>NZ_NIWU01000001.1 GCF_002236105.1 Pseudomonas umsongensis
GGAAGGTCACTGCTACAGCCGCCTGCGTAGCTCCAAGGACTTCAAGGAAGGCGTGGAAGCGTTTCACAGCAAGCGTGCGGCAGTGTTCACCGGCGAGTAAATGCGTACCGGCGAGCAGGCCCGGGAGTATGTTGGTAACAGCGTACGCCTTACGGAGCAGGGCCTGCCGCCCCTTCAATGCAACTGAAAGGGCACATCAAGGTATCACCGCTGACCTGCTGATTACCTGCAACCCGCGTACCGGGGTGCAGAACGTTTCGATTCACCGTTTGTATGAGGCAACCATGACGACGACAACAACAATAACTGCATCACCCACCAGCGACGCTATCGATACACCGCAGATTCCACCGGGCAAGGCCTTGCTCGCGGCATTTGCCTCGACATTCGGCTGGGCGCTGGATCTGTTCGACCTGTTCATTCTGCTCTACGTGGCGCCGATCATCGGTCGCATGTTCTTCCCCTCGGACACCCCGACACTGTCGCTGGCCGCGGTGTATGCCTCATTCGCCGTGGCCTTGCTGGTGCGTCCGCTGGGTTCGGCAATCTTCGGCGCGTATGCAGACAAACACGGCCGCAAGCGTGCGTTGATGGTGTCGATGGTCGGCGTCGGTATTTCCACGGCATTGTTTGGCGTGTTGCCGACCATTCACCAGGTCGGGGTGTTGGCCCCGATACTGTTTTTGGTCTTGCGGGTCATTCAGGGCATTTTCGTTGGCGGTATCGTTGCCTCCACTCACACCATCGGCACCGAATCCATCTCGCCGCGCTATCGCGGCTTGATGTCCGGGTTGATCGGTGGCGCCGGTGCCGGCATGGGCGCGCTGTTGGCGTCAGCCACTTATCGGGTGTTGTCGCAGATCTTTCCCGGGGATGAATTTGACGTCTGGGGCTGGCGCTGCATGTTCTTCTGCGGCCTGCTCAGCACGTTTTTCGGTCTGGTGATGTTCCGTTACCTGGAAGAAACCCCGGTCTGGCAGCAACTGCAACAAGCGCGCAAAACCAAGGGTCCGGCGGTAGTGGTCGTGTCGCCACTCAAGCGTCTGTTCGGTCGCGAGTACCGCGGCGTGATGCTGGTCAATCTGCTGATTACCTTCGGCGGCGGTGCCACGTATTACCTGGCCTGCGGTTATCTGCCGACCTTGCTCAACGTGGTCGCCAAAGTGCCCCATACGCAGACTTCGCAGCTGCTCATGTACGGGTCGGTGGCAACCATTGTCGGCGCACTGGCCTTCGGTTACCTGAGTGACCTGATCGGTCGCAAGAAGACTTTCTTGCTGCTGGGTGTGATCAACCTGGTGAGCCTGCCGATGATGTTCCTGGGTGTCGCCGAGCCGGGTTCGCTGACCCGCACTGCGCTGTATTGCGTGGGCATTGCCTTCATGGGCGGGGCGATCATCGCGCCGATTCTGATCTTCCTCAACGAACGCTTTGCCACCGAACTGCGAGCCAGCGGCACCGGGTTGTCCTGGAATATCGGTTTCGCTCTCGGCGGAACCATGCCGACCTTTGTGTCCCTGGTCAGCAGTAGCCCGGCGCAGATCCCCATGGTGCTGGCGATGTTCGCCGTCGGTCTGTCGGTGATCTACCTGATCGGCAGCGTGGTGATTCCAGAAACCCAAGGCAACTTCAAATAAAGGCGGGAAGGTGCTCCAGGAATTCGCAGATCAGCTGCAAGGTCTGCTCGGGAGCTTCGGTTTGGGGAAAGTGCCGACAGTCATCCAGCAACACACAGCGGCACGGTCCAGGTACCTGTCGCTGGATGACGACCAGTTGCTCGGGCGTGGCGTAGTGGTCTTCGCGACCCTGAATGACCAGCAGCGGCTTTTCGATATTCGCCAACTGCGCTTCGAGATCGTCCAGGGAAAAGTCCGGGTGCAACCAACTGTCGCTCCAGCCGTGAAAAGCGCCGTCGACATTGGTCCCATGGTGGCGTGCCAGGCGCTCGCGCAATTCGCCCTGATGCCACACCTCGGTGGTATGGCGAATGCCATCGAGGCTCTCGGTCTCGACAATCACGTGAGGCGCCAGTGCAATGCTGCCCAACACGCGTGGATCGTTGGCGGCGGCATAGGCAAGGACGATGGACGCGCCGTCACTGTGACCGAGCAAGACCACTTGCGGCAGTTGCAAGGCATCGAGCAATTGCCGCAGTTCACGAGGGCCGTCGCTGCTCAGGTAATCCAGCGGACGCGGCAGGGGTACCGGGCTCGATTGCCCATAACCCTGACGGCTGTAAGTGACCACACCGCAGCCGCTGGCCTGGGCCAGGCGCAGGGGGAAGTCTTTCCATTGGTCGGCGCTGCCGAGGCCTTCGTGCAACAGCACCAGTGTCGGTCGCGACGGGTCAGCCGCAGGCAGTTGGCGATATTCCAGGCGCAGCGGCCCAAGTTGCAAAAATTGTTGTGGCGACATGTTGAATCAACGATTGAACAGGATTGCTCGAAGGTTACCGTAAACGTAACCCTGCATGCAGCACCACGCTTTGCTTGAGGTATAAAAACATGCGTCATCTCGATGTTCAGGTGATCGACCAGGCACTGCAATGGGCTCGCGCCGGGCAGGCCCAGTGGCTGTGCACAGTGCTCTCCACCTATGGCTCGGCGCCGCGTGCGCCGGGTGCGATGCTGGTGACCAATGGCACGGGCGAACACGTCGGCTCGCTGTCGGGTGGCTGCGTCGAGGAGGAGTTTCTCGAAAGTCTGGCGCGCGGTGAATTACGCGAACCGGCACAGATCGTCAGTTATGGCGACAGCGTCGAGCAACGCCACCGTCTACGATTGCCCTGTGGCGGCGTGCTGATCGTACTGGTCGAGCACCGCGCTGCCAGTCTCGAATGGATCGAGCATCTGGAGGTTCTGCAAGCGGCGTTACTCGGCCAGCGCCGTCTGCTGCGTTACATCGAGCTGAGCAGCGGTGCCTTGCGCCTGGACCCGGACACCGGACATGGCAGCGAGCGGGTGCAAGTCGTCGACGAAAGGGTGCGCATCAGCGTTGGCCCGGCGTTGCGCCTGATTCTGGCAGGGCTCTCTCCGGTCGCTGAAGTCTGCGCCAGTTTCGCCCGCGCCATCGGCTGCGAAGTCATCGCCTGCGACCCCCGGGAAGAGATGCTGCATGTCCAGCTCGAAGGCGTGGAGATGCAGCGCGTGCTGCCCTCGATGTTCATTGCCGCCGGAGGTTGCCACGCGGCGACCGCGGTGGTGGCGCTGACTCACGATCCGCGAATCGATGATCTGGCGCTGATGGAAGCGGTGCACACCCCGGCGTTTTACATCGGCGCCATGGGTTCTCAGGCGACCTCGGCCAAGCGCGCCGAGCGGCTCAAACGCATCGGTGGACTGACGGATGAACAGATTGCCCGTTTGCACATGCCCATCGGCCTCGATCTGGGCAGCAAGGCCCCGGCGGAAATCGCTCTGGCGGTGGTGGCCGATATCCTGCGCGTTTATCACGGCAAAGAACGCCATGCCTTGTAAAGCGGTTTTTCCGACGAACGTGGGGGCTGCGAAAGTCGAGGTAGACGCTCGGTCATTCGCGCGCGATAGTGGCCAGCGAAGTGTTGCTGAACCATAGCGCGATCGCCGGGGTTGAGAAATAGATAGACGCCCCGATGATATGCATTGTGGTCGGTAACAATATCGCTTTTAGCGAGCGGAGGAATCTGATGTCGATTGCCCAACGGGTTTTCCACGGCAAGTTTGGCCGGGTCGCCTTGCTGAATATGGATCGTTCGCTGGTCACCCACACCCATTCTGAATGCCATGTGCTGGTCAAAGTGTCCGGCGAAGACACTTACTTCAACGTCAACGGTCGGCGGGTTCCGCTCAGCGATCGCACGGCGGTGCTGGTCAACGCCTGGCAGCCGCATTTCTACGATCCGCAGCCGGGTGCCGGTGCCACCCTTATCCTCGCTCTCTACATAGAGCCCGCCTGGCTGGCCACTGCCCAGCAGTCGCTGGCGCTGAGTGGTCGGCCGGACTTTTTTGCCCAGTCATGCATCGAGCTGTCGAGTCGTAATCGCACCTTGGCTGACATCCTGGTCGCCGAAGCGCATGGCTGCGGGCTCGTGCCGAAAGAGCGCATGGAATTCATGCTGTTTGATTTCCTGATCGAACTGATCGAGGACTTTTCCAGCTGGCGGCATTTGTCACTACTGGGTGCGCCGAACTCAGGCGAGTTCCGGGACGCGCGCGTGCGCCGTGGCACCGCCTGGTTGCTTGAGCACCTCGATGATCCGAACCCGATCGACAACGCCGCACGGGCGTGTGGTCTGTCCCGGGCGCACTTCTTTGCGCTGTTCAAGAAAGATACCGGCATGACGCCGACCCTGTTGCTTAACGACGCGCGCATGCGCCGGGCTTTTGCCTGGCTGGAGCGTGAGCGCAGTGGAACGTTGGGCCTGTTGTCGGAGAACCTCGGGTTCTCCGAGCAAGGTCATTTCACGCGGTTTTTCCAGCAACACATCGGCGCCTCTCCCAGCCAGTACCGAAGGGTAGTGGATAGCTATGCGGGGGTTTGAATATCGCCTCAGCTGAATCCTGGCCTGCTCAGGTTCTTTCCTGAAATTCAGACTCCAAGGCAAACTTGCAGACGGCCGCGCAAAACTCCATCGCTCAAGGCAAGGCTTTCCCCGTGCCTTTCTCCCACACTCGGCTCTAATGCTAGCGGCTGGGTGTGGTTGGCAGAAGCGTTGGCTATGTCTATAGCCGCTTAACCTTCCCCAGTCACAATACTGAAAATGGCTGGATTCGAGAAAATAAAGACTTTTTACGTATAAATGGTTCCTTAAAATAATATTGGACCAGTATTAGTCGACGACTTAGATTCACCTTACAAGAAAAGCAAGAACGTGAGTTGAAAATAATATGGCTAATGATGCGATTCTGGAAACTGTTGGTTTGACCAAAGAGTTCAAAGGATTTACCGCTGTTGAAAATGTCAACTTGCGTGTAAAGCGTGGCTCAATCCATGCCCTGATCGGTCCAAACGGTGCCGGCAAGACGACATGTTTTAACTTGCTCACCAAGTTTCTCGATCCTACCCAAGGGAGTATTCGCTTCAACGGCCAGGACATCACTTGTGAGCACCCAGCTGCAGTAGCGCGGAGAGGGATGATTCGCTCTTTCCAGATATCGGCAGTATTTCCTCGGCTTACCGTGCGAGAAAACATCTATATTCCGCTACAGCGAAGCCTGGGGACTTCCTTCCATTTCTGGAAGTCGCGCGCTGCGCTTGCCGCTCTTGACGATAGAGCGATGGAGTTGCTCGCCCAAGTGGGGTTGGAGTCATTCGCCGATCTAGTAGCAATGGAACTTTCCTATGGCCGCAAGCGAGCGCTGGAGATAGCCACCACTTTAGCGCTGGACCCTGAGTTGATGTTGCTCGATGAACCCACCCAAGGCATGGGGCATGAAGATGTCGATTGGGTCATGGAGCTGATCAAGAATGTCGCCGCCAACCGCACTGTCCTGATGGTCGAGCACAACATGAAGGTTGTGGAGGGGATTTGCGACACTATCACGGTACTTGCCCGCGGCAGTGTGCTCGCCGAGGGTAGTTATTCTGAAGTTTCAGTCAATCCACTCGTGGTCGAAGCCTATATGGGGAGTGCCGACAGTGAGCTGCGCTCTCCAGGGGGGCATTGATATGACCAATGCTACCGAATACATGCGAGTTGCCAACTTGCAAGCCTTCTACGGTGAGTCTCACGTTCTCCACGGCATTGACTTCACTGTGAAACAGGGTGAATGCGTTACCTTGTTAGGTCGCAATGGCGCAGGCCGCACCACCACCTTGCGAGCCATTATGGGGCTTACGGGGAAGCGCCAAGGTTCGATCATAATAGACGGTACTGAGACCATTGATCTATCGCCCCACAAGATTGCGCGTCTGGGTGTGGGTTATTGCCCAGAGGAAAGAGGCATCTATGCCAGTCTTTCGTGTGAGGAAAATCTGCTGTTGCTGCCGCGTTTAGGAAACAATGGAATGTGCCTGGAGGAAATCTATGAGATGTTCCCCAACCTCTACGAGCGTCGTCACAGCCAAGGTACCCGCATGTCGGGTGGTGAACAGCAAATGCTGGCCCTGGCCCGAGTCCTGCGCACTGGTGCGCGCCTTCTACTGCTTGACGAGATATCCGAGGGACTTGCACCGGTCATCGTCCAGCGGCTCGCCGAAATCATCCGCCAGCTCAAGAGCAAGGGCTTCACAATTCTTCTGGTCGAACAGAATTCACGTTTTGCCGCCCCCCTCGCGGATCGCATGTACATCGTCGAGCACGGCAAGATTATCGCTGAGATTCACCAGCACGAAGTTGGGCAAAAAAGCGATCTGCTTCAAGAATATTTAGGGATCTAATATCGGCTAAAGCACTTGTCTGGTTTAGACGGTTCCAACGGCGAGCCAAGGGATTTAAAGCCTGCAACCCCTACAACGCACCTTCTGGGTACAAGGCTGAAGCGTGTGGCTCTATAAGTATTCCAGGCTCTTCGGCGAATATCCTACTAATAACAAATCGTCAGGATAAACAATATGGCAACACTCTTCGATGTTCCATTGTCGGCCTTGACAGGCCAACTTATGCTAGGGCTGGTTAACGGCTCGTTTTACGCGATCCTCAGCCTGGGCTTGGCAGTTATATTTGGCATGCTTCGCATCATCAATTTCGCGCACGGTGCGTTTTTCATGATGGGAGCGTTTTTTTCATGGATGTGTCTCAATTATTTTGGCGTCAACTATTGGTGGTCATTGTTGCTTGTACCACTCACGGTGGGGATTGTCGGCGTTGTGATCGAACGCGCTCTGCTGCAGTGGTTGTATAAGCTCGATCATCTATACGGTTTATTGCTGACATTTGGGATGGCGCTCATCATCGAGGGCGTTTTCCGTAATGAATTTGGTGTTTCAGGTCAACCCTACGCAGTCCCTGAGGCACTGAAAGGGGCAATGAATCTGGGTTTCATGTTTCTACCCGTCTACCGAGTCTGGGTGATTGTTGCCTCGCTTGCCGTATGCGCCCTGACGTGGTTCATGATCGAAAGGACACGCTTGGGGTCATACTTGCGTGCTGCCACGGAAAACCCGGCACTGACCCAGGCCTTCGGCATTAATGTACCTGTCATGGTGATGCTGACTTATGGTTTCGGCGTCGCGCTGGCCAGTTTTGCCGGGGTGCTGGCTGCGCCAGTATTACAAGTCAGTCCCATGATGGGCTCGCAGTTGATTATTGTGGTATTTGCGGTAGTGGTGATTGGCGGGATGGGCTCAATTTTTGGCGCCATTATTACCGGTCTTTCACTCGGCGTGATTGAGGGTTTGGCCAAACTGTTCTATCCGGAAGTTTCCGCAACCATTGTTTTTATTATCATGGCGATCGTCCTGTTATTTCGGCCGGCCGGTCTATTTGGGAGGGCTGAGTAACATGTCATCGAGAACGCGACTATTAGGCTGTATCCTTCTGCTCATCTGCGGCGCTATTGTCCCCTTCGCCATATACCCGATACTGGCCATGAAGGTGCTTTGTTTTGCGCTGTTTGCCTGTGCATTCAATCTTTTGCTTGGCTATACCGGCTTGCTTTCGTTCGGTCATGCCGTCTTTTTCGGCGCAGCCGCTTATGTGAGCGCCTACAGCATCAAGGTGTGGGGCTTCCCGCCCGAGCTGGGGATCCTCGCAGCGGTTGTGGCTGCCGCCGTGCTGGGGTTGGGATTCGGCCTGTTGGCGATACGGTGCTCAGGCATCTACTTTGCGATGATCACATTGGCGTTGGCGCAGATGATGTATTTCGTCTTCCTGCAATCTCCGTTCACCGGAGGGGAGGACGGTTTACAAGGTGTGCAGCGCGGGCTGTTATTTGGGTTTATCGACCTCAGCAACGACGTAAATCTGTACTACCTGGTGTTTGCCATCTTTGTTTTTGGCTTCTGGTTGATTCATCGCGTTATCCAGTCTCCTTTTGGCCAGATTCTCAAAGCCATTCGAGAAAACGAGTCGAGGGTGATTTCCCTGGGCTATCAGGCAGCCCGATACAAATTGTTGGCCTTCGTTCTTTCGGCTGCTCTGGCGGGGCTCGCTGGCGGTACAAAAGCCGTGGTGTTTCAGTTCGCGACCTTGAGCGACGCCCATTGGCAGACCTCGGGCGAAGTAGTGCTGATGACCCTGCTCGGAGGCCTGGGCACCGTCTTCGGCCCACTGATAGGGGCCGCCATCGTTGTGACTCTGCAGAACGCATTGGCCGATAAGGTGGGCGCGCTCTTGCCAGTCATCATGGGCGTCATTTTCATCGTTTGCGTGCTGCTCTTTCGCCGCGGTATTGCCGGGGAGTTTGCGGCTTTCTACCAAAGCAGGCTGGCGGCAAGGCGCGCTGATGCAAACCGCCGAAAGTCTCTTGGGGCCTCTCGCAAAGGGGGCGGTGCAAGGGGAGCGGATGGTTCGGCGAGGGAGGCGAACCCGTGATGCGGATGTCGAGCATTCAACTTCGAAAAATATAAAAAAACCCGTACTAAACACCCGAATGAACGAGTAGGAGAAAATAATAATGATCAAACAACTGAATACTCATCTGCGCAAGATCTGCTTCGGGCTGTTGGTAGCCGCTCCGGCCGTGCAAGCCCAGGTTTCAGATGGTGTAGTGCGTATCGGCGTATTGAATGATTTGTCAGGTACCTATGCCGGGCTTTCCGGTCCGGGCTCGGTGTGGGCGGCAAAGCAGGCGGTGGCCGACTTCGAGCCTGAAAAACATGGCCTGAAGGTCGAGGTCGTGGCGGCTGATCACCAGAACAAGCCAGATGTAGGGGCCAGTGTGGCCCGTCGTTGGTTCGATGTGGATAAGGTGGATGTGATCGTCGACGTGCCGACTTCGTCGGTCATCCTGGCCGTCAATGAAGTGGTGAGGGAAAAAAACAAGGTGCTCCTGGTATCCGGTGGCGGCAGTTCCGATCTGACCGGTAAGGCGTGCAGCCCGAACACCATTCATTGGACCTACGACACATGGGCGCTTGCCAACGGTACCGGTAAAGCGGTGGTGGGGAGTGGCGGCAAAAGCTGGTTTTTCATGACCGCGGATTACGCTTTTGGTCACGCATTGGAACGTGATACGGCGTCGGTCGTTGAAAAAAGTGGCGGAACAGTGATGGGCAAGGTTCGCCATCCGTTCCCGGGCACCGATTTTTCGTCTTACTTGTTGCAGGCCCAGGCTTCCGGGGCGCAGATAATCGGGTTGGCAAATGCCGGTGGGGACACCATTGTCGCCGTCAAGCAAGCGTCTGAATTTGGCATCACCGCCGGTGGCCAGAAGCTAGCCGGTTTGTTGGTGTTCATTAGCGACGTGCAAGCGTTGGGCCTGGAGGCGGCACAAGGGTTGATGCTGACTGCTGCCTGGTACTGGGACATGAATGACGCGAGCCGTGAATTCGGCAGAGCATTCGCTGCTGCCAACGGCGGGAAATTTCCGACAATGGCGCAGGCTGGTGTTTACTCCGCCGTCACGAACTATCTGCGAACAGTTGCCGTCAACAATGACGATGGTAATGGCGCAGAAGTCGTCGCCCGGATGAAGGCGGTCAAAACCGAGGATAAGCTCTTCGGCGAGGGAAGTATTCGTGCCGATGGTCGCAAGATCCACCCACTCTATCTCTTCGAAGTGAAAAAGCCCTCCGAGTCCAAGTACCCTGGCGACTATTATAAGTTGCTGTCCACAATACCTGCCGATGAAGCATTTCGGCCGATGTCCGCAGGCGGTTGCTCGCTTGTTACTTTGAAATAAGCACTGGGGTTTCAAACCGGTCGAGCATTGGCTTGGCCGGTTTAGAACAAAGGGAGAGCTATAGTGCTATTCGCGGTAGCGATATTGGGTGGCTGGATATAAGAGTTAAAACATTTTCCTTGCAAGTTATGGCGCCACAGAGGGCGCCTTGTCAATTATTAAAGTCGCTCGTGCTCGAAGGCCGTCATCACTTCTTTTGCGGTATCAATAAACGACTGCAATAGCGGCGAAGTGTTACTGCTGCGCCATCCAAGCATCACTTTTACCAAGGGCATCTGCCCTTGAATAGGCCGGTATGTAAGGTGCTCAAGGTGAATGCGCTGAACAGAACTCGGTACCAGGGCCAGGCCTACGCCTGAGCTGACGAGGCCCAGGCAGGCATAAATCTGGCCGACCTCCAGTGCCGCGTTGGGTGTGAAACCTGCTTCCGCGCAAAGGCGATAAATCATGGTATGAAAATCGGGAGCCAGTTTGGGCGCGTACAGGACAAAGCGCTCGGTGGCGCACTGACTCAGCGCCACGCTGTCCTGGGACGCCAGCGGGTGGTGCTCCGGGATCGCAAGTACGAAGGGTTCTGTCAGCAGCGTCTCGGTGCTGATTCCGTCGAATTGCGATGTGGGGCGCATGAAGGCGATATCGACATCGCCTCGCAGGAGCGCATCGGCCTGGTCCACCACAGGGAACCAGCGCAGGACCACTTCCACATCCGGGAAGCGTTCGCAAAAGGCGCGGTAAATCGGCGGCAGCAGGGTATAGGACATATGTTCGAAGAAGCCCACGGACAGCCGGCCAATCTCTCCGCGTTCGGCGCGTTGAGCCTCCAGTGCCGCGACATCCGTGGCCCGTAGAATCTGCTTGGCATGAATATAAAATACCTGGCCGGCATCTGTAAGTTGCACATGACGCTTGGTCCGTTGAAATAGCGTTACGCCGAGCTCCTCTTCTAATTGACGAATCTGTTGACTCAGAGGCGGTTGGGCAATGTGCAGTCGTAACGCGGCCTGAGTGAAACTCAGCTCCTCCGCAACTGCAATAAAATAGCGCATGTGCCGCAGGTTCATATTAATACCTTTTTAATATTATTCTTGATCAAATTATATATTGGAAGTCTCGGAAGTCAACTCGTAACATGTCTTCCGTGGCCTCAAGACAGTGGCTCAATACATTGATTCGGCTCTTATCGGAAGACATTTTCTGCCATTTGAAAACGGCGCAACTATAGGAGAGATAAGTTGGATAACAAGATTCTCAAGCGCGCAATCGATAGAGTGTTGACACGCATTGACGCGACCCTCGATCAGCCCGGCCAAGGGTTTCCCCATTACGCCGACCAAACCACTGGTGAATGGACTCGTAGTCCGGCAGGCGACTGGACGGGGGGTTTTTGGGTGGGCATGCTTTGGCTTGCCGCCTGGCATACAAAAGAGCCGCGTTACCATGATCAAGCGCGGATCTGGGCCGAGCGCCTTGGGCCACGCGCTTCGTCCCAATCGGCGTTCAAGGGCTTTCTCTTCTGGTATGGCACCGAGCTGGGCGCTGAGCTTCTGAACGACGAAACGGCGCGCAATTTGTCGTTGGCAGGCACTCGCGGATTGCTCGACATGTACAACCCCCAAGCGCAATTGATTCCCTTGGGCAAAGAGGCCGAGGAGGCCTCGGATGTCGGCAGCAACGAGGCAAACATCGATGCGCTGCCAGGGCCGGTTCCTTTATTGATCAAGCATGCGGCAGCGCTTGACTCCCTCGAGATTGCTCGCAATCACCTTCGCCAACATATCGCACTCTGCGTGCGCGATGACGGATCTGTCTGTCAGTCCGCCAGTTTCGATCCGCAAACCGGGGCATTGCTGCGCCGTTACACCCACAAGGGCATTCACGGCGAAAGCACGTGGACTCGTGCGCAGGCTTGGGCGATGGTTTCTCTCGCTCAGGCGCTCAATCGCGGAGAAATGGAATTCCGAGACGTCGCCATTCAGGTTGCTGACTGGTGGTTGGAACATCAGCCCAAGGACCATGTGGCGTACTGGGACTTCGATGATCCGGCAATTCCCGATACCAGTCGCGACACCTCGGGTGCTGCCATCGCCGCCGCCGCATTGTTAAAGCTTGCTGTCTGCCTGCCGGAAAGACGTGAGCGTTATCGGCAGTCCGCAGAGGCGATCGTCGAGGCATTGGTGCTGCGCTATCAGACCCCGGTCGATGCCAGCGACTCCCGTCCCGTCGGCATCCTCACCCATGGTTGTTTCAATCGAAAGCTCGGTGTCGCGATGGAAAACGAGCTGATCTGGGGTGACTACTTTCTTTTCGAAGCACTGTTGGTGCTCGACGGTCGCCTGGCTTCCGAGCGGGTATGAGCACACAAATCAGTCACAAGGAGTCAACCATGCGTGAGTTCAATAGCCCTCATCGCGGAGAGGTTTCGTCCCTCATCGGCACGCAGACCAGCTACACCCGCACAGTCAGTGAATACGATATCTACGCGTTTGCCGGGATCAGCGGTGACAACCATCCCAATCATGTCGACGAGGAGTATTGCAAGCGCGTCGGCTTGGGCGCTCGGGTGGCCCAGGGGGCAATGTTGGTGGGTTACATCGCTGGCGCCGTCACCAAGTACCTGGGGCTGATCGACCGCCCGGCCGTTTCCTACGGATACGACCGGGTACGTTTCACCCAGTCCGTATTCATTGGTGACACCTTGACCGTGAGCTACCGCATCGCCCGTGCCGATGATGAGAAGAAGCGGCTTTGGGCAGAGGCGGTACTGACCAACCAGCACGGCGACACCGTGTGCGTCGGCACCCACATCATTCACTTCCAAGAGTAACGCCCTCGGCACTCATAAAAACAAGAGGAGAGTGTAATGACCAAAATATGCTCGGCTGCCGAGGCCGTGGCCGATATTCAGTCTGGCCAGACGGTTGGCTGTGTCGGTGTTATCGGATGGCTCACGCCGGATACCTTGCTGCAGGCGCTGGCGCAGCGTTTCGAGGAGAGTGCCTCGCCCCGGGATCTGACTTTTTTCTTTCCGGTCAGCGTTGGCGACGCGATGGACATCCGCGGGATGGATCATGTCGCGATAGAAGGCTTGATGAAGCGCGTCATCTCGGGCAACTACATCAATACGCTGGATCCGAAGACCGGAAAACGTCCGCAAATGATGCGCTTGATCCGCGAGAACAAGGTCGAAGCCTATTGCTGGCCCATCGGCGCGACCATGCATTGGCTCCGGGAAGTGGCGCGCCGCGGTCCGGGTTACCTCACGCGCATCGGCCTGGGTAGTTACATCGACCCGCGCCAGCAAGGGGGTAAATATACGGCGTGCGCTGAGGAAGATCTGGTCAAGCTGGTGGAGTTCGAAGGCCAGGAATATCTGTTTTATCCTGCTCGACCAGTGGACGTAGCCTTGCTGCGCGCAAGCAGTGCCGATGAGTACGGCAACCTCAGCTTCGAAGACGAGCCGATCACTTCCAGCGCCTTGGCCATGGCGCTCGCGGTAAAGGCCTGTGGCGGCACAGTGATCGCGCAGGTCCGCAAGATCGTCCCCCGCCAGGCGCGGCCGGTGCACGCTGTGCGTGTTCCCGGCGAACTGGTGGATCGTGTTGTCGTTGCCCCTCAAGCCATGATGACCACCGAGGTCGTGTATGACGACAGCTACCTGGGGGGGCAGCTCTTTCCTGGTGACTGCTCGGCAGTACTGCCGGCCGGTGCCGACAAGATTATCGCCCGGCGGGCGGCTTGCGAGATTCGTCCGGGCGTGCCGAGCATCTTTGGCTTCGGCGCATCTTCCGATATCCCGGGCGTGATGATGGAAGATGGCGCCTTCGATGGCGACGGACTCCTGCGTCACCGCTTTACGACGGAGCACGGTCCGTTCGGTGGCATCGTCATGAGCGGCTGGCAGTTCTCCGCCAATAAGTATCCGGAGGCGCTGCTCGATGGCCCGGCCCAGTTCGACTTCATCAATGGCGGCAACTGCAAGGTCGCAGCGCTGGCGTTCGCCCAGTTCGATGAAAACGGCAACGTCAACGTCAGCCGATTCGGCGCTGCGAACCCGGGGCCTGGCGGGTTCATCGATATCGCCTACAACGCTGAAACCTTGATTTTCACCGGCACCTTCACGACCGGTGGGCTGGAGGTGGCGTACGAGGGTGGCGAGTTGCGCATCGTGCGTGAAGGATCGGTACGCAAGTTCGCCCGCCACGTGCAGGAAATTACCTATCCGGTGCGCCTCAACGTCGCCACCCGTGGCCAGCGCGCCATGCTCATCACCGAGCGGGCGGTGTTTGCCATCGAGCCCGATGGGCTGGTGCTGACGGAAATCGCTCCCGGGATCGACCTGCAAAGCCAGGTACTCGATCTGATGGACTATGCCCCGATGCGCATAGCCGACCCCTTGCCCCTGATGAATGCGGCCGTGTTCAAGTCCTGAGCACGCCATCGTCGCGCCAATAAACGAGGAGATTCCACGCTATGGCTGTTATCAACTATTTGACCACCATCCAATTCGAACAGGGCGCAATCGAGCTATTGCCGTCCGAGCTTGATCGCCTGGGCATACGGCGGCCCTTGATCGTCACCGACCAGGGCGTGCGCGCTGCCGGGCTGCTTGATCGCGTACTCGGGACCCTGGCCTCGCCTCCCGCCGCGATCTTCGACCAGACGCCAGCCAATCCCACCGAGGAGGCGGTCGTCGCCGCTACTGCGATGTTCAAGGACAATGACTGCGATGGCATCGTTGCCCTGGGTGGCGGATCGCCGATCGATCTGGGCAAAGCGACGGCGCTTCTGGCCACCCATCCTGCGCCGCTGCAGCAGTATTCCGTGGTGGATGGCGGTGTCGGGCGAATCACCGATAAAGTCGCGCCACTGGTGGCGATTCCCACGACGGCAGGGACCGGCAGCGAAGTAGGGCGGGCCGGCGTTATCGTGATGAAGTCCGGGCGCAAGCTTGGCCTGTTGAGCCCTTATCTGATGCCTAAAGTGGCCATTTGCGACCCGGATCTGACGTTGGGCCTGCCGCCGATGTTGACAGCGGCTACCGGCATGGATGCGATCGCCCACTGCATCGAGACCTTCCTGGCGCCTGCCATCAACCCGCCGGCCGAGGCCATTGCCCTGGATGGTTTGCGTCGGGGCATGGCCAATATCGAGCGCGCGACGATCGATGGCAGTGACCGGGAGGCGCGCTGGAACATGATGATGGCGGCGACTGAAGGCGCGATGGCGTTTCAGAAAGGACTGGGAGCGGTGCATGCCCTGTCCCATCCCCTGGGGGCCGTGCCCGGCATTTCCTTGCACCATGGCACCCTCAATGCGGTGCTGCTGCCGGCAGTCATGCGTTTCAACCGGCCAGCCGTCGGTGCCAAGTACGAGGCGTTGGCCCAAGCCATGGGACTGAGTGCAGGCGTCGCCCCGGATGAAGCCATTGCCCGGTTGACCGCCCGCCTGGGTCTGCCCGTGAGCCTTGGCGCGATGGGCCTGAACCGGGCTGCGCTGCCAGAGATTGCCCAGGCCGCCCTCAAAGACCACTGCCACGCCACCAACCCCCGTCCTGCCACCGCAGAGGACTACCTGCGGATGCTCGAGGAGTCTTACTGATGAATGAGCAACATGTAATGATTCGCGATGCCGTCAGGCGGTTCGCCGAGCAGGAGATTGCACCGGTCTCCGAACGCCTTTGGGAGGAGCAGGAGTTTGCCTATCAGGTCTGGAAGCAGGCCGGAGAGTTGGGCTTCCTCGGCCTTCCCTACCCGGAGGAGCACGGTGGCGGTGGCGGGGACTGGCTTGGCTTTACCATTGTGCTGGAGGAAATCGCCCGGGTAGACGCGGCTGTGGCATCGTCCATGATGGCCAATTCCACGCCCGCCAGCCTGATCAACAACTATGGCACTCCTGCGCAGAAGGAGCGTTACTTGCGCCCCATCATCGACGGGACGCAGGTCGGCTGCATTGGGCTGACCGAGCCGAATGCAGGCTCGGACGCCGCCAATATCCAGACCCGTGCCGTTCTGCGAGACGGTCAGTGGATCATCAATGGTTCCAAGACCTTCATTACCAATTCGGGTACCGACATCACCGGTCCGATCGTGATCGCAGCCGTTACCGGCACGCGGGACGACGGGCGCAAGGAAATCTCCAACTTTATCCTGCCGTCCGATACCGCCGGTTTCAGTCTGGGGCGCAAGCTGCAGAAGATCGGTTGGCGCGGATCGACCACTTATGAGCTGTTCTTCGAAGATTGCGTGCTGCCGGCCGACCATCTACTCGGCGAACAAGGCGCGGGGCTCAAGCAGACCCTGGGCAACATAAGCACCGGGCGCATCCTGATCGGTGCGCTGGGGCTGGGTATTCTGCAAGGCTCCATGGAACGCTCGGTCGCCTACTTGAAGGATCGCAGCGCCTTCGGCAAGCGGCTCGAACATTTTCAGGCGCTGCAGTTCAAGGTCGCCGACATGGCCACCCATGCCCACGCCGCCCGCCTGATGCTCTACGACGCGGCCTCGCGCAAGGACGCCGGTTTGTCATGTGATGTCGAGGCGTCCATGGCCAAGCTCTTCGCTACCGAGAGGGCGATGGAGGCGGCTCACCAGGCGATCCAGATCCATGGCGGCAACGGCATCATGACTGAATACCCGGTCGCACGCGCTTTCGGCGACGCCAAGGTATTGGAGATCGTCGAAGGCACTTCCGAAATCCAACGCATGATCATTTCCAGGCAAGTGCTGAGCTAAACGCGTCCTGCAGCCTGTGCCGGTTCCGTTGGGGAGCCGGTCGTTCAGCTTTCTTCGGGGAAAATCAGCATGCCAGGCTCCAATCCTTATGACCTCGGCCTTGAGCAAAGTCCGGTCAACTACCGGCCTCTCACGCCGCTGGGCTTCATAGCCCGCACCGCCCAGGTATATCCGCAGCGGCTGGCGGTTATCCATGGTGCGCGTCGATACAACTGGTCCGAGACCTACGACCGGGTCTGCCGCCTGTCATCTGCGCTCAAGGCCGCGGGCATTGGCCGTGGCGATACGGTGGTATTGATCGCCGCCAACACCCCGGAGATGATCGAGGCGCATTTCGGCGTACCGATGTGTGGCGCGGTCTTGTGCACGGTCAACACCCGGCTCGATCCTGCGGCAATCGCCTACATCCTGATGCATTGCGAAGCCCGGCTCGTGATCAGCGACACCGAATACGCGAGCGCCGTCGGCCAGGCGCTGGCACTTTTGGAGCACCGGCCAAGGGTGATCGACATCGATGACAGCGAGGGGCCGGGCGGCGAGCGTCTGGGTGAGCTCGACTACGAGGCGTTCATCGGCGCGGCTTCTACAGACGAGCATTGGCAGGAACCTGTGGACGAGTGGCAGCCGATTGCCCTGAACTACACCTCGGGCACCACAGGGCGTCCCAAGGGGGTGGTTTATCACCATCGGGGGGCTTATCTGGCGGCGCTTTCAAATATGCTCGACTGGCAAATGCCGCGGCACTCCATCTTCTTGTGGACCCTGCCCATGTTCCATTGCAATGGCTGGGGCTTCGTCTGGACCATGGCGGTCAACGCCGGCACTCACGTGTGTCTTCGCCGCTGTGAACCGCAACGCGTGCTGTCGATGATTCGACAACACGGTGTTACCCATTACTGCGGCGCGCCAGTGGTGCACGCCATGCTGGCCCATGCGCCAAAGGAGTGGAAAGTCGGGATCAGCCACCGTGTTCATGGCCTGATCGGTGGCGCCCCGCCCCAACTGCCGGTGATTGCGGCGTTGCATCGAATGGGCATCGATCTTTTGCAGATATACGGTCTGACGGAGGTCTACGGTCCCGCTGTGGTATGTGCCGAGCACCAGGAATGGAGCGAGCTTTCCACCGACTTGCTGACCGAACGCAAAGGTCGACAAGGCGTGCGTTATACGGCTCAGGAAGATATGGCGGTCCTGGACCCCGAGGACTTCACGCCGGTGCCGCGCGATGGCCGCAGCATTGGCGAAGTGATGTTCCGCGGCAACATGACGATGATGGGCTACCTGAAGGATCCGCAGGCCACCGCCGAGGCCTTTTTGGGTGGCTGGTTTCATTCCGGCGATCTTGCCGTTGTGCATGAGGACGGCTACATCCAGATCAGAGACAGGGCTAAGGACATCATCATTTCAGGTGGTGAGAACATCAGTTCGGTCGAGGTCGAGGAAGTGCTTTACCGCCATCCGGCTGTCCGTACCGCGGCGGTGGTTGCCATGCCCCATGCCAAGTGGGGCGAGACCCCCTGTGCCTTTGTCGAGACGAGCCCTGACGCGAGCATCGGCGAAGCGGAACTCATCGCCCATTGCCGTTCCTGCCTGGCCCATTACAAGGTGCCGACGCGGGTCATCGTGGGGGACTTGAGCAAGACGGCAACTGGCAAGGTGCGCAAAGTCGAACTGCGTGAACATGCCTTGCGGCTGGCTACCAGAGATGCGGCCATCCCGATCGATTGAAGGACGTTCGAGACTGAAATTCCGGTTTCCGTAGGCCTGTTCGGGCTTGCGCGATGTTGTGCAAAAAAATTCAACTGGATGCCTCATCCAGGTCGAGTGACGTTGCAGACGCGGACAGTGTCGGCGGCGATCACGACGGCCCGGTGGTTTCGGTATCCCTGCCTTTTGAGCGAGGAGACACCCATGAAAATTCTCGGCCATAACTACACTGGCGGTACACGTCGCGGTGAAAGCGGCGTCTATCTGCACAGCTACGATGCGACCTCTGGCGAGCGGTTACCCTATGACTTCGTCCAAGCGAGCCCCGCCGAAGTCGATGCGGCTGCCCTGGCCGCCGCTTCGGCTTATCCCACCTTTCGTGCACTGCCGGCTGTCAAGCGTGCGGCGTTTCTCGACGCTATTGCCGACGAACTGGATGCACTGGGTGATGACTTCGTTTCCCTGGTAACCCGCGAAACCGCGCTGCCTGCCGGCCGTATCCAGGGTGAGCGTGGCCGTACCAGCGGCCAGATGCGGCTGTTTGCAAACGTGTTGCGCCGTGGCGATTTCTACGGTGCCCGTATCGACCTGGCGCAACCCGATCGCAAGCCGCTGCCGCGTGTCGATCTGCGTCAGTGCAAGATGGGCGTCGGCCCGGTGGCTGTATTCGGTGCCAGCAACTTCCCGCTGGCATTCTCCACGGCAGGTGGTGATACCGCCGCCGCCCTGGCTGCCGGTTGTCCGGTGGTGTTCAAGGCGCACAGTGGCCATATGGCGACCGCCGAGTGCGTGGCCGATGCCATCATCCGTGCCGCGGAACAGACCGGCATGCCCAAAGGCGTGTTCAACATGATCTACGGCGCAGGCGTTGGCGAGGCACTGGTTAAACACCCGGCGATCCAGGCCGTTGGTTTCACCGGCTCGCTCAAAGGCGGTCGCGCGCT
Source organism: Pseudomonas umsongensis (assembly GCF_002236105.1). GTDB lineage: Bacteria > Pseudomonadota > Gammaproteobacteria > Pseudomonadales > Pseudomonadaceae > Aquipseudomonas > Aquipseudomonas umsongensis. Next base: position 19,144 of record NZ_NIWU01000001.1, read on the forward strand.
GTGCGACATGGCCGCGGCGAGGCCGCAGCCGATTCCGGTGTTCGCCGAGATGTCCAGCATTAACCCGGTTCTGGTGCTACCCGAAGCGCTCAAGCAGCGTGGTGCCAGCGTGGCCAACGAGCTGGCCGCTTCGGTGGTCATGGGCTGTGGCCAGTTCTGCACCAACCCCGGTCTGGTGATCGGCATTCGCTCGCCAGAGTTCTCCAGCTTTATTGAAAAACTTGCCGGCTTGATGGGCGATCAGCCAGCGCAAACCATGCTCAATGCCGGCACCCTGCACAGCTACGAGAAGGGGCTGGCGGCACTTCATTCGCACAAGGCCATCAAGCATCTGGGGGGCCAGGCGCAGGACGGTGAGCAAGCCAGGCCGCAGTTGTTCCAGGCTGATGTCAGCCTGTTGCTGGATGACGACGAGTTGCTCCAGGAAGAGGTTTTCGGACCGACTACCGTACTGGTCGAAGTGGCTGACAAGGCCGAGTTGATCAAGGCGCTGCATGGCCTGCACGGTCAGCTCACCGCGACCCTGATTGCCGAGCCAGTCGACTTGGCTGCATTCGCCGAACTGGTGCCGGTGCTGGAGCAGAAGGCCGGCCGGTTACTGCTCAACGGCTACCCGACCGGCGTCGAGGTGTGCGACGCCATGGTGCACGGCGGGCCTTATCCCGCCACCTCGGATGCGCGCGGCACCTCCGTCGGTACGCTGGCCATCGACCGCTTCCTGCGCCCGGTGTGCTACCAGAACTACCCGGACGCGCTACTGCCGCAGGCGTTGAGGAATGCCAACCCGCTGGGCATCCAGCGTCTGCTGAACGGTTGCAGTACCACCCAGGCGATTTAAGGCCTCATCCGCAGATGCTGATGCCTGTCGGTTCGCCGGGTATCTCGACGTAGTGCCGTTTGGGATCGCCGATTTACCACCTAACAAGAAGAGAGAGCTATGCACGTACTTCGTCCCACCCAAGCTTTTCTGCTGTCCGGCCTTACTGGGGCTTTCGGCGTTTGTTCATCCGCTTCGGCTGAGTTCCTTGCGGACAGCAAGGCCAGTCTGGACATGCGCAATTTCTATATGAACCGAGACTTCCGCCAGCCAGCGGCCCCACAAAACAAGGGCGAGGAGTGGGCGCAAGGCTTCCTGTTGCGCTACGAATCCGGCTACACCGAAGGACCGGTGGGCGTGGGGGTCGATGCGCTTGGTCTGCTCGGCATCAAGCTGGATTCGAGCCCGGATCGCGCGGGCGCCACCGGTCTGCTACCGCGCGGCGCCGAGTCGAGGAGGGCACCCGATGACAACAGCGAGCTTGGCCTGACTGCCAAGCTCCGGGTCTCCAAGTCCACCCTCAAGGTGGGGACCCTGATTCCCAAGCTGCCGGTATTGCAGCCCAACGATACACGGCTGCTGCCGCAGACCTTCCAGGGTGGCTGGCTGAACTCGACGGACCTCGCGGGTCTGACCTTCGACGCCGGTCGCCTCACCCAGGTGAGCCAGCGCGACTCGACCAACCGCGAAGACATGACAGTCATGAAAGGCCCCAGGCGCAACATCGTAACCGGGGCGAGGGCCACCACCGACCAGTTCGACTTTCTCGGTGGCAATTTCATGTGGAGCAAGACGCTCAGTACTGGCTACCACTACGCGCAGTTGGACGACCTGTACAAGCAGCATTATCTGACGGTGATGCATGTGTTGCCTATTGCCGAGGGGCAGGCGCTGAAATCCGATCTGCGTTGGGCCCGTTCGGCCGATGACGGCAGCAGCAATGTCGACAACCAAATGCTCGGCGCCATGTTCACCTATTCAATGGGTGCGCACGCCTTCGGTCTCAGCTACCAGAAAATGAGCGGCGATACCGGTTTCGCCAACGTTCAGGGCACCGATCCGTACCTGGTCAACCTGCTGCAAATCAACGACTTCGGCAATCAGGACGAGCGCTCCCTGCAAGCCCGTTACGACTTCAACTTCGCCGGCCTCGGCATTCCTGGCCTGACCTTTATGACCCGCTATGTAAAAGGCGACCAGGTCGACCTGGGAGTCGCTTCGGGAACCGGCAAGGAGTGGGAACGTAATACCGACATCGGCTATGTGATCCAGAGTGGCGCGCTGAAAAATGTCGGCATCAAATGGCGCAACGCGACTTATCGCTCGAGCTTTGCCAGTGAAATTGACGAGAATCGCCTGATCGTCAGCTACAGCCTCCCGCTCTGGTAAGGCTGTTGCGTCGATGTCCATGCCGGGCGCCGTTCTGGCAAAAGGGTAGATTCACGAGTCAGGAACTCCCGAGCAGATCTTCGACCGTCCGAAAAAAAGCTGAACGGCAGACTTTTTACGCTCGGTGCTCTGAAGATCAGGCTCTTGCAATGAGAGCGGCGAATCCGCGGTTATCGGCTGATGCCGTAACCGCGGTCGTGGCGTGCCGGATGTGTTTGATGCCTAAAAGCAAAACGTGGAGCGCAGCACCAGTATTTGCGAGTTGTTGCCGCCGGCGCTTTTGATCGCCGAGTCGATGTCGTAGAACAAATAATCGAGGTCAACGGAAACGTTAGCGGTCGGGGTCCAATTGGCGTTGGCCTGATACAGGGTGCCCAAGCGTTTTCCGCGCCTGTTGGTTGTTCCGGGGGCTGTGGTCATGCCTGGCAAATAGACGCCGTCCTCGTTGCTTTCTCGCCAGCCAGCAAAGATGCCCGGTTCGAAACGGAACTTGTTGAAGTGAGGCGGCTTTTCCGACGAGCGTGGGGGCTGCGAAAGTCGAGGTAGACGCTCGGTCATTCGCGCGCGATAGTGGCCAACCAAGTGCTGCTGAACCCTTTCGCGACCGCCGGGGTCCGGAAACACATGGACGCCGCGATAATCCTTCATGGTGGCCGATAACAATATCGCTTCAAGCGAGCGGAGTAATCTGATGTCGATTGCCCAACGGGTTTTCCACGGCAGGTTTGGCCGGGTCGCCTTGCTGGACATGGATCGTTCGCTGGTTACCCACACCCATTCCGAATGCCATGTGCTGGTCAAAGTGTCCGGCGAGGACACTTATTTCAACGTCAACGGTCGGCGGGTGCCGCTCAGTGATCGCACGGCGGTGCTGGTCAACGCCTGGGAGCCGCATTTCTACGATCCGCAGCCGGGTGCCGGTGCCACTGTCATCCTGGCGCTCTACATCGAGCCCGCCTGGCTGGCCACTGCCCAGCAGTCGCTGGCGCTCAGCGGTCGGCCGGACTTTTTTGCCCAGTCATGCATCGAGCTGTCGAGCCGTAATCGCACCTTGGCCGACATCCTGGTCGCCGAAGCGCATGGCTGCGGGATCGTGCCGAAAGAGCGCATGGAATTCATGCTGTTCGACTTCCTGATCGAACTGATCGAGGACTTTTCCAGCTGGCGGCATTTGTCGCTCCTGGGTGCGCCGAACTCAGGCGAGTTCCGGGACGCGCGCGTGCGCCGTGGCACCGCCTGGTTGCTTGAGCACCTCGATGATCCGAACCCGATCGACAACGCCGCGCGGGCTTGTGGTCTGTCGCGGGCGCACTTCTTTGCGCTGTTCAGGAAAGATACCGGCATGACGCCGACCCTGTTGCTTAACGACGCGCGCATGCGCCGGGCTTTTGCCTGGCTGGAGCGCGAGCGCAGTGGGACGTTGGGCCTGTTGTCGGAGAACCTCGGGTTCTCCGAGCAAGGCCATTTCACACGGTTTTTCCGTCAACACATCGGAGCTTCTCCCAGCCAATATCGGCGTGTAGTGGATTGTTATGCGGCGGTTTGAACCGAGAGGAGGGCGGGGGGGGGGGGTATTGGGCGACCCTCCCGCCTAGGAAGTTAGTCTTTTCATCTTGAAACTGGCGGCTTGTATAGGCTACGAAAGTTGTAGGGTCTACTAATCGTCCAGAAAGTCATAAATCTCTTTCATGCGTTCTTCACGCATCAACTCCAGCTCTTCCTTAGTGTCGGCCACCCACTGCAGAATGAAGTCCCAGCAATCGCAGTCGTGAGCGTCTGCTTCTGCTTCAAATGCTTCTTGCAGAAATTTCAGGCGATATTCTTCTGGCGAAAGCCCGCAGTTTTCAGCGAGGCTGTAGTTCAGCTCGCTGAGTTTAAGTTGGACCCATAAGTTGGCGGCCAGGAATTTCTTCAGGGCGAGTTCGGCTCTAAGCTCTTTTGCAATCATGAATGCTCTCTTGTGTCATAAAATAAGTAACCGTTTGGTTGAGGTTGGAGCAGCGCTAAATCGGGCTATGTCAATTTCCCGCCATCATCCATCCTCTAACGCCATGACTTTCACTCAGCTCTTTCACGATTCGGGCCGCGTCCTGCTTCTGTTTATACGGGCCGATGACGACAAAGTTGTTTTCTTTACGCGCTACCGGTAACTCCAGCTGCTGAATGGCTTTTGTGGCGCGATGACGGTTGGGTGTGTTCAACGCTATTTCGATCACCCACACGCCGGATGAAGGCGTGGCTGAAGCGGGTTTTGCAGTGTGGGAAATGAAGCCGCCGCACGTCAAACATGGGCGCTCCAGCGTGATTAGCGAGCCTGGCACGGTGCGAAAGACGTGCCATTGCGGATCAATGGTTTTTTTGCGGGCGAATACGGCCAGGAGCAGGCCGGTAACAGTGATCAGAGCGCTGAGAATAATCGTCCATTGGTGTGCCCGTGCGGGCAATGAAGGCGGCGTAAGTGCTGGTGTTTCGTCTGGCTTTTCGACCAAAAACTGTACGGCGTCAGCCTCCGTTGGGTCGGGTATGTGAGATCCGTTTTTCGCAAGGGGGGCGAGCCCGTCGGAATGTTTTGTACTGAGCTCTGTCGCAACTTTATTAGCGGTGTCATCGAGTAGTTGTTCGAACTTTGTCACTTTTTGCTGGAGGTATGAATTGCCGACGTTATTTTGACAAATTGGTCCTGTGGACGTGTAGGTCCATAGTAGTGCTGATAGTTGCCCCAAAACGCCAGTTACTAGGAAGCCCAAGCTAAGCTTTTGCACGGCGGCCATCTCCAAATCAAGTGAATAGTTATTTGTCCCATTTGTTTCTGATAAAACAGGGTTCTATTGTTGATCCTGGGGTGGTCAAAATTCTTGAGCGCGTCAGTGTGCCCAAGAGCCAAAACTAGTTGGCTGCTTTTTGTTGTTTGAAAGAACATCGGGCATGCACTTTATAGACTGTAGGTTGACGAAAAAGGCTCAGGTGATCGAAAAAAAACCGTATCAGATGGATTTTAGGGTGATGCATTAAAACACTTGTATTCAAGGTGAATATCGAGGCCAAAGCACCTTACTGCCGGAAAGCCTCGACGATTCACCGATATCAATCTGGTGAAGTCAATGTCTTTGTCGACGTCAAATTTAATGAATTGCCGAGCAGCGTTCGTGCCGGATGTTCTTGACGCCTAAAAGCGAAACGTAGAGCGCAGCACCAGTATTTGCGAGTTGTTGCCGCCGGCGCTTTCGATCGCCGAACCGATGTCGTAGAACAAATAGTCGAGATCAACGGAAACGTTAGCGGTCGGCGTCCAATTGGCGTTGGCCTGATACAGGGTGCCCAAGCGTTTTCCACTGCTGGTGGTTGTTCCGGGGGCTGTGGTCATGCCTGGCAAATAGACGCCGTCATCGTTGCTTTCTCGCCAGGCAGCAAATATGCCCGGTTCGAAACGGAACTTGTTGAAGGGAGAGAACCTGAGTGTCGGGCCTACCAGAATGATGTTCGACAACGTTGTCAGGCTGGCCTGACCGTAGAAGGCGTTCTTGGGAAACAATGGATCGAAAGTTCCGGCCCGATGATCGCCATCCTTATCACCGCTCGCGGCATCGACACGCAAACCCAGACGCGCTTTCCAGGGACCCGCAAAGGTATATCCGCTGTCGCTGGAAACCGCCCAGGCGTCGATGTCGGCGCTGGCCATATGGCCCACCTGCTTCATCAGATCCCAGCTCCAGTCGAATTTATTCCATGTGCCGAACAACCGCGTGCCGAAGGTGTAGCGATTGTCCTCTCCGGTAAAACCGTCGAGCTTGCGCTGCTCTGTTTCCAGGCCAAAGGCGTACAGATCGGCTTTCAACACGCTGGACAGGGGCAGGGTGCCATAGAGCCCGTAGAACTTTTGCTGATGATTACTTGGGTCGTTGAACGAGCCGTTGTCTCTGCTAACCACGGGTCTGGTGGCGAACGCATCCAGCTTGTAACCATCCTTTGCAATCCAGCTCAGGCGCACACCATCAAACACCTGCCGTATATTGGGGATTTCGCGATAGGTCACCAGTACCTGATTACCGTAAGCCATCTCCTGCCGACCGACCCGCGTTGTCAATGTGCCGCTCTGGTAATGAAGATTGCCGTCGATAAAGGCCTGTTGTATTTCATTACGGCTTTGATCGGAAGGGCTGGGCAAGTCCTTACCCCATGTCCGAGTATTTTGTAATTGGATAAAGGTGCGCAGGCTGTCGTCGAATAAGTGCAGGTCGACATGTACTTGCGCACGTTGCATTAAATAAGAGTCGTCCTTTACTCCGCGCAGGCCGAACACCGGTTGGTCCGCCGCATCGGCGCGATAACGCAGTTCCGCTCCGGTCTGCAGCCAGGCAGAGTCTGACAGGCGCTGAAAACGCAATGCATCGAACGGGTCCGTGCGTTTTGCCGGGTTATCGAGAAAGCGATAATCCTCCACCCAGCGCGCCGGTCCCGGACGCAAAGGGCGGGATACCTCAAGGGGCGAGGGAGGCGTGGACTGAATCTCTTGGGCCTGAGCGGTCGACAGGACCGTTTGGCCGAGGGCCATAATGATCGGCAGGTGGAACGAGTAACGCTTCAGTGTTGTGCTGGACATCAGATGACTCCTGTTTTTATTGTTCGTAGGGCAGGTAGACACGCGCGGGGATGCCTCAACATGAAGTTGAATTCGCGTCGATGTTGTTCCGGTTTAAACGTTTCGCTGCTTTGGAAAGAAGCGCTCTGCGTTTGCGTTGAATAAAGAGTGGGTTCATTTCAAGGGACGTAAATCCTTATTCATCCCTTGGTGAGCTTTCATTGAAGTTGTCGAGTAGTACCGTTCGTGTTTTAAAGCGTGCTGCTGCCGTATCGTCGACCGAGAAACAGGACGAGTAACCCGGCGATCAACATCGGCACGGCCATGGCATAGAAAACTGACGAGGGTGACCAGCCCATACCCAAGGCTGCGCCGACCACGATGGGGCCAGTAATCCCGCCGATCCGCCCGATGCCCAATGCCCAACCGACTCCGGTCGAACGTATCGGTGCCGGGTAGAAAACCGCCGCCAGGGCGATGAGGCTTTTTTGCCCGCCGCTGATGCAGCAGCCTGCGAGGAAGTTGGCGGTCAAGAGCATCCACAGCGGGCTTTTGAACGCCAGGCCGGTCAATGCAACGCACACGAATCCGACGAGATAAAGAATGCCCAATGTTTTGTAGGCGCCCAACCGGTCCATGGAGGGTCCGGTAATGAACGCAGCCGCGATACCGCCCACGGTGGTCAGGGTGGTAGCCATCACCACGGTGCTCATTGGGTAGTTGAGCCCCGTCATGATTGATGGCAACCAGCTTTGCAAGGCGTAGAACTCACCCAGGTTAATCGCGAACACCAGCCATAACAATACGGTGCCCAATACCCGATCAGGGGTGAACAGGCTGGCGAGTGCTCCGCGTTGCCCTTGCCCTTGCTCGAGGGCGTCGACGATGAATGTCGGCTTCTCCTGTCGTGCAACGGCTCGGTCTATTTTTCGGAAAATTTTCAGGATTCGCTCGGCTGCCACCTTGCGATGGATCATGAACACCATGGATTCCGGCAGGAAACGAATCAATACGGGTACCAGCATCAAGGGCGCCAGGGCTCCGATCCAGAACATCGAGCGCCAGCCGTAGTGGGGGATGAACCAGTTCGCCGCCAGGCCCGCCGCGATAAATCCGAGGGAGAAACCGCAGTAAATAGCCAGAACAAAGGTTGCACGAAAGCGTTTGGGGCTGTATTCGCCGGTCATGGCGATCGCACTTGGGGCTGCGGCGCCCAGACCGACCCCGGTGATAAAGCGCAGGATCATCAGCTCGGTCACGTTGTCGGCCCATACCGATGCCAAGGTGCAAAGGCTGAAGACAATTGTGCTGACTATGATTGCTTTCTTATGTCCAAAGCGTTCGGACAGTGGGGTAAGCACCAGATAGCCAATCATCAAACCAGCGAGCGACGAAGAAAATATCGGTCCCAGCATCTGCCTGGGCAGGTTCCATTCACTGGCTATATAAGGCGCCATGTAACTAATGGCCTGGGTATCGAACCCATCGAGGAACATGACTAGACCGCACAGAATGATGACCACGTACTGAAACGGACTTACGGGTCGTTCATCCACGAACTGCGGAAGCTGCAAGGGCTTTAATTCGGGCAACATGGTTTTTCCTCATGGCCATTTTGGCCTTTTTTGTTTTTATTGCGTGCACGCAGGTGGAGAAATAACCGCCTATGAAGGCGGCAGGATCTCTCCAGAGGGCACGAAGGCGTCGCAGAAGAACGCGTCGGGCGACAACTGGCCTTCGGCAGTCAGGTCATTGAGCGCCGCGGTTGTCATGACCGGATTACCGCAGGCATACACTTGATAGGCGCCCAGGTCGGGGTAATCCTCGAGAACCGCGCGGTGCACCCAACCGGTACGGCCGGACCAGCCGGGCTCGGGCTCGGAAAGCACCGGGGTGAAGCTGAACCCCGGCAGGCGCTTGGACCATTGTGCCGGCAGGTCGCCGAGATACAGGTCGTCGCTGCTGCGTGCTCCCCAGAACAGGTGCATGGGTCTTGAGCCACCGCGTTTGATCTGGTCTTCGATGATGGATTTGAGCGGCGCCATGCCCGTACCGGTGCCCAGCAGGATGACCGGATGGTCGACCTCTTCGTTCAGTGAAAATTCGCCATAGGGCAGCTCGACGTTGAGCGTGTCTCCTTTTTCCAATCCTGCCAGCACGCCCTCGGAAAAGCGCCCTCCGGGAACATGGCGAATATGCAGTTGCACGCCATCGCTCTCATGGGGCGCATTGGCCATGGAGTAGTTACGGCTGTCGCCATCCTCCATCAACACTTTCAGGTATTGACCGGCCTGGAATTTGGCGCGCACACCCGAAGGGAAGCGTAGGTGCAGAACCACGACATCGGCGTTGGGGCGGGTGAGGCGATGGACCTTGGTGGTAATGACCTTGCGCACCGGCGCCGCGCGTTGAACGATGCGTTTGGGGGCGATTTCCACCGACGAGCACGGACGCGCCTGACACAGCAGCACCCCCGTGGCAGGCCCGCGTGCGAGCCCTTGTCCGCGCACTTGCAATTCCCCGGCGACCAAGCCGCCTTCGCAGGTTGAGCACACGCCTTTGCGGCAGGAGTAGGGGATCGAAAACCCCGCCCGCTCGGCCGCATCCAGTACTGTCTCGTCGGGCTCGCAGGGAAAGACGATGTCCGATCCAGAGACTGTTACGTCGTACGTCATGCCAGAACCTCCTGGTTGGAATGAACTGCGCCACCTACCAGGCGCAACGCGCGGATCACCGCTTCGGGATCAGCGAGGTTTTTACCGGCGATATCGAATGCCGAGCCGTGGCCCACGCTGGAAAAGATCAGGCCGGCACCGATGGACAGCGCAGAAGCGGTACGCCCGGCCAGCAGTTTGATCGGGATGTGACCCTGGTCGTGATACATGGCAATAAAGGCGTCATAGCCATTTTGGCCGAGCATCAGATCGGCGCCGACCGGCCCATGGGCATCGATACCCGCCTGCCGCAGGCGCTCGACGGCCGGGGCAGTAATCTGCTGATCGTCCTGACCGAACAGGCCGTTTTCACCCGCATGGGGATTGATGCCGAAGACGCCAATGCGCGGAGCATTGATGCCCAGCGCGTGGAGTGCAGAAACTGCTGCATGACCTGCGGCCACCACCAGCTCGGGTGTCAGCCTGGCCAGTGAATCGGCCAGGCGCTCGTGCAAGGTGACATGGACGATCCGCATCCCCGCACCGATCAGCATCAGAAACACACGGTCGGACTCGACGCCTACCAGTTTGGCCAGCAGGTTTGGGTAACCGGAAAAATCGATGCCGGCGGCATTGATCGCCGTCTCGGAATGCGGGCACGCAACAATGCCGCGTGCCCGGCCCAGGCTCAGACCCACCACTGCGGCAGACAAATAATCCACCGTAGCAGCACCTGCCGAGGCATTCACTTGCCCAGGCACGAAAGCCTCGGATGCCAGGCTATGTACGGGCAGCAGGTGGATCACTCCCGCTTCTGCCGGTGCGGTGCCATCAGTCTCTTTGACTCGCAGGCCAATGTCCTGCGCATAGGCTTCGACGACAAACCGATCGCCGACAATGACCGGATTCAACTCGGGTTCGTTCTGCAGAGCCGCGACGGCTTTGACAGCGACTTCCGGGCCGATGCCGTTGGGGTCGCCGATGCTCAAGAGGATTCGCGATGCCGGCAGTTTCATAGCGGAAGCGCCAGCAACGTGTCGATGCGTGAGCTGTCGCACACCACGGTTCGTTCAGCCAACATGGCTGTTTCGCCGTCGACCCGGTAGCAGTCGATATAGCGGCCGGAGACGAAGTTCTCGGTCGTGCCGTCGCGCATGATGCGCAGCACCAGGAATGCAGTTTCGCTGCGCACCAGGTTGCCGTTGCATTCCAGGATCACTGGCTGATTGAGCATATGGCGGTAGCTGTGCCGCTCGTAGATATTGGCGTCGCGCAAGGCGGATACCCGGTCAATCAACATTCCGCGGTTGTCGGCCCAAATCATGCCGGCAGGCAATCCTTGTCGGTAGTTATCGGCAGTGGTAACGGTATACAGGCACTTCTCCATGAAAAACTCCGGCCATGCTTCAAGCGGGCCTTCATCGATGCAGCGTGCATATAGGGCTTGTGTCTGGCTGATCAGTGCAAAAATATTATGTGTCACGAATGATTCCCTCTTCATAGATCCATGGCTGCGCGATAGGCCTTCCAGAAACCGCGGATAGACGCTTCGGTAATCCGGCTATCACTCGATTCGGCGTCAATCCCGCCCATTTCCAGCACCGCGCTGTGATTGGACGCGCCAGCGATGCCACGCTGGACAAAGCCGCCTACGCAACCATCTTCCATGGAGATATAGCCAGCGGGACCGACAAGGTTGGCCTGCTTCAGACGCGTCAGTCGCTGTTCGGGCGTGTCGTCTTCAAAGCCCAGGTAGGTCCAGTTGAGCTGAGTCGTTTCCACGCCCCGTGGCAGCACTTGGCGGACTGCAACCGAATTCTGGATCTGTTGCAGTACGAAGCAGGGGAAGATCGACAGGATTTGCAGCGTGACGTCATCACCGACTTCACTGAAGCCTTCGAGCAACGAGGGGTCCTGCAGCTGATAGGCGCTGTCGGAGCGGATGCTTTGTTCTGCATAGGAGGCATCGCGCTCGACCTGACGTTCGGCTTCACGGTCGATGGCCGAGTAGCTGACGTGATGTCCGCCGCTCTCATCAACGATGATCGCACCGCGCTGGGACAGGCGGTTGATCTCGAAGGTGGTGAAGAACAGATGCAGGATACTGGCGTGGTACGAGTCTTTGACGTTCTCGATGTACAGCTTCCAGTTGTTGGGCAACATCTGGGTGAAACGGCCCAGAACCACTGGCTTGCGTCCGTCGAGAACGCGTTCAATACGGCTGAGTATTTCCTCGCCCAGGTACTCTTCGATATCGGGCACGTCATCGCTGAAGCTGCCGAACACCAGGCCGTGAACAGTCGCTATGCGCAGCTTGCGCGGGCCGTGTTGTTCCATGCAGAACGAAGGCGCCATGCCGCCATTGCCCTTGATGCCATCCTTGAAAGCGATACCGGTCAGATCGCCTTGCAGGTTGTAACTCCAGGCGTGATACACGCAGGTGAAGTCTTTGGCTTTACCACTGTCCTCCAGGGCAAGGAGGGCGCCACGATGCGCGCAGCGATTCTCGAAGGCGTAGAGTTCGCCGTCGCTGTCGCGGGTCACGACAATCGAGGTCTCGCCAATGAAACTGGTCTTAAAGTCGCCGGGCTCGGGAATCTCAGCCTCGAGGCACAGATAATTCCAGTGAGGCCCCTGGAACAACCGCGTCTGTTCATCCTTGTACACAGCAGCGCTCTGAAAAGCCCAGTAGGGCACACGGGTCAATCCATCGGGCCACAGCGGATTTTCAGGTACTCGATCAGTAATGATGTTCATTTTTTCTCCCGGATCAGGTCCTCATGGCTGCAGAAAAATGTTCTTTCCGACAAGCACATGGTTGACATGAGGTTTTATTTTTGTTCGAATAGCGAACATTGTTTCATTTCTCGAACAATTAGAGCGTTGGACAATTATGGTTGTCAAGAAAAATACGTCCGCTGATGGCGTAGCTGTGCGCGCGCCAGAAGGTATGTCGGGTCTGGCAAAGGGCCTGGCAATCATCGAAGTGTTTGGTTTGGAGCACTCGCAATTGACGGTATCGGACGCGGCGGCACTGACCGACACCACCCGTGCCGCTGCCCGCCGATGCCTGCTTACCCTGGTGGATCTGGGCTATCTGACCCATGACGGCAAGCACTTCAGACCTACGCCTCGGTTCTTGCGACTCGGTGCGGCGTATCTTGATGCAGCGCCGCTACCGCAACTGGCCCAGCCATATTTGGCGTCGGCCCGTGAAGCGCTCGGGGAATCGATTTCCTTGGCAGTATTCGAAGATGGCTGGTCGGTATTCGTTGCCCGTGCCGAGACGGCAAAAGTCGTGACTACCGGCGTACGTCTTGGCGCACGTCTACCGGCCTATGGCTCGGCAACGGGGCAGGTCTTGTTGGCGGGGTTGAGCGACGAAGAAGTCCGCCGCTACCTGACTAATCCTCCGTCACCGACCACGGCTCACATGATCGTCGACCCGAAAGTGATCATGGACAGGATCGAGCAGGCACGGATCGAAGGGTTTGCTTTTACCGATGAAGAGCTCGAGCTGGGGATGCGTTCAATGGCGGTGCCGGTGAGAAATGCCCAAGGTAAAGTGGTCGCCGCCATGAGTGTCAGCACATTTACCGCACGTTTGACCCTTCAGGAATTACGTGATCAATGCCTGCCGGTGCTCCAGCAGAACGCCGCCTTGCTTGGGTGTATGCTTTGAGTGCGCCAGTTACCCTGTAGTCAGAGTGCGAGAAGAGAGCATGGGACACTCGCCGTGCGCTTGTGTGAGCGCAGGATGAGGCTAGGACGAGTATGCACTTGGCCTCGTTTGTGGTTGCCATAGACCAAAATTGGTTGTTCGACTATGCAGTCCTGACAACTGCTACACGGGGTATGACCGTTCTTGGCCGGTTTCTGCAGATCACGACGAGCCGGAGTCGACCTGAAACAAGCGCTTGGCGAGAGCTACAAAACTAAAAGGAATTCAGCGCTATAAGAATTCGACTTATGACGACGGCAGGGTTCCTGCGGTTGCGTAGTCTGGAAAAAACATCATCGACTCGGTCGGTGGGTGCTCGTAGGTTGAGGACAGCACGGCACTGAGTCGATCGCCCAACAGGTTCCAGGCGTGTTTCTTTTCCTCGGCATAGTCGTGATGCAGGTAGTGGCGTCTCACCCGCGAGCCGGCCAGCACATGGTTTTGGCAGCGATCGATGACGTCCAGGCTGACACCCAAGGCCTGCATCATGGTCGCGCCGGTGCGGCGCAGGTCATGCGGCGTCCAGTCACCGTTCTGACCGTCGGCAAGCACCAGGGTATCGTCATGACGCCGTCGTGAGAGGGCCTTACGGTTTTTGAACCGGGCTTGGCGGTCACCGACCTGTTTGCTCACCACTTTCACGTTCACATGCCCATCGTCCTGCTTGTTGGGAAAGCACCACTGGGAATGTCCCGTCAGGGTCTTGAGTTCTTGAAAGAAATGCAGGGCGAAGGGCGAGAGGAAAACATGATGGTCCTGTTTCTTGCCCCGAGTGCCTTTGACGTTTTCGCTGGGGAGGAACCAGGTCTGCTGGTCCAGGTCGACATTTTTCCATTCGGCCTGCAGCAATTCGCCAATCCGGCACAGCGTGCCCGCGCTGATCCAGAGCGCGAGTTGGGTTTCCTTCTTTAACGGTCGAATGCCGTCGTATTTTTGCCCGGCGGGGAGGGCGTTGTAATCGGCAGTCATTTGCTGGAAGCGGTTGTGCAATTCCAACAGCTCAGCCGGTGAAAGGAGGCGGCTTCGTTCGGCCTCGTAGTCGGCAGGGATCAGAGGGGAGATGTCGACCAGTTCCGTCGGATCACCCTCGATCAATAAGGCCCGCCAGGGCTGACGCTTTCTGGCCCAGCTGAACATCTGAGTGAGGTCGGCGAAGAAACTGATGGCTTGCCGGTGAGCGCCGCGGTTAACCACGGAGCGGATCAGTGCCCGAACATCGTGTTCGGAGACGCTGCTCACCGCTGTCTTACCAAGTGCCGGGAATAGGTCCTTGTTAAAACGGCGTTGTAGTTCGGCATTGCCGTCTTTTCGCGCCACGCCATCCAACAGCCAGGCCTTGGCCAGATCTTGGACGGTCAGTGTTTGCACCTTTGACGTCTTTACTTGTTCGGCCTCTACGTTAGCAGCGGCGTATGCCTGTGCCTTGGCGGTTTTCTTTTGCTCGTTGGGATTGATCTGCTCATCAATAAGCGCTCGAGCCTGGCTGCGGGCCTTGCGGATGTCCGTCAGGGATTTGCGCGGCCAGGAGCCGCAGGAGTACTCTTTGTTCTGGTCACCCCACCGATACCGATAGAAAAAGCTGACCGTCACGCCGTCCTTGCGGACTGAGACTCGACCGGCCAGATTGCCATCCTCCCTGAGGATTCGGCCGGCATCTTCAGCGGTCAGCGATTCGAGTTCTTTGATGGTGATTTTAGCCATAAAATAGGTTCCCCCTACTTTTCCCCCCACAAAAACGTCGGCTCTTGATGGACATTACTGGACTCTCGTAGAGCAGAACACCGCTGGAGCTCAAGTAAATACTAGATTCGAATAATCCAGGGTGAAATTCTGGAGTCTTTCAATAAGTATGAAAAAGGAGATGGGGTGCTAGGGGTCGAGTGTTCGAATCACTCCGTCCCGACCATTATTCCTGAGTAAAATCAGACAGTTAAGCCATCATTTAGATCGGCTTAACTGTCTGCGACTCCCCCACACCCCGTGTGGCAGTTTGCCACCTCCCTGGCTTCCTTAAGCGCTCGCTTCAAATACCGTTCCTCAACCTTCGTCCAAGGGGCCGTGGTCTGCGTCTGCTTCAGTCGCCTGTGGGCATTGTGGGGTTCCATTTCCGCTCCAGCGCCTGCGCTTAAACCGACTGATCTTGATGATTTCTTTTTTCATTGAATGCCCCATGTCGCGCACGGCGGTCGGCAGTGGGTTGAGGGGGGAGCTAACCGTTCGTCAGTGCTTACGCACGATCAGCCAATTGGCAAGTCGATGAAGTAGCCCAAAAAAAGAAAGGTTCCTTATGCGACCGCTAATCCTCGATTTGCCGAATGGGCGTGAGCTCGCAAATGAACTTGATCTTGCTATTGAGCAGATGATGGCCATCTCGGTCGAGCTAATCGGTGGCGCAGAGTGGCTCGCGGCCTCCACCAGGCAGCAGGAAGCCTTCCAAAAATGGCGAGAGTATCTTCAGCTCATGGCTTATGGGCGAGTGCATGTCGACTCATTAAAGGTTGCCTGAATTTACGGCTCCTTGTAGCTGAGCCAGAGCAAGTTGAGCGGCATTGCTATTTGAAGTACTCCGTAGTCTTCTTTGAGGCTTTCATCTGCGCCTCGATCTTGCGATGCACATAGCGAGCGATTGTTTTGCCTGCGAACGCTATTCGTAGGTGTATACAGAGAGTAGGGCAGGATGTTTTTCGTGGATGTTTGTCTTTCTCGCCCTGGTGAGACCATGACTCAGGCAGGTACTCCACCCTTTAAGGGCGTTCGCATCAGCATCCGATAGTGCGTGACGCTCGAGGAAATAAGTTATGACATTCAACGACGAGTTCAGACTTGCTACGTACAAGCTGCTGCTTGAGTTGGATGCTTCAACTACAAGCATGATGCTGCTGGTCTCATCACGAGACACGGCGGGAGTCGATTGGGATCTGGCCGTTCAGAGGCATCGCGATGTTTGTGAGGCCTGGAACTCATTCCTCCATCAGCCAGTCCCCAAGGCGAACATTTGAACGCAAGTCATAGCCTAAAATGAACGACAGACGCCGTGAGGATCAGGTGTTGAGTTCAGCTACATTTGAGCAATCAGCCAAACAGGTGAAGCTCATGACTTGCTTGATTTGCAACGGGCCTGCAACGGCAATTGATGCTGATGAAGATTATCTGGAGAGGGCCTGTCCGAAGTGCGGGCATTATCGAATCACCGGTGCGGCGCTTGTGCTGATAAAAGCCCACGGCTGGCACTTTGACGTGGAGCTGGCCAGGAAGTGGATCGCGGACAATCAGGCATCTGGCATGATTCCAATCATCGATTCGCACCAGGCACCTCGCTTGATCGACGTTTAGATTCACTTCATGTTGCTTTTTCGACAGTCCGGCGAAAGACGGGAAGGGCAACTGCCTGTTCACGCCCAGTCGTCCTGCCCGCTTTGTCGTAACCCCAGAGGTTGCTGCCGTCGAACCGCTCAGGGCCGAGGTAACCGAGATGCAGTGGTTCGACGGTACAGCGGTAATTGCGCTGTTCTTATTGGCCGGGCTTGGCTGGCGGCTGCCCCTGCATGTAGTTTTGATGCCACATCATGTGATCCATCATCATCTGTTGCATCCCGGTGTACCTTTCCATCATGTACTGGCGTTGACTCTTTTGCTCCGGGGTCAGGTTTGAGTAGTCGTGCCAGCCCATCGTGTGGCCAGCACCCATCATGTGGTCGCCACCCATCATGTGTTTTTTGCCCATCATTCCCGGCCCCCACATGCCATTCATCATGCTCATCCCATGTTGCATCGTTTCCCAATGCTCCTGAAGGAGCTTTTGCCGTTGCTGGGGATCCTGGGTTTGCTGGATTTTCTCCATCTGTGCCTGCATCTTCTTGAAGGTGTCTTGCGCCTGAGCCATCTGTTTATCGAACTCGGCAACATTTGGCGTTTGTTGCTGCGTCTGGGTCGGTTGAGATGGCTCGGCTGCGAGGGCCCATGCGGGGGTTAGGGATGTGACGAAGAAAAGCACGGCCAGTTTGCTATTTTTCATGTTTAGCTGCCTTGGGTGGGGGTGAGCTGAACCCAATTCTGAGTTAACCGATTGCGGAATTTGCGTTAGCCCGCATTCGCCAACATGACGGATTTCAGCATGACGATCGCCTGTGACCCTTCGCTAGTTAACAGGGCTGTCAAAAACAACCTTGATATTTATCAGATACCGAAGGGGTTCTATGGCGAACGCATCTTCCCGCCGGCCAACGCTGCAGCAGTGGTCGCGCCACCGCCCGTTCATGGCAGCCAACCGATCAATGGCTGCGCCGGGATTCCAGCGCAGTGAACAACAGCATGCCAGCCAGCATGGCTAACATGAATACGATGGCTTGCCAGTGCCCGGTCAGCAGTATGACTACAGCAGGACCTGGACAGATCCCGGCGATTCCCCAACCAATGCCGAATAACAGGCTGCCGCCAATCAGGCGTGGGTCCAGTTCACGCTTGACCGGTAGCTGCATTGGCCGTCCCAGCAGCGAGCTGGATTGTCGGCGTGCCCAGGTCAGGGGGGCAACGGCGACGCCAATCGCGCCAACCATGACCAGCGCCAGGGAAGGATCCCAGGCACCGGTCAGATCCAGGAAAGCCAATACTTTTCCCGGGTTGGCCATGCCTGCCAACAGAAGGCCGAAGCCGAACAGCAAGCCGGCAATGAATGCGCTCAGTTTGATCATGTTCAGCCCCCCAGCAGATGACGCAAGACATACACCGTGGCGAAACCACTGAACATGAAGCACGCAGTGGCAACCATCGATCGCCGCGACAGGCGCGATATGCCGCACACTCCATGGCCACTGGTGCAACCGGAACCGTACCGTGTGCCGATGCCCACCAATGCACCGGCAACAATCAGTCCGAACCAGCCGCTGTGAAACTCAATTCGCGGCAGCGTGGCGAACAAGCCCCATAGCAGCGGCGCGATGAGCAGGCCCAGGAGAAACAGTGCTTTCTCACTCACCCCCTCGCATCTACGCTGTAAAAGACTGCCGATCAGACCGCTGATGCCTGCAATACGCCCGTTGGCGACCACGAACAGACTGGCCGCCAAGCCGATCAAAGCGCCGCCCGCGAGGGATGACCAGGGGGTGAAGTTGAGCCAGTCGATAGTCATGAAGTTTCTCCGGCGCAAAACGTAGGCAGAAGCGAAGGGTGCTAAGTGTTAATGTTTGGAACGGTCACGCATTTTCGTACTGATCAATAAACGAACTCAACTCGGTCGGTCGGAACAGGGCTGATCAGCGCAATCTAGTTGACGACTTATCGCGTTACCCAAGGCTTTATGCAAGGAGGCATGATAATGACATCCATAAATTTCCATTTCATCGACGCGCGCGGCGCGCTTATCGATCACCGTGATTGGCTTCACACCCGCCTGTTAGCAACCTACGCAAAGGCAAGTGCGTTGATGCCGTTGCGCCCACTTGATGTGATCGTGAAAGCTGGCACTCATGTCATTCCAGAAAAGGGGCATCTGGGATATGCGCCGGAACCAGGCCTTATCTTTTTGACCGTAGATCCTGCAAGTGACATTTTCAGAGCCAACCAGGAAGCGTCGTTCGAACGAATGTTTGCACATGAGCTTCACCATGCCGCCCGATGGGATGGGCCAGGTTATGGATCGTCTTTAGGTGAAGCGCTTGTTTCGGAGGGACTGGCGGGCGCCTTTGCACAGGAAGTCTGTGGTGGTTTACCTGAACCATGGGAGCGCCTCGATGTGTCTGACATTCGACGCCATGTCGCAATGGCGGCAAGCGACTGGAGTCGCAAGGATTATGGCCACGACGCGTGGTTCTTCGGTGCATCTGACCTCCCAAGATGGTTGGGCTATTCCCTTGGATTTCAACTCGTCAAACGATTCCTGCTGGAGCATGAGGGCAGTACATCTTCCAGTCTCGTGGAGATGGAGGCCGAAGCGTTTCGTGGGGTGCTCGCGGTTATCTAAAACGTTCGGGCTCAGGTCATCAATCGATCTTCGAACTGTGGACACGCCTCGTATTGTGCATCTAACCAGGCGTTCAAGCCGACGCCCTGGCTCTGCGCACCTGGCTTCATGGCATTACGCACAGACGTTGAATCGTCATGCAGGGCGATCGGGATATTTCGTCTGATTATCGGGTAGACCATCGTGCGCCTCTTGGCCATTGCGAGCGCTGGTGTGCTGATGTCCACAGCAATTGGCATGTTCATTACTCTCACCGTGTTTATGTCCGCCATGCCCACGATGCATGAAAAAATGCATCAGTGGACAGGCCAGTAACAGTAGGAATGGCAGATAGGGAAGGACGTGAGCCCTGTGCTCGGCAAACAGGAAATAGCCGGCGATGGCCAGGAAGCCTAAAAAGTACCAGTGGGTGCCCCTTGCGCGGTGCTGGGGCAAGTTATGTTGATTCATGATGGCACTCCTTGCAGGGAACGGGAGAGAGGGTCATGACGCAAGGCCACTTCCAATTTTGCTGAAGCGCTATCGTAGGTGTGAGCATAGCGAGCCAGAGCATCGGTTTACGTGTCCAATGCGTCGGAAATTCAGGGTGGTGAGTCGCATAAAGTATCAAGGCAGATTCTTCCTTTTCAGTTGCCGATTGACCCCGGCCATGTCCTTGTCGAATTGGCGGACACCTCGGAAAAGTTGCACCCCGACCACGACCGGGCACAGCAGGAAAATCGCTGCTATGACAAACGATTTTCCGGTCAACCCCAGCAGGTAAAGCACGGTGGCGATGCCCACAACACTCACCAGGAGGCAGATAATCAGAACTTCGCGATTCATTATGTAACCTCCTGACTCAAGCCAATACGGGCACGTTTCAGCAGCGCGGAGTTGGCGATTACCGACAAGGAACTGAGCGCCATAGCGGCGGCAGCGATGATGGGATTAAGCAGGCCAAAGGCCGCAATTGGAATGCCGATACTGTTGTAGATGAATGCCCAGAACAGGTTCTGTTTAATCTTGACCATGGTTGCGCGCGACAGCTTGATCGCGGTGACCACGTCGCGTACATCGTTCTTGAGCAGGATGATGCCGCCAGTTTCCTTGGCGACATCGGAACCCGAGCCGATGGCGATGCCGATGTCAGCGGTGGCCAGGGCAGGTGCATCGTTGACACCGTCGCCAACCATGGCCACGACCTGCCCTTCGCTTTGCAATTGACGGATCATTGCGGCCTTGTCGTCGGGCAAGACCTCGGCAATCACTCGCTCGATGCCGACCTGCCGCGCGACCGCTTCGGCAGTCCGGTGGTTGTCGCCGCTCAGTAGCACGACCTTGATGGCGCTGGCCTGCAATGCCGCAACGGCTTCAGCCGCTTCAGGTTTTATGGTATCGGCCACAGCAATTACCCCGAGCAAGCGGTCGTCGACCCCGACCAGCATCGCGGTCTTGCCATCGGCTTCCAGGCCGATGAGGTGCTCCTCGGCAGCCTCGGTCGAAATGCCTTGGCGGGCGAACAAACGTCGGTTGCCCAGCCAGATTTTGCGACTGTCGATACTGCCTTCGATGCCGTGACCGGCGATCCCACTGATGCCGGTCGCCTTCGGCAGGCTGATGCCGCGATGCCGTGCGGCGCGCACTATCGCTGCGCCGAGCGGATGTTCTGAACCGGACTCCACGGCAGCGGCGAGCATCAAGACCTCGTTTTCCATCGCGGTCCCAAGCGAGATCACATCGGTTACGTTGGGTTCTCCTCGGGTAATGGTGCCGGTTTTGTCGAACACTACCGTACTCAGTTTTTCAGCCCGCTCTAATACTTCACCGCCACGGATAAGGATGCCGTTATCGGCGCCCTTGCCAACACCGACCATTAACGCGGCGGGCGTCGCCACGCCCAATGCGCAGGGGCAGGAAATGATCAGGACCGCGATAAAGGCCAATAACCCCTGTGGGAAATTCCCCACAAGAGACCAGCCGACAAGGGCCAACAACGCGACCGCCACCACTGCCGGCACAAAGTAGCCGGTAACCTGGTCAGCCAACCGCTGGATCTGTGCCGTACTGGTCTGCGCCTCCTCGACCATCTTGATAATCTGCGCCAGTGCGGTGTCGGCACCGATCCTGCTCGCCTTGAAAGTGAGCACGCCACTGCCATTGAGCGTACCTCCGATTACCGGGCTGCCCGGGTGTTTGTCGACCGGCATCGACTCGCCGGTCAGCATGGACTCATCGACCGTTGACTGACCCTCACTGACATCGCCATCGGTGGGGATCTTCTCGCCAGGCTTGACCACCAAAAACTCGCCGACCATGACGTTTTCAGCGGGCAAGTCGACCTCCTGTCCATCACGAATCACGTGCGCAATCGCAGGCTTGAGATCAAGTAGGCGTCGTACTGCGGCTGAGGATTTTGTCTTGATGATCTCCTCCATGTACCTGCCCAGCAGCACGAAGGCGATGATGACCGCCGACACCTCGAAATAGACGTCACGTTCGGACACCTTGACCGGCAGGACGTCCGGGAAGAACAACACCGCGACGCTATAGAAATAGGCGACGGACGTGCCGAGGGCGATCAGAAAATCCATGTTGATGTTTAGGGTGCGAATGGCGTTCCACGCCCCCTTATAGAAACCCCAGCCACCGATGAACTGCACCGGTGTTACCAGCAGGAATAGCCATATACCCCATGTGAACCAGGGGAGTGCCGGGATCGGCGCCCAAGTCAGCAGTGTGGCACCAGCGGCGAGTGCAATGAAGGCGCCTGCACGCAGCAGTGCCAAGGCCAGTACCCCGGTCAGGGCGATAGTCACGCGGGTTTTCATCGCCTTCAGTTCATTTTCCGGCGACTCGAAGGTGCGCAGGCAGGTATCGCTGCAAAAGTAATAGCTGCGCCCGCCACGTTCTCGTGACAACGCGGTGGTCTTGTCCACCATCATCCCGCAGATCGGATCTTTTGCCATTTTTCCTGATGCCAGCGCCTGTTGGTGCTGCATGTGTGATTGGTTCATCACGGCCTCCTGATTCGAAGCGCCTATCAAGGCCTGCCATGGAGCTTGGCGGACAACCACGCAAACAAGGTGCCGACCATCGCTCCCCATACACTCAAGACCAGCAGCGGCCCGACGAAAGTCGCCACACCGTAGTCTTGCGGAGCTTGCAGGCGACCGAAGTCGAGTCCATGGAACAAGGCGTTGAGAAAGGCGATTCCCTGCACCGGCCATAGCGCATAGAGCAGCGCACAGATGCTGTAGGAAATGGCCATGGTCAGGGCCAAGGAAATGCCGGTTTTCCAGGGGGCGTTCATGGCTGTTTTCCTGAGTTCGGAGGGGCGCCAGTAGGGGAGGGACTGCGGCGGGCTGACCAAGGCAGGAATGCCTGTGTCCGTTCACGGTAAGTGCGGTAGGCATCGCCGAATCGTGCAAGCATCTCCTGTTCTTCCCGCTTCGCCAGCTTGATGTAGACCAGTAGGAGAATTGGGAACATTACCAAGGTGATCAACGTGGGCCATTGCAACAAAAAGCCAAACATGATCAGCACGAAACCGACGTACTGCGGGTGACGGATCCGCGCATAGGGCCCGTCGACCGCTAGCTGCCCAGTACCTTGGGCCTCGTAGAGCACACGCCAAGCGGCTGCCAATAACCAGAAGCCGCCAGCGATCAGCAGGTTGCTGAAAATGTGGAATGGCCCCCAATGCGGATTGACCTTCCAGCCCATCAGTGTTTCGAGCAGATGCCCAGCGTCGTGCGAGAGGAAGTCGATGCCAGGGAAGTTACGAGCGAGCCAGGACATCAACAGGTAGATAGTCAGCGGGAAACCGTACATTTCGGTAAACAGTGCCACCAGGAACGCCGAGAACATGCCAAAGGAGCGCCAATCGCGGCGCGTCTTGGGCCGGGTGAAGCTGAAGGCGAACAAGATAAACACTAATGAGTTGATAATGACCAGCGACCAGAGACCGTAGGCCGATTCAGTATGGCTCATGGTTGGTACTCCTCACTTGCCTGGTGTGTTTACCGTTCGTGCCTTTGCTGATGATCACCTTGGTCGTGGGGCATAAACAGTTGCACAAGTGGGCAGGCTGCTAGTTACAAGCAGGGTAAGGCGCTCTGTACCTGAGTTGTTAGCTCAATTGGCTGCAAGGAACTGTAAAGCGCCCATGGCCCAGAACATTCCGCGGCTCTACCGCACATTTACTTTTTCATTGGCATTTCCATCATGGACGACTGTTGGTCCATCATCTGCATCATCATGTCCATCATCCCTTTGCCTGCGCCGTCCTTCGCACCAGACATGCCCATGCAACCCATTGCACTGTGTTCCTTGCTCATCATGGACATGCTGTCCTTCATCGCTTTCATGCCTTCTTGCAAGGCGGCCTGGCGCTCAGCTGGCGTTTCAGCCGCTGCCGCTTTGTCATGTGCAGCCTGCATTTTTTGCATTTGCTCGGTCATGGCATTGTTCACGGCCGTCGATGCCGGAGCAGTGCTCACGGTTGAGTCGGCCGGGTGATGGGCATCCTCGGCAGAGACCATGAATGCACTGCTAGCCAGGACGGCAGCCAGAACCCATTTAGAATGCACTTGCATGATGAACTCCTGAGATTGTGAGGGATAAGCAGAATGGCCTGGTCGCGAAAAAGCGCTGCAGCAGGGCAGAGCAACCTGTGCTCTGCCACTCTGAGACAGGGGGGGGCTAATCGTTGAAACGGACGAATGTCAGCCGTACCGGGCTTTTTGGTGGCGCGGGACGTTTTAGTACAAGGGTGGCCAGAGAGGATTTTTGCTCAGGATCAAGCACCAATATCAGGACTGCCGCTGTTAGCAGTAACAGGGCGGCCAAGTGGACAGGATCCGCTGCTGGCGTCTGCAATGAAGGTTTTATCGCCGTGGCAGTGTCTTCACAGTTTTGAAGGCAACCATTGGCGTGGAGCGCATGACCATCCACCACATACTGCTCGATAGTGTGTGGGGCGGCCAAATTGTGAATCGGCTGTACCAGACACCCCTGGATTGCCATCACGGCCACAGCCAGCACCCATACCGCGAGGGTAAGGTGCAATAGGCTGCGGCGGTGACGATGGAACCAGTACATGAAGTACAACCTCGACTTATTACGTCGTGTTGATTTTCAGTCTAGCTGGCAAAGCAATGGAGAGTTTGATCAAAATCAAACTCAGGTCACTTGTGAAGGCTCCCCAACAACGCCAACACGGGGATGGGCGCAATGCCCAGATGTATGACCCGACGCTTGATTTACTCACCTCAAACTCTTCAAATAAGCAATAAGATCCTGACGACTCTGCCTGTCGGCCTGCCCCGCAAACATCATCACATTGCCCGGCACCAGGCTGGCAGGACTGGTCAGCCACTTGTCCAGATTGGCGTCGTCCCACTTCAGGCTGGCGCCTTGCAGGGCGGCGGAATAGGTAAAGGCTGGGGCCTGGGCGCTGGTGCGATCGAATACGCCGTGCAGGCTCGGCCCCATCAGGTTCTTGCCCGCTTCGGGGCTGTGGCAGAAGCCGCACTGAGTCTTGAACAGGGCTTGGCCCTGAGCGACGTCGCCTTGGGCCAGTGTCAGAGGGGCGGCCAGCACCAGCGCGGCGGCCACCAGAAATTGTGTGTAGGTCATTGTGTTCCCTGTCGATAAAAAGCCCCGCCAGGACAGTCCTGGCGGAGCCGCAAGCGCAATCAGAATGGGTTGGCGAGGTCGATGCCCGACTTGCCCGGCGCCAGGATGTTGTTCGGGTCCAGTGCACGCTTGATGGCATGTTCAAGCTTGCGTTTGACCGGGCCGTAGCTCTGCGCGACTCGATCCTGGAAGGCGGTATTGACGCGGTAGACGGCGTAGCCTTCCTTCTCGAACACATCCAGCAACTCGGCGAAGCAGGCGTTCGCGCGCTGTGTCTCTTCAGGGTTGGTGCGGTCATATAAAACGTCGATGACGTGGTGCATGTCGCGCCAGCCGACGATGAACTCGCCGACGTAGTCCAGGCCGTGTTTGTTGAGGGTCTTCTTGGCCAGGGCCTGTTGTTTGTCGCACTCGCTGCCCCGGGCCTGGCTCACCGGTGCGAACCACATCGAGCCGCCGCCGCCACGCCAGTTGTACAGGCCGAATTCCTGCAGGTTAGGCACGCCGGACATCAATTGGGCGCGGTACTTGAACGGCTGGGTATCACCCGCTTCTTCCTGGGTGACGATCCGGCCTTTGCCCAGTTGCTTGAGGGCGCCGGTGACGATGTTCCAGTTGACGTCGACCTGCTCCTTGGTGCCATACAGCGCGGCGTAGACGTTCCAGGCGCCGAGGTTCTTGTCTTTCTGGATTTGCTTGAGGATCGCGTCGGGGGTCGCGCCCGGCTCGCTGGTGTAGTCGGAACGGCGGGTGTTGCAGGTGGAGGCTTCCCAGAGTACGCCAGCGATCACTACCGAATTGGGAATGACCTGGGCGATGCGCAACGGGCGGATGAATTCGACGATCTCGGCGATGTCCGATTCGTTCTCGAACTTGATCTCGAACGGTTTGAATACCGGAGGTTTTGGCATCAGCCAGAAGCCCATCTTCGTGCAGATGCCGTAGTTGGCCTGGGTGAACATGCCGTCCAGGGTCGGGCCATAGCCCCACTTGAATACCTGCCAGGCGTTGTCGCCTTTTACGCCGCCCATGCCGGTGCGGTACACATCGCCGTTGGCCAGCACAACCTCCATGCCGCACTGCATCAGGAAGTGTTCGCCGTAGGGTGTGTAACCCACGCCGCGATCCATGGTGTTGCCCAAGGGGCCGGCGATGGCCGACGGCGCGGAGAACGACAGCATCAAAGGCAGGTTGTGTTCCTGGATGTAGTCGTAGAGCTGCTGATAGGTCACGCCCGGCTCGACCAGGGCGGTACACAGTTCAGGGTCGACGTGGAGGATTTTGTTCATCTTCTTCAGGTCGAGAATGATCTGTCCGCGCTGGCCTGGTGCTGCCGAGCCGTAACCGAAGTTGCGACCGGTGGAGATGGTCCACACCGGGATCTTGTGTTCGTTGCAGATCTTCACCACGCCCTGCACCTGTTCGACGGTGGTGGCGGTGACGGCGGCAGATGGCGTGTGCTCGGCATTGTCCACGGCCATCATGATCTTGGCGTAGGGGATCAGTTGATCGTCTTTGACCAGGACGTTGTCATCGCCCAGCAGTTTGCGGAACTTGGCGATGGCTTGCTCGAAGTTTGCGCTGTCGACGCCGCGCGGGAGCAGGGTCTTGTTGTTTTGCTCAGTCATTTGATTAGCTCCTTCAAGCCTCGATCGAAAACGAAACGAAATTGCCGGTAAGCGGCACGGGTCGGCGGGCAATCAGTGGTGCCTGCCGGTCGCTGGTGGTGCCAAGGGCTGCAAGGGTGTAGCCCAGCGTGGCGGCCCATTGGTCTGAGCTGTCTCTGTTGCGGGCGGTGGCAGACGCTTGCAACGGCGCTTGCAGGCTGTGCATACGCTGTTCGGTCAGGCTGAAGCCGCTGCCACAGGCGTTCAGGCTCAGGCCCAGTTGGGGGGCGCAGCCGCTGGCGGCTTCGGCGCTGAGCAGACGGTGCTGTGAAGCGTGGGGCGTGGCGCGGTGCTGGCCGAGCCACTGCACGCGCGCGCCAGCGCTGCGTGCCAAGTCGACGATCAATGCGGCGCTGGCATCGTCGACCAGGCCGATGATGCGTTGCGGCTGGCCGCTGCGCAGGCGTTTTTCAAAACCCAGGATGAAGTCCAGGCTGAGGTCGGTACGCTGTACCTTGACCTGCTTGCCCCCCCGGCTGGCGTTGACGCCCTGGAGGAAGACCGACTCGGCCACCTCATTGTTGACCAGGACCAGGGTCGGCAAGACAGGCTGGGCTTGAGCGCCCAGAACACTACCGGCCATGCTCAGGCAGGAGCTGGTCACGGCTATGCCGGCCAGGCTGCTCAATGCCAAGCCCTTCAGTACCGTGCGACGTTCGACGTTCATGGCAGGCTCCTCAAGGCTTGGCCGCCGGGGCAGGCGTTTTGGAAATGTACTCGGCGACCTGTTGCAGCGAGTTATCGTCGATGAACGAGGCAGGGAAGGCCGGCATGGCACGAAATCCATTGCGCACAATTGCAGTGATGTACTGCGCTGGCAGCTGGCGGCCGGTGATTTGCGGGCCGACCTGTTTTTCGTGGCAGTGGCCGCACACCTTGGCATAGACGTTTTCCCCGCCTTTCCAGACGCCGTCGCCATCGGCGGCGGCGTTCCCAGCCAGCACGATCAAGGGCAGGGCAAGGCAGGCAGACAGGGTCCGTTTCACAGCTGAGCTGTTGAGGAGTGAAGACATTTCGTACTCCATTTTCTTATTGGCAGGTGGGTTCATGGGAGGCGTCATGCAGCTCAGAACGGATACGCCCTTGGCGCATGTTGCAAGGTGATCCAGTGGTCAGTGGTGAACTCGTCGATCGCCCAATCGCCGTTGAAGCGACCGAGCCCGGAGTTCTTCTCACCGCCGAACGGCGCGTTGGGTTCGTCATTGACCGGGATGTCGTTGACGTGGGTCATACCGGCGTGGATGCGTCGGGCGAACTGCACGCCGCGCTCCAGGCTGGAGGTGAATACGGCGCTGGAGAGTCCGTATTCGCTGCTGTTGGCCAGTT
Organism: Pseudomonas umsongensis; assembly: GCF_002236105.1. Classification (GTDB taxonomy): domain Bacteria; phylum Pseudomonadota; class Gammaproteobacteria; order Pseudomonadales; family Pseudomonadaceae; genus Aquipseudomonas; species Aquipseudomonas umsongensis. The sequence goes on from NZ_NIWU01000001.1 coordinate 46,875, forward strand.
CCAGGGCATGCTCGGCGTCACGGGCAGACTGAATGCCGACCAGAGGGCCAAAGATTTCTTCATGGGCGATGTCCATGTCGGCGGTGACGTTGCCGAACACGTGCGGTGGCAGGACGTTGCCGTGGGCTTCACCGCCAACCAGCAGCGTGGCGCCTTCGGCTTGGGCCGTGGCGATCTTCTCTTGCAGGCCCGCCAGTTGCTTGCTGTTGATCACCGGGCCTATCACCGTTTCAGCTTTGTTCGGGTCGCCGTAGGGCAGCGCCTTGACTCGCTCGACGAATCGCCGGGTGAAGGTTTCCAGCAGCGGCTGTTCGACGATGATGCGGTTGATCGCCATGCAGATTTGCCCCTGGTGGAGGAATTTGCCCACCACGGCGGCACTGACGGCCTGTTCGACGTCGGCATCGGCCAGGACCACGAACGGACTGTTTCCACCCAGTTCCAGGGCAACGTGCTTCAGATGCTCACCGCCGCTGGCGATGCGGCCGATGTTGCGGCCGACCTGGGTCGATCCGGTGAAGGAGATGAACGCCGGGACCGGGTGCTCGACGAAGGCATCGCCGATTTCCGCGCCGGAACCGACGACGACACTGAGCACGCCAGATGGCAAGCCGGCTTCCTCGAAGATGCGCGCCAGCAACAGGCCGCCGGTGACGGGGGTGTCACTGGCCGGCTTGACCACTACGGCGTTGCCCAGCGCCAGGGCCGGTGCGAGGGAGCGTGCGGTCAGGTGCAAGGGGAAATTCCACGGGCTGATCACACCGATCACGCCCAGGGGGGTGCGGTAGACGCGGCTTTCCTTGCCAGGGATGTTGGAGGCAAGAATGCGCCCATGCACGCGGCTGGGCAGGCTGGCTGACTCCAGGGTGATAGCGCGCGCGGCGCCCCATTCGATCTGCGCCTTGATGCGCGTACTGCCGGACTCGCGGATGATCCAATCGATGATTTCTTCACGACGCTCGTCGAAGATTTTCACCGCGTTGAGCAGCACCTGGCCCCGTTCGGCCGGCCCTTTGGTGGCCCAATCGAGCTGGGTGACGCGCGCCTTGCGGTAGGCGGCATCGAGGTCTTCGCGATTGGCCTGGGTGATCTGCAGCAAGCGTGTCTGAGTGAAAGGGTCGAACACGTCCAACGTTCGACCGGCGCTGCCGGCGCGCCATTGTCCGGCGAGTGGCTGCAATTCAAGGTTCTGGTAGGCAGGGCGAACGAAAGGGGTAGTGGTCATGACGAGGTCACCTCTTTTTTTATTTATGTGCAGAGGTGCCTGTTAACATTTATCGTGCCATGTCTGTTTAATAGGTATATTTCCTTAATAAACAATAAGTTAAGTTGTACTGTGGTCACGCTGAATCCTGCCTGTGGCGCGGACTGGAAGGCAGTTGTGCGCAAATTTATGCAGAGAAAATCGCACGCTGTTGAAAGCTCGACGCCAGGTGAGCGTCATCAGAAACTGTGCGGTTATCGAGCAGGCGGACGACAAGGAGCAGTGGAGTCGATCGCAAGCGGATTGACCCCGCTGGAGGGCCGGGCATACTCACAGGTTACCTACCTGCCTCTTGTTGACTGCCCATGACTCGTACTACGCACACCAAGACTGGTCGCTCTGCCGGTGAGGATTTTCTCAAGCAGATGCTTGGCCGGCAGAAGCGCCTGATCGTCGACCGCGCCAGCCAGTTTGGCAGCAGCGGCTTTCCCACTGCTGAGCAGTTGGCGGAAACGGTGGCCTTCGCTCCTCAAGATGGCAGCGTGTGGTTGTGTGGCCAGCGCATGATGCTGCTGCAAGGTTCTGCGTTCGGGGCCATCCGCCGCGAGCTGATCGAGGCGCTGGGGTTCGACAAGGCACGTGGCCTGCTTACGCGGATCGGCTGGCAAGCCGGCGCGCGTGACGCTGCCCAGGTCAGCGAGCAATGGCCGGAGGGTGATGACACCAGCCTGTACAGCGCCGGACCACGGCTGCACATGCTCGAAGGCATGGTCAATGTCGAGGTGGTGCGTTTCGAAATCGACTCTGGCATTGGACACTTCTATTCCGAGTTCCTTTGGCACAACTCACTCGAAGACGACGAGCACATTGCAGCCTATGGCCTGGGCGGCGAACCGGCCTGCTGGATGGAGATCGGTTATGCCAGCGGGTACGCCTCGTCGTTGCTCGGCCGGCTGGTCGTCTTTCGCGAGCAGGAGTGCCGCTCGATGGGTCACCCGGCCTGCCGTATCGTTGGCAAACCGGCCGATCAGTGGGACGACATCGATGCCGACCTGGCCTATCTGGACCCGAGCGACTTCCTCAGTCGCAGCACCTACGCCTCGGGGACCGAGACCACCATTGCCGAGCTGGAGGAGCCGGCCGATGGCAAACCGCTGGTGGGCATTTCGGCGGCGTTCGTGGTTGCCACTCAATTGCTGCAAAGGGTCGCACCGACTCAGGCGACGGTGTTGTTGACCGGGGAATCAGGGGTCGGCAAAGAGTTGTTCGCCCGCTCGCTGTACCAATCCAGTTCGAGGCAGCACAAGCCGCTGGTGGCGCTCAACTGCGCGACCTTGCCGGAAAACCTGGTGGAGGCCGAACTGTTCGGGGTCGAGCGTGGTGCCTTTACCGGTGCTGAGCGTTCGCGTCCCGGTCGTTTCGAACGGGCCCATGGCGGGACGCTGTTCCTCGACGAAATAGCGACGTTGAGCTTCAGTGCGCAGAGCAAGATTTTGCGTGCCTTGCAGGAAGGTGAAATCGAGCGCGTCGGTGGCACGGCGCCGATCCGGGTGGATGTACGGGTCATCGCCGCGACTAACCTGGATCTGCGTCGCGAGGTTGAGGCGGGACGTTTTCGTGAAGACTTGTTTTACCGACTGAATGTGTTCCCTATTCATCTGCCACCGTTGCGCGAGCGCCGCGAAGATATCCCGCTGCTGATGAGCTACTTCCTGCGTCATTTCAGCCAGCGTCACGGACGTCGGCTGGCGGGCTTCAGCACCAGACTGGTCAACGCACTGCTGACTTATCGGTTTCCCGGCAATATTCGTGAACTGCAGAACCTGATCGAGCGTGGCGTGATATCCGCCGGTGATGGCGAGGTCATTGATATCGTGCATCTGGCCGAGATTGGCGCGCCGTTGATGGCAATGGCCATCGGCCTGACGCCAGAGGGGCGCTTGTCGGCTGGCGAGCGCCGTGATGAGGGGGCCGGCAAGGCAGGGTCACCCATCGAAGAGGGCGGTACCACAGACGCACTTCGCGAGCCGGTATTGGAAGGCCTGCAGGCCTTCGTTTCCGGGAGCCAACGGGTGCTCAATACACCCCTGGCAGAAATCGAATTGCACCTGGTGCGCCTGGCCATGGAACGCTCCGGTGGCAACATCACGGCGGCGGCGCAGATGCTTGGCATGAGTCGCGCCCAGGTCAGCTATCGCCTCAAGGGAAGCTAGCGCCGGGTTGAACCCAATGCCCCGAGGCTCGATGCTCACGGGGCATTTTTGTTGGCGACAGGGCTCAGAGCGGGACAGTGAACTTCAGCCAATAGGCCTGGCCATCGGTACGGTTGCGAACACCGGATTCATCTTGCCATTTGGCGCTGAGGAACCAGCCGTCCCGGCTGGCGTATTGCACCGCCGGGCCGATGGAGAAGGAGCTGCCACGGTTGCCATCGGCGGCATCGACCTGGGCTGCGGCGGCGCAGTTGGAAGCGCTGCACTGGTCATCGCTCACCTGCTTGTAAGCGTGGCCACCGACGCCGAGGACCCAGCCATTGCCCAAACCCCAGCCAAGGGTATAGTCGGCGTGCAGTTCGCGGCCGGACTGATAGTGGGTGTCCTGATTTTCGAAGTTGTAATCGTACATCAGGCGTACATCGGCGTTGAAACCCTTGGGGTCCATGTAGGTCATGGCATACACCGCTTGTGCGGTGTAATAGTTGGTGCCGAGGTTAATCAGGTCGTTCTTGTCATATTCGCTGGCGGTGGGCAGAACGAAGTCGATACCCACTGCGGTGTGGAACTTGTCACTGTGGTGGAACCCGACCACCGGGCCGAGGTGAGCGTCGCCGATGCCGCGCTTGTGGTCGTGCGGGCCGTTCTTGATGTTCAGCCGCATGTCATTGAGCGGTAGCAAAGCGTGGAAACCCAGGCTGCCACCCAAGACCTGCTGTTCGGTGACCCAGATGAACCGAGGCACAATGGTGGTGACGCGCAGGTCGATGTCGGCCACCTTGTCGCCCGCGTTGTCACGAAGGGTATCGGCCAGGTAGTCGCCGACGAAAACCTGACCGTAGGTGCCAGGCGGCGGCAGGATACCCATGCCGTAGATTTCAATGCCCAATGGCCAGGACGACACACCGCCTTCGGTAGCCTGGGCCAGTGAGGCGCTGCCGGCCAACAACAGGGCTGCGCTGAGCGAAAGGGGCGTGCAGCGGGGGAGTCTGTGATGCATGGGAGGACAACCTTATTGTTATGAGTGGTGGACCGCAGTTGTTGCCTGCGCAAGGTTGTCCTACTCAACTATTGTGCCAGCTTGGATTTTATTATTATTCCTTTTAAATCAATAAGATGGATTATCCCTGCTAATGGTTGCAGCGACCTGTGACGCTTCTTGTTAAGAAAATTCGACTGAGTGCGCAAAGTTCGTGACGGTTCACGCGCCGCTTTGCTCGACGCCGTGGCGGAAGGCATTCGGTGTCTGGCCAGCGAGACGGCGAAAGAAGCGTGAAAAATAGGTCGGGTCACTGAAGCCCAGGCTGTCGGACAACTGGTTGATGCTCATGTTGGTGTAAGTCAGATTACGCTTGGCTTCCAGCAGCAGGCGCTGGTGAATGATCTGCAGCGCGGTTTGCCCGGCCAGTTCGCGGCACAGGGTGTTCAGGTGCACGCTGGAGAGACCGATGCGCTGGGCGAACACCTCCACCGACAGATGCTCGCGGTAGTGCTGCTCTACCAACTTGATGAAGCGGCTGAGCAAGTGCTGGTCGCGTTCGCCACGATTGCTTGGCGGCGTGCTGAGTTGACTGTGGCGGCTGGTCCAGACCATCAGCACACTGACCAATGAGTGCATCAGCACGTCGCGCGCCGGTGCGCTGCTTTCGTATTCCTCCAGCAGGGCGGCAAACAGAGTGTTGATATAGCGACGATCGCGCCCAACCGGGTAGCACCCGCAAGACGCCAGGACGGTCAACGGCGCGCCCAATTGCGACTCCAGTTTGGCCACCAGTGGCGCGCCGAGGGTGAGCACATAACCCTCGATTTTTTCCGAGAACTGAAAACCATGCACGGTCAGCGGCGGAATGACCTGGATGGCCGCTTCCAACACGTCACTACGCTTGCCCTCGATCTCGACCACTGCCTGGCCGCGTTGCACATAGAGCAACTGGAACAGGTCGGCATGACGGTGCGGCTTGATCTCCCAATGGTGCAGGCTGCTGCGTTTGGGTATGGATTCACAGTGCAGCAAGTCCGGGGTGGACCACGCCTTGTTTTCACCATACAGCTTGAACACCGGGATGTTATTGACACTTTTTTTCATCGTGTTCGGCACCCTTGAGGACGGAAACGTACAGTGTGTGTGGTCGTTCGATAATCGAACCAAATTTGTAAAAGTGCAATTTTACCCTGAAAAATCACCTTTTATTGCAAGTTTCATCAGTAAAAATGCAGGAGGTAAATAAAACAAAATAATCCGGCCGCCATCTGCAAACGGTTGGAAATCGCATATCAGAGATTAAAATAATGAAAACTCAGGTTGCTATTATCGGCGCTGGTCCTTCCGGACTCCTGCTCGGCCAATTACTGCATAACGCCGGCATCGACAACGTCATCGTCGAACGCCAGACACCGGACTACGTCCTCAGCCGAATTCGTGCCGGGGTGCTGGAGCAAGGCACCGTCGACCTGCTGCGCGAAGCAGGTGTATCCGAACGCATGGATGCCGAAGGCCTGGTCCACGAGGGCGTCGAGTTGCTGGTGGCCGGCAAGCGTATTCATGTCGATCTCAAGACACTGACCGGTGGCAAGACTGTCATGGTCTATGGGCAGACCGAAGTCACGCGCGATCTGATGGAGGCCCGCAGCGCCCTGGGTGCCCCGATCATCTATTCGGTCGAAAACGTGCAGCCCCACGACATGAAGGGCGACAGCCCCTACGTCACCTACGAGAAAGATGGCCAAACCCACCGAATCGACTGCGATTACATCGCCGGGTGCGACGGCTTCCACGGGGTCGCCCGCAAGAGCATTCCTGACGAAGTGCTTACCCACTACGAGCGCGTATATCCTTTCGGCTGGCTGGGACTGCTATCCGACACGCCACCGGTCAACCACGAGTTGATCTACGCCCACCACGACCGGGGTTTCGTGTTGTGCAGTCAACGCTCGCTGACCCGCAGCCGTTACTACCTGCAAGTGCCGCTAACCGACAAGGTCGAAGAATGGTCCGATGAGCGTTTCTGGGGTGAACTCAAGGCACGTCTGCCACACGAGGTGGCGGACAAGCTGGTGACCGGCCCTTCGCTGGAGAAGAGCATCGCGCCGCTGCGCAGCTACGTGGTCGAGCCGATGCAGTACGGCAAGTTGTTCCTGCTCGGCGACGCTGCCCACATCGTGCCGCCAACCGGTGCCAAGGGCTTGAACCTGGCCGCCTCGGACGTGTGCTACCTGTATCGCATCCTGGTCAAGGTGTATCGGGAGGGGCGTACCGACCTGCTGGAAAAATACTCCGAAGTGGCACTGCGCCGTGTCTGGAAGGGCGAGCGTTTCAGCTGGTTCATGACCAACCTGTTGCACGACTTCGGCGAGCACAAGGACGCGTGGGACCAGAAGATGCAGCAGGCCGACCGCGAGTATTTCTTCAACTCCCACGCAGGGTTGGTCAACATTGCCGAAAACTACGTGGGGCTGCCCTACGAAGCTATCGAGTAGAACGCCTGCAATACCTGCGCTGCGCAGCTAGTCGTCACGCGCAGACGATAACGGCCTGTGGGCTGACTGCGGATACTGAACCTCTACAACAACAATAAAAATGTGTAGAGGTGTCCATGAATCCTATGCACGCGGCTGTGCCGCGGTCCGCTTACTCTGCTGCAAAAAACCTGAAGGCCATGGGGCTGATCGGCGTGATGATGCCGTTGGCTGCGCAAGCTGACTTTGTCGAAGACAGCCAGATGAACCTGGGATTGCGCAACTTTTATGTCGACCGCGACTTCAAGGGCGACAACCCGAGAACCTCGCGCGATGGCAGTTGGAGCCAGGGCTTTGACCTGCGCTTTACCTCCGGTTACACCCAGGGGCCGCTGGCGTTCGGTCTCGATGCGGCCGCGCAATACGCCTATCGCCTTGACGGTGGCGGCGGTCGTGGCCCGGACAGTGTCTTGCCCTATAGCCAAAGCAGCCGGGAGCAGGCCAAGGATTACGGCCGGGCGGCACTGACCGGCAAAGTTCGCTTTTCGAAGACCGAGCTGAAAGTCGGTGAACATCGGCCGACGTTGCCGGTGGCCTTCCAGGACGACTCACGGCAGTTGGTGACGACCTTCCATGGCGTACTGGTCAAGTCCAACGAGATAGACAACCTGACCCTGACTGGCGGGCGATTCACCGAGATCAGCAGCCGTGAATCCTCCAACAGGGAAAAGATGTACCTGTTCACCAAACCTGGCGGGCCGCGCTACACCAGCGACGGACTGGACTTTGCCGGTGCCACCTACGCCTTCGGTCCCAACCTTTCGGCCAGCTACTTTTACGGGCAGTTGGAGGACATTTACCGGCAGCATTACCTGGGCCTGACGCTCAACTCGGACCTGGGTGGCGGCTATCGCCTGAAGACCGATTTGCGCTACTTCAACAACAAGGAAGCGGGTCAGGCCCTGTACGGCGAAATCGACAACCACTCCTATGGCGCCATGATTACCTTGAGGAAGGGTGGGCACGGTGTTGGCGTGGGTTATCAACGCATGTTGGGTGACAGCACGTTCCCGACCCTGAATGGCTTCGCGCCGCAACCTTATCTGGTGAACTGGTCGGCCGTGGCCTTCATCAAACCCAACGAGAGTTCCTGGCAGGCGCGATACGACTATGATTTCGCGGCCATGGGCGTGCCCGGCTTGACCTTGACCACCCGTTACCTGCGCGGCACGGGCATCGATCGCGGTGGTGACCTCAGCGACAGCGCTGAAAGCGAGCGGGATCTGTTTCTGGCGTATGTGATCCAGGGTGGGCCCTTGAAGAATGTGGGCATGGAATGGCGGAACATCAACGCCCAGTTCAAGCATGGCAATGACTATGATGAAAACCGAGTGATGACCACCTATACCTGGAAATTCTGGTAGGTCATGGTGACGGTCGCTCTGCCTGGAGCGACCTGGCCGCCATGACTACGTATGGACGCAGTCGACGTAAAACCTCAAGCCGGCCTGGCCAGTGTTTGCGATGGCAACTCACCAAAGGCCTGCTTGTAGGCCGCGGTGAAGTGGCTGGGTTGCGCAAAACCCCAGTGAAACGCCAGCGCCGATAACTGCAGGTCTCCAGGTTGGTGCCTCAGCAGTATTTTGCGTATCGCCTGTAGCCGGCAACTCTGGATATAGCGTTGCGGGCTGGTGCCCAGGCCATTGCGAAACGCCTGTTCCAGGCTGCGTCGGCTGGTACCGCTGATGGCTACCAGCTGCGTGATGTCCAGCGGCTGGTCGAGATGGGCATGAATAAAATCGACCACCCGTTTCACGGTGCCCGGCAACAGGCGACGTTGTGGCTCCGTATGCAAGCTGGGGATCAGTTGCAGCAGGTTCTCGCAAAACAGGTGCTGCACATGAGACTGGCTGGTTGGGTTGGCCAGCAACCCCGAGGTGTTGCCGGTTTCGCTGTCCACCAGGCGCAGCAAGCTGCCAAGGCTCTGCAGGGCACGATGGTTGCTATCGAACAACAGTGTCCGGGTCGGGAGCCGCAGCTCGTGGGTCTGATGGTGGCGCTCCAGGTGATCGAGCAGTAATGCAGCATCCAGGGCAATGACGATCGCCTTGGCCCCCTCATGCCAGATGACATCCACCTCATGCCCAGGGCTGAATACCAGAAGCTCTCCGCCATTGGCTTGCAGGCCGTCGGGACGACTGCTGATGGTACCTTGCAAGGGTAAAATCCCGTGCCAGCTGTTCAAGGGGCTAGAGCTCACGCGGACTTCACCGCCCCATTGCGCCCCGAACAACTTCATCTGCGGCAAGGACTGCAAGGTGAAAGCAATGTCCAGGGTTCCTCGTCTTCCGAGGCTGATCCGACGTTCTTCAAGATGGTTGTTGAGCAGCGCCTCGGCATCTTCGATATTGCGCGAGCGCAGTATCGGCTCCGCTGCAAACGGAATATTCCTGGCAGGGCAGGCCTCGCTCCTTGAAGGAGGCGGGCCGCTGATAGAGGGCGTATTCATCAGCGTAACCTTTATTCTTGTTTGTCCGGGTTGCCCCGTCTGGTTAATGAGTGCTGTATCAACGGTGCCGTTGTTGCGGTACATGGACAACAGGCTCGACAGCGGGTGTCCCGTGCCCCCGCCAATGCAGGGATGATGAACGACGGCTGACCGGTTCCCCAGCTGTCGGGGCAAATAACGACGCGGCTGGATAAGCGCTTGCGCAACCGCGTTAGCGGCCCGCGTCGGGCCCTCTGCATACTGCTGGCTCAGCCAATAATAACAACTGAGGAACCGCGCGTATGAGCTGGATGACCCATCTGATGCTTGTCCTGATGGTTGCCGTTTGCAGCCCCGCAGCCATGGCCGCAGACGAGCGCCCGAACTTCCTGATAATTGTCGCCGATGACCTGGGTTACAGCGACCTGGGCAGTTTCGGCGGTGAAATCAGCACCCCGAGCCTCGACTCGCTTGCCCGGGACGGTGTGCGCCTGGGCAACTTCCATACGGCCCCCACCTGTTCGCCGACTCGGGCGATGATGCTCTCCGGTGCCGACAGCCACGTGGCTGGCCTGGGCAACATGGGCGAGCTGCTTCAGCCGTTCCAGCAAGGCAGGCCTGGTTACGAAGGTTACTTGAACGAACGCATGGTCACGGTCGGACAAGTGCTTCAGGACGCGGGCTACAACACTTATACCACCGGTAAGTGGCACCTGGGTCGCACCGAAGAAACCAGCCCGAAGGCACGTGGTTTTGACCGCTCCTTCATACTGGTACAAGGCGGCGCCAGTCATTTCGATGACCAGCACGCCATCATCGCGAAAGACCCGAAAGCGATTTATCGCGAAGACGGCAAACAGGTGGAAGTGCCCAAGGGGTTCTATTCCAGTGAGTTCTACACCAATCGGCTGATTGACTACATCGAAGCCGACAAAGCCAGCAACAAGCCGTTCATGGCCGTCTTGTCGTATACCGCCCCGCATTGGCCGCTGCATGCTCCGGATGACTGGCTGGATAAATACAAGGGCCGATACGACGCAGGCTATGAACCGATCCGCCAGGCACGCCTGGAGCGCCAGAAACAGCTGGGCATCGTCGCGGCGGATACGACGCCCAACACACCCATGGCCAAGGGTCTTCCAAACTGGAGCCAGTTGAGCGATGAGCAGCGAAAGCGTGAGGCGCGCAACATGGAGATCTATGCGGCGATGGTGTCCAACATGGACTATCACATCGGTCGACTGCTCCAGTACCTGGAGAAAACCGGCAAGCTGGATAACACCTTCATTGTGTTTATCTCCGACAACGGTGCCGACGGCAACAGCCCGCTTGACCTGCCAGGCAACAAGGAGTGGTTCGCCAGCGAGTTCGATAACAGCCTGAAGAATCTCGGTCACAAAGGCTCGTATGCCGACTATGGTGCTCAGTGGGCCCAGGTCAGTTCCACTCCGTACCCACTGTTCAAGGGCTTCACCAACGAGGGCGGAATTCGTGCGCCGGCGATCATCAGCGCGAAAATGCTGAAAAAGGCCCACCTGCAAGGCACCGTCAATAAAGACATGGTCCATGTGATGGACCTGATGCCGACCTTGCTGGACCTCGCCGGCGTACCGGCACTGGGCAAAACATTCCACGGCCGTCCGGTGCAAACCATCAGTGGCAAGAGCATGCGCCCGTTGCTGGAAGGGCAAGCGATGGCCGAACGTCAGATTGGCTGGGAATTGTTCGGCCGCAAGGCGCTGCGCAAGGGCGATTGGAAAATCACCCTGGTCAACCCACCCTACGGCACCGCCAACTGGCAGCTGTACAACCTCAAGGCCGACCCTACCGAAAGCCGCGACCTGTCCCAGGCCGAGCCGGCAAAAATGAAGGAAATGTTGGTCGCGTGGGACCAGTACGCGAAGGAAAACAACGTGCTCGATGGCAAGTTCGACCTCAAGTATGGGTTCGAGACGTGCCTCTATGAATATTGTTTCAAGTAAGCGGGTGCCCTGAAACCCGCTATGTGAGCGGCGACAACGTGAAACTGAACAATGGCAATACCGGCAAGTAGTGGGAGCGCAATGGCGAAATCAAATAGGAGAAAATCAAAAGCCAGAGCGAGGCGGCCTGACAGTCGACCTGATTGCAGGTCTGTCCGGGATCTGATCGTTCCCACGCTCGGCGTGGGAATGCCGCCGGGGACGATCCGCGTTCCGCTGACGACGCATGACATGAGCCATGCGCAACGGTGACGCGGAGCGTCACAGGATGCGTTCCCACGCAAAGCGTGGGAACGATCATCTCACCGCAGAAGAAAAAGCTCGACACTGGGTCGGGCTTTCCAATCACGTGGCCAAATCCCTTTGGCTGACTGCAGTGTGCTTGCCAAGTGTTACGAAGGCGTGACGGGAGTGTGCCCATCACGTGAAGCCCGGCATTCTCTCAATGGAGCGTCTTTCGACTCTCTCCAATCCTGATCCGGTCAAGCGCCCGGTTTAAGGCGTCCAGGGCATCGAGAAGGGCTTTGGCCTCAGCTTCCCGGCCATCTCCCCATAGTCGTTCAGCCATTTTGTTCAGGGCCTGGATAGATCGTTCAATGTCCGCAGCGGTTGCTGGAGGGGTGTTTGTCTGCTGCTTCTTTGACATGCTCAACATTTCTGAAGTGATGGAGTAACAGTGCGCAATCAACCTGACAAATACAAGTGAGCAATGGTTGGCGATCATCGAACGCGCCGTTACAAGCGCCGCTGCAGTTACAGTACCCTATGCGCAGTTCAGCCAATGCAGGAAATGTAGATGAGCGATGAGATTGATATTCCAGAACCCGAGCACGACCATCTGCTCGATCATGAATTCCACGATGAAGAAGCATGGGTTGAACAAGACGCTCAAGGCATTCTTGACGATGAAGAAGATGAAGACGAAGAGGATGATGACCTTGATTATCTAGATCAGATAGATCAAGAAGACGACTGATCATGGCAGGTAAATACGAGAAAAAAGAAAGCCCGCACTGAGCGGGCAACTGGAATGAACCTGACAGATTCAGGCACCTGATTCAGGGTCACTCGCGGGTAAGCCGCGAGCCTCCTGGTCATTTTCGTCCTGAGCGCTTGTGCCTGCTTGCGGATGCTCGCTCGACACCGAGTTATTGGCCGCCACATCTGTCATATCGTCATCGACAGGCGCTTCATCGTTCGGCGGCAGCGGCACCTGCGGCTGATCTTTGCGGGGATCGTGGCCGGTTTCGTTGTCCGTTGTTCGCGTTACGTCCTGCTGTGACATGTTGCCAACTGCATTTTCGTCAATGTCCATGCTGGCTCTCCGTTCTGAGGCGCGGGATGTCCGTGCTTTTACATGAGAGACAGCGGCGCATCGTGAGTGCCGGGCTTTGGACGAACGGCGCGTCAGGCCTGGTCGAAACCGGGTTCCGGATCGATTGGCGGGATGCACTGCAAGGTGGTGAGATCCAGCAGTGTGAAATAACCGTCCAGCCAGCCCGCGGTGTCTACGTGGTACACATTGCCCAGCACCGCAGGCTGCCTGAGTGGCGTATGGCCAACCACCAGGGCGCGAAGTCCATGGACGCCGCGGGTATCGCCCGCCTGAATCCGGGTTCGTGACCACATGCAGCGCAGCAGTACGGCTCGCAGTTGCTTGTCACTTTCAGGCGATTGCAGTTCGGCGCGAAGTTGGTCCCATGAGGACACTGGGCAATCGGCGTGAATAATCCCGACCAATCCGCCAGGCGTCTCTATCTCGATAGCAATCGGTAGTTCGGCGAACTGCAGCGCGAACGCTTGCTGCTCAGGTGGCGATAAACCGGTGAACCATGAGCCGCCATTGCAGATCCAGCTAAAGACGTCACACGTATCGAAGTGAACCACGAAGTCGTCATGGTTGCCGCGCACGGGGTGAAACCATGGCTTGGCCAGCCAGTCCAGTGCGTCCCGGCATTCAGGTCCACGATCAATCAGGTCTCCGACGCTGAACAGGCGGTCGACAACAGGATCGAAACCAGCCGCTTCCAGCGCGGCTTGCAATCGGCTGAAGTGCCCGTGAATGTCACCTGCCGCGAAATCCCGACCCGCAGTGTTTGCAGCAAAGCGCTGGATGCGCGGCACCTCGATGGTTGTGGTCATGGGGTACTCCGGTACGGCAGGACGTGTTGCTTTGTTGCTGGTCGATCACCGCTTAAGCATGCGCCAGGGTTGTGGGCCGTGTCACAACCGTTTGTTTAAAATTTGGCATGGCTTCGCCGCGAAGCGTATACATTCCAGGGGTACTTCCTTTCTGAGAGAACGGATATGTTCAGATATCGCTCGTTTGTTGCCGCTATTGCCTGTGTTGCATTGGTTTGTGCCTCGACGCTGGCATTGGCCGATCCTGGGAATGGCAAGGGGCAAGGAAACGCAAAGGGCAATTCGCAAGACAGCCAGGAGCATGGCAACCAGGGCAACCAGGGCAACAAGGGAAAGCATTCAGGCGGCGGTGATTGGGATAATGGCCCAAGCATCAATCGGGGAAGCGTTCTTGGCATTGTGGACGGGTATCGGGACTACTGGGCCCCTGGACCTGCGTTACCACCCGGCATTCAAAAGAACCTCGCCCGCGGTAAACCGCTTCCGCCGGGGATTGCCAAGAAGCTCGATGGCCGGCTGATCGGCAGGCTGCCGCATTATGACGGGTATGAATGGCAGCAGGCGGGCACCGACTTGATACTGGTGGCGATCGCTACCGGTCTGATCTATGAAGTGCTTAACGGCGCTTTCGATTGATTCTTGCTGGCGCCTCCGTCCGTCGCGGGACTTGAACTGTCAGGGGGTTTACGCGTCATAAAATACGCGTAATCAACCCTCACGGAAGCAATCATGCTTTTAAAAAACAAGAGTCTCGTTGCTGTAATGTCATGCGCCCTGATGCTTGCAGCCGCCCCGTTACTCCCTGCTGACCTGTCCATCATGAACGCCGCCTATGCGAAAGAAGGTGGTGGTGGTGGTGGTGGTGGTGGTGGTGGTGGTGGTGGTGGTGGCCACGGCGGCGGAAATGGTGGCGGAAACGGCGGTGGCCATGGCGGTGGTAATGGCGGCGGTAACGGTGCCGGCCACAGTGGTTCGGGTCATTCCGGCAGTAACGGCCACGGCAAGGGGTTGAGCAGTGATCATGCGGGCAAGGCCGTTCGCGACCACGGCATCAGTGGCAATCATTACGGCAGTGATCGTAATAGTGACAAGGGTCACGGCACCACGACTTCAGGCATCGCACACTCCAAAGATACGCGCGGCTTGGACAAGGCCAGGGCCATTTCGGAATCGACGCCGGGCGATCACAACTCGAAGGGACTGAGTAAAGCCGGCGCGCCAAAAAAATCCCACTGAGCAGAAACTGCCAGGCAAGCGACTTTCTAGCGGCCAGGCTTCTACATAAAAATCCCGGAGACGTCTGTTTCCGGGATTTTTTTTGTACTGCAGGTCGGTAAGCGTTTTACCCAGCGCTCTCGAGGATCAGCAATAACAATAATCAGCTAGTCTTCAACATGGTGTTGCAGGCGCTTTCCGTGTGGAGAGGAGACTGCTTTCCATCGCAGGAGCACAGCGTATGTCCAGAATTTTCTTTTTGATGTTCGCCGGCATGGTCATGTGCGTCAGCCAGGCTATGGCGGACCCCCTGAAGATCGGCGTCATCGGTTCCGGTAACGTTGGCGGTACGCTGGGTACGCTCTGGGTAAAGGCCGGGCACTCGGTCATGTTTTCCTCGCGCCACCCCGAGGAGCTGACGGATCTGGTCAATAGCGCTGGCCCAAACGCTCAGGCGGGCTCGGTGAGCGATGCCGCCACATGGGGCGATGTGATCGTGTTGAGTGTTCCCTATGGCGCGATGCCAGAGCTGTCCGAAAAGGTCCAGGGCAAGCTGGACGGCAAGGTAGTGTTGAGCACCAGCAACCCGTTCGGCGGCCGTGACGCAGAGGTCGGGCGCAAGGCGCTGGAGATGGGTGTCGCCTCGGCGGACCAGCAATATCTGCCCGGAATACACCTGGTGCGTGCGTTCAACGCCATAGGCTATGCATCGATGAAAGACCAGTCGGGCAAAGACAAGGCGATTGCAGTATTCGCCGACGACGCCCAGGCCCGGGACATGGGTGCCCGGTTGGTGCGCGACGCCGGTTTTTTACCGGTTATTTTCCCGCTGGCGCGAGCCAATGAAGGGTTGCCGGGCGGCCCGCTCAGCGGCCTTTGGAACGAAGCCGAACTCAAGCGCAAAGTCGGTCTTTAGGAGAAATCCACCATGGCTTCCGCAAATCTGTTGGCCATTGCCTGGAGTGTGTTGTCTTGCACGGCAGCGTTCGGTCAAGGGGCGGCCGACACCGATCACCCACCGGCAATATTGCCATTGGAATCCGAGACGACGCCAAGGCTCATTGCCTATCCGCCGCTCGCCGAGCCGCTCGCCCGCGGGGTCGTCATCATCCAGTATCGAACAGAGCACGCCAGGATCATGCCAGTATTCGGTAAGGCGGCCGCCGATGTATCCCCACGACTGGGCCACCTTCACGTGACTGTCGACGACTGGAAAGGTACATGGGCGCACACCAGTGAAGATCCGATCATCCTGGTCGGACTGACCCCCGGCGCCCACAAGGTTCTGCTTGAAGTAGCCGACCCGACGCACAGGATCCTCACCCATACGACAGTGAGTTTCACTGTTCCGCCGAAGGGGCCATCCGTCGCCCCTCACACTGGCGCAGGTCCCGCGGTAAAACCGTAACTGTTGAGTGGTTAGTCGCGTACGTTCTGGTACAGCATCAACCGTGAGGTTTCGTGCATGGCGCGGGTCAACCGTGACAGTCGCTTGAACTCCTCGGGGTTTTGCTCGGCCACGTTGTCCAGCGGCGTCGGTGAGGCCAGGTCATGCAGGGTTGGCGAGCTGCCGTCGTGTTCCATCTGCACCATGTAGTGTTGCGTCACGCCGGCAATCAGCGGGAAGGTGCCTTCACGCAACACCAATGGCACCACACGTTCGCCTTCGGGCGCGGGCTGCTGGATATCGCGGCCCATGCCGCTGTTGCGAAACTCCAGGCCGGCCATGCCTGCCACGGTTGGCAGCAGGTCCACCAGGCCGACAGCTTCCTCGACCTTGCGTGTTCCGATCAGGCCTGGCGCGTGGATGATCATCGGCACCGCGTTGCTCTCCAGGCCCAGTTGCTCGTAGGCCGGGGCCAGGAAGGGGATCTGGGCGATACGGGTGTTGTGATCGCCAAACAGCACGAAAATGGTGTTTTCGTACCAGCCGCCGGCCTTGGCGATTTCCATCAGGCGTCCGATGTTGAAGTCCAGCAGGCGTACGGCGTTGTATTGCTCGACGCTGCGCGAGCCGGCGGCCTGGACTTGCTCCAGGGTAGGGTGCTTGACCTCGAAGCCGTCATTGCTCTTTGGAATGGTGAATGGGCGGTGGTTGCCCGCCGTTTGCACATAGGCGAAGAACGGTTTGTCCTTGGGCAACGCTTGCAGGATCTGGTCGGTTTCCTTGAACAGGTCCAGGTCCGAAATGCCCCACACATCCACCACCGGGGATTTCCAGTCGCGCTCGTCGAACAGGCGAACGCCGTCGATGCTTTGCCGGATCAGGGCATTCATGTTGGCCCAGCCGGAGTTGCCGCCAATGGTGTAGATCTTGTCGTAGCCGGTGAAGGCATTGACCAGCGTGTTTTGCCGGGTGATAAGTGGATTACGCGTCGCGGTTTCCTGTCGAGTGACGTCAGGTACCCCGGTAATGCTGGCCCAGACAGTTTTGGCCGTTCCCGTGACCGGCACATAGAAGTGCTTGAAGAACCAGCTCTGCGTGGCCAGGCGATCGATGTTGGGCGTTGGATTGATCGGGTTGCCATAGGCTCCGACGGCACTGGTGCCCAGCGACTCGAGCATGACGAACATCACGTTAGGTGGTCGCGAGCCATTGATTTTGTAAGGTTGTGGCGTCTGGTGGCGGACGAAGTCGAGGGCCTGCGGATCAGGTTTGTCGACGCCCAGATAGTGAGCCATGACCGCGTAATGTTCGCGCACCTGTGCCTCGTCATAGCGTGACTGGCCGACCTTGACGGTGTCGTAGAAAAAAATCACCGGGTTCAGGCCCAGTGCGGCGACCTGGTTGTTGCCCGAGAAGAACGCATCGCTCCAGCGCAGCGGCACGGGGTTCTCGATGTTCAGGTGTTCGACACGGCCCAGGATACCCAGCAGCACCAGCACCACCATCACTGCACCGCCCCATGTCGCGCAGAGCGGGTGAATGGTTTTGCGTGGACGGTCCAGCGTGACGCGCTCCAGACGCACCAGGGCCAGTGTCGCGATTGCGACGGTTGCCAACCAACCCAGTGAGATCCAGATGACCGGGTAGGTTTGCCAGACCATGTCACGGGATATTTGCGCATCCTCGATGAAGCGCAGCACTGTGGCGTTGATCCTCACGCCGAGGTAGGCGTAGTGGCCAAAATCGATGATGTAGATCAGCAGCGCGACGCTGAGGGCGGCTACCAGGTACAGGCGGGCGATGCCGCGCAGGAGGCGGCTGCCGACAAGGTTCCAGCGCGGGATCCAGGCCAGCAATACCAGCGGCAGCATGATCAGGATGGCCAGGCGCAAGTCGAAACGAAAGCCGATGCCCAGAGTTGTCAGCACATGTTCGTCGCCCAGGGCTTTGGCGTCGAAACCGGAAAAGCCGAAAAAGAACACCACCCGCAGTAGTGCGAACAGCACGAAGGCGATCGCTGTTGCACCCAGCCAGTAATGCAGACGTCTCGATTTCAGCCAGCCCATGCCCGTTTCCTTATTGAGATTTCATTGAAGTTCAAGCGCCGCGCAGGGTGATGAGCCGGCGATACGGCCGACGCGCCGCCAGCATCAGCAGTGCCACGCAGCAATACAGGCCCAGCAACGGATCGACCAGGTAATCCCAATAGTTGTGGGAGGGTTTGATCCCGACGAGGAAGGCCAGGGTCGCACAGGTCAACATCACCACGGCCAGGTAATGGCGCAGGTAGAACAGGCCGAGCGTCATCAGTGCGACGAACAACAACAGGGGGCGCGGGCTGTAGCCCCGCCGGTAAGGGTCCAGGTCACTCAGGCCCAGGGTTGCGGGGTACAGCACCAGGGCCAGCGCGGCGAAGAGGATCAATACGCTGGTTTGACCCTGCCGCTCAGGCGGCAGCAGACCTAGCCTGCGCAAACATCCCCAGGCCATGAACACCATTGAGGTGATCGCAAGGTCGTCGATATGGCTGCGCAGGTAAGCGGCCAGCGACAACCCGCCCAGCGGTATGAAGCTGGCGGCCAGCAAGGCAAGCAGCAGCGCGATGCGCCAGGTCCTGCCCAGGCCAAAAGACGGCAGTAACAGGAAGAGGATCATCGCGAAACTGGCATGGGCCTGCCACAGATTAATCATTGGAGACGCTCGGCCAGCCAGGCATCGTTGAAGGTGACGTGCTTGATGAAGGTGTTGTTCCAGGAATAGACCAGGTGATACATCCCGTCGGGACTGCGGAGGAAGTAGGGGTATTCATATTCAAACTCACATTCCTGGCGTTTACACACACGTTTGTCGAGGTTGGCGAGGAATTGCGCCTCCAGCGTCTGGCGCAGCTTGCCACTGGAGCCACGGAATTGTTTGCCGATGATTTCCTTGTAGACCAGAGGGGTATACGGATCGCCCTCTGGATCCGGTGATTTGTCCAGGTCGTGCAACAGGCGCCAATCGTCCATTTTCGCATCGGTGCCATACAGGCTCAGCTTGAAGCGTCCATCCTGCAGGTCATTGAGCGCTACCAGCAACCCGCGGTCCGGCGTCGCAACAGCTGCCAACGAGGAGTTGGGGTTCGAAGGAACCAGCGGATAAGGTTCGCTCCAGCTTTGTCCGGCGTCTTCCGTGCGGCTCGCCAGGACCCGGTGGTGGGTGTCACCGGCATAACGCAACAAGGCGATGCCGCGTTGGCCATCCAGCGGAACGATCGCCGGTTGCAATGAATTATTGCCATGGCTGATGCGGAATTTATCGATCACATCACCGTCTGCGCTCAAGTACAGGTACTCGGCAAACTTGCCGAGGAACTCATGGTAGACCGGCAGGCCGATGGAACCGTCGGCATGGAACACCGGTGCCGACCGGACCAGGGTGCTGATGTTCAGGAACGGTGAAGTGATCAATTGGCGTGGTGCCGACCAATGCCCGCCAAAATCGTCTGAAACCATCACATTGACCGCGCTACCGGCCCATCCGCCCATGGACACGGAAACGTAGAACAGCCACAGGCGGTTGTCCGGCGCGAGGGCAATGACCGGGTTACCCAGTTTGCGGATGTACTTTCGCGTGCTTTGCTGGGTCGAGTCCCGGGTCGCCATGACCTGTTCCTCCCCCCACTCGCCGGTACTCAGGTTGAAACGGGCGGAGCGCACCTGAACATCGGCTGCGCCTTCGCGGGTGCCGGCGAACCAGACCGCCATCAGGCTACCGTCAGGCAAGGCAGTGACCGCCGCCGAATGCACGAAGTCCACCAGCCCGGAGGAGGCGAAACGGCTGGTATAGATGGGTTTAGCGTCCTTATCCGCCACCGCCGAGGCCGGATTGATCAGGGCAAAGGGCGAGTGCTCGGGGGACGGGTGGGTGATCCATGCAGCCGCGAACAGGCAAACAAGGGCAATGTAGATGCCGAATGCAGGAATGCCGGAAAATTTGATGCGCATGATTGGGCCTTTGGCATTTCAAGACCCATTAAAACACTCAACCCCTTACTTTAGTACATAATTGGATTGTAAGAATTTTTGTTTTGCGGGATGTTGATTGAAAATTTGGCTGAGCGCTCCAAGGGCGACTTTTTCAGGGCGTGGAGCGGGTGGGTTCATGACCGTTTCCAGCCGACCCGTTTTCTGCTCGTCGGCACGTTGAAAACAGGCTCAAGATCGGTTCGTTCGAGCCGATGGGGTGGGAGCTGACGGCTTCAAGCAGTTCATTAGCCCGCAATGAAGAAGCCTGAGGCCGCCAGCGTGCCCATCCGGTTTATGATCTGTGGGCGGTGGCGGCACTTGCGCCGATCACCGAGCAGGATGTGGTGGTGATTGGCAACCAGCATTTCCCAGGCTAAACCACGCCGAGCCGGGGCTCGCGCCACGGGCGTGCCGGCCAGTTTTTTTGCCAGCGGAATCATTGAGTTACTGAATGGTCAAAGTCAGGGTTTCAACACCGTGCGGATTTTCCAGCGGCTGAAACCCTCTCACCCCCCACCTTCAGGATGCTCAAATGAATCGCGCAGTAATGATGACCCTGGCCATTTCCAGCCTGCTCTTGCTGGGAGGCTGCGGACCTCACTGGGAAGACGGAGAAAGGTACGGTCGATATCACGATCATGATCATCGCCGTGGCTATGACCGGGGTGATGACCGAGGGTATGACCATCGATACGATCGTCGTGACGATGATCGCGACAACCGTCGTTATCGCGATCGTGACGACCGGGACGACTGATACATCCGGGGCTTTTGAAAAAGGGGTAGAGGTTGGTCAACTGCCAGACTTGCTACCCCTTTGATTCTCCCCGTCGTCCTCCGATGCTGCGTCTTTTTTTATGGAGTGCGCGTCGGCACCGGCGTTTGAACCCGCTGCTTCCTCGCCCTTTTTATCTGCCTTTTCTTCGTTGGATTCCGGCTGGTTGAGCCCGGGAAGTGCCGAAGGTGGAATCGTTGCATCCTCGGTGGTTTTCTCGGCGGCCTGCACGTAAAGCGGCGAAGCCGACAACAAGCCCGTGAGCATGAGAGTGACAATGGTGATGTTCATCGTTTGAGTCTTCCGTGCAAGGGTATGTACGGCATTTGAAGCACGGCTCACAGGAAGGTGCGCAGTGGCAGACGGGCGGCAGATCCGAAGTGTTGCAACGGGCGCCCGGGAACCATCACTTTTTCGGCGATTTGTTGCTTGTGGGGATGTGCAGGTAAGACATCACGCTTTCGGTCAGTTCGGTGGCCAGCTTCACGGCTTCCTTGTTGCGAGCCATCACGCCTGCCACCAGTCCTTCGATCAGGGCAAGCACGGCAATGTTGGAACTGGTCAACACCGGATGGTCAGCCGGGGCAAACAGCACGTGTTCGGCAATGGCGGTGAGCGGGGAGGCGGGTGAGTCGGTGATCGCCAATACCGAGGCGCCGCGCGCGTTGGCAAAACGTGCAAGTTGCAGCGTATCGAGGGAGTAGCGCGGCAGGGAGATCGCGAGCAGTACGTCCTCATCAGTGATGGCAGCCAACCGGTAAGCGGCGTTTTCGTTGCCGCCCTCCATGCTGATGGCGGTTGCGTCCGCGCAGAAGGGCATCAGGGTAGAGGCGGCGAGACCGGCGAAGTAGACGCTGTTGCCAAACCCGAGGATGTAGATTTTCCGCGCCTCGATCAGGCGAGTGACAAAGGCCTCGAAGGTCTCGGCATGGTTGTTGGTCGCCGCCGTGGCGAGATTGCTGCTGGCGCTGTGGATTTGCTCATGCAGGCCAAATGCACCACCCGGTCGATGCGCCAGTTCGTTGCGCAACTTATCGACCGGCGACACCATCTGCTGCAACGTCGCGACCAGCTCGGCTTTCATGCCGGTGTAACCACCCAGGTTCAGCGCCTTGGCCAGTCGATTGACCGCTGCTGGCGAGGTGGATGTCTCTTGAGCCATTTCTTCGATGGTCAGCGTCGCGGCCCTGAGCGGGTGACGCAGGACAAAGTCCGCCACTTTGCGCAGTGACGGCGGCAGGTCGGAAACGATTTCCGCCAGTTTGCGCATCACTGGCGCGGCATAGACCGTGGTGTCTTTCGAAGGGGTTGGCATATCCGGCTCAACATGTCCTGAGGGTTGGAGGTGGGGTGGGGCGAATGACCCGTAGGAGCATGCTCGCTCCTACAGAGGTCTTGCTCGCGAGTGTATCCGAAGCCGACCCTCGCTGTGCGCAGATGACTTATTTCAAGCTACTCGCGCCTGAAGTTGCTGCAGTACTCAGGCTTCACTACGACCATGCAACAAAGTCAGCGAAAACTCCTACAAAATATAAAGAAAGATCTCTCGAGTCATCCACATACAAAAATTAATCGAAGCCTGGCACGGTGGCTTGGTTTATCGAATCCGCAATCACCCTGAGAAAAAATTAACTTACTAAGTTAGTGAAGTTATCGGTGTGTTGGAGCGGCGTTGAAATAGTAAAAAAACCAACATTCGCTCTGGAAGACAAATGACAGAATACTTACTCGTTTTGTTTATCGGGGTCATTTCAGGCGTCGTCAGTGGTGTAATCGGTACGGGGGCATCGATCATGCTTCTGCCTGCGCTCGCCCTTTGTTTCGGCCCCAAGCAGGCGGTGCCGATCATGGCGGTGGCAGCAATCATCGGCAATATTTCAAGAGTTATTCTTTGGCGAAAGGATATTCACTGGAAGGCGTTTTTAGCCTATTCGGTGACAGGGGTACCCGCAGCGGCTCTTGGTGCACACACACTCTGGAGCCTGAAAGCAACCTGGATTGATATAGCCCTCGGGACGTTCTTTCTGCTCATGATTCCCTATCGCCACTGGGCAAAATCAAGAAATTTCACTCTTTCGCTTTGGCAGCTCTTAATCACAGGGGCTTTTGTCGGCTACCTCAGGGGTATTGTTCTTTCTACCGGGCCGCTGACCATTCCAATTTTTTCTGCATACGGGTTATTGAAAGGCCCATTGCTCTCAACCGAAGCAGCCGCCTCGTTTGTTATTTACTTGAGCAAGACAATCACTTTCAAAGCGATTGGAGGCCTTCCCCTGACCGTCGTATTGAAAGGCCTGCTGATCGGAATCTCGCTCGCTGCAGGCATGTCGATTGGCAAATTCATCACGCTGAAAATCTCCATGACGACATTTCAAAGGCTCCTGGATGTTTTAATGCTGCTTTCGGGGTTTTCTTTGATAGCAGGAGGATTGAACTGAGGGAGATGAGCTCGTTGTTTCAGGCGGTTCCGTGAAGAACTTTTTGGGTGGGCAACATCCCGGCCGGAGCGTTCCGAAGCCGACCCTCGGTGTGCAGCGACGGGCCAAGAGTCGGTGTGCGCGGAAGGCTTATTTCAAGCTGCCAGCCAGGAACTGCTGGAGGCGTTCGGACTGCGGGTTGACCAGCACCTCGCGCGGGTCGCCACGTTCCTCGACCTGGCCCTTGTGCAGGAATACCAAGTGGTTCGACACCTCGCGGGCAAAGCCCATTTCGTGGGTCACGACCACCATGGTCCGGCCTTCCAGCGCCAGGTCCTGCATGACCTTCAACACTTCGCCGACCAGTTCGGGGTCGAGTGCCGACGTGGGCTCGTCGAACAGCATTACTTCAGGTTCCATGGCCAGTGCCCGGGCAATCGCCACCCGCTGTTGCTCACCTCCGGACATATGCGCCGGCCAGGCGTCCATGCGGTGTGCCACGCCGACCTTGTTCAGGTAGTGCTCGGCCTTTTCCCGCGCCTGTTTCTTGTCGATGCCCAGTACATGTACCGGTGCTTCCATGACGTTTTCGAGGGCACTCATGTGCGACCAGAGATTGAAGTGCTGAAACACCATCGATAACCGCGAACGCATGCGTTGCAGCTGCCTGGGTTCGGCAGCCTTGAGCCCGCCGAGTTTGTTGCTCACCAGCTTGAGCTGTTCGCCATTGAGCGCGATGTTGCCGGCGTTGGGTTGTTCCAGCAGGTTGATGCAACGCAGGAAGGTGCTTTTGCCCGAGCCGCTGGAGCCGATGATGCTGATGACGTCACCGGCTTTCGCCTCCAGGGACACGCCCTTGAGTACTTCATGGGTGCCGTAGCTTTTTTGCAGGTCCTTTATTTCCAGCTTGTACATGGTTCTGACTCTCTGTTATCAGTCGCTGAGCAAGCGGCCTTGGCGAATGGGGGTACTGCCGGCAATTTTCGCCAGCCACAGGCCGGGCTGGGCAAAGCGCAGGCGTTCGCGGGCGTAAAGAATGCCGTCGGTACTGGCACGCACCACGCTGTGCTGGTCGGTGAGCGGATCAATCACTTCGAACAGCGGATCGCCGACCTTGACCCGGGCCCCCAGCGGTTGCAGATAACTCACCACCCCCGGGTGTGGCGCGTAGGCGTACTGCGCACCGGCGAACGGTGTCGCTTCACACCTGCTTGGTGGCGACGCAGGCCAGTCACCGCTGATCAGGCCTTGATCGGCGAGATAGCCGAGAATGGCTTGCGCGCTGTCGACGCACGTCTCGCGTTCGGTGTCAGCCATGCCGCGCAATTCAATAGTGGTGGCTACACATGCCAGCGCAATATTGGCTTCAGGGAAGCGCTTGGCCAGTTGCAGCCAGGGGAGTGCGCAGGCTTCATCGAAAGCGCTGCCGCCCGCAGCCTCGGCCAACAGGGCAACGCCGGCGTCCAGGCGGGCGGCCAACGAGCGCAGGCGTGGCCAGTTTTGCGGCATGGTATACAACAGCATGATCGACTCGAAGTCGCAGTGCAGGTCCAGCACCACATCGGCGTCGCAGGCATGCTGCAGCAACAGGCGACGCAAACCGTCGAGCTCCGAGGTCGCTGCCGGCAAGTTGGCGAGGGCATCGCCCATGGCGCGGCGGATCAGGGCGACGTTGGCATCGGCATCGTCGCCCAATTGACCTTCCAGTCGCTGCGCGACGTCCTTGCCGAGTTCCGGGAAGTCGCGATTGAAATTCTTCCCGCTGGAGAACTCGAAGCGACCTTGGTGCGTGGCCTGGAACATCTGGGCGATACCGATCGGATTGGCCATTGGCACCAATTCGATCACCCCGTTCAGGCGACCTTGCTCTTCCAGCGCCTGCAGGCGGCGCTTGAGTTCGACGGCGACGCGCATTCCCGGCAATTCATCGGCGTGCAGGGAAGCCTGGATGTAGGCCTTGCGCGCGCCGCTGCCAAAACGGAACAGCGAGAGCTTTCGTTCTGTGCCCGAGGCACTCCACGGCAACAGGTATTGAATGTGTTGCATGAGACTCCTTAGTGCTTGCGCGGTGCCAGGTAGGCCAGCCAGCGGCGCTCGGCCAACTTGAACAGACGAACCAGGATGAAGGTCAGGGCCAGATAGATCAGGCCCGCGGTAATGAACGCCTCGAACGGCAGATAGAACCGTGAACTGACCGTTCGCGCGGCTCCCGTGATATCGACCAGCGTGACGATCGACGCCAGGCTGGTGGTTTGCAGCATCATCAGCACTTCGTTGCTGTACTGCGGCAACGCCCGGCGCAGGGCCGACGGCAGGAGAATCCGCCGGTACAGGGTCAAGCGCGACATGCCCATGGCTTTGGCGGCTTCGATCTCGCCGTAGGCGGTGGCCTTCAGGCTGCCGGCCAACAGTTCGGCGCTGTAGGCACTGGTATTGATCGCAAAGGCCAGGCAAGCGCAGAAAGTTGCACTGGACAGGTACGGCCAGAGCGCGCTTTGGCGTACCGCTTCGAACTGCGCCAACCCGTAATAGATCAGGAACAATTGCACCAGCATCGGCGTGCCGCGAATCACGTAGGTGTAGAGCCAGGCCGGGAAGTTGAGCAGCGGCGAACGGGATACGCGCAGCAACGCGATGGGAATCGCCAGCACCAGGCCAATGGCCAGGGAAATCAGCAGGACTTTGAGGGTCACCAGCGCGCCATTGAAATACAGCGGCAGGTTTTCCCAGATCAGGTTGTAGTCGAGAATCATGCCTGTGCTCCCCGTTACAGTTCGGCGGCTTTGACGCCGACCGAGTAGTGTTTTTCCAGATAGCGCAGCACCAGCAACGACACGCTGGTCAGCATCAGGTAGAGCGCGGCAGCGGTGAGGAAAAACGTGAACGGCTCATGGGTGGCGTCCGCCGCGTTCTTGGCCTTGAACATCATGTCCTGCAAGCCGATCACCGAGATCAGCGCAGTGGATTTGGTCAGCACCAGCCAGTTGTTGGTGAAGCCGGGAATGGCGAAGCGAATCATCTGCGGCACCAGGATCCGCCAGAACACCTGCAGGCCGCTCATGCCATAGGCCGCGCCGGCCTCGCCCTGGCCCTTGGGGATCGCCATGAAGGCGCCACGAAAGGTTTCCGAGAGGTAGGCACCAAAGATGAAGCCCATGGTGCAGACGCCCGCGATAAACGGATTGATGTCGATGTAGCGGGTGTAGCCCAGCGCGAGGGCAAGGCGGTTCACCAGATCCTGGCCGCCATAGAAGATCAGCAGGATCAACACCAGGTCGGGAATCCCGCGGATCAGGGTGGTATAGCCTTCGCCCAGTACCGCCAGCCATTTGAACGGCGACAACCGGAAGGCGGCGCCGATCAGGCCCAGGGCAATGGCCAGGGTCATGGAGGTCAGGGCAAGGTTGATGGTCAGCCAGGCGCCATCGAGAATGCTCGATCCGTAGCCGTGGAGCATGTTGAAGTTCCTCAAGCGAGCGCCGCAAGGCGCACGAGACAAGCCACAAGTGGCGCCTGCACAGGCCTGCGCCAGGGTCTGGGGTAAAGGCTTATTCGCCGTAGATATCGAACGCGAAGTACTTGGCCATCACTTGCTGGTACTTGCCATTGCTGCGGATGGCGTCAATCGCCGCACTCAGGCGCGCAACGTTCGCGCTGTCGCCTTTACGCACTGCAATCCCGGCGCCTTTGCCGAAGTATTTGGGGTCGTTGATGTCGGGTCCGACCAGGGCAAAACCATTACCCAATGGCGTCTTGATGAAGCTCTCGTTGGTGTTGACGACGTCGGCGAGGGTGGCGTCCAGGCGACCCGCTGCCAGGTCGAGGAAGGCTTCATTCTGTGAGGAGTAGCGAACAATCGAGGCGCCGGCTTTCTGAAGCTGCTCGGTGGCGAAACGGTCATAGGTCGAGGAACGTTGGACGCCGACTTTCTTGCCCTTGAGGTCGACCAGCGGGTCGTTGATTACGTTGCCGGCCTTCATCGCGAACTTGCCCGGCGTGTGGTAGTACTTTTTGCTGAAGTCGACGGATTTCATGCGGTCCTCAGTGATCGACATCGACGACAACACGGCATCGATCTTGCGCACTTTCAGTGAGGGGATCATGCCGTCGAATTCCTGGATGACCCATTCGCACCTGACCTTCATTTCTTCGCACAGCGCGTTGCCGATGTCGTAATCGAAACCACTGACATTGCCCTCCGGCGTCTTGAAGGAGAAGGGCGGGTAGGCGGCTTCGATACCGATGCGCAGGCTGTCTTCGTCGGCATGTGCCAGCAAGCTTGCGGCGCACAGTGCCAGAGTACCTAGAAGTTCTGTCTTGTTCATATTGTTGACTCCCTGGATGAGGTGTTTGGGTGTTGCGCGCAGCGATCGTCCGATCTGTCGAAGGGGACCGCTCCGTGGATTTTCGAGGCTATAAATGGCACATAAAATTTCATAAATCAAACAAATGAAAAAAAACATATCAGTGTCGGGCGAAAAATACCGGAGCGTCACTGTCACTATTGGCAGGTCAGGCCCGGGCAAGTCCCACGTGCAACCACGCAGGCGGGCCTGATTGTCGATAGCCGGTTTTTTCTAGATCCGGGGGAGGGGACAGGGGTGGTAAGCGGACACGAATGCGACCGCTGACTCGCGGGGAAACTGCGCCCCGCGTTGTCAATTTCAGCGAAAAAACCTGCTGTTCACTTGTACTTGATCACGATCCCTTTGAGTTTGCGGCCATTGACGGTCTGTACGTCGCGAGCCCATAGCGGCCCGTTGAGATAGGCACCTACCGGCTGGATATGGTCATAGACCACCACCACGGCATCGCCACCGAGCTTGGCGGCTTCTTCGCGCAGTTTCTGCTCGACCTCGGTAATGGGCGGGGCCGGGTCAACACTGGCGTCGATCAATATTTCGCCCAGCCGAACGTGCGGGCGCAGGGGCTCGGAGCGCAATACGACGACTTCACTGGGCAGTGTCGGTGCGGGATGTTCCACGCCAACGTAGGCGGTGGTCTGGGCATCGACTGTCGCGCAACCGCTGAGTGCCAGCAGGGCGGCGGCGAGCCCTCCTGCCAGCAGCGACAGTTTTAGACGGGTGGACCATGACGGGTCATGGGTGTGCATGGTGGTTTCCTCCGAAGGGCCGCTGTCACACGGGTGGCTTGTTGACGGTAGCAGACGGCCCGGGAGTTGCCAGAGTGCCCGACCGTTCCCGGCCGGAGCTGCTCGAAGACTTGAACAGCGGCGCTGTGCGCGATCCTGTTACTGGTCCTTTTCGCAGTTGATCATCCACGACACGCCAAAGCGATCGACCAACATGCCAAAACGCGCGGCCCAGAAGGTGGCCTCGAGCGGCATTTGCACCTTGCCACCTTCGGACAGGGCTGAAAACACCTGTTCAGCCTCCTGGATGCTGTCGACATTCAGCGAAATCGAACAACCGCTCATCTCATCGGTGGGGCGATCGGGAGTGGTGTCCGAGCCCATGATCGCCTGGTCCCCCACGGCCAGCCGGGTGTGGATGATCAGGTTGTGCAGATCCTTGGGGACGTGCTCGGCGGC
Source organism: Pseudomonas umsongensis (assembly GCF_002236105.1). Lineage (GTDB taxonomy): Bacteria > Pseudomonadota > Gammaproteobacteria > Pseudomonadales > Pseudomonadaceae > Aquipseudomonas > Aquipseudomonas umsongensis. The sequence continues at coordinate 75,712 of NZ_NIWU01000001.1, forward strand.
AGGTGTTTCGCCGAAGGTCAGCATGGCTTCGAGCTGGCCCTTGAGACTTTCGGCATAGAAGGTGAATGCGGCTTTGCAGTCGCCGTTGAAGATCAGGTAGGGATTGATTTTCATGATTGCGCTCCCGGTCAGTGGAAGGTACACATCGAATTGGACGCTGGGTGCAAGCGCGAATTCCGATGGCATCGACTGGGCAAGCAAAGCGCTAAAACGCGGAGGCAGCCTGGGTATTTTTAGATATTTTCTCGATAGGGCGCGCCAGGCTTATAGCCTCGCTCGTGCGCCTCGGCGCGAGCACGCGCTCGATGGCACCGCCGACCAGGTTCTCCAGCAGTTCATCGTGCTCGCTTTCGTCCAGCGAATGGCCGGTCAGCCAGCTGGGTGCGCTGTTAAGCAGGGCGGCGATGGCATGGCCGGCCGCCAGGAGACCTGATTCACTGAACCTCGAACGAGCGCCGAGCAGGACCATCAACTGGCGCTCGTATTGCTCGCGCAATTTTTGCACCCGAGCCTGCTGCTCTTCGTTCAGGCAACTGCTGTCGCGCTCCACCAGGCGATAATGCCAGGGCAAGTCGCGATGTAAATTCAGGTGCGCGCGAATCAGGCTGTTGAGTCGGTCGCGCTTGGCCGGCGCCTGTTGCTTGATGCGCCCCAGCGTGGCCAGCAGCTCTTCGTAGAACTCTTCGATCAAATCCAGCAACAGGTGCTGTTTGCTCGGGTAATGGTGATACAGCGAGCCCGGGGAAAGCCCCAGGCACGTCGCGAGCTCGCGCATGCCCACCTGACCGAAACCCTTGCTGGCGAACAGCTCCAGCACCTTGTCCCGGTATTCGGCGAAACGCGAGCAACGCTCAGGCATAGGCATGGAAGCCGCGCCCCGTCTTGCGTCCCAGGTAACCGGCGGCGACCATTTCCTTGAGCAATGGCGCCGGGCGGTATTTGCTGTCGTTGAAGCCCTCGTAGAAGGCTTGCATGATCGCCAGCAGCGTATCCAGGCCGATCAGGTCCGCCAGGGCCAGCGGGCCGATAGGCTGGTTGCAACCCAGGCGCATGCCGGCGTCGATGTCCTCGGCGCTGGCCAGGCCTTCCTGCAGTACCAGGATCGCTTCGTTGATCATCGGCACCAGGATCCGGTTGACCACGAACCCCGGGCGGTTGCCGGCGGTGATTGCGGTTTTGCCCAGGCGGGTCGCCATGTCCAGCGCCAGGGTGTGGGTTGCATCGCTGGTTTGCAGGCCGCGAATGACTTCGATCAGGCCCATCACCGGCACCGGGTTGAAGAAGTGCAAGCCGATGAAGCGTTCAGGCTGGCTGACACTGCCCGCCAGCTGGGTGATCGACAGCGACGAAGTGTTGGAGGCGATCACGCACTCGGCGCTGACCTGCGCGGCAATCTGTTGCAGCACCCGCAGTTTCAGGTCGAGGTTCTCGGTGGCGGCTTCGATCACCAGTTGCGCATCGTGCAGGCTGCTGTAGTCGGTGCTGGTGCGGATCTTGTCGAGGGCGGCGTTTTTTTGCTCGACGCTCAGGGTTTCCTTGGCGACTTGCCGGTCAAGGTTCTTGCCGACGGTGGCGAGGGCTTTTTGCAAGGCAACCTCGCTGATGTCCAGCAGGGTCACGTTGAAACCGGCCAGGGCGCAGACCTGAGCGATACCATTGCCCATGGTGCCGGCGCCGATCACCCCAATGTTTTGCAGATTCATGTTGCCGTCCTTTCGATAAACCTTGCGATACCTTGGCCGTCGTGATGGCCGAAAGCGTACTATTGCCGCGAGTCTAGAGCCGGCGCAGTGGTTGGCCTATGCCGAAACTGTTCAACGGCACTGATGTTTTTTGCCATTTCGGGTGATGGGGAGCGAAGCGTTCGCATGCGGGAAAAGGACTCGGTAGCCGCCTACTTCGTGCAGGCGATGATCCACGGGCTGGGGGACGATCCACAGCGAGTGCGGGCTGTGCTGGAACAGGCCGGTATCGATCCGGCGCTGATGCAGGACCCCACCTCGCGGGTGTCGGCCAATGCCTTTGCGGCGTTGTGGCTGATTCAGATCCGCGAGCTGAATGACGAGTTCTTCGGGCTCGATTCCCATGGCATGCCGCCGGGCGCATTCGCCCTGATTTGTCGCGCCTTGATCCAGGAGCCGGACCTGCACAAGGCCATGCGCCAGTGCCTGGCCAACTTCGCCCTGTTCCTCCGGGATTTTCGCGGCACGCTGACCGTGCGCGGCAAGCGGGCGGTCATCAGTCTGGACAGCCAGGCGGCCAACGAAGACGTCAGCCGATTCGGCGAAGAGACGTTCCTGGTGTTGATGATCAGCCTGCTCTGCTGGCTGGGTGGGAGGCGCATCCCGATCGACCGCGCGGACTTTCGCCATGCGCGCCTGTCACTCAGCGATGACCGTTTGCTCTGGGGGCCGAACCTGACCTTTGGTGCCGAGCGCACCGAAATCGAGTTCGCCAGTCATTACCTGCGCCTGCCGGTGGTCCAGGACCTGGCGTCGCTCAAAGTGTTCTTGCGCACCGCGCCACAATGGCTGGTGATCCGCTTTCGCAACCAGCACGGCCTGGCGTCGCAGGTACACCAGCGCTTGCGCAACAGCCATTACAGCCAATGGCCGACCCTGCAGGCCTTTGCCCTCGAACAACACCTGAGCCCCAGCACCTTTCGCCGAAAACTCGAACGCGAAGGCTGTTCCTATCAGGAGATCAAGGACGAAGTGCGACGCGCGGTGGCGTTCGAACAGTTGCGCGGGAGCCAGGCCAGTATCGGCGATATCGCCGAACAACTGGGTTTCCAGGAGCCGAGTGCATTTCATCGGGCCTTCAAGAAGTGGACGGGAGAGAGCCCGGGGCGGTATCGGGCGCGGTTTCAGGAGGGACGGCTCGAAACCTCGGCGGAGTCTGACAGGTGAGCCCGATGTTTGACCGTGTCACCTCGCTCCTCGACCAGGCACGCCGTGCCTTGCTCCTTGTCTGGGGTACATCCCGGGGGCTGTTTCTGGGGCTGGTGCTGGCAACGCTGGTCGCCGGTGTACTTCCGGCGCTGGCGGCATGGCTGGGCCAGCGCATTGTCGACGCCGTGGTCTTCGCCATGCAATTGCACGCGCAGCAGGGCAGTGCGCCGTTGTGGCCGGTGCTGCGCTACGTGCTGTTGGAAGCGGGTGTGCTGGCCTTGCTGTCCGCCACCCAGCGGGCGCTGTCGGTACAGCAGTCGCTGTTGCGGGTGCAGCTGGGGCAGAAGGTCAACACGATGATTCTGGAAAAGGCCCAGACGTTATCGCTGGTGCAATTCGAGAATTCGGAGTTCTACGACAAGCTGGTGCGGGTTCGGCGCGAAGCCTCGACCCGGCCGTTGGCGTTGGTGATGAAGTCGCTGGGGCTGATCCAGAACCTGATCGTGCTGATCAGCTTCGGTGTGTTGCTGGTGCATTTTTCACCTTGGGCCCTGGTGTTGCTGGTGGTCGGTGCGTTGCCGGTATTTTTTGCCGAGGCGCACTTTTCCGGCGATGCCTTTCGCCTGTTTACCCGCCGCGCACCGGAGAGCCGGCAGCAGAACTACATCGAGACGTTGCTTTCCCATGAGGGCTACATCAAGGAGGTCAAGCTGTTCGGTTTCGCGCCGCTGCTGTTGCAGCGTTACCGCGACACCTTTGCCAGGCTTTACGCCGAGGACCGGCGGCTGACCCTGCGTCGCGATGGCTGGGGATTTGCTCTCGGCCTGCTGGGCACCGCGGCGTTCTACCTGGCCTATGCCTGGGTGGTGGTCGACGCGGTCCACGGCAGTATCAGCCTCGGCCAGATGACCATGTACCTGGTGTTGTTCAAGCAAGGACAGGCGGCGGTGAGCAGCAGCCTGAGCGCCATCAGTGGTTTGTACGAGGATGGCCTCTACCTGTCGAGCCTCTACGAATACCTGGCCGAACCCGTGGTTGCCGACACCGGTCATCTGACCGTGGGCGCGGTGCCTGGCGACGGCCTGCGCTTCGAGAACGTCGGCTTTCGTTACCCGGGGGCCAGTCGCGCCGCGCTGACAGGCATCGACCTGCATCTGGTGCCGGGGCACAGTGTGGCGCTGGTGGGGGAGAACGGTTCGGGCAAGACCACGCTGATCAAACTGTTGACCCGGCTGTATCGGCCCGATCAAGGACGCATCCTGCTGGATGGCAGCGATCTGCAAGCCTGGGAGGAAGACGCGCTACGCCGGCGGATTGGGGTGATCTTCCAGGACTACATCCGCTACCAGTTTTCCGTCGGCGAGAACATCGGCGTGGGCGACACGTTGGCGTTCAAGGATGAGCAGCGCTGGCAGCAAGCCGCCGCCGAAGGCATGGCTGCGCCGTTCATCGAGCGCCTCGATCGCGGCTATGCCACGCAACTGGGGCGCTGGTTTGCCGGAGGGCTGGAGCTGTCTGGTGGGCAATGGCAGAAAATCGCCCTGTCGCGCGCCTACATGCGCCGCGATGCCGATATCCTGATCCTCGACGAGCCGACCTCGGCACTCGATCCGGCGGCGGAAGCGGCGGTGTTCGAGCATTTCAGCCAGCACACCCAAGGTCGCATGACCCTGCTGATTTCCCACCGTTTTTCCAGCGTGCGCAACGCCGATCACATCATCGTGCTGGATCAGGGCAGCATCCTTGAACGTGGCGATCATGCCACGCTGGTCACGGCCGGGGGGCGTTATGCGCAGCTGTTCGACCTGCAGGCCCGGGGTTATCGATAACACTCAGGAATCCTGGGCACCCCGTGACACCATGCCCCGTGAACCCTTAGCCCCGGCTATCTGCGGTTTTGCCCGCATCAGGCCTTCGAGCGCCTGGCGATACTGGCTGCCGCCCAGGCTCATGCTGTTGTTGTGCGTGCCGCCGGGTATCAGCAACAAGCGCTTGGGTTCATTGGCCGCATTGAACAACTGCTGACTGAACCGCGACGGCATGAACTGATCGGCCAGGCCATGGACCACCAGCAACGGCATGTCGATGTCGACGATCTTGTCGATGGAGTCGAACTTCTGCGACAGCAACCAGCGCACCGGCAACCAGTTCACCGGCAGGTTGTTGCCCGCGACTTCAGTGACGGCATCGCCCAGGGAGGTGAAGGTGGACTCGATCACCAGGCCGCGCACCGGGACCGGGCGTTTTGCCTTTTTCGCCTGGGCGGTCAGGTCTGCCGCCAGGTCGATGGCCACCGCGCCACCCAGGGAGTGGCCGTAGATCAAGCGCTTGCTGGCATCCGGTTGCATCGCGGTGAAACGATCCCAGGCGGCCCGGGCATCTTCGTAAACGCTGGCTTCCGACGGCAGGTCGCCCTGGCTCTGTCCGAATCCGCGATAATCGATCGCCAGCACCGAGTAGCCCATGGCTCGCAACTGCTCGATGCGAAAGGCCTGGCCGGTCAGGTTCCAGCGTACGCCGTGCAGGTAGAGAATCGATGGCGCGTCACGGCGCGCGGCCGGCCACCACCAGGCATGCAGGTTTTGCCCGGCCTTGAACTCGACGGGCTTGATGTCGAATTCCTGCACGTCCCCAGGCAAACCGCGATACCAGCGGGCCGTGCCCGGTTCAATGCGAAACAGCAACTCGCGCTCTTTGTACTTGAGTGCGCCGCAACCCACGGGCAGGCCGACGACCAGCGCGGCCATGCACAGCAGCGGCAGCCAGCGCAGGCGCAGGCGAGTGAGGAGGGCAGTGGCCATCGGGTGGTTCACCGGTATGGACATGAAGTGCGCGTTTTAACAGATGCGCGCGCGGGGTGGGGAAAAATGCGACTTGTGGGAGCGGGGTTGCTCCAGGCGGCGCTGCGACGAAGGCGATGGCACAGTCGACATTGATGCTGTCTGACACACCGCCATCGCCAGCAAGCCGGCTCCTACAGGTCCACGCGCAGCACGATTTTGCCGATGTGGTCGCCGGCTTCCATCCGCGTATGGGCTTGTGCCGCCTCGGTGAGCGCGTAAACCTGGTCGATCATCGGCAGGCAACGCCCGGCCGCAAGTACCGGCCAAACATATTCGCGCAGCTGTTCGGCGATCGAGGCTTTTTCTTCCCGGGTGCGCGAACGCAACAGCGAACCGGTGACCACGGCGCGCTTGGCCATGATCGCCAGCAAATCGACATCCTTGCCGAAGGCACCGCCGAGGAAGCCCAGCATCACCAGTCGACCTTCCATGCCCAATGCCGCGATATTCTGGTTCAGGTACGAGCCGCCCATGATGTCGAGGATGACATTGACACCTTTGCCGGCGGTTTTTTCCGCAATGACCTGGACGAAGTCCTGATCGCGATAGTTGATCGCTTCGGCGCCCAATTGGCGGATTACCGCACACTTTTCCTCACTGCCCGCCGTGGCGAATGCCTTGATGCCGAACTCGCGGCACAACATCAGCGCGGTGGTGCCGATGCCGCTGGTGCCGCCGTGGATCAACGCGCGCTGGCCTTTGCTGGCGCCGCCCATGTCGAACAGATTGGCCCACACCGTAAAGAAGGTCTCCGGGACCGCCGCCGCGTGCACCCAGTCCATGCCTTCGGGTATCGGCAGGGCCTGGCTGGCCGGGACCACGCAGTACTGCGCATAGCCGCCGCCATTGGTCAGCGCACAGACCTTGTCGCCGACGATAAAATCACTGACTTGCGCGCCAACGGCGACCACTTCACCGGCCACTTCCAGTCCCGGGATCGGGTTCATGCCGGGTTTCATCGGGTACTTGCCGGCGCGCTGGATCACGTCGGGGCGATTGACCCCGGCGGCGTGCACGCGGATCAGCACTTCACCGACGCCCGCCGTGGGCAAGGGTACCTGGCGCGGTTGCAGGACTTCAGGAGCGCCGGGTTGGGTGATTTCAATCAAGGTCATGTCTTTAGGCAAATTCATTGCATATACCTACCTGTGTGGAAAATCAAAAGATCGCAGCCTGCGGCAGCTCCTACATGGGAATGCAGACACCTGTAGGAGCTGCCGCAGGCTGCGATCTTTTGACCTTCATGGGCAACTGGCCTGAACAACAGGGTCAGGTCGATTCATCAAACGCACCGCCAACTCCAGCAACAACGCCACCACAATGGCTCCGGCCGCAATCTCGAACATCAGCCCATGATGGCCGCCGCTGGCATTGAACAGGGCCGAATACGCGAAACCGGAAATGGCCTGGAAGGTGGCGAAGGACACAGTGGCGCGACTCCAGACCACCTGTTGCTGATGATGCCCTGGGACCAGTTCGTGAACCCGTGCCAGTGCCAGCGGCACGATGCCTGGGGGGAATGATCCGAGGATCAGCGCCAGCACGGCCAATGAGGCGAAGGCGCTGGATACCGACAGCGCAGCCACGGCAATCGCCTGCACCAGCAACACCATGCGGATACTGCGCTTGGCGCCCAACTGATCCGCAAGAAAACCATAGCTCACCGGCCCGACAATCGCGCCGAGGCCGTACATCACCCAGATCAGTGCGCCGACATGTTGCCCGGCGCCGAGGCCGCGAGCCACGTAATCCACCAGGAACACCATGGCCGGCACCAGCCCCGCCGCCATGAGTGCGTATTGGGCAAACAGCAGGTAGACACCCGGGTGGGTGCGGGTCGGCGCGGCATGGTGCGTCTCTGTCGTCATTGCCTGGTGTGCGACCGCCGGCCAGCCAAACCAGCTGATGGCGGTCAGGATCAGTGCCAGCAAACCGAGGCCGAGCCAGGTTTGCTGCAGGCCCAGGCTCAGCAACGGCGGAACGATCGTTCCCGAACCGGCAATGCCCAGCCCTATGCCGAGAAAGATCGCGCCACTGGCCAGGCCTCTGCGCGAGGCGGGCACATGCGGCAACACCGTCGACGCCACCAGCACCATGATCGCGCCGCCGGCGACACCCGAGAGTAAACGCCAGCCGAAAAACCAGCTCACCGACAAGGGGAACGCACAGGCGAAGAACGACAGTGTGACCGCCAGCATCATCAGCCGCAGTGCGCTTTTGTTGGACGTGCGACGTGCCAGCGGCTGGCCGATCAGTGCACCGATCAGGTAGCCCACCAGGTTGGCGGCACCGAGGTACACCACGTCGCTGGCGGAAAACCAATGGGCCTGGATCAGCGAGGGAATCAACGGCGTATAGGCAAAACGTGCCAGGCCAATGCTGACCAGGCTGGCGCACAGGCCGGCAAGGATCGGTAGCCAGAATGCATTGCGTGGGGTGTTCGAGGGAGTGAGCATAAACGCTCTCCTGCAGATTTTTACTGGTGATCAGCTTAACCAACTTCTGTGATGCACTAATGCAGCGATTTCGCGTTATGGTGATGCATAAATGCATCTTATGGAGGACCCAATGAATTGGGATGACGCACGGGTGTTTCTCGCGGTCTGCCGCGAATCAACACTGCGCGGTGCCGCGCGGGTATTGGGTGTCGATCAGGCCACGGTGGGGCGGCGCATCACTGCGCTGGAAAAATCATTGAACGCCACGTTGTTCCTGCGCACCAGCGATGGGTATGCGCTGACAGCCGTGGGCGAAGCGGCGATGCGCGCGGTTGAGAAAATGGAGCATTCGGCTCTGGAACTGCAGCGGCGCATCCAGGGCCTCGACGACCGGCTGACGGGCATTGTGAGGGTGACCACCACCGACTCCCTGGCCATCGACTTCCTGATTCCGGCCGTCGCCCGCCTGCATCAACGTCACCCCGACGTGCGGGTGCAACTGGACGCCTCGACACAAATCCTCAGCCTGGCCAAACGCGAAGCCGATATCGCCGTGCGCAATACCCGGCCGGACAACCCGGACCTCATAGCCCGGCGAATCGCCCGTTGGCCGGTGGGCCTGTTCGCCTCGCAAGCCTACGTGGATGCCCACGGTATTCCCTCGCCAGGATCGGCATTCGAAGGGCATGACCTGGTGGTTTACCAGCCGTATTTGCAAGGTGGAAAGGACATGACACTGGTCAACGAACCCGTAGTGCGCGGGCGGATTGCCGCGAGCCTGAGTTCCAGCCTGCTGGTGCGGCGTTCGATTGCCGCAGGCATCGGGATCGGGGAGATTCCCGTGTATGTGGGGGAGAAAGATGGGCTGGTCCGACTGTGGCCGGAGCGCACGCGGCCGTTGCCGTATGACGTGTGGCTGGTGACCCACGCGGACCTTCGGCATACCGCGAGGGTCCGTGCGGTGATTGATGAGATTGTCGAAGGTTTTTCCGGGAACCTGTAGGAGCATGCTCGCTCCTACAGGGGCTGGTGTAGGCCTGTTATGGCATTTCTGGCAGTTCTTGCGGGCGCAAGTCGAACACCAGCACCTCGGCATCCACCCCATTGCTCAAGGTCAGCAACTGTTCCTCGCGAACCCGCACACCGTCGCCTGCCTGCATCGGCACGCCGTTGAGTTCGACGCGACCGCGAGCCACATGCACGTAGGCGTAGCGATTGGCGGCCAGTTCCAGAGTCGCAGTTTCCTTGCCATCGATCAGGCCGGCATACACTCGCGCATCCTGGCGCACTTTCAGCGAGCGCTGGGCGCCATCGGGGGAGATAATCAATTGCAGGCGACCGCGTTTCTTCTGCGTGCTGAAGTGTTCTTGCTGATAGCGCGGTTTGGCTCCGCTGACGTCAGGGACGATCCAGATTTGCAGGAAGTGCACGGGCCGCGAGTCCGAGTGGTTGTACTCGCTGTGCGCCACGCCGCTGCCGGCACTCATCAACTGTACGTCGCCGGGACGGATCACCGAGCCAGTGCCCAAGGTATCCTTATGTTCCAGCGCACCCTCGAGCACGTAGGAGAAAATCTCCATGTCGCGGTGCGGATGCTGGCCGAAACCCTTGCCGGCTGCCACGCGGTCATCGTTGATCACCAGCAGGTCGGAAAAACCCTGTTCTTTCGGGTTGCGATAGCTGGCGAAGGAAAAGGTATGGAACGACTTCAGCCAACCGTGATTAGCCAGGCCACGATCCGATGCTTTGCGAAGGGTCAGCATGATGAAATCTCCTGTGGGGACGTCAATTCGTCCGAGTGAGGAGAAGGTTAATGTTTATCGATTGATGCAATAAGTAGCTGAAAATTGAAATACTGTCTCTTTCAGATTGACAATAATGCGCCTGAGGGCGCGGTACCCTGTGGGAGCGGGCTTGCTCGCGAATGCGGTGTTACATTCAACAATTTTGGTGACTGACAAACCGCATTCGTCGGAACGCTGCCCGGAGCAAGCCCGCTTCGACAAGTGCTTGTGCGCAGTACATATCCTTTTTTCCAGTGATGTTGAACCCATGAAAACCGTAGCAATGGTGCTGTTTCCCGACTTTCTCCTGCTCGACATGGCCGGGCCCATGGAGGTGTTTTCCATTGCCAATCGTTATCTGAAACCCGATGACCACTATGTACTGACGACCCTTGGCACCGAGCCCGGCGCCTTGAGGGCGTCCAATGGCGTGAAGGTGCAGGCAGACTTGCCTGTCGATCAGGCCTGTGATGGCTTCGATTTGCTGCTGGTGCCCGGTGGGCCTGGTGCCTACAACCAAAAATATCCGCCCTTGCTCGAGTGGCTCAAGCACAACGTCAGTCGATCGAAAACCTATGGTTCGATCTGTACCGGGGCGTTTGTGCTGGGACACGCCTGTTTGCTCGACGGCTATCGCGTGACCACCCACTGGCATTACACCGACCGGTTGATCAAGGCATTCCCCAAGGCGACGGTCGAGACCGACCAGATTTATGTCCAGGACCGCAACCTCATCACTTCCGGCGGCGTCACCGCCGGCATTGACCTGGCGCTGGCGGTGGTCGCCCAAGACCATGGCAAGAAGGTCGCCCAGGATGTGGCCAAGGTGTTGTTGGTGGTCATGAAGCGCCAGGGTGGCCAGGCGCAGTTCAGCCCGTTGATGGCGGCAGTGGCTCCGCACGAAACGGCGATTACCCGGGTGCAGAACCATGTGCTCGAACATCTGGACGAAACTTTCAGCATTGAGCGCATGGCCGGCCTCGCGAATATGAGCCCGCGGCATTTCGCCAGGGTCTTCGCCCGGGAAGTGAGCATGACACCCATGGAGTTTCTGCAAAGCGCACGTATCGACTGCGCCAGGAGCCTGCTGGAATCCGGTGACTTGCCGCTCAAGACGGTAGCGTTCAAAAGTGGATTCGGCAGCGTGCGGCACATGCGTTTCCTGTTCGGTGAAAAGCTTGGCCTGACCCCGACCCAGTATCGCGAGCAATTCAGCTAGCGCCCTTGTCCGTCGTGCGCACCCTAATGGCCGTGACGCTCCCCCCGTGGCTGTTGTACCGTCACCTGGGCCTGCCAAGATACCGCTGAGCTCATTGCAATGAAGGTACGCAGCGCCTGGATGGTTGCGCGTGCCGAGCAGTTTTCCAGCGGGTGACAGTGGATGAACAGCCTTACAAACGTAACCAGCGACACGGTGTTGCACTTCGGTCCCTACGCGTTCCACCTCCAGCAGCGACTGGTCCTGGAGGGTGATCAGCCGTTGCGCCTGGGCGGGCGCGCGTTGGATATCTTGCAGGTGCTGGTCGAGCGTGCAGGCTCGGTGGTCAGCAAAGACGAACTGATTGCCCGGGTCTGGCCAAGGTCGGTGGTCGAGGAAATCAACTTGCGCGTGCACATTGCGGCGCTGCGTCGGGTTTTTCGTGACGGACAGGGCGGGCGTGACGGACAGGACGGGCATTGCTACATCGCCACGATTCCTGAGCGTGGCTACAGCTTTGTCGCGCCGGTGCGACAGGCGCTGGAGGTGACTCCATTGCCCTGCGACGCCTTTGCGAGCCCGGCGCACAATTTGCCAGCACGGCTTACGCCCATTACTGGTCGCGACGCAGTTGTCGGCAGTCTGGTGCGCCAGTTGCCGGTGCGCCGTTGCATGACACTGGTCGGGCCCTGTGGCATCGGCAAGACCACCGTTGCGCTGCGTGTCGCTGAATTGCTGTTGCAGCACTATCGCGATGGCGTGTGGCGGGTGGATCTGGCGCTGATCGATGACCCGGCGCAACTGGTCGAGCATCTGACGCGCACCTTGCCGCTGGGCATCGGCGCGGACGTGGACGCACTGGGGCGCTGGCATGCATTGCTGGTCCTGGACAATTGCGAACACCTGCTGGAAGGCTGCCGGACGCTGGTCGAGACGTTGCTGACGTCGGCACCTCGGCTGTCGATCCTGGTCACCAGTCGTGAACCGCTGCGGGTCACCGACGAAGTGCTCCTGCCTTTACCGCCGCTGTTGGTACCCCCTGCGTCGGCATTGTGCAGTCTCGATGAGGTCATGAGCTATTCGGCGGTGCAGCTGTTCGTCAGCCGCGCCCGAGCTCGCCAGCAAGGATTTGCCCTGCGCGAGCAGGACCTCAAGGCTGTGCGCGAAATCTGTCGGCGACTCGATGGTTTGCCCTTGGCCATCGAGCTTGCCGCCGCGCAGATCGATGCGCTGGCGCTGGTGGGACTGCAGGCGCAACTGGATAACTGCTTTCAGATGCTGACCCAGGGGCGACGCACGGCAGTCCCGCGGCACCAGACCCTGAAAGCGGCCCTGGACTGGAGCTATGAGCGGCTGGCACCGATGGAGCAAACCGTGTTGCAGCGTCTGGCGGTGTTCAAGTCGGCGTTTACTGACGACGCAGCGCTGGAGGTGATCAGTTGCGCAATGCTGCCGCCGTCGAGTCTGGCCAGCATCATGGAGAGCCTGGCGCTCAAATCGTTGGTGTCGCTGGAGCAAGTCCGCGGTGTGACCCGTTATCGCTTGCTCAATACGACCCGCTGCTATGCCCTGGAAAAACTCGAACAGAGCGGGGCCTTGCGCACCTACGAAATGCGCTACGCCGGCTACGTCAGTCACAGCCGCCGACCATCAGCCAGGCACGTGGCCCTGCAACTCTGCGAGTAACCGTTGTACAGCGACCAGGTCGGGGGTGGCATGGCCTTCGGTAAACCGCTGGTAGACCGGCGACAGCAAGTCCCGGGCTTGTCGGTAGCGGCCCTGGCGTTGCCAAAGCCGCGCCAGCGAGGTGGCGCTACGCAGCTCCCAGGCCAGGGCACCCTGGGCTTTTGCTATGTTGAGCGCCTTGATCAACAGGGTCTCGGCGGTACAGTTTTTTACCGGGCAATCGGCCGCCAGCAGCGCATTGGCCCTGGCCCGCAGAATCTCCGCGGTGCTCCAGCCTGCCGCGCCGGTTTCGGCGCGTTGCAGCAAATCGTCATCGACCAGGCCGCTGTCGAGGGTGACCATGATTTCCTTGATCAAACCCGCACCCGGACGAGATGACGCCTGGGCGTCTGCACCGTCGATGACCTGCGCATAGTGTCGAGCCCAGGTATAGAACAGCAGGACCGAGTGCTTCTGCGCTTGTTCCAGCAGCAGGCGCAAGAGTTCGCGAGCGGTTTGGTTGTCGCCGTTGTAATGGGCGATCAGGCAGCCCGACAGGGCCAGGGTGTAGCAGATCGATGTGCCATGGTTGATCTGCAGCGCAACGTCCAGCGCCTGGCGGGCCGTACGCCAGGCTTGTTCGGGGTGGCCTTGAATCCAGAGGATGCGGGCCAGGATGGTCAGGGCGGCGACGCTCTGGTCGTATTGCACGCCAAACCCATGGGTGAAGCGATTGAGATGACCGCTGTGGGCCATGCGCTGGATCACCTCTTCGGCGTTTATCCGCGCCCGTTGCTGGTCGCCGGCAAAGTGCAGGGTCAGCACACGCAGGCGATGGGTGCTCAAGGACAGCGCGGCGTCATTGTGCAGCCCCAGTCGGTCGAATTGCTCGCTCTGTTCCAGGGCCATTTGATAGTGGCCGCAACTGAGATTGACGGCCAGGTGCCCGGAAATGGCGCGCAACTGACCGGCCACATCGTTGCAGTGAATGGCCAGGGCCCGTGCACTGACGAAGGCTTCGACGGTTTGCGCAGTGCCGCCCTGGGCGTGGTAACAGGTGCTGCCCAAAGCCAGTTTCAGCAGCATTTTCAAGCGCGGACAGGGCTCGGGCGCTGCATCGAGCAGTGTCAGGGCCTTGCGCACATAACCGCCGTACTCGTTCAGTAGCGACAGTTCCTGCCACAGTGGCGTGGATGTCGCGGTCAGGCGGATCGCCAACGCATGCGGGCCTGGCGCAGACAGCCCCCAGTCGAGCGCCGCGCGCAGGTCTTCGAGGCTGCGGGCATACCGCTCGATCCACTGCCCGGTGGGAATATGCTCCCAGTCGTTTTGCGCCTGCTGCATCAGTACCAGGCATCTCTGGGCGTGGCGGTCGCGGGTGGCGGGCAATTCAGCGCTTTGTTCGAGTTTTTCCAGGGCATAATTGCGGGTGGTGTCGAGCAGGCGGTAGAAAACCGCTTCGTCACCGACGTCCACGTTCAACAGCGACTTGGCCACCAATTGCGTGATCGAGCCAAACACTTCGCTCGGTTCAATGTGTTCACCCACGATCACCGCCGCCGCCGATTCAAGGGTAAAGCCACCGCGGAAGATGCCCAGTCGACGCAGGCAGGTTTGTTCGCAGGCGTTGAGCAGGTTGAAGCTCCAGTCCAGCGTCGTGCGCAGGGTCTGGTGCCGGCCCAGGGTCGTCGGGTTGCTGTGGGTCAGTCGGCCAAAGCTTTGCTGCAACTGCGTCAGCAAACCCTGCAGGCCAAGGTTCGCGACCTGCGCGGCCGCCAGTTCCAGGGCCAGCGGAATGCCGTCCAGGCGCCGGCAGATATCGATCACCAGCGGCAATTGGGCGTCGGTCAGCTCAAAGCTGTCGTGGTTGGCCATGGCCCGCTCGACAAATAGCTGCAGTGCGGAAAAACCCAGCGCCTGGGTATGGTCCAGCACGGCAATGGGCGGAGGGCAGTCCAGTGATTCCAGGCGCTGCACGTATTCACCTTCGGCTCGCAGGCTCTCGCGGCTGGTGGCCAGGATATGCACCTGCGGCGCGCCACGCAGCAGGCTTTCACACAGCAATGCCACGCTGTCGATCAAGTGTTCGCAGTTGTCGATGACCAGCAACATATGCCGTTCGCGCAGGAACGTGGCGAGGCTGTTCATCGGTTCGCTGTCGTGCAGGGACAGTTCCAGCACTGTCGCCAGGTGACCACAGACCATCGCCGGATCGTTGATCGGTGCCAGGTCCAGCAGGCGGATGCCGTCTCGGTAATGGCCGATCAGTTGCTCGGCAACGCGCAGCGCGACGGTGGTCTTGCCGATACCGCCGGGGCCGACGAGGGTGATGAAACGCTGGCGTGGCAGCTGCGCCACCAGGTTGTCGACCAGCACCTGACGACCGATCAGACGGGTGCTGCGCAAGGGCAGGTTATGGCCACTCAATTTCCCGGCGTCGCTGTGTAGGCCTTGCCCGCTGTGCTCCAGCGAGCACGGTGCAACAAAGCTGTAGCCACGCTGGGCCACGGTGACAATGTAGCGCTGGCCGGCCTGACCGTCGCCAAGGGCTTTGCGCAAGGCTGCCATGTGCACCCGCAGGTTGATCTCTTCCACCACGCTGTCGGGCCAGACTTGCGCCATCAGGTCCTGCTTGCTGACAACTTTCCCGGCGTGCTCCAGCAGGATCAACAGGATGTCCATGGCACGTCGGCCCAGGCGCAGGGGCCGTTCGGATTCCATCGCCAGACGTCGTCCGGGGTAGATCCTGTAGGGGCCGAAATGCACAGCCTGTTCGGGGGCGAGGGTCAACGGTTTACTCCTGTATGCATGCGTCTGGGACGCGCTTTTCGAGCATATTCCTCAGGTTTTTGCCGCCTTGCAATGCGCTGCGCGGATGACTGTTGCTCAAACGCATTGAATGTCGTGTATCAGGTAATGGCGGGCGGTCCCGTGAACATTGGTCGAGGCAGCGTTAAATCCGGGTCGCCGGGGCTTTTGGCGTGCCTGGGAAAATTAACAACGTTTAACTCGTCGTGCGTCCGGTCTACGCCAAGACTGCGAACCCTAAATGGATTCTACATGTCTGGAGGACGCCGGAGATGAGTAACGTGGTGGTGGTCTATCACAGCGGTTACGGGCACACCCGGGTCATGGCCGAAGCCGTGGCCCAGGGTGTGCAACGGCACGTGGGTAGCACCTGCCGACTCATTGCCGTCGAAGACGTGGACGAACACTGGGCGTGTTTGCACCACGCCGACGCGATCATTTTCGGTGCCCCGACCTACATGGGCAGCGCTTCGGCAGCCTTCAAGGCCTTCATGGAGGCTACGGCGGCGTTTTACCTGGCGCAACCCTGGCGCGACAAGCTGGCTGCCGGCTTCACCAATTCCGGCTGCCTGTGCGGCGACAAACTCAACACCCTGCTGCAGATGGCGGTTTTCGCGGCCCAGCATTCGATGATCTGGGTTGGCCTCGACCTGCTGCCCGCACGCTCCGCCACGGGCGAGTTCGACGGCCAGATGAACCGGCTGGGCAGTTCATTGGGCGCCATGGCCCAGTCGAATGTCGAACAGTCCCCCG
Source organism: Pseudomonas umsongensis (assembly GCF_002236105.1). Lineage (GTDB taxonomy): Bacteria > Pseudomonadota > Gammaproteobacteria > Pseudomonadales > Pseudomonadaceae > Aquipseudomonas > Aquipseudomonas umsongensis. The sequence continues at coordinate 92,092 of NZ_NIWU01000001.1, forward strand.
ACCTCGCACCGCCCGCCGAGGACCGCAGCACCGCGGCACACCTGGGCGAGCGCGTGGCGCGGCTGGCCGAGCGAATGCGCCGCACATCCGATTGATTGACCTCAACCCCACGTAAGGAACACGCCCCATGAGTACGTTCACCACCCGCGACGGCACCGAGATCTATTTCAAGGATTGGGGGAGCGGTCAGCCGATCGTCTTCAGCCACGGTTGGCCGCTCAATGCCGACAGCTGGGAATCGCAGATGTTGTTCCTGGCCACCCAGGGCTACCGCGTCATTGCCCACGACCGCCGTGGACATGGCCGTTCCAGCCAGCCATGGTTCGGCAACGACATGGACACCTACGCCGATGACCTGGCGCAATTGATCGAACACCTGGACTTGCACAACGTCGTGCTGTTCGGTTTCTCCACCGGTGGCGGTGAAGTGGCGCGCTACATCGGTCGTCACGGCACCGAGCGGGTGGCCAAGGCCGGGCTGATTTCCTCGGTGCCACCGCTGATGCTCAAGACCGATGCCAATCCCGGCGGCCTGCCGATCGAAGTGTTCGACGGCATTCGCCAGGCTTCGCTGGTGAATCGCTCGCAGCTGTACAAGGACCTTGCCAGCGGCCCGTTCTTCGGCTTTAACCAGCCAGGCGCCACCCCGTCCCAGGGCATGATCGACTGGTTCTGGATGCAGGGCATGGCCGCCGGCCACAAGAACGCCTACGACTGCATCAAGGCATTCTCAGAAACCGATTTCACCGAAGACCTGAAGAAATTCGACGTGCCGACGCTGGTGGTGCACGGCGACGCCGATCAGGTGGTGCCGATCGAGGCCGCGGGTATCGCGTCGGCAGGATTGGTGAAAAATTCGCGGCTGTTGGTCTACCCTGGCGCGCCCCATGGCCTGACAGACACCCACAAGGATCAGCTCAACGCCGATCTGCTGGCATTCCTCAAGGGTTGATGTATGCCGGCGATGGCGTCCGTGAAGTCGCCATCGCCGGCTGCAGCAGGTTTGTTTGTGCGGGTGAGGCGGGAAGGGCGCGTACTGTGCGGCAACGCCAGGCAAACGGATTGATGCCTTCACTGCGGGTGAACATGTGGCAGAAATGCGCCTGGTCGCAGAAGCCGCATTCGAGGCTGATTTGCGTCAGGCTCAGGTCAGTGTGCTGGATCAGCAGCTTGGCCCGGGCGATGCGTTGTTGGCGGATCCATTCCTGGGGTGAGCAACCGGTGCTGCACTTGAACGCCCGGGAAAAATGACTGCGCGACAGCGAACAGGCCTGGGCCAGTTCGGTCACTTGCAGGGTTTCTCCGAGGCGCTCGAGGATCAGCCGTTTGACCAACCGCTCGCGCTGCGGACTGAGGCCGCTGGTGCTTTTGCCTTGTGTTTGTGCGACTGCCGCGCGGGCGGCGCTTTGCTGCAACTGAGCCATGGCGAATGTCCGTGTCGGTAGGCTTCATTCTTGAACTCCAGGGCTCTGGGTTGCGAGTTAAACGTTGTTAATTCCTCGTCCATGACGGGCACTCTTGCGTAAAGTCAGACACAATCGCTGCCTCGCGCCTGGCTCAACACAAAAAGGAACCGTGCCTATGAACCGTAACGATCTGCGCCGTGTCGACATGAACCTTCTGGTGATTTTCGAAGCCTTGATGTTCGAGAAGAACCTGACCCGCGTCGCGGAAAAACTGTTCATGGGCCAGCCTGCCGTGAGCGCGGCCCTGGGACGGTTGCGCGATCTGTTCGATGACCCTTTGCTGTTGCGCAACGGTAGAAGCATGGAGCCGACGGCGCGGGCATTGGCGATTCTCAAGGAGTTGCAACCGGCGATGGATACCATTTCCGGCGCGGTAAGTCGCGCCAAGGAATTCGATCCTGCGACCAGTTGCGATGTGTTTCGCATTGGCCTGTCGGACGATGCCGAGTTCGGGTTGTTCCCGCCACTGCTGAGCAAGCTGCAGGAAGAAGCACCGGGCATTGTCGTGGTGGTACGCCGGGCCAATTACCTGCTGATGCCGGCCTTGCTGGCGTCGGGGGAAATTTCCGTGGGCGTCAGCTACACCACCGAGTTGCCGGCCAATGCCAAGCGCAAGAAACTGCGCGATATTCCCTGCAAAGTGCTGCGCGGTGACAAGCGACCGGGAACGCTGACCCTGGATGAGTATTGTGCGCGTCCCCATGCGATGGTCTCGTTTTCCGGGGACCTGAGCGGCAATATCGATCTGGATCTGGCGAAGGTTGGTCGTACCCGTCGAGTGGTGCTGGGGGTTCCGCAGTTCAGTGGTTTGCGCGCGTTGCTCGCCGGGACCGAGATGATTGCCACGGTGCCCGATTATGCAGCTTGTGCGTTGGTGGAGGGGTGTGGCTTGCGCGCTGAAGATCCGCCGTTCGAGATTGCGGCGGCGCAGTTGTCGATGGCGTGGAGTGGGGTGCATGACAATGATCCGGCGGAGCGTTGGTTGCGGTCGCGCATCAGTCAGTTCATGTCTGAGCCTTTGGCTGTTCTGGCTTGACCTTGGCGGCCTGGTAGTCGACCAGGTTGCTGGTTGTTTGAGTACATATCCGTTGCTGCGGTAACGGCGGCTTATGGTTTCGCCCTTACGGCGAGTCCCTTTTGTCAAACGCCACAAAAGGAACCAAAAAGTCTTGCCCCAGCGTCCGGCCCCTCGCTGGGGCTCGGCGTTCCTTCGCTCCGGTGTCCATCCGGGGACACTGCCCTCCGGTTGGCTTCGCTGGTACCTACATGCAGCGTGTTCGACTGCGTCGAACGGCGCTGCGCGCCACTCCCCGGATGAACACCGGAACGAGGCCTCCCGATATAGGGGCGGGCAGATCAAGATCAAGATCAAGAGCTGAAGGCGAGCTAACGCTCGGCCTGATGAGTGGTGAAGAGCGGGGTGGTGTACGCCGCTTTGCTTTTGCTTTTCTGTAGGAGCTGGCTTGTCAGCGAAGGCGGCCTTACAGCCGACCTGTTTCCTGCAGATGTACACGTACCCACTGTGGGAGCGAGCCTGCTCGCGAAGGCGGCCTGCCAGCCGGAATATATCTGGCAGTTGTACCCACCCCCTGTGGGAGCTGGCTTGCCTGCGAAGGCGACCTTACAGCCGACCTGTTTCCTGCAGATGTACACGTACCCACTGTGGGAGATTCTATGGTTGAGGGGAAGCCCTCAACTGGTTTTCGGTTGGTATTCACTCTGCCCCTTCAGCAGGGCGAATACGATACGAGCGAGCTTGCGAGCCAGCATCACCAGGGCTTGAGTGGTGCTGAAACCCCGATTTCTTTGTTCTTGGTAAAACCCTTTCCAGGCTTCGGTTCGACTCGCCGACATAGCCGCATTGTGCAGAAGGCGGCGGGCTTCTGGATCGCCTCGCTTGGTCAAACTCCGGCGACCATCTTTTTGCCCTGATTTTGACACCCGCAAGTCCATTCCAAGAAAGGCGATAAAGGCATCTGCGTTTCGGAAGTCTCCGCGCTGGAACGCCGTGAGCAAGCGCGCGCCAGTCAAAAATCCAACCCCTTCAACTTTCAAGCAACGCTTCAACTGCCCCAGCAAACCGGCTTCTTTCAGCTGATCGTTGATCGTCTTTTCGATCAGCGTCTCAAGCTGCTGCATGGACTTTATTTGCTCGGAAAAAGCAGCCTTCAGCAAGGGCTCATTCGACCAGCTTTGCACTAGGCCGACCCTGGCCTGGACCAAGGCCGCCCGGCGGCGAAAAAGACTCAGGAGTTGGCGATACAGCGGTGTCGGCGGCGTCCATGGGTGAAGTTCTTCATGCTCGTTCTTCAGATAGCGAGCAAGCAGTTTGGCATCCAGTGCATCGGTTTTGGCACGGACCTTCACACCTTCTCGGTAATGTTTGAGCTCATAGCCGCCCACCATGTAAATCACGCAGCCGGCCTCAAAGGCCAGGTCAGCGAACTCCAGGTGGTAGATGTTGGTGGCTTCAACAGCAATAGCCACACTCCCCGGCAAGTCCTTTAACCACTTGTTGATGCTGGTTTTGTTGTTGGGAATCTCTTCAAGCAGGTCCAGTTCGGCGTGATAAATCACCAATTCTTTCTTGGCGACATCCACGCCCACGATCGGCTTTGAAACAGAAACCGGCATTGCCATAGGTTTTCCTCCGGGATAAGGTTTTAAGCACTTGAAGGGCTCACCCAGAGGCGCAGGCTTGTTCCTATCGTCGGTCTAGGCCAGATGCATTCTTTATCGGCGCTTGGGTGAAAGGAGGAGGGGCGAACTCTCCCACAGTCTGTACTGCGTCAACAGTCAGAATCGAGCCTTGTCCCTCCTCCTCCCTTCAAGTCCTACCATACAAGCAAGCCTGCTCGCGAAGGCGGCCTGCCAGCCGGAATATATCTGGCAGTTGTACCCACCCCCTGTGGGAGCTGGCTTGCCAGCGAAGGCGACCTTACAGCCGACCTGTTTCCTGCAGATGTACACGTACCCACTGTGGGAGCGAGCCTGCTCGCGAAGGCGGCCTGCCAGCCGGAATATATCTAGCAGTTGTACCCACCCCCTGTGGGAGCTGGCTTGCCTGCGAAGGCGACCTTACAGCCGACCTGTTTCCTGCAGATGTACACGTACCCTCTGTGGGAGCGAGCCTGCTCGCGAATGCGGTTCGTCATTCAACAGCTATTTTCACTGACACGCTGCGCCATCGCGAGCAAGCGCGCGCCCACAACGACCCCTGTTGTCCCGTGGCTGCGCGTCCCCCTCGCAAAGACAGCACGTACATTCAATTTTTTTCTTCTCCGCAACGGCACTATCCAACTCAATAGCGGTGATCAGCTCCCGTGGTTGTCTGTTCGCCCCCCCTATCGTTTCGCCGGAGCCCTGCGTCATGCCTGATTCCAACGTGCCCGACTCGCCTTTCGAGGAGGTCGTGACCCTGGTTATCAAACACCGGGTCAAAGCCGGTTTTGAAGTGCCCTACGAGGCTTGGCTGCGCAATATTGTCAGTGTCGCCGGACAGCAGGAAGGGCACTTGGGTGTGGATGTGATGCGCGGCAAGAACGCCGGCCTCGACATGTACACCTGCGTCTTGCGTTTTTGTTCCCCCAGCGCGATGCAGCGCTGGCTCGATTCGCCGCAACGCCAGGCGCTGGTCAAAGAAGCCACGCCGATGCTGGCCGACGGCGACCAGACCGAGGTCAATCCGGTCAACGAATTCTGGTTCGCCCCGCAGGCCGAGACGGGCTCGCCGCCGCCGCGCTGGAAGCAGGCCGTGGTCACGCTGTTGGTGATTCTGCCGCATACCTTGCTGGTGCCGTTGCTCTGGGGGCCGTTGTTGCAACTCAACGCTTTTCTCTCCCAATACGTGGTCGCGACATTCCTGATCACCCTGACCATCGTGCTGTCGGTGGTGTACCTGTTCATGCCGATGGCGACGCGCTTGTTCGCGCCCTGGCTGTCCTCATCCACTTCGCCCAAGGAAACGCGATGAACGCCGATCTGATTCTGTTCAATGGCCAATTTCATACCGTCGACCGAGAGAACCCACACGCCAGTGCGGTAGCCATCCGTGATGGCCGCTTTGTCGCCGTGGGGAGCGATGCCGAGGCCATGGCATTGCGTGGCTCGGGCACGCAAGTGATCGACCTCAAGGGCCGTTGCGTGATTCCCGGGCTCAACGACTCGCACTTGCACCTGATCCGTGGCGGCTTGAACTACAACCTCGAACTGCGCTGGGAAGGTGTGCCGTCGCTGGCCGATGCGCTGCGCATGCTCAAGGAGCAGGCCGACCGGACGCCAACGCCGCAATGGGTGCGGGTGGTCGGGGGCTGGAATGAATTCCAGTTCGCCGAAAAGCGCATGCCGACGCTCGAAGAGCTTAACCAGGCCGCGCCCGATACCCCGGTGTTCGTCCTGCATTTGTACGACCGCGCCTTGCTCAACCGTGCGGCGCTGCGGGTTGCCGGCTACACCCGCGATACGCCGAACCCGCCGGGTGGCGAGATTGTGCGCGACGCCAATGGCAACCCCACCGGCATGCTGGTGGCGCGCCCCAACGCGATGATTTTGTACTCGACGCTGGCCAAGGGGCCGAAGTTGCCACTGGAGTATCAGGTCAACTCGACGCGCCAGTTCATGCGCGAACTCAATCGCCTGGGACTGACCAGCGCCATCGATGCCGGCGGTGGTTTCCAGAATTATCCGGACGACTATCAGGTGATCGAGCAGTTGGCCAAGGACCAGCAGTTGACCATTCGCATCGCCTACAACCTGTTTACCCAGAAACCGAAGGAAGAGCTGGCGGATTTCCAGAACTGGACCGGCAGCGTCAAGTTGCATCAGGGCGACGACTACCTGCGGCACAACGGCGCCGGGGAAATGCTGGTATTTTCGGCGGCGGATTTCGAGGACTTCCTCGAACCGCGCCCAGACCTGCCGCAAAGCATGGAAGACGAACTCGAGCCGGTGGTGCGCCATCTGGTCGAGCAGCGCTGGCCGTTCCGTTTGCACGCCACCTACGACGAATCCATCAGCCGCATGCTCGACGTGTTCGAGAAGGTCAACCGTGACATTCCGTTCAACGGTTTGCCGTGGTTTTTCGACCACGCCGAAACCATCACCCCCCGCAACATCGAGCGGGTGAGGGCGTTGGGTGGCGGCATCGCGATCCAGGATCGCATGGCGTTCCAGGGCGAATATTTCGTCGAGCGCTACGGTGCCAAGGCGGCCGAAGCCACGCCACCGATCCAGCGCATGTTGGCCGAAGGTGTGCCGGTCGGTGCCGGTACCGACGCGACGCGGGTGTCGAGCTACAACCCCTGGACCTCGTTGTACTGGATGGTCAGCGGTCGCACCGTCGGTGGCCTGGCGTTGCACGCCGAGGGCTTGTCGCGACAGACCGCGCTGGAACTGTTCACCCATGGCAGCGCCTGGTTTTCCTCCGAGCAGGGCAAGAAAGGCCAGATCAAGGTTGGGCAACTGGCGGACGTGGCCGCATTGAGCGCGGACTTTTTCAGCGTCGAGGAAGAAGCGATCAAATGGATCGAGTCGGTACTGACCGTGGTCGGCGGCAAGGTGGTGTATGCCGCCGGGGATTTCGAGAAGCTGGGACCTGCCAGCGTGCCGGTGCTTCCGGACTGGTCGCCGGTGGTCAAAGTACCGGGACACTGGCGGCCGAACTCGCCGTTGCAGGCGCAGGTTCACCAGTGCAGCGGTCCTTGTGCGGTGCACTCGCACAGCCATGAACGGGCGCGTCTGTCGAATGCACCCGTGAGTGATTTTGCCGGTTTCTGGGGCGCCTTCGGCTGCTCGTGCTTTGCTTTTTGACGAATACCCATAAGCGCCGACCCCCTGGTCGCGCGCTGCAAGCGACAACCATCCACCAAGGAGTTTATTCATGAGCAACGTTCCGTACTCTCGCTTGAACAAAGACGACGCTGTTGTGCTGCTGGTCGATCACCAGACCGGCCTGATCTCGCTGGTGCAGGATTTCTCGCCTAACGAGTTCAAGAACAATGTGCTGGCCCTGGGCGACATCGCCAAGTTCTTCAAGCTGCCGACCATCCTCACCACCAGTTTCGATAAAGGGCCTAACGGTCCGATCGTGCCGGAGCTCAAGGCGCAGTTCCCGGATGCACCGTTCATTGCCCGTCCGGGCCAGATCAACGCCTGGGACAACGAAGACTTCGTCAAGGCCGTGAAGGCCACCGGTCGCAAGCAACTGATCATCGCCGGCGTGGTAACGGACGTGTGCGTGGCGTTCCCGACCCTGTCGGCCATTGCCGAAGGTTTTGAAGTGTTCGTGGTGACGGACGCTTCCGGCACCTTCAACACCACCGTGCAGCAGGCTGCCTGGGCCCGTATGTCGGCCGCCGGTGCTCATCTGCTGAACTGGTTCTCCGTGGCCTGCGAGCTGCAAGGCGACTGGCGCAACGACATGGAAGGCCTGGCCAACCTGCTGTCCGAACGTCTGCCGAACTACCGCAACCTGATCAACAGCTACACCACGTTCACCGCCAAGTAAGAACGTCGGCCAAAACGCTAAACCTTGTGGGAGCAAGCCTGCTCGCGAAAACGGTTTGACAGACACTGCAACAGTGTCTGGCCTGTCGTCTTCGCGAGCAGGCTCGCTCCCACATTGTTATGCGGTAGGGTGATAAAAAGGGGAGAAGTCGCTATAAAGTGCCTGACTGTCAACCAAAGGCATGACAATGAACCCGTTCGAAGATATGCGAATTTTTTGCCAAGTGATGGACTCCGGCAGCTTCACCGCCGCGGCCGATCAACTGGGGTTGTCCAAGCAGTTTGTCAGCCGCCGCTTGATGCAACTCGAGGAGCGACTGGGCGTGCGCCTGCTCAATCGCTCGACCCGGCGGCTGGATGTCACGCCGCTGGGACAGAGTTACTACGAGTCGGCCTTGCGCTTGCTCGGTGAAGTGGAGCAGGTGGAGCAAGGTATCGCCGGGCAGACCACCGAACCGCGCGGCACCCTGCGAGTGAGTGCGCCGCTGTCGTTTGCGCTGGCGCACCTGGGGTGTCTGCTGCCGCAATTTTTGCAGCGCTATCGGGATGTCACCGTGGAGGTGGACTTGAGCGATCGCCCGGTGGATCTGCTCGGCGAAGGCTATGACCTGGCATTGCGCATCGGAGTCTTGGAAGACTCGACGCTGATCGCGCGGCGCATCGCCTCTGTCCAGCGTGTCTATTGCGCAAGCCCGACTTACCTGGCGGAGCGCGGCACGCCGCTCAAACCCGATGATTTGCACCATCATGACTGCCTGCCTTATGGCCACGGGCGTCAGGTGCAATGGCGCTTCGAAGGGCAGGGCAAGCCGCTGCTGGTCAATGTCACCGGGCGCATGCGGGTCAACAATGGCGAGGTGCTCAGGGACGCGGCGATTGCCGGGATGGGGATTACCTATTTGCCGACGTTTATTGTCGGTTCGGCTCTGAAGGACGGGCGACTGATGGCGGTGCTGGAGGAGTTTCAACCGCTGCCGCTGACGTTGTCGGCGGTGTATCCGCAGCATCGTCAGACGTCGCGACCGGTGCAGGCGTTGATCGAGTTTTTGCGTGACCGCCTGGACCCCTTGTAGGAGCGAGCATGCTCGCGATGGACGTCAACGATGACGCGGGCTGTCTGAATGCACCCGTTGTCTGGACGTTTATCGCGAGCATGCTCGCTCCTACAGGGGGTGAAGCAGGTCAGTTGACGCGTTTGTCGTCACCCGGTTCGCCACCGACGTGGACGCCACGATCGTCACCTGGCTCGCCGGCGGCATGCAGGCCGCGATCATCGCCGACTTCGCCGGCACGGTGCACGCCATGGTCGTCGCCTACCTCGCCGGAGCGGTGAACGCCTTTGTCGTCATGCCCGGCCTGATGAACGCCATGGTCGTCACCCGGTTCGGCATGGGTGCCGCTGCGGCCGGAGTTCGAGGCTGTGCTGCCGGAATGTCCCGAAGCATGGTCACTGCCGCCATGACCGCTGCCGGCGCTATTGCCGCCGTGGCCACCGCCATTACCACCGCCGCTGCCACCACTGCCTCCACCGTGACCGCCACCACCGCCACCACCACCGCCACCACCACTGCCTCCACCGTGACCGCCGCCGCCGCCGCCGCCACCACCACTGCCGCCGCCGTGACCGCCACCGCCACTGCCGCCGCCGTGTCCGCCACCGCCACCGCCACTGCCGCCGCCGTGTCCGCCACCTCCACCTCCACCGCCACCGTGGCCACCGCCGCCGCCACCACTACCGCCTTCTTTAGCTTGAGCACTCGAAACCCCCGACAAGTTGTCCGGAATCAGTACGGTAGACGCTGACAGAACTGCGCCAATAGCCACAGCCAACAAAAGCTTGTTCATGTGCATATCGATCTCCGTCTTCTTTTTTCATTTGCAACGTTGATAAACCATGCCGTGTGCTGCTTCGTTCGGTCGGGAAAATCCAGTAGGTACGTCGGTTAACACCTCAACTTGAAATTTTATTCGGTGCAACGTTGATAAATCCTGCAACAAACCGCCAGGCCCCGTCCCAGAGGGCTCAGTGAATACTGGAAGCCAGCTCGAATATCGGGATGTACATCAAAATCACGATGACCCCGATCAACAGGCCGATGAAGGTCATGAGCAAGGGTTCGAACAGGCGCACGAACCATTCGATCCAGCGGCTGATTTCTTCGTCGTAGAAGTCGGCGCTGCGCTCCATCATCTGTCCGAGGTTGCCGGACTGCTCGCCGGCGCGCAGCAGGCGTAGGGACACCGGGGTCACCAGGTGATTGAGTTCCAGCGCCGTCGACAACGACTGCCCCTCGCGCACCCGTTCGCAGGCCTGGTCCAGGCGCAATCGGGAGGCCGGGGTGAGCAGGTTGCGGACCATGCCCATGGCGGTGACGAGTGGAATGCCGCCTTGCAGCAGGATCCCCAGGGAACGGTAGAAGCGCGCCAATTCGTACATGAAGATGCGCTGGTGCACCGCCGGGAGTTTTTCGATCAGGCGGTCCAGGCCTCGACGAAAGGCCGGTTGGCGCTGGAGGAAGGCGAGGGCGATGACGATCGTCGCCAGTGAGCCAAAGAATTCGCCCTGGTGGGCGTGCAGGAACATCCCGCTGCTCATCAGGATCTGCGACAGCCACGGCAGGTTCGACCCCAGTCCTTCGAACACCAGGCTGAAGCGCGGCACGACATAACCCATCAAGAACAGCACCACGCCACCGCCCACCACCAGCAACAGCATGGGGTAGATCGACGCGCTGACGATCTTCTGGCGAACCTCGTCCATGCGCTGGCGATAGCTGACATATCGACCCAGCGCATCGCCCACGGCACCGGTTTTCTCACTGGACTGGACCAACGCCACATACAGCGGCGGGAACACCGCCGACAGTTGGGCCAATGCCTGGGAAAACGATTTGCCTTCATAAAGCAGGCGCACCAGTTCGCTCAAGGTCTTGCGGGCTTGCGGCGCATTCTCTTTTTCCGCCAGGCTTTCCAGCGCATCGATCAACGGCAGGCCGGCATTGAGCAGTGTGGTCAGTTCCTGGCTGAACAACACCAGGTTGAAGGTTTCACGCTGCTTGACGCGCAATGCCCGCCAGTGTCGTTCGGCGTGCAGGCTGACCACCCGCAGGCCTTGGTCTTCGGCGATGCGCCGGGCTTCACTGTCGCCCGGCGCTTCGACCGTCATCGAAACCACACCGGCCTTGCCTACCGCCTTGAGGTGAAAACGCATGGTCGCCATTCCCCATCATTGCCAACTGGTGACTTCGGCGTTTTCGCCTTCACCGCCGGGTTGACCGTCCTTGCCCATGGACAGCAGGTCGTACTCGCCGTTTTCACCAGGGTAGCGGTAGGTGTAGTTACGGCCCCACGGGTCCTGCGGGAGTTTTTTCTGCAAGTACGGGCCGGTCCAGCGGGCTTCATCACTGGGGGCGGTGACCAGTGCCTGCAAACCCTGCTCGGTCGACGGGTAATGGCCGACCTCCAGGCGGTACAGGTCCAGGGCCTTGCCCAGGCCTTCTATTTGCGCCTTGGCCACCTTCACTTCGGAGCGGCCCAGTTGCGCGAAATACTTCGGCGCGACGATGCCGGCCAACAGCCCCAGCACCACCAGCACCACCAACAGTTCTAGCAATGTGAACCCGCGCTGCGTGCGCAGGGCGAAAGCATGTCGCTGTTTCATGATGACCTCACACATTCGGCAGAAGGGTCGCGATAGAGGCTTATGCAATTGCCATGCACATGGCGGGCAAAGGCTTGGGCATCCTTCTGTACTCCCCGTGCCACGGGCCCTGGCGCTTTCGGCACAGTGCTTGCGTATGGCTGCTACACGACTGGCCATTGGGGCATTACCCCCATTTTTCGGGGCCGGTCAGGGGAGGTAGAACAATGAAAACTCTCACCACAGGATTGCTTGGCATGATGCTGCTGGCCGGCGTTGCGCAGGCCGATGTCTTCGTTTCCAGGGACGCCAAGGGCGACTACGTCTTGTCCAACGTCCATCGCCCCGGCCGCCAATATGAACGGGTGGTCCGTGAGGTCGAGGCGGCGGTGGTCAGCCTCGACCGGCAGCCGCAAATGATCGCCGCGCGACCCTATGCCGAGCTGGTCTCCAAGGCCGCCATGGACAACCAGTTGCCGGCGGCGCTGCTGCACGCGGTGATCCAGGCCGAATCCCACTACGACGCGGGTGCCGTATCGCCCAAAGGCGCAGGCGGGTTGATGCAACTGATGCCTGACACCGCCCGGGAGTTGGGCGTGAAAAACGTCTACGACCCCAAGGCCAACATCCAGGGCGGGGCCAAATATCTCAAGCGCTTGATGAACCTGTTCGACAACGACATCGCCCTCGCCGTGGCCGCCTATAACGCAGGGCCTCAGGCGGTCATCAGCCGTGGCGGGGTGATCCCGCCATTCGCCGAAACCCAGCGTTATGTGCCCAACGTCTTGAACCAATACCGGCGTCTGCAGGGACTGGCCGCCGATGCGCCGTTGTGATCGCAGACAGGGGATGGTTTCCCCAACATTGGGGGATGGTGGCCCCGGCAAAAAAGTGGGGAATTAATGGGGAATATCCCCCGATGAATTAAATGGCTGCTCTAACTGACTGATAGTTATAAAGAATTTTTATGGCATACAGATTGCTCCAAGGATTTTGTCGAGAATTATTCCTGTGAGCACCCACAGTGAGGCCCGTGATCATGACCGGCATTTTTCACGCTCCATCCGTCCTTCCATGGCTGTTGATGGCCGCATCGATGTTCGGCATCGAGCTGGCCGAAGCGGCAGCACGTTGTGAACGCAACCTGGTGGCCAACGTCGTGGCGCTGGACCAGCCGCTGATGTTCAACCGCCTTGGTGCGCAGAACGTCAACGGCATGATGTTCGCCCTGCGCCGCGATGTGGTCGATGACCATGACATCTCACTGGCACAGGGCGGTGCGGCGGTGCCGGGCAAGGTGTCGCTGCGTCCCGACAAGCGTCCGCGTCCGCTGGTGCTGCGGGTGGCCGCCGGTGACTGCCTGACCATCAACCTGCAGAACCTGCTGGCCTATCAGGCCAACCCCGGTTCCCACGACGGTGGCGAGGAGGTGGAGGGCGAGGAAGAAGGCATCCCGGTCGGCAATAACGAAAACTTCAAGGTCGACGAACAGGTCGCCGACCGCCATGTCGGTTTCCAGGTCAACGGCATGCAAGCAGTCAACAGCATCGATGACATCGCTTCATTTACCGGACGCAATGCCAGCAGCTTGATCGCGCCGGGTGCCAGCCGCTCCTACACCTTGTATGCCGAACGCGAAGGGGTGTTCGCCGCCAGCAGCCGTGGCGCAACCTTCGGTGGTGAAGGTGCGGCAGGCAACGTGGCCAACGGTCTGTTCGGCCAGGTCGTGGTGGTGCCCAAGGGTGGGCGCACTTACCGCAACACCGTGACCGAAGAAGAAATGCGCCTGGCGACCACCGGCCGCACCCCGGCCGGTCAGCCGATCGTCGATTACCAGGCGCGTTACCCGCAGCGCGAGCCGTGGATCCGTGAAGGCAAGGCCGGCACACCGATCATCAATATGGTCGACGGCAATGAAATCATTTCCAGCGAAAGTGACGCGATCGTCATGGGCAGCAATGCCGATGGCAGCTTCCCGCCTTCGACCTATCCACTGGAAGCCTTGGGCAAACGCAACCCGGCGCTTCCCAATCGACTGGAACCATTCCGCGATTTCGCCTCGCAGTTCCAGGATGAAACCGCCGCGACCCAGGCCTTCCCGGCTTACTGGGCTGACCCAGTGATGGCCCATGTGCTGGAGCCGACCCGCGATTCGTTCATGATCAACTACGGCTCTGGCGGCATGGGTGCAGAAGTCGTGGCCAACCGTCTCGGCGTAGGCCCGATGCACGATTGCCTGTCCTGCGCTTACGAAGAGTTCTTCCTTAGTTCCCACACCGTCGGCGACGTGGCGATGCTGGTGGACGTACCGGCTAACGCCGGCCTGGAAGGCATTACCCCCGGCCAGACACCGAACGCCGATCAGGTGGGCGTCAAGGCGACCATGGCGCTGTATCCATCAGAGCCGTCCAACGTCAGCCACAGCTATATCGGTGACTTCGTCAAGTTCCGCAACACCCACAACGGCCATGAACAGCACATCTTCCACCTGCACGGGCATCAGTGGCTGTTCAACCCCAACGATGACAATTCCGACTATGTGGACGCCCAGGGCATTGGCGCGGGTGCAGGCTACACCTATGAAATTGCCAACGGCGGTTCGGGCAACCGCAACCGTGTAGCGGGCGATGCGATCTATCACTGCCACTTTTACCCGCACTTCGCCCAGGGCATGTGGGCCATGTGGCGGGTGCACGACGTGTTTGAAGAAGGCACCAAGCTTGAAGTCTCGCAACAAGGCTCCGACGGTTTCCACAGCGAGCCTTATGCCCTGCGCAGCGGTAAACCCGCTGCTGGCGCACGAGCCCTGCCCGATGGCGAAATCGTTGCCGGCACGCCGATTCCGGCGGTGGTGCCGCTGCCCGGCAAAGCCATGGCACCGATGCCCGGCAAAGTTGCGGTCGTACCGAAAATCGGCCAGACCCTGGTGGCCGCCAACGACGATGACGACGATGAAGAAGACGACGATGACGGCGAGCACCATGGCGGCAGCGGTGGCGCACAGGCCATCGGTTCCCTGGCGCTGGTGGATCGCAGCGAAGCCAACCGCAACGCCGATGGCACGCTGAAAAACCCTGGCTATCCATTCTGGATCGGCGGCATGGAAAGCTCGGTCGGCCAACGCCCACCGACTCCGCCGCTGGACATGCTCGACGCCGCCACGGCGCAGGCCCTGAAAGCGACGGGCAAAGCCTTGTGGGCCAACCTTGATCCGGCGCAGTCCGGTGGTTGGGACGGAGGCCTGGGCCGCCATGCGCTGGACGGCGTGTCTGCCGGTGGCGAGGCCGAGACCATTACCACGTCACTGGATTTCTCCAAGACGGTGACCCGCGCCAAGCCGATTTACCTGCCGGAAGAGGGCACCGAAGTCGAGCAGGCGGCCATGGCATTCCACGCCAAGAAGGACCACCCAAGCTTCGCCCTGCTGCCGGGCAATCAAATCGTGGCACGGGCCTTCCGCACCAACGGTGCCTTGCCGATGGCCGGTGCGCCGTTCTACGAGCCGTGCATGGACGACCGCCAGAAACGCCTGAGCAGCAGCGCCGGCACCGGTGAATTCAACAGCGGCGAGCGGCTCGACGGCATGTCTTTCATCGGCTCCTCGAGCTTCACCGCCGACCGTCCGCGCATCTACAAAGCGGCCAACATCCAGTTCGATGCGGTGTACAACAAGGTTGGCTACCACTTCCCGCAAGCGCGCATCCTGGCGCTCTGGGAAGACGCCTGGCCGGTGATCACCAAGCAGCGTCCGCCAGAACCTTTGGTGATGCGCATGAACACCTTCGACTGCGTGCAGTACCAGCAAACCAACCTGGTGCCGGCCACCTATGAGATGGACGACTATCAGGTGCGCACGCCGACCGACGTGATCGGCCAGCACATTCACCTGCCGAAGTGGGACCTGGTGGCTGCCGATGGCTCGTCCAACGGCTGGAACTACGAAGACGGCGTACTCTCCCCAGGCGCGGTGCAAGAGCGCATCCAGGCCATCCGCGAGTTCAACCAGTGCCAGGGCAGCGACCCGCGTGATGGCACGCCGGCTTGCCCGAAAGCCAAGAACCACCCGTACTTCGGTCAATTTGGCCGGGCCGATTGGGTCGGTGCGCGTACGGCGATGCAGCGCTGGTTCGCCGACCCTGTGGTCAACGCCAAAGGCGTCGACCGTGGCCTGGGCACCATCTTTACCCACGACCACCTCGGCCCATCGACGCACCAACAGATTGGCCTGTACGCCACCGTGCTGGCCGAACCTGCCGGTTCCACCTGGTTCCACGCCGAAACCGGCGAGCCGTTGTACAGCGGCGGGCGCCAGGACGGCGGGCCGACTTCGTGGCAAGCGGTGATTTCTACCGGTGACATCGATGGCGACGGCAAGAACGACAGTTTCCGTGAGTTCTTCCTCGAATACAGCGACTTCCAGCACGCCTACGAAGCCGGCGTGTACGTGGGCGCCGGACCTGACGGTAAACCCGATGCGCAAAGCTTCCCGGCCACCGCCGACAGCTTCCGCTACGCGATCAACCCACCAGTGCGCAACAACGCCAGTACCCTGTTGGACGGTATTATCGAAGTGCAGGGCGGGATACTTCCGGGTTGCCCGAGCCGGCCATGCCCGCAAGCCATCTCGGTCGATGACCCTGGCATGTTCGTCGTCAACTACCGTAACGAACCGCTGGCCCTGCGGGTATACGACCCGAACAAGGTCGGCCCGGACGGCAAGCGCGGCATGCAGGCCGACGGCCTGGGCGGCGACCTGGCGTACGCCATGCAAAGCCGTACCGACCGTGCGATCCCGGCGATGAACCTGGCGCCGAACCTGATCACCTCGGCCACCGGCCCCACCGGCGGCACCACGCTGTTCCCGCCGCACATCAACAAGGGCGGCGCCGAACCTGGCGATCCGTTCACCCCGATGCTGCGTACCTACACCGGCGATAATGTGCGGCTGCGGTTGCATGCAGGCGGACACGAAGAGGAGCATAACGTCACCCTGCACGGTGTGAAGTGGCTGCAAAGTGGTTCCGGTTTCGGCAACAGCTCCAACTCCGGCTGGCGCGCGTCGCAGATGATCGGCATCTCCGAGCAGATGGGCTTCGTTGCGCCGGTCTCGATGCTGTCCAGTTCGGCTGCGACCACCGGGGATTACCTGTACTCGATGGACGCTTCGATTGAAGGCTACTGGAGCGGGATCTGGGGTGTGATGCGCAACTACACCACCCAGCGCAACGATCTGTTTGCCTTGCCGACCAATCCGAAGCCGACGGGGATGCGCAACACCGTGGCCTTCGACGGCGTTTGCCCAAGGTATGGCGCCAACCCCAATGGCATCGGCACCCGGCCTACTCCGCAACGCAATTATGAAGTGGTCGCGGCGCTGGCCAACGACATTCTGACCAATCCGCTCGGCCTGACCATTGGTGATCCGGCGGGGCTTGGACAGCATGTGGGCGGGCCGCTGAATCCAGCCGGTGGCACCCTGGTGTTCAACTCGCGGACTGTGAGCATTCCCCAGGTCACCGTCACCGACCCTGAAGACGGTGAAACCATCACCATTGGTGGGCAAAGCGGGCCGCTGCATGACCC
This sequence comes from Pseudomonas umsongensis, assembly GCF_002236105.1. Taxonomy (GTDB): domain Bacteria; phylum Pseudomonadota; class Gammaproteobacteria; order Pseudomonadales; family Pseudomonadaceae; genus Aquipseudomonas; species Aquipseudomonas umsongensis. The sequence goes on from NZ_NIWU01000001.1 coordinate 109,285, forward strand.
GACCGCAATCCTGTATGTGCGCAAGGCCGACCTCGACCCAACCACCGGCAAGCTCAAGCCCGGTGTGCCTGTCGAACCGCTGGTGCTGCGCGCAGCGGCTGGTGATTGCATCAACATCACCCTGGAAAACCGGCTGCCCAGCGTCATGCCGGACCTGACCCAGACAGCGGTGATGCAAGGCATGGTCAAACGCGATCGTAACAGCGGCAGCGGTTCGACCACCTTCAGCAACAACCTGATGCGGCCGTCGAGCCACGTGGGGCTGCACGCGCAACTGCTGGCGTACGACATCACCAAATCCGACGGCACCAACGTCGGAGCCAACCCGACCCAGACCGTGCCACCGCGTGTCGGCAGCAGCGGGGCCTACCCGACCCGTACCTACCAATACTACGCCGGCCACCTGGAGCGTGAAGGCAAACCGATCACTCAACTGGGCCGCAATGTCGACAACATCAATGCCACGGCGATCGAGTTCGGCGGCTTGAACATCACCCCGGCGGACGTGATCAAGCAGTCGCAAAAGGGCCTGGCCGGGGCGATGAGCATCCTGCCGGTGGGCGCCACCTGGGTGGAAGACACGCGCAAGGTCAATGCCACCGTCACCGCACCTGGGCAAACCAGCTACCGCGACTTTGCGATGGTCTGGCAGAAAGCCTTGAACATTCGCTGGGCCAATGGTCGGCCGGTGGAAGGGATTGCGGCGGAAGGGTTCGGCGTGCCGAACGATCCGCAGGACAACTCCAGCATGGCCATCAACTACAAGACCGAACCGATGTGGTACCGCTTCGGCCTGGCCCCGGATGCACCGTTCGGCCGTGCCGACGGCGCGGGCTACGGCGACATGGTGAATGCACACATGGCCTACAGCAACTCGCTGGTGGGCGGTGACCCACAAACGCCAGTGCTGTACGCCAGACCGGGACAACCGTTCCGCACGCACATCCTGATGCCTACCGGGGGCAGTCGCGGCACCATCTTCCAGCTTGACGGTCACGTCTGGTCGACCAACCCGTTCCAGCCAGAGAAGAGCGATACCGGTGGTTATCCGATGGGTACGCCAGGGGTGGGTTCGGTGCGGTTCGGCTACAACCCGATGTCGATGTACATCGGCGCCCGCGAGAGCGTCCTGCCGGCAGCGCACTTCAGCTTCATGCTGCCGAGCGCCGGGGGTGTCAACGCGATACCGGGTGACTACCTGTTCCGCGACTACGGCGCCTACGGCAATACCTCCGGGTTGTGGGGGCTGTTGCGGGTGACCAACGATCCGGAGCCGGCGCCGTAGGGCGGGAAACAACGCAATACCTGTGGGAGCGAGCCTGCTCGCGAAGGCGGAGTGTCAGACACATCAATGCTGGATGTGCTGGCCTCTTCCCGAGCAGGCTCGCTCCCACAGGGGGACGCGGTGAAGCAGGCATAGATCTGAAGGGGAGATGTGACATGAACAGGACCATCAAAATCGCCAGTGTTGCCCTGGTCGTAGGGGTTGCGCTGATCTGGCTCGGGGTGTGGCGCACGTCGCCACCGACCCTGCTTGGCGACATCGCGCTTCCCGACACCTGGACCGGCCAGACGCTTGAACGTGACGGCGTGTCGGTGGCCCTCGAAGTGCGGCCGCTGGCTGCAGACGGCGTGTTGCGCGAGGGTGAATTTGCCGATGTGCGTTTCAACGTCACCGACAAGGCGTCGGGCCAACCGCTGGCGGGCGTTGCCCCCGGCGCCTGGATCGACCCAGAGACCGTCGCCGCTGACCAGGCCCAGGGCCGCGAGCAGAGCTGCAAGGCGCGGGTCGGGGTGTTCCTTAAATCAAGTATCGGCGCACGGCCGCTGCTCGACCTCAACAGCTACTTCCTGATGGTGATGAACCGCGATGCCAGCGTCTCGGTGGTCGACCCCTCGGTCTCGGTGGGCGGCATCACCAGCACTATGACCCGCATCGATATCAAGCAACCGCCGATGGATTGGGTCACCCCCAGGGACAACAAACGGGTGTTCGTGTCGATGCCCACGGCGGGTGAAGTCGCGGTGATCGACAGTGAGCAATTCAAGCTGCTCGACTCGGTGGCCGCGGGCAGCAATCCGGTGCGCGTGGCCTTGCAACCGGACGAGCGCCTGCTGTGGGTCGGCAACAATGCCCCGTCGGCCGAGCTTTCCGGGGTCACGGTGATCGACACCGCCAGCCTCAAGACCCTCAGGCACTTGGCAACTGGCAGCGGCCACCACGAAATCGCCTTCAGCAAGGACAGCCGCTTCGCCTTTGTCACCAACCGCGACGACGGCACCCTGAGCATCATCGATGTCGCCACCTTGACCATCGCCAAGCAGCTCAAGACCGGCTCGCACCCGCTGTCGGTGGTGTACTCGCCACTGTCCGGCGCGGCCTATGTGGCCGATGGCAAGGACGGCACGGTGACCGTGGTCGACGCCGCGAACCAGTCGGTGCGGCGGGTGATCAAGATCAAGCAGGGCCTCGGCCCGATGGGTTTCAGCGCCGACGGCCGTTTCGGCATCGTGCTCAATACCCTGGAGAACCAGGCCGCGGTGATCGACGCCGCCACCGATTCGCTGATCCATGAACTGGACGTGTCCGCCGAACCCTATCAAGTGGTGTTTACCAAGGCCTATGCCTACGTGCGCGGACTGGCCTCGCCCAAGGTCACGATGATCAACCTGGCGTCCCTCGGTGAAGGCCGCAAGCCGATCAGCCAGGGCTTCGAAGCCGGGCCGCAACCGCCGCGCCTGGCCGGCGACTTGCCGCTGGCGTCGAGCCTGGCGGTGTCGCGGGACGACAACGCGGTGTTTGTGGTCAACCCGGTGGACAACACCACCTACTTCTACGCCGAAGGCATGAACGCGCCGATGTCCGGCTACCCCAATCGCGGGCAAGTGGCGCGGGCGGCGCTGGTCATCGACCGCAGCCTGCGCGAAGTCGAACCGGGGCTGTACAGCGCGCGGATCAAGCTGCCGGCGGCGGGGCGCTTCGACGTGGCGTTCCTGCTCAACCAGCCCAACATCATCCACTGCTTCAGCGCCGTGGTTGAGCCGAACGCAAGCCTGGGCCCCGTCGCCGGCATCCCGAAAGTCGAGTTCATGCTCGACAAAACCACGGCCGCCCTGGGTAGCCCTTATGTCGTGCGCTTTCGCATCGTCCAGGGCAAACAGAAGGTCCAGCGCAGCGGGGTCAAGGACGTGCAGGTGCGCTACTTCCTGGCGCCCAGTTCCCGGCCGCAGTACGTCGCGGCACTGGACGTCGGCAATGGCATCTATGAAGCCCCGGTCACCCTTGACCAGCAAGGCGCCTGGTACCTGCACGTGCGTGCGGCGTCCCTGGGCGCGAATTTCGACGACCAGACGTTTGCCAGCGTTCGGGTGACCCCCGGCATTGCTCATTGAAGAGGACATCGACATGAACCGACTCGCACATCACGGACTGCTGACGCTCTGCCTGTTGACAGCCAGTATCGGCCAGGCCCTGGCCCATTCGGCCGATGAACATGCTGGCCACAACATGGCCGCCAAAAGCACCAGTTCCGAGACCGCCCAGGTCAAGTTCGCCGACGTCGCGCTGGTGGACCAGAACGGCAAGACCGTGCGCCTGGAAAAAGACCTGGTAGCCGACAAGATCGTGGTCATGAGCTTTATCTACACCAGTTGCACCACGGTCTGCCCGGTGGTGTCCTCGATCATGGGCAAGGTGCAGAAACAGCTGGGGGCACGGGTCGGCACCGAGGTGCAGCTGGTGTCGATCAGCATCGATCCGCAGCGCGATGACGCCAAGCGCCTCAACGATTACGCCCGCTCCTTCCAGAACGGTCCGGGCTGGAGCTGGCTGACCGGCTCCACTCAGTCGGTCAACGAAACACTCAAGGGCCTGGGCAGTTTCAGTGGCGACTTCAAGAATCATGCGCCGCTGATCCTCGTCGGGGATGGCAATAGCCGCCACTGGACCCGCTACTACGGCTTCACCGACCCGAGCATCTTGACCCGCCAAGTGGAGAAGCTCAGCGGTGAACGCAACGCCCACGCCAAACACACCGCCATCGCCATGGAGCATCAGCCATGAGACTTCTCGACTGGATCGCCCTGAGCCTCTGCGCCTGCCTCGCCAACTCCTTGGCCTTGGCCCATGAAGGGCATGAGCAAACCGCAACCGACTCCGCCACGGTGGCGGCTGCCGCGCAGCCGGCTAGTGGCACTCGCGATGCCAAGACCTGGTTCACCGACACGCCGTTGCAGGACCAGAACGGCAACACCCTGCGTTTCTACAGCGACGCGCTGCACAACCGCGTGGTGCTGCTCAATGTGATTTTCACCAGTTGCACCGATGCCTGCCCCTTGATCACCCAGAAGCTCAAGCAAGTGCGCGAAGTGCTGGGCGACAAGGCAGACGGCATCACCTTTATCTCCCTTACCAGTGATCCGCTGCGGGACACCCCGGCGGTACTCAAGGCTTACACCTTGAAGCAGGGCGTCGATGAGCCCCACTGGCTTTTTCTTACCGGCGACAAAGCGCAAATGGACCTGGTCCTTGGGCGAATTGGCCAGGTCATACCGTCCCCCGAGCAGCACTCCACCCAGTTGATCGTCGGTGACGTGGCGAACAAGCGCTGGAGCAAGATCCGCCCCGATGCCCCGGCCGCCGCCATTGCCCAGCGCTTGCAGCTGCTGGCAATGCCCGTGGCCGGCCGCTGAGTCCGGGCCATGAAAAACGCCCTGATCCTCAGCCTGCTTCTTCTCGGTGGCATCAGCCTGAACACCCAGGCGTTGACGCTGACGCCCAGTGAAAGCGCCGGCAAACGGCTGTACCGCGAGGGAGTATCGGCCAGTGGTGAGCCGATCATGGCCCGGATCGGGGCAGCGGGCATGCTGCTGCCGGCCACCAGCCTGCCGTGCGCCAACTGCCACGGCAGCGATGGCCTCGGCCGCCCGGAAGGCGGGGTACGCCCGCCAGACCTGAGCTGGTCGCGGCTGACCAGTACCTATGGTCAACAGCAGATCAACGGGCGTGCCTACCCGGCCTACACCGAGGGTACTTTGGCCCGTGCAATCCAGGAGGGACGTGACCCGGGCAACAACCGGCTCGATGCAGCGATGCCGCGGTTCGTGCTGTCGATGAACGATCAACGCAACCTGACGGCCTACCTCAAGCGCCTGGCCGATGAGCGCGATCCGGGCCTGAGCCCCGACAGCCTGCACCTGGGCACCTTGCTGCCGAGCAGCGGGTCGCTGGGAGAGGAGGGCCTCACCGTGGCGGCGGTGCTCAGGGGCAGCGTGGCGCGGATCAACGAAGCGGGGGGGATTCATGGTCGGCAGTTGCGCCTGACCATCATGGATCCCGGTCCCGACCGTGCCAGCGCCGAGCAGGCGCTGGACCAGTTGATCGAGCAGGAACAGGTTTTCGCGCTGGTCGCACCGCTGGTGCCGGCGCTGGGTGCCGAACTGGCGCCGCGTCTGGAACAGGCCGGCGTGCCCCTGATCGGGGCGCTGTCATTGCAAGGTACGGCCCAGGCCAGCCGGCAGATTTTCGAACCGTTGCCGGGGCTGCGCGAACAGATGATCGCGCTGGCCAACTATGCCGCCACCAGTCTGCGCGTGCTGCAAGGCCCGACGTTGATTGCCTATCCGAACGAGCCGGGCCAGCGCCTGGCGGCCGAGAAACTTGCGCAGTACCTGCAGGACAACGACTGGCAGAAAGTGCGCCTGCAACCCTACGAGTCGGCGCAGGACGAGTTGCCACTGGGCTCGCGCTCGGTGTTCTACATGGGCAGCAGTGGTGGTTTCAGTCGCCTGGCCGAGCGGCTGCAGACCGCGGGGCAGGTGCCGTACCTGTTCGCCGCCTCGAATCAGGTGGCAGGGGATCTGCTGCAGGTGCCCAGTGATTTTTCCCGACGGGTGTTCCTGGCGTATCCGTTCGTGCCAAGCGACTGGACGATGACCGGGCGCATCGCCCTGATGCAGCTGCGCGAGCGCCAGAGGCTCGGTGGCGAACACGCGGTGCTGCAGGTCGGTGCCTACAGTTCAATGCTGTTGCTCAGCGAGGGCATGAAACAGGCGGGACGCGATGCCAGCCGGGAAAAACTGATCAATGCCCTGGAAGGCCTGCATGACTTCGATACCGGCCTGACCCCGCTGATCAGTTTCGGGCCGGGTCGACGCCTGGGCCTGAACGGCGCCCATGTGGTCACCGTGGACCTGCCAGACCAGCGCTTCTATTTGGTCGCCCCCTACAAACCCATTGCCGCCATGCCCTGATCCGGAGGCTGAACATGAAACTCATGACTGTGCTGGTGCTATTGACCCTATGGGTGCCCGCCGCGTTTTCCAGTAATGGCCCGGCGGTAGCAAGGGTCAATGGCGAGGAAATTTCCCAGCTGCGCCTGGAGCGCTATTTCACCGAATACCTGGAGGATCAGGGCCGGGCAGTCGCCAGCATCCGCAGTCCCAGCGCCTACAAACAGCTGCGCAAGGCGGCGCTGGACGCCCTGATCGACAAGGAGCTGCTCTGGCAGGAAGCGGTCAAGCGCGGGGTGGTGGTCAGCGATGCCACGGTGCAAGACCAGGTGGCCCGGACCCGCCAGGCCATGGGGGGCGCACAGGTGTTCGCCCGGCGCCTCGAAGACGCCGGTTTCGATGAGGCCGCCTACATCGAATACACCCGCCGTGACCTGGCGGCGCAGCAGATGTTTGCCGAACTCACCAAGGCGGATGCGCCGGACGAAAAACAGGTGAGGGCGTTTTATCAGGAACACCTCGCCGAGATGAATCGGCCCGAGGAAATCCAGGTCAGGCATATCCTGATCAAAGTCCCTCAGGGTGCGGATGCTTCCACAGTCGAAGCCGCGAGACTACGCTTGCAGGCAATGCGCACCTCGATTGAGCAGGGCGCCGATTTTGCCAGTGTGGCCCGTAGCGATTCCGAAGACGCTTCGGCCAGCGCCGGCGGCGATCTGGGTTACTTTGCCCGTGGGCGCATGCTGCCGGAGTTCGAAGCGGCGGCTTTCGCCCTCAAGCCCGGGGCCATCAGCGAGCCGGTGCGCACGGCGGTTGGCTGGCATTTGATCTTGTTGCAGAACCGATTGGAGGCTGCCGATGTCTCAGAAGAGCAGGGACTTGAAATGGTTCGGGTTTACCTCGCCCGACAGAAACAGGTCCAGGCTCGTCTGCAGGCGCTGGCTCAGCTGCGCGCAAGCAATCGGATCGAACGCATTGACGATGAATGAGCTTTCCCCAACTGTGGGGGAAAGCGTCGATGCGCATCCGATCGCTTTCCCCCGCTTTTGGGGGGTGGGGCATGTGGACGTTAAGGCATTGCTTTTAAATTCAAGGACATGAATACATAAAATTACCGGCACTCAGCCTGGCATGAAGTGTGCGTTAGACCTATCAAGGCGCGCACTCCGCCAGGTTCGGAACCCGGACCTGCGGTTTCAAGGAGTCCACCTTGTTAAACAAAGTACTGGTTGTTGATGACGAACAGCTGCTGGCGGAAAACCTCCAGGGTTACCTGCAGGCGCAAGCGCTGGAAGTCCGGATTGCTCACGACGGTGCGCAAGGAATCGTGGAAGCTGACGATTTCGCACCCGATGTGATGGTGTTCGATTACCGCTTGCCCGATATGGAAGGCTTTGAGGTGCTCGATGCCGTCCGCCAGAACAGGAAGTGTCATTTTGTGCTGATCACGGGGCACCCCACCGCAGAGGTTTGCGAAAGGGCCCGGCAACTGGGAGTCAGCCATATCCTGTTCAAACCGTTTCCGTTGGCGGAACTGGCACGTGCAGTACTTGACCTTCTGGGGCGCCAGCGCGAACCCAAAGCGGGAGTGAGCAGTAGCGAAGGCTTTGTCGAACGACGCCAGAGCAGGACCGAGAGTTTCCCGCTGCAGTTGTACGACGGTAGTTGGGTGCTTGCAGATCGCCGACGAAGTAACACGGCCTCCACAGCGCCAGACGACGAACAATTGCTCACCGGGGAGTAATGGCGCGACAAGAGGTTACGGCATCCGCCGCAATTGCTCGCCGCGCCGACAGGGCTCTAAGCCCCGGGTGTTGGAGAGCAAGCCATGGACCGTCTTTCCCTTGTCGTCGATGTGCCAACGCGCGATTGTGTACCGACTCGATTCACCAGTGAGCAATTGGCCCAGGCTCGCTCCCGGGCTGGCAGTTCCGGCGAACGCATGCTCGAAGCCCTCGGGGCGCTCTGCGAACTGGCTCCCATGCCCTTTATCCAGTGCCTGGGCGCGACCCTGCACTACCCGGTGCTCGACACCGACAGCCTGTTTCAAGCCACCCCGGTGTTCGACCGGGTCACCCTGGCCCAATGCCTCAAGCGCGAATTCATCCTGCTGCGTCACGACGATGCGGTCATCGGCGTGTTTGCCGACCCCTTCGACAGCGCTCGCCTGGCCTGGATCGACGACTGCCTGCACGGCGCGCCGCTGTACCTGGTGCATGCCGACGACCTGAAAGCCTACCTGGCACGCCACGAAGAGAGCTTCCACGCTGTGGAATCGCTCAACGCCCAGGCTGATGGCAACACCGAGACCGACACCCTGCAGAGCCTGTCCCTGACCAGTATCAGCGAAGACTCGAGCGTGGTGGTCAAGCTGGTCAACTCGACCCTCTACGACGCGCTGAAGATGCACGCCAGCGATATCCACCTGGGCACCACCGGCAGCGGCCTGGTGATCAAGTACCGCATCGATGGCGTGCTCAACAACATCAGCAAGATCCAGGGCAGCGAGTTCGCCGAACAGGTGATTTCCCGGGTCAAGGTCATGGCCGAACTGGACATCGGCGAAAAACGCGTGCCCCAGGACGGTCGCTTCAAGATCGGCATCAGCGGCCGGCAGATCGACTTCCGGGTGTCGATCATGCCGAGCATTTTCGGCGAGGACGCTGTGCTGCGGGTGCTCGACAAGCAGGACCTGGCCGACAAGGTCTGCGGCGTGCAGCTGCAGGCCCTGGGCTTTGAAGAGGAAACCCTGCGTCAACTGCGCCGCCTGGCTGCCGAACCCTACGGCATGGTGCTGGTCACCGGCCCCACCGGCAGCGGCAAGACCACCACGCTGTACGCGATGATCACCGAGATCAACCACGGCGTGGACAAGATCATCACCATCGAAGACCCGGTGGAGTACCAGCTGCCCGGTGTGCTGCAGATCCCGGTCAACGAAAAGAAAGGCCTGACCTTCGCCCGCGGCCTGCGCTCGATCCTGCGCCACGACCCGGACAAGATCATGGTCGGCGAGATCCGCGACCCCGACACTGCCCAGATCGCCGTGCAATCGGCACTCACCGGGCACCTGGTGTTCACCACCATCCACGCCAACAACGTGTTCGACGTGATCGGCCGCTTCACCCAGATGGAAATCGACCCCTACAGCCTGGTCTCCGCGCTCAATGCGGTGCTGGCCCAGCGTCTGATCCGCCTGGTTTGCAGCGCGTGCAGCACGCCCTACGCACCGACCGAAGAAGAACTGCAAAGCTCGGGCCTCGACCCGCAACAGGTCGCGCACTACCACTTCGTCCATGGCAAGGGTTGCGGTCATTGCCGTGGCACCGGCTACCGCGGACGCAGTGCGATTGCCGAGCTGCTGCACCTGGACGACGAGCTGCGGCAAATGATCGTCGAGCGCCAACCCATTTCGAAAATCAAGGCCCACGCCTGCAAACGCGGTTTGCGCCTGCTGCGCGAATCGGCGCTGGAACTGGTGCAACAAGGCCGTACCACTCTCGAGGAGATCAATCGTGTCACTTTTATCTCGTGAGCGTTATGTCGCCGTGCTCGGCGCCAGTGGTGTCGGCCTCGGTCAACGTCAGGGTGGCGACACCCTGTGGCTGGGCAGCGTCGGCTTCATCGATGAAGGGTTCATGGCCTGGACGGTCGCCCTGGAAACCCTCGACCGCCTGCTGGGCGAACATGCCCGCGCCGGTGCCGAGTTGACTGTGGTGGTCTCCGGCCACTTCAGCCGGTTTTGCCTGGTGCCCTGGAGCGAGCAGATCAGCAGCCCCGACGAACTGCGCGGGTTTGCCCAGCTGTGCTTCGAAGACCTCTACGGGGCAGCCAACCAACCCTGGAGCCTGGTGCTGTCGGCCGAACCCGCCGGCTACGACCGGATCGCCAGCGCGCTGCCGCAAGACCTGATCGAACGCCTGCGTGCCCTGGTCAGTGGCCGTGGCTTGCGCCTGCGTTCGGTGCAACCGTACCTGATGGCGGCGTTCAACCACTTCGACAAAAGCTTCGACGCCGGCGACTTCCTGTTCGTGGTCGCCGAACCGGTGCGCAGTGTGATGTTGCTGGCGCGCGAAGGTCGCTGGACGGCAGTGCGCTCGGTGGGCAGCAGCGACAGCGATGCCGCACTGAGCGCGCTGGTCGGTCGCGAATGCCAATTGCAGGCGTCCATCAGTGATCGGCCGCTGAACGTCTACCTGCATGCGCCTGCACGCATCGACTCGCACCCTGAAGTGCCAGGCGTACAGCTGCGCACCCTCGAAGAAGGCCGGACCAGCGTACGCGACAGCCTGTACGTCATGTCCCGGACGGTGGCCTGACATGCGCCCCCTGATGCTCGACTTTCAGCCGCGCCGCCGCTCCAGTCCCCTGGGCTGGAGCCTGCTGGTCGGTGGCGTGGTGCTGGCGCTGACCTGCATCGTCATCCAACAACAGGTAAGTGGTGAGGCCGAACAACAGCAAGGTCACCTGCAAACCACGCAACGGGTACTTACTGGCGACACCGGCAGCAAGGTCAGCCTGACCCCGGCCGAAACCCGCGAGCAGGCGCAGAACCTGGCCGAGATGCGCAAGGTCTCGCAGCAGTTGCGCCGCCCTTGGGAGCGCCTGTTCGCCACCCTGGAAGCCATGCCGCGCGACAACATTGCCTTGCTGACCCTGACCCCGGATGCCCGCAAGGGCCAGGTGCGGATCAGCGCCGAGGCACGCGACCTGGACGCCATGCTCGACTTCCACCGCCGCCTCGAAGCCTGCGACGAGCTTTCCGACGTGTCGTTGCTCAGCCACGAAATCGTCGCCAACGTGCCGGAGCACCCGGTGCAATTCAACTTGTCGGCTACCTGGGAGATTGGCGATGCAAATCCCTAGATTGATCGTCCACGAATACCTGCAAAGCCTCGGCGTGCCGGGCCTGGCAGGGCTGGCCCTGCTGGTGCTGGCGCTGGCCTACGGCCTGTTCGGCTTGTTGCCGGACTGGCAGGCGCTGCAGCACCTGAGCCAGCAGACCCAGGACGCCCGCGAATACCTGGCCAAGGTCGAGGAGGGCTCGATCGCCGCTCCGGTCGTGCCACAACGCCAGCTCGATGACTTCCGCAGCAAATTGCCAACCCAGCCCCAGGCCACTGTCGCCATCGACAAGATCTACGCGCTGGCCGCCCAGGAACGCATCACCCTGTCCAGGGGCGAATACTCGCTGGGCATCGACCCCAAGACCCACCTGGCGCGCTATCAGATCCTCCTGCCGGTGCGGGGCAGCTACCCGCAACTGCGGCGCTTCATGCATGCCTTGCTCGGCCAGTTGCCGGCGGTGGTGGTGGAGGACCTGGAGCTTTCGCGCAAGAAGATCGCCGACACCGACCTGAACGGGCGGATCCGCATGACCCTTTACCTGTCGAGGTCATGATGAACAACAAACGTGCGGTGGGTTGGGTGGCGTTCCTCGGCGTGGCCGCGGCGCTGACCTGGGTGCCCGAATACTTTAAACAGGCTGACGACAGTGACGTCGAAGTGGCCGCTGTGGCCACGCCAGTCAAAGGCAAGCAACGCGGCGCCTTGCCAGCCGCGCAGGCCTCTGCTGCGCCCGTGGCGATCAAGGACCTGAGCCCGGCGGGCGACCTGTTCGCCGCGCGCAGCTGGAAGGCCGCACCCACCCTGGCCAGCGTCACCGAACAACCGGTCAACGTTGCACCGGTGGTGCAGGTCCCCACTGCACCGCCCATGCCGTTCCAGTTCATCGGCCGGATGGACGATCGCACCGACCTGCAAGTGTTTTTGCAAAACGGCGAAAAGATCTACGTCGTGCGTAAAGGGGATGTGATTGACGAAACATGGAAGATCGAGGGCATTTCCGATCTGGAACTGAGCCTGGTCTATTTGCCTCTGCATTTGTCCCAGACCTTGTCTGTGGGGAGCGCGCAATGAACAAGTCCCGTTTGCTGATGAGCCTCTGCCTCTGTGCAGGGCTGGCTGCCTGCAGCTCGGCGCAGGTGGCCAAGGAAGAAGCCTCTGAGCTGATCGAACAGGGCCAGTACGAAGCCGGCCTGGCCCGGATCGAGGAGGGCCTGCGGGAAAACCCTCGCGACACCGAACTGCACATTGCCCTCAACAGCGCTCGTGCCCGTGCGATCACGGCGCTGCTGACCCAGGCCGACATGGATCGGACCCAGCGTGATTTCGCGTCCGCTCGCATGGGGTACGGCCGGGTGTTGACCATCGAACCGAACAACCGCCGCGCCCAGGACGCCTTGCGCCAGCTCGAACACATGCGCAGCCTCGATGAAAAACTCGAACTGGCCCGTGGCGACCTGCGCCGTGGCGACATCTACGGCGCCGAGCGTCAGGTCAGGCAGATTCTCGAACTGGACCCCAACAACGAAGGCGCCCTGGAACTGCAAGGCAATATCCGCCTGGTGCAGAGCCGCAACGTGGTGGCCTATCCGCAACTGCGCACCAAGCTGGACAAGCCGGTAACCCTGGAATTTCGCGACGCCAATCTCAAGACCATCTTCGAAGTGCTGTCCCAGGTCGCCGGCCTGAATTTCATCTTCGACAAGGACCTGCGCCCGGACATGAAAGCCACCATCTTCGTGCGCGACGTGCGCATCGAAGACGCCGTGGCACTGCTGCTGCAACAGAACCAGTTGCACCAGAAAGTGGTGAACGAAAACACCCTGCTGATCTACCCGGACTCGCCGCAGAAGCTCAAGGATTACCAGGAGCTGGTGATGCGCACTTTCTACCTGACCAGCATCGATGCCAATACCGCGCTGAACATGGTCAAGACCATGCTCAAGACCCGCGACGTGTTCGTCGACGAACGCCTCAACACCCTGACCATGCGCGACACCGGCGATGCCGTGCGCATGGCCGAGAAGCTCCTGCAATCACAGGATCAGTCCAACCCCGAAGTGGTGCTGGAAGTGGAAGTGATGGAAGTCGCCACCCAACGGATTCTCGACCTTGGCCTGCAATGGCCGAACACCTTTGGGGTGATCAACAGCGACGGTTCGGCGGTCAGCGTTCTCGACCAGCTCAAAGGCATCAACTCCAGCCGGATCACTATCCAGCCCTCGCCACAGGCCAAGATCAATGCCCAGGACAAGGACATCAATACCCTCGCCAGCCCGGTGATCCGCGTCAGCAACCGCGAACAGGCACGCATCCACATCGGCCAGCGTGTGCCGATCATCAGCGCCACTTCGGTGCCGTCGACCCAGGGACCGGTGATCACCGAAAGCGTGACTTACCTGGACGTCGGTCTGAAACTGGAAGTGCAGCCCACCGTGCACTTGAACAACGAAGTGGCGATCAAGGTGGCCCTGGAAGTCAGCAACGCCACGCCACTGGAACCGACCCGCCAGGGCACGATTCCGGTCCAGGTCGATACCCGCAACGCGCAGACCACCCTGCGCCTGCATGACGGCGAAACGCAGATTCTCGCCGGCCTGATGCGCAACGACCATGGCAGCACCGGCAACAAGATTCCCGGTCTTGGCGATATTCCTGGCCTCGGCCGCCTGTTCGGCAGCAACAAGGACGACGTGAGCAAATCCGAGCTGGTGTTGTCGATCACCCCGCGGATCGTGCGCAACCTGCCGTACCAGAGTCCGTCGGACATGGAATTCACCACGGGCACCGAAACCAGCATGCACATCCAGGCGCCGGATCGCTCGAAGGTCGAGGTTGAAGAGGTCAAGGCAAATGGCATGGGCGCACCGATCGCTACCACCGTTACTGTTGGGAAGCCTTGATCATGAACGCCTCGCAACGCGGTTTTACCTTGATTGAAGTCGTGGTGACGCTGTCGTTGATCGGCCTGCTGGCCGGCATGGCCGCGCCGCTGACCGAGACCGTGGTGCGCCGGGGCAAAGAGCAGGAACTGCGTACCGCGCTGTACCAGATCCGCGATGCCATCGACGCCTACAAGCGTGCTTTCGACGCCGGGTACATCGAGAAATCGCTCAACAGCAGCGGCTACCCGCCGAACCTGCAGGTGCTGGTGGAAGGGGTGCGCGATGTGCGCAGCGCCAAGGGTGCCAAGTTCTATTTCCTGCGCCGCGTACCCCATGACCCGCTGGCACCGGTCAAGCGCGACGACGAAGGTGGCTGGGGCCTGCGCTCCTACGACAGTACGGCTCAAAACCCGCGGGAAGGCCAGGACGTCTTCGACGTCTACTCCAAGGCCCGGGGCAAGGGTCTCAACGGCATCGCCTACCGGGAGTGGTGAGCATATGCGTCGGGAAAGGGGTTTTACCCTATTGGAACTGATGGTGGTCATGGCAATCATCGCCACCCTGATGACCATCGCCTTGCCGCGCTATTTCAACAGCCTGGAGGCCTCCAAGGAGACCACCCTGCGCCAGAGCCTGTCGGCGATGCGCGAAGCACTGGATCACTACTACGGTGACACCGGACGCTATCCCGACTCCATCGAGCAACTGGTTGAACAGCGCTACCTGCGCAATCCGCCGATGGACCCGATTGTCGAACGCAAGGACGCCTGGGTCTTGGTTGCACCGCCTGACGGCGTGGCCGGCGGTGTCGCCGATATCAAGAGTGGTGCCACAGGGAGGGCGCGTGATGGCAGCCTTTATTCCGAGTGGTAAGCCTGCGGCACAAGGCGGCTTCACCTACCTGGGTGTGCTGTTCCTGATCATGGTGATGGGCATGGGCCTGGCCAGTGCCGGCGAGTTGTGGTCCACCGCTTCGCGGCGCGACCGCGAACGCCAATTGCTCTGGGTCGGCACCCAGTACGCCCAGGCACTGCGCAGCTATTACCGCAGTTCGCCAGGCCTGGCCCAGTACCCCAAGGAACTCGCCGACCTGTTGCAGGACGAGCGTTTCCCCAGCGCCAAACACCATATACGCCAGCTGTACCCGGACCCGATCGGCGGCGGTGAATGGTTCCTGATGCGCGGCTTCGACGGACGCATCACCGGCATCAGCAGCTCGTCCACCGACAAGCCGCTCAAGCAGGCGGACTTCCCCAGCCAGTGGTCGGACTTCAACGGCATGGCCAGCTACAAGGACTGGCAATTCGTGGCCGAAAAAGCCTTCCTCGATGGCACCTCGGGCCCTGCCAAAGGCCAGTCCGCAGTGCCGGAGGGATTGCAGCCATGAAGCGCTTCTGCCTGGCGATGATCCTGCTGTTGAGCACCTGCGTGACCTGGGCCGCTGAAGAGGACGAGATGCTCGGCTTCATCGTCGACGACACGATCTCGCACATCGGCCACGAATTTTACTACTCGTTCAGTGAACGCCTGCGCGCCACCAGCCCGATGGATTTCAACCTGGTGGTACGCGAACGACCTTCGGCTCGCTGGGGCAGCCTGGTGACCGTGGAATTTCAACAACGCCTGGTTTACCGGCGCTTCCTGCCGCCGAACACCGTGGAGCTCAAGGACGAGGCCTATGCCGCCGCCGACTGGGTACGCGGGCAGATTGTCCAGCGCAAGCTGGAAACCTTGTTGCAGGACACCACGGACCTTGAGAGGGACGAACTATGAAAGCGAAAACGTTTTTGCAGCGCGCCGGTGGATGCATGCTCGGCCTGGGTGCTTGCGCCATGGTCCAGGGCACGGAACTGGTGTACACGCCCGTCAACCCTTCGTTTGGCGGCAACCCGTTGAACGGTACCTGGCTGCTCAACAACGCCCAGGCGCAAAACGACTACGACGATCCCGACTTGAAGGATCGTACCTCGGCGGCCGGGACCTCAGCCCTGGAGCGCTTCAGCGCCCAGTTGCAATCGCGCTTGCTGGGTCAACTGCTGGACAACATCTCCACCGGCAACACGGGGAGCCTGTCCACGGACGCTTTCATCGTCGACGTGGTCGACGACTCCGGTGCGCTGACGATCAACGTGACCGACCGGGCCACGGGCGAAGTTTCGGAAATCCAGGTGAATGGACTGGCCCCTTGAGGGGAATCGGGACAATGGGGAGTTAAGGACATGAAAAAAATAATAGCGCTAGGGCTGATGTTGGCGGCATTACAAGGGTGCAGTCTGCGCGAGCCGATGCCGGCCGAGCAGGACTCCAAAACCCCGACCCTGACCCCAAGGGCCTCGACCTACTATGACTTGATCAACATGCCACGACCCAAGGGCCGGTTGATGGCGGTGGTCTACGGCTTCCGCGACCAGACCGGGCAATACAAGCCGACCCCGGCCAGCTCGTTTTCCACCAGCGTCACCCAGGGCGCGGCGAGCATGCTGATGGACGCCTTGCAGGCCAGCGGCTGGTTCGTGGTGCTCGAGCGTGAAGGGCTGCAGAACCTGTTGACCGAGCGCAAGATCATCCGCGCCTCGCAGAAGAAACCCAATACCCCGGTGAACATCCAGGGTGAGCTGCCACCGCTGCAAGCGGCGAACATGATGCTCGAAGGCGGGATCATCGCCTACGACACCAACGTACGCAGCGGCGGCGAAGGCGCGCGCTACCTGGGCATCGACATTGCCCGGGAGTATCGCGTCGACCAGGTCACGGTGAACCTGCGGGCGGTGGACGTGCGCAGCGGGCAGGTGCTGTCCAACGTCATGACCAGCAAGACCATCTACTCCGTGGCCCGTAGTGCTGGCGTGTTCAAGTTCATCGAGTTCAAGAAATTGCTTGAGGCCGAGGTGGGCTACACCACCAACGAACCGGCGCAGTTGTGTGTGTTGTCGGCGATCGAGGCGGCGGTGGGGCATATGCTGGCGCAGGGGATCGAGCGACGTTTGTGGCAGGTGGCGGGGGACAACTCCAAGCCTGCGCAGAATGAGACCCTGGATCGGTACCTGACGCAGAACAGGGTGGTGCCGGAGGGAGAGGGGGAGGATGAGTGAGCCCCGGCGGCCGACAGCCGACCAGGCTCCTGCAGATGTACCCAATCCAAACTGTAGGAGCCCGGCTTGCTGGCGAAGGCGGCCTGACAGCCGACCCATCTCTCACGGCTGTACTCGATCAACTGTGGTAGCTGGCCTGACAGCGATGGCGGCCTTACAGCCGACCCAGCTCCTGCAGATGTACCCGATCCAAACTGTGGGAGCTGGCTTGCCAGCGAAGGCGACCTGACAAACGACCTGGATTTTGTTGACGGAGTACATATCCATTCCTGCGGTAACGGCCACCTAGGGTTTCGTCCTTACGGCGAGTCACTTGGAAGAGCCTGTAGGAGCGAGCATGCTCCGGGCGGCGTTCCGACGATGGTCGTCAACGATGACGAGGGCTATCTGAATGCCCGTGTTGTTCTGGCGTTTTTCGCGAGCATGCTCGCTCCTACAGGGCCCGCCGCGATGGGCCATCCTTGGCCCAGCGCGGCTAAACCGGCATCCATGCCGATTTAGCCACTGCGCAGAACCGGAAAAAGGGGACAACCGGAAAAAGAGCGGAAAAAGAGGGAAAAAGGGGACCGGGAAAAAGGGGACAGATTTATATTCGAGCAATGTAAACAAATCATGAAAATAAATCTGTCCCCTTTTTTCTTCTTTTTCAAACGCCGGAGTGCCGGCCCAGCAAAAAGTAAGCAAAAGGCTTGGCCCCACCACTCGGTGCCTCGCTAGGGCTCGGCATGCCGTAACGAAGGCAATGCGCCGTGGGTCGCCGCGATGGGCCATCCCTGGCCCAGTGCGGCTAAACCGGCGTCCTACCGGTTTCCCCACTGCGCAATACCTGCGTTCGGCCATCGTGGTTAACGGGGCACCCAAATCCAAAGCAAAAGCGAGGCGGCCTGACAGCCGACCTGACTTTTGCAGATACCCCTCAATTCCTTGTGGGAGCCAGCCTGCTGGCGATGGACGTCAACGATGACGCGCCCTGTCTGGATGATCGCGTTGTCAGGTCGTTTTTCGCGAGCAGGCTCGCTCCTACAGTGGGATCGCGGACACACCTGTAATCAGGTCGGCTGTCAGGCCGCCCCGCTTCGGCTTTTGCTCTGCTTTGGCTTTTGATTTTCTTGCCACATCGAGAGGCCGAAAGGAGGTTCTGCGCAGTGGGTAAACCGGCATGGATGCCGGTTTAGCCGCGCTGGGCCAAGGATGGCCCATCGCGGCGACCCACGGAGCAGGACCGGAGCGAGGGCATGCCGAGCCTTAGCGAGGCACCGAACGTCAGGGGCAAGAGCCCTTGGTTACTTAGGGCCGGGCGGCGTTCCGTTTTTCCAAGTGACTCGCCGTAAGGGCGAAACCCTAAGTGGCCGTTACCGCGGGAATGGATATGTACTCAGTCAATAGATAATAGGTCGGCTGTCAGGCCGCCATCGCCGGCAGGCCAGCTCCCACAGTAGATCGGGTATAGCCGCGAGCGATTGGTCGGCTTGAGGCCGCCATCGTCGGCAAGCCTGGCTCCTACAAGATTGTGACGTCCAAAAAAAGAAGGTGTGAACGCCTGTCTGTAGCCACAAAAAAACCGCGACCCTCCCTCAAGAGCCGCGGTTTTTCACCCCATGCAGTTACTTCTGCAACACAGTCGCACTGTTAGCCGAACCAAACTGCTGCACGTTCGCCATCTGGGTCATGCCACTCTGGTCGACATTGGCAATGTTGCCAGTCCCGCCCTGGGTCACATAGGCGACGTTCATGGTGTCGGTCTGCTTGATGGTGATCATGTTGTCTTCGCCATACAGCTGCGTGGTGAACGCCTGGTTGCCGCTGCCTTCCTGGTTGACGTCGGTGGTGTTGTGGGTGCCGGTGCTGCTGCCCTGGGCCAGGTTGTTGGTGCCGCGCTGGTCGGCGATGAGGATGTTGTCGGTGCCGTTCTGGTCGAAGTACAGCTCGTTGTAGGAATCGGCTTGGGTGACCGTGGTTTTGTTGCCGTAGCCGGTCTGGTTGGTGGTCATGATGTGGCCGGTGTTTTTCTGGGTGAAGTTGGCGACGTTGCCGTTGCCGTTCTGGTTGACGGTGGCGCGTTGGTTGTTGCCGAACTGGCCGCCCATTTGCGTGGCCGGGCCTTTCCAGTTGCTGGCGTAGACCTTGTTGTCGTTACCCGTGGATGTGGCGTTGAGCACATGGTCGGTGCCGGTCTGGTAGGTGAAGTGGATGTTGCCGATGCCCTGTTGATTGAGGGTCACGGTCGAGCCCATGGACTCGAACTGGTCGGCATAGATTGCGTTGAGATCACCGACCTGAATCACCTGGGCAACGTTGTGGTCGCCGAAGCTCTGGTCGACGATGGCTTCGTTGGTCTGGCCGTTCTGGTCGATGGTGGTTTTGCTGGCGACCTGGGTGTCCTGCCAGACTTCGCTGCCGTTGCCGTCGCCATACTGGTTGATGGTCAGGTTACCGCCTTCGCCATTGCGCTGATCACCATAGGCATAGTTGGTGCCACCGGACTGGTTGATATCGATCTGGCCGTTCATGTGGTTGATCTGTTCGGCGGTGGCGTAGTTGGCGGTGCCGTACTGGATGATCACCGCGTTGTTGGCCGTGCCCACCTGGATCTGTTCGATGTTGGCTTCGTTGCTGTCGCCGTACTGGTAGGTTTTGCCGGTGGTGTTTTCCTGGCTGTCCTGGTAGATGAACGAGAAGTTACCGGTGCCTTCCTGTTGTTGCAGGACCTGGCCACCGCCGACCCCGATCGACTGGCTGGCGTGGCTGATGTTGGTGTCACCGCTCTGGTTCTGGATGATGCTGCTGTTGTTTTCGAACAGTTGCTCGGCGTAGCCGGCGTTGTAGTTGCCGCTCTGGTTCTGCTCGATGGTGCTGGTGGCGTTGTCCTGTACGGAAGCCGCGTCGTTGCCGGTGCCGGACTGGTTCTGGGTGGCGGAGCTCATCGGTGCCGCCGTCTGCGTTACATTGGCGATGTTGGTGTCACCGAACTGGTTCTGGGTCGACACGCTGTCATTGGCCAATGCTTGAGCACTGACTATGACCAGGATGGCGGCGGTGAGGGGCGTCAATTTGAACATGATGAAACCTCCAAGTGGTGCAGTGCTTTAGCGATATTGAGTGACCGATACGCTCATTCCATTTCCTGCTTGGGTCACAGCGCTTTGCTGCCCCGTGCCGGCCTGGACAATGCTGGCGTCGTTGTTATTGCCGTTCTGGGATATCTGCGCGCGGTTGTGGCTGCCGGTTTGGGTGATGGACGCGGCGTTGCCGGAACCTTGCTGGTTGATCAAGGCCATCAGGTCGCTGCCTTGTTGCAGGATGTAGGCTTCCTGATTGCTGCCCGACTGCACGATCTGGCCGAGCAGCGACTGGCCGTTCTGTTGCAACAGCGCGACGTTGGCCTGGCCGTTCTGGTCGATCAGGGCTTGCTGGCCCACCGGTGGTGGCAGCTCGCCGAGGTCGACACCGGGTGCAATGTCGTCGTTTTCCATCAAGTCGTCGGCGCGCACGCCCGCGCTGCTGCAGAGCAGAAGCAGGCAGAGCAGGGCGGCGGTCGACGTTTTCATTGCATGCTCCTTTTGCTGGAGGCCTGCCCCATCAACTCAGCGAGTCGATGGGGCACGGACTCAGTTCGAGATCACCTGCACCGTGCGCACGGTGCCTTGGGACGAGGTAATGGTGGCGGTCGGGTTGGCCGACGGAATCACCGTGGTGCTGTTGCTCACTGTCAGCCTCCAGCGTCCGGTCAGCGGCACCGTGGTGCTACCGAGCGTCACCAGCCCGGTTGGCGTGGTCACCTGGACGGTGATGGTATTGCCGGTGGTCACCGATGACGTCCCTGTGAAGTCCCAGTTGAAGCGGTTGTTGGAACGGGCTGTCACCGTGGCCGCTGTCACCGCGAAGGTTTCCGCAGCAGGCCGTGGCGAGACTTGCACCGTGACCGTGGCCGGCGTCGCCGACACAGCACCGAAGCTGTCCCGGGCGAAGTAGTTGAAGGTCGTGGTGAAGGCCGTGGTGACGGTGGCCGGTGGGTTGTAGGTCAGGACCGTACCGTTACTGGTGACGCTGCCGCGACCGGTCGGAGGTTGAGTGAAGCTGGCGACTGCAAGCGGAACGTTGCCTTCTGGATCGGTGTCGTTGGCCAGCACGTTGATCGGTATCGACACACCCAGGGTCGCGGCAGCGTCAGCGACGGCCGTTGGCGGCTGGTTAGGCGCCACGGTGATGGTCACGGTCGCCGCAGCGGTCGAGGCCAGGCCTTTGATGTCTTGCGCCTTGTAGGTGAAGGTTGTGGTCAGCGGCACGGTCACCACGGCTGGCGGCGTATAGACGACGGCGGTGGTTCCACTCATCGTCACGGTGCCCTGGCCGGTGGCCGGTTGGGTCAGCTCGGTGATGCTCAGCGGTGTGTTGCCGTCCGGGTCGCTGTCGTTAGTCAGCAGGCTGAGGGTGATCGGGATCCCGAAGCTGGTGCTGCCGCTGTCAGCGACAGCAATCGGCGCCTTGTTCTCGCCGGTGTCTGGTGCAGTGCCAACGACGACCACTGGCTCGGTGTCACTGCCGCCGGAGGCGGATTTGATTGTGACGGTGGCCGGTGGCTGCGGCAGGTCGGCAACCGTCAAGGTTTGCAGGGTGCCGGACTTGGTCAACCGTCCGTAGCCTTGGGCAACCATGTCCGGTATCACCACTTCGTCAGACGAAGTGGCCGCGATCAGCAGGCTGTGATTGTCCCAGCTGTAGCGCGCGGTCTGGACTTTCACCACGTCGCTGACTTTGCTCGATACTGCCGTAGGCCGGGTGGCACCAGTCGGGTCGGTAGCGGTGAGCACTACGACGGGAGGCACGGCGGTACCCGTCAGGCGGTGACCGAAGAACAGACCGGTGTTGTCGCCGAGCATGCTGGTTAGGCACGGTGTCTGCGGTGGTCCCGGAACCAGGGCCACGGTTTCGCGGAAGCACAGGCTCGAGCCGTTGACCGACTTGCCGAAGACTTCTACCCGGGTACTGCTAGTGCCTGGACCCGATGAGGTGCGGCGATACGTGGCGCGGCTGACCTCCACAGGGGTTTGCGCCCGGTTGTCGAGGACTTTGCCCGACAGGTTGAACAGGCTGGTCTCAATGGTCCCCGCCGGGCCCTGGATACGCAGGAAGTTGGTGTTGTTGGGGCTGCCGGTGACTGCTTCGGTGAGATTCGGGTCGCCGACGTAGGTCTCGATGGCGCCGGTGTCCGGATTCACTTCGGTGTAGGGACCGTTGACGCTGCGCAGGAACGGCCCGATGTCACCATTGACTGCGCCAGAGAAATTACCGGGTGCGCCGATGCCGATATCTCTGGTGATGTTGATCGCACGACGGCCCGGAGCGGTCACGTTGACGACTTCCACGCCGTACGGGTGGGTGATGGTGTAGGTCCCGGCGATGGGGATGTTCACCCGGATACGAATCCGCGCGAAGCTTGCCTGGTCGCCGTCGACAGGGTTTTCCGAAGCGAATGCCGCTTCGATCCCGGCCACGTAGGCATCCACGCCGTAGCCTGCGGCGTTGTCGGGGATGGCCGTCTCGGCGAGGAACCAGAACGCTTCCGGTGGCCAGTTATCCGGAAATACCATCGGCAGGGTGTCGTCAAAGATTCCCGGTTCTGGCAGCAGGATGCACATGTAGGAGGGTGCGCCAGGCGTGCTCGGTACCCGCGAACTCACGGCGCGGGACTGGCACAGTTCCATCGACAGCAGATTGTTGTCCTGATACCACAAGGGGAATTTCCCCGTGGCAAAGGTGTAGGGGCCGGGGTCGACGGCAGCGAGTTGCGCGAACGCACTGCCGGACAGCGAAAGAGTCAGCCCGAGCGCGTTGAGCGCGAAGCGTGGCCACTTGTTCATGATGCCTCCTGATGCGGATCTGGGCATGAGAGCGTTCATTGCACGATGACCACTTCTTCGGTGTCAGTGCCGCCATTGGATGACGTCACCGTAACCTTGGCCGGTGGAATCGGCGTGATGCCGGTCGACAGGATTTTCTCGGCGCCATCGCCGCTCAGGGCGCCGATGGCGGCACCGGTTCCGGAAGTGGCGGTGAGTACGGGGGGCGAGGTTTCATCGCTGGTCGAGGCCACGATGGTGAGTTGCCCGCTGTTGAGGCTGTACTGGGCCTGCGAAATCACCACCAGGTCGGTTAACGGCATGGACAGGGTGGTCGGCGTGCTGCTGGGGATGGCCAGGTGGTTGTCGGCGGTCACCTGCAAGCTGCTCGGCAAGGTCGGGTTTGTGGAGGATTGCGCGTACCAGTGGCCGGTGGTGTCGGCCTCGGTCAGGTTCAACACCGGGCTATTGCTGTCCAGGGTCACGGTGGCCGGTGGCGGCGGGGCCATCACGAATACATCCTGCTGTGCAACCGGTGCGCTTTCCCCGGCTTTGCGCGAATAAGTGCTGCGCTCGGAGATCATCGGAGTGGGCCGGACCACCGTCGACAACTTGCCGGAAATGGCCATCACCGTCGTGCGCAAGTCCAGTCCGTTAGGCCCTTCGATGCGGATGTAGTTGGTGTTGAACGGGCTGCCGGTGAAGGCTTCCGACAGGTTCGGATCACCCACGAACTGCTCGGCTTGACCGGTGACCGGGTTGGTTTCGGTGTAGGGACCGTTGACGCTGCGCAGGAACGGTCCGATGTCGCCCTTGAGTGCGCCGTCGTAGGTTTTCGGCGAGCCGATGCCGATGTCGCGGGTCATGTTGATTGCGCGACGCCCGGGGGTGTCGACGTTGAATACATCAACCCCGTAGGGGTGGGTGATAACATAGGTGCCGGCTGTGGGCACGTCGACCCGGATACGAATACGGGCGAAACTGACCTGGTCACCCTCTTTGGGTTCTTCGGCGGCGAAGGCTGCTTCGACGGCGCTGACATACCCCAGGTCGATGCCCCGGGCCGCGTCGACGATGGCGCCGTCGCCGGTGAACCAGAACGCTTCATCGGGAAAGTTGGTCGGGAAAACCACCGGCTGCGTGTCGTCGAAAACGCCGGGAGCCGGCAGCAGGTTGCACATGTAGGTCGGTGCGCCGGGAGCGCTTGGAACCCTGGAACTGACAGCTTTTGATAGACACAAATCGAGTGTCCGGCCATGGCTGTCCTGATACCAGGAGGCGAAGCCACCATTGTCTGGCAGGTAGGGGCCAGGATCTACAGCAAACAGCGCGGCCTGGGCAGCGCCTTGGGCCAGAGCACTCACGATCAGGGCGATCGCGGTTTTGGACAGTAAAGGGTGCATGAGTATTCCCTCTATCAGAGTACCTGCCCCTTGGGATATGGGTCAGTTGTGAGCTCTTCGGCAACTCCCATGCCAACCCCCGAAAATGTCGGCCAGGGCCCCGGTACACAGGCATTTGCGCTGCGCTCGTCGATCGAGCGGTGAATGATCGGGCGGGCCTCTTTCCCCAGTATTGGGGGTAGATCGGGGCAGAGGGGGAGTGGGGGGATGGGGAAGGAATGGCCCCGATGACGGGCAAACGGCTAGCGGTGCGCTATAAACCTATAGGGGGTTCGCGGGAACACTATCCATGACCACGCTTGCAAAGACACTGGCGTCCGACCAGGGCGAAATTCGCTTGAACTCGCGCAAACAGCCGTTCAATCTGCTGCGCTGGTTTTCGCTCATCAGCATGGCGGTGATCGGCACGGTGGCGGTGGCGTTGGGTTCGGTGTCGACCAAGTTCGTGATTACCGAAAGCGTGCAGCGCGATGCCCTGTTGACGTCGCAATTCATCCAGGCGATTGCCTCGGCCGAGGTGCGCCATGTGTCGATCCCCAATGTGCGGACCATGGGCGAGCTGCTCGACCCGCGCAAGGACCGCGACTTTCCCGACGTCGACCCGATGGCCCGCGCCAACGCCCGGGGCGAATTCCTCGACCACATCGAACATTTGCCGGATGTGATCCTGGCCAACATCTATGCCCCCGACCGCATGATCATCTGGTCGACCAACCCGGCCCTGATGGGCACTACGATTCACGCCGACGAAGATCTCGACCAGGCCTTTGCATTGAAGACGCCCGTGTCGGCCAGCTATCACGATGTCGACCAGGCTCGCATGGAACAAAAGTTCGTCACGCCGCCGGAATACATCTTCATTGAAAACTACATTCCGCTGTTCGATGCCGATGGCAAGAACGTCACGGCGATGGTCGAGATCTACAAGGAGCCCAAGGATCTGATCAGCCGGATGGAACGTGGCCTCGTGCTGATATGGATGGCCACGGCCCTGGGCGGCGGCTTGATTTACCTGGGGTTGTACTGGATCGTGCGGCGGGCGGCGATCCTGCTGGCCACGCAACAGAAGCAACTGATCGTCAACGAAACCTTCGTCGCCCTGGGCGAGATGTCGTCGGCCGTTGCCCACAGCTTGCGTAACCCCCTGGCAACCATTCGCTCAAGCGCCGAACTGGCACTGGAGTTCGACAGTGGCCCGGCGCACAAGAACATCAACGACATCATCGGCCAAGTCGATCGCATGTCGAAGTGGGTACGGGAGTTGCTGCAATCGCTACGTCCGCTCAATGACGACGTCGAGCCGGTCAACCTGGTGGCGGCGCTGCACGACAGCCTGATGGCTTTCGAGCAGCAGATCATCAAGGGGCGGGTCAATGTGCTGTTCGAACCCATAGGCACGCCCATGGTGCTGAGCCAGCAGGTGCAGCTGACGCAAATCCTCAACAGTTTGTTGGCCAATGCGCTGGAGGCCATGGACGAAGGCGGTACCTTGGCCATCACCCTGGCGCCCCTCGATGCCCAGCGTGTTCGCGTGGTGGTCAGCGATACGGGCAAAGGCATGACCGAGGAGCAACGCCTCATGGCGTTCCGGCCGTTTTTCACAACCAAGCGCGGCGGGCTCGGTGTCGGGCTGGTGTTGGTCAAGCGCATCATGGAGCGCTTTGGCGGGGCGGTGGCCCTTGAAAGTCGTGAGGGCGAGGGCACCCACGTCAGCCTGACTTTCAAACGGGTTCCCTGAAATTGGGTGGGAACTTTCCCCGGTAGCGGGTGCCATTCCCCAGTCGTTTATTTCGGTCATGGCACATTGATGTTGATAAGCCATTGTTTTGCTGAGTGTTAATACCTTTGTATAAAGCAGTTACAAATTTGGCCGACTCCTTGCAAAACCCCCATCACCCCCTTCATATATACGAGGCGGCTGGTGATGGACACAAAAGCGCGGCACCCCTTGAAATGGTTTGGTCTGTTGACGCCATTGAGCGTCGCCTTGGCGATGACACTCAGCACAGGGACCTTGCGTGCCAGCCCCATAGACGATGAGCGACAGCCGGAGCCGACTGATCCCTCTGCCTATTACGATGAACCGGAAGACCGGGCAGGGGCGGTGAACGCCATCCTGACCATGCCCGATGCCAACGAGGATGCCTTCGATCTGCCCGACGGGGTCAAGGGTTCACGCGATACCGAACGGGTGGAAAACGTCCTGCCGCCTGCCATGCAGACCAGTTTCAACTACCCCACCAACGGTAAGCCGAGCCCGCTGTTCAACGCCCAGCCGTTCACCCAGCAACTGTTGTTGTTCGAAGAATTCGGCCCGGAAAAACTCGACCCCACCACACCGGCGGCACCCTTGCCGTTTCCAGCGGCGGCCATCGGCCCGTTACCGGCGCAAGACCCCAGCAGCGCGGCCCGCAGCGCACCACCGGGACCGGCGCTCGATGCCTTCCTGCGCCAACCAGGGCTGACCCCGTTCCCCAGCCAGTACGCCAACGTGGTGGATCGCAACCCGTGGCAGGCGCAGATCGAATACTTCCTCAATCGCCGTATTGGCTCATCCGCTGAAGGTCGTCCGCCAGGAAAGGGCTGGTCACATCAGCGCTGGAATGAGTTCTATCCGCAAAACGCCTACAAGACCGTGCAGACCGGCGCGCGGATCAACGGTGGCTTGCGTGACGCCCGGCAGATGCACGGCTACGCCGTGGGCGAGTTCGGCCCCGGTGGCCTGTACCACAACGTCGCCGGCGTACCGGCCACGGACGGTACGGCCAAGGGTGTCGATACACGCTTTCACCCCAACATGCCGGTGCAGAACCACAACTCGGTCTGGACCTTCGACGGCACGCTGCCGCCCAAACTGCTGATGGTGCGCTATGGCCAACCGTTGCTGATGCGCCACTACAACGGCTTGCCGATCGATCCGTCGGCCAACATGGGCTTTGGCTTGCACACCATCAGCACCCACGAACACAACGGCCACGCGCCAGCGGAAAGCGACGGTTATGCCAACGCGTTTTTCTTCCCCGGGCAGTACTACGACTATCGCTGGCCGATCCAGTTGGCCGGTTACGACAGCATCAACACCGACGCCCATGACCCGCGCGCGGCGTTCCCTTGCTCGCCGGGCGAAACCCTGTGGACCAATGACATGAGCCCGGGCCGCAAGACCTGCGAGAACGGCACGATCAAGATCCGTGGCGACTGGCGCGAAACCATGAGCACCCACTGGTTCCACGACCACATGCTCGATTTCACCGCGCAGAACGTCTACAAGGGCAACGCGGCGATGATGAACTACTACAGCGCCCTGGACCGTGGCAACGAGTCGGTGAACGACGGCGTCAACCTGCGTTTCCCCAGCGGCAGCGCCTTGCCTTGGGGCAACCGTGACTATGACGTGAACCTGGTGTTCGCCGACAAGGCCTGGGACGCCAATGGCCAGCTGTGGTTCAACCCCTTCAACACCGATGGCTTCCTCGGTGACCAGGTGCTGGTCAACTGGCAGTGGAAACCGACCCTGGATGTACGCGCCCGCAGCTATCGCTTCCGTATGCTCAACGGCTCGGTGTCGCGCTACTTCAAACTGGCGTTGGTGCGTGAAATCAAAGGCACCGGCGGCGAGTTCCAGGGGCCCAAGGGTTCGGGTGTGTCCTATGCCCGCGTGCCGTTCCACATGATTGCCAACGACGGCAACATCATGGAGCACAGCGTGCCATTCGACGGCAGCATGGACCTCGACGCCGACGGCGACAAACAGAACCACAACGCCATCCTGCCAACCCAGGGCATTGCCGAGCGCTTCGACATCATCGTCAACTTCGCGAAGAACGGCATCAAGCCCGGGGACAAGCTGTTCTTCGTCAACTTGCTGGTGCATGACGATGGCAAGGGTCCGAAAGAACCGGTGTCGCTGGCGGACGCGCTCTCCGAAAACTACAAGGCGGTGATCAAGCAAACCAGCAAAGGGCCGATGTGGGACAAGGGTGACCCGGCGGTGGGCAAGGTGTTGCAACTCAACGTCAAGCCGTACACCGGCCAGGACCTGGCCATGGACCCGGCCGCCTACGAACCGGCCAAACCGGGCAAGGCTGAAGGCCTGGTGATGATCCCGCTGAAGATTCATCGCGACAACGCCACCGACAAGGCGTTGCTGGCCAAGGCCCGCCATCGCACCTTCACCTTCGGCCGCTCCGACGGCACCGATGAAGCGCCCTGGACGGTCAAGACCGATGGCGGCTTCGGTTTCCACATGGACCCTCGGCGCCTGAACGCCTCGGCGCAGTTGGCCAGCGGTCCGACCGATGCCGGGGTCGCGGGCTATGGCACCCTGGAAGTGTGGAACATCAAGGCCGGCGGCACGGGCTGGAGCCACCCGGTGCATGTGCACTTCGAGGAGGGGATCATCCTCAGCCGCGGCGGCAAGGCGCCACCGGAATGGGAAAAATGGGCACGCAAGGACGTGTATCGCATCGGCTCGGAAAAGGATGGGCTGGACAGCGTCGAGATGGCGATCAACTTCCGTGAATTCGCCGGGACCTACATGGAGCACTGTCACAACACCCAGCACGAGGACAACTCCATGCTGCTGCGTTGGGACCTTGAGAAGCCGGGGCAATTGCAGTTGATGCCAACGCCGCTGCCAAGCTGGGACGGTGTGCGCTACGTGAACTCCGCCGCGCTGCCAACCTTCCGCACTGGCGACGGCTTCGGTCCAAAAGTGACGGTCAAACCATGAACCGCGAGGGTGTCGACATGAAGTTGCCTACCGCACGTGCGCAAGCCCTGGGCATGCACCTGGTGCTGATATTGGTCACCGGCCTGCTGGCCAGCCGGCTGCTGGTCGCCAATCCGGTACCGTCGACACCCGCTCCGGTTTCCCCTGCCTCTGCTGCTGTTGCCGAACCAGCCACCCCATGGGGTGGGGACTATTTCCCCAACACCTTGTTGACCGACCAGGACGGTCGGCAGGTGCATTTTTTCGATGACCTGATCAAGGGCAAGGTGGTGGTGATCAATTTCATCTTCACCTCGTGCAGCGACTCTTGCCCGCTGGAAACCGCGCGCCTGCGCCAGGTGCAGAAGCTGCTCGGCGACCGGGTCGGCAAGGACATCTTCTTCTACTCCATCAGCATCGACCCCTTGAGCGATACACCCGCCGTGCTCAAGGCCTACGCGCAACGTTTTCAGGTGGGGCCAGGCTGGCAGTTTCTTACCGGGGAGTTCGCCGACGTCACCGAGTTGCGGCAAAAGCTCGGGTTGTTCATCGAAGGTGTCGACAACGGCCGCACCAAGGACCACAACCTGAGCCTGATTGTCGGCAACCAGCAAACCGGTCGCTGGATGAAAGCCTCACCCTTCGAGAACCCCTGGATCCTGGCCGACCAATTGGCCAACACCTTGCATAACTGGAAACAGCCGAGCGTTGGTGAAAGCTACGCCAATGCCCCCGAAATCCGCCCGCCGAGTAACGGCGAAGAATTGTTCCGCACCCGTTGCGCCTCGTGCCACAGCCTCGGTCCGATGGACGGGCAGGGCATCGGCATGCGCAGCATCGGTCCGGATCTGGTTGGCGTGACCCGCCAGCGCGATCCCGCCTGGCTGAACCGCTGGATTCGCGAGCCCGACCGCATGCTGGCCGAGAAAGACCCGATTGCGACGGCGTTGTTCGAGCGCTTCGACAAGATCCCGATGCCCAACCTGCGCCTGGATGAGCGCTCGGTACAGTCGATCATCGAGTTCCTGCAGGCAGAAACCGACCGCCAGCAGCCGTTGCTCACACCGCTGACTGTCGGCGCCGAGGAACCGCAACATCAACAAGCAATCGCGGTACCCGACAAGGCGCGGGTGCAGTAGTGGCGAAATAGTTTTATTGGGCAGCCAGTGACGGTCAATGCCACCTACACTGATCGGGAATGCGGCTGGAAAACGCTTGATTCAAGCAACCGGGACCTCCCATGCAGATACTGGAATCACCACAAGTACCTGCGCCGGTTACGTCGGCGACAGAGGGCAAGGATTGGCGATCGCCATTCAACCTGGTGCGCTGGTTTTCCCTGGCGAGTTTTTTCATCATTGCCGGCGTGGCCTTGGGGCTGGGCTACATTTCCACGCGCTTTGTGGTCGAGGAGAGCATCGAGCGTGACTCCATGCTGACCGCACAATTCGTGCAAGCCATTGGCGCGGCCGAAATTCGCCACGCCTCGATTTCGCCGAACCGAACCATGGGCGAAATGCTTGACCCACGCGCTGACGCGGCCTATCCCGACGTCGATCCGGGCGCTCGCGCGGCTGCCCGTATCGAGTTCCTCGATCATGTCGAACACCTGCCAGACATCCTCCTGGCCACGGTTTACGCCCTGGACCGCACCGTGGTCTGGTCGACCAACCCCGAGCTGATCGGGGTGCGCATCGACAACGACGAGGAACTCGACGAGTCCTTTGAAATGAAGGCAGCGGTGTCCACCAGCTACCATGAGATCGACGAGGAGCGCCCCGAGCAACGGCTGCTGCATGAACCGCAATACCTGTTCGTCGAGAACTACATTCCGATGTTCAACGCCGATAAAAGCAAAGTGGTCGCCATGGTCGAGATCTACAAGGAGCCGGTGGACCTGGTGGAGCGTATCCAGCGCGGGTTCAGGGCGATCTGGCTGACCACCCTGCTCGGCGGAGCGGTCATCTACCTGGGATTGTTCTGGATCGTGCGGCGTGCGGCCCTGCTGTTGCACAGCCAGCAGAAACAACTGGTGGCCAACGAAACCTTCGTCGCCCTGGGGGAAATGTCCTCGGCGGTTGCCCATAGCCTGCGCAATCCGCTGGCGAACATTCGTTCCAGCGCCGAGCTGGCCCAGGAAATCGCCAGCCAGACCGCGCAGAAGAACATCGGCGACATCATCAGCCAGGTCGATCGCATGTCGCGCTGGGTCCGTGAGTTACTGGTGTCCTTGCGCCCGGTTAACGACGACCATGAAACCGTCGACCTGGTGCTCGCCATTGACGACACCTTGAGCGCCTACGCCCCGCAGATCCAGCGCTCGAACGTCGAGGTGCGCTTCACGCCGATGACGGTTCCACCGGTCGTCAGCCAGCAGGTGTTGCTCACGCAGATTCTCAATAGTCTGTTCGCCAACGCCCTGGAAGCCATGCCCAAGGGCGGCGTATTGAGTATCGACGTTGAAACACCGGCACCCGGTGAGGTGCGCATGATGCTCAACGACACCGGCAAGGGCATGACCAAACAGCAACAGCAAATGGTCTTCAAGCCGTTCTTCACCACCAAACAGGGCGGGTTGGGCGTGGGCCTGGCGCTGGTCAAAAGAATAATGGAGCGATTCGAAGGCTCGGTCGAGTTGACCAGCCAAGAGCAGGAAGGAACCCGCGTGTGTCTCAATTTCAAAGTGGCAACGGGAGGGGAATATGGAGCACAGCATACTGCTGGTCGAGGATGATGAGCTGCTCGCCGAGAATATCCAGACCTACCTGGAGCGTAAGAACTTCGAAGTGACCGTCTGCCACTCGGCCGAAGACGCACTGTCGCAGTTGAGTACCTTCGTTCCGGATGTCGTGCTGACCGACAACTCGTTGCCGGGCATGAATGGTCACGACCTGATCCAGAAGCTGCGCATCAGCGCGCCGGATCTGAAAGTGATCATGATGACCGGCTACGGTAACGTCGAAGACGCCGTGGTGGCGATGAAAGAGGGCGCGTTCCACTACGTCACCAAACCGGTGGCCTTGCCGGAGCTCAAGCTGCTGCTGGACAAGGCCCTGGCCACCGACCGGATGGAGCGCACCCTGTCGTTCTATCAGGAGCGTGAAGCGCAGAAATCCGGGGTGCAGGCATTGATTGGCGAATCGGCGCCGATGGTCTACCTCAAGGGCACCATCGCCCAGTTGCTCGACGCTGAGCGGCGCATGGCCAACAGCGACCTGCCGCCGGTGCTGGTGGAAGGCGAGACCGGCACCGGCAAGGAACTGGTCGCGCGGGCGCTGCATTTCGACGGGCCGCGCAGCAAAGGGCCGTTCATCGAATTCAACTGCGCCTCGATTCCTTCCAACCTGGTGGAGTCGGAGCTATTCGGGCACGAGAAGGGCGCCTTCACCGATGCCAAGGACCGTCGCCTGGGGCTGGTGGAAGCGGCCGATGGCGGCACACTGTTTCTCGATGAAATTGGCGAAATGGACCTGATACTGCAGGCCAAATTGCTGAAACTGCTGGAGGACCGGACCATCCGCCGGGTGGGTTCGGTGAAGGAGCGCAAGGTCGACCTACGGGTGATCAGCGCGACCAATTGCAACCTTGAGCAAATGGTCCAGCAGGGCAAGTTCCGCCGCGACCTGTTCTTCCGCCTGCGCATTATTTCGATCAAGGTGCCGCGCCTGTATTCCCGTGGCGAGGACATCCTGCTGCTGGCCCGGCACTTCCTGGCATCCCATGGCAAACGCTACGGCAAGCCGCACCTGCGTTTCAGCGACCAGGCCGAAGAGTTGCTGCTCAACTACACCTGGCCGGGTAATGTGCGTGAACTGCGCAACATGCTTGAGCAGACGGTTCTGCTGGCGCAACACGACACCATTGCTGCGCACCAGTTGAACGTGTGCCTGAGCCTGGTGGATGAGCCGGCGATGTTCACCCACGAGTTGCCGCCGATCGAACCGCGTGCGTCCCATAACGGCACTGAGTCGATGAACCTGCCGGAAGTAGAGCGCGACATGGTGCGCAAGATGCTCGACAAAACCGACTGGAACGTCACCAAGTCCGCACGACTTTTAGGCCTGAGCCGCGACATGCTGCGTTACCGGATCGAGAAACTCGGCCTGGCGCGCCCGGACAAACGGTCGTGGTAGAGGAGCAGTCGCAGGGCAGGCACGGCCTTGCTACAAGGCCGGGTTCTGACTGCTCCTGCAAGCCAGCATGCACGTCGGATCGAGGACCTCCTGATTCACATAGACGCCGTGCTCGGCGTCATAGGTGCGAATGAACACGCGAACGGTGGTATCGGCCACCGTTGGCAATCGGGAATCGGAAAACACGTGCTGGCTGGAAACCGGGGTGAATGTCTGGGGCGAAGTCGGGATGTAGGATCCCGGCGGTACCGTGCTCAGGGTCGGAGGCACCGGATGGGCAAAGGGCTGGTCCGCTCCGTAGTAATTGAATTCACTGCTGGATTCTTCGGTTTGCATCGCACTGTCGTCCGCCTGTGCATAGCTGGCAGCCAGGCACAGGGCAAGCAATAACGTGGGTACGGTTGTGTTCATGGCAGCACCTGCGGTGTCGGTTTTCGCGCATTTCCCCAAGGGTACTAACTATAGCGTTCCCGTGGGCGAACGTCGGCGCTGCGCGAGTTACAAAAACGCTACACAGCGGCGATGGGGGCGTTTGCAGGCGTGATCTAGACTCGGCCACTCGATTCAACAACGAATGCCGGAGCCTGCAATGGAAATGCCGACAAAACACCAAGCCATCGCCAGCAACCGCGATGCCTGGAATGATTCCGCCCGTCACCACAAGGACAGCCCTGAATGGCAGGCGCACTGGCGCGCTGTGGAACACGCGGATTTTTCCTGCCTGGATGAAACCCTGACCGGGGTGCTGAACCAGGTCGGCATCGCAGGCAAGGACGTGGTGCAATTGGGCTGTAACAATGGCCGCGAAAGCCTGTCGCTGTTCGCCCTGGGGGCTCGACACGTGGTGGGGGTCGACCAGTCCGCGGCGTTTCTCGAACAGGCGCGGGAACTGGGTTCTCGCTCGCCCCATTTGCCTGAATTCATCGAGGCCGACATTCATCGCCTGCCACCACCGTTGCACGGGCGCTTCGACGTCGCCCTGGTCACCATCGGCGTGTTGAACTGGATGCCGGACATCGGCGAGTTCTTTCGCCATGCGTCACAAACACTCAAGCCGGGTGGCGCGCTGGTGATCTACGAAACCCACCCGTTCCTGGAAATGTTCGACCCCGAGGCAGCCGATCCCTACGCCCTGGCCAGCTCGTACTTTCGCAGCGAGCCTTTTGTCCAGAACCAACCGATCGTCTACGAAGGCAAGGTCGAGCAGCAGGCCGCCCCGTCCTACTGGTTCGTCCACACCTTGGGCGCGATCTTCAGCGGCGCCATCGAAGCGGGGCTGCAGATCAGCCATTTCAGGGAGTATGCGCATTCCAATCGCGAAGAACACTATGATCGCTACCAGGGGCAGGAGGCGCAGTTGCCGATGTGTTTTACCTGGGTGGCAGTAAAGCGTTGAACCGGGGTTGGCGCGGTGTATGCGAAAGCACTAAAGGGGACCACTTCAGCGCCTGGTAGCAACACATCCAGCTCGTATTTGGTATTGACGAGCACTTAGGGGTCGATATCTGACACATCTTGATGGCTCCTGACGCCGACAATCAGGTGAATTCCTGACACCTCTGAAGCGGCACGGAGATCGACGATGGCTATCAGTGTTTTTGACTTGTTCAAGATTGGAGTCGGCCCCTCCAGTTCCCATACCGTCGGCCCAATGCGTGCGGGGGCTCTGTTTGTCGAGGCCCTGCGCGAACGGAAAATGCTGACACAAGTGAAGCGTATCGAAGTGCGGTTGTATGGTTCGCTATCGGCCACGGGTATCGGCCATGGCACCGATAAAGCGGTGATCATGGGGTTGATGGGGGAATGGCCGGATAAGGTCGACCCGCTGCTGATCGAGCCACGCTTGCTGGAACTGCGCGAGACGCAATACCTGCTATTGGCCGGCGAGCTCCGTGTGCCTTTTATCTGGCAGAGGGACATGCGATTGCTGGAAGAAAACCTGGAATACCATCCCAACGCCATGACGTTGAGCGCATTTGCCGATGACCAACCCCTGTTGTGCGAAACCTACTACTCCATCGGCGGTGGCTTTGTCGTTGATCAACGGCAAGCCGCTACTGGCGAGCTTGACCAGGACAAGAGCGAGCTGCCCTATGATTTCAGCACGGCTGCGCAATTGTTGAACCAGTGTAATGTCCATGGGCTACGGATATCCCAACTGATGCTGGCGAACGAACGGGTGTGGCGCAGCGAAGAAGACATCCGCGAGGGACTGGGCCAGATCTGGCAGGCCATGCGTACTTGCGTGGATGCCGGACTCACGCATGAAGGCGTCTTGCCCGGTGGGTTGAATGTGAAGCGCCGCGCGGCGCGTCTGCACCGCAGCCTGCTGGAAATCGGCAAGCCGAATGTCATCGGTTCGACGTTGAACGCCATGGAGTGGGTGAATCTGTTCGCCTTGGCAGTCAATGAAGAAAACGCGGCCGGCGGGCGCATGGTGACCGCCCCCACGAACGGCGCGGCAGGGATTATTCCGGCGGTATTGCAGTACTACATGAAGTTCTGCCCCGAGGCCAGGGACAGCGATGTCGTGGACTACTTACTCGCCGCTGCCGCGGTGGGCATACTGTGCAAACGCAATGCCTCGATTTCCGGGGCTGAAGTGGGTTGCCAGGGCGAAGTCGGTTCGGCTTGCGCGATGGCCGCTGCCGGCCTGGCAGAAATTCTCGGCGCCAGTCCCGAGCAGGTGGAAAACGCTGCGGAAATTGGTCTGGAACACAACCTTGGGCTGACCTGTGACCCTGTCGGTGGCCTGGTGCAGGTACCCTGCATCGAGCGCAACGCCATCGCAGCGGTGAAAGCGATCAATGCCGCACAGATGGCGTTGCGCGGTGACGGTACGCATTTCATTTCGCTGGACCGGGTCATCCGCACCATGCGCGATACCGGTGCCGACATGCATGACAAATACAAAGAGACCTCCCGTGGCGGATTGGCGGTCAGCGCCATCGAGTGTTGAGTGACCTTGATCGACGGGAGAGCAGGACATGCTGCAATTGACTGAATCCGAACGGCCACGACCGCCGATGCTGCGTATTGGCTTCTGGTTGACGGAAGCCTTTGATATGTACACCTTGGCCAATGCACTGGAGCCACTGCGCCTGGCCAACCAGTTGGCAGGGTACGATGTTTGCCAGTGGCAAATGCTGAGCCTGGACAGACAGCAACTGAACGCCAGTAACGGCATCGCAACCGCCGCCGCTCGACTGGGTCAGTGGCAACCGTTCGATGTGTTGATCCTCTGTGGTGGCGATAACCTGCGTCTTGATCCAGACATGCGCCAGCAGTTGAGCCACTGGGCGGCGCAACCGATCAGCCTCGGGGCATTGGGCGAGGCAGGCTGGCTGCTGGCGCAAATTGGTGCCCTGGAGGGTGTCCGTTGCAGCTTGCCAAAGCCCGCTGCATCACTGGAGTTTGCCGCTTTCAGCAAGTTGACACCGGTGGCTGCGCCGTTCTGCGTCGACCGCCAACGCCTGACGTGTGTCGGCCCGCAGGCTGTTCAAGGGTTGATGCACGAGCTTCTCGCAAGGTACCACGGTCGTGGCTTGATACTACGGATGGCAAAGCATGCAGCACGCCAGGCCCGGCCCCTACTGCCCGTGCAGGATGCCCCGGAAAAACTTCAGGCAACCCTGGCTTTGATGAGCGAGCACTTGAGCCGAACGCTGGGTATCGATGAACTGGCCGAGACCATGGGCATTTCCCGTCGCCATCTGGAGCGGCTGTTCAAGCGTAGCCTGGGTTGTTCGCCATCCCGACACTACTTGGACTTGCGGCTTCAACAGGCGCGGCAGTTGTTGCATGCCGGCGAGCGGTCGCTGTCGGATGTCGCCAGGGCGTGCGGTTTCGTCTCGCTGCAACATTTCTTTCGCTGCTATCGCCAGTACTTCGGTGCGCATCCTCGCGACCATATGGGGGTGAAGGCGCCGAGTCAGCGGGCATCAATGTTGAATGCGCCGGCCTCATCGCGAGCAGTTCCAGTCGTCCTGCCGTCGTTCCCTCACTGACCGCGCTACCCATTTGCCAATGCCCCCGCCAAGCGGCTTTTACCGCGCTTGCCGGGGGCTTTTTTGTGCGCAAAACCCCGAGGGGACGCTTTCGCAAACAGCGGATATGACCAATTACAGGTCGGATTCGCGCAAAAAACCTCACCTTGCATCTGTTCGAATGATCTTCAGCGGCCCGCCAGATTGGCGCCTCCTGTAGCTCAATCAATGACAAGGATAAATGACATGCAAATGCCGAAAACCATCCAGATCAAGAACGGCGAAAAGGTAAGTCCGACGTTCTCGGCCCAAGAATATGCCAACCGCCAAGCCAAATTGCGGGCTTACCTGGCGCAGAACAATATCGACGCGGCCGTCTTCACGTCCTATCACAACATCAACTACTACAGCGATTTCCTGTACTGCTCCTTCGGGCGTCAGTACGCGCTGGTCGTGACCCAGGACAGCGCGGTGACCATCAGCGCCAACATCGACGGCGGTCAGCCATGGCGCCGTACCGTCGGCACTGAAAATATCGTCTACACGGACTGGCAGCGCGATAACTACTTCGTCGCGATCCAGCAGGCCTTGCCCAAGGCCGGGCGCATCGGTATCGAGTTCGACCATCTGAACTTGCTCAATCGCGACAAGCTCGCCAGCCGCTATCCGCAGGCTGAACTGGTGGATATCGCCGCACCGTGCATGCGCATGCGCATGATCAAGTCCGCTGAAGAACACGCGATCATTCGTCATGGTGCACGGATCGCGGACATCGGTGGTGCCGCCGTCGTCGAGGCATTGCGTGACCAGGTTCCGGAATACGAAGTGGCCCTGCACGCTACCCAGGCCATGGTGCGAGAAATTGCCCGCACCTTCCCGGATTCCGAGTTGATGGACACCTGGACCTGGTTCCAGTCCGGCATCAACACCGACGGCGCGCATAACCCGGTGACGTCGCGCAAGGTCAACAAGGGCGACATTCTCAGCCTCAATTGCTTCCCGATGATCGCCGGTTACTACACCGCGCTGGAACGTACATTGTTTCTGGACCATTGCTCCGACGAGCATCTGCGCTTGTGGGAAGTTAACGTCAAAGTGCACGAGGCCGGTCTGAAGCTGATCAAGCCGGGCATGCGCTGCTGCGATATCGCGCTGCAATTGAACGAGATCTTCCTGGAGCACGACCTGCTGCAATACCGCACCTTCGGTTACGGCCACTCCTTCGGCACGCTGAGCCACTATTACGGCCGCGAAGCCGGACTGGAACTGCGCGAAGACATCGACACCGTGCTGGAGCCGGGGATGGTGGTCTCCATTGAGCCGATGATCATGTTGCCCGAGGGCCTTCCAGGTGCCGGCGGGTATCGTGAACACGACATCCTGATCGTCAACGAGCAGGGCGGGGAAAACATCACCAAGTTCCCGTATGGCCCGGAACACAACATCATCAAGAAGTAAGGCCCTGCGCCGCACAGTGAAGCTGTGCGGCGTTTTGCTTTGACGATTGGCGAAAAATCTTCCCGGTGGCTGAGATAAACCGGAAAAAAATGGCGCATGCGTGCCCAAGAACGCGCAGCATCTACCGAGCCTTAACCCTGCCAAGTAAAACAATAGAGGGTTTTGTCATGTCCTACGTCCCGACCTTTCATTTCGATAACCGCACCTCTACCACCGGAGGTGCACAATGAGCACCCAAACCTCAAGCCTGACGCCAACCATGGCAGAAAAACTTGAACAAACGGCCGAACGCAAGGCCCTGCGGCGCGCAGCCAGTGCCAGCTTCATGGGCAACTTCGTCGAGTGGTTCGACTATGCGGCCTACGGCTACCTGGCAACCGTCATCGCCCTGACGTTTTTTCCGCAAACCGACAAGGCGACCGCGCTACTGGCGACTTTTGCAGTGTTCGCGCTGTCGTTCATCGTCCGCCCGCTGGGGGGACTGGTCTGGGGGCATTTCGGTGACAGATACGGGCGGCGCAGTGCGCTGTCCTGGTCGATTCTGATCATGTCTGTCTCGACCTTTTGCATCGGCATCCTGCCGACCTACAACCATATCGGCTTGTGGGCGCCGGCCTTGTTGCTGCTGATTCGCTTGTTCCAGGGCTTTTCAGCTTCAGGTGAGTACGCCGGGGCTTCGGCCTTTCTCGCCGAGTATGCGCCCGAGGGCAAGCGCGGTTTGTACACCAGCATTGTCCCGGCGAGCACGGCGGCGGGTTTGCTGTTTGGTGCGGTGTTTGTCGCCGGCCTGCATGCGTGGATGAGTGTCGAGGACCTGCACAGCTGGGGCTGGCGTCTACCCTTTCTGCTGGCGGCGCCATTCGGGCTGGTGGGGCGCTATATCCGCATGAGTTTGCAAGACACGCCCAAGTTCCTGGAGATGGAAAAACGCCTTGAAGCGAAGGAGTGCGCGACCCATGCTCCGGTTCGCGAATTGCTGACCGTGCACCGACGCAGCGTTATGATCGGGATCGGCGCTACCTGCCTGAATGCCGTGGCGTTTTACCTGTTGCTCAGCTACATGCCAACCTACCTGTCCACCGAAATGGGCATGAGCGAAAGTGATTCGTTCCTGGCGTCGACGGTGTCACTGGCGACCTATATCGGGTTGATTTTCCTGATGGGCAAGCTGTCGGACCGATTCGGCCGCAAGACCATGCTGGTGACCGCTTCGGTATTGTTCCTGGCGCTGACATTTCCGCTGTTCGGGATGTTGGAGAATCAGCCCCTGATTGTAATTCTGATGATCCAGATTGCGTTTGGCGCGATCCTGGCGATGAACGACGGCACCTTGCCGTGCTTTCTCGCCGAGATATTCCCCACTCGCGTACGCTTCAGCGGCTTTGCCTTCAGCTTCAACATCGCCAACGCGGTGTTCGGCGGCACCGCGCCGTTTATCGCGACCTGGCTGATCCAACTGACCGGCAACAAAATGGCCCCTGCCTGGTATCTTCTGGCGGCTGCGGCGGTGGCGTTGATTGCCATGCTGGCGAGTCGGGAGACGGCGCATAAGGCTTTGCAGGACTGATGTCTTGAGTGTTCTTGAGTAAGCCATCGCGAGCAGGCTCGCTCCCACAGTTGACCGAGTTGTCCAGGAGGACGCGGTTCAATGTGGGAGCGAGCCTGCTCGCGAAGGGGCCAGTCCAGCCAACATCAATATTGAATCAGTGCACCGCAGCCACCTGCTTGCGCTCACCAATAGGCGATACACCGAAGAATCGGCTGTAGCATTTGGAGAAATGCGCCGGCGAAACGAAGCCGCAGGCGAGGGCGATGTCACGTACCTGCGATTCGCTGCGCAGCAACAGCTGTCGCGCCCGTGCAAGGCGCAACTCCAGGTAGTACTGACTCGGCGTGCGTTGCAGGTGCTTGTGAAACAAACGTTCCAGCTGGCGCACCGACACCTCGTTCAACCGTGCGAGCTCCTCAAGGCCCACCGGCTCCTCAAGATTGGCTTCCATGATCGCCACTATCTGGCTGAGCTTGGGCTGCGAGGTGCCCAGCTTCTGCCGCAGGGGCACACGCTGTTGTTCCTGCGCCCCCCTGATCCGATCACACAAAAGCAACTCGGCGGTGTGGGCAGCGATGTCCCGACCACCGGGTTCGCGGGCGATCAACTGCAGGGTCATGTCCATGGAAGCCACGCCACCGGAGCAGGTATAGCGATCACGGTCCAGCTCGAACAGCTGGTTGGAAATGATGATCCCCGGGAAGCGTTCCTTCAGTGCTTCGATGTCTTCCCAGTGAATCGTGCAACGATAGCCCTTGAGCAGATCGGCGCGGGCCAACAAGTGGCTGCCGGTGCAAATCCCACCCAGTGGCACCTGATCATGCGCCAGCTTGCGTAGCCAATTGAGCAGTGGTCGGCTGCTGTGATTGGAGACGATCGGGTTTGATCCGACAACGAAAAGCATGTCCAGCTTTGGTGCATCGGTGATGCTGTGGTCGGGCAGGATGCGCATGCCGTTGCTGGCCGCCACCGGGTCCAGGCTGGCGGCGATGATGACTGTACGAAACATCGGTTTGCGCGCGGCCAGGTTGGCCATGCGCAGGGTTTCCACGGCGGCGGCGAAGCCGATGGTTG
Source organism: Pseudomonas umsongensis (assembly GCF_002236105.1). GTDB lineage: Bacteria > Pseudomonadota > Gammaproteobacteria > Pseudomonadales > Pseudomonadaceae > Aquipseudomonas > Aquipseudomonas umsongensis. The sequence goes on from NZ_NIWU01000001.1 coordinate 150,492, forward strand.
TGAAGTTGGGGATGACCAGGAAACCCACGGTCTTCACTGGCTGTTGTTCATTCGCCGAGCGTCCTGCGGCGGGTTTCGCCACCTGGAGTTTCGCCATTATTACCGCTCCTCAACTGCATCAGTGACGTGCTCCGCGGCAAGCTGCCGTTACGGGAAACGTCATCTCGTTCTTGTGATTGTAAGCCCTGTCTACAGGCTTCAGGATTTTACACCGAGTGTCCGGTCAACAGGCCGTGACGAAAGAAATATGCACGCAAGATGCCATGAGTCTGGATTGTCTGAAGGGGGCGCGGAAAACGTGGGGAAATAAGGCATGGGTGATCAACAAAAAAAACCGGCCCGCTCCGTGGTGGCGAGCGGCCGGAAAGAGGTGAACGAGGATGAGTGTTGCTATCGGGGATTGCGCTTAAGCATTTTCGGTTTGCGCAATGTCGAGGACCTGCACGGTCTTCTTCCTGGCGTTAAAGATTGCACCCATACAGACGATGGACAGGGTCAGCGCACCCGTCGCAATAACCTCCATGCGGTGCTGCGGCAAGATCAGCATGACCACCAGGATACTCAAGATGCAGGCGATGACCAGGTAGCTGAGCCAGGGGAAAAACCACATCTTGAAGGCGATCGGTTGTCCCGAAGCATTCATCTTTTTACGCAGTACCAGTTGCGAAACGGCAATCACCAGATAGACCAACAGCGCAACAGCCCCGGAGCTGGCCAGGAGGAAGGAGAACACCTCATCGGGTGCAAAGTAATTGAGTGCCGTGGTCAGGAAACCTACCGCCGTACTGGCCAGCACCGCCACAAAGGGCACTCCAGAAGCAGAAGTCTTCTGCAGTACTCGCGGGCCATCACCGCGTTTGCTCAGGGAGTAGACCATGCGTGACGCGGTATAGATGGCTGAGTTGAGGCAGCTGGCTACAGCAATCAGCACGACGATATCGACGATCATTTTCGCGTGTGGAATGTTCATCAACTCGAGCGCCCTCTGGTACGAACCGACTTCCATGAGCATGGGGTCGTTCCAGGGGACAATGGAGATGATGAGGAACACCGAGACGATATAGAAAATACCCATTCGCCAGACGACGGAGTTGGTCGCGCGGGTGATCTGTTTTGAGGGGTTTTGCGATTCGGCAGCGGCAATGGTGACAATTTCCGTGCCCATGAAGCTGAACACCGTGGTGAGCATCGCACCGACGACAGCGGTCATGCCATTGGGCATGAAACCGCCAAACTCATGGCTTAATTGAACGACACCACTGACCGTCGTATCCGGTAATCCGCCCACCAGGGCAAGCGCGCCAAGCGCGATAAACCCCAGCACCGCGATGACTTTGAGCATGGCGAACCAGAACTCGAACTCTCCGTACCGGGCGACACTGAACAGGTTGGTCAACGTCAGCAGGCCGGTGACTGCAATCGCGAACTCCCAGGTCTGAATGGAGGGAAACCAGGCATGCAGGATGGCGGCAGCGGCGATGGCTTCAATCGGAATGACCAGCACCCAGAACCACCAGTACAGCCAGCCGATGGTGAAGCCGGCACTGCGTCCCATCGCCCGCTCGGCGTAGGTCGAAAACGATCCTGTATCGGGCGACGCTACGGCCATCTCGCCGAGCATGCGCATCACGAGCACGACCAAAGTGCCGGAAAAAATATACGCCAGGATGGCGGCGGGCCCCGCCGAGGCGATGGCGTGTCCTGAACCGATGAACAGGCCGGCGCCTATGGCACCGGCAATGGACAGCATGGTGACGTGACGCTGCTTGAGGCCTGGGGCCAAGGTTGAGCTGCTGGACATGAGACTTACCCTTTTTATTGTACTTGGGGAGGGGGAAGCATTAACCGTGGATACTTGGTTCGGCACGTCCGTATGTTCGTCAGGTGTCCAAATCAAAAGCTTCGCGCACAGCGGTGCTGATGCCCGAGACGCAGACTTCGAGAATCAGCTCGCCTTTCTCGCGACTGGAGCCTTTGGGAGATGACAGTGTTCCGCAGGCGGGTGTGCGCTCCGGGATGACGGGGAAGACGTCGTAAGGCGGGAAGGTGGCGGGAGGGTGGTCAACCGCGCGGTTCAAATCGACCTTGTCGGGGTGAAGGGCCAGCATCAGCGACGTTTCGAAAACACCGCCATGTTCGATATCCCAGCCGAGGAATCCATCGGGGTAGAGCTTTTCGATGACGGCCGGATCGTTGACGAAGTCCCAGTAGGACAGTACGACTACCTTGAAGTCACTGATGCCACCGTAGCGCAGTTCTCGCAGGGCAAGGTCTATGCCCTCGACAATGAACATCGAGTTTTCGAAGTGACCGTTCATCATCACCAGTTTGCGGGCACCATGGCGTGCAAGTTCGCGGATGATGTCCTGCACGGTACTGGTCAGCGTGGCGCCATCGAGGCTGGTGGTTCCAGGAAAATGGTTGCCGCCGCCTGATTTCTGCTGGGACTTGTAGCCGTAGGCCAGGGCAGGCAGCACCAGGCCGTTGACCTGTTGCGCGACTGCCTTGCAGATCGCGGTAGGCAGCAGTACATCGACCTCCATGCACATGTGATGTCCATGCTGCTCCAGTGCTCCCACTGGCAGAAAGATAGGGCAGCCAGTGGCGACCTTCTCTGCGTACTCCGGCCAGGTGAGTTCTCCAATTACGACACTGTTGTTCATCTACAGACCCTTGGAAAGTGGTTGATGGCTTGCTGGTTGTTAGCCGCGGGATGGGGTGTTTACCTGCCGTTAAAGCGGCCCTTTGGCTTGCAGGAATCGAAGGCGGTGCATGCAGCAATTCGATCAGAGGGTGGGGGCACCGAATTGTCTAAATCCGACCCGTAAATGACAAAACACCCTATGGTTTGTCATTTATGTCCGATTATCGGATAGGGGTGTGCCGCTTTTGATGGGGATGGAGGTCGGGTCTGACAAAGTCCAGGTCGGGCGCGCACAAAAACGGGTGATGGCGAACTGCTGCAATGCATCCAGCCAGCGAATGACGCGTGTGGTTGGCAGCGACAGCAGGCAGGGGACAATTTCATCACCCAGGGCGAGACAATAATGAAAATTCGCATCGACCATTCACGCCGTACCTTCCTCAAGACCACCGGCATCCTGGCTGGCACCGCAGCGCTGTCCGGCTTGCTGCCCTTGAGAAGCATTGCCGCAGCGGAAAAGGAACTGGTCATCCTTGCATGGGCCGGACACGCCGAGCCGGACATCGTCGCCGATTTCGAGCGCATGTACGGGGTCAAGGTCCGGGCCAAGTACTACACCGGTGGGGACAACATGCTGGGGCTGATCTCGCAATCCCCGCCCGGCACATTCGATCTGATTTTGTCCGACGCCGAATACGTCCAGCAACTCAATGCCGCCGAATACATCGAGCCACTCGACCCCGCTGACTACCCCTTCGATGACTTCTACCCGGAGTTCCAGCATTTCCCTGGCCATTGGCAGGGGGACAAGCTCTACTCGGTGCTGATCCGCTTCGGCTTCCTCGGCATCGCCTACAACACCCAACAGGTTCCCGAAGCCAAGGTGCAGAGCTATGACGTGTTCTGGGACCAGAGCCTCAAGGGCAAGGTCGGCCACTTCGACTGGCACCTGCCTAACCTCGGGCAGATCAGTTTGATGGGCGGTAATGCGCGCCCGTACGATATCGATGTCGCGCACTGGCAAAGCGTCCAGCAGAAGATGATGAGTCTGCGCCCGCAGGTCGGTGGCTTCTTCGATTATGGCGGGACTTTTTCTTCGCTCAAGAACGGGCAGATCCATGCCATGTGTGGCATAGGTGACTGGATCACCGGCGTTTTACAACGCGCCGGCGCACCGGTGAAAACCGTGCTGCCAAAGGAGGGCGGGTTGCAATGGACGGAGTCTTACTGCATCGCCAGGAAAGCACACAGCCCGGATCTGGCGAAGAAGTTCATCCAGTACATCACCTCACCGGAAGGCCAGGTCAAGTCGGCGAAGATGGCCGCCTACCCAGCGCTCATCCCGAGCAAAAAAGGCTGGGAGCTGCTCAACCGCACCGATCCCGACGAAGCCAGGCGCCAAGGCATGGTGCTCGGTCAGCGCAATGTCATGGACGACATCCGCGATGGTCGCATCAAGTACCGCGAACTCCCGGTCCAGCAAAGCCTGGATGAGTGGAACGACTTTTGGTCGCAATACAAGGGTGCTTGACGAGCCGCGCGGAGGTGGTCCCCATGATTTCAGACAAGTTGAAGACTTCGCCGTCGGAGCTCTCCGATAACGCGCGCGCCGAAACGCGCCGCGCCACCAGCAAGAGGGGGTGGCGCTTACCGTGGTTTGGCCTTTGTGTCTCGATGCCGATCCTGATCTGGCAATTGATTTTCTTCGTATTGCCGCTGGTGTTTCTGGTGGCCATCAGCTTTTGGCTGGTACGCAATTTCCGGATGGTGCCGACGTTCGAGTGGCAGAACTGGAGTTACATGCTCAGCCGTGGCTTCTTCTGGGATGCGTACGTCCACACCCTTGCAATGGCGGCGGGTGCCACGGTTCTGGTCAGCCTGGTGGCTTTTCCCTGCGCTTATACAATCGCCTTCAAGTTCCGCGAGTCGGCAAAGCAGTTGCTGGTGTTGCTGCTGGTCACACCGTTCTTCACCAGCTACCTGGTGCGCACCTATTCATGGCAGGTGTTTCTCAGCGACAACGGTATCTTCAACGCCGCGCTTGGCCTGGTCGGCCTGGAGCCCTTTGCCATGCTGAACACGGCGTTCGGCACCTATGTCGGCTATTTCACGCTATGTCTGCCATTGGTGATCTTGCTGCAATTGTTCAGCCTGATGTACGTCGACCGCTCGTTGATCGAGGCCGCGCACAACCTCGGCTGCGGACGATGGCGAACGGTGTTGCTGGTGGTAGTGCCGTCGGCGCGGATCGGTATCGTCGTCGCGGCGCTGTTCTGTTTCATACTGACGTTCGGCGATTTTGTAAGCCCGCTTTATCTGGGCGGTGGTCAGCCGCCAACCCTGAGTACGCTGATCACTGACACCACCAAGTCCGGCCAGCAATGGCCACGGGCGGCGGTGATCGCAACGATGATGATCGCGACGTTGCTCCTCTCGGCTTTTGCCGCGGTTCGCTTCGCTTACCGGAGGCGTGCATGAACGAGCATCGGATGATCAATTTCTTGCTGCGCAGTTTTGTCGTACTGGTGTTCATCTTCATCTTCATGCCCATTGCCGGCAGTTTCGTGTTCTCGTTCAACAACGACCGCTTCCCTTCCTTGCCACTGGGCAGCTTCAGCCTGCACTGGTACGAGACGATCGCCTCCGACCCGGCTGTGTGGCAGGCCTTCAGGAACAGCCTCGCGGTGGGTGTGGTCGTGTCGCTGGTATCGACCGTACTCGGCTTCACTGCGGCTTACACGGACTTTCGTTACGGGTTCTTCGGCAAGTCAATCTACATGGCGCTCGCGCTACTGCCGCCTACCATTCCGGTGGTGATCATGGGGCTGGCGATGTTGGCTTTCCTGTCGCGAATCGGGCTTTCCGGCGAGATTTACGCCGTGATGATCAGCCACATCGTGATGTGTGCCCCCTTCGCAATGGCGGTCATCCGGATGCGTCTGGCGCAGATGGACCCCAACATCGAGGCTGCGGCCTGGAACCTGGGGGCCAATCAGTGGAAGGCCATGCGCTATGTAATCTTGCCGTTCACGGCGCCGAGCATTTTCGCCGCGCTGTTCGTGACCATGGCCGTTTCCTTCGATGAGTTCGCTGTCGCCTGGTTCGTATCGGGACTCAACGAGACGGTACCGGTGCGCATCCTCAACACCTTGCAAGGGCAGGTGAGCCCGACCATCAACGCGATCGGCACGATCGTGTTCATCACGACCATGACCCTGGTGATTCTCGCGCAATTGCTGTTGATGCGTCGGCGCAAGCCCGCGAGTGCCTGATACCACCCTTGAAAAATCATCTGGACACGAAGGATTCAGACATGACTCAACCGCTGGTGGTATTCGACAACGTGGTCAAGCATTTCGGCAGCTACCAGGCTGTCGAGCGCATGAACCTGGAAATCCATAAAGGTGAGTTCGTTGCGATCATGGGATCGAGCGGCTGTGGCAAGACCACGACTCTGCGCATGCTCGCGGGGTTGGATAAGCCCAGTGAAGGGGAAATTCGCCTTAACGGTGAGCGCATAAACGATCTCTACTCCTGGGACCGGGAGACGCCACTGGTCTGGCAAAACCTCGCACTCTTCCCGTTTCTGAACGTGCTGGAGAATGTCGAATTCGGCCTGCGCATGAGAGGAATGGCCAAGGCAGAGCGACGCAAGAAGTCGCTTGAATGGCTTGAGCGACTGGGATTGCAAGAGTTTGCCACGCGCGACATCAGCCTGCTCTCCGGTGGCCAGCGTCAACGGGTGGCGCTGGCGCGCTCGCTGGTCACCGAACCGCCAATCCTGCTGCTCGACGAGCCGCTGAGCGCACTCGACGCTCATCTGAGTGTGCGCATGCAAGGCGTGCTGACTGGACTGCAGAAGGACCTGGGTATCACCTTTGTCTACGTCACTCACAGCCAATCCGAAGCCTTCGCAATGGCCGATCGTGTGATGATCATGAGTCGAGGTCGGGTCGAACAGATAGGCACGCCGCAGGAGGTTTTCCTTGAGCCTCACAATCGCTTTGTTGCCGAATTCGTTGGCGGTAAAAACATCCTTGATGCCACTGTCGTTGGCTTCGACGATAGCGGGCTGGTTTGCCTGGATACCGAGCACGGTGGATTCCTGGCGCGGCTACCGGAGGGTAAAACGGTTGTTCCCGCTGAGCGCGTTACGGTCTGCGTAAGCGCCGAGCATATCGACTTGACCGCGCAGCCTACGCGACGTAACCGGTTGAACTGCACCGTCGTCGGTGAAGAGTTCATCGGATCGATGGTCAACATCTATCTCGAAGCCTGCGGCGGGATTGAGTTGCAGGTGCAGAAACGGCATGCCGATTACAACTTGCTTGGCGTGCGCTCCGGGCAAAAAATCTTCGCCGAGTGGGAGGGGGCGCATGCGCTGATTCTGCGCGGGGACTGACTCGTAGGCTTGCAACCAGGCACTCGGGCTAAAACAGCCGGGTGATTTCATTCAAGATCCGATCCTGGGTTTGAGTGCTTGGCCTTTTGCGATAAGCCACTGCAAAAAATGCAACGCCTTCATAGTCGCAGCGAATCGAAAAAGTCATGCCTTCACGCAACCCATAGACTGATCTTTCTCCTGCTTCAACAAAATATCTCGCTTTTGTCAGGGCCGCTCTGGCGCGCTGCAGACAACCAGTTTGGCTAAGTGAGTGTTGTAGCCAACTCGTCGTGATGCGCACAGACGACGTTTCGCTGTCATCGATAGGGGGCCGAGTTATTTCATTGGCGGCTTTCTCATCGCTGGTGCAAGCAGTCAGCCCCATTGAGATAACACCCAGAAGAAAAACAGATCGAGCTCTCGAATGCTTGAGTGGATTTCGCATCGTGGGGCGTACCTGTGACGATTTGCAATGAATGAAGGGCAATCACTAACGTAATAGCGGGTTTATGATCTTTTGCTACCCGGGTTCAGTAATTGCGACGAGAAGCGTCGTTCGGTTTCATTCGAAACGGCCGCGCAGGGCCGCAATCGGCAACGGACAAAAACCATTGCGGGCCGCTATCCTTGGCCCACGCTCATTGAACGGGTTCTGCCATGCTTGAAGTCCAGGATGTCTTCAAAAGCTACGCCACCCCACAAGGCCCGTTGCCGGTGCTGCAAGGTGTCAACCTGACCCTCAAGCCCGGCAGCAGCCTGGCGTTGATGGGTGAGTCGGGCAGCGGCAAAAGCACCTTGTTGCATTTGATCGCCGGGCTGGACAAGGTCGATCGCGGCAGCATCCGCAGCGGTGAACATCGCCTGGAGCAGATGAGCGAGGGGCAACTGGCGAGCTGGCGGCGCACTGAGATTGGCCTGGTGTTCCAGCAGTTCAACCTGATCGGCAGTTTGCGGGTGGAGGATAACCTGGCGTTTCAAGCACGCCTGGCCGGGCGCCATGATCCACGCTGGCAGGCGCATCTGGTGCAGCGGTTGGGCTTGAATGATTTGCTGCGGCGTTATCCTGAACAGCTCTCCGGCGGCCAGCAACAACGGGTCGCATTGGGCCGCGCACTGGCGTCGCAACCGAAACTGCTGTTGGCCGACGAACCTACCGGCAGTCTCGATGAAGCCACCAGCGACGAAGTGCTGAAGTTATTGCTGGAGCTGCTCGATGACAGCCCGACGACCCTGCTGATGGTCACGCACAGCCCCAGCGTGGCAGCCCGCATGGCTGAAAAGGTGGTGCTGCATGGCGGTCGTCTGGCGCCTGTGGACGAACGCTGAGATGCGCATTTTTCGTGAAACCCTGCGCGCACTGCTCAGCCATTGGCGGCAGCACCCGGTGCAGTTTTTCAGTGTGCTGACCGGGTTGTGGCTGGCCACCAGCTTGCTCACCGGTGTGCAAGCACTGAACAGTCAGGCGCGGGACAGCTATGCCAGGGCCAGTCAGCTGATCGGCGGCGAACCTCAGGCCAGCCTGAGTGCATCCGGTGGCGGGACCTTTTCCCAGCAGCTGTTTGTTGACCTGCGCCGTGCCGGTTGGCCGGTGTCGCCGGTGTTGCAAGGACGGCTGACGCTCAAGGGCCACGAGGATCAGCGCCTGCAACTGATGGGCATCGAGCCCGTGTCGCTGCCGGCCGGCTCCGAGGTGGCGGGGCAGGCACTGGCCATCGAACAGGTCGTGGAGTTTTTCACCCCGCCAGGCAGTACCTGGATCGCGCCGCAGACCCTGCAGGCGTTGGGATTGGCGCCGGGCGAGCGGCCGCAGGCGTTGAACGGCCAGGCATTGCCGCCCCTGCGCGCCGAGGCTGACATGGCGCCGGGTATGCTGCTGGTGGACATCGGTTTTGCCCAGCAGATACTCGGTTTGCCCGATCAGCTATCGCGCTTGCTGCTGCCCAAGGATTTCACCGCGACACTGCCCGATTCGTTCAAGGGCCAACTTCAGCTTAAGACCAGCGACGAAGAAAATAATCTGGCGCGCCTGACCGAGAGCTTTCACCTGAACCTGGACGCCTTGGGGTTTCTATCGTTCGTGGTCGGCCTGTTCATCGTGCATGCCGCGATCGGGCTGGCGTTGGAACAGCGTCGAGGTTTGCTGCGGACCCTGCGCGCGTGCGGCGTCAGCGCGCGGATGCTGATCGCCTGCCTGGCCGTCGAGCTGGGTGCTCTGGCCTTGATCGGCGGCGTGGCGGGTGTCGTCAGCGGTTACCTGCTGGCCAGCGTGTTGCTGCCGGATGTCGCCGCCAGCCTGCGCGGGTTGTACGGTGCCGAAGTGGCGGGGCAGTTGAGCCTGAGCCCGCTGTGGTGGCTCAGCGGTATCGGCCTGGGCCTGCTCGGCGCCGCGCTCGCGGGAGCCAACAGTTTGTGGCGTGCAGCGCGTTTACCGTTGCTGGCCCTGGCCGACCCCCAGGCCTGGCATCAGGCCCATGCGCGCTGGCTGCGCCGCCAGGGCTGGGTCGCGGCGATTGCCTTGGGCATCGCGTTGCTGGCGTTGTTGCGCGGTGACAGCCTGGCCAGCGGATTCTTGCTGATGGCCACGCTGTTGCTGGGCGCCTCGTTAGCGTTGCCGGTGGTACTCAATGCCGTGCTCAATGGGCTGACGCACCACAGTTCGACGGTACTCGGTCAGTGGTTTGTCGCCGATTGTCGCCAGCAACTGCCGGCCTTGAGCCTGGCGCTGATGGCTTTGTTGCTGGCCCTGGCAGCCAACATCGGTGCCGGCAGCATGACCGCCGGTTTCCGCCACACCTTCAGCGACTGGCTGGAACAGCGGCTGACCGCCGAGCTGTACCTCAATCCACAAAACCCGACCCAGGCCCGGGAGATGTACGGCTGGCTCCAGCAACAACCGCAACTGACGGCGGTGTTGCCCAACTGGCAGGTGTCGATTCAATTGCAGGGCTGGCCGGGGGATGTGTTTGGCGTGATCGATCATCCGACCTATCGCCAGCATTGGCCGTTGCTTGAGGCCGTGGGCGACAAGCCTTGGGACAGCCTGGCGGCGGACGACGCGATAATGCTCAGCGAGCAACTGGCGCGGCGCTTGAAGGTCAGGCTCGGCGATCAGGTGACGATTGCCACGCCCAACGGTTCCTGGTCACCACGTATCGTCGGGATCTACGCCGACTACGGCAATCCCAAGGGGCACCTGCTGGTCAACGTCAACCACTTGCTGCGCGGCTGGCCACAACTGGCGCCGAACCGCTTCAACCTGCGCATCGAGCCGGCATTGATCACGCCGTTCGTGACCGCGCTGCAAGCGCGTTTTGCCCTGGAGGACAGTCGCATCGTCGACCAGGCCCGGCTCAAGGACTGGTCGACGCAGGTGTTCGAGCGCACCTTCGCCGCCACCGCCGCGCTCAATAGCCTGACCCTTTGCGTGGCGGGCGTGGCGTTGTTCATCAGCCTGTTGACGCAAAGCCAGAGCCGTCTCGGGCAGTTGGCGCCGTTGTGGGCGCTGGGCGTGACGCGCCGCCAACTGATGCTGCTCAACCTCGGGCAAACCTGGCTGCTGGCGGTGCTGACGTTGGTATTGGCGTTGCCGCTGGGCATTGCGTTGGCCTGGTGCCTGGACACCGTTATCAACGTCCAGGCGTTTGGCTGGCGTCTGCCGCTGCGGGTATTTCCCTTGCAATTGCTGCAGCTGATGGGGCTGGCGTTGTTGGCGACCTTGCTGGCGTCGGCGTGGCCGCTGTATTCGCTGTATCGCACACAACCGGCGGACCTGCTGAGGACCTTTGCCCATGAGGATTAAGCGTTGGGCGTGGCTGGTCGTTGCGTTGCTCGCTGGTTGCGATCAGCCGGCGCCGGTCGAGAAGGGTTTTGCCGGCCTCGGCAATCAAGCGACCGCCTTTACGCCGGTGGTGCCCGGTAGGGTGTTCAGCTTCCCGGCGGATCACGGCCCTCATGACGGCTTTCGCATCGAATGGTGGTACGTCACCGCCAACCTCAAGGATGAGCAGGGACGCGAATTCGGCGTGCAGTGGACGCTGTTTCGCAGTGCCTTGAAAGCGACACCCGAGGCGACTGGCTGGGCGAGTCAGACGATCTGGCTGGGCCACGCGGCGGTGACCTCGGCCTCGGTGCATCACGCCGCCGAGCGTTATGCCCGCGGCGGCGTAGGGCACGCCGGCGTTAGCCTTGCGCCCTTCAATGCGTGGATCGACGACTGGCGTTTCAGCAGTCAGGCAACGGGGACCGACCCCTTGGCCGATCTGCAACTCAGTGCCCGTGACAAGGCGTTCAGCTATCAACTGCGACTGACCTCGAATGGACCGCTGGTGCTGCAAGGGGACAAGGGATTCAGTCAGAAATCCGAACAGGGCCAGGCGTCCTATTACTACAGCCAGCCGTTTTTCCAGGCCAGCGGCCTGCTTGAGATCGACGGCGAGCGTTTCCAGGTCCGTGGCCCCGCGTGGCTCGACCGGGAATGGAGCAGCCAGCCCCTGACCGCCAACCAGAGTGGCTGGGACTGGTTTTCCCTGCACCTGGACAGCGGCGACCAGGTGATGCTCTATCGCATGCGGCAAAAAGACGGCGAACCTTACCTGACCGGAACCTGGATCGACGCCCAGGGCCAGGCGCAAATGCTCAGCGCCGACGACATCCTTCTCACTCCACAGGACACCGCCAAGGTGGCCGGGCGCACGATGCCGGTGCGCTGGTCGATCCGGATCCCCGGCAAACACCTTGATATCGTCATCATCGCCCTGAATCCCAAAGCCTGGATGGATCTGCGCATTCCCTATTGGGAGGGGCCGGTGCGGTTGAGCGGCAGCCATGGTGGGCAGGGGTATCTGGAAATGACCGGTTATTAGCGTCAAAAGATCGCAGCCTGCGCCAGCTCCCATGGGGAATCGCATTGCGTGCAACCAATCGGAACTCCGCCGGCGTCCACCTCTCTACCGTACGAACACCCCCGCAGGAGTCCGACATGCGCGAAGACCTCACACCGCCCGACCTTGACGCGTGGCAGCGCCTGTTTGAAGACGAGGCTTATTGGCAGCAGTCTCCTGACTCCTATTACATGGACTTGCAGCGCCTGGCTGACGATTTGCTGGGGCAGGGCGCCATAGATCTCGAACAATGGCAGGCGCTCAAGGCCCGGGCGGAGCAATCCCACAAGGACTCACCGGCGATCAACGTAACCCGGGAGCTGGATGATCCTGACGCATGACCGCCAGCGGCAAATCGACCGTACAAGAAACTGCGAACACTCCCGTATCAGCGTCTATGCTCATCCCACACACGGCGTTTGATCTTGTTTCGGCGCCGTTTGTCGTCATTCATCACAGGGAATGTTCTGCCTATGAAACTTCATGCACTGACCAAAGCTGTCACCCTTGCTACCTTGTTGTCCGCTGCCAGCCTCAGCGCCGTTGCCGCAGATATCCCGTTGTCTGCCGTCGTGGAGGCTGATCAAATCAGCACCAAAGTCGTGTCGGTCGATGCCGCCAAACATCAAGTGGTGCTTGAAGGGCCGGAAGGTCGTCAGGTCCACGTGCAACTGACCGAAAAGGCAAAAAACCTCGGCCAGCTGAAACCCGGCGATCAGGTCGATATCAAGGTCACCCGCTCCGTCGCGGCCTACCTCGACACCGATGTCGACAAGGGTTTGCCGGGCAGCTCGGAGCGTGCCGGCGAAGCCCGCAATGCACCTGGTAGCGTGCCTGGCGGCGAAGCTTATCGTCAGGTTCAAGTCCAGCTGCAAATCACCGACATCGACCTGAAGAAAAACCAGGTGTCCTTTAAAAACCCGGCGGGGAAGACCAAAACCATCACTGTCGAAAAACCGGAAGTTCAAGCCAAGTTGAAGGACCTGAAAGTCGGGCAAAGCGTTTATGTGACTTACACCGACATCCTGCAGGTGACCAGCAAGTCCGGAAGTTGAGTGATTTTTCACTGATTGTTCCTATGCAACTTTTTGTATGGGAACAATCAATTTTGGCCGAACTGGTGGGTTTAAATTGTTGGTTTTTAATGGAATTTGAATCGACATCCAATCGAATATGTATCGGCAAATTTCATGTTTAAATCGCGGACATATCCATAAACATCTATTAAAATACACCCCGTTCGCCCAGTGTCAGGGTTCTTTACCAGTGCATGGATTGCCGAGGCCATAGCGCTGGGCGAACACTTTTTCAAAGTACGACTGCACTTTCAATCGAATGAGGGGCGCGGGCTTAAACTTGTAACTAAGTGTTATATGTTGTGCTTGCAGTTCCGAGATGGAGTGACGACGACATGAAAATCCTGATGGTTCTAACGTCCCACGATCAGTTGGGTAACACCGGCAAGAAAACCGGCTTCTGGCTGGAAGAATTCGCTGCGCCCTATTACGTTTTCAAGGACGCCGGCGCGCAACTGACCCTGGCCTCGCCCAAGGGCGGCCAGCCCCCGCTGGACCCCAAAAGCGACGAGCCGGATGCGCAAACCGATGCCACCCGACGCTTTCGCCAGGACCCGGCGGCTCAATCCGCATTGGCCTCGACCGTCATGCTGGGCACGGTGAAGGCCGGGGACTACGACGCAATTTTCTATCCAGGCGGCCATGGACCGCTCTGGGACCTGGCGGAAGACCGTGATTCGATCGCCCTCATCGAAGCGTTCTACAACGCCGGCAAGCCGGTCGCGGCCGTCTGTCATGCGCCCGGTGTATTGCGCCATGCCAAGGACGCCGACGGCCAGCCTCTGGTCAAGGGCAAGAAAGTGACAGGGTTTACCAATAGCGAAGAAGAAGCCGTGCAACTGACCAAGGTCGTGCCGTTCCTGGTGGAGGACGAACTGAAGGCCAAGGGCGGGATTTTTTCGAAGGGGCCTGATTGGGCGAGCTACGTGCTGACCGATGGCCTGCTGCTGACGGGGCAAAATCCAGCGTCTTCACAGGCCGCGGCCGAGGCTTTGCTATCAAAATTGAAATGAACATCCTGTAGGAGCCCGGCTTGCCGGCGAAGGCGCCCGATAGGCCAACGCCATGCTTAAGGACGCCTTCGCCGGCAAGCCGGCTCCTACAAGGGTCGTCAGGTTAGTTTAGTGACCCAGGGCGGCTAGGCACTGCTCGATCGAGCGCTGTTGCGTTTGTGCATACAACTGCAGTTCATCAATCGTCGAACGCCCCAGGGCTTTTTCGAACGCCTGCTGGTTGGAGTGCACGCCGTAGTGGGTTTGCGCCGCATCGCCCAGGTTTGACTGAAAGATCCCGGCCGCGCTTACCGGCAGGAAATCCTCGTAGACCAGCGGTTCAACGCGCAGATACCCGCCGCTGACCAGATCTTCGAGCGTCATGGTTTTCAGTTCAGCCGCAGCCAGGCCTTTTTCCGTCACAAAGTAGCGAAAGAACGCCAGTTCCTGTTGGCGCATGCCCTCATAGGTGTCGGGAAACTCGCTGAAGTGTTGCGCCATCAAATCGTTGTAGCGGGCGGCATTGGCTTCGTTGGGGAAGTCCTTGAGTTCGTCCCGGGCGGCATTGAGCAAACGGTCGTACAGCGCCCGGCCCTTGGGCGTCAGTGCGGCACCGCGTTGTTCGATTTCACCGAACCGGGCGCTGTGGCTGCCGCGAGTGTCGGATTGATCGGTGAAGGCAACGGGCTCGTCAAGCGCCTTGAAACTGGTCTGGCGCAGCAGGATTGGGAACTGGCGGCGGGGCGGGCCTTCGATCACCGCTTTGGGGGTGATGCCGTGCACTGGCATCTGCGCCTGCACAATGTCGATGTCCAGGGTGCGTGGCGTCAGGTGATTGATGTGCGGTCCCTTGAACGCCACCACATCGGCAATCAGGCGATGCTGGGCGCTGAGTTTCTGATACTGCTCGGCGGTGACGGTGGCGCTGTGGTGCCAGCGGAAAGTTTCCAGGGCCTGGTCGACGAACTCATCGGCCTCTTTTTCGCTGAGGCCGCCTTGGGATTCGGCGCGTTCGATCAGCGTAAGGGCGGCGGCGGTGAAGATCGAACGCTGATCCAGCACCGACTGGGCAAAGGCCCGCAGCTCCAGGTCTTCGATCAATTCCAGGCGTAGCAGCGAGGTGAACACCCGGAACGGGCTGACCTGCAAAGACGCTTCATGCACCGCGCGAAACGCCGTGGAATGCACTGGCACCCCGGCCGGAGTCAGGTCGTAATAACCCACCGGCTGCATGCCCATGACCGCGAACAGGCGGGCGAGGGTGGCCAGTTCTGCGGCGGTGCCAACGCGGATTGCACCATGACGCTCCAGGTCCAGGCGCTCGATTTCGCCGGTGCTGTTCAACTGCTGGGCCACTTGCGGGTCGTTGTCCAGCACGTGACGGTTGGTCTGTTCCACCAGTTCCATCAGCGCGCCATACAGCGGCACTTCTTCGCGGTACATGTCGGACATCGCTTTGGAGAAGCGTTGGCGGATCAGGTCGGGGCTGATGAAGCTTGGCTGGCTCATGAACAAAATTCCTGGCGCGTTGACGAGAAGGATGGGCGAAAAGATCGCAGCCTTCGTCGACGCCGGCAAACGAAGTTTCTGACGGACTTCATTCTGCAAAGGACTGCCAGTTCAGTGCAGTCGTTGATCCTGAGGGCTTTCCGAGCGCAGCGATGCCAAAAACTCCCGATACAGGCGTGCCGAACCGGCGGGTGCTTCGAGCATCGGCATGTGCCCGATGCCTTCCCATATTTCCACCCGCAGGTCCGCCAGGCCCTTGCTCCAGATCGCCACGCTGCTGACATCGATCAAGCGATCCTTGCGCCCCCAGAGCAACAGTGCCGGCGCCTTGATCGCTGGCAGCCTGGGTTCCATTGGCGGGCTGGCGCGAAAGTCGCGGAAAATTTCTTCCAGTTCGTCACGCGACTGTTGGTAGCGATGGGCGACGGCATCCAGCACCACGCGCGGCACCCAAGGTGGTTCGGCCATGGTCATGCCATAGAAGTATTTGAATTCTTCCCGTGAGTGGATCAGGAACGGGTTGTGGCCCCTGGCCAAATGCCGCTCCAGGTCACTGGGTTCTGGCGCGGTCACCCCGGCAGGGTCGAACAGGGCGAGCGAGGCAATGCGCTCCGGATAGTTGGCCGCCAGCCAGGCTGCGATGTAGCCGCCCATCGAGTTGCCGATGACATGGACCTTATCGACCCCGCAGACATCGAGCAGCTGGATCATGCGTTTGGCTTGCAAGGGAATGTCATAGCCGCCACCCGCCTTGAAGCCGGTTTCGCCATGGCCGGCGATGTCGGGGATGATCACCCGGTAGTTGCCGACAAAGTGCCGGGCAAAACGCAGCCACAGGTTCTTGTCGGCACTGAAGCCGTGGAGCATCAACACGTTGCTGGACGCCTCATACGGCCCGCCTTGCCAGGTCGAGACGGTCATTTCGGCGATGGGCACGACGATCTTGTGCAATTTGTACAACTTGGCTTCGACGGCCACGCTCAAGTCGTACAGCCAGTACCCGATGGCCGGGTAGCTCAACCAGCTCCAGGCGGCAAATACCGCGATAGCGACAACCAGTAAAAGCATCAGCGTCTTCCTTCTATCTGATCAGGACACGATGTGGTCCGCCGGTTTCAGGGTTCGGGTCAAGCGATGAAAGCTGAAACTGAACCCGGGAAACATGGCAATCACATGACCGCTCTTGCTTTGATACCAACTGTGGCAGCCTCCTGACTTCCACACGGTGCGTTTCATCTCTCTATGGATCATTTCAGTGTAGGTACGTTCTGCCTCGGGGCGTACTTCGATGCTGCGCAAACCGCGTGCTTTTATCGTGCGGATGCAATCGAGGATGTAGTTCATTTGCGATTCGATGATGAACAGTGCTGATGTGTGGCCGATTCCAGTGTTCGGCCCGGTGACGATAAACAGGTTGGGGAAGGCCGGCAGGCTGGTGCCGAGATAGGCGCGCGGATATTGTGCCCAGACGTCCTTGAGGCAGATGCCGTTTTTTCCCGTGACGGGGTAGGAAATCACCCCGTCGGTAGCGTCGTAACCGGTGGACCAGACGATCAGGTCAAGGTCGATGTGCTGGCCGTCCTGCATGAGGATGCCGGTTTCATCGATGGCCTTGATGCCCTGTTCGCGGCTGTGCAATGTCACGTTGGTGCGACACAGCGCGGGGTAGAGCGTGCTCGACAGAATTACCCGCTTGCAGCCGATCGTATAGTCGGGCGTCAGTTTACGCCGCAGTTCGGCGTCCGGCACTTGGCGTTTGAGAAAGCGCAGTGCCTGATGCTGCACCATGCCGATTGCCGGCTTCGAGTATTTGAAGGCAATCACCCGGGTTTCGAATTGCCAGTAGATCATCCAGCGCAGCAGCTTGTAGGCCGGTTTGAGGCCGAGCAACCAGCGCTGGAAGCGGCCAAAGGTGCGGTCGGCCCTTGGCAGTACCCAATGCGGCGTGCGCTGGAACACATGCAGGTGCTCGACATCCGGGGCTATCGCCGGAATCACTTGGGCTGCGCTGGCGCCACTGCCGACGATGGCTACACGCTTTTGCCGGTAGTCGTAGGAATGATCCCAATTGTTGGTATGAAAAGATTTGCCGCTAAAGCGTTCCTGACCTTCGAAGTGTGGGATCACCGGTTGGCTCAAGGGACCGGTGGCATTGATCAGGAACTGTGCATAAAAAGCGCCCTTGGTGGTGTGAACCGCCCAGCGTTTATGTTCTTCGTCCCATTCGACACGCTCGACATTGGCCTGCAGCTCCACCTTGTCCCGCAGGCCGAAGTGCTCCACCACGTAGCGGGTGTAGCAGTGCAGTTCAGCCTGTTCGGCGAACATCTGCGTCCAACGGTAGGGCGCGAACGACAGCGAATAGAGTGGCGAGGGCACGTCGACTGCGGCGCCCGGGTAGGTATTCTGGCACCAGGTGCCGCCGAAGAAATTCCGTCGTTCCAGCAGGCGAAAATCGTCGATGCCGGCCTTGAGCAAATTGATCGCCGCGCACTGGCCGCCAAAACCGCTGCCGATGATCAGCACTTCGAAGGTGTGCATGGGCCTCCTGTTCAACGTTGTGATTCAGTCCTTCACTTCATGTATAGCCGTTTCTGCAGATTCAACGATTTGCAGGCGACGGGAGTTCGTCCCGCCAGCCGGTGATGGCTATTTGCCGTTGCCCTGTTAGACTTCGGGCACACCCTGCAATCGCGGTGTGAACAGGTTCGTTCTGTGGTGCAGAGGTCCCAATGGGAAAGACGGGAGGAAAAGGACTTTCACTGGCCAAGAGGCTCTACACATCGCGCATCCTTGGCCTGGTGTTAGGTTTGATCTGCGTGAGTGTGGCGATGTATCCCCTGGACCCGGCACCCTGGGTATGGGGGGTGATGCTGTTCAACGGCTTGCTTTGGCCTCACCTGGCCTATCTGTGGGCGCGACGCGCCAAGGCCGCTTATCACGCTGAACACCGCAACTTGTTGATCGATGCCTTTATGGGCGGTTTCTGGGTCGCCGCCATGCAGTTTAATCCGCTGCCCAGTGCCACCACCTTGTCAATGATGGCCATGAACAACGTCGCCATCGGCGGTTTGCGTTTTCTCCTGGTGGGCAGTGTGGCGCAGCTACTCGGCGTGTGCGTCGGCTGGTTGATCTTCACCCCGGCCTTCATTCCAGAAACCAGTCAGCTGCAGCTTTACGCCTGCTTGCCCTTGATGTGTTTTTATCCCATCGCACTGGGCTGGATCTGCTATCGCCAGGCCTATACCCTCGGCAGGAAAAAGCGTGAACTGCTGGCCCTGAGCCGCACCGACAGCCTGACCGGCCTGCTCAATCACGGCGCCTGGAAGGATCAGTTGGAGATTGAATTCCAGCGCTGCCAACGCCAGCAGCAGGGCGGGGCCATTGCCCTGATCGACATCGACCACTTCAAAAGCATCAATGACACCTACGGCCACGTTGCCGGTGACATCGTGCTGCGGCAACTGAGCAAGATGCTCAAGCAGAACCTGCGGGTGAGCGATGTGGCCGGGCGTTATGGCGGCGACGAGTTCTGCGTGATTCTTCCCGACCTGCCCTTGGGCAGTGCAGCTGCGGCCATGGACGCCTTGCGCGACCGCTTCGCGACCCTGGGCTACGAGCAAAACCCGTCACTGAAAGTCAGCTTGAGCATCGGCCTGGCAGCCTTCGACGTATGCCACGCTGACGCGACCCTGTGGCTCAACGACGCTGACCAGGCGCTCTATGAGGCCAAGACCACGGGGCGTAATCGTGTTATCTGTAGCAGTAATGACCGGCCTCACCACGAGTTGCTTGACTCGGTCTGACCTTCTGCGCCGCCCCCTGTAGGAGCTGGCTTGCCAGCGATGACGAAAAGGCTTACTTGCAGGCTTTGACGGGGCGTGGATCCACGTTGGTAGAGGCGCCGATGGAGGTAGTCTCAGGTTGACGGACAGGCTCAGGGCGTGAAGGGGCGGGTGGATCAAGAGCAAGAGCAAGAGCAAGAGCAAGAGCAAGAGCCGGCCAGAGCCAACCCTTCAGCCCTTACTCTTTAACATGCATGAACTCCTCCGCCCAACGGATGTATTCCTCTGGCTGGGTGTAGGTATGCGTCAGTTCGGTAGCGCTGAGATCTGCCGCCTGGGTAAATATCTGGCGCTGTTCGCGCAGGCTGTCGTACGTCGCCTTGATGGCGGCGAAGTAGGCGCCGTGGCCGTCGATGACGACTCGCACGCCCAGTTCGGCGAGGCGTTTGTCGTCACGCAACAACGGATTGCCGTAGGTCACCAGCATCAGGGGCACGCTCAGGTGTTCGGCGATCTGCTCCAGGTGGTCGAAATCCTTTACCCCCACCATGCAGATGCCGTCCGCGCCGGCGGCTTGGTATTGCTTGGTGCGGCTGATGATTTCCTGGACCGGCAGGATGCCTGCATGGGTGCGGGCGATGATTGCCATTTCCGAGTCGCACCGGGCTTCCAGTGCCGCGCGAATCTTGCCGACTCCTTCGGCGACCGTGATCAGGTCCGTGGATTTTCGACCAAATTGTGCTGGCAGCAAGGTGTCTTCGATGGTCAGCGCGGCCACGCCGGCACGTTCCAGCTCAACGATGGTGCGCATGACATTGAGCGCGTTGCCGTAACCGTGGTCGGCGTCGGCAATCACCGGCAATTGGGCGACGCGGCCGATACGGGTGGCCTGTTCGGCGAATTCGCTGAGGGTGATCAACGCAAAGTCCGGGGCGCCCAGGACCTGCAAAGACGCGACCGACCCGCCAAGGATCCCCACCTCGAAACCGAGGTCAGCAGCGATGCGTGCCGACATCGGGTCGAAGACCGACGCGGTGTGATAGCAAGTGTTGGAGGCGAACAGTTGGCGAAAATTGCGGCGCAAATCTTGATGAGAAAGCCTGGACATATGAGTTCCACCAATGGAAATGGAAAGGCTTGAGCAAAAGTGTCAACACCGAAGAAGTGGAAGGCTATCACGTGGGCCGGTCTGAAATGATGACGAATTTGCAGGTTTTCCGGCCAAGACGATCTGTCTTACGGCACAATTGTGCAATGACTGACGGCCAGGCACTGATTTTCCTATTTATCCCATAGAGTGATTTTTTTCGTGCAGGCAACCCGTTTGACCTTGATCTGCCACGCTCGAACCCAGGCACAGAAACTGGCGCGCTTTCCTTTGGACGAACCCCTGGAGATGGATTGGCAATCGGCGCGTGGCTCTCGGGGCGCTCGATTCTCGCAGGCATCGCGCCTGCTGTGTGCTCCAGAGTTACGTACACGACAGACCGCCGAGCTGTTCGGTACGCCCGTGGAAATCGTCGACGCCCTGCGCGATTGCGACTTTGGTCATTGGCGCGGCATGCGAATCAGCGACCTGCAAAAAAACCAGGACGAACGACTTCAGGCCTGGCTTGCCGACCCACGTTCGGCACCCCACGGTGGCGAGTCGGTGGCGCAAGTCGGCAAACGCGTCGCCACCTGGTTGAAAACCCTGGAAGCGCAGCCCGGCCATGTACTTGCCGTGACCCATCCATTCGTCATGCGTGCCGCATTGATGCACGTGCTGCAGGGTTCAGCCTTCAACCTGATCGATGTCGAGCCGCTGTCGACGATAGACCTGCAGTTCCATGGTTGCTGGCGGCTCCGGCTGTCGTGCAACGATAACGAGAGAATGCCTTGATGAAAAAACTGCTGGTCATCGGCATCGGCGCCGGCAACCCTGACTACATCACCCTGCAGGCCGTGAAGGCGCTGAATCGGGTGGATGTTTTTTTTATCATGGACAAGGGCCAGAGCAAGGATAAGCTGATCGACCTGCGCCGCGAGCTGTGCGAGCGCCATATCACCGATCCGCACTACCGTTTTGTCGAAGCCTCGAGCCCGGAGCGCGAGCGTGGCGACGTCGACTACAGAACCAGCGTCGATGCGCTGAACCTGGCCAAGCAGCGAACCTTCGAGCGGCTGATCAATGAAGAACTGGCCGATGACCAGTGCGGCGGTTTTCTGGTGTGGGGCGACCCGGCGTTGTACGACAGCACCATTCGCATCCTGCAGGCGATCCTGGTTTCAGGCACCTGTGCCTTCGAGTTCGAGGTAATTCCCGGCATCACCAGCGTCCAGGCGCTGGCCGCGCAGCACAAGGTGGCGCTTAATCAAATAGGCCGCTCGGTTGAAATTACCACCGGCCGGCGCTTGGCCGCGGGGCAGGTGAGTGATGCCGACAGTCTGGTGGTGATGCTCGACGCCCAGGATGCTTATCAGCATGTTGAGGATCGGCAGACAGAGATTTACTGGGGCGCCTACCTCGGGACGCCGGATGAAATCCTCATCAGCGGCAAGCTCGAGGAGGTAGCGCAGCAGATCGAGCGGGTGCGCAAGGCGGCCCGGCAGGCCAATGGCTGGATCATGGACACCTATCTATTGCGCAAGCCCTGAAGCACCCCTCAGGAGATGCGCTTGTCCGTTTGCCCAAACCGTTCCCGGTACACTGACGGCGGCAGGCCGACCACATTGCGAAATGCCACGCGAAAGCTTTCCACTGAACGATAACCACACAGCTGGGCGATTTGCTCGGTGTGCTGGTCGGTGCTTTCCAGCAATTCCCGGGCACGCCCCAGGCGCTCATGTTGCAACCAGGTCTTGGGCGACTGACCGCTGGCTTCGGTGAAACGGCGCAGGAACGTGCGCTCGCTCATGGCGGCTTCGCTGGCCAGGTCGCGAACCTCCAGCGGTTCGTGCAAACGCTCGCGTGCCCACTGCATGACGCGCGAAAGATCGCTGCGCGGCGTAGGACTGACCGGTGTCGGAATGAACTGTGCCTGGCCCCCGGTGCGTTGCGGTGACATCACCAGGCGCCGCGCCACCGAGTTGGCGACCTGGGTACCGAAGTCCCGCGCCACCAGATGCAGGCAGGCGTCGATACCGGCTGCGCTGCCGGCCGAGGTGATCAATTGACCCGAGTCGACATAGAGCACGCCTGGGTCCACCAGGATATTCGGGAAGCGTTCGGAAAGCTCCGCGGTGTAGCGCCAGTGAGTGGTGGCTCCGCGACCGTCGAGCAAGCCGGTAGCGGCCAGTACGAACACCCCCGAGCAGATCGACAGTAACCGCGCGCCCCGCGCATGGGCCTGGCGCAGGGCCATCAGCAATGCCTCAGGCACGGCTGCATGACGATCGCGCCAGCCGGGAATGATCACGGTCCGGGCTTGTTCCAGCAGCTCCAGGCCGCCATCGGCCAGTACTCGGATGCCGCCCATGGCGCGCATCGGGCCTTGATCGACGGCCGCGATCTGATGGCTGTACCAAGGGAAATCGAACTCTGGCCGCGCCAGCCCGAAGATCTCCACGGCGATGCCGAATTCGAAGGTACATAGGCCGTCGTAGGCCAGGATCGCGACCAACCCTGGGGAAGCATGCATTTGGCGGAAAATTCCCGGTGAGTGTCTTGTGCGCCACTTTAGCCCCTGGCGCCGCGTAGATAAAGTCTGTTCACACCCACTGACCTTCCGGAGCCCTGCCCATGACCAGCCTCGTGCGCGAAATACCAGCCGCCCCTTCAGCCATTGCCTTGATGCATTTCAGCAACCGCCTGACATTCGAAACCGACTGTTCCGACGTCTACGCCAGCCAACAGGCCGGTGAAGTCGATTTTGTCCTGGTGGATGTGCGGGGGCCGCTGGCGTTCGACCGGGGGCATGTACCTGGCGCGATCAACATTCCCGGGCGACTGCTCACCGCCGATGGTTTGCGTGACTACCCGAAAACCAGCCTGTTCGTGGTCTATTGCGCCGGCCCCCACTGCAACGGTGCGAACAAGGCAGCGGTGAAACTGGCGGCGCTGGGTTACCCGGTCAAGGAAATGATCGGCGGCGTGACCGGGTGGCTGGACGAAGGGTTCGCGTTGAGTGCGGCGAGTGCCGCTGTCGGCTGTGCGTGCTGACCCCCTGTAGGAGCGAGCATGCTCGCGATGCACCTGAGAACGCCGCGGGGTGTCAGGTACCCCGCGTCATCGTTGACGACCATCGCGAGCATGCTCGCTCCTACGTGTCGGTGGCGACCACGGATCGACGTCTCGGCAAACCTCGTCCTTTGTAGGAGCGAGGTGGTTTTCTATCGGACGTTGCACCGCTTTAGCGCATGCTGGATTCGCTTGCGCGTCGCTGACCACTTTCCGTAAATATTTGTCGCCTCCAAATAATTTACCCTGTGAAGGCCGCTCTAGACTGCCGGCCACTTCGGTTTCCCGGCCACAAGCTACCGACCGAAAGCTATCAATAAAAGTCTCCGCACACAGGAGTTATAAATGAAAAAGCTAGTGATGTTCGGTGCCCTGGCACTGTCGATGTTGTCCCTGACCGTCGTGGCCGCGGATACCAAGCCCATCCGCATCGGTATCGAGGCCGGTTACCCGCCGTTCTCGATGAAAACCCCTGACGGCAAACTCACCGGTTTCGACGTGGACATCGGCGACGCACTGTGCGAGCAGATGAACGTCAAGTGCACTTGGGTCGAGCAAGAGTTCGACGGCCTGATTCCTGCGCTGAAGGTCAAGAAAATCGACGCCATCCTCTCGTCCATGACCATCACCGACGATCGCAAGAAAAACGTCGACTTCACCATCAAGTACTACCACACCCCGGCGCGTTTCGTGATGAAGGAAGGTTCCGACGTCAAAGATCCGTTGACCGAGCTCAAGGGCAAGAAAGTCGGTGTCCTGCGTGCCAGTACCCATGACCGTTTTGCCACCGAAGTGCTGCAACCGGCAGGGATTATCCTGGTGCGCTACGGTTCCCAGCAGGAAGCGAACCTGGACATGGTGTCCGGTCGCGTCGACGCACTGCTGGCCGATTCGGTCAACCTCGACGACGGTTTCCTGAAGACCGACGCCGGTAAAGGTTTCGCTTTCGTGGGGCCTGAGTACAACGACCCGAAATACTTCGGCGGTGGCGCCGGGATTGCCGTGCGCAAGGGCGATACCGCCTTGGCCGAGCAGTTCAACAAAGCCATTACCGAGATCCGCGCCAACGGCAAGTACAAGCAAGTTCAGGACAAGTACTTCAAGTTTGACGTTTACGGCGAGTAATCGAGCCGTTCAAAAAAATGGCCCCGTTGACGCGGTGGCCATTTTTTTATGCTCATGATTTATCCTCCCTATCACATTGCTCACTGTAGGAGCTGCCGCAGGCTGCGATCTTTTGATCTTGCTTTTAAAAAATCAAAATCAAAAGATCGCAGCCCGCGGCAGCTCCTACAGAAAATCGGAGTCTTCCCATGCAACGCATCGACCATTCACTGCCCTGGAGCCACCTGGGGACCGAGCGCACCCTCAGCGTGTTTCGATATGGCGCAGGCACCCGCAAAGTCTATATCCAGGCCAGCCTGCACGCTGATGAACTGCCAGGCATGCGCACGGCCTGG
Source organism: Pseudomonas umsongensis (assembly GCF_002236105.1). Lineage (GTDB taxonomy): Bacteria > Pseudomonadota > Gammaproteobacteria > Pseudomonadales > Pseudomonadaceae > Aquipseudomonas > Aquipseudomonas umsongensis. The sequence continues at coordinate 175,381 of NZ_NIWU01000001.1, forward strand.
GAGCTCAAGCAGCGCCTGGCGGAACTGGAAAGCCAGGGTCAACTGCAAGGCCTGATCGAACTGGTGCCGGTGGCCAACCCCATCGGTCTCGATCAGCACCTGCAAGGCAGCCACATGGGTCGCTTCGAACTGGGCAGCGGCAAGAACTTCAACCGCTCGTTCGTCGAACTCAGCGCACCGGTAGCGCAGCGGGTGGGTGATCGTCTGGGCAGCGATGCCGAGGCTAACATCGCCTTGATTCGCCAGGCCATGGGCCAGGTACTCGACGACCTGCCGGCCCCGGCGTCGCAACTCGAAGCAATGCACCGCCTGTTGCTGCGCCACGCCTGCGACGCCGACATCACCCTCGATCTGCATTGCGACTTCGACGCGGCAATCCACCTCTACGCCTTGCCGCAACACTGGCCGCAGTGGCAATCGCTGGCGGCGCGCCTGAAAGCCGGGGTGGCGTTGCTGTGCGAAGATTCCGGCGGCAGTTCCTTCGACGAATCCTGCTCTTCGCCCTGGTTACGCCTGGCCAGGGCTTTCCCCGAAGCCGCCATCCCACCGGCCAACCTGGCAACCACGCTGGAGCTTGGCAGCATGGGCGATACCCGGGTCGATCAGGCCCGGGCCAATTGCGAGGCGATCCTGGGCTTTCTCGCCGAGCAGGGTTTCATCAAGGGCACCTGGCCCGTGGCACCGAGCGAGTGCTGTGAGGGCATGCCGTTTGAAGGCACTCAATACCTGTTCGCACCGCATCACGGCGTGGTCAGCTTCCTGCGCGATGCCGGTGAATGGGTGGAGCAGGGCGATGCACTGTTTGAAGTGGTCGACCCGCTGAACGACAAGCTCACTACCGTGCGCGCGGGCACCAGTGGCGTGTTGTTCGCGATCGATCGTGGTCGCTATACGCAACCGGGCACCTGGCAGGCGAAAGTGGCGGGGCGCAAGCCGATTCGCGTTGGGAAGTTGATTAACGATTGAGGGGAGATTCATTGCACGCCTCGTGATCGGTGGATGCACGGGTGAGAGGGGATGAGCCCGGTTCTGGTGCAGTCGATTCGGCAATCGTGCCACTGTTGGGAGTCGCTCCAACGAAGGTGCTAGGCTCTGTCCTGAATCCTGCGCACGGTGAAGGAAGGTTTATGCTGAAGTTTCTCGCTCTGTTCACGCTGCTGGCATCCGCCACTGTCCACGCTCAACCCCCCCTGCAAACCGATCTGCCGCTCAAGTACATGGAACAGGTCAACCGCGATTCCAGCGGGCAGCCGCTGGTGATTTTTCTCCACGGCTATGGCAGTAACGAGCAGGATCTGTTCGGCATCAAGGATGACTTACCCAGCGAATACAACTACCTGTCGGTGCGGGCGCCGATGGTGATGCAAGAGGGAAGTTACCAGTGGTTTCGCAAGAAAGGCGAAGGTGCCTACAACGGCGAGACAGATGACCTGAAGTCCAGCGGCCAGTTGCTGCTGGAGTTCATCACACTGGCGACGAACAAATATCACACACAACCGCATAAGGTGTTCCTGGTGGGGTTCAGCCAGGGCGCGATCATGTCCTACGAAGTCGCCCTGCGGCGTCCCGAAGCGGTGGGCGGGATTGCCGCGTTGAGCGGGCGGATCCTGCCGGTGCTGCGGTCCGAGCTCAAACCGGATGAAAAGCGCGAGTCGCTGGCGATTTTCATCGGCCATGGCACGGCGGACCAGCGCCTTCCCTTGAGCGATGGCACCGAAGCCAACAGCCTGTTGCAAAGCGTATCACTGGAGCCCGAGTTCCACGCTTACCAGGGTGTCGGACACAGCATCAGTGCCGAAGAACTGCAGGACTTGAGCGCCTGGCTGCAGCGCCTCAACCCCTGAGGCTTATTTGCCGCTGACGATCTGCTTTATCAGGGTTTCGTGGGCCGCCATGTCGCCGGGGCGGGAGATGACCTGAATCACGGTCATGCGGTTGCCCGATGCCGCCATCAACGTGGTGTTGAGGGTCGTGCCGCCGCCCTGGGTGGCGGTGCTGTCGACCTGGCGCACGCCCAGTCCTGTTGCCTTCAGGGTCAGGCTTTTTTCGCTGAGTTTGTTGTAGTCCGGCAGGGCTTGGTGTTGCGCCGAGTCGAAATCGGCCGCGGTGCCGTCGAGAAACTCGCCGTCGTTGTCCTTGACCTTGACCCCCTCGGGCAGGCTGTTTTGCGCAGCGATCACCACGGTCTTGGTGGTTTCATTGGCGTACATGGTGCCGCTTGCGCCCGTGGGGCTGGCTGGCAACGGGTTGGCGATGAAACCCTTGGGCAGGGTGAAGGTGAACTTGCCGTCGAGCATCGAGACCTTCTGCCCCTGCACCGTCTCTTTGGCGGGGGCCTTGGCCGCCTGCACAGTCAAAGCCCCCAGGCTGGCAGCTGCTGCCAGCAACAGGACAACGGCTTTTTTACTCAACAGTGACATTCGAAAACTCCAGGGATGGTCGCGCGGTGGGGGCGCGATCATCCCATGGAGGTCGTGACGCATTCCAGTGCGGGCTAACGGACGGTCACTCACTCCAAAGAGCAGGCGCCCGCCGTGATCACTCATTTTCATCACCTTCGAATGTCGTGAACGTCTTACCGGGCCTGGTTCTGCGGGAACAGGTTACGGCGAGTTTCTTCGTCGAATTCGGCCTTTAACACCAGCTTCTCTTTCAGGCCCAGGGCTCGCTGGGCCGCCGGGCGGGCGCTGATTTCGTCAAACAGGCGCTTGACGTTGGGGTAGGCAGCCAAGCCGTTTTCGCCAAGGATGTACGGCGCATAGTTGGCCCAGCCCCAGAGTGCCATGTCGGCGATGCTGTAGCTGTCGCCAGCCAGGTACTGATGGTCGGCCAGACGCTGGTCGAGTGCGCGATAGTGGCGTTCGACTTCCTTGAGATAGCGATTTTTCGCGTAGGGCAGGTCCTCTGGGGCGTGATGCAGGAAGTGCACGGCCTGGCCGGAGAACGGCGACAGGCCGGTGGCAATGAACATCAACCACGACAGCAACTCGGCGTTGCCGGCAGCGCTGCTGGGCAGGAAACGCTCATGCTTTTGCGCCAGGTGCAGCAGGATGGCCTGGGAGTCGAAAACCGTCGCTTCGCCATCGACCAGGGCCGGAACCTTGGCGTTCGGGTTGATCGCGAGGAAGGCTGGCAAGTGTTGCTCGCCCTTGAAGGTGTCGACGCCGATCAACTCATAGGGCGTTTGCAGTTCTTCGAGCAGCAGGGCGACTTTCATCGGGTTAGGCGAAGGATGGAAAAAGAATTTCATGGTGTAGGCCTCAGTCGGGATTGGTTTGGAACTGAGGCTGATGGTGGAGCAAACCTGTTCGATTGACGTACGAGGATGTTGCGCTACTCGTTCGAAATGGTTGAACGTGTTGCCTGGGGAGCGGGTTTCGCCAGCAACCGCCTGGTGACGCCGAGCATGGCTACCGAGACGGCCACGCCAACACCAAAACCCATCATGCCCATGCTGGGCAAGGTCAGCGTCACGACCAGGCAAAAAGCGGAAAATGAATACATACCGGTGGCCGTTGCCCGCAGTAACGCGGCGGTAAACGCCGGGCCTCGGGTTTGCTGGGAGAACACCGCCATCACACTGCCCAGCACCGGGAACACGGCGAGCAGGCCGCTCCAGCGGTCGCCAACGGTACTCGCGAGCCAGGTGACAGCCAGGGTCAGCAAGGCGCCGGCAATCATGCGCAGCAGCAATTTATCGGACTTTGGCGCCGGTCCTGAAACGATTGGCTGCACGGCCGGGAATAAGTGCGGCGCGGCCAGCAGTGCAGTGGCGGCGGCAATCACCGAGAGGGGGAGTGACGGTGGGAGCAACGACAGGACCACGGCAACCAAGGCCCATACCAGGAGCGAGATCGTCAATGCCAGCGGCCATTTTGCGCGTTGCGCGACCTGCGCATAGGTCACGCAGAAGGCAATCATCGCGAACATCGCCGACAGTGCGGCCATGGCCGACTGGGCGGCGAATGCCTGGCCTTGCTCGATGGCAAGGAACAACAGGATAGGCCCGACCACCACCGGCAACCCCGACAACCAACCCGCCACGCTTGGCCCCCAGCGTTTGCCCGCCAGGGAGATCAGTAGCAGAAAGCCAGGAATGACCAGTAATTTGAGCATCAACACGCGCACGTCTCCGACCTGTGTATGGGCGGCAACGTTAGCATCTAGCGGGGGGGATTTGCTCTAGTGTTGAACACATTTTGTATACAAAATGGAGTGCCCGCTGGCTCCTACAAGGAGGACGAGCCGTTCAGCCAATAAAGAAACCCGGTACGACGTGAGTCACACCGGGTGTTTTGCCAGGCGGCGGCGGATCTTCGTGGGTCCCCGCGCCGTCTGTTAAACGCTGTCGTCTTAAGCCCGTTCGAGCGCCAAGGCCACGCCCTGACCACCACCGATGCACAGGGTGGCGAGGCCTTTCTTGGCGTCTCGCTTGATCATTTCATGCAGCAGGGTCACCAGGACGCGGCAACCCGAGGCACCGATCGGGTGGCCGAGGGCGATAGCGCCGCCGTTGACGTTGACCTTGTTCAAGTCCCATTCCAGGTCCTTGGCCACGGCCAGCGATTGTGCGGCGAAGGCTTCGTTGGCTTCGATCAGCTCAAGCTGGTCGATAGACCAGCCAGCCTTGTCCAGGCAGCGGCGAGTGGCCGACACCGGGCCGATGCCCATGATTGCCGGGTCCACGCCAGCGTTGGCGTAAGCAGCAATTTTTGCCAGTACCGGCAAGCCCAGGGCCTTGGCTTTTTCGGCACTCATCAGGATCACGGCCGCGGCGCCGTCGTTGAGCGACGAAGCGTTGCCAGCGGTCACCGAACCGTCCTTCTTGAAGGCAGGCTTGAGCTTGCCCAGGGACTCGGCGGTGGTGCCGGCCCGTGGCTGCTCGTCGGTGGCGAAGGACAGCGGATCGCCCTTGCGCTGTGGGATCAGGATCGGGGTGATTTCATCGACGAAACGCCCGGCTTCGATGGCGGCCACGGCTTTCTGCTGGGAAGCGGCAGCGAAGGCATCCTGCTGCTCGCGGCTGATGTCGTACTTCTGCACCAGATTCTCAGCGGTGATGCCCATGTGGTAATCGTTGAACGCATCCCACAGGCCATCGCTGATCATGGTGTCGACGATTTGTGCGTTACCCATGCGCAGGCCGGTGCGGGCACCGGGCATGACGTAGTTGGCCAGGCTCATGTTTTCCTGGCCGCCAGCGATGATCACGTCGGCGTCGCCGCAGCGGATCGCCTGGGCGCCCAGGTGCAGGGCCTTGAGGCCCGAGCCACAGACCTTGTTCAGGGTCATGGCCGGCACGGCAAACGGCAGGCCTGCCTTGATGGACGCCTGGCGCGCGGGGTTTTGCCCGGCACCGGCGGTCAACACTTGACCCATGATCACTTCATCGACTTCGGCCGGGTCCAGACCAGTTTGTGCCAGCAATTGACGGATCACCGCCGCGCCCAGGTCAACGGCGGAAACATTGGCCAGGGAACCCTGGAAACTGCCGATCGCGGTGCGTGTGGCGGCAACAATGACGACTTCTTGCATGGAATGGTTCCTCACTGGTCAGCGAACTGCATTTCCGGAACGTGGTCCGGGATGATCAGTTTACCAGCGGTTTTGGCGACGATTTCTTCAACGCTGACGCCAGGTGCGCGTTCCTTGAGGACAAATGCGCCATTCTCGATTTCCAGGTAAGCCAGGTCGGTCAGCACGCGCTTGATGCAACCGGCGCCGGTCAGCGGCAGGCTGCATTGGGACAGCAGCTTGGACTCACCGTCCTTGGACGCGTGGGTCATGATGACGATGATGTTGTCTGCGCCAGCCACCAGGTCCATGGCACCGCCCATGCCCTTGACCAGCTTGCCGGGGATCATCCACGAGGCGATGTTGCCTTGCACGTCGACCTCAAAGGCGCCCAGCACGGTCAGGTCAACGTGGCCACCGCGGATCATCGCGAAGGACTCGGCCGAGGAAAAGATCGAGGCGCCGATACGGGCGGTCACGGTTTGCTTGCCGGCGTTGATCATGTCGGCATCGATGGTTTCTTCAGTTGGAAAAGGACCCATGCCCAGCAGGCCGTTTTCCGACTGCAGCATGACTTCCATGCCTTCGGGGATGTAGTTGGCGACCAGGGTCGGAATGCCGATGCCCAGGTTCACGTAGAAGCCGTCCTGCATTTCGCGGGCGACGCGTTGAGCCATTTGTTCGCGGGAAAGTGCCATTGTTGTTATTCCTTCATTCGGTCCGGGGGCAGGGGATCACTTACGTACGGTGCGCTGTTCGATGCGCTTCTCGAACGTGCCGCAGATGATCCGGTCGACGTAGATGCCAGGGGTGTGGATCTGCGACGGCTCCAGCTCGCCGGGTTCGACGATCTCTTCGACTTCAACCACGGTGATCTTGCCGGCGGTGGCAGCCAGCGGGTTGAAGTTCTGTGCGGTGTGGCGATAGATCACGTTACCGAAATGGTCGGCTTTCCAGCCTTTGACGATGGCGAAGTCACCGGTGATGGATTCTTCCATCAGGTACTTGCGGCCATGGAATTCGCGCACTTCCTTGCCGTCGGCGACTGGAGTGCCGACGCCGGTGGCGGTGAAGAAGGCCGGGATGCCGGCACCGCCTGCGCGCATTTTTTCAGCGAGGGTGCCTTGCGGGGTCAGGATGACTTCGATTTCGCCCTTGAGCAGTTGCTCCTCGAACAGCTTGTTTTCGCCGACGTAGGAGGCCACCACTTTGCTGATCTGGCGGTCGGTCAGCAGCACGCCGAGGCCGAAACCGTCGACGCCGCAGTTGTTGGAAACGACGGTGAGGTCGCGAGTGCCTTTGCGCTTGATCTCGTTGATCAGGTTCTCCGGGATCCCGCACAGGCCGAAGCCGCCGGCGATCACGGTCATACCGTCTTCAAGACCGGCCAGGGCTTCCTCGTAGGAACTCACGCGCTTGTCGAAACCTGCCATATGCACCTCTTTTATTCTTTGTGGGCGGCTGGCTAGCCGAATGGGATTGAGTGTCGCGCGACAAGATTCATTTGTTAAGTTGATTTTTAATGTTGATTAATGGATAAAACTCAACAATCTAACGCGTTGGAGACAGTGACCATGACAGTCAAGCAGATCCGCGCCTTCCTGGCTGTGGCCCAAAGCCTCAGTTTTGCCGTGGCCTGCGAGCGCCTGCACCTGTCGCAATCGGCCTTGAGCCTGACCATCAAGGCATTGGAGGAGGGCCTGGGCGGGCGATTGTTCACCCGCAACACACGCAATGTGGCGTTGACCGCAGAAGGCGAAACCCTGGTGCCGCTGGCGCGCCGCCTGATCGCCGATTGGGACAATGCCGAGGATGAGTTGCGCCAGCGCTTCACCTTGCAGCGTGGTCGAGTGACCCTGGCGGCCATGCCCTCGTTTGCCGGCAACCTGCTGCCGCCGATCCTCAAGACATTCCGCGTCCGCTATCCGAAAGTCAACGTCACGGTCAACGACGTGATCAACGAGCAGGTGCTGGAAATGGTTCGCGACCGCCAGGTGGAGCTCGGTGTGGCGTTCGAGCCGACCATGAGCTCATCGCTGCAATTCACGCCACTTTACATGGATCGCTTCGTGGCAGTGGTGCCTCAAGACTCACCGCTGGTCGAGCTCGAGGAAATCGACTGGCAGACCTTGCTCGAGGAACCGTTCATTACCTTGCAGCGCCCGTCGACGGTGCGGGTGATGCTGGAAGAGCATTTGCAGGCCCGGGGCATGAAGCTGCCGGTGGAGTTTGAAAGCCATCAACTGGCGACGGTCGGGCGGATGGTTGCCAGTGGGTTGGGCGTGAGCGTGGTTCCGGCCTTGTGTGTGGGTCAGATGCGTGAACTCGGAGCGCATTGCATTACCTTGCGTGACCCGGTGTTGGAGCGGGCCATTGGCGTGCTGACCTTGCAGGGAGGGGAGTTGTCGGCGGCGGCGCAGGCATTGTTTGATGTGCTCAAGGCGCAGGATTTCGCAGTGTTATGAAGTGATCTCCGATCTCTGTGGGAGCGAGCCTGCTCGCTCCCACAGGGGATGGGGTGGTGTCAGGGGTTAAGGCGCTGTGCCAGCAAAGGCAGTAGTTGCTCGCAGGACATTTCTATTTTCAGGTCCAGCATGTCATCCGCCCGTGTCTTGCCCAGGTTGATCGCCAGCAGCGGCTTGCCCTGATCCACCACCGCCCGGCACAGGCGAAACGCCGAGTACGCCATCAGCGACGAGCCAACCACCAGCAACCCGGCGGCCTTTTCCACCGTGGCCAGCGCTTTCGCCGCCGTGTGCTGTGCAACGTTCTCACCGAAAAAAACCACGTCCGGTTTCAACCGTTCGCCACTGCAATGCGGGCAGAGCGGAATCTGGAAGCGTGCCTCGAAGGCCGGGTCGAGCAAGGTGTCGCCGTCCGGCGCCTGCACTGCGTCCACGCCTTCGAGGTAGGGGTTCTGGGATTCCATCAGCTGCTGGATCGAATCGCGCTCGCTGCGTCTTGCGCAGTCCAGGCACAGTACCCGGTGCAGGCTGCCGTGAAGTTCGATCACATCATGGCTGCCGGCCTGGTCGTGCAGGGTATCGACGTTCTGCGTGATCAAGCCGCCAATCCGTCCCGTGCTTTGCAAGCGGGCCAGGGTGTCGTGGGCCACGTTCGGTTGCGCCTGGCGCACCCGCGGCCAGCCAAGCATCGCCCGCGCCCAATAGCGCCGCCGGGATTCGGGTGCCGAGAGAAACTCCTGATACATCATGGGCTGGCAGCCACGGCGCACGCCCTGATTGTCACGGTAGTCCGGAATGCCCGACGGGGTACTGATACCGGCACCGGTCAGGACCGCGAACGGCTCGTCGGCGATGAGCTGTTGGAGCTGGTCGAGTTGTTCGTGGATAAGGCTATCGAGCATCTCAATACCCCGCAAACCTGTAGGAGCGAGCACGCTCGCGATGGACGTCAACGATAACACTGGCGGCCTGACGCCCCGCGGTGTTTCGTCTTCAATCGTCGGAACGCCGCCCGGAACATGCTCGCTCCTACAGGGGGGGGTGTGTTACTTACGTGCCTCCAGAATCAGGTTGAACGGTGTCTCCGTGGCCCGTCGGAATGTGCTGAATCCCGCCTCACTGAACACCTTGCGCAACCGTGCTTCACCTGCTTGTGCGCCAAGGCCCAGGCCGACTTCCTGGGACAGCGAATTGGGCGTGCAGATGAAGGTGGAGGCGGCATAGAACAGCCGGCCGACCGGGGTGATGTTGTCGTCCAGCGAGTCGTTGGCGAACGGCTCCACGAGCAATACCGTGCCATCCGGCTTCAATGACTCGTACGCGTGCTTGGCCGCACCCACCGGGTCGCCCATGTCGTGCAGGCAGTCGAAGTAGCAGACCAGGTCATAGTCGTTGCCGGGATAGCTCTTGGCCGTACCCTGAAAGAACCGTGCTCGGCCGGACACGCCACCTTCTTCGGCGCGCTGGGTGGCGACGGTGACGGACGGCGCGTGGTAATCGAAACCAACGAACCGCGAGTTCGGGTACGCCTGGGCCATGATCACCGTCGACGCGCCGTGACCGCAGCCAATGTCGGCGACCTTGGCGCCTTCCTCCAGTTTGGCCACCACGCCGTCCAGGGCCGGTAACCACTCGGCGATCAGGTGCGCCTTGTAGCCGGGCCGGAAGAAACGTTCGGTGCCGCTGAACATGCACGGGTGGTGATCGCCCCACGCCAGGGCGCCATCGCCACGCATGGCCTTGACCAGTTTGTCCTTGTCATGAAAAAACGATGCAACTACGCCGATGCCACCCGCCACATAGACCGGCGAGTCTTCGACGGCCAGTGCCAGGGCTTGTTCTTCGGGCAGGCGGAATTGACCGTCGCTGTGTTCCATATAGCCAGAAGCTGCGTGGGCGCTGAGCCATTCGCGCACCAGGCGAGGGTTGCAGCCGGTCTTCTCGGCGAGAGCTTCGGGCTTGACTGGCTGGCTGTCTGCCATGGCCCGGTACAGGCCGAGCTCTTCACCAAGGATGACGTTAGCCAGCATCGCCGCGCCGCCCATGTCGCCTACCAGTTTGCCCATGAAATCGTTGAGTTTGGCCTCGTCCATCACGTGTGCTCCTTTTGCAGGATCAGAGTCCAGTGGCGGTGTTTATCGAGGCGTTCGCCCCTGGGCGGTGGTCGTGGAATGGACAGGACGATCAACTCGTCCTGTGTGGATTAAGTTTAGTTCTCAGGGGCTGTGGCGCCGTCCCAAGCGACGAAAGCCAATGTCCCTGATTGACGCAGCCCCCTGTGGGAGCGAGCAGGCTCGCTCCCACAGGGAGGGTGTTTGGCAGTCCCTATGCATGTATCCCAATGTATCCAGACTGTTTCTCGATACAGTCCCCGCCAATTCAAGGCCACCCCCGAACACAGACCAGATACAAACCTGCGCTGAACTGTGAGGACCATTCGCTCCTGACTCCGATGGGGATCATCATGACAACGCTTGTGCCTCAACCCACTCTCAACGCCGCGCCGGTCGATCGCCTGCGGGTCGATCGCTACACCAATGGCATCATTGGTCCGAGCCAGCCGATGCTCGGCCCGCTGGCCGATGGCGGCACCCTGGTCACCGGAACACCGCCAGGTTGCTGGGGGCCGATGATCACGCCCGCTTTCGAGGGGGGCCATGAAGTGACGCAACCGGTGGCCATCGCCGGGGCGCAAATCGGCGATGCCGTGGCGATCAAGATCAACAGCATGCGCGTCACGTCGCTGGCCACTTCCTCCGGGGTCATGAGCTTTGTCGAGGGGCGCTACAACGGCGATCCGTTCGTCTCCAAGTTCTGCTCCAAATGTGGCACCGAGCATCCGGCCAGCCATGTCGAAGGCATTGGCGAGGACGCGATTCGCTGCAACCACTGTGACGCCGAGGTCAGCGCATTTCGCTTCAGCCACGGCTATGTGATCGTCTTTGACGCGCAGAATCAGGTCAGCCTGACGGTCAACCAGGACATCGCCAACCGACTGGCCGGCAATGCCTCTGAGATGTCGGCGCTGCCGGAATTCGCCGCGCAGCATTCAATCCTGTCCCTGGCCCGCGCCGATATCCCCGGGGTTGCCGCGCCTATGCGGCCGTTCCTTGGAAACATCGGCACCTTGCCGTCCCGAGACATTCCCGACTCGCACAACTGTGCCGACTTCGGCCAGTACCTGATCAATGCGCCGCACCGTTTCGGCATGACCCGCGAAGAGTTGCACGCGGCCAAGACCGACGGCCACATGGACACCAATTCGGTCCGTGAGGGCTGTGTGTTGATCTGCCCGGTGAAAGTGCCGGGGGCCGGCGTTTACATGGGCGACATGCATGCGCAACAGGGCAACGGCGAGATCGCAGGCCACGCAACCGACTGTTCCGGGGAAACCGAGGTGGTGGTGCAAGTGGTGAAAAACCTGACGCTGGAAGGGCCGATCCTTCTGCAAAACCTTGATGATCTGCCACCGATGGCGCGCCCGATGGATGCCGGGCAGCGCGCGAAAGTCCGGGAGCTGGGAGAGCGTTGGGGCCAGCACGAGATCGAACAGAGTGGCCCGATCACCTTCATCGGCAGCGGCGAGAACCTCAATCTGGCGGTGGAAAACGGCTTGACCCGCGCCGCCACCGTCACCGGCCTGCCTTATGACGAAGTGCTCAATCGCGCCACCATCACCGGCTCCATCGACATCAGTCGCCTGCCAGGCACTGTGCGCGTGACCTTCCTGTGCCCGATGGATGTGCTCGATCGCATGGGCATCGGTTATCTGGTGCGCGAGAAATACGACCTGGCGTAATGCCCGGATGCGGGTTTGTACCAGAGTGTGTACAGACCCGCTGGCGATACAAGCCTTGCTGTTTTCCGTCGACGCGCTACACAGGCCCGATACATCCCTTCGATTAACTGTGATGACATTCTGACAACCCTTGGGATCGACATCATGCAAACCCCTGTCACATCAGCACAGGCCAGCGTCGGGCTCGGCCTGCGTCGCGGTTTGATCAAAGACCTGCTGGCCGCCCCGGCCGGCCATTTCGACTTTCTTGAAGTCGCGCCGGAAAACTGGATCGGCATCGGCGGCGCCCATGGCCTGGCGTTTCGAACCCTGGCCGAGCGCTACCCGTTATCCTGCCACGGCTTGTCCCTGTCCCTGGGCGGGCCATCGCCGCTGGATGTCGAATTCCTGAAAGAGGTGCGGGTCTTCCTCGATCACCACGACGTGCCGCTGTACAGCGAGCACTTGAGCTACTGCAGCGACGACGGTCACCTGTATGACCTGTTGCCGTTGCCCTTTACCGAAGAGGCGGTGCATCACGTCGCCGCGCGCATCCGTCAGGCCCAGGACATTCTCGGCCGCCGCCTGGCGGTGGAAAACGTCTCCTACTATGCCGCACCGCAGCAGGACATGGACGAGGTGACGTTCACCAACGCCGTGCTGCGTGAAGCCGATTGCGACCTGTTGCTGGACGTCAACAATGTGTACGTCAACTCGATCAACCATGGTTTCGACCCGCGTACGTTCCTGGCCGGGATCGATGCGAATCGTGTCGTGGCCATGCACATCGCCGGGCATTTCGATGAGTCCGACACCTTGAAAATCGACACCCATGGCGCTTCGGTGAAACCGGCGGTGTGGTCGTTGCTGGCCCAGGCCTATTCCCGATTTGGCGCGCAACCGACTTTGCTCGAGCGCGATTTCAACTTTCCGGCGTTTTGCGAACTGGTCGCCGAGTTGCAGACCATTCGCCGGTTGCAAACCGAGGGGGTCAACCGTGGTTAAGCGCACCCTGCAAGAGCAGCAAAACAGTCTGGGGCGCTACGTGCGCGACCCCGAGCGTTACGCGCCACCGCCGGAAATGGACCCGGCGCGGGCCCAGGTATATCGCGACCTGGTGTTCGCCAACTTGTCGTCATTGATCGGCGGCACCTTTCCGGTATTGGTGAAGATTCTCGGCGACACGCAATGGCGGGCGCTGGTGCGGATTTTCCTGCGCGACTACCGAGCCCACACGCCGAAATTCGGCGAAATCGCCCAGGAGTTTGTCGAGTTTCTGGCCTCTGAGCCTGCGGCGCTGGCTGCTGGCCCCTGGCCGCCGTTCATGGTCGAACTGGCGCACTACGAATGGGTGGAAATGGTCCTGCAACAATCCGAAGCCGAGCCGTTGCCCGGCGGCGATGTCGATGGGCTGCTGGATTGTCCGTTGCAGGTTTCGCCATTGGCCTGGCCCTTGGCGTATGCCTGGCCAGTGCAGTTGGTCGGGCCGCATCATCAGCCTGATGCGCCACCGGATCAGCCGACATTGCTGCTGGTGCGTCGGGACCCGGATTTCAGCGTGAAGTTTTCTGAATTGAGCCCGTTGGCGTTTCGGTTGTTGCAGCGTATCGAGGAATTTCCCGGGCAGACCGGACGTGCGCAGTTGCAGGGATTGGCGGCGGAGGCGGGGATGACGGAATCGACGGTGTTTATGGACAGTGGGCTGGGGTTGTTGCGGCAGATGCACGGGGAGGGCGTCGTAGGCGTCGTTGCTTGATGATCGTTCCCACGCTCTGCGTGGGAATGCATCCCGTGACGCTCCGCGTCACCATTGCGCAGGACGCCAGCCTTGTGTTGTTAGCGGAACGCGGAGCGTCCCTGGCGGCATTCCCACGCAGAGCGTCACTAGCGTCCGGTAAAAACCGAAGGGGGAGCTTGCTCCCCCTTGCTGTTGGCGGCCGTCAGTCATAATCGGATTTTTCAGACTCGATTTTGGCTCATGTTTACCAGCACCCGTTTAGCCCACCTGCTCAGTGCGATCCCGCGCCAGTTCTTTCGGCAATCCACCGAAAGGCACCAGGCTGATCGCTACGTCAAACGCTGCACGTCCTGGCAATTGCTGGTGACACTGGTTAGCGGTCATGTAACCCAAGCCTTAAGCCTGCGGTCCTTGGCGACTTTCTCCGAAACTCTAAGCCCGCATAGCTACCATCTTAAAGCGGGTCCGGTCGCCCGCTCGACCCTGTCGGATGCCTTGAACAAGCGTGACTACCGGCCATTCCAGGACCTTTGCGAGTTGCTGTTGCGCGGCATCAGCCGCCAGCAGCGCAAAGAAGTCGGTGCCATGGTTAGCCTGCTTGATTCCACGTCGATCACTTTGCGCGGACCTCACTTCGATGGCTGGACAGCCGCCACGAAAACCCGCATTACGCAGGGCTTGAAAGTACATGTCGGGCTAGATTTGGCGAAGTTGGCCCCGGTGTACGTCAACATCACTCCTGCCAACGTCAACGACCTGAGCGATGCACTGGAAATGCCGATTCAGGCCGGCATGACGTATGTCTTTGACAAGGGCTATTGCGATTACAACTGGTGGCACCAGTTGCAGACCAAAGGCGCTTTTTTCGTCACCCGCCTGAAGAAAAACGCCAATATCAAAGTGCTGCACAAGCACTCGACCGTAGCCGAGCAAAGCCCGGTCATGACCGATGAAGTCATTCTATTCGGCAAAAAGCATCTGGGCGGTAAGCGTCTGAATGACTACCGAGAAACGCCGGTAAGACGCGTGGTGGTTGAGCGCGAGGGACATGCCACGCCGTTAATCCTGGTGACCAACGACTTCGCAAGAACAGCTGAAGAAATCGCGGGCTTGTACAAAGATCGCTGGAAGATCGAGCTGTTTTTCAAGTGGATCAAGCAACATCTGAAACTCAAACGCTTCTATGCCTTCTCTGAAAACGCCGTGCGCCTGCAGATTTACAGTGCCTTGATCAGCTACTTGTTACTGCACCTTTTCCATCGTCGCTCAGGATTTACCGGTTCGTTGTTCGAGCTGACGGTTCGCATATCTCACGTCCTGCACGAACGGCCCGCTACTCCAGAACTGAGGGATCGACGAAGGCAGGAGCGAGAAAAGCTGAAGGCTGCCCAAGGCAGCCTTCAGCTATGAAACATGTTTACCGGACACTAGTGACGCAGAGCGTGGGAACGATCAGCAGGTGTCACCCACGCAACTTGAGTTCGGCACACAAGCCACCACCCTCGCGATTGCTCAAGGTCAACGATCCCCCGATCGCCAACGCCAGCTGTTGCGCGATGGCCAACCCCAACCCGGTACCGCCAGTGCTGCGGTTGCGCGAATTTTCTACGCGGTAGAACGGCTGCATGACCTGGGCCAGTTCCGCTTCGGCGATGCCCGGGCCGCGGTCCATGACCTTCACCGACACGCTGCCATCGGCTTTCTTCTCAACCAGCAGTTCCGCAGCGCCGGCGAATTTGAGCGCGTTGTCCGTCAGGTTCACCAGCACTCGCCGCAGGGCGTGGGGGCGGGTGTCGATGACGCTGGCGCTTTTGCCGCTCAGTTGCACCTGCTTGCCCATGTCCTGGTAATCGAACACCAGGCTGTCGAGGAACGAGTCCAGGTCGGTGCGTCGACTTTCTTCGGTGGCGCCGTGGACGCTGCGGGCGTACGCCACGCCTTCTCGCACCAGATGTTCCATCTCGCCCAGGTCGTTCCACAGCTTGTCTTTCTCAACTGAGTCGTCCATGAACTCGGCGCGCAGTTTCATCCGGGTGATCGGTGTCTGCAGGTCGTGGGAAATCGCCGCCAACAGTTGCATGCGTTCCTTGAGGTAGGCGGCGATGCGTGCCTGCATGGCATTGAAGGCCTTGGCGGCGTGGGCCACTTCGGTCGGGCCTTTTTCGTCCAGCAGCACCGGGTGGGTGTTGGGGTCGAGGGTGTCCACGGCTTCTGCGAGGCGGGTGAGGGGGCGGATGGCGATCCTCACGGCCAGCCAGGTGCAGGCAATCATCAGCGCCAATTGCCCGAGCAGCACCATGGGCAGCCAGGGCGACAGCGGCACCATCGAGGGCCGCACATCGATGGTCAATGGGCTGCCGTCGGACAGCTTGAGGTGCACCTGGAAGTGCTTCGCAGGCCCGGGAATATCGCTGAAGGTCATCGGGTAGTCCTTGCCGATGGAATTCTTGATCGAGGTCATGGCAATCGGTGCCTCGGGCATGTCCGTGTCCATGGCGGTGCCGGGTGAACCTTCATTGAGCAGATAGCGGTAATTGCGCCGATCCAGTTGCTGCAGCCAACTCGCACGCTCTGGCGCCGGCAGGCGGTCGAGGATGGCGATGGAGGTCGAGACGTCGGTTTCCAGGTTGCCGAGCATGGTGTTTTTCGAGCTTTCATAGCGCTCGTAGTACTGCGCACCGAAGGACAGCGCCTGGGCGAGGATCAGGCCGATCAGGAAGATCAGCGACAGTCGCGAAGCCAGGGTGCGGGGCCAGCGCAGCGACAGGTTCATGCTGGCGCCCCGACGATTTCCACCGGCAGGGAAAACACGTAGCCCTCGCTGCGTACGGTCTTGATGTAGGCCGGCTCGCGGGCGTCGTCCAACAGGCGCTGGCGCAGGCGACTGACCAGCAGGTCGATGGAACGATCGAACAGGTCGGCGTCGCGGCCCTGGGTCAGGTTGAGCAATTGGTCGCGATTGAGCACCCGTTGCGGATGATCGAGGAACACCCGCAGCAACCGATATTCGGCACCGCTGAGGGCGACCATGGTGCCGTCGCCATCGAGCAGGTGCCGGGCGGACGTGTCCAGGCGCCAGCGACCGAAGGCCAGCAAGCGGCTGGATTCGGTCACCACCAGGTTCGGTGGCAACATGCGCGTGCGGCGCAATACGGCGTTGATCCGCGCCAGCAGTTCACGGGCGGCGAAGGGCTTGACCAGGTAGTCGTCGGCGCCCATTTCCAGGCCGATGATGCGGTCGGTTTCGTCGTTGCGCGCGGTGAGCATCAACACCGGCGTGGCCTTGTGTTTGCCGGCGCGCAACTCGCGGCAGAGCATCAGGCCGTCGTCGCCCGGCATCATGATGTCCAGCACGATCAGGTCCACCGGCGTGGATTCAAGGAAGCTGCGCATCTGCCTTCCATCGGCCACGACCGTGGTGCGCAGGCCGTTTTTCTTCAGGTAGTTGCCCACCAGCTCGCGTATCTCGCGGTCATCGTCAACGATGAGAATGTGATCGACGTGCTCCATGGGGACTTGCCTCTGTCAGTGGGGGATATCGCACAGTCTATCGAGCCTTGGCCCGCTCGCCCGCCGTCCTTTGTATTGCAGTGTATCTGTCCTGTCAGCGGATACATACCGAGGCAAAAACGGCCATTTCCAGGGGTTTTGTATCCCTCTGTATCGCGCAGCGGTCCAGATACTTACCGATTTACACGCGCCGGTTCCCGACACATACGGGATACCTCGCAGGCTTCTAATAGGTTCCATCGAGGCAAACCCAAGCGCCTCTACCCACAAACGATGAACCTTGAGGAAACCGCCATGAACACCAAAGCCATCTACGCCGCTTGCCTGTTTGCCGCCCTGAACATATGCACCTTGTCGGCCCGCGCCGAAGCTGATGTTACCCCGATGAGCTACAGCTATGGCTCGCACCTGGACATCAAGAAAGTGCTGTCGCTGAAACAGGACTCTGCGCCTTCCTGCGGTGTGGTGAATGCCCAGTTGACCTACCTGGATTCCCAGAGCAAGACCCAGGTCCTGGACTACCGCAAATTGGCTGACAACTGCAATTCGGACAACTGAGTCCGGCGAACACCCATTGCCCTTTGAAGACAGGAACACAGCCATGAACACCATCAGCCGATTCTTGACCGCCATTGCCTTTTCCGTCGCCGGTGCCGCGGCCCATGCCAGCGCCGCAGTAGAGCAAAACGCTTGCGGCAGCAGCACCTGCTTTCAACTGACGCCGGTGGCGCAGAAGGGCGCTGACGCCTTCCTCGCCGAGGACGGCTACAACCGCACGCCTCAGGGGCAAGTGGTGGCAGAAAACGGCGCCAGTCACACGTCTCAGGGCAAGTGGCTGGAAGAACACAACGCGTGAATCCAGAACACCACCGATCCATGTGGGAGTGAGCCTGCTAGCGAAGGCTGAGGGTCAGTCGGCAGCGATTTTGAATGTGCTGACCTCTTCGCGAGCAGGCTCGCTCCCACAGGGGACGGGTGTGAATTGCCCCCCTCTATTTGCAAGGTGATCTCCATGTTACTCATCGCTTTCATGGGCGGCATATTGACCGTCCTCAGCCCGTGCATCCTGCCGGTCGTTCCCTTCCTGTTCGCCGGGGCCGACCGCACGCGTTCCTCGATCCTGCTGACCCTGGGTGGCATGGCCCTGACGTTTGCCCTGATCTCCAGTCTGGCGGTGGTCAGCAGTGAATGGGTGATCCAGGCCAGCAACACCGGCCGTCATGTGGCACTGATCGTGATGGTGGTGTTCGCCCTGTCGCTGATTTCCGCACGGGTCGGCGACTGGTTGGCGCGTCCATTCGTGGCGCTGGGCAATCGCATCGACCCCAACAGCCGCACAATGTCCGGCCCGCTGAGTTCGATCATGATTGGTGTCGCTACCGGCCTGCTCTGGGCACCCTGCGCCGGGCCGATCCTCGGGGTGATTCTCACCAGCGCGATGCTGCAGGGCGCGAACGCCGGGACCAGTCTGTTGCTGGTGGCCTACGGCCTGGGTAGCGCGTTGTCGTTGGGCACCTTGATCTTCGCCGGTCGTGGCCTGGTCAATCGCTTGAAACCGTCGATCCCGGTCACTGGCTGGTTGCGTCGCGGTGCCGGTGTGGCGGTGTTGGCCGGCGCAGCGGTGATTGCCACCGGAGCAAATGATGTGCTGCTGGCCAACACCTCGTCGCAAGGTATCAGCAGCGTCGAAAAAGGCTTGTTGGAAACCGTGCCGAAAGTCGTCGATTACTTCGTCAGCAAGGTCAAGGCCGAGTCCATGGACAACGCCCAAGGCGCGATGCCGTCGCTGGCCGGTGCGGTGGAGTGGGTCAACTCGCCAGCGCTGACCAACGAATCGCTCAAGGGCAAAGTGGTGCTGGTGGACTTCTGGACCTTCGACTGCATCAACTGCAAGCACACCCTGCCGTACGTCAAGGACTGGGCGAAGAAGTATGAAAAAGACGGCCTGGTGGTGATCGGTGTGCACACCCCGGAGTACGGGTTCGAACGCATCATCGACAACGTCCGGGACAAGGTGAAGGAATACGGCATCACCTACCCGGTAGCGATCGACAACAACTATGCGATCTGGCGCAACTTCGACAACCAGTACTGGCCTGCCCACTACCTGATCGATGCGAAGGGCCAGGTGCGGTACACGCACTTTGGTGAAGGTAGTTATGACACTCAGGAGAAGATGATCCAGCAATTGCTTGAAGAGGCGAAGACCGCTGTTCCAGCGGCTTGAAGTCAAAAGATCGCAGCCTGCGGCAGCTCCTACAGAGTATGCGTTCACTGTAGGAGCTGCCGCAGGCTGCGATCTTTTTGCGATATCAATGGCTCACCTCACCGTGAGCCATTGATCGATTGCCCTGACTACGCCGCCACGCCGCCGGCGGCGCGCCATACTCACGGCGAAACGCGCGACTGAATGCCGTGTCGGTCTGGTATCCCACCTCTTCGGCGATGCGCATCAACGAGCTGTTACTGCTGCGTAACAGGTTGGCCGCCAGCAACATCCGCCATTGCGTCAGGTATTGCATCGGCGTGACCCCCACCAGTTGCGCAAAGCGTTCTGCCAGGACCGATCTAGAGGTGCCGGCGGTGCGCGCCAGCTCATCCAGCGTCCAGGCGTGGCAGGGTTTCTTGTGCAAGGCGTTGAGGGCCGCGCCGACGATCCGGTCGCTTACACCGGCCAGCCACCCGGTCCGCCCCTCGCCATGTTCGTGCATGTACAGGCGCAGTACTTCGATGAAGAGCACCTCGGCCAGTTTCGCCAGCACGCCTTCGCCGCCGGGCCTTGGCGATCGCGCTTCGGCCAGGGCATAACGGACCGAAGATTCCAGCCAGATGCCGGCGTTCGAACCGCGCACATTGACCCTGACCACCGGCGGCAGACCTGCCAGCAACATGCCGGCCAAACGCGTGTCGCAGGCCAGGTAGCCGCACACCAGGCGTGTCACTGCACCACCACCGCCATAACTCAACTGCCGCGGGCGCCGCGCCAGCACCTCGTCGAGCCGCGCACCGCTGGCGGGCGTCAAACCCGGTCTGGAACTCATGCGATGGGCATGGCCCTGGGGGAATATCACCACGTCGCCGGGGTTGAGCAGCAGCGGAGGATCATCGCCCAGTTCGACGTAGCACTCGCCTTCGGTGATCAAGTGGAAGATCACCACCCGTTCGGCGCCGGGTTCCAGGAACGGTGCCGCCGTGTCGGCGCTCGGCGACTGATAGCACCAGGGGGCGGTGAACCTGGCGTTGATGAAAATCGCGCCGACCAGGCGGACGACGCGCAGGGTCTGTGACAGGGCGTCCATGGGCGTTTTCCCGTGCGGGAGTTTCTGATTGTGAGCGCGTCACGGCCCAAGGTGCATTCTCCGGACGATCGGGCAGGGTTGGCCGACGATCGGACAGGACGCCGATCAGCGACGGAGAGATAGTTTGCACACAGGGCCGCCGGTCCTGTCATCAATAAGAAAAAGTGAGGTTGCCATGCCCAAGTTCGTCATTGAACGCGAGATTCCAGGCGCCGGAGCACTGTCAGAAAGGGATCTGAAAGCTGTCTCGCAAAAATCCTGCAAGGTGTTGCGCGATTTGCCAGACCTGCAATGGCTGCAGAGTTATGTCACAGGCGACAAACTGTATTGCGTGTACATCGCGCCAAACGAGGAACTCATCAGGGAGCATGCCCGGCAGGGCGGTTTCCCGGCTAATCGCATTTCCCAGGTCATGAACATCATCGACCCCACCACGGCTGAGTGAGCGTGTGCCCGATCCTGTTCCAAACCAGAGATTGCCTCCATGAGTACACCCATTGATCTTACTGCCTTGAAAACCCGCCAAATGGCCGCGTGGGCCAGTGGCGACTATGCCGTGATCGGCACTACCTTGCAGATCGTCGGTGAGCAACTGGCCGAGGCCTGCGACCTGTTGTGTGATGAACAGGTGCTGGACGTTGCCGCCGGCAATGGCAATGCGACCCTTGCCGCCGCGCGTCGCGGTTGCCGGGTGGTGTCCACCGACTATGTGGCTGCATTGCTCGAGCGTGGCGAAGACCGTGCCCGTGCGGAACGCCTGAACGTGACCTTCCAGGTGGCTGACGCCGAAGCGTTGCCTTTCGCCGATGCCAGTTTTGACGCCGTGCTTTCAACCTTCGGTGTGATGTTCGCGCCCGATCAGGACAAGGCCGCTTCGGAGCTGGCGCGAGTGTGTCGCCCGGGTGGCCGGATCGGCCTGGCCAACTGGACGCCGGAAGGTTTCGTCGGCCAGATGTTCAAGACCCTCGGCCGGCACATGCCACCACCGCCCGGTGCGCAACCGCCCTCGCAGTGGGGCACTGAAGCCTGGCTGCACAAGCACTTTGACGAGCGCGACTTCCTGGTGCAGGTGACGCGCCGGACCTTCAACTTCCGCTATCGCTCGGCCGAGCATTTCATCGATACCTTCCGCAGCTGGTACGGTCCGATCCACAAGGCCTTCGCGGCGCTGCCCCCTGATGGCGCCAAGGCCCTGGAAGACGACCTGACCGAACTGCTCAACCGCCTGAACCGGGCGGGCGACAGGTCGATGGTGGTGCCCAGTGAATACCTGGAGGTGGTCATCACCAGGCGTTGAAGCTGCAGGAGCCGGCTTGCCCGGCTCCTACGGGGCGATACACCGGGCGGTCATTCATCCAGCCGCTCGGTGTACACCACCCACACACTGCAGGGCATTTTGTATAGCAGATGCTCCACCGTGCTGCCGATCAGGCGCCCCATGCCGCGATGGCCGAGACGGCCCATGACGATTACGTCGACATTGAACGCATCGGCAAAGCGGGTCAAAACCTTGGCCGGGTTGCCCATGATCATGTGCCGTTGCGCTTCGGCGATGCCATTGCGTTGGGCCAGTTCGTTGAAGGCTTCCAGCTGCGCGTCATACAGCGTCTTGTGCTTGGTCGAGGAAAAAAACGCCGAGCCGTTGTCAAAGCCGAACTCGTCCGAACTGATGGACGAGAGGTCGTAGGCGTAGACCACATCAAGTTCGGCGTTGCACGCAGTCGCCAGTTTCGTGGCCTCGTGCAGGATGCGGTCGTTGAAAGTCTTGTAGTGATCATCACGATGGAAGGGGTCGATGGCTGCGACCACTTTGCGCGGTAGCGCGTTGATCGCGTGGCTGACGAAGTGTAACGGCACCGGACACTCACGCAGCAAATGCACATCCAGCGGGGTGAAGATCAGCCGCGATAGCAACGACGGGTGCTCCAGCGCCTTGATCAGCACGTCCATCGGCTGTTCCTTGAGGTGAATCAGGATTTCCTCCAGCGGGTTTTGCACCCACGTTACTTCCGTTGTGACGGTTACGCCGATTTTGCGCAAGGGCCGGGCCTGGTCTTCCAGCCACTGACGGTGGCGATCGACGTAACCCAGGCGCATCTGTTCCAGCGCCTTCTCATTGACCATGCCAGCCGTGGCGAGGCCTTCCAGATAGTCGAAGGCCACGATGTGCAACGCCGCGCCCTCCGCCTTGGCCAGCGCGGTCGCCCGGTCGAAAGCAGGGCTGTGTTCCATCAGCGGCGAAGTCACCAGCATGAAGCGAGATTGACCCGACATGACAAACCTCCCGTTGGATAGAGACGACGGTTGTTTGGCTTGGCTTCAATCCTTGAGTATTGACCATGATGGGTGGGGGTGTAGTGGATCAAGTTAACAGACCTCTTGATCTTCTTGCGTCCTTACGCCCTGAGTTTGTCCGTCAACGCCTGTGGGAGATTGTTGTCTGAGTACATATCCGTTGCTGCGGTAACGGC
The DNA here is from genome assembly GCF_002236105.1 of Pseudomonas umsongensis. Taxonomy (GTDB): domain Bacteria; phylum Pseudomonadota; class Gammaproteobacteria; order Pseudomonadales; family Pseudomonadaceae; genus Aquipseudomonas; species Aquipseudomonas umsongensis. The sequence goes on from NZ_NIWU01000001.1 coordinate 198,156, forward strand.
CACTTATGGTTTCGCCCTTACGGCGACTCCCTTTTTCAAACGCCGGAGTGCCGGCCCAGCAAAAAGGAAGCAAAAGGCTTTGCCCCACCACTCGGTGCCTCGCTTGGGCTCGGCATGCCCTCTCTCCGGCATTGCTCCGTGGGTCGCCGCGATGGGCCCTCCCTGGCCCAGCGCGGCTAAACCGGCGTCCTGCCGGTTTCCCCACTGCGCAATGCCTGCGTTCGGCCATCGTGGTTAATGGGGCGCCCGCGATCAACAGCAAAGCGAGGCGGCCTTAAAGCCGACCTGGTTTTTCCGGATACCCCTGGATCCCCTGTAGGAGCGAGCATGCTCCGGGCGGCGTTCCGACGATGGTCGTTAACGATAACGCGGGGCACCTGTCAGCCCGCGGTGCTCTCAGGTTCATCGCGAGCGTGCTCGCTCCTACAGGAGGTATGCGTATGGCTTCCAATCAGGTCGGCTTTAAGGCCGCCTCGCTTTTGATTGTGATCTGGCTTTTGATGTTCTTGCCCCCTCGAGAGGCCGAGTGGAGGTTCTGCGCAGTGGGTAAACCGGCATGGATGCCGGTTTAGCCGCGCTGGGCCAAGGATGGCCCATCGCGGCGAGCCCACGGAGCAGGACCGGAGCGAGGGCATGCCGAGCCTTAGCGAGGCACCGAACGCCAGGGGCAAGAGCCCTTGGTTACTTGGGGCTGTTCCAAGTGACTCGCTGTAAAAGCGAAACCATAAGTGGCCGTTACCGCAGGAACGGATATGTACACCTGAAAGACAATCACCGTCTGCCAGAACGCCTTCGCCGGCAAGCCTGGCTCCTACAGTAAAAGCGAAAACCTAAGTGGCCGTTACCGCAGCAACGGATATGTACACCTGAAAGACAATCACCGTCTGCCAGGACGCCTTCGCCAGCAAGCCTGGCTCCTACGGTAAAAAGCGAAATCCAGCCGTTACCGCAGCAATGGATATGTACTCAGACAACAAATAACAGGTCGGCCGTCAGGCCGCCTTCGCGAGCAGGCTCGCTCCCACAGAAAATCAGGTACAGCCGCGAGAGTATCTAGACAACCACCGCCCCCCGCGCCTCCAGCAACTCACGCAACACCGAGCGATGACAATGCGCTTCGTCCTCGCAATAACACCCCACGGCCAAGGAAGTGTGATGCGAAAGAGCCGCCAGCAGATCGAGCAACTGGCTGGGGGCAGGGTGGTTCATTTCGGCCTTGAACTTGCGCCTGAACGCATTCCAGGCCTTGTCGTCCTCAGCGGCCTGGGCCTGTTGTACCAGCTCCGGGCTGGGCGACAGCAGTGGCTGCCACACATCATAGAAATCCCGGCTGGCAAACTCGGCTTTCGGTACGCCACGGGGTGGACGGCGCACCGTACCCAGGCGCAAGCCTTCGTCGGGTTTTCGCGCAGAGCCGAGGCGCACGATATGAATAGGCATGGCGCTACTTGAGCCGCGATTCGTCGAACCACTCAAGCGCCGTGCGCCAGAAGCAGATCCCCAGGAAGTACGCCGACATCAACAGCCAAAGCCCCATGACCATGGGATTGATCACCGGGTGGTTGATCACCAGCGACAGGCTGCACAGCAGCCAGATCGCCGTCACGGCAATGTTGATCGGCATAAAGCGGCGCACGCGGAACGGGTGCAGGAATTTCATCCGGGTGAGCGTCAACAGGGCCAGGCCGATCACGGTGAGGAAGGTGATCCAGGGTGACGGCGCGATGATGTAGAGGCACAGGGCGACCACGTTCCAGGCGGCGGGGAAGCCCTGGAAGTAGTTGTCCTTGCTTTTCATGTTGACGTTGCAGAAACAGAACAGCGACGACACCAGGATCAGCGACACGGTCAGCAGCAGTGTGTAGTCCGGCAACGGGATGTAGCGATAGATGAACAGTGCCGGAATGAATACGTAGGTCAGGTAGTCGATCACCAGGTCGAGAATCGAGCCGTCGAAACTCGGCAGCACCGACTGTACGTTGACCCTGCGCGCCAGTGCGCCGTCCAGGCCATCGACGATCAGGGCCACACCCAGCCACAGCAGGCAACTGGTGGGCTGGTTATCGAGCAGGGCGAGGGTGGCGAGGAAGGCGGTGACCACGCCGGTGGCGGTAAAACCATGGGCGCCCCAGGCTTTGAGCCTGGCGATGTGTAGGGTCGATATCACGGGGGCGTTCTCCAGAAAGTGAAGCAAGCCAGTCAACGCCCTCATCTGGCGGGCGGCGGCAAACCGGGTTGGGTTGCAAGTATCGACCGGGTATCCGGGAATAAGGTTCACCACCCATGAATCTTAGCTGCGCCGTAGAAAAATACGGCGGATAAATCGGTAATGTGTCAGCCAGACGGTGGTAGCACATTTACGCGCGAGGGCTATCGTTGTCTGACTGGATCACTCCCATCGATGAGGACGTCGTCATGAACACCAGCGATCTGCTCGAACAATTACTGCGGGCCGGCCAGGGCTCGATGGCGCAACGGGGCGGCGGTGGGGCGTCGGCACAGGGTGGCCTGGGTGACTTGGGTGGATTGCTCGGCGGCCTGTTGGGCGGTGGTGGCACCAGCCGTTCGGGCGCTGGCGGCATGGGTGGCCTGGGCGGCTTGCTCGGTGGCTTGCTGGGCGCAGGATCGCCAATGGGCGGTGCGCCGCAATCGCGCTCCGCCGGTGGTACCAATTATGCTGCGCTGGCTTCGCTGGGGATGATGGCATTCCAGGCCTTTCAGGCCTGGCAACGCAGCCAGGCCTCGCAGCAACAGCAGGCGCCGCAGCAGGCGATGCGTACGGTGGACATGCTGGCGGGCCCGGAAGTCGAGGAACACAGCCACGCGATCCTGCGGGCGATGATCGCGGCGGCCAAAGCCGATGGCCGCTTCGACGACGCCGAGACACAAATGATCAATGCCGAAATCGCCCGGCACACCGATGATCCGCAGTTGCAGCAGTGGCTTGACGAGGAAGCCGCCAAACCGCTTGACCCTGCCGAGGTGGCACAATCGGCAACCGACCCCGGCATCGCCGCCGAGATGTACCTGGCCAGCGTGATGCTGGTGGATGATCAACAGGATGCCGAGCGCAGTTACCTGGATGAACTGGCGGCGGCGCTGGGCATCGAGCCGGACTTGCAGGTGCATCTGGAACAGCAGGCCCACGGCACAGCCTGAAGGCCTCTGTAGGAGCTGCCGCAGGCTGCGATCTTTTGACTTTTGCGCCTGAAGAATCGCTGAAGATCAAAAGATCGCAGCCTGCGGCAGCTCCTACAGAGAGCGAGGTCGGTCGATCAGGAAATCGGCGGTTCGGGCACCAGGAAGGTCACGCCAAAGCGCTCCGCCACCTCAAATATCCGCGGAAGATCCTCGGGTACCTTGAACCGGTCCATCGCCGTAAAAAAAAGCCCGCCTCGCGGATCGGAGACCACGCCGATCATCTTTGCCGTGGGGCTGACGTTCTTGTAGGCATGAATCGACCCGGCAGGAATATGCACATAGCCCCCGGCCGAGACATTGGTGGAGGTGCCTTCGACGGTCACTTCGACCTGACCGTCGACCACGTAGAACGCTTCGTCCCATGGGTGAAAGTGCGGGGGCGGGCCGCCACCTTGAATGCCTTCCTGGATATGCATTTCAAACGGTTTGCTGAGATCACCGCCAGCGAGGACAGTAATTTTTTCGCCAACGACATTGACCGATGCCGGTGGGGACTGGAGGACGTGAACCGTGCGCATGATGGCTCTCCGCAGATGAGGCAGCATCCGCCGATTGTAGGCGCTTTGAACGCTGGCCGGCAGCCGCGGTACGGGGCCGTCCGTCCGGGCAATTTCGACGGCGATGGAATTTTTTTCGCCAAGGCTCGCTCTGCTGAGAGAGGGACGTGCTGATTCAGCGCCCTGCAGCGAACCGCGGGTGAGCCATGAACAAAAATCTCGATGACTACAACCGCATGCGCGATTTTTCGGCGACGTCGGAACCCGTCGCCGTCAAACCCAAGGGCAGAAAAAAAACCAAGGATCATGCCTTGCAGTTTTGCATCCAGAAGCACGATGCTTCGCGCCTGCATTACGACTTTCGCCTGGAGCTCGACGGTGCGCTCAAGAGTTGGGCGGTGCCCAAGGGACCGTCGCTGGACCCCAAGGTCAAGCGTTTGGCGGTACATGTCGAAGATCATCCGCTGGATTACGCCACCTTTGAAGGCAGCATCCCCGAAGGTCACTACGGCGCGGGGGATGTCATCGTCTGGGACCGTGGCGTGTGGATTCCCCAGGACGATCCGGCGAAGGCCTATGCCAAGGGCCGGCTCAAGTTCGAACTGCAAGGCGAGAAGCTCGGCGGCCTGTGGAACCTGGTGCGCACGCACATGCCGGGCAAGCAGGAGCAGTGGTTCCTGATCAAGCACCAGGACGGTGCCGCCCGGCCGGAAAGTGATTACGACGTGGTGGTCGCCGAACCCGACAGCGTGCTCAGCGAACGGACTCTCGTCGCCAAGACACCCAAGACACCCAAAGCATCCAAGGCCACCAAAGCCAAGTCCATCAAGCAGCCCGCGTCGCCTGCACGCAAAGAACAATCCGCGCCACTCACAGGCGCGCGCAAGGCCGAACTGCCTGACCAGATCAAGCCGGAGCTGGCGACGCTGGTGGAAAAGGCCCCGGGCGGACAGTGGAGTTATGAAGTCAAGCATAAATAGGCACCACCTCAAGTGTTGCGTTTCAGGTGTCTTATTTTGCTAGGCCGATGTTAGTGGTGTTGCGATTGAAAAAAATCCTTTGTTGCGTTTCGGTTCAATGCCCTTCACCAAAACTCACCGGAGTGAATTTCAACATGTTGCGTTTGGAATGAGGCGACAGGGCGGACAGGCTTCACTGGTTGCGACTGCAATCCTCATTGTCCTTGTCACCGCGCTGATTTGAGCAAATTTGCACTCTGCTTGACTAGCAATTGCTCTTCCAGATTAGCGCAGATTTGGTGAATTCGGACCCGTAGCCGTGGCCTGAAGTGCCATCAATTCAGTAGACGTCCAGCGCGGCGAACCAAGTGAACCTTCTCACACCTATTCGAGGTCTCAAGACAACAGCAGGTCGATGTTATCTGCACTTTGGGGAGGGCATCATGGAAAAGCAACTCGAAAAATACAACAGTATGCGTAACTTCGAAGAGAGCCCCGAACCTGCCGGCGTCGCCAAATCTGCGAAAGGCAAACGCAAGGAAAAAGCACACGCCTTGCAGTTTTGCATCCAGAAGCACGATGCTTCGCGCCTGCATTACGACTTCCGCTTGGAGTTAGATGGTGCGCTCAAGAGCTGGGCGGTACCCAAAGGTCCGTCGCTGGACCCCAAGAATAAGCGCCTGGCGGTGCATGTCGAAGACCATCCGCTGGATTACGCCACCTTCGAGGGAAGCATCCCCGAAGGGCACTACGGTGCGGGCGATGTCATCGTCTGGGATCGTGGCATGTGGATTCCCCAGGGCGACCCGGTCGAGGCCTATGCCAATGGCCGGCTCAAGTTTGAACTGCAAGGCGAGAAGCTCGTCGGCCTGTGGAGCCTGGTTCGCACGCACATGCCGGGCAAGCAGGAGCAATGGTTTCTAATCAAGCATCAGGACGGTGCCGCTCGACCTGAAAACGATTACGACGTGGTTGCCGCCGAGCCCGACAGCGTGATTAGCGAACGGACCATCGTCGCCAAAACAGCCAAGGCACCTAGGGCAGCCAAAGCCAAGGTCATCAAGCAGCCCACGGCGCCAGCACGCAAAGAACAGTCCGCACCACTCACCGGCGCGCGCAAGGCCGAGTTACCAGACAAGATCAAACCGGAACTGGCGACCTTGGTGGAAAAGGCCCCGGGCGGTCAATGGAGCTATGAGTGCAAGCTCGATGGGTTTCGGATGCTCGCTAGGATAGAAAATGGAAAGGTTCGACTCTTTACACGAAACGGCCATGACTGGACCCACAAGTTGCCCGGCCAGGCCAAGGCGCTGGTGTCCCTAGGCCTGGAATCGGCTTGGCTTGACGGTGAAATCGTGGTAGCCGACGAACACGGCGTACCGGATTTCCAGGCCTTGCAAAACGCCTTCGAGGCCGGCCGCAGTGGCAATATTCTCTACTATCTGTTCGATTTGCCCTACCTCAATGGCGTGGACCTGCGCGAGGTGCCCGTCGAGGAACGCCGGGCTGCGCTTTCGACGGTGCTCAGGACCAGCAATGACCCGCTGCTGCGCTTCTCCGAGGCCTTCAGTGAAGACCCGGAGGCCTTGCTCAACAGCGCCTGCCAAATGCAGATGGAAGGCCTGATCGGCAAACGCCTGGGATCGCCCTACGTCTCCCGGCGCAGCAGTGACTGGATCAAGCTCAAATGTAAGCATCGACAAGAGTTCGTCATCGTCGGCTTCACCGACCCTAAAGGGTCACGCAATGCCTTCGGTGCGTTGCTTTTGGGGCTGCATAACCGAGACAGCGGTGAGTTGCGCTACGCCGGCAAGGTCGGCACCGGGTTTACCGCGGCGACCCTCAACAGCATTCATCAACGACTCAAACCCCTGCAGACGAAGAAACCCGCGGTGGTCAACCCGCCCTGCGGTGCCGAGTTCAAGGCTGTGCATTGGCTCAAACCGCGCCTGCTGGCGGAAGTGGCCTTTGCCGAAATGACCAAGGACGGTTCGGTGCGCCATGCGGTGTTCCATGGCCTGCGGGATGACAAACCTGCCAAAGACATCACCGAGGAGCGTGCGACTGCCGTGAAAACCGTCCCTGCGAAAAAAACCGCTGCGGCCAAACCTTCCGCCGCGAAGAAGAAAGCCGAACCTGCGCCGTCGCAAATCGGCCTGGACCAAGGCAAGGTGCGTATCACCCACCCGGACCGTGTGATCGATGCCAGCAGTGGTACCACCAAAGTGCAGTTGGCGCAGTACTACGCCAGCGTCGCCGAGTGGATCCTGCCGCAGCTTAAGGACCGGCCCGTGGCGCTGGTGCGTGCGCCGGACGGCATCGCAGGGGAACTGTTTTTCCAGAAAAACGCCGAGCGCCTGGCGATCCCCGGTATCGCCACCCTGGACCAGCAACTTACGGGCCAGCCGATGATGCTCATCAACAACGCCGAGGCGCTGATCGGTGCGGTGCAGATGAGTACCGTCGAGCTGCACACCTGGAACGCCACCACGGACAACCTCGACAAACCTGACCGCTTCATCCTCGACCTCGACCCCGACCCGGCGCTGCCGTGGAAGCGTATGGTCGAGGCCACCCAGTTGACCCTGACGGTGCTCGATGAGCTGGGACTCAAGGCGTTCCTCAAGACCAGCGGCGGCAAGGGTATTCACTTGGTGGTGCCACTGACCCGCAAGCTCGGTTGGGAGGAGGTCAAGGACTTCAGCCACGCCATTGTCAGCCACATGGCCAAGATGCTGCCGGAGCGTTTTTCCGCGGTGTCGGGGCCGAAGAACCGGGTGGGGCGGATCTTCATCGATTACCTGCGCAACGGCTTGGGCGCGACCACCATCTGCGCCTACGCCGCGCGTACCCGCGAAGGACTGCCAGTGTCGGTGCCGATCTACCGTGAGGAGATTTCCGAGCTCAAGGGCGGTAACCAGTGGGACATCCACAATGTTCACGAACGCCTGGTGGAAGTAGGCGACGGACCTTGGGCAGACATGAAGAAGACCCGGCAGACAATCACGGCCGAGATGCGGCGGCGGGTGGGGATGAAAAAGGCCTGATCCAGACTGACGCGCCGATGGCGCCAGCAGTCTGGCCAAATGTCTGGTGAGTGCTCAGCCAATATCCAGTCTTGCGTTTACTAAAGTTGACTTAGGTAGGATCAACCCACTTTGTTGATTGAGCACATTGTTTACTGCGTGATCGACCTTGAACCACTCGAATCTTTCGCTAGGTTCTCCCTACCGTAATACTCGGTGCAGTCGAATGCTACTGAGTGATGGACACTACTTCTAAGCCTTGCTGCATCGGGCCTTGAGCGCTTCTCAAAGAAATCCATATGGACAGCGGTTTCATGTGGACATCCAAGTCATTCTTGTCCATATCGACCCAAGGCGGCCTGCTGCATGGTGAGGTTTGTGGATTGAAGGCGCAAGCTTGTACGCTTTCGGTCGATTTCGCCCTTTCATGAGAGGCAGAAAACGACCCAGGCTGTGTGAAAACGCACTGAACACTTCGAAAGCTGAGAGCTACGGGTGTTGCCTGCGAAACCAGCAGACGGAATCGGTGCGTTTTCACACAGCCTGAGTCGTTTTCAGTCGGTCGCGACAGGCGGATAACGGCCAAAAATCGTACACTCATCCTCTATGGGATGGCGGCTTTAGCTTGGTGTTTTAGTGATAATCGATGGCCGCGTCATGCAAACATTTATGATTTGTAGATTTGTCGCATTGCCAAATAGACGTCGTGATATTCAGTTGTCGCCTGGAGTCGCACGACAAAACGCAGGTACTCGTGAAATCTAATTAACGGTTGGACAGGCCGCTGTTAAGTGCTAGCGTGATAGGTGCGGTTTTCCTGGATCGTGCGGTCGGCTCGCTAAGGTGGTCACCATCAGGTAGCTCCCCCCCCTCTTTTCGCATGCTCTTCGACGATAGTCAGCGGGCAGCCGACACCCTGACGCATTGGAGAACTGCCATGCGTGTTCCAATTTATCCAGCCGACCTAGCCAACAACCTGGGTTTCAAACCCATAGCAAAAAAAATTAAACGTAATTGGCCTAGTAGCTCACCTTTGAAGCTCTCTGCGGCGCGTGAGATTTTATCTCGCGGACTCGGCTATCGTAATTTCAATGATGTTGTGAAGAGCTCAAAAAGCTGTCCGCTGAATACCATTGCGCCTACCTTGGCGGAGGTGAGGCACGGCATAAATACTTCCATTTTAGAGTACCTTCGAACGGAGTGCTCTATCCGCCTCGACCCGAGCGCTTTAGACTCGCTAGTGATGTTGTTGCCCTTGCAAGACTTTCAAGTTTTTAGAGGATCAAGTCACACGCAGCGAACGCGGCAACTAGAGACGCCATCGCTGAGGACTCTGCCCCCCTTCTCGGAACCGGAGCTTGATGTCCGTCCACTTGAGAAAGAGAACGGACAAGAGGTTGGTTCGTCAGGACCACATATCCATTGCACCCAGCGCTCGAAATCTACACGCGTGATGAGCCCAGAAGAGTTGGTGTCCTTGAAGCGAGTTATACAACAAAAAGATAGTTTTCGTGATGGGGCCTTGTTTGCGCTCCTACTGTCCGGAATGCGTTCGATCGAAATCGTTGAGGCCAAGGTCGCCCGCCTCAACTCTCCGTACACTTCAATCTCTTGGCTAGCTCAAAAAACCCGCACACAGGGGGAAAAAGTCAAATCAATTGCTCCCGCAGGGGCCTTAGCTCAATACATCCGAGGGGCTGGGCTCTCCGTGGGTGACTATCTGTTCCCTTCAAAAAATGCCCCCAAAGCACATATGACTGATAAAGAATTGCGTAAAATATTTCATTCTTGGCTGGTCGCTGCTCAGATAGAGGGTACCCGAACGTCTATCCATAGCGTTCGGTTATCCGTTGCTGTACATGCTGCTATGGCAGGAACTCCTGCCAGGATCCATACCGGGCACTATTCACCTGATATTGCGCGCTATTACATTCGTCCGTCCGATGAGGGGGCAGATTCGTAAGATGACGAATCATGCGCCAAGCGCCCAACGGCGCTTGGCACCTCCTGAAGTGATAAACAACCCCCAGTGACAGTCAGCTTTGGGTCGATTTGCGCCCCATCGCTATAGACCGAATCCGCCACAAAAGGCCACTTAGGTATTTGCCCTTAATAGAGACTCATCGCTGGCTACGTAGTGATACTCATGTGGGCACAGTCGTCCGCCCGGACCAAATAAAAGCTTAGCTGTGAAACATTCTAGGTACGTGAGAGCCTCCATCTGAACGTGGCGTTCATAAAAGGCACGTTGGCTGCATAGGATCCTGGCTCGGTTCTTCAGGCACAACTTCACCAGTTCCGCCAGCATGTAGCCGCGAATGTTGTACCGCGCGTCGACTGCGTTAATTACTGTCGCGTAACAAAAATGGAAGGTCAGCCTGTATTTACGGGGGCTTTGGGACGGCTGTCGATCGCTCACATTTCGCCCTCTTGGGATTTTTTCTACAGCCCTATGTATATAGCTGCCAAACCTGAGAAACGAGGATAATTGAGTGCATGTCACCCCGCAAAATAAAGAAAATGTTGGAAAAATCACCAAAAATTAAGATTTTTTTTGGTGACTCAACAAAATCTCTAGGATAAATGCTGCCTAAAAGGAAAAGTGCAGGCTGCGTACGCTTGGTCGAGAGCTCAGCCCTCTGGGAGAGGCAGCTATGGATCGGTTTCTGCCTCTTATGACGCGCAGAAAACGACCAGAAGCCGTCATTCACTGTCCATGTAAAGCCTTGCATGGCCTAGCCGATGATCCTCGGAATACAGTTCATTTATGTCGCCGTGGTCTGGGGATTCAGCAGAAGCGGCGAGAATATGAAAGTTTTTCTCTGTGCTGTCTAGAATTCCTGACGTAAAGTGCTTTTTAGCCAGTTAATGCCTAGGAAAATAGACGCTATGCGACTTTATATTCAATCGGATCAAATGCTCGCCGCCACAGTAGGGGCACACCTTCAAAAGCTGCGGTTGAAGAAGAACATCAGCGTTGAGACGGTAGCGGAGAACGCGGCGATCAGCCGGCAGACTCTGCACCTGATGCTCAATCAAGGCAAAGGCACCTTGATCAATCTGATCGCCGTTTTGCGCGCCCTCGGCGAGTTGGAGCGCCTGAGTTCGTTGTTGGAGGAGGTGCGGCCCAGTCCGCTACAAATCATGCGCATGGAAGGCAAAAAGCGACGACGCGCCTCCGGCTCTCGTGTTACCTCCGACGAAGCCAAAGCGGAGGTTGTTAATTCCCGCAAGCACAAAGATCTTGATTGGTGATGACAAAGCCGGTCGTCCATCTCCGACTTTGTAGATTGTGGGTAAGCTGCCCATCGCAGGGGACGGAAAACGACCCAAAGCTGACGATGGCGACCGGTTGTATCCACAACCCAAAGGTGACGCTGACGACAGCCAAAAATCAGCCCCAAACAGGTAATCCGGCAAGCCGTTTTTGGCCGAAATGAAAAAACCAGTTTGGGCGGGCCTGGGGACTCACAACGAGCGGCGCTGTTCTATCAGCGAGTGGCGAGTGTTGAGGGCGTCTGCTAAGGCGCAAGTCGACCCGAAACAGTCGTTCAAGAATTCTAGTGATTAGTTCTTGTCGATGGGGTGACTAGGTTGAACCAGCGTTGCTACTGCCATCACCAAATCATCCATTGACCACGGCTTTTGTAAATGGATTGTTGAGTCGGGCAACGTTAAGGGGACGAGTTCATAGCTGGATGTAAGAACGGCGGCGGTCAGTGGCCATTTCTTTTTCACTAACTTAATGAAGTCCGCACCGCTCAACTGACCAGGCTGGCCTTGATCAACGATCACCAACGGACAACCGTCGGGTATTCCCATCAAGTAGATCAAAGCATCGCCGGCAGATTGGAAATCCAAAGGGCTGAGGCCGATCTCGTCCAGAATTTCTACCATCGACATCCTCAGCGTGGGGTCGTCCTCAACAACGATGACCCATCCATTCAGCGGTAAGGGTTTTTCCCGCTTTGCCTTCATGCTTGATCCTTATTCAGATATCACCAAAGGCAGTGATAGCGTCTCTCCCAGTTTAGGCGTTTTTTTCCAGAGCTATCCCTGTTTGCCAATTTGGATAGAAACAGAAACAGCCCGATGTCGGCACCATATCTGGGAGCTCAGCACCGTATGTAAGGAAAGTCTCCCCCGCTTTTGGGGAATTCTCGCAGGCAAGAAGCCTGGGCTTGACTGTGCCGGCTGGCTGGCTTGGTTATTGCTCAGATGCTCGCACCCTACAAATCGTTGATCGACTGGAGCCTTGTGGAAACATCCTATTCTTCTAGGAGTAACGTTTGGAATCGGGATACTCGCGATTGGGTTTGCAGTAATCGTGACCCTACTGCTACAGGAGTTGAGATAATGCGCGGCAAGACATGGAGATGAACCACATTCTACGTCTGCTAGTAACAATCTCCGCGTGGTGCGTTGCCGTCGCGCTCGCGAGCTTGTTGGTGTTCGAATAAACCTCCAGCGACTCAGGGGGATGTCTTCACGATGGGGTTACCGGGCTGCAGCAGGGTGGCCACCGAAATCACCAGGTCATCCAGGGACCAAGGCTTGTGCAGATAAATCGTATGGACCGGTAAGTCGCTTGGATCGATCAAATAACCGGATGTGAGAATGGAGGCGATCCAAGGCAGACGACTTTGGATCATCTCAATAAACTCCATCCCTTGGATCTGCCCTGGTAGCGCCTGATCCACGATCACAAGCGGGCAGTGGAAAGTGTTCTGCAAAAAGTACGTCAGCGCGTCGTCTGCAGCCTCAAAAGCCAGAGACTGGGCGCCAATCTCGGACAGGATGTCCGTCATCAGTGATCGAAGGGTCGGATCATCCTCAATAACGATCACCGTACCTTCGATCGGCAGCATTCCTTCCCAGTTCACGTTCACAGGCCTTGCCCTTCAAGGTCGGATTTTTTGCCTCATCGAAAAGACAGCATAGGACGATTTTCTCAGCGTAGTCGCTGCACTCGTACTCTATGCGCTGTTCTCCGCAGACCAAACGCGTGCGTTTAATACACAAGCGCTCCAAGAAGTGCTGAGTGAAGCAAAGGAATGGAGTAGGGGCGACCCATTTGTTCAACCAAGTGTGCTTATGGCGTAAGACATGAGGGGGCCCCTAAATGGGTGTTCGGTTTCAATAGAACTCGCCCCCATCACGGAACGTCTGGAAAAGTAGGGTGAATTGCTTCTGAAGGCGCGAACTGCCTTGGTAATTCAATTTTGAAGAGGTGCCTGCCATTCGCTGTGTGCCACAATTACGCCTGACGGCAGGAAGAATTATCTCGATCCTTCCCGCACGGTTTTGATGGTCAGAACAGTGGCAGGTTATAGCTGATGATCATTCTGTTTTCATCGATATCACGCAAGTAGTTCGAGCGCAGCGTTGCATAGCGCCAAAGTACCGCGACATTTTTCAATGTCCCGCTTTGAATCGCATAGCCAATATCGGTGTCACGCTCCCATTCCCTGCCTTCACCCGCCACGGTCGCCGGGTTGGCATGATCGGCCTTTGTGTAGCGCGTGGAGAAGGTTAGGCCTGGCACACCGAAGACGGCGAAATCGTAGGTGTAGCGCAGTTGCCAGGAGCGTTCGTCGCGCTCCATGAAGTCGTTTGCCATCATGTAGTTAGTCAAGTACGCATCGGTACCAACGATGTAAGGCATTGCAGTTGATCCGCTCAACCCCTGATAACCGAGCCCGACGCCATGGCCACCCAAGCTGTAGGCGACCAGTGCGTTAAGGGTACGGTTGTCGACCTTGCCGGCACCGGCATTACCGACATCACTGCTGAGGTAATACCGCACATCTGTCTTTAGAGTACCGCTACCCAATGGTAGGGAATGCACCAAGCCCAGATACTGCTGACGATAGATGTTTTCCAGCTCACCGTACTGATAACTCAAGGTCAGATTCTTGCTTAGAGCGTAGTCAGCGCCGGCCATTTTGAAGTCGTCGGCGTCGGGAGTGGCTTTGAAGCGCTTGTTCTTGCTGACCAGGGTCAGAGGCTGGTTATGAGAGTAGTCACGCAGCGTGGTGCGGTTGATGTCGCCCAGGGTCAGTGTGAAGTTGTCCAGTTCCTTGGCGGTGAGGATGCCGCCCTGGAAGGTCTGGGGCAGGATACGTCCGGTGCTGGAAGATATGACCGGATACTTGAGAATCTGCGTACCGACCTTCAGCTCGGTTTTCGACACCTTGATCTTGGCTGCCGCGCCGAACTTGCTGTACTCGTCAGGGGCCCGACCATCTTCGCCGACCGGCAACAAACCGGTGCCACTGCGATCGGGGGCCGAGTCTAGCTTGATCCCCAGCATGCCAATGGCATCGAGCCCGAAGCCGAGGGTGCCTGCGGTGTAGCCGGACTTGTAGTCGAGGACGAAACCCTGTGCCCATTCTTCACGTTTGGAGATACCCGGGTCTTCGCGAAAGTCTCGGTTCAAGTAGAAATTACTGGTCTGCAGTGTGGCGTGGCTGTCTTCGAGGAAACTTGCTGCGTGGCCGGCACTGCTGAACAGTCCCATTGGTAGCAAAGTCGAGCAGATGAGCACTTTGTTGTTGTGTTGCATGGTGGCTCCCGTTGAATCGCAGGCATGGCTGCGCCAACCGCCTTTTCGGCGGAATCGTTGTTGTTATTTGAAGGAGAACTCAGTTCACACGGTGACTCATACGTGACGAGTCAGCCGAGCATCCTGTCGAGCGACCTGCCGCAAGGCCATGCGGCAGGGGCAACGTGTAGCGACAACGGCACCGGTGTCATGCAAGCACGCCGATCTGCCATGGGCAGAATTCGTCTTCGCCCAGGCCGTTGAGTTCACTCTTGGTTTTGTCTCCCGAGGCGTGAGTCAGCAGGCGCTCGAAGATTTCCTGGCCCATTTGCTGGATGGTCTTGTCGCCGTCGATGATCTGGCCGCAGTTGATGTCCATGTCATCGCTCATGCGATTGAACATGGGCGAATTGCTCGCCAGTTTGAAGGTCGGTGCAGGAACCGAACCGAAGCACGAACCACGCCCGGTGGTAAACGCGATCATGTTGGCGCCACCGGCGATCTGGCCGGTCGCGGACACCGGGTCATAGCCGGGGGTGTCCATGAACACTAGGCCATGGGTCGTCACCGGGTAGGCGTATTCATACACATCCATCAGTGGTGCGTTGCCGCCTTTCTTGGCACCGCCCAAGGATTTTTCCAGCACGTTGGCCAGGCCACCGGCGTTGTTGCCGGGGCTGACGCGACCATTGATCTGGGTGTCGCGGCCCTTGTTGTATTCCAGCCACCAGTCGATGCGGTCAATCAGTTTGCGACCGACTTCGGGGGTGGCGGCTCGGGCGGTCAAGGTGTGTTCGACGCCGAAAATTTCCGAGGTCTCGGAGAGAATCGCGGTCCCGCCGTGGCGCACCAGAATGTCAACCGCAGCGCCTAGCGCCGGGTTGGCCGAGAGGCCGGAGAAGCCGTCAGAGCCACCGCATTGCATGCCGATGATCAGGTGTTCGGCCGACACGGTTTCGCGTTGCACGGCGTTGGCTTGGGGCAGCATCGCTTGAATCATCTTGATGCCTTGGTCTACCGCGGTTTTAACGCCGCCGACGTCCTGGATCACCAGCGACTTGAGCATGTCTCCCAGTACAAGTTGCTCCTGCTCGATGAAACCATAGATATTGTTGCGCTCGCAGCCCAGGGCAATCAGCAGGCCGCCGGCGGTGTTGGCGTGCTTGATGTGGCCGCCGATGGTACGGCGCAGCAGGTTCATCGGTTCGCCGGTCATTTCCATGCCGCAACCGATTTCATGCACGAAGGGCACGACGCCGTCGATGTTCGGGAAGGCGGCCAGGCGCTCTTCGTCAAAGTGATTGGCAATTTTGCGTGCCACGGTGGCGCCGCAATTGCCGACGACAAAAATGCCGAGGTAGTTGCGCGTGGCCACCCGGCCATCTTCGCGAATGATGCCCTGGAACGTCGCGCGCTTATCGGCTGGCAACAGGTCGGTGGGCACGTAATCCAGGCCGTAGCGATAATCGCGAGCGGTTTCGCCGAACTCAATGTTGTGGCTGTGCATCCAGGTACCTGGTGGCAAGTCTTCGCTGGCATAGCCAATCACTGTGTTGTACTTGAGCACCGGTTGGCCTTTTTCGATCATGCGTGCAGCAATCTTGTGCCCCAGCGGGACGTCCTGCAGCGTAGTCAATGATTCGTTAGTAATGGCAGTGCCTGTGGGGATTTCCACGCGTGCGACCACTACGTTGTCGGCAGGGTCCAGGCGGATCACGGGGCTGATTTCACGGGAGGTCATAATTAAGTCCTGCTTTTCTTATAAGGTCGATGCTGCTGACTTTGCCTGGCATGACCGAAGCGTCTAATTGCCGCGAGACAGTCCTCGCGTAAAGCACACATTCGACTGCGTACGCGGCAATAGATTGGCAGTGCTTCGGTGGAAGACTCGATCACGCTACTGCGGCGGGCCCTTGTTTTTGCAGCACTGCCTTGGTTTTTTCCTTGCCGATGCCTTCCCACAAACCCTGCAAGTACATGATGCCCAGTGCACGATCGTACAAGCCGTATCCTGGTACGCCTGTCTCTCCCCAAATCATGCGGCCATGGTCTGGACGGGCGTAGCCGGTGAAGTTGGCGTCATGCAGGGCCTTCAGGATTTCCGCCATATCCAGCGAACCACATTGCGTCGGGTGGGCGCTTTCATAAAAGTCACCGTTGTCGAACACCTTGACGTTACGCAGGTGAACGTAATGCACACGCTGGCGAGCGGCGAATTCGTTGATGAACGACGGCACATCGTTGTTGAGGTCCGAGCCGATGGTGCCGCTGCATAACGTCAGGCCGTTCGCAGGCGAGTCAATGATGCTCAGTACGCGGCGATGATCCTCGATGTTTTTGATAATTCGAGGAAGGCCAAACACCGAACGAGGCGGATCGTCTGCGTGTAGGGCCAGTTTCAGGCCAAGCTGCTCGGCAACCGGCACCAACTTGCCCAGGAACCACTCAAGGTTTTTCCACATCTGTTCGGTGCTGACATCCTTGTATTCTTCAAGCAGTGCCTGGAGCTTCTCTGCAGGGTATTTTGTACCGATGCCGGGTAGGGGAATCACACCTTTAGATACGTCCAGTCGATCAACCAACGAGGCCTCGAAAGACAATGTATTGGAGCCATCGGGCAGTTGGTACTCCATCTGTGTACGAGTCCAGTCGAATACAGGCATGAAGTTGTAGCAGACGATCTTGATACCGCTGGCGGCAAGATTCTTCAGCGTTTCAATGTACTGCGGAATAAGCGCTTCACGATTGGGCTTTCCCAGTTTGATGTCTTCGTGCACGCGGAAGCTGTCGACGACGTCCATTTTCAAACCATAAGCCGCCGCTGCGTCTCGCAGACTGGTGATACGGTCCACCGGCCAGACTTCTCCAAGCGGGGTGTCGTAAAGTGATGAAACAATGCCGTACAACCCGGGAATCTGATTGATGTACTGCAAATTGATTGGATCTTTCGGACCGTGCCAACGAAAAATCATCTTCATTTTTGGTGCCTCGCATATCTTTAATTGGAGTCAGTTGGAAACCGAATTCAAGTTTTCGGATGAAGCTTGAAGCGTTGGATCTTGCCGACGATCAGCCAGTAACTGGCGACCGCTACCAATCCGTGAGCGCCGACGTAGAGCAGTGCGCCATCGAAGGAACCTGTGGTTTGAAGGATGTAGCCGATGACCACCGGGGTTACGATTCCAGCGGTGTTGCCGAAGGCATTAAATACGCCACCGGTAGTCCCGATAAGCTCTTTGGGCGCGGTGTCGGCGACCACTGTCCAGCCCATCGAGCCGAAACCCTTACCGAAGAACGCCAGGCTCATCAGCACAACGACCACGGCAGCGCTTTCGGCATAGTTACAGAGAATGATGCTGGCGCTGAGCAACAGGCCAATGGTGATCGGGGTTTTACGAGCAATGCTCAAAGAGCCCGTTTTCTTCAGGATCAGGTCGGAGATAAAACCGCTGGACACGCCGCCCACCAAGCCACACAACGCTGGAATTGCTGCGATAAACCCGGCCTGAAGGATGTCAAATCCACGTTCCTTGACCAGATAAATCGGAAACCAGGTCATGAAGAACCAGGTGATCGAAGTGATGCAGTATTGGGCCAGAAAAATCCCGACCAGCATGCGACTGCGAAACAACTGTCCGATCTCGCCGAGCTTCATGCCCTTGCCGGTATTTGCCGCTTTGGATTTCAAACTCTCCAGATCAACAAGGCCGTCGCCAGCGCGGATGTATTCCAGTTCCTCGCTGTTCATCTTCGGATGGTCAATGGGCAGGTAGTAGAATTTCCACCAGATGGCACCAATCACCAGGCCGATGGCGCCCATGATGATGAATACGTACTCCCAGCCGTAGGTGTAGCAGAGCCATCCCATGACTGGGGTGAAGACAGCCAGCGACAGGTATTGCGCGCTGTTGAAGATGGCGCCGGCAATACCGCGTTCGGAGGAGGGGAACCATGCGGCAATGATGCGGCCCGAGGCTGGTCCGACCGGAGACTCAGCAGCACCGAGCAAAAAGCGCAGGGCCAGTAGCAGTGGTACCACCATGCCAATGAAATGCACCATACCCATCATCACCGTGAAGCAAGACCAGATCACCACGGCCAGCATCATTGAAAGCTTCGAGCCGATACGGTCGGTCAGCCACCCGGAGGGGATCAGGAAGATTACGTACGCCCAGCTGAATGCCGAGAACAGGTATCCCATTTCCACAGAACTGATACCGAGCTCCTTGCTCATGTCGGTCCCTGCGACCGACAGTGCAGCACGATCCCCCGTACTCAGGGCGAGAACGATGGTGATCAACGCCAGAATCAGAAAGCGATAGCTGCTCTATTTCGTGGTCGCCGCCGCGTCCTGGTGGCCCTTCGATTGGGCCGAGACCGCGGCAACTGGCGTGTTTCCTTCCAGCGCGTAGCGCTCGTTGTTGTTCATGTGTGCCTCGTCTAATTATTTTTGTAGAGTGCCCAGGCATTGGCGACCCTTGGGAGCCAATACCTGTAACGGGATCAAGCGGCCTGGGTGTCTGCCTCCGTGTAGTCCACAACGACCCATTCGAAGTACTTTTTCAGTTCAGTGACCAGGGCAACGTGCGCCGGGTGAGGCAGGTAACGGTTGACCGCTTCGGCATCGTCGAACGTCGTCTCCAGCACGTAGTCCCAGCAGATCGGTCGGTCCAGTTCATTGGCCGACACCTTCCAGCTGCGGGCAAACTCAATGTCCTTGGCGAGGTCGCTCATCCACTGCACGAGATGGTTTTCCAGCTGTGGGTTTTTCTCCACCGCAGGCAGGCGCCGGAACATCACGATGTGTTTCATCATGGCTGGGCTCCTTGCTGGGCGAGTGCCCATGCCGGAGCATCCTGCAACGCCACCGGGCGCAGGTAGCGCTGCAGCGCGGCGTAGCCCACCGAAGTGCTTTGTGGTTGAGTCGACGCAGGCCAGGGGCCGCCATGTTGCTGTGCGTGCGTGACGGCAACGCCTGTTGGCACGCCCGAGAACAACACTCGACCGGCGATCTGGCGAGCGGCGCGAAGCAGCGCACGGGTGTCGTCGGTGGCGTCTTCGAAGCCCCAAAGCGTCGCCGTCAAGCTGCCTCCAATGGCGTGCAACACAGCGGTCGCCTGTTCGATGGACTCGACTGTCAGTACCACGGCGGCGGGGCCGAACATTTCTTCGCGAAGATTGGCGTCTTCAATAAAGGCCTTGGCGTCGACCTTGAACAGACGCGGAGCCGGGCCTTCGCTATCGGCCAGTGGCTCGAATACTTGGCTCGCTGCATCGGATGCCAGCAGATGGGCGACTCCTGCATCAAATCCGTTTCGCATACCGGGAGTCAGCATGCGATGGGTCTTGATCGGTTGCAGTGCCGCGCTCAATTGCGCGACAAAACGGTCACTGGCCGGATGGTCGAGTAAAACGATCACCCCCGGGCTGGTGCAGAATTGTCCGGTGCCTTGGGTGATCGAAGCAGCAAGGGTGTTCGCCAGGGCCTCGCTGTCACGCTCTAGAATACCGGGCAGGGCGATCAATGGATTAATGGAGCCCAACTCACCGAAAAACGGAACAGGGCGACGGCGTTCGTTAGCGGCTTTCCAAAGCGCGGTCCCGCCTTGATAGGAACCGGTAAATGCAACGGCGGCAATCTGCGGATGCGCTACCAGGTGCAGGCCCGCTGCGCGGGAGGCGCCATCGACCAGGCCAAGCAGCCCGCCAGGCAAGTTCATGCCGTCAAGTACGCCCTGAGCCACCTCATGTACTGCGCGCGACAGCCGTGGGTGCCCGGAATGAGTCTTGACTACCACAGGGCAACCGGCCGCCAATGCCGAAGCGGTGTCGCCGCCCAGGACCGAAAAAGCGAACGGGAAGTTGCTGGCTGAAAACATCGCCACCGGCCCCAGCGGTTCGTGGGTGCGTGTCAGGCGTGGGCGACCTACGGGCGGCGCGCCAGCCGCGGCCTGATCGTCGATTGTCTGGTATGGCACACCGGCCTCTACCTCGTCGGCGAAACCACGCAGTTGAAAGGCCGTTCGCGCCACTTCACCGTTGAGTCGCCCGGCACCCAGGCCGGTTTCTTCGTCGGCCAGTGCCACAAGAGCGGCTTGGTACTGTTCAAGACCGCTGGCCAGTCCACGTAGCAAGCCGCTGCGAACGGAGGGCGCGGAGGCCGCCCAGAACCCGGCGACGGCACCGGCAGCCTCGACAGCTGCATCGATCAATTGAAACTCGGTGGTGCTCATTGTTCACCTCCTGTGGCCGGTTCCAGGTGGTAACCACGACCCGCGTAATCGAAGTCGACGATTTCGTTGATGGCCACTTCCTTGTCGGCAGGTGAGGCGTAGTAAGCGCGGATCTCTTTGATCAGACCAGTATGCTCGTCAAAGATGTACCACTCGTCACCACGCAGCGCAGTACCCAGTTTACCCTTCCAGTGCGTCCACTCGATCACCGCTTCAGGGCTGTCATGGCTGACGAGAATCTTCTCGATGGTCCATTGCGAGCCGAGGTTCTCGACGCACCACACCCATTTGGACGCGATGGTCTCGGCAGTGCGCCAAGGAATTTCTGGCAATCCGGCTGGGAAGTAGTGCACGGCATCCGGAGTGAAGCACGACACCAATTCGGCGTGATCGCCCGCGTTGCAAGTAGCAAAGTAGCGACGGATCAGTGCGGCGTATTCGGCTTGTTTGCTCATTGTTCATCCCCCTTGTTGATGATGCTCGGGATGGCAGGACGACCTGAGGCTACCCATGCGTGGTAGTCAGAGATGGCGGTTGGACCTGGTGGATAGACGCCCCAGAGTGCTTCGCCGGCGGCGATGCGCATCGCCAGATAGCCTTCCAGGTCGTCCTGCACGGTGCAGTAATCGGCCAGCTCTTCTGCCAGATGCGCAGGAATCACCGTCAAACCGTCGCCGTCGCCGACGATGATGTCGCCTGGATACACCGCCACACCGGCACAGCCGATCGGTACCTGCAAGTCAGCCACGTGGTGATAGGAGATGCGCGTGGTTGCAGTGACTTCGCGGGCAAAGGCAGGCAGCGGCAAAGCGGCAATTTCACTGCCGTCGCGCAGGGCGCCGTCGGTAACGATAGCCCGGGCGCCACGGGCCAGCAGACGGGTCACCAGGATATTGCCCGCCGACGCCGCACGCGGGTCGTTCTGGCTGTCGATGACCAGCACGTCGCCCGGCTGGATCTGTTCCACACCCTGCCATTGCAGATTGTTGTGGTTGGGTTTGGTGGTCATGGTGCCGTAGGTGTCGATGTCCTCGCGGGCCGGTATGAAGCGCATGGTGAAAGCGCGGCCAGCGAACGGCTTGATGTCTTTGTTCATGGCGCGAAGGCCGACCAGGGCTGGCTGACGAAAATCCAATTTGAACAGTTGGGTGGTCAGCGAACCGCTGCTGCAACGGGCTAGGCGTGCCAGCACTTCATCGCTGACATGAACCTGGCGCTCGTCGGTTTCTTCCAGTGTGTCGGCGTATTGGTGGATCTGCGTCATTGTTGTTCTCCTGTGCTCTTACGCATGGCGTGTAGGTGCACCAAGTCATTGGTTATTCCCGTAATTTGGGACTAATAATGTTTGTGATGACCTGATATCGTCAGATCCTAGAGGTTTGTTGACGTGTGCAATACCCGTCGTATGATCCAGTTCATTCGTTGTTCCATATGGTGGGAATAAGTCATGAAAGCAGGAGAGGGCACGGGTGCACTGGAGAAGGCGCTGGATGTGTTGGAGGCCGTTGGTTCCGCGCCTCGGGGCGTCAGTCAGGCCGAATTGGCAGGGCAGCTGGAGTTACCCAAAACCACGCTGTATCGAATCATCGCCAGCCTGGTGGAGCGCGGCATGATTCGCCGCGATCCGGTGCACAAGGTTTACCGGTTGGGGTTCCGTTATCTGGAACTGGTGCGCAATGCCTATCTGATGCCGGACCTGGTAGCGGCCGCGAGTTTCGAGTTGCGGGCCTTGCGCGATCTGACCGGCGAGACGTCCTATCTGGCGGTGCTCGATGGCAATCAAGTCAGATCTCTCGAGCGTTGCGACGGCGCGCACACCATGCGTTCGGCGGCGGCGCTTGGCCAGAGCAAGCCGGTGTATTGCACGGGTCAGGGCAAGGCAATTCTTGCGGCGATGGATGAAGCCGCTCGTGAGGCAATCATCAAGGGGCTGGTGCTGACACCGCTGACCGAACTGACCATCACCGATCGTCGACGCCTGCATACCGAGTTGCAGATCACCCGGGCCAGGGGCTATGCCATCGACGATGAGGAGATTGTGATGGGCGTGCGTTGCGTGGCTGCGGCGATCCGGGATAACGCGGGAAATGTGCGCGGCGCCTTGAGTGTGGCAGGGCCGGCTTATCGCTTGACCCTTGAGCGTCTGGAGCTGCTGGGCCCTGAGATAAGCGAAGCGGCAAGACGCGTGGGGGCTCAGTTGAGCGAGCCGCGCATTCAAATCGGCGACACCGACGTCAAACTGGTCGATAGTCCGTGGGCGTTCAATGGCGCTTTCCCGCGTTGGTCGAGCAAGCTTCGTTGCCTGTTTTGGGCGGATACCCTGGCGCCGGCCATTCGCATGCTGGATGGCGATGGCGAGCGTATTTTCGCCCGCCTCGAATCCCCGGTCGTGGCGATGGAGCTGCATAGCCAGGGATTGCTGGTCGCCCATACCCAGGGTTGGTCGCTGATTGACTTTGAAGGTTGCGAACATCCCTTGCCCGACTGGCCCGGCAAGAGCCTCTTGGGGCTTTGTAGTCGACCTGACGGCAGTGTCTGGGCGTGCCTGGCGAGCCACACCGGCTGCAAGGTGGGAGAGTTGAACCGGCATGGTGATCTGCGCTTGTCCTGGGAGTTTCAGGAAAACATCACGTCAATGTGCTGGGATGAGCGTGGGCAGGCGTTTTACGCAATCGGGCCGGAAACCGGGTCGGTCTACGTCGTGCAGGCAGGCAGTGTGAATGTTCGGCGCTTGGCCACGTTGCCCAAAGGGTCGGG
Source organism: Pseudomonas umsongensis (assembly GCF_002236105.1). Taxonomy (GTDB): domain Bacteria; phylum Pseudomonadota; class Gammaproteobacteria; order Pseudomonadales; family Pseudomonadaceae; genus Aquipseudomonas; species Aquipseudomonas umsongensis. The sequence goes on from NZ_NIWU01000001.1 coordinate 221,373, forward strand.
GCGGCTGAGCGGACTGGCCCTTGATCGAGAGGGGGGTGTTTGGACCACATTGCGCGACGGTTGGAGCCTGGTTCGATTTGCCGAAGACGGCAGCATTGATCGAATGATTGGTTTGCCGATTCCAGGGCCGACGGACCTGGCTTTCGGTGGTGAAGACCGTGACACCTTGTACATCACCAGCGCACGTCACGACATTCCGATGGAAATGCTGAACAACGCTCCAGGATCAGGGCATTTGTTCAGTATCTACGTGGAGCACGGGGGAGCCTTGGCCAATATCACGGAGTGGACAGTTTGATGGTCCTGTATTGCTTTAGTTTATCCAACGTGAAGGTGCTGATAACCATTTGAGGTATCATCTAACATTCTGATAGTAGAATGAGATACCGTATAGAGAATATGATGGAGCTGATGTTGGCCTGTCATTTCCTATAAAAACAAAAACGGTAATCAGAATGTCATTTCTCAAAGGCTATTCAATCGGCGCCAAGCTCTTTGTGCTGCCCGCATTATTTGTTATCGCTTTATTGGTTGTTTCGGGCCTTGCCTATCATGGGCTGGCCAGGCAACAGGCGGTGATCGAGGAAATCGACCAGTTGCGTTTCCAGCAGTATCGCCAGGTACTGGAAACCGCGTCTGCGTCGCAGGCGGCAATGGTCGGGGCCTATGCCATAGGCGCACGCATCCTTGAATCCAATGGTCAGGCTTCTGCCGAGGAGCTTGAGTCCTATCTGGAAGATATGCAGGCCAGTGTCGATGACATGCGAGTCGGGCTGGACAAGGTGGCTCGCGAGACGCGTCTGGGTGAGGAGGAGAAAGAACTCTACCGCGCCGTGCAAGAACAGGCCGCCGTGGTCGGCGAAGGCCTTGCCGATTTCAAGCGCGCGGCCTTGAGTGACCAAATACAGGCGGCCTCGCTGCTGGGCAGGGTGCGCGCCGACAACAATGGTCTGCAAGGTCAATTCAATCGTTTGCTGGGACTGCAGGCGCAGCTGACCTCTGGCGCCTTTGCCGAGGCCGGCACTATGCAACGCCAGGTGTCACGGATGTTGGTTGCGGTATTAATCGCCGCCAGCGTACTCGCCGTCATTGTCAGTCTTTTGTTGCGCGCCCAGATCCTCCGGCCCATCCGGGAAATCGAACAGGCGTCGATCGAGTTGCGCGATGGCGACCTGACCCGACGCGTACGGGTCATGGGGCGAGATGAGGTGGCCCACACGGCCCAGGCATTCAACGAACTCATTGATAGCTTTCAGCAGGCGATGCGCCAGGTTGCCGGAGTCGCAGCGTCGGTCGGCGCGTCGGCGGAGGAGCTGGTGGGTACTTCGGCGCGCGTGGCGCAAAGCTCCACGGCGCAGGCCGGTGCGGTGGGCGCGGTGTCTATGACCATCGAGCAGATGAGCGACGGCATTGCGGCAATCTCCAGTCATGCTGAAAGTCTGCGCAGCTGCGCCGAAGCCAGTTTGCGTGGTGCGCAAGATGGGCACTTGGCCTTGTCGCGACTACTCGAGAAAATCGACAGCGTGCGCCATGCCTTCTCCGCCATCCGCGGCTCGGTGGGCGATTTTGTCGAAAGCACGACAGCGATCACCGCCAGCATCGGTCAGGTCAAGGACCTTTCCGCGCAAACCAGCATGCTGGCGCTCAACGCAGCGATCGAGGCCGCGAGGGCTGGTGAGAGCGGGCGCGGTTTCAGCGTGGTGGCCGACGAAGTGCGTAACCTGGCACAACGCTCGGCGCTGGCAGCCAACTCGATCAACCAGTTGACGTTGAAGCTGGAGAACCAGTCCGGGATCGTCGACCAGGCATTGAGTGCGGGCACCGTGGCACTTGAGGACAGCGGCCGGTTGCTGAGTGAGTTGGAAAGTACCCTGCAACAGGCGACGGAACTGGTCGGTGACTCCACGCGTGGGGTGGACCGGATTGCCGATGCGGTGAGCGTGCAGAGCGAGGGCGGGCGGGGCATCGTGGCCAACGTCGAGCACATCGCGCGCATGGCCGGTGAGGGTGATGCGATCACCCATCAGGTATCCGGAGCCGTGGTGTCCTTGCGCGAACTGTCCGATGAGCTGAACGTAGCGGTGGGGCGTTTTCGCTACGAGGCCTGATTGGCTTGATACTTCGCAGTCCTGAATATCAGCAGCAGCGGTATGACGCCAATGGATAACCACATCAGCAGCTTGAAGTCATCCAGGTAAGCCACCCAGCTGGCTTGAACAGTGATCAAGCCATCCAGGGCTGCACGCCCGCTGGCGGTCAGTGGATTGAGCTGGTTGTTGACAGGCCAGGCATCGAACAGGCGGTTGAATGGCGTCACGTAGGCGCCGATTTCGGCATGGTTGATCTGGGTGTTTTGCGCCAGCAGCACCGTGACGATCGAGATGCCAACGCTCGAACCGACATTGCGTGACAGGTTGTACAGGCCCGTGGCTTCGCCCCGCAAATGCGGGGGCAGGGTGGTAAAGGCGATGGTGGTCAGCGGGACGAACAACAGGCCCAGGCTCGCGCCCTGGATAAAGCCGACGTAGACGATGGTGTCGATGGACACGGCCGGTGTCCAACCGGTCATCATGTACATCGACCAGGCGGACAACGCCAGGCCGCAAAACAGTATCCAGCGAATATCGACTTTTCCGATGATCTTCCCGGCAAGAAACATGCTCAGCATCGTCCCCAGGCCGCGCGGCCCCATGACCATGCCGGCGGTGAGAACCGGGTAGCCCATCAGGGTTTGCAGGTAGGGTGTCATCAATGCCAGCGAGGCCAGGTAGGTGATGCCGATGATGAAGATAAACACCACCGCCACCGAGTAATTACGATCCTTGAACAGCTTCAGGCTGATAAAGGGCTTGTCGTGGGTGAAGGTGTGGACGATGAAAATGTACGAAGCGATGGCTGCCACCAGCGCTTCCAGGATGATTTCCCCCGAGTCGAACCAGCCCAGTTGTTCGCCGCGGTCGAGGAACAGTTGAATCGACATGATGGCCACGCTGAGCGAGCCAAAGCCCAGCCAGTCCAGGCGTGCGGTTCGGTCGGCCGGGGTTTCCCGGATGAAGCGGGTCATGCCGATGAAGGCCAGCAACCCGATAGGCAAGTTGATGAAGAACACCCAGCGCCAGCTGAGGTGTTCCGTCAGCCAGCCGCCGAGCATCGGACCCAATACGGGACCGACCATGACCGATACCCCGAACAGGGCCACTGCCGACCCTCGTTCTTTCTGCGGGTAAATATCCAGCAGGATGCCTTGCGATAACGGCACCAATGCCGCCCCGGCCACCCCTTGCAGCAGACGGAACAGGATGATTTCTTCCAGTGAACGGGCAATGCCACAGAGCACCGACGCCAATACAAAACCCAGGATCGACCACAGCAACACGCGCTTGCGACCGAAGCGCCGGGCCAGGAAAGCCGAGGGCGGGGTCATGATGGCGGTGGCGACGATGTACGAGGTCAGCACCCAGTTAATCTGATCGGCGCTGGCCGATACGCTGCCCTGCATATAGGGTAGGGCGACGTTGGCGATGGTGGTGTCCAGCGCCTGCATGACCACCGCCAGCACCACACACAAGGTGATCAGTACCCGCAACGGCGATGGCGGAAGTGGTCCGGATACTTCACTCATGATGGCGTGCGAACAGGTTTGCCAGCGGCTTCGGCAGGCCACGGGCCGTGCCGGTGTCGATATCGACCACGGCGCTCATGCCATGGCGCAGCGCAGGTTTGCCTGCCGCATCGTCGATATGGATCCGTACTGGAATGCGCTGCACAACCTTCACCCAGTTGCCCGTGGTGTTCTGGGCCGGCAACAGGGAGAAGCTCGAACTGGACGCCGGGCTGATGCTTTCCACGGTGCCATGCCAGGTGACACCGGGATAAGTGTCTACTTCAATGGTTACGCCCTGGCCGATGTGAGCGTTGGTCAGCTCGGTCTCTTTCGGTGACGCAGCCACCCACAGCTGCTCGCTGGACACCAGGCTGAAGCCCGATTGTGGTGGTTGGAGGTACGCGCCCACTTGCAGCGAGTCAACGTTGGTGACGACGCCGTCGAACGGGGCGATGACCACGGAGTTTCGCAGGTTGCGTTCGGCTTCATTCAGTGCCGCCAGCGCTTGCAAGTAGGAGGGATGCAGCTCCAGAGCTCTGTCCAGACGCCCACCCAGTTGAGCCAGCGCCGCGGCAGCCTGGGCCTTGGCGACCGACACCTGCTGACGGGTGTTGTCGAGGTCCTGGTGGGCGTCGTCGTAGAGAGTCCTGGATACGGCGGCAACGCTGACCAGCTTTTCCAGCCGTTGCAGATTGGTCTGGTAAAAGGGCAATTTGGCTTCAGCCTGGGCGATCTCGGCCAGCGATTGGTTGTAGCTGGCCTTGAGGTAAAGGATCTGGTTGCGCGCGTTTTCCAGCTGCGCCTTGGCACTGGCCACGGCGATTTCAAAGGGCTCGGGCTTGAGACGGAACAACACCTGGCCTTTGCTCACGCTTTGGTTGTCACTGACTTCAATGGCCGCGACGATTCCGGCGACATCGGTGGAAACCCCTACACGCTCGGCCTGGATATAAGCATTGTCGGTGCTTACGATCTGGCCACCCAACACATACCAGGCAGCACAGGCCACGACACTGATCGGTGCCAGCAAGAACAGGCCGATGCGCCAGCGTTGGCGTGCCGTGTCAGCCGGAACTTCAGCATGGCCAACAAGGGCCGACGCCTCGGGCGCCTGCATCTGGGGTTTTTCCGCTGGCTCGAGCGGTCGGGCTTCAGCGTGCACGGCAGGGCGCTGCAATGTGGGTTCAGCCATGCTTCACCTCGCTTGCTGCACAACCTGTGGGCTCATCCACGGGCTGACCGCAGGCTGTCAGCAAGTGTTCACGCATACGTTCGAGGTACTGCAGCAATTGGTCGTGCTCCTGAATGGAGAAATCCGCCATGGTTTCCAGTCGGGTTTGCTCGCCGATGGTGCGCATGAATTGCAACAGCGGATGGGCAGCCGGGGTGAGAAACAGCAAGGAGTAACGGCGGTCGGTGGGGTGGTTTCGGCGTTCGATCAACCCGCGCTCCTGCATCTTGTCCAGCAAGCGCACCAGGGTGACCGACTCGATTTCCAACAGGTCTGCCAAGCCTTTCTGGTGGATGCCCTCATGAATCGACAGCTTGGCCAGGACTTGCCATTGCGAGCGCGTGAGACCGGCTGCGCGAGCCCATTGTTCAAAGCGCTTACGCATCAAGCGGGCAACGTCATGGAGGACAAAGCCGAGGGTGGATTGGGTCATCGTCAGCGCACCTTGGAGTCAATGAGCAAGCTAATGGTAATCAGGCTTATGGATTGCTCGCTAGCTATTTTTCATTAAAACATGATCAGATAAAGAAAAAATGTCCATTTGGAGGTCGCTTATCAAGCTGAAATGTGCTCTTTAAGCCGAAATGTTTCGGCTTTATGCCTGAATTTTGCCTTTTTATGCTGGGTTAAAAAATATCGACAGAAAATAAAAAACTGTCGAATTATGTTTGCTCTATCCACCACTAAGCACTACCGTTAGCGCTGACTGCGTTCAACGCAATTGCCCAAGACCAATAACAAAGAGGCAGCCCGATGAAGACCCCAGGCTGGTGGGCCATGGCGCTTTGCGAGGCCGTGAATGATCAAACGCCATTGGCCGTGGCCTTTGCCGGCGAGGAGTTGGTGCTGTTCCGAAACGCGGCCGGCCAAGCCTTTGCCTTGGAAGACCGTTGCCCACATCGGCGGGTGCCGCTGGCTCTGGGGCGAGTCGTCGAGTCCGGCCTGCAATGCGGTTATCACGGCTGGACCTTTGATGGCGCCAGTGGTGGCTGCACGCAGATCCCCAATCTGCATGCCGATGAGCGCGTACCTGCACGTTATGCCGCGCGTGCCTTTGCGGTGCGCGAGGAAAATGGTTTTGTCCATGTGTGGTTGGGTGAGGGGGCACCGCAAGGGGCATTGCCCAGCAGCGATTACCAACCCAGCGGACGCGAATTTACCGGTTCCACTATCGTCAACATGAGTCACGACCAGTACCTGGATGCGATGCTCGACGGTCCGGAATGCTTGCTCGGGTTTCCCCATGTGCGCCTTACCGATTTTTTCCTTGGCGATCTGCGCAGCGAGCAGGGGCGTGTGGTTCTGGAACGAGGTGCGGTATGGAGCACACAAATCCTGCCTTCGCAGTTTGTGGTGGATTACCCCTTGATTGTGCGCACCGCCGTCCCATTGAACGGCGGTACTGTTCGGGTGGATTTGCTGAGCGAAGATGAATTGCCGCTAGTGACGCTGATGATCGCGACCGGTGCCAATCGTCGTGGCACCACCAGCCTGTGTTGGCGTGGCTACGTGCATGAGCAGGTGCCGGCCAGGGCACCGTTGCGCTGGCGAGCAGCACGCCTGCGTAAACAAGCCCCATTCCAGGTGAAAAGCCTGATTGATGGCGCAGCCGTCGCGGCCTTGTTGCAAGCCTCATCCCGTGAACTGCGTGGGTTGCGCCAACCGCGCCTGATTCCCGTCAGCGCAGTCGTCTGAGCACAGGAGTTCCCACCATGCATGCCGTGCCTTCCTCCACCGATACGATCCCTGGCAAAGTGCGGGGTGACTGGACGCCGATCAACTACGACCTGCGTGACACCTGGTTCCCGGTGTCCCATAGCCGCGACCTGAGTGCGCGGCCCATTCGCCGGATCATTCATGCCCAGCCCTATTACCTGTGGCGGGACAACGGGCGCGCGGTGGCTGCCGAGTTTCATCCGCATTTCCCCCAGAAAGAGCTGATACTCACAGCGTTTACCGGGGGACGGGGCTTTTATCCGCTGGTTGAGCGTTACGGCTACATCTGGGTCTGGTACGGCAATCCGGACGCTGCCGACATGCAGTTGCTCCCGCATATTCCGTTTCTACCGCAGGACGGCAGTCTTCCCGGTTACACCCAGCGTACTGTGCGGTTTGATGCGACCTCGGCGCTGTCGGTGGAAAACCTGATTGACCTGACCCATGCCGATTTCCTGCATGCCAATACCATTGGCGACGGTATCAGTGAGTCGGACGTGGTGGAGGTGCAATGGACCTCCGAGACCGTGACCCGCACTCGTACCGTGGCGCAAAAGTCAGTGGCGCCCATCATGCGCTGGGTCGGCGGTGTGCGCGCCAAATACCAGGACTTTCGCGCCGTGCTGCACATTCACTTGCGCAGCAACGTGTGCATCTCCTATCCGCGCTTTCGCCCCGGGTATGACGTGCCCAACCTGCAACCGTTCCTGCCGGTGGGCAAGCATAGATCGCGGTGTGACGTCACCTTCAACACCACCGCTGCACCCGCGCCTTTTCGCTATGTGATGCCGCGCATCAACTACATCATCCAGCCCCAGGACAACTCGGTGGTGCGCCCGCAGAACCAACGTTATTTCGAGGTCGACGAACGTCGTGACTTGCACTCGCGCTTCGATACGCCGGGTACCCGTTATCGCTACCAGATGGAACAGTTGGTCGAACGTCAGCGTGCCGGCCAGTTCGCCTACGGCAGCGACGCTGAACCCGGGCGGGATATCACAGCCTTGCTCGGCATGAACGACTGACACCCACGCACGAGGAGTACTGCAATGGATCTGGGTATTGGTGGGCGTATTGCGGTGGTGTGTGCATCCTCTCGAGGGCTTGGCAAAGCCTGTGCGCTGGCATTGGCGCAGGAGGGCTGCGAGGTGCTGATCAATGGCCGCGATGCCGAGAGCCTGGCCCACACCGCGCAAGATATTTTACGCAGCACGGGTCGACTGCCACGCACCGTGGTGGCCGACCTGTCCACCGCAGCCGGTCGACAGGCGCTGCTGGCCGCGTGTCCGGTGGTGGATATACTGGTGACCAACAACGGAGGCCCGGAACCGGGCCGTCTGGAGGACTGGGACCATGCCGCCTGGTTGGCGGCCATTGAGGCCAATATGCTTTCAGGCATTCTGCTGATTCAGGCAGTGGTCGGCGGGATGCGCGAGCGGGGGTTTGGCCGCATCGTCAATATCACCTCGGCGATGGTCAAGTCGCCACGCTTGCCCCTGGGATTGTCCACGGCGGCGCGTGCAGGGCTCACGGCTTTCTGCAAAGCCCTGTCAGTCGAAGTCGCGCGCGACAAAGTGACCATTAACAATCTGCTGCCCGAACGTATTGAAACCGAGCGCCTGCGCTTCATGACCGAGCAGTTGGCCAAGCATCGCCGACTCAGCGTCGAGCAGGCGCGGGTGGAAATGCTCAAGCCAATAGCCGCGCGCCGATTTGGCCAGCCGAGTGAATTTGCAGCGGCCTGTGCGTTTCTTTGTTCGGCTCAGGCCGGCTACATCACCGGGCAAAACCTACAGGTCGACGGCGGCAGTTACTCCGGGTTGATCTAGCCGGCCCGGCGTTCTTTCCAATCGGCTGGCGGCTCTTCGCTGGCGTCAAAGTCGAGTTCGACTTCAACCCCGTTGGGGTCCTGCATGAACAGCTGCCAGGTGCGTTGCGAGCCTGGCGCACGAATGATTTTGAAGCGCACGCCATGCTCGATTAGACGCGTGCACATCGTCTGCAAGCCACTGGCATGAAAGGCCATATGGTCGAGCACGCCACGTCGTGGTTCCGGCATTTGCGCTACGCCCACGACATGCAGCACTGGCTGGTTCCGGGTGTAAAGCCAGAACCCGGGAACCGGGAAGGGCGGGCGTGGCCCCTCAACCAAACCCAGCACCTCAACATAGAAATCCCGTGTCACCTGCAGTTGGTCAGAGACAATAGTGAAGTGGTCCATGCGCAGGATCATGTCGAGGCCCTTGATTGTGTTATTGAACTGATTATTAACTATTGTTCATATCCGTGCTTATGATTCTATATTCGGAATACTAATCTATATATGAAATTAATTTTCGATGGCTTAGGGTGACGCCATGGATTCGTTCTGCAGCTTTGCTGCAGAACGCTTTGAGCAGAACAAGCCACTGAAAGGTGCTGTATGAGCCAGGCAATCCTTGAAGGCATTCGCGTCATCAGCCTGTGTTCCGGCATTGCCGGTTCAGCCGCGGGCCTGCAACTGTGTGAAGCAGGTGCCGAAGTGGTCATGGTTGAATCACCCGGCAACGCGGCTAGAGACCACCAGGTGCTGTTCGCGGTGCTCAATCGTGGCAAGCGCAGTGTCACCCTTGACCTGGAGAACCCTGCCGATCGCCAGCAGTTGCGGTTGCTACTGGCCAGCGCCGATGTGCTGCTGCACGATTTCACCCCGGCAGAGGCGCAGGCCCATGGTCTGGCAGACGCGCTGCTCGTCGCAGACTTCCCCCGATTGGTTGTCTCTGCGATCAGCGGCTGGCCGCAACGGCACGCGCTGGCGAATGCCATACCACGGGAAACACTGATCCTGGCGCGCCTGGGCCTGTTGGATGAGCAGCCCGCGCATCGCCCCGGCCCGGTGTTTGTGCGCATGCCATTCGCCAACTGGCTGGCCTGCTGGCTGTGTGTGGTCGGGGTAATGGCGCGGTTGCTGGCGCGGGACCGTGACGGCTGTGGCGGCATCGCCCATACGAGTCTGGCACAGGCGGCCCTGGTGCCCATGACCATGCATTGGAACCGGGCGCAAACGCCAACCCCAGCCTTCGCCAAGGGCCTGGATAAATACATTCCGATTCCATTGCACCAGTGCGCCGATGGCCGCTGGCTGCATGTGCATTACTCGCCGGACAAATCGCCGTGGATGGCCGCAGCGCTCAGCGAACTGGGCGAAACCGAAGTGACTCGCCTGAATGCGTTATGGCCACCCAGCCATGTGGCGCCCAACTTCGGCGCCAACAAGGCGATTATCGCCACACGACCGGCGCAGGATTGGGTCGAGCATTTCTGGCAGCACGATGTGGCCGCGCAAATCGCCGGCGCCTTTGGCGATATCTACTTCGACGAGCAGGCGCGCCTCAATGGCTATGTGGTTGAAGTTGACGATGTACAACTGGGCAAGACCCTGCAACCGGGTCCGGCCTGGCAGGTGCAGCTACCTGCGCGAGTCGGCGGCAGTGCACCACTGGTTGGTGAAGGGAACGCAGTACTGCCGGGCGCTGATGCATTGCTCCCAGTGCAAGGGAACAAGTGGAGTCCCGCTCCATTGCCACCGCTGCATGGCTTGAAAGTCTTGGATCTGGGCGCCTACCTGGCCGGGCCGTTTGCCTGCATGCTGCTGGCGGACCTGGGCGCCGAGGTCATTAAAATCGAAGCCCCTAAAGGCGACGCCATGCGCCGTCTGGAGCGAATTTTCAGTGGTACCCAGCGGGGCAAATTGGGGGTCGCGCTGCAACTGGGTGATCCGCAAACCGAGCCCGTCGTCGAGACGCTGGCACGCTGGGCCGATGTGGTGCACCACAACATGCGGCTGCCGGCCGCACGCAAACTCAAGGTTGACTACGAGCGTCTCAAAGCACTTAACCCGCAGTTGGTCTATTGCCATGTCAGCGCCTACGGGCCGAACGGCCCGCGTGCGGATTGGCCAGGCTTTGACCAACTGATGCAGGCCTCCTGCGGCTGGGAGGTCGAGCAGGGCGGCGAAGGACAAGCGCCGATGTGGCTGCGTTTCGGCGTGGGTGATTTTTTTGCCGGTTTATCCTCGCTTTATGGCTTGCTACTGGGGTTGTACGAGCGTAACCGCAGCGGCGCCGGGCAAATGGTCAGTTCCTCATTGTTGGGCGCCACGTTGCTGTCGATGAGCGAAGCGGTGGTGCTGGAGGATGGCAGTCTCACGCCTGTCGCCCATATGGACGCGCAACAGACGGGGCTGAATGACGCACACCGTCTGTATCTGTGCAGCGATGCCTGGCTGGCGGTGGCAGCGCTGCAGCCTGATGAAATTCAGCGCTTCACCGCACTGGTGGGCAGTCGTCCCGAGGATTATTTCGCAGGCCTCACCCGGCAGGCGGCACTGGCAGCACTGACTGGCGTGCAGGTTCCTGCGCAGGCCGTGCTGGAGGCGCAGATGGATGCGTTTCTCGACAGCCCCGAACACGCTGCCGCGGGCCTGCATGCCCATTATCCCCATGCGGTGTACGGGGACCTGCAACAGATTGGCGCGTTCTGGGATTTCGGCAATTTGCCGTTGTCGCTGAATCGCCCGCCACCGGCCCTCGGCCAACATACCCGGCAAGTCATGGCAGAGCTCGGTTACACCCGCAGTGAAATTGAACGCATGGCCTCGGCGGGTCTGGTGGCGCTGTAAAAGCGTGGCTATTGCTCGACAGCATTCATCGACAAGCACAAGGAACACCCATGTACGAGTTGGATTTCAGCGGTAAAACCGTGCTGGTGATCGGCGGTTCCAGTGGCATTGGCAATGGCATTGCACAGAACTTTCGCCAGCGCGGTGCCGAAGTGCATGTCTGGGGCACACGAGCCTCGGCAGCGGCCTATCGAGATTCACCCGACTCTAATCTCGAAGGCCTGCACTACGCCCAGTTCGACGTTGCGGACGCGGCGTTGATTGAAGTCGCCAGCGTGCCCTTCACCCGCCTGGATGTGCTGGTGCAAGCACAAGGCACGGTGCTCTACGACCGTCAGGAATTTCTGACCGAGGGTTTCAAGCGCGTACTCGACGTCAACCTCATCAGCCTGATGGTGTGCGCACAGAAGTTTCACCCGCTGTTGATGCAGGCCAAGGGCTCGATGATCACCGTCAGTTCCGCTGCCGCCTTCCACTCCACGCGTGGCAATCCGGCCTACAACGCTTCGAAAACCGGTGCTTTTGGACTCACTCGCACCCTGGCCGAAGCCTGGGCTCGTGACGGCATCCGGGTCAACGGCATTGCCCCCGGGCTGATGGAAACCAAGCTGACACGGGTAACCACCAGCAACCCCAAGCGCCTCGAAGGCGCGTTGCGGGCCATTCCTCAAGGGCGCCTGGGCACGCCCCAGGACATGGCCAACGTGGCGCTGTTTCTTGCCTCGCCGCTGGCCAGCTATGTGCTCGGCCAAACCCTGTTGGTCGACGGCGGCATGCTGCTGGCCTGATCGTTATTTACTAGGAGACACACCATGGCCTGGGACTTTCAGACCGACCCCGAGATACAGGCGGAACTGGATTGGATCGAGCAGTTTGTACGTGAGGAAGTCGAGCCCCTCGATCATGTGCTGGGCAGCCCGTGGAATATCCACGATCCGTTGTTCAAGCAGCTGGTCAAGCCGCTGCAAGCGCAGGTGAAGGCACGCAAATTGTGGGCCTGTCACCTGGGACCGGAGCTGGGTGGGGCAGGGTATGGCCAGGTGCGCCTGGCGTTAATCAATGAAATTCTCGGTCGTTCGCTGTTTGGCCCGATTGTGTTTGGCTGCCAGGCCCCAGATTCCGGCAACGGGGAAATCCTCGCCCATTACGGCACCCCGGCGCAGAAGCAGCGCTACCTGCAACCGCTGCTCGATGGCGATATCGTGTCCTGCTTCGCCATGACCGAGCCGCAAGGTGGCGCGGATCCCGCCGTGTTCACCACCGAAGCGGTACGCGATGGCGATGACTGGCTGCTGAGCGGCGAAAAATGGTTTGCCTCCAATGCCCGCTACGCAGCGTTCTATATCGTGATGGCGGTCACCGATAAAAGCGTATCGGTGTATGAAGGCATGTCTATGTTCATCGTCGCCGCTGACGCGCCTGGGGTTAGCATTATCCGTAACGTCGGTATCGCCGATGACCCAGCCGCCACCCATGCTTATCTGTCATTCGACAGGGTGCGAGTGCCCGCGGGCGACATGCTCGGTGCGCCCGGCCAGGCATTTGTCGTGGCTCAGGTTCGGCTCGGTGGTGGCCGCGTGCACCACGCCATGCGGGTGATTGGTCAGGCGCAAAAAGCCCTTGATACACTCTGTGAGCGGTCCCTGTCGCGCAGTACCCAGGGCAGCCGTTTGGCGGATAAGCAAATGATCCAGGAAAAAATTGCCGATTCATGGATCGAGCTGGAGCAATTTCGCTTGCTGGTGATGCGCACGGCGTGGCGCATCGATCAGTACCAGGACTACAAGCGAGTGCGCCAGGACATCGCCGCAGTGAAGGCTGTTATGCCCAAGGTGTTGCATGACATCGCCGCCCGCGCCCTGCATGTGCATGGTTCGCTGGGCGTCAGTGAAGAAATGCCCTTTACCGGCTACATCGTGCGCTCCTTCCAGATGGGACTGGCCGATGGGCCAACCGAGGTGCACAAAGTCACGGTTGCCAAACAGCTGCTGCGCGACTATCAGCCCTGCGACGAATTGTTCCCCGATTACCATCGACCCACCGCCGAGGCCCGTGCCCGGGAAAAATACGCCGACGTATTGGCCAGCCTTGGCGAGCGCAATCCATGAACGACTGGCAGGATCTGGTCGACCTCGAGCGCCTGGCCGACTGGATGGATAGTCAAGGCCTGGAGCGCGGCCCCATCGAGGCCCCGATACGTTTGACCGGAGGCACGCAAAACCTGCTGCTGCGCTTTCGGCGCGGTTCGCGTGAATTCGTCCTGCGTCGGCCTTCCAGGGAACTGCGCGAAGTCGGCGGCAAGACGATTGCCCGTGAAGCGCGCTTGCTCAAGGCATTGGCGGGGTCGCAAGTGCCCCATGCCGGTTTGATTGCCGATTGTGCTGACCCAGGCGTTTTGGGCGCCAGTTTCTACTTGATGGAACCAATACAGGGTTTCAATCCCAACTGCGCGACCGGTTTGCCGGCGCCTCATGCGCAGCAGTCTGAAATGCGCCGGCGCATGGGGCTGGCCATGGTCGATGCGCTGTTGCGCCTGGGCGAAATTGACTACCAGGCGGTGGGGCTGGCGGATTTTGGCCGGCCTGAGGGTTTTCACCAGCGTCAGGTCTCACGCTGGCTGGCGCAGATGGACAGTGTCAAAGACTATCCCGGTTGGCCCGGCGCCAAGGGTCTGCCGGGGCTCGAACGCTTGGCCCAATGGTTAAGCGAGCATTGTCCGCAGCAGTTCCAGGCCGGTATCCAGCACGGTGACTTTCACCTGTCCAATGTCATGTTCCGGCACGACGACGCAGAGCTCGCCGCGGTAGTCGATTGGGAGCTAGCCACCGTCGGTGATCCGTTGCTCGATCTCGCCTGGCTGGTGGTGACCTGGCCCGATGCCGAGGGTCGTGGCGCCGGCACCATCGAAGTGCATCCCTGGGATGGCTTTTGCAGCAGCGATGAATTGGTCGCCCATTACCGCGCCGGCAGCTCACGCTCGTTGGCGGACTTGACCTGGTACCTGGTGTTGGCTGGGTTCAAGCTCGGCATTTTTCTCGAAGTCAGCCACGCACGTGCCTGTGCAGGTAAAGCTTGCAGGGTCACCGGTGAAAAACACCACGCCTCGGCGCTGCGCCTGATCGCTACGGCGTTGCAACGTATCGAGCAACTATCCTGATATATCCAGACAAGAGGAACAGCCCATGCAACTGGCCGGTAAGCGGATCATCGTCACGGGGGGCGCCCGCGGCATTGGCGCGGCAGTGGTCAAGGCGTTTGTGGAAGAGGGTGCCCATGTCGTCAGTCTCGACCTGGGCGAGGCAGCCTCGATAACGGGTGACGGTGGTGGTTGGGCGCACTCGCGAGTCTGTGACATCGCTGACAGCCAATCGGTGGACGCGGCCTTTGCCTGGGCCAGCGAACAGCTCAACGGTCTGGATGTGCTGGTGCATGCCGCGGGCATCGCGCCGAATGCCAGCGCCGACAGCATCACGCTGGACGAGTGGGAAAAGGTCTTTGCGGTCAATACCCGTGGCACTTTCCTGACCAACCGAGCGGCCTATGAGCAGCTCAAGGGCAGCGGCGGGCGCATCATCAATTTCGCCTCTGCCGCAGGCGTACTCGGACAGCCGGGCAAAGCCCATTACGCCGCCAGCAAGGGCGCCGTACTGGCGTGGACGCGCACGGTGGCGCGGGAGTGGGGGCCCTTGGGCATTACCGTCAACGCGATTGCTCCGGCGATGTGGACGCCGATGTACGACGCCACCCGCGCGAGCATGGGCGCCGAGCAATTGCAGCAACACGATGCGTACATGGCCGGCCAAGTACCAATCGGCGGCAAGCTGGGCGAACCGGCCCGGGACCTGGCCCCTGTGCTGGTGTTTCTTGCCGGCGATGGCTCGCGGTTTGTCACCGGTCAGACGCTGGTGATTGACGGCGGGATGATGATGCTCAGTTGAGTGGCAAGCAGTGTGCCTGGGTGAGCCCGGCACACGTGCCTAGCGACCGCGGATCAGCTGCAAAAACTCCTGGCGGGTGTTGTACGACTCGCGGAAGGCGCCGAGCATCACCGAGGTGCTCATCACCGAGTTTTGTTTCTCAACACCGCGCATCATCATGCACATGTGTTTTGCCTCGATCACCACCGCCACCCCGGCGGCATCGGTCACCTGGGCAATGGCGTCGGCAATCTGGCGTGTCAGGTTTTCCTGAATCTGCAAACGGCGGGCGAACATGTCGACAATACGCGCGATTTTCGACAGTCCCAGCACTTTGCCTGTCGGTATATAGGCGACATGGGCCTTGCCAATAAACGGCAGCAAATGATGTTCGCACAGGGAGTAAAGTTCGATGTCCCGGACGATGACCATCTCATCGTTGTCCGATTCAAACAGTGCGCCATTGACGATTTGTTCGAGGCTTTGCTGGTAGCCATGACAGAGGTACTGCATGGCTTTTGCTGCGCGCTTTGGCGTGTCCAGCAAACCTTCACGTTCTGGGTTTTCACCTACGCTGTGGAGAATCTCACGGTAATTTCTGGCCAGTTCTTCGTTCATGGTTTGACCTTGTTGAATGAACCAACATCCCGGGCTGCACAATGTTCAGCCCGGGCAAGGCTTATAGTTGAGTGACGGCGATTTTGCTGTTGCTCTGGCTGGCATCATGGAATTGGGCGGTGTTGCCATTGCGCCACTGCTCCAGCAATTGCGCCTGGCGTTGTTGCGCATGGCCGAGGAATCGCTCTTTGACCGGACCATAGCCGCGAACGCTTTCAGGCAATTCCACCAGATCCTGGGCCAGGCCCAGTTTTTGGGTGGTCAAGCCCGCCAGCACTTCGTCGAGGATCTGTTCGTAGTTGGCCAGCCAATTGCGTTCCACCTTGCGCTCATGGGTACGACCGAATGGATCAAGCCATGTATTACGCAGGAACTTGAGCCTGGCCAGCAGTTTGAAGCCTTGCAGCATCCAGGGGCCGAAGCTGCGTTTTTTCGATTCACGGCCGGAGCCGTTATCGTTCAGCAGCGGCGGAGCGAGGTGGAAGCGCAGGCGATAGTCGCCTTCGAAGCCAGCCTGGATTTTTTCCAGGAATTGGCCGTCGGTAAACAGACGGGCTACTTCATATTCATCCTTGATGGCCAGCACTTTGAAGTAGTAACGGGCGACGCTTGCCGACAGCTTGCCGGGTTGCCCGAGCAGTGCGGTTTCTGCCTTGATGAATTGCTCGACACGATAGCGGTAGCGTTGGGCATAGGCGTAGTTCTGGTACGCAGTGAGAAACTCCATGCGCCGTGCCAGCGTTTCTTCCAGGCTTTGCGACAGTAAGCGGTCCGGGCTTTGCACCTTGCCGGCTTCCAGTTTGCGTAATACCCGTGGCAGGTCATGGGCGCTGCGCCGACCCCAGTCGAAGGCCGAGAGATTAAAGGGCACCGCCGTGCCGTTCAGTTCGATGGCCTGTAGTAGCGCCGCTTTACCCACCGGCAACCAGCCCTTCTGGTAGGCATAGCCGAGCATGAACGTGTTGGTCGCAATCGAATCACCCATCAGGGCCGTGGCGATTTTGCTTGCGTCGATAAAATCCGCATGCTCAGTGCCCACCGCTTCGGCGATTTGCTCCGACATGTTGCCGGTCTGGAAGGTCGGGTCCGGGTGTTTCAGCAAATCACCAGTTTCCGCCTGCTGGGCGAAGGTACGCACAAAGGCGCTGGTGATGGTTTCTTCGCTGTTGATCAAGGCATGGGTCACGCCATGACGCAGTTTGGACAGGGTTTCGGTGTTGGCGCTGACCACCAGGTCGCAACCGAGCAGCAGGGCGGTCTCACCTTCGGCAATCCGCGGTGCAAACAACTGTTCCTGGTGCGCGGCAATGCGAATGTGCGACCACACCGCACCGCCTTTTTGTGCCATGCCGGCCATGTCCAGATTGAGCGTGCCTTTGCCTTCGATGAACGCCGCCATTCCCAGCAGGGCGCCGATGGTCACCACGCCCGTACCGCCCACGCCAGTGACCAGGATGCTATATGGCTCATCCAGCGCTACGGTCGCGGGCGTCGGCAAATCCCACACGTCATCCTTCGCGGAAGCCAGGGCTTTGGGTTTGCGCAAGGTGCCACCTTCGACCGTGACAAAACTCGGGCAAAAACCGTTGAGACAGGTGAAGTCTTTGTTGCATGAAGACTGGTCAATTTCACGCTTGCGGCCGTACTCGGTTTCCACCGCCACCACCGACATGCAGTTGGATTTGCTGCTGCAATCGCCACAGCCTTCACATACTGCTTCGTTGATCACGACCCGACGTGCAGGGTCCGGGAATTTGCCGCGTTTACGCCGCCGGCGTTTTTCCGCGGCACAGGTCTGGTCATAGATGATTGCCGACACCCCCTGGAACTGGCGCAACTGTTCCTGCACTTCGTCCATTTTGTCGCGACGCAGCACCGGCACGCCGTCTGCCAGATCACGGATGTGCTGATATTTCTCGACATCGTCACTGACGACCACAATACGTTGCACGCCCTCGGCCGCGAGCTGTCGGCTGATCTGCGCAACGCTGAGGCTGCCGTCCACAGGCTGTCCGCCGGTCATGGCCACGGCATCGTTGTAGAGAATCTTGTAGGTGATTTGCACCTTGGCCGCGATGGCGGCCCGAATCGCGAGAATGCCGGAGTGGAAATAGGTGCCGTCGCCCAGGTTGGCGAAGACGTGCCGGGTCTTGGTGAAAGGTGCCTGGCCGATCCATGCCACGCCTTCGCCGCCCATCTGGCTGAAGGTCTGGGTCTGCGGATAGATCCAGGCCGCCATGTAGTGGCAACCGATACCGGCCAGTGCACGACTGCCCTGCGGGACCTTGGTCGAGGTGTTGTGCGGGCAACCGGAACAGTAGTGGGGCACGCGTTCCATCAGGTTGCTGAACTGGCCTTTGCTGGCCAGTTGTGCGTCCAGTACCGCCAGGCTTACTTGCAGCGGACCATTCTGATGCAGGCGCAAAATACGCTTGGCCAACGCACGGGCGATCATTGCCGGGGTCAGGTCATTGGTCGCCGGCAGCAACCAGCCGGTGTGCGGCAGGCTCCATTCGCCTTTATCGTCAAACTTGCCGACGATGCGCGGTCGTACGTCTTCGCGCCAGTTGTAGAGTTCTTCCTTGAGCTGGTACTCGATCATGTGGCGTTTTTCTTCGACCACCACGATTTCTTCCAGGCCCTCGGCAAACTGGCGCACGCCTTCGGCTTCCAGCGGCCAGACCATACCGACCTTGTACACGCGCAGGCCGATCTGCTGTGCGAGGGTTTCATCGATACCAAGGATTTTCAGCGCCTGGCACACGTCGAGGTACGATTTTCCTGACGTTATGATGCCGATGCGCGCTTTCGGTGAGTCCATCACGATACGGTCGAGACGGTTGACCCGGGCGTAGGCGAGGGCGGCATACAGCTTGTGTTCCAGCAGGCGTTGTTCTTGCGCCAGGGGCGGGTCAGGCCAACGGATATTCAAGCCGCCTTCGGGCAACGGGATATCCGGAATGATCGGTTGTACGCGATGAATGTCGATGTCGACCACGGCCGCGCTTTCCACGGTATCGGCCACCGCCTTGAGCGCAACCCAGCAACCGGAATACCTCGACATGGCCCAGCCGTGCATGCCGTAGTCGAGGTATTCCTGCACACCCGATGGCGCCAGTACCGGCATCATGACCGCTTTGAAAATGTGCTCGGTCTGATGCGGCAGCGAGGAGGAACGGGCGCCATGGTCATCACCGGCAATCGCCAGCACACCGCCGAATTGTGAGGTGCCGGCAGCGTTGGCGTGACGGAACACGTCGCCACAACGGTCGACGCCCGGGCCCTTGCCGTACCACATGCCGAACACGCCGTCGTAGGTCGCGCCTTCGAAGATATTGACCTGTTGGGTACCCCAGATCGAGGTGGCGGCGAGATCTTCGTTCATGCCCGGATGGAACACCGTGTGGTGTTCCTTGAGATAGTCGCGGGCCTTCCACAAAGCCTGATCAAAACCACCCAGCGGCGAGCCACGGTAGCCGGAAATAAACCCGGCGGTATTCAGACCATTGGCCAGATCGCGCTGGCGCTGCATCAGAGGCAGGCGCACCAGCGCCTGAATCCCGGTGAGTAAAACTTTTCCGCTGTGCTGGATGTATTTGTCATCCAGAGACGGGGACGCACTCATGCTCATCCTCCAGGCTTTATTGTCATGGCGGCGCCAGGAGAGCGGCGTTGCCTAGTTATTGGCCGGAGTCTAGGGAGGGGGGTGTGGATCGTAAAATCACAAAAACAGCGGGGTGGTATTGGATATTTGAATACCGGAATGTTCTTTGGCATTTGATCAATATCAAATGCATTTCAGCAATGCTCCCAATCGTTGTGCCCAAACCTCCCTGTCCCGTTTACTTCAGCCATATCGAAGCCCTCAGGCCAGCGCTCTTCGGCGCGGTTGAAACGGCCCGGCACTTCGGCTGCCAATAACAAAAAGAATGGGAAGGGAGTGTTGATGATCGACGCAAAACCAAAGCCGTTAAGCCTGGCCATCTGGCTCAGTGTGATCGGGTGTGTCTTGTCCGTTGGCAACAGTAGGGCTGCCGAGTTCGATACCGGCAATCCGGACCTCACCGCGCGCTGGGACAACACCGTTCGCTACAACGTCGGCGTGCGAGCTGAGGGGCGTGACAATGCCTTGGCCAACAACGCCACCTACGACGAGTCTGATTCCAAGTTTGATAAAGGCGATGTGGTGACCAATCGCGTCGACCTGATGAGCGAAATGGAGGTGGCCTATAAGAAGTACAACGGCTTTCGCATCAGCGGCGCTGCCTGGTACGACCAGGCGTACGAAGACACCGATGTCGAAACCAGCGATGGCAACGTCTTCTACCCCGGCGCATTTCCGGGTAAGAGTACGCCGAGCTATACCAACGGCCATTACTCCAACTTTACCAAGCGCTACCACCGCGGACCCAGCGGCGAATTGCTGGACGCCTTTGCGTTTACCCGCTTCGACCTTGGCGACATCCCGGTCAGCGTGCGTGCCGGCCGGCACACCGTGTATTGGGGCAATGGCCTGTTGATTGCCGGGCATGCCATTTCCTACTCACAAGCACCGCTGGATGGGCGCAAGGCCGTGAGTAACCCCGGCACCGAGACGCGCGAAATCTTCCTGCCGTTGACGCAGATTTCCACCCAGGCGCAGGTCACCGACAAGTTGTCGCTGGCGGCGCAATATTTCTTCGAATGGGACACTACTCGTGCGCCTGAGGGCGGCACTTACCTGGCCTCCGCCGACATCGCACTTGAAGGCCCGGACCGCTTGCCGTTGTTCAGTGGTTTCACACGGCCATTGATCGATCCGCTCAAGCCCAAGGACGAGGGCAACTGGGGCGTGATGGGTACCTACAGCTTCGACTATCTGCACTCGGAAGTCAGCCTGTACTACCGCGAGTTCGATGATTACAACCCGTGGGGCCTGCAAGTGGCGCCGACTTTCGCCCGCTACGTTTACGCCAACAACGTCAAGCTTTATGGCCTGGGTTACTCCGCAGGGCCGGTACTGGGTGGCGGCTCCGTGGGGGTAGACCTGTCGTATCGCCAGAACACTTCCCTGATCTCCAGCAACATCAGCACCGTCGACAACGAGGGCGCCCGAGGTGATACCTGGCACCTGGTGGTCAACAGCCTTTGGTTGCTGCCGCGTACCAATTACTTCGACACCGGCAGCCTGATCACCGAAATGGCGTTCAGTCACGTGGAAAAGGTGACAGAGCATGAAGAGCTGTTCAAGGGCGAAGGCTACCGCGGCTGCCCGGCGGGGCAGGACAAACACTTCGGCTGCGCCACCGACAACTATGTCGGCCTTGCCGTTAGCTTTGCGCCGCAGTGGCTGGGGGTGTTCCCCGGTTGGAATATTTCTACCCCGATGAGCGTGGATTACGGCGTCAGCGGCAATGCCGCCACAGGGGGAGGCAACGAAGGCAAATACACCTGGAAGGCCGGTGTGAAGGGCACCTACGACGAGCGCATGGACGTGACGCTGTCTTATATCGGCTACGGCAGCGAACGCCATTACGCCGATGTCAATGGCGTAGGAAAAACCGTCGTCGGTGGTTCCGGCGACGTTGGACTGTCCGACCGTAACTGGGTCTCCCTGACCGTCAGCACAGCGTTCTAAACCGCCCCTGAAATGCAATGCAGTGATCACCGGGCTTGGTGATCACCCATCTGAATGGAGAAGGTCATGAAGATTAATTCTTGTGCGATAGGCCTCGTGGCCATCGCTTTGGCGGGGTCGGCGGTGGCTGATGAGAGCTTCACTACAGCGGACCTGGGCGGCAAGCTCACGGCGTTTGGTTCGATTGTCGCCGGCAACGCGGCGGGCACTATTCCGGCTTACGACGGTGGTCTGAAAGTCCCTGCCGGTATGGTGCCTGGCGATGGGACCTGGCCGAACCCGTTTGCCAATGAAAAGCCACGCTTGCGCATTACCGCAAGCAACGCGGACCAGTACGCTGACCAGATGACGGCCGGGCAGATGAAGTTGCTCAAAAAGTACCCCGACACGTATTACCTTGAGGTGTACCCCACCCACCGGACCGCCACCTTTCCAGCAAACTTCCTGGCAGCTACCCAGCGCAACGCCACCCGCAAAGACTGCAAAACCGAGAACGATGGTCTGTCGATCAGCGAAGCGTGCCGTGGCGGCCTGCCTTTCCCGCTGCCGCGCGATGGCCGCGAGGTGATGTGGAACTACATCCTCAACTATCAGGGCGTGAATGGCTGGGACTGGAACCACAGTGCCTATGTGGTCAATGAGGGCCACATCACGCTGACCAACACCAACCGTTCCACCGGCGAAAAACCTTTCTATCAAATGGATGTGCCAGGGCGTGATCCGAAAATCGCCCAGCGTATCTGGTCGCACGTCGTCGCGCCGGCCCGTACGGCCGGGCAGGCATCCGGGTATTGGGATTACCTCGACCCGGTCACCGACTCCCGCTACGCCTGGAGCTACAGCACCGGCCAGCGGCGTGTACGCAAGGCTCCGGAGTTCAACTACGACACCCCTAACTCGGCGTTCGGCGGGGTAGCGTTCTACGACGAAATCTTCCTGTTCTCCGGGAAGATGGACCGCTTTGACTGGAAGTTGGTGGGCAAGAAGGAAATGTTGATTCCCTACAGCAACTACACGCTGAAATGGGGTTGCGACATGGAGAAAAAGCTCATGCCCAACCACATCAATCCGGCCTGTGAACGCTGGGAGCTGCACCGTGTCTGGGTGGTGGAAGCGACGCGCAAGGACGGCGTGCGTCACGCGCAGAAAAAGCGCCGCTACTACATCGACGAAGACACCTTTGGCGCGGCTGTCTACGACGCCTGGGACGACAGCGGTGCGTTGTTCCGTACCGGCTCGCAGTACAACATCGAGGCCTACGGTATTCCCAACAATCCGCAACAGGATTCCTACTCGCTGTACGACTTCACCCGTGACCAGTACGGCATGTTCGGTAATGGCCCTACACGCTACCGCCAGGAACCGGTCGCCGAGCGTGAAGCCAACCCACAGACCATCGCTGGTGGTCAAACCCGCTGACATCGTGCGCCCTTTTCGGCGTTCGCCTCGGACGCCGATTTTTTTCTTCGTTCCCGAGACCTATTCATGAGCGAGATTCTGAAACGCCTGGACGGCAAAGTCTGCGTGATCACTGGCGCGGGCAGTGGCATTGGCCGCGCTTCGGCACTGCGTTTTGCCAGGGAAGGCGCCACCGTGGTGGTCACCGATCTTTTCGCCGAATCGGCGCAGGCCGTGGCGGCTCAAATCGGCGCCAATGCCCTGGCATTGCAAGTGGATGTCGGCCAGGAAGACGCCCTGCGGGAGATGGTTGAACAGACCGTCCGGACTTTCGGCCGTATCGACGTGCTGTTCAATAATGCGGTGTACCGAAACCCGGCCACCACCCGCGATATCGACTTCATCAACTTCAACACCGAGCTGTTCCACAACTGCATGCGTGTCAACGTGCTGGGCGGTGTCCTGGCGTGCAAATACGCTTTGCCGCACATGCTCGCCCAGGGCAGCGGTTCGATTCTGTTCACATCGTCCACCAGCTCGATTGCCGGCGAAATCTCCCAGTTCAGCTACGGCGCCTCCAAGGCTGCGCTCAATTGGTATGTGCAAACCATTGCCGCCACCTTTGGTAAACGCGGCATTCGTTGCAACGGCATTTTGCCGGGGGTCATTCGCACACCGGCCATGGAAAGCTGGGCCAACGAGGCCATGAAGAGCGCTTTTCTCGACCTGCAAAACGTACCGCAACTGGGGGAGCCGGAAGACATCGCCGCCATGGCCGCATTTCTTGCCAGCGACGACGCGGCCTACGTCAACGGCACGTTGATGCGTGTAGACGGTGGCATGAGCTGCGGTACGCCGATGGTGCCAGTGGTGCGCAATTTCCTGCTGCCCCAAGCCTCGATCTGATCCCGATCAATTCACTGCACTGGAGCCCGTTTCATGGCACTCGAACAGGAACGCTTCATCCTCGACATGCTGGCCGCCTGGGGCGATGGCAGCGACGGCAGCCGCCCGGATATCGAACGCATCATGGCCACTTTTGCCGACGACGCTGTCTGGCAACTTTGGGTACCCGGTGGTCCGGTGATCCGTGGTCGTGACGCGCTGCGCAAGGAGATAGAGCGGCAGATGAGTTATGTCACGCATAACCACTGCAACACGCGCCACATCGTTTCTTCCGAGCGAGTGGTAATGACCGAACGCGATGATTACTGCGTCAGCAATGGCGTCCCCATGCCGCATTCGATGGTGGCGGTGTACGAGCTGAACGAGCAAGGCCTTATCTGTGCCTGGCGCGAGTACCTGGACACCGCTGACCTGGCGAAGAAAAAGGGCGTACCGCTGGAGCACGTGGGCGGGCCGAGCGCTGGTGTTATCAGCACCCATTGATAGCGGCGCTGGACATCAGCGTCTGAGGGAGACATGTATGCCAACAACAAATGTGACCTGTGATCCGGTCGAAGAAAAGCTGCGTACCTTTGTCGAAGGTCTACTGGGCGGGAAAATCACCGCCATGCAGCGTCTGCTGCGCTGGCGCCCGGCCTGGAACCTTGAGCTGCAACGCGATGGCGAAACCCTTCAGTTGCATATTCGGGGCGAGCGCGGTGGGGATGTCAGTCCATTCCCGGATCTGCGCCGGGAGGCGGACATTCTCTCCTTGCTCGGTCAGCAAGGCGTGCCCGTACCGCATATCTACGGCTTTTGCGAAGACCCGCAAGCCATCCTGATGCAGTTGGTGCCGGGTAGCCGTGACGTCAGTACGGCGAAGAGCGATGCCGAACGTCATGGGGTTGCACGCCAGTGGGTCGATGCCATGGTGCGTATGCACCAACTGCCGTTGCAACCCTTTATCGATCAGGGTATCAGCCTGCCCAAAGGTGCCGCGGACATTACCCTGGCGGGTCTGGAAGCCTATTACCCGCTGTATGCGCGTAATAAAACCAAGCCTCAGCCTCTGGCCGAATTCGCCCTCGGTTGGCTGCGGCGCAATGTGCCACAGCACCGAACCCGGCCTGCTTTCGTTCAGTACGATTCGGGGCAGTTTCTGTTCGAGAACGGACAGGTGCATGGCCTCTACGATTTTGAGTTCGCCATGATCGGTGATCCTCTGGCCGACCTCGCTTCGGCGCGCATGCGCGACAATTACGAACCGCTCGGGGACAGTTTTGCGGCCTTGTATCGCTATTATCAGCAAGTGACCGGCGAACCGGCGGAGCCTGATGTAGTGCGCTACCACACCGCGCTCTTCGCCACGGTCAGCACCATGCAGTTCTCGGCATCGGTGGCCACGCCACAACCGGGTGACCCGCATGACACCTACACCGAATTTGATATCGCCCTGCGCCGTGTGGTGGTGCATGCGCTGGCCGAGGCCATGGGTGTTCCCCTGCAAAAGCCGAAGCTGGACGTTGTCGGCACTGGCCCAAATGCACAGCTGCTGACCATGCTGACCGATGCCTTGGCCCAAGTGGAGGTTGCCAGCGATTTCCAGAAAACCAAATTGCGCGCAGTGAGCAAACTGGTGGAATACCTGGGCCGTGGCGATGCCATGGAGTTGCACTTGCGCAAGCTGGAGCAACAGGACGCGCAAGCGCTGCTGGACCGCACCTTCAGTGACTACAGCGAGATCGATGCAGCGCTGGAAACCTTTGTCAAAAACGCCGGGCCGGAATACGACGAACCCTTGCTGCACCTGTTCATGGCGCAAATCGAGCGGCGCGTCCTGGTCTATGGCAGCACCGCCATTGGCGCCTCCGCCAGCCACATCGACCTGCCGCCAGTCGCCTGACGCGGTGAAGCCTTCCTCGCCCGGTGGCTTGCCGCCGGGCCTTTGTTTTCGGAGTGTTTATGTCTGTTCCTGATAACGCCTTCAAGCATCGGTATGGTCCGTGGGCAGTGATCGCCGGTGCCTCGCATGGGGTGGGCGCCGCATTTGCCCATGCACTCGCCGAGCGTGGCCTTAACTGTGTGCTGGTGGCGCGCCGTGGCGAAGCCTTGGCGCAGTTGAAAAATGATCTGGAGCAACGGTACGACGTTGAGGTGCTGGTGCTCATCCAGGACCTGTCCCATCCCGATGCCTGTGAGCAATTGTTGGCGGCTGTTGGTAAGCGGCAAGTCGGTCTGTTTATCTACAACGCCGGGGGCGACCCCTACATCACGCGTTTTCTCGATACTTCGGTCGACGACTGGGGCGCCTTGCTGCGCCTCAACTGCCTAACTGTGATGCAATGCAGCCATGCCTTCGGTGCCGCCATGCTGGAACGCGGGCGAGGTGGATTGCTGCTGGTGGGTTCCCAGGCTGCGTTAGGCGGGATTCGAAAACTGGCGATGTACACCGCCACCAAAGGGTTTGCGCTGAACCTCGGCGAGTCGTTATGGGCGGAGTGGAAAGATCGTGGTGTGGATGTGCTCAACCTGGTCATCGGTACCGTGGACACCCCTACCATGCGCGATGCCATGGTCAAACTGAACATTCCCGACGCCCTCACCATGACGTTGCCCAAGGCTGAAGACCTGGCGCTTCTGGCGCTTCAGGAGCTGGGCAATGGCCCGACGTTGATACACCCCGAAGACACCCTCGAACAGCTCGCCAATGCGCCTGGCCCGGCACGCCGTGCACACGTGCTGAGCAAGAGCGCGCAAGCGGCTGTGTTCATCGGCAACGACTGAGGTCACACACCATGAAAGGCTTTGATAACGCAGAATTCAAACGCGGTTGGAGGGTGCTGATTCTGGCTCTCGTGGGTGTCGCCACCAGTTCCAGTTCGTTGCTGCTGTACAGCTTCAGCTCCCTGGTAATTCCCCTGGAACAGGCCATGGGCTGGGGCAGGGCGGAGTTACAGGCGGCGATCACCGCACTGTCGCTGGGCACCATTGTCGCGTCGCAATTGGCCGGCTGGCTCAATTTGCGATATGGCCTGCGCCTGATCACGTTGCTGTCCTTGTTGGCGTTGTCCGTGAGCGTCTTCCTCCTGAGCTGTGTCAGTGGCTCGATATGGACCCTCTACCTGGGTTTTTTCCTGGTGCCGCTGGCCGGGCTGGGTACGTTGCAGGTGACCTGGTCGCACTTGGTCAACCTGTGGTTTGAGGAAAACCGAGGCCTGGCGTTGGCGATCATCCTCAGCGGCTCCGGGCTCGCGGCCATCATGCTGCCGCTGATCACCGCCTGGGCGATCGGCCGTTGGAATTGGCAGGCGGGTTTTATCGCATTGAGCGTGTTGCCAATACTGCTGGCATTGCCACTGGCGTTACGCTGGTTAATGCCGACCGCTGTTGTCAGCCACAGCACATCACCACTTGCGGTCGTCAGCGAACGATCCGGCGGGCTGCTGTTGCGCGAAGCGCTGCGTTCGTGGCGGTTCTGGGTGTGCAACCTGTCGATGACATTGGTGGTGTCCTGCGTGGTGGGCATGGTCACCAACATTGTGCCACTGCTGCAGGATCGAGGCCTGAGCGCCCTGCAGGCCAGCCAGGTTTTCAGCAGCTTTGGCGTGTCGCTGATTCTCGGACGGTTGCTGGTGGGTTACCTGATTGACCGGTTGTGGGCCCCCGGTGTCGCCTCTTTGGCGCTTTTGATGCCGGCATTTGCCTGCGGCATTTTTGCCTATGGCGACTCCAGCATTGCCCTGTACACCCTCGCCACATTGCTGGTGGGTGTTGGTGCGGGCGCCGAATTCGATATCGCGGCATTCCTGATCGCCCGCTACTTCGGCATGCGCGACTACGGTCGCTTGTTCGGTGCCCATCTGGGCCTGATTACCGCCGGTGCCGCGATCTCGCCATTGCTGTTTGCGGGACTGTTCAAGCTGACCGGTGGCTACTCGGCCATGCTGTTGTTCAGCTTCATCTGCTTTGTCGTCGGACCCTTGCTTCTCCTGACGCTGGGTGGGTATCCGCGTTATCAGGCCGAGTCATTGGCGACCCGCTAGTGGAATTTCGAGCTAAACATATGGACAAATAATTGATTTGTGTTCAACTACTGCTCTAAGTGCAGCCTTAAAATAAAACAGACAAGGAGAATGCCATGCGTGCAGCAATTATTTCCGAGCGCAATGCGCTGCCGGTAGTCGACGAGTTTCGTGAGCCGAAGCCGCAAGACGGCGCGGTACTGATCGATGTCGATACCGCTGGCCTGGGGGGCTGGGATGTACTCGGCGCCTACCGTCTCGGAGTGGAGTACCCCTGTGTCATTCGCGGCGAAGGCGTAGGCCGTGCGCCGGATGGCCGTCGGGTGTATTTCGGGGAACGCTCGGTGCTGCCATTTGGTGCCTGGGCAGAGCGCACCCTGGTGCCGCAAGCCGAAGTGTGGAATGTGCCGGACGACGTGGACGATAAAACCGCGATCAGCATGGGCATTGCGGCTACCGGTGCCATCGTTCCACTGGAAAAAGCCGAAATTCAGAAGGGTGAAAAAGTCCTGATTTTGGGCGCGACCGGTACCCTCGGCCAGATCGCCTTGCAACTGGCGCGCGGTATGGGTGCGGGCAAGGTGGTCGGTGCTGCGCGGTCGGGTGAAGCGCTGGGCCGTTTGAAGTCGCGGGGCCTCGCCGATGAGGTGGTGACACTAGGCGGTAGCGATGATGTCGCAGCTCTCAAGGACGCGGCCGATGGTGGATTTGACGTGGTGCTGGACCTGGTGTGCGGTCA
Organism: Pseudomonas umsongensis; assembly: GCF_002236105.1. Lineage (GTDB taxonomy): Bacteria > Pseudomonadota > Gammaproteobacteria > Pseudomonadales > Pseudomonadaceae > Aquipseudomonas > Aquipseudomonas umsongensis. Next base: position 249,780 of record NZ_NIWU01000001.1, read on the forward strand.
ACCCATGTTGACGTCTCTGAAAGCCACCAATTGGGGCGCCCGTATCGTGACCATTGGCACGGGGGCCGGACGCCAGCTCAATCTGGATATTGCCGATCTATTGTTCCGCAACTTGTCGTGCATCGGCACCGGCCAGCGCGCGCCAGCAGACCGTGAGCAAATCTGGCTGCGTCTGCTGAAGATCGCCAAAGAGCAGCAGATTCAGGTGGATTACCTTGACTTCACCCTGGATCAGGCAGCTGAAGCCTGGGCCGCGCAGGTCAATGGGCCACACGCAAAAATCACTGCCACGATTCGTCGTTGAAACCCCTGTCGCTAAAAGGTGCCCTTGTTCGGGTGCCTTTTAGCGTCGGCGCTGATGGCGAAACTCTTCGGGTGTAACGCCGAGTTCTTTGCGGAATGCGGCACTGAAGGCTGCTGCATTGTTGAAGCCGGCCTGATAGGCAACTTGTTTGATCAGTAACCGTGTGTCGGCCAGCAGCGCCATGGCTTTTCGCAGGCGATGTTGTGCTGCGTATTGGCGCAATGTCATGCCAGTCGTGTTTTTGCAGCGACTGGACAGAGTTCGCAACGGCAGCTCGCAGGCCTGCGCCAAGTGGCGCAAAGAGTGGCCTTCGTCGCTCGTGGTATCGAGCAGTTCACGCAGGATGTTGAATTGCCGAGGGCTGAGTTTTTCAGTGTCGGGTAAGGGAACGGCGGCAACGACGGGAACGTCGATGAACTCGCGGCGCAGGTCCAGGGCAATGCTGGTGAGCAGGCACTCGGTTTGCAATTCGCTGGCGAAACCGGGATTGCTCACCTCTTCGGCCAGCCGTTGCAAGGACGCGTGCAGGTAACCGCTCTGCAGGTCAAGCATGGCTTCGCTGACGTTCTCCTTCCAGTTCCAGCGATAACTGCCCAGGGCGCCGAGGGAGGAGGGATCGAACAGGCACACCAGGGCCTTTTGCTTGCTGGCATCGTGGCGTAGATGGAATTCGGTGCGATGGGGAATGAACAGCAGTTTGCCCAAGGGCTGGAATTGATGCGCGCCGTGCCTGGCAAAGCTGCCGCAGTTAGGCTTGCTTTGAACGCTGGCAGGCAGCATCAGGCGTATCAGGCAACTGTTGCCGGTTTCAATCAGGGCCGTGCCGGAGCACGACCATTGCGCCTGTTCAACGCGCAGATCGAAGCCTTGTTTGGCCAGTGAAGCTTCGGTCAGGAAATTACCTGACGCTTCACAGTTGTACTCGCTGTAGTGGATCGCGTTCATTTTTCAACCTTCAGCCTTTTTTATTGTTGGTGCTGAAATTCGAAGGGTGGCAATACGGCAAAGCAGCTACCCGGTCTCGAGTGTACCGAGGCTGTGGACCAAGCTGTTTCATATATTCAGACCGTAGGTATCAGAAAATCAGATGACAAAGGGCAGAGATATTTCAATGCGCCAGCTGCGTTATTTTGTCGCCGCCGCGGACGCCGGACAGTTTTCCCAAGCGGCGCTGAAGGCACATGTATCGCAGTCGGCGATTACGGCGGCCGTGTTGCATCTGGAACAGTCCATGGGCGTCAGCCTGTTCGACCGCCTGCCCCATGGCGTGTCACTGACCGCTGAAGGCAACAAGTTTTCCCAGCATGCGCGGCACATCCTCGACACCCTGCAGGACGCCCTCAGTGAACCGCTTTTTCTCGGTCACGCCATGCAAGGCACCGTACGAGTGGGCGCCTCTTACACGGTGCTGGGCTATTTTCTGCCTGCGCTGCTGGCGCGCTTCAAACGTAGCTACCCTCAGGTTGAGATCGACCTGATCGACATGGACCGTCACAGCATTGAGGAAGCCCTGGGCAATGGCGATCTCGACCTGGGCCTGACGATAGTCTCCAACACACCAAACCTGCAGGGGTTCGCTCACCAGGTGCTGATTCGTTCTCGCCGCCAACTCTGGTTGGCCAGTCAGCACCCTTTGATGTCCGCCACCTCGATCAATCTCGAAGACGTCGCCGAGCATCCCTATATCCTCGCCACGGTCGATGAGGGGGAGGCTTCGACTTCGCGCTACTGGGAATCCCGTGGATTGGCGCCCAAGGTGGCTTTTCGCACCTCATCCATGGAGGCATTGCGCGGGTTGGTGGGGCATGGTTTCGGCGTGACCATTCTCTCGGACATGGTCTACCGGGCCTGGTCCCTGGAGGGCAAGAAAATTGAGATCCGCCCGCTGGTAGACGTGATTCCCCCCATGGAGCTCGGACTTATCTGGCTGCCAGATACCCGTTTGTCAGCATCGGCCCAGGCATTCCGGCAGTTTTTGATCATGGCCTGCGCTTCGTAGCCTTGCAGCTGGCGCGCAGCGTTGACTGGCTATTTGCCGGAGTCGAGTGAGGAGGGGATCGTAAATCGCGAAAACTGTGCAGTGGTATTGGATATTCAGATACTGCAACACAGGTGGGTTTTTTTGCGTCTTCGCAGAGGACAGAATTCAGGGGTGGTATCGCAATTTCAATTCGCTGCTTGCTTGATATCTCCGCAGAAAATATCGACGTTGCCATCGGCCGGCGTGGTTGTCACAACCACGGAGTAGCCGGTGGAAAACAGTTCTGACATGGCGACAGGCGCGCTTCGTGAATAGGTCCAGCCACCGATATCGGAAATACGGCTGGTGTTGATCCGGTCATTCATTGTGTAGGCAACGGGCCCGGGTTGTTTGCAGCTCCCTTTATGGATAGACGTATAGAGGTTCAAGGGACTGAGGGTTCCGCTTGGAACCCCGCCAATGATGAAGGTAAAGGCGGTTTCATTGCCTTGGTTGGCCAATGTCGTATTGGCAATCTCGCCGGTGTTCTGTGGCGTAGCAAGCAGAGGAATGGTCACTGTCTGGTTTGATGAATGCGTACAGCCGAGCATCATCACAGTGGCCATCAGCGCCGCCGATTGATTTCTCAAATTCATGATAAATCTCCTGTGCTCCGAAAATGTAGTACGGGAGATTTTGGTATAGCTCATTTGAGCAATGTCTTGTGCGGGATGCAGACAGGGGCGGTGCCATTTTGCCGGGTGTATTGGGGGTCGACCCGCATCGTGACGCCGCTACTGCCGAGCGTTGTTGGCCGGCGGCCAGGTTCCATTGTTCATCAGGCTGTCGAAGGTCTCGGTCATTTCTTGCGCCGAGTTCGGATAGTCGTGGCGTACCCACCACAGCCACAGCCCGATCAAGGCCCCCACGAAACAGCGTACCGCCGCTTCGCCACGCATGTGCTCCACCTGGTACAAACCCTGTTTTCGGTAGTGTTCCCGCACCTGGATGATCAGGATATTTTCCAGATGGGCAAGAATCACGCTCTGGCCGGGACCGCTGAAAAATGACGTCGTCAGTGCCGCATGACGTTCGGTAGCGCTGAACAGCCAGGCTGACACGTCCAGCAGGACACGACGGTCGCCACCTACCTCGGTGACCTTGGTTGAGGGCATGCCAATGGCTTCATACCCGGCAACGATCAGGTCTTCCTTGTCGCGAAAGTGCGCGTAGAAGGTGGAGCGGGCAACCCCCGTACCGCGCGCTGTTCCAGAGCGGCGTTCAGTTGTACGACAAAAACCTTCCGTACACAGTGAAAAACGTCAGTTATGACTTCAACAAGGGCATGTGGTCGTTGCTCAACGACGGCCTCAAGGGCGGCTACCGGGTACACGACGCACCGCTGTCGGAGCGCGACATGAAACCTGAATCGATTGTTTCCCAGGAAACGCAACGCTGATTGCATCGAATGGACACGCATTTGCGGCCTGAGTGGGCCGCTTTTTTTTTGCTGGATTCTTTTGGCGTACATATCCATTTGAGGCGGCCTGACAGCCGACCCCTGTAGGAGCGAGCCTGCTCGCGATGGACGTCAACGATAACGCGCCCTGTCTGGATGAACGCGTTGTCTGGGCCTCCATCGCGAGCATGTTCGCTCCTACAGGTTCTTCCAATCCGCAAAAGCCCGTTCCACACAAGGCACACCCCAAAAACCTTCTCTAGCTTCAATAATAAATGAACACATATAGAAAAAGTGTCTATATTATTGGCGGTGCAGTTATCCCTCAAACCGGTCCGAACGCCCTGTCAAATGAGGCGTTCGACCTGCTGGCTTATTACAACAAGGAGAATGCCATGCTGATTGATGTCCACGCCCACTTGCTGACTGAGGGTATGCTGAACCGCCACGAGTTCTGGGGGCCGTTCATGAAGGTGCAGGGGCTGACCGTGGGGCATTTTTCCCTCGGTACCAAGCAACCGGCCAAAGCCGCTACTGACGCTGAGGCGCAGGCCAACCTCCTCGCGCGCATGACCCACGCCAGCCGGCGCAAGCTGATGGCCGAACGGGGTGTCGACAAGCTGGTGATGTCCACACCGTCCCACTGTTTCATGTATTGGGCAGGTGATTTCGCCAACGAATACGCGCGCCTGTGCAACGACGAGCTGTCGGCATTTTGCCGGGCCGATCCCGACCACTTCGATTTCTGGTGCCACGCCAACCTGGCGGACCCACTGAACGCAGCCAAGGAAATCGAACGCGCCGTGACTCAGTTAGGCGCCAAGGGCGTGTGCGTCGGTGGGGCCAATTTCAATGGTCTGGAAGCTCACGATGAACGCCTGTTCCCCGTCTGGGAAAAGCTCACCCAGCTGGATGTGCCGATCATGGTGCATGGCTTCAACCAGTCGATCTACTGGGGCGAAAAACACACCGACGACAAGTTCGAAACCACTTCGATCGTGGGTGATTGCGTCGATGAAACGTTGTTCTTCTGGTACCTGATCTGCGGCGGCGCACTGGATGTTTTCCCGACCCTGAAAACCTACATCACCCATGCCGGTGGCATGGCGGTTTTCCAGTTGGGGCGTTTGAGCGAGCTCAATCGGGCAATGGCACCTGACTCGCGCAACCAGCGACCGTTGATGGATTACATGCATAATTTCTACTTCGACCTCGACGTGCATGCGCCCGGCTTGCGTCGTGGTGTCGCCGAGGTGGTTGGGGCGGAGCGTCTATTATACGGCACTAACTTTGGTGGCGCCTATGATCATGGCGACTTGACCGAGGGGCTGGGTTTGTCTGCTCAAGACCGTGAACGGATTCGTAGCGGTAACGCGATCGAACTCCTCAAGCTGAAGGTTCCGGCCAACGCTGGCCGGGTGCTGACGTCGTGACGGACAGCCTGCTGGACATGGCCGCCGGGCGGCCATGCCCGCAGCGCAGCGGGCGATTGCCTCGGCAACTGAGTGAGATATCCGCAGCCTGGCTCACGCAGCTATTGCAGCCGCGTTATCCAGGCATCGAGGTCCTGGCGCTGACGGCGTTGGAGGTCCGTAACGGGCACACCACCAAATTGCGCGCCAGGCTTGAGTTGAACGAGGTCGGACAGCGCGCGGGTATTCCTGCGCATGTGTGCCTGAAGTCGAACTGGTCCGAAGGTTTCGAGAGCGGCGATATCTGTGAGCTGGAAGCGCGCCTGTATCATCTGGCGCGCGGCTGGACCGATGCGCCATTGCCGACCACATTTTTCACCGACTGGGACGCCGATGGTGGCGGTCGAGGTGTGGTGATGATGGAAGACCTCGGTCTGGCTGCCGGGCAATTTGGTCATAGCACCGATCACCTTGGCTTGGACGGTGTTGCTCAGGGGCTCGAGTCACTGGCGACGGTGCATGCTGCTACCTGGAACAGTCCGCAGTTGCAGGAGCAGCGCTGGTTGCCGGTGTCGATGGCCAACCCGGTGGACAGCGACGGTCTGCTGCGCATGTACAACTACATCAAGGTCAATCTGCGTAAACCCGAGTACCAGCAGCTGCTGCCGAAATGGATGTACGAATCACCGGAGTTGTTTAGCCATGCCTTCGATGAATTGGCAGCTTTTGAACTGGAGCAGACTTCACCCTGTTGTTTGATCCATGGTGACTCCCATCAGGGTAATAGTTTCTTGCGCAGTGACGGTCAACGTATCTGGCTGGATTGGCAACTGGCCCGACGTGGCCGGCCATGGCGCGATGTCGCCTATTTCATGCTCGGCGCGTTGACCGTGGAGGAGCGCCGCGCCGAAGCGCTGCGTTTGCTGCGTGTTTACCGTGAAAAACTGATTAGCCTGGGAGCCGAAGGCGTGCTGGGTCAGGACGCGGCCTGGGAACAAGTACGGCGTTGGCCGGTCTGGGGGATGCAGACCTGGATGTCGAACATGGATGATTGGGGGCAGGCCGGACTGCCAATGGTGGAGCGGTTTTTCGCCGCCGCAGAAGATTTTGATACTGTGCGCTTGTTAACCCACGGCCGTAAGCCACGCCGCACACCGATATTGGGGCAGGGCGCAAGGCCGTTGACGCAAGCGTATCAACATTTATTGGAGAGTTGAGCGTGGTCAATCAGGAAGATTTGCGTCTGCAAGGCGCGGATAACTTTCGCAGCTTGAAAGGCATTCCCTCCCATTGTGGTCGCCGCATTGGCGGCGATATTCTTTTGCGCGCAGACCAGTTGCATGGGCTGACTGCTGAAGACTGGCAGACACTTCAGCGCCTGGGGTTGCAGACCGTCTGCGATTTACGCAGCGCGGGTGAGCGTGAACGTTACCCGAACCGCTTGCCCAATAACGCAATCCGGGAGTTGCACCTGGAGGTCATAGGCGATGTCCGGGCCGATCCACGCCTTGCCCTCATGCTGGCGAATAATCCGGTGGCGGAGGGTGCACGGGCCATGATGCTGGAAGTTTACCGGCGGCTACCGGGAATGTTGGCGCCCCGGTTGCCGGCGCTGTTCGAGTTGTTTTCTGCAGGCAAGGGCTCGGTGCTGATTCACTGCACGGCGGGCAAGGACCGCACCGGCATCGCGGTCATGCTGCTGTTGCATGCCCTTGGTGTCACGCCAGAACACATCTTGACCGACTATTTGCGTTCGGCACGGCGTTTCAGTCAGTTGAGTGCAGAGCGTCAGCAGGCGATGAGTCATGCGGTGGGCCGGATGGTGGGCCAGTCGGTCAGCGAAGCGGCGTTCGATGCGGTAGTGGATGCCCGGCCTGAATACCTGAATGCCGCTTATGCGGTGATCGAGGCTGAATACGGTGGCCTGGATCGCTATCTGCAGCGTTTCAGTGGTTTGAGTGGCACGGGCTTGCAGGCATTGCGAGATACCTTGCTGGTCGCCTAGGTCGCGGCGCGGGTCATGACCCGGGCCGGTTTCCATTGCGCCAATCCGATCCCCAGCAAAATTAAGCCGCCACCCACCGCGTGGTACAGGTGCAACGTTTCCCCGAGCAGCACGATCGCCAATACCGCGGTAAACAGCGGCACCAGGTTCATCAATACGGCAGTTTTTTCTGCGCCGAGGGTTTGCAGGCCGCGCATCCACAGGCCGGGTGCCAATGCCGAGGCGAACAGGCCAGCGAATAACACCAGTGGGATGTTCTTTGCCGTCAGGGCTATCGACGGTGCCAGCACGAAAGGCGGCACCAGCAGCAGGGTGCCGCAGATAATTTGCATATACAGGCTTTCCCAGGTTGGCAGGGGAATCTGCCAGCGCTTCACCAACACGCAATACAGCGCGTACGACAGCGACGCCGCCAACATCATCAGCTCACCTTGCCCGACCCCATGCTGCCAGAGTGAAGACAAGTCGCCTGCTGCCAGCAACCAGGCCAGTCCGGCAAACGAAACCAGGGTGCCGACCAGCAATGTCGCGGTGGGCCGGGTATTGAGCACCGGGAAGGCCAGGAGCACGGTGAGTAGCGGCATGGTCGCCAGAATCAGGCCCATCGACGTGGCGCTGACGGTGTGTGCCGCAAAATACGCCAGTGACTGGTACAGCGACATGCCGAGCAATCCCAGCAGCCACAGCTTGGCCAGATAAGGGCGAATCTGACGGCGCAAGCGCCATACCCTGGGCAACAACACCGGTGACAACACCAGCAGCGCCGTCAGCCAGCGATAGAAGGAAATGGCTGCGGGGTCGATCACCCCGACCGACAGACGGTTGACCACCGTACTGGCGGCCCAGATCAGCGTGGCAAGGACGGGTAGCAGCAGATTCATCAGGGTGCGCCAACGTTGAGGGTGCGCCGGGCGCACCGGGACCAAGGCCGCTTTCGCGGCGATCAGTGAATGCCGGACTGCGTGTGCGCGTTATTCGCTGGCAGCGTTACGAGCGGCAATGGCAGCGGCAAAGTCGCGCTTGAGCGTCGGGAAGTAAGCAATCTGCCCACCCATGCCGCCGGCTATGTCGATCGAGGCAGCGCTGATGAAGCTGGCATATTCGCTGGCCAGGAACAGCGCCATGCCGGCAACGTCTTCAGGCTTGCCGTAGCGTCCGAGCGGCACGACTTTCATCACCATGGCGTCGAACTCCTCGCGACTCACGCCCGGCCCCATCTCTTTGTAATGACGGTCCCACTGGCCGGTATCGATCCAGCCCATGTTCAGGCTGTTGACCAGGATATTGTCCTTGGGCAGGGACATGCCCAGCGAGCGGGAGAGGGCGATGCACGACGCGCGGTTGATCACCGAAGGAATGCCGTCTGGCGTCGGAATCGCGCCGGCCAGGGCGTTGATTTCGATGATTCGCCCCCAACGCTGTTCACGCATGAACGGCACCACGGCCTGGACGAAACGAAAATGCCCCATCTGCAGGATGTTGGCATGTTCGAGGATGGCCTCCGGCGTCAGGGTATCGAGATTACCGCCGCGTCCTTGACCCGCATTGTTGACCAGCACATCGACACCGCCCCAGGCGTGTGCAACTTCGGCGACGAAAGCCTTGACTCCCTCACTGTCGGTCACGTCAACCGCTCGGGCAATGACCGCCTGGGCGTGTTCCGCGAGCTGCGAACCCACCTCGCGGACGTCTGCCTCACTGCGGGCGCAAATCGCTACCCGCGCCCCTTCAGCCGCGAAAGCCCGGGCGATGGCCAGGCCGATGCCCCGGGAAGCACCCGTGATGATCACGCGCTTTGCACTCAAATCAATGTTCATGCTGGCTCCTGTTGTTTTTTTTCTGCCGGTCCGCTTGCGGGTTTTCCTGCCTGACCCCCGTATTCAGGGGGTCTGCCCGGACTATTGAAAGCCCAAAGAGGTCATTCGTCAAAGATTATTTGAACGTTTATGTGTTTTGTGTGCAGTATTGCCCCGGGCGACACCGTTGGCTAAAACAGATAGCCAAGGAATCGCGGTTAAAATTCTGAATAGAGAACTGCAATCTTTATGTGGAATTTTACATTGCGATCCGTTACGGTGGCTTTCAGCTGAGGAGGGAAGTGGTCCTGGATGCGTGCCAGGCCTCTCGAGCGGACTGTCCAGGCGGGACATGCATCGATCCTGTGGGGTTTCGCAGATCGCTGGAATGACTGTTTGAACGCACTTAACGTCAGAAAATAAAAATAAAAGGTAGTGTGTATGAAAGAGAAGACCAAACAGGGTCGGCGGGTGCTGACTCAAGGTGCTCTGACACTGTTGATGGTTGGCAGTGCACAGGGTTTGATGGCGGCCTCGTTCGACATGTCGAACCCAGACTACCGCGTGCGTTGGGACAATACGGTCCGTTACAACCTGGGGATGCGGACCGACAGTCAAGACAGCCACATCATGAATACGCCGAACTACGACGAGTCGGACGGCAAGTTCGATAGAAACGAGATCGTGACAAATCGTCTCGATCTGTTTAGTGAGTTCGATTTTTCCTATCTCAACGATTGGGGTGCTCGTCTCAGTGCTGCCGGCTGGTATGACCAGGCCTACGATGACGACAAAGTCCACAGCAACATTCCAGGGTTCGCGACCAGCTACCACAACAACAAGTACAGCGGTGAAGTGGACCGCTACATGAACGGTCCTTCGGGCGAAATTCTCGATGCGTTCCTCTGGAAAAACTTCAACGTCGGCGAAATACCGGTCAACGTGAAAGCCGGTCGCCACACCAACTACTGGGGTGAGGGCCTGCTCATCGGCGCGCATGCCGTGTCTTATTCCCAGGCGCCAAGTGATGGCGTGAAAGCCTCGACCAGTCCTGGTATCGAAACCAAGGAAGTGTTCCTGCCAGTCGGGCAAATATCGGCCAAGGCGCAACTCACCGACCATCTCTCTGTTGCCGCTCAGTATTTCTACGAATGGGAACCGACTCGCATACCTTACGGGGGCACGTACTTTGGTGGTGCCGACCCATTGTTCGAAGGCCCGGACCAGCTACCGTTGGCCGCCAACGGCTCGACCCTGCAACGTCAGGATTCGAAATTCGGGCGTGATGGCAAGAACTGGGGCGTGATGGGCAAACTCAACGTCGAAGAAATCGAATCGACCTTCGGCGCCTACTACCGTCAGTTCGACGATTACCAGCCTTGGCTGGCCCCGGAAATCAAGGCAGCAGCGGGCTCCTATCGGGTGATTTACCCACGTGGCGTGAAGCTCGCGGGCCTCAGCTTCGCCCGGGTCTTCAACACTGTGGCGGTCGGTACCGAATTGTCCTATCGGATGAACGGCGCATTGAATGCCACCGGCGTCAGTGCCCTGGACGATGAAGGTCCTCGCGGTGACACCATCCACTTCATTGCCAACGCTGTTTACGGCGTGCCGCGTAACTTTATTTCGAACAACGGCACGCTGGTTGGTGAATTCGCGTACAGCCATCTGGATCGGGTGACCGAGCACGAAGAGTTGTACAAAGGGGTTGGCGAGAATGCTTGTACCGATGCCAGAAACCCTCGCAGCCCCGGCTCCGGCGATGAGTCCGATGGTTGCTCGTCGAAGAACTACTACGCAGTTGCCGTCAACTACACGCCACAGTACATTCAGGTCCTGCCTTCCTGGGACCTGGATGTCCCAATGACTGTCAACTACGGCCTGCATGGCAACGCCCCGACTGCCGGTGGCGGTAACGAAGGCGCGCTGTCCTACTCAGTCGGCCTGAAGGCCACTTATGCCCAACTCTATGAGTTCGGCTTGCGTTACGCAGACACCAAGGCCCAACCCAAGCATCTGGCCAACGGCACTGTAGCCGGTAACGGTCCGGTCGGTGGTACCGACCGCGGCTGGCTGGCATTTACCTTCAAGACCTCCTTCTGATAAATCCAACAAGAATCGGAGAATGTGTTCATGAAACGACAACTTGCCTTATCCATTGCCCTGATGAGCATGGCGACCTACACCCTGGCGGCAGGCGGTGACGCTTCCGAACTGGGCAAAAGCCTCACCCCGTTCGGGGCGATCAAGGCGGGTAACGCCGAGGGCACCATCCCTGCCTATGACGGTGGCCTGACCAAGGCACCGGCCGGCTTCGTACCCGACAGCGGGTTCTGGGTCGATCCGTTCAAGGATGAAAAACCACTATTTCGTATCGATGCCAAAAACGTCGACAAGTACGCGGACAAGCTCAGTGAAGGGCAAAAAACCCTCATCAAGAAGTACCCGACGTATTACATCGACATTTATCCAAGCCACCGTACGACCGCCTATCCCCAGGCCGTGCTGGATGCCACCGTCCGCAACGCCAGCAGTTGCACGATTCAGAAAGACGGCCTGGCGGTCGATCCGTCCTGCCGTGGCGGCTTGCCGTTCCCGATCCCGAAGACCGGCAACGAAGTGATGTGGAACCAGCAGGTGCGCTACAAGATCGGCACCGGTTACTCAACCACTTCCTCTTCGAACAGCTGGGTGGTGGACGCCAATGGCTCGATCACCAAGACCGCTGAGCAAGCGACCTTCGAAGAGACACCGTACTACCAGGTCTCCCAGGCCGATCGTGATTCACTGATGTATGCCCGAGTGTTCTCGCGCAATGACTATCCGGCGCGCCGCTCCGGTGAAGTCGTGGTGCTCACCGACTTCCTCGACCCACAGGCCAAGGCTCGTCGTTCCTTCAGCTACTCCCCGGGTCAGCGTCGCGTCAAGCTGGCGCCAGAGTTCGCCTTCGATACGCCTGTGGCCAGTCAGGGCGGTGTGACACTGTTCGATGAGCTGCAAATGTTCTCCGGCAGCCAGGATCGGTTCGACTACAAACTGGTCGGCAAAAAAGAGATGTACATTCCGTACAACGCCTACAAGTTCTACTTCGGTACCAAGCAGGAAGATCAGTTCATGCCGCACCACGCCAACCCGGCCAACGAGCGTTGGGAGCTGCATCGGGTGTGGGTCGTGGAGGCGACGTTGAAGCCGGGCATGCGCCACGTCTACAGCAAACGTACCTATTACCTGGATGAAGACACCTTCGGTGTAGGCCTGTATGACGCCTGGGACAAGAGCGGCGCGTTGTATCGCTCGATCTTCCTCAGTGGCGTACAGCTCTACGACAAGAACATTCCCTACAACGTGAAAAACGTCGTTTATGACTTCAACAAAGGCATGTACGCGTTGCTCAACGATGGGCTCAAAGGTGGTTACAAGTTCTATGACAAACCGCTCAGCGAGCGCGACATGAACCCTGAAGCCATCGTAGCCCGGGTCACTCAACGCTGATGTGAGTCGCCTGTCCTGCCCGTCGGTTTGCGCATCAAGCCTGGCGGGTAGAACAGGTGGGTTCTGCCATGCGGGATGGTTAAGGAATAAAAATAATGATTAGCCCTTGCCCTGCTTCTGTTCTTTTTTCCAAGTCGCGCCTACTGCTTGCGGTTGCGTTGACCGTAGGTGTCAGTTCGTTGGTGGCGATGCCTGCTTATTGCGCGGCTGCGCCTTCCACCGATACGCTGGACGTACCGGCGCAACGGGTGGACGAGCGGCTGCCCGCACCCTTGTTGTCGGTCGCCAGGGCTGGCGATGCGATGATCAGCGTCGGTCTCCACGGATTGATCCAGCGCTCCACCGACGCGGGACGAACCTGGCAGCAGGTCGACAGTCCGGTGTCCAGCGATCTGGTGCAAGTGCGGTTTCGCGATGAGCGAAATGGCTGGATCGTCGGTCACGATGCCCTGGTGCTGCACACCACTGATGGCGGTCACAGCTGGCAAGTGCAGCTCGACGGGCGCCGCCTGTTGACACTGCTTAATGCCTACTACGGTCCGCGGTCCGAAAAAGGCGACGAATCCGCGGCCCTGGTAGTCAGGGAAGTGGCAATGGCCGCCGGTACCTCGGCGACCCCGGGCGTATTGGCCGCACCCTTTCTGGATGTGATGTTCGATGAACAAGGCAACGGCTTTGCCGTGGGTGCCTTCGGGCTGTTGTTGCACAGCACTGACAACGGCCAGAACTGGGAGCCGTGGATCGAGCGCAGTGACAATGAGCGGCGCATGCACCTGTATGGCCTGGCTCAGCAAGCGGGCACTTTCTATATCAGCGGCGAACAGGGGCTGTTGATGCGCCTGGATCGTCAGCAACAACGTTTCGTGAAAATCGAAACGCCCTACACCGGCACCTACTTCGGCGTCCGCGCCTACGATCATTTGCTGCTGGCTTACGGGCTGCGCGGCAATCTGTTCGCCAGCCGCGATGACGGGCAGCAATGGCAGGCCGTGGAAACCAACCTCAATAGCAGTCTGGTCAGCATCGTCGAGCAGGGCAACGCCTTGATCGTCGTGAGCCAGGGCGGGCAACTGGTCAGCGTTGATCGCCAGAGTTTGCAAGTCACGCCGCTGGCGGATGCGCGAATGGGTGAGGTTTATGCAGCCAGTGCCACCAACCAGGCTGGGAGCCTGGTTGTCACGCGCTTTAGCGGCGCCAAGGTCATCGATATCGCCCAGGCCAACTGACGCCGTCGGCACGATTCCCCTACGAGAAAGAAAAAATGGTCGAGCAAAAATTCAACAGCGGGATGCCAGTGATTGCCAACCTGGAGGACTTTGACAAGAGCTCCGGAGGCTGGTTTGAACGGGTGATTTTCCGGCATCGCATGTTGGTCGTCATTGCCTGCTTGCTCGCCACCGTGGTGTTGGGCTTCTTTGCTACACGGCTGCAAGTGAATGCCAGTTTCGAGAAAATGATCCCCAGCTCCAGCCCCTACATCAAGAATTACCTGGCCTATAAAGACCAGCTTCCGGGGTTGGGTAACAGCATTCGCGTGGTGGTCGAAAACAAGACCGGTGATATCTACGACGCCGACTACTTGCTGGCGCTGCAGAAGGTCAACGACACCCTGTACCTCATCCCGGGTATCGACCGTTCCTGGATGAAGTCGCTGTGGATGCCCATCGTCCGCTGGAAAGAAGTGACGGAGGAGGGCATCGATGGCGGTGCGGTGATGCCTTCGGATTACGACGGCAGCGACAAGTCGATCAAGGCCCTGCGCCGCAACATCATGCGCGCCGGCATTGTCGGCAACCTGGTGGCCAACGACAGCCAGTCGAGCATGATTTTCGCGCCGCTGCTCGATACCAATCCGCAGACCGGTAAACCACTGGACTACGGGGATTTCTCCAAGCAACTGGAAGCACAGATTCGCTCACTGGAAAGCGACAAGGTCGGCATCCACATCGTCGGCTTCAGCAAGCTGGTCGGCGACCTGATCGACGGCCTGTATTCGGTGATGCTGTTCTTTGGCGCTTCCGTGGTGATCGCCGGGCTGTTCGTCTATTTCTACACCCGTTGCCTGCGCAGCACTTTGTTGCTGGTAAGCGTGGCAGTGGCGGGCGTGGTGTGGCTGCTGGGCTTGATGCAAATCCTCGGCTACGAGCTGGACCCGTACTCGATCCTGGTGCCGTTCCTGATTTTTGCCATCGGCATTTCCCATGGCACGCAGAAGATGAACGGCATCCTTCAGGACATTGGCCGTGGCACCCATAAATACATTGCCGCGCGCTATACCTTCCGCCGTTTGTTCCTCACGGGCCTTACCGCACTGCTGACCAATATCGTTGGTTTTGCCGTGCTGGTGATCATCGATATTCCGGTGATCCGAGACCTGGCACTGACCACCAGCATCGGTGTCGCCGTGCTGATTTTCACCAAGTTGCTGCTGATTCCGGTGGCGCTGTCGTACCTCGGTGTCAGTAAAAAAGCCGCGCGTATCGCCATCGCCAAAGACCAGGCCGGCGCAGAAAACAAAGGTTTCCTAGGGCGTCTGTGGAGCGGCCTCGACCGCTTCACCGAACGGCCGATGGCCACCGCGGTGATCGCCGTGTCGCTGCTGGTGACCCTGGCGGGCAGTGTGGTGATGATGCACCTCAAGGTCGGTGACCTGGACCCCGGTGCACCGGAGCTGCGTGCGGATTCGCGCTACAACCGCGATAACGCCTACATCACCAGCCATTACGGGCTTTCCAGTGACCAGTTCGTGGTCATCATGAAGACCAACGAAGACAGCTGCCGCCTGTACCAGTCGCTGCAAAGCATGGACAAGCTGGCCTGGCGCCTGCGTCAGACACCAGGTGTACAAACCACCCAGTCGCTGGCCGAAACCGTACGGATGATCAGCTCCGGCATGGCCGAAGGCAGCCCGAAATGGCTGAGCATCAGCCGTGACCAGGCGATCACCAACTCGGCGGTGGATGCAGCGATGATTTCCGCCCCGGGGATCACCAACCAGCAGTGCTCGGTGACCCCGATGATTGCTTATCTGGCCGACCACAAGGCCGACACCCTGAGCCGGGTGTTGCAGGTCTCAGAAGAATTCGCCAAGGAAAACAACAGTGTCGTCGGCGCTGAACAGCCGGTGGAATTCCTCCTGGCCGCGGGCAATGCCGGCATCGAGGCCGCCACCAATATCGAAGTCGAGAAGGGCATCATCACCATGTACCTGGCGGTGTATGGCGCCACGGCGTTGCTCTGCCTGCTGACCTTCCGCAGCTGGCGCGCAACCTTGGTGGCGCTGATTCCGCTGCTGATGACCACGATTATCTGCAAGGCACTGATGGTCTGGCTGGGCATCGGCCTCAAGGTGGCCACCTTGCCGGTGATCGCCGTGGGGGTCGGTGTCGGTGTGGACTACGCGCTGTATCTGCTCAGTGTGCAACTGGCGGTGCAGGAGCGTGGTGGCAGCCTGGCGGTGGCTTATCGCCGCTCGCTGGACTTCACCGGCCGTGTGGTTGCACTGGTGGGCCTGACCATGGCCGCCGGGGTGATTACCTGGGCCTGGTCGCCGATCAAGTTCCAGGCCGACATGGGCATTCTGCTGACCTTCATGTTCCTGTGGAACATGCTCGGTGCACTGGTGTTGATCCCGGCCCTGTCGCATTACCTGCTCAATCCCAAGGGCAACTCCAAGGCCGGAGTGACCCTGGACCTCGAAGACGCCCGCGCGCAGCAGGAACCGCGTAAGCCCGCAGCCGGCGCACCGACCCACTCATTGACTGAGCTCGCCTTACCCCGGCGTGCCCGCTGACTAATAGCCGGGCACAGACCCAGGCTGGCAATTGCAAGGAGAGAAGTATGTTCGAGTTACTGATGAGTGCCGACATGATGGTTCCGGACCCGGACGGCATGACGGAAATGTTGGTCGACAAGCTCGGGATCTACAAGCACGAACGCTGGCGCCAGGCGTTCGACAATCACCCGTACATCGCGCATTTTCTGCGGGTACACAAATCCCTGGCGGTGTCGCCAACACGCATCGAACCGCAGTGGCACCTGGATCGACCGAACCCCGGCGATCCGCTGTTCCATGACTTTCTGGAAAGCCTGAAAGATTTCCAGGGGCATCATCGGCCGATGATCACTCACTCCATCGTGCTGGCCCTGCACGGGGACAAGTTCGACGCACTGGTGGACAAACTGATGCGCCGGCGCTTGCCGTTCCGCATGGCACAGCGCACCCCGGAAATGCCGTTCGACCGCCTGTGGCTCGGTGCGACTCCCGAGCAGCCGTACTACCAGCCATCCGTGGACGGTGGCCTTTGCATTGAAATCATGCCGACCGAGCCATTGCAGATGCCGCCGGAAACCTACCAGTTGCCACCGGTGCAACCACGCGATCTCAAACCCGGCGACATGGTACGCGTGACGGCCCGTGGCTTCCTGGTCCGTGACCTCGACGAAACCCTGCGCAAGGTGTCGACCAACCTCGACTGGGAACCGAGCGGGCCGGTGGAGAACATCCGCAGCGAAGGCTACCGCCGTGCGCGCATGGGGTTCACCGTGCCTAACAGTGCAACCCTCGATGTACTCGAGGCGACCTACTGGAACACCGACGCCGGCCACTACGTCAACAACTGGGGCCCGGGGCCGTACTACATCCGTATCGGCGTCAACGACCTGGCCGCCAAGGCCGAAGATCTGCGCGCACGCGGCACGCGGTTCCAGTGGATCGAATCCTCGGAGGCCGTTGGCGGTCGTCCATTGATCAAGATCGATCCACAAGAACTCAATGGTCAGGTCTTCGAGTTCGAGGAGTGCCCTGCATGAGCACAGCGCAAAATCCGCAACTCCCCGTGCTGATCAACGAGGCTGTGCGCCTGGAGCGCGATGCCATGGTGGGCTGGGTGGTACTGACCCGTCCCCGACAGATCAACGCCATCAACGACGAGATCCGCCAGGGCGTACCGCAGGCACTGGCGTTGTTGCAGCAGGATCCGGACATTCGCGTGATCGTGATTCGCGGGGAAGGCGAACGGGGCTTTTGTGCGGGCGCCGATATCAAGGAACGCCGCGGCCCAGAGTCCAGCTTGCAAGTTCGCCAGCGCATGGAAAACGTACGCTGGATCGAAACCCTGGACGGCATCACCAAACCGGTGATCGCCGCCATTCATGGCTACTGCATGGGTGGCGGGCTGGAATTGGTGCTGGCGTGTGACATCCGTTTCGCCGCTCCCGATGCCGTGTTCGCCCTGCCAGAAACCGGTCTGGGGCTGATCCCCGGTGGCGGCGGCACGCAACGACTCTCCCGAGTGGTGGCACCGGGTCAGGCACTGGACATGTTGCTCACCGGTGACAGGGTGGGCGCCGAGCAGGCGCAGCGCATTGGTCTGGTCAGTCGACTGGCCAGTGACAGTGCCAACCTTGTGCAAGAAGTGCGGGCTTTTGCCCAGCGCATCGCCAGCAAACCACCCACCGCGTCGGCCTTTGTCAAACAGGCTGCGCGGGCGGCACTGGAAATGGATCTCAAGCGTGGCCTGGACCTGGAGCTTGATCTGTTCGCCTTGTTGGCCCCGACCAAGGACGCCCGCGAAGCGGCCCAGGCCTTCAGCGAACGGCGCGAACCGCGTTTTACCGGCGAATAAAGCGCCACTCCCTAAAACAAAAAGGATAAGGGCATGAGTACAGGAAAACTGGCAGGACGAGTGGCCATTATTACCGGCTCCGGTGGCGGCCTGGGCGCCGAATGCGCACGGGTACTGGCATCCCATGGCGCGAGTATTGCCGTAATCGATATCAATTTCGAGGGGGCGACAGCCGTTGCCCAATCGTTGGTCGCCGAGGGCCATCAGGCTTTGGCGATTGCCACCGATGTGTCCTCGGAAGACGACGTGCGGGCAATGGTTGCCCAGGTGAAAGAGCGTTTTGGCCGTATCGACATCTTGCACAACAACGCGGCGATCCTGAATGCCGAGCAACGCCAGCTGGACCGTGATTTCGTCAACCTCGACATGCAGGCCTGGGACCGCGCCATCGCGGTCAACCTGCGTGGCGCCGTGCTGTGCACCAAGCATGTGATTCCGGTCATGCTGGAGAACGGCAAGGGCTCGATCATCTTCGCCACCTCGGGTCTGGGCATGCAGGGCGATATGTCCCTGACCGGCTACGCCACTTCCAAGGCGGGGCTGATGATGCTGCCACGCATGGTGGCCTCGCAGTACGGCAAGCAAGGCATTCGCGGCAATGCCGTGCAGATCGGCCTGGCGCCTTCGGAACACGCCATGCCTGAACCCTTGCTCGACATCCTGCGCGACAACCACTGCACCGCCGAGCTGGGTACACCTCGGCAGATCGCCGATGTGGTGGCGTTCCTGGCCAGTGACGAATCCTCCTTCGTCACGGGTACCACTCTGGTCGCCGACGGTGGTTTCAGCAGCCACACGCCATCCCTGGTTGCGATGCGCGCGTTGTTCGCGCAGATGGGTCGCACCGGCATGTAACCTTTGCCTCGGTGCACCGTCCGGTGCGCTGGGGTTGTACTTCGCCACCACAGCCGCCGCGCGCCGCCGTGGTTGAATTACGTCATGGAAGCAAGTGATGAATCAGAACCACAAAGCGGGAAACACCGACTTCGATGTGATCGTCGTCGGCGGTGGCACCAATGGCCTTTCGGCTGGCTGTTACCTGGGCATGGAAGGCAAGAAAGTGCTGGTGCTCGAAGCGTTGGACAAGGTCGGCGGCATGGCGTCATCGGGCTATCTGATACCCGAAGCACCGCAGCACCTGGTCCACCCCTGTGCCCTGGACATGATGTCGATGCGTGTGCATTCCCACGTGCCGGCGGAGCTCGGGCTGGAGCGCCACGGTTTCAAATCGGTGGAGCTCGCGCCGGGGTATGTGTACCTGCATCCAGATGGACAGTCGCTGATTTTCTGGCGTGATCGCGAGAAAACCGCTGCCGAGATTCGCCGCTTCAGCAGCAAGGACGCCGAGGCGTTTCTTGAGTTCATGAAGGTCATCGACATGTTCCTCGATATCGCGCTGCCGATGATGCGCGTCGACCCGGCGAAGACCAACCTGGGTGTGAAGCTGAAGATGCTCGGCACCGCGATCAAACACAAAGCCTTGAAGCCCGAACTGATGGCACTGATGACGGGATCCGCGCTGCAAGCGGCGCGTGAGCGCTTCGAGCATCCGGTGACCATATCCGCGATGTGTGCACTGACCGGTCTGGCAGGTGATATCAGCGCCGATGGCGGTGGCATCTATTACGCCTTGCTCGGTTTCCTCCATCGTTTTGGTGTGGGTCGTGTCCTTGGGGGCATGCAGCAGTTGAGCAACGCCATGCAGGCGCGTCTGGAAGAGCTGGGCGGTCAGGTGCTGGTGTCGGCCAGCGTCAGTGAAATCGTTGCCAAGGATGGCCGGATCAAAGGGGTGAAACTTGCGGATGGTCGCCAGTTCATGGCCCGCGCGGTCATTGCCGGCTGTCACCCCAAGCCTGCGCTGGATATGGTCACCCGTGGTGAAATCCCCCAACACTTGCTCACCCGCATCGCCATGGCACCAGCCAACGGCAAGGGCTCGGGACCACTGAAGGTGGATCTTGCCTTGCGTGGGCAGATTTCCGTGCCACGTTTTGCTGCCATTCGCGGCGACGGTGTGGATCTGCGTAAAACCGTGATGTTGATCGGCACCGAAGAGGCGGTGCTGGAAAACTTCGCCGCTTGCGCCCGAGGCGAGGTACCGAAGTTGCCCTACATCACCGTGGCCGCACCGAGCGCCGCCGATCCCTCACAAGCGCCAGCCGGCCAGGATGTACTGTACATCTATCCGCCGGTCATGCCGGTGAACCCCAACGAGGGTTGGGACGCATTGCGTGAACGGGTAGCCGACCAAGTGCAAGAACAGCTGTATGACTACATTGAAGGGATCGAAGGGCAGGTGATTGGCCGTCACATCGAGGCCGCCCCGGACTTTACCGCGCGCTTGAACACGGTGAATGGCTGCGTGGTGCATATCGACACGACCTCCATGCGTTCGAGCACCATGCGCCCAGCGTACGGTTTGGGCGGCGATACCTTACCGGTGGCCGGGCTGTATTTCGGCAGCGCCGGCATACATCCGGGCGGTGGGGTCAACGGCATGGCAGGGCGGTTGGCGGCCAAGCGGGTGAGCAAGTACTTGAGTAAAAAAGGCAACTGAGCCGTCGATAGATAAAACCTGTGGGAGCGAGCCTGCTCGCGAAGGCGGAGTGTCAGGTGGCGGTGATCCTGGAGGTACCTGTCCCTTCGCGAGCAGGCCCGCTCCCACAAAGAGATCGTGTTTATGCAACGCGCTGATAGTCGTTAAACGCTGTCAGCGTTTTTTTTTGCACCCAACGAAATACTCGCCAGGACAAAATCTGCCGAGTACTGGCGCCAGGTGGCCATGCCTTCTGCCGAGTCAGTGTCCAGGCCTGCGAGTGCAGACATGGAGTAGCGGTTGGTGAACCAGCCTGTGGTCACCAGTGAGGCGCTGGCCAGCAACAAGCGCGGGTTGATGTCCGCACGAAAATCACCACTGGCGGCTCCGCGGACCAGGATCGCGTCGAGCTTGGCGATCAGCTTCGGTGCCATTTCAAGAAAATGGTTACGCGGTGTTTCGTGGGTGTCGTGGTAGCGAATGCCTTCCAGCGCCAGGCTGCCGAGGAAGGGGTCAAACCGGTATTGGTCGAAGAAGTGATTGAGCACGGTGCGCATCGCCTGAGGCGGTGGCAGCTCTTCAACCTTGAGGTTGACCAGCTCGGACATGATGTTGTCCGAAGATTCATCCAGTACCGCGACAAACAGCCCTTCCTTAGAGTTGTAGTAGTGGTAGACCAGTTGCTTGGTGACCCCGGCATCCCGGGCTATTTCTTCCACGCGCGCACCGGCCAGGCCTTTTTTAGCGAACTCCACGCGCGCAGCAGCGAGCAGGCGATTCATCGTATTGCGTTTGCCCTGTTCGCCACCTTCTCCTGCCTTCACCGCCACCTCGTACTCCTCCTGTTGAATGGGGTCACACCTTGAAGCATATACCCGGGCGCCATCGTTTGACCCAGAGTCAAACGAAGCGCAGTACCGGTGCAGACACAACCGCATACCATGGATTGGCAGCCGGGCAATCTTGGTGTGCAAGAGCAATAAAAACAAGACAGGAGAACCTGATGAGCAACGAAAGCGCAGCACTGGACCTGGCCACCGCGTATTCCGCCGTATCGGAAATGTATCGCGGCACTGACCTGGATATTCATGCGGTGTGCCGCGAGCAACGGTTGAAGTCACCCATCTATGAAGGCGATTTCATTACTCAATTCGGGGTGCCAACCAATGCCGGTACCCAGCAGGGCACTCGCCCGACCTTCGCCTTGTTCAAATACCAGGACGTGATGACTGTTCTGCGCGATGGTGCGACCTACACCAGCGGCTTTATTGCCGAAGGTCTGGGCGCGTTTTTCGATGGCTTGATCATTCTGGCCATGGACGGTGACGAACACCGCAAGGTGCGCGCCTTGCTGCAACCGGCATTCATGCCCGAGACCGTGAACAAGTGGCGCCCGCAGATCGACCAGGTGATCCGCGAGGAGTACATCCAGCCAATGTTGCCGGCAAAGAAGGCCGACCTGATGAAGTTCGGCCTCGAGCTGCCGATTCGCATCATGTACGCCTTGATGGGCTTCCCCTCGGATGAACCGTCCAAGTACAAACAATATGCGGCCTGGGCCTTGGCCATTGTCGGCGGCAACCAGATCGACCCGAGCAAGATGGTCGAAGCGCGGCGTCAGGCCGGCATCGCCGTCAAGGGTCTTTACGACGCACTGGCCGAAGTCGTGGTGCAACGTCGCGCCGAGGGCAGCCAGGGCGATGACGTGGTCGGTCGTTTGCTGCGCGCGGAATACGAAGGGCGCACGCTGGATGACCATGAAGTGATCACCTTTACTCGCTCGTTGTTGCCGGCGGCCGGGGAAACCACCACGCGCATGTTCGGCTCGGTGATGACCTTGCTGCTCACAACTCCCGGCTTGCTCGAGCGGGTCAAGGCCGACCGCTCACTGATCGGCAAGCTGATGGACGAAACTACCCGTTTTGAACCGGTAGCCACTTTCAAAGTGCGCGAAACCGCCAAGGAAGTGGAATTTCACGGTGTGAAGATTCCCAAGGGCTCATTCGTCCAGTGCATGGTGGTGTCTGCCAACCGCGACGAAGAAGCGTTTGAAAACCCGGATGTCTTCGATATCGACCGCAAGCCAAAACCATCCTTTGGTTTTGGTTTTGGCCCGCACATGTGCATCGGTCAGTTCGTTGCCAAGGTCGAGATCAGCTGCGCGGTCAACGCGATCCTCGATCTGTTCCCCAACTTGCGTCTCGACCCGACCCAGCCCGTACCGCAGATCGGCGGTGCACAGCTGCGTGGCGTGTCGACGCTCCCGGTGATCTGGGACTGAACCACGATTCAAATCCGTTTCCAGGCCTTGATAAAAACAACAGAGGGCAGTATGAGAACGTTCAAAACCATTCCAGAACGCGGTGATTTCGGCTTCCAGCAACTGGTCGGGCCGCACAAGGTCACTGGCGCTTCGATGTCTGCCGAGCGCGGCTTCTTCGGCCTGCATTTGAGCAAGAGCTCGCCGTTCGGCTCTGTGCGCGATGAGCAGGGCAATATCTATTCATTTGTGCGGTCGCTGATGGCGCCCAATGGCACGCCGAACCCGACCAAGTTCTACTACCTGAACAACCACGTCGACAACGTCCACCTGCGCATGGACCACGAAAAAATGGCCCGCCAGGCGCTGACGCCACTGCCTGTGCATAGCCTGGAAGGTGATACCGCACGCTGGGCCAGCCAACCGGGTGAAGCCGGTAATGGCTGGGAAATCACGGCCAGCAGTGAACGCCTGACCTGGAAAGAAGAAGGCTTGTTTCACCTCGAAGGTCGTCTGCTCGGACCGGGTTTGCAGTGGTACTTGCCGGGTGTGGAGTGGGGCACGTTCTACGTTTCACAGTTGTGGGATATCGCCGGTGTCTGCGAGGGGCGTCCGGTAAAAGGCGCCATGGCGCTGGACCAGTTCTACATGGCTGAAGGCGGCGCCATCCACTTCAAGAAAGACCTGGTAGTAAACAACAACAAGCATGTGATCTGGTGGTCCTTTGTCACCGTTTATAAAGACGGCACGTGGGATACCGGTTCTTTCATGGTCGGTCACGACCACCTGGGTTACGCCATTTTCAACAATGAAAAAGGCGAGGTGCGGGTCACCACCGATATCGAAGGGCACACCGAGCACAAGGACGGAAGCTACTTCTTGAAGTCGGCCAAAATCGTGCTGGAAGGCAAGGAAGAGTGGGAATTCCTGCCTGACGAGAAGGGCGAAATGATCGACTTCGTTGGCGGTTTCCCTGTCACGGCTCAGCAGGAAGGGCGTTGGCGTCGGGTTGGCGATACCCGCGAGCCTTCGCACTGGCTGGGCTGGGGCGAGTCGGACCGGCGTAACGGCTCGGCCCGTAACGTTCCAGGCAAGGACCTGTAAACCTGTGAACCCCCTGTAGGAGCGAGCCTGCTCGCGATGGACGTGAAGGATACCGCGTGATGTCTGACACCCCGTGGTGTTCTCAGGTTTATCGCGAGCAGGCTCGCTCCTACAGGGCATAACAATAAAGAGGAATCACGATGAAATTCCGCGACAAAGTCGTACTGGTCACCGGTGCCGGTCGAGGCATGGGACGCGCCATTGCCCTGGCCTATGCCCGCGAGGGCGCCAAAGTGGTGGTGTCGGCACGCACTCCTCGATACGGCAAAGAAACAATCGAGCAAATCAAGTCCCTGGGCGGTGAAGCCTGCCTGGTCGGTGGCGACATCGCCGATCGCGAGGCGATCAAGTCAATGGTGCAGGGCGGCGTAGAACATTTTGGCTCCCTAGATATCGTGGTGCATTGCGCCGCTGACACCAGTCACGGGCTGATCGCCGAAATGGCCGATGACACCTTCGATCACATCGTGCGCAGCAATATCCAGTCGTTGTTCTGGCTGGCCAAGGACAGCGCGCCCTACCTGTCCAAAGCGGTGGACAAAGGCCGGCTGATTTTCATCTCCTCTGGTGAAGCCAACCGCAAGTACACACCACGCCTGATTGCCTATGGCTCAAGCAAAGCCTTCATGAACGCCTTTGCCCGCGGCCTGGCGGTGGAGTTCGGCGCCATGAATATTCTGGTCAACGTTATAGAGCCCGGGCTGATTGGCACTGACCACATGCTGGAAACCCTGGGCGATGAACTGCCGCACAAACTCGCCGCACATTTCCCGGTCGGGCGCCTGGGCGAGTCCGCCGACATTGCCAATGCCGTGATGTTTCTCACCTCCAACGAGGCCTCCTACATCACCGGCACGTCGTTGTTGGTGGATGGCGGCGCCACCATGATCGCACTGCCCAAAGTCGAAGAAATCCTCAAGGGCCATTAATCATGTCGCGCATCCGCGAAGGCGGCCTGCGCCGGGAGTGAGTTGATGACAACCGAGACACGCAACAATACGGTCCATGGTGGCAATGATTTTTCCGAGTTCAAGCGTGGCTGGCGCGTTGTCCTGCTGGGGCTGTTTGGCATTTGCACCAGCATCACCGCCGCGCTGCTGTATGCCTTCGGCACCTTGGTGATTCCGTTGGAACAGGCCTTTGGCTGGAGCCGTGGCGACTTGCAGGCTTCAATCACCTTTCTGTTCGCCGGCGTGGCGATCTCCACGCAGTTGGTCGGTCCGCTCTACCGCCGCTACGGCCTGCGACGAGTCGCGATTTTTTCTATCGTGCTGCAGATAGTCGGTTACTTCGCCATTACCCGGATCCAGGGTTCCATTGGCTGGTTGTACCTGGCATTTTTCAGCATGCCGATCGTCTGTGCCGGCACGATTGCGATTACCTGGACCCAGTTGGTCAACCTCTGGTTCGAACGCAACCGTGGCCTGGCGCTGGCGGTGATCCTGTGTGGGACGGGGTTGATGGCGATGATCCTGCCGCCATTGTTGTCGCGGCTGATTGCCGCCTACGGCTGGCAAGCTGGATTCATTGCCCTGGGGGCGATGCCCTTGCTGTTTACGCTGCCGTTGTCGTTGATGTGGTTGCGCATGCCGGCACAACCCCTCAACACTAATGCGAGCGCGCAGAAGGAGCTCCCGGAGCTGAGCGGAATGTCTTTCAAACAGGCATTGCATTCAGGGATGTACTGGGGTTTTAACGTCGCCTTGATACTGTCGGTGTCGTTGACGGTGGGCATGGTCACCAACATCGTGCCGATGCTGCAAAGCAAGGGTTTGAGTGCCCAGCAAGCCGCGCAGATTTTCAGTACGTTCGGCATTTCCATCATCGGCGGGCGGTTGTTAGTGGGGTACCTGCTGGACCGCTTTTCACCTTCTTTGGTGGCTGCGGTGAGTCTGGCGCTGCCTGCGTTGGGCTGTGCGATCTTTCTATTTGGTGGGGCGCAGAGCACACTGCTGCTGGTACTTGCCACCCTGTGCATCGGCGCCAGCGCCGGTGCTGAATTCGATCTGGCGGCCTTCCTGATGGCACGCTATTTCGGCCTGAAGGACTACGCGCGGATCTTTGGCTTGCACCTGTGCCTGATCACCATCGTTTCCGGGCTGGTGCCCATGCTGTTCGGTCATCTTTACGACGTATACGGCAGCTATTCAGCGGTGCTGGTGTGCTGTTTCTGCTGCGCGATCATTGGCCCCAGCATTCTGCTGTGGCTGAAGATGGAACCGGCATTCCTGGCACGTCAAGAACCTGCAGCAACGGCAGCACGCCTGAACCCTACCCGAGGATGAACAAGAGATGAGCATGGACAAACACGCAATCGAGCACTTCCTGCACGGTCAGATCGACTGCTGGAACAGAGGCGACAAAGAGGGCTTTTTCGCTCATTACCGCAGCGTCTCGGCCAATGGCTTGAGTATCGAATACGTCGGCAAATCACAGCACGATGCCTGGCAGGTCCTGGAAGGCATGTGGGCGCAACAGCAACCGAAGATTCGCGTCGAGGTGCGACAGTGCATTGTCAATGGCGATGAAGCTGCGTGCCATCACCTGAATGCCTTTCGCGAGCAGGAAGGAGGCATAGAGACGATCGAGCTGTATCGGTTCGAAGAAGGGAAGCTGTTTGTTCGTTACTTCATCAATCAGTAATGGGGGACGCACAGCCTTGTCAAAAGGCTGTGCGCACTGGCGACCTATAGGCCATCGGTGGAATAGGAAAGCTGTCGCCACAGTTCGATTTCCGCGAGCATGGTGTTGAGCTTGTTGCTGATTTGCTGATAGGCGTCGGAGCCTGCCAGGTAACGCAACGGCGGATGTTCACTATTGGCCAGGAGCACCAACGCGTCCCCCAGTTTCGCCGGATTGCCGGTTTGCTGGTGGTTATACGCGGCCGAGGCGCTTTTGACCTTGGCGGTGAATGCGGCGTAGTCCTCAAGCGTGCGTGTGCCAAAGACCGCGGAGCTGGGGTCGAGAAAGTCGGTACGGAAAACCCCCGGCTCCACCAGCGTGACCTTGATGCCGAACTGAGCCACTTCCAAGGCCAGGGATTCGGAAAAGCCTTCCACGGCAAATTTCGACGAGCAGTACAGCGCCGCTCCACCCATCCCCACCACACCGCCCATCGATGACACGTTGAAGACGTGACCTGTGCGTTGCTTGCGCATGACCGGCAACACGGCGCGGCAGACGTTGAACACACCAAACACGTTGGTTGCGAACTGCTTGTCGGCATCGCTGGCGAAATTGTCTTCAAAGGGAGCCAGTTGGCCATAGCCGGCATTGTTCACCAGCACATCGATTCGGCCAAAACGTGCGACCGCAGTCTCTACGGCAGCCAGTGCCTGGGCTTCTTCGGTCACATCCAGGGCCACTGCTAAAACGCGCCCGGCGTATTCGGCGAAGACCTTTTCCAGCGGTTCGACACGACGGCCAGTGACCACCACGCGGTCGCCGTCGGCCAATGCGGCTTTGGCAATGGCGGCACCCAGGCCGCGGGCCGCACCGGTAACAAACCAGACTTTATTCATTGCATCGCTCCAGTCGTTGTGCAAAAAAAATGCCGCGTCAGCTTGGAGGCGGGCGCGGCTGTGGGCTTTACCTGGCCGAGCGCGCTCAGTCGCGGTTGGCCGCTTCCCAGGCTTTCAGGTCGAAACCGTCGGCGGCGGCTTCGGCTGCCGTCAGTTTGGGCGCCCGGGCAAGGATCTTGCGCGCGGCCATGTGATCGCCCATGCGATTGCAGGACTCCACGGCCACCAGTCGATCATTGCGGAAACACAGCACGGAAAGCTGCTTGTCCTTGGCAGAACCAAGGACCACCGTGCTGTCGTAGCCGTGGGAGAGTCCGGCAATTTGCAGCTTCAGGTCGCCCTGATCGGTCCAGAACCAGGGCAGGGCGCTGTAGGGCGCCGGCTTGCCCATCAACCTTGAGGCCACTGCGCGGGCCTGGTCGATGGCGTTCTGCACCGACTCGAGGCGGGTATGTTGTTCATCGTTTTGCAGGCAAGGGAAACTGGCAACATCGCCCAAGGCGGAGATTCGCGGGTCGGAAGTGAGCAGGTTGGCGTCGACTTTGATGCCGTTCTCGATGGCCAGGTCCGCTTCGGTCGCCAGTTGCGCGTTGGGGATCACTCCGATACCGAACACCACCAGGTCGGCGGGCAGGACGCGCCCGTCAGCGGTTTGCACGGCGCAGACCTTGCCGTTGTCGCCATCGATGCGGCTCAAGCCCTGGCGGAAGTCGAAATGCACACCCCACTGTTCATGTGCCTGGCGGAACAGCTCTGACATCTCCCTCGACACCGCACGCGCCATTGGCCGCTCAGCAAGCTCCAGCACATGAACGTTAGCACCCAGTGCTGCTGCCACTGCTGCGAACTCCAGGCCGATGAAACCCGCGCCAATCACCACCACGTTGCGCGCGGCTTTCGCCAGCGGTGCCAGGGCATCGGCATCGGCTTTGGTCTTGATGCCGAATACTTGCGGCAGCTCACCGCCTGGCACCGGCAACGGGCGGTTGTGCGCCCCGGTGGCCAGGACCAGATGGTCATAACTGATTGCATCACCGCTGGCTAGAACCACGCGACGGTTCACTCGATCAATGGCTGTCGCCTGGTTATGCAACAGCTCAATACGCTGGGTCGCATAAAACTCGGCTGGCCGGAATAGCAGATTGGTCTCCTGGATCTTGCCCAGGAGGTAGGCCTTGGATAAGGGGGGGCGCTGGTACGGCAGGCCTGGCTCATCGCCAATCAGGGTAATGCGCCCGTCATAGCCTTCCTGACGCAAGGAGGCAGCGACCTGAAAACCGGCCTGGCCAGCACCGACGATAACGACTGAGGCGAGGGTCATGGGAGCTCCTTCAAGCACATTCAGAATTGCGACGACGGCAGGTGCAGAACCATGCCGTCCATCTCTTGGCTGATGATCAACTGACAGCTCAGGCGGCTGTTGTCACGGCGTTCGAAAGCGTACTCGAGCATGTCGTTTTCCATGCCTTCGGGCGCTTGGACTGTGTTCAGCCAGGCCTCGTCGACATAGGCGTGGCAGGTGGCGCAGCTGCAGGCACCACCGCAATCGGCAGGAATGCCCGGCACCGAGGCGAAGGTAGCGGCCTGCATCACCGATTGCCCGATGTCGCCTTTGACTTGATGGGCGGTGCCGTTGTGTTCGATAAACGTCAATGTGGGCATGTTCTGCTCCGATTCTTGTTGGGGAACTCAGGATTGACTGGGAACTGTTTGTGCGTTGAAACGCGGCACTCGCCCCAGGGTCAGTAACAACAAAGGGCCGATCAGGCAGCAAGCGGCGCTGTAGACCAGCATCGCGGTATATGAGCCGGTGCGTGCCAACAGATAGGCGAAGAGCAGCGGCGCCAGCGCCGAGGCTACGGTGTTCAAACCCTGATGGACGCCAAACAGACGTCCGTACTCGCGCAAACCGAAGTAGCGGGCAATCAGGAAAGCGGCAATGTCGAATTCTGCCCCGGCGCCAAAACCGACCAGTACGGCCGCCAGCAGCAGGGGGGCGAATTCGCTGGTCGGGCTCAGGTAGATGAAACACCCGACGGCGGGCAAAACCAGGCTGAGCGCGGACACCGCTGGCGGCCACAACCGATCGAGCAGGTAGCCGATCAACATGCGGCCGAAGATCAGCGAGATACCAAAACCACTGAAGATGGTGGCGGCTTGCGCAGCGGACAAACCTCTGGCTTGCAGCATGGGCACGGTGCTGGTGACCATGCCGACAATCGAAGAAATCACCAGGCCGAGTGCCAGGTTGCAGGTCCAGAATTTCAGCGAGCCCATGCCTTCACGAAAGCCCATGCCGGGCAATTGCTCCAGCGCACTGGCGTCATCACGGTTGCCCTGGGCAACGGGGAGCTTGAACCACAGCAGAATCAGCGGCAGCAGCACCAACAGGTTGAGCAGCGCGAGAATCACGAAGGCCGCGCGCCAGTCCCATTGTTCAATGCCCCACGCCATCAGGCGGGGAATGGTTGCGGCGGTGACGCCAGTACCGGACAGCCCGATGGCCAGTGCCAGGCCACGATTTTTGTCGAACCACAGGCTGATCAATTGCGTCCAGGTGACCGCCAAAGCGCCCATGCCGATGATGGGCAGCAACGCGAAGGCGATGTACATCGACCAGATCGATTGGGTCAGTTGAGTGGTCGCCAGGTAGCCGAGCGACAACAACAGCAGGGAAATCACCGTGACGCGCTTCATGCCGTAGCGCAGGTTGAACCAACCCACCAACTGCAAGGACACCACGGCGCCACCAAACAGGAAGGTGATACAGGCCTGCAGTTCGCTTTTACTCCAGCCAAAGGCATCGCCCAGCGGCACGACCAGGGTGCCGAAGCCATAGAGTAGGGCGGCATTGATGCTGATGGCGACACCGGCGACAGCCAGAATCAGGATCTTCCAGCTTTGCCGGAATTCATGAAGATCAATGGCCGCTTCGTTTTTGGACGGGTGCATGAAGTTGGCTTCCTTATAGGTTTTGTTGAGCCAAGCACTGCTTTGGATGGTGATGTGGACCACCGCCAGCAGATTCTTTGAACAGAATCTGGTTTTTTATTCAGAATAAAATCAGGATTTCCGCTTTGTCCAGCACTGCTATCTGACTCACGGACAAACGAATTTCCTGCGAAACACTTACCATTGAATCAATCTGGTCCGGCCGTGTTCAACATGGGGGTAGCGAGCCCGCTCCCCCGGCGAATCCATGTGTGGCACAGAGGTCCTTCAGGTGACTCCAGCATATCTGCGTTAAAAACTAATTGCACATAAAATAAATAAGTGTTCATAATTTGCTGTGACTGGACCTGATAAGGAGAAAAAAAGTGAGTTCAGAAAAAGCGCAATTCAAAGCCGTGGCGGACCGTAGCCGCTGCTGTGGGTACGGTTTGTGTGCCGCGATCTGCCCCAGCCTGTACAAACTTGATGCCGACGGCCTGGTGTACATGGACGATGCCCGTGTACCACCAGAACTGGAGGAGGAAGCCCGTGAAGGGGCTGCTGCCTGCCCGGCAGAGGCCATCTGGCTGGAACCCATCACCCCTGAAGACGAAGCCGTTTAATGGTGCGAGCGTCAGCCGCAACGTGATAACCACTGAGGTGAGGATGTGCTGATGGGACGTTTAAACAATAAAGTCGCATTGATTACCGGGACCGGCGGAGGCCAGGGCCGCGCTGCGGCGCTGCGTTTTGCTCGCGAAGGGGCGATTGTGGTCGGCTGCGACTTCAATGCCGAAGGACATGAAGAGACGGCAGCCTTGATGCGAGCCGAGGGGTTCACCTTGTATGGCTCGGTGCCCGTCGACCTGGGCGATCACGAACAGGCTAAGACCTGGATCGATGCCGCCGTCGCTGAGCACGGGCGCATTGACGTCCTCTACAACAACGCTTCCGCCGCACGTTTCGGGCTGGTCAGCGAGATGTCGATCGAAGATTGGCAGTTCACCATGCGCAACGAAATCGACCTGCTGTTCTATACCACCAAGTACGCCTGGCAGCACTTGGCCGAGCAGCGAGGAGTGATCATCAACGTGTCGTCTACCGCGGCCTGGGGCGGTTCGAAAGTCGCCGGTATAGCCGCGCATTCGGCCGCCAAGGGCGCCGTGGTGTCCTTCACTCGCCAGTTGGCCGTGGAGGGTGCGCCGTTCGGTATTCGTGCGGTCAGCCTGAGCCCGGGGTTTGTCGCCACGCCGGGTACCCGGCCGTTTCTGGACGACCCGAAAATGCGCGCCATGCTGCTGGACGGTGTATTGATGGACCGTCCCGGCGAACCCGAAGAAGTGGTGGCCATGGCGGTATTCGTCGCGTCGGATGAGGCTTCGTTCATTACCGGTTCTGACTTCGTCATCGACGGCGGGTTACTGGCGGTCTGACACACGCAGCGTCGGGGCAGGTGCCACTGGCACCCTTTCATCTCGAACAATAACAAGGTGAATAACGTGGACATCATCGGTATCGGTTACATGGGCTTCGAAACCCCCAATCTCGAGGCGTGGCGTGAGTACGGCCCGCAGGTGATGGGCTTTGGTATCGGCAAGAATCCCGAGAGTGACCCTGAGTCGCTGTATTTCAAAATCGACGATCGCCGTCACCGCTTCGCATTCCATCCGGGCAAAGTTGACCGAATTGCTTATATCGGCTGGGAAGCGGTGGGGCGCATGGCGTTCGAGGACGGCATCAAGAAGTTGGCCGCGGCCAATGTCGAATACTCCCGTGGCGATGCACAACTCTGTGAAAAACGTGGTGTTCGCGAGCTGGTGCGCTTCCGCGACCCGGTTGGGTATCAGCACGAACTCTTTTACGGGCAAAAATGGCTGCCGCGCTCGTTCCAGCCAGGGCGTCCACACAGTGGTTTCCTGGCCGACGAACGTGGGGCAGGCCACGTGGTGCTGATCACCCCGGACTACACGCCGGAACTGGAAGACTTCCTGCTCAACGTCATGGGCTTCAGCTGGTATGGCGCCGGCGCGGGCAAAGGGCGCACCGGATTCTTCCGTTCCAAACTCAATCACCACACCAGTCATGACATTGCTTACGGCCACGGCCCGGGACGCATGGGCGTGCAACATGTCGGGCTATTTGTGCGCAACGTGCGTGATGTCGGTGAAACCTACGACATCGTGCGCCAGCGCGAACTGCCGATGATGATGACCCTCGGTCAGCATGCCCAGGATCCGCACCTGTCGTTCTACCATTTCAACCCGTCAGGCTTTGCCTTCGAGACCATTGCGGAAATCGAGCCATGGCAAGGCGACCCTTACGAGTTGAATCCGGAAAAGCTCAGCCTGTGGGGCCACGAAATGGTCGGTCCGATTCTCGGGGCTAGCGTCAAGACACCGGAAGAAGTGCTCGACGCCGAATATCTGCCCATCTACCTGGCCAGACGCTGAGATGCGTCTGGCGCGGGTCGAGGTAGCCGGGCAGGCGTTCTGGGCGTTATTGGATGCGCAGTCGGATCGCCTGCGGCGGATCAATGCGCCATTCACCCAGTGGGCCGGGCTGGGAGTGCAGCTCGCGCCGGATGCCCTTGACCTGACTGGCGAATGGTTGCCCTTGTCGGCTGCGCGCCTGCTTGCGCCGCTGGAACCGGGCAGTCGGGTTTTTGGTGTGGGCCTCAATTACCTGAGCCACCTCAAGCGTCTGGGCAGTGATGCGCCGGCGCACCCGCTGGCGTACATGAAACCTGAGTCGGCGCTGGTTGGTGCTTATGATGAGATCGATTACTCGCCGCTGACCACCCAGCTCGATTACGAGGTGGAACTGGTCGCTGTCGTGGGCCGGCCGTTGCTGGATGAGCCCAATGCCAGTGCCTGTCTGCTGGGGTATACGGTGGGAAATGACATCAGTGCGCGGGATGCCGGCAAGCAGATTGGGCGCCTGGACCTGTTGACCCAGAAGGCCATGGACCGCACCACGCCTGTAGGTCCATGGATTGTGACCGCAGATGAGTTGGGTGTGGCAGGGCAACCCGCACTGGATATGCGCCTGAGCGTCAACTATGAAACGCGGCAGCAGGACAACACCCGGCAGATGATCTTTGCCCTAGATGAGCTGCTCAACTATCTGGATGCGCGGATCAGTCTGCGTCCGGGTGATCTGGTGTTTACCGGTTCCTCCCACGGTGTGGGGCTGGAGAGCGGGCGTTTTCTGCGGCCGGGTGATCGGGTCGAAGCGGAGATCCAGGGCATCGGCCGACTGCGCAACACCATTGCTCATCCACGCCGGCTTAGCCCTGCGCGTTCGGTGGGGCGACTGGGCCAACCGCTGGTTGATTAAGCGCAGATTTCTACAGATACAAACGCCGAGGATTGATGATGAGCGAGGGGTCGGCGTGGGCGCCGTTCAGCAACAAAGCATTCCGCGGCTTATGGCTGGCAGGCGCAGTGGTCAATATGGCGATCTGGATGCAGACAGTTGCCGCGGCGTGGATCATGACCACATTGACCACGTCTGCGGCGATGGTCTCGCTGGTGCAAACCGCCGTGACCCTGCCGGTGTTCCTGTTTGCCTTCCCGGGCGGCGTGATTGCCGATCGGGTCGATCGTCGCAACTGGCTGATCATTACCCAGTGCATGATGCTGTTCGCCGCGCTGGTGCTGTGCGGGCTGGCGTACAGCGCACATCTGGAAACCTGGGGATTGCTGGCGTTTACCTTTGTCCTGGGCACCGGCAGTGCCTTGGGGATGTCGGCGTGGATGGTCACCATGGTCGGTGTACTTTCCCGCGATCAGGTACCTGCGGCCGTGTCCTTGAACGGCATTTCCATCAACGCGACCCGCGCTTTGGGGCCAGCGCTGGCCGGTGCGTTGATTGCTTACTGGAACACCACTTCGGTGTTTCTGGTCATCGCGCTGTGCATGTTCTTGGTGCTGCTCTTCCTCTTTCGCCTGGTACCCAACCCGCCAGCCGTGGGCTTGCCACCGGAAACCCTGACGGGAGGCATGCGCAGCGGCCTGCGTTATATCCGTCATTCGGCGGTATTGTTCAGCGCCATGAAGCAGGTGTTGGTATTCACCAGCTGCGCCAGCGCTTTGTGGGCATTGATGCCCCTGGTAGCCAAGCAGGAATTGGGTATGGACGCCGGCGGTTACGGCTTGCTCATGGCGTTTCTTGGCGCGGGCGCCGTGCTGGCGGCGCTCAACTTGCCACGTCTGTATCGAGTCATGAGCATGCGTCATCTGCTGGTGTGCGGTGCCATCGCCTTTGCCCTCGCGACCCTCACCGCCGCGCTGTCCCATAACCGCTATGGGGTCTGCGCAATGATGTTGCTTGCAGGGTTTGGCTGGATGGCGGTCAATGCGACCATTTCCACGGTTGTGCAGACGTATGCCGCCAATTGGGTTCGCGCACGGGTCGCATCGGTCTATGTGTTGATCCTCATGGGTTCGATGGCCGCCGGCGGTGCGATCTGGGGGGCGCTGGCCGAGTACGTGGGACTGAGCCAGAGCCTGTTGCTTTCTGCGCTTTTGTTGCTGGTCGGCATTCTGTTGACCCGTAACGGTCGTGTGGAGCTGGGTCAGGAGGCAGATTTCGCCGAAGTGCAATTGACCGACAAACTTCAGCTGGCCAGCCCAGTGTCCCATGCCGATGGACCGGTATCGGTAGAGATCGTGTACCAGGTGACGGCGCCGGACTGCGATGACTTCCTGGCTGCCGTGTACGCAGTAGGCAAGGCGCGCCGGCGCAACGGTGCGCAGAACTGGCGACTGTACCGCGACATGGCCAACCCGCAGCTCTACAGCGAGCGATTCATTGTCGAATCCTGGCTGGAGTACTTGCGCCAGCAGACGCGGGTGACTCAGGCAGACCATATCCAGGAGCGTCTCATCGAACGTTTTCGTCGCGAGGACCTGAAAACCCGCCGGCTGATCCATCAACCTCTGGTCAGACAACCGGGCTGAAATGTTCGAATAATTCCCAGACAAAACTTTACGGCGCGATTCATTCTCAGGCTAGAATGGCGACACTATAAAGTGACTGGATTGGGCATGGACTTCACCGACGTCAACGACAACAACAAATCAGCCGGCGCAACACTCGTCAAACCCGTTTCCAACGCGATACGCATCCTGCGTTACCTCAGCCAGGTGGGCACACCGGAACGCTCGGTGGACATCGCCCGACAACTGAAGATCAATCCCAGCACCTGCTTCAACATCCTGCGCACGCTGGTGCAAGAGGACGTGGTCGACTTCAGTGCCATGTCCAAGCGTTACTCCGTGGGCCTGGGCCTGGCGCGTCTGGTCGAGCAATTGGTCACCCAGGGCCACCGCGTGCAGATGGCCAAACCCCTGCTGCAGAACCTGGCCGCGCGCCAGCGGGTAACCATCACCCTTTGGCGCAAGATGAGCCCCGACCGCATCGTCATTGTCAGCTCCGCTGCCAGCCCGACTGATGTGCGCATCGACATGGCCGAAGGTCAGCGCCTGCCGATTCTGATGGGCGCCAGCGGGCGTTTGTTCGCCACTCAGATCGACCTCGACGATCCCGAGGTACAAAGCAGTTTCGATACCATTCGCTGGGCCCAGCCGCTGTCGCTGGAGGTTTTCCGGGAAGAAGTCCGGGTCGCTGCCGAGCGTGGTTGGGCAGTGGACGACGGGCATTTCTCGGGTGGGATTCTTGCCGTCGCGGCGCCTGTGTACTCACCGACCCACAGCATCGACTTCACCGTTTCCGCGGTGATGTTCCGCGGGCAGCGCGATGAAGAGGGCCTTGCCGAACTGGGCAAGGCACTGATCGAGTTCTGCAGCGAAGTGGCCGGCGTACTTTACTGAGCCATGCCGTTACTCCCGGACCAGCAGCAGGCTGCCCCCCAGCGGGCCGCCCCCTGCGGCTACCGTGCTGACGCGGTGCTCGCGGGTTTGCCGCCCTTCGGCACGGCCCCACAGTTGCAGGCAGGCTTCATGCACGTAACCCAGGCCATGGGTGCGTCCACCGGATAGTTGTCCGCCGTTGGTATTGATTGGCAAGCTGCCATCCAGTGCGATGCGTGTGCCACCCTCGACAAACCTGCCGCTTTCCCCGACGGGGCACAGGCCCAGGGCCTCGAGCCAGATCAGGGTCAAAATCGAAAACCCATCGTACAACTGCGCAGATTCGACATCCTGCGGGCTGTAGTCAGTGCGTGCCCACATCATCTGACCGACATCGAAGGCAGCCATTTTGGTCAGGGAGATCTGGTCCCAGGACCAGGGCTGGTTCAATGCAGCTCCCATGGCCTCGATGCGGATCGGCTGGTTGGGTTGATCCTGGGCGATATCCCGGCGCGACAGGACGATGGCAGTCGATGCATCGCAATGCACGTCGCAGTCGAACATGCGCAGCGGAGTGGAAATCATCCGCGACGCCATGTAGTCCTCCATACTCATCGGCGTGCGAAACACCGCCTTGGGGTTGCGCATGGCGTTCTGGCGACAGGTCAGGGCTATCTGTGCCAGCTGCTCCGGTCGGGTGCCGTATTCATGGAAATGGCGTTGGGCATACAGCGCCATCAGATTGGTCGCCGATAACACATTGAAAGGCGTGAACCACTGCCAGGCGTAGCTACTGTCGCGCCCCTGGGTTTTGTTGGTCAGGGCACTCGCTTGCTTGTTGACCAGGCGGGCCGACGCTTCGGTGATGGTGCGAAACACCAGTACGTGCTTGCACAGGCCCGCCGCAATCGCCATGGCACCATTGATCACGCCAGTGAGGGGGCCGGGGCCTTCGTAACCGCCGCCGAACCAGTTGACGTTGAGTCCAAGAGCGCTTTTCAGTGCGCTGGGGCCGACCGGCGAAAACGCGTCGCCATTGTTGTTGTCACCCGGCCAGCAGCCCACGCCATCTATATCGCTGCGTTGCAGCCCGGCGTCGGCTATCGCTTCCAGGCAGGCTTCGAGGGTCAGGCGCATGGCTGACTTGTTCGACGGTCGGCCGACTTCCGATTGGCCGATGCCGGTGATGGCTACGTCTTTTTCATAACGATGATCGAACATCACTGATCCTTCTCGAACAGAGGCAACCAGACATCCTCGACATTGAGGAAGCTGACTCGTACCGGCATGTCGATATGCACATCCGTGACCGGCAGGCCCACCACGTTGCTCACGAATTGCAAGCCGGGTTGTTCCACCAGCTCGACGATTGCCACCACATAAGGCTCCACAAGGTCAGGGGTCCAGGCCTGGTGGTTGATGGTGTAGCTGAGCACCTTGCCTTTTCCGGACACCGCTTCTGGCGCCACGTCAAAGCTTGCGCAATGCGGACAGAGCGGCGCGGGCGGATGGAAATACTGGGTGCAGGCCGCGCAGCGATGAATGAGCAGTTCGCCCTGTTTGCCGCCTTGCCAGAAAGCAAGGTTGTCGGCGTTGAGTGCAGGAAGTTTTCTAGGCATCAGCGGTCCGCAGGTGAGTGTTTGACTTGAAGTCATACGGTATCATTTGAACATATTTTATAAAAGTGTCATATATTTGTACCGACGAAGGCGCGAATCGAACCTTCGCACCGTAAAACAACAACAAGAGGATTTCGCGATGTCCCAGTCGTTACTGGACAAAAGGGTAGTCGTCACCGGTGGGTTTGGAGCCCTCGGCAGCGCACTTGGCACATTTCTGCTGGCACGTGGCGCCCGGGTTGCGTTGCTGGATCGCAGCGAGGCGCCTGCCTCCCTGCTGGACACGGAAAACCTGCTGTGCCTGGGCGGTGTCGACCTGACTTCGACCGAGTCGGCCAGTGCTGCGTTCGAGCAGATCGCCGCGCAGTGGGGCGGTATTGATGGTCTGGTCAACGTCGCGGGCGGTTTTGCCTGGGAGACGGTCGAAGGCGGTAACCTGCTGACCTGGGATCGTCTCTACCAGATGAACGTGCGTACCGCCGTGGTCAGTTCTCAATCGGCGCTGGCGCATCTGTTGGATTCCACGGCAGGACGCATCGTCAACATTGGCGCGCTGGCCTCGGTCAAGGCCGCGGCAGGTATGGGGGCTTATGCAGCCTCCAAGGCCGGTGTCGCCCGGTTGACCGAAGCCCTGGCCGAAGAGCTGAAAGATCGTGGTGTCACGGTCAACGCCGTGCTGCCAAGCATCATCGATACACCCACTAATCGCGCCGACATGCCTGATGCCGACAGCAGCCGCTGGGTGACGCCGCAAGCGCTGGCAGCGGTAGTGGCGTTCCTGTTGTCCGACGAAGCCGCTGCGGTAACCGGTGCGCTGCTGCCTGTGAGTGGCCGCGTATGAGACTGGTGACCTATACCGATGCCGAGGGCTTTGATCGAGCGGGTGCGTTGCTCAACCAGGACCAACAGGTGCTAGACCTGCAAATCGCCTACCGCTTGCTGGAAAGCCGCGAAACCCCGGCACTGAGCAGTATTCTGTCCCTGGTGGAAGCCGGTGAGCCGGCGCTGGAGTTGGCCCGCTCCCTGGTGGCCAAGGCCCCCTCGGCGGCAGTGCTGGAGCGCGCCAGTGTGAAACTTCGCGCACCGATCCAACCGCCACCGCAGATGCGCGATTGCTCCTGCTTCGAGTTGCACCTGCGCCAGAGTTTCGCGGCGGCCCGGCGCGCCCGGGCGTTGCGTACCGAAGACCCGGAAGCGACCTTGAAGGCGATGAACACTCGCGCCGACGACCGGGTGATCGAGACTTTCAACAAGCAGCCCATCTACTACAAGGGCAACCGTTTCGCGGTGATCGGCATCGATGATGAGTTCCAGTGGCCGAGCTTCAGTCGGGCAATGGATTTCGAACTGGAGTTCGG
Source organism: Pseudomonas umsongensis (assembly GCF_002236105.1). Lineage (GTDB taxonomy): Bacteria > Pseudomonadota > Gammaproteobacteria > Pseudomonadales > Pseudomonadaceae > Aquipseudomonas > Aquipseudomonas umsongensis. Next base: position 288,977 of record NZ_NIWU01000001.1, read on the forward strand.
TTGCTACATCGGCAAGCGCGGCAAGGACATCAGTCGTGAAGCCGCCCGTTCGCATATCGTCGGTTACACCATCTTCAACGACATGAGCGCGCGCGACGCACAGGCCCTGGAAATGCCCGGCATGCTCGGTCCGGCCAAGAGCAAGGATTTCGACACAGCCAACATCATGGGGCCGTGCCTGGTGACCGCAGACGAACTGGGTGATCCCTACGACCTGAACATGGTTGCCCGGGTCAACGGGGAGGAGTGGGGGCGCGGCAATACCCGCGACATGCGCTGGAGCTTCGAGGACGTGATCGCCCACGTGTCCCGCTCGGAAACCTTGTACCCCGGTGAGTTTCTCGGCTCCGGCACGGTCGGTAACGGCTGTGGACTGGAGCAATTGCGCTATTTGAAGCCCGGTGACGTGGTCGAGCTGGAGATCGACGGTATTGGCGTGCTGCGCACCCAGGTGGGCACCGCGACTGGCAAGAACTGACGTTACACGAATGTTGAAGAATTCACTTACAAGTAGAAAGTGAATTCTATGTACAAAAATAAAGAAAGTGTCTTATATTTCGTTGCGACCACTGTCGTGACGCTCTGATTAGGAGGCAATCATGCTAACAAGAACAAGCCCCGTATTGTCTGATGGAACCAAGGTCTCGGACCTGATCTATCCATCCAGCCGTGAAGTACAAATGCGCGTGTTGTCCGACCGCGAAATTTACGAGCTGGAAATGGAGAAAATCTTCGGCAAGATCTGGGTACTCCTGGGCCATGAGTCGGAAATCCCCAATTCCGGAGACTTCATGGTCCGTGACATGGGGTCTGATTCGGTCATTGTTGCCCGTGGCAAGCAGGGCGAGGTGTTCGTCACCCTCAACGTGTGCCCGCACCGCGGCATGCGCATCAGCACCGCCGATTGCGGCAACACGCAAATTCATAAATGCATCTATCACGGCTGGGCCTTCCGCCCCAATGGTGATTTCATCGGCTCGCCGGTCGAGCGCGAATGCATGCACGGCAAGATGCTGCCCAAGGAAGAGCTGGGTCTGAAAAAGGCTCGGGTCACCTTGTATGGCGGTCTGGTATTTGCCACCTGGAACATCGAAGGACCGTCGTTTGACGAGTTCCTGGGCGATGCCAAGTGGTATTACGACATGTTGTTCTGTCGTTCCGACAAGGGCATGGAAGTGCTCGGTCCACCCCAGCGCTTTGTCGTCAATGCCAACTGGAAAACCGCGGGCGAGCAATCGGCGGCCGATGGCTTCCACACGCTGACCTTGCACCGTTGGCTCGGTGAAGTGGGCAACTACGCCAAGAAGGGCGAGGGTGAAACCGCCGATCTCAGCCCGGAAATGATCGGCGTCGAAATCAGCTCGCCCCACGGCCATGCGCTGCGCTGCATCGACCTGGCGCGCAAGATCAAGCGCCTGACCGGCCTCGACCCTGCCGAACTGACCGTGCAGCAAAAACTGGAAGCATTGCCGCCTGCGGGCATGACTGCCGACATGGTCGAGCAGCTGGCGCGCAATTTGTCGGAAGACCAGTTGAAAGTGCTGACCAGCATGCCGCCGCAAGTCGGTGGGATGTTCCCGAACATTCTTTTCGGCTTCGTCTACATTCCGCAGCCGGACGGCAGCGTAGTCGGGTCGATGACCCTGCACGCTTACGTGCCGCGCGGCCCGGACAAGCTAGAGTTCGTCAACTGGGTGTTTGCCGAGAAAGACGCATCCCCTGAACTGCGCGACAAGATGCTCAAGCAAACCATCCAGTTGTTCGGCACCTCGGGCATGGTCGAGCAGGATGACTCCGATACCTGGCCGCACATGACCCTGGCCGCCAAAGGCGCGATGGGCCGCAAGAGCACGCTGAAATACCAGGCATGCTTTGAAACCGGAGCACCTGAGGGTTGGCCAGGCCCCGGCATCGTCAATGAAGGGTTTACCAAGGACGATACCCAGTGGCACTGGTGGTTGTACTGGCACGAACTGATGACCGCCTCGGACGACCAATAAGCGTTCGCCAGGCCTGGTTCGAAAGCGGCCCCCGCGGGCCGCAGTCGCCGGATACAGCATTTACAAGCACAAGAATAAAAGTGAGGAGTGACTCATGGCTCAGGTTCAACAACGCGGCGTGGAGGATATCCAGCCGGGTTCCCCAGTCGGCACAAAGCGGGTGCCGGTGGGCTCGCCAATCTACAACGATGTGGTGACCTTTCTCTACGAGGAAGCCACGCTGCTCGACCAGATTCGCCTGCAGGAGTGGGCCGAACGCCTGGACACCGACCTGGTGTACACCGTGCCGCTACGCCAGACTCGCGTGGCGTCCGAGTTGAGAACCACCATTGTGCGCAGTGTCCAGCACTATCACGATGACTACCGTTCGATCATGGGCCGCATTTTGCGCCTGTCCGGTAAAAGCGCCTGGGCGGAAGATCCTCCCTCGCGTACCCGGCGTTTGGTGACCAACGTGTTTGTCGAAGAAACCGACAAGAGCGATGAGTTTGTGGTGACCAGTTACCTGCTACTGACCCGTAGCCGTTTCAACGATCACCATGTTGACGTCATCAGTGGTGAGCGACGTGACGTGCTGCGTCTGCATGAGGCGGGGTTCAAGCTTTCCCGGCGTGAAGTCATCCTCGACCAGGCGGTGCTCGGCACACCCAACCTGGCCGTCTTCCTCTAAGTCATATCGGCGGTCCGGGGCGAACCCGGATCGTCGGGCCTGGCAGTTGTCGGTCGTGTAGCTCTTGCGCCAGAAGCAGCCTGGTTAAGGCCTTTGTCTCAACCAATCCTGGTCCTCGGCGCACAACTTGAGTTGTTCATGGGTGAAATCCAGGGTAGATCCCTTCATTCGCAGTGCCTGCTCGGCGCGTACGGGCTGTTGGCTGTAGCAGAGCGCGGTGCTTGCGGCGTGAATCTCCTCATCAAGGTTGAAGGCGCGCCCCATTGAGATCAGCGTGCAGCGACGAAGTAAAAGGGCCGCTTCGGCGACTTCTTCGTTGAGTGTATTGAGTGCCCAGCGAGCCATGCCTTCGCGAAGATTGATGCCGGAATAGGGCATCGGACCTTCGATCAATGTGCCATCGACGTCCCAGACCAGATCTTCAACGCCATCGCATATCAAGGTTGCGCGGGTGCGATTGGCGATGCGTCGGCCGATGTTGATGTCATAACGTCGCTGGTGGGTGCCGCGTGCGGCGGCTGCAATGGCAAGGCCCGCCAAGTCGAACAGGTGGGTGCATTGATGGCTGGCGTCGGCCTGCCGGGTGACTGAGTGGGCTATCCGGTCCAGTTTCATGCCTAACAACAGCTGTAATGGGCCGCAAGCCTGTGGGCACATGGAAAAGGGGTAGCGCAGCGCTTCACCGCCAATGGCAGTCACTTCGCCTTCGTGGTGGCGAACCCATACACGGAAGTGGTGAAAGTCATCTTCCAGAGCCGCGCGGACTTCACCTGTGCCATCGACAGGGTGAGCAATGATGTCTATGCGCCGACGAAATACAGTCATCCTCAATATCCTTGTTCCAATACTGTTTAGCTTGAAAAAATACGCTATATTTAGACACTATAACCAATAATGTTCACAAAAAAACAAAAAACGGAGTGGCTATGGCACTGCTAAATGAACAGGTTGCGCTGATTACCGGTGCAGGCGGCGGGATTGGGCGCGGTATTGCGCTGAACTTTGCCAAAGAGGGTGCTGCCGTAGTGGTCGCCGAACTGGATGTCGCCAGTGGAGAGGCCGTAGTCGCCGAACTGAAAGCGTTAGGTGGCCAGGCTGTATTCATCAAGACAGACGTGTGCAGCAAAACGGATATCGAGGCCGCCGTGCAATTGGCCGTCGATCAATTCGGGGGGCTGGACATCCTTGTCAACAACGCCTTTGCGCCCACCCCCAATGTGCTCCTGGAAGAAAAAACCGATGCCATGCTGGAGCAAACCCTAGGTTCTACAGTGTGGGCTGCATGGTGGGCGATGAAAGCCGCGCTGCCTCATATGAAGGCGCGGGGCGGTGGCAAGATCATCAACTTCTACTCTATCGATATCGAAATCGGTGCCTGGTTGCATGGCGACTACAACACGGCGAAGTCGGCCATTGTCGGGCTGACCCGCAGTGCTGCATCCGAGTGGGGGCGGTTCAACATCCGCACCAACGCCATCGCTCCTACGGCAATGGGTGCCACCTTTCACAAGCTCGCCGCAGAGAACCCCGGCTTTGCCGAGATGTCTGCTTCCATGCGTCCACTGGGCCGTTGTGGCGAGCCTGAAGCCGACATTGGCCCAGTGGTGGTATTCCTTGCGTCCGAGATGTCGCGTTTCATCACGGGCGAAACCATTCACGTCGACGGAGGCCTGCATCTGCCGGGTTATAACTCCCGTCCCAAAGGCATTCCTGTGCGTGAGTATTGAATTCAACAGATCAATGTAGGAACGAGCCTGCTCGCGATGGACGTTAACGATAACGTGTACGTTCTGTAGAGCGCGTTGTCCTTAAGTTCATCGCGAGCAGGCTCACTCCTACAACGGCGACACCAGGCCCAATGGACGAGAAAGCCCGCTTCAAAGCGGGCTTTTCTATGTTGGATGGCCAACTGCAGCCAGCTAGAGACTATTATTTTTTGGAGACCACTATCGATGTGGTTTCCAAGTCCCAAGTGGTCGCGGTTTTTCCTTCATCGCGCAGCAAATATTTCAACACCCGACCCTGGGGGTTCTTCGGCAAGCTGCTGCGAAATTCGATATAGCGGGGCAGGGCATAGTAAGGCACCGATTCGGTGGCCCAATGGAACAGCTGCTCCGGATCCAGGGTCACGCCTTCATGCAGCACCGCTGTGACTTTCACATCGTCCTCGCCTTTATCCGATGGCACTGCATGTACCGCGACCTCGGCCAATGCCGGGTGAACAGCAAAGGCTGCTTCCATTTCAAAGCTGGAAATGTTTTCGCCTCGGCGGCGCAGATAATCCTTCTTGCGATCGACGAAGTAGAAAAAGCCATCGTCATCGAACTTGCCAATGTCACCAGTGTGGAACCACATGTTGCGCATCAGCTTCTGGGTGTCTTCCGGACGGCGCCAGTAGCCCTGGAACATGATGTCCGGACGCAGCGGACGAACCACAATTTCGCCGGCGCTGTTTGGCGCAACTTCCTGATCGAGGTCGTCGACGATGCGTACATCGAAATCCGCAATGCGTTTACCCGAAGAGCCCGGTGCGGCGTACTCGCCGGCAGCCAATGAGGTGATAACGCAGGCTTCGGTGAGGCCATAGCCATTGCCGCCCACCAGCTTGGTACCGAAACGCTCGCGCCAGATCTTTTTGGTTTCTTCGGTGTAAGGGTTGCCTCGAGCGGTATGGATCTGCCCGACACAACGCAGCATCGCTTCGTTATCCGGCGCCTGGGCGAGGAGACCGCCCATGCCACCCAGGATCGAGGCGATGGTAGCGCCGGAGCGTTCCACTTCCTGCCAGAAATTGGAAACGGAGAAGCGCGGGAGAATGGCGGCGCGCGCGCCCACCAGAATGCTGGCGATGATCGATACACATAGCGCATTCATATGGAACAGCGGCAATGGCGTGATGGTCACGTCATCGGCACTGGCTGGACCGGCACGCAATTGCAAGCGTGCCAGGTTGCACATGAAGTTGTAGCTGATCATGCAACCCTTGGAAGGGCCTGTGGTGCCTGAGGTGTAAATCAGGCAGGCAAGGTCTGAAGGTTGCGGTTTATTGACGAGTGGAGTGGCGTCATGGCCGCGCCATTCATCCAGTGGCGCAATGCGAATTCGGCATTCGGGGATCGCATCGACCGTGCCTCGGTGAAGGATGTGCTGGACGTCCTGCAGTTGCTCGGCGAGCGGTGTGATGCGTGGCAGGTAGGCTGCTTCGCAAATCACCACTGCAGTGCCGGTATCGGCGATCTGGTGACGCAGAAACTCGCCCTTGAGCGCGGTGTTGATCGGCACGCTCACGGCGCAGAGCTTATTGATGGCCAACCAGGTGGTGACAGCGTCGATGTTGTTATCGAGCATCGTCAGCACGGTTTCACCGGCTTTCACGCCCAGGGTAGCGAGGGCGTTGGCCATCTTTGTTGATAGTGAGTCAACCTGAGCATAAGTGTATAACTCACCACTGAAATCCAACAAAATCTTGTCTGGATGCCTTGCTACTGCACGACTTAGCGCTTCGATGACAGTGTCTCGTTCTCCCACTGCCCAGGTTTCTGGATTGCCACTGCTGCCCATGAATATTCTCCTTTTAGGCGCCTAAAGCTGCTGGTTTGCCTGATTTTATTTTGATGAGAGAATTTGATTCTAAATACAAAATATGGAAATGTCTTTAGCAATAAGTTGAACATGAAATCTTATTTATGCACAGATCCTGTGCTAGTGTTGATCTATCTTTACTCTCAATGAGCCCGTCAATCCATGCCAAAAGCCGCATCCCAGAAAGCAGAAGCGCCGACGCCAGCCTCCAAAACGAAAAAAAAATCGCTGCCTGATGCAGGGGTGACTCCGGTAAAACCGGTGGAGCGACGTACCGCCGCCAATGGCGTGGCAGGCCCCAAGGTCAAGCCGAACCGCCGTTCGGAAGAGACCATTGCCAACATTCTTAAAGCCACTGAAGAAGTGGTGCTGATGTCGGGTGCGGATCGTATTTCGATCCTGGATGTGTGCCAGGTGGCCGGTGTTTCGCGCGGTACCTTTTATCGCTATTTCGCCTCCCAGGAAGACTTGCTCGACACCTTTTCCCGGCATAAACGCGAAAGTTTCCACAGTTCGCTGTCCCAGGAGCTGGGCCATATCAGCGACCCGGAAGCACGCCTCAACGCGCTGTTTGCCTATCTCGACAACTACCTCGAGCAGAGTCGAGCCCGGCGGTTGCTGGTGGTTGCACCTGACTACGCACTGGGCTTCTTTCGGCGGATTTTCCACGATTCGATCGTGCGCTTTCAGGATGGCCTGGGCATCGTGTTCGACGATTGGGATGAGCGCCTCGGGGTCCGTCTTGACCGTGAGCTGATCTGCGAAATGATCATTCGATACGTGTTGAGTGAAATCCTGGTGCCGGAAGCGGCGGGGCGACGTTTGTTCCCGGTACGGGTGAAAAAACTGCTCGGTGCCTTGATCATGGGTTCCACCTCCCGCACTCGTCGCTAACTGCCGACCAACACCCTTGCGCTATAGGCAAAGCCCCCGTATTTCGGGGGCTTTTCGTTTCCGCCTGATAATTTTCTCTCGCCTGCGTGCCGCGATTTTTCCTTTCTGCGTCCATTTTTTGACTCTGCGAAGTGTTTTTGACATCTGGCGAAGGCTCTGGCTCGGGCTTTTTCACGCGTCTTGAAAATAAACTGAACAGATTTTTGATTTCTGCTCAATTTAAATTTAAGCTCTGGTCTTAGCAGTGAGCCCCTGGCTTCCCCTTTCGCGGCAGTTTGATCCTGGTCACGTGAAGGCTCTGCGCCAATAACCAATAAAAAAGTGCCAACTTCGAGGTACCTAGACATGCTTATCGATCTACACGCCCACGCACCCCACCCTGGCTATTACAACCAGCACCCGCACTGGGGGCCGTTCTTCGAGCAACACGCCGACGGCGATATCAAGCTGCGTGTAGGTGATTGGATTCTTGGTCTCGGGTCGCCAGAGCGTAAGGCTGCCGTGCGCTCCGGTAATGGTCCCAAGCTTGAGGAATATTTTTCACGCTGGGCTGACCCAAAAGTGCGCCTGGCCGGTATGGATGCCGCAGGGCAGAACCTGCAGGTGGTTTCCGTCCCGTCCCATTGCTACATGTATTGGACTGAAGCCGAATTCGCCGTGCCATTCGCCCGCACCGTCAACAACACGCTGGCCGAATACTGCTCCGCAGCCCCTGATCGCCTGATGTTCTGGGCTCATGCACCGCTCAATGCACCTGAAGCGGCGGCGGCTGAAATACGTCACGCTTGCACAGAGCTGGGAGCCAAGGGCCTGGTCGCTGGCGGTGCCAACTTCGGCGGTCTGGAATTCGATTCGCCGGAACTTGATGTGGTGTGGAAAACCCTCTGTGACCTGGATCTGCCGATTTTTGTACACGGCTATAACCAGTCCGTTACCTGGGGCAAGAACGCTAACAGCGACCGCTACGAAACCACCGCTATCGTCGGCATGCAATACGACGAAACCCGTTGTTTCTGGAACCTGATTTGCGGCGGCGTTCTGGATCGCTTCCCTGACCTCAAGGTCTACATCACCCACGGCGGCGGTTATGTCCCGTACCAGCTCGGTCGCCTGGCCAAGACCAATGAAAACCTCGACGTTAAATACAACAAGAAGCCACTGCTCGAGTACATGAAAAACTTCTACTTCGACGTAGAGCTGCATGAAGTGCCGATGCGCCAGGCTCTGGTCGACATTATCGGTGCGGACCATGTGCTGTACGGCAGCAACTTCGGCGGCAGCGATGCCGTGCGCCACGATCTGACACACGGTCTGCAGTTGTCCGATGCGGACATGCGCAAGATCCGTTATGAAAACGCATGCCGCTTGCTGCACCTGGATCCTGCCAAGTTGGGCAAGGTAGGTGGCTGATGAAACTGGCGCGATGTGAGTATTTTTCTACCGGCGTTTTTTGGGCCGTGGTGGATGTCGCTCAAGATCAAGTGACACCCATTTCCGGTGATTTCAAGGATTGGGCACCGGCGGTAGCCGCCGGGCGCGGTATCAGTTCGGTGCGTTTTGCCGGGCCATCGCTGCCGTTGTCGAAGGTGCGCCTGCTGCCCCCGATTGAACCGATCAATCGGGTGGTAGTGGCGGGTGCCAATTACGCCAAGCACCTGGTGGAATTCGGATTGCAGGCGCCGGTACAGCCGGTGGCTTTTCTCAAGGCCTATGGCGCGCTGATTGGCGCCAATGACCCGATCCGTTTCCCGCCGTTAACTGAAGAGCTCGATCACGAAGTTGAACTGGTGGCCGTCATCGGCACCGAAGAAATCGACTTGGAAAACCCACTGGCTTGCGTGCTCGGCTACACCGTCGGCAATGACGTCAGCGCGCGCGACCTGCAGCGTAGTGGGCCGGCAGGTATAGGCATGGACCTTTTCGCCGCCAAAAGCCAGGACCAGACCACCGGTCTTGGGCCCTGGATCGTGACCAAGGATGAGTTTCCCGAGGGCTCACCACACTTGCGCCTGACCCTGAAAGTGAATGGTGAAGTGCGTCAGGACGGCTCAACCGGTGAAATGACCTGGGATGTTGGCCAGCTGATTCGCTTCGTGCAGCAGCGTTCGAGTTTTGCCAGTGGCGACGTGCTGTTCACTGGCTCGCCGGCGGGAGTGGGGATGGGCACCGGCCTGTTCCTCAAGGAAGGCGATGTGGTCGAAGCCAGCGTCGAAGGCATTGGCACGTTGCGCAATGTGGTCAGTAAAAAGAACCGCGCCTAATCGAGAGCCAAACATGAACGCCAATAAAGAAAAAGTAGTCGTGGTGGGTGCCGGTCTGATGGGCACCGGTATTGCCCATGCGTTCGCAAGCGCAGGTTTCAATACGCTGTTGGTCGATACCAATGCCGTCTCGTTGACGAACGCCCGGGCAAGCATCGAAAAGATCCTTGCCGATGGCGTGCGTCTGGGCAAGGTCAGCGAAGAACAAGCGCAGCAATCGCTGGCCAATCTGCTGACGTGTAGCGACTTGAGCGAAGCTGCGATGGGGGCCAACTGGCTGGTGGAGACGGTCTCCGAACAGTTGGCGGTGAAGAAGGCGGTGATTGGCCAGGCGGCGCCGCTGCTGGCGGCGGATGCCATTATTGCCACCAATACGTCGGCCCTCAGCGTGACCGAGATTGCGGCGTCGGTGGACTGTGCCGATCGCGTGATCGGCATGCACTTCTTCAACCCCGTGCACAAAATGAAACTGGTGGAGTTGGTGCGTGGTTTGGCCACCAGCGATGAAGTGGTGGCGCGCACTCGCACCCTGTGCGAGCAGATCAGTAAAACCTCGATCGTGGTCAATGAGTCGCCAGGACTGACCACCAGTCGCATGTCTGCGCTGCTGGGCAACGAGGCGATGTGGATGCTGCAGGAAGGCACCGCAACCGCCGAGGACATCGACACGGCGCTGCGCCTGGGCTTCAACCACCCGATGGGTCCATTGGAATTGGGAGACTTGACCGGCTGGGACACGCGGCTGTCGGTACTGCGTTATTTGCACCAGACCTTGGGCGAAAAATTTCGACCTTGCCCGCTGATCATCAAAATGGTCGCCGCCGGACGACTGGGGCGCAAGTCAGGACACGGGGTTTACCGCTATGAAGAGGGTAAGCAAGTACCGGGCTCGGGGCTCAAGGCGAGTGCGCTATGAAAGACATCGTCATTGTTGATGCGGTACGTACGCCCATCGGCAAGTTCCGCGGCAGCCTTGCCGGCGTACGCGCTGATCACCTTGGGTCGTTGGTGATCAGCCGTTTGCTGGAGCGGGTCGATGTCTCGCCGACGTTGGTCGATGACGTGATCTTCGGCAATGTCACGCAAATTGGCGAACAGTCCGCCAATATTGCCCGCACGGCGTTACTCGGCGCTGGCTGGCCGGTCACCGTTGCGGGGCTGACTATCGACCGTAAATGCGGTTCGGGTGAAGTGGCTGTGCATATGGCCGTTGGCGCCATCGCGGCGGGTGCCGCCGATATTGTGGTGGCCGGTGGCGCGGAAAACATGAGTCGCGTGCCCATGGGCAGTAACCGTGAGATCCACGGCGCGGCGTTTGGCTGGATGGCGGCGCAACGTTATGAGCTGACCAGTCAGGGGGAGGCGGCCGAGCGTATGGCTGACAAGTGGGCGCTCAGCCGCGATGCGCTGGACGATTTCGCTTTCGCCAGTCACCAGCGTGCAGCGACTGCCTGCGATGCCGGTTATTTCGATAATGAAACCATACCGGTGGTGGTTGAAGAACTCCGCGAAAAAGAGCTGTCGGAACCCGCTGGTGTGTTGCGTCAAGATGAAACCATTCGTCGTGATACGTCGCGGGAAAAACTGTCGACACTTAAAACCAGTTTTCGTCCGGACACCGGGCGCATCACCGCTGGTAACTCGTCGCAGATCTCCGACGGTGCGGCAGCGTTGCTGCTGATGAGTGCCGACACAGCGAAAAAGCTCGGCCTCAAAGCACGAGCGCGTGTCGTGGCCTTCACCACAGTCGGCTCTGACCCGACATTGATGCTCACCGGCCCGATTGCCGCTACTCAAAAGGTACTTGCCAAGGCAGGACTGAGTATCAATGACATTGATCTGTTTGAGGTCAACGAAGCTTTTGCCTCCGTGCCGCTGGCCTGGATGCAGGAGACCGGTGTGCCGCACAGTAAGTTGAACGTCAATGGTGGCGCCATTGCCCTCGGACACCCATTGGGGGCCAGCGGCGCTCGCTTAATGACCACGATGTTAAATGAGCTCGAGCGCCGTGGCGGGCGTTATGGGTTGCAAGCCATTTGCTGCGCCGGTGGCATGGGCACGGCGACCATCATCGAACGGCTCGATTGAGATGGCTCGCTTGCCGTTGATTCCCCTGGATGCCATGCCTGCCGCGTTGCAAGACGCGGTCGAGCGTGGTCAGAGCAGTCGCATGCTCAGCTCTACGACGCCGGTGCAGGTCTGGGCACATCGACCAAAGGTGGCGTTGGCCTGGCTGGGCTTAATGGAGAGCCTGCACAGCGACAGTCTGCTGGATGAGCGCTTGCGCGAACTGGTGCGGCTGAAAATTGCCAGCATCACCACCTGCAAGGCCTGCCAGCTGGCGCGCAAATCCGACCGTGTGACGGATGAGGATATTGCATGCATGGCGACGGACAGCGAGTACTTCACGCCAGCCGAGCGTGCAGCGCTGCGCTACGCCGAGTTGTTTGCCAGCGATTACCTGAGCATCGATGACGAGCAATTTACTCAACTGGGCGCGTTTTTCTCCACCGCCCAAGTGGTAGAGCTTGGAATGTACTGCGCGCTGATGTTGGCGGGTGGCCGCATGACATTGGTGCAGCAGGCCTACTGAGCAGGTCGCTCATCTAAAATAGTTGATCGAATTATTGAGAAGTGTCTAATACTGTCCTGCTCAGGCCTATTATTAGCCGAAAGGTATAGCCTTCTGCAGGCTGACTCAAAAAATAATGACAATAACAACGGAGACGATCATGTCCACACCGGTACAGAGCGACCTGACCAAGGTATTTACCGACGTCGCTAGCAATTATCGCGGCACCAGTGATATCGATCTTCACGCGACCTACAGCGAGATGCGCGCCAATTCGCCTGTGCTCCAGGACAACTTCATGGCCCGTCTGGGCGTGCCATCGATTGCCGGCCTGGATGCCAATCGACCAACCTTTACCCTGTTCAAATACGACGATGTCATGGCCGTCATGCGTGACGCCGGTACTTTTACCAGTGGTTTTATCGCCGAAGGGCTGGGGGCGTTTTTCGATGGCCTGATCCTCACGGCAATGGATGGTGATGCTCACAAGAGCATGCGTAATCTGCTGCAACCGGTATTCATGCCGGAGACGGTCAATCGCTGGAAAGAAACCAGGATCGACCGCGTGATTCGCGAGGAATACATCAAGCCGATGGTGGCGAACAAGGGCGCCGACCTGATGGACTTCGCCCTGTATTTCCCGATCCGGGTGATTTACTCCTTGATCGGCTTTCCTGAGGATCGCCCTGAGCAAATCGAGCAATACGCCGCCTGGGCATTGGCAATCCTGGCCGGTCCGCAAGTCGACCCGCAGAAGGCCGCCGCCGCCCGTGGCGCAGCCATGGACGCCGCGCAAGCGCTGTATGACGTAGTGAAAGTGGTGGTGGCGGAGCGTCGGGCTGCGGGTGCATCGGGGGATGATTTGATCAGCCGGCTGATCGGCGTCGAGTACCAGGGACGTTCCCTGGACGATCATGAGATCACCACCTTCGTGCGCTCACTGCTCCCGGCTGCCAGCGAAACCACGACCCGCACCTTCGGAACCTTGATGACATTGCTTTTGCAAAATCCGGATGTGCTGGAGCGGGTGCGCAATGATCGTAGCCTTGTAAACAAGGCCATTGATGAAGCGGTGCGTTTTGAGCCCGTGGCCACCTTCAAGGTGCGCCAGGCCGCCAAGGATCTGGAGATTCGCGGTGTGCCGATCCCCAAAGGGGCAATGGTGCAATGTATCGTTACCTCCGCCAACCGCGATGAAGACGCGTTCGAAAACGCCGATAAATTTGACATCGACCGCAAACCAAAACCTTCGTTTGGCTTCGGCTTCGGCCCACACATGTGTATCGGTCAATTCGTTGCCAAGACCGAGATCAATTGCGCACTGAATGCGATCCTCGACTTGATGCCCAATATCCGCCTTGACCCAGACAAGCCGGGGCCCCAGATCGTCGGTGCACAGCTGCGCGGTCCGCATTACCTGCATGTGTTATGGGACTGAACGGCGTCCATAACCCTCTTGTAAATCGTCTGGTTGAACCGCGACAGGTCTTGCGCCTGCCGCGGTTCAACGCATTCTGCCTCAAGGGTTTTCCCGCGCAACGGAATTAATATGAACACATTCAAAAAATGTGTTTAATTAAGTCGAGATGTGCACTATGATTCAGGCACAACAACAAGCCCGAATGCGAAGGGGAAAACAATGAAAGTTGAAGATCTGATTCTCGTCAGTGTCGATGACCACGCGATCGAGCCACCGAATGCTTTTGCTCGCCACATGCCTGCGCGCTTCAAGGGGCGTGAACCTCATGTGGTCAAGAAAGGCGATCGTGACGTGTGGGTCTTCGAGGAGCAGGCCACTGGCTACATGGGCCTCAACTCCGTGGTCGGTCGACCGAAAGAGGAATACGGCATGGAGCCGTTGGGCTACGACCAAATGCGCCGTGGTACCTGGAACATCAAGGACCGTGTCGACGACATGAACGCCAACGGCGTGCTCGGTTCATTGTGCTTTCCAACCTTCCCGGGCTTTGCCGGGCAACGCTTCCAGGTCCACGCTGACCGCGATGTGTCGATGGCAGCCATCCAGGCCTACAACGACTGGCATTTGCACGACTGGTGCAACGCAGCGCCTGGCCGCTTCATTCCGCTGATGATCGTGCCGTGGTGGGACATGAAAGCCGCCGCTGCCGAAGTGGCGCGTCTGGCGAAACAGGGCGTGCACGCGCTGTCGCTGTCGGATAACCCGGCGATTCACGGTTACCCGTCGATCCATAGCGATTACTGGGATCCACTGTGGAAGGCCTGCAGCGACAATAAAGTGGTTATCTGCTGTCATATCGGTACCGGTGTGAAAGCCCAACACGCATCGGATATGTCGCCAATCGACGCCTGGATTACCTCCATGCCGATTTCCATCGCCAACTCCGCGGCGGACTGGATCTGGGCACCGATGTGGAAGAAGTTCCCGGACCTGCGCATGGCGCTTTCCGAAGGCGGCATCGGCTGGATTCCTTACCTGTTGGAGCGCGCGGACTTCACCCACCGTCATCACAACGCGTGGACCAACTCCAACTTCGGCGGGAAGATGCCAAGTGACATCTTCAACAAGCACTTCATCACCTGCTTTATCGAAGACAACTTCGGCCTGAAGAACCTCGACTACTTGAACGCCGACATGGTCACCTGGGAAAGCGACTACCCGCATTCTGACTGCACTTGGCCAAACTCGCCGGAAACAGCGTGGGAAGGGTTGCAGCACCTGCCAAAAGAGATGATCGACAAGGTCACTCACTTGAACGCGATGCGTGAATTCTCCTTCGATCCGTTCTCCATTCACGGTCGAGAAAACTGCACAGTCGGCGCGCTGCGGGCCCAGGCTACCCACGTCAGCATCGAGCCGGCCCTGGGCCTGGGTGGTGCCGATCATGGTCGCCACGACAACAAGCCGGTTACCTCCGGCGACATCAATGCGATGTTCGCCCAGGCTGACGCGCAAACCGCGTTGTAAGTTGCCGCTGTTCCTGCAGTCGCCGGCCATCGGCGACTGCAGGAGCGGTTGCCGTTCTGTGGTCGCTTCGTTCGAGGCGATTGCGCCTGTGTTCAGCGTTAGAGAGCGCATATGGCCATCAGTCAATTTACCTACAGCAACATCCCCCCCGAGGCTGAAGCGCTTCGTGCAGAAGTGCGGGCGTTCATCCATGACACGCTGGCCGATTACCCGCCGACCTTGAGTGCTCAATCCTGGATGGGCTTCAGCGCCGAGTTCAGCAAGAAGCTTGGGTCCCGGGGCTGGGTCGGCATGGCCTTGCCCAAGGCTTATGGTGGCGCCGAGGCGGGGCCCTTTGCCCGATATGTGATTATCGAAGAGTTGCTGGCTGCCGGTGCACCGGTATCGGCCCACTGGATCGCCGACCGCCAAAGCGGTCCGCTGATCAATCGCTTCGGTACCGAGCAACAAAAACAGTATTACCTGCCAGCCATTTGCCGGGGTGAAAGCTACTTCTGCATTGGCATGAGCGAGCCCAACTCAGGCTCCGACCTGGCTTCGATCAAGAGTACCGCCGTCCGTGAGGGCGATAGCTGGCTGGTCAATGGCCAGAAGGTCTGGACCACCAACGCCCATCATTCGCAGTACATGATTGCCCTGGTGCGTACCGGTGAAAAACAGGAGGCCCGTCACGAGGGCATGTCGCAATTCATTGTCGACCTGAGCCTGCCCGGCATCACCATCCGACCCATTCGAGACCTGGCCGGTGGCGAGCATTTCAACGAAGTGTTTTTCGACAATGTGCGGTTGCCGGCTGATGCCTTGATCGGTACTGAAGGCAAAGGCTGGGATCAAGTGACCGCCGAACTGGCCTTCGAGCGTAGCGGCCCTGAACGGTTCCTCAGCTGCATGGCGCTGCTGAAAACCCTGATCGATGCGCTGGGCAAGACCCCCAACGCGTTACAGGCGCGAGAAATCGGGCGTCTTTCGGCCAAGCTGCTGACCCTGCGCAACATGTCATTGTCGGTTACGGCACAGCTGGCAGCGGGTGAGCACCCAGCCTGGGCGGCTTCCTGCGTGAAAGACCTCGGCAATGCCTTTGAACAGGAAATCCCCGAGGTTGCCCAGCTGCTGCTGGAAACCGAGCCACGGCAAGACGGCGGCAGCGAACATGCCCGGGTACTCGCCTACCTGACTCAGATGGCGCCCTCGTTCTCACTGCGCGGGGGCACTCGTGAAATTCTGCGCGGCATCATTGCCCGCGGCCTGGGGTTGCGATAATGCGCGAGATATTTGAAACGACGATTGAACGCCTGTTCGCCGATTTGGCGACGCCCGCTTATGTGATGAGGTGTGAAGGCGGGGAATGGCCGGCGGATTTATGGGCCGCGCTGGATGAGTCGGGCTTCTCTTTGGCGGGTGTCAGCGAAGCGCTGGGCGGAGCCGAAGCCAGTTGGTCTGATATGTATGTGCTGGTGCGTGCCGCCGGACGCTTTTCCGTTCCGGCCCCAATAGGTGAGGCCTTGCTGGCCAACTGGCTGCTGAGCAAGTCAGGCCTGGAGGGGAGGGCTGGTGCGCTGAGCATGGCTGCCAATGCCAATCTGGTGCTCGATGGCGAGCGCGTTAATGGCACCGCCTATTCGGTACCTTGGGGGCGTAATGTCGAAGAGGTTGTCGCGATTGCCAACAGCTCAACGGGGGTTCCGCATGTGGTTTTGCTATCGCGTAGCGCTGCCAGTGAACTCACGCTCAGTCTGAATGTGGCTGGCGAACCGCGTGATGACCTGGGTTTCAACAGCGCCCAGGTACTGGCGCAAGCGCCGCTGCCCAACGGGTTCGACGCCAATGTCCTGGAATTGGGCGGCGCGATGCTGCGCGCGGCGCAGACTGCCGGGGCATTGCATGCGCTATTGGACATGACTGCCAACTATGCCGGGGAACGCAAACAATTCGGCAAGGCCATCGGCTCGTTCCAGGCCATTCAACAGCAACTGGCGGTATTCGCGGAACAAGCCGCCGCCGCCGGGATTGCCGCCGAGGCTGCCTTCGTGGAATCGCGTTGTGGACTCGCCACGTTGACCATTGCGGCCGCAAAAATCAGCACGGCAGAAGCGGCCAGTGTTGGCGCCGGCTTTGCCCATTCGGTGCATGGTGCCATTGGCTTTACCGAGGAATATCCCCTGCATTTGCTCACCCGGCGGTTGTGGGCGTGGCGCAGCGAATTCGGATCGGCCAGCCTTTGGAGCCAACGCCTGGGCGTCCGGGTCTGCCAGGGTGGAAGCGAAGGGTACTGGCCGTTACTGACAGGTCATGGCCAACATTCATTAACCCGACTTGTGAGTGATCCGGTATGAGCCCGTTTCTTCAGATAGAGCGCGATGGCGGTGTCGTCACTGTGCGCATGAACCATCCCGAAACCCGCAACGCGTTGACGACGCCCGAGCAAATTCAGGAGTTTGTCGACCTCTGTGCCCAATTACGTCGCGACCCAACGGTGCGGGTCATGGTGCTCACCGGTAATGGCAGCGCCTTTTGTGCCGGTGGCAACGTCAAGGACATGCATGAGCGTGGCGGCATCTTCGCTGGCTCGCCTTATGAGCTGCGCAACACCTACCGTGATGGCATTCAACGTATTCCCCTGGCGATCTACGAGTTGGATATCCCGGTGATCGCCGCGGTCAACGGCCCAGCGATTGGTGCGGGCCTGGATCTGGCGTGCATGTGCGACATCCGGCTGGCGGCACCCAAGGCGATCTTCGCCGAGAGTTTTGTGCGCCTGGGCATTGTTCCGGGTGACGGCGGCGCCTGGCTGTTGCCGCGCATCATCGGCATCCCGAAAGCCAGCCTGATGGCGTTTACCGGTGACGCTATCGATGCTGCAAAAGCGCTGGAATGGGGCCTGGTAGAGCAGGTCTGCACCCATGAAACCCTGCAGTCGGAAGCGCAAGCCTTGGCGCGGCGGATCGCCAGCAACCCGGGCCATGCGTTGCGGCTGTGCAAGCGCCTGCTGCGCGAAGGCCAACATATGCGTCTCGACTCGCTACTGGAGTTGTCTGCCGCATACCAGGCACTCGCCCATCACACCGAAGACCATCAGGAAGCGGTGGCCGCTTTTGTCGATAAGCGCGAGCCGCAATACCGGGACCGCTGATTACTCATTGCCAACAACAAGAATCGATCTGGAGTAAGCAAGATGCGTGGCGTATTTCGAGAAGACCACAATATGTTCCGTGATCAGGCCCGCCGTTTCGTCGATCGCGAAATCGTGCCCTACCTGCATGAGTGGGAAAAGAACGGCATCGTGCCCAAGGAAGTCTGGCTCAAGGCCGGCGAGAACGGCTTGCTGTGCTCCACGGTGCCCGAAGAATACGGCGGCCCGGGAGGCGACTTCGGTCATTCTGCGGTGATGATCGAAGAACTGGCGCGAGCCAATGCCACCGCGGTGGGTTTTACCACTCACTCGGAAATCGTCACCCCTTACATCGTTGCCTATGGCAGCGAAGAGCAGAAGCAGCAATGGCTGCCGCGCATGGTCAGCGGTGAGTTGATTGGCGTGATCGCCATGAGCGAACCAGGCATCGGCAGCGACCTGCGATCCATGCGCACTTCGGCGCGCCGCGACGGTGATGACTACATCGTCAACGGCCAGAAGACCTTCATCACCAACGGCGGCAATGCCGGCCTGGTGGTGACCGCCACCAAGATTGATCCTGCTGCCAAAGAGCTGACCTTGATCTGCGTCGAAGAAAGTCGTGCGGGTTTTGCCAAGGGTCGTCTGCTGGAAAAGATCGGTCTGAAAGGGCAGGACACTGCCGAGCTGTTTTTCGATGAGGTAAGGGTGCCGGTTGGCAATCGATTGGGGGAGGAGGGGATGGGGTTCAAATACCTGACTCACCAATTGGCCTGGGAACGCTTGATCATTGCTATCCGTGCCGCCCAATCGATCGACACGCTGCTGGAAGAAACCATCGGCTACACCCGTGAACGCAAAGTCTTTGGCAAACCGGTTCTCGACTTCCAGAACACCCGCTTCAAGCTTGCCGAAGCCAAGGCCCAAGCCACTATGTTGCGGGTGTTCGTCGACGACTGCCTGGCCAAGGTGATGCGCGGCGAGTTGACGCCCGAAATCGCAGCGATGGCCAAGCTGCTGGGATCGGAAATGCAGGGCAAGCTGCTCGACGAGTTCCTGCAATTGCATGGCGGCTACGGCTTCATGAGCGAATACAAGATCAGCCGCGCCTGGGTCGACGCGCGAGTGGCCCGTATCTATGGCGGCACCTCGGAGATCATGAAAGAAATCATCGGCCGTACCCTTTGAAGCCAACCTGCATGAGGCAGACAAATGAGTAACTCTCTTTATGATATTTCGCTGAAGCAGATCGATGGCAGTGCCAGCCGCCTTGGCGATTATCGGGGCAAAGTCCTGCTGGTGGTCAACGTGGCTTCTAAATGTGGCCTGACCCCGCAATACGAAGGTCTGGAAAAGCTCTACCAGAGCAAGCATTCACAAGGGCTGGAAGTGCTGGGTTTCCCTGCCAACGATTTCAGGGAACAGGAGCCCTATAGCGACGCGGAAATCGCTGAGTTCTGCTCAGTGAACTATGGCGTTCACTTTCCCCTGTTCTCGAAAATCTCGGTTGTTGGCACCGAGCAGCATCCTCTCTACGCCGAACTGACAGCCGCGCAACCCGAGTCCACAGGCGAAGGTCCAATGCGCGAGCGTCTGCTGGGTTACGGGATCGAGTCCGCCAACACGACGGACGTGCTCTGGAACTTCGAGAAGTTTCTGATCGATCGCCAGGGTGCGGTCGTCGCTCGTTTCGCTCCGGACGTTGCAGCGGATGATCCGCGGTTGATTGAGGCAATCGAGGCGCAACTGGCTAAAGAGGCGTAACGCGGTGCAGACAGTCGATACGGTTGGCGCGCTGCGTGCGCTCGTGGCCCGCGCCCGGGGTGAGAACAAGAAAGTCGCACTGGTGCCGACCATGGGCAATTTGCATGACGGTCATATAGCCCTGATTCATTGCGCAAAGCAACGAGCGGACTTCGTCGTCGCCAGCATCTTCGTCAATCCACTCCAGTTCGGGGCCAATGAAGACCTGGCCAACTATCCCCGCACGCCCGACGCTGATCGCGAAAGACTGGTCAATGCCGGGTGTGATGTGCTGTTTGCCCCCGCTGTCGAACAGATCTATCCGGATGGAATGCTCAATCAGGCCATCGTCAGTGTGCCGAACGTTTCTGAAGGTCTTTGCGGTGCGGCACGCCCTGGTCACTTTGACGGCATGGCCACTGTCGTCGCCAAGCTGCTAAACATTGCCCAGCCAGACGTGGCGGTTTTCGGGGAAAAGGATTATCAGCAGCTGGCAATCGTGCGCTCGATGGTCAGGGATCTCAACATGGTGACTGACGTTGTCGGTGCACCGACGATCCGAGCCTCGGACGGCTTGGCATTATCCTCGCGCAACGACTATCTGACCGAGCATGAGCGCTCGGTAGCCCCCGTCCTCTACGCTTGTTTGAAGCAAATGGCGGCGAGTATCCAGCTCGAGAGGCGGGTGGCTGAGCGCCAGTTGATTGAATGTCATCAACGTATCAGTGACGCCGGTTTTCAGCTGGAATACTTTGAAATCAGGAATGCCCAGGATCTGACACCACTGAAAAGCACCGATACTCACTTTGTGATTCTGGTGGCGGCGCGCATTGGCAAAACACGGCTCATTGACAATCTGACAGTGGACCTTCGGGCATCGGAAACTTCACCAGAGGCACAACCATGAGTCATTATCGAGCGATCGCTGCGTTGTGCCTGTGTTTTTTCTCCCTCGTCGGCTTTGCTCAGCAAGCAGCGGTCGACGCTTACAGTGCTGACACCCAACGCGCAAATGCCTTGTTGGTAAAAGCTGTTGACGAGTACAAAGCCAAGGGTGACTCGGCGTTGGCCGAGTTCAGTCGGCAGGGGGCCTTTATCGATGGTGAACTGTACATCTACGTGGTCGATACCTCCGGTGTGATGCTCGCCAGCGGCGGGCCTTCCGCTTCGCTGGTCGGCAAGCCGGTGTTAA
This sequence comes from Pseudomonas umsongensis, assembly GCF_002236105.1. Lineage (GTDB taxonomy): Bacteria > Pseudomonadota > Gammaproteobacteria > Pseudomonadales > Pseudomonadaceae > Aquipseudomonas > Aquipseudomonas umsongensis. Next base: position 309,947 of record NZ_NIWU01000001.1, read on the forward strand.
GTGTCCTGGATGTCGATCTCAAGGAGGCATTCGAGCATGCCATTGCACAGCCTGACGATGGCATTGTGCGTAGCGCCGAATACCGCTGGTGGAACTGGCAACACGCCAAGGTCGAGCGCAAACGCGTGTTCTATCAGCGCGTCAAGGATCGGTTGATCGTCGTGGGTTACTACATGCCACGGTCCTCCCCCGAACAGGCCCAACAGCTGCTTGGGCAGATTTCGCGACAAGTTGCCAACGACGCGAAAACCACCTTCGGGCTCATTAACCAGCACGATAAACAGTTCACCGAGGATGATCTGTATGCCTTTGTGGTGGATCTCAAGACCAAGCGGTTTGTCGCTCACGGTTTTTCGTCCCGGCTGATCGGCACCGACTTCAAGTCATTGCGCTCAGTCGATGGCAAGCCGATTGGCGAGGACATCCTCAAACAGATGAGCGGCCTTGAAACAGGTGAGATCGCTTATCTGTGGCGTAACCCGATTACCGGGCAAAACGAATACAAGAGAACTTTTCTGCAGCGGGTAAACGGGTTCGTCGTCGCCGTGGGTTGCTATGCAGTCAAGTGATCAAGACAGGTACGACTGGTACCCACTCTCAGGAGCGTGCGCATGACTGATTTGGTATTGCTGCATGGCGGCAACCACGGCTCCTGGTGTTGGGGGCCCTTTATTGAAGTATTAAACCAGCAGCCCGGATGCTTCGAGCGAGTGATTACCCTAGATATGCCAGGGTGCGGCACCAAGCGCGGGCGGGATGTTGTGTCCCTGCGGCTCGATGATGTGGTCGAGGAGCTTAATGAGGACCTGCGTGCACTCGGCGTGAACCAGGCCGTCCTGCTTGGGCATTCCATCGCGGGAGCCCTGCTGCCGATGATGGTACTGGCCGCTCCCCAACTGTATTCGCAGTTGGTGTACCTGGCTTGCGCATTGCCCAGTGAAGGCCAATCAATTCTGCAGCTGCTTGGCACCAGGCTGCATGGCGAAAGTCCGGACCATGTTGGCTGGCCGCTGGATCCTGCGCAAACCACCCCTCAGGCGCTGGCCGTGGCGATGTTCGGGCAAGATTTGAGTGAGCAAACCCTGGGTTGGTTGTTAAGTGAAGCGAGCCAGGACACGACGCCACTCTGTGTGGCGACAGACGCCATCAGCCGCGTGGGATATCCGGGCATCATTGCGGCGAGTTACATCATCACCCTGCGCGACAACATCCTGCCCGTCGACTGGCAGCGGCGGTTTGCGCAACGTGCCGACGCAGAGGTGGTTGTCGAGATCGATACAGCGCATGAGCTGTTCGTATCACACCCGCAGTTGCTTGCGGATGTCGTATGGGGCCTGGAGCGGCATGGGTGATGGGCGACATCGGTGTTTTAAGCCGTAGTAATGGCAAGGCTATCGGCAGCCACTGGTTGATCCTGTCCATTATCTGCTTCAACTTCATCTCGTACGTCTGCAGTGGCTTGCCACTTGCGGTGTTGCCGGGCTATGTCCTCAATGACCTGGGCCTGACCTCGATTTTTGCCGGCGTGGTGATCAGCTCGCAGTACCTGGCGACGCTCCTGGCTCGCCCGTTGGCCGGTGGCGTGGCTGATCGCCTGGGCGCCAAATACGCGGTGGTGTGTGGGCTCAGCGGCTTGATGTTGAGCGGCATCCTGACCGCACTTGCGCTCATCTTGCACACCCAACCCTGGTTGACCCTGACGCTCATACTGCTGGGCAGGCTGGTGTTGGGGGCGTCCACGGCCATGATCTCCACGCCTTGTTGCACCTGGGCCATTGGATTATGTGGTGCGCCTCGGGCAGCACAGGTCATGTCGTGGAACGGAATAGCGGCTTATGGTGGTACGGCAGTCGGAGCGCCGCTGGGCGTGCTGCTGCGTAATTCGTTAGGTATTGCCAGTGTCGGACTGTGCACCGTATTGCTTGGCCTGATGTTCCTGCTTTTGGCGCTGGGCAAGCGCCCGGCGCCCTTGATTTCAGGCGCCCGATTGGCATTTTATCGAGTTCTTTTCGCGGTCATGCCCAATGGCCTGGTCCTTGTGTGCAGTTCAGTAGGGTTTGGCGGCCTGACGGCATTCGTCGCACTGTACTTCGACAGCAACGGGTGGGACAACGCCGCCTACTGTTTGAGTGGGTTCGGTGCTGGTTTTATCGTTGCCCGCTTGTCGTCGCCCGGAATACTGCAGCGATACAGGGGCTACAAGGTGGTGGGCGGCTGCCTGCTTGTACAGACCTTGGGAATGCTGCTGATATGGCTGGCGCCATCTCCCGCACTGGCAATTGCTGGCGGTGCGCTGACCGGGATAGGGGTGTCATGGGTCTATCCGGGATTAGGGGTGGAAACACTGTCCAGCACTCCGGCGGCCAACCGTAATTCGGCGCTCAGTGCACTTTCTTTATTCTTTGATATCGCAGTGGGGCTGGCCGGCCCGGTGATGGGCCTGGTTGCTTCTGGCCTAGGCTATGCGGCGATATTTCTCTGTGCTGCGTTGATGTCGATGGGTGGGTTTGTTGCGGTGCTCTATTTGTGTAGGAATAAAAGGTAGGAGCGATAAGAGGTGCTGTTGCTACGGATGTCCGCCCCATGGCACAGCGGCTATACCCGACAGCGGCTATCAAAAAACGGTTACCAACGTGACCACTTGCAAGACCAACTAGTAATCGCTTGCCGCTGGAGGGTTGTTACGGCGGCATTCCGTTCCCGATTCCGAAAATCGACACGAGGTCATCTGGAGTGGTCCAGCTTTCGCGATGGACGTTGACTGGGCGGTGAGGGGCTCACGAGGGGCGAACTGTATCCCATACGATGCTCATGAATTGCCCTTTATTATTGTTGAAGTGGAGTGCTTTTAATGCCAACTTCGTGCGAAATTGGTTGTCGCTTTACGGTGATCGACACCTCAGTGACTTGCCTGCTTTCTTGTCGGTGAAGCTAGGGCCAAACATTCAGAACTAGCAGTCCGTCAGCATCGGGTTGCCTTGCGCAGACGGAATGATAGTCGTGAAATGGCCTTTCTCCGATCCTGATGACTGTGCCCGATTCGTTCGTGGAATGACGCAAAGATCCGCATCGACTCCATTCACCTCGATGTCGAGCGCATGAACATGAGCACTGACACTGCGGTGGCACGGATCGTGGCGGTCTTCGGTGTGGCGAAGCCGCCGTCTGTTCCCAGTCGGTTTAGCTGGAGGAAGAATCTCTCAATTCTGCGTTGCACCGACGTGCCCAGCGATCAAAATGCGTACCCTTCAGCAACCTGTATTAGTAATTGCTCAACCTGGTGAGTGCCTTGTTTGGTTGAGAGCATTGCTATTGGACTTTTCCCGGAAAAATGATCCTTAGGCTTCGAGAGCCACGAACTGGCTTTCTCTCTTCTACCAAAAAGTACTTCTGCCATAGCGGCGATGTAGGCATGTCGAAATAAGCGCTCACTCTCATCCACCGTGAGTCTCTGCCCGAGCGTCAACCTAGAGCTGAGTGTCTTGTAAGGGATGATCTGGTCGCGTTGTTGCGGGGGGATTTTGCCCTGCTCGCAAAAAATGTTGATCCGATCGGCTGAAAAGCCGGCATTGATCATCTCATGGATGTCCGAGTCTGAAGCGTCGATGGGGACATTGAGAAAATCTGACAACCGGTCCCGGAAGTCACGATAAGAATTCTCGTTCAGCACTTCGGCAAGCATGGCGCACCTTCATGGTTGGATCTTTGCCACTTAGTATCTGGCACATCCGTATCGCATGAAAGCGCGCAAATTTTAACGGCCGCTGCCGCATGGTTCATTTAGAACTGGAGGAGGCAGGGAAGCGCCCAATCACTAGAGCGTTCGGTCGGGGAAAAAACGATAGGGATAGCTAAATTCATGTCGACGCATGCTTGTTGGCTCAGTCGCTTGCCGCCAAATCAGAAGCCAATTCGTGGAGAGACAGCGCCTCAGGCAAGAGAAATTGCGGCTCGCATTCCAATACGGTGGCTATGCGATATAGCTTTTCCACGGTGATGTTGACTTCACCGCGTTCAATACGCCCCATATAGCTACGATCGACACTGCAGGAAAGCGCCAAGGCATCTTGTGAAAATCCTTTGGCCTTCCGTTGTGTCCGTATTCTTTCGCCCAATGCCTTTGCAAGCTGATGCATAACCGCCTCGGTTCCCACTGAGGCGGCACTATCGTGCGTTTGCGGATGAATCAACCACGGATTATAATCCGCATTTTGATCGTTCCGCGAATTTCCCTTCCAGGTGCCTGCATGAAACCCGATTCATTTATCCTCGACAGGCGGCTTTACGACCTGTTTCAGCAGGAGCATCTACGCCAATTTACGACCCAGGAGCTGCGTGACGCGTACGCTACTCACCTGACGGGTATGACTTTTAACAGCAGCGACTTGCGTCGATATGTCTATGAGCAGATCCGACGCATGCTGCGTAGTGGATGGGTCATTCAGGATGAAAAACGACAAAAGCGAGGTCAGATCTATCACTGGCACGGAATTCCGGCGAACTTGCAGGTAGAGCTCGTCGATAATGGGTACGAGAGCAGTGCTAAGCCGACAAATAAACCGTTACATCAGCCCTTACAAAGCATGGACCCAGAGCAGTCAGGCCCAGATGTGATCGAGCACTTGGAGTCCATACTCAAAGAAATTCGCCTCGACTTCCTTTCTTCGATGGGAGAGGCGGAGCGGTATAAGCAGCTGCTCGAGGAAATGCCGCATCTGAAAGACCAAGTCGAAGGCGAGTATTTGGAGGCTCGAGACCGAAGCTCTCGTCTTCTAGGGCATCTCCGGGCGGTCGAAAAGACGCTCAAGACAGTCACGTCCGCACGATGAAAGCATTGCCGAGAAAATGGCAGAGTCAATGCATTGAGATCGCGTTGGAACACTACACCTCAACGCCGCACTTCTTCTGTCAAGCCACCCCGGGGGCGGGGAAGACTCGGATGGCCGCAGAGCTTGCTCGGCGTTTGTTGGAGCAGGGCAAGATCGATCTCGTGCTGTGTTTTGCTCCCTCGTGCCAAGTCGTCGAAGGCTTTCGCACTACGTTCTCTACAGTATTGGGGAGGCGTTTGGATGGACTGATCGGTGCCATTGGAACCGCAAGTACCTATCAAGCCATGGAGCACCAGGATGAGGCTTTCTGGAGGCTTTTCGATGACTATCGCGTGTTTGCAATATTCGACGAAATCCATCACTGCTCAGGACACGATCCGCTTTTAAGCAATGCCTGGGGACAACAAATTCTTTTGAAGATGCAGGACCGTGCCGCTTTTACCTTGGCTCTATCGGGTACACCCTGGCGCTCCGATGACAGAGGCATTGCTCTGGCTCGTTACTCCAACCCGGAAGGCCGATTGATTTGCGACTATCGCTACGGCCTTAAAGACGCCATTTCCGACGGGGTTTGTCGGTCACCTCGCATTGTTCTGTTAGATAACCAGATGCTGAGGCTCAAAGAAGATTCTGCAAACGAGAGTACGATCAAGCTTTTTCCCAGCATCGCTAAGCTGCTGCGTGAGTCTCCGGTCTCATACGAGGATCTGATTTGTCATAAGGACGCGCTTCTCCAGTTGCTTGACCTGGGGAGCAAGAAACTTGATGAAGTGCGGATGCTTAAACCGAATGCCGCGGGCTTGGTAGTTGCCACGAATATCAAGCATGCTCAACAAGTCGCCATGGCGCTGAAGGACAAGGGCGAAAGCTTCCAAGTCGTGACAACCAGAACCCCGGATGCGCAACAGGTAATCAATGGGTTCAAAAATAGCGACTGCCGTTGGATTGTTGCAGTGGGAATGATCAGTGAGGGGACCGATATTCCTCGGCTTCAAGTTTGCTGCTACCTCAGTCGAATCCGTACTGAACTGCATTATCGTCAGGTGCTGGGAAGAATCCTTCGACGTATGGGCGAGATTGATGATCAAGCTTGGTTATTCGTCCTGGCGGAGCCGACACTGAAGCGATTCTCTCAGCGTATCGCAGATGATTTGCCGGAAGATCTGGCTGTTGTGTGCGCTTTAGGTGCGCCTGCACCCCAGGCTTGTGCAATCGAAGGTGAGTTGGATTGTTCCGTGAACACTCTCAGTGGAGACCCAGGCAGCTCTACGCCTACTGCTACAGCGCAGAAATTTCTATCGGAGGTCGATTTGTCCCCTACATCGACTTATCAAATAAGCTTTTCGAAGAATTATCGCCAGCAACTGTTGGCCGTTTTCTGATGTGTATTTTGTCCATTAAGAGACCATATCAGTGCTGGTTCAGCGTGGCCTGGGGGTCCACCTATGTTGGAACTTGTGATCTATCTCTCCGCTGAGCTCGGTCGGCTGCCACCCTTCTTTAGCACTGATAGAGGAGGGAGGTCGTTGATCGTGATCGGCGCGACAGCGAACCATTTTGCTCATCAAGAGCGTGGGGGGGTAATGAAAGGTAAACGCAAAGCGAAAACATCGAAATGGGCCATGAAGTTTCAATTTAAAACGGAGGCTCAGCGGTCAATCTCCGCGAGGTCCGAAAAAGCGTCAAATCGTTTTCTTGATGCCGCGCTGCATTTGGGTTCAGCGCACGAGCCGCTAGGCAGGCTCGCTGGGGCGTCATTCGAGCACCACACAAAAAGCCCAGAACTGCCAGAGCTGCTTACCTCCGTCATCAACATAGTTTGCAAGGCAGGCCAACCCTCGTAACAGAATGGCAACGAGAAGACGGGCCAAGGGGGCAGGGGGACAAGGCAGTCGTTGATGTCGAAATTGAACAGCTTCTACGTCAGCGGTTGCTTGACCTGTTTTTCTGCGACTATTGGGGGGAGGAGACCGGCCATACCCTGACACCTGACAGGAGATTCATGGTGTTGGGTAGTTGACCCCAATGATGGCACAAACGATTTTCTGAGAGGGCTGAAAGGCTCAGCTATATCAGTCGGCCTTCTATACAAACACACACCAATCTTAGGTGTGGTCTACGCACCCGTAACGCTCGAAGGGTTTCCAGATTGCATCGCTTGGGCTGAAGGATTGTCCAATTTGCTACGCAATGGGAAATCCGTAGCCCCCAAGCTTCCGGGCATGATTTGGTCGAGCGATTGTCGCGTGATGCTCAGTTCAGCTGCCGTAAATAAGGCAGAAATAAATCACCAGCTTTGCGCTCCAAGCAGTTTTGTCTGCATGCCCTCGATTGCCTACAGGCTTGCAAAAGTAGCCGCTGGCGATGGCGTGTGCGGTGTTTCTGTATGCCAGGTATCTGCGCATGATGTTGTCGCGGGTCATGCGTTGCTTAAGGGGGCGGGCGGCGTTCTGCTCAATGAAAATGGCGAATCAATACGGTACGTAACGCAGGACAATATGCAAATAGTATCACGACGCTGTTTTGGTGGATTGGAAGCTGTGTGCCGAACATTGGCTGCTCGAGATTGGGATCGAATTTTCACCGATAAATAATTTTTTCCTGGAAAATTAGTCTGTCGCAGTAGCCAACAAACAATCCGCGTTATCCAAATCTCCATATCATTATCTGGCTGACATGGCGGCTTCCTTTACAAATTGAAGGGATAAGAATCTCGGAGCGAGCGCGATGCACGCTCCGGTTCAAGTGATTGGCTACAGGTGTTCGAGCAGCTCGATTTCGCGGGTGATGAGTGCAGTGACGTCAATCATCCCTTCGCGGGGGAACACTTCAGTATTGATTGACCACGCGTCACGACGGCCCGGTGTGAAGCGTAGTGCACCAATATCTTGAAGTAGGGCTGCAAGCGCGCTGGCGTCAGGCGGCTTACCCTTCTTGTCGGTCGCCTCGTAGTAGGCTTTGCCGATACCAAACGCGCTTTCGCCGGCACGGATCTTCGTTGCGCTGTTGGCTAATGGGAATGTCGTGCTGTCCGATACTTCCCAAAGAATATTCAACATCTTGTTGATGACCTCGATCGGGTAGCGGCGGCCTTCATGGAGCCGTATTGCGCCGTCGTCAATCTGGTAGTGGAACTTATTGCCTCTTGCAGCGGTGTAGCACTCGGTCCAAGCGTCACCAGGCATCGGGGGTGTGGTCAATTTAGCCTGAGCATTGCTCCCGTCACGAGGCAGGTCATAACCGATCATGAACAATGCAGCCTCCAGTTGGCGGAGCGCCAGTACGGCAGAGGAGGCAGCAAAGCCGCTGGCAGGTGCCCGGGCCAATGTCGCTGACAGAATCCAGCAGGACTTGAGATTCCACTCTGCATGGTGAGCACCGGTGATCAAACGCGGAAAGCTGAAACCATCCCGACTAGGGTTGCGGTTCTTGGGCGACTTGGCATGAGGGCCCTCTTTCGAAGGCGTCAAAGGAAATTCGATACAGGGCTTTTGAGCGTAGTTGTGTTTTTACACACTCTGGGCCCGTTTCTGTCGCTGCTCACAGGCAGTTGTGGGTCGAAAGATCTTCGTTTCCCCCAAGAAGGAGAAGTTCACGCTCCAGTTGGCTCGCATGAAAGTCTTGCCGCTGCAGCTGCCGGCCTAGGCACAATCCCGGACGATTCGATGTGTATGCTCAGCCGGTTACTTTACTAAGCGTCTATCGACATGCACCGGGCGTGCTGAGATGATCGGTGGGTGAGAGGATTGTCGGTGCACTGAGCCCGGCGAATAGAGGTCTTCAGCCCGGGAAAGGACATGACTGAAGTTACACTTGAGCATTTTCTGCGCGCGGCAGCTGATATCGGAGCGCACGGTGACAACGACACGCTCCCTTTCGATGTCGACACGAATTTCGTTTCAGCTAGGCAAAATGAGCTAGCAGAGGTCGCTTTCGCTTTTTCGGAGGAGCTGCGTAAAGACAGTGAATCCAATAGCAAAAAAAAAATTGCAGCATTAACCGTATTTAGCGAGCGCCTTTTGGTCGCAACAGGTGCATCAGGATTCAGGGTGACTACAAAGCTCCACCCGTTTTGGAGCATTTATTTCAACGGATTGGGTGTAGCTATCGCCGATCAGTTAGAGCCAAGACGTGATCAGCGAACCTTCTCATACAGGTTCCAGACGGAGGGCGGATCTGAGCTATTCGATCGAGGCTCATCCTGGAGAGTGTTCAGAGAGGCTACGGCGAAAGAGGCTGCACGCGCTCCCAAAGGGACAGTAGTCATCCAAACGGACATTTCGAGCTTTTACGAACACATCTCGCATCATTACTTAGAAAACCTAATCGATGACCTGTTCTCAGATGGCAGGGTAGGTAACCAAATCACCGCATTGTTAACAAAATTTTCAGCTGGACGTTCTTTCGGACTACCTGTTGGAGGACAGTGCTCGCGGATTCTGGCAGAGCTGTTTTTGAACTCTGTCGACCATCAAATGACACATGATGGCTTACGGTGGTACCGATATGTCGACGATTACGTGCTCATTGCAGATTCGAATTCCGACGCTTACGCAGGGTTAGCATTTCTATCACACGCTCTCGCAGACTATGGGATCACGCTAAATAAATCGAAAACTATCATGATGACGGCTAAGCATTATGAGGAATACGTTACTACTCAACTTGGTGGTGACGATACCAATGCAGGAATTTTGAGACATGTCGACCTACATTATGATCCTTACTCTGATAACCCAGAAGGGGATTATGAGTCACTGAAAATGACTGTCGAAAATCTAGACGTCCAGAAATTGCTCGGCAGCGAATTGCAAAAGTCGCTTCCGGATAATTTCTTGATTACCCAGATAGGTAGGACACTGACATTCCACAGCCCAATCGTTGCCCTGCAACTCGCGTCTACACTGCTGGAACCGAATAACCTGCATGCCTTTCGCGCTTCGTGGTCAACCATCATGCGAGGTGTGGCTAACCTCAGAGCGGGGGCGGGATATGAAGAAATCCACTCCGATCTAGACGCGGTGATAGATAGAGTGGCTTTCCATTCTGAGCATTTACTGCAAGCTGAAGCCAGCTTGTTACACTACCTTCGGGTGCTGAAGTTCTCGCAAACGCCGCTCAGAGCTGCTTTTGTCCAAAGAACCTATAAATCTAACTCGTCCCACACAGTCAAAAGGGCATGCATAGACTGCTGGCGTCTATGGAAAGACAGGTCCGGTTTCAGCTCTGTCTCAAGCCGATGGAGCGAAATCAACGCGGAATGTCAGCGATTGACATGGCTCGCGGCCGAGTCCTTTGGAGACCAAGGGGATGGTCTACGCCGTCAGATGGGCCCAAGCCTAGAGCAATCATGGAGGCTAGGAATAGAGCGTCAGGATCGCCCGACCTTCGCCGGTCTCTATCGGAGTTGGTGTGATGACAAATAGAGCTGGGCGTGATCCGAGAACGATAGCTCGAAATATTCCCGGCATACTGAATGCTATTTTCCCAGGACTAACGCCTGGCATCGTTTCGCTTTATAACAAATCGGCTGTCGGTTGTGCGGTGGTCATCGTGCCAGTAGAAGCGATTCAAGCAAGTAAACTGCAAAAATCTCTGCTATTCGAGCTAGCCTTTGCCGTAGGTGAGCAGCTCGTCCTTGGTAACAATCCGACGTGGGGAGAATGCGTTGCCACCGCTACAGATAGGCAAAGCAGGTTCTTCGATGCAATCAGCCCATCGGAAATCTCTGAGAATGATCAACGTATCGCCCTGCGCGTAGCGGACAACCTTGTGACTATGGTCAAGCAGGTAGCTACTGATTGTAGCGCGGCTTATGGTGCGGCACCGGTGATACCCGGCTTTCGTTGGATCGCCTCAGGAACCGGCGATTTTTTTGCCGGGTCAAAGCTAATCGAGGTGAAATGCACAGCCGGTAACTTCTCCGCTGCCGATTATAGGCAAGTGGCAATGTACTGGTTGTTGAGCTATGCGGCGGCTGTAGAGACTGGCAATGATGAGTGGAGGTCTTGCGTCTTGATGAATCCGAGAACAGGCAAGCTCGTAAACATCGACTTTGATGAGTTCATTCACCTCACCGGCGGCGGCAAAAGCAAGGTAGAGACTCTCCAGGCTTTTGCTGCGACTCTTACTGAAATCCAAAAATTCTAGTTCTTCTGGCCCTTCATTGACCTACGCGACAAACACAACCCATCCCGATGGTTATATTCCCGCAAGAGCGGGGAGCTGTTTACAATCCAGCTGGCAGTCGGCTCTACTTGCGTCTCGTCGCTCGACATACTCGGCGGACTATCAGCTGGACTAGCTGTAAGCGACTTAACTATCTGGAAGAAGCTGGCCTATTGATGCACTCCAGTTCTTCATACCAGCGAATGGTGATCAATGCAGGGTATGGGAAACAGCCAAAATACTCACGAAAATCGCGAATGGACCAGCCAGACCGCGCTTCCACCTTGATCGAAAGATCGTCAGGGATGGTAGAGGTGGCTAAAAGCGAACTTCTGCGTCTAGCCGTTCTCTGCCGGCCATGCCTCCACGAATATTGGGGCAAGTCCGTGCAGTTACCTAACTGTGATCTGAAAATGGGCGAGAGCAAAACTCTCATACTCTGAGGACGATTCAAAGCATCTGGTCAAGTCCCATGCAAACAGCTGGTCAAGTAGGGTGCAATTTCGCAGCAAGCACTCCGGCTCTGCGTAGATGCCGAGTGCTTGCGGTCTTGCGGATTAGCAAGCCTGTTGTCGAAGCTACTTTACAGGCTGGGGAAACTCTAGAACCGTAGTCCCTTGAGGCAAAGCGCCGAGTTCCTGAACAGCGTCACCGATCTCTTTATACTCTTTCCAAAATCGCTCGAGTGCACCCATCCCGCCGACCAATTGAACAGCACGAATCAATCCTGCGTGCGCAGCTACAAGTTGTTTAATTTGCAATTCCAAAGCTGCCACCTCCACCGTTCGCTTTGCCGCAACACTAGCCTGCACGACAGTTGGCGTTATGCCTGTAGCAATAACGCGGACCTGAAGCTGTTTCTGACGCGCTTCAGTGATGAAGCTCATTCGAGTACTGTTTCGCGTAAATGCCGAAGCGTTCTTCAACTCAGAGTGACGTCGAGCGACTTCTCGAACGGTAATATCGATGTTTTCGGAAAGCAGCTGCTCTAGAATTGCCTTCAATTCAACATTGGTGGGGTCTTGTAATCTTCTCATGCGAAAACGTCCTTTTTGTTGGGGGATGCGTAGTCAACCCCTTCCGCGAATACATTTTGCTGTGGTTGAGCATCTAAAGCAGCTTGAACTCCCTCAATAAGCCTCACCGCATGCGTAATTTGATTGATTCGACCCATGGTTCGCGATGGTTTCGCTTCCGCTGCATGCTGCATAATTACAAGACTCTCCCGAAGGTCCAATAAGGTTTCGCGATGCTCAGGTAAACCACTTGCGGCAAAGTGTTTGCATCTGTCAAAACACTTCAAGTGTCTCGTACAAGGATTAATAGAGAAGCTATTGGTACAGAACCCATAGGGCGTTACATGAAATCCATCAGAGTTTGCTGCAAGATATGCAAACGCGGCTGCGTCGCCATGTTCTGCTTGGATGCGTTTGAATGATTGTCCTAAATGACTGATGGCCGCGATGCCACTTACCACCATCTTAGCCACAAGCTCCTGAGTGCTTCCTGGCGGAACATGAGGGCGGGAGGTCGAAGGAAGTTGAACAAACTTCAGTTTTTCCGAAAGACTCCGGTGGTCATACTCGTAGCTCTGCGCAACGGAAACCCGGCCGAATTGGTGTGTGATTGCAGTATCAGGAACGTTAAGACGAAAGAGTTCAGTATTCATAAGATGACGTAGAGAATGCGGCTTTATCGATAAATTCTTCTCCTGTGGAGTACCGCCGTATTTCTTAAAAAATGAGAGCGAACCGTTTCCTATTGTGCTGCCAAGAGCTGTATAAATACGAGGTGGGAGAGGTGTGCTAATTGCTGAATCCGGCGTGAGCGGTTCGATCAATGGGAACCTCAAAACTGATCCTGTGGTTAGGAATAGACATTGCCAAGTTCCTACGACGCGTCCTGAAGAAGTTTTAAATGTTCGAAGATCTGAGTTGGGATAGTTATTTTGCGTATGTGACTGCCTTTCCAAAATCTCCCGAAGGGAGGTCGTTGCGTTCAACGTTTCGGTGACGGTGGTTTCGATTAGGCCTTCAAATCTCGAAGGTACGTTATAAAACTTCTCAATCAAAATGTCAGGAGCTCCATCTCTTTGCTTCTCAGCGTAGTAACGCAGCTGAAGCGAGCGACCTATACCACCGATGTCACTCACATTTTTTCCAGTCACTACATCTATGTGATTGTGCCAGACTAGACAATCATCGGGGAGAGTTAAGATCTCAGTAATGCGCAGGCCAGTCAGGATAAGGAGTCTAAATACAGAAAAGATAATGCCATCATTAAACGTTGTCGGCACCTCTTGGAAGACGATTCGCGTCAACTCGAACAAAGCATGTTTGTCCGGAAGTTTGTGTCCGGTGGTTCGGGTATTGAGACCGGGTAAGAGTTCAGTTTTCGGTTTTGATTCCACTGATGGTTTGACTGGGCAATGCTCAGACAATAAGTTTTCATCAATAATTTTCGCCACCACGCTAAAGTCCCGTTTTGCTTTGTCACTCCAAGACTTAAGCGAAAGTAGAGCCTCGAAATGCTCACGCGAGACTTTATAAGGAGGTATTGTGGTGCAAGAAAACAATCGCTTAGCAGCTTTCGCAATGACTTGGGCATTATCTGCTGTCCGTCCACTCAGACAGCGGGTAGCTATGATCGCCTTGATAAAGTCTTGGACGGAGTCTGACAAAACCGCGCCCACGGGCAAGCGCGCCAATGGCCATTGTGCGTTGATCGCGAGCTCACGCACTTGGTCATCTATTCCGAATCCCACTGTTCCAGGTGCAAACCTGTCGTGGCTACCGTTTAACACTCTCAAGTCCCAATCACTACCTTCAATCGGCTTGCCTTTATCATCCATAGGTATACCCCACTGCAGCCCTTTTGCCTCGACTGCTTGGCGTATGTTGTCGACAAATAGTTGAAATTGCTGGGGACGGAGTTCGCCAGGGGCGGAAAGTTGAAACACAGTCATTATTGCTTCCTCAGATGCAATTCTTCGATTGCATCCAACGCTTGCTGAGCGCCCGAGAGTGCGCGGGTGAGTTGGAGGTAGGCCGGATTTTCTGGCCGGACACCGCGCGCCAAATATACTCGAACTTGCTGGCGCATTCCTTCTACGGCATCTCTATGGGCATCCCTATCCAATGAAGGCATGAACTTCGAGCAGCCGTAGCACGAGGTTACTGGGTTGTAATTACAGTGGCTTTGGCCAGACCTACAGAGTCCGATACCTCCCACTAAACTCTCGCCAACAATCCCGCCAATTTGTTGGTCTTCATCAGAATTAAGCATCTCTTCAAGAGTCACGAATTTTCTGTAAGCAATGCCGTGTATTTTATTGTAGAGTTTGGAAGCTCCCAGGGCTGAGTTAATGAGCTGCGTTTGCTGCAAGCTGGCACGAACATAAACTGCGGCGCTTGCTATACCTGTATGCCCTAAGAACTGTTGGATGCTTTCGCGTGTGTGTCCGGCATCTGCTAACGCCTGAGCGGCTGTATGTCGAAGGTGCGGCGCGGTACATGTAAGTTCCACATTAAATAATTTGCACAGGGTTTTCGCGCGGTACCACAGCAACGAAGAAGTAGATGTGTCGAAGAGTCGTGATCTCCCTGAATTTACCGCGATTGTATGGAGTCGAGCGATTATGGGAACCCATTCTGGTTTGATCTGACGGACTATTTCAAATGTCTCACCGTTTTTTTGTTTGGCCGCATGGAAAGATGCGACGCAGGCAGTCTCGTTCGATGCGTCTTTAAAAAATCTAACGTGTTGCACGTTGAGGCATAAAACTTGAATTGGCCGGACACCATGCTGATATATAAGTAACAGTGCGGCAGCCCCTTCGAGCTGTATTGTCGAAAGATCTGTAATGCACGCGGCAGCATCCAGTGCTTTGATAATGCCTGCGTGTAGATGTACGTTGATAAGGTGCTGCCGAGTCTCAATGTTACCCGTGTGTCTGGCGACTTCAGAGTTCGCTCGAGTATCCAGGCTATTAACTACCGGTGTCGCCCGACCACTCCAGTGGCCTACATTTGCTGTGCACGCTAGCTTGAGGACATTTTTGTATGTACCGGCAAGTGGGATTGTGTCAACATACTCGTCCCATGTTGCTTTTATATTTTCAGGTCGGGTGTGAAGGAGCGCTACGACAATATCCCACTTCTGTACTAGCAGACGTCCCGTCCGATGGAGTGTACCTGGGCTAGACCGGCCACTGATTAGTAAGGCTAGTCTTCTCTGGAGCGAACCAGTGCTACCGCTAGCGAAAACGATTGATTCTACGTTGCCCTTGTAACTAAACCGCCAAGTGTCTTCTTCTGAGTGAATTATATAGTTAGTGTCGGTGTACTTGTCATATATGGGAAGCGTTGTTGGTGCAACTGGCCATGCCCAATCAAGTACTGAACCATATCCGTCACCCCCAGAATGAGCCGTAGTAGGATTCTTTGTTTGGTCAGGTATCGAATTCATGGCGTGAGCCCCCGCAGAATGCTCGTCCTGGTATCAAAGAGTTGGCCCCATATACGTAGCAAGTCTTCTTGAATCGCTGCACGTGCATAGTGCTCAGGCATAGACGATTGCGCGGACCATCCGAAGAAAGCGCGTAAGCGCTGGAATGTGAGATCTCTGTTTGGCTCATGAGCCATGAACATGGAGTATCTGGCGGTGGCACAGGTATGCCTGAGATCATGTGGCGATATTCTTCCTTTACCACCGCTGCGCTCGGTAAATCGAGAAAGCAATTCTGAAGAAATAGCGCTTGAGAGTTTGGTGAAAACCTTGGTTATTGCCTCAGCAGAAAGAGGCGCACCATTCATGGCTGTAAGTAGAAGACCATGCTCCTTCCCGTTGTGTCGGTATTCCGATACGTACTGCTCAAAGAGAAAAGCAAGGTCTGCCGATATTGGCACCTGCCGATGCGAATGCTCTGTCTTCATGCTTGGCGAGCTAGAGCGTGGGTCATGCTCTGTAGTCGTTGTTACGTCAAGCCAATAGACGACTTCGCATGTTTCTAAATCTACGTCGGATTTGAGCGAGCCACACTCCAGCAACATCAACTCGCCTCGACGCAATCCAGCGAGAAGTAAAAGGTTAACGATTAGCCAGTTTCTTGTCTGAACGAGTTCATCATGAAATGGATTGCGATCGGATCCCGGGTTTGCAACATCCAGTAAATCAATCAGTGTACCTACAGGAATCGCGCGAATGAAACGGAAACGACCTCGGTGGGGTTTTCGAATCCTCCCCATAGCCCCTAAGGTCGAGGACAATGAACGCCATGCCTGACTCGATGGCGCTCGTTGTCGTGAGAGGTGCCGAACAAATTCGCGTACTGCATCCCAGCGCTGCACAGCAGTTGTTGTGTAGTCCGGAGTTGAAGTGAGTTCCAAGTAAAACGCTTCGACAAGTTTCTGGGTAGATACAGCATCACGATGGCTGACTGCGAAATCGAAGGAATCGAGCCCAAATCGGTCATCACAGAAAGAGTAGAAGGCGTCAATGTGTCGAAGCTTTGTCTTGCGCGTATTCACGGCGAGAGCATGTCCTTGAGTAGACAATGACCAAGCTGTCGCCCAGTACCGAGGCAGCATGCGATGAGGGTCTACGATGACAAAGTTCGGTAATGCGTCTGTGTGAATAATCATGAAATGCAACGCTCAATAGGTACAGTTTAGTATTACGGCTCCCATCCAAGAAACTTGAATCGCAACGGTTGTACAGGTGCCTATTGAAGTTCGACGGCTACCGCATCATGGCGCGTATCGACCATGACGAGGTCAAGCTCTTCACTCGCAACGGCCACGACTGGACCCACAAGCTGCCCGACCAGGCCAAGGCGCTGGCGGGGCTGGGCCTGGAATCGGCCTGGCTGGACGGCGAAATGGTGGTGGCCAACGAGCAGGGCGTTCCGGACTTCCAGGCTTTGCAGAATGTCTTCGAAGCGGGCCGCAGTGGGAATATCCTCTACTACCTGTTTGATTTGCCCTATCTCAATGGAGTGGACCTGCGCGAAGTGCCCGTCGAGGAGCGCAGGGCGGCGCTCTCGACCGTGCTCAAAACCAGCAAAGACCCATTGCTGCGCTTCTCCGACGCCTTTGGCGAAGACCCGGAAGCCCTGCTCAATAGCGCCTGCCAGATGCAAATGGAAGGCCTCATCGGCAAACGCCTGGGGTCGCCCTATGTATCGCGGCGCAGCAGTGACTGGGTCAAACTCAAATGCAAGCATCGACAGGAATTCGTCATCGTCGGCTTTACCGACCCCAAAGGTTCACGCAGTGCCTTCGGTGCGTTGCTCTTGGGGTTGCACGACCGCGACAGCGGTGAGTTGCGATACGCAGGCAAGGTCGGCACCGGGTTCACCGAGGCAACGCTCAACAGCATTCATCAACAACTCAAGCCCTTGCAGACGAAAAAAGCCGCCGTGGTCAACCCGCCCAGCGGTGCCGAGTTCAAGGCTGTGCATTGGCTCAAACCCAGCCTGCTGGCGGAAGTGGCCTTTGCCGAAATGACCAAGGACGGTTCGGTGCGCCATGCGGTGTTCCATGGTCTGCGCGATGACAAGCCCGCCAAAGACATTACCGAGGAGCGACCGACTGCCGTGAAAACTACCCCCGCGAAAAAAACCGTCGCCAAACCGACGACCTCGAAGAAGAAAGTCGAACCAGCACCCTCTCAAGTCGGTCTTGAGCAGGGCAAGGTACGCATCACCCACCCCGACCGGGTGATCGACGCCAGCACGGGCGCGACCAAAGTGCAGCTGGCGCAGTACTACGCCAGTGTTGCCGAATGGATTCTGCCTCAGCTCAAGGACCGACCCGTGGCGCTGGTGCGTGCACCGGATGGCATCGCTGGCGAACTGTTTTTCCAGAAAAACGCCGAACGCCTGGCGATCCCCGGCATCACTACCCTCGACCAGCAACTCACAGGCCAGCCGATGATGGTGATCAACAACGCCGAAGCCTTGATTGGTGCGGTGCAGATGAGCACGGTCGAGCTGCACACCTGGAACGCCACCACCGACAACCTCGACAAACCCGACCGCTTCGTCCTCGACCTCGACCCGGACCCGGCGCTGCCATGGAAGCGCATGGTCGAGGCCACTCAGTTGACCCTGACGGTGCTCGACGAACTGGGACTCAAGGCGTTCCTCAAGACCAGCGGCGGCAAGGGTATCCACCTGGTAGTGCCGCTAACTCGCAAGCACGGCTGGGATGAGGTCAAGGACTTCAGCCACGCCATTGTCAGCCACATGGCCAAGATGCTGCCGGAGCGTTTTTCTGCTGTTTCGGGGCCGAAGAACCGGGTAGGGCGGATCTTCATCGACTACCTGCGTAATGGCTTGGGCGCCACGACCATCTGCGCCTACGCCGTGCGTACCCGCGAAGGATTGCCGGTGTCGATGCCGATTTTTCGGGAAGAAGTCCCTACGCTCAAGGGCGGCAACCAGTGGAACATCCACAACGCGCATGAACGCCTGGCCGAAGTGGGCGATGAGCCTTGGGCGGACCTGAAGAAAACCCGGCAGACGATTACAGCCGAGATGCGACGGCGAGTGGGAATGAAGTAGTAGCTGCCGCAGGCTGCGATCTTTTGATCTTGAAAAAACAGAATCAAAAGATCGCAGCCTGCGGCAACGCCTACAGCACTTGCGTTATTTTATGAAGGCCTGGAAGTCGCTACCCAACTTGTCGATCGCCGCCTTGAAATCCTGCGCGGTGATTTTCTGGCTTTCGTTTGACAGCTGTTTGCCGAACACCTTGCGCACCACCTTGGCCACGGTCTGGTTGCTTTTCGCGTCGATGAACTCTGCTTCGATAAACAGTTCGGTGTCCTGGTCCCGATGACCGGTGGCGGCCTGTGTCGCACCGACGACAGCGGCGATGGGCACTACTTCATACCATTTCATCCCTTCGTTGGAAGCGCTCACACCGGTGATGGCGGCGCGCATGACCAGGGTTTTCGCTCCCTTGGGTGCGGCGCTTGGACTGGAAACCACGCGGTACTTCTGCCCCAGTGTCGACTTGGCTTTGCTGGTCATGTAGTTCTGGATGTCATTGAGGGTCTGCTGGTTGACCCGCTCGTTGGGCTTGGGGGCCGGGTAGAGCTCCAGGCGGTTGAACGCCACCGTGTCATAGGCGTCGGGGTTCCACGATGGGCTGACCCAGCGCATCGCCGTGCCACCGCTGGGCGTTTCGACTTCCTGAAGGTTGTTGTAGTTGGACAGGTAGCCGGAGTACTGCTCCCGCTCGGTGACTTTCGAGGTACAACCGCCGAGCAGAAGCCCGGCCAAGGCAGTGCCGACAAGCAATTTACGGGACAGGTTCATAGTGCGGTGTGCTCCTTGGGTAATTCGTCTAAGCGTAGTCAGATAATCAGAAACGCCAAGTCATGTTCCCGGTCACGGCTTGAATCCAGGTATTGTCGAATTGACCGGAAATTCTATTGCGAGACAGGTCCTTGCTCTGGTCAACCGGCATGTCGCCCATCCAGACCATGGCCCAACTGAGGTTGACGTCGGTGTCTTTGTTCAGCGCATAGGTGGCGCCCGTCGCAATGCGCCAGGATTCGGCCATGGGCACGATCACCGAACGCTTGCTGTCGGACACGGCACTGCTGTCGTAAGCCACACCGACGTTCCACAGCCACTGCTCGGTGGCCTGGTATTGCGCGCCGAGTGACAGGTGCCAGGTGTCCTTGAAACCGGCGTCGATGTTGGTGGATCGGGCATCGTTTGCCGAGGTGTCGACCTGGACGCCGATATCGCCGAATTCCGACCAGTCCTGCCAGTTGATCGAGGCCAGCAGCGCCCATTGCCGGTCCAGTTGCTGGAACAGGCTCAGGGTCACGGTTTGCGGCACGGTGATATCAAGTTCGGTGTTGGTACCATCCAGACGTTGCAGTAGCGGTCCGTTTCCCTTGATGTCCAGCCCGTCCTCGAACTCCAGGTCGACCTTGCTGGTGTAGGTCAGTCCGATGCGGGTGCCAGGTTGCGGGGCGTAGATTACCCCGACGTTGGCGCCGAAGCCCCAATCCTTGTCCTTGTATTTGAACTGGCCGTCGCCGCGTTCGGTGAAGCCGAAGGGCGAGCGGTCAATCGCGGTCTGGGCCTGGAGCATGCCGTACATGGCTTTGACGCCGACACCCACCGACCACTGATCGTTGAAGCGGTACGCCACGCTGGGCACCAGCGACAGGCCGAGCAGGCTGGAATTCTGCGAAAAGTAGCGCCCCGACCAGTCATTGTCGTAATTGACCGCCAACCCGAAGTCGCCGTACTGGCCGAACCCCACGCTCCAGTGGTCGTCCAGTTCATGGCTGACGAAAAAACTGCCACCGGGCAACGGATCAAGGGCGTTGCCGCTGCCACTCCCGGAGACGTTGGTGCTGTCGTCGCGATCGAACGAAATATCACCGTAGAGCACCTGCAAGCCGGCGGTGATCTGCGTGCCTGGCAAGTAGCTCATGCCCGCCGGGTTGCTGGCGATGGTGGAAGGGCCCTGGGCCCGGGCGGCGGCGCCGGCGTTGGCCAGGCCGACGTTATCGGTGCCGACTTCGTATAGCATGATGCCGCCAGCCTGTACCTGCTGGCAGCACAGAGCGAGCAATGAGACGGCGGGTAGGGCGCAATTTTTCAGCTGCATGGGGTCACCTTTGTGCATTCCCATTACGGACACCGGTGGCTGTCGCCATCGACCGGTGTCAACTCCCCTGAGAGCAGTCAACTGACTGCCATGAAATTTGTTTCCCACGCGAAAGAGCGTAGGTAGGTCTCGAGAAATATCCAGTAATTAGTGAGTTAAAACCGATAGTTCACGCTAAGGCTCAAGGAGCGTTTCCAGGGGGCTCAACGCGTTCTGCCGCATCGCTTCGAATCGAGGCGGCGAGCAGGTCTCGCCGCCTCGAGACCATTACCTGCCGGCAGCGGCTGCCAGCAACGGGGCTATCTGTTCGTCAGTCAGTGCCGCCTGGACCTCCATGGTCATCAGGTCGCTCCATTGCAGTACCCACTTCTGGATCGGTACCGGATCATTGGCCTCGGCCACGCCAAAACCGGCTGCGCCACCCACGGCGTGCCAGCGTCCGAGCATCTTGACGCCTTCCGGTGGCGCGCCACCGGTCTTGAGAAAGCGCTCGATCGCGCTGTTGCGATTGGCCGAACTGATTTTCCAGCTGACGATGAACAACATCTGCCACCTCCTTCCAGGGATTGGCACCTGCCTGTCTTCGCGCACCGGGTTGGCGCCGGGACCTCGGTCACGTTTGCCTTGCCAGTGTCATCCTGTCTGGCCTGAAACGATTGCTCCCTGCAGAAGGCATAGCAGCGCCACGCACTTCACGTACGACCGCCGATCCTCTTTTACAGGGGGTGTATGGCAGCTGTCTCAGCGCTGAAACAGACGATCAGGTGTCACGCAACAGGTCGTTGGCGTTGAGCAGCTCGAAGGCGATTTGCGGGCGCTTCTCCATGGCCCGGCGAATCGCCGCCGGGATCGCTGCCCGGGTCTTGCGGCATAGTCCTGGCAGTTCGTCGATGTGAATGCCGATGCCGCGCATGGTCCGCACTTCATTGAAACCGGGAGCGATGTTCACGCGAATGCCCAACTGCTCGAACATCCGCCGTTGCAGGTGTTCGAGGTCCTGGAGGCTTTGCAGGTTTTCCAGGCGTTCGACAAGGCGTTTTTCTTCCGCGCGGGTCAGGAACAGGATGCGCACATCCGCACCCGGTGTTTCCAGCAGCGGGTCACGCCCGCAGTCGCAGGCGCCGGGCGGGCAGGGTTGGCGGATCGGGGCAGAGGTGATCATGGGATTCAATCATAGAGCGCAGTGATCGAATTTGCCCATAGGTAATGTGATCCCTGTAGGAGCGAGCCTGCTCGCGATGGACGTCAACGATGACGCGGGCTGTCTGGATGCCCGCGTTGTCTGGACGTTATTCGCGAGCATGCTCGCTCCTACAGGGGGGTTGCGGGTCCCTGTTATTTCAGTACCAGCATCCGATAAACCCCGGCCTCGGCTTCGATCCCGTGGGTGTCATGGGTGAACCCCGGGAAGGACCTGTCGAAGGCTTCCAGTGCCTTGAGATAGGCCAGCAGCGGCCCGTCGGCAGCCCCGGCGTTCTCACCCGGCATCAGCAAGGGAATGCCCGGCGGATACGGCACGATGCCCGTGGCGGCAATGCGCCCGGCGGCTTGTTCCAGGGTGACCAGTTCGATGTCGTTGCGCACCAGTTTCTCGTAGGCCTCCACCGGGCTGAAGACGGCTTGCGGTAGCGTGCCGAACGCCTGGGCCATGGCCGAGGTGGTCTTGTGTAACTTCATGGCGGCGAAGATTTCGTCCGCCAGGTCCTTCAGGCCCATGCCGGCGTAACGGGTCTGGTTACCGGCCAGCAGGTCAGGCAGGCACAGCTCCAGTTCGACGTTGTCGTCATAGTCGCGCTTGAAGTCCAGCAGCGCGTTGACCAGCGTGCCCCATTTGCCCTTGGTGATGCCGATGGAGAACAGGAACAGGATTGTGAAGTCGGTGGTTTTCTCGACGACGATGCCCTGGCGTCCGAGGTACGCCGTCAGTACACAGGCCGGGATGCCCGTGGCCAGCAGGTTGCCGTCGTCGCCCATGCCAGGGCTGAGCACCGAGACCTTGATCGGGTCGAGCATGCAGTAGCCTTCCTCGATGTCGCCAAAGCCGTGCCACACCTCGTTGGGGTGCAGGACCCAGCATTTGGGCTCGGTCTTGAGCAGCAGCGGATCGACTTCGTGGAACGGCACCGTGGCATTGCCCACTTGCACGGTGGGCGGCTGCCAGCAGGTGAAGAACCAGTCGTCCTTGCTCGACATCTCGTGGTGCATGCGTGAGATGACCTGGCGGAAAGACACGGCCTCTTCTATGGATTCGCTGGTGAGGATCTGCCCGCTGGGCGCTTCCATCATCGCCGAGCTGACATCGCAGGAGGCCATGATCGCGTAGTTGGGCGAGGTCGAGGCGTGCATCATGTACGACTCGTTGAAGCGTCCGTGCTCGATCGGGTTACGGCCGTTGCGCACGTGAATCATCGAGGCCTGCGACAGGGCCGCCAGCAACTTGTGGGTCGACTGGGTGGCGAATACGGTCGGCTTCGAAGCATCGTGGTCGTCCGGGCTGCCGTGCATGGCGTGGCGGTCTTGGTACAGCGGGTTGAAGCGCGCATAACCGTACCAGGCTTCGTCGAAATGCAGGCGGTCGACACTCTGGCCCAGCAGTTCTTCGACGCGGGTGACGTTGTAGGTCAGGCCGTCGTAGGTGGAGTTGGTGATGATCGCGTGGACCGGCGTCGGATCGATGCCTTCCTTGACCAGTGGGTTGTTGGCGATGGCCGCTTTCACGCCCTCGCTGCTCAGGGTTTGCGGGAGGATCGGGCCGATGATGCCGTAGCGGTTACGCGTCGGTACCAGATAGGTCGGCAGCGCCCCCGAAAGGGTCATCGCATGCTCGGCGGACTTGTGGCAATTGCGGTCGCACAGGGCGATCTGGTTACGCGTGACGCTGGCCATGAGGATCACGCGGTTGGACATCGACGAACCGTTGGTCACGTAATACGTGCGATGGGCACCGAACACCTTGGCCGCATAGCGCTCGCCCTGGCCGATGGGGCCACTGTGATCGAGCAGCGAACCGAGTTCACCGACCGAGATCGACAGGTCGGAACGCAGCAGGTTTTCCCCGAAGAACTCGTAGAACGCCCGTCCCGCCGTGCTTTTCAGAAATGCCGTGCCACCGGCATGACCGGGGGTGTGCCAGGAATATTCATAGGACCGGGCAAACTTCACCAGTGCGCCGAACATGGGCGGCAGGGCGGCCTGGCGATAGCGTTCGATGGCCGCCAGGATACGTCCGCTGAGGAAGCGGCTGGTGTCTTCCGGCAGCCAGATGAAGTCGTCGGCGTGTTGCATGACCAGGAGCGGAATGCTCGACGCGGTAGTGCGGTCGCTGATCAGGAACACCGGCACGCGCGTGTTGCGCTCGCGCAGCTTGACCAGCAACTTGATGCAGTCGTCGTGACCTTCGCTGGTGTCCATTTCCCAGCTGATCAGCACGCATTGAACGGCCGGGTCCGAACGCAGGATCGACGCGGCATCGCTGAGGCTTTCCGAGGCCAGTACGCTGACGCCACGTCCCTCTACGTCACTGACCAATTGAGTCAGGGCGCGACCAAACACCGTGCGCTTGTCCGCTGGGTTGCTGACCACCAGCGCGAGCATCCCGAGTGAGTGTTTATATTCCGTCATGCGTGAATCTCCAGAGTGGCTTTTTTCAGGCTATTCACCGGCACCGGTTGGCCAGTGATGTGCTGCGCGCTGACTGTTTGTGTCGGCACGCTGTTGTTGAGTGCTTCAAGGCGAATCAGGCGGTTGTTGACGAAACCGAACAGGGTGTAGCCGAAAATGGTCGCCACACCGCCGAGCATCAGCGCCTGTTCGCCGGAACTATAGAGCGCCAGGTAGCTGTAGGCCGCCGCCACCCAGGCAATGATGTTGGTAGCCAGCGCCTTGCCGGCGGGTACGTTGGAGACCTTTTGCATGGTCATCAACGCGGCCATGGAGAGGATGTACGGCACCAGGTTGGTGACCACCGCGAGGTTGACCAGGGTGTCGAACTGTTTACTGAGGTCCGGGCTGATGGTGAGGAAACCCAGGGCCGTCTGCGCCGCCAGCAGCACCAGCATGCCGACGATGGGCGTCCCGGCCTTGTTGGCCTTGGCGAAGATCGACAGGAAGTAACCGGTGTCCGCCGAGCTCTTGTAGACCTGGGCAATGGTGAACTGCCAACCCAGCAGCGAGCCGATGCAGGCCAATACCATCGCGGCCATCACAATGTCGCCAACCAGTGGGGTGAACATCTTCGCGAAGACCAGGCCGAACGGTGCGGTGGAGGCGGCCAGTTCCGGGTTATCGACGATGCCGGCAATCACGTTGGTGGAAACGATGTAGATCACTGCCGCACCCAGGGTGCCGCCGAGCACCGCAATCGGTACGTTCTTCTCGGGGTTTTCCACCGCATCGGTGTTGGCACATGCTGACTCAAGGCCCAGGAATGCCCACAAGGTGATCGCCACCGAGGCCCCCGCGGCGTCGTACCAGGCCATGTTGTGCGGGTTCCAGCCGGCGGCATACACGCTGCTGTCGAACCAGAACCAGCCAATGGTCGACACCAGCACTACCGGCGCAATCACGCCCCATACGGTGACTGCGCCAATGCGACCAGTAATTCGCGCACCGCCAAAGTTGGCGAACGTGGTGATCCACAGTAATGCGATGGTCGCCAGGCCCACTTGCAGTGAGTCCAGTTCAATGTGGAACAGTTCCTGGATGTAGCCGACCGCGGTAATGCTGATCGCCACGTTGGCAATCAGCAACGAGAGACCATAGGTGTAGTTGGTGATGTAGTTACCGGCCTTGCCGAAGGTGTATTCGGCATATCCCCCCATGCCGCCGGTTTTTCGACTGAGCATCCCACATCGCGCAAAGGCGTAGGCCAATGCCAGTGAACCGGTGGCTGTAATCAACCAGGAAAGAATTGAAATCGACCCGACTTCCGCCAGTTTCGACGGTAGTAGCACAATGCCTGAGCCCAACATGTTGACCGCGGTCAACATCGTCAGTTGCCCCACACTCATTTTCTTTGCGACTGACATTCCGTTGCCTCATTAGTTGGCGGTGAGAGCTTAGCTATAGCAAAGTTTTGAAATGTCGCAAGAAAATGACTTTCGGTTACTGACGCAAGTCAATCAATTGAATAGAAGGCATTATGCTGGCCCCCAGATTTCTCGCGTGTTGCCAGAATCGCTTTATTTTCAGGCGGTTAGGTGGAATGCAAATGCGCAATGTCTGGGTCGCGCTGATCTCTTTCAGCGTTGCGGGTCTTACAGTTTCTGCCCAGGCCAGGGAACTGAAGCCCGGTGATACTTATATATGCAGTTGGGGTGCAGGGACGGCGGCAAGAGCCCAGGAACTCAAGTTGTCCGGGGTTTCGCTGTATGCGGCACGGCAAAAAATCCAGGCGTACAAGTTTGCCAAGCCATGGATGCGGATGATGGCAATGGGCATTACCGAACAAACTTATGACAGCCCGACACGGCTCAAGCCGGCGGCGGTCCGGCAGAGTTTTTATGACGATTGTGTGAAGTACAAGTTGGCGAGTAGGCGCGAGCATGCTCGCGAAAAACTTTAGAACACCGCGGGGTGTCAAGCTCCCCGCGTAATCGTGGACCTTCATCGCGAGCCTGCTCGCGCCTGCAAAGTTTGCGTGTTGCAGGAGGGCCTTTGTCGGATCGGGCGCTGGGTCGGGCACCGCCGTCTATATTGAATGCCTGGCACCAAGCCGGAAGACTGATTCACCTGACAATGCATAAACCTCAATTCAATCAGGAGATCATCATGACCCAGCTCGACAAAGTCCTGTACACCGCAAAAACCCATACCACCGGCGGCCGGGACGGCGCCTCGCGCAGTTCCGACGGCATCCTGGACATCAAGCTGTCGTCGCCGGGCGCAGGCGGCGGTGGCACTAATCCGGAGCAGTTGTTCGCCGCCGGTTGGTCAGCCTGCTTCATTGGCGCGATGGGCGTGGCTGCCAAAGAACTGAAAGTGGCATTGCCCAAGGACGTGGCCGTCGATGCCGAGGTGGACTTGGGTACCAATGAAGGCGGCTATCTTCTGCAGGCCCGGCTGAATGTGAGCCTGCCGGGGCTGGACCGCGAAACCGCACAGAAACTGGTCGACACCGGGCACAAGTATTGCCCGTACTCCAAGGCCACCCGCAACAACATCAACGTGACATTGAAGTTGGTCTGATTTGAGATATAAAACGCGCTTGGCGACTGCTTGGAGAAGCAATGTCGCCAAGACTCAATAAATATTAAATGATCAACAATGGGTTGTTAGTGTCGCAATGTTTGGAGGCTAAGTTGACCCGGAGAGCACAGGGGTCTTCCTGTGCCCGGGATGCTTGAAATCGACAAGCCCTGAAAATAGTATGACTGTTTGTTGGCGGGCAGCCCTCTCGCGATTGACCCCGCTTTTTACTCCACGACAACTAGTGGATCCAATTATAAGTGTCAACGCTCATGTAATCCAACGAACTCAGCTGTCATGGGCCTCAACGCGTAAGTTGATGACCGATCATCCATGTCGGTGGCGTTCGATGCCGCTACCGCCTGTCGGTGCTGTGGTTAAAAAATGAACATTTTCGCGCTGTAGGCCTCAGATCCTGCAGCACGGCATCCATGGCCGGCTCTCGCAATCGAAAAAAAGAAGCGGAATTAGAACCTCAAATGCAATTAATGCAGATGGGGATTTTTTTACCCGAAAATTGAGAGGTAGTAACTAAGATGTCATCAACTCCCTTACTGATCCAATAGGATATCAATAATAATCTATTGGTCGGTTTTCCTGTATGAGCAAGGTCGAGCGGAAAAGCCTGCTGACTGACCGATCTGTACTGTCGAATAAGGTGGAGAGATACCCGTGACGATAAATACAATTATGAGCCTGATCGAACATAAAGAATTCATGGAGTTTTTACGGCTGGGCGTTGTTTACGTTCATTTGCTCGCCTGTTGTGTGGCGATAGGTTTGGTGTTGACCAGTGATATTGCAATGGTCAGGGATATATTGAAGCGCACAATGTTCACTGAACATGACAATGCGCACATGGAAAGTCTTCAGAAGTCTGTCGTGGTTGCGTTGATCTGTCTATGGGTGACAGGCACTGCCATCATCGGCATCGACTACCTCGACAAAGGCCTGGAGTACTTCATGAATCCGAAGCTTCACGCCAAGGTGATCATTGTCGTGCTGCTGACCTATAACGGCATCCTGCTGCACCGACTCGTATTGCCGGCCCTGCAAAAGGCAGGCTCCTTGCTCGACCTCGAATTCAGCGCCCGAATGCTTGCCCTGTTTTGTGGGGCACTATCGGCGGTGTCGTGGCTGTACGCCGCCATGCTCGGCGTCGGCCGTCCTTTGGCCTGGAAATACTCGCTCTCCGATCTGTTGATGGCATACCCGGTTCTGATCATGCTCGGCTTCTTGACGATGCTGGCGCTGACTCAGCGAGCCAAGCGCCACAACACGTCCATCGCGCCGCAATGGGCGACGGCCGGCACGCATTGACAGGGTGATGCGCGAGCGCCTGGCGCGTTGGCGCAGAAGTGGAAAAAGGTCCTGGCGCCAGATTTTGCGGAGTAATGTCGCCAGGACCTGAAAGCATCCGCCGCACAGGCCATGTGTCACAACCCCGACAGGGAGTTCGTGGGGCGCCAAGGGGCACCCTTGGGCCTGCTGTGCATCGGGGCGATGCTGGCCGGCCTCATCGGGCTCAAACGGTTGCAGTCGAATCCAGGCTCGATCTTCGTTGACAGGCAGGCTCGCCGGCGGAGATGGCCTTGAGTGAGTGTGTTTTTTGCCGCTGTGCACCTGCAACGACAGGGGCTAGACTGCCGCGATAAAACCAAAATAACGACGTGACCTGCCTTGTATGAAAATCCACCCGTTACCCCCCCTCAACAGCTTGGTCGCGTTTGAAGCGGCAGCGCGCCATTTGAGTTTTACCCTGGCGGCACAAGAATTGAACGTCACCCAAGGGGCAATCAGTCGACAAGTCCGCCTGCTTGAAGACTACTTGGGCAAGGTCCTGTTCGAACGCACCACCCGCACGATTCACCTGAGCCCGGCAGCCAGCCAATACTACGAGACGGTCCGTGCGTCACTGCTGCAGGTTGCCCAGGCTACCGGTGAAATTCGCCATTGGCAGGGCGCCGAGCAGGTGACGGTCGCCACCAGTACGGCGATGGCTTCACTGTGGCTGTTGCCAAAAGTGAGTGAGTTTCAACGCGAGAACGAAGAGATCGATCTTCGAATCATCGCCCATGACCAGGTCAAGGATTTCTCTCGCCTCGATTGTGACCTGGCCTTGTATTACTGCCGGACACCGCCCAGGGACATGCAGGTCACGCCGTTGTTTTCCGAAGAGGTGTTCCCGGTGTGCAGCCCCGCTTACCTGGCCAGGCATCCGGCCTTGAACAAGCCCGAGGACCTTGCTGCCTGCACCTGGTTGTTCCTCGACGACCCCCAGCGTGACTGGATTGGCTGGCCCGAATGGTTCCGCAACCTGGGCCTGAAAAGCGTCGAACCCAAACGCCGGATCAATATCAATAGCTATTCGATGCTGATCCAGTCTGCTATCAGCGGACAGGGTATCGCGCTGGCCTGGTCCAACCTGGTCGACGATTACCTGCATACGGGGGCCTTGGTGCGACCGCTCGACACGGTTTTGTGCACCGATGCGCAGTTCTGCTTGCTGGAGCCCTTGGCGCGTGGCGGTATGCGGCAAAGTGTAAAACGCTTTCGCAGTTGGCTGATGAATCAACTTCCAGCGCCGCAGGACACCAAGTAACGAAGTGGTCATGGCTAATCGTCAGTCGAACTGAATCACCTTCAGTTTTAATCCCTCGAACCCTCGGTATTTTCAATGCCGAGCGGCCACATTGCATGCGCTGACTTCCTGATTATTTATGACAGAAAGTCATGAATGGCGCCGGAAATATCGTTTGTCGAGCCCCCTCTGTTTTCCCAAACTTGCTGCCAGCGGACCTTGGCCCATGTGCCTGCCGACCCTTCAATACCGTGCCCAGCAGGGGAGAACAATAATGAGCAGCATCCAGCAAATTCCTGTGCATCAACTTGAAACCGTCCTTAATCCGATTCATGAAGCGACCGGCCTCGGCAACGAGTTCTACACCGAACAACGCTACTTCGAGCTCGAGCGCGATCAGGTCATGGGTAAAACCTGGGCGTGTGTCGGTTTCGCCAGCGACCTGGGCAAGGCCGGTTCGGTCAAGCCTGTCGATTTCATGGGGTTGCCGTTGCTGCTGATGCGCAACCGTGAAGGCCTGGTGCAGGTGTTCCATAACGTTTGCAGCCACCGCGGCATGAAGCTGGTGGAGGAGGCCGGTGAGGTACAAGGCGTCATCCGTTGCCCTTACCATTCCTGGACCTACGACCTCAACGGCGGCCTGCGTGGCACGCCCCATGTCGGCGGCATCGACCAGCACAAGGACGAACGCTTCGCCTGTGAAAAACATGGCCTGAAAGCCATCCGCAGCGCGATCTGGATGGACATGGTGTTCATCAACCTGTCCGGTGAAGCACAACCGCTCGAGGACATGCTGGCGCCCCTGACCCAACGCTGGACGCAGTTTCTCGGCGAAGACGGCATGAGCCTGCTGCGCCGCCGCCCTGGCCATGACGCCACGACGCTGGACATCAACTGCAACTGGAAGCTGGCGGTCGAGAATTACTGCGAGGCCTATCACCTGCCGTGGGTGCACCCGAGCCTGAACTCGTACTCGCGCCTGGAAGACCACTACAACATCATTTTCGACCAGCACTTCGCCGGCCAGGGCAGCTACGCCTACAACCTGTCGGACGTCGCCGGCACGCATTTGCCGAAATTTCCCGCCTGGCCGCTGGATCGCCTGCGCAACGCCGAGTATGTCGCGTTCTTCCCTAACGTCCTGCTCGGCATCCAGGCTGACCATGCCTTCGCCATGCAGCTGGAGCCGGTTTCGCCGGGACGCACGATCGAACATTTGCGCCTGTTCTATGTGGGCGACGACGCCGCCACCAGCGAGGAGTTCAGCGCTTGCCGCGAGGCGATCCTGGAGTCCTGGAAAGTGGTGTTCGCTGAAGACATCAGCTCGGTCGAAGGCATGCAGAAAGGCCGTCATTCCCCAGGCTACAGGGGTGGGGCGTTCTCTCCGGAAATGGACATTCCGACGCATTTCTTCCACCAGTGGGCCGCCCGTCAACTGCTCGCCACCACGCCGTCTGCCTGAGGAGGTTGTCCCATGTATCCGATAGCCTCTCACTGGCTCAATTACATCGACGGTCAATGGTGCGACAGCGCCCAGCGCCTGGCGGTCAACAACCCCGGTACGGCGGAGCCGCTCGCGACCATCGCCCAGGCCACCGTCGACGATGCCGAGCGCGCATTGCTGGCTGCCCGCCGCTGTGCCGACAGCGGTGAGTTGAACCGTGTGCGTCCGGCGCAGCGCGTCACCTGGTTGCTGCGCATTGCCGAGGAAATTCGCGCCGTGGCCGATGAGGGCGCCTGGGTGCTGTGCCAGGAAAACGGCAAGCGCCTGAGCGATGCCCGGGACGAGTTCATCGAGGCGGCGCGCTACTTCGAGTATTACGCCGGCATGGCCGACAAGATCGAGGGCACGTCGATCCCGTTGGGCAATGGCTACATGGACTTTACCCTGTACGACCCGATGGGCGTTTCGGCACAGATCGTTCCGTGGAACTTCCCGGTGTCGATCTGCGCCCGTTCGCTGGCGCCGGCCCTGGCGGCGGGCAATGCGGTGGTCATCAAGTCCCCCGAGCTTTCACCGCTGGGCATGTGCGTACTAATCCGCGCTATTGCCAAGGCCGGCTTGCCCGACGGTGCGGTCAACCTGATTTGCGGCCGCGGCCGCGAAGTCGGCGCGTATCTGGTCAGCCATCGTGCTGTCGACCAGATCGTGTTCACCGGTTCTGTACCAACGGGCCAGTCGATCCTGCGCGATGCCGCGCAGCATGCGATTCCCAGTGTAATGGAGCTGGGCGGCAAGTCCGCGGCGATCGCCTTTTCCGATGCAAACCGCGAGCAACTGCTGGCCAGCGTCCAGTCGGGCATTTTCTTCAACGCCGGCCAGGTCTGTTCGGCGATGTCGCGCCTGTTGGTGCAACGCGACATTTATGAAGAGGTAGTCGAGGCCGTCGTCGCCATGGCCGAGGGGCTCAGCGTCGGCCTGGGGCAGGACAACGCAGACCTCACCCCCGTGGTCAGCGCCGGGCAACTGGCGGGTATCGAAGCCTTGTGCCGCCGCGCAGTGGAAGACGGCGCGGTGGCGGTCACCGGTGGTGAAGCATTCGCTGACCGGGCCGGGCATTTCATGCGCCCGACCGTGTTCCGCGACGTTACCCCGCAGATGTGCATTGCCCAGGAAGAAGTGTTCGGGCCAGTCCTGGCGATCCTGCCGTTCGACACCGAAGAAGAGGCGATTGCCATCGCCAATGGCACTGAATTCGGCCTGGTGGCCGGCGTGTTCACCCAGGACATCAGCCGCGCCATGCGCTGCACGCGTCGCCTGAAATCCGGCCAGGTGTTCGTCAACGAATGGTATGCCGGTGGCATTGAAACGCCTTTTGGCGGCGTTGGGTTGTCAGGCTTTGGCCGGGAAAAGGGCCAGGAAGCCTTGTACAGCTATGTGCGCACCAAAAACGTGGCGATCCGGGTCGCCGGGGAGTGAGTAGCATGTTCAAGACTTGGCTTTGCATCGTGTGTGGCCTGATTTACGACGAAGCACTGGGATGGCCGCAGGACGGCATCGTCGCCGGCACCCGCTGGGAAGATGTCCCCGAAGACTGGATGTGCCCTGAATGCCACGTGGGCAAGTCTGATTTCGATATGCTCGATATCAGTGAGTACACTCAGGCGGCCACGGTTGCCAGCGTGCCGGTCAGCGCGCCACCGCTGGCTGTTGCCGCGCCGTCGCCACGCCAGCCGATCGTCATCATCGGCAGCGGTTATGCCGGTTACGGCCTGGCCCAGGCGTTGCGCAAGGCCGACCCCAAGGTCGAGATCCGCGTGCTGACCCAGGAGTCCGGTCACCTGTACTCCAAGCCCGCGCTTTCGATCGGGTTGTCCCAGGGCAAGAGCGCCGAAGCCTTGTCCGGCGAAACGCCACTGGCCATCGAGCAGCGTCTGAACCTGCGGGTTTATCCGCACTGCAAGGTGCTGGGCATCGACAGTACGGCACGGCGCCTGCGCACCAGTTTCGGTGACATGGAATACGGCCAGTTGGTCCTCGCCAGCGGTGCGCAACCGATTCGCTTGCCGATCCAGGGCGATACTTCAGCGCTGATCAGCGTCAACAATCTGCAGGACTACCAGGGGTTTCGTGAGCGCCTGGGCGGCGTGCGGCGCGTCGCCATTCTCGGGGACGGCCTGATCGGCTGCGAGTTTGCCAACGATCTGGCCCATAACGGTTTTGACGTCGATGTCATCGGCCTGGGCCGCTGGCCGATGGAGCGCCTGTTGCCCGCCGAGGCCGGGCAGATGCTGCAATATGCGCTGGGTGAACTCGGGGTGCGGTGGCATTTGCAGAACACGCTGCAGGCCATCGACTCCAGTGGGCAGGGCTATCGCCTGACGCTCGCCGATGGTCGCACCCTCGAGGTGGACCTGGTGTTGTCCGCCGTTGGTCTGCGCCCCGACCTGAGCCTGGCCGAGAGCGCCGGCGTGGCGGTTGGACGCGGCATTCAAGTCAACGCCCAGCTGCAAACCTCAGTACCGGGCATCTATGCCCTGGGTGACTGCATCGAGATCGGCGGGCAACTGCTGCCTTACCTGGCACCGATCAACCAGGGCATCCAGGCCCTGAGCAAAACCCTGCTCGGCCAACCGACCGCCGTCGACTACCCCTTGATGCCCGTCACGGTTAAAACCCCGGCCGCGCCGCTGTGTCTGTTGGCGCCTGCCAGCGCCTGCGAGGGTCAATGGCGCTGTACGCCGACCGAGGATGGCTTGAGTGCCGGTTTCTACGATGACCGCGGCCAGCTCAATGGTTTTGTCCTGCTTGGACGCCAAGCGCAAACGCAACGCAGCGCATTGCTGCAGTCCTGTCAGCACTCTCAGCAGGCAGTTGCCTGAGGCCAGACACATGAAAAACACGATCAACCTGCCTTACGACGATGCGAGTTGCGGCTGGTATGCAGCGTTGCCCGATCAACCGGCCTGCAGACGCCTGTCCGGCGAACAGCGTGCCGACTACGCCGTCATCGGCGCAGGCTTTGCCGGCCTGGCGGCAGCACGTCGCCTGGCCGAGCATCATCCGCAAGCCCGTATCCTGTTGGTGGATGCGCAACGGGTCGCCCATGGGGCCTCGGGGCGCAACTCGGGATTCGTGATCGACCTGCCGCACAAGTTCGCCCTCGAGCATCCGGACCCCGCGCACAAACAGCGCTTGCTATCGCTCAACCGCGCCGCGATTGCGCAGCTGCAAGGCCTGGTCGAAACCCGTGGGATCGATTGCCAGTGGTCCCATGCCGGTAAATATCAAGGCGCCGTCGGCGAGCGTGGCCTGGCTTACCTGGATCATTTCGAACGCCTGATGAGCGACCTCGGCGAACCGTTTCGCCGGGCCGATAGCGCGGAGCTGGCCAAGGTGTTGGGCACCGGCCATTATCGCGGCGCCATCTACACTCCCGGCTGCTACCTGATGCAACCGGCGGCGCTTGTCACGGGCCTGGCCCGGACCTTGCCGGCCAACGTCGAATTGCTGGAAGAATCACCCATCCAGCGGCTGGAGCGCGACGGCCGTGGCGGCTGGATCTTGCACGGCACGGCAGGGCAGATACGTACCCCGCAGTTGCTCCTGGGCACGAGCATCTTCACCCAGGAGTTCGGCTACCTGCGCAATCGCCTGTTGCCGGTCATGACCTTCGCCAGTTGGACCCGTCCCCTGACCGATGCGGAGCTGGCGACCTATGGCGGCCAACTGGACTGGGGACTGACCCCGGCGGATCACGCCGGCACCACCGTGCGCATGACCCAGGACCGCCGCCTGATTATCCGCAACACCTACAAGCACGTGCCCAAATACGGTCGCAGCACCAGCGATGCCATGCGTTCGAAAGTGCAGGATTCGCATCGCAAGGCCTTCATGGCGCGCTTCCCGCAGTTGGCGCAGGTGCCTTTCAGTCATACCTGGGGCGGCGTCTACGCCATCTCGCGTAACTTCACCAACTTCTTTGGCGAACTGGAAAACGGTGTCTACGCGTCGGCGTGCGACAACGGCGTCGGTGCCGCCTGGGGCACCATCTCCGGGACAATGCTGGCTGATCTCGCGGTGGGTGCCGAATCTGCCCAGCTCAACGATATCCGTGCGGTGACCGGCATGCCGTCGCTCAACCCGCCAGAACCCTTCCTTGGCCTTGGCGTTCGTTCGCGCATTCGCCTGGCGGCCTGGAACAGCCGGAGCGAGCTATGAGCCCGGCGGATAAAGGCAGCCGCCGGGTGCTGCGCATCGACCATCGGGACCTGGACTTTACCGTTCGAGGTGGCCCGCCAGGCGCCGCGTATGTGGCGCGAGCCCTCAGCAACGAAGTCTCGCCGAACATCGGTGTGGGTTTTGCCCGCTGGGAAGGGGCGCAAGTGGCCTGGACGGTGCTGTATGACGAGGTGATTTTCGTCATCGAAGGCTGCTTCGAGTTGCAGGTCGGCGACGAGCTGTTTGCCGTCACACCCGGCCAGTTGCTGTGGATTCCCGAAGGCACCGAACTGGTTTACGGCGGACACGCGTTGTTCGGGTATGTGGTTCACCCGGGCAACTGGAAGCAACTGCACGGTTTGGCTTGAACCACCTTTATTCAGGGAGTCGGTACGGTGATAACACTGACAAGAACCTTCGGCGCCCTCTACCTGGCCAGCTTGTTGATGCAATTGGGATCGACCTTGCTGATGACCTATCTGGCGCTGCGCCTCAATGCTTTGGGTGCAAGCGAAACGGCGGGTGGCGCGTTGATGGCCGCCAATGCCCTGGGGATGGTGCTGGGTGGCTGGGTCGGGCGCAGC
Organism: Pseudomonas umsongensis; assembly: GCF_002236105.1. Taxonomy (GTDB): domain Bacteria; phylum Pseudomonadota; class Gammaproteobacteria; order Pseudomonadales; family Pseudomonadaceae; genus Aquipseudomonas; species Aquipseudomonas umsongensis. The sequence goes on from NZ_NIWU01000001.1 coordinate 345,595, forward strand.
CTGATCGCTCAGGTCGGGCACATTCGCACCTACGCCGCTTGCGCGGCAACGATTGCGGCGGCGGTCCTGGCCCATGAGTTCAGCACGTCCCTGGCCTTCTGGCTGGTACTGCGGGCGCTGGTGGGACTGGCCATGATGTGCCAATTGATGGTGCTGGAAAGCTGGCTCAACGACCAGGCCCGGACCGAGCAGCGCGGCGGTGTCCTGGCGCTGTACATGGTCGCCAGCTACGTCGGCATGATGCTCGGACAATTGGCCTTGAGTCTCGACGAGGGGCTGGGAATCCGTGCGCTGTTGGCTGTGGCGATGGTGTTCGCCCTGTGTTCGGTGCCGGTGGCGCTGACCCGCCGCACGCATCCCATGGCAGTACACGCGACCTCGATTGACCTGCGCTTGTTCCTGCGGCGCGTTCCACAGGCATTGGGGACGATCCTGGTGTCGGGCATGCTCAATGGCAGCTTCTACGGCCTGGCTGCGATCTATGCGAGCAAGCAAGGATTGGGCACGGCGCAGGTCGGTCAGTTCCTGGCGTTGACCATCGGTGCCGGGCTATTGGCCCAGTTGCCGTTGGGCTGGCTGTCGGACCGGCTGCCCCGGGCGAGCCTGATCCGCGCGGTGGCGGTATTGCTGGTACTCATCAGCCTGCCGCTGGGGTTCGCTCAAGCGCCATCGTTCACGACATTGCTGTGGTTCGGTGCAGGCATCGGTTTTCTGCAGTTCTGCCTGTACCCGCTGGGCGTGGCGTTGGCCAATGACAACATGGAGCCGTCCTTGCGCGTTTCGCTCTCGGGCATGCTGTTGATCACCTTTGGGGTCGGCGCCTGTATCGGGCCACTCATTGCGGGGGCGCTGATGGAAGGCTTCGGTGCGTCGAGCTTTTATTTTTTCCTCGGGGGCAGCGCCGTGTTGCTGGCCCTGTTCGTAGGGCAGGCGAAAGTCACGCTCTTGAGCGAACAGGGGGCCTGCGAAAGTACCCTGGAAACAGGCGCTTGATTGCGTCCTATTGATGCGTTTTTCTCATGAGTCGGTGACGAAAAATGGTTTGAGCGCTGGTCAGCTTTAAACGATCTTGGTGACGCTGCCAAAGGCGTAATAAACCGGAATTTACCTGCAGGTGAAACCGTCCTGGTGTCATTCGATACCAGGCGATAAGCGAACTGCGGAACATATCCAAACCCTTAAACAAAAACAAAAGGGGAAAACAATGCGTGCTCAATCCGGCCTGTTGAAAGGCCTTAATCCGAATGTGACCGTGGCTTCGATATTAGCGGTGATCATATTTGTCGTGTTCTGTGCATTTAAAGACGAGCAGGCAGCCAAGGCTTTTGAAATGGCTTCGGTGTTTATCCTGCATAACTTCAAATGGTATTACATCGCCCTGATCAGTGGCGTGCTTGGCGTACTGCTTTATATATCGATCAGCCGTTTCGGCAACTTAAAACTTGGCACCGAACAGGATATTCCCGAGTTCAGTTTCGCTTCATGGATTGCCATGCTGTTCAGCGCGGGAATGGGCATCGGACTGATTTTCTGGTCCGTGGCCGAACCCATGCTGCACTACGCCGACAACCCGTTTTCCAAGGGCTTGACGGACGAGTCCGCGACCCTGGCGATGCGCATCACCCTGTTCCACTGGGGCCTGCATCCATGGGCGATCTTCTCCATGATTGGCTTGAGCCTGGCGTACTTCGCCTACCGTAAAGGTTTGCCGCTGGCCCTGCGATCGCTGCTTTATCCGCTGATTGGCGATCGTATCTACGGCTGGATCGGCCATGTGGTCGATATCATGGGAGTGGTCATCACGGCCTTTGGCGTGTCCCAGTCCCTTGGCCTCGGTGTGGTGCAGATCAATACCGGATTGCATCAGGTATTCGGTATTCCGGTCAGTGTCGGCTTGCAGTTATCGATCATTCTGTTTGTCAGTATCGTTGCTTGTATTTCGCTGTTGGCCGGACTGTCCAAGGGAATGAAGCGTATCTCCACGCTCAATATGTACCTGTCATTCATCCTGATGCTGGCCGTGTTGGCAATTGGTCCCACCCGTTACATTCTCAACCTGATGTTTGAATCCACCGGCGACTATGTGCAAAACATAGTTGGCCTGAGTTTCTGGATGGACACGCAAAAAGACAGCGAATGGCAAAACTGGTGGACGGCGTTCTACTGGCCATGGTGGATGACCTGGGGGCCTTTTGTCGGCCTGTTCATCGCGCGCATTTCCAAAGGCCGGACCATCCGCGAACTGGTGATCGGGGCGCTGGTGGTGCCGACCCTGGTGACCATCCTGTGGATGTCGGTGTTCGGTGGCGCGGCGCTGAAAAACGAACAGCAGGACAGGCAGGCCTACCAGGCGTCCGTCGCCAGCCAGGTGGTGACCCAGGAGCAGCCGAAGTTCGAAGGCGGCACCGTGTTGCTCGCCACCAAGAAAGAAACCACCGCGGCCATGTTCACCTTGCTGCAGTCGCTCGATGGCCAGGCCATGGGTGCCGCGCTGTCGATACTGGTTTGCGTGTTGCTGGGTGTGCATTTCGTCACCACCGCGGATGCCGGCACCCAGGTTCTGTGCACCTTGTGTGCGTTGGGCAGCACCAATCCGCCGAACTGGATCAGGCTGCTCTGGTGCATTCTTGAAGGTGCCATTGCCGCAGGGTTGTTGCTGGCCGGGGGACTCAAGGCCATTCAGATGGCGAGTATCGCGGCCGGTTTGCCGATCGCCATGTTGCTGCTGGTGATGTCCTATACGCTGATCCACAGCTTGCGCAAGGAGATGCCGAGCGTGCCGGCCTGGGCCCCGGCGCTGGATCGCCTGCCGCAGCAGGGGCGTTCTTCACAAGAGGGGCGTGAAGCTCTGGCGGCCACTGCCGCCTGATGAGCCTCGCTGAGGCATGCGTGAACATACCGCAACCGTCTGCTGCCAACACAGCTGACGGTTGCGGTTTGATGACCTCCTGCAGATTTCGATCCCTGCATTCCTACGCATTCTGTTCACAGTGTTTATCCGCCAGGGCGCTGTTTGGCGCCCGGGCAATCCCCTAGCATCGTCTCTACCGAAGGAACCTGGGCCAAGGGTTCCAGAGGTACTCATCCACCCTGAACGAGACGGTGAACCCCATGAAAAGAATCGCGATTTTGCTTGCACTTAGTTGCATCGGTGCCCAGGCCTTTGCCGAAGAAAGCCATGCCAGAATCTCGGCCAATAAGCCACCGATCGAGACCTACACCTACGGTTCGAGACTGGACATCAAGAAGGTCATTTCCGTGACCGATGTCGCGCCAGAGTGTGGTCCGGTTTCGGCGCAGATGACCTACGAAGACTCCCAGGGCCTGCGCCATGTCATGCAGTATCAAGTCATGGGCACTGGGTGCTCGAACGGTTGAGTACGGCGGTGACGGTGGAGGGTCGACACTCCATCCTCAGATGTTTGCAGGGCGTCTTGATGAACGGGCAATTTTGTCATCGTCAGCCAGCAACCCGGGCAGGTAGTCCTTGAGAAACTCCACCCAGGTTTTTATTTTTGCATCGACGAATTTTCGTGAAGGGTAGATGGCAAACAGGTTCAACTCTTCAAAATGGTACTGCGGCAGTACCCGAACCAGGGTGCCTGCCTTGAGGCCGGCCACGGCGGACGCGATCGGCTGGATGCCAATGCCCATGCCACGGGTGATGGCGACGGTCATGGCATCGGCGGTATTGACGTGAAACGGCGACACCGGTGTGTTGACGGCCTCCACGCCTTCGGGCCCCTCGAATACCCAGTGCTCGGCCGGCATTACCGTGTTGACGATTCTCAGGCAATCATGTGTGCCAAGCGAACCCGGCGTGTCGGGTATTCCGCGTTTTTCAAGGTACGTGGGCGATGCGCAGAGAATGCTGTAGGTGATGCCCAGCCGCTGGGCGACGAAGCCTGAGTCGGGCAGGTCGCGCGCCAGCACGATCGACATGTCATAACCTTCTTCCAGTAGATCGGGCAGCCGATTGGTCAAGGCCAGGTCAAACAGGACCGAGGGGTGTGTCTCGCGGTATTTGGCAATGGCGTCGATCACGTAGTGGTTGCCGATGGCCGACATCGCGTGAATCTTCAGGCGGCCCACGGGGGTGACCTGTGCGGTGCCTGCTTCCTCCTCCGCATCTCGCAGTTCTTCCAGAATCTTCTCGCAGCGTTCCAGATAGCGCGTGCCGGCTTCGGTCAAGGCCAGGCGCCGGGTCGTACGGTTGATCAGGCGGGTTTGCAGGCGGGCCTCGAGACTGGAGACCGCCTTGGAAACGTTGGTCGTGGTGGTGTCCAGCAAATGCGCGGCTGCGGTAAAGCTGCCGCTCTGGGCGACCGCCAGGAAAAATCGCATGCTCTGGAATACATCCATCGTTGTCGCCTCTTGGGTCAACTGGAAAAAAAGGACGGCACATGACCGTCCCCTCGAGGCCTGTCATTGTTTGCGCGGGATGAACCCCGGTACTCCGGTTTCCACCACGGAATTGAAGCGTATCCGCGTTGTGATCTCCTGGCGAATTTCCAGCATGGCCCTGTGGGGCAGGGTGGTGATATCGAAGTTTTCCTGGATATGGGCGGGTGTCGCCGAGGTGGTCAGGAACGCGACACCGCGCTGTACCGCCCAGGCCAGTGCGACCTGGGCCGGGGTTCTTTGCAAGTGCCGGGCGATGCCCAGGATCACTTCGTCCTCCAGCACGTTCGGTTCCATGCCGTGGCCCAGCGGCGCGAAGGCCAGGAGGATGATCCCGTGTTCCTTGCAGTACTCCAGCAATTCCCATTCCGGCAGGTACGGGTGGGATTCGACTTGCACCACCGCGGGTTTGATTCGCGCCACGGCGACGATTTCTTTCAGCGCCTCCAAGGTGATGTCCGACAGGCCGATGGACCTGCAACGACCTTGATCGACCAGTTGCTCAAGGGCCCGCCAGGTGTCGATCAGGGTTACACCAGAGTCGTAGAGGACATGGCCGAAGGCATCCCTGGGGTCCTGGTCGTCCCCGGCCTGGAACGCGAAGGGCGTGTGGATCAGATAGCAATCGATGTAATCCACCTGCAGCCGTCGGCAACTGGCTTCAAAGGCCGGCAACACCCGTTCGGGGCGGTGGTTGGTGTTCCACAGCTTGGTGGTGATGAACAGGTCTTCGCGCCGGGCCTTCCCCGCGTCCATGAAAGCTTGCAGGGCAACGCCGACCGATTCCTCGTTGCGATAACGCTCGGCGCAATCGAAATGACGGAACCCGGTTTCCAGCGCGTGGGTGATCGCCTGGGTGGTGACGCCGAGGTCCTTGAACAGGGTGCCGAAACCCACGGCGGGCATCTGCGCCGAACCGTGATTGAGGGCAAACCGGGTATCTCGCAGTTCATCGTGAAAGGCTTCGTAGGACATGTCTTGACTCCAATTACCGAGGCCGCAGCCTCTACTGATACGAACGTTGTGGTGCCTGGCGGCTGGCCAACCGTTGCTCGAACACGCCGACGGAGTTGCCGCCGAGGGCTACAAACAGCTGCACGGTGTCGAGGTATTGCGCGGTCTTGACGCGGATCTGGCTCAGCAGCGCCTGTTGATAGGCGCGCTCGGCTTCGAGCACCTGGAGCGTGCTGTTCTCGCCCAAGGCATAGGCTTGCCGGTTCAGACGCAAGCTGGTGTCGGCCGCTTGCAATGCATCCTCCTGGGCGCGAAATTCCTGCGCGTCGTGGTTGATTGCTTGCAGCGTATCCGCAACCTGGCCGAACGAGCTGATGACGGTCTGCTGGTAGCCAGCGAGCGTGGCGTTGTAACCCTCGACGGCGGCCTGTTGTTCCGCCTTGAGGGTGCCACCGTTGAAGATCGGCCCGGCGATTCCCGCCGCGAACCCCCAGAGTGCGGCGCCGCCATTGCCTGATGCGGCCTGGGCCAGGGAGGCGGACAACGTCACCCGCGGATAGAGATTGGCGGTCGCCACGCCGACCGCGGCGCTGGCGATGTGCAGCTCGGCCTCGGCCTGGCGCACGTCCGGACGGTCGTGGGCCATTTCCGAGGGCAGGCTGACCGGCACGTTCGACGGCAAGGCAAATTCGTCGAGGTCAAAGTCCGGCGCAATCCAGTCAGCCGGGCCCTTGCCCGTCAGGATAGACAGCGCATGGCGCGCAGCATCCCGTTGCTGGGCCAGGGGCGGCAGCAACGTACGGTCCTGGGCAAGCCGGGTCTCTGCCAGCGACACATCGACCTGGGTGGTGGTGCCGCTGGCATGGGCCGCGCGCACCAGTTCGAGGTTGCGGGTGTCGTTGTCCAGCAAGGTCTCCACGGCCTGCATCTGCGCATTGGCAGAAGCCACCAGCAACGCCTGGCTGGCGACCTCGCCGGTCAGGGTCAGGTACGCGGCTTCGTAACGATGCTTTTGCAAGTCGCTAAAGGCTTGCTGCTGTTCGACGAGCCGCTTGTTGCCACCGAAGACATCGAGGTCGAAACCCACCCGCGGCCCGATTGCATAAAAGTTGGTGACCGACGGGTCCTTGGTGTTGTGCAGCCGTTGGCGACCCGCTGCCGCAGCGAAGTCGACCTGCGGATACAGCGCGCCTCGTGCCGCAGCCACCGATTGTGATGCCTGCCGTATCGTTGCATCGGCAGCGACCAGCTCCAGATTGCCGTCGATGGCCCGGCGCACCAGTTGGTCGAGCGTGGGCGAGCCAAAGGCGGACCACCATTGCCCGGTGACCTTGTTGCCCAGGGCAATGCGCTGCGAACTCCCCTGGCCAAGACGCTGCTCGGCCTGTTGATCGTAGTGCTGCGATTGGCTCGTCGGCGGGGCCTTGAAGTCAGGGCCGACGGTACAGGCAGAGAGCAAGACCATTGCCGACACTGCCGCGATTTTCGTTGGGAACAGATGACTGGATTTCATTGCACAGACTCCACGAAAATTAATTGGCCGGTATCGGTTTGCGCAGAAAGACCACCAGCGGGCTGACCACCAGCATCGCCACCAGCAGGATCTTGAACTGGCCGATAACGGCGATGAACGCGGCCTGATGGGTGATCATGTGGTTAAGCCCTTCGAGTGCCGGCAACGACATCGACGCCGTGCCCCCATGAGCGGCAGCGCGATAGGGCGTCACGTTGGCGGCCAATGCCAGGTGCATCGCCTGGGTATTGTTGAAGAAGAAAATCTGCACGATCGCTACGCCCAGGGTGCTGCCGTAGACCCGCGAAAGATTGAACAGGCCGGTCCCCTCCGCCCGAAGTGCGGGGTCAAGGGTGCTGAACGCGACCTTGGTCAGTGCCGGCATCAGCAGGCCGATGCCGATGCCCTGGATGGCCCCGGCAACCGCCACCGGCGACCAGTCCATCAAGGGCGAATAGTCGAGCATCAGCCCGTTGGCAAAGATCACCAGGGCCACGCCTGCCGCCACGAATAGCCGGCGATCGAAACGCTCGGGCACCCAGCCCATCAGCACAAACGCACCCACCAGCCCGATGCCACGCGGGATGGTCAGGGCACCGGTGGTATCTGGGGGGTAGCCGAGAATTTCATCGAGCATCGGCGAGGTCAGCGCCATGGTCGACAGCAGCACGAAACCCACGGCGAAAAAGATCAGCGTCGACAGCACGAAATTGCGATCACGGAACAGGCGCTTGTTGAGGAAATGCGTCTTGCTGGTCAATACGTGCACCATGAGCAAGTACAACCCCAGCCCACAGGCCAGTGCTTCGATCCGGATTTCCGGCGAATCGAACCAGTCCAGGCGTTCGCCACGGTCGAGCAGCATCTGCAGGCCGATCAAGGCCAGGGTGAAACTGCCGAAGCCGAAGAAGTCGAAAGAAGGCGCTTCCTCGGGTTTTTTCTCGGCCAGCAGCAGGGCCACGACCAAAAAGATGTACGCCGACAGCGGCAGGCTGATGTAGAAGATCGGGCGCCAATCGAAGTGCTCGGCGATCCAGCCACCGATGCTCGGGCCGCTGACGATGCCCAGGAGCACGATGGCGGTCCAGGTCGCACCAAATTTCATGCGCTTCTCGGGCGCCAATGTCTCCATGGCAATCGCCATCGACAGGGGCGCCAGCACGCCACTGGCCAGGCCCTGGATGATCCGCGCAGCGATAAATTGCAGCGGCGTCGTGGCCACCGTCGCGAGCAGCAAGCCGAGGACGAAGACAGCCAGCGCGGCTTGATAGACAAGCTTCAGGCCAAGACGTCCGGCAAGCCACTGGGCAATCGGCAGGGTGATGGCGCTCGCCGCGAGGTACGCCGTGAAAATCCATCCGGCCTGGTCGTCAGTCATCGACAGGGTGCCTTGAATCAGCCGCAGCACCGCATTGGGCAGCGGCAGGTTGGCGGACTGCATGTAAGTGGCGAGCAGCACCGCCAATCGGAGCGAGTGCGCACGGCCCGGATCCGCGGATGTCTGTGCATGGGCGTTCATCAGAAGTTACCTGCGGTCAGCAGCGACTTGAGCGGGTGCCACCATGGCGTGCGATGTCCGGTATCGACCTCGACCGTGGCACTGGTGCCGGAAAACAGTGGCAGGGCAGGGTCCGCGTCATCCAGTTCGAGGCGAACCGGTACCCGCTGGACCACCTTGACCCAGTTACCGGTGGCGTTTTCCGGCGGCAGCACGGCGAAGTCCGACCCGGCGCCGGGGCTCATGCTGGTCACGTGGGCCTTGAATACGCGCCCGGGGTAAGTGTCGATGCTGATGCGCGCTTCCTGGCCTGCTCGCATGTGCGTGACCTGGGTTTCCCGGAAGTTGGCCTCGACCCAGATCTCATGGTCGCTGATCAACGCGAAGGCGGGTGCGCCGCTGTTGAGGTAGTTGCCCACCTGCAAGTCGTCGACCTTGGCAACTATGCCGTCAGCAGGCGCATAGACCGTGGCGTAGGCAAGGTACAGCTGCGCTTCATCGAGCTGCGCCTTGGCTTCACGCACCGAAGGGTGACTGTCGGCCTCGATGTTCGGGTTGCCGTCCAGGGCGACGACGGTGCTGGCGATCTGTTGTTCGATCGAGGCGATGCGTTGCCGAGCGATCTTCAGGTCGGTTTCCGCGCGCTCATAAATGGCCCGGGAAACAAAGTCGGTCGCAACCAGCGTTTTCTTGCGGGCGAATTCCTTCTGGTCAAAGTCCGCTGACTCTTTGGCCGATTGCAGTTCTGCCTGCTGTTGACGGTAGCTGGCCTTGAGCCCATCGATGCGCAGCCGCGCGACACTCAGTTGCGCTTGCGCACGATCGATTGCGATATGCAGGGGCTTGGGGTCGAGGCGAAACAGCACTTGGCCCTTGCTGACCTTCTGGTTGTCCTGGACGGCGATGTCCACGACCTGCCCGGAAATCCGTGCATTGACCGAGGCCTTGGCCACTCGGGCGTAGGCGTTATCGGTGGTAACGAAGGGTTCGCCAGCCACGTAGTACGCATAGCCAATGACAGCGAAAAGGGTAGGCAGGCCCACCATGAGCCAAGGCCGCAGCTTCTCCTTCAGGGGTTTGTTGATCGGCGATTGGGCCTCATAGGCTTGCGAAGCCGTGATGTCGATGGATTGAGTCATGATCGAATGGACCTTTAACCGGGAAGGCGGGCCTGCAGCAATCGCCTGGCACCGACGTCAATGAATGTTGTGGTAAAGCAAACCCGCAGGTGCTTGGGAGGATCGCTCCGGCACCGCTGTTTCGTCGCTGCAACACCCGGTTTGAGCTGCGCTTGAACAAACATGAATCAAGGAATTTGTGGTTCCTTATTTTTGTGCGATTGTGTAAAAATATCCCCGCATCCACCTTCCTGCAAGGATTTTATACGACATGGCACAAAATAAAGTGACAGCGGGCAAAGGCCGCGGCCGACCCCGCGCGTATGACCCGCAGACAGCGTTGCAACAAGCGCTCGGTGTGTTCTGGAGCACTGGCTATTCCGGCGCCTCCCTGGACAGCATCGCCACCGCGGCCGGGATGAATCGCCCCAGCCTCTATGCGGCCTTTGGTGACAAACATGCGCTGTACATCAAGGCGCTCGAGCAGTACTGGGAGTTTGCCGCCGCCGACATGCAGGCCGCGCTGGCCGACAACCAACTGAAGTTGTGCCAGGCGCTGATGCGTTTCTACGAGGGACAGTTGTCGATCTACTTTTCGGGCGACGGTCAGCCACGTGGCTGCTTCGCGATTGGCACGGCGACCACCGAGGCTGTCGAGGATCCGCAGATCCGAGCGGTGCTCAGTGATCGCCTGAGCAGGTTGGATGCCGATCTGGAGGCGCGCCTGCGCAGGGCCATTGCATCTGGCGAATTAAAAGACGATGTCGATGCAGGAGCCCTGGCGGTGCTCGCTTCATCGCTGCTGCACAGCATTTCGATCCGTGCGCGAGCCGGCAAGTCGCGTGAGGAATTGACGGCGCTCGCACGTAATGCGGTCGGTGTGATCTGCGGTGAGTGAAGGGCTCGACGATATACTGGCGCCACAATTGGACGTGGTTTTTTGCGGCATCAACCCAGGCGTGACTGCCGCGGCCCAGGGGCATCATTTTGCCGGTCGGGGCAATCGTTTTTGGCGCACATTGCACCTCGCCGGTTTTACGTCACATCAACTTCAGCCGGAGCAAGACCAGGACATTCTGCGCCATGGCTGTGGTTTGACCGCCGTGGTCCAGCGGCCGACGGCGCGGGCGGACCAGCTGTCGGCCCATGAATTTGTCGCGGCCGCGGCGGCTTTCGAACAAAAGATCGCCGGTATTGCGCCACGTTTCGTGGCGTTTCTCGGTAAGGCGGCGTACTGCGCCTTGTCCGATCAGCGCGACGCTGCCTGGGGACCGCAGCCGAAGACATTCGGCAATGCCGCGGTCTGGGTCCTTCCCAACCCCAGCGGGCGAAATCGTGCCTTTTCCCTTGAGCAATTGGTCGCTGAGTACAGCCAACTGTATGTTGCACTGGGCGCGCGCCTGTTTTAGCGCGAGAGTCCAGAAAAGTCTTGGGTGTGCACCAAGGACGCGCCTGACGCCATTTTTTCCGGCCCTGAATATCGCTCGCCCAGACCCGTTCCGTGGCACTGTGTGGCAGTGATCGGCTGTCCGATGGGAGGCGATCTACGCCGACGCTCGACGGCATCTTCGTTGCATTGGTTTATGTGTGCGATGGGTGATTTGACGGCGTTTTTATAAGAGGCCACTGCATGCATAAACACTTGCTGTCTCTGACAATTCACTTAGGCTGCTTGCGTCGTTTTTTTGACGTTATCCGCCGCCGTTTTATATTTCTATTTATTATTGTGACGTGCTATTGACGTACTGGCTATCTGCTTATAGGCTCCATTTAGCCTGATTCAGATTTCCTCAATCGACTCATCCCAAACCCTCAGCGCAGGGAGGCGGTTATATGCGGACGACAGTTTTCATTAAGTTGATTGTGTTATTTGCGACTCTGAATGGAGTAGCCGTTGCCACTGCCCAAGCAGCCAATTTGCCCTATGAAATTAGTCGCATAAGTAGCGCTTGCGAGGGTGCAAGGACTCAGGCAGCCGTGGCTTCGACCGAAGCTGCGACTGCGGCGTCGACGAGCCTTGGTACAGTCCATGGTGGCTCTTCGCTAGATGCCAAAAGTGCCAAAATTTCCAACGCTGATAATGGATCCAAGTCGGGAGTAAATGCTTCCGTCAATAGTTCAGCATGCGACGGTTTAATGACGGAAGTTGCCAAGCAGCCGTTCGCGATTAATTCAGTACAAGACAAGGGGCTGGCGGGTGATTCGGCGTTTCACGACACTCAGCCCAATGCAGTCCCGGTCTCTGCGGTTGTATGGTTATTCTCTTCCGCACTATTAGGTTTCATCGTTGTCGCCAATCGGCGCAAGATTTAAGTGTGAGTTTTGCGAAATAGTTTTTCTTGTGGGTGCTACAGGCCTAAAGAGGACGCTGATTGTAACGGTTGATCCTCATTAGATGAGCTAACCAGGCGGAGGATTCCAGATGCTGCGTTTAATGTTACCTGCACTGTGTGCGCTGGCGATCTTGCCCGGCGTGGCCCGTGCCGCCGAAGACAACTCCTATCTCCTGAACGCTGGAGACAAGGTTGAAGTGTCCATTTGGGGCGAGCCAGCGGAAAAAATAGAGCGCGTAGATGTGCTGCCCAATGGCTACATCACTTTGAAGCTGGCGGGGCCGGTCAAGGTCAAAGGGCTTGATACGGCTCAAGCTGAAAAGATAATCACTGAAAAACTCACGAAATATTATCCCGATCCGGTAGTCAGCGTTGTGGTAACCGAGGCCAAGGGCAATGTCGTCTATGTCCAGGGCAAGGTAATCAAGCCCGGCAAGGTGCAGATGAACGGTGAGACCGATGTGCTGCAAGCCTTGAGCGAGGCTGGCGGGTTGGACAAGTTCGCTGACAAGGACGAAATCAAGCTCTTGCGGCGCGAAGGGAAAAAACAGAAAGTACTGCTCGTCAACTACGACGATCTGATCGCCGGACGTGACATGTCCACTAACTTTGAACTTCAGGCCGGCGATACGCTGGTCGTTCCCTGACATTGCGCGATGCATTAAGGATTAACTTGCGTTCATTGCAAACAACCGGAGTGGTGATGGCAATATTGACTTTGCCATGTTCCGGCATGACCTACGCCGGCGCCTGGCAGTCGGCAGTTGCGCTGCCCATGACAGTCGAGCACGACAGCAATCCATTGCTCTTGACGAGTGACGAGAAAGCGATCACGCGAACGATCATTGCCCCCGATTACACGCTGGTGGGTAATTTTGATCGGGACCAGTGGAAGTTTGGCCTCGGTGTCAATGTGGAGCGCTCGTCCGATACCGACGTCGTGTCCAATCGAGAAGACCCGAGGCTATCGTTTGGTTGGCAGCGTGAGACCGAAAAGGGTGGCTATGGACTCACGGCGAGATACATCGAGAGTTCGACGCTTTCCACTGAAGTCCAGCAAACCGGTGTCACAGACTCGACCGATGGCACGCAAAAGCTCTCGAACATCGGCGGTAACTGGCGATCCGCGGTGACCGAGCGCAGCAGCCTGGTCGACGAAATCGACCTCACCCATGTCGAATACGACACCGCCTCGCTGACCAACTACGATGAGCTGACCAACCGTCTCAGCTGGCTTTATCAATGGAATGAGCGGGTCGAACTGTTCACCCGATTCGAAGCGACGCGTTATGAGCCCAAGGACGACACCAGCACCCTGGGCTCCTCGAACAGCTACACCCCGGTGGTCGGCGTGAACTACCAGATCTCCGAGCGGTTTACGGGATCTGTGTACGGCGGTATGAACAAGGTATCCAACAGCAACAGTGGTCCCACTGGCCAGGGTGGCGTGAGCCTGCGTTACACCGGTGAGCGTGTCGAGACCAATGCCGAAGCCAGTCGCAGCACGATCGCCAACGGGGAGAACGGCCTGGTCGAGTCCGATGAGCTTCGGGGTAACTGGAGTTATCTACTCGACGAGACCAGTCGTGTCGGTGTTGATGGCTCCTGGCAAAAAACCAAAGGGGACGCGCCCAGTACCTTTCGCACATACGGCGCGTTTGTGAGTCGCGAGCTCTCGCCTTTTTGGCTTGCACGCCTATCCTTCACCTACAAAGAGCGCGAGCGAGACGGCTTGCCAAATGCCGATGCCAACATCATAGGGATGACCTTGATCTATAGTCACCCCGACTTCTGACCTTCAGCAGCGTGGTATTTATGTCCTCTGAATACGAAATGTCGGTCAACGACTACATTGCAGTAATCAAGCACCGGGCCTGGCTGTTGATTGTGACGGGGGCCGTGATAATCGGGGCGGCTGTATTGGTGGCGACCTCCATGCCACCGATCTATCAGTCGTCCGGAACTATCCTGGTGGAATCTCAGCAGATTTCGCCGGACCTGGTGGCGGGGAACAATAATACCTTTGCTGACGAGCGCATCGAAGTCATCCGCCAGCGTGTGATGACCCGTGAGCACTTGGAGGCGATCATCAACAAGTACAATCTTTTCGAAACGGGCAGCCGGCGCCTGACCCTGACCGAAAAGATCGAAGAGATGCGCAATGCGATTTCCGTCGCCCTGGTCAGTGCGGCGGTGAAGGGGCGAGGCGAGGTAACGATTGCCTTCCGCCTTGCCTTCGAGCACAGGGAGCCAGAAGTCGCGAACGAAGTGGCCAACGAACTGGTGACGCTGTTCCTCAATGAGAACATCAAGCAGCGTACCGAGCGCGCCAGTGAAACCACGGAGTTCCTGACCCAGGAGGCGAACAAGCTGCGCACTGAACTGGAAGTGCTGGAGAACAAGCTGGCGGACTTCAAGCAAGCCCATGGCAACGCGTTGCCTGAGCATCAGGAACTGCGCATGAACATGTTGTCGCGCTCTGAACTCGAGCTCAAGGATATCGACCGTGACTACAAGGCGGCCAACGAGGATTTGCGCTTCCAGGACCTGGAACTGTCGGCGGCCCATGCCGGTCTATCGATCAAGCAGGGCACGGCAGGTGCGGCCGCTGAACCGGTAGAGGATCTGGCCAGCCTCAAGGCCGAGTACGCCCGGCTGCTGACGATCTACACCGAAGCCCACCCGGATGTTCGGACGGTCAAACGCAAGATCGCCGCCATGCAGGCCAGTCAAGGTCGCGGCGGTTCCGTCACGCCGGTCAGCCTGGACGTTGCCAGGGTCCAGGCGCGCATTGCCGCCTCGGAACAGCGCATGCGATCGCTGGCCGCGCAGAAGCAGCAGTTGTTGGACAAGATCGCGACCCTGGAAAGCCAGATTCTCGAGGCGCCGCAAGTGGAACGTGGCCTGGTCACGCTGATGCGCGACCATGAAAACGCACGCAAGAAATACGAAGAAATTCGCACCAAGGAGATGAGTGCGAAGATTACCGAAAGCCTGGAGCAGGAAAACAAAGCCGAGCGTTTTGTGCTGCTCGAAGCGCCGCTGATGCCGGAAAAACCGGTACGGCCGAACCGCAAGAAAGTCGTGGCCCTGGGCTTTGTCCTTGCGCCGGTAGGGGCGGGTGCACTGGTGATGTTGCTGGAGATGCTGAGCCAGCGGGTACGGGGTGTCGACGCGCTAACCAGTGTGCTGGGCAGGCGCGTACTGGTTGCCATTCCCTACATTCATACCCAGGCGGAACTGGCTCGTCGCAAACAGTGGCGAACGATACTGGTGCTCTGTGGCGTCTTGATGATCGTGGTCTCTCTGGTGCTCCTGCACTTCTTCTACATGCCACTGGATCTGCTGATGTTCAAGGCTCTGGCGCGGTTTGAATAAGGAATATTGCGATGGAAATTATTAAGCCACCTCTGGGTAAGGGCGAACAATCGCCTTCGTCAGGCCTGGTGCTCTCTTCATCCGGACAGCCTGCACCGCTCAATGCGCTCAGTTACGTACAAACCAAGGTTGTACCGTTGCGGGCCGAGCACCTGGAGCGCCATCGCATTGTCGCCTACAACAAGAATTCGAACATGGGCTGGGCGTTCGATCTGCTGCGTACCCAGGTCTTGAAGGCCATGGAGGAGAATGGCTGGCGCACGCTCGCCATCACCTCGCCGACGCCGGAGGCGGGCAAGTCGGTGTTGGCGATCAACCTGGCAATGAGTATCGCGCACCACACGACCAAGACGGCGCTGCTGGTGGATTTCGATCTGCGTTGTCCCAAGGTCGGTAGCTACCTGGGGCTGCCGATGGAAAAATCGCTCAATGAATTCCTGACCAACGAAGCAGAGCTGCAAGAGGTCCTGGTCAATCCGACCTTGCCGCGCTTTGTGGTCTTGCCGACGCGCGAACCGATTCCGCTCTCCACCGAGGTGCTGTCTTCGCCGGTGGTGGGCGATTTGATCGTTGATCTGCGCGAACGCTACAACTCTCGAGTTGTGATCTTCGATTTGCCGCCGGTGCTGAGTTCGGATGATGTGATAACTATCCTGCCCAAGTTCGACTGTGTCTTGCTGGTGGTTGCCAATGGCATGAATACCAAGAAAGAGATCGAGGAGAGTCTGCATCATCTGGGCAGGGCGAACCTGATTGGTACGGTGCTGAACAAGTCGGGGCCGGCGAAACGGCCTTACTAGGAATTGCCGCACGGCTCGCGGTTGTCCCCGATCAACTGTGGGAGCGAGCCTGCTCGCGAAGGTGGCCTGACGGCCGACCTATTGTTCGTTGTCTGAGTTCATATCCATTGGTGCGGTAAAGGCTGGATTTCGCTTTTACCTTAGGAGCCAGGCTTGCCGGCGAAGGCGTCCTGGCGGCCAATGGGGATTTGTGACTGAGTACATATCCATTCCTGCGGTAACGGTCACTTATGGTTTCGCCCTTACGGCGAGTCACTTGGAAGAGCCCCAAGTAACCAAGGGCTCTTGCCCCTGGCGTTCGGTGCCTCGCTAAGGCTCGGCATACCCTCGCTCCGGTCCTGCTCCGTGGGCCCGCCGCGATGGGCCATCCTTGGCCCAGCGCGGCTAAACCGGCATCCTTGCCGGTTTACCCACTGCGCAGAACCTCCACTCGGCCTCTCGAGGGGGCAAGAAAATCAAAAGCCAGATCACAATCAAAAGCGAGGCGGCCGACCGGCCGGCCTGACCGGAAGCCATACGCATACCTCCTGTAGGAGCGAGCATGCTCGCGAAAAACCTGAGAGCACTGCGGGCTACCAGGTGCCCGGCGTTATCGTTGACGACCATCGCGACGGTGCGACGATTCGACATGCTCGCTTCTACAGGGGATCGAGGTACACCCGTAACAGTCAGGTCGGCTTTAAGGCCGCCTCGCTTTTGTTTTTGATCTGGGCGCCCCGTTAACCACGATGGCCGAACGCAGGCGTTGCGCAGTGGGTAAACCGGCAGGACGCCGGTTTAGCCGCGCTGGGCCAGGGATGGCCCTTCGCGGCGACCCACGGAGCAATGCCGGAGAGAGGGCATGCCGAGCCCAAGCGAGGCACCGAGTGGTGGGGCAAAGCCTTTTGCTTCCTTTTTGGCGTTTGAAAAAGGGAGTCGCTGTAAAAGCGAAACCATAGGAGGCCGTTACCGCAGCAATGGATATGTACTCCGACAACCAATTTCACACAGGGCTTCCTGTGACGCTTCGCATCAACGTTGCGCACGGCTCAATTAACGCGTCGTCAGTGGAACGCAGAGCGTCCCTGGCGGCATTCCCACGCAGAGCGTGGGAACGATCAAAACACAGGCATCACCAAAAGCAGGTCGGCTTTAAGGCCGCCTCGCTTTGCTGTTGATCGCGAGCGCCCCGTTAACCACGATGGCCGAACGCAGGCATTGCGCAGTGGGGAAACCGGCAGGACGCCGGTTTAGCCGCGCAGGGCCAAGGATGGCCCATCGCGGCGACCCACGGAGCAATGCCGGAGAGAGGGCATGCCGAGCTCTAGCGAGGCACCGAGTGGTGGGGCAAAGCCTTTTGCTTCCTTTTTGCTGGGCCGGCACTCCGGCGTTTGAAAAAGGGAGTCGCCGTAAGGGCGAAACCATAGGCGGCCGTTACCGCAGCAATGGATATGCACTCCGACAACCAATTTCACACAGGGCTTCCTGTGACGCCCCGCATCACCGTCGCGCACGGCTCAATTAATGCGTCATCAGCGGAACGCGGAGCGTCCCTGGCGGCATTCCCACGCAGAGCGTGGGAACGATCAATCGAGGTACACCCGTCAAAGTCAGGTCGGCTTTAAGGCCGCCTCGCTTTGCTTTTGATCGCGAGCGCCCCGTTAACCACGATGGCCGAACGCAGGCATTGCGCAGTGGGTAAACCGGCAGGACGCCGGTTTAGCCGCGCTGGGCCAGGGAAGGCCCATCGCGGCGACCCACGGAGCAATGCCGGAGAGAGGGCATGCCGAGCCCAAGCGAGGCGCCGAGTGGTGGGGCAAAGCCTTTTGCTTCCTTTTTGCTGGGCCGGCACTCCGGCGTTTGAAAAAGGGAGTCGCCGTAAGGGCGAAACCATAAGTGGCCGTTACCGCAGCAATGGATATGTACTCCGACAACCAATTTCACACAGGGCTTCCTGTGACGCCCCGCATCATCGTCGCGCACGGCTCAATTAATGCGTCATCAGCGGAACGCGGAGCGCCCTGGCGGCATTCCCACGCAGAGCGTGGGAACGATCAATCAACAGGCTCAGGGCCCGAGGGGACTCTTGATTAGCTGCCCACCGCAATAGGCCTTAAATAATCAGTGCGCCCCAGCAGCCTTGTTCAAATCGCTCTCAGCCCATTCGGTATAAACACAGGCATCGGCAGTCGCCCAGCGCACACGCACCGGATCCCCCGCCTTCATGGGCATGCCCGCCGCGGAAAGCGCCTTGACGGTCATCGACGTACCGCCCGAAGTCACCACGCTGCACGTCTGGCTTTCCCCCAGGAAAAGCACTTCCACCACCTTGGCCGTCACTTCATTCCAACCGGCGGCCAACGGCTCCTGAGCGGCTTGCTCGAGACTCAAGGCCAGCGCCTTTTCCGGTCGCACCATCAACAGTACGTCCTGGTTGGTTTGCAGGCCGGCTGTCAGGCGGATCGACAGCGACTGCCCCTCAAACGTTGCCACGGCGTTGCCCTGGGCCTTGAGCTTGAGGAAGTTCGAGTTACCAAGGAACGAGGCGACAAAGGCATTCGGCGGATTCTGGTACAGGTCGTAACCGCTGCCCAGGCCGACGATCTTGCCGTGGCTGAAGATGGCGATGCGCTGGGACAGGCGCATGGCTTCTTCCTGGTCGTGGGTCACGTAGACGATGGTGATGCCCAGGCGCCGATGCAGCTGGCGCAGTTCGTCCTGCAAATCTTCACGCAGTTTCTTGTCCAGTGCGCCCAGCGGTTCATCCATCAGCAGGATGCGTGGCTCGTAGACCAGCGCCCGAGCGATGGCGACCCGTTGCTGCTGGCCGCCGGAGAGTTGCGAAGGGCGGCGATGGGCGAATTGCTCAAGCTGCACCAGCTTGAGCATCGCATCGACCCGGCGATCACGCTCGGCCGGGGCCAGTTTGCGGATGGCCAGCGGGAAGGCAATGTTGTCGCGCACCGACAGGTGCGGGAACAGCGAGTAGCGCTGGAACACCATACCGATGTCACGCTTGTGCGGCGGCACATTGACCAGTGACTGGCCGTTGACCAGGATCTCGCCGCTGCTCGGGGTTTCGAAACCGGCGAGCATCGACAGCGTCGTACTTTTACCCGAGCCGCTGGAGCCGAGGAAGGTCAGGAATTCACCGTCCTTGATGTCCAGCGAGATGTCGTCCACGGCAGCAAAGTCGCCGTAGTATTTATTCAAGTTGCGCAAGCTCACCAGGGGCTTGTCATTTTGCTGCGCGGTATCTTTGATCACTGCACTCATGTCGTACTCCTGCGCGCTCAGGCGCTGATTTCATTGCGCCGGCGCAGTGCGGCGGCGATCACCATGACCAATACCGAGAGGCCGATCAGCAGCGTCGAGGCGACGGCGATCACGGGCGTCAGGTCCTGGCGCAGGGTGGTCCACATTTTCACGGGGAGGGTTTGCAGGGTCGGGCTTGCCATCATCACGCTCAGCACCACTTCATCCCACGAGACAAGGAAGGCGAAGAGGGCGCCGGCCACCATGCCCGGGCGAATCGCCGGGAAGGTCACCTTGAATACCGCTTGCAGGCGCGAGGCGCCGCAAATCACTGCGGCATCCTCGATCGACTGGTCGAACAGCTTCAGCGAGTTGATGATCGAGATGATGGTGAACGGCAACGCGACGATGACGTGGCTGACCACGAACGCGAACATGGTTCCGGTGTAGCCCAGTTTCAGGAACAACGCGTACACCGCGACCGCAATGATCACCAGCGGCACGATCATCGGCAGGGTAAACAGGCCGTAGAGCATTTCCCGGCCCGGAAAGCGCCCGCGTACCAGGGCGAAAGCGGTCGGCAGGCCCAGGGCCACGGCAAAGAACGTGGTCAGTACCGCGACCTTGAGGCTGGCCATGGCCGCGTTCATCCAGTCGGCATTGGAGAAGAACTGGCCGTACCATTTGAGCGTCCAGCCCGGTGGTGGGAACACCAGCCACTGGGATGAGCCGAATGACAGCAGGACGATGAACACGATCGGTAGCAACAGGAACAGCCCGATCAGCCCGGTGGTGGCGTACAGGCCAAGGCGCATCCGGCGGCTCATGGCATTGGGGGTCAGGAGCATGACGGCTTACCTCGCGTTGCTGGCGCCAACCGGGGATTCCGGCTGAAGCTTCAGGTAGAAGTAGAACAGCACCAGCGTGATGACGATCAGCAACGCGGCACCGGCGCTGGCCAGGCCCCAGTTGAGGAACGACTGCACCTGCTGGATGATGAACTCGGGCAGCATCATGTTCTGCGCACCGCCCAGCAGGGCCGGGGTGACGTAGTAACCGAGCGACATCACGAACACCATCAAGCCACCGGAGAACAGCCCCGGCCGGCACAGCGGCAGGAATACCCGGAAGAAGTTGGTCCACGGACTGGCCCCGCAGATCGAACCGGCCTGCAGGATCATCGGGTCGATGGCCTGCATGGTTGCCTGCAATGGCAACACGATGAACGGGATCATGATGTAGCTCATGCCGATCACCACGCCGGTGAGGTTATGCACCATCTCCAGCGGCTGATCGATGATGCCCATGGCCATCAACGCCTTGTTGATCACCCCGGAGGCTTGCAGCAACACCAGCCAGGAATAGGTGCGGGCGAGCAGGCTGGTCCACATCGACAACAGCACGATGTTCAGGATCCAGCGACCCCAGCCACGGGGCACCAACGTGATCGCCCAGGCCAGCGGGAAACCCAATAGCAGGCTGAACAGCGTCACCAGTCCGGCCACCGAGAAGGTGTTGAGCAAGACCCGGGCATACGCCGAGTTGGCGAAAAGTTGCTCGTAGTTGCCCAGCCCCGGAGTCGGTTCCAGCACGCCGCGTAGCAGCAAGCCGATCAGTGGTGCGAGGAAGAACAGGCCGAGGAACAGCAGGGCGGGGATCAGGTTGCTCGATCCGCGCCAGCGTTGCGCCAGGGTCGGGGTTTGCGTCATCGCAGCCGCCTTGCCGGCAGCGCCGGAGGCGCTCCCGACCGGCGTGGATGGACGGGACGCGGTTACCGTCATTTTCATTTGACCAGCCATTCGTTCCACCGTGTCGCGATAGCAGGACCGTTCTTGGCCCAGTACGCGAAATCAAGAGTGATTTGATCCTTGGCGTAGGCAGTCGGCAGGTTGGGCGCCAGGGTCGAGTCCAGGCGCGCCACGCTGTCGACGTTGACCGGGGCGTAGGCGGTCAGGTTGGAGAAGTCGGCCTGGCCTTTGGCACTGCTGGCATTGGCCAGGAACTTCATCGCCGCGTCCTTGTTCTTCGAACCCTTTGGAATGACCAGGATGTCGGCCATGACCAGGTTCTGTTTCCAGCTCACGCCAACCGGCGCACCGTCTTCTTGGAGGGCATGAATGCGGCCGTTCCAGAACTGGCCCATGCTCGCTTCACCGGAGGCCAGCAGCTGTTGCGACTGAGCGCCGCCGCCCCACCAGACGATGTCTTTCTTGATGGTGTCGAGCTTCTTGAAGGCGCGGTCCAGGTCCAGCGGATAGAGCTTGTCGGCGGCGACGCCATCGGCCAGCAGCGCCAGCTCCAGCACGCCAGGACTTGGCCATTTATACAGGGCGCGTTTGCCGGGGTAGGTCTTGGTGTCGAACAGCGCGGACCAGTCCTGGGGTTTGTTGGCACCCAACTTGCCTTCGTTGTAGCCGAGGACGAAGGAGAAGAAGAACGAGCCGACGCCGTGATCGGAGACGAATCGCGGGTCGATCTTGTCGCGATCGATGACTTTGAAATCGAGGGGTTCGAGCAGGCCTTCGGAGGCCGCGCGCAAGGCGAAGTCAGCTTCGACGTCGACCACGTCCCACTGCACGTTGCCGCTTTCGACCATGGCCTTGAGCTTGCCGTAGTCGGTGGGGCCATCCTGGACCACGGTGATGCCGCTGGCCTTGCTGAACGGATCGGCCCAAGCCTGCTTCTGTGCATCCTGGGTGCTACCGCCCCAGCTGACGAAGTTGACGCTTTCAGCAGCCGTTGCCATATGACTGACCGTGGCCAACAAGCCTGCGAACAGTACTGCGGATGCACGTTTGTTCAACACCATTTTCACGCCCTCATTTGTTGTGTTTTTGAGCGGGCTTGGTAATGCCCGCCTATCGGGAGCAGTAGGTCCATCTGGCCTTGAAAGGCGACCGTGCCAAGGGCTGTTGTGAGTGCTTTCCCTCGCGGGTGCGCTTGGCTAAATCGTCCGGTCTATGGAATATCATATTATGGTATTCCAAACTTTGTGCAAGCACTTTGCCTTACCGGCTATCCGCCAAAAATGCTTTTTTCGAGCTGCGGGGCGTACCCGGTACCGCGCAAACATCGCAATCCTTGTGGGAGCGAGCCCGCTCGCGAAGAGGGCGTGTCAGTTGACACACATGTTGCCGGGTACATCGCCTTCGCGAGCAGGCTCGCTCCCACAGGGGACTACACATATCCGAGGATCACTGGGTGAACGGGATGCTTTCCACCACTTCCAGGTCATACCCGGTCAAACCTGCATATTTCAGCGGCGCCCCCAGATGCCTCAGCTTGCCCACGCCGAGGTTCTGCAGGATCTGCGCACCGGTGCCGACTTCCGAATAGATCCGCGACTGCGAACGGCTGAACTGCCGCGGCGCCTGGGTCAATTGCGGCACCCGCTCCAGCAACGCTTGCGACGATTCGTGGTTGGCCAGGACCACAACGACGCCGCGACCTTCCTCAGCCACTCGCTGCAAAGCCGCCCACAACGTCCAGTTCGAAGGGCCGCTGTATTCGGCGCCGACCAGGTCGCGCAACGGGTCGATGACGTGCACGCGCACCAGCGTCGCTTCCTCGCGGCGCAGATCACCCATGACCATTGCCATGTGGACACCGCCTTCGATGCGATCCTCAAAGGTGATCAGACGAAAGGTGCCATGCACCGTCGGCAGCTCGCGCTCGCCAATGCGCACCACCGTGTGCTCGGTACTTAAACGATAGTGGATCAGGTCGGCGATGGTGCCGATCTTGATTCCGTGTTTTCGCGCGAACACTTCCAGGTCCGGGCGGCGGGCCATGGTGCCGTCATCGTTCATCACTTCGACGATCACCGAGGCGGGGGTAAAACCGGCCAGGCGCGCCAGGTCGCAACCGGCTTCGGTATGGCCGGCGCGGGTCAATACGCCACCCTCCCGGGCACGCAGGGGGAAGATGTGGCCGGGCTGCACGATATCGGCGGCACTCGCGCCATGGGCAACGGCAGCGGCCACGGTACGCGCCCGGTCGGCGGCGGAGATGCCGGTGGTCACGCCAACAGCCGCTTCGATCGATACGGTGAATGCGGTACTGAACACGCTGCCATTGCTTGGCACCATCTGCTCGAGGCCCAAGCGCTGGCAATGCTCGTCGGTCAAGGTCAGGCAGATCAGGCCGCGCGCTTCACGGGCCATGAAGCTGATGGCTTCGGCGCTGCAGCGGTCGGCGGCCAGCAGCAGGTCGCCTTCATTTTCCCGGTCCTCGTCGTCCACCAGGAGCACCATCTTGCCTTGGCGGTAGTCTTCGATGATTTCTTCGATGCTGTTGAAGGCCATTTGGGGATTCTCGATGTTTGATGGAGATATACTGTGGTATACCATAATACAAAACAGGCAGAGAGGTCACTATGAAGGCGTACTGGATTGCTCACGTGGATATCACCGCCCCCGATCAATACAGCCAATACACCCAGCGGGCACCCCAGGCGTTTGCCCAATACGGTGGTCGGATATTGGCGCGTGGCGGGCGCAGCGAAGCGATGGAAGGTCGGTCGACGCCGCAACGCAGCGTGGTGATCGAATTTGATTCCTACGAACAGGCGCTGGCCTGCTATCGATCCGATCTGTATCAGGAGGCGAAAGGGCACCGCGAAGGCGTGGCGAAGGCAGAGGTGATCATTGTCGAAGGAATCGCCCCGGCATAACCCTGTAGGAGCTGCCGCAGGCTGCGATCTTTTGATCTTGATCTTGATCTTCGGGCAGCCTTCAGGGCGCCAAAGATCAAAAGATCGCAGCCTGCGGCAGCTCCTACAGTGATTGTGTCGCGTTCTGTCAGCGAATGAAGTGAATCTTGCCGCTATCGTCGTTGCCGATGTAGATCCCGTAGACCCCGGCCTGCCGCTCCTCGATGTAGCGTTCGAGAATCTGCCGGATTGCCGGGTAGTAGATGCTGTCCCAGGGAATGTCCTCGGGCGCGAAGAATTTGTAGTCGAGGGTTTCCGGTCCGTACTGCCCGGTGATCTCCAGCGCGATGGCGCGGAAGATGATGTACACCTCGCAGATTGTAGGCACGCTGAAGATCGAGTAGGGCGAGAGGATTTCCGCGCGCACGCCGCTCTCTTCCCAGACCTCGCGCAACGCCGCCTGCTCGGTGGTCTCACCACCTTCCATGAAGCCCGCCGGCAAGGTCCAGGTGCCGGGGCGCGGAGGGATTGCGCGTTGGCACAGCAAGTACTTGCCGTCCTGCTCGATGATGCAGCCGGCAATGATTTTCGGATTGACGTAGTGGATGTAGCCGCAGCCGCGGCACATCAGGCGCTCGTGCGTATCGCCCGGTGGCAACTGTGACTTGAGGTCATTGCTGCCGCACCTTGGACAATAGCTCGGGCTGAACATGATCAACGACCTATGCGGGGTTC
Organism: Pseudomonas umsongensis; assembly: GCF_002236105.1. Classification (GTDB taxonomy): domain Bacteria; phylum Pseudomonadota; class Gammaproteobacteria; order Pseudomonadales; family Pseudomonadaceae; genus Aquipseudomonas; species Aquipseudomonas umsongensis. Next base: position 370,210 of record NZ_NIWU01000001.1, read on the forward strand.
TTTGAGGGCGATGGGCTGGGTGATCTCGGGGATCGCCCCGGTTTCTTCCTGCTTGCGCTTGAGGTAATCGAGGGCGACGGTGGCGGCGGCCCGAACGTGGTCGACGCAAGCCTGGTGGGCGGCCAGGGGATCGCCGCTCTTGATCGCTTCGACCATGCGTTCCATTTCCTGGTTGCTGGCGCCGCGACGGTTTTCCTGGGACACCGAAGTCGCGCGCAGGTAGCTGATGCGCGCCTGCAGTTGACGCAACTGGGTCGCGGCGACATGGTTGCCAGAGCCTTCGAGCAGGACGTCGTAGAAACCTTGCACGGAGTCGATGACCTGTTGCAGTTCGCCTTCCTTCAAGGCCTGGCGGTTTTCTTCCAGGGCCTTTTCCAGGGCCTTGATGTCCTTGGCCTTGGCACGCAGGGTGAACAGTTGAACGATCAGGCCTTCCAGTACGCAACGCAGCTCATAGATATCGACGGCATCGGCCAGGGTGATGATCGCTACCCGAGGGCCCTTGGCATCGGCGAACTCCACCAGGCCTTCGGATTCAAGGTGACGCAGCGCTTCGCGCACCGAAGTGCGGCTCACGCCCAGGCGATCGCACAGATCGCGTTCGACCAGTCGATCTCCCGGCAGAAGCTGGAAGTTCATGATGGCGCTTCGCAGTTTATCCAGCACGATTTCGCGCAGGGTAACGGGGTTGCGATTGACCTTGAAGCTGTCGTCGAGTGGCAGGCGTTTCATGGGGTCCGCTCTGAATGTGGCTGTCCATGCAAAAAGAGCACTTTGATCGTAATAATCCTAGTGCTCGTTCAGTCAGATAGCCAAGGGTTAACTGGAGGCCTCGGCATCGGCTTCGGCGAACGCTTCACGGGCGAGCCGGAAACTGTCCACGGCCGCGGGGACACCGCAATAAATACCGACCTGAAGCAGAATTTCGCGTATTTGTTCACGACTCAGCCCGTTACGCAAGGCACCACGCACGTGCAGCTTGAGTTCGTGAGGCCGATTGAGGGCCGAAATCATCGCCAAGTTTATCATGCTGCGCTCTTTAAGCGACAAACCCTCACGCCCCCACACGTGGCCCCAGCAGTACTCGGTGACCATTTCCTGCAGGGGGCGGGTGAAGTCATCGGCGTTTTCGATGGAGCGGTTCACATAGGCTTCGCCCAGCACCTGGGTGCGGATCTTCAAGCCTTTTTCGTACTTTTCGTTACTCACTTCAGAGCCCGCCCATTAGTGTGTATTTGAGTTCCAGATAATCCTCGATGCCGTACTTGGAGCCTTCACGACCCAGGCCCGAGGATTTGATCCCGCCAAACGGCGCGACTTCGGTGGAAATCAGTCCTTCGTTGATCCCGACCATGCCGTATTCCAGCGCCTCACTCATGCGCCAGGCGCGGCCCAGGTCGCGGGTGTAGCAGTAGGCAGCGAGGCCGAATTCGGTGTCGTTGGCCATCTGCACGGCCTGCGCCTCGCTGGTGAAACGAAACACCGCGGCGAGAGGGCCGAAGGTCTCATCCCGGGCAACTTTCATCTGCGTGGTGACGCCGGACAATACCGTTGGCTGGAAAAAGCCGTGGCCCAGCGCATGACGTTCGCCACCGCAAACCAACCGGGCACCTTGCGCCAGTGCGTCCAGCACATGGTCTTCAACCTTGGCCACGGCGCGCTCGTTGATCAGCGGACCCTGGGTGACGCCGTCAGTGAAACCACTGCCCACCTTGAGCTGCGACACCCGCTCGGCCAGGCGCGCAACAAAGGCGTCGTGTATGCCGTCTTGCACCAGGAAGCGATTGACGCAGACGCAGGTCTGGCCAGCATTGCGAAACTTGGCAATCATCGCGCCTTCTACCGCACGCTCAAGGTCGGCATCGTCGAAGACAATGAACGGTGCGTTGCCGCCCAGTTCCAGCGAAACTTTCTTCAGCGTCGGCGCGCACTGCGCCATCAGCAACTTGCCAATCGCCGTGGAGCCGGTGAACGACAGTTTGCGCACCAATGGGCTTGCCGTCAGCTCAGCGCCGATGGCGATGGCATCGCCGGTGATCACGTTAAAAATACCCGCAGGAATGCCGGCCTGTTCGGCCAGCGCCGCCATGGCCAGCGCCGAGAATGGCGTCTCCGGTGCCGGCTTGACGATGCACGGACAACCGGCGGCCAGCGCCGGGCCGGCCTTGCGGGTGATCATCGCTGCGGGGAAGTTCCACGGCGTGATGGCCGCGACGACACCGATCGGTTCCTTGCTGACGACGATGCGCGCATCGCCCTTGTGGCTGGGAATCGTGTCGCCATAGATGCGCTTGGCTTCTTCGGCGAACCACTCGATGAAACTGGCGGCGTAGAGGATTTCACCCTTGGCTTCGGCCAACGGCTTGCCTTGTTCGAGGGTCAGGATTTCGGCAAGGGCATCGGCGTTTTCCAGCATCAGCGCGTGCCAGCGCTTGAGGGTGTTGCTGCGCTCCTTGGCGGTCAGGGCGCGCCAGGCCGGCCAGGCGTTGTTGGCGGCAACGATGGCTTGGCGGGCGTGCTCAGTGCCAAGGTTCGGCACGCTACCGATGAGTTCACCGGTGGCGGGGTTGAAGATGTCCTGTCGCGCCCCATCGGGCGCATCCAGCCATTGGCCGTTGATGTACGCCTGCTGGCGGAACAGTTGCGAGGCTGCTGGGCTCATGCCGGCTCCTGGAGAAACATAAAAGACCTACGCGGGCCCCTGTGGGAGCGGGCTTGCTCGCGAAAGCGGTGGGTCAGTCAATATTGATGTCAACTGACACTCGGCCTTCGCGAGCAAGCCCGCTCCCACAGGGCATTGTGTAGAGCCATCAGGCCAGGGCGGGCAGGGGGCCCAGCTTGCCTTTGTGGTAGATCATCGGCGTCACCGGTTGCTCGGGCAGGATCAGGTTCTTCACCGCGCCGACGATGATGGCGTGGTCGCCGCCATCGTATTCACGCCACAGTTCGCACTCGATGATCGCCGTGGCTTTGCGCAGCAACGGGTTGCCCAGTTCGCTCAAGTGCCATTCGATGCCATTGGCCTTATCCTTGCCCTTGCCGGCGAACGCATAGGCTTCGGCGGTCTGGTCGGCGGACAGCAAATGAATTGCGAATTGCTTGCTGTCGCGCAGGATCGGGTACGTGTCAGAGGCGTAGTTGGGGCAGAACAGCACCAGTGCCGGATCGATCGATAGCGCACTGAAGGCGCTGGCGGTGATGCCGACGATGCCGCCGTCCGGGTCCAGGGTGGTGACCACCGTGACCCCGGAAGGGAACGAGCTCATGACGTCTTTGTAAATGCCGGGTTCGATCATTTCTCAGGACTCCTAGCGCATCACAAACGGATCAGGCATCGGTGCCTGGGAAAGATTGATCCACACCGTTTTCAGCTCGGTGTAGGCCAGCACGGAATCGATGCCGCTTTCGCGTCCATAGCCACTGTTCTTGAAGCCGCCGATCGGCGCCATGGCCGACACGGCGCGGTAGGTATTGACCCAGATGATCCCCGAACGCACGTCCCGGGCCAGGCGATGGGCACGGCCCAGGTCGCGGGTCCAGATGCCGGCGGCGAGGCCGAACTGCGAGTCGTTGGCAATCGCCAGGGCTTCGGCTTCGTCCTTGAAACGGATGACCGAGGCCACCGGACCAAAGACTTCTTCCTGCATGATCTTCATCGAGTTGCGGTCGCATTCGAACAGGGTCGGCTCATAGAACCAGCCTTCGCCCAGGTTCTGCGGACGCTTGCCACCGAGGCGCAAACGCGCACCTTCGGCAATGGCATCCGCCACCAGGCCTTCCACCACGGCCAGTTGCTGGGCAGTGGCCATCGGGCCCATTTCACTGCTGTCTTCCTGCGGGTTGCCGATGCGGATGCGCTGGGCGCGTTCCACCAGGCGAGCGACGAATTCGTCGTAGATTTCGTCCTGCACCAACAGACGCGAACCCGACACACAGCTTTGCCCGGACGCGGCATAGATCCCGGCGATGGCGCCGTTGATCGCGCTGTCGAGGTCGGCGTCGGCGAAAATGATGTTCGGCGATTTGCCGCCCAGTTCCAGGGACAATTTCGCGAAGTTCTCGGCACTGCTGCGCACCACATGCCGGGCCGTGGCCGCGCCGCCGGTGAAGGCGATCTTGCGTACCAGCGGATGGCGGGTCAGGGCGGCGCCGGTGCTCGGGCCGTAACCGGTGACGACATTGACCACTCCCGGTGGAATCCCGGCTTCCAGCGCCAGGCGCGCCAGTTCCAGAATGGTCGCCGAGGCGTGTTCGGACGGCTTGATCACGATGGTATTGCCTGCCGCGAGGGCCGGCGCCAGTTTGATTGCGGTCAGGTACAGCGGACTGTTCCACGGAATGATCGCGGCGACCACGCCCATGGCTTCGTGCACGGTGTAGGCAAACAGGTCCGGCTTGTCGAGGGGCAGGGTGCCGCCTTCGAGTTTGTCGGCCAGGCCTGCGGTGTAGTGGAAGAACTCCGGCAAATAGCCGACCTGGCCGCGGGTCTCGCGGATCAGCTTGCCGTTGTCGCGGCTTTCCAGCTGCGCCAGTTGTTCCTTGTTTTCGGCGATCAGGTCGCCCAGGCGCCGCAGCAACTTGCCGCGTGCCGTGGCGGTCAGACTGCGCCAGGCCGGGCTGTCGAAGGCGCCCTGCGCCGCCTGTACGGCGCGCTCGACGTCGGCTTCGTCGGCATCGGGCAATTCGGCCCAAGGTTCGGCCAGGGCCGGATTGAGGCTTTCAAAAGTCTTGCCGGACAGGGCATCGACCCATTCACCGCCGATGCACATCTGGAAGCGTGAGAGAGTCATGCAACGATCCCCTTAATCTGGTTTGGTCGGGCGTGCGCCGTGTCGAGGAACTCCAGCAACAGCTGGTTGACCAGGCGCGGCGATTCTACGGGCATCATATGCCGCTGCTCGCCGAGTACGGCAACCTTGGCGCCGGGAATGCGCCCGGCCAGTTGCTCGGCCATTTCCGGGGTCGACCCCGGATCGAGTTCGCCGGTAGCGACCAGCGTCGGCACCTGGATGCTGGCCAGGTCATCGGCGCGGTACATGTCCTGGGTGGCGAACAATTCATAGGTAGTCAGGTAGCCCTGCGGATCATTCTGCGCGAGCGTCTGGCGCAAAGCGGCGATCTGCGCCGGATTGGCTGCCTGGTATTCGCGGCTGAACCAGCGCGACAGTGCGGCTTCGGCGTTGGCATCCGGCCCGTGTTCGGCCGCCTGGGCTGTGCGGGCGATGACACCGGCGCGTTGCTCGGCGGTGCGATTGAACACACTGTTGAGCACCACAAGGCTCTGCAGGCGCTGCGGGTAATGCAGGGCAAAAGCCCGCGCCACCAGGCCGCCCATGGAGAAACCGATCACTGCCGCCTTGGGCAATTGCAAATGATCGAGCAGCTCCAGCAACTGGTCGGCGTAACCGAGCAGCGGCGTGCCGCTTTCCGGACGCGGGCTGGCGCCATGACCGAGCATGTCGTAGGCGATCACGCGGTATTGGGTGGCCAGGCCAACGATCTGGCCGCCCCACATTTCTTTGTTCAGGCCCACGCCGTGGATCAAGACCACGGGCTGGCCTTGGCCGGTCGCCAGGTAACTGGTGCCAGCCGGGGTGCGTTCAGCGGTGAGCCGAATCATGGAGCGCTCCTGCATACCTTTTTGTTGTAGTGACCGACCGGCTTACTGGGCTTTTTCGGCGGCCAGTTCTTCCAGGTCGATGTAGCGATTGCCGATGCGTGGGTGCAGGCGGCCGCCATCGGCGCAACCCAGGACCACGACGATTTCGTCGGCACGCGGCGCGTCTTCGATCTGCATTTCCAGGGTGATGTAGTGCGAACGCAGGCCTTCGTCGTCCTTGTGCATCATCGGGATCTGGATCGAGGTGCCCGGGCCGCCGCGCTTGTTGGTGAAGCTCAGGTAGCTCTTGGCTTTCACCGCTTCGCGGTAGTGGTTGCCGAAGCGCAGGGTGTGGATCACCGCGGAGGCGTGTTCGATTTCACCGTCGGCGCCGACCACGGCGGCCTTGCCGTACGCTTCGATTTTCTCGGCACCGCCGATGATGCCCACCAGGCGCTCGACCATCAGCGCGCCGAGGTCGGAGCAGTTGGCGCGGATTTGCGGCTTGAGGTCTTCAACGAAGCCGTTGCCCAACCAAGGGTTCTTCATCACAACGGCCAGCCCGACCATGGTTACGGGCTTGTCGGTGGCCTTGCCGCCTTCAATGAAGGTTTCTTCGACATAGCTGACGATCTTGCGGATTTCGAAACTCATGAGCTGCTCCGTATCAGGGTGAAAAAGCGTTTGTGCGTATGATGGTATACCATAATACCGGATGCGCAATACCCTGAAAGGAGTTTCTGGTCGGATGGTGATGAAAACTGTAGGAGCGAGGCTTACCCGCGAAGGCGGCCTGTCAGCCGACCTGCGTTTGGTTGACTGCGGACAGACCAGCAATCCGGTCGGCTGTCAGGGAGTACATATCCATTGCTGCGATAACGGCCTCCTATGGTTTCGCTTTTACAGCGACTCCCTTTTTCAAACACCAAAAAGGAAGCAAAAGGCTTTGCCCCACCACTCGGTGCCTCGCTGGGGCTCGGCATGCCCTCTCTCCGGCATTGCTCCGTGGGTCGCCGCGATGGGCCATCCATGGCCCAGCGCGGCTAAACCGGCGTCCTGCCGGTTTACCCACTGCGCAATGCCTGCGTTCGGCCATCGTGGTTAACGGGGCGCCCAGATCAAAAACAAAAGCGAGGCGGCCTTAAAGCCGACCTGACTTTGACGGGTGTACCTCGATTGATCGTTCCCACGCTCTGCGTGGGAATGCCGCCAGGGACGCTCCGCGTTCCGCTGACGACGCATTAGTTGAGCCGTACGCAACGGTGATGCGGGGCGTCACAGGAAGCCCTGTGTGAAATTGGTTGCCTGCGTACATATCCGTTGCTGCGGTAACGGCGGCTTATGGTTTCGCCCTTACGGCGACTCCCTTTTCCAAACGCCGAAAAGGAAGCAAAAGGCTTTGCCCCACCACTCGGTGCCTCGCTGGGGCTCGGCATGCCCTCTCTCCGGCATTGCTCCGTGGGTCGCCGCGATGGGCCATCCATGGCCCAGCGCGGCTAAACCGGCGTCCTGCCGGTTTCCCCACTGCGCAATGCCTGCGTTCGGCCATCGTGGTTAACGGGGCGCCCGCGATCAACAGCAAAGCGAGGCGGCCTTAAAGCCGACCTGACTTTGACGGGTGCACCTGGATCCCCTGTGGGAGCGAGCCTGCTGGCGATTGATCGTTCCCACGCTCTGCGTGGGAATGCCGCCAGGGACGCTCTGCGTTCCGCTGACGACGCATTAATTGAGCCGTGCGCAGCAGTGATGTGGGGCGTCACAGGAAGCCCTATGTGAAATTGGTTGCCTGCGTACATATCCATTGCTGCGGTAACGGCCACCTATGGTTTCGCCCTTACGGCGACTCCCTTTTCCAAACGCCGAAAAGGAAGCAAAAGGCTTTTGCCCCACCACTCGGTGCCTCGCTTAGGCTCGGCATGCCAGAACGAAGGCATTGCTCCGTGGGTCGCCGCGATGGGCCATCCATGGCCCATCGCGGCTAAACCGGCGTCCTGCCGTTTTCCCCACTGCGCAATGCCTGCGTTCGGCCATCGTGGTTAACGGGGCGCCCAGATCAAAAACAAAAGCGAGGCGGCCTGACAGCCGACCTGACTTTTCGGGTGCACCTGGATCCCCTGTGGGAGCGAGCCTGCTCGCGATTGATCGTTCCCACGCGCAGCAAAGGAATGCCGCCAGGGACGCTCCGCGTTCCGCTGACGACGCATTAATTGAGCCGTGCGCAACGGTGATGCGAAGCGTCACAGGAAGCCCTGTGTGAAGTTGGTTGTCGGAGTACATATCCATTGCTGCGATAACGGCCACTTAGGGTTTCGCTTTTACAGCGACTCCCTTTTTCAAACGCCAAAAAGGAAGCAAAAGGCTTTGCCCCACCACTCGGTGCCTCGCTGGGGCTCGGCATGCCCTCTCTCCGGCATTGCTCCGTGGGTCGCCGCGATGGGCCATCCATGGCCCAGCGCGGCTAAACCGGCGTCCTGCCGGTTTACCCACTGCGCAATGCCTGCGTTCGGCCATCGTGGTTAACGGGGCGCTCGCGATCAACAGCAAAGCGAGGCGGCCTTAAAGCCGACCTGACTTTGACGGGTGTACCTCGATCCCCTGTAGGAGTGAGCATGCTCCGGGCGGCGTTCCGACGATGGTCGTTAACGATGACGCGGGGCACCTGGTAGCCCGCGGTGCTCTCAGGTTCATCGCGAGCATGCTCGCTCCTACAGAGGGTATGCGTATGGCTTCCGGTCAGGCCGGCCGGTCGGCCGCCTCGCTTTTGATTGTGATCTGGCTTTTGATTTTCTTGCCCCCTCGAGAGGCCGAGTGGAGGTTCTGCGCAGTGGGTAAACCGGCAAGGATGCCGGTTTAGCCGCGCTGGGCCAAGGATGGCCCATCGCGGCGGGCCCACGGAGCAGGACCGGAGCGAGGGTATGCCGAGCCTTAGCGAGGCACCGAACGCCAGGGGCAAGAGCCCTTGGTTACTTGGGGCCGGGCGGCGTTCCGTTTTTCCAAGTGACTCGCCGTAAGGGCGAAACCCCAAGTGGTCGTTACCGCAGCAATGGATATGTACGCCTGAAAGACAATTATCGCCTGCCAGGACGCCTTCGCCGGCAAGCCTGGCTCCTACAGTTAAAGCGGAACCCTGAGTGGTCGTTACCGCAGGAATGGATATGTACACCAAGGGAACGGCTCGGCTGTCAGAGCTGAAACCTGCCTCAGACACCAATATTCGAAGACGCAGCCAACCGAACCCCACTGCGCACTTCCCTGGCCGTACACCCAAAGTGCTGGCGAAAGCTTCGCGTAAATTGCGCCTGGTCGCTGAAGCCCCAGCGCATGGCCAGCTCGCCGATCGACAGGTGGCAGTTGGGGTCGCGCAGGCCTCTGTTGACCGCCTCAAGGCGGCGCAGGCGAATCCATTCGCCGAGGCTGTAGGACGTGGTGCTGAAGAGTTTGTGCACATAACGCACGGACAACCCGCAGGCCTCGGCGATCATCGGCGGCGCCAGGTCCGGGTTGCCCAGTTGCTGGTCGACGTACTGCTCGATGCGTTGCAAATGCAGGGCGGCCAGGTTCGAGCTTTCGCTGCTCAGCACCCGCTCATCATCACGCAATGCCATCAACAACGTCGAAAGGGCCTGCTCCAGCAGCATATGCCGGGCGGCCTCGTCGCACTCGTCGAAACGTGCGGCGCACATCGCCAGTTGGTCGACAAAGACCCGCCCGAGTGCGCGCCTGGCGTCGAAGCACAGGCGCGTGTAGCGTTCGGCTCCGCGCAATTGGCCATGCAGCGCGCGTTCGGGGAGCTTGAACACCCACAGATCGTTGTCGCTGGCATAGTGAAAGCGGTAGGGCGCGTCGCCCCGTTCGAAGATGAAACCACCCGGTTGGCAATGCAAGGCGCGGCCGTCCTGTTCGAAATGCACTTCGCTGCGCCGCGGTACGGTGACGAGGTAGCAGGCTTCGTGGTCTTCGCTGACCTGGGCTTTGCTGCGCGAATAGCCCAGTTGGCTGGAGCGCAAGCGAGAAAGGGTTAGCGCGGTGCTGCCGGTTTCCCAGATCTGCAGGCTGCCGCTGAAAGGGCGGTCAGGTGCGAATTCCAGGGACAGCGGAAAGTAGGCACTGCCAATGGCCTGGGCCCAGAGCGGCTGGCGTTGACTGTCTGGCCAGGAGCGTGTGGAGAGTTTGTAGGCCATGGCTGCCCTCGTATCTTTTTTATTATGAGGACGGTGCCGACGCAAAAAAGCCGTCGGCACCGTTGGGTTGCCATCATTTGCCAATGTCTACGGGCGGTCAATCACCGGGTGTCAGCCGGTAGGTGGCCGATGGCGCGAGCGTGGCCTGCCAGCCAGGAGGGACAACGATGTTGGTGGTCGCCTCTTCGATCACGCAGGGGCCTTTTACCGTTTGCCCCGATTGCAAGCGGTCACCGTTGTACACCGGCGTTTGCTGCCAGGACGACTGGGCGCTGAACAACATCGACCGATGATCGGTGGCCTTAGGCGCGACATCATCGATAGCCGGCGGTAGTTCCGGCATGGGCGGACGTTGCAGGCGCGCAATTACCGAGCACTCGAGGTTCACCAGTTCTACCGGGCTCTCGGTTTCGCTGTAGGAGAACAGCGCCTTGTGCCGGGTATGGAACGCCTCACGCAACGCAACCAGGCCCGACTGATCCAGCTGATCGCAGGTCAGCTCGACGCTGCACTCGTGAATCTGACCGAGGTAGCGGATCTCCAGGTTGTAGAGGCACTGGACGTTATTACCAGCGCCAAAGCCATCGTCGCGCAGGTTTTTCATCCCGCGCTCGCGCAGGTCACGCAAGGTCTGGTTGAGCAACGGCAGGTCGACCAGTTCGTCGTCGAGGCGCATCGGCAGCGTGGTCAATTGGTCGTAGCGGATATCGGAAAGAATCTGCCCGTAGGCGCACAGCCCGGAAGCCACTTTCGGAATCAGCACCACCTTGCTGCCGATTTCTTCGGCCAGGCGCATGACGTGCATGCCCGCCGCACCGCCCGCGCCGATCAGGGCAAAGTCCCGTGGGTCATAGCCGCGTTCGACCGATACCCGGCGAATGCCACTGACCATGTTCAGGTTGACCAAGGTGATGATGCCGATCGCCGCGCGTTCGACGCTGATGCCCAAGGGTTCGGCGATTTTGCTCCGGATCGCCTCTATGGCGGCCTGGCGATTGAGCCGGATGCTGCCGCCCAACAGCGCGCCGTCGGCCAGGTAACCCAGGGCCAGGTTGGCGTCGGTCACGGTCGGCTCGGTGCCGCCCTTGCCGTAGCACACCGGTCCCGGGTTGGCGCCGGCGCTGCGCGGGCCGACCTGGAGCATGCCGAAATCGTCGAGATAGGCGATCGAGCCGCCGCCGGCGCCTAGGGTTTCCACCTGGATCATCGGCACGCCGATGCGATAGCGCAGGAAGTCAGTGTCCTTGCTGAAGTTGGTGCGTCCTGACTTGCTCAAGGTGATGTCGAACGAAGTGCCGCCCATGTCCACCGTGATCACGTTGTCTATGCCGAATGGCTGCGCCACGCACAACCCGGCTTGCGGCGCGGACGCGGGCCCTGAGTTGATCGCATTCACCGCGCGTTCGCGCATCACCACACCGGGTGCCAGGCCACCGTTGGATTGAAAGTAGCGCGTGGGCTGCTGCGCGCCGAGCTCTTCGAACAAGGCGTCGATGCGTTCGATGTAGCGGCCCATGACCGGGCTTAGGTACGCGTTGACCACGGTGGTCGAGGTGCGGGTGTATTCGCGGATCTGCGGGAACACTTCGTTGCCGGTGCAGACGAATACACCCGGCAATGCCGCGCGCACCCTCTCGGCGGCGCGTTGTTCGTGGCTCGGATTGCGCACCGACCAGACGAACGAAATGGCCACGGCCTTGACGTCCTGTTCGCGGAAATACTCGATTGCTTCAGCAATCGCGTTTTCGTCGAGGGCGGCGTATTCGCTGCCGTCACTGAGGATCCTGCCGCCGATGGGGCGCCGCAGATGACGCGGCACCAGCATGTAGGCCGGCGGGTAGCTGGCATCGTAGCGATGGCCGTCTTCCTTGTGGCCCAGGCGGATTTCCAGGCTGTCCTCATGCCCTTCGGTGCACAGCAGGCCAACCTTGACCCCGGTTTTCTCGATCAACGCGTTGAGGGCCACGGTGGTGCCGTTGATGCACAGGTCACAGTCGCCAATGATTTCGGCGGGGGTGCGGCCGATGGCGTCAGCGATTTGCGCCAGCCCGTTGCGGATGGCGATCGTGCCGTCCTGGGGCGTCGACGGTGCCTTGAACAACTGCACGTTGCCGCTGCGATCGGCCAGGATGAAATCGGTGAAGGTGCCGCCGGCGTCGATGCCCAGGCGATATTGTTGTTTGCTCATGATCAGGGGTTCCAGATAGCTCAAAGGGGGGCGATCAATGCGTGGCGCGGCACGCACGAGTCGCGGCGTCATCGACCTGGCCGTTGCCGTCGATCACCACGCCGTATTCCAGGCGGGCGCCTTCGCGGGACACCAGGCCGTTGCGTACGTCGTCGGCCACGCTGGCAACCGGGCGCCGCAGGGGATCGCCATAGCCACCGCCGCCAGGGTTGATGTTGATCACCCGTTCGCCCGGTTGCGCGATGAGCTGCGCGTTGTAGATAAAGGACTGCTCCTCACCGTCGTTCTTGCGGTGAATCAATCGGCCCAGCTTCGGTTCGAGCAGGACGTTGTTCGCGTCCGCGGCACCAGACGTCGGCAGTTGTCGACCCTCGCCAAAACCGACCACGGTCATCGCGTGATCCAGCGGTTCGATTTCGATTCGCGTGCCAGAACCACCGCGAAATTCGCCGGCACCACCGCTGTCAGTCATCAGGCTGTAGCGATGGATGAGGATCGGGTAGGCGTACTCCAGCAACTCGATATCACCGGACATCAACGCGCCGAAACAGCACAACGGACCGCACGCCGGCCAACCGTCCATGGCCTTGTTCGCACCGGCGCCGGAAATGATCGAGGCGAGCACCATGGTCACGTACTCGTCGTTGCCATTGCGCGGATCATGGCCGGCAATGTTGATCCCGCTGGCGTGGCCCCAGGAGGCCGTGACCCGATCGGGGGCCGCTTGTTCCAGGGCCTGGCGCACCGCGTCGGCCAGGGTTTCCATCGGTGTGGTGGTGCTGTTGACGTGGGGCGCCGGTTCCTGGGCGTTGCACAAGGTGCCCGGCGGGCCGAGGTCGACCGTCACGCAGCGGTACAGCCCTTCGTTGTACGGTGGCGGTACCTGGGCGAACATCATCAGCCCCAGGTACACCCCGGACACCGAGTTGCCGGCGTAGGAGTTGATGAAGTACGGCACCTGCGGCGGACTTTCGATCAGGATGTGCGCCTCGTCGCCGCGAATTTCCACTTGCGCGGTGATCGACAGTTCACCCAGCCCATGGCCCGAGTCTTCCAGCACGGCAGTGCCGCTGTAGAGGCCATCCGGTACTTCTCGCAGCAAGGCCCGCATGTGCCGGTCCGCCATGTCTTTCAATTCGGCGATACACGCACGCACCTGCGCCACGCCATAACGATCGAGCAGTTCCAGCAAATGCCGTTCACCCACATTGCAGGCGCCGTACTGGGCGTTGAGATCGCCTTCCTGATAGGCCCGGGCGCGCATGTTGGTCAGCAGCAGGTTGATCACGTCTTCACGGCGCTTGCCTTGGGACCAGAGCTTGACCGGCGGGATCCGCAAGCCTTCGGCGTAGATTTCCCTGGCATCCGGGTTGTAGCCGGCAGGCACCGGTCCGCCGATGTCGGTCAGGTGACCTTTGCACACCGCCCAGAACACCAGCTCGCCTTGGTAGAACACCGGTTTGTACATGCAGCAGTCGAGAATATGGCTGCCCATGTAAGCGGGGTCATTGTGATAAATCACATCGCCTTCCTGGACGTCATCGCCGAAGAAACCGGCCACGCATTTCATCGCCGGAATCAGCGATCCGAGGTGAATCGGGATGTCCTGGCCTTGCAGGATCATTTCCGGAAGGTGATCGAAGAGTGCGTTGGAGTAATCGTGGGCCAGGTTGAAAACGCTTGAACGACCGGTTTTCTCAAGGGTGATGGTCATTTCCCGTTGCGCGGTTTCGAGCGCGCCACGCACGACTGCCAGGGTGATCGGATCTACTGTGCTCATGGGTCACCAGAAATCTTGTTGTTATTCAGGTGGAGGTCAGGACGAACGTCTAACCCACGACACAAAACTACGCGCTCGAACCAGGGGCTGGCTTGGCGCAAAGTGCACTGGTTTTTGATTGTCAGTGCACTTGTGATGGCGGCCTGACAGCCGACCAGGATGTTGGTGACTGAGTACATATCCATTGCTGCGGTAACGGCCGCCTATGGTTTCGCCCTTACGGCGAGTCCCTTTTTCAAACGCCAAAAAGGAACCAAAAGGCTTTGCCCCACCACTCGGTGCCTCGCTTGGGCTCGGCATGCCCTCTCTCCGGCATTGCTCCGTGGGTCGCCGCGATGGGCCATCCATGGCCCAGCGCGGCTAAACCGGCGTCCTGCCGGTTTACCCACTGCGCAATGCCTGCGTTCGGCCATCGTGGTTAACGGGGCACCCATATCAAAAGCCAAAGCGAGGCGGCCTTAAAGCCGACCTGACTTTTTACAGATACCCCCAATCCCCTGTGGGAGCCAGCCTGCTGGCGATGGACGTTAACGATAACGCGCCCTGTCTGGATGAACGCATTGCCTGGTAGTCCATCGCCAGCAGGCTGGCTCCCACAATGGGATCGCTGGCAGACCTGCAATCAGGTCGGCTTTAAGGCCGCCTCGTTTTGGTTGTTGATCTTGATCTGGCTTTTGATGTTCTTGCCCCCTCGAGAGGCCGAGTGGAGGTTCTGCGCAGTGGGTAAACCGGCATGGATGCCGGTTTAGCCACGCTGGGCCAAGGATGGCCCATCGCGGCGGGCCCACGGAGCAGGGCCGGAGCGAGGGTATGCCGAGCCTTAGCGAGGCACCGAACGCCAGGGGCAAGAGCCCTTGGTTACTTGGGGCTTTTCCAAGTGACTCGCTGTAAGAGCGAAACCCTAGGTGGCCGTTACCGCAGGAATGGATATGTACTCGGTCTACAAAATCCAGCTCGGCTGTCAGCCCCCTATCGCAGGGGCCTCAAAGATGATCCGCATCAATCACCGCCTTGGCGAACGCCTGCGGATCTTCCTGTGGCAAGTTGTGGCCGATGCCGCCGCTGATCAGGCGGAATTCGTACTTGCCGGTAAAGCGCTTGGCGTAATCCTCGGGGGCGGGGTGCGGTGCGCCGTTGGCGTCGCCTTCCAGGGTGATGGTCGGCACGCTGATGGAAGGTGCGGTGGCCAGTTTCTGTTCCAGCGCTTCGTAGCGGCTCTCGCCCTGGACCAGGCCTAGGCGCCAGCGGTAGTTGAACACGGTGATGTCGACATGGTCGGGGTTTTCCAGCGCCTTGGCGCTGCGGTCGAAGGTGGCGTCATCGAAGGCCCATTTTGGCGAGGCCGTTTGCCAGATCAGCTTGGCGAAGTCATGGGTGTTTTTCTCGTACCCGGCGCGGCCGCGGTCGGTGGCGAAGTAGAACTGGTACCACCACTGCAGCTCGGCCTTGGGTGGCAGCGGGTTCTTGCCGGCGGCCTGGTTGCCGATCAGGTACCCACTGACCGAGACCAGTGCCTTGACCCGTTCTGGCCACAGCGCCGAAACGATGTCGGCCGAGCGTGCGCCCCAATCATAGCCACCGAGCACGGCTTGCTTGATTTTCAGCGCGTCCATGAAGTCGATGACGTCGCTGGCCAGGGCGGCCGGCTGGCCGTTGCGCAGGGTTTTTTCGGAGAGAAAATGCGTGTCCCCGTAGCCGCGGGCATAGGGCATCAACACGCGATAACCCTTGGCCGCCAACAAGGGCGCGACTGCGTCATAGCTGTGTATGTCGTACGGCCAACCGTGCAGCAGAATCACCACCGGGCCATCGGCCGGGCCCGTTTCGGCGTACGCCACGTTGAGCAGGCCGGCGTTGACATGCTTGAGCGGGCCAAATGGCAAATCTGCCGCCTGCGTGACGCCAGCCGCTGTCGCAGCAGGCTGTAGGGTAGCGGAGGTTTGTCCGTGAGCGGCTCCCAGGACGCCGAACAGACTCAGCGCGAGGATCGAAGCGCTGATCAGACTGCGGCGGGGTTTACCGGTGTTGTCGTTCTGCTGTGCCATTTTCATCGTGATCTCTCCCTTGCAAACCGCTGGCCAGGGGACCCAGCCGATCCCCTTCAAACCCTGCCTGCATTTGAGCGCGATGACGTATCTGGCCTGTGTCGAAGAGCGGGACCGGTGCAAGCACCTGTATCCCGCCGTTGTCCAGATACACAGTGATACACAGCGTCGGATCAAGCCTGCGCTGCGCTTACCTCACCACTGACCATGGACTTCCTGCGCACCGATTGATACAGCAGGCTGGACACCATGAA
Source organism: Pseudomonas umsongensis (assembly GCF_002236105.1). Lineage (GTDB taxonomy): Bacteria > Pseudomonadota > Gammaproteobacteria > Pseudomonadales > Pseudomonadaceae > Aquipseudomonas > Aquipseudomonas umsongensis. The sequence goes on from NZ_NIWU01000001.1 coordinate 386,257, forward strand.
GCCAATGATCGCCAACCCGCTCATCAGGCTGAATACATAGGTATAGCCTTGCTCGCCAGGGAAGTGGTCGAGGATCGCGCCGTAGATCACGTAGGCGAACATGCCCGGTGCATAGCCAATCAGGCAGCCGATGCCGAAGGCCGAGCCGGTGATGTGTTGCGGGATGCCGACTTCACCCATCGGCGCCCAGAACACGCCGCGCATGGAGAACACGATCAGCGCGAAGGACAGGGTGGCGGCCATGCCGGCATAGATGAAGCTCGGGTTCTTCGGAATCAGCAGGATGATGCCCATCAGCGGCAGCAGCGCGAGGAACGCCCACTTCAGGTAGCGGCTGGTGCTCTTGAACTGCTTGTCGGCGATGAAACCGCCGGCAGGGCCACCGAGGATCTTCAGGAAGTACTGGTTGATGATGCCGTAGGCGCCCACCAGTGCCACCGGCAGGCCGTACATTTCCTTGAGGTAGGGAATGAAGTAGGTCAGGCCGCAGTAGACGATGTAGACCATGAACACGTTGAGGCTGACCAGCCAGATGCCCGGCACCTTGATGGCTTCGAACAGGTTGGCCAGGCCGTTGCCGGGCTTGGCGGTCGTTTTTGTGCCACCGCTCTTGAGCAGGAACCAGGTCAGGGTCCCGGCCAGAATGTCGATCACCGAGTAGAACAGGATCGCCGATTTCAGGCCGGCTTCACCCGACCCCATGGCGACGAACACGCCCAGCGCGCAGAAGGCCACCAGGGTATCGACGACACCACGTCCACCTTCCAGCAGGCCGAACAGCCGACCCTGCTCCTGATCATCCCCCAGGTTGCGGATGGCCTTGAGCAACGAGGGCCAGAAGAGGCAGTCGGCACACACCGCCAGCAGGCTGAACACGATCAACAGGTTGTTGAAGGGGGGAAAGGTTGCCAGGTACAACCCAAGGCTACCGGTGCCGATCAGGCCGAGGGGGATCAGTTTGCGCGTGTCGTAGCGATCGGCGAGCAGGCCGCCGACCACGAACAGCGCAGTGGCGATGATCGCGTTGGCGCTCAGCAACAGGCCGATTTCAGTGTGGCTCAAGCCCATGAATTGCTGCATGGGCACATAGAAGGCGTCCTTGAGGTTGGCCAGTTTGTAGATGGTGCCGCCACCGAGGATCAGTATCAGGAATCTGAGCCATTTGGCCTTGTTTTGAGTTGTCATTATTGTTCTCCGGGTGTAATCGGTTCGAAGCGTCGGGTTCAGGCTTGGGTCTTATTGGGCAGGGTCAGGCCAGGGTCAGCTCGGCCAGGGTGCGCAATTCGGCCAGCACACCGCGTACATAGGCCACCTGGTTGTTCGCCCAGCGGTGCTCGTCGGCCAGCATTCGCTCCAGCGAGAAGCCGTCGGGCAGGGGTGTTTCACTCATTTCCCGATAAGCGATGAAGGGGTCGGCCGCCTCAGCGGTCTGGCGGAACGCCGGCGCCACGTAGTGGTTTTCCTGCTCGAGGATGAAAGCGATCACCTGCGGGGTTGTGTCGCCCAGCATCAACAGCTCGAACAGCAGTCGGGCGCTGGGCAGGTCGTCTTCAGTGCTGCCTTGCAGCACGCCGTAATGGCCGAAGCCGTTTTGCTCGGGGACGATGCGCACACCCTTGAGGTGCGCCTGGCGGATGTGCGGTGCCAGGTTGCGCAGCGCCTGCAGGGGTTGTTCGCAGGCATTGATCATGTTGCCGAAGTCAAACAGGGCATGCAGGCGAGGGTGGTCGAGGCGGTTGAGCAGTTGCGCGATCTCGTTGCTCTTGAGCTCTTCATGCTGTTCGAAGTCGAAGTACAGGTCGTGCTCATCCGCCTGCTGCGCCAAGTAGCGCAGATCGGTTTCGATCAGGTCCATGACCCGCGACAGCGTTCCCTCGTAGCGCGAGTAGACGCGGATGTTGCGTACGCCCAGGGCGCGGGCGATGGCGATCACCTGGTCGACATCTTTCTTCTGTGTGCTGCTGATTTCCAGATGCACGTCCAGTCCCAGGGCGCGGGCCTTGTCGGCAAACACCTGCAGTTGCGCGGGCGTCATCTGGCTCAGGCTGTTGGCTTCGCCGTCGAGCAAGTGCAGGCTCAGGCCTTGCAACTCGTGGCGATAGGCGAAATCGAGCAGGTCGACGGGGGTGACGCGACCCTGGGTGAGGTTGGTCAGCAGCGGATAGGCGTGGGCAAACAGGCGCAGTTGCGCCAGTCGTTCGAGCAATTGCCGGGCCAGTGCGTCAGTCAGCACGGGCGCCGTGTCTTCCTCGACCACGTTGTGGCAAAGCAAAGCGTTGAATCGTTCCTGGATCTTATTGTTCATTCGAGTCGTTCCTGGTTCAGACACCGGGTCTTGCGGCGCAGCCTTTATCGCGCCAGCCAGGAACTCTCGATAGATCCATTATCAGTTAATTGATAAGACCACTTGTTGTGCTCAAGTGGCCTGCGTCAGGCACCCCATCGCGTCCAGGGCCCGGGCCAGCGCCTCGACGCGCTCCCGGGCCTGGTGTTCGGGGGTGCCGGCAAAGCCGATCAGCAGGGCCGGCGGCAGGATGTGCTCGATGCAGTAGTCGGAGAGGGCGTAGGTGTGGATGTTGTGTTGCGCCAGTTGCTTGGCAATGGCGTCGTCATCGAGCTCGGGAGGCAGCCAGGCGATCAGGTGCATGCCGGCGTCCACCGGGGTGATTCGCAAGAAGTTGCCGAGTTGTTGTTGCAGTTGCTCGACCAGCGCTTGCTGGCGGGCCTGGTACAGCGCGCGCATACGGCGAATATGGCCGAGAAAGTGACCTTCGCGCATGAAATCCGCGGTCACCGCCTGCAGCAGTGTGGCGGGGCTGCGATCCATCACCGCACGCAGGGTGCAGAAGGGCTCGATCAAATCCTGCGGCAGAATCACGTAACCCAGGCGCAACGAGGGGAAGAGCACTTTGCTGAATGTACCGACGTAGATCACCCGAGCCCGTTGATCCATTGCATAGAGTGCCGGCAACGGGCGGCCGTTGTAGCGAAACTCACTGTCGCAATCGTCTTCGATGATCCAGCTATGGTGGTGTGCAGCCCAATCGATGAGTGCCTGACGCCGCGCATAGCTCATGGTTACGCCCAGGGGATGCTGGCGAGACGGTGTGGTAAAAGCCAGGCGAGCTTCAGGGCAGCGGCTCAGTCCTTGCTCGACATCGATGCCCTGTTCATCGATACGCACCGGCACTACTTGACCGCCTTGGGCCTGGAACGCGATTCGCGCGGCGATATGCCCCGGGTCCTCCATCCACACGCTGTCCTGGGGGTTGAGCAACAGCATGGCCAGCAGGTTGAAGGCTTGTTGGGCACCGGAAACGATCACCACCTGCTCGACACTGCAGTCGATGCCACGGGCGTCGAAAACGTATTCGGCAATGGCCTGGCGCAGGGCCAACAGCCCTTGCAGTTCGCCATAGCCGAGCATGGCTTTGCTCGGCTTGTGCAGGTGGCGGTTCATCAGGCGTTTCCAGACCGGTTGCGGGAACGCGTCGTAGGCGCTGTGGCTGGGCAGGAATGAAATGGGCGTTTGCGCCGCCCAACCGGTATAGGAAACGCCACGAAAATGCCGGCTGCGCAACGACAGCATGGACTGGCTCAGATCGGACAAACGAGGGGGCTCGGGCTGCTGCGGTTGCTCGGCAATGCCTCGGCTTTCCCACTCAGTGCCGACGTAGGTCCCGGCCCCGGTCCGCGACGCCAGAAAGCCCTCGGCAATCAGTTGATCGAATGCATTGAGAATGGTGATCCGCGACAGTTCCAGCTCCTTGCTCAAGGTGCGGGTCGATGGCAGGCGCACGCCTCCCTGAATCCGCCCCCCGAGAATCTGTTTGCGAATCTGCAAGTAGAGTTGGCGGTAAAGGGGGATGGCGCTGGCACGGTCCAGCTCGATGCCCGACAACAGCAAACCTGCGGAGGATTTCATTACATGCTCGTCTGGATGGAGTGTGTTTGACCTGGAACGCCGTCAGGCACCCCGTAAGGGTAGCGAGCGACACTGGAGAAGTCATCCACCGCCGTCATCGCCACAGCGAGCACTGTCATGAAATGAAAAGCCATTGTCGTCTGATGAGAAGCGGCCCACCAGGCAGCATCCTACAGTCCAATCAGCGCAAATCGACGCAGCAGCCAATATTGCAGACTGGAGAATAAGAAAAATGGCCAAGGCCGTACGCTTCTACGAAACCGGTGGTCCCGAAGTCCTTCGCTACGAGGATGTCGAAGTCGGCGATCCCGGTCCAGGCCAGGTTCGACTGCGTCATGTGGCGGTCGGCCTGAACTATGCCGACACCTACTTTCGCAATGGCACCTACCCAATCCCGATGCCCAACGGCATGGGGGTCGAGGCGTCCGGTGTGGTCCAGGCCATCGGCGAAGGCGTGACCAACGTCCAGGTGGGGGACCGCGTCACCTATACCGGTTTCCTCAACACCCTTGGCGCCTACAGCACCGAACGGCTGATTGCGGCCGCGCCGCTGATCAAGCTGCCGGAAACCATCAGCTTCGAAACGGCGGCGGCGATGACCATGCGCGGCCTGACGTCTTCGTACCTGATGCGCCGCATCTACGACTTCAAGGAAGGTGACAGCATTCTGCTGCACGCCGCCGCTGGCGGTGTCGGCCTGATCGTTTCGCAGTGGGCCAAGTTGCTCGGGCTGAACGTGATCGGCACGGTGTCGACCGAGCAAAAGGCCGAGATCGCCCGGGCTCACGGTTGCGACCATACGATTAATTACAGCCATGAAGACGTCGCTGCACGCGTTCGCGAATTGACCGACGGCGTGGGCGTCAATGTGGTGTTCGACAGTGTTGGCAAGAACACCTTCATGGGTTCGCTGGATTCGCTGAAACCCCGTGGCCTGATGGTCTGCGTGGGTACTGCATCCGGGCCGATCCCGGCGTTCGACCCGGTGATGCTGGCGATGAAAGGTTCGCTGTACCTGACCCGTCCGGCCCTGGCCAACTACATCAGCGACCCGGCCGAAAAAGCCGCCCTGGCTGGTGAGTTGTTCGATCACGTCGGCAGTGGCCGGATCAAGATCGAGATCAATCAGCACTACGCCTTGCAGGATGCGGTACAAGCGCATCGTGACCTTGAGTCGCGCAAGACAACCGGTTCGTCGATTTTCGTCATTTAAGGAGCGGCCAGCCATGAAAGTCGAACAATTGACCTACAGCATCGGCGCCGAACTGATCGGCGTGAACCTCGCCGATGCGGTGCATGACGACGGTCTGTTTGCCGAGATTCGTGCCCAGTTGCTCAAGCACCGCGTGGTGTTCCTGCGTGACCAGGACATCACTCGCGCCGAACACGTGGCCTTCGCCCGGCGCTTCGGCGAACTGGAGGACCATCCGGTGGCCGGCAGCGATCCGGAGCACCCGGGGCTGGTGCGCATCTACAAGAACCCGGACCAGCCGATGGACCGCTACGAAAACGCCTGGCACACCGATGCGACCTGGCGCGAGGCACCGCCGATGGGTTGCGTGCTGCGCTGCGTGGAATGCCCACCGGTCGGTGGCGACACCATGTGGGTCAACATGGTCGAGGCCTACGCGCGCTTGCCTGAAGACGTAAAGCTGAAGATTGCCGACTTGCGCGCCCGCCACAGTATCGAAGCGAGCTTCGGTGCGGCGATGCCGATCGAGAAACGCCTGGCGCTCAAGGCCATGTACCCGGACGCCGAACATCCGGTGGTGCGCACGCACCCGGAAACCGGCGAGAAAGTGCTGTTCGTCAACGCCTTCACCACCCACTTGAGCAACTACCACACCCCTGAACGGGTGCGCTTCGGCCAGGACGCCAACCCCGGCGCGAGCGATTTGCTGCGCTACCTGATCAGCCAGGCGTATATCCCCGAGTATCAAGTGCGCTGGCGCTGGAAACCCAACAGCATCGCCATCTGGGACAACCGCAGTACCCAGCACTACGCCGTCATGGATTACCCACCGTGCCATCGCAAGATGGAGCGCGCCGGGATCATCGGCGACAAGACGTACTGATCGACCCTTTCTGCATACGCACTCGTAAACACGCCTGCCCGGCACGCATCCGGGTGGGCGGGACAATCATAAGAACTGGAGTAACTCATGCAATTCTTCGACGATTCCCTGCACCCCGAAAACATGGAAAAAGTGGTCATCACCGTGGCCCCGTACGGCCCGGAATGGATGCCGGAAGACTTCCCGGAAGACATCCCGTTGACCATGGACGAGCAAGTCCAGAAAGCGGTCGATTGCTATGAAGCCGGCGCCACGGTCCTGCACCTGCATGTACGTGAACTGGACGGCAAGGGCTCCAAGCGCCTGTCGAAGTTCAACGAGCTGATCGCCGGTGTGCGCGAAGCCGTGCCGGACATGATCATCCAGGTGGGTGGCTCGATTTCCTTCGCCCCGGAAAGTGATGGCGAAGCCGCCAAGTGGCTGTCCGACGACACTCGCCACATGCTGGCCGAGCTGACGCCAAAACCGGACCAGGTCACGGTGGCGATCAACACCACCCAGATGAACATCATGGAGCTGCTGTACCCGGAATACCTGGAAGGCACTTCCCTGGCCAACCCGCTGGTCCAGGCTGCCTACAGCGAAATGACCGTACCGGCAGGGCCAGCCTGGGTTGCCGAGCACCTCAAGCGCCTGATGGACAACGACATCCAGCCGCACTTCCAGCTGACCGGCATTCATGCCTACGAAACCCTGGAGCGCCTGGTGCGCAAGGGCATCTACAAAGGCCCGCTGAACCTGACCTGGATCGGCATCGGCGGTGGTTTCGACGGTCCGAACCCGTTCAACTTCTTCAACTTCATCCACCGTGTTCCGGACGGCTGCACCCTGACTTCGGAGTCGCTGCTCAAGAACGTGCTGCCGTTCAACACCATGGCGATGTCCATGGGGCTGCACCCGCGCGTTGGCAACGAAGACACTATCATTGATCACAAGGGCGAGCGTTTCGGCTCGGTTGCGCAAATCCAGCAAACCGTGCGCATTGCCCACGAACTGGGTCGCGAAATCGCCACGGGCAAAGAAGCCCGCGAGATTTATCGCATCGGCGTGAAGTACGACAGCATCGAGCAGACCCTGCTGGCCAACGGTATGTCGCCCAACCGCAAGGCCGGGCAAAAAGGTGTGCCGCAACGCGGCTGACCCGTGGTGCGCACGAGAGGCCGTGACCCCTCGTGCGCACTGCAAAACGCTTGATAACAAAAATAAATAAAAGCTTTGAGGAGGCTGCATGGCCTTTCACCCAATCGCCGACGATGACGACGCTGGTTGCGTCAACGTTGCGCGTAAATATGCCTGGATTGTCTTCGCACTGACGTTCGGCCTGTTGATTTCCGACTACATGTCACGCCAGGTGCTGAACGCGGTGTTCCCGCTGCTCAAGGGCGAATGGGCCTTGAGCGACGGGCAGCTTGGCCTGCTCAGTGGCATTGTCGCGCTGATGGTTGGCCTGCTGACATTTCCGCTGTCGCTGATGGCTGACCGCTTTGGCCGGGTCAAGAGCCTGGCGCTGATGGCGATGCTGTGGAGCCTGGCCACGCTGGGTTGCGCGTTGGCGCAGGACTATCAGCAAATGTTCATCGCGCGGTTCATGGTCGGCGTCGGCGAAGCCGCCTACGGCAGTGTCGGCATCGCGGTGGTGATTTCGGTGTTTCCGAAACACATGCGGGCGACCCTGGCCAGCGCGTTCATGGCGGGCGGGATGTTTGGCTCGGTGTTGGGCATGGCGTTGGGCGGTGCTATCGCCGCCAAGCTTGGCTGGCGCTGGTCGTTCGCTGGCATGGCGCTGTTTGGTTTGCTGCTGGCAATCCTGTACCCGATCATCGTCAAGGAAGCACGCATTGCGCCCAAGCGTGCAGCCCAGTTGGCGAACAAGGTAGCCGCGGCCAAGCGTCCGCTGCGTACGCTGTGGTCCAGTCGTTCGGTGGTGGCTACCTACATCGGCAGCGGCTTGCAGCTGTTCGTCGGCGGCACGGTAATGGTGTGGATTCCCAGCTACCTCAATCGCTACTACGACATGCCCACGGACAAGGCTGGCGGCATGGCCGCAATCATCGTGCTGTGCAGTGGTACCGGGATGATCCTGTGCGGCATGCTCAGCGATCGCCTGTGTCGCAACTCGCCGGAACGCAAGGTCAGCCTGGCCATCGCGTTTTGCCTGGGCAGTTGCCTGTTGCTGTCGGCGGCGTTCGCGCTACAGGCAGGGCCGTTGCAGCTGGCACTGATCTGCCTGGGCATGCTGATTGCCACCGGTACCACCGGCCCGGCTGGCGCGATGGTTGCCAACCTGACCCATTACTCGGTCCATGGCACGGCCTTCGCCACGCTGACATTGGCCAACAACATGCTGGGACTGGCGCCAGGACCGTTCATCACCGGAAGGGTGTCGGACCTCATCGGCCTGCATGCCGCTTTTCAACTGGTGCCACTGGTCAGCCTCGCGGCAGCGGCCGTGTTCTTCTACGCCAAGTGTCATTACCACAAAGATATTGCCCGTCTTCAGGGTCAGACCGTGCCTGACCGCGTCAGCCAAGCCGGGTTAGAGGTGAAGTTGTGAGTCGTCGTCTACAGATTGATGTGTTTTTCGATTTTATCTGCCCCTGGTGCCTGATCGGCAAGCGCCAGCTGGAGCATGCGCAGGTACAGTTTCGCAGTCGCCACCCGGATGTGCAGATCAGCACGCAGTGGCATGGCGTGCAGTTGCTGCCACAGTTGCCGGTAGAAGGTGAGCCTTTCGCCGATTTCTACCGCAAGCGCCTGGGCAATGCCGACGCCATGACCATGCGTCAGGCCCAGGTACAACGGGCTGCCGCGGCGGTTGGACTGAACATCGACCTGACCCAGATCGAGACGATGCCCAACACCGCCGATGCCCATCGCCTGTTCGAGCGGATCAGCGCATTGGGCAATGCTGCCCAGTGTGAAATGTTGCTCGAGCGGCTGTTCGCCGCTTACTTCCGCAAGCGCGAGAACCTGGGGTGCCACGAGACTTTGCTCGCCATCGCCCGCTCCTGCGGTTTCGATAGCGCCGCTGTACTCGATTGCCTGAAGGGCGATGCCACGCCGTTTGCAGGATCACCTGGTGCGACCAGTGGTGTGCCGAGCTTCCAGTTCGACCGGCGCATAACGGTGATCGGTGCACAACCTGCCCAGGCGCTGCTCAGCGCGATGAACGAAGCGCTCAAGGAACCTGAGCACGAGCGGCAGCCGGCATGACCCGGCGCATTCCCGTACCTGTCGGCAAACATCCGCAGGCCGGTGGCCGGGCGCTGTTCGAGTTCGAGGACAAAAGCCTGGCGTTGTTCAACGTCGACGGACAGCTGTTTGCCATCGACGACAGCTGTCCGCACCAGGGCGCCTCGCTGTGTGGCGGACGTCTCGAGGGGCGGGTGATCCAATGTTGCGCCCATGGTTTGCGCTTCGATTTGCACAGCGGCTACCTGCTCAATTCCAGGCAGGTCAAAGTCAACAACTACCCGGTCGAGATCATCGACGGCCAGGCGTTCATCGTCATAGTTCCTGAGGAGTCCGCGCCATGAGCGCCATCGCTCTTACCCGCATCCATAGTCGCACGCGCGAACTGGCCCCGGGCTTCATCGTCAGTCTGATCGTGGCTGCCGCCGCGTCGTTCTTGTCCGAGCACTACGGTGCGCCCGTCATGCTGTTTGCCCTGCTGCTGGGCATGGCCCTGAATTTCCTCGCCGGTGACGGCGTCTGCAAGGCCGGTATCGAGTTCACCGCACGCACCGTGTTGCGAATCGGGGTGGCGCTGCTGGGCATGCGCATCACCCTCGAACAGATGGCGGCGCTGGGCTGGAAGCCGGTGGCCCTGGTGGTGATCCTGGTGGTGGTGACCATCGGCGTGTCGGTAATCGCGGCCAAGGCGCTGGGCTTTCAGCGTTTGTTCGGCATGCTCACGGGTGGGGCTACCGCGATCTGTGGTGCATCGGCCGCATTGGCGCTGGCGGCAGCGCTGCCTAATCACCCGCAGAAAGAACGCGCGACCCTGTTCACGGTGATCGGAGTCTCGGCGCTGTCGACATTGGCGATGATCGTCTACCCGATGATCGCCAATTGGCTGCAACTGTCGCCGCAAGTGGCCGGGGTGTTTCTTGGAGCGACCATCCACGATGTGGCGCAGGTGGTCGGTGCCGGCTACAGCATGTCAACCGAGACCGGTGATACGGCGACAGTGGTCAAGCTGATGCGCGTCGCCATGCTGCTGCCGGTGATCGTCACCGCCGCGATGATCACGCGCATGCAGGGCGCCGATCCGACCGGCAAGCGGCCACCGTTGCTGCCATGGTTCGCTGTCGGTTTCCTGATTCTGGCGTGCATCAACAGCACCGGGTGGATAGCCCCGGCGGTGCAGGGCTCGATCAATGAGCTGTCGCGCTGGTGCCTGGTGGTGTCCATCAGTGCCTTGGGCATGAAGACCCAGCTCAAGGAGCTGGCGGCGGTGGGCATCAAGCCGATCCTGCTGATGGTGGGGGAGACGGTGTTCCTCGTCGTGCTGGTGCTGTTGTTGCTGCACTGGGGCCTATGACTGCCGACGTAAATCGTTTTCTGGCAGAGGACCGCACCGCAGTTGGCTCCTAGCTGCGGTGGTGTTCTCGACCGGTGTCGATGACACTGGTTTTTCACGGCGACTGTACCAGCAGTCGCCGTTTTTTTTGCCCGGTGGGCCTGTGTGAAATTTTCTGTCGGAGTACATATCCATTGCTGCGGTAACGGCCACTTAGGGTTTCGCCCTTACGGCGACTCCCTTTTTCAAACGCCGGAGTGCCGGCCCAGCAAAAAGGAAGCAAAAGGCTTTGCCCCACCACTCGGTGCCTCGCTTGGGCTCGGCATGCCCTCTCTCCGGCATTGCTCCGTGGGTCGCCGCGATGGGCCATCCTTGGCCCAGCGCGGCTAAACCGGCGTCCTGCCGGTTTCCCCACTGCGCAATGCCTGCGTTCGGCCATCGTGGTTAACGGGGCGCTCGCGATCAACAGCAACGCGAGGCGGCCTGACAGCCGACCTGACTGTTACGGGTGTACCTGAATCCCCTGTGGGAGCGAGCCTGCTGGCGATTGATCGTTCCCACGCTCTGCGTGGGAATGCCGCCAGGGACGCTCCGCGTTCCGCTGACGACGCATTAATTGAGCCGTGCGCAACGGTGATGCGGGGCGTCACAGGAAGCTATGTGAGATTTATTGTCGGAGTGCATATCCATTGCCGCGGTAACGGCCTCCTATGGTTTCGCCCTTACGGCGACTCCCTTTTTCAAACGCCAAAAAGGAAGCAAAAGGCTTTGCCCCACCACTCGGTGCCTCGCTAGGGCTCGGCATGCCAGAACGAAGGCATTGCTCCGTGGGTCGCCGCGATGGGCCGTCCCTGGCCCAGCGCGGCTAAACCGGCGTCCTGCCGGTTTCCCCACTGCGCAATGCCTGCGTTCGGCCATCGTGGTTAACGGGGCGCTCGCGATCAACAGCAAAGCGAGGCGGCCTTAAAGCCGACCTGACTTTGACCGGTGCACCTGGATCCCCGGTGGGAGCGAGCCTGCTCGCGAAGGCGGCAGCACATTGATCGTTCCCACGCTCTGCGTGGGAATGCCGCCAGGGACGCTCCGCGTTCCGCTGACGACGCATTAGTTGAGCCGTACGCAACGGCGATGCGGGGCGTAACAGGAAGCTCTGTGTGAAATTGGTTGTCGGGGTACATATCCATTGCTGCGGTAACGGCGGCTGGCGGTTTCGCTTTTACAGCGACTCCCTTTTTCAAACGCCAAAAAGGAAGCAAAAGGCTTTGCCCCACCACTCGGTGCCTCGCTAGAGCTCGGCATGCCCTCACTCCGGCATTGCTCCGTGGGTCGCCGCGATGGGCCATCCCTGGCCCAGCGCGGCTAAACCGGCGTCCTGCCGGTTTACCCACTGCGCAATGCCTGCGTTCGGCCATCGTGGTTAACGGGGCGCCCGCGATCAACAGCAAAGCGAGGCGGCCTTAAAGCCGACCTGACTTTGACGGGTGCACCTGGATCCCCTGTGGGAGCGAGCCTGCTCGCGAAGGCGGCAGCACATTGATTGATCGTTCCCACGCTCTGCGTGGGAATGCCGCCAGGGACGCTCCGCGTTCCACTGACGACGCCTTAATTGAGCCGTGCGCAGCGGTGATGCGAAGCGTCACAGGAAGCCCTGTGTGAAATTGGTTGTCGGAGTGCATATCCATTGCCGCGGTAACGGCCTCCTATGGTTTCGCCCTTACGGCGACTCCCTTTTTCAAACACCAAAAAGGAAGCAAAAGGCTTTGCCCCACCACTCGGTGCCTCGCTAGAGCTCGGCATGTCCTCTCTCCGGCATTGCTCCGTGGGTCGCCGCGATGGGCCGTCCCTGGCCCAGCGCGGCTAAACCGGCGTCCTGCCGGTTTCCCCACTGCGCAATGCCTGCGTTCAGCCATCGTGGTTAACGGGGCGCCCAGATCAAAAACAAAAGCGAGGCGGCCTTAAAGCCGACCTGACTGTTACGGGTGTACCTCGATCCCCTGTAGAAGCGAGCATGTCGAATCGTCGAATCGTCGCACCGTCGCGATGGTCGTCAACGATAACGCCGGGCACCTGGTAGCCCGCAGTGCTCTCAGGTTTTTCGCGAGCATGCTCGCTCCTACAGAAGGTATGCGTATGGCTTCCGGTCAGGTCGGCTTTAAGGCCGCCTCATTTTTGATGGTGATCTGGCTTTTGATGTTCTTGCCCCCTCGAGAGGCCGAGTGGAGGTTCTGCGCAGTGGGTAAACCGGCATGGATGCCGGTTTAGCCGCGCTGGGCTAAGGATGGCCCATCGCGGCGACCCACGGAGCAGGACCGGAGCGAGGGCATGCCGAGCCTTGGCGAGGCACCGAACGCCAGGGGCAAGAGCGTTTGGTTACTTTGCGCCGGGCGGCGTTCCGCTTCTCAAAGTGACTCGCTGTAAAAGCGAAACCCTAGGTGGCCGTTACCGCAGGAATGGATATGTACTCAGTCACAAATCCCCATTGGCCGCCAGGACGCCTTCGCCGGCAAGCCTGGCTCCTACAGTAAAAGCGAAACCCTAAGTGGCCGTTACCGCAGGAATGGATATGTACACCTGAAAGAAATTGGTCCGCTGACAGGCCGCTTTCGCGAGCAGGCTCGCTCCCACAGTAGATCGGGTACAACCGCAAGCGACTGGTCCGCTGTCAGGCCGCCTTCGCGAGCAGGCTCGCTCCCACAGTAGATCGGGTACAACCGCAAGCGACTGGTCCGCTGACAGGCCGCTTTCGCGAGCAGGCTCGCTCCCACAGTAGATCGGGTACAACCGCAAGCGACTGGTCGGCTGTCAGGCCGCCTTCGCGAGCAAGTCCGCTCCCACAACAGGCGTGATAATCAGGAGGGCTTGGGTGGGGCTGCATCCGACGGGGCTTTTGCCGAACCCTGCTTTTGCGCGCGCCACGTCGCCGGAGGCATGCCGAACTGGCTGATGAACCAGCGCGTAAACGAACTCGCCATTGAGTAGCCAAGCATGTCGGCAATGCGACTGAGCGAGTAATTCGGGTTGTCCAGGTAACGCAGCACCAGGTCGCGGCGCACGTCGTTGATCACATCGTTGAAGGCACAGCCATCATCCTTGAGGCGACGTTGCAGCGTGCGCACGTTCATGCCCTGGCTCTGCGCGACCTGTTCGATGGTGGCACGGCCCATCGGCAGCAGCAGGTAGATGGCCTTGCGCACTTCGAACAGCATCGAAGTGCCTTGGTGGCTTTGCAGCGAATCGAGGTAGCTCTGGGCATAGCGCGCCATGGCAGGGTCGGCGTTGGGGTTGGTCATGTCCAGGCTGGCGCCGGCGCAGACGATGCCGTTGAACTCACTGCCGAACTCCAGGGTGCAGCCGAACAGGCGGCGGTGCAGTTGAAGGTTGTCGGGGGCCTGGTGGGTGAAGTTGACGCTGTAGGGGTGCCAGTGTGAGCCGAGCAGGGCGGCGCACAGGCGGAACATCACGCCGATGGCCAGCTCGGTGGCCTGTCGACAGGGCATCGGCGATTCCGTGACCACCTCTTCGCGAATGATCACCATCTTGCCGGCCTCTTCAATGAAGATGGCCAGCGAGTCATTCATCAAGTGCCGGTAATGCACCACCACCTGCAAGGCATCGCGCAGCGTGCGCTGATGGCTGAGCAGCAGGCTGACCACGCCGAAGTCCGAGAGCTGGCGTGATTCGGCCATGCTCAAACCGAAGGTCTGGCAGCCGCTGGCAGAGGCTGAATCCTCCAGCAGGCGCACGGCGGAATCGATGGGGATGCGATGTTCCGGGGCCTGCAGCAAAGCCTTGGACAAGCCAACGCTGGCCAGCAAATCGCGTGGGTTGAACCCCAGGTATTGGGTGACCTCCAGGTAGTTGGTCAAGACGGCGGCGCGAACAAGCTTGGTCATGCGAAGGTCTTTCCTGGGCCGATTGCAATTCAATTGAGCGTGGCGACTATATCCAGCGCATCAGCAATTGCAACAGTTGTTAAGTGAGCGATTGCACCCGCCCATTGCTGTCCGATTTACCACTCTTGAACCTGCCTCATCGAGGCTCACCCATTGATTACAGTGACCCGCACAGAACTTGCTGAGATTTTCGACCGGTGGTCGCACCGCGCCATCACCGAAACGTTTGTCATGAAAAGAAAAGTGCCTGACGTCCAATGAAAAGCGCCTGGGGTGGGCGCTCTTTAATGTCAGTCCTACAAAAAGCCCCTGGCGACAGAGCCAGTCGAGTCATCGAGAAAGCGTAGGTGTTGAAGTGGACAAACTGCAAACTGCCGCAACCGTTCTGATCGTACCGGGCCTGCGTGAGCACGTCGCCGAACATTGGCAGACGTTGCTTGAAGCCAGGCTGAGCAAGGTACGTAGCGTGCCGCCGCTGGAGGCCGACAAGCTCGATTGCAACAAACGCGTGCAAGCGATCCAGCATGCACTGGAACAGATCGACGGGCCGGTGATCCTGGTCGCCCATAGCGCCGGTGTCCTGATGGTCGCGCACTGGGCCGCGCAGCACAGCCGGCCGATCAAGGGCGCGCTGCTGGCCGCTCCACCTGACCTCGATGCCCCTTGGCCGTCTGGCTACCCATCGCCTGAAACCCTGCGTAGCCAGGGGTGGGACCCTCTACCCAAAGGCCCGCTGCCATTTCGCAGCCTCGTGGCCGCCAGTACCAACGACCACCTCGCCAGCCTGCAAGCCGTTACGCACCTGGCCGAAGGCTGGGGTAGCGAGCTGCTCAACCTGGGCGATGTCGGTCATCTCAATCCTGCTGCCGGGTACGGGCACTGGCCGCAAGCCGAAGCCCTGATCCTCGAGCTGGATCGCTAGTTCAGGCGCCGGTTGGCCCGCGCCATCCGGTATCCGCCCCTATCCTGAAAAACGTAAACCCCTGGAACAAGGGGTTACGCGGGGCCTGCTGCGCTTAAAACAAATACAAAAAGGCGGAGACAACGCTATGCACCACAACAAGAGTCACGGGTTCACCGCTTCACGCTACACCTTGCTGGCCTCGGCCATTCTCGCGGCAACGGTGCCGACGGCCCATGCGGTCGAGATCGAGACAGGTAACCCGGACTGGAACGTTCGCGTGGATAACACCGTCAAGTACAACTACGGCGTACGCACCGAAAGCGCGGACAAACGTATGTTGGGCACGCCCAACAACAACGACGGCGACTACAACTTCCGTAGGTCTGGCACCAACATCACCAACCGCGTCGACCTGTTGACCGAGATGGACGTGGTTTATCAGAACCACATGGGCTTTCGCGTAAGCGCCGCCGGTTGGTACGACAAGGCCTACGAGAACACCGGTTCCAATTCCAACCCGTTCGTCAACGGCAACGGTTCGACCTCGGGCCTGATCGCCAACGACCCGCGCCTGGCCGGGGTCACCAATGACAACGTCGGCAATGGCAGCCCGCACCTGAGCAACTATGCCCAGCGTTACTACACGGGTCCGTCCGGCGAAATCCTCGACGCCTTCGTGTTCTACAGCACCGAAGTGGGCGAGGAGTCGATGCTGAGCTTCAAGGCTGGCCAGCACAACGTGTTCTGGGGCGAGACCATTCTCAATCCGGTGCATTCGATCAGCTACGGCCAGTCCGGCCTGGACCTGGCCAAGCTGGCCGCGTCGCCGGGCACCGAAGCCAAGGAGCTGTTCGTACCGCGCAATCAGCTGTCGATGTCGTTCACCGTCAACCCTGAGTTGACCCTGGCGGCCCAATACTTCCTCGACTGGGATGAAGCGCGTCTTCCAGAAGCCGGCACCTACTACGGCGGTTCCGACCTGGTCGGTTTCGGCGCGCAGTCGTTCCTGCTGGGTAACACTAATGCTGTCGTGCCTGGCAGCCCTCTGGGTTGCGGCCTGGCGCCGTGCAACGGCTTGACCAACGTGCGTCGCGGGCACGACCTGACCCCGGACAAGCGCGGCGACTGGGGCCTCATGGCCAAATGGTCACCCGCCTGGCTGGACGGCACCCTCGGCGTCTATTACCGCGAAACCTCGGAAATCCTCCCGCAAGCCTGGCTCGATGCCCGTGGCCTGAGTTCGGCCAACCCGAACGGAACCCGGCCAGCCGGCCAGGTGCCCGCGGTCATCAATACGCTCAACTCGCTGAGCACCGCCACCTATCAGATGGCCTATGCCGACAACATCAAGATCGTTGGCCTGAGCCTGTCCAAGGACGTGGGCGGGGTGAGCGTGGGCTCGGACCTGAACGTCCGGCACAACATGCCGCTGGCCAGTATTCCAGCCGTCGTCAGCACCACCAGTCCCCTGGGCCTGGGCCAGGGGCTCGGCCTGCTGCCGGCGCGCACACCCGGAACCGGCGTGATCTATGACACCCCGGAAAAGGGCGACAGCATGGCCGCCACCGGCGACACCCTGCACTGGACGGTCAACGGTCTGATGACCATGCCGAAAACGCCCGTGTTCGATTCGGCGACCCTGCTCGCCGAGTTGTACTACAGCAACTTGCTCAAGCTCGATAGCAAGAACGAAGCGCTCTACAAAGGCAAGGGCACTTACCACGGTATCGATCAGCCGACCCGTGACAACTGGGGCATCGCGGTCAACTTCACACCGACCTGGTACCAGGTGTTTCCCGGTGTCGACCTCAATGCACCGATGTCCGTCAACCTCGGTCTCGATGGCGTTTCACCGGTTTCCGGTGGCGGTGCCAAGGACACCGGTAACTACGCAGTCGGCCTCGGCGCCGTTGTGTACAACAAATACTTCGTCGACCTGAAATACGTGGACTCTTTCGGCAAGGCCGACAAGTGCAATGTCAGTGGCGTGAGTACTGGCCCGACCGGAGGTGACGGCGCTGCGCCGAATGCCTTCAGCGGCAACGAAAACTACGCCTGTTACGCCGGTGGCTATTCGTCCTTTTCCGGTGGTGGTGCCACGACTGAGGACCGTGGCGCTGTGTACCTGACGATGAAAACAACCTTTTGATGCACCACTGATTTGCTCAATGCAAGCAGGAGAATAACAAGATGAAATTCGTGAAAACCGTGTTGGCCGCTTCGCTGGCCATGGTCCTTGCCGCCCAGGTACAGGCCGCTGTTTCAACCCAGGACGCTGCCAAGCTGGGCACCAGCCTGACCCTGGTGGGCGCCGAAAAGGCCGGCAATGCCGATGGTTCGATTCCGGCCTACAACGGTGGCCTGACCACGCCGCCAGCCAGTTTCAAAGCCGGTGACAGCATGCGCCCGGACCCGTTTGCCAGTGAAAAACCGCTGCTGGTGATCGATGGCAAGAACGTCGACCAGTACAAGGGCATGCTCACCGCCACCACGGTGGAACTGGCCAAGCGCTTTCCGACTTTCCGTGTCGACGTGTTCCCGACCCACCGCACCGTTTCGCTGCCAAAAGCCATCCTCGATAACGGCGTGAAGAACGCCAGCGGCGCCAAGTCACTCGAAGGCGGGTTGGCCATCGACAACGTGCTGCCGGGCGTACCGTTCCCGATTCCGCAATCGGGCAACGAAGCAATGTGGAACTTCCTCTTGCGTTATCAGGGCGTGAGCATCAACTCCAAGTACGACTCCTGGAACGTTGACTCCGCCGGCGTGCCAAGCCTGGCCACCACCGGGCAGGCGTTCATCTCCTATCCGATCTACGAGAACCTGACGCAGCCGATCAGCAGCGCCGATGTGTACTACCAGATGAAGCTGTCCTACACCGGCCCGGCACGTCGCGCCGGCGAGGCGGTAATGCTCAAGGACGCGGCCAACCCGCTGCAGCAACCACGCCGCGCCTGGCAATACCTGCCGGGGCAGCGTCGGGTGAAGCTGGCGCCTAACCTGGCGTACGACACGCCGAACCCAGGGACTGCGGGTGCGGGCACTTATGACGATGTGTTCGTGTTCAACGGTGCGCTGGATCGCTACGACTGGAAGCTGGTGGGCAAGCAGGAAATGATCGTGCCCTACAACACCTACAAGCTGACCTACGCCCAGGATCCGAAGTCGCTGACCACCGCCAATCACCTCGCACCAGACTTCGTGCGCTGGGAAAAACACCGCGTATGGGTCGTGGAAGGCAACCTCAAGGCCGGTGCCCGGCACATCTATGCCAAGCGCCGCTTCTACCTCGACGAAGACAGCTGGAGCGCTTTGGCCTCGGATCAGTATGACGCCCGTGGCCAGCTCTATCGTGGTTCCTTCGCGTTCCTCAGCCAGAGCTATGACAAGCAGGTGCCGGACTCCACGCCTTTCATGATCTACGACCTGGTCGGTGGCTCCTACAACATCAACGGTGTAGTCGGCCCTTACGGCGGCATCAAGTACATCGATCCGCTCTCCAAGGCCCAGTGGTCGTCGGAATCCCTGGCCGGCAGCGGCATTCGCTAAGCAAACCGCAAGCAGACGCTCGCACGATCCACTGTGGGAGCGAGCCTGCTCGCGATGGACGTTAACGATGACGCGTGCTGTCTGGATGCCCGCGTCGCCCTCTGGTCCATCGCGAGCAGGCTCGCTCCCACATGACCTGCACGGCGCAAGGTTTGAACGTCAGGCACACCGATGTGTGTCCCGGCGCGGTTTTCCGAAGAGGACGCGGTATGTGTTCGTATAAGAATTTCAAGCACGTGGCGTTTGGCCTGGCGCTCGGCCTGTTGCAGGGCGTCACCCACGCAGCCGATTACGTTGATGTGCTGGACCTGCCTGCCAGGGTCAGTGCCTTGGCCAGCAATAGCCCGCTGTCCGGCATGGCCCGCGCCGGTGAGCGCGTGATCGCCGTTGGCCAGCGCGGCCATATCCTGTTTTCCGATGACGCTGGCAAGCACTGGCAGCAGGCTGCCGTACCGGTCAGCGCCGACTTGACCGCCGTGAGTTTTTCCGGTCCCACCCAGGGCTGGGCGGTGGGCAATGACGGTGTGGTGTTGCACACGAGCGACGCTGGCGCGACCTGGAACAAGCAACTCGACGGCCGCCAGATCGGCAACTTGCTGGTCAAGCATTACACGGCGCTGGCCAGTGCCGAGCCGGGCAACGAACAGTGGCCGCTGCTGGTCGCCGAAGGTCAGCGACTGCTGGAGCAGGGTGCCGATAAACCGCTACTCGATGTGTGGTTCGCCAATGACCAAGTCGGCTATGTGGTCGGCGTGTTCAACCTGATCCTGCGCACTGACGATGGCGGCATGAGCTGGACGCCGTTGCAGGATCGCACCGACAACCCGCAAGGCTTGCACCTCAATGCCATCGCCTCCACTGGTGACAGCCTGTACATCGCCGGCGAACAAGGCCTGTTGCTCAAATGGGATGAGCAGGCTCAACGCTTCGCCGCCGTGGAGACGCCCTATCAGGGCAGCTTCTTCGGTGTCATCGGCAAGCCTGGCGAAGTGCTCGTCTACGGCTTGCGCGGCAACGTGCTGCGCAGTACCGACGGCGGGCAGAGCTGGACCCCGTTGGACACTGGGCTGCACATCAGCATTACCGCCGGCCTCGTCGATGCCCGTGGCCATTACCGCCTGTTCACCCAGGGCGGGCAGATGCTGGTCAGCCAGGGCACAGGTGCGCACATGCACCTGGTGCAGCAACCGGCACGCACCCCGGTTGCCGGTGCCACCCAGTCCGCCGACGGCGCATTGGTGGTAGCGGGCAGCCGTGGCGCCCAGGTGTTAGCCGCCGATCCAGCCCTCGAACCCTAAGAGCGAGAACCCAGACATGGGCAATATCAAACAAGACGCCATGCCGGTGATTCGCGAGCTGCGTGATTTCGACCGCCGCTCCGGCAACCTGCTCGAACGGCTGGTGTTCAACTACCGTCCGCTGTTCATGCTGCTGATGGCCTTGGCCACCGTGGTCCTGGGCTTCATGGCGGTGACCCGCCTGGAACTGCGCCCCAGCTTCGAAAAAATGATTCCGCAGAGCCAGCCCTACATCCAGAATTTCCTGGAGAACCGCCAGTCGCTGCGCGGCCTGGGCAACTCGGTGCGGGTGGTGGTCGAGAACACCCAGGGTGACATTTTCGACCCTCAGTACCTTGACGTACTCAAGCAGGTCAACGACCAGTTGTTCCTCACTGAAGGCGTCGACCGTGCGTGGATGAAGTCCTTGTGGAGCCCGGCGGTACGCTGGACTGAAGTCACCGAGCAAGGCTTCCAGGGTGGCCCGGTGATGCCTGATACCTATGAGGGCAAACCTGAGCAAATCGAACAGTTGCGCCAGAACATTTCCCGCGCCGGCATCGTCGGCAGCCTGGTCGCCAGCGACTACAAGTCGAGCATGCTCGTCGTACCGCTGCTGGACAAGTCCGCCGCAGGTGGCCAGCGCATCAACTACCATCAGTTCTCGCAGATGCTCGAAGAGCAGTTGCGCGACAAGATCGAATTCGCCGGCGACAGCGCGGCGCGTAAATCCGGGGAAGAGGGCAAGGGCCCGTACAAGGTGCGGGTGATCGGTTTCGCCAAGCTGATGGGCGACCTGATCGACGGCCTGATCCAGGTGATGATGTTCTTCGGGCTGGCCGTGGTCACTTCGCTGATCATCATCTACGCCTACACCCGTTGTGTGCGCAGCACCTTGTTGGTGGTCGGCTGCTCGCTGATCGCGGTAGTCTGGCAACTGGGCATCGTCGCCTGGCTGGGCTACGCCATCGACCCGTACTCGGTGCTTGTACCGTTCCTGATCTTCGCCATCGGTGTGTCACACGCCGCGCAGAAGATGAACGGCATCATGCAGGACATCGCCCGTGGCACCCACAAACTGATTGCCGCGCGCTACACCTTCCGCCGCCTGTTCATCGCTGGCGTCACCGCATTGCTGGCCGACGCCGTGGGCTTTGCCGTGCTGATGCTGATCGACATTCCGGTGATCCAGGACCTGGCGATCACCGCCAGCATCGGTGTCGCGGTACTGATCTTCACCTCACTGTTGCTGATGCCGGTGGCGCTGTCCTACATCGGCGTCGGCCGCAAGGCGGCCGAGCGTGCGCTGAAAATCGACAACCGTGCCGAGCACCACAAGGGCTTCGGCAAACTCTGGGACCTGCTCGATCGCTTCACAACGCGCAAGTGGGCGACGGGCGCCGTGCTGGTCGCGGTGCTGATGGGCATTGGCGGCTTCATGGTCAGCCTGCAACTGAAGATCGGCGACCTTGAAAGTGGGGCGCCGGAGTTGCGCGCCGACTCGCGCTACAACCGCGACAACGCCTACATCACCAGCCACTACGCGCTGTCCAGCGACCTGTTCGCGGTGATGATCAAGACCGCGCCGGAAGGCTGCCTGAACTACCAGACCTTGATCCTCGCGGACCGCCTGGCCTGGGAGCTGCAGCAGTATCCGGGTGTGCAGGCGACGTCCTCGCTGGTCAACGCGGTACGCCAGATCACCGCCGGCACCTATGAAGGCAACCCCAAGCTCAACAGCATCCAGCGCAACCAGGACGTGCTGAACTACGCCGCGCAGCAAGCCTCGGTTAACTCTCCGGAGCTGTTCAACAACAACTGCTCGCTGATGCCGGTGATTGCCTTCCTCAAGGATCACAAGGCGGAGACCCTGGATGCCGTGGTGGCGATTGCCGACAAGTTCGCCAAGGAAAACAGTACTGACGATCGCCAGTTTCTGTTGGCGGCCGGCAGTGCCGGGATCGAAGCGGCCACCAACATCGTGGTGCGCGAGGCCAACCGTACCATGCTGCTGTACGTCTATCTGGCGGTAACCCTGTTCTGCCTGATCACTTTCCGCAGCTGGCGCGCCACGCTGGTGGCGCTGCTGCCGCTGGTGCTGACTTCGATCCTGTGCGAAGCGCTGATGGTGGCCATGGGCATCGGCGTGAAAGTCGCGACCTTGCCGGTGATCGCCCTGGGTGTGGGGATCGGTGTGGACTACGCACTGTATCTGCTCAGCGTGCAATTGCACTTCCAGCGCCAGGGCCTGCCGCTGTCCCAAGCCTACCGTAACGCCGTGTCGTTCACCGGCCGGGTGGTCGGGCTGGTCGGTATCACCCTGGCCGCCGGCGTGGTGTGCTGGGTCTGGTCGCCGATCAAGTTCCAGGCCGACATGGGCATCCTGCTGACCTTCATGTTCCTGTGGAACATGCTCGGTGCGCTGATCCTGATTCCCGCCCTGTCGTACTTCCTGCTGCGTGAACGGGCACCGCAACCCGGCGCTATTGCGGCAGCCGAAATCATTGAATCCACTGAACGTCCCGGCATGCCCCATGCCGTGACCACTTCCGAGTAAGTCAAGATGTCTGATTACAAAGCTCCCCTGCGCGACATGCGCTTCGTCCTCAACGAGGTCTTCCAGGTGTCCCGGCTGTGGGCCAGTTTGCCTGGCCTGGCCGACGTGATCGATGAAGAAACCGCTGCCGCCATCCTCGAAGAAGCCGGCAAGATCAGTGGCGAAGTCATCGCACCCTTGAACCGCGCCACCGACGAGCAGGGCTGTACCTGGAGCAATGGTTCGGTCACCGCGCCAGAGGGTTTTGCCGAGGCCTATCAAGCCTTCGCCGAAGGCGGTTGGGTCGGTGTCGGCGGAGATCCGCAGTACGGTGGCATGGGCATGCCCAAGGCGATTTCGGCCCAGGTCGAAGAGATGGTCAACTCGGCCAGCCTGTCGTTCGGCCTGTACCCGATGCTGACCGCCGGCGCCTGCCTGTCGATCAAGGCGCACGCCAGTGAAGAACTCAAGGCGCGTTACCTGCCGAACATGTACGCCGGCACCTGGACCGGTTCCATGTGCCTGACCGAGGCCCATGCCGGCACCGACCTGGGCATGATCCGCACTCGCGCCGAGCCCCAGGCCGATGGCAGCTACAAGGTCAGCGGCAGCAAGATTTTCATCACCGGCGGCGACCACGACCTGACCGAAAACATCATCCACCTGGTACTGGCGCGACTGCCCGATGCCCCGGCAGGCCCAAAAGGCATCTCGCTGTTCCTGGTGCCCAAGGTGCTGGTCAACGCCGACGGATCGCTGGGTGAAAACAATGCGCTGTCCTGCGGCTCCATCGAACACAAGATGGGGATCAAGGCGTCGGCCACCTGCGTGATGAACTTCGACGGCGCCACCGGCTGGATCGTCGATGCGCCGAACAAGGGGCTGGCGGCGATGTTCACCATGATGAACTATGAGCGCCTGGGCGTGGGCATCCAGGGCCTGGCGCAGGGCGAGCGTTCCTACCAGAACGCCGTCGCCTATGCCCGTGATCGCTTGCAGAGCCGTGCACCTACCGGCGCGCAGAACAAAGACAAGGCCGCCGACCCGATCATCGTCCACCCTGACGTGCGGCGCATGCTGTTGACCATGAAGGCCCTGAACGAAGGTGGCCGTGCGTTTTCCAGCTACGTGGCCCTGCAACTGGACATCGCCAAATACAGCGAAGACCCGACAGCCCGCACCCGTGCCCAGGAACTGGTGTCGTTGTTGACCCCGGTGGCGAAGGCATTTCTCACCGACATGGGCCTGGAAACGACCCTGCACGGGCAGATGATTTTCGGCGGCCATGGCTACATTCGCGAGTGGGGCCAGGAGCAACTGGTGCGCGACGTGCGCATCACGCAAATCTACGAAGGCACCAACGGCATCCAGTCCCTGGACCTGGCCGGGCGCAAGATTGTCGGCAGCGGCGGGGCGCTCTACCGCCTGTTTGCTTCGGAAATCCGCAACTTCACCGCCAACGCCAGCGCCGAACTTGATGAGTTCACCCAGCCGTTGAACGCCGCCGTGGACACCCTCGATGAACTGACCGCGTGGCTGCTGGATCGGGCACAGGGCAACCCAAATGAAATCGGCGCGGCCTCGGTCGAGTACCTGCACGTGTTTGGCTACACCGCGTACGCCTACATGTGGGCGCGCATGGCCAAGGCCGTCGTCAGCGGCGATGCCGAGGACGATTTCTACACCAGCAAGCTGGCCACCGCGCGTTTCTACTTCGCCCGGTTGCTGCCACGTATCCACTCGTTGAGCGCATCGGCCAAAGCCGGAAGCGACTGCCTCTACGAGCTGCAAGCCGACCAGTTCTAAAGGACAAGGAACCTTAATCATGATGGCGACAAAAATAATTCCACCCGCCGAAGGCGCCTATGCCTATCCCTTGCTGATCAAGCAATTGCTGCTGTCCGGGGTGCGCTACGAACCGGGTCGGGAAATCGTCTACGCCGACAAGCTGCGCTACAGCTACCAGACCCTCAACCAGCGCATCCGCCGCCTGGCCAATGCGTTGACTGCGGCCGGGGTCAAGGCCGGGGACACCGTGGCCCTGCTTGACTGGGACAGCCACCGCTACCTGGAATGCTTCTTCGCCGTGCCGATGATTGGCGCGGTGCTGCACACGGTGAACATTCGCCTGTCGCCGGAGCAGGTGCTGTTCACCATGAACCACGCCGAGGATGACCTGGTGCTGGTGCATGACGATTTCCTGCCGCTGGTCGAGCAGATCCAGGGGCGGCTGACCACGGTCAAAGGCTTTGTGCAGCTCACCGATGACCAGGCATCCGATACTTCATTACCCGTGCAGGGCGAGTACGAGCAGTTGCTGTCGCAGTGTTCGGACCAGTATGACTTTCCCGATTTCGACGAGAATTCGGTAGCGACGCTGTTCTACACCACCGGCACCACCGGCGACCCCAAGGGCGTGTATTTCACCCATCGCCAGTTGGTCCTGCACACCTTGAATGCCGTGGGGACATTGGGCGTCTACCAGGGGACGCCGCTGCTGCGTTCCGATGACGTGTACATGCCGATCACGCCGATGTTCCATGTGCATGCCTGGGGCGTGCCTTACGTCGCTACCCTGATGGGCATCAAGCAGGTGTACCCCGGCCGCTACGAACCCAATAGCCTGGTCCGGCTTTATCAGGAGGAGAAGGTGACGTTTTCCCACTGTGTGCCAACCATCCTGCAAATGCTCCTCACCTGTGAGCAAGGCAAGTCCGCCGATTTCAACGGCTGGAAAATGCTCCTGGGTGGCAGTGCGCTGCCCTTGGGTCTTGCCAGCGAAGCCAGTGCAAAAGGCATGGTGGTGCACGCTGGCTACGGCATGTCGGAAACCTGCCCGCTGCTGTGCCTGACTTACCTGCGCGATGAAGACCGCAAGCTATCGGCCCAGGCGCAACTGCCGACACGCATCAAGACCGGTACCCCGGTGCCGATGGTCGACCTGAAAATCATCGATGCCAGTGGCAATGACGTGGTCCATGACGGCGAGTCCCTGGGCGAGATCGTGGTGCGCGCGCCCTGGCTGACACAAGGCTACTTGAAGGAGCCGCAAAAAGGCGCCGAGCTGTGGCAGGACGGCTGGTTGCACACTGGCGACATGGCTTCCATCGACCCGTTGGGCGGTGTGGAAATCAAGGATCGCATCAAGGACGTGATCAAGACCGGCGGGGAGTGGATCAGCTCCCTGGAGCTGGAAAGCCTGATCAGCGAACACCAGGCGGTGCTGTCGGTCGCGGTGGTGGGCATTGCCGATGAGCAATGGGGAGAACGGCCCATGGCCCTGGTGGTGTGCGAGCCGGGACAGTACCTGGACCGCAAGATCCTCGAGGCGCACCTGCAAGGGTTCGTCGAGATCGGCCGGATCAATAAATGGGCGATTCCCAAGCAGTTCAAGTTCGTGGCTGAGATTCCCAAGACCAGCGTTGGCAAGATCAACAAGAAGCTGATCCGGGAACAGGCGCTGGTCTGAGCAACCGTGACGCATAACCCACTGTAGGAGCGAGCATGCTCGCGAGAAACCCGAGAGCACCGCGGGGTGTCAGGTAGCCAGCGTCATCGTTGACGACCATCGCGAGCATGCTCGCTCCTACAGGGGGCCTTCGGCACGTCCGATTTCGATGAAAATCCCCCTGGTCGTTTTTCAAAAACCATGAGGTTGCGTACCTCATTGCGACAACTCTTATCCCTCTACGGAAATTACTTTCATCTCGTTTGAAGTTCGTGCCTCGAAATGTTCTAAGAGTTTCACAAATATTTCGACGTGACCCTCTTGAGGAGTACCGCATGTTCAAACGAGCAATTCCCGCCGCCATCCTGTTGTTCGGCGGTTCGATCGGCGCACAGGCAGCAGAGCCTGGCGCACGCGGCTTTCTGGAAGACAGCAAGGCCAGCCTTTCCATGCGTACCCTGTACTTCAACAGCGATAACCGCGACGGCAGCGCAGACCCTTCCAAGACCGAAGAGGCGGCCCAGGGTTTTGTGCTGCGTTATGAGTCGGGATTCACCCAAGGCACCCTGGGGTTCGGGCTTGATGCCCAGGCGTTGCAAGGGATTACCCTGGACAGCGGCGCCGGTCGCCACGTCGGCAGCGGCATGATTCCCTCGAAGGGCGACGGTGCGGCCGATGCCTGGAGCAGCTTCGGTCCCACGGCGAAGATGCGCATCGCCAAGACCGAACTGCGTTACGGCACGTTGTTGCCGAAGCTGCCGATACTGCTGTCCAACGATGCCCGCGTGCTGCCGCAATCGTTCACCGGCGGCCAGGTCACGTCAAAAGACATCGATGGCCTGACCCTGACCGGCGGGTTGCTGGAGCACGCAGTCGGTCGTGCCTCGACCGATCGAACCGGCCTGTCGGTTGCCGGTGGTACCCGGGACAGCAACAAGTTCTATTTCGCCGGGGGCGACTACGAGGTGACCAAGGCGCTGAAGGCACAGTACTACTTCGCGCAGTTGGAAGACTTCTACAACCAGAACTTCCTCGGCCTGACACACAGCCTGGCCATCGACAGTGCAAGCGCCATCACCACGGACCTGCGCTATTTCCGCACCACCTCCAGCGGTGCCAACAGCTCCGCCGCAGGTAGAGCGCAAGGCTATCGCGTCTCGGGTTACACCGATGACAACAACGGTGAAATCGATAACGACACCTGGGCTGCCATGGTTACCTATACCAACGGCGGCCATGCCGTGGCGCTCGGTTACCAGCAAGTGGGCGATGGCAGCAACTTCGTCCAGCCCAACCAGGGCAGCCTGGTGGATAAAGGCGCGGGTGGTGGCAGCGTCTACCTGCCCACCGATCGCATGATCCAGAGCTTTGCCCGCGCCGGGGAGCGAACCCGTTTCGGTCAATACACCTATGACTTCGCGCCCCTTGGAATCCCTGGCCTGAAGGCGTCAGTGGCGTATCTCAAGGGCACGGACATCAAGGCGCAAAACGCTGCAGACCAGTCTGAGTGGGAGCGTGATATGACGCTGGACTATGTGATTCAGTCGGGTTCGCTCAGGGGGCTTGCCTTCAGCGTGCGCAATGGCAAGTCGAACACCGATGCCGGGCGCAATGTTGAGCAGAATCGCTTCATCATCAACTACACCCTGTCGCTGCTGTAACGCCCGTTACGAACTCACGGCGGAATGAAACCCTTGTAGGAGCCAGGCTTGCCGGCGATGGCGGCCTGATAGCCGACCTATTATTTGTTGTCGGAGTACATATCCATACCTGCGGTAACGGCCACCTACGGTTTCGCTCTTACAGCGAGTCACTTGGAAAGCCCCAAGTAACCAAGGGCTCTTGCCCCTGGCGTTCGGTGCCTCGCTAGGGCTCGGCATGCCCTCGCTCCGGTCCTGCTCCGTGGGTCGCCGCGATGGGCCATCCATGGCCCAGCGCGGCTAAACCGGCATCCATGCCGGTTTACCCACTATGCAGAACCTCCTCTCAGCCTCTCGAGGGGGCAAGAACATCAAAAGCCAAAGCAAAGCAAAAGCCAAAGCGAGGCGGCCTTAAAGCCGACCTGATTGCTGGTCTGTCCGCGATCCCCTGTAGGAGCGAGCCTTCTCGCGATGAACCTGAGAGCACCGCGGGCTACCAGGTGCCCCGCGTTATCGTTGACGCCCATCGTCGGAACGCCGCCCGGAGCATGCTCGCTCCTACAGGGGATTGGATGTATCTGCGAAGGTAAGGTCGGCTTTAAGGCCGCCTCGCTTTGCTGTTGATCGCGGGCGCCCCGTTAACCACGCTGGCCGAACGCAGGCATTGCGCAGTGGGTGAACCGGCAGGACGCCGGTTTAGCCGCGCTGGGCCATGGATGGCCCATCGCGGCGACCCACGGAGCAATGCCGGAGTGAGGGCATGCCGAGCCTAAGCGAGGCACCAAGTGGTGGGGCAAAGCCTTTTGCTTCCTTTTTGGCGTTTGAAAAAGGGAGTCGCCGTAAGGGCGAAACCATAGGAGGCCGTTACCGCAGCAATGGATATGCACTCCGACAATAAATCTCACATAGCTTCCTGTGACGCCCCGCATCACCGTTGCGCACGGCTCAATTAATGCGTCGTCAGCGGAACGCGGAGCGTCCCTGGCGGCATTCCCACGCAGAGCGTGGGAACGATCAATCGCGAGCAGGCTCGCTCCCACAGGGGATCCAGGTGCACCCGAAAAAGTCAGGTCGGCTGTCAGGCCGCCTCGCTTTGCTGTTGATCGCGGGCGCCCCGTTAACCACGATGGCCGAACGCAGGCATTGCGCAGTGGGGAAACCGGCAGGACGCCGGTTTAGCCGCGCTGGGCCAGGGACGGCCCATCGCGGCGACCCACGGAGCAATGCCGGAGAGAGGGCATGCCGAGCCCAAGCGAGGCACCGAGTGGTGGGGCACAGCCTTTTGCTTCCTTTTCGGCGTTTGGAAAAGGGAGTCGCTGTAAAAGCGAAACCATAAGCCGCCGTTACCGCAGCAATGGATATGCACTCCGACAACCAATTTCACACAGGGCTTCTTGCGACGCCCCGCATCACCGTTGCGCACGGCTCAATTAATGCGTCGTCAGCGGAACGCGGAGCGTCCCTGGCGGCATTCCCACGCAGAGCGTGGGAACGATCAATCGCGAGCAGGCTCGCTCCCACAGGGGATCCAGGTGCACCCGAAAAAGTCAGGTCGGCTGTCAGGCCGCCTCGCTTTGCTGTTGATCGCGGGCGCCCCGTTAACCACGATGGCCGAACGCAGGCATTGCGCAGTGGGTAAACCGGCAGGACGCCGGTTTAGCCGCGCTGGGCCAGGGACGGCCCATCGCGGCGACCCACGGAGCAATGCCTTCGTTCTGGCATGCCGAGCCCTAGCGAGGCACCAAGTGGTGGGGCAAAGCCTTTTGCTTCCTTTTTGGTGTTTGAAAAAGGGAGTCGCTGTAAAAGCGAAACCATAAGCCGCCGTTACCGCAGCAATGGATATGTACTCCCCAAACAACTTCGACGTGGCATCGATCAATGTTGGTAGAGGCGCCGATGAAGGTCGGCACTGTCACCGACACCCACCAACCACTCAATAAACATCCCGCAAATAACGCTTCTGCTCACTCATCTGCCGCCAGTAATCAGCGGCGCCTTGCGAGTCCAGTCCACCGTGTTGCTGGGCGACCTGGCGCAAGGCCTGGTCGACGTCCTTGGCCATGCAGCTGGCGTCTCCACAGATGTACAACCGGGCGCCGTCCTGCAGCCAGCGCCAGAGTGCGGCGCCTTGTTCGCGGATGCGGTCCTGCACGTAGATTTTCTCGGCCTGGTCACGGGAAAACGCCAGGCTCAGGTGCGTCAGCAGGCCATCGTGCTGCATGCCTTGCAGTTCGTCGCGGTAGTAGAAGTCGCTGGCGGCGTGCTGTTCACCGAAGAACAGCCAGTTCTTGCCCTGGTCGCCCCGCGCCCGGCGCTCCTGCAGGAAGGCGCGGAAGGGCGCGACCCCGGTGCCGGGGCCGATCATGATCATCGGCACATCACCTTCGTTCGGCACGCGAAAGTGTCTGGCTGGCTGGACGAAAACCGGTACCTCGGCGTCCTGCGCGCGGTCGGCGAGGAAGGTCGAGGACACGCCCTTGCGCTTGCCGTAGCGCACCGCCGCCACGGTGAGATGGACTTCCCGTGGATGCGCCTTGGCGCTCGAAGCGATGGAATACAGGCGCGGCTGCAAGCGCTTGAAGGTGCCCAGGAGCTCGCTCGCCGAGCAGTCCAGTGGATATTCCTGCAGCACGTCCGCCAGTTGCCGGCCCCACAACCATTCTTTCAACTGAGCCTTATGCTCAGTGCCCAGCAACTGTTTCAAACCGGGATTGGCGCTGCGTTCGGCGATGAAAGCCAGGGTGTCGCTGTTGGGCCGAGCGATTTCGAAGTGTTCGGTCAGTGCCTGACGTAACGACACCTCGGCGCATTGATCGACGCTCACCGGCGTCTCGCCATTTAACCGGGTCAAGTCGAGCAACTCGTCGACCAGTTCCGGACAATTGCGCGGATGGACGCCCAGCGCGTCACCCGCCTCATAACCCAGTCCAGAATCCGCCAGGTCCAGGGAAAACATGCGGGTTTCCTTGTGCGGGCTCTGGCGGTTCAGGTGAAGATTGGCCAGCAGCCGCGAAGCATGGGGCTTGGCCTTGCCGGGTGTCTGGGCAGCGCTGGCGGCAGTGTGGCTATGCGCGACGACCACAGCTTCGGGCCTGAGGGTCTTCTGCAATTGCGCCAGCCAGGTATCGGCGCGCTCCTCGAATTCGGTGTCGCAATCGACCCGTTCCAGCAGGCGGGTGGCGCCCAGTTCCTGCAGGCGCTGATCGAGCTGTTTGCCGTGCTGGCAGAATCGGTCGTAGGCCGGGTCACCCAGGGCCAGCACGGCAAAGCGCAATGACTCCAGACGCGTCTGGGCGGTGCTGAGGGTGTGCCAGAAACCTTCGCCATTGTCCGGCGGATCGCCATCGCCGAAGGTGCTGCTGATCAAGGCCAGATTCTGCGTGCTGGCCAACTTGCCGGCGGGGAAGTCGGCCATCGCGCTCAGCTCCACGGCGAAGCCGGCATCGCGCAGGCGCGCGGCCAGGCGCTCGGCCAGGGTTTCGGCATTGCCGGTTTGCGACGCCCAGAGCAAGGTCACCGCGGGGGCATTTTCGGCGGTGACGCCCGCCAGGGTTGCAGCCTGATCAGCTACACCCGCATCAACCCGACTGAACAATCCGCCCAGGAGCCCGTCCAGCCACAGACGAGTCTCGGTGGCCAACGGCGCGCTGGGCGGCAGCACCGGCACCCCAGCCGCCTGGCGCCCTGCTGGCGATTGCAGGCCACTGAGAAAACCGGCGAGGTAGGTGCGCTCACTGTCGTTCAATGGCGGGGAGGGCAGGCAACGGATGCCCGCGAGATCGGCAAAGGTCTCGATGCTCGACATGGCGAGTTCCTCTGGTAAGGGGGATGAGTCGACGGTGGCAGGCGCTGGCGTTTGCAGGAACTGATGGTCGATCAGTTCGACACGTTGCAGGGCGACCGCACAGAATTTGAATTCGGGCTGCTGCGAGATCGGGTCGACGGCATCGTTGGTCACGGCATTGATCGCCAGGTTCTCGCCAAACACATCGTTCCAGTGAAAAGGCGCAAAACAGTTGCCCTGGCGCACGCGGTCGCTCACCACCGCCGGAAGCACGGCCCGACCTCGCACCGAACGTACCTCGACCGGGTCCTTGTCCTTGATGCCCAGGGCGCTGGCATCCTCGGGATGGATCTCGACGAAGGGGCCCGGATTGAGCTTGTTCAGGGTCGCCACCTTGCCGGTCTTGGTCAGGGTGTGCCACTGATGCTGCAAGCGCCCGGTGTTGAGTACGAAGGGAAAGGTTTCATCGGGCATTTCCGCTGGCGCCATGTGCGGACGGGCGAGAAAGATGCCTTTGCCGCGCTCGGTGGGGAAGACGATCGTCGGCTGGCTGCCGTCGGCTTCGACCCTGAGTGCCTGACTCTCGCCATTGTTGAGGTAGCGAATCGGATTGCGTTCCGCCGCGCTAGCGCTGGCGCAGGGCCATTGCAAGGGTTTGTTGCGCAGGCGCGGGTAGCTGGCGCCGCGAATGTCATAGCCGGTCTTGGGGTTCCAGGCGCGCTTGATCTCTTCGAACACCGCGTCGGCAGTGCTGTAGGTGAACGCCGCGGCGAAGCCCATTTCGCAGGCCACCCGCGCGATGATCTGCCAGTCGGGCAGCGTCTCGCCCGGGGGCTCCACGGCTTTTTGCATCAGCGTCAGGTTGCGTTCGGAGTTGATCATAACGCCCTCGGCCTCGGCCCAGAGCGCGCCGGGCAGCAGGATGTCGGCGTAACGGTTGGTCTCGGTGTCGAGGTAGGCGTCCTGGGTGATGACCAGCTCTGCCGCCTGCAGGCCGTCGATCACTTTCTGGCGGTTGGGGCCCGACGCCACCGGGTTGGTGCAGATGATCCAGCAGGCCTTGATTCGTCCTGCGCTCATGTCTTCGAACATCGACACGGTGCCGCCACCGGCTTTGCGCGGCAAGCGGTCGCGGGGGATGCTCCACAAATCTTCGATGAACGCGCGGTCCGCCTCCACCAGCATGGAACGCTGGCCGGGTAGGCCTGGCCCCATATAGCCCATCTCACGGCCACCCATGGCGTTCGGTTGCCCGGTCAGGGAGAACGGCCCGCTGCCCGGCCGGCAAATTGCGCCGGTGGCCAGGTGCAGGTTGCACAGGGCGTTGGTGTTCCAGGTGCCGTGGGTGCTTTGGTTCAGCCCCATGGTCCAGCAGCTCATCCACTGTGCGGCTTCGCCGATCCATTGCGCGGCCTGGCGAATGTCCGCCTCGGGCAGACCGGTGAGGTGTGCGACCTTGTCCGGCGGATAGTCCTCGAGAAATTCCGGCATGGCCTCCCAGCCTTCGGTGAACGCCGCGATGAACGCCGGGTCGGTGTGACCGTTTTTCACCAGCAGATGCAGCAAGCCATTGAGCAATGCCAGGTCGGTGCCCGGCTTGATCGGCAGGAACAGGTCGGCTTTGTCCGCGGTGGCGCTGCGCCGTGGATCGACCACGATCAACTTCGCTCCGGCCTTGACCCGGTCCATCATGCGCAGGAACAAAATCGGGTGACAGTCGGCCATGTTGGCGCCGATGACGAAAAACAGGTCCGCCTGGTCGAAGTCCTGATACGAGCCCGGAGGGCCATCAGAACCGAGGGAGAGCTTGTAGCCGCTGCCGGCGCTGGCCATGCACAGGCGGGAATTGGACTCTATGTTTGCGGTTCCGACAAAACCCTTGGCCAGTTTGTTGATCAGGTATTGGGCTTCCAGCGACATTTGCCCGGACACGTAGAACGACAATGCATCGGGGCCGTGGCGATCGAGGGTGTCGCGCAGTCGGTTGGCCGTCTCGCTGATGGCTTTATCCATGGCAATGCGCACCGGATCGCGGCGGCGTTCCTGGCGCAGGTAGGCGTGTTCCATCCGGCCCGACTCGGCGATGGCCTGGCCGCAGGTGGTGCCCTTGGTGCAGAGCCTGCCGGCGTTGCTCGGGTGCTCCTTGTCGCCGCTGACTTTGACCACGCGGTTGTTTTCGACCTGCATGACGATGCCGCAGCCCACACCACAATAGGGACATACACTGCGTACGGTTTTGCTTGTCATCCTCGTCCCTCGAATCTTTTGCCGGCCGTTGCCGATGCCGGAAACAAAAAAGGCGCCATGCGGCCCACCGTCAGAAAAAACGGGGGACACACGGCGCCTTTGTCGTATGCATGCAATCAGCGTTGACTGCAGGGTTGAGGTGTTCCTAGCAAGTCACGCGCCAGAAATGCCCTTGAGGTCGCGATCGTTGTCGATACGCAGGCGGGCGGGGCTGCGAGCGCACGGCTTTGCCGGATGAAAAGCGCGGTCTTGTGCGGATCGTCGGCGAGGGGAGTGCAGGAGGGAATCGTTGAACAGCGGTTCAAATGAACGGTGCGCACCGGTTGCCTGCACTTTTATAAAGCGCCATGTGCACCCAAGTGCACCAGTCGGTGGCGGTGGCGGGACTGGCGCCTGTTCCGCTCCAGTCCCAACCGCATTATCACTTGCCCAGCGGTGGCGTGCGCGGTGGAATCAAGCGCTTCGAACCACAGGCCTCGAACGCCGACGCCAGGCGCAGCAGGCTCGAGTCGTCATAGGCGCGACCGGCAAAGGTCAGCCCCACGGGCATGCCGATATCCGGCATGACCCCCATCGGCACGGTGACCGTCGGCACACCCAGGTGACGTATCGCGAGGTTGCCGTTGGCCACCCAGACACCGTTGCTCCAGGCGATGTCCGCCGCTGCCGGATCAACGTCGGCATTGGCCGGGCCGACGTCGGCGACCGTCGGGAAAATCACTGCATCGAGCCCCAGCCCATCCATCCACTGCTCAAGATCGATCTGGCGGGTCTGTTCCAGGCCGCGCAGGCCATCAGGCACCGTCGGGATTTGGTCCCACGGGGTAATGCCGCGCTCGGCCATGCGCACGTACTCGTCCATGCCGGCGGCCAGGTCGCCTTCGCGGTTGGGCAAGGTGCCCGGGTCGTGCGGGAAAATCAGTGGCCCGTCGACATCCACCAGACGGTTCAATTTCGGATCGCCGTTGGCCTGCAGGAAATCGTCGAACGCCCAGGCCGTCAGGTCCCACAGCTCGTGATGCAGGAATTCCTTGGACACGATCCCGCGATTGAACACGGTTGGTGCACCGGGGCGATCGCCTTCACAGTTGGAGACGAGGGGAAAATCGACCTCGACGACTTCGGCGCCGGCGGCCTGCAAGGCCTGGCGTGCCTGTTCCCAGAGCCCGATCACCGAAGGCCGGGTGTGGATGCGCTGCCCGGTCGGGCCGCCGATGCCAGGGGCTTCACTGGTGCCGGCTTCAGGGTCGGCGTTGATGTACATGCGTGGTACGCCCAGACGCTTGCCGGCCAGTGCCGCGGCATTGGCGGCCAGGTCCTGGTAAGACGCGGGGCGGACCGAGGCGACGGGCGGAATCGGCACCCAGGGTTGCATGCGCCACAGGTCGCCGCGGGTGTCGGGGTCCTCGGCCACCACCACGTCAAGCACCTCGAGCAGGTCGGCCATGGTCCTGGCAAACGGCACGACGACGTCCATGGTCGGCGTCAACGGCCAGTTGCCGCGCACCGAGATCACGCCGCGTGACGGCGTGTAGGCACACAAGCCATTGTTGGACGCAGGGCCGCGACCGCTCGACCAGGTTTCTTCAGCCAGGCCGAAGGCGGCAAAACTCGCGGCGGTGGCCGTCCCTGCGCCGTTCGAAGAGCCCGAGGCGAAGGGGGCGGTGAGGTAGTCGGCGTTGTACGGGCTTTCTGCGCGGCCGTACACGCCACGCTGCATGCCGCCGTTGGCCATTGGCGGCATATTGGTCTTGCCCAGGCAGATGGCACCGCCAGCACGCAAGCGCTCAACGGTGAATGCATCGCGATAGGCGATCAGGTCTTTGAAAGCCGGACTGCCGGAGGCGGCGGTGAGCCCCTTGACCAGATAACTGTCCTTGGCCGTATAGGGGATGCCATCGAGCGGGCCCAGCGTTTGGCCCTTGGCTC
This sequence comes from Pseudomonas umsongensis, assembly GCF_002236105.1. Classification (GTDB taxonomy): domain Bacteria; phylum Pseudomonadota; class Gammaproteobacteria; order Pseudomonadales; family Pseudomonadaceae; genus Aquipseudomonas; species Aquipseudomonas umsongensis. Next base: position 421,986 of record NZ_NIWU01000001.1, read on the forward strand.
GACGGGCATCGCTGGCCTGTGCCTCTTTCAAGGCGTCGGGGTTGCGCACCACCACCGCGTTGAGCGCGGTGGGCGTCTGGGGCGTGTCGTAGGCATCGATCCTGGCCAGATAAGCCTGGACCAGCTCAACGGCAGTGGTCTGGCCGGATTCGAGCGCAGCGCGCAGTTGGGCAATGGAAACTTCGGTGACTTCGATCATGCGGTGACTGCCGACTGTTGATGGGGGATGCGCTGAGGAGGCATCCGGGTACGCCCGTCATGTTAGCACCGTGATCGCCGAAGTCAGCGATCGACTTGAAGACGCAGGCGCTGGTTCGCCGGATTGAAACAGGTGCGCAAATGGTCGATGACCTGGTCGATCGAAGGCCCTTCAATGGCCGGTAGTTGCGAGTTCTCGCCAAATTCACGCCAGATGAACAGGGTCATTTCAGCGCCATCGGTGAGTGTGCGCGCGGCGGCGCTGGTGCCGAAGTTTTCCAGCAGCCGGTAGCGCTCATCCTCCCAGAACTGGTCCTCGACCCACTGGTAGACCGGTATGTAATGAAAATGGATGGGGAAGCGTGGATCATGGCCGAAGCGGCTGATATAGAGCCACTTGGGCTTCAACTCCGCTTGCAGGGTTTTCTGGATGCTGGCGAGCAGCACGCCCATCTCCACCAGGGCCTGCTCGGGCAGGTCGGACAGCGAATTGGCGTTGTGCCGGGTGCCCAGCACCAGATAGCCGGGGAGCGCCGAAGACATATGGTGGTTGAGGATCCAGTGGGCGGTTTCATGAATGATGAAACGGGGTGCGATGTCCATGGGTCTATGTCCGTTGGCGAAACTGCCGAAGGGGGCGAGTGGGGGTGGCCACGATCGATTCTAAATCCAGCATTGCGCGGTGCGATACGCTTTTTGCGCCGAGTCCATGAGCAGGGCCCAAAGGGTTTATGGCACTGTGCCCTTCAGGTATTGGCAATGTAGGGGTAAACATTGCTCGCGACCACTGGACAAGGGTGTAGCAGGGTAATGCTTTGGTATGAGGCGGGCAGGGGCCGCCAGCCGAGCATGGCAACGGGTTTCACAGGTTCAGCTCGATCACATGGGCGGCATTGAATCGAGCATTTTCATTGACGCCCTCTTTGGCATAGCCCCGGGCATTGCAGATGACCCGGGTGTCGCCGATCCGATAATCGAAGCTGCCATGGGTATGGCCATGCAGCCAAAGCGCGGGCTGCCACGCCTCGATCCGCTCCTGCAGGTCTGAGACGAAACTTGCGTTGATCGGCGAATCGGCGAACGCCGGGCTAATGCTCGACCGGGTCGGCGCGAAATGCGAGATCACTACCGTGGGGATGCCGGGGTCGGCGGCAAAACATTCTTCCAGCCAGGCGACCGTCTGCATGAACAGCATCTGGGAAAGGGCCGGCGTGAACAGGTCTGGGAAGTCAGGCGCAACCTTGATTCGGCTGAAGTCGCGGATCAGCCGGGTGGCCATGTCGATACCCTGCGCCCGATCTTCCGCTCGATCGAAGAGACGGTAGTCTGACCACAGGGTACAGCCCAGGAAGCGTACGCCGTGATGAACGTATGCGGTGCGTTCCAGGACGTGGATCGGAGTGCCTTGCGACAACCTGTGCAACTGCTCGTAGGTAGAGATCAGGTCACTGCCATAAAATTCGTGATTGCCCGCCACGTACAACACCGGCGCCGGGCTTGACCTGGCCCAGTCGATGGCCGCGGCCGGTCGGGAAATGTCACCGGCCAGGACCACGATATCGGCCTCCACAGCCGGGAATGGCATGGCGTCTACGGACAAGTGGATATCGGAAAGCAAGGCGATGCGCATGGAACGGTTCCTGGCAGGATTGAACGTCGTCGGCTGGTTACTTGAGAGGATGACGCACCAGAATCGATTCGTCGATCCGGTCGATGGCGGTGACGCCTGTCAAGGTCATCGCCACGCGCATTTCCTTGGCGAAAATATCCAGCATGTTTTCCACCCCGCGTTGACCGTCGGCCGCCAAGGCATAGGCCATGGAGCGTCCCAGGAGTACCCCCTTTGCTCCCAGGGCCAACATGCGCACCACGTCCAGTCCCGAGCGGATCCCCGAGTCGACCAGCACCTTGAGGTCATCGCCGACCGCTTGCATGATAGGCGGCAAGGCTTGGGCCGTGGAGAGCACACCGTCCAGCTGGCGGCCGCCGTGGTTGGAGACGACAATGCCGTCCGCGCCAAAACTCACCGCATCCCTGGCGTCCTCAGGGTCGAGAATACCCTTGATGATCATCGGGCCCTTCCAGAAATCGCGAATCCACTCCAGGTCGCTCCAACTGATCGAGGGGTCGAAATTATTGGCCAGCCAGCCGATGTAGTCTTCGAGGGTCACGGCCTTGCCGAGATACTTCGATACGTTGCCCAGGTCATGCGGGCGGCCCAGCAGGCCGACGTTGAAGGCCCAGTCGGGCCGGGTCATGGCCTGCAGCATGCGCCGGGACGATGCGTAGGGACCGGACATGCCCGAATGGGCATCGCGATAGCGGGCACCGGGCGTGGGCATATCGACCGTAAACACCAGGTTCTGCACGCCGGCAGCCTTGGCGCGTTCCAGCGCATTTCTCATGAAGCCCCGGTCCTTGAGGACATACAACTGAAACCAGATCGGCTGTTGAGTGTTGGCGCAGACTTCTTCGATCGAACATACCGAGACAGTGGACAGGCACAGCGGGATGCCTTTTTTCTCGGCAGCCTTGACCGCCTGCACCTCGCCCCGGCGGGCGAACATGCCCGTCAGGCCTACCGGGGCCAACACGATGGGCATCGATAGTCGTTGATCGAACAGGGTGGTTTGCAGGCTCAATGCTTCGACGTTCTTGAGGATACGTTGGCGCAGGCTGACCTGCGTCAGGTCGGCGCTGTTGGCCCTCAGCGTATGCTCGGCATAGGCTCCGCCATCGATGTAGTCGAACAAAAAACGCGGCAGCTTGCGACGCGCTGCCTCGCGATAGTCGGATGCGGACGAAATGATCATAGGCCGATGCCTCGGGCTGATGAGGGACGGTGACGTCTGTCGAGCGTGAAGGCAGATTAGCCCATGCAATCGCATCCCTGCAGAAAATGCCATTCAAACCTTTTGTGGCTGCAACATGGACGAAACATAACGCGCCTATGATCCGCCTCAACCAAAACTCAGGGAACGACCCATGAATCGGCCATCAAGAAGCCTGCGCAAACTGCTCGACGCCGTCGCCACCAACAATGAAGGCGCGGCGTTGGATGTGATGCGTGCAGCTGAACAGCTCAAGGACGAAGTGTTGCGCCAACGCTTGCTCAACCTGATTCATCGGCTCAATCAGGACGCCACCGACTTGCGGATTGCGCGGGATGAGATTCAGGGGGGCAGGATCAAGTTGGCGTGAGGGGACAGCCGATCCAGGCCCGTCACTGATTCTTCGCGTTGGCCAGGAAATAGGCGACCAGCGCGTTGGCGTGGCCATGCCCCAAGCCGTGCTCGGTCTTGAGCCAGGCGACCATTTCCATGTGCTTCTTGCTGCTGACGGTCTTGAGCAGATCAAACCAGTGGGTGACCGGGTGCCCGTACTTTTTTTCGATTGAAGGGAAGTACGAGGCGGGTCCTTTCGTTTTTGTCTCTTCAGTCACGTTCAAAACTCCTTTTTTGCCGGGTTATCAGGGGATGTGCCGAGCGCTCTGCAAAGTCGGGGTAATGCTCCCAACGCAGCGCCGGTAACGTTACTTTTTAGCCTGCACTGAAGCTGCCGTCCACTTCTGGCACAAAGTGGGTCCTGCCCTGATAGCCGATGATTGTCTTTCAGGTGTACATATCCATTCCTGCGGTAACGGCCACCTATGGTTTCGCCGTCACGGCGACAAGCCTGTAGGAGCGAGCATGCTCGCGATGGAGGTCAACGATGACGCGGGGAGCCTGACACCCCGCGGTGCTCTCAGGTTTTTCGTCGGAACGCCGCCCGGAGCATGCTCGCTCCTACAGGGCCCGCCGCACTGCGCAGAACCGGAACGAAGCCTCTCGACGGGGTAAGCCGGCTCCTACAAATGCATGTCAAACGCCGTATGATGCTGGCTTCATTGTCGATAAGGACGTCGCCATGTCACCGAACAAGGCTTGCCCCGTCATCCTCTCGAGTACTGCCGGGCCACGCATCCTTCTGTTTCGCCATCCCCTGGCAGGCGTGCAACTGGTCAAAGGCACCATCGAGTCAGGTGAAACACCCGCCGAAGCCGCGCTTCGTGAGTTGAGCGAGGAGGCAGGAATAGACGATGCCTCGATTGTCAGTGACCTGGGTTGCTGGAACGCCGGACAGACGGTCACGCTCGGGCCTCAAGCACTGGAGAGTTGATGCATGAACGCATTCAGAATTCGCGAGCTGAAAAGTACGGATGCGGACGCCTTGCTGGCCTTCGAAATCCACAACCGTGCATGGTTCGAATCGCATATTGATGCGCGCGACCCTTCTTTTTACTCATCGCAAGGTGTCGCCGAACATATCGAAGGCTACTTGTCCGGTTTTGCCATCGGCACCTGGCATCCGTTTGTTATTGAGGACGGCAGCGGAACAATTGTAGGGCGGGCAAACTTGAAAGACATAAACCCATCGACTGGTTGTGCGGAGGTGGGCTATCGGATCGGTCGCGACGCGTGCGGCCAGGGCCTGGCGACACAGGCGCTCAGGCATCTGATCGAGCAAGCGCAGGGGCGTTGGCAACTGACACAGCTGGTGGCTTATGTATTCAAGGAAAATGCAGGCTCAAAAAAAGTGCTGGCCCGGTGCGGATTCCAGCTTGAACAACCCCGCAGCAACGAAGAACCGGAAGTCGAATGCCGATTCGTCCGCGCGCTTGTTCCAGACACTAATGCACAGTGATCGCCCAGGTGATGAACCCTGCAATGGCCGTGGTACAGGTCAAGGCGATAAGGAAAAGAACGTCGACCAGCTTTTCCAGGAAATGATTGCGGTTCACGTTGCTGGTACGCAGCGCCCAGTAGGATAGAAGTGTCGTAATCAGATACAGGATGGCGTTCATCGCAAGAAAATCATCACCCAGGGAGTCTTCACTTCTCAGCGTGGTAACCACCTGGAAAATACCGATGACCGTAATGCATACGCCCACCATGGCCGCCGAAGCGGTAAAGACATGCGCAGATATCGTGCTCGGGTTTTTCGCGAGCGTGCTCGCTCCTACTGGAATCGCGGCAAACGCATTTACAGCGATCTTGCCCGGGCCCCTGTAGGAGCAAGCTTGCTCGCGATGGTCGTCAACGATGACGCAGGAAACCTGATGCCCCGCGGCGCTTGGTCCAATGGCTGGAGGATGAGTTGGATTGGCACGCGAGCCCCGGAGTTTCATACGCGAACCGCGCAATGCAATCCTCAGAAATCAAAGCGGTTCGTTGCTGGCAAAGGTCAGATCGACCAACCGTATGCTGTCGCGTCCGCCACGCTTGGACTGGTAGAGCGCCGCATCGCCTTGCTCGATCAATGCCGCGAGGCTGGCTGGTGGATGGTCGAACAGGTTGGCGCCGATGCTCAGGGTTACCGCTTGCGGTGTGGCGAACGCTTGCGCGGCAGCGTGGTGGAACTGCTCACGCAGCGCGCTGCCCAGCCCGACGATTTGCTCATGCGATGCGTTGCCCAGCAGGATCACGAATTCATCACCGCCCAGCCACGCCGCCAGTGCGCCTTCAGGCAGGACCGAACGGATCATCTCGCTCAGTGTGACGAGCAGGCGGTCGCCAGCCATATGGCCATAGAGGTCGTTGACCTGTTTGAAATTGTCGATATCGATCAACAGCAAGGCACCGGGTTTTGCCGTGGAGACGTTATCGAGCAGGCGCGCTGCTCGCACTTCTAGGGCGCGGCGGTTGTACAGGGCGGTCAACGGATCACGGGCGGCCAGCCGGGCGATGCGTTTCTCACGCCTGTAGCGTTCGGTACCGGTCATGGACAGGGCGATCAGCATGATCGCCATCGCGCCTTCGACCAGGGAAATCTGAATGATCTCGCCACGAAACGCGGCAAGGTCGATCAGCGTGCCGGGAACGATGGCGGTAATTGACTTGGCAAGATAGAACAACCCATGGGCCAACAGCACATAGCGCAGTTGCACCGCCCCCACGCTCAACGACTTGCCATGGGGACGCAAAAGGAAACTGGCCCTGAGTGTCACCAGGGCGACCAGCAGCGAATTGGCCAGCAGCATGGCCTTCGACCACGACGGCTCGTCCGGCAACAACAGCAAGGTCACCCAGGCGACGAAGATCAGGTACCAGGCACGCGACAGCCGCGTCTGCGTGAAGCGCGCGACGCCCAGCAGAAAACACCAGTGGGCCACCACCAGCAGGCCATTGGCGAACCAGATGCCAGCCAGCAAAAGGCCGGCCCCGCGCAGCAAGGCGAGGGTCGACCCCAGGGTGATGGTGGCGAAACCCGCGCTCCAGAACAGCAGCGAGGGTTCGCGAATGCTCCGCCATTCGATCGCCAGGTACAGCGCGGCGGCGGCTGCGAGGGCGGTCGAAATCGTCAACATCGTGGGAGGGTCGAGCGCCATAACCTGTAGAACCTTTCTGATCTGCGGTGAAAGGCGTGATTGTAAAGGCTGGGGCGGTTTTTCGCAGATTTCAGCGCATTGAAAAGTGAAGCCAGATCAGCGCGCCTGCCAATCGCGCATCCATTGCAACCCCTCGCTGGTGTTGCCGCGCGGCCGGTACTCGCAACCCACCCAACCGTTGTAGCCCAGTTGGTCGATGAGCTCGAACAGGTAGGGATAATTCAACTCGTTGTGCAGGTCCGGTTCGTGACGATCCGGCACTCCCGCGATCTGGATATGGCCGATGCCGGCGAAATCCCGGCGCAGCTTCGTCGCCACGTCCCCCTCTACGATCTGACAATGGTAGATGTCGAACTGGACCTTGAGATTGGCCATGCCGACAGCTTTGCAGACGGCCTGGGCCTGATCCTGCTGGTTGAGGAAAAACCCCGGCATGTCGCGGGTGTTGATCGGCTCCAGCAACACAGTGACGCCGACCTTGGCCGCTTGCGTCGCCGCGTGGCTGAGGTTTTCCAGGTAAGTCGCGTGGTGTCGGGCACGGGCTGCTTCGCTCGCCAGCAGCCCGGCCATGACGTGGATGCGGTCATTGCCCAGGATCGCGGCATATTCCAGGGCCTGGTCGAAACCTTCGCGAAACTCCGCTTCACGGCCAGGCAAGGAGACGACGCCTCTTTCGCCTGCCGCCCAATTGCCGGGCGGGGCGTTGAACAGGGCCTGGACCAGGCCGTTGTCGTCCAGCCGCTGTTTAAGTTGTTGCGCGCTGTAGTCGTAGGGGAACAGGTATTCCACCGCCTGGAATCCATCGGCAGCGGCCGCGGCGAAGCGGTCGAGAAAATCGTGTTCCGGGTAGAGCATGCTGAGGTTGGCAGCGAAACGAGGCATGGTGACTCCTGAAATTAAAATACCAGCGTAGGTTCAGTTAAGCGAAAAAGTCCTTGTAGATGCGTAATGCTGTTCACTTTAAGTTGGGTGCTGCAGGCGCATATTTGGATTGGGTGTATATCCATTGCTGCGGTAACGGCCACCTAGGGTTTCGCCCATGCGGCGAGTCACCTGGAAAACCTGTAGGAGTCAGCGGTGCGGCGATCCGACTTGCCGGCGAAGGCGTCCTGACGGCCAATGCGGATTTTGTTGACTGCGTACATATCCATTCCTGCGGTAACGGCCACCTATGGTTTCGCCCTTACGGCGAGTCACTTGGAAAAGCCCCAAGTAACCAAGGGCTCTTGCCCCTGACGTTCGGTGCCTCGCTAGGGCTCGGCATGCCCTCGCTCCGGTCCTGCTCCGTGGGTCGCCGCGATGGGCCATCCATGGCCCAGCGCGGCGACCCACGGAGCAATGCCGGAGTGAGGACATGCCGAGCCCTGGCGAGGCACCGAGTGGTGGGGCAAAGCCTTTTGCTTACTTTTTGCTGGGCCGGCACTCCGGCGTTTGGAAAAGTGAGTCGCTGTAAGAGCGAAACCGCCAGCCGCCATCACCGAACAAACGGATAAGCTCCCAATCCAATCCATACATATAACGTCAAGCTTAAGTGAACAGCATTGCTTGTAGGAGCGAGCCTGCTCGCGAAAAGCCTGAGAGCGCTGCAGGGTGTCAGGCTTCCAGCGTTATCGTTGTCGTCCATCGCGAGCAGGCTCGCTCCTACAAATGCATTTAGCGCAAGGCCCGGGGGGTTACCACTGCACGCCAAACACTTCGCGCAGCTCATCCAGCGCGGCCTGGTCGAGCGGGGCCGGCTTGGGGTTGCTCATCAGCCACAGGCGTGCGGTTTCTTCCAGCTCTTCCAGGGCATAACTGGCCTTCGATACCGAGCTTTCCCACACCACCGGACCCAGGCGTTCGAGCATCACCCCGCGCACGCTGTTGGCCAGTTGCGCCACCCGCTCGGCCACCTTCGGCGAGCCGGGACGCTCATAGGCGATCAACGGGATGTGCCCGACCTTCATCACCTGGTAGGGCGTCAGCGGCGGCAGGATGTCATCCTGCTGCCAGACCCCGGCCAGCGTCAACGCCACCAAATGCGTGGAATGGGTATGGACCACGCCGCCGACACCCGGGTTGCGATCATAGACCTCACGGTGCAAGCCCAGGGTCTTCGACGGTTTGTCGCCGCTGACCCATTCCCCGGCCAGGTTGACCTTGGAAATGGCGGCCGGGTCCAGACGGCCCAGGCAGGCGTCCGTGGGTGTGATCAACCAGCCATCGTCGAGCCGGGCGCTGATGTTGCCGGCACTGCCTACCGTGTAGCCACGGCTGTACAACTGGCTGCCGACGTCACAGATTTCTTCGCGCAGGGCGTTTTCGTTGCTCATGCTTGAACTCCCGCCAGGTGTTTCAGAGCCTTGGCGAAGAAGTCCGGGCCACCGAAGTTGCCAGACTTGAGTGCCAGGGCCAGTGGTTCGCCGGGCGTGCTGACGCAAGCGGGCACCCCCGGATCAATTTGCGCACCGATCTGCAACAGCTGGATATCCAGGGCTTGCACCACGGCCCCGGAGGTTTCTCCCCCGGCGACCACAAAGCGCCGTATCCCGGCCTGGTGTAGCCCGCTGGCTATCCGGCCCATGGCCTGCTCGACCATATTTCCCGCGCGCTCGGTACCCAGTTCACGTTGTACGGCCTTGACCTCATCCGGGGAACTGGTGGCGTAGATCAGTACCGTTTCCGCCGTGTCAGCGACGAAGGCCAGTGCCTGTTCGATGACCGGCGCTCCCGCCGCCAAGGCCAAAGGGTCGATCCGAAAGGCTGGGCGACCGGCCTGCAGCCAGCTCGCCACTTGCCCATTGGTGGCTTGCGAAGCGCTGCCCGCGAGCACCACTTCGCCGCCGTCGACTTTTGGTACGAGGGTGGCGTCCAGCTCGCGAAGTTTGCCAGCCCGTCGGAAGTTGTCCGGCAAGCCCAGCGCCAGCCCTGAACCACCCGTCAGTAGCGCAAGACCGGCGCAAGCTTCGCCCAGCAGATGCAGGTCGGCATCGGTCACCGCATCTGCGATCGCCATGCGCACACCCTCGGCGCGAAGCTGCGTGATGCGCGTGCGAATGCTCTCCACGCCTTTGGACACCGTGTCATGGCGCAGCAGGCCGACTTTGCCCTGACTCTGCGCTTGCAGCACCCGAACAAGGTTCGCGTCTGTCATCGGTGTCAGCGGGTGATGCTGCATGCCCGACTCGCTGAGCAACTGGTCCTGCACGAACAAATGCCCACGAAAGACCGTGCGCCCGTTCTCCGGGAAGGCGGGGCAGGCCAGGGTGAAATCACTGTCCAGCGCTTCCAGCAAGGCTTCGCTCACCGGGCCGATGTTGCCGTCAGCGGTCGAGTCGAACGTCGAGCAGTACTTGAAGAAAATCTGTTCGCAGCCACGTTCGCGCAGCCAGCGCAGCGCTTCGAGCGACGCCTCGACGGCGTCGGCGGCCGGCACGGTGCGAGACTTCAGGGCGATGACGATCGCATCGGCGTCGAGGTGTTCGGCAACCTCGGCGCCGGGTATGCCGATGCTTTGCACGGTGCGCATGCCGCCGCGCACCAGCATGTTGGCAAGGTCCGTGGCACCGGTGAAATCGTCAGCGATGCAGCCCAGCAGAGGGCGGGCAGGGGCATTCAACATGTCGGGTTCCTCATCCGGGCAGATAATCAGTCATGTACTGCTTGATCACAGCGCGGAAATCTTCATCTGCGGTGAAGCCCAGGTCCCGGGAATAGGTGGCACAAAAGGACCCCGGCCACGAGCCGACGATGCGCTCGATCGCCGGATTGCGCTCCAGGCTGATCCGCGCGGCCACTTCCGTACCAGCGACCTCGCGCAGGGCATCGATCATCTGTTCGACGGTAATCGACAGGCCCGGCATGTTGATCACCCGACCCTCGGTCATCTGCTCGCCGGCCAGCTCATGACCATGGATCAGGTTGGCGATCGCCTGCGCTGGCGACATCAGCCAGAGCCGCGTATCGAGGGGCACCGGACACACGCTGGGCTGGCCGTTGAGCGGTTCGCGGATGATCCCGCTGGCGAAGCTGGAAGCGGCCAGGTTGGGTTTTCCCGGGCGCACCACGATGGTCGGCATGCGCAGGCTGCGGCCATCGACAAAACCGCGTCGGCTGTAGTCGGCGAGCAGCAGGTCGTTCATGGCTTTTTGCGTGCCATAGGAACTCTGCGGTGCCCACACCTGATCATCGCGCACGCGTTCCGGCAGTTGCCCGCCGAATACCGCGACGGAGCTGGTCATCACCCATTTTGGGCAGGTACCGAGCAAGCGAATGCGTTCGAGCATGTTCTGGGTCGCGGTGAAGTTGATGCGCATGCCCAGTTCGAAGTCGGCCTCCGCCTGGCTGGAAACCACCGCAGCCAAATGGAAGATGCTGTCGGTGCTGGCGTCGATCAGGCTGTCCAGCACTTCAGGGTTGGCGATATCGCCACACACCACCATTACCCGCGGATCATCGATGCCCTCGAGCGCGACCCTGTCGAAGGCGACGATTTGCCCGATGGGCTGGGGCTGGCCTGCACGGTCGGTCAGCGAGCCGCGCAGCAGCAGGGCTTCGATCAGACGGCGGCCAAGGAAGCCGGCTGCACCGGTCACGAGAATTTTCATGAGTTACTCCAAACGTCAACGGTTGACGAGTTTTCCGGGAATTCGGAAGACCAGCAGGGCGCCGAGGAACAACGCGCTTGCCATCACATACATGCCGATCGTGGTGCTGTGGGTCGTGTCCTTGAGGAAGCCCATCAGGTACGGCGAGACGAAACCCGCGAGGTTGCCCCAGGAGTTGATCAGGGCAATGCCGGCGGCCGCGGCGGTGCCACCGAGGAAGGCGGTAGGCAGGCTCCAGAACAGCGGCAGGGTGCTCATGGCCCCCATGGAACCCAGGGTCAGGCCGATCATCGAAATCGTGAAGTTGTCGCTCCAGGTGGCGGAGATGAACAGGCCGATACCGCCCAGCACCGCGGTCAGCGCCAGGTGCCAGCGACGCTCGCGCAACCGGTCGGCGCTACGCGACACCAGGATCATGGTCATTGCGGCGGCGGCATAAGGAATGGCGGTGAGCATGCCGACCTGCAAGACATCGCTGACGCCGGCCTGGCGGATCAGCGTCGGCAACCAGAATCCCACGGTATAGAAGCCGGCGATCATGCAGAAATAGATCGCCGTCAGCAGCCAGATGCGCGGCTGCAGAAACACCTCTTTGAGGCTGTGGGTTTGATGGCCAGCGGTTTCGGCGTCGATACGGGTCTGCAGCAGGGTTTTCTCTTCCCGGGTGAGCCAGCCGGCACTGGAGATGCGGTCGCTGAGGCAGAAGATCACCAGGATACCGACGGCGATCGAAGGCAGCCCTTCAAGGAAGAACAGCCATTGCCAGCCGGCAAACCCATGGTCACCGTTGAAGGCGCTCATGATCCAGCCGGACAGGGGCGCACCGATCAGTCCCGAGAGCGGCACCGCCGTGGCGAACAGGGCGTACATCTTGCCGCGGCGATGGGTCGGGAACCAGTAGGACAGGTAAAGGATGACGCCCGGGTAGAACCCGGCCTCGGCGATGCCCAGCAGGAAGCGCATGATGTAGAAGGACATCGGCGTACTGACCAGGGCCATGGCCGAGGAGATGATGCCCCAGGTGATCATGATGCGCGCGATCCACAACCGCGCACCGACACGATGCAGGATCAGGTTGCTGGGAATTTCCACGAGGAAATAGGCAATGAAGAAAATCCCTGCGCCGAGACCGTAGACGGCTTCGGAAAATTGCAGATCGTCGGACATCTGCAATTTGGCGAAACCCACGTTCACCCGATCCAGATAAGCGACGAGGTAGCACAGCAACAACAACGGCAGGATCCGCCACGCGGCTTTGCGATATGCAAGGTCCTCGAAGCGATCGGCGGGCGCGATGGCACCGGTTTGAATCACAGATTCAGTCATGTGTTTCCCCCATCCTTATTTTTGTAGTGGGTGACGTTGTTTTTATCGGACTTACATGAAGATCGGTTTTTTATCATAATACGTCATACGAATTCAAGGCGCAGAATTCAAAGAGGACGACGGGTCTAAAATGCAGTACCGTTCACCGATTTGAGCCCAGAGATGCCTATGCCCACTCCTGACAAATCCCCCTGTTCCGCCGAGGCACTGGCCGTTCTGAAGGACTCCGCCAAGGGCACGCTGTCCGATCAGGTGACGGCGGCCCTGAAGGCCTATATCGCCAACGGCGAAGTACTGCCGGGTGCTCGCCTGCCCACTGAGCCCGTGCTCTCGGAGCGTTTCGGGGTGAGCAGGACGGTCATCCGCGAGGCGATCTCGCGCCTGAAGTCAGCCGGCCTGGTCGAGGTCCGCCAAGGCAGCGGCACCGTCGTCAGCGAAGGTGCGCACATCAAGGCGTTCACCATCGACCTGGACGTCAGCGGGTCGATCGAGGCGGTATTGCGGGTCACCGAACTGCGCCGCGGTATCGAAGGAGAGGCGGCGGCACTGGCGGCACAGCGGCATTCACCGGCGCAACTGGAGGCCATCCACCAGGCGCTCAAGGCCATCGATGCCGCCGAGCAAGCGGGGCGCGATGGCGTCGAGGAAGACCTGGCGTTCCATCACTCCATTTCCAGGGCGACGGGCAATCCGTTGTACCCGTCACTGCACGAATTCATCGCTCAGTACATCAAGGAAGCAATCCGCATCACCCGCTCCAACGAGGAACGCCGCCATGATCTGGCCAGGACGGTGCATGTCGAACACTCCGCCGTGTACGAGGCCATCGCCGCACGAGACCCCGAAGGCGCGCGCCATGCCGCGCTCAACCACATCAACAATGCGGTCGAGCGGCTCAAGAGTGCCGATCCCGCGTTCTGGCAGAATCCGGGGGCGAGAACCTCTTAGCCTGATCTGTAACGGCCCGGATTACCGGCGGTGGCGTCCTCGAATATTGCATTTACCTTTCTGGCCTCATCGCTGGCAAGCCAGCTCCTACAAAAGCTGCGTAGGGCGTTGACTCATGGGTGCCGGATTTCCTGCCAATGTCTTACAGCAGGCTCCACGACACCCCGACATACACCCCCAAACCTTCACCCGGCGTCGACCGCGCCGCGTCCAACCCTTTATCGTCGTAGCCCGGCGTGACAGTGGCGGCGTAGTGCTTGTCGGTCAGGTTGCGCATGTCCACCCAGGTCTGCCAGTCACCCTTGGGCGCGTTGTAGCCCAGGGTCGCGCCGAACAGTGCGTAGGGATCGGCGTAGTAGCTGTTGGCGTAATCGACCGCGACCTTGGACACCCATTGCGTGTTGAGCGCGGCGAAGAAGCCCTGGGGCCAGTCGTAGCGCAGTTCGCCCTGGTAGTAGTGCATCGGCAGGCCTGGCAGGCGGTTGTCGCCGAAGCGCTCGTCGTCCTGGTAATGGAAGTCACTGAAGGTGTAGCTCTGGCGCAGGCTCAGTTGACCGCCATCGTTACCCGACCACAGGTTGCTCGACAGGCTGGCTTCCACGCCCTGGTGCACGGTAGGGCTGGCATTGAGTTCGTAGGGCGTGGTGGCGTTGGCATCCGGTAACACCGAGAGCAATTCGTGGCGTACCTGGGCGTAGTACCAGGCCAGGCTCCATTGGCCCATCGCGCTGTCGCCGCGCCCGCCCAGTTCCAGGGTGGTCGCGGTCTGGTTTTGCAGCTCTATCGGGTCGCGCTGGGTGCCGGTAGCAGGGCCGCTGCCTTCGGGGAAGCGGATGTTGGAGCTGTAGATCAGCGACCAGGGGTGCGGTGCCTCGACCGAGCGGCTGAGGTTGCCGAACAGTTGCAGGTCGGGTGTCAGTTGGTAGCGCAGGCCCACGCGAGGAGCATAGTCCCAGTCGCCCTGACTAGTCTTGCCACCGCCTTGCGGGTAGGTCACCGCGCTTTCCCGGCGGGTGTAGATGGCCGCCAGGCCCGTGGTCAGCCATAGGTCGTCTGCAATCTCCAGGTCATTGCCCGCATGCAGGACGCTGTCCGAACCCTGGTAGGTGAAGTTGCGCATGGGCGTGCCTGGCGCATAACCGGCCGTGTTGCCGGTGGGGATGCGCACCTGCTCGCTGGCGCCGGCGTTGGGCAGGTGCTTGGTCATGCGCAGGCCCAGCGTGCTCTGGCTTTGCAGGCCCCAGAGGGTGTCGCGACGCTTGTAGTCGAGGGTGCCGCTGACATCCGTGTAGGCCACCTTCAGGCGGTTGGGACCTTCGCGCAAGTCCATGGGGTAGTCATGGTAGGCAAGGCCGGCCTGGATGCTCGAATCGTCATCGATGAACCAGGTGGTCTTGTTGCCGATGAAGGTGCTGCCCGGCTGTTCACGGCGATCGTCGCGCGCCACGTAGGCAGGGTTGGCCGCGCGCGGGTCGTGCTCGATGCTGTGCTTGGTGACCCGGCCGGCGAGGTCGTTGTCGGTCTGGCGGTAGCGCAGGTAGAAGCGCGTTTCCAGGTTCGGGTTGAAGCGATAGCCGAAGTTGGCGATGGCGCCCTGGCTCTCGCTGGCGGAGTGATCCTGGTAGCCGTCCGAACGGGCGTCGGTCAGGGCCAGGTAGTAGTCGAAGTCCCCCAGCACCTGCCCGGAGCTGACCTGGCGCTGCTGATAACCGTGGCTGCCCGTGGCATAGCGTACCTGCAACCGTGGTGCGTTGTAGCCGGTATGGCTGACGTAATCGATGGCCCCGCCCAAAGCCAGGGCACCGCGGTCGAAACCGTTGGCGCCGCGCAGCACCTCCACATGGTCAAGCCATAGCGGCTCCAGCAGCTCATAGGGCGTGCCGCCGGGACCGGTCAGCGGCAGGCCGTCGAGCATGGCGTACAGGCCCGAGGCATGGGCGCCCGGCGCACGGTTGATGCCCGACCCGCGGATCGAGATCTTCACGCCTTCATTGCCTGCCGACTGGGCATAGATGCCTGGCTGATAAGCCAGCACATCCTGATTGCTCGCTACCCGGCCCTGCAGGGGGCGGCGCATGTCGACCACGTTGGTGCCGCCGGGTACCTGGTCGAGCCGCGCCTTGGCGTCCTCGATCCCCTGGTCCTCGTCACTCTGGTCTTCGGCCCCGATCAGCACTTGCCCCAACTCCAGGCCCTGGCCCTGGGCGATCGCCGGACAAACAAGGGCCAGGCCCAGCAACGCGGCGGACAGGGATTGGGGCGAGGGCATTGAGAAAACTCCAGACAGGGGGAAACGGGCAGTGAAGTCTGCGACGCATGAAAGAACGAACGGAGCACATGATGATTTTGCTGTTGCGCCAGGAACAGGCTTATCGGCAGGGGCGAGCCTGGCGTGAAATGGCGACCGTCCATGTCGTCGCGCTGCGGGAGGGCGCCTACTGTCGAACAGGCGCAAGGTTCACTGTACGAGCGAGCATGCTCGCGATGGTCGTGAACGATAACGCGTTGAACCAGATGCCCCGCGGCGCCCTCTGGTTTTTCGCGAACATGCTCGCTCCTACAGGTAGGCAGTCGCGGTTGTTTCAGAGTTTGTTCAACGCTGCTTCCGCCGCCGCGATTTCAGCCTGGCGCTTGAGGATCACGTCGCCTACCGGCGGTCCCTGGAAGCGTCGCGCTTCGAAACCGAACCAGACGATGGCCGTCAACACCAGGAAGCCGATGGTGATGTACAACGCCCAGTCGTTCGGTGGCTGGATGCCGATGACGAAAATGATCACCATCGACACGACCGAGAGCAGGGCGAACACCGTGTACCAGAAGCGCCCCATGTTCCACGGCCCCATGGTCGGCCATTTTGCGCTCCCGTAGGCAAACAGGCCCAGTACGATGGGAATGATGAAGGAGAAGAACAGGAAGATCACCGTGCAGGAGACCACGATGGTGTACACCGGCGTTTCTCCGATCGATATCACCGACGATCCCCAGACGAACAGCACCGCCAGTGTGGCACCGGTCCAAATGGCTGCCACCGGGCTGCGAAAGGTTGGCGAAACCGAGGCCAGGGCTTTGGAGCAAGGCAGGCCGCCGTCGCGGGAAAACGCGAAGATCATGCGTGAAACCGAGGTCACGGTCGCCAGGCCACAGAGCACCTGCGAGATGAAAATCGCCACGTACAAGCCGTCCTTGAGCAGCGGGTTAACTTGGGTATTCATGGCCCAGAAGAACACGCTCCAGCCTTGCTTGGCCGCTTCGTCCATGCTCGGCAACATCAGCACGAATGCGCTGAGCATCACCCAGCCGAACAGCAGCGACCAGACCACCGACATGACCATTCCCCGCGGCACCGACATGGCCGCATTACGGGTTTCCTCTGAGGTGTGGGCAGAGGCGTCGTAGCCAGTGATGGTGTAGATCGGCAGCAGCAGGCCGAGCATGAAGACCCAGCCGTTGGAGACTTCCGGCCAGACGCCGCCACCCGCCGCGCCAGAGTAGTTGCCGAAGGTCACCAGCCGTGAGAATTCGTAGCTGGGGGCTGATATCAGGCAGACGATGGTCAGCGCCAGTGCGGTGGCGAAGATCAGGTAGCCGGAGAAATCGGTGAGCCTGGCGGTCAGGCCGATCCCCAGGTGATTGCACAGGGCCTGGAGACCCGTGAGGATCGCCAGGAAAATCACCCGGGTCGTGGTGGTGTCTTCCATGCCCAGCGTGGGGCCAAAGGCGCCGAAAAAGAAGTAATAGGTGCCGACGTTGATCGCCCCGAGCACCGTGACCAGCCCCAGCAGGTTGAACCAGGCCGTGAGCCAGCCGGTAAAACGGTTGCCGAGGATCGAGCCCCAGTGATACAGGCCGCCTGCGGTGGGGTAGGCCGAGGAAATCTGCGCCATGGCCAGGGCGAACACGCCGGAAATCAGGCAACCAATCGGCCAGCCGATACCGATCGACGCACCGCCGGCGCCCGAGGTGCCCTGCGCCAGTGAGTTGATGCCACCGGAAAGGATGCAGATGATCGAAAAGGAAATCGCAAAGTTGGAGAAAACCCCCATTCTTCGCGACAACTGCTGGGCGTAGCCCATGCTGTGCAGCACCTTGACGTCATCGTCGTGCGCGTCGGTGCCGGGCTGGCTTGCTGGGTTCATTGTCGTGTGCCCCTTCAGGTTTTGATACGCAGCCATCCGGCGCTCCGGATGGATTGGCTTTCAACCCCTTGTCGTACTGCTCCTGTTTCCTATCGGTGAAACCTGCCAGCTTTTGTGTAGGAGCGAGCCTGCTCGCGATGGAGGTTAACGATTACTCGGGGCGTCAGGTTCCCCGCGTTATCGTTGAGGTTCATCGCGAGCAGGCTCGCTCCCACAGTCAGGTTCCCCGCGTAATCGTTGGCGTCCATCGCGAGCGTGCTCGCTCCTACAGAAGGCGGCCGTGGAGGGCCGCCTGGAAAATTTCCGCTACACCGGCCCGGGTCAAGGGCAGCGGGTTGCCGCCGGCCGACGGGTCGACCACCGCCATGTCGGCGATCAGGTCGGCTTGCTGGTCATCCACCCCCAGCTCGAACAGCGTATGCGGCACGGCGATGTCCTTGCGCAATTTGAGGACGAAGGCCAGGAAGCTGTCGAAGCCCGGGGAGGGCAGGTGCAGGTACGCCGCCAGGCGTGTGATGCGTTCCTCGATGGCCGGACGATTGAACTTCAGCACGTAGGGCATCAGTGTGGCGTTGGTCATGCCGTGGTGGGTGTCGTACAGCGCGCCGATCGGATGCGCGAGGGCGTGCATCCCGCCCAGGCCTTTCTGGAATGCAGTGGCGCCCATCGCCGCCGCCGCCAGCATTTGCCCGCGTGCATCGAGGTCCGAAGGGGTGTGGACGGCACGCACCAGGGCATTGCTCACCAGGCGCATGCCTTCGACCGCAATGCCATCGGCCATGGGGTGGAAACCAGGGGCGCAGTAGGACTCCAGGCAGTGCGCCAAGGCGTCCATGCCCGTGCCGGCAGTGACTTTGGCCGGCATGCCGACGGTCAGGGCGGGATCGCTGATGACCACGCGCGGCATCATTTTCGGGTGGAAGATGATGCGCTTGGTGTGGGTGCGATCGTCGATGATCACCGCGGCGCGCCCCACTTCCGAGCCCGTACCCGCGGTGGTCGGCACCGCGATGACCGGGGCAATGCGGCTTTCATCGGCGCGGGTCCAGTAGTCGCCGATGTCTTCGAAATCCCAGACCGGGCGGGTCTGGCCACTCATGAAGGCGATGAGCTTGCCCATGTCCAGGCCGCTGCCTCCGCCAAAGGCCACCACGCCATCGTGGTTGCCCGCGCGCCAGGCGTCGAGCCCGCCTGCCAGGTTGGCTTCGACCGGGTTGGGCTTGAGGTCGCAGAACAGCGCGGCGCCCAGCCCTGCATCGCGCAAGGCGTCCAGCGCAGCCGTGGTGATCGACGCACGCCCCAGGCCGCTGTCGGTGACCAGCAGCGGGCGTTGAATACCCTGGCTGCGACAGACCTCGGCCAGTTCCGCGATGCGGCCGACACCGAAGCGGATGCTCGTGGGGTAGTTCCAGTTTCCAGTCAGGCTCATGGCTCAGATCTCGTGGCGCAGATGGAAGGATTTGGCGCGGGTCAGGTGTTCGTATCCCAAGCGGGAAAGGGTCACGCCGCGCCCACTGTTCTTGACCCCGGTCCAGGCCAGGGCCGGGTCCAGGTAGTCGCAGCGATTCATGAACAGGGTGCCGGTTTCGATCTGCTCGCCCAGGCGTTCGGCGGCGGCCAGGTCCCGGGTCCATATGGACGCGCTGAGCCCGAACTCACTGTCGTTCATCAAGGCGACGGCCTCGTCGTCGCCGACAACTGGCATGATGCCGACCACTGGCCCGAAGCTTTCATCGCGCATCACCGACATCTGATGGTTCACATCCACCAGCACTTGCGGGGCCAGATAGGCACTGCCGGGCACATCGGCGGCGAAGGCTTGCGCGTCGATCAGCGCCGTGGCGCCCTCACTCAATGCCTCGGCGATCTGCCCGCGGACGAAATCGGCCGCTTGTGGATTCACCATCGGTCCGAGGGTGGTGGCGGGGTCCAATGGATTGCCCAGCACGTACTGGCGGGTCAATTCGGCGAAACGCTGGATGAAGGCCGGATAGATTGCCTGATCGACATAGATGCGCTCCACGGCGCAACAACTTTGTCCCGAGTTGAAGAAGCTGCCGTCCACCAGGTTTTCCACCGCGTGTTCGAGGTCGGCATCGGCCCGAACGTAGGCAGGGTCCTTGCCGCCGAGCTCCAGGCCGGTGCCAATGAAGCCTGTGAGTGTCGCCTGCTGGACGATCTTGCCGGCCTCCACCGAGCCGGTGAAATTCACCTGCTGTATGTCGCCGGAGACGATGGCCAGCGCAGTCGAGGTGTGGTCAAGCACCAGGTTCTGGAACAACCCTTCAGGCAGATGCGCCCGACGAAAAGCTTCGGCGAAACGCTCACCCACCAGCAGGGTTTGCGAAGCGTGTTTGAGGATGACGCTGTTGCCAGCCATCAGCGCCGGAATGACCGAGTTGACTGCCGTCAAATAAGGGTAATTCCACGGGGCGATCACCAGCACCGTGCCCAGCGGTTCGCGCTTGATATAGCGCTTGAAACCCGCGACAGGCCCGGGCTCCACCGCTGCCAGAGCTTCAGGCGCAATGGCGATCATGTGCCGCGCACGTTCTTCGAAACCACGCAGTTCGCCGGCGCCGAAACGCACCGGTCGACCCATCTGCCAGGCCAGTTCCGGGACGATGTCATCCTTCATGGCCAGCATTGCGTCCACCGCTGCGCTGCAAATGCCCGCGCGTTCGTTCAGTGGCCGGCGTTTCCACTGCGCCTGGGCATCGGCCGCGGCCGCCAGTGCCCGATAGAGCTGGCCGGTATCGGCGCAGGGACGTTCAGCATAAACCCGGCCATCGACCGGGGAGATGAGTTGAATCGTCTTGGTCATGGCAATCTCAATAGCGCTCGAAACCGCGCTGCAGTTCCCAATCGGTAATCCGCCGGTCGTACTCCTTCTGTTCCCATTCGGCGGTGTGCACGTAGTGATCGATGACCTCGTCACCGAAGGCCTCGCGCAACATGCTCGACTTCTGCAATGCGGCACTGGCCTCACGCAAAGTCTTGGAGACCTCGGGCAAATGCTCGTCTACGTAGGCATCGCCCTCGAAGGGCGCGGCGAGCTCGAGCTTTTCATCGATGCCCGCCAGCCCGGCAGCGATCAAGGAGGCGAAGGCCAGGTAAGGATTGAGATCGGCACCGCCAATGCGACATTCGATTCGGATCGATTTGCTGCCCTCGGCGCACAAGCGAAAGCCCGCGGTGCGATTGTCCCGGCTCCACACCGCGCGGGTAGGAGCGAAGGTGCCGGCCTGGAAGCGCTTGTAGGAGTTGATGTAGGGCGCGAGAAAGCAGGTGATGTCGTTGGCGTACTTGAGCTGACCGGCCACCCAGGCACGCATCAGCTTGGACATGCCGAACTCGGCCTTGGCATCGAAGAACAGCGGCTTCTTGGCGTTCTTGTCCCACAGCGAATTGTGGATGTGGCTGCTGGAGCCGGCGGCGTCATAGCGCCACTTGGCCATGAAGGTGATCGCCTTGCCCTGCAGTTGAGCGATCTCCTTGCACGCATGCTTGATGATGACGTGATGGTCGGCCATGGTCATCGCGTCGGCGTAACGGATGTTGATTTCTTCCTGGCCCGGGCCCCATTCACCCTTGGAGTTTTCCACGGGAATGCCGCTGGCCTGCAGATGCTTGCGAATTGCCCGCAGCACCGGCTCTTCGCGAGTGGTCTGCAGGATGTTGTAATCCTCGATGTAGTGCCCGGCGGTTTTCGGCTTGTGGTAGTTGCGCTTGTGGATAGCCTCGTAGCTCTCGTCGAACAGGTAGAACTCCAGTTCTGAAGCGAACATGCCGGTGTAGCCGCGTTCACGCAGGCGCTCGACCTGTTTTTTCAGGATCGCCCGCGGGCTGTGGGGCAGGTCCTCTCGATGGTGATGGTCCAGCACGTCACACAGGACCAGCGCCGTGCACTCAAGCCAGGGCACCTTGCGCAAGGTGCGCATGTCGGGCTTGAGCACGAAGTCGCCGTAGCCTTTGCTCCAACTGGCGGCGGCATAGCCGGGCACCGGCTCCATGTCGATGTCGTCGGCCAGCAGGTAATTGCAGCAGTGGGTTTCTTCATGGCCGCTGTCGATGAAAAACTCGACCTGGAAGCGCTTGCCAACCAGGCGCCCCTGCATGTCGACCATGCACACCAGTACGGTATCGATCTCGCCAGAGGCGGCAGCACGCTTGAGTTGGTCAAAACTGAGGAACGGCTCGGTCATCACGGCAATCCTGCGCAAATTGTTTGGGCCTGTCTGAGATAGCTGTTGCAGACGCTCTCCAGATAAAACCAACAACTGCCGCCGCGAGCATCGTAGGCAATAAGCTGACGTAAGCTTAGCCTACTGTCGCTTTTCGCAAGTTTTTGCTGCGCAGGGTTTGTGAGCCTCTACAGTCGTTGAACGGCTACTTTCAAACTTTTGAAGAGGAGGCGAGGCATGCAACGATTTACTGGCGGCTGCCTGTGCGGCAATGTGCGGATTACGGCGTCGGGGCAGCCCTACCGGGTTGGCCTCTGTCATTGCCTCGATTGCCGCAAACACCACGGGGCGCTCTTTCACGCCTCGGCGATCTTCCCTGAGGACGCGGTGACGATCGAGGGCGAAACGCGCGACTACACCGGGCGCTATTTCTGTCCGCGCTGTGGCTCGTCGGTGTTTGCCCGCAGCGACGACGAAATCGAAGTGAACCTGGGCTCGCTCGATGCCCCTGACCAGTTGCAGCCAACCTATGAAAGCTGGACGGTGCGGCGCGAGTCCTGGTTGCCGGCGTTCCCGCTCGCACGGCACTACAAGCACGATCGAGAGGGCACCGGCCGATGTGACGGCTAAATGATATGGCTTGTAGGAGCGAGCATGCTCGCGATGAACGTCAACGATAACGCTGGCAACCTGACACCCAGCGGTGCTCTCAGGTTCATCGCGAGCATGCTCGCTCCTACAGAAGATCAGCGTGTCGTCCTGTCCGTTAGGCGATATCTCCTGGCTTGTTAGCGTTAGCCGGCAATCAGGGCGCGCGCTATTGTGGTCGCACGTTCCCGGCCGCCTGGATGATCCCGATGACCCGCCCCCGTTTCTTGCCCGATAACTTCACCCTGACCCTGATCGGCGTGGTCCTTCTCGCCAGCCTCCTGCCCGCCAGTGGCCAGGTGGCCGTGGGCTTTGGCTGGTTGACCAATAGCGCTATCGCGCTGCTGTTTTTCCTGCACGGCGCAAAGCTGTCCCGCGAGTCGATCATTGCCGGCGCCGGCCACTGGCGCTTGCACTTGCTGGTGTTTGGCCTGACGTTCGTCCTGTTCCCGCTGCTCGGCCTGGCGCTCAAGCCTGTGCTGTCGCCGATGATCGGCGCCGACCTGTACATGGGCATGCTCTACCTCTGCGCGCTGCCAGCCACCGTGCAGTCGGCGATTGCCTTTACCTCGTTGGCGCGAGGCAACATTCCGGCGGCGATTTGCAGTGCGGCAGCGTCCAGCCTGTTCGGGATCTTTCTCACGCCATTGCTGGTGACCTTGCTGCTGGACGTGCATGGCGAGGGCGGCTCGACCCTCGACGCGATCGTGAAAATCAGTGTGCAGTTACTGCTGCCGTTCATTGCCGGGCAGATCGCTCGCCGCTGGATCGGTGCCTGGGTGGCGCGTAACAAGAGCTGGCTTAAATTTGTCGATCAGGGCTCGATCCTGCTGGTGGTGTACGGCGCTTTCAGCGAAGCGGTGATCGAAGGCATCTGGCACCAGATTCCATTGCGCGACCTGGCCGGGCTGGTGGTCGCCTGCTGTGTGGTCTTGGGGTTGGTGTTGCTGGCGTCCACCGTGCTGGGCAAGGCCTTGGGTTTCAACCAGCAAGACCGCATCACCATCCTCTTCTGTGGTTCGAAGAAAAGCCTGGCCACAGGTGTGCCGATGGCCCAGGTGCTGTTCGCCGGCAGCACCATCGGCGTGTTGATCCTGCCGCTGATGCTGTTCCACCAGATTCAGTTGATGGTCTGTGCGGTGCTGGCCCAGCGGTTCGCCAATCGCCCTGAATCGGTGCCTGAATTGATGGCACAGGTCGACCCTTGATGGTAAGTCGCTGTTTTAAAATAAAATAATGATGCAGGGGGGTTCCCAGGCGGCAAGAAAGTTGATAAATTGCCGCCCATTCCTGCAGGGGGCCATCCACGGCTCTCCAGGTAGCAGCTACAGGGGCGTCGCCAAGCGGTAAGGCAGCAGGTTTTGATCCTGCCATGCGTTGGTTCGAATCCAGCCGCCCCTGCCATCTTTTGATCAGCCGCGCTCGTGCATTGCACGAGCGCGGCTGATTGCATTCTGAATATCCTCTCCCCGCAACAAAATACCTTCCCACTGCACAGTGTCTCCTTCGCAGGCTCACGACAGCTCGTTCGCTCGATCCCGTTTGCCCATGATGACGAGTGGATATCTGCAAGAAGCCGATTATGCTTCTAGAAACCTTGCAGCGATGCGAGGCCGTCAGCCTGTGTGCATGCTTTGCGCAATCCGTAATCCGATGACTTCAGCCCTAGGGCCTGGGTGCGGCTATAAGACAGTGGGTACTCCGGCCTATAACAAGAGCAAGACGGAGAAGACTCATGGCCGCAATCGACAACACAACCACGGGCAGCGCGCCCAACCGCGGGATCACCAAGGAGGAGCGCAAGGTCATTTTCGCCTCGTCCCTGGGCACCGTGTTCGAATGGTACGACTTCTATCTCTACGGCTCTCTTGCCGCGATTATCGCCAAGCACTTCTTTGCTGGCGTCAACGAGACAACGTCCTTCATCTTTGCCTTGCTCGCGTTCGCCGCAGGCTTCGCCGTTCGCCCCTTCGGCGCCATCGTGTTCGGCCGTCTGGGCGACATGATCGGGCGCAAGCACACCTTCCTGATCACCATTGTGATCATGGGTATCTCTACCGCCGTCGTGGGCTTTTTGCCCGGTTACGCGACCATTGGCGTGGCGGCACCGATCATCCTGATCACCCTGCGCCTGTTGCAAGGCCTGGCCCTGGGTGGCGAGTATGGCGGCGCAGCGACTTACGTGGCCGAACATGCACCCAAAGGCAAGCGTGGCTACTTCACCTCGTGGATACAGACCACCGCCACCCTCGGCCTGTTCCTTTCGCTCCTGGTGATCCTGGCCTGCCGTACAGTCCTCGGCAACGAAGCATTTGAGGCCTGGGGCTGGCGGATTCCCTTCCTGCTGTCGATCCTGCTGTTGATCATCTCGGTCTACATCCGCCTGCAGCTCAGCGAGTCGCCGGTGTTCTTGAAGATGAAGGCCGAAGGCAAGTCCTCCAAGGCGCCGCTGACTGAATCCTTCGCCCGCTGGGAGAACCTCAAGATAGTGATCATGGCGTTGCTCGGCGGTACCGCCGGCCAGGCCGTCGTCTGGTACACCGGGCAGTTCTACGCGTTGTTCTTCCTGCTGCAAACGCTCAAGATCGACGCGCAGACAGCCAACCTGCTGATTGCCGGTTCGCTGTTGATCGGTACGCCATTTTTTGTCATTTTCGGCAGCCTGTCTGACCGCATCGGACGCAAGGGCATTATCATGGCTGGCTGCATCCTCGCAGCGGTGACCTACTTCCCGATCTTCAATGCGTTGACCCAGTACGGTAATCCCGACGTGTTCGTTGCGCAGGAGAAGAACCCGGTCACGGTGGTCGCCGATCCCGACGAGTGTTCGTTCCAGTTCGACCCGGTCGGCAAGGCCAAATTCACCAGCTCCTGCGACCTGGCCAAGACCGTGCTGGCGAAAAGGGCCATCCCCTACAAGAACGAGAAGGCCGAACCGGGCACCGTCGCGCAGGTGCGCATCGGCGACAAAGTCATCCCAAGCTTCGAAGGCACCGGCATGCCGGCCGCCGACTTCAAGACCCGCAACGACGCCTTCGTCGCGACCCTCGGCACCGCCCTCAAGGACGCCGGCTACCCCGAGAAGGCCGATCCGGCCAAGACCAACTACCCGATGGTGCTTTTGCTGCTGACCATCCTGGTGATCTACGTGACCATGGTCTACGGTCCGATCGCCGCCTGGCTGGTGGAACTGTTCCCGGCGCGCATTCGCTACACCTCGATGTCGCTGCCTTATCACATCGGCAACGGCTGGTTCGGCGGGTTCCTGCCGACCGTGGCCTTCGCCATGGTCGCGGCCACCGGCGATATCTACTATGGGCTGTGGTACCCGATCGTCATCGCAGTGATGACGGCCATCCTGGGTACGTTCTTCCTGCCGGAAACCAAGGACCGGGAGATTCATCACACCTGAAACCTGGAATGCGCGGAAATATTGTAGGAGCCGGCGGTGCGGTGCATCTGCCGCACCATGTTATCGTTCTTCGCCGGCAAGTTGGATCGCCGCCTGCTCACTCTGTAGCAGCTGTCGCAGGCGGCGATCTTTTGACTTTCGGTGCTTACGCTTTTAAGGGGCTGATACTGGCATCAACACCGTGCCCCACAGACCCGCCGCGGCAGCACCACCACTGAAGATGAATTGCGGTCCTGCGCCACGCGCAATCGCCTGCGTCCCAGTTGCGATGGCTAGCCAAGGTGACGCACAGCCTGGATGACCCAACATCGCATCGAGGTCGCACAATCCCGTTTTATTGACTGGCATGGGGACTTTACTCAGTACGCTCGCAACATCCACAGCCCGTTGCGCGTTGATACCCACTCGCCAAACCCGCTCGATCGATGTCGATTCAAGCGGCACCCAATCAAGGGCCTGGCGCGTGGCATAAAACAGGTCATCGGAGGAGGGCGTGCGCTCCTGTTCCGGGCGGTGAAGATAAGCTATCGGCGCTAAGGTGGTTTGCGTCAGGCGGTTGCCAAACAACAACCCGACGGCGGCTTCTGCCTTGCCTTCAGGCTGCTGCGGTGCAAACTGCACAGCCACCACCAACAGCAACGCCCGATCGCGGATACGCCGGTCGAGCCACAGGTCCATTGCAGTCAGTCCGCTGCCATCGACAGGGGTAACGAGCTGGCGAATACCGGATTCGCGCCACGCCTGCCGCCAGACTCGGCGCCACTGGCTCTCCGGCAAACCGTTGTCGACGTCCAGCAACAGGGCCAGCGGTTGATCAGCAGGCAATTGCGCCAACGTTGGCGCCAGGTCGGCGAGCGTCTGCGCCCATATACTCAGCAATAGCGCTTCCGGATTTTCATCGGCATCGCACGATAAACAACTATGGCGAAGTATTGCTCCATCCATTCTGGACGCTTGGGACTTCAACGCCGTCGTCCCACTCAGGAGAGCTTCCAGTTGTGTTGATGCCTCATCGCCAGGCTGCTGAAGCACCGTCTGCAAACTCACGCCCAACACCTGTTGCGAGCGGCGGCCCTGTCGAGTCTTGCGGATCAGGTCTTCTTCACGCGCTTCATCCCAACCTTCGGCGGCACCGTGTTCGCCGACGTATAACAGCGCTCGTCCGAAACCCAGTACAAACCAACTCAGGATTGGAAAGACCAAGGCCGCGCGCCAGAACTCCGTAGGCCGTTGAGGTAAGGTTTCATCGCCGAGCAACAGCGTTCCTCCTGTGCCCAGCAAACAGAACAGCAACAACAGGCTGAGCCAAAGCAAAAAACGAGGTGGTTGAGGGCATAGTGCGGGAGGAGGGAGTTTATCCAGTCTGATTGGCATGTTTTCACCTAACTCTCTGAAAAATTAATTGACTTGCACTGTGTCCATTTCGTGATTTTTTTTATTGTTGTTTTATATGAAACCCTGCACCATCCACCCCACGAATCCTCCGCTAAAACTTTGTCCCCCTTAATTAAATACATATTTGGCGCGTATTGTAGCAACGGCTCCGAGCCGCCCTCATAAAGATATGCTTTTTCCATAATGGAGCCGGTGATAATTTTGCCAGTATGGATGGCGTGAAACAAAGGCGAGCTTACCGTTTTCTCAACACTTTTTTTGTCTTTATACGGGTACGCATATGTTGTTCTTCCCTGCTTATCCACTTCATCTCCACCCAAATGAAAAAAACGAGTGAGCTTTTTGTCCAGAAGTAATGTGTCCGCCTCCAATCTAAAAACACTAACATCGTAAATATCGCTTGCCGGATCCCACGCCCTTGGTATTTCCATGCGATGTACGACGAACAATAGTTCTTCTCCCCCATCATCAACGGGAAGAAAAAATGCGTCAGTGATAACCCCTTCCGTACCCAAGTATGGAAATTCATAAACAAGCTTTGGGCTTTCAGATGGAATAACTGAATAAAGGGATATTCCATCAGGTTTACGGGTTGGTTTCGCATTGGCTTGCAAATCCGTTTTTGTGTAGACAATACATGCATTCACCCGTTCTACATCCATAGAGCTATAAGCTTCCCGAAGACCAATGCTGCTGCATTTATTCGCATCGGATATCTTTGTTGTGCCAAGTTCTACTGTTTGTATGCCTTGATACGCATCGTCGGTTAAATAGTCTAACCCAGGAAGGTCACAGTTTTTATTAAAAACTTTTTTGTCTTGTTTTCTGGCAACAACGTTGTAGCCGAAGGAGTTAAGGCTTTCGAATGAATAAAGGTATTCGCCACGTGCAAAGCGAAGAGCGACCCCGGTACTTTCAGAGTTGCTCGAATTGTAAATTGTGAATATTCCCTTTGGTGGTATTTTTTGCTCTGGATACTGCAGTTCTATTCTTGCCGGACCAACACCGTAGGACGGTTTTCCAAAACGATACTGTACATAGCCACTGTCAGGAGATGTATTGTTCTTCGCGCAAATGGAAGCAACCTTCCCCAAGTAGTTGTCTTGATCCAAACTGGAGTTGAATGCACAGCTAATGTAAACATCCTCACCCTTTTCACATAATGTTGAATTTTTGTCCACGTATCGATCCTTTGCCCAGGACTTAGGGTTCACAAAAGACCCAATAGCCAAACAAACTATCAGTATTTTTTTCAATTTAAATTCCCTTTTTTCAATAGATCAACAAAGTGCCCCCTTCTATCTGGGTGGCTTGCCGTATGTTTATTTACGACAGTGGTTATTGAATCCACAACCTCCAAAGCGCTACCTTTATCTGCTATTTTATATAACTCATTGTTCAGCCAAAAACTCGCAGCCGACCGAACCGCATATTTCACCTCCAACAACAAGTCAGGATTCACAACAAAGTCTGCATAATCGTTTGGCCACTGCGCCGAATGCTTTGTGTGCCAACGTTGAAATAGTGTGTAATTGTGCAATCCTGTCAGCTGTTTTAAACCTCGCCCTCTATACCTCCAACCATCCCCGCTTGAAATTCCTCGGTTGCCGAGTTCGGTGCGCCCCCCATATGCCCCATTGGCGATAGCCTCATAATCGGCGCGACCCATAGAGACACCATTTTCTTTGATTTTTCCTGTCTTGATTTTGTACCCGTATCGCCTTGCTTCTTCCGGGTTATTCCGAAAGTAACTGAACAAGTCAATCAATGTGCTGGATTTATATGCGAAACTCTCATCTATCGATAAAGCCTCCCCGGTTTCTTGTTTTATCTTTGCAAAAAAGTGAGCTCTTCGCAATGGAGTATTTAACTTGAAGAAGTCGAGGTTTGCGTTTAATTCGTCAGCGATTTTTTGCAAATCACCGTTTCGATCTTCACCAAGCTTCGGGTAAATGCTTTTCATAGTTTCAAGGGAAAACTTAAATCGGTCACCACTAAAACTCCCCATCAAACCAACCGGATGAAAGTGATAGGCACTCCCCCATGAAGGCAGCCCCACCTTTTCCGCGACGTCCCTCCACCACCCCAGCTCTGCAATCCGCTGCTTCCCCGCCAGCCAGTTCAAGTGCGGCGTCGAGCCGCTATGGCCGAGCAATTCATCCAGTGCGTCCCATATCTTCGGCTGCTGAAACCATTCGCTTTCCTTATACAGGATCATCTGCGAAATCGACTGCGCATGCGCCGGCAGCTCAAGGGCCGCTTGCAGTTCAGTGGCTGTCATCTTGCCGTCGCGGTTGCGATCGATGATCTCGTACAACCGGTTCTTCATCGGGCCTTTATCGTCTTTTTCGGCAAAGGGGCGATAACGCTCGCGATGCGCGTCGCTGAAACTGTCGATTGCGCTGAGAAAAGAGGCCATCAAGTGTTTGGGTCGGCTGTAGTCGATGATGACGTCATAGCCTTCCCAGGCCCAGGGACTGACCCAGGGCGTTACGCCAATCTCTTCACACACCCAGCCATCGAGAAGATTGTTGTCGGCGTCGTGAAGCAGGTTTTCCAGGTGATACCAGGTGCGCGCTTTGCGGGTCGGGTTCGCAGGCACCTGGATTTTTCGATCCGCCGGCAGGTCATCAAGCAGCTTCTTGGGGATCAACAGGTCGGCCGCACTGCGCGGGCTGGAATCACTGGCCATCTGCATTTGCGCAGCGGTATGTCCTTCTGGCGCCACCACGGGTGTGCCCTTGGCGAGCTTCAGCCAGGTCCTGTCTTTTTCCGGCAGGTGCTGCGCCCAAGCCCGGCTGGCTTCGATGAACGCCTCGACGTCATCACCGCTGAACGTTTCCAGGTGCAGCTTCTGTTCCGGCTGATCCGCGTCACAGTCCTGATACAGGCCGAGGTGGCCGATCAAGTCTCCGGCCTTGATCGCGACGGGGGTGTCGAGGACCATTATCCGATCTGTCGCCAGTGGTTCCAGCACGCTTTGCAGCGCAGCGAACTGTACCCACTGCGTGACCCGTTCCAGTTTGCGAAATTCGCCTTCACCGCTGACGGTGACGACCGTACCTTTGGGCAACTCGCTGATTTCCTTGCGGTGCAGGCTCGCTTCCGGGCGCACCTTGAGTGCATCTCTAGCCGTTTCGATGCGATGCTCGCCGTTCACCACCGACTGCAGGAACTGAGATGCGAGGTAACCGCGCAGCGATCCATCGGCATTGCTCAGGCTGGCCGGGCCCAGGCGGTTTTCCAGACGTCGGTACTCGCCGTCGCCGCTGATGCTCAGCTCGGCGCCGCAGGGCAAGAAGTCAGCGACCTTGTCGGACCGGGGGCGGTAGTAAACGTACACGCCGCGTTGTTCGGGATCGTCAGGATGGGGCTCGTTCGCCGTGGCCTTGACCCGGTACACTTCGCGCCAGAATCCCGGCCGTTCCAGGTTCGGATCGTCGTCATACTTCACCCAATCCTGCAGGTGCAAGTACAGGCTGTAGAAGATCAGGCTCGGCGGCTGATCGGTGCTGCCCTCAAGCTTCGGCGGCTGCAGGTGATGACGGACCAGCACGAAGTTGCGCGAGAAGGGTTTTTCAACTTCTTCATTGACGAAGTAGGTCGTTTTCGGCGAATACGTATCGATGCGGTAAGCCACCACTTCGCCGTCGGCTAGGCAGTGCACGCTGGATTGATCCAGGGAACTGGCGGTACCGCTGTCGAAATGCACGCCGCCGTGCCACAGGCCATTGCGGCCCAGAGGGTAGTAACCGGCGGTGGCGTTGGCCAGGTGGGTCAGCTGTTGTAACGGGTCGCGCGCGTCCTTGAACGGGTGGCACCAGTTTTTCAGCGGCGGCAAGCGTTCGGCTTCGGGAGTCGTCGCTGGCGAAGTGGGTTGGGTGGCAGGGGTTGGCCAGACCCTGGGGGTGCTTGAATCGTAGTGACGGCCAAAAATCCAGTCGAGCAGCGTTGCCATGGCGTGTACGTTCCTTGTAACGAAAGGGGAGCAGGCAGCGAAATGGTCAGCTTCAGAGGGCTGGCGCACGCTAGGGCAAAAGGATTTTTATGAGCATCCGCGCGCGAGCCTCGCAAGCCTTCACGAAGTTGGGTCGAGGTGGAAATAGGACGTTTCTGATGGACGCGTAGGATGCTTCTGAGTGTTTGTAAGAAGGCCCTTACGCTAGTTCCCGAAAGCCACAGCGTCTTGCGTCGTTGCCTACGGTTACGCCAGAATCCGCCGGCTTGTGCGCCTTGGGGTCGCTCGGTAACTTGATTCGTGTCACTGCACATCAGTGATCGGGTTTAGCAGCCCGCGATAACCTAAGTCGCATGACGCTTTCATCAGTCAGGTTTACGCCTGCATTTTGATGGTGGCTGTGCGCAGGGCGCCCTTGGGCGCGCCGGCTTCTTAGGTTCCCCGGTCTGCTAACCTGCGTGCAGCTGCCTCCCTTTTCGTTTAGCAGCAGGAGGGTGGCATACCATTAGGAACCTGAGATATGTCCAAGGTCACTCCCGATCCCCCGCGTATTGATCCCACCGACTTAAACAATCGCAACGACCCCATCTCCTCAGCCGCCGACATCAACGCCACCCCACGCAAACCCTGCACCATGTTCATCGTCAACCCTGAACTCGAGACCGAAACCCTCCTGGCCCACGCCTGTGAGTCACTGGCTTCAGCTAATGTCATGGCCCTGGATCTGGCGGATCGCACGCAGGGGGCGAGTCGCAATGTCCTGTTGGGTATTGCGCAAGTCATCATGCTGGGGGAGTTGGCGGTGAACCGCGCGCTGGATCGAATTGATCCCCGGGAATAGAAGATCAAAACATCGCAGCCTGTGGCGGCTCAGGGGAACGCAAAACCTGGTGGAACCCGGCATGCCGACGAAGGCGATTTTCAATGACGCTTTCGCCGGCAAGTCGGATCGCCGCACCGCTGGCTCCTACAAGTGCACATGCCGCTCGTCTATTCGAACGCACACTTTCCCCTGGACACCTTCAAACCAGTACGGCCCGGAAAACCCGGAACTACGTGGTGAGGTGAAACATGTCCAGCGAAACGATCTTCCAGGATAAAGGGCAAGACCCGGACAAGTCACAGGGCGCTGTAAAACCTGCGTCGGACGATCCGGGTAAATACGATCCCCTGACCCAGCCCGACCTCGAAGATGACGACGGCGCGCAGGATTGGAATGAGCGCGACAGGAAACTTCCCGAGGCAGATGAACAAACACCTTTGTCCGACGACAGGCGATAAACGCAGGCGCCCGGCGATAGCCCGATGCACTGCCCAGGAGAACAGCCAATGACACTATTCACGCCCTTGTCGGGTTCGCCTTCGGCGCTTTCGGATGCCGGCGTCGATGGCCCTTACCGTGAACTCTATGGTTTGCTGTACAGCAACGACCCGCAAGCAGCCACGCGGGGCGAACAGTTCCTGCGCGAGCAACTGGCCCTCGCCGCCGAACTCCCCTGTGATCTGCCTGAAGAGCCAGGCCAGTTGTCGTCATGGACGGAACAACATTGTGCCGATGTGGCGCGTGACTATGCCCTCTATCTCGAGGCGCGCAAGCAGGGCGGGGCGCGTCGGTATTTCTCGAACAAGGCCCATGCCCTGTGTTTCCTGCAACGTGTTGCCCCGACCAAGGAAGTCGACGGTGCATGGCTGGCCGGGGTGCTGGAGCATTGGCAGGACATGCGCTATGACGGGCTGCTGAGCACCTATCTGGAAGAATTGGGTAACGGCGATGCGCGGCAGAATCACGTGGTCATCTACCGCAAGCTGCTGGCCGCCCACGACTGTGGCGACAGGCAGGGGCTGCTCGACGAACATTTTCGCCAAGGCGCAATCCAGCTGGCACTGGGGCAGTGCAGCGCGATGTTCATGCCGGAGGTGATCGGCTACAACCTTGGCTATGAACAACTGCCACTGCACTTGCTGATCAGTGCCTATGAACTGCGTGAGCTGGGGATCGATCCTTACTATTTCACCCTGCACGTGACCATCGACAACATCAGCAGCGGTCACGGGCGCAAGGCTATTGAAGCGCTGCTCGAACTGATGCCCATGGAGGAGGGGCGGGACGAGTTCTATCGGCGCGTTGCCGTCGGCTATCGACTCAATGACCTGGGGCCTGGCTCGACGGCGGTGATTGCAGGTTTCGATCTGCAGCAGGAAGTGATTGCCATGCTCGAGCGCAAACGTACCTATGGACAGCACATGCATTCCGATTACTGCCAGATCGAAGGCCAGACCGTCAATCAATGGCTGGCAACCCCTGGCCAGACCGAAGATTTTCTCGGCGCCCTGCAACGCAAGGGCTGGATAAAACGGCATGGCCCCCCCGGGGAAAGCCGCTTCTGGCAGTTGATCGAGGGTGACACGGCGGCCATGTTCGGCGTGTTCAGTGGCTACGAAAAACAACTGCTGCACGACTGGATCGCCGGTGACTGGCAAGCGCCGCAACAGCAACGGGCGATACGCCGGGTGCCCTCCGATGATGCCTTCGCCGATGACGCCTGGGCGAACGATACCGAGCTCAAGGCCTTGCAAGACGCCCTGCACGACCAGTCACCGCGACAGCAGTTGCAACTGCTGATCCCTTGGCTCTGCGCACAGCGCCATTGTCGTCCCGCCGGGCTCTATGCAACCCGTCGCTTTATTGAATGCGTGGCCCGTTTGCGCTGATTCCAGGAGTGTCATGCATGTCAGAACAACAGATTGCCGATCGTACTTTGCTGGAGCTCGGCAAGCGCCTGGCTGCCCAGGACTACCGTTTCATCACCCCGACGCCCTTGACCCATGAGCGCGTTTGCCAACGCTTTGCACCGCCCTTGGCCAAAGACCGGCGTGACGTGTTCGGCTGGTCGATGCCTTTTGAGCACACGCTGTTTCCAGCGCAGGAACTGGCTGACCTGGAGCAGGCGGCCATCGTCGAAAAAGACGGCTCGCTGTGGCGGAGCACGGTACGTTGGTCAAGCCTTGGTCCCTTGTTGATTGCCCACTCGGCGTACCCAACGATGCAGAGTGACGCGGTGTTTTTCGGGCCCGACAGCTACCGCTTCGCGCAATTGATCGAAGCGCATCTGCAGCAGCGCTCCGAGCCCGTGCGGCGCGCGGTGGACATTGGTTGCGGAAGCGGTATCGGAGCACTGGTCGTCGCCCGCGCCCGCCCGGACGCCGACGTGCTGGCGGTGGATATCAATCCACGGGCGTTGCGTTTGTCGGCGGTGAATGCCGAGCTGGCCCAAGCCAGGAATGTGAGCGCTTACCACAGCGACGTGCTGGGCAGTGTCGAAGGGCTGTTCGACCTGATCATCGCCAACCCGCCCTACATGAACGACAGCCAGCAACGGGCGTATCGGCATGGCGGTGGGGCGCTGGGGGAAGCCTTGTCGGTACGCATCGTGCGTGAATCGCTGCCGCGCCTGGACAAAGGCGGCAGCCTGCTGCTGTATACAGGAGTGGCGATGGTGGCCGGGACGGATCCTTTTCTCGAATCCATCCAGCCGCTACTGGGCGACGACAATTTCAGCTGGACCTATCGCGAACTGGACCCTGACGTGTTCGGCGAGGAACTGCTCAAGCCCGGCTATGAACGGGTGGAGCGCATTGCCGTGGTCGCGTTGACCGTCACCCGGCGCTATTGATGCACCGCCGGTTCAATTGCCATCCGCTACCTTGCGTTCGATCTCGGCAACTTTGCGCCTGAGGCCCTCGGCTTCCTCCTCCGTGGTTTCGGGGGGAGGGGTCGCAAGGGCGTCATCCTCTTCGGTGGACGGGGTGTCGGCAGGGGTGATGTGGTCATCGTTGTTCATGGTACTGGCCTCCGGTGTGTACTCATTGGATCGGGGCCTTCGCTACGAGTTCGAGATTTTCACCAGCCATGCCTGACGCAAGTTAGCCCTTGCACCAATACTCGCTGATCGCGCCGTGTGCACCCTGCACCGGATCCTGGTCGGGGAATGGCAGCGTTTCGATGTTTTGCAACTGCGCAGCGCTCGGCGCTTCTCGGCAAATGTCGGCATGCTGGCTCGGTGGATAGGCGCCGACCACCAGGAAGTCGTCGCTGCAATCCAGGTTGCAATGCCCGGTGCCAGCCGGCAACAACAGCACATCCCCGGCACTGACCTGCAGCACGTGGCCGCCAGGTCCGCCCAACATCAGGCGGGCATGACCGCTGGCTATCC
The DNA here is from genome assembly GCF_002236105.1 of Pseudomonas umsongensis. Taxonomy (GTDB): domain Bacteria; phylum Pseudomonadota; class Gammaproteobacteria; order Pseudomonadales; family Pseudomonadaceae; genus Aquipseudomonas; species Aquipseudomonas umsongensis. Next base: position 457,358 of record NZ_NIWU01000001.1, read on the forward strand.
CAAGCACTTCATGGCCTTCGGTGTGATAGTGATGGAAGTCATAAATGCCGTAGCGCCATTGTGGTGGCCAGCCGTTGGCACTGAAGGTTTGTTCGAACAGGGCCGCCGGATCGTCGCCCTTGACAGCGATGGCCTTGGGATAGACCAGCACCGGCAGGCGAGGGTTGTTCGGCACCCAGCCATTGTGTTGGAACATCATTTGTCGCGCGGGAGCATCCGCTTTCGACCTGTTCATCTGTGACCTCCGTCTTTGCCCGGCGCTTTAAAGGCTGGCTATTGCAGGGACCTATTGTTGAGTGACATTGCCTGGGTATGGGTGGTTCTAAAAAACCGCAGGTGCAGGTGCAGTGAACTCCTGAAGGCGGCCTGGCTCAGAACTTCAAGCGCTGAATTTCAAGCGCTGAAGATCAGGAGCACTCAGTCGTGATCAGGGAGAAAGGGCCATGAGCAACGCGTTAACCCTCGAACGTCTGCTGCAACGGTTCGCCTGTCGGCCTTCGAAAAGCATCGCGGACGCTGCACTGCAACCGCTGATGCAGCAGCTCGTCAGCGATGGATTTACCGACCTGCCTCTGCCCGGGCAAGGCCGAACCCTGGATCGCTGGCGCACCCTGGCCGCCGTCTCGGCCAGCGATCTGGCACTGGCCAAGCTGTTCGAAGGTCATACCGATGCGCTGGCAATCATGGCCGAGCTCGAACCCGACGCGCCGCCGGCCGCGGGCACTTGGGGCACTTGGGCGGCCGAGCCGGCCTTTGCCCGGCTTAATATTGTCGACCATCAGGCCGGGACCGTGTACTTGCAGGGCCGCAAGGCCTGGTGTTCCGGCGCGGCGATACTCGATCGGGCGCTGGTGACAGCGTGGGATGAGCAGATGCAACCGCAGTTGGTGGCGGTCACGTTGCAGCAGCCGGCGATCACGCTACTCGACGATGGCTGGCAAGCGGTTGGCATGGGCCGTACGGCCAGCGTCGACGTGCTGTTCGAGGGTGCGCTGGGCCGTTGTGTCGGTTTGCCCGGGCAATATGTCGACAGACCCGGCTTCTGGCACGGTGGGGCCGGGATTGCCGCGTGTTGGTACGGCGCCGCTCGTGCGCTTGCCGATTACCTTCGCCAACATTGTACGCAACCGTACTGCGACGCCCATGCCCAGGCGCATCTGGGAGCCGTCGATGCGGCGTTGTGCTGCGCTCGGGCAGCGCTTCGGGAAACCGCCCTCTGGATCGATGAAAACCCCCGGCGCTCGGCGCAACTTCCTGTCCGCCGACTGCGTGCCCAAGTAGAAGCGGCCGTCGACAGCGTGCTTGCACATGTCGCACGCGGGCTGGGTGCCACGCCATTGTGTCGTGACAGTCACTTCGCCAGGCTCGCCGCCGACTTGCCGGTATTCCTGCGACAGAGCCATGCCGAAAAGGACCTGGCGCAGCTTGGGCAGCAGGTCGCCGCGCAGCCGCTCGATGGGTGGGCGCTGTGATCGCCGGGCCGGCTTCTCAAGAAAACCTGATTCAGGGGAAGGGGACAACACTGGCCGAATGGCAGGCCAGTGACGGGTTGGCGCAGGTGCCAACCATCACTCATCGACAACTGGTGCCTGCGGGGCGGCGCCTGGTCGTCGTCGCCCCGCATCCTGACGATGAAGTCCTCGGGTGCGCCGGCATCCTCGCGGGAATGCAGGGCAACGAGGCCGACGTCCTGATGATTGCGGTCACTGATGGCGAAGCCAGCCACCCGCAATCGCGGCACTGGACGCCGACACGCCTGCGACGGCAGCGCCCGATGGAAAGTACCCTCGCGCTCGCCCGCATGGGGCTCGATGTCGATTTGCTGGACTGGCAACGCCTGGCGTTGCCCGACAGCGCTGTAGAAACGCAGGAGGCGTGGTTGGTCGAGCGGCTGGCGGCATTGATTCGCCCGGGCGATCGTGTGATCACCACCTGGCGCCGGGACGGACATTGCGATCACGAGGCGACCGGCCGCGCGACCGCCTGCGCGGTAGCCCGCCACCAGGCTTGCCTGATTGAAGTGCCGGTCTGGGCATGGCATTGGGCGCGCCCCAACGATGCCCGAGTCCCTTGGGCGCGAGCGCACAAATACCTGCTGGCCCCACACGTGTTGGCGCGCAAGCGCCAGGCCATCGCGGCCCATGCGTCGCAGGTCAGCCGCGACGGTCAGACACCCGCGGTGTTGAGCGGTGAAACCCTCGAACGATTGCTGCAGCCTTTTGAACTGGTGTTTTTATGAGCGTATCCCCCGACTACTTCGAACAACTGTTCGGGGCCAGCGATGACCCCTGGTCCTTCCGGACCCGCTGGTACGAAAAGCGCAAGCGCGAGCTGACGCTGGCCAGCCTGCCGCGCCAGCGCTATCAACGTGTGTTCGAGCCAGCCTGTGCCAACGGTGAACTCAGCGTACAGTTGGCCGGGCGCTGCGCCGCGTTGCTGTGCCAGGACCTGAACGCGAAGGCGGTCGACCTGGCGCGCCAGCGCTTGAGTGGACTGCATCATGTCCACGTCGAGCAGGCGGGTATTCCCCGGCAATGGCCGGACGGTGACTTTGACCTCATCGTGCTCAGCGAAGTGGGGTACTTCCTCGATGTGGACGAGTGGCACCAGGTCATCGAAAACACCTTGCGCAGCCTCGGCCCGGCGGGCGGCGTGCTGGCCTGTCACTGGTTGCATCCGATCGAAGGTTGTTCGCAGGACGGTCGCGATGTTCATGCGGCGCTTGGCGAACGCCTGCACCTGCATCGTCTGGTGCGCCATGAGGACGCGGATTTCCTGCTCGAATACTGGAGCCGAACAGCAACCTCGATCGACCTTGCCGAAACCTGCCAGTCGTTACCCGGCCAGTGACTTCAGGTAGTCGCCAAAGCCTTCCCGGCACCGGCAATGCTGGCGAGCGCTGGTGGTGACCGGGTTGCCGGCCGTCCACATGATGCGCGCGCCGCTGCGTTCCAAGTCGGCGACCAGTTGCACATCTTCGTGGGCGGGCAAGGCCTGGAATCCGCCCGCCTTGCGATACGCCGCAGAAGAGACGCCGAGGTTGGCCCCATGGATATGCCGATGGCCCTCAACGGGGCGGTAATTGGCGTGATAGCGCTCGCGCACTCGCTCCGAATGTTCGGACCAGTCGTTGACTTCGACCAGGCCACAGACCGCATCGGCGTTGAACCTGATCTGCTCAACCAGCCAAGAGTCGGGCACGACGCTGTCGGCATCGGTGAAGGCCAGCCAGCGAGCATCCGCCGCCAGCAAGTGTTCGGCGCCTTGCGCGCGGGTTTTTCCAACGTTGCGGTGGGTGCAGCTCAACGTCCACACGCCGTAGGCCTGGGCAATGTCCAGGGAAGTGTCCGTGCAGTCATCCAGGACGATCAGGATCCTGACTTCTTCACGGTCCAGGTCCTGGTGAAAAGCCGCCGCCAGCAGCGACTCGATGCATTCCTCAAGACGCTGTTCCTCGTTATGCACCGGGACAATCACTCCTATCATCTGCAGCTCTCCATGGGAGGTTCACCGTAACCTGGCTTTTCGATGTCGACCGGGATCAATGGCCATTGGTTGCAACTGTTTGTGCACAAAGGTAATCACCGATGGCGGGCAACCATCGATCAGGTGCCGTCGATGAAAAAATGAACCGCCGCATCTGCGCTGCGCCCTTAGTCATAAGCACTGGTAGAGGCAATGGGCGTGAACGAACGGACGATTTTCACCGGGTGTGCCGGCTGGAGCCTGGGCAGGGAACATTCAGCCGCCTTTACAGCTGAAGGCACCCACTTGCAGCGCTATGCGGCGCGACTGAACTGCGCCGAGATCAACAGCTCGTTCTATCGCCCGCATCGCCAGCAAACCTACCAGCGCTGGGCGGCCAGCGTGCCGGCCGGCTTTCGTTTCAGTGTCAAGGTGCCCAAGCTGATCAGCCATGTGCAGCGCCTGCAGGCCTGTGATCAGGCGCTCGATGAGTTCGTGCTGCAATGCTCCGGCCTGGGCGATCGCCTGGGCTGCCTGCTGGTGCAGCTACCGCCATCGCTGGTGTTTGACGAGTCGGTCGCCGAAGCGTTTTTCATCAGCATCAGGCGGTGTTTTCCAGGGCCTGTGGTGCTCGAGCCCCGGCACGAGTCCTGGGTCGGTGCCGAGGCACTGTTGGTGCACTATCACATCGCGCAGGTTGCGGTGGACCCTTCGCGTATCAGCACTGACTCGACACCACGGGGATGGCCGGGGCTCAAATACTGGCGCCTGCATGGGTCGCCGCGCATCTACTACAGCCCTTATGAATTGCCACGCCTGGAACGCCTGGCGGTCGAGCTGCAAACAGCCACTGCCGAAGGACAGTCAGCCTGGTGCATCTTCGACAACACCGCCAGCGGCGCGGCACTGGGCAATGCCTTGACGTTGGCGCAATACCTGGCCGCGCACTAAACCCCTTTGGTGGACGGCAACAGGATCGTCAGGATGCCCAGCAGCGGCAGGAACGAACACAGCGTGTACACGTACTCGATGCCGTGGATATCCGCCAGGTGCCCGAGCAGCGCGGCGCCGATGCCGCCAAAACCGAACATCAGGCCGAAGAAAACCCCGGCGATCATGCCGACGTTGCCGGGCACCAGTTCCTGGGCGAAGACCACGATGGCCGAGAAGGCCGAGGCGAGGATGAAGCCGATGACCATGCTCAGCACGCCCGTCCAGAACAGGTCGACATGGGGCAGGGCGAGGGTGAAGGGCGCCGCTCCGAGAATCGAGAACCAGATCACTTGCTTGCGCCCGATCCGGTCACCGATCGGCCCACCGAAGAAGGTGCCGGCTGCCACGGCGCCGAGAAACAGGAACAGGTACAGTTGCGAGCTGGCCACCGACAGGTCGAACTTCTCGATCAGGTAGAACGTGAAGTAGCTGGTGAAGCTGGCCATGTAGAAGTACTTGGAGAACACCAGCAATGCCAGGACCACCAGGGCAAAACTCACCCGTTGTCTCGACAAGCCATGGGTTGCCTTGGTGCCCTGCTTGAGCTTGAACAGGTTCAGATGGTTGCGGTACCAGCGGCTCAGGCCGTATTGCACGAGGATGGCGAATACTGCGAACAGCCCGAACCAGGCGACGTTGCCCTGGCCATAAGGGATGACGATGGCCGCTGCCAGCAGTGGACCAAAAGCACTGCCGGCATTACCCCCGACCTGGAAGGTCGACTGGGCCAGACCGTAGCGACCACCCGAGGCCAGGCGCGCAACCCGGGAAGTCTCCGGGTGGAAGGTCGACGAGCCAATGCCCACCAGCGCCGAGGCCATGAGAATCGCCCCGAAGCTGCCGACCATTGCCAGCATCAGGATGCCGACCAGGGTACAGACCATACCGGCCGGCAACAGCCACGGCTTGGGGTGGCGGTCGGTGTAGTAACCAACCCAGGGTTGCAGCAGCGAGGCGGTCAATTGAAAGGTCAGGGTGATCAGGCCGACCTGGGTGAAGGTCAGGCCGTACGTGGCCTTGAGCATCGGGTAGATCGACGGCAGCACGGCCTGGATCAGGTCATTGATCAGATGCGCCAGGGCACAGGCACCGATGACGCGCATCACCAGCGGGCTGGCTTGGCTGGCCACTGAAGCTGTCGCCGTGGGGGAAGTAGTGGTACTGATGGACATGGGATCCTTCCAGAAAAAACGTAAGACGGGGGCTCGGTGCCAGGCACAAAAGCGCTGCCCATTTCAGGGTTCGGCGTTATCCTAGGGACCGCCCGACTGCCTGTCTCACGCAATTCGGGAGTCGACTATCGCAAAAAGGGCATCATGATCAAGTCGCTGAAAGAATTCCTCAGAGAGATCGACGACCGATCCTGCGATGTGAGCAGCAGCGCTACCGACTACCCGGAAAACTGGGTGATCGAAGCGCATTCCCATCAGGCTCACCAATTGATCTACGCCATCGAAGGCGTGATGGTGGTGCACTCGGGATTGAGCCAGTGGACGGTACCGCCCAGCCGCGGGATATGGATGCCGAGCAGGCACATTCACTCGATTCGCTGCGTCGGCCCGTTGAAGATGCGCAGCCTGTTCGTGCGTCCCGAAGCGTTTGCGGACATGCCGACTGAACCCAGGGCGGTGAGTATTTCGGCGTTGCTCAGTGAGTTGATCAAGGTCTCGGTGGCTATCACCTCACCTTACGACGCGGATTCGCGCGAAGGCCGGGTCATGCGCCTGATCCTCGATGAACTGAGGATATTGCCCAGCTTGCCGCTGCATCTGCCTCAGCCCTCGGACCCACGGATCAAGGTGGTGTGTTCAGCGTTGCAACGCGATCCCGGCGATTGTTCGACCCTGGCGCACTGGAGCGCACGCCTGGACCTCGATGAGAAAACCATCCAGCGCCTGTTCCGCAAGGACACCGGGATGACCTTCGGCCAATGGCGCCAGCAGGCGCGGTTGCTACTGGCCCTGGAGCGCATCGCCGTGGGCGAGAAGATCATCGACATTGCCGGGGAACTGGGCTACGACAGCCCCAGTGCGTTCACCAGCATGTTCAAGAAACAGTTCGGCAAGACCCCCAGTCATTTCTTCAGGTGAGGTCTTGCCGGTTTTTTCAGCCGCCAATGCACTCAGATGCTTTTGGCGCCAACGTGCAGAATGAATGGCAAGACGTCAGCCGTGGTAACGACATACCGCGGCCATCGGGTTTTTGCTGCCGGCCACAACAATCCCGCCCGCTTCTTGAATGGCCATGCTGTTGGTGTAATTGAGGATGCCGTCGATGCCGGTATCGGAGAGTCCATCAATACCGAATGTGCGGTCCATTAAACCCTGGGGCGTTAACCTTCCCACCAGGCCCAGTGCGCGGGTGTTCAGTTCACCGGCCACGACGATGGCCTGTTCGGCGTCCAGTCGGGCGCTTTTGAGGTGCAGACTCTGGAACGGGCGTTCAATGGTCACGGGTAGGGCATTGTTGAACGTGTTGTCCGGCTTGCCGTCGGCCAAGGTGCGTGTGACATAGCCCTTGCGGGTAGACGCCACCGAGAACCAGCCGACCGCAACCGGCTTGTCGTCCGGTTGCAGGAGCAGTTGCGTGAGTGTCACCGGCCCGGCAGCTTGTGCAAGCACGGCAAAACCGTCGGTTCCAAACGACGAATCGATTTGCCCGGTCGGGGTGAACGCGGCGAGAAAGGCACGATTGGGGGCAGTGCCGACAACAATGAAATTTCCGTTTTGCCGGACGGCGAGCCCGATGGATGCGGTGTTTTGCGCATCGAACTGGAAGAACACATAGCCCTGTTCGTTGAAGCGTGTGTCCAACTGGCCGGCAGGCGTCAGTTGAATCAACAAGCCTTGATTGGCGTAGGGGCGAAATGTCCCGCTGTTGAAGGCAAAGAGAATTCGGTCGTCGTTGGCGTCGACGACATAGACGCTAGCCCCATCGCTGGTTTGCTGTGGGGTGATATCCGATGATGGTTGCGCGGTGGGCAGTGGTTCCTTGAAAACATATACCCCGTCATTGCCGAAAAGAAGATCAATGGAGCCGCCAGCGTTGAAGCGAGCTACCGCAGGGTAGTAGAGGGTTGCCGGGCTTCCTTCTTGAACGTAGCCCGTCACCAGCAATTTATCGCCGCTCAGCTCAGTGATGCCGGTAGGGGTGGACCGGACTGGGCTGCCTGCGAACCCCCAACGCAGATATCCGCCTGTACCGAATGAGGTGTCGAGCAGGCCGTTTTTTTCCAATCGGAACAGTTTGAAGTCGTTGCCGTCCGCCAACACGCCAATGATTTTCCCTTGGTGAGGGCCGGGGGCTTTCAGGACGGCGATGGCTTTTACGTCGGATCCTTCCAGGATTGTCGTGCCGTCAGTGCCGAAGCTGCGATCCAGATGACCGGCAGGGGAGGTAAGAGTCGACATGATGCTTCTCCAATAGTGAGGCTCAAGCACCCCCGATGGGTACTCAAGCCCCAGCCATTTAATCGGAGATGAATCGGAGGGCCTACTGACACAAATGACAGGTTTGCGATGTTTCGCAGCCTATTTCGCCAGCGCCAGGCGACCCTGAAAACTCCTCCATGGCATCCAGCAACGCCGCGTGGAAGTATGCCTTCGATGCCCGGTCGCAGAGTATGAACAAGCGCGGCTGTTGCGCCGACGTGGCATTGACCACGATCACGTTGATGCGCGCCGCCGAGGTTTGCGCCACGGCACCGGGGCCGAAGGCCTGGGCGCTCATGTCGACGCCGCAGAGTTTGGCCATGACTTCGGGCAATTGTTCACCGCTCAGCTGGAACCAGGCATGGCTGTCCTGGCGTGGCAGCAGGTAGTTGGCTTGATGGTCCAACTCCCAGCGGGCCTCTTCGTCGGCGATGCGTTGGCCCTGGTCTTGCGCACTGCCCAGCAGCAGGTATTCGGTCTGGGACAAACGCACGGCGTAGCTGCCGTCAACCTGGGTGACGGCGTGGTTGGGCGCGTCTGGCAGCACGAAGTCCCGACTCTTCAGATAGCGCGCACTGTCGGCGCCGCGAAATCCGACCCGGGGCAGGTCGGTCAGATCCGTCAGCGCACAGGTGGGCAGGAGGGCGAGGGCCGGCTGCCCGGCGCTGTGTTGTTGTCTCAGGCTGGTCATGGCTCAAAGCTCCTGGCGCAGGTTGGAAGGGTCGAAAAAGGGCAACGGCACCACATCGGCATGGACCACACGCCCACCTTCGACACGGATCGCAATCCGTTGCCCAGGTGTGCTTTGGTCGATGCCGGCGTACGCCAGGCCAATGATCTTGCCCAGGCTCGCCGAGTACTCGCAGGACGTGACGTTGCCGCTGATGTCCGGGCCGTTGAGCACCAGATGACCTTCCAGCGGTTGCGCGCTGCCCTTGGGCAAGGTGAAACCCACCAATTTGCGTGTTTGCGGCTGGGCTTCGAGGATGTCCACCGAGCGCCGCCCGACGAAGAACGGCTTGTTGCGATTGACGGCCCAGCCCATGTCGATTTCCATGGGATGGGTCATGCCATCGGTGTCCTGGCTGATGATCACATGGCCTTTTTCCAGGCGCAGCAAACGCTGGGTCTCCACGCCGAAAGGGCGAATGTCATGGGCCTTGCCGGCTTCCATCAGCGCGTCCCACAGCGCCAGGCCATGGCGCGCCGGCACGTGGATTTCATAACCCAGTTCGCCGACAAAACCGACTCGCAACAGCCGCGCCTTGATCCCGGCCACGGTGCCTTGACGCACGCCCAGGTAGGGAAACGCTTGAGCGCTAAGTTTGAGGTCGGTGCAGACCTTCTCCAGCACTTTGCGCGAGTCGGGACCGGCGACATTGACCGCGCAGATCGCCGCCGTGACGTTGGCGACATCCACGTCCAGGCGCCATTGCGCGTTCCACTTGAGCATCTGCTGGTAGATGCGATCCACGCCGCTGGTGGTGGCGGTGACGTAGAAGTGATTGTCGGCGAAACGTGCGCAGACGCCATCGTCGATCACCACTCCGTGTTCATTGGTCATCAGCGCATAGCGGGAGCGACCGATCGGCTGCTTGAGGAAGGCGAAGGTGTACATCCGGTTGAGCAGTTCGGCGGCGTCCGGGCCACGCACATCAAGCCCGCCCAAGGTCGAGACGTCGATGATCCCGACCTTGTTGCGCACATGCAGCGCTTCGGCCTGCATGCATGCCTCGCGGTCCCGGGCATTGCCGTAGTAGGCCGGACGCTGCCAGATGCCGGCCGGCATCATCTTCGCGCCGGCTTGCAGGTGCCGGGCATGCATGGGGGTTTGTCGATACGGATCGAACGCGCGACCGGCCACATGGGCCAGTTTTTCCGCGACAAAGGGCGGGCGCGCGGTGGTCACGCCGGTTTCGCTGATGTTGCGCTGGGTCGCCCAGGCCACCAGGCGCGCGGTCGGCAGGGCCGAGTGACGCCCTTGCGAGGGGCCCATGCCCACGGTGGAATAACGCTTGACCAGCTGCACGTCGCGATAACCGATGCGCGTGGCATTGACGATGTCCGCCACTTGCAGGTCCTCGTCGAAATCGACGAAGTCCTTGCCCTTGGGGTGGGGGAAGATCGGCCAGTTGAAGTTGACCCGTACCTCGCTGCCCAAGGGCGCCCGGTGCACACCGACTGCCAGCCCCAGCGCAGCGGCGGCGTCGGCACCGGCGTTGACGCCGTCGGCGATCACGTTGTCGAGGCGGTGACGGCCATTCACCGAGCCTGCGACCGCAAGGTTCTGCGGCAGTCCGCTGAGGGTGAACTCGGCGCGCTGATCGTCGTAGGCCAGCTTGCCGCCGGCCTGGCACAGCAGTTGATAGACCGGCATGTAGCCGGCGGACATGCACAACAGGTCGCAATCCAGGCGTTGCCCGCTCTCGGCGACCTGGCCCTGGGCGGTGATCTTGCGCACGTCGACGCCATTGACATGGCGCAGGCCTTTTTCGTGCAGCGCTTCATACACGGTACTGTTGAGCTGGCAGGCAATCTTGCGTTGCGCCAGCGCGCCCAGTAGGGCCACGTCGCCCGGGCCTTGGCGCATGTCCACCACCGCGGCGACTTCGACGCCCTGGTCAAACAAGTCCAGCGCGGCGAGGTAACCGTCATCGTTGCCGGTCAGCACCACCGCGCGTTTGCCCGGCTTGACCGCGTACAGCTTCATCAGGCGCTGCGCGGCGCTGGTCAGCATTACGCCGGGCAAGTCGTTGTTGCGAAACACCACCGGCTGGTCGAACGCCCCGCTGCACACCAGGCACTGTCGGGCGCGCACCTTGTACATGCGTTTTCCTTGAATCACCGGCAGGTAATTGTCGGTGAACCAGGCGTTGCAGGTCGCCTCGGTGAGGATGCGAATATTGGCGTGCTGTTGCACCGCCGCGAGCAATTCGCGGCGCAAGGCGTCGGCGCGAATGCCGGCGATGTCGAAGCGGGCATAGGTTAGCGAACCGCCGAGGACCGGCTGTTGCTCGATGAGCAATACCTTGGCCCCGGCATTGGCCGCGGTCAGGGCCGCGTGCAGTCCGGCGGGACCGGCGCCGATCACGGCCAGGTCGGTGAACAGGTAGGCCTTGTCGTAATATTCGGGCTTGAACATCAGGTCGAGTACGCCCAGGCCGGCCTTCTTGCGAATGATCGGTTCCCAGACTTTCCACATGCCCCTGGGCTTGTAGAACGAGCGGTAATAGAAGCCCACCGGCATGAATCTGGAGAACTTGCCCAGATAAGCATCCCGGTCGTTGTCCAGTGAGCCGTTGACGTTCTGCGCCGTCACCTGCAAGCCGGCAACCAGCGCATGGGCATCGGCCAGTACGTTGGGTTCCTGGGGCAATTGCACCAGGCTGTTGGCGTCCTGCCCGGCCATGGTCAACGGGCCACGTGGGCGGTGGTACTTGAACGAGCGGGAAATCAGGAAGCGTCCGTTGGCGAGCAGGGCGCTGGCGATGCTGTCGCCCTGCAAGCCCTGATAGGGTTGGCCGTCGAAACTGAAATCGAGCGGCTGGTTACGGTCGATCAGCAGGCCCATCGGGGCGGGTAGGCGGTTCATCCGGCGATCTCCTTGGCGGCGTTGAAGTCGACGCGGGCAGTGAAAAATTCTTTAGGGTCGAAAGTGCGCAGGATTTCGTCGGTGACGGTGTGGCGTTCGGCGAGAAACCAGTAGCTCGACGGCGTGTGCATCCACCATTCGCGCACCACGCCGGCGAGGTTGTCGGTGTTGAACACGTAGTCGGCCCACTCGGCATCGCTGCAGCGCAGTGCATCGGGCATCGGCTTGAATTCGCCGCCATAAGTGAATTCGCTGATATTGCGTGGCCCGTTGAGCGGGCAATTGATAATTTTCATGGTCCGCTCTGCCTCAGTGACTGGCCGCCGTGGCGCCCATTTCGTTGACTTGCCGGAAGGTCGAGAAGCGCTCCAGGCCGAAGGGCTTGATCAACTCCGGTACCTTGCCGCCGCTGGCCACCAGTTCAGCCATGGTCTTGCCGCAGACAGGCGTCGCCTTGAAGCCCCAGGTGCCCCAACCGGCGTCCAGGTAGTAATTCTTCACCGGCGACAGGCCCATGATCGGGCTGTAGTCCGGGGTCATGTCGGTGATCCCGGCCCACTGGCGCATCAGCTTGGCGTTGGCCAGGAACGGGAACATTTCGATGGCGTGGGCCAGCAGGCTTTCCTTCAGGTCCAGGGTCGATCGGGTGTTGAACAGCGGGTACGGATCGGAGCCACCGCCGAACACCACTTCGCCGCGGCTGGTCTGTTGCACGTAGCAGTGCAGCGCCGACGAGCTCACCAGCGGATCGAGGAAGGGTTTGAAGGGCTGGGTGACCATGGCTTGCAGCGGGAAGGTCTGGATCGGCGAGCGAATCCCGGCCTTGGCCATCAGCAGTGAGCTGTGCCCGGCAATCGCCTGCACTGCACAGCCACACTTGATGGTGCCGCGGTTGGTCTTCACGGCGGTGATGGCGTCGTTCTCGATGATCAGGTCCTGCACCTCGGTGAGCTGATGGATTTCCACCCCGCGCTTCGCCGCTTGCTTGGCGTAGCCCCAGGCCACCGCGTCGTGGCGCGCGGTGGCGCCGTCGATGTGCCAGAGACCGGCGATCACGGGCAGGTGGCCGGGGTCGAGGTTGAGGCTGGGCACCAGTTCGCGGATCTGCTGGCGGTCGATCATTTCGCTGCGACCGCCGAAGTGCTTGTTGACCTCGGCCCGCTGGCGGAACGAACGCACGGTGGCATCGGTGTGGGCCAGGGTCAGTTGGCCGCGTTCGGAGTACATGATGTTGAAGTCGAATTCGTTGGACAGGCCCTGGAACATTCGCACCGATTCGGCATAGAAACGCACGCCTTCGCTGGTCAGGTAGTTGGAGCGGATCACTGCGGTATTGCGCGCGGTGTTGCCACCGCCCAGGTAGGACTTTTCCAGCACGGCGATGTTGGTGATGCCGTGATACCTGGCGAGGTAATAAGCGGTGGCCAGGCCATGGCCACCGGCACCGATGATCACCACGTCATAGCTTGATTTCAATTCACGCGGCGGCGGCAAATCCACTTCCACCGGGTACTCGGAACTCAGCCCGTACTTCAAGAGATTGAATGGCATACGGCCTCCGATAGGCTGTGCTGTTGCATAAGGGCTGCGGTCACGGTGTTTTTCATCAGGAAGGCAATGGTCATCGGCCCGACACCACCGGGTACCGGGGTGATCGCCGCGACCTGGGGCAGGGCGCTGTCGAAGTCGACATCGCCGACCAGGCGGCTGCGACCGGCGTCGTCGATACGATTGATGCCGACATCGATCACCACTGCACCGGGCTTGAGCCAACTGGCATCGATCAATCGCGGACGACCCACGGCGGCAATCACGATGTCTGCCTGACGGCAGAGCGCCTGCGGATCGGGGCTGCGCGAATGCAAGACCGTCACCGAGCAGTCGGCCTTGAGCAATAGCGCCGCCATGGGTTTGCCGACGATGTTCGATCGGCCGATCACCACTGCATGCTTGCCGCGCAGATCGCCGCAGGTCTGCTCCAGCAGGTACAGGCAGCCACTGGGTGTGCAGGGCGCGAGCACGGTGCGTCCCTGGCTGAGGCCACCCACGTTTTCACTGTGGAAGCCATCGACGTCCTTGCCTGGGACGATCGCCTGCAGCGCCCGCAGTTCATCGACCTGGGCCGGTAGCGGCAATTGCAGGAGAATGCCGTGGATCGAGCCATCGGCATTCAGCCTGGCGATCAGGTCAAGCAGCTGTTCGGTGCTGGTGTCTGTGCCCAGCCGATGTTCCAGGGAGCGGATGCCGACCTCTTCTGCGCGCAGAATCTTGTTGCGCACATACACCTGGCTGGCCGGGTCGCTGCCGACCAGGATCACCGCCAGGGCCGGCTGGATGTCTTGCGCGCGCAGGCGCTCGACGTCCTTGCGAACCTCGATCAACACCCGCGCGGCGGCGGCTTTGCCGTCAATCAGTCGGGGTGTGTTCACCGGAAAATCACCGTTCTGTCCTGATTGAGGAAAACCCGGTGCTCCAGGTGGTACTTGACCGCCTTGGACAGGGCCACGGTCTCGGTGTCACGCCCGGTGGCCACGAGGTCATCCGGCAGGTAGACGTGATCGACGCGCTGCACCTCCTGTTCGATGATCGGCCCCTCATCGAGATCACTGGTGACATAGTGGGCGGTGGCGCCGATCAGCTTCACGCCGCGCTGGTACGCCTGGTGATACGGCTTGGCGCCCTTGAAACCGGGCAGGAACGAATGGTGGATGTTGATTGCCCGACCGGACAGTTGCCGGCACAGGTCGTCGGAGAGGATCTGCATGTAGCGCGCCAGTACCACCAGCTCGGTGCCAGTGTCGTCGACCACCTTCATCAGCTCGGCTTCCTGGCGGGTCTTGGTGTCCTTGGTGACTGGCAAGTAGATGAAGCGAATGCCCTCGCGCTCGGCCATGGGCCGCAGGTCGAGGTGGTTGGAGACGATGGCGGTGATGGTCATGTCCATCTCGCCCTTGTGGTAGCGGTAGAGCAGGTCGGTCAGGCAGTGGTCGAACTTGCTCACCATCAGCAGCACGCGCATCGGTTCGCGAGTGTCATGCAGTTCCCAGCGCATGTCGAAGGCCTGGGCGACATCGCTGAAACCGTCCTTGATCTGCTGGATATCCCCTGCGTGGCCATCGTTGAAACGGAACACCGCACGCATGAAAAAGCGCCCGCTGAAATCGTCGTCGAATTGCGCCATCTCCCCGATGTAGCAACTGTTGTCCGCCAGGTAGGTGGTGACGGCAGCGACAATGCCGGACACCGCGGGACAGGTGATCTTGATGATGAAATGGTTTTTTTCGTGTTGCATGACACGTCCTCGGGATGATGGCGGCAGCTCATCGCATAGCGAAAAAATGTCAGCGGACAGCGAGGCTCATTCCATGAGCGCGGTTTCTTGTCAGGAATAATATATTCCTGTTAGTGGCTTTATAGGGGAAATGCAGGGGGCACGTCCAGAGGTTTTGTGAAAGTTTTTTAACTGCTGGGAATTTTATTGGGCAACCCGACGTGCCCTGTAGGAGCGAGCATGCTCGCGAAAAACCCGAGAACACCGCGGGGCGTCAGGCTCCTCACAACCACCCTGGCCACACCGCTTGCGCGCATGAAATTAAACCTGTATTTTTTCATGAAATTAAAACTATAAAATTTCATGGAGCCGGTATGTTTCAGCAATCCACCCAGCATGTCGCCAGCTATTACGCCCATACGTGCGCCGATCGCCTGGTCAATCGAGCGGCGTTGGAGGGCGAGCAGGACACCGACGTGCTGATCATCGGTGCCGGCTTCAGCGGTTTGCACACGGCGTTGCGCCTGGCCCTGGCCGGCAAGCGCGTGACACTGCTGGAGGCCAGCCGGGTCGCCTGGGCCGCGTCGGGACGTAATGGCGGCCAGGCCATACTCGGTTGGTCCTGCGACATGCCGCCGCTGGAAGCCGCACTGGGCCATGAGCGCGCGCGGCGGTTGTGGGACGGCATGCGCTGGGCGGCAAAAGAGGTGCGCGAATTGCCCAGGCGCCATGGTTTCGATTGCGACTACCGGCCCGGGCACCTCTGGACTTCGGTGATGCCACGGCGGGTGGGGTTGTTGACCGAGTGGCAGCACGAGGCCAGCCACAAATGGGGGCATGACGGTTTGCGCTTCATCGAGCGCGCCCAGTTGCCCGAATGGGTGGCCAGCGAGCGTTACCAGGCCGGTTTGTACGACCCCGAAGGCGGGCATTTGAACCCGCTGAAACTGGCACTGGGACTGGCCGCCGCGATCGAGCAGGCCGGTGGTGTGATTCATGAACAAAGCATGGCGTTGAATTATCGGGAGGACTCGAACGGCTACGTGGTGACGACTGAACGCGGACACATTCGCGCCGATGTCCTGGTATTGGCCTGCAATGCCTATCTTGACCGGCTCGACCCACAGCTATCGAGTTGCGTACTACCCGTTGGTACCTATCAGGTGGCCACGGCGCCGATGTCCGAGGCCCAGGCAGCCGCTCTGCTACCCAGCAATGTCTGCGTCACCGACAACCAGTTCGTGCTCGACTATTTCCGCCGCACGCCAGACAACCGGCTGCTGTTCGGCGGCGGTTGCACCTATCTGGGGGGCATGCCCAAGGACATCGCCGGTGCCACACGGCCGTGCCTGGAAAGGGTGTTCCCCCAATTGAAAGGCATTGAATTGGAGTTTGCCTGGGGCGGTCACATCGACCTGACGCTCAAACGCACGCCCGACATCGGTCGGCGCGGTGACTTGTATTGGTTGCAGGGCTATTCCGGGCACGGCGTGCTGCCGACCCTGGCCGGGGCACGGGCGGTGTCTGACGCTATTCTCGGCCAGCCGGATGAGCTGGGGCTGTACCAGGGTTTGACCAACCCCAGTTTTCCCGGCGGCAAATACATGGCAGCACCGCTGGAAGCCATCGGCAAAGCCTGGTACAGGCTGCGCGACAGCATTTGAATCGGCCACTTCTGGAAGCCTTTAGATGGACATGCAAGAAGAGATTTCGGCGCTGGCGATCCTGATCCAGGACCTGCGCAAGCACAAGAAGTACACCTTGAAGGATCTGGCCGACAAGATCGGCCGCTCCGTGGGTTTTCTTTCCCAGGTCGAACGCGGCTTGTCCCGCCCGACGGTGGCGGACCTGACCGCCATCAGCGAGACCCTCGGCGTGCCGACCACCTATTTCTATAGCCTGCCCAAACCCATGGCCCTGCCGTGGGTGACCCGGCCGGATGAGCGCCGCACGTTGTATTACGCCGATGGCATCACCGACATCATGGTCTCGCCAAAGATGCGTGCGTCCTTTTCCATGCTCGAAAGCCAGCTGGAGCCCGGTGCCAGCAGCGGCGACCGGCACATGAAGGACAGCTCGGAGCAGGGCGGCTATGTGCTGGAAGGGGAACTGACCCTGTGGCTCGACCAGAACGAACCGGTGACCCTGCACGCTGGCGACAGTTTTCAACTGGCCAGTCATGCCCACTGCCGCTACGGCAACCTCTCAGACCAAATGACCCGCGTACTTTGGGTCTACACCTGATAAAAACAACAAGGAACAAAACGATGGATGCTGTGTGCTCTGATTTGTTGGCCGAAGTGCGTGGGTTTCGTCAGCGCTACCCCGATGTGCGCTTCGTCGACCTGATATCCCTGGACATTCCGGGGCATTTCTACGGCAAGCGCTACCCGATCGAAATGCTTGAAAAAGTCGCCGCCGGCAGCGCCCTCAAGTTGCCGCAAAACTGCGTGTTGCTCGGCACCCAGGGCGGGCTGTTCAAGATTGGCGACTACTGCTTCAACGATGGCGATCCGGACGCGCTGCGTCGCCTGGTACCGGGCACGCTCAAGTTGGTGAGTTGGGAGAAGCAACCGCTGGGGCAGATGTTGATTACTTCCGATGGCACGGAAAAACCGATCGTCTTCGAACCCCGTGAAGTCCTGGCGCAGGTGTTGGCGCGGCTTGGAAGCAAAGGCATTTTTCCGGTGGTGGCGTTCGAACTTGAGTTCTACCTGTTCGACAGTCAGTTGCGCGATGGCTTGCCGCAGTTTGCCCGCGACCCGCTGACCGGCGATGCGGACGATCAGCCGAACATGCACATTGAACGCCTCTCGCGATTTGCCCCGGTGCTCGACGAAATGGTCGAGACCGCGCGTGCGCAAGGCATCGATGCGACGGTGATCACCGCCGAATTGGGCCCCGGTCAGTTCGAGATCAATTTCGGTCATCTGGACGATGGTCTGCGCGCTGCCGACTGGGCTGCGTTGTTCTGCCGCAGCACGCGAGGCGTGGCACTCAAGCACAACTACCGCGCCAGTTTCATGGCCAAGCCTTACCTGCAGCACCCCGGCAGCGGCATGCATGTGCACGTGAGTCTTTACGACAAGGCCGGCAACAACCTGCTGGCGGCGAACGGGCAACGCGCGTTGCGCCATGCGGTGGCCGGTTGCCTGGATGTGTTGCCGCACTGCATGCCGATTTTCGCGCCAAACCACAACGCGTTGCGCCGCTTGAGCGCCACGGTCAACGTCGCCTCGCGCGCCAGTTGGGGTTTCGAGGATCGAGACGCATGCCTGCGGGTGCCGGAGTCTGACGCCAGGAACCTGCGGGTCGAACATCGCCTCGCTGGCGCCGATGCCAACCCGTATCTGGTGCTCGCCGCGATCCTGGTGGGCCTGGAACAAGGCCTTGAACAGGAGCGCGAGCCGATCGCCCCACTCAACGATGACCGCAACAGCGGCATCGACTTTCCGCTGGAAATGCTCGACGCCGTGCGAGCCATGCAAGGCCATCAAAAACTGCGTGAAGGTTTGGGCGCGGAATTCGTCGATGTGTATTGCGAGAACAAGCGGCAGGACCACTTGGCGTTCCTGAACGACATCAGTGCACGGGAATATCGCTGGTTCCTGTAGTTAAGGTTATTTCGAGGTTAACCGTAAAAAATATCTGGTTATTTAACAGGTTACAGATTTTAGTAACTGAACGGTTAATCAAAATATCTTGTTACAGGGCGAAACATTGCGTAATATCCGCCCCGCGTTCACCACCACGGTTTATGCATTTTTAAGTCCCGGGCGTCCATCAGCTGCCCGGGATTTTTTTTGCCTGAAATTCGGTGTCATTCAGTTGGTTTCTCTGTAGGAGCGAGCATGCTCCGGGCGGCGTTCCGACGATGGACGTCAACGATGACGCGGGATACCTGCGGCGCAGACGTAAAAAAGCCCGGCTGATCAGGCCGGGCTTTTTGTGGGTGCGGTGAAGCGATGGGTTCAGGCGACGGTGTTGCCTTGCAGGCGGTCCGAGCCATCGGCAGCGACGGTGTTGCCTTGCAGGCGGTCAGAGCCATCGGCGGCGACGGTGTTGCCTTGCAGGCGATCCGAGCCATCGGCGGCGACGGTGTTGCCTTGCAGGCGGTCAGAGCCATCGGCGGCGACAGTGTTGCCTTGCAGGCGATCCGAACCATCGGCAGCGACGCGATTCTCGATCAGGCGATCCGAACCGCCTTCAGCTACACGATTCTCGATCAAACGATCCGAACCACCTTCAGCCACTCGGCTTTCAATCAGACGATCCGAGCCACCTTCCGCCACGACAGGCTGAACAGAGGTTGCGGCAAAAGCGTTAATTGCGAAAACCGAGAAAGCGATGCTGAGGAGGGTTTGGCGTTTCATGATCGTGTGCTCCGGGGTGTTGTTGGTTGGTATGGAGCTGATGTTACGCCGTGGAATTTTTAAGAGAACTTCATTGAGTTAATGGTGACTATTGACGCAGTCAATGATCGCTAGCGCGAAATGAGCCCGTGATCGATCGCGTATTTGACCAGCGCTGCCGGCTTGTCGATGTTGAGCTTGCGCCGAATGCTCAAGCGGTGTGTCTCCACCGTGCGCACGCTGATATCCAGTTCCCGTGCCATTTCCTTGTTGTTCAGCCCTTGCGCCATCTTCGACAAAACCTGGCTTTCACGGGGGGTCAGTTCGTTGTCGGTGTTTTTGTCGGCGATCAGCCGCTGGGCGATGTCGGCGCTGTAGAAGGTCCCGCCGCTGGAGATGGCTTCGATGGCCGCGATGATTTCCCGTGAAGGGGCATTCTTCAACACGTAGCCACTGGCGCCCGAGCGCAGTGATTCACTCACGTACTCATAGTTATCGTACATGCTCAGCACCAATACCTTTAGCGACGGGTACTGGCTGCGCAGCACGCGGGTCAGTTCCAGGCCGTTGATGTCCGGCAGGCTGATGTCGACCAGCAGCAGGTCGGGCTGGCAGCGTCCGACCATCTCCATGGCTTCGGCGCCACTTTCGGCTTCGCCAACCACTTCCAGGGGGGCCATGACGGACAGCAGCGCCTTTATTCCGTCACGGACCAGGGCGTGATCGTCGACCAAGGCGACGCGGATCGGGGAGGGCAGGTTCATTGCAGGCTTCACTCTTGTTTTTGGGGCATCAGCGTTTGCTGGCAGGCAGCTTCATCGGTAGCAGAACATCCAGCTCACTGCGTCCGGGCGTCGAGATCAGTTCGAAGCGGCCACCAAAATGTTCGACGCGTTCACGAATATTACGCAAGCCAATGCCGACGTGGCGACGTTCGACCTGGGCGACGTTGAAACCGACTCCGTCGTCGACCACCGTCAGCCGCACCGATTGTTCGCAGCCGCGCAGCGTAATGGATACGTGCCTGGCCCGGGCGTGGCGCTCGATATTGGTCAGGCCTTCCTGGACGATGCGAAACAACGAGACCGCTGCGCCGTCGACCAGTTGGCAGTCGAACTCATTGTCGTCATAGGTCACGGTAAGGCCGCTGCGCTGTTCGAACTCAGCGGCCAGTTGACCGATTGCCGCCGACAGGCCGAGGGTATCGAGCAACGATGAGCGCAAGTCGTGGGAGAGGCTGCGCACTTCGCCAATCGCATCACCCAGGCGCGCGGTGGCATCCCTCAACGCGCCCAGGCCCTTGTCGTGGTTTTGCCCGCTTTCCAGCAAGTGGCTGGCGAGTTCGAACTGAAACTTGATCGAGACCAGCACCTGGCTGATGCCGTCGTGCAGCTCGCGGGACACCCTCGAGCGCTCTTCCTCCTGCAGGCTGACAATCCGCTGGGTCAGGCGCTGCAGTTTCTTGTCCGCCAGGCGATGTTCGCTGACATTGAGGGTCATGCCGGTGGCGAAGACAAACAGCACCGCCACCAGCGCCACCACGGCAATCGCCACCATGGTCTTGCGGATGCCCTGGGCCACTTCGGCTCGTGCTTGCTGGGTGGCGCGCTCGACATCTTCAAGGTAAATGCCGGTACCGAGCATCCAGCCCCAGCGATCGAGCATGACCACATAGGCCAGTTTGTCGGTCACCTGGCCGGAGGAGGGTTTGTTCCAGGCGTAGCGTTGGAAACCTTCGCCCGATTGCGCACTCTTGAGCAGCGCCTGGATCACCGGCAGGCCGTGCGGGTCTTTCATGTCCCACAGGTATTTGCCCACCAGCTCCGACTGGCGCGCGTGCATCAGGCTGCGGCCTTCATGGTCGTAGACGAAGAAATAGCCATTGATGCCAAAGCTGAGCTTGCGCAGTTCCTCGAGCACCTGTTGCTGGGCGCGCGCGTCACCCTGGCCGTTGTCGTACAGCGGCTCGATCAGGCTTTTCGCCATTTCGACGTAGTTTTTCAGCTCCGCGCGCTTGCTCATCAGGATGCTGTCTTCGATCAGCTGCGCCTGTTGATCACCCAGTTGGCGATTGAGGGAAATCACCAGGGCACAGATGACGGCAATGGCCAACACCAGCGGCAAAATGCCGAGGGCGACGATCTTGTGTTTGAGCTGCATGGTTGCTCCTGCCCGCGCGAGGGGCCGGCATCATATGCCAAAGATACGCCAGACCTGTAGCGTTGCTGGACGGAATGACTGATGGCGGGGATGCCCGCCCATTGAAACGCAATCCCCTGTGGGAGCGAGCCTGCTCGCGAAAACAATCGGTCATTCAACATCCATGTCGTCTGACGGATCGCTTTCGCGAGCAGGCTCGCTCCCACAAGGGGCCGAATTTTCAATAGCAGATCAGTGTGTTCTACGTAGAACTACGTAGATGCCGCGTACGTAGTAACGCGGATTTATTTGTGGACGACATGCGCGGATATTGGCCCAGCTCCGCACAGCGGACACAATTATAAAAATTACCGCCGCAGTCACGAGCTGTCGGCAGGAGACCCTCTATGCCCCGTCTGGCTAAACACCTCGCCTGGTTTGCCGTGGCTGTCCTGGGAGCGGTTGCGCTGAGTGTCGTGGCCCTGCGCCGCGGCGAAGCGATCAACGCCCTGTGGATCGTCGTCGCAGCCGTCGCCATCTACCTCGTTGCGTACCGCTACTACAGCCTGTTCATCGCCAACAAAGTGATGCAACTGGACCCCAATCGCGCCACGCCCGCTGTGCTCAACAACGATGGTCTGGACTTCGTGCCGACCAACAAGCACGTGCTCTTCGGTCACCACTTCGCGGCCATCGCCGGCGCGGGGCCGCTGGTCGGTCCGGTACTGGCGGCGCAGATGGGCTACCTGCCCGGCACGCTGTGGCTGATTGCCGGCGTGGTGCTGGCCGGTGCCGTGCAGGACTTCATGGTCCTGTTCATGTCCACCCGCCGTAATGGTCGTTCGCTGGGCGACATGGTCCGCGAAGAAATGGGCCGCATCCCCGGCACCATCGCGCTGTTCGGCTGCTTCCTGATCATGATCATCATCCTCGCGGTGCTGGCGCTGATCGTGGTCAAGGCCCTGGCCGAGAGTCCGTGGGGCATGTTCACGGTGATGGCGACCATCCCGATCGCGATGTTCATGGGCATCTACATGCGCTACATCCGTCCGGGCCGCATCGGTGAAATCTCGATCATCGGCGTGTTCCTGCTGCTGGGTTCGATCTGGCTGGGCGGGCAGATTGCCGCTGACCCGGTGTGGGCCAAGGCCTTTACCTTCACCGGCGTGCAGATTACCTGGATGCTGATCGGTTACGGTTTCGTGGCTGCCGTTCTGCCGGTCTGGCTGATCCTGGCACCCCGTGATTACCTCTCCACGTTCCTGAAAATCGGCACCATCGTCGCCTTGGCCATTGGTATCCTGGTGACCATGCCCGAGCTGAGAATGCCGGCACTGACCCAATTCGTCGATGGCACGGGACCGGTGTGGAAGGGCGGTATGTTCCCGTTCCTGTTCATCACCATCGCCTGTGGCGCGGTATCGGGGTTCCACTCGCTGATCGCTTCTGGCACTACGCCAAAATTGCTCGCCAGCGAAGGTCATGCCCGGTACATCGGTTACGGCGGCATGCTGATGGAATCGTTCGTGGCGATCATGGCCATGGTGGCTGCCTCGGTGATCGATCCGGGCGTGTACTTCGCCATGAACAGTCCTGCGGCCATTGTGGGTTCCGATGCTGTTTCGGTTGCTCAGACCGTCAGCAGCTGGGGCTTTGCGATTACTCCGGAGGCGCTGCAAGCAGTGGCCAAGGACATCGGTGAAACCACCATCCTGGCCCGTGCCGGCGGTGCGCCGACCCTGGCCGTGGGTATCGCGCAGATCCTGCACCACGTGCTGCCGGGTGAGAACACCATGGCGTTCTGGTACCACTTCGCGATCCTGTTCGAAGCACTGTTCATCCTGACCGCTGTGGACGCCGGTACTCGTGCCGGGCGTTTCATGCTCCAGGATTTGCTCGGCTCCTTCGTGCCGGCGCTCAAGCGCACCGAGTCCTGGACCGCCAACCTGATCGCCACCGCCGGCTGCGTGGCCATGTGGGGTTACCTGCTGTATCAGGGCGTGATCGATCCGCTGGGGGGTATCAACACCCTGTGGCCATTGTTCGGCATCTCCAACCAGATGCTGGCGGGTATTGCCCTGATGCTTGGCACCGTGGTGCTGATCAAAATGAAGCGTCAGCAGTATGTGTGGGTGACTCTGCTGCCAGCGGTATGGCTGCTGATCTGCACCACCACCGCCGGTTTCATCAAGCTGTTCGATGCCAACCCGGCCATTGGCTTCCTGGCCTTGGCGAAAAAATACAGCGATGCCCTGGCCAACGGTCAGGTGCTGGCGCCGGCCAAGAGCATTGACCAGATGCAGCACGTGATCTTCAACGCCTACACCAACGCCACGCTGACCGCGTTGTTCCTGTTCGTGGTGTTCAGCATCCTGTTCTTCGCACTCAAGGTCGGTATCGCCGCCTGGGGCACCAAGGAACGTACGGACAAGGAAGCACCGTTCCACGCGCTGCCGATGCCTGATCATGTTCAATGACCTGAGTCGCCTGGGCAAATACCTCGGTCAGGCCGCGCGCCTGATGGTGGGTATGCCCGATTACGACAACTACGTCGAGCATATGCAAAACAAGCACCCGGACAAGCCGGTGATGGATTACGAGGCGTTCTTTCGGGAACGCCAGGAAGCCCGTTACGGCAGCAAGTCCGGACCGAAGTGTTGTTGAATGAATGAATCAAGAAACCCGGCCGAAAAAGCCGGGTTTTTTGCTTGGGATTTCGCGTGTTCAGTTCAGATGTGGGTGCTTGCTCGCGAAGGTGGCCTGACAGCCGGACCTGTTATTTGAACTGTAGGAGCCAGGCTTGCCGGCGAAGGCGTCCTGGCAGGCGATAATTGTCTTTCAGGTGTACATATCCGTTGCTGCGGTAACGGCCACTTAGGGTTTCGCCCTTACGGCGAGTCACTTGGAAAAACGGAACGCCGCCCGGCCCCAAGTAACCAAGGGCTCTTGCCCCTGGCGTTCGGTGCCTCGCTAAGGCTCGGCATGCCCTCGCTCCGGTCCTGCTCCGTGGGTCGCCGCGATGGGCCATCCCTGGCCCAGCGCGGCTAAACCGGCATCCTTGCCGGTTTACCCACTGCGCAGAACCTCCACTCGGCCTCTCGAGGGGGCAAGAACATCAAAAGCCAGATCACAATCAAAAGCGAGGCGGCCGACCGGTCGGCCTGATTGGAAGCCATACGCGTACCTTCTGTAGGAGCGAGCATGCTCGCGATGAATCTGAGAGCACCGCGGGCTGACAGGTACACCGCGTCATCGTTGACGACCATCCTCGTAACGCCGCCCGGAGCATGCTCGCTCCAGGGGATCGAGGTACACCCGTCAAAGTCAGGTCGGCTGTCAGGCCGCCTCGCTTTTGTTTTTGATCTGGGCGCCCCGTTAACCACACTGGCCGAACGCAGGCATTGCGCAGTGGGGAAACCGGCAGGACGCCGGTTTAGCCGCGCTGGGCCAAGGATGGCCCATCGCGGCGACCCACGGAGCAATGCCGGAGAGAGGGCATGCCGAGCCCTAGCGAGGCACCGAGTGGTGGGGCAAAGCCTTTTGCTTCCTTTTTGGCGTTTGAAAAAGGGAGTCGCCGTAAGGGCGAAACCATAAGTGGCCGTTACCGCAGCAATGGATATGTACTCGGTCAACACAACACAACACAACTCAGGTCAGCGTCAGCTACAGACTGAACCGCTGCAACATAGCCCCCAGTCCTTCGGACATCGCCTTGAGCTCCTGGGTCGTTCGCACGATTGCGCTTTGGCCCGTTGCATTCTCTTCCACGCTTTGCGCGACCTTTTCCACATTGCTGGCGACATGATCACTCGCTGCGCGCTGTTCCTGCAATGACAGGGAAATGAAGCTCACGGCTGCAATGGATTCATCCAGCGCCCCCTTGATCCGCCCCATGGATTGCCCGGCGCTTGCGACCAGTTTCTGGCCTTGGGTCACACGCTCACAACCGGCAGCCATGCTGTCCTTCGCTTTGACCATGCCGTTTTGTATGGCATTGACCAAGGTCACGATTTCCGTGGTGGACTGGGCGGTGCGCGCGGCGAGGCTGCGCACCTCATCGGCGACCACGGCGAAGCCGCGACCCTGTTCACCGGCGCGCGCCGCTTCGATGGCGGCATTGAGGGCGAGGAGATTGGTCTGCTCGGCAATGCCGCGAATCACACCGACAATCAGGCTGATATTGTTCGACTGAATCGCCAGTTGATCGATGTCCACCGAACTCTGCGTCACCAGATCGGCAATCTGTTGCATTTCCTCGATGGACGCATGCATCACGGCCATGCCTTCGTCGGTGATTTCACCGGCTTTGTGCGCAGTGCTCTGGGCCTGGCAGGCATTGTCGGCGATGTGATTGATACTCACGGAAAGCTCTTCCACCGTGGCGGCCATCGATGAAGCAGCTTCACTCTGCAGGGCGGCACTGCTCAGACCTTGTTCCGAGGACGCGGACAGTTGTAGCGTGGCCACTTCGATCTGTTCGGAGGCCTGGCCGATCTTGCCGATCATGTCGCTCAAGCTATGACGCATCGCCTGGACGGAATGCAGGACACCGGTTGAAGGTTCCTGCCGATCATCCTGGGTGCGTGCCAGTTTTCCATGGGCGATGTTCGAGCTGATAGCGGCCAGCTCAGCAGGCTCGGCACCGAGCTGCAGGCCCAGCCGTCTGGAAAAGAACCATGAATAGGCCGCGCCAGCCAGCGTCGCCAACAGGAGAATCAACAAGCAGAGCCGGAGATTGGCGGTGTAGGCGATATGGTTCTGGTCAAACTGGTTCCTGGCTTCCAGCAGTTGAACCTCGATTAATTCGGCAAACTTATCCGACAAGGGGTCGAACAGCGGGTACAACTGCTCGATCGAGAAACGTGCCAGACCCACGTCGTCGTTCTGGCGCAGCATGCCCAGCAGACTTTGCAACGGACCGCGGGTGGCGGCCATCAGTGGATCAATCTGCGCGATCAGGCGGGTTTCTGCGGCAATCAGTTGCGTCGACTTGTAGGCTTGCCACGTTAGATCGATTTCCTTTTGTGCCTGATCGATCCGGCTCATCGAGTCCGCCCTGGTGAAGTTGCCATTGCGCGCCTTGTGGGTGGCATCGACGATGTTCACGGCATACAGGTCGGCGATTTTCTTCAGGTCCCGCAAGGGTACGACTCGATCGAGATAGACGGTTTCCAGGCTGTGCACGGCCGATTGCATGCCCAGGAGTCCTAGGCCGCCGACGCACAACAATCCCAGTAATAAAGCGGTAGTCAGCAGTAGAAGGTGAGTCCTGATTTTCCAGCTTTCCATAATCCGGTATTCCTAAGTCGACTTGTCCAGTCAGCAATTGAAGTTGAGCGTTATGCTCCATCCTGTGCGCAAGGCACATTGATATCGTGTGCTGGACCAGCCAGGAAAAGCACGGTGTTACCGGCCGGAATTGACGAATTAGAGCGGTCTGACAGAGCGCGCCGAAGGATTTTTCAGACAGGCAGCTTGCGGGTAACCGGGAACACTGGCCTGTGAGGGGCCGTGGTGTGCGGTTTCTGATCGGAACAAAAGCGGGATTGCAGGCAAACCGGGATAGCCGTTTTTCAGGCGTATCGGTATGCTCAGCGCACAGTCCGAAATGCCAATGATAAACGACCACAGTGACGACATGAGCTCATCAGAAACGCGTGCGAATATCCTAGCGCTGTATCCGGAAGACTCCCGCGAGGCGGCGGCCCTGCTCAAGCAGGCCGTGCCCCTGATGGTTCGCCATAACATCCCGCCCAATCCCGTGCACTACGCACTCTGGTACACCTACAGCAAGGGCCAGGACCCGGAACTCATTCGCCACCTGGACCGGGTGGTCAGAGACTTTGACGGTTGCCCGCCAGAGGCTGCGACCCGGCTGTTCCGCCAGTACATCATTCGTGACGAACTCGAGGATGCCCGCGCCGAGCAGCATCAGGTCATCAACCTGGTCGATGGCATGGAGCGCGACGTCTCGCGCAGCGTGCAGGGCAGTCTCACTTTCCAGAACCGCCTGGGGCAGTGCCTGGAAATGCTCGACGAACCGGCCAGCGACCGCCTGCCGGGCATCTTGAGCGAACTGCAGCAAAGCACCCGGTTGATGCAGAGCCAGCAAGAGCACTTCCTCGCGCAACTGCACTCGGCGCAGGATGAAATCAAGACCCTGCGCGACAAACTGCAACGCGCGCAACTGGCCGCGACCCTCGATGGCTTGACCGAACTGCTCAACCGCACGGCGTTCACCCGCCTGCTGGAGCAGGCGCTGGGCAAGGCTTCCCGCGGGGTGGCCCTGGTGATCCTGGATATCGACCACTTCAAGCAATTCAATGATCAGTACGGTCACCCGCTGGGCGACCGGGTGCTGCAGCATGTCGCCCAGGTGCTGCGCGGCGCGTTGCCAGCCACTGCTTTCGCCGCGCGCTACGGTGGCGAAGAGTTCTGCGTGGTCCTGCCCGATTGCGCCGACCTGGGCAGTGCCTGCGCCTTCGCCGAGCACCTGCGCCTGAAGGTCCAGTCCTTGCGCATCAAGGCGCGTGGCACCGACACCGTGCTGGACACCGTGACCGCATCCTTCGGTGTCGCCCTCGCACAGACCGGTGACAACCTGGAAACCCTGCTGACACGCGCCGATGACGGGTTGTACCAGGCCAAGCGTAATGGGCGTAACCAGGTGCATGCCCTGCGAGAAAGCGCGGTGTCGCAGCCCTAGAACTGGATTATCGACCCTCGACGCTACGCGGCACGCCGAGCGGGTTGCTGTCGCGCAGCGCCTCGGGCAGCAATGCATCGGGGAAGCCCTGATAGCACACCGGCCGCAGGAAGCGCTCGATGGAGGTCATGCCGACCGAGGTGAAACGGCTGTCCGACGAGGCCGGGAAGGGGCCGCCGTGCACGCTGGCGAAAGACACTTCCTGGGGATGGGCGAAGGCGTTGACGACGATCCGTCCGGTACGTCGCTCCAGTATCGGCAGCAAGCGACGCGCCAGTCCCAGGTCCTCCTCTTCAAGGTGCATGGCGGCACTGAGCTGACCGCGAAGTGCACGGGCGACCGCGAGCATTTGCGCCTCATCCTCGACCTTCACCAGCAGGGCTGCCGGACCGAATACCTCCTGGGCCAGGGCCGTTTCGCTAAGAAAACGCTGGCCGTCAACCTCAAGCAAGGTGGCCTGGCCATCAAGCGCCGCCGTGGCGGGCGAGCCTTCGGCGACGGGCGTGGCACCGGCGCCTTTCAGCTTGTCGAGACCGTTCAAGTAAGACCCGTGGATGCCCGGCGTCAGCATCGGACGTGCGGGTGCCATCCCCACACGATTGATCATGGCAGCGCGCAAGGGGTCGAATCCGGGCCCTGCGATGGCAATCAGGATCGCCGGTTTTAGACACGCTTGCCCGACATTGACCAGCATGCGCTCGACAAAACCGTCGCCGATCTGTGCACCACGCTCGGCCAGTGCCTGGGGCAGGATGAACGTGGGGTTGACGCTGGCCATTTCGGTGAACACCGGGATCGGCTCAGGGCGTTGCTGCGCCCGGCGATACAGCGCCATGCCGCCCTGTTCGGAGCCGGTGAAGGTTACCGCCTTGATCAATGGATGATCGACCAGGGCTTCGCCGATCGCGTTGCCGGCGCCGCGCACCATCGAGAACACGCCTTCAGGCAGGCCGCTGTCCTGCACCGCCTGGCGGATGGCCCGGGCCTGGATTTCCGAGGCGCCCGGGTGTGCGTTGTGGGCCTTGACGATCACCGTCGCGCCCGCCGCCAGCGCCGCTGCGGTGTCGCCTCCGGCTACTGAGTAGCTGATGGGGAAATTGCTCGCGCCGAACACTGCCACCGGGCCGAGGGCGATACTTTGCAGGCGGTGATCCATGCGCGGGCGCGGCTGGCGCTCGGGCTGGGCCGGATCAATGGCCACCTGGAGGAAGCGGCCCCTGCGCACCACTTCGGCGAATTGGCGGAACTGGGTGGCGGCCTTGGCCGCTTCACCCAGCAGCTGGGCTTCGAGCAGGCCGGTTTCCAGCGCGGCCCGTGCCGCAAGCGGCTGGGCGACCACATCAAGATTGTCGGCGATGCGCTCCAGCAATGCCGCACGCTCGGCGAGCGAGGTATGGCTGTAGTGGTCAAAGGCGGCGTCGGCAAGCTGTGCCGCCCTGTCCACTTCGACCGCGCCACCGAAGGCGAAATCCGGTTCGATCAATTGATGGGTGGCAGGGTTGAGCGCTTTCATTGTCCCTGCGCTGGCGGGGACTTCGTTGGCGCCGAGTAACAGGTTTCCAGTCAATTTCATGGGCGTGCTCACGGCTTGAGGGTGGCGATCAGTTGCTCGGTCGTCACAATCGAATGGGCGAAGGTCGGGCCGTTCAATTCGTGGGCGGCGTGCATCATTTCCGGTTTGAAAGCGGCGGTGGCGTCGCGCACCAGGGTGACGTGGTAGCCCAGTTCCTGGGCGTAACGGGCGGTGGCCTCGATACAGGTATTGGCCAGTAGACCGACGATGATAACGTGGGTGATGCCTTTCTGTTTCAGGCGAAAGTCCAGGTCAGTATTGGCAAAACCGCTCGACCCCCAATGCTCTTGGACGACGATGTCGCCTGGCTGGGGCGCGAAATCAGGATGCCATTCACCACCCCATTCGCCGCGTGCGAAATGGTGCATGTGCTGGATCTTGCATTGGGTGGGACTCGGGTGATCCCAGTTCTCGTAGTCGTCTTGTTCCCAGCGCCGGTGCGGTACGATGAACACCGGCAGGTCAAGTGCGCGGACCGTACGGTCGAGGGCGCGCAGGTTGTCGAGCAGCCCGACTTGCCGGGCGATCGGCTCAAGCAGCGGGAAGATCTTGCCGCCTTCCGACAAAAAATCGTTGTAGGGATCGACCAGCAGGTAGGCGGTTCGAGCCAGGGGGTAGGACGTGTTGGACATGATGGATGCTCCAGTGAAATGGGCTGAGCGATGCCATGGGCTTGCCTTGGCAGCGTGTAGATATGATAATCATAGTTACTTGGAATGAGGCAAGCCCGTATGGCGCTAAAAAAGACTAGTCCTGAAACCTTGTGTCCGATTGCCCGGGCCGAGGACGTCGTCGGCGATCGCTGGACCGTGCTGGTGTTGCGCGAGTTGTTCATGCGCAATCATCGCTACGATGAGATCCAGGCGCAGACGGGCGGTACCCCGCAGATGGTCGCGGCTCGCCTGAAGAGCCTGGAGGCTGACGAAATGGTCGAACGCCGCGCCTACAGCGAGCGGCCACCACGCTACGAGTACCATCTCACGGCGAAGGGGCAGGCGTTTTATTCCGTGGTCCTGGCTTTGCGTGCCTGGGGTGAGACCTGGTGCAAGACGCCGCAAGAGGGAATGGCCGTGCGCTACACCCACCAGCGTTGCGGGCAGCCTGCCGGGCTGGGGCCGCTGTGCGAACATTGCGGTGAATTGTTGCGGCGCGACGAACTGGTCAGCGAGCCGAGTGCAGCCTATGCCCTGGAGCGCCAGGAACGACGCGAGGCCTTCAAGCGCAAGCCGGTGGCCAAATCCGCAGAGTGAAGGCGACGTCTTTTACTATTCGTTGCACTGATAGTGATCATCATCCATCACAAGTTCTGTTGTGGCCGGCAAACAAGGAACATGGCGTGCATTGAAAACGCTTGTGGAACCCTGTGATGAAGATGTTGACTCGACTGGCGCTGATCGCCCCCTTGCTGCTGTCGGGGTGCGCCTCAGCCCCCAATGACCCGACGCTGACGCTGCAAACGAAAAAGGCGCCGGCGGATTACGCCCACTGTGTCTTGCCGAAACTGCAGAACAACGCGCTGAGCGCAACGATCTCGCAAACCCAGCGCAGCTATCGAATCGTCGTTTCGAGCAAAGTTGCCGCCGACGATGTGCTCGAGGCGTACAAGGCCTCGAACGGCGGGAAGGTGTTCCTGTACGAACGCACGTTGCTGGCCTCGACATTCGGGCCATCGCGACTCGAACGTGCGGCCCAGGAGTGCCTTTGAAAAGCCCCGTGGCGTGGGCACGGCCAGTACTGGGAAACCAATGCCTTCGATGACATCAAGGTTGAGCGACCCACATGGCCGCTCAATTGAAGTGGGTGTTAGAAGAGAACGAAAGCAGAGGCGGTTGTTTGATTCAAGTTGATGTTGCCGACTTCCAGTACTTCATATTCCGCGCGGATACCGATATTGCGAAATACATCGAATTCAACGCCGGCACCGTAGGTCAGGTCGACGCCCGTATCATCGTCGGCAGCATTGCCGTCCGCATCCCAGGCATGAGCACCGACACTGCCGAAGATACGCACCCGATCTCCCAGCGGAAAGCCGACATGGGCACTGGCCTGGACGGATTTACCGTCGAAATCAAGTTCCTTGTCCTCGAACTGGCCGAGATCCACGAAGGCGCCCTCAAAGGCCAGATAGCTGTTGAGACGATAACCTGCGAAGACCTTGTAGCTGGAGTCGTCATCACTCAAATGGGTTTTATCGGTTTCAATATTGCTGATGCCAGCGCCGAGGTATAAACCTTTGTCATCAGCGAGCGCCTGAAAAGACAGCAACGAAAGCAGCGATACGAAGCCAAGATTTCGAAGTAGCATGTGAGGTGGGTCCTTATACGGGTTGTGGGTGGTGATGCAGGGCGTTAATAAGCGTCAATAATCCAGGCCAACGCGACGCCACATAAATAAGCGGCAAGGCACAGGATGATTTTCTGTTTGAGTGGCAGCGTACTTAATCGATAGCGCATGCTTATCCCCTTGTGTAGACCTAAGCAATCCTGGCCATTCAGTGGGTAGGTTGAAAATCATTGATTGTTATTTTTCTGGCGTTGCCAGCATTGCACGGTTGCGCCTGGACGTTTCCGAGGGCGTCTCGCCATAAGCGTCCTGATACGCCTTGGAAAATCGGCTCAGATGATGAAAATTCCAATGCATTGCTGTTTCAGTGACTGTAGGCCAGGTGTTGCGGATCAAGTCTCGGCGGACATGGGCGAGTCTCAGGTTTCTGATGTAGGCGATCGGCGAAGTGCCGAATGTTTCAACGAAACCATGATGCAAGCTGCGAGTGGTGGTTTGCAGTTGTTTTACCAGCACCTTCATGTTCAATGGCTTGTTTGTGTTTTGATGAATGTACTCAATTGCCTCTGTCGCGATCTTCCTTCTGGTCGGGGGCCTCAGTGCGGAGCGGCCAACGGGTGTCAGGGCCCGTATCAGGGCAACCAGCAATGCATCTTCATTAAATGATTGTTCATGGCGGTTGCGCTGTTTCAACGGAGATACATGGGTGGAGGTCAAGTAAGAATTGAAGACGTCAATGGCGGATTGTACTAATTTGAAATTGGCAACCTGGAAGCGGTATGCCTGTCGATTTGCAAGGGCGTCGATCAATGAATGGTTTGCGACGCACTGTTGGTAATGTTCTACATTTGTCGTCAGGGTAAACAGGGTTTCATTCGGCTCGCAGGTGTAGCGTACAAACTCGCCGCTATACAACACGATTATTTCGTTAGGCCGCAATTCACGGTTGTTGACAGTAGGTCGACTAATCGTAGATTGGGATATGGCCAAGGTTACACAGTCATGAGGTACAAAGCCGATCAGCGTGACAGCTGAATCAAAGTGCAGTCGACTGCATTGGCGCCTGCAATCCTGCATGAGTTTATGCGCACTATTGCCTACTTCGTGCTTTGAGGGGTCGATGCTCATCACGTCGAGGACTCCCGCATGAGCTCCAGTGCCGCAGCAAAAACGTACGTGTCGCTCGTGGATAACTCCACCAGGCTCTGAAGTTTGCACGGCGCTATTTTCGAGCCAAAGATGGCTGACTGGTTTGACGGGCCGAGGTCTGAGGCATTAAAGGCAAAGAAATCATCCACGCGATAATCGGTACAAATTTTGTAACTTGATTGTTCTTCGATCAGCTTGTTTTCGTTGCTTTCAATGCGCGTCAGGTTGGCCTTGTAGTGTTCCTTGTCGTCGGCCCAGGCCTTGAGCGAAAGCAATACACCAAAGGATACGCTTGCGAGGTTTTTAAGCAGCATTGAGGTGCTTTCCTTGTTGATGATTTTTCAGGCAGAGCAGTGTGTCTGCCGTATCACTGTCACGGCTTTGCCTTCGGATAGTCCTGTGCTGACGATGTTTGTTGAAGTCAAAAATTCATATTTTCAAACGGGAGTCAGCGAAAGCTCATCGCTCTCGTTGTCAGTGTTTTGCGAGGGGGGCAATGGGTCATCAACCGCGCTGTCACCTTGATTACGTTCATTTTCAGAATGGATTTTCAGGTGTTTCAACTTTATTTTTTCGTTCGGGCTCAGTTCTATTTCGTAGAACTCGATTTCCGTGCTGCCGATGGCGTATTCATTGTACGCCATTGAATGAAAAGGTAAGGCGGCTAGAAATAGAACTGCCAGGATCTTGGTCATCATTGATTTGACGGCTCGCGAACACGATAAAGGCGGGATCTTGGTGGGGGGAGGGTGCTTGATTCAAATCACTAATTATTATTTTTGTTATGGTGTGATTTGCTGAGGTGCCTCAGTGATTCATGCAGCGCAGGCGGCCGACATCATGCACATAAAAACACACGCTGTTTTTGTCGGCGGTAGGGAGTAATTCGTAGTTCAGGATAGTGCCTTCCTGAAGAATGAATTGACGCCTGAAAAACAGATCCGGAGTTTTTTCGATGGCGAATAATTCGTTGTCCTGGCTCAGTTTGACGTTATTGATTTTTATCTGGACGTGATGATTGCTTTCCCGGATAACCTGCGCCGAAATAGTCGCGTTACGAATTTTTCCGTTCAAGCTTTCCAGGGTGGTTTGTGTCAGTCGACCATGGCCGATAGTCAGATACTCTTCAGTGTTGAGCTGATTCGAATCCTCCAGCCATTGTCGGGTTATGGTTTGATAACTGATATTTTCCATGTAGTAAGAGGGTGAGTACATCAAGGAAAAGATACAGGCGGCGTTGATGATCGCAAGCACTATCCAATGTGCGGTCGAAGGTGTCATTGACTTCATAGGGTGACTTCCAAGCATTGCCGAATCATCAGTGCAAGGTCTTTTTGCTCGCTATTCAATTGCAGGTTTGCAGTGCTGAGATCTGGGCGAATGCACGAAACGGAATAGTTGGATTTAAACAGGTTTAGCCAAACGTCGCCCTTTAAATTGAGCGAAAGTTGTTTGATCTGTGCGATCGAAAGATCCCTCAGTTCCTCTGCCTCCGCAATATTGTGGCCTACGGCATGGATGGACAACTCATTGTGTTTTACGCTGGAAACTTCAACTTTTGGTGTGTCGAAGCCGGAGTGGAAGCCGGTGTAGGCACACACTCCCAAGGTCAGGACATAGCCGATCAACTGGAATTTTGTAATGTAAGTTGATGCTCCGGTTTTCCCTGCAGGCACCGGCAGAGCATCTTTTTTCTGTGGCGCCAACGCTTCAAGGGCGGGCACGGGTTTCGCTTCATCTGAAGGTGTCGGCAACTCGGCCTGTGCAACCATTACATAGAGACGGTTGAAGCAATAACCTCTTCGCGGAACCGTCATCACTATTTCGTGATCACGACTGTCATTAAGCAGGTTTCTAAGAGAGAAAACGGCCTGGTTCAAACTGCCGGAGGCGACGACGCGGTCATTCCAGGTGTAATCGATGATTTCCTCACGGCTTTTGGTCTGGCCGGGGTCCATCAACAGCAGGTCCAGTAGACGCGATTCGGCTCTACCTATGGTAGAGCTTTGAACTTCTCCATGGGTTGTAGTGATGGTAAGCAAAGCGGTATCTGGATCGAAAAGGGCCATGGCACCGTTTTTCAATTTGAAGGCGTAGCGCATGGGTATCCTCCGTTCAGGTGGTTCGGGCTGAGTATAGAGACGGTTTTGACAGGCCGGATTTGACGCAGTGCGTTCTTGTCGGGGAGTGAACGGCAATGAGCGGGCAAGCGCGGGTAATCCACGGAGGCTCAATCGGGGGCGGTGATGATGCTCGAATCGCGCGATCTGCGCTATCCGAAAAATGCAAGGCAGGGGTATTGGAAGGTCTGTTGCCGCGAGTTAAACGGTATTGCGAAACCCCATGCTCGATTGCATCGCATTGCAATCCCGTGACACTGGATGGCAGGGCACTCAATGTTGCGATGGGGTTTCGAGCGAGTTGTTACTGGCCGGACAGCAGTGCTTGCATGTCGTTCGTCATATCTTTGAATGCAACCTTGAAATCGTTGGCGACAATTGGCTGGCTGGCATTTTTCACGGTTTCACCGAACACCTTGCGAACCACCTTGGCGACCGGCAAACCGGTTCTGGCATCTACCAGGTCGGCTTCCAGGTACAGTTCGGCGGTCTGATCGCGATGGCCGGTGGCCGCTTGTGTCGCCCCGACAATGGCGGCGATCGGTACGGCCTCATACCAATGCATGCCTTCGTTGTTGGCGCTGACGTGGGTGATTGCCGCTTGCAGGATCAGCGTCCGTGAATCGGCCGGTGCGCGCGGCACCTTTGAGACAATGGTGTAGTAGGGGCTCAAGGCAGATTTGACACTGTTGCTGGCCGCAGTCTGTACGTCCTGCAGGGTTTTCAGGTTGACGCGCTCGGACGGTTTCGGCGCCGGGTACAGCTCTACCTGCTCGAACATCACAGTGGAGTAGGCGTGTGGATCAAACCCTGGCGCCGTCCAGCGCAGTACCTTCTGTTCACTCGGTGTAGTCTGCTCTTGCAGCCCCTCGTAATTGGGGAGGAAGCCGGAGTATTGATTCGGCTGCGCCACTTTGGAGACACAACCGACCTGAAACACGCAGCTCAAGGCAATACCGGCAATCCATCCATTCGACATGCTCATGTGTTCTGTTCTCAAGTGATGAAAGTTATCGATCAGACTGCCTGCCGTGGCCGGATAATCCGAATCAATAACCGTCAACAACTCTCAAACCGGGGCGTCAATGTACATCAGGGATTGCGCCGATCAGCTCTGGCAGAACCGGATCCGGTTGCCGAACGGATCGTAGACTTCCAGGACTTGCCCCCAGCCCTGCTGGACAATATCCGGACGTCCATAGCCGTAGCGCTTGGCAAGTAACTCATCGCGAAGCAGTTCGATATTGTTCATCGGCACAAACACCGTCGAGCCCGGGCTGGCGTCGCCATGATGTTCGGAAAGGTGCAGTTGCAGGCCGTTGCGGCTGATGCCCAGATACAGTGGCAGGTCGGCTTCGAACCGGTGTTCGAATTCGATGCTGAAGCCCAGGAAATCGAGATAGAACTCACGGGCCTTGGCTTCGTCGAACATACGCAATATGGGAATGGGTCTGTCGAATGTAACTGTGGATACGGGCTGGGTGGCTGTGGGGGGAAGCATCGCAGACGCAGTGTTCCAGTCCTTGTAGCCCAGTTGCTGCGCGACCAGTTCCAACGCGGTGGAGTGAGACAGGCCCTGATTGCGTTCCTCCAGCGAGGCGCGCAACTGTTTGGCCATTTGTTTGGCTTGCTCGATTGAAAACATCATTGCTCCTGTAGCCGAGATGCCTTGGTGCTCGCGTTGCCAAACCTCGACCGTCAAGAGATACGACAGGGTTCGCACGAAAAAGCGATGCTTTCACCTTTCCCATCGGGAGCGAGCGGCGGGCAGCATTGGCCCGGTGCCGATGGTACATAGCCGCTCCTGTGACGGGAAGACCCGCGCCCGTGTATCGCTGTGTATCCAGCCCCCTCGAACGCAGACTGGCTTACAAATGCCCCTGCAACCGGATACATCCGGGATACACGGTTGCCGTCAAATAGCCCTGCCTTAGCGAGAAAGCAACCGCGCCTCGCACCACGGCTTATCGCCCTTTTGGCAATGACCCATGCGGCTCGACCGCCCACAGTATCCGGAGAATCACCATGTCCCGTATGTCAAACAAATCCCGTATTGGCCTGATCGCTGTTGCACTGGCCGGCAGCCTCAACCTCGCTTCGAACGCCTTTGCCGCAGACGCGCTGCCTCAGGGGTATCAACTGGCCTCGGCGGAAAAAACCAGTGAAGGCAAATGTGGCGAAGGCAAGTGTGGCGAAGGCAAGTGTGGCGCTGAAGAAGCCGGCGCCAAAGTGACCAAGGCCGGCGAAGGCAAGTGCGGTGAAGGCAAGTGCGGCGATGCTTCGTTCGCCCGTACCGACACCGACCACGACGGCCGCGTTTCGCTCAAGGAACTGCTGACCGTTGCCCCGCAGGGCGGCGAGGAGTTCAAGGCCATGGACACCAACAACGACGGTTTCCTCTCCGAAGGCGAAGTCTACAAATTCCGCACAAACCAGTTCACCTCCAATGGCAAGAAAGTGCCTACGGAGTTGTTTACCCAGATGAGCAAGGCCAAGAGCTGATTGGGAGTTGCATCGGTCAATAACCTCCCTGGGATTTTCCTGGGGAGGTTTCTGTGTACAGATCCATTGCTGCTGTAACGGCGGCTTGTGGTTTCGTCCATGCGGTGCGTCACTTGGACAAAGCCTGTATGAGT
Source organism: Pseudomonas umsongensis (assembly GCF_002236105.1). Taxonomy (GTDB): domain Bacteria; phylum Pseudomonadota; class Gammaproteobacteria; order Pseudomonadales; family Pseudomonadaceae; genus Aquipseudomonas; species Aquipseudomonas umsongensis. The sequence goes on from NZ_NIWU01000001.1 coordinate 495,068, forward strand.
GAGGCTTGCCCGCGAAGGCGACCTGACAGCCGACCTGACTTTTACGGGGGCACCTGGATCCCCTGTGGGAGCCAGCCTGCTGGCGATTGATCGTTCCCACGAGCAGCAAAGGAATGCCGCCAGGGACGCTCCGCATTCCGCTGACGACGCATTAATTGAGTCGTGCGCAACGGTGATGCGAAGCGTCACAGCAAGTTATGTGTGCGATTTATTGTCGGAGTACATATCCATTGCTGCGGTAACGGCGGCTTATGGTTTCGCTTTTACAGCGACTCCCTTTTTCAAACGCCAAAAAGGAAGCAAAAGGCTTTGCCCCACCACTCGGTGCCTCGCTTGGGCTCGGCATGCCCTCACTCCGGCATTGCTCCGTGGGTCGCCGCGATGGGCCATCCATGGCCCAGCGCGGCTAAACCGGCGTCCTGCCGGTTTCCCCACTGCGCAATGCCTGCGTTCGGCCATCGTGGTTGACGGGGCGCTCGCGATCAACAGCAAAGCGAGGCGGCCTTAAAGCCGACCTGACTGTTACGGGTGAACCTGGATCCCCTGTAGAGCGAGCATGCTCCGGGCGGCGTTCCGTCGATTGATCGTTCCCACGCTCTGCGTGGGAATGCCGCCAGGGACGCTCCGCGTTCCGCTGACGACGCATTAATTGAGCCGTGCGCAACGGTGATGCGAAGCGTCACAGCAAGCTATGTGTGAGATTTATTGTCGGAGTACATATCCATTGCCGCGGTAACGGCGGCTTATGGTTTCGCTTTTACAGCGACTCCCTTTTTCAAACGCCGGAGTGCCGGCCCAGCAAAAAGGAAGCAAAAGGCTGTGCCCCACCACTCGGTGCCTCGCTTGGGCTCGGCATGCCCTCTCTCCGGCATTGCTCCATGGGTCGCCGCGATGGGCCGTCCCTGGCCCAGCGCGGCTAAACCGGCGTCCTGCCGGTTTCCCCACTGCGCAATGCCTGCGTTCGGCCATCGTGGTTAACGGGGCGCTCGCGATCAACAGCAAAGCGAGCCGGCCTTAAAGCCGACCTGACTTTGACAGGTGTACCTCGATCCCCTGTAGGAGCGAGCATGCTCCGGGCGGCGTTCCGTCGATTGATCGTTCCCACGCTCTGCGTGGGAATGCCGCCAGGGACGCTCCGCGTTCCGCTGACGACGCATTAATTGAGCCGTGCGCAACGGTGATGCGAAGCGTCACAGCAAGCTATGTGTGAGATTTATTGTCGGAGTACATATCCATTGCTGCGGTAACGGCGGCTTATGGTTTCGCTTTTACAGCGACTCCCTTTTTCAAACGCCGGAGTGCCGGCCCAGCAAAAAGGAAGCAAAAGGCTTTGCCCCACCACTCGGTGCCTCGCTTGGGCTCGGCATGCCAGAACGAAGGCATGGCTCCGTGGGTCGCCGCGATGGGCCATCCTTGGCCCAGCGCGGCTAAACCGGCGTCCTGCCGGTTTCCCCACTGCGCAATGCTGCTTCGGCCATCGTGGTTAACGGGGCGCTTGCGATCAACAGCAAAGCGAGGCGGCCTGACAGCCGACCTGACTTTTACGGTTGTACTTGAATGTCGAAACCCTATAGCTGCAGCGCGACCCTCACTCGAAGGCGCGCCGGTAGGCAAACAGACCAGGCATGCCGCCGGTCATCACAAACAGCAGATTGCTCCCCGCCCGGTAATCACCCCGGCGTACAGCCGCGAGCAGTCCGGCGAAAGCCTTGCCGCCGTAGACGGGATCGGTGAGCAAGCCTTCCTGGGACGCCAGCAGGCGTACCGCTTCGAGCATCGCTTCGGTCGGCGCGCCATAGGCATCGCCGCGTTGGCTGCCATCCACGCGAATCGAGTGGTCGGCCAGCGTCGTGGACCGGTCAAGCAGCTGCAGGACCTGTCGGGTTTTTTCCAGGGTCGTGGTCGCGGCCTGTTCCTCCGTCGCCAGCACCGAGTAGCCGAGGATTTGCGTCGAGGCACCAGCCAGGGTGACGCCGGCCAATAAACCTGAGTGCGTGCCAGCGCTGCCATTGGGCACGATGATTTGCTCGAAATGCATATCCAGCGCCTCCGCCTGGCGCAGGATCTCGCCTGCGCAGGCGGCATAACCCAGGCTGCCCCGAGGGCTGGACCCGCCGAGGGGCATCACGAAGGGCCTCTTGCCTTGGCCCTTGAGCGTGTCGACCAACTGCGTCGCGTAGGCATCGGGCAAGACACCCCGAGCCAGCCGATGGACCTTCGCGCCAAACAAGGCATCCAGCAGCACATTGCCGTTGTGGCAAAAGTCGTCATCGGTGCGCACGGCCGAGGGTGTCAGGATCAGCTCGCAGGCGAGGCCATGACGGGCCGCCACGGCCGCGGTCAGTCGTGCGTGATTGGATTGCAAACCGCCCCAGGTCACCAGTGTGTCGGCGCCTTCGGCCAAGGCTTCGCCGAGCAGGAACTCCAGTTTGCGCAGTTTGTTGCCACCGCCGCCAAGACCGGTCAGGTCGTCGCGCTTGACGTAGAGCTGACAGCCATTGAGTTCGGGCAAGTCGCTCAAGCGGGACAGCTTCTGGATCGGCGTCGGGCCTTCGAGCAGGGCCACCCGTGGGTAGGCGGCCAGCGCGGCATCAAGATGATTCAAGTCGTTGGGCATGAAGGTTCGCTCGTGGAGTGAAGGAATTTGAACGCCATCGACCACTGTAAAAAGCTCTGGTTCGAAGATATACCACCGGCAAGGAATTACAGTTGATACACCGTGTAATGAATGCGTGCATCTCTAATACAGATGTCATCGATCTTGATAAATCGTTTCACGAGATATATTGACGCGAGATAAGGTCTGCCGCATTCGCCTGCGGAGTACCTGGTCCCATGAATTATGCCGAGCGCAATCTTGCCTATTGGCGTCGCAACCTGGCTGTTTGTGTATTCGGCTCGTTCACCACATTGGTGAGCCTGAGCATGCTGTTGCCTTTCCTGCCGCTCTATGTGCAGCAACTGGGCGTCACTGAGCAGGCCGATGTGGTGCAGTGGTCCGCGGTAGCGTTCGGCGCGACATTCTTTGGCACGGCGATCACTGCACCGCTCTGGGGCCGCTTGGCTGATCGTTTTGGGCGTAAACCGATGCTGGTCCGCGCGGCCATCGGCATGGCGATCGTGATGTCGCTGATCGGGCTGGCGCGGGACGTTACCGATCTGGTGGCGCTGCGCCTGATCGCCGGGCTCATCGGCGGTTATGCCTCGGCTTCGATCGTGATGATCGGTTCCCAGGTGCCACGGGAAAAGGCCGGTTGGGCACTGGGCGTGCTGTCGACGGGGGCGTTGTCCGGCAACCTGATCGGGCCGCTGGTAGGTGGATTCCTCCCGCAGTGGGTAGGTATTCGTGGCACTTTTTTTGTTGGCGGCGCAATGATCGCCGTGGCGGCGATCACCACCATCGTACTGATTCGTGAGTCGTTCGATCGTAGTTCGGACGGGGCCCGACGCGCCAAAAAAATCCCGGTCGAAGGTGCCGGTTCTCGATGGCCGATCATTGGCGCACTGCTGATGACGGCAATGATGGTGCTGCTGGCCAACATGTCGATCGAACCGATCATCACTGTCTACATCGGTCATCTGGGCGTGGCCCTTGATGATCAGGCGCAGATTGCCGGCGTGGTAATGGCCTGTTCGGCGCTGGGCAGCATCCTGACTGCCGCCAGGCTGGGGGCACTGGCCGATCGAGTCGGCAGCTGGAATGTGATCATCGGATGCCTGGTGCTGACGGCCATCGTCATGGTGCCCCAGGCATTCGTTACGCAGTGGTGGCAACTGGCAGTGTTGCGCGCCCTGATGGGCATGACCATAGCCGGGCTGCTGCCGGCGATTGCCAAGCTGATCCGGCAATCGGTCGAGGACCACGACAGCGGAAGAATCCTCGGCTATCTGCAATCGGCACAGTTCTCCGGGCAGGTGATCGGGCCCCTGATCGGTGGCCAGATCGGCGCCCATTTCGGGTTGCACCACGTGTTCCTGGTGACTGCCGCGCTGCTGGTGTTGTGCGCCGGAATCAATGGCTGGGTGAGAAGTGAAGCGGGAATCCAAAGTAGTAAATTCACCAAAAGCGATCAGCCGGATCATTAATGATCATTTTACATGATCATCTGCCGGGCATAGGTTTAAGGGGCACAGATACCGCAGCCAGTGGCGGATCGAGTCTGAATCTGAGGCTGTGGAACAACAATAACGCTACCACTGCTACACGGAGTCAACGTGAACCATGCAACCGAATCAGCCAGAATCCGCAACCATCCCCGGTATAAGGAGCTGGTCTCGCGGCAGCGAACGTTCGTCGCCAGCCTGACCGCGGCAACCCTTGTCCCGTACTTCACGTTCATCCTCGTTGCCGCCTTCGCGCCCCAGTTGCTGGCGACGAAACTTTCCGCGACCAGCATCATCAGTATCGGTTGGCCTTTAGGTGCCGTGTTCATCGTCGGGGCCTGGTTGTTCACCGGGCTGTACATCCATCGCGCCAATGGTGAATTCGATGACCTGACCGCAGAAATCCGCGCGGGGGGCATCGTATGAAGCGCCTCCTCATGAACCTCATCCTTCCCGTCCTGCTCTGTGTATTTGCGGCTCGCGCCATGGCCGGTGACGTCATCCAGGGCGTCGAGAAACAGCCGATCAACATCACCGCCATCAGCATGTTCCTGGTCTTCGTCGTGACAACCCTCGGCATCACGTACTGGGCCGCCTCAAAAACCCGATCCATGGATGATTTCTACACCGCCGGCGGTGGCATCAGCGGCTTCCAGAACGGGTTGGCACTGGCCGGTGACTACATGTCGGCGGCGGCGTTGCTGGGGGTCACCAGCATGATCTTCTTCAACGGCTTCGATGGCGTGCTGTACTCGATCAGCTTCTTTGTTGCCTGGCCCTTGCTGTTGTTTCTGTTCGCCGAGCGCATCCGCAACCTGGGGCGTATCACCATCTCCGATATCGCTTCATTCCGCCTCGATCAAAACCGCATCCGCACGATGACGGCCTTCGGTTCGTTGACGGTGGTGTGCTTTTACCTGGTGGTCCAGATGGTGGGAGCAGGGCAGTTGATCCAGCTGCTGTTCGGTCTGCCGTACAACTATGCGGTGGTTGCCGTGGGGCTGTTGATGGCGGTCTACGTCACCTTCGGCGGCATGGTCGCCACCACCTGGGTGCAGATCATCAAGGCCGGGTTGCTGCTGGTGGGCGGGACGCTGCTGGCATTTCTGGCGCTGAGCAAGTTCGGCTTTTCCTTCGACCTGTTGTTTGAAAAAGCCGTGGCCGCGCACCGCGATGGCGAGCGGATCCTGCTGCCGAGCAAACTGGTGGCCGACCCGCTGTCGCTGATCTCATTGGCGCTGGGACTGGTATTTGGCACCGCAGGACTGCCGCATATCCTGATGCGCTTCTTCACCGTGCCGGACGCCAGGCAGGCGCGTAAATCGGTGTTCGTCGCCACGGGTTTCATCGGCTTTTTCTACCTGATCGTGGGCGTGCTGGGCCTGGCGGCCATCGTGATCGTCGGGCAAGACCCGGCCTTCTACGAGTCCGGCAATCTGGCGGGCAAGCTGATCGGCGGCAGTAACATGCCGGTGATGCACCTGGCCAAAGCCGTGGGTGGCGACCTGTTGCTGGGCTTTATTTCCGCCGTGGCGTTCGCGACGATCCTGGCGGTGGTGTCGGGGCTGACCATGGCCGGCACATCGGCGATCTCCCATGACTTGTACGTGATGGTGGTCAGGAAGGGTAAGGCCGAAGCCAAGGACGAACGCCGCGTTTCGCGCATTGCCTCGGTGGGCATCGGCATCGTCGCGGTGGTGCTGGGGATTCTGTTCAAGGATCAGAACATTGCCTTTCTGGTCGCGCTGACGTTCGGCGTGGCGGCCTCGGTCAACTTCCCGATCCTGGTGCTCTCGATGTACTGGAAAGGGCTGACCACCCGTGGCGCGCTGATCGGCGGTGTCGCCGGGCTGGTGAGTGCGGTGGGGCTGGTCATTCTTTCGCCGGCGGTGTGGGTCAAGGTGCTGGGCAATGCCGAGGCGATCTTTCCCTATGACTACCCGGCGATCATCTCGATGAACGTGGCATTCCTGTTCACCTGGCTGGGCTCGGTGACTGACCGCAGCCGTGGCGCGGTGCTCGAGCGCGAGCGTTTCGATGATCAGTTGATCCGCGCCCAGACCGGGCTCGGCGCCGCGCAGGCGGTCAACCACTAAGACCTTCGCGGTCCATCCTTTCCTGATTTGCGCATTCTGTAAAAGGAGTCAGCCATGCAACTACGCGACAATGGCCTGAGATTTTCACCCATCACCGTTGCCCTGCACTGGGTCGTGGCGATTTCGCTGCTGGCGATTTTCGGCCTGCAACTGTGGATCGGCCACGCCTCCAGCGAGGCGCAGCAACTGGCGCTTGGCCGGGTACAAAACCTGCTGGGGCTGATTCTGTTCCTCGTCTCGTCCTACCGGTTCTGGGCGCGGATCACCTCCTATCATCCGCTGCCGGTAGGCACGCCGAACCCGATCGAAGTGATCATCAGCCGTTCGGTGGCGGTGTCGCTGGCCTTGGCGATGGTGCTGTTGCCGATCGCGGTTTGGGCTTCGCGGGCCGCCGCCGGCGAGGTGCTGCAACTGCCCGGCGGATTATGGATTCCGTCGCTCCTGCCGGTTAACCCCACCTTGAAGCATGTGGTCGATGTGCTGTTCGCCATTGGCGCCTCCGCGTTCCTCGCAGGGCTCGCGCTGCATGTTTTCGGTGCCGCGAAAAATCACTTTCTCCTGAAGAACAACACGCTCAAGCGGATGCTTGGCAAACATGTGGAGCTGTGAGTCATGAAACAGGACAAAACCGTTTTTTCGGGTAATGTCGTCACCCGGCTCTGCGGCGTGAACTACCCGATCTTCCTCGGCGGCATGGCCGCCATTTCCGGCCCGCAACTGGTCGGGGCCGTGGCCAACGCCGGGGGCATGGGCGTGCTCGGCGGCTTGCGCCTGCCACCTTTGGCCTTGCGTCGCTGGATCGAGGAAACACGGGCACTGACCGACCAGCCCTTCGGGGTGAACCTGGTGCCGCAGTTCGGCGGGCCGGATGTGTTCGAAGCGCAGTTCCAGGTGATCCTCAAGCAAAAGCCCAGATTGCTGTCGCTGTTCTATGCCGAGAAATATGCCGCCGACATGATTCCCCGGGCGAAAGACGCCGGGCTGCTGGTGATGGTGCAAGCGGGGTCGGTGGAGCTGGCCCGAATCGCCATCGCCCAGGGCGCGGACATCATCATTGCCCAGGGCAGTGAAAGTGGTGGGCACCTCAATCGCGGCACGATCGGCATCATGCCGTTGTTGACGTCGATCCTGGCCGTCGCCGAGGGCAAGCCGGTGCTGGCGGCCGGCGGTATCGTCCACGGCGATGATGTGCGTGCACTGATGTCGCTCGGCGCGTCAGGGGTGGTGGTGGGCACGGCGTTCATTGCCACCGACGAGTCCAACGCCCATCCGCTGTACAAACAGAAGATTGTCGAGGCGACTACCGATGACACGGAGTACCGCACCGGCTATTCGTTCGGTTGGACCTACGGCACGCCGCACCGGGTGATTCCCAATCGGGACAAGTGGAACCTGCTGCGCTTTATCGGTGGCGGGGCCCGGGCGATTGACAAGCCACGGATGGCGCAGAAGCTGTCGCTGTATGCGGGGCAGGGGGTGGGCAAGATCCACAGTGTCGTGCCGGCGGCCGAGCGGGTGGCGGAGCTGGCGTGCGGGCTGGATCAGTTGTCTGTAACCGAGAGAAAGGTCACGGACTACGCTGCGACAGGACGGTTCCTGAACGAGCAGAGAAGGACACTCGGCTGGCAGTGAACCCTGTGGGAGCGAGCCTGCTCGCGAAGGCGACAGCACATCCAGAATGGATGTCGACTGAACCACCGCTTTCGCGAGCAGGCTCGCTCCCACAGTGGTTGCCGATGTAGTTCAAGCCACCGCCGGCCGGGCGATCTGTTGTTGCGCCAGGCCGATGAACGCGCTCATCGCCGAGGTGATCATCGTGTCGTTGCGGCGGATGAACACCGTGGAGACATTGGCGAATTCCGCTGGCAGGGTGTGGCAGCGGATGGCATGGCGCACGCTGCAGTTTTCTGCGATGGCCTTGGGCAACAGGGTCACGCCCATGCCCGCCGCCACGCACGACAGGATGCCGTCGAGCGTGCCCAGTTCCATGATCTGGTTGGGCACAAGACCCACCTGGTAGAACCAGTTCTCCAGGGTCGAGCGATAGAAGCAGCCGGTGCGGAACACCAGCACGGTCTGCTGGGGCATTTTCTCGATCAACGCCGGCAACGTTTCGAACTGGCTGCTGCTGACCAGCACCAACTCTTCGCAAAACACCTCTTCCTGGGCCAGCGCCGAGTTCTGGTGAAAGCCGCCGACGAAGGCACCGTCGAGGCGATGGGCTTCAATGGCCTTGATCAACTCGACCGTGGTGCCGGTGAGCAACGACAACTGCACGTCGGGATACTGCTCGCGGTAGCGGGTCAGCACTTGCGGCAAGCGAATGGCAGCGGTGGTCTCCATCGAGCCGAGCCTGAGCAGGCCGCTCGGGCTGCCGGTGTCCATCAGGGCGCTGCGGCTCTCGTCGGTGAGTTGCAGGATGCGCCGCGCATAACCGAGAAAGGTCTCGCCCGCCGAGGTGAGTACCACGCCTGATTTCTTGCGGATGAACAGTTCGCGATTGAGTTCGGCTTCCAGTTCCTTGACGCGCATGGTGACGTTGGACTGCACGGTATTCACCTGCAACGCGGCGGCGGTGAAGCTGCCCAGTTCGGCCACGGCGCAGAAAATCTTCAGTTGGCGCATTTCCATTTGTTGTCACCATCTATCAGTAGAAGTGATCGCAGACATGCTTAACGATCACTTTACGGCCATTTCTGGTGATTAGTAAAGTGACTAAAACCCCCTGATGAGTGAAGGTCGGCCCATGACACTGATTTCGACAATCGACCATGTCTTCGCTGGAGGCCTGGCGGTATTGCAGCCTGAAGGGCAGCGCACGGGCATCTTCAAGCAACGCCAGGCAGGCCCGGTGCGCGTGGAGTTACAGGGGATCGTCGGCGACCAGCACGGCGACACCCGGGTGCACGGCGGGCCGGAAAAAGCCGTGCATCAGTATGCGGCGCAAAACTACCAGCGTCTGGCGCAGGCCTTTGCGCCCAGTGCCGCGCATCTGGTCGCGGGGAGCCTGGGGGAGAACATTTGCGCATTCGGGCTTTCGGAGCTCAACGTGCACATCGGCGACGTGTTCCGCATCGGCAACAGCTTGCTGCAGGTCTCCCAGCCGCGCAGTCCCTGCTGGAAGATCAACCATCGTTTCGATGCCGAGCACATGTCGATGTTCGTCGCCCGGGAACGAATCACCGGCTGGTATTACCGGGTGCTCGAGCCGGGCTGGCTGCAAGCGGGGGACCGCATTGAATTGCTGGAACGGCATAACGAACGGTTTTCCATCGACCAGTTCTGGCAGGTGCAATTGGCGCACCGGCCGCTGATCGACGATTTGCTCGCGCTGGCGGACAGCGTCGGCCTGGCCGCGGACTGGAAGCGCCGCCTGGGCGAGCGGGCGAAATGGCTGCTTCATAAAATATGATCCATAAGATCATTAATCATCATTTTACATGATTTGTCGGCGGGCCTACCTTGGGCATGTCGGGTGCGCTCAACGCCCCGGCCTGACAACAACAAGAGATGGCTCTTATCCACCACCAGGGGACAACCCGCCATGAGTACCCAGCCTGCAGACATCGCACACTATATTCACGGTCGCCTGACACCCGGCACTTCCAGTCGCTCGCAGCACGTCACCAACCCCGCCACTGGTGTGGTGATCGGCAAGGTGGCCCTGGCCAGCGCCTCGGACGTCGACGCCGCGGTGGAGTCGGCCGCCGCCGCCTTTCCCGCCTGGTCGGCGACACCGCCGCTGCGCCGCGCGCGCATTCTGTTCAAGTTCCTCGCGCTGCTCAACGAGCACCGCGACACCCTGGCCCGGATGATCACCACCGAACATGGCAAGGTCTTCACCGATGCCCAGGGCGAAGTGACGCGCGGCATCGAGGTTGTCGAGTTCGCTTGCGGCATCCCGCAATTGCTCAAGGGCGACTACACCGAGCAAGTCTCGACCAACATCGATAACTGGACCCTGCGCCAGTCCCTGGGCGTGGTGGCCGGTATCACGCCCTTCAACTTCCCGGTGATGGTGCCGATGTGGATGTTTCCGGTGGCCATCGCCTGCGGCAACACCTTCGTGCTCAAGCCGAGCCCGATCGATCCTTCGCCCTCGCTGCTGATCGCCGAGTTGTTCAAGGAAGCCGGGTTGCCGGACGGTGTGTTCAACGTGGTGCAGGGCGATAAGGAAGCGGTGGATGCGCTGCTCGATCACCCTGAAGTCAAGGCCGTGAGCTTTGTCGGCTCCACGCCAATCGCCAACTACATCTACGAGACCGGTGCTCGCCACGGCAAGCGTGTGCAGGCGTTGGGCGGGGCGAAGAACCACATGGTGGTGATGCCTGATGCCGACGTCGAGCAGGTGGTCGATGCCCTGATCGGGGCGGCTTTCGGTTCTGCCGGCGAGCGCTGCATGGCGATCTCGGTAGCGGTGTTTGTCGGTGATGTGGCCGACAAGGTCATCCCCAAACTGGTGGAACGCACCCGCACGCTGAAGATCCTCGAGGGCATGAACCTGGCCGCCGAAATGGGCCCAATCGTTTCGCGCGTGGCGCACCAGCGCATCACCGGCTACATCGAGCAAGGCATCGCTGAAGGCGCCGAGATGCTGGTCGACGGCCGTGACTTCGATGGCTCGCAGGCCGGCGCCGATTGCGCTGGGGGCTTCTGGCTCGGTGGCACAATATTCGACCATGTCACCCCCGCGATGAAGATCTACCAGGAGGAAATCTTCGGTCCGGTGCTGGCGTGCATGCGGGTCAAGGATTTCGCCGAGGCGGTCGATCTGGTCAATGCCCACGAATTCGGCAACGGCACCGCGTGCTACACACGCGACGGTCATATCGCCCGTGAATTCGCGACCCGCATCCAGGTGGGCATGGTCGGCATCAACGTGCCGATTCCGGTGCCGATGGCGTGGCACGGCTTCGGTGGCTGGAAGCGCTCGCTGTTCGGTGACATGCACGCCTATGGCGAAGAGGGCGTGCGTTTCTACACCAAACAGAAATCGGTCATGCAGCGCTGGCCGAACAGCATTGCCAAGGGCGCCGAGTTTGCCATGCCGACCTCCAAGTAGACCTTCACGCGCTTTCGGGTTGGAGGGTGTGCAGGCGCGGGCTTGCACGCTGTCCATTGTCCCAGGGGGCGGCTGTGCCTTTTCTCAACGGCGGCTTGCTCCCATTTTCTTGCCCAAGGTAAACCGCGATGCCATTGCTCAAGTTCGACATCATTCAAGGCCGTAGCGACGAACAGCTGCGCACTTTGCTGGAGGTGGCGCATCAGGCCATGGTCCAGGCGTTCGAGGTGCCCGCCAGTGATCGCTACCAGAGCGTGACGCAACACCGGCCGGGGGAGTTGGTACTGCACGACACGGGGTTGGGTTACTCGCGATCGGACAATGTGGTGTTGCTGACGCTGATTTCGCGTCCGCGCCCCCAGCAGCAAAAAGTCGCGTTCTACCGCTTGCTGGCCAAGCAGCTGCACGCCGAGTGCGGCCTGTCGCCTGACGACCTGATCGTTTCACTGGTGGAGAACACCGACGCGGACTGGTCGTTCGGTCGTGGCCGCGCGCAATTTCTGACTGCAGAGCTCTAGCGTTCACTTTCATTCATCAGGCCCAGGTGCTGCCATGTCCAATCCACTGTTGTCCCTATTGAACATCCAATGGCCGATCATTCAGGCGCCGATGGTGGGCGTCTCCACACCCCGTCTTGCGGCGGCGGTGTCCAATGCTGGCGGGCTGGGTTCCATCGGCATTGGCGCGAGCAACGTCGAGCAGGCGCGGGCCCTGCTGCGCGAGACGGCGGCGCATACCGACAAACCCTTCAATGTGAATGTGTTCTGTCACCAGCCGGCTGTCCGGGACACCTTTCGAGAATCCCGGTGGTTACAATTTCTGGCAGGTTTTTTCGCCGAGTTTGGCGCCGAGCCACCGGTGTCGCTGCGGGAAATCTACACCTCGTTCGTCGAAGATGGCGACATGCTGCAGATGCTGCTGGAAGAAAAACCGGCAGTGGTCAGCTTCCATTTTGGCCTGCCGCCACAACCGGCCATCGATGCACTCAAGGCCGCTGGCATTCTGCTGCTGTGTTCCGTGACCAGCCTTGCCGAAGCGTTGGCGGCGCAGGACGCGGGTGTGCATGCCCTGGTGGCACAGGGTTACGAGGCGGGCGGGCATCGCGGGGTCTTCGATCCGCGGCAGGATTTGCAGATGGGCACCTGCGCTTTGGTGCGTGTACTGGTCGATGCCTGTCGTCTGCCAGTGATTGCCGCGGGCGGCATCATGGACGGCGCAGGCATTAACGCGGTCATGCGGTTGGGCGCCAGTGCCGCGCAGTTGGGCACGGCATTCATTCTCTGCCCGGAATCGTCGGCGAACGGTGCCTACCGCGAAGCGCTCAAAGGCCCGCGCGCGCATCAGACACACGTCACCAGCGTCATTTCCGGCCGCCCGGCCCGGGGCATGGTCAATCGCAACTTCACCAGCCTCGAAGGGGCAGGCATCGAATTGCCGGACTACCCACTCACCTATGACGCCAACAAGGCGCTCAACGCAGCGGCAGCGGCTCGGGCCAATAGCGATTTCGCCGTGCAATGGGCTGGGCAGGGGGCACCATTGGCTCGGGAACTGCCGGCCGCGGCGTTGGTGAAGCTGCTCGCGGCCGAGATGCAATCCTGAGTGCGGGCTTGTCATGGTTTTGTTGTAACTTGGGCGCCGGGACTGAATCGGTTTGCAACGGAAGAACCATGACATTGACGGCCGAAAAACTGGTTGGCATCGCAATGACCAACCCGATCAACGTGCAATTGACCTCACGCTTGCCAGCGCTTGGACTTGATCAATGCATGCTCACGGCAGGTTGCCTGTTCCAGGCGGTATGGAATCAAAAGGCACAACGAGATCCTGGCTGGGGCATCAAGGATTACGACGTTTTCTACTTTGACCCCGACCTGTCCTGGGAGGCCGAGAACGAGGTTATCCAGCGGGCTCAACGGCTCCTGCAGGATCTTGGGGTCAACGTCGAGTTCAAGAACCAGGCACGCGTGCACCTTTGGTACAGTCAGCGCTTTGGCGGGACTTACCCCAGGCTTGAATCGGCCAGGGACGGGATTGATCGCTACCTGGTGGCGGGTACTTGTATCGGCCTGGATGTTGTCACCGGCGAGGTCTATGCCCCCTATGGCCTGGAGGACTTGGACGATGGTGTGTTGCGCATCAATCCGGCAAACCCCAGGCCTGACTTGTTTGAGCAGAAGGCGAAGAGTTATCAGGTTCGCTGGCCTTGGTTGAGGGTTGTGTAAGGCGTGCCTGTCCGCGTTGTGATCGATGATGGTTCCCACGCTCTGCGTCACTGTTGCGCACTGCTCAGGTCATGCGTCGTCAGCGGAACGCGGAGCGTCCCTGGCGGCGTTCCCACGCAGAGCGTGGGAACGATCAACGTGTTCGCTTGAAATCAGGCCGCCTCGCTTTGCTTTTGATCGCGAGCGCCCCGTTAAACCACGATGGCCCATCGCGACGCCCCCTGTAGGAGCGAGCATGTCGAATCGTCGCACCGTCGCGATGGAGGTCAACGATGACGCGGGAAGCCTGACACCCCGGGGAGCTTTCAGGTTTTTCGCGAGCGAGCTCGCTCCTGCAGAAAGGGCGAAACCATAAGCAGCCGTTACCGTAGCAATGGATATGTACGCCAAAAGAATCCAGCAAAAATAGCCTGGGTGGTTTCTCCCATCGAGTGCCGTCAGGCTACAAAGGCCGATACCTGGACGAGGTTGTTGTCCTGGGCTGCCGCAACAAGGTGCAAAGGCACATGCGGTTGCTCGACGGGGGAGGAGATTTCAATGCTTCCCACAATATGCACTTGTCGCTCGCTCAGTCCGGTCGACTCTAGTTCCTTTGCCTTAGCCATTCTCGCGTGGTTCGCTGCGATTTCGTTGAGAGTTGACACGTTACATCTCCGGTGACTGACCAAGCGTTTTGCTGGAGTCCTTTAGCGTTGATTGGATGGCCATCGCGTCAGTTTTATGTCGTTCGCGATGGCTAACGCGGGCCGGTGCAATCCCCACGCCAGAGAAGGCCGGGATTACCCCTGGCGATTTCATTTGCGACGAAAGGTTATCGGCCTCGGGTTAAAACACGATGCCGAGCTTTACGCCGTACTCGTCCCGGGTCTGCTTATCGAAGTCGGTTAGCTGAAATTGACCGTCCAGGTCGTATTTGAAGCGGTTGTAGTAAAGGCTGGCAATCACCGGAATCGATCCCTCCTGGTTGAACAGCCAGCTCAGTTCGACAAATGGATTGGTGGTGTCCTTGAGGTCCTGTTCCTCGCTGTCCACGTTGTGGATTTCCAGCTGCGCATCTCCGTTGATGACCTTGCGAACGCCAGCTTCCAGGCGCAAGGTTGAGGTGCTGAAGGCGTGGTTGTAGCCGGCTGCGACTTTAGCGAAGGGAGTGCGATTGGTGAGATTGATGTCGTATTTGTGGAAATCCGGGTCATAACGGTTCCACTTATAGCCTGCTCCGATCAAAACGTCGAAAAAATTGTCGGCATCCAGGGCCATCCTCCAGCCCAGGTCCAGGTCGGCCTGGCCATCGGTGACGCGTTGATGCTTTTCTTCGGAGTACTGCCCGGTGATTTCTGCCTGATACACAAGGCCGCCCCGGCCCGTCATCTTGTTGCCGAAGTTGAGGAACAGTCCTGCTTCGGGAATATGCTCGGAACTGCTGGTCCTGCGGCCTGTAAACTCCAGCTCGCTGTAGCTTCCCAGCAGGCCGACGGAAAAAACAGGGTTTTCAGAAGGTGTTGCGCCAGCGAATGAGGGGGCGACGCCCGCCAGGAGGGAGGTGACAACAGCAGCAAGACTGGTTCTATTCATGAGAACTCCATCAGCGTACTAGGGTCCGAGACGGACCTGTCACTAACAACAATAGTCGGTTTTGGTACAACGTATGACCGGTCGTCGGTGAGTTCTCGAAAAAGATGGCAATTGGCCTTGGTGTCATCTTTTTGTCGTCCATGAGTGCGACTTTGCGGGGTTGCCGTGCGGATCCTTGTCCGACGAACTGCACTTCTGCTCTTTCGATATGTGGCCAGTGCGGGCACAATGCGCATCCTTTTTTTGGCTGGCCTTGCCGGAGGCCTCGAAATGATCAAAACGCCGTACTACCTCATCGATAAGCAAAAGCTGCTGGGCAACATGGAAAAGATTGCCTACGTGCGCGAGCAGTCCGGGGCCAAGGCCCTGCTGGCACTCAAGTGCTTCGCCACCTGGTCGGTGTTTGACCTGATGCAGCAATACATGGATGGCACCACGTCGTCGTCGCTCTACGAACTCAAGCTCGGTCGGCAGAAATTCGCTGGCGAGACTCACGCCTACAGCGTCGCCTGGGCCGATGACGAAATCGAGGAGATGCTCGACAACTGCGACAAGATCATCTTCAACTCCATCGGCCAGTTGCAGCGCTACACGCAAGCGTCTGAAGGCAAGGTCCGTGGCCTGCGGGTCAATCCGCAGGTGAGCAGCTCCGATTACCTGTTGGCCGACCCGGCACGGCCGTTCAGCCGCCTGGGCGAGTGGGACCCGGTGAAGATCGAGCAGGTCATCGAGCAGATTTCCGGCTTCATGTTCCACAACAACTGTGAGAACGGTGACTTCGGCCTGTTCGACGACATGCTGTGCACCATCGAAGAGCGTTTCGGTCATTTGCTGCACAAGGTCGAGTGGGTCAGCCTCGGTGGCGGTATTCACTTCACCGGCGAAGGCTACGCGCTGGATGAGTTCTGCGCACGCCTCAAGGCGTTTTCGCAACAGTACGGCGTGCAGGTCTACCTGGAACCGGGCGAAGCGGCGATCACCCAGAGTGCGTCGCTGGAAGTCACCGTGCTGGACACTCTCTACAACGGCAAGCACCTGGCGGTCGTGGACAGCTCTATCGAAGCCCACATGCTCGACCTGCTGATCTACCGCCTGAACGCCAAGCTGGCCCCGAGCGCGGGTGAGCACACCTACATGGTGTGCGGCAAATCCTGCCTGGCCGGCGATATTTTCGGTGAGTACCAGTTCGATCGTCCGCTGGCCATCGGCGACCGCCTGTCGTTCGTCGACGCCGCGGGCTACACCATGGTCAAGAAGAACTGGTTCAACGGCCTGAAGATGCCGTCCATCGTAGTGAAACAACTCGACGGTACTGTCGAGGTGGTTCGTGAGTTCGGTTACAACGACTATATGTCCAGCCTCTCGTAAGCTGGCTGAGAAGGAGAGAGAGAAAAATTGAAGAAGAACGTACTTATCATTGGTGCAGGAGGTGTCGCCAAGGTGGTGGCCCACAAGTGCGCGCAGCACAACGACGAGCTCGGTCGTATTGCTATCGCGTCGCGCAACATCTCCAAATGCCAGGCCATCATCGACAGCGTCAAGGCCAAGGGCAGCCTCAAACAGCCCGCTGAAATCAAGGCATTCACCCTCAATGCCCTGGACGTCGAGGCGACCAAGACGCTGATTCGTGAAACCGAATCGCAGATCGTCATCAACGTCGGCTCCGCTTTCCTCAACATGTCGGTGCTGCGTGCCTGCATCGATACCGGCGCGGCCTACCTGGACACCGCCATCCACGAAGAGCCGGGCAAGATCTGCGAGACGCCACCCTGGTATGGCAACTACGAGTGGAAGTACCTCGAGGAATGCCAGCAGAAGAACGTCACCGCCATCCTCGGCGTGGGCTTCGACCCGGGTGTGGTCAATGCCTATGCGGCACTGGCCCAACAACAGTATTTCGACAGCATTGATTCGATCGATATTCTCGACGTCAATGCCGGTTCCCATGGCAAATATTTCGCCACCAATTTCGATCCGGAAATCAATTTCCGCGAGTTCACCGGGCAGGTGTGGAGCTGGCAGGACAGCCAGTGGACCAGCAACACCATGTTCGAAGTCAAGCGCACCGACGACCTGCCGGTAGTCGGTTCGCAGAACCTGTACCTGACCGGTCACGATGAAGTGCACTCGCTGTCGAAGAACCTTGGCGTGCCTAACGTACGTTTCTGGATGAGCTTCGGCGAGCACTACATCAATGTGTTCACCGTGCTCAAGAACCTCGGCCTGCTTTCCGAGCAACCGGTCAAGACCGCCGAAGGCCTGGAAGTCGTGCCGCTCAAGGTGGTCAAGGCCGTGCTGCCTGATCCGAGCTCGCTGGCGCCTGGCTACACCGGCAAGACTTGCATCGGTGACCTGGTCAAGGGCACCAAGGACGGCCAGCCGCGCGAAGTGTTCATCTACAACGTTGCGGACCACGAGCAAGCTTTTGCCGAAACCGACAGCCAGGGCATTTCCTATACCGCCGGTGTACCACCGGTGGCTGCAGCCCTGCTGGTAGCCCGTGGTGAGTGGGACGTGCAGCGCATGGTCAACGTCGAGGAGCTGCCAGCCGAGGCGTTCCTCAAGGCTTTGGACGTGATGGGCCTGCCGACCCGTATCAAGGACGAGCACGGCGACCGTGCGTGGGACTGCAACGCCTGAGGATAGGGACTTTGTGGGAGCGAGCCTGCTCGCGATGGACTGACGAGCGCTGCGTTTATTCAGTAAACCAGCGTCATCGTTAACGACCATCGCGAGCAGGCTCGCTCCCACATTGGATCAACTGCGCAGATTCGATCAGTGGCGATCCAGCCACACCGTCTGTGCATTGCAGAATTCGCGCACGCCAAAGTGCGAAAGCTCACGGCCGAACCCGCTTTTCTTCACCCCGCCAAAGGTCACGCGCGGGTCACTGGCGCAGTAGCCATTGATGAAGACCCCACCGGTTTCCAGTTCGCTGGCCATCTGCTGGGCCTGCTCGACATTGCCGGTATAGACGGTTGCCGCCAGACCGAACTCACTGTCGTTTGCCAGTTCCAGCGCATGCGCTGCGTCACGAGCGGTGATGATCGAAGCGACCGGTCCAAACAGCTCCTGTTTGAATGAAGTCATCTGGTCAGTGACCCCCGCCAGCACCGTAGGCTCATAGAAGTTGCCCGGGCCTTGGGCTTTCTTGCCGCCCAGCAACAAGGTCGCGCCTTCCTCCAGGGTGTCGCGCACCTGTTGATCAAGTTCATCGCGCAGATCGAAGCGGGCCATCGGGCCGATGTACGTCTCGGCGGACAGTGGATCACCGACCACCAGTTTGCGCGTGGCGTCGACAAAGCGCCGGGTGAATTCCTCGACTATGCCTTGCTCGACAATCAGCCGCTTGGCCGCCGCACAGACTTGCCCGGTGTTCTGGTAGCGACCGATCACGGCCGCCTGGACGGCGTCGTCGAGGTTGGCATCATTGAGCACGATGAATGGATCGGAACCGCCCAGTTCCAGCACGCACTTCTTCAGTGCCGCACCCGCCTGGGCGCCGATGGCCATGCCGGCTCGCACACTGCCGGTCAGGGTGACGGCGGCGATGCGTGGGTCGGCGATCGCCTTGGAAACGCCGTCCGGCGTGACGTTGATGACCTCGAAGACACCCTCGGCAAAACCCGCTTGCTTGAAGGCGTCCAGCAGCAGGTAGGCACTGCCCATCACATTGGGCGCGTGCTTGAGCACGTAGGTATTGCCGGCCAGCAGGGTCGGGACCGCACCGCGCAGCACTTGCCAGATCGGGAAGTTCCACGGCATGACCGCGAGGATCGGGCCCAGCGGGCGATATTCGATGCGCGCCTTGTTGCCTTCGACCAGGGTGGGTTCAGCGCTGAGCATGGCCGGGCCGTGTTCGGCATACCAGTCGCAGAGCTGCGCACATTTTTCGATTTCACCGCGGGCCTGGGCGATCGGCTTGCCCATTTCCAGGGTAATCATGGTGGCCATGGCCTGGGCGTTGTCGCGCAATGCCTGGCCAAGGGCAATCAATCGTTGCACGCGTTGTGCAACCGGTTCGCGGCGCCAGGCGCGGAACCCGTTGGCGGAACGCGACAGGGCCGCGTCCATTGCCGCTGCGGATTCGAAAGGATAGTGGCCGATCTGTTCACCGGTCGCCGGGTTGATCGAAATGGCGTGGGTAAGGCTGGATATGTTGGTCATGGCACCGTCCTGCGGGGTAAGAATGGGCTCAGGTTACGGTGCTGTATGTTTTCTTGAAACTGAATAATAATGAGCGTCTTGTTCACGTTTGGAGAATGAATTGGACCTGGTTCAGCTCGAGATTTTCAAGGCTGTCGCCGAGCACGGCAGCATCAGCGTCGCCGCGCAGCACATTCATCGGGTGCCTTCGAACCTGACCACGCGGATCAAGCAACTGGAGCAGGATCTGGGTGTCGACCTGTTTATCCGCGAAAAAAGCCGCCTGCGCCTGTCGCCAGCCGGCTGGAGCTTCCTCGACTACGCCCGACGGATTCTCGACTTGGTCCAGGAGGCCCGCGCCACGGTGGCCGGCGAAGAACCCCAGGGTACATTTCCCCTGGGATCCCTGGAGAGCACCGCAGCAGTGCGGATTCCCGAACTGTTGGCGGCTTATAACCAGCAGTACGCCAAGGTCGAGCTGGACCTGTCCACCGGACCTTCCGGGACCATGATCGACGGGGTGCTGGCGGGCCGCCTGACCGCCGCGTTTGTCGATGGCCCGGTGCTGCACCCGGCGCTGGAAGGCGTACCGGCATTCGAAGAAGAAATGGTGCTGATTGCACCGCTCAACCACAGCCCGATCCATCGCGCTCAGAACGTGAACGGCGAAAATATCTACGCCTTCCGCTCCAACTGCTCCTACCGCCATCACTTCGAAAGCTGGTTCGCCAACGACGCTGCAGTGCCGGGCAAGATCTTCGAAATGGAGTCCTACCACGGCATGCTCGCCTGCGTCAGCGCCGGTGCCGGCCTGGCCCTGATGCCGCGCAGCATGCTGCAGAGCATGCCCGGCTGCAGCACGGTCAGCGTCTGGCCATTGTCGGAATCGTTCCGTTATTTGCGCACCTGGCTGGTTTGGCGCAGGGGCACGGTGTCGCAGAGCCTGACCATGTTCGTGCGCTTGCTGGAGGAGCGGTGTGAAGCGATGAGTTAGCGGTAAGCGGGGCTGGAATGCGGAGGGCGTGTTCAAAGAAAATTGGTTGGCGCCAGCGGGCGCCATTGCACTGGCCCGAAACGCCTCCACGCCTGCGCGCTCCTGACAAATGCTGGTAGCGGGGTTTGCTCCAGACCCCATAGGGTGACTCGTTCTGGCGGATGATAATGCAGTTGTGATTTGGCGCCCTCGTTAACCATCAACCCCCTGCGAGGGAATTTGCAGAAAACCACGAGGGCCTGAGGGGGGCAGGGCGCTGAAGGTCGAGGTTCAGCGCCCTGGCAGTTTTTTGTCATCTTCAGACTTCGTTAAGAAATCCCTTTGATACTTCTCCCAATTGATCCGGGGGAGGTGTTTTTTTCATGTCCGAATTCAACTGGAATGTGCAGTTGCCGCTGTATTTCGGCCAAGCCGAAACACCGCCAATGAGTCTCCTCAGGGCTTTGCCCGGCGACGAGCAGCGGACCGTCTTCGAAGGCTTCATCCAGCAACGTTTTCGCAAAGCCCACGGCGCCGACATCCGTCATTTCATGCCAGAGCTGTTTGGCATGAACGACGCGTACGGTGCCTTGTGCGCAGTGGCTGGCGTGCGACTGGCAGACACACAACCGCTGTTTCTGGAGGGCTATCTGGACGGGCCGATCGATCCGCTGATCAGTGCCACGGCGGACCGGACCGTGGAGCGATCCGCCATCGTCGAAGTCGGCAATCTGGCGGCCGCCGACACGGGCAGCGCGCGCATGAGCATCATTGCGATGACCTATGTGCTGGCCATGGGCGGCCTGGAGTGGGTGGCGTTCACCGGCAATATTGGCCTGGTGAACAGCTTCCATCGCCTGGGTTTGAAGCCGGTGACACTGTGTGCCGCCGATCCTGCGCGCTTGGGCGAGGACCGCCATGCCTGGGGCAGTTACTACGAAAGCAAGCCCTGGGTCCACGTTGGCAATATCCGCAGTGGGTTTATTCATTTACGCAATATAGGTCTGTTCAGTCGACTGGGTTTGCCTTCGTCCATCGAGGGGTGTTGCCATGTCGCCTGAAGTGGAGCGTTTCAAACGGACACTGCGCGATCATGCCGCTCGCAAGGGCGATGACATTGCCTTGTGGGGCGATCAGTTGAAACTGGACTACGCCACCCTGTACGCCGAAGTGATCGAGCGACAGCAGCGACTGCGCGATGAACACATCAAGGTGCTTGCCCTGGCGTTGGACAATGGTGTCGAGGCGATGCTCTGGGACCTGGCTGCGTTGTTCGAAGGCTTGACGTGTGTCGCGTTACCGCCTTTCTTCAGCCCGACGCAGCGCAGTCATTGCCTGGAACAGAGCCAGGCCGAAAGCGTGATCGCTGAACCGCAACAGACAGCCGAACTGCAAGCGGGCGGCTATGAAAAATCCGGCGAGTTCTGGCGCCGTACCTTCAGTGGCTCGAACCGGATGCCCGAAGGCACCGCCAAACTGACGTTTACCTCCGGCACCACGGGGACACCCAAAGGCGTGTGCTTGAGTGCCGACAGCATCCTGCGAGTCGCCCGCGAACTGGATCAGGCCAGTCGAAGCTGCCATCCGCAGCATCATCTGGCGCTGCTGCCGCTCGCCATTTTGCTGGAGAACATCGGTTGTTATGCCGCGTTGTATGCCGGCGCGACCTTGAGCCTGCCCAGCCAGAAAACCCTCGGGATCCAGGGGGCCAGTGGCGTGGATGTGCCGCAACTGCTGGCGTGCCTGGCGAAACGATCGCCCCAGAGCCTGATCCTGGTGCCGCAGTTGCTGCTGATGCTGGTCAGCGCGGCCGAGCAGAAAGCCTTCGACCCACAGCACCTGCGTTTTGCCGCCGTGGGTGGCGCACGGGTTTGCGAAGATCTGTTGCATCGAGCCCAACGTGCAGGCGTGCCGGCTTACGAGGGTTACGGATTGTCGGAATGTGCGTCGGTGGTGTGCCTCAATACACCGCAAGCCTGCCGTCCTGGCAGTGTCGGCCGCCCCTTGCCCCATGTGCAGGTTCGCCTGGCCGACGACGGCGAAGTGCTGATCAAGGGCTCGACCCTGCTGGGTTACCTGGGGGAGGCACCGCACGCTGATGAGTGGTGGCCCAGCGGTGACCTCGGTGAGTTCGACGAGGAGGGATTCCTCTACCTCAAGGGCCGCAAGAAACATCAGTTCGTCACCAGTTTCGGGCGCAACGTCAACCCCGAATGGGTCGAAGCCGAACTGACCCAGCGCCGTCATATCGCCCAGGCCTTCGTCCATGGCGAAGCCCTGCCGGGCAACCATGCATTGCTCTGGCCGCACCGTGCGGACTGCTCGGACGAGCAATTGGCCGCCGCCGTGGCCGAGGCAAACGAGGCCTTGCCCGATTACGCCCGGGTCCAGCACTGGACCCGTCTGGAACAACCCTTCACCTTTACAAATGGCCTGCTGACAGCCAACGGTCGACCACGCCGCGACGCCATCGTCGAGCGATACCGGGCGCAGCTGACTGAGTCGGTACTATTCGAGGAACCCGCATCATGAGCTTTTTCGACACCCTGCAAGAGGCCACCCACCAGGAGCGCAGTACGCTGTTCAATCTGCCGATCATCGTCGATGCCCTCGAAGGCAAGGTCAGCCTGGAGAGCTACCGGGCCTTTCTGGCCCAGGCTTACTACCACGTGCGCCATACCGTGCCGTTGATGATGGCCTGCGGTGCACGCCTGCCGTCACGCCTGGAGTGGCTGCGCGAAGCCGTGTGCGAGTACATCGAGGATGAATACGGCCACGAACAATGGGTACTCGATGACATTCAGGCCTGTGGCGGCGACAAGGAGGCGGTGCGCGGCGGCCAGCCGTCGTTGGCCATCGAACTGATGGTCAGCTTTCTCTACGACCTGATTGCCCGGGGCAACCCGGTGGGGCTGTTCGGCATGGTCAATGTGCTGGAAGGCACCAGCATCGCCCTGGCCACCCATGCCGCCGGCAGCATTCGCGAACGTCTGGCCCTGCCGCAAAGCGCCTTCAGCTACCTCGATTCCCATGGGTCGCTGGACATCGAGCATATGCAAACTTACCGCCGACTGATGAACAAACTGGACGACCCTGGCGATCAGGCCGCCGTCATTCACGCCTCCAAAGTGGTTTACCGGCTTTACGCCGACATGTTCCGTGGCCTGCCACACGACGGGGAGAACCCGCATGCGTCTGTCTGAGACTCGCGTGGTACTGACCGGTGCCAGCGGCGGCATTGGCCTGGCGATCACCACCGCCCTGTGCGCCAGTGGCGCCACGGTGCTGGCCGTGGCCCGACATCGGGAGGCGCTGGAGCACTTGCTCGAACGCTATCGGGACAGGCTGTTCTGGGTGGGCGCCGACCTGACATTGCAGGCCGACCGGCGCAAGGTGCTGGCCGCCGCCGAAGCCTTGGGCGGGATCAACCTGCTGATCAATGCGGCCGGGGTCAACCACTTCGCCATGCTCGAACAGCTCGAAGACAGCGAAATCAACGCGATGCTGGCGGTGAACATCAGCGCGCCAATTTGCCTGACCAAAACCTTGCTGCCACTGCTCAAGCAGGCGGACAGCGCCATGGTGGTGAATGTCGGCTCGACCTATGGCTCGATTGGCTATGCCGGTTACGCCAGTTATTGCGCGAGCAAATTCGCCCTGCGCGGGTTTTCCGAAGCCCTGCGCCGGGAATTGGCGGACACCCGGGTCGGTGTGTTGTACGTTGCACCGCGCGCCACCCATACAAGCATGAACAGCCCGGCGGCGCAGGCCTTGAATGACGCTCTCAAATCCAGCGTCGACGACCCGCAGACCGTCGCCTCGGCGGTCATCCACGCCATCGCCGGCGACCGCCGCGACCTGTACCTGGGCTGGCCGGAGCGCTTCTTCGTGCGCCTCAACAGCCTGTTGCCCAACCTGGTGGATCGGGGCCTGCGCAAGCAATTGCCGCTGATTCGCCGCCTGAGTCAAAAACCAGACAACGAGAACCTCGAGCCATGAAAAAATTTGCCGCGTATTTGCTGTTGGGAGCCTTGAGCCAGAGCGTCTGGGCCCTGGACGCCGCCGACCAGCAACGTCTTAATGGCATCCAGCAAAGCTGGGCGCATATTCAGTACGAGTTGCCAGAGGAGCAACGCACCGCCGCCTTCGAAAAGCTCGCCACCCAGGCGGCAGCGTTTACCCAGGAGCGCCAATCGGTGGCTGAGGCCTGGATCTGGTCCGGCATCGTCACCAGCAGTTGGGCCGGCGCCCAAGGGGGGCTCGGAGCCCTTGGCAAGGTCAAGGACGCGAAGCAATATCTGGAAAAAGCCCTGACCCTGGACCCCAAGGCCTTGCAAGGTTCGGCCTACACCAGCCTCGGCGCGTTGTATGATCGTGTGCCGGGATGGCCCATCGGTTTCGGTGACTCGGACAAAGCCGAGCAATTGCTCAAGGTCGCTTTGCAGATGAACCCCAATGGCATCGACAGCCTGTACTTTTGGGGTGATCACCTCTACCGTCAAAAGCGCTACGCTGAGGCCAGGGCAGCATTGCAAAAGGCCCTGTCGGCCGCCCCTCGGCCAGGGCGGGAAACCGCCGATGCCGGGCGTCGCAAAGAGATCGAAACACTGCTGGTGGATGTGAACAAGAAACTCGGCTGACAGGAGTCCGCGTGCGTTTACTACTGATTGAAGATGACGTGGCCCTCGGTGAAGGGATTCATCAAGCCCTGGAGCGCGAAGGTTATACCGTCGACTGGTTGCGCGATGGCAGCAGCGCCTTGCATGCATTGCTCAGCGAAACCTTTGACTTGGCATTGCTTGACCTTGGCCTGCCGCGCATGGACGGGCTCGAAGTGCTGCGGCGCCTGCGCGACAGCGGTTCGAACCTGCCGGTGCTGATTCTCACGGCCCGGGATGCCACCGAAGACCGCATAGCCGGGCTCGACGCCGGGGCTGACGATTACTTGATCAAGCCTTTCGATTTAGCCGAACTCAAGGCGCGCCTGCGGGCGCTGTTGCGGCGCAGTGCCGGCCGCGCACAGGCGTTGATCGAGCACGCTGGCATCCGGCTCAACCCTGGCACCCAGCAAGTCAGCTACCAGGGCGAACCGGTGGCGCTCACGCCCAAGGAGTATCAGCTGCTGCATGAACTCCTTTCGCCCCCGGGCCGGGTCATGACCCGCGACCATTTGATGCAGTTGCTCTACGGCTGGAACGAAGAGGCTGAAAGCAACACCCTGGAAGTGCACATCCATCACCTGCGCAAGAAATTCTCCACCGACCTGATCCGTACCGTTCGCGGCGTCGGTTATCTGGTGGAGGAGCGTCGGTGACGTCGATCCGCCGTCGTACCCTGACGCTGATCATCGGCCTGATGCTCGCGGGCCTGGGTGTGATCAGCGCCTTGAACCTGTACGACAGCCATCACGAAATTGCCGAAGTCTACGACGCCCAACTCGCGCAAAACGCGCGATTACTGCAAGGCGTGTTCCGCATGCCACTGGCCAGCAAGGAACACGCCGAGTTGTACCAGGCGTTCAACGAGGCCCTGGGCGAAGCGGTGCCCAGGGGTGACGGTCATCCCTATGAAAGAAAAATTGCCTTCCAGGTCTGGAATCCCCAGGGCGAAGTGCTGGTGCACACTGCCAGCGCTCCCTCTTTCACTGCTGCCCCCTCTACGCCCGGCTTTAGCGATGTAGTGGACCTGAATAACCGCCACTGGCGCGCGTTCCTGCTGGAGGACAAGCAGAATCACCTGCGAATCTGGGTCGGTGAGCGGGATGACGTACGGGCGGACCTGGTCGACCGGATCGTGCGTCATACCCTTTGGCCCAACGTGTTGGGCAGCCTGTTGCTCGCGGTGATGGTCTGGCTGGCCATCGGCTGGGGCCTCAAGCCGCTGGCAAATATGGCGGCGACCCTGCGCGCACGGCACAGCGGTTCATTGGAGCCTTTGCACCTGTCGCCACTGCCCAGCGAACTGGAGCCCATGCAAGCGGCGCTCAACCGCGTGCTCGCGCAGATCCAGGAAGTTCTGGGGCGTGAGCGACGGTTCATCGCTGACGCCGCCCACGAAATGCGCACGCCGCTGGCGGTGCTGAGGGTGCATGCCCAGAACTTGATGGAGGCGGAGAGCGAGGAGGAGCGCCGCGCATCACTGGAGCACCTGATCGCCGGCGTGGACCGTACCAGCCGACTGGTCAACCAATTGCTCACGATGGCGCGCATCGAACCCCAGGCAGCCATTCGACCACCGGAATACATTGACCTGGAGGCCACGGTTCGCGACAGCCTGATTCAGTTGACGCCCTGGCTGTTGGGTAAAAACCTGGAACTGGTGTTCGATGTCAGCGGCGACGTCAGCCAGGTCAGAATCGATCCCGCTGCCATCGACATTGCGTTGAACAATCTGGTGACCAATGCGGCGAACTTCTCGCCTGTGCACGGGGTGATCACCGTAAGGCTGGCCAAAACAGAACAGGGCTATGAATTGTCCGTGGAGGACGAGGGGCCGGGGATCAAGGAAGAGGACCGTGAGCGGCTGTTCGAACGATTCTACAGCCGGGCAAATGACGAGGGAGCAGGCTTGGGCCTGACCATCGTTCGGGCCATCGCGGATCGCCTGGGCGGGCAGGTCAAACTGGAGAATCGCTTAGAGGGGGGATTGCGCGCTTCGTTGGAAATTCGGCGCTTTTGACCTTGCCATGGACATGACGCAAAGTGCCCAGGTTACTCAGAAGAGCAACCACGCAAAAAAGCTTTGCCCCACCACTTGGTGCCTCGCTAAGGCTCGGCATGCGCCCAAATCTAACGCCAAAGCGAGGCGGCCTTAAAACCGACCTGACTTTTTCAGATATCCGCAATCCACTGTGGGAGCGAGCCTGCTCGCGAAAAATGTCCAGACAACGCGTTCATCCAGAAAGGGCGCGTTATCGTTGACGTCCATCGCGAGCAGGCTCGCTCCCACAGGGGATCGGCGACAGACCTGCACTCAGTTCGACTTTAAGGCCGCCTTGCTTTTGCTTTGGCTTTTGATTTTCTTGCCCTATATCAGTGGCTGGTTGGCTGACCATTTCGGCTCGCGCCTGGTCTTCAGTTCGGCGATCGTCCTGTTCATCCTGTTCGTATTGCAGCGTGCACCCGCCAAGGATTAGCGCGGTGCGTGGGTTCTCCTGTCCTGGACCCTGAAACTCAAGTGCACGCAGGTGCCCTGTTTTTCATCGATTATCAGGCTCGCATCGCCGCCAAAGCTTTCCATGATCTGCTTCACCATGATAAATCCGATACCCAGCCTACCTTGTCGGGTGGTGTAGAACGATTTGAAGGCCATCATTTGCTGTTGCCGGGAAGATCCACCTCCGGTGTCGCCAATGGTCAGGTGCAGCCATTGATGGACATCATCCAGGCGAGCCACGATGCTCAGTTTTCCTGCCGTCGGCATCGCTTCCATGGCATTGGCAATGACGCTGCCTAAAATCTGCGAGAGCAGCAGTGGATTGCTGATTACCCAGGGCGTGGGTTCATTTTTGAACTCGACCTGGATTTTCGATTGACTCAGTTGTGCGCTGAAACTGTTGAGTGTGAGTTGTATCATCTCCATCGGATCCACCCGTTGCGCCTCCCCGCGGATCGGACCCAGGCACAGGAGCAATTCCTGCACCCATCGCGACATCCGCTCCACCTGACTAATAATATCGTCGAGCTGCTTCTTTGCAGGCTGGCCCTGAATGTCATTTGCCAATTCCGCACTTGAGCGGATGCAGGCCAGAGGATTACGCAGGCTATGGGCGACGGCAGTGGACATTTCGCCCAAGCCAACGTAGGTCTTGTTGGCAACGACTTGAGCCTCTTGCGAGGCCAACTGGATCGATGTTCGTCGGGCAATCCAGTAAATCCCGAAGTAAACAAGCAGGCCACCCATGGTGGACAACCAGATGATCCAGTGACCGTGGTTCAGGCGTTCAATCAGGTCGATGGGCTCCCTGTAGATTTCAACCACCGCCAGAATATTTCCCCGGTCATCGACCAGAGGGATGTAGCTTTCGATGAAGAACTTTTTCGGGGGGTACAGGAATTTTTGTTCACTGCGGTCCGCAGCGACATTGCTGTATTTGGTGGATATCCGTTCTTTGGAACTGAATGCCTGTTCAAGCTCGTCATTCAAAAATGCTCGGCCAACCAGCTTCTGGTTGGTTGACCAGACCACTGTTCGATTTGGGGAATAGATATTGATCAAGAGCGAGTTCGGAAGATGCGCAAGATAGTCCAGGAACTCGAAGCTGGCGGGCTGTGCGCTTTGTTTCTTTTCTTCTGGTATCGCCTGGTGTCGAGCGTAGGTGAGCACCTCCCCGATCTGTCTACCCGCCAGCCCGTGGTGACGTATCTCACCTTTGGCAATGGTCTGGATGAACTGCGCTGTTATCAGCGCATCGCGTTCAAGGCTTTCGGCGACCAAAAATCTTGTCGACCACGAACCCACCCCGAAAGCGATCACGCTGATCAGTACGAAACTGACGATCGAAAACCAGCGCAGGAGATTGAATTGTTGAGTGGGTGCAATCGCGTCAACGGTTCCAGGGAGAAAGCGTTTATACAGCACGTCGATTGCAGGCATAGGGAGTACTCCTGGGTATGCTGCTTTTCAGCAGCTTCAACCTCTCAAGCAAGCCTTGGGTGAATAGCAGCATCCATGCCAATGCAACGCTGCGCTTGGGCGGTGCATCTTTCAGCCATTTCTCCAGGAAGAACGCCGGTGCGAAGCGGGTATTACCCCCCCCATATATGGGGGTAGGTTCCCCGGGGCGAGTAATAGCGGTTGCGCTATTGGCGGGGGCTGATCAATCACTTGACGGGCGTTCGCCGGATATCAACCCGCGAATGGCGTTAATGGCGCGTTCGCGTGCGCTGGCGAGCAATTGCGGGGAAACCAAAGGCGCTTGCAAAAGCCCTTGTGGCAGGGGCATGACGCCAAGCGCGATGTGCGCCTGTTCGAATTGTCGTTCGCGCCTGATCAATCCGCCCGACACGAGCTTGAAATAGAACCTGCTGAAGCCCTCCTGCTGCTTGGGCGTGCCACGTACCCCCGTTGTCCGGTCGATGACCCCCAGTCGTTGCTCCAGTGAGTGGCGAAGCCGGGCCTTGCCCTTGCGTTGGATGGGCAGCGGAAATACCGCTACCGGACGCCCGGTCATGCAAGCCTCTGTGAGCATTGAAAGGCTGTCGCCGGTGACGATAAATCCATCCGCCAGGGCGAGAAATGCAGGGTAGGGATTGTCTTGCGTCTCACCGAATCGATACGCCCAGCATGGAACGTCAATGGCAGACAGCAACGCGTCGGTGGTTGTCGCCGATGAGCGCGGGCTGGTCGATAACAGGATCGAGCCACCCAGGGCCTTGACCGCGGCATTGGCTTCACGGCCAAGTCGAACTTCTGATTCCGTGTCCATGCAATAAGGTGCGGCACTGGCTCCCACGAGGACGGCGATCCAGGGGCGAGGCAGCGAAGTGAAGCGCTGTCGCCATCGCTCCAGTTGCGCCTGATCCAGCGTACGCGGATTCATGTACGGGGCAGGGAGGTCCACTACGTTGTCTGCCAGGGCAAGCCCATATTGCGGGGTCGACAAGACCAGGTCGAAGCGCCACAACGGGAGCTGGGCACGTCCCACATGGGCCAGTTTTGCCGTGCCCTTGGAGCGATGCTTGATCCATTGGGCAACCTGGGCGCAGCGCCGTCCTGCGCTCAATACCAGGTCTGGCCAGGGCGCGCTCAGGCCCGGGACTGCCCGTATGGGCAACCGGGTGCCCAACAGGGCGTCGAGCAGATAAGGGCGTGGGGGTGTGGTGATCTGTTTGCATTCGTAGGGCCAACCCAGTGCGTCGGCCATGGCTATCAGCTGTGCATTGTCGCCGGCATGTTGACTCAGTAGCACCCAGACCTTGGGGTTTTCGGCCGCTTTGCGCCGTAATGCATAGTCCGCGACGAAGCGTTGCGTGTGGCCTTTTTCGTCCACGCAATCAAGCTGCCAGCAACGATCCGGATAGCGCCGCGCGATGCGCCGCAGCAGTCGTCGCCAGCCGCTGACAGAGCTGGTCATCGAACCATCACCGCTGAGCCTTGCGTGAATATAAAGCAATCGGGAAGCCTGGTTGAACAGGCGATCCATGACCCAGGGCAAGTCTTCCGGCGGCAGCTTTTCAAGACCCTGGGCCGCGATGAAATCCTGGGGAGGTAAATCGACCTGGCGAAGCTGCTCGATATCCAATTGCCTGACCGTTGGGCCGTGCGCCTCCGTGGGTTGCCAGCGCCCGATCAATCCGAGATTCGTACACTGCAGCTTGCGACTGAGCAGCCTGGCATCTTGCGGGATAAGCGCCGGTAGAGTGGTGGCTTCCCGACTGCAGTGGACGAATCGCGGACTGGGCTGTGCTGCCGTGTAGAGCTCATACCCACTGGCGTCCGCCGCTTCCTCAAGGCTGAGAAAAATTTCCGCGTAGGGATGAATCTGATAGCTGTATTGCGCCGGCAGAGGTCTCCAGGGCTGTAGATGCAGCGTCGTGTAATGCAGCAACCGGGACTCGCCGTGTTTGTATTCCAAGTCCCGAGCATGCCAGATGGCATCCAGAACGCCGAAGCAGCCCGGTATCTCGGAGGCGAGCGCATGCAGCTTTTTTTTGCTGGTCGTGGTGGCTGCTTGCATGTTCCAGCAGCAGCGCATCCGTTCGCAGTCGATGAGCATGACGGCCGTTTCCCTGGGCGCGAGCGCCAGATAGCCGTGCTCGCCCATCGGTTGGTCGAACAGCTCGGCCGGGTCGGCGGTGTAGAGTTGATCGACGTCGTTGTACAGCGCGCGACCGTGGCGCCCCGCCAGGTCCGGGATAGCGAAGCGGTAATTGGTAAAGCCGGTGCGCCAGCCCGCCTGGTTGAAGCCGGGCAGGCCCGTCATGCGGTAGACCTCATAACGGCGGTCCGGGTTGCGCACCTGTTCCAGCGCATAGACAAACATGCGCTCAGCGCGATATTGGGCAGGTTCGGTACCCAGGAATATGCGCACGGCAGGTGCCTGCGGTGCCCCGGCTCGGGCTGCCAAGACGATCGGCTCGATGCGCGGTATCGCGATGTGTTCCCCAATGTCCCCTGGGGTAGCGGGGTCATAGGTACCGATGCTTGAGGACGACTGTGCTGAACCCTCCAGGCGCATGGGCGTTTCCTCGGAACATTAATCTCCACAGCATAGAGCGAAATACGCAAGTCGAGGATAAAGTTTGCGTGCGGTGTTTTTTTGAATCGAGGCGATGGGCGGGTGTCGAAAGGTTTAACTCAGCGAATGGATTGTTCTAGTCTTCCAACCAAGTCTTTAAATGATCGCAGGGTCCTGCTCGTTCAAATCCTTAAATGGGAGCCCGGGAGAAATGGGTCTATTCGAACAACGCACCCGTACAGCTGCAATCTTGTTGAGCGCCGGCCAAGGACGACGGCTTCTTCCCTATACGACGAACACCCCCAAGTGCCTGATCGAGGTCGGTGGGCAGCGGGTCATAGAGTGGCAGA
This sequence comes from Pseudomonas umsongensis, assembly GCF_002236105.1. Classification (GTDB taxonomy): domain Bacteria; phylum Pseudomonadota; class Gammaproteobacteria; order Pseudomonadales; family Pseudomonadaceae; genus Aquipseudomonas; species Aquipseudomonas umsongensis. The sequence goes on from NZ_NIWU01000001.1 coordinate 526,775, forward strand.
TCGATGCTCTGATGGCCGCCGGGATAAGCCGGATCACCGCGGTCATCGGCTATGGAGCAGAGCAGGTCGAACGGGTGCTGAACGAACGTTACGGGCCTGGCGTCATTTCCACGATCTACAACCCGTTCTTTGAAGTTGCCGATAACCTGGCCAGTTGCTGGATGGCTCGCCAGATCATGCATGACGATTTCATCCTGCTCAATGGCGATACGTTATTCGACCACCCAGTCCTGGAGCGATTGCTTGATGCACCTGCCAGGGCGATTACGCTCGCGGTCGACAAGAAACTGGCGTACGACAGCGACGATATGAAAGTCCAACTGATCGGTGATCGAATCAGCGCCATCGGTAAACTGATTCCGCTCGATCATGTCGACGGGGAGTCTATCGGCATGATGCATTTTCAGGCCGGTGGAGGACCACTGTTTCGTAGTGCGCTGGAAGACAGCATGCGACGTCCTGAAGCCCTGCAAAGGTGGTACTTGAGCATCATCGATCACCTCGCAGGGACTACCGGGCAAGTGTTCGCGCAATCCATCGAAGGATTGGGCTGGGCTGAGCTGGACTTTCCTGCCGATCTCAGGGCTGCACAGGCACTGGTCAGGCCCTGGGTATGCCGCAAGCAAGGGACGGCAATTACCCTCGCGGAGGGAGAGTAGGGCTGCTCCTGAGGTTGGGGTTTCAAGCTCGTCTATCGACCAGGCGGGCAGTCACAATGAGACTCGATGCTGGGCTCAAAGGTGTCGCGCAAGGCAGAATATTCCCAGCGTTCGACGGTGACGCGCCTTGTTCGTTTGTCCAGATGGATTCGATTGAACGAATTGGGGGCATTGCCACGTAAACGTGACGAGAGGGTCGTTCCCGCCTGCACCCCCCAGATTTCCTTGGACAATGCGCCGTATTGCGTGCTGAGTGCCAGCACATAGGGAAGATGGATGTGCCCCCCCATCACCAAGTCGAGCCCGGACGAGGCCCAGCGTTCCAGTGCAGCCCTTGCACCGATCTGCAGATTGCGTTGGTCGCTGGCGACGATTGCGCCGAACGGCTGATGAGCGACGACGATGCGCAATTTTTGCGGATCGCATTTCTGTAGCCGTTCAGCCACTTCCTCGACTTGCCGGGCAGTGACCTTGCCATCTTTTCGGCGTGCCGGGTGGGTTGTGTTCAAGCAAATGATCAAGGCATCGTCATTCTCGAAAACGGGTGCGAGGTTGCTGTCGATGTACTTGTAATAATTCCCGTAGGGTGAAAACAGGCGCGCGAACAGGTTGAACATGGGGATATCGTGGTTGCCGGGGATCGTCAGGACTTGCGGTATTCCATAGCCCTTGATGCGGTTGATGAATGCTTGCGCCGAGGCGAACTGCCCGCGCCGGGCGCGCTGTGTGATGTCGCCGGAGAAAAGGACCAGGTCGGCGCCGTGGGCCTGGACGTGCGTTTCAAAGGCTTGCATGACGGGGAGCTGTTCGGTGCCGAAATGGGTATCGGAAATATGCAGGAGACGGGTCATCGTTGCTGGACATCCTCTATACCCGACAGGGCTTGGCGCTTGATTTGTCGTCCGTTGGTGCCACTGACCACGTTCTTTTCCACGTTCATGGGGCGCCTCCATCGTTCGCATTGCGAGCAGCAACTTCTTCAGCGAAGCCGGCGGCTTTTGAGCAGGCGCCAGAGCAATGGCCAGCCGAAGAGCAGTGGAAAACGACGCAAGCGATGGGTCACGACGACAGGCTCACCCAAGTGGCGTTCCAGCTTCCATATGAGGTAGTCGACACCGTTTTCGAAGGTGAAAAAGGATTTGACCAGCCGCGCCACGTTCAAGGTTCTTCCCTGGACCCGCCGCCATTTCCACAGACGTTCATTACCTCGACGCGTGGCCATCGGGCAAAGGTTGCGATAACTGTCTTCTGCGCCCGCACAGGCCGCCATTTGCGTCACCGCAGGCGCGGCTGCCCGGGTGATGCGCGAATAATAGTCCATGTCATGCCTGACGAGCTGCCTGGGGCGATCAGCTGACTCGGGACGCAGCTCGGTCCGGTAGGTCAGCGACAATGATCTCTCCCACAGGGTGAAACTGTCGAATCGATCCGGCAGAGTGGCGACACAGCGACCCATCAGGGTCATCACGGCTTGAGCCAGGGCGAAATGGATACGCTTGCGCGTTAACTCGTCCTTGCAATAAACCAGCCGGCAGGGCTGGGCGAAGCGGGCCCAGAGGTAGCTTTGAAACCACGAACCGGTACCCGCCTCGAAGTCCTGCAGCGACAGGATGGCGCATTTGGCATGGAGTATTTGCCCATCGGCCGCCACAGCCCTGACGAGGATCACCGTGGGTGGCAGCCAGGCATTGGCAAGCTGCTGCAAGCGCGTGTGATGAGCGTGAGCGTAACTATCGACCAGCGCATACACATCGACCATGCCATCGGTGAGATCGCCGTTGCGCAGGCATGAACCGTAGACCAGCAGCGCCACCAATGCATCGCCCAAGCGTGTGTGCAATGCCTGGACAATTGCCTGCACCTCTTCGGGCATCGGCTGCGTGCACTGCTCCCTGACCTGTTCAAGCAGCTTCGCAGGGGGCGGCGGGCAGGCTTCATGCATCATTGAGGCCCGAGCGGGGCGCGAACATCCGCACGATCAAGCGGTCGCGTTCAGCGCTCATGTCGATTCGACTGAGCCAGGGCTGCGGCGGCTGGCCTCGGTGCTTCAAGACAAGGGCGGACATCGTGCGCACCCCCAGGATCAGCGTCGAGACGCAGGTCCAGACGGCCACCCAGATCAACGCCGTGTCATGGGCATCGAACGCCCATAAGCTGGTCAGTATGAGCAAGTTGGGGTTGCGCCGCGCGGTGATCAGCCGGTTGAGTGAGTCGAAGGGGCGCCAGAGAAACAGCGAAAAAGGCGCGGCCAGCTTGAACGCACCTTCGCAAACCCTGCCTGCGATATAGCCCAGGCAAATGGCCCAGAGCACAGGCTCGAGGGGTATGGCCGAGTCCCAGGTCGCCTCGTAGCCCACTCCCCAGGCGATGTACCAGAGCGGCGGGTGAATCAGGTCCAGGCCATGGTCGAAAAGGTTTCCGAAGCGCGTGGAGGTCACGGTGACGCGTGCCAGCTTGCCATCCACCGTATCCAGGAACGTCATCAACCAGCCGGCCAGCAGGCCCGCGCCAAATAATCCATGCCAGAACAGAAAGCCTGCGGCGATGGCCAGGACATAGCTTGCTGCCGTGACCTGGTTGGGACTGAGCCCCAGCCGCACGCACCAGACGGTGGCCCAGCGAGCAGGGACAGGCCAGATCGCCCGGGTGATGAAATCGGTGACGCCCTTGTAGGAGCCGTTGAACAGAGACTTCTCAAGATGCGCCTGGTTGGCGGCGGTGATTTGCGCGACCCAGGGAGGATCGAATTTGCGCAGTTGCGTCTGCATCGCGGTGGCCACGGTGCCGGGAACCACTTTGCGTAATCCGGCGACGGCGTCAGTGTCCAGGCTGGGCAAGTGGGCGAGCCGCTCGACACTGGCGTGGGCGGCGACAATGGTGCCGGTGCGCGGGTCCTGTAGCGCGATCTCAGGCGTTGCCAGCAGCCCCTGGAGCACGCGGTCGTCGTAAAGGTAATCCTCGCGCAGCAGGACCACCTCGCCTTGTGCCGGCAACGGATCGTTCGCATTGCACAGATGGGCGTTGGGAAACTTTGCGAGCATACGGCCCACTCGCTCCCTGGAGGTCAGTCCCCACAGCCGCACCGGGCAGCTGCAGATCAGGTATACGGGAGTCTTCATGGTTGGTTGCGCCTGCGCCGAATCACATTGATTGAAGGAGCGGGCGCCAACGCCCTGTCCATTGAACAGCATGACGGTTTCAACGACTGCCCCGGTCCAGATACGCCACGATCACAATAGCCACTGCGAGCAAGACCAGGGCCGGCCCCAAAGTAGTGACCAGGATGTTCATTTTTAGCAGTAGACCGAGGTTTACGATGATCTGATTACTTACATAGACCATTAACCCGACTAGCGCACCCAAAGCCAGCCGTGCACCCAGGTTGGGCGAGCGCGGTTGTGCGAAGGCAAACGGGATGGCGAACAGGATCATCGCCAGGGTCAGGATCGGGCGCCCGAGCTTTTGCCACATCGCCATTTCATATTGTGCCGAGGGCTGGCCCGAGCCTTTGAGGTACGCGATGTAACGGTAGAGCTGGCGGGCAGACAGGCTTTCGGTCGGCAGCGTAATGTCGCCCAATCGCGCACTGCCAAAAATCGAACGCCAGGGCATTTGGTCGAGTTGTTGCGTCGATTCAGCGTCCTGGTCCCACTGTTTCACCTGGACATTGTTCAAACGCCACTGGCCTGCGTCCAATATGTCCGCCGTCTCGGCAAAGATGTAGGAAACCAGTGAGCGGTCGTTATCGAACCTGAAAATCTCAATATTGACCGGCAACCGTTTGTGCGCAAGATTGCCAATACGGACGATCTGATCGTCCTGTCGAGCCCAGACACTGCCTTGATCGTTGCTCGCCTGCGCACCGGCGGCGATGGCTTCGTTGCGCAGCTCCAGGCCATTTTGCTGCAGGGGAGAGGCCACCCACTCATCCAGCGCCGCCCATGACAGCGCTAGCGCGAGACCGGCCACTGTCGCCGTGAACCCGATCCGGGCAATCGACAGCCCGGTGGCGCGCATGACCGTCAGTTCCCGGGTGGCTGACAATTGCCCCAGCGCGGCAATGCCACCCAGCAGGGCGATAAAGGGGCCAAGCTCGACGACACGGCGCGGCAACGTCAGGAACACGACTTCAATGGCCTGGCTCAACCGATACCCGCCGGGCGCCACGTCGTCTAATTCACCCACCAGATCAAGGGTGGTGAACAACGGTAGCAGCAGCGCTGCCGCGGCCGCAAAACCGAAGAACACATGGCGAGTTATGTAGCGATCGAGGACTTTCATCGGTAGCCGAACCGAAAGTTTGCCAGGTCGCGCGCCAGGAAAACCAGCAGGGCCAGGCTCATCAGCAGCGGCACTGTCCACAAGCCCGGATACAAGGGCAGGGTACTGTTGCCCACCATCGTCTTGCAGATGTCCGCTGCGTAGTAGATCACCGCGAAGACGGCGGTCACGGGCAGCAGGGTCGCAAACCGTCCCTGCCTGGGCCGGGTACGGCTTAACGGAATGGCGAGCAATGCAAGGACCATGGCGCTTACACCCCGCGTCTGGCGCCATTGCAATTCAGCTTTGTCCGAGGGCGCGCTGGAAGCCTTCAGCACTTCGTTGGGGGCGGCCTTGCGCTTACCCTCGGCGGCCCGTTCGATGGGTAGCAAGTGCAGTCGCATATGCTCGAATTTTTCCGAAATGTCCCGAGAAGCACTGTGCTTGAGCAAATAGGAATGGCCTTGCGTCAACTCCACGATCGGATCGTCTGGGTTCGGATCCAGGATCCTCGCCTGCCTGGCGCGAAATACACGGGTTTTCGAGTCACCCGGGTCATAGATCAGCACATCGTGGAGCCGGCCATCAGTCCGGTCAATGCGTTCTGCCAGGATCATCCTGCCGTTTTCATTGTTCAGGTTGAACCGTTGTGCCTGCAGATGATTGACGTCCAGGTCTGTTCGCGATTGCTGTTCCAGCACATAGGCCTGCGTATAAGCCCAGGGGCGCCCGTAGAGCGAAAGCATGGCCACCGCCAGCGAGATCGGAATGGCCAGCAACAGGACGGCCCGATAGATCCGCAGCGGGCTTGCACCCGAAGCGGCTATCGCAATGATTTCAGAATCATGGCAAAGACGTCCCACCGCCAGGGTCACCGAGGCATACAACGCCACCGGCACTAGCATTTCGAGGGCAATCAGTACCTTGTAGAACACCATCTCCAGTACCGCTTGCAAGGCGAGAGTGCCCTCGACGGCGTCAGCGAGATACCGCTCTACCGAATAACTGGCAAAGATGAACACCAGGATGCTGACCATCACGATCACCGGCCGCCGGATCTCGGCGATCACGTAGCGTTCGATCAGGAACATGCCCTGGATCCCGGCCGGTCGCCTTGCCCATGCCGCGCTGGGGCGATTGAGCATTCCTGCCGCCAGGATCCATCAGGTATCGCTCGGTATCGATTGATTTCTCTGGGCATGAATTCTCTCCACCATTTGATAATCCAGCGGCGAATCGACATCGATAGCGGCCTCCGGGAAGGGCATGACCACCGCCCCGAGACTCACCCCCAACCGGTTGGAAAGCTGTTGCAGCGCTTGTTCCAGGGTCAATCGACCCAACAAATATCGCAGTACTCCCTCGACGCCCAGAGCGCCGGCGATCACCCGCCTGGGATGCTTGCGATCGTGTTCGACCCGTTGCCAGTAGCTGGCGAGACGTCGCGCGTCCTCGGTCATGAAGGCGAACAGGTTGCTGCCGCAATAAGGACCGCCGCGAAGCCGGATGCTGGTGCGCCGGGTTCCTGGAAAACCCGCCAGCACCGTGTCCAGCGGCGTTACCGCCACCACAAAGTCATGGTCGCCTGAAGTCGCCTGCGCAAGGAAATAGTCGACGATCTGCGGACTGAGCAGCGCATGATCCGCCGTGGTCACCAACACGGGACTGTCTGCGGGTTGACGCGCCAGCGCCAGCGCCGCGCTGGCGCTGGGGGAGTTGGCAGGTTCCAGCCAACTGACGCTGGCGCAGTCCAGCAGTTGCGCCAATGAGGCATCTTGCGCCATTAAATTTCGCGCAGGCCCCACGAGTACGATCCGGTCGATCCGGTCACTGGCCGCCAGCGCCTCGACGACTCGACGAACCATGGGAACCCCGGCCACCGGCGCCAATGCCTTGCAGCAAGTCCCGGCCACGGCAGCAACGGGGTCGGCCGGCCCCCGGTCAGCAGCCAGGACCAGCGCGGTGAACGGCCTGACCTCAAATGTGCTTTTCATAGATCCGGTAGCGCTTGTAGGCGGTGGCGCCGATTTGTTCGAGAATCTTGCGCATCACCGCATTCGATTCCAGGATCCACGACATTTCCAGGGCTTCTATGCCGCGCTTGACGAAGGGCGGCTTGAGCGCTTCGATCAACAGCAGGGCGAGTGCAGGCCCCAATCGGCTGAACTGGTAAGCCTGCTTGACGCCCATCAGGGGCACGCGTGCAGTCCGCGCGCCTTTGACGTAAAGCCGCCACAGCAGGCGTATCCAGCCAAAGGGCAGCAAGCGCCCGTCGAGCGAGGCGATCGCCTCGTTGATGTTAGGCATGGCCACGATAAACGCGCAGGGCTCGCCATCGACTTCGGCGATGTACAGCAAGTCCTTGGGGACCAGCAGCCTCAATTGGCTGCCAAGCTCGTAGAATTCGGATTCGGTGAAGGGGACGAAACCCCAGTTGCGGCTCCAGGCGTCATTGAAGATTTCCCGCAGGATGCGCATGTCCCGCCGGAACTGACGCGGGTCCAGCGGCCTGATCACCACGCGCTTTCGCTCGCGCGCCATCATCGCAGACAACGCTGGCGGGAAATGCAATTGATCGGTGCGCATCCAGTAGGCGAGCAAATCCTTGGCTTGCCGGTAGCCAAGGGCGGCGAGCCTTTGGTCATAAAAACGCTGTCCGTGGCCCATCATGGCGGAAGGGGGATGATCGAATCCCTCTACCAGCAAGCCGCTTTCCTGGTTGATGGTCAGGTTGAAGGGGCCCGTGATGCGTGCAGCGCCATGTTCGCGCAGCCAGGCTTCTGCCGCTGCGAACAGGCTGTCGAATACAGCGGGATCGTCCACGGCTTCCAGCATTCCGAAGTGCCCTGAATCATGGCCGTGTAATTGCCGGTGAAGGCTGTCGATCTGTGCGGTGATCCGCCCCACCACTTCAGTTCCCGACCAGGCCAGCCACGCCTGCCACGTCAGGTGAGGGGAGGCTGGATTCTTTTGCGAAAGGAGTTCATGGCGCTCGTAATGAATCGGTTCGATCCAGCAAGGATCGTTGCGATACAGGGTGCCGGGGAAACTGATGAATGTCTTGAGGTCCAGGCTTGTGAGGACGGGTCGCGTAATGATTGGCAACTTCTTATTGATCATCGTTGGCCACAAAAGTCCGAAGCAGTTGAACTCGTATCCCTTTCTTAGTACCTCAGAGAGCGTAGCTGAAGTATTGGCGTAGGGCGTACGTGCAGAAAACAAGGGTGCCAGTGATCCAGTAAAAGCTCGGTAATCCGTGTAATGCTGTTCACTTTAGGTTTGGGGGTTGCAGGTGCATGTTTGGATTGGGTGTATATCCGTTGTTGCGGTAACGCCTACTTAGGGTTTCGCTTTTACTGTTGGAGCCAGGCTTGCCGGCGAAGGCGTGCTGGCAGACGATAATTGTCTTTCAGGTGTACATATCCGTTGCTGCGGTAACGACCACCTAGGGTTTCGCTTTTACCTGTAGGAGCCAGGCTTGCCGGCGATGGCGTCCTGGCAGGCGATAATTGTCTTTCATGTGTACATATCCGTTCCTGCGGTAACGGCCACCTAGGGTTTCGCTTTTACAGCGAGTCACTTTGAGAAGCGGAACGCCGCCCGGCGCAAAGTAACCAAACGCTCTTGCCCCTGGCGTTCGGTGCCTCGCTAAGGCTCGGCATGCCCTCGCTCCGGTCCTGCTCCGTGGGCCCGCCGCGATGGGCCATCCATGGCCCAGCGCGGCTAAACCGGCATCCATGCCGGTTTACCCACTGCGCAGAACCTCCACTCGGCCTCTCGATGTGGCAAGAAAATCAAAAGCCAGATCACCATCAAAAGCGAGGCGGCCGACCGGCCGGCCTGATTGGAAGCCATACGCATACCTTCTGTAGGAGCGAGCATGCTCGCGAAAAACCTGAGAGCACCGCGGGCTGACAGTTGCCCAGCGTTATCGTTAACGACCATCGTCGGAACGCCGCCCGGAGCATGCTCGCTCCTACATGGGGATCCAGGTTCACCCGTAACAGTCAGGTCGGCTTTAAGGCCGCCTCGCTTTGCTTTTGATCGCGGGCGCCCCGTTAACCACGATGGCCGAACGCAGGCATTGCGCAGTGGGTAAACCGGCAGGACGCCGGTTTAGCCGCGCTGGGCCAGGGACGGCCCATCGCGGCGACCCACGGAGCAATGCCGGAGAGAGGGCATGCCGAGCCCTAGCGAGGCACCGAGTGGTGGGGCAAAGCCTTTTGCTTCCTTTTTGCTGGGCCGGCACTCCGGCGTTTGAAAAAGGGAGTCGCCGTAAGGGCGAAACCCTAGGTGGCCGTTACCGCAGCAATGGATATGCACGCAGGCAACCAATTTCACACAGGGCTTCTTGTAACGCCCCGCATCACCGTTGCGCACGACTCAATTAATGCGTTGTCAGTGGAACGCGGAGCGTCCCTGGCGGCATTCCTTTGCTGCGCGTGGGAACGATCAATCGTCGGAACGCCGCCCGGAGCATGCTCGCTCCTACAGGGGATCGAGGTACACCCGTCAAAGTCAGGTCGGCTTTTAGGCCGCCTCGCTTTTGTTTTTGATCTGGGCGCCCCATTAACCACGCTGGCCGAGCGCAGGCATTGCGCAGTGGGTAAACCGGCAGGACGCCGGTTTAGCCGCGCTGGGCCATGGATGGCCCTTCGCGGCGACCCACGGAGCAATGCCGGAGAGAGGGCATGCCGAGCCCCAGCGAGGCACCGAGTGGTGGGGCAAGAATGGAACAACCACATAGGTAACAGTAAAGTTCAGGCACATGGGTAACACCTGATCACTTATTTTTGATTACTTTGAGCGTCAGATAACCATCCTTAGCGTCTCGTTCATCAACCCGTCCCAGTAGAACAGGCCCAAAGATGATGTCCCAAGCCCCTTCGCTGATGTTCTCCAATCCGACTATCTGATGTTTCAGGACATAGCCGACATAGATTCTGAGCCTTCCTTTGTTCACCACGCCGTTGGAGTCCGTTCGGTATGCCTCAACATGGCTTGGGTACTTCATCTCCGGCAGCTTCCTCGGAAATGCCCGTGACGAGCTTGTATAGCAGGAGCCTGGTGTTTTCTGCCCCAAAGCCTCATGAAGACGTTCATGATTATAGTGCTGCATGAACAGGTCAAAATGCTTCTGCTGGGCTCCCCACTCAATTTCCGGCGGCCTTGGCAATGTGCTCTTAAGCGTGCGGTGCATGCGCTCATGCCGTCCATTCTGCTCGGGTCGACCCGGCTGAATCCTTTCGTGAATGATGCCCAGGCGGGCCCACCAGATAGACAACTGCGATAACCCGGCACGCCCACCGCTGGCGAAAGGGACTCCGTTGTCCGTACGGATCCGCTCAGGCATTCCATACATCTTGAATAACCGCTCGAAGGTGGCCTTGGCGTCCTTGAAAGTCGTGCTCGGCATGCTTTCACAAGCCAGTAAAAATCGACTGGCGTGATCCATTACCGTCAACGGGTAACACCAGACACCGTCTCCTGTCAGGTATTGGCCTTTGTAATCAGCGCTCCAGAGCTGGTTAGGAAGGTCGGCTTTCTGAAGTGGTTTGGGATAAACGGCGACACGTTGGCGCAACCGCCGAGACACCACCAATCCCGCTTTTTTAAGCACGTTGTAGATCGTGGTTTTGGAGGGTGGCGGCTGATCTGGAAACCGCTCTCTCAGGGCTGTCTGGATCTTTTTCGGGCCTGGCGTGGTTTGCCCTTGGCCGCGCAGCTCAAGAATGGCCTCTTTGACCGCAAACGGCACAGCCTGAGCTTGAGAGTGGCGCTTGCGACTGCACTCCGCCAATCCGTTGATGCTGTCCGCGTTGTAGCGGGCTACCCACTTGTAACCGGTCTTGCGACTGATGCTGTGAGCCGCACAAAGTTGGCTGAAATTAAGTCGACCGGACAGATAGTCGGCAATGAACATCACTTTCAGGTCCATAGGTTTGAGCTCTCGCCACGGCATGGTCAGATCCTCGGAATCGACCAGTGCCAGTTAAAAACTGTTACCTATGTGCTTGAACTGTTTTGTTACCTATGTGGGTGAGTCATACCGGCAAAGCCTTTTGCTTCCTTTTTGGCGTTTGAAAAAGGGAGTCGCTGTAAAAGCGAAACCATAAGCCGCCGTTACCGCGGCAATGGATATGCACTCCGACAACCAATTTCACACAGGGCTTCTTGTGACGCCCCCGCATCAACGTTGCGCACGGCTCAATTAATGCGTTGTCAGTGGAACGCGGAGCGTCCCTGGCGGCATTCACACGCAGAGCGTGGGAACGATCAATCGCCAGTAGGGGATCAAGGTACACCTGTCAAAGTCAGGTCGGCTTTAAGGCCGCCTCGCTTTGCTTTTGATCGCGGGCGCCCCGTTAACCACGATGGCCGAACGCCGGTTTAGCCGCGCTGGGCCAGGGACGGCCCATCGCGGCGACCCACGGAGCAATGCCGGAGAGAGGGCATGCCGAGCCCAAGCGAGGCACCGAGTGGTGGGGCAAAAGCCTTTTGCTTCCTTTTTGCTGGGCCGGCACTCCGGCGTTTGAAAAAGGGAGTCGCTGTAAAAGCGAAACCATAAGCCGCCGTTACCGCAGCAATGGATATACACCCCGTCCAATTCTTATCTACAACCCCACGCTTAAGTGAGCTGTATTACAGTAATCAGCGCACTTTGTGATAAACATCACGCTTGAGAACGAGAAGCTTTCATCGCGATTATTACTCGCCGGTCGTCGCTCATCCGGGAAAAAATTTGCGCTCATCCAGATGCCGATTAGTATTGCGTTAGGCTCTGTAAATAATTGAAAAGGCTGAGCCGGATATCCTTGGGGCCACGACTCCATGGAATCGGTTTTGAGGGCAGTAGAACGGCACGTGTTTTACTGGCGCAGGTGATAAATACGCTATTTGACTTGTCCTTACTTGGCTAAATGGATGGGCGTTTTCTTATGTCTGCGACCCTTTCAAACCAGGCACTCACCCAACGTCTAGCGGACTTTTCCACGCTGGTGGAAGCACTCGATTATGCCGCTTCAGGCCAGGGCGGCATGAACTTCTATGACAGACATTGCCGCTTGAATGCAGCGCTCGATTACTCAACGCTCAGAAGTAATGCTGTCTCGATTGCCCAGCGTCTACTTGGGCTCAAGTTGAACAAAGGCGATCGGGTTGCGCTCATCGCCGATACGCACCCAAGCTTTATCGAGTCGTTTTTCGCCTGCCAGTACGCTGGCTTGATCGCCGTTCCTCTGCTGGTTCCTGCCAGCCTGGGAAGCCATCGTTCCTATGTGGACAAGTTGAAAGGGTTGTTCGCCAATTGCACGCCGGCGGCCGTTTTGGGGGTGGAGGAATGGCTGCCCTATATCCGCGAAGCACTGGGGGACACCCGGCAGGTGTTCGTCGGGACGCTTGAGGCATTGGGCGAATTGCCCGCGTTGCAGACGTTACCCACGGTCGTGCCGGAGGACATCGCCTACCTGCAATACACGTCCGGCAGTACCCGCTTCCCGCGTGGCGTGATCATTACCCAGCGTGCGGTGATGGCCAACATCAGAGGCATCGTCGTGGACGGTGTTGGCGTTCGCGCAGGGGATCGGTGCGCCTCATGGTTGCCCTTTTATCATGACATGGGGCTGGTGGGTTTTGTCTTGGCGCCCATGGCGGCGCAATTGACTGTCGACTACTTGCACACCCGGGATTTCGCCACTCGGCCCGGGCAATGGCTCAAGCTTATCAGCCAGAATCGAGTCACTGTCTCGGTGGCGCCGCCCTTTGGCTATGACCTTTGTACCCGGCGAGTCCGGGACCTGGAAAAAACGCCGCTGGATCTCTCCTGCTGGCGCGTGGCGGGGATCGGGGCAGAACCGATTCGGGCATCGCTGTTAAGCCGTTTCGCCGAGTGTTTTCTCGACACCGGATTCGATCCAGCTGCCTTCACGCCTTGCTACGGTCTGGCGGAAAGCACGCTGGCCGTCAGCTTCGCCCGTCGCGGGGTGGGGGTGCAGGTGGACCATGTCGCGCGCTCGGTATTGGAGCATCAGCTCAGGGCGCAGGCGAGCGCCGCCGATGATCCGGCAAGCTGCGCTTTCACCAACTGTGGCGCCCCTTTGCCCGGCCATCGCGTGGAAATCCGCAACGCTGCGGGGCAGCAGGTTGCGGAGCGTGAGGTAGGGCAGATATTCGTCCAGGGACCCAGCGTAATGTCAGGTTATTTCAATGACCCACAGAGCACCCGGGCAGTCCTGGAAGATGGCTGGCTGAACACCGGTGACCTGGGCTACCTGTCCCAGGGTGAACTGCATATCACCGGTCGGAGCAAGGATTTGCTGATTGTGCGCGGTCGCAACATCTGGCCCCAGGATATTGAATACCTGGTGGAATCCGAACCTGAACTGAGGCCCGGCGATGCGATTGTATTCGTCGTTCCCGTCGATGATGAGACCCAGGTCGTAGTCCAGATTCAATGCCGCATCCGTGAGCCAGAAGGTCGTGAACGCCTGGTCCGTACCCTGGTGGCGAAGATCACCAGTGAGTTCGGTCTCACTGCTGACGTGCACCTTGTGCCTCCTCACTCGTTGCCGCGAACCTCCTCGGGCAAGCCTTCCCGTGCCGAAGCCCTTGAACGATTTTTGGCCCAGGCGAACACCGACCTTCCTTATCCAGCGCTGGAGGTGACGTGAGTGCTCGCGTTGTTTCGCTCACTGGCGCGACTGGCTTCATAGGCAGTGTCCTACGCGAACGGCTCATCACCCGTGGCGTGGAGGTCCGTGCCCTGGCTCGCTCCAGGAGCGCAATGACAGCGGATGGAACAAAGTGGATCAGCGGAACACTGGAAGATGAACAGGCCCTGGCCGAGCTCACCAGGGGGGCAGATACAGTCATTCATTGCGCAGGGAAGGTCAGGGGCAGGAATGCCCGAGACTTCGACGAGGTCAATGTGCAGGGCAGCAAGCGCTTGATGGAGGCGGCGCGGATGAGTGGGAGTTGCGAGCGTTTTTTGCTGATCTCGTCCCTTGCCGCTCGCTATCCGACATTGTCCTGGTACGCCGCTTCCAAATTCGAAGGGGAATGCCAGGTCAGGGAGGCGGCCGGGACGATACCCGTGTGCATTTTCAGGCCAACCGCCGTATATGGACCAGGCGACCGCGAGTTGCGCCCGGTGTTCGAGTGGCTCCTGCGGGGCTGGCTGGTCACGCCCGGTAAAGGCGATTCACTGCTTAGCTTTCTGCATGTCGACGATCTGGTCAGTGCCGTCATGCAGTGGTTGGATGCGCCTGTCATGCAATCGCAGACCTTTGAATTATGTGATGGCCAGGCGCAAGGGTACGACTGGGCAAGCCTGGCCAGCATCGCCACCGATATCCGCAATGCGCCGGTACGGCACGCGGTAGTGCCTGCCAAGGTGTTGAAGGGGATCGCACGAGCGAACCTGGTGCTGTCGCGCTTCACCCGCCAGGCGCCCATGCTGACCCCCGGTAAAGTCAATGAGCTGATGCACCCTGACTGGACTTGCAGCAATGCCCGCATCAGCGCGGTATTGGGTTGGGAGCCGCAGATTCTGTTAGGGCAAGCATTGCGCAATCATCTGTACTGAGCGGCGAAGAACGACTGAACCCCAGGAGATCCACGATGATCACAGAAGAAGCGATACTCGAAAAGGTCATGGAGATCATCGAGCCGTTTGCACCATCTGGAATGGTAATCAAACCGAATTCCGATCTGACCGGAGACTTGGGGATGGAGTCGATAAAGGTGATGGACATGCTGTGGGTATTGGAGGACGAGCTCAAAATGTCGATCCCTCTCAATATCCTGATGGACGTGCACACTCCCGACCAGTTGGCTCATGCCATTCTTACCCTGACGGAGCGTAAAAATGGGACTGTTTGACAAGTTCGGCAAGCTGGCAGCTGAGCGCGCCAGTCTCTGTGGCACACAGATCCATCCTTTTGGAATTCGCATCGATGAGATGTATTCCCCCACCGAGGGCTGTATTGAGGGGCAAAGGGTCATTCTCGCCGGCACCAATAATTATCTTGGACTCACCTTCGACCCCGCCAGCATCAAGGCGGCGCAGCGCTCACTGGCGCTAGAAGGCACCGGCACTACCGGTTCTCGCATGGCCAACGGCAGTTACGCCGGACACAGCGCGCTGGAAGAGGAACTGGTTGATTTCCTGGGGCGAAGTTCCGTCATCGTGTTCTCGACAGGCTATGTCGCCAACCTGGCTGTCATCGGGACGTTGGCAGGGTCGCGCGAGGTCGTGTTGCTTGACGCTGACTGCCACGCGAGCATCTACGACGCTTGCAAGCTGGGAGGCGCGGAGATCATCCGTTTTCGCCATAACGATGTCGCTGATCTGGAGCGGCGCATGGTCCGGCTCGGCGAACGCGCGCGGGAAGCGATTATCCTGGTGGAAGGGATCTACAGCATGCTGGGCGACCAGGCTCCGCTCAGAGAAATAGTCGAGGTCAAGCGCCGCCTTGGAGGTTACCTGTTGGTTGACGAGGCGCATTCCTTTGGCGTCCTGGGGGCCAACGGGCGAGGCCTGGCCGAGGAGCTGGGTGTGGACTCGGAGGTGGACATCCTGTTGGGAACGTTCAGCAAGAGTCTGGGCGCCGTCGGCGGATTCGCCGCCTGTCACGACGCGCAAATGGACCTGCTTCGCTACGCCAGCAGACCTTATATTTTTACCGCTTCACCAGCCCCCTCGGCGATTGCCTCGGTAAGGACGGCGCTGGCGGCCATCAAGGAGCGCCCGGAGCTGCGGCATCAGCTGTGGTCGAACGCCCGACGGCTGTATCAAGGTTTGGCAGAGTCAGGCTACCAGTTGGGACCGCAGGCCAGTCCAGTGATTGCCGTCATGCTGGAGTCGCCTCAAGAGGGCCTGACCGTTTGGCGGGCGCTGATAGAGAGGGGCGTCTATGTCAATCTGGTCCTTCCTCCCGCGACCCCCGGCGCCGTCACCCTGGTGCGTTGCAGCGTCAGTGCGGCCCATACACCTGAACAAATTGACCGGATCATCGAGGCCTTCGCTTCATTGCGTGGCGCGATGGGCCAGGTCACGGCGGGCGCTTGATGAGTGTCGTGAGCTGTCGGTGAGCTAATCTTTACCTACGTCATAGTGAACCACAGTCATGCGGATTATTTTTGCCTTTGGCCGCTCCTATCCGGCCCGCACCGTGCTGATGCTCCTGAGCCTGCTGCTGGCAGGGGTGGTTGAAAGCGTCAGTTTGAGCACGATGCTGCCCTTGATATCGGCCATGCTTGAAGACCAGCCTCATTCGAAGCTGGCGGTCTACGTCTTCGGGGCAATGAACTCGATCGGCCTGCAGCCGACGATCGCGAACATGCTGGTGGTCATTGTCGTGGGCATGACGCTGAGCAACCTGCTGATACTGTTGGGCAACCGTCAAGTGGGCTATACCGTGGCACACGTGGCAACCGACCTGCGTGTGAGCCTCATCAAGGCATTGCTGGGTAGCCGCTGGGAATATTACCTGCGCCAACCCTCCGGAGCACTGGCCAATGCCGTGGCAACCGAAGCCTTCCGGGCTTCAACAGCCTATGAGCATGCGGCCAATATGCTGGCGCTGGGTATCCAGGCGGCGGCCTATGCACTGATCGCGCTTTTTGTCTCGTGGCAGGCCGCGCTCCTGTCACTGGTGATCGGCTTCGTCCTGCTGGCTGCCGTGCGAGGTCTGGTCAAGACATCGCGACGTGTCGGGAAAAGCCAAACCCGCCTGATGCGTGAGTTGCTGGTGCACCTGACGGACACCCTTGGCTCGGTGAAACCGCTCAAGGCCATGGCACGCGATGACATCGCCGATTCCTTGCTGCGTCGTCACGCCGGCGAGCTCAATACCGCATTGGAGCGCGAAGTGATGAGCCGCGAAACGCTGCGGGCCTTGCAGGAGCCCATGCTGGCGATCCTTGCCGCCGCGGGCCTCTACGCGGGGCTGGTCATCGGCGGCATGCCGCTGTCTTCGGTGATGGTGTTGATCTTCGTGGTAGTGCGCATGCTGGGGTTGCTGCACAAGGCACAGCAGCGCTATCACCGGATGGCCGCGCAAGAGAGCGCCTATTGGGCCATTAACGAGTCGATCGACAACGCTATTGCCGATGCCGAGCCTGTCGGAGGGACTTGCACGCCTTCCTTGCAGCGGCATATCGCTTTTGAAAATATCAGTTTTGGCTACGGCGGGCGGCAGGTTCTTGACAACGTGTCGATGAATTTCCCGGTCGGTTCATTCACCACCATGATCGGTCCTTCCGGCTCCGGCAAGACCACCGTGCTCGACCTGATCTGTGCGCTGCTCGCGCCACAGTCCGGACGCATCAGGGTCGACGACTGTGACTTGCATGCCTTGGACAGGAAGGCCTGGCGCCGAATGATCGGCTACGTCACCCAGGAAACCCTACTGCTGCACGATAGCATCCTGGCGAACGTCACCTTGGGAGACAGGGCCTTGAACGCCACCGACGCAGAGCGCGCGCTGCGTCAAGCCGGTGCATGGCAGTTTGTGCAGGAATGCCCTGGCGGACTGCAATCGATCGTCGGCGAGCGCGGGGCCAAACTCTCAGGAGGGCAAAGGCAGCGTATCGTCATCGCGCGTGCCCTGGCCCATCGCCCCAGGCTGCTGATCCTGGACGAAGCCACCAGCGCCCTCGATCCCGAGTCGGAGGCCGAAATATGCCAGGTGCTGAAGAATCTCACGCCTGGCATCACGGTCATCGCAGTGTCGCACAGGCCTGCCGTGATCCGCATTGCGGATCAGATTCTCGAGGTCCGAGACGGCAAGGTACTGGCCACGCACCATGCCGTCGGTCCTGATGGCACTCGGGCTGACGAGGCGAAAGCCTGAGAAAAGCGCAGGGGTAGGGGGCGTCCGGTCTGTAGGAGCGAGCATGCTCGCGAAAAACCTGAGAGCACCGCGGCGTGTCAGGCTCCTCGCGACATCGTTGACCTCCATCGTCGGAACGCCGCCCGGAGCATGCTCGCTCCTACAGAGATATCCGTTCATTCGCGGGAGCTAGCGTTTACAGGCTGCCGACCAGATGGCCGCCGTCCACTGCCAGGACCGCGCCTGTCATGAAGGCGCCGGCCTCGCTCGCGAGCAGGAGAAACGGGCCTTCCAGTTCCTGCAGGCTTCCCAGTCGTCGCATCGGTACGGTGTCGCGTATATACGCCTGGCCCTTTTCGCTGTCGAAATACTCATCGTTCATTTCGGTCTTGAAGTAACCCGGCGCAATGGCATTCACGCGGATCTGGTAGCGCGCCAGTTCCAGCGCCAGGGATTTGCTCAGTTGCACCACGCCAGCCTTCGCCGCGCAGTAGTGGCTGTAGCCAGTGCCTACGCGCAGCCCGAGCATCGAGGCGATGTTGACGATGCTGCCAGGTCGCTGCGCCTTTGCGAGGCGTTGCGCCGCACACTGGGCAACGCGCCAGACGCCGTCGAGGTTGGTCGACAGTATCGCCCGCCAATCGGCTTCGCTGATCTCCAGCACGCGCTGGCCGTTGCCGATGCCGGCATTGTTGAGCACTACATCCACCACACCGAACGCAGCTTGGGCGGCGTCAAACGCTGCTTCGACGCTGTCGCGATCGGTAACGTCCAAGGCCACGGCCATAGCCTCACCGCCAGTCTGGCGAATTTCGTCTGCCAGTTGCTGCAAGCGCTCCACGCGCCGGGCGCCCAGTACTACGCGCGCACCCGCATCGCTGGCCACGCGCGCCAGATGCGCGCCAATGCCGCTGGAGGCACCGGTGACCAGTACCGTCTTGCCAATCAGGGAAAAACCGGGGTTTTCATTCATCGCATTGTTCCTGTCGGGGAGTGGATCGGCCGCCCATGGCGGCCGATCGGGACTCAGATTCGTTCGATGCGGGTCTTGCCGGCAGCCACCAGGTGTTCCAGCAACGGGGCAGGGTGGAACCACATCTCGCCGTATTCGCCGAGGGCCTTGCGGTAATGGCGGATACCGTCCAGCACCTTGTCCAGGCCGATCTGCTCGGCATAATGCATCGGCCCGCCGAGCCACGCCGGGAAGCCGTAACCGTTGATCCACACCAGGTCGATATCGCCACTGCGCTCGGCAATGCCTTCGTCGAGCAGCTGGATGCCCTCGTTGATCAGCATGAACAGGCAGCGGTCATGAATCTCCTGCGTGGCGATCGGCCGGCGGCGGATGTCCAGTTCGCCGGCGATGCGTTCGGCCAGGGTGATGACCTCGAAGTCCTCCTTGCGCTCGCGACCCTCATAGATATACGCACCGCGCCGGGTCTTCTGGCCGAAGCGGCCGAGGGCGTTCAGTTCGTCAGCCAGGCGGCAATAGCTCGGATCATGGGCAATCGCTTCACGACGCGACTCGCGCACCAGGAAGCTGACGTCGATCCCGGCCAGGTCGTGCATCGCCATCACCCCCATGGCCAGGCCGAGGTCAGTCAGCACCTGGTCGATTTGCGCTGGCGTAGCGCCCTCCAATACCAGGCGATGGGCTTCGCGGGAGTAGGGTTCGAGCATGCGATTGCCGATGAAGCCGAAGCACACGCCGGACACTACCGGGATTTTTCCAATCGTCTTGCCCAGTTTCAGTGTGGTCGCCAGCACCTCGGGCGCGGTGAGTTTGCCGCGAACCACTTCGAGCAGGCGCATCACATTGGCCGGACTGAAAAAGTGCAGGCCGATGACGTCTTGCGGGCGGCGCGTAACCGCGGCGATCTGGTCGACATCGAGGGTGGAGGTGTTGCTGGCCAGAATCGCGCCTGGCTTGCACACCTCATCCAGGGTGCGGAACACCTGTTGCTTGATCGGCAGGCTTTCGAACACCGCCTCGATCACCAGGTCGCACTCGGCAATGTCGGCATAGTCAAGGGTGCCGGTGAGCAAGGCCATGCGCTGGTCGAGCTGTTCCTGGGTCAGCTTGCCGCGTTGCCGGCTGATCTCATAGCTGCTGCGGATTTGCCCCAACCCACGCTCCAGCGCCTCGGGTTTGAGCTCCAGCAGCGTGACGGGGATGCCCACGTTGGCGAAGTTCATGGCGATGCCACCGCCCATGGTCCCGGCGCCGATCACCGCGACCCGGGCGACCGGACGCAAGGCAGTGTTAGCGGTGACACCGGCCACTTTGCCGGCCTCGCGCTCGGCGAAAAACACATGGCGCAAGGCCTGGGATTGCGTCGAGGCTTCGGCTTCCTTGAACAAGGCGACTTCGCGCTGCAGGCCGGCCTGCAACGGCAGCACGCAGGCCGACTCGACGGCCGCCAGCACCAGTCGGGGCGCCAGGCGGTTTTTCCAGCGCGGTTCGTGGCTGGCCCGATAGTCTGTGAAATACCCATCGGGCAGGGCGGCGGCCGGGTTGGCGTGACGTTCTGCGGGGCGCGCCGGTGCGCTTTCGCGGATCAACTCCTGGGCGAAGTGACGTGCGCCATCGAGCAGGCATTCGCCGTCCCCGGGCAAGCGGTCGATCAAGCCGAGCTCAAGGGCCCTGCCTGCGCTGACAGGCTGGCCGGAGATCATCATTTCCAGTGCCGGTTCGGCGCCGATCAGTCGCGGCAAACGCTGGGTCCCACCCGCACCGGGCAATAGGCCCAGGTTGATTTCCGGCAAGCCGAGACGGCTGTCGGCAGCGCTGATGCGATAACCGCAGGCCAGCGCCAGCTCCAGCCCACCACCGAGGGCGAAGCGATCGATGCTGGCAATCAGTGGTTTGTCGATTTGGGTCAGACGCAACAGCAAGTCGGGCAGCGAAGGGGCGGCGAAAGACCCGGGAAGGCCGAATTCGCTGATATCGGCACCGGCGCAGAACAAGCCGTTTGCACCGTGCACAATGATCGCCGAGACGGCAGGATCGCTGGCGGCGCGCTCGCAGGCGTCGAGAATGGCCGCACGCAGGGGTTGCCCCAGTGCGTTGACCGGCTTTGATGCCAGGCCGATCAGGGCGAGGTTGTCTTCGACGTGGTAGGTGACCAGGTTGCTCATGTTGATTTCCCGAAATTTATTGTTATCACGGCCCCCTGTAGGAGCGAGCATGCTCCGGGCGGCGTTCCGACGATGAACTTCCAAACACCGCGTGAATCCTGAAAGCACGCGTTATCGTTGACGACCATCGTCGGAACGCCGCCCGGAGCATGCTCGCTCCTACAGGGGAGGGGCATTAGAACCAGCGGTCCTGCATGTAGTAGGCGACATGGTTGGCTTCAGTGAGCAGCCGCCCCTGGGACTCCAGCGACGCCAGTTCCCAGGTCATGTAGTAATGCGCAGCCTGCAACTTGCCTTGATAGAAATCGGCGTCGCTGTCGCCGGCGCCCGAACCCAGGGCGCGGCTGGCCAGCAGGGCCTGGCGCAACCAGATCCACCCGACCACCACGCGTCCAAACAGGTCCAGATAGGGCGTGGCATTGGCCATGCCGAGGTTGGCATCGGCCGTCACCTGCGTTTGCAGGCTGGCGGTGACTTGCTCGAGTACGCGCAAGGCATCGGCCAGCAGTGCCGCGAGCGGCGCACAGTGTGGGTCGCTGTTGGCGGTGAGCAGGGTGGCAAGCACTTCGGCGGTGAACAGTCGATAGCCATCACCTCCGCGCGGCCCCAGTTTTCGACCCAGCAGGTCGATGGCCTGGATGCCTTCGGTGCCTTCATGAATCGGGTTCAGGCGATTGTCGCGGTAGTACTGTTCCAGCGGGTATTCGCGGGTATAACCGGCGCCGCCAAGCACCTGGACGCCAATCTCGGACGCGAGCAGGCCGTAGCGCGAGGGGTAGGTCTTGACCACCGGCGTCAGCAGGTCGAGCAATTCGCCGGCATTGTTGCGCGCCAGCGCAGTGGTCGCGGTGTGGGCATCTTCCACCAGGCTGCTGGCATACAAGCACAGCGCCAGGCTGCCCTCGGCGTAGACCTTCTGTTGCAGCAGCATCCGACGCACATCGGCGTGCTCGATGATGCGCACCTGGGGTGCCGCCGGGTTCTTGTTCCCGGGCAAGCGGCCCTGTGGCCGCTGGCGGGCGTAGTCCAGGGCGTGAATGTAGCTCTGGTAGGCGAGGCTGGCGGCCCCGAGGCCGACACCGATGCGGGCCTCGTTCATCATCTGGAACATGTAGCTCAGGCCCTGATGTTCCTCACCGACCAGGTAGCCCACGGCGCCGTCGTGCTCGCCGAAGCTGAGCACCGTGGACGTGGTGTTGCGATAGCCCATCTTGTGCAGCAGGCCGGCCAGCGCCACGTCGTTGCGCGCACCGACGCTGCCATCGGCATTGACCAGGAACTTGGGCACCAGGAACAGCGAAATGCCCTTGGTCCCGGCCGGCGCGCCTTCGATGCGGGCCAACACCATGTGCACGATGTTCTCGGTCAGTTCGTGGTCGCCACCGGAGATGAACATCTTCTGGCCGAAGATCCGGTAAGTGCCGTTTTCAGCCGGGCGTGCCAGGGTGCGCAGGTCGCCCAGCGCCGAGCCCTGGCCGGGTTCGGTGAGGGCCATCGTGCCGCTGAAGCGACCGTCGAGCATCGGCGCCAGGAAGCGTTCAAGCAACGGTGGACTGGCAAAGGCCCTGAGCAGATTGGTCGCGCCGATGCTCAGGAAGGAATAGGCAACCGTGGAAATATTCGCCGCGTTGAAGTAGGCCATGCAAGCTCGCAGGATCACTTCCGGCAATTGCAGGCCGCCATCGGCAAAGTCGTGGTGGGCGGCCAGGAACCCGGCCTGGGCAAAGGCGTCCCAGGCGACTTTGGTTTCGGCGATCATGTGAACCCGCTCGCCATCGAAGGTCGGTTCGTTGGCATCGCCCTTGTGATTGTGCGGGGCGAACAGCTCAGCGGCGATCTGGCGGGCGGTGGTGAGAGAAGCGTCGAACACGCCGCGGTCGTGCTCGGCGTAGCGCGGGCGTTGCAGCAACGCTTCGGTATCGAGCAGCTCGTAAAGCTGGAAGCGCAGTTCGCATTCGTTGAGCAGCAGGTCAGTCATGGCATCTCTCGTCAAACAGTGTCGAGTGTGGGCCATGGAAGCAATTCTCGGCCCGTTACAGGCGTCCACAATAGTGTGATGTGCCGGGCTTTTATCCCCCTCCTTTGGGGGAGGCCCGGACGTCGTCAGGTGACGGAAACAGTGTCCTCGCCCGCAACAGGCGCGAAGAGAGAGCCTCGAAGGTTCCAGGCACGGGGCTTGCGTCGAAGCACCCACCGCCGATGCTATGATCTGAGCGTCTAGGCCTGGCCAAGAGATCGTCCATGGATCGCCTGTCTACCTTGTTTTCGCAGTTCGGCGTACGCGCAAACCTGTTTTACAACGGCAGGTTATGCGGCCTCGCGTCCTACGATGGTGCGCAAGGGCGTGGTTATGTTCATCTGCTGCAGGCGGGCAGCGTCACGTTGCTGGGCGCCGATCGCAAGGACTTACTGCTGACCCGGCCCAGCCTGATTTTCATGCCACGCCCCAGCCGACATCAGTTGTTTGCCAACGAGTCCGAGGGCGCTCAACTGTTGTGTGCCTCAATGGAGTTCGAGGGCGGAATCGATAATCCGTTGGCGGCTTCGTTACCCGATTACCTGGTGTTGTCCCTGGATGAACTGCCCATGCTGGCCGATACGCTGAAGTGGATGTTCGGCGAGGCAGCGAGCGCGCATTGTGGCAGGGAGGCAGCTCTGGAGCGTTTATTTGAACTGCTGATCATCCTGTTGTTTCGGCATCTGCTTGATCACCAACAATTGCGCACCGGAATGATGGCCGGCCTGGCCGATCCGCGGTTGGCGCGCTCCCTGGTGCAAATTCACAACGCACCCGAGCGTGCCTGGTCAATTGCGCAACTTGCGAGCGAGTCGAATATGTCGCGCGCGGCCTACGCGGTGCATTTTCGCGACGTCATCGGGCAGACACCTGCCGAATATCTGTTGAGTTGGCGGATCAGCCTGGCGCAGAAGCGTCTGCGTGAAGGGCGGTCGATTACGCTGATCGCCGCCGAGGTCGGCTATGAAAGCCCTTCGGCACTGGCACGTGCGTTTCGACGCAAGACGGGCTGCAGCCCGCGGGACTGGGTGAAAGACCTGGCGGGAGACGATGATGGGGCAATGGCCTGAAAGCATCGAACTGCTTCAGGCCATCGCGCAGGGTCGATCATCGGTTCAACGGCTTTGCAGCTCAGTCAGCGAGTGGCCGGCGATAAATATCGAGGCGGCAAGCAAGCCGATGTCCTTGAGCAGAAACTGCCCCGGCGCCACCGAGATGCCTGGAAAACCGAGGCCGGGTTCAATCACGCCGGGGGTCGAGAACATGAAGCTCAAGGTGGTGAAGAACAGTCCGGCAGACAGGGCTGCGCCGATCAATGAAAGCTTGGGTGACAGCAAGCGACCTGCAATCAGGACCCCGATCGAGACCTCCAGTATGCCAAGCAGGCTGGAGAAGGTATCGACACTGAAAATGTCGTAGACCCAACCCAGCAAAGGGCTGTTACTCACCAGCGGCACCAGACCGGTGGCTTCGTAGTGGGTGAACTTCATCCCGCCAAACCAGAAGTAAATGACGGCGAGTGCAAAGTAGGCACCATAGGTGCCAAGCGCCATGGTTTTGATCCCGAGCGTGGAAGAGCTTTGTACGTTGGTGCTGCTGTTGTCGATGCTTAAGGTTTTCATGATCAAGGCTTCCAGGAGAGTGGTGAGGAACGCTAATCAACAACCCGGCGCGGTGTGCGTTGGGAGTGCGGACAGTGTTGCCTTGGATGCCATGCTCGTGGCGCCAGAACGTATTGCATTCAGTGCAGATCGTCTTGACTTGGCGACGAGAAAAACCACAAGACCAGAGCAGCAGCACTGATCGAGGCGCCCAGCAGGCTGACGGCCATCCAGCCCCAAAGCGCATAAACCTGGGTCGCTGCGGCGGCTCCCAGCGCGCTGCCGACCGAGTAGAAGCACATGTAGGCGCCGACCATGCGACTGTGCGCGTCGGGTCGTGCGGCGAAGATGATGCTCTGGTTGCTGACGTGTACTGCCTGCACCGCAAAGTCGAGCAGGACGACGCCGCAGACCAGGGCGACCAGGGACGTCTGGGCGAATGCAATGGGCAACCAGGACAGCGTCAGGAGCCCTAGCGAAATGCCGGTCACTCGTTGCCCCAGGCCTTGATCGGCCCAGCGACCGGCTCTTCTGGCCGCCAGGGCACCGGCGACGCCGGCCAGGCCAAACAGGCCGATAGCCGTGTGTGACAGCGACAGCGGCGGGGCGCTCAAGGGCAGCACCATGGACGTCCACAACACGGAAAAAGCGGCAAAGATCAGCATCGCCAACAGGCCTCTGGCGCGTAACGTGGGCTCGGTAATGAATAGGGTGAACAGCGAACGGATGAGCGTGAGGTAGCTGTCTTGATGCCTTGGCACTGCCGTTACGGGCACGCTTTTCCACAGCACCGCCGCGAGCGTGAGCATCAGCCCTGAAGACACAAAGTACACGGCGCGCCAGCCCGCGATGTCCGCAATCACGCCAGAGGTAAACCGCGCCAGAAGAATGCCCAGGACAATCCCGCTGGTTACCGTCCCGACGGCTTGCCCGCGTTGCGAGGGCGTTGCCAGCGCGGCGGCGTATGCCACAAGTACCTGTACGACCACGGCCAGCAGGCCCATCACGATCATGGCACTCAACAGGGCCAGCCATTGCTGGGCAGCACCGACCGCCGCCAGCGCCAACGCCGACAGCAGCACTTGCGCCAGAATCAGCCGCTTGTGATTGACCAGATCCCCCAGCGGGACGATGAACAGCAGCCCCAGCGCGTAACCCACCTGGGTGGCCGTCACCACAATCCCGATCATAGATGAGTCCACGCCCAGACTCTGGGCCATGGAATCGAGTAACGGTTGCGCGAAGTAAACGTTGCCGACTGCAAGTGCGCAGGTGATGGAAAACAATAACGTCAGCGATGGTGAAAGCCCTGGAGAGTGTTCGAACCCGGTGCATTCGCCGATTTGCCCAGGCCGCCTGACCAGGCATTGGGCCGCTGAATCGGTATCTGCTGTCATGTGCGCCTCCGTGGCGTTAAACTGGTTGCAAATTAAAACCTGAATCTATTGTTGGCATGACAGGTTTCAAATTGCAACCACATTCCCGGGAGTAAAAAATGCTCGACGACGCTACGCCACAAGGCAACGAATGCCCGGTCGCAAGAACACTGGAAGCCATTGGCGATCGCTGGTCGCTCATGATCATCCGCGATGCCTTTGACGACATTCGCCGGTTCAGCGAATTTCAGAAGAGCCTGGGCGTGGCCAAGAATATTCTGGCTTCGCGACTGAAGACTCTGGTCGAGATCGGGATATTCGACATCCGACCGGCGTCGGATGGCAGCGCCTACAAGGAGTACGTGCTGACAGAGAAAGGACGGGAGATCTTTCCGTTGGTGGTCTGCATGAGGCAGTGGGGCGAACGATTCCTGTTCGAGCCGCAGGAGACCCGTTCTGTGCTGTTGGACAATGCGTCCGGCAAGCCGTTGATGCCGATTGAGGTGCGCTCAGCGAGCGGGCAGACGCTGGGGCCCGCTGATTGCCACAGGGTTAGACTGGTTGATGGCGAGTCGTGAATCGGCTGTTGTCATTCCAGAAGTGGTGAGGGCCAAGCAAACTTTCCATCATCGCCCAGGCTGCCATTGTGAGTACCCTGGCAGACCCTCCCCATTCAGCCACGCCACGTCCTGCTCCGTCCAGATGTGATATTCGGGCCTGGAACCAGGATCCTCGTCCAGCGTCGCCACGCGCACGATCATCGCGCTTGAGCCGTTACGCTCTGCCGCAAGGTGCGATCCGCAGTGCGAGCAGAAGTGTCGGATCTTCCCGGGAGTTGACTCGAAAGGCCTCAACGCGTCCAGGCCTCGTGTCCACCTGAAATGCTCTTTCAACACGCCAGCCGTGGAGACATAAGCAGCGGCATGGGTCTTGCGGCAGGTGCTGCAGTGACAATGGCTGATCGGCATATCAATGCTGTCGATCTCATAGCCTACAGCCCCACAAGCGCAGCTTCCTTTCATTTTGTCCTCCGGTTTGGGCACTGTGTGAAGATCACGGCTTTTTGCAGTCTGACGGCGTTTGCCAAGCGACAAGCTCGACGTAGCTCGACTCCCCACCTCCAGTCGCACCCGACAACCAACCCCATACGAAGGACAGGGTGGTCCGCCCCTCGTGATCAACGCCTACCGTGCCACGAGACCAGCCGGACAGAATCTCACCCTCCGTGGTCAGGCAATGAAAAAGCAGCTCGATGGTCTCGGGGCCTGTCACGCGGCCGACCTGATGGCCCATGCGGATCTTGCCGCCCTGGTAGGTACTTGAAATGGCATCTCCCTCGACCTGGTAGTGAAACACCGTGCCTGCACCGGACAGCCCGTGGGTATTGCCTGCTACCGTGAATCGGCGATTGTTCAAACGTTCGGTGACTTGAGAAAAGGGGCTTTCCATGAATGTTGCTTCCTTGTAGTGGAGAGGGTCCATCTTAGCGTTGGAGTACTGATTACTTTCCGGGGAGCGATGCGATCATTTGATCAAATGCCGTTACCGAATATCTCCCATCAAGGTTGCCGACGGTGGGCATTTTTGAAGGAAACCCGAATCGCACTCTGCCGGGAAGCACTTCATCCATGGCTGAGTACCAAGTCAGCAGCGCTTGTTGGAGGCGCACGTGTAGCTCGAATTTGCTGCGTCGGCGGGTGGTGTCTGCTTTGGCACGCGCGCGCGCGAGCTGGGGATCGATGCGGCCAACAATATAACAGTCAGCAAAGCCAATACGTCCTTGTGCGATCGTTTCTCTTGTAGCGTCCAACTCTACCCGCCACTCGGGTTCGCTCGCCTCGCCGATTTGCCAAAGGCTCCAGATGTAGTGGAGCTTGAGAGGATCACTGTCACATAAGGCCCACGAAGAGGTGTTTTCCATGGCCAACGTTTGTTGCCAGCGATCCACGTTTCGCTCTGCCCAAAAGGTGGCTGCTCCGACTGGATTCTTTATCCGGTCCGGCTCGTTATCAAAACGGCCGTTTTCGGGAATGACATGCTGCTTTCCATGCTCGGCGCACCAAGTGGTTTTCCCACTGGCGCTGATACCTTCAACAACCAGGATCATTGTTATGACTGCTCCATTAATTGCGTCATTGCGGCACGCGTCAAAACCTTCCCGTCAGCGGATACTCCACAGCCAGGCGTATCTGGTCGGTGTCCAGTTCTGCCTGTGCGGTATTGCCCCGATGCACATTGTATTGCAACGACAGGGTGGTGCCTTTCGCCGTGCCACCTTGCACCACATGGCGCACCTGCAGGTCACGCTCCCAATGTTTGCCGCCTTCGCCATAACCCAGGTAGGCGTAGCCGCCTTGCGGGTCGACATGGCTTCCATCGATCCGGCTGCCGCGCACATAGGCGGCGCTCATGGACAGGCCCGGTAACCCCCAGGGGCTGGCATCGAGATCGTAGCGGGCTTGCCAGGACTGTTCATGGGGAGCGTTGAAGTCCGACAGCTGGACGGCGTTGCTGATGAAGATAGCGCCACGGGTGACGTAGTCAAACGGTGTGTTGGCGTCCACCTTCTGATAGCCGAGGCTGAAGCCATGGGGGCCTTGGGTGTAAGTGGACATCAGGCTCCAGGTCGTGCTGTCGATCCTGCCGGACAGCGACTTGCCCTCATCCGTGGTGCGGTACAGGTTCAGGTTGATCGACAACGCGCGGGTTTCATCCAGCGGCTGGATGAAGGAGCTACCCAGGTAATGCTGGTTCCAGGTGTCCTCATAGCGCGATGTATAGGCGCTGACGGTCAGCTTCTTTGCCGGTGTGAAGACCACGCCCGCGAGATCGAAGGCATTGCCTTTCACGGCGTTGGAGTAGTTGACCACAAAGCCCTGGTCATGGCTGCTGGCGTTCCGATCGGTACTTTCGCTGAAATGACCAGCTACCAGCGTCAGCGCCTCGAACTCGTTGCTTGTGAGAAACACCCCGGTGGCGGTCTCCGGGAGCAGACGGCTATCGGACGAACTGAATACCGGCGTTTTCACGCGCTGTTCGCCATAGCTCAGCACGGTCGATGACCGGCGCAGTTTGAGTGCCGCACCGCCGCGGCTGAACGCATCCTTGGGATGTCCCTGGTTGTCGAGACCGAGCAATCGCGCTTTCCCTGCGCGGCCACCGCCGCTGTCGAGTTGTGCCCCGAGGTAGGCATGGGCATCCATGCCCACCCCGATCAAGCCCTGGGTGAAGCCCGATTGCACCGTCGCCATCAGCCCGTAGGCCCATTCTTCGGCGTAGCCATTACGCTCATCACGCGGTTTGTAGGCATTACGCGCAGCGCCATTGCGGGCGCCATTGAGGTACTCGCGATGGTCGTAAACCGTGCGATTGAGCACGCTCCAGGCGCTGTCCTGGATAAATCCCTTGGCTTGCGATTGAACTGAATCGGCGAGTGCGAGAGGGCTTGCCAGGGCGAAGAGAATGGCTGATCGGGTATGCATTCCGGGGTGTCCACAAACAAATCAGGATGAGCGCAAGCGCAGGATGTGCGTGCCGTCGAAGGGGTCAATGAGGTAGTGCGCGTGCACCCCGAAAGTCTCCAGCAGGCGTCGCGGGGTCAACACCTCGAGCGGCTTGCCAAGGGCCACCAAGCGCCCTTTTTCCAGCACCGCCAGACGATCGCAGGTGAGTGCCTGGTTGAGGTCGTGCAGGGCAATCACGGTGGTCACGGGCAATGCGTGAACAACGTGCAGAATCGCCATCTGGTGCTGGATATCCAGGTGGTTGGTCGGTTCGTCCAGCAACAGGATCTGCGGGCGCTGGGCCAGGGCGCGAGCGATATGCACGCGCTGACGCTCGCCGCCAGAGAGGCTACGCCACGTGCGCCTGCAAAGATGCGTCGCATCGACGTCGCGCAAGGCTTGATGGACGATGTCTTCGTCCGCCTTCGACCATGGACTCAAGGCCGACAACCACGGCGTTCGGCCCAGGGCCACGGCATCGAACACACTGATCGCATCCAGGGTGTCGGCCTGCTGCTCAACCACCGCCAGGGTTTGGGCGATGGTTCGCCGGGACAGGGCCTTGAGGTCTTGGCCGTTGAGATGGACCGCTCCCCGGCTGGGCGCACGCACGCCGGCCAGCAGTTTGAGCAGGGTGGATTTTCCAGAGCCGTTGGGCCCGACAAGGCCCAGGGTTTCGCCACGACGAATGTCCAGGTGAATCTGGTGCAGAAGTTCAACTTCGCGGATATGCAATCCGAGGCTGGAACAACTCAGCACGGTTTCGTCGGTAACCGGCGCAAGCGCATTCATCGGGCATTCCTCCGACCGACCAGGATCAGCGCAAACACCGGCGCGCCGACCAATGCCGTAATCACGCCGACCGGAATTACCTGGCCCTTGATCAAGGTTCGCGACAGCACATCGGCGGCCACCAGAAACACCGCACCGCCCAGCGCACTCGCCGGCAACAGGCGGGTATGCCGAGTGCCCAGCAACAGCCTGGCGGCGTGGGGAATGACCAGTCCAACGAAACCGATAGAGCCGACAATCGACACCATCACCGCCGTCACCAGGGCGGCGCAACTGATCAACAGAAATTGCACGGGACGAACCGCAATGCCGAGTGAGGCCGCGGAGTCGGCGCCAAAGGTGAAGGCATCCAGTGCCCGCCGGTGCCACAGGCAAACCGCCAGGCCGGCCACCGCAACCGGTACAGCCAGCCACACGGAGGGCCAGCGCACGCCACTGAGATTGCCCAGTAGCCAGAACATGATGCCGCGAGCCTGTTCGGAACTGGCCGACTTGGTGATCAGGAACGCGGTGAGCGCATTGAACAGTTGTGAACCGGCAATGCCCGCCAGGATGATCTGGCCGGTACTGCCGGGCGAACCGCTGGCACGGCCCAGCAACACCACGACGGTGAAGGCGGCGACGGCGCCGGCAAACGCCCCGGCCGACATCGAAATTGCTCCGGCACCCAGGCCCAGCAACGCCACCAGCACCGCACCCGTCGAGGCCCCCGCGGAAATGCCAAGCAGGTAGGGATCGGCCAACGGGTTGCGCAGCAGCGATTGCAGGATCACCCCGCAGGTCGCCAGGCCCGCCCCGCAAGCCGCCGCCACCAACGCGCGAGTCAGGCGGTAGTTCCAGACGATGCCCTCATCGATAGGATCGAGGACATACCCGGCCATCCACAGTTTATTGGCCAACACCTGGAACACCACACCAGGTTCGATGCGGGTTTCACCGATGGCCACGCCGGCGATCACGGCCACGAGCAGCATCACCAGTGCCAGCAGCGT
Source organism: Pseudomonas umsongensis (assembly GCF_002236105.1). Taxonomy (GTDB): domain Bacteria; phylum Pseudomonadota; class Gammaproteobacteria; order Pseudomonadales; family Pseudomonadaceae; genus Aquipseudomonas; species Aquipseudomonas umsongensis. The sequence continues at coordinate 557,946 of NZ_NIWU01000001.1, forward strand.
GCGAATCAGCGTCGCGGTCATTTTGGCAGGTCGTAGCGGTTGATGGCCGTTGCCAGCGATTCGAGACCGTCGAACATTCTCAAGCTGGCCTGCATGGCCATGGCGTCGAGGATAATGATGCGGTTGTTTTTCACCGCGTCCATGTTGCGGGTCACCGGATCGCTGCGCAGGAATTGCAGTTTCCGTTGATAGTCATCAGCCGGGAAACGCCGGCGATCCATGCGGGCGATGACCAGGAATGTCGGGTTGGCCTTGGCGATGGTTTCCCAGCCAACGGTTGGCCACTCTTCGTCGGACTGCACCACATTGCGCACGCCCAAGGTGCCCAGCATGAAGTCGGGGATGCCCTTGTGCCCGGCGACATAGGGATCGATGTCCAGGCTGGCACTGGAAAACCAGACCAGCGCGCTGGTGTGCGTGAGGTCTTTGCCTTGCACCGCGGCAATGGACTTGGCCAGGCTGGCCTGCAGTTGCGCGTTCAGTTGCTGCCCGCGCGCCTGGACATCAAAAATCTCGGCCAGTTGGGTAATGCTTTTGTAGAGACTGTCAATGCGAAACGGCTGCAGGCGGGTGCCGTCGGCCCCCACCAGGTTGTCCTTGGATTCGCAGTCCGAGGGCATGAGATAGGTTGGAATCTGCAGTTCGTGAAACTGCTCGCGGGTAGCGACTGCGCCTTGCGGGCCGACCATCCACTCAAGTTCGACAGCGACCAGTTCCGGGCGCTTGCCGATTACCGACTCGAAACTCGGCTCGTTATCGGCCAGGCGTTCGATCCTGTCGTTTTGCCCCTTGTATTTGCCCAGCACATCATTGAACCACAGCGAAGTGCCGACCAGTTTGTCACCGAGTCCCAGGGCGTAGAGCATTTCGGTGCCGGCCTGGCCGATAGTCACCGCCCGGACAGGGGCGTGCGTGAACGTCAGTGTGCTGCCGCAGTTCTCGATCGTCAGCGGGTAATGAGTAGGGGAGGCACAGGCGAGGGCAGAAAGTCCCAGGCCGGTGACGAGGGCGAAAAAGCGCGGCAACAGCATGATGCAATCTCCATTTGAACCGTACACGCAGCCAGGGTGCAAGGTCTGGAAAACACATCATCGAGCGCTGCCGAAAACAGCAGTGCAAGGCCCATCACCTGAGTGACGCGCGCATAGATGTCCTTCCCGGACACCCCGCCGGTTAGTGATTTGTTGCTTGGCCGGCAGGTCTCCTGACTGATGCGTCATGGCGTGCTCCAGCCTTCCCGGGAATCGATCCCAGTGGCAGTTCAGGAGCAGGCTCGGCACCTACAGTTGCGGGGGCAGTTCCGTTTGATGCGTTGGCAGCATCACGGATTCCCTATTAATCCCGTTTGGGAACCGGCGGCGGCATGGTAGTCGATCATGCCGCCCGAGGCGAACCCAAGTCCTGTTGAGCTGTGCCGATCAGAAGTATTTGAGCCAGCCGATATCGCGACGACGTGCCTTCAATGCCGCGAACCAGCGCACTGGCAGGTACAGCGTTGCAGCCAGGAGCACGGCCGCCAGCCACACGGCCCACATGCTCTGGAAGCCGAAGTAGTCGCCCTGGTTCAGACCGAACATCGCCACGCTCAGCAGATACAGGATTTTCAGCACATAAAGATGGAGCAAGTAGAAGAACATCGGTGCCGCGCCAAACACCGCCAGGGCACCGATCCACTGGCGTTGTCGGGCCCGCTCGAAACCAGACAGCAGCAGTAGCCCGACGCCTAGCGTCAGACACAGGAACAGCAGGGAAGGCGGATACTTGGTGATGTTGAAGAAACTCATGAGGGTGTGCGTGGTGCTTTCATGAACCACCCACTGCGCTTCGCCATAACCGTTGACCAGGCGCAGGGCGATGAAACCGATCAATGCGCAGGCACCTGTCAGCAACAGATAACGCTGACGCATGGCGGTCGAGGTAGAGCGTGCGAACCACGGACCGATGCAGTAACCCAGGGCGATGACGCCGATCCACGGCAGCACGGGGTAGGAGGTGCGCAGGCGCAAGTGGTCGGAGAATTCGATCCAGCCGCGATCATGCAAAATCGCCCAAGGCAGGTGCAGCGCCGATCCGGGCGGGAAGTGCAGGGGATCGAGCAGGTTGTGCAAACCGACTATGGCCAGGCCCAGGACACACAATATTGGCCGAGGTAGCCAGGCCAATACAGAGAGAGCAATCATGCTGACACCAATCGCCCAGATCACCTGCAGGTAGATCACAGCAGGCGGGAACTGAAAGGTCCAGGCGAAATTCACCAGGGTGAACTCCAGCACAACCAGGAACAGGCCACGCTTGAACAGGAACATCGACGGCGTGCCCTGGTGCTTCTCACCGTACAGGAATGCCGACAGTCCAGTGAGCAGAACGAACACCGGCGCACACAAATGTGCGAGGGTGCGGCTGAAAAACAACGTTGGCTCCGTGCTGTCGACGAGCATCGGGTCGGTGACCTGGCGGTGCAGGAAGAACGTCTCGCGCACATGGTCCAGCAGCATGAAAATAATCACCAGGCCCCTGAGGGCATCGATGGACGTCAGGCGTTGGCCCAGGCGGGTGATGGGCGGGATTTGAACAAGGTTTGTCATCGAAAGTCGCAGGCAGGGGGTGGGTCACGCTGTCGGTTAGCAATCGACAGTTTCTATGTTGTTATAACGTAACATACACCCTATTGCTGTGTCATCAGCAGCCGCTCTACCGTAAAACCTTTGTTTCTCAGTCGTTTCAATAGGGCTGCGTAAGCTTGAGGGGCTACGTGAGTTGTTCGAGACAAAATCCACAAATATTTGCGAGTCGGCTCACTGACGGCGGCCAGTTGATATTGGTTGTCAATATCTACAATCCAGTAGTCCCCCCACACTGCCGGAAGGAACGACAGCCATTCTGGCGCGAAACGCACTTTAAGCTTTGGAGAGTGGGTATCACCCACTTGATGACCAGTGGCGATAAAAAGATAGGGTTGGCCATTGCGCAATCGACAGCGGTAGAGCGCTTGCACGGTACCGTCGGCTTGCAGGTGAAAATCGGTGCGGGTGAAGCCCGCGCACTTTTTCTGAAACTGATTGGGGGTTCGGGCGATCTCGTACCAGATGCCCATGAACCGAGGAAGATCAATACTGACGACAGGTTGCAATGAGCGATTGGGGCTGTCTGCCTGATTACCAGAAACGGTAGAACTCAAACCGGCCAAAATCAGGCCAGTAAAAAAGTAGTCAAGTATTCTGCGCATAGCACTATCGCTCAAAACTGGCGACTCATACCCCTTTTGCCGTTGGAAAGTCTGGTGAACAACCTGGTTCTTAGGTTCAACGATAGACCTAAAGCCAGTTCAATCCATTGTATCGCTCCAATTTGGTACTGATGAACGGCGGCCGTGCTTGTTGAGCCAGGCGAGTTTGCTGCATAGATGTGAATGACCCCGGGTTTTATAAGTGCTCTCTAGGCTCGCGGTGCAATGTGTTTGAAACTCAATCGGTGACAGCTGAATGTCCAATAATTGCAAGTTAGACGGCTTTCAAATGCACGCTGGTGAACGGCCGACGCGACGATAGGAATTCTCGGTAACGCAGTCATTCGTGCGGGGGACATGGCCTGGCGTTCGTGGTTACCAGCCGCTCACCTGTGCGGCTCGATTCATCTAACTGCCCCGGCGCCAGTGAAAGCAATCGTGCGGTATTGATAAGCGCCATATGGCTTAAGGCCTGCGGGAAGTTTCCTAGCATGTGTCCGCTGCGAGGGTCGAACTCCTCGGCGAGCAGGCCAACGTCGTTGCGCAAAGCTAGCAGGCGCTCGAACAGCGCCTCGGCCTCAACTTGACGACCGGTCACGGCGAGGCAGTCGGCTAACCAAAAACTGCAAGGCAGAAAGGCACCTTCGCCTGGCGGTAGGCCGTCGACGGCCGTCGCAGTCTCAACGCGGTAGCGCAGCACCAGGCCGTCGACCACAAGTTCGCGTTCGATCGCAGCGATCGTGGATCGTACTCGAGAATCGTCCGGCGGCAGAAAGCCTACCAGTGGGATGAGTAGCAGGCTGGCATCAAGCGCCGTACTGCCGTAATGCTGAGTGAAGCACTTACGTTTCACATCGAAGCCAGCTTCGCAGACCTGCGCATGAATTTGTTCGCGGGTTCGACGCCAGGCCGCAACGGGGCCCTCTAAGCCATAGCGTTCGACCGCTTTTATACCTCGATCGAAGGCAACCCAAGCCATTACCTTCGAGTGCGTGAAATGCCGTCGAGGCCCACGGACTTCCCAGATACCCTCATCAGGCTCTTGCCAATGGCTGTCAAGATAGTTCAGCAAGGCACACTGGATGTTCCAAGCATGCGGCTGCAGCACCTGACCCGCCGCGCGCGCCAAATGCAGGGTGTCCATCACTTCTCCATAGACGTCGAGCTGGAACTGTTCCGCCGCTGCATTGCCTATGCGCACCGGTGCGGCCTGCATATAGCCAGGAAGCCACGGGATTTCGGTTTCTTTAAGCCGGCGTTCGCCTGTCACGCTGTACAGTATCTGCAGGTCGGCCGGGCTACCCGCCACAGCGCGCAACAGCCAGTCGCACCAAGCCAGAGCCTCGTCGGTATAACCAGCGAGTAGCAGAGCGTTTAGTGTGAAGGTCGCGTCGCGTAGCCAGCAGTAACGGTAGTCCCAGTTACGCACGCCACCCGGGTACTCGGGCAGCGAGGTGGTTGGTGCTGCGACGATGCCACCTGTGGGCTGGTAGATGAGTGCCTTTAGCGTGAGTAAGGAGCGCAGCACTGCATCCTGCCAGCGGCATTCAAAGCGACAGCGCCCAGACCAATTCTGCCAGTGGCGCTCGGTTTGCTCCAGCGTACTTTCGGCGTCAATGGCGTGCTGTGCCGGTTCATGCGACGGCCGGTAATTGAGCACGAAAGGCACGCGCTCACCGACTCCGACTTCAAAGTCGGCCCGTGAGGTCATCTGCTCGCCACGTATGTGTACAGGGGTATGCAGTTCGAGAGTGTCTGGCCCGGCAGTCGCGAACAGCGCGCCATTGTGCCGGGTTACCCAAGGGACAATGGAGCCGTAATCAAAACGGATAACGAGTTCCATTCCCATGGCGACGCGCCCCCGCAGGCCTACGACGATGCGTAACACATCCCAACGTTCGTTCGATAATGGCATGCAATCAATCAGGCGTACTGCACCAGAAGGGGTCTCGAAGTCTGTTTCCAGGATTAAAGTACCTTCGCGATATCGGCGACTTACCGAAGTGATTTTTTCGCGTGGGGCAATCGCCCAGCGCCCATTCTCTGAGCCACCTAGCAGGGCTGCGAAGCAGGCGCCCGAGTCGAAATAGGGCAAGCACAGCCAATCGATCGAACCATCACGGCCCACCAGTGCGGCGGTATGGCCGTCACCGATCATGGCGTATTGCTCTATAGGCATGGACATTGTTCAACTCGCCGAATCAGAATGCTGCCAGCCGTAATCGGTGTTATCGAGTGCGGTCAGTAACGGCTGATGTTTTGGCCTCAATGCGGATCTTGGCTAAAGCGTTCATGGGCGACCTCTACGATGAGGTCCCTAAGAAATCATAGCAGGGGGTTGCCTTGCGTGTAGCGGCTCAAGTGATGCAATAGGCCAAGGCCAAGGCCAAGACTGATGCGTGATGCCCGGAAAGTTTTACTACTCTGCACGGGGTGTGCATCATCGCGCAGCCCAAAACATATTCCACGCTCGTGCAAGCTTATTGGCCACCTTGGGAAAGAACCGGGCCTATCCTGCATCGCCGAAGATCACCTTGGCCATGGCATTAATGTGCGCGAAGCGGAACAACCGATGTGAGCGCCCGGCAGAGACATCTCTGTATTCCGCCCGCGATGTCCGGAGATGGTATGCCCAAGCTCTGCTGCCAAGGCTGGAGCATAAGAACAACCCAGCTTCTGGCATCAGATGGTGCAGCGCTAATCGTGGCTTCGTGTGAAGCTGTGGCTCATCACCAATTGCCGCATCCCCAGTTCGGGATTAGTAACCTCCTGCAATCTGACATCTTGCAGCTGCTGAACTACGCTTTGGTTCCAGGACTCATGGAAACGACATGCATTGAATGTCATCGTCAAACTCCGCGTAGGAACCTGTTAATCAAGGAGCAGGCAGATGCGGGACAGGTTTCTTCCAATACTGGTCGCCGTTTTAAGCATGTCCTGGTCTGTTTTGCTCTTCGCAGAAGACGCACTGCACCCTGTTGAACATCCTCCTGCAGATCTCAAAGTCGCCAATCGCAGCATCATGGTCTTCCGTGCAACTCTGCTGGGAGAGTCCCCGGACACTCGAGCGAAGCGCGCGAAAACGGTGATCAACGAAGCGCTGGATGATTCTGACGATCTCGCTGTTACCCTCGACCCCATTCAGAATAGCTACTTGATTCTGCTGGGAACCAAACGCGCTTTTATCGTCTCACCCAAAGATGTCGACAGTTTGGAATATGCCTCGGTGCGTGAGGCAGCCGAAGGCACGGCTGAGAAGCTTAGGCAGGTGGTGGCTGAAACTCAGGAGGCACGAAGTCTACGGTTGATTCTCAGAGCTCTTGGCACTGCGGCATTCGCCACAGCCATTTACTTTGTGCTGCTTTGGGGCATGGCCTATTTACGACGGAAACTGCTGGGGAAACTCCCCGAGTTGATGCATCGACACACCCGGACCTTAAGGGTCGGGCGAACCCAAGTGATCGACGCTAATTATCTATACCCACTGGTCAGTCGTTTGTTTGGGGCACTGCGTTGGGGCGTGATACTGCTGCTGACGTATGAGTGGTTGGGATTCGTCATGTCGCGCTTTCCATACACCCGACCATGGGGGGAAAGTCTCAACAAATACCTTCTGGAAGTCGCAGCTTATTTGCTGCAAGGCATAATGGATGCAATACCTGGAATGGGTGTTGCAGTGGCGATCTTTCTCATCGCGAAGGGTACAACCGCGTTCACTCGTCGAATAGTCCATCGCGTGGCCACCTCTGGGTCCTTCAGTTGGCTGAGCCATGAAACCCTCCGGCCGACCCAGCGCTTGACCTCGTTAGCAATCTGGTTGTTTGCCTTCGCCATGGCCTATCCCTATTTGCCGGGCGCCGGCACCGATGCCTTCAAAGGATTGTCGGTGTTGATCGGTTTAATGATCTCGCTCGGCGCGTCCAGCGTAGTGGGCCAAGCGGCTGCGGGTTTGATCCTGACCTACACTCGAACCTTGCGCCCGGGTGAGTTCGTGCGCATTGGCGAGTATGAAGGCACGGTCACAGAGCTGGGGACGTTCACAACAAGCATTCGTACTGGCCTTGGGGAAGTGCTGACTTTGCCCAACTCGATGATTACGGGCACCGTCACCAAAAACTATTCTCGAACCGTAAAAGGTGCTGGTTATGTAGTCGACACCGTTGTAACCATTGGCTACGACACACCATGGCGGCAGGTAGAGGGGATGCTACTGGAAGCCGCCAAGCGTACCCCGGGTGTTCAGGAGGACCCGCCACCTCAAGTGTTTCAAACGGCATTATCAGACTTCTACCCGGAATACCGGCTGGTTGCCCAGGCGATTCCCAGCCTGCCGCGACCCCGTGCGGTACTGCTCAGCATACTGCACGCCAACATCCAGGATGTATTCAACGAGTACGGCGTACAAATCATGTCACCGCACTATTTGGGTGATCCGCGCGAAGAGAAGAAAGTACCCAAAGAAAAGTGGTTCACGGCACCCGCACTTCAACGGAAGGACACTTGATCTTACTCAAAGGAAGTCTGTGACATGCTCGAATTTATGTTGCACGCCCTGCGTTCCAACCCGGAAATTGCGGTATTCCTCGCCATTGCGCTGGGCGTTTTTATCGGCCGTATTCGAATCGGCAGCTTTCATCTAGGTTCAGTGGCTGGTGCGCTGTTGATGGGGCTATTGATCGGTCAGATCGGCCTGGAGGTACCCGCCGGGATGAAGTCGGTATTTTTTGTGATGTTCATTTACGCCGTCGGTTTCAAGAGCGGACCGGAGTTTTTCGGCAGTCTTAATCGCGGCACCCTGAAATTGGTGGTGCTTTCTGTAGTCCTGTGTGCAACGGCGCTGGGATCAATTCTATTGATGTACGCCTTCTATGATTTCGACGCAGGTTTTACTGCCGGGCTCGGCGCCGGGGCGTTGACCGATACGGCAATCATGGGGACAGCGAGCAGCGCCATCAATCAATTGGCAATCGATGCTGCGGCCAAGGCCGAACTCAACAGCCACATGGCAATCGCCTATGCGATTACTTATTTGTTCGGCACCATTGGCCTAATTGTCTTCGTGGGCAGTGTTGCTCCGAAGTTGCTAGGTGTCGACCTCAAGGTATCTGCTCGCGAACTGGAACTGGAACTGGAATTGGGCATTGCCAATGATGAAGACGCAATCACTGTGCCTTACACGCGCATCGTGGTGCGCGCGCACCAAGTGATTACCAACGGTTCTGCAGATGGCCAGCGCGTTGCCGATTTAGAAGGGCAGCACCAGTCGCTGACAATCGAACGTGTAGTGCGCGTCGGCGTGGTGATAGAGCGTGATGAGGAGTTCGTCCTCAAGGCAGGGGACATTGTTGGGGTTTATGCCCCGCGAGAAGAAGTCGGTACGCTCACCGAATGGATAGGGCCGGAAATGGACCATCCCGAATCCTTGTCATTCCCGACTCGTCAGGTGGACATTGTGCTGACCTCGCCGGAGTTTGCTGGCAAAACTATCCATGAGGCTCGAGTCAGGCTGGCCAGTACTCAACGCCTCGGTTGTTTCGTCAACACCATTACCCGTCAGGGCTACGACTTGCCTTTGTTGCCCAATACCGTATTGCGTCGAGGCGACGTGATTACTCTTACGGGCCGCACCACCAGTGTCGAAGCGTTAGCCGATCGATTGGGAAGGATTCGAGAGAACAACTACAAAAGTGATATCGCAATGCATACGTTGGGTATGGTGGTAGGGTCATTACTTGGCCTGCTAACTACCCATGTCGGAATGATTCCCGTGGAGCTAGGCGTTGGAGGTGGAGTATTGGTCACTGCCCTGGTGATTGGATGGTTCAACTCACGGCATCCTGAAATCGGCGCGTTGCCACCGGCTGCACAATGGGCATTTTCAGAGTTCGGATTGACCGCGTTCGGTGCGGTGGTGGGCTTGCTGGCCGGACCGGCTGCGTTTGCGGCGATGAAAGAGCACGGGATATCGTTGCTGCTGTCCGGCGCTGTGGTAACGATCCTGCCGCCGCTGGTGGCACTGTACTTCGGTCGCTATGTACTGCGCTTGCATCCGATGATTCTATTTGGAGCCCTGGCCGGAGCGCAGACCGAAGCAGCATCGATGAACAAAATCATCGAGCAATCCGGGAGCAACACTCCAGTAATTGGTTTTACCGTTTGCTACGCGATTTCCAATGTGTTGTTGGCAGTGTGCGGTCCGATCATCATCTTTGTAGTAGCCGGTTAAGCAATAGGCTAGAAACCTTTAGAGTACTTTACGGAAAGGATTTGTCAGAAGGGGCGGGTGGAGTCGCGATAAAGCGGCATCCACCACCCCTACGAAATCGCACGAGCGAAAACACCATATCTGTCCTGCCAGGTTATTTACCTGGACTCGCAAAGCCAAGTACGGTGATCACTGGATTTTGAGTGAACGGGGTGTTGTCAGCGTAAGCGTCCGGCGAAGTCATCTATTTTTATGCCGGCTGTGCAGCGATATATGTTCGGCGACGATCATGAACTTGTTCCAGGCCGCCCGGCACAGTCATTGAATTTATCCGGATACGGTGAGTCATTGGCGTTAGACGAACCTGCATGGAGAATCTAAAGATGACCGCCCCCCAACAAACGCGCCAAGCTCTACCGCATGGTCATGCCCGAACACGTATGTCCTTTTCGGGCTTAAGTCCCGTGACCTGCTCAAGCGCGAGGGTTATAACGTCGATGACCATTGGCTGCGCACATGCGAACAAACCGATGATTTCAAGCGTGGGGTAGGCGTGGACACCCCCCCGAAGTCACTCAATACCGCCCGATGTTTACGGTATTTGCCGTGGCCCTGTTGATGGAACTGGCCAGTGTGTATGCCGCCTTCGGCACGCTGTTTAGCGGGCGGGTAATCGAATGATTCCCAGCCATGAGCATGACCCTGTTAAGTATGACTCAGGGCGTGCACCCATATCTTTTGACATAAGTGGCGACCGACTTGCGAATCTCCACCCTTGCGTCATCTGCGCTCCCCCAACGCCCCATCTTCAGCCATTTGCCTGGTTCCAGCGCCTTGGAGTATTCGAAGTAATGCTGGATCTGGGCGATCAACAGTACAGGAAAGTCTTCCCATTCCTTCACGTTAGCGTACATAGGGCTGAGCTTCTCGTGAGGTACCGCGACGATGATGGCTCCGGTGCCAGTTCTACCTGTAGTGTAGATCACGCCTACTGGCCGGCTGCGAATTACAACACCAGGCGATACTGGGTAAGGGCAAATCACCAGTACGTCGAGAAGGTCGCCATCATCACTCAGCGTATTTGGAATAAATCCGTAGTAGGCCGGATAGAGCGGCGATGTACTGATGAAGTGGTCGACGAAAATCTGCCCACTTAATTTGTCCACCTCGTAATTAACTGGAGAATGGTTTGCGGGAATGTCGACAACTGTAAAAAAATCATCGGGAATCTCGTTGCCTGCTCTAATATCCTCATAACTCATTTTGCACCTCAATGATTTAATAAGGTCGCCCGTTAATTCCATTCAGCTTGCAATACTCCTCCCATTCCATTTCTACCATTTCTGCCACCTCTCGATGAAATTCTATGGTCATGCATTTCAGCTCTTCGGGTGACTCTGAAATCAGGGTAAGAGTTAATTCCCACACCTCGATCCCCAGACGCGTGGCCTCTTCTTCGAAGGCTGACTCGATGCACTGTTGTTTTTCATCCTCACTCAGTCCCTTAACGGCGTCATTAAGTGCTGAATCGCCCTTGAAGAACTTCGACAGTGCTAGATCTCTTCGCAAGTCATCGGAGTTCATCGGATGCTCCAGCTTCGTGAGTCGCCCGAGGATTTCCACCTCGATGCGAGGTAGCGTCGGCCCCGGTCATGCAATCGCAGGTTCATCAAACCAACCGAGGACTGTTCTATAAAAAAATAGATGCATTGAGTCCCACCAACGTATCCACCAAACACCTGGTTCACCGTCTTCCAATGCTATCAATGGCAGGCTCCCAAGTTTCTGCTCAGCATCGTACAAATCCAGTTTTCCAACGATGGTGCCAGCAGAAATAGGCGCTTCGAGTGGGCCGTCAATCTTCAGCCGTGTCTCTACTTCACGGTTTTCATTCTTGGGCAAGGTGAGGGTCAGATCGTCCAGCAATCCCACGGCGATCAATCGTTCTTTGCCTTTCCAGAGCGCAGACCACGTGAGTATCTCCCCTGCTTTTTTGTAGGTTTGGGTATCAAAGAAGCGAAAGCCATAACCCATGAGTTTTTCCGTCTCTGCCGTGCGTTTATGTGCGCTGCTAGCGCCAAAAATCACACTGATCAAGCGTCGCCCGGCTCGGTGCGACGAAGCCACCATGCAATAACCGGCGGCCTCGGTATGGCCAGTTTTCAATCCGTCAAAGCTTGCATCGCGCCATAAAAGTAGATTGCGATTGGCTTGCCGAATACCGTTCCAGGAAAAGTGTTTCTTGGAGTAAAGGGCGTAGGAGTTAGCCCCTTGGCTGATGATTGCGCGGGCCAACAAAGCCATATCGCGAGCAGATGAATAATGCTCTGGATCAGGCAGCCCGGTGGAGTTCATAAAGTGTGTGTTACCCATGCCTAATACGGATGCGGTGGAATTCATCATCCCGACGAAGGCTGCTTCGCTTCCGGCTACATGTTCGGCGAGTGCAACGCTTGCGTCATTGCCAGAGTCGATGATCACACCGCTCAGCAAGTCGTGAACTGAAACCGAACTGCCCGGGTCAAGAAACATTCGTGAACCACCCGTACGCCAGGCATTTTCGCTAACGGTGCTGCTGTCATCAGCCTTCAGGTTCCCGGCCTTGATTTCACCTGTGGTGACATACGCGGTCATCATTTTTGTCAGGCTTGCGGGGGGTAATCGCATTTCGCTGTTGTGACTGGTAATCACGCTACCCGTAGCCGCGTCGATCAGTATCCAGGCTTTAGCCCCGAGCTTTGGAGGGGCTGGGATCATTGTCCCAGGTGAGTGGGTTTCAGCCAGCGCAGGGTTAGCCAAAACTACAGGCATTAGGCAGAACATGGTTAACACAAGCAGGGACAGCAGGTATTTCACAAGGAAGACGCCTTGGATCAGCAGAATGTGCTGCAAAGCTAGCTCTCAGGGCTGGGGGCCTCAAATTAAGTTGGATTAAGTTAAATTTAATGTGCAGATGTCGATGAATCCGCAATCAACTGGAAATTGTCGGGCAGATAATCAAGACACGGGTACCGCTATGCATGGCGGTAGGCTGAATATCCAGCGTGTAGCCATGTAATTTTACGATGGCCGCGACCAGGGATAACCCGAGGCCATGGCCGGGTTGCATTCTGCTGGCGTCCCCTCGATAGAGCCTGCGAATGACGTGGGTGCGGTCTGTCTCGGGTATGCCAGTCCCATCGTCAGCGACTTCAATGACGACCGCTGAATCCTTGATACTACCCCGCAATTTTATGTGGCCTCCCTCTGGAGTAAATTTGATGGCGTTATCGAGCAAGTTGACCAAGGCTTCAAACATCAACGAAGAGTCGCCATACAACTGAGGCAGGTCATTGGTAATTTCCAGGGATAGCGTCTGGGAGCGATCGAGCGCCAAAGGCTCATAGAATTCATACGCTTGCTGTAACAGCGCCATGATTTGGAATGGTGCAAAAGCCGAGCGGCGACGAATGTCGTCGAGTTCAGCAACCCGAAGCAACCCTTGAAATCGAACCATGATCGATTCGCTTTCCTCAAGGGCTTGATTCAATGTTTGCTCGTGATCACTGTCCATAGGCAGTTGCTGGAGCTGATAGAGTCTTGCACGCAGCCGTGTGAGTGGCGTACGCAGATCGTGGGCGACACCATCACAGACGCTTTTGACCTCATGCATCAGTTGCTCGATATGATCAAGCATCGTATTCACTGCGCTTGCCAGCATATCCAATTCATCGCGGCGGGTGGATAAGGGTAAGCGCTCCGACAAGTTGCCTGAAACGATACTCTCGGTACAAAGTTGTAGGCGTTTGACACGGCGTAGCGGCAGACGCCTCAACAAATACCAACCAATCAATCCGGGGATGAGTGTTAACGAAAATCCCCACAGTAGTGCCTGCTCGATAATCCCGCCAACGGCTAAAATCGAGCCGCCGTCACGCGCCAGGATAAGAATATGCCCGTCGGGGCGACGTGCTAACAGGGCATAACTGCTTCTGGTTTCCTTGTCAGGCAACGCAATGCTCAGTCCGCGCTCAAGATAATGAACCTTGCCATCATCGGGCAAACTGGAGCGCAATTTGAGCAGGTCTCCAGCAATGTGTGTGCCGTCGGAAGTGAACAATCCATACGCATCGATTCCGGGCGTTGAATAGGCTTCACTGGCAGCCAGTTCTTTCACCAGTTTTTTGTCATCGATTTTTTGATAGTAGTGGGCACGCTGCAATAATGTCCGCTCTGCGACGGTTCCCAGGTAGTGGGAGATTTCCCAGTACAACACCCCGGTGAAAAGAGCGCTCCAAACCACAAAAAATACGGCGTAGAACCCGATCAATCGACTACCGGATGAGCGCCATTCCTCAGTCTTTGGTAGCAAGGACATAGCCGGCACCGCGTATCGTATGAATGACGGGAGTACCTTCATCGCCTTCAAGCTTTTTGCGCAGACGACCAATGTGAACATCGATGATGTTCGTCCCAGGGTCGAAGTGATAACCCCAGACCTCTTCAAACAGCATGGTTCGGGTGACCAACTGACCGGCATTGCGCATCAGGTAATTTAGCAGCTTGAACTCGGTCGGTAGTAGCAGGATGTGTTCGTCATTGCGAGTCAGTTTGTGCTCAACCAGATCCAGTCGCAGGTTTCCGCAGCTAAGTTGCGGATGGCTTGTGCCTGCACTGGTGCGTCGAAGCAACGCGTCAAGACGTGCAACCATCTCGATAGCAGAAAAGGGTTTTGTCAGATAGTCATCGCCGCCAGCCCGCAGGCCCTGAACGCGCTCATCGACGTCTGAAAGTGCGCTGATCATCAGGACCGGTGTTTGAATCCCTAGACTACGCAACGTACTGACAATGGTCAGGCCATCAAAATCGGGAAGCATACGATCCAGGGTAATGGCGTCGTAACCTCCTGCAATCGCCAGTGCCAGCCCGTCGCGCCCAGTTGCAGCCCATTTCGAACTGAAACCGTGGCGTTGGAGTTCCGCGATGATGACTTCCGCCGTTACCTTGTCGTCCTCTATAACCAGTGCGCAACTCATACCATCCTCCGATTCAGCCTGCCTCTAAGGCTTGCGACTCAATGCCGAGAGCCTAGGGAGGTCTACCTTAGTGACCAGCGTTGCGGTCGAAGATTAAATTTTCTTAACACACCTTAACCTTGTTGCCTGCCAAAGCACGGATATATTCACGACAGATGTGCCCCACACCGGAAGGAGGGAAAGCATGACCCCTTATTTGGCGTTCTTTTTGTTGGCCTTTGGTTTGGTGTGTACCTACGCAAGTCGGGTCACTGCGTGAAACAATCGGTGTGACTGATGTGGAGCTGGGGCTATCAACGAGTCTCTTGCAACCAATGAATTCTTACCGATGTCAATTGTGTATGGATGCAAATCAATGCTCGGTTTCCGCCGTTGGAGCCCCTATGACTCGGCAAGAAGAGTTTTTAGCAAAAGCGTTGGAAATACACCATGAGTACGAACAGGCGACAGCTGTCATCCTCGACATGATGAGTAAAAACATGGCCCGGGGCCCTGAGTGGGACGCTGCTGTCGCCAGGCAGCTCGCAACGCTTGACACTTGGATGGAGTTGCCGAGAGGTTATGGAGACTTCCGGGCTGACCACTGATCGCCCACATTTTGCATAGGCCAGATCATGGGCGTTCACACACAGGTGTGGAGTTCTCGGGTGAGTGGTCACACGGTTTCAGCGTCTCGTGTGATATACGCCTCGTTCACCTTATTCCATAGAGAATTGTAATTCTCCTGCGTGAGGTATTTTGCTACACGCCAGGCTGTCGAATCGTCCGCGCGATAGGATTTAGTGGCTTTCACGACCGGTCGGTAGTGCCAACTACCGTTTTCCAACCGGACGTTTTCAGGAACTTCCATTCCCGCAACATTGCCCTGGATACTGGCTCCCTCCATTACCAGTCCTTGCTTAGTGACGCGGTAGTCCTCCTCCCAACGGACCTTCTCGATGGTGTGGTTCCACGCCAATGTGAACTTCGAAATGGGTAACTGGGCCCAGACGACACCGGCCAGGCCCAGGCACAATCCAATCATGCGTTAGCCGTACCGATCTGCTTCGACCGCCCCAGGTGTTGAAGGACTACCAGCAGCCCAAGTGCGAAGCCAACTTCATCGGTCAGCGGCAAAGCAACTATCAACAGCGCACCTGCGCCAACACTCAAGAAGCGTTCCCATAGCGCCATCTTCTGCTGCAAGTAACCCGTTGACGCCATTCTCCACAGACCGACCGCCAACGTGGTCTTGATCAGCATGTAGGCAGTCATCCATAGACTGTCACCTTGCAACATGAGCGCCGGGTTTTAGACGGCCATGAACGGAGTGATGAATCCAGCGAGCGCAACACGGACTGCCCATAGGCTGATCTTGAATCCGGTCTCCTTCGCAATCGGTGCAGCGGCAAAGCAGGCGAGGGCCACCGGTGGCGTCAGGTCGGCGAGGATGCCGAAATAGAACACGAACATGTGTGACACGATCAGGGTACACCCAGTTCCATTCCCAGCTGGAAGAATCCAGTGCAAAGAATGCCCAGGGCGATCCAGAATGCACAGCGCAGCCCAAAACCATGCACTCTGAGAATGATCGCCGAGCCAAGAATCCCGATCGCCGTCAGTGCCAGCCCGACCCCGCCGGCAAAAGCCGCCCGGTAACCAAAGCGCTTCATCAGCGGGATCGTGAATTGTCCTGTCGTCACGACGTTGGCAATCCCCGACCCAGTAATGGGGCGCCCGGGTGCATTGCTATCGGCAGGTTTTTGGCTGCATTTTCCAGCTTGATGTCCTTGGCCGCCGAATGAGAGTTGCCCAGTCGGGTCAGGTTTTCGAACAACAGCTTGGTCATTTCATAAGCCACTTCATCGGACAAGTCGGCACGCGTTACCAGAATATTAGTGATCGCCACCGTCGGTACCGCTTCAGGTTGCCCACCCGTTTTTTGTAGGCTCCCATGGCAGCGGCATTCCCCAAGTGATCGCTGCTACGCGCCAGGCGCATCAAGGCAAACGCGTCGACAAACTGGTGTCGCTGCATATTGCCTTTGCCAAGATAGGCCTCGGTACGCTGGCGCTGACGGGTGACTTTTCCGCTGGACGTGAAGAGCCGCCAGTGCAAGTCGCCGCCTCGATCATGCATTTTTTCCACCGTTATCTGCCTAATGCGCGAATCATCCGCAGCGAAGATCTCATTCTGGCTGGAGGGGCGGCAGGTATCGCAGCAGCCTTCAATACACCGCTAGCCGTTGTAGCCTTTGCCGTCGAGGAGTTGGGGCGCAAGCTGGAGACTCGCACTAGCGGGGTTTTGCTTAGCACGATCATTCTGTCGGGGATGGTCGCCATCGCCTTGCAGGGTAACTACAATTATTTCGGTCACTTCGATATTCACGAAATCGGTCTGGATATCATCGTCCCGGTCGTGGTGACCGGCATTGGTTGCGGGTTGCTGGGCGGATTGTTCAGCCGGATGCTGCTGTGGCCTCAACGTCATCATCGATTCGTCCTCTGGGAATGGCGGCGCGTGCATCCCGTCTGGTTTGCCGGCGCTTGTGGGATGATAGTGGCGATTCTGGGTTGGTTGAGTGGCGGCATGTCATTTGGCAGTGGCTACGGGATCACGTCGCAGATCATCGTGTCCGATGTCGGCCTGCCGTGGCGCGCGCCGATCACCCGTTTTCTTGCGACGGTAGTGACATACTTCTCCGGTATTCCGGGCGACATTTTTGCCCCGTCCCTGGCCGTTGGCGCCGCGGTAGGTGAGAACGTCGCGGACTTCTTTGGTTTGGCGGCGCAGCCGATTATTGCGCTGTGCATGGTCGGTTTTCTCACCGCTGTAACACAGTCTCCGATCACTTCCGCGATCATTGTGATGGAGATGATCGACAGCCATGGGATGGTCATCAGTCTCTTGGCAGTGGCATTGATTGCCAAAGCAGTCAGTGCGCGGATGGGGCCCGAGTTGTACCAGCAACTGGCTCGCGGCTTTCTGCAATCACCGGATAATGACTCCGCAACACGAAAATCAAATCGATAGGTTGTTTTTGTGAACCAGGGTTCGATCCAGTGCACTGAGCTTCGCTTTGTCTTCGGACATTGTGAGCGCATGCTCTGCCCGCTTGAGTAAAAGGGTCATATGTCTGGCACAGGGATTCTTGAAAATATCCGGATTGATCTGGGCCAGACTGATCAGTGCCTTCATCATTCGAAGGTCCACTTCAATCAAGCTCGCGCCATCTCTGGCGATGGGGGCAAAAAAGTCATCGAACAGATCATCGACGTCCAGTCCGCGCAGGAAGACTCGCTCGCACCCGGAATCTACATGCTCGATCTCCCCTGGTGGCTTACCCCAACAGGTGAGACTCCTGACACCGCGACCGAGTACGTCAATTGCAGTTCCGGGGTCATTGACCGCAGGTGACAAGGCGCGTGAGGCAATCTCCGACAGCACCGAAAGCCCGAACCGGGGATCGTGCTCAAAGGTTCGTCGTACGCCAATGGTCAACGCGCCAAGGATCTTTTCAGTGCAGGCTTCCAGTTCTTCGACGCGCTCATTGCTTAAAATCGCGACGCGGGCTAAGCGCATGTCTTCATGTACAAAGGTGCCAGGAAGAATATCGAGATAAATCTGCGTCTCGTGCTCTTCAGCAATTGCCCCTAAGGCATGTACATCGATGTGTTGGACATACCCGGTCTGAAGGCTGGTGATGGCTCTCGTTGAGTATGGAACAATTCCGTCGGTAGGGTAGGCGACTCCCCCCAGATAAGGCCATTTGACCCGATTGTTGATCGCATTGATGGTGGCCTCTTCGACGCGATCAATGGTTTCACCCACCCGTCCCAGTCTCGATAGGTGATCGATCCAACGCAGAAGTGTGTACACGATCAAAATCACTACGGCGATGGTCACCGCAAAAAGCAAAACCCTTCCCTGCGCGCCATAGACACCAGTGCTTAATGCAATGATCCCAACCAAGCTGAATAGAAATGAACCGATAAAGGTAGCGAGCGCATTTTGGGTCGTGCTGTCTTCCATCACCAATGTGGTGGCGCGGGGTGTGACACCACTACTTGCGGCACCATAGGCGGCCACCATGGTGCTTAGCGAAAAGGTGGTAACGGCGAGCATGCTGGAGGCGATGATGCCCAGAATCTTGTCAACGGCGTCGGCGCCGATACGCGCGGGCAGTGAGGCGGGAATGTAGTCCTTGAAGACAACGGCGAGCAATGCGGTCGCCACCCCCAGGACAGAAAACAAGCTGGCTCTGACCCAAAGCCGTTTAGTCATCTGATGCAGTAGCCAGCGCCAACGAGCAATCATCGTCAATACCCTCTCTAGCGACGTCATTGAGCCAGGACGCATATTCGGGTCTGCCGATGCAGCAACCCAATTACCTTTGATGGAGTGCCATTGTCGGCGGAAGGTTCATTGCCGGAGTCATTTGCTTCCCATCGGCAAGCTACTTATCATCGAGCTGGGTGCGTTGCTGCATACGGCACATCGCAGGTTAATGCTCAAACGCTGGTCGGGCCGCTAGCGGAGAGTCAATGTGCCTGATCAAAACTCGGCGTCCCCCTCTATTCCGCGTCCCCAGCTGTTGACCGCTCGCGCGCTGACTGCGATTGAGCAGTTTTCTCATATCGAAGCCGTCAGTGGTGTGGTGCTTTTACTCGCGGCATTGGTTGCGCTGATTTGGGCGAACAGCCCGATTGCCGATTCTTACGAGCATTTCTGGAATACCCAGCTCACATTGGGACTAGGTGACTTCAAGGTCGCGTGCTCATTGCACTTTTTGGTTAATGACGGGTTGATGGCGATATTCTTCCTCGTGGTTGGCGCGGAGATACGCCAGGAAATTCATGACGGCGCGCTCGCGAATTTAAAGTTGGCGACCCTGCCTCTAGGCGCCGCATTGGGCGGAGTCTTGGTGCCGGCGATCATCTACATGCTGTTCAATCATGGAACCGAGGCCAGTGCAGGTTGGGCCGTACCGACGGCCACCGATATTGCATTCGCAGTAGGTGTACTCGCACTCCTGGGGAAGTCTATTCCGGGGGGGATTCGTGTGTTGCTGTTGGCGCTGGCCATTATCGACGACATTGTCGCCATCCTCATCATCGCCGTGTTCTATACCTCGACCCTCAATTATCTCGGTTTGGGGGTGGCGTTGAGCGGTCTGGCACTGGTGTTGGCTTTTCAGCGAATGGGGATCAGCAAGGCCTACGTGTACATACTGCCTGGTGCAATTGTTTGGTTGGGTCTCTTGAAAACCGGTGTGCACCCAACGCTCGCGGGGGTGATTCTCGGGCTGATGACGCCGGTCATCTCCAAACCTGCCACGGAACGCCCGCTGGACACCATAGGGCGCACGTTTCATGAACTGATGGATCGACTTGCCCAATCCGGGAGTAGTGCGCAGGCAGTGGCGACACCGCTCAAACAACTCCGACACGCTGAGCGGGAAATATTGCCTCCTGTGCAGCGAGTGCAGGCGGGATTGCATTCATGGGTCGCGTTTGGGGTCATGCCACTTTTTGCATTGGCTAACGCTGGGGTGAGTCTGGAGGGCAATAACCTGGGCGATGCGGTTTCCCTGAATGTGTTCATTGGGGTGGTACTGGCGCTGGTGCTGGGTAAGCCTATGGGAATCATTTTGGCCAGCGTAACCCTCGTCAAATTCAACATTTGTGAGCTACCCCAGGGGGTGACTTGGGTGGGTGTTGGCCTGGTGGGACTGTTGGCTGGCATCGGATTCACCATGTCCATTTTCATTGCGTCGTTAGCGTTTCCTGATCCGGCGTTACTCTCGGCAGCGAAACTCAGTGTTCTGGCGGCTTCTGCCTTGGCCGCACTCTTTGGATTGATCTGGGGGAAACTGAAGTACTGAGACTTTTAGCTATGTGCTAGTTTCATCGGTGCGATCACCACTGGGCGACGGCAGCCCGGCCATTGCTCGATTGAGTTTACATCCTGCCGGTGGTGTAGCTGATGAGGAGTCGTGGCGTTGAATCAATGATCACTGTGCGGAAAGTCGAAGCAGCCTATCGTCGCAACCTCTTTTCACGAGTCGAGTGCTTTACAAAATGGCCTTTGGCACTATCCGCGGTCTGTGCTTTGTTGTCAGTTCTCCATCCCTCTCAGTTGGGGGCCGTTGAGGAGCATGGGTAAACCCGGCCTAGTGCCGGGTTTTTTGTGTGCGCCCAGCATGGGCGCAATCTTGTGGGTGAAAGTCCCGCCGTAAGCTGACCACAGCGAACGAAGTGAAGCGCAACTGCATGAGGGCGACCGAGTGTGGGGAGGAAGCGTGAATCGAAGCCATGAGCCGATGTACAAGAACCGGATAAAAGGCAAAGCCGATCAGGGCGAGCGGGCACAAAACCGCGAAGCTTTTGTGGTCAAGGATCAGGCTGTGTAAATCCGGCGGTTGTGTGGTGAAGGATTGCGTTCTTACCTGGGGAGATCTCGCCTTGTGCCTGAAAGGGCGACGGCGCCAGCCGGAGCGAGAAGTCAGCAGAGGCCGTAGTAGTCTTTTTTTTTGACGAAGGGCCGAACGAGAGAAAGCGTCATAGGCCATGTTGATGCGAAAGACCGGAAGTCAGATGCCTGCCAAACGCGGGGCGGACGGAGATAACGAGCGGTGAAACCGTGAGATATCCCATCAGCGACGAGGTCAATCGCCCGCAAGATGAACCCTATAACGCAGGGCAAGGGCTGCTGGAGCGGGCCTTTGCGAGAGAAAACCTGAAGCAGGCGTGGAAGCGGGTCAAGGCCAACAAAGGTGCAGCGGGAGTCGACGGTCTGAACATAGATCAGACGGCCGAGCATCTGCTGACCCAATGGGTCGTGATTCGTGAACAGCTTATGTCTGGTGTCTACCGGCCCAGTCCGGTACGCCGAGTGGTCATTCCCAAGCCCGACGGCGGTCAGCGCGAGTTGGGCATTCCCACGGTCACCGACCGCCTGATCCAACAGGCGTTGCTGCAAGTCTTGCAACCACTACTCGATCCGACTTTCAGTGAACACAGCTACGGTTTTCGCCCGGGGCGCAGTGCGCAGGACGCCGTTTTGGCGGCCCAGCGCCAGGTGTCCTCGGGACGCAAAGTGGTGGTGGATGTTGACCTGGAAAAGTTCTTCGACCGGGTCGATCACGACATTTTGATGGGGCGCTTACGCAAACGGATCACGGATCGGGCGGTTATCCGGCTGATTCGTGCCTATCTGGATGCAGGAACGCTGATCAATGGCGTGGTCGAGAAAAGCCGCTGCGGGGCGCCGCAAGGCGGCCCGCTGTCGCCGTTGCTGGCGAATGTGCTGCTGGACGAAGTGGATCGGGAGCTTGAGCGTCGAGGTCATTGCTTCGTGCGTTATGCCGACGATGCGAATGTGTATGTTCGCAGTCATAAGGCGGGGGAGCGGGTAATGGCTCTGCTGAAGCGTCTGTATGACAAGCTGCACTTGAGTGTCAACGCGAGCAAGAGTGCAGTGGCGAGTGCGTTTGGTCGCAAGTTCTTGGGCTATGAGATGTGGTCAGCCCGCGGCGAAGTCAAGCGTGCTGCATCCTATAAAGCGCAGAAGCAGTTCAAGCAGCGAATACGCTGGTACACCCGACGCTCGTGTGGCCGTAGCTTGCAGCAGATTGCTGATGAGCTGCGACCTTACATTTTGGGCTGGAAGGCTTACTTCGGTTTGTCGCAAACCCCAGCCGTCTGGCGTGAGTTGGACGAATGGATGCGACACCGATTGCGAGCTATCCAGCTTAAACAATGGGGGCGTGGAACGACGACGTATCGTGAGCTACGAGCACTTGGTGCAAACATCCAGGTGGCACAGAAGGTGGCGGGAAATACCTGCCGCTGGTGGCGTAACAGTCGTCTTGATCTGAATCGCGTGCTTAATATTGCGTGGTTCGACAGGCTGGGATTAGTGCGTCTCTCATAACCTCAATCTCTCGAACCGCCCGGTGCGGACCCGCATGCCGGGTGGTGTGGCAGGGGAACGGCCTGTGAAGGCCGTCCCCTATGCCGATACGCTGGATAAGTTTCGACAACTGACAGCGCGGGTCTTGGCTAGCTGTTTCTGATCGTTACCTGGCTGATAATAGGGACGTGGCTGTGTTTACACAGCGATTACGGCTGGTGGGATGCCTTTCGCATCGTAGCCGTCAACGTGACTTCGGTCGTCACGACAACGGGCATCGCAGTAGGTGACTACACACTGTGGGGCAGTTTTTCTGTGTTGTTGTTTTTCTACCTGACCTTCGTTGGTGGATGCTCAGGATCTACCGCTGGTGGCCTAAAAACTTTCCGCTTTCAGGTTGCTGCCGCGTTGCTCCTGAGTGGCTTGAAGCAACTGATCCATCCTCGCGCAGTGATCCAGAAAAAATACAACGGTCACCCGATTGATGAGGAAGTCCTGCGCTCGCTGTTGACGTTCTCATTTTTCTTCACCATCACCATCACCATCACCATCACCATCACCATCACCATTGCCGTGATCGCATTGGGATTGGCGTTGATCGGATTGGATTGGACGACGGCCTTGAGTGGGGCCGCCACTGCAGTATGCAATGTTGGGCCGGAGCTTGGCACGATCATTGGGCCTGCGGGCAATTCTGCTTCGTTGCCAGACACTGCAAAGTGGTTGCAGACCGTTGGCATGCTACTTGGGCGCTTGGAGATTCTGACGGTGCTGGTGATTTTGACGCCTGTGTTCTGGAGATATTGATCACTTTGCCTTGGATCCGCCAGCAGATCGTTTACCAGGTCGTAATGTCCGAGTGCGCAATAGCGGTCCTCTGCTCAAAATAAGAAACGGTCGTATTCCCAGCCACTGGCGCGATCGGCTGAATAGTTCACCAGATTGTAGGTCTTGAAGTCCTGAGCGTAGTTATTTTGCTGTCCGCCAGTGGATGGTCGGTGGCCATGGGGTCAGCCAAAACAGGAAGAGTTTGCTGGCTTCGTTACTCACCTTTGGCTTGCTCGTTGGCAGTGCTTCAAGCCAGGCCTCGGGTTGGTGCGATTCGGTCAAGGTGCTGAAGTTTGCCGGCCTGAACTGGGAGAGCGGGATGCTCCTGACCGACATCATGATGGGAGCAAGCACCTGGCGGTGTTCAAGGATCCGGAGGAACCGCCCAAAAGGCCGTTTCTACAGCCGATTTGTTGAACCAGAACCTGGCGCGGATGACCCAGGAGCGCATCGAATCGCTAAAGCTGGCAAGGATAATCCTCAAGGAGCACCCGGAAGCCTGGCACGCCTGGATCGATGAAGCCGCGGCAAAAAAAATCAAGGCAGCGCTCTAACCGGTCTCGAGGGCACGGATGCCCGCCGCTTATGTAACGTCGCGACACTCTCTCACTACTGATTTTTACCGCTTCTGCACAGAGGCGACTCCTTTGGGCGCTCAGGAAAAAGTCCATGATCAAATCACGAACTGCTGTCGCCTTCGCGTCGAACCAGCCTCTGCAAATTGTCGAAATCGATGCTGGTGCTAATCATCGTCACCGGCATCTGCCATACACGACGAAGGGGACCGGGTCCGCGAGTCTGGGCACCTAACGCCTATGCGGCTTACGCGCGAGACCTGGACGGTAACAAGCTGGCGGCGTACTCCTTCAAGGCTGCGTAAGCTGCATATTGCCGCGCCTGAACGACGCGGCCTCCTGAAATCAGCGGGCGTCCACGGAATCCGGGTTAGCTATCAAGCGACCAAACATCAAAACCCCACATCCAGCACCACACTGTCCAGATAACTCCCCGCTGGCGGTGTCGCCTGATCGGTGTAGATCTTCGCGTTGTAATTGAAGACCTGGCTCCCCGTCCCCAGTCCATTTCCGGGATTGACCTCGGCGTCAGAACTGGCCCGACGTGCAACAGGAAAGGTCCCACTGGGAAAGCTCGCTCGACCTGGTCGGCGAGCAAATAGGACATGGGCCAGGTCTTGCTTCGGGGCAAGTGGTGCAGGTGGGGCGCCAACGATGCGCTGTACATCAGGAAGCGAAGATTGATCACCAATGCGGTGACCACCGTGCTCGCCGTCGAAGAGATAATGCGGGCCTGTACGCCAGCCCTGGCTGCCCAGATCAAGCATCCTGAAGATCTCGCCAACGTGCGCTGTATCCCGGATGTGAGTGACTGGGAGGTATGGGCCCGCTCGGTCATGCCGACTCAGAAGTTCGTCGCCCGCGGCCCCGGTTTTTCCCTGTACTCCATCGCCGTGCAGCAAGCCCTGATGGCCGCGGGTGTGCTCATTGGTCGCCGCAGCCTCATCCAGCGGTATCTGGACAGCGGCGAACTGGTCGCACCGCTAGATCAATCGGTTGCACTTGGCATGGTCATCGCTTCCTGGAAGCTTCCAGGGGGCAAGGGCAACCGCATGGTGGCTGCGGTGGAGGATGCGCTGATGCAGTTGGCATAGATACGAATCGCTCCCCTCAGGTACACAAGTCTTGCGGTCGACACTTACTTCGCGAATTAAGATACAAGGCCCAGTGCAATTCACTGCTTGTAGCCAATCTGCCGCAACAGGTTCTTGCGCCACAGGATGTCGGCGTCGCCTTCAATGTCGTTGGCGCAGAAGCCATCCACTACGCCCAGGATTGCTCGCCCTTGATCCGTCTCGGCGAGAATCACTTCAGTCGGATTGGCTGTCGCACAAAAAATGCGGCATACCTCTGGCACCGTTTTTACGCTGTTCAATACGTTCAGCGGATAAAAACCGTCACCCAGGAAGATGATGAAACTATGGCCTGCGCCGATGGCCTTGGCATTTTTCTGTGCAAGTTCAATCATGGCGGTATCGGTGCCGGACCATCGCACCAGACATTTTCCCGAGGCCTCGCAAAAGGCCACGCCAAAACGGATACCCGGCACGGCATTGACCAATGCTTCGTGGATATCCTCGACCGACTTGATGAAGTGCGTCTGACCCAGGATGAAGTTCGTATCTTCCGGCTTTTCGATTTTCAACGTGATGAGTTGCATCTCAAACGCCTCCTTTCACGAAGTTGCTGGCAGAGCTTTTCAGCGATGGGTTCGTAGCCTGGGGTTTTGCGAGGGCGGTGATTTATGCCACGCATAGCCCTTCGCGCTGAGTTGAAAGGCGTAATCGAACAACCGCTTCATGTACTCTCCATCGAATTTTTGAGTGCGCGCAACGTTAAAGTCAGAGCCGATGTACGCCAGGTTGAAATGCGCTCCATCCTGCTGCGCCATGCGGTAGATTCGCTCCAGGTCGCTGATCCCCTGGGTTTGAATCAATGCACTGATGGCTCGGCCGCCGATGCTCAATGTACGGCGCTTGGTCCCGGACCATTGCGGCTCCAGCGTCCCGTTGCGAATGACATAGAAATGACGTTCGAGACGCAAGGGTACGCCAGCGGCCCTGTTGAGCCCCACGAGCGTGCCAGGTGGGTAAAGAAACACTTGAGTGATGACCCCGCCGTCCACGTGCATTTCATGAAACTGCTTGCCATCGACCTCCACATCGATCATCACGGGTGAGACAGCACCCGGAATGCTCATCGACGCGATCATGATGTTACGAAACAGGTCGAGCGCTCCCGGTGCCTGGCTTGCGGCAATGGCGCCCATGTTCCAGGTGACGGGTCGGCCTGCATCAAGGTCAGTGGTGCCGATCAGCAGGATCCTGCCCTTGGCGTATTGTGCGGCGATCGCCGCCACAATCTGCTCGGTGACGTATTTTGTAATGAGCCGCGACAGTGGCTTGCTGTCCGCTATGCCGTCGCTGGCAAGACGGGTCAGCACGTTTCGCGAATGAAAAATGTCTTTTGGACCGATTTCATTGCAGACGTGCCGGATCACGCTGTCGTATTCCGGCCCCAGGTAAGCGAACGGGGCGACCAGGGCACCCGCACTAATGCCCGTGACGACCTTGAAGATTGGCCGTGTGCCATGGGTGGTCCATCCAGCAATCAGTCCCGCTGCAAATGCGCCTGCATCGCCGCCACCAGAAACGGCCAGCATGCTGGCCGGCGGCAGGATATCGCTCGGCTTACCGGCCTTGGCGAGCACCTCGCTCTCACGTTTGTTGGATTGAATCGCATCCTGGATGAACGGCGTCAGGTCATGGTCCAGCCTGTAGCGAGCATCGGGAATGCCCGGGATGACCGCTTTTTCCGTCAAGGTGGGCGGAACAGCGTCACGGCGGGGCAGGCACGCTTGAAGAAATACGTCCAGGGTCGAGGTGCCGGGTTTGAGCGGGAATGGTTTCAAAACGCCTCCTCCAGTCCCCAAAGTCGACAGCAAACGAGTTCATCGTCCCCTTGGCCATGGCGCCCGATATGACTGGCACGCCCACTGGGCGAGACACGTCATTCGAACGCCAGGTAGCTCATTCTGCGCTCCTTTAAATGATAAGAAAACTCATTGGGCGCGCACCCTTCAGCGTTTGATCAGGGAAATCTTCGTGCCTTCGATACTGATGCCGGCCATCAGACCCTGTTGGTCGAAGATGAACGCGTACGCGTCGTCTTTCAGCGTCGAGCTGGACAGGTTCTTGGCAACCCCTTCATCCACCACGACCACGGTTGGCCCTACGCCGATTTCCCAGCCTTTGGTTTCAGTGATGTATTTCACCGCTTTGTCGGTCATCAGGAAAACCACATAGCCATATGACTGGGCGCCTGCCTGCAGTCCCCAGGAGCCGCTGACGGAGTTGTAGTAATCCACGACCTTCGAGCTCTTCATCAACACGCCTTCGCCGTAGCTGCCGCCGAATACCAGGCCGGCCTTGATGATTTTCGGAAAGACCAGAACGGCCTTGGCTTTGTGCGAGATGGTTTCGGAAAAGGGATTGGTCTTGTAGAGCGTCTGCAACGCTTGCCGGGAGTCGGTATTGAGATCCTCGGCGGTGGCGGCACCTGCAGTGTTCAGGAAACTGGCCGATGCCAATGCTGCAACCGCGAGCACGGTTGTCAGGAATAACCGTATTGATTGAGTCATGTGCGTACTCCGATCAGGGAGCATTGGATGGCAGCAGCAGTCAGCGCCTGTGTCGAAAGGACTGAACTCACTGAAGGTTATCCGGCGCGCCCAGGAATGTGTGAATTGTAAGCGCCGCGGCTGAAGGAAGCAGGCTTGAGGCCACATCAGTTGCGATGCCATCAATTGTTGTGACCACTGAGCGATGGCGGCGTTCAGCGTCAGCATTTTGCTGGGGGGGGCGCTCCTACAGTGCTCGCCGCCGTGAGCCGTGCGATCGCGCCTGCACATGAAACGCGTCTCGGACCTCCAGACGTGCACGATACCCTTCCGTTCTCAGGGTATGCGTGCCTTGGCTATGCCGATTTCGTCACCTCCTGCATCAAAAGGCATCAAGCCTCGTTGCTTCGAGCGGATCACCCTGACAGGTCTTTCCCAGGAGATGACCATGATTCGACTGACCCTGATCGAAGCCCGTGAACTGGCCGAATCGATCCTGTTGCACAACGGTTTTAATCTGGCCCATGCGCAAGCGGTGGCGGCGACGGTAATGGCCGGTGAGCGTGATGGCTGCGCCTCTCACGGGTTGTACCGGATTCTTGGATGTGTCAATTCCCTGCGAGCGGGCAAGGTGTCGGCCGATGCCGAGCCGAGGGTCATCGACCAGGCGCCGTCGATTGTGCGGGTGGATGCCGGTGGCGGGTTTTCGCAGTTGGCGTTTCAGGCGGGGCTCCCCCTGTTGACCGAGAAAACCCGTGCCAACGGGATTGCCGCGTTGGCGATCAACCACTGTGTGCATTTTTCCGCGTTATGGGTGGAGATCGAGCAACTGACGGGGACCGGCCTGGTCGCGCTGGCGTGTAACCCTAGTCATGCCTGGGTGGCGCCGGCCGGGGGGCACTTGCCACTGTTCGGCACTAATCCCATTGCCTTTGGCTGGCCGCGCGGCGGGCAAGAGCCTTTTGTATTCGACTTTGCCACCAGCGCCATCGCTCGCGGCGATATCGAACTGCATCGACGAGCCGGCAAGGCGATCCCCGAAGGGTGGGGAGTGGATGGGCAAGGCCATCCGAGCAACGATGCGAGCGTGGTGCTCGACAGTGGCGCGATGCTGACGTTCGGCGGGCACAAGGGATCGGCACTGGCGGCGATGGTGGAGTTGATCGCCGGGCCGTTGATTGGTGACCTGACAAGCGCTGAATCACTGGCTTACGACGCGGGCAGCAAGTCATCGCCTTATCATGGCGAACTGATCATCGCTCTGGATCCCCGGCGCTTTTTGGGCGATGCAACCCAGGAACACCTGGCCAGGGCAGAAGCGTTGTTTCAGGGAATTGAAGGGCAGGGCGCGCGCTTGCCCTCGCAACGACGCTATGAGTCGCGGGCGCGCAGCCTGGTGGAGGGGGTGCAGGTTCCCGAGGCGTTGTACAGGGATTTGCAGGCACTGCTGGATTGAAAAGGAAACGGGCGCCCATGGCGCCCGTTCGGTTTACAGCGACTGGCGCTGGAGGATGCCATCGACCAGGCGATTGAGGCCCAGTGGGTTGGCGTTCTGAAGCGCTTCGGGCAGCAAGGTGTCGGGGCAGTTCTGGTAGCACACCGGGCGCAGGAATCGCTCGATGGCCAGGGTGCCGACTGAGGTGCCACGGGCATCGGAAGTGGCCGGGTAGGGGCCGCCATGTACCATCGCATCGCAGACTTCGACGCCGGTAGGGTAGCCATTGAAGAGCACACGACCGACTTTCTGCTCCAGCAGCGGCAAGACGCCTGTGCAGATTTGCAGGTCGAGGGTTTCTGCTATCAACGTGGCGGTCAGTTGACCGTGCAAGCTTTGCAACACTTGCTGCAGTTCCCCCGCATTGGCGACTTCAACCAGCACGGTCGTCGGGCCGAATACCTCTTCCTGCAGCAGCGCATCACTCTTGAGCAGCAGGCTGGCGTCGGCCTTGAACAGTTGTGGTCGGGCCTGGTTGCCCAGCTGTTCTTGACCGGCCAGGTGGGTCACCCCTGGATGACTGAGCAGTGCCTGTAGCGCTTTTTTATAGCTGGCAAGGGTTCCGGCGTTGAGCATGGTCTGGGGCGGTTGCTCGCTCATCAGACCACTGAGCAGCGCTGTGAAAGCGTCGAATCGCGGTGACGAGATGCCGATGACCAGGCCGGGATTGGTACAGAACTGACCGCAGCCCTGGACCACCGATGCCACCAGCTCACTGGCGATTTTTTCGCCACGAACCTGCAAGGCTTGAGGCAACACCACGACCGGGTTGATGCTGCTCATTTCAGCGAACACCGGAATCGGTTGTGATCTTGCAGCGGCCATATCGCACAGGGCACGGCCGCCCTTGAGTGAGCCGGTGAAACCAACAGCCTGGATCGCCGGATGCTTGACCAGGATTTCGCCCACGCCGGAGCCGTAGATCATGTTGAACACGCCCTTGGGCATGTCCGTCTGCTCGGCGGCGCGAATGATCGCATCAGCCACCCGTTCGGCAGTTGCCATATGTCCACTGTGGGCCTTGAACACCACCGGGCAACCGGCGGCCAGGGCGGCAGCGGTATCGCCACCGGCGGTGGAGAACGCCAGGGGGAAATTGCTCGCGCCGAAAACGGCGACCGGGCCGACACCGATTCGATACTGACGCAGGTCTACCCGTGGCAGTGGTTGGCGTTCGGGCAAGGCGCGGTCGATGCGCGCTCCGTAGAAATCACCACGACGCAGGACTTGGGCGAACAGGCGCATCTGGCCGCTGGTGCGAGCACGCTCACCCTGTATGCGAGCGGTTGGCAGTGCCGTCTCGCGAGTGACCAGGGCGACAAACTCATCGTCAAGCGCGTCCAGTTGCGTGGCGATGGCCTCGAGAAACTCCGCACGGCGGCTGGCCGGCAGGTTGCGAAAGGCCGGGTAGGCGGCTGCGGCGGCCTGGGCGGCGGCGTACACTTCTTCTGCGGTGGCTTGCATGAACGAGAAGGGCAGGGCTTCGCCAGTACTTGCATCATGGCTTCGCAGCGTGATGCTGCCGACGGCGCTGCGTGTACCGCCGATGTAGTTGTGACCGAGGATCTCAGGCATCTAAAAGGCTCCTGTCAAAAAAGGGGTAATTCAACTCCTCTGTAGGAGCGAGCATGCTCGCGAGGCACTCAAGGGCACCGCGTGAATCCAGAATGCACGCGTCATCGTTGACGTCCATCGCGAGCATGCTCGCTCCTACAGGGTTTACGCCAGTGAGTCGGCGCGACGTGGGGTCGTCGCAGGCGAGGCCAGCGCCGCAATCCGCGCAGCAGACTCGGCATCCACCGTGTGCAACGATTTGCCACGGGTTTCCCGGGTCAGCCCGACGGCCACGATGGAGATCAGCGAAGCGCCGACCAGATAGAGCGCGATCGGTGTCGAGCTGTGGTACTTGTTGAGCAGGGTGATCGCGATCAGTGGCGCCAGCGAGCCCGCGAAGATCGGCGCCACCTGGTAGCACAGCGAGAGTGCGGTGTAGCGCACGTGGGTCGGAAACATCTCGGCCATCAGCGCCGAGTAGGGCGCGTAGGTCATCGATTCGATGGCCAGGCCCAGGGTGATGGCCGCCATGATCAGCCAATTGTTGCCGGTGTCCATCATCGGGAAGCCGACGAATCCCCAAAACGCGGTGAGTACTGCACCCACCAGGTAAACCGGTTTGCGCCCGACCAGATCCGACAGATAACCCATCAACGGAATCAGGAAGAAGTGCAGCAAGTGAGCGCCGAACATCAGCAACAGAATCTCTGACGTGTCCTTGTGCACCACCAGTTTCAGATAAGTGATCGAGAAGGTCACGACGGTGTAGTAGAGGATGTTCTCGGCAAACCGCGCGCCGATACCGACCAGCACCGAACGCCAGTGGTGGCGCAGCACTTCGACCACGCCCAGTTGCTGATGCCTGGTCTGCGCCTGACGAGCCTGGGCCTCCTTGAAAATCGGTGCGTCATCGACACTGGTGCGAATCCAGTAGCCGATCAGTACCACCACGGCCGAGAACCAGAATGCTACGCGCCAGCCCCAGGCGAGGAATTGCTCCTCGGACAGGTTCGACGACAACAGCAGCAGGGCAACCGTCGCCACCAGGTTGCCGGCTGGAACACCGGCTTGTGGCCAACTGGCCCAGAAGCCTCGACGGTTGTCCGGGCAGTGCTCGGACACCAGCAAGATCGCACCGCCCCATTCGCCGCCAAAGGCGAAGCCCTGGATCAACCGCAACAGCACCAGCAACACCGGCGCGGCATAGCCGATCTGGTTGAAGCCGGGCAGGCAGCCCATCAGGAAGGTGGTGATGCCAACCACCACCAGGCTTAATTGCAGCAGGCGTTTGCGGCCGTACTTGTCACCGTAGTGACCGAACACCAGCCCGCCCAGCGGACGGGCGAGAAAGCCCACGGCATACAGGGCGAAGGCAGCGATGATGCCATCGATGGGGCTGTCGGTCTGGCGGAAGAACAACTGGCCGAAGACCAGTGCCGAAGCGGTGCCATAAAGGAAGAATTCATACCATTCGGCAACGGTGCCGGCCATGGCGGCGGCCACGACACGTTTGAGTCCCGAGGGTGTGGTTGCGCTAGACGGGTGTTGAGCGTTGGACATGCTGGCGTTTCCTGTAGATGCGCAAAAACAGGCAGCCGGGACGGGTCCGCGAAGACCCACCCGGCAATCACTCAGAGACCGACGTCCGGCAAGTGCGGACGGTTGGCCAGGGCCTTGGCCATGATCTGCTCGACAAAGACGCGATCGGCTTCCGGCAGGGCCAGGCGTGGCGGACGGGTCAGGGCGCTGCCGCGACCGGCGATGGCTTCGCACAGCTTGATGCACTGCACCAGGTCGGCACGGGCGTCGAGGTGCAGGATCGGCATCAGCCATTCGTAGATCGGCATGGCTTCGGCATAGCGTCCGGCCTTGGCCAGGCGGAAGATGGTTTCGCCCTCTTTGGGGAATACGTTGGACATGCCCGACACCCAGCCTTCAGCGCCCACGGCGAGGCTTTCCAGCACCACGTCGTCGAGGCCGGCGAACAACACGAAACGGTCTCCCACTTCATTGCGAATGTCGATGAAGCGGCGAGTGTCGCCCGAGGAATCCTTGAAGCACACCACGTTGTCGCAGTCGGCGAGGGCTATGAGGATGTCCGGGGTCACGTCGTTTTTGTAGATTGGCGGGTTGTTGTAGACCATCAGCGGCACGTCGGCGTTTTTCGCCACGTAACGGTAATGCTCGGCGGTTTCGAACGGCTTGGAACCGTAGACCAGCGCCGGCATTAGCATCACGCCATCGACGCCGACCCTGCGTACCGCGTTAGCGACCTTGGCCGCTTCCACGCTGGTGAACTCGGCTACGCCGCAAATCACCGGTACACGGCCGCCCGAGGCCGCGACCGCGACTTCGGTCACGGCAATTTTTTCGGCGGCACTCAGCGAGGTGTTTTCGCCTACCGAGCCGCAAACCACCAGTCCTGATACGCCGTCGCGGATCACGTTGGAAATGACTTCATGGGTTTTTTCCAGGTTGATGGAGAAGTCATCGTTGAATTGAGTGGTCACCGCTGGGAACACGCCACTCCAGTTAACACGCTTGCTCATTGTTGCCTCCAGATTGTTTATTGTATTTCGTATACGATATTGAAAGTGAAAGAAATCAGCCAGTGGTTTGTTTACGTTTTCGGGTGTTTTTTCGGGCCGTTGGTCGGGGATCAGCGATTGAGCATTCAGGCACCCGGCCAGGTGTCTGACAGTCGATAGCCTTGTGGCCACGGATCGCTTGGGTCGAGCAGTAATTGATGGGTACCGGTAATCCAGGCCCGCCCGGAAATGCACGGGTAGATGGCGGGGCGCCCGGCCACTTCGGTCAGCGAGTCAATACGGCAGTGGAACGCTGAGCCGATGATCGAGCGACCGATAAATCTGTCCCCAACGCCCATCAAGCCTTTGGCCTGCAACACGGCCATCCGCGCGGAGCAGCCAGTGCCGGTAGGCGAGCGGTCGATCTTGCCCGGTTGAATCACCACCGCATTGGCACCCGTGGCAATGCCCTGCTCACGAACGATGGGCGCGGCGATCTGGCAAAAGGAAATGTGCGACCAATCGGGGTTCAGCGGATGGACAAAGCCCAATTGCTCATTGGCGGCCCGGGTGATTTTCAACCCAACCGCCACCAGGTCGGCCGCTTCATCGGGGCTGATTGAAAACCCCAGGTCCTGGGCATCGGCGATCACAAAGCTGTCGCCGCCGTAGGCGGTATCGACCTTGAGCGTGCCGACACCTTGCACTTCGATCCACGCATCGAGCCGATCGGCGAAGGACGGCACGTTTTTGATTTCCACCCGTTCGACCTTGCCATCACGGCAATCGGCGACGGCTTCGATCAGGCCGCCGGGTGCTTCGAGCACCAGCCGGGTTTGCGGTTCGGTCATTGGCACGATACCGGTGTCGAGCAACACGGTGGCCACGCACAATGAGTTGGAGCCTGACATCGGCGGCGTGTCCGCTGGCTCCATGATGATCCAGGCCATCTGCGCCCGCGGGTCCTTGGCCGGCACCAACAGATTGACGTGTCGGAACACTCCGCCCCGGGGTTCGTTGAGTACGAAGTTGCGCAGGGTTTCGTCTTTGGCAATCCAGCGCGATTGTTCCCACACCGTGGCGCCGGGCGGTGGTGCGACTCCGCCGACAATGACGTCGCCGACTTCACCTTCGGCGTGGCAACTGACTACATGAATCACTTTCGATGAACGCATTCTCTGCTCCTTGTGTTGACTGTTCGGGCCTCTTCGCGGGCAAGCCCGCTCCCACAGGTTTATGGATTGGCTCGTGATTGTGTGTACACCACCAAATCCTGTGGGAGCGAGCCTGCTCGCGAAGGGGCCACCGGTTATTTCACCGATTTGAGAAACGCCGCCGTCTCGGCATGCACCGGATTGCCGATCACCTGATCCGGCGAGCCGATCTCATGCACCAGACCGTTGCGAAAGAACGCCACGCGGTCGGACACGTCCCGCGCGAAGCGGATCTCGTGAGTCACCAGCACCATGGTCATGCCGTCCTCGGCGAGCATGCGCATCGTATCCAGCACTTCGCCGACCAACTGTGGGTCCAGAGCCGAGGTGGCTTCGTCGAACAGCATGTAGTCCGGTGACATGGCCAGGGCGCGGGCGATGGCCATGCGTTGTTGCTGACCGCCAGACAGCTTGCCGGGGAAGGTCTTGAGTTTGTCGCCCAGGCCCACGTGGGTCAGCTGCCGTACCGCCAGTTCCTCGGCGCAGGCCTTGCTTTTACCCAGCACTTTGCGCGGCGCCAGCATGACGTTTTCCAGCACAGTCAAATGCGGAAAAGCGTTCCATTGCTGGAACACGATGCCGATCTTCTGCCGCAGGCGGTTCAGGTCGGTGGCGTTGTGATGGACCTCGACGCCGTCGACCCGGATGTTGCCTTTCTGGATTGGCTCCAGGCCGTTGATGCACATCAACAAGGTCGATTTGCCAGAACCGGAGCCACCGATGATTGACACCACCTCGCCCTTGCTCACCGTGAGGTTCACTCCCTTGACCACTTCGAGATTGCCGAAGGATTTGTGTACGTTCTCGATCTCAATCATTTTCTTGCCACCTTCTTTCCAGACGAGCGCCCAGGCGTGCGACCACCAGGCTCATGACGTAGTAGATAAGGCCCGCGATGCACAGCACCACCAACGGTTCCTGGATGCGGGTCACGATGGTTTGCGAGGCGCGCAGCAGTTCGACGATGCCGATCCACATCACCAGCGCGGTGTCCTTCATCACGCCCAGCACCAGGTTCAGCCAGCCGGGAAAGGCCACGCGAGTGGCCATCGGCAGGACGATCCAGCGCAGGTCCTGCAGGAAGCTCAGGCCCAACGAACGACTGGCGCGGCGCACCGTGAACGGCACCGACAGCACGCCGCCGCGCACGATTTCGGTAAAGTACGCCGCGGTGTAGACCCCCAGCACAATGCAACCGACGCTGAAGGCGCTGATGTTCAGGCCGACGATGCTTTTGAGCGAGTTGAACAGGACGAACTGGATCAGCAACGGCACGCTGCGAAACACGTCCAGCACCCAGGCCAGCGGCAGGCTGAGCCGTGGGAACAGGGCGCGCAGCAACCCGAACAACAGCCCTGCAATGGAACCGAGAATGATCGCCCAGAACGTCAATTGCAGCGTGACCCAGGCGCCGTCGAGCAGGAACAACAGGTCATTGGAGGAAAACTCGGTGGAAAACATGGACAGCTCCTCAGTAACGGAACAACCGCCAGGCCATCAGCCGGGCTGCCGCGACGATCGCCTTGGCAATCAGGTAATACAGCACTGCTGCGATGGCGAAGTATTCGAAGGTGCGGAAGGTCTTGACGTTGTATTCCTGAGTCACTCCGGTCAGGTCATTGTTAAGGCCGACGATGACCCCCAGCGATGTCATCAGCACCGCCCACACCATTTGATTGGTGAGCGGATAGAAGACGATTCGTAGCAGTTGCGGGACGATGATCATGCGGTAGGTCTGGAAGGCACTCATGCCGAGTGAGCGCGCGGCACGTACCTGGGTGTGGGGCACCGCCTTGAGCCCGCCACGGAAGTTTTCCGCGAGATAACCGGCGTTGTTGAAAGTGATCCCGGCCAGTAGCGCGAGCCAGGAGCTGACATGCAGGCCCAGTGAGCCGAGGCCGAAGTACAGGATGTAAATCTGGAACAGCGACGGAGTGTTGCGGGCAATCGATACCCAGCCGTTGCCGATGCCACGCAGCAGCGGGTGCCTGGCTTCGCGCATGACCGTCAGGACCAGAGCAATCAGTACACCGAAAATCATCGACAGCGCAGCGGTCTCGAACGTAACCCACGCGCCGGTGAGCATGTCCGGCAAGGCGCGCAGCGCGGTGCGCCATTGGAAGGTGTAGTCAAACATGCGAGCGGTTCTCCATCGGCAAGGCAGGTTGCAACCAGCTCGGCAGACGCCCGCTGGCGGTGGCGGTGCAGGCGGCATCGACACATTCGGCCAGGCTGGCGAAGTGCACGTTGCGCCCCACCAGGCCGGGTGCGTAATGGGCGTACTTGCCCGAGTTGGTCATTAAGGTGGTGGCGGCCCGCGGGATCACCGGTTCGCCGAGCATGCACCAGCAGGTATCGGTCACCAGCGTGGCGCCGAAGGTTTCAATGACATCGATGTACCCGGCGTCACGGGCCTGCTCCAACACCGCACGACCGCAAGTGATGGCGAGCACCACCTCGGGGTGCTTGACCCGGTCGCGACACAGCTGTGCCAAGCGGGCAAACTCGCTGAGCGAGAAGTGCGGGTTACCCAGCGAGACCACATCCACGCGGTTGTCCCTGGCGCTGTTGAGCTCACGCCAACTGACCAGCAGGTCCTCCAGGCGAATGGTTGCCACGGGCAGCGGAGTATCCGGCTCCAGTACCTGCGCCGGGTCGAGTGCTTCGGGGGTGACCCCGGCGATGTGGAACAGCGGCGCGGCGGACGTGGTGGCGAACGCCGCGCCGAAGGCTTTCAAGTCGTCCAGGTCTGGCTGGCGTTGTTCCAGGCCGAATATCAGCGGGATCCGGCTGCCCGCGAGTGCGCCGATGTGGTAACCGAGCAAGGGGTAGAACGCATCGTCGAGTTCAGCCAATTTCGGCAATTCAACGCGCAAGCGGGCTTTGCGTGGCGCGTCCAGATGGCAGCCGATCAGGGGCGCGCGGCCGGTCAGGGCGATGCAGATATCCAGGTAGTCGGGGTACTTCAGGGTGCGTGCGCCGAGCACGCTGTTGGCGTAGACCACCGCGTTGGATTCGGCCCAGACGATCTGGTCGCCGGCCTTCGGTGCGCTGTCGAGCAAATAGGGCGCACAGGTGAAACTGAGCTGTGCACCCATGGCCATGTAGGCGTCGCCCACGGCGCTGGCCGGCTCGCCGAGCAGTGGGTCGATGCCCAGCTCGCGCCAACGACGCTGGTCAACGGATATTGAATTGAGGGTAGTGGGGACCCGAACCTTGGCGCCCCACTGCACCAGTTGTTGAGCAAAGCGCAGGCTCGCAGGTCCGGTGTAAATGCAACCGTCGATGTGCGCCTGGGTAACATCTATAAGACGCTGGGCACCTTGCAGTTCGGCCAGGCGCAGGACGATTTGCATGGCCATCTGCGCCGCTTTGCCATGCGCGCCGTTGAGCAACGCGTGGTCGAACTCGCTGAGTTCGATTGCTGTGCTGGTATCGCGAGCCTGCGTCGGCGTTTCGGATGGCTGCCAGTTGTCGACGGGGATGTGATCGAACACGGCCAGACTGGCACCGTCGATTCGGGCAAAGGCCTTGCCGCGCAAGGCGGCGAAGGCCTCGCTGCCGATGCAGAGCACCGGCAGCGAACGCTCGAAAATCATTTGTGCCACCAGCACGCCCAAGGTCAGGATCTCATCGGCTTCGGCCAGTACCAGCGCGGCTGGCGCATGACCGTTGCTGATCAGTTCCATCAGCACACTGCTGCCGGTACACGAACCGCGGCCACTGGGGATGGCGAGCACTCGACCGGTCAGGTATTCGCCGCTGAGGGGATGGTGACGGTCGATGATTTCACCCCGCAAGGGGTCGACTCCGCCCCAGAAGCTCAACCCGACATCGGCAAACAGCAGGGCACCCTGGGCAGCGCCCGGGACCAGGCTGCGAACGGTCAGAGAAGTGGGCCTAGGCATGCCGGGCACCTCAGTAGTAGACCTTTGGCACGGTCAGGTCGCTCGGCGAAATTTCGGTGCCGACCCATTTGGTGAACAACTCCTTGTAGCGACCGTTGCGTACCTGCTGGTTGACGAACAGGTTGAGGTAATTGAGCAGGCCGTACTCGTTGCGCTTGGTACCCAGGGATACATAGTCGATGGTGTAGGGCGCGTTGCCGGCGATCTTCAGGTTCTTGTATTTACCCGACTTGATCGTTGCGGCGGCGACGGTATTGGTGACCACCGTGGCGTCGATATGACCCTGGGCCACCGCCAGCAGCGTGTCGTTTTGTGACTGGTAGGCACGGAAGGTACCGGTACCCCATTTCTTCACATCGTTCTCCAGGGCAATGGCTTCATAGGTGCCACTGGTGTTGCCCAGTGCCTTGCCCTTGATGTCGTCGAAACTGTTGATGCCGGTGTTATCGCGGGTCAGGACGACCATCTGGAAGGCGAAGTACGGCACGGTCAGGCCGACGGTCTTGGCCCGCTCAAGGGTGTCGGAGGTCGAGGCGACAATCACGTCGGCCCGCCCGGATATCAGTGCTGGAATGCGGTCCGGGAAGGGTGTTTCGACCACTTCGGCCTCGACCCCGAGGACCTTTGCCAGGTCGGTGCAATAGTCCACGTCAAAACCCGCCGGGGCGTTACTGGCATCTCGAAAACCCATGGGCGGGAAGTCCAGCGTCACGGCACAGCGCAGCTTGCCGGAACCGATGATGTCGTCGAGTTTGTCAGCCTGTGCGGTGGCGATGAAGGTGGTACTGAGAACAGCGCTGAGGGCTACGGCAAATGCGGGGTTTTTCATAGAGGCCTCGTTGTCGGAAGTGCTGTTAGATATCGTATTGGGGATTTCGTATACGATATTAACAATAGCAACGGTTGTGCCGATTTGCCTTTTTACCGGCAAATATTTTCCAGCCCTTGAGTCAGGGCGGTTTACAAGTCGGGAGCAGGGCAGCGGCGTCGTGTCGCCGGGCAGGCAGGTGTTACAGAAGGGAGCACCCTGTGTGCGGGGCGCCCCTTAAAGGAACATTTAACGACCGCGATCGCGGAACTGGCTGGGCGAAAGGCTGGTGAGGGCACGGAACTGGCGGCTGAAAGCACTGTGGTCGGTGTAGCCGCAGCGCAGGGCGATTTCGGTGATGGGCAGGTCGCTCTCCAGCAACAACCGCGTACCTTCTTCGAGCCGGGACTTGTGGATCATCTGCCGTGGGGTGAGCTGGAACACCCGTTTGCAATGGCGTTCGAGTTGCGCAACCGAAAAGCCCGCGATTGCCGTCAGTTCGGCAAGGCTGATAGGTCGAGCAAAATGACGACGGATGTGCGCGTCCACCGCTGCCAGTTTCTGGAACGCCGGGTGGTTGGACTGGGGCAACTGCAGGTCACGGGAAATGCCGGCCAGGCCGACGATCTGCCCATGTTCATCGCGCAGCGCGAGTTTATGGGTCAGGCACCAGACTGGCTGGTTACCGAAATACAGGTGCAGTTCGAGTTGGTCGGCCAATTCGCGTCCGGTGGCCAACACCCGTCGATCCTGTTCGGTGTAAATCGGGCCAAAGCGCTCCGGGAAGACACGGTCTGCTGTCAGCCCCAGCAGTTGGTCACTGTGCTTGAAGCTACAGCGTCGGACCAGGGTCTGGTTGACGAAAGCGTAGCGGGCCTCGCAGTCCTTGATGAAAAACACCACGTCCGTCAGGGTATCGAGCAGCGTCGCGATGGCCTGCAAACTGTTCAGCAGCGTCGGCAGGTCGCAGGGTTTGAAATGATTGAGTGAGGGGAACATATCAAGAGGGGCCTGGTGGCGACTACCGGGACTATAAAGACTCGGCAGCGCCCCCGAAACCCCGAAGCGAGCGTTTACACCGGTGGCGTGTCATCCAGGCACATCAGGGTTTCGATGCGCGCCGGGTTGAACGGCGGCCGGGGCGCCGTGGGTTGCCAGTCGAACAGATACTGCAAGGCACCGCCACACACCCGGCCCTGGCAGGCGCCCATGCCGCAGCGACTGGCCAGTTTGGCCTCGCGCCAGCCAACGTGCCCGGACAGTGCCGAGTAGGGTACGTCTTCGCAACGACAGACCAGCGTGTCGGGTTGCGCCAGCGACTTGAGCTGCGGGTCGAGGCCGAAGGCGCTGTTCAACGCCTTGGCGAAACCCTGCCAACGCGCGCGACGTGGCCACAAATTCCGTGCCGCCGCGGTGTTACCCACCGCCACATGCCCGGCGATTGCCCCTTCAACCAGTGCCAGCTCACTGCCGCCGAAACCGGTGCATTCGCCAGCGGCGTAGTGGTCGGTGTGGCTCGTGGTTTGCCAGGCATCCACGGCAAGCGCCGAGCCATCGAGCGCGCAGCCCAAGGCCTGACCGAGTTGGGTGTTGGGAATCAGGCCGAAACCACAGGCCAGGCGATCACACGCCAATTCGACGATTTTGCCCCGATGCCGCAATCGCACAGCTTCCAGCCGATCGTTGCCCAAGGCCGCCACGACATGGCTGCCGGTGCGGTAATGACGGTCGAACAGACTGAAAGATTGCACCAGCTTGCCCGGCCAGCGCGGCAGTTGCAGGGCGAATCCTGCGACCGCGACCGCAGAGGCCTGCTCGGCGATGCGCAGCACCTGGGCACCGTTGTGTTTCGCAGTGGCCGCGCTGGCCAGTAGCAACGGACCGCTGCCGGCGATCACCACACGCTCGTCCTGCACGGGCAGGCCACCCTTGATCAGCGCCTGAAGTCCGCCCGCGCCGGTCACTCCTGGCAGCGTCCAGCCGGGGAAGGGCAGCAGCAATTCACGGGCACCGGTACATAGAATCAGTTTGTCATAGCCGATCAACCAGCCTCGGTCGGCGTCTTCCACCAGCAATTGCTTGGCACCAGCGAGGGCAATTACACGGGTGCCGGCATGGTGGCGGATATTGCTGTTGGCCTGCAGGCGCTCGCGCATCTGCCGGGCCTGATCCGGCAGGCTGGCCTGTGGCCCGTCGCGCCAGATCTGGCCGCCCGGCAGCGGGTTGTCGTCGAGCACCACAATGCGCGCGCCACTGGACGCTGCGGCGAGGGCGGCACTCATGCCGGCGGGGCCAGCGCCGATGATCAGCAGGTCGGCGTATTCGTTCATGCTCGGGTCTGCACTTGCATGCCTTGCTGGCATAGCGTTTGGCAGGCCAGTCGGCGGCGACCGTCGATGGTCACCCGGCATTCCTGGCAGATGCCCATGCCGCACAGCGGTGCGCGGCGCTGACCGCTGACGGCAGTGCGACTGCAACCGTCGCCGGCCAGTGCCAGTGCAGCAGCCACCGTCGTGCCCGCGGCCACCTTCAGCGCGCGGCCATCCATGATCAAATCAAGCATAGGCGGCCTCTTCGAGAAAACGTTGCGGCAGATAGGGTTGTACCGCCAGAGGCGGCGTCTCATTGAACAATTGCGCGACCAGTAAATCGGCAGTCCCGGGCGCCGTGGTGACCCCCATTCCTTCGTGCCCGACCGCCAGCCACAGGCCTTTGCGTTTGGGGTGCTGGCCAATCAGCGGCAGGCCGTCCGGGCTGGCGGCGCGAAAACCGGTCCAGGCGCGGATACCGTTGAGTTGAGCCAGGCCCGGCATGTATTCGGTGGCGCGCTTGAGCATTTTCGCGAGCATCCAACCTTCGACCTGCGGGTCGGTGGTGCCGAATTGTCGCGAAGCACCAATGAACAATTGCCCGGTGGGGCGGGGCTGAATGTTGCAGGCGGTCGACGGTCCCGTCGCATTGTGGGCGCTGGTGACGTAACCCAGTTCCACCAGCGTGTGGGTGACCTTGCGGGGGTAGCGGTCGGTGATCAGCAGGTGGCCCTTCTTCGGTTCGATCGGCAACTCGGGGCACAAGTCATTGGCCTGGATGCCGTTGGCCAAAATGACCGCTTCAGCGTTCAACCACTGGCCATCATCGAGTCGCACGCGGTTGCCATCGAGCTCGCTGACCCGTGCCCGCCGTTGTTCGATGCCCGGAGTGTCGAGCATCCAGTTGGCGGTCGCCGGGGCATAGAGAATGCCGTCGCCGTTGATCAACAAACCACCCTCCAGGCCATCGCGCAATTCCGGCTCACGGGCATGCAAGGCGTTGCCGGTGATCAGCTCGCAGGTAACGCCCCGGGCTTGAAGGTTCATGTGTTTGCTTTGGGCCACCGCCATTTCCTCGGCATTGGCCGCCAGCCACAATGTGCCATTGCTGCGATAAGCGCAGCTCTCGGGCAGTTGCGGGGCCTGTTCGCGCCAGCGTTGCACTGAGTATTGGCTCAGGGCCAGTTCGGCAGGGTTGTCATCGAGCACCAGCAAATGGCCCATGCCAGCGGCTGTCGCGCCGTGCAGGCCAGCGTCCAGTACCAGCACGCGCAAGCCGCGCCGGGCCAGCGCCTGGGCACAAGCGGCGCCGATGATACCTGCACCGATCACGATCACATCGGCCACCAGGCCTTGGTTCATGGGCGAATGCCCCAGGCGAACGGGTCGGCCTGTTCAATGATCAGGCTGGCTTCGGCACTGATAAAAGCGCGGCCGCGAATGGTCGGTACGATGCGCTCGCCATGACGTTCGTAGGAGCCCTCGAACTCGCTGCCGATCACGCTTGCCTGACGCCAGATCTGTCCCGGTTGCAATTTGCCGTCGGCCGCCAGGCACGCCAACTTGGCACTGGTACCGGTGCCGCAGGGCGAACGGTCGTAGGCCTTGCCGGGACAGAGCACAAAGTTGCGGCTGTCGGCCTGGGCGTCATCGGCGAACAGTTCGACGTGGTCGATCAACCCGCCGTCTTCACCGCGTATCCCCTGAATGTCCAGTGCTTGCTGCACGGCGTAGGTGTAAGCGGTCAACGCCTCCAGGTTGTCACTGTCGACCCGCAGGCCATGTTCGGCGATCAGGAAAAACCAGTTGCCCCCCCAGGCGATATCGCCGACCACCTGGCCGATCCCCGGCACCTGCAAGGCTACGGCTTTGCGATAACGATAGGCCGGCACGTTGCGCACGCTGACGGAGTAGTCGTCGTGCAAGGTGGCCTGTACCGTACCGACCGGTGTTTCGATGCTGTGCACGCCCGGACCGATCTTGCCCAAGTGTGCCAGCGACGCCACCAAGCCAATGGTGCCGTGGCCGCACATGCCAAGGTAGCCGGTATTGTTGAAGAAAATCACTCCGGCGCAGGCAGCGAGGTCGACCGGTTCGCACAACAATGCGCCGACCAGCACGTCGCTGCCCCGTGGTTCGAGCACGCAGGCGGCGCGCCATTGATCATGGTGTTCAGCCAGTCGCCGAAGCCGTTCGGCCATGCTGCCGGTACCCAGGTCGGGAAAACCGCCGGTCACCAGGCGGGTGGGTTCGCCGCCAGTGTGGGAGTCGATCACGGTGATGCGTTTCATGACAGGGCCACGTCCGTTCAGATGAGTGAACGCAAGAGTGGCCCGTGCGAGGGTTTGGCGGCTTGATGGTTTTATCCTGCGCCGATGACGAAATCAGCACAATCAAGCAGACGGTCAAGGGTGGTGGGGCAGGTGCTCGAACAACGTTTTGCAGACCCCGGCGATGTGTTCGTCGAGCAGCTTCACTGCCCGGTCGACGTCACCGGCGCGACAGGCTTCGACGATCTCCCGGTGCTCGTGGTCGGCCCGTTCCTTCCCGGAGGAGAGGCTCATCTGCATCCGCAGATAACGTTCCAGTTTGTCGTTGACCGAACGGATCAGGCTCACCAGAAACGGACGTTGCGCCGGTTCGTAGAGACAGGCGTGGAGTTCCCAGTTGAGCTCAGCCCAGCGTCCCACGTCATCTTCGCCGATGAACTCCTGGCAGATGCGTTCGGCGCGGGCGAATGTGTCTTCGGTCATGTTGGGAATGGCCAGGCGCAGCACCTTGTCTTCGAGCAACATGCGCACTTCGAACATCTGTGCCAGTTCGGCATCGGACACCCGAGTGACCATTGCCCCGCGATTGCGCTGGAACATCACCAGGCCTTCGGCTTCCAGTCGCTTGAGGGCCTCGCGGACCGGGATCTTGCTGACGTTGAACTGCCGGGCGATGTCGTCCTGGCGAATAGGCTCGTCTTCGGCGAAATGCCCCGCGACGATGGCGTCACGCAGATGGCGAGTGATGATTTCCGATGTCGAAGGCGCATTGCCCAAGTCGGGAGCGTTGAATTTGGGTGAGTTCACGGCGGCGGTCGTTCGGATTGAGTTAGAGATATGGTATACGAATTTTGCGCCGAAACTCACTGGCCTGTGCCTTGACGCTGTTCGCATGACTTACCTGTACACACATTTCACGGGGCCGAACGCCGGGGCGCGGATATCAGTGCTGATCTACAACGATGTACGTTTGCTACCGCAGACCGGTGAGGGTGGGGAATTAACGTTTTGGCAGGTACATCGGGAGCGCGTGCAAAGTCCTATAGGCGTCAGCGGTGCGGCGATCCGATTGCCCGCGAAGAACGCGTTCGAGCAGGCACACCGCAGCAGTTAGCGCCTACAGCCACACGGCATCCCACAACGGATAGTCCCCAATTTTCTCGACCAATCCCGCTCGCAGCGGATTGGCCACGATATAGCGCGCCACCGCCGGCAGGTCTTCATCCCTGCGGATCGCTCGGTCATGAAAGCCATGTTGCCAGAGTGAACCATCGCGCTCGAGCGAACGATTCAATGCAAGTGTAATGCGTGATTTTGTCCTCGCCATTATGCAAGTAAGCGTGTTGTTTTTGAG
Source organism: Pseudomonas umsongensis (assembly GCF_002236105.1). Classification (GTDB taxonomy): domain Bacteria; phylum Pseudomonadota; class Gammaproteobacteria; order Pseudomonadales; family Pseudomonadaceae; genus Aquipseudomonas; species Aquipseudomonas umsongensis. The sequence goes on from NZ_NIWU01000001.1 coordinate 602,747, forward strand.
CTCGAACAGCCAATGGAGATGGTCCGGCATGACAACCCAGGCCAGCGAAAGCACCAGCTCTTCTTCCTGCGCCTTCTTCAATGCATCGACCACGAGCCGGCCTTGCATGAAGTCCCTGAATACGGGGTCCCGGTTCTGAACGACGGTTGTGACCAGATAGATCTGCCCCGGCGCTGAAAAGCGCCCGGTGCGCAATCGATGCGCCTGGTGAATGGTTGGCATGGTGCATCTTCCTTGATCATGGCGTTGTCAGTTCAGGCTAGAACGTTGGGGAAATAGTGTTGGTGAACAGTTATTCCTGATGTGTCTGTGGGAGTGAACGGGCAGCGACTGGTTCGCCTGTAGGAGCGAGGCTTGCCCGCGAAGAACGATGACGCGGTGCAACAGGTACACCGCGGCGCCCGGTTCGCCGGCAAGCCTGGCTCCTACAGCGCGAAGAACGATGACGCGGTGCAACAGGTACACCGCGGCGCCCGGTTCGCCGGCAAGCCTGGCTCCTACAGCGCGAAGAACGATGACGCGGTGCAACAGGTACACCGCGGCGTCTGGTTCGCCGGCAAATCGGATCGCCGCAAAGCGGGCCTATACATGGGGAAGGTGGGGGCGCCGTGACGTAGCGACCCCGCCAGGTGAATCAAAGCTTCGGCAACTGCCCGATGCGGCTCATCATCTCGGTCACGATTTGCAGGTCAAGCAGGAACTGCTCGGTGGTCTTGAACTCGTTGTCGTTGTGACCGGTGTATTTGACGTCCGGCATGGCCAGGCCGAATTGCACGCCGTTGGGCAGTTCGTGCACCGAGGTGGCGCCGGCGGAGGTGCCGAACTTGTGCTCCATGCCGAGGTTTTCGCTGGCCACGGCGAGCAGGGCCTTGACCCATTCACCCTCGGGATTGCGGTACATCGGCTCGGCGATGGAGAAGTCGAAGGCCGGTATAATGTTGCTGTTCTTGCTCCAGGCATCCAGTTTCGTGGCGATTTCGGATTTCAGTACTTGCGGGGATTTGCCCTTCGGTACTCGCAGGTTGACTGCAAGCTTGAAGGTTTTGTCATCCATCCCGACATAAGTCAGGGAGGTGGTGAGCGGGCCCATGAACTCATCGGCGAAACCCACTGCCAATTTACCCCCCAGGTAATCCAGCCCCCAGTTGTCGGCGGCGTAGCGGGCGGCGTCGGTGATGTGGTTGTGCTTGAGCGCGACCTTGCCGTCGAGGCTGTTGATGAAGTCCAGCATCCTCGCCACCGGGTTGATGCCGGACTCGGGTTCGGAGGAGTGGGCGGACACACCAGTGACGGTCAGCATGACGTCATTGCCGACCACCTTGGCGGCGACGTCGAAGTTGCCACCATTGCGCATGGCGTACTCTGTACCGGCCTTCTGCAGGCTGGCCGCCAGTTCTGCGGGATTGTCCGCCACCAGGGTGGCGACCGAGGTCGACGGAATCTGGTTGGTCGCCAGGCCGCCTGTCATCGCAGTGATTTCAGCGCCCTTGCCTTGAGCCTTGCGCTTGGCGAAGCTGGCCATGACCGTGCCGTAGCCTTTCTCGGCAATCACCACCGGGTAGCCGCCATCCAGCGCCAGGTTGTAGTTGGGCGTCGGGTTGCGTTCGAAATAATAGGGGATGGCGTCGCCCGTGGTTTCTTCGGTGGTGTCTACCAGCAGCTTGAAGTTCCTGGCCAGCGGCAGCTTCTCTTCCTTGATGACCTTCATGGCGTAGAGCGTGACCACGATGCCGTTCTTGTCATCTTCCGTACCCCGGCCATACATGCGATCGCCCACCAGGGTGACCTTGAATGGATCGAGACGGGTGCCATCCTGCAGCACCCAATTCTCTGGCGTCACCGGCACCACGTCGGCATGGGCGTGAATGCCGACGACTTCATCACCAGCGCCTTCCAGGGAAATTTCATAAACGCGGTTGTCGATGTTGCGAAAGCTCAGGTTGAACCCCTGGGCCAGGCCCTTGATCTTCTCGGCGATCTTGATGAACTCGGGATTGTCGTGTTGGGCAACGCCGTCCACGCGCACGGTCGGGATGGCTACCAGTTCACGCAGGGTTTGCGTAGCCGCGCTGCCGTATTTCACCCGTGTGTAGAGGCCAAGCAGGCGATAGATCTGGTTTTGCTGCTCAGGGGACAGTGTCTTGTTATCGAGGAAGGCACTGATGGCCGTGCCAAGATCGTCAGTCTTGGCGATATCGCGCTTGGCCAGGCTTTTCAGGAACTGGCGGAAATCCTTTACCGAGGTATCGCTGAACGTCTTGAGGATGATCGCATTCTGTTGCGGGGTGATGTTGGCCTGTGCAGCGTTGGTGAACGAGGACAGGCTGGCGACCACCAGGGTAGCTGCGGCCAGGTGCTTGAGTGAAAAGTCCATTGCTGGGGGCATTCCTTTGCAGGTGTCTTGTAGGAAATATCTGATCGTTAGATCAGAAACATCCGCAAGCTAACACTGCGAGGGAGAGGTGGGGAGCCCCTGAAGTGGGATCTGTCGCACAGAAATGCAAAAGCGGCGCAGATATGAAAACCGCGCATGACGAACCACCATCGCCCGCGAGACGGTTCCTACAGGGCCGTTTTTGTCCCACGTTTGCTGGTGCCTGCAGGCTTGCGCTTGGCCGGCTTGCGTTTGTTTTTCCAAGGCGTTGCACCGCGCCCGGCAGGGCTGGCGGGGCCGCTGATGGTGAGGCTCAGGCCGGCGCAGCGACTGACTTGCTTGCTCATCCAGGCAGCCTGTTTGGTGACGAACTCGTCCAGGCTCATTTCCCCGCTCTGCACCATGTCCAGGGCCTGTTCCCAGATGGCGGTGGTGCCCGGGTCGGCAATGGCCCGCGGTACCGCATCGATCAGGCTGAAAGCGGCCGGGGTCGCGGCAAGCGCCTTGCCGTTCTTGATCAGGTAACCACGGTCGAGCAGCCCCTGGATGATCGAGGCTCGAGTCGCTTCGGTGCCGATGCCGGTGGTGTCCTTGAGTTTTTGCTTGAGCAATGGATCTTCCACCAGTTTGGCGACGTTCTTCATGGCCTTGATCAGGTCGCCTTCGGTGAAGGGTTTGGGCGGTTGTGTCCAGAGGTCCTTGAGTTGCACGTCAGCCACCGCGCAATCAATGCCTTCCCTGAGGTTGGGCAGGGTTTGCGGCGCGGGTGCTTCGCGGCCCTTGGCGGGTGCAAGGGCTTCGGGCAAGGCGCGTTTCCAGCCAGGTTCGACGATTTGCTTGCCGACTGCACGCAAGGCCTCGCCAGCGCAATCGAAGTCGGCCTGGGTGCGGTCGAACTCGTGGTTGGGCAGGAACTGCGCCAGGTAACGGGCGCGGATCAAGGTGTAGACCGCGCGTTGCTTGCCTGCCAGGCGTTCGAGGTTTTTTGCCGCGGCGGTGGGAATGATGCCGTGGTGCGCGCTGACCTTGGCATCGTTCCAGGCCCGTGAACGACGCTGGGGTTCCAAATAATCGTGCAAGGCATTCAGTGCCGGGTCGGCCTGGCGTAGCGCCGCCAGGATGCCCGGTGCTTCGCTGTGCTGGCTGAGTGGCAAGTAGCCGCAGTCGCTACGCGGGTAGGTGATGACCTTGTGGGTTTCGTAGAGCGCCTGGGCGATGTCGAGGGTTTCCTGGGCACCGAGCCCGAGCTTTTTCGAGCAGACTTCCTGCAAGGTGCCGAGGTCGAATGGCAGCGGCGCCACTTCGCGCATCCGTTCGGTGCGCAGCTTGATGACCCTGGCGCTTGCGGCGGCAAGCATGGCCGCTGCCGCTCGTTGCGCCAGCGCCTGATTCAGGCAGCGATCCTGGTCGTCGCACACCTCGGAGGCGGCCCGCCATTGTGCCGTGAAGGCGGTGCCGTCGTGCAGCAACTGCACCTCGACAGCCCAGTAGGGCACGGGCACGAAGGCAGCGATGCTGCGGTCGCGATCCACGACCAGGCGCAAGGTAGGCGTCTGCACCCGGCCGACCGGCAGGACACCCTGGTACCCGGACTGGCGTCCCAACAAGGTGAATAGCCGACTCATATTCATGCCGATCAGCCAGTCGGCCCGGGAGCGCCCCAGCGCCGAATGGTAAAGACTGAAGGTCTGCGCACCGGGCTTGAGGGCGGCGAGGGCCTTGCGGATCGAGGCATCGTCCAGCGCCGACAGCCACAATCGCTGGATCGGGCCGCGATAGCGGCAATGCTCCACCAGTTCCCTGGCGATCATTTCGCCCTCGCGGTCGGCGTCGGTGGCAATGACCAGTTCGCGTGCTTCGCCGAGCAGGCGCTTGACCACCTTGTATTGGCTGGCCGTGCGCGGCTTTACGGTCATCTTCCATTGGTCGGGAATGATCGGCAGGTCTGCCAGTACCCAGCGCTTGTAGCGCGCGTCATAGGCATCCGGGGGCGCGGTTTCCAAAAGGTGGCCGATGCACCAGGTCACTGTGACGTCCGTTCCCAGCCAGCAGCCGTCGCCACGTCGCCGCGCGCCGAGGACGGCCGCAATGTCTTTGGCCTGGGAAGGTTTTTCACAGAGGTAAAGCCGCATAACCACCATCGTCGATCAATGTGAGCAAGTGCACAGGATGGCGTGAGAGGAGCGCGAGAGCAATCTTTATCTGTATGGATGTACAGTTTTTACGTTGCGTTTGATTGCGCAGGCCGTTTAGCTGTGAGGCCATCGTTATCGGGGAATCTGAGTTATACCTGATACGTCGTAGTCTCAGGTTTTGGGGTCGCTGCGCGGCCCATCGCGGGCAAGCCACGCTCCTGCAGGTCAATTTCTGTCATGAGGATTGTTTTCCATGAAAAGCTCCGGTCCCAGCCCTGTCATCACCATCGCCGAGCAGCCAGGCTGCCTGTTGGTGAAGTTCCACGGTATCCAGGTGGCTGCATCTTCACGTGCGTTGGTGCTATTGGAAGCCAATTACCCTCCGGTGTACTACGTCCCGCGAGAAGACATCGACGAGAAATATTTCGCCCGCACCGACCACACCAGCTATTGCCCGTACAAGGGCGATGCCAGCTATTTCAGTTTGCAGGTGCCGGGACATGAAGGGGCTAATGCGGTGTGGAGTTACGAGAATCCGAAAGTCTCGGTTGCACAGATACGCGAATACATGGCGTTTTATCCAGATCAGGTGAAATTTGAGCTCGTTGAACTCGACGAGTGAGTCGCCATTGCCATTAAAAGATCGCAGCCTGCGGCAGCTCCTACAGGGGAACGCATTCCAGGGTAGGAGTTGCCGAAGGCTGCGATCTTTTGATTTTCAATCAGTTCTTATCCAGATCGACGTTACGTGTCTCTCGCAGGCACAACATCCCCACCACCAGGCTCACCCCGGTGATCAGCACCGGATACCACAGCCCATAGAAGATGTCGCCGGTGTACACCACCAGGGCAAATGACACGGTCGGCAGGAAACCGCCGAACCAGCCATTACCGATGTGGTAGGGCAGGGACATCGAGGTGTAGCGGATACGGGTGGGGAACAGTTCGACCATCAGCGCCGCCAGCGGGCCGTAGCACATGGCGGAGATGATGATCAGCGCGACGATCAGGGCCACGATCATTGGTTTGTTGATCTGCTGCATGTCGGCCTGTTGTGGATAACCCGCCAGGGTCACCGCGCCACGCAGGGCGGCTTCGTCGAAACCGTCGATCTTCATGTCACCGACGCTGACCTGCACATCGCTGCCGGCCGGGGCTGCTGCGCTCTGGTACGGCAGGCCTTGCTTGACCAGGAAGGTCTTGACCTTGTCGCATGGGCTGTCGAATTTCGCCTTGCCTACCGGGTCGAACTGGAAGGTGCAGGTGGCCGGGTCCGCGAGCACGGTAATCGGCGCCTGGCGGCTGGCCTGGTCGATGGCCGGGTTGGCGTAGTGGGCCAGGGTCTTGAAGATCGGGAAGTACAACACGGTGGCGAGCAGCAGGCCCAGCATGAGTACCGGTTTGCGCCCGACCTTGTCCGATAGCCAGCCAAAGAAAATGAAGAAGGGTGCACCGATGGTCACACTGACGATCAGCAAACCGTTGGCCACTGCGGGGTCCATTTTCAGGAACTGGGTGAGGAAGAACAGCACATAGAACTGCGCAGCATAGAAGGTCACCGCTTGCCCGGCGTTGATGCTGAACAGGGCGATCAATACCACCTTGAGGTTTTCCCACTTGCCGAAGGAATCGCGGATCGGCGACTTGCAGAGTTTGCCTTCCTCTTTCATTTTCACGAACGCAGGCGACTCGTGCAGGCTCAGGCGAATCCAGGTCGAGATGCCCAGCAGGATGATCGAAAACAGAAACGGAATGCGCCAGCCCCAAACTTCGAACTGATCGCCCGTGAAATAGCGGCAACCCAGTACCACCAGCAGCGACAGCAACAGGCCCAGGGTGGCGGTGGACTGGATCCAGCTGGTGTGGAAGCCACGTTTGCCCATCGGCGCGTGCTCTGCCACGTAGGTCGCGGCGCCGCCATATTCACCACCCAGTGCCAGGCCCTGGAGCATGCGCAGCACCACGAGGATGATCGGCGCGGCGATGCCGATGCTCGCGTAATTGGGCAGCAGGCCGACGCAGAAGGTTGCCAGGCCCATCAGCACGATGGTGGCGAGGAAGGTGTATTTGCGCCCGATCATGTCGCCCAACCGGCCGAACACCAGGGCGCCGAATGGCCTGACAATGAAGCCGGCGGCGAACGCCATCAAGGCAAAGATGAACGCGGTGGTGTCGTTGACCCCGGCGAAGAACTGTTTGCTGATCACCGCCGCGAGGGCGCCGTAGAGGAAAAAGTCATACCACTCGAAAACCGTCCCGAGCGACGAGGCGAAGATGACTTTCTGGGTTTCCTGGCTGGTGCCCGCGCTACGCACGGCTTCCAGGGGCTGAACGTGTTCTGACATATCGGTATCCCTCACAGTGATTGTTTTTGTTGTTCCACTGTCGGCGCTTTCCTTGTGGGCGGGCGCCGCGTTTATCCATAAATCGGGGAGTACCCGTTACCCGTAGGAGCGAGCATGCTCGCGATGCACCTGAGAGCACCGCGGGGTGTCAGGTTTCCAGCGTCATCGTTGACGGCCATCGCGAGCATGCTCGCTCCTACAGTGTCCGTGCAGGGTTCACGGGTGTGTGGCCAGTTCCTTTTCCGGGGTGAGGCTCCTTGTGTCGGGGTTGAGGATCAGTTGTGCAGCCTTCTCCGCGATCATCAGCGTAGGCGAGCAGGTGTTGCCCGAGGTGATGCGCGGCATGATCGAGGCATCGGCGATGCGCAGGCCGGGAATGCCGTGCACGCGCAGTTCTGCATCGACCACCGCGTCCGCGTCGTTGCCCATGCGGCAGGTGCCGACCGGATGGAAAATCGTCGTGCCGATCCGCGCGGCGGCTTCATGCAGCTGTTCTTCGCTCTGCAGGCTGTCGCCGGGCAGGTACTCGACCGGTTTGAACGCCCTCAGGGCCGGCGCGGCAACGATGCGCCGGGTCAGGCGGATGGCATCGGCGGCGACCCGCAAGTCTTCCGGGTGGCTCAGGTAATTGGGCTGGATCAGCGGCGCTTGTTGTGGATCGGCAGAGCGGATCTGCACCGTGCCCCGGCTTTGCGGACGCAGATCGCAAACCGATGCGGTGAAGGCCGGGAAGGCGTGCAACGGCTCACCAAAGCGCTCCAGCGACAGCGGCTGCACGTGGTACTCGAGGTTGGCCGAGGTTTGCTCGGGCCCTGAACGCGCAAAGGCCCCCAACTGACTCGGCGCCATCGACAACGGACCGCTGCGGTCATACAGATAACGCAGGCCCATGCCCATCTTGCCCCACAGGCTGCCGGCGATTTGATTGAGCGTTCGGGCATTCTCCAGCTTGTAGATCAGCCGCAGTTGCAGGTGGTCCTGCAAGTTGCCGCCAACGCCGGACAGTTCATGGACTACACCGATGCCCAGGCGCTGCAGCAGTGGGCGAGGGCCGATGCCGGAACGCTGCAGGATGCTCGGTGAACCGACGGAACCGGCGCACAGGACGATTTCCTTGCGCGCCTTGAAAGTCTTGGCCTGGCCCTGCCAGCGGGCGCTGACCGCCGAAGCACGAGCGTTTTCCAGCATTACGCGGTCGACCTCGACACCGGTCAGCACCGTCAGGTTGGGGCGCTGGCGGATCGGTTTGAGAAAGGCCTTGGCTGCATTCCAGCGGATGCCCGCCTTCTGGTTGACCTGGAAATAGCCGCAACCTTCGTTATCGCCCTGGTTGAAGTCGTCGATGCTGGCGATGCCGCTTTGTTCGGCGGCGCTGCGAAAAGCATCCAGAATCGGCCAGGACAGGCGCTGGCGTTCAACCCGCCAGTCGCCGCTGCCGCCGTGAAACGTTGATTCGCCGGCAAAATGGTTTTCGCTCTTCTTGAACAACGGCAGCACGTCTTGCCAACGCCAGCCAGGGTTGCCGTCAGCCGCCCAGCCATCGTAGTCGCCGGCCTGGCCGCGCATGTAGATCATGCCGTTGATCGACGAACATCCGCCCAGTACCTTGCCGCGTGGGTAACTCAGGGTACGACCTTGCAAGCCCGGTTGCGCCTCGGTCTTGAAGCACCAGTCGGTTCGCGGATTACCGATGCAGAACAGGTAGCCCACCGGGATGTGGATCCAGGCGTAATTGTCGCGACCGCCGGCTTCGAGCAGCAGCACGCGGTGTTGCGGGTTGGTCGACAGGCGATTGGCCAGTAAACAGCCGGCCGGCCCGGCCCCGACCACGATGTAGTCGTATTCATCAAGGGAAGCGTGCATCCCTGACCTCGCTTGTTGTTCTTGTTGGGGACCATCCTAGTTGTTAGCTTTCGTTAAAAGAATGTTAGTTTTTACCCAGCTACTGTTCGTTTTTAAACAACGCTGACCAAGGGATGGACGATGTTCGACTGGAATGACCTGCGGTTCTTTCTCGAGCTACAGCGAAGCGGGCGTTTGCTCACTGCTGCGCGCCGTTTGAACACCACCCATGCCACCGTGGCGCGGCACATCGAGGCCGTTGAAAAGAACCTGGGCACCGCACTGTTCGTGCAGCATGCCCAGGGGTATGAGCTGACCCCGGCGGGCGAAGCATTGCTCAAGCACGCCGAGGCGATGGAGAACGTCGCGCTGCTGGCGCAGGAAGAAATCACCCAATCCACGGCGCCGCTGGGCAAGATCCGGGTGGGGGTGACGGAAGGGCTGGGCATCATGTTCCTTGCCAGCCGCATGAACGGACTGTTCGAGCGCTACCCCGGACTGGAAGTGGAGCTGGTGGCGGTGCCGCGCTTTGTCAGCATCCTCAACCGCGAGGCGGAAATCAGCATCCACCTGGAACGCCCGGCCGCCGACATGCTGGTCACGCGCAAATTGGCGGACTATCGCCTGGCGCTCTACGCCAGCCAGGACTACCTCGACCGCTCCCCGGCGCTGCGCAATCGTGAAGACCTGGGGCGCCATGCCTGGATCGGCTACGTCGACGATTTGCTGTTCAGCCAGGAATTGATGTTCCTCAACAGCTTCTGCCGCAACCCGCAGGTGGTGTTCCACAGCACCAGCGTCATCGCCCAGCAACAGGCCGCGCGCGCAGGTCTTGGGATCGCCGTGCTGCCGTGCTACATGGCCAGTGCCGATCCTGGCCTTGTGCCGTTGCTCCCCCAGGAGAGCATCCTGCGTAGTTACTGGATCAGTACCCGTCGCGAGTTGCACAAGTCGGTGCGGTTGCGAGTGATGTGGGATTACGTGGTGGAGTTGTGCGAGAGTGAGCAGGATTTGTTGCTGGGCCCCAACCCTCCCGTGATTTAACGGTGCCTCGGATACCACTGTAGGAGCTGCCGCAGTCTGCGATCTTTTGATTTTTCAAGATCAAAAGATCGCAGACTGCGGCAGCTCCTACAGAGGGAGACCGTGTTTCAGGCGAGGATTTCGAAGGCCGTACTGGCCAGCCGCTCGCCATTCACCAACACATGTACCGCATGCTTGCCCGCGTAATGCCGGCGGGTGGTCAGTTCCTTGATGTGTTGGCCGCGGGTGATCGGTTGTGTGGCGTTGCCTGGTAGCGTCAAGGCCTTGAGCTTGAAGACCTTGGCCGAGGTGCTGCCGTTGGCCTTGACGTAGTCGATGGCGTAATCGATCACCAGGCGCTGGCTGTTGTGTACCGTGGACTTGACCGCAAAGGACAGGGTGATTTTTTCGCCGAGCCCGATCACCGGCGGATTGACCTGCACATCGATGATCTGGACTTCAGGTTTGCCGCCCGCGCCAATGATAGCCAGGGCGCGCAGGTTGCCCTGTTTGATCAGGCTGCGCAGGGCATGCCTGGCGATCCATGCGGTGTGCGGGTTGTCCAGCGACCAGCCCTCGATCAGGTCCAGTACCCACTCGGGCTGGTCCTTGGTGATGTCATTGAGGTGATTGGCCACGGACTTGCGCACGTAAAGGCTGGGGTCGGCCTTGAGGTTGTCGAGGATCCCGGCGGCCAGTCGCGGGTCGGCCTGGACCGGCTCCAGGCGAAACGACCAGGGCAGGCGCGGCCGGCAACCTTCGCTGGCGAGGCGCCGGACATGTTCGTTGGCGTCCAGCGACCAGTCATGCATCAATTGCAGCGAGCGTTGCAAATCGTCGCGCAGGAAATGGCGGATGGCGAACTCCGAGGAACCGAATGCGGTGAAGTACTTGAGCGCCTCCATCGACAGTTCGAAACGCTCCGCGCCATAGGTCGCCACGTAATGCGGCAGGCACATGCTGACAAAGCCGCTGTTGAGGCGAGGGGCGAGGGCGCGCAGTACTTCCAGCGATGCTTCATAACCCAGCGGCAATACCGCGTGCAAGCATTCGCTGACGCGGGCCAGGCGCTGCATCACCGACAATTCAGCCAGGCCATGGTTGGCCAGTTTCAGGAAACCCTTGGCGTCGAAGTCGGGATACACCGCCGTCATCTCGGCGGCGATGTGCCGCAGGCGCTCGGCGTTGAAGATTTCCTTGAGAGCGGTGTCGCCAGCCATGTTGGAGTCCGTGTGTGATAGGGGCGGGGTGCCGGCCAGGAGGCCGGCACATTCATCTCAACCGTTCTTCGCCTGCTCTTCCAACTGGTCCGATTCGAATAACCGTGCCAGTTCCGCCCGCGCTTCCTGCGCCGTCTGCTTGACCTTCACCGCGTCGTCGTAGATCGCGTGCTGGGCTTCGAGCACCTGTTCGTCGTGATGCTTGAAACGCTTGATCCGTGCATCGGCCTGTTCGGGCGTCAGTCCCAGGCCGATCAATGTCTGCCGGCTCATTTCCAGACTGGAGTAAAAGGTTTCGCGCACGGCGTGGGCGCCCAGGTCCACCAGGCGATGCACATGCTGGCGGTTGCGGGCGCGGGCAATGATCTTGATGTGCGGATAGAGCTTGTGCACCAGTTCGGCGGTCTTGATGTTGGTGTCCGGGTCGTCGGTGGCGATGACGAAGAACTCGGCATCCGCAACCTTGGCCGCGCTGAGGATTTCCGGACGCATCGGGTCGCCGTAATACACCGGTACGCCGCCGAAGCTGCGCGACAGCTCGATGGTTTCCACCGAGGTGTCGAGGGCCACGAACTTGATGTTCTGAGCCCGCAGGATACGCGCGACGATCTGCCCCATACGGCCCATGCCGGCGATCACCACACGGGGCTCATCGGCGTCGATTGCGCGAAATTGCTCCGGAACCACCACCGGTTGCACCTTCGGGCTAACCAGTCGGGCGCACAACAACATCAACAGGGGCGTCAACGCCATCGACAGGGTGATCGCCAGCACCAGCAAGTCGTACAGGCGTGGATCGAACAGACCATGATCACGGCCGATCTTGAACACCACAAAGGCAAATTCACCACCAGCCGCCAGTACAATACCCAGGCGAATGGCGCTGATCTTGTTCAAACCGCCGGCCAGTCGGCCGACGACAAACAGCAACGGCAGTTTGACGGCGATCAGCAGCAGGGTCAGCCCCAGCACCACGATAGGCTCGCGCAGCAGCAGGCCGAGGTTGGCGCCCATGCCGACACTCATGAAGAACAGCCCCAACAGCAGGCCCTTGAAGGGTTCGATCTGTGCTTCCAGCTCGTGCCGGTATTCGGAGTCTGCCAGCAGCAGGCCGGCAAGAAATGCACCGAGGGCCATGGAAATACCGGCCAGGTCCATCAGCCAGGCGGTGCCCATCACCACCAGCAACGCGGTCGCGGTGGACACTTCCGGCAAGCCGGTCTTGGCGACCACGCGAAACACCGGACGCAGCAAGTACCGTCCGCCGATCACCACAATGGCAATACTGACCAGCACGCGCAGGCCCTGGTTGACATCGTCGACCGCGCTGACGTTTGCGCTACTGCCTGCCAGCAGCGGCACCATGGCGATCAGCGGGATCGCGGCGATGTCCTGGAACAGCAGGATCGCGAACGCCAGGCGGCCGTGGGGGCTGGTCAGCTCCTTGCGCTCGGCCAGGCTTTGCAGGCCGAAGGCGGTGGACGACAGGGCCAGGCCCAGGCCCAGCACGATCGAGGTGTTCAGCGGTTGCCCGAAGACATACAGCGCCAATACACCCAGCAGCGCACCTGTCAGCAGTACTTGCGCCAGACCGACGCCGAACACCGCCTTGCGCATCACCCACAAGCGCCGTGGCGACAACTCCAGGCCGATAATGAACAGCAGCAACACCACGCCGAGTTCAGAGATGTGCGCGACACTTTCCGTATTGCCGATCAGGCCCAGCCCCGAGGGGCCGATGATCACGCCGGCAAACAGATAACCCAGCACCGCGCCCAATTGCAGGCGCTTGGCCAGGGGAACGGTGAGCACGGCGGCGAGCAGAAATACGACTGCGGCTTGCAACAGACTGCCTTCATGGGGCATTAGAAAAACTCCATCAACTCGGTACGGCGGGTCGACAAGGATAAAGGCTGGCCTGGGTTCAAGGCTATCGCGCAAAACAGTTGTCGAGCGGACATCGCCGTCGCACTACAGCAATTCCCCCAGGTCCCAGAGCCGTACAAGCTCAGCGGGGGCCTGGTTTTCCGGCACTTTCAACACCATCTGGTCGTCCTGTTCGCCTGCGTGGTAGCGCAGCTCGATCTGGTAAAAGCGCTGATCTCCCCCGCCCGAGGCCGAGCTGGCCAGCGGCAGGCACCCTTCGAGCAGGCCACGGATGCGCGAACGCTGCTCGAGATCGCATTGCGCGAATTCGATTTCCCGGGGGCGCGTCAGGGCCTGGATTGCGGCAAAGCCACCTTGGCGAGACAGGCGCACAACGGCCCGGTCGTCCAGTGTCGGCAGGGTTTTCATGGTGCCTCCTGCGTCGTCTCGACGCCTACTTGTGACCAGCCGCGCTGCACCACCCGCGCTTCATTGGCGCTGAAGCGCCGACGCGCATGCTCCACGGTGAGTTTTGCAAAGGCACTGAATGACGTCTCATGACTCAAGCGCTTGTCACACAGTGCGTCGTACCAGATGAGCCCGGCTGTTTCCCAGGCGAATCCACCCAAGGCCTTGGCGGCCAGGTAAAACGCCCGATTGGGAATGCCGGAATTGATGTGCACGCCGCCATTGTCCTCCTGGGTGATCACGAATTTGCGCATGTGGTCCGGTTGCGGGTCCTTGCCCAGCAGCGGGTCGTCATAGGCGGTGCCCGGGTGGGCCATCGAGCGCAAACCGACGCCCTTGATCCGCGGGGTCAGTAAATCCGCGCCGATCAGCCAGTCCGCCTGGTCGGCGGTGTGCCCCAGCAGGTATTGCTTGGTCAGCACGCCAAACACATCCGACAGCGATTCATTCATCGCCCCGGACTGGTCGGCATACACCAGGCCCGCTTCGCTCTCGACCACGCCATGGGTCAGCTCGTGCCCGACCACGTCCAGCGAACGGGTGAAGCGTTGGAAGATTTCCCCATCGCCGTCACCGAAGACCATCTGCGAACCGTTCCAGAAGGCGTTCTCATAGTCCTGGCCATAATGCACGCTGCCGATCAGCGCGAAACCCTTATCGTCGATGGAGTCGCGGCCCAACACTGTCCAAAAGAAATCGTAGCTGGCCCCCAGCGCGTCGTAGGCCTCATCGACCGCCGGATCACCGCTCGGCGCCTGGCCTTCGAGGCGCACCGGCATGCCGGGCAGGAGCATCTTGCCCTGGGCATCATGCACGCTGCGCTGTACCTGGCCACGTTTGGAGGTTGCCGGCAGGATCGCGGCGGCAGCTGGACGCACCGGTGGGCCAGGCGTATGCCGAAGGGTACGCACATGGGCCAGTGTGCTCATTGCGCTGGAACGCTGGTGTTCAGATCCATGCGCGACGATACGGTGCAGAATGTAGGGCGGAATGAAACTGCGCAGGTCAGTCATCAGAGCATCCTTTCTGAGCGCGAAGTCGATACTTATGTGAGCGGCGCAGGGGTATTCGGTTCCGCCGGTTGCCATTGGCAGCAGTTTCTGCGAAAACCTGCGTCCGCGCCCGCAAGTCCAGGGCACTGTAGATGAGTTAAGAACATGAACGACGAACTGCAAATCATTGATCTTGAACCGGGTGACGGCAAGGCCGTCGTCAAAGGCGCACTGATCACCACCCAATACCGCGGCTGGCTGGAGGACGGTAGCGAATTCGACTCTTCCTACAGTCGAGGCAATCCGTTCCAGTGCGTGATCGGCACCGGTCGAGTGATCAAGGGTTGGGACCAGGGCCTGATGGGCATGCAGGTCGGTGGCAAGCGCAAATTGCTGGTCCCGGCGCACCTGGCCTATGGCGAGCGTACGATGGGCAAGATCCCGCCGAATTCGAACCTGATATTCGAGATTGAATTGCTGGAAGTGCTGACGCGGGACGATTGAGTGCGGAACATGGAAACACGAACGCCGATCCGTTGAGACCGTTTGTATCCCTGTAGGGGAAAGAGCCAAAAAAAACGCCGCCCTCGAATTCGGGGGCGGCGCTTTTTTATTGCAGTGGACGTCAGGTCAAACCTTGACGATCCAGCCCGCTGGCGCTTCGACGTCGCCAGTTTGCACGCCGGTCAGCTCTTTGTAGAGCTTCTGGGTGATCGGGCCGACTTCGGTTTCGCTATGGAACACGTGCAGGTGGTCGTTGTAGCTGATGCCGCCGATTGGCGTGATCACGGCGGCGGTACCGCAAGCGCCGGCTTCCTTGAAGTCCGACAGCTTGTCGATGAACACGTCACCTTCGATCACTTCCAGGCCAAGGCGCGTTTTAGCCAGCTCAATCAGCGACAGGCGGGTGATGCCCGGCAACACCGACGGCGAGTTCGGGGTCACGAACTTGTTGTCGTGGGTGATCCCGAAGAAGTTGGCCGAACCGACTTCTTCGATTTTGGTGTGGGTCATCGGGTCCAGGTAGATGGCGTCGGCGAAGTGCGCCTTCTTGGCCTGGGAGCCTGGCATCAGGCTGGCGGCGTAGTTGCCACCGACCTTGGCTGCGCCCGTGCCTTGCGGGGCCGCGCGGTCGTAGCTGGAGATCAGGAAGTTGTGCGGGGTCAGGCCGCCCTTGAAGTAGGCGCCGACCGGGATGCAGAAAATCGAGAAGATGAACTCGGGTGCGGTACGCACGCCGATGTTGTCACCCACGCCGATCACGAACGGACGCAGGTACAGCGCGCCGCCAGTGCCGTAAGGCGGGATGAAACGCTCGTTGGCCCGCACCACATCCTTGCATGCTTCGATGAACTGCTCGGTGGACACCTGTGGCATCAGCAGGCGCGCGCAGCTGCGTTGCATGCGCGCGGCGTTCTGGTCCGGGCGGAACAGGTTGATCGAACCGTCCTTGCAGCGGTAGGCCTTCAGGCCCTCGAAGCATTGCTGGCCATAGTGAAGGGCCGTGGAGCCTTCGCTGATGTGCAGCACATTGTCTTCGGTCAGGGTGCCTGCGTCCCACTCGCCATTACGCCAGTGCGACAGATAGCGCTTGTCGGTCTTGATGTAGTCAAAACCCAGCTTGTCCCAATTGATGCTTTCGTTACCCATGACACCCTCTATCACTTAACAACCGCCGAAACGGTTCAATGTTTCTGACGTTTTCTGGATGGGGACAACAATACTTCATTCCGGACCCATTTCGCAGCCCGGATTTGATCGTTCCCACGCAGAACGTGGGAACGATCATGCGTGGGGGTCACAGATGCAGTGCGTGGCCAAGCGCCCGCAACGCCGCTTCCTGCACCGCCTCGCCCAGCGTTGGATGCGCATGAATAGTGCCGCCTATGTCTTCCAGCCGCGCACCCATTTCCAGGCTTTGCGCGAATGCCGTGGACAATTCGGAGACGCCGACGCCCACCGCCTGCCAGCCAACGATCAGATGATTGTCCCGACGAGCGACCACGCGCACGAAGCCGCTCTTGGACTCCAGCGTCATTGCCCGGCCATTGGCGGCGAACGGGAAGTTCGACACGATGCAGTCAAGACCTGCCGCCTTGGCCTCGTCCGGGGTCTTGCCGACCACCACCAGTTCCGGGTCGGTAAAGCAGACGGCGGCGATAGCGGCGGGGTTGAACTCGCGGTGCTTGCCGCTGATCAGTTCGGCCACCATCTCGCCCTGGGCCATGGCCCGGTGGGCGAGCATCGGCTCGCCACTGAGGTCGCCGATGGCGTAGACGTTGCGCATGCTGGTCTGGCAGCGGTGATCGATCTTGATCGACGCGCCGTTCATCGCAAGGTCCAGCGCTTCGAGGTTCCAGCCCTCGGTGTTTGGCTTGCGACCCACGGCCACCAGTACCTGATCGGTCTCCAGGTTCAGGATGCCGCCATCCGGGTCGCGTACTTGTAAGGTATTTTCTGATGAATCAAAGCATTGCACGCTATGCTTCAAGTAAAGTTTCACGCCAAGTTTCTTCAATTCGTCGTGCACGGGCTGGGTCAGTTCGCCGTCGTAGGCCGGCAGGATGCGTTCCTGGGCCTCGACCACGCTGACGTCGGCACCGAGCTTGCGATAGGCAATCCCCAGTTCCAGGCCGATGTAGCCGCCACCCACCACGACCAGGCGTTTGGGCACGGATCTCGGTGCCAGCGCTTCGGTGGAGGAGATGATCGGCCCGCCAATCGGCAGCATCGGCAAGTTCACGCTTTTGGAGCCAGTGGCCAGCACCAGGTGCTCGCACTGGATGCGCGTGTCGCCGACGTCGACGGTTTTGCCGTCGACGACCTTGGCCCAGCCTTGAACGACCTGGACCTTGTTCTTTTTCAGCAGGGCGGCGACACCGGTGGTCAGGCGGTCGACGATACCGTCCTTCCATTCCACGCTTTTGCCGATATCCAGGGTCGGCGCCGAAACGCTGATACCCAGGGCCGAGTGCTGGTTGTGCTGTTGCGTCTGGTGGAACTGTTCAGCCACGTGAATCAGTGCCTTGGACGGAATGCAGCCGATGTTCAGGCAAGTGCCGCCCAGGGATTGGCCTTCCACCAGGATGGTCGGAATGCCCAGTTGGCCAGCACGGATCGCGGTCACATAGCCGCCAGGGCCGCCGCCGATGATCAGCAGCGTAGTGTGCAAAGTTTGCATGGTGCTCTCCGGCAAAAATCAGTCCACAAACAGGGTGGCGGGTTGTTCGAGCAGGCCACGGACGGCCTGGATGAATTGTGCCGCGTCCATGCCGTCGACCACCCGGTGATCGAAGGAGCTGGAGAGGTTCATCATCTTGCGGATCACGATCTGGCCTTTGATCACCATGGGCCTCTCGACGATTTTGTTCACGCCGACGATCGCCACTTCCGGCAGGTTCAGCACCGGGGTGCTGACGATGCCGCCCAGCGCGCCGAGGCTGGTCAGGGTGATGGACGAGCCGGACAGTTCGTCGCGGCTGGCCTTGCCGTTACGGGCGGCCGTGGCCAATCGGGCGATTTCAGCGGCACTGTCCCACAGGCTGCGAGCCTCGGCATGGCGAACCACGGGCACCATCAAGCCAATATCGGCTTGGGTGGCGATACCGACATGCACCGCGCCCAAGCGGGTGATGACCTGGGTTTCGTCATCGTAGCGCGCGTTGATCTGCGGGAAATCACGCAGGGCGACGACCAGGGCGCGCACCAGGAATGGCAGCAAGGTCAACTTGCCGCGGCTGGCACCGTGTTTTTCGTTGAGGTGCGCACGCAGTTCTTCCACGGCAGTGACGTCGATTTCCTCGACATAGCTGAAATGGGCCGCGCGTTGCGTGGCGTCCTGCATGCGCTGGGCGATCTTGCGCCGCATGCCGATCACCGGGATCTGTTCTTCGTCGTTGCGCTGGGCGTAAGCGCTGCTGACGGTTGAGGCATTCGACTGACCCTGGGCCAGATAGGCCTCGAGGTCTTCGTGCAACACACGACCCGCCGGGCCAGTGCCACGAACCAGGCGCAACTGGATACCGAGGTCCAGCGCATGCTTGCGCACCGCCGGGGAGGCCAGGGGACGCTCATCGGCTTCGCGGGCGACCATTGGCCCCTGGCAGGCGGCGGCTTTCGGTGCAGCGGCAGCGACCGGTTTGGTCTCCACCGTGGTTTCGACTTTCGGCGCAGCGACCGTTGCTTCTTTTACCGGTGCCGGTTGCGCAGACTCCCTGACGTTGCCCGCGCCTTCGACTTCGATGCTGATCAGCACGCTGCCGACCGCCATCACTTCACCTGGCTGACCGCCAAGGGCAATCACCTTGCCATGCACCGGCGACGGAATATCCACCATTGCCTTGTCGGTCATGACATCGGCCAGCACCTGATCTTCGACGACCATGTCGCCGACCTTGACGTGCCACTGTGACAACTCAACTTCTGCAATGCCTTCGCCAATGTCCGGCATCTTGATAACGTGCGTGCCCATTCAGACCTCCATGACCCGTTTCAACGCCGCGCCCACACGGGACGGCCCTGGGAAATACGCCCACTCTTGCGCGTGCGGGTAGGGGGTGTCCCAACCGGTGACGCGTTCGATCGGCGCTTCCAGGTGGTGGAAGCAGTGCTCTTGCACCAGCGCCGTCAGTTCGGCACCGAAACCGCAAGTACGAGTCGCTTCGTGGACGATCACGCAGCGCCCGGTTTTCTTCACGGACTTGACGATGGTTTCCAGGTCCAGCGGCCAGAGGCTGCGCAGGTCGATGACCTCGGCATCCACGCCGCTTTCCTCGGCGGCCACTTGCGACACGTACACGGTGGTGCCGTAGGTCAGTACCGTGACGTCCTTGCCCGGACGGGCAATGGCGGCGACATCGAGCGGCACGGTGTAATAGCCGTCTGGAACCTGGGCGGCGGGGTGTTTCGACCAAGGGGTTACCGGACGGTCGTGGTGGCCGTCGAACGGACCGTTGTACAGGCGCTTGGGCTCGAGGAAGATCACCGGATCATCGTTTTCGATCGAGGCGATCAGCAGGCCCTTGGCGTCGTAGGGGTTGGACGGCATGACGGTGCGCAGGCCGCACACCTGGGTGAACAGCGCCTCGATACTCTGGCTGTGGGTCTGGCCGCCGTAGATACCGCCACCGCAAGGCATGCGCAAGGTCAACGGCGCGGTGAATTCGCCAGCCGAGCGATAACGCAGGCGCGCGGCTTCGGAAATGATCTGGTCGTAGGCCGGGTAGACGTAGTCGGCGAACTGGATCTCCACCACCGGGCGCAGGCCGTAGGCGCCCATGCCTACTGCAGTGCCGACGATGCCGCTTTCGGAGATCGGCGCGTCGAACACCCGGGAGGTGCCGTACTTGGCCTGCAGGCCTTCGGTGCAGCGGAACACGCCGCCGAAGTAACCGACGTCCTGGCCGAACACCACGACGTTGTCGTCGCGCTCAAGCATCACATCCATGGCCGAGCGCAGGGCCTGGATCATGGTCATGGTGGTCGTGGTCATGGCGGTATCCAGCTGGATATTGTTGTTGTGATCGTTCATGTCAGATCCCCAGCTCTTGACGCTGGCGCTTCAAATGCTCCGGCATCTCTTTATAGACATCTTCGAACATGGTCGCGGCGCTTGGAATCTGGCCGCCGGCAAGGGTGCCGTACTGTTCGGCTTCTTTCTGCGCGGCGATCACCTCGGCTTCCAGTTCGGCGCTGACGGCGGTGTGTTCTTCTTCGGACCAGTGGCCAACCTTGATCAGGTGCTGCTTGAGGCGCGCGATCGGATCGCCCAACGGGAAGTGGCTCCAGTCGTCGGCAGGACGGTACTTGGATGGATCGTCCGAGGTGGAATGCGGGCCGGCGCGGTAGGTGACCCATTCGATCATGGTCGGGCCGAGGTTGCGGCGCGCGCGTTCGGCGGCCCAGGCAGAGGCGGCGTAGACCGCGTAGAAATCGTTGCCGTCGACCCGCAGCGAGGCGATGCCGCAACCGACGCCACGCCCGGCGAAGGTGGTGGCTTCACCACCGGCAATCGCCTGGAAGGTGGAGATGGCCCACTGGTTGTTGACCACGTTGAGGATCACCGGCGCGCGATACACGTGAGCGAAAGTGAGAGCGGTGTGGAAGTCCGACTCGGCGGTGGCACCGTCGCCGATCCAGGCCGAGGCGATTTTGGTGTCGCCCTTGATCGCCGAGGCCATGGCCCAGCCTACGGCCTGGACGAATTGGGTGGCGAGGTTGCCAGAGATGGTAAAGAAACCGGCATCTTTGACCGAGTACATGATCGGCAACTGACGTCCCTTGAGCGGATCGCGCTCGTTGGACAGCAGTTGGCAAATCAGGTCCACCAGCGGTACGTCGCGGGCCATCAGGATGCTTTGCTGGCGGTAGGTCGGGAAGCACATGTCGTCGATGTTCAAGGCCAGGGCCTGGGCGCTGCCGATGGCTTCTTCGCCGAGGCTCTGCATGTAGAACGACATTTTTTTCTGGCGCTGGGCGACCACCATGCGGTTGTCGTAGATCCGCGTCTTGAGCATGGCACGCATGCCTTTGCGCAGGATGTCCACCGGTACGCCTTCGGCCCACGGGCCCAAGGCATTGCCCTGGTCGTCGAGCACACGAATCAGGCCACGGGCCAGGTCTGCCGTGTCAGCCGGTTCAACGTCGATAGGGGGTTTGCGCACTGTGCCGGCGTCGGTCAGGTGCAGGTAGGAGAAGTCGGTTTTGCAGCCGGGGCGACCCGAGGGTTCGGGGACGTGCAGGCGCAGCGGTTCGTACGCTTGGTTCATGGCTTCTACGCTCGATCTTGTGAATTTCTTGTAGTGAGCTGACAGATTTCATTCGGTGGAAGAAATCTTGTCCTACAACAATCATAGGCCCGGCCAAGAAGAATATTTTTCTGTGTTTCGTTGCGTTCAAGGTCATTTCCAGATAAAAAATCTGCATAAACATAAAAAACAGGTGTTTTTGTCTCATGCGCAAACTGGACCGTACCGATATCGGCATTCTCAACAGTCTCCAGGAGAACGCACGCATCACCAACGCCGACCTGGCACGCTCGGTCAACCTGTCACCGACGCCATGCTTCAACCGGGTCAAGGCGATGGAGGAGTTGGGCTTGATTCGTGAGCAGGTGACCCTGCTGGACGCCGATCTGCTGGGGCTGCACGTCAATGTGTTCATCCACGTCAGCCTGGAAAAGCAGGTGGAGGAGGCGTTGCAGCATTTCGAAGAGGCGATCTCCGATCGGCCCGAGGTGATGGAGTGCTACCTGATGGCCGGCGATCCGGATTACCTGATTCGGGTGCTGGTGCCGACCATTCAGTCGCTGGAACGCTTCATGATGGATTTCCTCACCAAAGTCCCCGGCGTTGCCAATATCCGTTCGAGCTTTGCGCTCAAGCAGGTGCGCTACAAGACGGCGCTGCCGTTGCCTGCCAATGGCTTGACCTTAGGCACCTGATACGGTGCTCCTGCCTTGATCGTTCCCACGCTCCGCGTCACTAGTGTCCGGTAAACATGTTTCATAGCTGAAGGCTGCCTTGGGCAGCCTTCAGCTTTTCTCGCTCCTGCCTTCGTCGATCCCTCAGTTCTGGAGTAGCGGGCCGTTCGTGCAGGACGTGAGATATGCGAACCGTCAGCTCGAACAACGAACCGGTAAATCCTGAGCGACGATGGAAAAGGTGCAGTAACAAGTAGCTGATCAAGGCACTGTAAATCTGCAGGCGCACGGCGTTTTCAGAGAAGGCATAGAAGCGTTTGAGTTTCAGATGTTGCTTGATCCACTTGAAAAACAGCTCGATCTTCCAGCGATCTTTGTACAAGCCCGCGATTTCTTCAGCTGTTCTTGCGAAGTCGTTGGTCACCAGGATTAACGGCGTGGCATGTCCCTCGCGCTCAACCACCACGCGTCTTACCGGCGTTTCTCGGTAGTCATTCAGACGCTTACCGCCCAGATGCTTTTTGCCGAATAGAATGACTTCATCGGTCATGACCGGGCTTTGCTCGGCTACGGTCGAGTGCTTGTGCAGCACTTTGATATTGGCGTTTTTCTTCAGGCGGGTGACGAAAAAAGCGCCTTTGGTCTGCAACTGGTGCCACCAGTTGTAATCGCAATAGCCCTTGTCAAAGACATACGTCATGCCGGCCTGAATCGGCATTTCCAGTGCATCGCTCAGGTCGTTGACGTTGGCAGGAGTGATGTTGACGTACACCGGGGCCAACTTCGCCAAATCTAGCCCGACATGTACTTTCAAGCCCTGCGTAATGCGGGTTTTCGTGGCGGCTGTCCAGCCATCGAAGTGAGGTCCGCGCAAAGTGATCGACGTGGAATCAAGCAGGCTAACCATGGCACCGACTTCTTTGCGCTGCTGGCGGCTGATGCCGCGCAACAGCAACTCGCAAAGGTCCTGGAATGGCCGGTAGTCACGCTTGTTCAAGGCATCCGACAGGGTCGAGCGGGCGACCGGACCCGCTTTAAGATGGTAGCTATGCGGGCTTAGAGTTTCGGAGAAAGTCGCCAAGGACCGCAGGCTTAAGGCTTGGGTTACATGACCGCTAACCAGTGTCACCAGCAATTGCCAGGACGTGCAGCGTTTGACGTAGCGATCAGCCTGGTGCCTTTCGGTGGATTGCCGAAAGAACTGGCGCGGGATCGCACTGAGCAGGTGGGCTAAACGGGTGCTGGTAAACATGAGCCAAAATCGAGTCTGAAAAATCCGATTATGACTGACGGCCGCCAACAGCAAGGGGGAGCAAGCTCCCCCTTCGGTTTTTACCGGACGCTAGTGACGCTCCGCGTGAGAATGCATCCCGTGACGCTCTGCGTCACATCCGGAGCGGAACGCGGAGCGTCCCTGGCGGCATTCCCACGCGGAGCGTGGGAACGATCGAGGGGGGGGTCAGAACTTGTTCAGGGGGATTTTCAGGTAGACCACGCCATTGTCCTCCGCCGGCGGCAGGTTCCCCGCCCGCACATTGACCTGAATCGCTGGCAGCAGCAGCGTCGGCATGCCCAACCCGGCATCGCGTCGGGTGCGCATGTCGACGAACGCGGTTTCGTCGATGCCGTCGCGCACGTGGATGTTGCTCTTGCGTTGTTCGCCAACGGTGCTCATGCAGTGCGGTTCACGGCCCTCGGGCGGGTAGTCGTGGCAGACGAAGAGGCGCACGCTGGCAGGGAAGGCCAGCAGCTTGTGGATCGAGGCAAACATCTGATGGGCGTCGCCGCCAGGAAAGTCGCAGCGGGCGGTTCCGACGTCGGGCATGAACAGGGTGTCCCCAACCAGGATCGCGTCGCCGTCGACCAGGTAAGCCATGTCCGCCGGGGTATGGCCAGGTACATGCAAGGCGGTGGCCTTGAGGTTGCCGATGCGAAATGACTCGTTCGGGGCGAACAGGTGATCGAACTGCGAGCCGTCAATGCAAAACTCCGGCTCAAGGTTGAACAGGGTCTTGAACACGCCCTGCACCTTGCAGATCGACTGGCCGATGGCGATCTTGCCGCCCAGTTCCCGGCGCAGGTAAGGCGCGGCGGACAGGTGATCGGCGTGGGCGTGGGTTTCCAGCAGCCATTGCACCTGCAAGCGGTGCTCGCGCACGAAGGCGATGATCCGGTCGGCCTGCAGGGTGCCGGTCCGTCCGGCAGCCGGGTTGTAGTCGAGTACCGGATCGACGATCGCGCATTGTCCGCCATCGGTTTCGTAGATGACGTAACTGTAGGTTGACGAGGCGTCGTCATAAAAAGCTTCAATGAGGGCGGGCATGTGGGTTTTTTCTTCAGGGGCAAGTCATGAGGTTAGATTCATTTTCCCTGCGCTGACCAGCCCACGACACATTCAGTTGATGAAAAAAACGCTGCGGGCTCTATCCTGTCACTCTATCGATACCGGGCGTTCCCGGCCTTTGTCATGGATTACGAGCGTTCTATGTTGCTGGCGAGTTTTTTTGGTGTGGTCATGGGGTTGGTGCTCGGTTTGACCGGGGCCGGGGGCGGTATTCTTGCAGTGCCGGCGCTGGTGTTGGGACTCGGCTGGAGCATGACCACGGCGGCGCCCGTCGCGCTGTTCGCCGTAGGCAGCGCAGCGGCGGTCGGTGCCATCGATGGCTTGCGCCATGGCCTGGTACGCTATCGCGCGGCGCTGTTGATTGCCTTGCTGGGCGCGATGTTTTCCCCGCTGGGCATCTACTTCGCCCATCGACTGCCGGAAAAAGTCCTGATGATCCTGTTCAGTCTGCTGATGGTCATGGTGGCTGCACGGATGTTGCGTCGCGAGCGCAAGGACCAGGGGCCCAGCGATCATGGTCACGCCAACTGGGGCCAGAAGAACTGCATGCTCGATCAGCAGACCGGGCGCTTTTCCTGGACCGCCAAATGCACCGCGACCCTCGCGGCCCTCGGTGCGGTGACCGGTGTAGTCTCTGGCTTGCTGGGTGTGGGCGGCGGGTTTCTGATCGTGCCGGCCTTCAAGCAGCTGACCGACGTGCAGATGCGCGGCATCATTGCCACGTCCCTGATGGTCATCAGCCTGATCTCGGCCATCGGCGTGATCGGCGCATTGCATGCCGGGGTGCGCATCGACGGGTCTGGCATGGCCTTTATCGCCGCCAGCATCGTGGGCATGATCATCGGCCGAAAGCTTTGCGCGCGAGTGCCGGCGCGGGCGCTGCAGGTGGGATTTGCGAGCATCTGCCTGGCAGTCTCCGCCTACATGCTATTGCGGGCAGGTCTCTGAATTCTTGTAGGAGCGAGCATGCTCCGGGCGGCGTACCGACGATGGAGGTCAACGATAACGCGGGAAGCCTGACACCCCGCGGCGTTCTTGGGTTCATCGCGAGCATGCTCGCTCCTACAAAGGGCGGTAATGCAGTGTGAAGGACAATTCTGCCGATTGGCCCTGCTCCAGCAAACGCAACCCGGGCCGACTTGGCAAGTGGTGCGCGTTGACCGGGTGGCTGACCGGTTCGATGCAGAAAAAACCCAGTCCTGGCGGACAATAGAGCAGGTAGTAATCGCTGCCGGTGGCCTGGCATTCCAGCTCGTAACCAAGGTCGGGTTGCTGAATCAGGCAGTGGCCATCCCAGTTGCAGAAACCGTTGTCGACCAGTGTCTGGGGCAGGGCCTTGGGCTGCTGGAAATCCCATTCGGCAGGTAATGCACTCAGCCCGGTTGGTAGTCTGGTGGTGTCGCACAGCCACACTTGCCCGGCCTTTGCCTGTAATCGCGTGCCAGCGCTTCGGGGTAGATAAGGGTGCAGGCCCAAGCCATGCCAGGCCGCGTGTTCGGCCAGATGGGTAACGCTCAACTCGATACTCAGCTTGCCTTTATCGAGATGGAAACGTTGGCGGGCGCAATAGGCAAAGGGCTCGGTGCTATCGAGTTGCAGCACCACATCGTTAGGCGTTTTGGAGACTACCTGCCACGGCTGCTGCCAGGCGCTGCCATGAATCGGCAGAGGATCGGTGAGGCTATTGGGCACCAGGGGCAGCCAGCCATCCGGGCAATCGAATCCCCCTTCGGCAATGCGGTTGGACCACGGCACCAAGGGGAAGCAGCCCAGTTTGCCGGGAAGGCCTGCGTTCAATGCGTGCTCATCGGCGTGTCGTAACAACGGCTGGCCGGTGTGGCGCACGGACCAGTTGACGATGCTGCCGCCAAGTTCGGGGGCGAGGGTGAGGCGGGTGAGTTCGTCTTCGAGTTCGAGCAATGTGGGTTTCATATTCACCAGCGGTAAAGGGAATGCACGGATTGCCTTTGTAGGAGCCGGCTTGCTGGCGATGGCGCCCTTGAGAACGCCATCGCCAGCAAGCCGGCTCCTACAGTTCAGCGGTTGCAGGATCAGCCGGATTACAACACCAGATGCGGCAACCACAGCGACAGCGCAGGAATGTAGGTCACGCCCAACAGCACCAGGAACAGCACGGCGTAGAACGGCAGCAGGGCCTTGACGGTTGATTCGATGCTGACCTTGCCCACCGCCGACCCGACAAAGAGTACCGCGCCTACCGGCGGTGTGATCAAGCCGATCCCCAGGTTCACCAGCATGATCATGCCGAACTGCACCGGGTCCACGCCAATGCCGAGAATCACTGGCATCAGGATCGGCGTAAGGATCAGGATCAAGGGTGCCATGTCCATCACGGTGCCGAGCAAGAGCAGCATGACGTTGATGCACATCAGGATCACGTAACGGTTGTCCGACAGGGTCAGGAACATCGTGGTGATCTTCGCCGGGATCTGCATCAGCGTCATGATGTAGCCGAAGCTGGCGGCGAAGCCGATCAGGATCATCACGATCGAAATCGTGCGCACCGTGCGGTGCATCAGTTTCGGCAGCTCGCTCCACTTGTAGTCGCGGTAGATGAACATGGTCACGAAGAACGACCACAGTACCGCGATGGCCGCCGACTCGGTCGCCGTGAATATGCCCGACAGAATGCCACCGAGGATGATCACCATGGCCATCAGGCCCCAAAGTGCTTCGCCGCAGATTTTCAAGGCTTCGCGCATCGGGATGACTTCGCCCTTGGGGTAGTCACGCTTCTTGGCGAAGATCAGGCACAGCACCATCAGGCACGCGCTCATCAACAGGCCCGGCACCACGCCGGCCATGAACAGCGAGGCGATCGACACCGTTCCACCTGCCGCCAGCGAGTAGAGCACCGAGTTGTGGCTTGGCGGCGTCAACAGGGCTTGCACCGAGCCGCTGACGGTCACGGCGGTGGCGAACTCACGGGGATAGCCGCGGCGTTCCATTTCCGGGATCAGCACCGAACCGACCGAGGCGGTATCCGCCACCGACGAACCGGAAATAGCGCCAAAGAAGGTCGAGGCCATGATGTTGACCAGTGACAGTCCTCCGCGCACGAACCCGACCAGCACACCGGCAAATGCCACAAGGCGCCGAGACATGCCGCCCTCGGCCATGATCGCACCGGCGAGGACGAAGAACGGAATCGCCAGCAGGGAAAATTTGTTGACGCCACCGGCCACCTGAATCATCAGCGCCTGGAACGGAATGTCGATCCAGAACGCGCCGATCAGCGCAGAGAGCCCGAGCGCGTAGGCGACCGGCATGCCGATCAGGATCAATGCTATGAAGCTACCCAACAGAATCACAGCGTCCATTCAGGCAGCCCCTTCGTTTTCTTCAACGATGTCGAAACGCACGACGCGACGATTGCTCTGGTCGCCGAGCAAGAGTTTTTCCAGGACAAAGATCAGCGTCAGCAGGCCGCCAATCGGAATCGGCATGTAGGTAATGCCTACGCGCAGGGTGGGCAGGGCGCTCATGAACTGGTTCCAGGTCGACAGGCACAGCTTGCTGCCCCAGATGGTCATGAACAACGCGATGGTTGCCATCAACAGTTGCGAGACCACGCCTACAGCCTTGCGCAGTTCGGGGGGCATGCGGTCGGTGAGCATGGCCACGGCCATGTGTGCGCCAGCGCGGTAGCTGGCGGCGGCGCCGATGAAGGTGAAGACCATCATCAGCAGAATCGCCGTGGGCTCAGGCCAGCTTGAGCCAGTGCCGAGGACGTAGCGGGCGAAGACGCCCCAGGGAATGATCAGGGCAATTGCCAGGACCGACAGGCCCGCGACCCAGATGCAGGTCATGTAGATCCTGTCGTTGATGCGCAGCAATAGATTCTTCATCGGGTTTCACCGTAACCGGGCGCGCACGGGCGTCTACCAACGAACGTCGCGCCGGGCCTTTCAAGGGAGCGGGAGAGTTACTGGACGGCTTCGATGCGCTTGATCAGGTCGGCGTAGGGTGCGCCGTATTTCTCGCGGATCGAGGCGGTCGCTTCATAGAAAGGTTTCTTGTCGACGGTGATGAACTCGACGCCGGCAGCCTTGAGTTTTTCTTCGCTGCTGGCCGATTTGGCATCCCACAGGGTGCGCTCCTGCGCCTGCGCCGCCTTGGCGGTCTTCTTCACCAGCACCTGCTGCTCGGGGGTGAGTTTGTTCCAGGTGATCTTCGACATCACGATCGGCTCGGGCAGGATCAGGTGCCCGGTCAGGCTATAGAACTTGGCGTTCTGGTAGTGATTGTGTTCGAGCAGGGTCGGCGGGTTGTTCTCCGCACCGTCGATCACACCGGTCTGCAGGGCACTGAAGATTTCACCGGTGTCCATGGCAATGCCGTTGCCGCCCATGGCGTTGATGGTTTCGATGAACATCGGGTTGCCTTGCACGCGAATCTTCATGCCCTTGAGATCCTCCAGGCTGCGCACCGGTTTCTTGGTGTAGATGTTGCGCGTGCCGCCATCCATCCAGGCGAGGGCGACGAGGTTGAATTCGGAGTTGGTGATCTTGTCGAGGATCTCGTCGCCGACTTCACCGTCGATGACCTTGCGCATGTGCGCCTGGTCGCGGAACACGAACGGCATGTTGAATACGTTCACGTCCGGCACCACCGGGCCGACGATGCCGAGGCTGACCCGAGCCATCTGGATCGCGCCAACCTGGGCCTGCTCGACAACTTCTTTTTCCGAGCCGAGCACACCGCTGGCGAACATCTTGAAGGTCAGCTTGCCGTCGCTGTCGGCCACCAGTGTCTTGCCCAATTGCTCTTCAGCGACCACGGTGGGGTAGCCCGCGGGGTGGATGTCGGCAAACTTGATTTCCAGCGCATGGGCGGCGCTGCTGAGGGTGAAGGCCAGAGGGAGTGCTGCGGCGAGCAAGGTGCGTTTGAAGTCCATCGGGGGTGTCTCCAGTCTTGTTGTTTTTGTTATTCAGGGCACAGCGGTGTAGCGCCAACAATTGCATTCATTGCTTGAAGTGCGGCTCGGGCAATCCCTTGACGCCGGGGTCCAGGGCGAACACGCCACCGGCCAGCGAATGCTCGTCAAGGTCGTCTCCCGGGCGAATCGAGGTCACGAACAAGGTGTCCAGGCGACTGCCACCGAAGGCGCACATGCTCGGTTTTTTCACCGGTACGGCAAGGGAGCGGTCCAGTCGACCGTCGGGGGTGAAGCGGTGGACCAACCCGGCATCGTTGCCGCAGATCCAGTAACAACCCTCGGCATCGACCGCCGCGCCATCAGGGCGGCCGGCATATTGATTCATGTCGATGAACACGCGGCGGTTGGAAGGAGTGCCGCTGTCGATGTCGTAATCGAATGCCCAGACCTGCTGCACCAGCGGATGGGAGTCGGACAGGTACATCGTCCGGCCGTCCGGGCTGAAGGCCAGGCCGTTGGGCACGATCAGGCCGTTCAGTTGTGCCTGGAGCGGGCCTTGTTGCCCGGCGCCATAGCGATAGAGCGTGCCCACGGCGGCATTGGCGCCCATGTCCAGTACCATGCTCCCGGCCCAGAAGCGGCCCTGGCGGTCGCAGCGACCATCGTTGAGGCGCATGTCCGGGCGGGGGTGATCGACGTGGGCCAGGGGGGCGCTGTCGAGGCTGCCGTCGGCATGTGCATGCAGATGGTAGAACCCGCTCTCCATGCCGGCGACCCAGCCGCCATCGGAGTGACGGGCGATGCAGGCGAGCATTTGCGGGGCTTTCCAGGCGTGCACATGACCGGTTTGCGCGCTCCAGCATTGCAGGCCCCCGGCGGGAATATCGACCCAGTACAGGGCGTTTTCCTCGGGGACCCAGACCGGGCTTTCACCCACCGTATTGCGCGCATCGACAATCAGTTCGGCTTGCATGGCAACTCATTCCCTTGGCTGTTGGTGGTTGGGCTCATGGCTGGGGCGATCAGTCGCCGAACGGGCCGGCAACGCAAAAGGCACCGCCCTGGTAGATCCGCACCGGGTCATCGGCGGCCGGCAGCGGCTGGGCTTCGACCTTTTCACGGAACACTTCGGAGCTGTCCTGCGGGGCATAACCCAGGACCGTGGCGTAACGGTTGTCCCACCAGACGTCCTTGTTGTCGGAGGCGCCGTAGACCACCGTGTGTCCAACGTTGGGGGTGTAGAGCGCGCGTTCGAGCAATTGGGTGAGGTCACCGAAGCTCAGCCAGGTGCTCATCATCCTGCGGTTCTGCGGCTCGGGGAACGAAGAGCCGATGCGCACGCTGACGGTCTCGATGCCGTAGCGATCGAAGTAGAACGTGGCCATGTCTTCGCCATAGGACTTGGACAAGCCGTAGTAGCTGTCCGGGCGGCGAGGGGAATGGGCGTCGATGACTTCATCCTGCTTGTAGAAGCCGATGACGTGGTTGGAACTGGCGAAGATCACACGCTTGACGCCGTGACGGCGTGCCGCCTCATAGATGTGGAATACGCCGCAGATGTTGGCGCCGAGGATTTCTTCGAACGAGCGCTCAACCGACACCCCGCCAAAATGCAGGATCGCATCCACGCCTTCGACCAACTGATGCACCGCGTGCTTGTCGGCGAGGTCGCACGGCACGACTTCTTCGCGATCATCGATGGCGGGGGCGATGTCGGCGATGTCGGACAGGCGAATGACGTTGGCGTACGGGCGCAGGCTCTCGCGCAGGACTTTGCCCAGGCCACCGGCAGCACCGGTCAGCAACAGGCGATTGAAGGGCGTTTGGGCGGTTGCAGTGGTCGTCATGGGAATTCCTGGACAAGCAGTTATTGTTATTGGGTCGTTGTAGGTTGTCGTACGACTTTGCTGAAGTATCGGTAGGCTTTCCGGTTTTTGTCAACGCGACATTGGTGGAAATTGACGGAGGGTCACCCCGATCAATGCTCTGGTAAATCTCGATCCCTGTAGGAGTTGGCTTGCCAGCGATGGCGATCTGGCGGACGCCATCGCTGGCAAGCCAGCTCCTACAGGGGCATTTGTTGATCCTCTGCTCTTACAACAACGAAATCGGGTAGCTGATGAAAATCCGGTTTTCGTCGAACTCGTTGGTGCTGAAATCCTTGCGGATGCTCGCATTGCGCCATTTGACGTTGAGGTTTTTCAACGCGCCGCTCTGCACCGTGTAGGCCAGTTCCGATTCGCGGCCCCATTCCTTGCCGTCGGTGATGGTGCCGGTGTGCACGTTGTCGCCGCTGATGTAGCGGTTCATCAGTGTCAGGCCGGGAATGCCCAGGGCCACGAAGTTGTAGTCGTGACGCACCTGCCAGGACTTCTCCCTGGCGTTGTCGTAGCTGGAGTTGTAGCTGTCGTTGGCCAGGGTCCCGCCGCTGGTGCCGTTGACCCGCATCCACACGTCGTCGCCGCTGAGTTTTTGCAGGCCGACATAAAAGGTGTTGCCACCGTATTTGGCCGAGAGCAGGGCGAAGGCGGTCTTGTTGTCCAGGTCACCGGCCAGGGCACTGCCGTCTTCCTTGCCGATGAAGTAGCCGAGGTTGGCGCCCAGGGTCCAGTCGCCGATTGGCTGACTGTGACTGAGGTTGAAGTACTGCTGCTGGTAGATGTCGCTGAGTTCGGCGTACCAGACGCCGACCTGGGTGCGTTTTTCGTTGAAGGCGTATTCGCCGCCGCCGAAGTTGAAACGGTCCGAGCTAAAGGCCGCCGACTTGCCGTTCATGAACATGTCTTCCATGCTCGCATCGTTGCGCGGGCTGTTCTGGCGGAACTGCCCGCCGTAGAGCGTCAGGCCGCTGATCTCGGTGGACGTCACCTGGCCACCGCGGAAGGTTTGCGGCAGCGAGCGGCCGTCGTCGGAACGCAGGATCGGCAACACCGGCATCCATTCGCCGACCTTCAGTTCGGTTCTCGAGATCTTGCCTTTGAGTGCCACGCCCAGGCGCCCGAAGTTGTCGGCCGGGCGGCCGTCACCATGGACCGGCAGCAACTGCGTTCCCGTGGTGCCCTTGCCGCCGTCGAGCTTTTGCGAGTACAGCCCCAGCACATCCACACCGAAGCCCACCGGGCCCTGGGTATAGCCGGATTTGGCGTCGAGGATGAAGTTCTGTGTCCACTCCTCAGCCTTGCCCTGAGGGTAGGCCGGGTTGGTGTAGTTGCGATTGAAGTAGGCGTTGCGCAGGTTCAGCGTGGCTTTGGCGTCATCGGTGAAGCCTTCGGCCTGGCTGGTGAGGGGCAGGCTCAGGGCCAGGCTGGCGCAACCGTACAGGCTCAGTGTCTGCAAGCGGGTGATGGTTGGGCGTGGAGTACGGACGGACGAATCGAGGACGAGCTTGCTCACTGTGACGCTCCCTTGCTGCTTTTTTGTTTTTATTTTTGTCATACGTCGTCGTACAACATTGGCGAAGATATTTGCGGGATTTTTGGGGGTTGTCAATCGGAAGTTATACGATGACTTGAGGTAATTCGTTCCCCCGGGGTTAAGGGGTTATATGGGTAGAGACCGCAGGCATGGTTTGAAGGTATGAAATGCGGTCAAGAGGTGCCCTGACCATGCGCCGGAATCGACGGTCCCCTGTCGCCGCGCCGTAGAGCGGTGCTAGTCTTGTTTAATGTTGTTGTCAGGGAGCCCTCATGGGCAATCACAAGATCGAGATTCGTCGCAGTAACGTCGAGAAAATTCTGCTGGGGGCCGAGAAGGTCTTCGCCGAAAAAGGCTTTGGTAGCACCGCCATGGCCGACATCGCCGCCGAGGTGCAACTGCCGCGCTCCAACCTGCATTACTACTTCAGCACCAAGACCGAACTGTACAGCGCCGTGCTGTTGGACCTGCTGGAAGTGTGGAAGCAGGACGCGCTGTGCTTCGAGATGTTCGACGACCCCCGCGTGGTGCTCAGCAGCTACATCCGCGCCAAGATGAACCACTCGCGCAGCCGGCCCTACGGTTCAAAGGTCTGGGCCAACGAAATCATCCACGGCGCGCCGACCCTGGGCGCGAAGCTGGACGCGAGCCTGTATGACTGGGCCAAGATGAAAGAAGCGAAGATCCGCCAGTGGGTGGACGACGGGCGCATCCTGCCGGTGGAGCCTTCAAGCCTGTTGTACATGATCTGGGCTTCGACACAGCACTATGCCGACTTTGATCATCAGGTGAATATTTTGAATGATCATCAACCGTTGTCCGATATGCAGTTCGAGCGGGCGGTGCAGACGGTGACGAGTGTGATTTTGCGGGGGATCGGGTTGGAGCCCTGAGGCCTTCGGTGTTGCTGATGGCCTCATCGCGGGCAAGTCGGATCGCCGCACCGCCGCTCCCACAGGTTTTGGGAACGCCAGAAAAACCTGTGGGAGCGGCGGTGCGGCGATCCGACTTGCCCGCGAAGGAGTGAGTTCAGACGCCGCTGAACTCAAACCGCGACGTGATACGGATTCCTCGGATCATGATTCCAGTCGAGAAATGGCTTGCCGTTCTCCATCGGCACCATCTCGATACAGTCCTGCACCGGGCAGGTGATCTGGCACAGGTTGCAGCCCACGCACTCATCATCGATCACTTCATACTTGTGGGTACCGTCCGCCTGCTTGACGCTGGCGACCGCCTGGTGCGAGGTGTCTTCGCAGGCAATATGGCAGCGCCCACACCCAATACACGCCTCCTGATCGATCTTCGCGATCACCTGATAGTTGATATCCAGGTACTTCCAGTCGGTGGTATTGCCCACCGCACGCCCGGAAAACTCGGCGATGTTGGCGTAACCTTGACTGTCCATCCAGCGGGACAGGCCGTCCTTCATCTCCTCGACAATCCGGAAGCCATGCAGCATTGCCGCCGTGCACACTTGCACCGAGCCGCTGCCCAGCGCAATGAATTCGGCGGCATCGCGCCAGTTGCCAATGCCGCCAATGCCGCTGATCGGCAGGCCCTGGGTCTGAGGGTCGCGGGCGATTTCGGCGACCATGTTCAAGGCGATCGGCTTGACTGCCGAGCCACAATAGCCGCCATGGGTACTTTGGCTGCCGACAATGGGATTGGCGACCATGCGCTCCAGGTTGACGCTGGTGATCGAGTTGATCGTATTGATCAACGACACCGCATCCGCACCGCCACGATGCGCCGCGCGGGCAGCGACACGGATGTCGGTGATGTTCGGCGTGAGCTTGACGATCACCGGCAATGAGCAATAGGTCTTGCACCAGCGGGTGACCTGCTCGACGTATTCCGGGACTTGGCCAACCGCTGCGCCCATGCCGCGCTCAGGCATACCGTGAGGGCAACCGAAGTTCAGCTCGATGCCGTCGGCACCCGTGGCTTCCACCAGCGGCAGGATGTGTTTCCACGATTCTTCGACGCAAGGCACCATCAGCGACACGATAAGCGCGCGGTCCGGCCAGTCCTTCTTGACCTGGGTGATTTCCCGCAGGTTGATCTCCAGCGAGCGATCGGTGATCAGTTCGATATTGTTAAAACCCAGTACCTCCCGATTAGCCCCGAAGTGCGCCGAATAGCGCGAAGAAACGTTGACCGCCGCCGGGTCTTCCCCCAGGGTTTTCCAGACCACGCCACCCCAGCCAGCCTCGAAGGCGCGGACCACGTTGTAGGCCTTGTCGGTCGGCGGTGCAGAGGCCAGCCAGAACGGGTTGGGGGACTTGATGCCAGCAAAGACAATCGACAGATCGGCCATTTATGCAGCCTCCACATTGAGCATCAGTTGAGCGTTGATCGCCTCGGCGGCGCGCTTGCCGTGCTGTACTGCCTGAACGGTGAGATCCTGGTCGAGGCTGGTGCAGTCGCCGCCGGCATACACGCCAGGAATGCTGGTGCGCAGATGCTCGTCCACCTGGATGCGATCACCGTCGCGCTTGAGTTCCCGGGCCAGCGGATCGCTGAGTGCGCTGCTGTCGAAGGCCTGGCCGATGGCCTTGAATATCGCGTCGGCAGCCAGCTCAAAAGTTTCGCCAGTGGTTTGCAGGCGGCCTTCAACCAGGTGGGTGCGAGCGAATCGCATGCCGCGCACCTGGCCCTGGTCATTGAGCAAGACTTCCTCCGGTTGGGCCCAGGTCAACAGGCGTACCTGATTGGCCTTGGCAATCTCCTGTTCATGGTGGGTGGCCCCCATGTCCTCGACACCACGGCGATACACCAGGTTGACGTCGTGGGCGCCGAGCCGGGCCATCTGCACCGCCATGTCGATGGCGGTGTTGCCGGCGCCGAGCACGATGCAGTGGTCAGCCAGCGGCAGCTGGGTCAAGTCGTCGGCCTGGCGCAGCTCGCGGATATAGTCGGTGGCGGCTACCAGGCCGGGCGCGTCTTCATGCTGTAGGCCAAGCTGTTTGCTGGCCGCCAGGCCGAGGCCGAGGAACACCGCGTCGAATTGTTGATGCAGGTCGCTGAGGCTGAGGTTTTCCCCGAGCCTGTGCCCATGGCGGATTTCGATGCCACCGATTTCCAACAGGAAGTCCAGCTCCTTTTGTGCGTAATCGTCCACCAGTTTGTATTTCGCGATCCCGTATTCGTTCAGGCCACCGGCCTTTTCCCTGGCCTCGAAAATCACCACGTCATGGCCGTGCATCGCACTGCGGTGGGCGCAGGACAACCCGGCGGGGCCGGCCCCGACCACGGCGATGCGCTTGCCGGTGGCGGCCGCGCGGGAGAATGGATGCTGGCTGAAATGCGCGTTGTCCACGGCATAACGTTGCAACAGGCCGATCAAGACCGGCGCGCACTCATGGGCGTTGTTGCGCACGCAGGCTTGCTGACAAAGAATTTCTGTCGGACAGACCCGGGCGCAACTGCCACCGAGGATGTTGGCGGAGAGGATTTTCTGCGCCGCGCCCTGCACGTTGTCCTGGTGGATGTTACGGATGAACGAGGGAATATCGATTTCACTCGGGCAGGCATTCACGCAGGGTGCGTCGTAGCAATACAGGCAGCGCGAGGCCTCCAGATGGGCCTGGCGATCATTGAGTGGCGGCGCCAGGTCGGTGAAATGGCCGGCGAGGGCGGCCGCATTCTCAACGGGATGCGGGAGGTGGGTCAGGGTCTTGATCACGGTATTTGGCCTCACGGTAATTGAGGTGCTGCCTCTGTTGGGCATTACTCAGTGCTACGCCATCCCCTGTAGGAGCTGCCGCAGGCTGCGATCTTTTGATCTTGATCTTGGAAGCAAAATCAAAAGATCGCAGCCTGCGGCAGCTCCTACAGGGTTCGCATTCCAGATGTGGGAGCGATTGAAGGCCTTGATTTCAGCGTTTGACCGCCACCGGCTGGTTCAACTCGGCCCGTTTGCTCAGCAAATCGAACACCGCCGGATAAGCCGGCCGCTCGATGTAGCGCCCGGCACCGCGCTCAGCCCGTAGATCGCCATCGGCCCAGACCACGCGCCCCTGGCTGATGGTGTGGCTCGGTACACCGCGCACGGTCTTGCCTTCGAAAATATTGAAGTCGACCTGCTGGTGATGGGTCTTGGCGGAAATTGTCCGCGTACCTTGCGGATCCCACAGCACCAGGTCGGCATCGGCACCGACGCGGATCGCGCCTTTGCGTGGGTAGAGGTTGAAGATTTTCGCGGTGTTGGTGGAGGTCAGCGCCACAAATTGCTGCATCGAAAAACGCCCGGTGTTCACGCCTTCATCCCACAACACCGCCATGCGGTCTTCGATGCCGGCGGTGCCGTTGGGGATCTTGCTGAAGTCGTCCTTGCCGGCGGCTTTTTGCTCCGCGCAGAAGCAGCAGTGATCGGTGGCGGTGGTGTGCAGGTTACCTGCCTGCAAACCGTGCCAAAGGGCCTCTTGATGACCCCGCGGGCGGAACGGCGGGCTCATCACGTAGCCGGCGGCGGTTTGCCAGTCCGGGTGCCGGTAGACGCTGTCGTCCAGCAGCAGATGCCCGGCCAGCACTTCGCCGTAGACCGGTTGGCCCTTGGCGCGGGCGTAGGTGATTTCGTCCAGCGCCTCTTTGGTCGATACATGCACCAGGTACAACGGCGTGCCGAGGGTTTCGGCAATGCGGATGGCACGGCTCGCGGCTTCGCCTTCCACCTGCGAGGGACGCGACAGTGGATGCGCCTCCGGCCCGGTCATGCCCTGGGCCATGAGTTTGCGTTGCAGGTGATACACCAGCTCACCGTTTTCCGCATGCACGGTCGGCACCGCGCCCAGTTCCAGGCAGCGCTCAAAACTCGCTACCAGGGTGTCGTCTGCCGCCATGATCGCGTTCTTATAGGCCATGAAATGCTTGAAACTGTTGATCCCGTGATGAATCACCAGCTCGGCCATTTCTTCGCGGACCTGTTCGCTCCACCAGGTGATGGCGACGTGGAAGCCGTAGTCGGACGCCGACTTCTCGGCCCAGCCACGCCACTGGTGGAAGGCCTCCATCAATGACTGCTGCGGATTGGGGATCACGAAGTCGATGATCGACGTGGTGCCACCGGCCAGACCCGCCGCCGTGCCACTGAAAAAGTCTTCGCTGGCCACGGTGCCCATGAAGGGCAGTTGCATGTGGGTGTGGGGGTCGATGCCGCCGGGCATCAGGTACTGACCACTGCCGTCGAGTATCTCGGCACCTGCTGGAACGTCGAGGTCTTCGCCGATGGCCTTGATTACGCCGTCTGCGCAATACACATCGGCGCGATAACTTTCATCATGGGTAATAACGGTAGCGCCACGGATCAACAGAGACATTCCGGGTTCCTCGCAGGCATGACCGACTGATGCCGGTTCTAGATGTTTTGTATGACGCCAGCGTTAACCGGACTATTCCTGTCAGCGCTGTCAGGATTAAAAGCTAGTCTGAGTTATGGGAATGAGCAAGAATATTTTTTATAAGCTTATTACTGTTTTAACTAACTGATAAATAACGATAAAACGCTGTTTTCACCAAAATGGTGAGGCCACTCACCATTTTGACGCACTTGACAGGATCTAAATATGGTCAAGATTTCTTATGTGAAATCAGCCGTTTGAGGATGGTCTATGGTTGATGCGCGACCGTGAGAAAAATATCGATGCACCAGATTGAGTCCTGACTGTTCGGACAACTTGGCGCAGATCGTTTCCAGTGGCGTGACAAGTCACCGAGGGTTACCTGGTTGATCCAGTAAAACTGATAAACATCAGTTGTTTACAGAGTGTTTATGGAACTGCCCGATGCGCAAGCGGGGCAACCGGCACGTTTATTGAAGCCGCCAGCCCCTGATGA
The DNA here is from genome assembly GCF_002236105.1 of Pseudomonas umsongensis. Lineage (GTDB taxonomy): Bacteria > Pseudomonadota > Gammaproteobacteria > Pseudomonadales > Pseudomonadaceae > Aquipseudomonas > Aquipseudomonas umsongensis. The sequence continues at coordinate 640,928 of NZ_NIWU01000001.1, forward strand.
GCAAAAATAATTCAAAGATCAGTGGAGCGGCCATGCAACAGATCAGATCGCAAGTGAACGAGCGCGACGGCTTGTTCGAGCTGGAAGCCGGTAGCGATGTCCTCGACAGTCCCCGTTACAACCACGACATAGCACCGACCAAGGTGCACGAACGAACCTGGAACAAATGGCACATCACGGCATTGTGGGTGGGCATGGCGATATGCGTGCCCACCTATACCCTGGGCGGAGTGCTGACGGCGTACTTCGGCCTGAGCGTCGGTGAAGCGCTGCTGGCGATTCTGTTCGCCAACATCATCGTATTGATCCCGCTGACGCTCAACGCGTTTCCCGGCACCAAATACGGCATCCCGTTTCCGGTGTTGCTGCGTTCGTCCTTCGGCATCTTCGGCTCCAACATCCCGTGTCTGATCCGCGCCTTGGTGGCGTGTGGCTGGTTCGGCATCCAGACGATGTTCGGTGGCCTGGCAATTCACCTGTTCCTGGGCTCGGTGTTCGAGGGCTGGAAATCCCTGGGCGGCACCGGCGAGGTCATCGGCTTCATGGTGTTCTGGGCGCTGAACCTGTGGGTGGTGATTCGCGGCGCCGAGTCGATCAAATGGCTGGAAACCCTCTCGGCACCACTGCTGGTACTGGTGGGGGTGGGGTTGTTGGTGTGGGCCATGCCCAATGTATCGATGTCCGAGCTGCTGGCGATCCCGGCCAAGCGTCCCGAAGGCGCGGGGGTGGCCAGTTACTTTGCGGCGGGGTTGACCGCGATGGTCGGGTTCTGGGCCACGCTGTCGCTGAACATACCTGACTTCAGCCGCTACGCGAAAAGCCAGAAAGACCAGATTGTCGGGCAGATCATTGGCCTGCCACTGACCATGTTCCTGTTTGCCTCCCTGGGCGTGGTGATGACCGCCGCCTCGGTGAAGCTGGTGGGTGTGACGGTGTCCGACCCGGTGACCCTGATCGGCCATATCCAGAGCCCGGTGTGGGTGGCGCTGGCCATGGCGCTGATCATCATCGCGACGCTGTCGACCAACACCGCAGCCAACATCGTGTCGCCCACCAACGATTTCCAGAACATCGCCCCCAAGGCGATCAACCGGACCAAGGCGGTGATGCTCACCGGGCTGGTCGGGCTGGCGCTGATGGCCCATGAACTGCTGAAAAAGCTCGGCCTGATCGTTTCCGACCTGAGCCTGGAAACGGTCTATTCCAACTGGCTGCTCGGCTACTCCAGCTTGCTGGGGCCGATTGCCGGGATCATGGTGGTGGACTATTTCCTGATCAAGAAACAGCAGCTGGATTTGGCTGGGCTGTACCGCGACGACGTGTATCCGGCGTGGAACTGGAACGGTTTCATCGCCTTCGGGGTGCCGGTGGTGTTGACGCTGCTGTCGCTCGGCAGTGATGCCTTCAGCTGGTTCTACAGCTATGGCTGGTTTACCGGCTCGGCCCTGGGGGGGTTGATTTATTACGGGCTATGCGCGATGCGCCCGAGCCCCGTGGTTGCCAAGTCAACCCTGTAATGATCGTTCCCGCGCTCTGCGTGGGAATGCAGCCCGGGACGCTCTGCGTCCCAAGCCTGGACGCAGAGCGTCCATGGATGAATTCCCACGCGGAGCGTGGGAACTATCAGATCCAAACAGCCTCAGGAGATCCCCATGAACGCAGCCGTAGACGTTCTGCAATCGACCCATCAGCACATCAACCGCGACCGTCTGTGGCAGTCGCTCATGGAACTGGCCAAGCTCGGCGCCACGGTCAAGGGCGGTGTCTGTCGCCTGGCCCTGACCGATCTCGACCGCCAGGCCCGCGATACGTTCGTGAGGTGGTGTGAGGAAGCCGGTTGCACCGTCAGTATCGACGCCGTCGGCAATATTTTCGCCCGTCGCCCGGGGCGCAACCCGGACCTGCCACCGGTCATGACCGGCAGTCACATCGACACCCAGCCCACGGGGGGCAAGTTCGATGGTTGCTTCGGCGTGCTCGCCGGCGTGGAAGTGCTGCGTACCCTCAATGACCTGGGCATCGAGACCGAAGCGCCGCTCGAAGTGGTGGTGTGGACCAACGAAGAAGGCTCGCGTTTCGCCCCATGCATGATGGGTTCCGGCGTATTCGCCGAGAAATTCACCCTGGAAGAGACCCTGGCCAAGGTTGACGCCGAGGGCGTGACGGTGGACGAAGCGCTCAACGCTATCGGCTATGCCGGGTCACGCGCGGTTAGCGGCCACGCGGTGGGCGCCTATTTCGAGGCGCACATCGAACAAGGTCCGATTCTCGAAGACGAACGCAAAACCATCGGCGTGGTCATGGGCGCCCTCGGACAGAAATGGTTCGACCTGAAACTGCGTGGCGTCGAGGCCCACGCCGGCCCAACGCCGATGCACCTGCGCAAGGACGCCCTGGTCGGCGCGGCAGTGATCGTCGGTGCGGTCAACCGCGCGGCCCTCGGTCATCAGCCCCATGCCTGTGGCACTGTCGGTTGCCTGCAAGCCTACCCCGGCTCGCGCAACGTCATTCCGGGCGAGGTGCGCATGACCCTGGACTTCCGTCACCTGGAGCCGTCGCGACTGGACTCGATGATCGCTGAAGTGCGCGAAGTCATCGAGACCACCTGCGAAGAACATGGCCTGACCTATGAACTGACACCCACCGCCGACTTCCCGCCGCTGTACTTCGACAAGGGCTGCGTCGAAGCGGTACGTAACGCGGCGCAAGGGCTGGGCCTGTCGCACATGGACATCGTCAGCGGCGCCGGACACGACGCGATCTTCCTTGCCGAGCTGGGTCCGGCCGGGATGATCTTCGTGCCGTGCGAAGGCGGCATCAGCCACAACGAAATCGAAAATGCCGCCCCGGATGACCTGGCGGCCGGGTGTGCGGTGCTGTTGCGGGCGATGCTGGCGGCTTCGGCGGCGGTGGCAAAGGGGGCTCCGGCTGCCTGAAATGCAATAAATCGCAGCCTGGGGGAGGTCCCGCAGGCTGCAATTGTTCGATCTTCAAACCGTTGCCGTCATTTCAAGCTTTTCACTGACAACAAGATCCGCATGATGAATCGGTTTGCCTCGATGCCTGAGCATCCCGCCTTGGCGCTGGTTCATCACCGCCGTCATTTCGGCGAGTATTGCCAGCGCCACGCTCTGCGGCGTATCGCCACCCAGGTCGAGGCCCATCGGGTAGTGCAGAGCAGACGTGCTGGTGCCGATTTGCGCCAGCAGGCGTTCGGTGCGTTCTTTGGGACCGAGTTGGCCGATGTAGGCGGGCGCGGCTTGCAGCGCCAGCCCGAGCCAATGGCGGTCCTGGCGGTAGCTGTGGGTCATTACCGCGACGGCGGCGCCGTCGATCAGCGGGGCCAGGTCGAACGGGTTGTCGAGGCTGGCGAGGATAACGGCGTCGGCTTGCGGGAAACGTTCGGCGCGGGCGAAGTGGCTGCGGCTGTCGATCACACTGACGTGCCAGTCCAGCAACTTGGCCATGCGCACCAGCGGCTGTGCGTCGTGGCCGGCGCCGATAATCACCAGGCGAGGCGGCGGGGCGATGTACTCGAAAAATACTTCGACTTCACCACGGGCGTTGCTGTAGAGGCGTATCGAGGACTTCTTCTGCATCAGGGTCTTGTGCAGACCACGGCGCATAGCACTGTTCAGTTGCAGGTTGCGCAGGCTGCCTTCGGTATTCGACAACAAACGGTCACCGACTCTGGCAGATGCATCGCGAGAGCTTGCAATCACCGTGGCCATGGCGGCAGGTTGTTGACTGTCGCGCACCCGTCGCAGCAGATCGATGGCCGGGGCAGGCGACTTTGCCCGCAGGCGTTCGAGCATGACGAATACCGTGCCGTTGCAACCCAGGCCAAAGGTCAGGGCGCTTTGCTCGTCGTCCTCGTCCTCGGTGGCGCCCGTGCTGTAGCGACGTACTACCGGTTCACTGGAATCGGTGAGCCACCAGGCTTTTTTCGCCAGGTCCTGCTCCAGGCAGCCGCCGCTGACGGTGCCAACGGTGCGGCCGTGTATGGGGATGAGCATCCGCGCACCGGGACGGCGGTAGGCCGAGCCTTCAACCTTGACCACGGTGGCGAGGATGGTTTCTTCGCCCTGGCGGGCGGCGGTGTCGATGGCTTGTAGAAGATCATTGAGGCCGGACATGGAATCAGTTCCTGAATACGAAGGAGACCCTGTAGGAGCTGCCGCAGGCTGCGATCTTTTGACTTTGCTTTAAGATCTAGATCAAAAGATCGCAGCCTGCGGCAGCTCCTACAGGAATGCGGGGTGGTGGATCAGTCGTCGATGTTCATCAACTGCCGGACCCCATCCCACGCCTCGGCCCGCATCCGCTGCACATCCAGCCCCGGAATCACGCCGTTATCGACCACCACCCGACCACCGACCAGGCTGTACTTCACTGCGATCGGCTCACCCGCCACCACCGGCGCGACGGCGCTGTCGTGGAAACCGAAGAACCGCGGATGGTCAAGACCGTAGGCCACCAGGTCCGCCGCCTGGCCGATTTCCAGGGTGCCGACCGCCCCCAGCCCCAGCACCTGCGCGCCCCCGGACGTGCCCCAGTGAATGACATCTTCGACGGTGGTGGCCGAGGCGCCTTGCTGCGCCCGGTGAATCAACCATGCGGTGTTCGCTTCGCCGACCATGCTGCCGGATTCGTTGGAGGCCACACCATCCACCCCAAGGGAAATCGGCACCCCGGCCTCGAACATCTGCGGCACCGGCGCGACGCCGCTACCGAGGCGTGCATTGCTCACCGGGCAATGGGAAATGCCGGTGCCGGTTTGCGCGAGCATGCGGATTTCACCGGGCTGCATGTGTACCGCATGGGCGAACCACACGTCCGGGCCGAGCCACTCGTGTTCGGCGACGAATTCCACCGGCAGGCAGTTGTATTTTTCACGGCAGAAATTCACGTAGTTCTGCGTTTCAGACAAGTGCGTGTGCAGGCGCAAACCGAGGCCGCGCGCGGTATGGGCCAGTTCACGCAGCAGTGTCGGCGGCAATGAAAAAGTCGGGGTGGTCGGCGCGACCACCACCCGGCGCATGGCGTCCGGGGTGTCCTGGTGATAGCGGGATTTCAGTCGTTCGATGTCACCGACCATCTGGTCGAGGGTTTCCGGTTGCAGCGCGGTTTTAGAGAACCCCGGATGGGCGCTGGCCGACTCCAGCGCGCCGCCCCGGCACAAAACGAAACGCAGGCCGAACTGATCGGCCATATCGAACAGCAGGTCACCGGTCTCGGTGGTGCCGTTGGCATGGTAGAGGTAATGGTGATCGGCGCAGGTCGTCACGCCCGACAGCAGCAATTCGGCCATGCCCAGTTGTGCGGCGATCCGCGCCAGTTGCGGCGTGAAGCGGTTCAGACGCGGGTAAGGCACACTGGCCAGCCAGCCTTGCAGGTCCTGGTTCAATCCTTCGGGCACGGCCTTGAGCAGGTTCTGGAACAGGTGGTGGTGGGTGTTGATCCAGCCCGGATACACCACCGCGTGGCGCGCATCGATCAGCCGTTCACCGGGTTGCACTTGAAGGCCTGCGGCCATTTCGGCGATGCGCCCGTTGACGACGCGGATGTCCACGGCGCCGGCCCGGGCGCGCGGGCCACGCAGGCCGGTCATTACTGCCTGCGGGTTCTTGATCAGGATGTTTTGCAGTTGAGTCATGGTCGGCTCCAGTCAGAGGCTGTGGGTGGCGGATTTGCTGGCGGCGGCGTCAGGCACGCTGACGCCGTTGAGGGTGGCGTTGAGCAACACCGACACCAGGCAGGCGATCACCACGCTGCTGTGCAGGAAAGGCTGCGACCACTCGGGCAATTGCTTGAACAGGGCCGGGGCCAGCACCGGCACGAGGGCGGCGGCGAGGGTGAAGCCGACGATCAGCACGTTGTAGCGATTACGCTCGTAGTCGACCTTGGCCAGGGTCTGGATCCCTGCTGCCGCGACCACGCCGAACATGGCGATCCCGGCACCGCCCAGCGCCGCAGTCGGCATCGAGGCGATGATCGCCCCGGCCTTGGGCACCAGCGCCACCGAGCACATCAGCAGGCCGCTGATGGCGACCACCCAGCGACTGCGCACACCGGTGAGGATCACCAGCCCGACGTTTTCCATGAAGGCAATGAATGGGAACGCCGCGAACATCCCGGCGATGGTGCTCGCCAGGCCGTTAGCGCGCAGGCCGTTGATCACCTGTTTTTCTTCCACCGGTTTATCGACGATGTCGCCGATGGCCACGAACAGCCCCATCGATTCGACCATCTGCACGATCATCACCACCACCATGGTGGCGATGGGGATCAGGCTGAAGGTCGGCAGGCCGAAGTAGAACGGGTAGGGAACGGTGAGCCACGGCGAGTCCTGCACGCTGTGAAAACTGCCCATGCCCAGCCCGTAAGCCAGCGCCGCGCCCACCAGCATGCCCACCAGCACCGCCATGTTGCGCAGCATCGGGCTGCCGTACCGGTTGACCAGCAGGATGCTGAGCAACACCACCGCCGCGACGGCCAGGTACGCCGGCGCCCCGAAGTCGGTGGCATGCCGTCCGCCGCCAACCCACTCATAGGCGATCGGAAACAGCTGAAGGCCGATTACGGTGACGATGCAACCGGTGACCACCGGTGGAAAAAAGCGCCGTAGTCGACCCACGAACGGTGCGATCAGCATGGTGAAAATCCCCGCGCCGATCACCGCTCCGCAGACCCCGGCGAACCCGACATCCGGGTTGGTGCCGATGGCGATCACCGGCCCGACGCTGCTGAACGCCACGCCTTGGAGAATTGGCAGGCGCACGCCGAATTTCCAGAAACCGACGGTTTGCAGCAGGGTGGCGATGCCCGAGCAGAACAGCGTGGTGCTGATCAGCACCACCGTGTCGGCCTGGGACATTTTCAGGGCGCTGGCGACAATCAACGGCACGGCGATGGCGCCGATGTACGAGACGGCCATGTGTTGCAGGCCGAGGGTGAGCATTTGCCGCACCGGCAGAACCCGGTCGACGGGGTGGATGGCGGGTGTTGCGGGGGTATTGGCTGACGACATGGGGAATCACCTCTAGCTGTTGTTATTCGGTACAGAGGGGTATTCGTTCTGATGTCCGTTCAACGGCACCTAATTCCTTGTAGGAGCTGGCTTGCCAGCGATAGCGGATTGTCAGTCGACAAATCGGGTGACTGTTAAGCCGTCATCGCTGGCAAGCCAGCTCCTACAGGGTTTGGGTCGTTCTGAAAAATGGGCACCAGTCATTCATGTGCCCGGAACCGCCATCCACCGGCTCCGATGCCTTTTTTCAGCCTGCCAGGCAGGCGGCAAAGCCCTGGTTCAGGGCCGCGCGGTCCAGGTCGCGGCCGATGAACACAATCTTGCTGGAGCGCGGTTCGGCGCCCCATGCGGTGGAGGCACGGAACTCGACGAGGCTGTGCACCCCTTGCAGCACGTAGCGTTGGTCCTGATCAGCCACCGCCAGTACGCCCTTCATGCGATACAGGTTGTCGGCCTGCTCGTTGCGCAACTGTGTGATCCAGCGATGGAAGTCGCCCAGGTTGACCGCCCCGTCCACGGTGATGCCCACCGACGACACGCTCGGATCATGGTCATGGTCGAGATCGTCATGATCGTGGTGATGGTCATCGGCGTGGTCATCGTGCTCGGCACCGATTTCCATGAGTTTCTGCGTGGACTCGAAGGCGCCGATGCCAAGGATTTTCGACAGGTCGATTTCGGCGTAGCTGGAGGTCATCAGGTCCGCCGTAGCATTGAGGCCCCGAATCTTGCCGCTCAGGGATGCCACTTCATCCTCGCTGACCAGATCGACCTTGTTGATCACGATGCGGTCGGCACAGACGATCTGGTCCACGGCCTGGTTGTCCACACCATCGAGTTGCAGGTCTTCCAGGTGCTGGGCTATGTGCCTGGCATCGACCATCGTGACAATGGCGTCGAGTTCCACCTCATCGGCGATCGGGTCATTGATGAAAAAGCTCTGGGCCACCGGGTAGGGATCGGCCAGGCCGCTGGTCTCGATCAGGATGTGATCGAGGCGCACCGGGCGCGCTACCAGTTCACGGACGATGCGCACCAGGTCTTCGCGAACCTCGGCGGTGCAGCACACGCAGCCGTTGACCATCTCGTAGATTTCTTCGGTTTCGGAACTGAGCACCAGGTCGCCGTCGATGCCGACCTCACCGAACTCGTTCTCGATCACGGCGATCTTGCGGCCGTGGTTCTCCTTGAGGATGTAGTTGAGCAGGGTGGTTTTGCCGGCGCCGAGGAAGCCGGTGAGGATGGTCACCGGGATTTTGGTGTTGGGGGTTGGGGCGTTGAAGGGGGTGTTCATGTGAGGCTCCTTGAATAACTGAAGGGTCTGAGTGCTATCAACTGTGGGAGCGAGCCTGCTCGCGAATGCGGCGTGTCAATCAGCGAAGTTGGCGACTGATTCACCCCTTTCGCGAGCAGGCTCGCTCCCACAGGGGGTTGTGGGTTCTCGCCAGCGCGTTGCCGTGCCGGCATCGAGGCCGAACAGGTCGAGGACGCGACCGAGGCTGTGGTCGACCATCTGTGCCAGGTCTTGCGGGCGGGCGTAGAAGGCCGGAACGGGCGGCGCGATGATTCCGCCCATCTCCGTGACAGCCGTCATGTTGCGCAGGTGGGCGAGGGTCAGCGGGGTTTCCCGGGCCATCAGCACCAGCGTGCGGCGTTCCTTGAGCGTGACGTCGGCGGCCCGCCCGATCAGCCCTGAAGAGGTGCCGGTGGCGATTTCCGCCAGGGTGCGCATGGAACAGGGCGCGACCACCATGCCCAGGCAGCGGAACGAACCGCTGGCGATACCGGCCGCTACGTCATCGGCGCGGTGATAATGGCTGGCCAGCGCCGTGACGTCGGCCAGTTTGTAATCGGTTTCGTGGGCCATGGTCAGCAGCGCGGCGCGGCTGATGACCAGGTGGCTTTCAATGTCCAGTTCGGCGAGCAATTGCAGCAGGCGTACGCCGTAGATAAAACCCGACGCACCGCTGATGCCGACCACCATGCGCTGGCGGTTCATGATTGCAGGCCAGCGAGCAGTTGGCGGGCGCGGTCGACCGCATCCCGTTCAAGTTGCGCCTTGATCCCGTCGAAGCCTGAGCCGCGGGTAGCGTCCAGGCCCATTCGCGAGGTAGTGCCGTTGACGGACGATGACGGGTCCAGCGGGCTGCCAGGCAAGCCATCGATGACGAAGATGTCCTGGTGCGGCTGGAAGTGCGTGGCCAGCGCCCACAGCACTTGACTGTCGTCGCTGATATCGATGTCGCTGTCCACCGCGATCACGGTCTTCAGGTACGGGTCCCAGCCGAGCAGGGCCAGCATGATCTGTCGCGCTTCGCCGTCGCGGCTTTGCTCCAGCGCGACGTAGCAATGAAAATGGGTGCCCGAATTCGGGTAGTGCACGGCGGTGACGGCGGGGAAGCGTGCCTTGAGCTTTTCGCTCATCTCCGCTTCCCGGGGCAGTCGCGCCAGGGTCAGGTGTTCGGCGTAGCGACCGCCGACCACGTCCACCAGCCAGGCGTCCTTGCGCCGCATCAGGGTATCGACCCGCAGTACATTGTTGGTCGAGCGATCCGAGGAGTAGCCGCTGAATTCACCGAACGGACCTTCTTCGGCATAGGCCGTGGGATCGATCGCACCTTCGAGGACAAATTCTGCGCTGGCCGGGACGCCGATCCCGTAGCGCGGGGTCTTCACCAGCTCCAGCGGCGCGCCGAACAATCCGCCCGCCACGGCGCGCTCATCGCTGCCGAACGGCAAGCGTGCGGCCGCCGCGAGCATGAACAAAGGGTGCGCGCCGACCACCATGGCCACGCGCAATTCTTCGCCACGCTCGCGGGCGGTTTGCAGCATGCGCCACAGATGGCCCCGTGAGTGCAGGCTGGTGGCGAGGGTCTGCCGGGCGTGGCGCATCGAGCGGTGGTAGCTCATATTGGCGATGCCGCTGACCGGGTCCTCGGCAATGATGATCGCGTTGGTGATGTAGGGACCGCGATCACTGGCGAAATGCTTGAGCATCGGCAACAGCGCCAGGTCCACGGCTTCGCCTTCGTAGATCTCGTCCAGCACCGGGCCGCTTTCCACGTAGCGCGGGGCGATGGGGTTGTTGGCGCGTTGCTGGAACGTCTCGTGCAGTTGCGCCGGGGCAACGCCGAACATTCGTGCGATACGGGTACGGGAGGCAAACAGGTTGGTGGCCACTGGCACGCCGAAGGTGCCGACTTTTTCGCAGATCAGCAGCGGGTCGCGGCCCAGTGTGGCCAGGGCATCGACCAGGGCGGTGACGTCCTGGTCGGCTGAAAGGGATTGCCGGACCGTCAGCACATCGTCCGGGTATTGCCGGCGATAGGCGTCTAGAAAAACATGAAAATCCTGGGTATCGCCGAGCGTCGAGAGGGTCATGGTTTCACCTCGTGAAAAAGGGACAGCGAGGTCCCTGTGGGAGCGAGCCTGCTCGCGAAGAGGCCGTGTCAGGCGACATCTGTACCGCCTGACACTCCGCTTTCGCGAGCAGGCTCGCTCCCACATGGGGTACTACGGGTACGTCGTGGTCAGGCGAATATCCGCCTCGGCCAGGTCCTTGGGTGGCGGCGTCGGTTCGATGCCGCACAACCGGGCGATGTTGTTGCCCAGGTAATCCTCAAGGTGGTCCTCGTCGATGCCCAGGCCTTGTGGTGCGGGCGAGCACAGCACCTCAAGCTCGCGCAGCCACATGCCCGGCTCGTTCGGCGGCGAGTCGGTGCCGAACACGATCTTGTTGCGTGGCAGGTCCTTGGCGAACTCGACAATCCGTGACTGGAAGCACCAGCCCGATTCGCAGAACACGTTCGGCGTGTCCATGGCCATCCAGAACGCTTCGAACGAGTAGTTGCCGCCGGTCTGGATACCGAAGTGGCCGATGATGAAATTGACCATCGGGAACTCACGGATGATCGGGTAGAACATGGTTGGAATGGTGTACGGGCCGTCGCCCGTGTGGATCAGCACCACGATGTTGTACTTGGCACACACCTTCATTGCCGGACGCAGCCAGTCCAGCGCCCGGTCCGGACGATAACCGTGCATGTTGGCGTGCAGCTTGAGCATCTTGAAACCGTATTCCTTGATGTGGAACTCCAGCTCCGCCGCACCGTTTTCCGGCCCCCAGCGCGGGTTGAAGTTGAAATTGCCGATGAAACGGTCGGGGTATTTCACGCACAGTTCGGCGACGTAGGACATGTAGTCCCGCACACCCTCACGGCCACGGCGGTTGCCGTCGCGGTAACCGGTGTTGCCCGGCGGTGGCTGGATGAAACCCATGTCGATGCGGCGCGGCTTGCCGTTGATCATGTACGGGCCGTCCATCAGCTTGAGCATGCGCTCGCCGGTGAAGGGTTCGCCGGTGTGGCGCCAGGCCTCGTCGACCAGGTTGGTGGGGTGCAGATGGGTATCGATGATCATCGGTTCAGCTCCTGGCCAGTTGCGTGGTGACGGGACGCTTGAGTTGCGCCTCTGCTTCGGAAACGGAACGGGGTGGCGGCGTGGGTTCGAGGCCGATCATCCGTGCGGTGTTGTTGCCCAGGTACTCTTCAAGGGTGTCTTCGTCGAGGTTCAGGCCTTGCGGCGGTTCGTGGCACAGCACTTCCAGCAGGCGCAGCCACATGCCCGGTTCGTTCGGCGGCGTATCGGTACCGAAGAGAATCTTGTGGGTGGGCAAGACCTTGGCGAACTCGACGATCCGCGATTGCAGGCACCAACCCGATTCGCAGTAGACGTTGGGCAACTCCATCGCCCATTGCATCGGTTCGAACACGTAGACGCCGCCGGTCTGCACGCCGAAGTGAGCCATGATGAAATCGACGTTGGGAAACTCCTTGATCATCGGCACCCATTCCGACGGGATGCTGTACGGCCCATCGCCGGTGTGCAGCTTGACCGGGATGCCCAGTTCGGCGCACTTCTCGAAGGCCGGGCGCACCCAGTCCAGGGCGCGGTCAGGACGGTAGGCGTGCATGTTGGCCTGCATCTGGACCATCTTGAAGCCGTGTTCCTTGACGTAGCGCTCGATGGCCTCGACGCCGTTTTCCACGCCGCAGCGCGGGTTGTAGACGAAGCAACCGATGAAGCGATCCGGGTAGGCCTGGACCATTTTCAGCGTGTAGGCCATGTAGGCGTCGATGGATTCGCGCCCGCTGAGTTCACCGTCGGTCCAGGTGTAGATGGTGTTGCCCTGCGGGGGCTGGATGAAGGCTTTGTCGATGCGGCGAGGTTTGCCGTTGACCATGTACGGGCCATCCATCATCTGCAGTAGACGCTCGCCGGTGAACGGGTCGCCGTCATGCCTCCAGGCGAGGTCCACCAGATCGGTGGGATAGCAACTGATATCGATGATCATTGAAGTCGATCTCCTGATAGCGGGGAAAGGAACCTTGCGGTTCGCTAGCAGCCACGTCCGGGCAATCGGCCATTTCTATGCGCAAAGACTCACGCATTCCCTCGCCTGGTCGCATCCGGCTCGGGACGCTGGCTGCTTGGGGAGGAGTATTGGAAGGGGGGGTGAGGTTCGTACAATATTAATTGGGTAGGGGTTTGATATGCGTTCGATATGGAGCATGAGTGGTGGGTTTTTCCGGCCTCTTCGCGAGCAGGCGTCAGTGTTGTGTACGCAAAGCCAACTGCTTGACCGCCTCGACCACCGGCGCCACGCGCTCACCATGTCCCGGCGGCCACACCGCATACAGGTTGTAATGCGCCGCAATCTGCGCCTCGTTCAACATCACCAGCCGACCGCTACGCAACGCATCTGCCGCCAGCAAACCGCGCACCAGTCCCGCGCCAACACCGGCCTCGGCCGCCGCAATCAGGTTGGCCGCGTTATCGAACACCACCCTTGCCGCAGGCTCGACGGGAGGCATTCCCGCCGCATCCAGCCAAGGAATCCACGACCGTCGCGTATACCCCAGCAACGGCAGTTCGAGGATCTGCGCCGGGCTCAGCGGTAACTGCAAACCGTGCCGCTCAAGCAATCGGGGCGACGCCACCGCCATCACCCGATCCCCGCAAATCTGCGTCATCTCGCAGTCGTCCCAATCGCCATAGCCGTAGCGCAGGGCCAGGTCCACGCGTTCAAACGTGCTGCGGTCCGAGCGCGGCATCGACAGCAACACCACCTCATGCTCGGGCAACAGGTCCAAAAGCTGTGGCAAGCGCGGATTGAGCCAGCTCTGGGCCAGTTCGCTGTCTACGTCGATCGTCAGCCTCTGCGCCACACTGCGGTTCTTTACCGAAGACAGCGCCCGGTCGATTTGCGCCAGGCCGTCGGACAGCACGCTGGCAAACAACTGCCCGGCGTCAGTCAGGTTGCTGCCACCCCCTTCGCGCACGAACAGCGGCTGACCGATGAAGTCTTCCAGGGAACGGATCTGCTGGCTGATGGCGCTGTGGGTCAGGTCCAGTTTGCGCGCGGCGCTGGAGAAACTGCCGCTGCGGGCGGCCTGGATGAAGGCACTCATGGACTGCACCGACGGGTATCGCTTGTACATGCTGTTAGTCCTACTTACACAGGATGGCAGAAATCGTCGCTGGCCCGATTTTCACCAGGCTTCCAATAATCGAGCACCAGGCCTGCACAAAGACGGGCCGCTCTCTTGGAGCCTGACAATGATCGAATTCACGGTAAACGGCGAACGACGCGAGCTGGTAGAGACGTCCCCCTCCATGCCCTTGTTATGGGTGCTGCGCGACCATTTGAAACTCACCGGCACCAAGTTCGGTTGCGGCATGGGCCTGTGCGGCGCCTGCACTGTGCATCTGGACGGTGTCGCGGTGCGGTCCTGCCAATTGCCGGTGGCCGCCGTGGCGGGGCATCGGATCACCACCATCGAAGGCCTGTCGCCCACTGGGCAGCATCCGCTGCAACTGGCCTGGGTTGCCGAAGATGTGCCGCAATGCGGTTACTGTCAATCCGGTCAGATCATGTCCGCCGCCGCGTTGCTCAGCTCCGGTGCAGAAGTGAGCGACGACTCGATCCGCAATGCCATGTCCGGCAACCTGTGCCGCTGCGGCACCTACGGGCGGATCAACAAGGCGATCAAACGCGCGGCCAACGCGCCGAAGGAGGCGTGATGTCGATTTCACGGATGGATCTCTCGCGACGTACGTTTCTCAAGCAAACCGCGACCGCTGCCAGCGGCCTGGCCATCGCGTTTTACCTGCCCTGCGGCCTGTCTGCGACAGACCCCAAGGCCCCGACGCCGGCCAGTGACTTCGAACCCAATGCCTGGGTGCGCATCCTGCCCGACGGCACGGTGAAACTGGTGGTGCACAAGCACGATTCCGGCACCGGCACGCACACCGCGCTGGCCGCGTGCGTAGCCGAGGAGCTGGACGTCAACCCGATGTCTGTGCAGGTGATCTCGCCGGAAAATCCGTTCTTCGAAACCTACATTCACCCGATCTGGAAGGTCTTCTCCACCGGCGGCAGTACCAGCGTGTCGCTGGAGTACGAGCGCCTGCGCATGGCCGGGGCGACGGCGCGCACGTTGTTGCTCACCGCCGCCGCCAGGCAGTGGAAAGTCAGCGCCGACACCTGTACCACCGAGGAGGGGCGCGTCGTGCATGCGGCGACCCAGCGCAGCCTTGGTTACGGTGAACTGGCCGTGGTTGCCGCGCATCTGCCGGCACCGACCAAGGTCACGCTCAAGGACCCGGCGCAGTTCAAGTACATCGGCAAGCTGCGGCACAAGCGCGACGCCCAGGCCAAGGTCTGCGGGCGCTTCACCTACAGTATCGACGTGGTGCTGCCGGACATGCTGGTGGCGGTGATTCAGCGCGCGCCCGTGGTCGGGGCGAGCGTCGTATCGGTGGACAGCACGGCGGCGCTGCAGGTGCCGGGCGTGCGCAAGGTGATCAAGGTGCCGGGCCGTCCCGACGTACTCGGCGGTAACGTCGCGGGCGTGGCGGTGTTGGCGGACCATTACTGGGCCGCGCATCAGGGCCGCGCGTTGCTCGAGGTGCAATGGAGCGACTCACCGCTGGCCGGTTTCGACAGCGATGAACTACACAAGGCCCAGGCAGCTGCGCTGGCAGACGAGGGCGCACAACGGGTCCGTGCAATGGCTGCCGGGGACGTGAGCGGACAATGGCCGAACGCCGCGAAACTGCTCGAAGCCGAGTACCGCATGCCCTACAAGGTGCAGAATCCGCTCGAGCCGATTTGCATCACCGCACAGGTCAAGGATAACGCCATCATCTATTGGGGCGGCGTGCAGGTGCCTTCCTCGGCCCTGGAAGCGGCGAAAACGGTGTGCAAGATCGTCCAGGACAAGGTCACCATCCATGAGTTGGTGTCCGGCGGCAGTTTCGGCGCGCGCGAAGCCAAGTACTGGTTGTTCGAAGTGGCGTACCTGGCGCAGCAAACCAGGGTGCCGGTAAAACTGATGAACAGCCGTGAAGACGAAATGCGTTCATTGTTCATGCACCCGGCCACGCTCCATCGGGCCAAGGGGGCGCTGGACGCCCAGGGACACTTGACGGCGTTGCAGCTGGAGGCCGTGTCACCCGCCTCGCCAGAGCAGTGGGAACCGGGCTACTTCGAACGTCCCGATAAAATGGACTACAGCACCACCGAGGCCATCACCGCGTGGGATTTCGCCTATCGCCCGGCAAACCTCGACCTTGCATGGGTCAGGCACGAAACCCGGGTGCCCAGCGGCTGGTATCGCTCGGTGAGCTTCATCCCCAACGTGTTCGCCGTGGAGAGCTTCATGGATGAGCTGGCCCATGGCGCAGGGCAAGACCCGTTGGCCATGCGCCTGGCCAACATGCAGGATCGGCCACGGCACGTTGCGGTGCTCAAAAGCGCTGCCGAGCGCGCCGGTTGGGGCCAGCCCCTGCCTGAAGGGACGGCGTTGGGGATCGCCACCAACCAGGGCTACAGCAGTTTCATCGCGGTGGTTGCACGGGTGTCGAAACAGGATGGCGTAGTCAAGGTCGAGAAGCTCACCTGCGTTGTCGATTGCGGTCTGGCCGTTTCGCCTGGCGGCGTCGAAGAACAGATCTACGGCGGCCTGATGTGGGGCCTGGGGCACGCCTTGTTCGATCGCCTGGACATCAGGCAAGGCAGGGTGGTGCAAAGCAACTTCCACGATTACCGGGTAACGCGCATGTCGGACATGCCGGCGCTGGACATCCTGCTGGTCGAGGGTGATCCGGGCAAGCCCGGTGGTGTAGGCGAGCTGGGCAGCCCATCGGTGGCCCCGGCCATCGCCAATGCCCTGTTCAGCCTGACCGGCGTGCGCCAGCGCTCGACCCCCTTGAACCTGGGGTAGTTGTCATGGACTTGCGTCTGTTGCGCTACTTCATGGCGCTGGCCGAAGAGCTGCATTTCGGCCGGGCCGCCACCCGCTTGCACATATGCCAGCCTCCGCTGAGCCAGCAGATTCGGCTGCTGGAGGAGGAACTCGGGACGCCGCTGTTCGAGCGCAGTCATCACCGGGTCGAGCTGACCGCCGCCGGGCAGATGCTCAAGGAACAGGCACCGCTGGTGTTCGAACAGCTCAACCGTGCGCTCGACCTGACACGGCAAACCGGTCGCGGCCAGTTGGGCGAGCTGGAAATCGGCATGATCAGTTCGGTGATGGTCGGTGTGCTGCCTCGGGCCTTGCACCTGTTTCGCGAACGTTATCCGCAGGTGAGCTGGCGCCTGCATGAGATGACGCCGGCGGCGCAGGTCAAGGCGCTCAAGGAAAAACGCATCGATGCCTGCGTGTTCCGGGTCGGCTATGACGATCCGCAGTTGCGCAATGAACTGCTGATCTACGAGCCGATCCGGGTGGTCATGCCGGTCGATCACCCGCTGGCCGCAAAACAGCTTCTGGCACCCGCGGACTTGGCGCCCGAGCCGTTCGTGGCGCTGGAGCTCAAGCAATCGCGTTTTGCCGATTTTCTCTACCAGTGCTGTATCCAGGCCGGATTCACGCCGCAGATTCGCCAGCAGGTGATCGAGGTGCAAACCTTGCTCAGCCTGGTCCGCGCCGGTTTCGGCGTGGCCTTGTTGCCGGCCTCCATCGAACAGCTGGCGCCTGCAGGCCTGGTGTTCCGGCGCCTGACCCCGGCGTTGCCGGAGGTGCCGTTGTACGCTACCTACCGAGCGGACGACGATTCGCCGGTACTCAAGCTGTTTCTCGATACGTTGCGTGAGCTGGTCCTGCAAGACCGGCCGGCTTAACGCACAACCTTGTGGGAGCGGGCTTGCTCGTGAAGGCGGTGGATCAGTCCCTGAATCTGTTGAATGACACACCGCTTCGCGAGCAAGCCCGCTCCCACAGGTTCTTTGCACTATCCGAAAAACAGGCGGTCGGAGACTTCACAGAGTCACCCAACTTGTGGAGTCGCAATGAGCCAGGACGTCCTGACCACCGAAACCAATCGCCGCCAGTTGCAGCAGATCATCGCAGGGCTGACCGACGGGGTTATTCTGCTCGACCCCGATCAGTGCATTCTCTGGGCCAATGACGCCGCGCTGGCGATGCACGGCGTCGAGCGCATCGGCGATCTGGGGGCCAATGCCAAGGAATATGCCAAGCGCTTCGCATTGCGGTATCGCAATAACCATCCGGTCCCGGCGCACAGCTACCCGATCAACCGCGTGGCTCGCGGCGAGACCTTCAGCGATGTGCTGGTAGAGGTGACGCCAGCGGCGGATGAAGAGACCATGTGGGTCCATCGCGTGCGCAGCCTGGTGCTGGCCGACAACCGTGGCGAGCCGGAATCGCTGGTATTGATCATGGACGATGTCACCGACTGGGCGAGCGCCGAGCAGCGTTTCGAAAAAACCTTTGCCGCCAACCCGGCGCCCGCGGTGATTTGCCGTCTCAGCGATTTGCGTTATATCAAGGTCAATCCGGGTTTCCTCGAGATGACCGGTTACGCCCGTGACCAGGTGATCGGCACGTCGACCTACGAGCTGGATGTGCTGGCACAGGCTGAAAACAGGGATCTGGCGAAACAATGCTTGCGCGACGGCACCACCATTCCCCAGATGCAGGCCGAACTGCAGTTGCCCGCAGGCGGTACCAAGCAGGTGATCGTCGCCGGGCAGCCCCTTGAGCTGCATGACGAAGCCTGCATGCTGTTTTCCTTCGTCGACATGGAGCCCCGGCGCAAGGTCGAAGTGGCCCTGCGCCAGAGCGAGGAGCGGTTTGCCAAGGCCTTTCGCCTGACGCCGGTGCCAACCTTGGTGTGCAGCGCCAGCGACCAGGTGGTGATCGATGTCAATGATGCGTTCCTCGATACCCTCGCGTACTCCAGCGAAGAGGTGTCCGGTAAAACCATCGCCGAGATCGAGGTTTTCCATGACAAAGGGGCACGCACGCGGTTCTTTACCACCCTGGAGAAAACCGCAAGGCTGGATCGCGTTGACGTGCGTGTGCGCAGGAAAGACAACGAACTGATCGATTGCGCCGTTTCCGCCGACACCGTGAACATCCAGGGTAGCCCTTGCTACCTGTTGGTGTTGATGGACATCACCGAGCGCAAACGCACCGAGCTGGAATTGGTGGCGGCCATTGAAGAGGTGATGAAAGATGCCTCCTGGTTCAGTCGCACGCTGATCGAAAAACTCGCCAACGTGAAGAACGTCAACGCACCGCAGTTGCCCAGCGTGTCGTTTACCGACCTGACAGCTCGGGAGCGCGACGTGCTGGAACTGATCTGTGCAGGCCTGGCGGACAAGGAAATCGCTGCGCGCCTGAAACTGGCGACGAATACCGTGCGCAACCACGTTGCGACCGTGTATTCCAAGTTAGACGTGCACAGCCGCAGCGAGGCGATTGTCTGGGCGCGCGAACGCGGACTGTTTTCCAGTGCATGGCGTCCAAAGACTCAAGGGTAAGGTGCAAATGCACTAATCGAGGGGGTGCAAACTCAGGTTCTGGCAGGTAGGTGGCAAGCCTTAGGCTAAGAGCGGGCGAATGACGTTTACCGATCATTCATCCTCCCTGGGTCGTAAAAGGAACAGCCATGCTCGACGAATGCATTACCCACGCACTGGATGGCCGCGGTGGGCTGTCGCAATGATTTACATAGCGCAGCTGCGCACGCAGCTTGAACAGACCTTTTCGCCGCTGGCCTGTGAGTGCAATATCACTGGCGATCATACCTTGACTATCAAGCTCTATCACCCGGTGTCGGGACAAGTCGATCTGGTCGTCAGCGGATTGAACGTAACGATGCTGCAGACACCCGAATCGGTGGCGGCGCTTATCGAAGAATTGAGGTATGAACTGGAATGCAACAGCCTGCAGCGCCCGGATCCGGTAGTGTAGGAATTGCCAGGTTTGTCATGCCCGGACGAGTGAATACGCGATAAGAAAGTACAAAAGTGATTTTTCTGCAGCCGCACCGTGAACTTTCCAGCGGTGTTCTGTTGTCACACAAACGTGTACATCCTTTTTCGCGGGTCAGCCTATGAAAAGTCTTGGGAAACGCGTTTTTGCTCCTGTGGCACTGTGTGCCGTGATTATCGGTGGCTGCTCCAGTCCGCCGCCACCTCCACCTGCTGCACCACCACCGCCGCCTGAAACGACCTGCCAGACCTCGGATAGCACCCAGGTAATGGGCGATATGCGGGCGGAAGGGGAGGTAAAACGCGAAACAACCGTGACGCGGTGCGTCACCCAGTAAAAACGTAAGCCCCCTGTAGGAGCGAGCATGCTCGCGATGGTCGTTAACGATAACGCTGAGAACCTGACACCCCTTGTCGTTCTCAGGTCCATCGCGAGCATGCTCGCTCCTACATAGGGGTGTATCAGATCAGGACAGGAACCCACCGTCGACGTTCAGCGAAACGCCCGTGGTGTAGCTCGATGCGTCGCTCGCCAGGTACAGCACGGCGCCGGCCATCTCGCTTGGGTCTGCCACGCGCTTGAGCGGGATCTGTTGCAGCGCAGTGTTCAAGATCGCCTCGTTTTTCACCAGCGCCGACGCAAACTTGGTATCCGTCAGGCCCGGCAGCAGGGCGTTGCAGCGGATGCCAAACTGCGCGCATTCCTTGGCAAACACCTTGGTCATGTTGATCACGGCTGCCTTGGTCACCGAGTAGATACCCTGGAAGATCCCGGGAGAGACGCCGTTGATCGATGCGACGTTGATGATGCTGCCGCCGCCGTTTTCGCGCATCAGTTTGCCGGCTTCCACTGACATGAAGAAGTAACCGCGGATATTGACGTCGACGGTCTTCTGGAAGGCGCTGAGGTCGGTGTCCAGCACGTTGCAGAATTGCGGATTGGTCGCGGCGTTGTTGACCAGGATGTCCAGGCGCCCGAACTGTTCCTTGATGCCGGCGAAGACCTGGCTGATCTGTTCCATCTCGCCGATGTGGCAGGCGATGGCGGTGGCTTTGCCCCCGGCGGCGATGATCGCGTCCGCCACGTGCTGGCAGCCCTCGAGTTTACGGCTCGAGACGATCACGTGGGCGCCTTGCTGGGCCAGCAGTTTGGCGATGGCTTCACCGATGCCGCGGCTGGCGCCGGAGACGAATGCGATCTTGCCGTCGAGGTCGAACAACTGAGTCTTGGACATGATTTTTCCTTTTTATGGAGCCGAAATCGCCTTCTGTAAGAGCCCGGCTTGCCGGCGAAGGCGTACCTGAGGCCGCCTTCGCCGGCAAGCCGGGCTCCTACAAGTGGGAGTGGTATCAGAGGCTGGATTTGTGGATGACCTGCAAGCTCATCTGCTCCAGGAGTTTGTTCATGTGAATGAACTGCGCGAAGCGTTTGTCCTGGGTCTGGCCATGGTAGAAGCGGTAGTAGATCTGCTGCACGATACCGGCCAGGCGGAACAGGCCGTAGGTGTAGTAGAAGTCGAAATTGTCGATTTCGATGCCTGAACGCTGGGCGTAATAGTCGACGAATTCGCGACGGGTCAGCATGCCCGGTGCGTGGCTGGGCTGACGGCGCATCAATTGTACCGGCGCCGGATCCCCGGCTTCGATCCAGTAGGCGAGGGTGTTGCCCAGGTCCATCAACGGGTCGCCCAGGGTGGTCAGTTCCCAGTCGAGCACGCCGATAATCTGCATCGGGTTGTTCGGGTCGAGGATGACGTTGTCGAAGCGGTAGTCGTTGTGCACGATGCTGGAGGTCGGATGATCGGCAGGCATCTTGTCGTTGAGCCAGGCTTTCACGGCTTCCCACTGCGGCGCATCGGGGGTCAGGGCTTTCTCGTAACGATCGCTCCAGCCTTTGATCTGCCGCGCCACGTAGCCTTCGGGCTTGCCGAGGTCGCCGAGGCCATAGGCGTTGTAGTCGACACGGTGCAGTTCGACGAACTTGTCGATGAAGCTCTTGCACAGCGCTTCGGTCTTTGCCGAGTCCAGCCCCAGTTCCGGCGGCAGTTCGGAGCGCAGGATGATGCCGTTGACCCGCTCCATCACATAGAACTCGGCGCCGATCACCGCTTCATCAGTACAGTGCACATAGGCCTTCGGGCAATACGGAAAACCGTCGCGCAGTTGATTGAGGATGCGGAATTCGCGCCCCATGTCATGGGCGGACTTGGCTTTGTGACCGAAGGGCGGGCGACGCAGGACGAACTCCTGTTCGGGGTACTCCAGCAAGTAGGTGAGGTTGGACGCACCGCCCGGGAACTGGCTGATCCGTGGCAGGCCGCTCAATCCCGGAATGTGGGCCTTGAGATAGGGATCGATCAGGCTGGCATCGAGTTCTTCGCCGGCGCGGGTGCGGGTGGATTGGTCAGTAAGCGTCATGCTTATCCCTTCTGCTTATTCTGGAGGCCTGAAACTATTGGCTAATCTAATGCGCGCACCCGGCACCCACAACCTCGAACAGCCCTTATAGGTGAGCGTGTTGCCGGGCAATCATTGCTTTTGATACACCTGTTTGAATTGCCTTACTGGACGGCTTGGGTAACCACACCCTTGGGCAATTCGATGGGGGTCAGCACGGGCTGGCCGGAAAAATACGCCACGAGGTTGCGCCCCACCAGTTCCACGGTGCCTTGGGTGGCCTCGGGGGAAAGCCCGGCCACATGCGGGCTGAGGATTACGTTCGCCAGGGCCTTGAGGGCATCCGGCACCTTGGGCTCGGCATCGAAGACATCCAGCGCGGCACCGGCGATCCGCCGCTGCTCAAGCGCGGTAATCAGGTCGGCGGTGACCACTACGCTGGCGCGGGCGATGTTGACGAAAAATCCGTTCGGCCCCAGGGCCTCGAGCACCTGCCTATTGATCAGGTGCTTGGTGCCCAGCCCTCCCGGGGTGGCGGCGATCAAAAAGTCAGAGGCACGGGCCAGTTCGGTGGGTGTCGAGCAGAACTTGTAGGGCACATCGCTGCGGTGCTGGCGGTTGTGGTAACTCACCGTCATGTCGAAGCCCGCGGCGGCACGTTTGGCGATGGCCATGCCGACCGCGCCGAGGCCGAGAATGCCCAGGCGCTTGCCGGCCAGGGAAGGGCGCATGATTTTTGGCCATTCACCCCGACGTACCGCGGCATCGCAGCGGGGGATATCGCGCACCAGCGACAGCAGCAATGACATGGCATGGTCTGCCACCGAAGAGGCGTTGACCCCGGCGCCATTGGTGACGGTGATGCCCCGGTCGGCGGCGGCTTGCAGGTCGACTTGTTCGTATCCCGCGCCAATCACGCAGATGATCTTGAGGTTGGGCAGGGCGGCGATTTCATCGGCGTAGAGACCGAGAGGGCCCCGGGTCAGGACGGCGTCGATCTGGCCGCTGTGTCGGGTGACGGCCTCGGCGCGCTCGGCAGGCGTGGGCGCCAGGATCAGGTGAAAGCCCTGATGTTCGAGGATGGGCAAGTAATCATTGATGGTTTCAACCAGTACCAGAACGGTTGCAGGCATGCTTTGCTCCTGTGGGCAGCGGGCAGTCGGGCGCGAACGTCGGTCGAGAGTGCTGGTTGCGAACCATTTTGGCAATCTCACTGGCGTCGCTCCTCAGTGTAGGAGCTGGCGAAGCCTGCGATCTTTTTAAGGCAGCGAATATTTTTGATGACGCCGAATATTCAGTCCGGGGCAGGGGACTCTGTCAGAAAATTCTGGGCCGCCTCGAGGATTTCCTCCGACAGGGCGTCACCCCGGGTGGCCCGCGCCAGTGTCAGCGCGCCGACCATCAGTGAATACTGCACCAGCGCTTGCTGCCGCTTTTCGGCGGCATCGTCCGAATCCATCAGTTCGCCCAGGGCATCGAGCAGTCGGTTCAGGCCGGCCATGAACGGCTCGCGCAGGCTGCTGTCGGCGTGCTCGTGGCACATGTCGCCGGCAAAGGCCACCACCGGGCAGCTTTCACCAGGGTTATCGCGGCTGTAGACCGACAGGTAAGGCTTGATCAGTGCCTGGCGCGCCGCCGCCTTGTCGTCGCCCTGGGTGATTCGTTCGCGCCATCGCGTACCCACTTCTTTGAATGCCCGCTCGCTGGCCTCCCTGGCCAGCGCTTCCTTGGACTGGAAGTGACCATAGAAGCCGCCATGGGTCAGCCCCGCCGCCGCCATCACGTCGACGACGCTGATCCCGTGCAGGCCGCGTTCGCGAAACAACCGTGTGGCGGCCTCGACGATGATTTCACGGTTGAGGTCGGCTTGTTTGCGGGAAACGCGGGGCATGGGCGGCTCACAGGTCAATAAGTTGGCGATCAGAGTGCGTATTGGGCAATGCCATTGCCGAACGACCAGTTCTCTTTCTTCACTTCCACCAGATTAATGAAAACATCCTCCAGGCGCACGGCCAGTTGCGTATTGAGGCTTTCGACGATGGTTTTGTAGAGCAGTTTTTTCTGCTCCAGGGTTCGGCCTTCGCTCAGGGTGATCTGGATGACCACCAGGTTATCGGTGCGCTGGATGCCCAGGTACTGGGGATCGAAGATGAAATGCTGGTCGTCGTGCTCGGCAAGAATCTGGAAGTTATCGTTTTCCGGCACGCCAATCGCACTGCGCAAGGCAGCGTAGATCAGTTGTCCGACGCGTTTGGCGTAGGTGGGGTCCTGCTGTTTCTTGAGGTCGACGCGAACCAGGGGCATGGGGTGACTCCAGAGGGTTGACAGGTTCTTTAAAAATACATGATGAATAACCTTTATCAAGCGCACATCGTCGTCTGCCATTGATTGCGAGTCCTTGCAGGGGGGCAAAGGTGCAACCTGGTACCACCGTTCCTCACCTAAGTCTTTGCTTCTGTTCACTAATCCTCCAGAATCGCGCCCCTGTTTCGGCCAGGCGCTGCCTGTCGGGTATTCCGACGCGTCCTGGCCGGGTGGCAAGTGACCGGAATGTGGAGATCCCACCGGATGAATGATCAGGCCAATAGCGTTAACGAACGCTTTGTAGCAGCGACACCCGCAACTCTTACGAGCTGGAATCGCCAGGACACCACCTGGATGCTGGGCTTGTTTGGTACGGCGATTGGCGCGGGAACCCTGTTTTTACCGATCAATGCGGGCCTGGGCGGATTCTGGCCGCTTTTGGTCCTGGCATTGCTGGCGTTTCCGATGACGTTCTACGCACACCGAGGCCTGACCCGCTTTGTGCTGTCTGGCCGCGAAGGCGCGGACATCACCGAAGTGGTGGAAGAGCATTTCGGGCTCAAGGCCGGTGCGTTGATCACCTTGCTGTACTTCTTCGCGATCTTCCCGATCCTGTTGATCTACAGCGTGGCCCTGACCAACACCGTGGGCAGCTTCCTCGAACATCAACTGCACATCATGCCGCCACCGCGTGCGGTCCTGTCGTTCGTGCTGATCCTCGGCCTGCTGGCCGTGGTGCGCTGCGGCGAGCAGGTGATCGTCAAGGCCATGAGCCTGATGGTCTACCCGTTCATCGTCGCGCTGCTGTTCCTGGCGGTGTTCCTGATTCCACACTGGAATGGCGGCATCCTGACCACGGCCAGCACGCTGCCTGAGCCATCGGCGTTGCTGCGCACCTTGTGGCTGGCGATTCCGGTAATGGTGTTCTCGTTCAACCATTCGCCGATCATCTCGGCATTCGCCGTGGACCAGAAGCGCCGATACGGCGAGCACGCCGAAGAGCGCAGCTCGCAGATCCTGTCCCGGGCCCACGCGTTGATGGTGGTGATGGTGCTGTTCTTCGTGTTCAGCTGCGTGTTGACCCTGTCGCCGGCGCAACTGGCCGAGGCAAAGGCACAGAACCTGTCGATCCTGTCGTACCTGGCCAACCACTTCAGCAATCCGACCATTGCCTTCGCGGCACCGTTGATTGCCTTCGTGGCCATCTCCAAGTCGTTTCTGGGGCACTACATCGGCGCCAGCGAAGGTCTCAAGGGCCTGATCGTCAAGAGCGGCAAACGTCCAGCAGCCAAGACCCTGGACCGCATCGTCGCGGCGTTCATGCTGGTGGTGTGCTGGATCGTCGCCACGCTAAACCCGAGCATCCTCGGCATGATCGAAACCCTGGGCGGTCCGGTGATCGCGGCAATCCTGTTCCTGATGCCGATGTACGCCATCCGCAAGATACCGGCGATGGCACGTTATCGTGGCCAGGCGTCGAACGTGTTTGTAGTGGCAGTTGGGCTGGTGGCGATCTCGGCGTTGATCTATTCGCTGAGTGCCTGATCCCGTCACCTTGATCGTTCCCACGCTCTGCGTGGGAATGCAGCCCGGGACGCTCCGCGTTCCTTTCCAGAGCTGGAACGCGGAGCGTCCCTTGAGGCATTCCCACGCGGAGCGTGGGAACGATCGGTACAGGCATAAAAAAACGCCGCTCATCTCACGATGGGCGGCGTTTTTCATTGCGTTGAAACGTTAGGCTTGAACGACCGGGATGTTGGCGTTCGCAGCAGCTTCACGGAACTCGGCAATCTGGTCGAAGGACAGGTAGCGGTAGACATCGGCCGCCATGCTGTCGATCTTGCCAGCGTATTCCATGTACTCCTCGACGGTCGGCAGGCGACCCAGGATGGAAGCCACGGACGCCAGTTCAGCCGAAGCCAGGTAGACGTTCGCGCCGTCACCCAGACGGTTCGGGAAGTTACGGGTCGAAGTCGACACTACAGTCGAGTTCGGCTCTACACGTGCCTGGTTACCCATGCACAGCGAGCAGCCTGGCATTTCCATGCGGGCGCCAGCCTTGCCGTAGATGCCGTAGTAGCCTTCTTCGGTCAGTTGGTGAGCGTCCATCTTGGTCGGCGGCGACAGCCACAGACGGGTTGGCAGCTGACCCTTGACCTGTTCCAGCAACTTGCCGGCAGCGCGGAAGTGACCGATGTTGGTCATGCACGAACCGATGAACACTTCGTCGATCTTCTCGCCAGCAACGCTGGAGAGCAGGCGAGCGTCGTCCGGGTCGTTCGGCGCGCAGAGCACAGGCTCCTTGATGTCGGCCAGGTCGATCTCGATGATCTCGGCGTATTCCGCGTCTTTGTCCGCTTGCAGCAGCTCAGGGTTGGCCAGCCAGGCTTCCATCGCTTGAGCGCGACGTTCCAGAGTGCGTGCATCGCCGTAGCCTTCGCCGATCATCCAGCGCAGCAGGGTGATGTTGGACTGCAGGTATTCGGCAATCGACTCTTTGGACAGCTGGATGGTGCAACCGGCAGCCGAACGTTCGGCCGAGGCGTCAGACAGTTCGAACGCTTGCTCTACGGTCAGCTTAGGCAGGCCTTCGATCTCCAGGATGCGGCCGGAGAAGGCGTTCTTCTTGCCTTTCTTCTCTACGGTCAGCAGGCCTTTCTGGATCGCGTAGTAAGGAATGGCGTGAACCAGGTCACGCAGGGTGACGCCTGGCTGCAGTTCGCCTTTGAAGCGAACCAGGATCGACTCAGGCATGTCCAGCGGCATGACGCCGGTGGCCGCGGCGAATGCTACCAGGCCGGAACCGGCCGGGAACGAGATGCCGATCGGGAAACGGGTGTGCGAGTCACCACCGGTGCCGACGGTGTCTGGCAGCAGCATGCGGTTCAGCCACGAGTGGATGATGCCGTCGCCCGGACGCAGGGAAACGCCGCCGCGGGTCATGATGAAGTCAGGCAGGGTGTGGTGGGTGGTCACGTCGATCGGCTTGGGGTAAGCCGCGGTGTGGCAGAAGGACTGCATCACCAGGTCGGTCGAGAAGCCCAGGCACGCCAGGTCTTTCAGTTCGTCACGGGTCATTGGACCGGTGGTGTCCTGGGAACCCACGGTGGTCATCTTCGGTTCGCAGTAGGTGCCCGGGCGAACGCCGGTCACGCCGCAAGCCCTGCCGACCATTTTCTGCGCCAGGGTGAAGCCCTTGGTGCTTTCAGCTGGAGCTTCAGGCTTCTTGAACAGCGTCGAAGGTGGCAGACCCAGCTCGGTACGAGCTTTCTCGGTCAGGCCACGGCCGATGATCAGCGGGATACGGCCGCCGGCGCGCACTTCGTCCAACAGGACCGGGGTCTTCATTTCGAAGGTGGTCAGGACTTCGTCGGTGCCGTGCTTGCAGACTTTGCCAGCATGCGGGTACAGGTCGATCACGTCGCCCATGTGCATGTTGGATACGTCGAATTCGATTGGCAGTGCGCCAGCATCTTCCATGGTGTTGTAGAAGATCGGAGCGATCTTGCTGCCGAAGCAGAAACCGCCGGCACGCTTGTTCGGCACGTAGGGAACGTCGTCGCCGAAGAACCACAGTACCGAGTTGGTGGCCGATTTACGCGAAGAACCGGTACCGACCACGTCGCCAACGTAGGCGATCGGGAAGCCGGCGTTGCGCATTTCTTCGATCTGCTTCATCGGGCCGGTGACGCCTTGTGCGTCAGGCACGATGCCGTCGCGAGCCATTTTCAGCATGGCCAGGGCGTGCAGCGGGATGTCCGGGCGGGACCAGGCATCAGGTGCAGGAGACAGGTCGTCGGTGTTGGTCTCGCCAGTTACCTTGAACACACGCAGGCTGATCTTGTCGGCCAGCACAGGGCGTTTCACGAACCACTCGCCGTCAGCCCAGGACTGCAGCACGCCTTTGGCGTGTACGTTACCGTTCTTGGCTTTTTCAGCGACGTCGTGGAAGGCATCGAACATCAGCAGGGTGTGCTTGAGTTCTTCGGCCGCTACTGGTGCCAGCTCGGCGTCGTCCAGCAGGTTGACCAGGGTCACGATGTTGTAGCCACCCTGCATGGTGCCGAGCAGTTCAACAGCGCGCTTCTTGTCGATCAGGGGGGATTTGGCTTCGCCTTTGGCGATGGCGGACAGGAAGCCGGCCTTGACATAGGCTGCTTCGTCCACTCCAGGCGGAACGCGATTGGTGATCAGGTCAACGAGAAATGCTTCTTCGCCAGCCGGGGGGTTCTTCAGCAGCTCGACCAGGCCTGCAGTTTGTTCGGCGTTAAGCGGCTGGGGAACGATACCCAGTGCTGCACGCTCTTCGATATGTTTGCGGTAGGCTTCAAGCACAGTTATTACCCTCATCAGTGGTCCCAAATGGGTGTCCGGGACGCTCATCCCGAAATTGCCGTACTCATGCGCTGCGTGGCGTTGTGAGCCACTTAGCCAGAATTACCGACAATTCCTTACAGAAGCTGCTTTCAAAGTTTTACGCCTGCAGAACGGGAGCTGATGAGGGTTGGCGTTGGGCTTTTCCCCGCTGGAAAAACCCCTCGCCAACACCGCTCTGAAGGAACGACTGTGCTCGTGACGCTTTGAAAACAGCTTCTAACGGACATTGGCGCCTAAAAAGGCAGGCTGATTCTACGGCAAAAAAAAATTAAAGGTAAGTTGGCACCTGAAACTTTGAGGGGTGATCAATGTTAGACAAAGGGCTAACATGCCGTCCTGTTTTGCTTTTTCGCGTTTTGCCTACCTATGCCCAATCAGACCATCAAGACCCCCTGCGTCGGCCTTTGCTCCACTGTTTACGGTGATTTGGTGTGCCGTGGCTGCAAGCGTTTCCACCACGAAGTGATTCACTGGAACGGCTACAACGAGGAAGAAAAGCGCGCAGTATGGCTGCGTCTCGAGCAGTTGTTGTCCCAGGTGATGGCCGCCAAGGTGGAGATTTTCGATCCGGCTTTGCTGCGAACGCAGCTGGAACAGCGCAAGATCCGCTTTGTGCCGCATCAGTCCCAGTATTGCTGGGCCTACCAGTTGATCGCCCGGGGCGCGCGGGTCATCAACAACCTGCAAGCCTATGGGATGGTGTTGTTGCCGGAGTTTCGCGACTGGAACCTGCCGGAACTGCGCGACGCCATCGATCGGGAATTTTTCCTGCTGTCCGAGGCGCATTACCAGCGGTACATCGCGCCGGGGTTCCTCAAGGACGCGTTTGGCGGCTAGACCCTGAAAGCTTCGCGAGCAAGCCCGCTCCCACATTCAACCGCGTTCCTCCAGTTGATATGCGGTTGAGTGTGGGAGCGGGCTTGCTCGCGAAGACGGCCTGACAGGCGCTACGAATCTCAATGCTTGACCGCCAACTCCTCCAGGTGATCCTCGACTTCCTGGGGCTTGAGCACCAGCACATCGCTCTCTACCGCATCGAGCACCACTTCCGCCGTATTGCCGATCAACGTCCCCGATAAACCACTGCGCGCCACGGTGCCGATCACTGTCACGGCCGCCTGCAGCTTGTGCACCATGAACGGAATCAACACATCCGCCGGGCCCTCGGCAATGTGCAGGTGTTCGTTGTCGATGTCGAACTCGGCCTGGAACGCCTTGCATTGTTCGCGATAGCGCGCCTCGATGGTTTCGCTTAGCTGCAACGTTGGGTCAGCTGCCGACAGCATGGGCGACGGATGAGCACTGACCACATGCAGATGCGCCTTGGCCAGGCTGGCGATGTCGTAGCCGTAATCGATGATGGTGTTGTGCAGATGACGGTGTTCACTTTCCATATTGCCAACGTCGACGGCCGCCAGGATCACCTTGTCCTTCCACGAACCGGCGGTTTTCACCAGCAGCACCGGGGTAGGGCAGTGGCGCAGCAGTTTCCAGTCCACTGGGGTCAGCAGGGCCTTTTTCAGCGAGCTGTCAGGGAAATGCTGTTTGATGACCAGCCCGCAGCCTTCGGCCTGCTGCACGTCGACGATGGTTTCGTGCAGGCTTTCATTCCAGGCCTGCTCGGTCGTGACGCTGTACCCGTCTTGCAGCAGGGCAGCCTTGAGCACGCCCAGCATGGCGCTGTGATCGTGCTTGCGGTCACACACCAGCAAATGCAGGTGCGCCTGGGTTACACCGGCGATCAGTTTGGCTCGTTTGAGTGCCAGGCTTTCCGAATGCTCGGGGTCGATGACCACCAGGATGCTGCGAATGGCTTGCATGATCGGGATCTCCTGAAAATGAAAAAGCATGGCGTTGCACAACTATAGTTGCTGTGCGGCAATCGGTGACTTGATGCATATCAACGGTGTGACTGGTGGTCTTCGGGCAGGCCGGTATAATCGGCGCCCTTCGTTTTATACCTTTTCTACCCTTTTTCCGTGAGCCCCATGATCCTTCCCGAAATTCACGAGTTCCTCGGCTGCCGCACCCCGGATGGCTGGGTTCAGGCCGCTTTGGCCGATCAGGACACCTTGCTGATCGACCACAAGAATTGCGAGTTCAAGGCGGCCAGCACGGCGCTTAGCCTGATTGCCAAGTACCATTCCCACGTCGACCTGATCAACATGATGTCGCGTCTGGCCCGGGAAGAACTGGTGCACCACGAGCAGGTCATGCGCCTGATGAAAAAACGCAAGATCGGGTTGCGCCAACTGTCCGCCGGGCGCTACGCCTCGGGACTGCGCAAGGTGGTACGCAGTCACGAACCGGTGAAGCTGGTCGATACGCTGGTGGTCGGTGCTTTCATCGAGGCCCGCAGCTGCGAGCGTTTCGAGGCGTTGGTACCACACCTGGACGAGGAGCTGGGCAAGTTCTACTTCGGCCTGCTCAAAAGCGAGGCCCGGCACTTCCAGGGCTACCTGAAACTGGCGTACCAGTACGGGGACGCCAAGGACATCGCCCAAGTGATAGACAAGGTACGGGCCGCCGAGCAGGAACTGATCGAATCGCCGGATGTGGAGTTTCGCTTCCACAGTGGTGTGCCAGTGGCGGCGTAAAGATCAACCAGTCGCGGGCTTAACGGCTCAAGCCCAAGCGCTCATGCCACTCGGCGATCGATTCTTCGGGATAACCCTCGAACTGTTTATCGCCGGGTTTCACCTCGACCTCCACCCAGGAGGCCTTGGAGTCCAGCAACAAATGTGTGTGCTGCGGCGCCAAGGGCAGCGGCGTGTCGATCGCCGAGGCGAATGGGTGGATCAATTCCGGCCATTCAGGGCTGAATAGCCACAAGCCCGAGCCGCACAGCGAGCAGAAATGCCGCTCGGCACTGCTGCGGTGGGCGCGCTGCTCGCCTTCGCCCTTGAGCAGCGCATGGTAGATCGCGATGTTCTTGCGCCCGCGCACCTTGAGGCTATGGGCGTCACCGGCAATATTGATCGCATAACCGCCACCGCCCTGGGTCTTGCGGCAGATCGAGCAGTAGCAGCGTTGATAGGGGTAGGGATGGGCGCTGGTCAGGTTGAACGACACCGCGCCGCAATGGCATGAGCCTTCGAGTTGCATGGGAATCTCCAGTGGCCGAATTGACTCGGTTCAGCCTAGAAGATATGCGGCGCGATTGCCGACGCCTTCGCGAGCAGGCTCGCTCCCACAATGATCCGCAAAGCCCACAAAACCTTTGTGGGAGCGAGCCTGCTCGCGAAGAACGATAACGCGGTCCCACTGGACGCCTACCTTCCACCGGGTCAGCATGGGCGCCTCGAAACCCGGACTCGACCCGATGCGCCGATTACCCTCCCTCGCAGCCCTCAGAACCTTCGAATGCGCCGCCCGTCACGCTCATTTTGGCCGGGCGGCGGCGGAGTTGTGCGTGACTGACAGCGCCGTCAGTCATCAGATCCGCCAGTTGGAAGAACAGCTCGGCGTTTCGCTGTTCGTGCGCGAAGGCCGGCAGATTCGTCCGACCGTGGCCGCCGGGCGCCTGATGCAAAGCTTGCAGCAGGCCTTTGAATTGATCGGTGATGCCTGCGACGAGCTTCGCGACCCTTCGTCCCTGGCGGTGTTGCGCCTGGCGGTCACTGCCGAGCTGGCGCAGAAGTGGCTGATGAGTCGCCTTTCGGATTTCTATGCGCGTTATCCGCACATCACCTTGCACCTCTACGAACAGCCGATCGATGCCACGGCGCCGGGAGAAGACATCGACCTGGCGATCACCTACGGCACGGGCCCGGTGGACAGCAGTGCGTATTTCGTCCGGCCATTGCCGGCGCTGCAGTTTTTTCCGGTGTGCAGTCCTGGCCTATTCAACCAGGGCACCCTGAAAACCCCCAGGGACCTGGCCCGCCATTGCTTGCTGCATGACGATCAGGATGGCAAGACCTGGACCGCCTGGCTCACCAGCCATGCCGGCGACCAGCGCCCCGAACGGCAACTGTATTTCGCCCATGCCGGGTTGGCCCTGGAAGCCGCGGCCCAGGGGCAGGGCGTCGCCATGGGCGATAACCTGACGGCCCAGGATGATTTGCTCAGCGGTCGCCTGGTCCGGCCATTCACCTCAAGCATAACGGCATTGGGGCAATACGCGCTGGTGTGCGAGCGGGTTCGCCTGGAGCGGCCTGCCGTGACGCAGATGCTCGAATGGTTCAACGATCAACTGATCGATTGATGAGTTGAATTCAAGTGTTCCGAAATAATCATCGTTGGCGAGGAGGGCGCTCGCGACCTTAGCCTGTGGTCATTCCAATCCCCGCTGATGAGGTTTGCCCATGGCACGTTTGCTCGACTCCACGCCCAAACTTGACGGTTTCCGGTTGCCCGGTGAATTCGAAACCAAGTCCGGCTGCTGGCTCGGTTGGCCTGAACGCACCGACGTCTGGCGCAATGGCGCCAAGCCTGCGCAGAAAGTCTGGGTGCAGATCGTCACCGCGATCTCCCAGAGCGAGCCGGTTACCGTCTGCGCTTCGGCCGCGCAATTCGCCACCGCTCGCCGCCAGTTGCCGCCGCAAGTACGCGTAGTGGAAATGACCTGCAACGACACCTGGTTCCGCGACAGCGGTCCGTGCTTCGTGGTCAACGACCAGAGCGGTGAAGTGCGCGGCGTGGATTTCGAGTTCAACGCCTACGGCGGCCTCGACGGCGGCTTGTACTACCCGTGGGACAAGGACGATCAGATCGCCAGCAAAATCCTCGAAATCGAACGCTTCGACCGCTATCGGGCACCGTTGATTGCAGAGCTGGGCGGTATCCAGAGCGACGGCCAGGGTAGCCTCCTCACCACCGAACAATGCTTGCTCAACCGTAACCGCAACCAGCATCTGGGCAAGGACGAAGTCACCAGGCGCTTGACCGATTACCTCGGCGCCGAGCAGGTCATCTGGCTGCCACGGGGCTGCAAGTTCGACGAAACCGACGGCCACGTCGACGATCTGGCGTGCTTCGTGCGCCCTGGTGAAGTGGTGTTGCAATGGACCGACAATCGCGACGACCCGCAGTGGGAAATCTACCAGGAGGCCTACGACATCCTGCGCAGCACCCGCGACAGCCGTGGTCGCGAGCTGATCGTGCACAAGCTGCCACAACCGGATGTGCTGGAGTGGACCGCCGAGGAGGCCGAGGGCCTGGATCAACAGGACAGCACGCATGCTCGCCAGGCTGGCACGAAAATCTGCGCGTCCTATATCAATTACTACGCCGGTAACACCTCGATCGTGGTGCCGCTGTTTGGCGACCGTAATGATCAGATGGCGTTGGCGACCCTGGCCGAACTGTTCCCGCGGCACAAGATCGTCGGCATCGAAAACTCCCGGGAAATTCTCCTCGGTGGCGGTAATGTCGCGTGCATTACCATGCCGCAGTACGCCGGTACTGCCTGCAACGAACAGGGAGTTTGATCATGGGCCTGCACAAACTGACCCAAGCGTTACTGCTGGTGCTTGCACCCCTGTGTGTGCAGGCCGCCGACACCGCCAAACCGGTGGTGAACCTGTACATCTGGGGCGAGTACCTGGCCCCGGACACCTTGACCAACTTCGAGAAGAAAACCGGTATCCATGTGGTCGCCGATCACTTCGATTCCCTGGAAACCGTCGAGACCAAATTGCTCACTGGTCGTAGCGGTTACGACCTGGTGCTGACGGCGGGGCAGCATCTGTCGCGAGCCATCCAGAGTGGTGCGATCCAGACCGTGGATAAACAGCAGATACCGCACTTTGCCGGCGTCGGCGAAGAGTTCCGTCAGCACATGGCCGTGTTCGATCCGGGTAACCGTTACGCCGGGATCTACGCCTGGGGCACCACTGGCGTGGGTTATCAGGAGGAGGCGGTCAAGCAGCGCCTGCCCGATGCACCGACGGACAGCTGGGCAATGCTGTTCGACCCGACGGTGGTTTCGAAATTCGCCGATTGCGGGGTCAGCCTGCTCAACGATCCGAACGAAGTGTTCGCGGCGGTCATGAAGTACCTGGGCCTGGACATCAACCGCCAGAACCTCGATGACCTGAAACTGGCTGAACAGCAGCTGGCGAAGATTCGCCCCTACATTCGCTACTTCGACAACGACCTGAACATCAGCGACCTGGCCAACGGCAATACCTGCGTGGCGATGTCGTGGAACGGGAACGTGGCCATTGCGGCGGGCCAGGCAAAAGCGGCAGGAAAGCCGTTTTCATTGAAGTACCGGATACCGAAAGAGGGCACGCTGATCTGGTTCGATGCCATGGTCATTCCCAAGGACGCGCCGCATCCCGAGGCGGGACTGGCATTGATGGACTACCTGATGACACCTGAAGTGATCGCGCCGATTACCGACACCATCCACTATGCCAATGCCATCACGGCGGCGGATAGCTTGATCGATCCGGCGATTCGCAATGATCCGGGGACTTATCCGCCGCAGGCGGTGCGAGCGTCGTTGTACAGCAAGAATGACAATGGCAAGGCGTTCAACCGCGCTTTGATTCGGGCGTTCAGTCGGTTGAAATCGGGGTTGTGATGGGCTTGGGCAGTCAAGCTCCAAGCAAACCTGTGGCGAGCTGGGCTGCGCAGCAGTCCCATTTTTTGGGGCCGCTTCGCAGCCCAGCGGGGATGAATCCCCTCGCCACAGTCCGTTTAACGGCTGGGCACCCGCCACAAATACCACGCTGCCACCGTCCGATACGGGCTCCAGGCCAACCCGATCTCGATCATCTGCTTGCGCGTCGGTTGCACCTGGAGCCCCTTGAGCCGTCGATAACCCTCGCGTACGCCAAAGTCATCGGCCGGCAAGATGTCCGGCCGCTCCAGGCTGTAGATCAATAGCATCTCGACCGTCCAGCGCCCCACGCCGCGCAGGGTCACCAGGCGTTCGATCAGTGCTTCATCGTCCATGGCCAGCGCCGTGGCGTAATCCGGCACCACGCCGTCCAGTGCAGCCTGGGCGATGCCTTGAATGGTTGCGATCTTGCTGGCGGAAAAGCCGCAACTGCGCAGTCGCTCAAAATCAGTCGCGACAATCTGCCCAGGCTGCGGAAACGCCACCGATGGGTACAGCGCCAGCAACCGGCCGATAATCGCATCCCCGGCCTTGGCGTGCAGTTGCTGGTAGGCGATCGCCCGCACCAGTGACTCATAGGGATCGCGGGCTGTGTGAGGTTGATGCAGGCACGGGCCGATGGCGTCGATGTGGCGACGCCAGTCGTCATCCAGGTTCGCCAGCCATTGGGTGGCCAGTGGGTAGGGGACAGGCATAGAGCATCCTTGGAGCGGCTGACGAACGCAGCCTGTGATCAAAAGGCCAGTTGCTCGGTAATCTGTACCGCCGCCTTCTCCAGCCTGAGCAGGAACGCCTTGCGCGGCTGGCCTCCAGCGTAGCCGGTCAGCGAGCCGTCGGCGCCGATCACCCGATGGCAGGGTACGACAATCGAGAGGCGGTTATGACCGTTGGCCAACCCCACGGCCCGACTGGCGCCGGGTTTGCCCAGGGTGGATGCGATCGCTCCGTAGGTGGTGGTCTGGCCGTAGGGGATGTGTGCCAGTTCGGCCCATACCTGGCGGGAAAATTCGCTACCGGGCATGTGCAGGGCAACGCTGAATTCAGTCCGGTTTCCGGCGAAATATTCGCTCAGTTGTTCTTCGATTTGCTGCAAATGCCCGTTATGCCCTGGCGCCACGACGTAACCGAAGCGGTTTTGCAGCGCTTGCACTTCCCGGCTCAGGCTGGGCTGGTCGAGGAACTCCAGTAACACCAGTCCGCGACTTTCGGCCATTGCGATCATCGGCCCAAGCGGTGTGATCAGGCGCGTGAACAGCAACGGCTCACTGTTGGCGGCGCGGCCCGGTGTGATGTGGAACGACTTCTGGAATGCATCGCGAAAACCGCTGAGGGATTCGTAACCGGAGTCGTACGCGGCGCTGTCGATGGAGTGGCCCTGCTTGATCCCGCCCAAGGCCATGCCAAGGCGTCGGGTGCGTAGCCAGGCATGAAAGGTCATGCCCAAATGCTGCTTGAACCAGCGACGCAGTTTCAGCGGCTCGATGCCTTCAGCGATTAACTGGGCATCGGTCCAGCGCTGCTCGGGATCGGCGTCCACTGAGTTGAGCAACTGCTGGACCCAGTGCGGCGCTATCGCCGCGGCGTCCATGGGTTTGCAGCGCAGGCAAGCGCGGTAGCCCGCCGCCAGGCATTCATCGGCGTGGGCGAAGAACTCGACATTTTCAGGTTTCGGGCTGCGCGCGGTGCAGCCAGGACGGCAGAAAATACCGGTCGTCTTGACCGCGGTAAAAAACACCCCCTCGTAGGCGGTGTCTCGTTCGAGCATGGCGCGGACCATCTCGGCGTGGGGCGGCAGTAGCGTGTTTTGTAGGTTCATGGGTTGAGCTTAAGCGGCGGGGCAGAACCCCTCCACCGGAAAATCGACAGGGAATTGCCCGCGTTCACCGGCAGGTGCCCAAGGGCGCGCGATCCGCCAGTTCTTCCAGTAGATCAGCCGAGGGAGCGAAAAACAGGCCACCGGTAACTGCCGTGCTGAAATCCAGCAAACGGTCGTAATTACCGGCGGGCTTGCCGACAAACATGTTCTCGAGCATCTGCTCCAGAGGTTCGGGCGAGCGCGCATAGCCGATGAAGTAGGTGCCGAATTCGCCAGCGCCTGGCCGGCCAAAGGGCATGTTGTCGCGCAGGATCTTTACTTCTTCGCCGTCCTTGGTGATGGTCGTCAAGGCACTGTGCGAATTGCTCGGCTTGACCGAATCGTCGAGTTCGATATCGGATAACTTCGTCCGCCCGATAATCCGCTCCTGCGCCTCGACGGATAACGCGTTCCAGGCATCCATCTTGTGCAGGTACTTCTGCACCAGCACATAGCTGCCTGCGCTGAAAGAGGGGTCTTCATCGCCCACCATCGTGAAGCTGCCAGCCTTGCGACCGACGGGATTTTCGGTGCCATCGACAAAGCCGATGATGCTGCGCATGTCGAAATAGCGGAAGCCCTGGACTTCATCGACCACCGACACCGCATTGCCCAGCGCTGAGAGCAATTGCGTCGCCAGTTCAAAGCAGAGGTCCATCTGCTCAGCCCGAATGTGCAGCAACAGATCGCCTGGGGTGGAGATGGCGCGTCGTTCCTCGGGTCCGAATTCACGGAAGTTGTGCAGCGAGGCGGGACGCGGATGGCCAAACAAGGTGTCCCACGCCGCAGAGCCAAAGCCACAGATGCACGACAGGTTGCCGGAGGGCACCCGTTTGCCTACCGAGCGTGTGAGGGCTGCGATGTCTGCGCACCAGCCCCGCACTTTGCTGGCGGCGTCACTGCCGGGAACCAGGGTTGCCACGATAAAAATCGCGCTGCGGGTAATGGGGCTGCAGATGGACTGTGCGTCCGGCGTTGATTGATCCATCGGCATGTGTCCCCATGAGCGGTAGTTTGGTCAGGCCCGACGCGCCATTAGCAACACTGAAGCCGCCGCCGACAATAACCCTGCGCAGCAGCGATTGAACATCCGCTTGCCCGAAGGTTTGGCAAACCAGCGGCGCATGTGCAGGCCCATGTAAGCGTAGGCGCCGATAGCGATCCATTCCAGCATCAGGAACAACGCGCCCAACAGCGCAAATTGCGGTGCGATGGCATGGGTCGAGTCGACGAATTGCGGCAGGAACGCGGTGAAGATCAAGATTGCCTTCGGGTTGCCGGCCGCCACCAGGAACTCTTGCCGAGCCAACGCCAGCATCCCCACCGGCGGGGCGCTCACCGCGGTTTCTGCGCCGGGGTGGGCACGCCACAATTGCCAGGCGAGATAAAACAGGTACGCGGCACCGAGAATCTTGATTGCGTAGAACAGCAATTCCGAGGTTTGCAGCACCACCGCCAGACCGGCCGAGGCGAGGGCGATCATGCCGGCGAAAGCGAGCAGGCGACCCATGCCCGCCAGGCAAGCGGTGCGATAGCCGTAGCGTGTCGAATTGCTGACCGACAGCAGGTTGTTCGGGCCTGGCGCCATGTTCAGGGCGAAGCAGGCTGGAAGGAAGAGGGTAAGGGTGGTGAGGTCCATGTTCGGCTCCAGCAGCAGAAGCCGTATTTTTATCACAGCTGCCCAGGGACTTGACCCGTACAGTCAGGGACACAGGCAGCGTACCAGTGGCTAGCGCGCGAATTTTTTCGCCCCTGCCACACACAGGATCACCGCCACGGTCACGCCCAGCATGGACAGGCTGACGTGTTCATGCAGCAAGGTGGCGGCCAGTGCCAGGCCGAAAAAGGGTTGCAGCAATTGCAGTTGCCCGACGACGGCGATGCCCCCTTGCGCCAGTCCGCGATACCAGAACACGAAGCCTATCAGCATGCTGAACAGCGACACGTACCCCAGGCTGAACCAGGCCGGCGTACTGATGTTGGCGAACGAGCCAGGCAACCGCCACAAGGTCAATGCAGCCATGGCTGGCAACGCAAGTACCAGCGCCCAGGAAATCACCTGCCAGCCGCCGAGTGTGCGCGATAGCTTTGCACCTTCGGCATAACCCAGGCCGCAAGCCAGGATCGCCAACAACATCAGGATGTCGCCTAGGGGTGAGGCCGTCAGGCCCTGGGCTACGGCGAACCCGACCACCAGCAGGCTGCCCAGCACCGAGAAGACCCAGAACACTGGCCGGGGGCGTTCGCCTGCGCGCAAGACGCCGAACACCGCAGTTGCCAGCGGCAGCAGGCCGACAAATACGATGGAGTGTGCGGATGTGATGTACTGCAGCGCCAGCGCAGTCAGTAGCGGAAACCCCACCACCACGCCCAATGCCACGATGGTCAGGGGCACAAGCTGATGTCGGCCGGGGCGTTTTTCCCTGAACAGCAACAGCAGGCACAGCGCCAGAATTGCGGCGAGGGTAGCGCGGGCTACCGTGAGGAACAGCGGATCGAATTCGAGTACCGCCACCCGCGTCGCGGGCAGCGAGCCGCTGAAGATCACCACGCCAATCAGGCCGTTGATCCAGCCGCTGGAATTTTTTTGCAGCGTCGGGTTTTGCAGGTTAGAAGTCCGTTCCATGTGACTCACGCTCATTGTTTGATTGCACGAAACCATCCTATGGCTGACTATCGATACAATCAAAAAATTGTCATGGATACATTTGCACATGCCTCGATCCCGCTACAAAACGCTGGTTGACGCCTTTGCCGCTGACATCCGCTCGGGGCGTTTGCCTCCGGGTACACGCTTGCCGACCCACCGGCAATTGGCCACTGAGCACGGTTTGGCGTTGGTCACCGCGAGCCGGGTGTATGCCGAGCTTGAGAGCATGGGCCTGGTCAGTGGTGAAACCGGACGTGGGACTTTTGTCCGGGAGACTTCACTGCCGCCGGGCCAGGGCATTTCGCAATCGGTGGTCGCGGCGGGGATGATCGACCTCAACTTCAACTATCCGTCTTTGCCGGGTCAGGCTGACCTGTTGCGCAACGCCCTGCGTCAGCTCGCGTTGTCCGGTGACCTGGAGTCCCTCCTGCGTTACCAGCCTCACGCCGGGCGTCTGCATGAGCGGGCTGCGTTCGCCCGACATCTGGGCGAGCGTGGCCTGAACGTGCCAGCCGAACAGGTGCTCATCGTCAGTGGCGCCCAGCACGGCCTGGCAGTGGTATTGATGAGCCTGCTCAAGCCTGGCGATGTGATTGTTGCGGATGCCTTGACCTATCCGGGCTTCAAGACGCTGGCGGAAACACTGCATCTCGAAGTCCTGCCCATTCCCGTAACGGACAACGGACCTGATCTGCCGGCCCTGGATAAACTTTGCCGCACTCGATCAGTGCGAGCCGTGTATTCGATGCCGACCCTGCACAATCCGCTGGGTTGGGTAATGGACGCCGATCAGCGCCAGCATCTGGTGGCTATTGCACGCCGGTATGACCTGACGATCATTGAGGATGCGGCCTACGCTTTCCTGGCCGAAAGCGCACCGCCACCGCTGGCGGAAATGGCACCGGAAAGAACCGTGTATGTCAGTGGCTTATCCAAGAATGTCGCCACAGGCTTGCGCGTGGGTATTGTCGCCGCGCCGGCGCAATGGGTTGCCGGGTTTGAACGCACCATCATGGCGACCACCTGGAACACCCCTGGGGTGATGACCGCCATTGCCACGGCCTGGCTAGAGGACGGCACTGTCAGCCGGCTCGAGGCGCAAAAACGCGCGGACGCACAGGCCCGCCAAGCCTTGGCTCGTGAGGTGCTGACGGGACTGCGGAGCATCAGCCATCCGTCCTCGTATTTCATCTGGTTGCCCTTGGCCGAAGACGCCAGGGCCGATCAGATTGCCATGGCGCTGATGCGCGAGCAGGTGTCGGTGTCGCCCGCCGAACCCTTTGCGATTACCCAGCATGTTCCGCACGCGATACGCCTGGCGCTGGGCTCGGTGGACATGGACGCGCTAAGCCAGGCATTGGTGACGGTGAAGAGGGTGGTCGGCTATTACTCATGACGGG
This sequence comes from Pseudomonas umsongensis, assembly GCF_002236105.1. GTDB lineage: Bacteria > Pseudomonadota > Gammaproteobacteria > Pseudomonadales > Pseudomonadaceae > Aquipseudomonas > Aquipseudomonas umsongensis. The sequence continues at coordinate 681,816 of NZ_NIWU01000001.1, forward strand.
CACATCCTTGGGCAGTTTTGTTCAATACGCGCACCATCAGGCTCTCTATCTTGACGCCTGGTTCAATTGACTGAGCAGGTGTGCGATGAGTTTGATCATGTCCATGGCGGCGTTTGCATTGGCCGCTTCAATAACGCCGGGGCCGGTGAATATCGTGGCGCTGGGTTCGGGCGCGCGCTTCGGTTTTCGCGCCAGTCAGCGGCATGTGGCCGGAGCGACGCTGGGGTTTGTGCTGCTGCTGGTCCTGATGGGGTTGGGTTTGCATGAGCTACTGCAATGGTGGCCGGCAATGACGCAAGTGGTGCAATGGGCCGGGGTAGCGTTCCTTCTGTACATGGCGTTCAGACTGGCCGCCGACAACGGCCAGCTGGAGGCCAAGGACAGTGGCCGCGCGCCATCGATGCTCTATGGCGCGGTCATGCAATGGCTCAACCCGAAAGCCTGGCTGGCCTGCGTGGCCGGCATGGGCGCGTTCGTCGCCGATGGCGAGGCCCACCTGGTGTGGCAGTTTGCTGCGGTGTACCTGGTGATTTGCTACGTGTCGGTCGGATGCTGGGCCTACGCCGGGACGTTCTTGCGTGGCTACCTGGACAACCCGACGGGCATGCGCGTGTTCAATCGGTTGATGGCGTTGTTGTTGGCGGTGAGTGCGGTGTACTTGGTGTTGCCAGAGATGCACTGACACGCCATTTTGTGGTGTGCAGGGTTACTCCGTGAGAGCTGCCCGACCCATTTCAAGGTGGTGCACAGAAACGTGACTTCAGGAAAGCTTCAGGCCCTGAGGGCCCCCGCTTCGGTATTTCGTGACAACGACTCATGATGAGCGAAATTTGCAATCATCAGCCAAGGGCTGTTTGGCATCCTGCGCCGGTCGAATTTTTTGTGGCGATTGTGGCGCGGTCGACCGTCGTCGTTCATGCGACCGGAGCCACTTCTCAATGCCTCGGGAAATGTCCAATCATAAAAGGAAAAATGAATGACGTTAATTACCCCGCGGCAAATCTCAGCAAGTATTTCGAACACCGGCGATAGGATTGAAAGTTCATCAGCGAGCCTCCCGCAACATTCTCAGCCAATAGACAGGCTCGCTGCACAAGTCATTAAAGCTTCAAATTCTTCAGTGCAGTTTTCAAAGGGATCTGCAAGTGGTGACGTCCATATCGGTATCATTTACCGGCCAGATAACTTTGGTGCTGGGCATGCTTTGTACGATAAACCTCCGGTCCGTACGATGAGTCAGTTGAATCCCATGATCGGTGAACCGATCACCTTGCCCAAGAGCCTTTCCAACATCAATTTTACTCGAAACAATAAAGACGATGCGCAGAAAAGTAAGGAGGTCATTCAACGCCGACAGGAGGCTTTTCAACAGCCAGCGCATGAACACAATAGCGGACTAAGTGAAGTGCATGGGCTGTTCATCCCGGGCGCCCCATCGGCAGTGCATAGTCAGCAGGGGGAAGCCATTAACATACCGAGCAAAAATAGCAAACATAAATCGAAGCGCAACGAACTGGATAGTCGTGCGCAGTTCGAGCACCGAAGTATTGCAGAGGCGCGGTTGCATGGGAAACCGGTATTGGCTATCTGCGCCGGAGCGTGGCGTTTGGCCGAAGCATATGGGGGCTGCACAGAGACATTTGGTGGCAGCGAGCTTAAAAAACACTACAGCCCAGGTGCTGATACCATGAATGTGGGTCACGACGTCGACATAACGCTTTCGCATACAAACCTAAGCGGTACGATGCCGAAAAAAGACGAGCATGGATATAACGGGCAGCCTTCTGCTATGCGAGATGACAAATTGGGGTGGGTGAACACTACCCACTGGGCTAGCGTGAAGGCGAACGAGGATGGCACCTTGGCCAGCGCACTCGAGACTCCAACCCCAACCCCAACCCCAACCCCAACCCCAACCCCAGCGCCAGGTTTACGCGAACTGCAGAATCAATCAAAGTTGCCGACAACCCCAAGTGAATTGATTATAACTGCAACTTCGGAAGGTAAAGTCGAAGCATTCGAAACCCGCCATGGCGCGCCAGTAATGGGTGTGCAGTGGCATCCAGAGGCGTATCTTCCTGGAATGAGTGGTCGAGATCCGATTTCTCAAGAAGTGATGGGGCTTCAATCTCCGAAAGAGTACGATGCCTATTTACGCAATCATGAAAGAACTGTCGCGCAATCGGATAATCTATTCAAGGCATTTGGACAAAGTGCAGCGGCATATCGAGGGCGTCAGGAAGTTAATCAAGAGATTAAAGAGCGCCAGCTGAAGTATGATCGCGATTAAACGGTGCGGATTGGCTGGGAATATCGAGTGTATTCACCAATATGCCATCAGGTGATCGGAGCAGGCGGCTCGTTGTGCAACTGCTCGTGTTCACCCCCGATACTGCCCCGGTGTCGCCGCCAGATGCTGCTTGAACGCCCGCTGGAAATGCGCTTGGTCGGCAAACCCCGCTTCCAGCGCCACGTCGGCGATCAGCTTGCCATTGCGCAGTTGATCCTGGGCAAACTGGATACGCCGGTTGACCAGGAAGGCGTGGGGCGTCATGCCGTAATGCTGCTTGAACGCGCGGATCAGGTAGGAGGGCGACAACTGCGCCGCTTCGCAGATATCTTCGAGCTTGAGCATTTGCGTGCAGTGCTCGCGGATGAAGTCGGCGGCGCGTTCGAGCTTGAAATTGGGTTCGTGCAGCGGTTGTTCGGCCGGGTTCAGGCGTAGTTGCACCTCGGTGAAAAATTCCACGGCCGCGCTGTGTTTACCCAACACGTCTTGCTGGGCATCGACCAGCACCTGATGCAACGCCTGCAAGCCAACGAACAAAGCACGGTCCGCGGTGTGGGTGGCCGCGAACCGGCGAAACGCCAGATCGTTGCCGAACCCGAGCTGATGCTGCAAATCGGTGAGCCACGGGGTGTCGACGTACAGCATCAGGTACGACCAGGGCTGGTCATCGATTGGATTGCAGGCATGGACATCACCGGGGTTCATCAGCACGACGGTCCCGGCGCAGACCTCGAAGTTCGATTGCTCATGGACATAGGTACTGCGCCCGGCGGTGATCGCACCGATGGAAAAGTGCTCGTGGGCATGCCGGGTGTAACAGACCTCGCGTCCGTCGGCGATGGAGCGGGCTTCGATGAAGGGCAGGGCATCATCGCGCCAAAAGCGCGGTGCCTTGTCGGTGTCCCTGGTCTTTGCGGGCTTCATGATCAATCCTTGGCAGATCAGCGCCTGAGTGTATTAGCTCTCGCCTTCAAAGGCTCGTTTCAGTTCGGCGATATCGAGTTTTTTCATGTGCATCATGGCCAGCATCGCACGCTGGGATTTTACCGTGTCGGGATCCTTGATCATTTCCATCATCGCGACCGGCACGATCTGCCAGGACACGCCGAATTTGTCCTTGAGCCAGCCGCATTGCTGTGCTTCGACCGGCCCACCGGCAGACAGGCGTCCCCAGAAGTGGTCGACTTCTTCCTGGGTCTGGCAGTTGACCTGGAACGAGATCGCTTCGTTGAAAGTGAAGTTCGGGCCACCGTTGAGACCGGTGAAGGTTTGCCCGTCGAGTTCGAAGCTGACCGTCATGACCGAACCGACTTCCCGGCCGTGGAACTCTTTTCCAGCCTCGCCGTAGTGAGTGATGGCGGTTATTTTCGAATGATCGAAGATCGCACAGTAGAACTTGGCGGCCTCTTCGGCCTGACCATCGAACCACAGGCAAGGGGTGAGTTTTTGCACATGTAGCATGGCGGGTCTCCTTGGCAGGTTTTTGCAGGCTGGATTATCAGCGTAGCTAGCCTGGGGCGGCCTGGTCGTGCCGTAGATCGCCGAGTGTGTAAGGATTTTCTACAGAATGTTGTCAATATGACTGCGACCTGAGTCATGCTGACTACGCCTTTAGCGAGTCGTTGTGACCAGTACGTTCTCAGGGCCCTGATTTTCATGGGTTAATTGGGTGGCACGCGACTTGATAAGTCCAACGTACAACTGAACTGCTACAGGAGTACGGAAATGTTCCATGTCTTCAGCAATGCTCAGAATGTCCTGCACCTATCCAGCCGTGTGTTGGGCGTTGGCCTGGCGATGTTACTGGCCGGCATCTACGGCGCTTACCTCCATGCTGGCCATCTGTCGATCGTTGCACTGGTGTCGTTGCATGCCATGACCATCGTCGGACCGACCCTGCTGAAAATCGGCTACGTCATGCGCCTGCTGGCCCAACACCGGTTGAGCAAACCTCAGTTCGTGGCGCTGGCCTGATGCGTAAACTGTCCGCAGCTACCGTCTTCAGCCTTGGTTTTAGACCGTTTTTTCTCGCGGGTGCCGCGTTTGCCGCAGTGGCGGTGGCCATCTGGGCCCTGTGGCTGTACGGGCGTTTGCCCGAAGCGCAACCGGTAGGAGGCATGCTCGCCTGGCATCGGCACGAGATGCCGTTCGGGTTCGCCGTGGCGATCATTGCCGGTTTTCTGCTGACGGCGGTGCCGAACTGGACCGGCCGCCCCGGGCTCAACGGTTGGCCACTGATCGGGCTGGTGCTGATCTGGTTGCTGGGGCGACTGGCCTGGTTACTGCCGATTTCTCCTGCAGGGGTGCTGCTTTCGCAACTGTCTTTCTTGCCGTTGTTGGCCTGGGTGCTGGGACGAGACCTGGTGGCTGCTGGCAAGCGTGAGAACTATCCGATTCTGCTGCTGATCACCTTGCTGGCCGGTTGTCAGCTCATGACACTGTGGGGGCTCTGGACTGATGACACAGGTTTGCAGCGGCGTGGTGTATTAGCGGCCTTATGGCTGGTAGGCGCACTGATGAGCGTGATTGGCGGGCGGGTAATTCCGTTCTTCATTCAACGCGGCTTGAACCGTCCGGCGACGCCTGCAGCCAATCCATTACCCACCAAGGTGCTGCTGGTGAGCGGGTTGTTGGCGGCGGTGACGTTTGCCATCGGTTTGAATGACGTGCCCAGGTTTTGGCTGGCGGCGTTGTTTTTATTGATGGGCAGTCTGCATCTGTTGCGCCTGTGGCGTTGGCATGACCGGGGTATGTGGCGTGTGCCGCTATTGTGGTCGCTGTACCTGTCTTATGCCTGGCTGGTAGTGGCGGTGTTTGCCATGGCGCTGTGGCATCTCGGCCTGATGCCGCAACAGAGTCTGGCCACGCATTCGTTGGCGGTGGGCGGTATTGGCGGGTTGATTCTGGCGATGATTGCGCGGGTTAGCCTGGGGCATACCGGTCGGCCGCTGCTACCCTCGAAAGCAATCGTTGCGGGGTTTGCCCTGGTGCTGTTGGCGGCTTTGTCACGGGTGTTGCTGGTGCCGTTCGCCGGGTGGGGATTGGGGGTGTCGGCGTTGCTTTGGTGTGTGGCGTTTGTGCTGTTTCTGTGGCGTTACACAGGTATTTTGTTCAGCCCGAGGGCGTAGGAGTCAGGCTTGCTGGTGAAGGCGTCCTGGCAGACGATAATTGTCTTTCAGGTGTACATATCCGTTCCTGCGGTAACGGCCACCTAGGGTTTCGCTTTTACAGCGAGTCACTTGGAAGAGCGGAACGCCGCCCGGCCCCAAGTAACCAAGGGCTCTTGCCCCTGGCGTTCGGTGCCTCGCTAATGCTCGGCATGCCCTCGCTCCGGTCCTGCTCCGTGGGCTCGCCGCGATGGGCCATCCTTGGCCCAGCGCGGCTAAACCGGCATCCATGCCGGTTTACTCACTGCGCAGAACCTCCACTCGGCCTCTCGATGTGGCAAGAACATCAAAAGCCAGATCACAATCAAAAGCGAGGCGGCCTTAAAGCCGACCTGATTGGAAGCCATACGCATACCTCCTGTAGGAGCGAGCACGCTCGCGATGAACCTGAGAGCACCGCGGGCTGACAGGTGCCCCGCGTTATCGTTAACGACCATCGTCGTAACGCCGCCCGGAGCATGCTCGCTCCTACAGGGGATCCAGGGGTATCCGGAAAAACCAGGTCGGCTTTAAGGCCGCCTCGCTTTGCTGTTGATCGCGAGCGCCCCGTTAACCACGATGGCCGAACGCAGGCATTGCGCAGTGGGTAAATCGGCAGGACGCCGGTTTAGCCGCGCTGGGCCAGGGACGGCCCATCGCGGCGACCCACGGAGCAATGCCGGAGAGAGGGCATGCCGAGCCCAAGCGAGGCACCGAGTGGTGGGGCAAAGCCTTTTGCTTCCTTTTTGGCGTTTGAAAAAGGGAGTCGCTGTAAAAGCGAAACCATAGGTGGCCGTTACCGCAGCAATGGATATGTACGCAGGCAACCAATTTCACACAGGGCTTCCTGTGACGCCCCCGCATCAACGTTGCGCACGGCTCAATTAATGCGTCGTCAGTGGAACGCGGAGCGTCCCTGGCGGCATTCCCACGCAGAGCGTGGGAACGATCAACGATGAATCGCGAGCAGGCTCGCTCCTACAGGGGATCGAGGTGCACCTGCAAAAGTCAGGTCGGCTTTAAGGCCGCCTCGCTTTGCTTTTGATCGCGGGCGCCCCGTTAACCACGATGGCCGAACGCAGGCATTGCGCAGTGGGGAAACCGGCAGGACGCCGGTTTAGCCGCGCTGGGCCATGGATGGCCCATCGCGGCGCCCCACGGAGCAATGCCGGAGATAGGGCATGCCGAGCCCCAGCGAGGCACCAAGTGGTGGGGCAAAGCCTTTTGCTTCCTTTTTGGCGTTTGAAAAAGGGAGTCGCTGTAAAAGCGAAACCATAAGTGGCCGTTATCGCAGGAATGGATATGCACTCCGACAATAAATCTCACATATAGCTTCCTGTGACGCTTCGCATCACCGTTGCGCACGGCTCAATTAATGCGTCGTCAGTGGAACGCGGAGCGTCCCTGGCGGCATTCCCACGCAGAGCGTGGGAACGATCAACGATGAATCGCGAGCAGGCTCGCTCCTACAGGGGATCGAGGTGCACCTGCAAAAGTCAGGTCGGCTTTAAGGCCGCCTCGCTTTGCTGTTGATCGCGAGCGCCCCGTTAACCACGATGGCCCATCGCGGCGCCCCACGGAGCAATGCCGGAGTGAGGGCATGCCGAGCCCAAGCGAGGCACCGAGTGGTGGGGCACAGCCTTTTGCTTCCTTTTTGGCGTTTGAAAAAGGGAGTCGCTGTAAAAGCGAAACCATAAGTGGCCGTTACCGCAGCAATGGATATGTACTCAACGGATATGTACTCCGACAACAAATAAAGGGTCGGTCACCAGGTAGTTTTTGTGACCGGTGGTCGATACACCTCGGCCTGCCGGACAATTTGCGCTTAGCTGTAGGGATAACCCCAAGGCGCGCGCAGGTTCCTGATCGCCACAGCGGCGCCAACTTCAGAACACCGTGAGTCTGAGGGCCGTCGCAATGCTGACCTTGAATATCAATGGCCAGGACCAGGAGCTGGATGTCCCTGCGGACATGCCGCTGCTGTGGGTCCTGCGCGATGTTGCGCACCTGACCGGCACCAAGTTCGGCTGTGGCATGGCCCAGTGCGGCGCCTGTACCGTGCACATCGACGGCACGCCTTTGCGTTCCTGCATCACACCGGCCACGGCCGTGGCCCATGGACAGAAAATCCTCACTATCGAAGGCCTGTCCACCGACGGCTCGCACCCGGTGCAACAAGCCTGGGCCGAACTCGATGTGGTGCAGTGCGGTTATTGCCAGTCTGGGCAGATCATGTCTGCGGCGGCCTTGCTGGCAAAGATCCCGCAACCGACCGACAGCGACATCGACCAGGCGTTGTCAGGCAATATCTGTCGTTGCGGCACCTACCCAAGAATCCGCGCCGCGGTCAAACGCGCCGCCCAATTGGGCTGATGGCCATGAACAGCATCGATCCACTATCGCGCCGCGATTTTCTTAAGGGCAGCGCCATGCTGGGCGGCGGGCTGGTAGTGGCGTTTGTTATCCCAGGCGGCCATCGCTTTGCCCGGGGCGTGGAAAACCAGGGCAACGTGTTCGCACCCAATGCCTTCCTGCGCATCGGCAATGACAACAGCGTCACCGTGTTGCTCGGTCATTCGGAAATGGGTCAGGGTATCTGGACCGGGTTGACCATGCTGATCGCCGAAGAGCTGGACGCCGATTGGTCGAAAATTCGCGTCGAGCACGCACCGGCTTCGGCCGCCGATTACGGTCTGGCCGGGTTCGGCGGCATGCAGATCACCGGCGGCTCGACCTCGACCTGGATGGAGTTCGACCGTTACCGTCAGGCCGGTGCGGCGGCGCGTTTGCTGCTGGTCGAGGCCGCGGCCAAGCGCTTCAACGTCGCACCCTCGGCGATTCGCACGGAGTCGGGCGTGGTGATTGCCGGCGACCGGCACGCCACCTACGGCGAACTGGCTGACGACGCCGGCAAGCTGCCGGTACCGGACCCTGCGACCATCAAGCTCAAGGAGGCCAAGGACTGGACCATCATCGGCAAACCCACCAAGCGCCTGGATACGCCGGAGAAAATCACCGGCCGCGCCAAATTTGGCATGGACGTGCAGTTCGATGGCCTGATGACGGCGATGGTCGCGCGTTCTCCGGTGTTTGGTGGCAGCGTCAAATCCTTTGAAGGCGCCGAGGCGCTGGCGATACCCGGTGTGCACAAGGTGGTGCAGGTGCCGACCGGCGTGGCGGTGATTGCTGATCACTACTGGGCGGCGAAACTGGGGCGGGATGCGCTGCACGTCGAGTGGGACCTGGGGCCGAACTCAGGGCTCGACAGCGAGCAATTGCTCGAGGAATTCCGCAAGCTCGCTGCCACGCCCGGGCTGCCCGTGAGCGAGGCCGGCGATACCCAGGCTGCACTGGCCAAAGCGACAAGGACCCTCGACGTCGAGTACAGCGTGCCCTACCTGGCCCATGCACCCATGGAGCCGCTCAACTGCACCGTGAGCATCACCCAGGACAAATGCGAGATCTGGACCGGTACGCAGTTCCAGACCCTGGACCAGATGATCGCCGGCAAAATCACCGGGCTCAAGCCTGAGCAGGTCGAGATCCATACCGAGTTCCTGGGCGGCGGATTCGGCCGGCGCGCCAATCCGACCTCGGACTTTGTCGCCGAAGCGGTCCAGGTCGCCAAGGCCGCGGGCGGGCCGGTGAAAACCGTGTGGGCGCGGGAGGATGACATCCGTGGCGGCTATTATCGCTCGGCGTTCCTGCATCAGGCGCGAGTCGGCCTGGGCGCTGATGGCCTGCCGCTGGCCTGGAAGCATGTGCTGGTCGGACAGTCGATCATGGCCGGCACCTCGCTTGAAGCGGCCATGGTCAAGAACGGAATCGACAAGACGTCCGTGGAGGGCGTGGCGGACGGTCCCTACCTGCAGGGGCTGGCTAATCATCAGGTTGAGCTGCATTCGCCAAACACCGGTATCAGCGTGTTGTGGCTGCGTTCGGTGGGGCATACGCACACTGCCTTCGTCATGGAATCGTTGATCGACGAACTGGCCGCGGCGGCAAGCCAGGACCCGGTGGAGTACCGACGGACCTTGCTCAAGGCGCATCCACGGCATCTTGGCGTATTGAACCTGGCGGTAGAGAAGGCCAACTGGAAGGCGCCGCTGCCGGACGGCCACGCCCTGGGCGTGGCGGTGCATGAGTCATTTGGCAGCTACGTGGCCCAGGTCGCCGAAGTCTCCCAGGATAACCTGGCGATTCGTGTGCATCGGGTGGTGTGTGCGGTGGACTGTGGGATCGCGGTCAATCCGCAGAGCATCGCCGCACAAATGGAGTCGTGCATCGCCTTCGGCCTGGGTTTCACCTTGCACAGCAAGCTGACGATCAAGGATGGCAGGGTAGTGCAGTCCAACTATCACGATTACCAGGTGCTGCGGCTCAACGAGATGCCGGTGGTCGAAGTGCATATCCTGCCCAGCAACGAAAAACCCGGTGGCATCGGCGAGGCCGGTGTTCCACCCACGGCGCCAGCAGTGGCCAACGCGGTGTACGCCCTGACCGGGCAACGCCTGCGTGAACTGCCGTTGCAACTGTCGGGGGTGTGAGATGAAACGACACCATTGGTTACTCGGCTCGCTGATACTGATTTGCCTTTTTGTCTATGCAACAGAGCTGTTCGCCGATGACAAGGAGGCGGTGAAGGCCTTCGACACCGTACAGAAGGTGTTCCAGAGCCCCCGATGCCAGAACTGCCACATTCCCGGGGACGCCCCCTTGCAGTTAGACGCCGGGCTATCCCATGCGATGAACGTGGTACGCGGCATGGACGGCAAGGGGGCTTCGGGGTTGCCTTGCGCCAGCTGCCATGCCGAGGCCAATCCACCCGCCAGTTACGGCGCCAATGCCCCGCCTGGGGCACCGCATTGGAGCCTGCCACCGGCGGCGCACAAAATGGCCTGGATCGGCCTGCCTCCGGACATGTTGTGCAGCATGATCAAGGACCGCGCGAGCAACGGTGATCGCGATTTTGCAGCGCTGATCAAGCACGTCAGCGAAGACAAACTGGTGTTGTGGGGCTGGAATCCTGGCGGTGATCGCGCGCCAGTGCCGGTGCCGCACGATGTTTTTGTCACACAGTTCAAGCGCTGGGCGGACGCCGGCGGGCCGTGTCCGGTAGTGGGTAGCTGACCAACGGCGAGTCGACATGGAGTCAAACCCGATATCGAGGACTCTAAAGAACATACCCACCTATGGAGTATGTGATGCTGATCTCAGGCAAACCGCACAAATCGTGTGTACGTGCAGGGACGCCACAGCAGGAGCGTGAGCTTTTGCGCGATCTGGCCCGCAAGGCAGAGCAAGAGCTGATCGGGGTACAGATGGCGAGCATGGATGAGTTGACGCTATTGCCCAACCGGCACGGTTTCCTCGCGTTGGCCCAATTGGGGCTGGACGCCTGCCAGCAACTGGACCGACCGGCGACGTTGCTGTTTTTCAATCTTGACGAGTTCAAACGCATCAACTACCTGTTTGGTCGCACCGAAGGTGATAAGGCGCTGAAAACCTTTGCCGATGTACTGCGCATCGGTTTTCGGGAAAACGACGTGGTCGGGCGGCTGGAGGGCGCCACCTTCGTGGCCTTGCTCACAGGTTCCGGCAGCGTGGACATCGAGGCGATCAAGGCGCGGCTCGAAGAAATGCTCGATGAACGCATGGCCACGGCGCATAGCGGGTATGAGATTCGTTTCAGTATCGGGCAGATTGAGCATGATCCTGTGGTTCATGGCTCGGTTGAAGAGATGCTGGTTGAGGCTGAAAAAGCGTTGGGCCGGTAGCATTGTGGTGCAATGACTGGCCCCATCGCGGGCAAGCCCGCTCCCACAGTTGATAGCATTTCAAATCGGTCAAGTGTGGGAGCGAGCCTGCTCGCGAAGGCGGCCTTGGAGGCCACGCCTGCCTTCATTTGGCAAACAACTGCCCAATATCCTTGAACGCCTTGAATTCCAGCGCATTCCCGCACGGATCGAACAAAAACATCGTCGCCTGTTCGCCCACCAGTCCCTGAAAACGAATCCCCGGCTCGATCACGAAACGCGTCTGCAGCGACTTCAATCGTTCGGCCAGTGCCTCCCACTCTTTCATGCCCAACACCACGCCGAAATGCGGTACGGGCACGTCATGGCCGTCAACCGCGTTGGTATGGGCGGCTTCTTGCGAAGCATTTTTTGGCGCGAGGTGAATCACCAGTTGATGGCCGAAAAAGTTGAAATCGACCCAGTGGTCACTGGAACGACCTTCTTCCAGGCCGAACACGCTCCCGTAGAAGTGCCGCGCGGCGGCCAGGTCATAGACCGGAATGGCCAGGTGGAAAGGCGAGAGTTGCATAGGGCGTGCCTCGGTTATGGAATATTGACGCTGAGTTTAGCGCTGTGCTTTTTGATTGAAAGACGATAGTTTTTGCGTCGAGCTCAAATTTTTTCGATCAATCGGTGGCCCCATGCTTCGGGAACTGAAAACTTTCATCGCGGTGGCGCGCTACGGCACATTCGCCGCAGCGGGCATGCACATCGGCCTCACGCAGTCGGCAGTCAGCGCGCAGATCCGCAACCTGGAACAGGCCCTCGGCATTCGCTTGTTCGATCGCACCGGGCGTCAGGCCTTGCTGAATGCGGCGGGGCAGCGCGCGTTGCCGATGGCCAGGGAAATGCTGGAAATCTTCAATCGAATGGCGGTCAGTGATGACGTCAGCGAGTACAGGGGCGAGTTGAAGATCGGTGCCGTGGCCACGGTGCAGACCGGATTGCTGCCCCAGGCACTGATGGGATTGCGCCAGCAGGCGCCGCACCTGGAGCCAAAACTGGTGCCGGGCGTGTCCTTGAACCTGTTGAGCCAGGTGGACACCGGCGAAGTGGACCTGGCGATCCTCATCAAGCCACCGTTCGAACTGCCCAAGGAACTGTCGGCGCAAGTGATCCGCCGCGAGCCCTTTGTGCTGATCGTGCCGACGGATCTTGAAGGCGACGAGCCGCTCAAGTTGCTCGCCGAACATCCCCATGTGCGTTACGACCGCAATTCATTCGGCGGGCGACTGGTGACAAGATTTCTTCGTGAGCAGCAAATCGACGTGCACGTTGCCTTGGAGCTCGATGAGCTGGAAGCCATTGTGAAGATGGTCGAGTGCGGGCTGGGCATTTCGTTGCTGCCCGCAGCGGGGCTGTGGCTGGAGCATGGGGCGAGGGTCAGGGTGATTCCGTTGGGCGAGTTGACGTTTTACCGGGAGATTGTGTTGGCGCAGCGGTACAGCCAACGGACGCAGCCGATTCAGCAATTGTTTGCGCAGTGCCTTGTTTGAAGATCAAAGATCGCAGCTTTCGGCAGCTCCTACAGGTGAACACATATCCATCGTAGGAGCTGCCGAAGGCTGCGATCTTTTGATCTTGACCCAATAAAAAACCCGCCAAAAAGGCGGGTTTTTTAATGGCTAACCGAAGATCACTCTTCCAGATTGCCCATGGCCGTGGTGTTGAAGCCACCGTCCACGTACATGATTTCGCCACTGATGCCGGACGCCAGGTCCGAGCACAGGAAGGCGCCGGCGTTGCCGACTTCTTCGATGGTGACGTTGCGACGCAGCGGGGTTTGCGCTTCGTTGGCCGCCAGCATCTTGCGGAAGTTCTTGATGCCGGAAGCGGCGAGGGTGCGGATCGGGCCAGCCGATACGCAGTTCACGCGAGTACCGTCCGGGCCCAGGGAGCCGGCCAGGTAGCGTACGCCGGCTTCCAGGGAAGCCTTGGCCATGCCCATCACGTTGTAGTTGGGCATGGTGCGCTCGGCGCCCAGGTACGACAGGGTCAGCAGGCTGCCATTGCGGCCTTTCATCATTTCGCGGCCGGCCTTGGCCAGGGCCACGAAGCTATAGGCGCTGATGTCGTGAGCAATGCGGAAACCTTCACGGGTGGTGGCTTCGGTGAAGTCGCCGTCCAGTTGATCGCCCGGGGCGAAGCCTACGGAGTGCACGATGCAGTCCAGGCCGTCCCACTTCTTGCTCAGCTCTTCGAAGACCTTGGCGATTTCCGCATCGCTGGCCACGTCGCACGGGAAGCACAGCTCAGGGCTCGAACCCCAGCCCTGTGCGAATTCTTCGACACGACCCTTGAGTTTGTCGTTCTGATAAGTGAAGGCAAGCTCAGCGCCCTCGCGATGCATGGCGGCAGCGATGCCGGATGCGATGGACAGCTTGCTGGCGACACCGACGATCAGTACGCGCTTACCGGCGAGAAAACCCATGTGTTGCTCCTCTTTTCAGGTTATTGCGCAGTGGCTGGAACCAGGAAGGCGGCTTCCAGCAACTGCTGTGTATACGGATGTTGGGGGGCGGCAAAAATGCTTTGCGCGTCTCCCTGTTCGACCACTTGGCCCTGCTTGACCACCATCAACTGGTGGCTCAGCGCCTTGACGACAGCCAGGTCATGGCTGATAAACAGATACGTCAGGTTGTACTTGCTTTGCAGTGATCGTAACAGCTCGACCACTTGGCGTTGCACGGTGCGGTCGAGGGCCGAAGTCGGCTCGTCCAGCAGAATCAACGCCGGTTTTAGCACTAATGCCCGGGCAATGGCGATTCTCTGCCGTTGCCCGCCGGAAAATTCGTGGGGGTAGCGGTGCCGGGTTTCCGGGTCCAGACCTACCTCCTTGAGTGCTGCAATAATCGCTTGTTCCTGTTCAGCCTCGGTGCCCATCTTGTGGATCCGCAGGCCCTCGCCGACGATCTGGCTCACGCACATTCGCGGGCTCAGGCTGCCGAAGGGGTCCTGGAACACCACCTGCATTTCCCGCCGCAGTGGCCGCACCTGTTGCTGCGTAAGGTTGTCCAGCTGCTTGCCTTCAAAACGGATGCCGCCTTTACTGCCGATCAAGCGCAGGATCGCCAGGCCCAGTGTCGATTTGCCGGAACCGCTTTCTCCCACGATCCCCAGGGTCTGGCCCTGGGGCAGGCTGAAATTGATGCCGTCGACTGCCTTGACGTAATCCACGGTCTTTTTCAGCAAGCCTTTCTTGATCGGGAACCAGACTTTCAGGTCCTCGACCGTGAGCATGGGCGGGCCGACGACATTGGTCGCAGGCGTCCCGCTGGGCTCCGCTGCCAGCAGCTCCCGAGTGTACGGATGCTGCGGCGCGCGGAACAATTGTTCGCACGATGCCTGTTCGACGATGCAACCGCGCTGCATGACACATACGCGATGCGCAATTCTTTTCACCAGGTTCAAATCGTGGCTGATCAATAGCAACGACATGCCCAGGCGGGCCTGCAGTTCCTTGAGCAATTCGAGGATTTTAAGCTGGACTGTCACGTCCAGCGCGGTGGTCGGCTCGTCGGCGATCAGCAGTTCCGGTTCGTTGGCCAGGGCCATGGCAATCATCACGCGCTGGCGCTGCCCGCCGGACAATTCGTGGGGCAGGGCCTTGAGACGCTTTTCCGGTTCCGGGATGCCGACCATTTCCAGCAGTTCCAGGGTGCGTTTGGTCGCGATTTTGCCGACCAGGCCCTTGTGGATGCCCAGCACCTCGTTGATCTGCTTTTCGATCGAGTGCAGCGGGTTGAGCGAGGTCATCGGCTCCTGGAAGATCATCGCGATCCGGTTGCCGCGGATATGGCGGATGGTTTTCTCTTTCAGGTTGAGCAGGTTCTGCCCGGAATATTCGATTGTCCCCGACGGGTGCCGGGCGAGCGGGTAGGGCAACAGGCGCAGGATCGAATGCGCCGTTACCGATTTGCCGGACCCGCTTTCACCCACCAGCGCCAGGGTCTCGCCACGCTTGATATCGAAGCTGACACCTTCGACCACTCGCTGGCAGCGCTCGCCAACGACGAATTCGACGGCCAGGTCGCGCACTTCGATCAGATTGTCCTGATTCATTTCACTTCCTCGGGTCGAAGGCATCGCGAGCGGACTCGCCGATGAATACCAGCAAACTCAACATCAACGCCAGCACCGCGAACGCGCTCATGCCCAGCCAGGGCGCTTGCAGGTTGGATTTGCCCTGGGCCACCAGTTCACCCAGTGACGGACTGCCGGCCGGCAAGCCGAAGCCAAGGAAGTCCAGGGCGGTCAGGGTGCCAATGGCGCCGGTCAGGATGAACGGCATGAAAGTCATGGTCGAGACCATGGCGTTGGGCAGGATGTGACGAAACATGATCGCGCCATTCTGCATGCCCAAGGCCCGGGCTGCACGCACGTATTCAAGGTTGCGCCCACGCAGGAACTCGGCGCGCACCACGTCCACCAGGCTCATCCAGGAAAACAGCAGCATGATCCCCAGCAGCCACCAGAAGTTCGGCTGGACGAAGCTCGCGAGGATGATCAACAGGTACAGCACCGGCAAACCGGACCAGATCTCCAGGAAACGCTGCCCGGCCAGATCCACCCAGCCGCCGTAGAAACCCTGCAGCGCGCCGGCGATCACCCCGATGAGCGAACTGAGCAACGTCAGCGTGAGGGCAAACAACACGGAAATGCGGAAGCCGTAGATCACCCGGGCCAGCACATCGCGGCCCTGGTCATCGGTGCCCAGCAGGTTATCGGCCGATGGCGGCGCGGGGGCAGGGACCTTCAGGTCGTAATTGATGCTCTGGTAGCTGTAGGGAATCGGCGCCCATAACACCCAGGCGTCCTTGGCCTTGAGCAGTTCGCGGATGTACGGGCTCTTGTAGTTGGCTTCCAGTGGGAACTCGCCGCCGAAGGTGGTTTCCGGGTAGCGCTTGAGGGCCGGGAAGTACCAGCCATTGTCGTAGTGCACTACCAGTGGCTTGTCGTTGGCGATCAACTCGGCACCAAGGCTGGCACCGAACAGGATCAGGAACAGCCACAGCGACCACCAGCCGCGTTTGTTGGCCTTGAACAGTTCGAAACGTCGTCGATTGAGCGGGGACAGGTTCATCTCAATGCTCCCGGCTTTCGAAGTCGATGCGCGGATCGACGAAGGTGTAGGTGAGGTCGCCGATCAACTTCACCACCAGCCCCAGCAGGGTGAAGATGAACAAGGTGCCAAAGACCACCGGGTAATCGCGGTTGATCGCCGCTTCGAAACTCATCAGGCCGAGGCCGTCGAGGGAGAAGATCACTTCCACCAGCAACGAACCGGTGAAGAAGATACCGATGAATGCCGAGGGGAAACCGGCGATCACCAGCAGCATGGCGTTGCGAAATACATGACCATACAGCACGCGTTGATTGGTCAGGCCCTTGGCCTTGGCGGTGACCACGTACTGCTTGTTGATTTCATCGAGGAAGCTGTTTTTGGTCAGCAGGGTCATGGTCGCGAAGTTGCCGATCACCAATGCGGTCACCGGAAGCGCCAGGTGCCAGAAGTAGTCGAGGATCTTGCCGCCCATGCTCAACTCGTCGAAGTTGTTCGAGGTCAGCCCGCGCAACGGGAACCAGTCCAGGTAACTGCCGCCGGCAAACACCACGATCAACAGGATGGCGAACAGGAATGCCGGGATCGCATAGCCGACGATGATCGCCGAACTGGTCCAGACGTCGAAGTGGCTGCCATGCCGCGTGGCCTTGGCGATCCCCAACGGGATCGACACCAGGTACATGATCAGGGTGCTCCACAACCCGAGGGAGATCGATACCGGCATCTTTTCCTTGATCAGGTCGATGACCTTGGCATCACGGAAAAAGCTGTCGCCAAAATCCAGGGAGGCATAGTTCTTGACCATGATCCATAAGCGTTCCGGCGCCGATTTGTCGAAGCCGTACATGTGCTCGATTTCCTTGATCAGCGCCGGGTCCAGGCCTTGTGCGCCGCGATAGGCGGAGCCGGCCACCGACACCTCGGCGCCGCCGCCGGCGATGCGGCTGGTGGCGCCTTCGAAGCCTTCGAGCTTGGCGATCATCTGTTCCACGGGGCCACCGGGGGCGGCCTGGATGATCACGAAGTTGATCAGCAAGATGCCGAACAGTGTCGGGATGATCAGCAGCAGTCGCCGAAAAATATACGCCAGCATCTGATTACTCCGTGCCCGCAGGGTCGGCTTGCAATTTGGTTTCGATCTCTATGGCCGGTTTCGCATCGGGCTTGATCCACCAGGTGTTGATGCCGATGTCATATTTAGGCGAGACCTTGGGGTGGCCGATGTGGTTCCAGTACGCCACGCGCCAGGTCTTGATGTGCCAGTTGGGGATTACGTAATAGCCCCATTGCAGCACGCGGTCCAGCGCGCGGGCGTGGGCCACCAGGCTTCTTCGTGAGTCGGCGTTGATGAGTTGTTCGACCAACTGGTCCACCACCGGGTCTTTCAGGCCCATGGAATTACGGCTGCCGGGTTTGTCGGCGGCCGCGGTCATCCAGAACTCACGCTGTTCGTTGCCCGGCGAATTGGACTGCGGGAAGCTGCCGACGATCATGTCGAAGTCCCGCGAGCGCACGCGGTTGACGTACTGCGAAACGTCGACCCGGCGAATCACCAGTTCGATGCCGAGGTCGCTCAGGTTACGCTTGAACGGCAGCAGGACCCGTTCGAATTCGGTTTGGGCCAACAGGAATTCGATGCTCACCGGTTTGCCGGTGGCGTCGACCATCTTGTCATCGACGATGCGCCAGCCGGCCTCTTGCAGCAGTTGGTAAGCCTTGCGTTGCTGGGTGCGGATCATGCCACTGGCGTCGGTCACGGGATTCTGGAACGCCTCGCTGAATACCTGCTCGGGAATCTTGCCGCGAAACGGATCGAGGATTGCCAACTCATCGGCATCGGGCAAGCCGGTGGCAGCCATTTCCGAGTTCTCGAAGTAACTGCGGGTCCTTGCGTAGGCACCGTTGAACAATTGCTTGTTGGTCCATTCGAAGTCCAGCAGCAGGGTCAGGGCCTGGCGCACGCGCACGTCCTGGAACAGCGGGCGGCGCAGATTGAACACGAAGCCTTGCATACCGGTGGGATTGCCGTTGGGGATCTGTTCCTTGATCAGCCGGCCTTCGGTCACCGCCGGGATATTGTAGGCGTTGGCCCAGTTCTTCGCGGTCATCTCCAACCAGTAATCGAACTGCCCGGCCTTCAGGGCCTCCAGCGCGACCGTATTGTCGCGGTAGTAGTCGGTGGTCATCACGTCGAAGTTGTAGAAGCCGCGGTTGATCGGCAGGTCCTTGCCCCAGTAATCCTTGACCCGCTCATAGCGCACCGAGCGCCCGGCCTTCACTTCGGTAACCTTGTACGGGCCGCTGCCCAGTGGGACTTCCAGGTTGCCCTTGTTGAAGTCGCGGCTCGCCCACCAGTGCTTGGGCAGCACCGGCAACTGGCCAAGGATCAACGGCAATTCGCGGTTGTTGCTGTGCTTGAACTTGAACACTACGGTCAGCGGATCTTCGGCGACCACGTCTTCGACATCGCTGTAGTAGCCGCGGTACATCGGTGCGCCATCCTTGACCAGGGTCTGAAAGCTGAACACCACGTCATCGGCGCGAACCGGATGCCCATCATGGAAACGCGCTTCGGGCCGCAAATAGAAACGCACCCAGTCGTTGTTCGGGGCTTTTTCGATCTTGCCGGCGATCAGGCCATATTCCGTGAAAGGTTCATCCAGGCTCTGTCGGGCCAGGGTGTCGTAGATCAAGTCGATGTCGTTGGCCGACACGCCCTTGCTGATGAACGGGTTGAGGCTGTCAAACCCGCCGAACCCGGCCTGACGGAATTTTCCGCCTTTGGGCGCGTCCGGGTCGACGTAGTCGAAATGTTTGAAGTCGGCCGGGTATTTCGGCGGTTCGTTGTACAGGGTCAGGGCATGTTGCGGGGCGGCGAAGGCCCACCCTGCGAACAACAGGGCGCCGGCCTGCAGGAGCAGGGCGCTTGCGGATTTCATCGATCTTTCTCCGAAGATTTCAGCCACCACGCGCTCAGGCCCAGGGTGTAGGGCGGCGTCGTGACGAAGCCAAACCGGTTACGGTAGGCCAGGCGGTGATAATTGAGGTACCAGTTGGGAATGATGTAGTGCTGCCACAGCAGTGTGCGGTCGAGTGCCTTGCCGGCGGCGACTTGTTCATCGCGGGTCTTGGCGGCGAGCAATTGTTCGAGCAGGTGGTCCACCACCGGATTGGCAATGCCTGCGTAGTTCTTGCTGCCCTTGACCGTGGCCTGGCTGGAATGAAAGTACTGCCATTGCTCCAGGCCCGGGCTGAGGGTCTGGTTAAGGGTCATCAGGATCATGTCGAAATCGAACTGATCGAGGCGCTGCTTGTACTGTGCACGATCGACCGTGCGTAGCTTGGCGTCGATGCCGATGCTGGCCAGGTTCTCGACATAGGGTTGAAGGATGCGCTCCAGGTTCGGATTGACCAGCAAAATCTCCAGGCGCAGCGGTTGCCCGGCCGCGTTCTGCAAGCGCTGGCCGTTGAGCTTCCAGCCGGCTTCGGCAAGCAGGGCCAAGGCTTTGCGCAGGGTATCCCGGGGAATGCCGCGACCCTGGGTCTGCGGCAGGCTGAAAGGCTCGGTGAACAACCTCGCTGGCAATTGCTCGCGATACGGCTTGAGTAACAGCCATTCGTGGCCGACTGGAAGTCCGCTGGCGGAAAACTCGCTGTTGGGGTAGTAACTCATGGCGCGTTGGTAGGCGCCGCTGAACAACGTGCGGTTGGTCCACTCGAAGTCGAACATCAGGCCCAGTGCTTCGCGAACCCTCGCTTGGGCGAACGTCGCGCGGCGGCTGTTCATGAACAGGCCCTGGGTCTGGGTCGGGATCTGGTGCGGGATCTGCGCCTTGATCACCTCGCCACGACGAATCGCCGGAAAGTCATAGCCGGTGGCCCAGTTTTTTGCCTGGTGCTCGATATAGATGTCGAACTCGCCGGCCTTGAACGCTTCGAACGCGACATCGCTGTCACGATAGAACTCGACTTCCATGCGATCGACGTTGTACTTGCCGCGATTGGCTGGCAGGTCCTTGCCCCAATAGTCCTTGACTCGCTCGAACACGATCTGTCGTCCCGGCGCAACCGAGGTGATGCGATACGGCCCGCTGCCCAGCGGCGGCTCGAAGGTGGTCGCCTTGAAGTCGCGGCCTTTCCAGTAATGCTGCGGCAACACTGGCAACTCCCCCAGACGCAGGATCAGCAAGGGATTGCCGGCACGCTTGAACACGAACCGTATACGCAGGGGGTTGAGGATGTCGACCCGCGACACTTCCTGCAGGTTGGTGCGATATTGCGGGTGGCCTTCCTTGAGCAGCAGGCGGTAGGAGAATGCCACATCAAAGGCGGTGATTGGCGTGCCGTCGTGGAAGCGGGCTTGCGGACGCAAATTGAAGACGACCCAGCTGCGGTCCTCACTGTATTCCACCGATTGGGCGATCAGGCCGTAACTGGAGGTCGGCTCGTCACCTGACGGCGCGTATTGGCCAGTGCCGACCATCAGCGGCTCGTTGAGCTCGTTGATGCCGTATTGCAGGAAATTGGATGTTGCAACCGGGCTCGTGCCCTTGAAAGTGTAGGGGTTGAGCGTATCGAAGGTGCCAAATGCCATGACCCGCAACGTACCGCCCTTGGGCGCTTGCGGGTTGACCCAGTCGAAGTGGGTAAATCTGGCCGGGTACTTGAGCGTGCCGAACTGCGCATAACCGTGGCTTTCGCTGATCGTCGCGCTTGCGGTGGAACTCAAGGCCAGGCTGATCAGGAGCAGGAGGAGGGGACGCTTCAAATAAGGAATCCGGTCCGGGCGGCTTGGGCATTGTGGATCGTACAGTAACAGCTTGTATGGACAGGAAAAAGACGGGGTTCGAAAGCAGTGTTCGGGTACAAAAAAGATCGCAGCCTGCGGCAGCTCCTACAGGGAAACGTATTCCCCTGTAGGAGCTGCCGCAGGCTGCGATCTTTTCGGCATCACATCAATTTTTAATGCGGACTGGAAACCGTCAACATTTGCCCCGGCTTCAACGCCTGGCCGACACGAGGATTCCAGCGCTTGAGGTGCTGCATTTCAACGTTGAAGCGCTTGGCCACCATGTATAGCGAATCGCCTTGCTGGACTTTGTATTGCGACTGCGGCTTCTGGGTCTTCGACTTGGCCGCGACCACGGTGTTGATGCGTCCCGAGTTGCGCTTGCCGGTGTCTTGCATGACCAGCGTCTGGCCAGGCTTGAGATTCTTGCCGCTCAACTTGTTCCAGCGTTGCAAGTCCTTGACGTCGACATTGTTGGCCTTGGCGATGGAGCCCAGGTTATCGCCGCGTTTGACCCGATAGCTACGTTTGGCGCTCGCCAGTTGCGTATCGTCCGCGCCTTCGAAAACCGGCTTGAGCTGCTTCTTGCTGATCAACTCTTCGGGGCGCATGGTCTGCAGGCTGGTGGTCAGCAGTTGTGCTTTGGAGGTGGGTACCAGCAAGTGCTGCGGGCCGTCGATGGTGGTGCGTTGTTTGAAAGCGGGGTTGAGCTGGAACAGTTCGTCTTCGTCGATGTTGGCCACCGCGGCGACCTTGGACAGGTCCATGCGCTGGTTGATTTCGACGACCTGGAAATACGGTTCGTTGGCAATCGGGTTGAGGTTCACGCCGTAGGCGTCCGGCGCCATCACCACCTGCGAGAGTGCCAGCAACTTCGGCACATAGGCCTGGGTCTCGGCGGGCAGGGGCAGGTTCCAGTAATCGGTTGGCAGGCCGAGTCGCTCGTTGCGTTCGATGGCACGGCTGACCGTGCCTTCACCGGCGTTGTAGGCGGCCAGGGCCAGCAGCCAGTCGCCGTTGAACATGTCGTGCAGGCGGGTCAGGTAGTCCATGGCCGCCGTCGTCGAAGCGGTGATATCGCGCCGGCCATCATAAAAACGGGTCTGGCGCAGGTTGAAGTAACGTCCGGTGGAGGGAATGAACTGCCACAAGCCCACTGCATTGGCCCGGGAATAAGCCATCGGGTTGTAGGCGCTTTCAATCACTGGCAGCAGCGCCAGTTCCAGCGGCATGTTGCGTTCTTCAAGGCGCTCGACGATGTAGTGGATGTACAGGCTGCCGCGATCGCCGGCGTTTTCGAGAAACGACGGGTTGCTGGCGAACCACAGTCGTTGCTGCTCGATGCGCGGGTTGACGCCCAGGCCATCCTGCAGCTGGAAACCCTGGCGCATACGCTCCCAGACATCCTGCGGGATCTGTGGGCTGGGCTTTTCAGTGAGGAAGACGGGTTTCTGCTTGGCGCGCGCG
This sequence comes from Pseudomonas umsongensis, assembly GCF_002236105.1. Lineage (GTDB taxonomy): Bacteria > Pseudomonadota > Gammaproteobacteria > Pseudomonadales > Pseudomonadaceae > Aquipseudomonas > Aquipseudomonas umsongensis. The sequence goes on from NZ_NIWU01000001.1 coordinate 704,371, forward strand.
GCAATATTCGGTGCGTGTGCCGCATCGGTCTGCGGCACATGACTGGAACAGCCCGCCAATGTCGCGGACACAGCCACCGCTATGGCTTGCGCCAGGCGGGTCAGTGCGTCCGAATTGATGGCTTTGCGTATAGATGACGACATTGGCTGGAAGTAAGTTCCGGGCAAAAATGTCGGGCGATTCTAGAAAGCACACCCTCTGCGGTCAACCTTTCAGAGTTTTTGGACCATCGTGCAAACTGCTCAGAACGTATCTTTCCAGGCCCTTAGTGCAGCAAAAACCATATCGGGCGCGGAGTTATCGGTGCCGGTCCGTTCATCCGCTTTTTCTTTAACGGATGTTTCACCGGTACGCAAAAACGGATTTGTACGTTTTTCCAGGGCCACCGTGGAGGGCAGCGTGATGATGCCGGCTTCGCGCTGACGGGCCACGCTGGCCAGGCGTTCAAGGGTGTCGGCGTTGCCGGGTTCGACCGCGGCAGCGAAGCGCAGGTTGCTCAGAGTGTATTCATGGGTGCAATACACCCGGGTGTCCTCGGGAAGCGCGGCAAGGCGCGACAGCGAGGTGTACATCTGTTGGGGCGTGCCTTCGAACAGGCGCCCGCAACCTGCCGCGAAGAGGGTGTCGCCACAAAACAGCAGGCCGGGGTGATAATAGGCAATGTGTCCCAGGGTATGACCGGGCACCGAAATGATCTCGAAGTCATGGCCCAGCACATTGATACGATCGTTATCCTTGAGCGCGATGTCCCGCTTGGGGATGCTTTCGCTGGCAGGACCATAGACGGTCGCGTCCGTCGCTTTCTTGAGCTGTTCGACGCCACCGACATGGTCATGATGATGGTGAGTGATCAGAATATCGCTCAGGACCCAGCCCGGATTGGCCGCGAGCCAGGCGTTTACGGGCGCGGCATCGCCCGGGTCGACCACCGCGCAACGTCGGGTGTCGGGGTCTTGTAACAACCAGATGTAGTTGTCGGTGAAGGCGGGCAGGGCAGTGATCTGTATCATCGTCGGATTCGCCAAGCGGAAAACAATGGCGCATCTTAGAACTTCCTGGCACGTTGGAGAATGCAATGACCGATAAAGCGTTCGCTCAGGCTGATCCTGACTGGCTGGCGTTGATCAGCGCAGCACGTGACTGGCTGTCCGGTCCCCTTGGGCAACTGCTGCTGGATGAAGAGCGGCGCATGCTCGAAGACGAGCTGGGGCGTTTCTTCGGAGGCTACCTGGTGCATTACGGGCCGTCGGCCCAGACCCCGCCGTCGGCGCCGCAGGTGCAGCGCAACGTGCGCCTGGGTGCACCGTTGCCCGGGGTCGAGATCGTCTGCGAGGAGCAGGCCTGGCCGCTGAGTGAGCATGCCGCCGATGTGGTGGTACTGCAGCATGGGCTGGATTTCTGCCTGTCACCTCACGGTTTGCTGCGGGAGGCGGCGAGCAGCGTGCGGCCCGGCGGGCATTTGCTGATCATCGGCATCAATCCCTGGAGCACTTGGGGACTGCGCCATGTATTTGCCCATGACGGATTGCGCAAGGCACGCTGCATTTCCCCCTCGCGGGTGGCTGACTGGCTGAACCTGCTGGGCTTCGCGCTGGAGAAACGCCGCTTCGGGTGCTATCGTCCGCCGCTGGCTTCACCCACGTGGCAGGCTCGCCTGGCCGGCTGGGAGCGCAAGGCCGGTGACTGGCAATTGTCCGGTGGCGGCTTCTATTTACTGGTGGCGCGCAAGATCGTGGTAGGCCTGCGACCGGTCCGTCAGGAGCGCCGCGAACCGATGGGCAAGTTGATCCCGTTGCCGATGGCCAAGGTCAATCGTCGCAACATCGAACCGTGATACCTCCTTTTTCCGGCCGGGGTTACCCGGTCCTGGGCGTCGTCGATCTTCTATTGGCGGGCCACTGCATTTTCTGGATAGATTGGCATGAGCGATAGCGTAGAACTCTTCACCGATGGCGCCTGCAAGGGCAACCCTGGCCCTGGCGGCTGGGGCGCATTGCTGGTGTGCAAGGGCGTGGAGAAAGAACTTTGGGGAGGCGAAGCCAATACCACCAACAACCGCATGGAGCTGATGGGCGCGATTCGTGGCCTGGAAGAGCTCAAGCGTTCGTGCGATGTGTTGCTGGTGACCGACTCCCAATACGTGATGAAAGGCATCAACGAGTGGATGGCCAACTGGAAAAAACGCGGGTGGAAAACCGCAGCCAAGGAACCGGTCAAGAACGCTGACCTGTGGATGCTGCTGGACGAGCAGGTCAATCGCCACAACGTCACCTGGAAATGGGTACGTGGGCACATTGGCCATCACGGCAACGAACGGGCGGATCAACTGGCCAACCGTGGCGTGGATGAAGTGCGCGGCTTCAAACAGGCCTGAATTCAACGCCAAAGACATACTGTGTCGCTGCCTTCGCGAGCAGGCTCGCTCCCACATTTGATCTCCTTGAGCGCAAATTCTGCGTTCACCTGCGATCCAGTGTGGGAGCGAGCCTGCTCGCGAAGGCCGTGACACGGTGTATCTGAAAGACCCCGGCAAGCGTGTTAATATCGCCGCTTTTGCCCGATTGACCGATTGAGAGCTGAGCACCCGATGGCCACCAGATCCGTTGTACTCGACACCGAAACCACCGGCATGCCAGTGACCGACGGCCACCGGATTATCGAGATCGGTTGTGTCGAGCTGATCGGTCGGCGCCTCACTGGCCGGCATTTTCACGTTTACCTGCAACCGGACCGCGAAAGTGACGAGGGCGCCATCGGCGTCCACGGCATCACCAACGAATTTCTGGTGGGCAAGCCGCGTTTCGCCGAGGTGGCCGAAGAGTTCTTCGAATTCATCAAGGGCGCGCAGCTGATCATCCATAACGCGGCGTTCGACGTTGGCTTCATCAACAACGAATTTGCCCTGATGGGCCAGCACGATCGTGCGGACATCACCCAGCACTGCTCGATCCTCGATACCTTGATGATGGCCCGGGAACGTCACCCGGGGCAGCGCAACAGCCTCGACGCCTTGTGCAAGCGCTATGGCGTCGACAACTCCGGCCGTGAGCTGCACGGCGCCTTGCTCGACTCCGAGATCCTGGCCGACGTCTACCTGACCATGACCGGCGGCCAGACCAGCCTGTCCCTGGCGGGCAATGCGTCGGACGGTAATGGTTCCGGCGAGGGTGCGGACAACTCCGCCACTGAAATCCGCCGCCTGCCGGCCGACCGTCAGCCAGCGCGCATCATTCGCGCCACTGAAGAAGAGCTGGCCCAGCACATGGCGCGCCTGGAAATCATCAGCAAATCCGCCGGTGGGCCGGCGCTTTGGTTGCAATTGGCTGAGGCTGAGGCTTCGGCATAGGTCCGTTAACAAGATCGCAGCCTCGTTTCACTCGACAGCTCCTGCAGAGTGAAGCGAGGCTGCGATCTTTTGATCTTCACGCCGATCAGTTGACCCATTTCAGTGCGTCGCACTCGCCACATCCGCTCCAACCCTCTACCCTGAGGTGATTGACAGGCTCTGGCCTGCCGCCTCAGGACACTGAGCCCCATGTATAAAGATCTGAAATTCCCGGTCCTGATCGTTCATCGCGACATCAAGGCCGACACCGTCGCTGGTGATCGCGTGCGGGGTATCGCCCGGGAACTGGAGCAGGAAGGTTTCAGTATCGTCTCGGCGATGGACTACACCGAAGGCCGGCTGGTCGCGTCGACCCATCATGGTCTCTCGTGCATGCTGATAGCGGCAGAAGACGCCAGTGCCCATTCGCATTTGTTACAGAATATGGCCGAGCTGATCGGGCTGGCGCGAGTGCGGGCGCCGGACCTGCCCATTTTCGCCCTCGGCGAGCAAGTGACCCTGGAAAACGCGCCCGCCGACGCCATGGCCGAGCTCAATCAGTTGCGCGGCATTCTGTATCTGTTCGAAGACACCGTGCCATTCCTCGCACGCCAGGTGGCGCGGGCCGCGCGCAAGTACCTCGATGGCTTACTGCCGCCGTTCTTCAAGGCGTTGGTGCAGCACACCGCCGATTCCAATTATTCCTGGCACACCCCCGGTCACGGTGGAGGGGTGGCGTATCACAAGAGCCCGGTAGGGCAGGCTTTCCATCAGTTCTTCGGGGAAAACACCCTGCGTTCGGATCTATCGGTCTCGGTGCCGGAACTGGGCTCACTGCTGGATCACACCGGGCCCCTGGCAGAGGCGGAGGCGCGGGCAGCGCGTAACTTTGGCGCCGATCACACCTTCTTCGTGATCAACGGCACCTCGACAGCGAACAAGATTGTCTGGCATTCGATGGTTGCTCGCGACGATCTGGTGCTGGTTGATCGCAATTGCCACAAGTCGGTATTGCACTCGATCATCATGACCGGTGCCATTCCGCTGTACCTGTGCCCGGAGCGCAATGAACTGGGGATCATCGGGCCGATTCCGCTGAGTGAGTTCAGCCGCGAATCGATCCAGGCCAAGATCGATGCCAGTCCGTTGACCAAGGGCCGGACGCCGAAGGTCAAGCTGGCGGTGGTGACCAATTCAACCTACGACGGCCTCTGCTACAACGCCGAACTGATCAAGCAGCAATTGGGCAATAGCGTCGAAGTCTTGCACTTTGACGAGGCCTGGTACGCCTATGCGGCATTCCATGAGTTTTTTGCCGGGCGCTACGGCATGGGCACGTCCCGCAGTGAAGACAGCCCCCTGGTGTTCACCACCCATTCCACGCACAAACTGCTGGCGGCATTCAGCCAGGCGTCGATGATCCATGTGCAGGACGGTGGCGCCCGGCAACTGGACCGTGATCGTTTCAATGAAGCCTTCATGATGCATATTTCCACGTCACCGCAGTACGGCATCATCGCGTCTCTGGATGTGGCGTCGGCGATGATGGAGGGCGGGGCCGGGCGTTCGCTGTTGCAGGAGATGTTCGACGAGGCCCTGAGCTTTCGGCGGGCGCTGGCCAATCTGCGCCAGCATATCGCCGCCGACGATTGGTGGTTTTCCATCTGGCAGCCGCCGTCGGTCGAAGGCATCGACCGTGTGGTGACCGAGGACTGGCTGCTGCAACCTGCGGATGACTGGCACGGCTTTGGCGAAGTGAGCGACGACTATGTCTTGCTCGATCCGATCAAGGTCAGCCTGGTGATGCCGGGCCTGACCGCGGGCGGTGCGCTCAGCGAGCGCGGGATTCCGGCGGCCGTGGTCAGCAAGTTTCTCTGGGAGCGCGGGCTGGTGGTCGAAAAGACCGGGCTGTATTCGTTCCTGGTGTTGTTTTCGATGGGGATCACCAAGGGCAAGTGGAGCACGTTGCTGACCGAGTTGCTGGAGTTCAAGCGCAGCTACGACGCCAACGTCAGTCTGGCCAGCTGCCTGCCTTGCGTGGCGCAACAGCACGGCGCGCGCTATCAGGGCATGGGCTTGCGAGACCTGTGCGATCAGTTGCACGCCTGTTATCGCAGTAATGCCACGGCCAAGCATCTCAAGCGGATGTACACCGTACTGCCACAAATCGCCATGAAGCCGGCGGATGCGTATGATCATCTGGTACGTGGCGAAGTCGAGGCGGTTTCGATCGATGCGCTGGACGGACGTATCGCCGCCGTGATGCTGGTGCCATACCCGCCGGGCATTCCGTTGATCATGCCCGGAGAGCGCTTTACCGAGGCGACCCGCTCGATCATCGACTACCTGGCGTTTGCTCGCACGTTCGACAGCAGTTTCCCGGGTTTCGTCGCTGATGTGCATGGATTGCAACACGAAGACGAGGGCAATGGACGGCACTACACCGTCGATTGCATCAAGGAATGAGGACCTTTCCCAGTATGCAACCGGTTATGAATCCGAATTACCCAGGGCTGTCGGTGCGCGTGGCCGACGAGGGCTTTGCCGCTTATATATGGGGCAGTGATTTCAGTTTTGAAGTCGCCGCCTACGGCGCTGCCGAAATCGGCCAGCCGGTAGAGAAGTGGCAGGTCACGCCCATCACCCCTTATCGCAAATGCTATGGCATCGATCCGGAAGAGTTCAGCAGCTTTCGCGATGCCGCCGACAGCGCGATTTTCATGGCGTACCTGGACGACGAACCTGTTGGCCACCTGGTGATCAGCACCAACTGGAACGGTTTTGCCCATATCGATGAGTTGGCGGTGCATGCGCCGGCCAGGCGACACGGTGTGGCCAAGGCGTTGCTGGATGTGGCGCAGTTCTGGAGTCGCAAGAAGAAACTGCCCGGCGTCATGCTGGAAACCCAGAACAACAACTTGGGCGCCTGTCGGCTTTACGAGCGTTGCGGCTTCATGATCGGTGGCATTGACCATCTGCGTTATCGGGGTATTGACCCCAATACTGCCGAAGTGGCGCTGTTCTGGTACCGATTGTTCGACAACCCGCTGGAAAGCCCCATCAGTTCGCCAACATCACCGCGGCTTGTTCCGTGATGATCGCCAGCAAAGCCTGAAGGGCTGGCGAGGGCTCGCCGTTTTTCAGGGTCAGGGCGTAGAGGGTGATCGGCACGGCCGGTGCCAGCGGGCAGGCGTCGAGCCCGGTCGATTTGGCGGCCAGGGCGGTGAAAGGGTCGACAATGGCCAGGCCTTCACCGGCCTCGACCATGCTGCGCATCATCTGGTGGGTTTGCACCCGCGTCTGTATCACCGGCGCCGGCCGCAGCGCATGCAGTTTGTTTTCAAGCGCCGGGCTCAGCGGGTCATGGCCTTCAAGCCCGACCATCGCCTGGCCGGCCAGGTCCTGGAGCGAGATGTACTTCTGCTTGGGTTGCAGCCAGCCGTGAGGGGCGAGCAGCTGCAGCTTGCCGTGAGCGATTGGCTGGCAATGAATATCGGCGTGATCGGGATCATGCAGGCTCAAGCCCAGGTCGCTTTCGCGAAGCAGCAGGCTGCGCACGATCTCGCGTGTGGGTTGGCTCAGGAGCGTACAGGGTGCGTCAGGCAAGCGTCGGCGCAGCGCGGCGATGCTGTGCGGCAACAATTGCTGGGCGAGGGGCGGGGTGCAGATGATGCGTAACGGCGCGGCCAGGTATTGCCTCAGGCTGCTCGCCAGGCGCTGCACCGGTTCGAGTGCATCGTAGACACGGGTGATTTCGACCTGCAACGCCCGCGCCTCACGCGTGGCCTGCAAGCGTCCGCGAACGCTTGCGAACAGCATGAAGCCCAACTGATCCTCGGCGTCGCGCAAAATGCGTTCGACTTCGGCCACCGGCAACTGCAGCCATTCAGCGGCGGTGCCCAGGTGACCGGTTTGCAAGAGCGCCTGGATCACTTCGATATGGCGTAAGCGCATGCGTGAAGTCCATGTTCAGCAGGTGAAGAAGGAGTCAGGACTGAATCCTAACCCAAGTCTGCGCATATGACTTCTGCTCATAACACCGAGTTATGAAGCGGCGATCGGTTCCGGTTCGCGGATCAGCGTTACACCCGTTTGCACCAATTGAAACTCGTTGTTATCGAGTTTGTTGACGCGGTCGCCAATTGCCAGTTTGTACGTGGTGACAGACGTGCCGTCAGCGGACTGGGTGGATTCCTGGAACTCATGTACGGAATAAACACGGCCTTCCGCATCTCTTGCATGGAACTGACCGACGAGTACTGCTGCCATCTGCTTAGAACCTCTGGAGATAAATCACTCAATGTGCGGTGGGGTAGACCGCCACTGGGCACGGTAAGTTTTCCTACGTAAAAAAAATATATCAGGACGCACAATACTGTGTTTATTGGCTGAACCGTCGCCTGATCATCTATAACTACAGGCTCCTCCCACGGACAATCGAGCGTCTTCCATGAGTAATGTCTATAACATCGCCGTAGTGGTCGGCAGCCTGCGTAAAGCATCGATCAACCGTAAGGTCGCCCTCGCGCTGGCGGATCTGGCGCCGGCCAACCTCAAGCTCAACATCGTCGAAATCGGGGATTTGCCGCTCTACAACGAAGACATCGATGGTGCTTCACCGCCGGCAGCCTACAGTACTTTCCGACAACAAGTCAGTTCATCCGACGCAGTGCTGTTCGTTACCCCGGAATACAATCGTTCGGTGCCTGCCCCGATGAAGAACGCCATTGACGTGGGTTCGCGCCCTTATGGCAAGAGTGCCTGGAGTGGCAAGCCGGGTGCGGTGATCAGTGTTTCGCCGGGTGCGGTCGGTGGATTCGGTGCGAATCACCACTTGCGCCAGTCCATGGTGTTTCTCGATGTGCCGATGATGCAACAACCGGAAGCCTACCTCAGTGGCGCCGGTGCCGCGTTCGACGAGGCGGGCAACCTGTCGGAATCCGTCAGGCCGTTCTTGCAGAAGTTCATCGATGCCTATGGCAAGTGGGTCGAGCAACACAAGAAGCTTTGATGCATCGGATTACGAACCGTTAGCCAGTCGGCTACAAATCATTGTTTCCATTTCCGACAACCATGCGGCGGTTTGCGCCGCCGCTGGTTGCGCGGTGACACAATAACGCCGTCCGCCCCACGCCATGATGACCCAGGCATCGATAGTCGCCTGTGAGGGGGGTACAGGCAGATCGCCACAGGCTGCGATCGCTTCGCGCCATTTCTGCGACAGCTCGTCGAACAGCCTTCGATGGTGTTTGGGCTCGGCGATCTGGTGTTCGATGAGCAGCACGGCATGGTTGAAAAAGGGCTGGTGCTCATCGTCGGGGGTACAGGTCAGGCGGATAAGGCGTTTAATCCGGGTTGCCCAGTCCAGTTCATTGGCTTGCACAACCGCTTCATCCAGATGCTGCAACAAGGCATCCAGTCGATGTCGGATATAGCCGGAGAGCAGGGCTTCCTTGCTCGGGAAATAGTCGTACAGCGTGCCAATCGCAACACCTGCTTCAAGTGCCACTTCCCGGGTGGTCAAGCCAGGCCAACCGTTTCTGCGCCAAATCCGAACAAAAGCCTGGTAAATCGCTTCGACGGTGAAAATCGCCCGGGCCTGACTCGGCCGTTTCAGCGGTTTTGCCCGGGGATTGACGTTGGGCGCGCCGCCCCTGGTGTTTCCGAACCCGCTCTTCATCGGCGGCCATTACTCTGGTGCTACCCGCCACACTAGCGCAGCAGGAGATTGAAGGATGCAAAGTTCATGTACGGTAACACGGCTGATAACCCGTAAAAACGCCTTGGACCAGAGTCGGATTGAAGAGCTGCAGCGAAGTCTGATTCCGGCGGCCGGCGAGGTGATCTTGAAGATTGACCGTTGCGCGCTGACGACCAATAACATTACTTACGCCGCCTATGGCAATTCGATGAACTACTGGGGGTTCTTTCCTACAGGATTAGAGCAGTGGGGGCACGTCCCTGCCTGGGGCTTTGCCGATGTCGTGGCCTCTGACGTGGCTGGCATCAAGGTCGGGGAACGTTTCTACGGGTATTTCCCGATTGCCAGCCATCTGTGGATGCGCCCTGAACGGGTGACCGAACGTGGTTTCTACGACGGTGCCGAGCATCGACTCGGGTTGACCTCGGCGTACAACCAATACACCCGCTGCAGTTGGGATTCGTACTACAGCCCGGAAACCGAAAACCTGCAGATTTTACTCAAGCCCTTGTTTCTGACCTCTTCGATGCTCGCGGACTTTTTGCAGGACAAGCAGTTCTTTGGTGCAACTCGACTGGTGTTCTCCAGCGCCTCGAGCAAAACCGCCTACGGCACAGCAGTCTGCCTGGGCAATCTTGCCGGCGTGGAACGCGTTGCGCTGACTTCAACCGGTAACAAGGCTTTTGTCGAGAGTCTTGGTTGTTACGAGCGAGCGGTGTCTTACGCGGATTTGGCGGACGTGCCCAATGATCGTGCAACACTGTATGTGGATTTTTCCGGCGACCTTGAGCTGCGTGACCAGGTGCACCGGCATTTCGCCGGACAGCTGGCCTACAGTTGTTTCGCCGGCTCGGCACAAAGCACCGATGAGGCGCGATTGACAGCCATCGAGGGCCCGCAGCCGGTGTTCTTTTTTGCGCCGATCCAGATTCGCAAGCGTAATGCCGATTGGGGGCCGGAAGGGGTCAGCCAGCATATCGGCGAGGGTTTGCAGGCGTTTTTCCGGAAAGTGACGGCCAGTGAAGCGCCATTGCTGAAGGTGGTGGAAAGCCAGGGTTACGAAGCGGCGCAGTCGGTTATTTCACGCCTGTTCCATGGACAGGTCGCGCCGGTGGAGGGGCATGTGATTCGGTTGTGACTGAGGTGGCCCCTTCGCGAGCAGGCTCGCTCCCACAGTTAAAATGCATTCCCCTGTGGGAGCGAGCCTGCTCGCGAAGGGGGGGGAGTTCAGCCAGCGAAAAACTCAATACTGCCCCGGCACATTCGGCCAAAGATCCGACACCAGGAACAACCGTTCCGCTTCCTCCCAATCGCCGTGGGCATTTTCCGTCAGGCGTACCAGCAATTGCGCCGGCGCCAAAGGCTCCAGATCGCTGAGCCAAGCTTGCAACTGTTCATCGTCCCAGGTCTGCTCCGCGGGATAGTGCGCCGGTGCCAGCCAGGCATGGCGGGGCAGGGGTTGCCAGCGGCCGGGCGGACTCCGTGCGAAAAACCTCGTCCAATCCTTTTGATGCAGCCAGCGACCGCGCAAGTGCTGTGGGTGCGCGCCACTGGGCGAGGCCGCCTGCCCCGGCCATGGGTAGAGCAAATAACCGCCCAACCACAAATGCGCGCTGAACTCCCGGATATCCAGCGCCGCCAGCACCTCGCGACTCTCGGCACGCGCGGAAATCGGCAATTGGTGCTGGCTCAGGTGGGCCAGTTTGCGGTCCAGCCGATCGTGGCAGCCCGGACCGAGCCACTGCGCGGTGTCGTGCCCGTCGCCGTTCTGCGGGCCGAGGTAGAGCTTGATCGCCAGTTCCAGGTGATGCACGCCGTCGCGATCGCGCAGCAGCAGGTCCAGCTCGCCCAGGGTGTGACCTTCGCGGCGGATCGGCATGTTGGCGGCAATCAACTCGATGCCGGGCGCATGCTGCACGGCAAACTGCCAAAGCCGTTCATAATAAAGGCCCAGGCGTCGGGTGCGGGCCTGGGCCAGCCAGTGCAGCAAACCGTAACTGTCCCGGTCGAGTTTTCTAAGCCAGGTTTCCAGGTGTTCCGGGGCCTGCACCCAGTCACTGCCTGCCAATGGATGTCGCTGCGGCCAGGGCGTGGCGCCGAGCATCGGCGGGGCGAGGATGACCCACGCCAGGTCGCGCACTTCGGGGTGGCGCAACTGGTGGGGTAACTGCAGCAAATCTGGAAATAGGATCATCTTGCGAGCATAGCCCGAATCGTGGGTGCACCTTGAGGCTGAAAGGATTTTGTCTATCTCGCGCTTTCACCCATAATCGTGTTTTTCGCCGTCGCAGGCCCCCGCGTCCCCATAGGAGCCCCATGGAGCAATTTCGTAATATCGGCATCATCGGACGCCTCGGCAGTTCCCAGGTGCTGGATACCGTCCGCCGACTGAAACGGTTTCTGCTCGATCGTCACCTGCACGTGATCCTTGAAGACACCATTGCCGAAGTCTTGCCGGGCCACGGTTTGCAGACCTCGTCGCGCAAGATGCTCGGTGAAGTCTGTGACATGGTCATTGTGGTGGGCGGTGATGGCAGTCTGCTTGGCGCGGCACGGGCGCTGGCCAGGCACAATATCCCGGTGCTCGGCATCAACCGGGGCAGCCTGGGGTTTCTCACTGACATCCGCCCCGATGAGCTGGAAATCAAGGTCGCCGAAGTGCTCGATGGCCACTATCTGGTGGAGAACCGCTTCCTGTTGCAAGCTGAAGTTCGTCGCCACGCCGAAGCCATTGGCCAGGGCGATGCACTGAACGATGTGGTGCTGCACCCCGGCAAATCGACGCGCATGATCGAGTTCGAGCTGTACATCGACGGCCAGTTCGTCTGCAGTCAGAAGGCCGACGGCCTGATCGTCGCCACGCCCACGGGCTCCACGGCCTATGCGCTTTCTGCCGGTGGCCCGATCATGCATCCCAAGCTCGACGCCATTGTGATTGTGCCGATGTACCCCCATACCTTGTCAGGCAGGCCGATTGTGGTCGATGGCAACAGTGAGCTGAAAATCGTCGTGTCCAAGGATATGCAGATATACCCGCAAGTCTCGTGTGACGGGCAGAACCACTTTACCTGTGCGCCCGGCGACACCATCACCATCAGCAAGAAAGCCCAGAAGTTGCGGCTGATCCACCCCCTCGACCACAACTACTATGAAGTGTGCCGGACCAAACTCGGCTGGGGCAGCAGGTTGGGTGGTGGAGGCGACTGATGCTCGATCCCGCGCGTAGCTACGACCTGATCGGTGACGTGCACGGTTGCGCTCTGACCCTTGAGCACTTGCTCGACCGGCTCGGTTATCACAAGCAAGCCGGCGTTTGGCGTCATGCCTCGCGCATGGCGGTGTTCGTCGGCGATATCATTGACCGCGGCCCACGGATTCGCGAGGCGCTGCACATCGTCCACGACATGGTCGAGGCAGGGCAGGCGCTGTGCATCATGGGTAACCATGAATTCAACGCCCTGGGCTGGGTAACCCCGGCATTGCCTGGCAGTGGCAAGCAGTTCGTGCGCGAACACACGCCGCGCCACGCTCGTTTGCTGCATGAAACGTTAACCCAGTTCGAACATCATCCGGGTGACTGGCATGACTTCCAGCAGTGGTTCTATGAACTGCCGCTGTTTATCGATGCCGGACGCTTCCGGGTGGTGCATGCCTGCTGGGACGCCGGATTGATCGAGCCGCTGCGGGCATTGTTCCCCGATGGCTGCATCGACGAGCACTTCCTCCAGGCCTCGGCCGTGCCCGACAGTTTTGCCTGTACCGTGTTCGACCGCCTGTTGCGCGGCACCGACATGCGCCTGCCCCATGGCCTGACCATGACCAGCGGCGATGGCCTGACACGCTCGTTCTTCCGTACCAAATTCTGGGAAGACGATCCGCAAACCTACGGAGACATCGTGTTCCAGCCCGACGCCTTGCCCGACCCGGTGGCCCGAACGCCACTGTCGTCAACCGAAAAAAACAACCTGCTGCGCTACGGCGCCGACCAGCCGTTGCTGTTTGTCGGTCACTACTGGCGCAGCGGCAAACCGGCGCCGATTCGTCCGAACCTGGCGTGCCTGGACTACAGTGCGGTGCTCTACGGAAAACTGGTGGCCTATCGACTGGACCAGGAAACCCGGCTCGACCCGCACAAGTTTGTCTGGGTCGATGTCGAGCGACCGGAGGTGTTGCAATGAGCCGCGTCGCAGTCTTGCGCCTGCCGCTGGCGGTGGACCTGAGCGGGTTCGTCAATTTGTTGCAGCGCATGCAGGTGCCGCATCGGGTCAGCGAGGAAGCCGGTGAACAGGTGCTTTGGGTGCCGGCCAACATCAGCGACGACGTGCGTGTGTTGTACGAGCGCTATCCGGAGGGCGATCCGGAGCACAAGCTCGATATCCCGATCGCGCAGTCGATTCGCCGGCCGAACTTCGCCGAGCAGGTACGCCATGGCAAAGCGACCGCGGCGGTGCTGTTGCTGAGCCTGGTCGTCGGCGCGCTGACACTGCTGGGCGATAACCTGAGTACGTTGCGCTGGCTGACGTTTCTCGATTTTCGCGTGGTCGGCGAGTACATCCATTTTGTGCCATTGGCCGACAGCCTGGCAGCGGGGCAGTGGTGGCGCCTGGTGACACCGATGCTGATTCACTTCGGCTTCCTGCACCTGGCCATGAACGGCATGTGGTATTGGGAGCTGGGGCGTCGTATCGAATCGCGACAGGGCAGTGTCAACCTCATCGGCCTGACCTTGTTGTTCAGCCTCGTGTCCAACTATGCCCAGTTCGTGTTCAGCGGGCCAACCCTGTTTGGCGGATTGTCCGGGGTGCTGTACGGCCTGCTCGGGCACTGCTGGATTTTTCAGGTTTTGTCGCCCAACAGCGCCTATCGCCTGCCCCGAGGGGTATTGGCGATGATGCTGATATGGCTATTGTTGTGCATGTCCGGACTGGTCTCGATGATCGGTTTCGGCGAAATAGCCAACGCGGCCCACGTTGGCGGGCTGCTCGTCGGATGCTTGACCGGTTTGTTGGGTGGTTTGTACAACCGCCGTAAACTGGCCGTCTAAAACTGTTATGTGATTCAAAGAGCGCGGAGACCCAATGTCCTCTTTTAACGAAATGATCAAGAACATCACCCCGGATATCTACCAGAGCCTGAAACTGGCAGTGGAGATCGGTAAATGGTCCGACGGTGGCAAGCTCACCGCCGAACAACGCGAACTGTCGTTGCAGGCGATGATCGCCTGGGAAATCAAGAACCTGCCTGAAGAAGAACGTACTGGCTACATGGGGCCGCAGGAATGCAGCTCCAAATCGATTCAAGTACCCAATATCCTGTTCAAGTCGGATGCCATCCATTGATCGAGATTGGCCGCGGTGCAATCAGTAAAATGTCGGCGCGCCTGGACGGGCCGAATGTGCAATATGCCTTTCGCCTGGGCGATCTCGAGGTGCCGGTCAATCCGTTGATCGGCACCACGGTGCGCCTGGAATACCTGGGGGCGATCCACTGCACCCATTGCGGGCGCAAGACCAAGACCAGTTTCAGCCAGGGCTACTGCTACCCGTGCATGACCAAGCTGGCCCAGTGTGATGTGTGCATCATGAGCCCGGAACGCTGCCATTTCGACGCCGGTACCTGCCGGGAGCCGGAGTGGGGCCAGACGTTCTGCATGACCGATCACATTGTCTACCTGTCGAATTCTTCCGGGGTAAAAGTCGGCATCACCCGCGCCACCCAGCTGCCGACCCGATGGATCGACCAGGGCGCCAGCCAGGCGTTGCCCATCATGCGCGTCGCGACCCGCCAGCAATCAGGCTTCGTCGAAGATCTGTTTCGCAGCCAGGTCGCCGACAAGACCAATTGGCGTGCCTTGCTCAAGGGGGACGCGGTATCGGTGGACCTGCCGCAGATCCGTGACCAGTTGTTCGACAGCTGCGCCGAGGGCCTGCAAGGCTTGCAGGAACGATTCGGCCTGCAGGCGATCCAGACTATTGCCGACGTCGAACCGCTCGAGATCCGCTTCCCGGTCGATCAGTATCCGGCGAAAATCGTCAGCTTCAACCTGGACAAGAACCCGATTGCCGAAGGCACGTTGATGGGGGTCAAGGGCCAATACCTGATCTTCGATACCGGCGTGATCAACATTCGTAAATACACGGCTTATCAGCTCGCCGTGCATAGTTAAGGACTCCAGCATGCGCACCGAACAACCGAAGATGATCTACCTCAAGGACTATCAGGCGCCTGAGTACCTGATCGACGAAACTCACCTGACCTTCGAGTTGTTCGAGGACCACAGCCTGGTCCATGCGCAACTGGTGATGCGCCGCAACCCCGAGCGTGGTCCGGGCCTGCCGCCGCTGGTGCTGGATGGCCAGCAGCTGGAGTTGCTGTCGGTGACCCTGGCCGACCGCGAGCTGGGCCTTGCCGATTACCAACTCACCGAGAATCATTTGACTCTGCAGCCGACCAGCACCACGTTCACGGTCGATACCAGCGTCAGGATTCACCCGGAAACCAACACCGCGCTGGAAGGCCTGTACAAGTCCGGCACGATGTTCTGCACCCAGTGCGAGGCCGAAGGCTTCCGCAAGATCACTTATTACCTCGACCGCCCGGACGTGATGAGCACGTTCACCACCACGGTGGTCGCCGAACAGCACAGCTACCCGGTGCTGCTGTCCAACGGCAACCCGATCGCCAGTGGTCCTGGCGAAGACGGTCGCCACTGGGCGACCTGGGAAGACCCGTTCAAGAAGCCGGCGTACCTGTTCGCGCTGGTGGCCGGTGATTTGTGGTGCGTCGAAGACACTTTCACCACCATGACCCAGCGTAATGTAGCGCTACGCATTTATGTCGAGCCGGAAAACATCGACAAGTGCCAGCACGCCATGAACAGCCTGAAGAAATCCATGCGCTGGGACGAAGAGGTGTATGGCCGCGAGTACGACCTGGACATCTTCATGATCGTCGCCGTGAACGACTTCAACATGGGCGCCATGGAGAACAAGGGCCTCAACATCTTCAACTCCAGCGCCGTGCTGGCGAAGGCCGAGACCGCCACCGACGCCGCGCACCAGCGGGTCGAGGCCATCGTTGCCCATGAATACTTCCACAACTGGTCGGGCAACCGCGTGACCTGCCGCGACTGGTTCCAGTTGTCGCTCAAGGAAGGCTTCACGGTGTTCCGCGATTCCGCCTTCTCCGCCGACATGAACTCGGCGACGGTCAAGCGCATCCAGGACGTGGCCTACCTGCGCACCCACCAGTTTGCCGAAGACGCCGGTCCCATGGCTCACGCGGTACGGCCGGACAGCTTCATCGAGATCTCCAACTTCTACACCCTGACCGTGTACGAAAAGGGCTCGGAAGTGGTCGGCATGATCCACACCCTGCTCGGCGCCGAAGGCTTCCGTAAAGGCAGCGACCTGTATTTCGAGCGCCATGACGGCCAGGCCGTGACCTGCGATGACTTCATCAAGGCCATGGAAGATGCCAATGGCGTCGACCTGACTCAGTTCAAGCGCTGGTACAGCCAGGCTGGCACACCTCGTTTGGCGGTGAGCGAGTCTTATGATGCTGCGGCGAAAACTTACAGCCTGACCTTCCGCCAGAGCTGCCCGCCGACCCCGGACAAAGTTGTAAAACTGCCGTTCGTGATTCCCGTCGAACTCGGCCTGCTCGACAGCCAGGGCGGTGAAATTGCCCTGCGTCTTGCCGGCGAAGCGTCGGCGCAGGGGACTTCCCGGGTCCTCTCGGTCACCGAAGCCGAGCAGACGTTCACCTTCGTCGACATCGCCGAACAGCCGTTGCCTTCGCTGCTGCGCGGTTTCTCGGCACCGGTGAAACTGAGTTTCCCGTACAACCGTGACCAACTGATGTTCCTGATGCAGCACGACAGCGACGGCTTCAACCGCTGGGATGCTGGTCAGCAACTGTCGGTGCAGGTGTTGCAGGAACTGATCGCCCAGCAGCAGAAGGGCGAAGCGTTGGTACTGGATCAGCGTCTGGTTTCGGCCTTGCGTACCGTGCTGTCCGACGAGACGCTGGATCAGGCAATGGTCGCCGAAATGCTGTCGCTGCCAAGCGAAGCGTACCTGACTGAAATCAGCGAAGTGGCCGACGTCGAGGCGATTCACACCGCCCGCGAGTTTGCCCGCAAGCAGCTGGCCGATGCGTTGTTCGAAGGCTTGTGGCTGCGTTACCAGGCCAACCGCGACCTGTCGAAAAAGACCCCGTACGTGGCCGAAGCCGAGCATTTTGCCCGTCGCGCACTGCAGAACATTGCGCTGTCGTACCTGATGCTCAGCGGCAAGCCCGAAGTGCTGGCGGCGACGCTGGAGCAGTTCGACGCCTGCGACAACATGACCGAACGCCTGACTGCGCTCGCCGTGCTGGTCAACTCGCCATTCGAAGAGCAGAAAGCCAAGGCACTGGCCAGCTTCGCCGATCACTTCAAGGACAACCCGTTGGTCATGGACCAGTGGTTCAGCGTCCAGGCCGGCAGTGTGCTGCCGGGTGGCCTGGATCGGGTCAAGGCATTGATGCAGCACCCGGCGTTCAACATCAAGAACCCGAACAAGGTGCGGGCCCTGATCGGCGCGTTCGCCGGGCAGAACCTGATCAACTTCCATGCGGCGGATGGCTCCGGGTATCGCTTCCTGGCGGATCTGGTGATCGAGTTGAACGGCTTCAACCCGCAGATCGCTTCGCGCCAACTGGCACCGCTGACTCGCTGGCGCAAGTACGACAGCGCCCGTCAGGCGTTGATGAAAGGCGAACTGGAGCGCATTCGTGCTTCGGGGCAGTTGTCCAGTGACGTGTTTGAGGTGGTGAGTAAAAGCTTGGCTTGATGACCGTGTGAGCGAGTTTTTTCGCAACGGCTGTTGAAATACTGAAATGCCCGTATCTTGCGCTACGGGCATTTTTTTGTGGCTTATACGGTGCCGCGATTGAATGTAAGTTCCAGCGGGTTGAAGAGAGATCTGAAGAAGTCGTCGACTGTGCGGACGGCCATTTTGTCTTCCGAGGTCAACTGCGTCGACTTGAATCGCTCAATCATCTGTTGATCGATCGTTCGAATAGCTCTGACAACCGTTCCATATTTATCCGCATCTTTCGGATGGTCCGCAGTCAACTTATCAGCGAACGTCGTCAGGCAATCCAGAACCGAGGAAAAAAACGCATCCGGGTAGAGGCCTGCATTACTTGGTAGATAAGCAGTATTAAACAAGTAATTCAACGTGGTGGAAAACTCGCGAATAATGGCGAGATTATCGGCGAGCGTGGTGTATTTGGCTTCATCACAGAACGGGAATGATTCAATCTGAAATGGCGTCTCGCTGTTTATCTTGAGTTGTTGGGCATAGGTGTAGGTTTGTCGAAACACCGCGGCGGGCGTACCGCTGACAATAACCGTGCCGAGTGGTTTTCCACCCTGAATGTCACGGTTGATGATGTCCGCGACGTTAATTGCGTTTTGACCGCTGTTGGTCGAGAAGGGGTCAACTGTGATCCGTTGTGGGGCGATGCCTTTTTCCATCAGCAACTCTTTAAAGCGGTCACCTTCGGTTTTGTTGGTCGCGATGGCATGGCGATCCGTCGTGCCGTGGCCACCGAAGCCGCTGGTAATAAAGTTGATGTGCTTGCTGTCCGCGAGTTTGTCGGCGATGTATGAGACATAGGTTTCGTCGTTGTTGCCGTTCAACACTATGTAGCTGCCCGGCGTGTCATGGCTTTTTATCCAAACGGCCATGTCGCTCTTGGAAGGGCTGAGTGAAGTGACTTTGCTGTTGTCGACGGTCAAGGCAATCGGTGAGGTGAGTACTGATAGACGACCCTTTGTAGCGTCGCCCAAGCTGGACTGAATGCGTGTGGCCAGTTCTATCTGCGGTGAGTTGCCTGCAGGTTTTAGTTCAGCGAGTTCATGCCCTTCCTTGATCAGGTTGCGCATGGTGAGCGCGGTGTTCAGGATGGTTTTCGCATTGGCCAGAGTCTGTTCGAGTGGCTTCGCCGCGCTGTCATTCGAATAAGGGCGCGCCACGGTGATTAGGCGTCCGGAGGTCAAGACATACCCATTGGGAACAGTGAATTGATTGAGCCGATTGTTCTTGGTCAGCACTAATTCAGCTTTTCCTTGGCATGCTTTATCCAACCCTTTTGAAACAGGTGTGGAGCCCGTTGGTTGGGAGCAGCGTTCGAGAGACTGACTGGATGAGGAGCCGTTTACCGAGGAAATCATTTCACGCCTTCATGGTTAGTAAATTTGAATCAAAATAGGGCGGGGGCAATTCGATATCTGTCAAAAAACGATCATGACTACAGTTCGGCGCTGCTGCTTTTGCTCTCGCATCGCGACGACTCTGTTCTTACGGGCGCCCCCCCGGTTGGCTTCGGTCCCGCCGCAGACGAATCACGTCCCGGTTTTTCCTCCGGTAACTGCGCGAGCGCCACAAACTCCTCTTATCCCTGGCAAACGAAATTCACCGCTTTCGCAATGGGTGTGGGGACTATCGGACGGTCGTTGTTTGCGAGAGGGCGGCTGGATGAGGCGCCAATTGGGGAAGGAATCATTTCTTGCTGTCCATGGGGAGTCAATGCGCGCCACCATAGGGGAACGACAAGTCGGCTTCTGACAAAAAACGCTCATCGATACAGTTCGCTGGACTGCGTGAATCAGCCTGGCTTGGTCCTGATGCCGCGCAGTGCCAGTCACTGCGCGGCGAACGGGTTACGGCAGCGAGAAAATTTTCGTGGCCAGTTCCTTGTCGATGTGGCCGCGATAAATGTCGATTTTCTGGTGAGCGTTTTGTGCCTTGGCCAGTGCCGTGGCATTGGTTTCAAAGCGCTGATCTTTGGTTTTCAGGCTGGCGGCGGTGTAATCGGCGTTGGCATCACTTGATGTTTTGTAATGAAAGTGCGCATACCACAATGGCCGATTGTTATTGTTCATCAGAACGTATTCCTGCAAAAAGTCCTGGCGTCCGGTTTTCAGTTGTATGCGTTCGCCGATTTTTTGCGGGTGAACCTCCTTGTGACGAAACAGATACTCCACGGCTTCGCTGGTAGGGGCTTGGGCCAGGGATATTTGGATACGCAGTTGCGTTGCTTTTTCCTTGATTGTTCCAGCCGTGAGCCGCAGGTCTTTGACGAGGTCGGCATCCTTCTGCGAGTTTGACGGTGCGTTTTCGTGGCGTTCCAGGCGGTCCGCATAGTCGATCAGATTCTGTGCCGTGTTCTGCAAGCTCTCTTCGATTCCCTTTGGATGGCCCGCCCCTCGTGCGTAGCCATCGAATTTGTGCACCAGCTCATCGATTTTCGCCAACGCCTTTCGAGCATCGCCCTTGAGTTGCGGGTAGGGAGTCACGCGCGCTTTCGGTGCGGTTTTACTCGCTTCGACGATTTCCACCCAGGCATTCGATTTATCTTCGCGGAACGAGGCCAGTGGCTGGTCTTCGAAAGGGCTTCTGACGTCGACAATGTCTGTGCCCTGATTGGCAACTCGAGCCCGAACCTCTCCGATCAATGTGCCTTTGACAGTGTGGATGACCCGCTTGCGGGAGGGTGATGTAGCGGGAAGTTCGGCTTTCGATGTCGGGGACGGCGTTTCAGTGTTCTTCAGTTCATCAGCCAGACGGTGCTCGGCATCGTCGCGCAATTGTCCAACGATTTCACACAGATGGGCGAACCGGTCCGGCTGCAATTCATCGGATCTCAGGATGCCAATACTGGTGAGCCCTACCATGGCGGTGTCGTAGTGTTTGACCAGGTTATCCAGTACGGCAATACGATCGTCGCTTTTATAGTGCTTTGAGATTTGAAGCTCAATATAGGACGAGAACAACAACTGCAGGGGTGCCATAACGTCAAGCAGTGCTGCTGACGTGTCGCTGCCAGGCTCCTTGGCGCCGAGAGAGGTCAAGGTGGTCAGTTGGCAGACCTTGGTACCCAGCACGCTAATTTCATTATCGGGCCTGTTGCTGGTCAATCGCTCCCAGGCCTCGGCCCCCTGGTGCGACATCCCTTGAAGTTGGCGAAGACGGCTCCCCACCTCCGTATGAAGCTTGATCAGCGTTTCGTAGATTTCGCAGAGTTCACCCATGTATTCCAAAAAACCATCCACTACGACAGTACCTTCGGTTAGCAGGGCTGTAGCGAGCTGCACCTCATCACTATTGGAATGGGTGTACTTGCATTTAGCTGCTTCGAGATCCAGGCCTTTAATGGTGATTTGCGCATAAGCATTGTTGATCAGATTTTCCTGCAGCTTGCACCCTAATTGGGCAATGTCAGGAGCAACCCTCAAGCCAATCAATTCCGTGGTCACGTCCAGCAGCGTGACATAGCTTGTGCTTTGAGCGTCCAATACGACGGCGTAACGTTGTCTGAACTGTGCCCGTTCCTGTTCGGAGCACGATGGATCGTTCATTTTGCTCTGCATGACGTTGTATGTGATATCAACGCGCTTTTGCATCTGTTTCTGTTGCCCCAGCAACTTCTCCAGATCTTGCATTAGCCCTGCGAAGCGCTGCTGCTTTTGCTCTCGCATCGCGACCACTCTGTTCTTACGGCCACCCCCGATTGGCTTCGGTTCCGCCGCAGACGAATCACGCCCTGGTTTTTCCTCCGGTGATTGCGCGAGTGCCACAAACTTCTCCTGTCCCTGGCAAACGAAATTCACCGCTTTCGCAATGGGTGTAGGGACTATCGGACGGTCGTTGTTTGCGAGAGGGCGGCTGGATGAGGCGCCAATTGGGGAAGGAATCATTTCTTGCTGTCCATGGGGAGTCAATGCGAGCCACCATAGGGGAACGACAAGTCGGCTTCTGACAAAAAACGCTCATCGATACAATTCGCTGGACTGCATGGATCAGCCAAACACCGGCATAGACCGTCCATGGATAACACGATCACCCGCGGTAATACCCGACCATTCACCCGGGACGCATCGACCCGCGGTTAACAAAACATAACGTGCCGTCGATTGTCAGCCGTCGAAAAACACCGATAGGATAAGCCAGCTTCCGAAGGGGCTCTGGATTGCGGGTTTCAAGACTATGCTTTTGAAACAGGACGTCCCGTGAGTACCCCTTTCGGCGCCCTGAAAGGTTGAACGACCTAACAATAATAAAGGGGGAAGGTCTATGAGTGAGCCTGTCATGGGTGTGGGTATCTGCCGCCCGCCGGCATTGCGCAAATTCGCGTTGCTGGCTACAGCGCTCTCGCTGTTGGGCTGTGCCGTGTGGTCAACATCGGTGCTGGCCGCTGACGCGCCAGCGTCCAACGTCGTTTATTCCGTTGAATCGGCCAAGGCCAGCAAAAGCCTGGTGCTCGATGTCGTGCACGCCGGCAAGCGCCTGGTGGCGGTCGGGGATCGCGGGCACATTCTGTATTCCGACGACCAGGGTTCCACCTGGACCCAGGCCAAGGTGCCGACCCGCCAGTTACTGACTTCAGTGTTCTTTGTCGATGACAAGCACGGCTGGGCCGTGGGGCATGACGCGCAGATCCTCGGCAGCGCAGACGGCGGAGTCACCTGGACCAAGCAATTCGAAGATCTGAAACGCGAATCGCCGCTGCTCGACGTCTGGTTCCAGGACGCCAACAGCGGCTTCGCCGTGGGCGCCTACGGTGCGTTGATGGCCACCACCGACGGCGGCAAGAACTGGGAAGACGTCAGCGACCGCCTGGACAACGAAGACCAGTTCCACCTCAACGCCATCACGGCGGTCAAGGATGCCGGCCTGTTTATCGTTGGCGAGCAGGGCAGCATGTTCCGCTCGGCCGATTGGGGCCAGACCTGGGAAAAGCTCGAAGGTCCGTATGAGGGCTCGCTGTTCGGTGTGATCGGCACCGCGCAACCCGATACGCTGTTGGCGTATGGCCTGCGCGGCAATCTTTACCGCTCCACGGATTTCGGCAGCACTTGGGAGCAGGTCAAACTCAAGGCTGAACGCGGTGATCTGGAATTCGGCCTGTCCGGCGGTACATTGCTTGACGATGGTTCCATTGTGATCGTCGGCAACGGCGGTTCGGTGATCAGCAGCAGCGACAACGGTGAAACCTTCAGCGTCTTCAACCGTCGGGATCGTATCTCGCTCTCATCTGTCGTCGCCGCAGGGAACGGCAATCTGATTCTGGCTGGACAGGGCGGCGTTCGCGCCACTTCGCCAAATGGCGCTGAGCTGGGCAAATGAGCCGGGTTAATAATAAGAAGGCGTAGTCATGACATCCTTAAGCACCCATCATCAGGACAAGGCGACGTTTCTTGAGCGCCTGATCTTCAATAATCGCCCGGCAGTGATTTTCATCTGCCTGCTGGTCAGTGTTTTCCTGTTCTGGCAGGCGACGCTGATCCGCCCGTCCACCAGCTTCGAAAAAATGATCCCGCTCGAGCATCCGTTCATCCAGAAGATGATGGAGCACCGTAACGACCTGGCGAACCTGGGCAACACCGTCCGCATTTCCGTGGAAGCCACCGACGGCGACATCTTCTCCAAGGAGTACATGGAGACGTTACGCCAGATCAACGACGAGGTGTTCTACATCTCTGGCGTCGACCGCTCCGGCCTCAAGTCGCTGTGGAGCCCGAGCGTGCGCTGGACCGAAGTGACGGAGGAGGGCTTTGCTGGGGGTGAAGTGATCCCGCAGAGCTACAACGGCTCCCAGCAAAGCCTCGACCTGTTGCGTAACAACGTGCTCAAGTCCGGGCAGGTCGGGCGCCTGGTGGCCAACGACTTCAAGTCGAGCATCGTCGACATCCCGCTGCTGGAGTCCTACCCGGACCCGCAGGACCAGGGCAAGCTGCTGGCACTGGACTATCGCAAGTTCTCCCACGAGCTGGAAGATAAGATCCGCGACAAGTTCGAGAAACAGAACCCCAACGTGAAGATCCATATTGTCGGTTTCGCCAAGAAAGTTGGCGACCTGATCGACGGCCTGGTGATGGTGGTGATGTTCTT
Source organism: Pseudomonas umsongensis (assembly GCF_002236105.1). Lineage (GTDB taxonomy): Bacteria > Pseudomonadota > Gammaproteobacteria > Pseudomonadales > Pseudomonadaceae > Aquipseudomonas > Aquipseudomonas umsongensis. The sequence goes on from NZ_NIWU01000001.1 coordinate 728,339, forward strand.
CGGTGTTGCCTTCGTCATCACCCTGATCCTGCTGTACTGGTTCACCAACTGCATGCGCAGCACAGTGGCGGTATTGAGTACCACCCTGGTGGCGGTGGTCTGGCAGTTGGGGTTGATGCACTTCTTCGGCTTCGGGCTCGATCCCTACTCGATGCTGGTCCCGTTCCTGATCTTCGCCATCGGTATTTCCCACGGCGTGCAGAAGATCAACGGTATCGCCCTGCAATCCAGCGAGGCGGAAAACGCCTTGACGGCGGCGCGGCGCACTTTCCGCCAGCTGTTCTTGCCAGGGATGATCGCGATCCTCGCCGATGCGGTGGGCTTCATCACGCTGCTGATCATCGATATCGGTGTGATCCGCGAGCTGGCCATCGGTGCTTCCATCGGTGTGGCAGTGATTGTGTTCACCAACCTGATCCTGTTGCCGGTGGCGATTTCCTACGTCGGCATCAGCAAGCGTGCCGTGGCTCGCAGCAAGAAGGATGCGATCCGCGAGCATCCGTTCTGGCGGCTGTTGTCGAATTTTGCCAGCGCGAAGGTTGCACCGGTTTCGATTTTCCTGGCGCTGGTCGCCTTTGGCGGTGGCCTCTGGTACAGCCAGAACCTGAAGATCGGAGACCTCGACCAGGGCGCGCCGGAATTGCGTCCGGACTCGCGCTATAACAAGGACAACAACTTCATCATCAGCAACTACTCCACCAGTTCCGACGTGTTGGTGGTGATGGTCAAGACCAAGGCCGAAGGCTGCTCGCGCTACGAAGCCATGGCGCCGATCGATGAGCTGATGTGGAAGATGCAGAACACCGAGGGCGTGCAGTCGGCGATCTCGCTGGTCACCGTGTCCAAGCAGATGATCAAGGGCATGAACGAGGGCAACCTGAAATGGGAAACCCTGTCGCGTAACCCGGACGTGTTGAACAATTCCATCGCCCGCGCCGATGGCCTGTACAACAACAGCTGTTCATTGGCACCGGTGCTGGTGTTCCTCAACGATCACAAGGCCGAAACCCTGGACCGTGCGGTGCATGCGGTGCAGGAATTCGCCAAGGAACACAACACCGAGAACCTGGAATTCATCCTGGCGGCCGGTAACGCGGGGATCGAGGCGGCCACCAATGAGGTGATCAAGAAGTCCGAACTGACCATCCTGATCCTGGTGTACATCTGCGTCGCGGTCATGTGCATGATCACCTTCCGTTCCTGGGCGGCGACCTTGTGCATCGTGTTGCCGCTGGTGCTGACGTCGGTGCTGGGCAACGCCCTGATGGCCTTCATGGGCATCGGCGTGAAAGTCGCGACCCTGCCGGTGGTGGCGCTCGGGGTGGGGATTGGCGTGGACTACGGCATCTACATCTACAGCCGTCTGGAAAGCTTCCTGCGTGCCGGCCTGCCGTTGCAAGAGGCGTATTACCAGACGCTGAAATCCACCGGCAAGGCCGTGCTGTTCACCGGCTTGTGCCTGGCCATCGGTGTATGCACCTGGATCTTCTCGGCCATCAAGTTCCAGGCTGACATGGGCCTGATGCTGACCTTCATGCTGCTGTGGAACATGTTCGGTGCGTTGTGGCTGCTGCCGGCACTGGCGCGGTTCCTGATCAAACCGGAAAAGCTGGCGGGGCAGAAGGGTAATTCGCTGTTTGCTCACTGATCCCTGGTTGAAACAAAAAAGCCGCAACCTCAGGGTTGCGGCTTTTTTTTGTGCGTGAAGATCAAAAGATCGCAGCCTGCGGCAGCTCCTACAGATGTACATCATTCCCCTGTAGGAGCTGCCGCAGGCTGCGATCTTTTGATTTTGCTTTACGAGGGATCGCTACCCAGCACCACATTCAGCGCACTACGCGCATCGTCCAGCTGCACCAGCGTTGCATGCCGCGCACCCAGCGCATCGCGGTTTTCGATGGCCGTGAGAATCGCCTTGTGCCGCGGCAACGCCAGCTCATGCAGGTTTGGCCGCTGATTGGAATGCTTCAACGCTTCGGCAATCGCTACCGACAGCATGTTGCACAGGTTGGCCAGCAAGTCGTTGTGGGTGGCGTCGGCTATACGGCTGTGGAAATCCAGGTCCGGTTGCAGCAAGGCTTCCGGCGTCGGTGCCGCCTCCATGCGCTGGTAGGCTTCACCGATGGCGGCAATGTCCGCGTCGGTGGCGAACTGCGCGGCGAGGGCGGCGGCGGCCGGTTCGATGATGCTGCGCACACTGGTCAGCAGGTCGAAGAACTGGTTCTGCGGGCTGCTTTGCATCAGCCAATGCAGGACGTCCGGGTCGAGCATGTGCCATTCCTTGCGCGGCTTGACCACCGTGCCGACCCGCGGACGGGAATAGACCAGGCCCTTGGCGACCAAAACACGGGTGGCTTCGCGCAACACCGGCCGGCTGACGGCATACTCCTCACAGAGCAGGGCTTCGGCGGGCAGTTTGTCGTCCGGCAGGAAACGTCCCGAGACGATCTGCATGCCCAGTTCCTGGACGATGCGCGAGTGCATGCTTTTGCGGTCGGAGGGTTTGCGGTAATCCATGGGGAACGGCGCGGTCCTGTGCGATGGCGATGCCGCGCATGATAACAGGCGCGGCAAAGTCTTGAAGTGATCGTTCCCACGCAGAGCGTGGGAACGATCAGGGGGAGGGCAACGGAGTCAGTGGGAGTGGCGGGGTACCTCGGCGCCTCGGCAACCGACCAGGAAGTCAAAGTCACAACCCTGATCCGCCTGCAACACATGGTCGATGTACAACTGGCGATAGCCGCCCACCAACAATTGCTGTGGCGGCTGCAGGTCGGCCATGCGCGCCGCCAGTTCGGCATCCGGGATGTCCAGGTGCAGGCGACCGCTGGCGCAGTCGAGTTCGATCCAGTCGCCTTCCTTCACGGCTGCCAACGGACCGCCAGCCGCTGCTTCCGGGGCGACATGCAAGACAACGGTGCCATACGCGGTACCGCTCATGCGCGCATCGGAAATGCGCACCATGTCGGTCACGCCCTGGGCCAGCAGCTTGGCCGGCAAGCCCATGTTGCCGACTTCGGCCATGCCCGGATAACCCTTCGGCCCGCAATTCTTCATGACCAGGATCGAGTTGGCATCCACGTCCAGTTCCGGATCGTTGATTCGTGCCTTGTACATGTCGAAGTTCTCGAACACCACGGCTCGCCCGCGATGCTGCATCAATTCGGGTGTGGCGGCGGAGGGCTTGAGCACTGCGCCCAGTGGCGCGAGGTTGCCGCGCAATACGCAGATCCCGCCGTCGGCGCGAATCGGGTTGTCGAGGGTGCGGATGACCTCGTCCTCGCCATAGATCGGCGCGTCCTTGGTGTTTTCGCCGATGGATTTGCCGTTGACGGTCAAGGCATCGGGATTCGGGATCAGGTTGGCTTCGCCAAGGCGGCGTAATACCGCTGGCAAGCCACCGGCATAGTAGAACTCCTCCATCAGGAAGCGCCCGGACGGTTGCAGGTCGACGATGGTCGGCATGCCGCGACCGATGCGGGTCCAGTCGTCCAGGTCCAGCTCCACGCCGATGCGGCCGGCGATGGCCTTGAGGTGAATCACGGCGTTGGTCGAACCGCCGATGGCGGCGTTGACCCGGATGGCATTTTCGAAGGCTTCCTTGGTGAGGATCTTCGACAGCTTCAAATCCTCGCGCACCATCTCCACGGCACGCATGCCGGACATGTGCGCCAACACATAACGACGAGCATCCACGGCGGGAATCGCCGCGTTGTGGGGCAGGGAGGTGCCCAGTGCCTCGGCCATGCAGGCCATGGTCGAGGCGGTGCCCATGGTGTTGCAGGTGCCGGCCGAGCGCGACATGCCGCCCTCGGCCGCGAGGAAGTCGTCGAGGGTGATCGTGCCGGCCTTGACCTGTTCGCTCAGTTGCCAGACCACGGTACCCGAGCCGATGTCCTTGCCTTTGTGCTTGCCGTTGAGCATCGGCCCGCCGGTGACGACGATCGCTGGCACGTCGCAACTGGCCGCGCCCATCAGCAATGCCGGGGTGGTCTTGTCGCAGCCGGTCAGCAGTACCACGCCGTCGATCGGGTTGCCGCGAATGGCTTCCTCCACGTCCATGCTCGCCAGGTTGCGGGTCAGCATGGCGGTCGGGCGCAAGTTGGATTCACCGTTGGAGAACACCGGAAATTCCACCGGGAAGCCTCCAGCCTCGATCACTCCGCGCTTTACGTGTTCCGCGATCTGGCGGAAGTGCGCGTTGCACGGGGTCAGTTCCGACCAGGTGTTGCAGATGCCGATGATTGGCTTGCCATGGAACTGGTGATCGGCGATGCCCTGATTCTTCATCCAGCTGCGGTACATGAAGCCGTTCTTGTCGGCGGTGCCAAACCATTGGGCGGAGCGCAGGGTGGGTTTCTTATCAGACATGATCGATTCTCTTATTGTATGACTATATTGTTCGAGCTGAGGCGTAACATAAGCGCAAATTCGCCTGTTTGGAAGTGTTGTTGGATAAATAGTATTACTATATAGTCGTTTTCAGCGGAGGGATGGCCCTGACGGTTAGCCGTGAGAGGCGTCCCCCGAGGTTCTATAAAAACAACAATCGGAGACCGATCTCATGAGCCAGGAATTGCGGCTGATCCGCCGCATCACACTGAAACTGATTCCCTTCCTGATCCTGCTGTACCTGATCGCCTACGTGGATCGCTCCGCAGTGGGCTTCGCCAAACTGCACATGGGCGCCGACATCGGTCTCGGTGATGCGGCGTACGGGTTGGGCGCAGGGCTGTTCTTCATTGGCTATTTCCTCCTGGAAATCCCCAGCAACCTGATGCTTGACCGTTTTGGCGCACGACGCTGGTTCGCCCGGATCATGGTCACCTGGGGCGCCATTACCATCGGCATGGCATTCGTCCAGGGGCCGAACAGCTTCTACCTGATGCGCTTTTTGCTCGGTGCGGCGGAAGCCGGGTTCTTTCCTGGCGTTCTGTACTACATCACCCAGTGGTTCCCGGTGCGCCATCGCGGCAAGATCCTGGGGTTGTTCATCCTGTCCCAACCCATCGCGATGATGATCACCGGGCCCGTGTCCGGCGGGCTGTTGGGCCTGGATGGCGTTCTTGGCCTGCACGGCTGGCAGTGGCTGTTTATCGTCATCGGCACCCCGGCGATCCTGCTGACCTGGCCGGTACTGCGCTGGTTGCCGGATGGCCCGCAACAGGTGAAGTGGATGGATCAGGCCGAAAAGGACTGGTTGAGCGGCGAACTGCAAAAAGACCTGCAGGCATACGGCCAGACCCGCCACGGCAACCCGCTGCACGCGCTCAAGGACAAACGCGTGTTGCTGCTGGCGCTGTTCTACCTGCCAGTGACCCTCAGCATCTATGGCCTGGGCCTGTGGCTGCCGACCCTGATCAAGCAGTTCGGCGGCAGCGACCTGGTGACCGGGTTCGTGTCATCGGTGCCCTATGTCTTCGGGATCGTTGGTCTGCTGATCATCCCGCGCAGCTCCGATCGATTGAATGATCGTTATGGTCACTTGGCGGTGCTGTATGTGTTGGGCGCCATCGGCTTGTTCCTCAGCGCCTGGCTGACGTTTCCGGTACTGCAATTGATTGCGCTGTGCCTGGTGGCGTTCGCACTGTTTTCCTGCACGGCGATTTTCTGGACCTTGCCCGGGCGCTTCTTTGCCGGCGCGAGTGCGGCGGCGGGGATTGCCCTGATCAACTCGGTAGGCAATCTCGGCGGCTACATCGGCCCGTTCGTGATCGGCGCGCTCAAGGAATACACCGGCAACCTGGCGTCGGGGCTGTATTTCCTGTCCTGCGTGATGGTGTTCGGCCTGGTGTTGACCGGCGTGGTGTACCGCCAGTTGGAGCGCAAGCATGTGTTGCCGGCGGATGAGTTTGCCGCCAGTGCGCGTGGGGCTACCCGTACTTGAGGATTCACAACGATCTCCTGTGGGAGCGAGCCTGCTCGCGAAGGCGCAGTGTCAGCCAACAGATAGGTTGGATGTGATGACCTCTTCGCGAGCAGGCTCGCTCCCACGGGGACCTTCGTTGGATTTGAGATTTGTCACAGGAGAAAAATCATGCGTTTGGTTCAGTTCGAATTGAGTAACGGCGAGCGCCGTGTCGGCGTGGTCGAGGGGGCGCAGGTCCTGGAAGTTCGTGAGGCACGCACGGTTCGCGACCTGGCGCTGGCAGCGATCCAAGCAGGCCTCAATCTGGAGCAACAGGTGCAGAGCCTGGGGCTCGGCATCAGCCACGACTATGCTGGACTGCTGGCGCAATTGCGCATCCTGCCACCGCTGGATCACCCGGATCCTGCGCACCTGCTGGTCAGTGGCACTGGCCTGACTCACCTGGGCAGCGCGTCGGCCCGGGACAAGATGCACCAGCAGGCCGGTGACGAAGCCGCGATGACCGATACGATGCGCATCTTCAAATGGGGCGTGGAAGGCGGCAAGCCTGCGGCCGGTCAGGCGGGCGTGCAGCCGGAATGGTTCTACAAGGGCGATGGCAGCATCGTTGTGCGCCCCGGCCAGCCATTCCCCTTGCCACCGTTTGCCGAAGACGCCGGTGAAGAGCCTGAACTCAGCGGCCTTTATGTCATCGGTCACGACGGCAAGCCGTATCGCCTTGGCTTTGCAGTCGGCAACGAGTTTTCCGATCACGTGATGGAGCGCAAGAACTACCTGTACCTGGCCCATTCGAAACTGCGCAGTTGCAGCTACGGTCCGGAGCTGCGGGTTGGCGAGCTGCCGCAACACCTGGCCGGCACCAGTCGCATCCTGCGCGACGGCCAGGTGCTGTGGCAGAACGAGTTCCTCAGTGGTGAGGCCAACATGTGCCACAGCCTGGCGAACCTTGAATTCCACCATTTCAAGTACAGCCAGTTCCTGCGTCCTGGGGACGTGCACATTCACTTCTTCGGTACCGCGACCCTGTCCTTCGCTGACGGCATTCGCCCACAACCGGGCGATGTGTTCGAGATCAGCCAGGGCGAATTCGGCGCGCCGTTAATCAATGGCATCGTTGCGGTCGATGCGGCGTTCGAACCCGGCACTGTCGGCACTCTTTAAGGAATTTCCCCATGCTTCGAATTCTTGGCCACAACTACATCGGCGGCCAGCGCAGTGCGCTGGGCAGCGTCAAATTGCACAGTGTCGACGCCGAGACAGGCGAGGCGTTGCCCCACGATTTCACCCAGGCCACGCCGCAAGAAGTCGATGCCGCCGCCAAGGCCGCCGCGCAGGCGTATTCGGCTTATCGCAATCTGAGCGCGGAGCGTCGCGCAGAATTTCTCGATGCCATCGCCAACGAACTGGATGCGCTGGGCGATGAGTTTGTCAGCCTGGTGTGCCGCGAAACGGCATTGCCGGCCGCACGGATCATCGGTGAGCGTGGCCGCACCAGCGGGCAGATGCGCTTGTTCGCCAATGTGCTACGGCGCGGCGATTTCTACGGGGCGCGCATCGATCAGGCGCAACCTGAGCGCCAGCCCTTGCCACGTCCCGACCTGCGCCAATACCGTATCGGTCTCGGCCCCGTTGCAGTGCTCGGAGCCAGCAACTTCCCCTTGGCGTTTTCCACCGCCGGTGGCGACACGGCATCGGCCCTGGCTGCCGGTTGCCCGGTGGTGTTCAAGGCCCACAGCGGCCACATGGCCACGGCCGAGCAGGTGGCCGATGCGATCATCCGTGCGGCAGAAAAAACCGCGATGCCGGGCGGCGTGTTCAACATGATCTACGGCGGCGGAGTCGGTGAAGCGCTGGTCAAGCACCCGGCCATCCAGGCGGTGGGCTTTACCGGTTCGCTCGCGGGTGGTCGGGCGCTGTGCGACATGGCAGCGGCACGCCCACAACCGATCCCGGTGTTCGCCGAGATGTCGAGCATCAATCCGGTGATCGTGCTGCCCCAGGCACTGCAAGTGCGCATGGAGACCATCGCTCGCGGCCTGTCGGCTTCGGTGGTGCAAGGCTGCGGTCAGTTTTGCACCAATCCTGGCCTGGTAATGGGTATCCGTTCGCCGCAGTTCACTGCTTTCCTCGAGTCACTGGCGGACATGATGGCCGATCAACCGCCGCAGACCATGCTCAACGCCGGCACGCTGGGCAGCTATGCACTGGGCTTGCAAAAGCTCCTTGACCATCCCCGTATCGAACACCTGGCGGGTAAACCGCAACAAGGGCGTCAGGCGCAACCGCAATTGTTCAAGGCCGATGCCAGCTTGCTGATCGAGGCTGATGAAGTGCTGCAAGCGGAAGTCTTCGGCCCGACCACAGTGGTCGTCGAAGTGGCGGATCAGGCGCAACTGAGCGCCGCGTTGAACGGTCTGCATGGTCAATTGACCGCGACGATCATCGGTGAGCAGGCCGATTTCGAGCAGTTCAGCGAACTGACGGGGTTGCTGGAGCAGAAGGTCGGGCGAATCCTGCTCAATGGTTATCCGACCGGCGTGGAGGTCTGCGATTCGATGGTGCACGGCGGGCCGTATCCCGCGACCTCGGATGCGCGCGGCACGTCGGTAGGGACCTTGGCCATCGACCGTTTCCTGCGCCCGGTGTGTTTCCAGAACTACCCCGACAGCCTGCTGCCGGATGTGCTGAAGAACGCAAACCCGCTGGGTATCCAGCGCCTGGTGGATGGCAAGCCGACTCGCGATGCCCTTTGACATGATCGTTCCCACGCTCTGCGTGGGAATGCAGCCCGGGACGCTCTGCGTCCCTTCCAGAGCCGAACGCGGAGCGTCCGTTCAGGCGTTACCACGGGGACCGTGGGAACGATCAGTCGATCATCAGGTGCATGAGCTATCATTGCGTTTTTCCCATTCAAAGATTGACTGCCATGACTGCCGTAACAGATACCTTGCTCAACGCCCTCGAACATTGCGGGATGGTGGAAATCGACGGGCTGCACGCCTTCGAATTCGCCCTCGATGTCGACGACAACCTGCACATCGAATGCATGGACGGTCGAGCGGCCAGGCACTGGGAATTCACCCCGGCACAGATCCAGGCCGCGACCTTTGACACCACAGAGCAGAATTGGCTGATCCGCGATAACGTCGGCGAACACCGTCTGGTATGCCTCGGCGACGTCATCAGCGGCGACAACGACGACGATGATGATCAACAGGATGCGTAACGTCTGGCCACTGCTGATCGCCGGCAGCCTCGGCGCGATGGGCGTCCAGGTGGCATCCGCCGATAACTATCAATTGCTCGTGGGTTCCTACACCGCCGGGCAAAGCCAGGGTATCTACCGGCTTAACTTCGACAGTGCGACCGGGCAGATCGACGCCAGGCCGCTGCAAGTGATCCAGAGCGAAAACCCGTCCTGGCTGACCCTGTCCAGGGATCAGCAGCGGGTGTTCGTGGTCAACGAAAATGGCCCGGGCCAGACCGATCCGGTCGGGCGGGTCAGCAGTTATGCCATCGACCCCAAGACCCTGGTACTGACCCTGATCAATCAGGTACAGAGCCTGGGCAACGAGCCAACGCATTCGAGCCTGAGCCTTGAAGCGAGCCACTTGTTTGTCAGCAACTACTCGGTGGCTGAAGATCCGGGCGGCACCTTGGCGGTGTTGCCGGTGGCGGCGGACGGCTCGTTGAAGCCGGTGGTGCAGATGAGTAGCCATCCGGCCAGCCGGGTCAACCCCGAGCGGCAGATGTCGGCGCACGTGCACGCGACGATACCGTCGCCAGACGGCCAATACGTGTTTTCCAACGACCTGGGGGCGGACAAGGTCTTTGCCTACCGCTTCGACCCAAAGGCCAATCCTGACTTGCCGTTGACCCCGGCAACACCGTCGTTCGTGCAGCTGCCGCCCGGTAGCGGGCCGCGCCATCTGCTGTTCAGTGCCGATGGCAAGCACGCCTGGCTGACCATGGAAATGAGCGCGCAAGTGGCGGTGTTCGATTACCGCGACGGCAAGCTTGAGCAAACCCAGTTGGTCGATCTGGCTGCCGGTCAGCCCGTTTCGGACAAGGCCGCCGCTGCCTTGCACGCATCCAGGGACGGCAAGTTCCTGTATGTCAGCAACCGTGGTACGGCCAACCAGCTGCTGGTGTTCGCCATCGACCCGGCGACGGGGCATCTCAAGGAACTGCAAAGGCGCCCGGTAGAGGGCGATCATCCACGGGAGTTCAGCCTCGATCCGAGCGGCAAGTTCGTACTGATCGCCAATCAGAAAAGTAACCAGATTGTCGTCGTCGAGCGCGATGCCATCACCGGCTTGCTGGGTAAAACCGTGCAAAAACTGCCGATGGATGCACCGAGTGACCTGAAATTCATGGTGCGTCAATAGGCCGCAGGCTCCGGTTGATGGGGCCTGCATCCTTCTATCAATGAGGGTGATATCTGTAAGTGTCACAAAGCATTTCAGGCTGATAACCCTCGAGGGTTAAGTTTGCTTCACGGCCCCACCGGGCAAGCAAGCCAACTGACTTCGAGGAATATCCGCATGAACTTCAATCTCTTCTCCGTAATCGCCGCTTCCGCCATTTCCGCCACCGTGGCCCTGCCAGCCAGCGCCAACGTTGAAATCAGCGACAAGAAAGCCCACGCCCAGAGTTACACCCAGAAATACCTGCAACAGAGCGCCAACTTCTACGCCGCCCTGGATCACAAAACCCAGCACTGAAAGACCCGACCAGCAGCCTTTTATGCAGGAGCGAAGTCACTTGCCGATCGAAGCCCAGGCAGCGAAAGGCGTTGAAGTGATGTCGCTCCTGCATAACGCGTTTGCGACAATATCATTTAGCCATCGATGTAATGCTTGATATCAGGTGGCCATATCTCTAAATTTGACGCTGATTTTTTGACTCCTCCTTCTCAAGAAAAGGATTGCCAAAATGACGATGCGTCTTGCCGTGGTGCTGTTGTTCCTCTATTCGACCCCGATCCTGTCTGCTGCCGACCCCATTCCCGGCGAACCCGACGCTGCGCGCGAGCGCATGATCAGTTTTATTGAAGACTGAGATAGACTGGCTCAATGATCAACGAAGTTGATATTTGCTATGCATCAGACTCGTTGGTTACCGCTGCTTTTTTGATTGATTCTATGGACTCTGAAACATGTCCACGGAGTTCATCATGGCCAGCACCATCATCACCTCTGCCAAACACGGCGCCTACGTAGCAATCGGTCTCTATTTGGTCATGGTGCTGGTTGTCAGTCTTTCGCCGCAGTCGCGGCAAACCGTCGAGCCGCCGATTCACGTCGCGCACCCTGGCATCCAGTTTGAACATCGCGCACAACAGGCGATGGTCGATCCGGCCGAACTGGCGGGAGTGGCCGGAGCATGAACCGTTGCAAACTTTTGCTTATCGCCTTCCTGGCATTCATAACCAATGGCTTTTCCCTGCTGGGGATCGGGCACGGGTCAATAGGCGGGGTGGCACGGGCCATCGAGGCCAACCACAACATCGCGCGCAACATCGAGATAGCCAAGGCCATGGGGATGCTCGCGGGCAACCCGCCACACGAGCCCGATAGCGGGTTTTTCGGGCCGTTCCAGGTGGATTGCTCGGTGATTGGCATGTGCGAGGTATTGGCCTGAAACGCCGATTCCTGTAGGAGCGAGCACGCTCGCGATGGTCGTCAACGATTACGTGGGGTGCCTGATACCCCGCGGCGCCCTCGGGTTTATCGCGAGCATGCTCGCTCCTACAAGGATCGGGTTATTTCGCCATCACCGATGTAAACAACGCCGACGCCAGAAACCGCTGCAACCAGTCCTGCAGCCGTCGATAGGGCGTTTGCGCGAACCACTCGCGATCAACATGGGCGAATTGCCGTATGAACGGCATCAGCGCCACGTCGGCCAGGGTCGGGTGGTCGGCCAGCAGATAATCGCGACCGTCCAGCAACTCCTCCAGCCTACGCAAAAACACCTCACCCTCTGCGCGATAAAACGCCATCGGCTGTTGCGGATAGCGCTCGGCATACTTGTAGCGGTTCAGATGCACCTTGAAGACCTGATCGTTCTCCTCGATCAACGCCGCGATGGCGAGCTGCCCTTGCGGATCATCCTTGAGCAGCCAATCCTGCGGATCATACTGTGACAGGGACCAGCGCATAATCTCCAGGCTTTCATCAATGACCTGGCCGTCTACGTTCAATACCGGAACCGTGCTTTTGCTCGACAATGCGAGCATCTCGGCGGGTTTGGCCTTCAGGCTGACTTCGACAATGTCCACGGCCACTTCGCTGTAGCGTAGCGCCATGCGTGCCCGCATGGCGTAAGGGCAACGACGGAACGAGTAGAGGGTGGTCATTTCACCTCCAGGGTGCTCAAGCCGTTACCTTGGCGGCGGACCTGGATCTGCACCGGAATCCGCTCATGCATTTCCTGCACATGGGAAATCACCGCGACCTTGCGCCCCTGGGCCTGCAAGCCGTCGAGGGCGTCCATGGCCAATTGCAGGGACTCCGGATCGAGGCTGCCGAAACCTTCGTCGATGAACAGCGATTCGATCTTCAGCGTGCTCGAGGCCATCGATGCCAGGCCCAACGCCAGGGCCAGCGACACCAGGAAGGTTTCGCCGCCAGACAATGAATGCACCGAGCGCAGTTCGTCGCCCATCTCGGTGTCCATCACCAGCAAGCCCAGCATGCTGCCGCCGCGCTTGAGGCGGTAGCGCCGCACCAGTTGGCGCAATTGCACGTTGGCGTGGTGCACCAGCAGGTCGAGGTTGTAGGCCTGGGCGATCTTGCGGAAGGTGTCGCCGGTGGCCGAACCGATCAGCGCGTTCAAGCGAGCCCAGCGCTGGTACTCGGTGTACGCGTCGGCGATCTGTTGCGCCAGGGCCTGATTGGCATTCTGCCGGCGTTGATCCTCGGCCTGTTCGGCACGCAGTTCGGCGCAACGTTGTTCGCTGACGGTGAACTGGTTTTGCAACTCAGTGAGCGCGTTGGCGAGTTGCTCGTCATCCAGGTCGCCGATGTGCTGCGCCTTGTGATCGAGCAAACGCTTGTCGCGTTCCTGGAGCAGGACATTGGCCTGCTCGATGGCTTTTTCGCTGTGCTGCAAGCGTTGGCGTAGTTCGCTCACATGGGCATCGTCGACCTGCAGCAGGTCTTCAAGGCCACCGTCATCCAGTTCTGGATGACGGGCGCGCCATTCGGCGATTTTGCCGCTCAGTTCGCGGTTTTCGCTTTCCAGTGTGTGCAAACGCTCTTGCTGCGCCTTGAGTTCGGCCGCGATTCGCACCCGTTGGGTGAGTAGGTTTTGCAGTTCCGTGGCCGTCGTGGTTTCGGCGTTACGCGCCTGTTCAACGTCCTGCTCAAGCTGCTGCTGCCACTGCTCGGCGCTGCCGTGCGAGCCGAGCAATTGTCCAAGCGCCTGCTGGCTGGCCTGTTGTTGTGCGGCCAGCGCATTGAACTGCTGCTCGGCGATTTGCAATTGCTGCACGCGGGTCTGCTGCCGATCCTGTTCCTTCTCAAGCTGTTGCTGACGTTGTTGCTGTTCGGCCAGCTCTTCCTTTTGCTGATCGAGTTGTGCCAGGCGCTCGGCGATCTGCCGATCAAGCTGCATGAAGGTCGCGGCGGGTTCAGTGCGAAGTGCTTCCAGGGTATCGCCTGGCAGCAGGCTGGCGAATGCGCTGAGTTCTTCGTCCAAGCGCTGACGATCATTGCCCAGTTCACGCCGTTGATTGTCCAGGTGCTGGGCCGCGCTCTGATGCGCGGTTTCGGCGTGGCGCAATTGCTGGGTCAGACGCGCAGCATCCTGTTGCAAGGTGAGCAGGGCGCTTTGCCGTTGTTCGTCCTGGGTGATGCTCTGGTTCAACTGCCTGTTTTGCTGGCTGAGCCAGGCGCCGCGTTTGTCGGCATCCTGATTGAGCAGTGTGGTGGCCAACGGATGCGCTTGAAGGCTTGGTGCGAGAGCTTGTTGCTGGGTCGCCAGTTGATCCTGCTGTTGCAGCAGTTCTTTTTGCTGGGCGATCAGTCCACCCACTTCCGCCCGCAGTTCGGTCAGCTTTTCCTTGAGCTGGTCTACGGCTTTTTGCGCGGTGGCCTGTTCGCTTTCATCATGGCGGCCCAAGCTTTGCAGCAAGGCTTCGGGTTGATGATAAGGATGTTCCTGGCTGCCGCAGACCGGGCATGGCTGGTCATCTTGCAGCTGTGCGCGCAGTTCCTCGACGCTGGCGCTGCGGGCCAGGCGCTGGCGTTCCAGCAGGTCGCGAGTGACCGTCAGGGTCTGCTCGGCGACGGCAAGTTCAGCCTTGGCCTTTACCCCGTCCTGGGTCAGGCGCTCACGTTCCTGTTGCGCGGCGACCTGGCGTTGTTGCAACTCGGCGCCGCGCTTGTCCAGGTCCTGTTGGCTGTCCCACAGCCGGGTCAGATCTTCGATGGCACGCAGTTGCTTGCGGTTGTCCTGCAACAGGCTGCCAAGGATACCGATCTGCTCGGCGACGGCATCCGGCTCGGCGCCAGCCTCTTTGAACAGCACCTCCAGTTGCTGTTTCTGCGCTGCGAAGGCTTGTGCGGTGCGTTCGGCATTTTGTTCGAGGTTCGCCAGTTCCGCCTGGCCCTTGTTCAGTCGATTGCCGATCAACATCAGCTGTTGCAGGCGATCACGGTAGGCATTCCAGGCATCGCTCAACGGCGCCAGATGAGCGCTCTGGGCCAGCTCGGCCGCCATGCGTTGCAAGTGTTCGGTCGCCCGGGCCAGTTGCTCGTGCAAGGTTTGAATCGCGTTCTGGCCCTGGGTGCAGGCCTGTTCGGCGGCTTGCCTGGCTTCGGCGCCCAGGGTCGCGTCCTTGGCCAGGCGGGCGAGGGTGCTTTGTTCCTCGAAAGCCTGGCGCAACAGCGGCGCACATTCGGTTTGTCGTTGCTGTGCCTCGCCCAGGGCGATCCGCGTTGCACCCAATTGCTGTTCCAGTAGCGCCTGACGCTCGCTGAGTTCGCCATGTTGCCGGGTATGCTGGGCAATCTGCTCTGCCAAGGGCGTGAGTAGCGAATCGACCTCGGCCTTGCGGGCGAACTGGTGCCGCTGCGGGGCCAGCTGTTCGAGGCGTGTCAGCTTCAAGCGCTCGCCAGCCAGGCTTTCCCAGGTGTGTCTGGCACTGTGCAGTTGTTCGGCGGCGGCCAGTTGCGCGTCATGCAAACGGCGCAGTTCTTTGAGCCAGGCGTCTTGCAGCTCGAGCTGCTTGAGTTGCGCCTGCTGCAATTTCAGCTGTTGTTGCGCGGCATGGAAGCGCTCATCGAGCTCGGCGCGCGCCTCAGGCGCCAGCGGCGTGACACCGCTGGCCTGATCCTGCAGCAGTTTGTGCGCTTCACGGGCTTCCTTGGTCTTGTCGAACGCTCGGCGGCCCAGGCGAGTGTAGAGCGCGGTGTCGGTGAGTTTTTCCAACAATTCGCTGCGGTCGTTGTCATCGGCCTTGAGGAAGGCACTGAACTCGCTCTGCGCCAACAGCACGGCCCGGGTGAACTGCTCGAAATTCAGCCCCAGCGCGGCCTCGAGCTGGGTCTTGTATTCACCTTTCTGGCTGGCCAGCAGTTGATCCTGATCGAGGTCGCGCAGGCTCTGGCGACTGACTTGCAGCTTGCCGCCGGCCTTTTCCCGGGCGCGATTGGCTTCCCAGCGCGCGCGATAACGCCTGCCATCGATGCCGACGAAATCCACTTCCGCATAGCCTTCGCCAGTGCCGCGACGTAGCAGGGTGCGTGGGTCGCCGGTGCCGATTTCACCATCGACGTCCGGCACCTTGGCGTCGCGCCCGGTATTGTTCAGGCGCGGCACGGCACCGAAAAGCGCCAGGCACAACGCGTCGAGCAGGGTGCTCTTGCCCGCGCCGGTCGGGCCGGTAATGGCGAACAGTCCGGCACTGGCAAGGGGCTCGGCGGTGAAGTCGATTTCAAACGGACCGGCCAGTGAGGCGAGGTTCTTCAGGCGGATGGCGAGGATCTTCATGGTTGTTCGTCCTCCATCTGCACGTCTTGCAGCAGCTCGGCAAAGTCCTTGAGGGTTTGCTCATCGACCTCGCTGCCGTAGTTGTCCTGCCAGGCGCGGCTGAACAGTTCCTGGGGCGTGAGCTGGTCCAGCTCAATCAACCCGGCGCCGTTATCAGAGCCTTCCCGGCTGCCGTTGCCCGCGTATTCGGCGGCGATGCGTACCAGGCGCACGGCTTTGCCCTGCAGGGCGCTTTCCACCTGATGGCGCAAATCCGGTTGCGGCTCGTCCAGGCGCACTCGCACTTCCAGCCAGGGTTGGCGCTGGTAGTCGGCCAACAGGTCGATGATGGGCAGGTCGGCCAGTTGCACCAGGATGTCTGCCAGGGGCGCAGGGCCGATACGTTGCAGGTTGACGGCACGGGGGATCAGTTTCGGTTCGACGCTGACCAGCGTTTCGCCATCGAGTGTGATGTCGAGAATCTGGTGCTGGTAGCCGATCTCCGAGAATGACAGGGGTATCGGCGAGCCGCTGTAGCGAATGCGCGCCTCGCCATTGACCTTCTGTGGCTTGTGCAAATGCCCCAGGGCGACGTAGCTGATGGTCGGCCCGAACAGGCTGGCGGGCAGGGCTTCGGCGTTGCCGATGATCAGGCTGCGCTCGGAATCCTCCGACACCGAACCGCCGGCCATGTGCGCATGGCTGATGGCGATCAGCGCTTGACCGGGCTGGCGCTTGGCATTGGCCGCTTCGATCAGCCATTCATGAACCTGGCCGATGCCGCGCAGGTAGTCATCGCCCAAATGCGCGCCCGTCACTTCGGCTGGGCGCAGGAACGGTAGCGCCAGGCACCAGGCGGCAATTTCACCCCGGGCATCGGGCAGTGGCAGCAACAGGCGTTCGGCGTCCAGTTGCCCGTCATCCAGCCACAGCACACGCCCCAGGGCGTGAGTACGCAAACGGCGCATCAAGGGCGCGGGCAGTTCGATCCGTGAACCGGAATCGTGGTTGCCGGCGATCATCACGATGGTCAGCAACGGTTGCTGCTCATGGGCGCTGACGATGAAGTCGTAAAGACGTTCCTGGGCTTTGACCGGCGGGTTGACCGTGTCGAAGATATCGCCGGCGATCAGCAGCACATCCGGCTGATCCAGCTTGAGCTGACGCAGCAGCCAGTCGAGAAAACAGCCGTGCTCAAAGTCGCGATCCTGGCCGTGCAGATTCTGCCCGAGGTGCCAGTCGGAGGTGTGGAACAGACGCAAGGCGAATTCCGTAGGAAAAAAGGTGATGGCCGCGGGGAAAAATGACAACGGCTAAAGGGGGAGAGTTTACTGGCAAACGGGGTGGGTGTGGTCAGACACTGCGCGTAGACCTGTAGGAGCCGGCTTGCTGGCGATAGCGGTGGGTCGAATGGACTTCGATGGTGCCTGACACACCGCTATCGCCAGCAAGCCGGCTCCTACAGAGGGGGTGTTACTTCGGATAAAGTGGCGGCAACCCACTGTCCCCAACCGGGTCCTGAACCCGTTCGGCTATCGGGATCGTACGAATCGCCCGCCACAGGTCTTCCCCTTGCCAGTGCTGGCCGGTTTCGCTGTAGAGCGCGCCGTTCAGGCCGTCGAGGGCGTCGGACAGAGGGACGAAGCGGGCGGCCATGTCGGCCAGGGTTTCCGGTTGCTGGCGGGCCCAGGCGTCGAGCGCCTGGCGGGTGGCGTGGGGGTCGTTGGCCTGGCAGGCGCGCTTGAGGTCGTCGAGCACGGTGCGTGGGCTCGGGCCGGTTTGTGCCGCGCGCTGGATGGCCGGTTGCGAGCGCGCCCGCCACCAGAGGCCGAATCCCAGCAGGGTGGTGCAGGCTAGGATCAGGCTGCTGAGTTTCCAGCGCCAGAGGGTTTCGTTGCTGGCGCCGCTGTCGAGTGCCGAGGTGCCGGCCGGGGTGTCGACCAGCAAACTTGGATTGGCGGCCACCTGCAAGGTCCGGGCGGGCAGGCTGGTGTGCTCCAGATGGTCTTCGAAGGTGTTCCACCAGACCACTTCGACCGAAGGCAACTCTATGGCGCCGCTGCGCGAAGGCACCAGCGCTTCGCGGTCTTCGCGGCTGCCGACCAGGCCTCGCTCGCTGTTCTGGTTGCCCAGCACCGGTTGATCGGGATAGCGTCGCAAGCCACTGGCCTCGGTGCCAGGCAGCGGCGGCAGTTGCGAGCTGCCCAGGCCTTCGGCCTTCACCGTGAGACTGCGGGTGAGCGAGTCACCGACCTGAACGTGTTCCGGTTCCGGGTTCCAGCTTTCGCTGAGCGTCAGGCTGCGAGCCGGCAGCCAGGGCAGGTCGGCGGGGTAGGTGACGGGTTTCGCCTTGACCGTCAACAGCAGTTGGCCGGAACTGACGCGCATCAATTTGCCGGATTTCGGCGCCTGGGCGCTGGCGTCCTGGACGGGTTGCGCGTCTACCAGCGCGGCATTGAATATTTGCGCCGGGATGATCAGCTCGCCGCTGTGTTGCGGGTAGATCGCGTAGCGCATCTCGATGACGCCGTGGCGTATGCCGTTGATGTCTTTCTCGTAGGTGCGCGATTCGCCCAATTGCTCGATGCGGGCGTCAGGAATTTGCAAGGGCGGCAGGCTGCTGTCGTCGTACAGCGATACCGAATGGTAGATGCGCAAGGTCAGGATGGCCTGGGCCTGCACATACACGCTGGTTTGATCGAGGCTGGCGTCGATGAACACCGGCGCTTGTTTGTCCGGGTTCGCCTGTGGGTCGCTCTCGATCACTTGCACGGTGATCGGCTGGCTCTGCACGTCGCCCAGCTTGAGCGCGGGGATCACCACGGTGCCATTTTGCAAGGGCAGCAGGGTGATGATCCAGCGGGTAGTAGCCTGGTTGTCGCCATTGAGCGTATTCAGCTGGTTGACCTGGCGGGTGCCGCGTACTTCGAACAGTGGCTCAAGTGATGTGAGGTCGGGCTTGCCGAACTGGGTCACGTCGTTGGATTCCAGGGTCAGCTCGACCGTCTCGCCGGAATTCAGTCGAGCCCGGTCGACACTGGCAACCAGCTCGGCGGCCTGGGTCTGCACGACGCAGAGTAGCAAGGCGGGCAGCGGCACAAGCATGAAGGCGGTGAAGCGGGTCATCGAGTTTTTCCCTGATCCTGATGTTGTTGCTGTTCGTACCAGAATTTGCGCCGGAGCAATTCTCCCGGATCATCCGGAATTTGCCTTAGCCATTGCTCCAGTGCCTGCTGCTGCTCGCCGTCGATGCTGTCGCTGGCCGGGCGCATGGGCGCAACGGTGTGCTGTTCGTCTCCCAGTTCGCTTCCCGGAACCTCATTGGTGCCAGGGCGCGGGGGCGTGGTGGCGGAGGGCTCGGTGGTTGCCTGCGTTGGTTCGCCAGCCGTTTCGGGCTCACCGGCTTTCGACGGTTGCGCAGCGTCACTGGGTGGTGCTTGCTGCTCGAGATCGCTGGTCGCCTCATCGGCGGCTTTGTCAGGGGGTGGCGTTGCGGCCTTCTGCTTGAGCAGGCTCTCCACCAAGGCCTTGTTGGTCAGCGCCGGACGCAGGTCCGGTTGGCGTTCAAGGGCTTGCTCGTAAGCATCCAGTGCCGCTTCCAGCTCGCCACTCCTGGCCAGGGCGTTGCCACGATTGTAGTGGGCATGGGCGTCGTTGCCTTCGGCGAACCGCTGGGCGGCGCCACTGTAGTCGCCGGCTTCGTAGAGGGCAACGCCTTGCCACTGATGATCTTCGAAGTGCCGGGCAGCCTCGGCCGGGCGTTTCTGCTTGAGCAAGTGCAAGCCCTGCTGGTCGGGGCGCAACCACAGGTCCTGAAAGTCGAACGCATAGCCCGGTTGCGGCAGCATCAGCAACAGCGGCAGGCAGAGCAACCAGCCGCGACGACCGGCGCAGGCCGCCAGCAACAGCAGTGGCAAGAGCAACCAGTAGCCCTGGTCGGCCCAGGTATCGAGACGCAGTGTCTGGCCGTCGTTGCGCAAGTTGCGCGGACCGTCGAGCAGGCCGAGGGCGCGCAGGTCAGCGTCGCTCAGGCGTGCGTGGCGGTAGTGTCCGTCCAGGTCATTGAGGAAGGCTTTCAAGCCGGGTTCATCCAGGCGCGACACGAGAATCGCCCCCTGTTCATCCTTGAGGAAACTGCCATCTTCCTGGGTAATGGGCGCACCTTCTGTGGTACCGATGCCGATCATCAGCAATTGCGTCGATTTGCCGCTCAAGGCGCGACTGATGCCCAGGCGCTCCTGTTCACTCAGGCTGGTGCCGATCAACAGGATCCGGCCGTCGCCCAGTGCTGCCTGTTCCAACAGTGCCAGTGCCTTGAGCACCGCCAGGTCGGCACGGTGTCCGGCTTCGGGCATCAACGACGGCTTGAGTGCATCGAGCAGGTTGCGGCTGGTGGACAGGTCGTCCGACAGCGGCACCAGGGTGTGGGCGCTGCCGGCGAAGACGACGATCGCCGTCTGTGCATCGTTGCGGCTCTGCAGCAGGTCGAAGAGTTTGCGCCGGGCCTGTTCCAGGCGGTTTGGCTGAACGTCGGTGGCGAGCATCTGCGGCGTCAGCTCAAGGATCACTACCAACGGATCGGCGGGTTTCTGGCTGATCTGCTCTACGCGGGCAAAGCTCGGCCCGAGCAATGCGAGCACAGCGATCAACCACGCCACGCCCAATGCAACCCACGGCAGTTTGCTTTCGCGGCCGCTGCCGCCACTGAGCAACGCCGCATGGAACGCCGGTGGCAGGATCATCTGCCAGCGCCCGGCGCGCTTCTGCCGATGCCACAGTTGCCAGAGCAACCAGCCAAGCAGTGGCAGCAACAGCAGCCACCACGGGCGGAACCAGTACGGCCAGAGTGCGCTCATCGGCGCCTCCGCAGGCGCAGCCGATTGAGGCGCTGGCGCCAGTCAGGCAATTGCGTTTGCAAGAACAAATCCTTGGTAAACAGTCGTTGCAGCGGGTTGTCCGGCCACAGCACGCGAGCCACCAGCAGCATGCTCAGCAACAACGCCAGCGCCAGTGGCCAGTGATACAACGCCTGGGCCGGGCGGGCCTGGGTCGGTTGCTGGGTCACAGGCTCGAGTTGGTCGAGGGTGGCCTTGATCGATTGCAATTGCTTGCCATCTTGAGCGCGGAAGTACTGGCCGCCGGTGGCATCGGCGATCGCTTTCAAGGTGGGTTCGTCAAGATCCAGGCTCGGATTGATCCCCAGGAAACCCGGTGTGCCGCTTTGTTCCGGGTCCGCGCCAATACCGATCGGGTAGATTTTCACGCCTTCCCTGGCCGCCAGGCGTGCGGCGGTGAGCGGGTCGATTTCGCCACCGTTGTTGGCGCCATCGGTCACCAGGATCAGCACGCGACTTTGCGCCGGACGTTGCCGCAGGCGCTTGACGGCCAGGCCGATGGCGTCGCCGATGGCGGTGTTCTTGCCAGCGATGCCGATGCGCGCTTCGTCGAGCCAGACGCGCACGGTATGCCGGTCAAATGTCAGGGGTGCCTGCACGTACGCCCGGCTGCCAAAGAGAATCAGGCCGACCCGGTCGCCGTCGCGACTTTCGAGGAAATCGCCAAGTAAATGCTGGACCAGCGTGAGGCGGCTGACCTCATCGCCCTGCCACTGCATATCGGGAAAGTCCATCGAACCGGACACATCCACCGCCACCAGCAGATCGCGCCCACTGGCAGCAATCGGTAGTGGTTCGCCGAGCCATTGCGGACGCGCAGCGGCGCTCAGCAATAGCAACCAGAGCAGCAGGAACGGTGCCTGTTGGCGCCAGGCGGGCAGGTTGGCGCGGGCCCGGCGGCGAGCGAGGCCTTCGAGGTCGCTGAGAAAGCTGACCTTGAGCGCCGGTTCGCCACTGTCGGCTACCGGCAACAGCACCCGCATCAGCCAGGGCAACGGCAGCAGGGCGAAGATCCACGGCCAGGCGAACTCAAACATGTTTGCGAATCCAGGTGTCGACTGCCTGGGTCAAGCCGGCGATGGCCTTGTCGTCGAGCTTGCATTCGGGCTTGTAGGCGCCTTCGACCAGCACCATCCAACGGGTCAGGCCGGCAGCGGGGCAGCGGTTATCGAGAAAAGCCAGCCATTTGCGGCCATTGAGGGTATGGCTCTGGCTGTAGGGATAATGGTTGCGGCACAGGCGCTTGAGCAGGCCATTGAGCTGCTGCAGCCAGGCACCGGCGGGCGCACCGTCGTAAGGCTTGGGCATGCGCGCCAGTTCCGCCAGTGCGGCCACGCGCACCGGGTCCAGGGGTTGTTCGACGGGCGCGACCGGCGGCTTGCCTGGCCACAGGTGCCGCAGTTTCCACAGGCCGAAACCGATGGCCGGCAGCAACAGCAGCAGTAACCACCAGCCCGGGGCCGGTGGCCAGAAGTCCACGGGGGGCGGGAAAATCAGTGGCTGCAGTTGCTCGAGACCGTTCATCGACCTTTTCCCGGCTTCTGTGGGTTGAGGTACTCACGCAATTGCTCGACCATTTCACTTTGCGTGCTCAACGGCATCAGCAACACCCGCAGCTTCTGCGCCAGTAACTCCCAGCGGGCGATGCGGTCTTCGGCCTGGGCACGGTACGTTTGGCGCAGGTCGAAGTTGAGCGTGTCGAGTTCCAGTTGTGCGCCACGCTCGGCGAAGCGCAACAGCCCGGCGGCGGGCAGGGCATGGTCCAGCGGATCGGATACTGGCAGCAGCAACAGGTCGCAATGGCGCGACAGCAGGCTCAGCTGCTGTTCGGCGTTGCCGGACAAGGCACGCTCATCGCAGATCACAATCACCAGGCTGCCAGGACGCAATACTTCGCGCGCACGGCGCAAGGCAATGCCAAACGCATCGCGATCAGGCTCGCTTTCGGTGTGCAGCGACTGATTGACCCGTACCAGGCGGTTGAGCAACTGCAGCAGGCTCTGTTTGCTTCGCCTTGGCTTGATTTCGTAATGCTCGTTGTCGCCGAACACCAGGCCGCCGACCCGGTCGTTATGCCCCAGCGCGGCCCAGCCAATCAGGCTCGCGGCCTGGGCGGCCAGCACCGACTTGAACATCAGCCCCGAGCCGAAGAACAAGCGCCGACTTTGCTCGACCATGATGAAGATCGGCCGCTCGCGTTCTTCATGAAACAGCTTGGTGTGGGGTTCCTGGGTGCGCGCCGTCACACGCCAGTCGATGGTGCGCACGTCGTCGCCGGCCTGGTAAACCCGCACCTGATCGAAATCCACCCCACGGCCCCGCAGCTTGGAGTGGTGCAGGCCGATCAGCGGGCTGCGCTGGCTCGGCGTGGAGAACAGCTGCACTTCGCGCACGCGGTGGCGCATCTCGATAAGCTCGGCGAGCGTGACGCGGATGCCCGGCTGGGGCGGCAGGAGGGCGTTCATCGGACTCAAGCGACAGCAACGACGTCGAGAATGCGCTGGACCACCCGATCCTGGTCGATCCCGGCAGCCTCGGCTTCAAACGACAGGATGATGCGATGGCGCAGCACATCGAACAACACTGCCTGAATGTCTTCCGGGCTGACAAAGTCGCGCCCGGCCAGCCAGGCGTGTGCCCGGGCGCAGCGGTCCAGGGCAATCGAGCCGCGAGGACTGGCGCCGTAGGCAATCCACTCGGCCATTTCCGGGTCGAACTTGCCCGGGGTGCGGGTGGCCATGACCAGTTGCACCAGGTACTCCTCCACGGCATCGGCCATGTACAGGCCGAGAATTTCCTTGCGCGCGGCGAAGATCGCCTGCTGGCTGACCCGGCGTTCAGGCTTGGTTTCGCCATTGAGGGCTTCGCCGCGGGCCTGCTGCAGGATTCGTCGTTCGACGGCGGCATCGGGAAAGCCGATTTTCACGTGCATCAGGAAACGATCGAGCTGGGCTTCCGGCAGCGGGTAGGTGCCTTCCTGCTCGATGGGGTTTTGCGTGGCCATCACCAGGAACAGCGGCGACAACTCATAGGTACTGCGTCCGACGCTGACCTGGCGCTCGGCCATGGCTTCGAGCAAGGCCGATTGAACCTTGGCCGGGGCGCGGTTGATTTCGTCCGCCAGCACCAGGTTATGGAAGATCGGGCCTTGCTGGAACACGAAGCTGCCGGTTTCAGGACGGTAGATCTCGGTGCCGGTGATGTCGGCTGGCAACAGGTCGGGGGTGAACTGGATGCGATGGAACTGCGCTTCGATGCCTTCTGCCAATTCCTTGATGGCCTTGGTCTTGGCCAGGCCGGGAGCACCCTCTACCAGCATGTGGCCGTCGGCAAGCAGGGCGATGAGCAAGCGCTCGATGAGTTTTTCCTGGCCGAGAATCTGCGTTGAAAGAAAGGTTCGCAGCGCGAGCAGCGCTTCACGATGTTCCATCGATGACTGTTCCTGGAAAGGGTGACCGAAGACGTTCATATAACGCCAGGGCTGGGGGCGTTACTTTAATCCATCGCGGGGGGCGGCGACTAACGGCATTTTGTGCAAAGAGTGGGAAATGACTGGCAAAACTGTACAGATCGTTCCCACGCTCTGCGTGGGAACGCAGCCCGGGACGCTCTGCGTCCCATTGGAACGCGGAGCGTCCCTCGAGGCATTCTTTTGCTGCGCGTGGGAACGATCAGTGTCGGGAGGGAGGAATCAGCTCAGTTCGCTGATATAGGTCCCGGTCCCCTTGAGGATGTTCTGCAAAGTTTCTTCCACTTCAGCCAGGTCCACCATGTCCGGGTTGAAGGTGATCTCCAGCACATCATCCCCATTCAACGCATCGGCATCCGCAGCGGCGATCTCGATCTTCAGCAGCGTAGGGCTGAGGGTGACTTTCACGCCGTCGAGGGTCGAAGGTTCGCCGTCGAGGGTGATTTCCAGCTCGTCCTCGTCCGGGTAACGGCTCATGAGAAACATCTCACCCTTGTCGCTGTGGCAGCACAGCATCGCCATGTCGTCTTCTTCGTCATCGCACGGGTTGACGATCAAGAGGGCGGTGGTCATTTGCATGGGTAGTTCCTGGCTCGACGAGCGTGATGAAAAAGGCAATTCTGCCATCTCGAATGATTTTCTGCCGACTTGTGTGACTTATAGCAATCTATCGTGGACCTTCCACACTCAAATTTTATACGGATAAACTGAGTAGGAATCAGATCGTTATGTAGTGCTTGGGCGCTTAACTCTGATTGCCTTTGCGGCGCGCGCGATATCCGCGTGGTCCGAACCAACCCCGATCATTTGGGCTCGCAGCATGCCCGAGTACCTGTGTCCGGCGCTCGTCGTAGAGAGATTCAAACTGTCTTCGTTCAGCATTCGTGATGCGTCGCGCGGAGATGATGCGGATGATCTCCATCTCGTCGATATTCTCTTCGATCACGTGCACAACGAGTAGTGCCTTTGCACCGTCGACTATGCCAATGGTCTGCCAGCGAGGGCCATCTTTTTCCAATGAGACGAGTGATGTGATATTTAGCGGGTCATTGATCACTTGGGCGGCGGTCTCGAAACTCACACCATGTTTTGATTGGTTGCTCTCGTTCTTCTGTTCATCCCACACGAACACTGTTTATTCCTCCGCTCTCGGTCCGTCGGCAACCAATGTAATAGAACAACAAACCAACTAACGTCATGCTGATCAAGGCGTAGAACATTGCGCCGGGCATTGCGTGCTTCAATGCTATTCCGCACACAATTGGTCCAATGGCGACGCCCATGTAAACGAGGTTCTGCATGCCAAAGTAGATACCGCGCAAGTGGTTAGGAGCAATCTTGTCGATAAACATATATTCGGCTGGGACGATGATAATCTCTCCGATAGTGAAGATAATGATTGCTATCACCCAAATCCAAAGTTCTTGCGATAGGGAAAGGCCGATAAGCCCTACTACGAAGGCGGCCGATCCTAGCGACACCCAAGCCAGGAGCTTCTCCTCCTTGATCCAGCTTCCAAATAGATACTGCAATGAAATGACGACGACGGCGTTCGCGGCGGAGAGGTAGGCCACCGTTTCGTAGGCGACACTGGCCGTTACCACCACGATGAGATATTGCGACAGGTAGGTCAGCAATGGTCCGTAGACAGCCATGCTGAAAATGCCGCCAAGGGTGAATAATAGAAGGCGTTGGTCCCCCCGTAACACTGCAAGGGTTCCTGCGAACTTCATTCTTTCGGCATCGGCGGGGGCTGCGGGCGTGACGGGAGTGAAGACGTTACGAAAGAATAGAAGGAGTAGCAGAATCAGCAGTGTGAAAGCTGCCGCTATCCAAAAGGGTGCATTGAATACGTAGCGTACCGCCCAAGCGCCCAAAAAGGGTCCAATCGCAGCGCCAATGTTTTGGAGCGCGTAACGCAAGGAGTAAGCCTTGGCCCGAATCTCTTGGGGCAGTTGCTCCGACAGTAAAGCGTTGCCTACTACGGTGATCGTGGCCGAGGCCGTGTTAAGGAGAACGAGCAAGACAAGAAATACAATCGTATTCTGAGTTGGCGGAAGTACCAGATATAGCAACAACAGGCCTAGGTCCAATGCGATCAAGAGTTTAACCTTGTTGATCTTGTCCGCGAGATATCCACCATAAACGCTGGAAATCGTGCCGACCAATAAGCAGAGTCCGAGCAAATAGCCAATCTGCTCTATATCGAATCCAAGCACCTCATGAAGATAAATCGGTAGGAATGGCAGCAATGCAAAAAAGCTCACGGACCGTGCCAGTGAGAGAGTGAGCAAGATCTTGACCGACAAGGGGAACTCGTTGATGGTCTCTAGCAGTGATTTCATGAAACCGTTCCTCTGGTAGAGACGCGTTGGCTTACGTCTTTGGCAATAGCCTCTAGAATTCCGATTAATGCGGTCTTGATCCTCTCGATTTCGAACAGTTTGCTGTGATACCCGATCAGTAACCTCATGCGCTTGTTGGGCAAGACAGTTAGCCCGAGCGGATAATGGGACACGCCCGCAGCTCCGTTGGTCATCTCCGTGACGCGCAGAGGGAATGAATCGCCAAGCGTTACGGTTTGCTCTGGATAGTTCTGGAAGACGAAATAGGTGTCGAATAGATCTCCCATTCCTGCAAGACGCTGAATCTCTGTAAGCCCCAAGTGCTGATGGTGCATGAGATTCAGATGAGTTTTCTGAACTCGAATCAACAGACTCGCAAATGTATCGGACTCCTCAAGTACTACTCGTAGCGGGACGGTGTTGATGAAGAGCCCAACCATACTCTCGATGCCCTCGACCTCAGGTGGGCGTTCGGATACTGTGGCTCCGAAGACGACGTCGGACTTTCCGACAAGGCGCATGAGGAGTAAGCCCCAAGCCGTTTGCACTAGGGTGCTCAGGGTTACGCCAATACGTGCAGCTTGGCGCGTGAGACTCTCGGTCACCTCTGTCGTTAGTTCTATGTTTGTCATGTCTGGAACATCATGCGCAAAATTTGCTTTCGCACAGACTTTCGTCGGGGTATCGAATCCGGCAAGGTATCCCTGCCATGCGGTTCGGGCACTATTTTGATCTTGTTTGACGAGCCAGGCGAGATAGTTTTTGAAAGGGACAACTATGGGCATCGTTTCGATGCCGTACCGATAGAGTGTAAAAATATCTCTTAAAACGATTGGCATTGACCAACCATCAAGGAGGATGTGATGGTCGCTAATAATGAGATGATGCCGGGTGGCGGCAAAGCGGATTAGCATGAACCTCATTAGTGGAGGTTTGCTAAGGTCGAATCGTTGTGACAGGTCTTCTGTCAAAAGTCTTTCCAAGTGCATGTGCTGCTCAACGGGCGCCAAGGAAGACAGGTCATGGATTTTCCACGGTACCTCGAAGTCTTGGGTTACGATTTGCACCGGGTTCTCCAGACCTTGGTAGATGAAAGCTGCGCGCAGATTGGTATGTCTGAGCAGCAGATTATTCACAGCAGTCTTGAGTTGGGTTGTATCGAGCGTTCCCGCCAAGTCGAGGATTGTTTGACCTTGATAGGGGTCACGATGTGTTGAATTGTGGTTCGTATGAAGCAGCAAGCCCTGCTGCAACGGTGCGAGTGGCAGAATCTCTAGAAGTTGAGGGTACTGAGTTTTAATTGCATCGATATCGGACTGTTTTAATTTGATGAGATTGACATCAGACGGCGTCAGCCCCCCTAGAGAGGGGTGATCCGCCAGGCAAGCAAGTGACTGGAGAGTATCCACCCAATAGTTAAGTAACGACGACGTCTCGTCTTTATCGAATTGGGCATCATCCCACCCGATAGTCACAGTCAAGATTGGGGAAGTGAGGTCGCTATTTATGACGCCACTTAGGTCTAATGCGTGAAGCGAACGAGTAATTGGTTTCGGCGCCTTACCATTGGTGTAGAGCGCAAGGCAGACTTGTGAGAACGGAGATCTCTGTTGTGTGGCGTTAAAGCTGCAATCTTCATTGGGTACCGAACTTACTTGTTCTTTTATACGCTTCAACAACCGCGACAGCGCACGGGGATCTCCAAGGTGCTGTGTATTGATTCCGCCAGTATTGAGCTTGAGCGGAATGGTGTGCTGAGTTCGCGGGTTACGCCAATCCAGTCGCAGCAGAGTCTTTGTTTTCGTATCGCGACGAAGACGCCAATCTGCAAAAGCCAGTGCAAAGCCTGCTAGCAAGACAGTGTCTGCGCAGGTATGGTAAAGACGCGGAACAGTGGTAGCCAATATATGTGTGAGTTCGTTCGACAATGAGCGTTTGAAGTGACGGTGTATTCCGCATTCCGCATGTGGCGACTTCAGTGAGAGTCGTGGGTCAGGGATCTGCGATACCTTTAGCCAATATGACTGATCTTCCCCATCTTGCTCCGCAGGTGTCGGTAGCGCGGGGGTGGTGTTTAGAATGCTGATCAGTGCCTCGACACTTTGGTGTTGGAACACTTCACGTGCCGTTATTATGAAACCCTCGACACGGGCGCGGCTGACTAATTGGATTGACCGGATACTGTCACCGCCCAGATCGAAAAAGCGATCATCGAGACCGACTTGCTCTAAGCCTAAGACCTCTGCGAATAGACGAGCGAGTTTTCTTTCTGTCGGTGTACGAGGCAAGCGCACGTCTCGAGAGGTAAAGTTAGGGGTTGGTAAAGCTCTTGTGTCAAGCTTTCCGTTGGGGGTGAGTGGTAGTCGATCAAGTATCACTATTGCTGCGGGAACCATATAGTCCGGCAGCTTCTTTGCGACATAACGGCGTAGTTCAAGGCCCAAACTGCGAGCCTCCTGAGCGCGGTTTGGCGCATTAGAGAGTATGGGAGCTGCGGCAACCGTCTCAGATCGTGGCCGATAGAGATCTGTCAGCAAAAAATGATCATGAAATGAGGAGATAAAAATTGCGTCGAAACAGTCACTGTTCGCTGTGTCCGTCCAAGTGATTTTGGCTCTATATCCCAGTGAAGCTGCCAATGCGTGCATCGATTCTGGATCTACGGCTGCGTTGGTTGGGATCGTGATCGACTGCGCATTGACAGAGAAATCGGTATTGGTTTGCACCCAGATTGTCTGATCCAGGTGTATTGCTGCTGCCACCCGTGCGTTTGGAACACCTGTCACCCGCAATATCGGTGGCCGTTCTTTCGATAAAAAGCGCTGAACGACATTGAGGCCTGAGCCATCGCGGCACCACCCAAGTTCATGCGAGCCTCTTGTGGAGAGGCATGAACTACCGTGTTTATGCAAGACGACATCGAAGCGGAAGTCAGTCAGCTCATTGCGCTGCTTACCGCGCTTAAGCTGAAGGTCCACCCCCACGACTGCTTGCAGTTCTTGGCTGATCGTTGCAAAAAAATCAGGGTCGAGAAGCAACTCGCTCTCAAGGGTGACGGTATTGTCGATAATCTTGCGCAAATCGCAGACGCTCTCGTTGCGATGAAGACCTTTATATATGGCCACTGCTGTGGCGAAGCACCGCATCAACCGGTAATTGCGGATGTCACCCAAGAAGACACGGCCGCCTGGAACCAAGAGCTTCATTGCTTGGCTAAGAACGTCGAGTAGATAACGGCTGCTTGGAAAATATTGCGCTACGGAGTTAATGACAACTGTGTCAAAGCATTCCATAGGTAGTTCACCCAGTTCGTGGGCAGCAAGGTTTTTGAGGACGACGCGTTCACGTAGGAATGGTGTGACGTTTACCCGCTCCTCAAGGGCTCGGATCGCAGAAGGGGAGAAGTCGAGTCCCCAGTATGACTGACAGTGTGGGGCCACTTTCCATAAGATCAGGCCGGAGCCCACACCGATTTCGAGCACGCAACGCGGTTTCAAATCCAGAATTCTGTCGACGGTTGTTGCTTGCCATTCAAGCATGTCCTCAAGCGGGATCGGCTGGTTGTCATAGCTGCTATTCCAACCAGAGAAGTCTTGAGGCGAGGCGAGGTGGGTTTGTTCGCTATAGTCGCGCTCGTGCATGTCCTGCCATATAGAAACACGCTTGATCTCGTTGGCCCGGTCGCTAGCTATTGCATTGAGTTCATGTGGGACTACGTAGCCAATGAGTTGCTTGTGGTTGAGTTGATCCTCGCGAACTATCACCGCCGCTTGCGCAACTGTGGGGTGCGTAGTGAGTGCTGCTTCAATCTCTCCTGGTTCGATACGGAAACCGCGGATCTTGATCTGATCGTCGACGCGGCCGATGAAGTCGACAACACCGTCGTTACGCCATTTGGCAAGGTCACCTGTGCGGTACATACGCGAACCGGGTGGTCCGAATGGACAGGCTACGAAGCGTTCAGCCGTGAGCTTAGGGCGATTTAAATATCCGCGCGCCAATCCGTGTCCGGCGATGTACAGCTCACCAATAACGCCAGGAGGGACAGCCATCAAAACGGGATCTAGTATATAGACGCGTGTATTCCACAATGGATGACCGACAGGGACAGTTTCAGCATTCAAGTGGGGCTGGCATTCCCAATACAATGCGTCGACCGTGGTCTCAGTCGGGCCATAGGCATTAATCATGCGGTGGTTGCGGGACCATTTTTTAGCGAGAGCTGGCGAACACACTTCACCTGCAACCATGAGGTGGGGGCAGCTCCTGAGCGCGTCTTCCGACATGCTGCGGAGGATTGTTGGTGAGAATGTGATGTGCGTTGGCCGGTACTTAGCCATCGTTTGTATTTGTTGATTGGGCGACAGAAGCTCTTCGGGTGAGGCCAAGATAAGAATCGCGCCGGACAGTAGCGTGCAACACATCTCGCAGAAGGTAGGGTCGAAGTTAATCGACGAAAATTGTAGAAAGCGTGAGTGCACGTCTAAGCGGTAGCACTCGATGTATGCGCCGGCAAGATTGGGAATCCCGTAATGTGTAACGACCACTCCCTTGGGTTTCCCGGTCGAGCCCGAAGTGTAGATAACGTACGCGGAATCATTGCGCGATATAGGTCTTTTTCGATCCACATCAGTCGGGTTGCTCGTGGCTATCAGCTTGAAGGCCTCTAGCGCGGCGGCATCGTCCCAAGCGAGATGCGGGATGCTTCGAGCAGATTGCGGTAAATGCTCGAGGATCACATTTGTGGTGATGAGACACCTTGGACAGGCATCCTCTAGCATAAAGGTGAGCCGCTGAGCAGGATAATCGGGATCGAGCGGTAGGTAGGCCGCACCTGCTTTCAATATGCCTAACAGGCTGGCTAACATCGTCGGAGAGCGCCGCATTGAGAGACCTACCAGATCTTCGGCGACGACACCTTGTGAGAGAAGCCAGTGTGCAACTTGGTTTGCGTTGCGATTCAATTCTTCGTACGAGAGTGCCATATCCTCGTGGATCACGGCGGTGGCAAAGGGGGTTTTTGCGACTTGTCGTTCGAAAAGTAAGGGGTAAACCGTGTCTGGGATGCTTCGTTCAGTAGTGTTCCAGTGCTCTAATATCATGCTGCGAGCATCTGAGTCGAGAATGTTGATGGCCGCGAGAGTGCGGTCGGGATTGGCTGCAACTTGTTTGAGTATGTTGACGAAGTAGCGTGCAAAGGCCTCGACTGTGGTTCGGTCGTATAGATCCGTTGCGTATTCAATTTCGCCGCTCATGCCTGCTATCGAACCGTCCTCACATTTTTGCTCAGTCAGTTCAATCGTCAGATCGAACTTGGAAGTATGCGTGGTGGTCGATCCCAGCTCTGCTGTCAATCCAGGCCATTCGAGGTTCGGTGCAGCATTGTTCTGGAGTACAAGCATGATCTGGAACAGTGGATGATGACTGGTCCTGCGGGCTGGGTTCAGCACGTCGACCAAGTAGTCGAACGGTATGTCCTGATTTGCGTAAGCCGCCAGATTCACCTCCTTCACACGCGCTAGCAGCCTAAGAAAACTCGGATCTCCTGAAGTGTCGGTACGCAGTACGAGTGTGTTGACGAAAAGTCCGACCAAGTCGTCCAGTGCACTGTCAATGCGTCCGGCGATAGGGCTCCCCAAGGGAATGTCGGTACCAGCACCCAGCTTGCTCAAAAGTATGGCGGTAGCCGCCTGCAAAAGCATGAACAAGCTAACGCCTGCTTGGCGTGCGAGATTGGAGAGGCGTAGGGTTAAAGCGGCGTCCACATGAATTGGGACGACGTTGCCGTGGAAGCTTGCGACGTGAGGACGGGGGCGATCTGTCGGGAGTTCGAGATGCTCGGGCATGTTTGCCAATGCTCGGCGCCAGTATGACAATTGTTGCGATAGCGGACTTTGCGTTTCGGCATCGGAACCGAGCCAGTCGCGCTGCCATAGTGTGTAGTCAGCATACTGTACTGGCAACGCTGGAAAATCAGCGACCGCACCAACTGTGCGTGCTGCGTAGGCGAAGCTCATGTCGCGAATGAAAGGTGCAAGCGACCAGCCGTCGCCAGCGATGTGGTGGAGGGTCACGAGCAGCACATGATGCTCTTTGCTCAGACGGAAGAGGTCGGCGCAGATTGGGATTTCGCGCTTCAGATCGAAGTGATGGCTGGCTGCTTGAGAGAGAACTTCAGACAGCTCGCCAGCGGAAACCTCGTGTACCACCAACTCGATTTTGACACTTCCCTCCCGCGCAATGTCCTGCTCAGGACCTTGAATGCCTTCGCGCAAACGCGTTCTGAGGACTTCGTGACGCATGAGTAAGTCGTTGAGCGCTTGCTGCAGTGCCTTGCGGTCCAGCTTACCTTTCAAGTCAAGGTAAATAGGCAAGTTGTAGGTTGCGTTCGGTCCTTCCATCTGATGCAAGAACCAAAGGCGTTGTTGCGCAAATGAGAGAGGTAAGTGAGTGGGACGTTCCAATGCACGAATGGGAGGGTGCGCAGGCTCAGCTTCGCTCAACCTGCACGCTAGGTTGGCGGCAGTCGGTGCCTCGAAGATTGATCGGATGGGTAGTTCAATACCGAGCTCCGTACGTAAACGGTTAATCAAGCGTGTGGCCAAAAGCGAGTTTCCGCCCAAATCGAAGAAGCTATCGTGAGCACTGGCGTACTTAATTTTAAGAACGTCGCAGAACAATTCGACTAGTAACAGTTCGCTTGTTGTTGTGGGAGGACGTCGCTCCCGGGAGAGAAAACTAAGAGGCGGCAGACCGTTGCGATTCACCTTGCCGTTGGGGGTCAGTGGGAGCGAGGCCAACGCCATGATACCTGCCGGGATCATGTATTCAGGTAGGTGCGCTGATATCTCGCGGCGTAGGATTGTGGTGTCCAATGAGTGACCCGCTATTGGCACTACGTATCCTGCCAGATGTCGCAGGCCGGGTTGGTCCTCACGTAGGAATACGCGCGCACGAGCGATGCCGGGTTGCTGCATCAGAATAGCTTCGACCTCTCCCAGTTCAATGCGGAAACCGCGGATTTTGACTTGCTCGTCCGCGCGCCCCAGGAACTCAAGCATTCCTCTTTCGTTTAAACGAGTGATGTCTCCCGTGCGGTACATGCGGCTGCCTGCGGCACCAAATGGGCATGCCACGAAGCGTTCGGCTGTGAGTTTTGCATTGCCGAGATAGCCTCGTGCCAAACCGTCTCCAGCGATGTAGAGCTCGCCTTCGATTCCCGATGGTAGGGGGCGAAGTGTAGCGTCGAGCACGTAAACCTCAGTGCTCCATATCGGTTTACCGATTGTGACCTGTTCGCCACGACGAACAGCTACCATTAATGACCAAATAGTCGTCTCTGTTGGTCCATATAGATTCCAAACCTTGTTGGGTGCGATGCTGAGAAAATCTGCAAGATCGGGCGGTAGCGCCTCACCGCCACACAATATCTGCATCGAGCCGTCCGGTATCCAGGACGCTTCTCGCAGGAGTTGCCAAAGGGCAGGAGTTCCCTGCATCAGTGCAGGCTTCGCAGCAGCAATAAAACGGCTTAGGGCTCGGCCGTCTATGGCGATTTCATGGGGCACCAAGTGCAGCTCAGCTCCACTCAAAAGCGGTAAGTACAACTCCAGCCCAGCGATGTCGAAGGAGATCGGAGTCGTCGACACGACAACGTCGCGGCAGGTGATCCAGAAATGATTCATCATGAAGGCCATGAAGTTGGCGAGTGCATGATGGGTCACAATGACGCCCTTTGGCCGGCCGGTTGAGCCTGATGTATAAATAACGTACGCGGGATGCAGTGGTTGCAGCAGTTCGCTGCGGTCTCGGACTAGAGGATTCGTTGTTTTAGTGTTGGCCAACACTTCGTTGAAATCTTCAACATACAAGGTGCTTACAGATTGTATCGCTGTATCGAGACGATCGAGGAGAGACCGCGTTGTAAGGAGGATCGTTGGCTGCGCGTCCTTGATCATGTATTCAAGACGTTCGCTCGGATAACTTGGATCAAGTGGTAGGTACATCGCGCCCGCTTTAAGAATACCTAAAAGGCTCGCCACTAATTCAGGGGAGGGGCGTAATGATACGGCGACAACCATCTCTGGCCCTATGCCTTGGGCTATTAGCCAGTGCGCTACACGGTTGGCGCGCTCGTTCAACTCCACATAGGTCAACGATGACGCTTCGCATACGAGTGCCGTAGCATATGGGGTGCGATCGACTTGCTGTTGGAATAACAGAGGCAGAATGACGCTCATATTAGACTCTTCGGTTTTAGGTCTATCCAGTTCTCGCCAATGAAGGAAAGACAGTTATCCCGACTATCAGGCCCGAAGACGCGTTGCCATCCCGCCGGGGTGGCAACGCAGTCTGGCCACAACGAGTGCTGACCTTCGTTGTTGACCAAAACATAAAAGATGCCGGACTCGATTTCGAATGGATTAGTCATTTCTAACGACATGGTTTAACTCCTCCTTCCCTAGCAGGTAGTTTTCGATCAGCGCAGCAATCGTCGTTGCATGTTGATCTTGCAAAAGACCGTAGTGGGAACCCGCGATGGTGCTTGCAGTCAGTTTTCCCGCACTCAGCTTGTGCCAAGTCTCGATGGAGTCATTCTCTGATACGTGCAAAAGAAGACCGTGTGTCGGCTTCGCTGTTGGCCTGTACTCGACCA
This sequence comes from Pseudomonas umsongensis, assembly GCF_002236105.1. Taxonomy (GTDB): domain Bacteria; phylum Pseudomonadota; class Gammaproteobacteria; order Pseudomonadales; family Pseudomonadaceae; genus Aquipseudomonas; species Aquipseudomonas umsongensis. Next base: position 763,551 of record NZ_NIWU01000001.1, read on the forward strand.
AAGCGCGGATATTCGCTCGATACGTCTGAATGAGGCGCTCGACGAACGCTATACTGGAATTACGTTGACTCCTTGCCTGTCCAAACAAAGCCACTGTTATTTGTTGAATGGCGGTCGGAGGACCGGCACCTTCTGATGTGGCGCCGAGTTCCTTATTGTTTGTTGCCACTTGGGCTAGGAGATCGTTGCGTAAATCCAGTAAGAGCGCAGCCTCGTCCCACTTGATGATTGGAACTTCCCAAATATAGCTGTCGATAAGTACTAGTTTCCGCAGATTCAATCCTTTGTCGGCCGCTTTTTTAGCGATCTCGTAACCGATGAGACCTCCGAGCGACCAGCCGACGAGATGAAAATCCTCCTCGCCAAAGTCATCGTAAATCAAATTGGCATAATGTTCGGCAATATCCTGAATGGTTTGCAGTCGCTCGACATTCGCTAGCGCCAAAGGCTGGATGCCGTAGCAACCACGGTCGTGACCGAGGCGTTGGACCAGCTTTGAGTAAGCGAATACTAAACCGCTGACCGGGTGAATGAATATGATGGGTATTTTTGAGCCCCTGTTACTCATTCGTATGATTGCGCGCTCCTGGTTTGCGACCTGTAATTGTGAGCCGTCGGTGGCAAGTTCGCGAATTGTCGGGTAACGCAGTAAGTCACCAAGGCTCAGATTCCAGCCGAGCCGTTGCTTGATTTGTTCTATCGTGGCTAACGCAAGCAGCGAATCACCACCTAAGGCAAAGAAGTTGTCATTCTCTCCAATATCCTTCCGACCCAAAGTAAAACTCCAGATCTCGTTCAAGCTCTGCTCTATGAGACTCGTCACGGCTTGCTTCCCTCAACGTGTTTAGGCTCGATCATGACCCGGTTTCCAAAGGTCTTGAGGCTTGCATGGTGGAGAAGCTGTGCGTAAACAGGATCCTCCATCAAGAGCTCATGAGCTTTGCCAAAGCAATGAACTGGTAGATAAGGGTAGAGGTGGTGAATGAGGTGATAGCAATCGTTGCGTGGGAAGAATAGGGTGCGGAGCACTGGGTTGTGGATGATGAAGTTGCGAGACTTATATATTTCGTCGAGCTCTATTGCATACAGTCCGCCATGATCCACGATGTCAATCAGGTAGCGAAGGAGAGGCAGGAATGCAGCATGGGCCAAGATGAGCGTCCACATGGCATAATTCATTTCTGCTATATATAGAGCCGCGCCGATTCCCACATAGAACGCAAGCCCGAAGCTGTGAGAGGGTTTTTTCATGCTGATCCTAGGAAAGTAAAACCAAACGAAGCGCAGCATTATTAAGTCGTGCAACGCCCGTGACCACGTGATAGGGCGATTGTGGTCGAGGTTCTGGCGTAACTTGAAATCATCGTCCAAGGCGTAGTTACCAAGATGCATGTGATGGCTGCGGTGCTCTTTTTTGTACGCCACAAAGTTTATGAGTAGTGGAATACAAAGCAACTTGCCGACACGATCGTTGTAGCTGTGCGAATCTGAGAAAGAGTTGTGCGAGCATTCGTGTACGATGTTGTTCAGGCCTTTAAGGGTGACGGCGGTTAAGGCTGCGAACACTACCGTTGTAAAAGAATGGTGGGTGGCTTGAGCCAAGGCGAGCAACACGACGATGGAGATCAAGTAAGCAGCTAGAAAAAGTGAGCCTTTCATCATCGATTGCGGGGTGCAAAGGTGCTTCATTCTCAGCGTCATGGCCAACCCCCTGCGAGTTTGATGACTTCACCCGTGATGAAGTCCGCCGAACCGCTCGCTAGAAATGTAATTAGTGCGCCAATCTCGCTCGCCTTGCCGAGCCTGCCTAGTGGGAGCAGCTTGTGCAGTTTCTTCCGGCCAAACTCCGTCTCCCACAGCTCTGACGGATAATAGGTTTCGCTTGCCAGGAAGTTCGGGGCGATTGCATTAACAGTGATTCCGCTGGATGCCAGCTCACGTGCTGCTGCTTGGGCGAGGGCCGAAGCACCAGCTCTGGCTGAACTGTAGGTGGAGAATCCAGGCTCGGGCTTTGACGGCGCGGCGGATGTAACTAGAACTATGTAACCTTTGCCGTATCGCTTCATTTCGGTCGCAGCTCTCGCCAAGAGGGAGAACGGTGTGATGAGTAAAGCCTCGCATGCCCTGCGCATGTCGCAAGCCTCCCCAGCTTCGAGCGGTACGTGTTGTAGGGGGAAGATGTCGTTGCTGACGAGTAGATCGATGCGGCCGAACTCTTTGGCAACATACGCAATGAGGGCACTCGATGTCTTGTTCGGATAGGCTGATGCGCCTGTGTTTTTTGTTTGGAAGTCTTTGCGCAAGTTCTCGTCGGGGAAGCTTTCATCATGGCAAACCACGACGTATCCTGCGGCAAGGAGAGCAGTGACCGCGCCCGGTCCTGCGTATTTGGTAGCGTTCGTGACGACTGCAACGGGGCGTATCATCGAGCCTCCCCAACAAACGTAGTAATCGCAGCGAGAATGTCAGTGTTTATAAGCAGCGCGTCGTGGTGACTGCGAGCCTCGCTCTCTTGCAAACGACTGCCATTTACGAGGCGGTGCAACATGAGGGATGCGCCTGGATGTGTCATACGATCTTTGCCGTTTGTGACAATCAGCATTGGCAACTCTAGTTGTCGTGCGGCGGCCATTGCGTCGTATGCCATTAGCGCGAAATTTATTTTTGCATAGCGATGAAATAGTCCAACGTCAGCATAGGGATAGAGAATGAAGGGCGCCAACTCCGGCGGGACACTGAACAACATAGCCGGATCCATGAAGAGAGAGTGAACCTCTGCCGCACGTTTGAGACTGGTCGAGGCCTCCGACAATAGGCTCTGAAACTGACGCTGGAATGGTGTGCGGGGCGTCTCAGGACCGAAGTTCAAGTCGCCATGAAGAATGAGTATAGAGGCGATGCTATTGGTGCATACAGCTGCTGCGGCGATAGCAGTCGGTGCGCCGCCGCAGATTCCAATAAGGTGGGCGCGGTTGAGGTTATAACCCAACATGATTGACTGGACGTGCCCTATTTCGGTCGTGATCTCGCCGGCTGGTTCTGCAAGTGAGCGCCAATCACCGAAGAGATAGGGACTCTCAAACATGATGACAAAGTGGTTTTGGCTAAGCCCTTTCATCCAGGAATTAAAGAACATTGGAGGCATGCCGCAGGGGAGTACGAAGATGATCGCTTCGTTAGTGGGTGTGCCTAAGGTGAACGTAGTTAAGGCTGGTGAGTCGTTTGGATATAGTGTTCTTCGTCGGCTTTGCTCTGGTATTGCGGCCATACTAAATGCGGCGTCCAATGTATTCGCTTTTTCGATGACTGCGAGTTTCTTCCAGTCGATTAGATTGGCGAGTAAGAACTTGCTAAGCGCAGTTTCCAAGCTTGATGCATTCAAGGGCGTGGGCCATACGAAGTATGGAACGACGAGAGAATAGTGTAGGCCAATCGCGCGCAAGATCTCGTTACAGCGCTCGGAATCTTCTGCGCGAAAGGGGGGGGCATCGCCAGCAGTGGTTGTGACAGGAAAAATTCTGAGCGTCGTACTGCATGCCGCGAGTAATGGTTGGCAGTGACCCAATACCTCTACGAGTTGTACAAGCTGTACGTCATCCGTGAGATGAATCGCTTTAATAGGCATGAGAAGACCTCGTTTTAGTGTTAGAACTTCTTACCGCGTGTTGTATGAGTGACTATTCGGTTGTTCGGACAATTATTCATGCCGCGCACCACGACAATTCCATACTTTTCGAGGCTCACGCTGCCACCGTATTCTTCGACCATATTTGTATCGGGATAAACGTGTACGGATGAGGGCACGTAACGCGTTGCATAACCCATGCGCATTTCCTTGGTCTTCCCGGAGTGAGGGTGCGAGGCATGCATGAGGGTTGACCAGAATATGATGAACTGCCCGGCTTCCATTACTATGGAAGTGGCGTCTTTTTCATTCGGTGACCAGTTCGGATCAATCTGCAGTTCCCGGTAGTCGTAGCCGAAGAAGCCACGTAGTACGCCGTTTTTTTTCATCGAATTGTTTTGCTCACCGCTGTAATGCATTCGTTTGGTTTCGTCATAGAACATTGTCTTGTGAGTACAGGGGATGAACTGGAGGCACCCGTTGTCGGTTGTCGCGTCGGTGAAGGCGCTCCAGACAGTGATTGTGCCTCCGAATTTTGAATCTTCGGGCCAAACGATTTGCGGTGTGCCGGACGCATTGGCAAAGGTATCGGCTTGATGCCAGTCAGTACCTTCTTCACCAGGATGTTTAGGGAAAAACTCCGTGCGCCAACAAATAACGTCCGGACCCAAAATGCTTGACACACGATCGACGATCTCACGTCGGCATATGTGTTCAGCGAGGAAGTCAATGTCGAGGTGGCGATCGTAGTTTGAGATATTGGTGCTGCCTGATACTGCTGCATTTGATTGGTAGACCGCGTGACTGCGATCCAGAGCCTGAAGTCGCGTTTGCCGCCAAAGAGCCTTCATTTCATCCGGTGAATAAAGCGTGAACGGGCCTATGTAGCCTTGATGATGGAATTGTTCAACTTCTTCAGGGGAAAGGTAAAAGTGGCTCTCAGGTGTTTTAATTATATTAGTCATGGAAGTGCCTATAATTATTATTGGGAGGTGAGGGTCTTGATTAGGGTCGAGAGGGTTGCGCCTTTGTTGAAAACGTCTATGCGCAGGTCCGTCTTGAACTTTAAATTGATGCGTTGGAGCATGATAGTCAGGGAGAAAGATGTTCCGCCGAGATCGAAAAATTCAGCATCGGGGTCGATGTCGCTAAGTCCAAGAGTACTTGCCCAGATAGAGTGCAGGTCTTTCTCTATCGACTCACTAGACTTCGTGCCTTCGGATTTGGCTGGGTATGTAAGTTTTTCTCGTAAGAGAGTCACGAGAGCGTCGTTGTCTTGTTTTCCGTTAACTGTAGTAGGGATGCGGTCGACAGCTATGTAGGCCGATGGAACCATATAACTTGGAAGCGCTTTGACCGCTGCAGCATGTAGTTCGGAAGGTAGCGTTTTGTGAGCGCGGCTCCCTGCAACTGCGCCGAGGACAACATAGGCTACAAGTCTTGGATCGTTTTCCCCGAAGTTTACTGCAATAACCTTCGCGTCTTGAACTTCCGCGTGGTGCATGAGGCAGGCCTCAATTTCACTGGGCTCGATACGATAACCGCGAACTTTGACTTGACAGTCTGCGCGACTGATGTATGCGTAAGTATCAAGTCCAACTTCTGCGCCGATATCGCCGGAATTGTACCAACGTCCCCAATTGCCCAAACGGTCGGTACGATATTTGAAACGCTCATGAGTGAGATCGGAGCGCCCGAGGTAACCGCGCGCGAGACCTGGGCCCTGTACATAGATAAACCCAACTTGTCCTCGTGGTACGGTCTGACCGTTTGTGTCAACTATCTCAATCTTCATGCCTGGGATGGGCATCCCAATTGGACTGAACTCTTGGGTCATGAGATCGCTTGGTTCGAGAAACTTCAATGTTGTGTGTACGGTCGTTTCCGTTATTCCGTACATATTGATAAGGCGAGGGCTGTCAAGGCCGTGTCGTGCTATCCATGGTGTTAGTGCCAGCGCGTCCAAGCGCTCTCCGCCAAGTATAACGTAGCGTAACGACAGTTCATCACATGGTCTTGTTGTATCAACGGTTATAAGGTTGCGGAAGGATGAGGGGGTTTGATTGAGTACGGTGACTTTCTCACGTGTCAGTAAGTCGTGAAAATCTTGTGGATCTCGAGCGGTCTGGTTTGACACCAGGACTAGGCTCCCTCCGAACAGGAGCGCGCCCCAGATTTCCCACGCAGAGAAATCGAAAGCGACTGAATGAAACTTGCACCATACGTCGTTTGCGTTAAACCCGAATTTATCGTGTGTTGCGGTGAAAAGGTGCACGATATTTCGATGTTCGACCATCACGCCTTTTGGCTGTCCCGACGAGCCCGATGTGAAAATGACGTAGGCCAGACTCGTCTCATCGTCGCCGGACTCCCTCTCAATGAGGGTGCTCGACACGGAAACAGCGGCAGTGATGTTGACGACGGTCAGGTCTTCAAAGTTTGGAGCGGTCGCATCGTCAGCGACGACGATGTCCATGGTGCTTAACTGAGCGATTTGCTTGCGTCGCTCCTGCGGGTGCGCTGGGTCTAGCGGAACGTAAGCACCGCCAGCTTTTAATATTCCCAGGATACCAATGATCAAGTCACATGTGCATTCAAGGCATAGTCCGACCAACTGATCACGCTTCACGCCGATGTTAAGCAGGGATATCGCCAGCTTTTCTGCGCGCTCGTTTAGATCTCGGTATGTCAGCTGTGTCTGGCCATCGGTAACGGCTATGTTATGAGGAAATTGTTGAGAAACTCTCGCGAAGACGGCGTGAAGTGTCGTCGCTCCAGTGAATTGGGTCGGTAAGCTAAATGTTTTCGTCGGCATCGTGGACACTCGAGGAAATGAAAAAACCTGAAATAAATAATGTCTCGAAACGCTTTAAAAAAGCGATCAAAAATCGAGTAGGTATTTTCCTAAAAAAATGTAGGACGTTTCTCAGGTTTGTTCGGGGTGGATAACAACACTCAGCAATAGGTTGTATCAGGAATAAGCTATTTATTTGCCGAATATCCTGGTCGTCCCGCCAATGTGAAGGATGAAATTTCGAGTGATCAAGTGCCAGTTTGGTTACACGAAAGTCCGCCTCCGAAGCTTGGTGAGAAACACCGCGCAGCGGACCACGTAACGAAAAAGCAATTCTCCCAGCCCACAGGAGATTTCTATGTCTCATGGTGCGGGAACTGAGGGAAAAAACGGTTTGTATTATCAGTTTGATGTATGGAAAAAAGTTAGGTGCTTGACTTTTTGAATTTTGAGAGATGTTTCTCTCGGACTATTCCTAACTTGCCATAGGAAATTTCCGATTGTGCTGCAGGACGTTTGCAAGAGCCAAAAATAACGCTCCGCCCTCCGGTTTTTCACTTGTATTGGCCTCATTCAATCCCTTAGCGTGATCGCCCAGACGCAAAGGATTGCGCAGTCAATCATGAAAAAAGGACCTCTTTCGATGAGTCAGTATTTCGAATGGGCGGATGAGATCAAGCACCTGTCCGGGGAACAAATCGAGCAACTGTACCAGCGCTATCTGAACGGTGAAAAAAGTGCCGATCTGAAAATCGAGTTCAACATTGCGCCTGAAGTCCGCAGTCTGTTGACAATATTGCCACCGATTATCAGCAAGGACCTGACCTGCCCCTACTGCGACCTGCCCATGTGGGTGCGTCGGCACGCCAAGGGTACCCCTGTCTCAATTCGCAACCGTTTCAAGTGCGTTGCGAGCACTATCACCATGAGCCTGGCCACTATGGGTGAAACAAGCCCTGTACTTGCAATGAATGCTACAAGCTGCGCCAGCAGGAAATCGTCGCCCAGGCGCAGCGCGATCGTCTCGAGCTGGAGAAACGCTACCCCACGTCACGTCCGGCGGTGCCTTATGCATCGCTGGGTTTCGTCCAGAAACTGACATTGCTTGCCTTGCTGGACGACGGCCATGTCGCTGGCGCCGAGCGCATTGCCTCGCTCGACGCCGGGTTGCGCAGCGAACCGTTGGCGCCCACTGATGAGGCCAGTGAAGCGCTGGTGAGGAACCTGTACGAGGCCGGCGTGCTGAACGTCGATCCGGATGGCGACATCAAGGCCTTCGATCGAGCGGCCGGCTACCTGATCAAAGACTTTCCTGCGTGCGCTGGCTACCCAATGTCGCGCTGGAAACCGGCGTACGCAGCACTCGCGACGCACTGTACCAGGCGTTGTACCAGGAACTGTCCGGCAGTGTTCAGCCGTCCTGGAAAAGCGAGCTGTATGCCTTGATGTTGAGCCTGGCCCGGGACGAGTCGATTCAGTACATCCAGGTATTGGCCAGCGAAGTGAGCTTCGTGTTCAGTGCCCGAGGGCGTGCCGAAACTGTTGTCGGCCAGCTTCTGCAGGACTTCTCGGTGAGCCATGTCTACTACTTTGCGCGATTGGCGGTGAAGAATGCCGCGCATTTTTATGCCACCGGCAACTCCAAGGGCCGCAACCACGCTTGCAACACCATCCCGGGCAACATGTTGGGCACGGCGCAGGATGCCAAGGCGCGAAACTGGCGCAAAACCGCCTATCGCGATTCGCGAGTGCCGCAGTCGTCCTTGCACCGAATCCTGTACGACGTGGTGCTGAAAGACAGCGGGGCTGGTTTTTCCAAGTCTCCCGGCCTCTACTGGCGTGATGAACTGGTGCCGCGGTTTTTCTCCGGCGATGCTTGTGGGGCAGACCTGGCCGGGCATCTGCAGCTGTTCTGCCGCGAGTGTGAATCGAGCAACGTCGATGCCAGCATGGACCGGATGACGATTCAAATGCTCTGTTACGACTGCGCGACAGTGAGCAAATTTCAGGCGATCGAAGACTTGATCGACTGAATTGGTCGAGGTTCTTTCAACGCGCCCAATAGCGTCCATGGTCGGTTCGGCGATCATGGATGTTGTCAATTTCTGGTTGAGGCGTGGCACATGCGTGCTGGACGGCCGTTCTGGCACGAATGTCCTGCAAAAAACGTGCACTCAGCCCCGAAATCGACTCCGACTGCTAGTGTTGTTCAGTGTGCGCCTGCAGAGCAGCGTACCGTTGACCGAATATGTCGCAGCATCGCAAGCATGGGCCTTGCCGCACTCGTTAAGCTGCGCAACGGATGAGCACCCGTAAAGGCATTGCGTTGCCCGCAGCCCAGTCGCTTTTGCAGATGCCCATTCACGGAAGGTGAATGTGACCCGAGTGTCTCGTTTAGCTTCACCCACCTGTCACCCTGTTTCCTCTGCCCGAGAATCAGGAACAGGGTGACGGGTAGCCCCTGACAGGGGAATAGCACGCGACGCTTCCATCAATAACAAGCCCAAGCGGAGTACCACAGATGGCGTTCTTCACCGCAGCCAGCAAAGCCGACTTCCAGCACCAACTGCAAGCGGCACTGGCGCAGCACATCAGTGAACAGGCACTGCCACAAGTGGCGCTGTTCGCTGAACAATTCTTCGGCATCATTTCCCTGGATGAACTGACCCAACGTCGGTTGTCTGACCTCGCTGGCTGTACTCTTTCTGCGTGGCGCCTGCTTGAGCGCTTCGATCACGCGCAACCGCAAGTGCGCGTCTACAACCCCGATTACGAACGTCACGGCTGGCAGTCGACCCACACCGCGGTCGAAGTGCTACACCATGACCTGCCGTTCCTGGTGGACTCGGTGCGTACCGAGCTGAACCGCCGCGGCTATAGCATCCACACCCTGCAAACCACCGTGCTGAGCGTGCGTCGTGGCAGCAAGGGCGAGTTGCTCGAAATCCTGCCCAAAGGCACCCAGGGCGACGACGTGTTGCACGAGTCGCTGATGTACCTGGAAATCGACCGGTGCGCCAATCCGGCCGAACTGAACGTGCTGAGCAAAGAGCTGGAGCAGGTGCTGGCAGAAGTGCGTGTCGCGGTCGGCGATTTCGAACCGATGAAGGCCAAGGTCCAGGAAATCCTCACCAACCTGGACAACAGCCAGTTCGCCGTCGATGCCGACGAAAAGAGCGAAATCAAGAGTTTCCTGGAATGGCTGGTGGGCAACCACTTTACCTTCCTCGGCTATGAAGAGTTCGTGGTCAGCGATGAAGCCGATGGCGGCCACATCGTCTATGACAAGAATTCCTTCCTCGGCCTGACCAAACTGCTGCGCGCCGGCCTGAGCTACGATGACCTGCGCATCGAAGACTACGCCGTGAACTACCTGCGCGAACCGACCCTGCTGTCGTTCGCCAAGGCCGCACATCCAAGCCGTGTACACCGTCCGGCTTACCCGGACTACGTGTCGATCCGTGAAATCGACGCCAACGGCAAGGTCATCAAGGAATGCCGTTTCATGGGCCTGTACACCTCCTCGGTGTATGGCGAGAGCGTGCGGGTCATCCCGTATATCCGCCGCAAGGTCGCGGAAATCGAACGCCGTTCGGGTTTCCAGGCCAAGGCTCACCTGGGCAAGGAACTGGCGCAGGTGCTCGAAGTCCTGCCACGCGACGACCTGTTCCAGACCCCGGTGGACGAGCTGTTCAGCACCGTGATGTCGATCGTGCAGATCCAGGAACGCAACAAGATCCGCGTGTTCCTGCGCAAGGACCCATACGGTCGCTTCTGCTACTGCCTGGCCTACGTGCCGCGTGATATCTACTCCACCGAAGTGCGGCAGAAGATCCAGCAAGTGCTGATGGATCGCCTCAAGGCCTCGGATTGCGAGTTCTGGACCTTCTTCTCCGAGTCCGTGCTGGCCCGCGTGCAACTGATTTTGCGCGTCGACCCGAAAAACCGCATCGACATCGACCCGCAGCAACTGGAAAACGAAGTGATCCAGGCGTGCCGCAGCTGGCAGGACGATTACTCGGCCCTGACCGTCGAAACCTTCGGTGAAGCCCACGGCACCAACGTGTTGGCCGACTTCCCGAAAGGCTTCCCGGCCGGTTACCGCGAACGATTCGCCGCCCATTCGGCTGTGGTCGACATGCAGCACCTGCTGAACCTCAGCGAAAAAAATCCGCTGGTGATGAGCTTCTACCAGCCACTGGGTCAAGTGGGCCAGCGTGAGCTGCACTGCAAGCTGTACCACGCCGACACGCCACTGGCGCTGTCCGACGTGTTGCCAATCCTGGAAAACCTCGGCCTGCGCGTGCTGGGTGAATTCCCGTACCACCTGCGTCACAACAATGGCCGCGAGTTCTGGATCCACGACTTCGCCTTCACCGCAGCCGAAGGCCTGGACCTGGACATCCAGCAACTCAACGACACCCTGCAGGACGCGTTCGTCCACATCGTGCGTGGCGATGCCGAGAACGATGCGTTCAACCGCTTGGTACTGACCGCCGGCCTGCCGTGGCGTGACGTGGCGCTGCTGCGTGCCTACGCCCGTTACCTGAAGCAGATCCGCCTGGGCTTCGACCTGGGCTACATCGCCAGCACCCTGAACAACCACACCGACATCGCTCGCGAATTGACCCGGTTGTTCAAGACCCGCTTCTACCTGGCGCGCAAGCTCAGCAGCGACGATCTGGAGCAGCGCCTGGAACACGCGATTCTCACCGCGCTGGACGACGTCCAGGTGTTGAACGAAGACCGTATCCTGCGTCGCTACCTGGACCTGATCAAGGCCACCCTGCGCACCAACTTCTACCAGACCGACGCCAACGGCCATAACAAGCCGTACTTCAGCTTCAAGTTCAACCCGCACTTGATTCCTGAACTGCCCAAGCCGGTGCCGAAGTTCGAAATCTTCGTCTACTCGCCGCGCGTAGAAGGCGTGCACCTGCGCTTCGGCAACGTGGCCCGTGGTGGCTTGCGCTGGTCTGACCGTGAAGAAGACTTCCGTACCGAAGTCCTGGGCCTGGTAAAAGCCCAGCAAGTGAAGAACTCGGTCATTGTGCCAGTCGGTGCGAAGGGCGGCTTCCTGCCGCGTCGCCTGCCACTGGGCGGCAGCCGTGACGAGATCGCGGCCGAGGGCATCGCCTGCTACCGCATCTTCATTTCCGGCCTGTTGGACATCACCGACAACCTGAAGGACGGCGCGCTGGTGCCACCAACCAACGTCGTGCGCCATGACGACGATGACCCGTACCTGGTGGTGGCCGCGGACAAGGGCACCGCGACGTTCTCCGACATCGCCAACGGCATCGCCATCGACTACGGCTTCTGGCTGGGTGACGCGTTTGCATCCGGTGGTTCGGCCGGTTACGACCACAAGAAAATGGGCATCACCGCCAAGGGCGCGTGGGTGGGCGTACAACGCCACTTCCGCGAGCGCGGCATCAATGTCCAGGAAGACAGCATCACCGTGGTCGGCGTCGGCGACATGGCCGGTGACGTGTTCGGTAACGGCTTGTTGATGTCGGACAAGCTGCAACTGGTCGCAGCGTTCAACCACCTGCACATCTTCATCGACCCGAACCCGAACCCGGCGACCAGCTTCGCCGAGCGTCAGCGCCTGTTCGACCTGCCACGTTCGGCCTGGTCCGACTACGACACCAGCATCATGTCCGAAGGTGGCGGCATCTTCTCCCGTAGCGCGAAGAGCATCGCGATTTCCCCGCAGATGCAGGAACGCTTCGACATCCAGGCCGACAAGCTGACCCCGACCGAATTGCTGAACGCCTTGCTCAAGGCACCGGTGGACCTGTTGTGGAACGGCGGTATCGGTACGTACGTCAAGGCCAGCAGCGAAAGCCACGCCGATGTCGGCGACAAGGCCAACGATGCATTGCGCGTGAACGGTAACGAACTGCGCTGCAAAGTGGTGGGCGAGGGCGGTAACCTCGGCATGACCCAGCTGGGTCGCGTGGAGTTCGGCCTCAACGGCGGCGGCTCCAACACCGACTTCATCGACAACGCCGGTGGCGTGGACTGCTCCGACCACGAAGTGAACATCAAGATCCTGCTGAACGAAGTGGTTCAGGCCGGCGACATGACCGACAAGCAGCGCAACCAGCTGCTGGCGAGCATGACCGACGAAGTCGGTGGCCTGGTGTTGGGCAACAACTACAAGCAGACCCAGGCACTGTCCCTGGCAGCCCGTCGTGCCTTGCCGCGGATTGCCGAATACAAGCGCCTGATGAACGATCTGGAAGGTCGCGGCAAACTGGATCGCGCCATCGAGTTCCTCCCGGCTGAAGAAGCGATCAACGAGCGCGTCGCGGCGGGCCATGGCCTGACCCGTGCCGAGCTGTCGGTGCTGATCTCCTACAGCAAGATCGACCTCAAGGAGCAGCTGCTGGGCTCCCTGGTGCCGGATGACGACTACCTGACCCGCGACATGGAAACCGCTTTCCCGCCGACCCTGGTGAGCAAGTTCTCCGAAGCCATGCGCCGTCACCGCCTGAAGCGCGAGATCGTCAGCACCCAGATCGCCAACGATCTGGTCAACCACATGGGCATCACCTTCGTGCAACGACTCAAGGAGTCGACCGGCATGAGCCCGGCGAACGTGGCTGGCGCCTATGTGATCGTGCGTGACATTTTCCACCTCCCGCACTGGTTCCGTCAGATCGAAGCCCTGGATTACCAGGTGTCCGCCGACGTACAGCTGGAGCTGATGGACGAGCTGATGCGCCTGGGCCGTCGCGCCACGCGCTGGTTCCTGCGCGCCCGTCGCAACGAGCAGAACGCTGCCCGTGACGTCGCGCACTTCGGTCCGCACCTCAAGGAGCTGGGTCTCAAGCTCGACGAACTGCTCAGCGGCGAGATCCGCGAGAACTGGCAGTCGCGTTATCAGGCGTACGTTGCAGCCGGTGTCCCGGAGTTGTTGGCGCGCATGGTGGCTGGCACCTCGCACCTGTACACCCTGCTGCCGATCATCGAGGCCTCCGACGTGACCGGCCAGAACCCTGCGGACGTGGCCAAGGCCTACTTCGCCGTGGGCAGCGCACTGGACATCACCTGGTACCTGCAACAGATCAGCGCCTTGCCAGTGGAAAACAACTGGCAGGCCCTGGCCCGTGAAGCGTTCCGCGATGACGTCGACTGGCAGCAACGTGCTATCACCATCTCGGTCCTGCAACAGGGCGATGGTTCCCAGGACGTGGAAACACGGCTGTCCCTGTGGATGTCGCAACACGAAAGCATGATCGAACGCTGGCGCGCGATGCTGGTGGAAATCCGTGCCGCCAGCGGTACGGACTACGCCATGTACGCGGTGGCCAACCGTGAGCTGCTGGACCTGGCTCTGAGCGGGCAAGCGGTAGTGCCTGTCACTGCCACTGTCAGCGCCGAGCTGGAACCGGCGGCCTGATCAGGCGTTGAATGAAAAAGCCCCGCATTGAGAGATGCGGGGCTTTTTTTCGGCCGATGTTTTTGTCGTGTCTGTTCGGGCCCCTTCGCGAGCAGGCTCGCTCCCACATGGGTTTGCGGCGAACACAAAACTAATGTGGGAGCGGGCTTGCCCGCGAAGAGGCCTTCGGGGTCAATACAACTTCTGAACCTTGTTATCATCAAGCATCGACACTTTATCTGTCGGCCTGGTCAACAAATTATTGAGCGACTGGTCAAACTTCTGCAATGCCCTTACTTGCACATTCTGTTGTTCGTTAATGTCGGCGACAATCTCTTCGCTGCGTTTAAAGTCTGCCCATACAGGACTTAGCGCCTTCGCATCATGCCCTTTTGCAGTGCCGATATAACTCAGGTTCTTATCGTAGAAGTCCACGCTGACATTGGCCTCGATGTCCGAACTGCGCGAGGTTATCAACTGGCTGCGGCTGTCGACGACGGCCACCACGTCCGGTTTTGCCGCCTGCAGGCTTTGCATGTCCGGGTATACCGTGACTGAGCCGAATTGCCGTTCTAGAGAGGCCTTGACCCAGTCCACCGCCAAATCGGGTTTTGACGTGGCCACATAGGCGTCATGGATCGACTGCACCAGCAGGCTCTGGCCGAAACCGGTGCCGGCATTGGCCTGGTAGTCCTGCAGGTAGGCGCGGTTGGCCTGGGTATTGCGGCTGTAGACAATGCCAAGTGTGACATCGCTGCCGTTGGGTATGCGCGTTGCACTGCTGCGACCCACCGGTTGCGTAAAGATACCCTCCAGCGGAGTCACCGCTGAAGGTGCCGTGGGAATTGAGCAACCGGTTATCAGGACGGCCATGGTCAATGTACTGACGAACGCAAGTTTCATGGTGTTTCTCCAGTGAAACAACTTCGGTCGGAAAGTTACAGTTGCCGTATGAGGACGGCAGTCACTCCAGACTAAACCGTGTGTTGCTGATTGAAATAGCCAATCTATGAACTTATCCAATAGACAATAGTTTTGTTTGGTTTAACGGAGCGCGGTTAATTGCCTGAAGATATAAAGACGCCCAAATCAAGAGTTTGGGCATTTTTATTTATGGCTACAGGTTCGACGATCAGTTTTGCAAGGGGATCAACACTTTCTCGTCAGGTGACAACACCATGAACACCAACAGCTTCGCAGGTTTGGTTTTGCTGGCATTTTTCGAGACCAGATGTTCCGAACCGGCAGGTTCGTACCAATACTCGCCAGCCTTGTAAGTGACCTCTTTTTCGCCCTTCACCTGGGAAGTGATCGATCCCGAAAGCACATAGGCCATGGCGGTACCGTCGTGTTTGTGGGCGATGGACGCTTGGCCTGGCTTGTAGTCGACCTCAATCATCAAGGCCTTTTTCCCTGGGGCGTTTTTCAGCATTTGGTCTTGCAATACCGTGACCTTTTCCGATGGGTCACCGGCTTCATGGGCAAACGCCGAAGCGCCAACGGTCAAGGCAAGGGCAGCGAGAGAGCAGCGCAAAAGGTTCATGGTTCATCACCTGCAGTGGTTGGTTGTCAGGGACCAATCTATTGCGCCAGGGGCGATAAACAAACAGCCAATTTTACCGAAGGCCAGGGGACCAATGTGCGGCGCTGGAATGAAAAAGATCGCAGTCCCCGGAACGTTTGCAGAGGTACCCATACTCTGCAAACGCGGCCAAGGACTGCGATCTTTAACCGTGTCTTATCTGATCGGAAAGCTGTTGAAGTCGACGGCGTTGGCCAGCTGACAATCGATCAGGTCAATGAAGCCTTGCACCTGGGGGTTGTTGAAATGCGATTGCATTGCCGATTCCGATTGCCAGTGGGCGCTGACAGTCCAGCGATTACTGTCCTCAGGGCAGCGGTCGACCATATAGGATTCACAGCCCGGTAGTTCGCGCAGGGTATCGACAATCTTTTGCAATTTCTGACCCAGTTCTTCCGAGCGACCGGCAACGGCCTGCACCTGTACGGTATTGATCACTTTGTAGGACATTGGCTCACACTCCTCATTGAGGGATAACGCCTATGCAGGATAGGCCTGCACCTCCGGACCACCAATAGCCAATCGCGGGATAAAAACGCAGACCAATCCATCAGGCAACCTGCTGCAAAATGTCCCTGAGACGGTCCAGGGCGATGTCGATGTCCAGGGTCTCGATAGCGCCAAAACCCAGGAAAAACCCCGCCTGGGGCGCCTGCTGGTAGAAAAAACTGTCAATGGCATAGAGCCCGACTTCAACCGTTTTCGCCAGCTCGATCACCAGTGGCACGTCGATCGCTACCTTGCACAGCACCACCATGTGAAAGCCCGCTGCGGTCGGCACCGCTTCAAGCCAGGGTGCGAGATCACCGGCCATGCGCGCCAGGATCCGCTCACGCCTGCCCGCGTAGATCGTATGGCAGCGACGAATGTGCTTGAGCAGGCAGCCTTCGGCGATGAATTTGGCCAGCGCCCACTGGGGCAGGGTGGAGGTGTGCAGGTCGGTGAGTTGCTTGGCGCGCACCACCGCCTCGAGAATCGCCGGCGGCAGGATCGCGTAACCCAGGCGCAGTTCTGGCAAAAGTGTTTTCGAGAAGGTCCCCACATAGGCGACGATCCCGCGCTCGTCCATGCTTTGCAGCGAGTCCGTGGGGCGGCCTTCGTAGCGGAACTCGCTGTCGTAGTCGTCTTCGATGATGATCGCCCCCAGTTCATGGGCGCGAGCCAGCAGTGCAGCGCGGCGCTCCTGGCTCATGGGCATGCCCAGCGGGAACTGGTGTGAGGGGGTGACGTAGATCAGCCGCGTACCGAGGGGGATTTTCTCCACGACAATCCCTTCGGCGTCCACCGGCACGCCAATCACCGTGGCGCCATGGGTGCCGAACAACAGGCGCGCCGGCGGATAACCGGGATCTTCCATGGCGACGATGCTGCCCGCTCGTATCAGCACCCGGGCAATCAGATCCAGCGCCTGTTGCGCGCCATTGCACACCACCACGTCCTCGTCCTGGCAATTGACCCCGCGAGAAAAGGCGATGTGCTGCGCGATGGCATTGCGCAGCGCCGGCAGGCCTTCGGGCAGGCTGTAGAAGCCCTTGGACGCGGCGATCTGGCGCAAGGCGTGGGACGTGCAGCGTCGCCAGTCATCCTGGGGAAACTGGCCCTTGCTGGTGGCGCCGCCAATGAAGTCGTAGCGCAGCGAGCCTTCGAGCGTCGGATGACGCAGGAACACCGGCAGGCTACGCCAGGATTCGATCACCTCGAAGCCGGCCAGCTCTTTATGGCTTTGTTTGCGCTCGATTTTGGATACGCGGGCGTTGACGTAGGTGCCTTTGCCGATCACCCCGGTGAGGAAGTTTTCATAGGTCAGCTGGGCATAGGTATCAGAAATGGTTTTGCGCGAAATGCCCAGTTGTTCGGCCAGCAGGCGGCTGGGAGGCAGTTGCGTCCCGGCGGCCAGGCGACCCGATTCGATGGCGCTGCGCAGTTGCGTGTACAACTGGCCCGCCAGGTCCTTGCGTCCGTTAATGACAACGTGTAGTTCCATACAGGCAAGGCTCCATGGCGATTGAGGCGCGTGTGCGTTACGCCAGATTACCCTCAACTGGCGTTTATGCAGTAGTTGCGTGGCGTAAAAACCGCCAATTGGTCTGGGCCCAGGTGGTCCACGGAAATTTCGCGCAATTGGATATGTAACGCAGCGTTAACAACGTCTACCTTGGCGGCATATCGACGCCATATGAGGTCACGCCATGACCCTCCGCCTGGATTATTACAGCGCCTCGCCCAAGGCGATGAAAGCACTGATCGCCATGGAAGCCCTGACCAGCAACCTGAGTATCGAGCCGGCGCTGCTGCACCTGATCAAGATCCGTGCTTCGCAGATCAATGGCTGTGCGTTCTGCACTGACATGCACTCGGTAGACGCCCGGCGCCTGGGCGAAACCGACCGCCGCCTGTACTCCATCGTGGTCTGGCGCGACAGTAACTTCTTCAACCCACGCGAACGCGCCGCCCTGGCCTGGACGGAGGCGGTGACACTACTTTGCGAGAGCCATGTGCCGGACGCCGTCTACGAGCAGGCGCGGACTCAGTTCAGCGAAGGTGAACTGGTGGACCTGACCATCGCTGTCACCACCATCAACAGTTGGAATCGACTGGCCGTGAGTTTTCGCCAGACACCCAGCGCCTGAACGGCTGTCACACGTCGTTCATCTAGCTTGCGCAGGATGGAACTCCCAGTGAAAGATCGACAGGGAGTCATCGATGTCATGCATGGAAACCCGGGGCGTCCAGTCCATAGCGCAGTGCCCCGCACCTCTCGATAAAATCACGTCCTGGCGCTCCCGCGCGGCGCAAATCGATGCGCTGCAGGCGCAGTGCTTCAGCGTGATCGCCCGTTGCGGCTGCTTCATGCAGGCAGCCCGGCGCCTGAACGTCAAGGCGACGCAGTTGCGCAAGCAATTGGCGCAACTGGAAAAGCAGTTGCAGTGCTCGCTGTTCAGCCCTTCGGAGAGCGGCCTGGTGCTCAGTCGCGACGGCCTGGAGCTGCACAGGCAACTGACCGCCCTGGCGCATGAACGCGACCTGCCGGTGCTCGAGCAACCTGTGGTGCGCCTGGCGGTGGCCGAGACGATCCTGCACGACATCCTCGGTCGCGATCTGGTGGCGTTGCTGCGACGCAATGCCAGCGCGCGCCTGGACATCATTACCCTCGACAGCGAATTGTCCCTGCAGGCGGTCAGTGCCGATGTCGTGGTATGGATGACAGGCATCGGCTCGCCAACGCCGGGACCGAGTTTTGCCGTCAACGTGCCCAGATGCCTGGCGCGGCTCGACTATCTACCGCACATCGCCAAACGCTATTCACGAGTCGCCGCGCGGCCGGCCGGTCTCGATGACCTGGCCGATTTCATGCTGGTGCAATGGCAGCATGATCGACAGATCGACAGTTTTCGGCCCTGGAACGACCTGGTCGACCAGCGCCTGGCCGGGGTCTTGCAGTCGCATTCCTATCCACTAATGCTGGAGATGGTCCGTTGCAGCGCCTGCATCGGCCTGTTGCCTGGCTACATGAGCCATTTCGACCGTGGCTTGATCGGTTTGCCGGGGTTGTTCAGCCAGCCGATGCAGCGCCAGGTGTGGCTGGCGGTGAATGCCGAGGCCGAGGGCGATGCGCAGGTGCAGACGATTGTCGAGTTGATCCTCGGCACCTTCGAAGAGCGGCGGGAATGGTTCCTGTAGGAGCGAGCATGCTCCGGGCGGCGTTCCGACGAAAAACCTGGGAGCGCCGCGGGGCATCAGGTATCCCGCGTCATCGTTAACGACCATCGCGAGCATGCTCGCTCCTACAGGGTGTTTTTCCATGTTGGATGCGTTGTAGAGTGAACGGCCATGTTTCTATCAAGGATGAATCACTCATGACCGGGACCGACGCTGTCATCACCCTCGAACGCCTCAACCATTCCCACGTCCCGGGCATCACCGCGCTTTACCACGAACCGGTCGTCGCCCGTCAGACGCTGCAAATGCCGTTTCCATCCTCCGAGACTTGGCAAAAACGCGTGGAGACGGACAATGAGCGGGTCGTGCAATTGGTCGCCCTGCATCAAGGGACGGTTATCGGTAGCATCACCCTGGAACAGTTTCCACGCATCCGCCGCAGCCACGCAGGCAGCTTCGGCATGGGCGTTGCTTCCCAATGGCAGGGCAAGGGCGTGGGTTCGAAACTGTTGGCGGCGGTGCTGGATATTGCTGACAACTGGATGATCCTGCGACGGGTCGAACTCAGCGTGTATGCCGACAACGAAGCCGCCATCAGCCTGTACCGCAAGTTCGGTTTCGAGACCGAAGGGCTGTTTCGCGACTATGCGGTGCGCGATGGCGTCTACGTCGATACCTTGAGCATGGCGCGCTTGCGCCGCATGCCAAAGTGCGATTGATCCATACCACTCGCGCTTTTAGTCGTACGCCGGCGGCGCGCATCTGCCATGCTCAATGTCCGCAGCACCGCTTCAATCAAAGGAACACCGCAATGGACGACGTACGGCAACTGGGCGAGATGCTTCGTCACTACGCAGACAGCGAAGCGCACAAAAAGCAGCTGTTCGAGACACAATCGGCCGAGTGGGCCAAGCGCATTGGGGAGTTGTTCGATCAGATCCAGCAGTGGCTGGAGCCGGTTCTGGCACCGAATCTGCTGGAGGTGAGCCGCGAAGCGTATGTCGCGTCCGGGCCGAGTGTTCCGGTGGAGACGTCTACCTTCAAGACTGAAAAGCTGAGCATTACGATCGCCGGCAAACCGGTGGAGTTCGTGCCGGATGTGATGGGTGCCGGTGGGCAGATTTCCCTGGCAGTGATGGGCTTTACCGCTGCGCGCTACGGCAGTGTTTCACTGGTGTGCATGCCATCGTCCAATGGCTGGCAGTGGCGCAAGACCAATGGTCTTAAAGATCCGGATACCTTTGTCTTCGATGCGGATTTCCTGGCGCAGCAGTTGCAGAGCCTGATTCCGCGCGAACGCGGCTGAGTTTTCGCGACACTGTGAATCCCCCTGTGGGAGCGAGCCTGCTCGCGAAAGCGATGAATCAGTCAATATCGATGTCGACTGTCAGCCCGTCTTCGCGAGCGGGCTCGCTCCCACAATGAATGGGTTGTAGGTCAGATTTCGATTTTGCCCCAACCCGGCTTTGGCTCTTCTGGCGCGACCGCGTTTATCCGCTTGCCGGTAGCGGCCTCCACTCGCCGGGCGACTTCCGGGTCATCGGCAAACGGCACCAGGCTGGCATCGTCCAGGCTTTCGGCGGTCTGATGGCGCAAGCAGTATTCGATGGTGCACCACAGGAACACCACCCCCAGGATATTCAACAGGACTTCAGTCATCAGGCTATCTGCGCCTCACTTTCCGCCATCGCCACTTCGGACACCCGTACGGTACGCCACACGTTGTAAGCCATCACCAGCATGCCCGTGAGGAACAACACGCCACCGGCAAAGCGCACCACGAACCCCGGATGGCTGGCCTGCAAGGCTTCGACGAAGGAGTAGGTCAGCGTGCCGTCATCGTTGATCGCACGCCACATCAGGCCTTGGGTGATGCCGTTGACCCACATCGAGGCGATGTACAGCACGGTGCCGATAGTGGCGAGCCAGAAGTGCAGGTTGATCAGCGGAGTGCTGAACATCTGTGCGCGACCGAAGACCTTCGGCACCATGTGGTAAGTCGCGCCGAAGGTGATCATCGCCACCCAGCCGAGGGCCCCGGCGTGCACGTGGCCAATGGTCCAGTCGGTGTAGTGGGAGAGGGCGTTGACCGTCTTGATCGCCATCATCGGCCCTTCGAAGGTCGACATGCCGTAGAAGGCCAGGGACAGCACCAGGAAACGCAGGATCGGGTCGGTGCGCAACTTATGCCAGGCGCCCGAAAGGGTCATCATGCCGTTGATCATTCCGCCCCAGCTCGGTGCCAACAGGATCAGCGACATGGCCATGCCCAGTGACTGCGCCCAGTCCGGCAAGGCGGTGTAGTGCAAATGGTGCGGACCTGCCCAGATGTACAAAGTGATCAGCGCCCAGAAGTGCACGATCGACAAACGATAGGAATACACCGGCCGGTTCGCTTGCTTGGGCACGAAGTAGTACATCATCCCAAGGAAACCGGTGGTCAGGAAAAAGCCCACGGCGTTGTGCCCGTACCACCACTGGACCATGGCGTCGGTTGCCCCCGAATACACCGGATAGGATTTGAACCAGTCCACCGGAATCGCCAAGTGGTTGACCACGTGCAGCATCGTAATCACCACGATGAACGCGCCGAAGAACCAGTTGCCGACATAGATGTGCCGGGTCTTGCGCTGCACCACAGTGGTGAAGAACACGATGGCGTAGGCCACCCATACCAGGGTCATCCACACCGCGCCGGAGAACTCGATCTCGGCGTATTCCTTGGTGGTGGTGTAGCCCAGCGGCAACGTGATGAGCATCACGACGATGACCGATTGCCAGCCCCAGAACGTGAAGGCTGCGAGCTTGTCCGAGAACAGTCGCACCTGGCAGGTACGCTGCACCGCGTAATAACTGGCGGCGAACTGCGCGCTGCCGGCAAATCCGAAAATCACCAGGCTGGTGTGCAGCGGGCGCAGGCGCCCGAAAGTGGTCCACGGCAGGTCCAGGTTCAACTGCGGCCACACCAGTTGCGACGCGATCCAGACGCCCATCGCCATCCCCACGATGCCCCAGATCACGGTTGCCACGATGAATTGGCGGACGACCTTGTAGTTATAAGCCTGTCCGATAGTTGTTGTGCTCATGCTCAATGCTTCCACGGTTGCAATGACGTGCACTGTAAAAACCGTGGCCAAAACAAAACAGACTCAGGAAAAACTGATTTATGCGGATCAGATCTGCAGCGAGTCAAATTGGACGCCTCTAATTCTGATACGGTTTTTTCATGAATAGCTGAATCTGTAATGAAAACCGGCACGGGTCCATAGTCATTGCCTCGAAACGAGCCGCAGTTAATGCCGCCCAACCTGTGGGAGCGAGCCTGCTCGCGAAGCGTCCGGCACATTCAATATCGATGTCGCCTGGTACTCCGCCTTCGCGAGCAGGCTCGCTCCCACAAGGGTCGCGCCAGGCATTGGCAACAGAGCCCGATCACTCCTGATGAGGTAGCCAGATGTATCAGTACGACGACTATGACCGGGCACTGGTGTTCGAGCGGGTTGCGCAGTTTCGCGATCAGGTCGAACGCTTCATGGCGGGCGAACTGAGCGAGGAAGAGTTCCTGCCGTTGCGCCTGCAAAACGGCCTGTACATGCAAAAACACGCCTACATGCTGCGCGTCGCCATTCCCTACGGCACCCTGAGTGCCCGGCAGATGCGCACGCTGGCGAGCATCGCCCGGGATTACGATCGCGGCTACGGCCACTTCACGACGCGCCAGAACATGCAGTTCAACTGGATCGAACTGGCCCAGGTGCCGGACATCCTCGAACGCCTGGCCCAGGTCAACATGCACGCCATCCAGACGTCCGGCAACTGCGTGCGCAACATCACCACCGAAGCCTTTGCCGGGGTTGCGGCCGATGAAATGATCGACCCGCGGCCGCTGGCGGAAATCCTGCGGCAATGGTCGACCATCAACCCGGAATTCCTCTACCTGCCACGAAAGTTCAAGATCGCCATCTGCTCGGCTGAGCAGGATCGCGCGGCAATCATGATGCACGACATCGGCCTCTATCTTTATCCCGGTGACGACGGGCAAATGCTGCTGCGGGTCATTGTTGGCGGCGGCCTTGGGCGCACGCCGATACTTGGCTTGCAGATTCGCCAAGGCTTGCCGTGGCAGCACCTGCTGTCCTACGTCGAGGCGGTGCTGCGGGTGTATAACCGCCATGGCCGGCGGGACAACAAGTACAAGGCGCGGATCAAGATTCTGGTAAAAGCCCTGGGCATCGAAGCGTTCGCCAGGGAAGTCGAGGAAGAGTGGACGCATATCAAGGATGGTCCGGCACAACTGACCCTTGATGAGTTCGAGCGCGTGGCCAGTGCCTTCGTTGCGCCGCGATATCGCGAACTGGCGGATACCAGCCTTGAATTCGGCACGCAGCTGGCCCAGGACCCGGCGTTCGCCCGTTGGGTGCTGCGCAATGTACAGGCACACAAGGTACCGGGGTATGCCAGCGTGGTGCTGTCGACCAAGCCGGGCGGCAGCGCACCGCCGGGGGATGTCACGGCCACGCAAATGGAGGCGGTGGCGCAGTGGTCCGAGCATTTCGGTTTTGGCGAGATTCGCATCGCCCATGAGCAAAACATCGTGCTGCCGGACGTGCCAAAAGCCGACTTGTTCTCGCTCTGGCGCCTGGCGTGCGAACACAACCTCGGCTGCGCCAACGTCGGTTTGCTCACCGACATCATCGCCTGCCCCGGGGGGGATTTCTGTGCACTGGCCAACGCCAAGTCGATCCCCATCGCCCAAGCCATTCAAGCGCGCTTCGAAGACCTCGATTACCTGCATGACCTGGGCGACATCAGCCTCAACATCTCCGGCTGCATGAACGCCTGCGGTCATCACCACATCGGCAACATCGGCATTCTGGGTGTCGATAAGAACGGCAGCGAGTGGTACCAGATCACCCTCGGTGGCGCCCAGGGCAAGAACAGCGCGTTGGGCAAGGCCATCGGCCCGTCGTTCAGCGCTGCGCAAGTGCCTGCGGTAGTCGAACAGATCGTCGACACGTTCGTGCGTTACCGCGAAAGCGAGGAGCTGTTTGTCGATACCTTGCAGCGCATCGGCCTGGAGCCGTTCAAAGAGGCGGTATATCCGTCAGCGCTGGAGGTGTCGGCATGAACAATCTGTTGTGTTTGCAGGAGGGCGGGGCACGGATTGTCGTGGATGATCCCTGGACGCTGGTTCGGGATCTTGAGGCGCCGTTGCCTGAGGGCCAGGTGATTTTGCCGCTGGCCCGCTGGCTGGAAAATCCGCAGCAAAACGCAATCTGGCTGGGACCGGATGATGAGGTGGAAGGCCTTGAGCGGTGGTTTGGCCAGTTGCGGTTGATTGCCCTGGATTTCCCGAGTTTTCGCGACGGTCGGGCCTATAGCCAGGCCTATTTGCTGCGCACGCGATTGGGCTGGAACGGTGAGTTGCGCGCCGTGGGTGATGTGTTGCGTGATCAGCTCAGTCATATGCGCCAATGTGGGTTCGACAGCTTTGCGGTGCGTGAAGACAAATCCGCCGAGGATGCGCTCAAGGGGCTGGCGGGGATGAGCGTGTCGTATGGGCGCTCGGTGATTGAGCCGCGACCGTTGTTTCGGCGGCGTTGACGTAAATTACGCATTGGCGGGGCTGACGCTTTCGCGAGCAAGCCCGCTCCCACATTTGATCCTTGGCATTCACAAAATCTGTGACCCACACAGATCCAATGTGGGAGCGGGCTTGCTCGCGAAGGGGCCATTGGATCAGCCCCCGATCACTTCAACGCCGGATCCCCCATGTTCATTTTCTTCCAGCCCTGCAACAGCACCTGGGCCTTCGGTTCCTGGCCGTTATCGAGGTAGTACTGGATCAGCGACAACCGCGCATTTCGGTCGGCTGGCTGCACTTTCAACAGCCTTTCCAGTTCTTCGCACGCGGCATCGATCTCGCCGCTGTCATGCAGGGCCACCGCCAGCACATAGCCGTATTGTCCGCTCTGCGGTTCCAGTTGTGCGGCCCTGCGCAGGAAGGGCATGGCCTGTGCGGGTTGGCCGGCACGCACCAGCGCCAGGCCCTGGGTGTGTTGCAGCAGAGCGGCGTCGGGGTGTGCCTTGAGGCTTTGCGCCAGCAGCGCTTGGGCTTCCTGGCCGCGACCATTGGCTTCCAGCCATTGCACCAGTGTCACCAGCGCCGGATAAAAGTCCGGGTCGCGCTTGAGTGAAGTGCGCAGCAAGCCTTCGACTTCGCCACTGCGACCGCTGGCCTGATACAGCATGGCCAGGTTGAGGTTGGCTTCGGCGCGTTCGGCCAGGCTTTTTTGCACGTTCTCATATTCGGTGATGGCCGCGTTCCATTTGTCTTGGGCCGCGCCCAGGCCATTGCGTGCCACGCTGAGCAAATCCCGGGCCGCGGCAATGCGTACAGCCTTCACCGGATCGCTCAGCAACGGTGTCAACAGCGGCGCACGCTCCGGCGGTGGCAAGAAAGCGCTGATCGCCCGTACGGCGCTTTCACGCACTTGCGGCGCCGGGTTGCTCAAGTCCCGGGTGGCCAGTTTCAGCGCCTGTTCGCTGGGGTACAGCGGTAATTCGGCGAGCAGTGTCGCCCGTTGAATCGCCGGCAGGTTGCTGCGTTGCAGCTGCTCGTACAGGGCTTGTGCGGCGCCAGGCTGGCCATTGCGGATCAGCCACAGGCTTTCGTCGTAACGCGGAGCCTGCGCGGCGGTGGAGGTGTTCCAGAGTTTGAACTGCTCGGTGACCTTGTCACCGGCCTTGCCCTGGTGACAAGTCAGGCAGGCGTCCGGCGTACCGAGTTTTTTCGCCCGCTCGGGGTTGGGGATGCTGAAACTGTGGTCGTGCCGAAAGTCATTGCCCATATAAAACTTGCCGGGCATATGGCAATCGATGCACTGCGAACCTGGTTGGCCCATGGTGTGACGGGTGTGTTCGATGGAGTCGTAGTTCTTCGCTTGCAGGCCTTTGCCATCGACACCTTCGACGGAGGTCTTGCCAGCCGTGTTGTGGCATTGCAGGCAAACGCCATTGCCCGGCGCCTTGAGTTCGGTGCTGTGGGGGTTGTGGCAGTTGCTGCAGCGCACGCCCTTGTCGAACATTTTGCTCTGGGCGAACGAGCCGTGTTCGAACACTTCATCCTTGATTTTGCCGTCAAGGGCATACAGTTCACGGGTCAGCGCGCTTGGCAGGTAGTCGTCCATCAGGCGCTTGCCAACGGTAAAACCGTTGCCCAGTGGCGCACGACGCGAGTGACAGCGGGCACAGGTTTCAATCTCGACGGTCGCGTTCTTGTCCTTGAGGTCGACGGCGAAACCCGAGTGGATCAGATCGCCTTTTTTCGCCGTCCATTGCAGATGATTGGAGGCCGGGCCGTGGCAGGCCTGGCAGCCGACGCCAAGGCTGTTCCACTGGCTGTCGAAGGTGTTTTTCGCGGCATCGAAATTGCGCTTGTAGCCGGTGGTATGGCACTCGACGCACATGAAATTGGCGTTCTGGCTCGGCTTGCTCCAATGCAGCGGGTCCTTGAAGGTCACACCCTGGCCTGGATAGAGATGAAACCAGCGATGCTTCTCGGTATCCCAAGCGATGCCGAGGGCTTGCAAGCGACCTTCGCCGACCTCGATCAGGTATTGCTGCAAGGGTGCGATACCAAAGGTGTAGGCGACCTTGAAGTCGGCGTTCTTGCCGTCGATGCCCGGCGTGTTGACCCAGAATCCGTCATCCTTGCGCGAAAACCGGGTGGTTTCGTTTTCGGCCTTGAAGGTGACGTTGTTGAAGTCGCCGAGCATGGTCTGGGCGTTGGCCTCCTGCATCGCCAATTGGTGATGGGAACCTTGCCAGTCCTTGACCTGTGCACTGTGGCAGCCTTGGCATTGCTGTTCGTCGACCATCGTTGCCGGCGCCACGGCGACGGGTTGCGCGACAGGTGTGTTGACCGGCGCATAGGTCAGCGGAGCGGGTTGGCTGTGCAGCAGAAACCAGCCGATGCCCGCGACCGCCAGCAACAAGACGCCGATGGTGACCGGGAACAGGTATCGATGAATCAGGGTCGGTTGCGCATCAGGGTTCGGGTTTGCTGCTTTATTTTTATGTTTCGGCATTACGACTTCCGTAGTCCAGGTGCGTTTGCCGTCAGGCGCGCGTACAAGCTCGATGCAGCTTTGCCGGATGGCCGGCGTCTGTCAAATGGTTGCGTCGGGGCTGATGTCCTCTTCGCGAGCAGGCTCGCTCCCACATTTGGTCTGTGTCGTACACAAAATTCGTTTATGAACGCAATCCACTGTGGGAGCGAGCCTGCTCGCGAAAGCGGTTTGAAAGACAACTGATCACTCCCCGACAAACCAGCGGTAATACGGATTCCCGCCATCCCCGCGCATCACCTCACGCACATCCCTGGCCCAGGCATCCCGGTCACCGTCATAGGCGTGCAGGCTCGCCCGGTAGAACTGCATCAGGCGTTGCCGATGGGCGTTCATTCGCTCGCTGAACCCTTGATCCGCGTTCACCAGCACCGGCGGTTGGTGCAAGTCCAGCAGGGCCGGCAGCACTCGGCTGATTTCCTTGGCCCGCACCCACGGCGCGTATTCGATGCGCGGCTGATCATCCGTCACCGCCGGTGCATCGGCGGCGAAGCGTTCCAGGCCGGCGCGATCAGTGACCCAGGTCGCGAGCAAGGCGGCAGCCGAGCCGATACCGACATCCTGCAAGGTGCTGCGCACACTGTCCTGTTGGAAACGTTGAGTGATCCTGGCGGCATCCAGCTCGATTGGCGCAAGCGACCCCACCAGCAGCATCTCGTGAAACTCGCTGGTCCACAGCGTGGCGTAAGGGAAGGCATCGAGAAAACTGCGCACCAGCGAACGCGAGTCGTCGATGTTCTGCGTGGGCAAAGGCAACCACTGGGCGACCAGGCCCTGTTTCTGCAAGCGGCTGGCGGCCAACTGGTAGAAGTCCCGGGAGTACAGGTTGACCACGCCGGCCGCTGAGGGCGGTGGCGGTTCGAGGGTGATCAGGTCGTAGCGCTGGGGATTGCGCAGGAGTTCCTGGCGACCGTCGCGCAGGCGCACGTCGACACCCGGATCGGCCGCGGCATTGAAGTTGCCCTTGAACAGCGGCGCGGCCTTGACCACCGACGGCAGCAGTTCAGCCACAACGCGGTGTTCCAGGCCCGGATAGCGGGTCAAGGCGCCCACGGTGATGCCCGTGCCGAAACCGATCACCAGCGCCGAACGCGGGTCGCCATTGTGGATCAACAGCGGCAGCAGCGCCTGAATCCGCATGTAGCGCAGCGAAGGCATGGCGTCGCCGGTGTTGGACACACCCTGGATATACAAGCGCTGGAACGCTCGCTGACCCTTGCCCTGGGTGACCACAGCGACAGTGCCGCCGCGCCCCTCCTCGTAGAACGCCAACGTGCCGTTACGCGCGCCGGGCAGCAGGCTGGCCAGCTTGTCCACGGGGGGCAGCAGCGCCAGTGCCACCGAAACCAGGCCGACCGCGATGACGCCCTGGCGCCTTCCCTTTTTCACGCCGTGGCCCTTGCGCACGGCAAAGTAGCCGATACCCGCAGCAATGATCGCCAGCAGTCCCAGGGTTCGAACCAGGCCCAACAGCGGGATCAGCACAAAGCCGCAGAGCATCACCCCGACGATACCGCCGAGGGTATTGAACGCCACCACCTCACCGACGTTGCGTCCTACATGGTCGCGCCCGACGCTCAAGCGCAGGGCCACGGGAAACGCCGCGCCGAGCAGCACCGTGGGTACAAACACGATGCTCAGCGCCGCCACGGCGAAGCGTGCGCTCATGCCGAGCAGTTCACTGGCGCCCCATGACAGCACCCAGGCTTCGACCACGCTTTGTGCGAGCACCAGCCACCGCCCGAGCAGGGCAATCTCGAGCAATGCGATCAAGCCGGCACCGGCGATCAGCAGGCCGAACACACCCCAGGGATCGCGCAGGCGATCAACCCGACGGGCGAGCAGGGCGCTCCCCAGAAATAGCCCGGTGAGGTACGTCGCCAATACCACGGCAAACGCATAAGTGCGCGTACTCATGAATTGCACGATGGATTGCGACCAGACCACTTCGTAACCCAAGGCCACGCCGCCGGCAATCGAATACAGCCACAGGGCCAGGCGGTCCGGGGCTTTGTCGGCGTGATGTCTGGCCGGCGTTTCAACGGGCAGCGAACGCTGGCGCTGGAACCACAAGGCACCTGCTGCAGCCAGCAGATTGAGCATCGCGGCGGCCAGGGCGCTGCCGCGCACGCCGAGGGTGGCAATCAGTATGAAGGCGGCGAGCAGAGTGCCGGCAATGGCGCCCGCGGTGTTGGCCGCGTAGAGGTGACCACCGGCCTTGCCCAGTTGTTGTGGATCGGCGGCCAGGGAGCGCACCAACACCGGCAGCGTGCCGCCCATCAGCAACGCCGGAATGCCCACCAGTGCAAACGGCAACACCCAGGCCAACAGGCCCACCTGTTGCTCCAGCCAGGCAAACGGACTGGCCGCGAGGCTCATGGCGAAGGTCGCGCCGACACCCAGCACCGCCACCAGCACTTCCAGCCCGGCATACAACAGGACCGGTTGCCGCAAGCGGTCCGCCCAGCGGCCGAACAACAAACCGCCCAACGCCAGGCCGGCAAAAAACGCACTGATCCCGGTGGTGATGGCGTACACCTCGACGCCCACCACCAGCGACAGCTGCTTGATCCACAGCACCTGATACACCAGCGCCGCGGCACCGGAGACGAACAGCAACAGGGCGGGGATCAACAGCGCCGGGGAGGCGACGTGAGGGGCAGGTATGGCCGACGATTTGCTGGCGACACGTGAGGACATTGCGGATGGCCTT
Organism: Pseudomonas umsongensis; assembly: GCF_002236105.1. Classification (GTDB taxonomy): domain Bacteria; phylum Pseudomonadota; class Gammaproteobacteria; order Pseudomonadales; family Pseudomonadaceae; genus Aquipseudomonas; species Aquipseudomonas umsongensis. Next base: position 793,444 of record NZ_NIWU01000001.1, read on the forward strand.
ATGCAAAACTCGAATTAAACACGAATCCTGTTGGAGCTGCGGTGCGGCAATCCGACTTGCCAGCTCCGACAGCGAGTGTGTTCGCATTCCATAAATAAGTCCGCTCGCCGGTAAGGGCGAGCGGCGGTCGAGCGGTATTACTGTGCGGCTTTCATTTTTTCGGCAATTTTGGCATCTACCGCAGCCCGGATCTGATCCACGCTGAAGCTGGCTGGTTTCTGGCTAGGTGGATAATCGATGAAGGTTTGCAGGAACGCCGCCGATTTCATTACTGCAATTTCAGTTAGGTAAACGTTCTTGGTGGTCCAATCGTAGTATTGGTCGGAAACCACGTCGGCCCTTTCAAATGGGTCCATGCGCAGGTTGAAGACTTTCGGTACGCGCAGGCATACGAATGGTTCGCTCCATACCTTGAACCCGCCAGGGGCGCGCTGCTCACAGAACACTGCTTTCCAATTGTCGAAGCGCATCGATACCAGCACGCCGTCATCGTTGAAGTAGTAAAACTCCTTGCGCTCGCTCTTAGGCTGTTGGCCGGTCAGGTAGGGCAACTGGTTGTAGCCGTCCAGGTGCACCTTGAAGTTGTTGCCGCCGGAAGTCGGCGCCCAGCCTTTGAGCAGTTTGTCCTTCACCTCGGGATCGCCAGCCGCCGCGAGCAGGGTCGGGAACCAGTCCATACCCGAGAACATCTCGTTGGACACTTCACCTGGTTTGATCTTGCCCGGCCAGCGGACCATAGCTGGCACCCGATAGGCGCCTTCCCAGTTGGAGTTCTTCTCGTTGCGAAATGGGGTGGTCGCCGCATCCGGCCAGGAGAACTGGTTCGGGCCGTTGTCGGTGGTATAGACGACGATGGTGTTATCGGCGATTTTCAGGTCGTCGAGGGTTTTCAGCAGTTTGCCGACGTCGCCGTCATGCTCGAGCATGCCGTCGGCATATTCGTTGCCGGGCATGCCGCTTTGGCCTTTCATCGAGTCACGCACGTGAGTGAACAAGTGCATGCGCGTGGTATTCATCCAAACGAAGAACGGTTTGTCCGCCTTGGCCTGTTTTTCGATGAACGCCTGGGCGGCAGCGGTGGTTTCGTCGTCGATGGTTTCCATACGCTTGACGGTCAACGCACCGGTGTCTTCGATCTTGCCGTCGGCGAAGCTGTGGATCACGCCCCGCGGGGTATAGGCCTTGGTGAACTCAGGGTTATCCTTGGGCCAATTGGCACGTTCGGGTTCTTCTTCGGCGTTGAGGTGGTACAGGTTGCCGAAAAACTCATCGAAGCCGTGGGCGGTCGGCAAGTACTCATCGCGGTCACCAAGGTGGTTTTTGCCAAACTGGCCGGTGGCGTAACCCTGGGACTTGAGCGCCTGGGCGATGGTGATATCACGCTTTTGCAGGCCAACGGTCGCACCCGGCAGACCGACTTTCGACAGTCCGGTACGCAGTGGGGTCTGACCCGTGATGAACGATGACCGCCCGGCGGTGCAGCTGTTCTCCGCGTAATAGTCAGTGAACATCATGCCTTCCTTGGCGATGCGGTCGATGTTTGGCGTCTTGTAGCCGACTACACCCATGGAATAGGCGCTGATGTTGGTCTGGCCGATATCGTCGCCGAAGATCACCAGAATGTTGGGTTTATCCGCGGCCCCGGCCGTGGCCGAGAACGCCATCACCGAAGCCGCCAGCAAGGCCGCCTTCGGTATCCACTTGCGTATGCCAGTCATATGACTTGCTCCTTTTGCTTGAGTCGCTCGGTGCGACAAACGTTCATTGCGGTCCTGCGTCACGCTTTTTTATTGCACTTGCTCGGGTGTGGCGGCATCGAACGGATAGATCCGGCGCCATTCGGCAGCCATGTCGACAACGGTCCAGCCACGGGTTTTTGCTTCGTCCAGGGCCTTGTCCAGACGGCCGATCTGCGATTGGCGGTCGTAGGCCCATTCGCGCTTGGCGTCGGTGTGATGCACCAGCCCCATGAAACGTTTGCCGGTCCCGGCCGCAGTCCATTGCAGCATTTGCAGGTCGCCGTCGGAGTTGCCGAACGCGAGAATCGGTCGACGCCCGATCACGGCGTCGATGCTCACCGGCTTGCCCGGCCCGTCGTCGTTATGCGCCAGTTTCGGGGTGCGCAGGATCGACGCCTGGCCATCCTTGTACTCAAACGAGGTGACGAATGTGGTGCCGATCACCTGCTCGGGGGGGATGCCGTAGACCTTTTCGGCGAAGGCGCGCATGAAGCCGGTGTCGCCACCGGAAACGATGTAGGTCTTGAAGTCCTGGCTGCGCAGGTAGTCAAGCATTTCCAGCATCGGCTGGAAGATCATTTCGGTGTACGGCTTGCCGGTTTTCGGGTGACGTGCCTGGCTCAGCCACGTCTTGGCGTAATCGTCGAAGGCTTCTGTGGTCATGCCGGTGTGGGTTGCACCGAAGATTTTCATCATGCCTTCAAGGCCACTGGCGGCCAGGGCCTGGTGATCGTTTTCCAGCACGGCCTGGAATGGCTGGGTGGTTTTCCATTCCGGATGCTGCGCCGCCGTACGCTTGACCTCTTCCAGGGCAAACAGCAGTTCGAAGTACATCGGCTGCTCGCTCCACAAGGTGCCGTCGTTATCGAACACGGCGATACGGTCCTCGGGTTTGACGAAGTCCTTGCTACCTTGATCGGTCACCGCCTGGACGAATTCGATGATGTTCTTTTTCGACGGGCCGTCATTCCATGACGGCAATGGTTCAGCGGCCTGGACCAGCATTGGCAGGCTCAGGGCCAATGCCAGCAGCAGCTTTAACCCGTGGAACTGGCGGTGCGCTATCGGGCTCGTCATGGGAAATCCTTCTCGTGAACGGGGTTGAGTGGTCGTAGTGCGCTAGCAACTGATTCTTGATTGTTTTCGGCCTGACTATGCAGCGTAGCCAAGGATTGCCTGAGTTGGAGCAGTGCCTGGTCTTTTGTCGGTTGCCGGCCATAGCACGCACGCAGGAACGCTTGCAGGCGTGCGCCGAAAGCGGTCAGTCTCAAGCCCTTGCGGCGGCGCCGGGTCCACAGGTACAGGGCACTCAACTGCGCGGGCTGGCCCTGCAGTTGTGGCGGGATCTGCCGCCAGGCGTACTCGGCAGATTCAAGCCAGGCTGCGCGAAGTGCAGCGCGTCGAGCCTGCCAGCCGAGGCGCGCACGATGAATCAACGGACGCGCCAACCACACAAGCAGCGCCACGCCCAATAGCAGCGCCAGCAGGCCAAAGGTGTACCCCGAGAGGTGCAGGCGGTTTTGCTGGCCGAGTTTTTTCAGGTCATCGCTGAGGGAGAACACCGGCCGATAACTATTATTGGCTACGGCGTCGAAGTCCACGGCGGGGACGTGCGCGGTGCGGGCCTGCTGGCTGCTTGCGTCCCACCATTTCAATTCGATGGCGGGCAAGCTGTGATGGCCTTCGGAGTCGATCCGGTAAGTCACGCTGTCGATGCGCTGACCACCCGTGAAGTGGCCGCGACCGTCGTCCAGGGTGCTGACCTGGGGATTTTTCGGGTAACGACTGAGACCACTGACATCCCCCAGCGCTGGCGTCGGCAACGAAATGGCGAGGGCGCCGTCGGCTTGCAGGGTCAATTGGCGGGTGAGGCTGTCGCCGACTTTCAACGCAGTGGCCGGCTTGATGATGTTCTGGGTGAAACGCAGCCCCTGTGCCACCAGTACCGGCTCTGCGGGTGCGAACCCCGGCGGTTGTGTCGCAGTGAAGTGCAACGGTTGGCTTTGCGCACTGAGCTCAGTCGTCGCCTGGCCCGGGGTGACCCGTACTGTCAGTGGCGCAATATCGAAAGCCCGCGCGACGTTGGGTGTGATCAAGTAGCTGTAGCGCATGCCGTTGAAGGATTTGCCATCGAGCGTCTGGTTCAGGTGTTCGGCGTGGCCGTCTGGCGGCAACACCAGTGCACCCGGCAACTTCAGGTCGGGCAGGGTGGGGGCGCTGGTAAACCAGGTGTCGGTGAGCACATCCAGGTGCAATTCGATGAGGCTGCCGACCATGGCGGAATCGGCGGGTTGCAGGCTGGCCTGGACGCGAAGCTCGGGTTCGGCGGCGAGGGTGGTGGTGCTGATCATGCAAAGGAGCAAGGCGCCGAACCTTGTGGTGATTGATCTGGCGTCTTCGCGAGCAGGCTCGCTCCCACAGGGAATCTGTGGTGTACAAAGATCCCTTGTGGGAGCGAGCCTGCTCGCGAAGGGCGCGACACGGTTCCGGACATTGATCATGGCTTTGGCCCCATTTGATCCTGCAAACTGAATTTCTGCTTCAGGAACCTGGCTGGCGATGTCGTCAGGTTCTGCAACCACAGCTCATCCGAAGCTGCCTGTTCGGTTTGCAGCGCTTTGCTCTGGCCCTTGCCCGGCGCCTTGTCCATCTTGATTTCGTCCGGTTTGACTTCGGGAGCATTTTGTTCGGCGCTTTCGGTGTCCTTCTGCAACGCAATCGCCAAGGCAAGATTGGCCGTCGCCTCAGGGAATTGCGGCTGCAACTTCAACGCCTGGGTGTAGGCCGCGATGGCCTCGTCGAATTTGAAGCGGCGCACGTAAATGTTGCCCAGGTAGAAATAGGCCTGTGGCGTCTGCAGCCGCGCGAAGCTGGCCAGGGCCAGGTCGAAATCGGCAGCGTTGTAGGCGGCGATGCCTTTCCAGTACGGGTCGACGAAATGCGCGGCGGCCTGGGGGAAATGCTCATGTTCGAAGGCCCAGCGACCTTGCTGGTCCGGAGTGAAAAATGCGTCGACCAGCGCATTCGCCTGCGCCGGAGCAGGTTGCAGGCCAACGCCGATGAGCAGTAGGAAACCGGCCATCCAGTTCAGGCTCCAGCCCTTGCGCACACTGAAAAACGCGATCAACAGCAGCGGCCAGCACAGCCAGTAGCCCGCGTCCTTCCAGTGCAGCTCGCGCTGTTCGTCACTGGCACTCTGGAAATGCTGTTGAGCGTGCAGTTCGATCCAATCCAGGTCGTCGTCATTGAGCGTCAGGCTGCCCAGCGGCGCATCCATGGCTGACGCGAGTTGCTTGAGTGCTGCCTGATCAAAACTGCCCAGTACCGGGCGACCATTGCTGTCGGTGCGTGGCTGGCCGTTGGCGTTGTGGATGAGCCCGCCGTCTTCGCTGCCGACCGCGAGGATCAGCACCTGCAGCGCGCTGTCGGCCAGTTGCTGGTCCAGGCCCGCCAGGCCCGAGGTATCGGCGCCGTCGGTAATCAGCAACAGGGTACCTGGGGTTTTTTCCGCCGCCAGCAGGCGTTTGGCCTGATCGATCACCACCCCGACATTTTTTCCCGGTTTGCCGATCAGGTCGGTGCCCAAGGCCTGAATGAAACTGTCGAGCAGGGCCGGATCGTCGGTGGGCGGCAGTACCAGGTGTGCGCTGCCTGCATAGGCGATCAGCGCATTGCGCGCGCCGGAACGACGCTGGATCAGGTCATGCAGCTTGTGCTTGGCCGCTTCGAGCCGGCTGGGTTGCACGTCGCTGGCGTCCATCGACGGTGACAGGTCAATGGCGATGATCAGCGGCGCACGGTTTTCCAGGAATTCCGGGCGATCCTGTTCCCAAGTCGGCCCGGCGGCGGCAACCGCTCCCAGCATCAAAAGCGCGCAGACCAGATGCACCGGTCTTAGCCGTTGCTGGTCCCGGGGGGTGATCAGCAAGTGCTGCAACAGGTGCTCGGCGATGTTGCTGCGCAAACGCCGTTGCAAGTCGCGGCTGCGGCGCCACAGCAGTGGCAACAGTGCGGCGAAGGGCAGCAGCAACAGCCAAAGCGGACGCAGGAAGTGGAAGTCGCCGAGGTTGATGTCCATCTCAAGCTTCCTGGCGCTGACGCGCGATGGACAAGCGAGGCCGCAGCATGGCGCACAAGTGATAGAGCGCAAGCAAGGCGATCGCGGCCCCGAGCGGCCACCAGAACAGGTCGCGCTTGGGCTGATGACTGAGGGTTTTCACTTGATGTGGGGTGAGTGTGTCGAGGGTGCTGTAGACCTGGTCCAGCGCGTCGCGATCTTCGGCGCGGAAGAACTTGCCACCGGTGGCGTCGGCGATCTGCTGCAAGCCCTGCAAGTTGACCTTGGCCTCACCAGCGGCATCTGGATCGCCAATGCCGATGGTGTGAATCACCACGCCTTTGGCCGCCGCCATTTGCGCCGCGTGGTCCGGGGTGATCGCGCTGCTGGTGTCGTTGCCGTCGGTGAGCAGGATCAGCACTTTTTCCTGTTCATGGGCCTGATCAAGCAGTTTCAGACTCAAGCCAATGGCATCGCCAATCGCGGTGTTGGGGCCGGCCATGCCGATGCCGGTGTCGTCCAGCAACAGCGAAAGACTGGCGTGATCAAGGGTCAATGGTGCTTGCGGGTAAGCGCCACTGCCGAACACGATCAGGCCGAGACGATCTTCTTTGCGCTTGTCGATAAAGCCATGCACGACTTCCTTGACCGCTGCCAGTCGATTGATTTTCTCGCCGTTGGCGGCGGTGAAATCGGTGGTTTCCATGGACTGGGAGATGTCGATGGCCAGCATCAGGTCGCGCACCGGTTGCTGGCGTTCGATGGGTTTTTCCACGTACACCGGCCGGGTCGCCGCCAGCAGCAACAGTGCCCACACCAACAGGTTCAGCAGCAATTGCCAGGGGTTGTTGCGCGTACCGGCCTGACTCGGTGCCTGGCCGACCGCGCGGCTCATGGCGGCGAAAAACGGTACGCGAACGGCGCTGCGCGCCTCACGGTAATCGGGCAGGTAGCGATAACCGATCCACGGCAGCGGCAGCAGGAGCAACAGCCAAGGGTAATCAAGCTGCCACATGATGACATTCCACCCAGTGTCTGCAAGTGTCGAACAGCTGCTGGCGTTGCACGTTCGGCATGGCGCGCAATACCGCATCAGGTGCGTAGGCCAGTTGCGCCAGTTGTTGGCTGAAGTTGGCGGGGAGGGGGTGTTTACTGTGCCGCTGCAAGAAGTTTTGCCAATCCGCATTCCCAAGCGCGCCGGGGTCCTGTAGGAGCTGGCTTGCCAGCGATGGGACCCTTGAATGTTGCGTTGTCCTTGCGGATGCCATCGCTGGCAAGCCAGCTCCCACAGGGTTTCTGGTCGGTAGGGAGATGGCCACACGCTTGAGCAACTCAGGAAGCTCGCGCAGCGCATTCAGGTCATCACTGCGCTTTTGCAACTGTGCCAGCCGCAGCAACGCCTCACGCCGATAACGGTCCCGGCGCCATTGCCAGTAACGCCGTGCACTCAGCAGCACTATTGCCACGACCAACACCGCGAGCAACACCCACCATCCCCAGGTTTGCGGCACGTAGCTGACCCGCGCTGGCAGTGCGATCTCCTTGAGTTGTTCGATGCTCGGGACATTCGGGTTCATCGCCGCGCTCCCGCGTGCTTGCCCAGCTCGGCCCGCAGTTGTTCGTGTGCCTCGGTGGCGGTGCTGAACATCATCAACGGCACCTGGCTGCGCCGCAGCAGCGTGGCCACGTCCTTGAGGCGACCGCTTAGAAAATCGCCCAACGGCTGGTGCACCTGACGCCGTTCCACCGCCAGCTCAACCTGCAACTGGCCTTGGGTGATCAACAGACGGCCATTTTTCGGCAAGTTCAGTGCCAAGGGATCGTAGACCTGCATGGCGATCACATCGTTGTGCGCCGCCAGTTGTCGCATCAACTGCAAGGTGCGCTCGCCGGCACCGGCGAAGTCGCTGACGATGCAAATCAAATGATCATGGCCGGCCAGCGCCAGGCATTGCTGCAAGACCTTGTCGAGCTGATCTTCGCCTTCGGCGTCCGCATTAGCCGCGTTCAGTTCCTGATTCTGCTGGGCGATGCGGCTGCACAGCGCTTCGATTCGCTTGCGGCTGCGCAGGGGGGCTATGGCGTCGATGCGCTGGTCGTTGAACACCAGGCCGCCGACTCGGTCCCCTGAGTTGAACACCATCCACGCTGCCAGGGCGCCGAGTTCAGCGGCCACCGCGGATTTGAAGCTGCGTTGCGAGCCGAAAAACATCGACATGCGCTGGTCCACCAGAATCAACGCCGGACGGTCGCGCTCCTCGGTGAAGGTGCGCACCACCGGTTTGCCGGTGCGCAGCGACGCGCGCCAGTCGAGGTGGCGCAAATCGTCCCCCGGCTGATAGCGGCGCAGTTCATCGAAGTTCAAGCCACGGCCACGCAGGCGCGAGGCATGATTGCCGGCGAGGATGCTGCCTTGCGGCTGACGGGCGAGAAAACTCAGGTCACGGGCCTTGAACTCCAGCGCCATCAATTGCGCCAGAGAGACGTAGACCAGGCCGTCAATGTTCATGCTGGAATCGCGACCTTGTCGAGCAGGCGGTCGAGCACCTGATCGGCCGTTACGCCGTCCGCCACCGCGTCGTAACTCAGCTGCAGGCGATGGCGTAGCACCGGGTGCACCACGGCGCGCACGTTGTCTGGCGAGACGAAGTCCTGGGCCTGCAACCACGCATCGGCGCGGGCACAACGGTCCAGGCCGATGCCGCCGCGCGGGCTGGCACCAAGGGCGATCCAGCGCCCGAGGTCGGCGTCGTAGTCGGCGGGGTGACGGGTGGCGTTGATCAGGTCGATCAGGTAGCGGTCGATGGCGGGGGACACGTGCACGGCACTGACTTCCCGGCGTGCGGCGAAGATCACGTCCTGGGCCAGGGTAAAGCCTGGCACCGCTGCGCTCCTGGCGCCGAGGGCCTGTTCTTCCTCGCGCAACAGGCGCAGCACCTGGCTCTCGTTTTCCGCGCTCGGATAATCCAGCAGTACCTTCATCAGGAAACGGTCCATCTGCGCTTCCGGCAACGGATAAGTGCCTTCCTGTTCGATCGGGTTTTGCGTCGCAACCACGATGAACAGCTCCGGCAGCGCGTGGCTGTTACCCGCCACGGTGATCTGCCGTTCTTCCATGGCTTCGAGCAGCGCGGCCTGGACCTTGGCCGGGGCGCGGTTGATTTCGTCGGCCAGGATCAGGTTGCCGAACAGCGGCCCCGGCTGAAAGCGGATCTCGTTCCGGCCCTCGACCTGGTGCAGCACCTCGGCGCCGGTGATGTCGGACGGCAGTAGATCAGGGGTGAACTGGATGCGGCTCATCTTCGCGTCCAGGTGCTTGGCCAGCGCCTTCACGGTGCGAGTCTTGGCCAGCCCCGGCAGGCTCTCCAGCAACAAATGCCCGTTGGCCAGCAGGCCGACGAGGATCTGCCGAATCACCTGGTCCTGGCCGAGCACCGCTTCAGCGATGCTGGCTTGCAGGGAGTTGAGGTCAGTGAGTGCGCTCATGCTTGCTCCTAGAGAAACGCCAACGTCAGGTTGATCGAAAAACCATTGCCACCCCTTTCAGCCGCCAGCAACAACGGGCTGGCGCCGACCATGCACAAGGCCAACAACGGACGTACAACAAAAGCCCTGACCATCAACAACTCCACTTGCTTGTTTTGTTTGAATCAACCCACGGCGTTATTCCACGGCCGTGATGTCGTCGAGTTTCCAGCTCTTGTCGAAATAGGGCAGGGTCGGGGCATACAGGCGGAAATAGCTGAACCAGTGTTTGCCCGGCAGGGTTTGCACCCAGTTAGCTTCAAAATCTTTGGGTGCGGTGGGGCCGAAATACAGGTCCACCGAGCCATCAGCGTTCATTTTCAGATCCTGGCGCGACGACAGGTCGGCCTTGCGCTGTGGGTTGTCGATCAGGCAGCGGCTGTCGATGTCGTACACGGTCATCGACCAGAACTGCTTGGCCGGCGGGTTGGCGCCGACGTGCAGCCGATAGCGCTTGGCGCCGTCGAGCCAGTTGCCCTTGGCGTCGGTATAGGCACCCAGGTAGGTCTGGCCCAGCCCCGGGGTTTTCGACACCATGCCTTTGGAGTTGCCTACCGCCTCGTAGAACCAGGCGCTGCGTTCCCACAACTGGTCGTAATAGGCCAAGCGCTGGGAAGGGTCGGTGACGTTCAACACCTTGTCCCACTGGCGGTCCGGCCAGTACTGGGCGTCGGGAAAACGCTTGGCGAAGGTATTGGCCTTGGCGATCAGCTCGCCGATTTGTGCACCTTGTTCCAGGGCCTTGCGTTGATGGTCATCAGGGTTGAAGGGCTTGTCCTTCTCGATGCCCAGGCTGGCAAGCATGGCCATGTAGAAACGATCACGTTCATTGACCGGCTCCTTCTGAAGGATCTGGTGCAAGCGCTCCCAGTACGCCATTGCCCGTGGCTGGGTACCGGACCAGGCTTTGCCGCCGGGGGAGAGCAGTCTGGTCTGGCCAGGCTCGGCTCGCTTGGCGTAGGGGTACATCCTGAGTTGCTCGATCAGCGCCTTGCCTTTGGCGGGGTCGGGATCGAGCAAGCGAAATCCGACCAGCACGTTCATGGTTTGCGACTTGGCCAGGTAATACTTGCCAGCATCGGCCGGTGGCTCGGCGCCCGGTGGCAGCACCAGGTAGTTGCCGCCCTTGCCTTTGTCCGGGCCGGTCTGGCCCATGTCGATGATCGCCCGTTGCCAGAAATCGCCAACACCGCCCGCGGTCGGTCCGACGGGCAACTCGATCACCAGCGGACCGGTTTCATTGAGATCGACGAAACCAAGGATGTAGGGCGTGGTAGCGTTGGCGGTAATGACGCCGAGCTTGTCTTCGTAACTGTCGAGCACCATCAGGTCGCCACTGCGGGCACCCAGCTTGTCGCGGAACTCCTCCTGCCATTGCGCGTACGTCACCAGCGGCAACGCCCACAGATAACTCTGCGTGGCTTGCTGGAAATCCAGTTCGGCATAGAGTTTGGCGATGGATTCATGGGCCGGCAGTTCACCTTCCATGACGATCTGGCCGATTCGGGTATCCGGATCCTGGGCTCCGACCCCGCAACTGACGAACATCGTCATCAGGCTGAAACCGGCTGCGCGAATGGCTCCATGCATAGGGGGAGTTCCTTATTTGCCGAAGGTGGCGTTGAGGCCGACAAACAGCGTGAATTGCGGCATGCCATCGCCTTTCTTCTCGACGGTCCATTGCGGTTCGATGAAGGCGTTGAGGATATTGGACCCGTCTTTCCACACTTTGCCACCACCCAAGCCGAGTGGGATGTAGTGGGTGTCGTTCTTCAGGTCGAACGTCCAGATGCCGGTGGAGCGCAGGTACCAGCCCTTTTCCAGGTTATGGATGATGAAGGGTTGCATCGTTGCGCTTTCGACGTGGGGCCGGTCGTTGTCACCGGCGAACGAACTCTGGTATTGCACCAGCGCGCCCAGCAGCCCCCGTGGCGAAGAGTCGATGGCGATTGCAGCGAGGCCGCCTTGCCATTTGCCCGTGCCGAGCTCGTCCTGATCGGCAGTGGGGGCGGTTATCATCGGGCCGATGCCCAACTGCACGCCTTCAGTCTTCACCAGGAAAATATCGAACAGGTTCAGGTCACCTTCGCCGGTGCTGTAGCCACTGTTCGGGTCCGGGTGGGTACTGATTGGTGCCGTGGCGCGGATCAATTGCGGCACGCCGATGTAATCGTTGGGCGCAATCGGCAGCGTGCCGCGTATCAGCAGGTCATTGGTATGGATATTGGAGTCGTAATACCTGGGCGTGTAGTAGTCCTGAGCGCTCATGCCTGGCGCGAAGTTCAGCGGGTTGTTGCTTTTGTTGGCGGTCTCGGCATTGTCCGCCTGGGCGCACACAACAGGCGCAAGCGAAGCCACCAAAAGACAGGCGCGGATCCCCATTTTGTTTGTCATGATTCCCCAATTCCATGGTGGCTCATTTGGACAACCCGGCACTTGGTGGCCGTTACGACGTAGTCTCTTTGCCATGAAGTCTGTAGGACACGTCTCTTGAAACTAGCAGCAAAATGGGGGTTAGCCAGCCCAACGGATTAATTCTTTGGTTTCTTGTACTGAAAAGTTAATGCCAATCAATGGGTTGGAAAACACCAAGCCCGTCATCGGTATGAGCCAATGGCGGGCTTGTGGTTTCTTTGTAGGAAGTCGGTAGAGGTGGCGAAGGAGGAATCAAGGTTATCCAGACTCCGCTACCCAGCTGTCATCATGAGGATCGATAGTGAAATCTCAGCACTTCTTCCCCAGCCCAAACGCTCGCTCTTCCTGCTCGCGCAACTCGGGCGTTAATTCCTCGCCGAAATCCTCCAGCTCGAACACCTGGCGTATCTCGATTTCGGCTTCGGTGCCTGGCATCGGGTTGGGGCAGCGCTTGACCCATTCGATGGCTTCTTCTTTGGATTTCACTTGCCACAGCCAGTAGCCGGCGATCAGTTCCTTGGTTTCGGCGAAGGGGCCGTCGATCACCGTGCGCTTGTCTCCTTCGAAACGTACACGGGCACCTTTGCTGCTCGGCTGCAGGCCTTCGCCGGCGAGGAGGATGCCGGCCTTGGCCAGTTCTTCATTGTAGTTGCCCATGGCCGTCAGCAGTTCGGTGCTGGGCATGATGCCGGCTTCGGAGTCTTTGCTTGCCTTGATGATGATCATGAAACGCATGGTGTAGTCTCCGCTGGAGTGGAATTGTTCACTTATAGTCGAAGGATCACCGGCTGAATCGACAGCGATGGGTCAACATATTCCTGGATACCCCACCGAACCCTGTAGGAGCTGCCGCAGGCTGCGATCTTTTGATGTTGCTTTTGAAAGGTGCATCGAAGATCAAGATCAAAAGATCGCAGCCTGCGGCAGCTCCTACGGGGAAGTGCGGCGTGCGCCGGGTTTGTGCACCGACACATGACAATTTGTATCCACCCCATAGGTCGCCGGAGCATTTCGTGGTTAACTTCTGCCTCTTCAAGATTCTCTACACCAACGTTCAGAAGGACTCCGTTCATGGCTCAAGTCACTCTTAAAGGCAACCCGGTTCAAGTCAACGGCCAACTGCCTCAAGCCGGTTCCAAGGCGCCAGCCTTTTCCCTGGTTGCCGGCAATCTGTCCGACGTCACCCTGAAAGACTTTGCCGGCAAGCGCAAAGTGCTGAACATCTTCCCAAGCATCGATACCCCGACCTGCGCCACTTCCGTGCGCCAGTTCAACGCCAAGGCGAGCAGCGTCGACAACACCGTTGTGCTGTGCATCTCCGCTGACCTGCCGTTCGCCCAGGCCCGTTTCTGCGGCGCCGAAGGCCTTGAAAACGTGCAGAACCTGTCGACCCTGCGCGGTGCCGAGTTCATCGAGAACTACGGCGTTGCCATCGCCGACGGTCCGCTCAAGGGCCTGACCGCCCGTGCCGTGGTGGTTCTGGACGAGAACGACAACGTGCTGCACAGCGAACTGGTCAAGGAAATCGCTGATGAGCCGAACTACGAGGCTGCACTCGCTGTCTTGAAATAAGTACGGTTTTACAATTGTTAACGGCCTGGCCCTGTCCAGGCCGTTTTCATTTGTGTTTCAGTGTCTTGGATATATCTCCTGTTACGTAAGCCGAAGGTAAATTGCCGGTAAAGGCGCTTTGCTTCAGACCCGCCAGTGCTTATCGTTCAGCCTCATGTAATAAAGCCCACGCGCCCAATGGTTGATCACTCAATGCAATCCTCCGCTTCCCGTAGTCCCCGTCGCTGGCTGTTTGGCCTGCTTGTCCTGTTGGTCATCGCTGCCCTGTGCTGGAAGTTCTGGCCAGGCAGCGCTGCGCCGAAAGAGGGTGCGCAGCCAAAAGCCGTGGCCGGCCACACTGGCAGGTCAGGCGGGATGCGACCAGGATTCGGTGGCGCGGCAGGGCCGGTTCCGGTGCGCGTTGCGCCAGCGGTCACAGGGGATTTCCCGCTGTATTACAAGGCGCTGGGTACGGTGACGGCGCTGAACACCATCAACGTGCGCAGCCGTGTCGGCGGTGAGCTGATGAAGATCTATTTCGAGGAAGGGCAGATGGTCAAGGCTGGCGATTTGCTGGCAGAAATCGACCCGCGCCCCTACCAGAACGCCTTGCTCCAGGCTGAAGGTACCTTGCTGCAGAACCAGGCGCAGTTGAAGAATGCCCAGGTGGATGTCGAGCGTTATACCGGCCTGTACCGCGAGGACAGCATCGCCAAGCAGACCCTGGACACCGCCGTAGCGCTGGTCGGTCAGTTCCAGGGCACGGTCAAGACCAATCAGGCAGCGGTCAACGACGCCAAGCTCAACCTCGAATTCACCAAGATCCGCGCTCCCATCACCGGACGCGTCGGCCTGCGCCAGCTCGATGTTGGCAACCTGGTAGCGGCCAACGACACCACGGCGCTGGCCATCATCACCCAGACCCAACCGATCAGCGTGGTCTTCACCTTGCCGGAAAACAGTCTCGATGTGGTGCTGGCACGCTATCGCAGCGGCGCCAAACTGCCGGCCGAAGCCTGGGATCGCGGTGATACCAAGCTGCAAGCCACCGGCGTACTGCAGAGCCTGGACAACCAGATCGACGTCACCACCGGTACCCTGAAATTCAAGGCACGATACGAGAACCGCGACCAATCGTTGTTCCCCAACCAGTTCGTCAATGTGCGCCTGCTGGCGGACACCCTCAAAGGCGTGGTGCTTGCGCCATCGGCGGCGATCCAGTTCGGCACCAACGGCACGTTCGTCTATGCCCTGGACGGCGACAAGAAGGTCAAGATCCGCCCACTGAAGATCGGCGCCAGCGACGGCGAAAACACCGTGGTCACCGAAGGCCTTGCCGCCGGTGATCGTGTGGTGCTGGAAGGCACCGACCGCCTCAAGGACGGCAGCGACGTGGAAGTGGTCAATGAGCCGCAGCAAGTCCCGACCAGTCCCGCGGGCCACCTGCAGGGTAAATCGGCAGCCAACGCGCCTGAGCCGGCTGTTGCGGACAAGGCGAAAAAGGGCGGCGCATGAATCTCTCGCGGCTGTTCATCCTTCGCCCGGTAGCGACCACCCTGAGCATGCTGGCCATTATCCTGGCTGGCGTAATTGCCTATCGCTTGTTGCCGGTGTCGGCCTTGCCTCAGGTCGATTACCCGACCATCCGCGTCATGACCCTGTATCCCGGCGCGAGCCCGGATGTCATGACCAGCGCCGTGACCGCGCCGCTTGAGCGACAATTCGGGCAGATGCCCGGCCTGACCCAGATGGCGTCCACCAGCTCCGGTGGCGCTTCGGTGCTGACCCTGCGTTTCAGCCTCGACATCAACATGGACGTCGCTGAACAGCAGGTGCAGGCGGCCATCAACGCCGCGACCAATTTGCTGCCCAAGGATCTGCCGGCACCGCCGGTGTACAACAAGGTCAACCCGGCCGACACCCCCGTACTGACCCTGGCCATCACCTCCAAGACCATGCTGCTGCCCAAGCTCAATGACCTGGTCGACACCCGCATGGCGCAGAAAATCGCCCAGATCAGCGGCGTCGGCATGGTCAGCATTGCGGGCGGCCAGCGCCAGGCCGTGCGGATCAAGGTCAATCCCGAGGCCCTGGCGGCCAACGGCCTGAACCTGGCGGACGTGCGCACCCTGATCGGCGCATCCAACGTCAACCAGCCCAAGGGCAACTTCGACGGCCCGACCCGGGTCTCGATGCTCGATGCAAACGATCAACTGACCTCGCCCAAAGACTACGCCAACCTGATCCTGGCCTACGCCAACGGCGCGCCGCTGCGGCTCAAGGACGTGGCGGAGATCGTCGACGGTGCCGAGAACGAACGTCTTGCAGCCTGGGCCAACGAAAACCAGGCGGTATTGCTGAACATCCAGCGTCAGCCCGGGGCCAACGTCATCGAGGTAGTTGACCGGATCAAGGCCTTGCTGCCGAGCATTACCGACAACCTGCCAGCTGGCCTTGACGTCACGGTGCTCACCGACCGCACCCAGACCATCCGCGCTTCGGTCACGGACGTACAGCACGAATTGCTGATCGCCATCGCCCTGGTGGTGATGGTGACCTTCCTGTTCCTGCGTCGGGCCAGTGCCACGATCATTCCGTCGGTGGCCGTGCCGCTGTCGTTGATCGGCACCTTCGGCGTGATGTACCTCGCCGGCTTCTCGGTCAATAACCTGACCCTGATGGCCCTGACCATCGCCACCGGTTTTGTGGTGGACGATGCGATCGTGATGCTGGAAAACATTTCCCGGTTCATCGAAGAGGGCGACAGCCCGATGAACGCGGCGCTCAAGGGCGCCAAGCAGATCGGTTTCACCCTGATCTCCCTGACCCTGTCGCTGATAGCCGTGCTGATCCCGTTGTTGTTCATGGCCGACGTGGTGGGGCGGCTGTTCCGCGAATTCGCCATCACCCTGGCGGTGGCTATCCTGATTTCCCTGGTGGTGTCCCTGACCCTGACGCCGATGATGTGCGCGCGGCTGCTCAAGCGTGAACCCAAGGAAGCGGAGCAGGGGCGTTTCTATCGAGCCAGTGGCGCGGTAATTGATTGGATGATCGCAGCTTACGGGCGAAAGTTAACGTGGGTTCTCAAGCATCAGCCGCTGACGTTGCTGGTGGCCGTCGCCACCCTGGCGTTGACCGTGTTCCTGTACATGGTGGTGCCCAAGGGGTTCTTTCCGGTACAGGACACTGGGGTGATCCAGGGCATTTCCGAGGCACCGCAGTCGATTTCCTTCGCGGCGATGAGCGAACGTCAGCAGGAACTGGCCAAGGTGATCCTGGCTGACCCGGCGGTGGAGAGTCTTTCGTCCTACATCGGCGTCGACGGTGACAACTCGACGCTCAACAGCGGCCGTCTGCTGATCAACCTCAAGTCCCACAGCGACCGAGATCTGAGCGCGATGCAAGTGATCGCTCGCTTGCAACCGGAACTGGACAAACTGGTCGGTATTCGCCTGTTCATGCAACCGGTGCAGGACCTGACCATCGAGGATCGGGTCAGCCGAACGCAGTACCAGTTCAGCATGTCGTCGCCGGATTCCGAACTTCTCACCC
Organism: Pseudomonas umsongensis; assembly: GCF_002236105.1. Taxonomy (GTDB): domain Bacteria; phylum Pseudomonadota; class Gammaproteobacteria; order Pseudomonadales; family Pseudomonadaceae; genus Aquipseudomonas; species Aquipseudomonas umsongensis. The sequence goes on from NZ_NIWU01000001.1 coordinate 810,283, forward strand.
TGTGGAGCGGGCGCCTGGTCGAAGCGTTGGCCCAGCGGCCGGAACTGACCGATGTCGCCAGCGACTTGCAGGACAAGGGCTTGCAGGTCTACCTGGTGATTGATCGCGACGCCGCGTCGCGGGTCGGGGTATCGGTGTCGGACATCACCGACGCGCTGTACGACGCCTTCGGCCAGCGGCAGATTTCCACCATCTACACCCAGGCCAGCCAGTACCGCGTGGTGTTGCAATCGCAGTCCGGCGAGAAGATCGGCCCACAGGCGCTGGACCAGATCCACGTCAAGACCGGCGATGGCGGGCAGGTGCGCCTGTCCAGCCTGGCGCACGTCGAAGAGCGCCAGGCGCAACTGGCGATTACTCACATCGGCCAGTTCCCGGCGGTGATGATGTCGTTCAACCTGGCCCCCGGCGTGGCGCTGGGGCATGCGGTAGAGATCATCGAACAGGTGCAGCAGGACATCGGCATGCCGATCGGCGTGCAGACCCAGTTCCAGGGCGCGGCCGAAGCGTTCCAGGCGTCGCTGTCGAGCACCTTGCTGCTGATCCTGGCGGCGGTGGTGACCATGTACATCGTGCTGGGCGTGCTCTACGAGAGCTATATCCACCCGATCACCATTCTGTCGACCTTGCCCTCGGCGGCCGTCGGCGCGTTGTTGGCGCTGATCCTCAGTGGCAATGACCTGGGGATGATCGCGATCATCGGCATTATCCTGCTGATCGGTATCGTGAAGAAAAACGCGATCATGATGATCGACTTCGCCCTAGACGCTGAACGCAATCAGGGCATGGACCCGCAAACGGCGATCTACCAGGCGGCCCTCCTGCGTTTCCGGCCGATCCTGATGACCACCCTGGCGGCCTTGTTCGGCGCGGTGCCGTTGATGCTGGCCACTGGCTCTGGCGCGGAACTGCGCCAGCCGCTGGGCCTGGTGATGGTCGGCGGCTTGCTGTTGAGCCAGGTGCTGACCCTGTTCACCACGCCAGTAATCTACCTGTACTTCGACCGCCTCGGTCGACGTTTTGGCAAAACCGACGTTCAGGAGACGGCGGTATGACGGCATGCACAACCTGTGGGAGCGAGCCTGCTCGCGAAAGCGGTGGGTCGGTGAGCATCGATGTTGAACGTGCAGGCCTCTTCGCGAGCAGGCTCGCTCCCACAGAGGTGGGTCAATGAACCTCTCGGGACCTTTCATCAAGCGCCCGGTCGCAACCATGCTGCTGAGCTTGGCCATTATGCTCCTGGGCGGTGTAAGTTTCGGCCTGTTGCCGGTCTCACCCCTGCCGCAAATGGACTTCCCGGTGATCGTGGTGCAGGCCAGCCTGCCGGGCGCCAGCCCCGAGGTCATGGCCTCGACGGTGGCGACCCCGCTGGAACGTTCCTTCGGCGCCATCGCCGGGGTCAACACCATGAGCAGCCGCTCCAGCCAGGGTTCGACCCGGGTCATCCTGCAATTTGACCTCGACCGCGACATCAACGGCGCGGCGCGGGAAGTGCAGGCGGCGATCAACGCCTCGCGCAACCTGCTGCCCAGCGGGATGCGCAGCATGCCGACCTACAAGAAGATCAACCCGTCCCAGGCACCGATCATGGTGCTGTCGCTGACCTCGGACGTGCTGGAAAAAGGCCAGCTCTATGACCTGGCCTCGACGATCCTGTCCCAGAGCCTGTCGCAGGTGCAGGGCGTTGGCGAAGTGCAGATCGGCGGCAGCTCCCTGCCGGCGGTGCGCATCGAACTTGAGCCCCAGGCGCTCAACCAGTACGGCGTGGCCCTGGACGATGTGCGCAACACCATCGCCAATGCCAACGTGCGCCGGCCCAAGGGTTCGGTCGAAGACGATCAACGCTTGTGGCAGGTACAGGCCAACGATCAGCTGGAAAAAGCCAAGGACTACGAGTCGCTGATCATCCACTACGCGGACGGCGCAGCCCTGCGCCTGAAGGATGTGGCCAAGGTCAGCGACGGCGTCGAGGATCGCTACAACAGCGGCTTCTTCAATAACGATTCGGCGGTACTGCTGGTGATCAACCGCCAGGCCGGTGCCAACATCATCGAGACGGTCAACGAGATCAAGGCCCAGTTGCCGGCGTTGCAGGCCGTGCTGCCGGCCAGCGTCAAGCTGAACCTGGCCATGGACCGCTCGCCGGTGATCAAGGCCACGCTGCACGAGGCGGAGATGACCCTGCTGATCGCCGTGGCGCTGGTGATCCTGGTGGTGTTCCTGTTTCTCGGCAACTTTCGCGCCTCGCTGATCCCGACCCTGGCGGTGCCGGTATCGCTGGTCGGCACCTTTGCCGTGATGTACCTCTATGGCTTCTCGCTGAACAACCTGTCGCTGATGGCGTTGATCCTGGCCACCGGGCTGGTGGTGGACGATGCCATCGTGGTGCTGGAGAACATCTCTCGGCACATCGACGCGGGTGTACGACCGATGAAGGCGGCGTACCTCGGCGCCCAGGAAGTCGGCTTTACCCTGCTATCGATGAACGTGTCGCTGGTGGCGGTGTTCCTGTCGATCCTGTTCATGGGCGGGATCATCGAGAGCCTGTTCCGCGAGTTCTCCATCACCCTGGCGGCGGCTATCGTGGTGTCGCTGGTGGTCTCGCTGACCTTGACGCCGATGCTCTGCGCCCGTTGGCTCAAGCCGCACACGCCAGGCCAGGAAAACCGCCTGCAACGCTGGAGTCAGCAGGCCAACGAATGGATGGTCGGCAAATACGCCACCAGCCTTGACTGGGTGTTGCGCCACCGTCGCCTGACCTTGCTCAGTTTATTCGTGACAATTGGCGTTAATATTGCGCTGTATGTTGTTGTTCCTAAAATATTTCTTCCTCAGCAAGACACTGGCCAACTGATCGGTTTCGTGCGTGGCGATGACGGTTTGTCGTTCAGTGTGATGCAACCGAAAATGGAGACCTTCCGCCGCGCCGTGCTCAAGGACGAAGCCGTTGAAAGCGTCGCCGGTTTCATTGGTGGCAGCAACGGCACCAACAACGCGTTCATGCTGGTGCGCCTCAAACCCATCAAGGAACGCAACCTTTCCGCGCAGAAGGTCATTGAACGCCTGCGCAAGGAAATGCCCAAGGTTGCCGGTGCGCAACTGATGCTGATGGCCGACCAGGACCTGCAGTTTGGCGGTGGCCGCGAACAGACCTCGTCGCAATATTCCTACATCCTGCAAAGCGGTGACCTGGGGGCGCTGCGCGAGTGGTATCCAAAAGTGCTGACGGCGCTCAAGGCGCTACCGGAACTGACCGCGATCGATGCCCGCGAAGGCCGGGGCGCCCAGCAGGTGAAGTTGATCGTCGATCGCGACCAGGCCAAGCGCCTGGGCGTGGACATGGCGATGGTCACGGCGGTGCTCAACAACGCCTATGCCCAGCGGCAGATTTCGACCATCTACGACAGCCTCAACCAGTATCAGGTGGTGATGGAGGTCAATCCCAAGTACGCCCAGGACCCGATCACGCTCAAACAGGTGCAGGTGATCACCGCGGACGGCGCGCGGATTCCGCTGTCGACCATCGCCCATTACGAGAACAGCCTGGCAGACGATCGGGTTAGCCATGAAGGCCAGTTCGCCTCGGAAAGCATCGCCTTCGACATGGCCGAAGGCGTGACCGTGGAGCAGGGCAGTGCCGCCATCGAGCGAGCGATTGCTTTGGTGGGCCTGCCGGAAGACGTCATCGCGAAAATGGCCGGCACCGCCGATGCCTTCGCCGCGACCCAGAAAAGCCAGCCGTGGATGATCCTTGGCGCGCTGGTGGCGGTGTACCTGGTGCTGGGCGTGCTATATGAGAGCTACATTCATCCGCTGACCATTCTGTCCACCTTGCCTTCGGCGGGTGTCGGCGCGTTGCTGTCGATCTACGCCCTGGGCGGTGAGTTCAGCCTGATCTCGTTGCTCGGCCTGTTCCTGTTGATCGGCGTGGTGAAGAAGAACGCCATCCTGATGATCGACCTGGCGTTGCAGCTTGAGCGGCATCAGGGCATGGCGCCGCTGGAGTCGATTCGCAACGCGTGCCTGCAACGTTTGCGGCCGATTTTGATGACGACCCTTGCCGCGATCCTCGGCGCCTTGCCGCTGTTGCTGAGCCGCGCGGAAGGTGCGGAAATGCGCCAACCGCTTGGCCTGACCATCATCGGCGGACTGATCTTCAGCCAGGTGCTGACCCTTTACACCACCCCGGTGGTCTATCTCTATCTCGACAAACTGCGCCATCGCTTCAACCACTGGCGTGGGGTGCGTACCGATGCTGCTTTGGAAACTCCGCTATGACTGACCGTTCGCTATTCAACCTGGCTGCACCGCTGATCAGCGCTCGAGGGTCGCGGTTGCTGAGCCTGTCGCTGTGCGTCGCGATGCTCAGTGCCTGCGCCATCGGCCCGGATTACCAGCGCCCGCAAACCGCAGAACCTGCGCAGTACAAGGAAGCAGCCGGCTGGCGCCAGGCCAACCCGAGCGATTCCCTGGCTCGCGGTGCGTGGTGGGAGCTGTACGGCGACCGGCAACTCAATGGCTTGATCGAGAAGCTCAACAGCGCCAACCAGACCGTTGCCCAGTCCGAAGCCCAGTACCGCCAGGCCCAGGCCTTGGTACGTAGCGCCCGTGGCGCGTTTTTTCCGACGGTGGACCTGACACTGGGGAAAAACCGCTCCAGCCAGGGTACCGGCAGTAGCAGTTCCAGCCTGACCAGTTCGTCCAGCGGTATTCGAGACACCTACACCGCCCAGGCCGGGGTCAGTTGGGAGGCCGATGTCTGGGGCAAGTTGCGCCGTGGTCTTGAAGCCGACACCGCCAATGCCCAAGCGAGTTTTGCCGACCTGGCGGCGATGCGCCTGAGCCAGCAGTCGGAGCTGGTGCAGAACTACCTGCAGTTGCGGGTGATCGACGAGCAGAAACGCTTGCTTGAAGCGACTGTCGCGGCCTACCAGCGTTCGCTGAAAATGACCGAAAACCAGTACCGTGCCGGGGTATCCGGCAAGGACGCGGTGGCCCAGGCCCAGACGCAACTCAAGGGCACCGAGGCAGACATGGTCGATCTGATCTGGCAACGCGCGCAGTTGGAAAACGCCATCGCGGTGCTGATCGGCTTACCACCGGCCGAATTCAGCCTGGCGGAAACACAAACGATCCCAGCCTTGCCCGAGGTGCCGCTGAGCCTGCCTTCGCAACTGCTGGAACGCCGGCCTGACATTGCTTCGGCTGAACGCTCGGTCATCGCCGCCAACGCCAACATCGGCGTGGCCAAGGCCGCCTATTACCCGGACCTGACCCTGAGTTTGAACGGTGGCTACAGCAGCAGCACGTCGAAAGACCTGTTCAGCCTGCCGAACCGTTTCTGGTCGGTCGGCCCGCAACTGGCAATGACCCTGTTCGACGGTGGGCAGCGTTCGGCGGAAGTGGACCGTAGCGAAGCAGCCTATGACGAAACCGTGGCCAAATATCGCCAGACTGTACTCGACGGTTTCCGGGAGGTGGAAAACTATCTGGTCCAGCTCAAGGTGCTGAAGGACGAAGCCGTGGTGCGACAACAGGCGTTGGACGCAGCCCGTGAGTCGTTGCGACTGACCGAGAACCAGTACAAGGCGGGGGTGATCGCTTATCTGGATGTAGTGGTGGTCCAGGCCGCGGCTTTGAGCAATGAACGCAGTAACCTGGACCTGTTGCAGAGCCGCCTGATCGCCAGCGTGCAGTTGATTGCGGCCCTGGGCGGCGGCTGGGACGGCCAGCTTCAGGTGACTGATAACCCCTGACGCCACCCCTCACTGTAGGAGCTGCCGCAGGCTGCGATCTTTTGACGTTGCTTTTTAAAAACAAGATCAAAGGATCGCAGCCTGCGGCAGCTCCTACAGGGATTAACATGTGCCGATGGAGTTAATGTAAAACCTTAAAACAAGCGTTTCATCGCCTTGCTGGCCTTTTGCTCATTTTGTGAGTGCGTTCTCATTTGGAATCAGTACAATCCCTCGGATTTACACCTCCGAGAACGGAAGCAGTACGGAGGTGATTGCGAGACATCTCCATGCTCATCGGTAGCTACTCCCCAACGCTGGTCATCATTTCGCTCTGTGTGGCAATTCTCGCGTCATACACTGCACTGGACCTGACCGGGCGCATTGCCACGGCCAAGGGCCGGGCGGTGCATTGCTGGACGGCCGGCGGTGCGTTCGCCATGGGCATCGGCGTATGGTCGATGCATTTCATCGGCATGCTAGCCTTCAAGCTACCCATCGACCTGGGGTACGACCTCTCTATTACCTTGCTGTCGCTGTTGATCGGCATCCTGTCCTGCGGCTTCGCCCTGTGGCTGGTCAGCCAGGCGCAGTTACCGGCCTGGCAGCTGGCGTTCGGTGCGCTGGTCATGGGCGCCGGGATCAGTGCCATGCACTACACCGGCATGGCGGCGATGCGCATGCAGCCGGGAATCGACTACGACCCGACGCTGTTCGGCGCATCCTTGCTCATAGCCGTAGTCGCCTCCGGCGCAGCACTATGGATTGCGTTCCGCCTGCGCCAGCACGCGCCTTATGTGCGCCTGATCCGCGGTGGCGCGGCGGTGCTGATGGGCATTGCCATTGTCGGCATGCACTACACCGGCATGGCCGCCGCGCAGTTTCCCGCAGGCAGCTTTTGCGGCGCAGCCGCCAATGGCCTGAGCGGCAACGGCCTCGACAACCTGGTGCTGATCACCACCCTGGCGGTATTGAGCATCGCCTTGCTGACTTCGATCCTCGATGCGCGCCTGGAGGCCCGTACCGCCAGTCTTGCCCAGGCGCTGACCGAAGCCAACCGCGAACTGACCCAACTGGCCTTGCACGACACCCTGACCGGTCTGCCGAATCGGATGTTGCTGGCCGACCGCATCGATCAGGGGATCTCCAGGGCCGACAACGAGGGTGGTTGCCTGGCGTTGATGTTCATCGATCTCGATGGCTTCAAGCCGGTCAATGACGCCTTCGGTCACCATATGGGCGACCAGTTGCTGCGTGAAGTCAGCTTGCGCCTGCGCGAAGACCTGCGTGGCCAGGACACCCTGGCACGCATCGGCGGCGATGAGTTCGTGCTGCTCGTTCAATTGAGCGTACCGGATGACGCAGTGAGCCTCGCAGCCCGGCAAGTGAGCTTGATCGCCCGGGCATTCCGGGTGGCCGAGCATGATCTGCAGATATCCGCCAGTGTCGGCATCGCCCTGTATCCGGGCAATGGCCAGACGGCTCATGAATTGCTGATGAACGCCGATGCGGCGATGTATCACGCCAAGGGGACGGGAAAGAACGGCTACAGTTTTTTCGATGTCTCGATGAACAGCAACGCGCGCAAGCAGCTGCAATTGCTGCAAGACCTGCGCAACGCCGTGGACCAGAACGAGTTCAGCCTGCATTACCAGCCCAAATTCGACGCTCACAACGGCCGTCCGGTGGGCGCTGAAGCGTTACTGCGCTGGGAGCATCCGACCCAGGGCATGCTGCTGCCGGACAAATTCATCGAGCTGGCGGAGAAAACCGGGCTGATCATTCCCATCGGCGAATGGGTCCTCAACGAAGCCTGTCGCCAGATGCGCGAATGGTATGTGCTCGGCTACACCCACTGGCGCATCGCGGTTAATCTCTCGGCGTTGCAGTTCTGCCACGCGGGCCTGGTGCAGAGCGTCGCCAAGGCGCTGGCCACCCACCATTTGCCAGCCAACAGCCTGACCCTGGAGATCACTGAAACCACGGCCATGAGCGACGCCGATGCCAGCATGACGGTGCTGCAGGAGCTGTCGGATATGGGCGTTGATTTGTCCATCGACGATTTCGGTACCGGCTATTCGAGCTTGATGTACCTCAAGCGCCTGCCGGCCAACGAGCTGAAAATCGACCGCGGTTTCGTCCGCGACCTGGAGCGTGACAGCGACGACGCCGCCATCGTTTCAGCCATCGTCGCCCTCGGCCAGGCACTGGGCTTGCGGATCGTCGCGGAAGGCGTCGAAACAGGCTCGCAGCAGGACTTCCTGACCCAACTCGGTTGCGATTCGCTGCAGGGTTATTTGCTGGGGCACCCGCTGCCGGCCGAACGCTTCATGAAGGAAATCCACCGCAGCGAGCAATTGGAACTGGCTTGATCTGGCGGGACCGATGACGGTGCCATGCAAAATCCGCAAATGGCGGTTATTCTTCCCCCCGACTGCATAGGTTTGAAGGGGGAAAGTGGGCATGGACAAAGTCATCGTCATCACCGGTGGAAGTCGCGGCATCGGTGCCGCCACTGCGCTGTTGGCCGCCAGGCAAGGTTATAGGATCTGCATCAACTACCAGTCCGATGAGCAGGCGGCGCAAACGGTGCTGGACCAGGTCCGCGCCTTGGGTGCCCAAGCCATCGCCGTGCGCGCCGACGTCAGCATCGAAGACGAAGTCGTCGCTTTGTTCAACCGGGTGGACAGCGAGCTGGGTCGAGTCACCGCGCTGGTGAATAACGCCGGCACCGTGGGGCAAAAATCCCGGGTCGACGAAATGTCCGAATTCCGCATCCTCAAAATTCTCAAGACCAACGTGTTGGCGCCAGTCCTCTGCGCCAAGCACGCCATCTTGCGCATGTCGCCCAAGCACGGCGGGCAGGGCGGCAGCATTGTCAACGTATCCTCGGTCGCCGCGCGTTTGGGCGCCCCCAACGAATACGTCGACTATGCAGCCTCCAAGGGTGCGCTCGACACCTTCACCATTGGCCTGTCCAAGGAAGTGGCCGGTGAGGGGATTCGAGTCAACGCCGTGCGTCCGGGCTATATCTACACCGATTTTCACGCCCTGAGCGGCGATCCGGATCGGGTCAGCAAGCTGGAGTCGGCGATTCCAATGGCCCGTGGCGGGCGCCCGGATGAGGTGGCGGAGGCGATTGTGTGGTTGTTGTCGGATAAAGCGTCCTATGCAACCGGGACCTTTGTCGACCTTGGCGGCGGCCGGTAAACATCAAGATCAAAAGATCGCAGCCTGCGGCAGCTCCTACATGGGATTGCATTTCCTTGTAGGAGCTGCCGCAGGCTGCGATCTTTGCTTTTAGAAGGATCTTACAATCCGCCCCAGCGTCTCCATCGCCTTCTCCGAAGCCTCATCCCACGGGCTGCCATAATTCAGCCGAATACAATTCCTGAAGCGCTGCGTTGGCGAGAAAATCGGCCCTGGCGCAATGCTGATCCCTTGCGCCAACGCCATCTGGAACAACTTCAGCGAATCCATCTGCTCGGGTAATTCCAGCCAGAGGAAGTAGCCGCCAGCGGGTTGACTGACGCGGGTCTGCGCCGGGAAATAGCGGGCAATGGCCGACAGCATGGCGCTTTGCTGTTCCTCCAGGGCATAACGCAACCTGCGCAAATGCCGATCATAACCCCCGTGCTGCAGGTAGTCGGCAATGGCTGCCTGGGCCGGCATCGAAGCGCAAAGGGAGGTCATGAGTTTTAACCGCTCGATCTTCTGTGCATACCGCCCGGCGGCGACCCAGCCAATGCGGTAACCCGGGGCCAGGCTCTTGGCGAAAGACCCACAGTGCATCACCAGTCCTTCGGTATCAAAGGCCTTTGCCGGTTTCGGTGCCTGCTGACCGTAATAGAGTTCGGCGTAGACATCGTCCTCGATCAACGGCACTTGATGGACGCGCAGCAATTCCACCAGTTCGCGCTTTTTCGCTTCGGGCATGGTCGCGCCCATGGGGTTCTGGAAACTGGTCATGCACCAGCAGGCCTTGATCGGGTGGCGTTCCAGGGTTTGCGCGAGCACCCCGAGGTCGATGCCGTCGCGCGGGTGCACGGGGATTTCCACGGCCTTGAGTTTCAAGCGTTCGAGCACTTGCAGGCAGGCGTAGAACGCCGGGGCCTCGATGGCTACCAGGTCGCCGGGTTGTGTCACGGCTTGCAGGCACAGGTTCAGCGCTTCCAACGCACCGTTGGTGATCAGCAATTCTTCCATGGGCAGCATCAAGCCGCCCACCATGTAGCGCAGGGCAATTTGTCGGCGCAATTGCGGGTTGCCCGGCGACATGTCGGTGACCACCATGCGCGGGTCCATGTCTCGGGCAGCGCTGGCCAGGGAGCGCGACAGGCGCTGCAGCGGAAACAGGGTCGGGCTGGGGAATGCCGAGCCGAAGGCTACGGTGTTCGGGTCCTTGATCGATTCAAGGACCGAGAACACCAGTTCGCTGACATCGACTTCGGTGGATTCATTGACCTGGCTGCTGATCCCCGGCTCGGAAAATGGCCGTGGTGCATGGGCGTTGACGAAGTATCCAGAGCGCGGTCGGGCGCGAATCAGGCCGCGACGCTCAAGCAAGTAATACGCCTGGAACACCGTTGACGGGCTTACCCCATGGGTCTGGCTGGCATAGCGCACCGACGGCACACGCTGGCCGGGCCCGAGAACGCCGGTGCGGATCAGTTCAGCAATGTCATCGGCGAATTTTTCGTAGCGTTTCATCGTATGCCCGGATTGGTGTCTTTCAGAAAAGACGAGGTGACTTCTTCGCGAGCAGGCTCGCTCCCACAAGAACGATGCGGCGTCTGCTCGCGAATGGCGCACTGCAGTCTAAGGGATCAACGGTTCATGGGTGCAACAAACCGGCTCTTGGCCTCGCTGAAGATGCCCGGCTCATCGCTGTCGACGATCTTGAAGACGATGCTTTGCGAACTGCTGCCCGGCCGCTCCGTGGTCATCGCCACCGACACGGGAACATCAACAATCTCACCCGGCGCCAGGCTCAAGTCGGTCTTGCCCTGTAGTTGGAAGCCATCGCCATCCACCAGCGTCAGGCGGTAGTCCTGGCGTTGCTGGGTCTTGTTGATGACCTTGAGGCTGTAGATGTTTTCGATCTGCCCCTGGCTGTTCTCACGGAACAGTCCACGGTCCTTGCTCACGTCCAGCGACACCATCGGCCGTTCCATCAGCGCAACGACCAGCGCACCGATCATCACCAGCAACACGGCGGTGTAACCAATCAATCGTGGCCGCAACAGGCGGGTCTTGCCGCCTTGCAGTTGGTGCTCCGAGGTATAGCTGATCAGCCCGCGCTCGTAGCCCATTTTGTCCATGATCGAATCACAGGCGTCGATGCATGCCGCGCAACCGATGCATTCCATCTGCAAACCGTCGCGAATGTCGATGCCGGTCGGACAGACCTGCACGCAGAGCTGGCAATCGATGCAGTCACCCAGGCCGACCTCAGCCGGCTTGACCTCGCGCTTTCTTGGGCCACGGTGCTCGCCACGAGCCACGTCGTAGGAAATGGTCAGGGTATCCTTGTCGAACATCACGCTCTGGAATCGCGCATACGGGCACATGTGCATGCACACCGCTTCACGCAGCCAGCCTGCATTGATGTAGGTGGCACCGGTGAAGAACAGCACCCAGAACAGGCTGACGCCACCCATTTGCCAGGTCAGGAGTTCTTCGGCCAGCGGGCGGATCGGCGTGAAATAGCCAACGAAGGTCAGGCCGGTCAACAGGCTGATGGCCAGCCACAGGGTGTGTTTGGCCGAGCGGCGCAGCAGTTTGTTCAGTCCCCAGGGCGCCGCTTGCAGTTTGATCCGCTGGTTGCGTTCGCCTTCGGTGATCTTCTCGCACCACATGAAAATCCAGGTCCAGGAGCTCTGCGGGCAGGTATAGCCGCACCATACGCGGCCGGCGAACACTGTGATCGCGAACAAGCCGAACGCGGCAATGATCAGCAGCGCCGAGAGCAGGATGAAATCCTGTGGCCAGAACGTCGCGCCAAAAATGTGGAATTTACTTTCGGAAAGGTCCCAGAGCACCGCCTGGCGGCCACCCCAGTTCAGCCATACGGTGCCGAAGAACAGCAGGAACAGAAAACCCGCGCCGCTGATGCGCAGGGAACGGAACAGGCCGGTGAAACTACGGGTGTGGATCAGGTTGTCGCTGGACTTGGCCTTCATCTTTGGACGCGAGGGCTCGAAAGTCTTGACTACGGGGGCGCTTTCCAGGGTTCGGACGGGGATTCTATCGCTCATGGTCTTTCGCTCATCAGCCTCCATCAGGCAGGAGCACTATGAGCGCCGATCTGTTTGCATAACAGACTCAGGTATTGCTTTAAAAACCGGATCAGATGGTCGCGGTACCCCCGCCTGCGACAAGTTGAAGCAGCTGGCGCTGCGGGGCCGGGGGACCTATACCAGACGTTTTCGGGCTTTATTGATCCAGGGCAGTCAAATCACCGAATCACTGTCGGTCGCTTTCAAATGCCGGCGACCATCCACCGCACCTGCTACGGTCAATGCGTCCGCTTCTGCTTCGGTGATGTAGATGCGCTGGCCGTCGAGATCGACCGCCGACATGGCTTTTTCCCCGTCGGTGATGATAGTCACATCGGGACACAGGCGAATTTCCTCGCCGTTTGCGGTGATAAAGAAGCAGGTCTGGTTCTCAATGCGTACGGTCATGGCGTAATCCTGGTTTTTTACGATGGATGAAACATTAGGCTTTCGGCATCGAGCATCGTTCTGTGCAACTGATTAATGGTCGGCGCGGTCCATCCTCCATGACCCATTTGCAAAGCTCTCTACAAGGGAATTCGCCATGAATGCCTGGTGGCACGAAGTCTGGGTTACCCTGCAAGCCGAGTTCGCCGACATCGGCGATGCCTCGCAATTGACCCGCATCACCGTGCGCCTGTTGATGGCCGCGGTACTGGGCGGCATTCTCGGTTTCGAGCGCGAGCACAAGGGCAAGGCCGCGGGGGTGCGCACCCACATGCTGGTGGCGCTGGGCGCGGCGTTGTTCGTACTGGTGCCACAAATGTCCGGCTCCCAGGCGGATGCCATGAGCCGGGTCGTCCAGGGGGTGATCGCCGGGATCGGCTTCCTCGGTGCCGGCACCATCCTGAAAAACCAGGAAGGCGACGAAGGCCACGTTAAAGGCCTGACCACCGCCGCCGGATTGTGGATGACTGCCGCGATCGGGGTGTCTGCGGGGTTGGGAAGGGAAGCCACGGCGGTGTTGAGTACATTGCTGGCGTTAGTGATTCTTGGCGTGATGCCTAGGATCGTGAATATGCTGGATAAAGAAAAAGACCAACTGTAGGAGCGAGCACGCTCGCGAAAAACTCAAGACCGCCTCGGGGTGCCTGGCTACCAGCATTATCGTTCACGATCTTCGCGAGCATGCTCGCTCCTACAGTCGTGAAGTTCATGCTGGCTATAGTCGAAGTCACGATGGGTTAGCTGATTCTCCAGTTCCTTGAGTATCGAGCTTCTAGTGTCCTCTTGAAGACTGCGTTCGATATGGAAGCAGAGAAACTCGTAATTGAAGATTTTCAAAGTGAGGCCAGCCGTCGACGATGGGTTCACGAATAAGCGTGTTTTGCCGTGCGCTTGCTCTTTCGGTGAATCTGCTGCCGTCGAAAAAGGTGTTCATGGCTGGCCGTACTCAAGGGGGGTGAAGTAGTTGCTATGTAAAGCCCTGGGCAAATTCCCGTAAAGCGCCGCCTGGGCAAAAAAATCCAATTCAGGACCGGTACTACACGTTCGCCGGAAACGTCATTCGGACTATTCCTTCGATCGGTCCCCCAGCGCGGCAGGGGGACCGATCAACTGTCTTCATTCAGGGGTCACAATCACCGGTGGCATTGTCGTAGGCGGCTCTTCCCTGGGTGGCGGATTGCTCCCCGGAGGGTCCTGCTCAGGCACAGGCTGCGGATCGCTGGGTGGTATCACCGGGTTGTCGATGTTCGGATCGGGTGTTTCTGCCGGGAATGGATTGTTCATTGTTCATACCTCCAGTGGCACATGGCGTGAGTCGTGCTTAAGTTGGTTGACCACTGTGTAAAGGGTTTGATTCCAGCCAATTGCCGATGAACTTTTCCCGACGCCCGTCGCTCGGAACCTAAGTGAGTTCATTCGGTGAGGGACTGACCGATGTGGATGACAATTGCAGACATGAGCGTCCTTGGGGCGTAAGGAGAGATGCTCGATGACGGCTGAAAAACCTGGTGAGTTGAGCTACAACCCGCACATTCCACTGTCACAGGCGTTGTTATTGCCGCGAATCGTAATCGAAAACACCATGCCGACCCTGGATGGCGGGCAGTTCGCCGTCAAGGCCGTGGAAGGCCAGGATGTGGTGGTGACCAGCAAGGTTTTTGCCGACGGTCACGACAAACTGGCCGTGCGGATTCGCTGGCAGGCCGATGGCGATGAGGCCTGGCATAGCGAGGTCATGATCGAGCTGGGTAATAATGGCTGGCAGGGGCAGTTTCGCGTGCAGGCGCAGGGGCGTCATGTTTTCTGTATCGAGGCCTGGATCGATCAGTTCGCCAGCTTTTGCTATGAACTGGAGAAAAAGCACACTGCGGGCGTGCCTGTCAGCCTGGAACTGCAAGAAGGTCGCCTTCACGTTCAGCAAGCCGCCGAACGCACCGAAGGTCAATTGAGTGAGCAATTGGCAGCCTTGCATCACGAACTGTCGGGGCTGCTCGAAACCGAGCAGGTTGCACTGTTTCTGCACCCTCGTAGCGCTGATTTGATGGCCCAGGCCAATCATCGTGCCTACCTGAGCCTGAGCCCGGAGTACCCGGTCGATGTGGAACGTGAGCTGGCGCAGTTCGCCAGCTGGTATGAACTGTTCCCGCGCTCGATCACCGACGATCCCGCGCGCCACGGTACTTTCAATGACGTGCATTCGCGGCTGGCGATGATCCAGGACATGGGCTTCGACGTGTTGTACTTCCCGCCGATCCACCCCATCGGTCGCAGTTATCGCAAAGGCCCGAACAACTCCCTGACCGCCGGTCCCGACGATCCCGGCAGCCCCTATGCCATCGGCAGTGAAGAGGGCGGGCACGAGGCGATTCATTCGCAGTTGGGCACCCGCGAAGACTTCCGCCGCCTGGTCGCAGCCGCGGCTGATCATGGTCTGGAAATTGCCCTCGATTTTGCCATTCAATGTTCCCAGGACCACCCATGGCTGCAGCAACATCCGGGCTGGTTCAATTGGCGGCCGGACGGCACGATCAAGTACGCGGAGAACCCGCCGAAAAAATACCAGGACATCGTCAATGTCGACTTTTATGCCGTCGAGGCGATTCCCAGCCTCTGGATCGAGTTGCGCGATATCGTCGTGGGTTGGGTGCTGGAGGGCGTGAAGTTGTTTCGCGTGGACAATCCGCACACCAAACCGTTGCCGTTCTGGCAATGGCTGATCGCCGATGTGCGGGCGCTGTACCCTGACGTGATCTTCCTCGCCGAAGCGTTTACCACTCCGGCGATGATGGCGCGGCTGGGCAAGGTCGGTTATTCGCAGAGCTACACCTACTTCACCTGGCGCAACACCAAGCAGGAGCTGGCCACCTATTTCACCGAACTCAACGAGTCGCCGTGGCGCGAGTGCTACCGGCCGAATTTCTTCGTCAATACGCCGGACATCAACCCGGCATTCCTGCATGAATCCGGCCGCCCCGGTTTTCTGATTCGCGCCGCCCTGGCAACCATGGGTTCGGGGTTGTGGGGCATGTACTCCGGCTTTGAATTGTGTGAGTCGGCGGCGATTCCAGGCAAGGAGGAATACCTCGACTCCGAGAAGTACGAGATCCGACCCAGGGACTTCAACGCCCCCGGCAACATCATTGCCGAGATCGCCCAGCTCAATCGTATCCGCCGGCAAAACCCGGCGCTGCACACGCACCTGGGCCTGAAGGTCTACAACACCTGGAACGACAACATCCTCTACTTCGGCAAGCGTAGCGCCGATGGCAGCAATTTCATCCTGGTGGCGGTCAACCTCGATCCGCACAACGTGCAGGAGGCGAATTTCGAGTTGCCGCTGTGGGAGATGGGTTTGCCGGACGATGCCAGCACCCAGGGCGAAGACTTGATGAACGGCCATCGCTGGACCTGGCACGGCAAGTACCAGTTCATGCGCATCGATCCGGCGTATCAGCCGTTCGGGATCTGGCGAATTACCCCCTAGCCCAAGATCGTTCCCACGCTCTGCGTGGGAACGATCCGCGTCAGGGCGTTCTTTCGTATTCAACAGGAGTTTCAAATGGCGAAGAAACCCAAGGCAGCCACCTTTATCAAGGACCCGCTCTGGTACAAGGACGCGGTCATCTATCAAGTTCACGTCAAATCCTATTTCGACTCCAATAACGACGGGATCGGCGATTTTCCGGGCCTGATCGCCAAGCTCGACTACATTGCCGACCTGGGCGTCAATACTATCTGGCTGTTGCCGTTCTATCCTTCGCCGCGTCGCGACGATGGTTATGACATCGCCGAATATCGTGGCGTGCACAGCGACTACGGCACCATGGCCGACGCCAAGCGCTTCATCGCCGAGGCGCATAAACGTGGTCTGCGGGTGATCACCGAACTGGTCATCAACCACACCTCGGACCAGCACGCCTGGTTCCAGCGCGCACGCAAGGCCAAGAAAGGTTCGGCCGCGCGGGATTTCTACGTGTGGTCCGATGACGATCAAAAGTACGACGGCACCCGCATCATCTTTCTCGACACTGAAAAATCCAACTGGACCTGGGACCCGGTGGCCGGCCAATACTTTTGGCACCGCTTCTATTCACACCAGCCCGATCTGAATTTCGATAACCCGCAGGTGATGAAAGCGGTGCTGTCGGTCATGCGCTACTGGCTGGACATGGGCATCGACGGGTTGCGCCTCGACGCGATCCCGTACCTGATCGAGCGCGACGGCACCAACAACGAGAACCTGCCGGAAACCCACGACGTTCTCAAAAAGATCCGTGCCGAAATCGACGCCAATTACCCCGACCGCATGCTGCTGGCCGAGGCCAACCAATGGCCGGAGGACACGCAGCTGTATTTCGGCGACACCGATAAAAAGGGCCTGAACGGCGACGAATGCCACATGGCGTTTCACTTCCCGTTGATGCCGCGCATGTACATGGCGCTGGCCCAGGAAGACCGTTTTCCGATCACCGACATCTTGCGCCAGACCCCGGAGATCCCGGCCAATTGCCAATGGGCGATTTTCCTGCGCAACCACGATGAGCTCACCTTGGAGATGGTCACCGACAAGGAGCGTGACTACCTGTGGAATTACTACGCGGCCGATCGACGGGCGCGGATCAACCTGGGGATTCGCCGGCGCCTGGCGCCGTTGATGGAGCGTGATCGCCGGCGCGTGGAGTTGCTCAACAGCCTGTTGCTGTCGATGCCCGGCACGCCGACCTTGTACTACGGTGACGAGATCGGCATGGGCGACAACATCTACCTCGGCGATCGCGACGGTGTGCGCACGCCGATGCAGTGGTCGATCGACCGCAACGGCGGGTTTTCCCGCGCCGACCCGGCCAGCCTGGTGCTGCCGCCGATCATGGACCCGCAATATGGCTACCTGTCGGTCAATGTCGAAACCCAGGCCGGCGACCCGCATTCGCTGTTGAACTGGACCAGGCGCATGTTAACGGTGCGCAAGCAGTCCAAGGCGTTCGGGCGCGGTACCTTGAAAATGCTCTCGCCGACCAATCGCCGGGTGCTGGCCTATACCCGCGAATACACCGGGCCTGACGGCAAGCATGAAATCATCCTGTGCGTGGCCAACGTTTCGCGCAGCGCCCAGGCCGTGGAGCTGGACCTGTCGGCATACGTCGGCATGGTGCCTGTGGAGATGCTTGGCGGTAATGCGTTTCCACCCATCGGCCAATTGAGCTTCCTCCTGACCCTGGCGCCCTATGGGTTCTACTGGTTCGGCCTCGCCGCGGAGAACCAGATGCCGAGCTGGCATGTGGAACCGGCGCAAAGCCTACCGGACTTCACCACGCTGGTGCTGAAAAAGCGCATGGAAGAGTTGCTCGAAGCGCCTTCACGCACCACGCTGGAGCAGGGCATCCTGCCGAACTGGCTGCAGAACCGCCGCTGGTTCGCCGGCAAGGACGCGGCCATCGAGAAGGTCAATCTGGCCTACGGTGTGCGATTTGGCGATGCGCAGCACCCCGTGTTGTTGAGTGAAATCGAAGTCACCGGTGGCGGCCAGACCAGTCGCTACCAACTGCCGTTCGGCTTTATTGCCGAAGACCAGGTCGGCACGGCATTGCCCCAGCAACTGGCCTTGTCACGGGTGCGCCGTGGCCCGCAGGTTGGCCTGATCACTGATGCCTTCAGCCTGGAAAACTTTATTCGCGCGGTATTGCAGGGCATGCAGAACAGCACGGTGTTGCCTTCCGATGGCGGTGAAATCCGTTTTGAACCCACCGCCGAGCTCGCCAAACTGGGCCTGACGGCAGAGTCGGATGTGCGTTACCTGTCCGCCGAGCAATCCAACAGTTCGGTGGTGGTCGGCAACAGCCTGGTGTTGAAACTGATCCGCAAGGTTGCGTCGGGCGTGCACCCGGAACTGGAAATGAGCGCCTATCTGACCGCTGCCGGCTTCGGCAATATCTCGCCGTTGCTGGGCGCGGTAGTGCGTCGGGATGCGGCAGGCGAAGATAACCTGCTGATGATCGCCCAAGGCTACTTGAGTAATCAGGGCGATGCCTGGGAATGGACCCAGAACAATCTGGAGCGAGCGTTGCGCGACGAACTCGCGGACGCCATGTCCGAGCAGGAACAGCATTACAACGCACTTGGCGAGTTGAAGGATTTCGCCGCCATGCTCGGCCAGCGCCTGGGTGAAATGCACCAAGTGCTGGCGGCATCAAGTGAAAATCCTGACTTTGATCCGCAGATCACTACGCAAAAGGATGCGTCCGCGACGGGCAAGGATGTCGTGGCACAAATCGAGCATGCATTGAAATTGCTCAAGCAGCATCAACATGAACTGAACCCTGCGGACAAAACCCTGGTCAGCCGTTTACTGGAGCATAAAAAGGCCATTCTCAGCCATGTCCAGGAGTTGGCCAAAAAGACCGCGGGTGGACTGCGGATCCGTGTACACGGTGATTTGCACCTCGGCCAGGTGCTGGTGATCAAGGGTGACGCGTACCTGATCGACTTCGAAGGCGAACCGGCGCGGCCTTTGCCGGAGCGTCGGGGCAAGCACAGCCCGTACAAGGATGTCAGTGGTGTACTGCGCTCTTTCGACTATGCGGCGGCCATGACCATCAACGTGCATAACGTTGATAACACAGCCCATGCCCAGGACGCTCGCCGGCGGGTCGGCGATCGCTATTTGAGTGAGGCAAGGCAGGCATTTATCCACGCTTATCGGCTGGCGGCAGCTACGCTTGGCCATGCGTGGCAAGATCCGGATGGCGAAGATGCCGCCTTGGCATTGTTCGGCCTGGAGAAGGCGGCGTATGAAGTGGCCTACGAGGCGGAAAACCGCCCCGGCTGGCTGCCCGTGCCGTTGCACGGTTTATATGGATTATTGAGTGGGCTTAAACCCTTTTCCGATCTTGGTGGAGAGTAGTCATGAGTTTCTCGAACAAGGAACAGGGTCATCATCACAGTGAAGCGCTGCTACCCAGGGCGCGGGATATCGATGCGCTGGTGCGTGCCGAGCATCGCGATCCCTTTGCCATTCTCGGCCCCCACGGCGATGGTGCCGGCGGACAATTCATCCGCGCTTATCTACCGGGCGCCTTGAGCGTGCAGGTGGTGGGCAAGGAATCCGGGGAGGAGCTGGGCAACCTGGAAGCGACCCAGACCCCAGGGTTGTTCGTCGGGCATTTCCCGCGGGCACAGCCGTATCTGTTGCGAACCCGCTGGGCCGGTGGCGAACAAATTTCCGAAGATCCCTACAGTTTTGGTCCATTGCTGGGTGACATGGATTTGTACCTGTTTGCCGAAGGCAATCACCGCGACTTGAGCAGCGCCCTGGGTGCCCAGTTGAAGACCGTGGACGGTGTCGATGGCGTGCGGTTCGCCGTATGGGCACCGAACGCCAGGCGGGTGTCGGTGGTAGGTGACTTCAACGTCTGGGACGGTCGTCGCCACCCCATGCGCCTGCGCCATCCCACCGGTGTCTGGGAACTGTTCATTCCACGCCTGCAAGCGGGGGAGGCCTACAAATACGAAATCCTCGGCAAGGACGGAATCCTGCCGCTCAAGGCAGACCCCATGGCGCTGGCCACCAGCCTGCCACCGGACACCGCCTCGAAAGTCGCCCCACCTTTACGGATCGACTGGCAGGATCAGGACTGGATGCAGTCGCGTGGCGAGCGCCAGCGCCCGACGGCGCCGTTGTCGATCTACGAATTGCACGCCGGTTCCTGGCAGTGCGAGCTGGACGACCTGGGTGAAGTGGCCCGTCAATACACCTGGCCGGAACTGGCCGAGCGGCTGATTCCGTATGTCAAGGAGCTGGGTTTTACCCACATTGAGCTGATGCCGATCATGGAACACCCGTTCGGCGGCTCCTGGGGCTATCAGTTGCTTTCGCAGTTTGCCACCAGCGCCCGCTACGGAACGGGCGACGAATTCGCTGCCTTCGTCAACGATTGTCACGTGGCGGGAATCGGCGTGATCCTCGACTGGGTGCCGGCGCATTTCCCCACCGACACCCATGGCCTGGCCCAGTTCGACGGCACTGCGCTGTACGAATACGGTAATCCTCAGGAAGGCTTTCACCAGGACTGGGACACCCTGATCTACAACCTGGGCCGCACCGAAGTGCACGGCTACATGCTGGCGTCGGCGCTGCACTGGCTCAAGCATTTCCACGTCGATGGCCTGCGGGTCGATGCAGTGGCGTCGATGCTGTACCGCGATTACTCGCGCAAGGCCGGCGAGTGGGTGCCCAACCGCCATGGCGGTCGCGAGAACCTGGAGGCCATCGACTTCCTGCGTCACCTCAATGACGTCGTGGCAGTGGAAGCTCCCGGGGCGCTGGTGATCGCCGAAGAGTCCACGGCCTGGCCCGGCGTCAGCCAGAGCACACAGCAGGGTGGCCTGGGTTTCGCCTATAAGTGGAACATGGGCTGGATGCACGATTCGCTGCACTACATTCAGCAAGACCCGGTGTACCGCGCCCATCACCACAACGAACTCAGTTTCGGCCTGGTGTACGCCTGGTCCGAGCGATTCATCCTGCCGATTTCCCACGATGAAGTGGTGCACGGCAAGCACTCGCTGATCGACAAGATGCCCGGCGACCGCTGGCAGAAATTCGCCAACCTGCGAGCCTACCTGAGTTTCATGTGGACCCACCCGGGCAAGAAACTGTTGTTCATGGGTTGCGAGTTCGGCCAATGGCGCGAGTGGAACCACGACCAGCAGCTCGATTGGTACCTGTTGCAGTACTCCGAGCACAAAGGCGTGCAGAAGCTGGTGAGTGACCTCAATCGGCTGTATCGCGAGGAGCCGGCGCTGCATGAGCAGGACGACGTGCCCCAAGGCTTCCAGTGGCTGATCGGCGACGACGCGATCAACAGTGTCTACGCCTGGATGCGCTGGAGCAAGGACGGCCAGCCGATCCTGGTGGTTGCCAACTTCACGCCGGTGCCACGCGAGGGTTATCGGGTGGGCGTGCCGTTTGCCGGGCAGTGGAGCGAGATGTTCAACAGCGATTCGTCGATCTATGCCGGGTCCAACTATGGCAACAGTGGCGGGGTGACCGCCGAGCAAACGCCGAGCCATGGCCAGGCCCTGTCGCTGGCGCTGAACCTGCCGCCGCTGGCGGTGTTGATGTTGCGGCCGGCGGGGTAAGTCAGGCAGCCTGCGCTATCTCCGAATCGCTCTCCAGAGCGGGCTCGCCTCTACAGGGTATTGATCACGACATCAATCCACTCTGGAGGCGGGCCCGCCTGGATGTCGCCCATCAAAAATCCAGCCTCAGCCCGATTGTCGTCTTGCGACCATTCAACTCATTACTGTCAAGCTGGGTGTCGTAGCCTGCTTCGCCATACAGGCTCAAGGCGTCCGACACTTGCAGCGTCATGCCCATGCTCAGGTTCAGTGTCGTGGATTTCTGCTGGGTGTCGATCGCTGTGGTGTCATTGAATGTCACCCGGTCGGTGCCGGACAAGGTATGCCAGACATGGGTGCGCACGTAGGGCTGCAGGGGCATATGGGCAACCTGATAAGTGCCGCGCAGTCGGGCACCGAAACGGGCTGTCAGGCTATTATCGGCATCGAAGGTGACATCGGAGATGCCGTCGTTCTGGCTATCCAGGGCGCGTTGCTGGTGGATAAGTTGTACCTGCGGCTCCAGGACCCAGTCGCCGGAAACCTTTAGCGGGTAACCGGCCTCAAGCGAGAACGTAACGGCATGCCCATGGGTGTTGAGCTTGATCCCGCGGTTGGATTCGCTGTTGATATCCACACCCGTCCACATCAGTACAGTGTCGACGTACCAGCCGTAGGGGTCGATGAGCGTCCAGTACAGGCCCACGCTATCGCCACGCAGTGTGCTTGTACCGGCGTCCCGATGTTCGATTGCGCGATTGAATCCATCGATATCGCCTTGCGATTGGCTGTGACCGACGAAGATACCCAACTTTTGCGTCTGTCCATCGTCGCGGGTCCATCCATACAAATCACTGCCGACCTGGTAACCCGATATCGAGCCGTCCAGACGTGGGCTGACCGTGCCGGCAAAACCTTGGCGACTGTCACTGGCATACATCCGGCCCCAGCCTGCCGGGAAGGCGCCGGCCTGATGCTGTTGGCTTTGGTCGCCTTGGCGTTCATGGAAAGTACCGAGTGCATTGAGCAGCATCTGATTGATGGCAGGTAACAGCGCCGAATACACCGGGACTTCAGGGCGATAGGTCGGGATCGGCGGCTTGCCTGGTTCGATTTCCGGTAACTCCGGTCGAGTCGGCGGAAGCTCGTCTTCGGGGCTATCGATAATACCTGGCAGGGGCACGGGTGGATGTTCCGGCTCTGGCAATGGTACAGGCGGATTTTCCGGCTCGGGCAGAGGCACGTGTGGATCTTCCGGCCCCGGCAGGGGCACAGGCGGGTTTTCGGGCTCGGGCAGGGGCACCGGTGGATGTTCCGGCCCCGGCAAGGGCACAGGTGGATGTTCCGGTTCGGGCAGAGGAGGTGCTACCACGGCGGAGCGCAAGTACCAGTTCTGCGCAGTGCCCGGGATGACCCCTCCCTTGTACAGGTAATACTCAAAGGCACCTGCGGAGATGGGCCCGGGGTAAGTGAATGCCCGGTCACTGCCTGTGGCGCCCTTGAGTGCTTCCACCACCAGGATGCCGTTTTCCCGGGTCAAGTCTCCGGGGCCGGCGAGGTTGGTGATGTGCAGTGCGGTGGAACCTTGCAAAGTGCCTCGCTCCACAACCAGTTTGTCGCTGGCGGCGTTATCACCCGCCAACACGCTGTGCAGCCGCAGTTCGCCCTTGTCGCCAATGTAGTTGCCCTCGACGGTAAGTCGATTGTCTGCACGGGCGTTGCCACTGGTCATGTCGATCAGCCCTTTGTTGTTCAAAGTGGCGAGCTGGCCAGAGTCATAAGGAGTGATGCTGCCCTGTTCGACCAGCAACACACTGCTGCCATGAATGTTGAGCGTGCCGGTGCCTGATACGCTGTCACCGAGGACGAAATTGCCGTCCAGGTTAAACCGCGAACCATTGTCCATGTTCACGGTTTCCCAGTGGGGATAGCGTGTGGGGCTCGCCGATTGGCTGTTGTCGAACGTCAGGGTGTCGCTGCCCAGGCCACCATCGATACTGGGAGTCGATGCCAGGCTGGTTTCCGTGTGATTGAGCAGTAGTGATTGATCGTCGCCGCCATTCAACAGCACAGCCGAGTGAATGAGCCCATGGGTGTCCCAGGTGAACAGGTCGTTGCCGCTGCCGGCAGGGACCTGGCCATGGATCTCGCCGCCGCTGACCGTGATGAAGTTTGCACCGCCACTGACCATGATATTACCGCCGACGGTGCCGCCCTTGATGATGACGTTGTTGTTGTCGGTGCCGGCATCCAGATCACCGAGGATCCGACCGCCAAGCATTTCAAAGGTGTTGGCGTCCTGATTCATCGCGACCGCGCCAATCTGTCCTCCACTCATGAGTGCATGCTCGCCGTTTTCTAAAAGTCCGGTGATGACGCCGGTGCTCATGGTGAAGGTGTCATCGCCTGGCCCCTGGTTCACGGATATGAGGGTGCCACCGCTGATCGCCAATCGGTCGTTGCCGGCCCCTTGGTCGATAAGAGCTGCCGTACCGGCGCTGACCTGTGCGATGTCGGCACCGTCGCCCTGGCGGACCGTGCCACCAATGGTCCCATTGAAGAGTTGAAAGATGTTTGCGCCATCGCCCATGTCCACCGGGCCGAGGATGGCACCGGAGTTCATTGTCAGCAGATCATGGCCAGCGCCGAAAATAACAGGGCCATTGATGTTGCCGTTTCCGCTCTCGGGGAAAACCAGGCTGTTATTGCCGCTTGTGTCGGTGAGCCCTGGGCTGCTTCCGCTGCTGCAGGTGAAGCTGTCATCGGCGTTGGTGGGCACGAGCGTGCAGTCAGCATGGGAGGCCAGGGGCCAGAAAAACAGGGTAAAAATCGACAGGGCAATAGTGCCCGGGAGCCTGAAGGCTGAAAACGGATTGCTCATGATCCATCCTCGCAAGACGTGCTGCTCCCGCTCCTGCGGGGCAGGCCATGGCAACGTCAAGAGCGATACGGATCAGGAACTGCAGGTTTCCTGCGCGAAGTCATCGGGCAATGCAACCGGTCGGCATGGTTTTTACGACTGCGCATTACAAGGCACAGTGTTTTCCCACGGTACCAACAGGTTGTTTGAGGCGCTACTGTCAGAAATAACAGGTGACGAACTATTGGGGCTGGCGAACCTCCGGTTCAGGCGTCATGGGGTAGCCGGCATTGCGGTGTGTCGGACACACCGCATCGTTGCCTTCACCAGCAAATTGGCTATCACCAGTGCGCGCAGCTGCTCACCAACGCATCCGCACGCCCAGGCTGCCGATCAAGCCATTCAAGTCATTGTCATCCACATCGCTGCTGTAGTCGGCGCTGACGTACAGGCTCACGGTCGGCGTCATTCTGGCCACCAGGCCCAAGCCCAGTTCGACCGTCGAGGAGTTTCGGCTGCTGCTGATCTTGTCGACCTGGTCGAGGGTTACGGTATTGCCGGTGTACACCGTGTGCCACAAGTTGGTTCGAACATAGGGTTCGACGGGCAGGCCGTTGATGTCGTAGCTACCTTTCAACTTGGCACCGACCCGGCCGCTCCAGGAGGAGAGGTCGCTGGAGGATGCATTCCCTGAACCCGCATAGGGAGTGTCCAGGGTGATTCGCTGGTTGATCAATTGCGCTTGGGGTTCCACCACCCAGTTCTCACTGATGCCAATCGGGAATCCGCCTTCGACCGAGAGGGTCACTGCGCTGCCTTCGGTGGCTTGCCTCGCGCCTTGTTCATTGCGACTGAAACCGTTGACCCGACCACCACTGGCCGACAGATCGACGTGCCAGCCTTGTGGGCCGGTCAGGCTCCAGTAGGCGCCGAGGCTCTGTCCCTGCAGGTTGAGGGTGTCGGTGTGCGGGTCCGATTGTGCGCGATTGGTCAGCAAGCCGTTGCCGGTGCCGTGGAACTCAGCGGTGCCGCCGATCAGGCCGACCCGTTGGGTATGGCCACTGTTGCTTTGCAAGGTCAGGATCGCCGGGCTTTTCAGTTCGCCGGAGCCGGCAATGGAAAACCCCTGGGCCATGGCGTCGGTTTGCGCCTGGCGTGAAGCCTGGCCATACAGTTGATCCCAGGCTCCGGGTGCAGCCGCTTCGACGGTCAGGCTCGAGCTTCGCGTATCGGCAATCGGGCTGAAGCGGCCGGGATAGGACGTTGTTGGTGCAGACAAGGTAAGCGACGGGACGTCCTGGCGGTACCAGGGCGTGGTTTCTTCCTCTGTGGGGGAAGCCTGCACTTCCATGGAAGAACATAACAGCAGTGTACTGGAGACGGTGCAAACACTAATCCGGATCTCTTGAGGGGTGAATGAAGTTTTCATGGAGGTCTACCTTGCAATCGCATGCGGTATCTCGCTGTGGCGTCTCTCCTACCCCGAGTGAGGGGCGACCGAAAGAATTAGGGCAAGCCGACTCCCGCCCGTTTTTACGGGTAGTCATCGGATTGATCCTGGTGGTGGTTCCGGGGTAGTAACGTGAAGTCAAGAGGACCCCTGGCATTGCGTCAAGAAAATGGCCGATAAGTGGTAGAGGTATTTTAGATCATATAAGTGACTGATTTACGACGCATGCTTAAGTGCTTGTTTATTGGTTGAAACGTCAAAAAACTCTCGAGCTAGAGCCTTTGCTCAGTCTTACCAGCTCATCCTGATTCCCAGGTTACCGCTCATTCCCCGCAAAGGATTGCTGTCGATATTGCTGCTGTAATCTGCATTGGCGTAAACGCTGACAGCTTGCGCTAGTGTCAGGATGGCACCCAAACCCAGATCCGCCGATGAGGAGCGTTGGCGGGTGTTGATTTCGGTGCTGTCGTCGAAAGTCACCGTGTCGGTTCCCGACATGGTGTGCCACAGGTTCACGCGCAGGTAGGGTTCCAGCGGCAGGCCGGCGACGTCGTAGCGCCCCTTGAGCCGGGCGCCGAGACGACCGGTCCAGGCGGTGTCGGAATCGAACGACACCTTTGAAATGCCGTCGTCCTGACGCTTCAGGTCAACCGTTTGATTGATGGCTTGCAGCTGGGGTTCGACCACCCAGTTGTCCGCCACGGCAACAGGGTAGCCGGCCTCGACGGAGAGGGTCATGGCGTGGCCGTCATTATCGATTTTCAGGCCGCGCTCGGAGTGACTGTCGCCGTTGAGCCAGGTGTACATCGCCACCGTATCGAGATACCAACCCTTGGGGTCGGTCAGGGTCCAGTAGAGCCCGAGGCTATCGCCTTGCAATTCGACCTTGCCGGCACGTTTGTCCTGGAAACCCTGGTTGAAACCGTCGACGTCACCCTTCAAGCGGCTATGGCCGACGAAGAAGCCGGTGCGCTGGGTTTGCCCACCGGAAGTTTGCGAGCCGAACAGGTCGTTGCCCACCTGAAATCCGTTCAGCGAGCCGTCGAGTCGTGGCGTGACGGTGCCGGCCCAGGTCTGCTCGATGTTTTTGCCATAGACCCGGCCCCAGCCCGCGCCAAAGGCGCCGGTTTCTTTCAGCAGGCGTTGATCACCCTGTCGATCATGGAAGGTGCCGAGTGCCGTCAGGGCCAACTGCGCGGCCGCCGGAGGCAACGCTGACCAGACCGGGACTTCCTGGCGGTACAGGAGAATGGGCGCCGCGCCGGCAACGGGCGTCGGCAAGGGTGGTGTGCCGACAGCCGCCACCGGTAACGGCACTAGAGGCACCAGGACGGGCGGCACGGTTGGATCGGGATTGGGCACTGCCGCTGCAACCAGCGGCGGCGCAACAACGGACGAACGCAGGTACCAGCTGTTTGCGCTGCCGGCAGTGACGCCCCCCTTGAATAGTCGATAATCAAACGCGCCGACCGACAACGGGGCTTTGAGTCTGAAGGCGCCACTGTCGCTGATGGCCGTGCCTTGGGCCTGGACAACTTGAATACCGTTTTGCAAGGTGGCGGCGCCCGTGCCGCCAAGGTTGCTGACGGTAATGGACGTGGACCCAGCCAAGGTACCGTCGTTGACCACCAGTTTGTCACTGGGGGAGCTGTCATCGCCCAGTACGCTTTGCAGCCATAGCTGGCCGCCGTTGCCCGCATAGTTGCCCTGTACTGTCAGGGTGTCGCTGGTGCGACTGTTGCCACTGCCAAGGTCGATGATCCCGGCG
Source organism: Pseudomonas umsongensis (assembly GCF_002236105.1). GTDB lineage: Bacteria > Pseudomonadota > Gammaproteobacteria > Pseudomonadales > Pseudomonadaceae > Aquipseudomonas > Aquipseudomonas umsongensis. The sequence continues at coordinate 837,938 of NZ_NIWU01000001.1, forward strand.
TTGTTCAGCGTCGCCCGCTGGCCTGCGGAGAAGGGGGTGAGGCTACCCCTGGCCGAGGTCACGACACTGCTGCTGTCAATGTTGAATACACCGCTACCGCTGGTGCTGTCACCCAGGACAAAGTTGCCGTCGAAGTCCAGTTGAGACTTATTGTTCAGGTTGACGGTCTCCCAATTGATGTAGCGAGCGACGCCGCTGGTGGTGGTGTTATCGAAAGTCAGCAGATCGCTGCCGTTGCCCCCATCCAGGGTCGGAGTCTGGGCCAGGCGGCTGGCACTGAGATTGCGCAGGGTTGCCCGGTCATCGCCATCACCCATCAGGATCGCCGAACGGATGATGCCGCCGCCATCCCAGGTCAAGCTGTCACTGCCCGCGCTGGCCCGGATCTCCCCGACGATTTCGCCTCCAGTCACCGTAATGCTGTCATTGCCACCGCTGACACTGATGTTGCCGCCAATCCTGCCACCGGACACGATGATGGTGTCAGTCCCAAACCCGGTGACCAGATTGCCGAGGATCTCGCCACCAGACAGGTCGAACAGATTGTCATCGAGCTTCATATCGACCCGGCCGATGCTGCCACCTGTCATTTTGGCGGTGTCACCGTCTTCGAAGGCGCCAATGATCGTGCCTGCGCTCATCTGGAAAAAGTCGCGACTGTCGCCCTGGGCCAGCGACTGGATAGTCCCGCCACGTATGAGGGCGGTGTCGACGCCATTGCCCTGGTTCACCGCCCCGGTGATCTGGCCGGCGTCAATGCTGAAAGTATCGCTGCCGTCCCCCAGTTGGACGATCCCGCTAATGACGCCGGACTTCATGTCCAGGGTATCGTTGCCGGCGCCGAACGTCACATTGCCTGTGTTCGTGCCGGTGCCATTGGCGGGGAAGGCCAGGTTGTTGTTTCCCGTCAAATCAGTCAGCGGCCCGTTGTTGCCGCTGTCGCACACGAAGTTGTCGTTGCCAGTGGAAGGGACCAAGGTACAAGCCGCCTGGCCGGGCAGGGACCAGCCCATGCACAGCCAGATCGAAATGGCACAGGCGCTGTAACGGTAGCTGGGCAGTGCTTTACAAAGGTCCATGCGCGTCTCCGCTCAAGATTCGACACCCGATGCCTTGCAGGAACGGCAAGGTAGGGGGTGTATCTGCAGCGCGAGTCGCGAGACATCATCAGGAAGGCATAAGACCCTTCAGGCAACGACGGCTACGGGGCATGTCCATCCGAGTCATTCGAACGGACGAGAGCACCGTAGCAAGTGTTTTTGGATGTATCTACTGTCATAAATGACAGTTAGAGATCAGTTTTACGTGTTACAGGTGCACTTCAACCGCCAATGGCAAATGATCCGACAGGTGTGTCCAGGGCTTGTGGCCGAGGATTTTCGGATCGTGGCTACTGGCGTTGCGCAGGTAGATCCGATCCAGGCGCAGCAGCGGGAAGCGTGCCGGGTAGGTTTTTGCCGGCCGGCCATGGTGGCGTTCGAACGCTTCGTGCAAGTAGTCGCGGCGCGAGAGAGCGGCGTTGCCCTGCAACTGCCAGTCGTTGAAGTCGCCGGCAATGATGACGGGGGCGTCATCGGGCAAGGATTCGAGCAACTGGCAGAGCAACTGCAACTGCAACTGTCGATGACTCTCCAGCAGGCTCAGGTGTACGCAGATAGCATGGACCTCGGCATGGCCCGGTACATCCAGCACGCAGTGCAACAGCCCCCGGCGCTCTGGGCCGGTAATGGAGACGTCAAGGTTGCGGTATTCACGGATCGGGTATTTGGACAGCAGTGCGTTGCCATGGTGACCGTCGGGGTAAACCGCATTTCGCCCGTAGGCGAAGTCGCTCCACATGCTGTCGGCCAGGAACTCGTACTGCGAGGTTTGTGGCCAATCGTTGTAGCGCGAAGAATGGCGCTCGTGTTCACCGACGACTTCTTGCAGGAACACCAGGTCCGCTGAGGTACTGCGTACCGCTTCACGTAATTCCGGGAGGATGAAACGCCGATTGAGGGCGGTAAAGCCTTTGTGGGTGTTGACGGTCAACACGCGCAGTCGATGGATAGCCTCGGGGCTGTTCAACGGCACTGATCCTGCTGCCAGCCGATTAGAGTCACTGCTCACTTTCACTCCTCTGAATCCGGGTTGCTTATGCATGCGACTGATAGGGGAGCGTGCAGTTCAGCGCGTTATGCCGTGATGCCAAAAAATCGTCCGAACGCAGCGGGAATCGCATCGCAGCGATGGCGTTCTGTTCGCCGACCTGATTATAGGTTTGTCCGCCATGCCATTGCGGGAGCCAGCCCGCTGGTGAAATACGTCCAGACAGCGCGTTCATCCAGACAGGGCGCGTTATCGTTGACCTCCATCGCCAGCAGGCTGGCTCCCCACAGGGGATTGGGGGTATCTGTAAAAGTCAGGTCGGCTTTAAGGCCGCCTCGCTTTGGCTTTTGATCGCGCGCGCCCCGTTAACCACGATGGCCGAACGCAGGCATTGCGCAGTGGGTGAACCGGCAGGACGCCGGTTTAGCCGCGCTGGGCCATGGATGGCCCATCGCGGCGACCCACGGAGCAATGCCGGAGAGAGGGCATGCCGAGCCTTGGCGAGGCACCGAGTGGTGGGGCAAAGCCTTTTGCTTCCTTTTTGGTGTTTGAAAAAGGGAGTCGCCGTAAGGGCGAAACCATAGGAGGCCGTTACCGCAGCAATGGATATGCACTCCGACAGCCAATTTCACACAGGGCTTCCTGTGACGCCCGTATCACCGTTGCGCACGGCTCAACTAATGCGTCGTCAGTGGAACGCGGAGCGTCCCTGGCGGCATTCCCACGCAGAGCGTGGGAACGATCAACATGCTCGCTCCTACAGGGGATCGAGGTACACCCGTCAAAGTTAGGTCGGCTTTAAGGCCGCCTCGCTTTGCTGTTGATCGCGGGCGCCCCGTTAACCACGATGGCCGAACGCAGGCATTGCGCAGTGGGGAAACCGGCAGGACGCCGGTTTAGCCGCGCTGGGCCATGGATGGCCCATCGCGGCGACCCACGGAGCAATGCCGGAGAGAGGGCATGCCGAGCCTAAGCGAGGCACCGAGTGGTGGGGCAAGAATGGAACAACCACATAGGTAACAGTAAAGTTCAGGCACATGGGTAACACCTGATCACTTATTTTTGATTACTTTGAGCGTCAGATAACCATCCTTAGCGTCTCGTTCATCAACCCGTCCCAGTAGAACAGGCCCAAAGATGATGTCCCAAGCCCCTTCGCTGATGTTCTCCAATCCGACTATCTGATGTTTCAGGACATAGCCGACATAGATTCTGAGCCTTCCTTTGTTCACCACGCCGTTGGAGTCCGTTCGGTATGCCTCAACATGGCTTGGGTACTTCATCTCCGGCAGCTTCCTCGGAAATGCCCGTGACGAGCTTGTATAGCAGGAGCCTGGTGTTTTCTGCCCCAAAGCCTCATGAAGACGTTCATGATTATAGTGCTGCATGAACAGGTCAAAATGCTTCTGCTGGGCTCCCCACTCAATTTCCGGCGGCCTTGGCAATGTGCTCTTAAGCGTGCGGTGCATGCGCTCATGCCGTCCATTCTGCTCGGGTCGACCCGGCTGAATCCTTTCGTGAATGATGCCCAGGCGGGCCCACCAGATAGACAACTGCGATAACCCGGCACGCCCACCGCTGGCGAAAGGGACTCCGTTGTCCGTACGGATCCGCTCAGGCATTCCATACATCTTGAATAACCGCTCGAAGGTGGCCTTGGCGTCCTTGAAAGTCGTGCTCGGCATGCTTTCACAAGCCAGTAAAAATCGACTGGCGTGATCCATTACCGTCAACGGGTAACACCAGACACCGTCTCCTGTCAGGTATTGGCCTTTGTAATCAGCGCTCCAGAGCTGGTTAGGAAGGTCGGCTTTCTGAAGTGGTTTGGGATAAACGGCGACACGTTGGCGCAACCGCCGAGACACCACCAATCCCGCTTTTTTAAGCACGTTGTAGATCGTGGTTTTGGAGGGTGGCGGCTGATCTGGAAACCGCTCTCTCAGGGCTGTCTGGATCTTTTTCGGGCCTGGCGTGGTTTGCCCTTGGCCGCGCAGCTCAAGAATGGCCTCTTTGACCGCAAACGGCACAGCCTGAGCTTGAGAGTGGCGCTTGCGACTGCACTCCGCCAATCCGTTGATGCTGTCCGCGTTGTAGCGGGCTACCCACTTGTAACCGGTCTTGCGACTGATGCTGTGAGCCGCACAAAGTTGGCTGAAATTAAGTCGACCGGACAGATAGTCGGCAATGAACATCACTTTCAGGTCCATAGGTTTGAGCTCTCGCCACGGCATGGTCAGATCCTCGGAATCGACCAGTGCCAGTTAAAAACTGTTACCTATGTGCTTGAACTGTTTTGTTACCTATGTGGGTGAGTCATACCGGCAAAGCCTTTTGCTTCCTTTTTGGCGTTTGAAAAAGGGAGTCGCTGTAAAAGCGAAACCATAAGCCGCCGTTACCGCACCAATGGATATGTACGCAGGCAGCAAATTTCACACAGGGCTTCCTGTGACGCCCCGCATCACCGTTGCGCACGCCTCAATTAATGCGTTGTCAGTGGAACGCGGAGCGTCCCTGGCGGCATTCCCACGCAGAGCGTGGGAACGATCAAAACAAAGGCATCACCAAAAGTCAGGTCGGCTTTAAGGCCGCCTCGCTTTGGCTTTTGATCGCGCGCGCCCCGTTAAACACGCTGGTCACTTTCAGACAAACACAATCTCATAAGGCAACCGCATCCGCTCCAGCAAAATCCGCGGCAGCCGTGGCGCAATCCCGACGGCCGGTTCACCGTCAAGTTGACTGGCATAGGCATGGGTAGCATGGCTCTTGCGCGCCACCGTCCAGGTGTCCAGGCGCACTTTGCGTGCCCGGTGCCAGGGGATCAAGGCGCTGTCTCGCGATGGCCAATGCCAGGCCCAGACCGGTATCTCGGTGAAAACTGCACCGGCGATGGTGGCGGCATTGGCGCTGGCGCGGCCGACGGCGTCATGGTCGCTGTTGCCATCCTCGCACCAGGTGCTGAACACCACATCGCCCGGCCGTAGATAACGGACGATGAATTGGGTGAGCGCCTGTTCATGCTCCGCCAGGGTATGGTCGGTGAAGCCGCCGCGTATCCATTTCAGGCTGTGCATCGGCAAGCCAAGCCGGCGCAAGGCCTCGACACTTTCCTGGGAGCGAAACACGCTCAGGCGTTTCTCCGACCACTGTTGGGAGCCTGGATGACTGGCGCTGCCATCGGTCACCGAAATCAATTGCAAGGGGTGTCCCATGGCGCTGAGCAACTGCAGCAGACCGCCGCAAGTCAACACTTCGTCGCCGGGATGTGGGGCGATCACCACGGCGCGCGCACCCGGGGGGAGAAGGGATTGAGTACCGATGACCGGAATATTGGCCAGTTGCGGGGCGCTGTTCCAGATTTGCTCTGTACAGCTGCTGTCACTGATGGACACAGATTTCATGGCGTTACGTCCTTGTTCCATACGCCCCCAGTCCTGCGCAACGCAAGCGCTGCTACAGCCGTGAGGGCGGGTTGATAGCGAAGCGCGGCGCTCCGGACCCTGGACAGCCGCGCATCGAGTATTGCTCATGTATCGCTATTCGTCGCGCCGGAAGTGCACGCATGGCTCAATTTTTCCATTGCGCCGGTGATTTCTACTCCTCTTCCTCACGTTGCAATTCGAACAACAGCAGCGAACGTCCGGTGACCGAGTACTCGCGCCCGAAATCGAAGCGTTCCTGACCGCGTATGGACGGTTGATTGGTGTCCATCAGGCAGGTCCAGAAGCTGCCGTCCGGTACCTCCGGCAGGAGGAAGTTGACGATGTCGTGATGGGCGTTGACCACCAGCAACAACGTGGCGTCCGCGCCTTTGCGGCGGATCCCGGTTTCCTGGGCTCGCCCGTCGAGCAACATGCCCAGGCAGCGATTGTGCGCATCGTGCCAGTGCTCGGTGGTCATCTCGCTACCATCGGGCGCCAGCCAGGTGACATCCTTGACGCCGATGTCCTCATTGTAGTTGCCCACCAGGAAGCGCCCCCGGCGCAAAATCGGATAGGCCAGGCGCAACTTGATCAGACGCTTGACGAACTTGAGCAACGCCTTGCCGTCCTCGCTCAGGTCCCAATTGACCCAGCCGATCTCGCTGTCCTGGCAATAAGCATTGTTGTTGCCTTCCTGAGTCCGGGCGAATTCGTCGCCGGCCACGATCATTGGCGTACCCTGCGCCAGCAGCAAAGTGGCGAAGAAGTTGCGCATCTGTCGAAAGCGCAGTTCGTTGATTTGCGGATCGTCGGTGGGGCCTTCTACGCCATGGTTCCAGGACAGGTTGTTGTTGCTGCCGTCCTGATTGTTCTCGTCATTGGCTTCGTTGTGCTTGTCGTTGTACGACACCAGGTCGTTGAGGGTGAAACCGTCGTGGGCGGTGATGAAATTCAGCGATGAATAAGGACGCCGACCACGCTGGTTGAACATTTCGCCGGACGCGGTCATGCGGCTGGCAAAGTCCGCCAATTGGCCGTCGTCACCTTTCCAGAAAGCGCGCACCGTGTCGCGAAACTTGTCGTTCCACTCCACCCAGCCCGGCGGGAAGTTGCCGACCTGATAACCACCGGGCCCGCAATCCCAGGGCTCGGAGATCAGCTTGACCTGGCGCAGTACCGGGTCCTGGCGGCAAGCCACGAGGAAACTGTGACGTTCGTCGAAACCGTCGTGATAACGCCCCAGTATGGTCGCCAGGTCGAAGCGGAAACCGTCCACGTGCATTTCCGAGGCCCAGTAGCGCAGCGAATCGGTGACCATCTGCAATACGCACGGATGGCTGAGGTCCAGGGTGTTGCCGGTGCCGGAATCGTTGATGTAGAAGCGCTTGTCGTCAGGCATCAAGCGGTAATAAGAGGCGTTGTCGATACCGCGCATGGACAGGGTCGGGCCCTGTTCGTTGCCCTCGGCGGTGTGGTTGTAGACCACGTCGAGGATGACTTCCAGGTTGGCTTCGTGCAGGTGCGCGACCATTTCCTTGAACTCTGCGATCTTGCCGCTGGCCAGGTAACGCGGGTCGGGGGCGAAGAACGCAATGCTGTTGTAGCCCCAGTAGTTGGTCATGCCTTTGTGCAGCAGGTGCTGGTCGTTGACGAAGGCGTGGATCGGCAGCAGCTCGACGGTCGACACCCCCAGCTTGCGGATATGCTCCAGCACTTCGTCGACCATCAAGCCGGCAAAGGTCCCGCGCTGGTTTTCGGGAACGGCGGGGTGGCGCATGCTGAAGCCGCGCACGTGGGTTTCATAGATGATCGTTTTGTCCCATGGCACGCTGACCCGGTGATCGTGGCCCCAGGTGTGCGCCGGATCGATCACCTTGCATTTTGGCACGTAGGGCGCGCTGTCGCGCTCGTCGAAACTGAGGTCTGCGTCGGGGTGGCCAATGGTGTAGCCAAACAAGGCTTCGGACCATTTCAACTGACCGACCAACTGTTTGGCGTAAGGGTCGATCAACAGCTTGTTGGGGTTAAAACGATGACCATTGACCGGATCATACGGGCCGTACACGCGGTAGCCGTAGATCAGCCCCGGATGGGCATCGGGGAGGTAGCCGTGGTAGATCTCGTCGGTGTACTCCGGCAGTTCGATGCGTTCGAGCTCCACTTCGCCGGCGTCATCGAAAATGCACAGTTCGACGCGGGTGGCGTTGGCCGAGAACAGGGCGAAGTTGACCCCCAGGCCATCCCAGGTCGCACCGAGCGGGAAGGGCAGTCCTTCGCGGATGCGCGAGGGTTCGGCACGGGGAGGTGGTGTTTCTTTCTTGGTTCGGGTCATAAATGCTCCAGTAACGGCAGGCAGTGACGGGGCTCAAAATTTTTTCGCGGGCGAGCGAATCCCTCGGTGGCGAGCGGGCTCGCCACTGGAATCTTCAGGACAGCGTGAGAAAAGCTTAGACCGCAGGCGGTTTTCGCGGTGCGCGAGGTTTTTTCTCGGCGGCCTTTTCCCCCGGTGGTATCACCGCGGAAGCAGCTGCCGGCTTGGCCTTGGCCTTGGGTTTTGCTTCCCCGGCCTTGCCATTGAGTTTGCCATCGCCGGCTTTGCCCACGGTTGTCTTGCTCGACGCTGCTTTGGCCGGCTTTTTCGGTGCCAGGGCTTCGGCTTCAGCCAGTTTGCACGCCATCTCCCAATGCCGTGCTTCCTGGCCCTCAGGTTTGCCTTCGGATTCCCAGATCTGATAGGCAAACTCGCGGATGCGTTTATCGTCGGTACTCATCGCATTGCTCCTGAACTGAACTCAAATGTTTGTAGCCTGGATAAAGAGATTGACCGGGAAATCCCCCAGCGCGGCGCTGATCATCAGCTCCCTGTGTTTTGTGACTGCGACGCTTGAAAAAAGTCCCTTCAGATTTTCGTCGGCGATTGTGAACGGCAAGCTGATCCGGGTATCGCCCCACTGCGGCGCGTCCACGTGAGGCACGGCACTGTTTTCCAGCAATGCCGAACAACGGATCGGCACGATGACGATGGCGCGGATACCCTCCCATTCACGGACAAATCCCAGCACCCGATTGGCCTGGCTGCCGATGACTTCGAGGGGCTGGTAAGTCCCGCGTCGAAACAGCTCGGCGTGCTCGGCACGGGTGGTTAATGTCCGCACAATCAAGGCTTGCTTGATGCGCCCGTCGTGCCAGTGCTCCAACAGATCAGGCAGATCCAATGGCTGCTGCAAGGCCTGCTGGCGGCTGGCGTAATCCACTGGCCGGCGGTTGTCCGGATCGACCAGCGTGAAGTCCCAGAAGTCGTTGCCCTGATACAGGTCCGGTACTCCCGGTACCGTCATGCGCAGCAAGGTTTGCGCCAATCCGTTGAGGGCGCCAGGCAGGGCAATCGTGCGGGCTGCCTTGCCCAGGGCGGTGCGCAATAGATCACCTTCCGGGCTCAGCAGCAGGCGCCGGGTAAAGTTTTCGCTGGCTTGTTCATACGCTTCATTGGGTGCGCTCCAGCTGCTTTGCAGCTTGGCTTCGCGCAGGGCCTTGCGTTGCCATTGGCTGATGCGTTGGGCGTAGTCCTCCAAGGCCGCTGGGTCGTCGGTGCGCAGGTTCAGCGGCCAGCTGCCCAGCAGTGCCTGATAGAGAATCAATTCATCGCCGGCTGACGGCATCTGCTCATCGTCGCGCAAGGGCCGGGCGAGGGCGTGCCAGAGGCCGATCTGTTCGACGTACCATTGACTGCGTTCACTCAAGACGGACAGGCGCGCGCGCGTATCCTCGCCACGCTTGTGATCGTGGGTCGCGGTGGCGAGCAGGTTGTCCGGGAAATCGGCCAGGCGCTGGGCACAGGCAGCATGGAAATCGGCCACAGGCGCACTGAATTGCTCGGTGCTGAAGCCGACGTCATTGCGCGAAAGCAACACCGCCGAACGATAGAACGCGGTGTCTTCCACGGCCTTCGCGGCGGCAGGTGAAGTCAGTTGCTGAAAGCGCACGCAGGCATGCTTGAGCCGTTTGCGCAGCCGGCCAGCCGGACGTTTTCGCCAGCTCTCGCCCCCCAGCCACCCCGCCAGGCACTCGAGCACTGGCCAGTCGGCTTCGCCAAGGGTTTGTCGGGCGCCTTCCATGGCTTGCTGGAAAAACACTTCGTCCTGCGCCGAACGGCCCAGAGCGCCGATGTAGGTGCGATACACCGAGAAATGCACGATCAGTTCCTGCAGCGCGCGACGGATCGCCCCCAGCGTCAGGTCACGGGTCATCAGGTCATCCCGGGCCACTTGCAACAACGCCTGGGCGACACTTTCGAAATCCCCGGCCAGCGAGCCATTGAGAATCTGCTGGCGCGCCAGTTGCGCTTCCTGGCGGAAGTCAGCCGGGCGCCCGCTATAGCGGTGCCAGAGCTCACCCAAGATGGGTTGACCGGCGGGATCGTGCTGCAGCAGTGACAACTGGTTCATGAACTCGTAGCCGGTGGTGCCATCCACCGACCAGTCGCGGTGCAGGGTTTCGCCTTCGCCCAGGATCTTTTCCACATAGATCGGCAGGTGTCGACCCGCTGCCAGGCTGTCGACGCGCCGACGCAGTTTGCGACAGTAACCCCGTGGGTCGGCGAGACCGTCTATATGGTCGATGCGCAACCCGTCGACCAGTCCTTGTTCCACCAACTGGAAGATCTTCGCGTGGGTCGCCTCGAACACTGCTGGGCGCTCGACGCGCAAACCGCCTAGCTCGTTGACATCGAAAAACCGCCGCCAGTTAATGTCGTCCGCGGCGGTGCGCCAACTGGCGAGGCGGTAACTCTGGCGCTCCAGTAAGTCATGCAGGCGTTGAAAACCTTCGCTGGTCAGCGAATCGTAGGCCTGCAGGTTTTGTTCGATGGCGTGCAGTATTGCGGGATCGCTGGCCAGTTCGCGCAATGCTTCTTTTAACGCAATCGCCAGGGTGTAGGCATCTGTCTGATAGCTCAAGGTGTTGAACCGGTCCGCCAGCAATTTCAGCGGCTCGGCATCCGTCTTGAGCAGCTCGCCGTAATGACTGGGGCATATCGGAAAGTGATGATCGTAATGCTCCACATGAAACGCGCCGCGCTGCGCATTGAAACGCAATGCCAGGGTGCCGTCCTGCAAGGCGATGCCGTAGTCGCTGCCCAGGAACGGCAACAGCAACTGGCCTTCCATCAAGGGGTCGGGCGAGTGCCACTGGATATCGAAGAACTCGCCGTACGGGCTCAGGCGACCCCACTCCAGCAAGTCCAGCCACCAGGGATTGTCGTTACCGCCGACTGCCATGTGGTTGGAGACGATGTCGAGGATCAACCCCATGCCCTGTTCACGCAGCGCGGCGACCAAGCGGCGTAGCGCAGATTCACCGCCCAGTTCCGGGTTGACCGTGGTCGGGTCCACCACGTCGTAGCCGTGCATGGAGCCCGCGCGGGCGCTCAGCAGCGGCGAGGCGTAGACATGGCTGATGCCCAGGCGGGCGAAATAGGGCACCAGCGGCACGGCATCATCGAGAGTAAAGCCTTTGTGAAATTGCAGCCGCAGGGTGGCCCGTAGCGGCGCGATAGCGACCGGGTTCATTGGTCACGCTCGGCCGCCTGAAGTCGCGCGCAGGCGAGCAGTTCCAGGCGTCTGGCGGCGTCCGGGCCATCGAGCAAGGCTTCGCTGGTGACGGGTAAACGGCGGGACCAGTTGGGGTGGGTATCGATGGTGCCGGGCAGGTTGGCCTGCTGTTCGATGCCCAGTGCATCCTCCAGAGGCAGCAGTACCAACGGCGCGCGGGTGTGGCCGAGGAAACGCACACTGGCATCGAGGACCTGATCGGTTTCGTGGGACTCTTCGCGAAAGTTCTGCGGGTCTTGGCTCAAGGTCCGGCGCAGGCCTTCGCGTTCGCGCTCGCGATGCTGGCGCCACTCGATTTCAGAACTGGCATCGATCAGGCCGAGGCGGGCGTTCCAGTCGATATCGCGGCCATGCCACCAGCCATTGAGGGTGGGCAGGTCGTGGGTACTGGTGGTGGCGAGGGCGTTGTCCGGCCAGTCGAGGATCGGTTTGAAGTGAGTGTTGTCCTGTTCGAACAGCAACACTCGCATACCGAGGATCGAACGGGCGCTGAGTTTTTCCCGCAGACCGTCCGGCACCGTGCCCAGGTCTTCACCGAGGACGATGGCCTGGTGGCGATGGGACTCGAGGGTCAGCAGGCGCAACAAGTCGTCAAACGGGTAATACAGGTAAGCCCCATCAGCGGGCGATGCGCCATTGGGGATCACCCACAACCGTTGCAAGCCCATGACATGGTCGATCCGCAGGCCACCGGCGTGGGCGAAGTTGGCGCGCAGCATTTCAATGAACGCACGAAAGCCGTTGCGCACCAGGCCTTCGGGTGAGAAAGCGGAGATCCCCCAACCCTGGCCGGTGCGGTTGAGAATGTCCGGTGGCGCGCCAACGGTGAGGGAAGCGAGCAATTCGTCCTGGCGGCTCCAGGCCTGGCTGCCACCGCCATCGGCACCAACGGCCAGGTCGGCGATCAGGCCAATGCCCATGCCGCTGCTGCGGGCGGCGGCTTGCGCGCGCTCCAGGCAACGGGTGATCAACCATTGGCAGAAGGCGAAGAAGCCGATGCGGCCAGCGTTCTCTTCGGCGAATTCGGCCAGGGCAGCGCTGCGCGGGTTGCGCCACTGCGGCGGCCACTCACGCCAGTCGAGGCTTTCGCCCCGGGCGGCACGGGTTTCTTGAATGGCCTCGAAGCGGCAATGATTTTCCAGCGCTTCACCGCCGGCATGGCGAAAGCTGCTGAAGTCGGCGTGCAGTGGATGTTCGCCGTGCACGAATCCGTCGTACAGCGCCTGTAATAGGCGATGCTTGGCTTCGGCAGCGGCCGGCCAATCGATCAATGGCAGTTCTTGCAAACGCAGAAGTTCGGCAGCCAGGCCGGTGGCATCGATAGCGGTGCGCATCGCGCGCTCACCGAGAATCGCCCCCGGCGCGCAATACAGGCTATTGAGAAACAGACGGCTTGACGGCGAATAGGGGCTATAGCGCTGGGTGTCGTTGGCAAACATGGCATGCAAGGGACTGATCGCCAGTGCGTCGGCGCCGCGTTCGCCCGCCACCCGGGCCAGGTCTTCCAGTGCCTGGGTGTCGCCAAAGCCGCCATCGCCGGCACGGCGCAATGCATACAGTTGCACGCTCAGGCCCCAGGCGCGCGGGATCGGGCTGTCCACCGCATCGGCTACGCTGTAGCAACGGGCGGGAGCCACGGCCAGGGTAAAGCTTTGTCCATCGATCTCGACGTGTTGGTAACCGACCGGGATCAGCCCCGGCAGAACGGCTTCGGCATCCAGCTTGAGACTGAGTTTCGAGCCATCTTCAAGATGGATCTCGCAGGGTGTCAGCGGCTCAAAAAAGTGCGCCAGGTTAAGTCCCACGCCGACATCGGCGGTGATCAGAGGCGGCAGGTGGCGGGTCTGTTGTACTTGTTGCAGTTCGAGCAGGCTGGCGTCGATTTCCTGGGCGCTGCCGGCCGGGTGGCCGAGTCCCGTGAGGACGTTGCGCAGAACCGAAGGCGCGACTTTTTGCGGACGACCGTTGGCGTCGATCCAGTCGACCGCCAGGCCAGCCCGGCTAGCAAGGATTTCCAGTTGCGCATCACTCATTGGCGCTCTCCATCAAGGTGTAGCAAAGGGGCCGCGGCCGTGAGGCTGACAATTGCGCAATACGGGGGCAAGGTGCCCTGGTCCAGCCGTTGGCCAGACCCGGGCGGGTGTTCGAACAGCAAGCTTGCGTCCACCTGTGGCATATGGCGGACCGGCGTGTCGCTGAGGTTGAGGTCGATGCGCAATTGACTGCCATCGCCCAGGCACCATGACGCGCTGACCGCGCCAAAACCCAGCACCTGGGCATTGCGCGCCCGGGTCCCAGGCAAGTGCGGGACGATGTGCCGATGGCGGATCTGCAGCAGTTGGCGGTAGAACTCATGCATCGCCGAAGCCCCGTTGACCGTGAGGGTAGGGCGGGACGCTTCGAAGGTCTGTGGTGCGTTGGGATCGGGAATCCGTTCACGTTGATGCGGGTCGGCAAACGCGCTGAACGCGGCAAATTCGTTGCGCCGCCCTTCGCGCACCAAGCGTGCGAGTTCGCCGTGGTGGCTGGTGAAAAACAGGAACGGTTGTTCGGCGGCAAACTCATCGCCCATGAACATCAGGGGGATCATCGGTGATAGCAGCAACAGCGCCGTCGCGGCTTTTAATGCGTCGGGGTGGGCCAGTTGATGCAGGCGCTCGCCAAAGGCGCGGTTGCCGATCTGGTCGTGATTCTGCAGAAACAGCACGAACGCGCTGGGTGGCAAATGCCCGCTGGGCTCGCCGCGCGCTTGGCCATGGCGGTTGAGGTGGCCCTGGAACACGAAGCCCTGGCTCAGGCAGCGGGCCAACTGTTCGGTGGGATTTTTTGCATAGTCGGCGTAATAGGCATCGGTCTCGCCGGTCAGCAGCACGTGCAAGGCGTTATGACCGTCATCGTTCCACTGTGCGTCGAAGCCCTGTTCGAGCAGGCTGGCCTGGTTATGTTCATTTTCCACCACCAGCCACACATGTCGCGACGGATCGGTTTGCTGGCGCACCCGCTGGGCCAGTTCCTGGAGAAAGTCCGGGTCTTCGATGGCATGCACCGCGTCCAGGCGCAAGCCGTCAAAGCGGTACTCCAGCAACCACATCAAGGCGTTGTCGATGAAGAAGTCGCGCACCTCGCGCCGGCGAAAATCGATGGCCGCTCCCCAAGGCGTGTGCCGGTCTTCGCGGAAGAACCCCTTGGCGTAGCGGTGCAGGTAATTGCCATCCGGCCCGAAGTGGTTGTAGACCACATCGAGCATCACCGCCAGGCCAAGGCCATGGGCGGTGTCGATCAGGTGCTTGAGTTGTTCGGGAGAACCATAGGAGGCCTGGGGTGCATAGAGCAGCACCCCGTCGTAGCCCCAATTGCGCTCGCCGGGAAATTGCGCGATCGGCATCAACTCGATTGCGGTGACCCCAAGCTCCACCAGATGTGCCAGGTGCTCCTCGACGGCGAGAAAGCCGCCGAGGGCGCCGACGTGCAACTCGTAGATCACCGCTTCATTCCACGGACGTCCCAGCCAAGTGCTGTGCCGCCACTCGTAGGCCAACGGGTCGACCACCACGCTGTGCTGGTCAATGTCCCCGGCCTGGGCGCGGGAGGCCGGGTCGGGCACCTCCAGTTCGCCATCGATGTTGTAGCGGTATCGGGTACCCGCCGGGCAGCGGGTGTTGATCACGAACCAACCGTCGGCCTGAGGCAGCAACGGCAAGGACTGTCCATTTTCCAGTTCGACACTGACGTAGAACGCATCGGGTGCCCACAACGCGAATCGCGTGTTTTGCGGGTCCAGTTTGATTGCGCCGTGGGGCCAGGTCTCAAGGGTCCGTAACGGCATTGCGTGAGCCTCTTACTGTTTGTGCGATTTCCCCAAGGCTTTGGCTACAAGCTGCTCGTAGAGTTCGGCATAGGGTTCGACCGCCTTGCACCAGTTGAACGGTGCCGCCATGGCGCGGCAGCGCATGGCATTCAGCAGGTCGGGGAAGGCGAACACCTTGAACGCTCGGCTCAAGGCTTGCTGATAACTTTCCACCGTGGATTCATTGAACAGGAAGCCGGTCACGCCATCTTCGATGGTGTCTGCCAGGCCACCGGTATTGCGCGCCACCGGCAACGAGCCGAAACGCTGGGCGTACATCTGGCTGAGGCCACAAGGTTCATAGCGCGACGGCATCAGGAGGAAATCGCTACCGGCAAACATCCGTCGGGCATCGGTTTCGTTGAAGCCGATGCGCACACCGATCTGCCCGGGAAAACGCAGGGCCAGTTCGCGCATGGCTTGTTCTTCTTCCGGCTCGCCACGACCGATGATCGCGATCTGGCCGCCGGATTTGACGATGTATTCGGAGACCGCTTCGGTCAGGTCCAGGCCTTTTTGGTAAACCAGGCGCGAGACCACGGCAAATAGCGGGCCTTTGCTGTCTTGCAGGCCGAACAACTGGCGAACGTGGGCGGCGTTGACCGCCTTGCCGTCCCAGTCACCGATTTTGAAGGGGCAAAAGAGGTGCGGGTCGGTGGCCGAGTCCCAGCTTTCGTCGATGCCGTTGGGAATGCCGCTGAGCAGGCCTTGCTGGGTCTTGGCGGCGAGAAATCCGTCGAGACCGCAGCCGAAGTCCGGGGTGGTGATTTCCTGGGCGTAGGTCGCGCTGACTGTGGTGATGTGGCTCGAATAGGCCATGCCAGCCTTGAGGAACGACATCTTGCCGTAGAACTCCATGCCTTCCTGTTGCAAGGCGTGCTGCGGAATGCCCAGTTCGGGGCAAGACCCCAGGCTCGTCACGCCCTGGTACGCCAGGTTATGGATGGTGAACAGGGTCGGCGTGCGCTGCCCACGCCAGTGCATATAGGCAGGGGCCAGGCCGGCGGGCCAGTCATGGGCGTGCACCAGGTCCGGGCACCAGTGGATCTGTGCGAGGTTGGCGGCAATATCGGCGGCCGCCAGGCCCAGGCGGGCGAAACGAATATGGTTGTCCGGCCAGTCGCGGCCGTTGTTGGCGCCATAGGGCGAACCTTCGCGCTCGTAGAGCTCAGGGCAGATCAACACATAGATAACCAGACCATCAGGCATGTCCATGCGCCCGATCTTGCACGGCGGGAGCGCCGCGTGCCCACCGAGTTCACCGATAATGTGAATCGGATTTTCACTGTGCATCACCTGCGGATAACCGGGGATCAGGACACGTACATCGTGCAGATGCGCCATGGCCCGTGGCAGCGCGGCGGAAACGTCTCCCAGGCCGCCGGTTTTCACCAGGTCGGCAATTTCGGAGGTGACGAACAACACTTTCTTCTTGTTGGGATTCTGACTGGCCACCGGCACCAGCGTCCGCGTAGTGCTAACGCTGATCGGTTGGGCACTTAGAGCAGTCGCGGCGCTCGATTCGCCGATCTGTTGATGAGCCAGCTCTCCCTGAACATCCAAAGCCGCACTAATCATATGAATCTCCCGTGTTGTTGATCTAGTTCTTGGGTCTGGCAAATCGTTACCTGGCCAATGGGTGTGGCCACGCGCAAAGCGCTATGCCTCGGCGAGCAAGCGCTCCCCAAATGCGCTGAAGCAAAATGGGTGAATTAACCATTGCAAGGATTGCACCAGTCGCAACGCACCTTCTTTTCACTCGACCGATCCCGTGTGGCAAAAGTTTCGACTTTTTTTCCACTTTTTGACTGACCGGTCGCCCTTGGGGAAATCAGTCTAGGCCAGAACTTAGAGCGGTAAAGTGCTGATGGCAAAATTGTTCGACAATCGGTTGTTTAGGTACGAACGTGCCTGATACCGGTGCGAAAGCACCGACGAAATGCAGTTTTTTTTGAATTTTTGCCCTGGAAATTCACGGGGTGGTCACATGGATGTGCGTAACGTCTTGCTACGCGCGCACCGTTATGGTGCGCGTGCAAGTCCCGCTTTTGGCTGAACCACTGCCTTGCTGCCTTGTTATAGTTCAGGCTTCTTTTTTGCCCGGTAAAGGATCACTAGCATGTCTGAGTACACAGCGTTCAGCGTCGAACTGGTAGATAAAATCGCTCATGTGCAGATCAATCGCCCGGACAAGATCAACGCGATGAATGCTGCCTTCTGGACCGAAATCATCGAGATTTTCCAATGGATCGACGACACCGACGAAGTTCGGGTAGTCGTACTCAGTGGCGCCGGAAAGCATTTTTCCTCAGGCATTGACCTGATGATGCTGGCTGGCGTGGCCAATGAGCTGGGCAAGGACGTCGGACGCAATGCGCGCTTGCTGCGCCGCAAGATCCTTGATCTGCAGGCTTCCTTCAATGCGGTCGACCAATGCCGCAAACCGGTGCTCGCGGCCATCCAGGGTTATTGCCTGGGCGGTGCCATCGACCTGATTGCCGCCTGTGACATGCGCTACGCCGCCGAAGACGCGCAATTCTCGATCAAGGAAATCGATATCGGCATGGCCGCTGACGTCGGTACACTGCAACGCTTGCCGCGGATCATCGGGGACGGCATGCTGCGTGAACTGGCTTACACTGGTCGCATTTTCGGCGCCGAAGAAGCGCGAGGCATGGGCCTGGTCAATCGCGTCTACAGCGATACCGCCAGCCTGCTCGACGGCGTCATGGGCATTGCCCGCGAGATTGCGAGCAAGTCGCCGATTGCCGTTACTGGCACCAAGGAGATGATCAGCTATATGCGCGATCATCGCATCGACGACGGCCTGGAATACGTCGCCACCTGGAACGCCGCCATGCTGCAATCGACCGATCTGCGCGTGGCCATGGCCGCCCATATGAGCAAACAGAAACCCGAATTTCTGGATTGATTGAAAAATGACTCCACGTTGGACCACGGCAGTACTGGACACCGACCAGCCCGGCGGCTGGGCGGTAGCGCGCAGCCCCGAAGGCTTTTTGTTCGATGACAACGGCGCGTTGTTTCCCCGCGAATGGCTCAAGCGCCAGGACCTGGCGATACTCGCCGAGCACGGCATTGGCCATCTGGATGGCGAACCTGTCTATCTGCTGGAGTTGCGCGCCCACAGCGAGGTGCCGGGCTGTAACTGGAAAGGCTTGCGGGCGTTCATGCTTGAAGGCGATCACACGGTGTTCAAGGTCCTGGGTTACGCGGCGCAGATCGGCACCTGGGCCCGAGAGCACCGTTTTTGCGGCAACTGCGGCCAGGCCATGATCCAGGTGCCGCGTGAGCGGGCGATGTATTGCCAGCCGTGTGATTTACGCAGCTATCCACGGATTTCCCCAAGCATGATCGTGCTGGTGACGCGTGGCGATGAGGTGCTGCTGGCACGCTCGCCGCGCTTCGTCGCCGGGGTCTACAGCACGTTGGCAGGGTTTGCCGAACCTGGCGAATCGGCCGAGGATTGCCTGATTCGCGAAGTGCGTGAAGAAGTGCAGATCGAAGTGAAGAACGTCCAGTACCTGGGCAGCCAGTGCTGGCCGTTCCCGCACTCGATGATGCTCGGCTTCCATGCCGAATACGCCGGTGGCGAGATCGTCTGCCAGGAGGACGAGATCGAAGACGCCCAGTGGTTCAATGTGCATGATCTACCGCCGTTGCCGGCGTCACGTTCGATCGCCCGCTACCTGATCGACGTCTACGTGGCGCGGCGCTTAGGCCACGCTGAACCAGTGTTGCCAGGCTAGCCGGACGGTCAGGCCCAATACCACGGTGATGAAAACCGGACGAATGAACTTCGCGCCACCGCTGATGGCGGTGCGGGCGCCGAAGAATGCCCCGACCATTACCGACAGGCCCATGCTCAGGCCGATGATCCAGTCCACCTGCCCGGAAAACACGAACACCGACAAGGCCGCAATGTTGCTGACGAAGTTCATGCTGCGTGCCACGCCGCTGGCCTTCACCAGATCGATCGGGTACATCAGCAGGCTGCTGACGGTCCAGAACGCGCCAGTACCGGGACCGGCCACGCCATCGTAGAAGCCAAGGCTGAAGCCTTGGGTCGATTGCCACTTTTTCCTGATCGGGGCGTTGCTGTCCAGCGGCGCTTTCGGCGTGCCACCGAACAAAAGATAGAGGCCACAGGCAAACACGATCACCGGCAGCATCTTGTTCAACCATTCGGCCGGCAGGTAATGAGCGACTACCGCACCGGTCAGTGCTCCGACCAGGGTGCCGACGATGGCGTGTGTCCACTGCCTGGGGTGGAACAACTTGCGGCGGTAAAAAGTGAAGCTGGCCGTGGCCGAGCCAAAGGTCGAACTGAGTTTGTTGGTGCCCAGCACCAGGTGCGGTGGCAGGCCAGCGGTCAGCAAGGCCGGGGTGGTCAACAAGCCGCCGCCTCCAGCGATGGCGTCGATGAAACCGGCAATGAAAGCGACAATGGCCAGGATGGCCAGGGTAGTGAGGTCAACGCTGAGTTCGAAAGGCATGGAATCGGCTTAATCGGCGGGGGGCAGCGAAGGGCTGCAGGGAAGGGCCGGTATCTTACCTTTATCCAACTCTTGCTGCGACCGCGCTGACGCAACCCCCTGTAGGAGCTGCCGCAGGCTGCGATCTTTGATCTTGTTTTTGAGGGGGCAAGATCAAAAGATCGCAGCCTGCGGCAGCTCCTACGGGGATCGGGCTCAGATTTTACGGTCAGGCCCATTGCCGATCTGCCACACGAATGGCGGCTCGGTCCGGTTGATTTCCCAGTCCCCGACAATCCGCGACTTGTAGATCACCGGATTGTGCGACGACACGGTACGCGCATTGCGCCAGTGCCGATCCAGCGATTTGCCCTGGCGAATATCCGAAGCCCCCAGCGCATTGAACAACTGCGTGGACGCGCGCTGGATCAACTCCGTGACCACCACCTGTGCTTTCGCCGATTCGATTTCCGCTGCGACGTTTGCCGAACGCTCCCATTGTTCATCGCCGGCGAACCGCGCCAGATAAGCCTGTTGTGCCGGCTGCGCCGCCCGCAAAGTGGCGGCCTCGGCGGCATACACCCACGCGGCAATATCGCCGACCACTTGCTGGACCTGCGCATCCTCACTGACGCGCTGGGCATTGCCATGGCTGTAGATGCGTTGGCGTTCGCGCACCTGCCGGGACACATCGCGCAACGCCGCACGGCCGATCCCGGCCAGGGTTGCCAGCAACACCAACTGATAAAACGCGGTCTGGTACTTGAAGCGCGTAGCGAAGTCGATGATGTTTTGTGCGTCCACCTCGGCGTCGACAAAGCGCGACGTGCCGCTGCCCGTGGTGCGCTGGCCGAACCCGTCCCAGTCGTCGCTTTGCACGATCCCAGGCTGGCGGGTGCGCACCGCGGCAATCACGTCGCCACCGGTATCGCTACGTTGGGCATAGACATCGATCCAGTCGGAAAACAGGCTACCGGTGCTGTAGAACTTCTCGCCGTTCAGCCGCCATTGCTCGCCATGGAGCGACACCTTGGTGATGACGTCGCCAATCTCCACGTTGCCGATTTCGGTCCAGGCGCAACCGACGACGTCACCGTCTACAAACCGTTTGAACCAGATGTCCCGGGCCGCGCCAGGCGGGGAATTGAGGCGATCTTCGGCAAAGGCGAAGTGACCGCGCAATGCCTGCGGAATGTTCGAGTCAGCCTCGGCCAGTTCGATCAACAACTCAACCAGCTGCGGCAGCGAGGCGCCGCCACCGCCGTATTCAACGGGCACCCGCACTGCGCCAAAGCCAGCGTCCTTGAGCCATTGGATCGGCTCATGGGGCAGGGTGCGCGACTGCTCGCGTTCGAGGGCACCTTCGGCGATTCGCTGGAAAATCGGGCGATACCGGGCGGCCAGCGCTTCGTAGTCAGTGCCGATGGACAGCGGGTTGATTACCTGGTGTTCGGTCATGGAAACAGCTCCTTGGCTGGGCAGAAAAAATGATGTTTGTGCAAGGAGCGATTGCACAGTCCATGCCGGAGGCTAACGCGTGGATTTACTGGCCGGCGCTAATACCATGACGTCCTCAACTGTTGCCGGATCAACAGTGCATCAGCAAATTGCTTCTGACACAGCTCAATCATTGTGGGAGCGAGCCTGCTCGCGAAGGGGCCATCCGACTCAACATCGATGTTGACAGACAAGCCGCCTTCGCGAGCAGGCTCGCTCCCACAAGGGGATCTCGTTCGGTTCAGGGAAGTCGTTGCAGGCACTGGCACGCTTGCTGCTCTACCCCTGGGACATTCCCAATGTCCCGAGGACACGCCAATGAGTCAGCAAGCCGTCAAATTCGCCTACTGGGTACCGAACGTCAGCGGAGGGCTGGTGGTCAGCAAGATCGAGCAACGGACCCACTGGGGCATCGACTACAACCGCAAACTGGCGCAACTGGCCGAAGAGGCGGGGTTCGAATATGCGCTCACGCAGATTCGCTTCACTGCCGGTTACGGCGCCGAATACCAGCATGAGTCCGTCGCCTTCAGCCATGCATTGCTGGCCGCCACCCACAAACTGAAAGTCATCGCCGCGATCCTGCCGGGGCCATGGCAACCGGCACTGGCGGCCAAGCAACTGGCGACCATCGATCAACTGACCAACGGCCGGGTGGCGGTCAATATCGTCAGCGGATGGTTCAAGGGCGAATTCCAGGCCATTGGCGAGCATTGGCTGGAGCACGACGAACGCTATCGCCGTTCCGAAGAGTTCATTCGCTCGCTCAGAGGCGTGTGGACCGAGGACAACTTCACCTTTCGCGGCGATTTCTATCGTTTTGACAACTACAGCCTCAAGCCAAAGCCACTCGGCCTGCCGGAGATCTTCCAGGGCGGCAGTTCCCGTGCGGCGCGGGACATGGCAGCGCGGGTGTCGGACTGGTACTTCACCAACGGCAATACCCCGGAAGGCATCAAGGCCCAGGTCGACGACATTCGCGCCAAGGCCGCGGCGAACAATCACTCGGTGAAGGTTGGCGTAAACGCCTTTGTCATCGCCCGCGATACCGAAGAAGAGGCGCGAGCGGTGCTGGCGCAGATCATCGACCAGGCCGATCCGCAGGCAGTGAATGCCTTTGGTGATGCGGCGAAACAGGCGGGCAGGGCATCACCCGAAGGTGAAGGCAATTGGGCCAAGTCGACGTTCGAGGACCTGGTGCAGTACAACGACGGCTTCAAGACCAACCTGATCGGTACGCCGCAACAGATCGCCGAGCGCATCGTCGCATTGAAAGCGGTGGGTGTAGACCTGGTACTGGCGGGGTTCCTGCACTTTCTGGAAGAAGTCGAATACTTCGGCAAGCGGGTGTTGCCGCTGGTGCGTGAGTTGGAGGCCAAGGCGCTGGTGAAGCCGCAATCAGCCGTCGCCTGAACACGACTGATCGTTCCCACGCTCTGCGTGGGAACGCCTCACCGGACGCTCCGCGTCCGCTTCAGGGACGCGGAGCGTCCCGGGCTGCATTCCCACGCAGAGCGTGGGAACGATCAGTGCCGGGTTACAGGCCGAGGTCCGACAGGCTCGGATGGTCGTCAGGACGACGCCCCAGCGGCCAGTGGAACTTGCGCTCGCTTTCCTTGATCGGCATGTCGTTGATGCAGGCGAAGCGCCGCGCCATCAGGCCGTCTTCGTTGAACTCCCAGTTTTCGTTGCCATAGGAGCGGAACCAGTTGCCCGAATCGTCGTGCCATTCATAGGCGTAACGCACGGCGATGCGGTTATCGGTAAACGCCCAAAGCTCCTTGATCAGGCGATAATCCAGTTCCTTGGCCCATTTGCGCGTCAGAAAGCCCTTGGCTTCTTCGCGGTTGTAGGCGAACTCGGCGCGGTTTCGCCATTTCGTGTCCAGGGTGTAGGCCAGCGAAACGCGTTCCGGGTCGCGGGAGTTCCAGCCATCTTCAGCCAGGCGAACTTTTTCAATGGCCGATTCACGGGTGAACGGCGGCAATGGCGGACGAACTTCGGCGTTAGACATTTCATGTCTCCCTATTAAATTAAAGTTCAAGCAAGTTGTCGGTCTTGATCAAGTTATTACAGGCCCAATAACTTCCGCGCCATGCATTGCGCATTATCGGCAGCCCTGTGGTCACCCATGACAAGTGCGACGGTAATGGCTCCGTCGATCAGGATCAGCAGCTGTTTGGCCAGCGTCTGCGGATCTTCAGCGCCATATTCGGTACACAGCTCGCACACGTAGTCGAGCAGCTTCTGTTTGTGGTCCCTGGCGACCAGGCGAACCGGGTCTCGCGGATCGCCGGTTTCACCGCTGGTGTTGATGAATGCGCAGCCGCGAAAGCCTTCGCTGGCGAACCAGGACGTGAGTACGGTGAACAGGTTGAGCAGGCGTTCGGCTGGCGTTTGGGCCTGTCCGACTTCGCTTCTGTACCACTGCATCCAGCGTTCATCCCGGCGTTGCAGGGCGGCGACGGTCAGCTCCTCCTTGTTGGCGAAGTAGCGATAGATACTTTTTCTGGAGACGCCGGCGGTTTTCACCAGGAGATCCATGCCCGTGGCGGCAATGCCACTTTTGTAGATCAACTTTTCGGTGACATCCAGAATGATGTCGCGTGTGTCGTTGCTGGTTATCTTGTTCATGTGACTACAGTAGAACGATCGTTCTCCTTGGTCAACCTGTTCTTGAGATCAAAAGATCGCAGCCTTCGGCAGCGCCTACACCGATCTCTGTAGGAGCTGCCGCAGGCTGCGATCTTTTATAGGGTATGAGCCTCATCGCAAGACCCGAACCGAACGATGGTGTAAGCTCTCGGGTTCTTCGGATTCGACCCATTGCGAGCCCTATGCCGTCGCTTTTCAAACGCCCCCTGCTGCCAAAACTGCGCAGTTTTCCGCTGACCGCCGATGCCGTCACCATCCTCTCTGGCGCCGCCGAGTTCCGCCGTTGCCTGCTGGAAAAAATCGCCAGCGCCACCCAGCGCATCTATATCGTTGCGCTGTATCTGCAACAGGACGAGGCCGGCCAGGAAATTCTCGATGCCTTGCACGCGGCCAAGCTGGCGCGGCCGGAACTGGAAGTGGCGGTGGTCGTTGACTGGCTGCGCGCTCAGCGCGGGCTGATCGGTGCCGGCAAGCAGCCGGGCAATTCGGCCTGGTATCAGGAAATGACCCGCACCCACCAAAGCGTGGTGCCGGTGTACGGCGTGCCCGTGCAGACCCGCGAGCTGTTTGGCGTGTTGCACTTGAAGGGTTTTGTCATCGATGACTGCGTGATCTACAGCGGTGCGAGCCTGAACAACGTCTACCTGCACAAGTTCGACAAGTACCGGTATGACCGTTACCACCTGCTGCACAACCGCGCGCTGGCCGACTCGATGCATCACCTGGTGCAGCACGGCCTGGTGGCTTCAAAGGCGGTGCATCGCCTGGACCTGCCAAACCTGCCGACCACCCGCAGCCTGCGCAACGACATCGGCGACCTGCGCAGCCGTCTCAAGCACGCGGCCTACGACACGACCCAGGGCACCACGGACAAAGATGGCCTGTCGGTCAGCCCGCTGCTGGGCGTAGGCAAGAACAACCCGTTGAGCCGGGTGATTGGCGAGCTGATCGGCAGCGCCCGGCAGCAGCTGACCATCTGCACGCCATATTTCAACCTGCCCTTGGCGGTGACCCGGGAAATCAACCGGGCGCTGGCCAGGGGTGTGAAGATCGACATCGTGGTCGGAGACAAGACCGCCAACGATTTCTACATTCCACCCAGCGAACCGTTCAAGGTGATCTCGGCGCTGCCGTATCTCTACGAGATCAGCCTGCGCCGCTTTGCCAAGCGGCATCAACGCAACATCGACAGCGGACAGTTGAACCTGCACCTGTGGAAGGACGGCGACAACACCTACCACCTCAAGGGCATGTGGGTCGATCAGCGCTACACCTTGCTGACCGGCAATAACCTCAATCCGCGGGCGTTCCGTCTCGACCTGGAAAACGCCTTGCTGATCGATGATCCGCAAAACGAATTGCTCGAACCACGCCGCGCCGAGCTGGCACAGATCTTCCAGCACACCCGGCGCATCGAGCGCTACCAGGACCTGCAAACCCTGCCGGATTACCCGGCAGGGGTGGCGAAGTTTCTCAAGCGGGTAAGCCGGGTGCGCATCGAGCGGTTGCTCTACCGCATTCTTTAGAAGCTGTAGCGCGACCACTGACGCCATCGCGAGCAGGCTCGCTCCCACAGTGTCCGATGTGAACACAAATTATGTGTACATCATCAATCACTGTGGGAGCGAGCCTGCTCGCGAAGAGGCCCGTCCAGGCACTACAACACTCCATTCAACCCAAGCTTGCCCCGCATCATCGACAGATCTTCAGCCAGCATATTCACCAGCCCAACCAGCGCCTTGCGATCGTCTTCGCCGGCAAGCCTGGCTCCTACAGGCAAGCCAGGCGATGCAGCGTGTCTGTTGCACCGCGATATCGTTTTTCGCGGGCAAATCGGGATCAGCCGTTACGATGCCGCAAACTGCGCTCCATCCGAGCAATCCCTTCTTCCAGCATCGACCGCGGGCAGCCGAAGTTCAGGCGCACGAACTGTTGGCAGCCATCGCCGAAATCCAGGCCTGGGCTCAAGCCGACCTTGGCCTGTTCGAGGAAGAACTGTTGCGGGTTATCCAACCCGAGAGCCGAGCAATCGAGCCAGGCCAGGTAGGTGCTTTGCGGCACATTCATCGTAATGCCCGGTAAACGGCTGCGCACGGCGTCGACCAGGTAATCGCGGTTGCCCTGCAGGTAGTCCTTCAGCGCGGCCAGCCAGGGGGCGGCTTCGCTGTAGGCGACGCGGGTGGCTTCCATGCCCAGTGGATTGACGCTGTCGACCATGCCGCAACGGGCGTGATTGACCTTCTCGCGCAGGTGGCGATCCTGGATGATCATGAACGAGGTTTTCAGGCCGGCGATGTTGTAGGCCTTGCTGGCCGACATCAGCGTGATGGTGCGCTGGGCGATTTGGGGGCTCAGGGACGCCATCGGCAGGTGTTGGCGACCGTCAAAGCACAGTTCGGCGTGGATCTCGTCAGAAATGATCCAGGCCTCGTTGGCCAGGCAGATGTCGGCAATGGCTTGCAGTTCATCCCGGGCGAAGGCTTTGCCCAACGGATTGTGCGGGTTGCTCAGGAGCAGCGCGCCGCCGCCTTCCAGGGATTCGTTCAAGGTCGCCAATGGCGTGGCGTAGGTGCCGTCGGGCTGCGGGTCGAAGCCCAGCTCGACCTTGTTCAGGCCCCAATGACCCGCTGCGTGACGCAGGGGCGGGTAGTTGGGAACCTGCACCACTACATTCTGTGCCGGCTGTACCAGCGCCTTGAGCGCCATGTTGAAGCCCGACTCGACGCCCGGCAGGAAGATCAGCTCTTGCGGCTCGACGCGCCAGGCGTACTTGTTCCACAAATCGGCAACGATGGCTTCGCGCAAATCGTCCTTGGCCACGCTGTAGCCGAGCAACGGGTGTTCCAGGCGCTTTTGCAGGGCCTGGATGATCATCGGCGGCGCGGCGAAATCCATGTCGGCGACCCACATCGGCAGCACATCGGTCGGGTAACGGCTCCACTTGGTGCTACCAGTGCCGTGGCGGTCGAACACCTGATCAAAATCGAAAGTCATGCGCAGTCTCGTAAACGCTGGGTTGGAATGGCAACCATGATAATCGCCAAGCCCCTGTGGGTGCGAGCAAGGATGTCGATGGTTGCTCGACGGTCGGTTTTCACACAAGACGCGTACCCATTGTCTACAGTTTCAGGTGTCGGTAGCGAGACTGCCGCCACCGTGATTGTCCAGAAAAATCCGGCAACGCACCGGATTTCCACCTGATAAGGAGTGCACGATGGACCTCAGCCGTCGTCAGTTCTTCAAGGTCGCCGGTATCGGCCTTGCAGGCTCGAGCCTGGGCGCGTTGGGCATGGCCCCGACTGCCGCTTTCGCCGAGCAGGTGCGCCATTTCAAGCTTGCCCACACCCATGAAACCCGCAACACCTGCCCGTATTGCTCGGTCGGTTGCGGGGTAATCATGTACAGCCAGGGCGATGCGGCCAAGAATGTCGCGCAAAATATCATCCACATCGAAGGTGACGCCGACCATCCGGTGAACCGCGGCACCCTGTGCCCCAAAGGCGCAGGCCTGCTGGACTTCATTCACAGTCCCGGCCGCCTGCAATATCCGCAGGTGCGCAAACCCGGCAGCAGCGAGTGGACGCGAATCTCCTGGGAGGAAGCGCTCGATCGCATCGCCGACCTGATGAAGACCGACCGCGACGCCAACTTCATCGAGAAGAACGCCCAGGGGCAGACGGTCAACCGCTGGCTGACCACTGGTTTCCTCGCGGCATCGGCGGCGTCCAACGAAGCGGGCTACATCACCCATAAGGTGGTTCGCAGTCTCGGCATGCTGGGGTTCGATAACCAGGCGCGTGTCTGACACGGCCCGACGGTGGCAAGTCTTGCCCCGACGTACGGCCGTGGTGCCATGACCAACCACTGGACCGATATCGCCAACGCGAATCTGGTTCTGGTAATGGGCGGCAACGCAGCGGAGGCGCACCCCTGTGGTTTCAAGTGGGTGACCGAAGCCAAGGCGCACAACAAGGCTCGGTTGATCGTGGTCGACCCGCGATTCACCCGCACGGCCTCCGTGGCCGATTATTACGCGCCGATCCGCACCGGCACCGACATCGCCTTCATGGGCGGGCTGATCAATTACCTGCTGACCGAGGACAAGATCCAGCACGAGTACGTGCGCAACTACACCGACGTGTCGTTCCTGGTCAAACCCGGGTACGGCTTCGAGGACGGGATTTTCAGCGGTTACGACGCGGCCAAGCGTGTGTACACCGACAAAACCGGCTGGGGCTATGAGCTGGGCGAAGACGGCTTCGTCAAGACTGACCCGACCCTGCAGGACCCGCGCTGCGTCTATCAACTGATGAAGCAGCATTACAGCCGCTACAACATTGAAATGGCGAGCCAGATTTGCGGGATGCCGGTCGATGCCATGCAGAAAATCTGGGAGGAAATCGCCACTTGCTCGCAACCGGGCAAGACCATGACCATCCTCTATGCACTGGGTTGGACCCAGCACTCGATTGGCGCGCAGATCATCCGCAGCGCGGCGATGGTGCAACTGTTGCTGGGCAACGTCGGCATGCCGGGCGGTGGGGTGAATGCCTTGCGCGGGCACTCCAATATCCAGGGGCTGACCGACCTGGGCCTGCTGTCCAACTCGCTGCCGGGCTACCTCACGCTGCCCGGCGACGGCGAGCAGGACTACACCGCCTACATCCTCAAGCGCACGCAAAAACCGTTACGGCCGGGTCAACTGTCCTATTGGCAGAACTACAGTAAATTCCACGTCAGCCTGATGAAGGCCTGGTACGGGGCCAATGCCACGCTGGAAAACAACTGGGCCTTTGATTATCTGCCGAAACTGGACATTCCCAACTACGACATCCTCAAGGTGTTCGACCTGATGGGCCAGGGCAAGGTCAACGGCTATATGTGCCAGGGCTTCAACCCCATTGCCGCGTTGCCGGACAAGAACCGCGTGATGGCCGCGCTGGCCAAGCTCAAATGGCTGGTGGTGATGGACCCGTTGGCCACCGAAACCTCGGAGTTCTGGCAAAAGGTCGGGCCCTATAACGACGTGGACAGCTCCGCGATCCAGACCGAAGTGATTCGCCTGCCCACTACCTGTTTCGCCGAGGAAGACGGCTCGCTGGTCAATAGCAGTCGCTGGTTGCAATGGCACTGGAAGGGCGCCGACGGCCCTGGGGAGGCCTACACCGACATTCGCATCATGAGCGAGCTGTTCCTGCGCCTGCGCCAGCGTTATCAGGCTGAAGGCGGTGCCTATCCCGACCCGTTGCTGAAACTGTCGTGGCCGTACAAGGTTCCTGACGAACCGTCACCGGAAGAACTGGCCAAGGAGATCAACGGTTACGCCGTCACCGACTTTACCGACGCCACGGGGGCGCTTATCAAGGGCAACGCGCAACTGGCCGGGTTTGGCCAGCTCAAGGACGACGGTGGTACGGCGTCCGGGTGCTGGATTTTCTGTGGCAGCTGGACCGAAACGGGCAACCAGATGGCCCGCCGCGATAACAACGACCCGTACGGCATGCACCAGCACCAGGGTTGGGCCTGGGCCTGGCCGGCAAACCGGCGGATTCTCTACAACCGCGCCTCGGCCGACCTGAAAGGCAAGCCCTGGGACGATAAAAAGCGTCTTGTGTGGTGGAACGGCAAGGCCTGGGCCGGCACCGATGTGCCGGACTACAAGGCTGACGTGGCGCCAGAGGCGGGGATGAACCCGTTCATCATGAACCCCGAAGGCGTGGCGCGGTTCTTCGCCGTCGACAAGATGAATGAGGGGCCATTCCCCGAGCACTACGAGCCATTCGAGACGCCGATCGGCATCAACCCACTGCACCCGCAAAACAAGAAAGCCACCAGCAATCCGGCGGCGCGGATCTTCGATTCGGTATGGGACACGCTGGGTGTGGCCAAGGATTACCCCTACGCCGCCACCAGCTACCGGCTGACCGAGCATTTCCACTTCTGGAGCAAGCACTGCAAGCTCAACGCCATTACCCAGCCCGAACAGTTCGTCGAAATCGGCGAAGTGCTCGCCAGTGAACTCGGCATCGTCGCCGGCGACCGTGTGCGGGTCAGCAGCAAGCGAGGCTTCATCGAGGCGGTGGCGGTGGTGACCAAGCGGATTCGTCCGTTGCAGGTCAACAATCAGATCGTGCACCAGATCGGTATCCCTTTGCACTGGGGATTCACCGGGCTCACGCGCCACGGCTACCTGACCAACACCCTGGTGCCGTTCCTCGGCGATGGCAACACCCAGACCCCGGAATCCAAGTCATTCCTGGTCAACGTGGAGAAAGTCTAAATGGCCAGCCAAGACATCATTGCCCGCTCGGCCACTACCACCGTACCGCCATCGGTACGCAATCAGGAGGAAGTCGCCAAGCTGATCGACACCACCAAGTGCATTGGCTGCAAGGCCTGCCAGGTCGCCTGCTCGGAATGGAACGAGCTGCGCGACGAGGTCGGCCACAACCTCGGCACCTACGACAACCCGCAGGACCTGACAGCAGAAACCTGGACCCTGATGCGTTTCAGCGAGCACGAAACCGACGCCGGCAACCTGGAATGGCTGATCCGCAAGGACGGCTGCATGCATTGCGCCGAACCCGGTTGCCTGGCGGCTTGCCCCAGTCCCGGAGCGATCATCAAGCACGCCAACGGCATCGTCGACTTCAATCAGGATCACTGCATCGGCTGTGGCTACTGCATCACCGGTTGTCCGTTCAACATTCCGCGCATTTCGCAGAAGGACCACAAAGCCTACAAATGCACCTTGTGCTCGGATCGGGTGGCGGTGGGGCTGGAACCGGCCTGTGTGAAAACCTGTCCGACCGGCGCCATCGTGTTCGGCTCCAAGCAGGACATGAAGGAACATGCCGCCGAGCGCATCGTCGACCTCAAGAGTCGTGGCTTCGACAACGCCGGCCTGTACGACCCCGCGGGCGTTGGCGGCACGCACGTGATGTATGTGCTGCACCACGCCGACACCCCCAGGCTGTACGCCGGACTGCCGAGCGATCCGGTCATCAGCCCGTTGGTGAGCCTGTGGAAGGGCGTCAGCAAGCCCCTGGCGCTGCTGGCCATGGGCGCGGCGGTGCTGGCCGGGTTCTTCCATTACGTGCGCGTCGGGCCACAGGTGGTCGAGGAAGATGAACGGCCGCCGTCGAGCGATCCTGCGGTGCATGAAGTCGATCCATCGGTGCATACCTATGATCCGAAGCGGGAGGACAGGCCATGATCCGCAAACAGATCCTGCGCTACACCAGCAACCAGCGCACCAACCACTGGCTGGTGGCGATTCTGTTCCTGATGGCGGGGTTATCGGGCCTGGCGCTGTTCCATCCGGCGCTGTTCTGGTTGAGCAACCTGTTCGGTGGCGGGCCGTGGACGCGCATCCTGCATCCGTTCATGGGCGTGCTGATGTTCGTGTTCTTCTTCGGCCTGGTGCTGAGTTTCTGGCGCGCCAATATCTTTATCGCCAATGATCGATTGTGGCTGCGGCGGATCGACCGGGTGATGAAAAATGAAGAGGAGGGCGTGCCTGCCATCGGCAAATACAATCCCGGGCAAAAGCTGCTGTTCTGGACTTTACTGCTGTGCATGCTGGTGCTGTTGTTCAGCGGGCTGGTGATCTGGCGCGCCTACTTCAGCGCCTATTTCGGCATCACCAGCATTCGCTGGGCAATGCTGTTGCACGCGTTGGCCGGTTTCGTGCTGATCCTGAGCATCATCGTGCACATCTACGCCGGCATCTGGATCAAGGGATCGGTCAGCGCCATGCTGCATGGTTGGGTCAGTCGCGCCTGGGCGAAAAAACACCATGAGCTCTGGTACCGTGAAGTGACCCGGGATGAGCGTCCCGATCCGCCGCTGAACAGAAAAGGATAACCACTTGGCCACGATCCTGGAGCCGGGACAGATTGAAGCGGCGGCGACATCGCCGCCGTTTCTGCACCTGCCACCGCCGAACCTGTTTGCCTTGCGTGCGTCGCGCCTGGAGCGCCTTGCCGACGGTCATCCATTGGCCGATTACCTGCGTCTGGTGGCGGGGTTGTGCAACGTGCAGCAACGTCTGATGGACGATCCCCCCGAGGCGGCACAGCCGGACCCGCAACGCGTCAGGCAGTGCCTGGATCTCGGCCTGCCACCGTTTGCCGCCGACAGCCTGGTGCGCGAGGATGCGTGGCTGGCGTACCTGCAAGCGCTGTTGCAGCGCTATCAGCCACCGGCGCAACCGGCGGTGGAAAACGCCGTGGCAACCTTGCGTGAGGCCAACGTCGGGCAGCGCAAGGCGTGGGCGATAGCCTTGGTCAGCGGACAGTTCACCTTGCTGCCGGCGGCGCTGGTGCCATTTCTGGGGGCTGCGTTGCAAGTCGCGTGGAGCCATTGGCTGCTGAGTACCCCCGACCTCGCCTTGAAACCCGGCAACAGTCTTAACCAGTGCCCGGCGTGCGGCTCACCGGCCATGGCTGGGGTGATCCGCCATCGCGGCAAGTACAACGGCTTGCGCTATCTGGTGTGCTCACTGTGTGCCTGTGAATGGCATGTAGTGCGGGTCAAGTGCGTCTATTGCGAGCAGAGCAAAGGCTTGCAATACGTCAGCCTCGACAGCGACCGTCACGCCGCGGACAAGGCACCGTTACGCGCCGAAACCTGCCCCGGTTGTCGCAGTTATCTGAAGCAGCTGTACCTGGAATGCGACGCCGAGGGCGAAGCGCTGTCCGCGGACCTGAGCAGCCTGATGCTCGACATGCGCCTGGAAGAGGAGGGTTTTGCGCGCCCTGCGCCCAACCTGCTGCTGGCACCCGGGGGCGATTGAAGCGAACGTCTACACTCAGGCGGTCAACGTTTGCCGGAGTGCCTGATGTCTGCCAGATCCACCAGCCAAGCCTTGCGACTGCCTTCCATCGATAGCCTGCTGCGCCACCCGGCCTGCCATCCCTTGGCCGAACGCTATGGGCGCGAGGCCTTGCTCGCAAGCTTGCGCCAGTTGCTCGATGACTTGCGCCAACCGGTCCTGGCGGGGCAACTCGACGCGGTCGAACTCACCCCGCAAGTACTGGCGGGCAGGGCGGGCGAGCGTCTGGCCAGCCAGCATCGCAGTCACGTGCGTCGGGTGTTCAACCTCACCGGGACGGTCCTGCACACCAATCTGGGGCGCGCCTTGTTGCCGCAGGAAGCGATCGACGCCGTGCAAATGGCCGCGCGCTATCCGTTGAACCTGGAGTTCGACCTGCACAGCGGCAAACGCGGCGACCGCGACGATCTGATCGAGGGCCTGATTCGCGAACTGACCGGTGCCGAAGCGGTGACCGTGGTCAACAACAATGCCGCCGCGGTGCTGCTCACCCTAAACAGCCTGGGTGCGCGCAAGGAAGGCATCATCTCCAGGGGCGAGTTGATCGAAATCGGCGGCGCCTTTCGCATCCCCGACATCATGGCGCGCGCGGGGGTCAAACTGGTTGAGATCGGCACCACCAACCGCACCCATGCCCGCGACTATGAAGCCGCGATCGGCGCACGTAGCGGCTTGATCATGCGGGTACATGCGAGCAACTACAGCATCGAGGGGTTCACCACCCGGGTGCCGACCGTCGAGCTGGCGCGCCTGGCCCATCAACATGGCTTGCCACTGCTTGAAGACCTCGGCAGCGGCAGCCTGCTGGACCTGACCCGCTGGGGCTTGCCGGCCGAACCGACGGTGCGCCAGGCCCTGCTTGATGGCGCGGACATCGTCACGTTCAGCGGCGACAAATTACTCGGCGGTCCCCAGGCCGGGTTGATTGTCGGCCGCAAGGCCCTGATTGCACGGATCAAGAAGAACCCGCTGAAACGGGCGCTGCGGGTCGACAAGCTGACCCTGGCCGCCCTCGAAGCGGTGTTGGGCCTGTACCGCGACCCGGACCGCCTGGCCGAGCGACTGCCCAGCCTGCGCCTGCTTACCCGTGCGCAACCCGACATCCTGGCCCAGGCCGAGCGCCTGCAACCGTCGCTGGCCACGCGGTTGGGCGCGGGCTGGAGCGTCAGCGCGGTGCCGGCGCTGGGAATGATCGGCAGTGGCAGCCAGCCGGTGGCACGCTTGCCGAGTGCCGCGCTATGCCTGCGTGCCAATACTTCCAAGCGTCAGCGCGGGCGCGCGCTATTGAATCTGGAACGGGCCCTTCGAGCCTTGCCGATACCGGTGCTGGGGCGTATCGATGACGACGCGCTGTGGCTCGACGTGCGCCAACTGGATGACGAACCGGCGTGGCTGGCGCAACTGGAGCAACTGCAGGTGGAGGGCCGGGCAGGGTGATCGTCGGCACGGCGGGGCACATCGACCACGGCAAGACGGCATTGCTCGAGGCACTGACCGGGCAGGCTGGTGATCGCCGCCGCGAGGAGCGCGAACGCGGCATGACCATCGACCTGGGCTATCTTTACGCCGCACTGGAGCCCGGTGCGGCCTTGACTGGTTTCATTGATGTGCCGGGGCATGAGCGCTTCACCCATAACATGCTCGCCGGTGCACACGGCATCGACCTGGTGCTGCTGGTGGTGGCAGCCGATGATGGCGTGATGCCGCAAACCCGGGAACACCTGGCCATCGTCGAACTACTGGGTATTCCCCGTGCCATTGTGGCGATCACCAAATGCGACCGGGTCGAGCCGTCCAGGGTGCAGGCTGTGCGCGAGCAGATTGCAACGTTGCTGGCGCCCGGCCCGTACGCCGAGGCGCAGTTGATTGCGTTGTCGAGCGTGACTCTGGAGGGGGTGCAGACCCTGCGCCAAGCGTTGCTCAAGGCCCAGTCCGAAGTGCTGCAGCGCAGTCAGGACGGCGGTTTTCGCCTGGCCATCGATCGCGCGTTCAGTGTCCCCGGTGCGGGCATCGTGGTGACCGGCACGGCGCTGTCCGGCCAGGTCACGGTGGGCGACTCCCTGGTGCTCGGCCCCCTTGGCAAAACCGTGCGGGTTCGCGGCCTGCACGCGCAGAATCAGGCGGCCAACGTGGCGGTCGCCGGGCAGCGGGTCGCCTTGAACTTGAGTGCCGAGCGCCTGGCGTTGTCACAAATCCACCGCGGCCAGTGGTTGTCGGCGCCGTGGTTGCACGCACCGACCCAGCGCCTGGACATCGACCTGCAGCTGTTACCCGCTGAACCGCGCGCCTTCGAACACTTTGAAGCGGTGCACGTGCACCTGGGGACACGGGACGTCACCGGGCGGGTGGCCTTGCTGGAGGGTGACAGCCTGGCGCCGGGGCAACGGATGTTCGCGCAACTGCTGGTCAATGCGCCGGTGCAAGCGGTGCTGGGCGACCGGTTGATCCTGCGTGACCAGAGCGCTCAGCGCACCCTCGGCGGCGGCAGGGTGCTCGATCCCTTCGCGCCCAGTCGACACCGCCGCAGCCCCGAGCGATTGGCGCAGCTGACGGCATTGGCCGCGAGCACTCGCCTGGAAGACGTGCTGCCACCGTTACTGGCCAACAGCGATAGCGGGCTCGATCCGCAACAGCTTGAACGCCAGTTCAACCGCCCGCGCGCTACCTGGGTGCTGCCCGGCGACATACGCCTGATTGAAACCCGCCAGGCACCGGTCTTGTTCAGCGCCAGCCGATGGCAGGCCTTGCAGGATGAATTGCAGCAACACCTGGCGCGCTTCCATGAACAGGAACCGGACCACATGGGCCCGGATCGCGATCGCCTGCGCCGATTCGCCGGCAGCGCCCTGGATCGTCCGGTATTCATCAGCCTGCTTGAGCAATTGCTGGCCGCCGGACGCATCGCGGCCAGTGGGCCGTGGCTGCACCTGCCGGGGCATGAGGTACGCCTGAGCGACGAGGAGCAAGCCTTATGGCTGCAATTGCAGCCGCGGTTCGATACCGCCGGGTTCGACCCACCGTGGGTGCGCGATCTGGGATACGACGAAGCCACTGTGCGCGCACTGCTGCGCAAAATGGCGCGCCTGGGCCTGTTGCATCCGGTGGTGCGTGATCTGTTCTACACCGACACGATGATCCGTCGCCTGGCGGCTATGCTGTTGCAACTGGCCGACGACAACCCGGTCATCGAGGTATCGGCCTTTCGTGATGCGGTGGGCCTGGGACGCAAGCGCAGTATCCAGATCCTTGAGTACTTCGACCGACTCGGCCTGACCCGCCGCGTGGGCGATCGACGGCAGATCCGCCCGGACAATGCCCTGGCACGCAGGCCGAAAGATTGATCCGGGGTTCTTTTAAAGGAAGGTAATCGCGCCCGGTGGCGCGGCCGGGCTTCAAACCCGGTTGGGGACGGCATCCGTTCCCGGGCAGGTTCGACTCCGGCTACCTTCCGCCATTTTCCTTGAACATAGGTGCAGGAGCCAGCGGTGCTGCGTATCTGATCATTCCCACGCCCCGCGTGGGAATGCATCCTGTGACGCTCCGCGTCACCAGTGCGCACGGCTCACGTCCTGCGTCGTCTGCGGAACGCAGAGCGTCCCTGGCGGCATTCCCACGCAGAGCGTGGGAATGATCCAACATCGGTACAGTAGCCAGCGGTGCTGCGTACCTGATCGTTCCCACGCTCCGCGTGGGAATGCATCCTGTGACGCTCCGCGTCACCATTGCGCACGGCTCACGTCCTGCGTTGTCGCAGAGCGTCCCTGGCGGCATTCCTTTGCGGCGCATGGGAGCGATCACATCTGTTGCACCGCGTTATCGTTCTTCGCCGGCAAGCCTGGCGCCTACACGGAAACGCATTGACCCTTCGAACCTTGAAATCAGCGTCTATGCTGGGCTAACCGAATACTAGCCAGGAGACATCCATGGTACCCATGCCGCTGTCAGAGAAGGCCTTGTCCCGCGGGTTACTCGATACCTTGATCCGCGCCGGACTGATTGTCGTACTGGTGCTGTTCTGCTTCGAAATTTTCCGTCCGTTTCGCGACCTGATGCTGTGGTCGATCATCCTGGCGATCACGCTTTACCCGTTGCTAGAGCGGCTTCGGGGCCCGCTGGGGCGAAAAGACGGGCGCATTGCGACGCTGATCGTGCTGGTGGCCATCGTCATTCTCATGGTGCCGATCTACCTGATGGGCACCTCGATTGCCGATTCGGTCGAAAACGCCATGACCGTGGTTCGCGATGAAGGCATCCGCATTCCGCCTCCGGCCGATTCCGTCGCCACATGGCCACTGGTGGGCAAACCTTTGTCGGCGCTGTGGCTGCAGGCGGCCACTGACTTGCCTGGCCTGACGGCGAAATACATACCGCAAATCAAAGATTTCAGCCTGTCGTTGTTGGGCAAGCTGGCTGGCGTCGGCATGGGTTTTCTGATGTTTATCTTCGCGCTGATCATTGCCGGGATCTTCATGGCCTACGGCGAAGCCGGTAGCCGCGCATCGGTACAGATCGCCTCGCGAATCAGCGGACCGGCAAGAGGCCCTCAGATAGCGACCTTGTGTACCGCAACCATCCGCGCCGTTGCGCTTGGGGTGGTTGGTATCGCGTTCATCCAGATGCTGCTGGTGGGGTTAGGATTTGTCTTCAAGGGCGTTCCCGGTGCCGGGCTGCTGGCATTGGCGGTGTTGTTGCTGGGCATCATGCAGTTGCCGGCAACGCTGGTGACAGTCCCCGTCATTGCCTATGTTTTCGCCACCGAAGGGGCAAGCACCGCGACCATCGTCTTTGCCATCTACGTCTTCGTCGCGGGCCTGGTGGACAACGTGCTCAAGCCCTTGTTGCTGGGGCGCGGTGTCGACGTGCCGATGCCGGTGATATTGATCGGAGCCCTGGGCGGAATGGTCACCGGCGGTATCCTTGGCTTGTTCATCGGCCCGGTGGTGCTGGCGGTCGGTTACCAGCTGTTCTGGCAGTGGGTGCAAGAGCCGCCGGTGGTAGAGGAAAGGCTGTAGCGGATCATTCATGGGATCGACCGTTCAGGGACCGGCCAGATCGTTGGCGGGTTCCTGGTTCAGAACCCGAGATAGCAGCAGTAGACCAGGGCCAACGCGGCGGCGATCCCGAAGGACCTCAGTGCCTTGATGGTCGAGGGGTGCGCTGTCAGGGGGCTGATCAAGCGCTGCAGGCGAGGATCCGAATAGGCCACGGGCTGATAGCGTCCCTGCATGATTGCCAGATAGGTATAGCGAAAACCGATCAACAGGAACAGGCTTGCCAGGCTGAGGACCAGGGCGGAAAAGGTTGTGGTTTCACCTTTCGCTACCGGGTGTTCTACATCGCAGGCAGCGCTATCGACCTGCACGACAGTGATTTGCCCATGTTCGGTCGAAGCCCGTGCTCCTTCATTGAGCAGCCTGGCCTGTTGAACCAGGTCCAGGGTCTGGTACTGCCAAAGTGTCGAAGAGCCTTCCCGGCAGTAAGTGAACGTTCCCGGGTGTGGGGCGGCAATGATGCACGCGTCGTCGATCCCATGCTTTTTCAGGGTTTCAATGGCCGTTCTGGTGAAATCCAGATCGAGGATAGGAGCAATCCCTGTAGCCGAAACCGCGCCCGAGACCAGCAGACTCCCCACAACGCCGATAGTTGAAGTTTTCAAGGCTGTATCTTCCTGGTTTTTATTGGCGTTATGTCAGGGACGCGGAGCTTGAATAAACCTGCAATTAGTGGAGTCTAGAACGCGTTAGTCACTTTGAGAAGCATGCGCATTTAAAAAATCTGCACTGCAAGATTTTGCTCCGGCAGGTTTAGGGAAATGCACGGGCCAGACTATTGACAGTCATCGGCGACGGCCTTCTCGGCCCGTTGGATTTCCTGTTTCATGTCGGTGGTGATGCGCTGTTCCTTGCGTTCCTGACCGAGGAACTTCTGCTCACCCCGAGACTTGACCTCCGCGTCTTCAGCATGGATCTGCGCTTCGATGGCGGCAGAATGCTGATCGATCACCGCGTCAACCTCGGCTTCGTTCTTTGCAGTATCCAGCGCCGAAACCAGTTTGCCAGCCTCGGCTTTTTCGGCCTCGGCATAGGCCTCGACCGACAACCCGGCGGCCAGGGCCCGAGCCTGTACTTCCAGATCCTTGAGGTGCTGGCGCGCTAACGCACATACCGCTTCCTGGCGCTGACTCTGCTGCGCTTTCCAGTTGTTAAGTCCATAGACAGTGGTACCGATGACGATGATCGTTGCAGCGACCCCCAGTAATTGGACTTTCACATTCCATCCCCTCGAGTGGCCGGCGAAACAGCCTTATGGCAATGATTGCCCGAATCCATCCGGAGAATGAAAAGCGTAGCAGACTGGGTGGGACTCAAGGTCGCTCCAATTCATTGGACAGGATTTTGAACACAAAGCGGGTGCTTACAGTGGATGACTTGCGCTTGGCTCGTTGGCGCAGCACCAACGATTTCGTCCTTGATGTTTTGCCACATAGAGCAGGGCATCAGCGGCTTTGATCAAGCTGGCCGGCGTCACGCTTTCGAAACTCGGGCGGGCAGTGGTGATACCCGCGCTGGCCGTGACCTTTCCCAGGGGATGCGCACAATGCTCGATGTCCAGTGCTCGAATGGCTTGCAGAATTTCTTCGGCAACCTGTGCAGCGCCAGCGCCATCGGTGTTGGGAAGCAGCACCGTGAACTCCTCTCCACCGTATCTGACGGCCAGATCCCCCGGTCGCTTGACCGCCTGCTGGATCGCCGTCCCTACGGCGCCCAGGCAATCATCACCGGCAGCGTGCCCATAGCTGTCGTTGTAGCGCTTGAAGTAATCGACATCGAGCATGATCAATGAAAGCGTGGACCCTTGGCGCGCAGCCAGGCGAATCTGCTCGGGCAGCGCTGTATCCAGGCGTCTGCGATTGCCCAGGCCCGTCAGGCTGTCGGTCAGCGCCATGTCGCGCATGGCTTGGTGTGCGCGGCGCAATTTTCTTTCCGTCACCATTCTCTGGCGCAACTGACTCAAGACGATGAGTCCGAACACCGCGAGCACCCCGATCAGAACCACCAGCACCCACCCGGTTTTCAGTAGATCACGGCGCCAGGGCGCGATGATGGAGTCACGGGAAAGTCCGGCTTCCACCACCAGGGGATAGGTGGTCAATGCGCGGTAGCCGTACAGGCGTTCGGTGTCGTCCACGACGGCCTTGACTTCGGCGATGCCTTGGCTGGCATTGGGAAGATAACGCTTGAAAATCTCACTGTCCGCCAGGCTCTTACCCACCACGGATGCAATGAAGGGACGCCGTACCAGGATGGTCCCGTTGCGCATGGCCAGCACCAATGCACCCTTGTCATCGATCTTGAAGTCGCCGTAGTAGTCGACGAAGTAGCTGACCTTGATCGTTCCAAGGAGCACGCCGGCGAAGCTTCCATCCAGATTGTTCAAGCGACGAGAGATGGGGATGATCAGATCGTTGGTGGATCTGCTCTTCACCACCTCGCCGATGCGCACGTTTTTATCCTCGTGCGTGCGGTGATACTGGAAATAATCGCGGTCGGCGTTGTTGACGGGTTCCGGCGTGGTCTCCTTGTCGGTGACGATCCATTGGCCGTCCGCGCCGTAGATGAACAGGCCGTGCAGTTGCGGCATGATTTTCGATTGCTGGACCAACAGCTTATGAATGCGCGGGACGTTGATGTTCTGTAGTCCGTCGCCTTCCACCCGTTCACCGAGGGTGCCGGTCAGTACATCCACTTGCCGAATGGCATCTTCGGCGTGCTGCGCAGTAGCGCGCGCCAGGTTCGTCACCGAATCGCGGGCAGAGTCGAAGGCTGACCGGTAATCGCGCCACATTCGCCAACCCTCGACAGCGAGGAACGCCAGGACCACCACCAGCATGAAGCTCACGGTAAGTCGGAAGACAGTGCCACCGCGCACGGTTTTTGCGACGTCTTCATCAACCATGGGCGATGGCTGCTTGCGTCCGGGCATCAACATCTCCTTTTGCGTGCGACCTGCACACGCCGCTCACCCTCTTCAGCTGCCCAGGCTCGCCAGAGGGCAGCCTAGACTAGACAAGACCGACAAATGACAGGATCACCAGGACGATCACGACGGCACCAACGATGTAGATAATATTGTTCATGAAGACCACCTCTGTCTCTCAAGGGGTTGCGACACCAACGTGTCTAGTACAAAAGACCCCATGGTGAGCACTTGCGTTCCGCAACCCGCTTTCACAGAGCGCGCGAAAATCGGTGACTCTCGCGGGCGTCGACCTGTCCCACTGACAATAGCAGTCGAAAACGCCCTGTAAGCCCGGGCATTTATCGCAGACGCCAAAAACAACTCCAAGATGGCCACACCCTATGCACCCGTTACGACAAAGCCTGCACAACGAACTGCACGCACGCCCGTCACTGTATTTCGATGAGCCGGCCCATGTGTTTCACCTGGCTTTCCTCGGCAGCGAGCAGGTGTGCAATACCTTTCTTCAAGACTGCTGCCCTGCCTCCCTCGATCTCAAGGCTGCCCAAGGCATTACCCAGCTTGATGGCCACGCGCTGAAGTGGGAGCGCCATACCGAGTTTTTCACCTTGACCCTGGTGGTCACGTCCTCCAGCGATGATTTGTCCTGGACGGCGCTGCCCGACGCACTGGCGCGGAAAATCCAGGTGCATTTGCCGACCCTGATCAATTCGGTACAGATCGTTGTGCGTGGTGAAGCGCAGCTGGAGCTCTCGCGCTACGGTTTCAAGGACCCTTGCGGTTCCTGTGTGGGGGGAGGCGATGCGGTGGTCTGGAGTGATTTCCGGATCAGCGAGGATGGCAGTAACCACTTGTTATTCATCAACCGGCGCCTGAATGCCTACCGCCAGGGACGGATGATCCGCCGCCTCCTGGAAATCGAGACTTACCGGATGATGGCCTCGTTGTCCTTGACCATGGCCAAGGACTTGAGTGCCCAGCTCGATGTGTTCGACAAGACCTTGGTCACCCTCTCAGAACGCAACGCAGACCCTGCCGGCAGTCATGCCAAAGCCCTGCTGGCGGATATCTCCAACCTTTCTGCCCAGGTGGTCAGCACGACGGCGAAAACGCGCCATCGCTTCAGTGCCACCCAGGCCTATGCGCAATTGGTGTTCGAACGCCTGGGTGAACTGCGAGAAAGTCATGTAGGTGATTGCCAGCGCCTTGGCGTATTTATCGAGCGCCGCTTCAAGCCCACCGTCAGGTATTGCACGGCTACCGAGCAGCGACTGGAGCATCTGGCCGAAAGCGTGGCCAATCTGGGCGACCTCTTGCAGGCAAGGGTCCAGGTGGAAATGGAAGAGCAGAACTCGGCAATTCTCAGCAGCCTGAACGCCCGCGCCGATGCCCAGATCAAGATCCAGCGAGCAGTGGAGGGTCTTTCGATCATTGCTATCAGCTACTACCTGCTGAGCCTGCTCAAGCTGGGTTACTCGGGACTGCACCTGCTCGGCGTGGCGCTGACCCCACGCGAGGCCATGTTGGCCATGGCGCCCCTTGCGATCGGGATTCTTGTCTGGATCATCCTGCATATCAGGAAAGTCAAAGAGCATTGACGCAACGACGCGTATGCTCGGTTTTCGATGTATATCCATTTGCGCGGCAACGGCCACTAAGGTTTCGCCCTTACTGTAGGAGCGAGCATGCTCGCGAAAAACCTGAGAGCGCCGCGGGGTATCAGATGCCCCGAAGCATGCCGGCGAAGGCGTACTGGTAGGCGATAATTGTCTTTCAGGTGTACATATCCGTTGCTGCGGTAACGGCCACTTAGGGTTTCGCTTTTACAGCGAGTCACTTGGAAAAACGGAACGCCGCCCGGCCCCAAGTAACCAAGGGCTCTTGCCCCTGGCGTTCGGCCCCTCGCTAAGGCTCGGGGTACCCTCGCTCCGGTCCTGCTCCGTGGGCCCGCCGCGATGGGCCATCCTTGGCCCAGCGCGGCTAAACCGGCATCCATGCCGGTTTACCCACTGCGCAGAACCTCCACTCGGCCTCTCGAGGGGGCAAGAAAATCAAAAGCCAGATCACAATCAAAAGCGAGGCGGCCGACCGGCCGGCCTTGATTGGAAGCCATACGCGTACCTTCTGTAGGAGCGAGCATGCTCGCGAAAAACCTGAGAGCACCGCGGGCTACCAGGTGCCCAGCGTCATCGTTGACGACCATCGTCGGAACGCCGCCCGAAGCATGCTCGCTCCTACAGAGGATATCGGTGCCTCGGTCAAAGTTAGGTCGGCTTTCAGGCCGCCTCGCTTTGCTGTTGATCGCGAGCGCCCCGTTAACCACGATGGCCGAACGCAGGCATTGCGCAGTGGGTAAACCGACAGGACACCGGTTTAGCCGCGCTAGGCCATGGAAGGCCCATCGCGGCGACCCACGGAGCAATGCCGGAGAGAGGGCATGCCGAGCCTTAGCGAGGCACCGAGTGGTGGGGCAAAGCCTTTTGCTTCCTTTTTGGCGTTTGAAAAAGGGAGTCGCTGTAAAAGCGAAACCATAAGCGGCCTTTACCGCAGCAATGGATATGCACTCCGACAACCAATTTCACACAGGGCTTGTGACGCTTCGCATCACCGTTGCGCACGGCTCAATTAATGCGTCGTCAGCGGAACGCGGAGCGTCCCTGGCGGCATTCCCACGCAGAGCGTGGGAACGATCAATCGCCAGCAGGCTCGCTACCACAGGGGATCCAGGTACACCGGTAAAAGTCAGGTCGGCTTTAAGGCCGCCTCGCTTTGGCTTTTGATCTGGGGCGCCCCGTTAACCACGCTGGCCGAACGCAGGCATTGCGCAGTGGGGAAACCGGCAGGACGCCGGTTTAGCTGCGCTGGGCCAGGGACGGCCCATCGCGGCGACCCACGGAGCAATGCCGGAGAGAGGGCATGCCGAGCCTAAGCGAGGCACCGAGTGGTGGGGCAAAGCCTTTTGCTTCCTTTTTGGCGTTTGAAAAAGGGAGTCGCTGTAAAAGCGAAACCATAGGAGGCCGTTACCGCAGCAATGGATATGTACGCAGGCAACCAATTTCACACAGGGCTTCCTGTGACGCCCGCATCACCGTTGCGCACAGCTCAATTAATGCGTTGTCAGCGGAACGCAGAGCGTCCCTGGCGGCATTCCCACGCAGAGCGTGGGAACGATCAACTCCCCGCGGTGGTTGTGCCACCATCGCGAGCATGCTCGCTCCTACAGGTCCTACCTTCCTAGGCACTGGCATCGGCTTCATGTGCATCGGCGAAGGCCATGAGCACGTCAAGGTCGAGCACATCCAGCTTGATCCTCGAGATGAAAGCAGAGAAGGCCAGATTGGCGGCGAGCAGGCGCAGGTCCGAGGCCCAGGCCGGCAGATGGACTGGCCCCTGGAGCCAACCGGACTCGAAGAGCGGGGCCAGGCGTACGGTGTCCCCCAGGCTCAGGCGCCCGGCGAACAGATAGCCGACCAGTTCCGGTCGGTTGTCGCGGATCGCGATGCGCAGCAAGGTGTGCACGCCAAGCAAGCCGGTCAGGTAGGCCGCATCCTTGGTGAACGCCGAACCACCGTGCAGATCCGCACCGCGAAATACCCGCTGGGTCGAGCGGAAGGATTCCTCCTGGGTCTGGCCGGCAGAGAGAAAACCTTCGAACACCTGGATGAAATCGGCGCCATCGAGCGCCTGTTGCACCGCGAGCACACGCAAGGCGAGGCGACGCAGGCGGTTGATGTCCATGCTGCCGGTGAACAGCTCGGCGAGGGTGGCGATACCTTCCTGGGTCTGGGTGGTACGCGGTGCTCCCAGGCCAAGACTCTTGAGGTTTGATTGCAACGCGCCGTTCTGCGCCGTGGCGACATGCACGAAAGCCTCGTGCTGCAACAGCTGGTTCTTGTCCAGTTGCGAAAACAGTGCGCTGGCCCGCAGGCGAATGCGGCTCGCCCCGGCGATGGCCTTGGCGGCCAGGGTCGGATCGAGCACCACTGTGATCCGGCCCGGGCCGAAGAAGCGGTCCAGTTCCGGTTGCATCCAGGCGGCGAAGGCCTCGGCCGGGATCTCAGCAGGGCTCGGAGGAATCCGCGCTCCGCCCAAAAGGGCGTCGGTGGTCTTGAGGAAGAAGTGGGCCGCGTCCAGCATGCTCAGGTTCAGGCTCGGATAGTAGAAGTCCGGACGCCGATACAAGGCTGACGAAAACTGGGTAAAGGCGGGCGTGCCTATGGCACCGAGCATGTGCCCG
Organism: Pseudomonas umsongensis; assembly: GCF_002236105.1. Classification (GTDB taxonomy): domain Bacteria; phylum Pseudomonadota; class Gammaproteobacteria; order Pseudomonadales; family Pseudomonadaceae; genus Aquipseudomonas; species Aquipseudomonas umsongensis. The sequence continues at coordinate 882,602 of NZ_NIWU01000001.1, forward strand.
GCCGTGGCATAGCTGCGCGCGGTCATGGCCAGGTGGCGCCCGGCTGGATGCCCCTCATCGCAGCGACCGATAAAGGCTTCGAGCGCACAAATGTCGGCGCCGTGATCACGCGGGCGCAACTCGACCCTGGGCAATTGCGCTTGTCCGGCGCGCCAGCGCGCCAGGAAATTTTCCTCGACCCCCTCCGGCCAGGCCAGGGCATCCAGCACGCGGATCTTGCGCACCAGACCGGGCAGGGCGGCATCGAGTTCGGACAGGGGAGCGCTGCTCACGCACATCTCCATGGGCAATCAGGTTCAATTGTAAAAGCTTAGTCGGTGCCGAGGCGTCGCGGTGCGACGGTGCAGTCTGAATCGTCAGCGAAACAAGCTTTTCAAACTACACTGAAAATCTGTTGAAACCGCCCAGTGATAAAAGACCGCTGCAGTGGCCTGTCTCAAAGGGCCTCACGTGGACGCGGCCGTGCGAGGATGACTGCATGCAAGGTACAGCAGAGCAAAAGCGGGCACGAGTACTTGATCCGGTCGATCGCGTGACGGAAGTGATCTTTGGCCTGCTCATGGCAATGACCTTCACCGGAACCATCAGCGTGGCAACATCTGGCCAGGAGGCGGAACGCACGATGATGTTCGCAGCGCTGGGTTGCAACCTGGCCTGGGGGCTTGCCGACGCAGTGATGTATTTACTGCGCAGCCTGATCGAGCGCACGCGCAAACGTACGCTGTTCACCGCCCTGAGCGGCGCAGCGGATGCGGCGACCGGGCAAGCGCTGATTGCCGATGCACTGCCACCACGTCTCGTCGCCGCGGCCGGTCCCGAAGAGCTGGAGTCGCTGCGTCTGCGCTTGGTCAAATTTGCCAACACGTCGGTGCAGCCACGCCTTACCTGGGACGACATCAGGGGCGCGGTCGGGGTGTTCCTGTTGGTGGTGGCATCGACATTTCCCCTCGTGGTGCCGTTTCTGTTGCTCGACCAGACAGCGCTTGCCGTACGCCTGTCCAACCTGGTCGGGCTGGTGGTGCTGTTCCTCGCCGGTTGGATACTGGCGCGCTATGCCGGCGCAAAACCCTGGGTTGGCGGCGTTGCGATGGCGGTCACCGGTGCCGTGCTGATCGTCGCGATCATTGCACTCGGTGGCTGAGCAGCCAGCAATCACACTGCGTACCTGTCGACAACCTGTTTTCTTGAGGTCTTGGTCATGGCAAAGGACAAAAAGAAAGCCGCTAAGGGTTATCCCGCACAAAGCCTGAAGCTGAAGAACAGCGATTACCTTGAGCAACTGCGCCTGCTGCACGTCGAGTTGGTCAAATTGCAGGAATGGGTAAAAGCCAAGGGCATCAAGATCTGCATTGTCTTCGAGGGGCGCGACGGCGCCGGCAAGGGCGGGACCATCAAGGCACTGACCGAGCGTGTGAGCCCGCGGGTGTTTCGCGTGGTGGCGCTACCGGCACCGACTGATCGGGAAAAAAGCCAGATGTATGTCCAGCGCTACCTGCCGCACCTGCCGGCAGCTGGCGAAGTGGTGATCTTCGATCGCAGTTGGTACAACCGTGCGGGCGTGGAGCGGGTGATGGGGTTCTGCACTAAGGAGCAGGTTGCACGGTTTCTGAAAACGGTGCCCAACGTGGAGCGGGCGATTGTCGATTCGGGCATTATTTTGCTTAAGTATTGGCTGGAAGTCAGTCCTGAGGAACAGACCCGACGACTGGAAGAGCGTATCAAGGATGGGCGCAAAATCTGGAAGCTTACCCCCATGGATCTCAAATCCTACAGCCGTTGGTATGACTACTCGCGAGCCCGTGACGACATGTTCCAGGCGACCGACACCGAGCACGCCCCCTGGTTGGTCGCCAACTCAAACGACAAGCGCCGCGCGCGGCTGAACATCATTTCTGATTTGCTCAGTCGTGTTCCCTATGAGGACGTCGCACGCGAGAAGGTGGTGTTACCCAAGCGGCAGAAGCCTGGCGGTTATCGCGAGCCGGATTATCCGCTGCGGCGAATTCCCGAAAAATTCTGAGAGGCACCTTCCGCGGCGCTATGCCGGACACTAAAGGCCATAGACACATGAGCCATTCGGATATTTCGCCGCCCACCCCGGAACCGGGTCGCATTGCACCTCGCGATAGCGGCGTCGGCAACGGCTGGAGCCGTTGGCTCCCCGGGCTTGTTACGCTGCGAGAGTACCAGATAGCCTGGTTGCGCCATGACATCATGGCCGGCCTGGTGCTCACCACCATGCTGGTGCCCGTCGGCATCGCCTACGCCGTGGCGTCAGGCGTGCCCGGCATCTATGGCCTGTACGCGACCATCGTTCCGCTCATCGCTTATGCACTGTTCGGCCCCAGCCGGATCCTGGTGCTGGGGCCGGATTCCTCGCTGGCGGCAGTGATCCTTGCCGTCGTCTTGCCACTGTCGGGCGGCGACCCTCATCGCGCGGTTGCCCTGGCGAGCATGATGGCGATCGTGTCGGGCGCCGTGTGCATCCTGGCGGGCATCGCACGCCTGGGCTTCATTACCGAGCTGCTGTCCAAACCGATCCGTTACGGCTACATGAACGGCATCGCCATCACGGTGTTGATCAGTCAATTGCCGAAAATCTTCGGTTTTTCGATCGAGTCCGACGGTCCGTTCAGAAACCTGTGGGCGATCACCACCGGGGTGATGGAGGGCAAGGCCAACTGGACCACTTTCATGGTGGGCGCCGCCACGCTGGCGGTGATCCTGCTGCTCAAAGGCCACAAGCGTATCCCGGGCATCCTCATCGCCGTGGCAGGCGCGACCATCGCCGCGGGTGTGCTGGGCCTGGCCAAGGGCGCGGGTGTGGCGGTCCTCGGTGCGCTTCCCCAAGGTTTACCAGCGTTCGCGATCCCCTGGATCACCCGCGACGACCTGGTCCCGGTGATTATCGGCGGTTGCGCCGTCGCCCTTGTTTCGTTTGCCGACACCAGTGTGCTCTCGCGGGTCTACGCGGCGCGCACCCGTACCTATGTCAACCCGAACCAGGAGATGGCGGGGCTGGGCTTTGCCAATCTGGCGGCGGGGTTTTTCCAGGGTTTTCCCATCAGCAGCAGTTCTTCACGCACGCCCGTGGCCGAAGCCGCCGGCGCCAAGACCCAGTTGACTGGCGTGGTCGGCGCACTGGCGGTGGCCGTGCTGTTGATGGTGGCGCCGAACCTGCTGGAAAACCTGCCCAACAGCGCACTGGCAGCCGTGGTGATCGCCTCGGCCATCGGCTTGATCGAAGTCGCCGACCTGCGACGCATTTATCGTATCCAGCGCTGGGAGTTCTGGCTGTCGATCGCCTGCACCATTGGCGTCGCCGTGTTCGGGGCGATCGAAGGTATCGCCCTGGCTATCGTGATCGCCGTTATCGAGTTCCTGTGGGATGGCTGGCGGCCGTACTCCGCAGTGCTGGGGCAAGCCGAGGGGGTCAAGGGCTACCACGACATCCAGCGTTATCCGAACGCGCACCTGATCCCCGGTCTGGTCTTGTTTCGATGGGATGCGCCATTGTTTTTCGCCAACGCCGAACTGTTCAACGAGCGTGTGCTGAACGCCGTGGCGGCCTCGCCCACGCCGGTGCGCTGGTTGGTCGTGGCGGCGGAGCCGGTCACCAGTGTCGACGTGACCTCGGCCGACATGTTGGCAGAGCTCGACGACACCCTGCACGCGGCGGGCATCAAGTTGTGCGTGGCAGAGATGAAGGACCCGGTCAAGGACAAACTCAAGCGCTTCGGGCTTTTCGCAAGGTTTGGCGAATCGGCGTTTTTTCCCACGATAGGGGCTGCAGTCGACAACTATCTGGCGATGCACCCCGAGCAATAGCTGGCGGGTTGGAAGGGGAAGTAACGGGCGCCGCTCTTGTCGCCCGGCGCTGTGAACGCCGGACGTATGCGGTCCTTCAGCCCAGATCAGCAGCCTGATGCCGTTCAGGCACCTGGCTCGCCTCATCCCCCCACGTCCGATTTACACGCTGACCGCGGATGACCGCCGGTCGATTGGCGATTTCTTGCGCCCATCTTTGCACGTGGGTGTATTGGTGGGCGGATAGAAATTCGGCAGCCGAATACACGTTGTTGCGCACCAACTGGCCGTACCAGGGCCAGACCGCGATGTCGGCGATGGTGTAGCGGTCACCGGCCAGGTAGGGGCTTTGCGCAAGTCGGCGGTCGAGGACATCCAGTTGCCGCTTGGTCTCCATCGTGAAGCGGTTGATCGGGTATTCGAGCTTCTCCGGCGCATAGGCGTAGAAGTGCCCGAAGCCGCCGCCCAGGTAAGGCGCCGAACCCATTTGCCAGAACAGCCAGTTCAGGGTTTCGGTGCGTCCCGCGAGATCGGTGGGCAGGAAGGCGCCGAACTTTTCCGCCAGGTAGAGCAGGATCGAACCGGATTCGAACACGCGCAGCGGCGGCTCGACGCTGCGATCCAGCAACGCCGGGATCTTCGAGTTCGGGTTGATCTCGACAAAGCCGCTGGAAAACTGTTCGCCCTCGCTGATGCGTATCAGCCAGGCGTCGTATTCGGCACCGGTATGCCCAAGCGCCAATAGCTCCTCGAGCATGATCGTCACTTTTACGCCATTGGGCGTCGCCAGCGAATACAGTTGCAACGGATGCGTGCCTGTCGGCAGTGTCTTGTCATGGGTCGGGCCGGCAACAGGGCGGTTGATATTGGCAAACTCGCCGCCAGAGGGCGCGTTGTTTTTCCAGACCTTGGGAGGAACATAAGACGCTTTGCTCACGTGATGGACCCCATAGTTCGTTGTGATGACGTTGACCTGGGGTAAAACAGTATGTCGCCGGGGCGCTTCGAGCAACTGCTGTCGATTTCGCAGAGGTCCATTCGACCAGGGTTCAGGGAATGCATCTGGTTCGATGTTCCCAGGGCAGGAACTTTCACGAGGGCGAATCAGGAGAAGAGTATGCGCAAGCTTATCGTTGCCGCTTTCATCAGCCTCGATGGCGTCATTCAAGCACCCGGCGGGCCTGATGAAGACACCAGCGGCGAGGCGCGCACGGGATCTTTTGAAGAGGTGGAACGGCAGTGACCGCAACGTGCTCCCGGCGACGGCTCGTTGAAGGAGAAGGCCTGATCAGAACAACTCGCGGGTGTAGGTGATGTACACCCGCTCATCGATATCCCGTTGATTAGGGACAGTGCTGCGCAGTGACACGCTCAAGCCTTTAAGCGCCAGTGGAGACCCGTGCGCTTGAAGGCCAGGCCTCAATCCGGCTTCTTTTTCAGCCGGTAAGCCAGTGCCGGTCGCGTCATTCCGAGCAGGCGCGCTGCTTCCGAAACGTTCTGCCCGGCGCGTTCCATGGCACCTTGCAGGAGTTGCTCTTCCATGGCTTCAAGGCTCACTCCAAGATCGAGCAGGCGGCCCACCCACTCATCGGTGGGCGCCAGCTTCTGGCTGATCAAAGCACCTTCGCTCGACAGGCCAATACTGTAGGCCTCGTCGGACTGGTGCGGGAACAGTGCCTCCACGGAAATGCTCTGATTGCTGTCTGTGATGATCACGCCACGTTCGATGAGATTTTGCAGCTCACGGATATTGCCTGGCCAGTCATAACGCAAGCAGGCCTCGCTGGCGCGATCCGACAGGCCGAGGGTTTTTTTCTGGTAGCTCTGATGCAGTTTCTCAAGGAAGTGCTCAATCAACAGCGGGATGTCTTCGCGACGCTCGCGCAACGCGGGCACCCGCACCGGGTAGACGTTCAATCGGTAATAAAGGTCGGCACGGAAACGTCCTTCCTTCACCGCCTGCGCGAGATCCTCATGCGTAGCACCGATGACGCGCACATCGACAGTGCGCGTCTGGTTATCGCCCACCCGTTCCAGCTCACCCTCCTGCAACACCCGTAGCAGGCTGGCCTGGGCACGAGGCGTCAGTTCGATGATTTCATCGAGAAACAAGGTGCCGCCATGTGCGCGTTCGAAGCGACCCATGCGCGCTTGTTGAGCGCCGGTGTAAGCGCCTTTTTCGACGCCAAACAGCTCCGCTTCAATCAGGTCTGGCGAGATGGCTGCGCAGTTCAGGGCTATGAAAGGACCGCCAGCGCGCTCGCTGCGCAAATGCAGACTGCGCGCGATGACTTCCTTGCCGACGCCGGTTTCACCCAGTAGCAGGACTGAAGCCTTGCCTGGGGCGACTTTGTCGATCAGGTCGCAGGTCTTGCGGTAGATCGCTGACCGGCCGATGCCGTAAAACTGGCCTGCACCCAGTTGCAGGCGCTGGTTCATGTTTTCTACTTGAAGCTGCAGGGTGTGTAATTCATCGATGATTGAATCACTTTGGAAATAGCGCATGAACGTGTCGGCATCCTCCCATTCCTCGGCGGGCTTGCCGATAATCCGACACATTGTGTCCCCGCATCCCCGGCAGCTGACCTCCTTGTAAATGATCTGCCGGCCGATGAAAAACGACGAATAGCTGATTGCGTAGCCCAGGAGCATCCAGCAAATCGGCTGATCGGAATGCAGTTGTTCACTCTGGTGGTTTTCCACTTCGAAAGAGTCTATCCACTCGATGTCGGCATAGAAGGTTCCGGCCTCGATATCGATGTCCATCTTCAACGGACGCACCTTGACCATGCCCTTGAGCGAGTGCAGTTGCGGTCCGATAAGGAACATATCGATGTCACTGGCATTGGGCCGTAGTTTTCGTGCCAGCTGCGCATCCTTGAGCCCGGACTGATAGCCCAGGCGAAGGAAAAAGCCCTTTGCACGTTCTGCTCCGATCATCTCGATCAGCTCCCTGCGAAACGACGCCATCGCCGAAACCTGCATCAGCATCATGCGTTGCTCATCGAGCCAGATCTTTCCTTCGCCGCCGAGAAAGTGCACGCGGTCGGTCAGGTCCTTGAGCTGTGCAGAATGCTCGGAGGCCCGGTATTTCATGGTCATGAAAACAAACCCCTATGTCTTTTTGTTTGTGGGGATAACAGGGCTCCTTGCACCCAGGCTGGGGCGTGACCGAGGGACCGTGTCAGAAAAAGCGATGAAAATTCCTATATAGAACGTCCCGAATTTCAATTGAAAGTCAAATGGATATTCACCGACTGAGCGCCGGGTCTTGGGTCGACATCACGACTGATCCGGAGCGGTTACGGCCTTTGCAGCGACGTTTGTTCATTTGCTCGAACCGCCTGCCCTGGATTGATCAAATCATCAATTCGTCCATGTCGACAGATCTCCGCATGCGAATACTTGCACCCTGCAGGGCCTACTGCGATCTATGTAACCATCTGTTTTTATTAGGTTTATTCTTTATTTAAGATTCCAGCTGTTGCGCTGGCACTCATGTTGCTCTGCATCCCTGCATAACAACAAGGGAGTTTCCGAGCATGAACCCATCTGGCAGCACCTTCGATCAAATGCCGCGCTACGTCCGTGTGCGCAGCGAGCCAGACGCTGCCTTTGTCGAGTTCGATTTCGCCATCGGCTTTCCCGACCTGTACGTCGAGCTTGTACTGCCGCATCAGGCATTCAGGCAATTTTGTGAAACCCACCACGTTCAGCACATGGACGCGCAAATGTCCCAGGCCCTCGACGCCGATGCGCACAAGTGGCGCTACGGCGAAACCCGCGGCGCCGCAGGTGACCAGGCCCCCCAACAATAATTACAGGAGTCCACACCATGAGTGTCGAGATCAAGACGACGACCGTCGAGACGATCCGCAACACCTTCAGCCATACCCGTCGCCGCTTTGGCGACAAGGTTGCCAGCCGATATCAGGAGGCGAGTTTCGACCTGGAGTCGGCGACCAATTTTCATTACCGGCCGTTGTGGCAACCGGACAAACTGCTCAATGACGCCACCCGCACTGCGGTGGTGATGGCTGACTGGTATGCCGTCAGCGACCCTCGCCAGTACTACTACGGCGCCTACGTCCAGGCCCGGGCCAAGATGCAGGAAAATGCCGAGCATGATTACGCGTTCTGCGAAAAGCGCGACATGCTTGCCGGGCTGTCCGCGCGCAATGTGCAGTTGATCAGCAGGCTGTTGTTGCCGCTTCGGCACGCCGAGATGGGCGCCAACATGAACAACAGCAGCATCGCCGCCGACGGGTTCGGCACGAGCGTCACGCAAATGCACATGTTCCAGGCCATGGATCGCCTGGGCATCGCCCAGTACCTCTCACGGATCGGCCTGATGCTCGATGACGGCGACGTATTGCTGCTGGCCGAGGCCAAGCAACAGTGGCTCGGCGACCCGGCATGGCAAGGGCTTCGCCGCTACGTCGAAGACACCCTGGTGGTTCGCGACTGGTTCGAATTGACCCTGGCGCAAAACCTGGTCAGCGATGGCCTGGTGTACCCGCTGCTGTTCCACAAGCTCGACGAACAACTCTCGGCCAATGGTGCTGGCCAGGTCGGCATGCTCACCGAGTTCATGCGCCTGTGGTTCGTCGAAAGCCAACGCTGGGTCGACGGGCTGCTCAAGACTGTTATCAACGAAAGCCCGGCCAACAAGGACCTGGTGCAAGGCTGGGTCGATCATTGGAGTGCCCGTTGCGTGGAGGCACTCGAGCCCCTGGCGGCCCTGACTCTCGATACGTCCGCGCTGGATACCGTGTGCACCGAGTTCAGCGCACGCCTGAAGAAAATCGGCCTGACAGGAGCCCGCCCATGACTTCCCTCGTCTACATCAACCTGCAGGACACCGACTACGCGCGCTCGATTGTCGACGCGATCGTCCAGGACAACCCGCATGCCGAGATTCAGCACCAACCGTCGATGATCCGCATTGAGGCCAGGGGCCGCCTGGATATCCATCGCGAGACAGTCGAGCAACTGACCGGCAGCCCCTGGGACATCCAGGAAATGCTGATGTACGTCATCACCCTCGGCGGCAATGTCGTGGAAGAGGACGACAGCTTCTCCCTCCACTGGAACAACTGACCGCCGGTTTCAAGCCAGGGTTTGATCCATAACAAGAATTCGGGAGCGCCATCATGGCCGTGAAAAAACGCCTTAATGCCAAAGAAAAATACCGCTGCATGACCCGTGACCTGGACTGGGAGCCCAGCTACCAGACCCACGAGGACATCTACCCGCACGAACGTTTCGAAGGCATCAAGATCACCGATTGGGACAAGTGGGAAGATCCGTTCCGCTTGACCATGGATACCTACTGGAAATACCAGGCTGAGAAAGAGAAAAAACTCTACGCGATCTTCGACGCCTTCTCGCAGAACAATGGGCATACCACGCTGTCGGACGCCCGCTACGTCAACGCGCTGAAGCTGTTCCTGTCCGGTGTGACACCGCTGGAATATCAGGCCTACCAAGGGTTCGCACGGGTTGGACGACAGTTCAGTGGCGCCGGTGCACGAATTGCCTGCCAGATGCAGGCTATCGACGAACTGCGCCACGTACAGACCCAGATTCATGCAATGAGCCACTACAACAAGCACTTCAACGGTTTGCATGATTTCGCCCATATGCATGACCGCGTGTGGTTCCTCTCGGTGCCCAAGTCGTTCTTCGAGGACGCGCGGACGGCGGGGCCGTTCGAGTTCCTCACGGCCATCTCGTTTTCGTTCGAGTACGTGCTGACCAATCTGCTGTTCGTTCCTTTCATGTCCGGCGCCGCGTTCAACGGCGACATGGCCACCGTGACCTTCGGCTTCTCCGCACAATCGGATGAGGCCCGCCACATGACGCTGGGCCTTGAGGTCATCAAGTTTTTGCTGGAGCAACACGAGGACAACGTACCGATCATCCAGCGCTGGATCGACAAGTGGTTCTGGCGTGGTTACCGCTTGCTCACACTGGTCGGGATGATGATGGACTACATGCTGCCCAACAAGGTGATGTCCTGGTCCGAAGCCTGGGGCGTGTATTTCGAAGAGGCGGGCGGGGCATTGTTCAAGGACCTGGAGCGCTACGGTATTCGCCCGCCCAAGCATGTCGAAGAAGCCAATATTGCCAAGGATCACGTCAGCCATCAGGCCTGGTCGATCTTCTATCAGTACAGCCAGGCGACCAACTTCCATACCTGGATGCCGACCGACGAGGAGCTGGACTGGCTCTCGTCCAAGTACCCGGACACCTTCGACAAGATCTACCGCCCACGGTTTGAGCACTGGCGCGCGCTCCAGGAGAAGGGCGAGCGTTTCTACAACCCGACCCTGCCGATGCTGTGCCAGATCTGCCAGATCCCACTGTCGTTTGGCGAGCCGGATGACCAGACCACTCTCAGCCATCGCAGCACCGAGCACGAAGGCGAGCGTTATCACTTCTGTTCCCAGGGCTGCTGCGACATTTTCCAGTACGAGCCGACCAAGTACATCCAGGCCTGGCTACCGGTGCATCAGATATTGCAGGGCAACTGCGGTGGCGCGGATGTCGAGTCGGTGGTGCGCGACTACTACAACATCGAACCCGGCCAGGACAACTTTGAATACCTGGGCTCCACCGAGCATCGGCGCTGGCAGGACTGGCACCCCAATGATCGTCACAGTGCGCCGGCCAATCCCGTCGACCCGGATCTGCTCAAGACCGCCTGATGCCCTGCGCCGAAGCGGGCCTGCTGGTCCGCTTCAAACCCACCTGACAGGAAGGACAAAATCATGCCCGTGACCTCCATCGGTGCCTATGAGGCCCAACCCCTGGATCGCCAGGAAAACTTCCATGGCCTGCAACTGGTGTACCTGTGCTGGGAAAAACACCTGATGTTTTGCGCCCCGTTCACTTTCCCGCTGCCACCGGCAATGCCGTTCGCTGACTTCATCGAGCAGGTGGTCAAGCCCTCGATTTCCCAGCACCCGGATGCCAGTCGAGTGGATTTCAGCCAGGCGCTATGGCGCCTGAACGATCAACCGTTCACACCCGACAATGCGGCAAGCCTGATCGATAACGGCATCGACCATAAAAGCCTGCTGCACCTCGCTACTCCGGGCTTGAACGGCATTGCCGGCACCTTCAACTGAGGACACGGTGATGAGCTACCAAGTAACCATCGAGCCTACGGGCGAAACAATCGAAGTGGAGGAGGGCCAGACCATCCTCCAGGCAGCGTTGCGCCAGGGCGTCTGGCTGCCCTTCGCTTGCGGACATGGCACCTGCGCCACCTGCAAGATCCAGGTCCTTGAAGGCGAAGCGGATCTGGGTGCGGCGTCTTCCTTTGCACTGATGGATATCGAGCGTGACGAAGGCAAGGTCCTGGCGTGTTGCGCCATTCCGCAAAGCGACATGGTGATCGAAGCGGATATCGACGCCGACCCGGATTTTCTCGGGCACCCGGTCGAGGACTTCCGCGCAGTGGTCAGTGCGCTGGTGGACTTGTCGCCGACCATCAAGGGCGTGCACCTCAAGCTCGATCGACCCATGGCGTTCCAGGCCGGGCAGTACATCAACCTGCAATTGCCTGGCGTTGACGGCACTCGCGCGTTTTCGCTGGCCAACCCGCCAAGTCGCGCCGACGAAGTGGAACTGCACGTGCGCCGGGTCGAGGGCGGGCGGGTGACCGGCAGGATTCACGATGAACTGAAGGTCGGAGACAGGGTGGAATTGTCCGGGCCGTATGGGCAGTTTTTTGTGCGCACCTCGCAAAGCGGAGACTTGATATTCATCGCGGGGGGCTCGGGATTATCCAGCCCTCAATCGATGATTCTCGATCTGCTGGAGGCAGGGGATACGCGCCAGATCGTGCTGTTCCAGGGCGCGCGCAATCGCGCGGAGCTCTACAACCAGGAACTGTTCGAGGCATTGCAGCGCGACTACGCCAATTTCACCTACGTACCCGCACTCAGCCAGGCAGAGGACGATATCGCCTGGACGGGGTTCAAAGGCTACGTGCATGACGCCGCGAAGCAACATTTCGAGGGCCGCTTCAGTACGCGTAAAGCCTACCTGTGCGGGCCACCGGTGATGATCGATTCGGCCATTACTTGCCTGATGCAAGGGCGGCTGTTCGAGCGCGACATCTTCATGGAGCGCTTCTACAGCGCCGCCGATGGCGCCAGCGAAAGCACTCGCTCAGCGTTGTTCAAGCGCATCTGAGTTTACCCGCAACACACAACGCCGGACGCTGCTGACCTCCCGAAGGTCGGCAGGGTTTCGGCTGACTATAAAAACAACAAAAGGGTCATCAACCTATGAAAGCCGTACCGCGTAACAAGCGTGGCAATTGCCTGTGCCGTGCCGCAGTGAGCCTGCTGGCGGTGGTCAGTGGCGGGGCGCTGGCCACCGAAAGCGGTGGATCTTCCTACCCGATGGGGGCGGAAAACTACATGTCCGGTGCCATGCCACCGCCGGGCTTGTATTCGCAGTTCTATGTCGGCCACTACGAAGCCGACTCGCTGCGCGACAATCGGGGTGACAAAGTGCCTGTGGACTTCCGCGTGCGGGCCAACTCCATTGCGCCACGACTGATCTGGGTCACCGAGCAGCAGGTGCTCGGTGGCAACCTGGCGTTCCACGCCATCGTGCCGTTGGTAGACCTCAAGGTTGAGCTCAATGGCCAGTCCCAAAGCAAACAGGGATTGGGCGACATCATCTTCGGGCCGGCGCTCGGCTTTCATCACAGTGAGAAGCTACACAGTATTGTCGCCGTGGATTTCATTGCGCCGTCGGGTGAATACGATCGCGATGACCTGGCCAACATCGGACGCAATTACTGGGTAGTCGAACCCGTGGTGGCGGTGTCTTACGTCGACCCCAATGGCCTGAACGTCGACGCGAAAATCATGTATGACTTCAACCGCCGCAACCCCGCGACCGACTACCGTTCCGGCTCGGAACTGCATGCCGATTACGCAGTGGGTTGGGGCCTGGGCAATGGCTGGGTGGTGGGCGTGGGCGGTTACATCGTTCACCAGACCACCGATGACCGACAAGACGGTGAACGGGTCAAGGACAACAAAGGCAGGGCGCTAGCGATTGGCCCGTCGGTGAAATATACGAGCGATAAAGGCTGGTTTCTGACCGCCAAGTGGGAGCAGGAAACCCAGGTTCGCAACCGCGCGGAAGGTAATGCCTACTGGATGAAATTGACCGTCCCTTTTTGATCGGTCTCCATCGCCGCTCCTAGCGAATACCGCTCACCGCCATGGACTCTGGCGCCCACTGCGCCGTCGACAGCGGTTCGATGTAGCGGATGCCACCGTGGGGGCCGACCACGCCATTGATGTTGTAGGTGCCACGCGACAGGTCGTACGTCATGAACGGGGTGGCATCGGGAACCTGCTGGTCATAGCTCTGGCTGAAGAAGGCGAAGGAGCCCCGATACAGCTGGCCATCGGTGTCGTACTGATCGGAGGCCACCGCGGCCCAGGTATCTTCATCCAGGTAAAAGCGGCGCTTCTGGTAGATGTGCTTGGCACCGGGCTTGAGATTGCCCTCGACGACGTAGACCCGGTGTTTTTCCCAGCGCACGTAATCCGGGGCAATGAAATTGGGGGTGGTCAGCGATTTGGCTTCGCGGGCGTAGGTGAGTTTGTAAGTGTTGTACGGCACGATCATTTCCCGCTTGCCTACCAGCGTCCAGTCATACAGCTCCAACGCACGGGCGGTGCCGGGGTTGGGCGTGTCGTAGGCCAGGATCGAAATCTGCTTGACCCGGCGCTGGGCCGGCATGTACTGCCAGGCGCGGCCAGGAAACTCCGTGGCATTGGTGGCGTTCTTGAGCATGATCGACTCGCCGGCTCGGCGCGCAGGCCCGGTGTAGGACAGTTTCAACTGATAATAGATGTCCGAGCTGCTGAACGGCTTCGACATGTTCTCGTAGATCGGGAAGGACACGTACGCTTCGCCGGTGACCGCCAGGCTCGGCACGCCCGCCGTGTCGACGCTCCAGGAGTCGTACTTGGAATGGATGTTGACGCCCTGGTAGCGCAACAGGAAATTCCACATCGCTTCGGCACCGGACTGCGGGATCGGGAACGGCACGCCGGGCATCACATTGTCGATGGCGGTTCCGCCGTCGAGGGACCTGGCGTTGGTGGCATTCTTGCGACTGTTGTCCAGCACCGCCTGTGGCAACGATGCGGTGCGGTGGGTCGGATACACATCGACTCGAAAGCCAGGGTAGCGCTTGGCCAACGCGACAGTGGTGGCGGTCAGCATGCCTTTGTACGCATCGACGTTCTTGCCGTTGATCACCAGCAGCGGTTTTTCGTGGGCAAAGGGGTCGGGGCGCATGCTGTCGCCGGCCTTGAAACTGGCGGGGGCCGTGGTCAGGCCACCGCTGTAGGGCGGAATGGAACCGTCGGCATTGCCGGCCTGTTCGGCACCCACTCCCGTCAGGCTGGTGCCCAGCCGGGCGGCTTCCTGGCTCGATACATAGGCGTGGGCATCGATGACCAGCCCCATGAGGGGGATGGCTGCCAGAAGACTTTTCACCAATTTCATCTTGTTATTCTCCTGCCAGGCGGACCAGGCAACTCGTGACTCAGAGGCCACGGTCACATCCGTCGGCTCAATTGCCAGAGTTTGTAGCGCTATTAGAAGACCTGCGATTGAGGGGTGCTTCGCATTTGACGACAGATACTTGGCTATTGATGACAGGGGTAGAGCTTCGGCGAGGATGTGGAATGTGTTGGCCAGTGATCCGTCCGGGCCCCACTCCACACGGGTGGGGGCGTGGACGTGAAGGCGGATTATCCTTCAGGCCTCATAAAACCCGCACGTTCTGCAAAGTTGGGGCGAATTCGAAGAGGTGTCTGTCGTGAACCGTTGTTTATCCACTCTGGCCGGTAGCAGTCGCAAGCTTGATGGTGGCGTGATGTTCGGTAATACGCCGCGGCAGTTATGGGCTGAATGGATCAAGCCCGACCAGGACAACCTGGTGGACCTGGCCTCGCGGGGCCTGCTGGTGCAGCAAGGGGGCAAGAATATCCTGGTGCTGGCCGGTGCCAGCGCCTTGCTGGCGCCGCTGCGACGGACCTGCAGCTGTCAGAAACATCCGCCGGGATTGCTCGACAGCCTGGCGCAACAGGGGCTGGCTGAAGGCGATATCAGTGCGGTGGTGCTGACGCATCTGCACGCGCAACTGACTCCCGAACTGAGTGCGGCGATCGAGGAGGGCAATACGCCGCGCTTGCTGTTTCCTGCTGCGCATTACATTACCGGAGAGCGTCACTGGTCCCGTGCGCTTCACAACCATCCCCATGATCGCGCTTTATTCGTCCGCCAGATCGTGCGCAGGCTGCAAGGCAGTGGGCGGCTGGTGCTGGTCGATGACGCGCGCTGCAAAGAGCTCGGCGACGGTTGGCAGTTTCACTTCAGCGATGGCTACACCCCCGGACAATTGATCCCGGAAATCGCCATGCCCGGCGGGCCGGTGGTGTTTGCCGGCGACCTGATTCCCGGTACCCATTGGTTGCGCCTGGACGTAACGACGGCCAACGATCGCAATCCCGAAGGGTTGGTGGGCGAGAAAGAACGGCTGTTGGACCACCTGGTGGCCAGCGGCGGGCGCCTGGTGTTCTCCAGTGATCCGCAGATTGCGATGATCAAGATCATGCGTGATCGACATTCGCGTTACCAGGCGTTTGATACGTACACCACGTTGAGCCGTTTCTCGTGTTGATGCATGCCCTTGCAGGAGGTCTGCTCGCGAAAAACGTCCAGACAACGCGGGTATCCAGACACCCCGCGTCACCGTTAAAGACCATCGCGAGCAGGCTCGCTCCCACAAAGGTCCGTGTGGAACCTGTAGGAGCGAGCCTGCTCGCGAAAAACGTCCAGGCAACGCGGGTATCCAGACACCCCGCATCACCGTTAAAGACCATCGCGAGCAGGCTCGCTCCTACAAAGGTCCGTGTGGAACCTGTAGGAGCGAGCCTGCTCGCGAAAAACGTCCAGACAACGCGGGTATCCAGACACCCCGCGTTTCAGCGTGGCGGCTGCTGACTTCTCAGGAAATCCTGCACCAGGTTCGATCGGTCAAATGACTTGGCCGCCTGCACGGGCGGGTACTCGGCCAGGGTCTTCAAATGGCTGCCGATCAGTTCCCCCATGGATGCGGCAATCCAGGCGGACTTCTGAACCATGTGGCCGTAGGAGTCGTTGCTGTCGTAGCTCTCGAACGGATCGCTGCGCAGGTTGAACATCAGCGGGGCAAACAACGGTTTTATCGGGGCGTAGTAGTCTTCTTTGGTCGAGAAGTGCAGCTTCCATGGGCCCATGCGCACGGCGGTCAGTTTGCTTTCGATGTAATAGAGCAGGCTGGTGCGTGCGCTGGCGGGTGACTTGCCGGTCCAATAGTCGATGTTGTTGATGCCGTCGATGTACTGCTTCTTCTCGGTTTTCATGCGCTCGACCACATCCGGCACGCCCGCTGCCGCGGCGAGGGTGGTGAACATGTCCTGGTGCGCCTGGATGCCATTCTTGATCTGCCCTGGCTTGATGACACCCGGCCAGCGCAACATCGACGGTACGCGCACGCCGCCTTCATACGTGGTCATTTTCTCGCCACGGAAGGGGGTCGTGGCGCCATGTGGCCAGGAAGCGTGTTCAGGGCCGTTGTCGGTGGAATACCAGACGATGGTGTTCTGATCCAGGCCGTTCTCCTTCAGGAAATCCAGCAACAAACCGATGTCGTGGTCGTGCTGCATCATGCCGCTACCTTGGGTGTCGTCCTCGTGGGTGTATTGGGCAGCAGCGTGTTTCCATTTATCGTTGAGATGGGTGTAGATGTGCATTCTTGTGGTGTTGACCCATACGAAAAATGGCTTGTCGTCGCTCTTCGCCTTGCGCATGAAGTCCATCGCATGAGGGATCAGTTCTGCGCCATCGAAGTCTTCCATTCGCTTGGTCGTCAGTGGTCCGGTGTCTTCGATGACCTGTTTGCCAACCAACCCGAAACGAGGGTCTGTCGTCGTATCGTCCTTGTCCGTGGCGAAGCTGTGCAGCACGCCGCGGGTGGCGAATTTTTTGGCGTAGGCCTGCGGTCCACCCGGATAGTCCTTGGCAAAATTCTGGTAATCGGCGTACTCACTCTGTTCCTCGGTATTGAGGTGGTACAGGTTGCCGAAAAACTCGTCGAAACCATGCACCGTTGGCAAGTTGGGGTTGTTGTCGCCCAAGTGGTTCTTGCCAAACTGACCGGTGCGGTAACCCACCTGTTTCAATACCTCGGCCAGGCTCGGTGAAGCAGCCTGCAGGCCGAGCTTGTCGCCCGGCTGCCCCACGGTGGTCATGCCGGAGCGAATCGGGTACTGGCCGGTGATGAACGCCGCTCGGCCGGCAGTGCAGGAAGGTTGTCCGTAGTGATCGGTAAAGCGAATGCCCTCCATGCCGATCTGGTCGATATTCGGCGTGGTGTAGCCCATGGTGCCCATGCCATAGGCACTCACGTTCTGCCAGCCAATGTCGTCGCCCCAGATGACCAGGATATTGGGCTTGGTCGTCTGGGCCTGTGCCATCGGCGCGGCGAGCATGGCGCAAGCCATGCCTGCCATGGCCAGCCGCTTGATGCTTTCGATCATGAAGTGTCTCCTCATTGTCAAAGTGAATGCCAGGTCAGGGTGAGTCAGGCGAGCAACGTCTCGACCAACTGAGCCCGCAGCTCCGGTTTGCCCGCGTACGGGTCGGGTGGATTGCGCTGCTCGACGATCGCATCGAAGCGCTCGCGCACGGAGCCCATGGCGTGGGGATGCGAGTAGATATAGAAGTTGCGCTGGCGGACAGCCTCGAAGGTCAGGTGGGCGATCTGCTGGGCACTGACCTTGGCCGCGGCAGTAGCCTTCTGGTTCTGCGCCAGAGCCGCCGCCTGGGAGCGTGTCGGTGCGCCGGCATTGGCCAGATCGTTCGGGCGATTCCGAGCGGACAAGCTGATACCGGTGGGTACGAAGTAGGGGCACAGCACCGAGCAGTGCACCTGACAGGAAACCAGCGCGAGGTCGTGGTACAGCGTCTCGCTGAGCGACACCACCGCCTGTTTGGTGAGGTTGTAGGCGCCCAGCGTCGGCGCGTTGAGCAGCCCGGCCATCGAGGCGGTATTGATGATGTGCCCTTCGTAGTCCGGGTCATGCGCAGCGGCCGCCAGCATCAGCGGTGTGAAGATGCGCACTCCGTGGATCACGCTGCGCACGTTGACACCCAGAACCCAGTCCCAGTCCTTTTCACTGTTCTCCCACACAAGGCCGCCGGCGAGCACGCCGGCGTTGTTGAACAGCAGGTGTACGGCGCCGAACTCCGCCACTGCGGCATCGGCCAGAGCCTGGACTTGCGTGGCCTGCGAGACGTCGGTTCGCAGACCGATGACCGAGGCGCCGCGGGCGCGCAGTTCGGCGACCGTGGCCTCGAGCGCGTCAGCCTGGATATCGGCCAGCACCAGCTTTATGCCAAGCCCTGCACCCATCTCGGCGAAAGCCTTGCCGAAACCGGATGCGGCGCCGGTAATCACCGCTACGCGACCCTCGAAGTTCTTCATGACGCCACCGCCAGGGTCTCGAGCGCATGGCGCAGCGCTGCCGGCAGCGGCACCGGCCGGCGCGTCACGCGATCGACGTAGACGTGGACGAAGTGGCCCTGCGCCGAAGCCTCGGTGTTGTCGTTGGCAAACAGACCGACTTCATAGCGCACGCTTGAAGTGCCCAGGCTTGCCACGCGCAGGCCGGCGCGCACCAGGTCGGGGAAGGCGATGGACGAGAAGTAGCTGCAATGGGTGTCGACCACCAGACCGACTACAGGGCATTGCTCGAAGTCGAGCAGGTTCTGCTCCAGCAGCCAGCCGTTGACCACGGTGTCGAACCAGCTGTAGTAGATGACGTTGTTGACGTGACCGTAGACGTCGTTGTCCATCCAGCGTGTGGTGATGTCGCGCAGGTAACGATAGTCGCCGCGCTCATGCGGTAGGGGTTTGTTCATGACTTCAAGCCTCCTGCTTCATGCGGCGCACGCGAATATCCGCCTGCTCTTTGTGGCCGGACATATGTTCATAGCCACACAGCCGCGAGCAGTACTCGCCAATCATCACGCTGGCCTCGTCGGTCAGCACGCGTTGGTAGGTGTGGGTCTTGATGAACTTGCCCACCCACAATCCTCCGGTGTAGCGACCCGCGCCCATCGTCGGCAGTGTGTGGTTGGTGCCGATGACCTTGTCGCCATAGCTCACATTGGTGCGGTGGCCAAGGAACAGGGCGCCGTAACGGGTCATGCGATCGTGATACCAGTCCGGATCCTTGGTCATTACCTGCACATGCTCGGAGCACAAACGCTCGGCGACTTCCAGGGCTTCTTCGTCGGTGTCGCATAGATGGATCTCACCGAAGTCGTTCCAGGCCACGCTAGCGACCGGCGCGGTGTCCAGGCGCGACAGTACCCGGTCGATAGCAGCAGGCAGCTCTTCGGCGATTTTCTTGCTGGTGGTAACGCAATAAGCGGGGGAGGTCGGGCCGTGTTCGGCCTGGCCCAGCAAGTCGACGGCGACCAGTTCGGCGTCCACGGTGTCATCACAGATCACCATGGTTTCGGTAGGGCCGGCGAACAGGTCGATACCGACGCGGCCGAACAGCTGGCGCTTGGCCTCGGCCACATAAGCGTTGCCGGGGCCAACGATCATGTCGACGCCGACGATGCTCTGTGTACCGATCGCCATCGCAGCCACTGCCTGCACGCCGCCAAGGCAGTAGATCTCGTCTGCACCGGCCAAGTGCATCGCCGCAACGATTTCAGGGCACGGCTTGCCTTCGAACGGCGGTGCACTGGCGATCACGCGCTTGACGCCGGCCACCTTGGCGGTGAGTACGCTCATGTGCGCGCTGGCGATCAATGGGTACTTGCCGCCGGGGATATAGCAGCCGACCGAGTTGACCGGAATATTGCGATGGCCGAGTACGACGCCGGGCAAGGTTTCGACCTCGACATCGTGCATCGAATCCTTCTGAATCTGGGCGAAGCGGCGAATCTGATCCTGGGCGAACCGGATGTCGTCGAGCGTCTGCCGGGGCAGACTGGCAATGCAGGCGTCGATCTGTTCCTGGGTCAGACGCATGCTTTGCGGCGCCCAGTTGTCGAATTTCTCGGAGTACTCGCGCACCGCTGCATCACCGCGCTGCTCGATGTCGGCGAGGATGCCTTCTACGGTGGCGCGCACCTGGGCTTGATTGCTGGCTTTCGCCTGGGCCGATTGACCCTTTTTGAGTTGTTGAATCACCGATTATTTCCTCTGGATTGTTTTTGCTTTTGTGAGCTGGGTGTAGAGGTGACGCTACGCGGAGGCGCGGTGTACCAGATGTCCCGGCACCTCGTGGAGCGCCTGGTTGGCGCCGTTGCCAGGGCGACCCTGGCCCAGCAAGCCGAGGGCGCATTCGATCATTTGGCCCAGGGGCTGGTGCACCGTGGTCAGTGAGTTTTCGGGCCAGGCGGCGGCGCGGATGTCGTCGAAGCCGACCACCGCGACATCCTCGGGTACGCGCAGGTGGGTGTTAATCCGCAGGTAACTCAGTACGCCGAGGGCCATCACGTCGTTGGCGCAGAACACCGCGTCGATAGCAGGTTGGCCGACACTGAACAGTCGGGCCGCCGCCTCGCGTGCGCCTTCATAGGTGTATCCACCCTCAACGCAGGCCACCAGGCGTTGACCCTGCGCGGCCAGGCCTCGCTCGAAGCCGCGCAAGCGGTCAGCCGTGGTGGAGATGCCCGGATCGCCGGACACAAAGGCGCAGGCCTGGCGGCGTTGCCCCACCAGATAGTCGGCCACCTCGGCGGCCATGCGCTCGTTATCGCAGCACACCGACCAGACGGTCACGTCCTCGACGCGGCGGTTCATGAACACCAGGCCGACACCCTGGCGTGCGCAAATGTCGGCCATGTGCGAAGACAACTTCGCGGCGGTCACCACGATCCCATCGACCTGGTACTGCAGCAGTTGCGGCAGCAGTTCGTCCGCATCGCCCCCCGGTGGCACCACGAACAGCAGCAGTTGTCGGCCCGCCTGGCGCAGTTGCAGGGAAAGCTCCTCAACCAGAGCCGGATAGAAGGGGTTGGCCATATCGCCGACCACCAGCGCAACGATGCCTGTCTTGCGCTGGTTCAAGGAGCGGGCGATGGCATTGGGTCGATAGCCCAGTTCATCGGCCATGGCGAGGATGCGCACGCGTAGCTTGGCCGAGATACGCGATTGCGCATCGAAGGCGCGAGTGACCGTGGAGGTGGCGACCCCGATGCGTTGCGCAAGGTCCTTGGCGGATACCCGTACGACGGTCGCGCGGTTTGTTGCAGCGCAGCAATCGCCGGCAGTGCTGTCGTGCTTCATGTCGTTTGGTCCGGTCGCGTCTCAGTCTTGTGCAAACGTGTGCACTCATGGCCCCGATGCTAACGGTGCCGCACTGGCGTGAGCTCCCCCCAAAGAGAGGGGGGCGACCGGCTCGCCATGCACATAGCCTGTGTGAAATGGCGAAAAGCAGTGGACGAGATCCACACTGAAGGAGTCGATATGCGCAGTTCGGACATGGCCGCTCCAGGCCTGGATACCAATGACGACATTGTGCTCAAACTGCCCGCCAGGCCACGCAAGCAGCCCAGGCAGGCACGTTCGGTGGCCTTGGTCGAAGCCTTGAAAACAGCCGGGCGGGACGTCCTCGAACGGGAAGGGCGCGACGCGCTGTCGATCTATCGTCTTTCCGATTATTCCGGGGTGGCGATCAGTTCCATCTACGAATACTTCCCCACGATGGAATCGCTGATCGCCGCCATTTTCGAGGATTACCGCGCTGATACCCGCCAGCAAATCATCCTCGAGATCCATGCACTGCCTGCATCGGCGACGCTGTATGACGGCATCGAATTGGTGTTGCGCACCGGCCTTGCAGCCTTGCATCGCTGGGAGCAGATCGACTCGCAATTGAGCATCAAGGCCGCCTACTACGCCGAACTGGTGCGGCTGGACATCGTCAAGCCGGAGCGTTTCTGGATCTCGAAGGTCATGCCAGCCCTGGTACAACGCTTCTGCAACGAGGTTCGGGTACGTGATCGCGAGAAGGCAGGCTTCCTTGCCTATCAGGCGGTCACCGCGTTGCCCCGGGCGTTGCTGATCGAAAAACCGGATTACCTGCTTGAAGAGGACACCGTTCGCATGCTGGCGCGCATGCTCCATGCCTTGCTGACGACGGCGGATGAACAGTGACGCCGCCAGCGCAGGCAGGTTCGCTTGGCGCAACTGAAGCGGGCCTACCCGCTTCGAGGGGGCAGAAGGAGCGTAAGTCGTCCTAAGGTGGCGTAAAGGCGTTCATCGCCAGAGCCCATCTTTTTGGAGGTAATTGAATGATCCCGCGCACTCTCTTCGATCATGAACATGAAGCGTTTCGCGATAGCGTAAAACGTTTTCTCGCGCAGCAATGCACGCCGTTCCATGAACAGTGGGAAGAGGATCATCGGGTTCCCCGGCAGATCTGGGAGCGCGCCGGTGAGCTGGGCATGCTCAACGCCACGACCCCCCAGGCCTATGGCGGCCTGGGTTTGGACCGGCGCTTTTCGATGATCGCCGTCGAGGAAGTGGCCCGCGCCGGGCTTTCCGGCTTGAATGGCTTCAATGTGCACGACATCTGCGCCGGCTACCTGATCAACTTCGGCACCGAAGAGCAGAAACAGCAATGGCTGCCGAAAATGGCCAGCGGAGAAGTCATCTCTGCCGTGGCCATGACCGAACCCGATACCGGCTCCGATCTGCAAGCGGTCAAGACCCGCGCCGTGCTCGACGGTGATGACTACGTGATCAATGGCGCCAAGACGTTCATTTCCAATGGCACCAACAGCGACCTTATCGTGGTGATCGCCAAGACCGGTAATACCGGCAAAGGCTCGCGGGACATCTCGCTGATCCTGGTGGAGGCCGACCGGGTCGGCGTCACCAAGTCCAAACCGCTGCGCAAGGTCGGCCTGCATGCCCAGGACACCACCATGCTGTTCTTCCAGGACGTGCGAGTGCCCAAGGACAACATCCTGGGGGGCGAGCCTGGCCAGGGGTTCTACCAATTGATGAAGGAGCTGGCCTGGGAGCGCCTGAGCATTGGTATCCTGGCCATTGCGGCAAGCCAGGCGGTGCTCGAGCAGACCATTGACTACACGCGCGAGCGCAAGGCATTCGGTACGCCGATCATCGAATTCCAGAATTCGCGCTTCAAGCTGGCGGACCTCAAGACCGAAATCGTCATCGGCCAGACCTACATCGATCGCTGCATGGAGCTCATCCTGCAAAACGAACTGAGCCCGCAGGCAGCGGCGGCGGCCAAGCTTTGGTGCACCGAACTGTATTCCAAGGTAGTGGATCAGTGCGTGCAGCTGCATGGCGGTAACGGCTATATGCTGGAGTACCCGGTTGCCCGTCATTACCTGGACAGCCGCGTCAACCGCATCTACGGTGGAGCCAACGACATCATGCGCGAACTGGTAGCGCGAACCCTCTGAATTGGCCTCACGTCTACCTGGCCTCTTGTAGGAGCGAGCATGCTCGCGATGGACGTCAACGATGACGCGTGCTGCCTGAATGATCGCGTTGTTCAAGCGTTTATCGCGAGTATGCTCGCTCCTACAGGGTAGCCCCCCTCGATTGTGGGGGGTGGGCTGTCTGTTTTCCCCGCCACAATCCTGCGCGCAACCATGACACGCGCTGTCTTTTAGCGGTGTTCGGGTAAATAATCCGACAATCGCCATAAATGTGGCCATACCTCGCCGATTCGTATCGACCAGCCTCACGCTGTTTCGACGGATCTGGGGATCGGAGACTAGGCAGGACATGCATACCGACAAGCTGCTCGTATCGACCAAATTCGCGCCACCGCGCATTGGTACCCAGACCATCCTGCGCGAGCGCCTGCTCGAGGATCTGCGCGGCATGACGCAATGCCGCGTCGGCCTGGTAACCGGTAGCCCGGGTTTCGGCAAGACCACGCTGCTGGCCCAATGGCGGCAGGTGATGATGCGCTCCGGAGCGGAGGTGGCCTGGCTGGCACTGAGCGCCGATGACAAGCACGTGCCGATTTTCTTCGCTTATCTACGTGGCGCGTTGCAGCGACTTGGCATCGTCATGGACAGCGGCGTGCCGTTGGAGGGCGCGCGGCCGGAGTTCATCGACGAGGTGGTGGCGACCATCGTCGAAGGCGCTGCCAGTATCAACAAAGAGTTGTTCCTGGTGATCGATGACTACCAACACGTCAGCGACCCGCGCTCGCACCAGCTCATGCAGAAGCTGCTGGATCACAGCCCCGAGAACCTGCACTTCGTCATCTCGTCCCGGGTGGGTCCACCGTTGAGTTTCAGTCGGCTGCGCCTGAGCGGGCAGTTACTGGAGCTCGATTGCGCCACCTTGCCATTCGATCTGGCCGAGTCCCGCGCTTTTCTCGAACAGAGCCTGGCGGCCTTGAAGCTCAGCCCGGAAGAATTCCATCAGATCCACGAGCTCACCAGTGGTTGGCCAGCCACGTTGCAGCTGGTGATCATCCTGTTGCGCAGCGACCCGCAATCGCGCGGTGCCTTGCGCGAAATGGGCTGGCGTTCCGACGACCTGCAGAGCTACCTGGCCGAAGACGTCATGGCCCATCTGCCACCCGAGTTGGCGCAGTTCATGGAAAGCGTCAGTATTTGCCGTCGCTTCAACGCCTCCCTGGCGCAAGCGATTACCGGCGTCAACTCGGCGCAAGCCATGCTCAAGCGGCTGGACGAAGAAAACCTGCTGATCTTTCGCGTCGAAGCCGATGACCGTCAGCCGTGGTACCGCTTTCATGCATTGTTCGGCGATTTCCTGGCCACGCGGCTCGCCCGTCGTGACAGCGCAGCCCTGATCGAACTGCATAATCGGGCCGCTCACTGGTTCGCCGAGCGCAAGCTGCTGGCCGAGGCCGTACGCCATGCCACATTGGCAGGTGACCTGGACTTCGCTGCGCAACTGATCGAACGGGCAGCCCCGGCGACCTGGAGCCTGAGTCAGCTAAGCCCGCTGCTACGCCTGCTCGACCGCTTGCCGCAGGACATCCTGTTTTCCCGACCGCGCCTGTTCTTTCTCGGTTGCCTGGCCTATGCACTCACGGCCCGCCCGGCCAAGGCCGAGATCTGGCTGGAACAGTTCCATCGCAGTGGTGCGGCGCAACACGCTGACGTTGCCTATCGACTGCCGCTGGTGCAGGCGGCCATCGAAGTGCAGCGTGATCGCACTGAGCCCATCATTGGTTTGCTCGAGGATTTCCAGGCGTTGCCGGATGACTATTCCGTAACGCGTTTCGGCGCGCCGGCGCTGCTGACCATCGCTTACCTGGCGGCCGGACGCATCGAGGAAGCGCTGCAATGCCTGGATGACAACCCCATCCCCGAAGCCGAGCGCAATGGCGAGATGGCGTTGGTGGCCGAAGGGGCCCGGACCCTTTGTTACCTGCAGGCCGGCCAGATGCGCGAGGCTGAGCGGATCGGTTCGGCACAACTGGCCCGTGCGGTGTCAGTGCACGGCCACCGTGCCGCCAGTGCCTATCTGGGGGCCGCCACGCTGGCCGAGGTCTACCGCGAGGTGGACCGTACCGATGAAGCGCGGGAAATCCTCGCCAACCGTAATGGCCTGCTGCAATGGGCCATGCCCGACACCATGCTGCGGGCGACGATTTGCCGGGCACGCCTGGACCTGCTCCAGGACAGCGCCGCCGTGGCCATGGCATTTCTGGAACGCCAGGAACGACACTTTCGCACCATCAACCAGGACCGAGCCCTGGCGCACTGCCTGGCCGAGCAGGCCCGCATCGCGTTGCTGGAAAACGACAAGACACTGGCCGCCGACAGGGTAGCCAAACTACAGGTACTGGCCGATAAACACCGCGACTCCCCGGGCTTCCAGGCAGACATCCCGGCAATTGCCGCGCTGGCGCAAGCGCGTCTGCTGCTGGCCACCAACTACCCGGACAAGGCGCTCGCAGCCCTGGCTATCCTGGGCACCTACGCGACGAAGTTCAGCCGCGGGCAATTGCAGGTCACCGGCCAGTTGCTCGAAGCGTGCGCGAAAAGCGACCTGCTGCAGCCCGAACAGGCGCAAGCGCGCTTGCTGGAAGCCGTGTCCCTGGGCCGGCGCCTGGGACTGGTGCGCACCTTCCTCGACGAAGGCGAAGTGTTGCGCAAAATGCTCGTGGCACTGTCGAGCAAGCCGCTGGCCAGTGAGGATGAGATTTACTTGAGAGCGCTGCTTGAGCGCTTCGGTCCTGGAAACGTCGGTCGCTCCAGCGAGTCTTCGGCCAATGGCGCGTCTTCAATGCTCACGCCGCGGGAGCTGGCCATCCTCGAATTGATCAGCCAGGCGATGGCCAACAAGCGCGTGGCCCTGACGTTAAACATCTCGCTGGAAACAGTGAAGTGGAACCTGAAGAACATCTACGCCAAACTGGGCGTTTCGAGTCGTTATGATGCAGTGTCATGGGCGCGCAAGAATGGGTTGATTGAGTAGCAGGGGGTTGCCAGGCTGAAAATCTACAGGTCAATGCACCTTCTTGCGCAGTTGTTGGACTTTTCCTACATCTCAATCGGCGCCAACCACTGTAGGAGCTGCCGAAGGCCGCGATCTTTTGAAAATCACCGCGAACCGGGTGTTGGATCAGATAGATCCGTCTCAATAGCTGTAGCTGTTGTCCAACCTGACACTCCACTTGTGGCGAGGGGATTCATCCCCGTTGGGTCGCGAAGCGGCCCCAAAAGAGGGCCTGCTGCGCAGTCCAACGGGGATGAATCCACTCACCACAAAGTACTCAGTGCTGCTGGATCCCAAGCGCAAAACACCAGCGCGGCAAAGGAGGGGTGCGTTGCGTGGACGCGCCGATGACTTCCCCCGCTGGCGTTTTGCGAGGGCAGTCTATACTCGGGATCGATTTTGGTAGCCAACCCTGTTGGAGGGGGTAACTGCTTTTTCCGAGTATCAAACCAAAAAGGTCGCCGCATCACTCATGGCCAATAAACTCACTGCAAAGACTGCCATCGTCACCGGGGCGGCCCAAGGGATTGGCGCCGCGATCGTGCGACTCTTCGCGCAAGAGGATTGCTTTGTCTACGTCACGGATATCAATGATGAGCTCGGCAGCGCCGTTGCAGATTCACTCGGCGATCGCGCCAGCTATCTGCGCCTCGATGTGCGGCGCGAAGAAGATTGGCAGCGAGTGACCACGCAAATCCTCAAGGAGCGCGGCAGACTGGACGTGCTGGTGAACAATGCAGGTATCACCGGATTTGAGCACGGTGCCGTGGCGCATGACCCGGAGCATGCGCGCCTGGAGGACTGGCACGCCGTGCATCGGACCAATCTCGATGGTGTATTCCTGGGTTGCAAGTACGCCATTCGTGCCATGCGGCCTCACGGAACAGGCTCCATTATCAACATCTCCTCCCGGTCAGGCCTGGTTGGCATTCCGGGCGCCGCGGCCTATGCGTCGTCCAAGGGCGCAGTGCGTAACCACACCAAGACGGTGGCGCTGTACTGCGCCGAGCAAGGGCTCAGAATCCGGTGCAACTCGATTCATCCCGCGGCCATCCTCACGCCCCTGTGGGAGCCCATGTTGGGCACCGGCGAGGATCGTCACGAACGCATGGCTGCACTGGTTCGAGACACTCCACTGCGAAGGTTCGGGATGCCCGAAGAGGTGGCGGCGCTGGCGCTGCTACTTGCCTCTGATGAAGCGACGTACATGACCGGCAGTGAGCTCAACATCGACGGCGGCCTCCTGGCAGGCACCGCCGCGACGCCCAGCGTAGTGGACGACAGCGACGCGGTGCAAAACTGATCGCTATCGATCCATCCCGTTCGCTCACCGCGGAAAAATGCCACCAGCACATTGCGTTACTGCCGGGCCTGGCCGCAGTTCGGTGAAGAAACTGCGGCGGCCGATCAATCAGGCATCGGGGAGCAGGCCTTTCTTTTTAGCCACATGCGTCGCCAGTGCGTCCATCAAGTCCGGAGACAGGCAGTCGTAGGGCTCCAGGCCGATCGAGCGCAGGCGCTCACGGATAGCAGGCATTTGCGCAGGCGGTGTGCCGGTTTCGATGATCGAGGACACGAAAGCGGCGAAGCCCGGCGCGGCCCATCCTTTCTGTGGGGAGAGTTCGGTGTGGACGAAGTCGAGGCCGTAAAACGCGTGGTCCTTGTTCTCGATGCGTCCGAAAAGATGGGCGTGACACTGCTTGCAGGCGTGGCGTTGGATGGTAGCGGTCTCATCGACAATCGCCAGTTTTTCGCCGTGGGCAGTCACGCTAACCTTATCCCGGGGGACGACGGCAATGACGGCGAATATCGCGCCTTGCGGTTTCCAGCATTTACTGCAGCCGCACGCGTGGTTATGCAGGGTTTGTGCATCGATCCGGACCTCGACCTTATCGGTCGCACACAGGCATTGCAGGGTGCCACCGGTGAAGTTCGCGGCGGCGGGTTGGATACCGTTGTCCAGTGCAGGGTGAAGTTTCAAGGTGGCCATGCGGGCTCCTCCTGTTCAGGTTGCCCCCAGGTAAATGCCCCCAGATAAAGAATAGCGCGCCGTGTGTTTTTCGAATGCACGAATCCCCCCCTCCCCGAGGGGGCGTATCGGCGAAACCTGCTCCTATGATCGATCCAGAGCCCCTTCAAAGGTGGCCGACCGACGACCGAAGGAGAGAACCACCGATGATACCCCGTACCCTGTTTGACCATGAGCACGAGGAGTTTCGCAGCAGCGTGCGGCGCTTCCTGGCTGAGGAATGTGCACCCTGCCTCGAACAGTGGGAAACAGACCATCGGGTCCCGCGGTACATCTGGGAGCGGGCTGGCGCGCTGGGCATGCTTAATGCCACCACTCCCGAAGCCTATGGCGGACTGGGGCTGGATCGGCGTTTCTCGATGATCGCCACCGAGGAAATCTACCGCGCGGGCCAGGCATCGGGGCTGATCGGTTTCGGCGTGCATGACATTGTCGCCGGTTACCTGGTGAATTTCGGCAGCGAACAGCAAAAGCACACCTGGCTGCCGAAAATGGCGGCAGGCCAGGCCATTGGCGCGGTGGCGATGACCGAGCCGGATACCGGCTCCGACCTGCAAGCGGTCAAGACCCGCGCTGTGCTGGACGGTGATGAGTACGTCATCAACGGCGCCAAGACGTTCATATCCAACGGCAGCAACTGCGACCTGGTGGTCGTCGTCGCCAAGACCGGTAATACCGGCAAGGGCGCCCAGGACATCTCACTGATCCTGGTCGAAGCCGACCGCGCAGGCTTCAGTCGGTCCCAGCCCTTGCGCAAGGTCGGCCTGCACGCCCAGGACACCACCATGCTGTTCTTCGACAACGTCCGGGTGCCCAGGGAAAACCTGCTGGGTGGCGTGGCCGGGCAGGGCTTCATCCAGTTGATGAAGGAGTTGGCCTGGGAACGGCTGTCCATCGCCATCAGCAGCGTTGCCGGCGCCGACGCGGTGCTCGACAGCACGCTGGACTACACCAAGGGCCGCAGCGTATTCGGCAAGCCCATCTTCGCCTTCCAGAACACCCGCTTCAAATTGGCCGACTTGAAGATGCAATTGGCGGTGTCGCAGAACTACGTCGACCGCTGCATG
Source organism: Pseudomonas umsongensis (assembly GCF_002236105.1). Lineage (GTDB taxonomy): Bacteria > Pseudomonadota > Gammaproteobacteria > Pseudomonadales > Pseudomonadaceae > Aquipseudomonas > Aquipseudomonas umsongensis. The sequence goes on from NZ_NIWU01000001.1 coordinate 912,093, forward strand.
GAGCAAAGCCTGGCGCGCACCCTCAGCCCCGAAGCGGCGGCCTCGGCCAAATTGTGGTGCTCGGACCTCTACACCAAGGTCGTGGACGAATGCGTCCAGTTGCATGGCGGTAACGGCTACATGCTCGAGTACCCGGTCGCCCGTCACTACCTCGATCACCGCGTCCTGCGCATTGCCGGCGGCGCCAACGACATCATGAAAGATCTGGTCGGGCGCACGCTCTGATCAGGGTTGCAGAGGATTACCCATGGAATACCTGATACCCCGTAGCTTGTTCAGCACTGAGCACGATGAGTTTCGACGCGCCTGCCGCCGCTTCATGGAGCAGCAGGTCAACCCGTTCCATGCCCAGTGGGAGAAAGACAAGTGCGTACCCCGCGAGGTCTGGCGCAAGGCTGGCGAGATGGGAATGCTCTTGCCTTCGATGCCAGAGGAATATGGCGGGCCCGGCGCCGATCGCCTGTTCGACATGGTCTTTGCCGAAGAATTCATGCGTGCCGGCGCTTCCGGCCTGATTGGTTTCGGTGTGCACGGCCTGGTGGCCAACTACATCCTCAACTACGGCACCGAGGCGCAGAAGCAGGCCTGGTTGCCGAAAATGATCGCGGGTACAGCCGTGGGCGCCATCGCCATGACCGAACCCAACACCGGTTCGGACCTGCAGGCGGTGCGCACGCGCGCCAGGGCCGAAGGTGACGAGTTAATCATCAACGGCTCCAAGACGTTCATTTCCAATGGCGCGTCCTGCGATCTGGCGTTGGTGGTCTGCAAGACCGGCGAAAGTGGCAAGGGCGCCCAGGACATCTCGCTGATCATCGTCGAGAAAGAGCGTGAAGGCTTCAGCCGATCGCAGCCGCTGGAAAAGATCGGCCTGCACGCCCAGGACACCAGCATGCTGTTCTTCGACGATTGCCGCGTGCCGGCCGAAAACGTGCTCGGCGGCGTGCAAGGGCAGGGCTTCTACCAGCTCATGCATGACCTGGCGTGGGAACGGATCATCGGCGCCGTCGGTTTTCAGGCCCAGGCCGAGGCGGCACTGGATCACACCATCGAATACACCCGTACGCGCATGGTCTTCGGCAAGCCGGTGCTGGACTTCCAGAACTCGCGTTTCACCCTGGCGCAACTCAAGACCGAAATACAGATCGGCCGCTCATGGATCGACAGCTGCATGGCCTTGCTGCTGCGCGACGAACTGACAGCCGAAGTGGCCGCGGTAGCCAAGTACTGGACCGCGGAGCTCAGCAGCCGTGTGGTCGATGCGTGCCTGCAACTGCATGGCGGCAATGGCTACATGACCGAATACCCGATTGCCAGGTTGTACCTCGACACCCGTGGCAACCGGATCTGGGGTGGCACCAACGAAATCATGAAAGAAATCATCGCTCGCACGTTGTGAGCGCGATCATAGGAGAGCAAACGTGTCTCAAGAAATTCGCTTTGACGGCAAAGTTGCCATCGTCACCGGCGCCGGCAACGGCCTGGGACGCGCCCACGCCTTGCTGCTGGGTTCGCGGGGTGCCAGGGTCGTGGTCAATGACCTGGGCGTCAGCACCGAAGGCCTGGGCAGTTCAAGCGCGGCGGCCGATGAAGTAGTTGCGCAGATCCGCGCCATGGGTGGCGAGGCTGTCGCCGACTACCACTCGGTGACCGAGGGCGAGAAAATCGTCGCCACCGCGCTCGAGGTGTTTGGCACGGTCGATATCCTGATCAACAACGCCGGCGTCCTGCGCGACAGTTCGTTCCACAAGATGACCGAAGAGCAGTGGGACCTGATCCAGGAAGTGCACGTCAAGGGCGCCTTCCGCCTGACCCACGCCGTGTGGCCGATCATGCGTGAAAAAGGCTACGGGCGCATCATCATGACCGCATCCGGCGCCGGCATCTTCGGTAATTTCGGCCAGTGCAACTATTCCACCGCCAAGTCGGGCTTGATCGGTTTCGCCAACTCGTTGGCCATCGAGGGCGCGAGCAAGAACATCCGGGTCAACACCATTGCCCCGGTCGCCGCTTCACGCATGGTGATCGCCAGCGGGCTGTTCCCCCAGGAGCTGCACGACAAAGTCAAAGTCGAAGACTGCGCGCCGCTGGTGGGTTGGCTGTGCAGCGAGGAGTGCACAGACACCGGCGGCCTGTTCGAGGTCGGTGGCGGCTTCCATGCGAAATACCGTTGGGAGCGTTCCCACGGCCGGTTCCTGCACACCAATACCCTGAGCCCGGAACTGGTTCGCGATAACTGGACGCGCATCACTCATTTCGATGAGCGCAGCGTTCATCACACCGACGGCGCCGATGGACTCAAAGAGCTGTTTACACGCATGGAGTCGCCTGCCAAGGGTGGCAATGCTTTCGTTGATATGGAAGTGGCAGCCAACGCTGTCTCCCACCTCGAAACCGAGTACGACCAGAACGATGCCGCGCTCTATGCCCTGGCCGTAGGCGCTGCCAAAGACCCGTTGGACCGCGATGAGTTGAAGTACGTCAACGAGTTCCTCGGTGATGAATTCCGTGTACTGCCGACCATGGCCGTGTTGCCGGCGACCGAAGTGTTCCTGCGTGCCGCCAAGTCCGGCGAGCCACAGCTGGAAGGCCTGAACGTGCCATTCGCCAAAGGCCTGCATGGCGAACAATACACCGTGATGTATCGTCCCTTGCCCCCTAAAGCCAAGCTCAAGCACAGCATGCGCTTGAAGTCGGCGATCGACAAAGGCAAGAGCACCGTCACCATCCTGGCCATCGAGACCACCGACGAGCACGGCACGCCGCTGTTCTACAACGAAGTGACGGGCTTCTACCCTGGCGTGCCGGGTGCTGGGCTGCAACGTGTGCCCAGCGAAGAGATCAACGTAGCGCCAGATCGTGAACCCGATGCGGTGCTGGCGGACCAGACCGAAGTCAACCAGGCGCTGCTGTATCGCCTGTGCGGGGACTGGAACCCGATGCACATCGATCCGGACTATGCCGCCAAGGCCGGCTACGAGAAACCGTTCCTGCATGGCCTGTGCACCTTCGGCTACCTCGGTCGCCATGTGATCAAGGCGTTCTGCGGTAACGATTCGCGTCTGTTCAAGAGCGTGCGCGCGCGCTTCGCCGCCATCGTGATGCCCGGCGACACCTTGGAAACCCGTATGTGGCGTGAGTCGCCGACGCGCATCATCGTCGAGATGCGTGCGGTCGAGCGTGACGTTGTCGTATTGAAAAATGGTGCGGTCGAATTGTTCGAGTCCGTACCGGCCTGATTGCCTGGCCACCTGCCGCTTACATGAACGGTAAGCGGCAGTTTTTCTATTTCAGGAGAGCACGATGCAACGTTGCGTCAATGTGATTGGCGTAGGTATGTCGCCCTTCAGTCCAGCCGCGCTGGCTCCCGATGCGCACGTACGGATCGGCACTACGATAGGACAGGCGCTTACCGACGCCGGTTTGTCCGCAAGCAATATTGCGGCGGTCCATGCCGTTACAGGCGCGATGGATGGTGTGACCTTGCAGCGTGCTCTGCAAACAGCAGGGCTTGCGCAAGTCCCGCTCTTTCACTTTGCACCGAACGACGCTGATGGCAGCGCGTTGTTTGCACGCGCTTGCCAGGCCATCCTCCTCGGGCAGGCGGAAAGCATTCTGGTGCTGGGTATCGAGGGCGCGCCTGCGCCAACCCTCGGGCTTGAACGGCTTGGCGCCGTGGCTCAGGAGTACATGGCGCGTTATCTGGCTCGACGAGAAACCTTCGCCATGATCGCCGTCAAGGCGCGCCAGCATGCCGCGCTCAATCCACTGGTCGCGTTCAATAGCCTTCTGACGCTCGATCGTGTATTGCAGGCGCAGATGATCGCCGATCCACTAACCCATCCGCAGGTGGCCTGGGCCAGCTCAGGTGTAGCAGCGGTTTTGTTGTGTTCCAGTGAATTTGCCAGGCGCCACGGCAACGGCGCGCTGGTTCAAGTCGTAGCCCAGGCCTGTGTAACCCCACAGCAAGTGAACGATCAGGGGGCGACCTTCGCCGGTGTCGACTATGAGGTCAACGTGGCCGCCGCTCGTGAGTTGTATGAGCAAGCGGGCAGGGGGCCGCAGGAGGTTGATGTTTGCGAACTGCACGACCTCAGCACGGTCAGCGAGTTGTTACTCTACGAAGCGCTGGGTTTCTGTGCCGAAGGCTACGGTGAGAAACTGGTCGAAGACGGCGACAATACCTACGGCGGCAACCTGGTCATCAATCCTTCCGGTGGCTTGCTGACCTTGGGGCAAGCCTCGGCGGCGAGCGCCCTGGCGCAATGTATAGAGCTTGTGCACCAACTGCGTGGCAGCGCCGGCCGACGCCAGGTAGCCGATGCGCAACTGGCGCTGCAGCATCAGACGGGTGACGACGGCACGGTGACCACTACGCTTTTTCAGCGCGGGTAAGGTGCCGCGACGGGTTACGAAAAGAATAATTCAAATGGGTGGGACACCTCCCTTCAAATGCAGGATCTGTCATGAACAACAATAATAAGCACCCGACACTGTTGCATCGCTTCCTTCATTGGGAGCACAGCACGCCAGATGCCATCTACCTGACCCAGCCCTTGCCCGATGGCGGCGTGCAAGACTACAGCTGGCGTGAAGTGGGCGACCAGGCGCGGCGCATGGCTGCTCACCTGCAGAGCCTGGACTTGCCGGCGAAGTCTTCCATTGGCATCTACGGCAAGAACACCGCCCACTGGATCATCGCCGACCTGGCGATCTGGATGGCCGGGCATGTCAGCGTCCCGCTGTACACCACTGCCAATAGCGACACGGTGCGTTACGTGGTGGAACATGCTGAAGTTCGGCTGCTTTTCGTCGGACGCCTTGAGGGCGAAGTGGCGGGCTGGAACGCCGTTTGTGCTTCGATTCCGCCCGATTTGCCATTGATCGATTTGCCTATGTCCAGCTGCGGCAAGGGTGAACCCTGGGATCAGATCATCGCCCGTACCGCGCCCCTGCAAGCGGTGGTCGAAGCCGTGCCAGGCGAACTTGCCACCATCATTTACACCTCGGGCAGCACCGGCGCTCCCAAAGGTGTGATGCACAGCTTCGGCGCCATGTACGCCGCACCGGCGGTGACCGGTTGCATGTATGCCAACGGCAAGGGCACGAGCAACAATGATCGGCTATTGTCCTACCTGCCATTGGCCCATACCGCCGAACGGGCGGTGGTGGAAGCGGTGTCGCTGTACAGCGGCTGCCGGGTGTTCTTCAACCTGGGCCTGGAAACCTTCAGTGATGACCTGCGCCGAGCGCGCCCGACGATTTTCCTGTCCATGCCCAGGTTGTGGGGCAAGTTCTATCAGGGCATCAACGAGCGGATCGATCCTGCCAGACAGGCCGCCGTCTTCGCCGATCCGGTGGAAGGCAAGCTGATGAAGGTGCAGATTCTCTCGGCCCTTGGGCTTGACCAGGTGCATACCGGCCTGTCCGGCTCCGCGCCGCTGCCGGTCAAGGTGATGGAGTGGTACCGTGAGTTGGGACTTGAGCTGCTGGAAGGCTATGGCATGTCGGAGAACTTCGGCACCTCGCACTTCAGCCTGCCGGGCCAGGTGCGTGTTGGTTACGTTGGGGCGGCGATCCCGGGTGTCGAATGTCGTATCGGTGACAATAACGAAATCCTGGTGAAAAGCCCGGCGCAGATGCTGGGCTATTACAAGCAACCCGATCTGACCGCCCAGAGCTACACCAGCGACGGTCTGTTCTGCACAGGTGACCGTGGCGAACTGGATGAGCAAGGGCGCCTGCGTATCACCGGACGGGTCAAGGAGTTGTTCAAGACCGCCAAGGGCAAGTACGTCGCGCCTGTCCCTATCGAAGCCAAACTGGGCAATCATCCGCGTGTCGAGGCGTCGTGTGTCACTGGGGTTGGCCTGGCGCAGCCGCTGGCCTTGCTCAATGTTTCACCTGATACCCGCGCCGCACTCGCCACCGCCGAAGGTCGCGACAAGGTTGCCACTGAGCTCGAGGTTTTCCTGGCTGAGGTCAACTCCCTGTTCGAGGCGCATGAGCAATTGGGCGCCCTGGTGGTGGTGGCCGAACCCTGGACCGTCACCAATGCGCTGCTGACACCGACCCTGAAGATCCGCCGTAGTCTGATCGAGGAGCGCTATCAGGACCAGATCGAAGCCTGGGACGCCAGCCGCTGCAAGGTTGTTTTTGAGTAAAGCCCCGCTGCCACTTAAGTAAGCCGACTTTTGGGTCGGCTTTTTTATTGCTCGTTCCACGCAGAGCATGGAAACGATCCAATACCCGCGCTGCGTAACATCGGCCAGTTTGCCGCGCACATGATCGTTCCCACGCTCCGCGTGGGAATGCATCCCGTGACGCTCCGCGTCACCCTTGCGCAAGGCTCACGTCATGCGTGGTCAGCGGAACGCGGAGCGTCCCTGGCGGCATTCCCACGCAGAGCGTGGGAACGATCCAAGTAAGCCGACTTTTGGGTCGGCTTTTTTATTGCTCGTTCCACGCGGAGCGTGGGAACGATCCAATACCCGCGCTGCGTAACATCGGCCAGTTTGCCGCGCACATGATCGTTCCCACGCTCCGCGTGGGAATGCATCCCGTGACGCTCCGCGTCACCCGTGCGCAGGGCTCACGTCATGCGTGGTCAGCGGAACGCGGAGCGTCCCTGGCGGCGTTCCCGGGCAGAGCGTGGGAACGATCATGTACGCCGGCAAACGCAAAACGCCCCGCAAGCGGGGCGTCTGTTCAACCAGTGTTGCTTGTGTCAGCGAATACCTGCGTTACGCAACGCCGCCGGCGTGAAGTCTGCCAGTTTGGTGCGGGCGCCGTACTGAGGCGCCGATTTCGCTTCGTTGCTCATGGTAGCGACGATGTAGCGACCGGCCAGAAGGTCGTAGAACCCCTGGGCGGCAGGTGCATTCAAGCTTTTTTCATAGTTGTTGTAGGTGTAGTTTTCACCGACGCGCCACAGTTGGCCGCGGCCGTCGTAATGGTCCACCTCGGAGAGTACCCAGGTGTCTTCATCGAAATACATGTCGCGCTTGGCGTAGATATGCCGTTCGCCCGCCTTCAGTGTCGCCTGCACGTGCCACACGCGATGCAGCTCGTAGCGGGTCAAGTCCTGGTTGATATGGCCAGGCTTGATGATGTCCGCGTACTTCAGGTTTGGCGACTGCAGCTTGTAGTTGTTGTAGGGAATGTACATCTCCTTCTTGCCGATCAGCTTCCAGTCATAGCGATCGGGCGAGCCGTTCATCATGTCGGCGTTGTCGGAAGTGCGCATGCCATCCGAGGCCAGTCCAGGAGCATCGTAGGCCAGCTGTGGCGCGCGGCGAACACGGCGCTGACCGGCGTTGTAGGTCCAGGCCTTGCGCGGCTCGGTGACCTGGTCGATGGTTTCATGGGCCATGGACACCGTGCCGGCCAGGCGCGCCGGCGCGTCGACGGCGAAAATGTAGTAATAGAGGATGTTCTTCTCGGCTTGCAGGTCCACGCCCTCCATGTATTGCGGGAAGCTGTTCTGGTCGTGCGTCTCGACGATGGTGTAGTCACCATTGACCTGCGGCACCGCCTGGACCGACCAGCGCTCGACGTTCTCGCCGCGAAAGCGCGTTACAAAGTTCCAGTAGACCTCGACGCCACTCTTGGGGATCGGGAAGGCGTAGTAACGCGAATCGGCGAAATTAGCCAAGCCAGTACCGTCGTTGACCAACTGCACATTGACCGCACTTTTCTTCGCGGCCGCGTAGATGCCCACAGGCGCCGCAGCGGTACGGTGACTGGGATAGACCGGAATTTTGTAAGTGTCCGGATAGCGCTGGAACATGGCGAGCTGGCCGGGTGTCAGCTTGTCCTTGTATTGCTGGGCGTTGGCCGCAGTGATGGTGAACAGCGGCTTCTCGTTCTTGAAGGGGTCGCCCAGGAAACCCTTGGCGTCCACCGGCGCGGCGCCGGGCTTGAGGCCGCCATCCCACGCGGGAATGCTCTTGTCGGCGTTGCCTTCCTTTTGCGCGCCCAGTGGCGTCAACGAAGTGCCAAGCTGTGCCGCTTCCTGTTCGCTGACGGCGGCCATGACGCCGCTGGCCAGCAGGGAGAGCGCCAGGCCTGCGCAGGTGATGATCTTGCTTGCTTTCATGGATGTACCCTCTGTCTGTTGCGGCTCAGAAGTTGACGCCGAAGCTGAGCGAGACGAAGTCCCGGTCTGTGGTGGTGTTGAATTGGCCGCCGAAGAAGTCCGTGTAGCTCAGGCTTGCGGTGTAGGTGGAGAGGTAGTCGGCATCCACGCCGACGCTGACGGCCTTCGCGCCTTCCTCGAAGTTCGGGCCCCAGCCGTCCACGTCATGGGACCAGGCCAGGTTCGGCGAGAGGTTGATGCCGGCGATGACGTTGGTGTAGTCCAGCTTCGCTCGCGCTCGATAACCCCAGGAATCGGTGGTGTAGAAGCCGTGGCTGTTGCACTCCTTCTGCGGGTTGGTCGCGGTGGCGCAGACGCTGGCATTCTGGGTGCCGGGGAATTCACCGGCGCCAAACACCGGGCTACGGCCAAAACGGATATCGGTGCCATCCGCCGAGCCAAGGCCATTGATGCGGTTGTAGCCGACTTCGCCGACCAGGGTCAGGCGGCTGGCACCCAGGATCTGATCGAAGAACTGCGTGGCCGTCACCTGCGCCTGCATCACCGGCATCCGTTTGTAGCCAGGCAGGTCACCGCCCAGCGCCTGCGCGGTTTCGCCGGAGGTAAAGACCGGAGAGGTCTGGGTAGTGAAATTGGTATCGGTGGATTGGATCGCTGCCAGGTTCAGGTCGGCGGTGTTGATTTGCAGCGGCATGTTCGGGCGGTAGCTCAGCTCGCCACCGACGGAGGTTTCGCCCAGGGTGGTCTGGAAACTCAGCCCATAAAGGCGGATGTCTTCCGGATAATCGACGAAGTAGCGCGCGGCACGTACCCGGTCGAACTGGTTCTGCGCCACGCCCAGTGCCCGTGCAGCGGGTGGCAGGGCGCCCACCTGGGCAGCCGTGATCGGCGCGACGGTGGTTTGCTTGAAGCTAAGGTAAGGGTTGCGGCTGTGGTAGTTCATGGCATAGAAGCCGAACTCGGTGTCGTGCAGGTCCGGGGCGAACCAGCGCAAGGCGATGCCGTATTGGCCACTGTCCCGCGGATCGTTGTCCTTGACGCGGGGCATGTAGACGTCGTCCACCACGCGGCCGCTGAGAATCTGCGCCGCGGTCGCGGTGTTGTTGGCTACGCCTGGGGCGAGGTCGGGGCCGGCGAACACCAGGCGATCGTTGCAGCCCTGGGGCAGGGGATCGGAACCGAAGAAGGTGCCGCAGTTATCGACCACCGAATTGGCCCATTGGATCTGGTAGAAGCCCTCGACGGTAAGGTTCTCCGCCAGGCCCTGGGACAAATAGAGCATGTTGACCGGGATCAGGCCTTCCTTCACTTCCGCGCCAGGGCGGCGCAAGGCGGCGACGTCGACCGGGTTGATGCTGTTGATCGAGTTGCCGATGAAGGTGCTCTCGCCCCAGCTCACCACCTGTTTACCCAGGCGCACGTTGCCCGGCAGGTCGCCCAGGTTGTAGTTGTGATAGATGAAGGCGTCGAGGAACTCCGCCCCCGAAGACTTGGCCAGGTCATCGCGGCCGCTGTCGTCGATGTCGTAGAACAGGCGGTGCTCGTCCTTCAGTTCGAAGTCATACCAATACTTGCCGCGCACGAAGACGCCGCTGTCGCCGTACTTCAGTTCAAGGTCATGCACGCCCTTGAAGATCTTCGAGAAGGTTTCTCCCTTCTTGAAGTTCTGCCGGTTGTCATCCGCTGTGCGAGTGGCCGATTCACCCCGAAGGCCAAGGGTGTTGGCGGCGTTGATGAATTTGGGGTCAGGCCCACGTACGGCCCAACTGGAACCGATGGATAGGGATGAATCGAACTGACCTTCGATTTCGCCGATCTGGAAGTCGACAGCGTTGGCACCGGCGCACGACCCAAGGCCCACGGCCAAGGCCAGCAGGTGAGGGCGCAACTCGATGGGAAAAGTGGTGGTGGACCACTGGCGTCGGGAGCTCTTATGTCTTGCGAAAGTCACGTGTTGGTTACCCCTTTGATCTTGTTGTTCTTGTGTACCGCCACGCAACGCTAACGCCACTGCCTTTTGTGCCTCCCCCTCGAGTGGGGGGGGATCCCCCTCCACTGGTCGCGCCCCCCGATTGCTTTGCGCACGCCCCCATACCCCCTCCACCGGAGGGGGTATGGGGGCGTGCGGTGTACGTGACCATCGTTCGACGGTTTGCTGCGCTCGCTCCAGGCTGGGGCGTGCGGCACAGGCCTGATAACTGACCTTGGAGAAAGTGATGTCCCAGAAAGTAATTGTTGCCGGTGTCGGCATGATCCCCTTTGCCAAGCCCGGCCAGAGCGGTACCTACGTCGAGATGGGCGCGCAAGCCATTCGCCAGGCGCTGCAGGATGCCGGCCTGGATTACCGCAAGGTGCAGCAGGCCTACGCCGGTTATGTGTACGGCGACTCCACCAGCGGCCAGTCGGCGCTCTACGAGGTGGGCCTGACCGGTATTCCGGTAATCAACGTCAACAACAACTGCGGCAGCGGCTCTTCCGCGCTCTATCTGGCGCGCCAGGCGGTGGAAAGCGGTGCGGTGGATTGCGCACTGGCGTTTGGCTTTGAGCAGATGCAGCCCGGCGCCCTCAAATCCCATTGGCTTGATCGGCCGATCACGTATGGCAAGGGCCATGAAGTGGCTGACGCGATCTTCCCTGAAGGCCGTGAAATGCCGGACGCCCTGAAGTTCTTCGGCGGCGCGGGCAAAGAGCACATGGAGAAATACGGCACGAAGATGGAAACCTTCGCCGCCATTCGCGCCAAGGCCAGCCGCCATGGTGCGAACAACCCGTTGTCGGTATTCAAGAAGGTACTGACGACCGAAGAAGTCATGGCCGACCAGGTGATTTTCCCGGGCGTCATGACCCGTCTGATGGCGTGCCCGCCGACCTGTGGCGGTGCTGCAACCATTCTGGTTTCTGAGCGTTTCGCCAAGCAACACGGTTTGCGTACCGATGCCTGCATCCTGGCCCAGTCCCTGGTGACCGACCAGCCGCAAGCTTTCGAACCGCGTTCGCTGATCAGCATCGTCGGCGTTGGCATGACTCGTCAGGCGTCCACTGAAGTCTACGAAAAAGCGGGCGTCGGCCCGGAAGACATCCGCATCTGCGAACTGCACGACTGCTTCGCCCACAACGAGTTGTTGACCTATGAAGGCCTGGGTTTCTGCCCGGAAGGCGGTGCCGAAAAATTCGTCATGGACGGCGACAACACGTATGGCGGGCAAGTGGTGATCAATCCGTCCGGCGGTCTGCTGTCCAAAGGTCACCCGCTGGGCGCCACCGGCCTGGCCCAATGCTACGAGCTGACCCATCAGCTTCGCGGCACCGCCGACAAACGCCAGGTCGACAATATCCAGCACGCCTTGCAGCACAACCTGGGCTTGGGCGGCGCGGGCATCGTGACGCTTTTCGGCCGCGGCTGATGACACGGCGTGCCTGTCGAGGGCGCGCCTTTTTCTCACAATGAGGACTGCGTGACATGCCAGACAAGAGTCTGATCGGCCGCTCATTGGGCGTGACCACTTGCGAAGTTGAAAAGGGGCGCCTGCGCTTTTTCGCCAAGGCCATCGGCGAAACCGACCCGGTGTACACCGACGAAGATGCCGCCCGAAACGCCGGGCACCGCTCATTGCCGGTACCGCCCAGTTTCCTGATGTGCCTGGAAGCCGAAGGGCGCGACAGCGACCATATCGTCCAGGACATATTCGGCTTCGACCTGGGGCGCATCCTGCATGCCGAACAGGGGTTCGACTATCACGGCCTGGCCTATGCCGGCGACGTGCTCACCTTCGACACCCGGGTGGTGGATGTCTACGAGAAGAAAGGCGGGGCGCTGACCTTCGTGGTGCAACAAACCCGTGTCACCAACCAGGAAGGTCAGCACATCGCTGATATCCGCTCTTCACTCGTGCAACGCTGAGGAACCCGTCATGAACTTGCCCCAGCTGCACGATGTGCAGATCGGCTTTGAGCTGCCGCCGCTGGTTTTACCTGCTATCAACCGTACTACCCTGGCGTTGTATGCGGGCGCCTCGGGTGATCACAACCAGGTGCACATCGACCTGGATTTCGCCCGCAAGGCCCGTCAGCCCGATGTCTTTGCCCACGGCATGCTCTCGGTGGCCTACCTCGGCCGCCTGCTCACCGCCTGGATACCGCAGCAGCAGATCCGCAGCCTGGCAGTGCGCTTCACCGGCATTACCCAACTGGGTCACATCCCCACGTGCCACGGCAAGGTCATTGAGCTGTTCGAGGTCGATGGCGAACGACGTGCGCGCCTGGCGATTCGCTGTGTCAATCAGTACGGCGACGAAAAACTGCTCGGCGAAGCGACCGTGGCACTCACCTGAAATCCAACAAAAACAAGGTATATCCCCATGAAAAAGCTCGAAGGCAAAGTCGCCCTGGTCACCGGTTCCGGTCGTGGCATCGGGCGCAGTGTCGCCCTTAAACTGGCCAGCGACGGCGCGCGCGTCGTGGTCAACGACCTGGACGCCGGCCCCGCTGAAGAAGTGGTTGCGCAAATCCGTGCCCTGGGTGGTGAAGCCGTTGCGTGTGTCGGCAGCGTCACTGCGGCCGACTTTGCCGACCGCTTCGTCAAGACCGCGGTCGACAACTATGGCGCCATTGACATCATCGTCAACAACGCCGGCTACACCTGGGACAACGTGATCCAGAAGATGAGCGATGAGCAGTGGTACGCGATCATCGACTGTCACATCACTGCGCCGTTTCGCATCCTGCGCGCTGCCCAGCCGATCATCAGCGCCATGGCCAAGAAAGAGGCGGCCGAAGGTCGAGTGGTCAATCGCAAGGTGGTCAATATCGCGTCGACGTCCGCTGGCGGTAACCCAGGCCAGGTCAACTACTCCACGGCCAAGGCTGGCGTGCTGGGCATGACCAAATGCCTGGCCAAGGAATGGGGGCGCATGAAGGTCAACGTCAATGCGGTGGCCTTTGGTCATATCGAAACCCGCCAGACCCAGCCGGTGGAGGGTGACCCGCACTTCATCAACATCGAAGGTCGCGAGATCAAGGTGGGCATCAGCCCCGCCATTGTCGAACAGTCCAAAAGCATGATTCCACTGGGTCGCCCAGGCAACACCGAGGAGGCTGCTGGCGCGGTGTACCTGTTCTGCATCCCGGAATCGGATTACGTCAGCGGCCAGGTACTGGTCTGCGGCGGTGGTCTGGGTAACGTCTGAGTACAGGGCGGGGCGTTTCGGCGCTCCGCCTTGCCTGCGTTCCCGATGGTGTACATATCCGGTTCGGCGGCTGGCGTTTCCGCTTTTACAGCTACTCACTTGGTAGAACCTGTAGGAGCGAGCATGCTCGCGATGAGCCTGAGAGCACCGAGGGGTATCAGGTGCCCAGTGTTATCGTTGACGACCCTCGCGAGCATGCTCGCTCCTACAGGGCCTCGCGCGCCGGTTTGATCGTTCCCACGCTCGGCGTGGGAACGATCATGAGGCATCAGGCCTGCAGTCAGATCGCCTGCTTGTCTTCAACCTTCGGTGCGAGCGGTTTTCGGCCAACGCGTCGACCTTTCGCTACCTTCGGTGCCTGTTGTGCCAAGCCCTTCATCTCCTCGTACGAATCCATAAGACACTGCGCGAGAAAGTCCGGGTCGGGAACGACGTTCGGTGAGCTGGTCAGTGAAATGAACATCTTCCCGCAGTAGCTGGAGGGGTTCCAGATCAACGACAGTCCATCGACCAGCGGGCCGACACCGCACCAATACACCAGCTTGGCGCCGAGCATGTAGAGCGGCACATTGGGGCCGGGGACGTTGGTCACCATGCAATTGTGCAGGATCACCGGGCCCTTGCCGCCCATGCCCATCAACGTCGCCAGGCGACCGGCCAGGCCCAGGGTGGCGGGGGGCGCGAATTTCTGCAGGTTGGTCAGGTCGCTTGCACCAACTGCATTCTGGATCGCCTTGGATTGCGAGGTGGCAACCTGCAACGCCTCCAGGCGGGCGACCGGGTCTTCGATGTCTGTGCGCAGGGGGAAGGTCAGCATTGACACAGTGTTGCCGGCGGCGACGCTTTCATTGCCCTGGCGGGTGTTGACTGGTGCCAGGGTCACCAACGATTTCTCTGGCAGTTCATCCTTCGCGATCAGGTAGCGACGCATCGCGCCGCCGACCAAGGCCAGTACCGCATCGTTGACCGTGGCCCCGGGCACCAGGCTCTTGATCTGTTTCACTACGCCCAGATCGAGCGTGACCGAATCCCAGACCCGGCTGGACGTCACGTTACTGTTGAAGCGGGTGCGCGGCGCGCCGCCTTCGGAGCCCAATACCGAATAGGCCATTTTGCGCAGGCTGGCCATGGTGAGCTTGGGCAGCACGCGCGCCAACGGCAGGGCCATGCGCGCGCAGGACATGGCGTTGTCGGTCAGCATGCGGCTGAGCGTGTCCAGCGGTCCCCGGCCCGTCGGCAAGCTCTCCGCTGCGCTCGCCTTGTCCACCACTACAACGGGCTTGCCCTGCGCGCCGGCCACATCGTGCAGGGCCCAGGTCAGTTCCGCTGCGGCGGCGCCATCCATCGCAGCGTGGTGGGTCTTGGTGAGAATGGCGAAGCTGCCCTTGGGGATGCCCTCGATGTTGTCGAGGCCTTCGATCACGTACATCTCCCAGGGTGCCCGGGAAAGATCCACGGAGCGGGCATGGATACGCGACACCATGATGCAGAACTGGTGCCAGTCGCCTGGTTTGGGCAGCGCGAAATGGCGAACGTGGAAGTCGATGTCGAACAGATCGTCTTCCACCCAATAGGGATAACCGAGACCGAAGGGCACTTGGACGATCTTGCGCTTGAACACCGGCGAGACGTCCAGGCGCTCGGCGATATGCTGGACGATCTGCCGAAAGCCGAGGCGTTGCCCCTCTACCGTGGATTGATCGTAGATGTAGATCATGGTGCAGTGCGACGCGGCATGCGGACGATCGACTTTCAGGAACAGGGCGTCTAGCCCGCTCAGTTTGCTCATCGTTGAGGCTCTCACTAGGTAGTAGATGTGGAATGCCCGAGAGCTGTCGATCGAGCTCGTCCGGGCCCCGTCAATGCGACGAAGGTCGACGGCTGTCAGATTCGTCGATCTGCGGTTGCCCGGTCCCCCTGCAAAAGGGGGGGAGTACCTGGCTGGCGCGGTCTTTATCCTGCACGCTGTCGCAGGGGCCTGTGCGCGTCGTCGGGACGCGCGAGCTGACCCTCGGCCGCAGAGGAGTTTTGTGTGTTGATTGAAGAACGCTGCGCGAGTGTGCAACAGTCAGGCGATTCACTCAGTCCCTGGTGGGAGCGTTTGCCCGAAGACTTCTGGCGGCAGGCCGATGGCACTGAACTGGATCCCCGACACCCCTTGAAGATCCATGGCACTGCCGCTATCGAACGAGTGATGCGCACCGCCTTGTCGACTACGGTCGCGGCAAGCGCCCTGGCGACGCTATCCAGGCCTGGCCGTTTGCAGCGTGAATTCGAGGCACTGAGTTTCTACGAACCGCTGGCGCGCGCCGCCGACGCCTCGCGGGTATTTCTGCCGCCGCCAAAGGACATCGTGATCGCGCAGCGCGAGTTGCCCGGCAAGGACATCCGCCGCCTGCAGTTGCGTTTCGCAAGCCCGTTCAAACCACTCAACCCGTACGCCCGCCCGCAGTTCGAGTCCATGCAGCGCAACGCCTACGCACATGCGCAGCACTGGTGCCATGGCGATCGGCCGCGACCGACGCTGATCGTCATCCATGGTTTCGCCGCTGACCCGCACTGGATCAATGCCCACGTCCTGTCGCTGGCCGGTTTTTACCGACGCGGCTACGACGTCCTGTTATTCACGTTTCCGCACCACGGCCCGCGCGCCGAACGCGGTAACTGGTTCAGCGGCCAGGGACTGTTCGGCAGTGGGCTGGCGGCGTTTAACGAGGCGCCGCTGCATGCGATCCACGACCTGAGGGTGTTCATCAGTTATCTGCAGGGGCGTGGCGTCGAGCAGATCGGTGTGACGGGCATTTCCCTGGGAGGTTACACCGCGGCGCTGCTGGCGGCCGTTGACGAGCGCCTGGCCTGGTGCGTGCCGATTGTGCCCGCGGTCAGCCCGATCGATGCGTTCCTTGAGTGGCAACCCACGGGGCTACTGCTTTCCCGGCTGATGCGCAGCCAGGGCATTGGCGTGGCGCAAATGCGCGGGTTATTGGCCGTGCACAACCCGCTGACCTACGCCCCGTGCCTGGACGGCGAGCGCATGCTGGTCATCGGCGGCGCGGGAGACCGGGTCACCTTGCCACGACATGTGCGCCTGCTGCACCAGCACTGGCCGGGCAGCGAGATGCACTGGTTTGCGGGCAACCACATCCTGCATCTGGGCCGGGGTGAGTACCTGGCACGCATGGGTCAATTGATGGATCGTTACGCTGGCACCTTGTAGGCGCGAGCCTGCTCGCTCCTACAAGATGCCGCGTTTCCCAAGTTCCTCGGCATAACCCGATACCCCTGTAGGAGCGAGCCTGCTCGCGATGGACGTTAACGAAAACACGGATTCCTGGATGAACTCGGCGTCTTCACACTCATCGCGAGCAGGCTCGCTCCTAAAGGTTATGGTTTATGCCTTGGAATCCCGTCGATCCTTCAGGGCGTGAGCCGGTATCCAGATCAGCAACACCAGCGCTCCTAGCACCATCACGAGCGCCATCACATCGAACGCCAGGTACAGGCTGCCAGTGGCGGATTTAATCGAGCCGACAGCGGCCTGGCTGAGCACGCCGGCAAGGTTGCCCAGGCTGCTGATGACTGCAATGCCACCTGCCGCACCGGCCTTGTTCAGCAAAGCCGGCGGGATCGTCCAGAACAGCGGTATTGCCGACAGCGCAGCAGCGGAGCCCAAGCTCATGAGAAAGATCGACAGCACCACATTGCCCTGCGCCAGGCCGAGCAGGGCAAAACTGCCCGCACCCACGATCATGGTCAGGCCCAGATGCCAGCGGCGTTCCATATGCCGGTCGGAACTGCGCCCCAGCAAATACATGGCGCACACCGCGACGATAAAGGGCAGGGCGGCCAGCATGCCGATCAGCTTCAGGTCTTCCAGGCCGAAGCCGCGGATCAGCGTCGGGATCCAGTAGGTCACGGTGTTTGAACCGCTGTAGATGCAAAAGTAGACGAGTCCGGCGATGTACATTCGAGGCTCGCGCAGCACGCCGCCGAAGTGACTGCCAACCGCGCCCGGCTCACTGCAAATGTCCTGGGCGATCTGGCGCTTTTCTTCAGCGGTCAGCCAATTGGACTGCTCGGGACGGTCAGTCAGCCAGAACCAGCCGAAGATGCCCAGTAGAATGGTGGGCGCGCCGGTCAGGATGAACAGCATTTGCCAGTCCTTGAACCCCAGCCAGCCATCCAGGTGGGTCATGATCACGCCAGACAGCGGTCCGCAAATGATCCCGGCCATCATGCCCGCCATCAACAATCCGGCCGTTACCCGCCCACGCAAGGACGCTGGCAACCAGTACGTCATGTACAGGATTATTCCCGGAAAGAACCCGGCCTCAGCCATGCCCAGCAGGAACCGTGCGGCGATCAATTGGTTGGCCGTGGTGACGAAGGCCGTCGCCACGGTGACCATGCCCCACAGCAACATGATGCGCGTGATGGTGCGGCGAGCGCCGACCCGTTGCATATACAGGTTGCTGGGGACCTCGAAGAGGATATAGCCGAGGTAGAAAATCCCCGCGCCGATACCGTAGGCAGCGTCGCTGAGCAGAATGTCCTCGGCCATGCGCAGCTTGGCAAACGACAGGTTTATACGGTCGATGGCATTGACGATGAACGCCAGCATCAGGAAGGGCATCAACCGCCACAGCACCTTGGCGTAGACGCGCCTCGTGCCAGGGTCTGCGCTAGCGATGTCTGGATACTGCGAGAGGGTGTCATTCATGTGTCGCTCCGACGCGGATAGTGGTGATTGGGAGACTTGAGGTTGTTCACACGACGAGCTCGATCAGGAACGGCCCCGGTCGGCGATTGGCCATGGCGAACAGTTCGTTGAAACGCTCCATGGTGTCGGCCCTTGCCGCTTCCACACCCATGCCCGTGGCGATCTGCACCCAGTCCAGGTCCGGGTTGCCGAGATCGAGCATGTTCATGGCGGTCGCACCGGCCGTGGCACCGACGTTGGCTAGTTCGAGTTGGAGGATGGCGTACTTGCGGTTGGCGAGGATCACTACGGTGACGTCGAGCCGCTCGCGGGCCATGGTCCACAGTGCCTGCGGCGTATACATGGCGGAACCGTCGGCCTGCAGGGCGACTACCCGTCGCTCGGGAGCGGCGACCGCGGCGCCGAGGGCCATAGGCAGGCCGTGACCGATGGCGCCACCGGTGTTCTGCAGCCAGTCATGGGGTGCGGCATGCCGGGTTCCTGGATAGAACGCATGGCCAAAGGTCGCGGCCTCATCGACCACGATCGCATGTTCCGGCAGCAGGACACTGAGTGACTGGGCGACCGCTGCGGAACTCAGCGGGCCGCTGCCGAGTTGGGTTTCGGCAGCGGTCTGGGGGCAGGTCAGCGGCGGCGCTGCCAGCTCCTCGGCCAAGCGGCGCAGAGCATCGGCCAGGTCCTCTTCCGGGCGCGCCAGCACGTGGACCGTGGCATCGTCTGCATAGGGCCGCGAGGATTTGCCCGGGTAGGCGAAAAAATTCGCGGGTGCCGGGGCGCCGACCAGGATGACATTGGCGATGCCGTCGAGCCGGGCGCGGGCGGCGTCTGCGAAGTAGGGTATCCGCTCGATCTCGAAGCGCCCGCGCCCGCGGGGTATGCGCGCGTTTTGCACCGGACAGAAGAGTTGCGCACCTGTCGCCGCCGCGATGCGCTGGGCATCGGCCATGGCATCCTCTGCCAGGGCACGACCGGCCACCAGCAACAGGCTGGGCCGGCCACTGCGCAAGGTGCGGGCGATATTCAGCAGCACATCGGGGGAAACGCGTGGCGCGGGTATCGACGGCATGGGTGCTGCGACCTGGCCGCCTGCATCCCAGCTGACATCAGAGGGCAGGATCAGGCTGGCGATGCCGCCCGGTGCGGTACAGGCAGCCTGGATCGCCGCCGCAGCGGCGGTTCCGACCGCGCCAACCTCTGTAGCGGTGCGCGTCCAGACCGAGACGGGACGTGCCCAACCTTCGACGTCGGCGGTCAGTGGCGTGTCGTACTGGCGGTGATGGGTGGCGTGGTCGCCAATGATGTTGATGACCGGCGAGTTCGCTCGTCGCGCGTTGTGCAGATTGGCCAGGCCGTTTGCCAGGCCGGGGCCGCAGTGCAGCAACGTGGCCGCAGGCTTGCCGGCAATGCGCGCATAGCCATCCGCCGCGCCGGTAACGACGCCTTCGAACAGGCCCAGCACGCAGCGCATGCCGGGGACGCGGTCGAGCGCGGCAACAAAATGCATTTCGCTGGTCCCGGGATTGGCGAAGCACGTGTCCACTCCACCTTCCAGCAGCGTGCGTACCAGGCTTTCGGCACCATTGATTGGCGCACAACGGTTGCTCATGTGTATTCCTCTTGGACTTGTTGTTGTAGGCGAGGTCGTTCGTAGGGCGAGTATAGGGATCGGGCGAGTGCGTTCGTTCCGGATTCGGGTGGTCGTTGTCGTGCTGCCAACCCTATGAAAAAAATAGGTTTATTCGTTTTTTGGGAAATAGGCTCAGCGACGCCTCCGGATAACGTGGCCCCCACTCTGAAGGAGGGGGGAGAGGGATTGAGACGAACCTCTACGGTATCGGTCTGGAGCCTCACGCCAGACGAGCGGAGGTCGTCAAAACCAAAACTGGAGAACCCTTGCGATGCTATCGATGGCATTCAATACCACCCGCTCGATCATCATCGAGCGCGGTGCCGCTACCCGTCTTGCCACGCAGGTGCTGGACCTGGGGGCCAGCTCTGTGCTGCTGGTGACCGACGCGGGCGTCATGGCAGCCGGGTTGCTCGAACCGGTGCTGAGTGGTTTTGCTGCAGCGGGCGTGCCGGTGCAGGTATTTGCCGAGGTACTGGCCGACCCGCCAGAGGCAGTGATTCTCGCTGCGGTTGAAGCGGGCAGGGCTTGCGGCGCCGATTGCGTGGTCGGATTTGGTGGCGGCAGTTCGCTGGATGCCGCCAAGCTGGCTGCGTTGCTGTTGCGCGGCGGCGAGGAGCTGGCGCAGATCTATGGCATCAACCAGAGCAAGGGCGCACGCCTGCCGCTGATCCTGGTGCCCACCACCGCCGGTACTGGCTCTGAGGTTACCGCTGTCTCGGTGGTCACCACCGGTGCCGGTAAAAAGAATGTGGTGATCTCGCCATCCCTGTTGCCAGACCTGGCGGTGCTGGATGCCGAACTGACGTTGGGGTTGCCAGCGCATATCACTGCCGCGACCGGTATTGATGCCATGGTCCATGCGGTGGAGGCCTACACCAGTCGCCACCTGAAAAACCCGCTCTCCGATTGCCTCGCCAAAGATGCCTTGCGCCTGCTCTGCGGTAGCCTGCATCAAGCCTGTCACGAGGGTGCCGACCTGGTCGCTCGGGAGAACATGTTGCTGGGTGCATGCCTGGCCGGCATGGCCTTTGCCAACTCACCGGTGGCTGCGGTGCACGCACTGGCCTACCCGATTGGCGCGCGTTTCCATGTGCCGCACGGGGTGTCCAACGCGCTGGTGCTGGGTGCGGTGATGCGCTTCAACCTGGAGGCGGCAGCGCCACTCTACGCGCAGCTCGCCGAGATCGTGCTGCCAAACGAGACGGGCAGCGAACTGCAGAGAGCACGCGCCCTGGCCGATTATCTGGGCGGGCTGGCCGGTGAACTGCAATTGCCGACCCGTTTGCGCGACGTGGGCATCGGTGAGGCCGATATCCAGGCACTGGCCGAGGATGCGATGAAGCAAGCGCGCCTGCTCGGCAACAACCCGCGCACGGTAAGCCAGGCGGACGTCCTGGCCATCTACCGGGAGGTGCTATGAGCAGCAAGGCCTACCGTCCCCGACGCGAAGATTTCCGGTGCTTCTATACCCTCGGCACACGTTGGGGTGACCACGATTCCTACGGTCATGTGCAGAACATCGTCTACTACTCGTTCTTCGATTCGGCGATCAGTCATTTCCTGGTGGAGCAGGGTACCCTGGACATCGACAGCAGCCCGGTCATCGGCCTGATCGTCGAGTCGAGCTGCACTTTCCTTTCACCCATCACCTTTCCCGACGTGGTGACGGTGGGTTTGCGCATCAGCCACCTGGGCAACAGCAGTGCGCGTTACGAGCTGGGTATCTTCCGCAACGACGAATCCGAGGCGTCGGCGCTGGGCTATGTCGTCTATGTGTACGTCGATCGCGCGAGTAACGCCTCGGTCGCGATACCTGAGGGGGTACGGGAGGCGTTGCGCCGGCTTGTCGACTGATCACCAACGTGGTTGCGAATAGCCCATCAACACCACTGTGCATAGCGCACAGTGGTGTTGATGGGTTTGTATCCACGATCACAGGGACGGCAGCTGCCGCAACAGCCGTCAGTGCGAATGCCGTGGTTCGCCGCCGCTTCGGGCAATGACGCGCAAATGCAGGGTGGCCGGTTCCAGGCAGCCGCCCGTGGACAGCTGTCCGACCAGTTGCCGGTAAAGCTCTTGCCAAGGGGTTTGCGAAGCCTTGATGTTGGGCGTCCACTCGGCGCGGCGGCGGGCCATTTCGGCTTCGTCGACCAGCAGGTTCACCGATCTGGCGTTGAGGTCCACGCGCAGGCGGTCGTTGGTTTTCAGTAACGCCAGGCCACCGCCCACGGCCGCTTCCGGCGACATGTTGAGGATCGAAGGGCTGGCCGATGTGCCGCTCTGGCGACCGTCGCCAAGGCAGGGCAGGGAGTCGATACCTTGCTTGATCAGCGCTGCCGGGGGCGCCATATTCACCACTTCGGCACTGCCCGGGTAGCCCACGGTGCCCGCACCGCGAATGACCAGGATGCAGCGCTCATCGATGTCCAGCGCCGGGTCGTCGATCCGCGCGTGATAATCCTCCGGCCCTTCGAACACGATCGCCCGCGCTTCGAAGCTGTTTTCCGCGCCAGGCTCGGACAGGTAGGTCTTGCGAAAGGCTTCACCCACCACCGACATCTTCATGATCGCACTGTCGAAGAAGTTGCCGCTGAGCACGATGAAACCTGCGCGGTGCTTGAGTGGCGTTTCAAAGGGGTAGATCACATCGGCGTTACTGGTCAGCGTGCTGCTGACGATCTCGCCAATGCGCTTGCCGCTGACCGTGGCGCAGTCTTCGTGCAGGCGCCCGGCCTTTTTCAGTTCATGCATCACCGCCGGAACGCCGCCGGCGCGATGGAAACCTTCGCCAAGGTACTTGCCGGCCGGCATGCAATTGACCAGCAACGGTACGTCTTCGCCAATGCGTTGCCAGTCGTCGAGGCTCAGCTCGACGCCCATGTGCCGGGCGATGGCGATCAGGTGGGGAGGGCAGTTACTCGATGCCCCCAGTGCCGAGGCCACGGCGATGGCATTTTCGAAGGCCTCGCGGGTCATGATCTGCGAGGGCCGCACATCCTGCATCACCAGTTCGCAGATGCGCTTGCCGGTGGCGTAGGCCATTTGCCCGCGCTCGCGATACGGCGCCGGAATACTCGCGCAACCCGGTAGCGACATGCCCAGCGCTTCGGCCAGGGCGTTCATCGACAGGGCCGTGCCCATGGTGTTGCAGTGACCCACCGAAGGCGATGCCGCGGTAGTCATTTCCATGAAGCCTTCGTAATCGATTTCCCCGGCGGCCATCAGGTTGCGCGCATGCCAGAGCACGGTGCCGGAGCCGATCAATTCGCCTTTGTGGTGGCCGTCGAGCATCGGCCCGCCAGACAGGACAATGGAAGGAAGATCCGTGGTCGCGGCGGCCATCAGGCAGGCCGGGGTGGTCTTGTCGCAACCGGTGGTGAGCACGACACCATCGAGTGGATAGCCGTGGAGAATCTCCACCAGCCCCAGATAGGCCAGGTTACGATCCAGTGCGGCGGTCGGCCGGCGTGACTGTTCGGCGATCGGATGGACGGGGAACTCCATGGGGATCCCGCCCGCATCACGAATGCCGGCCTTGACCCGCTGCGCAAGTTCCAGATGATGACGGTTGCAAGGCGTCAGGTCGCTGCCCGTCTGGGCGATACCAATGATCGGACGTCCCGATTGCAGCTCTTCACGGGTCATGCCGTAGTTCATGTAGCGTTCGACATACAGGGCAGTCATGTCGGCGTGGGCAGGGTCATTGAACCATTGCTCGCTGCGCAGGCGACGTCCAGGCGTATCACTCATGATGCATTTCTCTCTTGTAATTGGATGAAGCGACACTCTTTTGCGGCATCAGCGTGCAAGCAGTCCACGGGAGGCCAGGTTACGCAGCAAGGCACTCACGCCAAAGGTCCATGGCGTTGCTTCGCAGCTGAGTGTCACCTCGTTGTGCAAACGACCAAGCAATGGGCTGCTGATACTGACCCGGTCTCCCACCTTGTGGGTGAAACCGCTGCCGACATGATCGCGATCTTCGGTCGGAGCGAACAGGGTACCGAGAAACAGCAGGAAACCATCGGGATATTGGTGATTGGCGTTGAGGGTCTGGTCGGCCAGGTCCTGTGGGTCACGGCTGATCTGGCTCATGGAACTCGATCCGTGCATGCGGTAGCCGTCCTCGCCTTGTACCTCAAGGTCGACCACGCAGGCGCGGACATCGTCCAGGCTGAAATGCTCATCGAACAGGCGGATGAAAGGCCCGATCGAGCAGGAGGCATTATTGTCCTTGGCCTTGCTCAGCAACAGCGCGCTACGGCCTTCGAAGTCGCGCAGATTGACGTCGTTGCCCAGGGTGGCACCGTGGATCTGCCCGCGGCTGTTGACCGCCAGCACCACTTCCGGTTCCGGGTTGTTCCACTGCGATCCGGGGTGAATGCCAATTCGGCTGCCACTGCCCACAGAGGCCAGCACCGGTGCCTTGGTGAAGATTTCCGCGTCCGGCCCGATACCCACTTCCAGATACTGTGACCACATGCCCTGTTCGATCAACAAGGCTTTCAAGTGCATGGCCTGTTCCGATCCCGGAACGATCGAGCGCAGGTTGTCGCCGATCACGCCGTGCACGGTGGCCCGCACAGCTTCGGCCTTGGCGGCATCGCCACCGGCCTGCTCCTCGATCACTCGCTCGATCATGCTGGCGGCGAAGGTCACGCCGGCCGCCTTGATCACTTGCAGATCCAGGGGCGCCAGCAAGTAAGGCCTGGACGGATCGGTGCCGGGGCCGGTGTTGGCCAGCAGGTCCTGGACACTGGCGATGAAAGTGCCGGGGGTCTGGCGTACTGCCGCGAGCGGGGCATCGGATTCAAGCAAGTCACTCAAGGTCGCGAAGCGCTCCGACAGGTCGAATACGCCGTCGGCGCGCAGGACGATCGGCGAAGGGCCGGCGATTCGCCCCGGCACCCAGGCACGGCCGATCAAGGTACCGGCCACGCCATCGACCGGCAGGGTGTTTTCGGGAGTAAGCATCAGCGACATGGCAATCTTCCTGGTTCGTAAAGGCTTCACGCTAGGGCGCACAGTCGATAAACTCCAATGAGATAATTTCAGTATTCGATAACGTGCAGTTATTGCTCGACGAGGGGTGCCCATGTCGGAACTTTCATTTTCCAGCGTTTGCGGATGGCTCAAATTCAGGCATTTGCAGCTGATCGATACCCTCGGGCGCACGCGCAACATGCACCTGGCAGCGCAACAGATGAATCTCAGCCAACCGGCCATCAGCAAGATGCTCAAGGAAATCGAAAGCCTGCTCGGTTTTGCCTTGTTCGAACGCCTGCCGCGCAGCATGCCGCCCACGGCGCTCGGTGAGCATGTGCTGCGCTATGCGCAGATTGCCCTGAACGATGCACGTTCGTTTGTCGAACAGATAAGCAGCCTGCGCGAGGGTGGTCACGGCCACCTCAGGATTGGCGGTATTTTCGCCGCCACCGCCGTGGCCTTGCCCGAGGCCATTTTGCAGATCAAGGAACGCTGGCCCTTACTGTCGATCGAGGTGGTGGAGCAAACCAGTAACCACCTGATGAAAATGCTCGAGGAAAAAAACCTCGACCTGGCCATCGCCCGGTTCACCGATCAAACCCAGCAGCAGCGCTACGACTTCCAGCCGCTGGCGCCCGAACCGTTCTGCATCGTGGTCAACGACCGTCATCCGCTGGCCGGTGCCGGACCTCTCTCATTGCAGCAATTGGTGGACTTGCCGTGGATTCTCTACCCGGTAGGCACCCCCATTCGCGGCCGCATGGAACTGGCATTCGCCGAAGCTGGCGTGGGCATGCCTCGCAACACCGTCGATACCATCTCCATGCAGACCTTCCTGCAGGTGCTGCAACGCGGGCCAATGATCGGCATGCTACCCCATGCCATGGTCGATCCGCTGCTCAAGAGCGGCCAGCTCAAGACCCTGGATACACCACTGCACCTGGTGCCACAGGACTACGGCATCCTCACGCGCAAGGGCGAGCAACTGCTGGGGCCAGCCCTGGAGTTTGCCGAGATATTGAAAGAGAACGCCCGGCTGGCGGCGAGTTGAAAACGATCGCAATGCGGATAGACCTGCAGAAATTTGTGATTTTTTGTAGATGGCTCCAATGCCCTGTGGGCGATTGTTGTCGGAGTACATATCCATTGCTGCGGTAACGGCCACCTATGGTTTCGCCCTTACGGCGACTCCCTTTTTCAAACGCCGGAGTGCCCGCCCAGCAAAAAGGAAGCAAAAGGCTTTTGCCCCACCACTCGGTGCCTCGCTGGGGCTCGGCATGCCCTCACTTCGGCCATCGTGGTTAACGGGGCGCTCGCGATCAACAGCAAAGCGAGGCGGCCTTAAAGCCGACCTGACTTTGACCGGTGCACCTGGATCCCCGGTGGGAGCGAGCCTGCTCGCGATTGATCGTTCCCACGCTCTGCGTGGGAATGCCGCCAGGGACGCTCCGCGTTCCGCTGACGACGCATTAATTGAGCCGTGCGCAACGTTGATGCGGTGTGTCACAGGAAGCCCTGTGTGAAATTGGCTGTCGGAGTGCATATCCATTGCCGCGGTAACGGCCTCCTATGGTTTCGCCCTTACGGCGACTCCCTTTTTCAAACGCCAAAAAGGAAGCAAAAGGCTTTTCCCCACCACTCGGTGCCTCGCTGGGGCTCGGCATGCCCTCACTCCGGCATTGCTCCGTGGGTCGCCGCGATGGGCCGTCCTTGGCCCAGCGCGGCTAAACCGGCGTCCTGCCGGTTTCCCCACTGCGCAATGCCTGCGTTCGGCCATCGTGGTTAACGGGGCGCCCGCGATCAAAAGCAAAGCGAGGCGGCCTTAAGGCCGACCTGACTTTGACGGGTGTACCTCGATCCCCTGTTGGCGATTGATCGTTCCCACGCTCTGCGTGGGAATGCCGCCAGGGACGCTCTGCGTTCCACTGACGACGCATTAACTGAGCCGTACGCAACGGTGATGCGAAGCGTCACAGGAAGCTATAGTGAGATTTATTGTCGGAGTGCATATCCATTGCTGCGATAACGGCCACTTATGGTTTCGCCCTTACGGCGACTCCCTTTTTCAAACACCAAAAAGGAAGCAAAAGGCTTTGCCCCACCACTCGGTGCCTCGCTTAGGCTCGGCATGCCCTCACTCCGGCATTGCTCCGTGGGTCGCCGCGATGGGCCATCCCTGGCCCAGCGCGGCTAAACCGGCGTCCTGCCGGTTTCCCCACTGCGCAATGCCTGCGTTCGGCCATCGTGGTTAACGGGGCGCCCGCGATCAACAGCAAAGCGAGGCGGCCTTAAAGCCGACCTGACTGTTACGGGTGAACCTGGATTTGATCGTTCCCACGCGCAGCAAAGGAATGCCGCCAGGGACGCTCCGCGTTCCGCTGACGACGCATTAATTGAGCCGTGCGCGACGGTGATGCGGGGCGTCACAGGAAGCCCTGTGTGAAATGGGTTGTCGGAGTGCATATCCATTGCTGCGGTAACGGCCACCTATGGTTTCGCTTTTACAGCGACTCCCTTTTTCAAACACCAAAAAGGAAGCAAAAGGCTTTGCCCCACCACTCGGTGCCTCGCTGTAGCTCGGCATGCCCTCTCTCCGGCATTGCTC
The DNA here is from genome assembly GCF_002236105.1 of Pseudomonas umsongensis. Lineage (GTDB taxonomy): Bacteria > Pseudomonadota > Gammaproteobacteria > Pseudomonadales > Pseudomonadaceae > Aquipseudomonas > Aquipseudomonas umsongensis. Next base: position 939,315 of record NZ_NIWU01000001.1, read on the forward strand.
CGTGGGTCGCCGCGATGGGCCGTCCCTGGCCCAGCGCGGCTAAACCGGCGTCCTGCCGGTTTACCCACTGCGCAATGCCTGCGTTCGGCCATCGTGGTTTAACGGGGCGCCCCAGATCAAAAGCCAAAGCGAGGCGGCCTTAAAGCCGACCCTGACTGTTATGGGTGTACCTGATCACTTGTGGGAGCGAGCATGTCGAATCGTCGCACCGTCGCGATGGTCGTTAACGATAATGCGGGGCACCTGGTAGCCCGCGGTGCTCTCAGGTTTTTCGCGAGCATGCTCGCTCCTACAAGGGGATCGCGGACAAGCCTGCAATCAGGTCGGCTTTAAGGCCGCCTCGCTGTTGCTCTGGCTTTTGATGTTCTTGCCCCCTCGAGAGGCCGAGTGGAGGTTCTGCGCAGTGGGTAAACCGGCATGGATGCCGGTTTAGCCGCGCTGGGCCAGGGATGGCCCATCGCGGCGGGCCCACGGAGCAGGACCGGAGCGAGGGTACCCCGAGCCTTAGCGAGGGGCCGAACGCCAGGGGCAAGAGCCCTTGGTTACTTAGGGCCGGGCGGCGTTCCGTTTTTCCAAGTGACTCGCTGTAAGAGCGAAACCCTAAGTGGCCGTTACCGCAGCAATGGATATGTACTCAGTCACAAACCCCCATTGGCCGCCAGTACGCCTTCGCCGGCAAGCCTGCTCCTACAGTAAAAGCGAAACCCTAGCTGGCCGTTACCGCAGCAACGGATACAAACCCGAATAAGGGACCCGCAGCCCCCTACCTAAAGTGAACAGCATCATGGAATTGATGGTTTTTTCGATAACAGATCGTTATCGGTTAATCCGAAAATGCCATTGGGAATGAATCGATTCGCGACAGTAAAGTAGCGCCTGGCTTCCAATCAGGGTTAGGAGACTGTCATGCCCGAACTGTCCGGACACAATTTCATCGCCGGTGGCCGCAGCGCCGCCGGACCGGTCGTGCTGCACAGCGTTGACGCGACGACCGGGCAAGCGCTGCCCACGGCCTTCTTCCAGGCCACGGCCGAGGAAGTGGACGCCGCTGCCAGGGCCGCAGCTTCAGCAGATCCGATCTACCGTAACTTGTCAGCCGCGCGCCGGGCCGAATTTCTTGAAGCGATTGCCAACGAGCTGGATGCACTGGGTGATGATTTTGTAGCCCTGGTCTGCCAGGAGACGGCCCTGCCGTCGGCACGCATCCAAGGTGAACGCTCGCGTACCAGCGGCCAGATGCGGTTGTTTGCCCAGACCCTGCGTCGCGGCGACTTCTACGGGGCGCGCATCGATCTGCCACTGCCTGAACGTCAACCCTTGCCGCGTGTCGATATACGCCAGTGTCGCCTGGGTGTCGGCCCGGTTGCGGTGTTCGGCGCGAGTAACTTTCCGTTGGCATTCTCGACCGCCGGTGGTGATACCGCCGCTGCGCTTGCCGCGGGCTGCCCGGTGGTGTTCAAGGCCCACAGCGGGCACATAGCGACCGCCGAACGGGTGGCCGAAGCCATCATTCGAGCCGCCGAGCAGACCGACATGCCCAAGGGCGTGTTCAACATGATCTTCGGTGCTGGCGTCGGCGAGGCGCTGGTCAAGCATCCGCTGATACAGGCCGTCGGGTTCACCGGTTCACTCAAGGGCGGCAGGGCGCTGTGCGACATGGCGGCTGCACGTGCGCAGCCGATCCCGGTGTTCGCCGAGATGAGCAGCATCAACCCGGTATTGGTGTTGCCTCAAGCGTTGCAGGTTCGCGGCGAGCGTATCGCCAGCGAACTGGCGGCGTCGGTGGTCATGGGGGCGGGGCAGTTTTGCACCAATCCCGGCCTGGTCATCGGCATCCGCTCTGCGGCGTTCAGCGGGTTCGTGCAGACCCTCGCGGCTTTGTTGGCCGATCAATCGCCGCAAACCCTGCTCAATGCCGGTGGCCTGCGCAGTTATGTGCAGGGTTGCGAAGCGTTGCTGGCGCACCCGCAAATCACCCGGCTGGCCGGCCAGGCGCAGCAGGGCAACCAGGCTTGTGCCCAGTTGTTCCAGGCCGATGTCAGCCTGCTGCTGACAGGTAATGAACTGTTGCAGGAAGAAATCTTCGGCCCGGCCACCGTGGTGGTTGAAGTCGCTGATCGAGCTGAGCTGTTGGCGGCCTTGCAAGGGTTGCGCGGTCAGTTGACAGCGACATTGGTGGGTGAGCTCGAGGAGCTTGAAGCGTCTGCCGACCTGGTCGCGCTGCTTGAGCATAAAGTCGGCCGCGTACTGATCAATGGCTATCCAACGGGTGTGGAAGTCTGCGAGGCCATGGTCCACGGCGGCCCTTGGCCGGCGACGTCGGATGCCCGTGGCACGTCGGTAGGCACGTTGGCCATCGATCGCTTCCTGCGTCCGGTGTGCTATCAGAACTTCCCTGATGCCTTGCTCCCGCAAGCCCTGCAGAACCGCAACCCATTGGGGCTTGCGCGCCTGGTCAATGGAGAAAAAACCACAGCGGCACTCTAGTCATCGTTCCATCGCCGAGTGAACGGTTCGCTCGGCCTGACCCATTCGATAAAAACAATCAGGCATGTCCACATGCCCAGGGGTTACCTCATGCAAACGATATCCGAGCAAATACCTGCGCAGGCGAGCGCTGGCGAGCTCGACTTTGAAGACCGGACCTACCGCAAGGTCATCTGGCGCATCCTGCCCGTCCTGCTCCTGTGCTATATGGCGGCCTACCTGGACCGGGTCAACATCGGCTTTGCCAAGCTCGACATGCTCAACGAGCTGCAATTCAGCAATACCGTCTATGCCTTGGGCGCCAGTATGTTCTTCTGGGGCTACTTCCTCTTTGAAGTGCCGAGCAACCTGTTGCTGCATCGCTACGGTGCACGCTTCTGGATTGCGCGGATCATGTTGACCTGGGCCGTGATCTCCATGGCCGTAGCCTTCACCGTACCGCTGGCGGGTTTTTTCCATATCGAATCGAGCACCATGTTCTACGTGCTGCGTTTCCTGTTGGGGATCTGTGAAGCCGGCTTCTTCCCCGGGGTGATTCTCTACCTCAACTACTGGTTTCCGACCCATCGGCAAAGCCGGGTGATGTCCGGATTCCTGATGGCCATGCCGATCAGCCTGACCTTGGGCGGTATCCTTTCCGGTTGGTTGATGAACAGCATGCAAGGTGTGCATGGTATGTCCGGCTGGCAGTGGATGCTGATCATCGAAGGCATTCCTTCGGTAATCATGGCGTTCGTCGTGATCGTCTGCCTGGCCAATAACATCGACTCCGCCAAATGGCTGTCGGCTGCGGAAAAAGCCTTGCTCAAGGCTAATCTGCAAACCGACAACCAGGGCAAGGCCTCGCGCTTGAGCGAAGTGTTCTTCAACCCGCGGGTGTGGCTGCTGGTGCTGATCCTGCTGACCTTCAACACCGGATTCTACGGCCTGGCGTTCTGGATGCCCTCGATCATCAAGAGCACGGGTATCACCAACAGCCTGCACATTGGCTTGCTGACCGCCATTCCCTATGCCGTGGCAGTCGTGGCAATGCTGCTCAACGCCCGCCACTCCAACCGCACCGGTGAGCGACGCATGCACGCGGCGATTCCGGCATTCATCGGTGGCGTCGGCCTGATCCTCAGCGCTTACTTTGCGAACAACCTGGTGCTGTCGGTGTTCTTCCTCAGTATCGCCGCTTCCGGGATTCTCAGCCTGATGCCGATTTTCTGGACCCTCCCGGGAACCGTGCTGTCGGGTGTCGCTGCGGCAGCCGGCATCGGCATGATCAACGCCTTCGGCAATCTGTCTGGCTTCACCGGTTCGATGATCACTGCCGTGGCGGAGAACCTCACCGGCAATATCAACAACGGAACTTATGTATTGGCGCTGTGCCTGTTCGTCAGCGGCGGGCTGATCCTGGCCATTCCCGCATCGATGCTCGGCAGGACTGCCAAAACCGCAATCACTCCCGCGAAGCTGGAGACGGCATGAACCTGCAGGACAAACGCGTGCTGATCACGGCAGCAGGCCAAGGCATCGGCATGGCCAGCGCCCTGGCCTTTGCCAGGGCCGGTGCCGAGGTGTTTGCCACGGACATCGATATCCAGGGGTTGGCGGGCGTCGAGGGCATCACTGCCCTCAGCCTGGACGTGACGTCAGCCCGTGCCATCGGCGAAACCAGTGAACGTATCGGTGGACTGGACGTACTTTTCAACTGCGCGGGTTATGTGGCCAGTGGCAACATTCTCGAATGTGACGAAGCGTCCTGGGCGCGTTCGATGGACATCAACGTCACCGCCATGTACCGGATGATCCGCACGTTCTTGCCTGGCATGCTGGAGCGTGGTGGCGGTTCGATCATCAACATGTCTTCGGTGGTATCGAGCGTCAAAGGCGTGCCCAACCGATTCGCCTATGCTGCCAGCAAGGCCGCCGTGGTGGGATTGACCAAAGCCGTTGCCGCTGACTTCATTGGCCAGGGCATTCGCTGCAATGCGATTTGCCCGGGTACCGTGGAGTCGCCGTCGCTGCGCCAGCGCATTGCTGTCCAGGCCGCGCAACAAGGCGTTGACGAAGCGCAGGTCTACCGGCAATTCCTCGACCGCCAGCCCATGGGACGAATCGGCAGCGCCGAAGAGATCGCCCAGTTGGCCTTGTACCTGGGCAGCGATGCGTCTGCCTATACCACGGGCGGTGTGCATGTCATCGATGGCGGCATGAGCATCTGACACCCGCTTTGCACTATTGCGTTCAAGCAGGAGAACCACATGAAACTGTTGCGTTATGGCGAAAAGGGGTCGGAGAAGCCGGGCCTGCTGGATGCCGACAATCAAATCCGCGATCTCTCTGGCCACGTGCAGGATATCACCGGGCAGGTCCTGAGCCCTGAAAGCCTGGCAACGCTTGCTGCGATCGATCCAGCCAGCCTGCCGATCGTTGCCGGGCAGCCGCGTATTGGTGCTTGTGTGGGGCAAGTCGGGAAGTTTATCTGCATCGGGCTGAACTACGCCGACCATGCGGCAGAGTCGAACATGGAAGTGCCCAAGGAGCCAATCATCTTCGGCAAATGGACCAGTGCCATCTGCGGCCCGAACGACAACCTTGAGATTCCGCGGGGCTCGCTCAAGACTGATTGGGAGGTGGAACTTGGCGTGGTCATCGGCAAAGGCGGGCGATACATCGATGAAGCCAACGCCATGGAGCATGTCGCCGGCTACTGCGTGATCAACGATGTCTCTGAGCGTGAATGGCAACTGGAGCGCGGCGGTACCTGGGACAAGGGCAAAGGCTTCGATACGTTCGGCCCGCTCGGCCCGTGGCTGGTCACCCGGGATGAAATTGCCGACCCGCATGCCCTGGACCTGTGGCTGGAGGTTGACGGCCACCGCTACCAGCAAGGCAACACGCGCACGCTGATCTTCAATGTGCCGCAACTGATTGCCTACCTGAGTCGCTGCATGAGCCTGCAACCGGGCGATGTGATTTCCACGGGCACGCCACCGGGCGTCGGGCTGGGCATCAAGCCGCAGCCGGTCTTCCTGCGTGCGGGGCAGACGATTCGCCTGGGCATCGCGGGCTTGGGCGAGCAGCGACAGGTGACCGTGCAAGCGGATTGACCAAGGATAACGACGCCGAAGGAGGGGGGTGTACGGACGTATCACCCACCCATTCAAGGGAGGGTAAGGCATGTCGCCCTTTGGGTAAGCTTCGAATACCCAATCTTTATGCAGGCGACAATTCCAATGAAAGTAATGGCTGCAGTAAAGCGAGTGGTCGACTACAACGTCAAAGTCCGGGTGAAGGCGGACGGTACTGGCGTCGACCTCTCCAACGTGAAAATGGCAATGAACCCCTTTTGCGAAATCGCCGTGGAAGAAGCGGTTCGCCTCAAGGAACAAGGGGTCGCCAGCGAAGTGGTAGTAGTCACCGTGGGTTCTTCGGGTGCGCAGGAGCAGTTGCGCACCGCACTGGCGCTGGGTGCTGATCGTGCCATTCTCGTCGAAGCGGCAGATGACCTGGGTTCGCTGGCGGTTGCCAGGCTGCTCAAGGCGGTGGTCGACAAGGAACAACCGCAATTGGTGATCCTCGGCAAGCAAGCGATCGACAGTGATAACAACCAGACTGGCCAGATGCTTGCTGCATTGAGCGGCTACGGTCAGGGCACGTTCGCCTCCAAAGTCGAAATCAGCGGCGACAGCGTAGCCGTCACCCGTGAAATCGACGGCGGCGCGCAGACCGTTTCCCTGAAGCTGCCGGCCATCGTCACCACCGACCTGCGTTTGAACGAGCCGCGCTACGCGTCCCTGCCCAATATCATGAAAGCCAAAAAGAAGCCTCTCGAGACGCTGACTCCCGACGCTTTGGGCGTTTCCACTGTCTCCACCAACAAGACCCTAAAAGTCGAGGCCCCGGCGGCACGCAGCGCGGGAATCAAGGTCAAGTCGGTGGCAGAACTGGTCGAGAAACTGAAAAACGAAGCGAAGGTGATCTGATGACTATTTTGGTAATTGCTGAACACGACAACCACACAGTGGCTGCGGCCACACTGAATACCGTGGCTGCCGCTGCCAAAATCGGTGGTGAGGTGCACGTGTTGGTGGCAGGTGCCGGCGTGGCTGCGGTGGCTGAAGCCGCCGCAAGGATCGTGGGTGTGGCCAAGGTTTTGCTGGCCGACAACGTTGCGTACGCCCATCAACTGCCTGAGAACGTTGCGCCGCTGGTGACCGGGCTGGTGCTGGAACAGCGCTCGATCTACAACCACGTCCTGGCCCCGGCGACGTCCAACGGCAAAAATGTCCTGCCCCGGGTTGCCGCCGCGCTGGACGTCGACCAGATTTCCGAGATCATCGCCGTGCAAAGCGCCGACACCTTCCAGCGTCCCATCTACGCCGGTAACGCCATTGCCACCGTGCAATCCAACGCCTCGGTGAAAGTGATCACCGTGCGCGCTACCGGTTTCGATCCGGTGGCCGCTGTTGGCGGCTCGGCAACCGTCGAAGTCGTTGACACGCTTTACGACGCCGGCACTTCCAGCTTCGTTGGCGAAACCCTGGCTAAATCCGACCGCCCCGAGCTGACCGCCGCCAAGGTCATCGTTTCGGGGGGGCGTGGTATGCAGAACGGTGACAACTTCAAGCACCTGTACGCGCTGGCGGACAAACTCGGCGCAGGTGTCGGCGCTTCGCGTGCGGCGGTCGACGCAGGTTTTGTCGCCAACGACATGCAGGTCGGGCAGACCGGCAAGATCGTAGCGCCGCAGCTGTACATTGCCGTCGGTATTTCCGGCGCGATCCAGCACTTGGCGGGGATGAAGGACTCCAAAGTGATCGTGGCGATCAACAAGGACGAAGAAGCACCGATCTTCCAGGTGGCGGATTACGGGCTGGTGGCGGATTTGTTCGAAGCCGTGCCGGAGTTTGAGCGACTGGTTTGATTTTTCACGTGCTGAATTGGAGTTCGCTCATAGAGCGCATGCGCCGCCCAACCCGTACCAACAGCGGGTCATCGAGTTGTTCGCGCAAACGCGCCAGGGCGTTGCTCACGGTTGGCTGGCTGAGCGCCAGGCGCGAGGCAGCGCGGGAGACGTTCTGCTCGCGCAGCAGCACATCGAGGATGCGCAGCAGGTTGAGATCGAAGTTGGTTGTATTCACTTAGCAAATATCACGCATATGAAAATGAAATTTCTCAAATAGTAGGCGGCTGCTTAGGGTGTCGGCAATCCTTGTTTTTCTACTTGGAATATGGGTGTGGGCAAACTTTTTGACGATGTGGAGAGTAGGGCATGAGTTATCAAGCGCCGCTGCGCGATATGCGTTTTGTGCTGCACGAACTGTTTGACGTGAGCGGGCATTGCCAGCAACTGGACAACGGTCTGGACCGCGACACCATCGACGGAGTTCTCGAAGAGGCCGCGCGGTTTGCCGCCGAAGTAGTAGCACCGCTCAACCGCAACAGCGACGAGCAGGGCTGTCGGTTGCAGGATGGCGAGGTGACCACGCCGGATGGTTTTCGCCAGGCTTATAAACAGTTTGTCGAGCAGGGCTGGGCGAGCATGACCGGACCGCTGGAGTTCGGCGGGCAAGGCTTCCCGCAGATGCTGTCGGCGAGTTTCCACGAGATGCTGATGAGTGCCTCGTTGTCGTTTCGCGTCTACTCCGGGCTGACCGAAGGCACGGTCCTGGCCCTGGATCGCCATGGCAGCGCCGAACTCAAGCAGCGATACCTTGCGCAACTGGTCAGCGGCGAGTGGACGGGCACCATGTGCCTCACCGAACCCCAGGCCGGCTCAGACCTGGCACTGCTGCGCACCCGCGCCCAGCCCCAGGTGGATGGCAGCTACCAGCTCAGCGGCAGCAAGATCTTCATCAGCGGCGGCGAACAGGATTTGAGCGACAACATCATTCACCTGGTGCTCGCTCGATTGCCGGATGCACCGCCGGGTATCAAAGGGATCAGCCTGTTCCTGGTACCCAAGCGGCTGCTCGACGCCGATGGATCGCCCGCTGCGCGCAATGCCCTGAGCTGCGGGGCGCTGGAGCACAAGATGGGCATCAAGGGTGCGTCTACCTGCGTGATGAATTTCGACGGCGCCACGGGTTGGTTGGTCGGTCAGCCGAATCAAGGCCTGGCCTGCATGTTCACGATGATGAACGATGCGCGCTTCCAGGTTGGATTGCAGGGCCTGGGCATTGCCGAAGCGGCATTCCAGGGCGGCCTGGCCTATGCGCGCGAACGCTTGCAATCACGCGCCATCAAAGGTCCCGTGGCACTGGACAAGCCTGCCGATCCGATCATCGTTCACCCTGACGTACGGCGCATGCTGCTGATCCAGAAGACCCTCAGTGAAGGCTGCCGGATGCTTGCGGCCTATGCGGCCAGGCAACTGGATCTGGAGCACGGCGCCAGCGATCCGGCGGCACGTGAAGCCGCGGCCCGTCGTGCCGCTTTCCTCATTCCTGTGGTCAAGGCGTTCTTCACCGATTGCGGCCAGGAGGTGGCCAGCCTTGGCGTGCAGCTGTACGGCGGCCATGGGTTTATCCGCGAGTGGGGCATGGAGCAGTTGATGCGCGACAGCCGCATCACCCAGCTTTACGAAGGCACCAACGGCATCCAGGCACTGGACCTGATCCGTCGCAAGTTACTCGGTGATGGCGGCAGCGAACTCAACGCGTTGATCGACGAGTTGGCCACGCAGGTGCATCAGGCGACGGCTCAGCCAGAGATGGCCGAGCGGGTCGGACAGCGCCTTGAAGAGTGGCGAGCGCTGGGCCACTCGGTGCTGCAAGCCTGTCGCCACGATCCCGAGGAAATCGGCGCGGTGTCGGTGGATTTCCTCGCCTACTCGGCGTACGTGATGTTGGCGGCGCTGTGGTTGCAGGCGGCTGTACGTGCCAGCCAGGCATTGGCGGCGGGCAGTGGTGACGCGGCGTTCTACCAGGCCAAGCTGCAATCGGCGGACTTTTATCTGCGCCGGGTCCTGCCACGGGCCGGCGCGCATCGAGAGGCCTTGCTGGCCGGTGCGGGCTGCCTGATGGCCATGCCGGAGCGATCCTTCGCGTTCTGAAAAACCTGGGCTGTAACCTCAAAAGGGGGGGGCGGCCCAGCCAGTGAGCTGGCTACGCTTGCCCCACCCGGATCCTCTCGTTCTCATTAATCCACCTGCCCAACAGATGGACACTCGAACGCCGGAAATCGCCCGGTCCCTATCCCTCACCCCCAGCGGGCGGCACGTTGCCGCCTCTGCGACTGATCGTTGGAGCGCAATACCATGCAAGACGCCGTTATCGTTTCCACTGCCCGCACGCCCATCGCCAAGGCCTTCCGAGGGGCGTTCAACGATTTCAAATCGCCGTCGATGAGCGCGGTGGCGATTCGCGCCGCCGTCGAACGCGCGGCCATCGAGCCGGGCGAAATCGATGACCTGGTGCTGGGCACCGCCATGCAAAGCGGCACTGCAGCAACCAATCTGGCGCGCCTGTCTGCCTTGGCGGCTGGCTTGCCATTGTCGGTCAGCGGCCAGACCATCGATCGCCAATGCGCTTCGGGCCTGATGGCGATTGCCATTGCCGCCAAACAGATCATGGTGGATGGCATGCAGGTGACCATCGGTGCCGGTCAGGAGCAGATCAGCCTGGTACAAAACCCGCACACGCAATTCGCCGCCAATGAGCAGGATGCCAATGTGCAGCGCATGGCCGAGCATGCCTATATGCCGATGCTGCAGACCGCAGAAATCGTTGCCCGGCGCTACAACATCAGTCGCGAAGCCCAGGACGCCTACAGCCTGCAATCCCAGCAACGTACCGCAGCGGCCCAGGCAGCCGGCTTGTTCGCCGACGAGATCATACCGGTCAGCGTGCGCAAGAAAGTCGTCGACAAGCAAAGCGGTGCCATTAGCTACGAAGATGTGCGCCTGACCCTGGACGAAGGCAATCGCCCGCAAACCACCCTGGCCAATCTGCAAGCTCTGGCGCCAGTGCGCGAAGGCGGTTGCATCACCGCGGGCAATGCCAGTCAATTGTCCGATGGCGCCAGCGCGTGTGTGTTGATGAGCGGTGCATTGGCAGCCCGTTCCTCGGTAAGTCCATTGGGCTTGTATCGCGGCATCGCGGTGGCAGGTTTGGCGCCGGAAGAGATGGGCATCGGCCCGGTGCTGGCAATCCCCAAATTGCTCCGTCAGCACGGCCTGCGCGTGGATGATATCGGGCTGTGGGAAATCAACGAGGCCTTTGCCTGTCAGGTGTTGTATAGCGCGCAAACACTGGGCATCGACCCCGCAAAACTGAACGTCAATGGCGGGTCGATCGCCATCGGTCATCCCTACGGCATGAGTGGCGCGCGCATGGTTGGCCACGCGTTACTGGAGGGCAAACGCCGTGGGGTGAAGTACGTGGTGGTGAGCATGTGCGTCGGCGGTGGCATGGGCGCCGCCGGTTTATTCGAAGTGCTCTGATTTTCCCGGGCGCGCCATGTCATCTGGACGGCGCGCAATTGGCAAAAATCAGTCGATCAGCTTGTGATTGCGTGCCCAGACCATGGCGTCGTACCGGCTCGAAACGCCCAGCTTGGCGTAGATGTTGCGCAGGTTCCATTTCACCGTGTCCAGGCTGATGTCCAGCGTGTGGGCGATGCGCTTGCTCGACATGGCCTGGGAAACGAGGCTGAGGATCTCGCGTTCGCGTGGCGTCAATTGCGGCGCTTGCCCGGTGGTCGTGGTCCGCCGCGAACGTGATGTCGGGAGGGGCGGCGCGCAAGGGCCGGTGAGCTTGCCGAGCAGTTCGTCGACGTACTGACGCAGGGGGGTGTCCAGGGGGCTTTGGGATAGACGCGAAAGCAGTTTCTCGCTCAATGCCCCTTCATCCAGCAAGGTACGGACCAGCCCCAGGCGTCGCCCGTTCTCCACGGCCTCACGGAGTCGTGCGAGGGAGTCTTCCGGGCGATCGAGATCATCCAGCACGCCGGCACGCAGCAGGTCGGCGAGCACGCCAAGGCGGTGGCGCTGGAAACTATCGGCGTAGTGTCTCACTTCGTCCAAGGCTTGCAGGGCGGCTTGGGAGTCGACGCTAGTGAGAATCCGCGCCCGCGCCAAAGCGGCAATGGCCGGCAGTTCTGCCCGGCCACCGTGCTCGCTGCTGTGGTCGCGGGCAATCTCTTCGAGGGTTTGCAACAACTCCACGGCCTGATTACGCTGGCCCTTGACCAGGCTCACGCGGATCTGTTCGCCCAATAACTGAGCCACTGGGCGAATTTGTCCGAGGCTGCGCAGGTGGGAAATTTGCTGGCGCAGGAAGGCGAGGGCGGTATCCGGGCCTTTTTGCAACAGGTCCAGGCGGCTGCGGCTGATGTTGGTGCGCACAATGACATCGGGAACGGAGGAGTGCAGCAAGCCAGAGCGGTTGGCGATCAACTCGCGCGCGTCATCGATCCGGTCAAGCTCGTAAAACGCATCGGCCAGCAGGCTGGCACAGAGGTTGGCGCAGATCGATCGATGCCCACCCTCGCGTGTGGAGCGCTCGAGCAGTTCGGATACCAGCGGTTCGGCCACGCCGATTTCGCCGCAAACGATATAGGTGGTCAAGCGTGCCGATTCCGCGACCAATGCCATGTCATTGCCGCGATCCTGCGGGGGTATAGGATGAATGTCGAACAGGCGTCGGGCATCGGCATAGCGTCCCGCCGTGTAATAGGCCACGCACAGTGCCGCCAGCAGCATGTAGCGTAAGAAGGGATTGTCCATAGGTGCATCACGCACAGGTTCCAGCAAGGCAATGGTGCGCTCGCTGTCATCTTCCTGCACGGCGATGGCGGCATGGATCAGCGGTATGCCGCTGGCCAGTTCAGGGTGTTCGCTCAGGCCACTCGCCTGTAGACGCTCTAGCCAGGCTTTTGCACGTTCCGGACGCGAGGTCAGCGAAACCGTGATGCAGGCCAGGAACAGCAGGCGCTGGTGGCGAAACAGCACGTCCTCGGGCAAACGCTCCAACAGGCGTAAGGTCGGAGCGAGATAAGCCAGGCTCCAGGTCTTTGGCGCGCTCTGCTCTATCACCTGAATGGCAAACTCGACGTCGTCGCCCAGGCTGGCGTGGCGAACTGCCTCGGTCAGGCAGCTGTGTCCGGCGAACCAATGGGCTGCGAGGCGGTGCAAGGCACGGATGTCCTTTTTTCGACGCTCCAGGCGTGCGCTGAGGAATTCCCCGAACAGCGGCTGGAAGCGATACCAGGTCATGCGGTCTTCGGAGTCGACCCGATTGATCAGCAGGTTCTCGTCTTCCATGCGCTGAAGCAGTTCACCGGCGTTGGCATGGCCGGTCACGGCAGCGGCCATCGGGGCGTTGAAGCGGCGGAAGATCGACAACGTTTCGGCAACTTCGACCAGTTCTTCGGGCAGGTGCGCCACCACCTCTTCGCTCAGGTAGCTTTGCAGGTCGCTTGAGCGCCAGACCAGATCGTTGAGAATCGAGCGGGTTGAAGGGCGGTTCTTGAGCATGATGACGATCAGTTGCAGGCAAGAGGGCCAGCCGCTGGTCAGTTCCTGGATCAGGCTCAGTTCATCGGCATTGATCTTGTCCGTGCCCAGGTTCTCCTCCACGAAGGTGCGGGTCTCGGCCAGGTCAAACGGCAGTTCGACGCTTTCGATTTCAGCCAGTTGGTCCATGACGCGCAGTCGAGAGAGGCTTAACGGCGGATTGACCCGCGACACGAGCACCAGGTGCAGGTTGCCCGGACTCTGGTCGAGCAGCTTTTGAATCAGCTTGTGGGCAAGAGGGGTTTCCACATGGTGATAGTCGTCGACAATCAGGTAGAGCTCTTTGCTCAACTGGGTCGCAGCCTCGACGATAATCGCGACGCAGGCTTGCAACGCAGGCTCCGTGGTGTCCTCGCGGAGCAGGTCAATGTCCACTTCAATGCCCAACCGCCGCAATCCTTCGAAAAACGCTGAGCAGAAGGCGGTGTAGCCCTTGTCCTCGACCGTCAGCGACACCCAGGCCACTTCCGCGCCGGCCATGAGCCGGTCCTGGCGCCACTGCGCCATCAGGGTCGTTTTACCGTAACCCGCAGCGCCGGTGACCAGCGCCAATTTGCAATGCTGCATGCGCTGAAGCTGAGCGAGCAGCGCGGTGCGAGGCACATGGCGGGTACCGATGCGCGGTGGTGAAAACTTGGTCGAAACCAGATGTCTGGCTGGGGTGTCTGGCAACTTCTTATCCTCGCGCCACGGTCACGGCGACTCACGCGCCGGGCGAAACTAGCCAACCTGTCGATGCAGGTCAAGATTTTACGATAGCTGCAGTTAAGCGCTTGTGGGATCAGGAGGTGCTCCAGTCAGTTCATGTCCTTCCGCAATGGGAGGGACGAGCGGGTGGATTTGTTTTTTAAGATCCGCCAGGTCCCCAATCCGGGTGCCAACGAAGGAATCACAATGAAACTGGATAATAAAGTAGCCGTCGTCACGGGCGCGGCATCAGGGCTTGGCCTGGCCACTTGCAAGGCGCTGGCGGCCGCGGGAGCCCAGGTAGTGGGGTTTGACCTGGATCAACAACGGCTCGATGCCGCGCTGGATGGCATCACCGGTATCACCGGCATCGCGGTCGACGTTGCCGACGAAGCCAGTGTCAGGGCGGGTATCGATACGGTGGTGCAGCGCTTTGGCGGGGTGCATGTGGCGGTGAACTGCGCGGGGATCCTGGGCCCCTGCAAGACGCTATCCAAAGGCCAGCTGTTTCCGACCGAGCTGTGGAACCGGGTGTTGGGGGTCAACCTCACGGGGACTTTCAATATCATCCGCCACGCGGCGTTGGCCATGTCCACGAACACACCCGAAGACAGTGGCGAGCGCGGTGTGATCATCAACACCGCCTCGGGTGCTGCCCGTGAGGGGCAGATGGGGCAGGCGGCCTACAGTGCGAGCAAGGCCGGCATCATAGGCATGACGCTGCCGATTGCCCGCGACCTGGCTGAACACGGCATACGCGTGGTGAGCCTGGCGCCAGGACTGTTCGAGTCCGGGATGTCCGCCGGCATGCCGGAAAAAGTCTCGGAAACCATCGTCAACGGTCTGCTGTTCCCACGCCGCATGGGCCATCCGCAAGAGTTCGCCGCGCTGGTGCGACATGTGGTCGAAAACGCCTACCTCAACGCGCTGACCCTGGACATACAGTGCGGCACTCGTTGAGTGGAACACGATCCTTGGCGGTGGCCCGAGTCATTATCGATCGCGTGAGGGCCTGAATCCTCTGTAGGAGCGAGCATGCTCGCGATAAACCCGAGAGCGCCGCGGGGTGTCAGGCTTGCCGCGTTATCGTTGACTTCCATCGCGAGCATGCTCGCTCCTACGCACACCGCAGCGACAAGGGATTGAGACAGTAGACGACCCTCGCGAGCGATCGCGTGAGCGGCCTGAGTCTTCTGTAGGAGCGAGCATGCTCGCGATAAACCCGAGAACGCCGCGGGGTGTCAGGCTTCCCGCGTTATCGTTGACGACCCTCGCGGGCATGCTCGCTCCTACAGGGGGGCGTACCAGGCTACGCCTTGTTCATCAAGAGAGACACTGACCTCACCGCGCAGCAACAAGTGGTTGAGGCAGGCCAGGGTTTCGCCGGTCGCCAGGGTGAAGCGGGTGGGGTCGTCGTTGCATACGGCGGTGCTGAACAGCAGCGTGAACAGATCGATGGCGCGTGCGGGCTCGTGCAAGCCTGCGCGTAACCGATCCAGCGCTCCCCATGCATCGGCTTGCAGTTGTTCGATGCGTGCATGCAGGACCCGGAAAGGTTTACCGTGAGACGGCAGCACCAGCACGTCGTCGGGCACACGACGACGCAGGGTGGCCAGGGATTCAAGCCAGTCGCTCAGCGGATCGGCATCCGGCTCGCTGGGCTGCACCGAGACGTTGGACGAGATACGCGGCAGCACCTGGTCGCCGGATATCAGCAGCTTGCGGTCGGCGTCATACAGGCAGGCGTGTTCCGGTGAATGGCCGGCACCCACCACCACTTCCCATGAATGCCCGCCGATGTTCAGCCGCTCGCCGTCGCGTATGCGTCGGTAGCTGTCGGGCAAGGGCGAGATCATGCGGCCGAAACTGCCGAAGCGCTGGCGGTATCGCTCCAGGGTCGGCCCGTCCCATCCGGCGCGCCGGTAGAACGCCAGCGTCTCCTCTGGCGCCGTGCGTGCGCTATCGCTGGCCAACAGGCGGCCTTGCAGGTACTCCAGGCGCGTCATCCACAAGCGACTGCCGGTGTGCCGGGTCAGCCAGCCGGCCATTCCGACATGGTCCGGATGAAGATGGGTAGCGATGACCCGGCTCAAGGGGGCCTCGCGTAACGTGCCTTCCAGCAATGGGCGCCATAACGCAACTGTCTGCTCGTCGTAAATGCCGCTATCGACCAGTGTGGTGCCAGCCCCGTCAGCCAGGAGCCAGACGTTGATGGCGCCCAGGGACACCGGCAGCGGTAGCCGCAGCCACTGCACGCCCGGCGCTATCGGTTCGGGTGCTCCGGCGGTGGGCAGCATGGCGAAAGGGTAGCTGATCGGCGCGCCCGCGCTGGCCGGTGTGTCGTGCGTCATGGTGTTCTCCCGTTTGTTGTTACCGCCGCCGCACCCGGTCAGGTGCGCAATCAGCTCGATGGGCCAGACGTTACCGGAGGGGGGGTAGGGGGGGCCCCCCCCTTTCAGAAAGGGGGGGGAGGACATCGGGCTGACGCTGGCACCCTTCGGAGCACTCGATCACTGATTGAGTGGCTTGCGAACCTGGATGTCCAGGTTCACCCAGGGGAGGAGGCACCCAGATGAATAACAAGAACAAATCGAATCAAAGTCATCCCGCCAGTTCTCATGCATTGAAGGCTACGGTCGTGGCCATGTGCGCGATTGCCTGCGGCAGCGCCAGTGCTATCGAGATCGATACCGGTAACGAAGACATCCAGCTGCGTTGGGACAACACCCTGCGCTACAACTTGGGTATGCGTACCGAAGGGCAGGACAGGGCGATCCTGGGCAACCCGAACAACGATGACGGCGACCGCAACTTCGACAAGCATCGACTGGTCAACAATCGCCTGGACGTACTCACAGAGTCGGACCTCATCTACAAGGGCAAGTATGGCGCCCGTGTCAGCGCCGCCCTATGGTATGACGCCGCCTATGCTGGAGATCTGGACAACGATAGCGTTGCCACCTCCAACCACCTCAACTCCAGTGGTCGCCCAGCCACCGGTCTAAGCCGCTACACCGACCGCTACTACGAAGGCCCGTCCGGTGAATGGATGGACGCCTTCGTGTTTGGCGAGTACGAAATGGGGGACATGCCGCTCAAGGCGCGCCTGGGTCGGCATACGGTCAACTGGGGTGAGTCGTTGCTCGGGGCTGGCGCCATCCATGGTATCTCCTACGGCCAGGCGCCACTGGATCAGGGCAAGGCATTGGCCTTGCCGGGGATCGAGGCCAAGGAACTGTACCTGCCGCGCAACCAGATTTCCGCGCAGTTGCAAGTCAACCCAGAGTGGTCGTTTGCTGCGCAGTATTTCTTCGAATGGCGGCCTTCGCGCGTGCCTGAGTCCGGCAGTTACCTGGGCTTCGCCGACATCTACCAGCAAGGTGGCGAGTCGTTCATCCTCAGCCCGACCCTGCGCGCCATCCATGGCGACGACATCGAGCCGCGCAACTCCGGTGACTGGGGCGTGATGACGCGTTGGAGCCCGGAATGGCTGGACGGCACCCTGGGGTTCTACGTACGCCAGTTCTCCGACACCCTGCCGCAGGTCATTCTGCTGGCCAACGCCCGCCCGCAGTACTACCTCAACTACGCCGACAAAATCGACATGTACGGCATCAGCCTGTCGAAGGAAATCGGCGGCATCAGCGTCGGTGCCGACCTCAACTACCGACGCAACATGCCGCTGGTGAGTTCGGCGGCGCGGGTCACCTCGACCGCGCAACTGCCGGACGACGGCGACATTCTCGGCGCCCGTGGCGACACCCTGCATGGTGTGCTCAACGCTATCGGCACCGTGAGCCCGACACCGTTCTTCGATGGCGCCAATTGGTCTACCGAGCTGACCTGGAGCCGTTGGATCTCGGTCAACGACGATCCGCTGCACCTGTTCAAGGGCTCGTCTGCCTACAAGGCCGTACCGACCAACATCGACGAAGTGTCCCGCGACGCCTACGGCATCGCGATCAACTTCACGCCCAACTGGTATCAGGTGTTCCCCGGTGGCGACCTGTCGCTGCCGATCAGTTACTCCCAGGGCCTCTCCGGCAACTCGGCGGTGGCGTCCGGCGGTAACAAGGATGCCGGCAGCTACGCGGTGGGCCTGGCGCTCGATCTCTACAGTCGCTACCGCTTCGACCTGAAGTACGTGGACTACTTCGGTGACTACTCGACCAACCCGGTGACCGGCGCGGCCCTGACCCCGAGTGGCAGCCAGGCTTTGCTGGAAGACCGTGGTGCGGTGTTCTTCACCTTCAAGACCACGCTTTGAGCTGCGCTTGACGTAATCGCAAGTCCGCCCACGGCGGTCCCGCCGCGGACCGCCGTTGGTGCAATGCGCGCCCGCGCGCAACTGATGTGAGGTGACAACGTGTTCAAACAACTCTTGCGACCACCGCTGCTGATCCTGACCACGCTTCTGGCGGTGCCGGCGTTCGCCCAGTCGGGCTTTGTCTCGCCCCTCGACACGCCTGCGTTGCAAAGCGCCAAGGCGATCCAGGCACCCATCAACGCGTTGGCCAGGGCCGCAGGAAGGCTGATCGCGGCCGGCCAGCGCGGCCATATTCTTTTTTCAGACAACGCCACCGACTGGGTCCAGGCCCAGGTGCCGGTCAGCTCGGACCTGACGGCACTGGCGTTTCCCACTGCCATCCAGGGCTGGGCCGTTGGCCACGAAGGTGTTGTGTTGCACAGCAGCGACTCGGGAAAAACCTGGACCAAACAGCTCGACGGTCAGCAGATCGCCGCGATCCTGCTCAAGCAATACGGCAACCCCGCCAACCCGGATGATCCCCAGGCGCAGCGCTTGCAACAGGATGCGCAATTGTTCGCCACCCAGGGCGCCGACAAACCGCTGCTGGACGTGTGGTTTGCCGATGAACGCACCGGGTTCGTCACCGGCGCGTTCAATTTGATCCTGCGTACCGAGGATGGTGGCCAGACCTGGACCGCCTGGCAGGACCGAATCGACAACCCGCGCAGCATGCACCTGTATGGCCTGCGCCCGGCAGCCGGCACGCTGTTCATGGTCGCCGAACAAGGCCTGGTGCTGAAACTGGACCGCGCCAGCCAGCGTTTCGTCAAGGTCGAACTGCCCTATGAGGGCACGTTGTTCGGCCTGCTCGGCGACGACCGTCTGGTGCTGGTCTACGGCCTGCGCGGCAATGCCTTGCGCAGTCTCGATGGCGGGGCAAGCTGGAGCACGGTCGACACCGGCATCAAGGAGGGCATCACCAGCGGCCTGATCGCCGAAGACGGCTCGATCCTGCTGGCCAGCCAAACCGGCCAATTGCTGCGCTCCACCGACCGCGGGGCAACGTTCAGCCGAGTCCCACTGGACCACGTGGCACCCAACTTCGCACTGGCACCCGCCGCCAACGGGGCCGTCGCCCTGGCGGGACTGGGTGGCGTGCGCGTGCAAAGCCTGCAACAGAACAAGCAAGTCGGAGAGCTGTGATGGGTATCCACAACGCCAGCGACAACCTGCAGTCCATCAGCAACATTGCTGATTTCAATCACCAGTCAGGCAGTCGTCTGGAGCGGTTGATCTTCAACCATCGGCTGCTGGTCATCCTGCTTTGCAGCGTGGTCACGGTCATCCTCGGCTGGGATTCGTCGCGCCTGACGCTCAATGCCGCGTTTGAGAAAACCATCCCGCTGAACCAGCCGTACATTCGTAACTTCCTGGAAAACCGCGACGAGCTCAAGGGCCTGGGCAATGCCGTGCGGGTGGTGGTGGAGAACCGCAAGGGCGATATTTTCGATCCCGCGTACCTGCAGGCACTCAAGCAAATCAACGATGAGCTGTTCCTGACGCCGGGTGTCGACCGGGCTAACGTCAAGTCCCTGTGGATGCCGGTGGTGCGCTGGAACGAGGTCACCGAAGAGGGCTTCGCCGGGGGACCGGTGATGCCAGACAACTACACCGGCTCCCAGGCCAGTACCGACGCCTTGCGCCAGAACATCGGCCGGGCGCAGTTGCTGGGTAATCTGGTGGGGACCGATTTCCGTTCCAGCATGATTTTCGTGCCGCTGCTGGACAAAGACATCAATACCGGCCAGCCGCTGGATTATTGGGAATTGTCCAAGCGCCTGGAGGGCATCCGCGCGCAGTTCTCCGGTACCCAGGGCAGCGCTGACCTGGACATCCGCATTGTCGGTTTCTCCAAGGTCGTGGGCGATCTGCTCGACGGCTTGCAGCAGATGATCCTGTACTTCGCCGTGGCGGCGGTGATCGCCGCGCTGATCATTTTTGCCTGGACCCGTTGTGTGCGCAGCACCGTGCTGGTGCTGGGCTGTTCCTGCATCGCCGTGTTGTGGCAGCTCGGCCTGATTGCCCGCCTGGGTTACGCGCTGGACCCTTATTCGATTCTCGTGCCGTTCCTGGTGTTCGCCATTGGCGTGTCCCATGGCGCGCAGAAAATGAACGGGATCATGCAGGACGTGGCCCGTGGCACCCATCGGCTGGTCGCCGCCCGCTACACGTTCCGCCGCCTGTTCCTGGCCGGGGTCACGGCGCTGGTGGCCGACGCCGTGGGCTTTGGCGTGTTGATATTGATCGACATCCCGGTGATCCAGGACCTGGCGATCACCGCGTCCATCGGCGTTGCCCTGCTGGTGTTCACCAACCTGATTCTGCTGCCGGTGATGCTGTCCTACACCGGCGTCAGTCCCAAGGCTGCGGCGCGTAGCCTGCGCAAAGAACAGCGTGAAACGAGCGGGGCCTGGCGTCTGCTGGAGCGTTTCACCGAGCGCCGCTGGGCCACGGCATTGCTGCTGGGCTCGGCGTTGCTGACGGTGGCGGGCTTTGTCGTCAGCACCCATCTGCAAATCGGCGATCTGGATGCCGGGGCTTCGGAACTGCGACCCAACTCGCGCTACAACCTGGACAACGCCTATATCAACAGCAAGTACTCGCTGTCTTCCGACCAGTTCGCGGTCATCGTCAAGACCAAGGCCGAGGGCTGCCTGGAATACCAGACACTGGTCGATGCCGACCGCCTGGGCTGGGTCCTGCAGCAAGTGCCGGGGGTGCAAAGCACGGTGTCCTTGGCCGATGCGGTGCGCAAGATCACGGCGGGTTCCTACGAGGGCAGTCCCAAGTGGATGTCGATCTCGCCCAACCAGGACGTACTCAACTATGCGGCGCGGACCGCGAGCACCAGCAATCCGGAACTGTTCAACAACGACTGTTCGGTGATGCCGGTGGTGGCCTACCTCTCCGATCATAAGGCGCAGACACTCGATCAAGTGGTGCAGGCCGCGCAAGCCTTTGCCAGCGCGCACAGCACGCCGGACCGCCAGTTCCTGCTGGCCGCCGGCAGCGCCGGGATCGAAGCGGCCACCAACATCGTGGTCAAGAAGGCCAACCTGACCATGTTGATGTACGTGTACGCGGCGGTCATCGTGCTGTGCTTCATCACCTTTCGCAGCTGGCGCGCGGTGGTGGTGGCCGTGGTACCGCTGGTGATCACTTCGATTCTGTGCGAAGCGCTGATGGTGCTGCTGGGCATGGGCGTAAAGGTCGCGACCCTGCCGGTGATCGCACTCGGGGTGGGCATCGGCGTCGACTACGCCCTGTATCTGCTGAGCATCCAGCTGGCCCGTCAACGTGCAGGCGACACCTTGGCCCAGGCCTACCGACATGCCTTGCGGTTCACTGGCAAAGTCGTGGCGCTGGTGGGCGTGACCCTGGCCGCGGGGGTGATCACCTGGGCGTTCTCACCCATCAAGTTCCAGGCCGACATGGGCATCCTGCTGACCTTCATGTTCCTGTGGAACATGCTCGGCGCCCTGGCCCTGATCCCGGCGCTGTCGCACTTCCTGCTCAGGAACGAGCATGTCTGCGGTTCGCCGACGGTCACCCCGGCAACCACAGACACATCCACCGTCATTGCATCCAAGGTCCGGACTGTACAGCGTGTACAGGCCGATCCGAACCCTGTCTGACCCCCTGAATTCATAAGGAATCACCATGAGCGATACAAACGCAGCGTTCCTCGGCGAACAGGAACTCATGATCCGCGATTCGGCGCGCAAGGTTGCCGCCGAAGTGGTTGCCCCCACGGCTGCCGAACGTGATCGCAGTGCCGCCTGGCCTCGCAATGAGCTGCAAGCCGTTGCCGAACTGGGCTTCCTCGGCATGCTGATCCCTGAAGAGTACGGCGGTGCCGGTGCCAGCTTCGTCGAGTACTGCCTGGCCATCGAGGAGTTCGCCGCCGCTGACACCGGCTTCGCCACCCTGATTCACGTCCATAACTCAGTGGGCCTGACCGTGGCGCGACTGGGTAACGAACAACAGAAGCGCAAATACCTGCCGGACCTGGCCAGCGGTAAACGCATCGGTGCCTTTTTGCTCAGCGAGCCGCACGCCGGCTCCGACACGGCAGCGTTCCGCACTCAGGCACGGCGCGAAGGCGAGCACTACGTCATCAATGGCAGCAAGCAATTCATCTCCAACGGCAACGAAGCGGGCCTGGGCCTGGTGCTGGCGGTCACTGACAAGGCTGCCGGCAAGAAGGGCAGCAGCCTGCTGATGGTCGACCCGCAGGAAAGTCCCGGTTACGTCGTGGCTCGCGTCGAGCACAAGATGGGCCAGCGCTCGGCCCATGTCGCGCAAATCCAGCTGGACCAATGCCGGGTACCGGTGGCCAACCTGCTGGGCGAAGAAGGCGCTGGCTATCGCAACGTGATGGGGTCGTTGTCGGAAGGACGGGTGGCGATTGCCGCTGTCGCCACCGGCACCGCTCGCGCTGCGCTGGACTCGGCGGTGGGCTATGCCAAGGAACGCGAAGCCTACGGCGAGCCGATCATCAAACTGCAAGGGGTGGCGTTCGACCTTGCCGACATGGCCGCGCAAGTGGATGTCGCCCACCACTACATGGTTCATGCCGCGCGATTGTGTGAAGCACACGTGCCCTGCGCCAAGGAAGCCTCGGTGGCCAAGCTGTTCGCCAGCGAAATGGCGGAGAAGGTGTGCTCCGACGCGCTGCAGATCCATGGAGGCTATGGCTACCTCAATGATTTCCCGGTGGAGCGTTACTGCCGGGACGTACGGGTGACCAAAATCTATGAAGGCACCAGCCATATCCAGAAATTGATCATCGCGCGCAGCCTGGCCTGACATGTGTGCAGCCCCCCTCTACTTGGAGGGGGTGACCGGACAGCTATCGGGCATAACCTGTTGTTCAAAGCGGGCTCGAATACGCCGGTGGATTCGCGACGATTGGCAGGGAACCAGACCATGCAGATACAGAACTCGACCGATGCACAGCGTCATGCAGTGGACAGCTTCCGTATCTTCCTTGCGACGGAGGTGGCGCCGGTCGCCAGTGCGTTCCGGGGTGGGCCGATTCCCCGGGAGAGAATGCGCGAAATCGCCCAGGGCATCGCCGAATTCGGCCTGCCCGGCGCCAGTATTGCGCCGCACCTGGGTGGCATGGGTTTATCGGTGGTCACCGAAGCCATGCTTCTTGCAGAGTTGTGCGTGGTTTCCAGCGAAATCGCCCACTGCGTCATCGTCAACATGCTCGTCGCCAGCGTCCTGGTCGAATTGCCTGAAGCGCAGCAACCGCTGCGCGAACGCTACCTGCCGGACTTGCTCGCCGGTCGCCGCTTCGGCGGCTATTACCTGCATCAGGCCGATGCTCAGGCAACGCTAGCCGAAGGGGGCGTCAACGCCTGGACCACGGCGCACGGTTGGGTCATCAATGGTGCCCACGAGCGGGTGTGCAACGGCCATTACTCGGACATCCTCATTACCGGGATGCTGACCGAGGAGGGCGTGTCATGTCATGTGCTGGTGGACCGTGAGCAGCAGGGTTACTCCTCGCGCATCATCGACAGATCGACACCGACCGGCACGTTCAATACCCGGGTGTCCTTCAACAATGTGCGCGTGCCGGCCGGCCATACGATCTGGCAAGAACAGGAAGGCCAGGCCGGGCTGCTGGAAAAGATCGACGCCGGCGCAGCCTTGCTGTCGATCGGCCTGGCCCGGTCGGTTCTGGAGGCGTGCATCAACAACGCGCGAAATCCTGACGATTGCGGCAGGGCGGCGGCATCGCAGCCGTTGGTGGCACTCAGGATTGCCGAGATGGCGACCCGAATCGAAGCGGCGAAACTCATGTGCTTTCAGGCCTATTCGCTGATCGATAACGACACTCCCTGCCAGATTCAGGCGTGCATGGCTCGCTGGCTGGCCAGTGAAACGCTGCTCAAGGCTTGCCAGGACGCGCTGCAGCTGCCCGGTGGCAAGGGGGTGAGCGCCGCATTGGACCTTGAGCGCATGGTGCGAGAGTCCATCGTGCTACCGGCGCCCAACGGCCTGACCGACCGGCAAAAATTGTCCATCGCCAAGGCGCTCACGGGCATCAGTACCGCGGGCTGACGGCTGTATTGACGGCGGCCACCCCGGCACGCCTGACTTATCACTCTGAACCATTCAAGGATTTTGTATGCGCTATTGCCTTGTTGCACTGTCTGTTGCCTTCGCCCTGTCCAGCAGCTTGTCATGGGCCGAGGACGCCCCGATCACGCCCGCAAAAGCTGCCAGCCCGACAACGGCAGCTGTCAACCAGGCGGTGCTCAAACAATTGCCGTTTCAGGATCGCGCCGACTATGAAGCCGCGCGGCGCGGGTTGGTCGCCGCCTTTGAGGGCGAAATCAAGGATGCCAATGGCAAGACCGTGTGGAATTCCCACCAGTACGACTTCCTCAAGCAAGAGCAGGCCCCGGACACGGTGAACCCCAGCCTGTGGCGTTTGGCGCAGCTCAATGCCAATGCCGGCTTGTTCCAGGTCACCGACAGAATCTACCAGGTGCGTGGTATCGACCTGGCTAACATGACCATCATCGAAGGTGACGATGGCCTGATCATCATCGACCCGCTCTACGTCACCGAAACCGCGAAGGCCGGCCTTGAAATGTACTACCGCAATCGCCCGCGCAAACCGGTGGTGGCGGTGATCTATAGCCACAGCCATGTCGATCATTTCGGCGGTGTGCGTGGGGTGGTCGACGAGGCAGACGTCAAGGCCGGCAAGGTTCGCATCTATGCGCCAGGCGGTTTCATGGAACACGCCATCCAGGAAAACGTCCTGGCGGGTACCGCGATGTTTCGTCGCGGCATGTTCCAGAGTGGCGGCGCGGTGGCCGGTAGCGAGCGGGGGCAGGTGGATTCGGGGATAGGCAAAGGTGTGCCGGTGGGCGGCACGATCAGCCTGATCGCACCGAGCGACCTGATCGTAAAACCGGAGGAAACCCACGATATTTCCGGTGTGCAGGTGGTATTCCAACTCACCCCGGGAACCGAGGCCCCCTCGGAGATGAACCTGTACCTGCCGCAAATGCAGGCGCTCTGTATTTCCGAGAACGCCGTGCGCTCGATGCACAACCTGCTCACGCCCCGTGGTGCCGAAGTGCGTGACGGTAAAGCCTGGGCGCATTTTCTCGACGACGCGCTGGTGCGCTATGGCGACAAGGCACAAGTGATGTTCGCTCAACACAACTGGCCGACCTGGGGCGGGGACAATATCCGCAACATGCTGGCCGATGAGCGTGACATGTACGCCTTTATCAACAACCGGACCCTGAACTTGCTCAACCAGGGCATGAATCCGCTGGAAATTGCCGACGCGGTGAAGAAGTTGCCCGGCGACCTCGATCAGAAATGGTATGCCAGGGGCTACTACGGCACGCTGAGTTTCAACACCCGCGCGGTGTACCAGCGCTATCTGGGCTTCTACGACGGCAATCCGTCGACGCTTGACCCACTGCCTCCGGTCGAAGCCGGCAAACACTACGTGCAAGCCATGGGCGGTGCTGACAAGGTATTGGCGCAGATGCGCGCGGCAATGGACAGCGGCGATTACCGCTGGGCAGCCCAGTTGGGCAATCATCTGGTGTTCGCCGAGCCCGAGAACAAGGCGGCACGCGAAGCCCAGGCCGATGCGCTGGAGCAATTGGGTTACCGCAGCGAATCGGCGATCTGGCGCAACATGTACCTCACCGGCGTGCAAGAGTTGCGTCAGATCAAGCCGCAGCAGGGCGCCCGTGCCACGGCCGACCTGATCCGGGCGGCGACGCCAACCATGTTCATGGACCTGCTGGCCGTGCGCATGGATTCGGACAAAGCCCAAGGCCACGACATGACCCTGAACTGGAACTTCGATGATCTTGACCAGCATTTTGCCTTGACCCTGCGCAATGGAGTGCTGACCTACCGCGAACAGGCCAGCCATGCCAAGGCCGATGTGTCGGTCACGATGAGCAAGGCCGTGCTGGACCGGATCAGCCTGCGCCAGCTCGACTTCCCGACGGCGCTCAAACAGGGGGATATCAAGCTTGCAGGGGACGCAGACCGTTTCAAGGCGATGCTCGGCATGCTGACCAGCTTCCAGCCAATGTTCAACGTCGTGACGCCCTGAGCGGTGGCACGTTGAGGCTCGTTGGTTGACGCACAGGCCATGCGCTGCTGACCAGGGAGGACCCGGAACAACACGGCGCATGGTTCATAAAAATAGAAAAAAACCCATATAAAACAGAGTGTTGAGGTGACTTTACCAATACCGGAATACGGAAATGATTTTGCCTGGCGCGCCCTTAAACTGGGTCCGCCATCAAGGCCGTTACGCATCGACGGCCAAGGCACGACCCCGTGAATCCCCGGAGACAGTCCCGTGACAAGAACAATAGAAGAACAGGTCGATCTGCTGCTGAGCGATCCGGCGGCCCTGGTCGGGCATAGCCTGCAAAACTGGAAGCAAATGCCTGCCGAACAGATCAATGCGCTGCAGCTGGCCGGGCTGAAACGGCGTTTCGGCGAAATGCGCGACCGTATCGCGGTGTTGAAGAAACTGGCGGACGCCGAGGGCATCGAGCGAATCGAACAACTGGACGACGTGGTGCCCCTGCTGTTCGAGCACACCCTGTTCAAGTCCTACCCGCCATCGCTACTGGAAAAAAACAACTTCGCCGCGATCAACAAATGGTTGGGCAAGCTGGTGGTTCCGGAACTGGCCGAGAAGATTGCCGCCGTCGACGTCACTGCGTGCAAAGGACTGGACGACTGGTTCGAAACCATGGACAGCGCCATCCCCGAGCTGTGCCTGAGCCATACGTCGGGCACTTCCGGGACGCTGTCGTTTTTGCCTTGCAGTGCCCGTGAGTTCGAAAAAGCTTCCCAGGTGCGCAAACTCTACGCCTGGAACATGACCGGCGCGGACACACCAGACCCGGACCTGCACACGGCGTATCCGTACTACCGCAAAGGCTACCTCAGCCACCTGCGCGGCATGGGCTCGCTGGTGCGGGTACTGCTGCCCGATCTCTCACACTTCCACCCGGCCTATCCCTCGACCCTGTCCAGCGACGTACTGCGCCTGGGCGCCAGGCTGCGGGCCGCCCACGCCAATGGCACGCTGGATCGCCTGGTGGTGGCGCCTGAGCTGCTGGCCAAGAAAAAAGCCTTCGACCAGCAGCAGGCCGAGATGCCGCAGCACCTGGCGGCCTTTTTCGATGACATCGCGACCCGTCTCAAGGGCAAGCGCGTGTACATCGGCGGTACCTGGAACCTGCTGCACAACATGGCCCTGGCTGGCCTGGAGCGTGGCCTGGAAGGGGTGTTCCATCCCGATTCCTACATCATCACCACCGGCGGCGCCAAAGGCGTGGTGCCGCCCGAGAACTGGCGCGAAGACGTGATGCGCTTCCTGGGGGTGAAGACGCTGAACGAGTCCTATGCCATGTCGGAGGTGGTCAGTGGTTCGCACCTCAAATGCGAACAGGGCAACTACCACTTCTCGCACACCGCGATTCCCTTCCTGCTCGACCCCGAAACCAGCAAGCCGCTGCCGCGCCACGGCCGCCAGACCGGGCGCGCGGCGTTCTTCGACCTTGGCGCTGATATCCACTGGGGCGGCTTCATCACGGGCGACGAAGTCACCATCGAGTGGGATCAACCCTGCACCTGCGGGCGCCATAGCCGCTACGTGGTTGGGGCGATCCAGCGCTACAGCGAAAAGAACGGCGGCGACGACAAGATCACCTGCGCCGCATCCGAGCAGTCCCATCGCGAAGCGATGGATTTCCTCAACACCCTGGAAGGCTGAGCCATGTCCCATCCCATTGCTCCGATGATCATTCGTGGTCAAGTCATCACCGATAACCTGATCGAAGTGGGCGGTCGCGGCGGCGACCTGAGTTTTCTCACCCCCGACGCCAGCAAGTACATCGACCAGTTGCCCCTGGGCAATCCGGCGAAGCTCGCCGACCTGTACCGCTTGAGTTTCGACGACATTCTCGATTACGCCGTCGAACTCGGCGCGCGCCTGGACCTGGACAAGAACCAGTACCTGCAGGAAGCCTGTGAACTGTCGTTCCTCACGGCGCCGACCACCCCGACCATCGTCAAGGGCTCCTACATGGGCCTCAAGCACTTGCTGTCCCGTGAGTTCATCACCGAGATGGCAGAAAGCACGGTGGGTATCAAATACCTGGAAGGCTGGGTCCCGCAGACACTGCTCGACGGCACCGAACTGGAAGTGCGCTGCTTTGGCGCCCGGACCTTGCACATCGTCGCCGGCAACGCAGTGTCCCTGTCGTTGTGGACCATCATCCGCAACATGGTGCTGCGCAGCGACGCGATCATCAAGGCGCCGTCCAACGACCCGTTCACGGCGCTGGCCATCGCCCGCACCATGGTCGACATGGCGCCGGATCATCCGCTGACCAAACACCTTTCGGTGGCTTACTGGAAGGGCGGCGACGAGGCGTTCGAGCAGCGCCTTTACCAACCGCAGAACCTGGAAAAAATCGTCGCCTGGGGCGGTTTCGCCTCGATGAAGCACGTGACCAAATACATCCAGCCCGGCCTTGAACTGATTTCCCTGGACCCCAAGCGCAGCGCCAGCATCATTGGCCAGGAGGCCTTCTACAACGAAGAGAACATGCGCGAAGCGGCGGTGCGCCTGGCGGCCGACATCGGTGCAATCAACCAGAAGGGCTGTGTCTGCGCGCGTGTGGTGTATGTGCAGAGCGGCACGGACGAGCAGGGCCTGGAGCGGCTCAACACCTTTGGCCAGTATGTCTATGAAGCCATGCTGGGCTTGCCCAATACCCTGAGCACCGCGCCCAAGCGTTACGACCAGGGCCTAAAGGCCCACGTCGACGCGCTGCGCCTGGATGACGAGTGGTACAAGGTCATCGGTGGCAAGGAAGGCGAGGGCGCGATTATCTGCTCGCAATTGCCGGAACCGGTGTCCTTCGCCGCCAGCCTCGATGACCGGACCGCCAACCTGGTGCCGGTCGACGACTTGAGCGAAATGATGGCGGCGGTTGACGCCTACACCCAAACCGTCGGCGTCTATCCCGAAAGCATCAAGGATCAACTCAAGGATGTGCTGCCGCTGTATGGCGCTCAACGCATCGTTTCCCTGGGCTACGCCGCTGCCATGAAGTTTGCCGCGCCCCAGGATTCCATCGAGCCGATGCGTCGCATGGGCAAGTGGATTTCCAACCAGATCGCCGCACCAGAAACCAGTGCCGCGCCCTGGTTACGGCCTTCGATCTGACACCATTCCCTGTAGGAGCGAGCCTGCTCGCGAAAAACGTCCAGGCAACGCGGGCATTCAGACACCCCGCGTCATCGATAGCGACCATCGCGAGCATGCTCGCTCCTACAGGGGAGCGCTCATTCAATCTGTGGAGAAATGAACATGACCACCTGCATCGGCTATGGCGTCCATGAAGCCAACGCTCCCCTCGAACCCCTGCGCTTCGAACGCCGTGAGCTGCGCGCCGACGATGTCGCCATCGATATCGACTACTGCGGCGTCTGCCATTCCGACCTGCATTACGTGCATAACGACTGGAAAAGCACGCGGTTTCCCTGTGTGCCGGGCCATGAAATCGTCGGTCGGGTCACTGCCGTGGGGCCTGCTGTCAATCGTTATCGTCCCGGTGATCGGGTGGCTGTCGGTTGCATGGTCGACAGCTGCCAGCAATGTGCGGCCTGCGAGCAACATCAGGAGCCGCATTGCACCCAGGGCATGACACCCACCTATAACGGCCTGGACCGCATCAGCGGCGAGGTGACCCGCGGCGGTTACGCCCAACACATCGTGGTACGCGAGCGTTTCGTGTTGCGGGTACCGCCGGCGCTGGATCCGCGCTTCACCGGTCCGTTGCTGTGTGCCGGCATCACTGTCTGGACGCCGATGCGCGAGCATGACGTCAAGACCGGTACGCGCCTGGCGGTCATCGGGCTGGGCGGACTGGGCCACATGGCGGTCAAGCTCGGCGTTGCGTTGGGCGCCGAGGTCACCGTGATCACCACTTCACCCGGCAAGGCCGAGGACGCCCTGGCGCTTGGCGCGCATCATGTACTGTTGTCGTCCGACCCGCAGGCCATGAAAACCGCCGCCAGCAGCTTCGACCTGATTCTGGACACCATCCCGCGCGGCCACAACGTCAACCCTTACCTGATGCTGCTGGGCCGCAATGGCAAACTTGTGCTGGTTGGCGCCCTGGAACCGCTGGAGCCGATTCACGGTGCATTGCTGGCGATCAACAACCGTTCGATAACCGGCGCGTTGATCGGTGGACTGGAGCAGACCCAGGAGTTGCTGGACTTCTGCGCCGAGCATCAAGTGCTGCCAAGTTGCGAAATGATCGACATCCAGGACATCAACCAGGCGTTCACCCGCATGCAGAACAATGACGTGAAGTATCGATTCGTGATCGACATGGCGTCGCTCAAGGATGTCGACGTGGCCTGACAACGGTTCTCCCCCTCGGCTAGCATCCTCATACCTCCCTTAACGAGAGGGGCGGTATGGGGCTGGCAGAGGCATAACGGTTCGTTCATGGACCACGATGGAGAACAACAATGTCCGTTAGATCGCACCTTATGCGCTGCAGTGGCGCTTTTGCCGCTTCCGTCCTCGCGTTGGCCATCCAGGCCGGAGCAGCCTGCGCAGACGAAGCACCTCCCGCCTCGCCACCTGCCTTCACCGATCAACAAGTCAGCGATGCCTATATCTACCTGCTCGGGCGCTTGCTGGTCATGCGCCAGCAGCAGCTGGACTTTCAGGACGGCATGACCTGGAACCAGTTGGTGCACCGTAAACCCGGTGCGGTTGACTGGCCCAATCCCAATCTCGACGTCGCCTATTCGGAAGCCTGGATCGCCGTCGATGAACGCAGTTGTACCCAGGTAAGCGTGCCGAAGGTCACCAATCGCTATTACACGGTGCAATTTCTCAATGGCTGGGGGGAAACCCTGGCCAACATAAATGAACGTGTGTTCGCCGACCATCCGTATGGTGAGTTCGCGGTGTGCCTCAGAGGTGCAAAAGTGGATCTGCCGGCCAATACCCGGCGAATCGACCTGCCCGTACGCACGGCCCGGGTGCTGTCGCGGGTCGAGTTGGGGGCCGATCGGCAGGTGGCCGAGCAACTGCAGCATCAGTTCACAATGCGCGCGACGGGCTCGCCAGAGCTGCCGTCGACACCGCACGGGCCGGTATTCGAGCTGTACAGGTTGCCGACGGTGGAGGCCTTCGATGCCGCTGCGGCGGCACTTGAGGAGCCCGATCTCAATCCAGGCATGCAGACGCTGCAAGCGCAAGTGCGTGCCATTGCCGAACAGATCAAGCAACCTGGCGAACGTGCGCGCATCGACCAGCAAATCAAGACCCGTACCTTTGCGGCCCTTGCCAGCGCAGCGGCCACCATCGGTCCGGGTACCGTGCACAACGGTTGGGTGCGCCCGGCTGTTTCCGGGGCTTATGGCGAGGATTACCTGACCCGGACGCTGATCGATCTGGGCGGCATCTGGGCCAACACCAGCGCGGAGGTCAACTATTACCGTGGCGCGCGGGATGCTGATGGTCAGGTCCTTGATGGCGGGAAAAGCTACTCGCTGACATTCCCGCGTGAACAATTGCCTTCCGGGTTCGCACGGTACTTCTGGTCCGTCACGGCCACTAACAGCAAAACCTTCCGGGTGTTGCCCAACGCGCTTGACCGCTTTTTGCTGAACAACCAATCCGACCTTCACTACAACGCCGATGGCTCCCTCACGCTGTATTTCGGACCGCAATTGCCCCAGGGCGCGGCCGAAAACAATTGGCTGCCGACGGTGGCAGGCGAGCCGTTCCGACTGATGCTGCGCTACTACGGCGGCAAGGGCCCGGTGGCCAGCGGCGAATACTTCCCCCCGGCGCTGGTGCGGCTATGAGGCGCTGACCTGCAGGAGCGGGCTTGCCCTCAACCATAGAATCTCCCACAGGTTGAACGCGGTCCTTGTGGGAGCGGGCTTGCCCGCGATGGTCGTTAACGATAATACGGGCTGCCTGGACGAACGCGTTTTCGCGAGCAGGCTTGCTCCCACAACGGCCGGGCCCGCCAACCCAGGCCAGCCTGACGAAAAAAAGCCCTGATGTCCCCAGCCTGACCAAGGGCGGTAGGAGACATCAGGGCGAAAACGAAGGGGTAAACGTTCAGAACAAACAGAGGTTCAGGACACGCAACGCGCCTTGTCTTTCCAGTACTTTTCACGCACCTGACGGCGCAGCACCTTGCCCACCACACTGAGCGGCAGGGCCTCGACGAACTGGATGGACTTGGGCGCCTTGAAGCGGCCCAGGCGACCCTTGACGTGTTCGATCAGCGCGTCGACCGACACGACCTGGCCATTCTTGAGGATCACTTCGGCGTGCACCGCCTCACCCCATTCCTCATGGGGAATGCCCACGACGGCCGAGTTCAGCACCGCGGGGTGAGCATTGAGCGCCGCTTCCACCTCGATGGCATACACGTTGAAACCACCGGTGATGATCATGTCCTTCTTGCGGTCGACCAGGTACAGGAAACCCTCCTGATCGATGTAGCCCAGGTCGCCGGATTTCCAGTAACCATTGTGGAACTCCTGCGCGGTGCCTTGCGGGTTGTTGAAGTAACCCGAAATGGTGCCCCGGGACCGCACCCACAGCTCACCCGTGGTGCCCAGCGGAACTTCCTGGCCATTGTCATCGACGATCAGGATCTCGGCGCCGACGGCGATGCGCCCGGCCGAGGACAGCTGCTTCTCGTTCTGGGTCAAGTGGTCGGCCTTGCCCAGCAACGCTACGGCGTGCAAACACTCAGTGGCGCCATAAATCTGCATGAAAATATTGCCGAAGCGCTCCTGGGCCTGGCGCAGTTTCGCCGGGCTCATTGGTGCGGCCCCATAGGCCATGGTCTGCAGTGAGGACAGGTCAAACTCGCGCGCCTCGGGCAATTCCAGCAGGCGATAGATCATGGTTGGCACGAGCAGGGTCATGGTGACCTTTTCCGCTTCGATATTGCGGCACAGGCGAGCCAGGTCCGGGATGTTCTGGGTCAGGGTGCAGCCGCCGCGAAACAGCGTCGGCAGCAGGCCCAGCCCGGAGCCGTGGCTGATCGGCGCCATGTGCAGGAAGCGGGTATCCGGCTGATAGGGTTGCTCGGCTTCCAGATACATCGAATCGCGCAGCGCCATCCAGTTTTCGATGGTGTAGGCAACACACTTGCTCTGGCCGGTGGTGCCCCCGGTGAAGCGATAGACCAGGGTGTCCTTTTGTGTGTCGTTGTCGACGCCCGGATTGTGATCCGGCACGCCTTCGAGCAGGTCCCAGAAGTACAGCAACCCGTCACGCGGGTGTTCGGGAGGATCCATGCAGACGACGGTGATGCCTTGATCGTGAAGCGCATCAAAGTAACGATCGATCAACGCGTTTTCGATGAACACCACTTTTGGGCGCAGGAACTCTATTTGCCAGCGGTGCTCCTCGAACGCGTCGCGATAGTTCGCGTAGGCCGCGGCGGCGTCGCCCTTGAGCGCCGTCCAGGCATGGAACAGCGAGATGTTGTCGTTTTCCAGGATGCAGAGGTAGACATCCCCGCGGCACAGCCCAAGTCGCCCACGCAACATGTTGACGATGCGATTGGTCAGCGAATGGAATTCACGGAAGTTGTAGCGGCGATTGCGCTCGATGTTGACCAGGGCTTCCCGATCGCCGAACCGCACGGCCAGGTTACCGACCGTGTGTGCGAAGTTCATTATTGTCATTATTCATTCTCCGTCCGGGCGTGTGGCTGCACGCCCGTTGCGATCATCGTCGCGAGTTTAACCCGGGGCATGGCCCCGGGAATACTCAGGCCTGTTGAGCCTTGATAGCCGCCATGGCCGTGTCAATGAAAACCTTGACCTGCTGGTTGGCGTCGAAGCGTTCGACGGCAGTGCCCCAGTCGGTGATACGCGCGATGTTCGCCTCGATGGCTTCGGGTGTCAGGTCTTCGTTGCCGATGAATACCGGAGTGGTCTCTTCCATGCGCACGGCCGAGAACACACCGGCGCCGGCACCCAGGATCAGCTTGGTCGGTGCGTTTTCGCTGACCAGGAACAGCGCGCCCGGGGTTACCTGCTCAGGTCGGCTGGCCGCCAGCAGTTCGGCCGGCATTACGTCTTCGGTCATGCGCGTGGCCGCCATCGGCGCCAGGGTGTTGACCAGGATGTTGTTCTTGCGACCTTCGATGGCGAGCATGTTCATCAGGCCCACTACCGCCATCTTCGCCGCGCCGTAGTTGGCCTGGCCGAAGTTGCCGAACAGGCCGGCGGCAGAAGTGGTCATCAGCACGCGACCGTAGTTTTGCTCGCGCATCAGGTCCCACACTGCCTTGGTGCAATTGATCGAGCCCATCAGGTGAACATTGATCACCGCATGGATATCGGCCATTTCCATCTTGGCGAACGACTTGTCGCGCAGGATCCCGGCGTTGTTGATCAGGATGTCGACGCGACCGAAGGCTTCGACCGTTTGCTTGACCATGGCCTGGACTTGTTCGTAGTCGGCCACGTTAGCGCCGTTGGCAATGGCAACACCGCCGGCCTGGCGGATTTCCTCGACCACGGCCAGGGCCGCATCGGACGAACTGCCGGAACCGTCACGGCTACCGCCGAAATCATTGATCACAACCTTCGCGCCGCGCGCAGCCAGGTTCAACGCATGAACGCGCCCAAGGCCATTGCCGGCGCCGGTGACGATAGCGACGCGATCATCAAAACGAATGGTCATCATGTTTTCCTCTGGTGAAATAATAGTAGGTGGAGTGCGGCGCAGGAAATGCGTGGTTTCCTCGAAGACGCCGACCTCCATAAACGATCAGGCGCGGCCGAAAATGCCGACGTGCTCGGTGGACTCTTCGACGCGCCACAGGCCGCCGCCGTTGCCTTGCAAGGCGATACGCGCGCCTTCGACCTGACGCGGACCGCAGTTGCCGCGCAGTTGCTCGACCAGTTCAAAGATCTGGCCGATGCCGGTGGCACCAATCGGATGCCCCTTGGATTCCAGGCCGCCAGACGGGTTGACCGGCAACCGGCCGCCCAGGGCGCTGTCGCCATTTTCCGCCATCACACCGCTCATGCCCGGCTCGCACAGGCCCAGGGCCTCGATCGCCAGCAGTTCGCCGACGGCGGTGGCGTCATGCACTTCAGCCACATCGACATCTTGCGGGCTGATGCCGGCCTGCTCGAAGGCCGCCTTGCCGGCCAGGTGGGTGCATCCCTTGTCGAAGTCGTCGGCGGCACGGGCCGAGGCCGAGCGCACCACGCTGGCCAGGACCTTGATGGCCCGGTTCCTGTTGAAGCCGTATTTCTTCATGGCCGATTCAGTGCACAGGATCGCGGCAGCCGCGCCGTCGGAAATCGGCGAGCACATCGGCAGGGTGATCGGGTAGGTGATCGGCGGGGCGGCGAGGATTTCCTCGATGCTCATGGCATTACGGTACTGGGAGCGCTCGTTGTGCACTGAGTGGCCGTGGTTCTTCGAGGATACGGCGGCCAGTTGACGCTGGGTAATGCCGTAGCGCTCCATCAGGCCGCCACGGCCCAGGGCGGCGTAGACGTCCATGAACGGGCTGTAGGGTTTTTCGGATTGCGAACCGGCAGGCGGCACGATGCCCTTGCCCATGCTCGCCAGGTAGTTCTTGTTTTCCTCGAAGGTTTCGATGTCCCAGGCAGACTCGAAGGCCGAGAACATCTTCGATTTGTCGCTGTAGAACATCTTTTCGGCGCCTACTGCCAATGCCACTTCGGCAGCGCCGGCCTGCAACTGGGTCACGGCCAGGTTAAAGGCATGGCTCGACGAGGCGCAGGCCCCTTCGATGTTGAAGATCGGGATGCCGTCCAGGCCCAGCGGCAGCAGCGCCACTTGTCCACGGATCATGTGCTGGCCATCGAAGTGGCCCTGGGTGCAGTTGCCGAAGAAACCGACCTGAATCCACTTTCGGTCGCAGTCGGCATCTTTAAGGGCGTCTTCCACTGCCCAGGCGGTCAGTTGCTTGATGGTCTTGTCGGTGTGACGGCCGAAGGCGGTCATGCCGACGCCGACGATGTATACGTTTTCCATCGTTACCTCGAATAGTCAGAAAAGGCAGGCGCAGGCCTCTGTAGGAGCGGGCATGCTCGCAATGGAGGTCATCGATCACGCGGGCTGTCTGTTTGCCCGCGCTGGCATGACGTTTTTCGCGAGCATGCTCGCTCCTGCAGGGGAGGCGTAATCAGTAACCCTTGAAATCAGGTTTGCGTTTCTCGGCGAAGGCGCGCACGCCTTCGGCCATGTCGTAGGAGCGCTGGTGGTCGCGCAGTTCCAGCAGCTCCTGGCGCAATGCATCGGCGCGGGATTTGTCGCCGGCTTCGTCGGCGACTTTCTTCATCTTGCGCAGCACCAGCGGGCTTTTCCCGGCGAGCTTGTCGCCCAGGGCCTGGACGCGTTCGACCAGTTCGCCGTCGGCCACCACTTCGCTGACCAGGCCATAGTTCTTCATGTCCTGGGCGGGCAGGGCGTCACCGGTGAACAACATGTACTTGGCAACGTTCTCGGGGATCTTGCGTGGCAATACCGCGGCACCGCCGCCGCCCGGGAACACACCGAAGTTTGAATGGGCATCACCAAAACGTGCGCTTTGCGCGGCGATTACCAGGTCGCAGCACAATACGGCTTCCAGGCCACCGGCCAGGGCGAGCCCGTTGACCGCGGCAATCACCGGTTTGGGGAATGCGCGCAGCGCGTCGAAGAAGGTGACGATGGTGTCCAGCAGGTCTTTTTCGCCGGGCTGCGGGGTTCCGCCAGCCTTGAGGTCGGCGCCGGCGCAAAACGCCGCACCGGTGGCGGTCAGGGCGATCACCCGCACCTGATCGTCGTGTTCCCAGGCGTTCAGGCGGGCGGTCATGGCCTCCAGCATTTCACGGTTGAGGGCATTCATGGCTTTTGGACGGGTCAGGGTGATCCAGCCCACCTGGCCCTTGATGTCAAAAGAAACGGACTCGCTCATCTCCAATCCTCGATCTCATGCAATTGACGTTTCTGTCTGGATTGAAAATTACGCGACTCCCGAGAGCGCTATCCCCCCCCCTTGCGGACGGGGCGAGCGCCGCTTCGTCTGTTGCAGGATAGGCGTCACATCCAGGCAACATGCCAAGGGCGGAGAAGTCAATAATGCAGACAAATGTCATCAACGCCGGCGATCTACTGGTCGCCACCAAGTTCGCGCCGCCGCGCCTGAGCGCCCGGCACATTCCCCGTGCACACCTGCTGAACCGCTTGCGCGAATCGCAACACTGCAGTGCAACCCTGATTACTGGCGGCGCCGGGTTCGGTAAAACCATTTTGCTCGCCCAATGGCGCCTGGAACTGATGAAGGCCGGGCTGGACGTGGCCTGGGTATCGTTCAGCCTCGATGACCGCCAGTTCGCCAGCTTCCTGTCCTATCTGCTGGCCGCCTTGCAACGCCTGGGCATTGCAATGGATCAGGACTGGCTCAACAGCGACGGCAGCGAACAGTCGATCAACGCCTTGATCGCCCTGATCACCCACGCCGTACAAGACCTCGAAAGAGAGTTGCACCTGCTGCTCGACGATTTTCAACACGTCGAATCACCGAGCGCGCACCGCTTGATGCAGAAATTGCTCGATCATTGCCCAGGCAACCTGCACATCACCATTGCCTCGAGGACCACGCCGCCACTGAGCCTGGGCCGCTTGCGCATGCAAGGGCATGTCGCCGAGATCGACACCGTCGAATTGCCGTTCGATGTCGATGAAACCCAGGCATTCTTCAAGCAAAACCTCAGCGTTTTGCCACTCACCGCCGACGAGGAACGCCTGATCCATGACCTGACCAGCGGCTGGCCGGCCAGCCTGCAGCCCATCGCCACCATGCTGCGGGTGCGGCCAACGCGGCGTTCGCAACTGCGTTCGATCCTGCGCAACTCGGCGGACCTGCAGGCTTACCTGACCGAGGACGTGGTGGCCTGCCTGCCGCCGCAGCTGCTGGAATTCATGGAAAAGGTCTCGATCCTGCGGCGCTTCAACGCTGAGGTCGGCGAATTTGTCAGTGGCTGTCCCCATGCGCAGGACATGATCAAGCGCGCCGAGGATGAGAATCTGCTGATCCAGCGCATCGAATCAGACGACAGTACGCCCTGGTATCGCTTCCATCCTCTGTTCGGCGAGTTTCTCAACCAGCGCCTGGCGGCCCGTGGCGAGGTGGTGGTGCAGGCGCTTCATCGGCACGCCAGCCAGTGGTTTGCCGAGCATGATTATCTGGTGGAGGCGGTGCGCCACGCCAATCTGGGCGGCGATCGCGATTACGCGGTCAAGGCCATGGAGCAAGCGGCGTCCAGTATCTGGAGCATGGCCTACACCAGCCCGATGCTGCATTTGCTCGAACGCCTGCCCCAGGACACGCTGTTCGCTCATCCGCAACTGTTCATCATGGGCTGCCTGACCTATGCCTTCACCGCCCGGCCGGAAAAAGCCGAGCGCTGGGTGGAGCAGATCCGCCGCAGCGAAGCCTCACGCAACCCCGCGATCTCCTCGAAACTGGTGCTGGCCGACGCCGCGATTGCCCTGACACTGGATCAGCCGCTACGGGTCATCGGCCTGCTGGAACCGACCTTGCAGACGCCATTGGAAAACCGCTCGTTGCGCTACATCAGTCTCTCGGGACTGGCCACTGCCTATTTGTCGGTGGGGCGTGTAGATGACGCGCGCAAGCTCCATGAGCAGCACCCGATAGACCTGCAGTATCGCGACAACGACATGGCCATGGTCTTCGAATCCACCCGGGCGCTGACCAGCCTGCGCGAAGGCAATGCACGCCAGGCGCAAAGCATCGGGGCCAGCGTGACCGAGCGTGCCGAGCAAGCCTATGGACGCGATTCGGTTTCCGCCAATCTGTGCGCCGCCACACTCTGCGACGCTTATTACGAACTGGACCAGCTGGACGAGGCGTTGCGGGTCCTGGCCAACCGCAGCGGGATCCTGCGCTCATCCATGCCCGAAGTGATGGGCCGGGCCTCACTGTGTCGTGCGCGCATCACCTTGCAGCGCGAATCGGCCCAGGCGGCCTTGAGTTTCCTCGAAACCCAGGGCGCGCACTTTCACGTGCTGGGCCTGGACCGGTTGCTGGCAATGATGCTGGCCGAGCAAGTCCGGGTGCTGATTGAGCAGGGTGAAAGTCGTCGCGCCGGCGAACTGGTGACGCGACTGGCTGCGCTGGAGGCGGCCCAGCGGCCAAATGCCGAAACCCGCGGGGAAATCAGTTGCCAGGTGGCGATGTCCAGGGTGCGACTGGCACTGGCCGGGCGTGACCCTGGCCTTGCGCTGGAACAGTTGCAGGCCGTCAGCGTCTATGCCGAGCAGTCGGCGCGGGGACGCACGCGGGTTCGCCTGCTTCTGCTCAGTGCCCTGGCGCACGACATGCTCGGCCAGCCAGAGCAGGCGTTGACGTACTTGCAACAGGCCATGCAAGCGAGTGCCCGGATGGGGTTAGTGCGCACACTGCTCGATGAAGGCCCGGCGGTGCTCGCATTGCTGAATCAATGGCAAGGCGAAATCGCCCGGGACATTTCTGTCGCCGAGTATCTGGACGCGCTGCTCAACCGCGAAAACTTGCACGAGGTACCCGTGCAGGTAGCCGTTGCCCCCAGGAAGATGAACGACGGGCCACGAGCCACCCTGACCCCACGTGAGCTGGAAATCCTCGGTTTGGTCGCCCAGGCGATGTCGAACAAGCGCATCGCCCTGACGCTCAACATCACCTTCGGCACCGTGAAGTGGAACGTGAAAAACATCCTCGCCAAGCTCGGTGTGTCGAGCCGCTACGCGGCGATCTCCCTGGCTCGCCAGCAAGGCCTGCTCAAGTAACCGGATGCGGGCGTCAGCCCGCGCACCCTCCCGAGACGGGAGGCGCATGCGATGTCGGCCACCGCGCATGCTCAGGTCAGCATCGATTACCCGACCCGGTACAAGAGGAAGACCATGAGTGATACATCCGCAGCATTCCTGAGTGAGCAGGAAATCATGATTCGCGACGCTGCCCGCAAGGTGGCGCAAGAAGTAGTGGGCGCCACCGCCGCCGAACGCGACCGCACGGGTGCCTGGCCCCATGCTGAGCTCAAGGCCGTGGCCGACCTGGGCTTCCTGGGCATGCAGATTCCCGAGGAGGCGGGCGGAGCGGGCATGTCCTTTCCGGAATACTGCCTGTGCATCGAGGAGTTTGCCGCCGCCGATGCCGGTTTTGCGACCATTTTGCATGTTCATAATGGTATGACCGACATGCTGCATCGCTTCGGCACCGAGTTGCAGAAGCAGAAATACCTAGCCGGGATGATTAGCGGCGAGCTGATTGCCGCCGGCCTGCTGACCGAACCCCAGGCCGGTTCCGACACCGCCGCGTTTCGCACCACGGCGCGCCGCGATGGCGACCATTACGTGCTCAACGGCAGCAAGCAGTTCATCTCCAATGGCAGCGAAGCAGGCATCGCCTTTGCCATCGCCGCCACCACCGAAACCACCGAAGGCCGCAAGGGCCCGAGCATGTTCATCATCGACCCGCGTGAGCCCGGTTACATCGTCACGCGCGTGGAAAGCAAGATGGGCCAGCGCTCGGCGCATGTAGCGGCCATTCAACTGGATAACTGCCGCGTGCCGGCCCATAACCTGCTGGCGGAGGAGGGCACCGCTTACAAACGCTTGATGGCGACCCTGTCCGAAGGCCGTATCGGCATCGCCGCCGTGGCCGTGGGCGCCGCCCGCGCCGCGCTGGAAGCGGCGGTGAAGTATGCCAACGAGCGTGAAGCCTACGGTGCGCCGATCATCAAGTTGCAAGGCGTGGCGTTCGACCTGGCGGACATGGCCACCCAGTTCGAAGTCGCCCAGCACTACATGCTGCACGCCTCGCGCCTGCACTACGCCGGCGTGCCCTGCGCCAAGGAAGCGTCCATCGCCAAGCTGTTCGCCAGCGAAATGGCCGAGAAAGTCTGCTCCGAAGCGCTGCAAATTCATGGCGGCTACGGCTACCTCAGCGATTTTCCGGTGGAGCGCTATTGCCGTGACGTGCGGGTGACCAAGATCTACGAGGGCACCAGCCACATCCAGAAGGTGATCATCGCCCGCAATTTGTAACGGGCGGCGTTCGTGTTCCTGACCATCGCACCCTGGGCACGGCCGGCATGCACCGGCCGGTGTCGCATCAGGAGGAGTTGAATGTGACTGACAGTGCAGTGCTGTACGAAAAAATCGGCAAGACAGCGTTGATCACCCTGAATCGTCCGCACAAACGCAACGCGTTCGAAGCAGCCATCAATGAAGCCTTGCCCGTAGCCCTGATGACGGCGCGGGACGATCGTTCGATTCGTTCCATCGTCCTGACTGGCGCTGGCGGGGCCTTTTGCTCGGGCTTTGACCTGGGTAGCCTGGAGGAGGGTGACGACCCCGCGTTTGCCGGACGCCAGCTGGTGCTGGGTTTTCATGAATGGTTCGCCAGCCTGGTCGACTTGGGCAAACCAGTGATCGCGGCAGTCGATGGCGCGGCCGTAGGGGCGGGGTTCTCGCTGGCGCTGGCCGCGGACTTCATGTTCGTTACGCCGCGTGCCCGGCTGCTGCCAACCTTCCTGAGCCTGGGGCTGGTGCCAGACCTGTCGATGCTGTACGTGCTGCCCAGGGTGGTGGGGTTGGCCAAGGCCAAGGAACTGATATTTTGCGCCCGGCCGCTCGATGCACAGCAGGCACTGGCGCTGGGCCTGGCCCAGGCGGTCATTGACCAGGAGCAGTTGCTGGACAGCGCCTTGCAGTTCGCTCGCCAGTTCGATGACGCACCGCCCGATGCGTTAGGATTGGCCAAGACCCTGCTCAACCGCTCGTTCGAGACCGACCGCCACGCGATGACCCAGTTCGAAGCCAGCGCCCAGTCATTGTGCGGGGCCAGTCGATACCATGTCGAAGCCGTGAACCGCTTCCTTGGCAAGCAAGGGTTGCCTTATCCCGGTGCGGTGCTGCCACAGCCATGAAGCCCCAAAGAGGGAGGGGCAACCGGCCATGGGGCCTGCCTATCCTTGAGACTCAAGACCTGCCGAGCGCCATTGCCCGGCGCAGAACGCCCAGGGCGCCGGCAGGGTTTTCAATACTGAGGAGTAAGACATGATGCAGAAAGTCGTCGTCGCGGGTGTAGGTATGATCCCCTTCGTCAAGCCTGGCCAGAGCGAGACCTATGCGGTCATGGGCGAGCAGGCCGTGCGGTTGGCACTGGCGGATGCCGGCGTAGGTTACGAGTCGGTCCAGCAGGCATATGCCAGCTACGTCTTCGGTGATTCCACCAGCGGCCAGCGTGTGCTGTATAACGTCGGCATGACCGGTATCCCGGTGATCAACGTCAACAACAATTGTGCCAGCGGCTCAACGGCGCTGTTCCTGGCCAACCAGGCGATCGCCAGCGGCATGGTGGATATCGTCCTGGCCTTCGGTTTCGAACAGATGGTGCCCGGTGCCATTCCCAGCTCCTTCCCGGACCGTCCGAGCCCGTTGGAGCCGTTCCTCGATCAGTGCGATGAAGCGATTCCCGGTGCGGCGCAGATTCCGGCAGCACTGCGTATCTTCGGCAGCGCGGGCGTGGAGCACATGAATCGTTTCGGCACGCCGCTGGAAACCTTCGCTAAAATTCGCGCCAAGGCCAGCCGTCACGCGGCGAACAATCCCAAAGCCGTATTCCGTAAAGTGGTGACTACCGAAGAGGTCATGGCCGATCAAGTGGTGTGGCCGGGCGTCATGACGCGCCTGATGGCCTGCCCGCCGACCTGCGGCGCCGCCGCGGTGGTGTTGTGCAGCGAATCCTATGCGAAAAAGCACGGCCTGGATCGCAGCGTATCGATTGCCGGTCAAGCCCTCACCACCGATGGCGCGGAGACATTCAAGTCGGGCGACATGCGTGATGTTGCCGGTTATTCGATGTCCCGCGCGGCGGCGCGCAAGGCTTACGAAATGGCCGGCATCGGTGTCGAGGACGTGCACGTCGTCGAGCTCCACGACTGTTTCGCCCAGAATGAGTTGCTGACTTACGAATCGTTGGGCCTGTGCCCGGAAGGTGGGGCGCAGAAGTTTGTCGACGATGGCGACAACACCTACGGCGGACGCTACGTGGTCAACCCGTCTGGCGGCCTGCTTTCCAAGGGCCATCCGATTGGCGCGACGGGCCTGGCGCAATGCACCGAGCTGGTTCAGCAACTGCGTGGTCGCGCGGAGCAGCGCCAGGTCGAGGGCGCACGCATTGCCTTGCAACACAACGTTGGCATCGGTGGCGCCTGCGTCGTCACCCTGTACCGCAAAGACTGACAGGGGAACCGCGATGGATTTTCAACCTGATGCCAGCCTCGAAGCATTCCGCGAGCAAGTGCGCGGCTTCCTTCGCGACCAGGTCCCGGCGGACCTGAAAGGGCAACAGCGCTGCACGCGCTCGCCGCGAGAGCAGATCACACGCTGGCAAAAGCTCCTCACCGAACGCGGCTGGGGTGCGCCTTACTGGCCCAAGGAGCACGGTGGCACAGGTTGGTCGGTGCCGCAGATCCTGGTGTTCGATGACGAGTGCAGCGCGGCGGGCACGCCCACCCTGGATGGCTTCGTGCACAAGATGCTTGGCCCGGTGCTCAATAGCTTCGCCACGCCTGAGCAAAAGGCCGAACACCTGCCTCCGGTGTTCAATGGCGAGCGCCTGTGGTGCCAGGGCTTTTCGGAGCCGGGCGCAGGTTCCGACCTGGCATCGCTGCGCACCCGTGCCGAGCGCGATGGCGACCATTATGTGGTCAATGGCCAGAAAATCTGGACCAGTTATGCCCATGACGCGGACTGGATCTTCCTGCTGGTGCGCACTAACATGGATGTGAAGAAGCAGGCCGGGATCAGCTTTTTGCTGGTGGACATGCGCACGCCCGGCATCACCGTGCGCCCGATCCGCAGCATCGATGATGCGCATCACTTGAATGAAACCTTTTTCGACAATGTACGGGTGCCGGTAGCCAACCTGATCGGTGGCGAAGGGCAGGGTTGGAACATCACCAAGTTTTTGCTCAACAACGAACATGCCACCGTTGCCGACCTGCCCGAGCTCAAGCGCTACATGCGCGAGCTGCGGCTGATCGGCAGCACGCTGCAAGTGGATGACCAGCCACTTTTCGAGCAGCCCGGGTTTGCCCTGAAGCTGGCACGCCTGGATGCCGAACTGCAGGCCATCGAAATGCTGGTGCAACGGGTGGCACGCCTGGAACAACAGCACAATCCGGCGTCGCACACCTTGGGCTCGATCCTCAAGATCCGCGCCACCGAACTGCAGCAGCGCATGACCGAAGCGCAAATTGAGGCGCTGGCTGACTACGGTGCGATTGCCTATCCGCATCCCCACGAGGCGGACCCGCAACAGCCGTTCCCGCAACAGGCACTGGCACGAGGCATCAGCCATGACATGTTCCTGCGCCGTGCCTCGACCATTTACGGCGGCACCAGTGAAGTGCAGCGGGGCATTATCGCCAAGATGCTGTTCCAACTCTGATATCAGGAAACCGCTATGGATTTCGAATTCACTTCGGAACAACGACTGTTGCAGGACAGCCTGCGACGCTATGTAGACAAGGCCTACAGTTTCGAGGCACGCACCGCCTTGCTCAAGGCGGGCAAGGACGGGAGTGCGGACAACTGGGGCCTGTTCGCCGCCAACGGCTGGTTGATGGCCGCGTTGCCGGAAGAATACGGCGGCCTTGGCGGCACGCTGGTGGACACGGTGATCATCGCCCAGGAACTGGGGCGTGGATTGGTACTGGAACCCTTCATGGCTTGTGCTGTGCTGGCGGCCCAGACGCTGTTGGCAACAGGCAGCGAGGCGCAAAAAGCGCGACTTGTACCGCAACTCGCCGACGGGACCT
Organism: Pseudomonas umsongensis; assembly: GCF_002236105.1. Taxonomy (GTDB): domain Bacteria; phylum Pseudomonadota; class Gammaproteobacteria; order Pseudomonadales; family Pseudomonadaceae; genus Aquipseudomonas; species Aquipseudomonas umsongensis. The sequence continues at coordinate 984,263 of NZ_NIWU01000001.1, forward strand.
ACCGCATTGCGCTGGCCTATGGCGAGGCTGGTTCACGGGGCATGCCATTGCCGGTGACCCTTCAGGCGGAACCGGTGCATGACGGATTTCGCCTGTCCGGGCGCAAGAGCCTGGTGCTCGGTGCCGTGGGAGCCAAGGCGTTTATCGTCTCGGCGCAAATCCCCCAGGCACCGGGCATCAGCCTGCTGTTGGTCGATGCCGATCGTCCGGGCCTGACCTGCCAGACGCTGCCTTTGCACGACGGCACCTGGGCGCAGGCGTTGCACTTCGATGGTGTCGAGGTTGGCGCCGATGCCTTGTTAGGCGAAGCGGGGCAGGGTTTGTCGGGGTTACGCCAAGGCCTGGCCAACGGCATCGTTGCTCTGTGCGCAGAGCTGGTCGGCGGGATGGAAAAAACCATTGAAGTCACAGCCGATTACCTCAAGGTGCGCCAGCAATTCGGTGTGCCCATCGGTTCATTCCAGGCATTGCAGCACCGGATGGCGGATATGGCGGCGGAGCTGGAACTGGCACGTTCAAGCCTGCACGCGGCCCTGGATGCCATGGCCAATGATGACGCGGTCACTCGTGACAGGACGGTGTCGGCCAGCAAGATGCTCATTTGTCGCGCGGCCAAGTCGGTTTGCGGCCAGGGCATCCAGTTGCACGGCGGCATCGGCATGACCGAGGAGTACCTGGTCGGCCATTACTACAAACGGGCCGTCGTCGCCGATTTGCTCCTGGGCAGCAGCGACAGCCACGAAGCCGCTTGCGCGGCCGCACTGCAGGCGCAACTGCGCGCCTGATCCGCCATTGAACAGATTATCGAGAGCACAACAACAATGAAAAGCTACGAAACCCTGGCCGAACTGCAAGGCCTCGTCGGCGAAGTCGTGGGCACTAGTGACTGGGTGGCCATCGACCAAGATCGAATCAATACCTTTGCGCAAGCCACCGGGGATCACCAGTGGATTCATACCGACCCCGAACGCGCCGCCCAAGGGCCATTCGGCAAGACGATCGCCCATGGCTTCCTGACCCTGAGCCTGCTACCCACCTTCATGACCAACGCGTTCGAACTGCGCAACGTGAAGATGGGCGTGAACTACGGCATGAACAAGGTACGCTTCGTCCAGCCGGTGCCAGTGGACAGTCGGTTACGCGGGCACTTCAAGGTGCTGTCCTTCGAGCCGCTGGAAGGTAACGGTGCCCAAGTGACCTACGAGATGATCGTGGAGATCGAGGGCGCCGCCAAACCCGCGTGTGTGGCCGAGACCATCCTTCGGGTATTCGCCTGAGCCATAACGCCTGCAACGCCGTTTTGACAAAACGCCACGCGCATTCCCATGCCGCGTGGCGTTTGCGTTTTTCAGCCTGACAAAAAGTCTGCCCCTCCCTTTGTGCGCCAATAAGGGGGGGGCGAAGACAGGGGGCGGTTGGTTAAAAAAACACTGCCGGGACGGGACGTTATTCCGCAGTTCCTTGAAGGGCAGGGCGTGCTTGGAAAGACGCTCAAACCATCATCCTAGAGGTTGGAGACATGATTAAACTCACAAGAACCCTGATTGCGCTTGGCCTGTTGGCTGCGCATGCAGGCGTGCTCCATGCAGCAGTATCAGAGCAAGAAGCCAAGCAATTGGGCACCAGCTTGACCCCCGTGGGTGCCGAGATGGCCGGTAATGCCGATGGCACCATTCCGGCCTATAACGGCGGGCTGAAAACCGCGCCCGCGGGCTTCGACAAAGCCTCGGGCATTCGTCCCGACCCCTTTGCCAATGAAAAGCCGCAGTTCTCGATCACAGCCAGCAACGTGGACACCTACGCCGATAAGCTCACGGAAGGAACCAAGGCACTGATCAAGAAACTGCCGGGTTTTCGCGTCGACGTTTATCCGACGCATCGCACCGTAGGCTACCCGCAGTTCGTGCTGGACAACACGTTGAAGAACGCCACCAGCGCCGCGCTGACCAATAATAACGAAACGCTGCAAGGCGCCCATGCCGGTGTACCGTTCCCGATTCCCAAGACCGGCATCGAAGTGATGTTCAACCACCTCGCGCGCTACCAGGGCCTGGCCTGGATCGCGCCCAAGTACGGCGCCTACAACGTCGATGCGGCGGGCAAACTGGTCACGTCTACGTTGGGCCGCTGGACCTACGAGATGCCTTACTACGATACGTCGAAAAGTGGCGACGACATTCTGCTTACCCGCGCCCGTGCCAATTACAGTGGCCCTGCACGCCGCGCGGGTGAGGCAGTGATGACATTCGACTACACCGCGACCGAGCGGGGGCGCAAGGCCTACCAGTATCTGCCTGGACAACGCCGTGTGCGCCTGGCCCCCGACCTGGCCTACGACACGCCGAACGCCAGTACCTCAGGGATGTCCACCATCGACGACATCAACCTGTTCAACGGCCGGATGGACCGTTTCGACTGGAAGCTGACAGGCAAGAAGGAGATGTACGTTCCGTACAACGCCTATCGCTTCGCCTACGCCGAGAATCCTGAGCAGGTGTTTGGCTCCAAATTCATCAATCCAGACCTGGTGCGCTGGGAGCGGCACCGCGTCTGGGTGGTAGAGGCGACCCTCAAGCCTGGCATGCGCCACATTTACTCCAAACGCACTTTCTACATCGACGAAGACAGCTGGACCGCCGTGGCGGTGGACCAATACGACGGTCGCGGTCAACTGTGGCGGCCTGGCTTCAACTACCTCCATCAGATGTATGACGCCGTTGCCGTCAACAGCACCGCCGGACACTACGACCTGATTGCGGGCACCTATTACATCAACGTCTGGCCGGGCAAGGCCGGCGTACAGGTCATGGACAAGCTCAGCCCGGACAATGGCTGGAGCTCCGATAGCCTGGCGGGGGCCGGGGTTCGCTGATCACTGCTGGACTGTCCATTGTGGTGGAACGGGACCGACTTGCGCGGTTCCGTTTTTTTTTGGCTAGTAGAAACAGGAGTGCATATCCGTTATTCAGGTAACGGCCGCTTGTGGTTTCGTTCTAACAGCGAGTTACTTGGAAAAGCCCGCAGGAGCGATAGGTCATCTTTGGCAAAAGCCAAAGCAACAGCGAGCCCTGCTGATCGTTCCCATGCGCGGCAAAGGAATGCATCCTGCGACGCTCCGCGTCACCGTTGCGCATGGCTCAGGTCAGGTGTCGTCAGTGGAACGCGGAGCGTCCCTGGCGGCATTCTCACGCAGAGCATGGGAACGATCAAATACCCACATCCCCCCTGCTGATCGTTCCCATGCTCTGCGTGGGAATGCATCCTGTGACGCTCCGCGTCACCATTGCACATGGCTCAGGTCATGCGTCGTCAGTGGAACGCGGAGCGTCCCTGGCGGCATTCCCACGCAGAGCGTGGGAACGATCAAAAGCAACAGCGAGCCCTGCTGATCATTCCCACGCGCAGCAAAGGAATGCATCCTGTGACCCTCTGCGTCACCGTTGCGCATGGCTCAGGCAAGTGTCGTCAGTGGAACGCGGAGCGTCCCTGGCGGCATTCTTTTGCTGCGCGTGGAAACGATCAGATCAAGAAACTCGCCGAGACTGATCCACCCAGTACCCCTCACGAACCTGTCGCCGCAGCACCTTGCCAACAGCGCTCAAGGGCAGGGCCTCCACCAGTTTCACCGACTTGGGTGCCTTGAAGCGGCCAAGGCGCTCCTTGACCAGGGCGATCAGTTCTTCTTCAGCGACGATCATTCCCGGTTTAAGCACGACTTCGGCATGTACCGCCTCACCCCACTTGTCATGAGGAATGCCGACCACGGCCGACATCGACACCGCGGGGTGACTATTGAGCGTCGATTCGACCTCCACGGCGTAGACATTGAACCCTCCAGTAATGATCACGTCTTTCTTGCGATCGACGATGAACACATAACCGGCCTCGTCCACGTAGCCCAGATCACCAGACTTCCAGAAACCCTCGCTGAACTCAGCAGCGGTGCCCTGGGGATTGTTGTGATAGCCGCTGATGGTTCCGCGCCCACGTAGCCAGATTTCACCGGTGACGCCATTGGCAACGCGATTGCCCGCCTCATCGACGATCTTCAATTCGATGCCCGTGGCAGGCCGTCCGGCAGAGGCCAGGCGTCCCGTTTCGACCGCACAGAGGTGGTCGGCCTTGGTCAGGGTGCACACCGCCTGGGCGCATTCGGTGGCGCCGTACAGCTGGAAAAAGATGTTGCCGAAACGCTCCCGCGATTGCTTGAGCTTGCTCGGGCTCATAGGCGCCGCGCCGTAATAGAGGGTCTGCAAGCTCGACAGATCGTATTGCGTGGCCTCGGGCAACTCCAGCAGCCAACCCACCAGCGTCGGCACCATCAGCGCCGTGGTAATCCGCTCCGCTTCGACATTGCTGCACCATGCCTTGAGGTCGGCGGCGTTCTGGGTAACGGTGCACCCGCCCCGAAACAGCGTGGGCAACAGCGACAACCCCGAGCCATGGCTGATGGGCGCAATGTGCAGGTAGCGAGTGTGTTCGTTGAGGGCCTGGCTCTGCTCGCTGTCGGCATACATCGAGTCGCGCGCCGCCAGCCAGTTATCGATGGTGTAGCGGGCGCATTTGCTCTTGCCGGTGGTGCCGCCGGTAAAGCGGTAGATCAGCGTGTCCTGGTACACATCGGATTCGACATCAGGCTCCTCATCCGATACCCCTTCCAGCAACGTCCAGAAGGACTGCGCGAAGCCACAATCGGCGGGAGGCTCATCCATGCACACCACGACGGCACCGCTGGCGCACAGCATTTCGCGGTAGCGCTGCAACAACGTGAGCTCGATGAAAATGACCTTGGGCGCGATGAACTCCACCTGCCAGCGATGTTCTTCAAGGGAATCGCGAAAGTTCGTATGCGCAATCGCTGCTTCGCCTTTAAACGCTGTCCAGGCGTGCAGCAACGACAGATTGTCGTTTTCCAGGATGCACATAGCCGTATCGCCACGCTGCAAATGCAGGCGCGTACGCAAGGCGTTGGCGATGCGATTGGTCAGCCGATGCAACTGATCAAAGCGATAACGCCGGTTGCGCTCCACATTCACCAACGCCTCCTGGCTGGCATAGCGTTGCGCAACCTGAGCCATGACCCTGGAAAAATTCATCTTCATTGTGGTCTCCGTTGTTTGTTCTGGCTGGTGGAAAACGCATTCTAGGAAGGGGGCCAAGGTGTGCCGCGCCCCCCTTCTGGAGAGGGGGGAGGCTCGCGGTGTCGGTGCTAAAGTCAATGGATGTGCCGTAGGCAGGGGCAACGAAAAAAACCCCTCCAATAAATGGCGTTTTGCGTAACAGCCTCTGTAACCATTGCGCAGTCAGCCATGGGTTTGCAGTGAGTCGAGGGCTTCGATGACAACAGGGAACAGACTTGCATTGGGCCTGCTGGCCTTACTGCCCGCCATGCTGGCCCAGGCGGATAACGGCGGTATCGGTTTCTGGCTGCCAGGCCAGTTCGGCGCGTTGGCGGCGGTACCCACCGAGCCCGGCTGGAGCCTGCCGCTGATCTACTACCACGCCCACGCCAAGGACGACGCCAGCAAACCCGTTCCCCGAGGCGGACTGACAACGGTTGGCCTGGATGCGACAGCGGATATCCTGTTCGCCTTCCCGAGCTACACCTTCGCCGAGCCTTTGCTCGGCGCTCAGGCTGCCCTGGCAATGGGCGCAGCCGTGGCGCGCTCCGAAGGCAGTGTCGATCTCACGCTGACAGGCCCGCGGGGCCGGACCGTCTCCGGCAGTACCGACGACACGTTGAAAGGCGGCAGCGACCTTTATGTGATGGGCACCCTGAAATGGAACCATGGCGTTCACAACTTCATTGCCTACAGCATGGGAGACATTCCGGTCGGTGCCTACGACCCCAATCGCCTGGTTAACATCGGCCTGGGTCACGCCGCTCTGGATGCGGGAGGCGGCTACACCTATTTTGACAAGAAGAACGAGTTTTCCGCCGTGGCGGGACTGACGTACAACTGGGAAAACAGCGATATCGACTATCAGAACGGTGTCGATGCCCACCTTGACCTGAGCGCCTCGCACTTCATCAATGACCAGACTCACCTGGGCCTGGTTGGCTATGTCTACCAGCAGGTCACCGGCGATAGCGGCAGCGGTGCCACCTTTGGTGATTTCAAATCCAGGGTCAATGGCATTGGGCCCCAAGCCGGGCACTTCTTCAAAGTCGGTAAAGACCTTTGGTACGCCAACCTCAAGGGCTACTACGAGTTCGATGCGAAGAATCGGGCAGAAGGCTGGAACACCTGGTTATCCGTGGTCATTCCTCTATCGAATTGAACGCAATCGACCAAGGAGGCACGCACCCCGAGGCCCCGGTACCGGTAACAGTCGACCACGACGCTTGAAAACGTGCTTGGCACCCAAGGCTAAATCATTGGCATCCCCTGACAATTGCTGCGCCCCGTCTTCTGTCATGTTTACCCCAGACTGCCAACAGGCATCATGACGACATTCAAAGGTGGGGTATGGATAACAAGCAGGGGCAGGGCGTAAGTCGCCGCAAGTTTCTCAGAAATGCCGGCGTTGTCGGTGCGGCAGGGGCAGCGGTGTCGGCGGGTGCCGTTTCGATCGGTACCGCGGTGGCCGGTGACAAGGGCGGCGCCAAATGCGCTGATTGCGATTACGACGTAGTGGTCATCGGCGGCGGATTTGCCGGCGTCACCGCGGCGCGCGAGAGCATGAAGAACGGCTACAAGACCGTGATTCTCGAAGCTCGCAACCGGCTCGGCGGGCGTACGTTCAGCAGTGAGTTTGCCGGTCACAAGGTCGAGTTGGGCGGAACCTGGATCCACTGGACGCAGCCCAACGTCTGGGCCGAAGTACAGCGCTACGGCCTGGAACTCAAAGAGACGCCGGAGCCGTTTGTCGAAGAACAGCAGACGGTGCGCATTATTCACGAAGGCAAGGCCGTCGAGCCAAAGCTTGAGGAATTAATCGGTATTTCGAAGGCGGTAAAGGACTTCTTCGCCGATGCGCCCAAGCTCTGGGAGCGTCCCTACGACGCCAAGCATACCTGGGAGCAACTGCTCGCCGTCGATGGCATGACCGGCGCTGACCGTTTTGCGCAACTGAAGCTGACGCCGCTGGAGCGTAGCTTCATCGATGCCTATGTTGCCGGTATCGCCCATACCACCAGCGATCGCACGTCCTATCTGGAAACGGCGCGCTGGTGGTCGCTGCCCGGCTGGAACATGACAGCTTTCGTCGATGCCTGTGGTCGCTACAGCTTCAAGGACGGCACCATCAGCCTGATCAACGCGATGATCGAGGACGGCAAGCCGCAGGTGCGCTTGTCCACACCGGTGGCCAAGGTCGAAGAGCAGGGCAAGCGCGTGCTGATTACCACCGAAGGCGGGGAGGTGATCCGTGCCGGTGCGGTGATCGTAACAGTCCCGATGAACGTGTTGCCGCGTATCGCGTTCACCCCGGCGCTGGATCCGGCGCTGGTCCAGGCGGCGGAGGAAAAACACACCGGCAGTGGCATCAAGGTGTTCGTCCGCACCAAGGGCAAGTTGCCGGAAGCGGGCAAGCGGCTCGGCCTCGCCGGTTCCGCTCACCCGATCAACATATTGGCGACCTATGCCAAGGCCGAGGATCACACCCTGTTCGTCGGGTTTGGCGCCGACCCTGCAAAACTCGATATCCAGGACCGTGACGCCGTGCAGGCGATGATGAGCTCCTTCTATCCGGACCTCGAAGTCGAAGCCTGCTACGGCTACGAATGGACCCTGGACCCGTATGCCCGCGGCACCTATTGCAGCTACAAGCCTAACTGGATACGCAAGTACTACGATCACTTCCAGAAGGATCGCGGTCGTGTGGTGTTTGGCCAGGGCGACCACGGCGAAGGCTGGCGTGGTTTCATTGACGGCGCTATCAGTGCCGGCAGCCAGGCTGCATTGCGCACGCACAAACTGTTGGGCTGACGAACCGGCCGGCGGGGCGCATCCCCGCCGGCTTCCTTACTCAGGCTTTTGCTGACGAAATTCCCGCGGCGTCATCCCGACCCAGCGACGGAATGCGCGGGTGAAAGAACTGGCCTCGTTATAGCCCAGACGCTGGGCTATTTCCGTCAGGCTTTGTGGGGACTGGCGAACGAGATCGATCGCCAGCGCCTGGCGTATTTCCTCCACCAACTCGGCAAATTCCACTTCAAGTTCCTGCAACCGCCGTTGCAGTGTGCGCTTGCTCATGCACAGGTGGCGCGCCACCTGATCGATGCCGATCTTGCCGTTGCTGATGTTGGCTTCAATCACCATGCCGATCCGGGTGGTCAGGTCGGTGTCGGCCAACCGGCGGCGGCGCTCGGCCTCCAGCCCTGGCAACAATGCCTGGAACAGGCGCGGATCGGCTGTCACCAAGGGTTGATCAAGCATCTCGCCGGGCCAGGCCATCACGTTCTTCGGCTGGTCGAAACGCAGCGGACATTTGAACGCAGCCTTGTGCAGTTCGATATCGACCGGTTGCGGATGCGCGAAATCGACACGTAACGGCGCAAACCGCTCACCGGTGACCTCGCGCAAAAGGGCGTACAGCGTTCCGATAGCGAACTCGGCATCCTGGCGCCGGTGCAGAACACTGGGGTCGGTGATCTGGTAGCTGATTTCCAGGCGACCCGCCTGCAGGCACCAGTCGAGCTCATTGGCCTGGGCGTGCACCACGATGTAGCGGCTGGCGGATACAAGCATCCCACGCACGTCCGGTGCGCTGCGCGCGGCATGACCGACCCCGCCCAACAGGCTGCTGTTGATACCGCTGCACAGCAAACCCAGGCCCATGCGCAACCCGAGGCTGGCGTCGCCATGGGCGGCGGCGACTTCCAGCAGGGCGTTGTATTGGCTCAACGGAATGGTGGCATCCGGTCGTTCCAGTAGCCCTTCGTCCAGGCCGACGGTCGCCAGGTGAGGGCGAAAAATGTCGGCATGACGCTGCAGCAGGGCTTCGGCATAAACGGTGTGTTTCAGACGAGACATACGAAATCGCTCCTGGCACGGCGGGTGGATCCCGTTCGCGTGAAATCGGGGATCAGCAAAAACGATGGCATGCACAATCCCGAGCGAATCCTAACAAGTGACGCAACGCCGCTCCCCCCTCCTTAGGTGGGGCGCGCGAAATTGGCGCCGAATGAAAAGTGTCTGGCATCCGCGGGCAATCACGGCAGTGGAGGGCGGCCTATGGTCTGGCCACGCTGGCGATTGTCATGCCGACAACCATCGCGCACTGGAGATTGAAATGAGAAACCTATTGGCATGCCTGGCCTTGCCAGGTGTTCTGTTGGCGAGTCCGTTTGTGGTTGCCCAGGACGCGGCGCCGAACATCGTCGTCTTACTGTTCGACAACCTCGGATATGGCGAACTCGGTGTTTATGGCGGCGGCGCGCTGCGCGGGGCCGAGACGCCGCGCATCGACCAGTTGGCCGCTGAAGGGATGCGTTTCACCGACTTCAATGTCGAGGCGCAGTGCACGCCTTCGCGGTCGGCGTTGATGACCGGCCGCTTTCCGATCCGCTCCGGGACGTACAAGGTGCCTCGTCCCGGCCAGCCCGATGGCCTGACCCTGTGGGAAGTCACCTTGCCTGAGCTGCTGTCGGCCAAGGGATATGCGACGGGCATCTGGGGCAAGTGGCACCTGGGCAGCAGCGAGGAGCGCTTTCCGACCCAGCAGGGATTTGACGAATGGTACGGCGTGCCGCGTACCTACGATGAGGCCATGTGGTCGGCTTCGGACGTAGCCAGCGGCCTGACGCCGGCCATTGGTAGCAAACAGGGCTGGGACCAGAAGCTGGCGCCGGCGCAGTTTATTTACGAGGCCCGCAAGGGCGAGGCGCCAAAGGCCGTCAAGAAACTCGATCTCGACACCCGGCGAACCATGGATGAAGAAATCACCCAGCGGGCAACGGCGTTCATCAACCACAATGCACAATCGGGCAAACCCTTTTTCGCCTACGTGTCCTTCTCGCAACCCCACATGCCCACGCAGCCAAATCCAGCGTTTGCCGGTAAAACAGGCAATGGTTCATGGGCCGACGTGCTCGCCGAGATCGACTTTCGGACCGGACAAGTGCTCGATGCCCTGAAAGCGGCGGGGGTCGAACAAAATACCCTGGTAGTGCTGGCCAGCGACAACGGTGGCGAGTCCACCTATCCGTGGCAGGGTGCCAACGGTCCGTGGCGCGGGACTTACTTCACCGCCATGGAGGGCAGCCTGCGGGCGCCGTTCATTCTGCGTTGGCCAGGTCATGTTTCGACTGGCAAGGTCAGCAACGAGATCGTCCATATCGTCGATCTCTACACCACCCTGGCCCATGCCGCAGGGGCCGAGATACCCACCGACCGCGCCGTGGACGGGGTCGACCAGATGGCGTTCTTCACCGGCAAACAGCCCAAATCCAACCGTGAAGGATTCCCGGCCTATGTCGCCGATCGCCTGTCGGCGGTGAAATGGCGTAACTGGAAACTGCAATTGATCTTGCAAGACGATATGTACGATCCGCCGCAAACACTGGCGCTACCGCGTCTGTACAACCTGCTTACGGACCTTCGCGAGGAACACAACGTGGCAGCGCAGAACACCTGGGTGATCACGCCCATGATGAGCATCGTCGGCGCCTTGAAGACGAGCCTGGCCAAATACCCGCCTATCGAAAGCGGCACGCCTGATCCGTACGTTCCATCGCACTGACGGCATCGAGCCGTCCATGCCCGAGGCGCCTTTCGCCATCGAATGGCGCCCAATGGCAAATCTCTGGCGTTGACCAGCGATTAGTCAGTCCCCCGCGGATGTCACCTTAGGTTCACCACCAATACTGCTGGGGAACCTCTTATGCGCTACCTGATTCAACCGCTTGCCGGCCTGTCGCTGCTGGCGCTCAGTCACGCCATTGCGGCTGCCGAGTGCGATGCCGGCGCCGGTCAACAAGCGTTCCAGACCAAGTGTGCCGCCTGCCATGCCCTCGACGCCGACCGCGTTGGCCCGCGCCTCAATGGCGTGGTCGGTCGCCCCATCGGTTCGATACCGGGCTTCAAATACTCGAAGGACCTGGCCGGGGCGAACAGCTCCTGGACCGTCGAACAGCTGGATCGTTGGCTGACTTCCCCGGCACAAATGTTCCCAGACACGGCAATGGCGTTCGGTGGCCTGCGCAATGCCAGCGAGCGCCAGGCCGTGCTCTGTTTCCTGCAAACACAAGGCTGACCTTGCCGGGCGGGGAAGCCAAAGCCCGCCGATGGGTGACACATCAATAATAAGGAAAAAAAGTCAGTGCATATCACTCCTCTCAAGCGCTGCCTGCTGGCAATGGCCGTGGCGGCGGCAACGGCACCGGTTTGCGCCGCAAGCTTCGACCTCGGTGAGCTTCACGGCCAATTCGACTCGGCGTTGTCGATCGGTGCCAGTTGGGCCATGGCCGAACCCAAGTCCAAATTGATCGGTAGCGACAATGGCGGCACCGGCTTCTCCACCTCCGGTGACGACGGGCGCCAGAATTTCAAGAAAGGTGAAACCTATTCGAAGATCTTCAAGGGCGTGCATGACCTCGAACTGTCCTACGGCGACACCCGCGCTTTTGTCCGGGGCAAATACTGGTACGACTTCGAGCTGCAGGACGAACACCGTCCCTTCAAGGACATCAGCGACGACGGGCGTGTCATGTCCACGCGTTCCTCGGGCGCCGAATTTCTCGACGCGTTCGTCGCGCAACGCTACGAATTAGCCGATCGTCCAGGGGAAGTTCGCTTGGGCAAGCAGGTGGTGAGCTGGGGCGAAAGCCTGTTCATCGGCAACTCGATCAACGCAATCAACCCGCTGGACGTCTCGGCGCTGGTCCGGCCGGGCTCGGAACTCAAGGAAGGCCTGATTCCGGTCAACATGCTCTATGTCTCCCAAAGCCTGACGGAAAACCTTAACGTCGAAGGTTTCTACCAGTTGCAGTGGAAGCCCTACGCGCTACCCAACTGCGGCACTTTCTTCGGGGCCGACCCCGTACCCAAGGGCTGTGATCGCAATCTCAACGCCGGCCTGGCCGACATCGCGCCGCTGGAGCCGATCGCCGCCAATGCCGGATTGGGCTTTGACATCCTCGACCGTCGCATCAGCAACGAGGGCGTCATCCTGCCGCGCGACAAGGACCACGAGGCGCGCGACAGCGGGCAGTTCGGTCTGGCCCTGCGTTGGCTCGGCGAGGGTACGGAGTACGGTGCCTATTACATCAACTACCACTCGCGTAAGCCCAAGTTCGCCTTGCGCACCGAGAGCGGCGTCGCCAACTTCATCCAGAACGACCCGGGTTTCGCCGCGTTGCCGTCGGACGAGCAGTTTGCCCTGGGCCTGGCCACCGGCGCCGGCAATACGCACTACTTCATCGATTACCCGGAAAACATCCACCTGTTCGGCTTGAGTTTCGCCACCGTGCTTCCCACCGGCACGGCGTGGAGCGGCGAAATCAGCTACCGCCCCAATGAACCACTGTCAATCAACACCGCCGACCTCTCCGGCGGTGCGCTGAACCCGGTGTTCCAGGCACTGACCGGGAGCATCGTCGAACCGACCGTACCCGCCGAAGAAGGGCAGGTCATCCAGGGCTGGAAGCGCAAGGAAGTCACCCAGGCGCAGACCACCTTGCTGCACCTGTTCGATCCGGTGATCGGTGCCGATTCGATGTCGCTGGCGGTGGAAATCGGCATGACCCACATCGGCGGGCTGGAAGGCCTGGACAAGCAGCGTTATGGCCGCGACTCGGTCTTCGGCGACTTGAGCCAGGCCGGGCGCCACGGCTACTACACGCAAAACTCCTGGGGTTACCGGGCGTTCAGCGCCCTGAAGTACACCAGCGTGTTCGCCGGGGTCAACCTCAGCCCCAATCTGGCGTGGTCCCACGATGTCGACGGCTACGGTCCGACCTTCAACGAAGGCTCCAAGGCCGTGAGCGTCGGCCTCGATGCCGACTACCGCAACACCTACACCGTCAGCCTGAGTTACACCGATTACTTCGGCGGCGACTTCAATACTGACATTGACCGCGACAACCTGTCGCTCAGCGTCGGCGTGACCTTTTGATCCCGGAGCCTTTGAAAACATGAAAGCATACGCACAGTTCACGAGCGCATCCCTTGCATTGATGCTGTTGGCCTCCAGCGTCATGGCCGCCGTCTCGCCCCAGCAGGCTGACCAGCTCGGCACCAGCCTGACCCCCCTTGGCGCGCAGAAAGAAGGCAATGCCAATGGCAGCATTCCGGCCTGGACCGGCGGGCTGCCGAAAAATGCCGGCCAGGTGGGCGCCAACGGGTTCCTCGCCGACCCTTTCGCCAGTGAGAAACCGCTGTTTATCATCACTGCGCAGAACGCCGAGCAGTACAAGGACAAGCTCAGCGCCGGGCAGTTGGCGCTGTTCAAACGCTTCCCCCAAAGTTATCGGATACCGGTCTACCCAACCCATCGTTCGGCGACGATTCCGCCAGACATCATGAAGCTGGCGAAGGACAGTGCCCTGCATGTCACGTCAACCGACGATGGCAACAACCTGGCCAACTTCGCCGACAGCGGCTACTACGCGTTTCCGATTCCGAGAAATGGTGTCGAGGTAGTCTGGAACCACATCACGCGATATCTCGGCGGCAGCTATCAGCGCAGCTTCATCCAGGCCACGCCACAGGTGAACGGCGACTACACGGCGGTGCGTTTCGAGGAAGAGCAAGTGTACCCCCGGCAAGTGACCGACCTGCCTGCCGGCGACGCGCAAAACCTGTTGTATTACTACAAGCAACGCGTGACGTCGCCAGCACGATTGGCCGGCACGGTTGCGCTCGTGCATGAGACCATCGATCAAGTCAAGGAGCCCCGTCGCGCCTGGGTCTACAACGCCGGTCAGCGTCGCGTGCGACGTGCCCCGCAACTGGCCTACGACGGGCCGGGCACCGCTTCCGACGGCCTGCGCACGGCGGACAACCTCGACATGTTCAACGGAGCACCTGATCGCTACGACTGGAAGTTGATTGGCAAGAAGGAAATGTACATTCCCTACAACAGCTATCGCCTGGAATCTTCTGCGCTGAAGTACGACGACATCGTCAAGGCCGGGCACCTCAACCCTGACCATACCCGCTATGAGCTGCACCGCGTATGGGAGGTGGAGGCGACCCTCAAGCCTGGCCAGCGCCATGTCTATGCCAAGCGTCATATGTACCTCGACGAAGATACCTGGCAACTGGCGGAAGTCGATCATTACGATCAGAAAGGCCAGCTATGGCGGGTAGCGGAGGGGCATGCGCTGTATCGATACGACGAACAGGCCAGCTACTTTGCCGCCGAAACCCTGTACGACTTGATCTCAGGTCGCTACATGGTGGTTGGGTTGCGCAACGAGGAACCGCGTAACACCGAGTACGGCCTGACCGCCAAGAACTTCGAATTCACCCCCGCAGCACTGCGCTCCGATGGACTGCGCTAACCCTTCTGAGATGCAGGCAGTGTGACCGACAGACGTGGGTGGTGATTTTGCGACCACCCCGTCAACCTCCCTTGAGGCGGCCTGATAGCCGACCTATTGTTGGTTGACTGAGTAAATGTCCATTCATGCGGTAACGGTTGGGTTTCGCTCTTACTGTAGGAGCCAGGCTTGCCGGCGAAGGCGTTCTGACGGCCAATGGGGATTTTGTGACTGAGTACATATCCATTCCTGCGGTAACGGTTGGGTTTCGCCCTTACTGTAGGAGCCAGGCTTGCCGGCGAAGGCGTTCTGACGGCCAATGGGGATTTTGTGACTGAGTACATATCCATTCCTGCGGTAACGGCCACTTAGGGTTTCGCCCTTACGGCGAGTCACTTGGAAAAGCCCCAAGTAACCAAGGGCTCTTGCCCCTGGCGTTCGGTGCCTCGCTAAGGCTCGGCATACCCTCGCTCCGGTCCTGCTCCGTGGGCCCGCCGCGATGGGCCATCCTTGGCCCAGCGCGGCTAAACCGGCATCCTTGCCGGTTTACCCACTGCGCAGAACCTCCACTCGGCCTCTCGAGGGGGCAAGAAAATCAAAAGCCAGATCACAATCAAAAGCGAGGCGGCCTGACAGCCGACCTGACCGGAAGCCATACGCATACCCTCTGTAGGAGCGAGCATGCTCGCGATGAACCTGAGAGCACCGCGGGCTACCAGGTGCCCCGCGTCATCGTTGACGACCATCGCGACGGTGCGACGATTCGACATGCTCGCTCCTACAGGGAACTTGGGGGTATCTGCCAAAGTCAGGTCGGCTTTAAGGCCGCCTCGCTTTGCTGTTGATCGCGAGCGTCCCGTTAACCACGCTGGCCGAACGCAGGCATTGCGCAGTGGGGAAACCGGCAGGACGCCGGTTTAGCCGCGCTGGGCCAAGGATGGCCCATCGCGGCGACCCCACGGAGCAATGCCGGAGTGAGGGCATGCCGAGCCCCAGCGAGGCACCGAGTGGTGGGGAAAGCCTTTTGCTTCCTTTTTGGTGTTTGAAAAAGGGAGTCGCCGTAAGGGCGAAACCATAGGAGGCCGTTACCGCAGTAATGGATATGCACTCCGACAGCAAATTTCACACAGGGCTTCCTGTGACGCCCCCCGCATCACCGTCGCGCACGGCTCAATTAACGCGTTTTCAGCGGAACGCGGAGCGTCCCTGGCGGCATTCCCACGCAGAGCGTGGGAACGATCAATCGCCAGCAGGCTGGCTCCTACAGGGGATCCAGGTGCACCCGTCAAAGTCAGGTCGGCTTTAAGGCCGCCTCGCTTTGCTGTTGATCGCGGGCGACCCACGGAGCAATGCCTTCGTTCTGGTAGTGGGGTGAAGCGAAACCCTAAGCCGCCGCTACCGCAGCAATGGACATGTACTCCAACAACAAGCGCCCGTGCCGATGCGCAACATACCCGCCCGTCACCCAATTAAAAGCCCGATGTCCATGACCGGCACTATCCCGAAGTCACGTTGTCAGTTATTGGCGCCTCTAACGACGAGATTCGTCTCTGATAGCGGCACGTCAGGCTGCATTTAGTGTTTCGCCCCTTGGGCTTACGCTCGCGATGGATTGCGTCCCGAACCGACTCATTCTTTTACGAGCGACATTCTATTGGGTTCTCTTCTCGATCCACGGCACGACATCGATGCCGCTCTATTAAGCTACCGCCGGGTGTTCTGGTCGTTGGCGCTGTTCAGTGGTGTGATCAACCTGCTGGTGCTGGTGCCGTCGCTCTACATGATGCAGGTGTACGACCGGGTACTCACCAGTCGCAACGAAACCACGTTGTTCATGCTCACCTTCATCGCCCTGGGCCTGTTGATGTTCAGCGCCCTGATCGAATGGGTTCGCGGTGTGGTGATGATTCGCATGGGCGCGGGGCTTGACGATGCCTTGGGTGAGCGGATTTTCGACGCGGCTTTCGCCCGCAGTCTTCGCGAACACAACGCCAACCCGGCGCAAGTGCTCATCGATTTGGCGACGCTACGGCAATTGATCACCGGCCAGGGCCTGATTGCGTTGCTCGATGCGCCCTGGTTGCCGATTTTTGTGCTGGTAGCGTTCATTATCCACCCCTGGTTCGGCGTGCTGACGGTGGTGCTGGCCCTGGTGCTGATCGGTCTGGCCCTGTGGGGCGAATTGGCGACTCGAACGCCTCTGGGCGAAGCCAATCGGCTCGGCGTGCAGTCCTCGATTTACCTGAACAGCTCCTTCCAGAATGCCGAAGTCATCCAGGCCCTGGGCATGCTCGGGCCATTACGCCAGCGCTGGAGCCTGCTGCAGCAGCGCATCGTTGCCGCCCAGGCCCATGCCAGCGACCGAAGCGCGCGGATCACCTCGATGACACGTTTCGTGCGCATCTCCGGGCAGTCGCTGGCCCTGGGCCTGGGCGCATTGCTGGTGCTCGAAGGCCAGTTATCGGCGGGCATGATGATCGCCATGTCGCTGCTGTTGGGGCGCGCCCTGGCACCCGTGGAAATCGCCATCGGCTCGTGGAAGCAATTCACCGCTGGCCGTCAGAGTTACCAGCGCCTGAGCCTGCTGCTTGCCCAACACCCGCGCGAGCGCCTGCGCATGCCTTTGCCGCCACCCACCGGCGCAGTACGTCTGGAGCAGGTGTACGTTGGCCCGCCCGGTGCCTCGCAACCGATCCTGCGCGGGATCAATTTCAGCCTCGCCAGCGGCGAAGTGCTCGCTGTCGTCGGCCCCAGCGCCAGTGGCAAATCAACGCTGGCCAGGGCGCTGGTCGGGATCTGGCCGGCGATGGGCGGATCGGTGCGCCTGGACGACGCCGAGATCAGTCAATGGTCTCACGACGCCTTGGGCCCCTACCTCGGATACCTGCCACAGGACATCGAATTGTTCGACGGCAGCGTGGCCGACAATATTGCCCGCTTCGGTGAGCAGGACGCCGACAAGATCATCGCGGCCGGACGTCATGCCGGCATTCACGAGATGATCCTGAAGTTCCCCAAGGGTTACGACACGCCGCTGGGCCCCGGCGGGCTTGGCTTGTCCGGCGGACAAAAGCAGCGCCTGGGGCTGGCCCGCGCACTTTACAGGCTTCCGTCGCTGATCGTGCTAGATGAGCCGAACTCCAATCTCGATGAAGCCGGAGAGTTGGCGCTGGTCCAGGCTATTCGTGCGCTCAAGGCGGCCGGAAGCACCGTGGTACTGATAACCCATCGACCCAATGTACTGGCGGTGGTCGATCACATCCTGGTGCTCAAGGACGGCACCCAACAAGCCTTCGGTCCACGGGATCGGGTGCTCAAGGCATTGATTGCGGCGCCAAGGCCGGCAGCGGTCAAGGAGGCTGGCGAAGATGCATGATCTGACTCCGGGCACACAGGTGTACAGCGAGCAGCGACCGATCCTGCGCGCAAACCCGGCGCCGGCGGGTGCCAATACCGACGCGGGAAGCGTGGCGCGCTATGGCGTGGGTTTCCTGGTCCTGGCGCTTGGCGGCTTCCTGCTATGGGCCTGCTTGGCGCCGCTCGACCAGGGAGTCGTGGGCAGCGGCACGGTGGTCGTGGCGGGCGAACGCAAAGCGGTGCAGTCGTTGGTGGGTGGCGTTGTGGAAAAACTGTTGGTCAGCGATGGCGACCGCGTCAACCAGGGGCAGTTGCTGGTGCAGCTCAACACGGTGCAAGCGCGGTCACAACTCGACGTGACCCGGGGCAAGTTGCTCAACGCTCGCAGCGTCGAGGCGCGGTTGATTGCCGAGCGCTTGGGCACAACCGGCATCCAATGGCCCGCCGAACTGCTGGACCACGCTGAAGAGCCCCGGGTCAAGGCCGCCATGGCCTTGCAGAGCCAGCTGTTTGAGACCCGTCGCGCAGAATTGGGCAGTCGCTTGCAGATCATCGAACACGAAGCCGCGGCCTTGCAGCAGCAATTGCTTGGCTACGAAGGCGTCAAGCGCAACTACGACACGCAGATGCGCTTCCAGCAGCAGGAGCTCGAAGGCCTGCGTGAGCTGGCTCGCGAGGGCTATGTGGCACGCAACAAGCTGTTCGAGGCCGAGCGCAACGCCGCCCAGATGGCCGGGCAAATCGCTTCCGGGGTGGGCGATATCGGCCGGACACGCCAGGCGATCAATGAAAGTCGGCTCAAGGCCTTGCAGGCGCAGCAGGAATTTCGTCGCGATGCTGAAATCCAGCTCAGTGAAGTCTCGGTCGAGGCGTCAGGCTATGCCGATCAGATCCAGGCCTTTGAGTTTGAAGTCGACAACGGTGCGATCCGGGCACCGGTGTCCGGGCAGGTAATGGACGTGAGCATTCATACGGTCGGCGGCGTTGCGCAGGCCGGTCAAACCCTGATGCAGGTGGTGCCGCTGGATGCGCCGATGGCGATCACCGCGCGTTTCGAGCCGTTGATGGCCAATAAATTGCGTCCGGGGCTGCCGGTGCACGTGCATTTCACGGCGCTGCAACGGGTGGACACCCCGACGGTCACCGGCACGGTGACGACGGTGTCGGCCGACCAGTTGATCGATGAACAGACCCACCAGCCGTATTTTTCCGCCAAGGTGGAAATTCCCGCAGACACCGTGGTGTCGCTACAGACCGCCGGCCTGCTGGTGCGCCCAGGCATGCTGGCCGACGTCACGGTGGTCACGGGTGAGCGCACCTTGATGAACTACCTGATGAAACCCTTGCGCGAACGCTTGCTCGCAGCCTTCAAAGAGGAATGAGCATGACCGTACGGTTCCGTTATAGCGCCCGCCTGTTGCTGAGTCTGTGTACCGGTTGGGGAGCATTCAGTCCCGTCTGGGCGTCCCAGGAGGCACTGAGCCTGACCGCCGCGTACGATGCTTCGCGCGTCAACGACCCGACCGTGCAATCGGCCGCCCATGCCTTTGAGGCGTCGACCCATGAAGAGGCGATCGGCCGCGGTGGCCTCTATCCGCAAGTGTCGCTGACGTCGCGCTACGGCTACGGCGGTCGTACCGATGGCGGCGATGACAGCAGTTACGTCAACAGTAACGATTACCAGTCGAACAATGTCACCCTGGCGGCGCAGCAACCGCTGTACGACAAGGGGCGCTGGGCGGCGTATCAGGAGGGCAAGGCGCGTGGGCAATTGGGTACCCAATTGTTCGACGTTGCCGGCCAGACACTGTACGACCGGGTTGCGAAAGGATACTTCGACGTCGCCCGGGCCGAGAACGAGATCAAGTTGATCGCCCAGCAAAAGGCCGCCATCAACGGGTTGGTGACGCAGAGCAAAAAACTCTACCAGGGCGGGCAGGGCGCGATCACCGATGTTGATGAAGCCCAGGCCCGGCTCGACCTGGTCGAAGCCCAGGAGGCCGAGGCCCAGGCTCGTCGGGTGGCGGCGTTGCGGGCATTGTCCGGTCGCGCCAGTGTCGCCATCGATGACATCCAGGCGATGGGCGAAGAACTGCCCGCTGGCACCCCGATACCGCCGGAACGGGATCTGTCGTACTGGACGGACATTGCCCGTGAAGCCAACCCCGAGCTGGCAGCGCGGCTGGCGGCGGTGAAAGTCGCCGAGGCCCAGGCCGACAGCCAACGCGCCGGGCATTATCCGACCTTGTCGCTGACCAGCCAGCTGAGTCGCCGGGAAAACCGTCAGTATCAGGAGCAAGACCCGCGACAGGACGCCTATTACGTGGGGGTTCAACTGGATATCCCGTTGTATAGCGGCGGTGCGGTGCGTGCGTCGGTGGCCAAGGCCGAGGCCCAGGTGGCCGGCGCCCAGTCCGATTATGATGTACAGCGCCAACAATTGGCCGAGGATATCGAGGCCGACTACCTGGGTGTGGTGGCCGGATTTGCCAAGAGCAAGGCCATGCAGCGGGCGGTGGAGTCCAATCAGCGGGCGCTGATCTCCACTCAAAAAGGTTTCCAGGGTGGCGTGCGATCCACGGTGGATATTCTCGATGCCCAGCAGCGGGTGTTCCAGGCACGACGGGATTTGCTCGATACCAAGCTAGACATGCTGCAAAGCTATGTAAGCCTGCACACCCATACCGGCCAGATGAACCGGGCAGTCCTGGAGCAAGTGCAAAACCTGTTCTGAGACATGAAGCAAGGGCAAGATTGACGCCTGCCTCCCCTCAAAGTGCAAATCCCTGTGGGAGCGGGCAAGCCCGCTCCCACATTTTGATTTGTGGTTGTCCTTGGATTAGTGGGCACGACAAACCACCTGTGGGAGCGGGCTTGCCCGCGAAAGCGGTGGGTCGGTCAGCATCCATGCTGGATCTGCCACCGCTTCACGAGCGGGCTCGCGCCTACAGGTGTTGACTCATGCGGTGAAATCGCTGGCGTGCAGCTCCTTGACCCCCACCAGTGCGAACTCGAACTCCGGGGTGGCGTCGGCGTTGACGCTGCCGTAGAGAATGCCATCGGCAAAGCGCAGCTGGCCGGTGGCGTTGGCAGGGTCGAACGCGTTGCTGCCGATGAAGGTGAAGGTATCGACAGTGGCGGTCAACGGGTTGGCGTCCAGGCCGGTGAAATCCAGGTGATCGCCCTCAGTGGTCTTGAAGCCATTGATCACATCGCGCAAATCCCCAATACCCATGTCCGACAGCGCACCAAATGCGTAAGTGTCCGCACCCGTGCCACCGGTGAGCGTGTCGGTGCCTGCTCCGCCGATCAAGCGGTCATCGCCGGAACCGCCCACCAGCGTATCGTTGCCCGCACCGCCGTTGAGTACGTTCGCCGCGCTGTTGCCCGACAGACTGTCGGCGTAGGCACTGCCGGTCAGGTTTTCGAAGAACTTCAAGGTGTCGAGCCCTGAACCCACGGTGTTTTGTTGCGCTGACGTCGAGAGCGTGACGGTGACACCGGACAGGGCGCGTTCGAAAGACACGGTGTCATTACCCTCGCGCCCGTCCAGCACATTGTTGCCCGCTGCGGCGAACAGTGTGTTGTCCAACGCATTGCCCGTTCCGTTGGCGGCGCCGGTGCTATCGATATACAGGTTTTCGACATTGGCACTGAGGGTGTAGGCCGCCAAACTGCTGTGCACGCTGTCGATACCTCCTGGCACCGGATTGCTTTGGGCCTCGATCACGCTGTCGTCGACGTTGTCGACATAGTAGGTGTCGTTACCGTCGCCGCCACTCATGCTGTCGGCCCCTGCGGCACCATTGAGCACGTTGGCGGCGGCATTGCCGGTGATGAAGTTACGCAGCTCATTACCGTTACCGTCGATCTCCGACACACCGGTAAGCACCAGATTTTCCAGATTGGCGCCCAAGGTCCAACTGACCGAGGCCTGTACCGTATCGATCTGCGCGGGTGAGGTGTTGGTCTCAACCACGCTGTCGGATGCGTTATCGACCACATAGATGTCATTGCCGTCGCCACCGGTCATGGTGTCGGCACCCAGGTCGCCATCCAGGGTGTCATTGCCCGAGCTGCCCACCAGGGTATCGGCCTGGTCAGTACCGGAGATCATGCCGCCCTGGTTTTGAGCGTTGTCGAAAATCGCCTGAACACTATTGTTGTCGCTGGGGTCACCTTGAAACCCAAGGTCATTGGCGATGTAGTCGGCCAGGCGCTGGCCGACGATTTCCGCCGATTCCTCGTGCAGGTGCCAGACGTCGTCCGGATACACCAGCGGATCGACTTCGTAGCGCAAGGGCAGGTCGGTGTAGTCCACCGCCAGCTTGACGTCGGTGCGCTCTGCAGCGATCTCCTCTTGGACGGCGCGGACATAACCAACGCCCTCGACGATGGAGGCAATCTTCTCGGGCGAATAACCACGGGCGCGCGCCGCATCCTCCTGGTAGTGGCCGGTTTCCATCATGTACACGCTGAAGCTGCCGAACTGGGTATGCAGGTAATCAAACACCTTCAGGGTTGCCGCCTTGTAGGCCGCGGCTGCCGCCGTCTTGTCGGTGGCGCGGCCAATCTCCTGGGCGGCTTCTTCGCCTTGTCCCCAAATGATGCCCATGGTGACGTTATCGATCGATTTCAGTTCGGTCAGTTGATCTCCCAGCAACGCTACGGCACGCAATAGCGCGGGCCCCGGTTGATCGGTGTCGGTCAGCCACCAGCACAACTTGAGTTCCTCGGCGCTTAGGGTCGACAGGCCGTTGACCGTGCTACCACCTACCGCGATGTCGATACCGTTGCCATCGGCATCGGTGAACTGGCTGCGCACGTCATAAGGCGTGTAGCGGTCCAGGTCCTTGACCAGCATCGAGGTGCCGGACTGATCGTCGTCTTCGGTCATGCGCAGCAGGCGCGCATTGGATTGGCCGAGGGTGGGCAGGTAGAGGATGTCCTGTTGCGCGCGCTCACCGAACACGAAGTCGCTGGCGGTCAGGGTGTTGAGGTAATTGCCATTGAGGGCAATCTCAAAACGGTTGCCATCGGCATCCGCTTCGGCGGACTTGACGTAAGTCTTGTCGCCAGCGGCGTTGAGGGTCATGTACAGCGTGCCATTGCTGCCATCGCCCAGACCGAGAAAGCCCAGGCCCGACACATCGATCTTGTCGACGCCTGCGGTAAAGTCATAAATCGTATCGGTGGCGGTGATGCCGCCGGTGTCGTAGTCACGGTAGCTGTCGAGCACGTCGGTGTAGCGGAAGGTGTCGGCGCCATCGCCTCCGTACAGCGAGTCGCGCCCAGCGCCACCATCAAGGATGTCCGCGCCGGTGCCGGCCTTGATGGTGTCATTGCCACCCAGGCCAAGGATCAGGTCCGCGCCCGCCGTGCCGTTGAGGGTTTCGGCGTTGTTGGTGCCGGCGATGGTAGTGGCCGGCGCATCGGCCACCGCCAGGGCGAAGCTGTCGCTGACCGAGGCTCCCGATGGATCGGTGGCCTTGACCAGGACGTTGTAATTGCCGGACGCCGTGCTCAGCGGCGTGCCGCTGAACGAAAGGCTGGTGGCGTTGAAACTCAGCCAGGCAGGCAGGGCGCTGCCGTCGGCCAGGGTCGCGGTATAGACCAATGCATCCTGGTTGGCGTCGGTGAAGCTGTCACGGGCCACCGTGTAACTGAATGGCGTGCTTTCGGTGGCGTTCTGGTCGAGCAGGGGAATGGTCACCACCGGCGCGACATTGCTCGAGGTGTTCTGGCCGGCGAAGACAAAATGACTCGCCGTCAGACTGCTCACCAGGTTGCCCGCCATCGACACTTCGAAGCGGTTGCCGTTGGCGTCGACGGTGAGGTCCTTGAGGTAAGTGCGGTTGGTCGACGCGCTGTAGGTCAGTTGCAGGGTGCCATTCAGACCGTTGCCCAGGGCCGTGTAACCAAGCGCCGCCACATCGATCTTGTCGGCGGTCACGTCGAAATCGAGGATCTGGTCGCTGACGCTGGTGGAACTGGTGCGGTAACTGTCGAGCGACGAGGTGTAGCGGAACACATCAGCACCCGCGCCGCCGGTGAGCTTGTCCGCCCCCGTGCCACCCACCAGAATATCGTTGCCCGCGCCGCCATTGAGCGTGTCGTTGCCGGCGCCACCGAACAGTTGTTCATTGGCAGCGGTGCCGGTCAGGGTGTCATTGTTCGGCGTGCCGTTGATCTGCGTGGAAGAGGCCGGCACATCCTGCACCGCGAGGGTAAAGCTGTCGCTGACCGTGGCGTTGCTGCCATCCGTCGCGGTGACCTGGATAGAGTAAGTGCCCGATGCGGTATCGCTCGGTGTTCCGCTGAACGTACGAGTCGCTGCATCGAACGTCAGCCAGGCGGGCAGGGCGCTGCCATCGGCCAGTTTGGCGATGTAGCTGAGGCTGTCGTTATCCGGATCGGTGAAGCTGGTGGCCGGCACCACGTAGCTGAACGGGGTGCTTTCCGTGGCGTTCTGATCGAGCAGGGGGGTAGCCAGCACCGGCGCCTGGTTGGTCGTAGACGCCGTGGCAAAGACAAAGTTGGCGCTGGTCAGCTTGTCGAGGTAGTTGCCAGTGAGCGTCACTTCGAAACGGTTGCCATCGGCGTCGGCTGCCAGCGACTTGATGTAGGTCTTGGTGCCGGTACTGTTCAGCGCCAGGTACACCGTGTTGTTCTTGCCATCGCCCAGGCCGGTAAAACCGATGGCCGAGAGGTCGATCTTGTCGGCGCTGATATCGAAATCGGTGATCACGTCGCTGAGGTTGGCGCCGCCAGTGTTGTAGTTGCGATAACTGTCCATGCGGCTGGAGAAGACAAAAGTGTCCGCTCCGGCGCCACCGGAAAGGCTGTCCATGCCGGCGCCGCCGTCAAGCTTGTCATCGCCCGCGCCGCCAGCCAGGCTGTCGTTGCCTGCCAGGCCAAGCAAGGTGTCGGCCGAATCGCTGCCTGACAACGCGTCACTGGCGCTGGTGCCGGTGACCACGCGATTGAAGATGAAATTGCTGGCGGTCAGGGTGCTGGCGAGATTGCCCGAAAGAATCAGCTCGAAGCGATTGCCGCTGGCGTCGGCGTCGTAGTCCTTGATGTAGGTACGGTCATTGCTGGCGCTGTAGCTGACCTGCAGCGTGCCGCCACGGCCATTGCCCAGGCCGGTGAAACCAAGGCCGGCGAGGTCGATCTTGTCCTGGGTGACGTCGAAGTCGGTGATCGTGTCATCGAAGCTTGCGGTGGCGTTGCGGTAACTGTCGGACTGCGAGGAGAAACGGAAGGTATCGGCGCCGGTACCGCCCGTGAGTTTGTCGATGCCCGCACCGCCCACCAGAATGTCGGCACCGGCTCCGCCGTTGATGGTGTCGTTCCCGGCTGCGCCGAAGAAGATCTCGCTGGCGGTGCTGCCCAGCAGGGTGTCGTTGCCAGCCGTGCCTTGCACAGTGGTCATCGGCACCGTGGCACTGGCGTAGCTGCCGTCGCCATAGACCAGCGTCGCGCCTTTGCTGGTGTGGCTGATGGTGTTGCCGACGATGGCGTTGCGATCGGTGCCGTCTTCATTGCGCTCTGCAACGCCATAGGTCGACAGGTCGCTGCCGCTGATGATGTTGCCCTGGATCGTATTGTCACTGCCGTTGAAGTACTTGCCGGACACGCCCAGGGTGTCGTCGTAGGACTGGATGATGATTTCCGGAACGGGGTTGCCCAGGGAGTTGTTGTTGAGCGTGTTGTCGATGATCTCGACGTGGTTGCTGCCGTAGATGCGCACCCCGGCGCTGGCGTTGTCGTGGATATCGACGCCAGTGACCGTCACCTCGCTGGACAGCTTGATCAGCACCCCTTCGGCGCCGTTGCCGTACACCTCGCCACCGGTAATGGTGATATTGCTCGGGGAGGGAATGTCTTCGCTGCCGCGCTGCACCACGATGCCATTGCCGCCGTTGTCGTAGGCAATGTTATTGGTCAGGGTGAAGTCGTGGGTGCTGGTAACGACGTTGAAACCGTGGCGGTCGTTGTCGTAGGCAATGTTGTTTTCAAAGGTGCTGTCGCTCAGGAAGTCAGCGACGAAGCCGTCCAGGCCATTGCCATGGGACACGCTGTTCTTGATGACCATGTTGACGGTCTGCTCGTGGGGATCGAAACCATACCCGGAGCAATCCTTGATCTCGACGCTGTCGAGGGTGACGTTGGAATCGTAGCCTTCTTCGCCGGGAATGTAGCCGTTGAACCATCCGTCGACCTTGCCCGTGGTGTTGTCGCGGTTGCCGTCGATGGTGAGATTACTGACCCCGAAATCGTGGGTTTCCTCACCATAGGCGGAGCGGATAACGCCCGTGATCTTGGTGTCGGAGCCGTCGGCCACCTTGACGTTGGTGACGCCCATCCCGTCGCCGTACAGGTAGACGTTGCTCTTGAGCATCAGGCAACCGTCTGAGGGTTCCGTCCCTGCGGAAACGATGTAGGTTCCGGCTGGCATATACACCTGACCGCCACCAGCAGCAGCTGCCGCATCAATGGCACTCTGTATCGCCGCCGTGTCGTCGGTACTTCCATCGCCTTTAGCGCCAAAATTTTGTACGTTGAATATCATTAACTTATCTCCGTAACAGGCTAAACCGCAGCGCACGCCAATATTCCATCGACGATCAGCTTGTTAGGACTCGGAGGAACGCGAAAGTTATGACCGCATATCGGAAGTACGGGAAAAGCACGAATATAAATGATCAGTGGTCGGAACGGCCTTTGCTGGAAAGGCCGTTCTCTTGACGTTGCCGGGGGCGGCAAACCCCCTATTTGCAGTTGCCTGCCTTTCGATATCCCGCCGCCTGAGCTTCCGATTCTGACGTGAAGGAGACCTGATTTTTCGCGGACATCTGAGCATACCCAGGGCACCCGATGGAGAGGTGGTAGACCTGGCTATTTCGGTTGCCAATGATCAAGCCTGCGCCGGTCGCGCTGGCCAAGGTTGGCTGGGCTGCTGTTCGCGGAGGATTAACAGGAATGGCGCTAACCACCCCATCACCCACTGCCTTGTATCCTTGCGACCATCGACGCTCGCCCGTTACGAATGGATTGGAGTGCCCCATGATCGCTGCAATGCGTCGATCCCGCTCTATTTCCCAAGGCGAAACCGGGTACTGCTTGTCCCAAGCCATCAGTAGCTGTTGCTGCTGACGTGACATGCTCAGTTTGTATCTGTCGAACATGTAAAAGGTTGTTCGGGCAACCAGCCCTTTGACCTCGTCACGCGGTTCCGCAGCATGTTGGTCGAAATCCACCCGCGTCTTGCATTGGCCATACTGCGGCGCTATCCCGGCGGCCATGCCGTAGTTGAAATTACTCCGGTCGCCGTTCACCTCTCCAACAGAGGGGTACAGGTTGAACAGGTCTGCTTCCATTGCTCGAAACACAGGATCATCGTCTACACAGTGTTCGCGCCCGCCGTTCTTCCAGCATTGGCGTTGGTTACCGAACGTCCAGGCGGGAACGATGTGTTCCCACTCAGTCCGCTGCGCACGATTCTCGTGTTTCCTGGCCTTGAGGCCGCATGATTCGGCATCGATACGGCCACCCGACTTACCGACCCACGTCCATTTGCAGCCGCAATAGAGCTCGCCCATGGCGCTGTTCGCCTGGTCGAGGTAGATCTTCTGCTTTGCGATGACCTTGGCTTCGGAGAAGGTCGATGGAGGACTGGAAAAGGCGGGGGTAATGATCGAGA
Organism: Pseudomonas umsongensis; assembly: GCF_002236105.1. Classification (GTDB taxonomy): domain Bacteria; phylum Pseudomonadota; class Gammaproteobacteria; order Pseudomonadales; family Pseudomonadaceae; genus Aquipseudomonas; species Aquipseudomonas umsongensis. The sequence goes on from NZ_NIWU01000001.1 coordinate 1,011,754, forward strand.
GCGACAGCGCTACGATGGCAAGCAGTTTTTTCATTGGACAGCTTAAGCGATTGAAAGGAAACGCATTATACGCACGACTCGATGGCGACGGATGGAGAACCAGAAGACCCAATGGGGCCAGAGTGCAGAGGCGCCTAGCCAAGACTGGGCGCCATTTGACTCAGCCGGTGTGGTGACGCTTTGCAAGGCGGTAGACGGATGTATTGATCCCTTCGAAGCGCGCCTTCAACTGCAGCGCCAGATACAGCGAATAATGCCGTGATTGATGCAGGTTGCCGCCGTGGAACCAGAGGTTCTCCTGCTGGGTTGGCTTCCACATGTTCCGCAGTTCGCCCTCGTAGGGGCCAGGATCATTCGTGGTTCCGGAACCCAAGCCCCAGCAACGACCGACCTTGTCAGCGACTTCCTGGGAAATCAGCTTCGCCGCCCAACCATTCATTGAGCCATAGCCCGTGGCGTAGACGATCAGATCGGCCGGTAGCCGGCTGCCATCGTTGAGCACGACGGCATCCGCTTCGATGCGTTCGACACCCAGGCCAGGCGCGCTCTTGAGCTTGATCGTGCCGTTGGCGATCAGTTCAGAGGCGCCGACGTCGATGTAGTAACCAGAACCACGGCGTACGTACTTCATGAATAGCCCGGACTCATCGTCACCGAAATCGAGCATGAAGCCGGCCTTGGCCAAGCGCTCGTAGAAGTCCTTGTCACGCTCCTTGATCGCGTCAAAGACGGGTTGATGAAAGCTTGGCATGACCTTGTAGGGGATCGAGGCGAACAGCATGTCAGCCTTGTCCGTGGTCAAACCCGATTCCACGGCGTCTTCAGAGTAGAGCCCGCCGAACACGAGCTCCATCAAACTGTCGGAACGCACGATGTGGGTGCTGGAGCGCTGCACCATGGTCACCTCGGCGCCGTTCTCCACCAGGTCGGCGCAGATGTCGTGAGCCGAATTGTTCGCACCGATGACCACCGCACGCTTGCCGCGCCAGGCGTCTCCGCCGGGATGGCGGCTGGAATGATGCTGCTGGCCTTTGAATGCCTCGGCACCCGGATAACTGGGCACATTGGGTACGCCAGACATGCCGGTGGCGAGGATCAACTGGGTCGGCTGCAAAGTCAGACGCTCGCCATCGCGCTGCACTTCAACCTTCCAGGTGCCACTTTGTTCGTCAAAGCTGGCGCTCACGCATTCTGTGCGCGGCCAATAATTGAGCTCCATGACTTTGGTGTACATTTCCAGCCAGTCGCCAATCTGGTCTTTCGGGGTGAAGACCGGCCAGTGATCGGGGAAGGGCAGGTAGGGCATGTGGTCGTACCAGACCGGGTCGTGCAAACACAGCGACTTGTAGCGACCGCGCCACTGATCGCCAGGCCGTTCGGCCTTGTCGACGATCAGGGTTGGCACGCCCATTCGCTTGAGCCGCGCTGCGAGCCCCAGCCCGCCCTGGCCGCCGCCCACGATCAGGCAGTACGGTTGGCTGGTGATGCCGAGCGCGGCTTCTTCATCACGACGGCGCTCCAGCCAGTTGCGTTTGTCGGCATGGGTGTGACCATGACTGGCCCCCATTGGGCGACGGCGGCCGCTGGGTTCTTCATAACCCTTGAGCTCACGCATGGTCGTCAGCAGCGTCCAGCACAAGCCTTCCTTCAAGCGCACGTAGCCTTTACCTCGCGCCGCGTCGGTTTCCAGGCTGATCCAGCCTTCGAGCACACCGTTGTTCAGCGTCGCCTCACCTTCCAGTATCCATCGCCCGGGATGAGTCTGGTCGAGGCGCGTTTCGAGCATATCCCGGATGGCAGGCTTGCCTTCCAAGGTCACCAGGTTCCAGCTGAAAAGTAGCAGGTCCCGCCAGTGACACTCCTCGGCAAACAGTTCCAGCGTGCCGTCCAGATCACGTTGGGCGAGGCGCTCGCCGAGGGTTTCGACCCAGGTCGCGAGCTGGGCAGTTGGCGTTTGCAGGGGTGTTTCGACAGCGATGTTCATGGAGCCTCTCCCGATCTTGTTGTTTTGGTAACGACCAGTCCTAGAGCAAGGCGCGGGCCATCTTCACGAAAGCGTTGTTGCAGAGCGGCTGGCGTAATATTGCCCAGGCCTTGATCAGGATTCATGTCACGAATTCGGGAATGGCGGATGACAGAGTGTCACGCGGCGCAAAAAACGCTCGTTGCCGTCTTTTCATATAAGCTGCGAATAGACCCGTGTCCTGACCGTAGCGGAGAACAACAACAATGAAGCCGGCTTTGATCAACGCCCATGCACAACAAGTGCTACAAGCTGTGCAGGGCACTGTCGCCAGCCACAGTCCCGTTGCTGACCTGGCCATCACGCGATCCTGGCGCCGATGCCTGGATCAGTATCAGCTCGATCCCGCCAGCCGCCGCGCACCTAATGTGGTTGAACAAGCACGCTTGCAGGATCACCGAGCGCCTCTGGAACACATTATTGCCGTGGCGCACTGGCAGATGAACAGTTTGCACCAACAGCTCGGGCGGGACGGCCACGTGGTACTGCTCACCGATGCTCGCGGTGTGGCGATCGACAGTGTGTTCAACGAATCGGAACGCGCCGATGCCCAGCGCTCCGGGCTGTGGCTCGGCTCGGTGTGGAGTGAGGATTGTGAGGGCACCAACGGTGTCGGCACCTGCCTGGTCGAGCGCCAACATGTGACCATCCGTCGAGATGAGCATTTCCGTGGCAAACACGTCGGCCTGACCTGTTCGGCCAGCCCGATATTCGATGCCGGTGGAGAGTTGCTTGCCGTGCTCAACCTCTCTTCTGCAAGGGATGACCACAGTCTTCAGCAACACTTCCAGGCCATGGCATTGACCAACCTGTCAGCCAAGTTGATCGAGAACTGTTTTTTCCTGGGGCATGATCCGCAACGATACTTGCTGCGCTTCCATCCTGAGGCCGGCTTCGTTGGGCTGCTGGGTGAAGGACTGCTCAGTTTCGACGAGGGCGCCCGTATCTGTTCCGTCAATCAAGCGGCGCTGGATCTGCTGGGCCTCAGCCGTGATCAAGTGATCGGGCAATCTCTGACGATGCTGCTGGAAACACCTATCGATCAGGTGATGAGTCAGGCCAGCGCCCAACCGAGTGTCTGTTGGCCAATGCGGCTGGTGGACGGGCGCCTGCTCTACGGACAGCTGCGAGAACCCCTGCGCCAGGTGCCTTTGGTCACTCCTGCTGTCCCCAAGATCAACGATGTGCGCGTGTGCCTCGAAGACCCGCGCCTGCAACGCGGCTTTGCTCGCGCATTGCGTGTTTTGGAACGTGACGTTCCGGTGTTCCTGCAGGGCGAAACCGGTACCGGCAAAGAAGCCTTTGCGGCGGCGCTGCATCGCGCCAGCGCCAGGGCGAGCCAGCCGTTTGTGGCGATCAATTGTGCGGCCATTCCAGAAACGCTGATCGAGAGCGAACTGTTCGGCTATCGCGGCGGCAGCTTCACCGGTGCACGCAAGGACGGGATGATCGGTAAGCTGGAACAGGCCCATGGCGGCATTCTATTTCTCGATGAGATCGCCGATATGCCACTGGCGTTACAGACTCGCCTGCTGCGGGTGCTGGAGGAGCGTGAAGTGGTGCCGCTAGGTAGCGCGACGGCGCGTCCCCTCGACGTACGCCTTATCAGTGCCAGCCACCAGGATCTGCTGACCTGTGTGGCCGAAGGGCGCTTTCGCGAAGATCTGTTTTATCGCATCGCCGGATTCGCCGTGCAGCTCCCGCCGTTGCGCGAACGATCAGACAAAGGCAGTGTGCTCGACCTGCTGCTACGCGAAGAGACGAAAGGTGCAAGGATTCGGCTGGAGGCGGGCGTCAGGGAACGCTTGCTGAAACAACCGTGGCCGGGCAATGTCCGGCAGCTGCGTACGTGTTTGCGCACACTGGTAGCGTTGGCGTTGGAGGGACGTGTCACCCTGGACGACTTGGCAGAGTTGCTGCCGGAACCGCCAGCGACCGCCGCGCTGGCTGAAGATCCGCTTGGGGTATCCGAACGGCAGACGCTGCTGACGCTGATTGAGGCAGAACACTGGCATATCGCCCATGTTGCCGCACGCCTGGGGATTAGCCGCAATACGCTCTATCGCAAACTGCGTCAGCACGGTATTTCACGGCCCGGTTGAACCGGGCGCGCTCATGCTGTTCAGAACACCTTGATCGGTACGTTGGCGTCATTGATTTTGCCTTCGGTCTTTGCAGAATCGGTACGCGCGCTGATCAGCATCTATGTCGTGCCCTTGCACAAAGCGGATAGCGATAAGCGCAAAGCGGATATTGCCACGCTCACCGTCTCAATACCTTCCACTTGCATCCTGCGTGACGGTGCTTTACATGGCGCGCAACAATGCTGACGCCACGCCTTGCCTCGTTCATAACAACAATAAGAGCACACTGATCCTGAGCTTCACCTGGACGTTGCTGTGAGTGACCTGGAGACAAGTATGAGCAATAAAATTCTGGCGCGATTGGCCTTGGTTGCCGCTGGCAGCGCGGTGTTGCTGCTCGCTGCCGGCAATGGCCTGCACCTGATATATGCCGGCATCATCGACCTGTTGCTGCTGGCAGCGGCGGTGCTTTATCACCGTCAGCCAGTGCGGGTGGTTGAAGTGCTTGTACAGCAGGAGCCGGAACCGATGATTTGCAACGCGCCGGTCCCGCTTGTGTCGTTGCCTGTGGCCGAGCCCGCTTGGCCGGGGGCTCAAGTAAAGGTGGCACTTGAACACCTGACCCGAGTGGTGCTGCAAACTGAAGAAGACATGCGCTTCGCCAACCAGTTGGCGCGAGGCGCGGGCGAGCGGGTACAGGCCAGTGCGGTGAGCATGCAGTCTTCGGCTGCGGTGCTTGGGGACCTGGATCAGTATCTGCAGCGCCTGGACCAGGTGTTCGATGAGCTGGGCAGCCAGTCGGTACGCATCGGTGCGATTGTCGGCAGCATCCAGGACATCGCCCGACAGACCAACCTGCTGGCACTCAATGCCGCGATCGAGGCCGCGCGGGCCGGTGATCATGGCCGCGGTTTTGCAGTGGTGGCGGACGAGGTCCGTAATCTGTCGCGCCAGGCAGCGGACTCCAGTGCGCAAATCCGGCAGATCGCCACAGGCCTGGAAAAGTCGGCCCAAGATGCCCGTCAGGGGCTTGAACAGCTTACCGATTCAACGCGCCTGGGGCTGGACAAGGCCGAGGTCGCCTTGCAATCGATGGGGGAGTTGCGCAGTGGTGCGGTGGCCAGGCTGGAAGTGGTCGAGCGCGTCATGCAGCGTTTGGCCAGTTTGCACGAGTTGGCACTGCAGGCAACCCGGATAGCGGCCTGAACAGGCTGACTCTTCTTCCCAGTTCGACCCAGGGCCACAACGTCGAGATGACGTTCAGTTCAGCCTGCGTCCGGCCGCCAGCGAACAAGCAACCCATCGCAGCCATGTTGCCGGACACGCTTGAAGTCGTCCGGCAACATGGCTGCGTGGCCACGCAAACTCGATCCGTTATCGAATCAGCGGCACGCCACTGAGCGCTTGCAAGTCTTCAAAGCTGATATCGGCGACGATCTCCCGCACCTTCAAGCCTTGCGCAGTCACGTCCAGAATAGCCAGGTCGGTATAAATCCGAGTCACGCAGCCAATGCCGGTCAGTGGGTAAGTGCATTGCGGCACCAATTTGCTTTCGCCAGTCTTGGTCAGGTGATCCATCATGACGAACACCTGGCGTGCGCCTGTCGCGAGGTCCATTGCGCCACCCACTGCGGGAATGGAACCTTCGGCACCGGTGTGCCAGTTGGCAAGGTCGCCGTTGACCGAAACCTGGAAGGCGCCAAGCACGGCAATATCGATGTGCCCACCGCGCATCATCGAAAACGAATCGGCGTGGTGAAAGTAGGCCCCACCGGGCAGCAGCGTCACATGCTGTTTGCCCGCGTTGATCAGGTCATCGTCTTCCTCGCCCGGCGCAGGACTCGGGCCCATGCCCAGTACACCGTTTTCACTGTGCAGGAACACTTCCTTGTCACCCAGGTAGTTGGCCACCAGCGTGGGCACGCCAATGCCCAGGTTCACGTAATAGCCTTCGAGAATATCGTCGGCCACACGCTGGGCCATTTCGCTACGCGATAGTTTTTTCATGACAGTCATGGCGGGCCTCAGTTGACGTTGGCATTCGAGATAGGGGTGAGCGGCACTGCAACCACGCGCTGAACGAAGATCCCTGGCGTGATGATGTGCTCGGGGTCCAGCTCTCCCAACTCGACAATCCGCTTGACCTGGGCGATTGTCGTTTTCGCTGCCATCGCCATGATCGGTCCAAAATTACGCGCGGCTTTGCGATAGGTGAGGTTGCCCCAGCGATCGCCACTTTCAGCCTTGATCAGTGCGACATCGGCATGCAACGGCATTTCCAGCACATAGTTACGACCGTCGATTACCCGGGTTTCCTTGCCTTCGGCCAGTAAGGTGCCATATCCGGTAGGCGAATAAAACGCACCGATTCCAGAGCCAGCCGCACGAATACGTTCGGCCAGATTGCCTTGCGGCACCACCTCAAGCTGTACTTTTCCCGCCAGGTAGAGTTCGTCGAATACATAGGAATCGGATTGGCGCGGAAACGAACAGATGACCTTGGCAACGCGCCCGGCCTTGAGCAAGGCGGCCAGGCCGATTTCACCATTGCCGGCATTGTTGCTGATGATGGTCAGATCGCGAGCACCCGAAGCGATGACGCCATCTACCAACTCCGACGGCATCCCGGCAGTACCGAAGCCACCCACCATGATGACCGAACCATCGGCAATACCGTCCAGTGCAGCAGCGACGGATTCAAATGTTTTATTGATCAAGGCTTACTCCTGTTTTCAAGTTGGCCGAACAGAATGCTCTGACGCCAAACCGCATGAATTCATGGTTACTGCAACGATGTGCATAGGGTGCCAAACAATGGGCGCAGGCGGGTGTCCTGGCAGGAGATGTCGTGCGATTAGCGAACGAAACCGTAACCCGAAGGCTTCGCTTAGAACTTTGAGCTGTGCAGCGGTGTCCAGCCCCTTACATCTACCGCGTCGATGGCCCGAATCACCTATTCGCCATATCCACGGTTTGAGTGGACTGCCCACTCTCAACTCGCTGGCGAGTGCTGGCGTTGCACATTGAATAAGGCTGTAGCGCGAGGGGAGTTGGCTTGGAATATATCGATCTTGTGCAATGGCCCGCTATGGTGGTCACGGTGATCTCGGCCTGGTTCGTCGGTTCCCAACGACCACGCCGACGGATGATCGCGTTTTGGGGGTTCATCGCGAGCAATGCGTTGTGGGTTGTCTGGGGTCTTCACTCGCACGCTTATGCGTTGATCGTACTTGAGTGTGTGCTTCTAGGGATGAACGCCCGGGGTTTCAGAAAGAATCTCAAAGATTCGAGGGTATCCCGGGATCCTGATGCTACGGGCCTCTAGAGTTCTTTTTGAACCCACGGAGATTCATCAGGAACAGGCAAATCTGTAACACGATAAGCGCATGAGCTTGCGCATAAATGCCCCAAATCACCCATAGCACGTTACTCAAGCTGAACAATACGAACCCGGTCATTCGCCTTCTTGGGCGCTGAGATCCGATCAGCCACGCCGCAAGTACCGTGACGAACATAGCGGGCCATTGAACCCAATCAAGATTGTCCAAATGCTCCACCTTCATGGCGAAGGTACTGATCGCGGTTGCGAACAACTCGGCCTGAGTAAGCTAGGGCGTAAAGCCCTAGCAAATACCAGGATGTCACTTTTTCTTTTTCGTCGACTTTTCTGCTTTCTCTGATTTCTTGGCCTTTTCTGGCTTGCTATCAGCTTTTTTTGCAGATTTCTTTGGTTCGGCATCTTTTTTCTTGTCTTTCTTTTCGGAAGACTTCGAAAGAGCCGAGGCCGCAGCTGATTTCTTCGCCGGTGATGCCTTTTTGTCTTTCAAATCCTTGCTTGCTTTCGAAGCGTCACCTTTGCTTTTCTTCTCGTCTTTAGCCACGTCGATCACCTCTCGGAGTATGCCGTTATTGGCACATTGCCTGTGCAATTCATCACAAGCTGATCATTAGGCGAGCACGTCTCAAAGCGGTTCAAATTAATTTAATACGGAGGGTTCCGCTTCGGCGATGCCTCCTGCCACGCGCCTATGTTTTCGTTACCCCAGGCACATCCATGTTTATCTTGCGCCATGCGGCTTCGGAGAAGCTGTAGGCCGAAAAGGCAATTAACCCCAAAGCCATCACCATCAGAATCAAACCGCCAACCGGTAGGTTCTGCAGAGCATCGAGCGCTTCCTTCATGCCAGGTGGATCCGTGGCCTGATAACGGGAGCCGCTGATTGCCAGGAGCAGGGCGATCTCAAGAAACACCACGCCGCGAGCCATGAGTCCGAAACGAGCCACCGGACGGACGTATCGCATCACGTCCTCATCAGCCTCAAAATACTTCTCGAACGACGCTTTCCATCCTTTGATGATGTGAGCAATTCCTACGCCTAATGGAACGAGCGCCATGAGGTAGACGACCACGTTTGAGTGATCCCAGGACAAAAGATGCGCCAGTAGATCCTTCGTCTCCCCACCTCCGGCATTACCTGAGCTTCTGACGCCGCTAATGAGCAGCCCTAATGCAAAAAACGCAAGAGCACCATTGAGTAAACCGCCCGCCAACAAACCCGCACGAATCACCAGCCCCTTTAGTTTCGTACCGTGATGATCGACGTCGCGAATGGCTTGCAGCACTCGCCACCCTGCGAAGGCCAGTAGTCCCGCCACCACTAGCCCAACCAGGACATATCCAAATGGCTGGCTCAATAACGCTTCAAGGCTTTTGTGGCTGTCCTTCGGTTTTGTTGAGTCTTGAGCCGCCAGCAGCGCGAAGATACCAATGATCAGATACAGAACGCCTCGAGCGGCATATCCGCCCCGAGCGAGGACGACAAGGGTGTGTTGAGCGGACATTCGATTATTTCCGTGGACGTGTACAAGAGCAGACCTATCGCTTCGGCAAGGGTTCGATAAAGGTCGAGTTCTTCAGTCACTCAGAACGGACGCTCTGTAGTGGGCAACTAATCCCGGACACGACGTTAAGTTTTTTCTCGGCCTTAGCTGGAGCCAGTCCGTTGTTGAATGGGTGCGGTCTAATCCACTGCAATGTTTCAGATAAAGGGGCAACTGCGTTACGGAACACTGCAAAGTCCGATGCTTTTGGCGCCACGCAAACGTAAATGAGGCGTTGCCGATCAGCTACCGAAGAATTTGGAAATTGGCCGTTGACTTGCCGTCGGCGCCCGGCTAATTTCCGAGCATGACTTTCATCGTATTGCGCTGCCAGCCAAGCATTATTACCGCCATTCCTCATTTGGCGGGCTAGCTCACGACTGCAGCACCCAACCCGCCCTGGAGGCGGGTTTTCATTTTCTGTCTCGGGGCTCTGATCAATGTCAGGAGACGATCATGCCCAGTACGCTCGCCCAACACACCCTACTTGAGCAGTACGTCAAAAAGATCCTCGCCGCGCCGGTTTACGAACTGGCCGTGCATACGCCCCTGCAGCCGGCACCTGCATTATCGTTGGCATTGGGTAACCAGATCCTGCTCAAGCGCGAAGATCTTCAACCGACCTTTTCCTTCAAGATCCGAGGCGCCTACAACAAACTGGTCAACTTGAGCGCGGCGCAAAAGAAGCGCGGAGTGATCACCGCTTCAGCGGGTAATCATGCCCAGGGTGTGGCATTGGCAGCACGGCAACTTGGCATCGACGCCATGATTGTCATGCCCACCACGACGCCAGAGTTGAAGGTGTCAGGAGTCCGTAGTCGTGGCGCCCAGGCACTGCTGCACGGCGAAAGCTTTCCGTTTGCCTTGTCTCATGCACTAGAACTGGCAAGCCAAACCGGCAAAACTTTTGTTTCGCCTTTCGATGATCCAGATGTCATTGCCGGGCAGGGCACGGTCGCCATGGAAATACTGCGTCAGCATCAAGGGGGGCTGGATGCCATCTTTGTTCCGGTGGACGGTGGCGGTTTGATCGCCGGCATCGCGGCTTACGTTAAATACTTGCGGCCAGAGGTGCGCATCATTGGCGTCGAGTCGGAACATTCAGCCTGTTTGAATGCAGCCCTCCAGGCCGATGATCGAGTGGTGCTGCCAAGTGTGGGCACCTTTGCCGATGGTGTGGCGGTCGCGCAGATCGGCGCCCACGGCTTTGAGGTGTGCAGGTTTTGCGTCGATGAGGTACTGACTGTCAGTAACGATGAGCTTTGCATCGCGATGAAGAATATCTACGACGATACACGCTCTATCACAGAGCCTTCTGGCGCTCTGGCCGTTGCTGGCATCAAGAAATACGTTGCGCGAACGGGTGTGCGGGATCAGACACTGATTGCCATCGACTCCGGCGCCAATATCAATTTCGACTCTTTACGGCATGTGGCCGAACGCGCTGCATTGAGTGAGGCATCAGCGTAATGCTGGATTCCAGGGCGTGATAATCCGGCCATGCGGTTGGATCGCCCTTCACCTGTTTGGGAGCCAGGGCCCCGCGTATGTTCTCGGCAGCCTCACCTTGTCCGCGCATCATGCGTAAGCGTTTGCCAAACACACCTACCGGCTTCCAACACCGCGATAAGCCGCGACTTCTAGAAATAGTTATCCTTCTACTGCCTGATAGACAGTGTCGCCCTCTTTGATCGTTTCGAGAACTTGGATGTCCTTGATGGTTTCAGGGGCAACCTTGGTAGGATCCTTGTTCAAGATAACGAAGTCGGCGAGTTTGCCTGGCTGCAAGGTTCCTTTGCTCCGTTCTTCAAAATATTGATAAGCCGCAGAGGCCGTAATGGACTTCAAAGCCACGTATGGGCTGATGCGCTGGTCAGGTCCAATCACCTCTCCCGAGCGACTGGTGCGGTTGACTGAGGCAAAGACGATCATCATTGCGCTAGGTGTGGCGACTGGCGCGTCGTGATGCTCAGTGAAAAGCATTCCGCGTTTGATGGCAGAGGCGGCAGGATCCCAACGAAATGCACGCTCTTTGCCCATGGTCACATCGCGGTGCCAGTCCCCCCAATAGAAGGTCTGCATGCCGAAGAAAGACGGGATTATGCCCAGCGATTTCATCTTGTCCAACTGATCTTCACGAACAGCCTGAGCATGAATCATCACCGTCCGACGATCACCTTTGCCGTACCTTTTTTCGGCTTTTGTCACCGCATCAATGAATGCGTCGGATGCAGCATCACCATTGCAATGGGCAAGCACCTGCCAGTTACTCTCAAATGCCTGATTGACAAGCGCTTCTCTATCTTCAGCTTTGGGAATTGCAGGGTAGCCTTTGTAGTCGGCTGCCTGGCCTGGCGGCGGAACCTTGTACGGTTCTGTCAGCCAAGCAGTGCGTCCTTGGGGAGAGCCATCCAAACTGAGCTTTACCCCGGCGATCCGGAAGTGGTTGTCGTACTCGACACTCGGAGAAACCGTTTTCATGAAAGCCTGCTCAGCCTGAAGGTCTGGATAGGCTGCCACATCAATCTTCATCTTTTTCTGGCTGGCCAGTTTTTGCCAGGTCTCTACCTGCGCTTTGCTGGCTCGGCCTTCCTGGGCCGTGGTAAATCCGTATTGTGCGTAGTAATCGGCACCGGCCAAGGCAATTTTTTCATTCACCGAAGGGTCAAAAGTGGCCAGCAGTTTGAAGATCGGGGCGAAAAACGCCATTTCCTCCAGCACGCCGTCAGGGGTTTTACCGTCGCTTGTACGACGAATCACGCCGCCGGAAGGGTCGGTGCTCTGCGCCGAAATGCCGGACATTTCCAGTGCTTTATGATTCATCACTGCCAGGTGGGCTGACTGATGGATAATGACAACAGGCAGCTCGGTAGAAACCTGGTCAAGATCATCTGCGTTGGGATGGCGCTGCTCCACCAATTGAGAGTCGTCATAGCCAAATCCGACAATCCAGCCAACCTTATCGATAGCGACAGCGTTTTTTTGCTGCCAGCTTTTCAACGCAGCTACCACCGCTGGAATGGATTTGCCCCCGCCATCCGGAGGTGGCAGCAGGTTAGCGGACAGTTTCTGAAAGCCCGTTGTCCAGGCATGGCCATGCGCATCAATGAATCCCGGAAGAAGTACCTTACCTTTCAAATCCACAAGGCGACTGTGATCTCCCTGACCCTTCAGGACATCAGTCTTGTTTCCGACAGACAGAATCTTTCCGTCCTTCACGGAAATCGCCTCAGCATAGGTTGGATTATCACCTTCCATGGTCAAGATAGAGCCGCCGAAATAGACGGTGTCTGCGACTTGAGTAGCCGCCTTTGCAGCGCTGAGGCCGCTGAGCGGAAAGCTGAATACCAACATCCCAATGGCTGTCCATTGAAATGCAACGCGTTTTTTAGGCATTTTTCCCGGATGATTTTCTTTCAACTGGATGCACTTCATCGATCATTCCCTAGATGGCGTTGACTAAGTCCTAAGGACAGGTCGAAATCGAGCGCTCCTGTCCGCTTGGCAGTAAAGACCAAGGATCGAAGGGGTGTACGATAAAAACAGTGCCGGACGATCCAGTCGCTTAGATTTCTGCGAGTGTTATTCGTAAGCGGCTGAGTGTCACAGGTAGGAGGCGACCCGATTACGGCTGACACGCGCCAAAATGTGATCATTGATTTGATGCACCGGCGCGTTTTGCTGGATAAGCCGCCCAAGCCGATCGGCCTTTCTCTCAACTTAGGCTAGCGGAAACTCAAGGGTCATTGCTCCCACTGTTCCAGTAGGATGGAGACGAATTTTTCCGCTGCAGGGGAGAGGGAGGCGCCTCGTCGGTAAACCAGTCCCAACGATCGGTTCACAACAGGCTCGATCAAAGGGATGCTCACCAACGTTGGATGATCCACTGCAGGCATTGCCAGGCTCGGCATTGCCGAAACGCCTAATCCAGCTTCTACCAGACCCAGCGATGTAGACAGGTGTTGCACCTCATAAAACCACTGCGGGCGCCAGCTCAAGCCCGACAAAGCGTGGTCAAGCAACATTCGGTTGCCGCTCAGGCGACCGACCCCGATCAGGCGGTAATTGCTGAGTTCAGACCAGGTGACGGCGCTTCGTTTGGCCAACTCATGATCGCGTCGACACGCCAGTACAAAAGGCTCGTTGACCAACGGCACGAACTCTATGTCCGGGTGCTGGCCGCTCATCATGTTGATGCCAAAGTCGGCTTCGCCACGCAGGACAGCCTCCAGCCCTTCGTTCGCACTCAGGTCAAGCAAGCGAATGCGAATTTGTGGATAGCGCTCGTTGTAGAGACGGATGACCGATGGCAAAAAATAGAAGGCTGCGGTGGGGATGCAGGCCAGGGTTACCCGGCCGCTTTGGCGTTCCGCCAGCTCCCGGATGTTGAGTATCGAGTCGTCGAAGTCATCCAGTAAGCGTCGTGCCTTGGGCAGGAAGTCTCGCCCGACACTGGTGAGGCTTACCCTTCTTGTCGTGCGATCGAGGAGCGCTGTTCCCAATCCCTCTTCAAGCTTTTTCATTCTGCGACTCAACGCAGGTTGAGAGAGATGCAATGCATCGGCAGCTTCGTGGAAACTGCCAAGTTCTGCGATCTTCACGAAAGATCGAATGTCATTGAGCTCATAATTCACTTTTTTTATCCCCTCAGAGGAGCGTTGGTCAGCCCAGTCATCCTAGGTTTATCATTCGTCAAACGCAATAATCAGGCTGATATTTGCATTGGAAACAATTTTGAAAGCCTGCGACTCTTGCTCACAAGACATCAATAACCCCCATTGATCAACAAGAGTCAGTATTCATGCAACGAATTCCCTGTGTGCTAATGCGCGGTGGTACTTCCAAGGGCCCGGTATTCCTCGCCTGGGATTTACCTGTTGCGATCGCAGAGCGTGATGAACTGTTGCTCAACCTTATGGGTTCTGGGCATGAGCTGGAAATTGACGGTATCGGTGGCGGTAGCCCACAAACCAGCAAGGTGGCGATCGTCAGCCCGTCGCTGCATCCTGATGCGGATGTCGACTATTTGTTCGTTCAGGTCATGGTCTCCCAGCGTCGAGTCGATACCGCGCCCAATTGCGGAAACATGCTCTGCGCCGTTGGCCCGTTCGCCATCGAGCAGGGGCTGGTCAAAGCCTGCAAAGACCTGACCCGTGTGCGTATTCGCAACCTCAATACCGGGACTTTTGTGAACGCCGAGGTACAGACCCCCGGTGGCACGGTCAGCTATGAAGGCGACACCGCCATCGATGGAGTGCCGGGTACCGCCGCTCCTGTGCAACTGACGTTCCTGGATGCTGCGGGCAGCAAGACCGGCAAACTTTTCCCGACGGGGCAAACGCAGGATTTAATCGACGGTATCCCCGTGACCTGCATCGACATGGCAATGCCGATGATGATCGTCGAAGCCGGCCAACTGGGTAAACAGGGTGATGAAAGCCCTGCTGAACTGGATGCCGATAAAGAGTTCCTGCGTCGCCTGGAGTCCTTGCGACTGCAAGCGGGCCTGGCAATGGGCCTGGGTGATGTCAGCGATAAAGTGATTCCCAAGCCCGTACTGGTATCTCCGGCCAAGGCCGGCGGCACAATCCAGGTGCGCTACTTCATGCCCCACAACTGCCACCGGGCCTTGGCGATCACCGGTTCCATCGGCCTGGCCACCGCTTGCGTCACGCCAGGCAGTGTGGTCGCGCAATTGCTTGGCGGGGTTAGCGAGCCGCGCTTGAAGCAAGTACGCATTGAACATCCAAGTGGTGGAATAGATGTCGTATTGTCTTACACCGGCGATCAGGGTGAGACCATTCGCGCCTCGGTGGTACGTACATCGCGTCGACTGTTCTCCGGTTTTGTCTACGCCGCGGCTTCCCAACGACTCGCCGGATAATTCCCCCCAGTCATTGCCGTTGTTGCATCAGCACAATTCTAAAAATGGGTGATGCCATGAAAGTTGTAAAATCGCTCTACTTCCAGATCCTCCTCGCCGTGCTGTTGGGCGTGCTGGTCGGACATTTTTGGTCGCAACAGGCCATTGCCTTGAAACCGCTGGGTGATGCCTTCATCAAGCTGATCAAGATGATGATCGCTCCGGTGGTTTTCTGCACCATCGTCACCGGCATCGCCGGCATGAGCGACAAACGCTCCCTCGGCCGCCTGTTGAGCAAGACCATGCTGCTGTTCCTGGCGCTGACCGTGATCAGTTTGATCATCGGCCTGGTGTCGGTCTACCTGTTCAAGCCCGGTGTGGGCATGAACATTGACCCCACCCAGTTGAGCACCAAGGGCCTGTCGCAGTACACCGATTCTGCCGCGAAGCTGGGAGTGGTCGAGTTTTTCATGCACATCATCCCGGACACGTTCATCGGTGCTTTCAATAAAGGTGAAGTACTGCCGGTGTTGTTCATCGCAGTGCTTTGCGGTTTTGCACTCTCGGCGATCGGCGAGCGTGGCAAGCCGGTGCTGGATGTACTGGAATCCGCCTCGCACATGGTGTTCAAGATCTTCTCCTACCTGATGCGCTTCGCTCCGATCGGTGCCTTCGGCGCTTTGGCGTTCACCGTAGGCCAGTACGGTATTACATCGCTGGGCTCGTTAGCCAAGTTGATCATGACGTTGTACATCGCCTGCGCGTTCTTCGTCTTTGTGGTGCTGGGGAGCATTTGCCGGGCCAATGGTTTCAGCCTCTGGAAGTTGCTGCGCTACTTCCGTGAAGAATTCCTGGTGGTGTTGGGGACTTCTTCCACTGAGCCTGTGATGCCGCGGATGCTGGAAAAGCTGCAAGCCCTGGGTTGCAAGAAAGGTGTGGTGGGGTTGGTGCTGCCAACGGGTTACTCGTTTAACCTCGACGGTACGGCGATCTACCTCTCGCTGGCAGCAGTGTTCATTGCCCAAGCCTGCAACATCGAACTGAGCATGACCCAGACCGTGACCATGCTGGCGATCATGCTCTTGTCCTCCAAGGGGGCCGCGGGTGTCACCGGCGCCGGTTTTGTCGCGCTGGCTTCGACACTCACCGTGATCCATGACATTCCCCTGGCCGGCCTCGCCCTGCTGATCGGTATCGACCGCTTCATGTCGGAAGCCCGGGCATTGACCAGTCTGGCAAGCAACGCGGTGGCTACCGTGGTGATGTCCATCTCGGAGAACGCCTGCGATCGCGAGACCCTGATGCGCACCCTGGACGGCACACCTTTGCCCGCGGTGGCCTCTACCCAAGTCCAGACGCCGGACTGGGACGGCCTGAAGGTCACGGAACACGTCTAACCGGTCACGGCTGAATCGAGCCCCCTTCAATACTTCAATTAACACCCCCGCCAGGTACCGTTGATCGTGCCATCTGGCGGGCACGGGGTCGTGCGTCTGTGCGTCGGCCACGCTACTCATAAGAACAAGAGAACTTAACTATGCTCGCATTGCTTGGCTTGGCCATGGTGGTGGTCTTCACAGTCCTGATAATGACCAAACGGTTGTCGCCGATTGTCGCCCTGACAGTGGTGCCGATTGTGTTTGCCGTCATTGGCGGTTTTGGGGGCACTACCGGCAAGATGATGCTCGACGGCTTGAAAATGGTCGCACCTTCGGCCGCGCTCCTGCTGTTCGCGATCTTGTTTTTTGGCTTGATGATCGACGCCGGCCTGTTTGACCCACTGATTCGCAAGATCCTCAAGCGCGTCAACGGCGACCCGATGAAAATCGCGGTCGGCACAGCGTTGTTGTCGCTGCTGGTAGCTCTGGACGGTGATGGCACCACCACCTACATGATTACCTGTGCGGCAATGCTTCCCCTGTACAAACGTATCGGGATGAATCCAATGATCCTGGCGACCATTGCCATGCTATCTCTGAGCATCATGAGTGGCATGACCCCTTGGGGAGGGCCCGCGACCCGAGCGATCGCGGCGCTGGGCCTGGATGCCGGCGCCTACTTCGTTCCCTTGCTGCCGACCATGATCGGCGGTGCAATGTGGGTGGTCTTCACTGCCTTCCTGCTGGGCCGTGCCGAGCGCAAGCGTATCGGTAATATCCAACTGGAAAGCGGCGGCGGTGATTGCTACATCAAGGCGATTCTTGAAGACACTCCGCACAAGCGCCCGAAGCTGGCCTACGTCAACCTGCTGTTGGTGATCGTGGTGATGGTAGCGCTGGTGATGGGGATCATGCATTCCGCGATCCTGTTCCTGATCGGATTCGTACTGGCGCTGATGATCAACTATCCGCAACTGGATATTCAGAAGGAACGCATCCTTGCCCATTCGGGCAACGCGATGACAGTCGTACTCCTGGTGTTTGCCGCCGGTATCTTTGCCGGGATTTTTTCCGGCACCAAGATGGTCGACTCGCTGGCGCAAACCCTGGTTGACTGGATTCCACCGTCTTGGGGGCATCTGTTCCCACTGGTAGTGGCGATTACCAGCATGCCGCTGACCTTCGTCCTGTCCAACGATGCTTACTATTTCGGTGTGGTGCCCATCCTGGCGAATGCCGCTGCGGCGTATGGCATTGATCCGGTGGAGATCGCCCGCGCATCGATTCTCGGCCAGCCAGTACACCTGATGAGTCCGTTGGTAGCTTCAACCCTGTTGCTGGTGGGAATGGTTGATCGCGATATCGGCGACTTCCAGAAAGCCACCGTCAAATGGGCGGTGCTCACTTCCCTGGTGATTACCGCGCTAGCGCTGTTGACCGGGGCGATCAGTCTCTTCACCTGATTCCCCCAACACCACTTGCTTTTTCCCGACGCGCCTCGCCAGTGAGGCGCGCGCTGTCCTGCACTCCAAAAAAACAACAATGAGTAGCTTGTCATGACCACTTTGCACACCCAACGGGCGCTATTTCCACTTCTTTGTTTGATGCCGCTGGCCAGTGCCAGTGCGCAAGGATTTATCGATGACAGCAAGCTCAAGCTGCAATTGCGTAATGTCTATTTCAATGAAAATTTCCGCGACGAGCATGGTTTGAGTGCCAAATCGGCAAGGACGGCGAAGAGCGAGCGAACCGAGTGGGCCCAGGGATTCCTGTTGGATTACCAGTCAGGGTTTACCCCCGGCACCATCGGGTTTGGTGTGGATGCCCTTGGCCTGCTCGGGGTCAAGCTTGACTCCGGCCGGGGCCGTAGCGGCACTGGCTTGTTGCCTGTCCATGATGACGGACGTGCGGCTGACGAGTTTTCAAGCCTGGGCATGACCGCCAAGGCCCAATTGGCGAAGACCACGGTCAAATACGGCACCTTGTTACCCAAGACTCCGGTGCTGATCTACAACGATGCGCGACTATTGCCGCAAACGTTCCAGGGCACACATATCAGTAGCGTCGACATCGACAACCTCACCCTCACCGGGGGCTACCTGGATCGATTCAAACAGCGTGATTCCACCGACAGCATGCCGATTGTGCCCGACGGTTATGGCGGTGATAAATCAGGCGACTTCAGCTACGCAGGGGCCGAGTACAAGCTGGGGAAAACCATTCGCTTGAGTTACTTCTACGGCGAGCTGGAAAATTTCTACCGTCAGAATTTTGCGGGTATCCAGCACGATCTTCCGTTGGGCGGCGGCGTGCTGACCAGTGATTTGCGCTACTTCAACAGTGTTGATACCGGTTCTGCCTACAGCGGCAAGATCGACAACAACATGCTGAGCGGGCAACTGTCCTACGCCATCTCCGGCCATACCTTCGGTGGCGGATACCAGACCCTGAGTGGTGATGCTGGTTTGCCCTTTATCAGTGGCGCTACGGTTTACTCGTTCAGCAACGCCGGGATAGGCAAGTTCGTCGAGGAAGATGAAAAAACCTGGATGCTCAATTACGGCTATAACTTTGCTGCCGTTGGTGTGCCGGGCCTGACGTTCTCCACCCGCTATTTGAGCGGCAACGACGGTAAATCCAACACCACGGTAAAAGAGTGGGAGCGTGATGCCGAACTGGCTTACGTCGTACAGCAAGGCACCTTCAAAGGCCTGGGTGTGCGGTTGCGTAACTACGTTTACCGTTCGGATTATTCCCGTGGCCGAGACAGCAACCGGGTCTACTTTACCTACGACATCGTTCTTTGGTGATCCCCTGATCGCGGCCTCGCGCACCCGAGATGTTGTTTGCTCTGGTTTTAGGTTTGGGCACCGTGGAGCAGGGCTCTGGAAAGGATAGGTAGGTTGTTGGCCTGCATTGAGACGAAGAGGACTCAATGCAGGCCAGGGCGCGATATCTATTCAGCGCAAAGCCCTGAATTCCGCCGAAACCTATCTTTGATCAAGCGTTGACTGGCACTGCTTTTTGCCTGCGATACAGGATCGTCGTCGCTGTGAACCCACACACCGCAGCAAACATCAGCCAGTAGGCGGGCGACGCCTTGTCTCCTGTTGCCTGTACCAGGATTGTTGAGATGGCGGGTGTAAAACCGCCAAACACAGCCGTTGCCAAACTGAATGCCAGTGAAAATCCTACGACTCGTACGTTCTGCGGCATTACCTCGGTCAATGCCGCAACCATCGCGCCGTTGTAAATGCCAAAGAAAAAAGAGAAGTACAGCAGCACGGCGAGCAGTCGTTCGAAGCTTGCCGCCGCGGCCAGCCAATGCATGGCGGGATAGGCGGTGAAGATGCACAGCAAGCTGACCGCCAGCAACAAGGGGCGGCGACCAATGCGATCAGAGATCGTACCGCCGATGGGTAGCCAGATGAAGTTGCTCAGGCCGACGAAGAGCGTGACCACCAGACTGTCGCTGGTGCTCAGGTTCAGTACAGACCGGCCAAAAGTCGGGGTGTAGACGGTAATGAGATAGAACGTGGTGGTGGTCATCGACGCTAACAGACCACCAGCCAGTACCGTGCGCCAGTTGTCGCGCATCGAGCGAAAGACTTCACTGGCACTTGGGTGATGGCTGCGCGCTTTGAAAGCATCGGTTTCCTGAAGCGAGCGGCGAATGATGAAGATGAACGGGATAATCAGGCAACCAATGAAGAATGGGATACGCCAGCCCCAGGCTGCAACGTCCGCAGCGTCCATGGACGCGTTAATCGCATAACCCAACGAAGCCGCAAGAATGATTGCCACTTGTTGGCTGGCCGACTGCCAACTGGTAAAGAAACCCCGGCGTCCGGGCGTGGCGATTTCAGCCAGGTACACGGAAACACCCCCCATTTCCGCACCCGCGGAGAATCCCTGCAACAGTCGCCCGAGCAACACCAATATCGGCGCTGCGATGCCTATGCTGGCGTAGCCGGGTACCAAGGCGATCAATACTGTTCCGGCAGCCATGATCGACAGCGTCACGATCAGTCCCTTGCGCCGTCCCACCTTGTCGATGTACGCCCCCAGCACGATAGCGCCCAACGGACGCATCAGGAACCCCGAGCCGAATACGGCGAAGGTCATCATCAGCGAAGCAAACTCGCTGGTGGCAGGGAAGAAAGTCTGCGAGATGTAGGTCGCGTAGAACCCGAACAGAAAGAAGTCGAACTGTTCGAGAAAATTGCCGCTGGTGACACGCAGGATGGCGCCCAGTTTCGACCCCTTGGATCGGGTGTCTTGAGTTGTTGTTTTCATCATGGCTACCGTGGTGATCAATATTGTTTTTGGAATAGATGGCTCAACGATCAGTCGCTTCCAGCGTTGATCGGGTTCGGTTGGCGTTTTTCGATGGAGTATTTGAGCAGCGCGGCGCTGCGGAAAATGCCATGGGCGAATTTGCTGTAGGGCATGGTCAGGAAAAACGCCATGACCAGGCCGAGATGGATCGCCAGCAGCAGGCCCAGGGCAGTGGTGTCGCGAAACGCGAGAAGTGCGAGGCCGCTGGCGCTAACTAGAAACAGCAGCGCGATAAAGCCGCGATCCATGGGTTTCTGATTCTCGTCGCCGTGCTCGGGGTGGCGACGCAGATTCAGCCACAACAGGCCTGCGGGGCCGATCAGCAGGCCGAGTCCACCGGTGATACCCAGCATTACCGGCAAGCTCAGGACGGGGTAGGGCGCCGACCAGTCCAACAGGAAATGGTAGAGCGTGGCGACACCGGTGGCGGCGAAGCACAGCATGAAGCCGTAGAAGGTGAAGTGGTGGAAGCGCCGCCGCCACTGGGTGAATTGATCATCGGCGTTATTGCAGCCCTCGCCATGACCCCCGTCCAGGTATTTGAGTTGGGCGACGTTGGCCGTGGCCTCCAGCACAGCGGCTGTCTTTTCCTGGCGGGGCGCATCCGCCGGTGAAACGTTGCGCCAGAAGCGTCGCACGCCAATCGTCAAAGCCAGTACCGCGAAGCCGAAGACCGCACCGAACATCAGTGCCAGGGTGTTATGCGGGAAGATCCCGTAGAAATTTCCCCCGGGCATTGCGGTAAACAGATTGCCCATCGCCAACAACGTGAGGCAGAGAAACAGCGCGAGCCCTGCACCGGATGCCAGCGCCAAAGTCAGTCCGTTGCGCCGGTACAACTTGCCCATCACCTGTGGCCAGGCGTACTCGGCGTAAGTGTCGAGGCGGACCTTGGCCATGGCCTTGGGCACATTGATTTCGAACTCGTGAGGGGCAGCGTACTGACAGGCATGCAGGCACGCACCGCAGTTATGGCAAAGGTTCGCCAGGTAATGGATATCTGCCTGAGAAAACTCCAGACGCCTTGTCATGGCCGGGAATACAGCGCAGAAGCCCTCGCAATAACGACAGGCATTGCAAACGGTCATTTGTCGCTGGACTTCACTTTCTTCAAGGTTGAGTACCGGTATCAATTGACCCGGTGCCTGGGGATCAAACAGCTGCATGTTGGGGCTCCGTGAATGAAGGGGTAAGGAAGCCGGCCGCAGCCGCGGCTTGCACACCGGCGATGCGACCGAATGCGGTACCGATGGCCATGCCGATGCCGGCGGTATAGCCCTTGCCCAATACGTTGCCCGCCATCATTTCTCCTGCAACAAACAGGTTGGGGCTAGGCTTGTCGTTGAAGTGAACGGCGGCGGTTTCGTCGGTAGCGAGACCTAAATAGGTGAATGTCACGCCGGGCTTGAGTGGGTAGGCGCAGAACGGTGGCTTTACCAGCGGGCGGGCCCAATGGGTTTTGGCGGGCGCCAAACCCTCGGTGTGGCAATCGTCCAGTGCGGTGTGGTCGAACGTGCCGACGCGGCAGGCCGCGTTGTATTGCTCGATGGTTTTGACGAATTGGGTAACGGGAAGCTTCAACTGGCGGGCCAGATCTTCCAACGAGTTGGCTTTAGTGCCCGGAAACACAGGCGGCATGAACCGGCCGAGGGCTTGTTGGTCGATGATCGAGTAAGCCTGTTGGCCGGGTTGACCCGCGACCAGGCGCCCCCAGATCGCATACCGCTTGGGCCAGAAGTCTTCGCCCTCGTCATAGAAGCGTTCACCGTCGCGATTAACCACCACGCCCAGCGATACGCAATCGATACGGGTACAGATACCACCGTCATACAGGGGCGCACGGGCGTCGATGGCCACCATGTGCGCTTGCGTCGGGTCGCCAATGAAATCGGCGCCCAGGGCCTGCATGCGCCGAAGCAGTACGCCGGTATTGAAACGCGTCCCGCGAATCAGAAAGTTGTCTGAAGGCCATTCTCCGCGCTCGTTTTGACCCCAGGCTTCGCGGAGCCATTCGCGGTTGGATTCGAATCCGCCAGCGGCCAGAACGCAGGCCTTGGCCTGGATACGCTCGGCGGGAAAACGCTGACCATCGACCTCACGTTCACCGATGTACGCCGCGACGAACTCTCCACCCTTCAACTCAATGTCAGTGACTTGTGCGTTGTAGCGGATCTTGACGCCCAGCTGCTCGGCGCTGCGGAAGTAGGCATTAACCAACGCTTTGCCGCCGCCCATGAAAAACGCATTGGTGCGCGCAACATGTAGGGCTCCAGACAACGACGGCTGAAAATGCACACCATGGGAGCGCATCCAGTCACGGCAGTTCGACGAGGCGCGGATGACAATACGAGCAAGCTTTTCGTTGGTAATCCCACCGGTGACTTTCAGCAGATCCTGCCAATATTCTTCTTCGGGATAGGCATCGACCAACACATCTTGCGGTGCGTCGTGCATGCAGCGCAGGTTTCGGGTGTGTTGCGAGTTGCCGCCGCGCCAGATTTTTGGTGCACCTTCCAGCAACATGACGCTAGCGCCGGCCTCTCGAGCCATCAACGCTGCACACAAGGCAGCATTGCCACCGCCAATTACTAATACGTCGATCATCATCACTCCTCAATCGCAAGGAGGCATGAACGAAGTGCTCCTCGCGAGTGGGGAGAAGGTAGTGCTGTCAGCTTATTGTCGAAAGGCGCGAAATGAGTTGGGGTGTTTAGTTTTCGTAAAGGCTTTGCCGGTTGGCGCTCACCGTAAAGCCGGGGTAGGGGGCATAGAGATCATGGCGCGACGTCTTCGATCCACGAAGCGCCCGGCCACTGATGATCAATCACCAACTGTCGCGCGACATCAGTGATGACCAGCCGCGCCGCCAGGGCTGCGGGAGCCAGTTCATCATCAGGCAGTGTCGCCAACAGGTTTCGTCGACCCACGTGAGCATCGGAAATTTCCACCACGGAAAGTCCCGACTCGCCTTTAAGCGCCGCCGCCGCTCCGGGCTGGATGGTGGCGGCATGACCTGCGCGTACGGCGTTCATCAATACGGCAAGACCATCCACTTCCATGATGATGTTGGGCGCCAATCCCGAACGTTCAAACGCAACCATCAGCGTAGAACGCAAACCGTGTTGCACACTCGGCATCACCAGTGGAAGTTGACCCAGATCCGCCAGTTGCACGCTGGTTCCTTGGGGGGCGTGGAGCAGGTGAGGTGAGCTGATGACAAATAGTTTCTCGTCGAGCAGCGGCGTCACGCTCCAGCGCTTACCCCCTTCGAGTTGAAACAGAATGGCCAGGTCGATCTGGCGAGCATTGAGTTGCGTGGCCAAATGCCCGGACAGCATCTCGACCAGGTGCAATTGAATATCCGGGTAGCGCTCTCGCATCGCGTTGATCAATGGCAGGGCGAGAACAGTGGCAGTCGTGGGCGCCATTCCGACGGTGACTTACCCACTCATTCGCCCACGGTGAGCCGCCATGATCGCATTGTCGGCCTGCCGCAAACACAGCTGGGCATGGTGCAGGAACGCCATACCGGAGCTGGTCGGTGTGACGCCAGTGGTGGTGCGATTAAGGAGGCGGGTTGACAGTTCACTTTCAAGTTTCGCGATCTGTTGGCTAAGGGCTGATACGCCCACGTCCAGTTCAAGCGCTGCGCGTCCCAGGCTGCCGTGTTCGAGGATTTTTACGAAATAACGCAGTTGTCTTAATTCCAAGCGTTGCTGCTCCACGTCAAATCGATGTTGGAATGCCTTCCGATCACCGTGGTGACCACCAAGCTGCAATACAATATAGGAGAGCGACTGAAGATGATTTCTAGATTTGTTGTTGTCCCGCTATCCCAACAAGTGAACGGATGCTGGCCCAACGCGATTTTGTGCCCGAAGGCTCGGCTACGGCCAAAGCCTTGGATTACAGTCTTGCAGGTGTAGCTGCGAGTTTGGTCACAGTTGCAGGCGACGTCGCTACAGAGGTTAATGGCGTCGTGCCAAGGGCAAAGATGCTTCCAGTAAGAGGCACGGCGCTGCTGGGGTGGGCGGGGTTTACGAAGTTGCGATTGATTTAAGCGTTGCGCAGATTCAGCGTGGCGCTGGCGCCCTCGATAAAACCGCTGTTTTCATCGGCCTGGACAACGGCGATTTGTCCCGCACCCAGCGCCAGGGCCAGGCTTATCAAAGAGCGTCGTACGGGCACGCCTGGCGCAGCCAGGGCTGACAGCTTATGAGTGTCTGATGGACTACTGGCATGGGTGACAAGACCGCTGCATTTTGACCGGACATGGCGACGAGTGCCTCGTTGTAAAGTTGAGCGCCGAAGTGGCTGATCTTTCGGAGTCTATGCGTCTCACTTTGCGTGATGGGGCAGAAAAAATTGTTTCGAGAGTCACCACCGGCATCGAGCAGGGGGAAGTTGAAAAATGCCTGCCTGCCTGCCTAACGACGACGCACGCTACGTGGCTGAGACGCGATACCAACTTTGGTTGGGTGCAAGTTTGCTCAATAAGTTACAACATACGGGGCAATCCTTCCGCACGTCGATGGCCACGACTAAACGGCTTTTGGGCGCTTGAGCTCAGTATTTGTTCAGCTTTAAACCGTCAGGTTTGATCCGCTATAAGACGGATCCATGACCGTGGGTGTTCAACGTCGACGATCAAGGCCGTGCGGTATCCAGGTGAGCAGAAAAGGAGATGGGGCAATCCGAGTAATACTGTGAGCAAACAGATTATGCGCAAAAGACTCAGCGTATTGATCGCCTCGATTTATGAAAAATCAGGGCATCTATTCCTGGTCAATGTTCTGAGGCGGCCATGTGACGTTTGGCAGCGTTTCATATGCGGGCTTTGCAAACAGATAGCCTTGATAGTAGTTAATGCCCATGGCTAGTAACTGCTGTAGTTCAGCATTGGTCTCTACGCCCTCTGCAATCACTTCAATATTGAGCGCTTTGCATACACCGAGAATGCCTTGGACGATTGCCTGTCGCACCGGGTCAGTGCATATGCTACGTACCAAGGTCATGTCCAGTTTGATGATGTCGGGTTGAAACTCTGCCAGCAAATTGAGCCCCGCGTACCCAGCGCCAAAATCATCTATCGCTGTCTTGAAGCCTTTAAGACGATATTCTCGAATGATACTTTTTAGATGTTCCTTATCCACCAGCTCTTCGTTTTCGGTGATCTCAAAAATCAGTCTTTCGGTGGGAAATCCAAATCTGCGTGCGGCTTCAAGTGTTGCACGAATGCACGTGGCTGCTTGATATACCGCATTGGGTAAGAAATTGATGCTGACAAAGCAGGGTATTTGTAAGCGTGAAGCAAGCTCCACAGCCTTGACTCGACATGCTTGGTCAAAGGCATAACGGTTCTGTTCGTTCACCTTTCCAAGAATGGCAGCGGCACCACTGCCATCGCAACCACGTACCAAAGCCTCGTAGGCAAAAATACTGTTGTCGCGCAGATCTACGATTGGCTGGAACGCCATACTGAACTCAAAACCCAGTTCTTTGCCATCCCTGCAGGCCCTACAAGTAGGGACTGGTTGTGATATTTCGTTCATTCAAAACCTATTTTTCAATTACGCATCAATGTGTCGGTCAAATCAGGATTTTGTTCAAGCCGCAAGGCTGAATCATCTAGCTAATGTCGACGAGAAATTTCTGATCGCGTGTACGACTTGGCGAGCACTATCCTGAATATCCATAATCACTTGACCAGCCTCTCCGGCTAATTTGACTCCTTGTTCCGCCTTGTCTTTACTCGCCTCCATCCTCGCTACTGCCCCCTGGGCCAATAAACGATTGTGCTGCACCACTTCGACAATTTTGATGGTGGCCTGGCTTGTGCGCGAAGCCAGATTGCGCACTTCGTCAGCGACCACCGCAAAACCTCGACCCTGCTCTCCGGCACGAGCCGCTTCGATGGCGGCGTTTAACGCAAGAAGATTCGTTTGTTCGGCGATGCCACGGATGGTCTGCACGATGCTGCTGATGACTTCCGACTGCTGACTGACATCATTGATACCTTCGGCTGCGTGATTCAATTCGCCAGCCAGGCTTTGCATGACATCCACGGTCTCCTGCACCACCCGGGCGCCTTCCTGTGCTGTATTGTCGGTTTTCAGTGAAGTCTCATAGGCCATGCGTGCTGCTCGTGACTCAGTTTCCTGCTGGAGAACCTGAGCAGTAATATCGCTCGCAAACTTAACTACTTTGTAAAGGCTGCCGTTGGCGTCGAACACTGGATTATAAGTCGCACGTAACCAGACCGTTTGTCCCTGTTGGTTGAGGCGCTTGAAGTTACCGGAGAAAAATTCGCCTTTATTCAGGTGCTCCCAGAACTGGCGATACTCGTTGGATTCACTTTCGCTACGTTCACAGAACAGACGATGGTGCTTTCCAACAATCTCATCGAGGCGGTAACCCATCACTGCAAGGAAGTTCTCGTTGGCGCTGATGACATCTCCCTGCCGGTTGAACTCAATGGTTGCCATGGAACGGTTAATCGCGTTGATTTGACTTTCCTGCTCTTGTTCCTTCTGCACCCGTGCAGTGACATCAGTAGCAATCTTGACGACCTTGATCACCCGCCCAGAGGCTTCGCGAACAGGGTTGTAGCTGGCCTCCAGCCAAATCTCATGCCCCTTTTTGTCCAGGCGCAGGAAGCGGTTGTTTATCGACTCACCATTACACAGGCGTGACCAAAAACCTTGATAAGCGACGCTGTTTGCGTAGGTCGGTGTGCAAAATATGCGGTGATGCCGGGAGTGAACTTCCTCAAGGCGATAGCCCATTACGCTGAGGAAATTGTGATTGGCGCCGAGGATCGTGCCATCAGGTTGGAACTCAATCAGAGCCATGGAACCACCTAATGCTGCGAGGGTGGCTTCGCAGTCAGCGAAACGCTGCTTACTGATGGCCAGTTCTTTTTTGATTTTCGAGTTGAACATACGTACCTCAGTGGCTATGGACTGCATGGCGCTTTCATTAAGCCGACACAAACCTATACAGCGCAGTAGCAATTGTACAAGAAAATTCGAGATTGAGCACGAGAGAAGCATGTTGAACGCGGGTAATGCGCTGATCGGGCAGGGGACTGAGCGCCGAAAATTAACTATAGCTCCCAGGCGCAGGTTCAAACCGATCACAGCGGACGCTAATAAACAAAGGTTGGGGCTCATTGTCCCCTCTGCGCAGGTCATTAATGTATAGAGCTCAGAACGGGCATCCATCAACAAAGGAAGGCGTCACCCACTGCTGATCAGTCTTGTGCGAATGACAGCGTCTTGTATAGGTTTGCATCAAGTACGCATAGGTACACACTGATGATGGACGCTATGCTTTGCACCTTGAAGTCCGCCGCATTCCCTTGTCTGGCATGGCCAATCGGGTCGAGTTATCAGCGGCCTGCATTTTATGGTCAAGGATCAGAAAGGCGCTGTCACCGGCATCACCCCTGTAACGTGAACCAAGCCTAAGGCATGAACGTGGTCATCGCTGAAGGTTTTGATGCCGAAAAGTTAAGCGACAGTGCCGCCCTTTTGAGTAGGGGCGGCTGTCTTCTCCTTCGAACGGTATCCTTTAGTAACGCTTAACGATCAATTTCCTCGGTATGTGGAGAAACCGTAAGGGCTCAGAAGCAACGGGATGTGATAGTGAGGAACGGTACCGTCCACCTCAAAAATGACGGGTACCTCCGGAAAGAAGCTGGATGTTTTGTGCGACTTGAACCACTCGCCAGTCTTGAAGGTGACACGGTACGTACCTTTCTCCAGACCCCGACCTTCCGGATACAGCCCGGTAATACGACCTTGCTCATTGGTTGCCGCGCTGTTGAGCATGTCCCAGTTTTTCCCGTCCTGTTTTTCCAATGTGACATTGACTCCAGGGGAGGGCAGGCCATCCTGCAAGTTGAGTACATGCACGCTCAATGGATTTGCTGCCGCTGATGCAAGGGTTGAAAGGGCACTCAATACAGCGCCAGCGAAGAAACTTTTCAAAACGGTCATGGTGATGTCCTTAATTTTTAACGGCAGGTAAAACTTTGTTGATAGCAACCTCTGCACAACCTTCATCGTTTGCAGCGCCCCCTGCACCGGCCACTCCGATGGCGCCAATGACCTGGCCATCGAATTTCAATGGCACGCCTCCGCCCAGCAGCAACAACTCATCAAGGGTGTTGAGGTTTTCAGCGTCTGGATTCGCGCGAGCGCGTTCAGCTAACAAACGCGTCGAAGTCTTGGTCGAGAGGGCGGTATAGGCTTTGCGTTGCGCGGCTAACGTGTTGTGCGGGCCGACATTGTCATCGCGTTGCACGGCAACCAGATTGCCCCCTCGGTCAACAACGGCGGCAACGGCCGTGCGGCCATCGGCGTGACAGGCCGTCAGCGCGGCATTTAGCAAATCGTTGGCCATTGCAAGTGACACGTCCTTGCGCTGCGCAACTTGATCCGGGGCTGCAACGGCGAATGCAGAGCTCATTGCGAGTGGGATCAGCAATGAAGTCGATAGGCTTTTACGCATGCTGTTTCCTTGGTGGGTTGAGTCTGTCTGAGTCATTGCCAGACATCATGAACAGCGCCCCCCGTCAGAATGATTGCCTGCGGATTACGAATATGTAATGTGAGAAATCAGCGAAGCGGGCTAGCCTTCGCGCCAGTCCTGGAGGAAAAAATGCGTATCCTGGTGGTTGAAGATGAAACGAAAATGGCGGATTACCTGCGCAAAGCCCTGACTGAGTCGGGCTATGTCGTAGAGATCGCCCTTGACGGGCTGGATGGCCAGCATTTGGCGCAGGAGAGTGAGTACGATCTGATCATTCTGGATGTCATGCTGCCGGGGTTGGATGGCTGGCAATTGCTGCAAATCATCCGCCGTAAGTGGCAGACCCCGGTGCTGTTTCTCACCGCACGTGATTCGGTTGATGATCGGGTCAAAGGGCTGGAGTTGGGGGCCGATGATTATCTGGTCAAACCCTTTTCCTATGCCGAGCTGTTGGCGCGCGTACGCACTTTGCTGCGCCGTGGCCCGCCTCGCGAGGTGGAGCATTTTGTGGCTGGCGACCTGAGCCTGGATTTGTTGCGGCGCAAGGTGACGCGCAACGGAGAGCGTCTGACCCTGACCAACAAGGAGTTCTCCCTGCTGCATCTGTTGCTGAGTCGTGAAGGGGAGGTTCTATCGCGCTCGCTGATTGCCTCTCAGGTCTGGCAGATGAATTTCGACAGTGACACCAATGTGGTGGATGTCGCTATCCGTCGACTGCGGGCCAAGGTTGACGATCCATACACGCTCAAGTTGATACACACAGTGCGTGGTATCGGTTACATGCTTGAGGTGCAATCTTGACTCTTTTTCCGCGCACCCTGAGCCTGCGCCTGGCGATCATGTTCGCATTGGTCAGCGCACTGTTACTGGGCTCCATTGGTTTTTATCTTTATCAATCGTTACAGCGAGAGATTGCGTGGCGCGACGACCAGGCCCTGCTGGGACGCCTGGAGCGAATGCAAGCATTGATCAGCGATAGCGACAGCATCGAGCAACTGCGAGGTCGGCCCAAGCTTTACGAAAACATGCTGGGCAATCGCGACAGTCTGCTATGGATTGTCGATGACACCGGCAAGGTGTTGATCGAAATCAACCCGGTGGGTATGACTTTTCCAAAGTTGCCGGCTGCCCCCCAGGCGCGCCTTGTTGAGGATCACTCTTCCGAGCCTGTGCGGCTTGCCTGGCAGGATGTCATGCAGGGTGATCGCGGTTTGACCCTGATTGCTGGCAAGTTGTTGGGGGAGCGCGACCAAATGCTGGGGGCTTACCGGCTCAAGCTCTGGGTGGCCATGTCAGTCGGTGCGCTGCTGGCGTTCGCATTCGGCTGGTGGGTCAGTCAACGAGGCTTGCACCCTGTGCGCCTGCTGGCCAAGCGCGCTGCCGGAATCGATGTGCAGCATCTGCATCTGCGGCTGGATGAGTTCATTGAGCTGAATGAGCTCAAACCGCTGTGTAATGCCCTCAACCAGATGCTTGCACGCCTTGAGGACGGATTCGCCCAGCTTTCACGTTTCTCCGAAGACCTCGCCCATGAGATGCGAACCCCACTAGGCAACCTGATGGGACATACCCAACAAACCCTGAGGCGCAGTCGTTCTATAGAGGACTATCAGAATCTGCTGGTTTCCAATCAGGAAGAGTATGAAAGGCTGGCCCGCATGATCGACAGCATGCTGTTTCTCGCTCGCACCGAGCAGCCAAACGCGTGCGTAAAATTCGAGCAAATCAACCTGCACGATCTGATCGAGCAGCTCTGTGAGTATTTCGAAGGGGTAGCGCAAGAACGAGATGTACAGCTGATAAACCAGGCCCGGGATCAATTGCTGGGGGATCCAGGCTTGATCCGTCGAGCACTGGCTAACTTGCTGGCGAATGCGCTGCGCTATGCAACTCCTACCTCTGCAGTGACGATCTGCAGCAGGGTTTTGGAGCACCGTCTCAACATCACGGTGCACAACCACGGCGAGCCGATTGCTGTAGAACATCTTCCACGATTGTTTGAGCGCTTTTACCGGTGTGACCCATCACGCAATCAACCCGACGATTCAGGTGGTCTGGGATTGGCCATCGTTCGTTCGATTATGCAACTGCATGGCGGTGGTATAACCGTTGATAGCAGTGACGCAGGTACGAGCTTTCACTTGGAGTTTCCGCTTATAAACGCCTGAGCTCAAACCGAAGGTATTGCACACGACACAGCGAATGATGGCAAATTGCCCTATAGTGAGTCTCGTTGCAGTGGTGACCATCGAGGAAGCAGCAAATGGAGCTCGAAAATTTTTCTTTCGAGCACATGCGAAAGGGGGAGTCGCAGTGCAGAGCACAAATCGTATCGGATCTGATTCCTTGGGAATTTTTTTCAATGCTCAGCGACCTTTAAATCGGCATTTATCGTTCGTTCACCCGCGATCTCTTTTAGCTTCAACGGTGCTTGCCAAGGCTCGGCTCTCACTCTGCGCCTTGGAAAAGTTAAAGTGATGCTCACCAGGCGGCGCCGCTCCCTGGCAGGTTTCATTATCCTCGCTGTCGGATTGGTCGGTTTTTCAGCTCTGTTACTGCTGAAGTCTGAGACTGAGCGTAGAGAAAAGCGTTTCTCGGAATACGTGCAAAATATTTCAGGTATCGTGCGAAATCAGCTTGATACTAATGAGGCTGTGCTGGCGGGTTTCTCGGCATTTCTTCAGGCCGTCGATCAGAGCGATACGGAAGCTGCGGCCCGGTATGCAGCTGTCGTTTTAGCCGCTTACCCTCATATTTATATGCTTGAGGCGGCGCGGGCGGTACCCATCGCCGAACAGGCGGCTTTTGAAGATCTGTTGCGCCGTACTTGGCGTCCAGACTTTCAACTCAAGGATTTTCCGAGTCTCACTCACCAACCTGCGCAACATCAGGTCTATCTCAATGAGACTTGGCCTGTGTTGTTCATGTACCCCTTACTCCCTGAATCGAGTTCGATCTATGGCGTCAAGCTAGAAACCGTCGCCTATCTCTCCTATGCGTTGGCTCGAACACACAATAATCAGAAGCCGGTCGTATCGCCTGTTTTCTCAATGTATGAGGGCGGTGACGCTTACATTCTGATGCAGTCAGTCATTCGTCCTGAACAGGATCGAGAGAACACTCGCCCCAATTTCTTTGGCAGCACGATGGTGTCTTTGCTTTTGATCAAGACGGATTCGCTAAAGGATGCTGTGAGTTATGCGAACGTGGATCCCCTGGTTCGCGTCAGTGCGGCCCTGAAAACCGCTGCAGGATCTGAAAGCAATGTTTTTTCAACGCAGACCGAGCAAGCCTGTATCTTGGATCGCTTCCTATTACCGGCGCTATCTGACCGGGTCGAGATCAGGAGTGTTTCGCAACCGATGACCTTGTTGTTTGAGCGTCAGTTGCGATTGGAGGATATTCTGACAGCGCAAACATTGATCATCCTTGCGGTTCTCGCGGGGGCGTTCGTGCTTGTGCCTGTGGTGTTGACTCGGCATTTCAAAGCGATCGAAAGAGCAGAGGTTGAACACGAACGCTCGGTTTATCTCGCAACTCATGACGTGCTCACCCAATTGCCTAATCGCTACCTTTTCGCCGATCGCTTTGAACAGGCCTCCGCCGATTGGAAAGTGAACGGGGTTCCGTTTGCCGTGCTGTTGATCGACCTGGATCACTTCAAGGATATCAACGATAAGTACGGCCATGAGGTCGGCGATCAGGTTCTCCGAGCGGTCGCAAATCGCATGCTTCAAGCCACTCGCTCGTGTGACACCATCGCACGCTACGGCGGGGATGAGTTCGTGATTCTGGTTACAGGCATTACCCACCCCGAGAGTGCGGAACTGAAGGCGGCGAGAGTGCTCGAAACCATCGAGCAGACAGTCGTGACCAGTGCGGGAGAGCTTTCAATATCGTGCAGTATTGGTGTCTCGCTCTGTCCTATCCATGGCAATAGTCTCGATACATTGCTTAAGGCAGCGGATCAGGCCATGTATGGCGTTAAACAACTGGGGCGAAGAGGAGTCGCGATGACTGAGTCCCCGCAAGCTTGAGATGCTTATAGGATGTTCAGGCTCATTTAATCGCTAAGTTCGGCAACAAAAAAAGCCAGGGAGCCAGGCTCTATTAAAGGTTCTCTGGATGCAGATATCATTTTTGCATATCGGCATTCCGACTTCTGATGCGGCCTTCCAGATTGAAATAACTTGCAACTCTTGTGTGATTGAGAAACCGCACGCGTCTCTCTAGATTTGATGTCGCAATGCCGGGCCCCTCTGACAGCTACCCGCTGCCATGTCGGAGTTGCAGTTTGTACAACTTCGACACTTAGAGGAGGGGCTCATGACTGCCCTAGAACCGTTCTTCCTGGCCGAGTTCCTCGGCACCGCCACTTGGTTGTGGCTAGTCTTTATCAGCATCGTGATAGGCCTGTTGGTCTTCGACCTCGGGGTTCTCCACCGTGAGCAGCGAGAAATCGGCGTTACTGAAAGTCTGCTGCTGTCTGCTGGCTATATCACGGCTGGCTTGCTGTTTGGCCTCTGGGTCTGGCAGGTCAAGGGGGTTGACGCCGGGATGGATTTCTACACCGGTTTTCTGATCGAGAAATCGTTGTCGATGGACAACGTGTTCCTGATGGCGATGATCTTCAGCTTCCTCTCTATCCCGCGCAGGTATCAGCACGAGGTGCTGTTCTGGGGCATTCTCGGTGTCATCGTGATGCGCGCGATCATGATTGGCCTGGGGGCGGCGCTGATCGCCGAGTTCAGCTGGATTCTCTATGTGTTCGGCATCTTCCTGCTGTTAACTGGAGTGAAGATGCTGTTCAGCAAGGTCGATGCCCATCCAAACCTTAGCGAAAACCTGCTGGTGAAGTTCCTGCGCAAACACATGCGGGTGACCGAGCAACTGCATGAAGGGCGCTTCTTTGTCCGTCAGGCAGATGCCAGCGGCAAGTCCGTGGTCTGGGCGACGCCGTTGTTCTTGGCCTTGGTGCTGATCGAGTGTGCCGACCTGGTGTTCGCCGTGGACAGTGTGCCGGCGATCTTCGCCATCACCCAAGACCCCTTCATCGTCTACACCTCGAACATCTTCGCCATCCTTGGCCTGCGTGCGTTGTATTTCGCCCTGGCGGCGATGATTCACCGCTTCGCCTACCTAAAGTACGCGCTGGCACTGGTGCTGGTGTTTATCGGAGGCAAGATCTTCCTGGTCGGCATCATCGGCAAGATTCCGGCGGTTATTTCCCTGAGCGTGACCCTGGTGTTGCTGCTGGGCGGTGTGCTGCTGTCGCTGTGGAAAACCCGCGTCCAGGCCTCTGCTGGCACGCAGGAGTAAATCCAAAAAGGTGGTGGCCCCGGTCGGCTACCTCCTAGCGAATTGGCGACTCTGAGAAATGGGGTAGTGATGAACAAGACGCTGCAAAGGATACCAAAGGGGCTATTACTGCTGCCGGCGCAGTCGAATTAGTTTTGGCCAAGGTCAGTTATCCCACCACGAGGCGTGTTTGCCTGCGATAAAAGACGTGAATTGCCCATACCACCCCGACCAATAGCAACCCTGTCCCAAGCGCTTCCATAGGAGAGGGCCAGCGTTGGTTGATCAGCAGGCCCATCGTAGTTGCATAAATGGTTCCGCTGGCGATCAATTGCCCGCTGAGCGCCAAAGGTAGACGTCGAGTTGCAATTGACCACGCCCAGGCACCCGCAAGGGTAGCCCCTAACCCCTGAATCAACCCACAGACTAATAGCGCCTGAGTACCTGCTAACCCGCTCGGATGGCTAGCGAAGTGGGACAGGTTCAAGTGCAGACCAACGGGTATGAACGCCAGCATCTCGACGCTGCACATGAAGATCAGCATGGCTGACCACAACATGGGCGACATGCTTGGGCGCTGAGCCAAAGCACTTTCATTTAACAATCCAAAGCCCGTCCAAAATCCAATTGCCATTAACGATGCGAGCAGCCCCAGCAGTATCGAATGGGTCGGGAGCACCACCTTTGCGGCGCTAAAATCAAACACGCTCAAGTTGACCAAACTTATGCCCAATGCGGCCACCAGCAGCGGCCCGGCAATGGCGCGCCAGGGCACGCTGGAGCTTCGCATGTTGCCGGCGATCGCTAGCACAATCGGTACTGACCCCATCATTACCGGAGGAATCACCGGCCCAGCTGCCAAGACCGCAGTGGTGATCAGGAAGAAGTAGCCGATGTATCCCAAGAAGCCCAGCAGTGCTGCACAGGCCCAGTCGGTGAGTCGCAATTGCCTCACTTCGCTACGGTAAACAAACAGCACAAGCAGACTACCTAAACCGGCAAAGGCATAGCTCACCACAGCCAGATCAAAAAGGCTGTAATCGCCGACCAACCCCGGAAAGATGTAGAGAAGTGACCAGGAAAAAGTGGCGGCAATGGCCGCTATTAAACCTAGAGTCATACGCTCTGCTCCTTCTGGCATAGCTTCCGGATCCAGCAATGAGCTACGTGCCGGGCAGTGTCGAATACCCGCACATCCTGGCCCATGGCGCCGCTGACAAAACTACCCTCCAGCAAGATAAAGAGCCCCTCAGCAACTGCGTCAGGGTCGCTTGTACCGGCGCTCACAGCCAAATCAGTAAGTTTTTCGCGTATCCCTTGCTTATGCCTGCTCACTGCCAAATGCACAGGGTGGCTAAACTGGGGGAATTCAGCCGCACTGTTGACGAACAGGCACCCGCGCTCGCTATCTTGCAAAAGAAAGCGTTGATACAAATCGAAAAAAGCGAGCATGCCACTGACCGGGTCAGGATGCCCTGCCAAGGTGCGCGCTACCTCTTCACGCCAGCGTCGGTCACGCTCCTCAAGGCAAGCCACTATCAGCGCATCTTTGGAGGGGAAATGGTTGTAGAGCGTCATCTTGGTAACGCCCGCCATCGCGGCGATGGCCATCACACCAGTAATGTTTATACCTTGTGACAGAAATAGCTTCAGCGCTGAGTCAATCAAGCGCTCGCGGGTATTGTCCAATTTAAGGCACTCCGGCATAGCGACGGAATTGACTATACTGACCGGTAAGATCTGGATGTACCCAAATACGACCTGAATCATGGCCGCTACGACACAAGCCACAGCATGCTAAGGCGGCAGTAAATCGTAGGTTTGGCCAATCAGGACGTTCGCTACGCTAGCTAAACGCACCCTGCACCCGAGTGGTTAACGCATACGCTCTTGCCTCTGGTATGTGACGGGAATCGATCCACTGGGTAAGGATGTGCATTTATGGGGCTAGTTGTAGAGGTCGGCAAAGCGCCAATAACATCATCTTTGAAGCCGATTACGCTTGCAGCGACGTTTGAGGGCTTGCCTATTACATCGGATAAATCACTGAAGCTGGAACAAGCCCGTTTTCTGGCAATTTAGCGCCACGATGCTATCTTTTAACATCTATCAACCGAAATGGAGGTCGTCTTCAAGAAACCGATCGCTTCGAAGCAATAGGTAAGTTTGGACGGCAATACACGATTGTTGAATCAACGAGCCAGTCGTCACGAGATGCCATGATTGGCGATGAGTCAAAGTGGGTTAACGGATCATCATATTTGCGCGCGATAGATTTTGGGCCGGTCAGTCAAATCAGCGATTCCGAGTTTATAATTTTTCTCACCGGAGAAAAAGTGAAGAGGCTTAAATGAGCGCATTTCAATTTTCCGATTACCAAATCAAGTAAAGCAAACCGAGCTTGTTAGATCGCGGACTAAGTAGTAGCTAGAATTTTAAGGTCTACGATAAGACCCAATTAATGCCACTGACGTTTTATTTCCTGCCACTGCTCGTCTGACAGCCACTTATCTGCCAACGGAAAGAAAATATTTTCCTCCGAGTCCATATGATCGAAATATTTTTTGATAAAGTCATCGATAGTGTCAGCAATTACTCTCGTTTCCTGAGTTGTATCCTCCAACATCTTTAGCTGTCCAGCAATGCGTCCAAATGCTTGAT
The DNA here is from genome assembly GCF_002236105.1 of Pseudomonas umsongensis. Lineage (GTDB taxonomy): Bacteria > Pseudomonadota > Gammaproteobacteria > Pseudomonadales > Pseudomonadaceae > Aquipseudomonas > Aquipseudomonas umsongensis. The sequence continues at coordinate 1,048,816 of NZ_NIWU01000001.1, forward strand.
GATCTCGCTCGATATCCTTGACCCGTTGGTGGATCGGTGCCTCAGTCCCTAGCAAATACAGCCGAATAAGTTCTTCATTTTCATGGTGGTGTTGTTCTTCGTCACCATGCATGGCTTCCAGCATCTTGAACAACAACTTGCAGTCATCAGAACCATCGGATTCATGCCTTATCTTCCTCAGCAACTCTTTGATCTGAGTGATTTTTATAGCTGCCTCATGATGATAGGCCTGAAGTTCTTTCAACAAGACGTTCATATCAAAACCTCGTCACGACACCAAACCATCTCACAGAAAAATTTATTAACTAGCAACCTCAAAGGCAACCAATATTTTAAATTTCCATATATATCAATACCTTGTTAATCGAGCTCGCCAAAATGACTTAACATTTTTAGTATAGGCGAGCATAGAGCTCTCATCCCCGAAAATTTGCCGCCTTTTGAAAGAATTAAATATTAAATGAATAATCATATGCACCATTTAGATCTTTCGGATGTCGTCGCGCGAATACCGAGGGAGAGAGCGGTGCCGCCCATAAGGTAGATCCCGAGCGTTTTTTAGGAAGCTTCCAGTCAACTCATGTCCGCTCATGCTCCAAATCGGAAATTGACAACGGTCGTTTGCGATGGTGTCATATGGCCACTAATAGCGAAGGGGGCTTGGATAGGGCGTGAAGATGATATCGAGAGCTGTTGTCCCTGAAATTCGAACGGAAAGGGGATCCATGCGAAACAAAACGGATTTCTACTGCGAGACCACGACCAGAGCTTTTAATCTCTGTGCCTAATGTGTAGAAGCTGCGACTGAAGACCACCTACCAGACTCAAGTTGAAGGCGTAGATCCTCGGGTGCTTTGAGTCCCTGCAGGAGACGTACTCTTATCTGTTTCACACTCTCACCATTCAATGCTCCTGCGCCGTTGGCAACGCTGCGAGCAATAGCGCACTTGAGCCCAGCAGCGCGCCCATTTCTTGCGCCAGGCGAAGGGCAGTCCGCAGACCGCACAGGTTTTGACCGGGAGTTCACTCTTCTTCAAAACGACTCCCCGGCATCCAGTTTGGTGAGCAGTTTCTGGCCACGATCCCATAGCGCTTGCTGCTTTGATTCAGTCATGCGATCGAGGTTTTTGTAGACCATGCCCATGCGCTGATTGCCGCGCAAAAGGTCGGCGTGACGCATTAGAAAATGCCAGTAAAGCGAATTGAAAGGGCAGGCGTCGTCCGTCGTGCTTTCACTGACTTTGTACACGCAATTACGGCAGTAGTCGGACATGCGCTTTATGTATTGGCCACTGGCGCAGTAAGGCTTGGAGCCCAGGTAACCACCATCGGCGTGCATGACCATACCCAGTGTGTTGGGTAGTTCGACCCAGTCGAATGCGTCCATGTAGATCGCCAGGTACCAGTCGCAAATCCGGGTTGGCGCGATGCCGGCCAGTAGTGCAAAGTTGCCGGTCACCATCAGCCGCTGGATATGGTGGGCATAGGCATGTTTCAAACTTTGGTCGATCGCTTGGCCCATGCAATTCATCCTGGTGTCGCCCGTCCAATAGAACTCTGGAAGCGGTCTGCTGTTGCCAAACAGATTGCCATAGGCGTAGTCGGGCATCTTCAGCCAATAGACGCCCCGAACGTATTCACGCCAGCCGATGAGTTGGCGGATAAAGCCTTCAGCTGCATTCAGCGGGATCCTGTGCGCCCAATAAGCAGCTTCCACGTCGTTACACAATTTACGCAGATCCAGCAGACCAATATTCAGCGCGGCGCTTATCCGTGCATGAAACAGGAAGGGCTCATCACTGGCCATCGCATCTTGGTAGTCGCCGAAGGCTGCCAGCCCCCAGTCGAGGAAGTAGTCCCACAAGGCTTGGGCATCGTCGTGGGTCACCGGGTAGTCAAAGTTGTCGAGGGCGCCATAGTGGCCGGAGAAGTTTTTTGCGACCAGTTCCAGCACGTGCTGTGTCATCGCATCGGCCGAAAAGCGCATGGGCGAGGGGGCTCTTAAGCCTTTGGGAAGTGCCTTTCGGTTTTCGGCATCAAAGTTCCAGGCGCCGCCGACCGGGCTGCCGTCACCATTGAGTAACAAGCCGCTCTTGCGCCGCATCTCACGATAAAAGAACTCCATGCGCAGTTGTTTTTTATCCTTGGCCCATGACGAAAACTCGGCGCGGGTGCAGAGAAAACGGCTATCGCTATGCCAATGGATCGCTAAGCCACAGTCCTTGAGCGACTGCTCCAGGCGCCAATCTCCACACTCGGTCAGGTGCAGTTCCACTGGGTGCAGCAGCGACTGCCAACGTCGTAACTCTCCTGGCACCGATCCGCTGTTGTGCGGATCGTCAAGGGTGACGTATTGCACTCGCAGGCCGAGCTGCTTCAATGCTTCGGCAAAATGGCGCATCGCACTGAAGATCAGCGCGATTTTTTGCGGATGATGAGGTACATGGCTAGCTTCCTCCATCACCTCAACCAGCAGAATCGTATCCTGCTCGGCATCCAGCCCCTTTAATGATGGCAGGTCGAAGGACAACTGGTCACCCAAGACCAAACATAGTCGGTGAGTCTTGTTCATTCGACAGGTTCCAAAGGAAAGAGAATCACCAGGGTGCAGTCAGCGAAAAAGAAATGCGTAACGACTCGATGGGCCCTTCCCGTGAGCCGCACATCTCGTCATGGACACACTGCTGCACAAGCACGCAGGGGAATGGTGGGACAAACTGCAACAACTCACGCAGATGATTAATGGAGTGAAGGTGAATAGGCTTTGCTTCATCGTTCAGCAGCGTGAACTGGCCGTGATCCAGTCTGACTCGCGCCAGATAAAAACCGCCTTCCAGAGACAGCAGCTCCAGCTCTCGTACTTCTCCCTTCGCGGCCCGTTCGGTCAACGCTTGCAGATTCAACATTCACTCCCTGCCTACCAAGGTAGGCGTTCTCCGGTATATGCAAAGAAATTGCCGCTATCGGCAGGCGCCAAACGATCAATCAGTGATAACAACTCCTCGGCAGCAATACTTGCCGGCCTGGCTGCCGAGGCACTACGAAAGGGTTGTGAAAGGCCCGAAACAACGGTGCCAGGATGAAGGCTCAATAAGCGGGTATGAGGGCGTGTCCGTGCGAGTTCGATCGCAGCCGTTTTAATCAACATGTTCAATGCTGCCTTGGAGGCGCGATAGGCGTACCAGCCCCCCAAACGGTTATCGCCGATGCTGCCCACCTTGGCGGAGAGCACCGCCATCACGCCGTGGGGGTCAAGCAAGGGCAGGAAGTGACGCAAAACAAGTGCAGGCCCGAGTGTGTTGACTTGGAATATCGCCTGGAGCGCATCCGATTCAATAGATGTGTAACTTTTTTCAGGCTTGATGTCTTCGCGATGAAGCAGACCGGCAGCATGCAAAATCAACTGGTAAGGAGCTTCTTCAGCTAATTCGACGGCCGCGCTGGCGATACTGTCGGGCTTTTCCAGATCCAATCCTGGAGCACTGTTGCGCCCCAGTTCACGAACAACCGAACATTTTGGATCTTCGTTGAGCAACTCACAAAACGCGGTGCCAAGCGCTCCACTGGCGCCTATCACCAAAGCACGGTAGCCCTCGCCAAGGGAGTTCATACGGAAGGAACTGTTCATTTAGCCTCTGCGCAGAAAGACATGTTTTTTCGGCGCTAACCGATTCGTCCTATCAACTGAAGGAATTCGTGACGCGTAGCGGACGAATCGCGAAAGGCGCCCAGCATCACCGATGTGGTCATCACCGAGTTTTGCTTCTCCACGCCTCGCATCATCATGCACATGTGCTTTGCCTCAATAACCACAGCCACACCGGCTGCATCGGTCATGTGCTGAAGGGCGTCGGCAATTTGTTTGGTGAGGTTTTCCTGAATCTGTAAGCGTCGGGCAAACATATCCACCACTCGTGCGACCTTGGACAGGCCCAATACCCTGCCTGTCGGGATGTACGCGACATGAGCTTTGCCGATGAAGGGCAACATGTGGTGCTCGCACAATGAATACAGTTCGATGTCGCGCACGATGACCATTTCGTCGTTCAGCGATTCGAACAGTGCGCCGTTGATAACTTCCTCAAGATTCATCGTGTAGCCGTTGCAAAGGTACTGCATCGCTTTGGCTGCGCGCTTGGGCGTATCCAGCAGTCCCTCACGGTCAGGGTTCTCGCCTATGGCGACGAGAATTTCACGGTAATGCTCGGCTATTGATGGGTTCATTTAGACTCCTCGCAGCCATGCTGCGCTTCATCAGACGGCAATCCTTGGTGGTAGGGCCGTTTCTACTGCGCACGATATGAGGCAGATAACACGAGTTGCGCGAGATCACCTGTGGCTCAGGCTCTTCGTCGCGCACCGGTTACCGATACATCGACGGCGGCCATCGGGGTGAGGTAACCACGCTAAATGGGGACGAAGACGACAAAACAGCCGATAACAGAGTGCAAGCAGCGGTCTGAGTGCACGCCAGCTAAGCGGTTGGGCCCAAAATCCCAGGCCAGCGGCACGCCAGCTCCATAGGGTGGCATCCAGACCGCTAACCCAGCGGCCGTCGGCGAAACAGGCATGAAGCGTCGCCTGCATGTGCTCCAACGTGAAACCAAGTGCTTTGGCGTCAAACTCAGCACTGTTTATGTCAACAAAAAGCAGTCGGCTCTCTGCGGCGTGTCGGCGCAGAACCTTAATTTCTCGCGCACACAACGGGCAATCGCCGTCAAAGTACAGCGTCAGTGGCCAACACCTTTTATTATACATTGATCATATCTCTGTATAGGTTTTGTACAAGATAAGCTCAAAAAAACGACCTGACAATCACGGGCATTCCTTTGCCGTTAAATGAACCAATCACGGCAGGCAGGCTTCACCCGCGGCACACCGACTGCAGTCACCGTAGCAGCAAACATCACGAGACTATCTTTGACGTATTTCAGGAAGCGTCACAGGCTGCCCCCGGAAATGCGACACACCACGCCCCAGTACGGCGAAGATCAAGAGGGCGACACAGACATAGAACATCAGCTTGCCGGGCACCGACCAGGCTGGTTTTAACCAGCATACGAGGGGAGGGTTTCATCACCCCCTGACAGACGGCACTACATCGCGCATCGCTGCATAGCGGGCTGAGGTGACTGGCTCCGACGGCGTGGAGTATCGGGTCGGCCATCAGTGTGCTCTATAAAATCGCGAGGACTTTCGCTGACGATATGTTACCCCGCGGGAGGTGGGAGGGCAGGGCGTGAGTGCGCCGTAGCGGAATGCGGTTTTCTGTAGTCGCATTTTCTTGATCTGGCGCAAAGTATCTACCTTCCTTGGGCGTATCTTTTTTATGTTTCTAACAACATTTTTTAGAAATGCTGGAAATTGGCGCTCATCCTTTACGTTTGTCAGTGTGTTTTTTCATACTTTCAAGGGAGTCCCATGAAAACCTCATATTTCGTAGCAGCGGTAATTCTCGCTGCTGGCTTGTCTGCCATCACCCCTCACGCCAACTCGCAGACACTCGAAAAAGTTGCCGACAGTAACAAAATCACCGTGTCTTACCGCGAGGCATCGGTACCTTTCAGCTACTTGATTAGCCCCACCAAAGCCGTGGGTTTCTCAGTCGATTTAACCGATGCCATCGTTGATGATGTGCGCAGGAAGCTCAAGAAGCCGAACTTGGAAGTGGCTTACATTCCTGTGTCTTCGCAGACCCGCATTCCGTTGCTGGTCAACGGCACATACGATCTGGAGTGCGGATCCACCACCAACAACGCTGCGCGTGGCAAGGACGTAGCTTTTGCAATTAGCCATTTCTACACCGGTACGCGCCTACTGACTAAGAAGAACTCCGGCATAAAGAACTATACCGATCTCGCAAAGAAGACTGTCGCCAGCACCGCCGGTAGCACCAACGAGAAGGTCATCCGCCAATACAGTACCGACCACAATCTAGACATACAGATCGTCCTGGGCAAAGACTACGACGACTCCTTGGCACTGGTTGAAAATGATCGTGCCGTGGCGTTTGCTATGGACGATGTACTGCTGTTTGGCCTCATGGCGAACTCTAAAAATCCCGACGCGCTCGAAGTAGTGGGTGATGCGCTGCAAGTTGAACCCTATGGCTGCATGCTTCGCAAAGATGATCCTGAGTTCAAGGAATTGGTCGATGACACCATAACCCGTCTCATGACGTCAGGCGAATTCGAAAGGCTATACACCAAGTGGTTTCAATCACCGATACCTCCGAAAGGAATGAACCTGAACATGCCAATGAGCGAACAGCTCAAAGCCAATCTCAAGGCCCGCAGTGACAAACCAGCGCTGTAAAGCTACCGGGTGAAAACGACCGATTCTGCTGAAAGCCGGTTATGAACAATTACCTGATCATTGACCGGTGAAAACGGTGGTTGCCTCGCTGCGCAACCACCTTCCGTTCGGCGTTTGCGTCAACCGGCCATGCTAACGCTGCCTAAGCTCTGATTTACCGGAAATTATTCCGGAAAATACAAGGAAGGTGTGGCATGACGTTATTGAAGTGCTGCACGTCCATTTTGTTGCTTACCCTGGCAGGTTGCTCGACCAGCAGCTCTTATAAACCGCCACCAGTGCCTTCATCCGCAGTGACGCTCAATGATGAGCAAATCCACGGCACTGAGGGGCCTGAGCAGCTGAATGTTGGTGAGAACTTCTCAGCGAGTAACGGTGACACTCTGTACCTGGCATCCAGCCATTAAAAAAAGCACCCCTTACTCCCAGATATCATGATTTTTCACAAGCACGAGCCTTCCATATAGTCCTCCCAAGCCCACCAGGAACACGGTTGTGTTTCCCTTGATGCGAGACAACTTTATGGAAAACAAAAAACGCACCGTCCAAGCTTCAGAGGTTGGGATGGGAACTCGAGCCGTATGGGGAGGAGAGCAGGTTCAACATCCCTATAATGCGACCCAGGCACCCATAGTGGTCAGTGCCGCCTACGGCTATGACGATATCGACAAGTGGTATGACGTGGCATTGGGAAAGGAGCCCGGCTTCATTTACAGCAGGATGAGCAATCCCACGGTCTCTGTCCTGGAAGATAAACTCTGTGAACTCGAAAGCGCAGAGTCTGCCGTAGCTTTCAGCACCGGAATGGCCGCAATCAGCGGTGTACTACACACCTTCCTATCCTATGGGCAGCGTGTGATATCTACACGTGACAGCTACGGTGGTACGAACAAGATTTTTGAGGAGTTCCTTCCACGCATGGGGGTGGAGGTCACCCTTTGCGATACGCTCGACACTGTGGTTCTTGAGCAGGAGATTGCTAAAGGATGCAGCGTCCTGTACTTGGAAACACCCACGAACCCTACGCTGAAAATTGTTGATATTCGGCGCCTTGTGGCAGCGGCGAAGCGAGTGGGTGCTTTGGTTGTTGCGGACAACACATTCGCGACGCCTCTAAATCAGAATCCGCTCGCTTTAGGCGTTGATGTGGTTGTGCACAGCGCGACCAAATTTCTGTCCGGTCATGGTGATGTACTCGGCGGTGTAGTCTGCGGCGCTGAGCATCTGATGTCTCAAGTTCGCCATTACCGCGAAATCAATGGGGCATCGCTGGATCCTTTTTCGGCGTATCTAATCATCCGTGGCATCAAGACTCTGGCTCTGCGCCTTCGTCAGCAACAGGCGAGCGCACAACTTTTGGCCGAGTACCTCTGTACCGAGCCGTTGGTAGAGTCCGTGAACTATCCGGGCTTGCCTCAACACACTGGTCATGACATTGCTCGATCGCAAATGAACGGATTCGGAGCCATCGTCAGCTTCGTGCTTAAAGGAGGCATGGACACTGTCACTCGTTTGCTCCCGCTGCTCAGATATGCGCATCGGGCGGGTAATTTGGGTGCGGTCGAGACTATTTATGGGCCTGCTCGGACAACCAGTCATGTGGAAAATACCCCGGAAGAACGTCAGGCACTTGGAATTTCCGAAGGTCTGGTTCGGGTGTCTGTAGGAATTGAAGATTCAGCAGATTTACTGGCTGATCTAAAGCAAGCCTTCGCTTTAGTGCGAAGTAAACAAAATGATGCAATCCTTCACGCTGACAGTGCCAAACGTTTCATTGAGATAGAAGCCTGAATGCAGGCAGGACTTTCGATATTCATCTTAAGCCATTCATGAAGAATGAAAATAATAATATCCAGCGACGAAAAAATTGTACTGCCAAAAAACCAGTTACAAGTTTTGTCCGAACATTTCATGAGAATACAACTATGTCCACGCGTATAGAAAATAATCAGCCCGATCCAAACTCGCGCTTTAAAAAGGAAATGCAAACCCGTCATATCGTTATGTTGGCACTGGGCGGTGTGATTGGTACGGGGTTATTCCTTACCTCCGGTTACACCGTGAATCAGGCAGGGCCGCTCGGTGCGGTGATCGCTTACATCATCGGTGCGGTGATGGTGTATTTAGTCATGGTCTGTCTCGGTGAGTTGGCTGTACAGATGCCAGAAACCGGATCGTTCAGTAGCTACGCAACGCGATACCTTGGCCCAGGCACCGGCTATACAGTGGCCTGGCTTTACTGGCTCACATGGGCAGTCGCTATCGGTTCAGAGTTTACAGCCGCGGGTATACTGATGGTGCGGTGGTTTCCTGAAACGCCGGTCTGGATTTGGAGTGCGTTGTTTGCCATTGCAGTCTTCTTAAGCAATGTTGTCTCTGTCCGGTTGTTTGCGGAAACTGAATTTTGGCTTTCGCTGATTAAGGTCCTGACCGTTATCACGTTCATAGCGATCGGGGGGGCGGCAATTATCGGACTTTTGCAAGTACAGAGTCTGCAGGGGGCGGGACTTTCCAACTTCACTCGTGAGGGGCTGTTCCCCACCGGGTTCTTGCCCATTGCAATGACCCTCCTGGCTGTTTCCTTCGCATTTTCAGGAACAGAGCTGATCGGAATTGCTGCAGGCGAAGCGAAAGATCCACAAACCAGTGTACCGAAGGCAATCCGCACGACAGTGGTGCGTTTGGCGTTGTTCTTTGTGGGAACAATTTTCGTCCTTGCGACCTTACTGCCACGGGAGCAGGCGGGACTTGTAGAAAGTCCATTCGTCATGGTGTTTGAGTTGATTGGTATCCCATACTCCGCCGACATTATGAACTTTGTCATTCTCACTGCACTGATTTCTGCCGCCAACTCTGGGCTGTATGCAGCATCGCGCATGCTGTGGACATTGAGCGATCAAGGACATATGCCTAAGCGCTACGCCAGGCTTTCCAGGCGCGGAACGCCCGTAAACGCCATCGTTCTTAGCATGGCAGGAGCAGTGGCTTCTCTGCTCAGCAGTGTGTTTGCCCCTGATACGGTTTACTTGGCTTTGGTGTCCATTTCCGGTCTGGCGGTCGTCGTCGTGTGGATGAGCATTGCTGCAAGCCAGATCGCGTTCCGTCGTCAATACGTTGCCAATGGCGGACGCGTTGAAGACCTGCATTTCCGTGTGCGTGGCTATCCGTGGGTGCCTATCGGTGCAATGTTGTGCTGCCTCCTGGCCTGCGTCGGTATTGCATTTGATCCGGAGCAGCGAGTGGCGCTTTATTTCGGCCTGCCCTTTATTGCGTGGTGCTATTTCGTTTATTGGATCACTCGAAACAAGAGAGCAGAAAGGTTGGCATTAGCCGCAGCTGCTCATTCTTCTAGCACTGCGTGAATTTCTCAGGCAATGATTGAGTATAGATAACGCCCTGATGAGGTTGCGCCGATGAGTCAAAAGTCACTACCACCCTTGAATTGGTTGAGGGCATTCGAAGTATCGGCGCGTTGTTTGAACTTTACCCACGCATCGCAAGAACTCCATTTGACTCAAGGGGCCGTGAGTCAGCAGATTCGTCAGTTAGAAAGTCACCTCGGTGTGGCGCTGTTCAAGCGCTTACCCCGAGGGCTTGGCTTGACCGAGGAGGGGCAGTCGTACCTGCCTGTTGTTCAGGACGCGATCAGTCGCCTTGCCGTTGGCACGAACGAGATTTTCGGTCAGCACAATCGAAGACATGTGAAGGTGCGCGGCAGCCTTTCCTTTCTTCATTATTGGTTGGCCCCCCGACTCGCAGACTTTTGTCGGGAGTATCCCCAGATTGATATTCGATACATCAGCAATCTTTGGGTGAAAGAACCGGATGGTGAGGATGACCTGGAGATCCGGTGGGGATGCGGTGAGTGGTCTGGCTTGCACGCTCAGCGATTGACCTGGGACATCCTTCAACCTGTTTGCTCTCCAGATCTCATGGTCAGATCACCCATACATGAGCCTCGCGACTTGATGAACCATTCCCTGCTTCACGTGTTGGGTTACGAAGAAGGTTGGGGCTATTGGTTGAAGCGAGTTGGAGCAGACGACGTCGATTATTCCCGTGGGCTTCAGTTTGACACGCTGATTTCCACGATTCGCATGGCCGAATTGGGGCAGGGCGTTGCGCTGGCGCGGTCTTCCGTTGTCGAGGATTTGCTTCAGAGTGGGCAATTGATTGCGCCATTCAATCACCGAATAGAGGCCAGCGAATCTTTTTATCTGGTGCACGAGCAGTCCGAAGTGCTATCGCCTGATGCCGCAAATTTTTCTACTTGGCTGGTGGCTCAAGCCCATCGCCTTTTGTAATACCGATTGGGAGTGACCATGGATTATGTAAGCACACGCGGCGGTGACATGCGGGCGGACTTTCGCCGTGTGGTGCTGTCGGGGCTCGCCGAGAATGGTGGCCTGTATGTACCAACCCGTTTGCCGGTATTCACAGAGAAACAAATCACCAGCTGGTCATGGCTGCCGTTTGATGAGCTGGTATGGCGGGTAATCTCGCCATTTGTTGGTTCGTCCATGGACGAAAGCACCCTCCGAGCATTGCTCAGCGACAGTTATCGACAATTCAAGCACCGCGCTATTACCCCGCTTGAGCAGATCGGGCATAACGAGTGGATACTCCAGCTGTTTCATGGCCCGACGCACTCTTCCAAGGATTTCGCCGCGCAGTTGCAGTCGCGCCTGGTCAAGCATTTTCTGGAGGAGGTGGGTAGAGAGGCGTTGGTGGTCGGTGCAACCAATGGTGATACAGGTCTCGCGGCGCTTGAAGCCTTTGCTGACTGCCCGGCTGTCCGCATGGCGATACTGTATCCGCGCGAGGGGCTTGCGCCTGAGCAACTCAGTGCCTTGCAGGCAGCCGACCCAACGCGGGTTCAGCTGTTTGCGGTTGACGGAAATTTCGATGATTGCCAGACGCTGGTCTCCCGACTCTTGCGTGAGTGGCCGTTGGACGCAGTGATGCCGGTCTGTTTCAACTCGACCAATTGGATCGGCGTCCTGGCCCAAATCGTTTTTTACTTCCACGCGGCGTTGCAACTGGGGGGTGGTTCACGTCCCGTCGGCTTTAGCGTTCCCGCTGCCAGCTCGGCCGAGATATACGCAGGTTACATTGCGCAGAAAATGGGATTACCCATCAATCAGGTGATCATCTCTACCAATAGCAATGATGCGCTGCACCAGTTTTTTCATTGCAATCGCTACTCCACCCGGATGACCAGTCGAACAGTTTCGCCAGCGATGGACTTCTCGTTGTTTTCCAACCTGGAGCGGTTTATCTGGGAGATTTACGAGCACGATGGCTGCTCAACAAAAGCGCTGATGGAGCAATTTGAAAGTTGCGGAGAAATGAGCATTGGCAATCAGCAATGGCTGCGTGCCCGAGTACTCTTCGATTCCTATGCGGTAGACGAATCCCAGGTACGCGATGAGGTGGTCGAACTGTTTCGAGAGACAGGTTCTGCCATCGATCCTCACACCGCTGTCGGTGTGCTGGCCGGCCGGCTTCATCGACGCAGCCTGGGGGCGCCAATGGTCACCTTCGGGCAAATAGCGCCGGCCAAGTCAGCAGCGCTGTTGGCAGAGCTCGGCGTCTGGCAAGCAAGCGTTGCGAGGACTGTCGAGGTGCGCGAGCAACTGCCTTACCTGGCCAAGGGCGATCTGGAGGGCCTGTGCCAGGCTCTCCGTCTGGCACAGCAGAGGCTTTCATGAAGCGCATTCTGGATCCGCTGGACGAACGCATACTGGCCGAACTGACCGCCAATGCGCGAATAGCCCATATCGAACTGGGTGCCAAGATCAACTTGTCCCGCAATGCTGTGCGTCAGCGTATCGAGCGTCTTGAGCGCGATGGTGCGATCCAGGGCTACACAGTCCTTCTCGGTGAGTCACGACGACCTACATCGCTTATCAGCGCGGTGATCTTTGTCTACCGCTATGACCGCATGCGTGGCGAAGAAGTACTCGCGGCTCTGCGCTCCATTCCCGAAGTCGTGCAGTGTGAAGTACTCAGTGGTGAGTTCGATTTGATGTTGCGCGTGAATGCCGCCACACCTGAACGTGTCCACCTCGTGTGGAAGGAAATTGCGGCCATGTCGGGGGTGGAAAACACCGTGACATCGTTCGTTCTTTCCGCGGTGTTTTAAAAGATCGCGCTTGGGCAAAACGCTCAACTAATACAGCAGACTGCCATATTCAACTGCCAAAGCTCCGCTCTTAGGATGTTCCTATCGAACAACATCAATAAAGGAACAGCTGTTATGACTGAGTACAAAATTGCCTTGGTAGGGTTTGGTGGCGTGAACCGTGGCTTTGCCCAATTGGTCGCCGAGCGTAATGCCGAGTGGAAAAACTCCCTGGGTTTCACGGTTAAAATCGTCGGTGTTACCGATCTGTTCCTTGGCTCCATCGTTGCCAAAGAGGGTCTTGATGCAAAGCAGTTGGTCGCGCTACCGGTGGAAAAAGGCGCATTCGCTCACCTGCCTGGCGGCAAGGCTGAGGCCTTCAATGAAGCCGTGATCAAGAACTCCGGTGCAGACATCATCGCTGAGGCCACTTTCACAAACCCGGTGGATGGTGAGCCCGCAACTACCTTTTGCCGTTGGGCCTTGGAAAGTGGCATTCATGTAGTCACCACCAATAAGGGGCCCATTGCGCTGCACGGGGCCGAGCTCAAAGCGTTGGCCCGTCGCAACCAGGTGGCTTTCGAATACGAGGGGGCGGTGATGAGTGGCACTCCTGTGATTCGCCTGGCCAAGCAGGCCTTGGCGGGTGCTAACGTCCAAGGTTTTGAAGGCATCCTCAATGGCACTTCCAACTATGTGCTCAGCCAGATGAAAGATGGCCTGGCGTTTAACGATGCCGTGGTGCAAGCGCAACAACTCGGCTACGCCGAGGCCGATCCAACCGCCGATGTAGAGGGGTTTGACGTACGCCTCAAGGTGGTCATCCTGGCCAACGAACTGCTGAATGCACGACTGAATGTCAGTGATGTAGCGTGTTCGGGCATCAGCAATATCAGTGCGCAAGATATTGCTCAGGCAAGTGCCAATGGTGCGAGCTGGAAACTGATTGGCTCAGCCGATCGTGCAGCCGATGGCTCGGTTCGAGCGAGTGTCGAGGCCCGGCTGCTGCCGGATTCGCATCCTCTGGCAGGTATTGCCGGCGCCACGAATGCCGTGTCATTCAATACCGAACTGCTGGGAGCTGTCACGGTGTCCGGGCCTGGGGCAGGGCGTATCGAGACGGCCTTTGCATTGCTGTCGGACATCGTCGCCATTCACACCACCCACGGCAAGTAACAGGAGGTTGTCATGAGCGTATCCAGCATGGCCAGTATCCAGCTTGTGGAAGCCAAACAGATTGATGTTTTCAGTCCATTCGATGGTCGCTTGGTAGGGAGCGTCCCTTGCCTTGATGCAGCCGCAGTTCCTGGCTTGCTGGAACGCGCGCGAATCGGCGTGCGCGAGAGTGCGGCAATGCCTCGTCACCTGCGTGCGCGCATTCTTGAGGATGCCGCTCGGTGTGTGGAGCTTGAGTCTGATGCATTTGCCAAGCTGATCGTTGCAGAGGCGGGAAAAACGCTGCGACAAGCAGAGAAGGAGGTGAAGCGTTGCGTGAACACCTTGAAGCTATCGGCGGAAGAGGCGCGTCGTAACGCCGGTGAAGTAATTCCATTTGGGGCCTATGAAGGATCGGAATCGCGGCAAGGTTGGTTCACACGGGAGCCGTTGGGACTTATCGTCGCCATCACGCCCTATAACGATCCGCTGAATCTGGTCGCCCATAAGCTCGGCCCGGCCATCGCCGGCGGCAATGCCGTGATTTTGAAACCCTCGGAACTCGCGCCGCTGTCTGCTCTCAAGCTCGTCGAGTGCTTGGTGAAAGCGGGGCTTCCACCCTCTGTGATTACCCCGGCTACGGGTGGCGTTGACCTGGGTAAAGCATTGGTGGAGGTTCGCGACGTACGGATGATTTCCTTCACGGGTGGTTTTGCTACGGGTGAGGCCATTGCTCGTACCGCCGGGTTGAAGAAGCTGGCAATGGATCTGGGGGGAAATGCCCCGGTTCTTGTGCTTGAAGATTGTGATATCGGCCCGACCGTTGAGTCCTGTGTGTCGGGTGCCTTTTGGGCAGCAGGGCAGAATTGCATCGGCACTCAACGCATCCTCGTACATAGTTCAATTTATGAGGAGTTCCGTGAGCGTTTTGTCAGTCAAACGCGCGCCTTGGTAGTAGGTGATCCTAACCAGCGAGCAACGGATGTAGGCCCGATGATTACGGAGCAGGCGGCGCGCCGTACGGAGCAATTGGTCAATGAAGCACTGGCCGAAGGTGCTGTCCTTCTGTGTGGGCACCAACGCCAAGCTGGAAGTTATGCGCCGACCGTGCTCGAGCATGTGAGACATAGCAGTACGATTTGGCAGCAGGAAGTCTTCGCGCCGGTGGTTATCCTGGAACCTTTTGATCATCTGGACGACGCCGTTGCTCTGGCTAACGCAACAGAGTACAGCCTGCATGCAGGTCTTTTTACACGTGATATTTCCAAGGCTTTAAAACTATCGCGTCAGATTGAAGCGGGTGGCGTAATGATCAATGACTCTTCGGATTATCGTTTCGATGCCATGCCTTTCGGTGGTTTCAAGTACGGAAGTCTGGGGCGCGAAGGTGTTCGATTTGCGTATGAGGACATGACGCAGCCTAAAGTGGTCTGCATCAGCGAGTTGGATTAAACCTACAAAAAAAATTGCGATTGACTCACATCGGGTGGACGCTTTTTCTGACGCCCGATGTCCGGTCGTCGTGCACCAGTTACTGAGTCCAGGACCAGCACTCGTAAGCCTCGTCAGGTAAAAGTCTACAAAAAGCCGCACACCGGCGGATCGTCGAAACCAAAGGCGGCAATCACAAAACGCTGAAGGAATGGAAAGTGCAACACGGCTCCGCGACCGTTGAGTCCTGGCTGACCAAGTGATTTTGGTTTGAGAACAAAAGGGCCCGTCGAGGGCCCTTTTTTGTGGGCTCCTAAATTTCGCACACCGCGTACACGTCGCGGGCTTAAACCCAACTTCATCCCTCCCATCGACACCTGGTGCGAATCAGCGCCTATGCCTGCGACCGTCAATCACGCAAAAGCAAAAAGATTCACGAGCGCTGTTGACACATCAATTCGTAATTCGGACGCTCATCCCACTGACTCCCGCAGTGGTTCCATTCGGGCTGGTTACCGGGTTTATGGCTATTGAGATGGGAATGTCGCTAGGCATGAGTATGGAGGAGACACGGCTCCTCTACTCAGGTTCGGCTCAGCTCGTTGCACTCCGGTTACTGTCTGCCTTTGTGGGTCGGCCTTGGTTCGCAAGGCCGGGTACCGATGAGCGCAGTTGGCTCAACTGCCCCCCCCCTACAACAACGATATTGGGTAGCTGATGAACAGCCGGTTTTCGTCAAACTCATTGGTGCTGAAAGTCTTGCGGATATTTGAGTTTCTCCATTTGACGCTTAGGTTTTTCAACGTGCCGGACTGCACCACATAAGCCAGTTCTGACTCGCGCCCCCATTCCTTGCCATCGGTAAACGCTCCCGAGTGCACGTTGTCGCCACTGATGTAGCGGTTCATCATGGTCAGTCCCGGGAGGCCCACTGCGACGAAATTAAAGTCATGGCGCACCTGCCAGGAGCGTTCCTGAGCATTATCAAAACTGGAGTTGTAGCTGTCGTTCGCCAGCGTGCCGCCACTGGCTCCGTTGACGCGCATCCAGGCAGTGTCTCCGGTCAGTTTCTGTAAGCCCACATAGAAGGTGTTGCCCCCCAGTTTTGCCGAGAACAAGCCGAAGGCGGTTTTGTTGTCCATGTCGCCAGCGAGGGCGGCACCGTCTTCCTTGCCGGTGAAAAAGCCCATGTTGGCGCCGAGCGTCCAGTCGCCCACCGGCTGGCTGTGGGTCAAGCTGATGTATTGCTGCTGATAGATGTCTTTGAGTTCGTCATACCAGAGTCCAATGGTGGTGCGTTTCTCGTTGAAGGTGTATTCACCACCACCGAAGTTGAATCGGTCAGACGTGAACGCCGCTTTGCCGTTCATGGACATGTCTTCCATGCTGGCGTCGTTACGCGGGCTGTTCTGCCTGATCTGACCGCCGTACAACGTCAATCCGCTGATTTCCTGGGAGGTGATCTGGGCGCCTTGAAAGGTCTGCGGCAACGAACGGCCGTCATCGGAACGGAGAATCGGCAGCGTGCTGACCCATTCGCCTACCTTGACCACCGTCTTCGACACCTTGGCCTTGGCGGCAACGCCAAGCCGTCCGAAATTGTCGGCGGGGCGTCCGTCATCATGGATAGGCAAAAGCTGAGTGCCGCCTTTGCCGCCGTCGAGTTTCTGTGAATAAAGCCCCAGCACATCAACACCAAACCCTACGACTCCTGGGGTATAACCGGAGCGGGCGTCAAGGATGAAGTTTTGCGTCCACTCCTCAGCCTTGCCCTGAGGCGCGGCGCTGCTGGGGTAGGCGGGGTTGACGAAATTGCGGTTGATGTAAGCATTGCGCAGATTCAGCGTGGCGCTGGCGCCCTCGATAAAACCGCTGTTTTCATCGGCCTGGACAACGGCGACCTGTCCTGCACCGAGTGCCAGGGCCAGGCTTATCAAGGAGCGTCGTACGGGCACGTTGCAGTGAAAAAGAGGGGAGTACATGGAGGTGTTCTCGCAGTGGATTATTGTTTTTTTGTGTGCACTTATGAGGTCGGCACCTGGATTTCAGGCGCAGGCGGCCCGGCTAACCTTCTGCCAAAGAGACCGCCGTATCAGGAGTAAGCGATGAGATGCGTCAGTTGCCCAGGGCCTTGCGGCGCAGCAGGTCATCAATGGCCCTGATAGCCAGGGGATAACCGTCGGCTCCCATGCCGCAAATAACGGCGTTGACCACACCGGACATGATCGAGTGACGATGTAGTTCATCGCGGGCGTGGATGTTCGACAGGTGCAGTTCGATCAGCGGTGTATCGAGCAACTTCAGGGCATCGAGCACCGGAATCGAGTGAAACGAAAAGCCGGCCGGGTTGATGATCAGCGCCGCGCCCTGTTCAAAAACCTCCTGGATCCAGTCGACCATCACGCCTTCGTGGTTGGTCTGGCGAAAGTCGCAGACCAGGTCAAGTTCCTCGGCCAGTCTTTCACTGGTCTGGCGAATCTGATCAAGCGTGGTGTGGCCGTAGATGTGCGGCTCGCGCCGACCCAGCAGGTTCAAATTAGGGCCGTTGAGGATGAAGACAGTGCGGTTCATGGTCGTCCTGCTGCTTTATTTAGTGAGTATGGCGGTGGGGGTGGTATCAACGGTGTCTTGTGCAGCGACGGTATTTAGGTCAATACCTCGGGTTTCCGGGCCGATGACGATCATCGCCAGCGAGATCAGATTGATCACCGCGCACAGCGTCACCAGAGGCCACGGCGAGTTGTTCGACTGGGCCATCAGATAGACCGCGATCATTGGCATTGGGCCGCCAACGACCAGGTTGGCGCCGGTGTAGGCCAGTGCGGAACCCGAATAGCGAACCTGGGTCGGGAACGCTTCGGCGAATGCCACGGGCTGGATGCCGCTCTGGAACTGGGTGAAGCCCAGGAACAGACCCATGATTGCCATGATGGCGGGGACGTTCAGGGTGTTGAGGATCGGGAAGTACACGAACAGGATCAGCAAGGTCATGCATGAACCCAGCGCCAGCGCCTTTCTTCGACCCCAGCGATCGGCCAGGTAACCACCGGCCAGTGCACCGAAAATCGCGCAGACGTTTGCCACCATCAGCGACATAAAACCCGTCTGCTGGCTAAAGCCCAGGTGCTTGGTCAGGTAGCTGAGGGAAAAGATCACGATCAGATAGAACAGGGCGGCGGGCGAGCAGAAGAACAACATCAAGCGCAGGATGGTCTTGTAGTGGCTGCCGACGGCGGATTTAAGTGGGCTTTTTTCCTGTTTGACCGGAGTCTTTTTCAAGGCAACGAACGCGGGTGTTTCATCGACTTTCAGGCGGATGAAGATTCCGACCACCACCAGTATGAAACTGAGGAGGAAGGGGATTCGCCAGCCAAAACTTTCAAACTGCTCGCTGGACAACGTGGCGGCCAGTCCCATGAGCACGCCATTGGCCAAAATCTGGCTAAGCGGTGAGCACAGGCCCAGCATGCCCGAATAGCGCCCACGGCGATCGGGTGAGGCGTGTTCCAAGGCCATCAGTTGGGCGCCGGTGGACTCACCGCCCAGCGCGAAGCCTTGAATGATGCGCAGCAGCACCAGCAGGATCGGTGCCCAGACGCCGATCTGACCATAAGTCGGCAACAGGCCCATCAGTACCGACGCCAGCCCCATCAGGGTCACGGTGGCCAGCATCAGGTTACGACGACCCAGTTTGTCGCCGAGGTAGCCACAGGTAATCGCGCCTAATGGGCGAGCGGCCAGACCCACACCGAAGGTTGCCAGCGAGGCCAGAAGGCCCGCTGTTGGCTCCATCGCCGGGAAAAACAGCTTAGGCAAAATGGTTGCCGAAATCGCGCCATACAGCGTGAAGTCAAACCATTCCAGCGCGGTGCCAATAGTCGCGGCGGTCACCGCTTTGCGAGGCATGCGCGAATCATGAGTCTCGTGACTTGTCGTGCTCATAGAGGTGCTCGTCGTTGTTTTTATGGTTATGGGTACTCACACGTTCCCGTTCGGGGCAGGGCCACTGGCAGGACGCGTCGAAGTGGGTAGACGTTAACGCATCCTGCTTGCAGAATAATTATCGAAATCCGTACAAATACATAAGCCAACCTTATGAGTAAGCCTAATGGAACTGCGACATCTGAAGGCCTTTGTCGTTGCGGCCGACCTCCAGCATTTCAGCAAGGCCGCCGAGCAGCTGGGCATTGCACAACCGGCGCTCAGTCAATTGATGCGTACCCTTGAATCAGAGTTAGGCCTGACACTGTTCAGGCGCGAGAACCGTGGCGTGGCATTGACCGCTGCCGGCCTGGCGTTTCTGCCCCATGCCAGGCAATCCATTGAGTCTAGCGAACTGGCGATTGCGGCTGCGCGGCGTGCCAGGAGGGGCGAAGTCGGCGAAATCAACATCGGCTACCATTCGGCATTGTTCGAGGCCAATCTGCCGCAATTGCTGCGGCATTACTTCAGCACGTTCCCCGAAGTCAAAGTGTCGCTGGTGGATGCGGGTATTCGCGCGCAGTTTGAAATGCTGCTCGATCACAAGCTGGATCTGGCATTTGCCAGGGTGTTCAAGGATCACCTTCCAGACCGGTTGCGCACGCATCATTTCAGTCAGTCCAATCTCGTCCTGCTCATGCCGGACAACCATGAACTAGCCGAACGTTTTACCGGCGAGCTGGCGATGCTGCGGCACGAGAAATTCGTATTTTTGCAGGACACTGCCGGTATCGGCTTAACCTCGCACACACTGCAGGCCTGCCGACAGAATCAACTGCATCCGGAGAACATCATGTATGTGCCCTCGTTGATGAGCATTCCCGGACTGGTCGCAGCGGGCATTGGCTTGAGTATCGTGCCGGAAACCATGACCCGACTGACCATGCCTGGCGTGCGGATAATTCCGTTGGCTCAGCCGGAAATGGTCAGCGAGCTTTCTCTGATTTCGCGCATTGATGAGCGTTCCAGCGCCGTGTTGCACTTCATCGAGGAAGCTCATGGTTGGGGTTGATGCTTTAGCGCTTCTGGGCCCTTTGCTTTTGCGTACAGGCTCAGGTTTGGCTGGCCGCTTACGCTGCTCAGTCCGAGGATTTTGGTTTTGCGAACTATGAGGTGGAGGAAGTGAAGTGACTTGGAAACAGAGCGTAGCCAGCAAGCCTGAATTCAGGTCTTTCTGGCAAGGCGTTTCAATCCCATCCAACACGGCAACCACTAACGCCTGGCCATTTCGATGGAGTGGAAGGTCGACCACAGCAACCGCACATTGGCGTCAGTCTCGCTGATAAAGATCTGGGTGGAATTTGCTGGTGAGCTCTGATTTGGTAAGGGGGGAGGGTTCTCAGGAGAGGTTTGGGTTGGATGTGCAGTTGATTACGTCAGGAGGATGATGTTTGATTGCATGAGGTAGAAATTTCTACCTTTGAGCTATCAACCAGCGAACACCATAGCGGAGGGATAAGTCGATGATCCTTACTTATCAGCAACGCGTTCTCCATGAGGTTAAGCTTGCTTTTCTCACCGCACAGACCGGCGAAAAAGATCGATATTTTTCGACGTCCGAACAACTCACGGCCTATTTAAAGAACAGGCCCGACATCAGATTCCACATCTACGCCACAACCGTAGGATCGGAACTTTCCCACGATCCAGAACCGGAAGGTGCGTATGGCGGTGTGTTTGGTGACGTTTTTTGTGGCGACGAAGTCTTTTACGACAGCGTTAAGGGATGCGTTGTGACATACACACAGACAGGACGAATCTGGGGTGGTTAATTTCGGTTAGTAAGCACCGGCAGAAGTCGACTCAACGCCGCCCAGTTGGTCGGAACCGTTTGCTGCCGGTGCGCCGTTTATTGCTGGGTGTGTTCTGATGAAACGACAATGTAATCGAAGGTTACCTGGATGAATGCTGTGAGTCTCTGGGCCTGCTCACAATGCTTTGTAATCTCCAACAGAAAATGAATTTGCTTGGATGTGGATGTACATGCGCAAGGTGCTTCAGGTTCGGTGATCAGTGGGTAGAACTGGGAATGGGGGCAGGCAGAACTCCAGACTTATGAGGTGAGCAACCGAGAACAATCCAAATAAATGATTTAACATAATATACATTATGCGTACTCTAGGGATGCAGCCTTGGGTGGTAGTCTTCTCCTTTTTGAGCACCAAATGGCCTAGCTTCACTAAGCGGCTGTTTTTCATGCCGCGGAGAAAAACCCCAGTGGTCTCCCGATCGCCAGGGTTTTCCTTTGGCAAGTGATCAGCCGGATTCTGTCGAACGCGTACCGTCCAATTACCCCACAAGCTGGTCCAGCTGTGCTGAGGACCGATAAATTATCCGGTTACTCATCTGGTGGTAGCTTAACCTCCGTTAACAAGTCCTTCGAATTCCTCATTTGCTTTTCTAGCTGCTGCTGGCGGAATAATGCGTCTCGTTGTTCCAATTGCTCTGGTGACAAATACTGCAGTTGATCATCTGGCATTTCAACGAGTTGCTCGGGCGTAAAAGTCACCATAACGATTTCTCCTGGGGCTGAGGAAATGAACTGTTCTAACAACCCTTATAGTTCAGCCACCAACTACATTTGAAAACTGTAAGAAATACCAGTTTTTCAGGCGTTTTTACTTTGATCATCATTCACAAAAGGCATATCAAAAGCTCACATAGCCATGGACGTCAAAATACGGCGGAAGCCGGCTTACTTCAAAGCCAAGCCGTATCCCTCGACCACTACACAACCCCCAGGATCCTTACCCTTGCTTGAAGCAGCCCGTGAAATCATCGACCTTTAACGGAGGATCCTGCTTGTGGTGGGCACACGATTCGGCTGCTGCTTTCAGTTAGAATCACAGGACTTCCCTGCCCTATATACAGATGATTCTTATAGCTCAACTAAATGTCTGTTTAGTTGAGTTAGCTGATAGTAGGTTTTGGAATCAGTGATGTAAAACCAACCTCCTCTAAGGCTAGACAACACGCTGGGAATACAAAACTAAATTCAGGCACCGCTCTTAGCCTCTGAAAATTTCGAATGGTTCAATCCTCAATACCTTGCCGATACCCAGGTAACTGGAAAACCCGGCGATGAGAAGGACCAGGCCAAACGCCAAACCCAGATTCCAGAACGCAATAATCACTGCGTAATTGGCCAATTACGTTCGTACAAGGGCAATCATCAGAGTGACCAGGCCGATGCCCAATCCAAAACGGGTCATGGCCGTGAACAGCGCCATGAACAGGATCATATATGCCAGCTCCCGGCTGATGGCTGGATGATCCGCAGGAGTAACCATGACGGTGTTCATCATCTCTCCTGCCATTCGGGCGAATACAAAACCGCGTTATGGCATCAATCGGCACGTGCAAGTTCGATGTCGTAATACTCCGGCACTGACACCGACAAACCCAATTGCGGGCTGATGATATGTCGATGCAGTCGTTCACATGATCGCCGCGTGGTGCAGCCCCTCCCCTACATCCAGTTTCTGCAAAGGCCAAATACACGCGCCTGTACCGCCGCTTCTAAACCGCCAGAATGCTGCATGGCGCCTGATACAGAATGTGTTCGGTGGTGCTGCCCAATAACTTACCCAGACCACGGGACTGGACTTTGCCCATGACGATCACATCCATTTGATGGTCGTGGCTAAACTCATTCAAGACTGCGATCGGGTGTCCTTCTATGAAATGTCGGCGATCGGACGGCACGCCGAACTGGTCGGCCAGCGCCAGAAAGGCTTTTTTCAGATCCCTGCCGAGCGCCTTGGTCAGTTCAGCAAGGGTAAGGCCGTCATAGTCCGCCAGGTACGCTGCCGAGATGGTGCAGGCGTACAGCAGATGCAGCTCGGCATCGCACTGCAGGGCAAGGCTACTTGCCTGCTGGATGATCCGTTCGTTCAACGTGTTGTCGGCGGGCGTGGTATCGGTGACCTCGACAGCAGCCACCACTTTGCGTGGTAACACGTGCCGGCTGCTTCCCACCAGATACACCGGCACTTGGCAATGGCGCAGCAGTTGCCAATCCAGCGGGGTGAAGATTGCCCGTTTGAATGCCGACTCATGCCGGATTTGCTTGATCAGCAGATCAGGTTGCATGTCGGTCACATAATCGATGATGTCCTTTTCCATATCTTCAGCCCACGCCAGTTGCGTGGTCACTGTGATCCCCCTGCCATGCAACGGGGCGGTCTGCTCATTGAGCCAGTCGTGATGGGGTCGCAGGCAATCCTCACGAAGCTGTAACCTGTCGCGCTCCTCAAGCATCCACAACCCTTTTATAGCGGGAACAAGTGCCAGGATATGCAGACTGGCGCCGCTGGCCCTGGCCAGCGCCATCGCATGTTGTGCCGGGTATTGGCGCAGCGTCGGATCGATTATCAGCAACAAGCGTTGATACTGGCTCATGACAGGTCCTCCAGTCAGATGAAAGTCCTACATGGACGAGTGCACGAGCGCCCCGTCCCAGGCGTCCAGCCCTTCCAGTTACTCAGCATTCAGAAAGTCGCTCATGCATTTCTGCGCCCAAGAGCCAACCCCGCCACTTTTTTTGATTTTGAAAGTCTGCCCTGCTTGCGACTTGATCTACATCAAGTCTGCGATCCCTTGTTCCAGCTGAATCGAATGGCCGGGGCGTGTTGTCTAACGCTGACATAAGCTTTGAACCCGTTCTGTTTGCCTGTCCCCGCCACCGCGCAGAAACGACTTCAGCGTTGATAGCGACCGAGTGTTGAGCACGTTATGGGGTTCCAGCCAGGCTCGACGTGCCTGCGCGACCCCGAAACGCAACTGGGAAAAATCAGCCGTGCGATGCGCATCCGAATTGATACTGATCAGCACACCTTGATCCTTGGCGTGTTGGCACTGCAGATCGAACAGGTCCATGCGCTGCGGCTGCGAATTGAGCTCCAGACAGCAGCCCCGCTCAGCGGCAGACTTGATGATGGCGAGGAGGTCCAGGTTCAGGGGCTCGCGCTCATTGATCAACCGACACAATGGGTGCGCCAGAATCGTGAAATAGCGATGGTCGATAGCCCTGAGCAGGCGCCGGGTTTGCTGGCGTCGAGTCAAATTGAAATGACTGTGGACGGCACCCACCACTAGGTCCAGGCGCCCCAGAATATCGTCCGGCAGATCCAGGCTACCGTCTTCGAGAATGTCGACCTCGACACCTTTGAGCAACGTCATGCCCTGCAACCGGCCATTGAGCGCATCGATCTGGTCGATCTGCTGCAACAACCGGTCGCCGTCCAGACCATGGGCCACCCTGAGGGAACGGGAGTGATCGGTGATTGCCAGGTATTGCAAGCCCGCGGCCTGCGCCGCAAGCGCCATGTCTTCCAGGCTGTTGCCACCATCCGACTCACGGGTATGGGCATGCAAGTCACCTTTGAGATCGCTTGATTCGATCAGTCTGGGCAAGCGATTGGCCAGCGCCGCTTCGATTTCACCCCGATTCTCGCGAAGCTCCGGCACTATCCAGGGCAGGTCCAGCGCCCGATAAACGTCGACTTCAGTGCCACTGGCCAGGCGTCGGTTTTCCTTGAATACCCCGTATTCACTGAGTTTGAGCCCCTTCTTCTGTGCCCTTTGGCGAATCGCGATGTTGTGCGCCTTGCTGCCAGTGAAGTACACCAGGGCCGCGCCATAGACCGCAGGTTCAATGACCCGTAGATCCACTTGCAGGCCTGAACCCAGGAGAACGCTGGCACGCGTTGGCCCTTGAACCAGCACGGTGGCAACATCCGGGTGCTTGATGAACTGCGCGGTAACCTCCACGCCAGGTGCGGCCGCAACGAGGATGTCGATATCGCCGACGGTGTCGCGCATGCGTCTCAGGCTTCCGGCCACGGTCGCTTGCTCGACACCCGGGATCTGCTCCAGATAACACGCCAGCCGCTCTGCCAATGGCTCGACATGGGCGAGCGGTAAACGCCGGTCCTTGCCGATTCCTTTCTGCGCGGCACTCAATAGCCGGGCCTCCAACTTTTCACCAAAGCCGGGAAGATGGCGAATACGTCGCTGTTCAGCGGCCAGACATAACTGTTGTACGGTTTCGATTCCAAGATCGTGATAGAGGTGCCGGACCCGCTTCGGACCCAAACCGGCGATAGATAGCAATTGGGCCAACCCCTTTGGCAAGGTGGCGCGCAACCGTGAGTGCAATGCGCAATCGCCGGTGGTGACGATTTCATTGATCTTGCCGGCCAGGTCAACACCGATCCCGGACAGTTTAGGCAGTGGTTCGCCACGCGCGATGATCTTCGCCAGATCGACGGTCAACGCCCTCAGCGTTCGCGAAGCGTTACGGTAAGCCCTGATCCGGAAAGGGTTGGCATCCTCCAACTCGAGCAGGTCGGCAATATCATCGAAAATCGAGGCAATCTCGTCATTCGCGGTGCCCTGGCCGAGCGATGAAGGCGCCAGGGTGAGCAATGGCGCGTGTGGTGATCCGTCCGGCCGCGGCATGGGGAAATCCCGCTGTTATGGGTGTCGATGCCAACAGCATTGCCGATCCCGATGTCTGCTCCTTGATGTAGATCAGATGCGCCCAACGAACGGTCTCGACGCCCGGATAGCCGACCGAGGCCGGGCAGTGCTTTCCAGGGGCGATCGCCCTGCCCAGCCCATGGGTGTCGCAAGTCAGCCTACCCAGCAAACCTGCGGCTCCTTGTGCGTGACGGGCATTGGCGTGGACTTCGGATGGCCTACGATGATCGGTGCCACCGGCACCCACTCTGAGGGCAAACCAAGGGCATTCTTTCCCTGGGGCGTGTTGAGAAAACCCTGGGCAAAACCGATCCAGCAGCTCCCCAACCCTTCAGCATAGGCAGCGAGCATCAGATTCTCGGCAGCCAGTGAACAGTCTTCAACGATCCACTGGCCGGGGGCGTTTGCCGAAATCAGGATAAGCATAGGCGCATGATAGAAAATCTGGAAACTGTCATCGTTGAGCAACGATAAAAAGTGACCGGAGTGCAATCCTGAAGGCAGGGCCTCGAGCATGTAAGCCTTGGCTTCGCGCGAAATCCGATCGAGCAATGCCTGGTCACGTAATACCGTGAACGTCCAGGGCTGTTGGTTGACTGCGCTGGGCGCCTGAATCGCGGCATTGATCAAACGGCCTATGAGCTCTTTATCAACAGCTTCAGTCGTGTACTCGCGTGTAGAGCGACGGCCGTAAATCGCCTCATCGATATTCATGGGTGCAAACCTCAAGAAGTTTGTTCATAACGTCGTCCAGCCAATGGGGTGGGCTGTTGATTTACATCAAGTCTGCGCACTCGTTTCGTCCGATGGCGTGCGGCCCTGCGAATGGCTTCGCAACGCTGGAAATTGATCTGCATCAAATTGACGAAGCGTGCTGATCGCACACTGAGCGTGGATTGTTTTCTTCCCAATGGCCGAGGAGAACCACGATGGACAAGTATCAGCAGAGCCACAAAGACAAGTTGTTCAAAACCTCCACCCATGATCCTTATTGCTCGCAGCGGGTTGAAGGCTCAGCCATTTGTTCGCAGTGTGGTGCGGTGTATCACGCCGGGAACTGGACCTGGAGTCGTCCTGAAAATACCGTGGCGCATGCAGCCAAAGACACTACCTGCCCGGCTTGTCGACGTGTCGCGGACGACATGCCTGCGGGCACCCTCACCTTATCGGGCAGCTTCTTGCAAAAGCATCGAGATGAAATCATTCACCTGATGGAGCATACGGAAAAGGCGGAGAAAGCCGAGCATGCCCTGGAGCGCATCATCAAACTTTCGGACTCCGCGGATGACCTGATCGTGACTACGACCGGCATCCATCTGGCGAATCGCTTGAGTCATGCGCTGGAAAGTGCTTTCAAAGGGCAATCCGATTACCGGTACAGCGCGGATCAGTATGGCGTGAGCATCCACTGGACGCGCGACGAATAGGACCGGACGCGTTAGTTGTCCGATGAAAAAAAAAGCGCCAGCAAAAAAATACCGGCGAGTTTTGACAAGCGTGGATGCGGCCATTCAGCCCGCCGCCCCACGCTCAATCGCAAAGTTGTTCCAGGCCTGGGCAACGCAGGCTCAACGAAAACTGGCGCGCGAAGGCCTTGGTGGCGCCGTATACGTGGTCACAGCTTTGGCCGGGGTCAACCTGATGGCCGGTTTCATCCAGCCCAGCAGTGCTTGATCACCCTGGGCGATTTCCGAGGCCAGCTCCCGCAATAGGCCTCGGCGGTGGCGCAACTGCGCGACCAGATCACCGGGCCAGGCTGCGAACGCAGGCACGATTTGCAGTATGTCACTTAAGCGTCAAGCGCTTGGCCAGTTCGGCGTCTGGCTTCCACAGGGCGTTGATACAGGCCTCTCCGTCTTCCTCTGTTACAGGCTCGAGTGACTGCGGATCCAGTAGGTGGCTGTCGACCAGCGCAATGCGCACGACGCCGTTTTTGTTGAGCAGTGTTTGTGCCTGACATTCGCACAAGGATCGCGATAGAGCTTCGATGGGAGGCTCTATCTCGGCTTTTTCAAGCTCGATCTCGAAACGCGCGGAGCAAGAGTTCACCAATTCCCTCAAGGTATGGGCAGCAAAGTGATACGCCATGAAATAACCCGCCGGCAACGCCAGCGAGATCAACAGCAGGTAGGTTGCGTCACGTTTCCAGAGCCTTTTACCGGGTCGACGCAGGTTTCCTATTGCCGCTCCCCTGCTCCGCCACCAGCCTTGCACCGCGTGAATCCCGATCAGCTTGTTGATGTTCATGACCAAGTGCCTTACCCAAGTGTCATTAAGAGCATGGGGCCGCCAACAGAATGCCCATTGATTTAGGTCAACTTGGCTGCACCCGTCTATTCACGTTTTGCGATGTATGTTTTTGCCCGCTTCTGGCTCTTCAATCGCAAAAGCAGCTTGCGCAGCTCGATGAACCAGAACAAAGAACTGGCCACTACAAGACAAAATCCCCACTGGCCAAACGTCAATGCACTTGTACCGAACGCCTTGTTGAGCGGTGGCGAGTGCACTACTGCAACCTGCAGGGCTACAGCCAGGACAATCGCCCCCCAAAGCCATCGATTGGCGAACAGTCTCCTGAATGCACTGGTTGACTCGGAACGCGCACTCAATGCGTTAAACAACTGCGCCAATACCAGGACCGTGAAACCGCCAGTGCGTGCCTCAACCAACGAGGCATCACCCGGTATCATCCCCCCCGGCAGCAACCAGTCGATCGTGAATAAACTCGCCAATGCCATGACCAGCCCCACCTCGATTACACCGATCCACATGCGTGTGTCGATGATTCGGTCCCAAGGTTTGCGTGGGCTGCGTGTCATGACATCCTCGCCGTGCGGATCAAGGCCCATGGCGATGGCGGGCGCTGCATCGGTGATCAGGTTGATCCAAAGAATCTGCGTGGCCAGCAGCGGCAGGATGATCGCGCCCTTCTCATCAACCAGGCCGATGACACCGGCACCCACGACGCCGAGAAACACCGTCAGCACTTCTCCCATATTGGATGACAGCAAGTAACGAAGGAACTTGCGGATATTGTCCAGAATGCCGCGTCCTTCACGAATGGCCAGCACAATGGTTGCGAAGTTATCGTCAGCCAGAATCATTTTCGCCGCCTGTCTGCTCACCTCCGTTCCCGTGATGCCCATCGCAATGCCGATATCGGCTGACTTCAGGGCCGGTGCATCATTGACACCATCCCCCGTCATCGCCACCACATGCCCCTGCGCCTGTAGCGCATCGACGATTCTCAGCTTATGCGAGGCAGCCGTGCGTGCGTAAACGCAGGTCGACTTGACCGCCTCGGCCAAGGCCGCGTCGTCCAACTTGTCCAGGTCGGCCCCGGTCAACGCCCTGCCACCGGCCGGGATAATGTCCAGGTCCTCGGCGATGCGCGCAGCCGTTCGGGGGTGGTCGCCCGTGATCATAATGATGCGGATGCCTGCCCGACGGGCCTCGACAATGGCTGGCGCGACCTCCTCCCGCGGTGGGTCACTGATACCGACCGTACCGATAAACACAAGCGCGGTTTCAAGGGGTTGACCGGTCGTGACATCTTCACTGGCTGTCAAGGGACGGTAAGCCACGGAAAGCGTGCGCAATGCCGCGCCCGATAACTCATTCACATTGGCCACCGCCCTGGCACGCAGGTCGTCGGTGAGTGGCACGACATCCATGCCAACTTGTATGTGCGTGCAATGTTGAAGGAGCACATCGGGTGCCCCCTTGCTGAACAGCAGTCGCTGATCGTTGTGCTCATGATCGATGACCACCGCCGACATCATTTTTCGATCAGAGGTAAAGGGTATTTCAGCCACACGCTCGAAGCCATTGGTACTGTGCACGGGCGCATCAAGCTTGCGCTGTGCCACTAGAAAGGCTCCCTCGGTCGGGTCGCCATGAATGACCCAGCTGCCATCTTCGCGTTGCGTCAGCCTGGCGTTGCCAGCGAGGCTTCCACCACGCAACAGCAGCACATTTTCGTTATGCACCGGGCCTTTGCTCGTGGGCATGCCCAGGTAATCAATCTGCCCATTGGGCGCGTAGCCGACTCCACTGACCCGCCCTTTACCAGATGCTGTCATGGTTTGCTGGATGGTCATTTCGGAGCGGGTCAGCGTACCAGTCTTGTCGGTACAGATAACCGATGCAGCCCCCAGGGTCTCCACAGACGACAGGCGCTTGATGATGGCTTTGTTGCGGGCCATGCGTAGCATGCCGAAGGCGAGCACCAGTGACAGAATGGCGGGCAGCCCCTCTGGCACCGCAGCCACCGCCAGGGATACGCCCAGCAACAGCACGCTCAGCACATCATCGACAGTGTCAACTGGAATGAGTATCAGCACGGCCACCACCACAACCATGGTGATTAGCAGAACCGCAATGCCGAGCATCCGCCCTATGGCGCGCACTTCCTTCTGCAGAGGCGTCACCTCTTCGGGTGTGACCTCCAACAAATGAGCGATCGCCCCCACTTCAGTCGCCATGCCGATAGCCGTGACCACCCCGACTCCAGAACCCTGGGCGATGGCGGAGCCTTTGAACACCATGTTGGAGCGCTCCGCCAACGGTACTTCAGTGCCTGGGCACGCGGTGTTTTTCGAAACCGCCTCACTCTCTCCAGTCAACGACGCCTCCAGTACCCGCAAGGCATTGGCCTGGACAAGGCGAGCATCGGCTCCTACCGAATCGCCTTCGGATAACACCAACAGATCACCGACCACCAACTGGTGACTGGGAATACGTTCCATGGCCCCGTCGCGGATGACTGACGAAGAGCTCTGGGTCAGGTTGGCCAATGTTGCAACTGCGCGCTGTGACCGGGTTTCCTGGAAAAACCCGAGGAGCGCATTAGCCAACACAATGAGCGTGATGACCAACGCATCGACAGGCCAATCGCGACCGTCCATCAGCCACCAGCTAGCCAGGTTGATGACCACGGCGACGAGCAGCAGATACACCAACGGGTCCTGAAACTGCCGTAGAAAATACTGCCAGGCAGGCTTGACCGGTTGGGCCCGTAACTCATTGGGTCCGTCACGACTCAGCCGCGCCTGGACTTGCGCACTGGACAAACCCACACCGATGTCAGTGTCCAGCTCGCGGATAATCGTCTCGACGTCCTTGAGGTATGGCGAAGCGATACGGTTGCGGCCGGGCTCAAGCGCGCTACTCATTTCATCTCCTTGACAACGGAGTGTGCGTCGTTACTCGACCAATGGCGCGGGCAGAGCTGGCGTGATCCAGGCAAGTCCAGAGCCCGCACCGCGCTTACACCTTTTCGCCCTGTCAGCCGCTCATTGCCTGGCCCCGAGTGTCGCCATGTACTTCGCGACCGACTGGGCATCCACCTGAGACAGCGCATGATCCACCTGCTGCATCGGAACCCCGTGGGGGCGCTGCACACTTTGCTGAAGCCGCAGGATCTGGCGAGCCATGTACATCGCATGCTGACCTGCCACCCGTGGAACCTGCCCATTGCCCCGCCCGTCCGCACCATGGCAGCTGCTGCACGGGGCGATGCCCGCCTGCGGCAAGCCCTGGCGGTAGATCGATTCACCGCGCGCATCCGGCGTATCGGCTTGCGCCTTCATGGCAGTCTGGCTCGAAAAATAGTCGGCCAGTTCAACAATCTGAGTCCCGGTCAAATGGGTCAATCCGCCCATGTAGCGATTACCGGGTACATCGGTGCGGCCATGCTGTGTGAAGTCGGTCAGCTGTGAGGTCAAATAGTCCTTTTGCTGGCCAGCCAGCTTTGGAACCAGGGGCGAGACAGATTCCCCCGTCAGCCCGTGGCACAACGAACACAGATTGTCTGCCAGGGCGATGGCGGACATCGGTGCCGTTTCTTGCGCCCCGTCTTCGTTGGACCCGGTGCAGCCCAGGAGCGTGGCCAGACCAATGACCAGGAGGGTGGGTGACCGGTTGTCAGTACGCTGCATGCCCTTGACGTTCATGACCTGTACCCCTGAAGTGCGCTTTCAACCATTTTCGCCCGGCGATCGCACCTGCAATTGACAAACCTCAATCAATCCTGCTGAGCGCGTTGCAGCAATGGTGCCCCCCCACCTGCTTTATTGAGCGCATGAACTACGTCTGGCTCGATGGCCCGTCGGCGCCCGACTGGCGCCTTTGTCCCAAGTAGGCGATGAGCCTGTCCAAGGTATCCACCTCGCGATAATCGGCTTCGGGTATGGCGACACCCAGGCTGCGATTCAGCGCCTCGATGAAACGCAGCCAATCCATGGAGTCCAGGTCCACCTCTTCGCGCAATAACCGATCAGTGTGCAACTGTTCGACTTCGACTTCCGGGGCGATGCCTTTCAATGCACGCAACACCTCATTGCGGACCACTTGCGAATTCATATGAGCCTCTTCAAAGAGCCTGCGGTGTTTGCAAGAGACGACGCACTTCACTAAGGAAACGCGCCCCATAATGACCATCGCTGACCCGATGATCGGCAGACAAACTGCCAATGACGGTGGGCACGACGCACAGTTGGCCCTCCCTCACCCAAGGCCGTTCGCTGATACGACCGAAGCCGACCAAGGCAACCTGCGGCGGGTAGATCACCCCCAGCACGCTGTCCACCCCCTGATCGCCGAGTTGCGTCACGGTAATCCCGGCGCCTCCCAACTCGGAGCTGCGCAAGGAGCCGCTGCGCGCCCGTTCAACCAGGCTGGCCAGTTCGCTCATCAGGTGGGTCAGGGTCGAGTCCGCCACTTGATGCAGCACCGGGGCAATCAGGCCTCCCTGGCGCAAATTTATGGCCACGCCAAGGTTGATTTCGCGTGCCGGCTCGAAGGCGTTGTTCAGCCAGACACCATTGAGCTGGGGATATTCGCGCAAAGCCAGTGCCACCGCTTTGAGCAGCAGGACATTGGGCAAGAGGCGCTCTTGCAGCGTGCTTTGTGCGTTGTGCTCCTGCAACCAGCCCATGGCCTTGTCCAAAGCGATGGTTTCGCTCAGGTAATAGTGGGGGATCTCGCGTTTGGAACGACTCATGACGGCGGCGATGGTCTGGCGCATGGCCTGTTCATGATCGGGTTCATGCGTCAGGTGGGCGGCCACTTCGACATCTTCCAGGGTGATAGCGCCTTGCGCCCCGTGGCCTTTCAATTGATCGACATCGAGTCCCAACTCGACAGCGCGCCGACGCGCAGCAGGGGAAATACGCGGGCGGCTACCCGACAGGTCTTGCGCCTCGATCACCAGCGGCGCTTCTGGCGATGTTCGCTTTACGCTTTGCGGATCCTCCCCTGGCTCCAGTAACAGTGCGATGGGTGTACCTACAGGTATCTTCGTACCGATGTCGACCAGCAATTGCAGGACGGTGCTTTCATGCAAGCACTCCACGTCGATGGCCGCCTTGGCCGTATCGACGACGGCAATCACCTGCCCAGGCTTAACCTTATCACCAGGGTGTATTTTCCATTCCAGTAGCGTGCCTTCATCCATGTCGGCACCCAGCGACGGCAGTTTGAACTCGATCATGGATGACTCTCCAGACTCAACCCGGCAGCTGGCAGACTGCAGCAATCAGGGGATTTTTCCTTGGCACAGTTCGTGTGCCGCTGTGATTATCGAAGCCACCTGTGGCAGCGCCGCCTCCTCCAGATGCCGTGGATAAGGGATCGGCACTTCGGCGCTGCACACCCGCGCCGGGGGCGCATCGAGCTCGTAAAAGCCTTGCTCGACGATCCGGGTGATGATTTCCGCCGACAGACTGCCGCTGCACCATCCCTCATCGACTACCAGGGCACGGTGGGTCTTGCAGACAGAAGCCAGGAGCGTTGCGTCATCCAGGGGGCGCAGGACCCGCAGGTCAATGACTTCACACTCGATGCCCTCCCCGGCCAGCACCTCGGCTGCCGCCAGGGCTTTGCCCAGGGAGCCGCCATACGTGATCAGGGTCAGGTCGCTGCCGGCCCGGCGAACTTTGGCGCGACTGATGTCCATGGTTGCCCATTCGCCGGCATCGCCTTCCAGGTTGTACAGCTGCGCATGTTCGAATATCAGCACCGGGTCGGGGTCGAGCAGCGCGGGCCAGAGCATGCCGCGTGCATCTTCGACGGTCGCCGGCGTCAGGATTTTCAATCCCGGAATATGGGCGAACCAGCCTTCGAGGCTGTGCGAGTGTTGGGCAGCCAGCTGACGACCAGCCCCGGTCGCCATGCGCACAACCAAGGGCACCGAGAATTGCCCGCCTGACATGTGCCTCAGGGTCGCCGCGGTATTCATCAGAGGGTCGAGAGCGAGCAGGCTGAAGTTCACCGTCATGATTTCGACGATAGGCCGCATGCCTGCCAACGCCGCGCCGATACCGGCCCCGACGAAACCCAGTTCGGACAGTGGCGCGTCGCGGATACGCTCGGGGCCGAAGGCTTCCAGCAATCCAAGGGACACGGCATAACTGCCGCCATAACGCCCCACGTCTTCGCCCATCAGGAACACCCGCGGGTCCCGCTGCAGGGCGTCACGCAATGCTTCGCGCAGCGCTTCGCGATAGGTCATGGACAGGCTCATGGCGCAGGCTCCGGCGCAGGTCCCGGCGTATAGACATCGCGGGACAAATCCTCGATCGGCTCCCATGTGCCTTTCTCGGCGAAGGCGATGGCGTCTTCGACCTCGGCGTCGACCTGGGCCAGGATCGCCAGAAAACCCGGTTCATCCAGCAGCCCTTCAGCCTTGAGTCGCGTGCTGTAGGTGTGGATGGGACCTCGGGTTTTCCATTGTTCGACCTCTTCCCGGCAGCGATACAACTGCGGATCGAACATCGAGTGGGCCCGAAATCGATAGGTCCGAAACTCCAGGAAAAAGGGACCCTGCCCTGCGCGGATGTGTTCGACTGCGTCACGGGCGGCTTCATGCACGGCGATCACGTCCATGCCATCGACCGTCCTGGCCTGGACCTTGTATGCCGAAGCTTTCGCACACAGGTCGGTCTGGGATTGCGAACGCTCCAGCGCCGTGCCCATGGCATAGAGGTTGTTTTCGCAGCAGAACAGCACCGGCAGGCGCCACAATGCGGCAAGGTTGATAGACTCGTGAAAGGCCCCTTCCGCCATCGCCCCTTCGCCAAAAAAACAGGCGCACAGACGGGTTCCACCTTGCATGTGTTCCGCGAGCGCCAGCCCAACCGTCAATGGCAAGCCACCGGCGACGATGGCATTGCCGCCGAAGAATCGTGTACGGGCATCGAACAGGTGCATCGAGCCACCACGGCCTCGCGAGCATCCTTGCTGGCGCCCGAACATCTCGGCCATGATCGCCTTCATGGAAACACCCTTGATCAACGCATGACCATGTTCGCGGTACGTGGCGACGACCGCATCGTCAACGGCCAGGGCATGCAGAACACCGACCGCCACCGCTTCTTCACCGATGTACAGGTGCAAAAAGCCGCGAATCCGGCTTTCCCCGTACAACTCGCCGGCACGTTCTTCGAGACGGCGGATGCGTACCATGTCCCGCAGCAGATCCAGTTTGGTCTCCCGGGGCAGCGACACGGGCGTCATGATGGATTCTCCAGGGCGGATGTATCGCCTTCAGGCAGGCCCAACTCGCGGGCCTTGAGCAGACGCCGCATGAGTTTGCCGCTACGGGTGTGAGGCAGCGTGTCGACGAACGCCAGTTCCTTGGGGGCGACCACGGCCCCCAGGTGCTTGCGTGCATGACCGAGCAATTCATCGTGCAGGGCCTGGCTGGCGGTGAATCCACTCTTGAGGGAGACGAAGGCCTTTACCGTTTCGCCCAGCAACGGATCGGGCTTGCCGATCACGGCGGCCTCAGCGACTGCCGGATGCTCCATCAACGAGCTTTCGACTTCGAACGGGCCGATCAGGTGCCCGGCGGACTTAATCACATCGTCACTGCGTCCGATGAACCAGTAATAGCCATCGGCATCACGACGAGCCAGATCGCCGCTCAGGTACCAGCCGCCGACAAAGCAGCGCCGATAACGCTCCTCTTGTCCCAGGTAACTGCGAAACATCGCGGGCCAGGGTTGCTTCAGCGCCAGTTCGCCCACTTCATCGCTGCCCAAAAATTGCAAGGTATCGTCGGCGTTGCGCAGGACGACGGCCGCCTCGACGCCCGGCAGTGGCTTGCCCATGGAGCCGGGCTTGATGTCCATCGCGACCGTGTTGGCAATCATGATGCCGCCGGTTTCGGTCTGCCACCAATTATCGTGGATTGCCAACCCCAGTACGTCCTTACCCCACCACACTGCCTCGGGATTGAGTGGTTCGCCGACACTGGCGA
Organism: Pseudomonas umsongensis; assembly: GCF_002236105.1. GTDB lineage: Bacteria > Pseudomonadota > Gammaproteobacteria > Pseudomonadales > Pseudomonadaceae > Aquipseudomonas > Aquipseudomonas umsongensis. The sequence goes on from NZ_NIWU01000001.1 coordinate 1,084,566, forward strand.
TGAACCGCAGGCAGGGAAAACGATGGTTGTGCGCCAGCGCGGCACCGGCTTTCATCAGCAGACGGATGGCGGTGGGTGCCGTATACCAGACCGATACCTGTTGTTCTTCGAGAATGCCGTACCAGCGCTCGGCGTCGAACTCGAAACCTTCGATCACACAGGTCACGCCCAACAGCAGCGGCGCAATGATGCCGTATGAAGTGCCCGTGACCCAGCCCGGATCGGCGGTGCACCAGTAGATATCCCCTGGGTGCAAGTCCAGCGCATATTTTCCGCTGACCAGGTGGGTCAGTGCTGCGCCATGAACATGCAAGACCCCTTTGGGGGTGCCTGTCGTACCGCTGGTGAAATGTAAAAGTGCCGGGCTGTCGGCGGTCGTGCAAGCGATGCTGAAATGGTCATCGGCTTCGGCCAGCAACTGATGCAGGTTTAACGCACCCTCCAAGGGCGCGATATCCTCGGCATTTTCGTTGTACACCAGCACATGCTTCAGGGTTGGCAGACGATCACGGATGGTCGATATCTTGCGTCGATACAGGGCATCACTGGTGAGCAACACGTAGGCTTCGCCAAGACACAGACGCGTTTCAAGGGGTTGCGGGCCGAAGGCGCAAAACAGCGGCGATACCACGCATCCGGCCTTCATTGCGCCGAGCACGCCCAGGAACAATTCCAGGCCGCGGCCACACAGCACGAACACTCGTGCTCCGGGAGTCACGCCCAGGCTCTTGAGCACGTTGGCAAATCGGTTGGTCAGCACGCTCAGCTCGGCGTAGCTGACATCGCGGTGCCCGCCGTTACGATCAAGAATGCGCAATGCCGTGTGCGGTCCAGCGTCTCTCTGTGCATGACGATCCACGGCTTCATAAGCCAGGTTCAAACCACCGCCGGGCAGTCCCGACAGCCCACACATTTGTGCTGCCCAGGAAAAGTGCTCACGGGCTTGCACGCTGTCGACCCAGTTCGGCGCTACAGGCAAGTCATCGAGCGTTTTTTTGATGATCCTGGAACGCATGGTTGGCCTCTTGTACTCAACAGCATCAGTAACCCTGCCTACCGTTTTCAAGGAGTAGACAGCCAATACGCTGTAGAAGTGGCTGTGGCGCAATGCCCAGAAAACCGGTCTGTGCTTGGCGCCGACTGCACAACCGGGTTTGATTTAACTTGCTCCGCCCAATTGTTCCTGGCGTTGATAAATATCAAGTGGAACGGGACTAGCCTTGTTCATTGTCGAAAAGGCTCTGGACGGCTTGAGGCCGACAAGGCGCGAACCCGTAACGGGCAAAATGCATGACACCTGGCCGAGGAAGACCGACTGTCTGCTCTCGCCTTGAAATTGACAAAAATCAATGCTGGCGCAAGGAATCAGCATCCCAATACAGACGTGAAATCGGTAGACGGGCAGCTCGTGTTCTGCCCTGCCTCTCTCAATTGAGTCAGACAATGGAGCAAGCATGCACTTCCTGGCCTTGGCAGTGGACTATGACGGGACCATTGCCGAAAACGGCAGCGTTCCACCGCAGGTCTGCGCAGCGCTCGGCAAACTGAAAAAAAGCGGCCGCAAGCTCGTGCTGATTTCAGGCCGGGAGTTGCAAGCGCTCAAGCATCATTTTCCACACCTGGATCTGTTTGACAGGGTCGTTGCGGAAAACGGCGCGATCTTGTACGACCCGAGCACAGACACCGAGGAGCTTATTGCAGACCCCGCTTCGACCGAGCTGGTGGGCCACCTGCGCGACAAGGGTGTCACGCCTTTGTCGATCGGTCGTTCGGTCATCGCCACCTGGCAGCCGTTTGAGAATGCGGTGGTCAGCAGCATTCGAGAGCTCGGCCTTGAACTGCAGATAACGTTCAACAAGGATGCGATCATGATCTTGCCAACCGGCGTGAACAAGGCGTCTGGCCTTGTTGCAGCCTTGCGCGAGTTGGGCATATGCGAGCTGAACGTGGTGGGCGTGGGCGATGCGGAAAACGACCACTCCTTTCTATCGATCTGCGGCTGTGCCGCGGCGGTGAACAATGCCATAGCGTCGATCAAGTCCAGCGCTGACCTGTGCCTGACTCATGATCATGGCCAAGGTGTCTGCGAACTGGTCGACATGCTGCTGGAAAAAGACGCGGCACTGGTTTGCGTCGAACGCATTGGCGTCCAGTTGGGCCAGTCCACCCATGGCCGCAAGCTCTGGCTGCCTGCGGAATCGGTGATGTTGGTCGTTGGCAATTCGGGTGCCGGTAAATCCAGCTACATCACCTGGCTGACAGAACGAATGGTCCAGGCTCATCAGGGATTTTGCATCATCGATCCAGAGGGAGACTATCTGACGCTGGAAGATGCGGTAACGATCGGCGGGCTGACCGCCCCCCCGACGACAGAAGAGTCGGTGCATTACCTTCTACAGGCTCAGCTCAATGTGGTGGTCAACGCCCTTGCCCTGGATCCCGTAGCGCGCGTGCAGCTGTTTGGCGAACTGCTGCCCTTTATCCAGAATTTGCGCAGCGCTTCCGGCCGGCCTTACTGGCTGATCGTCGACGAAGCGCATTACATGCTTCCCCACTGCGCAGGTTGGCCGCCGGGTTTTCTCGGGGACATTGGCGCAATCATCGTTGCCCTCGACTTCGATCAGGTCTGTCCGGCACTGCTTGAGGGGGTAGACGTACTGGTGACACTCGGCAGCACCGCCCGGGAACTGGTCGAACAGTTCGCCAAACGCATGCAGCGCCCGAGCCCAGGGTTTCCAGAACGCTCGCCAGGCCTCGAAAACGCCTGTCTTTGGAATGTGCACGAAGGCGACGAGGTCTTCCTGCTCGATCAGGTGCAGCCTCATCAAAAGCACCACCGTCACAGCGGCAAGTACGTCGCGGGAGATGTGGGTGCATGGCGATCATTCCACTTTCCCGCACTTGGCCAGAGCGCCTCTAACCTGACTGAGTTTTTGTCCTGTTCAACACGACTTGAAGAGCCCGCCCTTCGCGAACATATCAATGTCGGGGATTTTTCCAATTGGTTTCGCAAAGTGATCCGGGACGACGTGCTTGCCAATAAGACGCGCCTGATCGAGACGGACACAAGCCTGGCACCCGGGCAGGCAATGGAACAGATCAGGCGACTTGTACAGTCACGCTATCACCTCTGAATGTCACTTAGGCGTTCCCTTTTCGATCATTCGGCTGGTACGGGCATTGGCTTCATCGGCGGTCCGTTGTGCCTGACGTGCCACTTCCATCGCCAGTTCCGCCTTGAGGTGCGCCTCGTCGGCCCTCAATCGCGCCATTGCGGCGTTGTTTTCAGCGTATTCCAGCCGGGCATCCAGTTCCTGGGCCTGCTTACTACTGCATCCGGCAGTGGTGGCTAGAAGAATACCGAGGCAAACAACAGGCAAGCGCTTGTCCATGATCTTCTCCAAATAAGTCCCGGCTGCGAAGGCCAGTCAAACGCAGTATCCAACGCCACTGCAGGCTTTCTCTGACATTTATCAAAAAACCGGCTGGCCAATGGCAGAGCGGGCGACTGCGGCCTTTTTGATTTAACTCAATGTCCTGGTGCCGCTCAGGCGTAAAAAAAGACATGGGCTTTGGCAGCCCATGTACTTCAGTCATGCGGGAGAGGACAGGATCATGAGCGACATAACCTTGCGCAATACCATTTTGGATGAGCTTGATTTTCAACCCGATATCGACGCCGCCCACATTGGCGTGAGCGTGGACAATGGCGTTGTCACACTCTCCGGTCACGTGAAAAGCTATGCCCAGAAAGTCAGTGCCGAACGGGCGGTCAAAGCGATCAAAGGCGTGCGTGCCGTGGCGGAGGAAATACAGGTCCGGCTGGAAAAAGGCGCAGGTACGGCCGATGACACCATCGCCAATCGTGCCGTCAACATTATCTCGTGGCGCTCCGATACGCCCGAAGGCGACGTCAAGGTCGTCGTGCAAAAAGGCTGGGTAACCCTGGAAGGCCAGGTGGACTGGCAATATCAAAAGGAACTCGCCGAAAGCGCGGTGCGCAAATTGTCGGGCGTTGTGGGCGTGGACAACCGCATCACCCTGCGCCCGAGAGTCAAAGTCGTCGATATCCAGCAAAGTATCGAAGAAGCCCTCAAGCGCAACGCTGAAGTCGACGCCAAGGGCATACGTATCAAAGTCGAAGGCAGTGTCGTGAAACTGGAAGGCAAAGTGCACTTCTGGCGCGAGCGTGAAATCGCCGAACGAGCCGCCTGGTCGGTGCCGGGAGTCACCAAGGTGGAAGATCAATTGCTGATCGCCTGAATGATCGCCCCGGTTAACCCCAGGTTACCCGGGGCGATCCAATGAACATGCGTGGCGGACTCACCTTGATCGCCTCACTCGTGCCTGATCCAGATCAAATCCGGGAGCGGCCAACGGCGTAGAAAAGAATTGAAACTCGCAGGTTTTACTACGCATCAAGAGAATGTTGGATGGAGGGCCGCACGATGCTCGCTTCCAAGAGCCCCGATGATTGGCATGACTGGGACTACGCCCGTGGAAAATCCCGGATTGATGTACTCAGCAACGGTCGTGCGGTGTTGATCCGGCATGTCGCGCAAGCAGATCGAGCTTATGAATGCGCCCTTGTCCGGCAGTTGGCGCCGGCGTCCCGGCACGGGTTTTTACTCGGGCAACAGCACGAAGCTCGCAAGGGCCAAGGCTGCATAGCGCTGGTCCACGAAAATGGCCGTTTGAGCGCAATCGGCGCCAGTCGTTATGCCGCCATGGGTCAATACCAGTGCGAATGCGCGCTGACCGTCGCCGCTGCCTGGAAACGCCTGGGCCTGGGAACGATATTGATGGAGCACTTGATCGACGCCGCCCGCAGTAACGGCGTCCACCTGTTGTACTCGGTTGGCGCCTCCAGCAACGCGCCCCTGCGCGACCTGGCCAGATGTCTTGGTTTTGAAGCCCACGACGATCCCTTCGACCCCCAACAGGTCATTCACCGCCTGTACCTGTAAACCCGTGCAATGTTTTCGGGGCGCTTGAGCCTCTGGTACGACCCGAGCGCCATGCCGCCACCAGCAGCCTACCTTTCGGAGGATGGCGTTCATGAACTCTCATACGCAATCATTGCTGGAACAACTTTACGGCCAGCAACATCACGATGACACGTCGCACATAGCGCCGGTGTTGCATCGATACGCCGAACCGTTGCCGGACCTGGATTCCCCCGCTTTTGGCGACCTGTTTGACCGCTACGCCGATGCGCGGGTGGTGATGATCGGCGAGGCGAGCCATGGAACCCGGGAATTCTATCGAACCCGGGCTGCGATTACCCAACGGCTGATCGAGCGGCACGGCTTCAATATTGTCGCGGTGGAAGCCGACTGGCCCGACGCCGGCCATGTCGACCAGTATGTCCGAGGGTTGGCGCATACGGCGTGGAAGCGCCACATTTTCAGCCGCTTCCCCACCTGGATGTGGCGCAACAGCGAGGTGAAGGCTTTCACCCACTGGCTGCATCAGTTCAACCATCAGCAAGCGCCTGAACATCGCGTCGAGTTTCGCGGCCTGGATGTCTACAGCTTGCGTAATTCCATTCATGAAGTACTGAGCTATCTGGATCGGGTTGACCCGCGCCTGGCCCAGGAAGCACGTCGGCGCTATGGCTGCCTGACCCCATGGCAGGATGACCCTGCGCTGTATGGCCATTTTGTCGAGCGCGCCGGTGTAATGCCCTGTGAACAGCCGGTGATCGATCAGCTCAATGCCATGCTGGCTGAACAACTGGCCGGGCTCATCCGCAACGACGAAGCCTTCTTCAATGCGACGCAGAATGCCCGGGTAGTGATGGCGGCCGAGCAGTATTACCGCGCGATCTATCGGGGCTCGACAGCCTCCTGGAACCTGCGTGACCGGCACATGTTCGATACGTTGCGCGCGTTGCTCGAACACCGGGGCTCGCAAGCCAAGGCCGTGGTCTGGGCCCACAACTCCCATATCGGCAATGCCGGCGCCACGGAAATGGGCTGGAAGGGGCAGTTCAACATCGGTCAACTGTGTCGCAGCGCCTTCGGACGCGATGTCGTACTCATCGGCATGGCCACTGACCGCGGTCAGGTGGCTGCCGCTGATGACTGGGACGGCGAGATGTTGATCAAGGACATCCGCCCCTCCCGGCCAGACAGCTGGGAGCATCAGTTCCTCAAGGCGGGCGTTGCAGCGTCGCTGACCGACTGGCGTGACACGCAGCGCAAAGAGCTGCGCAGCGTCCTGTCCACGTGCTTGCTGGGACGGGCCATCGGGGTGATTTACCGTCCCGAAACCGAACGCTTCAGTCACTATTTCGAGTCGATGCTGGCGGAACAGTTCGATGCCATGATCTGGATCGAGCAAACCAGGCCGGTTACCGCGCTGCCGCTGCCGAAAAACCAGCAACTGGAAGCGGAGGACGAAACCTATCCGTTTGGGGTGTGATTTGCTGTCGGAGTGCATATCCATTGCTGCCGTAACGGGGCGCCTGCGATCAAAGCCTCGTTAGCCTTTGCTCTGCTTTGATCGTTCCCGCGCTCTGCGTGGGAATGCCGCCAGGGACGCTCTGCGTTCCACTGACGACGCGTTAATTGAGCCGTGCACGACGGTAATGCGGGCCGTCACAGGAAGCCCTGTGTGAAATTGGTTGCCTGCGTACATATCCATTGCTGCGGTAACGGCCACTTGTGGTTTCGCTTTTACAGCGACTCCCTTTTTCAAACGCCAAAAAGGAAGCAAAAGGCTTTGCCCCACCACTCGGTGCCTCGCTTGGGCTCGGCATGCCCTCTCTCCGGCATTGCTCCGTGGGTCGCCGCGATGGGCCATCCATGGCCCAGCGCGGCTAAACCGGCGTCCTGCCGGTTTACCCACTGCGCAATGCCTGCGTTCGGCCATCGTGGTTAACGGGGCGCCTGCGATCAACAGCAAAACGAGGCGGCCTTAAAGCCGACCTGCTTTTTAGGTGATGCCTGTGTTGATCGTTCCCACGCTCTGCGTGGGAATGCCGCCAGGGACGCTCCGCGTTCCGCTGACGACGCGTTAATTGAGCCGTGCACGACGGTAATGCGGGCCGTCACTGGAAGCCCTGTGTGAAATTGGTTGCCTGCGTACATATCCATTGCTGCGGTAACGGCAGCTTATGGTTTCGCCCTTACGGCGACTCCCTTTTTCAAACACCAAAAAGGAAGCAAAAGGCTTTGCCCCACCACTCGGTGCCTCGCTGGGGCTCGGCATGCCCTCTCTCCGGCATTGCTCCGTGGGTCGCCGCGATGGGCCATCCATGGCCCAGCGCGGCTAAACCGGCGTCCTGCCGGTTTAGCCACTGCGCAATGCCTGCGTTCGGCCATCGTGGTTAACGGGGCGCTCGCGATCAACAGCAAAGCGAGGCGGCCTTAAAGCCGACCTGGCTTTTACGGGTGTACCTCGATTGATCGTTCCCACGCTCTGCGTGGGAATGCCGCCAGGGACGCTCCGCGTTCCGCTGACGACGCATTAATTGAGCCGTGCGCAACGGTGATGCGAAGCGTCACAGGAAGCCCTGTGTGAAATGGGTTGTCGGAGTACATATCACTCGGTGCCTCGCACAGTGGTTAACGGGGCGCCCGCGATCAAAAGCAAAGCGAGGCGGCCTTAAAAGCCGACCTGCTTTTGGTGATGCCTGTGTTCCCCTGTAGGAGCGAGACTGTCGAATCGTCGCACCGTCGCGATGGACGTCAACGATGACGCGGGAAACCTGACTCCCCGTGGTGCTCTCAGGTTCTACGTCGGAACGCCGCCCGGAGCATGCTCGTTCCTACAGGGGGGCATGCAGGTATTTTTCAAACCAGTCGCCAGCGAGCCTGGCGACTGCCTCCAGCGCGCCTGGCTCTTCAAAAAGATGCGTGGCGCGCTCCACGACTTCCAGCCGTTGCTCGCACCGCAGGGTCTGGCTGCTTTGACGATTCAAGCCCAACACCACCGGGTCCTGTGCACCGACAATCTGCAAGGTCGGCGCCTTGACCCGAGGCAGGGCCGGTCCAGCCAGATCGGTTCGCCCACCCCGACTGACCACTGCCCCTATCACTGGCGCACGCTCAGCGGCGGCCACCAGTGCTGCCGCCGCGCCGGTACTGGCGCCGAAGAGTCCGATGCGCAAAGCACGCAATTCGCGGTCACGCCCTACCCAGTCGATCACATCGATCAACCGCCTGGCCAGCAAAGGAATATTGAAGCGCAACTCCCCGCTGAGATTATCCAGGCGCTGCTCCGGTTCCGTTAGCAAGTCGAACAGCAGCGAAGCCAAGCCCCGATCGGCCAGGACATCGGCCACATATTGATTGCGCGGGCTCAAACGACCACTGCCGCTGCCGTGTACGAAGATGACCAGGGCGCGCGCGTTCGTCGGCAAACGCAAATCGGCGGACAATTCAACGCCCGGCAGGTCCAGGGATCGATATTTAGCTTCAAGCATCGCGATGTTCCATGTGGGAGGCGCCCGGCAATTCCCGCTGCCAGGCCCGTTGCATGAGATCGATGACCTCTTCGTCCGAGGTCTGGGAAAAATCCAGGTACCAGTAGCCGATCGACATCATCCACTCAGGGATGAGTGGGCAGATCACTTCGTCCACTTGCATGGACAAATCCTCGACCGTTTCCCGGGGCGCAACCGGTACCGCGACGACGATGCGCTCGGGCGCCTGCATGCGCACCGCATGGATCGCTGCCATCATTGAAGAACCTGTCGCCAGGCCGTCGTCGATCAGGATCACCACCTGGTCCTTGAGTTGCGGTGGCGGGCGGTTTCCCCGATACGCCTTTTCACGTCGCGACAGCTCCTGCGCTTCCCGGGCGACCACTGCCTCGAAACTGGCTCGATCGATCGGGTGCGCCCGCAGCGCGTCATCATTGAGGATTTGTACACCGCCGCTGGCAATGGCGCCCATGGCAAATTCCGGGTGCGAAGGCACACCGAGCTTGCGCACCAGCATCAGGTCCAGGCGCACATTCAGGGCGGTGGCGACTTCATAAGCCACCGGGACACCGCCACGGGGCAAGGCGAGAATGATCACATCAGGCCTGTTGGCATACTTGAGCAACGGTTCCACCAGGCGTCGACCGGCCTCGGCGCGATTGGGCAAGGTGGTTTGTAATGAAGGACTCTGGATCACGGCAACCTCCTGCGGCGTTGGCGAATGGCGCCTGGTAACCTGTGGCCTTGGCCGAACCGCGCTAAACGGCCAGGATGCTGCACGTCACCTGGTACAGGGTATGTTCGGTGGTGCTGCCCAATAGTTTGTCCAAGCCATGGGACTGGACCCTGCCCATCACAATCACGTCCATCTGTTGCTCATCGGCGAACGCATGCAGCACGGCCACAGGATGGCCCTCGATGAAATGTCGCCGGTCAGCCGGCACGCCATACCGGCCAGCCAGGTCGAGGAAGGTTTTTTCATGGCCCTTGCGCAACTGACTGTAGAGGTCCGCGAGCGTCAAGCCCCCGCCGCCCATATCGCCCAGGAACAGCGCAGAAGCGTCGCAGGCATACACCAGGTGCAATTCGGCCTGACACTGTATAGCCAGGCTGGACGCCTGGTGGATGATCCGCTGATTGAGCTCGTCGTCCTGTACCAGGGGATTGGAAACATCCACCGCTGCCACGACCTTGCGCGGCAAAGGGTGATCACCTTCGCCAGGCAGGTAGACCGGTATCGGGCAATGACGCAACAGACGCCAGTCCAGCGGGGTAAAAAACCCACGCTTGAGCGCCGGTTCCCGTTGTACCTGCTTGATCAACAGGTCGGGCTGCATTTCTGCGACGTAATCGAGAATGTCTTGCTGCAGGTCGTCGGCCCATTTCGCCTCGGCGGTCACTTCAAGACCCCTGTTGCGCAGATGATCGGCCTGGTATTTGAGCCAATTGCGCTGGTCTTGCAGATATTCTTCGCGAGCCTTTTCCCGGTCGCCTTCTTCGAGTAGCGACAACAGCTTCCAGGATGGAATCAAGGCGCCAATGTGCAGGCTGGCACCGCTGGCCTTGGCCAGGGCGGCTGCATGATCCATGGCTTTAGACTGGCGCAGGGCCGGGTTGATGATCAGCAATAACCGTTGATACTGGCTCATGATCGGACTCCACGAAGCTTGCTTTTATGTCGCTGCCCGCCACCACCCATTGCTGTGTTCGTCGGTGGCTCGGGCACCTGTGTCATGGATTCAGAATCCTCCGTCGAGGCGACCTTGGCGTTGATTTATATCAAGTGCCTGCGCAAGCAAGCGACTCACACCAGGCCGCTGCCGCCCATGCGCGTCACCAGACCGTCGAGCCGGCCGACGTTTGATTTGATCGCGATTGATCAATATCAATCGCGCCAGGGCCAACCGGGCTACATTGACTGAAAACGCACGTGCCCCAAGGCTCACAGGCAGGAGAAGGCAATGACGATCCTATTGGCAAGTCAGCGGTTGCGCCTGTATGAGCGCAACGAACTCGATGACGTGCTGCAGACGATGGCGCGCCAGGCCGCCAGCCTGCTGCCACCGGCGCACGCCGCCCTGATTGGAATCAAGCGCCGCGGTGAGCCCTTGGCTCAACGATTGCGCCAGCACATTGCGCACCAGACCGGCCAACCGGAACTTCCTCTTTACCCACTTGAGGTCAAGCGCTATGCCGACGACCTGCAAGTGCTGCATCCGTTCACGCAATTGACCGAAAATCCGCTGCTGGCCAAACTGGACCTCGCCAACACCACGTTGCTGGTGGTTGATGATGTGTTGTTCGAAGGCCATTCGCTGCTGCGTACCTGCGCCTATCTGGCACAACTGGGAGCTCGCCGGGTCTACACCGCTGTATTGGTCGACCGGCACATCTGCCGGCAGCCAATCCGGGCCGACATTGTCGGTGTGCATCTGCAAGTTGCCGCCGCTGACGTCGTCGAGTGCAACGTACCGCCGTTTGAGCAGGACTTTTGCATAGAGGTCGTGCGCCACGGCGCCGCCCGCTGACGGGAAGACGGCAAGCGCTGGCGGGCCTCAGGACGGCTGGAGATGAGGAGGCCGGGATGAGCAACGAACAAGACGAAGTGATTGCCTTTCTCTCCAGACCATCCGCCTACGATACGTCCAACCAGCCTGTGGAGCGAATCGAGACCCATGGTTCGGTGATTTTCCTGCATGCCGACCGTGCCTATAAACTCAAGCGTGCAGTGGCGTTTGCCGAACTGGACTTCCTCAGCCTGCAAAGCCGGAAAAAAGCCTGCCGGGCAGAGCTGTGGCTCAACCGACGAACAGCGCCGACGCTGTATTTGCGCGTGAGTTCGATCAACCGCCAGGCCGATGGCCAATTAGTGCTCGACGGCCAGGGACCCGCTGTGGACTGGCTGGTGGTGATGCGCCGCTTTGCTCAGGATGGCCTGTTTGACCGCATGGCCGTCCAGGGGCATCTGACCGAACCGATGATGCAGCAGCTAGGCATCGAGATCGCCCGCTTTCATGCCTGCGCCCGGATCACTCCGTCCTTCGGGCGCATCCCGAACCTGTATGAAGAGATCGAGAAAAACTATCGGGAAATGTCCCGCTATGGCTCTTTTCTCGACAGCGCGAAAATCATCTCGATTGCCCATGCCTCCAGGAAGCTGCTGGCATCTTTGACTGCGTGCCTCGAAGAGCGACGCAGCCAGGGCCGCGTACGCCGCTGCCATGGCGATTTGCGCCTGGCCAATATCTGCCTGTTCGACGGGCAGCCGACCCTGTTCGACGGCATCGAGTTCAGTGAACGGATCGCCTGCATTGACGTGCTGTACGATCTGGCATTCGTGCTGATGGACCTGCAACACCACGGCCTCAACACGCTCGGTGCAGGTCTTTTGACCACTTACATCAACCACTGCACCTGGAAAGAAGACTGCGAACCCTTGGCGCTGTTCCTTTCCCTGCGTGCCGCTACACGCTGTTTCTCCTTCGCAGGTGCAGCGCAACGTCATGCCGACCCAACCACGCGCCATGAGAAAAGACAAAAATCCATCTTGCTGATGCAGCAGGCGCTCGGTTATTTGCACGGCGAAAATCCGCTTCTCAATCACCTGGCGTTAACCGAGACAGCCGCCTATACCTGAGCGCCCCAAGCCGGCCTGCTCATTCAGGAAAAGGCGGCTGGATGGGTGATTCCTTTTCCGGAATATCAGTGATGGTCGCCTCCGTCAGCAACAGAATGCTGGCCACCGATACGGCATTTTCGAGGGCAATGCGCACCACTTTGGTCGGATCGATAATGCCGGCTTCGTACATGTCCACGTAACAGTTGGCGGACGCATCGAAACCGACGTTGCCGGGTTCTGCTAGCATGCGCGCAACCACCACGCCCGCGTCCACCGCCGAGTTTTCCGCGATGAGCCTGGCCGGGGCTTCCAGGGCCCGGCGAAGGATTTGCAGACCGGTCCTGACATCCCCCTCACACCGGGCTTCTTCGGCCGCGATCAGCGGGACCGCCTTGAGCAGGGCCAGCCCGCCCCCTGGCACAGTGCCTTCAGCAATCGCCGCGCGAGTCGCCGAGATGGCGTCATCCAGCGCATCCTTGCGTGCCTTCATTTCCGCCTCCGAAGGCGCCCCGACCCGGATCACTGCCACTCCACCAGACAGCCTGGCCAGTCGTTCCTGGAGTTTTTCCCGGTCGTAATCGCTGGTGGTGTGCTCCATTTGCGTGCGAATCTGTTGCAACCGCGCTTCAATCGCCTCCTTCGTACCTGCCCCACCAATCAATGCCGTGCTGTCCTTTTGCACCACCACGCGGTGCGCCCGCCCGAGCTGGCCCAATTCCACTTGCTCCAGCGTGATGCCCAAATCGTTGGAAACCACCGTCGCGCCTGTCAGCACAGCCATGTCCTGAAGCATTTCCTTGCGCCGATCACCAAAACCGGGCGCCTTGATGGCCACGGCCCTCAGGATGCCGCGTATCTGGTTGACCACCAGGGTGGTCAACGCCTCACCTTCGATGTCATCGGCGATCAAGACCAGCGGTTGACCACTTTTGGCAACAAGCTCGAGCATGGGCAGCAGGTCCTTGAGCGCGCCTATCTTGTGGTCGCAGAGCAGCAAATAGGCGTCATCGAGTTCGACCTGCATTTTCTCGGCATCGGTGACGAAATACGGCGAGACATAACCGCGGTCAAAACGCATCCCTTCCATCACTTCAACCACCGTTTCGGTGGTCTTGGACTCTTCGACGCTGACGACGCCTTCAACGCCGACTTTTTCCAGTGCATCCGCCACTAACTGACCGATGACAGCATCGTTATGCGCCGACAGCGTGGCGACCTGGGCCTTTTCCTTGGGCGTACTGACGGGCCGCGCCTGGGCGACAAGTGAATCCACCACCAACGACAAGCCGCGATCCAGGCCACGCTTGAGGTCGATAGCGCTGGCACCCGCGACAACGTTGCGAATGCCATCGGCCAGGATGGCGTGGGCCAGCACCGTCGAGGTACTGGTGCCATCCCCTACTGCCTCGCCTGTGCGCTCGGCGGCCTGGCGTAGCATTTGCGCGCCCAGGTTTTCCTCGGGGTCTTGCAGGTCAACGCGCTTGGCAATCGTCACACCGTCGTTGCAGACCGTGGGATTGCCCCATTTATTCTGGATCAACACCGATTTTGATTTCGGGCCCAGCGTCACGCGCACGGCGTCCGCCAACTGCGTGGCACCACTGAGGATTTTCTCGCGGGCTGCAGCACGAAAGTCAATTTTACTGTGGGCCATCTGGGTGCACTCCTCGCCATTTGCATCACACATGCATTGAGGAATGCTCATATGGCGTCGCCCGTGTGATGTTGATCTTTATCAACAAAATCACCGGGTCAGTCCGCCCGGAAACCAGGGATAAAGCTAATCGGTGACAGCCCCTGTCGACAGGCGCTCGTAACCCTCCTCAGGAAACGCTCTTCGGCGCAGCGGCCTTTCGTGTCCTTGGCTTGCGTTTTGTCGCGGGTGGCTGACGTACTTGGGCCAGTTGCTGCTCCAGTGTCTCGGCACGCGCGTGCTGAGCTGCGGCCCGTTGCTGGGTTTGGCTGAGTTCGGTTTGAATGGACTCCAGCCGCCGTTGCAACTGCTCGATCTGCCGCCCAGCCTCCTTGAAGTGGGCGGTCACGGCTTTGACCTCCTCCCGGGCGCGGTCGACCTCGCGGTGAGCACGATCCTCCACATTGCGTACGTAGCTCTCCTGGGCAACGCGCTCCTGCTCGGCCTTGAGCCGCAGCGCCTGCAGATCCTGCTGCAATGCCTGATTTTGTTGCTGGACATCACCGCGCTCACGCAGCAGAGCTTCGCGCTGTTGCTGCAGGTCCTCGATCTGCGTCTGACGTTGCGCCAGCAGCAACTCGAGGTCGGCCAGTCGTGTCTCGACGGCCTGGCGTCCCGCCATGGCCTCCGTCGCCTGCTGACGAAACCGCGCCGCATCCTGCCGCGCCTGCTCCTCTACGGTGGCGACACGTTCGCGTTCGGCAGCTATCACCTGCCGTTGTTCGTCCAGCGCCTGTTCGGCCACGCCCTGTGCCAGGTGAATCGCCTGCTGCCACACCGCTACAAAAGCCTGCGACACCTCGCCCGGCAGTGTCGGCAGTCGAGTCTCGCCGCTCAGCCGCTCGGACAGGCGCGTCCACCATTGATCGAGCAAACCACCCACCCGCGCCGGACTGCCACGGCCCAACTCCAACCGTACGCGCTCCACCGTCGGTCGCTCGCCACGGGCCAACACCGCGTCCGCCGCAGCAAACACCTCGTTTTCCGGCACCCCTATTGCCATGGCCAACCTCCGGGTATATTAGGTCTGATAATGGATTGTTATCCGACGTTATATTTCGATTATTGGAATTATAATACGTTGAACGTATTAAATGTTACAGATCAATTACCCTTGGTCGACGAAACCCCGCTAAACCCGCATTCCCTGGCGATCAACGCCCAGGAAGCGGCGGCGTTTCTTGCTGCCGGCACCGCAGCCAATACCGTGCGCAGCTATCGCAGCGCCCTGACCTATTGGTCGGCCTGGCTGCAGTTGCGTTACGGCCTGGCATTGGGCGATGCACCGCTGCCGACCACGGTGGCGGTTCAGTTTGTTGTCGATCATTTGGCACGCCCCCTGGCCGATGGCGGTTGGGCGCACCTGTTGCCGGCCAGCATCGACGCGGCGCTGGTCGAGGCGCGAGTCAAAAGCAGACCCGGAGCGCTGGCCTACAACACGGTCAGTCACCGCCTGGCCGTGCTCGGCAAATGGCACCGGATCAAGGGTTGGGACAGTCCCACGCAAGCGCCGGCGTTGAAGACCCTGCTGCGTGAAGCGCGCAAGGCCCAGTCGCGCCAGGGCGTGGCGGTACGCAAGAAAACCGCGATCGTGCTGGAACCCTTGCAGGCACTGCTCGCCACCTGCACCGATGGCGTGCGCGGCATTCGCGACCGCGCCCTGCTCCTGCTCGCCTGGAGCGGTGGCGGGCGGCGCCGCTCGGAAGTGGTGGGCCTGCAAGTGGGCGATGTGCGCCAACTGGATGCCGACACCTGGCTGTACGCCCTGGGCGCGACCAAGACCGACACCGGTGGCGTGCGCCGTGACAAGCCGCTGCGCGGCCCGGCGGCGCAGGCGCTGACGGCTTGGATGAAGGCTGCGCCGGCGCAGGAGGGCCCGCTGTTTCGGCGGATGTATAAAGGCGGCAAGGTCGGGACTGCGGGTTTGTCGGCCGATCAGGTGGCACGCATTGTCCAGCGCCGAGCGAAGTTGGCGGGCCTTGAGGGTGATTGGGCAGCGCACAGCCTGCGCTCTGGGTTTGTCACCGAGGCCGGTCGCCAGGGTGTACCGCTCGGCGAAGTCATGGCCATGACCGAACACCGCAGCGTGACCACGGTGATGGGTTACTTCCAGGCGGGCTCACTGCTGAACAGCCGGGCCACATCACTACTGGACGAAGATGAGTCATAACCGCAGGGCCAAAAGTTGCGCCCTGCGTAGCTTGGGACTCTTCAAAATGATGCCGTAACAGTGGCACCTCTCGGTAATCCCTAACGTAGACGCCTGCTCGCCTGTTGAATACCCCTCGAAAGGCACGATAAGTAGCCAGCTATTTGTTGATAAAAGTCTGAAGTGTTGATTTGAGTTTTCCGATTCTTTGACGCCCCCAGCTATGCCTAACATCGGCTCCCAAACGTACTCGCCGAGGATCACCGATGAAGCTGGAAATTTTCCGCACGTTGTGGGGCTACACCGCCAGCAAGGCCCAGGCGCTTGAAGAGCTGCTGCACGCAGGCTTTGACGGGATGGAAGCACGCCTGCCACTGGATGCACGTGAAAGGGCTGAGTTCAAAGCCTTTCTGCAGGCCAATCGCCTGGGCTACATCAGCACGATCTTCACCGCCTACGATGTACTGCCGGACCAGTCGGCGTCCCCTGCCCTTCATCTCCATGACCTCGACCGCAAACTTTCCTGGGCCGCCGAACTCGGCCCGCGTTTTGTCAACGTGCTGGCAGGCAATGATCGCTGGGCCTTGCCGCAACAAGTGGAGTTCTTCGGTCAGGCACTGGAATTGGCGCGCAAGCACGGCCAGGTCTGCAGTTTTGAAACCCACCGCTCGCGGTCGCTGTTCAACCCTTGGGTAACCCTGGAGTTGATTCGGCAACTGCCCGACTTGTTGTTCACCAGTGACATCAGCCATTGGGTCGTGACCTGCGAGCGCCTGTTGAATGATCCGGCCGATGACCTGAGCGCTTTCGTCGAGCGGGTTCACCATATCCAGGCCCGGGTAGGCTATGACCAGGGCCCACAGGTTCCGCACCCGGCAGCACCTGAATATGCCAATGAACTGGCTTTCCACCAGCAGCACTGGGAAAGCATCTGGCGCTCGCAGCAAGCCCGCGGTTACCAGGTCAGCACCCTGACCCCGGAATTCGGCGCCGACGGCTACTTGCATCATTTGCCCTTCACTAATGTCCCGGTGGCCGATCTGTGGTCATTGAACGTGTGGATGGGCCAGACCGAGCGCGAACACTTCGAGCGTTTCTACCACTCAAGCCATCCTTAGGGAGCCGACGCGTCATGCCTGACAATAAAAATAAAAGCCTCAGCACTGACACACACAAAGCCAACTTCAACAGCATCCCGGTGGTCAACATCGCCGGCTTGTTCAGTTTTGAACTGGAACACCGCCTGGCCGTGGCCGAACAATTGGGGCGCGCCGCCAGCGATGTCGGGTTTCTCTATATCACCGATCACGGCATCGACCCGCAGCTGATCGCCAACCTGCGCAAGGCGGCCAAGGACTTTTTCGACCAGCCCTTCGACACCAAGATGCAGCACTACATCGGCACTTCGCAAACCCACAAGGGTTTTGTACCCGAAGGCGAAGAGGTCTATTCCAAAGGCAAGCCGGACCACAAGGAAGCCTTCGACGTCGGCTTCGAAGTCCCGGCCGATGACCCGCTGGTGCTGGCCAACACGCCGCTGCTGGGACCTAACGACTGGCCGCAGATGCCAGGTTTCAAGGCGGCGGTGCAGGCCTACTATGAAGCGATCTTCGCCTTGGGCCGGCGCCTGTTCGCAGGCTTTGCCCTGACCTTGGGCCTGGAAGAAAACTATTTCGACAGCCTGGTCACCCGTCCGCCGTCAAAACTGCGCCTGATCCACTACCCGTTCGACGGAGCCGCCCATGACGCACCGGGACTTGGCGCCCATACTGATTACGAGTGCTTCACCATTCTCCTGGCCGACAAACCGGGCCTTGAAGTGATGAATAACCTCGGACAATGGATCGATGCACCACCGATTGCCGATGCCTTTGTGGTCAACATCGGCGACATGCTGGAAGTGATGACCGCAGGCGCATTCGTTGCCACGGCGCACCGGGTGCGCAGTGTGAAAGAGGAGCGTTACTCCTTCCCGCTGTTCTATGCCTGCGACTATCACACCCAGATCAAACCGCTGCCAGGATTCGCCCAGGCTGGCAACGACTACGAAGAGATCACGATCGGCGAACACATGTATGGCCAGGCGCTGCAGACCTATCAGTATCTGCGCCAGAGAGTGGCCAACGGGGACGTTCAACTGCCAGGCAAGGCACGCAAGCCCGCCAGTTTCGGACATCTGAAAAATCAGACTCAAACGTCCTGATTGAAGTTTTCAGCTTCACCCCCTACCTACGCCGGAGTCAGTAAGAATGAAAAACAATAAGAAAACCGTGTTGGGCCTGGCTGTAATGGCAGCCGCAATGTTCGGTGCCTCGGTGAGCATGGCCGCGACAGACACGTTCAAGGTCGGCATGGAAATCACCTACCCGCCCTTCGAGTCCTATGACAAGGACAAAAACGTGGTGGGCTCCGATCCCGAGCTGGCGGCGGCACTGGCCAGGCACATGAACGCCAAGGCAGAGTTCGTCGACACCAAGTTCCCCAGCCTGATCCTTGGCCTGAACTCCGGCAAGTACGACGCGATCATTTCCGGCATGTACATCACGCCGGAGCGCCAGACCCAGGCCCAGACCATTGCGTATGCCAACACCGGTGCCGCGGTCATGGTGCCCAAAGGCAGCGAAATCAATGCGAAGAAGCCTGAAGACCTGTGCGGACTGAAACTGGGCCTGGAACAGGGCACGACCTGGGTCAAGGAATTCAGGAAGCTGTCCGATGAGTACTGCGTGCCCAACAACAAAGGCGCAATCACCGTCAGCGAGTATCCCTCGGCACCCGAAGTGACCCAGGCCCTGTTGTCCAAAAACATCCAGGCCCAGGTCGAAATCGCCGGTGCGGCAAAAATGATCGCGGAAAAGACCAATGGCCGGGTCGTGATCACCACTGAGCACCCGATCTATCAACAAACCCTGGGCATTTTCGTCAAGAAAGGTAACGACGAAACCTTCCAGGCTGTGCAAAAGGCTTTCGAGGAAACCAAAAAGAGCGGTGAGTACGCCGCTATCCTCAAGAAATATGGCCTGGAAGAACCGACCTCAAACTAAAAACCTGTCCTTGTAGTCTGGTCATCTGCCGCCTCTGCTAGGGGCGGCAGATCGAGGTGCCCCATGCAATTCGATTGGTCGTATTTCTTCTCCCTGTTCTCCCTGCCAGACTTCTGGAATGCCTGCGTCACGGTGGTCCAGCTCAGTGCCCTGGCCTGGTTCATCGGCATGCTGCTGGGTTTTGTCCTGGCCACGGCCAAGCTGTCCCACTCGCCTTTTTTGCGCATTCCCGCAGCAGTCTATATCTGGTTCTTCCGCAGCATCCCGCTGCTGGTGCTGGTGGTCTTCGTCTACAACTTGCCGCAATTGTTTCCCGGCAGCGGGCCGATCCTGTCCAACCCCTTCTATTCCGGCTTGCTGGCCCTGGTGGTCACGGAAGCGGCGTACATGGCGGAAATCCACCGCGGTGGACTGATCTCCGTGGCCAAGGGGCAAAAGGAGGCCGGGCGCGCGCTGGGTATCGGCCTGTTCGGCATGCAGCGCTTGATCGTGATCCCCCAGGCGTTCCGTATCTCGCTGCCGACCCTGATCAATGAATACATCACAGTGGTCAAGCTTACGTCACTGGTCTCGGTCATCTCCCTGACCGAAATCCTCACGGTCGGCCAACGCCTCTACGCCACCAACTTCCTGGTCATGGAAACCCTGGCGGCGGTCGGCGTGTACTACGTGTTGATCGTCACCGTGTTCGGCTTTTTCCTGCAGCGCCTGGAGCGCTACCTGGACCTTAACTTCCGCAAGCCGCACACCCTCGATGACGCCGCCGTGGCCAAGTTCAAGGCCTGCGCCGAAGCCTTGCCCGACAGTGCGCGCAAGGCAGCCGGCAACAACGCGACGCCTATCCTGCAATTGAAGAACATCCAGAAGAGCTACGGCACGCACAAAGTGCTGCTGGGTATCGACCTGAGTGTCGACTACGGCCAGGTGGTCTCGATCATCGGGCCATCCGGCTCCGGCAAGACGTCGCTGATCCGCACGGTCAATGGCCTGGAAAGCATCGATAGCGGCGATATCCTGTTGTTCGGCGAAACATTCATCGAAGCCTCGGACAAACCCAACAGCGCCCGCCTGCGCAAAGGCGTGCGGCACATCGGCATGGTGTTCCAGAACTTCAACCTGTTTCCGCACCGCACCATTCTCGACAACGTCACCCTGGCACCGCGTTACCACGGCCAGCCGGGCGAGCTGAGTGAACATCGTGCGTATGCGCTGCTGGACAAGGTCGGCCTGCTGGCCCATGCCCACAAGTACCCGCACCAGCTCTCCGGCGGACAGCAACAACGTGTGGCGATCGCCCGGGCCCTGGCCATGGAGCCGCAGATCATGCTGTTCGACGAGCCGACCTCAGCCCTCGACCCTGAACTGGTCAACGACGTGCTGAACGTGATCCGCGACCTGGCCAGGGAAGGCATGACCATGCTGATCGTGACCCACGAAATGGACTTTGCCATGTCGATCTCCGACCGGGTGATCTTCATGGAAAACGGTAATATCCAACTCGATGCTGCACCTGAAACCATCCTGTGCGATGCCCAAGGAGAGAGGGTGCGGCGCTTCATGGGGATTGCGGCACGATCGCCAAGACCGTCTGCAACGGTGGATCTTGCATGAATAGACAGCCCCTTTCTTGTAATGCTGTTCACTTTAGGTTGGGGCGCGGCGGGTTTGGATTGGGTGTATATCCATTCCTGCGGTAACGGCCACCTAGGGTTCCGCTTTTACAGCGGGTCACTTGGAAAAACGGAACGCCGCCCGCCGCGAGGGGCAAGAAAAGCAAAAGCAAAAGCAAAAGCAAAAGCAAAAGCGAGGCGGCCTTATCGCCGACCTGATTGCAGGTGTGTCTGCGATCCCATTGTGGGAGCGAGCCTGCTCCGGGCGGCGTTCCGACGATGGACTTCCAGGCACCGCGTTCATCCAGACGGGGCGCGTTATCGTTAACGTCAATCGCCAGCAGGCTGGCTCCCACAGGGGATTGGGGGTATCCGCAAAGATCAGGTCGGCGATAAGGCCGCCTCGCTTTGTTTTTGGCGCCCCGTTAACCATGTGTCCGGTCCGTACCGGCGCTTGAAAAAGGGAGTCGCTGGAAGGGCGAAACCATAAGTGGCCGTTACCGCAGGAATGGATACACACCCAATCCAGTTCTTAACTACAACCCCATGCTTGAGTGAACAGTATTGCCCCTTCACTTGAGCTTTTTTCTTACAGGAACACACGCATGAACCTTGGAATAGCAGGACGCTGGGCGCTGGTGTGCGCTGCCAGCAAAGGCCTGGGTAAAGCCTGCGCCCAGGCACTCGTCAGCGAAGGCGTGAACGTGGTGATCACTGCCCGAGGCGAACAGGCACTGAATGAAACAGCCCGTCAGCTCAGGTCGTTGAATCCTGAAGTGACTGTGATCGCCGTCGCCGGCGACATTGCAACACCAGAGGGGCGTGCGGCAGCCCTCGCGGCCCATGAGCATTTCGACATCTTGATCAACAACGCTGGAGGCCCTCCTCCCGGGGATTTCCGCGACTGGAACCGCGATGCCTGGCTCAAGGCGCTCGACGCCAACATGCTGACCCCTATCGAGTTGATCAAGGCAACGGTAGACGGCATGGCGACCCGCGGATTCGGCCGCATCATCAACATCACCTCGAGTGCGGTCAAGTCGCCTATCGAGAGCCTGGGCCTGTCCAACGGTGCACGCAGTGGCCTGACTGGGTTTGTCGCAGGGCTTGCCCGGCAGGAAAACATTGCCAGTCGTAACGTGACGATCAACAACCTGCAACCGGGCTCGTTCGACACCGATCGGCTGCGTGACAACCTGGACGCCGCCGCGCAGGAACTGGGCCAGGACAGTGAAGCATTCCTCGACGAATGCCGTAGCCAAATTCCCGCTAAACGCTTCGGCTCACCCGAGGAGTTCGGTGCTCTTTGCGCCTTCGTATGCAGCAGTCACGCGGGCTACCTGACCGGGCAGAACCTGTTGATTGATGGAGGGGCCATTCGCTCCAGCCAATAAAATGGCAGGCACACTGGCCTGGATGCTTTCGCCCTTCGCTCAGACCCGTTACTACAGCGCAGTTTCGAACTGCGCGTTTTGCTTTTCTTCAGCCCGTAAATCTTTTCAATGACAAGTGCCTCGCTGGCGCCTGCCTACCATACCCCCAAGGTATCGCTTAGCACCCAAATGATATTAGACCCCACCGGACATCACACTTAGCCTGTGATTCGGCAGGGTCTGCCTGCGCGTAAAAACTATAAAAAATGCCTTACTGATTGGAGCAGTCATGAGCACTCACTATTCAATTCCCGAGCTGATCGATAGCACTCGAGTCAGCTCTTTTCAGTGGCGGGTTTTCGCCCTTTGTTTTTTCGTCGCCATTCTTGATGGATTCGATACCCAAGCCATTGCCTTCACCGGTCCCTCGATCACTGAGGCATTCGGACTCGGCGCAGGCGCCTTGGCGCCCATACTGACCGCCGGAATTGTCGGCATGGTGCTCGGTGCCATGGTACTGGGCCTGATGGGCGACAAATTCGGCCGCCGGCCCGCCATTATCGGGTCGGTTGCCTTGTTCGGTTTCGCCTCCCTGGCAACGGCATTTGCCCAGACTACCGAGCAGATCCTGGTCTTGCGCTTTATCGCCGGGCTTGGCATGGGCGGTGCGACACCCGTGGTTCTCTCGCTCGCCGCCGAGTATGGCAGCGCAAGACAACGCGGCACGATCATGACCACGGTCCTGCTCGGTTTGCCCGCTGGCGCCATTCTTGGCGGATTGCTGGCTGCGAAAATGCTGCCCTCGATTGGTTGGCAAGGCATCTTTGCCGTTGGCGGTATCGTGCCACTGGTACTGGTGGTGGTCTTGATGTTCGCACTGCCGGAGTCGTTGTATTTCCTGACCCGGCAACGGACCCATGGCAGCGTTGAGAAGATCGGGAAAATTGTCGCCAGCATCACCAGGAACCCAACGCTCCCGGGCAGCACCTACAGCGTCCCGGAGGTCGATGTAAAAACCAGCGTCACCTCCCTGTTCTCTGGCGGCCTGGCGCGCAATACCTTTGGCATATGGACGGTCTACCTTTTCAACTGGGTGGCATGGTTCATGTTCCTGTCCTGGCTGCCCACTGTTCTCAAAGCAACGGGACTGCCGGCAGAGCAGGCACCCATGGGCACTGTTGCGGTCAACGCCGTGTTTGTCGTGTGTGCCATTCCGCTGTCGATCATCTTGCCGAAAATCAACGTTCGGCTATTGCTGCTGGCCTTGTTTGTGTTCGGTATTGCCCTGTGCCTGGGCCTGGCGAACAGTGGCACCCATTGGGCGCTGGTATTCACCCTCGCAGGTCTCGCAGGCCTGGGCATTGGTGGGCAGCAAATCGTCTTGAACTACATGGTTGCCCAGGCGTATCCCACCGCATTGCGGGCAACCGCAACCGGCTGGGCGATTGGACTGGGCCGGGTGGGCGCCATCATCGGATCGGCAAGCGGCGGCTGGTTTCTGGAGCACGGAGGTCCTGCCGGTTATTACTCAGCGCTGATCGTGCCGTTGGCGATAGCAGCGGCAGCACTCTTGATCATTCGCACCCAAGCCGATGCACCGGCTAGCCAACCTGTCGCGGCGCATTGAAGGACAAGGACCAACACAATCGCGCCGCGGCGCCATCGCGCGGGGGCGTTCCTTTCATCGCCAGGCGATGACGACGCTGGCAACCGGGGTGCAGGCGCATGTGCCGTTTGACCTCAACTGCGCATCCGCCTGCAACACTCAGTCAAAACGGAACGAGGCGCCATAAGCCGAGGCAGGCAAATGACTCGAACCGTCGGCGCGCAACCGTGAACGCAAGGTGCCACTTTGCGGCCGGGTGCGGTATAGCCCGCGCTTTTGCAACTCGGGGATGACCAGTTCAACGAAATCCTCAAGGCTGCCGGGACTGATCAGCGGGTTAAGCATGTAGCCGCTGGTGCCGGAGATTCGCGCATGCTCCTCGATGCGCTCGGCCACCTGGTGTGGCGTGCCCACCAGGATAAGATCGCTACCTCGGGTGACCTTTGCAAAACGCTGTTTGACGTCACCCGCGGTCAAGGGTTTGCCACTGCCATCGGGATGCACCACGTAGGAAGTCATGCCTTCGGTGTGGGTGGACAGTGCCTCATTGTCGGCGTAGCGGCCGATATCAATACCGGTATCACCCGCGTAACTCACAAGCTGTGCCTGCAGGTGATAGTTGCTTTGCAACTCGTCATATTTGCGCTGGGCTTCGATTTCTGTTTTAGCGGTGACAATACGCAACACCGTCAGCGACTTTACATCGTCACGGTGACGACCGCGTGCCTGGGCCTTGGCCCGGATTTCCTCCAGCCCCAAGCGAATCTCCTGGGGGTTGGACTTGGCAACGAAAATCAACTCGGCGTGTTTGGCGGCGAATTCACGACCGCGCCCCGACCAGCCCGCCTGGATCAGCAACGGCGTGCGTTGTGGCGATGGCGAGGTCAGGTGCGGCCCGGCCACGCGGTAATGCTCACCCGCATGATTGATCGCACGCACGCGCTCGCCCCGGGCGTAGAGTTGGCGCGTCTTGTCCGCGACCACAGCGTCGTCGGCCCAACTGCCCTCCCAGAGTTTGTAGGCCACATCCAGGAATTCTTCGGCGCGCTCATACCGGTCATCGTGCTTGATCATTTGCTCCAGGCCAAAGTTGCGGGCGGCGCTGGACAGGTATGAAGTGACGATATTCCAGCCGACCCGGCCATTGGTGAGGTGATCCAGGGTGCTGAAGCGTCGGGCATGGGTAAAGGGATGTTCGTAGCTGGTGGTCACGGTAACGCCAAAGGCCAGGTTCTGCGTGACGGCGGCCAACGCCGGGATGATCATCAGCGGGTCATTGGCCGGTGCTTCAACGGCCCATTTCATCGCCGCATCAGCGTTGCCGCCAAACACGTCGTAGAAACCCAGTACATCGCCAAAAAACAGCATGTCGAGGTGCGCCTGGTCAGCAATGCGCGCCAGGTTCGACCAGTAGCCGAGGGAATTGATTGCCAGGCGTTCATCAGCCGGGTGAGTCCAAAGGCTTGGCGCACCGCCACAGCCCACGCTGGCTTGCTCATAGAGCGCAAACAGAAGAGGAGTTGGATCGGACATCGTGGTTCCTGATTAAGTAAGAAACGGGGGGCGAAACATCAACGCGGGTTCTTGAAACCTTTGCCGTAGTGGCGTTCAAGGCGGTGCTGGATCAGTTCAAGCCCGATGGACAGCAACCAATAGATGACGGCGGCGGTGGTGAGCATTTCGATGTAGCGATAAGAAGAACGCCCATAGGACTGCGCCAGGAACATGACCTCCCACACACCCATCACTGAGATCAGCGATGAGTCCTTGAGCATTGAAATGAACTGACTGGTTGTCGGCGGGATGATCGTGCGCATCGCTTGCGGCAAGATGATGTGCAAAAAAGTCGCTGCCGGCCTGAGGCCCAACGCCATCGCCGCTTCCCGTTGTCCGGGGGCTACCGCCTGGATACCGGCACGAAAGATCTCGCTGAGGTAAGCCCCGTAATTAAGCGAAAGCGCAATGATCCCCGCACTGATAGCGCCAGGTACGACGCCCAGTTGCGGCAAGCCCAGGTAAATCAGCAGGATCTGGATCAGCAGCGGCGTGCCGCGAAAAAAAGAGGCATAGAAACTGGCGATGCCGTAAGCCACTGCGCTGCGTGACAGTCGTGCAAGCGCCGTCACGAAGCCCAGCAGCAAGGACAGGCAGATCGAACACAAGCATAGGAACAACGTCAGCGCGGCGCCTTGCAGGAAACCGTTCGGCCCCAGGTGCAGTCCAAGCAGATTCGGCAACTTCTCCAGAATGATCGAGAACTTCAGATCGAAGCTCATGAAAAACATGACGCACAATCCCAACAGCGTCGCCCACGTCAGATACAGGCGCGTGCGAAATCCCGATAACAGGTGAACACGACGCTTCTCGGTTTCGGCGGCCACCGTCGCTTTGGCCGGGTATGGGTTCTGGGCTGTCATTGGCTGATGTCGGCACCGATCCACTTCTGCGAAATGTTGCCCAGCGTTCCGTCAGCCTTCAGTTGGCCAATGACTTCGGTCACCTTGGCGTTCCATTGCGCATCGCCCTTTTCAATCGCCACCACGTTCGGTTCGGCATACAGCGCATCGCCAGCAATCTTGAAGCGAGGGTCCTGGGCGATACGCTCGCGGGCCGTGATCAGGTTGGTGACCATCGCGTCAAGGCGCACGCCTGTACCCAGTGCCAGGTCCTGGAAGGCAACGGTCTCGTTGTCGTACGGCGCCACCTGGACATTATCGAAAGGAAAACTCAAAGGCTTGTCTTCGGCACCTTCGATCACCAGGTCCTTGTTCAGGTAGGCTTCATATGTCGAGGCGCTGATCACCCCGATTTTTTTGCCAGACAAATCCTTGCCTGCCGTGATCTTGTTGTCACTGGCATTCACCACGATCACCGCCGGCGACTGGTAGTATTCGACAGGGAAATCGAATACTTCGGCGCGGGCCTTGCTCGGCGTCATCGAGCACACGCAGATGTCATAACGACCGTTCCAGTGACCGGCGGCGATGACATCCCAGGATGGTGTTTCCAGCTTGAGCTTCACGCCAAGACGTTGGGCAACCGCCTTGGCCACATCCACGTCAAACCCTTCCAACTGGTTTTGCTCGTTGAGAAAAGAGAACGGCGGATAACTTTCCATCAGGACGCCGGTCAACTCGCCTTTTTGCGTGACGCGATCAAGGATGGCCCTGCGGACGCTGTTGAGCAGAGAGTCAGCAAGGCCAGGCCAAGGGGTAAAAACGCTTTGCTTTTCAAAGACAAGTACTCCAATCAATCGAAAATAACTGATTAGATTAAAACGCAATATAAAAATCGTTAGTACTTGTTTTATGGAATAACAGGCTCATTTCAAGGTATATCAATCAGCACCGAATACACCGGCGTACGGACTCAAACAGCCGCTACTCTCGCGCCATTGCCGCTCACCTCGAACTGCCCCACCAGCTTCTGCAGTTTATTGGCATTGAGCCTGACCGTTTCGGCACTGTTTTGCAGCACCACCACGGTCTGGCGCATTTGCGTGGAGCAGTGGTCGACCTTCTTGATCGTCTGGCCGCAGTCGAGGCTACGAGTATTGAGCTGCTGGATGATCGCAAACATGCTCTCTACCGCCTGATGCAGCTGCACGTTTTCCGAAGAGGCATCCTCGGCCAGGCGCAGGCTGTTATCGACGTCCTTGACGCCCTCCTCCATGAAGCTGACGGCTTTTTGCGTTTCGTTCTGCAGGCCTTCGACCATCTGCCGAATGTCATCGGCCGCCCGTGAGGTGCGTGAAGCGAGGCTGCGCACCTCGTCGGCGACCACTGCAAAACCTCGCCCATGTTCCCCTGCGCGTGCGGCCTCGATGGCCGCATTGAGCGCCAGCAGATTGGTCTGGTTGGTGATGTCGCTGATCAGGCCGGTGATCTTGCCGATCTGGGTCATCCTGCTGTCGAGCAACTGCACACTCGAAGAAGAACGTTCGACCACATCGCGAATGGATTGCGTCCCTTCCTGCACCGCCAGAAATTGCTCGCGAGCACGGCTAACCACTTCATCCATCGCCTGTTTCATTTGTTCGGCACTGGCGGAGGCCTGCTGGATCTCGCCCAGTTGGTCTTCGACGATAATCATCATGTGATGCACCGCTTCGGCCACCTCGGTCGAGGTGAGGCTGGCGTCCTGGCTGCGCCCCAGCATCAATTGGTTGGTGGTGCCGACGTTGCTGCTGGCCTTCACCACTTGCCCTACCACCGAGTCCAGATGGTCGATGAAACTGTTGATCCAGCGCCCCATGTCGCCCGTCTCATCATTGGCCATGCGCTTGATGTCCAGGCGCTGACGCAGGTTGCCCTCGCCTTCGGCAATGGTCCGGATCACGCCCGTCATCTCGTTCAACCTTGCCGCCAGGCGCTTGGGCCCGAGCCGGCTGAACAGGAACGCGGCGCCGGCCATGCTCAAGACCTCGACGGTATCGATCATGCCCTGGTCCAGGCCACTGTAGTGCTGGACCAGGAAATTACAGGCGAACAGTCCGGTCATGGTCGCGATGTAGGGCTTCATCAAGCCGTGGCTGAGCGAGCGCCGGCGGTATACCTCCTCAAGGTCAGCCTCGCACATCATGCCCCAGCGGTCCGGTGACCCTGGCAACTGGAAGGTAACGCCCTTGCCCACCACTGGAATGTGCCGGTAGTCGGAGTAACCGGGATACGTCACGAAGAGGTTGGAGCCCTTGCGGATAGTCTCGCGTACGCCGGGGTGCAGTTGTTGCGTCGCCGGGTCGGTGAAGCGCAGCTCAAGCTCGGTGTGCCGCTGGATCTGCACGGTCTTCCAGGGGGTGTGTACGCCACTCTTCAGATTTTCACCGTGGCTGAAGGTGCCGTCCTCGAAACGTGAGCGTGACAATGCGGTACCGGGCTCAATGGCGGGATCGAAACGCGATTGCGCCATGAACAGGTAATTGTCACCCGACTCGGCAAAAATGTGCCCGGCCTCACGCTGGATAAGATCGCCCAACACATCGTTGGGTATGCGGCCGCAGAGGCAGCCCAGGACTTTTCCATCGACCCTCAGGGGCTGATAGAACATCAGCGTGACTTCATCAAAGAAGCGCGAAGACGAGGGGCCGATTTGCAAGGTCAGCAGATCGCTGTAAGGGCCATGAAGGAACGGCGCCTTCAATCCTTGCGCCAATGCGCGGGTGTGCTCCAGCCGAGCTTTGCCGCGCTGGCTCCAGGTTGAAACGATGACACTGCCGCTGGCGTCAACGACAAACAACTCCGAAAAATCCTCCGCCTGGACGAGCTTGTCCACCAATGAAGTGCTGTCGAGGCTGGCGAAATCAGCACTCAGGTGTTCCGCCAGCTCCGCCAGGTGCTCCCACTTCTCGCGCGTCCAGTTCTGCAGCAACTGCACTCGGGTTTCAGCGATGGCTTCGAAGGTTTGCTCGATCACCGGATAAGCCGAGCGATTGAGCCAGCACGACCAGCCCATCGTGAGTTTTCCAGTCTTGCCGAACCAGGGTAGCCAGCGTTTTTCGTTGGCGGACAATTGCATGAAATTACTTGATAGCGACATCTACTTCGTCCATTGCGACACTCAGATGGCTAATTGATAGCAAATACCAGGCCAATTCGTGAGCAGGCTAACCAACTCATGGAAAGGAGTAAGGTTGACTTGGGCACCGGTTTTGTAGGCCGAGAAAAACGCAGGGCACCCCTGTCATCAAATGAAAAGAAAGTGTCGTCCGATGCGGGGTCGGCGCTCGCGGGATACGCGTAGAACACATCGCGTATTTTTTGATTTACCTGTTCCAGACCATAATAAAAATCCGTATAGGGATCGCATTTTATGCGTGTGAATTTGCCCGTAACCGACCATGAAAGATTATTCCCCGCCGATCAACGCCTGATCTCCACCACCGATCTCGATAGCCGAATCACTTACTGCAATGACGCGTTTGTCGACATCAGCGGTTTCACCTACGACGAACTGGTTGGTCAGACGCATAATCTGGTCCGGCACCCCGACATGCCGCCCGGGGTATTCGTGCATATGTGGCACACCATCAAGCAAGGCAAGCCCTGGATGGGGATTGTGAAAAATCGTGCGAAGAATGGTGATTTCTATTGGGTCAGTGCCTACGTCACGCCCATCTATGAAAACGGCCGCCTGAGCGGTTACGAGTCGGTTCGTTCGGTGCCCAGTCGCGACCAGGTGCGCAGGGCAAGCGCGCTTTATGCAAGGATGCGCGCCGGCAAGCCGATCGTCGCGCTGAGTGCGCGGATTTTCCGGCCGCTGCAACAGGGTTGGCCATTACTGATGGCAACCACGGTTTCACTGCTGGCTGATCAGTGGCTGGAAAAAGCGGCGGCCCAAGGGGTGCTGGTAGTGAGCCTGGGGATTGCCTGGTTCCTGATCGTGTCCCGACAACGCAACGCCATACAGCGCACCCTGGCCGAGCATCCGAAAGCTTTTGCCGACCGCTTGGTCGCACTCACCTACAGCGATAACCATGGTCCCCAGGGGCAACTGGACATGGCCATGCTCAGTGAGAAAGCCCGCTTGCAGACAGCCTTGAGTCGACTCGTGGATGCCGGGGTCAGTGTAAAGGCCAAGGCGGCGCAATCATCCGAGTTGTCCGGCTTGCAAGCGCAGGCACTTGACCGCCAGCGCAGCGAAACCGATCAGTCCGCCGCCGCCATCTCACAGATGGCGGCCACCAACCAGCAAGTGACGCAAAACGTCATCAGCACCGCGCATGCCGCCTGCGAGGCTGACCAGTTGACCAGGGACGGCAGCGAGTTGGCCGGACAAAGCCTGCGCGCCATGGAGGCCATGAACGCCGCCGTCAACGAAATCGCCCAAGCAGTCAATGCGTTGGCGAGCGAGACGCAGTCGATCGGCAGCGTCGTGGATGTCATCACGTCGATTGCTGAACAAACCAACCTGCTGGCGCTCAACGCGGCGATCGAGGCGGCCCGGGCAGGCGAGCAAGGTCGCGGTTTTGCCGTGGTTGCCGATGAGGTGCGATCCCTTGCCCAACGCACCCGCACCTCAACCGAACAGATCCACGGCATCATCGCTTCCCTGCACATCGGTGCCGATCGCGCAGTCACGACGGCCACCCGGGGTGAACAGATTTCTCGCGACAGCATGCAGCGTGTCGAGGCGGTGCAGGCTGCCTTGGTCGGTATCAGCCAGGCCGTCAGCCGGATCACCGATATGAGCCAGCAGATGGCGTCGGCGTCGGAAGAGCAAAGTCACGTGACCGAAGATATCAATCAACAGATCACGCGAATTGCTCAACTGTGCGATCACAGTGCGGGGCAGGCCAAGCAAGGCGCGGCCATCAGCCAGGATCTCGAAGGGATGGCCGAGTACCTGCACAGCCTGGCCGAGCGATTTAACCGATAACCTAAAGCTCAGCGACGGACTGTCTCAGACCGTCGCTGGTGCCCGTTGACGCCAGCTATGCAAACCCAAGGAACGACAGGACCACCGCGACGATCACCACCACCCCGACGATGTAGATTATGTTGTTCATCAGTCCACCTCTCAATCTGAACAGGATTGCAAAACGCGGGTGCGACAACGTCCAGCTCATGCACCTTTGCTTGTCACTCCATTCGACAACGCACAGGGCGCATTGTCCCAATCAGCCGCAGCAGGACCAATGGTCTGCGTTCACCTGTCCTATGCTTCTATCCAGCCCCACCACTTCGGACATTGCCATGCCTGCCGACGAAACCACACTCCTCCAGAGCTGGCACCACAACGCCCACGCCTGGATCGAAGCCGTGCGCACCGGCGCCATTGAAAGCCGCCGCAATGTCACTGACCAGGCCATCCTGCTGGCGATAATGGGCCGCCAACCCGAGTGCGTGCTTGACCTCGGTTGTGGCGAGGGCTGGCTGTTGCGTGCATTGGCGGAACGAGGCATCGAGGTCGTCGGCGTGGACGGCGACGCTACGCTCGTCGAGTCAGCGCGGGCGGCCGGTGCCTCAACGGTGTACCTGGCCAGTTATGAAGAGCTGGTGGATTCGAAGGTTTCAATCGGCAGCGACTACGACCTGATCTGCGCCAACTTCGCCTTGCTGCACCAGGACATCATCCCCTTGCTCGCAGCCATGAACGCCCTGCTCGCCCCCGGCGGCGCGCTGGTGATCCAGACGCTGCATCCATGGACCGTGGCTGCGGGCGACTATCAGGACGGCTGGCGGGAAGAGACCTTCGGCGGATTCGAGGGGCAGTGGCAACCGATGCCGTGGTACTTGCGAACCTTGTCCAGTTGGTTCAATGCGCTGGACATGGCCGGGTTCCGGCTGGCGGGGCTACAAGAGCCGCAGCACCCGCAAAGCCCAGCGCCGCAGTCGTTGCTGTTGGTGGCTGAGCGGCGGGATGGTTTTGTTTAGAGGATTTTTTCCAGTTTCATCGTGTGGCCGAGCCAGGGCCGCAGGTCCTGCGCAGCAGATGGCAGCATATTTGGACTGGGTGTATGAACTCGCCCCCACTGGGCAGAACCTTCAAAAAGCCAATGTAGAGCAAAAGCTATGCGAGGCGGACTGACCTGATCGTTTTCATCCTGTGATGTTCCGCATCACGGTTGCGCACGGCTCAACTAATGCGTCGTCAGCGGAACGCGGAGCGTCCCTGGCGGCATTCCCACGCAGAGCGTGGGAACGATCAGCGAGTTCACTTCAAGCCAGGCCGCCTCGCTTTGCTGTTGATCGCAGGCGCCCCGTTAACCACGATGGCCGAACGCAGGCATTGCGCAGTGGGTAAACCGGCAGGACGCCGGTTTAGCCGCGCTGGGCCAGGGACGGCCCATCGCGGCGACCCACGGAGCAATGCCGGAGTGAGGGCATGCCGAGCCCCAGCGAGGCACCGAGTGGTGGGGCAAAGCCTTTTGCTTCCTTTTTGGTGTTTGAAAAAGGGAGTCGCTGTAAAAGCGAAACCACAAGTGGCCGTTACCGCAGCAATGGATATGTACGCAGGCAACCAATTCACACAGGGCTTCTTGTAACGCCCCGCATCACCGTTGCGCACGGCTCAATTAACGCGTCGTCAGCGGAACGCGGAGCGTCCCTGGCGGCATTCCCACGCAGAGCGTGGGAACGATCAACACAGGCATCACCTAAAAAGCAGGTCGGCTTTAAGGCCGCCTCGCTTTGCTTTTGATCGCGAGCGCCCCGTTAACCACGATGGCCGAACGCAGGCATTGCGCAGTGGGGAAACCGGCAGGACGCCGGTTTAGCCGCGCTGGGCCAGGGACGGCCCATCGCGGCGACCCACGGAGCAATGCCGGAGTGAGGGCATGCCGAGCCCAAGCGAGGCACCGAGTGGTGGGGCAAAGCCTTTTGCTTCCTTTTTGGTGTTTGAAAAAGGGAGTCGCTGTAAAAGCGAAACCATAAGCCGCCGTTACCGCAGCAATGGATATGTACGCAGGCAACCAATTCCACACAGGGCTTCCTGTGACACCCCGTATCACCGTCGTGCACGACTCAATTAACGCGTCGTCAGCGGAACGCGGAGCGTCCCTGGCGGCATTCCCACGCAGAGCGTGGGAACGATCATCCAGGTGCACCCGAAAAAGTCAGGTCGGCTTTCAGGCCGCCTCGCTTTAGCTCTGGATTTGGGTACCCCGTCAAACCAAGAGCCTGTTGCCCAGTTTTTCGCTGGCCCGGCGTTCCCACGTTTGGAAAAGTAAGTCGCCGTAAGGCCCAAACTCTAAGTGGCCATTACCGCAACAACGGATATTTCCCCCAAATTTCTTCATACAGGCTATTGGCTTCCATGGATGAGCTACCATAGCTAAACCGTTTTTTTATCCGGAGAAGATTATGCATCGATTGGTTAAGCCGTCGGATTATGTTCTTCAGACTGCGCTGGACAAAATGGTCTACATGCTTCCCTGGGAACGACGACATTGCCCCGGAAACCCTACGGAAGAGCCCGAGCAAGGCGCGCTGCTCTACAACCAATACATCCTGAACTTCCTACACGGTGTGGCGCCGCGTACGCCCAGTGAACGAATCGTTGAAATTGCCCAATGGTGCCTGGCGTTAGCCGGCGAGCCTGCGCGGGCGTTGGCCGATGATTTGTCTGCGGCTTACCTCAGTCGATACAGCTTCGTGCTTGCTGATATTTCAAAATTCGACGATGAGTCGAGAGAATTTCGGGGGCATCTGGCGCTCTGGCCTGAAGAAATCAAAAAAATGCCAGCCAATCTGGTAATGGCTTTGCGAGCCAGGGCCGCGGGACTCTTACTGCGCTGACACATTGGGCAGCCAGAAAATCGGGGGCAGGCGACAGGCAAATCGATTGTTGACCTGCTCACCCCCATGCGCCAACCGCCAAGCTAATCTCCCATACGTTGTTTGTCGCTCTCCAAGGCACGCCAACACTGCCAGCAGCACCCACAGGCCCACGCCGAAGATCACCAGGTAGAACGCCAGGATTGTCCATGTCGCGCCTACCACCTGTCCCGGGTAACCGCTGACAGGCTGTCCGCCGTGCGCAGCAATCCATAAACGGTGAACGGCTGGCGGCCAACCTCTGTCGCTGTCCACCCACTCAACATCGCGAGGAATCCAGCCGAGGTCATCCCGACACTCCACCTGTACATCCAGCGCGTGGCATACAGGCGATGTCGCCACGCAGGACCAGGCTGGCCACGCCCTGCCCCAACATCAACAGGCCCAGGCCGACCATGACGCGAAAAGCAAAGAACACCGTGCACAGGGGGGATGTCCTGGGGCGGGAATTCGTCGAGGGCGGCGATGGTGCTACTCAGGTCATGCCGCAGGTACAGCGAATCCGCACGCAACAGCTGCCAGGCACTGACGCCGGCCAGTAGTGTCGCGAGACCAGGAAACGCGGCCAAGGTCATGTGCGCAAGCCGATAAGGGAAGGAAGGATTGAAGATGATTGCCCAGCAATCCCGTGCAATGAAGCGTCCATCTGCGCCAATGGCGTAACCGGCGGGTGTATGCATCCAGGAGTTGGCCGACAGGATCCAGAAGGCACTGAAGAGCGATCCGATGGCGACGGCGCAAGTGGCAAAAAAATGCAGGCGCGGGCCGACCTTCTTCATGCCGAACAACATGATGCCAAGAAAACACGCCTCCAGAAAAAAGGCCGCCAGCACTTCGCAGAAAATCAACGGGCCGAGGGTGTCTCCCGCCTGGGTCGACAGCCGCGATCAGTTGAGCCCGAACTGGTACTAGGGAATCAGCCCCGACGCCGTGCCCACCGCCACGGTGAGGGCAAACACTTTCAGCCAATAGCGGTAGACGTCCAGGAAGATCTTTTGCCGGCGCCACAGCCAAAGCGCTTCAAGCGCCATCAGGAAGTTGTGTTGCACACAGCACTCAATCGCAACTCCGGTAATCGGCTTTGTCGCCCATGGCTGTCTCTACCCACACTCGCCGGCCAACGCACGTTGATGAAAATGCGGCAGCAGCTTCAATGAGTGGTCTGCCGCCAACCGCTGCACCTCACAACGCGAACCGATGAACCGATGCTGCCGGCTGAAGATGCTCAGCCCCCGTTCGGTCTGATAAGCCCAGGCAAAACAAATGGTGCCAGCGGGAATCCCGTCGACGTCATCAGGGCCAAGGATGCCTGTCGTCGCCACAGCCACATAGGCGGTGCTGTCGTGCAGGGCTCCCAGAGCCATTTCCCGCGCCACTTCACAGCTGGTCAGATTGAACGTTGCGATCGTGTCGGGATTGACCCTCAACAGTCGCTGCTTCGCTTCGGGTGAGTAGACCACATAGCCGCTCTCGATCAGCTCTCCACTGCCTTCGACCTCGGAAAGCAGGGTGATGATTTTGCCGGCGGTGCACGACTCCGCCGTGGTCAGCAGCAATGCGTACTTGCGCAGATATTCAACAGTGTCGTCGGCAATAGGCATGGCGCCTCCCGGTAACGCCTGGTGTCGTTAATGTCGGCTCACGACTCGCACAGCGCTGGTTGCAGGTCATCACTTGCGCAGGGCTCTTGCGATGTTTCCATCAGCAGTTGATCCACCACGTCAGCGAGTGCGGCATGGGTATCCCCTGTGCTGCGCAGGGCTCGTTGGTAAACGCTGCGCTGTCGGTCGGCACTGGTGCCATTGCGCAGGATCCGGCGGGCCTGGGAAAAG
Organism: Pseudomonas umsongensis; assembly: GCF_002236105.1. Classification (GTDB taxonomy): domain Bacteria; phylum Pseudomonadota; class Gammaproteobacteria; order Pseudomonadales; family Pseudomonadaceae; genus Aquipseudomonas; species Aquipseudomonas umsongensis. Next base: position 1,120,197 of record NZ_NIWU01000001.1, read on the forward strand.
ACGTTTTCCACGTGCATTGACCGCGCTGTTTCACCCAGGATCTGCTGCGCCAGGACAAGCCACTGCTCGGCCGAGAAGGGTCGGTCGTACCCTTCGACGATGAATGCCCCATGCGTGCCTGACCGTTTCGCGCGCCACCGATTTTCCTTGAGGATCCAACGGGACTCTTGCGAATAGCCCGACCCAGGCCGAGGTTGATCAATCGCATAGGCCACCAGCAGTCGAAAAAACGAGGCGATACACAAGGTGTCTTCAAGGCGCGGGCAGGCATCCGTCATACGTAACTCCAGGGTCGGATACCGCGAAGCAGGACGCACTCCCCACCAGCATTCGCTGGCCTGCCTGATGGCGCCGGTACGCATCAGCAGTGCGATGTAGGCGTCATGGGCAGCCTCATCTTCGAAGTACTCCGGGATGCCCATCCTTGGCCACTCGTCACAGGCCGTTTGCCGATAGCTCATGAAGCCGCTGTCGGCACCGTCCCAAAAGGGCGAAGAACTGCTCAGTGCCAACAACAGCGGCGTCCACGGCAAGACTTCGTTCATCACCTGGATACGATCAAGGTGACCCGGCACCTCAACATGTACGTGCAGCCCCGACAGCACACTGCGCCGGGCGACCCGTTGGTAGTCGTCAAACAGCTGGAGAAAATGATCCTGCCCGGTGGCCTGCTGCGTGCGCCAGTCAGCCAAAGGATGGCTGCCCGCACAGAGCAGTCCAAGGCCGTAGGGCACCAGCCTACGCTGCAAATTTGTGCGAGCAGAGACAAGGTAGTTCTCGGCTTCCGGCATGCAGGTGAAGATAGGGGACGCTACTTCGATCTGGCCTTGGAACATTTCATAAGCAAAGCAATTGCCCATCGCCTCCTGGCACGCTTCGATCGAAGCGCCGGGAGGCTCATCGGACATTCGCCGGGTGTGCAAGTCAGTGATGAAGTATTCCTCTTCAATTCCGAACTTCAACCGTCTGTTCATTGATGTGCCCTCGCCTTTCACACTGCCGCCTGCAATCACCCCTGATCATCAACCGCGACGTCACCATCGCTCACTTGGCCCACTCGGTGATAATCCTCTCCCGCTACTGCGCGCAGAAAAGCCAGATCGGCCTTTATTCGCAGATCACGCCACTCTTGCCAACTGACAATGCGCAGGCGATCCATTTCATCTGATTGTCTGAGCAGTTCTTCGTGATAGGCATCCGGAGATTCCTTGCGCAGTGCAATGTCATCGAGTGCTTGGTACCAGGCGTCCAATGCACACAATCTTCGTTCCTGTGCCGGCGTCAGTCGGTTTGTGAAGGCGTTCATGGCAGTGGAATTCCCGAGTCATTTCTGAATGGATCAACACGGTTCGAGGCAGGTTCATGGGGACCGACAAGAGGCGCCGACCAGGTTGCAGGTGTTCTGGTTCAGCCCAATGCGTATGCACGGTAATGACCAGGACAAACAGCCAGACTCGATTGAAGCGCTCGACTTCAGGCCGCTTGCGTCCACGTTGCAGATCTCATGGGGCACAAACCGTCCGGCCAGTCGTCCGTCTATGTTCAATCGCTTAAAACTTTTCCCGGCTGCGCGTTCTCAACTGCTGTTGCAGCAAATCCCAAGCAAAAAAAGGGAGGTCAAGATTCGACCTCCCGCCTTTCGCTTGATGCCTTACGACGTACCTAACCCACGAGACAGATCGGCTGATTGGCTGCCGGGCACGGGGCGATCCCCTACGGGCTTCTCCACATCCGTGTGCTCGGTGGTTTTAGTCACCGTATCGCGCACCGCTTCGAATCCCTCCCGAGCCTGCTGCTTGACCTTGTCGGCCAACCCTGCGGCGGTCTTGCCCATGTAGCGCTGCTCGGTCGCTGTCGAGGGTAATGCTGCCCCCAACATCGCCCCCAAGGCGATGCCTGCAGCGGCCATCATCAGCGGCTGTTCCTTGAGCAACTGGCTGACCTGGTTGCTCATCTGTTGCGTTCCGCGCACCAGGCGATCGCTGGCATCGTGCACGGCATGGCTGATGTTTTCGCTGGCAGCGCCCAGGTTATCGCCCAAGTGCGCCGCTTTGCCTTTAACCGTCTGGTAACCCTCCTTCAGGGTGTCGGCAGTCTGGTGCAAATGCTCGCGCGCACCGTCGAGGCCATCCGCCAGGCCATCGGTCCACTCCCCTACCTTGTTCTCCTGTGGTTGCGCTCGATAAACGGGACGAGGAGTCGGCGGACGGTTCTGGCTCATCATCAACCATAACAGTCCCACCGACGTCACCACCGCAGGCACCGGATTATTGCGCACGCTCGTGCCAAGGTTACTCAGGAACGTAGTGCCGTTGCTCTGCATGAAAGACAACGCCTGATCGAAGACCTGACCCGGGGTGAACTTGCTTTCCAGCGCATCGACGATGTTGCCAATGCTTGCACGCTGCGCATCGATTTCACGCTCGATGGTCTCGGGGCTTTTTTGCGATTCGATTTCGAATTCACTGTTCATGAGACTCTCCTACGCAGCGCTTCCTGGTCTTTGTTCAAGGCGTCCAGCGTGCGATCAGGCTTGAAGTGGGACGGTTCGAACTGTTTTTTCCCGGATTGCAACATGGCGAACCCGACGATCATCACCACGACACCGACGATCAGTGCGGCCAGCCACGGTGCCATGACCATGCTCAAGCCATAGACCACGGACATCAGCAGAATGATGAACCCCGCCAGCAGCACAATCGCCCCGCCAGCGACACCGGCAATGCCAGCCTTGAGCGTCGTAAGGCTGGCTAGCAGCTCAGCCTTGGCCAACGCCAGTTCCTTGGTGAACAACGAGGGCACTTCGCGCGTCAACTGACGCAACAGCCCGACAACCGAAGCGTCAGTCTCAGGCACGGGCACCGGTCTTGCGCCCGGCAGATCTGGGTTATCTCTGTTCATCACAGCGCTCCTTTAAAGGACGTGGAACCGGGAGTCGGATTCGTCGCGAAGTCTGATGGATGACCCTGTCCGTTCGGCGAGGCCGGCGTGATGCCGGTTGCCAGACCCGGGTTGTGATCGGGACGTGTCGGAACGGAGGTTTCGTAAGGTCGTTGAGCGCCAAAACCACCTGACGGAGGCATTGAACGACCTGTCGCCGGATCGCCACCATCGCTATCGCTGACTGTCGCCGCAGGCGCGGTGCCGGCCTTGAGAAAACGCGAAAGGCCAAAGCCCAGCGCAATGCTGCCGGCAATGAACAATCCCGGATTATTGCGCGCCAGATCGGCCGCGTCGTGGAGCAGCTGCTCCGCGCTTTTCCCGCGCAAATTCCCCGCCAGCCCGCTCATGGACTCCGCCATGTCTGCGAGGTAGTCGGACATGCCAAGCTTGTCCTTGTCCTCAAGTTCCGAAACGAAAGATTTTGCCCCTTGGGCCAGGGCCTCGATCTGATCGGCTGCCGTGTCACGGTACTGGCCAAACTGCTCATCCACCTGCTGTCTCGCACCGCCAAGCGCTTCTGTCACGTTCTCCTTGAGGTGTTCAAAGTCAGGGGCTGGTGTTGCGGTATTGGGTTTGCCTGACAGGTCATCTGTCGTGCTGTCTGTAGTATTCATGTCGTCCCTCGCCTTCTGAGTGAAGAAAAGCGTTATCAGGGTTCGCCACGAAATACCCGCAGCCCCCCTCCCTTCTGATGACGGGGCAGTGTGATGGGGAGTTCCAATTGAATGATGAGTGATCAATACTTCTCAAGCGGGAAGCCCACCTGTTGCGTCAGTGCCAAGGCTGGGAGCTGGCGCCCCTCTCACCTAGCAGGTACAACGGATCGTGGTGATCACCAGCGCTACCAACTGACAAACAGGTACCCAGGCGACCTGGACGATCAGCAACAGGGTAAAGGACAGGAAGGCCCTGAGCAGAAAGGCATGGGTCATCTTGATGCAGGACAGCTTGCGATGGGTCCCGGTGTGGTTGTGCCTCACGGCAAGCAGCAGTTTCTCCACCAGCTCGGGCTTGGGATCGGTCTTGCACCACAGGCTCGCCAGGTCACTGGCGTCGACCCGGCTTGAGGTTGATACCTTGAGCGTTTCGAATGCCCATATACCTGCGCGAAACAGATACAAGGTGGCCACCAGGAAGATGCCCAACCAGACGATGCTGTAGCCGATGGTTGATTTGTCGCTCCAGATGCTCGCAAGCAAAGAGGCTAACACCGGTGCGAGCGCGGTGACGGCTGCCAGGTAGAGGCTGGCTTTGGCGTCTGCGGTTTTTCGTCGATCCGATTCGGCATCATCGAGGCGTCGCGCTTCTTCAAGCGCCGCATCGGTGTCAACGTCCCAGTTGGCCGCCCTGATACTCGTGTTGTCCTGCTGATGCCCGGTCTCTTGCTCCTTGAGCGCTTGCGTAGTGAGCGTTTGCAACCGGGGCCAGATCAACTCTGAAAGGTTCATGGGCGGCCAATGCCTTGGAGTTCATCGACAATGGCGCGGGGATAGGCACGGCGGCTACCTTGTCCCGCCACGCCCGCTGCCCATTGGGTTGATTTCATGATAGTCGAGTGCGCCGTATCTGACGGAGGGGCAAACCCGTCAGCCGATCACGCGCGCATACACCGATCTGTCGACGTTGCCACCGGACAGGATCACCCCCACCCTTTTGCCCCTCATTGCGTCGCGCTCCTGGATGAGCGCTGCCAGGGCGGCGGCGCCTGCGCCTTCTGCGAGATTGTGGGTATCGGTGTAATACATGCACATGGCCTCGGCAATCTGCGCCTCGTTGACCGACACGATCCGCGCTGCACCTGCCGCGTAGACGGCAAAGGCTTCGGCAATCGGCTTGCGCACGGCGAGGCCGTCGGCAAAGGTGTCGGCAGAGTCGGTTTCACATAGTGCACCCGTTTCAAAGGATAATTTCGCGGCTGCCGCCTCGGTGGACACCACGCCGACCACTTGGGTTTTCAGGCCCAGCGCATCGCGGGCGGCAATCACTGCGCAAATCCCCGAGCCACAACCAATCGGCACGTAGACGGTATCCAGGTCCGGCGCGGCCTTGAACAGTTCCAGCGCATAGGTGGCCACGCCTTTGACCAGCTCGGTGTGGAATGGCGGTACCAGGTAAAGGCCATGGACCTGTGCCAGGCGTGCGGCTTCCTCGCGGGCCTCATCGAAATCGCGGCCATGTTCGACCACTTCGCCGCCAAATCCGCGCATGGCATTGTTCTTTTCCAGAGAGTTACCTTGCGGCACGACAATCAGCGAATTCAACCCCTGCGCGCTGGCCGCCAGCGCCAGGCTTTGACCATGATTGCCGCGGGTGGCAGTGGCAATGCCTCGCACGCCCGGGTGCGTGCGCTTGAGCCAGTGCATGAAGGTAATGCCGCCACGCACCTTGAATGCACCGGTCGGCGTGTGGTTTTCGTGCTTGACCCACACGGTGCAACCCAGGCGTTCAGCCAGCAAGGGCCAGGGGTACTGCGCGGTGGCAGGCATCACCTGGTAAACCAGGCGAGCAGCTTGTTCGATATCGTCGCGAGTCAGTGTGTGCATGAGGAGGCTCCCAGGGGTTTGGCCCAGTCTAGACACGCACGCCCTTGGCCGGCTTTCAGAAAACCGACCTGACTTTCGGCCCCCTTCTTAATTACTATGGTGTGTATGAACCCTCTCAACCGCCTGCAACCGCCATTCCCGCCTGAACCGGTGCGCCGTATCGAGGTGGGGCCATGGGCGATCGAACTGCTGCCCGGCAGCGCCTACGCGACCCGATATGTCGCGAACCAGTCGGCGATTGGCTTTGCCTTCGACAGCCAGCGCGGCCTGCACGCCATCGGCAGCGATCGGGTACAACCCTTCATTGCCATGCCCAACGGCCTGGCGTTCGTCCCCACCGGGTGTGACGTATTGTCTGAATCGCCAACGGGCGGTGAATACCTGCGGGTGATACGCACCGACGGGAGGGTATTGCCGGGGGATCGGGCCTTTAACAACCGCATGGATCCGCAGGCGACCGCCCTCGCCCTGCGAATGCGCGGTGCGCTGTTACAGGCTGGGGTGGCGGACGATTGGGAGGCCTGGGCACTCGCACTGGCTGAGCGCGCTACAATGAACGCAGGTTTGTCGACTCCGCTGCAAGGCTCACTAACGCCCAACCGCATGCGCTTGCTCGATGAGTTCATCGATGCCGGCCTCGACGGCCCGCTGGGTGTGCAGGCAATGGCGCAATTGCTCGGGTTGTCCGAAGGTTATTTCATGCGTGCGTTCAAGCAGGCGACGGGGCAAAGCCCGCACAGTTACCTGATTGACCGGCGCCTTGCCAAGGCGCGTGCCCTGATGCGTGATTCGACCGCGAGGCTGGCGGACATCGCCCACGCCTGCGGTTTCAACTCCCAGGCGCACATGACTACCACCTTCAGGCAGCGTCTTGGCGTGAGTCCCGCGCAGTTGCGTGGTTGCTAGTCCCGGATGGGGTTAAGCCAGCAGCTCAGTGATCCATCGGGCCTGCCGGGTGATGTCCTGCATCTTCTCCTCGGGCACGGCCTGCCGCGCCCGCGCGAAATGGCCCAGGGTCTTGTGCTTGACGCGCAGCATTCGCTGCCATTTGGCCAGGAACACGGGGCTGCGGGCCTGCATCTGCAATGGGCCGAAGTACAGTTCCTGGGCGCTATACACCATCGGTCCGGCGCGCTCGGCGACGATGATTTCGTAATAAAAGCGATTTTCCCGCAGCACTTCCTCACAAAGGATGCGGTAGCCATTTTCCATCAGCCATAGGCGAAGTGGCTGTTCGCCGCCGTTGGGCTGCAGGATCAGGCGTTCCTGGCCGCTCAGGCGCGCCTTGCCGCTGTCGAGGATGTCGCGGATGGTCTCGCCGCCCATGCCACAGAGGCTGATCGCCGTGATGTCGTCTTCCGGCTCGATTGCTGCCAGGCCATTGGCCAGGCGTACGCTGATCCGTGCGTGCTGGCCGCTCTCGCGCACGGTGCGTTCGGCCGAGCGAAATGGTGTCAACGCCACCTCACCGGCCACTGCCGCGCTGATCGCGCCACGGCGCATCAACGCCACTGGCAGGTAGCCGTGATCCGAGCCGATATCGGCCAGGCGCGCGCCGGCTGGCACATGCGCCGCCACGCGTTCCAGGCGCATGGACAATGTCTGTTCGTTCAATTACTACCCCTTTTCACCCCGAACTTGCAGCACCTTTGGCCCGATCGGGGGGGCGATTCTGTCGAGTAACGCCGTGCATTTCAAATTTATGCGACAAGGGCGCCATGACTGTTGATCGGCAACACCTTCACCAGCCCCCCAGGCCGACTAGACTGATCAGGCACACCACCGGTTGCCAGCCGCTTGAGCCAGGGGAAACGGGATGACCGCAATAACAGTGCGCCAATGCTCGTCATGGGTCCTGCCCTCTTTTCTCGCCATCAACCTGGTGCTGACAGCGGGATGTGCGGGCAAGAACACCTCGGCTCGCAACTCGGCCTCAGGCACAGGCGCAAGCTGCTATGCCAAAGCCCTGCCCTCCGCTGGCGAAGGCGGCCTGGCCTTTGGCTCCACCTTGAGCATTGCGCGGCAGAAGTCGTTGAATAACTGCATACGTTATGCGGGTCGTTCGGGGGGTACACCCGGGACGTGCCAGGTGGTGTTGTCGGAGTGCAGGCATTGATCTGGCGGTCGCTAGGTGAGTCAGGTTTCCCGCGTGATCGTTGACCTTCATCGCGAGCAAGCTCCACAGCTACAACAACTCTCTGTCGCCAATAGCCATGGAGCAGTTCAGCATGCTCGCGATGGACGCTGGGCACCTGACGGCCCGCGGTGCTGTGATCGTTGCCACGCTCTGCGTGGGAATGCATCCTGTGACGCTCCGCGTCACCATTGCGCACGGCTCACGTCATGCACCGTCAGCGGAACGCGGAGCGTCCCTGGCGGCATTCCCACGCAGAGCATGGGAACGATCACAACGCGGACAGATCTGCAATCAGGTCGGCTGTCAGGCCGCCTCGCTTTTGATTGTGATCTGGCTTTTGATTTTCTTGCCCCCTCGAGAGGCTTCGTTCCGGTTCTGCGCAGTGGGTAAACCGGCATGGATGCCGGTTTAGCCGCGCACGGCCATGGATGGCCGATCGCGGCGACCCACGGAGCAGGACCGGAGCGAGGGTACCCCGAGCCTTAGCGAGGGGCCGAACGCCAGGGGCAAGAGCCCTTGGTTACTTGGGGCTGTTCCAAGTGACTCGCTGTAAAAGCGAAACCCCAGGTGGCCGTTACCGCAGAAATGGATATGTACCCGGTCAACAAAACCCAGGTCGGATGTCAGGCCGCCATCCCTGCGATGCGGCGACCCGACAAGCCAGCTCCCACAGGGGATCGCGCTCACCTGAAATCAGGCCCACGGCCACAAGGATGAAGCCGGCAAAAGCACGGCGGCGTTCAGTCAGTTTCACTCAGGGTTGCCCGGTTTTCTGCGCCGGTGCCGCATACCATTTATCCCTGGGCACCCGCTTCTCATGCTCGGGATCGCCCAGATAGTGCGGCGACATGATCTGCACTTCGTACTCGTTGAACACATCCTGGATATTGGCGTGCAGCATGCTCAACAACACCGCGCGCGGGCGTGGCTGGCTGGGGATGGCCTGGGCTACGAGGCGATACTCGGGATAAAAATCCGACAGGGCTGTCTGGAATACCTGCGCTGGCGGTTCATCGAGCACGCCGGGGGTGCGCCTGGCGGCTTCCAGCAGCATGGCTTCGACCTGACGCCACGGCGTGTCGTAGCCAATGGTCACCACGGTGTCGACCACATAACCCGGGCCCTGCACGGTGCGCGAATAGTTCTTGGTGACGGTGGCGGTAATCATTGAGTTGGGCAGGGTCAGTACTTCCCCAAGGCCCGTGCGAATGCGCGTGGTAAATATGCCCAGCTCCGTCACCGTGCCTTCGTATTCGCCAATGCGCACGAACTCGCCGGGGCGTAAGGTGCGCGTGTAGGTCAGGATCAACCCGGACGCGGCCTGCCCGACCACGCTGGAGGCACCCAGGGAAATCATCAGGCCGATCAGCACCGATAAACCCTTGAAGGCTTCAGTGCCAGCGCCCGGCAGGTAGGGATAGGCCATGGCCAGGGCGAACAGCCAGATGGCCAGCGACGTCAGGCGCTGGGTCGGTTGCAAGGTTTCCTGGTTCAACCAGCTGAAGGTGCCGGGGGTGGCCATGCGCCGCAGGATCCGACGGGCGAAGACCGTGGTGCCGCGGGCAATGAAAAAGATCGCCAAGGCCACGCCCAGTCCGGGTATCGCGCCGACGATGCCCTGGAATAGATAACCGGCGACTTCCAACAGGTAGTTGTTGAGGCTTTCGCCCCAAGGCCGGGTGTAGGGAAAGCGGGACAGGACAAAACCCAGCCATTCGTAGGTCAGCAGCAAGACGACCAGCCAGCGCACTATCCCCAGCAGGCGGCTGACCAGCGGATACAGGTAGTTGGCATCGATCACCTGCACCCGTCCGACTTTCAACGCCTGGGTGTGCCGGTGCATCAGGTCCGGCAGTTTTTTCAGCAAGCGACGGCGCAGGTACGCCATGCCCCAGAGCAACACAACATAGATACCGGTAGCCAGCGCTGCACCCGCCAACGATCTGAGAATCAAGTGCAGGCTACGGGCTTCCTGGGTTTCGGCCACCACTTGGCGCAGTTTGCCAGCAGCACTTTCAGCCGCCTGCCTGACTGATTCGAACTCGGTGGTATCGACATCCTTGGGGGAAACGATAAACGCGCGCTTGGCGCCCAGCAGCACCAGGTAACTACCCTGGATGCCATCAAGGGTGACACTCAGGTCGTCCGCATCATCCAGTGCTTCGTTGATCGCTGTCTTGGCCCGTTTGACCCGGATCTGCGGCGCTTCACCGAGTAATGCACCACGAAACACAATGATGCTGCGATTGGCGATTTTCAGTTCCGCAGGCGCCGGTTGCGCCTCCAGCGGTGGGGGAGCGTCCTCGGCTCGCAGCAATATCGACCAGCACATCGCGACAATGACGATCAATGGGGCGAGCAACCAGCTGCGCATGCATCCGTTCCTTACGTCACTGGGTTCTGGACAGGGTACGTATCGCAGCGTAGTCCAGCGACGGACGGTTGTCAGATATCGTCAACCGGCGTTCAACATGCACACCGGTGATCGGCCACTGCCGCCGTTGCGCCTCAGTTGGGATCCAGCAACCCACCGCTCCAGTGCCGCGAAAGGCGACTGCCAGTGAACTTCGCCACCCCCATGCCCCGGGCGATCAAACGATCGCGATAGCGTGTGACCAGGCGCCCGGTCTGCTCGGCATACAGCACCACTTCGGAGGACGGGTCACCTGGGCGGCGCAGGATTCGTGCAAAGCGCTGCCCCTGCTCGACCTGATCGCCCAGTTCCTTCTCGAAGATCAGCACCCCGGGCTGCGGCGCGACAATGGTCTCCATGTGGCCCATCTCCACGGCCTCGACGGCCCAGTCGGCGGGCGCCAGCGCATCGTCGATGATGCCTTGGCCACAAAGCCAGGCGTAAAGCCCCTGTGCATCCTGCTCGGCAAAACGGTCGCTGACGTCACCCTGCCCTCGCAGCTCCAGGGTCGCGGCCAGGCGCTGCCCAGTCGTGCCGTCGCGCAGCCATGGCGCAATAATCGTTTCCTCGAACGAACCGTCGCCGCCGTCATCCCAGATGATCGCCAGGTCCATCCGCAGCGCCGCCGCCAGTTCACGGCCACGGGGCCAGAAACTGCGGTGCACATACAGGTAGGGCAGCGCTTCGTCGTCGGTGTGCAGGTCCAGCATCACATCCGCCGGTGCCGCCAGTTGCACCAGTTTCTGTTGCCACTCCTGGACATTGGTCGAAGGCCGCGGCATCGCGGCCGACCGATCGAAGCCACGGTTGAAGTTCTGTCCGCTGGCATCGTGAAAACGTCCCAGGATCCGCCCCTGGCGAAACTGACCGATACCCAGCGGGTTGGCCTGTGGTACCACGGTCACGCTGCCGTTGAGGCGGCCTTGGGACTCGGCCACCTCAAGGCGTTGCATCAACAGGTGCAGCACCAGCATGCCGGCGATTTCATCGGCATGTACCCCGGCCTGCAAGTGCACCTTGGGCCCACCGCGGCCGCCCTCGAAACGCCAGGCACCGACCTGTACCGGCTCACCATTGTTGTTGCGAACCTCGAATGAAACATCCTGCGCCATAAGCCAGTCCTCCTGTCATTGATCCACGACACTCGCTCGGCCGCCATCGGGCTTGCCCTCGGCCGCTTCGGGATAGAGAGGCTGCGACACCGAGCATTCGGCACCGACGACCTCCTGCGACGGGTGCCGGCCGAAAATCATCGCCAGGGTGCCGCTGACCGCAATCAACCCGGCGCCGATCATCAGCGACACATCCATCAGCGTGCCCCAGATCAGGCTCGACAGCAGGAACGCCCAGATCAGCCCGGTGTACTCGAACGGCGCCAGCACGGTCGCGGTGGCACGCTGGAAACTGGCGAACAGTAGGAACTGGCCGATGCCGCCCATCAGTCCCGCACCGAGCATGCCCAGCCAGGCGGGAACCGGTGCCGGGGTGTGGGTCCAAGGCAACGCCAGTGCCATGCAGATGACGAACACCACGTTGGTAATCAACATCTGCTCGAGCACCGAGGTCTGCTCATCCACCTGGCGCAACTGGATGTAGGTGAACGCCCAGCACATCGCCGCCAACAGGGTCAGGACAATCGGCAGCGGATCGCCCATGTCACTGGGGCGACAAGCAATCACCACGCCGATGAACCCGATGATCAGGGTGAACCACTGCCAACCGTTGACGCGCTCCTTGAGAATCGCCGTCGCTAGCACCGTGACCATGATCGGTGCCGAGAAATACAGGGTGGTCATCTCCGCCAGCGTCAGGTCGCGGGCCGCCGTGTAATACAGCAGCCAGGCAGCGATCGACAGCAAGCCGCGCACCACCAGCAGCCGCCGGCTGGACGAACGCCAGGCACGCCGAACCAGTTGCAAACGGCCGAGCAGCAAACAGGCGAGCACCACCACCAGGGCGCGCCAGAACAGGATGGTGAACACCGAATAATCAGCCACCAGCCACTTGATACCGGCATCCTGCAAGGACAGGAACGCGTAGCCCAATGTGCACAGGCCGATGCCTTGCAAGGAGCGGTCAACCAACGGCGTACTCTTCATCATGCGGACCTGCGAACCGGGGTGCCACGACGCTCGGCGAAGGCGAAAAGCGCCTCGATCATGAACGTCAGGCACACGTAGACACCGGCCACCAGCAGCAACGGCTCATACACCTGCAGGGTTTGCGCGCGCACCACGTTGGCCGCGCCCAACAGATCGATCACGGCGATGGTCGAGGCCAGGGCCGTGGATTTGAGCAGCATCACGGTTTCCCCAGCCAACGTCGGCAACAGCAAGCGCAGCGCCCGGGGCAAGCGCACCCGCAACAGGGCCTGGCGCGGGGTCATGCCGAACGCCGAAGCTGCTTCCATTTCGCCTTTGGGCACCGCCAGCAAGCCACCGCGGATCACTTCGCCGACATAGGCCCCCACCGACACCACCAGGGCGAACACGATGTACCAGTAACCATCACGCAAGTATGGCCAGAGGAAACTGCCGCGAATCAATGGAAACTGCGCAAACAGACTGCCCAGGCCGTAGTAGAAAATGTAGATCTGGATCAGCAAGGGGGTGCCGCGGGTCACGCTAGTATAAAACAGGCTGAGCTTGGCGATGACTTTGTTCCTGGAGATCCTGGCCAGCGCTACCAGCACCGCCAGGAAAAAACCGAACACGCTGGCAATCAACAGGATCAAAAGGGTCGTTTGCAGCCCGCGGGCCAACAGCGATGCGTATTCAACTATCCACGTTGGAATCATTTCATTCTCTCTGCCGGTTCAGTCGACAAGAGGCATCCAGCGACGAATGCGTCGCTCGAGCCGTCCCGACAGGTAGTTGGAAGCCAGCGTCACCGCGTAGTACAGCGCCGCGGCCGTGAGGTAGAACAACAGGTAATGACGCGTCGAACCCGCCCCTTGCCGGGCGGTGTACAACAGTTCGTTGGTGCCGACCACGCTGATCAGGGCGCTGTCCTTGATCAGGTTGATCCACAGGTTGGCCATCCCCGCCATCGCATAGGGCGCCATGATCGGCAGCGTGACGCGCCGGAACAAAGCGAAGCCGTGCAGCCCGAAGGCCTTTGCCGCTTCGATCTGGCCGAAAGGAATGGCCTGGATCGCCGCCCGGAAAATCTCCGAGGCGTAGGCGCCCTGCACCAGACCCAGCACCACGATCGCCGCCAGCGGGCCGCTGACGTTCACCGCGTCGTAACCCAGCGTTGCCATCAGTGCGTTGAGCAGCATGGATCCGACGTAGTACAGCAACAGGATCAGCAGCAACTCCGGCACCGCGCGAAACAAGGTGGTGTAACCGCGCGCCAGCGCCGCAATCGGCCTTGGCCCGCCCAACTTGAGGCAGGCCACGACCAGGCCGATGGCCAGCCCGAGTACGAAGGCCCCGGCGGAAATCTGCAGGGTCATCCATAAGCCCCTGAGCAGCGCCGCCCCCCATCCTTGCTCGCTGAAACCGATCAAATCGAACATAGCTGGCATGTTGTTCTCCAGTCAGTGACCTTGAAGGCGCCACTTGCCCCTGTGGGAGCGGGCTTGCTCGCGAAAGCGGTATGCCATTTAGCGATGATGTCGACCGCCACACCGCCTTCGCGAGCAAGCCCGCTCCCACATGGGATCCGTGTACAGATCTGGCTATCAGAACGCCGGCTTCACGCTCGTGCCGAAGTAGCTTTGGGACAGGTCGTCATAATCCTTGCTCGCCAGCAGTTCCTGGATGGCTTTGTCGAGTTTGGCCTTGAGCTCGGTGTCGTCCTTGCGCAGGCCTGCGCCCACGCCCTTGCCGAAGATCGGGTCGTACGGCACGGCGCCGAGGTAATCCAGGTTGCTCTTGCTGGCATCCGGTGTCTTGACGAAGGCCGCCATGGCGGTGCCGTCGGCCATCATCAGGTCGAGGCGACCGGCGATCAGGTCGGCGTTGACCGAATCCTGAGTGTCGTAATACTTCACGTCGGCGATTTTTTCGTAGTAGGTCTTCAGGTAGCTGGCGCTGACCGTGGAGTTCTGCACGCCGATGGTCTTGCCCTTGAGGTCGTCCGGGTATTTTTTGACGACAGCGTCCTTCGGTCCGACAACCGCCACCACGGAGTCGTAGTAGGCCTTGCTGAAAGCGATCTGTTTTTCCCGTTCTTCGGTCACCGACATCGAGGAAAAAATCACGTCGATTTTCTTTGCCAGCAACGACGGAATAATCCCGTCCCATGCCACTTCCTTGATCTCGCACTCGGCTTTCATTTCGCTGCACAGCTTGTGGATCAGGTCCACTTCAAAACCTTTCCATTCGCCGTTGGCCTGTTTCTCGGTGTACGGCGGATAGGGTTCGGCGGCGACCGCGAACCTGATCGGTTGTGCCTGCGCCGCGCTCATGCCAGCCAGCATTACAGCGGCCGCGCCGGTCAACCAGTTTGCCAAACGTCGATTTCCCATGGTTTTTGCCCCGTCTTTTGTTGTTTTTAGCGAGTTTGATGAGCGTTGACGAATTGCCGGCAACGCTCGCTGCGTGGGTGTACGAACACGTCGTCCGGCGTACCGGTTTCCTCGATCAGCCCTTGATGCAAAAAGGCGACTTTGGAGGAGACATCGCGGGCGAAGGCCATTTCATGGGTCACCAGGATCATGGTCCGGCCTTCCTCGGCGAGAGAGCGGATCACCCGCAGCACTTCCCCGACCAGTTCCGGGTCGAGTGCCGAGGTGGGTTCGTCGAACAGCATGACCTTGGGCCGCATGGCCAGGGCCCGGGCGATGGCCACCCGTTGTTGCTGCCCTCCGGAGAGAAAAGCCGGGTACTCGTTGCGCTTGGCCGCCAGCCCCACCCGTTCAAGCAAGGCTTCGGCGCGCTCGGTCGCCTCGGCCCGGCTTTCGCGCAGGACCTGGGTCGGCGCTTCGATGAGGTTTTCCAGGACCGTGCGATGGGGCCAGAGGTTGAAGTTCTGGAACACCATGCCCAGGCTCGAACGGATGCGCACCAGTTGCTTGGCATCAGACACCAACGGTGCGCCGGGGCGGGTGTGGTTCAAGTGAATGCTTTCGCCATCTACCAGGATGCGTCCCTGGTCCGGGACTTCGAGCATGTTGATGCAGCGCAGCAAGGTGCTTTTGCCGGAGCCACTGGCGCCGATCAGCGAGATCACCTCGCCCTCGCGCGCCGTCAGGGACACGCCCTTGAGCACCTCGATGTTGCCGAAGCGTTTGTGCAGGCCTTCGACTTCGATCATGGTTCGCGCGGTGACCGGTTCGCTGACCGGCCTGCTCGTCACGCCGCTGACCACAGGCCGTGGTCCCTGGGTTTTCAACGCCAGGACAAAATCATGGATACGCTCGCAGGTCCTGGCCAACACCAGGGATTCGGCACGCGCCACCAGGGCGGGATCAGCGATGATCCAACCCATGTGCCAATCGGCCATTGGGTGGGATTTCGCCAGGCTACCCATCACCACACAACGCTCGGCCATGCCCGGCGCTACCGTGAGGCTCAGGTTCTGGTGCTGCAGTGTCAGGTCCTCATGGACTTCATCGATGACCACCCACAGGTCATGGGCAATGGCGAGTCTGGCGATGGCTTGCATTGGTTCGTGCTTGAGCATCGCACTGGCCAGGAAAATTGCCCGGGTACGCGGGGTAATCGCCTTGGCCAGCAGCGCTGCATCAATGGACGCCACCCGCACCAGCGTGGCGCCGCAGGCCTTGAGCGGCGCGTCGCCGGTCGGGTGCATCGGATCGACGACAATCACCTCGTCCCCGGCGGCGAGCAGGCATTTCGACGTGATGAGCAAGGCGTCCTGCGCCCCTGTCAGCGTGATCACGTTTGTGGCGTTGAGTTCACGCCCAAACAGCTTGCCGTAGTGCCCGGCGAGCGCTTCACGTAAAACCGGCCGATCGGTAAGTTCGCTGCCGTGGGGGTCATCAATAGCGGCTACGCCTTGTTCCGGGATCCGCTCAACAAAGGGTGAAAACCGCATGCCAGTGCCTCGTTCAAGATGAAGAAACGCAAGCCCGCAACCAGCCGGGAAAGAAGGTGAAACGAACATAGTTCAAGCTGAACACTCGTTCAACAGAAAACTGATGGTGGTTCGCGTTCAGCGCAAACAGGTCGTTTTTACGATAGTCGCGACGTTTTTACCTATTGCTTGGTAACGTCATGCAGAAGGCAAGCTGACGACTATGCTGCTGTGATGTCCTTTGGTTGGAAAACGCCCAATGCAATCAGCTACATCCACGCGGATGCGACGCCACCAGCTACTGCTGTTAGGCGTAGTGGTCCTCGGCGGTTGCGTACGACTGGGGCCGGACTTCCAGCCACCCGGCGAAGACTGGGTCGATCACTGGAACACCCCGGCCCTTGAGCATGCCAGCCAACGCGGGGTGTACCCGGACACCCGCCAGTGGTGGCAAATTTTCGCCGACCCGGTGCTCGACCGGTTGATCGCCGAGTCGGATGCGCGCAATACCAGCCTGAAGATCGCTGGTTTGCGCGTGATGGAGGCCCGCGCGCAATTAGGCATCGCGCAAAGCGGGCGATACCCGCAACTGCAGCAGATCAGCGCTGACAGCGTCTACATCAACCGCCATCAGTCCGGCGGAACCAACCCGGTAGACAGCCATTTCTGGCAACACAGCGCCGGATTCGATGTGGGCTGGGAACTGGATTTCTGGGGACGCTTCAGCCGTGCCATCGAAGCCGCCGATGCCAGCTACTTCGCGGCTGAGGCCAACTATGACGACGTGCTGGTCCTGGTGCGGGCGCAGGTCGCCGACTCTTATTTCTTCCTGCGCACCACCGAGGCACGCTTGCGCGTCGCCAACGAAAACGCCCGCCAACAGCAGCGTAATTACGAGATCACCGAAAGACTGTTCAACAGCGGCCAGACCGCCGAACTTGACCTGCAACAAGCCAAGACCCAATACCTGGGCACGTTGAGCACCATCCCCGTACTGGAAGATCAGCTGTCCCGCACCCGCAATGCCTTGGCCGTGTTGATCGGCCAACCACCCGGTGCGCTGCCGCTGGTAGTCGACAACAGCCAATTGATCCCGCTGGTCGATCGCGCCGTTTTGCAGGATGTCCCGGCCAATCTGCTGCTGCGCCGGCCCGATGTGCGTGCGGCCGAGCTGAACGTTGCGGCACAGTCGGCGCTGATCGGCGTCGCCGAAACCGATTTCTACCCGGCCCTGACGTTGCTCGGCGGCATCGTCTGGTCGACCGACACCTTGAGCGGAACGTCGCGCAGTCTCGACCTGATCGGCGGCCCGAGCCTGCGCTGGAACGTGTTCGACTATGGCCGCATCAGCAACAACGTGCGCGTGCAGGATGCGCGCTTGCAGCAGTTGATCGAAGCCTATCGCGACAAGGTGCGCCAGGCCGCACGCGAGGCGGATGACGCCGCCAACGGCCTGACCCGCGCCCTGCAACGTGAGCGCATCCTGCGCGATGCGGAAAAAGCCGCGCAACGCTCGCTGGCCTTGGCCAACACGCTCTACCGCGAAGGTTACTCGGATTTCCAACGGGTGCTGGATGCCCAAAGGGCACTGCTCGAACTGCAGGACAGCTACCTGCTCAGTCGAGGCGATGCGGTGAGCAATGTGATTGCCCTGTACAAGGCCCTGGGCGGCGGTTGGTACAGCGCCCAGCCCAAGGTCGATCGCGCCACGCGCCAGCAGATGGAACAACGCACCGACTGGGGCGACTTGCTCGCCGAGCCCCCGGCGCAGCAGCCCGCCTTCCCTTTGCCCAATCAGGTGAAAGAACCATGACTGAAGCCGCGCCTTCCCCCCAGCCCGCGCCGGCCGCCGCCGACCCGATGAAAAAAGGCATCAAGTGGGTCTTGCTGCTGATCGTCCTGAGCCTGGCCTGGTACCTGCTGGCTGACCGCTTCACACCCTATACCCAGCAGGCACGGGTGGGTGCGTTTGTGATTCCGGTGGCGGCGGAAGTCGCCGGCCGGGTGACACGTGTCAACGTGCGAAATAACCAGGATGTGAAAGCCGGCGAGGTGATTTTCGAGATTGACCCGCAGCCCTACCAGATCGCCGTGGATCGCGCGCGCGCCGACCTTGAATCCACCCGCCGGCAGATCGGCGCCAGCACCGCCGGTATCGCATCGGCGCAAGCCAGTCTGCGCGCGGCGCAGGCCAACGAACTCAAGGCGCGACAGGACAATCAGCGTCTTGAGGGCTTGTACCGCGAAGACCCCGGAACCATTTCCGTGCGCCTGCTGGAGGTGTCCCGCGCCAACCGCGAGGCAGCTGTCAGCCAGGTCGCCGCGGCCCGCGCCGAAGTGCAGCGCGCCCGTGAGCAGGAAGGCGGCAGCGAGGAAGACAACGCCCTGTTGCGCAGTGCCGCGACCGCCCTGTCGAAAGCCGAGCTGGACCTTTCCAACACACAGATTCGCGCCCGTTCGGCTGGCTTGATCACCGACCTGCGCACCGATGTCGGCCAATTCGCCGCAGCCGGCAACCCGGTGATGACACTGATCGCGATCCACGATGTGTGGATCAGCGCGGACATGACCGAGAACAACCTGGCGCTGGTCCGGCCCGAAACCCCGGTGTCGATCGCCCTCGACGCACTGCCCGGCGAAGTGTTCCAGGGTCGCGTGCGCAGTATCGGCTACGGCGTCAGTGTGGGTCAGCCGACCGCGCCCGGCAGCCTTCCCACGGTGCAGAACAGCCGTGACTGGCTACGCCCGGCCCAGCGTTTTCCGGTGGTCATCGAGTTTTCCCCCGAGTCACTGACCCTGCTCAAGGACAACCGCGCCATCCGTTCCGGCGGCCAGGCCGAAGTCATGGCCTTCCCTGCCGAAGGCAACGTGCTCAACCCGCTGGGCCGCTTGTTCCTGTGGCTGATGAGCTGGCTGTCGTATGCCTACTGAGCGCTCGCCCAGGGTGCAGCGCGCGCTGCGCCTGGCCTGTGGCACAGCGCTGTGCCTGGCCGCGAGTTTTGGCCTGGGCATGCCGATCCCCTTCCTGGCGCCGGTGCTGGGGGCATTGTTGCTGGTCAGCCTCAATCGCCCGTTGCCGTTCAAGGCCACCCTGGTGCTGGCGCTGACCGCGATGCTGACCACCGGCATCGGCCTGCTGTTGATCCCGCTCCTGCGTTACTACGCCTTCAGCGGCGTGCTGTTGATCGGCCTCGGCCTGCTGATGGTGTTTCGCTTTGGCCAGCGGGGTGGCAATAACCTGGTGGTGACCTTCCTGGTGATCGGCCTGACCATGATCCCGGCGGCCGGGGTCGCCGACTTCGGCCTGGCGGCAACGGTGATCAAGGCGTTGACCAGCGGCTTGCTCCTGGCGGTCCTGGTCGGCAGGGTCAGTCACTGGCTGTTCCCGGAACCCGCCAACGCCCCGACGCCCCCGCCCGCCCCGGCATTGTCTGAGACAGACGTCGACCGCGTCGCATTGCGCGCAACCCTGATCGTGATCCCAACCTTCCTGCTGGCACTGATCGACCCCGCCAGCTACCTGCCCATCGTCCTCAAGGCGGTGAGCCTGGGACAACAGAGTTCCAGCACCAACGCCCGCGATGCCGCCCGCGAGCTGATTGGCTCGACCCTGCTCGGCGGCCTGCTGGCGATTGCGTTCTGGAGCGCACTGACGGTTTTCGTGCACCTGTGGATGTTCTTCCTGTGGATGCTGCTGTTCGCCCTGATCCTGGCCCGCAAGCTTTATGGCTTGAGTGCGGGCCGGTTCAGTCCTGGCTTCTGGCTTAATACCTTGATCACACTGATTATCCTGTTGGGGCAATCGGTTCAGGACAGCCTGGCGGGCAAGGACGTCTACACCGCCTTTGCGGTGCGCATGGGGTTGTTCATTGCGGTGACGTTGTATGCCTGCCTGATGGTGTATTTGCTGGACCAGCGACAAAAGACCAGTCTCCGGATTTAAACATCCCCTGTAGGAGCGAGCATGCTCGCGATGGAGGCTCAGGCACCGCGGGGTGTCAGATGGCCAGCGTTTTCGTTCACGACCATCGTCGGAACGCCGCCCGGAGCATGCTCGCTCCTACACGGGACGGGTTCACGGATTGACCTGGTAACCCTTCCCCTGCAAGCAACTGGTATACGCCGTCGAGGTGTTCGCTGCATTGGTTTTCTCCTGCGCCCGACGCTCCTGGCGCTGGCGCGAGCCGCCGACCACGGCGCCCGCCGCCGCCGTTTCCTTGGCGCGGTTCTGCCGGTAGTCCTGCTTGGTATCGTCGTCGACACGATCATAGAACTCGTCATGCTGGCGGCCGCGTACCTGGGCACCAGCCGCACCGGCTGCTGCGCCTACTGCGGCGCCCTTGAGCCGTCCGCCAGAGGGCGTGGACGTGGTTGAGGTACTACTGGCGGCGATGCTGTTGCATTCGTTGATGTCCAGTTGAGTCTGTTGCGAAGTCTGGCCCTTCAGCGGTACTACCGTCTGGGCCCATCCCTGGGCACTGCAAAATGACAGTGCGACGCACAGGCCGATGGGTGACAACCTTTTCATGATGATCTCCTGATGGGCGTGATTCACCCTGAAACAGTGTAGTTCACCCCTCCTCGCCCACCTCCATGACCAGACGATTATCCACCCAGCGCACCGGCACGGATTCCAGCGTCGCACCTTGGCACGGCCCATCGATACAGTGCCCGTCTTCAAACCGAAACATCGCGCTGTGATGCGCGCACATCAGCACCTGGCCGCGATAGGTGCAGAATTCCTGCGGGCGATAGTCCAGTGGTACGGAAAAATGCGGGCAGCGGTTGATGTACACCCACACCTGCTCGCCCTGGCGCACCGCGACGAGGCCGGCGGGATGCAGTTGCTGGTGCTGCGGCAGGCCCAGGGCGCCGCCGTCGGCGATGTCTTGGAGGTGACACAAGGTGATGAGGGTCATGGTCAGCCCCGCAGTTCCGGGTTGCCGAGGCTCCAGTGCCAGGGACGAATCTGGATGCTCGAAAACAGCCCGGCCTGGACGTAGGGATCGTCCTGGATAAACGATTCCACCTCGGACAGGCTGCCGGCTTCGATCACCAGCAGCGTGCCATTCATCGCCAGGCCCGCGTCATCAAGGGTCGGGCCTCCCAGGCGCACGACCACGCGGTGTGCATCGGTCCCACGCAAATGCGCCTGGTGGCTGGGCCGTAAGCGTTGGCGCAGGGCCAGGGAATCCGGGTGATCGGTGGCGAATACGGCAAAAAACTGGCCCATGATTCACGCCGCCTCCATGACGAATTCGTAACAGGCACGCTTGAACGGCAATGGCATGCCCAACCGTGCGGACAGGTCATCGTGGCTCGTTCGATCTTCGTAGATCACCTGCAACGACTGTTTCACACCGAACACTGCATCGGACGCCAGGTACGGATCATCGTGATTGAACAGGTGGGTCACCAGTTTGCGATATCCCGGCGCCTCGATCATGAAATGCAGGTGCGCCGGCCGCCAAGGGTGCCGATTGGCGGCCTTGAGCATCCACCCCACCGGGCCATCGGTCGGAATCGGATAACACACCGGGACAATCGTGCGGATCGCAAAGCAGCCGTCGGCGTCGGTGCGATAGCGCCCGCGCAGGTTACCGAACGGCTGTTCTGTGTCCTGGCCCGAATACTTGCCGTTTTCGGCAGTCTGCCAGACGTCCAGCACCGCGCCGTCCAGGGCATTGCCCTGGGTATCGACCACCCGCCCGCGCACCAGCGCCGCCTCGCCCGGGGTGAAGGCCATATTCTCGCCGAACGCGCGCTCGGGCATGCCTTCGATGTAGAACGGCCCAAACACCGTGGTCTCGGTGGCCGTGGCGCTGTGGCGATGATTGATCGCGTCGACCAGCATCGATACGCCAAGGGTGTCCGACAGCAGGATGAATTCCTGGCGCACCTGGCCGTCGCACTTGTGGCCGGTCTCGGTCAGGAAACGTATCCCTTCAAACCACTCTTGCTCGGTCAGTTCAACCTCGCTGACAAACGCATGCAGGTGCCGCACCAGGCTCTGCATGATCTGTTTGTAGCGCGCATCGGTTGCATCAGCGAAGCTGTTCACGGCCTGCTCGCAGATCAGTTTTTCCATGGAGTTATCGTGATCGGTCATTGTTTTTATTCCGACATGTGCTGATAGCACGGTTGATCAGGCTGGCGCCTGGCCCAGCATGGCGCGGGTCAGCAGCGCTTCGATCGGGCCTTGTTCGAACGGCCGTGGATTGTAATACGGGCTGGCACAGGCGATTTGCGCCGCTTCGGCCGGACCGCTGGGCGGCAGGCCAATATCAGCCAGTGCCAATGGAATGCCCAGTTTCTGGTTGAGCGCATACAACAAGGCGCCTACCTCACTGGCGTCGCGACCACCCAGGGCTCGGGCGGTACGTTGCAAGGGTTCGGCGGCGGCCTCGCGGTTGTAATGCGCGGCATGGGGCAGGACGATGGCGTGGGCTTGGGCGTGGGGCAGATTGAATGTGCCGCCCAGGGTGTGGCAGAGCTTGTGGTGCAAGGCCATACCGACCGAGCCCAGGCAGATGCCCGCCAGCCACGCACCATACAACGCCTGGCTGCGAGCATCGGGATCGTTCGGGTCCTTGACCACCCCCGGCAATGCCTGTGCCAGCGAGCGGATCGATTCCTCGGCCATGAAACCGATGATCGGGTTGGCGTCCTCGGCGTACAGCGCTTCCACTGCGTGGGCCATGGCGTTCATGCCCGAACAGGCGGAGATCTGCGCCGGCAGGGTCAGGGTCAATTGCGGATCATAGATCACGGTTTTCGGCAGCACCCGTGGGTCGCGTCCGGTTTTCTTCAGGCGGTTTTCGGTCAGGCCGTAGATCGGCGTCATCTCCGAACCCGCATAGGTGGTTGGCACCGCCACAATCGGCAACCCCGAATCCATGGCGATCGCCTTGCCCAGGCCAATGGTCGAGCCACCGCCGATGGCCACGCAGCAATCGGCATCCAGGCGCGCCGCCTCGATGCGCGCCGCTTGCGCCACTTCCAGCGGCACATGCATCACCGCGTGCGGGTACACACCCGCGGCACGTTCACCGAGCAACGCCGCAACGCGTTCGCCGAGCCCGTGCTGTTCCGGCGTGGTGAGGATCAGCGCCCGTCGGGCGCCCAGGCGCTCGATTTCTTCAGCCAGTGCCGAGAGCTTGCCCCAGCCGAACACCACGCGGGTCGGCAGGCTTTGGTAGACAAAAGGATTCATGGCCGACCTCAGCGTTTGAAGTGTGGGGGGATTTTCGCGTCGACGTTGACCCACACCGAGCGCGCTTCGGTGTAGTCGTGGATCGCTTCAAAGCCCATTTCCCGGCCATAACCGGACTGCCCTACGCCGCCGAACGGACTGCCGGGGCTGACGCGCTTGTAGCAGTTGATCCAGCACATGCCCGCGTGGATCGCGTCGGCCATTTTATGCGCGCGGCTGAGGTTTTGCGTCCACAGGCCACTGCCCAGCCCGTACTCGGTGCTGTTGGCAATGGCCAGCGCTTCTTCGTCGGTGCTGAAACGCACCACCGTGACGAAGGGACCGAAGACCTCTTCCTGGCAGACACGGTCACCCGGCTTGGCTTCGACCACTGTGGGTTCGACATAGAAACCCTTGGCCAAGGCCTGGTCGTCCGGCGCCTTGCCACCGGCGAGGATCTTGCCGCCCTGCTCGATGGCGATATCGATGTAGGCCAGAACCCGGTCGCGGTGCAGGGCCGAGGTCAGCGGGCCCATCTCGGTGTCGGGGTTCATCGGGTCACCGAGGCGAATCGACTTGGCCAGGGCGATGAAGCGCTCCAGGAATGCATCAGCGATGTCTTCATGCAGAATCAACCGCGAACCGGCGATACAGGCCTGGCCCTGGTTATGGAAGATCGCCCAGGCAGCGCCGTTGACCGCCGCTTCCAGATTGGCGTCTTCAAATACAATGTTCGCACCCTTGCCACCCAGTTCCAGTTGAATGCGCTTGAGGTTGCCCTGCGACGCTTCAACAATCCGCCGACCGGTCGCGGTTGAGCCGGTAAAGGCAATCTTGCCGACGTCGAGGTGCTCGGCCAGCGCCTGGCCCGCGGTATGGCCGTAACCCGGCACCACGTTGACCACGCCTTTGGGAAAGCCGACTTCGGTCATCAGCTCGACAATGCGCAAGGTCGACAGCGGCGTGATTTCCGAGGGCTTGATGACGATGGTGTTGCCCGCCGCCAGTGCCGGGCCCATCTTCCAGCTGGTGAACATCAGCGGAAAGTTCCAGGGCACGATCTGCCCGACCACGCCGATTGGCTTGCGCTGCACGTAATTGAGGAACCCGGCTTCCACCGGAATCACCGCGCCTTCGATCTTGTCGGCCATGCCGCCGAAGTAACGGAAGCACGCCGCGGTGCGCGGCACGTCGAGGCCACGGGAATCGCGGATCGGGTGCCCGGTGTTAAGGGATTCCAGCTGTGCCAGTTCTTCGCTGCAGGCCTCGATCCGGTCCGCCAATTTGAGTAACAGGCGCCCACGCTCGGCGGCACCCAGGGCCGACCAGGCCGGGAAAGCGCGTTTGGCGGCGGCCACCGCGAGGTCGACGTCGGCGGCTTCGGCGGCGGCGATGCGGGTGATCAACGAGCCGTCATGGGGCGACACCACGTCGATGGTGCCGCCGGCGACCGCATCGACGAAGCGGCCATCGATATAGAGCTGATTTTGCATAATGGTTTCCTCGCACCGCGCCTTGGGCGCAGTGTCTGACTGGATGGCTGAGTGCATGGCCCGGCGCAAGGCCGGGCAAGACATGTGGTCTTAGAACTCGATCGGATACGGCTTGAGCTCACCGCTTTCGTAGCGTTGCGGCAGGTTCGGCGTGGCGTTTTCCCAGACCAGCAGCATCGAGCGCTTGGTCGAATAGCCCTGGTGGCGAATGTCGGCGGGCATGGCGCAGATATCGCCGGCCCGCATGGTGATGCGCGCACGGGGGTTGCCATCGTCCTTGTCGCCGACGTCCCAGATGATCTCGTCCGATAGCTGCAGGAACCACTCGATCCGGTCATTGCCATGGAACACCGGCAGGATGAATTCCTCGGTGGTCGGGCAGAACAGGCTGGCCTTGCACACCGAAGTCACCGAGGGGTTCCAGGTCACGTCGGAGCGCGACAGGTACTTGTGCAGGTTGAAGGCATGCATCTGGCCTTCGAAACCTTCTGCGGCGTGAATTTCCGGCTCGTCCTGCGGCACATCGATGAACTGGCGGTTGACCGGCAGATCGTTGCGCAGCGGCGAATCATCCGGCAGGCCGGGCATGCGCCGGGTGGCGATACGGAAGCGCTCGATGGCCTCGATGTTGTTGCCGTTCTTGCGACCGAAGGCGCTGCCGGTTTCTTCCGGTGCGGCGAAGGGGTCGAAGGTGGCGTTGGTCCAGTCGCGCAGGATCGCCTTGAATGTCGCCATGATCAGCGGCGTTTCGAAGTTTTCGGTGTAGTTGACCCCGGCCGCCTTCAGCGTGCCGTTGAAGGTGCCGGCGTACAGGTCGACCTTGCCGTAGTAGTTGCGGGTGCCGATGACGTGGTCGAAGTTGACCCAGCCGTAGAAAAAGCCCCAGGCCACGTCGCGCATCAAGGCGCGCAGAAAGGCATCGGCCGGGATCAAGTGCGAACGGGTCTGGCCTTTGGCGGGCCAGGTGATGCGGGCGAAGTACTCGTCTCGCGACAGTTCGAATGCGCCGAGTTTGAAAGCGCGATAACCGGTGACGGGATGGGCGGCGCTGGCCTGGACGTCTTCGTCGGCGAACAATGGCGTTTGAGCAGCGGTTTCAAGCATGGCCATGGCGGGTTTCCTCTTTTTATTGTGGGTGGAGTTCGGCTGGGCAGATCACTTCAAGCAGATGTCGGCCCACTTCTCGACCGACAACGGGCCTTTGATCGTCTGCTGCAGGATCACGCCCGGCCGACTGGCCTCGAAGCGATACGCGGTGCCCACCGGCAGCAGGCACTGGTGGCCACGCTTGAGCAGGACGTAGCCCATGGGTTTGCCCACTGGCACGTCCCCGGCCAGTTGCGTGCCCTCGCCTGCTGTCAATGGCGTATCGAGCTTGAGGAAGTCCACCCGCACTTCGCCGTCCATGACGATAGCGAATTCGTCGTGCGCGGCCGTGTACCAGGGCGACTGGCCTTCGGCGCGCAGGGTTTCAATGACGTAGCCGAGGTTGAGGCCGACCACGACCTTTTCATACGGAAGGGATTTTTCCGCCACCTCGAAAACGTTGGAAAAGGCGTAGTGACTGGCCTGGCCGCTGATGATTTCAACCGAGCCCTTGGTGTATTTTTCCAGCGAGCCGAAGACCGTTTCGATTGCCGCGCTACTCATGGGTTTTCACCGTTTTGTTGTTGTAGTAACAGTGAGCCAACAGTACGTCGCGCCTGGTCCCGGAACAATTAGAGGACCGGCGACAACAGTGTTCGCGAAACGCAAACACTGTAAGAGTTGTGTAGGAGCTGTGTAGGAGTTGTCGAGTGCAACGAGGCTGCGATCTTTTGATCTTAAAAAACAAGATCAAAAGATCGCAGCCTGCGGCAGCTCCTACAGGGTGCGAGGTTCATTAGCGCACCCAGCCACGCTCCAGCAACGGTTTATCCCAGCAGGGCTCATCGCCGAAGTTATCCACCAGAAAGTCGATCAACGTACGTACCTTCAAGGCCCGACGCTGGGTCGCGGGGTACACTGCTGAAAAATTGAAGGAGGACAACGCGTACTCAGGCAACACTGGAATCAACCGCCCGCTGAGCAGGTCGTCACTGGCCACCAGTGTCGGCAGGCAGACAATGCAGACTCCGGTCTGTGCGTAATCACGCAACAGGTGCACCGAGTTCGAGCGCACCTGGC
This sequence comes from Pseudomonas umsongensis, assembly GCF_002236105.1. Lineage (GTDB taxonomy): Bacteria > Pseudomonadota > Gammaproteobacteria > Pseudomonadales > Pseudomonadaceae > Aquipseudomonas > Aquipseudomonas umsongensis. The sequence goes on from NZ_NIWU01000001.1 coordinate 1,147,069, forward strand.
CAGGCAGGCTCAGCTCCACTTGTTCGTCTTCGCGGTTGAACAGCCAGCGGTTGCGCGACGGATAACCCTCGTACAGGGCGATCTTGTGTTGCAGCAATTGCTGGGGATGGGTGGGCACGCCGAACTCGCTGGCGTAATCGGGAGACATGCAAAACAGCCGGCGAACGCTGAACAACTTGCGCTCGATCAGGGTTTCGGCCATTGGCGGAAACATCTGGAACGCCACATCGAAGCCTTCTTCGATCGGGTCCACCACCCGGTCGTTGACGATGACGTCCACTTCAATGTCCGGATACAGCCGGGTGAACTCGGCCAACAGACGACCGAAGTGCCCGATGGCAAATCCGGGCAGCATCTGCACCCGCAGTTTTCCGGTAGGTTTGGCGCGCAGTTCGCGCATGTGTTCGGTCAGCGAGTTGAAGCTCGCGACCATGTCCGCGCATTCCTTGTAGTACGTCTCCCCGACCTCGGAGAGGCGTACATGGCGTGTGCTGCGGTGGAACAGCGGCGCATTGATGAACTGCTCCAGCTGCTGGATGCGGTGGGTAATGACCGAGCGGGTCACGCCCAGTTGCTGGGCCGCCCTGGCGAAGTTGCCGGTTTCGGCAACCCGCACGAAGGCTTCGACACTGAGTAAACGATCCATGGGGGCAGGTTCTCTGGATGTTTTTGTTCTTATAGGAATACGAAGCGAGAACCTGCGAGATTACGATGAACTCGAATGGCAAGCCACTGTAGGAGCGAGCATGCTCGCGATGAACTCAAGAACGCCGATGGGTGTCAGGTTCCCCGCGTTTTCGTTAACGACCATCGCGAGCAGGCTCGCTCCTACAGGGGGGGCTGCGGTTAGCGGTTGAGCCAGGGATAGCGCGCCGTGTCCTGGCTGCCGTAGTCAGGGTCCAGGTAGATGAAGCAGCGCTGGATCTTGAAATCCCGGATCTCGAACACGTCGGCCCAGTAGCCGGCACCGGCCGCTGACGGGACGCCCGCACGCCAGTGGCCGTCGACGTGTTCACCAAAACTGGTGCCTTCGCAGACCAGCGTGTCGGTGCCCGTAAGAATCCAGTTGAAATGCGCATAGTCGTGGGTAATCGATTTCAAGCGGCTGCCAAGGTCGCTGAACATCTGGCCGATCTGCTCACGGCCGGTGGCCAGTCCCCACTTGGGAAACAGGACCTGTGCATCCTCGGCGAACAGGTCGAGAATGCTGCCGCCAGTGGAGGTGATACCGCCGTTGTCGAAGGCCTTGAGGTATTCCAGGGCGACCGATTTGCGTTGCTCGTCGGTCATTGTAAGGGTGCTGATCATGGCTGTCTCCGTCGTTTCGATATTGGAGTGATAAGGCTGTTGGCCGTCAGTGCAGCGACTTGATGTAGCTGATGATCTTCTGCCGCTTGGCCGGGTCGTCCTGCGAATAGACCATGGCGCTGCCCGGCGCCACGCTCTGGGCATCGGTGAGCCAGGCGTCGAGCATCGGCTCGTCCCAGACCTTGCCGGCCATGGCTTTGGTGAAGCCGTCGCTGTAGGTGAAGTTGGTTTCGCTGGCCGCCTTGCGACCCAGCAGCCCGAACAGGTTCGGGCCCTGCCCCGGCGGGCCGCCCTTGTCGAAGGTGTGGCAGACCGCGCAGTGGTTGGTCGCCAGTTTCTGCGCCAGCGCCAGGTCATCGGCCAAAGCGCTGCCGGTCAAAGCAAAACTGGCCGCCATCGCCAACAGCGCCGGGGCTCGCAGGAAAAATTTCAAGTGCGTCATATCGTTGATCTCATGCAGTCACGGGGCTTGATTCAGCTTCGGCTCGGTTCTTTGTGCGCCTGGTTCGCCGCGCGATAGGCAAAGGCGATGATCGGGCCAAGCGTCGAACCACCGGCCCAGTAGGCACGACCGGAGGCCGACGCAACGCAGTTGCCGACGCCGTACAGGCCCGGGATCGGTGCATTGGCGTTGTTCAATACCTGGCCGACGGAGTTGGTTTTCGGACCACCCTTGGTGTCGAGGTTGCCGCCGGTGATCAACGCCGCGTAGTACGGCCCTTTCGCGGCCAACGGGTACATGGTCAGGTTGCCGGTGCGGTCGGACTTGACCGGGCCGGTAAACACGCCCTGGATCACCAGCTCGCCGCGATGGAAGTCCAGATCCTTGCCCGTCTTGGCCAACTCGTTGAAGCGCTTGAGGGTGGCTTTCAGGTTGAGAGTGAAATCGGCGCTGAGCTTCATCCCGCCGATATCGGCGGCGTGTTTATCCAGGCGCTCGGCGATGTTCTTCGCCAGCTCTTCCAGGGTTTCGCCCTTGACCACATGGCGGTCGTTGCCGCCCTTGGGCACGATCGGAGAGCCGTATTCGTCGCTGCTGCAGTAGTCCTGGGCGCGCTGGTCCCAGATCGAGAACATCACCAGGTTCGGGTATTCGGCCTTATCGCCGTCCCACTGGAAGAAGGTCGGGACCAGTTCGTTGTAGACGGTCTTTTCGTTGACGACGCGCTTGCCGTACTTGTTCACCATCAGCATCGAATCGCCGTTCATGGTGAAAATGCCGGACATCGAGCCGTCCTTGGCCAGGGCTTTTTCCAACAGGATCGGGCACGACCAGGCGTAGTTCATGTTGCGCAACTGCACCCCCAGCTCGCTGGAAATCCGGATGAAATCGCCTTCGTTGGTCAGGGCGGCGCAGCCGCCGTAGACGGGGGCGTTGAGGAAGTTGCGGCGCAGTTCCGGATCGTGGGTAAAACCACCCGTAGCGAAGATCACCGCTTTGCGCGCCTTGACCCGTTGCCGCGCACCCTCTTCGGTCTCGACTTCGACGCCGATCGCTTCGCCCGCGCCGTTGAGGATCACTTTCACCACGCGCTCGCCGGTACGAATCTGCACGCCGTCACGCTTGGCGGCGGCGGTCAGCGTACGAATCGCCACGCGACCGCCGTCGGACATGCTGGGCCGGGCTTCCTTGGGCACCAGTACGCGGCCTTTCTTGGCCTTGTCTTCGGACAGCTCTGCGAAATAGTCCGGTACGTCCGGGCAATGGCGATAAGGCAGTGCGTCGCGTTCGGCCAGCAGTTCGGCAGCGGGCGAGGCGCTCTCGTAGATCGCCTCGCACATCTCGTATTCCCAATCCGACAGGCCAAGTTTGGGCAACGAGGCGTCGTAGGATTGCGGACGTGTCAACCGGGCGACATAGCGCATGTAATCGGCTTTTTCATCGACGATGCCGGCGTCGCGCATCGGCTTGTTGTTCGGCACCCAGTACCAAAACGCCGCTTTCGCCGCGGTGCCCCCAGGGCTGCCGGCTTTTTCCAGGATAACCACGTCATTGCCCAGCCAGCGGGAAAACAACGCGGTAGGCAAACCGCTGCCACCACCGCCGACCACGACAATGTCGTGCTCTCGATCAAAGGGCAGCTCGTCGCTGGCCATCGCCCGTGCGGCCACCCCCGACAAGGCGGCGACAGCCGTACCAGCGGCGCCGGCCTTGATGAAGCTGCGGCGTGACAGGGCAAGTTTCTGGTTTTCTTCGTTCACTTTTTATTCTCCGGAATGAGTAGCGGCGACGCAGGCAGGCGTCGGTGATTCACCAGTAATGCCAGAGCTGCACAAACAGGCCGTCGGTGACGGTGGTGTTGCGCCCTTCCACGCCTTTGGAATAGTGGATGGACACCTGGTCCCACATTTTCTGGGCGAAGACCTTTTGCACGCCGGGCTTGAGCTGGAACAGCACGCCGGCGCCGAGCGCGGTTTCGTTGGATTCAGAGAATTCGATGGCGTTGTTGTTGCGATCATCGGAGCCGAAGGTTTTCTGGTAGTCGGCACTGAGGAAGGGCGTGACCTGGTAGGTCGGGCGGTCCACGATGTTGTAGCCCAGGCGCAGGTTGGCGTGGCCGGTATCGCCAGGTTCGGTGTGGTGCGGACCATCGCCGCGAAGGATCGCGCCGACCAGCAAATCGATGTTCACTTTGCCCAGCCATTCGTTGTAGAACAGCGACGGCCACAACGCGTAGGTGTCGCTGCTGACCGAGTCCGCACCGGTCGGCAGTTGCACATAGGCTTGCGCACCGATAGTGCGCAGCGGCGTCGGGTTGTACCAGACCAGGCCGCCGACCAACGGATCGCCGAGCCCGCTGACCCGCGTGCCGTTGCCGCGCACGGCAATCTCCGGGAGGGTGATACTGGCGATGAAGCCGGTATTGGGCAGGCCGTCCATCTTCCAGTAGTGCAACAACGACGTCAGGCCAACGTAGGTCTCGGTGTTGCTGCCGGCGACCTTGTTGCCGTGATCGTCAAAGCGTTTGCGGTCGTCGTTGTATTCAAATTCCTGACCCACCGAGTTGTAGGGCTCGGTGAAGTCCGAACTGAACTGAAAGCTTTGGGGCCGGTTGCTGGCATAGGGGATGCCGGATGCTTGCGCCATCGCGGGAAACAATAGGCCAGCCCCCAGAACGGGAGCGAACAGGGTCGCAGCGCAACCCCATGCACGAATACTCATACCTGCCTTCCTTATTTTTATTAGGCGCCAAACCCCCGAAGGGGCGTAAGGCCGAAAGCAAGGTGTGACGTCTTGACGAGCCCTGGCTGGAGCTCCACCGGATCGTTGACCAATCCCGGTGTTCGGCGAGATGGAGGCTACAAGCCGGCCACTGCACCAACAATTCCATTCTCGGCGACATCAGTGTTTGCGTATTCAGAACAATGGGGCGGAGGATCTGAGTAGGAGATCATTAACACCGTGGGAGCGAGCCTGCTCGCGAAAGCGTCGGGTCAGTCAACTTGATATTGAAGCTGATGGCCTCTTCGCGAGCAGGCTCGCTCCCACAGGGGTCAAGCATTCACAGCGTCGGATCGATGCAGTGGATAGAGCTGTTCGTCGAACTGCGACAGCTTGGGGAACACCAAGGGTTGATCATCACTCAGGTGTTGCAGGCGCTGATCGTAATCCAGCAAAAACGCCTGTCGCGCCTCATCGCTGATGTACGGCACATGCCAGGCCACGAACGGCTCCAGCACATCAAACCCAACATACGCCAACGTGCCGCGCAGGATCGGCCGCAGCATGTCCTGCAACGGCCCGTGGATCGCCTCCTCACCGAACATGTGTTCACGCCCCCCCAAAGTCACGGTAACCAACGCCTTTTTCCCGGCAAGCCCGCCCTGATCGTAGAAGCGCTTGCCGCCGTAGCAGATGCCCGAGACCAGCACCCGGTCGATCCAGCCCTTGAGCATGGCCGGGGTGGAGAACCAGAAGATCGGGAAATTGAGGATCAGCAGGTCGGCCCATAGCAATTTATCCAGTTCAGCCTGGATGTCCGCTGCCAGTGACTGGCTTTTCACACCGAGGCGTTGTTCCAGCGCATACACCAGGTACTCGGGATTTTCCCGCTTTGAGAAGTCATCGGCGCTGGCCACCGGGTTCCAGTTCATCTTATACAGGTCGCTGACCTGCACTTCATGGCCCTGGGCTTCAAGGGTCGCGACGGCCTGGTCGCGCAGGGCGGCGGTGAAGGATTGCGGCTCGGGGTGAGCATGGACGATCAGTACTTTCATGGGGATTCCTTAGACTTTTTCCAGCGTAGGGTTTGAATTCGCGGTAGCGCGACTGGCCAGCAAGCGGTCGAGCCAGTCGGGGTCCATTTGGGGTTCGGAGGAAAACAGCAGCCCGGTATAGTCTTGATGCGGCGGGGTGAAAATAGCACTGCGCGAGCCATGATCCACCACCCTGCCCCGTTGCATCACCAGCACTTCGTCGGCAATCGCGCGCACGGTGGCAACGTCATGGGTAATGAACAGGTAGGCGACGCCGAGCTGTTGCTGAATGCGGTTGAGCAACTTGAGCACACCTTCGGCCACCAGTTGGTCGAGGGCCGAGGTGACTTCGTCGCAGATGATCAGTTGCGGGTCGGCGGCCAGGGCTCGGGCGATGCAGATCCGCTGTTTCTGTCCACCAGATAATTCCCGGGGCTGACGCTCCATGAACGTTGCCGGGTCCAGTTCGATCATCTCCAGCAGCTCGGCCACTCGCGCGCGCATGGCCTTGCCCTTGAGCCCCAGATAGAACGTCAGTGGCCGGCCGATGATGTCGACGATGCGCTGGCGCGGGTTCAGCGCCGTATCCGGGATTTGATAAATCATCTGCACACGGCGCAGTTGCTCCTTGCTGCGCTGGCGGAAGTCCGCTGGCAGCGGATCGCCGTCATACAGCACTTGACCATGGGTCGGTGGCAACAAGCCGGTGATCAACCGCGCCGTGGAGCTTTTGCCGCTGCCCGATTCGCCGATGACCGCCAGGGTCTGGCCGCGATACAGCTTCAAGGAAACGTCATGCAGCACCGGTTGCCGCCCGTAGCTGGCGCAGCTGTTGCGCAGTTCCAGCAGCGGCTTTTCCTGTTGCGGGCAGGCTTTGGCTTCGGTGCGGAAACTGCGCACCGCCCACAGTGACTTGGTGTATTCCTCCTGCGGGTCACCGAGCATCTTGCGGGTCTCGGCCTCCTCCACCAGCTTGCCGTGGCGCAGCACCATGATGCGGTCGGCCATCTGCGCCACCACCGCGAGGTCGTGGCTGATGTAGATCGCCGCGCTGCCGTAGGTCTTCACCGCATCGCGAATCGCCGCCAGCACCTCGATCTGGGTGGTGACGTCCAGGGCGGTGGTCGGTTCGTCAAAGATGATCAAGTCCGGATGGCAGGCCATCGCCATGGCGGTCATGACCCGTTGCAGCTGGCCGCCGGAGACCTGGTGCGGGTAACGCTGGCCGATCTGTTCGGGGTTGGGCAAGCGCAGCACGCGATACAATTCCACCGCCTCGCGCATCGCCTGTTCACGGCTGATGCCACCGTTCTTCACCGCCGTTTCCACGTGCTGATCGATCAAGCGATGGGCGGGGTTGAACGAGGCTGCCGCACTTTGCGCGACGTAGGCGATGCGCAGGCCGCGCAATTTGCGCAAGGCTTCGGGTTTGGCCTTGAGCAGGTCGATGCCATCGAAATGCACCGTGCCGCCGGTAATTTTGCAGCCGTCACGGGTATAGCCCATGGCAGATAAGCCGAGGGTCGATTTGCCCGCCCCGGACTCACCGATCAGCCCCAGCACCTCACCGCGTTGCAGGGTCAGGTCGATGCCCTTGATCAGCGGATGCCAGGCATCCTCGTAGTGACCTTCGATGTGCAGGTTGCGGATTTCCAGCAACGGTTTGGATGTCGTCATGTTCAGCACTCCTTGAGGCCGCTGGACTTGTGCAGCATCCAGTCGACGACGAAGTTGACGCTGACCGTGATCAAGGCCACGGCCAGGGCGGGCAGTAAAGGACTGATGTCGCCAAAGGTGATCAGCACCGCGTTGTCGCGCACCATGCTGCCCCAGTCCGCGGTGGGCGGCTGGATGCCCAGGCCGAGGAATGACAACGCACTGATGAACAGGAACACGAAGCAGAACCGCAGGCCGAATTCGGCAATAAGCGGCGCCGCTGCATTGGGCAGTACCTCGCGGGTGACCAGCCAGCACAGGCCTTCACCGCGCAGGCGCGCGGCCTCGACGAAGTCCTGCACCACCACGTTCATCGCTACGGCGCGGGACAGGCGAAACACCCGGGTTGCATCCAGCAGCGCGATCACCAGCACCAGTGAGGTGGCCGTGGTGCCGACCACACTGAGAATCAGCAAGGCAAAGATCAATTGCGGAATGGCCATCAGGATGTCGACGACCCGCGACAGGCCCTGATCGACCCAACCGCCCTTGATCGCCGCGATCAGGCCGCAGGTGCCACCGAGCAGGAACGCCAGCACCGTGGTCAGGAACGCGATGCCCAGTGTGTTGCGCGCACCAAAGACCAGGCGGCTGAACATGTCGCGCCCCAGGTTATCGGTGCCCAACAGGAACTGCCCGCCCCACGGCGCGAAGCCCTCGCCCACCACCTGGGTTTCGCCAAACGGCGCCAGCACCGGGGCGAACAGCGCCACCAGGATATACACGACGATCACCAGTAATCCGAACTTCGCACTCAGCGGCGCCCGGAGCAATTCTTTAAGCAGGCTCATGGTCTACCCCTTTGGATGCATCAGGCGTGGGTTGCTGGCAATCGACAGCACGTCGGCACTGGTATTGAGCAGGATGTAGGTGGCGGCAAAGATCAGGCTGCAAGCCTGGACCACCGGGATATCGCGCTTGGCCACCGAGTCCACCAGCAACTGGCCGAGGCCCGGATAGACGAACACCACCTCGACCACCACCACGCCAACCACCAGGTACGCCAGGTTCAGCGCCACCACGTTGACGATCGGCGCCAGCGCGTTGGGCAAGGCATGACGGAAGATGATGCGCGACTGGCTGATGCCCTTGAGCCGGGCCATTTCGATGTAGGGGCTGGCCAGCAGGTTGATCAAGGAGGCGCGGGTCATGCGCATCATCTGCGCGATCACCACCAGGCTCAGGGTCGCCACCGGCAGCACCGAGCGCTCCAGTACCTCACCCAGACTGGCGTTTGGCGAGAGGTTGGAAATGCTCGGGAACCAATTGAGCTTCACCGCGAACACCAGGATCAGGATGTAGGCAACGAAGAACTCGGGGAACGACACCGCGCTCAGGGCCGAGGTGTTCAGCAGGCGGTCGAACCAGCTGTTGCGGTACAACGCCGCGAGCATGCCCAGCAACAATGCCAAAGGCACCGACACCAACGCGGCCAACAGCGCCAGGCTGAAGGTGTTGCCCAGGCGACTGCCGACCAGTTCGGCGATAGGCCGCTGGTTGGCCAGCGATACGCCGAGATCACCGTGCAGCAGTTGCCAGATCCACTGCCCGAAACGGGTCAGGGGTGGCAGGTCCAGGCCCAGTTGCGCGCGATAAGCCGCCACGGTTTCCGGGGTGGCGGACTGGCCGAGCATAGCCTGGGCGATATCGCCCGGGAGCAGGCCGACGGCGAGGAAGATGATGACGGATACCGCCAATAGCGAAAGCAGGCCTAAAGCCAGACGCTGCCCCAATAACTTGAAAATACTCTTCATCGTGCAGTCCTAGAAATGGGCACCTTTTTATGATCGTTCCCACACTGTGCGTGGGAACGATCACCGATTCACCGTGCGATTCCTTACGAAGATCACAATTTCCCCTGTAGAAGCGAGCATGCTCGCTCCTACAGGGGTTTTTCATTGGTTTGGCGAGCGCTTATGCCTGCCACCAGCGTTCGATCACGCGCAAGCCGTCGAGCTCTCCGTATGGCGCGGTCTGCCCGCCGTGGGCCACACGGTTGGAACGCGCCGCCACGGAGCTGGCGAACAGCGGCACGATCGCCCCGCCGTCGTCCCGGCACAGCGCCTGCATTTCGTTGTACATCTCACGGCGCAACGGCTCGTTCATCTCGCCCCGGGCCGCGTTAAGCAACTGGTTGAAACGCGGGTTGTCCCAATGGGTTTCGTTCCACGCCGCGCCCTTGGCGTAGCCAATGCTGAACATGCGGTCGGCCGTCAGGCTGCTGTACCAGAACGAGGTGGTGAAGGGTTGCTTCATCCAGACGTTGGAGAAGAAACCGTCGGCGGGCTCGCGCACCACGTCGATGTCGATCCCGGCCGCACGGGCTTGCTCCTTGAACAGCACCGAGGCATCGACGGCGCCGGTGTAGGCCGCGTCGGAGGCCTGCAGGCGCACCTTGAGCGAATCCAGACCGGCCTTTTTCAGGTGGAAACGCGACTTGTCCGGGTCATAGGTGCGCTGTTCCAGCGCGGTGTTGATGAAGCGGCTACCGGGCTGGATCGGATGATCGTTGCCCACCAGGCCATAGCCGTACAGCACTGAAGCCAGCAGGGTTTCGCGGTTGATTGCGTGCTTCATCGCCAGGCGCACGTCGTTGTTCTGGAACACCTGGCTGTCGGTGAGCATCGGGAAGGTGTAGTGCTGGGCACCCTTGGTCTCTTCGATGACCAGGTTCGGGTTGCGCTTGAGCAACGCTACGGTCTTGAGGTCGACCTTGTTGATCACGTCCACTTGCCCGGTGACCAGCGCGTTGACCCGCGCTGCGCCGTCGGCGATGGCGATCAACTCGGCACTGGCGAAATGCGCACGCCCGGCTTTCCAGTAATCGGGGTTGCGTTCCAGGGTCATGCGCACGCCCGGTTCGAAGTCCTTGAGGCGATAGCCACCGGTGCCGGCGCCAGCCTGCCAGTCCGCCACGCCGTCCTTGCTCGGCAGGATCGCCAGGTGATAATCGGCGACCACATAAGAGAAATCGGCGTTGCCCGAGTGCAGTTCGAACACCACGCTGTCGCTGCCATTGGCGCTGACCTTGGCCACATCGCCCAGCACGGTCTTGGCCGCCGAGGTGGATTTTTCGCCCAGGTGATGCTGGATCGACGCGACCACGTCATCGGCGGTCAGGCTCTTGCCGTTGTGGAAGGTCACGCCCTGGCGCAGCTTGAAGGTCCAGACACGCGCATCGGGGGTCGAGGTCCAGCTCTCGGCCAGTTCCGGAATCGCGGTGCCGTCGACGGCGATTTCAGTCAGGGTGTTATAGACCGCCGAGAAACCGACGAAGGTAAAGGTGTCCGCCCAGGACCCCGGGTCTTTGGAGTCGGTGGTACTGCCGCCGGCAAGGCCCAGGCGCAATATGCCGCCCGGCTTCGGCGTGGCTTCTGCAGCGAAGGCGCCTGACGGCAAGCCCATGGAGAACGCCCCGGCCACCGCCACGGCGGCGGCGCTGTACTTCAGGAAGTCCCTGCGCGGGAAACTGAATTCATTGTTCGCTTGAGTAATCTTGTTTTTGTTATCGCTCATTGCATTGCCCCTGATAAAAGCTAATGAAATACCCGTGCAAAACCACGCAAGACACCGGGCCTGGGCCCGGTGCATACAGTCTTTGAATCGTTGACGGTCACACCTGGATCGCCTTCACTTCGACGAATTCGCCCAGCCCCTCTTCCCCCCATTCACGCCCGTTACCGGATTGTTTGTAGCCGCCGAACGGCGCCTGATAGTTGAATGCCGCGCCATTGAGGAAGCATTGCCCTGCGCGCAACTGTCTGCCCAGTTGCAAGGCACGCTCGGCACTGCCGGCCCAGACTCCGCTGGACAGGCCAAACGGCGAGTCGTTGGCGATCTGGATCGCCTGCGCCTCATCCTCATAAGGGATCAGGCACAACACCGGGCCGAAGATTTCTTCCTGGGCGATGCGCATGCGGTTGTTAACGTCGGCGAAAAGCGTCGGGCTGACGTAGTAGCCACGCTCGAATTCCGGCGCCGCGTCGCCACCGCACAACAGGCGTGCACCCTCTTCCTGGCCGATCCTGATGTAGTCGAGCACGGTGCGACGTTGCCCGGCGGAGCACATCGGGCCAAGGAAGCTCTGCGGATCCAGCGGATCGCCCATCTTCAGGCTCAGGGTTTCCTCCAGCGCAATTTCCAGCGCCTCGGCATAACGACTGGCCGGCAACAGCATGCGGGTCAACGCGGTGCAGGTTTGGCCGGAATTAATCATCACGTCCTGGACGCCGTAGCGCACCGCCGCCTCCAGATCGGCATCCTCGGCAATCAGCAACGCCGACTTGCCGCCCAGCTCCAGGCACACGCGCTTCACCGAAGGCGCGGCGGCCTGAGAGACGCGAACGCCGGCGCCGGTGGAACCGGTGAACGACACCATGTCCACGTCCGGGTGTTTGGCCAAGGCTTCGCCGACCTTGGAGCCCGGTCCGCTGACCAGGTTGAACACCCCCGCCGGCAGGCCGATGTCCTCGATCATCTGGGCCAGCAAGAACGCGTGCAACGGGGTTTCCTGGCTTGGCTTGACCACCACCGTGCAACCCGCCGCGAGAGCCGGGGCGAGTTTGCCGATCAACTGGTGCAGCGGGTAGTTCCAGGGGTTGATGAACGCACAGACGCCCACCGCCTCGCGGTACACCCGCGAGTTGCCGACCTCGCGCACTTCGTCCATCAGGCCTGCGAGTTCTACGTATTGTTCAAGGCCAATGATCGGCCCGTCCACTTGCACCGAACGGCACCATTGCACCGGCATCCCCAGTTCAGTGGTGATCACCGAGGCCATTTCATCGGCGCGGGTCTTCAGTTGTTCCGCCAACGCACGGATGTAACCGGCACGCACGCTCGACGGAGTGCGCGACCATGGACCAAAGGCCCTGCGTGCAGCAGCCACGGCGTTGTCCACATCGCGTTCATCGCCCAACGGCACGCTGCCCGCCACTTCTTCGGTGGCCGGGTTGATCACTTGCGCGATGCCCTGGCCCGACGGGACTTGCCAGCGTCCATCGATAAACAGCGACTTGTGATTAAGCATGTAGCTGAGCCTCCATCAGTTCCTGGGCGCAACGGGCGATGCGCTGGCAGGCATCGCGCAAGGGTTCAGGGCCAACCACCAGGCCGAGGCGAATATGCCCGGCCGCGCTCGGGCCGAACGCTTCACCGGCGAGTACTGAAACCCCGTGGCGATCGAGCAGGCGATCAGCGAACGCCTGGGCGCTGAGCCCGGTTTCACGGATATCGAGCATCACGAACATCCCGCCATCGGGCTTCAGGGCACGCACGCCCGGGCAATCGGCCAGGTGCTCGCACACCAGGTCGCGACGCTGGCGATAGGCTTCGCGCATGGCGTCCAGTTCCGGCAGATCACTTTCCAATGCCACGACCGCCGCATCCTGAACGAAATCCGGCGAACCGTAGAGCATGCACAGCGCGAGGTTTTCCAGGTGCGCAGCCAGGGACGGCGGCGCCACCACCCAACCCACTCGCCAGCCGGTCATGGCGTGGGATTTCGACAGGCTGTTAAGGGTCGCGGTGCGCTCGGCCATGCCCGGCAGGCTCGCCGGGCTGACGTGTTCGCTGTCGAACAGCAGTTCGCTGTAGACCTCATCGGAAATCAGCCACAGGTCGTGGGCGATGCACAATTCGGCCAACGCTTGCCAGGTGCTGCGCGGCAGGCTTGCACCGGACGGGTTGTGCGGACTGTTCAGCGCCAGGGCACGGGTACGCGGGGTGATGCGCGCGGCGACGTCTTCGGGCAACACGCGAAAGCCGTTCTCCGAACGCACCGGCACCGGCACGACCTTGGCGCCGCAAGCGCCGAACACAGCTTCATAAGTGACGTACATCGGCTCGGCGACGATCACTTCATCGCCCGGATTGAGCACGCACTGGGCCACGCTGAACAGCGCGCACTGGGCGCCGGCCAGCACGGTGACTTCGTCCGCTGTCACCCGCTGCCCGCTGCGTTGATGGTGGCGCTTGGCGATGGCCTCCCGCAAGGCGCGCTTGCCGCGAACCTCGGCATAGTGGGTGTTACCGGCCAACAGACTGTCGATGGCGCCCTGCACGATGGGTTGCGGCGTGTCGAAATCCGGGTCGCCCACGGACAACAGCAGGATGTCCTTGCCCTGCTCCAGCATGGCCAGTGCACGGTAATGAATATCCCAGGCGGCAGCGCCGTCACCGGCGATACGTTGAGTCAGATCGGAAAAGCGCATGGCTTCATCCCCTTGAAATACAAATCAGTGTGCGCAGGCATGCTTGAGTTCGATCAGGGTCACGCCGTTGCGCTTGAAGCCGTGGCGCAGGTCCGTTTGCAACTCGGCCAGGCTTTGCGGTTGGTTCACCGTGCAACCGAACGCGCGCCCGAGGGCCGCGAAGTCGGGGTTGCGCGGCAGCACGCCGATGGGCTCGATATCCAGGCCAAGCATGTCGTCACGAATCTGCCCCAGCGCATCGTTGTTCCACAGCAACACCACCAGCGGGCTGTCCAGTTCCTCGACAGCGGTTGCCAGTTCCTGCGCGGTGTAGAGGAAACCGCCATCGCCGACCAGCACCAGGCCCGGGCGTTGCGGCGCACCGAACTTGGCGCCAATCCCGGCCGGCAGGCCGTAACCCAAGGTGCCGTAGCCGGTCGGGTGTAACCAGCTGCGGGTCGCGGCACTGTCGAACGCGTAGTTGCCGGTGTAGGCCAGTTGAGTCATGTCAGTACTGATGAAGGCGTTTTGCGGCAGCTCTGCGGCAATGCGCTCAAGAATCGACTGATGAATCGATTGCAACGGGCCATGGCTGGCCTTGACCGCTTCACGCAGTGCGCTGACCGAGGCAATCGCAGCGCTTGCATCACGTACCTCGGATGGCAGTCGCTCGAGCAGGCCACAGAGGGTTTGTTGCGCATCGCCATGCAAGGCCACGGCGCAAGGGTAGAAGTCGTTGAACTTGCGCGGGTCGATGTCCACTCGCAGCAGCTCAGCGTTGAGCGGCAGGCGCTCACGCCAGAAGTCGGTGTCGGCCATTTCGGTGCCGACCGCCAGCACCACGTCGGCCTCGGCGATCAGGTTCCAGCCCGGTTCCACACACAGTGAGGAACCGGCGTTGAGCGGCGCATCCGGTGGCAACAAGCCCTTGCCCGCGACACTGGTGAACAGCGGCGCAGCCAGTCGGGTGCTGATTTCCTGCAGCTGCGAGGCGGCATCAAGTGCACCGCCACCGGCGATGATCATGGGTCGTTTCGCACCGTTGAGCTTGGCCACGGCCTGATCGAGTGCAGTGGCGGATGCCGGACCACGCCCCGGACGGCGTACCACGTCGTTGCTCCAGTCACGGGCGATCGGCGCCGACAACACGTCCAGCGGCACCGAAATGTGCACCGGGCGCGGACGCTCGCTGTCGAACACCGCATAGGCGCGGGCGATCAGCTGCGGCAAGTCTTCGGCAGTCAGGGCCACCGCTGAGAATGCAGTGATCGGCGCCGTCATTGCGCGCTGATCCTGGCACTCGTGCAGGATGCCCCAGCCCTTGCCGAGGCTGGCCGTGTGGTTGACGCTGGATATCACCAGCATCGGAATCGAATCGGCGTAGGCCTGGCCGATGCCGGTGGCGGCGTTGGTCACACCGGGACCGGTGATCACGAAGCACACGCCGGGTTTACCGCTGACCCGGGCATAGCCGTCGGCCATGAAACTGGCGCCTTGTTCGTGGCGGGTCAGCACGTGGCGAATGCCGCTGCCGGGCAGTCCGCGATACAGCTCAAGGGTGTGTACACCGGGAATGCCGAACACGGTATCGACGCCGTAGTTGGCCAGCAGGCGCACCAGCGCCTGGCCACCGGTCAAGGTTTTGTCTTGCATATTCAGGTCCTCACGCATGAGCGATGCGAATCAACGCATCGACCGCGGTCGTGCCATCGGCACCGACCAACAATGGGTTCACATCGAGCTCCAGCAGTTGCCCGGCGTTTTCGCAGGCGTAGTCGGCCACGGCGCGGATCGCCGCTACCAGCGCTTCGAGATCCGCCGCCTGGCGACCGCGGAAACCTTGCAGCAACGGGGCGCTGCGCAGGCTCAGCAAGGCCTGGCGGATCGCGCCGTCCGTGGTCGGCAGCAACAGGCTGCGGCTGTCCTTGAGCAACTCCACCAGAATCCCGCCGGCGCCAATCACCAGCGCCAGGCCAAAATCGTTTTCGCGCTTGATGCCAACGATCAGCTCGGCCAATGGCGGCTTGGCCATGGGTTCCAGCAGCAGTTGATCGAAGGCCACCTGCGGCGCGTACGCTTTAATGCTGGCGCGCATCCTGTCCAACGCGGCGCTCAAAGCGGTGTCGTCCTTGAGATTCAGTGCCACTGCACCGGCTTCGGTCTTGTGCGGCAGTTGTGCGCTGACGGCTTTGACCACCAGCGGATAGCCCAGCGCCGCGGCGTCCTTCAGCGCATTGTCTGGTGTGCTCAACACGCCGTCGGGCGTCGGCAGGCCGAATGCACGCAAGGCCTGCTTGGAATCCCATTCGTTGAGCAGTTGCCCTTCGCCCGCCAGCGCTTGAGGGCACAGCGGCACCAGTGCCGACTCGCCCAGCGTCAACAATGCCTGGCGCTTGCGTGGGTATCCGGCGATACGCCCCCACGCCGCCAAGCCGTCTTCGACGCCCTGCAAGGCCGCCACACCCTGGGCATGCAAATGCTCACGGGCGTGAGGCGGCAGCAGTTCCGGGAAAGCCGAGGTGACGAAACCGGTCTTGCCGTGACGTTCCAGCGCCTTGCAGTAGAGGTCGAGCAACAGGTCGCATTCCTTGCGCTCGCCGGTAAATTGCGCCGGGTAGTCGAGCACCAGCATCGCTGCATCGGCTGGCGTGCGCAGGGCGCTGTCGAGCATGCGGTCCAGGGCTTCGCCGTCGCCCCAGATGGCGGTGGTGAAATCCAGTGGGTTGACCAGGTTAGCGTAGCTGGGCAGCACTTGTGCCAGTTCGCTGACTTGCCCGGCATCGAGCTTGGGCAAGCCCAAGTCGTTGCGTTCGGCGTAGTCGGCGATCAGGCCAGCATCGCCACCCGAGCAGGCTAGCGCGATCAGACTGTTGCCCGCCGGCAGGTTTCCGCAGGCCGCCGCTTTCAGGGTTTCGACGAAACTCACGGGGCCGCTGACGCGGATTACCCCGAGGCGATCGAACAGCGCGTCGTACAGTGCATCGGAACCAGATAGCGAACTGGTGTGACTGAGGGCCAGTTCGGCACCGATCTGCGACACGCCGGTTTTCAAGGCGATGATTGGAATGCCCTTCTCCAGCGCCTTGTGCGCGGCGCGGGCAAAACCCGGGACGTTCTTCAGGCCTTCCAGATGCAGGCCGATGGCGGTGACGCGCGGCTCGTCGAGCAGCACGTCCATCAGTTCGGCCACCCCCAGTTGCGCCTGGTTGCCGACCGAGGCCATGTAGGCCACCGGCAGCGAGCGGTCGCTCATGGACAGGTTGTAGGCGAAATTGCCGCTTTGGGTCAGCACCGCCACGCCCTTCTCCACCGCTTTGCCCCCATGGGCCACCGGCCACAGCGCGCTGCTGTGCAGGTAGTCGAGCAGGCCGTAGCAGTTGGGGCCGAGCAAGGCCATGTCGCCCGCGGCTTCAAGCAGCTGCTGTTGCAAGGCCTGGCCTTCGGTGCCGGTTTCGGCGAAACCAGAGGCATAGCAGATAGCGCCGCCGGTGCCGATGGCGGCCAGTTGTGAGACGCAGGTCAGGGTCAGCTCACGGTTGGTGGCGATGAACACTGCGTCCGGCCCGCACGGCAGGTCAGTAATGTTGCGCACGCAAGGCACGCCTTCGAGGCTGTCGTGCTGCGGGTTGACCAGCCACATTTGCCCTGGGTAGCCGCCCTCGGCGCAGCGCTTGAGGGCGCGGGCCATGCTGCGCCCGCCGACAAAGGCCACATGCCGTGGCGCGAGCATGCGCTTGAGGTTGTCACGAATAGTCTGGGACATGGCAATTCTCCGGGCGATCAGCGCAGCAGCGGCCGCAGCAGTTCGCGGGAAATGATGTGCCGCTGGATTTCCGAGGTGCCTTCCCAGATCCGTTCGATCCGCGCATTACGCCAGATACGTTCCACCGGACCTTCGTCCATCAGGCCCATGCCACCGAATATCTGCACCGCCTCGTCTGCCGCGCGACCGAGCACTTCACTGGCGAACAGCTTGGCCATGCCGGCCTCACCATCGGTCATGGTGCCCTGGTCCATTTTCCAGGCGGTGTGCAGGGTCAACAGTTCGGCGGCGCGGATTTGCGTGGCCATGTCGGCCAGCTTGAACGACACGCCTTGGTAGGTGCCGATGGCCTGGCCGAACTGTTTGCGATCGGCCGCCCATTGCAGCGACACGTCCAGCGCCCGTTGCGCCTGGCCTACGCAGTTGGCGGCGACCATCACCCGGCCGGCTGTGAGCCAGGCGTTGGCCACGTCCCACCCCTTGCCGACTTCGCCCAGGACCTTATTGGCCGGTACGCGGCAGTCGTCGAAGAACATTTCGAAGGTGTGGTAACCACGGTTGCTCACACACTTGGGCCCCCGGCGGATGGTCATGCCCGGGGTGTTGCGGTCGACCAGGAACGAGGTCACGGCGTTGCGCTTCTTGCCGTTGTGTTCGTAGGTGTCGGTGACGGCAAAGACGATGGCGAAATCGGCGTGCCCGGCGTGACTGATGAAGTGTTTGCTGCCGTTGAGGACAAAGTCGTCGCCCTCACGCACGGCGCGGGTCTTGATCGCGTTGGCGTCGGAGCCGGCACCTGGTTCGGTCAGGGCGAAGCAGTCGATTTTCTCGCCTTGGATGCACGGCAACAGGTAGTCGTTGATCTGCTCGCCGGTGCAGGCCATGAGGATCTTCGACGGCCGCGCGACAAACACGTGCAGCGCCCAGGAGACCTTGGACAGCTCACGTTCGATCAGTGCCTGGGACAAGTAATCGAGGCCACCACCGCCTACCTCCTCGGGCATGTTGAAGGCATAGAAACCGGCGGCGATCGCCTTGCCACGGATCTGCGCGGCCAATTGCGGGGAAACTTCGTCGGCGCGGTCGACCTCGGTTTCATAGGGCAGCAGTTCCTTCTCGACGAAGCTGCGTACCGAGTCCACCAACATTTCTTGTTCTTGGGTCAGTTGGAAATTCATGGGTGCTACCTGTTGTTCGAGTGCTGTTAAAGGTTTACCGAGGGTCAGCGACCGATAAAACGCGCCGGGCGTTTTTCCGTGGCGGCGCGCAACGCTTCGTTGCCGTCTTCGCTGCGACCGCACAACAGGCCGGCAGCCAGTTCCGCTTGCAGTTGCTCGGCCAGGCTGCGATCGGCGCCTTCGCGCATGAGCTTTTTGGTCTGGGCGAAGGCAAAGGTTGGCCCGGCGGCCAGGCGTGCGGCGAGCTCGCCAGCGACGCTCAATAGTTGATCGTCAGCGCAAACTTCGCCGACCAGGCCAGCGGCCAGGGCACGGTCGGCACCCCACAGTTCGTCGAGGAACAGCAGCCGTTTGGCTTGCTCGGTGCCGATCAACCGTGGCAGGTGCCAACTGGCGCCGGCGTCTGGCGAGTAGGCCATGCTGGTGTAGCCCGCCTTGAACCGGGCAGACTGCCCGGCGATGCGCAGGTCGCAGCACAGGGTCAAGTCCATCCCGGCCCCGACGGCGGTGCCGTTGATGGCGGCGATGGTCGGTTTATCCAGGCTGTGCAAACGGGTCATCAGGGCGTGGGCGGTTTCGGTCCAGCCGTAGGTTTCCAGTGCGCCACGCGCCTCGGCTTCGGCCCATTCAGCCAGGTCGGCGCCGGCGCAGAAACTGCGACCGCTACCCGTCAATACCACCACGCGCACCGCAGGATCAGCGTTGAAGGCGTCGAGCAAAGCGTGCAGGTTTTTTAGCGTCGGAATGTCCAGCGCATTGCGCTGGGCGGTGCGATTGAGGGTGATCCAGGCAACGCCGGCTTCGACCTGACTGAGCAGAGAATCGTGGGTAGTCATGCGAATCCTCGAATTATTGTGATTGGTCTGAGGTGATGCGACTTGAGGCCATACTAAACGAGTGTTCAGTAAGGCGGCAATTACTCGTGAGATTGGCTGTAACAAACCAAAATCCGCGTAAGCATCTGTTTTATCTGGATTATTTATCTAGATTCAGCACTGCGCGTTTGGCGCTGTTACAACTTCGAACAACTACCGACAGGCGGCTGTAGGAGCGAGCATGCTCGCCATGGTCACCAACGATTACGCGGGAAACCTGACACCCCGCGGCGTTCTCGGGTTCATCGCGAGCATGCTCGCTCCTACAGAGAGGCCCGAAACAACTGTGGGAGCGAGCCTGCTCGCGAAGGCGGCACCACACTCAACATCCCTGTTGACTGATGCACCGCTTTCGCGAGCAGGCTCGCTCCCACAAGGGGGGGGGTGAGACAGGGGTTTATGCGCTCGGCAGGCTCGGCGCCAACACCTCTTCACGCTTGCGATGGAACAGGAAATACGCGCCATAACACAGCGCAATAAATCCAAAGCCCCAATACAGTGATGGTCGCTGGGTTTCATCCAGTGCCAGGAACACGAAGAGCGAGCAGCACAGCGTGATGCACATCAGCGGCAACACCGGGAACCACGGCGCGCGGTACTTGAGGTCGCTGAGCTTGCCGCCGTCGCGCAGGTAGGCCTTGCGGAACTTGTACTGCGCCAGGGCGATGACAATCCAGGTCACGGTGCCGGACATCCCGCTCACCGCCATCAACACCATGAACAAGGTGTCGGCGGCAATAAAACTGGTCATCAGCGACACCAGGGCGAAACACAAGGTGATGCTCAACGCACGCAATGGCACGCCACGCTTGCTCAACGGCGCCAGGCTTTTTGGCGCCATGCCGGTTTTCGACATGGCCCACAGGATGCGCGTAGAGGCATACAGGCCGGAGTTGCCCACCGACAGGATCGCCGTGAGGATCACGAAGTTCATCAGGTCGGCGGCGTAGGGGATGCCGACCATGTCGAGCACTTGCACGAACGGACTTTCCATCAGCCCAGCCTGCTGCCACGGCACGATGGCCGACAGTACGACGATTGCCAGGACGTAGAAGATCAACACGCGAAACACCACGTTGCGCACGGCGCGGGGAATGCTTTTTTCCGGCTGGTCGGTTTCGCCCGCCGCCACACCCATGATCTCGCAGCCCTGGAAGGCGTAGACCACAGTCATCATCACCGCGAATACCGCGGACATTCCGTTAGGGAACAACGAATCGCCGATCAGGTTGGTCATCATGGGTGCAGGCGCGCCACTGGTCAGCGGGATTGCGCCGAAGATCACCAGCACACCGACCACAATGAACCCGAGAATCGCCGCCACCTTGATCCCGGAGAACCAGTATTCCGCCTCACCGAAGGCACGGGTTGCCATCGCGTTGATGCCGAACAGCACTACCACGAACAACGCTGACCAATACCAGATCGGCACCTCCGGGAACCAGCGCGTCATCAACATGCCAGCTGCGGTGAACTCAAGGCCTACGGTGGTGGCCCAGCTCATCCAGTACACCCAGCCGATCATGAAGCCGGTGGCCGGGCCGATGAACTTGGTCGCGTGGGTCTGGAACGAACCGGACACCGGCATCTGCACCGACAATTCGCCGAGGCAGACCATCACCAGGTACATCAGGAAGCCGGCGACCAGATAGGCCAGGATCGCTCCCACCGGCCCGCCCTGGTTGATGGTCACGCCGGAGCCCATGAATAGCCCGGTGCCGATCACGCCGCCCAGGGACAACATGAAAATGTGCCGACTTTTCAGGGCCCGAGTCAGCTGGATGCCTTTACGATCGGTGTTTTCGCTCATGCCCGGCACCCCGACTCGCTGAGGCGGGCAGCGCATGACGGGAAGTCAGGCAGGGAGGAAGCAGCTTTACGGCAATTCATTATTATTATCTCCAATAAGCTTCGAAGACCGCGCTGCGGCGGTTGCGTCGATTATTGGAAAGCCATGTAAGGCCCTGTTGTACGTAAAGATCGAAGTTGTAGAAAGTCGTAACAAATTTGTACGTCAGCTCTGCAACAGGCCTTTGAGCGTGTGCAGCGAACCTTGCAGTTGCGCTTCGACCAAGGGCACCAACGATCGAATCGCGGTTTGGTCATTGCCCAGCGCCGCGATTTCCAGACTCCGTAATGCCTCGGCCAAGGCACGAAACCCCAGGGAATCGCCGCTGCCGGCCAGGCGGTGCGCCAGTTGTGCGACTTCGGTGCAATCATCGGCCTCAATGGCTTCGCCCAGTGCCTCACGGTGTTGCACGATTGAGTCGCGCAATACGGTCAGCAAGCCCTGTACTTTCTGCTCGCCAAGCAAACTGCGATGGGTCTGCAGCAACGGCCAGTCCATCGCTGCGTCGTCAACCTCGGACAGGCCGGTAGTTGCCCGCCCCGCCAGCACCTGTCGCAGGTTGTCCAGCTTCAGGGGTTTGGCCAGGATGCCATCCATGCCCGCATCCAGATAACCGCGTACCAACGCCGGTTGCACGCTGGCGGTCAAGGCAAAGATGCGCGTCTCACGGTTAGGTCCGTCGTTGTCACGGATCTGTTTGCACAACTGGACGCCGCTCATGCCCGGCAGGTGCACGTCCAGCAAGATCAGATCGAAGCTGCGCGCCGAGCATTGCGCCCATGCCTGTTCAGCGTCGTTGGCCAGCCACACTTGATGCCCGTCCCGTTGCAACAGGCCCTCGGCCACTTCGCGGTTGAGCGCCACGTCCTCGACCACCAGGATGTCCAGCGCCGGGCCCGCCGCATAAGTGGGCGTCGAGGCAATGGCCTCGATGGCCGGCTGCAACGTCAACTCGAACCAGAAACAACTGCCGCGCTCGACTTCGCTGCTGACGCCGATGCAGCCCCCCATCTTCTCCACCAGATGCTTACAGATGGCCAGCCCCAGTCCCGTGCCGCCATAACGCTGTGCGACTTCTTCGCTGGCCTGGGTGAATCGCTCGAAAATCTTCGCCTGCATCGCCGGGGCTATACCGATGCCGTTGTCGGTGACACTCACCCGCAGACGCTGTCCGCCCAGATCTGGCGGCAATGCGAGCAATGCCACTTCGACACAGACGTCACCGTTTTCTGTGAACTTGATCGCGTTGGCCAACAGGTTACTCAGCACCTGGCGCAGGTATTGCTCGGCACCGTGGTGATGCTCGGCCACCCGTTGATCGACGCGGCAATGCAGGATCGTGTCATTGTCCAGCGCCTTGGGTTCCAGCAGCGTGAGGACTTCATCGAGCAATTGGCGCATCGAGAAATTCACCGGTTCCGGGAGGCTGGTGCCCTCCTCCAGCTTGGCGAAATACAGCACTTCATTGAGGATCGTCAGCAGCCCCTCGCCGGCCTTGTGCAGCGCATCCAGGCGTCTGCTGTCCTGCGGGTCGAGACGGGCACCGCTCAGCAGCTCGGCCATGCCAAGGATGCCATTGAGTGGCGTGCGCAGTTCGTGGCTCATGGTGGCCAGAAACCGTGATTTGGCGAGGTTGGCCGCTTCGGCGTCGTCCTTGGCGCGCATCAGGCTGGCCGTGCGCCGCTCGACCATGCGCAGTAATTCGTCGCGGTTGTCCTGCAGGGCCAGGCGGTCGGTTTCCCGGCGGTCGATGTCGCTGAGGATCGCCCTGCGCATGTCATCGAGGGCATGGGCCACGGTGTCGATTTCGTCGTTTTGCGCGCCAGGACGCTTGTCCAGGCGCAGCGGCTCGTGCCATTGCCCTGCGGCAATGCGCCGGGCAAATTCGGCCATGACTTTCAGATGCCGGGTCACCAGGCGATAAAACAGCCCCGACAACGCCACCGCCAGACCGCAGAAAAACACCGCCATCCACAACAGGTTGGTCAAGCCGGTGGCATACAGGCGTTGATACACCGCTCCCAGGTCGGTGCTGACTTCCAGCTCGCCGAGATGGCGCAAGGGACCGGCAGGTGGTTGGTAATCCAGGGCAAAGCGCTCGATGCGCAACGGCCCTGCCGGCGCGGGATTGCCTTGCACCAGGTCGAAATCGGGACCGGTCAAATGCACCCTGGCGACGTCGGAGAAATCCACCAGGCCGCGCAGTTGCACATTCAATTGCTCTTGGTTCAGGTCCCAGAGACTGCGCTCCAGGCTGGCCAGGTAACCGGCGCGGATCAGCTCCATGCGCGAGTCGATCTCGCGCATTTCCCGGCGATACTCGATATACAACTGCACGCTGCTGGCCAGCACGGTAAAACACAGGCTGAACAGCAGGATGAACCACAGCAGGCGCCGCAGCAGTCCACCGGCACGTGCGCGGATCATTGTGCGTTCGCCGGCAGGTTGATCATGTCGCGGTAGATGACCTCGCTTTCATTGAGAAGGCGCTGGATATCACCGGCATCCACCATGCGCTGCAACTGCGCATCAATCTGCGGCATGTGGGCGGACAACGGCGAACGGCGGGAAACGGCGACCCGCAAATAGTCCACGCTCAGGGCCTTGGGCAAGGCCACGATGTCCTGGGCGCCAGGCAGGGTTTCCACGTACAGCTCACCGGTGCGGCGCTCCTGGGTGATGAAATCGATGCGCCCGCGAATCAGCTTGCCGAAATTCTGGCGGCTGCTGGCGACCCATTCGATGTTGTTGTGTTGTGCGACCATGCGATCGAATGCCAGGCCGTAGCTTTCACCGAACAGCAAGCCGCCACGGTAGTGGGCCAGATCCTGCAGTTGTTCGAACTTCACCGGATGCTGGCGATTGATGAACAGCGCCACCTCTTCGCGCAGTACCGCAACGGTGGAAAACAACATGCTCTGTTCCCGTTGCGCGGTGCTGTAGGCGAGCACCACATCGACCCGGCCTTCGGCAACGTCCAGCAGGCAGCGTTTCCAGTTACCCAGCACCACAATCTCGACCTCATAGCCGAGTTGGCCGAATAACTGCCTGACCACACTGGGCGCCAGGCCACGCACTTGTTTGCCGTCGCTCCAGGAAATCGGCGGGTACACCGGGTAATCGCAATAGCGGATCTTGTCCGCCGCCTGCACGTTGCTCGCCAATAACATCAGTAACGCCCAGAGCAACCGTCCCACCGTCGTCACGCCGCCAGGCTGGCAGTGAACAGGTAGCCGGCGCCATGGATGGTGATGATCAGTTGCGGTTCGGCGGGATCGTCATGCAGTTTGCGGCGCAAGCGCCCCACCAGCACGTCGATCGAGCGGTCGTTGGGCACCCATTCGCGGTTGCGGATCTGGTCCATCAATTGATCGCGGCTAAGGGTGTGGCCGCTGTTGCGCAAAAATACACTGAGCAACTGGTACTCGCCGTGGGTCAGCAAGGTCTCGCTGCCGTCCGGATCGATCAAGCGCCGGCGGTCGGTGTCCAGCGCCCAGTCGGCGAATTGCTTGACCGGTTTGGCGACAGCGGCAACCGGCTGTGGCGCCTGCGCATGGCGTACCCGGCGAATGAGGTTTTTTGCCCGCGACACCAGTTCCCGTGGATTGAGAGGTTTGATCACGTAGTCATCGGCGCCGCATTCGAGGCCGACGATTCGGTCGATTTCGTCATTGCGCCCGGTGATCAGGATGATCCCGACTTCCGATCGCACGCGCAGTTCGCGGGTCAGGGTCAGGCCGTCCTTGCCTGGCAGGCGGATATCAAGCATGACCAGGTCGACAGCCTGGCTGGCCAGGAAGGTTTCGGCCAGTTCCGCCGTGGCGGCGCAGTGCACGTCGTAGCCTTCCTGTGACAGGTAGGCATGCAACAGTTCGCGAATCAGCGGATCGTCATCGACGATCAGTACCCGAGGAGTCATTGCTGGGTGTCCTGCTTGTTTCTTATTAGAGGGCTTGCATCAGTGCCAGAGAGTAGCCACTGCTGAACGGGCGATCAACAGCTACTCGTCTGCACGCAAAACCGCTGCCGGCCGCCGGCCTGCAAACCGTCGACCCAGGCTTCGCAAATCTGGATGCCCTGCTCGGGGGTAAAGGTCCCGGGATTGAGCCCGGACTCCAGCCACAGGCCATCGAGCAACGCGCTAAGGCTGATCGCGGCCAGGTCGGCGTCGAAGTGCTCTCCCCCTTCCTCCCACCCCTCCTCCTGCGCCAACTCCCTGAGCACCTTGCCCAGGATCGCGCGGTACTCGCCATAGGAATGCTCGTGGGCTTGATTGATCGCCTCGGCGGTTTTCACTGCGCCCCAGAAGGCGAGCCAGGCGTCGATCAGTTGCGGGTCGAGCAGTTCGGCGCAGAAGGACGCGCGAAAGAACGCCGACAAACGCTCCCGGCCAGTGGGTGCCGCTTGCTCCATGGCGTCGCGCAACAGCGTCATGACGCGCCCGGTGATCGCCATGTAGGCCTCGGCCACCAGTTCGTCCTTGCCCGAATAGTGATGGCTGATCAGCCCGACCGATACGCCCGCCTCAGCGGAAATCTTGCGGATCGACGCCCCCTGGAAACCATGGCGCTTGAGGCACACCAGTGTCGCCTCGATCAGATTGGCCTTGCGCAACTCCGGTTCCATGCGGGAAAAACGGGCTTCCTGATTCATGGGCGACTGCTCCTGGTTTGTCGATCGTTGGGGCTCGCGTTATGGCTTGCGAGTTGAACGAATGTACAGCAAGAGTATGCCCGCCTGAAAGATCGCCTTCGCGAGCAGGCTCGCTCCCACAGGTTTCTTGTCGTGCACGATATTTCCCAACGCCTTGACCAATTGTGGGAGCGAGCCTGCTCGCGAAGGCGTCAGTTCATTCACACATGATCCCGATCAGTCCCGATACCCCGGCGCCACCCGCTCCAACAATCGCAGTAACGCCGCCCAAGCCAATTGCATGGCATCAGGGTCGCTCAACTCACCCTCTTCCAGCGGCCGCCCCGGGTCATTGAACTGGCGCTCGGTATGCGCGCACACCTGCGCCGGTGGCAGGACCAACTCCCCGGCCGCCTGCGCCGCCAGCTGGATTTCGCAGGCCTTTTCCAGGTAATACATGCGCAAAAATGCCTGGCTCACGGTTTCGCCGACGGTCAGCAGGCCGTGGTTGCGCAGCATCAGCACCGGCTTGTCGCCCATGTCGGCCACCAGTCGCTGTTGCTCACTCATGTCCAGGGCCACGCCCTCGTAGTCGTGGTAGGCCACCCGGCCGTAGAACTCCATGGAAATCTGGTTCACCGGCAACAACCCGCACTTCAACGCCGCCACTGCACAACCGGATTTAGTGTGGGTGTGCAGCACGCACTGCGCATCTTCGCGGGCACCGTGGATGGCGCTGTGAATCACGAACCCGGCCGGATTGACCGGGTACGGCGACGGCTCCACCGCGTTGCCATCGAGGTCGATCTTCACCAGGTT
Source organism: Pseudomonas umsongensis (assembly GCF_002236105.1). Classification (GTDB taxonomy): domain Bacteria; phylum Pseudomonadota; class Gammaproteobacteria; order Pseudomonadales; family Pseudomonadaceae; genus Aquipseudomonas; species Aquipseudomonas umsongensis. The sequence goes on from NZ_NIWU01000001.1 coordinate 1,173,597, forward strand.
GGACGCGGTGATCTCATCGAACATCAGCCCGTAGGGATTGATCAGGAAGTGATGCTCCGGCCCTGGAATACGCACCGAGATGTGAGTGAAGATCAGGTCGGTCATGCGAAAGTGTGCAATCAGGCGATAACAGGCCGCCAGCTCTTCTCGCAGGCGCTGTTCGGTCGCGCTGCGTTCAGGGGCGGTCAGGGCGGTTGCGATGTTACTCATCGTTCGGGGTCTCCAGGGTGTTCGGTTGGGCAGACAGTAAGGCTGGACGCTTCGACAGGTCCAGCCATCCCCTGTACTTATTTGCTGGCCCAGGCGTTGAAACGTTCTTCCAGTTCTTCGCCATGGTCGACCCAGAAGCCGACGTTCATCGACAACGCGCCCTTGAGGTTCTGCGGCGCCGTGGGCACCCATTGCGCCAGTTTGTCATCGAGCCGCGCGGCGGCCTGGGTATTGGTCGGACCGTAGGGGATTTGCTCGACGTATTTCACCTGTGCATCCGGCTGGTTGGCAAAGGCGATGAAGCGCTTGGCCTGGTCGACGTGCCTGGAGCCCTTGATGATTGCCCAGTAGTCCATGCCGTACAGGCTGCCGGGCCAGACCAGGCCCAGATGACTGCCTTTCTGCGCGGCGTCGGCGATGCGCCCACTGTAGGTCGAGGTCATCACCACGTCGCCAGCGGTCAGCCATTGCGGCGGTTGCGCCCCGGCCTCCCACCACTGGATGTAGGGCTTTAGCTCAGTGAGCTTGGCAAATGCACGGTCCACGCCTTGCGGGGTACCGAGTACCTTGTACACGTCTTCGGTTTTCACGCCGTCCGCCAGCAGGGCGAACTCCAGGTTGTACACCGCACGCTTGCGCAGCCCGCGCTTGCCGGGGATTTTCTGTACGTCCCAGAAATCTGCCCATGACGTCGGGGCCTGGGCCAGTTTGTCGCGATCGTAGGCAATCGCCACGCTCCACACCAACGCGGCGGACCCGCACTCTTGCGCCGCCTCGGGGATCAACTCTTCGCTGCCACCCAGGCGATTCCAGTCCAGTCGCTCATACATGCCCTCTTCGCAGCCACGCATCAGGTCCGGACCTTCGATCTGCACCACGTCCCAGTCGACGTTGCCGGTGTCGACCATCACTTTGATCCTGGCCATTTCACCGTTGTATTCGCTCTGGATCACCTTGCTTTGATCCACGGCGGCAAAAGGCTGGAAGAACGCCACGTCCTGGGCTTTTTGTCCGGCGCCGCCATAACCGACCACCACCATGTCCGACGCTGCCTGTGCGCTGCCAAGGCCCATGGCCAGGGTCAGCGCCAAGGGATAAAAACCGTGCTTGAGCGTATTCGATTTCATCAGTGGTTCCTCGTGCAGGTGCCAGGCGACCCAAGGTCGGCATGGCCCTTTTTTATTGTTGGTGAGGTTCGCCCCAGGAGCGGGCTCGACACGAAACTAATCAAGGCCAAGTAAAAAAACAAGTTGATTTTTTACTACGGGTAAATTTTTATAGACCCAACAAAAACAACGAATACCTGCTGCCTCTGTAGGAGCGAGCATGCTCGCGATGGGGGCCAACGATAACGCGGGCTGCCTGAATGCCCGCGTTATGGTTTACGTCCATCGCGAGCATGCTCGCTCCTACAGGTCAGCCCGCCCGGAGTATGCGCACCATGTCGAGCCCGACCCCAGCTTTTGCTCACCTGTTCGAACCCTTGCAGATCCGTGGCAAGCGCCTGAAAAACCGCATCATGTCCAGCGGTCACGACACCTCCATGCCCACTGACAACCTGGTGAACGAGCAGCTGATTGCCTATCACCGGGCACGTGCCGAAGGCGGCGTCGGGCTGATCGTGCTGCAGGTGGCCGGGGTGCATGACAGTGCGCGGTACACCTCCCACGTTCTGATGGCTACCGACGATGAATGCATCGAGGGCTACCGCAAGCTGGCGCAAACCTGCCACGCCCACGGCACGGTGGTGCTGTCGCAGGTGTTCCACCCGGGACGGGAAATCATGGAATCCAGCGATGGCCTGCTGGCCGTGGCTTACTCGGCATCGGCGGTGCCCAACGAGCGCTTCCGGGTTATGCCACGGGCGCTGGACCAGGCAATGATCGACGAGATTGTCGAGGGTTACGCGGCGGCGGCCCGACGCCTGCATCAAGCCGGCATCGATGGCGTGGAAGTGGTTGCCAGTCACGGTTACCTGCCGGCGCAGTTCATCAACCCGCGCGTCAACCGGCGCACCGACGGCTACAACGGCGAGCTGGAGCAGCGCCTGCGTTTCCTGCGTGAAGTCATCGCTGCGATTCGCGCTGCGACCGACGAGCACTTCATCATCGGCCTGCGCATCTCTGCCGATGAACGCGACCCCGAGGGGCTGACCGAAGACGAGTCCCTGGCTGCCGTGCAATCGCTGCAACCCCTGCTGGACTACGTTCACATTGTCGCCGGCACCTCGGCATCGCTCGGGGGGGCCGTGCACATCGTGCCGCCGATGGCGATCGAAGCGGCCTACCTGGCCAAGGAGGCTGGCACCTTCAAGGCTGGCTTGAGCATTCCGTTGTTCGTCACCGGGCGCATCAACCAGCCCCAGGAAGCCGAGCTGATTCTGGCGCGTGGCCAGGCCGATGTGTGCGGCATGACGCGGGCGTTAATCTGCGATCCGCAAATGCCCAACAAGACCGACGACGGCCGCGTGGAAGATGTGCGCGCGTGCATTGCCTGCAATCAGGCGTGCATCGGGCACTTCCACAAGGGCTTGCCGATTTCCTGCATCCAGCACCCGGAAACCGGTCGTGAATTGATATTTGGCCAGCGCCAAGCGACTGTAAAACGTAAGCGCATCATGGTCGTCGGCGGTGGGCCGGCCGGGATGAAAGCCGCTGCGGTGGCCGCCCAGCGCGGGCATGAGGTGACCCTGTACGAAGCCAGCGCGCAACTGGGCGGCCAGGTGTTGCTCGCGCAACTGCTGCCACGGCGCAGTGAATTCGGGGGTGCCAGCACCAACCTGCAGCGGGAAATGCAATTGGCCGGGGTGCGTGTGGTGCGCAATACCCGGGTCGACCGCGCTCTGGTGGAGCAGGAAAAGCCGGACACGGTGATCGTCGCCACCGGTGCTGAACCCTATTGGCCGCCCTTCGAGCGCGGTGGCGAGCTGCACGTGGTGGATGCCTGGCAAGTGCTGCGTGAGGAGGTAAAAATCGGCCGCTCGGTGGTGGTGGTCGATTGGCGCTGCGACTGGATCGGCCCCGGTATCGCCGAGCGCCTGACCCGTGCCGGACATCAAGTGCAACTGGCGGTCAACGGCACCCATTGCGGGGAAAACCTGCCGCTGTACGTGCGCGATCAATTGGCTGGCGAGTTGCACAAGCTCGCCATTCCCGTCATCCCTTACGCCCGGTTGTACGGTTGTGACGACAACACGGTCTACCTGCAACACACCGCCAGCGGCGAGCCGATGCTGATGGAGAACGTCGATACGCTGGTGCTTTGCCAGGGCCATCAGCCAGTGGATACCCTGGGCGCGCAACTGCAAGGCCTGGTGGAATTTCGGCGTATCGGCGACTGCCTGGCGCCGCGTACCGCCGAAGAAGCGATTTATGAGGGACTTAAAGTCGCGTGGGAGCTTTAAGCCTGTTTATACTCCGGGGCTTTAGCGCCAACCTTTGTAGGAGCTGCCGCAGGCTGCGATCTTTTGACCTGCTTTCAAAATACAAGATCAAAAGATCGCAGCCTGCGGCAGCTCCTACAGTGGGCCGTAGCTTACCGGTTTGGAACTCAGTATGAGCAATGACAGCAAGACCCAGGCCGAACCGCATTTTCTCGGCACGCGGATTCGCGGCCTGCGTAAACGCCGGGGCATGACCCTGGCGGAACTGGCCCGACAGAGCGAGCTGACCGCTGGCTACATCAGCCAACTGGAACGCAATCTCGCCTATCCGTCGATCCCGGCGCTGTTCAACATTGCCCGCAGTCTCGGCGTGACCATCCAATGGTTTTTCGCCAGCGAGGCGGTCACCGACCCTGAAGACGACGGCATTGTCGTGCGCAAGCACAGCCGCCTGAACGTGCATTACGAAGACGGCATCGTCGACCAGTTGTTGACCCCGCAAGCCAACCGTCAGCTGGAAATGCTCCACTCGCGTTTCCCGCCCGGCACCTACAGCCAGCAAAGCTATAGCCACGACGGCGAAGAAGCCGGCTATCTGCTGTCAGGCAGCTTTGAGTTGTGGGTCGGCGAGCGCTACTTTCAACTCAATGAAGGTGACAGCTTCAGTTTCTCCAGCCAGGAACCGCATCGTTATGGCAATCCCGGCGACGTGGATGCCGTGGTGATCTGGGTGATTACCCCACCGACTTTCTAGCGCCGGCCACGCCCGGCTGCCTGGACCACGCTTGCACGCTTGAGGGTGTCGCTCGGCAGTTCCTTGAACAACGCGCGATAGCTGCTGGAAAACCGCCCCAGGTGCCAGAACGACCAGTGCATCGCCACTTCGGCCACGGTGGTTTGTGCCGGCGTGCGGCTGAGCAGCTCGCGACGGGCGCTGTTCAGGCGGCGCAGGCGCAGCCATTGGGTTGGCGCCATGCCGGTGAAGGTCTTGAAGGCATGCTGCAGCTGGCGCAATGAAACCCCGGCGACCTCGGACAACGCCAACAGGTTGAGCTGTTCCTCCGGGCTCTCCGCCGCCCATTCCCCTACCCGCTTCATGATCGCCCGCTCCCCTGCCCGGCGCTGCAATGCTCCCGGGTCGAGGCAGGTACAGGCGTTGTCGAGGATGAACAGGCAATCCTCCAGCAGTTGCTGGGTCAAGGCTTCGCGGCTTGGCGGGTCGTAGGTCTGCGACAGCTGGGTCAGGGTTGCGCTGAGCCAACGGCTGAACAATGCATTTTGATGCGAATTGAGCGGCGCCATGAACAACCCCTCCAGCCGCGCGACATCCAGGGCGTGACGCTGGACAAACTCGGGCCCGAACACCACGGCGATTTCCTGGTAGTTCTCCGGGGTGATCCAGATATTGCGGCTTTCGCCGTTCAACACGTACAGCGCGTTGTCGCTACGGTCGAAACAGAACGCGAGCGCGCCTTGTGGCGCGCTGAAATTCTGCTCGACCCGGGTGTTCATGTGCTCCTCGTAAATCTCTACGCCCTGTAGATCCAGATAGCGCACCCTGCCGGCAAAATGCCCCGGCGACATCTGTTGGTAATGCTGGACCCAGCCCGGTGTGGCACGGATTTGCTCGGCGATATCACAGGTATTGAACGCTTGAACGTGTAGTGAATTGCAGACTGTCATTGGGTGACCTTACGCACTCTTTTGGTGCGCTTTGTCCTGCTTAAAGTGGATAGATGGAACCGCAAGGCTCGCCCAAGATAGACGTCAACGCGCTACAGGGGAAGTGTCCGGCGGATGAAACCGGCCTCTCCTGGCGTTAATAAAACCAATAACGAGGTCTTTATGAATGTCCCTTTCGATCAGCTGTTCACTTGGCTGAAAGATCACAAGATTACCGAAGTCGAGTGCGTCGTCAGCGACCTGACCGGCATTGCACGCGGCAAAATCGCACCCACCAACAAGTTCCTGCATGAGCGAGGCATGCGCCTGCCGGAAAGTGTGCTGTTGCAAACGGTAACCGGGGACTTTGTCGACGACGACATCTACTACGACCTGCTTGACCCGGCGGATATCGACATGGTCTGCAAGCCGGTATCCGATGCAGTGTACGTCGTGCCTTGGGCGATCGAGCCGACCGCCATCGTGATTCACGACACCTTCGACAAGTTCGGCAACCCGATTGAACTGTCGCCGCGCAACGTGCTCAAGAAAGTCCTGCAGCTGTACACCGATAAAGGCTGGCGGCCGATTGTCGCGCCGGAAATGGAGTTCTACCTGACCCAGCGTTGCGAAGACCCGGATTTGCCACTCAAGGCCCCGATGGGCCGCTCCGGGCGCGCCGAAAGCGGTCGCCAGTCGTTCTCCATCGACGCCGCCAACGAATTCGACCCACTGTTCGAAGACGTCTACGACTGGTGCGAACTCCAGGGCCTGGACCTCGACACACTGATCCACGAAGACGGCCCGGCGCAGATGGAAATCAACTTCCGCCACGGCGACGCCCTGGACCTGGCCGACCAGATCACCGTGTTCAAGCGCACCATGCGCGAGGCGGCGCTCAAGCACAATGTCGCGGCGACGTTCATGGCCAAGCCGGTCGGCGATGAGCCGGGCAGCGCCATGCATATCCACCAGAGCGTGGTGGACATTGCCACCGGCCAGCCGATCTTCGCCGACGCCGACGGCAACATGAGCGAGTTGTTCCTGCACCACATCGGTGGCTTGCAGAAGTACATCCCCAAAGTCCTGCCGATGTTCGCGCCGAACGTCAACTCGTTCCGCCGCTTCCTGCCGGACACTTCGGCACCGGTGAACGTCGAATGGGGCGAAGAAAACCGCACCGTCGGCCTGCGCGTACCGACCTCGAGCCCCGACGCCATGCGTGTGGAAAACCGCTTGCCCGGGGCCGATGCCAACCCTTACCTGGCCATCGCCGCCAGCCTGCTGTGCGGTTTCCTGGGCATGGTCGAGCGCATTGAACCGAGCGCCGCGGTGCAGGGCCGGGCCTATGAGCGGCGCAACCTGCGCCTGCCGATCACCATCGAAGACGCGCTGACGCAGATGGAGGAATGCGCCACCGTCAGCCGCTACCTGGGCGACAAGTTCGTGCGCGGCTACGTCGCGGTCAAGCGCGCCGAGCATGAGAACTTCAAGCGCGTGATCAGCTCGTGGGAGCGCGAGTTCCTGTTGCTCAGCGTCTGACTCGAAGACCTCTTCGCGAGCAGGCTCGCTCCCACATTTGAAATGCATTCCCCTGTGGGAGCGAGCCTGCTCGCGAAAGCGGCCGCCAGAACACCAAAAATCACCTGAAAAAACCAATAATTCCAAGAGGTGTCGATATGCGTCTATTGAAATCCATGGTTCCGCTCGCGCTGACTGCAATGTTCAGCGCCGTCGCCCAGGCTCAGCCTCAGGTCAGTGTCTACAACTGGACCGACTACATCGGCGAGACCACCCTCGCCGACTTCCAGGCAAAAACCTCGATCAAAGTGATCTACGACGTTTTCGACTCCAATGAAACCCTGGAAGGCAAGTTGCTCGCCGGGCGTACCGGGTACGACGTGGTCGTGCCCTCCAACCACTTCCTCGCCCGCCAGGTGAAGGCCGGCGCGTTCCTCAAGCTGGACCGCGAGCAACTGCCGAACTTCAAGAACCTGGACCCGAAGCTGCTGGCCTTGCTGGAGAAAAACGATCCGGGCAATGCGCACTCGGTGCCGTACCTGTGGGGCACCAACGGCATCGGCTACAACGTCGACAAGGTCAAGCAGGTGCTGGGCATCGACCGCATCGATTCCTGGGCCGTACTGTTCGAGCCGGAAAACATCAAGAAACTCAGCCAGTGCGGCGTATCGATGATGGACTCGGCCGATGAAGTGTTTCCCGCAGTCCTCAACTACATGGGCATGGACCCGCGCAGCGAGAACCCCGAAGACTTCAAGAAAGCCGAAGCCAAGCTGCTGGGCATCCGTCCGTACATCACCTATTTCCATTCGTCCAAGTACGTCTCGGACCTGGCCAATGGCGACATCTGCGTGGCATTCGGTTACTCCGGCGATGTGTTCCAGGCCGCCAACCGGGCCAAGGAAGCCAATAACGGCGTGAACATCGCCTACGCCATTCCCAAGGAAGGCAGCAACCTGTGGTTCGACCTGCTGGCCATTCCCGCCGACGCCAGCAACCCGAAAGAGGCACACGCGTTCATCAATTACCTCCTCGACCCGCAAGTGATCGCCAAGGTCAGCGCCTCGGTCGGCTATGCCAACCCCAATCCGGCGGCAAAGCAGTACATGGACCCTGGATTGGTGAACAACCCCGAGGTTTACCCGCCGCAGGAAGTGCTCGACAAGCTCTATATCTCCACCACCCCGCCGCAGTCGATCATGCGCCTGATGACCCGCTCGTGGAGCAAAGTGAAGTCCAACCAATGAACCAGTACACACAGGAACATGCTCGCTCGTATTACGCCGCGTCGGCCCATGGCATGGCGCAATTTCCAGGGCTGACAGCGGACCTTGAGGCCGATGTCTGCGTGATTGGCGGTGGTTTCACCGGCATCAACACCGCCATCGAACTGGCCCAGTGCGGGCTCTCGGTGATCCTGCTGGAAGGCCGGCGGATCGGCTGGGGTGCCAGCGGGCGCAACGGCGGACAACTGATACGCGGCATTGGTCATGACGTCAGTGGTTTCGCCAAACATATCGGTGCCGAAGGTGTGCGCTATCTGGAGCGCGCCGGTATCGAATCGGTCGAGCTGGTGGGCCGGCGAATCCGCGAACACGGCATCGATTGTGACTTGCGCTGGGGCTTTTGCGAATTGGCCAACACCCCGGCGCAGTTTGCCGGACTTGCGTCTGAATACGCAGCGCTCAAGGAATCGGGGTACGCCCACGAAACCCGCCTGGTCGAGCCCGGACAGGTTCGCACGCACGTGGTCAATTCAGGCGTATATGCCGGCGGTCTGGTCGACATGGGGTCCGGTCACCTGCACCCCTTGAACCTGGTCCTGGGCGAAGCGCGGCTTGCGTCGTCCCTTGGCGTGCAGATCTTCGAGCAGAGTCCGGTGCTGGAGTTGATCCATGGTGACACCGTGCAGGTTCGTTGTGCTGGCGGCACGGTTCGCGCGGGTAGCCTGGTGCTTGCCTGTAACGCCCACCTGGAAGAACTCGAACCGAAACTCAGCGGCAAGGTGCTCCCGGCCGGAAGCTACATCATTGCCACCGAACCCTTGTCGGCAGACGTTGCCGCGCAGCTGATCCCGCATAACCTGGCGCTGTGCGACCAGAAAGTCGGCCTGGACTACTACCGGCTCTCGGCAGACCGGCGCCTGTTGTTCGGCGGTGCCTGCCATTATTCCGGGCGCGATCCACGGGACATCACGGCCTACATGCGCCCGCAGATGCTCAAGGTCTTTCCGCAGCTGGCGAATGTGCGCATCGACTATCAATGGGGCGGCAAGATCGGCATCACAGCCAATCGATTCCCACAGGTCGGGCGCCTGCGCCAACACCCGAATGTGTTCTACGCCCAGGGTTACTCAGGCCATGGCCTCAACGTGACCCACTGGTGCGCAAAACTGCTGGGCGAAGCGATCCAGGCCGGACATAGCAAAGGCTTCGATGTGTTCAGCGCCGTTCCGCACATGACCTTCCCGGGCGGCCGCGCCCTGCGCTCGCCGCTGCTGGCGCTCGGCATGCTGTGGTACCGGATGCGCGAAGTGCTCGGTTAACCCCCGTGCCCCTCTTGCGGCACGCGGCGGTCTCTGTAGGAGCGAGCATGCTCGCGAAAAACCTGAGAGCACCGCGGGGTGCCAGGCTCCCCTCGTTATCGTTAACGACCATCGCGAGCATGCTCGCTCCTACAGTAAATCGGGTGCATCTGGTCGACTGCCAGGCCCATGCGCCAACCCCATAACCTTTATTTCGATTTGCTCAATCGCGAGTCACTTCTATATTGAGGGGGTGCTCTGAACTTCGTGCCTCTTGTTGAGCCTGGCCCATGGCAACTACTGATCAACTGATCATCTGCGAGCACTGCGACTGCGTGTATCAAAAAGTCACACTCGCCAAACATCAGAAAACCCTGTGTACACGCTGCGGCGGCGTGCTTCAGCGCTATAACGGCCTGACGGTGGAGCAACGCCTGGCGTTGACCTTCACCGCATTGATGCTGTGGATTTTCGCCAACTTCTATCCGGTCATGAGCATCAGCCTCAAAGGCCTGAAAAATAGCGCAACACTTTGGGATTCGGTGCTGGCGTTGAGCCTGGGCCCCATCACCTTCATCGCCATGGTGGCGGCGATCGCCATGATCATCGCGCCGATTTTCCAGTTGGTGCTCTTGATCTGGGTCCTGGGTTTCGCCCTCACCCACAGGCGTTCACCTGGTTTCAGATTCTGCATGCGCTGGCTGGAAACCCTCAGGCCGTGGAGCATGCTGGAAGTCTGCCTGCTGGGAGCAATGGTCGCCGTGATCAAGCTCGCCGGGTTACTGGATGTGCTGCCCGGCATCGGTCTGTTCGCCTTGGCCATCCTCAGCCTGATGATGATCCGCATTGCCGGCCGCGATATCCGTGAACTATGGGACATCGTATGACAACACCTCCTGTCGCCAGTGATCTCAACCTGTGCCTGTGCCACAGCTGCGGCCTGGCCTGTGACATGACCTTCGAACCCCATGAATGCGAGCGCTGTGGCGCTCCCCTGCATCGACGTAAACCCAACTCGTTGACCCGGACCTGGGCGTATATGTTCACCGCACTGGTGTTTTACATCCCGGCCAATTTGCTGCCTGTGATGAACACCAAGATGGTCGGCAATGGCGCCGACAGCACGATCATGAGCGGCGTGATTGAGTTCTGGCAGCACGGAGCCTGGGATATAGCCCTGATCATCTTCATCGCCAGCATCGCGGTGCCTGGCGTCAAGTTCGTCGCACTGACGCTGCTGCTGGTGACCGTTCAGCGCGATAGCCAGTGGGCACTGCGCGAGCGTTCGCAAATGTACCGTTTTGTCGAGCTCATCGGTTATTGGTCGATGCTTGACGTCATCGTAGTGGCCCTGGTGGCCTCCCTGGTCAAGTTCCAGGCCCTGGCCGATATCGAACCGCGCCCGGGCATTTTGTTCTTTGGCCTGGTGGTGGTGTTCACCATGCTCTCCGCGATGAGTTTCGATCCGCGACTGATCTGGGATAAAGAGCGGCAAAAACCATTAAATGAGGAGGTCACGGATGAAGTCACAAGCCACTGACGGGCCGTTGGTCCCGGGCCAAGCTCCGATCAAGACCCGCCGCTTCAGCTTTTCGCTCGTGTGGATCGTACCGATCGTTGCGGTGCTGGTGGGGATATCGCTGGTGGTCCACAGCATCTTGCAGGAAGGTCCCACCATCACCGTCACCTTCAAGACTGGTGACGGCCTGACCGCCAACAAGACCGAAGTCAAATACCGCAACGTGGTAATCGGTCATGTCTCGGACGTAGAACTGGCCAACGACCAGAAGAGCGTGAACGCCACCATCAAACTGGCCAAACAGGCCGAAAGCTTCACCCGCAAAGACTCGCAGTTTTGGGTGGTTAGGCCGCGGATCGGCGCTGGCGGGGTGTCGGGTATCGATACGCTGTTGTCCGGGGATTACATCGGCGCCGATATCGGCCAGGACAATGCACGGGCGAAGACCTTCAAAGGCCTGGAAAACCCGCCAGCCATCACCTATGGCGAGCCGGGCAAGCGTTTCACCCTGCACACCCAGGACCTGGGGTCACTGGATATTGGCTCGCCGGTCTACTACCGCAAGATTCCGGTCGGCCAGGTCGTGGCCTACGCCCTGGACCCCGATGGCAAAGGGGTGAACATAGAACTGTTCATCCACGCCCCCAATGATCAGTACGTCACTGAGAACACCCGATTCTGGAACGCCAGCGGTGTGGACGTGAGCGTCGGTGCCAACGGTTTTGCGGTCAAGACCGAGTCCCTGTCTTCCTTGCTGGTGGGTGGGATTGCGTTCCGTGCGCCGGAATACAGCCCCGACGACAAACCGGCCCCGGAAGAATATGCCTACGAACTGTTCGAGGACCAGCAAACCGCCCTCGCCCCGCCCTACGGCAAGGCGCAATACCTGAGTTTACGTTTCGATCAGGCGCTGCGCGGGCTCAAGGTCGATGCACCGGTGGAATTCCTGGGTGTGGAATTCGGGCGAGTTGTCTCGATCAATCTGGATTTCGACGCGAAGAAACGCACGTTCCCGGTCAATGTCGGCATCGTGATTTATCCGCAACGACTCGGCCAGGCCCACGCAAAAATGCTCAAGGCCTTGAATCATGACCCCAATGACGAAGCCGCGGGCGTCCGCCTGATGGGCTCTTTCGTCGAAAACGGCCTGCGTGCGCAGGCCCGTAGCGGCAATCTGTTGACCGGTCAGCTATACATTGCACTCGATTTTTACCCCAAGGCCGAGAAAGTCGTTTTCGATCCCACCGCCCGCCCCGTTTCCATTCCAACGATTCCGGGCAGCCTCGAACAATTGCAGGAAAAGCTCGAGGCCATGGTCACCAAGATCAATCAACTGCCCATCGAACGGATCGCCGGCAATCTGGACAGCAACCTCGTCGAATTGCGCAAGGGTTTGTCGCAATTCAATGCCAAGACCTTGCCTAGCGTACAAAGCACCCTGGGGGACGTGAGCAAAACCCTGCAATCGGCCAGCACCACCTTGCAATCGGCCAATTCGACGCTTGCCGATGACTCGCCGCAACGGGAAAAACTCAGCCAGACGATGGATGAGCTCGGACGCACCTCGCGCGCCTTGCGTGATCTGGCCGATTATCTGGGCCGGCATCCGGAATCCTTGATTCGCGGCCGTCCAAACAATGCCGCGCCGATCGATATGCAAGGGCCGCCGAGCAAATGACCACAGGAGCAACATTCATGGCTTTTTCACTGAAAATCACCTTGTTCGCCGCGTTGTCGTTGCTCGCCGCCTGCCGCAGCGATCCGATTCAGTTTCACACCCTGACCCCAGCCCAACTGACGGGCACTTCACGCAATGGCGCGCAAATCGAGATTGAATTGCTCAGCGTCCCGCCGCAGGTCGATCGCCCGCAGATCGTCGTACGCCAGGGCAATACCGGCATGGCGATCCTGGAAACCGACTGGTGGGGTGCCAGCCTGGTGGATGAGTTGCGCAGCGCCTTGCTCGACCAGATGATCAACAATAATCCGCAACGCAGGCTGTTGGTGCGCCTGGAGGTACAGCGCTTCGATTCGATTCCCGGCCAGTATGGATTGCTCGACGTAAGATGGCGCCTGCGCAGCAGCAATGGCCATGAAGACGTCATCGGAAATTGCCGCAGCACCCTGCAGACCCCATCAGGACCCTCGATCGAGGAGCTGGTAGCTGCGCAGCAGAACAACGTCAGGCGCCTGGCCGCGCTGATCAGCCAGGCAGCGGCTGGCACGCAAAAAGGTTGTCCATCCGCCAATGCCAACCAATGATGCAATCCCCCTGTCCAAGCGAGGCTTTGTGGCGAGGGGATTTATCCCCGCTGGGTCGCGCAGCGGCCCCAAAACCTGCAAATCGGTGTATCTGATTCCGTGTGCATTAGCGTTGCGACTGCTTCGCAGCCGAACGGGGATAAATCCCCTCGCTACAAAGGTTCGCCCACAGGATTTGACGATTTTTTCTCATTCGAGGCTCTACATTAGCCGGCGTTGAATCTGCAAATGATTCGTATTGATCTAGAATAATTGACGTCGTTCTTTTTCTCGATTGAATCAGCTTGCATGACCCAAAATAACAGGAGCCGGCGCCGCATGAAGTCCCCAATCCCTTCGTTCCTCAAAAAGGCCCTGCTGGCCACCGCTTTGCTGAGCGCTGGTCACGCGTACGCCGCCGATACCGCTGGTATCGTGGTCTACAACGCACAGCATGAAAGCCTGACCAAATCCTGGGTCGAAGGTTTTACGCAGGAAACCGGTATTCCGGTGACCTTGCGCAACGGCGACGATACCGAAATGGGCAACCAGATCGTGCAGGAAGGCGCCGACTCGCCGGCCGATGTATTCCTCACCGAGAACTCCCCGGCGATGGTGTTGGTCGACAACGCCGGTTTGTTCGCGCCCGTGGACAAAACCACCCTGGAACAGGTCGATTCAGCCTACCGCCCGGCCCACGGCAAATGGCTGGGCATCGCTGCACGCTCCACGGTGTTCGTCTACAACCCGAGCAAATTGTCCGAAGCCCAGTTGCCCAAGTCGATCATGGACCTTGCCGCGCCGAACTGGAAAGGCCGCTGGGGCGCATCCCCGGGCGGCGCCGACTTCCAGGCGATCGTTGCCGCCATGATCGAACAAAAAGGCGAAGCCGCCACCCTGGAGTGGCTCAAGGCGATGAAAACCAACTTCAGCGCGTACCGGGGCAACAGTTCGGTGCTCAAGGCGGTGAATGCCGGGCAGATCGACAGCGGCGTGATATACCACTATTACAGCTTCGTCGATCAGGCAAAGACCGGCGAGAACAGCAAGAACACTGCCTTGCACTACTTCAAACACAAGGACCCGGGAGCGTTTGTCAGCATTTCCGGAGGTGGCGTCCTGGCCTCCAGCAAACACAAGGAACAAGCCCAGGCGTTCCTCAAGTGGATCACTGGCAAGGACGGCCAGGCCATCCTCAAGGACGGCAAGTCGTTTGAATACGCCGTGGGCAAGAACGCCGAATCCAACCCTAAACTGGTGCCTTTGCAGCAGCTCGACGCGCCGTCCGTGGACGCCTCGAAACTCGACAGTAGAAAAGCCGTGGAGCTGATGACTCAGGCGGGACTGCTCTAATTGATGCCTGAAATCCTGCCGGTGGATACCGCCCAAGCGCTACCCGCCAATTTACGTAGACGGTCACGCGGCATGTTCGCGAGCCGCGGTGGCGCGTGGGTGGTCGGGTTGTCGGTGCTGGTGTCGTTGCTGGCACTGCTGCCGATTGCCTACGTCATCGGCGTGTCCTTGCAAACCGGCTGGTCCACGGTGGTGACCTTGGTGTTCCGCCCACGGGTGGGCGAGTTGCTGACCAACACCGTGTTGCTGGTGGTACTGACCATTCCCCTTTGCGTGGCGCTGGGTGTGGCACTGGCCTGGCTGACCGAACGCACGGATCTGCCGGGGCGGCGCTGGTGGTCGTTACTGGCCACGGCCCCCCTGGCGGTGCCAGCCTTTGTCCACAGCTATGCCTGGGTCAGCCTGGTGCCGCCGATCCACGGCTTGTTTGCCGGGGTGCTGGTGTCGGTCATTGCCTACTTCCCGTTTCTCTACCTGCCGATTGCCGCAACGCTGCGGCGCCTCGACCCGGCCATTGAAGATGTCGGCGAATCCCTTGGGCTCAAGCCGTGGGCGGTATTTTTTCGCGTCGTGCTCCCGCAGTTGCGCCTGGCCATCTGCGGTGGCGCGTTGCTGGTCGGCCTGCATCTGCTGGCCGAGTACGGTCTGTACGCGATGATCCGCTTCGACACCTTCACCACCGCGATCTTCGATCAGTTCAAGTCCACCTTCAACGGGCCTGCCGCCCACATGCTGGCCAGCGTGCTTGCCTTGTGTTGCCTGGTGATGCTGACCGTGGAATCCGCCGCTCGGGGCCATGCGCGCTACGCCCGCGTGGGCACCGGTAGTGCCCGTGAGCAACGGGTGGTGCGCCTGAAAACCCCGGCCAGGGTGCTCGCATTGACCTTGCAGGGCGTCACATGTGCCCTGGCGCTGGGTGTGCCCCTGATCACCCTTGGCGGATGGTTGATCGCCGGCGGCGTGCAAGCCTGGGACCTGGATGAGCTCCTGCCGGCCCTGCAACAGACCCTGCTGCTGGGTGTCGCGGGCGCGGCCCTGACCACCTGCGCGGCCATTCCCATCGCCTGGTTGTCAATCCGCTATCCAGGACGGATGCAACGGATACTGGAAAGCTGCAACTACATCACCAGCTCATTGCCGGGCATCGTCGTGGCGTTGGCCCTGGTGACCGTGACCATTCACTTTGCCCGGCCGATCTACCAGACCACCATCACCGTGCTCTTGGCTTATCTGCTGATGTTCTTGCCCCGGGCCCTGGTGAGCTTGCGCGCCGGCATCGCCCAGGCACCCGTGGAACTGGAAAACATCGCCCGCAGCCTGGGCCGCTCCCCTGCCCGCGCGTTGTGGCTGATCACCCTGCGCCTGGCCGCTCCGGGGGCGGCTGCCGGCGCGGCCCTGGTGTTCCTGGCGATCACCAATGAACTGACCGCCACCCTGTTGCTCGCGCCGAACGGCACGCGGACCCTCGCTACCGGGTTCTGGGCCATGACCAGCGAAATCGACTATGTCGCGGCAGCGCCCTATGCCCTGCTGATGATCCTGTTGTCGCTGCCGCTGACCGGGCTCCTTTATCACCAATCGAAAAAAACGGCTGGCCGATGAACACTCTTGAACTGCATTCACTGAACAAGTCCTACGGCGCCCACAAAGCCCTGGATAACGTCAGCCTGTCGGTACCCAGCGGCAGCCGTACGGTCATCGTCGGCCCCTCGGGCTCGGGCAAGACCACCTTGCTGCGCATGATTGCCGGCTTCGAGTTCCCTGACTCCGGCCGCTTGTCGCTCAATGGTCAAACCCTGGTCGACAGCACCCATGAAGTACCGGCACACCAACGCCTGATTGGCTATGTCCCGCAGGACGGCGCTTTGTTTCCGCACATGACCGTGGCCGCCAACATCGGCTTCGGCTTGTCGATCAAAGGCCAAGAAAAGCACGAGCGTGTCGCCCAGTTGATGGACAGCGTAGCCCTCGACTCGACCATGGCCGCGCGCTGGCCCCACGAGTTGTCCGGCGGACAGCAGCAGCGTGTAGCGCTGGCACGGGCACTGGCGCAGCGGCCGCGCCTGATGTTGCTGGACGAGCCGTTTTCGGCACTCGATACCGGTTTGCGCGCGGTCATGCGCAAGATGGTCGCCCGCCTGCTGGAAGACGCAGGGGTCACCACCATCCTGGTCACCCACGACCAGAGCGAAGCCTTGTCCTTCGCCGATCAACTGGCCGTGATGCGCCATGGCCGGCTGGTGCAGTCAGGCCATCCGCTGGACCTCTACCGCTACCCCGAAGACGAACAGACCGCGCTGTTCCTTGGCGACGCCGTGGTCATGCCGGCCCGGATCGAGGCGGGCTGGGCGCATTGCGACCTGGGCCGGATACCGGTCAACAATCATCGCAACAACCACTCGGCGCAGATCATGCTCCGGCCCGAACAGTTGCAACTGGCCAGCGTCTTGCCAGACGACACCGGTGTCGCTGGCTGCCGGGCAAAGGTCATCGACCGCGACTTCAGCGGAAACACCTGCACCTTGACCGTGGAGTTACAGCCTCGCGCCCCCGACCAGCCGATTGGCCGATCCTTGCTGGTGCGCAGCTCCGGCATGTATGCGCCGCCGGCGGGCAGCGCCGTGCAGGTCTCGACGATTGGCCACGCGCACGTGCTGAGCGAACCTTGAGCCAAGGCCCTCAAAGGTCGAAGCGATCTACCGCCCGACGCCGCTCGTTGTCATCGCGCACATCGTAGTTGGCCGTGGTCTGGATATTGCTGTGATGCGCCAGTTTTTGCGCGATGGACAGATCGTGTTCTTCAATCACCCGGGTGATGAACGAACGGCGAAAATCATGCGGCATGATTTTCACCCCCACCTGTGTGCCCCGCTGCCGGGCGATGTAATAGATCGCGTGCTTGGTAATGCGCTCACGGGTGATGTGACTGCCGCGCCGGATTCGGTTGAACAGGAACGGATCGTCCTCTTCGCCTTCCTTGAGCATCGAGCGGCGCAGTTCCAGCCAGGCATCGAGCTTGGCGAAAGCCCAGGCCGGGGCGTACTTGATCAACTGTTTGTTGCCCTTGGCCGTGACGCGCAGGCTGCGCTCATTGAAGTCGACCTGATTGAGGTCGAGGTTCACCGACTCCGATTTGCGCATGCCAGAACCGTACAGGATCGCAATGATGGCGGCGTCGCGCAGGCCTTGTGGCCGAGGATCGGCGGCGCAGACCTCCATCAATTCCTGGATCAATGAGCGCCGCAGGTTGCGCCCCTGGGACAGACGCGTGCCGGCGATACCCTTGACCGAGCGCATTTTCAACAAGTGTTCCTGGCTGATCAGGCTCATGCGCCACGCTTCGTTCATCACTCCGCGCACCGCATTGACGTACAGCGACGACGTGTTGGGCGCATAACCGTCGGTGCGCAAGGTCGCGACCAGGGCGATGACGTCTTCAGGTTGCAGGTCGTGCCAGGCAATCTCCTCGACATTCATGTCTTCGAAGCCCAGGCGGTCGGCGGCGTCCTGCAAGACGTAACGCATGGTCAGTTGGCTGGAGGGGGCCAGTCGGGCCAGATACAGGGTCAGGGGATTGGGTTTGGCGGCTTTTGGATCAGCAGCAGGTAAGTCAGTCAAACGAAACGGCCTTGAATAAAGAGGAAGCAGAAAACGCTGTAAGACAGGGATGGCCGCTACGCTGCCGGTCGTGGCCTTGAAAGTCAAACACTCTGCCGGCAAACACCGTTTTGGCCGACGAACCGATAGACGAACTGAAACATGGCAATGCTAAACCTTGATCGGACTCGATCGGGGCAGGAGCAAGCCATGAGAATCAGTGTTTTGGGTAGCGGCTACGTTGGCCTGGTGCAAGCGGCCGTCCTGGCTGAAGTCGGCCACGACGTGGTCTGCATGGACGTCGACGAGAAAAAAGTCGAGTTGTTGCAACAGGGCCACGTGAGCATTTTCGAACCGGGGCTGGCCAGCCTGGTACGCGAAGGCCTGGACACCCGTCGTTTGCAATTCACCAGCGATGAAAAACTCGCGGTGCAACATGGCCAGGTGCTGTTTATTGCTGTCGGTACGCCGTCGCGTGACGATGGTTCGGCAGACCTGAGTCAGGTGATGGCGGTCGGCGAGGCGGTGGCGCGGCACCGTGAGCAACCGCTGATCCTGGTGGAAAAATCCACTGTGCCGGTGGGAACTGGCGATGCGTTGCGGGCGCATATCGACAAGTGCCTGATCAAGGTCGGGCGCCTGTTGCAGTTCGATATCGTGTCAAATCCCGAATTTCTCAAGGAAGGCTCGGCCGTGTCCGACTGCCGGCGCCCGGACCGTATCGTCATTGGCTGCGAACGCGAAGACGTGCGCGAGGTGATGCGTGACCTGTACGCCCCCTTCAACCGCAACCATGAACGCGTCATGTTCATGGACCTGCGCAGTGCCGAACTGACCAAATACGCCGCCAACTGCATGCTGGCGACCAAGATCAGCTTCATTAACCAGATCGCCGAACTGGCCGAACACCTGGGTGCCGATATCGAATCGGTGCGCCTGGGCATCGGCGCCGATTCGCGTATCGGCTACCACTTCATCTACCCCGGCTGCGGTTATGGTGGCTCGTGCTTCCCCAAGGACATGCGTGCCCTGATCCACAGCGCCGAAGAGGCCAATTGCACAAGCGACCTGCTGCAAGCGGTGGAAGCCATCAACCAGCGCCAGAAACACAAGCTGTTCGAGCGCCTCAAGGCCTTCTACAAAGGCGATCTGCGCGGTAAGACCTTTGCCGTCTGGGGCCTGGCATTCAAACCCAACACCGACGACATGCGCGATGCACCGAGCCGGCCATTGCTGGAGTCGCTGTGGGCCGCTGGCGCCAATGTCCGCGCATTCGACCCCGAAGCCATGCAGCAAACCCAGCAACTGTACCCCGATGAAAGCAGGCTGATGCTGATGGGCACGCCGGAATCGGTACTCAACGGTGCGGACGCGCTGATCATCTGCACCGAATGGCAACAATTCAAGGCACCGGATTTTGATCTGATCCGCCAGCGCCTCAATGCACCGGTGATCTTCGATGGCCGCAACCTGTACGATGCCGAGCGCCTGGCGCGCAATGGTTTCCTGTACTTCCCGATGGGCCGCGGCGAGTCGCGCAAGTTGCCCATTCCCTATCAGCAATGGCCGGCGGCTCAAGTGGTCGCATAACACCGTCGCGATGGTCGCCAACGATGACGCTGGCTGCTTGATACCCCGCGGCGCCGGGAAATCCATCGCGAGCATGCTCGCTCCTACAGAAAACGTGCGAAGAAACAGCCATTAGCCAGACACAAGCAGAGCAACTCCAGGCGGAGCGCAAACTGGCGGAACATCAAATGCGATTCCCGATACATCAGAATTTATGAACTGAAGCTTCATTAATATGAATTTGTCAGCATCGGAAAGGCGCGGCACACTGTTGCCGTTCCTCCCCCAACAGTTGGAACAACTTCAAGGGCTTTCCGGGTTTCCCAGGCAAGCCCTTTTTTTTCCTCGGTTTTTAATGGAACGATGTTCATCATGCTTGCTCGCTGGTTGCCCGCCGCTATCAACACCCGCCCTTCGGAATGGAGTCGCGCTGCCATCGGCATGGCGCTGGGAACAATGTTCAGCGTCTGGCTGTGCGCTCAGGTATTCGGCATGCAAGTGGCGCAGCACTTGGTCGGTCCGCTGGGTGCCTCGGCGGTCTTGCTGTTTGCCGTGTCGTCCGGCGCGCTCGCGCAACCCTGGTCGATTCTCGGCGGCTATTTGAGTGCCGCGGTGGTAGCGCTGCTGGTGGCCCACGTGCTGGGTCGGACCCTGGGCAGCGCGTGTCTGGCGGCGGGCATGGCGCTGATCCTGATGTGCTGGCTGCGTTGCCTGCACCCGCCGGCCGGGGCACTGGCATTGCTGATGGTGCTGGCGGACCCCGCGACCATTGCCATGGACTGGAAAGCCCTGGGCCCGGTGATGCTCGCCGCATCGACCATGCTGTTCAGCGCCTTGGCCTACAACAACTTGACGCGCATCCGCTACCCAAAACGCGCCAGCGAACCGGTGGCCGTCGTTCCCGCCGACCACCCTCCTGTCGACAGCCAGGCGATCACCGCCCAGGACCTGAAACTGGCCCTGGCGCAGATGGAGGCCTTCATTGACGTTACCCCTGAAGACCTTGAACAGCTGATCCATGCCACTGAGTTGCAGGCCAGGCGGCGCAGTATTGGCGAGGTGCTAAGCCGTAGCGCCTGAACCGGACTGTTTTTCGTTTGCTTCTGCAAAAATGCAGAAAGCACCTGCACATTTTCCGGTTGTACGAGGCAAATTTGCACTGTTACGATCCTGCATCGCTCGCGCGCGAGCTTGTCTATAAAGAACAATAAAAGCAGGGAGTTAGTGATGACTGCTGAGGTTTTATCGAAAGGGACTTCGTCCATGGTTGCCACGCAAAATGAAGTGCTGGCCGAGGTCCGCAACCACATCGGTCACCTGACCCTCAACCGCCCCGCCGGTCTCAACGCCATTACCCTGGAAATGGTGCGCGACCTGCAACGTCAGCTTGACGCCTGGGCACAGGATGAACAGGTGCATGCGGTGGTACTGCGTGGCGCCGGCGAAAAAGCCTTCTGTGCCGGTGGCGACATTCGCTCGCTCTACGACAGTTTCAAGAGCGGCGACACCCTGCACCAAGACTTCTTCGTCGAGGAATACGCCCTCGACCTCGCGATTCATCATTACCGCAAACCGGTGCTGGCCTTGATGGACGGCTTCGTGCTGGGCGGCGGCATGGGCCTGGTGCAAGGCGCCGACCTGCGGGTGGTCACCGAGAAAAGTCGACTGGCGATGCCTGAAGTCGGCATCGGTTATTTCCCGGACGTCGGCGGCAGTTACTTCCTGCCGCGCATCCCCGGGGAACTGGGGATTTACCTGGGCGTCAGCGGCGTGCAGATCCGCGCGGCCGATGCGCTGTACTGCGGTCTGGCCGATTGGTATCTGGACAGCAGCAAGCTGGCCACGCTGGATGACAGACTCGATCAACTGCAATGGCACGACACGCCATTGAAGGACCTTCAGGGCCTGCTGGCGAAGCTCGGGGTGCAACAGTTGCCCGATGCGCCGCTGGCCGCCTTGCGCCCGGCTATCGACCATTTCTTCGCCTTGCCCGATGTGCCGAGTATTGTGGAGCAAATGCGTGAGGTAACGGTCGCCGACAGCCATGAGTGGGCGACGACCACCGCCGACCTGCTGCAGACCCGCTCGCCCCTGGCGATGGGCGTGACCCTGGAAATGCTCCGGCGCGGCCGGCACCTGAGCCTTGAACAGTGCTTCGCCCTTGAACTGCACCTGGACCGCCAGTGGTTCGAGCGCGGCGACCTGATCGAAGGCGTGCGCGCCCTGCTGATCGACAAAGACAAGAATCCGCGCTGGAACCCACCCACCCTCCAGGCGCTGGACGCCGAACATGTAGCGAGTTTCTTCAACGGTTTCGATGAGAGCGGGAGCTGAATCATGCACGACCTCGAATTGACTGAAGAACAAGTCATGATCCGCGACATGGCCCGGGACTTTGCCCGGGGCGAAATCGCGCCCCACGCCCAGGCCTGGGAAAAAGCCGGCTGGATCGACGATGCCCTGGTGGCGAAGATGGGTGAGTTGGGCCTGTTGGGCATGGTGGTGCCCGAGGAATGGGGCGGCACCTATGTCGACTATGTTGCCTACGCCTTGGCGGTGGAAGAAATCTCTGCTGGCGATGGTGCCACCGGCGCGTTCATGAGCATCCACAACTCGGTGGGCTGCGGGCCGGTGCTCAACTATGGCAGCGAAGAGCAGAAACAAACCTGGCTGGCCGATCTTGCCAGCGGCCAGGTCATTGGGTGCTTCTGCCTGACCGAACCCCAAGCCGGTTCCGAGGCGCACAACCTGCGCACCCGCGCCGAATTGCGCGATGGCCAGTGGGTGCTCAACGGCGCCAAGCAGTTTGTCAGCAACGGCAAACGGGCCAAGTTGGCCATCGTGTTTGCCGTGACCGACCCGGAGCTTGGCAAGCGCGGCATTTCGGCGTTCCTGGTACCGACCGATACCCCTGGCTTTATCGTCGATCGCACCGAACACAAAATGGGCATCCGTGCCTCCGATACCTGTGCGGTCACTCTGGACAACTGCACCATTGCCGAGGCCAATCTGCTGGGTGAACGCGGCAAGGGCCTGGCCATTGCCCTGTCCAACCTCGAAGGCGGCCGCATCGGCATCGCCGCCCAGGCGCTGGGCATTGCCCGCGCGGCATTCGAAGCGGCGCTGACCTATTCCCGCGAGCGCGTGCAGTTCGGCAAAACGATTAATGAACACCAGAGTATCGCCAACCTGCTGGCCGACATGCACATGCAACTGAACGCAGCGCGGCTGATGATCCTGCACGCGGCACGCCTGCGCACGGCCGGCAAGCCATGCCTGTCAGAGGCCTCGCAGGCCAAGCTGTTTGCTTCGGAAATGGCCGAGAAAGTCTGCTCGTCAGCGATTCAGATTCACGGCGGGTATGGGTATCTGGAAGATTACCCGGTCGAGAAGTATTACCGGGATGCGCGGATCACGCAGATCTATGAAGGGTCGAGCGAGATTCAGCGGATGGTGATTGCCCGCGAATTGAAGAATTACCCACTTTAAAGCTTGAGAGCTTCGCGAGCAGGCTCGCTCCCACATGGGACCTCAGCGTGAATGAGATCCCTGTGGGAGCGAGCCTGCTCGCGAAGAGGCCCGCAGGCCATTACATCACTTGCCCTGGAACTCGGCCTCACGCTTGGCAATAAACGCCGCCATCCCTTCCTTCTGATCCTGCGTCGCAAACGCCGCATGGAACACCCGACGTTCAAAGCGCACGCCTTCGGACAAGCTCACTTCAAAGGCACGGTTCACGCTTTCCTTGACCATCATCGCAATCGGCAGCGACTTCTTGGCAATCAACGCCGCGACTTTCAGCGCTTCATCCAGCAATTCATCGCTCGGCACGATGCGCGCCACGATGCCGCAACGCTCCGCTTCCACGGCATCGATCAAACGCCCGCTCAAGCACATCTCCATGGCCTTGGCCTTGCCCACGGCACGGGTCAGGCGCTGGGTGCCGCCCATGCCCGGCAATACGCCAAGGTTGATTTCCGGCTGGCCGAATTTGGCGTTATCGCCGGCCAGGATGAAATCGCACATCAGTGCCAGCTCACAGCCGCCGCCCAGGGCGAAGCCGTTGACGGCGGCGATGATCGGCTTGCGACGGTTGGCCACGCGGTCGCTGTCGCTGAACAGGTCGTCGATATAGATCTGCGGATAGGTCAGCTCGGCCATTTCCTTGATGTCAGCACCGGCGGCAAAGGCCTTTTTCGAACCGGTCAGGACGATGCAACCGATGTTCGAGTCGGCCTCTAAGCCGTCGAGGGCCTGGTTCAGTTCGCTGACGATCTGCGCGTTCAACGCGTTCAGCGCCTGCGGGCGGTTGAGGGTAATCAGGCCGACCCGGCCATGGGTTTCCAGCAAAATCGTTTCGTAGTTCATTAATTGACTCCTGTTAAGCACTCGGTCCCTGTGGGAGCGAGCATGCTCGCGATGAACCAGAGAACGCTGTGGGGTATCAGGCACCCAGCGTCATCGTTGACCACCATCGCGAGCATGTTCGCTCCTACAGGGGTTCCTTTTCAAAGATTGCGTGAAATGACCATGCGTTGAATATCGCTGGTGCCTTCATAGATCTGGCAGACCCGCACGTCGCGGTAGATCCGCTCCAGCGGGAAGTCGTTCAAGTAGCCATAGCCACCCAATGTTTGCAGCGCCGACGAGCATACCTTCTCGGCCATTTCGGATGCGAACAGCTTGGCCATCGACGCTTCCACCAACGCCGGCTTGCCGCTGTCGCGCAGCGCCGCCGCGTAATGCACCATCTGCCGCGCCACGGCGATCTGGGTCGCCATGTCCGCCAGGCGGAAGGCCACGGCCTGGTGTTCGATGATTGGCTTGCCGAAGCTCTCGCGCTCACGGGCATAGTCGCGGGCCGCTTCGAACGCGGCGCGGGCCATGCCGACCGATTGCGAGGCAATGCCGACACGCCCGCCTTCGAGGTTGGCCAGGGCGATCCGGTAGCCTTCGCCCTCTTCACCCAGGCGATTGGCCACTGGCACTTTCACCTCTTCGAACAGAATCTGGCAGGTGTCCGAGGCATGCTGGCCGAGCTTGTCCTCGACCCGGGCGACTTTGTAGCCCGGCGAATCGGTGGGCACGATGAACGCCGTGATGCCGCGCTTGCCGGCCGACGGGTCGGTCACGGCGAACACGATTACAACCCCGGCGTTCTGCCCGGAGGTGATGAACTGTTTGCAGCCGTTGAGCACGTAGTGATCGCCTTCCAGGCGCGCGCGGGTTTTCAGGCCGCTGGCGTCGGAGCCGGCCTGGGGTTCGGTGAGGGCAAAAGCCCCGAGCATCGCGCCGCTGGCCAGGGGTTTGAGGAAGCGCTCTTTCTGATCGTCGTTGCCGTAGTTGAGGATCGGCACGCAACCTACCGAGTTGTGCACGCTCATGATGGTCGAGCAGGCACCGTCGCCCGCGGCGATTTCCTCCAGGGCCATGGCGTAGGCCAGGTAACCGGTATCGCAACCGCCCCACTGCTCCGGCACCAGCATGCCGAAGAAGCCCAGTTCGCCCATCTCGGTGATGGCTTCCTTGGGAAAGCGGTGTTCACGGTCCCATTCGGCGGCGAAGGGTTTCAGCCGTTCCTGGGCAAAGTCCCGGGCCGCGTCGCGTATTTGCTGTTGTTCGTCATTGGGGATCATGACCATTCCTTGAAAAGGTAATCGCCCCCTGTGTAGGAGCTGACGAGTGAAACGAGGCTGCGATCTTTTGATGTTGCTTTTAAAGATCAAGATCAAAAGATCGCAGCCTGCGGCAGCTCCTACAGGGGTCGTGTTAGTAGAGGCATTCCACGGCCATGGCCGTCGCTTCGCCGCCACCGATGCAAATCGCTGCAACGCCGCGCTTCAGGCCTTTCTGGCGCAGGGCCGAGAGCAAGGTCACCAGGATCCGTGCGCCAGAGGCGCCAATGGGGTGGCCGAGGGCGCAGGCGCCGCCGTGCACGTTGAGTTTTTCGTGAGGGATTTCCAGCTTGGTCATGGTCACCAGGCTGACCACGGCGAAGGCTTCGTTGACTTCCACCAGATCGACGTCGTCCAGCGACCAACCGGTTTTCTTCATCAATTTCTCGATCGCGCCCACCGGTGCAACCGGGAACAGGCTCGGCGTATCGGCGAATGCCGCATGACCGTGGATCACCGCCAGTGGCTTGAGGCCACGCTTGCCGGCTTCGGAACGGCGCATCAGCACCAGTGCCGCCGCGCCGTCGGAGATGGAGCTGGAGTTGGCCGCCGTCACGGTACCGCCATCGCGAAACGCCGGTTTCAGCGAGGCAATCTTGTCCAGTCGGGCTTTCGGTGGCTGCTCGTCGTTGCTGATCGTCACCTGTTCCTTGCCGACGGTGACGGTCAACGGCACGATCTCGTCCTTGAAGCTGCCATCCTTGATGGCCTGCTGGGCGCGGGTGGTCGAGGCCACCGCAAACGCATCCTGGGCTTCGCGGCTGAAACCATTGGTTTCGGCGCAGTCTTCGGCGAAGGTTCCCATCAGGCGTCCCTTGTCGTAGGCGTCTTCCAGGCCGTCGAGGAACATTGAATCCAGCACCCGCCCATGCCCCATGCGATAGCCACTGCGTGCACGGTCCAACAGGTACGGCGCGTTGGACATGCTTTCCATGCCACCGGCGACTACCACCTCGGCGCTGCCGGCCACCAGCATGTCATGGGCCAGGATGGCCGCTTCCATGCCCGAGCCGCACATCTTGTTGAGGGTGGTGCAACGGGTCGATTTATCCAGGCCGGCGCCCAGTGCCGCCTGACGCGCAGGCGCCTGGCCCTGGCCGGCAGGCAATACGCAGCCGAACAGCACTTCGTCGACGGCATCGCTGGCAACGCCAGCACGTTCCACCGCGGCCTTGATGGCGGCGGCACCGAGTTGCGGCGCCGTGAGGCTTTTCAGTTCGCCCTGGAAGCCGCCCATCGGGGTGCGCACGGCGCTGACGATAACAATTGGATCGTTGGCAATAGTCATGACAAATCCTCCTTATTTGGCCGCCATGCGCAAGGCACCGTCGAGACGGATCACCTCGCCATTGAGCATGCTGTTTTCAATGATATGCCGGACCAGCGAAGCGTACTCGGCGGGTTTGCCCAGGCGCGGTGGAAACGGCACGCCGGCAGCCAGGGAGTCGCGCACTTCCTGGGTCATGCCGGCCATCATCGGCGTTTCGAAAATGCCCGGGGCGATGGTCATCACGCGGATACCGAAGCGCGCCAGTTCACGGGCGGCCGGCAAGGTCAGGCTGACGATCGCCCCCTTGGACGCCGAGTACGCCGCCTGGCCGATCTGGCCGTCGTAAGCCGCCGCAGAGGCGGTGTTGATGATCACGCCGCGCTCGCCATCGGCGTCCGCTTCGGTTTCGGCAATCGCCGCCGAGGCCAGGCGCAACATGTTGAAGCTGCCGATCAGGTTGACGTTGATCACCTGGCTGAAGCTTGCCAGCGCATGCGGACCGTTCTTGCCCAGGATCTTTTCGCCACGCACGATGCCGGCACAGTTGACCAGGCCATTGAGGCCACCGAAGGCCTTGACCGTTGCCTGCACCGCGGCCTCGGCCGCTGCTTCGCTGCTGATGTCCGCCACCACGCTTTGCGCGCCCAGGCGCTGGGCCTGCGCCGCGACAGCCTCGGCATTCATGTCCACCAGCATCACCTTGGCGCCGGCCGCGACCAGCATTTCAGCGGTGGCCGCACCAAGGCCGGAAGCACCGCCGGTGACGAGAAAAACCTTGTTTTCGATCTGCATGATTGTTTCCTTGGATTCAAGCTGGAACGTTCTTCGCCGCGGCCTCTTGAGCCTTGGCGACTTCCTGGTTGCGCAAGATAAAGCGCTGCAATTTGCCGCTTGGGGTTTTCGGCAACTCGCTGACAAATTCGATTTCGCGGGGATACGAGTGCGCCGCCAGGCGCTTGCGCACGTATTGGCGCAACTCTTCGGCCAGCTCCGGGGTTGCGCGGTATTGCGAGCAGATCACGACGAAGGCCTTGACCAGCTCGGTGCGCTCCGGATCGGGCTTGCCGACCACTGCGGCTTCCACCACCGCCGGGTGCTCGATCAATGCGCTTTCCACATCGAACGGGCCGACGCGGTAGCCGGAGGTGGTGATCACGTCGTCGCTACGGCCGACGAAGCTGATGCTGCCGTCCGGGTTCCACTCGACCGTGTCGCCGCTCAAGTAGTAATTGCCGACGAAGGCCTTGGTCGGCGCGCCTTCGTAGCCAGCGAACCAGCACATCGGCGATTGGGTACGGTCGATGGCGAGAATCCCCGGCTGGCCGACGCCCAGTTCCCGGTAGGCATCGTCCAGCACCACGATGCGGTGGCCGGGCGAGGCAAAACCGGCGGCGCCCATATGGATCGGGTGCTCCAGGCCATGGTGGTTACACAGCACCATGCCCAGTTCGGTCTGGCCGTAATGGTCATGGATGACCACGTCCAGGTTATCGGCGAACCAACGGATCACTTCCGGGTTCAGCGGCTCGCCGGCGCTGCTGACAATGCGCAGCTTGCCCTTGATCGACCTGGCGAATTCCTCGCCACCGGCGATCAACAGGCGATAAGCCGTCGGTGAGCCGGTGAGGTTGGTGATCCCGTACTTGTTGATCACCCGGCAGGTGCTTTCCAGGGTGAACGGACCATCGTAGAAAGTAATCGGATGCCCCATGGACAGCGGACCTGTCACGCCGAAATAGATGCCATAGGCCCAGCCCGGGTCGGCCAGGTTCCAGAAGGCGTCTTCGGGGCGCAGATCCACTGCGTCAAGGGTGTAGCCCTTGAAGGCGGCGATGGCCTTGAGCGGCACCGACAGCGCTTTTGAAGGGCCAGTGGTGCCCGAGGTAAACATCAGCAGGAACGGGTCTTCGCCGGTCAGCAGCACCGGTTCGCAATCATTGCCGTAGTTGGCCAGTTCGGCCCAGAAGCTGTAGTCACCACGGACAATGCCCTGCCCTTTGGCACCTGCGACGGTGACGATGGTTGGGCAGTCGGCGATTTCCGCGAGTTTCGAGCGATTGACCGCGTCGGTCACCACTACTTTGGCTCCGGAACTACCCAGGCGATGCTCGATGGCCTTGGGGCCGAAAGCGGTGAACAACGGTTGATACACCGCGCCGATGCGCCAGGTGGCAAACACGGTGATCAGCAATTCGATATTGCGTGGCAGGAGCCCGGCGACTTTGTCGCCTTTCTTCACGCCTTGGGCCAGCAGGAAGTTGGCGAAACGCGCGGCTTTGTCCTGCAGGTCGGTGAAAGTGTAGGTCGCGCTGGTGCCGTCACGTCCCTCCCAGAACAACGCGATACGCCCAGGGAGCGCATGCCGGTCGCAACATTCGATACAGGCGTTGAGAGCGGTCAGATTGCCTGCGAGTGCGGCATCGACGGTGTGCTGGTAGTTGAACTGTGAAACAGCAGACAAGTAATCGCGCATTGCCAGAGTCCCTGTATTTTTTGTTAGGTGGGGGAACCGTAACCAACAGGGAAATACTCGCTCCAGGCGGGGTGTGGGGCAATGGTCAAAGTTATCAAGTTGCTTGACTGGTTTGGCCAAAAACCAACCTGGGAACGCGATCCCTGTAGGAGCTGCCGCAGGCTGCGATCTTTTGATCTGTTTTTCAGCGGCCCCGAAAAGATCAGGATCAAAAGATCGCAGCCTGCGGCAGCTCCTACAGGGGGGTTAGGGAGATTCGTTGAGAATCAAACTGCGGTAATGCCCGGGGTTGGACCCCGACCATTTGCGAAATGCCTTGTAGAACGAACTTGTATCGGCAAACCCCAGCCGGGCGGCGATGTCGGCGAAGCTGATGGCTGGTTCCGCCAGCCAGGCGATGGCCAGTTCCTTGCGCACGCTGTCCTTGAGCCCCTGATACGTCTGGCCTTCCTCGGCAAGGCGACGGCGCAGGGTCGAGGCCGACATGCACAGGCGTTGCGCCAGGGTTTCGGTCTCCGGCCACTGCTCGGCGGGTAGTTGCCGCAGGTCCTGCTTGATCCGGCTGGCCAGGCTTTGCGGGTCGCGGTACTTGACCAGGATGTTGGCCGGCGCATGGGCCAGGAAGCGCCGCAGCTCCTCAAGGCTGCGCTTGATCGGCAGGCCCAGGCAGTCAGCGGAAAAGATCATCCGTGTACGTGGTCGGTCGAAACGCAGGTTCTCGGAGAACATCACCTGATAGTCATGGCAGAAATCCGGCTGCGCACAGCGCAGCTCGATCGCCAGGATCGGAATTCGGCGTCCGGCCAGCCAACAGGCCACGCCGTGCACGATCATCCAATAGGTAAAGTAAGTGAAGGCCCGACGCGGTTCATGGTCGTCCTCGAGCAACACGATTTCCGCCAGGCTTTGCTGATGAACCAGCTCGGCAGGCATGCGCTCAAGCATCAACGAAAGGAAACTCAAACCCGTGGTGAGCCCGGCGGCCAGGCTGGGCTGGACCATGGCGCAGCGACAGAGGAACTCCAGGCTGCCGGATTTGAGCTTGCGCGGGTCCATGCCGAAAAACTCGTCATCCCCACGCCGCGCCAGCAAGCGCCACAAGCGCGCATAAGCGCTGGCCGCAACACGGGCGTCGCTGCTGGCGAGCAATGCCGGATCAATGCCGACCTTGTGCAATACCTCATCGGTGGCTGCGCCCGGCTCGCAACTTTGCAGCAGCGCTTCACGCACCAACTGAATGGAAATGGTGTCTTTTTCCGACATTACGCGAGGCGAGCCCTGTTCTGGTTCGAGGAGGTGGGCATATTAACGCAGCCGCCTGCCTGGCGCAGATCCCTGTAGCAGGTGGCTTATCGGTGAAGGTGGCTGGTAGCCTATCTTTTGTTGACTGCGTACATATCCGTTCCTGCGGTAACGGCCGCTTATCTTTTGTTGACTGCGTACATATCCATTCCTGCGGTAACGGCCGCTTATGGTTTCGCTTTTACAGCGACTCCCTTTTTCAAACGCCAAAAAGGAAGCAAAAGGCTGTGCCCCACCACTCGGTGCCTCGCTAGGGCTCGGCATGCCAGAACGAAGGCATTGCTCCGTGGGTCGCCGCGATGGGCCGTCCCTGGCCCAGCGCGGCTAAACCGGCGTCCTGCCGGTTTACCCACTGCGCAATGCCTGCGTTCGGCCATCGTGGTTAACGGGGCGCCCGCGATCAAAAGCAAAGCGAGGCGGCCTGAAAGCCGACCTGCTTTTGGTGATGCCTGTGCTTTGATCGTTCCCACGCTCTGCGTGGGAATGCCGCCAGGGACGCTCCGCGTTCCGCTGACGACGCATTAATTGAGCCGTGCGCAACGGTGATGCGGGGCGTCACAGGAAGCCCTATGTGAAATCGGTTGTCGGAGTACATATCCATTCCTGCGGTAACGGCCACTTAGGGTTTCGCCCTTACGGCGACTCCCTTTTTCAAACGCCAAAAAGGAAGCAATAGGCTTTTGCCCCACCACTCGGTGCCTCGCTTAGGCTCGGCATGCCCTCTCTCCGGCATTGCTCCGTGGGTCGCCGCGCTGGGCCATCCCTGGCCCAGCGCGGCTAAACCGGCGTCCTGCCGGTTTACCCACTGCGCAATGCCTGCGTTCGGCCATAGTGGTTAACGGGGCGCCCGCGATCAACAGCAAGGCGAGGCGGCCTTAAAGCCGACCTGACTTTGACGGATGCACCTGGATCCCCTGTAGGAGCGAGCATGCTCCGGGCGGCGTTCCGACGATGGTCATTAACGATGACGCTGGGCACCTGTCAGCCCGCGGCGCTCTCAGGTTCATCGCGAGCATGCTCGCTCCTACAGAGGGATGAGTACATCCGCGAAATCAGGTCGGCTGTCAGGCCGCCTCGCTGTCGCTTTGGCTTTTGATTTTCTTGCCCCATCGAGAGGCCGAGTGGAGGTTCTGCGCAGTGGGTAAACCGGCATGGATGCCGGTTTAGCCGCGCTGGGCCAGGGATGGCCCATCGCGGCGACCCACGGAGCAGGACCGGAGCGAGGGCATGCCGAGCATTAGCGAGGCACCGAACGCCAGGGGCAAGAGCCCTTGGTTACTTGGGGCTCTTCCAAGTGACTCGCTGTAAAAGCGAAACCCTAAGTGGCCGTTACCGCAGGAATGGATATGTACTCAGTCCCCCCCCCCATTGGCCGCCAGGACGCCTTCGCCGGCAAGCCTGGCTCCTACAGTAAAAGCGAAACCCTAAGCGGCCGTTACCGCAGCAACGAATAAGTACTCTATCAACAAACAACGATTCCAATGGTTCTTCATCCAACCGAACTCCACCCAAAAGGCCAAGGTCAACCCTTTGACCGCCCAACCTTTAACCCGGAGATCAATGATGAACGACTACCCAAAACCACCCTTCCCCAAACAACACCAACCCGTCCCCGGCTCCCAACGCAAAATGGACCCGTACCCCGATTGCGGCGAGCAGAGCTACAAGGGTTCGGGTCGACTGACCGGCAAGATTGCCCTGATTACCGGGGGCGATAGCGGCATAGGCCGCGCGGTAGCCATTGCCTTCGCCCGTGAAGGTGCCGACGTGGCCGTGGCGTATCTTGATGAGCAGGAAGATGCGCAGGAAACCGCGCGCTGGGTTGAACAGGCTGGCCGCCAATGCCTGCTGCTGCCCGGCGACCTGGCGCACAAGGTGCATTGCCGGGCATTGGTGGAGAAAACGGTCGAGCGCTTCGGCCGCATCGACATCCTGGTCAACAACGCGGCGTTCCAGATGACCCACGAAAACCTAGAGGACATTCCTGACGAAGAATGGGTGATGACCTTCGACGTCAACATCACCGCCATTTTCAGGATCTGCCAGGCGGCCCTCAAGCACATGCAGCCCGGCAGTTCGATTATCAACACCAGCTCGGTCAACTCCGACATGCCCAACCCCACCCTGCTGGCGTATGCCACGACCAAGGGCGCGATCGCCAACTTCACCGCCGGCCTGGCGCAAATGCTCGGACCGAAGAATATCCGGGTCAACAGCGTGGCGCCGGGACCGATCTGGACGCCGCTGATCGTCTCGACCATGCCAGAGGAAACGGTACAGAACTTCGGCGCCAACACCCCGCTTGGCCGTCCGGGCCAGCCGGTGGAAGTGGCGCCGATCTATGTGCTACTGGCCTCGGACGAAGGCAGCTACATCACCGGCCAGCGTTTTGGGGTGACCGGGGGCAAGCCGATCCTGTGATAACGCGATGCCCCTGAAAAATGGAACCGGGCCACTGTTTCAATGCTCAACAGTTCACGGGCCCTGGGTGACGGGCCTTTCCATATCTGGAGGTCGTCATGTCCGCACCTTTCGTCAAACACGGGCCATGAGTTTCATTGCCTGGGTTGCGGTGCTGGGTGCCGTGCTGCTGACGCTGGCACTGACCTCGTCCTATCTGCGCTGGATGCCGGTGACCACCTCGGCCGTGTGCCTGGCGTTGGGGGTGGTCATCGGGCCGGCGGGGCTGGGCTGGCTGAGGCTGGACATCAAGGACGCGGCGTTCTGGATGGAGCACCTGACGGAAGTCGCGGTGCTCTTTTCGTTGTTCGTCTGTGGCCTCAAGCTGCGCCTGCCCCTGAGGGACCGAAGGTGGCGTGTAGCTTTCGGGCTGGCCGGGCCAGTCATGGTCCTGACCATTATCGGTGTTTGCCTGTTGCTGCATTATGCCTTCGCCTTGCCATGGGGACCGTCGCTGCTGATCGGCGCGATCCTGGCGCCCACCGACCCGGTACTGGCCTCGCTGGTACAGGTCAACGATGCCAAGGACGTCGACGCGGTGCGCTTCGGCCTGTCCGGTGAGGCCGGCCTCAACGATGGCATTGCATTTCCCTTCGTGATCCTGGGCTTGCTGTTTATCGAGCAAGGCAGCGGCGCATCCACCGCCTGGCTCGATGACTGGGCGCTCAAGCGCCTGCTATGGGCGGTGCCTGCGGGCTTGCTGGTCGGCTATTGCATGGGGCGCGTGATCGGGCGCCTCACATTGTCCATGCGCATCAGAAATGCAGACAGCACTCTGTCCCCCAACGACTACCTGACCTTTGCCCTTATCGCCCTGGCGTACGTCGCGGCAGAGTCGGTCCATGGCTACGGTTTCCTGTCGGTGTTCGCGGCGGGCCTGGGGTTGCGTCGGGCCGAGGTCAAGTCGATGGGGCACTCCCAGACGCCCGCCGAGCATCTGGTGCAGCCGGTGGTCGGTCATCAGAACGTCGAGCCCGATGCCGCCGTGCATGGCGATGTGGCGAACCTGGAGGAAGCGCAGGTGGCGGCCGGGATCATGATCGGCGACATGCTGTCCTTTGGCAGCCTGGTCGAACGGGCCATGGAGGTGTTCCTGGTGACGTTGCTCGGGGTCGTGCTGGTGGGTCACTGGGACTGGCGCGCGCTGGCGGTTGCGTTGGTACTGTTCTGCGTGATCCGGCCGCTGATTGTCGCGCTGGTGCCTTGGGGAACGTTGCTTGACGGCAAGCAACGGCTGTTGATCGGCTGGTTCGGGATTCGCGGCATCGGTAGTTTTTACTACCTGTTCTACGCCTTGAATCACAACCTCGCACCGACGATGGCCACCTTGTGCACCGACCTCACGCTCTCGGTGGTCGCACTGAGCATTCTGATTCACGGCATCAGCACCCAGCCGCTTCTCGCCCACTATGAGCGGCAAAAGCCCCCATCTGCTTGATCGCTCACGGCTGTGGCGAAGTGCATGAGCCAAATCCCGGCTTCATGCAGCCTGCATGACCCCTAATGGCCATTAGCGCTTGTAACCCATTGAATTTCAGGCGTTTACCTGAGACATCAAAAAGCGGCACGACAAATGCTCCACAACGATGAGTGTCCTGCGGAATTAACCGTGCGAGCTGCCCTCAATCTGGAGAAACCCGACCATGAATGCCATAGACCTGTTGAAAGCCGACCATGAACGCGTAAAAGGCATCCTCAGCCAACTGAGTGAGTCCACCGAGCGCGGCCTGAAAAAACGCGCCGATCTGCTTGCAAAGCTGGAAATGGAAATTTCGATTCATACCCGTCTTGAAGAAGACGTCCTGTACCCGGCGTACAAGGAAGCCGGTGGCAAGGAGCAGGACATCATGTATTACGAAGCCAAGGAAGAACACCGTACGGTGGATTCCCTGGTGCTGCCGGACCTGAAAGTCACCGACCCATCCACGCCCGAGTTCGCCGGTCGCGTCAAGGTGGTCAAGGAACTGCTCGAACACCACATTGAAGAGGAAGAGACCACGATGTTTCCCCAAGCCAGGAAGCTGCTGGGTAAAGCGACGCTGGATGAACTGGGGGCAAAAATGGAGACCCTCAAGGCCCGCCTGAAAAAGGAACTCGACGCCTCGCATATGGCGGCCTGAGATCCAGGTGCACAATAACGACGGCGAGTGAAAAACCTGTAGGAGCGAGCATGCACGCGATGAACTTGAGAGCTCCGAGGGGTGTCAGGTGACCAGCGTCATCGTTGACGACCATCGCGACGGTGCGACGATTCGACATGCTCGCTCCTACATGGCTGAGGCGATAATTTCCACCAGGTTCAACTGGGTAAACGGCTTGGACAAGCGCGGCAACCTGGCTGCAAACCCTTCCAGGCGCTCGGCATATCCAGTGGCCAGGATGATCGGCATGTCGGGGTTGCGCTCGCGGATGGCTTGCGCCAATTGCGCGCCACTCATCTGAGGCATCGCCATATCGGTAATGACGAGATCGATGCCCATATTGTTTTCGAACACCTCCAGTCCCTGAGCGCCCGACGTTGCGGTGATCACCTGGTGACCGAGGTCTTCCAGCAACAGGCAAGTGCTGGTCAACACCAGGCTGTCGTCGTCCACCACCAGGATGCACAAGCGAGGGACTTCCGGCGTTGCCGGCTCCTCGGCAAGGGGGGCCGCTATCGAGTCTTCCGAGGCCACGGGCAACCACAGTTCTGCAGTCGTGCCCTGGTTTTTCTGACTCTTGAGAATGAATCGACCGCCCAGTTGTTCGATGAAGCCATGGACCATCGACAGCCCCAGTCCAGTCCCCTTGCCCAGCCCTTTGGTGGTGAAGAACGGATCCATTGCCGAGGCCAGCGTTGCTTCATCCATCCCGTCGCCGGTGTCGGTGATGCTCAGGCACACATAACGCCCCGCCCGTAACGGATCAGAGATAGTTTCAACGCGGGCGCTGATGACGATTTTTCCGCCGTCGGGCATAGCATCGCGGGCGTTGGTGGCCAGGTTCAGCATCGCCAATTCGAGCTGGTTGATATCGGCCAGGACCGGCTCGATCCGCTCTGGAAAACGGGTTTCCAGTGCCACCGACGGTCCCAGGGAACTGCGCAGCAGTCCGCTGATGCCCTGCACCAGGGCGGGAAGTTCCACAGGTTCGGATTTGAGCTCTTGCTTCCTGGCAAAAGCCAGCATGCGCTGGGTCAAGGACACGCCGCGCAATGCACCCTGGGTGGCGTTGTCGAGCAACCGGACGATTTTCGGGTCGTCCGCCAGGCGTTTGCGCACGATTTCCAGATTGCCAAGAATGACTGTGAGCAGATTATTGAAGTCGTGGGCAATCCCCCCACTAAGCTGGCCGATGGCTTGCATCTTTTGCGCCTGGAACAGCGCTTCGCGGGTTTGTTCAAGTGCCTGCTGCGCCTGGGTCGCTTCGGTGATGTCGCGGGTGATCTTGGCAAAGCCTAGCAACGTACCGGTGTCTCCCCAGATCGGGTCAACCACGACGTGAGCCAGGAACCTTGTGCCGTCCTTGCGCACTCGCCATCCCTTGTTCTCGAAGCGCCCCTCACGCGTGGCAATCTCCAATGCCCGGCCGGGTAAGCCGCTCGCCTTGTCTTCAGGGGTGTAGAACATCGAAAAGTGCTGGCCAATAACTTCTTCGGGCAAATAGCCCTTGATCCGTTGGGCTCCCAGGTTCCAGTTGGTCACGCGACCATCCGGGGCCAGCATGTAGATGGCGTAGTCCGTGACGCTTTGCACCAGTAAGCGAAACTGTTGCTCGCTTTGCTTGAGGGTCTCTTCGGCCATCTTGCGGTCGGTCAGGTCACGGGTAATCTTGGCAAATCCCAGCAGCGTGCCCGACGGGTCGTAAATCGGATCGATCACCACGTGGGACCAGAAATGCGTGCCGTCCTTGCGCACACGCCAGCCTTCACCTTCGAATCGGCCCTCGCGAATGGCCGTGTCCAGCGCCCGCTGAGGCAAGCCGGCACGACGATCTTCATCGGTGTAGAAGCGCGAAAAATGCTGGCCGAGAATCTCGGCTTCCTCATAGCCCTTGAACCGCCGGGCCCCTGCGTTCCAGCTGGTAATGATGCCATCGGGGTCAATCATGTAGATCGCGTAGTCAAC
Organism: Pseudomonas umsongensis; assembly: GCF_002236105.1. Taxonomy (GTDB): domain Bacteria; phylum Pseudomonadota; class Gammaproteobacteria; order Pseudomonadales; family Pseudomonadaceae; genus Aquipseudomonas; species Aquipseudomonas umsongensis. The sequence continues at coordinate 1,210,461 of NZ_NIWU01000001.1, forward strand.
CACCGCATCGATCAGCAGGCGCAAGCGCCTGTCCTCAATGACCCTGGCCTGGATTCGATCTTCGCTCATTGATCCCTCACATCGGGTGCTGTAACTCAGCAGTATGCGATAAACCGTCCATTTGAACAGCCGCCGAAGCAATTGACCACCAGCGCGGCAGCAGTTGCCTGACCTTGTTGTCGCCAAACCGGTCATCGATCAACATCACCACGCCTCGGTCCTGCTGTGTACGAATCACTCTGCCAGCGGCCTGCACCACTTTTTGCACGCCGGGATACAGGTAGGTGTAGTCGTAGCCCGCACCGAACATGGCCGCCATGCGCTGCTTGAGTTGCTCGTTGACCGGGTTGAGCTGCGCCAACCCCAGGGTGGCGATGAACGCGCCAATCAAGCGTGCACCCGGCAAATCGATGCCTTCGCCAAACGCCCCGCCCAACACCGCAAAGCCCACGCCCTGGCCTTCGGCGGTGAACCGGTCGAGGAACGCCTGGCGTTGCGCCTCCGCCATGCCCCGTGACTGTGACCATAGATTGATCCCGGGATAACGCTCGGCGAGCAACTGCGCCACTTGCTGCAGGTAATCGAAACTGCTGAAGAACGCCAGGTAATTGCCGGGGCGCCGCATGAACTGCCGGGCGATCAGTTCGACGATCGGCGCCAGGGATGCCTGGCGATGAACGAAACGCGTGGAGATCTGGTTGATGATCTGTACATGTAGCTGATCGGCATGAAAAGGCGACTCGACGTCGATGCACACGGTATTCGCCGGCGTACCCAGCAAGTCGGCGTAATAGTGGCGAGGGCTGAGGGTCGCCGAGAACAGGGCGGTGCTGCGGGCAGCGCTCAGGCGCGGCCCGATGAAGCCCGCGGGCACCACGTTGCGCAGACACAGTTGCGAGAGGTTGCGCTTGCGGTCGAGGTCGCGTTTGCTGATGTCGAACAGGTACTGCTGGTCAAAAAGTTCGGCCACCCGACAGAACTGCAGTACCTCGAAGTAAAAGCTTTGCAATGCACTGTCCAGTCCCTGCGGATGATCGTTAAGGTAATCGCCGATGCTGGCGCTGCACGACGACAAGGCCTGGAGCAGTTTTTCCGGTGGCTTGTCATAGGCCTGATAAGCAGCAGACTGCTGGTTATGCAAGGCGTTCCATTCGCGGTTGACTCGCTGCAGGCTTTTTTTCAACACCTCGGGAGCGGTTTTCCGAACGCCGTCGAGGGTCGATTGGTCGAGGCTCGCGCTGTACATCTGACGACCACGTTCCACCAGGTTGTGGGCTTCGTCGACCAGTACCGCGACTTTCCAGTTGTTGGCCTGGGCCAGGCCGAACAGCAGCGCACTGAAATCGAAGTAATAGTTGTAATCGGCAACGACCACATCGGCCCAGCGCGCCATTTCCTGGCTCAGGTAATACGGGCACACCTCATGCTCCAAAGCGACCTGGCGCAATGCGCTCTGGTTCAACAGGCCAAGCTCGCTGGCGGCCTGGCGTGCCGCCGGCAATCGATCGTAGAAGCCCTGGGCCAACGGACAGGATTCACCGTGACAGGCCTTGTCCGGGTGTTCACAGGCCTTGTCCCGGGCGATCATCTCCAGAATTCGCAAAGGCGGTGCATCGCTGCAGTCGAGGATCACCTGCGCGGCGTCCAGGGCCAGCTTGCGTCCCGGGGTTTTCGCCGTGAGAAAGTACAGCTTGTCCAGTTGCTGCGGCGCCAGGGCCTTGAGCAGCGGGAACAGGGTGCCGATGGTCTTGCCAATCCCCGTGGGTGCCTGGGCCATCAGGCAACACCCGGTGCTGACCGCCTTGAACACCGATTCGGCGAGGTGACGCTGCCCGGGGCGAAACTCGGCATGGGGAAACGCCAGCTGTCGTGCCGCAAGGTCACGCCTTTGGCGATGGGCCGTTTCCTGTTCGGCCCAGTGCAGGAACAGGCCGCAATGGTGTTCGAAGAACTGCCCGAGCTCGGCGGCGCTGAACGCCTCGAGCAGACAAGTTTCCCTTTCGCTGACGATATCGAAATACACCAGCGCCAGGTTGATCTGCGCCAGGTTGAGTTTGCGGCACATCAGCCAGCCATAGACCTTGGCCTGTGCCCAATGCAGTTGCCGGTGGTTGGCCGGTTGCTTGCTCAAGTCACCACGGTAGGTCTTGACCTCTTCGAGGCAATTTTGCGAGGGATCATAGCCATCCGCCCTGCCCTTGACCGTCAGGCCCTGATACGCACCTTCGAGGGCGACTTCACTCTGGTAGTCGTCACTGCGCCGTGACGCTACCGTACGGTGCCCGACGATGCCTTCCAGGGCGGTCGGCGAGGGAGTGAAGCGCAAGTCGAGGTCCCCGACCTTGGCGGTGAACTCACATAACGCACGCACCGCGATGCTGTAGCTCAAGCGCCTTGCTCCGCCCATTGCACATAACACACGGCAATCGGCATCCGGTGCTCATGACAGAACTCCAGCCAGCGCAGCTGGTTATCCTGCAGGCGATCCCCGGGCCCCTTGACTTCGATCATGCGGTAGGTTTTTTCCTGCGGCCAGAACTGGATCAGGTCGGGCATGCCCGCCCGATTGGCCTTGATGTCCAGTAACAACCGGTTGAACCAGTGCTTGAGGTGTTCGGCGGGCAAGCAGTCCAGCGCCTGCTCCAGCAACGGCTCGCTGAGTGCGCCCCAGAACACGAATGGCGACTGCACGCCCCACTTTTGGGCATAGCGCAGGCGGATGGTCTCAAGGTATCGACCGTCGTCGAGTTCATCGAGGCAGGCCTGGAACAACTCGGCCCGGCGGCTGTGGAAGTCTTCGCTCAGCAGGTCCACCGGACCGCGTTGGAACGGATGGAAAAACGCCCCCGGCAGCGGGGCGAATATCGCCGGCCAGCACAGCAACCCGAACAGCGAGTTGACCAAGCTGTTTTCGACGTAATGAACCGGCGCCGAGTCTTCGCCCAGGTGCGCCTGCACGTAGTCCTCCACTGACAACATCGGGTCGGTCCTGATCAGTTGCAGCTCCAGGCGTTCCATCTGTCGTGGGGCCGGACGCTTGACCGCCGGCCCGCCCAGCTTGCGACGCAACCTGGGCAGGACACGCAGCAGGTGTTGCTGTTCCGCGGCGTTTTGCGGTGCTTGTTCGGCCTGGCACGCCAGGTCAAGGGCCAGTGGGTACTCACCGCAGCGTTCCAGCACACGGATCATGCGCAAGCGCGCGCCGGGATACACGCAGTCCCGGTACAGGGTCAACGCGGCGCAGAAATCACCGGCGCGCTCGCACGCCTGGCCCATCTGGAATAAGAGCTTATCACGACGTCTCTGCAGCCAGGGATTGCCCAGTGCCAGGCCGTTGATCTGGGCGACAATCGCGGCCACCGGCTCACCGGCTTCGAAAAGCTGCTGGCACTGGTAAAGGAACAGGCAGGCATCGACGTCCTCGCGGCTGCGCAAGCCTCGGGAATCGGCGCAAAACTCTACTTTTTCATAGGTGAAGACCCCAAGGTCCGCCAAGACGAATTCAGACCAATCCTGGTAAAGATTGCCAAAAAACATCAAGCGCAGGCGATCGCACAGGCCCATGATGGTCAGGCTGAACAAGCGGTCACCCAGCGCCGGACACCAATCCTTAAAGGATTGCTCGTGAGGAAACTGCTCGCACAGAGCCGGTAGCCAGTCGGTCTTTTTACCCTTGGGTTGAGTAATGGCACTGCCCAGGCATTGAAGAATTTCCGCCTTGAGCAACACTTCAAATAACGCCTCGACCGACAACGGCTGGTGCTCGTCGAGCCAGCCCAATTCGAGCAACGGCCGGGCTGCGCTGGCGATATCGCCGATCTCGACGTAATGCAATTTGCTGGCGCGAAAATGCATGCCTTTGCGCATGACCAGCCTGACCAGTAGCGCCCGGGCCTCGCGGGGCAAACCATTGAAGTCATGAATAAAGCGGTGCTCTTCGACGCTCAACACGTCGGCATAACGTTGCTCAAGCCAATCAAGCACTTGCATGAAGTTGTTGAGGTAGTAGAACGGGTCGTCGAGAGGATTTGCAGTCACGGGAAAGGAGCCACGATTAACAAGCACTGGTTATGCATACAGATACCAGCAACGCCCTACCCCATGCAAATGGAAAAGGATAAGCGGAGGCGCTTTAAGGGATTTTTGCCTTGGGCATAGAACTTTCTGCTGTTGCATCGCACCAACCGCCAAGGAACGGCATTCGCTTGCGACAGCCACACTGGTTTTTTTTAACAATGAGAGGTGATTATGAACATCAAGACTCTGGCGTTTCCCATGGCGGTAGCGGCCTTCATCGCCCTGGCCGGCTGCTCGACGCCCACGGTGGTCACCCTGCAGAACGGCACCCAGTATCTGACCAAGGACATGCCAAAAACCAAGACCAAGGACGGTTTCTTCGAGTTCGAGGATATTTCCGGAGCCAAGGTCAAAGTCAAGGCCGATGACGTGGCCACGATTCGCCAGGAAGACTGAGCCCGCGAATCGTGTTGCCTGCGCCCCCTGTGTGGCAGGTTTCGAGCACTGCCTTACACTGCGTTAGACCCAGTGCGACCGAATGATGGTGTCGAAATGAAAATGGTCACGCCACTTCTGACTCCCCTCCTCGCGGTCGCCGCTTGGTTTTCAATGAGTCTTTGTGCAAATGCCGCGACACCTGCTCGATCCTTCAATACCAGCTTCGACTGCGCCGCGGCCCGGGGGGCCGTTGAAAAGCTTATCTGTCGCGACGCTCGACTGGCGCAGATGGATATCGAGCTGACGCGCCTGTATCGCCTGGCGCTCACCGATGAGCATTCGGTGCCGCGACCCGACAAAGTCGAGATCGACCAGCGCTTCTGGCTGCTCGCCCGCGATCAATGCGCGACCGAAGCCGATCCCAAGGCATGCACGGTGAGCCACTATGCCGAGCGTGCGCACCAACTGCGCCAAGGCTCGGCCATTGCCAGGACCAAGGACCCCAGCAGGCTCACTGAAGGCCCGCAGGCCTTTCGCTGCACCGGGCTTGGCGCGCTGGTGGCCGCCACGTTCTTCACTGTCGAACCGGCAGTGGTTTACCTGAAATGGGCCAATACCTCGACCACGCTGGAACAGGTGCCGAGTTCGTCCGGAGCCCTGTACCAGGGCAAGGACAACAGGGGCAGCCAAAGCTTCTGGCAAAACGGCAACGATGCCCTGTTGCGGATGCCGGGCGCAGGTGAAATGAGGTGCACGGTTGAACCTGTCAGTTGATCACGGATCATCGAAGGCAACACTGTTCAGTGCATCAAGCCTTCCATGAACCCCGCGACCCCGCTGGCGAGCCTGCGCCGCCATGGCGCGCTGGTCGGGTTGGCCAGGGTCTGGTCTTCGTGGACGAAGCTGCGAATGATCGCGTTGTAGCCGAGCCAGCGCCAAGGTTCGGGCTCCCAGGCCTTGAGCGCGTGCAGTCCGCCCAGGGCAATTACCCACGGTTGGCGAACCCGCTCGGTGTCGCGTTGCAGGATCAGGTCGGCAAGGGTCCTGCCACCCAGGTTGCTGGCACCGACCCCCTCCCCGCCATAACCGCCGGACAGGGCAATACCGCTGGCCTGGTCACAGAGCATATGGGGCTTGAAGTGCCGTGACATGCCCAGGTTGCCGCCCCAGCCATGGGTGATCTGCACATTGCGAAGCTGTGGAAACAGTTCGCCGAACAGATAGCGCCGCAACTCGATTTCGCTACGCGTCAGGTCAAAGTCATGGCGCAGCTTGCCGGCAAACTGATAGCCCCCGCGCGCGCCAAAGATCAGTCGGTTATCTGCCGTCCGTTGGCCATAGGTCACCTGGCGACTGTTTTCGCTGAAGGCCTGGCCATGACTCAGCCCAATCTCGTCCCAGGTGGCGGCCGACAGCGGTTCGGTAGCCACGATCAGGCTTTGCACCGGCAACTGATAACGTCCCAAGGGCGGCAAGGTCACCGAATAGCCTTCGACAGCCGGTACCACCCAGCGGCTGCGCACCGTCGCCTGGGCAGTGCGAAGGCTGCCGGACTGCCAATGATTCACCGGGCTGTTCTCGTAGATCCGCACGCCCATGCGCTCGACCGCGCGTGCCAGTCCCCGGACCAGCTTGGCCGGATGGAGGGTCGCGACATGTGGCGCATAAATAGCGCCATAAGGCTTGGCCAGGCAAATTTGCTGCGCCATCTGCTCCGGGCTCAGCCAGCGGTAGTCGTTTTCGTTGAGACCCTGGCCGTACAGTTTGTCCAGGTACTGGCGCAGTGTGGCCTCCTGCTCGGGGTAGCGAGCGGCACAATAGAGGGCGCCGCCTTTACGATAATCGCAATCGATGCCTTCACGTTCGATGACGCGTTTCACCTCATCAGGGATGTCGTGGAGCAAATCGTAAGAGGCACGACGTTGCTCGGGTGACAACGAAGCGAGCAGCCGGTCTTCGCCCAGCAGATTGCCCATCAACCACCCGCCGTTACGCCCCGAGGCACCGAAACCGGCTGTTTGCGCTTCTATGATGACAATATTCAGGCCAGGAGCCTGTCGCTTCAGGTAGTAGGCGGTCCAGAGCCCGGTGTACCCCGCGCCGATAATCGCGACATCGACATCCAGATCCTGTTCCAGCGCCGCACGCGCCAGCAAAGGCTCGTCGAGTTGGTCCATCCACAAACTGATAGTGCGCCACGCCGGCATTCAAGACTCCGCCACTCAGACTTCGATGGCGTTGATCCTAGTGCACGGGCTCAGGCGCTGTCTTGCGCGCGTGCACGCAAGGACATTTGCCTGACGTAGGCCTTGGGCGACAGGCCGGTGTGCTGGCGGAAACAGCTATAGAACGCCGACAGTGAATTGAACCCGGCGGCAAACGCCAAGGCGTCGATACGCACCGCGGGCATGGCACTGTCCAGCGCATTGAGCAGGTGCTGCAGGCGGGCCTGGTTGACGTAGCGATAGAAGCTCTGCCCCAGCACCTGGTTAAGAAGATAGGAAATCTGGTTGCGACTGTAGCCACACTCCTGTGCCACCCTTTGCAGGTCGAGCCGCGGGTCGAGATAAGGCTGCTGGCGTTGAAAGTACTGCTGCAGGTTGTCGGCCATGAAGCTCAACTGCCGCACCGACAGTCCCAGTCGACTGACCGCCGGGCGCTGGCTGCCGGTGTTTTCGCCGCAGGGCTGTTCATGGACCAGCGAAGCATATTCGTTGACCCGCCAGATCAGCCCGTCCTTCACGGTGATTGCTTCACTGGCGCGAAACGACACCAGCCCCTCACCACCACGCAAAGTGATGCGGTACTGGATGAAAGCAGTGTTGCCGTCCAAGCGGATGCGGTCCGAGTGCTCCAGCGCCTCATCCGGCTCACGGGGCATGCTGCTTTGCACATAGTCACGCAACTGGGCCAGCCCCATCACCCGGTTCTGGAAGAAATCACTGTATCGGACATCGGGGTGATACAACGCCATGACCCCGTCCAGATCGCGGTGTTTCCAGCGCAAGTGGTAAAGCATGACCGTCTCGCCCGTGGCCTGGGTTTGCAGCGGGCCATCATCCTCGGCGTACATGAAAGGTCTCGTCAAAAAGTGCGGAGCTTGCCCAAATTGGCCCGCGCCTTCAATTGCAAATGCGGGCGGGCCATTGCGCAAACGATCACGCACGTGACCTGCATCAAAAAAAGCGCAGCAATTGCCAAACGACCTGAAAAATACACATTTTTTTCACATGCAGCTGCTACTTTTAAAGTCTGTCAATGGTTGAGCCAATGAAGGCTCCTCCCACCTAACCTGAGCTAATGGAAGCGCTCGATGAAGAAGGCGGGCAACACATGAATAAAGGGTTCAGCAAGGTCACTTTTCCAAACGCCTGCCAGCTGATGCGCTGGCATTTCCATCCCATGGGTTTCGAGGCCAGCATGGACGCCCCGGGCAGCATGATCGCCCGTTTGTTTGATCGAGCCAGTGGCGAGACCATGATCGCCATCGCCGGTATCCCCTGCTCGACGGTGATGAACGCCGCCGACGTCGAACGAATAATCGAAGCCGTGGAGGATGAGCTCGAAGCGTTCATTCCTCCGGTGGCCCTCAGGAGTTATGCCTGACGGCCGGACTTCCATCCAAAAGCCCACGATATTGTGGGCTTTGTGTTTTTTACGGGATCAAGGATGTAGAGGGGACGCGTACACCTTGTAGCCAGCGGTGTGGCGATCCGACTTGCCGGCTGTACCTGATTGATCGTTCCCACGCTCTGCGTGGGAATGCATCCTGTGATGCTCCGCGTCACCATTGCGCACGGCTCATGTCATGCGTCGTCAGTGGAACGCGGAGCGTCCCTGGCGGCATTCCCACGCAGAGCATGGGAACGATCAATCGTCGGAACGCCGCCCGGAGCATGCTCGCTCCTACAGGGGATCGAGGTACACCCGTCGAAGTCAGGTCGGCTTTAAGGCCGCCTCGCTTTTGTTTTTGATCTGGGCGCCCCGTTAACCACGATGGCCGAACGCAGGCATTGCGCAGTGGGGAAACCGGCAGGACGCCGGTTTAGCCGCGCTGGGCCAGGGACGGCCCATCGCGGCGACCCACGGAGCAATGCCGGAGAGAGGGCATGCCGAGCCTAAGCGAGGCACCAAGTGGTGGGGCACAGCCTTTTGCTTCCTTTTTGGCGTTTGAAAAAGGGAGTCGCTGTAAAAGCGAAACCATAAGCCGCCGTTACCGCAGCAATGGATATGTACGCAGGCAACCAATTTCACACAGGGCTTCCTGTGACGCCCCGCATCACCGTCGCGCACGACTCAATTAATGCGTCGTCGGCGGAACGCAGAGCGTCCCTGGCGGCATTCCCACGCAGAGCATGGGAACGATCAATCGTCGGAACGCCGCCCGGAGCATGCTCGCTCCTACAGGGGATCGAGGTGCACCTGCAAAAGTCAGGTCGGCTTTAAGGCCGCCTCGCTTTTGTTTTTGATCTGGGCGCCCCACGGAGCAATGCCGGAGAGAGGGCATGCCGAGCCACAGCGAGGCACCGAGTGGTGGGGCAAAGCCTTTTGCTTCCTTTTTGCTGGGCCGGCACTCCGGCGTTTGAAAAAGGGAGTCGCCGTAAGGGCGAAACCATAGGAGGCCGTTACCGCGGCAATGGATATGCACGCAGGCAACCAGTTTCACACAGGGGCTTCCTGTGACGCCCCCGCATCAACGTTGCGCACGGCTCAATTAATACGTTGTCAGTGGAACGCGGAGCGTCCCTGGCGGCATTCCCACGCAGAGCATGGGAACGATCAGAACGCGGACAGATCTGCAATCACGTCCCTATAAGGCCGTCTCGCTTTGGCGTATTTGATCGTATGTAGAGAGGTAAATGTATACCTTGTAAGAGCCGCACCGCAGGCTCCTACATGGGTCATGCCGGCGTTTTGGCCCGCCGATGATCGGCGAAAAACGCCTTGCCCTTGCCGATCCGGTCCGACGCCTTGGGCATGTTCACCGCCTGGGTGTCCTGCGCATCGACATACCAATAGCAATGACTTACCGCCCGGGTAATGCCCACGTATGCAAGGCGCAGAATCTCGTCTTTCTGGGCATTGTCATAAGGCTCAGTGTCGCCAGCCTTGCCCAGGCCCGCCATACGGTACACCTGGTTTTTGTAGGGCGAACGGGTCAGGTGCTGGCAATCGCCGAGCAGGAATACCGCGTCAGCCTGTAGGCCCTTGGCGCTGTGATAGGTCAGTTGCTTGAGGCGTCGTGCTTCAAACGGCAAGCTAGAATCAACATTAAGTACAGGCTTAATATGTTGTTCTATCAATGACTTATCGCTACTTTTTCGATAAAGCATCAAGATTGAATCGCCTTTCCGATAGTGCTCCATCAAGCGCTCGGCCATCCCCTGATCGTCCCGGTCCAGCACATTGACCGGCAGCAAGGCCTTTGGCTCGCCACTGGCCTTGGCCTTCTTGCCCGCGATCGCAGGCGCGGCACGCACGATGTACTCGGCGGCGTCAATGATGTGCTGGTGGCTGCGATAATTGTCGCTGAGCATCACCTTGGTGGTGCTTGGCGACGAGAACGTCTTGTTGAACTCCATGAAATAGGTCGGCGAACTGCCACGCCAGCCGTAAATCGACTGCCAGTCATCGCCTACGCACAGCAATGAAGAATGCTGGGCGCCGCGCCCGACGTGCATCGCCGGCCCGCGACTGCGGATTTCGGCCAGGCTGGCACGGATCCACGAGACAATTTGCGGTGAAACGTCCTGGAACTCGTCGATCATCAAGTGCGACAGCGGCCGCAAGAGCTCGTCACTGAGCAGCTTGAGGTTTTCCGGGGAGTGTTCGCTAAACAGCGCGAACATGCGGTTGTAAGTCATGACCGGCGGTTTCTGGTCGAGCAAATGGTCTTCCAGGGCGCGCCAGTACAGACTCAAGGCCTCGAAGAAAAAGCGGTCCGGGTCATCCTTGGCAAAGCTCATCTGGCCCACAGCCGTCGGCACATCCAGGCCGAGGTTTTCAATGAACCCGGCGGCAGCGACAAAACAGTCCAGCAATGGCGCGGACGCCAGCTCTCCCTTGACCTTGTAATCGAAGCCAGGCCCGGCGCTGGCATCCCCCCCAAGGGACGCCAGCACACGCTTTGATGACTCGTAATTATCAAGCCATATCAATGGATTACGACAGAAAGCTTGAAACAACGTGCGCTTTACCGCGGTTTCCGCACGCAACGTAAGCTTGGCATTTGGCCGGGTCAGTTGCGGATTTTCACCAGGGTCGAATCCCAGCACCACCCAAGCGTCCAGCGAGGCAATGTAACCGTGGCAGTGAAAGGTGCTGCCATTGATATCGAAAGCCTGGCGCTTGGGCTCTATGCCTTTGATCGGCCAGGCGCCAGCGCGAAACCACAAGTCTTCCACCAGGTCGCAGAGCTCTTCATCGCGTTTGGCCGCCAGTTCGGTGACGGCCATACGCTTCTGTACATCGGGGTGGTCGCGCTCCAGCTCCTTGAGTTGCAAAGCGTGGCGGGACAATGGCTTGATCAGCTCGCGAAAACGCTCATCGCGAGTGTGCAACGCGTGATAACAGGCATTGAGTTGCTGACGCTGGGCGTCATTGATGCGTAGATCGAAGGGGTTGCTGTCCACTTCGTCATCCGCGCCTTGCGCTCGGTGACTGAGGTTTTCGAAGGCTTGCAGCCGCTCGAAGCCCGGCAGGCTGCGAACCATCGGCAATATGCGCGAATGGAAGGTGCGCACCAGGTCACGCGCCTCGCGCACACCCAGTGCATGCCCCCAGAGCGCAAACAGCTCAATTAGTTTATTGATGAAGTCCTTGCGCGACTCACGAGTGAACGTCACCACGGTCATCGAGCTCAGTTCGAACCCCAGGTAGTGACTGAGCAGCAGGATACGCAGAACCAGCGTCGTCGACTTGCCCGCTCCCGCACCGGCAATCACCGACGTCGATGGCGTATCACTGAAGATCATTTTCCACTGCGCAGCGCTGGGCTGGGCGTGTGCCGGCAGCAACCGGGCGACGTCGGCTTTCATGCGTTTCTTCAGTTCGGCGGTCAATGGCAGGCGCCAATCGTCGAAAAGATGGACATCGATATTGGGTGGCCGGTGCTCGGTGCAGCGTGAGTCGCGAATCAGCAAGACTTGCCGGCCCTCTTCCAGGCCCTCGAGCTTGCCTTCTTTGTATCCGTAGTCCACCCCGGCGCTATGACCGCTACGAAAACCGTCTGCCTGACCGTGCAACCAAGACGCGCGGTGTTGTGCGCGCAGGCGCGTCAGGCCATGACCAAAAAAGCGCGCGGCCAGGCGCTTGAGCAATGGCATCTCGGCCAGCGGGCGAAGTTCAGGCGGAAGATCGGGGGTGTGTTGCGGCACGCGGACGGACTCCAGGGTGTGAGGCTGTTGAGGGCTATGGTGTCTGTATTTGCTTTTTAGTTCTAGTGAAATGCTTATGACTCATCGACTTATGGGCGATATTGAAGGCTGGATGAGACGCTTTCGAGCGCACTTCCTATCTAATTTATCGATTATTATGCGGCATTTTTTACGCTTTTTATCGATTGTTGCCTGATGGATGATGCCGGTCATCAACAACCGGTCTCGATTCGTGGCCAGGCCTTGCGCCCCATGACGAACCTTTCAGGAGACGATCATGCTTGAACTCAGACCTTTCAACTCGCTTGGCGGCGCTCACCATGGCTGGTTGGATGCTCATCACCACTTTTCGTTCGCCGAATACCATGACCCCAAGCGCATGAACTGGGGCAACTTGCGGGTATGGAACGATGACGTGATTGCCCCGGGCACCGGTTTCCCGCAGCACCCGCACCGGGACATGGAAATCATCACCTATGTCCGTGAAGGCGCAATTACTCACCAGGACAACCTGGGCAACAAGGGTCGCACTGAAGCGGGTGACGTTCAGGTGATGAGCGCCGGCACCGGCATTGCCCACAGCGAATACAACCTGGAAGCTACGCCGACCAAGATCTTTCAGATCTGGATCATTCCCAATGAATCCGGCCTGGCACCTTCCTGGGGCGCAAAGCCATTTCCCAAGGGCCAGCGCGAAGGTTTCGTTACCCTGGCCAGCGGTAAGCCCGGGGACGATCAAAGCCTGCGAATCCGCGCCGATGCGCGCCTGGTGGCGGCAAACCTGAAGGCCGGCGAAACCGCTGAGTATCGCCTGGAGAACGGTCGTCGCGCGTACCTGGTGCCGGCCACGGGTGTCATTGAAGTCAATGGCTTGCGTGCACAAGCTCGAGACGGTGTTGCGGTTGCCCAAGAGCAGGTGTTGCGGGTGACGGCTATCGAGGACAGTGAGATCGTGTTGGTGGATCTGGCTTGATTCAGTAAATGCACCGACGAAAAAAGGGGCGACCATTATTGATCGCCCCTTTTTGCTTGAAACATATCGCTGTCCACGCTGCTGTCTTGACGAGCAAGTCGGATCGCCGCACCGCTCGCTCCTACAGGTTCTACGCAATCCTGTGGGAGCGAGCCTGCTCGCGAAGACGGCATCAATCATTTCGCAGATATAGCGCCATCTACAAGGGTCTGTGCCTCAGCGACCAACTGCTTGAGGTGGTCGTCGCTGACGAAGCTTTCCGCGTAGATCTTGTAGATATCCTCGGTCCCCGACGGACGCGCCGCGAACCAGCCATTTTCGGTCATGACCTTAAGGCCGCCAATGGCCTGGTCGTTACCCGGTGCATGGCTGAGAATGTTCTGGATCGGCTCACCCGCCAGTGTTGTCGAGGTGACCTGATCCGGTGACAGCTTGCTCAACAGGGCCTTTTGTTCCGGGTTGGCCTTGGCATCCACCCGTACCGAGAACGGCTCGCCCAGTTCATCGGTCAGCGCGCGGTAGGCCTGACTTGGGTCGCGACCGGTACGTGCAGTCATTTCAGCCGCCAGCAAGGCCGGGATCAGACCGTCCTTGTCCGTGCACCAGACGCTGCCGTCCTTGCGCAGGAACGAAGCCCCCGCGCTTTCTTCGCCACCAAAACCCAGGGAGCCGTCGAACAGGCCATCGGCAAACCACTTGAAGCCCACAGGCACTTCGTACAGGCGGCGTCCCAGGCGCTTGGCCACGCGGTCGATCAAGCCGCTGCTGACCACGGTTTTACCCACCGCGGCATCGGCTCGCCAGTGCGGGCGGTTCTGGAACAGATAATCGATCGACACGGCCAGGTAGTTGTTCGGCGCCAGCAGGCCGCCAGAGGGAGTCACGATGCCATGGCGGTCGTGATCCGGGTCGCAGGCGAAGGCCACGTCGAAGCGCTCTTTCAGGCCGATCAGCCCCTGCATCGCGTGGCTGGACGATGGGTCCATGCGAATCTGGCCATCCCAGTCGACGGTCATGAAACGGAAAGTCGAGTCGACCTGCCGGTTCACCACGTCCAGGTCCAGGCGATAATGCTCGGCAATCGCCGACCAGTAGCGCACGCCCGCACCACCCAGGGGGTCAACACCCAAGCGTAGCTTGGCATCACGAATGGCGTCGAAATCGATCACGTTGATCAGGTCGGCGACATAGGTGTTGAGGTAGTCGTGGCGATGGGTGGTGCTGGCCTTCAGCGCCTGCTCGTAGCTGATGCGCTTGACCCCGGCGAGCTTGTTCGCCAACAGTTCGTTGGCCTTGGCTTCGATCCACTTGGTGATGTGGGTATCGGCCGGGCCGCCATTGGTCGGGTTGTATTTGTAGCCCCCGCTTTGCGGCGGGTTGTGGGACGGGGTGATGACGATGCCATCCGCCAGGCCAGAGGTACGGCCGCGGTTGTAGCACAGGATCGCATGGGAAACCGCTGGGGTCGGCGTGTATTCGTCACCCTCGGCGATCATCACCGTCACGCCATTGGCCGCCAGCACTTCCAGGGCGCTGGCACCCGCCGGCGTGGACAATGCGTGGGTGTCGATGCCGACGAACAAAGGGCCATTGATGCCCTGGGCCTCGCGATACAGGCAAATGGCCTGGCTGATTGCCAGGACGTGCCATTCGTTGAAACTCAAGTCGAACGAGCTGCCTCGGTGCCCGGACGTACCGAAGGCCACCCGCTGGGTCGAAATGGCGGCGTCGGGTTGGCCGGTGTAATAGGCCGTGACCAGTCGCGGGATGTCTACCAACAATTCTGCCGGTGCCGGTTTGCCCGCAAAAGGACTGAGTGTCATGCAATACCTCTGGAATAGAGTTCAGGAGTAGAAGCGGAGTTTACTGGCAGTTTGACCATAGCGCGATGCAGTTTATCCAGCGCTCGAGGGAATCGTTCCATTGGCATCATTTTGCAAAGGGTCAATCAACGGCTTCAAGGCGCAAGGCGTCCCCCAGCAAGCCCAGCGCGGCGGCCAGTTCCTGGTCGCTGCCAACGCCATGGCTCAAGCGCAAGTGTTGCCCATGCAGCCCTTGCAGACTGAACAACTCGCCGGGCGCAACGACCACCTGCTGCCTGAGCAACCGCTGGAACACCCGGCTCATATCGACCTGGCGCAACGAGCGCAGCCAGATCGTCGCCCCGCCCTGGGGCTCGACGAACTGCAACGCGTCGCCCAGGCGCTCCTGGAGCATCCGGGCCATTTGCTCCTTGCCGTCCTTGAGGCGTCGGCGCAGTACCTGCAGGTGTTGATCGATGCGTCCGTTGCTGTACAAGCGGGCGATGGCTTTCTGGCGAATCGGCGACAAGCGAAAGGCGCGCAACAGGAATTGCCGTTGCAGCTCGCTGCTCATATGGCGCGAGAGCAGGTAGCCATAAGGGGCTTCCGGGCCGATGATCTTTTCGAACGTGGAAAACACCATCAAGCGCTCCGGGGCCAACAGATCGCGAAACCGCCGCTGATCGGGCTCAAACCCGAGTTCTCCATAACAATCGTTTTCCAGTACCCAACTGCCATACCGCTCCAGCAAGTTCGCGATCACCTGCCGGTTCTCATCGGGTGCCCTGCTGCCTCGGGGCATGTTCAGCCCGGACGACACCATCACCAGGCGTACCGGCTCGGCTTCCAGCAGGTCCCGAAGGCACTTGTCGTCCAGGCTACCGTCGCCCAGCAACGGCCATTCGATCACCTTCACACCGGCCGCCTGGAACAAGCGCAGTATCGCCCAGTCACAGGGCGACTCGACGACCACCGCGGCATCCTTGAGATCCAACACGACGATGAGGATTTCCAGCACGCCGCGCAGGTCAGCGCCAATGTAGACATCATCGGCATGCCAGCAGCGCACCGCAGAGGTGGTATAGCGCGCCGCCAATGCGGTACGCAGTTCCAGCTCGCCACAGGGCTGCGCAGACGGCTGTGGCTGGCGCGGGTATTGGCGCAGCAGTTCCCTTTCCAGCAGCAACAAGGGGCTGTCGAGCGGTTGCAGCAAGGCCGGCTCATCCGCGCTCAGGACCAGCATGGCGGGCAGGCGGGCGTTGACATACACACTCTCGAGCAAGTCGCTGCCATCGTAGAGCGTGCTGGTAGGGGCAACCGGCAACGCGTAGTAACCGGACTTGGCCACCGAATACACCCGCCCCTCCTTTTCCAGTAGCGCATAGGCATACTGGATGGTCGAGATCGAAACGCTCAGGCGCCCGGCCAGTTCACGCAAGGATGGTAGTCGTACCCGGCTGTCGCTGACGAGCTCGCTGATCAGGCAGGTCAAGTATCGGTAGACCGACTGATAGGCGAAATCGGTTTCACGTTGTCCTTTCATGGCAGGGGATCGCTTGCGTGGGGGTAGCGGTCACGCTCACTCGAAGAGGCCGGCAACATGCGCATGTTCAACGCCCTGCCGACCGTTCACCGGTCATCGACGCCTCGTCGCTTGCCTGCTCGGGTTCCGAGACAGGGCTGTGGGGCGGGCTCATCGACGTGGCCTCCTGCACCAACGGTTCCATGCGATACAACTTGCCGACCAGGCTGACAGGCAGGCCGCTGACATCGACTATCCACTGCAGGATCTGCTCCGCCACTGGATGCCCCTGCATGGCCCGATGCAACTCGGGCAAGGCCACGAGCATGCCCGGGTGACATTGGCGCAGGAAGCGCTCCAGTGACGCACCTTGCCCGATAAAAGGCGCAAACAGCAGGCACACCCATTGTGCCTCGTTCAGGCCAAGGCTCTGATAAGCCTCGTCGGCGATCAGTGCGCGCTGGCCGGCCAGCTTGTAGGGGTTGCCATATGCGCCGTCTGCCCGTTCACATAAGCGTTCCGATAGCTGGTTACGCCGCATCATCACCAAGGCGCGCTGCAGGTAGTGTGTAACACCTGCCAAGTACGTGCTGCCCTGGACGAAGCAGGATTGCAAACCCCGCAAGTGCGCCGAGACCGCCACACTGACATATTGATTTTCACCAAGATGAGCTGCCAGCTCATCGGGCTGATACCCGAGAAACTCGGTCAGTATCGGCCAACGCTCTTCAAGCTGGCTGACCAGCACGTCGTGGATATCGATGTAGGTCGTGCGGCGACAGGCCTCAAACTGTTCTGCCGGACGCCAGGCCTCCTGGCCGTAGCCTTCATAAAAGGCCTGATAACAGTCGCTGCCGAACTCATCAAGCAACATGAACAACCCGCCGTAATCCGCCGCCTCATGACGGTTCGACGATGCCAGACCAGCCTTGGCGGCCGCGCGCTTGAGCCCTTCGATGAACCGCTTCTGCTGGCGCGGTGAGTCGCCACTGACCAAGGCATCGACGCCATTGTTCCAGCGGGCGATCTGACCATGGAACTCGCCAGTGGCCAGGAAACTGTCGTCCCACAGCTCAAGCGGTCCGTCCACGACGCCACGATGGCCGATCAGTAGCAGGTTCATGCGGTTGGATTCACGTGCGGCGCGCGAGACCGGCGCGCGGTGATCGAACGCCAGCACTTCCCTGTTATCAACCATCAGCACATCGACCCGGGGATCGTCGTAGATGAACAAGGCGTTGTAGCTTCGATGGATGTTATCCAGTGCCAGCTGGCTCATGCCATTGAGCCGCAGGGTCGCCAAGCGCAGCTTGAATGTCGTGGGCGCGCGGGTGGCGATTGTCAACTGTGCGGCTCGCAGCAGTGCCAGGGTGTAGCAACTGTCCCGCGATCCGCACTGGACCACCAATACCTTGTAATTACCTATTCGATCCATTCCTCCGGCAGCCACGGCCAGGCGCTGGATCAACAACTGCAAAGCCGTGCGCTCGGCTCGTGAAAAAAAACTCAACAAGCGTTGCAGCACTTGTTGATAGACATTATTCATCGCCTGATCATGTATATGGCTCATTTCTATTTACCTGATATTCAAAAGTTCGACACAACGCAAACAACTTCACGCATAGCGCAAGGAATGCCCGAAGAGAGATTAATTACTGAACTTTATTACCAAATGCTAACAATAAAGTTTTTTGTCATCATTTGAAATAATTGATCACTGCAAGCCTGATAGGCCCGCAAGGACTGGCGCACAGTAGCTTGGCAGGGGTTTGTTGCGATTGCCTTCGGGATCCTAGGAAATTTCCGACAGCGTCCCACAGACATTTAATACAAAAAATGAGGAAAGTAGCTTCTCGTAATAATGTGCCGACCACGCAGAAAATCACTAGTTGTCGAACATGCGTCAACGACGCGCACTGAAAAGTGTCGGCAAGATACCTGGCCATGACTCATTCCTTGAGATGAAAGTAATCATGCAATTATCAGTACTTGGATGTTGATTAGAAGCTACAGATCGAGAGCAAAAACCGGTTCAGTTGCTGAACCGATCCACCTACAGGCCGGTGGAACGTCTCATGTGGGGAGGCAAAGCGCTAAAAACGCAAGAGTCCGTGCAGGCACGGACTCTTTTGCAGGGGTCAAGCAGGTTCGACTTGCAGCGCAACCCTTTCGCGGCATGGGCATTCGTCCATGTAGCGGTGCGCTTCGACAAACTCGGCGAATGGGAAAACCCGGGTCTTGAGCGGCAGCAACACGCGATCGGCGGTCAGTTGGTTAATGTCACGCAAGGCACGTTGCAGCGCGACCTGGTCCTGGATGATGCCCAGTTCCGGCTTGCCGGTGAAATTGCCGATGCAGTGCACGAAGAACTGAATGTTCTTCTGGAACGCCGCACACGCCGGGAATGGTGTCTGGTTACCGCCCTGCAGGCCGTACAGCACCAGGCTGCCGCGGGGTGCCAGGACATCACCGAGCAACGACATCTGCGGGCCACCCAAACCATCGAACACCACATCCACACCGCGGTTGTCGGTGATCTTGTTGATGCGCATCAACAGGTCTTCTTCCTCGGTGACGATGACTTTCTCGGCACCCAACGACAGCAGGTATTCACGCTCCTCCGCAGTTTTGGTCGCGGCGATCACTCGTACGCCCAAGGCTTTGCCCAGTTGCACGAACGAAGGGCCGGCGCAGTGGCTGGCGTCGGTGACCAGGGCGAATTGCCCCGGTTTGACCCGCGCCAGGTCGACATAGCCAAAATAGGCAATCAACAGCGGCGTGTAATGCACGCTGGCTTCAATCGGGCTGAGCACGTCCGGGTAACGCGTTACCGACGAACGCGGCAGAACGATCAGTTCGCCGTAGACCGGATAATCGTTGGGGCTTTGGGCCGGGAAACTGGCAACCTTGTCACCGACCTCCAGGTCATCGACACCCTCACCGACGGCTGTGACGACACCGGCCATTTCCTGGCCGATACCGGCAGGCAGACGGGCGTGGGATGACGCCAGGTTTTGGCGCCAGAGGGTGTCATACCAGCTGATGCCAATGGCTTCGACGCGCACCTGCACTTCGCCCGGAGCAGGCAGAGCCGCCGCATGCTCTTCGCATTTGAGCACCTCGGCTGGACCAAACTTGTGAAAACGGATCGTGCGGGACATCGCAAACCTCGCCAATTGAACCTCTAATGCCTTGAACTCTAGCTGGGCTTTTAACCCAACACTATCAGTGGCTATTAATAGTCGACATGCCTGTCATTGATTCCGCAGCTGCAGCAACCTCGTCAAATGTCGTAGGAAACCAGAGCAGCTGATGTGGGAAAATTGAATTACTCGGTGCAGAGTACCAGCCTTTCCCCGTAATATTCCTGCTGGCCATTGTTCCCATATGGCCGCTCACGTCAAGTTTGCTGACTCTGCCAGGACTCAAGATGAATCGTAATGACCTGCGTCGTGTCGACCTGAACCTGTTGATCGTGTTCGAAACCCTGATGCACGAACGCAGTGTGACCCGCGCCGCGGAGAAGCTGTTCCTCGGCCAGCCCGCCATCAGTGCGGCGCTCTCGCGCTTGCGCGGGCTGTTCGACGACCCGTTGTTCGTGCGCACCGGCCGCAGCATGGAGCCGTCCGCACGCGCGGTCGAGATCTTCGCCCTACTCTCCCCGGCTCTGGATTCGATTTCCACCGCCGTCAGCCGTGCCGCCGAATTCGACCCCGCCACCAGCACCGCAGTATTTCGCATCGGGCTGTCGGACGACGTCGAATTCGCCCTGCTGCCCATGCTGCTCAAGCGCCTGCGCGCCGAATCGCCGGGGATCGTGCTGGTGGTGCGACGGGTCAACTACATATTGATGCCCAATTTGCTGGCCTCCGGAGAAATCTCCATTGGCGTCAGCTACACCACTGACCTGCCAGCCAATGCCAAGCGCAAAGTATTGCGCCGCAGCTCGCCAAAACTGCTGCGCGCCGACACCGTGCCCGGGCCCTTGAGCCTGGACGACTTCTGCGCGCGACCCCATGCACTGGTGTCGTTCGCCGGTGACCTGAGCGGCTTTATCGATGAAGAACTGGAAAAGCTCGGGCGCAAACGTCATGTGGTGCTGGCAGTGCCGCAATTCAACGGGCTGGGCACACTGTTGAGCGGCACCGACATCGTGGCCACCGTGCCTGACTATACGGCCGATGCACTGACGGCAGCCGGTGGTGTACGGGCGGAAGATCCGCCGTTGCCGGTGCGTAGTTTTGAATTGCACATGGCGTGGCGTGGTTCCCAGGACAATGATCCGGGGGAGCGTTGGTTGAGATCGCGGATACAGATGTTTTTTGGAGATCCGGATAGTCTGGCCTGATCCGATTGATTTATCGAGGCTGATAGACTCTTCGCGAGCAGGCTCGCTCCCACGGCATTGCTTAAATCTAATGTGGGAGCGAGCCTGCTCGCGAATGGCCGCGACTCGATCCAAAGCAGACCATTGCCAATCTGGAAACACACAATTGCCATCAACCGGGTTGATCACCGCCTGACGCAAGGCGCAGGCTAGAGAGCTACCCGGGCTCTCCTATCATTCCGAATGATAGTTACCTTCGCCCCATTCGATTCGTGCGATACAACCCTGCCGAGCATCATTCGCCAATCTTAAATACATTGGCGGATGCATCCATGGAACAGTCACTCAAACATTTGCGCTTGCCGTTGGCCGTGTTGGCCGTTGTGGTGATGAGCGCTTGCGGCAAGACGCCAGAGACTGCCGCTACCCCTTCCGCGGCCAAGGTCAGCGTGGCCAAGGTGCTTGAGCAACCGGTCAACGAATGGGACGAATTCACCGGGCGCCTTGAGGCGCCGGAAACCGTAGAGATTCGTCCACGGGTATCGGGCCAGATCGATGAAGTGACGTTCACTGAAGGCGCCCTGGTCAAGAAAGGCGACCTGCTGTTCCAGATCGATCCGCGTCCGTTCCAGGCCGAGGTCCGTCGCCTCGAGGCCTTGGTGGCCCAGGCCCGCGCCAACGCCACCCGCAGCGAAAACGAAGCCCAGCGTGGCGAACGCCTGCGCACCAGCAATGCGATTTCCGCCGAGCTGGCCGATTCGCGCACCAGTGCTGCCCAAGAGGCTCGTGCCGCGGTCGGCGCCCTGCAAGCGCAGCTTGATCTGGCCAAATTGAACCTGAGTTTCACCCGCGTCACCGCCCCTATCAGCGGTCGCGTCAGCCGTGCGCAAATCACCGCCGGCAACCTGGTGACGGCGGACACCACCCCGCTGACCAGCGTGGTTTCCACCGACAAGGTCTACGCCTACTTCGATGCCGACGAGCGCGTGTTCCTCAAGTACACGCAGCTCGCCCGCCAGGGCAAACGCGGCGCCACCACCCCGGTGTACATGGGCCTGTCCAATGAAGACGGCAATCCGCACCTGGGCCAGATGAACTTCGTCGACAACCAGGTCAACCCGAAAACCGGCACCATCCGTGGTCGCGCCGTATTCGACAACAGCGACGGCAGTTACACCCCTGGCCTTTACGCTCGCCTGAAACTGGTGGGCAGCGGCACCTACAACGCCATGTTGATCAACGATGAGGCGGTGGGCACGGACCTGGGCAAGAAGTTTGTGCTGGTGATGGATGCTGACAACAACACGGCTTATCGCGCCGTGGAGCTGGGGCCCAAAATCGAAGGCTTGCGCATCGTGCGTAACGGCCTGAACACGGGCGACACCATCATCGTCAAGGGCTTGCAGCGGGTACGCCCGGGTTCGCCGGTCACCCCTGAAGTGATCCCGATGGCCAGCGAGCAAACCCTCGCTGCCCTGGCCCAACAACGACAAGCGCTGGAAGCCAGCAACCTGCCCCAAGTCGCCCCTGCCAGGGTTGCGCCGGGTGCGGTTGTGAAAGTGGCTGCTGCGACCCCACGCGGTTAAGGGATAACGACTCCGATGAATTTTTCCCAATTTTTCATTTCACGGCCGATCTTCGCCGCGGTGCTGTCGCTGCTAATCCTGATCGCCGGTGCCATCTCGCTGTTCCAGCTGCCGATCAGCGAATACCCGGAAGTGGTGCCACCGACCGTTGTGGTCCGTGCCAACTTCCCGGGTGCAAACCCCAAAGTCATCGGTGAAACCGTGGCCGCTCCCCTGGAGCAAGCGATCACCGGCGTCGAGAACATGCTGTACATGTCCTCGCAGTCGACTGCCGACGGCAAGATCACCCTGACTATCACCTTCGCCCTGGGCACGGACCTGGACAACGCCCAGGTGCAGGTGCAGAACCGCGTGACCCGCACCGAGCCGAAACTTCCCGAGGAAGTGACGCGCATCGGTATTACCGTGGACAAGGCATCGCCCGACCTGACGATGGTCGTGCACTTGACCTCGCCGGACAAACGCTACGACATGCTGTATCTGTCCAACTACGCGATCCTCAATATCAAGGATGAGCTGGCGCGCCTGGGCGGTGTCGGTGATGTGCAGCTGTTCGGTATGGGCGACTATTCGCTGCGCGTGTGGCTCGATCCGAACAAGACCGCTTCGCGCAACCTGACCGCCACCGACGTGGTAACCGCCATCCGTGAACAGAACCGCCAGGTGGCTGCCGGTGCCTTGGGTGCGCCGCCTGCGCCGAATGCGCAAAGCTTCCAGTTGTCGGTCAACACTCAGGGCCGCTTGGTCAATGAGGAAGAGTTCGAGAACATCATCATTCGCTCCGGCGACGATGGTGAAATCACTCGCCTCAAAGACATCGCTCGGGTTGAACTGGGCTCCAGCCAATACGCCCTGCGTTCGCTGCTGAACAACCAGCCGGCGGTGGCGATCCCGATCTTCCAGCGCCCGGGCTCCAATGCTATCGAGATCTCCAACGAAGTTCGGGCGAAAATGGCCGAGCTGAAGAAGAACTTCCCGGAAGGCATGGATTTCAGCATCGTCTATGACCCGACGATCTTCGTGCGCGGCTCCATCGAGGCGGTGGTCCACACCCTGTTCGAAGCGCTGATCCTCGTGGTGCTGGTGGTGATCCTGTTCCTGCAGACCTGGCGCGCCTCGATCATTCCGCTGGTGGCGGTGCCGGTCTCGCTGATCGGTACCTTTGCCGTGATGCATCTATTCGGCTTCTCGTTGAACGCGTTGTCGCTGTTTGGCCTGGTGTTGGCGATTGGTATCGTGGTGGACGATGCGATCGTGGTGGTGGAAAACGTCGAGCGTAATATCGAGCTCGGGCTGACCCCGGTCGAAGCCACCAAGCGCGCCATGCGTGAAGTGACCGGCCCCATCATTGCCACGGCGCTGGTGCTGTGTGCGGTGTTTGTTCCGGCAGCGTTCATCTCGGGCTTGACCGGCCAGTTCTACAAGCAGTTCGCCCTGACCATCGCGATTTCGACGGTGATCTCGGCCTTCAACTCCCTGACCCTGTCGCCAGCCCTGGCCGCTGTGTTGCTCAAGGGTCATGACGCGCCGAAAGACCGTTTCTCCAAGGTCCTGGACAAGCTGTTCGGTGGCTGGTTGTTCCGTCCGTTCAACCGTTTCTTTGAAAAAGCCAGCCATGGTTATGTCGGCACCGTTGCCCGCGTGATCCGTTCAAGCGGCATCGCCCTGCTGCTGTACGCCGGCCTGATGGTGCTGACGTTCTTCGGTTTTTCCAGTACCCCGACCGGTTTCGTACCCGGCCAGGACAAGCAGTACCTGGTGGCGTTCGCGCAATTGCCGGATGCGGCGAGCCTGGACCGCACCGAAGACGTGATCAAGCGCATGTCCGACCTGGCCCTGAAACAGCCTGGCGTGGAAAGCGCGGTGGCCTTCCCTGGCCTGTCGATCAACGGTTTCACCAACAGCCCGAACGCCGGCATCGTGTTCGTGACCCTCAAGCCGTTCGACGAGCGCAAAGACCCGAGCATGTCCGCCGGTGCGATTGCCGGTGCCTTGAACGGGCAGTTCGCCGGGATCCAGGAAGCCTACATGGCGATCTTCCCGCCGCCACCGGTACAAGGCCTGGGCACCATCGGCGGTTTCCGCCTGCAGATCGAAGACCGGGGCAACCTGGGCTACGAAGAGCTGTACAAGGAAACCATGAACATCATCGCCAAGAGCCACAACGTTCCGGAACTGGCCGGGTTGTTCACCAGCTACACGGTGAACGTGCCTCAGGTCGATGCCGCCATCGACCGGGAGAAAGCCAAGACCCACGGCGTGGCCGTCAGCGACATCTTCGACACCCTGCAGATCTACCTGGGTTCGCTGTATGCCAACGACTTCAACCGCTTTGGTCGCACCTATCAGGTCAACGTTCAGGCAGAACAACAGTTCCGCCTCGAATCCGACCAGATCGGCCAACTCAAGGTGCGCAACAACAGGGGCGAGATGATCCCGCTGGCGACCTTCATCAAGGTCAGTGACACCTCGGGCCCCGATCGTGTGATGCACTACAACGGCTTCATCACCGCTGAAATCAACGGTGCCGCAGCCCCCGGCTACAGCTCCGGCCAGGCGGAAAAAGCCATCGAGAAACTGCTCAAGGAAGAACTGCCCAACGGCATGACCTACGAATGGACTGACTTGACCTACCAGCAGATCCTGTCCGGCAACACCGCACTGTTCGTGTTCCCGCTCTGCGTGCTGCTGGCGTTCCTGGTGCTGGCGGCCCAATACGAAAGCTGGAGCCTGCCACTGGCGGTGATCCTGATCGTCCCGATGACCCTGCTGTCAGCCATTACCGGTGTGATTGCTTCGGGAGGCGACAACAACATCTTCACCCAGATCGGCTTGATCGTACTGGTGGGACTGGCCTGTAAGAACGCGATCCTGATCGTCGAGTTTGCCAAGGATAAACAGCTCGAAGGCATGAACCCGCTGGCGGCGGTACTGGAAGCGTGCCGCCTGCGTCTGCGGCCAATCCTGATGACCTCCTTTGCATTCATCATGGGTGTGGTACCCCTGGTGTTCTCCAGCGGTGCCGGTGCCGAGATGCGTCACGCCATGGGTGTAGCGGTGTTCTCCGGGATGCTCGGGGTGACCTTCTTCGGCCTGCTGCTGACGCCGGTGTTCTACGTATTGATTCGCAACTTTGTCGAGCGTGGTCAAGCGCGCAAAGCCGCCCGTGCCCTGAAGCTGGAGTCGCATTGATGAGTTTGAAAGCTTTCCTGCCAAGCCTGCTGGTACTGGCGCTGAGCGCCTGTGCCGTCGGCCCGGACTATAAAACCCAAGCCCTTGAACCGGCCAACATCACCACGGCCACGCAGGGCGCAGCCGGCCAGAAGAACTTCGACCGTTCGCGGTTCGAAGGCATCTGGTGGCAGCAGTTCGAAGACCCGACCCTCAACCAGTTGGTGAGCGAGTCCCTCAAGGGCAACCGTGACCTGCGTGTCGCCTTCGCTCGCTGGAAAGCGGCCCGGGCGATCCGCGATGACGTCAGCAATGACGCCATGCCGACGATCACCAGCCGGGTCAGCAGTGACTTGGGCAAAGGGCAGATTCCTGGCGAGACCACCGACCGTGTCAACAGCGAACGCTATGACCTGGGGCTGGACATGGCCTGGGAGATCGACCTGTTCGGCCGCATCCAGCGCAACCTGGAGTCGGCGGATGCCGAGCAACAGGCACTCGAGGCTGATTTGTACCAGCTGCAAGTGACCATGATCGCCGAACTGGTGGATGCCTATGGTCAGCTGCGCGGTGCACAACTGCGGGAAAAAATTGCCCTGGCCAACCTGAACAACCAACAGGAGTCGCGCAAGATCACCATCAGCCTGCGGGATGCCGGCGTCGGCGACCAGCTTGATGTGGAACGTGCCGATGCGCGCCTGGCTTCGGTCGAAGCCAGCGTGCCGCAGTTGCAGGCCGAGCAGGTGCGACAGAAAAACCGTATCGCCACCCTGCTGGGCCAGCGCCCGGACAAGTTGACCGTGGACCTGGGCCCGAAAGACTTGCCAGCGATTGCCAAGGCCTTGCCGATCGGTGATCCCGCCGAGTTGTTGCAACGCCGTCCGGACATCCTCAGCGCCGAGCGCAAACTGGCGTCGGCCACGGCGCGCATTGGCGTGGCGAAAGCCGACTTGTTTCCACGGGTGAGCCTCAGCGGCTTCCTCGGCTGGACCGCCGGACGTGGCTCGCAGATCGGTTCCTCGGCGGCCAACGCCTGGGCACTGGGCCCGAGCATCACCTGGGCGGCGTTTGACCTGGGCAGTGTAAAGGCCCGCATACGCGGCGCCGACGCCGATGCCGAAGGCGCCCTGGCGACTTACGAGCAGCAAGTGTTGCTGGCCCTGGAAGAGTCGGAAAACGCCTTTAGCGACTACGGCAAACGCCAGCAGCGACTGATTTCGCTGATTCGCCAGAGCGAATCGAGCCGTTCAGCCGCCGACCTCGCCGAAATCCGCTACCGCGAGGGCACCGCCGACTTCCTCGTGCTGCTCGATGCCCAGCGTGAACGCCTGGCGGCCGAAGACACCCAGGCCCAGGCCGAAGTCGACCTGTACCGCGGCATCGTGGCGATCTACAAGGCCCTCGGTGGCGGCTGGCAACCAGAGACGGTTGTAGGAGCGAGCATGCTCGCGAAAAACCCGAGGGCGCCGTTGGGCACCTGATTTAACGCATTGTCGTCGGAACGCCGCCCCGAGCAATACAGAGCTCCTTTGGTTGGCCGCAACCAACCAATTTTTTGCCCCGCGCCCCATTCGGTCGCGGGGCTTTTTTTACCCATCCAGCAGACAACACCCCACTGTAGGAGCTGCCGAAGGCTGCGATCTTTTGATCTTGCTTTTCAAAATCAAAAGATCGCAGCCTTCGGCAGCTCCTACAGGGGTCAGCGGTGATCTTGGGCGTTGTGGTTCTCCCGAACCGTCACGGTAGCCGTTGTACCGGCGCGCAATTTGTCTCTACGGGCATAGTCTTCGTCGATTTTGATCCGCACCGGCACCCGCTGCGCCAACTTGACCCAGGTGTAGCTGGGGTTGATGTTCGCCAGCAAGCGGCCGCCCGGCAGGTTTTCCCGGTCGGCAATGGCAAAGGCGATGCTTTGCACAGTGCCACCGAAACGTTCGCCGCTCATCAGCTCGATGTCGACCCGATCACCCTCTCCGATTCGCGGCAGTTTGGTTTCTTCGAAATAGCCGCTGACGTAAAACGAATCGCTGTCCACCAGGGCCACAAGCGGACCGCCAGCGGTGGCGTAGTCGCCCTGGCGGGTCAAAAGGTTGGTGACGTAGCCGCTGATCGGCGATACGACACGGGTGCGTTCCAGGTCGTGTTCGGCCTCGGCCAGTGCGGCGATCGCCAGTTGCACATTGGCCTGGGCAAACCCCAGGTTGGCCTGGTTGCGCAGCAAATCGGCCTGGGCCACCGAGACATCGGTGCTGGATTTTTCCCACTCTTCGCCAGAAATCGCCGAGCGCTCCTTGAGGGTCCGCCGGCGCCGCTCCTCGCTCTGGCGCTGCTTGAGCAGGGCCTGGCTGGCGACGATGGTTGCCTCGGACTGCCCCAGCGAGGCCTTCGCCACTTCCACCGAACGCTTGGCGTGCTCGACCGCCAGGGCGTAGCGTGAAGGATCTATTTCCAGCAGCAACTGGTCCTTCTGCACATGTTGGTTATCCTGCACGCTGAGGCTGACGATGCGTCCCGCGACATCGGCGGACAAGGTCACCACATCGGCACGCACTCGTGCGTCGCGGGTCCAGGGTGCGCGGGTGTAGTGCTCCCAGGCAAACCAGCCGAGCACGAAAGCCAGCACCACTACCGAGACCGTGGTGAGATGGGCAAGGATCTTCTTCACGGCATCAGGCTCCCATCACCAGGATCAACGTCGCGCACACGCAGACGTACAACGCGCCTTCGAACAAGGCTTCATGCCAGACGAACTGCAACACCCCGAGACGCCGCAGGATCCAGTCCAGCACCAGGAAAACCGGTACCCCCAGCAGCAACGCCTGGGCGATCGGTGGCAGGTAGACGCCGCCTATTTCCAGATCAATGGGCAAGCTCGGGTACTCCCTGCAAGGTGGCGGGTTCGAAGTGGCGACGGTGGCGTTCCAGGAACGACACCACGATCAACAACGCCACGCGCATGCGAAACACCGACCAGAGGTGTTCATGAACACTGGAATGCAGCGCGTCCAGGTCATCGCCCAAGGCGTGCAGGCTGTCGAGCACGTGGTCCACTCCAATGTCGGGCCGACCGGCCACCAGCCTCCCGGTTTCGCGCACCGTGGCGAATAATCGACGTTGCAACCCCGGGCTGAGCAATGCGTTGTTCTGCCCCTGTTGCCGCAGTTGGTTCAAGGCGATGCCCAGCGCCATGCAACCCAGGCTGACATCGAACAGGTCACGCGATGGCTTGTCCTCGATGGCGGGCAACAGTCCCAGCATCATGGTCAGGCGGTCGACCATACGACTCTCGAAGGCGAACTGGTTTTCATCGGTGGCGGGGGTTTTCAGCAAGGCGTAGACCTGCTCGCAGTTCTCCTTAAACAAGCGGCGAATCCGCAGCACAGGCCTGAAGGGGAAGATCAGGGCATAGACACTCAACGCCAGTGTCGCGGCGCACACATAAGCGCCCGCAAACTCGAACCACTGGATGGCGCTGTTTTGGCCTGTGCCGGTGTTTTGCGGGCCCAACAACAGGCACGTCATCAACCCCAGGCCAATCCCCGTGCCCGTCGTGGCCGGGCTGGACAACCCCACGGCGACCGCGTACAGCAAGGGCGCCAGCAGCAGCGCCAGGAGCTCGAAACTGCTGATCATCGGGACCAGCGCGAACTGCAGCACCGCCGACAGCACCAATGCCATCGCCAGCCCCCGGGCATAGCTCTGGGCAGCCAGCAGTGGCCGGGGAAACGTCGCCATCAGCGAACACAGAATCCCCACCACGACCATCCCGCCCCGCGCGCCGTCCCATCCCGTTTCGATCCAGATCAGCCCGGCCACCATCAGTGCGCAATAAGCGCGGATGGCATTCATCGTCGCCAGGGTGAAGTCCAGGTGCAGAGGGTTGGCCTGGCCACGAAAAACGCTACTGGCCTTGCGCCCGCTCTGGATCACATCGCTCAACTCCAAAATCATTTCAAGCTGCTGCAGCATGCGCGCCTGTTCCCAGCGTAAGGACCAGGACAGCGAGCGCAAGGTGGCCTTCAAGGGCTCGATCAATTGCTCCGAGCGGTACGCCAGTGCATCGAAACGCTGTTGCAACGCAGCAAACTGGCGCCGCTGCTCACCAGGTATCGCGCGCCCCTGCCGGGCCAGTTCGTCGAGCAAGACCAATTCTTCGGCGAGCAGTTGCTGTATTTCCCCGGGGAGCTCACCTTCCCAGCGTTCGAGCAACAGTTCGCGCTGGTGGCGCAAGGCGGTGAGTCTTGCCGTCAGCAGCACCAGTTGGTTGCCAAGCAATTGCACCAGGTCGTCGGCGCTGCGCAAGCGCGGCGCATCGTAATAGAGGTGCCGGCGCACACCCTCCAACGCGCTGATCTGCCCCAGCAACTGCATTTGCCGACGGTGGAAGTCTTCCTCGCTTTCCTCGGTACGAATAACGGCGCTGGCATGGGTTGCCAGCAGCTTGATCACCTGGTCGATCCTGTCGAAATACTCCTTGGCCACGGCTTCCGGGCGCGCGGTCAGCAGGCTCACGATGCAGACGCAGGCCACTGCCAGCAACGTCTCGGTCACGCGGGTCACGGCCAGCAGGAAGGTCCCGTCCTGATCGGGAACCGCCAACAGCCCCACGACCACCGCCGTGTAGCCGCTGAGGACAAACGCCTGGGAACTGGTATAGCGCAACAAGGTGCCACCGGCGGTGCACAACGCCAGCCACAGCGACAAGGTCATGATGAAAGGCAGCGGCGCCTGGGGGAATAGCGCCATGATTACCACGGCCACTGCCGCTCCCAGGGTGGTTCCGATGACCTGACCGAAACTGCGGGCCAGCACCATGCCGGCCAGGGGCTGGCTGATGATGACCACGGCCATGATCGACCACTTGGGCTGTTCGAGGTCGAATACGAACGCCAGATAGAGAGTCAACAGCCCGGCAGCGATGGTTCTCAAGGCGAACAGCAGCACCCCGCGCCCAGGGTTGAGCATCGCCTTGAAGTATTGCAGCAGCGCTTGCATGGGAATGCCTGTCCAATCCACTCCAGCAAGCGTAGTCATAGCCGCGAGGTCTGGACAGGTTTGAGTATCGCAGTCAGGGTTTGACTCCAGGCGCCGCCTGACCGAAGCTGACAGCTTTGCCAAAGCCTGTCAGCTTCCGGATTCTGCATGACCCAGTCCCGCCGCTATTTGCTCATCAGCCTCTGTGTCCTGTTTGCCATCGGCCTTGCCTGGATGTTCCTGCGCAGCAGCACCCCGGTAGTACCCGAAACCATCAAGCGCGGCTACAGCGAAGCACTGACGGCAGCCCGAAACGGCCAGCCGGGGGCCGCGCGGGTGCTCTACCAGCAACTGGCCCGCCCTGACATATCACCCAAGCGGCGCGTCTGGCTGCTGGCCGAACTGCCCAACTACCCCAGCTCCGTGGCGCTGAAACTGGCGGATGCAGACTTGCAGCATGAGGCGCCCGAGGTGCGTATCGCGGCGATCAAAAGCATCAGCGGGCTGGTGCCCAGCGGCCAGCGCAGCCTACTGCTGGGGCCCTTGCTCGATGACGGCGAACAGAGCGTGCGCCTGGCCGCCGTCAATGCGTTGCTGGGCCTGTCACCCGATGATCTTGGCCTGTATTTCGGCGCTCTGGAGCAGGCTGTCGACGCCTGGCAGGTGGTTCTGAAAGACGCCCCTGAAAGTGCCGACAATCAGTATCAGCTGGCGCGCCTGTACTTGCACAACGCGCAACTGAAAGAGGCACAACAGGCGCTCGAACACACCTTGCGTCTGGACCCGGGCAATCTGCCGGCGCTGGTGATGCAGATTGAGATACTGGACAAACAGGGCCAGAGCGACGCAGCCCGGCAACTGTTGGCCAAACAACTCAAGGCCCAGCCCGACTCGGCCTATCTGCAACATGCGCTGGGGCTCTGGTTGCTGCATCACGGCCAAAGCGAGTTCGCCCTGCTCGGATTGTCCAAGGCCGTGGAGCTTGAGCCGAACAACAAGGACTACCGCTACGACCTGGCCACCACGCTGCATGGCGAGCAGGAGCTGGAAGCGGCGCAGAAACAGCTGCAGGAAATCGTCCAGCGCCACCCGAACGATCGCCGCGCACGGGTGTTGCTGATCAACTACTGGAAAGAAAGCGGGCAATTGCAGAACGTGCAGATATTGCTGGCGCAGCTGGAACAGATGAACCCGGATGATCCGGCCCTGCAGCAGGGGCTATAAAACAGATTACCGGCGTAGGAGCCTTGCGGGCGAACCAGGCGCTGCGGTGTGTCTGTCGTACCGCGCTATCGTTCTTCGCGGGCAAGCCTCGCTCCTACGGTGCGAGTGCACACCCAACGCCTCTCAAAAAAGTTGAACGCTCCTCGCGGCCTAAGGTCAAGTGAACAGGCAGCTCGCCATCATCGGTCTGCTGCCTCGCTTCCCCTAGTCATGAGAGGGCATTTTTTGTCTACATCCAACGAGTTGATCAGCGTTAAAGCCGCCACAGGGATTCATGGTCTCGATGACATCCTCGATGGCGGACTGTCCAGGGGCCACGTGTTCTTGCTTGAGGGCGAACCCGGAACCGGCAAGACCACGGTCGCCTTGCACTTCTTGTTGGCCGGCGCCCAAGCCGGCGAACGCTCGTTGTACATCACCCTGTCCGAAACCGAACGCGAATTGCGCCAGGGTGCGCGCTCCCATGGCTGGGAGCTGGACGATAACGTCCATATCTTCGAACTGACACCCCCCGAAAGCCTGCTGACCGCCGAGCACCAGCAATCGCTGTTGTACTCTTCGGACCTGGAATTGGGTGAGGCCACCAAACAGATTTTTGAAGTCGTCGAACGCGTCAGGCCGACCCGCGTCGTGCTCGACAGCCTCTCCGAGATTCGCCTGCTGGCGCAAAGCTCGCTGCGATACCGTCGACAAATCCTCGCTATCAAGCATTATTTCGTGCGCTACGAGGCCACGGTGCTGCTGCTCGACGACCTGACCACCGAATCCCTGGACAAGACCGTGCACAGCGTGGCCCACGGAGTGGTTCGGCTGGAGGAGCTGACGCCCAACTATGGCGCCGAGCGCCGGCGCGTTCGCGTGGTGAAATACCGTGGCCAGAAATACCGCGGCGGTTATCATGATTTCACCATCATGGGTAACGGCGTGCACGTGTTCCCACGCCTGGTGGCCGCGGAGCACCGGGGTGACTACCAGCGACAGCAGTTGACCAGCGGCATCCGCGAAATGGACGCGCTGCTCGGTGGTGGCGTCGAGACGGGCTCAAGCACGCTGATTCTCGGCCCGGCCGGCACCGGAAAATCCTTGATATCGATGATTTTCGCCGCCGCCGCCGTGGCCCGGGGCGAAAAGGCGGCTCTGTTCATCTTCGATGAAGAGCTTGGCTTGCTGTTCGCTCGCATGAAGAAAATCGGCATCGACTTGAGTGCATTGCAAGCCACCGGCAACTTGCTGATCGAGCAAGTGGACGCCGCTGAACTCTCCCCCGGCGAATTTTCCCACCGGGTTCGTCGTTGCGTCGATGAAGGCGATATCAAGACCGTGGTAATCGACAGCATCAACGGCTATCAAGCGGCGATGCCGGAAGAGAACGCCCTGGTGCTGCACATGCACGAATTACTGCTGTACCTCAACCGCAAAGGCGCGGCGACGTTCATGACAGTCGCCCAGCATGGCCTGGTTGGTGACATGCAGGCCCCGGTAGACATCACGTACCTGGCCGATACGGTCATTCTGCTGCGCTACTTCGAAGCCCTGGGCAAGGTGCGGCGAGCCATTTCCATCATCAAGAAACGCACAGGCAGTCATGAATCGACCATCCGCGAATACAAAATCAGCGCCAACGGCATGACCATCGGGGAACCGCTGGAGACCTTCCAGGGCGTTTTGCGCGGAGTTCCGACCTATTTGGGTGCCAGCAATCCCCTGCTCGGGGATGAAGTCCCGTGACGGTCAATGAAGCGACGTCCGAGCGTGCGATCATTCTTGCCCCCTTGGGGCGGGACAGTCAGATCGCCTTGATGCTGCTCAATGAAGCGGGCTTCGGCGGAGTCGTCAGTACTGATCTGCCAGGGCTTTGCCTCGAAGTGGAGCAAGGGGCCGGCTTGTTGCTCATGTCTTCCGAAGCCTTGCTGCGCAGCGATCTCGAACCCCTGTTGAGCCTGATCGAGCAGCAACCGGCGTGGTCTGATTTGCCGATCGTATTGCTGACTCACCATGGTGGCCCGGAACATAATCCGGCGTCACGCTTTGGCCCCCTCCTGGGCAATGTCACGTTCCTCGAACGACCCTTCCACCCCGAAACATTGATCAGCCTGGTCGCCGCCGCCTTGCGCGGCCGAAGGCGACAGTATGAAGCCAGGGATCGGCTGGTGGACTTGAGCATGAGCGAACTGCGCCTGCAAAACACCCTCGAGACCCTGGAACAACAGGTTGAAGAGCGCACCGCACAACTGCGCCACAATGAAGAAGCACTGCGCCAGTCGCAAAAAATGGAGGCGGTCGGCCAACTCACCGGTGGCATTGCCCATGACTTCAACAACATGCTGACCGGCATCATCGGCAGTTTGGAGTTATTGCGCCGGCGACTGGCCCGGGGGCGCACAGAGGATCTGGACAGCCTGATCGACCTTGGCGTGACGTCGGCCAATCGTGCGGCGAGCCTGACTCATCGTCTGCTGGCGTTTTCCCGTCGCCAGTCGCTCGACTCCAAGCCCGTGGAGATGAATAACCTGGTGGTCTCCATGGGCGAACTGTTGCAACGCAGCATCAATGAAAGCATTCACTTGGACATGCAACTGAGCGATCAGCTATGGGTCGCCGAAGCCGACCCCAATCAACTGGAAAGCGCCCTGCTCAACCTGGTCATCAATGCCCGCGACGCCATGCCCGATGGTGGAAAACTGCTGGTGCAGACCTCGAACCGCCACCTGGATGCCGATTTCACCAAGCCCTACGGTAATCTCGCGCCAGGCGACTATGTGGTACTGAGCGTCACCGACAATGGCTGCGGTATGCCGCAAAGCACCATCAACCGGGCCTTCGACCCGTTCTTCACCACCAAGCCCATCGGCCAGGGCACCGGCCTGGGTTTGTCGATGATCTATGGTTTCAGCAAGCAATCGGGTGGGCATGTCGCCATTCAGAGTGAAGTCGGCGCAGGCACCACGGTGAACTTGTATCTACCGCGTTTTGGGGGTGACCTGCCCCAGGACAACCCGGTCAACATCGAACACGCCCCCTACGCGAAAAATGGCGAGACCGTTTTGATCGTCGAGGACGATCCGGCGGTGCGACTGCTGGTCAGCAACGTGCTGGGAGATCTGGGGTATGCCTTTGTCGAGGCCAGCGATGCCGACAGTGCGATGCCGATCCTCGACTCGGCCCAACGCATCGACCTGCTGATCAGCGACGTCGGACTGCCCGGCATGAATGGTCGTCAACTGGCGGAAATCGGCCGGCAACTGCGGCCGGACCTGAGGGTCTTGTTCATTACCGGCTATGCCGAACATGCGGCGGTGCGCGGCGGGTTCCTCGATCCGGGCATGCAGATGATCACCAAGCCTTTTACCTTCGATCTGTTGACGGCGAAGGTGCAGGAGATGATTCGTGTCTGAACGCGCCGATGCGCAAGCGTCGAACACAACCATCCCCTGTCGGAGCTGCCGCAGGCTGCGATCTTTTGATCTTTAAAAGCAAGATCAAAAGATCGCAGCCTGCGGCAGCTCCTACCCGATCAGGACAGCATGTCCTGCATCAGTTCCTGCAACGTGTCCAGATCGAATGGTTTCTCAAGAATCGGTGCCTTGCGAGTAATCGGGCTATCAGTCTCGCGAATTTCCTGGGCGTAGCCGCTGATGAAAATCACCTTGAGCTCAGGCCGTAGCTTCACCGCGGGCTCGGCGATCTGCACGCCAGAAATCCCGCCGGGCAGGCGAAAATCGGTGATCATCATGTCCAAGTGTGGCTTGCTGGCGAGGATCTCGAAGGCCTGCTCGCCGTTTTCGGCTTGCAGCACCCGGTAGCCCTCTCCCGACAGATAGGCCGACAGCACCATCAGGATTGAGGGATCGTCCTCGACGACGAGGACTACATCTTGTGCATCTTCACTCATGGGAAGCCTTTGTTCGGTCAATAGCTGCTGATACGACCCCGAGGTCGATCAGAGGTTGCGTTTATCGCGCGGTTTTCCTACAGCGGCAGACAAACGCGAAACAGGGCGCCTTCGCCAATCCGGCTTTCGACGGTAATGGTACCGCCATGGGCGGCAACTATCTGTTCGGAAATAAACAACCCCAAGCCCAGCCCGGTGGCGACATGGTTGGCCGAGACGCGCTCGAATTGCTGGAAAATCCGTTGCTGGTTCTCCTCGCTGATGCCGATTCCAAAATCACGGACTTCCACCCGTGCTTCACCGTTCTCACTGTACACCTTCAGGTTGATCGGGCTCTTGGTGCCATAACGCAGGGCGTTGGTCAGCAGGTTGGAAATCACCTGTTCAATGCGAAACTCATCCCAATCGCCCATCACCGATTGCTCGGCGTCCAGGCTGACCGACGTTTCCGCGGCCTCGATCTGCGGGGCAAAATTGTGCAACAAACCGCGAACCAGCGCCGCCAGATCAAAGTGTGTCGGGCGGATCGACAACTTGCCGGTACGAATACGCGACACATCGAGCATGTCTTCGATCAGCCGGATCAGGCTTTTGATCTGCCGTTCATCGCGATCGACCATAGCGTGCATCTTGTCGAGGGTGAAGGCAGCAGCGTTGTCCCGGGCCAGGTGCATCTTGCGCAACTGGGTTTCTAGAATCAGTCCATTGAGCGGCGTGCGCACTTCATGGGCAACGATGGACATGAAGTCATCGCGCATGCGCACCGCCTGCTCCAGCTCAAGCTGGGTACTGCGCAACTGCATGAGCAACGCTTCCTGCTCCCGACGGCTCTGTTCCAGCGCTTCGACCTGTTGTTTCATGGCCTTGCTCTGGCGGTAGAGGTCGACGAAGACATTGACCTTGCTCTTGACCGCCTGGATATCCAGGGGCTTGTGCAGGAAATCGACGGCGCCGCTTTCGTAGCCCTTGAACGCGTAGTTCAGCTCGCGACCGGCGGCACTGACGAACACGATCGGGATGTTCCTGGTCTTTTCCGTGCCACGCATCAACTCGGCCAGCTCGAAGCCATTCATGCCGGGCATCTGCACGTCGAGGATGGCCATGGCGAATTCGTGTTGCAGCAACAGCGACAAGGCTTCGTCGGCCGACAAAGCCTTGTAGACGATGCGATCTTCACGCTTGATCAGCGCTTCAAGTGCCAATAGGTTTTCTGGCAGATCGTCGACGATCAGCAGTTTGGCCTGGATATTACTTAGCATGCGATTCGTTCCAGCTCGACAAGCAAACGGCCGATGCCGCGTATGGGGAGTATGTGATCGGGCTGCAGGATATTCAGCGCCGCTTGGGGCATGGTCGCGACCTGGGCCTCGCCCGGGTCCTGGACGATGGTCAGCCCGCCATGCTGCTTGACCTGGGACATACCCTTGGCGCCATCCTGGTTGGCGCCGGTCAGCAATACCGCGGCCAGCTTCGCGCCGTAGGCATCGGCAGCCGATTCGAACAGGAAGTCGATGGCCGGCCGCGAATAATGCACCCGGTCTTCCAGGCTCAGGGAAAAGCTGCGGTCCCGCTCCACCGACAAGTGATACCCGGGCGTGGCGAAATACAGGGTACCGGCTTCAACCGGGGTCTTGTCCGTGGCCTCCAGGACCGGCAGCGAGACACGCCTGGCGAAGACGTCCACCAGGTGACTACGGCGCTCGCCCGGCAGGTGCAGGACCACGATGATCGGCAATGCGAAACCTTGTCGCAGCGGACCCAGGATACTGAGCAGCGCCTCAACTCCGCCAGCCGACGCACCGATCACAATCGCTTCTATTGAAGGTAAGCCCGTTGCGCTGTTCATGATTTGCGATAGATCCGTTCTTGTTTGACCAACGGCTCGAACTGGTTGCCGAAGGCTGAAAAATCTGGCGTTTCCTTGCTGCCCAGAGCGAGGAAACCGCGGTGGCAAAGTGACTCATGAAACAAGCCGAAAGCGCGATCCTGTAATCTTTTATTGAAGTAAATCAATACATTACGACATGAAATTAACTGAGTTTCTGAAAATACGCTGTCCGTCGCCAGGCTATGATCGGCGAAGGTCACGTTTTCGCACAGCGACTTGTCGAAAATCGCGAACCCATACGCCGCCGTGTAATAGTCGGCGAAGGAGCACTTGCCGCCGGCCTGCTGGTAGTTGGAAGTGTAGGCGCGGACATTCTCCATGGAGAAAATCCCTTGCTTGGCTTTGTCCAGCGAACGCGGATTGATGTCAGTGGCATAGATGATCGTGCGCTCGAGCAGGCCCTCTTCGCGCAACAGGATGGCCATCGAATAGACTTCTTCACCGGTGCTGCACCCGGCGATCCAGATCTTCAGCGAAGGGTAGGTCTTGAGCAACGGCACCACTTCGCGGCGGATGGCCAGGAAGTGCGAAGGGTCGCGAAACATTTCACTGACCGGAATCGTCAGCAGTTGCAGCAACTGCATGAACGCCGTCGGGTCGTGCAGGACCTTTTCCTGCAATGCCGAAATGGTATTGCACTCGAACTGGCTCAAGGCGTGCGTCACCCGGCGCTTGATCGAGGCGCCGGAGTAATCGCGAAAATCGTAGCTGTACTTGAGGTAGATCGCCTCGATCAACAAGCGCAATTCGATTTCGCTGCTGCGCTCCCCTGAATGATTGCTCTGCACTTAAATGCGTTCCATCTTCGGTAACCACACACGAATCAGCGAGAACAGGCGATCGAGGTCGATGGGCTTGGCCAGGTAATCGTTGGCGCCGGCCTGCAGGCAGCGCTCCTGATCGTCTTTCATGGCCTTGGCCGTCACCGCGATGATCGGCAGTTTGCGCCAGCGCGCCTCCTTGCGAATCAAGGTGGTGGCGGCGAAACCATCCATTTCCGGCATCATCACGTCCATGAGCACCAGGTCGATGTCTTCGAATTCATTCAATCGCTCAATCGCTTCACGCCCGTTGCGGCCGATGACCACGACGGCGCCCTTTTGCTCCAACGCACTGGTGAGGGCGAAAATGTTGCGCACATCGTCGTCCACCAGCAACACCTTGCGCCCCTCGAACACCTTGTCACGGCTGCGGGCGGTCTTGAGCATCTTCTGCCGGTCGTGGGACAACCGTGATTCGACTTTGTGCAGAAAAAGTGTCACTTCGTCCAGCAGGCGCTCGGGAGAGCGCGCGCCCTTGATGATGATCGAGCGCGAATACCGGCGCAGCTCAGCCTCTTCGTCCCGGGTCAGGTTGCGCCCGGTATAGACAATCACCGGCGGGAACGAGCAGATGTTCTCGCTGGACATGCGCTTGAGCAGGTCGTTGCCGAGCATGTCCGGCAGCTTGAGGTCGATGATCATGCAATCGAACACGGTGTTCCGCAGCAGTGCCAGGGCATCCTGCGCCAGGCCGACGGCGGTGATTTCGATGTCATCGTCGCCGATCAGCCGGGAAATGCTATCGCGCTGCAAGTCGTCGTCCTCGACCAGCAACACACGCTTGACCTTCTGGGTCAGCTTGGCCTCCAGGCGCGCGAACACGTCCTTGAGCTCTTCGCGGGTGGTCGGCTTGACCGCATAACCGATGGCTCCCATGTGCATCGCCGCTTCGACCCGGTCTTCGACCGAAATCACATGCACGGGAATATGCCGGGTCTCTGCGTGTTCCTTCAGGCGTTGCAGCACCGTCAGCCCGGAATGATCCGGCAGGCGCATGTCCAGCAGGATGGCGTCCGGAATGTATTGCCTGGCCAGGTCGTAGCCCTCGTCGGCGCCATGGGCCACCAGGCACTGGTAACCCAGTTCATGGGCGAGGTCATAAAGGATGTGCGCAAAATTCGGCTCGTCCTCCACCACCAGGATACAACGCACGGTGAAGGGTGCCTTGAGGCGGTCATCGGCGAACCGCGCGATCTCCTGGACCACCGCCGGCGCAACCGCAATGGGCGCAACCGGGGTTGGAGCGTGGGTTGGCATGGCAGGCATCCGCTCAACGGGCTCGTCGCCAGGTTCCACGTATTGCTGCGGCAGGATCAGGCTGAACTGGCTACCCTGCCCCGGCGTGCTGGAGACATTGATCGAGCCGCCGAGCAGCGCGGCCAGGTCACGGGAAATCGACAGGCCCAGGCCGGTCCCGCCATAACGACGATTGGTAGTGCCATCGGCCTGGCGAAAGGCCTCGAAAATGCTTTCCTGTTGATCGGCGGCAATACCGATCCCCGAATCGCTGACGACAAAGGCAATGCCTTGGTTCGACGCCGCGCTCACGGTCAGGGATACCCGACCTTTCTCGGTGAACTTGACGGCATTGGAGAGCAGATTCTTGATGATCTGCTCCACGCGCTGGCGGTCGGTGTACATCATGGTTGGCGCACCGTCCTGCAACTCGACCTGGAAATCCAGTTGCTTGTGCGCAGCCAGCGGCTGGAACATCCCGCGCAAGCCGTCCACCAAGCGCGCAACGCTGGTGTTTTCCGGGCGTATCTCCAGTTTGCCGGCTTCGACCTTGGAAATATCGAGAATATCGTTGATCAGGTTGAGCAAGTCGTTGCCCGCCGAATAGATCGACTCGGCGAACTTGACCTGCTCGGCACTCAGGTTTTCCTGAGGGTTTTCCGCCAACAGCTTGGCCAGGATCAGCGAGCTGTTCAACGGCGTGCGCAACTCGTGGGACATGTTGGCGAGGAATTCGGACTTGTATTTGCTCGAACGCTGCAGTTCTTCGGCGCGCTCTTCGAGCTGGGCCTGGGCCTGGTTGAGCTCGGTATTCTTGAGGTCCATGGCGTCACGTTGCTCGGCCAACACCTGCGCCTGTTCGGCAAGTTGTTCGTTGGTCTGTTCGAGCTCGACCTGCTGGGTTTCCAGATGCGCCTGGGATTCCTTGAGAATCCGCGACTGCTCTTCCAGCTCTTCATTGGCGGTCTTGAGCTCTTCCTGCTGAACCTGCAACTCTTCGTTGAGTTGCTGGGTTTCAGCCAGCACTTCCTGCAAACGCTGGCGATAACGCGCCGCCTCGATGGAGGTGCCGATGTTACCGGCAATGAGCTCCAGCAAATCGATGTCACGGTCGGTCAACGGGCGCAGGAAGCCCAGCTCAATGACGCCGTTGACCCGCTCGTCGTCGCTGGTCGGGACCACCAGTACGCTGCGCGGCAAACCTTCGCCGAGCCCGGAACTGACCTTGAAGTAGTCGCTGGGCACATCGTCCAGGCGAATCAGGTGGGCCTGTTGCGCCACCTGGCCGACAATGCCTTCGTCACTGTAGATTTGCTGCTCACGCGCCTCCTGCTCGCGGGAAAACCCATAGGACGCCACGCGGCGCAGGCCGCCGTGTTCTTCGCGCACATAAATGGCCGCCACGGCACTGCCCAGGTACTGCGCGCAGAACTGCAGGATGTTGCGCCCCAACAGATTGAGCGACAGTTGCCCCAGCACTTGTTCGGCCAGTTGGGTCTGGCCATTGCGCAGCCAGGCCTGTTGCTCCAGCCGCTGGGCGCTGGCCTGTTGCGCCGCCAGGGTCGCTGCGTAGCTTTGCGACAGATTGAGCAGATCGCGACGGCCGATGTAGGCCAGCAACCCGCTGATACCGGCAATGAACAAGAGATAAAGGGTGATGCTCCAGATCGTGGTACGGCGCACTTCCTCGTTACGCGTGGCGCGCAACTGCTGCTCCATGTCGATCACGTCTTCGTACTGCTTGCGGATTTCATCGGTCAGGCGCTTGCCTTTGCCGGCCTTGACCGCGCCACGATAGTCACCGTTGCTTCGCTGCAGATCGATCATCGATTGCGCGTAACCGGCCCACTCCTGCTGCAACGACTCCAGCCTGTGCAAGCGGTCGGTCTGGACCGGATTGTCCGCGGTCAGTTCGAGCAAGGTGCTGAGCACCACCTCGATGCGTGGCTTGGCCGTTTCGTAGGGTTCAAGGAATTTATCGTCGCTGGTGAGCAGGTAGCCGCGCATGCCGGTTTCCAGGTCGACCGTTAGCTTGACCGCCTCATTGGCGTTATTGATCACCCGATCGGTGTGCTCGACCCACTGGATCGTCGACAGCAGATAAGTGATCAACGACACGAAAAAAACCGCACTGATGGCGCCGACGCCCAGCGGTAGACTGATGTTGCGGCTAAGGAGCTTGCGGAATCGCTGCTGATCAACCGAAGACTCAGTGGTCATAGTTAAGCCTTGTTGAACGGGTGAAAACCAAGGAGTTTGCCCCAAAACTGACGCACTGATCGAATTTTCTCGCAGTATTGGCCGCAAAATGCACTTTCAACTGCTGTTGCGCCAACGCAGCGGTTATCCTTTGCCCTAATGCGGGCCGCCCCTTCTTTTTATAGCCTATCGGGAACTTGTCGGGACCCCTCACTTACTCATGCAAGAGAGCCGGCGATTCTGATCGGCCGAAAAAGCCATCCACCCTTTCCGAGAACCCCATCATGACCGCCAACACCCCCACCCTCCTGGTCGTCGAAGACGATGCCATCGTGCGCATGTTGATCGTCGACGTGCTGGAGGAGCTGGAGTACAAGGTCCTTGAGGCCGATAGCAGCGAGCAGGCGCTGGCGATTCTCAAGAATGAGAACCAGCACATCAACCTGATGATGACTGACGTGGGCTTACCCGTCATGGACGGCCAGGAGCTGGCCAGCCAGGCCCGGTTGCTGCGCCCTGGACTGCCCATCCTGT
The DNA here is from genome assembly GCF_002236105.1 of Pseudomonas umsongensis. Lineage (GTDB taxonomy): Bacteria > Pseudomonadota > Gammaproteobacteria > Pseudomonadales > Pseudomonadaceae > Aquipseudomonas > Aquipseudomonas umsongensis. The sequence goes on from NZ_NIWU01000001.1 coordinate 1,252,441, forward strand.
TCGCCAGCGGTTATGCCGAGAACATCGATGTACCCGAAGGCATGCATCTCATTGGTAAACCGTTTTCCATCGATCAGTTGCGGGACAAGGTCAAGGGTATCCTCGATAATGCCTGACTTCGGCCGCCGCTTTATCGCCGGCCTCCGTTACCTCTCCAGCGCCATGCTCGTTTCAAGGAATTCCGGTTCATGAGTCAGCCCCACGCAACCAAAGTCCTGGTTATTGGTTACGTCTGGCCCGAGCCCCGCTCTTCGGCGGCTGGCGGGCATATGATGCAAATCCTCGAAAGCTTCCTGCAGCAAGGCTGGCACGTCACATTCAGCAGCCCGGCCGGCAGCGGCGAACATCGGGCCGACCTGACGGCGCTGGGTATCCGTGAAATACCGATCGAGCTGAACAACAGCAGTTTCGACACCTTCATCAGCGAACTGGCCCCGGACATCGTCTTGTTCGATCGTTTCATGATGGAGGAACAGTTTGGCTGGCGCGTCGAGAAACACTGCCCCGAAGCACTGCGGGTTCTCGAGACCTCCGACCTGCAAAGCCTTCGCGATGCGCGCCAGCAACGACTCAAGAACCGCTTGAAGGCAAGCGAAGACGGCAATGATTTCAGCGAGCTCTTCGCGCCGGCATTGCGTGAAGAATTTGAGCTCATGGCCGAGACCGATCTGGCCCAGCGGGAGATCGCAGCGATTTATCGTTGCGACTTGAGCCTGATGATTTCCGAAGTCGAGATCGAGTTGCTGGTCGAACACTTCAAGCTGCCGCGCAGCCTGTTGCATGGGTGCCCGCTGATGGTGGACCTGCCCACCCATGCGCCGGTGCCGTTCGAGGACCGGGCGCACTTTATTCACATCGGCAATTTTCGCCATGCCCCCAACTGGGATGCGGTGCTCTGGCTCAAGACCACTATCTGGCCGATGATTCGCCAGCAATTACCCGCCGCTCAACTGCACATCTACGGCGCCTACACACCGCCCAAGGCGACCGCGCTGCATAACGCGGCGCAGGGCTTTCATGTGATGAACTGGGCTGAGGACGCCTTGCAGGTGATGTCGGCGGCACGGGTGTGCATGGCACCGTTGCGCTTTGGCGCGGGGATCAAAGGCAAGATTGTCGACGCAATGCTCTGTGGCACACCGAATGTCACCACGCCCATCGGCGCGGAGGGCATGCACGCAGCTGAGCCATGGCCGGGGGCGATCACCCGCACTGCCAGGTCCTTTGCCGATAGTGCCGTGCAGCTCTACCAGGACAAGACGCAATGGCTCAAGGCCCAGGCCCAGGGCCTGGAATTGCTGGCGAGCCGTTATCAGCCACGCATTCATGGGCCGGCGCTGATTGCACGGCTCGAGCACTGCCGCCAACACCTGGCTTCGATCAGGAGAGACAACTTCACCGGCAGCATGCTGCGTCATCATCAACACAAGAGCACGCAATACATGGCGCAATGGATTGAAGCCAAGAACCGCCATAAAGAAGACGCTCCGACATGAGCCGAACGCCCCGTGTCACCGACCCTTCCTACGAATTGATGGACGACCATAACGGGTTGTCCATCATCTATCGCCAGCACGGCTTCCCCTGCCCTTTGGTGCGCGGGCATTTCCACCGGTCGTCGTTGCACTGAGTATGGCGATGCCTCGGGCACGGGTTACTTCAACCTGCGTACTCGCCAATGGGATTTGCAGCTGCTGCGCGACATCGACCCCAGCGGGCGTCTGCAGGCCGCGTTGCCGGCCGGCGGTTGGTTGCCATTGATTTGCACCATGAACCTGACCAACGCCACGGAGTCGATTCGAGCACTGTTCGATCTGGATATCGAGCGTTTCAACGCGCTTGTTGCCCAGGCCCCCATCGGCGCCGAAGGCGTGTGCATGCCGATCGCGCAAAACGTGGCGGCCTCGCAGCTGGCCTATGAACGCTATCGACAATATGTCGCAACCCTATAAAGAGCGAACAACTATGTATCTGGTGTGTGGCGAAGCGCTGTTCGATTTCTTCAGTGAAAACGACGCCAGCGGCCTGGCTTCAAAAGTGAATTTCAAGGCCATCGCCGGTGGCTCGCCGTTCAATGTCGCGGTGGGTTTGCGCCGCCTGGGCGTGGAGGCTGCGTTGTTCGCCGGGTTGTCCACCGACTACCTTGGCCGGCGCTTGCTCCAGGTGCTGGAGGAGGAAGGCGTACGCACGGACTACCTGGTGGATTTTGCTGCACCGACCACCCTGGCGATGGTGGCGCTCGGGGCCAATGGCTCGCCCCACTACAGCTTTCGCGGCGAAGGCTGCGCGGATCGACAACTCAAACCCGAGCATCTGCCGGCGTTGGGGTCGCAAGTGCGCGGCCTGCACATCGGCTCGTTTTCCCTGGTGGTGCAACCGATTGCCGACACGCTGCTGGAGCTGGTGCGCCGGGAAAGCGGCAAGCGCTTGATCAGCCTTGATCCGAACGTGCGGCTTAATCCGCAGCCAAACATCGAGCTGTGGCGTTCGCGGATTGCGACCCTCGTCGAGCATGCCGACCTGATCAAGGTCAGCGATGAGGACCTGGGTTTGCTGTACCCCGGGCAGGACCCGGCGCAGGTTATAGAGGGCTGGCTGCAACACCGCTGTCAACTGGTATTCCTGACCCGTGGCGGCGAAGGTGCGAGCGTATTCAGTCGAAGCCATGGTTCGTGGTCGGTGCCGGCCTGCACGGTGACCATCGCCGACACCGTGGGCGCTGGCGATACCTTCCAGGCGGCGTTGATTACCTGGCTGACCGAGCAGGGGCTGGATTCGGTCGAAGGCGTTCGCCAATTGAGTCGCCAGCAGATCGATGAGATGGCGAGGTTTGCGGTGCAGGCGGCGGCGCTGACGTGCAGCAGGACCGGGCCGGATTTGCCGTATCGGCATCAGTTGACCTGACGCACCTCCCCTGTAGGAGCTGTCGAGTGCAACGAGGCTGCGATCTTTTGATTTTTAAAAGCAAGATCAAAAGATCGCAGCCTGCGGCAGCTCCTACAGGATCGAAAAGTTGTAGCTGACGATCAGCCGCGTCTCATCCACATCCCGGGCATATTGCTCGTAGTTGGTGCGGTAGGTCGCATTGCGCAATCGCAGGCTGACATCCTTGAACGTCCCGCCCTGCACCACATACTTGAGCTCGCTGTCACGCTCCCACTCTTTGCCTTCCTGATCGCTGCCGGGCACCTTGATGTGGTCACCGTTCACATAGCGGGTCAGGAAGGTCAGGCCGTTGATGCCGATGGCCTTGAAGTCGTAATCGTATCGCAGCTGCCACGAACGTTCCTGCGCTGCGGCGAAGTCGTTGACCTGCACGTAGTTGACCAGATACGGATTGCTACCATCGAGGTACGGCATCGAGTTGTCGCCATTCATGCGCTGCCAGCCCGCGCTGAACGTATGGCCGCCGTTGGCATAAGCGAGCATCGTGCTCAGCGCGCGGTTGTCAATGGAACCGGCGCGGGCAGCACCGCTGTCGGCACTCTTGAGCAAGCGCAGATCGGCCTTAAGCACACCGCCACCCAGGGGTTGACTGGCCAGCAGGCCGAGGAAGTGCTGACGGTAGATGTCTTCCAGTTCAGCGTAGTGATACTGGGCTGTCAGCCGCTCGTTGATCCGGTAATCGAAGCCGTACATGTCGAAATGGTTGGCCGTGATGTTGCAGGCATAACGCTTGTTCTTGCAGTGCAGGCGGATGTCCTGGGAGTCGGTGGAGTCCCGGGCGGTATACTTGTCCAGGCGCGCGGCCATGAAATTCAGATCCTGCACTTCCCTGGACGTGAGCATCGCACCGTTGAACATGGTTGGCAGCAAGCGACCGTCGTTGTACTTGAGCAGCGGCACATCCGGCAGCAGCGCGCCGTACTTCAGCACGGTTTGCGAAACGCGCACCTTGGCGGTCAGGCCCAGCTTGGTGTATTCATCCGCCGAACCACGCGGGTTACTGCCGCTGGACGGCAGCAAGCCACTGTTGCTGCTGTCTGGGCTGGAATCGAGCTTGAATCCCGCCATGCCCAATGCATCGACACCGAACCCGAGCGTGCCCTCGGTGTACCCCGATTGCAGATTCAGAATGAACCCCTGGGCTGACTCTTCGCGCTTGGACGCGCCCTGTTTGTTGGAGGTATGCCCGTCACGAAAATCCCGGTTGAAATACACCGTACGTGATTCGATTTTCGCTGTGGTGTCATCGATAAAACCGCTCGCTTGAACCGGCCCGGTAAAACCGGCGCACAGGACCAGGGCGCCGAAGCCGAATGACTGGCGAGCGCGGATGAACGTAAAAGGGGGACGCATTAAAAAAAAGCTCCAACAATGCAGCGATTGCGCCAGGACGCAATCAGCCAGAAATAGCCTTCGCCCCGGACCAGTAGAGGATCGGGCTGAAGTGAACACGCGGGGGTGAACGGCAATGATGGCAGAAGGCTTTTTCATGCTGCAGACGACTTTAGTCTCAATAGTGATCCGGTTTGATGGAAAAATGCCGCCGAACGGTAGTGGCAGTACGACAGGTGGCGTTCAGCGAAGTTAACCAATGCTTAATCGCGCAGTCCAACACTCTACTGGACCGCACGCCCTCAGAGCCCTCTGACGCCCAGTGCGGCAGGTTCGACGACACGTCGAGCTAACTTGCGACTGCACTGGAGATTGCCTCATGAACTCGCGCGCCCTGCTCGTTTCAATCGCCCTTTTCTGTGCCTCATCGACCGGCATTGCACAGGCCAACGACACCACGTCCACACAAAACGTGCCTTCCTACCACTACGGCATGCCGTTGCACGTGGGCAAAGTGATTGCGCTGAACGAACCCACCACCCTGGATTGCGAAGTGATCACAGCGACGATGAAATACATCGACTCACAGTCGGGTCAACCTGCAGAAATCGCCTACCGAAAACTGTCTGACGCCTGCAGTTATCAAAACTGAAGGGAAAGGACCAAAATAGTTGCTCGCAGTTAAAAACAGACGCGCCGGATCTGGGGTTTTCCCGCCCCGGCGCGAATCGGTAGAGCATGAAATGCCGGCTTAAAACGCTTTACGCAGCCCCTGATTATGCCCGGGTTCTGTGTAATGCTTTTGAAGATCGGTACGCAGGACAGCTATCAGCTCGTTGATTTCCCGACAGCCATTGAGTTGATGGGCATCGATTCCGGTTTTTACCAGATCGAGCTGATCGGTCTCCCCATCGGCATACACTTTTACAGTCATGGACATGTCCGGCGACAGCGTGCATTGACAGCGTCTCGGTAGAAAACTGCTTTCAATGATGTTGCGAAGTTCCAAGGCAGAAAGAAACATGGCGACCTTCTCCGTTGTGAGACTGCCAATTAATCATCGACACTGACTCATATGGAATCCCGGTCAGCTTGAGAACAGCTACAGCATAAAACATGCCTTGAATCTCGCTGTGCAGCTCATCGGTAATTCAAGGGGTTATTGTAAGGACTCGTGATTACGGTCATGCAAATTGCAAAAAAGGTTGATGAAGGCCCTGCAAATTGCATGTTCAGGCAAGGGATTTGCATTGGCCGCTGCCGGCGTCGAGAATGGCGCCCGGCCGATCAAGAATCGGCTCACCTACACATACGCAAGGAGGCATCATGGGTTCATCGACCATCAGCACCACCATCGGGCTGATCGCCGTCACGCTGTCGAGCATCGCCCATGGGGCAAAGCTCGAAGATGTTGCACCCTTTCCGAAACCTGAAAAGGGTTTCAGTCGTCAGGTCATCCACCTCGCCCCGCAAACCCGTGAAGACGACTTTCAGGTCCAGATCCTTGCTGGCAAGATCTTGGAAGTCGACTGCAATCGCCAACGCCTGGGTGGCATTCTCGACGAGAAGAACCTCGAAGGTTGGGGGTATCCGTTCTACCGCCTGGAAAAAGTCATCGGCCCGATGAGCACGCTGATGGCCTGCCCGGATGGCAAGCGCCAGCAGGATTTCGTGCTGGTGGTCGGTGACGGTTTCATGCTGCGCTACAACAGCAAACTGCCGATCGTGCTCTATGTGCCCAAGGACATCGAGGTTCGCTACCGGGTCTGGTCGGCCTCGAGCAAGGTTGAGAAGGCTGTCGAGGAATAACTGCCATTTTGAGCCCGGTCTACCCGATCGCTCCCAAACGTGAGAACGATCGGGTAAGCGTTATTTCAACCCTATCTTGTACAACGCTCCGTCCTCTTCATCGGTCAGCACATACAAATACCCATCCGGCCCCTGCCGCACATCGCGGATGCGCTTGTCGAGTTCGCCCAGCAAGCGTTCTTCGTGAATCACCTTGTCGCCGTCGAACTGCAGGCGAATCAATTCCCGGGTCACCAGCGCGCCAATGAACGCGTTGTGCTGCCAGTCCTTGAAGCGGTCGCCGTCGTAGAATGCCAAGCCGCTCAGCCCGGGGGACTTTTCCCAGACATGATTTGGCCCACGAGTACCTTCGGCGGTTTTACCTTTGGCTTCCGGGATCGGCTGGCCCGAGTAATCGATGCCGTGGGTGGCCAGCGGCCAACCGTAATTCTTGCCGCGCTCGATGATATTGACCTCATCACCGCCCAGGGGACCGTGTTCGTTTTCCCAGAGCGTGCCGGTCCAAGGGTTGAGCGCCGCGCCTTGTGGATTACGAACGCCGTAGGCCCATATTTCCGGGCGCACGTCGGCCTGTCCGACAAAGGGGTTGTCTCCAGGCACCTGGCCGTCGGGATAGATCCTTACGACCTTGCCCTGCAACTTGTCGAGGTCCTGGGCGGTGGGCCGGTCGTTGTTTTCCCCCAGCGTAATGAACAGGAAGCCGTCCCGGTCGAAAACCAGCCGCGAGCCAAAATGGTTGCCCACCGAGAGCTTGGGCTCCTGACGGAAAATTACCCGGAAATCCTTCAGGGTCGTCAGGTCTTCGGACAACCGTGCGCGGCCAACCGCAGTACCCGCCTTGCCACCCTGGCCGCCGCCTTCGGCATAGGACAGGTAAATCATCCGGTCTTGCCTGAAGTCAGGCGACAGCGCCACATCCAGCAAGCCGCCCTGCCCCTTGGCCCAGACCTTGGGCACGCCGTTGAGCGGTGCTGACAACTTGCCGTCGGCCGTCACCACACGCAGGTTGCCCGGTCGCTCGGTGACCAGCATGCCCTGCCGGTCCGGCAGAAAAGCCAGCGCCCAGGGGTGTACAAGTCCCGAGGCGATCAGCGTCACCTCAAGGGTGCCCTGCTCGCTTTGCATGTCCTGGGTGGTTGCTGCCAGAACAGGCGCGCTGGCGGCTAACAAGGTGCTGGCAAAAAAAGTGCTCAGGAGGCTACTACGCAACATGCACGATTCCTTTTGTCATGGGATGGGCCAACAGGACGCCAGCCCGGTCCTTCAAGGGCTACGGGGCGGTGGATTGGGGATGAACTTCGGGGCGCTGCTGGGGGCCGAGCGATCCTGCGGGTAACGATTGCCGATGCCACCGTTGTCAAGGGTGGGCGGTCGTGGCACGGGTACGGTGTTCGGCCCGCGGATGGCCGGGGCACTGGGCTGTGTGCCTTGCATGCTGTTTGGGTTGGCCCGGCGGATCGGACTGTTGTAGGGATTGTTGTGGGTGCTGCCCGGCAGGTTTTGCGCCAACTGTATCGGAGCGCCGGGCGAAGCGGTGCCGGCCTGGGCCATGTGACCGAGTACGCCGCTCAATGCCAGCACGATAAGGCCAGGTACGTATCGGTTCATTGGCGAGCCTCGCGAAGGATGCGTGAATAGATTCGTCCATAGCACGCTACGCCTGGGATCGGGATTTGTTAACCCAAACTTCCCGGCAAGATGTAACACGACGTCGACGCACAGCCCCACACGGCCTGCAGGCCGCTGAAACTTTTGCACGAGGCCCAAGGTCACCTGAACATCACTTTCGGAAAGACGACCATGGCACGGGCAATCTGGAAAGGCGCGATCAGTTTCGGGCTGGTGCATATCCCTGTGGCGCTGGTCTCGGCGACGTCCTCCCACGGGGTGGATTTCGACTGGCTCGACAGTCGCAGCATGGACCCGGTGGGCTACAAACGCGTCAATAAAGTCACCGGCAAGGAAGTCACCAAAGAGCACATCGTCAAAGGCGTGCAATACGAAAAAGGTCGATATGTGGTGCTCAGCGAGGAGGAGATTCGCTCGGCGCATCCACTCTCGACCCAGACTATCGACATCTTTGCCTTTGTCGACAGCAAGCAAATCCCGCTGCAGAACATCGACACGCCCTACTACCTGGCACCGGATAAACGGGGCGGCAAGGTCTATGCCCTGTTGCGTGAAACCTTGACCAAAACCAATAAAGTCGCGCTGGCCCGCGTGGTGCTGCATACCCGCCAATACCTGGCGGCCTTGATGCCGCTGGAATCGGCCATGGTCCTCGTGAAGCTGCGCTGGCCGGCGGAAGTGCGCAGTCTGGACGAGTTGGCATTAGGACCGGATGTGACCAAGGCCGAGTTGGGCAAGGGCGAACTCGACATGGCCAAGCGCCTGGTAGAGGACATGAGCGTCGAATGGTCGCCGGAGGATTACCGGGACGAATTCGAAGACAAGATCATGGCCCTGGTGGACAAGAAAGCCCATGAAGGCAAAATCGAGGATGTTGAAACAGCCACTGGCGAGGAGGAGCGCAAGACCGCGGATGTCATTGACTTGACTGAGTTGCTCAAGCGTAGCCTGGGGGGCAAGGGCGGGAGCAAGGAGACGGCCAAGCCCAAATCGCCGACAAAACCGGCGGCGCGGAAAAAAGTCAGCAAGTGAGGGGTTGAACGTTCCGGCCTCATCGCTGGCAAGCCAGCTCCTACAAAGATAGGCGGTGGCCACAAAACCTGTGGGAGCGGGCTCGCCGGCGATGACGTCAGTTTTGACAAACGAAAATCAAACCAGGACAAAAATCGCCAGCAACCCACCAAAGAAGGCCCACTTCTGCAGGTAATAAAGCTTGCGATTACGCTTTTTCAAGGCTTTGCCATTCAAGCGGATCTTGTAAATCTTGCCGAACAGGCGGTTGATGCCTCCGGTCTTGTCGCCCGCCTCATTCGGCGCACCGGCAGCCGCCATCACATTGCGGCTGAACCAGCGGTTGAATGCGGCCACCCAGCGGTACTTCATCGGGCGCTCCACATCGCAAAACAGAATGATGCGGTTCTGCTCGGTGGTGTTGTGTGCGTAATGAATGAACGTCTCGTCGAACATCACCGCTTCACCGTCGCGCCAATGATAGTTTTCGCCGTCGACGTTGATGTAGCAGCCCGAATCGTTAGGTGTCTCCAGGCCCAGGTGATAGCGGTAGGAGCCGGCATACGGATCACGATGGCGAACCAGTTTCGAACCCGGCGGCAATTCGGCGAACATCGCCGCCTTGATCGAGCCGATGCTCTGTACCAATTCGGTGGTGCGCGGGCAAAGCTTCATGGCCGATGGGTGGCTATCGCCGTACCACTTGAGGTAGAAGCGCTTCCAGCCGGTCTTGAAGAAGGAGTTGAAGCCGACGTCATCGTAATCATTGGAGCGCTTGATCTCCCCCGCCTTCAGCAGGTTCTGGCCTTCGGCGCGAATCTCCTCCCAATGCGTCTGCAGTGGCGCGAGGTCGGGAAAGTCCGCCGGGTTGAGAAACGGCTTGTTAGGGATCTTCGAGAACAGATAAAGCAAGCAATTGATCGGCGCCAGGAACGTCGAGTGGTCGCTCAGCTGACGGCCCAGTTTGTGGCGTACACGGCCACGCAGATGGACATACGCGATGGATATAACGTAGACAGCGGCAATGATGAGTTTCACGAAAATCGTCACACGTCAGAGGTGAGCAAACTGCGCTCCCTGGCAACCAATAGCCTGCGGAGCCTGAGTAGTGCCTGAAAACCAGACAACGGGCCCGGTGGCCCGTCCTTGAGCCGACGCCAACGTTTGGCATCAGTGAAAGATGGCATTTTAGCGATCGTCCGTAACCAATTGTTAGCCTTGAGATGTGAAAATCTGTCCGTTGATACCGTCAATGCGTCGGTGCGGCCTTATTGCCCTATCGTTTATATGGCCAGACCAGTACAATCGCCGCCAAACTTTACGCGCCCCCCTTGGTTGATGACGGGAAATCCCGGCCTCAGCGCACTTCGACTCGGGCCAAGCGCTCCCAATGCTGCTGTCCACTTATTGCCAGATGGATCTTGCGCTGCTGACCGGGATGTACGTCCCATGGTCGAACAGCGTTAACGGGTACTGAATCGGTACTGCCGCAACCCTAGCTACTCTGAATGCTTCGCAGGAAAAACCTTTGATTTCTACAGCTAACATCACGATGCAGTTCGGCGCCAAGCCGTTGTTCGAAAACGTTTCGGTCAAATTCAACGGCGGCAACCGCTATGGCCTGATCGGGGCCAATGGTTGCGGCAAGTCGACGTTCATGAAGATCCTGGGCGGTGACCTCGAGCCGTCCGGCGGCCAGGTCATGCTGGAGCCGAACGTGCGCCTGGGTAAATTGCGCCAGGACCAGTTCGCCTACGAAGAATTCACCGTGATCGACACCGTGATCATGGGTCACGAAGAGCTGTGGAAGGTCAAGGCCGAGCGCGATCGCATCTACTCGCTGCCGGAAATGAGCGAGGAAGACGGCATGGCCGTGGCCGAGTTGGAAACCGAATTCGCCGAAATGGACGGCTACACCGCCGAATCCCGTGCTGGTGAACTGCTGCTGGGCCTGGGAATTCCGCTGGAACAGCATTTCGGCCCGATGTCCGAAGTGGCTCCAGGGTGGAAACTTCGGGTGTTGCTGGCCCAGGCCCTGTTCTCCGATCCGGAAGTGCTGTTGCTCGATGAACCGACCAACCACCTGGACATCAACACCATTCGCTGGCTGGAATCCATCCTCACGGTGCGAAACAGCACCATGATCATCATTTCCCACGACCGTCACTTCCTCAACAGCGTCTGCACCCACATGGCCGACCTGGACTACGGTGAGCTGCGCCTGTTCCCGGGTAACTACGACGAGTACATGACCGCGGCGACCCAGTCCCGCGAGCAGTTGCTGTCGGACAACGCCAAGAAAAAAGCCCAGATTGCCGAACTGCAAACCTTCGTCAGCCGCTTCTCGGCGAACGCCTCGAAAGCCAAGCAGGCCACTTCCCGTGCCAAGCAGATCGACAAGATCCAACTGGCCGAGGTCAAGCCCTCGAGCCGCGTGAGCCCGTTCATCCGGTTCGAGCAGACCAAGAAGCTGCACCGCCAGGCCGTGACCATCGAGCAGATGTCCAAGGGCTTCGATGGCAAGACCCTGTTCAAGAACTTCAGCTTCACCGTCGAAGCTGGCGAGCGCGTGGCGATCATCGGCCCGAACGGCATCGGCAAGACCACCCTGCTGCGTACCTTGATGGGCGAACTGACCCCGGATGCCGGCTCCGTGAAATGGACCGAAAGCGCAGAGCTGGGCTACTACGCCCAGGACCACGCCCACGACTTCGAAGACGATGTCAGCCTGTTCGACTGGATGGGCCAGTGGACCCAGGGCGAGCAGATCATTCGTGGCACCCTGGGCCGGATGCTGTTCTCCAACGACGAGATCCTCAAGTCGGTCAAGGTCATCTCCGGTGGTGAGCAAGGTCGCATGCTGTTTGGCAAGCTGATCCTGCAAAAGCCGAACGTGCTGGTGATGGACGAACCAACCAACCACTTGGACATGGAATCCATCGAGGCGCTGAACCTGGCACTGGAAAACTACCCGGGCACGCTGATCTTCGTCAGCCACGACCGTGAGTTCGTGTCCTCCCTGGCAACCCGCATCATCGAGTTGAGCCCTAACGGCGTGACCGACTTCAGCGGCACCTATGACGATTACCTGCGTAGCCAGGGCGTGGTGTTCTAAGAGCAGCCTGTAGGAGCGAGCATGCTCGCGATGGACGTTAACGATAACGCGTGAAATCTGGATGAATGCGTTATCCGAACGTTTTAGATCATTCCCACGCTCTGCGTGGGAATGCAGCCCGGGACGCTCCGCGTCCCAATCCAGAGCCGAACGCGGAGCGTCCGTTGAGGCATTCCCACGCAGCGCGTGGGAACGATCAAATCTCAAGCCTAATTAGTTAGCCTGCTTTCTTTTATCTCGCCGCCACGCCATCATGCAGTTCTCCTGCCGCCGCCCGCGAACGAGCCCTTCATGTCTGCGCAAGAACAGCCACCGCAAAGCTCCATGGCGATCACCCTGCAGATCGTTTCCATCGTTTTCTATACCTTTGTCGCCTTCCTCTGCATTGGCCTGCCCATTGCGGTGTTGCCAGGATACGTCCATGAACAGCTCGGGTTCAGTGCCGTCGTCGCAGGGCTGACCATTGGCTCGCAATACCTGGCTACCCTGCTCAGCCGGCCCATGGCCGGGCGCATGTCGGACAATGTCGGTACCAAGCGCGCGATCGTTTATGGCCTGTTGGGGATTGTCCTGAGTGGCGGGCTGACTTTGTTGTCGGTGTTGCTGCAAAGCGCTCCTTTAATCAGCTTGCTGGTCCTGATCGCCGGACGCCTTTTGCTGGGCATCGCCCAAGGGCTGATCGGGGTCGGTACCATCAGTTGGTGCATGGGACAGGTGGGTGCCGAACACACCGCGCGCTCGATCTCCTGGAACGGTATTGCCTCCTACGGGGCGATTGCCATCGGGGCGCCGCTGGGGGTGGTGATGGTCGGTCAACTGGGGTTTGCCAGCCTGGGTATCGCCCTGTCGGTGCTGGCCCTGGCGGCGCTGCTGCTGATTCGCAACAAGCCGTCGGTGCCGGTCGTGCGCGGTGAGCGCCTACCCTTTTGGGCGGTGTTCGGGCGCATTGCACCGTTTGGCGCAAGCCTCAGCCTGGCTTCGATCGGCTACGGCACCCTCACCACCTTTATTACCCTTTATTACATCAATCGAGGCTGGAGCGGTGCGGCGTATTGCCTGACGGTATTCGGGGTATGTTTCATCCTGGCCCGGTTGCTGTTCATTTCCAGCATTAGCCGATTTGGCGGCTTCCCGTCGGCCATCGCCTGTATGACCATCGAGACCATCGGCCTGGCGCTGCTGTGGCTGGCGCCTTCGACTGGCTATGCCTTGATCGGTGCCGGCCTGACCGGGTTCGGCTTGTCGCTGGTGTATCCGGCACTGGGCGTCGAGGCAATCAAGCAGGTGCCTAACGCGAGTCGCGGCGCGGGCTTGAGTGCTTACGCGGTGTTTTTCGACCTGGCCCTGGCGATTGCCGGCCCGCTGATGGGGGCGGTGGCGTTGAACCTGGGGTATCCGTGGATCTTCTTGTGCGCGGCGATGCTGTCCGTCACCGGACTTTGTCTTACTTTGTTGCTTTCACGTCGGGTCACAAGTCCTGTTAGTTAAATAAATACACCATTACAACCCTATAAGCATTTGCAAATACATTAGCACGCAATATCACGCATCAATTAATGCAGAGTGCCATCGTTGTTATAATCATCAACTTTGACAAAATCACGGATGACACACCTACATTAAATTCTTACTCGGAAAGAATAGAAGATGCGAACAGCTCTAACCGTGTTTACTCCAATACTGGCGTTCTTACTGGCCCCCACTGCAAATGCCGAAAGTTCGGTTCAACAGCAAATCTGCCACAATGGCGTCTGCTATGATGTTGGCGGCCCGCCAGACTCTGGTGGCATTGGCGGCGATTGCTGCCCATTCAGCGATGAACGCCTGAAACAAAATGTCCAGCGCCTGGAAAACCCGACGGAGAACCTGCTTAAACTCCGTGGCGTGACATTCAACTGGAAACACAACGACCAGCCTGATGTCGGCCTGATCGCGCAAGATGTACAGAAGGTCTACCCACAGTTGGTACGCACTGAAGGCGATCACCTGCAAGTGGACTATCAAAAACTTGTAGCACCATTAATTGAATCGGTTCGCGAACTCAATGCCAGAGTGCAAACCCTGGAAACAGCCCTGGCTAACAAGTAACGAATTATAAAAGCGCCTGGTCGTCATTCATTGATCGGCAGTCTGCATCCCGGCTCGCGTCGCTCTGCCCAGTGTGCGAGAAAAAAAGCGTCCGGCTTCGGAGATCAGGTTGCGGTGAATATCGACGCGATCGACACCGTCGGCATCGGTGCACAAGGCTGGCGTGACAACGATCTGCTCGTCATTGCACGGAGCCATGAATACGAAGTGCCCGGCCCCGGCCAGCAGCTTGAAATCGGGGGCGACGGGCAGTTTGCGCGCCAGGGCGGCGGCGTTCTTGTCGGGGTACACCAGCTTGTCGCCATCGCCGCTGTAAAGCAGCACCGGAACATGCACATCGGCCAGGGTATGACGACCGAACTTCAGGCTCAGTGGCGCCATCAGCAGCAATGCATGGACGCGCGGGTCGGCTACCGGTTGCAAATCATCGCGGTCGACAATCAGTTCACCCTGGGTATTGCAGGCATCACGGTCGTCCGGGCGCTCCTGGCAGTAGCGGCGCAGACGATCCAGATCCGGAGTCGCGCCCGACAGTATCAATGCCGTCTCGCCGCCTGCCGAATAGCCAATGACGCCAACCTGCTCGGCATTGACATAAGGCGCGAGCATGGGATCGCCCAGGGTCGCGGTGATGGCTTCGGAAATCTGGATCGGCCGTCCGTACAAATTGCTCAAGGTGCCGAGGCGGCTGTGGTCTTTGGAGTTATCGCCGGGATGAATAACAGCCACCACCACAAAACCCTTGCGTGCCAGCGACGTGGCCAGGTCATGCAGGGCCAATGGCGTGCCGGTGTTGCCATGGGACAGCATCAGCATTGGAAACCGGCCCATGGCGACTTTGGTGTCTTCGCCGGCTTCGACGGTGTAGCCCTCAAGCCGGCTGGAGTGTTCCTTCGCGCTCGAAGGGTAGAACGCAATGGCCCGCATCGGTTGCAGATCGAGCGGATCGAGAAAGCTCATTTCATGAAAACCGACGCTCCAGTGAGGATGCGGCGCAGGTGCGGCGTGCACTGAATTCAGGCTGGCGAGCAGACAGATCAGTAAAGCTGCACAAAGACGCACCATGGGATGCCCCACCTTGCTACGGAACGGAGACGTTAAGCCTCGACTGCATGACTCGGGCCACAATTTTGCAAGCGCAATTAGCAATACTGAGAAACAAAAAACTCCGCATCTGCCACTTGCGTGAACAGAATACAGAGTTTTTTGGGGATTGCCTGCAGCGACAGCGGGGTCTTTATCCAAACCTTATGCGGCGGCGAACAGCTGCTCGCTGATTTGTGCCTGGGCATCACTCATCGCTTTGCCGCGCACTTCGTCACCGTAAGCCAGGCCGTGGGCACGGACGAATTCGATGTCGGTAATGCCGATGAAACCAAACAGCACCTTCAAGTAGTCTTCGTGGGCAACACCGGTTGCCTGGCCGGCGTGCAGGCCACCGGAAGTCGAAACGACCACCACTTTCTTGCCACCGCACAGGCCTTCAGGGCCGGCGTCGGTGTAGCGGAATGTCTGGCCGGCGACGGCAATGCGGTCGATCCAGGCCTTCAATTGGGTCGGGATGGTGAAGTTATACATCGGCGCTGCAATCACCACGGCATCCGCGGCGAGGAACTCGGCCAGGGTAGACGCGCTCAGTTCGGCTTCGTGCTGTTGGGCCGCGTTGCGCAGTTCAGCCGTGGTACCCGCTGCAACCAGTGTGGTCGAGGAAAAATGGCTGATGGCGTCGGCTGCCAGATCGCGGTAGGTCACAACGGCGGACGGCTCGGCGGCTTGCCAGGCTTTGACGACTTCGCTGCTCAGCTGACGGGAAGCCGAGTTGTCACCAAGAATGCTCGAATCGATATGCAGCAGTTTCATGTGGGATCTCCAGGTGAGGATCGCCGTCAGGGGCGATCTGATGGAAACAATCCTACAGATCAAACCAATAACTGATTAGACTGCAACAATACGATAGTTTGTCTCACTGGTAGAACGATCGAGAAAACGCCCATGCAAGACCTTAATGATCTCTATTACTTCGCCAAAGTCGTCGAGGCTGGCGGCTTCGCGGCCGCCGGACGTTTGCTGGGGATTCCCAAGTCGCGATTGTCCAGGCGCATCGCCGAGCTGGAAGAGCGCCTGGGTGCACGTTTACTGCAACGCACCACAAGGCAACTGAAACTCACTGCCGTAGGCGAACGTTATCTGCGCCACTGCCAGGCGATGCTACTGGAAGCGGAAATGGCTGACGAAGCCGTGGCCAGTATGTCCAGCGAACCCCGTGGGCGCTTGCGAGTCTCTTCCCCGGTCGGCCTGGCTCACGAAATGCTGCCGGGGGTAATCAGCAACTTCCTCGAGAAGTATCCGCAAGTGCAGCTGGAGGTGATGCTGGTCAATCGACGCGTCGACCTGGTGACCGAAGGCGTGGACGTTGCATTACGCGTGCGCGAACCGGGTGATGAAGACCCGCTGTTGGTGACTCGCCGCCTGCGCCAGGCGCAGATGCTGATGGTCGCCAGCCCCGCCTTTCTCGAGGGGCTTGAGATCAATCATCCCGACGACCTGAAAAACCTGCCGGTACTTGGCGCCCTCGAACCCGATCGCCTGGTGCACATTGGCCTGGTCGATCGCCAGGGCAAAAAATACGACCTGGCCCTAGAAGCGCGGCTGGGCATCGACGACTTCATCGTGCGCAAGACCTGCACACTGGCTGGCCAGGGCTTCACGACGCTGCCGATGATGTATTGCGAGCAGGAGCTGGCAAATGGCTCACTGGTACAGTTACTGCCCGAGTGGTCGCTGCCCGGGGGTTGGTTGCAGGCGGTCTACCCTCATCGACGCGGCGTGATGCCGGCCGTGCGCGCCTGGCTTGACCATCTGATCGAAACATTCAATGCCTGTGGAGATCGCTTGATATGAAGGCAGGACGCATGAGCGAGGCCGACGTAGCGGCTTTTTGCCTGGCTTTGCCGGGTGCCCGTGAAGATTACAAATGGGGTGGCGTGCGGGTATTTTCGATTGCCGGCAACAAGATGTTTGCCTTGCAGAACCTGCGCGGCGAGTCACTGGCTTTCAAGGTCGACAAGGACCTGTTTCTGGGGCACTGCGACCGTCCCGGCATTCACCCGGCGCCTTATCTGGCCCGGGCACAATGGATTATCATGACCACGCCCTACCCGCTCGGCGCCGAGGAATTGCAAGGCTTGCTGAAGCGTTCTCATCAACTGGTGGTGAGCAAGTTGCCCAAGCGCACGCAGGTCGGCCTCTTGCTCTAGCAGCGCCTCGATCAGAACAGTGAGAACAGCTGCGCCTCGAGGAACAGCTGGTCGATCCAGAACACCTGGTGCAGCAGCACGATGATCCAGAACACCAGTTGAAAGGACACCTTGCGCGTCTTGTGCCGAAACACTTGCTGCGCGAGCAAGGCGCCCGGCCAGCCGCCAGCGAATTCCAGCGCATGCAGGACGTTTTCCGGCGTACGCCAGTGATCAACGCGCGCTTTGCGCTTGTCGCTCCAGTACAGCAGGAACGCCAGCACGCTGACGATACCGTAGGCCGCCAGGGGAATCAGTGAACCCCCTTGCAGCCACCACGACATCGAACCGAACAGCGGCAGCGCGCACACCATCGCAAACACCAGCAGCTTCAGGCGCAGGTGGCGGATGTTTGCCCCGTTGCGCGCGCTGACACCATTCATGGCTTGGCCGCGGTCCAGTCAACCCAACCGAATTGCCAGGTGGCCAGGATGAGCAAGCCGAAAGCAATGCGGTACCAGGCGAACACCGCATAACTGTGGCTGGCGATGAACATGAGCAAGCCTCGCACCGCGATCATCGCGAAAATGAACGCCGTGATGAAGCCAATCGCAAACACCGGGAAATCCGCAGGCACGAACAGGTCGCGATACTTGTACCCCGAGTACACCGCAGCCCCCACCATGGTCGGCATGGCCAGGAAGAAGGAAAACTCGGTAGCGGTCTTGCGCGACAGGCCGAACAACAAGCCGCCGATGATCGTCGAGCCTGAGCGCGAGGTGCCCGGAATCATCGCCAGGCACTGGGCCAGGCCGACTTTAAGGGCGTCTTTCCAGGTCATGTCATCGACGCTTTCTGCATGTACTTCGTGCTGGCGCTTTTCAGCCCACAACATGACGATGCCGCCCACGACCAATGCCGTGGCTACCGTGATCGGGTTGAACAGGTAGTGGTGAATCAAGTCGGCGAAAATCACCCCCAATACCACCGCCGGAAAGAAGGCAATCAGCAGGTTGGCGGTAAAGCGCCGGGCATTGGGCTGCGTCGGCAGGCCCACTACCACATCGAAAATCTTGCGACGAAACTGCCAGACTACCGCCAGGATGGCGCCGAGCTGGATAATGATGTTGAACGCCATGGCACGCTCACCACCGAAGTTGAGCAAGTCGGCGACAATAATCTGGTGCCCGGTACTGGAAATGGGCAAGAACTCCGTCAGCCCTTCTACAATGCCAAGAATCAAAGCCTGAAAGGCCGTCCAAAGATCCATCAATCCCCCAAAAGGCAATGCGTCGACGCATGCCCCGTTAATTTATTCAAAGCCGTTTACTGTAAATCAGCGTCGTTGAGTCCCGCGCGCACAAGCCTACGCAAAAATCTCCAGAGTTTCGTGAAAAATCAGTTTGATTTCAGGTTTTTGCGTGCGGGACGAAATCCTAGCAGACAAGTACGCCTAATGCTGTCGTGTTGCAGGCTCCGATAGAGACGCTGCATCAAGCCTCCTCGCGGTAATCCGGTTACAATTCGCCCCCTCTTCGATTTTCCAGGGAAACTTATGTCCGGGCTTGAACTGTTTGCCGCTACCCTCGGCGTCATCGCCGTCTGGTTGACGGTCAAGCAGAACCCTTGGTGCTGGCCGATCGGCCTGGTCATGGTGCTGATCTACAGCTGGATCTTTTTTGAGGTGAAGCTGTATTCGGACATGTTGCTGCAAGTGATATATGCCGCGCTGCAGATTTATGGCTGGTGGCAATGGACGCGCGCAGGCCAGGCGCATCTTGGACGCGAGGTCAGCCGGCTGGATGGGCAGGCGGTGGCTTCGGGGCTGGCCCTGGGCGCGCTCGGCAGCCTGTTGCTGGGCGCCGCCATGGCGCACTGGACCGATGCCGCACAACCCTGGCTAGATGCCGCCCTCACGGCTTTCAGCCTGGTGGCGCAATGGTGGATGGCGCAAAAACGCCTGCAATGCTGGCCGTTGTGGATCGTCCTGGACTGCGTCTTCGTCGGCTTGTTCCTCTATAAGGGGATGTACCTGACGGCTGCCCTGTATGGGTTGTTCGCCCTGTTGGCTATTCAAGGCTGGCGGACATGGCGCAGCGACCCGGTGCTATGCCCATGAAGGTGCTGGTGCTGGCAGGACCGGAATCGAGTGGCAAAAGCTGGCTTTCGAGCGAGATTTACGCCAATTTCGGCGGCATATTGGTCGGCGAGTATGTTCGGTATTTCATCGAGAATGAAGCCCGGCTAACCTGCTTCGAAGACATTACGCCCATAGCACTTGGCCAGCTTACTTGGGAAGATCAGGCACGGGCGAAACAGCCGTCACTGTTGATTCTCGATACGCACCTGTTAAGCAATGTACTTTGGAGTCGAACGTTGTTCGGCGCCTGCCCGTCGTGGATCGAACGGGCTTTGAAGAAACGCCATTACGACCTTCACCTGCTGCTGAGCCCTGATACGGTGGCCTGGCATGACGACGGACAGCGTTGCCAGCCGCAACTGGAAGAACGCCAGGCATTTTTCCAGGCCAGCCGCCAGTGGTTTGAGCTGCATCGCCAGCCTTACGAGGTACTGCAAGGTGACTGGCAACAACGCAAGGACATGGCTTTCGAGGCTGTGACACGCTTGCTACGCACCTGACAGGGCGGCCCCGCCCTGTCAGAAAATGTCCATTGCTGAAACACCTCGCCCCGCGCAAACCCTCAAGCTAGAGCGGCTCAAGCATTTTCTCAAGAAAATGTTAAGCCGCTGATACAACGCCCCCTAATCGCCCTTAGCAAGCAATGCCGCCAGCATGGACGGCACTTTCGCGCGCCTTTGTCTCAGTGACGTTACAAAGTGTTTTTCTCCACCTCAACAGTTAAAGCCAAGCCACTGTTATTGAAGACAAATCAAAAACCGGCACACCTTCTGCTCTCTTCCCCTGCAACGCTGATAAGGGCCAGCGTTCCACTTACAGAAGGAATTGCCGCCGTGGGGAAACTCCAGAACAAAATCCATAGCCTCCTGCTGGTCGGATGCACACTGAGCTCAATGGCCTGCCTGTCTGCACAAGCGGACAACGGCATTATCATCATCAAGCGTGATGTCCAGGTGCGCAACGCGACGACTGCGCCGCTCGTTCCCGACCCTAACCCCACGACCGTCAATGCCAACCCGTCCAAACAGGTCCTCGCTCAAACCAACGAGTTGAGTGACGGTGACTTTGCCGGCGTTGCCAGTGGTGCAGGCATCTCCCGACTGGTGACGCAAAACACCAACAACCTGGGCGGCAATATCAGCACCCAGACCCAACTTTCCAACCTCCCCGCCGGGCGTTCGGGCAATTCCGGCAGCGGCATTGCCAACATGGTCAATTCAAACGTCCAGCAGGGCCTGGGCGCTCTGAGAATCATAACGGGAGACCGTTAAGATGAATCGTACGCTGCTGATGATCGCCATGTTTTGCAGTGCATCGACCTTCGCCCAATCCCCCGTCCCCGTCATCAATAACGCCGACATCGACGGTTCGGGCGCGCAGTATCAAGGCAACTTCGCGGTCAACCAGGCGGCCGGCGACCTGCAGCAACAGGCTAATGCCCGGGCCATCGCCGCGGGTCATAACGCCAGCGCGACCACAGAGATTCGCCAACGGTTACGCACCATTGTCGACCCCAACATGGATGCCCGATCCAGCATTCAAGGCGACTCCTTCAGCCATGGCAATGGCGCGTTGGGCGTCAACCAGAGCGCGGGCGCCAGCAACCAGCAAGCCAATGCGCTGCGGATCAGCACCAGCGCACAGCCGCAAAGTATCGATGACAGCGTCCTCATGCAACAGAACGTGACGCTGCTCTCCAACTCCGATCCAACTGACTCCGCACCAGGCTATCGCCAGGTCACCACCAGTGACCAGGCTTTCACCGGTAGCCGTGGGCTCATTCAGTTGAATCAGAGCGCCGGGGTGGGAAACCGAATGGCCAACACCCTCAGCGTACGGGTCGTGGACTGACCCAAACAGGTAATAACAACACTTAACCTAAAATAAGTACGGAGAATCACCATGAAACCTTCGATGGCATTAAAGCCTCTGGTTTTCGCAATTGCTGCGGTCATGGCTGTTGCTGTACAAGCTGGGCAAAACGATCGGCGTGGTAACCATCATCACAACGGAGGCCACCACACCCCTCCTGCAAAAATGATCCCTATCAGTGCGACTGCCAATGCTCACGACAGACAGAGCAGCACCAACAATCGCATCTGGAATGAAGGGGTAGAAAACTCGGCCGAGATGAGCAGTTCGGCCCAAGGCGCAAGTGGCAACGTCGGCGTCAACGTGGCGGCAGGTAACGGCAACCAGCAAGACAACGCCGCCGCCATCGCCAACGCAGCCTCCGACAACGCCGCGATCGACAACAGCTTCGTGTTCGGCACGGCCACTGCCTCCGCCGACGTGCGGCAAACCAGCAACCGTAACGTCGTCCACAACTTCGGCGTAACCAACTCTGCCGTGATGAGTGGATCCGCCGATGGCAGCAGCGGTAACGTGGGTGTCAACATTGCTGGCGGCGACCTGAACCAGCAGAAAAACACCATGGCAATTGCCAACACCAATGCCCCACTGGGTAGCGCAAGAGCCACCGCCTCCGCCAACCAGGACGGTCCTGGCTTGATCGTGAATAACACCGCTGACCGGACCTATCGCGTGGATACCATTACGGTTACCAAAACCGCAAGCGGTAGTGCCTCTCGCGAGAAATCCTTCGAGGCTAGCGGCAGTCAAAGCGCTTCGTCGAGCTGGGCCGCTGCCGGTTCCAAAAACTCTAGCTCCAGCGGTTCCTTCAGCCTGGATGCAAGCGGTTCCAAAAGCAGCAATGCAAGCGGATCCAACAGCAGCAGCGCAAGCGGTTCCTTCAGCCTGGATGCAAGCGGTTCCAACAGCAGCGCTGCAAGTGGTTCCAATAGCAGCAGTGCAAGCGGTTCATCGAGTGCTTCTTTGAATGCTTCCCTGGACGCTTCCCTGGACGCTGCGGCGGCGTCTTCCCACTCCACTACCGTCAACAATGGCTGGGGCGATCGCACCCGCAGCAGAGAGTCCGATGCATCGCTTACCGCTTCGCTTAGCGCTTCGCTTGACGTGTCGGTAGACAAATCATACGACAAATCGCGCGAATCCTCGTTCGACAGGTCTCGCGAATCCTCGTTCGACAAGTCTCTCGATGTCTCGTACGACAAATCCCGTGAATCCTCGTACGACAAATCGCGCGATTCCTCGTTCGAAAAATCGTTCGACACTTCGTTCGAGAAAGCCAACGCGTCGTCGTATGACAAATCGGGCAGCAAGTCGTCCGAATCCGAGTACGCAAAAGCGAAAAGCTGGAGCGAAAGCAGCTCTTATGATTTGAGCAACACCTACTCTTATCAAGTGCTGACTCCAACCGGCTGGGCCAACCCTGTAACCAACACTGCAACCCTGAGCGGTTCGGTGAACGGCGGCAGCGGCAACCTGGGCGTCAACGTGGCTGCTGGTGTGGGCAACCAACAAAGCAACTCGTTGGCCATCTCCAACCAATCGTTCTAATGCTGTCAGTCGAGGCCCCCTTCCGGGGGCCTTTTCAACCCAACCAGAAGGCGTCCCCACCATGCGTATTATCGCCTTGGCAATCTTGCTCTGCGTGTCCAGTGTGATCGAGGCTGCACAACTGCCGCTGTCTGTCCTGCCAGGCGGTGCGGTGGTGTACAAGCCGATCCAGAGCATTCGCGAGCGCAAATTTGCCGACCTGGTGCAGCAGAAAACCGATTTCAGTTGCGGCGCCGCTGCGCTGGCGACCATCTTGCGCCAGGCCTACTGGCTTGACGTAGACGAAGAACAGATCATCGAAGGCATGCTGTCTCACTCCGACCAGGATCTGGTCCGCGTCCAGGGCTTCTCCATGCTCGACATGAAGCGCTACGTGGAAAGTCTCGGGATGCGGGCGCGTGGCTATCGTGTATCACCTGAATCTTTGAAGGAGATCAGGATTCCGGTGGTGGTACTCATGGACATCCGTGGCTACAAACACTTTGTGGTCATGCAAAGAGTCCATAACGACTGGGTCTATATCGGCGATCCGGTACTCGGGCATAAACGCTACAAAGTCGATGACTTTATCAAAGGCTGGAACGGCATCATCTTTGCCGTCATCGGCCAAGGCTACGACAAAAATAATGCATTGCTCGACCCGCCCCTGCCGCTGACTGCCAAGAACCGCGTAAATACCTTCAGCCCGGTGCAGGACGCAGAGTTGATGGATTTCGGCTTCATACAAAGCGACTTCTTCTAATAACAAGCGAGCATGATGCTCCGGGAGTATCCAATGAAGACTCCAATCTGGCTGGCCGTCGCTTGCCTGGCCGCCAGCCTGCCGATCCATGCAGAAATATTGAAACCCATTGAGTTGAGCGACCAGGAACTGGCAAGCCTGCGCGGGCGTTATGTCTTGCCGGGACGGATCATCAGTTTCGGTATTGCCATGACCAGTACCTGGCAAAACGCCAACGGAGAAGTGATCGGGGCAACGTCCTCGATGCAAATTCAACAGTCGACCATCAAGCCACAATTCTATGTGTCGTTGATCGACGAAAAAGGCACTGGCTCAGCGCGTACCCAAAGCACCGGCACTGGCACGGTCACCGGCGGTGGCGGCCTCAACAGCACTGAAGGCGTCACTCAAGTCGTGCGGGCTGCCGGCGACAACAACAGTGCCTACAACAACGTCGATATCAACGTTACCAAGGCCAACCAGGCGCCAGCCACGCCACAGCAGGGCCAGGCACTTGCCGCGGGCTCAACTTTGGTTGGCTCCAATGGCGCGGGAACGCTGAGCGTTTCCTCGAGCGGTACTGGGGTGCAACTGAACATCATCGCCAACAACAACCAGGGCAGTACCATGCAACGCCTGGCCCAGGGTGGATTGATGCAGAACACGACGTTGCTCGGCAATAGCAACCAAGTCAGGAACCTCACATCGTTGAATGTCGTGCTGCGTGACAACATGGCGACAGCCGGCTCACTGAACGGCAACCTGGACCAGCTCAAAGGTCTTCGCACTCAAGGATTCTGATCTACGCTCAGTCTCATCATTTGTAGTCAGAAGGGACGGCTAACCCATGCACCGATCGTTAACGTTCAGAGTTATCGTTTGTCTGAGTAGCCTGGCACCGGCCCCATTGCTATACGCAGCACCGGACCCCCAGGTAGAAGCACTAAAACAAGAACTCATGGAGTTGAAACAGCGTTACGAAGCACAACAGAACGCGCTGATGGTCCTTGAACAGCGCGTTCGACAAGTTGAAGAAGCTCCTGCGACACCTGCGCCCAAACGCCTGACCAAGTCCCCCGCGGAATCGCCCAAGAGTGGCCAGACGTTGGCTGCCGGCGCGCCCGGAACCACTGGCAGCTCCTACGGGCAGTCGCTCAAGGATGACTCGGAACCGGCACAAAGCGTATCCAACCTGTACGACGAAGCCAGCGGGTTCTTCGGCGGCGGCAAGTTCAGCGTCGAAACCGGCCTGACCTACACGCACTACGATACCCGTGCGCTGACGCTCAATGGCTTCCTGGCACTGGACTCGATTTTCCTCGGCAACATCAACCTGGACCGCATCAAGGCCGACAACTGGACACTGGACCTGACCGCCCGCTACAACGTAGCGCAACGCTGGCAGTTCGACATTAACGTCCCCGTGATCTATCGCGAGTCTACGTACTCCTCCGGTGGCGCCGGCGGCGCCGCCAACGGGGTTTCAGACGAAACCGTTACCCGCGACCCGGCCATCGGCGATGTGAACGTTGGCGTGGCCTACAAATTCCTCGACGAGTCGGCCAACCTGCCCGACGCGGTGGCGACACTGCGCATCAAGGCGCCAACCGGGGAAGACCCTTACGGTATCAAGCTGATCGAGGTCCCGGGCAACGATAACCTCGCGGTACCCGAAGACTTGCCGACCGGCAATGGTGTCTGGTCGATCACCCCGGGGATCTCGCTGGTCAAGACCTTCGACCCGGCCGTGCTGTTCGGCAGCTTGGCCTACACCTACAACATGGAGGACTCTTTCAGCGACATCAGCCCTCAGGTCAATTCCAAGGTGCCCGGGGACGTGAAACTGGGCGATTCCTGGCAGATCGGCGCCGGCATTGCCTTCGCCTTGAACGAGAAGATGAGTATGTCGTTCTCCTTCACCGATCAGTTCGCACGCAAGAGCAAGATCAAGCCGGACGGCGGCGATTGGCAATCGATCTCCAACAGCGACTACAACTCGGCCAACTTCAACATCGGCATGACCTTGGCCGCCACCGACAACCTTACGATCGTTCCCAACCTGGCCATCGGCCTGACCGACGACTCGCCGGACTTTTCCTTCAGCCTGAAATTCCCGTACTACTTCTGACCCACGACAAAGCCCCGTTGCGACTTCAATCGCAACGGGGCTTTTTCTTTCTGTAAGAGCGAGCATGCTCGCGATGGTCCTCAACGATTACGCGGGAAGCCTGGCACCCCGTGGTGTCCTGTGGTCCATCGCGAGCGGGCTCGCTCCTACAGTATCGGGTTCAGCGAATTTGATGCTTGTGCAACAACCGGTAGAAGGTCGGCCTGGATATCCCCAGCACCTTGGCGGCAATGCTCAGGTTGTCGCTGTGGCGGTTTAGTACATCACACAAGGCCTGGCGCTCTGCCCGGTGTTTGTAGTCTTCCAGCGTGCCCATCGGCGCGGCAACGGTGTGATGGCTGATCAGCCCGAGGTCACGCGCTTCGATCTGCCGGCCCTCGGCCAGCACCAACCCGCGCCGAACCCGGTTGGCCAGCTCGCGCACATTGCCCGGCCAGTCATGTTTGCCCATGGCTATCAGTGCGTCTTCGCTGAAGCTGCGGGGACGGCGGCCAGTTTCATGGCTGTAGAAATGGGAAAAATGGTTGGCCAGCATAGACAGGTCGCCATTGCGCTCACGCAGGGGCGCGGTCGCGACTTGCAACACGTTCAAACGATAATACAAGTCTTCGCGAAAGCCTTTTTTTTCAATCGCCGCTTCAAGATCGACATGGGTTGCCGCCAGTACCCGCACATCCACCGGAATCGGCTGACTGCCGCCCACCCGCTCGATGTGTTTTTCCTGGAGGAACCGCAACAGGCTCGCCTGCAGTTCCAGGGGCAGATCACCGATCTCGTCGAGAAACAGCGTGCCGCCGTTGGCCGCTTCGATCCGCCCGACCTTACGTTGATGGGCACCCGTAAAGGCGCCCTTCTCGTGGCCAAACAGCTCGGACTGGATCAGGTGCTCGGGAATAGCCCCGCAATTGATAGCGACAAAGGGCTTGCTGTGGCGCAGGGATTGTCGATGCAGCGTACGCGCCACCAATTCTTTACCAGTACCGCTTTCGCCACGAATCAACACCGGCGATTCGGTGGGCGCCAGCTTGCTCAGTAACTTGCGCAATTCGCGTATGGGCTTGCTGTCGCCCAGCAGTTCGTGCTCAGGCTGATCGATATGAACCGTGCCCTGTCCGCGCAGCCGCGCCATGCCAAAGGCCCGACCCAATGTGACCTGGACCCTGGAGACATCGAACGGCAAGGTATGAAAATCGAAAAACCACTCGCAGACAAAGTCCCCGACATTCTGTAGCCGCAGGACATCCTGATTGAGTACGGCGATCCACTCGGTACCGCTTCGGCTGATCACCTCTTTGACGGTATCCGGATGCTCAAGGTGAAAGGGCTGTAATCGTAACAAGCCCACGTCACAACTTCGATCGGCGGCGTTGTCCAGCGAACAGCTATCAACGTCCCATCCCACGGAGCGTAATCCCGGCAGCAAACGATGGCAGTCGTCGCAGGGATCCACCACTAATAAACGACGTAACGCAGGCGCTTCGTTCATGTGATTTCCTTGACGCCAAATTTTAGGATTTTTTATTAAAAACAGTCATTTGGCGGACCTGGCTGTAACGTTAGCAAGAATTTGACGGGCGCTTGTACCGTTTGACTATAGGGCTTCTAGATAAAGAGTTATAAGAAGCGGGATTTTCCAGCCATCTGACGAAAGTTTTCTTTCATTACGCTTTCAACGCGAGGCTGTATCCTTGGGATGCGAAAGAAAGTTGAAATTTCTTTTGCTTGAGTGTGACCTGAACCCCGGTTGCGGGCATCAGTACAAGTAACCAGCCGAACGGTAAGCCCAACCGACGGCAATTGACTTGACTGGGCCTATAGAGAGACGACCTATGAACGCCCCACTCCGTGTCAACGAAGCTCTTTTGATTGCCGACCGCGCATTTAAACCGTTCAAATGCGTGGCCTGGGCCCCACAAGACGGTAATGGCGAACTGACCCTCACCGTGATCGACCGCACCAATAACAATATTGGACGCAAGCAGATCCCGAGCAGCGCCTATACCGATCCAGCGCAGCTTGAGTGCTTGCTGCAACAGGCCCGCGCCGAGCTGAGCGAAGAAGGCTACACGTTGCAATCATGGTCGATGCCGCAATAACTGTATGGCGGATTACGCCAGGTAATCCGCATCCCTGGCTGGAATTATTTGGCTGTTTTTTCACGCCAAGCGCACTCAAGACGCTTTCTTACTTGAACTTCGACGCGTCCTTAATTCTTTGCTGGCTTGCCATTGGTTCGAAAAGACACTGTTGTGGCACACAACGACCCTCCGTCTGTTAGTTATGACAGTTGTGCATTTAATCATTCAGGGATTGAATATTCTCTAGAAAGTCGCCACCGCCCAACTTCTGGATAAGGACGACTCGCAAGGAGATGCGTGCATGTCAATCCAGTCTGTTTTGGCTTTCCCGGCAATTGTCCGTGATGCTGGAAAGCTAGACACTACCTTCGCTGCCAAAGGCACCGCCCAGGTGTATTTCTTCGGCAGCACTTCAAGCTTGGCAAACGACATCGCAATTGATTCACAGGGCCGGCTATTGGTGGCGGCTAAGGTCACCCTGCCTGGTGGCAGCCGCTTTGGCCTGGCACGTTTGCTCAGGGACGGTTCAGCGGACCTGGCTTTTGGCAAACAAGGCAGTGTCATCGGGCAATTCGAGCCGGGTTTCGAGGCCATGGCGGGAAAGGTAAACGTGCTGCCCAATGGGCACATCTTGATCGTCGGCCTGCAATACGAAAGCGAACACTGCACACTCCCCGCGCTGGCGCTGTTTGACTCGCTGGGTCAACCGGTCAAGCGTTTTGGCGACAATGGCCGTCGCGTCGTGCGGCTGCCAGGCAACTTCTCCCAGGGCATGCGCGACGTCTGGCTACCCCCGGGCGTACCAGGCGCCGAGGCCTGCGGCGTCGACGTGCAGGACGACGGTCGCATACTGTTGGTGACCAATCATCACTTCGAACTCGCCGATCATGCCGCCATGTTGATACGGCTGACCGCAGAGGGCGCGCTGGACAACAGCTTCAATGGCCGCGGCTTTGTGATGGTCAGGCACCTGCTGATGAATACCTGGCTCAGCAGTGTGACGGTGCAAGGCGACGGCCGCATCCTGGTGGGTGGCTCGATCAATTTCCCGGAAGAAGGCCTGGTGGCCCGCTATCATGCCGATGGCAGCCTGGACAGCAGTTTTGCCCTGGATGGCTTCATGAGTTTCCTGGCATGCGGACACAGTGCCCAGGTCAGCCAAATCGTCCAGCAGGCCAACGGCGACGTGCAATGTTTTGGCAGCAGCCGCGACCCCATGCGCTGCATGGCCATGAAAATGCATGCCAATGGACGCCCGGATCATCATTGCAATGGCGGCCAGGCGCAATTACTGGAAATCGGTCGCAGCGGTTGCCAATGGACTGCCGCGCAAATGCAGCCGGACGGCAGCGTGTTGACCGCGGGCGCCACCATTGGCGGCGTCGAGGCCGACTTTGTATTGGGCCGATACCTGCCGGGCGGGCAGCTCGATGGCGACTTTGGCGACGGCAGCGGATTTGTACGCACCCGACTGGGCCGCAGCCTTGACACAGCCACTTCAATCGCGGTGCAGAATGATGGCAACATCCTCGTCGGCGGCTATTCGCTGGACGGTACCTATCGGGCGATCGTCGCACGCTACTTGGGCTAACTCGATAGACTTTTCCTACGCTTGATCTTCTGTTCGGCTTACGGCAAGTTGCGCGCTTCTTAACTCAAGGAGTAGCCGATGTCCGGCTCGATGGCCCAGGCGTTCGCGCACAATTTTCTCGGCAACTCACCGCGCTGGTACAAGGCCTGCATTGTCGGTTTCCTGCTTCTCAACGCCGTGACGTTATGGACCGCAGGCCCGGTGGTGGCTGGATGGTTGCTGGTGCTGGAGTTCATTTTTACGCTGGCCATGGCCCTCAAATGTTATCCGCTGATGCCCGGCGGCCTACTGTTGGTCGAAGCGCTGTTGTTGAAAATGACCACGCCCCAGGCACTCTATGACGAGTTGCTGCACAACTTCCCGGTGATCCTGCTGCTGATGTTCATGGTCGCCGGTATCTACTTCATGAAAGACCTGCTGCTGTTCCTGTTCTCGCGCCTGCTGCTAGGGGTACGCAGCAAGGCCCTGCTGGCGCTGATGTTCTGCTTTTTGTCGGCGTTCCTGTCGGCGTTTCTCGATGCCCTGACCGTAACCGCGGTGATCATCAGTGCCGCCGTCGGGTTTTACTCGGTGTACCACCGCGTCGCCTCGGGCAGCGATCCGCGCCAGGACAGCGAGTACAGCGATGACCAGCACCTGCCCACCCTGCATCACGCCGACCTCGAGCAATTCCGCGCGTTTTTGCGCAGCCTGCTGATGCACGGCGCCGTGGGCACTGCGCTCGGTGGTGTGTGCACGCTGGTGGGCGAACCGCAGAACCTGCTGATTGGCCATGAAATGGGCTGGCACTTCGCCGAATTTTTCCTGCAGATCGCGCCGGTGTCCTTGCCTGTGCTGGTCGCGGGCCTGGTCACCTGTGTCCTGCTGGAAAAGCTGCGCTGGTTTGGTTATGGCACGTTGCTGCCGGACAACGTTCGTACCGTGCTGGCCAACTACGCCGCCCAGGACAATGCCGAGCGCACTTCCCGCCAGCGTGCTGCGTTGCTCGTGCAAGGTGCGGCGGCCTTGATCCTGATTGCCGGGCTGGCCTTTCATGTGGCGGAAGTGGGCCTGATCGGGTTGATGGTGATCGTGCTGATCACCGCATTCACCGGCATCACCGACGAGCACCGCCTGGGCAACGCATTCAAGGACGCCATGCCCTTCACCGCATTGCTGGTGGTGTTTTTCGCCGTGGTGGCGGTAATCCACGATCAACAGTTGTTCACGCCATTGATCCATTGGGTGCTGGCCCTGCCCGCCGACCAACAACCCGGCATGCTGTACATCGCCAACGGCTTGCTCTCGGCCATCAGCGACAATGTGTTCGTGGCCACCATCTACATCACCGAGGTAAAACAGGCCTTCCTCTCCGGGCACATGAGCCGCGAACATTTCGAGACGTTGGCGATTGCGATCAATACCGGAACCAACCTGCCCAGCGTGGCGACGCCCAATGGCCAGGCGGCGTTCCTGTTCCTGCTGACCTCGGCGATTGCACCGCTGATTCGCCTGTCGTATGGACGGATGGTGTGGATGGCGTTGCCATATACCGTGGTGATGGGGATTCTGGGTTGGTATGCCGTGAGTTTCTGGTTGTAACACTTAACAAATGTGGGAGCGGGCTTGCTCGCGAAGGGGCCGTGCCAGGCAACATTATTGTTGAATGACACACCGCCTTCGCGAGCAAGCCCGCTCCCACATTTGGATTGTGTGGCTATCGAGGGAGGATGTAGCGCTCGATGGCCTGGGCCGCCCCGTCCTCGGTGTTGGCCCCCGTTACCACATCGGCCTGACGTTTGACTTCGTCCTGCGCCTGGCCCATGGCGATCGACAACCCGGCCACATGAAACATCGCCGGGTCATTGCCGCCATCGCCCATGGCCGCTGTCTGCTCCAGCGGCACACCGAGAAACTCGGCCAGCGTCGCCAACGCCTGCCCCTTGTTGGCCTGCATCGCAGTTACGTCGAGATACACCGGTTGTGAACGCGAGACTTGGGCCTGGCCTTCAACTTTCGCCAGCAACCGGGCCTCCAGCTCAACCAGCAACTGCGTGTTGTTACTGGCGGCGACGATCTTGTCGATGCGGGCCAGGTACGGTTCGTAGCTTTCGACCACCACTGGCGGATATCCCAGCCCGTGTTGTTCGCGCGGCACCAAGGGGCCGGTCGCGTCTTTCACCAGCCAGTCGCCGCAACTGAACACCCAGACTTCGATCTCCGGTTGATCGGCGAACAGCGCCAGGGTCATCAATGCCGCCGCGGCCGGTAAATAATGCGCGACGAGCAAACTGCCATCGGGATGAACGACGGTGCCGCCGTTGAAGGCTGCCGTGGGCAGGTCAACGCCCAAGGCCTCGATCGTTTGCAACATGGCCCTGGGTGGACGCCCCGTGGCCAGGCTGAACGACACTCCGGCTTCACGCAACGAACGGACCGCGTCGATGGTGCGTTGGCTGAGGCTGTGATCGGGCAACAATAACGTGCCGTCCATGTCACTGAGCAGCAAGCGGATGGGTTGTTGCGACTCGTCACTCATCCGAGGCCGTGCCAGACGCGACCATCGCGAGCCAGCAGTTCTTCGGCGGCTTGCGGTCCGTTTTCGCCTGCAGCGTAGCCCTGCACGCTGGCATCCTGCTGCCAGGCGTCCAGGAAAGGCTGCACCGCACGCCAGCCGTTCTCGATGTTGTCGGCACGCTGGAACAGGGTCTGATCGCCGGTGAGGCAATCGTAGATCAAGGTTTCGTAGCCGGTGGACGGCTGCATTTCGAAGAAATCCTTGTAGGCAAACCCCAGTTCGATGTTGTCCATCTTCAGGGTCTGGCCGGGGCGCTTGGCCAGCAGGTCGAACCACATGCCTTCGTTGGGTTGAATCTGGATGCGCAGGTAGGTGGGTGCCAGCTCATCGACTTCGGTATCGCGGAACTGCGCATAAGGCGCAGGTTTGAAGCAGATGACGATCTCGGTGTCGCGCACGCTCATGCGCTTGCCGGTTCGTAGGTAGAAAGGCACGCCGACCCAGCGCCAGTTATCGATCATGACTTTCAGGGCGACATAGGTTTCGGTGTTGCTGTCGGGCGCTACCTTGTCTTCCTGGCGATAACCGCGCAGTCGCTGACCATCGACTTCGCCAGCGGTGTACTGGCCGCGCACCGAATTGGCCCGGGCCTCTTCCACCGACCAGGGACGAATCGCGCCGACCACCTTGGCTTTCTCGCCGCGAACCGCATCGGCGCCAAACGCGGCCGGTGGCTCCATGGCCACCATCGCCAACAACTGGAACAGGTGATTGGGCACCATGTCCCGCAGGGCGCCAGTGTTTTCGTAGAAACTGCCACGGGTTTCGACGCCGACGGTTTCGGCGGCGGTGATTTGCACGTGGTCGATGTAATGGTTGTTCCAGAACGCTTCGAACAGGCTGTTGGAGAACCGGCTGACCAGGATGTTCTGCACGGTCTCCTTGCCCAGGTAATGATCGATACGGTAGATCTGCTTTTCCGTCATGACCTTGAGCAGGCAGGCGTTCAGGGCCTCGGCGGTCTGCAGGTCGGAACCGAAAGGCTTTTCGATCACCACTCTGCGAAACACCTCGGGGCTTTCCTGCAGCAAGCCGGACGCGCCGAGACGGCGCACCACTTCACTGAAAAAGCGTGGCGCGGTGGCCAGGTAGAACACCGCGTTGCCAGTGCCGCTGGCGGCGATTTTTGCCGCCAGCGCTTGATAAGTGCCGTCGTCCAGGAAATCGCCCTGGACGTAGCTGATGCCTTTGGCGAGGTTGGCCCACACAGCCGGGTCAAGGGCCTGATCGCCCTTGCCGATTTTGCCGGCCACCTCATTGCGAATGAAGTCCTCGAGCTTTTGCGCGAAGCCTTCATCGCTGATGGCGTTATGGTCAACGCCGACGATCCGCAAGCCATCCCCGAGTAAACCGTCGCGCTTGAGGTTGTACAGCGCCGGCATCAGCAGGCGCTTGACCAGATCACCGTGGGCGCCGAACAGGAACAGCGTGGTGGGTGGCGCGGGTTCAGTCTTGGATTTCCTGCGGATCCCATGGGTCATTTTTTCGCGGTCTCCACGTGGCCGCCGAAGCCGAAGCGCTGGGCCGAGAGAATCTTGTCGCCAAAAGTGCCCTGGCCACGGGAGCGGTAGCGGGCGAACAGCGAGTTCGACAGCACCGGTACAGGCACGGCCTGCTCCATGGCGGCCTCGATGGTCCATTGACCTTCGCCGCTGTCAGCCACGGAACCCGAGAAGCCGTCGAGTTTCGGATCGCTGGCCAGCGCGTCGGCCGTCAAGTCCAGCAGCCAGGACGACACCACGCTGCCCCGACGCCAGACTTCGGCGATGTCGGCGACGTTCAGGTCAAAACGCTGGTCTTCCGGCAGCTTGGTGCTGGACTTGGTCTTGAGGATGTCGAAACCTTCGGCGAAGGCCTGCATCATGCCGTATTCGATGCCGTTGTGGATCATCTTGACGAAATGCCCGGCACCGGCGGGACCGGCGTGGATGTAACCGCGCTCGGCGCGATCGTCATCGGATTTGCGGTCCTTGGTGCGCGGGATATCACCCATGCCTGGCGCGAGGCTGTCGAACAGCGGATCAAGACGCTTAACGGTCTGCGTATCGCCGCCGATCATCATGCAATAGCCGCGCTCCAGGCCCCAGACACCGCCGGAGGTGCCGACGTCGATATAGTGCAGGCCTTTTTCCGAAAGGGTCTTGGCCCGGCGGATGTCGTCCTTATAGAAGGTGTTGCCGCCGTCGATGATGGTATCGCCGGCTTCGAGCAAGGTGCTCAGGGTGTCGATGGTGTCTTCGGTCGGTGCGCCTGCCGGCAACATGACCCACACCGCTCGTGGTTTGGCCAGGCCAGCGACCAGGGCCGGCAAATCGGCGACGCCGGTGGCGCCTTCGCTGCTCAAGGTATCGACGAAGGCGGTATTGCGGTCGTACACAACGGTGGTATGTCCGTTGAGCATCAGGCGCCGCGCAATATTGCCGCCCATGCGGCCCAGTCCAATAATCCCGAGTTGCATGTGCTGATGCTCCCTACTACAAATAAAAGTGTGTCAAAGGTTATAGCCCAACGCGACTCATGAGGTTAGTCCAGAGCGTTGGCATGAAGTTTCCGGGCATTGTGCCCGATCCTGATGGATAACGTCGGGAATCGTGCCGAAGACACAACGACCATGAAAAATAAAAAAGTTCCCTTCAGGGGCAAAAGAAATCAAAATTGGCGCCGATAGTAGATGAGCCACCGATTTCGGCGGCCAACCTACAGTTGAGACACGCCATTTGCGAGGTGAGCAATGGGCACAGTACACACCGCACTGCCAGCACAAACCCTTTACGTCACTATCCGTCGCGATGAATTGCGTCAGTTGAAAGACGAGCGTGACCAGTTGAAACAGGAGCTGGCGCAATTGCGCTTGCTGATTCAGGGCCAACAGCCCTTGCCATTGCCCCAGCGGGCACCGCACGCCTGATCTCCTCGCCTTTGTCGGAAGTAGTACTGCACTGCTTCCGGCGCGCCGTATCCCCTTTTGCCTGCGATCACTCACGAAATTTTCACATTCGCCTGTTGATACTCCGGCGCATTGTGCGCCGCCTGGACTGTGCGCGGCCGCCGTTTTCGGCGCTTGCGTGGCCTGGCGGTACGAGTGACTACTGGCTGGAGCGTTGAATGACTTGGTTTAAACGCAGCGATTCGTCTGCGGAAGGTTTCGATTGGGCAGGGTTCCTCTGGCTGTTCCTGTTCTTCTGGTATTTTTCCGGCATCACCCAGCTGTTGATCCAGCTGACCGGCACCTCCGGTTTCACCGGGTTTCGCCAGGCGTTCGTGATGAGTGCCATCTGGTTGGCGCCGATGCTGTTGTTCCCGAGGCAAACCCGAGTGATGGCCGCGGTCATCGGCGTGGTGCTGTGGGCGTGCTCGATGGCCAGCCTCGGTTACTTCTTCATTTATCAGCAGGAATTCTCCCAAAGCGTCATCTTCATCATGTTCGAGTCGAACGTGTCCGAAGCTGGCGAATACATGACCCAGTATTTTGCCTGGTGGATGGTTCCGGCCTTCCTCGCGCACACCGCGGTCGGCTATTTCCTGTGGACACGCCTGCGCCCGGTGTACCTGCCTCGCGCCAAGGCCCTGGCGGTGGCCACCGCCATACTGGTCGGCGTGGTCGGTTATCCGCTGGTCAAACAAACCCTGCGTACCGGCAGCTTCGCCGAGGGCTTCGAGAAATTCGAAACACGCATCGAGCCGGCTGTGCCGTGGCAGATGGCCGTGGCCTATCACCGCTACCTCGATACCCTGGCCAACATGCAGCAGATGCTGCACAGCGCGAGCAAGGCCGCACCACTGCACAACTTCAAGGATTCGACGGCCAACCAGCCCGCCACCCTCGTGTTGGTGATCGGCGAATCCACCAACCGACAGCGCATGAGCCTGTACGGCTATCCTCGGCAAACCACCCCGGAACTGGACAAGCTCAAGGACCAACTGGCGGTCTTCGATAACGTCATCACGCCGCGCCCCTACACCATCGAGGCATTGCAACAGGTTCTGACTTTCGCCGACGAAGAAAACCCTGAGCTGTACCTGTCCACGCCTTCATTGGTCGCCATGATGAAACAGGCTGGCTACAAGACGTTCTGGATCACCAACCAGCAGACCATGACCAAGCGCAACACCATGCTCACGACCTTTTCCGAGCAGGCTGACGAACAGGTGTACCTGAACAACAATCGCAACCAGAATGCCGCCCAGTACGATGGCGATGTGATCGAGCCGTTCAACAAGGCCCTGGCCGACGCGGCACCGCGCAAGCTGATCGTGGTGCATTTGCTTGGCACGCACATGAGCTATCAGTACCGCTACCCTGCGACCTTCGACAAGTTCAAGGATCGCAACGGTGTTCCGGCCGGCGTAAGGGACGATCAACTGCCCACCTATAACAGCTACGACAACGCCGTGCTGTACAACGACTTCGTGGTGTCGAGCCTGATCAAGGACTTCGCCAAGTCTGATCCGAATGGCTTCCTGTTCTACCTCTCCGACCACGGCGAAGACGTGTTCGACTCCCCTGGCCATGGCACCCTCGGGCGCAACGAGAGCAAGCCGACGGCGCCGATGTATACCATCCCGTTCATGGCCTGGGCCTCGCCAAAGTGGCGCGAAACCCACGACTGGAACTTTGCCGGCGACCTGGGGCGCCCGTACAGCAGTTCGCACCTGATCCATACCTGGGCAGACCTGGCGGGGTTGAGTTTCGATGAACTCGATCGCAGCAAGAGCGTGGTCAGCGACAGCTTCAAGGCGCGCCCATTGCTGATCGGCAACCCTTATGAGCGGCAACAGCGGCCCTTGATCGATTTCAGCCTGATCAAGCCAAAAGCTGCGCCAGTCTTGCCTGAAGTCGTGCAAAAGTAGTCCTTTCAACACCATTCAAACCTGTGGGAGCGAGCCTGCTCGCGATGACGTCGGCACAGTCAACATTGATGTTGATTGATCCATCGCCATCGCGAGCAGGCTCGCTCCCACAGTTGTTTCGTGTTGTAGGAAGCAACGTCATAATAATAATTATTCTCGTTTACCCCTAAATCCCTCCCCCCTCCTTCGTCTTTGCATAAACGGAATTTTCCCTCGACGACAAGGAGTCGGCCGCGATGTTCGCGCCTATCACCCGTTCCATGACTTTTACCCTTGGCCTGTGCGGCGCCGCACTGAGCCCGGATCTACTGGCTGAATCCGAGACCGAGCCCGCCCCGCTGGCGTCCACCCTCATGCTCGGTGCCACCAACGTCACCGCCCAGAACCTGGGCAGCACTACTGAAAACACCGAGTCGTACACCACCGGTGCCATGAGCACGGCCACCCGCCTGAACCTGTCGATCAAGGACACGCCGCAATCGGTTTCCGTGGTCACGCGCCAGCAAATGGACGATTTCAAACTCGGTAGCCTGTCCGAAGCCATGAGCCAGACCACAGGCGTGGTGGTCCAGCACAACGACTCGGACCGTGTCAGCTATTCCTCGCGTGGCTACACGATCAACAATTTCCAGGTCGATGGCATGCTGAATACCTTCAGCTACATGAAGTCCGATTCCGACACCATCATCTACGACCGCATCGAAGTGGTACGCGGTGCAACGGGCTTGACCACCGGCGCAGGCGACCCTTCGGCCACCATCAACATGGTGCGCAAGCGACCGACTTCGCAGTGGGAGGCCAAGACCGGCGTCAGTGGCGGCAGCTATGACGACTACTACAGCTACCTGGACGTCGGCGGTCCGCTGGCTTTCGACGGGCGACTGCGCGGTCGTGGAGTGGTGGCCTATCGCGACAGCGATTCGTACCGGGACAAATACCAGCAGCAACGGGAAGTCGGCTACGGGGTGCTCGAGGCCGACCTGACCGACGACACCCTGCTGGCGGTGGGTTACGACTATCAGGACAAGCACGTGCAAGGTACGTCCTGGGGCACGGTGCCGTACTGGAACGCTGACGGCAGCAAGGCCAACCTTGGGCGCTCGACCAACATGGCCACGTCCTGGAGTTCCTGGCCGCTCAAGGACAAGACTGCGTTCGCCAACCTCGATCACCAGCTCGGTGGCGGGTGGCAACTCAAGGCCGCCTACACCCACCGTGAAAGTGACACCGACGGCAAGATCTACTATGCCGGTGGCGGCTTTCCCGAGGCGGACCGCAGCGGCATGGTCGCCAACGTCAGTCACATGATCGGCACGCAAAAAATGAAAGCCTATGACTTCAACGTGTCCGGCCCCTACACACTGCTGGGACGCTACCACGAAATGATGGTCGGCTATGGCGAGGCCGAACGCAGCGAAGAAAGTCCTTTCACGCAAGACGGCCCACGGGCCGCGGATTACGAAAACGTCCCCGACTGGAAGTACATGGGCAACATCGGCAAGTTTCCCGACACCGTCACCGGCCTTTCCGGGGCTAAAGACAACACTCGGCAAAAGGCCGGCTACCTGGCCACGCGCCTGAGCCTCACCGATGAACTGCACGCGGTACTCGGCAGCCGCTACGGCAGCTGGAAGGCCTCAAGCACCACCAACGCCTATGACGCCAACCTGCAACTGACCAGCGTCGACCACAGCAGCCAACAGCACAATGATATGTGGACGCCGTACGCCGGGTTGCTCTACGACCTCACCCCGCAGTACACCGCATACGTCAGCTACACCGATATTTTCAAACCACAGTCCAACCGCGACAGCAATCGCAAGTACCTTGAACCTGTGGTCGGCAGTAACTATGAACTGGGTCTCAAGGGCAGCCTGCTCGAAGAGCGATTGAACCTCGCCACCGCGTTGTTCTGGAGCAAGCAGGACAACGTCGCGGAACTTGACGATTCCGTTCCGCCGGACCCGGTCACCGGCGAAGAGTTCTTCAAGTCCGGCGGCAAGGGCAACAAAGTCCAGGGTTTTGAAGCCGAGGCGTCAGGCGAAGTCATGCAGGGCTGGAACATGACCGCCGGTTACACCTACACCCACTCGGTCAACGGTGAAAAGGAACGTAACAACACCAACCAACCGTTGAACATGCTGCGCTTCTCCACGGCTTATCACTTGCCCGGCGAGTGGCAGCCGTTGACCGTGGGTGCTGCAGTGAACTGGCAGAGCGACGTGTATCGCAACGCCAGTCGCCCGGTCGGGCGCGGCGCCGATGGCAGCCTGGTCACCGCGCGCACGGACATCCGCCAGCAGGCCTACACCGTGGTCAACCTGATGTCGCGCTACGCATTCGAGCGGCACCTGTCAGCCTCGTTGAACGTCAACAACCTGTTCGACAAGAAGTACTACGATAACGTCGGGTTCTATAACGGTGTGTATTGGGGCGATCCGCGCACGGTGACCCTGAGCCTGGACTGGACACTCTAGAGGCGATGTTAATTCCCATTTAACGGAATCGGCGGATAATGAGCGTTCGACTTTGATTCATTGACTCATGGACGAAAGGCATCCGACATCTGTAAGTGGGAGGCACACCATGAAAAGATCCACGTTGATCCTCGCAGTCCTGATGACGTTAGGCTCCGCCAGCGCCTTTGCCGAAGGCGGCGCCGAACGCATGCGCTACTACTACGAGACCTTGCACTACAACCAGCAGGTGGCGCTGGGCAACATCACGCCAGGCCAGGCGAAGGAACTGCGAGTGCCGGACGATCAAACCGCGCAAATGACCGAGTCCTATAGGCCGAAATGATCGACTTCTGCCTGTCTGTCTTTCTGTAGGAGCGAGCATGCTCGCGATGGTGGTCAACGATGACGCGGGGCACCAGATACCCCTCGTTGTCCTTGAGTCCATCGCGAGCATGCTCGCTCCTACACAGGGGGATTAAAGCGGCTTGATCCAGAACATCATGCGCCCGTGCGCCGGATCGAACTCTCCCGGGGCAAAGCCGAACCTGGTGTAGGACGCCTGCGCCGGCCCATTGCCTTCCAGCACCTCAAGGGTGATCTTGCAGCAGCCGCGCTGGCGAGCGATGTCCTCGACCTTGTGCAGCATCCGCTGGCTCAGACCCAAGCCGCGAAACTTCGGCACCACCGCCACGTCGTGCACGTTGACCAATGGCCGACAGGCAAAGGTCGAAAACCCTTCAAAGCAATTGATCAACCCGGCCGGTTCGCCGCCCACGAAGGCCAGCACGCTGAACGCATGGGGGCGCTTGGCCAATTCAGCCGGCAGATGCTCCAGCACTGTGGCAGGAAGAGAATGACCACCCCCCATTGGATCTTCGGCGTAACTGTTCAATACCAGGCAGATCGCCTCGGCATGTACCGGATTGGTATAGCTGGCTTGAAGCACAAGAATTTCTGCGGAATCCATTTCCATCCTCGATCACATGAAGTAGTACCGGTGCGTAATTGGCATCGGAGTGCGACCCTATCCTGAGCGTCATGTGTGTTGCAAGATCAAAAGGCCGCAGCCTTCGGCAGCGCCTGCAGAGGCTGCGATCTTTTGATTTCAATGCCCCCAGATCAACGCTTCGGTCCATCCCAGCTCGGCAAAATCCTCAGCCCGCAGGTGCGACTCGCCGGCACAGAAAAACTCGTCCAGCTGCGGCGGCTTCACCGAAGTCCCACTGAGCATCGCGTGCACCTGCCCGCGATGATGAATCTGATGCTCGAAAAGATGCGACAGCAGGCGCAGGCGGCTGTCGTATTGCGGTGTATCCCGGGCAATGGTCACGATCTTGCCGAGGTCGACGTCGCGCATTTGTTCGCAGTAGGCGATCAATCGCCGGTCGACCTGCGCCTGTTCGCGCTTGAGGTCGACGGCCTGGGTAAACGGCTCGTCGTCCTTGAAGAACACGTAGCAATCAGGATGAGGGTCGTCACCGCGCAACTCGCGCTCAAGGGCATCCACGTAAAACCAGTCGCAGGTCAGGATGTGGTTGAGGGTTGCGATGATACTGGGAAAGAAGCTGACCCGGGGGGCCGCCAACGCCTCCTGGCTCAACTGACACCAGGCCTTGGCCAACCGGTGATTGGCCCAGGCATTCTGATAGGCCATGGTCAACAAATGGTGTGACAGAGGTTGATTCATGTTCACGCCTCCTGGAATTCACGCCTCGGCAAAACGTTGCAGCTGCATTTCCTGCAGGCGACTGAGGGTGCGGCGGAACGGAAATTCCAGGTAGCCCTCAGTGTAAAGCGCGTCCATGGGCACCTGGGCTTCGAGGTACAGCGGCACTTTACGGTCGTAACACTCGTCCACCAGCGCGATGAAACGCCGTACGCCATCATCGTGCACCGACAACTGCGGCAATTCCCGGTCGCCTGCCACCACGCGCTCGACCCCGTCCTCAGTGCCCCGGGCAATGCGCCCGGCGCGCTTTTGCGCGCTGAGGTTGGGCACGTCACCTAGAAGAATAGCGCTGAAGGTGTCGCACAGGGTCATGAAATCCATCGCGGCAAAGGGCTGCTCGCAGAGGTCGGCATAACGGCACCAAAGCACGCTCTGGCTGGCCTGAACCACTTCCAGCGAACGGTAGCCGACCTTGATCGGCGCGCTGGAAACCGCTTGGCCCAGGGTCAGTACCTTGAATACGTCTGCCAGTGCACTGGGCTGACCGGGCGCCGCCACCCAGTAACGTTGCAAGCCCTGCCCCGGATGCAGGCGATGGTCTTCGCCGCCGTCCACCGCGATCACTTGCATGTGCTGCTTGATCGCGGCGATGGCCGGCGTGAAGCGATCGCGGTTGAAACCGTCGGCGTACAACTGGTCCGGTGGCAGGTTGGAGGTGCAGACCACCACCACGCCCTGTTCAAACATCACCTGGAACAGGCGCCCGAGGATGATCGCGTCGCCGATGTCATTGACGAACAATTCGTCAAAGCACAGTACCCGCACTTCTTCGCTGAGTTCGCGGGCCAAGGCCTTCAATGGGTCGGCGGTACCGGTCAGCTGGAATGAACGCTGGTGCACCCAACCCATGAAATGGTGGAAATGCTGACGCCGGGCCGGCACCCGCAGGTTCTGGTAGAACTGGTCCATCAACCAGGTCTTGCCACGCCCGACCGGACCCCAGAGGTACACGCCCATCATCGGCCTGCGGCCTTCATGAAGCGCTTCATGGCACTTTTGCAGAGCCCAGACGGCATGTTCCTGGGCTTCGTCCTGGACGAAACCCTTCTGTTCGATCGCGTGCTGCCAGGCACTGAGGGGAGAGTCGACATTCATGCGCGGCAGTATGCCACCCGTCGACAGCGTCATCTGTGAAATCTCACGCCGTTTGTGTGCTTTTCGCTAAAGGAAAATACGCCTTGACGGAAAATATGATTGGCATCATATTTAATAGATGACACATAACATATAAATTATTCGAACGGCCCCTCAGGAGTCTCCCCCATGCATTACAAAGTTTTCGGCCGTAAAACCGGCTTGCGGGTTTCCGAACTGGCGTTGGGTGCCGGCAACTTTGGCACCGGCTGGGGTCATGGTGCCGAGCGCGAAGAAGCCAAGCGGATCTTTGATGGTTACCTCGCCGCGGGCGGTAATTTCATCGACACCGCCAACGGCTACCAAGCGGGCCAGTCGGAAGCCATGCTCAGCGAATTCATTGCAGTCGAACGCAACCATCTGGTCATCGCCAGTAAATACACGCTGGGCACGACGCCGGACGCCGGCATTTCCCACACCGGTAATAACCGCAAGAATATGGTTCGCGCCGTTGAAGAGAGCTTGAAGCAGCTGAAAACCGATCACCTGGACCTGTTCTGGGCACACATGAGCGACGGCGTGACGCCGATGGAAGAGATCCTGCGCGGTTTCGACGACCTGGTGCGCGCCGGCAAGATCCATTACGCCGGGCTGTCGAACTTTCCGGCGTGGCGCATCGCCCGCGCCGACCTGTTGGCCGAAGTGCGCGGTTTTGCGCCGATTGCTGCGATCCAGGTCGAGTACAGCCTGGCCGAACGCAGCGCCGAACGCGAACAACTGCCCATGGCTGAAGCCCTGGGCCTGGCCGCGACCCTGTGGTCACCGCTGGGAGGAGGTTTTCTCACCGGCAAATACCGCACTGGCGATGGCGACAACCGCGCCAGCAAACTGGGGATGTTGGTTCACGCCGAGAAAAGCGCCCGCGAGACCGCCCTGCTCGATACCCTGCTGGCCGTCGCCACGGAGCTGGGCGCGAGCCCCACCCACGTGGCCATTGCCTGGTTGCGCGAACAAGCCAGGCGCTCGACCACCACGCTGATTCCGATCCTGGGCTCGCGCACCCGTGAACAACTGGATGCAACCCTGGGGGCGTTGAACGTAGAACTGGACGAAGAGCATCTGGCGCGGCTCGACGGGGTCAGTGATGTGCCCAAGGGCGTGCCGCACGAATCCATAGCCGGGTCGTTCGCGCGGTTCAGCGGGGGTGTAACCCTGGATCTACCGAAAATTCCGGTGGCCTGACACCGCCCCCTGTA
The DNA here is from genome assembly GCF_002236105.1 of Pseudomonas umsongensis. GTDB lineage: Bacteria > Pseudomonadota > Gammaproteobacteria > Pseudomonadales > Pseudomonadaceae > Aquipseudomonas > Aquipseudomonas umsongensis. The sequence continues at coordinate 1,295,611 of NZ_NIWU01000001.1, forward strand.
GGAGCGTGTGTTACAGATCGAGCTTATGTTTCGCCGCATACAGGCACAGCATCTCCATCGCCAGCGTCGCCGCCGCCAATGAAGTGATGTCCGCATTGTCGTAGGCCGGCGCCACCTCCACCACATCCATGCCCACCAGGTTGATCCCGCGCAAGCCGCCGAGGATTTCCAGCGCCTGCACGGTACTCAAGCCACCACACACCGGGGTGCCGGTGCCCGGTGCGAACGCCGGGTCGAGACAATCGATGTCGAACGTCAGGTACACCGGGTTGTCGCCGACCCTTGCACGAATGGCCTCGACGATCGCATCGACGCCACGCCGGTGCACCTGCCGCGCGTCCAGCACCGCAAAGCCCTGGTGATCATCGTTGGTGGTGCGTAAACCGATCTGCACCGAACGTGACGGATCGACCAGTCCTTCCTTGGCCGCATGCCAGAACATGGTGCCGTGGTCGATGCGCTTGCCCTCTTCGTCCGGCCAGGTATCGCTGTGAGCGTCGAAGTGAATCAGCGACAGCGCACCATGCTTGCGCGCATGGGCCTTGAGCAGCGGATAGGTGATGAAATGGTCGCCGCCGAAGGTCAGCATGGCACTGCCCGCATCGAGGATGTGCTCGGCATGGGCTTCGATACGTTCGGGAGTCGACTGCGGCGAACCGTAGTCGAAGTCGCAGTCACCGAAGTCGACCACCGCCAGATGATCGAATGGGTCGAAGGTCCACGGCCAGTGGCGCTCCCAGGCGATCCCGGTGGACGCGGCACGGATTCCCCGGGGTCCGAAGCGGGCGCCGGGGCGGTTGCTGGTCGCGGTGTCGAACGGCACGCCGCTGACCGCGACGTCGACGCCGCGCAAGTCGCGGCTGTAGCGTCGACGCATGAAACTTGTGATGCCGGCATAGGTGCTTTCGGCGGCGGTTCCATAAAGGCTGTCACGGGTGATGGCCTGGTCGTTCTGCAGGGGGACGTCCATTGAAGGTTCCTTGTTATTGGCGGCTACGGAAAGTGGTCCACACGCGGGTACGCTGGCGCATGTCCTTGAGGTTCATGCTGCGGTCGGCGTACAGGCGCTGACGGATGTCGGCGGGTGGAAATATGTCCGGGTCGCTGCGCACCGCCTCGTCGACCAGCGGCGTCGCGGCCTGGTTGGCGGTGGCGAAGAACAGTGTGTTGGTAAGCGCGGCGACGGACTCGGGGCGCAACATGAATTCGATGAATTGGCGCGCGGCTTCCGGGTGTGGCGCATCCTTGGGGATCGCCAGGTTGTCCTGCCAAACCAGGGTGCCTTCCTTGGGAATCCGATAGGCGATTTCATAGGGCTTGTTGGCTTTGCGCGCCTGATCGGCAGCCATGCTGGCATCACCGTTGTAAGCCAGGGCCAGGCAGACGCTGCCGTTGGCCAGGTCGTTGATCTGCCGGCCGCTTGCGACATACAGCACCGAAGGCTGTAGTTGATGCAGCAGCGCTTGCGCCGCGTCGAGATCTTTCTTGTCGGTGCTGTAGGGGTCCTTGCCCAGGTAATGCAATGCCAGGCCGATCACTTCCTGCGGCGAGTCGATGATCGCAATGCCGCAGTCCTTGAGCTTGCTGGCGTACTCGGGTTTGAACAGCAGGTCCAGGCTGTTGAGCGGCACGTTCGGCAGGCGTTTGTGCAGCGCCTCGATATTCATCCCCAACCCCAGGGTGCCCCAAGTGTAGGGCACGCCATATTGATTGCCGGGATCAACCGCAGCGAGTTTCTCCAGCAAGTCCGGATCAAGATTGGCGTAGCCCTTCAAGCCTTCGTGGGCGATGGCTTGCAACGCACCGGCCGCCAGGCCACGGGCCAGGACACTGGACGACGGCACCACCACGTCATAGCCACTGCCGCCGGTGAGCAATTTGGTTTCCAGCACTTCCGGCGCGTCAAACGTGTCGTAGCGCACGTGAATACCGGTTTCCTGTTCAAAGCGCTGCAGGGTTTCGGGCGCGACGTAATCGGCCCAACTGTACAGATTGACGACTTTGTCCTCGGCCTGAGCCGCGGTGGCCATGGCAAGGAACAGCGCGGGAACACACAGCTTGAATAGGCAATTCATGACCAACACCTGACCGGGGGAAGTGGATGCAGGATGCGCCGTCGATTACATTGGTAAAATATAAAGATTGTTAACCTGACATTATCCCGGAGTAATGCTTGATGCTCGGTCAACTGCATGACCTGGACCTTCAATTGCTGCGCCTGTTTGTCAGCGTCGTCGAGTGCGGTGGCTTCAGCGCAGCCCAGGGTGAACTGGGCCTGAGCCAGTCGAGCATCAGCCAGCAAATGGCCCGGCTGGAGACCCGTCTCGGCTATCGCTTGTGCAGCCGTGGCAAGGGTGGCTTTCGGATCACGCCCAAAGGCGAACAATTGCTTAGTGCGACGCGCAGCCTGTTCCAGTCCATCGAGGCGTTTCGTCACCAGTCCAACGGCGTGGCCGGGCGCTTGATCGGCGAGGTGCGCCTGGGCTTGTCCGAAGCGCTCGACCAATCGGTGCTGCAGCGGGTGGCCGAAGCGATCCGGCGCTTTCGCGAGCGTGACGAATCGGTGCGCATCGAGTTGATGAGCGCCATGCCCGGCGACATGGAGCGCTTGCTGTTGCAGCAGCGGCTGGACCTGGCCATCGGCTATTTCTCGCAGATCCAGAGCGCGTTTGACTACCGCGAGCTGTTTACCGAAACCCAGCACCTGTATTGCGCCGTTGGCCATCCCTTGTTCACCGACGAGGCGCCGGATGACCAGGCGCTCCAGGCATGCGACCGGGTCGATCACCCCTACCGCTTCCTGCGCAGCGACGAACCCTTTCAAGGCAAGGTCTGCTCGGCGCGCTCGGAGCAGGTCGAAGGCACCCTCGCCTTTATCCTGTCTGGCAAGCATGTGGGATATCTGCCCAGTCATTTCGCCCGCAGTTGGGAGGACAAGGGTTTGCTGCGGCCAGTACGTCGCGACGACTTGAGTTTCGAGGTGGCGTTTCACCTTGCTCGCCATCGCGCGCAGGTACCGGGGGATGCGCAGAAGGCGTTTGAAGAGGACCTGCTCGCGGCGTTTGCCTGAACACTCTGTGCCTTGGGTATGTATCCGTGGCGAGGGGATAAATCCCCTCGCCACAGATAAATCCACCCACCACAGATGAATGCCCTCACTACGGGATTGGGACAATCCCGAGTTTCTGTTTCAAAGTCTTTCTGGCATCCTGCGCCTCCATTTTCTGACCCGGCCCCGCCTCCCGGCACATAAACCACCATGACTTCCCCTGAAAAAACCCCGCGCCACAGTGACCTGCTCTACGGCCTCGACGACCGCCCGCACCTCACCGCCACGGTGTTCGCCGCGCTGCAGCACGTGCTCGCCAGCTTCGTCGGGATCATTACCCCGACACTGATCATGGGCAGTGCCCTGGGCTTGCAGAGCGAAATCCCCTACCTGATCAGCATGGCGCTGTTCGTCTCGGGCCTGGGCACTTTCGTCCAGGCCCGGCGCTTCGGTCCGGTGGGCTCGGGCCTGTTGTGCCTGCAAGGCACCAGTTTCTCGTTCATCAGCGTCATCCTCAGTGCCGGTTTCATGGTCAAGGCCCGGGGCGGCGGCACCGATGAAATCCTTTCGACGATCTTCGGCGTGTGCTTCTTCGCCGCCTTCATCGAAGTGGTGTTGAGCCAGTTCATTGGCAAGCTGCGGATGCTGATCACCCCGGTCGTGACCGGCACCATCATCACCCTGATGGGCCTGTCGTTGATCAAGGTCGCCATGACCGACATCGCTGGCGGCTTCGGCGCCCCCGACCTCGGCGCGGCCAGTCACCTGGGCCTGGCAGCCCTGGTGCTCGGCACCATCGTGATATTGAACCGGGTGGACGTGCCGTTCCTGCGCCTGGGTGCGATTGTCATCGGCCTGACCCTCGGCTACGCCGTCGCCTGGATGCTGGGCCACGTCGATTTCGCCAGCTTGCCGGCCGTGCCGCTGATGAGCGTGCCGGTACCGTTCAAGTATGGCTTTGCCTTCGACTGGGTGGCGTTCGTCCCGGTGGCGGTAATTTTCCTGGTGTCGCCGCTGGAAGCGGCCGGTGACCTGACCGCCAACTCGATGATTTCCCGTCAACCGGTCAAAGGCCCGGTCTACATTCGCCGAATCAAATCCGGGCTGCTCGCCGACGGCCTCAACTCAGCCATGGCCGCGGTGTTCAACAGCATGCCGATGGTGACCTTCGCGCAGAACAACGGGGTGATCCAGCTGACCGGCGTGGCCAGCCGCTACGTGGCGTTTTTCATTGCCGGCCTGTTGGTGCTGCTGGGGCTGTTCCCGATGATCGGCGCCGTGCTGCAGCTGATGCCCAAGCCGGTGCTCGGCGGTGCTGAACTGGTGATGTTCGGCACCGTCGCCGTGGCCGGGATCAAGATCCTCGCCGAAGCCGGATTGCATCGACGCAACATGCTGATCGTGGCGATTTCCATCGGCATGGGCCTGGGTGTGGCGGCCGTGCCGGAAGTGTTGCGCGAGCTACCCAAGGCGCTGCATAACATCTTCGAATCGCCGATTACCGTCGGCGCGTTGTGCGCTATCGTGCTGAACATCTTCCTGCCGGAGGAATTCATCGAGCTGGAAGAAGACGATTTCGATCCGGAAGCCTCGATCCTCCAGGTCATGGAAAACCCGGAGGTGCCGGTCAAGTGTTGAACCTGACGCCGGGTTTGGCACGCTCATCCACGGTCAACTCGAACACGTCGGGGCGCGCGTAATGACCGACGACGTCGTAGTCGTAACGCGCGCGGATCAGGTCGTCGGTGTCGATTTGGGCGGTGAGTAATCCGCGCCCTCCCCGCAGCGGCCCGGCGAGTATGTCCCCCATCGGCCCGACGATCACGCTGCCACCGGCAATCAACGGACGGTCCTCCGGCCAATGGGGGATCTCCACGCCCAGGGCCTGCGGTGAGTCCTGGACCTGACAGGCGCTGACCACGAAGCAACGCCCTTCATGGGCGATGTGGCGCATGCTCACCTGCCACATCTCCCGCTCGTCCACCGTGGGTGCGCACCACACCTCCACGCCTTTGGCGTACATCGCGGTGCGCAACAGCGGCATCATGTTTTCCCAGCACACCACCGCGCCGATCCGCCCTGCCTGGCTGTCGATCACCGGTAAGGTCGAGCCATCACCCTTGCCCCAGATCAGCCGTTCGGTGCCCGTGGGCATCAGCTTTCGGTGTTTGGCGACCAGTCCAGCCTGCGGATCGAAATACAGCGCGGTGCAGTACAAGGTGCTGCCAGCGCGCTCGATCACACCAATGACCAGATTGGCCCCGGTGCGCGCCGACAGCCCCGCCAGCGCTTCGGTTTCCGCGCCAGGCACATCGATGGCGTTGGCGAAATATCGGGCAAATGCTTCCCGGCCTTCCGGCAGTCGGTAACCCAGTTGCGTGCCGAACCCCTCGCCCTTCGGGTAACCACCCAGCAACGCTTCGGGCATGACCACCAACGCCGCACCGGCTTCAAGGATGGCATTTTCGTACGAGAGAATCTGCTCCAGGGTCTCGGCCTTGCCGCCGGGTAGAGCGCCGATTTGCAGTGCTGCAACGATTGACTTGGGCATTGCCGTAACTCCATTCGAATCGGGTGTTGCTCATTCTCAGGCGCTACCGGATCATGAATAAAGCCCTGTTCACTGCTGAATGATATGAACCTGATGAATATCGCCACCGTCGACCTCAACTTGCTCAAAGTTTTCGAAGCCTTGCACGAAGAGTCCAGCGCCAGCCGCGCGGCGTTGCGCCTGGGCGTCACGCAGTCGGCGGTAAGCGCGGCATTGCGCCGGCTGCGCGAGCTGTATGGCGATCAGTTGTTTGTGCGCACCGGCCGCGGCCTGGCGCCGACGCTCAAGGCTAATCAGTTGAAACCGGTGGTCAGCGACGCGCTGAACAAATGCCGGCAAAGCCTGGCGATGGTCGACCCGGCGGCCCATCACTACGAAGGGCGCTCGGTCACAGTGGGCATGTCGGATGATTTCGAAATCGCCTACGGTCGCCGTTTGATCGAGGAAATCGCCCGTTGCGCGCCGAAACTGAGGCTGATCTTCCGCCAGACCCACAGTCAGATCGTCGCCCACGCCTTGATGGAACGCAGCATCGATCTGGCAATCACGGCCGGCGGGTTTGCCGAGCGGTTGCTCAGTCGCCAGGTATTGGGTGAAGGCGATTACCTGTGCCTGGTCGACCCGATGAGTCTTGCCGCGGGACAGCAAACCATCGAGCTTGAAGAGTTCGTCACCCGTGAACATATCCTGGTGTCATCGGGTGGCTTTATCGGGATCACTGACGAAGGATTGGCCGCACTGGGCCTTAGCCGCCGGGTGTGCGCTTCGACCACGCATTTCGCCGCGTTGCCATATCTGCTCAAGGGCAGCCAGGCGGTGGCGACCATTCCGGCCCATGCCGCCCGAAGCATCGCCACGCTCAGCGGCCTGGCACTACTGCCCTGCCCCCTGGCGTTGCCGCGCTACCCGATCGAAATGGGTTGGCGCACCAGCACCCAGCTCGATCCCGTAGTCGTGAAGGTGCGTGAAGCGATTGCCGCCAGCTTCCTGTAGGAGCGAGCACGCTCGCGAAAAACGTCCGGACAGCGTGGTCTCCCAGAAAGCCCTCGTTATCGTTGACGTCCATCGCGAGCGTGCTCGCTCCTACAGTAGATCGGGTACAGCCGCGAGAAATTATTTGGCCGCCATCAGCCGATTGACTTCACTGCGCACCATGTTCGAAAACTCCGGTGGCGACATGCTATCCAGCTCGGCGCGCACCCACTCGGCCCATTTGCCCTTGCGCTTGGCGCGCTCACCGAACAGACGTGCGGCTTCGCCCTTGGCCTTGCCCAGGTTGTTTTGCCAGAGTTCGAACAGACGGGATTTCTCGTCTTCCAGCGCTGCGCGCTCGGCAAGGGGTTTGTCGGCCAGATTGAAACTCATGGGAAATTACCTGCTGCGTAAATAGGCTACATCTTACACTGTAGGAAGAAATGTCCTGCGCTGGATTTTTCAACAGGATGGCGTCCGCACGCAATGTCACTGCAACTTTTTCTATCGCGGCGGACTCCATTGTTCACTGTCCATTACCTGCAAGGAGTCACCCAATGGCCCGCAAAACCGCCGCACAAGCTGCCGAAGACCAGATCAAGGACCAGGCTTTCAGCGAACTTCAGTCGCTGATCGAAGAGTCGGAAAAACTGCTCAAGAGCAGTGCGTCACTGGTCGGTGAAGAAGCAGACACGCTTCGTGGACAAATCTCCCAGAAACTCCAACAGGCACGGGACTCCGTTACCAGCGTCCGCGCTCGGACCCTGCCGGCGGTCGAAGCCACGCAAACCTACATAGGTGGGCACCCATGGCAGACCGTGGCCATTTCCGCCGGGTTTGGGTTGGTCGTGGGCTTGTTGTTGGGGCGACGGTAAGCACTACCGGCAAACAACCTCAAAATGAAATGCATTCCTTGTGGGAGCGGGCTTGCTCGCTCCCACAAGTCCACATTTCAATATCTAGTCGCCGGCCAATTCCCGCAAATTCGCCAGCGTATCCGCATCGAGCTGGATGCCGCCCGCACTGGACTTGGCGCGCTGATGATGACGCCGATCACCCGGTAACCGCTTGAGCCCCACACCGTGCATCTGCCGCACCAACTCCTGGCTGCGCTCGGCAAAGCTCTGCCCGGCCGCCTTGGCCGGATCGATAACGATCAACAGTTGGCCGGTCCACGGAGTCTTGGCCCCCGGGTGGTTCTTCCAGTCGAACTCGAACGAGAAGTTGCCGCCGGTCAACGCCGCCGCCAAGAGCTCCACCATCATCGACAGCGCCGAACCTTTATGGCCACCAAACGGCAGCAACGCGCCTCCCTCCAGAATTGCCTGCGGGTCCTGGGTCGGCTGGCCAAGGCTGTCGACGCCCATGCCCTGCGGCAAACGTTCGCCCTTGCGCGCGGCGATCTGCACATCGCCATGGGCAATGGCGCTGGTAGCCAGGTCGAAGACAATTGGCTCACCGTCTGCCCGTGGGGCGGCGAAGGCAATCGGGTTGGTGCCGAACAGTGGGCGATCGGCGCCGTGTGGCACCACGCAGGTCATGCTGTTGACCACGCTCAACGCCACCAGCCCTTCATAGGCGAACGGCTCGACGTCCGGCCACAACGCCGCGAAGTGATGGGAGTTACGAATCGCCAACACCGCAATGCCGGCACTGCGAGCCTTTTCCACCAGCAAGGCGCGTGCGGCGGCGAGCGCCGGTTGGGCGAAACCATTGCCGGCATCCACCCGGACAAAACCCGAGGCCACGTCCTCGACCACAGGCACGGCCTGGCCATTGACCCAGCCGCTCTTGAGCGTGGACACATAACCGGGCATGCGGAACACGCCATGACTGTGGGCACCATCGCGCTCGGCACCGGCGCAGTTGAGGGCCAGTGTCCTGGCAACCTCGTTGGAGGTGCCGTGCCGAACGAAAATGCGTTCGAGCAACAGGACGACAGAATCGAAATCCAGGGTTGAGTTGGCCGAACTGACTGCCATTTCAGGCGAAGCGGTCATCTGAAGCTCCAGTTTTATTGTTAGAGGCGGGCGACATGTCGATTAAGCGCTTTCTTACCGGCGTCCTGTCAAGTCTCTCGCGCAAGCAATATGTACCGCACCCAACCTGATCCCGCTCCCTATTGTCGCCCCTCGATTCAACGACCTGCGCCGAACAGTGTCGCAGTCCAACGAGGAAGCATCATGACAATACCTGCATTGCCGTATTTTTTTGACGAGGCTGAGCGCGCGTCCAGTGCCAGGCAACCCGGCGAGCGGGAAAATGCGCTGGGCTTTACCCTGGACGATCTGAGTTGGCTGAAGACGGTTTACCTGCCGACCCAGGCAGCCCGCAAAAGCCATGTAAAACCGATGCAGGTCTTCAATCTGCTGTTGTCTTTGACCGACAAGGCCGACATCCCGTTGGCCGGCAGCTTTGCCATGAGCCGACCCGGCAATGGCGAGGTCACGCTCTACACACCGTGGAAAGGCTTGATCAAATTCGCGGACATGATCGACCTCAAAAGCAAACTTGAAGAGTGGTTGGCGCAGGCCACTGGACAACGTGAACTGTTGCGTTTCCTCTCCATCGAACAACGCATGGCCGCCGTCGCAGCACGCGATATTTCCACCCGCGAAATCGACGGTGCCGTGTTTGAAGATCAGGAACTCACGCTCAAGCAACAGCAGGAACACAACCTGAAGGCGATGATCGACGAATTGGTCAAGATGCCCACCTTGCAATCAATGCTGGACGACACCCTCAAGCACTCGCTGTACAAGTCGTTCCCCAAACTCGACCAGCGCCTGACGCAGCTGAAAAGCTTTGTCGGTACAGGTTCTGCGTTTGATGACGGCAAATCGACTCATACGGTTGCCTCGATGCCATTGAGCAGCGCGCTGCTGGTTTTTTACCTGACGAACCAGTGGCCAAGGGGCGACTCCCGGGTGTTTGCACACCCCGAGCACGTCATCAGCAGCGATGCCGACAACCAGGCCTGGGAAAGCGCAATAAAAGAAATCGCGCAGAGTCTCACCCCGCACCTGCACAGCCTGCTTGCGACGTTCTGGAACACGCCCATGGCCAATGGCTTGTCGCGACAGGCGTTTTTCGCCGAGAGCTTGCGTGACACTTTTCACGCGAGACTGTTACACCAGCGTCAGCAGGGCACTTTGACCACAGAGCAATACCAGCGACTGATGAATGTCAGCCTCGCCCCCGCCTCGATTGACCCTCTTCGCATAGAAAAAGTACGGGTCACCGCCCCCTTCAAACATTTTGCGGAGCTTGCCTCGACCTTGATGATTGGCGGCGCCAACTCGTTGGGTTTCCTGTACAGCCCGTCCCGAGGCATCGAGGCCTCAAGCGACCTGCCCGCGGTGAAAAAAATCGTCCTGCAGATGCTCGAAAGCGAGGGGCATGAAGACACGTTGCTCAATTTCATGTCATTGGACGAACGCAGCACCTTTCTGGGTCTGCAACCGAACGAACGGCTGATCATCGGTGAGCCCATCGTCGGCTCGGTGTTTACTCGCTTGATGCATGACATCGTGGATAAACAACGGCAAAACCTCAGCCATGCGTTGAGCCGTTACCGTGAAAGCGAAGGCATGCTGGACCCTCACGCCTTGCTCGACAACGCCCTGGACGTCCGGGGATTGATCGATCACCACTTGCTGCTGGCTGAAGCCCAGGGACGCTGGAGCACACGGCCGGACCGCGGCATTAACGCGCGACCGGCCACCGTGCGCGCCGAGTCGGCCAAACAGGAGCTGTCGCTGCTGAATTCGGTCGAACAGGCGCTCGATCAACTTCTTGAAAAACACCCGGCCATTCCCACGGCGACCCGCACGTTCACCGATGCGCGAAGCCTGGTCAACCTGTCGCTGGCGAGTTTGCAATCGAGTTTTACCCATACCCTGTCAACGGCCCTGCGCAGTGAACTGAAGCTGCGCACCGTCTCGCGCACTCTGGGTGCGTCAGAACAGGCGATCATCAAAACCGTGCTCGATACGCCCATACACTGGCAGCGAGCAGCATTGAACGGGTTTTTACCGGAAGTCTTTGCCCTGGCGTTGAACGCTGGCGCCACTGCGACCCCGCTGAAACTGGCCGGTTGTTTTGTCTTGACTGAACGGGGTGGCCTGGATCCGGTGCACTCGGGCAAAGCCATTCTGTGGACGCCAGCACTGGGATTTGAAGCCTTCAAGGCACTGACGCCGCTAAAGGACGAGCTCGAACGGCGCCTGGAAAACGAAAATCATCGTTTTATGCTCCTGGAAAACCTCGGCCGCAGCGAGCGGTCGCCGGGCAAAGTCTACACGCTGGCGCCGCTGCAACGGATTCATGGGCATTTCCTCGACCATGTGCAAAAGCCCTTTGTTGATCTGGACCAAGCCTTCGTCACCCGTGCACTGACCACCCCACTCTCCCCCGCGCCGCTGGCCAATCTGTTGAATCTGGTAGCCCTGCGTGAGCCGATGACCGGCCTCGGTCGCGCGACTGACATCGCCCAGTCCCTGACCACCCAGCAAAAACTGCCGGCCTGGCTGGCCAAGGCGTCGATCAATGAGCTGATCCTGCATGGCGAACTGCTTGAGCAATACCTGAAAAACGTAAAGGACGACCAGGATTACCTCACCGGCATCCGCTCATTGCAGCGCACTGCCCACCATGAACTGGAAAAACAACTCAAGGCAGACAACTTCAACATCGACCCCGACAAGGTCCAGGTCGAGATCAGCGCGAGTGCCAGGACTGCGTCCAGCAGCCAGACCCTGACCGATTTTGCGTTGGCTCACCTCAAGGACCTGGACACCGTCCACCTCAAACTGACGTCCCTGGACACCACGGCCATTGCGCAAGGCTTCGACGAACGCTACATCAAAGACCTGATACGCAATCTGAAACCGGGTGAGCATCAGCGGAAAATACTCAGCGCAGCCCTCGCCGATACAGAGGCAAACAGGGTTCGCCGGCAGCGTTTCTACACGCAACTGCCCTGGCAACTGATGCACCACGCCCATGAAGAAAAACTGCAGGAGCGCTTGAGCGAAACCGGTTTTGACCTTGTCCGCCAAGTCATGGACATGCCGGACGCCATCGCCCGAGCCGCCGTCGAAGGTGCCCACGCCATCATTCGGCCGTTGGAGTTCCTCGGTGTCAGTAGCGGCCAAACCGTAAAGGTGCCAGGCATCTACCTGATCGGTTCATCGGCAGACAGCACAGCGCCGCAGGTGCTGTTGGCCCCTCACAGTCCTCGGCACGGGATGAAGGAATACGCAAGCGAAGCCCAGTTGTTGGCCGAACTGAAGACTCGCGGCCCACTGCTCGATTGGATACTCATGAACCTGGAGAACCCCGAGCGGATCTTGCTGGAGACGCGGATGGCAACGTCCAGCAACCGGGCGACAAGAGCCGCGCCGGTGGCCTCTGGCAATACCAGAGCCGAAGTCACGCTGGCATCCAACCCCATCAAGGGGCACCTGTTCGGTCAATTGTTCCATGACAATGCCGCGTTGTTGGGCCGATTGCTCGGTTGTCAGTCCGATGACAGAAAGCAGGGTGAATGGGCAACCATCAAGCACGTTCTGGGTGAAGACCTGCACGAGGCCTACTCGTTTTTCATGGGCAAGCTGGCCTACCCTGTCACGGTGTACTACAGCTACCGTGACATCAAGCAATCCGCTGAAGACCTGCAAACGCATAAATGGTCGGCGGCCATCAAGGCGTTCATCAGCGGCATTGCTCAACTCGCGTCGTTGCGCCAATCGCTGGACATTCCCGCAGCGCCGACTTCCAGGCCGACCGTTGCGCTGCAAGAAAAACCTGAAGCCGCCTGTAAATGGCAGGACATCAAGGTCACCGCCCCCGAACGCACTGGCCTGAAGCGCCATGAACGTCTGCACGTCGACCTGGCTACGCTCAAGCCCGACTCAACACCCGGGCTCTACGCGCACCCGACGACCCGGCAACTTTACGCGCCGGTGGAAGGCAAGGTATTCGCGGTGGCCAAACGCGGCACCCGCTGGCGCATCGCCGACACACAGGCGCTCGGCCCTTATCTACGGCAAAACGAAGCGAAACAATGGGTGCTCGACCGGGCTGTACCCACACCGCAATTTGGCCTCATCCGCCGACTGGATGCGCTGGCAGCGGCCTGGGACGGCATGAACATCGACGCCCATGGAATGGCGCAAATACGACGCCTTTTCCCGCTCAAGGCCCGGCAAATCGACGAAGCGCTGGACCTGGCAACGAGTTATGCCTGGAACAGTGTTCAAAACCTGCAGTTGCTGAAGAACGCCAACGACACGACCACCCCCGTGCACCAACTCATCAAGCGTTTCCTCGACGTGCCAGAAGTACTGCCCGCACATGTGGAAAAGCTGGAAAAAGTCGTGGGCGACATGTTCGCCGCCTTGTTGGACCCTTCCCTCAGAAAGGCCAAGTCCGATCGTTTTGTCGTCGGCAGGGTAATCGAAGGCGCCGAGAATACATTCGGTTTTGTCGTCCCGAAGGACATAAAAAAGAAAATCTATCTGGGAGAAAAGTTCTTTGACACCGGTTACGAGCACTACCGCCAACACCTTACCGACAAGACCTTCCCGATCAGTACGCATGCACGGGCGACGACTCTCCTGCATGAACTTTCACACATCGTTTGTCAGTCCGAGGACATTTCCTACATGGACCCTGGTAGACCTTTTGCCGATCTGATCGGCACTGCCAGCGGGACCGCCAGCCAGCTTAAAAATGCGCTGACCAGTGTTCAGGACACCGCGTTGTCGATCAAGACACCCTACACACAACTGTTCATGACCCAGGATCCCGACACCGGCGAATGGGAAGACCCGGGAAGTACTACTTTGGAAGATACCGGTCGGGTAAAAGCGCATATTCTGGCGTTGACGGGCGCGCAAAACCTGAGCGGTGCCCGTGAGATCTTCAAAAAAAACTCACTGACTCGCCTGGCGGTACAACTTGGCAATGCTGACAGCGTGGCCTGGTTAATCAGTCAGCTTGGGCGGGAGCTACACACCCACGCGCCTTGATTCAGAAAATAAACCGTCGTTTGATGGGTAAATGCCATGACGGCTGTTCTCGCAAGCTGCCCTCAAGGTTAGAATGCGGGAAATCAGGATGAGTCAATGACCGACACCCCTCACTCGCAAGCCCAGTTTGACGCCATCACCGAAGCCGCCGCGCATTGGTGCATGCGCCTGCATGAACCTGACTGCACCGTTGAAGAGCGGCAGGCATTCGAGCAGTGGCTGGATGTTCATCCACTGCATCTGGTCGAGTACGAGGCCATGCTGGAAATCTGGGAAGTTGCAGGCGATCTTCCGCGACCAGACTCCAGCATTGCGCCAATGGTGCGCCGCACCCGGACGTCCTGGCGCACTGTCGGCATGGCGGCGGTTTGTGCATTGGCGTTGCCTTTGGCGGCGTACAGCGGATGGAACCTGGGGTGGCTGCCCAATTCGTATCAACACTTCGAGGCGACCGACAGTGTGCGTCAGGTCACCTTGAACGACGGCAGCCAGGTCGAACTGAACCTGGGCAGCGAGTTGACCTACAGCAATTACAAGGATCGACGCCAGGTCACCCTGGGAAAAGGCGAAGCGTTCTTCAGCGTCAGCCACGACACGTCGCACCCATTCGTCGTCAAGGCGTCCGAAGGCCGAATCCGGGTCACCGGGACAAAATTCAACGTCTGGATGTATGAAGACCAGGTGAAGGTAAACCTGGTCGAAGGCTCGGTACTGGTCAGCAGCAACGATGACCTGTCGGGGGATGGCTTGAGGCTCGGCCCTTCGATGCAAGCGAGCTATCGCCACGGCGACCACGTTCCGCGGATCAGCCAGACCTACGACAACGACAACTCGCTGGCCTGGCGCAACGGCAAACTGGTGCTCGACGACCTGGCGCTCAGCGATGCCCTGCCATTGATCAACCGCTACCTTGAAAACCCCTTGATGGTCGCCGACAACAGCACCGGCGCGATCCGCATCGGCGGCATCTACAACATCAAGGAGCTTGATACCCTGGTGACGTCCCTGCCCAAGGTGCTGCCGGTCTACCTGACCCGCAACAAGGACGGCAACCCGGTCCTCAACTCCATTCCGCAGCAAGCCCCGAAAAGCTGAAGGCCGCAGCCCTCGCGGCTGCGGCCTTCACGCTTCGATCAATCCGTCTTCAGCTTACTGGGTGACCACCCTGGCGTCCTGTTCACGGATGGTCTGGGCCTGATAGTCCGGGTCCGCCAGGATCTGTTGCTCGGTGAACGGCAACACACTGAGCTGCTTCTTCGAAAAAGCCAGCGTCTGGTCCCGCGAGTATTTCGAGGCTGGATCGCTCGACAGCGAAAATGCCAGCAGCCCCTTGGCCTGCGGGCCCTTTTCATCGAACGTCACCACTTGCAGGTAGCTGGTGCCGCTGACCACTTCGCGTTTGCCGTCGGTCCTGGGCACGCTCTGGATGGCGTTGTAGACGCCCAACGTACCCGGCCCGCCATGGATCGGCGTTTGCTCCCCACCGCTGCTGACCACTTGGACATCGCCCCAGCGGGCATCTTTCCTGAGCCCTGACGCCTGGACCTGCTCTACCGATGCCAGCATCGCTTGACGCAACGCCTGCGCCACCTGTGGACGATCAACCGCCACGCCTCTCGGCGTGTGTTGCGGGTCCAGCGGATCGAACGCCACGCGCCAGGCATCGGGCACCTGATCCAGCGCCTCCATGACATTCTGGAAATGCACGAAGCCCATGCCGCTGTCGAGGTTGGCCTTGCGATCCCAGGCCTTGAGGCTGGCACACAGCGGCGCCAGCGCCTGCGCATCGGCCCCCAGGTCGGCCGCGCAGAATTGCAACAGGTCCGGCATCACTTGCGCCGCCTGATACACCTGGTCATCCAGCACCATCTGTTGCAGATCCGCCGCCGCGATCGGCCCGGACTGGGCCAGTGAACCCAAGCGATCCAGGGCGAACCGCGCGCGCAGCCCCAAGGGTTGGCCGTCCTGGCTGATCAATGGCGAGAACCCGGTGAGCGGCTGCGCCGGGTTGGCCAGCCAAGCCGAATCATTGGAATGCTGCACGAAGTCCTTGCGCAGCAATTGCGGCAATTGGCTTGCGGCATAAATGCCTTTTTGTGCGGCGTGCGGGTCGATGTCCCAGGCGCAGGCGCTGTTTGAACCGTCGAGGATGATCATCTGCAAGCCGATTCGTGGATCACTGCACTGCGCGAGTTTTTCGATGCTCACGTTCGGCACCACCGACAGGTTCATGTACAGCGTCTGGCCCTGATCGTCCGCCGCCAGGGTGTTGACCCACGGGATGCCCTGGATTTCATGGACCGAAGCCTGGAACTCCTTGAGGCTGCCGGCACGGTTCATGGCGTACCACTGCTGCAACACCCGGCCATTGTCCAGGTTGGCATCGCGCAAGCTATAGGCGAATTGATTATCCCAATCCAGCTTGCCCGGCCATTGCACAATCGGGCCAAATTGCGAGCTGTACACCACGTGGGACACCGCTTTGACCGTGCCATCCGGCTGTTTGAGGTCAACCGTCAGCGTCTGTTTGTGCATTGGCAGCGATTGGCCATCGAGCAGGTAACGGGACGGATCCTTGGGATCGAGCTGCAGTCGATACAGCGTGAAGTGTTTGGACGAATCCACCGTGTGGGTCCAGGCCAGGTGCTGGTTGAAGCCGATATTGATCAACGGCAATCCAGGCAATGCGGCGCCCATGACGTCCAGTTTGCCAGGGATGGTCAGGTGCATCTGGTAGAAACGCATCCCGCCGACCCACGGAAAATGCGGGTTGGCCAGCAACATGCCGCGTCCGTTGAAGGAACGCTCGCTGCCCACCGCCACCGCGTTGCTGCCGCGATCGAGGGCAAAGCGCTGCAAGCGTAAAGCGGCCACCTGGAAAGAAGCCTGCTCATGGCCAGTTGCGGCGACCGCGGCCGGCGGCGTCGCACCCGCCAGGGCTTCGGCGAACTGCCCGACGCCGCCCTCGACCAGCAAGCGCCGGGTCAGCTTGACCAGATCCATCGCGGTGATGTCCCGCACCCAATCGCCCTGGCACTGCGGCGGCAGGCCCCGCGCCCGACGCTCGTCCAGGGAACGGTTGTAACCGGCCACATAACCTTCCATCAGCTGCCGCACTTCGAGGGGTTGCGCCTGCCAGAAAGCATCGACCGCCTGCGGGGTGTTCAACCAGGTGAAAAACAGATCGCTGACGCGGTTTTCACGCCCTTCGACGGTGGACGGGTCCGGACCGAAGAACCGTGAACGTTGACCGTTCACCGTGGCGATCTCGTTGGCCAGCAAACACAGGTTATCCTGAGCGTAGGCATAGCCGATGCCGTAACCGAGCCCCCGCTCGTTTTCGGCTCGAATATGCGGCACACCGAAACTGGTGCGGCGGATATCGGCACTCGCCTGCCCAGGCAGGTTGTGTGCGTTCGCCGCAAGGCTCAGCCCGAGAAATACACCCGCCAGGCTTATCCTGGCTAACTGGCTGGAAATAATCACACTCGCTCCTGATCGAAAAACGATGGTCACAGTTCTGCGTACAGACTGCGCATCCTGTTAGGGACGAAGCAAACGACGAAAATTTAGGAGACTGGATGGCGGTCGCGGACCGCATTTCAACGCCACCTTACACAGTGGTCACATCATGACGACGAAATTTCTACATTTAAGTCTTCATGATTTGGGTCGCTCATGCGTCTGTAAGGCAAGAGCGCCCAATTTTTCCCGATCAGGCTCTGAAAAGGAGTTTTTGCAATGTACAACTCGCAACTGCCAACGGACGGTAGCAAAGCGCCAAAGGGCACTTCCATTGGGGTCGGTGTTTTCGACCAGCGTACCGAGCGCCACGGCAACGAGCGCATCCGCATCCTGCTCAAGAGCTTTGGCCTGCGAACCAGTCTGATTCGCCTGAAAGTCATCGACGCCTTGCTGTCGGCCGCCGAGAACGACCGCAGCCTGGGCGTGCGCGGCGTGCACACGCAGTTGCTGGAACTGGATATTCCCTTATCGTTCCTGAGTGTGCGCGAAGTGTTGAAACGCCTGTGCAGCGAAGGCGTGATTGTCCTCAATGCGGACAAGAGCTACAGCCTCCACCCACGCGCCGTCGCCCTGCTGCACCACGACTGATCGAGCCAGGCCCGGCGCGTCGCTCAGGGCTTGACCTTGCGGCGCATCATGCCGTTGACGACCACCACGACCACCGCCACGCCAATGGCGATGTACTGGAACAGTTTTTCACTGATGACACCGGTGTTCTGCAAATACGAAAGGCCAAACATGATTCCCAGTACCACGAGGGAGATCAGAATCGAGTATTTCAAACGTTGCGATTGAGTCATTGGTAATTCCTGAAGCTGAAAATATGTATCCGCTGTGTATCCATCAAACGGGGGCTTATGTTACAGCCGATGAAGATTTTTAGCTTTATCGCGGCGAAGGCGGCCTGACAGCCGCCCCATGTGTGATCGTACCCATGCTCTGCGTGGGAGTTCCTCCAGGGACGCTCGGCGTTCCGCTGACGACGCATGACGTGAGCCGTGTGCAACGGGTGCGGCCGCCAACCTGACAAACTTGTCATCTTCCCCTCATCCGCCTGACAACTTTGATCTACGATAATAAGGCCAAGCAACTCGGTAGCACTTCGAAACACACTCGCAGCGCCTACCCGCAAAAAACCCTCAAAATATGATTTTCGCCCGCAACCCGAGACCCTTCCCTCATGCGAACTCATTTACGTCTGGCTGCCTTGGGCGCCCTGTTGATTTCCTCCCCGGCCCAAGCCGCCGACCTGATCCCGATCGAGGTCCATCGTGATGCCAATTGCGGTTGCTGCAAGAAATGGATCAGCCATCTCGAAGCCAATGGCTTCAAGGTAGAAGACCACGTCGAAAGCAACATGAGCGAGTTCAAGCAACAACACGGCGTACCACCGCGCCTGGCCTCGTGCCACACCGGCTTGATCAACGGCAAATTCGTAGAAGGCCATGTGCCAGCCGATCAAGTACTGGCCCTGAGCAAACGCGATGACCTGTTGGGTGTTGCCGCCCCTGGCATGCCCATGGGCTCGCCGGGCATGGAAATGGACGGCATGAGCGATGCCTATCAGGTGATCGGCCTGAAAAAGGACGGTACGGATGTGGTGGTGGCGGACTACCCCGCCCATTGATTTTCACTGCCTGCTTCGGCTTGTTCCTGGCGGCATTCGGTGCCGCGACTTTACTGCCGCTGCAGTCCGAAGCAGTGCTGGTCGGGCTGATACTCAGCGATCGGTACTGGCTGTGGTTGCTGCTGGCTGTCGCCACGCTGGGCAACGTCCTCGGTTCAGTGGTGAACTGGTGGCTGGGGCGCGCCATCGAGCGCTTTCGGGACCGGCGCTGGTTCCCGGTCAGCGCCAGGCACCTGGAAAACGCCCGTCGTCACTATCAACGTTACGGCCACTGGTCGTTACTGCTCAGTTGGCTGCCGGTGATCGGAGACCCACTGACCCTGGTGGCCGGCGTCATGCGCGAGCCGCTGGGGCGTTTCCTGTTGATCGTGACCCTGGCCAAGGGCGCCCGTTATGGCGCAGTGGCGTTGGCCACCCTGGGGTGGATGAGTTGAACCAAGTGCCGCGGCGATTGCCTGTTTAATGTCGCCCTAATCGTGCCGATCCAGCATCGGCGGATTTTCAACGGAGTTCATCCATGCCCCTTACCCGCTCATGCTGGCTGCCCGGCCTGCTGCTGACCGCCGCCATGCCCGCCATCGCTGCCGAGGGCCCGGTCTACGGACCGGAGCTGCAAGGCTTCGAATACCCCTACACCCTCAAGCATTTTGCGTTCGAGTCCCAGGGCAAATCCCTGCAAATGGGCTACATGGACGTGGCAGCCCATGGCAAGGCCAACGGCCGCAGCGTGGTGCTGATGCACGGCAAGAACTTCTGCGGCGCCACCTGGGAAACCTCGATCAAGGCCCTGAGCGACGCCGGCTACCGGGTCATTGCCCCGGATCAGATCGGCTTCTGCACGTCCAGCAAACCGGACAATTATCAGTACACCTTCCAGCAACTGGCGAGCAACACCCAGCAACTGCTCAAGGCCCTCGGCATCCAGAAAGCCAGCTTGCTCGGACATTCCACCGGCGGCATGCTCGCCACCCGCTATGCGCTGCAATATCCCGAACAGGTCGACCAGCTTGCGATGGTGAACCCGATCGGCCTGGAAGACTGGAAAGCCCTCGGCGTGCCTTATCGCACGGTCGATCAATGGTATGAGCGCGAACTGAAGGTGACAGCCGAAGGCATCCACGACTACCAGCGCAACACCTATTATGATGGCCGCTGGAAGCCCGAATTCGACCGCTGGGTAGACATGTACGCCGGCATGGCCAAGGGCCCTGGAAAAAACCAGGTCGCCTGGAACTCGGCTTTGATCTACGACATGATTTTCACCCAACCGGTCTACTACGAGTTCAAGGACCTGAAGGTGCCGACCTTGCTGCTGATCGGCACCGCCGACACCACGGCGATCAACAAGGACATCGCGCCCCCCGAGGTCAAGGCGAAAATCGGTCATTACGACTTGCTCGGCAAGCAGGTGGCGAAACTGATTCCCCAATCGACCCTGGTCGAATTCCCCGGCATGGGGCACGCGCCGCAGATGGAAGAGCCGGCGCAATTTCACAAGGCCTTGCTTGGCTGGCTGGACAAAACCAACCCCGTTCCTTGATGAGGTAAGGCTGATGGCGGTACAGATTGCAGTGATCGATGATTGGCAGGATGTGGCCCGCGACGTGGTGGACTGGTCGGCGCTGGAGACCATCGGCCAGGTCGCGTTCATCCACGACTACCCCGCTGACAACCCGACCCTGGCCGCGCGCCTGGGCGAGTTTGAAGTGATCTGCGTGATGCGCGAGCGCACGCGCTTCGACGAAGACCTGCTGCGCCGCTTACCCAATCTCAAGCTGCTGGTGACCGGTGGCATGCGCAATGCCGCCCTCGACCTCAAGGCCGCTGCTGCGCTCGGCATTCAGGTCTGTGGCACCGACAGCTATAAACATGCCGCGCCGGAGCTGACCTGGGCACTGATCATGGCCGCAACCCGCAACCTGGTGGTCGAAGCCAACGCCTTGCGCGCCGGAAAGTGGCAGCAAGGCCTCGGTGGCGATCTGCATGGCAAGACCCTGGCGATCCTGGGCCTGGGCAGCATTGGCCAACGGGTCGCCCGCTTCGGCCAGGCGTTCGGCATGCGGGTCATCGCCTGGAGTGAAAACCTCAACGCCGAACGCGCCGCCGAGTTCGACGTAACCTACGTCAGCAAGCAGCAATTGTTCGAGCAGGCCGACGTGTTGTCGGTGCACCTGGTGCTCAGTGAGCGCAGCCGTGGCATGGTGGACGCGCAGGCGTTGGCATGGATGAAGCCCACGGCGCTACTGGTCAACACCGCGCGCGGGCCGATTGTCGATGAAGCGGCGCTGATCAAGGCCCTGCAGAAACAACGCCTGGGTGGCGCGGCGCTGGACGTGTTCGAGCAAGAGCCCCTGCCCGCGCATCATCCGTTCAGAACCCTGGACAACGTGCTGGCAACGCCCCACGTCGGGTACGTCAGCCAGCAAAATTACCATCTATTCTTTGCGCAGATGATTGAGGACATCCAGGCTTGGGCGGCGGGAAAACCGATGCGTCTACTGAGTTGACAGCGCCCGGTAACCTGGAGCTTTTGTTGCAGAAAATCGCCAAAAAAAACGAATAAATGTTCAGGCCGAGGTGTTTATGTTTCGCATGAAGGGTCATCAGCCCTTCTCAACGTTTTCGGCCCGTTCGGAGCATTGCCCATGAATCGCCGTCTCTCGATTGTTACTGCATCGCTGGTGCTTGCCGTCGCGCTGTCCAGTTCCCTGGCATGGGCCAACGGCGAGGAAGATACCCCTGCCAAACCGCAGTGCCCTCGAGGGCAGGTGTTCGACAGCAAGGCACAAAGGTGCGTCAAGCAGACCAGCATGCTCTTGCCGGATGCCGACCGCACCGACTACGCCTATCAGCTGGCCAAGGACGGGCGTTACGAAGAAGCCTTGGCCCTGCTCGATACGCTCAAGCAACCCAACACTGCCAAGGCCTTGAACTATCGGGGCTACGCCACGCGTAAACTGGGACGTACCGATGAAGGCATCGGTTATTACCTGCAGTCGGTCAAGCTTGATCCGCAATATGCGCTGGTTCGCGAGTACCTTGGCGAAGCCTATGTGATCAAGGGCCGGCTGGACCTCGCCCGGGAACAGTTGCAGCAGATCAAATCGATCTGCGGCAACACCACCTGCGAGCAATACCAGGACCTCGCCGAAGCCATCAACGCGTCATCGAAAACCTGACAACCCGATTGGAGGGAGGTCGCTATCGCCAGCGATCAGGACATTAGGGCAGAACTGGGACAGCACTTGGCGCGTCTGTGGCGTTACGGCTTGCTGTTGTCCCGACAACGGCATGTCGCCGAGGACCTGGTGCAGGCCACCTGCGTGCGGGCGCTCGAACGCGGCGGGCAATTTGAATCGGGCACGCGCATGGACCGTTGGCTGATGAGCATTCTGCATTCGATCTGGGTCAATGAAGTGCGAGCCCGCCGAGTGCACCAGGGCCAGGGCGTGGTGGATGCCGATCAAGCCCTGTCGTTCGATGGCGAACAAGCGGCACATACCCATGTTCGCGCCGCGCAGGTGATCCGGCGCGTAGAGGCGTTGCCCGAGGCCCAGCGCGAAACGGTGTTTCTGGCCTACGTCGAAGGCTTGTCCTACCGCGAGGTGGCCGATGTCCTGCAAGTCCCCATCGGCACCGTGATGAGCCGACTGGCCGCCGCCCGGCTGAAACTCGCCGAGTATCCGCCCCTGCACACGGTGCCGAACCCTTCCACCGGAGAACGTCGATGAACGCGAAACTGTCGGATGAGCAACTGGTGGCCTACCTGGACAACCAGCTCGATGCCGAACAACGCAGCCGCATCGATGCCGCCCTCGCCGAAGACCCGATGCTCGGCCTGCGCCTGCAATGGCTAGACCGCAGCAGCATGCCGTTCAAGTCAGCTTACGACGAAGTGACTCGACAAGCCCCGGTCGAGCGCCTCCAAGCCATGCTCGATACCCAGCCCGTCCCGACACGCCCTGCACTGAGTCGGCGCTGGTTCCTCGCGGCCGCCGCCGGATTGCTGGCGGGCGGTGTGCTGGCGGATCGTTTGTTCCTCGGTTGGCAAACCAGCCAGCAGACCCACAACTGGCGCGGGCTGGTCGCCGACTACATGGTGCTCTACGTACCGGAAACCCTCGACCATTTGCCCAGTGACGAAGCGACACAACTGGCGCAGCTACGCACCATCGACGCACGATTGGGCCTTAATCTGCTGCCGGCAAAACTGGCGTTGCCACGCGCCCAATTCAAGCGCGCGCAAATCCTTGAATACGACGGCGTGGCTATCGCCCAGATCACCTACCTCGACCCGGTCCATGGGCCGATGGCGCTGTGCGTCACGCGCTCCAACAGTGGCAGCCGGCATTTTGCCAAAGAGCGACGGCACGGGATGAACATCGTGTATTGGTCGGATATGGAGCACGCGTGGATGCTGATCGGGCGTAATTCGCCGGTGGATCTTGAGGAGATGGCCACGCAATTACGCACTCGGATCCGCGCCTGAGCCTTGTAGGAGCTGCCGCAGGCTGCGATCTTTTGATCTTGATATTGGAAGAAGCAAGATCAAAAGATCGCAGCCTGCGGCAGCTCCTACCGGGTGATGATGGATCAGGGCGCTGTCGGCAACCACAGCCGAAACCGTGCCCCACCCAACGGCGACGCTTGCACCGTCAACGTTCCACCCTGGGCTTCCAATGCCCGACGGCTGATTGCCAGCCCCAGGCCAAACCCGCCGGTGGCCCGATCCCGGCTGCGATCGAGTCGATAGAACGGTTCGAATATCCGCTCGCGCTCGTCATCCGGGATACCGATCCCGTCGTCGTCCACCCAGATCTCACAGCCTTTGGGGCACACCTGTACGCCTACCTGAATGCGCCTTTCGCAGTAGCGCATGGCGTTGCGCAACAGGTTTTGCAGGGCGCGGGCGGTCAGGCGTGGGTCGAGGCTAAAGCGTTCGAGCTGGCCGTGCAGCAACACGTCGATGACGATATCCGGCGATTGTTCTTCGTCGACGCTGCCCAGGATGCTGTCGATGAATTCATCCAGCGACACTTCGATAGGCTCCGGTAAACGCGCGGGGTTTTGCAGGCGGCTGTACGACAGCAATTCCAGCACCAGTTCGTCGAGCTCACGGATGTGATTGACCAACCCCTGCAAGCGCTCGCGGCTGGTGGCGGGCAAATCATCGGAAAGGGCCAGGGCCAGGCCAAAATCCAGGCGGGTCAATGGCGTGCGCAACTCGTGGGATACGGCGTTGAGCAGGTCCCGCTGCTGATTCAGCAGGTTTTCGATGTCGCCAGCCATCGTGTCGAAAACGTTGGCAAGACTGCCGATGTTGGAACTGGCGGCAATCTGCGTACGCTCGCTCAAGTGCCCCTTGCCGAAGCGTTCCGCCGCGCCCTTGAGCCGTTCCAGGTCACGCCAGTGCGGGCGCAGCCACAGCAACAGACAGGCGAGCATGGTCGCGCCGATCAGCACGTTGATGCTCCAGTACAACAGGCTGACGTCCATCGGGTCTGGCGGCACGACCATTTGCACCACGGTGCGCTCGTTCAGCGGTGCCACCGCCAGGGTGCGCCAGCCCCAGTCGCCAACGCGCACGACGTTTTCGCCGCGCTGCAAACGCTGCTGTTCTTCGCTCGACAAGCTGGCATCGTCAATGGCGCTGAGCACGATATGCAGCGGTTCGAATTCCTTGTCCATTTGCGCGGCCAAGGCTGGCCATTGTTCGCTCGGGACGGCCTTGAACTGCCTGACCATGAGGGTTTGCAAACCACGCGAGTAGTCCAGGTTGTAGGTGATGAAGCGCTCGTGGAAGACCTTGATCACCAGGTCCGGCACGAGGTAGATCGCGGTGCTGAACGAAACGATGGTCACCAGGTACAGGCGAAAGAGGATTCTGAACATCGTCTCAGCATTCCCACTCGGATCGACTGAACAGGTAACCCTTGCCCCACACGGTCTTGATCTTGCGAGCCTCGCCGGCATTGTCGTCGAACTTGCGCCGCAGCTTGGAGATGGCCACGTCCACCGAGCGGTCGGTGCCGTTGAACTCGATGCCACGCAGGCGTTGCAGGATCTGGTCGCGGCTCAACACTTCGCCAGCATGTCGGGCCAGCACCACCAGCAAGTTGTACTCGCCGCTGGACATTTCCACCGGTTGCCCGCGCCAGGTCACCGTGCGCTCGGACAGATCGATGCACAGGTTGCCCATGAGGATCCGGTCATTGGCCGCCAATGGCTCGGCAAGGCTGCTGCGCCGTAGCAAGGTGCGCACACGGGCCAGCAGCACCCGGGGTTCGCAGGGTTTGGTGACGTAGTCGTCGGCGCCCATTTCCAGGCCCAGCACCTGATCGTGGCTGTCGTCGCGGGCGGTGAGCATGAGGATCGGCAAGCTCGCTGAATCGGCGCGTAGCAGGCGGCAGACTTGCAAGCCATCGAGACCGGGCAGCATCAAGTCGAGGATCACCAGGTCCGGCGGTGTGAGCCGTGCGCGTTCGCGCACCTGATCGCCTCGACCGATTACGTTGACGGAGTAACCGTTGCGTTCCAGGTAGCTGGCGATCAGCTCGGCGAGTGCGGTGTCGTCTTCGACCAGGAGGATGTTGGGCATGGGTGTTTCCAGAAATGCTGTGGTGCCGGTCAGGCCGCTTTCGCGAGCAGGCTCGCTCCCACAGGGAATGCATTTCAACTGTGGGAGCGAGCCTGCTCGCGAAGACGATCTGACAGGCGCAATAAAATTCATGGCCTGAAGGATATACGCCCTCACACACACCTGAGCAAAACCCTTACACAATTTCACACAGCACCAACAAAGCTTCACCGCTACCATCGCCGTCGCCCAGTAGGATGCTGGGGGTCACTATTGGGGTCATCCATGTCAAAGAAACTGCTTGCCGGGCTCAGCCTGATCGCACTGGCGTTGACGCTGAGCGCGTGCGACAAGTCTTCGATCGCCGAAGAACAGCCGCCATTGGCCAGCGTTCGCATCGAAACCGTCGAAACCCGAGCGCTGTCGATCAGCAGCGAATTGACCGGGCGCATTGCCGCGCCGCGCATGGCCGAGGTGCGCGCCCGGGTCGCCGGCGTGGTGCTGCAACGGGCCTTTCGCGAGGGCAGCGACGTGAAAAAAGGCGAGGTGCTGTTCCGGATCGATCCGGCGCCGTTCAAGGCGGATCTCGATAGCGCCGAGGCGGTATTGCGCAAGGCCGAGGCCAACGCGTTCCAGGCGAAACTGCAAGAGCAGCGCTACGCCCAGTTGATTGACGACAAGGCCATCAGCGGCCAGGACTACGACAACGCCCGGGCCAACGCCCGGCAAACCGCCGCCGACGTGGCCGCCAGCAAGGCGGCGGTTGAACGCGCCCGGCTGAACCTTGGCTACGCCACGGTCACCGCGCCGATTTCCGGACGTATCGGTCGCGCGCTGGTCACCGAAGGCGCACTGGTCGGGCAAAACGAGACCACGCCTTTGGCGCTGATCCAGCAACTCGATCCGATCCACGCCGACCTGACCCAATCAACTCGCGAACTCAACGACCTGCGCCGGGCGTTCCGGTCCGGCCAATTGAAGGAAGTGGGCCAAGGCCAGGCCAAGGCCACCCTGATCCAGGACGACGGGAGCCTCTACCCGTTGCCCGGCAAGCTGCTTTTCACCGACATCACCGTCGACCCGGGCACCGGCCAGGTCATCCTGCGCAGCGAATTCCCCAACCCGGACCTCGACCTGCTGCCTGGCAGCTTCGTGCGCGTGCGCCTGGAGCAAGCCGTCAACCAGCAAGGCATCAGCGTGCCGCAACGGGCCATCCAGCGTGACAGCGCCGGCATCGCCCAGGTATTGCTGCTCGACGCAGAGCAGCGCGTCAGCCAACAGCCGGTCGAACTGGGGCCGGTGCAGAACGACCGTTGGGTCGTCACGGGCGGGTTGAAGCCCGGCGACCGCATCGTCATCGAAGGCCTGCAACACGCCCGCCCCGGCGAAAAAGTGCAGGTCGACGACACCCCTCTTCCACTTGCCCAGGTTTCTGGCCAGTAAGCAGGACGCTTGTTTATGCCGCAGTTCTTTATCGATCGCCCGGTGTTCGCCTGGGTGGTCGCGCTGTTCATCCTGTTGGCCGGTGCCCTGGCCATTACGCAGTTGCCGGTGGCGCAATACCCCAACGTCGCACCGCCGCAAATCGAAATCTATGCCGTGTACCCCGGTGCGTCAGCGCAGACCGTGGACGAAAGCGTGGTCAGCCTGATCGAGGAAGAACTCAACGGCGCCGACCATCTGTTGTACTTCGAATCGCAGAGCAGCCTGGGCAGCGCCACGATCAAGGCCACTTTCCAGCCGGGCACCGATCCGGAAATGGCCCAGGTCGACGTGCAGAACCGCCTCAAGGTGGTGGAGTCGCGTCTGCCGCAGGCGGTGAACCAGCAAGGCTTGCAGGTGGAAAAAGTGTCCGCCGGCTTCCTGCTGTTGATCGCCCTCACCTCAAGCGACGGCAAGCTCGACGACGTGGCGCTCAGCGACTACCTGGCGCGCAACGTGATGAACGAGATCAAGCGCCTCGACGGCGTCGGCAAGGCGCAGCTGTATGGCGCCGAGCGCGCCATGCGCATCTGGATTGACCCGCGCAAGTTGATCGGTTTCAACCTGACCCCGGCGGATGTCAACGCCGCCATCGTCGCGCAAAACGCCCAGGTCTCAGCCGGCAGCATTGGCGATTTGCCGAGCCGCACGACTCAGGAAATCACCGCGACCATCCTGGTCAAAGGCCAGCTGTCGAGCCCTGAAGAGTTCGCCGCCATCGTGCTCAAGGCCAACCCTGATGGTTCCACGGTGCGCATCGGCGATGTCGCGCGGGTCGAGATCGGCAGTCAGGACTACCAGTTTTCCACGCGCCTGAACGGCAAGCCGTCGACTGCCGTCGGCGTCCAGTTGTCACCGGGGGCCAATGCCCTGAACACCGCGACCCTGGTGCGGGCCAAGATGGACGAACTGTCGCGCTACTTCCCCGCGGGCGTCCAGTACACGATTCCTTACGACACCTCGCCTTTCGTCAAGGTCTCGATCACCAAGGTGGTCTACACCCTCGGCGAGGCGATGTTGCTGGTGTTCGCGGTGATGTTCCTGTTCCTGCAGAACATCCGCTACACCCTGATACCCACGCTGGTGGTGCCGGTGGCGCTGATGGGCACCTTCGCGACCATGTTGGCCCTGGGGTTTTCCATCAACGTGCTGACCATGTTCGGCATGGTGCTGGCCATCGGTATCCTGGTGGATGACGCGATCGTCGTGGTGGAGAACGTCGAGCGGATCATGGCCAGCGAAGGCCTGTCGCCCAGGGAGGCGACCCGCAAGGCGATGAAGCAGATCACCGGGGCGATCATCGGCATCACCCTGGTGCTGGTGGCGGTGTTCATTCCGATGGCCTTCATGCCGGGTTCGGTCGGGGTGATCTACCAACAGTTCTCGCTGTCGATGGCCACCTCGATCCTGTTCTCGGCCTTCCTCGCCCTGACCTTGACCCCCGCGCTGTGCGCGACCTTGCTCAAACCGATTGCCCAAGGCGTACACCACGAGAAGACCGGATTCTTTGGCGGGTTCAACCGCCGCTTCGAGCGACTTACCGAGCGTTATCAGGGCTGGGTTGCCTATGCATTGCAGCGCACCGGGCGTTACCTGTTGATCTACGCGGTGCTGCTGGTGGCCCTGAGCGTGTGTTTCATGCGCCTGCCCTCCTCGTTCCTGCCGGTGGAAGACCAGGGCTACACCATCACCGACATTCAATTGCCACCCGGCGCGAGCAAGCACCGTACGGTGCAGGTGGTCGAGCAGATCGAAGCGCACAATGCCGGCGAACCGGGCATCAGCGACAGCGTGGTCATTCTCGGTTTCAGCTTCTCCGGAAGTGGCCAGAACGCGGCGCTGGCGTTCAGTACGTTGAAGGATTGGTCCGAAAGAGGCGTCAAGGACTCGGCCGCTGCCATTGCCGACCGGGCCAACGCTGCCCTCAGCCAGATCAAGGATGCCATGGCGTTTTCGGTACTGCCGCCACCCGTCGATGGCCTGGGCACGTCCAGTGGCTTCGAATTTCGCTTACAGGATCGCGGCGGCCTCGGCCATGCCACGCTGATGCAGGCGCGCAGTGAATTGCTCGCGGCGGCTGAAAAGAGCCCGGTACTGATGAACGTGCGCGAAAGCGCCCTGGCCGAAGCGCCGCAAGTGCGGTTGGTCGTCGACCGTCAGCAGGCCAACGCTTTGGGCGTGTCGTTTGCCGACATCGGCAGCGTGCTCTCCACCGCGATCGGTTCGACGTACATCAATGACTTTCCCAACCAGGGGCGGATGCAACGGGTGGTGGTCCAGTCTGAAGGCGATCAACGCAGCCAGGTCGCCGATCTGCTGAAGATTCACGTACGCAACAACAACGGAAAAATGGTGCCTCTATCGGCCTTCACCCAGGCCGAATGGACCCAGGGCCCGGCGCAACTGACTCGTTACAACGGTTATCCGGCGATCAGCATCTCCGGCGAGCCGACACCCGGCCACAGCACCGGCCAGGCCATGGCGGAAATCGAACGGCTGGTGGCGCAAGGTCCGGCCGGATTGGGCCAGGAGTGGACCGGGCTGTCGTTGCAAGAACGTTTGTCCGGCAGCCAGGCGCCGATCCTGCTCGGTTTGTCGCTGTTGATCGTGTTCCTGTGCCTGGCGGCGTTGTACGAGAGCTGGTCGATCCCGACCTCAGTTTTGCTGGTGGTGCCACTGGGTGTACTCGGCGCAGTGCTCGCGGTGACACTGCGCGGCATGCCCAACGATGTGTTCTTCAAGGTCGGCCTGATCACCATCATCGGCCTGTCGGCAAAAAACGCGATCCTGATCATCGAATTCGCCAAGAGCCTGTACGACGAAGGCCACGATTTGATCGACGCCACCCTGCAAGCCGCACGCTTGCGCCTGCGGCCTATCGTCATGACCTCGCTGGCGTTCATCCTCGGCGTGGTGCCGTTGGCGATCGCGACCGGCGCCAGTTCAGCCAGCCAGCAGGCCATCGGCACCGGGGTAATCGGCGGAATGATCTCCGCGACCCTGGCGGTGATATTCGTGCCGGTGTTTTTTGTGGTGGTGATGAAACGGGTGCGCAAGCGCCATAAAAACCTATAACCAACACCACCCCTGTAGGAGCGAGCATGCTCCTACATATTTCCTGCGCTATGGTGCACTGACGCCCTGCCACAGTGAGCCTCCATGCCCTACCTCACTCACACCCACCCTCGCCTGTCCGCCGCCGTCACCTTCGGCATCGCGGCTGGCATCCTGGTTCCGGCCGACTCGATCATCAGCAAAATTCTTATCGGCTGGAACGTCGGGGTCTGGACCTATCTGCTGCTGATGTTCTGGCTCATCGTGCGCTCCAAGGCGACCGATGTGAAACGCATCGCCGATATCGAAGACGAAAACGCCGGGCTGGTGCTATTCGTGGTGTGCATCGCAGCGATTGCCAGCCTGGCGACCATCGCCTTCGAACTGGCCGGCAGCAAAGACCTGGAAACCTCCCGCAAGCTGCTGCACTACAGCTTCACCGCATTGACTGTCATCGGTTCATGGTTGCTGATCGGGGTGATTTTCAGCGTGCACTATGCGCGGCTGTATTACACCTGGAATGGCAAAGAACCTGCACTGCGTTTTGCCGAAGGCTTGACCACACCCAACTATTGGGACTTCCTGTATTTCTCGTTCACCATCGGCGTGGCAGTGCAGACTTCGGATGTCGGCGTGGCCACCCGGGAGATGCGTAAGATTGTCCTGGCGCAGTCGTTGATAGGCTTTTTGTTCAACACGGCGATATTGGGGTTTTCGGTCAATATCGCCGCCGGGTTGTTTGGCTGACGTTGCCTTACTCCGTCGTTATCTCGCTAACCAGGGCGATCTCTCCGCGCTGGCGTTTCATACGTCGGCAACCCGCCTGACAGACGCAGATGACCCCACATAACGGGCTCGACCTCCTTTATCGCTGGGCTCGGCCCGGTTGAGTGCATTGGCCTGACCTCCATCCGTCGACATTCTTCACTTGATGATCATCCCGACCCTTGACGAACGATTGGTTTTTGGTGTTTCCTGAAACCGGTTTCAGCGCCATGCGCCAAACCCAATAAATCCAATAACAAGGTTTTCAGACCGTGAACGATTTCTCCGCCGCCCAGCGCAGCCGCGTGACCATGCTTGATGTCGCTGAACACGCCAAGGTGTCCAAAGCCAGCGTGTCGCGCTTCATCGGCGAGGATCGCGCCCTGCTCTCCGATGCCATTGCCCAGCGCATCGAGCAGGCCATTGCCGAACTGGGCTACCGCCCGAACCAGATGGCCCGCGGTCTTAAGCGCGGCCGCACGCGCCTGATCGGCATGTTGGTGGCCGACATCCGCAACCCTTATTCGATTGCCGTGATGCACGGGGTAGAAACCGCCTGCCGTCAGCACGGCTACAGCCTGGTGGTGTGCAACACCGACCGTGACGACGAGCAGGAACGCCAGCACCTGGCGCTGCTGCGTTCGTACAACATCGAAGGCCTGATCGTGAACACCCTCGGCCATCACCGCGACGAATTGCACGAACTGCATCGGGAAATGCCGCTGGTATTGGTGGATCGCAAGGTGGAGCACCTCGAGAGTGACATGGTAGGGCTGGACAACCCAGCAGCCGTCGACATGGCCCTTACCCATCTTGAAGAACGCGGTTACCGCGACGTGCTGCTGGTGACCGAACCCTTTGACGGCACCAGCTCGCGGATCGAACGTGTCAGCAGCTTCAAGGCGATGATCGAGCAGCGGCCCGCGCTTCGCGGGGCCATCACTGAGACCGGCAGCGAGCTGACTGCCAATCTGAAAACCTTTCTCGACACGCCAGGGCCCGGTCCCAAAGCGCTGTTTTGCGCGAATGGGATTGCGGCGTTGGCCAGCACCCATTCATTGCGCGAACTCAACTGCCACCTGTTCGCGGATGTCGGCCTGATCGCCCTCGATGACCTGGATTGGTACCCCCTGGTGGGTAGCGGCATCACCGCCCTCGCCCAACCGACCACCGAAATTGGCGCCAGTGCGTTTGAGTGTTTGCTCAAGCGTTTGCGGGGGGATGATGGTGCGGTGCGGACCTTGGATTTTTCGGCGAGATTGATTGTGCGGGGATCGACACTTGGAGATCTTCGGTGATTGTTCCGGCCTCATCGCGAGCAGGCTCGCTCCCACAGGGAACCCGGTGTACGCGCAATTTTTGTACAACACAAAACCCTGTTGGAGCGGGCCTGCTCGAGATGGCGCCCTAAAGATCGATATTTTTTGAACAAAAATGAAACCGGTTTCAGAGGTAGAAAAACAATGAATACACCCGCCGTTTCCATCAGCCTCTCCAGCTACGGTGCCGATCTTGTGCGCCAACGTGGCCAGGGCAGTTTTATCGAAATACTGGCCGCTGCCGGAGCCTCGCGAATTGAGTGGCGCGAAGAGCTACTGACCAACGAGGACCCCGCTCAACTGGCCATTGCCTCTCAAGCCGAGGGTCTGGAGAGCGTGTATTCCTCGCCGATTGAGCTGTGGCTGGCGGGTCAATCCAAACCCAACCCTGAACTGATTGCCGCCCTGCAACGGGCCCAGGCTTTTGGCGCCAAATGGCTAAAAGTGTCGCTGGGCTATTTCACCGACAACAGCGATCTGCAAACCCTCGCCCGGCTACTGCGCGAGAATGCCGTGCAGTTGCTGGTGGAAAACGACCAGACCCTGCACGGCGGTCGCATCGAGCCCTTCCAGCGCTTTTTCGCGCAAGTCGAGCAGCACAGCCTGCCAATCAGGATGACCTTCGATATCGGCAATTGGCACTGGCAGGACCAGTCGCCAGCGAGCGCTGCGCGATTGCTCGGGCGCCATGTGGACTATGTGCACTGCAAAGCGGTGACCCGTCGCACCGACGGCAAGCTGGTCGCCATACCGCCCGCCGCCAGCGACCTGCAACAGTGGGAACACCTGCTGCGGCACATGGCACAAGGTGTCATGCGCGCGGCGGAATACCCGTTGCAAGGCGATGACCTGGTGCAGTTGACCCGCGAACACGTCGCCGCTCTCGCCCATCTGGGCCAGCCGCAGCGGGAGAATGCACATGTCTGAGATCGATATCCTGTCGTTCGGCGAAACCATGGCGATGTTCGTCGCCGAGCAGGCCGGTGATCTGGCCAGCGTCGGCCAGTTCCACAAACGCATCGCCGGCGCGGACAGCAACGTCGCCATCGGCCTGTCGCGCCTGGGCTTCAAGGTCGCATGGCTGAGCCGGGTCGGTGCCGATTCACTGGGCCGCTTCGTGATCGATACACTGGAGAAGGAAGGCGTGGACTGCCGCCATGTCGACATCGACACCGCTCACCCCACCGGTTTCCAACTCAAGTCGCGCACCGAGGATGGCAGCGACCCCGCCGTCGAGTATTTCCGCCGCGGTTCGGCGGCCAGTCACCTGTCACCACACTCGATCGTGCCCCAATTGCTCAATGCCCGACACCTGCACGCCACTGGCATCCCGCCAGCGCTGTCGGAAACCGCCCGGCAAATGTCGTTCGAATTGATGACGCGCATGCGCGAGGCCGGCCGCAGCGTATCGTTCGATCCGAACCTGCGCCCCAGCCTGTGGGCCAGCGAGCAACAGATGATCAGCGAGATCAACCGCCTCGCCGCGCTTGCCCATTGGGTGTTGCCGGGGCTCAGCGAGGGGCGCTTGCTCACCGGTTTTGACGATCCGGCCGACATCGCCGCGTTCTACCTCGATCAGGGCGCCGAGGCGGTGGCGATCAAACTCGGCCCGCATGGCGCTTACTACCGCACTCAACAGGATCAGGGGTTTGTCGCTGGCGTGCCGGTGCAAACAGTGATCGATACGGTGGGTGCCGGTGATGGATTTGCCGTGGGCATGATCAGTGCTCTGCTCGAGAACCACAGCTTTGCCGACGCCGTGCAGCGGGCCAACTGGATTGGCAGCCGCGCGGTGCAGAGCCGGGGGGATATGGAGGGGTTACCAACCCGAGCCGAACTGCCTCCCCCTTTCGCCGCTCGTTCCTACGCTCCTGCGTGGGAATGCAGCCCGTGACGCTCTGCGTCACAGGGGACGCGGAGCGTCCCTAGAGGCATTCCCACGCGGACCGTGGGAACGATCACCGTTACCTGCTGCGACAAAAACAACAAGCTCAGGAGCACCACCCATGAAAACCGCAACCCTCGCCACCCGCCGCTGGTGGTACATCATGCCCATCGTCTTTATCACCTACAGCCTGGCGTATCTGGACCGCGCCAACTACGGCTTCGCCGCCGCCTCGGGCATGGCGGCCGACCTGATGATCACTCCGGGCCTGTCGTCGATGCTCGGCGCGCTGTTCTTCCTCGGCTACTTTTTCTTCCAGGTGCCGGGGGCGATCTATGCGCAGAAACACAGCGTGAAGAAGCTGATTTTCGTCAGCCTTATCCTCTGGGGCAGTCTGGCAACCTTGACCGGTATCGTCTCCAACGCCTACTGGCTGATCGTCATCCGCTTCATGCTTGGGGTGGTCGAGGCCGCAGTGATGCCGGCCATGCTGATCTATCTGTGCCATTGGTTCACCCGCGCCGAACGCTCGCGGGCCAACACTTTCCTGATCCTCGGCAACCCGGTGACCATGCTGTGGATGTCGGTGGTCTCGGGTTATCTGGTACAGCATTACAGCTGGCGCTGGATGTTCATCGTCGAAGGTCTGCCAGCAGTGTTCTGGGCCTTCATCTGGTGGCGTCTGGCCGATGATCGTCCGTCCCAGGCCAAGTGGCTCAACGACCAGGAAAAGCAGGACCTGGAAAGCGCCCTGGCCGCCGAGCAAGTCGGCATCAAGGCAGTGAAGAACTACGCCGAAGCCTTCCGCTCGCCGAAAGTCATCCTCCTGGCCCTGCAGTTTTTCTGCTGGAGCATCGGCGTCTACGGCTTCGTGCTGTGGCTGCCTTCAATCCTCAAGGCCGGTGCACAGATGGACATGGTGCAAGCCGGCTGGCTGTCGGCGTTGCCTTACCTGGCGGCGGTGATCGGCATGCTGCTGGTGTCCTGGGGCTCGGACAAACTGCAAAAACGCAAGCGCTTCGTCTGGCCGCCGCTGCTGATCGCCTCATTCGCTTTCTATGGCTCCTACGCCTTGGGCGCCGAACATTTCTGGTGGTCCTACACGTTGCTGGTGATTGCCGGTGCCTGCATGTACGCACCTTACGGACCGTTCTTCGCGATCATCCCGGAGATCCTCCCAGCCAACGTCGCCGGCGGCGCGATGGCGCTGATCAACAGCATGGGCGCCCTCGGTTCGTTTGGCGGCTCCTACCTGGTCGGTTACCTGAACAGCTCCACCGGCTCGCCCGGCGCGTCCTACCTGTTGATGAGCGGCGCGCTGATGCTCTCGGTGGTGCTGACGATTTGCCTCAAGCCCGGCGCCAGTGACCGGGAACGGCCCACGGTCGCATTAACCCGCACCGCTGCACATTCCTGAATTGGATGACGACAATGAAAAAGCAGGTTGTTCTGTACAAGAAACTCTCGCCGCTGCTGATGGCTCGCTTGCACGAGCAGGCCGAAGTGACGCTGATCGAAAACCTCGACGCCGATGGCCTGGCCCGATTGCGCGATGCCCTGCCCCGCGCTCACGGCCTGCTCGGTGCCAGTCTGAAGCTGGATGCCGAACTGCTCGACCTGGCGCCCGACCTTGAAGCCATCGCCAGCGTCTCGGTGGGCGTCGACAACTACGACATCGACTACCTGACCGAGCGCCGCATCCTGCTCAGCAATACACCGGACGTGCTCACCGAAACCACCGCCGATACCGGTTTTGCGTTGATTCTAGCCACCGCTCGACGCGTGGTGGAACTGGCCAATATGGTTCGCGAAGGCCGTTGGCAGCGTAACCTCGGCCCCGCACATTTCGGCAGCGACGTGCATGGCAAAACCCTGGGCATCATTGGCATGGGCCGTATCGGCGAGGCACTGGCCCAGCGCGGACACTTCGGTTTCGGCATGCCGGTCATCTACCACAGCCATTCGCCAAAACCTGCAGTCGAGCAGCGTTTCAATGCGCAGTACCGCAGCCTGGGCGAGCTGTTGCAGCAGGCGGATTTCATCTGCCTGACCTTGCCGTTGACCGCGCAAACCGAGCGGCTGATCGGCACCGAAGAATTTGCCCTGATGCGCCCGCAAAGCATCTTCATCAATATCTCCCGAGGCAAAGTGGTGGATGAAGCGGCGTTGACCGAGGCACTGCGTGCGGGGCAGATTCGCGCAGCGGGGCTGGATGTGTTCGAGCGTGAGCCGCTGGACCTGGACTCGCCGCTGTTGCAGATGGACAACGTGGTGGCAACGCCACACATGGGCTCGGCGACCCATGAGACACGGGAGGCAATGGCGCGGTGTGCGGTGGAAAATCTGTTGGCGGCGTTGGCGGGTGAACGGCCGGCTAATCTGGTGAATGTGCGGGCGTGGAAGGCTTGAGGAATTAGTTGTCCGTCAGGCCGTCTTCTCAGGCAAGCCCGCTCCCACAGTGTCGGTGGTGATCACAAAATCCGTGTCCACATCAGACCCTGTGGGAGCGGGCTTGCCCGCGAAGGGGCCGGTCCGAACAACAAAAAACTGTCAGGCCCGCCGCGCCTCCAGAAGGTCCATGGCGCACTGCCCAATTCGCTGACAGGCATCCGCCAGTTTGCGCCGGTCCACCACCAGCC
This sequence comes from Pseudomonas umsongensis, assembly GCF_002236105.1. Classification (GTDB taxonomy): domain Bacteria; phylum Pseudomonadota; class Gammaproteobacteria; order Pseudomonadales; family Pseudomonadaceae; genus Aquipseudomonas; species Aquipseudomonas umsongensis. The sequence goes on from NZ_NIWU01000001.1 coordinate 1,332,090, forward strand.
CAATGCGGATATGCCCCGCCGCACTCGGCCCGAACGCCTCACCTGCCAGTACCGACACGCCATACCCCTCCAGCAGCCGCTCGGCGAAATGCTGGGCGGACAACCCGGTCTGGCGCACGTCGGCCATCACGAACATCCCACCATCCGGGCGAATGGCCCTGATACCCGGGCATTGGTTCAGGCGCGTACACACCAGGTCGCGGCGCTGGCGATATTCTTCACGCATCAGCGCCACCTCCGGCAGGTCTTCATCCAGCGCCAGTTGCGCCGCCTTCTGAACGAACTCCGGAATGCCAAACAGCATGCTCAACGAGAGATGTTCCAGGTGGTCGTTCAAGGTTTTCGGTCCGATCACCCAACCCACTCGCCAACCGCTCATGGCGTGGGATTTGGACAGACTGTCGATGGTCGCGGTGCGCTCGGCCATGCCCGGCAAGCTGGCCGGGCTGATGTGTTCGCCCTCGTACAGCAGATCGCCGTAGACCTCATCGCTGATCAACCAAAGATCGTGACGCACACACAGCAAGGCCAGCTCCTGCCAGATCATCAGCGACAAACTGGCGCCGGAGGGGTTGTTCGGACTGTTGAGCAACAGCGCGCGGGTCTTGGGTGTGATGCGGGCCGCCACATCCGCCGGATCGACCCGAAAGCCGTTCTCCGGACGCACCGCCACCGGCACCACAGTGGCCCCGCACGCGCCGAATACGCCTTCATACGTTACGTACATCGGCTCGGCAACGATCACTTCGTCCCCCGGATCGAGCAGGCATTGCGCGACCGAATAAACCGCACATTGCGCACCGGGCATCACGATCACGTGATCGGCATCCACCACTTGACCACTTCGACGCCGATGACGGCGGGCAATGCTGTCGCGCAAACCCCGACTTCCGCGCACCTGCGAGTAATGAGTGTCGCCCGCCAGCAAACTGTTGATGGCGGCCTGGACGATGGGGCTGGGTGTATCGAAATCCGGGTCGCCGACCGATAGCAGCAGTACGTCGACGCCTTGTTCGCGCATTTGCAGTGCGCGGTCGTGAATCTGCCAGGCCGCAGCGCCATCTCCGGCGATGCGTTGGGTCAAGCCTGAATAGCGCATGTAGTTCTCCAATCGCGCGAGTTCCTGAGTCAACCCTATCTCAAATCGCGCCACGCGCCACTACCTCGATGAAATCGACGAACGGGTTAGGCAACAGAAATTCAGCAAATCCTCCTACATGGCTGGGTTCTTTTACTGACAGCCAACTCGGCGCAGTCGGATTAAGGTCCAGCACCTGTAATTTGTGACAGGTTCCAAGTGGAGTGATTCGCGCTATAACGAAGTCGAGCCTCCAGCCCTGAATCAGGTGCCTGAAGGACGGCCGCGCGAACCATGCCATCAAGATGTAGGAAGATTCCGCCGCGCCCACGCCGTCAAAGATGATGAATGGGAGATTCAACTATGTACCGTGCCAATATCGGATCAGTTCGATCAACGCCCACACAGGCCAATTTCCAATCACAGGAGAGCCCTCAACCGAAAGCGATCAAGCTGACGGCTCGGGAACAGGAGTGCTTGAAGTGGACAGCTCTGGGCAAATCGTCCTGGGAAATCGCGCAAATCGTTCAATGCACTGAAGCAGGTGTGAATTATCACTTTTGCAATATTCGCCGGAAATTCGGCGTGAGATCGCGCTGGATCGCCATGGTGATGGCACTGCAACAAGGTCTGATCCAGTCACCTTGACCCCCTGTCTCTTCAGCGGTCGGCTTCTCATTGACCCCTGTTGAGACAATTCATGAGCCGGGACCCCATACCTCGATCCCGACCGTTTGACCTCTACCACGCCAGTGCCTGTGACGATGCGCCAGTGTCCCATGGGCACCGACCGAACAAAGGGCTGCGAATCATCATTGCCGACGATCATCCGGTCGTACTGACAGGCATCGAAATGGTTCTCTCCTCCTTTGCCGATTTCACATGCTCAGTGGTCGCCAGGGCTGAAAATGCCCTGTGCCCTGGTGATCGTCCTGACAATAAAACTGACTTCCCAGGCGCGTCAGGCCGCACGAGCGGCCATCCGCCAGACCCGCGCTACATCACCCGCTCGTTCACGCAATAGACGCGGTGCTTCGCTGCAGGCTTGCGCCAATGTCATCGGCCCGCTCGTCAGGGCAAACGCGGCGTCGATACCATGGGCATACAAGGCTTGATAGCCCTCGCCCAACGTGCCGGCAATGACGATGACCGGAACACCGCATTCACGAGCAATGCGCGCCACGCCAAAGGGTGTCTTGCCGCGCAATGTCTGTGCATCGAAGCGGCCTTCGCCGGTGATCACCAGATCAGCACCGGCAACCGCATCGGCCAGCCCCACCAGCTCGGCGACCACTTCCACCCCGGCTTTGAACTGCGCCCTCAGGAACGCCTTGGCGGCAAACCCCAGGCCGCCTGCTGCGCCGCTGCCCGGTTCGTCGCGCACGTCTTTGCTCAAGGCTTTTGCGCAGTAGTCGGCAAAGTGCCGGAGGGCAAGATCCAGTTGTTCAACCTGCGCAGGCGTTGCGCCTTTTTGCGGGCCGAAAATGGCCGACGCGCCGTGAGCACCGCACAATGGATTGTTCACGTCGGCGGCGATGTCAAAGCGCACCTCGGCCAGGCGTGGGTCGATGCCACTCATATCGATGCGGGCCAACTGTGACAGTGCCAAGCCGCCCGGTGCGAGGATTTGCCCCTGTGCATCGAGCAACTTCACGCCCAAGGCTTGCATTGCCCCTGCACCGGCGTCATTGGTCGCACTGCCGCCGATGGCCAGAATGATACGTTGCGCCCCGGCATCGAGGGCAGCGCGAATCAATTCACCGGTGCCGAAAGTGCTGCTGATGCAGGCATCGCGGCGGTCGACCGGAACCAGCTGCAAACCACTGGCTTCGGCCATTTCGATGATCGCCGTGTGGGTGTGGGGCAACCAGCCCCAGGCAGCGTCGACGGCTACGCCGAGCGGCCCGCGAACCGTGGTGCGACGCAGCTCGCCAGCACACGCGGCAAGCACCGACTCGACCGTCCCTTCCCCGCCGTCGGCCATCGGGCATTTGATCAATTGCGCATCGGGCCACACCTCTGCCAGACCGAGGGCAATGGCGTCGGCCACGCCTTGAGCGCTGAGGCTGTCCTTGAACGAGTCGGGGGCGATGACAATTTTCATGGGGATTCTCCAGTTCCAATGCTATCCATGCTGCCAGCCGGCATGAACAATAACGCCAGGCCGCTGCACAACGGGCATCGAGGATTATTGTTCATTCCCACAAATCTTATGCTTTCCATGTAGGAGCTGCCGCAGGCTGCGATCTTTTGATCTTGACCTTGAAAAGCAAAGTCAAAAGATCGCAGCCTGCGGCAGCTCCTACAGGGGGGGCGGGTTTTGGTCAGGGAGTTGGGGCGGTTTCGGAGAGCAGCTGTACGCCGAGATAGAGGGCGAGCATGCCGTCCAGGCGTAACGGATCAACGCCACTGAGTTCTGCAATGCGCTCCATCCGGTAGCGCAGGCTGTTGCGGTGGATGCCCAGCGCATCGGCGCAGGCCTGGCTCTGGCCATCGTGTTCGCACCAACTGCGCAAGGTCGCCAGTAACTGGCCGTTGTTGTCCCTGGCAATGACTTTACGCAACGGCTCAAGCAGTTCGTCCAGTGCATCTTCGTTGCGATGGCGCCACAGCAATACCGGCAGCCGATAGCGGGTAAGCGTCAGCAAACGGGATTGGGGCAACACCTCGCGCCCATAGGCCAGCAAGTCGCCGACCCTACGATAGCCGCGGCGCAATCCTGTCAGCCCATCCGCCTGCCCACCCACGGCAATGCGCAGGATGTTCCAGCCCTGGCCGTCGAGTTTTTCCAGCAGCCGCTCGTTGTCGACGGCCTGGTTCGTCGGTCGGCACCACAGCAACGAAGACTTGGCCGAACTCACGCACCAACTGTCCGGGTAACGACTGGTCAGCCAGGCGCTGAGCGCTTCGACGGAGTGCCCCGGTCCCTGCTCCTGGCCCAGTTCGAACAGGTAAGGCACCCGCGTCAATTGCGGTTTAAGCCCAAGCTGTTGCGCTTCGTCGATCAAGCGCGGCGAGTTGCCGCCGTCACTCAGCAGCAACGCCAGCAGGTCATCGCAACGCTGGCTCCGCCACTGCTTCTCGGCCTGTTGGTTGCGCTGGCCCACCAGCATCTCGGCGGTCATGCGCACCAGTTCCGCGTAGGTACGCAATTGTTCGGGATCGCCGGTGATGCCCAGCACGCCGATCAAGCGCTGGTCGAGCATCAGCGGCAGGTTGATGCCCGGCTGCACGCCCTTGAGGTGGATCGCCGTCTGTGCGTCGATCTCAACCACACGGCCGTTGGCCAACACCAGTTGCGCGCCTTCATGCCGGGTGTTGACCCGCTCCGGCTCGCCACTGCCGAGGATCAGGCCCTGGCTGTCCATGACGTTGACGTTGTACGGCAGGATGGCCATTGCCCGGTCGACGATGTCCTGGGCCAGGTCGTGATCGAGTTCGAACATAACGGGGTTCCTTGAAACGGGGTGGTCAAGACTCACAGGTTGATCAACGTTACCCTTTGCATCGCCAGAAATCATGATAAAGAGAACTTGCCTGTCACAGGGCTTTTGCCCCGCTATGCCATTGTGGTATTTGATTGAGCCTTTCCCACCGGCAAAAGGATTTCCTCATGAGCTACCGCACGCTGGGTCATTCGGGCCTGCAGGTGTCGACCCTGACCCTGGGCACCATGATGTTTGGTGAGCAGACCAATACCGAAGATTCCCTGCGGATCATCGACAAGGCCTGGGACCAGGGCATCAATTTCATCGATACCGCCGACGTCTACACCAATGGCCGTTCTGAAGAAATCGTCGGCGAGGCGATTGCCGGTAACCGTCACGAATGGGTACTGGCGACCAAGGTCGGTTTCGGCCCGGTGGACGGTGTGCCGAACCGCAGCGGCCTGAGCCGCAAGCACATCTTCAACGGCATCGACGCCAGCCTGACGCGCCTGGGCACTGACTATCTCGATATCTATTACCTGCACCGCGAAGACCACAACACGCCGCTGGAGGTCACGGTGTCGGCCATTGGCGACCTGATTCGCCAAGGCAAGATTCGCTATTGGGGCCTGTCGAATTACCGGGGCTGGCGTATCGCCGAGGTGATTCGCGTGGCCGACAAGCTCGGTGTCGACCGGCCGGTGATCAGCCAGCCACTGTACAACATCGTCAACCGCCAGGCCGAAACCGAGCAGATCACTGCCGCGCAGAATTACGGCCTGGGTGTGGTGCCCTACAGTCCGTTGGCCCGCGGCGTGCTCAGCGGCAAATATGCGCCGGACGTCAAGCCGGACGCGAACAGTCGTGCAGGACGTGCCGACAAACGCATCCTGGAAACCGAATGGCGTGTCGAGTCCTTGCGCATCGCCCAGCAGATCCAGCAATACACCCAGGAACGCGGCGTGGGGATCGTCGAGTTCGCCATCGCCTGGGTGCTGAACAACAGCGCCGTGACCTCGGCCATCGTCGGCCCGCGCACTGAAGAACAGTGGGATGCCTACACCAAGGCGCAGGCGGTGAAGATCACGGCTGAGGATGAGGCCTTCATCGATGCGCTGGTGACACCTGGGCATGCTTCGACGCCGGGGTTCAATGATGTGAGTCATTTCGTGTCCGGCCGCAGACCGCGTACCAACTGAACATACAAAACCACTGTAGGAGCGAGCCTGCTCGCGATGGTCGTGAACGATAGCGCGTTAAACCAGACGCCCCGCAGCGCCCTCGGGTTTTTCGCGAGCAGGCTCGCTCCTACAGGGATGTTGTAAATATTGATCATCCGGCCAATATTCAGCACAAAAACCACGTATTCTCCGCACCCCGTTTCACGTTCAACCTCGCGAGGACAGCTTGTCAAAAGGTATCGCTTTATCGGTTTCAGCCTCGGTGCTGTTTGCCGTCATGTATTACTACACTTCACTGCTCAAGCCGTTGAGCGGTGTGGAGATTTTCGGCTGGCGCATGCTGTTGACCGTGCCGTGCATGACCCTGTTCATGCTGGGGTCGGGCGAATGGCGGCGCGTGGCCGACCTGCTGCGTCGGTTCTGCGCCCAACCCAGGTTGATCGGCATCCTGTTCGTCTCGGCGGCGTTGCTGGGCGTCCAGCTTTGGCTGTTCATGTGGGCACCGCTCAATGGCTACAGCCTCGATGTGTCGCTGGGCTACTTCCTGTTGCCGCTGGCCATGGTGCTGACAGGGCGCATCGCCTACGGTGAACGCCTGTCGTACCTGCAAAAGATCGCGGTGTTCTTTGCAAGCCTGGGTGTGGTCAATGAGCTGTATCAGGTCGGCGGCTTCTCCTGGGCCACACTGGTAGTGGTCGTGGGTTATCCGCTGTATTTCGTGGTGCGCAAATGGCTGAAGACTGACAACCTCGGCGGACTGTGGGTCGACATGACCCTGATGCTGCCGATCGCATTCTGGTTCGTGAGCAGTGGTGAGCAGGGCTTTGGGGTCTTCGATCAACACCCGGCATTGTCTTGGCTGATTCCCCTGCTGGGCTTGATCAGCGCGTCGGCGCTGGTGGTCTACATCATCGCCAGTCGCTTGCTGCCGTTCAGCCTGTTCGGGTTGTTGAGCTACGTCGAGCCGGTGCTGTTGCTGGGCGTGGCGTTGATGCTGGGGGAAAGCATCAAGCCCGGTGAATGGCTGACCTATATTCCGATCTGGATGGCGGTACTGGTGCTGGTGTTTGAAGGGTTCAAGCACCTGATGCGCCATCGCCGCCCTTGAAAGTAAAAGATCGCAGCCTGCGGCAGCTCCTACAGGTGGACCGTGTAGGAGCTGCCGCAGGCTGCGATCTTTTGATCTTTACAACCAATCAGTCAGTGGACAACACACCACGACGTACCTGGTCGCGCTCGATCGATTCGAACAGCGCCTTGAAGTTGCCTTCACCGAAGCCGTCATCACCCTTGCGCTGGATGAATTCGAAGAACACCGGCCCCATCAGGGTTTCCGAGAAGATCTGCAGCAGCAGGCGCTTGTCGCCCGACTCGGACGAACCGTCCAGCAGGATGCCGCGCGCCTGCAACTCGCCTACCGGCTCCCCGTGGTTGGGCAGGCGGCCTTCGAGCATTTCGTAGTAGGTGTCCGGCGGCGCGGTCATGAAGCGCATGCCGATACTTTTCAGGTGATCCCAGGTCTTGATCAGGTCATCGCTGAGGAAGGCCACGTGCTGGATGCCCTCGCCGTTGAACTGCATCAGGAATTCTTCGATCTGCCCGGCGCCCTTGGACGATTCTTCGTTCAGCGGGATGCGGATCATGCCGTCTGGCGCGGTCATGGCCTTGGAGGTCAGGCCGGTGTATTCGCCCTTGATGTCGAAGTAGCGGATTTCGCGGAAGTTGAACAGTTTCTCGTAGAAGTTCGCCCAGTAGGCCATGCGACCGCGGTACACGTTGTGGGTCAGGTGATCGATGATCTTCAGGCCAGCCCCGACCGGGTGACGGTCAACGCCGTCGATGAACACGAAGTCGATGTCGTAGATCGAGTTGCCTTCACCGAAACGGTCGATCAGGTACAGCGGCGCACCGCCGATGCCCTTGATCGCCGGCAGGTTCAGCTCCATCGGGCCAGTCTCGATGTGGATCGGCTGGGCGCCGAGTTCCAGGGCACGCTTGTAGGCCTTTTGCGAATCCTTGACACGGAACGCCATGCCGCACACCGATGGACCGTGCTCGGCGGCAAAGTACGAGGCGACGCTGTGGGGTTCGTTGTTGAGGATCAGGTTGATCGCGCCCTGGCGATACAGGTGCACGTCCTTGGAACGATGGGTCGCGACCTTGGTGAAGCCCATGATCTCGAAGATCGGCTCCAGGGTATTGGGGGTCGGCGATGCAAGTTCGATGAACTCGAAGCCCATCAGGCCCATTGGGTTTTCGTATAAATCTGCCATGGTTGGCGCCTCATCATGCTTTAGGAATTAACCGCTGAAATTAACAAGCGTTAGTTGCTAGCAATGCTGAGAGCGGTGGGTGGCGCACAGGAGATGCCCCGCACGCTGCGGGCGAGGAAATCACCGTAGATCAATTGAAACCCGAATATCTTCATTGTCGACCCAAGGCTCTGAGGGCGAGGCTTCTGCTGCCAGAAGACGATTATTATTGTATGCGTAACCTAATTCTACACAGCGTAACTCAATTTGTCCGCCTTCTGTATCAAATCCCCTTTTCCCCATGGCGCGCAAGGGCTTTGTTACACAAGAAAATCCCCATTGGAATCATCCCTCGGCACAAGTGCCAAGGGCCAACTATCCTGCCTCTTGCTTGAACGCTTGATGGGAAGCATCACTTCCCGCCAGGCGTTGAGAGCCCCACTTCAGCGATACAGGTTTCGCGAATGCCACTGAAAACCAACGCCCACCCGAGAGGCATCAGGCTCGCTGTAACCTTGTTGAGTGGACTGCTGCCGATCCTGCTGGGTTTCGTCATTCTTTACATGCAGGCCGAACGCGTACTCAGGCTCAGCAGCCAACAAACCGCCGAAGAAGCGACTCGCCAATTCGAACTGATGCTCGACAACACCGCCCAGGCGGCGCGCGAGTTGCTGCCGTTGGCTGGCCAAAGCTGCATTGACGTCAACCTCGCGTTGCGCGAGCAGGTGACACGCCGTCCATTCGTGCGCTCGACCAACCTGCTATGGGACGACACTCTCTATTGCAGTTCCCTGTTCGGTGACTATCACGAAAAAATGGCTTCCGGAGATTATGCCAACGGCCAGTTGTTGCTGATTAAGGGCAACCCGGTGACGCCCGACACCGCGTTTTTGGTCTATCGACTCAGCGACGGTAAACGGGGCGCCATGAGCACGCTGGACGGTTACCACCTGAGTAATATCCTGCGCCTGATCGGGCGCCAGACACTGTTGTTGTTGCAAGTCGGGCCGCACTGGTTGTCCGCCGACGGCAGTTTTCACGAAGGCGATCCACCCGAGTTCCCCGTCGCACAAAACACGCTGGCATCTTCGCGTTATCCCTTCAGCGTAACGGCCGGTTTCCCCGAAGGCGAAGTGTGGCGCTACATGAGCAGTGAATATCCGCCACTGTTCAGTTTGTTGCTGTTCTTCGGCGTGATTGCAGGTTTTATCGGGCACGTCATACAGAAGCGTTCCTCGTCGCCAACCCTTGAGATGCAGCGCGCACTGGACGCGGCGGAGTTCGTTCCGTACTTCCAGCCAGTGGTGCATGCGCTGAGCAAAAAATGCACGGGAGTCGAGGTACTGATGCGCTGGAACCATCCCAAGGAAGGTTTGGTCAGCGCCGATCTGTTCATTCCGTTTGCCGAACACAGCGGGCTGATCGTGCCGATGACGCGCTCGATCATGCAACAAACAGCCAGGCTGTTGGCACGGAAGTCGGCATCGTTCGATGAGCCGTTCCATGTGGGCATCAATATCACCGCCAATCATTGCCAGGATCTTGCGCTGGTCGAGGATTGCCGGCAATTCCTCGCCGCCTTTGCCCCGGGCTCCATACACCTGGTGCTGGAGTTGACCGAGCGCAAACTGATCGAGCCCTCGGCCATTACCCATCAATTGTTCGAGCAACTGCATGAGCTTGGCGTAATGATCGCCATCGACGACTTCGGCACCGGCCACTCGAGCCTCGGTTACCTGCGCCAGTTCAACGTGGATTTCCTGAAAATCGACCAGAGCTTCGTCGCCATGATCGGCATCGATACCCTCTCCAGCCACATTCTGGAAAGCATCATCGAGCTGGCGGCCAAGCTTGACCTGGCAATGGTTGCCGAAGGTGTGGAAACCCAGGAGCAAAGTGACTACCTGACGGCCCACAACGTGAACTACCTGCAAGGTTATCTGTTTGGTCGGCCGATACCCGCCGCCGATTTCATTAATGCATTAAGTGATGATTAACTAGTGGCCTTTAGCAGCGATTCAACGACACACCGCACTCCTCCATTTGAATCAAGTACAACTCTTGTTACATGAACAAAAAGTCATGATTTACTCTTGCCCCATTAACTACTACAATTTTTCATGCCTGCATCAGATTGGCAGGTGAGGCATCTAATCCCCGAGTCGCTTCAAGGCTCTTGGCTTATAGCTTTGTTTGCGGTTGGTATCAGCCAAACACACTATTGGAGTAAAGATATTGTCCAGACTCGCTGAATTTCGTGCAGCTGAAAAGGCCCTTCAAGAGCAGCTCAAGCAGCTTGAATCCCTGAAGAACGATGCCGGGCTCAAGAAAGAAATCGAATTCGAAGAAAAGCTCCAGGGGCTGATGAAAACCTACGGCAAGAGCCTGCGCGACATCATCGCCATCCTCGACCCGAACCCGGCAAAATCCGGTCTGCAACAGGCCGCTCCAAAGACCCGCCGCGCCCGCGTGGTCAAGGTTTATCAGAACCCGCATACCGGCGAGCTGATTGAAACCAAGGGCGGCAACCACCGTGGACTGAAGGCCTGGAAGGAACAATACGGTGCCGCCACCGTTGATTCCTGGCTGCGCGGCTAAACCCTCGCACTGAAAAAACAAAGCCCTGCACCTGCAGGGCTTTTTTTCATTGAAGGCATCTAAAGGCAAGGCTGACCGGTACTTTCCCGGCAACTTTGTGCTTAATCCTTTTGGCTATCTAACGGCGTCGGCACAGACATGAAATCGGTGCCTATTGAAGCCTTCAGCTAAAGTTTCAAGCCGTTACGAGCCGCCTCTATTTCATTCTGACTGGCCTTATAAGCTTCGGCCTGCCCGGCGTAGGAAAATACGTAGGCCTTATCGGCATCCACCGCGGCAACCAGTGTTTGAGACAGTACATGCCGACCGTTTTGCGTGATGGTGCAAGTGGTTTCCAGCGCCGGCAAGCGACTCAAGGTGGCCGAGTGAATCCGGTTGCAAACACTTTGATAGCCACCCTGGAAAAAGTCTTTCTGCACTGATTTGCGCATCTCCAGCAACACAGCTTCCAGGTTCACCTGGTGATCGGGTTGCACCCGGCTCACGGTCAATTCCATCACCATCAACGGCATGCCTTGCGCGTCGTTCTTGACCGCGCGCTGGCGACTGACACCGGAGCCGGCTTCGCCTTGGGCAACGGCTTCGACCTGCCAGCCCGGCGGCCACGCCACGACGGGCTCATCGGCGTGAGCCCGGGCCAACACAGAAAGCACACCACTCAGGATAATCAACGACCTGCACAATCGAATCATTACCATCAACACCCAGCCAGTTAGCCCTGAAGTTTGATCTTCGGCCGGCGGTCAGGCAATAGCAGACGCTTTGGGTTTGGTGATGTCGCAACCCATGCGTATCATTGTCGGCAGCCCATTTAATTTCCGGAGGGCCCATGAGCCTGCAAGATCTGAACACCTTCCCCGGCGTGACCGCACAGCCTGACACCGCCACCCAGAAATTTGTCTTCAACCACACCATGTTGCGGGTCAAGGACATCACCAAGTCCCTGGACTTCTACACGCGCGTTCTCGGCTTCTCGCTGGTGGAGAAACGCGATTTTCCAGAAGCTGAATTCAGCCTGTACTTCCTCGCCCTGGTCGACAAGCGTCAGATTCCGGCCGATGCCGCCGAGCGCACGCAATGGATGAAATCGATCCCGGGCATTCTGGAACTGACCCATAACCACGGCACCGAGAACGATGCGGACTTCGCCTATCACAACGGCAATACCGACCCGCGCGGATTCGGCCACATCTGCATCTCGGTGCCGGACATCGTGGCTGCGTGCGAACGCTTCGAAGCGCTGGGCTGCGATTTCCAGAAGCGCCTGAACGATGGCTGCATGAAGAGCCTGGCGTTCATCAAGGACCCGGATGGGTATTGGGTCGAAATCATCCAGCCAGCCCCCCTGTAAAAATCTGGCTTGATCGTTCCCACGCTCCGCGTGGTAACGATCAGCAAAAAAAACCCCATGATCATTCATGGGGTTTTGTGTTTTCAGCGCCCGGTTTACGCCGGGGCCGAGGTGCGAATCAAGTGGTCGAATGCGCTAAGGGAAGCCTTGGCGCCCTCGCCCACCGCGATCACGATCTGCTTGTAGGGCACCGTGGTCACATCGCCTGCCGCGAACACACCCGGTATCGATGTCTCGCCACGGGCATCGACGATGATCTCGCCACGCGGCGACAACTCAATGGTGCCCTTGAGCCAATCGGTATTGGGCAACAGACCGATCTGCACAAAGATCCCTTCCAGTTCCACGCTGCGCAATTCGTCGCTCTCGCGATCTTTATAGCGCAAGCCGTTGACCTTCTGCCCGTCGCCCATCACTTCAGTGGTTTGCGCACGGGTGATCACCGTCACGTTCGGCAGGCTGTGCAACTTGCGCTGCAATACCGCATCGGCACGCAGCTGCACATCGAACTCCAGCAGCGTGACATGGGCCACGATACCGGCCAGGTCGATGGCCGCTTCGACGCCTGAGTTACCGCCGCCAATCACCGCCACACGCTTGCCTTTGAACAACGGGCCGTCGCAGTGCGGGCAGTACGCCACGCCCTTGTTGCGATATTCCTGCTCACCGGGCACGTTCATTTCGCGCCAGCGTGCACCCGTGGCCACGATCACCGTCCTGGCTTTGAGTTTCGCGCCGCTGGCGAAGTGGACTTCGTGCAGCTCGCCGTCTTTGCCCGGCAGCAATTTGTCGGCGCGCTGCAGGTTCATGATGTCCACGTCGTACTGCTTGACGTGCTCTTCAAGCGCGACCGCCAGTTTTGGCCCTTCGGTTTCCTGCACGGAGATGAAGTTTTCGATGGCCATGGTATCCAGCACCTGGCCACCAAAACGTTCGGCAGCGACACCGGTGCGAATGCCTTTGCGCGCGGCATAGATGGCCGCCGCAGCACCGGCCGGGCCACCGCCCACCACCAGTACGTCAAAGGCTTCCTTGGCGCTGATCTTCTCGGCCTGGCGCTCGATGCCGCTGGTGTCGATTTTGCCGAGGATTTCTTCCAGGCCCATGCGGCCCTGGCCGAAGTTCACGCCGTTGAGGTAGATGCTCGGTACCGCCATGATCTGGCGCTCATCGACTTCAGCCTGGAAGAGCGCGCCGTCGATGGCGACGTGGCGAATATTGGGGTTGAGTACCGCCATCAGGTTCAACGCCTGGACCACGTCCGGGCAGTTCTGGCAGGACAGCGAGAAATACGTCTCGAAGTTGAATTCGCCTTTGAGCGAGCGGATCTGTTCGATCACTTCGACACTGGCCTTGGAGGGGTGGCCGCCGACTTGCAGCAAGGCCAGCACCAGGGAGGTGAATTCATGGCCCATGGGGATGCCAGCGAAACGCAGGCTGATATCCGCGCCGGGGCGGTTGATCGAGAACGATGGCTTGCGTGCATCGTCACCGTTATCGAGCAAGGTAATCTGGCTGGAAAGACTGGCAACGTCTTTCAGCAGTGCGAGCATTTCCTGGGATTTCGCACCGTCGTCGAGGGAGGCAACGATCTCGATCGGCTGGGTGACCCGTTCCAGGTACGATTTCAACTGGGCTTTAAGATTGGCGTCCAACATACGGGCGATTTCCATGCTGTTTGGTGAAGAGACGGAGACGAAAAAAACGCCCGAGCGAATCACGCCCGGGCGTTTTTATTGGGCGGTGCAGCTTGCTTAGAAGGTGCGGAAGTCCGCCCTGATGAAGCGCGTCACAGACTTAGATCTTGCCAACCAGGTCCAGGGACGGCGCCAGAGTGGCCTCGCCTTCTTTCCACTTGGCTGGGCAAACCTGGCCTGGGTGAGCGGCGACGTATTGGGCAGCCTTGATCTTGCGCAGCAACTCGCTGGCGTCACGGCCAACACCGCCGTCGTTCAGTTCAACGATCTTGATCTGGCCTTCAGGGTTGATCACGAAGGTGCCACGGTCAGCCAGGCCAGCTTCTTCGATCAGTACGTCGAAGTTGCGGGAGATGGCGTGGGTCGGGTCGCCGATCATGGTGTACTGGATCTTGCCGATGGCTGGCGAAGTGTTGTGCCAAGCAGCGTGGGCGAAATGGGTGTCGGTGGAAACACTGTAGATCTCGACGCCCAGCTTCTGGAACGCGTCGTAGTTGTCAGCGAGGTCTTCCAGCTCGGTCGGGCAAACGAAGGTGAAGTCGGCCGGGTAGAAGAACACCACCGACCACTTGCCTTTAAGGTCAGCGTCCGAGACTTTTACGAAGTCGCCATTTTTGAATGCGTCAGCTTTGAACGGTTTAACTTGGCTGTTGATGATAGGCATCGTTGACTCTCCGTCAGGGGTTAAGAAGTTGATGGAGAGAACTTTACCCACTCGACGGACGGTTGGCTCATTGGCAAACCTCATGCCGCTGATTGGCTTTCGCTATTAGCCGACTGCATTGATAGAAGAAAACCGAATTTACCCCGACAAATGCTAGAATGCGTTTTTCGTGGTACGTACCACACAGCAAAACAGCAGGAGATCTCATGGCCCGTGGCGGCGTGAACAAACAAGTGGTGCAAGCGGCGCGATTGGCGATCCTGGCCCGCGGCGAAAATCCCAGCATCGATGCCGTACGGATCGAAATGGGCAATACCGGCTCGAAAACCACGATCCATCGCTACATGAAGGAGCTCGATGATAGCACCCCGGGGCCAGACGAAGCCCCTTCCGAGCCGATCGACGAAGAGTTGCTGGCGCTGGTAACACGCCTCGCGCAGCGCCTTAAAGAGCAGGCCCAGGAACCCATTGACCAGGCCCGCGAACAGTACGAGCAACAACGCAAGGCGCTGGAAACGCAACTGCAGCAAGCCGAGCAAGCCAATACGCAACTGCAGCAACACTACGAGCTGCAGAGCCTGGCACTGACCCAGGAATCCGAGGCACTGCAAAGCACGCGCACCCTGCTTCAGGGTGAACAAACGCGCAATGCCGGGCAGACTCAGGCACTGGCTGATTTTGAGCTGCGCCTGCAGGACAAAGACGAGCAGATTCGCTCGCTGGAAGAGAAACACCTGCACAGTCGTGATGCCCTGGAGCACTACCGCAACGCGATCAACGAGCAGCGCGAGCAAGAGCAAAGCCGCCACGAAGGCCAGGTGCAGCAACTGCAGATGGAGTTGCGCCAAGCCCAACAAAGCGCCTTGGTACGCCAGGACGAAATCACCCAGCTGCACCGCGACAACGAACGCCTGCTGACGGAAAATCGCGGCACACTGCGCGAGCTGAGCCTGCTGCAAGAGCAACTCAAGCAAAGCAACACCCGCCAGGATCAACTGCTCGACCAGGCCACGCGTGTCGACAGCGAGCGCACCCTCCTCCAGGAACGCCTGCGCGTAGCCATGCTGGAAAGCCAGGCGCTCAAGCAGAGCGTCGAGGAACAAGCGCAGCTCAACAAGGCACTGGAAATCGAACTGCAGAAAGCCCGGGCCGACCTCGAAAAAAGCCTACGCCTGGCCGCTGCCAATGCAGCAGCGCCAGACGTCGCCAGGGTCGATTAAGCGCCGACCGGTGTACGCAGGGTGACAAACTCTTCGGCGGCCGTCGGGTGCACACCGATGGTTTCGTCGAAGTGGCGCTTGGTGGCGCCGGCCTTCAAGGCGATAGCCAGGCCCTGGACGATTTCGCCAGCCTCCGGCCCCACCATGTGGCAGCCCAGCACCTTGTCGGTCTGGGCATCCACCACCAGTTTCATCAGCGTGCGCTCCTGACATTCGGTCAGGGTCAGCTTCATCGGCCGGAAGCGGCTTTCGAAGATCTGTACCTCGTGGCCCGCCTCGCGCGCTTCTTCCTCGGTCAGGCCGACCGTGCCGATATTAGGCAGGCTGAACACCGCCGTCGGGATCATCTTGTAATCCACCGGGCGATACTGCTCAGGCTTGAACAAGCGTCGCGCCACCGCCATGCCTTCAGCCAGCGCCACCGGCGTCAGCTGCACCCGGCCGATCACATCGCCCAGGGCCAGGATCGAAGGCTCGGCCGTCTGGTACAGGTCGTCCACCTCGACGAAGCCTTTCTGGTCGAGCTTCACCGCGGTATTTTCCAGCCCGAGATTGTCCAGCATCGGACGTCGACCGGTGGCGTAGAACACGCAATCGGCCTCCAGCTGACGACCATCCTTGAGCGTCACTTTCAAACTGCCATCGGCTTGCTTGTCGATACGCTCGATGTCGGCATTGAATTGCAGGTCCATGCCGCGCTTGGTCAGTTCTTCCTGCAAATGCTTGCGCACGGAACCGTCAAAGCCCCGCAGGAACAGCTCACCGCGATACAGCAAGGTGGTCTGCGCACCCAGGCCGTGGAAGATCCCGGCGAATTCGACGGCAATGTAACCACCGCCCACCACCAGCACACGCTTGGGCAGTTCCTTGAGGAAGAACGCCTGGTTGGAACTGATCGCGTGCTCGTGCCCCGGAATCTCGGGAATCTGCGGCCAGCCACCGGTAGCGATCAGAATGTTCTTAGCCGTGTGGCGCTCGCCATTGATCTCGACCGTATGCGGGTCGACGATCTTGGCGTGGCCTTCGTGCAGCGTCACGCCACTGTTGACCAGCAGGTTGCGGTAAATGCCGTTGAGGCGATTGATCTCGCGATCCTTGTTGGCGATCAGCGTCGCCCAGTCGAACTGCGCCTCGTCCAGGCTCCAGCCAAAACCCGAAGCCTGCTCGAAGTCCTCGGCGAAATGCGCGCCGTACACCAGCAGCTTTTTCGGCACGCAGCCGACGTTTACGCAAGTGCCGCCCAGGTAGCGACTCTCGGCCACCGCCACTGTCGCGCCGAAGCCGGCCGCAAACCGGGCCGCCCGCACACCGCCAGAACCGGCGCCAATCACATAAAGGTCAAAATCGTAGGCCATTTTCTATCTCCTCGGCAGGTGACCAGCATACCTGTGGATAGCCGCGGAGCAAGCATTGCGCTGAAATGCCCGGGCCGCGCGCTGCACGGACCCGTCTTCGTTTTCGATCAATGCCCCACTGCAGATTGCGTGTTCGGTGTCCGCAGAGTGCGCCAGGCAATCAAAATCGCCATGAGTGCCAAGCCGAACGTCACCCACGAAACCAAACCGATTCCACCTTCGAATGCCCTTCCCGCCTGCACCATCAACTCCCTTGCTTGACCACCCGGCAAGTCTGCCGCCACATGATAGGCGCCAGGCAGCGTCTCCCCCGCCAGTATCATCTGCACTTCGCTCAGAAACCCCGGAAGCTGCAATGCACCGCGATAGTAGGCGGTGACGACACCGCCGAGCACTGTCGTCCCCAAAACTACGCCCACTTCATAGGCCGTTTCGCTAATGGCCGACGCGGCGCCCGCCTTTGCCGGTGGTGCAGCTGACAAAATCACATCATTGGATACCGTCGCGATCGCGCCCACGCCAATGTTCAACAAGGCAAAAGCCACCACTAGAACGGTCAGACTACTGCCCATGCTGGCGACCAGCAAAAACGCCGACCCAGCAAACGCCATCAAAATTGGTATCAGCACATGTACTTGTATTCGCTGCGCGACAGGCACGACCGCCATACCCACGACAATCGCCATGACCTGACCAGGCACCAACGCGAGACTGGCACTCAAGGGCGACATCTGAAGTACGATCTGCAAGAACTGAGTGGTAAAGAATACGAAGCCAACGAGAAACGCGAGACTCATCAAATTGATCGCGACAGAGCCGCTAAAGGTGCCACTGCGGAACAGACTCAGGTCCATCAGCGGCATTGGCAGACTTAACTGTCGACGCACAAACATCCAGCCCGCTATTGCGCTTACTGCAAATGCGGTCAGCGCCATCCAGTCGATACCATTACTGGCGCTGTGTTTGATGCCATAAACAATGGCACCAAGAGCGAACATCGATTGCAGGATGCTCATAGGATCCAACGGTCCTGAAGCATCTCGCCCGGATTCGGGCAACAACAGTGGTCCCAACACCAGCAATGGCACCAACACGGGCACCGCCAACAGGAAAATCGACCCCCAACTGAAAAATTCCAGCAACACCCCACCCACCAAAGGACCGAGTGCCGAGCCGACCGTCAACGTCGTTGCCCAGATCGCGACTGCCAGTCTGCGCTCCTCTCGGTCCTCGAACACCGAACGTATCAACGCCAACGTTGAAGGCATCAGCATTGCACCGAAAACGCCCATACAAGCTCGCCCGGCAATCAGCTGCGTGGCGGTATCGGAATACGCGGTTAGCACCGACACAATCACAAAACCCAAGGACCCGGCCAACAACAACTTACGATGACCGACTCGATCCCCCAGACTACCCATCGACACCAGCAACCCCGCCAATACCAGCGAGTAAGCATCGATCATCCACAACTGCTGGCTAGCACTCGGACGCAGGGCCGCGGCAATCTTTGGCAGCGCGAATCCAAGCACCGTATTGTCAACTGTCACCAACAATACAGGCAGCATCAGTACGCTTAGGCCTAACCACCGCCTTGTTCGGCGTTGCGCCGCGCCGCTTGTCGAAGCCATTCACGAACCTCCTTGTAATTATAAGAAGCCGGGGTAATCAGCCCCACGGCTCGATCCATACGTGTCACCGCGGCAATACATCCGTCGCTTGAACAATGTGCGCGCACATAGTCTCAGTTAAAACTAACGTTAGTAACGAGCAGCAGGCGTCATTTAGCTGTCTCTATCCGAAAATCAGAATTTTCTCTCGAAAAGCCAGGCAAAGGATGTAAGCGAATTCTTACGTACTCGTGCGCTGTAGAAGCCAGAGGGCCGCGATCCGACTTGCCGGTGAACCAGACGCTGCGGTGTGTCTGTTAGAGCGCGTTATTGTTCTTCGCCGGCAAGCCTGGCTCCTACAAGAAACCAGGCGCTTTTTTAGCGCGCACAAAAACAAACGCCCCGATCAAGTCGGGGCGTTTATTCAGGCCTTCATCAGCTTGTTGGCAGCTGGTGAAGCTCGTTTTTCAATACAAGCCGCTGAGGCGCTATCAGTAAGCCTTGCCCGTCTTGTAGAAGTTCTCGAAGCAGAAGTTGGTCGCGTCGATGTAGCCTTCGGCGCCGCCGCAGTCGAAACGCTTGCCCTTGAACTTGTAGGCCATCACGCAGCCGTTCTGGGCCTGTTTCATCAGGGCGTCGGTGATCTGGATTTCGCCGCCCTTGCCTGGCTCGGTCTGTTCGATCAAGTCGAAGATGTCCGGGGTCAGGATGTAGCGACCGATGATGGCCAGGTTCGACGGCGCATCTTCAGGTTTTGGTTTTTCCACCATGCTGTGCACGCGGTAGATGTCGTCGCGGATCATCTCGCCGGCGATCACGCCGTACTTGTTGGTCTCTTGCGGGTCGACTTCCTGGATGGCCACGATCGAGCAGCGGAACTGCTTGTACAGCTTGACCATCTGGGTCAGTACGCCGTCGCCTTCGAGGTTGACGCACAGGTCGTCCGCCAGCACCACGGCGAAGGGTTCGTCGCCGATCAGCGGACGGCCGGTCAGGATCGCGTGGCCCAGGCCTTTCATTTCGGTCTGGCGGGTGTAGGAGAACGAGCAGTTGTCGAGCAGCTTGCGGATGCCGACCAGGTACTTTTCCTTGTCGGTGCCCTTGATCTGGTTTTCCAGCTCGTAGCTGATGTCGAAATGGTCTTCCAGGGCGCGCTTGCCACGACCGGTGACGATGGAGATTTCGGTCAACCCGGCGTCCAGTGCTTCTTCGACGCCGTACTGGATCAGTGGCTTGTTTACCACCGGCAGCATTTCTTTAGGCATGGCTTTGGTCGCTGGGAGGAAGCGAGTGCCGTAACCGGCTGCTGGAAACAAGCATTTCTTGATCATATAAGTCCTTGAAAGGGCTGTGTGTACGGGTTTCGGCGCAGTCTAATCAGGCGGCGTACACCTTACAATGCCCCGCACTGGCTAACCGATGCCATCATAGAGAAATATTCTCGCCGTTAGTTCCGCGGCGAGCACCGCGAATGGACCGACAGCCTGTTATTGATAGCAGAGTCCGCCAGGTTTGCACGCCAAGTCAACCCATGGCCAAGTGCACCAACCCGCGCCCAGCGGCACCCGAACGGTGCATTTGGCGGTATCATGGCGCCCTTGAACCAGCCAACGAGGCAAATAGATGTCAGAAGCAAAAAGCGTCAACGGGTACTTGATCAACAAGGCCAAAGACGGTCAGTGGTGGGTAGCCGGCGTTGGCGGTGAGAACATTGCCGGACCTTTCCCGTCCGAAGCCATGGCGATCGAAGTGGCATCGGTGTTGCAACTGGAACACCCGGCACCGAAACGACGGGGCAAGGACAAGATTTGATCCAGGCCTGACGCCCTGCCCTTGTGCAGGGCTTCTTTTGCAAATATCCGCAAGAAGTGGCCTTTGGCTATAACCTTTTGCCCACCGCGCTGTCACAGGCTTTGCCCCCTCATCCTGACGACGACAACGACATGACCAAATTTTTGCCGCTGATAGCGGTCCTGGCCCTCAGTGGCTGCGCCACCTCCGAAACCACCTACCTGAACAATGGCGAACAAGGCCTGGCCATTGACTGCTCCGGCGAGGCCAATTCCTGGGCGACCTGCTACGAAAAGGCCGATGCGTCTTGCGCCGGCACCGGATACCGGATCGTTGGCACTGACGGCTCACCCGCCCCCAAGGAAAGCGACAAGACCCTTGGCGTCGACGTTGGCAACTACAAGAATCGTAGCGTCGTGGTGGTCTGCAAATAGGGCATCAAGCCCTACATGTGGATTTCGGCGAACTTGATCCCCAGGCCGCGTACGGTCTCGATCAGTTCGTCGAGACTGCTGAAGGACTCGACTTCGTCGCTTTCGTCTACCAGGAAAAAACTGCGCCCGGCGCTTTTCTTGAAAAAAACGATCCACTCCCCCGGATTCGCCGGGTTCTGAATCACATGGGTGGCGCAGATTTGGCCCTCTGCATGCCGCTCCCGTACCCGCTCTCGCTTCATGTTCGACTCCAGAAATGACAATGCCGGCAAAGGCAACCTTTGACGGCATTGGTGCTGACGGTCGACAGTCTATCAGCCGGAAATGCACGCCGTGGCGGCATCGCGTACATCGAAGGGACGTATCGGCACATTGGAGATGCGCTCGTGCAGCTTGATGCTGCTGCCACCAGAGCGCTGTTCGATATCAAACACCGCGGCCGGCCCCGAGGAAAGCTTCTGCGGCACGATCACCCGCACCCCGTCTTTCTGCGTCTCGACCTGCAAGGCGCCACGGCTGTCGGCGAGTTTTTCGCTCAGGCATTGGGCGTACTCAAGGGGCTTCTTGCCGGAAATCACATTCATCGTCGGCAGCGTCTGGTTGATGTCCGAGACACTTGCACAACCACCGATTGCCAGGACCCACGGCAAGCCAAACATGCCCCACTTCATATGAAATCTCCAATAAAGACCCTCGGACAGCACAAATACGGGTTTTCTCCGGGCTTGACTGCTTTTTTCTTCCCAGGCACGCGATATATGCATTTTTATTGTCCACCCGGGCCCGGAGAGCCGGATAATAACGCCCCGGGGCTGATAAACTGCGCCAATCGACCATGCTATCGTTTTGATTTTGTAGAAAAAGCCCTTCTGGAGGCGCCTCATGAAATTTATCCACCAGCGCGAGCACCTCAACGAGGACGACATCGTCGTCATTCAATGCTCGCAAACGTGCAACATTCGCTTGATGAACGACGCCAACTTCCGCAGCTTCAAGAATGGCGGTCGTCACACCTATCACGGCGGCGCGTTCGACACCTTCCCGGCCCGCATCACGGCGCCGAGCACCGGGTTCTGGAACATCACCATCGATACGGTCAACCGCCGGCCGATCAGTGTGACGCGCAAGCCGACCCTGACGCATTCGATCAAGATCATCCGCCGCTCCAGCTCGAAACTGAGCTGAGTAGCGCCTTAATACACAGACTGACAGGTATGACCGTGGCCCAGACGACCAAATACGTCATCAAGTACAAACTCAATGGCGAACGCCGCTTCGAATTTGCCCAACTGGAAAACGGCACGGCAGAAGAAGCCAAAGCCGCGCTGGACGCGCTTCATGGCCAGGGCGAAGACGTCATCAGCGACATCAGCGTCAGCAAAGCGCTGTAACAACGCCTGGAGCGACAATATGGACGTCCGCTCCCTGGCGACATTCGACCGCAAGTGTCGGAGTGTCTGCATTCGTCATACCCCTTAGTCTCGCCACCTCGATAACCTGAGGGCCTGGCAATGAGCGAGCAATACCTGGACAAGCTGGACTGGCCCCTGCTGGAACAGCAACTCGATGCGGACGGCTGCGCGGTCATTGCATCGCTGTTGAGCCCCAGGGCCTGTGATCAGATCAGCGCCTTGTACGGCCAATCCGAACACTTTCGCTCGCATGTGATCATGGCCCGGCACGGTTTCGGTCGTGGCGAATACAAGTATTTCGACTACCCCTTGCCGCCGCTGGTGGCCCGCCTGCGCAGCGCGCTCTACCCGCGACTGGTGCCGCTAGCCAATCGCTGGCATGAGCAGATGGATTTGCCGAGCCGTTTTCCCGAGAGCCTTCCGGCCTTCCTCGAACGTTGTCACGCCGCTGGCCAACAGCGTCCGACACCCTTGCTGCTGCAATACGGACCACAGGACTACAACTGCTTGCATCAGGATGTGTATGGCGAGCATGTGTTCCCGCTCCAGGTGGCGATTCTTCTGTCGACGCCTGGGGAGGATTTCACCGGCGGTGAGTTCGTGCTGACCGAGCAGCGGCCGCGCATGCAGTCGCGCCCGCAGGTCATCGGTCTGAAAAAAGGCGACGGCCTGATCTTCGCGGTCAACCAGCGCCCGGTCAAAGGCGTGCGCGGTTACTATCGGGTCACCCTGCGCCACGGCGTCAGTCGCCTGCACAGTGGAAAACGGCATACTCTTGGGATCATCTTTCACGACGCATCATGAGCACCATGAAACCGACCACCCTGGACTTGTTTGCCGATGCAGAGCCCGAGCAGGATCGCCGACGCGAGCAGATCGGCGAACAGTCCTACGTCCTCAGGGGCTATGCCCTGCCCTGGCTTACGCGCTTGCTGCCAGCACTGGAGACCGTGTTGGCGACCGCACCGTTCCGGCAAATGGTCACCCCTGGCGGCTTCACCATGTCGGTGGCCCTGAGCAGTTGCGGGACCTGGGGCTGGACCACCGACCGCAGTGGTTATCGCTACACCCGCGAGGATCCCCGGACCGGCCTGCCTTGGCCCCCCATGCCCGAGGTGTTTTTGCAATTGGCGCAGGCGGCGGCACGGGAAGCAGGATTTGCCGATTTCGTGCCGGACTCCTGCCTGATCAATCGCTATGTGCCCGGGGCGAAAATGTCCTTGCATCAGGACAAGGACGAAAAATCCTACGCTGCACCCATCGTTTCAGTATCGCTGGGGCTACCCGCAATGTTTCTGTTCGGCGGCTTCGCGCGCAGCGACAAAAGCCAACGGGTGCCGTTGCTGCATGGCGACATCGTGGTCTGGGGCGGCGTGGATCGCTTGCGTTATCACGGTGTGCTGCCGATCAAGGATGGCTACCATCCACGCTTGGGCAAGCAGCGGATCAACTTCACGTTTCGTACCGCGCGGTGAGACCGTGGAGTTTGACCGCAAGCGCCGGAGTGTGGGCCTACGGGCCGCTGGTTAATCTGCGGCAAACGGGTCAACGGATGTAAAGCCATGACAAGCCAATCGACAACGAGCAGCACCGAAAACGATCCACGCTGGGCCGCGGTGGTCGCCCGCGATCCACAGGCGGACGGGCAGTTTGTCTATGCGGTGAAAACCACCGGGATCTACTGCAACCCCAGCAGCCTCTCGCGCTTGCCGAAACCGCAGAACGTCGAGTTCTTCGACAGCGCCGAACTTGCCCAGGCCGCCGGTTATCGCCCAAGCAAGCGCGCGGCCAAGGACCAAAGCGCGGTCGCCGCGCAACATGCCGCCACCGTGGCCGCCGCGTGTCGCCAGATCGAAACCGCCGAGGCGCTGCCCGCGCTGAACGAGCTGGCGCAAGCGGCAGGATTGAGCAGTTTTCATTTCCATCGGGTGTTCAAATCCGTGACCGGCCTGACGCCCAAAGGCTACGCCGCGGCCCATCGTTCGCGCCGAATGCGCGAACGGCTGGCGGATGGCCATTCGGTCACCGATGCGTTGTACGACGCCGGCTTCAACTCCAACAGCCGTTTCTATGAAGCGGCGGATCAGGTGTTGGGGATGAAACCGACTGATTACCGTGCCGCGGGGCAAAACAATGACATTCGTTTTGCGGTTGGCCAGTGTTCCCTCGGCGCGATCCTGGTGGCGCAAAGCGCGCGTGGGGTCTGCGCGATTCTCCTGGGTGACGATCCGCAGCAACTGGTTTGCGACCTGCAGGACAAGTTTCGCCGCGCCACACTGATCGGTGCCGATCAGGCCTTCGAACAGTTGATCGCCAGGGTCGTGGGCTTCATCGAAGCCCCGGCCCTGGGGCTGGACTTGCCACTGGATGTGCGCGGCACCGCATTTCAGGAGCGGGTCTGGCAAGCCCTGCGGGACATCCCCTTTGGCAGCACCGCCAGCTACGCCGACATCGCCCAACGCATCGGCAACCCCAAAGCAGTGCGCGCAGTGGCGCAAGCTTGCGGCGCGAACAGCCTGGCAGTCGCGATCCCCTGTCACCGCGTGGTACGCAGCGATGGCAACCTGTCGGGGTATCGTTGGGGCGTGGAGCGCAAGCGGCAATTGCTGGAACGGGAGAAACCCCTGTAGGAGCGAGCAGGCTCCGGGCGGCGTTCCGACGATGGTCGTCAACGATGACGCTGGGCACCTGACACCAAACGGTGCTCTCAGGTTTTTCGCGAGCAGGCTCGCTCCTACAGTCGATCAGCGATTCACATCCACCACCACTCGCCCGCGCAGCTGTCCGGCCAGCAGGCGCGGGGCGGCTTCGATCGCTTCGCTCAAAGCGATTTCATGGCTGATCAACGGCAACAAGTTAAAGTCCAGATCCTTGGCCAATCGACTCCAGGCCTCTACACGCCTGGCTTTGGGCTGGGTCACGCTGTTAATCCCGGCCAGCGTCACGCCGCGCAGGATAAAGGGCGCGACGCTGGCCGGAAAGTCCATGCCCTGGGCCAGTCCACAAGCGGCGACGGTGCCTTCGGAGCGGGTACTGGCACAGGCGTTGGCCAGGGTGTGACTACCCACCGAGTCGATGACCGCAGCCCAACGTTCCTTGGCCAGCGGCTTGCCGGGCTCGGATAAGGTGGCGCGATCGATGATTTCACTGGCGCCCAGTTGCTTGAGGTATTCGTGTTCCGACAGGCGACCAGTGGAAGCGACGACGCGATAGCCAAGCTTGCTCAGCAATGCGATGGCGAAACTGCCCACGCCGCCGTTGGCCCCGGTGACCAGAACCTCGCCTTGGTCGGGCGTCACACCGTTGCGCTCCAGCGCCATGATGCACAGCATCGCCGTGTAGCCTGCCGTGCCGATGGCCATGGCCTGGGCTTCAGTGAAGGCCTCGGGCAACGCAATCAGCCATTCGCCCTTGAGACGCGCCTTTTGCGCCAGGCCACCCCAATGCCCTTCGCCCACGCCCCAGCCATTGAGCAGGACTTTGTCACCCGCCTTGTAGTCCGGATGCGTGCTGACCTCGACAGTCCCCGCCAGGTCGATCCCCGGCACCATCGGGAATTTGCGCACCACCGGGCTGCTGCCGGTGATCGCCAGGCCATCCTTGAAATTCAGCGTGCTGTACGCCACACGCACCGTCACATCGCCCTCGGGCAGCTGGTCTTCATTGATCTGTTGCAGTGTGGCCCGGTACCCGCTTTCGTCTTTGTCGATCAAAATACCTTGGAACATTGCTGCCTCCTGGTGGGTTCACCTGTTGTGGTGTGATTTAAATACCACTTCGCAAAATATTACCGTATTGGACTTTAAGCCAATTCGCCTGCGGCAGACATGACTGGCATAACCGCAGGCATTGCTGTTACAAATCGAGCCCTGCCCGGTTCCAACGTCGGAGTACAACTGAAATGAGTCAATGGCCAGATACGCGCATTCTTGACCTGCTCGGGATCGAGCTGCCGATCATCCAGGCCCCCATGGCCGGCGCCACCACCGCTGCCATGGTCATTGCGGCGAGCAACGCCGGCGGCCTCGGCTCGATGCCTGCCGCCATGCTGAGCGTCGAGCAATTGCGTGACGAACTCAAGGGCATTCGCCAACACTGCCAGCGCCCGATCAACGTCAACTTCTTCTGCCATCAACCGCCGGCGGTCGACGAGCAACGCGCCCAGGACTGGAAAAACCTGCTGCAGCCCTATTACCGCGAATTGGGTGTCGACTTCGATGCACCGACACCGGTGTCCAATCGCGCGCCGTTCGACCAGGTTGCCTGCGAAGTGGTCGAACAATTGCGCCCCGAAGTCGTGAGTTTCCACTTTGGCCTGCCGGAAAAATCCCTGCTGGATCGGGTCAAGGCCACCGGGGCAAAGGTACTGTCCTCGGCCACCACCGTCGAAGAAGCCATCTGGCTCGAGCAGCAGGGTTGCGACGCGATCATCGCCATGGGTCTTGAGGCGGGCGGGCATCGGGGCATGTTTCTCAGTGATGACCTGAGCAGCCAGGTCGGCACCTTCGCCCTGGTGCCCCAAGTGGTCGATGCCGTGAACGTACCGGTGATTGCCGCTGGCGGCATTGCCGATGCTCGGGGTGTGGCGGCGGCGTTCATGTTGGGGGCTTCGGCGGTGCAAGTGGGCACGGCGTACCTCTTCACGCCAGAGGCCAAGGTCAGTGCCGCGCATCACCAGGCCTTGCGGACCGCCAGGGAACGCGAGACCGCGGTCACCAACATTTTCACCGGTCGCCCGGCACGGGGGATACTCAATCGGGTAATGCGCGAGCTCGGGCCGATGAGCGACCAGGCGCCGCGTTTTCCCCTCGCAGGCGGTGCATTGCTGCCGTTGCGTGCCAAAGCCGAGGCAGACTTCAGCAACCTCTGGGCCGGACAGGCGTTCACCCTGGGGGTTGAGTCGGGTACCGCCGAATTGACCCGACGCCTGGCCGAGGAAGGGTTGGCGAAGTTGCTCCGGCGCTGACCGTGGTGGCGGGCAACACGGTTAACGCTGCAACACATTCCGTTTACCGGAATTTCGCTATATATTCCGATATATAGCGATTCACCCATCTTGCAGCACTTGCCTGTGACGGAGCCGTTTCATGACCATTCGTGCCTCACGTTTTGCCCCCACTTGCCTGGCGAGCCTGCTCGCCGTGTTCGCCTTCGGCTGCGCTCAGGCAGACGAAGTCCAGGTTGCTGTCGCTGCCAACTTCACCGCGCCGATCCAGGCCATTGCCGCTGACTTCGAGAAGGACACCGGGCACAAACTGGTCACGGCTTTCGGTGCCACCGGCCAGTTCTATACCCAGATCAAGAATGGCGCGCCGTTCGAGGTGTTCCTCTCGGCAGACGACACCACCGCGCAAAAACTTGAAGCCGAAGGCGACACCGTCAAGGGCTCGCGCTTCACCTACGCCATCGGCACGCTGGCCCTGTGGTCGGCCAAGGCAGGCTACGTCGATGCCAAGGGCAACGTCCTGAGCGATAACACCTATCAGCATCTGTCCATCGCCAACCCGAAAGCCGCGCCTTACGGCCTGGCGGCGACCCAGGTGCTGGCCAAAAAAGGCCTGGCCGACAAGGTCAAGGACAAGCTCGTCGAAGGCCAGAACATCACCCAGGCCTACCAGTTCGTGTCCACCGGCAATGCCGAACTCGGCTTCGTTGCCTTGTCGCAGATCTACAAGGACGGCAAGATCACCAGCGGCTCGGCGTGGATCGTCCCGGCCGACCTGCATGACCCGATCAAGCAAGACGCAGTCATCCTCAACAAGGGCAAGGATAATCCGGCCGCCAAGGCACTGGTCGAGTACCTCAAGGGGCCAAAAGCCGCTGCCATCATCAAGTCCTACGGTTACCAGATCTAAATGTCGCTATCGAGTGCCGATTTTTCCGCCATCTGGCTGACCCTGAAACTGGCGTCCCTGACGACCGTCATCCTGTTGCTGGTCGGTACTCCACTGGCGCTATGGCTCTCGCGCACACAATCCTGGCTGCGCGGCCCGGTCGCGGCGATCGTCGCCCTGCCCCTGGTGCTGCCACCCACGGTGATCGGTTTCTATCTGTTGCTGGCCCTCGGCCCCCACGGGTTTGTCGGCCAGTTAACCCAATCCCTCGGGCTTGGCACCCTCACGTTCAGTTTTTCAGGGTTGGTGATCGGCTCGGTGCTGTATTCGATGCCGTTCGTGGTCCAGCCGCTGCAAAACGCTTTTTCCGCCATTGGCACCCGTCCGCTGGAAGTGGCCGCCACCCTGCGCGCCGGTCCCTGGGACACATTTCTCAGCGTCACCCTGCCCCTGGCCAGGCCCGGTTTCATCACCGCGGCCATCCTCGGCTTTGCCCACACCGTCGGCGAATTCGGCGTGGTGCTGATGATCGGCGGCAACATCCCCGACAAGACCCGAGTGGTCTCGGTGCAGATCTACGATCACGTCGAAGCCATGGAATATGCCCAGGCCCATTGGCTGGCCGGGGTCATGCTGGTGTTCTCATTTGCAGTGTTGCTGGCGCTGTACTCCAGCCGTAAAACCAAAACAGGCTGGAGCTGATCGATGATTCAAATGCGTCTGAAACTGAGTTATCCGGGGTTCGCCCTCGATGTCGATCTGCAGTTGCCCGGCCGCGGGGTGACGGCGCTGTTCGGACACTCCGGGTCTGGCAAGACCACCTGCCTGCGCTGCATCGCCGGGCTGGAACGCGCCGACGAGGGATTTATCCACGTCAACGATGAAGTGTGGCAAGACAGCGCCAAGGGGGTTTTCGTCCCCCCGCACAAGCGCGCACTGGGTTACGTATTTCAGGAAGCCAGCCTGTTCCCTCATCTGTCGGTGCTGGCCAACCTGCAATTTGGCCTCAAGCGCATTCCCAAGCCTCAGCGCCGGGTCGACATGGCACACGCGACCGAGCTGCTGGGTATCAGTCATCTGCTCGACCGCCATCCGCAGCATCTTTCCGGCGGCGAACGGCAGCGTGTCGGCATGGCGCGCGCCCTGCTCACCAGCCCGACACTGCTGTTGATGGACGAACCGCTGGCAGCACTGGACGCGCAACGCAAAAGCGAGATCCTGCCTTACCTGCAACGGCTGCACGATGAACTGGACATCCCGGTGCTCTATGTCAGTCACTCCCAGGATGAAGTTGCACAACTGGCCGATCACCTGGTCCTGCTCAGCGACGGCAAGGCGCTGGCCAGCGGCCCCATCGGCCAGACCCTCGCACGCCTCGACTTGCCGCTGGCGCTGGGTGACGACGCCGGCGTAGTGATCCAAGGGCATGTCGCCGCCTATGACGCCGACTACCAGTTGTTGACGCTGCAACTGCCCGATACGGACCTGAACATTCGCGTGACTCACACGCCGATGGCGATGGGCCAGGCATTACGTTGCAAGGTCCAGGCGCGGGATGTCAGCCTCAGCCTGCTCGGCGATTACCAAAGCAGCATCCTCAATCGCCTGCCCGTGACGGTGGTCAGCGAAATGCCCGCCGACAACAACGCCCATGTGCTGGTGCGCCTGGACGCCGAGGGCAGCCCTTTGCTTGCACGTATCACCCGCTATTCCCGGGACCACCTGCACCTGCACCCGGGCCAACGTCTCTGGGCGCAAATCAAGGCCGTGGCCGTGCTGGCGTAACGCCGTGGGCACGACTGGCGCGGCGCGGGGTCAATGGCTGTAACGGCCCCTCGATCCCTCGCCCAGGACAATCGCCATGCCCGATGCACTGCCCCGTGACCTGCATTACGTCGATGACACCCAGCCCGGCATCACCCGCCGCAAACTGCGCGGCAAATTCTGCTATTTCGACCCCACTGGCCAGCGCATCGTCGACCCGCAAGAAATCCAGCGCATCAACGCACTGGCGGTACCACCGGCCTATACCGACGTGTGGATCTGCAGCGACCCGCGCGGGCACCTGCAGGCCACCGGTCGCGACGCCCGCGGGCGCAAGCAGTACCGCTATCACCCGCGCTGGCGCGAGGTGCGCGACAGCGACAAATACTCGCGGTTGAGGGATTTCGGCCTGGCCCTGCCCAAGCTGCGCAAACAACTGGAAACCTTACTGGAGGCGCCGGGTTTGAGTCGCGACAAGGTCATGGCCACCGTCATCACCTTGCTCGACGCAACGCTGATCCGTGTCGGCAATACCCAGTACGCCCGAGACAACCGCTCCTACGGCCTGACCACCCTGCGCAACCGCCATGTCGAGGTCAACGGCAGCGCGATCCAGTTCCAGTTTCGCGGCAAGAGTGGCGTCGAGCACCAGATCACTGTGAAGGACCGGCGCCTGGCGCGGATCATCAAGCGTTGCCAGGACATTCCCGGGCAAAACCTTTTTCAATACCTCGATGAAAACGGCGAGCGACACACGATCACTTCCGCCGACGTCAACGCCTACCTGCAAACCCTGACTGGCGCCGACTTCACCGCCAAGGATTACCGCACCTGGGCCGGCAGCGCCCTGGCCCTGGCGGTTCTGCGCGAGCTCGAGTGGCAACCCGAGTCCCAGGCGAAACAGCACGTGGTGGCGATGGTCAAGGACGTCGCCAGGCAGTTGGGCAATACTCCGGCGGTGTGCCGCAAGTGCTACATCCACCCGGCGGTACTCGAGGGTTTCCTGCTCGGCGCCTTGGCGCAACTGCCAAAGCCGAGGGTTCGTAAAGGCCTGCGGGCGGAGGAAGTCGCACTGGCGATGCTGCTGGAGAAAATGGCGTCCGAGGCGACGAACTGACCTGCCTATTTTTTGCACGATTGCAAATGGCTTCTATAGTTGATCTGTACGCCAATCAGCTGCGGTGAAGCCATGGAAGACATTTTCGTCGTCAAGCGCTGCAACAAGATCATCATTCATGGACGCCGGGCTGGAGAAACCACGCATCAACCCGCTGAAGCCGCCGTCTGGTACCGCATCGCCGATACCCGCACCAACGGTTTCATCGGTGACGGCTACGATCATGAATACGATGCCCAGCGGGTATGCCGACAGCTCAACGCCCGGTCACAAGTGATGGTCCGGCAAGGCTGACGAACATTCGCGGGTCTATACTGACAAAGTGCTGAAGGATCAGCGCCCATCGGTACAAAGCTCGCTTGCGGCGGGCTTTTTACTGCCAATCTTCAGGTTCTTAAACGGAGGTGTTTTCCATGTCCGAAAAAGAGTCCATCACCACCCTGCTCACCCTGCTCGACTCCCGTCAGGTTCGCCTGGCTGCCGCGTGCAAGGAAATCGCCGACTGGGTCGATCATCAAGGCGGACACCCGACTGCGCTCAGAATCCGTGATCGTCTGAACGACATCGAAAAGGATACACCCCTGATCCGCAATACACTGTCGTCGCTCAAGCCAGTCGACCCACCGCTGCCACGGTTCAGATGATCCTGATCTGGATACCGATGCGCAGGCAGGACCTGACGCAGGACGCATGATCGGCGACGCTACGTCACCGCGCGTGCGTGTGAGTGCCTGCCTGATTCCTGTCCTCCAACCCAGCCAGGTGCTGGGATTTTTTTTGCGCCTTTCAACCGCGAACATCACTAGAACAGGGTTGTCTAACGATTACTTCGTTACGAAGGAGACGTTCTGATGGTCACCCACTTCAAAGTCAGCGGGCACCTCGCCTGCGGTCACAAGGGCAGCAACCTCACCTCCACCCGGGAACTGAATCGGGTGAAATGCAGAAGCTGTCGCAACACCGACGCTTACAAAGAGGCGCGCAAAACCGAGCGCAACGCTGCACGCCGCGCCGCACGCAAGGCAAAAATCGCTCACGTGGTCAATGACTGGCGCCAGGCCTGGACCGAGCGGCTGACCGCCATGGCAGGACTGCAACGGCTGCCACGGGGCTTTCATGGGCAAGGCTTTGTCTAGAGGCACGAGGATCGGGTCGATCTGATCGGCCCGTTCCTGATCATCGATGCATCCCCCCCGGGTCTTTCGCAGCGACGTCCGACGCACCGCTGCAGCAGGTGCCCTAACCCGTCCGATGTGAGGCATTGGCGACAATGGCCTTCCTCGGCTAGGGTCATTTTGCGTATAGAACCAAGGCGTCTTGATTGGCAGAAATCACCCCAAGGAGGAAGCGATGTCATCCACTCGTAATGCCGAACAAACCTATCGCCAGTGGTCCAGCCCGATCCTGCTTGAACTCAAGGAGCGGGAACACCAAATGTCCCCGTCAGACCGCGAGGCGCTGCAAAACATCTTGCTGGAAAGAAGGCTGATCGACGTCGGCAACCCGAACGGCAACGATCGGCGCAAAGCGGATTTGAACACTGAGGATAAACAGCAATAACGAGCGGCCTGACACCCGACCAGGCTTTTGCAGAGCCCCCCAATCCCCTGTAGGAGCGAGCCTGCTCGCGATGGACGTCAACGATAACGCGCCCTGTCTGGATGAATACGTTGTCAGGACGTTCTTCGCGAGCAGGCTCGTTCCTACAGGCTCACTCGCTATATAAAGTGAAACCACAAATCGCCGTTACCGCAGGAATGGATATCCCCCAATCCAAATTTGCACTCAAGCCGCTCGCTCCAGGGCATCCAGCAAATCGGCAAACTCCAGCGAAAGCTTATGGCGCGGAGCCAGATGAACAAGGGGAACCGACACTTGGTGAGACTCGCGCATCTTCACAGAGCGACTCAGGTAAACCGGCAGCAGTGGTATCCCTTCGGCCAATAGCTCATCCACCAGATGCTGGTGCAATCCGGTCTGCCCCGAGAACTGATTGACCACCACCCCTTCCACCGTCAGCGACTCATTGTGATCTAGTCGTAACTCTTCTACTTGCGCGATGACGCGATACAGCGCCAGGCGAGAAAACCTGTCGCAATCGAAGGGAATCAGCAGCCTGTCCGCCGCCACCAAGGCGCTGAAGGTGTAGAAATTCAATGACGGCGGTGTATCGATATAAATGCGCTCGTAGTCCTCGGACAGTTCCACCAGCAGCTTGCGCAGCTTGTTGACCTTGAACTTGCTCTGCAGCTTTGACTGCAGGTCAGACAGCTCAGGGCTGGCGGTTACCAGGTCGAGGTTGGCGTAAGGCGTGCGGGTGATATTCACGCGATGCTTCCTGCCTTCGAAACCGCCGGACAAGGTCTGCTTGAAAAAATCGGCGATGCCCGCAGGAATATCCTCATTCACCAGGCCGGTGAGGTAGTGAGTCGAATTGGCCTGGGGATCGAGATCAACCAGCAGCGTTCGGTAGCCTTCGGAAGCACTCACGGCGGCGAGGTTGCAGGCAATGCTGGATTTCCCAACCCCGCCTTTCTGATTGAATACGACACGACGCATGTGACTTGCTCATCCATGAAAAAAGCCAGAGGCCAACTGACGGTAAATGTAAGAAGCCGTGTCAATTGTATGACCGGAACATTACAGTTTTGCGACAGTGGCGGCACAAGGCCCGGATTAGAGCGATGGAGTGAGAGGCCTTCATGACCTGTTCAATAAAGGAGCGTCGATGGTTGAAGTACAAATAATCGACGAACGACATCTAAACTACGATCCGCGACCACGCGGGGCGCGAATTGTCGAACTAATCTTGCACGACTGCCTTGAGCAATGAATGGAAATGTGATCGCGTTGTTTGATGGCTTCCATGAACTGTCCAGGCTAAACGTTTGGGGGGTCACTAACGATGATGCTTGTTGTTTTGCGCTCGCTGCTTGAGCGGCCCGCAACGAGTATCGGAACTTGAGAAAGGAAACCCTTATGAACAAGTTCGCGCACCGCCCCAGGTTTTACCTC
The DNA here is from genome assembly GCF_002236105.1 of Pseudomonas umsongensis. GTDB lineage: Bacteria > Pseudomonadota > Gammaproteobacteria > Pseudomonadales > Pseudomonadaceae > Aquipseudomonas > Aquipseudomonas umsongensis. The sequence continues at coordinate 1,365,891 of NZ_NIWU01000001.1, forward strand.
ACCTGTTCTTTGTTGATGGCAATCAACTTTGCCCAAGCCGCACAAACCGAAAAACCCAATATCCTGTTCATCGTCTCCGACGACACCGGCTACGGTGACCTTGGCCCCTATGGCGGCGGCGTAGGTCGAGGGATGCCAACGCCGAGCATCGACCGGCTCGCCGCAGAGGGCACCACCTTCTACTCCTTCTATGCCCAACCAAGCTGCACCCCAGGCCGCGCCGCGATGCAGACCGGGCGCATCCCCAACCGCAGCGGCATGACCACGGTGGCGTTCCAGGGCCAGGGCGGCGGTTTGCCGGCGGCTGAATGGACATTGGCGTCGGTGCTGAAAACCGGCGGCTATGAGACTTACTTCACCGGCAAGTGGCACCTGGGCGAGGCCGATTACGCACTGCCCAATGCCCAGGGCTACGACGTGATGAAGTACGTTGGCCTCTATCATCTCAACGCCTACACCTATGCCGACCCTACCTGGTTCCCGGACATGGATGAAGAAACCCGTGCCATGTTCGCCAAGGTGACTCAGGGCGCGTTGTCGGCCAAGGCCGGTGAAAAAGCCGTTGAAGAGTTCAAGATCAACGGCCAGTACGTCGACACCCCGGTAGTGGATGGCAAGCCCGGTGTCGTGGGCATTCCGTTCTTCGACAACTATGTGGAAAAGGCGGCGCTGGAGTTTCTCGACACCGCGGCCAAATCCGGCAAGCCGTTCTTTATCAACGTCAACTTCATGAAGGTTCACCAGCCCAACCTGCCAGCGCCGGAGTTCGTCCACAAGTCGATCTCCAAGACCAAATACGCCGACTCCGTGGTTGAGCTCGATACCCACATTGGCCGCATCCTCGACAAGCTCAAGGCGCTGGGCCTGGATAAGAACACCCTGGTGGTCTACACCACCGACAACGGCGCCTGGCAGGACGTTTATCCGGACGCTGGCTACACGCCCTTCCGTGGCACCAAAGGCACCGTGCGTGAAGGAGGCAACCGGGTGCCGGCGATCATGTCCTGGCCCGGCAAGATCAAGCCGGATGCAAAAAACCACGACATCATCGGCGGACTGGACTTGATGGCGACGTTCGCCTCGGTTGCCGGGATCAAGCTGCCGGACAAGGATCGCGAAGGCAAACCGATCATCTTCGACAGCTATGACATGACCCCTGTGTTGCTCGGCACCGGCCCTGATCCGCGCAAGGAGTGGTTCTACTTCACCGAGAACGAACTCTCCCCGGGCGCTGCCCGTGTCGGCAATTACAAGGCGGTGTTCAACCTGCGTGGCGACAACGGCGCCGTGACCGGTGGCCTGGCCGTCGACAGCAACCAAGGCTGGAAAGGCCCGTCCAAGTATGTAGCGACCGTACCGCAGGTGTTCGACTTGCTGCAGGATCCGCAGGAACGCTATGACATTTTCATGAACAACTACACCGAGCGCACCTGGACAATGGTGCCTATCAGCATGGCAATCACCCAGCTGATGAAAACCTACGTTCAGTACCCTCCTCGCAAACTGCAAAGCATGAGCTATGACGGCCCGATCGAACTGTCCAAGTACCAGAAGTTCCAATCGGTACGCGAAGATCTGGAGAAAGAAGGCATCACTATTCCAATGCCCAACTAGCGCAAGCAGCCAGCGCCTGCGCTTGATCGGCGCGGCGCTGGCCTTCGACGGCGGATTCAACCCGCGGATGTTCGTTGAGAATCGCTGGCAGCGAGGTAGTTTTTGTCACTCTGAGCATTCATTACCAGGTTTCCCGAGGCAATCTCCCGCGCACGAGATACCCCCCATGCCAGTGCCGTGGTCATCGTATCGTGGGGCAAATAGTCGTGGGCCTCTTCAAATAAGGGCGAGCCGTTTTTGTCGTAGACACCGATGAATAGCTGCGTTCTACCCTTTCTGGAAACTCTTGTTTGAACATCAATGAGAGTGCCATCATTTTGCAATTCATCGTGGGATCGACAATGCAACTCGCAGTCCGCCCAGAGCCAATACGTGGAACCTCTGCGCATCATCTTCGTGGCCTCCCTCTTTGTTGAATTTCGATGAAAACCAACGCAATACGAAATATTTAGTACGACAAATCTACAGCGTCAACTTCCTGAAACCTGCCACTTGTCGGACGAATTCCTCCACGAAACTCATTGCCCCAACTATATATTTGCAATATCACTGTCGCTGCGCATTGAGCTTTCCTCTATGAATTAACCGCCTGTCGTGGCAATCAATCCAATGACTTTACGGTCAGGTCGAAAAACTTGACGGCAGGTCTTTGCCATAAACGTTGATGACTTAGAGATTGCGGCAATGAAAATCGCCCAAATAGCCCCGCTGTATGAATCCGTGCCCCCTTATCTCTATGGAGGAACCGAAAGAGTTGTAGCTCATCTAACGGATGCTTTAGTCGGACTGGGACATGACGTCACCCTTTTCGCCGCCGAGGGATCGCGCACTTGTGCAAACTTGGTTGCAGCCCGGGATCAAGCGTTACGGCTCGACAGTAGTCCGTTGAAGTCCGAGTTGGCGAGTCACTTGAGTTTGCTGTATGAGTTGCGACATCGAGCAGCAGCGTTCGATGTGCTGCACTTTCATATAGACCTGTTGCATTTTCCATTTTTCGAAGACATGGCGCATAAGGTCTTGACCACTATTCATGGTCGCCTTGATATCAAGGATCTGGAGGGAGCCTATTCTCGATGGTCTCACTATCCCTTGGTTTCAATCTCGCAACATCAGCGCCAGCCATTACCGAACGCCAATTGGATCGACACCGTTTATCACGGTTTACCGCAGTCCAGTCTGACGTTCCATTCAAGACCGGGTGACTACCTCGCCTTCCTGGGGCGTATTTCTCCGGAAAAGCGTCCCGACCGGGCTATCCGCATTGCGCGCGCTACCGGGTTGCCCTTGAAGATCGCCGCCAAGGTCGACGCCGCCGATCGCGAATACTTCGAACGGCAGATACGCCCTTTATTGGCACAACCAGGCATCGAATTCATCGGCGAGATTGGCGATGCCGACAAATCCGCATTCCTGGGCAACGCCCGGGCGCTGCTCTTTCCCATTGATTGGCCCGAACCCTTCGGCCTGGTGATGATCGAGGCCATGGCCTGCGGTACGCCGGTCATCGCCTGGCGCTGCGGTTCTGTCCCCGAAGTGGTTGATCATGGTGTAACCGGCTTCATAATCAATAGCGAACAGGAGGCAGTGCTCGCTGCCCGTCAGGTACTTGAACTTGATCGACAAGTGATACGTGACGTATTCGTCAGACGTTTTTCAGCCAAGGTGATGGCGCAACGTTATGTTGACCTCTACCGGACACTCACCAACAGGTCTGATTACGTAGTGCCGGACATAGCCCATGAATACCTCGTCCAGCAGTCCTGAACAGCCGCAACCAAAACCCGGTGCGAATGAACCCGTTGCGCATACCTTGTATGTGCTGGTCGATCACAATACGTACCTGGTGGCTAATGCATTCGGTGATATCGACGGGGGTGCCGTGGGCATGTTCTACCACGACACGCGTTTGTTATCTGAATATCAATTGACCGTGGCGGGTCGGCGTCCGTCGCTGCTCTCGGCGGCGGTCAGCCGCGACAACGTGTACTTCCGTTCACATTTGACCAACCACCCGCTACCGGTACTGGGAGAAGAGGACACACCGCAAGGCGTCATCCATATCGAGCGCAAGCGCTTTCTTTGGGAAGAGCGAATGTTCGAGCGCATCTGCTTTTTCAACTACAGCGAGCAACCTGGCAAACTACCGATCGAACTGCGGTTCCGTGGAGACTTCCTCGACATGTTCGAAGTTCGTGGTCAAAAACGGCCACTGCGTGGCACGCTGACCAAGCCTGAAGTGCTCGAACAAGGCGTGATGCTTCATTACCAGGGACTGGACCATCAGCGACGCTGCATGGCGATCAGTTTTTCCCGATTGCCAGAACACATCAGCGGCGACAGTGCGAGTTTCCACATCGATATCGGCGCTCACGAGCGCCGCGAGCTGTATGTTGAAGTAGGCTCTAGCATTGTCAGTCCTGGCCGCACGCGTTACCGGTCCGCCGCCGCGCAAGCTTGCCGAGCCATGCGCAGGAAAGAGCAGCGAGGTGCACGTATCAAGGCTTCCGGCCGGCTGTTCCAGGGTTGGATAAACAAATCCCGGGCTGACCTAGCCTTATTGACTGCCGATCTTCCCTCCGGCCCCTACCCCTATGCCGGCGTTCCTTGGTACTCCACACCTTTTGGCCGCGACGCGATTATCACAGCCTATCAATCACTCTGGCTCAACCCGTGCCTTGCCCGAGGTGTGCTCGCCTACCTGGCGGCTCATCAGGCCACGGAGATTTCGACCTTCAGCGATGCTGAGCCGGGAAAAATCATGCATGAGACGCGTCAGGGTGAAATGTCGAAACTCAACGAATTACCCTTTGCCCGTTATTACGGAGGCGTCGATACGACCCCCTTGTTCGTGATGCTGGCCGGCGCTTATGCAAAACGCACCAACGATCGGGCGTTCATTGAAGCGCTTTGGCCGGCACTGGAACTGGCCACGCTCTGGATGGAGACCAATGCCTCGAGGAATGCCGAAGGCTTCATCAGCTACCAGCGAGGGGAAGTCACCGGCTTGGCCAATCAAGGCTGGAAAGACAGTCATGACGCCATTTTTCATCGCGATGGCCGCACCCCGGTTGGGCCCATCGCATTGATAGAAGTGCAAGGCTACGCCTGGCGCGCATTCTTGAGCATGAGCACCTTGGCCAGGCAACGAGGCAATGAGCAAGCTGCGGTTCGATGGCAAGGCATCGCAGAAAACCTGCGCCGGGCGGTTGAAAAATGCTTCTGGATGGAGGATCAGCAATTTTACGCACTGGCGCTCGATGGCAATGGCCAGCGTTGCGAGGTGAAAGCCTCGAACGCAGGTCACCTGCTGTTCACCGGATTACCCATGCCTGAACGGGGAAAAACGGTTGCCCGGCAATTTCTGACCAACATCTTCAATAACGGCTGGGGCGTTCGAACACTTGAAACCGGGGCCGTGCGGTTCAACCCCATGTCTTATCACAACGGTTCGGTTTGGCCGCATGACGTTGCCCTGTGCGCAGCAGGTATGGCCCGATATGGCGAGTATACGGGCGTCGTTCGTGTCCTCAGCGGGATGTTCGAAGCCGCGACGTTTTTCGGGATGCGGTTACCCGAACTGTTCTGCGGGTTCAAGCGTGGTCCGGGTGAGGCACCGGTTGCCTATCCAGTCGCCTGTTTGCCTCAAGCCTGGGCAGCAGGCTCCATTTTCATGCTCTTGCAGGCATGCCTGGGGATCAGCATTGACGCTGCTGACTGTCGAGTGATCATCAGGCAACCTCGACTGCCCATTGGTATTGACCGTCTGGAAGTGCGGACACTCCAGATCAATGAACACAGCGTCGATCTTGGCTTTCAACGAATTGGCGACCGCGTTGCGGTTTACATAGAACGACAAGATGGTCCAAGCTTGATTCGACTCGACGTTAAATTGTAAATCGCTGTCATCCGCCGATATCCACGCCAGGGACCGGAATCGCGGTTTACCCTGGGCAGCTGTAGGCAGAGCTTGCCCCGGAGATCAAGGTGCCTCCTATGAGAACTACTCCCAGCCGCTCACCCAATGTTCCGCAACGAAAGGAACTGACCCCCAGCAACCTTGCATTTCCGGTGGTCGGGATTGGCGCCTCCGCTGGCGGCCTCAACGCGGTGAAATCGTTCTTCGAACACATGCCCAATGACAATGGCATGGCCTTCGTGGTCATTCTTCATTTGGCGCCAGACCATGAAAGCATCGCCGACCGGATCATCCAGGACGTCACGCAAATGCCGGTGCGCCAGGTGACCGAGACGATCCCGATCGAGAAAAACTGCGTCTACGTCATTTCGCCGGCCCATGACCTGATCATGAATGACGGCTATCTGTCGGTCGCTCCTGCACAGCGCTCGGCGGGAAGCCACATTGCTATCGATCTGTTCTTCAGGGACCTGGCGGATGTGCACAAGGAGCGCGCTTTTTGCGTGGTGCTTTCTGGCGCCGGCTCCGATGGCGCGGTCGGTCTGTCGCGAATCAAGGAGCAAGGGGGCGTCACCCTGGTCCAGACGCCCGAAGAGGCTGAGTTCGACAGCATGCCGCGCGCGGCCATTGACACCCGGATGGTTGACCTGGTGATGCCCGTGGCGCAAATGCCACAAAAGCTCCTGGAGCTTTGGCACAACGCACAAACCATCACCCTGCCCGGCGCCAATGATCCAGGCCTCAAGACGCCCCTTCCCGAGGAGCAAGATGCAGCGAAGACCGAGCGTATTTTGCAGGACATCCTGCTGCACTTGCGCACCAATACCGGCCACGATTTCAAGCACTACAAGCGCGCCACGGTCCTGCGCCGGATAGAGCGCCGCTTGCAAGTGACCGCCCAGCCAAACCTGGCCGCCTATTACGACTACCTGCAAACGCACCCGGAAGAAAACAACGCCCTGCTGGGCGATATGCTGATCGGTGTGACCAACTTTTTCCGCGACCGCGAAGCCTTCGAAGCGCTGGAACGCGAAGTGGTGCCCAACCTGGTGAAATCGTTACGCGACTCCCAGCCGCACCGTGAGGAAATTCGCATCTGGTCAGCCGGTTGTTCGACCGGCGAGGAAGCCTATAGCGTGGCCATTCTGGTCAGTGACCAATTGGGGCTAGAGGCTACAGCGGCCAAAGTGCAGGTATTTGCCACGGACATCGATGAGCGCGCCATCGCCGTTGGACGCAGGGGCCTTTATCCCGGGGCGATCATCACCGATGTCCCTCCCCAGCGCCTGCGTCAGCATTTCATCAAGGAGGGCCAGAACTTCAGGGTGCACAAGGAGATCCGTGACAAGGTGCTGTTCGCCAAGCACAGCCTGTTACAGGACCCACCGTTCTCGCAGATGGACCTGATTGTCTGCAGGAACCTGTTGATTTACCTGGACCGCGACGTACAACGCACCCTCTACGAGATGTTTCATTTTGCCTTGCGGCCGGGCGGTTTCCTGTTTTTGGGGGCATCCGAATTCGCCGATGGCTGCCCGGACCTGTTTACCCCGGTGGACAAACGCAATCGCATCTTCCGCGCCAAGAGCCCTGCGACCACGCCTCGGCGCGCCCCGGCCCTGCCTCACGACGGCTATGCGCGAACCGCCATCAGCGCCCGCCCCCTTGAAACCCCAACGACTCGCAAGATTTCCTTCGCCGATATCCATCTGCGCGCGCTGGAAAAGACCGCACCACCGAGCATCATTGTCGACGTCAACGGCAACATCCTGCACCTGAGTGAAGGCGCCGGGCGCTTCCTGCGGTATGTGGCGGGAGAGCTGACCCGCAGCCTGCTGGCACTCGCGCTTCCAGAATTGCGACTGGAGCTGCGCACGATGCTCTACCAGGTCCATCAAACAGGCGCTGCCGTCACCTCGAACAAGGTCCGTATCCAGCGCGAACAGCGGTATTACCAGGTGGATCTGAGCGCGCACCCGTACAAGGATGAAGAGACCGACAGCGAGTACGTGCTGGTGATCCTCGAGGAGCAGGAAATCGTTGCGAATGTACAGTTGGATGTTGCCTCGAACGAGAGCGACAACCAACTGCTGGCCAGCCTTGAGCATGAACTGCAGCGCACCAAGATGCACTTGCAGGAGACGATCGAACAGTCGGAAGTCTCCAGTGAAGAACTCAAGGCGTCCAACGAAGAAATGCAGGCCATCAACGAAGAGCTGCGTTCGGCCACCGAGGAGCTGGAAACCAGCAAGGAAGAGTTGCAGTCGATCAACGAGGAACTGCTGACGGTCAACTACGAGCTCAAGACCAAGGTTGAAGAAACCGACAAGATCAACGACTACCTTTCCAACCTGATTACCTCCACCGACATTGCCACGGTGTTCGTCGATCGCAACATGCGCATCCGTTGGTTCACCCCCCGGGCCACGGACATCTTCAGCATGCTGCCGGTCGATACCGGGCGCTCGTTGCTGGACATCACCCACCGCCTCGATTACCCGGAGATGGTCGAGGATGCGGAGACGGTTTTTGGCTCGCTGAACATGATCGAGCGCGAGGTCAGCAGCAACGACCAACGCTGGTACATCGCCCGATTGCTGCCCTATCGTTCCAGCGAGGATCATATCGACGGCACGGTGCTGACCTTTATCGACATCAGCAAGCGTCGCGCCGCCGAAGATGAGTTGCGCTTGAATAACGAGCGCATGCGCCTGGTTGCCGAAAGCACCCACGATTTTGCGATCATCATTCTCGACGAGCATGGCGTGATTACCGACTGGAACACCGGCGCGCAGCTGATTTTCGGTTACGCCAAGGACGAAGTGCTCGGCGCCTATTACGACCTGATCTTTACCCCCGAGGACCGCGCCGAGGGCGTGCCGGAAACCGAACTACGCCTGACCCGTGAGCAAGGCCGCGGCGAAGACGAACGCTGGCACCTGCGCAAGGACGGCAGCCGCTTCTATTGCAGCGGCGAAGTCACGCTGCTCAAGGGCGAGAACCTGCAGGGCTACGTGAAGATTGCCCGCGACCTCACCGGTCACAAGCGCATGCATGACCAACAAAGCCAGCAACTGGCCGAGACCCAGACCAGCAGTCACCTCAAGGACGAGTTCTTTGCCGTGATGTCCCACGAACTCAAGCACCCGCTCAATCTCATCCAGCTCAATGCCGAACTCCTGCGGCGCCTGCCGATGACCAAATCCGCCGGGCCGGCCATGAAAGCCGTGAACACCATCTGCGATGCGGTCGCCAGCCAGGCGCGGATCATCGACGACCTGCTGGATGTCGCCCGGGTGCGCACCGGCAAGCTCAAGCTGAAAAAGCAGGCGGTGGACCTGGGACGCATTCTCCAGGATATCTACACCGTAGTGATCAATGACCAGCATCCGTGCGAGGTCACGCTGCAGCTGCCCCAGCCTCCCGAGCCGCCCCTGGTGGTCGATGCCGACAGCACACGCCTGGAGCAGATCATCTGGAACCTGCTCAACAATGCACTGAAGTTCACGCCCAGGGATGGCCGCATCGAGCTGATCGCCCATCGTGTCGAGAACATGGCGCAACTGGACGTCATCGACAGCGGCGTGGGGCTCGAGCAGGACAATCTGCACAAGGTGTTCGATCTCTTCAGCCAGGCGGACAACCAGCATGCCAGCCATCAGCGCGAAGGCCTGGGCATTGGCTTGTCGTTGGTGCGGCAACTGGTGGAAGCCCACGGCGGTTCGGTAGATGTACAGTCCGAAGGCATTGGTCGTGGCTGTACCTTCACCCTCCGGTTGCCGCTCTCTCGGCCCTCACAACAGCCGGACAAACAGCCGACAGTCGCCGAACAGGGGCGTCTGGTTGGCCAGAAAGTGCTGCTGGTGGAAGACTCCAAGGACGTCATGGAAGTCCTGCAAATGTTGCTGGAAATGGAAGACGCGCATGTCGAAGCCTTCAGCGATCCCCTGCAAGCCCTGAAAGCGGCGAAGGACAGCAACTACGACGTGATCATCTCGGACATCGGCATGCCGGTCATGGATGGCCATCAGTTCATCCGGGCCATCCGTCAGATTTCCCACCTGAAACACACGCCTGCCATTGCCCTCTCGGGCTACGCCACCAGCGAGGAGCAGAAAAAAACCAGGCAATCAGGGTTTAATTATCATGTAGGTAAACCGGTATCCCATGACGACTTCATCGACCTCATTGACGAGGCTTGCAATACGCGGCCTTATTGAGTGAAGCATTCATTCACGAGACTCGATCCAGCCCGCCCAAAGCCACTAGTCGGCCAATAGGTATTGCTCGTCCAGAGCGTGTTGACGCACCACCCTGCCAAGCGTTGAATTTTCTTGTAGCTCATACAGGGAGGACACCACATGGCAAAAATAAAAATCCTGGCGGGGGATTTCCTTGAAGGTTCTGCAGAACTTGAACCTGGGTTCATAACCATTCAAACGGCCGTCTATCCATGGCCAGGCCTGAAGATCACCACGTGCGAAATACTCGACGTCACGGTTGTCAATGAATCTTCTTATCGGGACGTATCGAGCGCTGTCGGCTTGGGGCTGGCCGGCGCATTGGCTCTCGGACCGATCGGAGCTGTCGCTGGCGTGATATTGGCAGACGATGAAATCGAGCTGACCTTTTCGATGCAACTGAGGGATGGACGGTCGCTGCTTTGCGCGACCGATAAGCGCACCTACCGAGACATTGAAGCCGCAATCGGTAAGCAGGCGATGACGAAGCACTTCAAATAACCTTGCGTGTGCAGACGCCGTATTCTTGAGCCCGGCCAGCAAATGTCCAGGCGAACAAGAAACCTGTGGTGAGGGGATAAAACCCTCACCACACAAGTCCTCTCACCACATGAATTCCTAGCGAATGCCCGCCCCTGCCAGGGACTCAGGCGACCACTGTGCCTTGGACAGCGCATTGATGTAGTGGATGCCGCCGTACGGGCCAACCACGCCGTTGATGTTGTAGGAACCGCCGACCAGGTCGTAGATCATGTACGGCGTGGCGTCCGGAACCTGCTTGTCATAACTCTGGCTCAGGAAGGCGAAGGAACCACGGTAGAGCTGCCCACGGGAATCGTACTGGTCAGAGGCCAGAGCGACCCAGCTGTCTTCATCCAGATAGAAGCGGCGTTTCTGGTACACGTGACGTGCGCCGGACTTCAGGTTGCCCTCCACCACCCAGACGCGGTGTTTCTCCCAGCGCACCATATCCGGTGCCAGGTGGTTGGAGGTCGTCAGCGACTTCGGATCCTGGGCGTAGGTCAGTTTGTAGGTGTTATAGGGCACGATCATTTCCTGCTTGCCCACCAACTTCCAGTCATAGCGATCCAGCGCGCCGTTGAACACGAACACGTCGTCGTAGGTGCCGGTGCCAGCCGTACCTGGGTTAGGCGTGTCGTAGGCCAGGCTCGGGGCCAGCTTCACCCGGCGCTGGCCAGGCAGGTACTGCCAGGCGCGGCGCGGCATTTCGATGGCGTTGGTCGCGTCCTTGAGCATGATGGCTTCACCGGCGCGCCGCGCCGGGCCGGTGTAATACAGTTTCATCTGGTAGTACACGTCGGAGCTGGTGATCGGCTGCGACATGTTCTCGTAGATCGGGTAGTTGATGAACGCTTGAGCGGTGGTCGCCAGGCTGGCCACACCGGCCGAATCGACGTTCCAGGAGTCGTACTTGGCATTGATATTGACGCCCTGGTAACGCAGCAGGAAGTTCCACATGGCCTCGGCGCCCGATTGCGGAATCGGGAACGGCACGCCCGGCAAGACGTTGTCGATGGCCAACCCGCCTTCAAGGGACTTGGCCCCGGACGCGTTCTTCACACTGTTGTCCAGGACTGCCTGCGGCAGTACTACAGTGCGGTGGGTCGGATAAACATCGACGCGGTAGCTGGGAAATCGCTCGATCAACTTCGCCGTGGTGGCCGTGAGCATGCCCTGGTACTGGGCGAGGTTCTTGCCGTCGATCACCAGCACCGGCTTTTCACTGGCAAAGGGGTCCGGACGAAACGTATCGCCCGCCTTGAAGCTGGCCGGTGCGGTGGTCAGGCCGCCGCTATAGGCCGGAATGGAGCCATCGGCACTACCGGCCTTTTCGGCCCCCACCAGCGTCAGGCTGGAGCCCAGCCTGGCCGCCTGTTCAGGGGACACTGCGGCGTGTACCGCTGTTGTGAAAACCATTGCCAGGGAAGTCGCCATCAAACTTTTCACGAACATCATTCTGTAGATCTCCTGCCCGGCACCCGGGCAATGCGAATGTTTAGAAAGTTTTGTTCAAGGTCAGGCCACAGCCAACTGACTTCGCCTCGGGCACGCACTACAAACGCTATGTTCATGCATTGACTTGTCTCCGTTTATTTTTGTTTTTATCCAAACAACATCAAATACTTCGATGACGCATTTTCCCGCCGGAACTATTGTTAATAGCCTTTATTGAACTCAACCTTTGTAGCGAACACACGCCTGGCGTTGCTGGCCAAGTTTTTCAATACCCAGCGTAACAATGTCGTTTTCTTCAAGAAAAACCGGTGTGGGCTTGATACCCATCCCAACGCCTGGCGGCGTACCCGTGGTGATAATGTCGCCAGGGTAAAGTCGCATGAACTGGCTGATATACGCGACGATAGTGGGCACATCAAAAATCATCGTCGCCGTGTTGCCTGTTTGCCGGCGAACGCCGTTCACCTCCAGCCACATGGATAAGTTCTGTACGTCGCCTATTTCATCTTTGGTGATGAACCATGGGCCAATCGGGCCAAAGCTATCGCAACTCTTTCCTTTATCCCAAGTGCCTCCACGCTCCAATTGATAGGCTCTTTCCGAAACATCATTAACCAGGACGTAGCCCGCTACATACGCCAATGCATCCTTTTTTTCGAGATAGGCGCCTTCGCTGCCAATAACAATGCCGAGTTCGACTTCCCAATCGGTTTTTTTACTATCGGGTGGAAGGATGATTTCATCATGGGGGCCCGTGACACAGGAGTTGGCTTTCATGAACACTATCGGTTCCGAAGGAATCGGCAGATTGGCCTCCTGTGCATGATCCCGGTAATTCAACCCGATCGCGAGGAACTTGCCGGTTACCCGCAGTGGCGTCCCCAACCTTGGATTCCCCTCCACGGCCGGGAGAGTCGATGGATCGATATCCTGTAGATGCGCCAGGGATGATGGCGTGAATGTACTTGCGTCGATGTCGCTGAGAATACCGCTCAGGTCCCTGATGATGTCCTGGCTATCGAGCAGGCCAGGCTTCTCCTTGCCCTTTTCTCCGAATCTTACCAGTCGCATAGTGTTGTCCAGATGTTGAAGTGGGGGTGTCGTACTCAACAGCAAGTTCGCACTGTTTAAAGGACTGCTCCCCCATTGGGACTGATGACCTGCCCCACGAAATAGTGATCGCCTGCAAGGAACGTCGCCACGGACGCATATTCATCGGTTGTCCCGAACCTGCCCGCCGGTATGACTTGCCAGAACCTGCGTCGGCCTTCCTCGCCGATGGAGTCGAGATACTCTTCAAAGAAGGGAGTCGACACCCCGCCCGGTGCCAAGGCATTGACCAGGATGTTGCCGCCGGCAACTTCCGCCGCGACCGATTTGGTGAAGGCAATGACGGCGCCCTTTGACGCGCTGTAGTGCGGACTGTGCGCGCTGATTGCCGACATCCCGGCGATCGAGGCAAGGTTCACGATGCGACCATAGCGTTGCTCCTGCATCAGCTTGAGCGCTTCGCGCGTGCAATAGAACATGCCGTGCACATTGACATCCCAGTACCGATGCCACTCCTCGTCGGTTATTTCACTGGTGAAACCCAGTGATTGCCTCGGTTGCGCAGTGGTGATGTAGGCGTAATGCTTGTTACGTCGTACCGCATCAGCGGCCCCGGTGGGCGCCAGCGCCGCGTTATTCACCAGAATGTGCAACGTGCCAAAACGCTGGACAATGTCGGCGAACATGGCGACCACCTGGCTGCTCGAGGAGATGTCGCAGTGCAGGGCCAAACAGTTGGCACCCGCCGCTTCAACGGCCTTGCGGGTTTCCTCCAGGGCGGGGATATCGATATCGCAGATGACAACATCCGCACCGGCCCGCGCGAAATGCCGGGCAATGGTTCCCCCCAGGCCTCGGCCCGCGCCGGTAATCAATACGACACGGCCTGCAAAGTTGCGCGTGCTTGCCTGCGCCATTTCAAATGGCGCGTGTTCAAGTTGCTCGTCCAATTGCATAAATGACTCCGGTATCTGGATGACGTGAGACAAGTATCTGCAGAAAACCAAATCCGCTTTTGACGATTTGGGGTAATAATTTTACATTTTGGGGTTGGCGGGTGTTTCAGCGCTCAAACATGGGCCCATAGAGGGACAACCTGGGCTTGGCAAATACACGGCGCAACATCGGCTCAAAGAAGCTCAAGGGTAAGGTTTCACCTTCGGGATCGAAGGCGGGACTGTCGTACAATTCGATAAATTCTGCCGTGCGCGCATAGTTCGACTGTTCCTTGAACATGTCGCGCATGTTGCGATCCATTCCAATGCGGTGAAAGAAGTTATAACCCTGGAAAATTCCATGGTTCTGGATCATCCAGTGATTTTCTTCGCTGACAAAGGGTTTGAGGATGGCCGCCGCCACTTCGGAATGATTGTAGGTGCCCAACGTATCACCGATATCATGCAGTAACGCGCACACCACATACTCTTCATCGCGACCATCACGATAGGCGCGCGTAGCCGTTTGCAGGCAGTGACCCAGGCGATCAATCGGAAAGCCGGAAAAATCACCTGACAGCAAGTTCATGTGCGCGATGATTCGATCAGGCAAAGCGCTGGCAAAGTTTTTAAATTCTGCAGATATAATATCCCAGTCTTCCTGGGTGCTTTGATCCATCCGGGTAAACAATGCAGTTGCACTCATTTAACGCTTCTCACAGGATGAGTTTCAGTTAAAGCGACATTCATGGGTCAAGTTAGAGTCGTCACTGGGTCCAAGACGACGTCTTGCCCATCAGATCGCCCGGCGCATAAGGCTGTAACTCTGAGCGGTAGGTCCTGCATCAGGCATATTTGCCAGGAACAAGGCCAGCGACACCACGTCTTCCGGGGTCTTGAACCACTCTCCCGGGGGAATCGCCGCATCACGGGTCATCTCGGTCTGTACAGGCCCTGGAATCAGTTCGTTGACGCTGATGTTGTATTCCAGCAACTCCACCGCGAGCGACTGGGTGAGCATCCACATGCCGCTCTTGGAGCAGGAGTAAGCCGAAAAACCGGGGGTGGCACGGTGGCGCTGGCCAGAACCGATCATGATGATTTTCCCGGCACCGCGCCGGCGCAGGTAAGGGATGGCGGCATGAGCGGTGTGGTAGGCGCCGGTCAGGTTGATGTCGATGGTCTTGCGCCACTGCGCCGGGTCACTGTCCTCGATCCGTCGTTGCTCGATGGCGATGCCGGCGTTGGCGACCACGATATCGACGCCGCCGAATTCATCGCTGGCGCGCTGGTACAGGGCGGCGACTGCGGCGTAGTCACCCACGTCGACTGTCTGGGCGACAGCCTGGCCGTCTGCTTCGATGATCATGCGCACAGTCTCGGCTATTTCCGCCGTGCTGCGGGCACTGCAAACCACCGCGGCGCCGGCCTGCGCATAAGCCAGGGCAATGGCGCGGCCAATGCCACGGCCAGCGCCGGTGATGACGGCGACTTTACCCTTGAGCGGTTTTGAATGGATGTGATTCATCGTCTGCATTTCCTTACGGGATGTGAGAAGTGTTTTTTCAACGCGATTGATGGCAACTTGAGGATTCATGGCGGCGCAGGTCGTGGAGGTAATGGGACCTTGCGAAAGCAAACGCCAGTGCTGAGCCAATCGAGACTAACGGGACCCACTGCAACGCGCCGAGCAGGCCGATCCTGTCGGCGAGCAGGCCGGTCAGGTAGGGCCCTGGCGCGGCACCCAACAGGTTGCCGGCCAGCGCCAGGGTAGCGATCGCGGTTCCGTGAAGAGAGACGTGCACCAGATCGGTGACGATGGCGCCCGCTGAGCCATAAGTGCCAGCCGCAAAGAAAACGCCCGCGATGATCACCGCGAACTGTCCGGTGCCGGGTGGCAAGCGCATGCTGATCATCAGCAGCAGGCAGGAGCCCAGGCAGTAGAAAATGGCGGGCAACGTTTTGTTTTTGTCCGACTTGCGCCCCACCCAGTCAGTGAACACGCCGCACAGACCCATGCCGAGCCCGCTGGCGATCAGTAACACTGCCGCCGCCAGTGCCGACTTGTCAGCGGGTAAATCGTAGTAGCGGTTCAGGTAACTGGGCATCCAGGCAATGATGGTGTAGGCGGTGAAGAGCTGAAGGCCACTGCCAACATAGGTGAACACCAGCGTCGGCGCGCCAAACAACGTCTTGAGAAGTGAGCGCAATCGAATTTTTTCAACACGTTTGCCTTCGACCGGCGACTCGACTAACTGAAGGGGCCTGTGCTGCGCCAGGCGTGTTTCAGTAATGGTGAATGCAAAGAACAGGATCAATAGAAACCCGAGCGCCGCCATGGCAATCAACGCGGCGCGCCAGCCAAAGTGATTCGCTATCACGCCGCTTGAGGCCAGGCCCAGTACCGAGCCAAACATGCCGGCAGAGGTAAAGGCCCCGGTCAGCGTGGCACGCATGGAAGACGGGAATACACTCAAGATAATTGCGAGCCCCACGCTGCCGTAGCCGGCCTCGCCAATACCGACAAACAGTCGGGCCAGCAGCAGCTGGTTATAGTGCTCTGCCAGTCCACAGGCCAAGGTGCTCAGGCTCCAGAACAGCGCCATGATCACCACACTTTTAACCCGCCCCCAGCGGTCCGCCATCAACGCGGCCGGAACAGCCAGCAAGCCAACCGCAAGCCCCACGATGCCACTGAGCAGGCCGAGTTGCGCATCGCTCAAGGCCCACTCGGCCTTCAGTTGTGGAAAGACTGCATTGAGTGCCTGTCGCGACATGTAATCGGACAGCATCAATGCGTAGATAACGATAAATACCAGCCAGCAATAGGCTCGCGGGCGTGAAATCCCACGCGCAGGATTCGCCGCAACCGATATGGAAAACTTCTCTGCCTGCATATCGCCCCCATTATTTTTATCCACGCAACTCAAGGGAATTGCGCACGGCTGCATCGGTACAACCGGGCAGGAAGGCGCTGGCGCCTTACTGCCCGTGCTCACGCTGAGGCGAACTATCGACCGTGGGCCGAGGGGACGATCGGGCCCGCAGTGCGGTTGGGCAGCATGCCGTTTGCAGCGAGCGTTTCGTCTGCATCCTTGTACCAGGTGCCGATGCGGTAGATTTGGCGCGCCTCTTTGCCGGTCGCAATTTCGCGGCCCAACTCTTTAGCCACACGCACGGTTTGCTTGACCTGATCCACTGAGCCGAAGCGCTGGCCATGTTGACCAATGATGGTGTCTTCGTTGCCGCAGCGCGGGTGCAAACCCATGGCCAATGCCATCATGTTGAACGGCAGCACATTCTTGAGCAGAGACTCGGCGGTCAATGTGCAAGCTTGCGGGACACGCTGTACGAAGTTCATGAAGTTGAACGGATTGGGCCCCTCAAATCCTCCACCTACCCCGATCCAGGTCAAATTCAAAGGACCGGTGTAGAGGCCTTTGCGCACCAGGCGCTGCAGGGTTTCCAGCGCGTGGATACCCGTTAACTGGAAGTGCGGCTGAATCCCGGAGGCCTGCAGGCGGCGCAGGTGCTCTGCCACCCAGGCAGGCCCTGCGGGCACTGTCATTTCGCTATAGGCTGCGCCGAGTAGCGGATTGCCCAGCGAAGTGCCCTCGATGTATTCGGGATAGAGCAACTCCATGATGTTCATCTGCGTGGTGTTGATCGCTACCGTTACCTGGTCGGGTTTCGGATCAAGGTCTGCCAGCATGTGGCGCGTGTCATCGGACAGCCACTTGGCAGCCTGGCCATCGTTTTCCGGGGCGAATGAAATCGAACCGCCGACCTGGATGATCATGTCCGGCACAGCCTCGCGCACACCGGCGATCAGCTCGTTGAATTTGGACAGGCGTTTCGATCCCTTGCCATCAAGTTCCCGCACATGCAGGTGCAGCACAGTGGCGCCAGCGTCGTAACACTCGACTGCCTTTTCGATGTGTTCTGCCATGGTGACAGGGATATCTTCCGGGAAGTCCTCAGGCATCCACTCGGGACCGTACGGGGCGACGGTAATAACTACTTTTTCCTGGTTTTCCGGGTGCAGCGAATCGTCTAGAAATTGCATTTTCTATCTCACTGTCAGCTAGTTGGATCGGATTGGAAAAAAGCTGTGTCTGCCCGTTCAGTAAGGCCGGTCACCGATGATCGTGGCGCGGTCCATCTGGCGATGGCACGGCGGGTAATCCATCACGGCGTAATGCTGGGTGCAGCGGTTGTCCCAGATGGCCATGCTGTTTTTCTTCCAGCGCCAGCGCACTTGATATTCAGGGATGTACGCCTGGCTGATCAGGTATTGCAGCAGGTCACCACCCGCCTGGTTGCAGTCCTGTCCGTAACGCACACGTTCCTTGGTGTGGTAATTCACGAAGTGCGTCGCAAAGGCATTGACGAACAGCACCTTTTCGCCGGTTTCAGGGTGAATGCGCACGACTGGATGCTCTGCATCCGGAAACTGGGCCTTCAGCGCATGGCGTTTTTCACGCGGCATCGCCGCGCCGAAACTCGACTGGATGCTATGACTGGCAATCAGGTCGCCGATCTGCGCCTTGACCTGATCCGGCAAGTTGTCATAGGCCAACACCATATTCGCCCACATCGTGTCACCGCCGACTGGCGGGCACTCCACGCAACGCAGTACGGCCCCCATGGGCGGTGCCTGGCGCCAGGTCGCATCGGTATGCCAAGTGTTCTCGTAGCGATCGAGCGGGACGTCCGGGCGCTTGTAGATTTGCACCAGGCCGGGCGCCTCGGGGTCGGTCGGCGCTACCGGGTGGTCCTCCAGATCGCCAAAGCGGCGTGCAAAGCTCGCATGCTCAGCCCGGGTAATGTCCTGATCACGCAAAAACAGCACCCGATGCTTGATCAACGCTTCGCGGATAAGCCCGAACACTTCATCGTCGTGGATGGCGTCGGCGACATTGACATCGATCAGCTCGGCACCGATGGAACAGGTCAGTTGTTCAACTCGCATGGCGACCTCCTCAGATCACAAAAATCGAGGAGCCTGTGGTTTTGCGCGCTTCCAGA
This sequence comes from Pseudomonas umsongensis, assembly GCF_002236105.1. GTDB lineage: Bacteria > Pseudomonadota > Gammaproteobacteria > Pseudomonadales > Pseudomonadaceae > Aquipseudomonas > Aquipseudomonas umsongensis. Next base: position 1,384,652 of record NZ_NIWU01000001.1, read on the forward strand.
TCGCGATGGGCCTGCACCGCGTCCTGTAGCGCGTAACGCTGGTTGATCGGGATGTTGATGCGACCGGCTGCAACATGACCGAAGATTTCCGCAGCGAGTGCGGCCTTTTCCACCGGGTCGACGATGTAATCAGCCAGCGCCGGGCGGGTCAGGAAAGGTGAACCCTTGGTGGCAAGGATTTGCGGATCAAAGCCTGAGACCGGGCCGGAGGCGAAGCCCAGGCAAACGACCAGACCGCGCCGCTTGACCGAATTCAAAGAGGCGTCGAAGGTGTCTTTCCCCACGCTGTCGATCACCACGTTGACGCCAACGCCATCGGTCAATTCACGGACCCGCGCGGCCACGTCTTCGTGGCTGTAGTTGATCGTATGGTCACAACCATGGGCCCGCGCAATCTCGGCCTTGGCTTCGCTCGATACGGTGCCGATAACCGTCACACCGAGTAGCTTGGCCCACTGCGACACAATCAGTCCAACACCGCCAGCCGCCGCATGCATGAGGATGGTGTCGCCCGCTTTGAAGTCATGGATGCGACGCATCAGATAGGACGACGTCAGCCCGCGCATGGTCATCCCCGCCGCTGTTTCGCACGAAATGGAGTCGGGCAGCTTGATCAAGGGCGCCGCGGGTATCAGGCGCTCGGTGCTATAGGCGCCCAATGTGTTAAGGAAGCCGGTGTAGGTGACACGATCGCCGACCGCAACATTACTCACCCCTTCGCCAACGGCCTGGACTACGCCTGCGCCTTCCACGCCCATGCCGGCGGGAAGCGGCATCGGGTACAACCCGGAACGGAAATAGGTGTCGGCAAAATTCAGGCCCACCGCTTCATGACGCAATCGAACTTGCCCTGGACCCGGATCGCCAACCTCCATTTCTTCCCAGCGCAAAACATCCGGACCACCTGTTTCATTCATACGAATAACGTGTGCCAAATTGATTCTCCTCGAATACGAAATGCCGAATGTTTGCGCTCAATATCAGTGTGCTTAGCGCCACTCGTAGAAAAAGTATCCGCGAATGGCCTTTGTTGGACTTGACATTTCGGGGTATTTTTTTTACATCTCGAGGCAAAAATGGAGTTCCAATGCCGAGTTTGCTTAGAAGTTCAAGCCTGACGAATTTTATCGACGTTGCGATCTCCGTCGGACTCGACCCCTATCGACAGTTGCGCAAGGCAGGCATCACCGATGCCGCGTTGATGGACCCAAGCATCATGATCCCGGCGAAATCGGTCATGCACTTGCTGGAAGACTCAGCGTATGCGGCGAAGGTCGAAGACTTTGGCCTGCGCATGGGCCAAACCCGCCAGCTGGAAAACCTCGGTCCCCTGGCCATTGCCCTGCGCGAGGAGCAGACGCTGCGCAAAGCCTGGCAATCGTTGACACGTCGTCTCGGGCTCACCAACGAATCAATGGACTTGAGCATTGAAGAAGCCAACGGCGTGGCGATTTTCAGGCAGGAACTCACGGACAATATGGGGGGATCGGTAAGACAAGCCACCGAACTCGTCACGTGCGTGATTTTCCGAACGTTGAAACAACTGCTTGGCCCCACCTGGAAGCCTCGCAGTGTCTGTTTCACGCACCAGGCGCCAGTCAATCTGGCGATGCACCGGCATGTGTTTGGACCATCGGTTCGGTTCAATCATGAATTCGACGGCATCGTATTGGCCACCACCGATTTGGATGCAGCGATCCAGTCGTATGACCCATTGATTGCGCGCCATGCCCGGGAATTCCTCGACGCCAAACTGGCCCAGTCCGACGTGACGATGCCTGACAAGGTGCGCAAACTGGTCTTCGCGCTATTGCCAACGGGCGAGTGCGTAGCCGAAAAACTGGCCCAGCAGCTTGGCGTGGACCGCAAGACCCTGTATCGCCACCTCGCCCATCACAATCAAACCTACTCATCCATTGTCGATGACGTTCGGGTCGATCTGGTAAACCGCTATGTCGTGAACCGCGAGCGACCGCTTTCAGAAGTCGCCATTCTTCTGGGCTTTTCTTCCTTGAGTGCCTTTTCCAGATGGTTCTCGGGTCGCTTTGGTTGCAGTGTGACGACATGGCGTCGGGAGAAGCAAAAAGCGTAGCCAACGAAAAAGGGCCTACCGCGAAAACGGTAGGCCCTTGATATTCATGGTGCCCGAAGCCGGAATCGAATAACACCTATTTTGACCCATTTTTTGGCCTCGAAATCACTCTAATCAATGTGGAGAAAAGGCTTGTTTCCCACCATTACCGTACAACCTGCAAGCGGCCTTATGCGCTCATTTCGGAGCGCTCTCCAAGAGGTAACCTTCGACACTTTCCATGGAAAGGGCTTCAAGCAGCACCTGCTCCAGGATGACAAAAAAACATTTGATGTGAGCCTGTTTCAATGCCTGCGGCCGGGTCACCAGATAGACCTCCATATCTGGAAGTTGGAGATCCGGGAACAACCCGATCAGATCCTTCGCCAGAATACGGGGCAGCACCGCCACGCCCATACCTCGCCTCACCGATTCGAGCTGAACCGCGAACGAGCTCACGGTGATCTGCGTGCGGTCCAACCCCGCGGCCTTTGCCACCCGCATTTGCGGCAACATGTCCAGCGGAGGAAGCAAGCCAATATTGACCGCAGTGGCCGGAGTCAGCCCTGGAAACCGCTTCAGATAACCTGCATCGGCGAAGACACCGTAAGCGAGCCTGCCTATGGAGCGATAAATCAGCGACGGTTCGCCCAGATGAGTCGTGCGTACAGCAATGTCTGCGACGCCGCGGACGATCTTGTGAAAGTCGGCTGTTACCAGCAACTCCACCGAGCATCGCGGATGCAGAGTGGTGAAGCGACTCGCGGCCTCCAGCATGCAAGACGAGAACCCCTCTCCTGCACTGACCACGACACTGCCAGACAGCTCTGTGTGTAACTCGGACATGCCCGTAACGGTTTGACGCCTCAAGCCCGCTTCTGCAGCCAGGGCAACGTCCACGAGGGATTGGCCTCGCGGGGTCAACCTGCATCCTTCAACTCCCCGCTCGACGAGTGGCTCGCCAAGTGCGCCTTCAAGTTGGGTCAGCCGTCGCGCCACAGTAGACGCAGCGACCCCCAGCAATTGGCCGGCCTGAAGAAAGCTGCCACGTCGCGAGACTGCCAACAGCAGGCGAAGATCGTCCCAATTTGCTTGCAAAGCCATGCTTCATATCTTCCCTGATCCGCAAATTTGCAAATCCATTATGCAGCAGTCGCTGTTTTTCGGCAGAGGCGTCAACGGTATATCTACACCCCCTCGAAAAGAATGGAATGGACTGTATGACTACTGGCCCCAACGACTATGCGGAACGCGCCGCCAGCGCCTTTAATCGCCGAGATCTGGAGTCGATGCTTGCGCTGGTTTCCGAAGACTTCGTCTACTTCGATGGTATGGGGATACAAACCGGTCGCGAAACCATGCACAAGCGAGAGCGCGCATTAATCGAAGCGTTCCCCGATGCCAAGGTGACCTTGAGCCCTTTTATCGTCACTGACGATCGTTTGGCACTGACCGCCCTCCTGACCGGCACCTTCACTGCACCATTAGTGCTGTCGGACCGGGTGATTCCACCCCATGGACGCCACATTGCCGCGTACTACGCCGCACACTTCACCTTCAGAGACGGGTTGGCCATACGTGAAGAGGCCTTCTTCGACAGTGCGGTGTTGATGCCGTTAGCCGATCAGAGTGAGGGTTGACACATGCATAACACATTCGTCACTGGCGCGACCGGCTTGTTGGGCAACAACCTGGTGCGCGAATTGGTCGCTCGTGGCTGCGTGGTTAAAGCCCTGGTCCGCTCAAGAGCCAAAGGTGAACAACAGTTCAAGCATTTGCCGGGTGTGGAACTGGTGGTGGGTGACATGGCCGATGTCGACGCGTTCGCAGTGTCGCTGCAAGGCTGCGATACGGTATTCCACACCGCAGCGTTCTTTCGCGACAACTACAAGGGCGGCAGCCACTGGGAAGAACTCGAAAAGATTAATGTGTCCGGTACACGGAACCTGCTTGGTCAGGCCTACCGCGCTGGTATACGACGGTTCATCCATACGTCTTCCATTGCCGTGCTCGACGGAGCTCCCGGCACGTCAATTGATGAAACCTGTCTGCGGGCCGACGCCGATGCGGATGACTATTACCGCAGCAAGATCCTCGCCGACCGTATCGTCCTGTCGTTCCTGGAAGTCCATCCCGAGATGCATGCCTGCATGGTCCTGCCTGGCTGGATGTGGGGTCCTGCCGACATTGGTCCGACCTCCTCGGGACAGTTGGTCAACGATGTCGTACGCGGTAAATTGCCCGGACTGATCCCTGGTAGTTTCTCCGTTGTCGATGCCCGCGATGTGGCATTGGCGCAGATTGCCGCCGCCAGACATGGACGGCGAGGCGAGTGCTATCTCGCGGCGGGTCGGCATATGACCATGCGAGAGCTGGTGCCCGTTCTTGGGCGTATCGCAGGCGTCAAGACACCCGTTCGACAACTGCCGCTGCCCTTTCTGTACACCTTGGCAGTTGTGCAAGAGATCTACGCGCGTATTACCGGCAAGCCCATTCTGCTGAGCATGGCCACGTTGCGCCTGTTGGTACGAGAAAAGGACCGCACCTGTTTCAACCACGGCAAGAGTGAACGAGAGCTTGACCTAAGTTTCCGGGCGCTGGAGCAAACAATCACCGACACCGTGGCGTGGTACCGTGATCACGGTTGGTTTGATAAACACCAGGACAAGGACGTAAACAGACAGTGAGCAGAAAAATAATCCTGATGCGTCACGGCCAGCCAAAGCTGGACGCAACCGACAAAATGTCAGCGCTCGATATGAAAGACTGGATCGAACAATACGACCGATCCGAAATTACCGACCAACCCGTCCCGGATGCCAGCAAGCAACTCGCCGCAATCGCCACGGTGATTGTCTCGAGCAACGCGCCTCGTGCGCTGACTTCCGTCCAGGCTCTGGGCCTGAAGCCCGCCTTCGTCGACGCGCTATTCCGTGAAGCGCCACTGCCTTATGGTCACTGGAAACTGCCACGGCTATCGCCGTTTACCTGGGCATTTATCCTTCGAGTCTTATGGTTGTGTGGTTACTCACGCAGAGTCGAATCCGTCGGCATTGCGAGGATGCGTGCCCGCACGGCAGCTCAACGACTTCAGTCCCTTGCCAGCGAAGGACCGGTTCTGCTGCTCGGTCATGGCTTTATGAATCGAATGATCGCCAGACAACTGGAGGCAGATGGATGGACTCGCCAAAAACGTAACGGCAGCCAATATTGGAGTGCGACGGTGTATCAAAATGGCGGTGTTTAAGAGGTGAGAGTTTCTGCTTTATAGAGATCGGTGCCCTCCCTCCTTCAAAACTGACCAGGCTGAAATTTGTATAGTTGCAATGGCATGCGAATGTAGTGGTACTTGGCCTGCGAAAAGCTGAAACAGGAGGGGCTCTTCATTTTAAGGAAGGTGAATCTCCTCATAATCGGTTCAAATCACTCGTTTCGTTCCACTGGGACGTCCGCAAACGGCCACCCCTTACTCTGAGTCTGCTAAAGGTCGACCGCAGCGCTCCGCGTAGGTAGACGCGACATTTAATTATGACGTCTAGGCGGGTGAATTCGGGGAATCGGCCTTTGAGTTCAAGGGCCAAACCACAACGGTTACCCGCATTCTTCGCCCTTCCCCGATAAATTGGCCCAAGAATTGGCCAGCCATCTCAGCCGCCCTGCCGGCGAAATCCCAGCACAAGATCACACCCCAATGATGCAGCAGTGCTAACGGAAACAGGCCTATTTGACTGGCCAGCGGGTTACCGACACTCGATTGTTGGATGAGCGAGACGTTCGCGAAGGTCAGATATGGGTGCTGCAGGGCAATACAAACGCAAAGCGGCGAATTGAAATCACTGGCGAGCTAAGGGTTTTGATTGATCGAATCATGTCCCGGAAGTCAGAACACAAGGTCCGCTCGACGCGGTTGATCGTTAGAGGATGGCACACCAATGTCGGTGGCGATGCTACGGGGGAGATTTGACTTGGCCAGGGAAGCGGCCGGGGTCGAAAAGTCCGAGTTCCAAATGCGCGACTTGCAGGCTAAAGCCGGTACGGACAAAGCCGAATCAAGCCGCGATATTTTGTAGGCTAGGGATCAACTTGGGCATACGATCGTCGTAATGACGAGTCTCGCCAACCAAGTGAATTGCGGACCAATCCAATAATTGCGGACCAGAAACGAACAAGGGCTTGCTTAGCTTCCGCTCGCAAACCCTTGAAATATATGGTGCCCGAAGCCGGAATCGAACCGGCACGCCCTTACGAGCGGGGGATTTTAAGTCCCATGCGTCTACCAGTTTCGCCATTCGGGCGGTAGCGCGGTGAAGCAGAGGGGGGAATATATACATCCCGACCGAGTGAAGCAAGTTTGCAACGGTGTTTTTCGAACACTGCCCGCAGTCGGCTGCAAAAAAAAAAGCGCCTTAAATCATGCATCTACGGTGATTTTCTACAGCATCTCGCAGAATCGATAGCGCACTTGCACCCAAGGCATCACGAAAACGACATTATCTCCCAATGTTTCAAAAGCCAGCGCAACCCCACCTTTCCAGTGCGCCCGCTCGCTGCCATGCCAGACAACCCCGAAACCTGATCTATGCTGGTGCCAGCAGCGCCGCTGTTTGGCTTAGCAATGCGGCGCTACCCACATTATCCTTACCCCTTTCATGAACCCGTTTGAATTGGCGTGGGCAGGCTGCTGCGGTCGCCATTTAAGGCCTTAATGTATGACGTCTTCCACGAAGCACGCACCCGATGCCCCCCAGCGCAGAGAGTTGACCCCCAGTACCCTGGACTTTCCTGTGGTAGGCATCGGCGCTTCCGCCGGCGGGCTTCAGGCCGTGAAGTCATTTTTTCAACACATGCCCGATGACAGCGGCATGGCCTTCGTGGTGATTCTTCATTTGTCACCGGATCACCACAGCATCGTCGACCGGATCATTCAGGATGTCACTGCGATGCCGGTGCTGCAGGTGACCGAAACGACTGATATCAAGAAGAACACCGTCTACGTCATCCCGCCCGCGCACCACCTGGCGATGAGCGATGGCCACCTGTCGGTGACATCGACCGATCGACACCCTGGCTTGAACATCGCCATCGACCTGTTCTTCAGGGACCTGGCGGATGTGCACAAGGAACGCGCCTTTTGCCTGGTGCTTTCGGGCACCGGTTCTGATGGCGCGGTGGGGTTGTCGCGAATCAAGGAACAAGGCGGCGTCACGTTGGTGCAGGCACCCGAAGATGCCGAGTTCGACGGCATGCCTCGCGCCGCCATCGACACCCGGATGGTCGACCTGGTGCTGCCGGTGGTGCAAATGCCGGAAAAGCTGCTGGAGCTATGGCGCAACTCGCAAGCCATTCGCCTGCCGAACGCCAACGATCCTGACGCCAGTATCGGCCCGGCTCCCGGCGAGCGCGACGCCGCCGTCGCGGAACAACGGCTGCAGGACATACTGCTACAACTGCGGGCAGGCACTGGCCATGACTTCAAGCACTACAAGCGCGCGACGGTGCTGCGCCGCATCGAGCGACGCTTGCAAGTGACCGCGCAACCGGATCTGGCCGCCTATTACCAGTACCTGCAGGCTCATCCGCAAGAAACCAGGGAACTGCTGTGCGACATGCTGATCGGCGTGACCAATTTCTTTCGCGACCGCGAAGCCTTCCAGGCGCTGGAGCGCGATGTCGTACCGAGCCTGCTCAAATCGTTGGGGCCACAGCGTGACGAGATCCGCGTCTGGTCGGCGGGCTGCTCGACGGGCGAAGAAGCCTATAGCCTGGCGATGATGTTGACCGAACAGCTGGCGCAGCATGACAGCCCCGCCAAGCTGCAAGTCTTCGCCACGGATATCGATGACCGGGCCATCGCCTTCGGCCGCAACGGCGTCTATCCCGAAGCGATCGCAACCGACGTCCCGCCGTCATACATGCGCCAGTACTTCAGCCGCGAACAACAGCACTTTCGCGTGCGCAAGGAAGTCCGCGAGAAAGTGCTGTTCGCCAAGCACAGCCTGTTGCTGGACCCGCCGTTTTCGCAAATCGACCTGATCGTCTGCAGGAACCTGCTGATTTACCTCGACCGCGACGTACAACGCGACATCATGCAAATGTTCCATTTTGCCTTGCGCCCGGGCGGCTACCTGTTCCTGGGGACCTCCGAGTCCGCTGACGCTTGCCTGGACCTGTTCACCCCCGTGGACAAACGCAACCGCATCTTTCGCGCCAAGAGTGGCCTGACCCATACCCGACGGGCACCGGCCATGCCTCGCGGTGGCTACGTGCGCACGACCATCGCCAGCAGCCCCGTCGTCGCTCAATCCGCACGCAAGACGTCCTATGCCGATATCCATTTGCGCGCCCTGGAAAAGGCCGCGCCGCCGAGCATCATCGTCGATGCCAATGCCAATATCCTGCACATCACCGAAGGTGCTGGGCGCTTCCTGCGTTATGTGGCGGGCGAGTTGTCGCGCAACTTGCTGACGCTGGCCCATCCGGACCTGCGACTGGAGATCCGCACCACGCTGTTTCAGGTGCAGCAGGCCGGCACGCCAGCGACCTCGCGCAAAGTGCGAATCGAGCGTGAGCGGCGCAGCTATCTGGTCGACCTGACCGCTCACCCCTACAAGGACGACGAGACCGAAAACGAATACGTCCTGGTGATCTTTGAGGAGCGCGAAGTCGAGCCTCAGGACTCGCTCGCCAGCGTCTCTGGCCAGACCGAAAACCGGATGTTGAGCAATCTCGAACAAGAGCTGCAACGTACCAAGCTGCATTTGCAGGAGACCATCGAGCAATCGGAGGTCTCCAGCGAAGAGCTCAAGGCGTCCAACGAAGAAATGCAGGCCATCAACGAGGAGTTGCGTTCAGCTACCGAAGAGCTGGAGACCAGCAAGGAAGAGCTGCAGTCGATCAACGAGGAACTGCTGACGGTCAACTACGAGCTCAAAACCAAGGTTGAAGAAACCGACAAGATCAACGACTACCTTTCCAACCTGATTACCTCCACCGACATCGCCACGGTGTTCGTCGATCGCAACATGCGCATCCGCTGGTTCACCCCCAGGGCCACGGACATCTTCAGCATGCTGCCGGTCGACACCGGGCGCTCGTTGATGGACATCACCCACCGCCTCGATTACCCGCAGATGGCGGAGGACGCGGCGACCGTCTTCGAATCGCTGAACATGATCGAGCGCGAGGTCAGCAGCAACGACCAACGCTGGTACATCGCCCGATTGCTGCCCTATCGTTCCAGCGAGGATCATATCGACGGCACGGTGCTGACCTTCATCGACATCAGCAAGCGGCGCGCCGCCGAAGACGAGCTGCGCCTGGGTGAGGAACGCATGCGTCTGGTGGCGCAAAGCACCCACGACTTCGCGATCATCATTCTCGACGAGCATGGTGTGATTACCGACTGGAACACCGGCGCGCAGCTGATTTTCGGTTACGCCAAGGACGAAGTGCTCGGCGCCTGCTATGACCTGATCTTCACTCCCGAGGACCGCGCCGAGGGCGTGCCTGAAGCCGAACTTGCGGCGGCACGCAAACATGGGCGCGGCGAAGACGAGCGCTGGCACTTGCGCAAGGACGGCAGCCGCTTCTATTGCAGTGGCGAAGTCGCCTTGCTCAAGGGGGAAAGCCTGCAGGGCTACGTGAAGATTGCCCGCGACCTCACCGGTCACAAGCGCATGCACGACCAACAAAGCCAGCAACTGGCCGACACCCGGACCAGCAGTCACCTCAAGGACGAGTTCTTTGCCGTGATGTCCCACGAACTCAAGCACCCGCTCAATCTCATCCAGCTCAATGCCGAACTGCTGCGGCGCCTGCCGATGACCAAATCCGCCGGGCCGGCCATGAAAGCCGTGAACACCATCTGCGATGCGGTCGCCAGCCAGGCGCGGATCATCGACGACCTGCTGGACGTCGCCCGGGTACGCACCGGCAAGCTCAAGCTGAAAAAACAGGCAGTGGACCTGGGACGAATTCTCCAGGATATCTACACCGTGGTGATCAATGACCAGCATCCGTGCGAGGTCACGCTGCAGCTGCCCCAGCCTCCCAAGCCGCCCCTGGTGGTCGATGCCGACAGCACACGCCTGGAGCAGATCATCTGGAACCTGCTCAACAATGCACTGAAGTTCACGCCCAGGGATGGCCGCATCGAGCTGATCGCCCATCGTGTCGAGAACATGGCGCAACTGGACGTCATCGACAGCGGCGTGGGGCTCGAGCAGGACAATCTGCACAAGGTGTTCGATCTCTTCAGCCAGGCGGACAACCAGCATGCCAGCCATCAGCGCGAAGGCCTGGGCATTGGCCTGTCTTTGGTGCGGCAACTGGTGGAAGCCCACGGCGGTTCGGTGAATGTACATTCCGCAGGCCTGGGACGGGGATGCAGGTTTACCGTCCTGTTGCCACTGTGCCAGGCGCCACAGCACGCCAACGAGCAACCGCATGGGCCGGGTGAGTCGGGGCGACTGATCGGCCAGAAAGTGCTGCTGGTGGAAGACTCCAAGGACGTCATGGAAGTCCTGCAGACGTTGCTGGAAATGGAGGATGCTCACGTCGATGCCTTCAGCGATCCGCACAAGGCCCTGAAAGCGGCCAGGGACAGCAGCTACGACGTGATCATCTCGGACATCGGCATGCCGCTCATGAATGGCCACGAACTGATGCATGCCATTCGCCAGATCGCCCATCTCAAGCACACACCGGCCATTGCCTTGACGGGCTATGCCACCAGCAGCGACGAGAAAAAAGCCAGGCAATCGGGTTTCAATTACCACGTGAGCAAGCCAGTGTCCCACGATGACTTCCTCGACATCATTGGCGAGGCCTGTCATTCACGGCGCTTTTGAAACGCCCAAAAAAGCAATCGGCCCGGTACGTCAAAGGCACCCGGGCTAAGGCGATGAACCTGAGAGCACCGAAGGTATCCGGTGCCCAGCGTCATCGTTGACGACCATCGCGCGCAAGCTTCGCGCCTACAAGGCCGGCTATCAAGCGGCCTCGCAATCCTCAATACCTTCTCGAGCGGAGCCCGTCAGGCGCTCCGCGGTCTTCTGACGAACAAAAATCAACCATGTGTCGACAATATAGTTGCATTAAGCGAATTATCCTTTTAGATTTCGCATCTAAATAGCAATGTGTCGACAATCAATGATTTTATAGTTTTGCAGGAGCAGGTTCTTTTCGGCGCTGCCACGGGTGGTCACCCTCGGTGAAAACCGAATCCCTGCTTTTGCTTTTTTCCCGGGAATGGACTGTCCCACTACCCCACCTCGCGTGCCATTACCCCCGCAGGAGATTGCCGTGCTCCAAGCCTATGACCGTCACGTACAAGAGCGCGCCGAGGAAGGCTTGCCGCCCCTCGCGCTGAACGCCGAACAAACCGCAGGCCTGGTCGAGCTGCTGAAAAATCCCCCGGTGGGTAAAGAGACAGTCCTCGTCGACCTGATCACCCATCGCGTGCCGCCAGGCGTGGATGAAGCGGCCTATGTCAAGGCAGGCTTCCTGTCCGCCATCGCCAAGGCCGAAGCCAGATCCCCCCTGATCGACAAGCAGCGCGCTGTAGAACTGCTGGGCACCATGCAAGGTGGCTACAACATCGCCACCTTGGTCGAACTGCTAGACGATGCAGAATTGGCCGCCGTTGCCGCCGGACAACTGAAGCACACCCTGCTGATGTTCGACGCCTTCCATGACGTCGCTGCAAAAGCCAAGGCTGGCAACCCGCATGCCCAAGCCGTAGTGCAATCCTGGGCTGACGGCGAGTGGTTCACCGCCCGCCCGGCCATCGAAGAAAAGTACAGCTTGAGTGTGTTCAAGGTGCCAGGCGAAACCAACACCGACGACCTGTCCCCTGCCCCGGACGCCTGGTCGCGCCCGGACATCCCCTTGCACGCCCGGGCCATGCTGAAAATGGCCCGTGACGGCATCGTGCCGCAAGAGCCTGGCGCCATTGGCCCGCTCAAGCAGATCGACGCCGTCAAGGCCCAGGGTTTCCCGGTGGCCTACGTCGGTGACGTGGTAGGTACCGGCTCCTCGCGAAAATCGGCGACCAACTCCGTGCTGTGGTTCTTCGGCGACGACATCCCGTACGTACCGAACAAACGCGCCGGTGGTTTCTGCTTCGGTAACAAGATTGCCCCGATCTTCTACAACACCATGGAAGACGCCGGCGCACTGCCGATCGAGTTCGATGTTTCGAAACTGCACATGGGCGACGTGATCGACGTCTACCCGCACGCCGGCAAAGTCTGCAAGCACGGCACCCAAGACGTTATCACCACCTTCGAATTGAAGACCCCGGTGCTGTTGGACGAAGTACGCGCTGGCGGCCGTATCCCTCTGATCATCGGACGTGGCCTGACCGAGAAAGCCCGCGCCGAGCTGGGCCTGCCTCCTTCGGACCTGTTTAAAACGCCTGAAGCACCGGTTCAAAGCACCAAGGGTTTCACCTTGGCGCAGAAAATGGTCGGCAAGGCGTGTGGCGTGACCGGCATCCGCCCGGGCACCTACTGCGAACCGAAAATGACCACCGTCGGCTCCCAGGACACCACAGGCCCCATGACCCGTGACGAGCTCAAAGACCTGGCGTGCCTGGGCTTCTCGGCTGAGCTGGTGATGCAGTCGTTCTGCCACACCGCGGCGTACCCCAAGCCTGTGGATGTGAAAACCCATCACACCCTGCCGGACTTCATGCGCACCCGCGGCGGCGTTTCGTTGAAAGTTGGCGACGGCATCATCCACAGCTGGCTCAACCGCATGCTGCTACCGGATACCGTCGGCACCGGTGGCGACTCCCACACCCGTTTTCCGATCGGCATCTCGTTCCCGGCCGGTTCCGGGCTGGTCGCCTTCGCCGCCGCCACCGGCGTCATGCCGCTGGACATGCCGGAGTCGGTGCTGGTGCGCTTCAAGGGTAAGCTGCAACCAGGTATCACCCTGCGTGACCTGGTGCATGCCATCCCCTATTACGCCATCCAGCAAGGTCTGCTGACTGTCGAGAAGAAAGGCAAGATCAACGCCTTCTCCGGACGCATCCTGGAAATCGAAGGCCTGGACGAACTGACCGTCGAACAAGCCTTCGAACTGTCCGATGCCTCGGCTGAACGCTCCGCCGCAGGCTGCACCATCAAGCTGCCTGAAAAGGCCATTGCCGAGTACCTGCGCTCGAACATCACCTTGCTGCGCTGGATGATCAGCACAGGCTACGGCGATGCACGCACCCTGGAGCGTCGTGCACAAGCAATGGAAGCCTGGCTGGCCAACCCTGAGCTGCTGGAAGCGGACGAGGACGCCGAATACGCCGAGATCATCGAGATCGACCTGGCCGACATCAAGGAGCCGGTACTCTGCGCACCGAACGACCCGGACGACGCTCGCCTGCTGTCGACCGTTCAGGGCCAGGTCATTGACGAAGTGTTCATCGGCTCCTGCATGACCAACATCGGTCACTTCCGCGCTGCCGGCAAGCTGCTGGAAAAGGTCAAGGGCAGCCTCCCTACCCGACTATGGCTGGCCCCGCCAACCAAGATGGACGCTCACCAACTGACCGAGGAAGGCTACTACGGCATTTACGACAAGGCCGGTGCGCGCATGGAAATGCCAGGCTGCTCGCTGTGCATGGGCAACCAGGCGCGAGTGCAGACCGGCTCGACCGTGGTCTCGACGTCGACCCGCAACTTTCCGAACCGACTGGGTGACGCCACGAACGTCTACCTGGCCTCGGCCGAGCTGGCCGCCGTGGCCTCGATCCTGGGCAGGCTGCCAACCTTCGAAGAGTACATGGAGTACGCGAACAACATCGACAGCATGGCGGCCGACGTTTACCGCTACCTCAGCTTCGATCAAATCGCCGAGTACCGTGAAGCGGCAGTGAACAGTCATATCCCGGTCGTCCAAGCGTAGCGCGTAATAGGCTTGGTCTTCAAAGCGCCGACAACCCTGTCGGCGCTTTGCTGATGAGCGCACCTTTTGGGACACTCATTTGTGGCCGCTTTGATGGGTTGCGGAACACATGCCAAAAATTGCGGAAACTTTCACTTTCCCGAGGGCAATAAAAAACCCCGTAGATCATTGATCTACGGGGCTATTTATAGTGGAGGCCGAGGTCGGAATCGAACCGGCGTAGGCGGATTTGCAATCCGCTGCATAACCATTTTGCTACTCGGCCTCAAAACATCTGCTGTCAGTAGCGCGACATCAAATGCGTAAAACTTGGAGCGGGAAACGAGACTCGAACTCGCGACCCCGACCTTGGCAAGGTCGTGCTCTACCAACTGAGCTATTCCCGCGTCTTGGTGTGGCGCATTCTATAGAATCCAGAAGCCCCGTCAACCCCTTGATTCAAAAAAGTTTTATTTCTTTTCCACGTCAGTCTTCAGATGCGGCCAGGCAGCCCGCAAGTACTGAACCATGGACCACAATGTCAGGCCGGCGGAGACCATCAGCAAGGCGTAACCCATCAAGACCCAGAAGCTGAAATCCGACGGATTGCCCAGCAGGATTACCAGCGCCAGCATTTGCGCGGCGGTTTTCCATTTGCCCAGGTTCGATACGGCCACGTGCGCACGGGCGCCGAGCTCGGCCATCCATTCGCGCAAGGCCGAGACCACGATCTCGCGACCGATGATCACCGCGGCCGGCAGCGTGAGCCACAGGTTGCCGTGTTCCTGGACCAGCAACACCAGGGCGACGGCGACCATGAGCTTGTCGGCCACCGGGTCGAGGAAAGCCCCGAACGGCGTGCTTTGTTCCAGGCGTCGGGCCAGGTATCCGTCCAGCCAGTCAGTGGCGGCGGCGAAGGCGAAGACCGAGGCTGACGCCAGGTAACTCCATTGGTATGGCAGGTAGAACAGCAAAATGAAGATCGGTATGAGCAGGACGCGTAGAACGGTAATCAGATTAGGGATATTCATCGGCACAACTGGCTACGAGGTGAGGGGGCATTCTACTCGCTGTGCAGATTTGCATAAATCAACTCTGCGAGCTTTTTACTGATCCCGGGGGCTTTGGCGATTTCTTCGATGCTGGCACGAGACAGCTCCTGCAATCCACCAAAATGTTTGAGCAAATCGCGCCGGCGTGTCGGCCCGACCCCTGCAACGCCTTCAAGCGTCGAGGTGCGCCGGGTTTTGCCGCGTCGCGCACGGTGCCCGGTAATCGCAAAACGGTGGGCTTCGTCGCGAATCTGCTGGATCAGGTGCAGCGCGGGGGAATCACCGCGCAAGGTGAATTCGTGGGCGGCGTCGTTGAGGTACAGGGTTTCGAAACCGGCCTTGCGCGTCGCACCCTTGGCGACGCCGAGCAGGATCAGGTCGGGGACCGCCAGCTCGTCGAGCACGTCACGGGCCATCGATAGCTGGCCCTTGCCGCCATCGACCAGCAGGATGTCCGGCAACTTGCCCTCCCCGTCCTTGAGCTTGCTGAAGCGCCGGGTCAGCGCCTGGTGCATGGCGGCATAGTCATCGCCCGCCGTGACACCTTCAATGTTATAGCGCCGGTAATCGGACTTGATCGGGCCTTCGGGGCCGAACACTACGCATGAGGCTACGGTCGCCTCCCCGCTGGAGTGACTGATGTCATAGCACTCGAGGCGCTGGGGTGGCTCGTCCAGCTTGAGCACTTCGGCCAGGGCCTCGAACCGCGCGGCAACGTGTTGTCGGTTGGCCAGGCGCGCGCCCAGGGCCTGCTCGGCATTGGTCACCGCCAATTGCTGCCAGCGCGCACGCGTACCGCGCACTCGGTGGCTGATGGTCAGTTCGCGACCGCGCAGCTCGTCAATGGCTGCAATCAGTGTCGGAAAATCTTCGTGGACCACATTGACGATCAGCTCGCTCGGCAAGTCGCGTTCAGGACTGCTGACGTAGTACTGGCCAAGAAACGCCGCCATGACTTCAGACACGTCTTCTTCAATGCCCACCTGCGGGAAGAAGTTCTTGCTGCCCAGTACTCGCCCGCCGCGCACGCTGATCAGGTGAACACAGGCGCCGCCCGGGTTGACGAACGCGGCGATGACATCGACGTCGCCCGTACCGCCTTCCATGCTTTGTTGATCCTGGACCCGGCGCAGCAGCGAAATCTGGTCGCGCAGTTCGGCGGCACGTTCGAACTCGAGGTTGATCGCCGCCTCTTCCATGGCCGCGGACAACTCGTCGCTCAACGCATTGCTGCGACCTTCGAGGAACATCACCGAATGTCGCACGTCTTCGGCATATACCTGTGGGTCGACCAGGCCGACACAAGGCGCCTTGCAGCGCTTGATCTGGTATTGCAGGCAAGGCCGCGTGCGGTTCTTGTAATAGCTGTCTTCGCACTGGCGAACGAAAAAGGTCTTTTGCAACAGGCTCAGGCTTTCGCGAATCGCACCGGCGCTCGGATAGGGGCCAAAATATTTGCCCTTGGCCTTCTTCGCCCCGCGGTGGATGCTCAAGCGCGGAAACTGGCCATCGGAGAGAAAGACATAAGGGTAGGATTTGTCGTCGCGCAGCAGGATGTTGTACGGCGGACGCCACTCCTTGATCAGCGTCTGCTCGAGCAGCAAGGCCTCGGTTTCATTGGCCGTGATAGTCGTTTCGACCTGGGCGATACGCGCAACCAGCGCAGCGGTCTTGGGCGCCAGGCCGGTTTTGCGAAAGTAGCTCGACAAGCGATTCTTGAGGTTCTTGGCCTTGCCGACATAGAGCAGGCGCGCATCGCTGTCGAACATGCGATAGACACCGGGGCGCCCGCTGACCGTTGACAGGAACGCGCTTGGATCGAAGGTTTCAGTCATTTTCAGAGGCTGGCATCAACCATGCCGTGTCGCACCGCCAACAGCGTCAACTCGACATCGCTGCTGATCGAAAGCTTTTCGAAAATGCGGTATCGGTAGGTGTTCACGGTTTTCGGGGACAGGCACAACTTGTCGGAAATGATCTGGACTTTCTGGCAGCCGACGATCATCAAGGCGATCTGGATTTCCCGCTCCGACAGGGCATCAAAGGGCGAGTCGTTGGTCGGCTGGAAAGACTTGATCGCCAGTTGCTGGGCAATTTGCGGGCTGATGTAGCGCTGCCCGGCAAACACCAGGCGGATGGCCTGGACCATTTCCGGCAGCCCGGCGCCCTTGGTCAGGTAGCCCGCCGCCCCGGCTTGCAACAGCCGCGTGGGAAACGGGTCTTCCTCGCACACGGTCACCGCAACGACCTTGATGTCGGGATGGCTGCGCAACAATTTGCGAGTGGCTTCAAGACCGCCGATGCCCGGCATCTTGACGTCCATCAAGACCACATCGGGTTTCAACTCACGCGCCTTGAGCAGGGACTCTTCCCCGGACTCTGCCTGGCCGACTACTTGCAGGCCATCGATGTCAGCCAGCATTCGCGTAATGCCTGTGCGAACGAGATCATGGTCATCGACTACTAGCACCCTAATCAAGCAGACACCTCGCGATATGATCTTATTTGGAATGCCCGCCACCTTAGCAAAAAGCAACTGGCAGACCTAGCGCCAAGCGCTATATAAAAAGTTTCCATTCGTCTTGCAGGGCTTGTCGGCAGCGTGTTTCAGCATGTCGCAAAGCAGACTTCACGCTCCATGCGCAGGAAACACTCGTCTTTGCCCACCACCTTAAAGCCCTTGCGTTCGTATAAGGCCCGCGCCGGATTATTTTCAAAAACGGTCAGGCGCAAGCACTGGCGCCCCTCCCTGCACGCCAGTGCCACTACTTGATCGATTACCCAGGAACCGACCCCCTGCCCTCGAAACGCCTGGCCAACATGCAGTTCGCGGATGTAAAGCGCCCTGGCATCCCGACTGAGACTGACGAACCCCAATTGACGTTCGCCGTGCACCATTACCCGATTGTCACGCCCGGCCCAGGCGACATCGAACGCTTCGTCCAGCCACACTAGATCGTGCTGGATGTAATAGCGCAGCATGTTGACGCACGTCAGGTTCCGGGCGAAATCGAGGTCGCAGTCCATTGCCCGGCGCCAGTCGAGATCCGGCAAGCCGCGGCGAACATCAGGTAATGGCGTCATGCTCGATCCTGGGAGGGTGGGTTGTTTTCAAAAACAGGGAGTGTGTGCCACAAGCGCACGGGCACTCAAGCGATAGAAATCGCCTTTGATGATCGATAGCATTTTCTGATTGAAACCTCGCACCGCCCTCTAGTAAGCTCGGTGCACTCATCGGAGATCGACCATGTTCAATGCCCACCCACCGCTTCGTACCGCCAGCGCCCCGCGCTCGGTTGCGTCTGCCCGGGTGAACGACGCGTGCGCTCCGGCAAGCTTTTATTTTGGGTATTGGTTTAGCCACTGGCGCGCCTGATACCCACACGGCGCCCACTTCAAACGGGTCGCCACCAGAGAATTTTCAACCCCCGGTCGGCCTCCCGACCGGGGGTTTTGTTTTTTGGGCCCGCCACTTATTTAGCGACACACCGCCATCAAGAGGATTCACGAAATGAACTACGCCACTTATTACCGTCACGACAGTTTTAGCGCCTGGCGATTTACCACCCTCCGCTCGGGACAGCCTGCCGCCTCCGATCGGTCACCCACAGGTGGCAAGCACACACACGCAGCCAATCCGGCCAATTGTCGAACACCCCAGTAGGGCCGAGCGCGCGGGAACAACCCGCCGCCGCCCAGGAAGCCTGAACATGAACTCGTCCGTCTCTGCTCTGCCACTGTCGACCCTCAACCCTGCCAACGAAGCGCTGACCCTGCGCCTGCCAAGCTCGTTGCAACTCAAACAGCAATTGCCACTGAGCAACACCCTCGCCCTCCAAGTCGCCGCTCACCGCCAGGCGGTTCGCGCGATCCTCGACGGGAAAGACTCGCGCCTGTTGGTCATCGTGGGCCCCTGCTCGATCCACGACCCGAAATCAGCACTCGAATATGCCGAGAACCTGGCCCGCCTGGCCGCCGACGTCAGCGACCAAATGCTCCTGGTGATGCGCGCCTACGTCGAAAAACCTCGCACCACGGTCGGCTGGAAAGGCCTGGCCTACGACCCGCACCTCGATGGCAGCGATGACATGGCCGGCGGTCTGACCCTGTCCCGCGAACTGATGCGTGAAATGCTCATGCTCGGCTTGCCGGTGGCCACTGAACTGTTGCAACCGATGGCCGCCGGCTACTTCGATGACCTGCTGAGCTGGGTGGCCATTGGCGCTCGCACCACCGAATCGCAGATCCATCGGGAGATGGCCAGCGGCCTGGGCATGCCGGTAGGCTTCAAGAACGGCACCGACGGCGGTGTCGGCGTGGCCTGTGACGCCATGCGCTCGGCCGCCCATCCACATCGCCATTTCGGTGTCGACAGCCAGGGCCATCCCGCGATCATCCAGACTCCGGGCAATGCAGACACCCACCTGGTGCTGCGCGGCGGTCATCACGGCCCGAACTACGATCGCGCCAGCATCGCCCGCGTGCACGCCGACTTGACCCGCCTGAAGATCCCGGCCCGGGTCATGGTCGACTGCAGCCACGCCAACAGCAGTAAAGACCCACTGCGCCAACCTGCCGTGTTCAACGATGTACTGGAACAACGCCTGCAGGGTGATCGCTCGCTGATCGGCATGATGATCGAAAGTCATTTGTTCGAGGGCTGCCAACCGCTGGGGCCGTCGCTGAAGTACGGTGTTTCGGTCACCGACGGCTGCCTGGGCTGGAGCGCGACAGAACAGCTGTTGCGCCAGGCGGCGCAGCGGCTGCGGGCACAGGGATAACGCCTGTAGGAGCGAGCATGCTCGCGATGGACTTCCGGGCGACGCGCTCATCCAGACAGTGCGCGTTATCGTTGACGTCCATCGCCAGCAGGCTGGCTCCTACAGGGGATCCAGGTGCGCCCGAAAAAGTCAGGTCGGCTATAAGGCCGCCTCGCTTTGCTTTTGATCGCGGGCGCCCCGTTAACCACGATGGCCGAACGCAGGCATTGCGCAGTGGGTAAACCGGCAGGACGCCGGTTTAGCCGCGCTGGGCCAGGGACGGCCCATCGCGGCGACCCACGGAGCAATGCCGGAGAGAGGGCATGCCGAGCCTAAGCGAGGCACCGAGTGGTGGGGCAAGAATGGAACAACCACATAGGTAACAGTAAAGTTCAGGCACATGGGTAACACCTGATCACTTATTTTTGATTACTTTGAGCGTCAGATAACCATCCTTAGCGTCTCGTTCATCAACCCGTCCCAGTAGAACAGGCCCAAAGATGATGTCCCAAGCCCCTTCGCTGATGTTCTCCAATCCGACTATCTGATGTTTCAGGACATAGCCGACATAGATTCTGAGCCTTCCTTTGTTCACCACGCCGTTGGAGTCCGTTCGGTATGCCTCAACATGGCTTGGGTACTTCATCTCCGGCAGCTTCCTCGGAAATGCCCGTGACGAGCTTGTATAGCAGGAGCCTGGTGTTTTCTGCCCCAAAGCCTCATGAAGACGTTCATGATTATAGTGCTGCATGAACAGGTCAAAATGCTTCTGCTGGGCTCCCCACTCAATTTCCGGCGGCCTTGGCAATGTGCTCTTAAGCGTGCGGTGCATGCGCTCATGCCGTCCATTCTGCTCGGGTCGACCCGGCTGAATCCTTTCGTGAATGATGCCCAGGCGGGCCCACCAGATAGACAACTGCGATAACCCGGCACGCCCACCGCTGGCGAAAGGGACTCCGTTGTCCGTACGGATCCGCTCAGGCATTCCATACATCTTGAATAACCGCTCGAAGGTGGCCTTGGCGTCCTTGAAAGTCGTGCTCGGCATGCTTTCACAAGCCAGTAAAAATCGACTGGCGTGATCCATTACCGTCAACGGGTAACACCAGACACCGTCTCCTGTCAGGTATTGGCCTTTGTAATCAGCGCTCCAGAGCTGGTTAGGAAGGTCGGCTTTCTGAAGTGGTTTGGGATAAACGGCGACACGTTGGCGCAACCGCCGAGACACCACCAATCCCGCTTTTTTAAGCACGTTGTAGATCGTGGTTTTGGAGGGTGGCGGCTGATCTGGAAACCGCTCTCTCAGGGCTGTCTGGATCTTTTTCGGGCCTGGCGTGGTTTGCCCTTGGCCGCGCAGCTCAAGAATGGCCTCTTTGACCGCAAACGGCACAGCCTGAGCTTGAGAGTGGCGCTTGCGACTGCACTCCGCCAATCCGTTGATGCTGTCCGCGTTGTAGCGGGCTACCCACTTGTAACCGGTCTTGCGACTGATGCTGTGAGCCGCACAAAGTTGGCTGAAATTAAGTCGACCGGACAGATAGTCGGCAATGAACATCACTTTCAGGTCCATAGGTTTGAGCTCTCGCCACGGCATGGTCAGATCCTCGGAATCGACCAGTGCCAGTTAAAAACTGTTACCTATGTGCTTGAACTGTTTTGTTACCTATGTGGGTGAGTCATACCGGGCAAAGCCTTTTGCTTCCTTTTTGGCGTTTGAAAAAGGGAGTCGCTGTAAAAGCGAAACCATAAGTGGCCGTTACCGCAGCAATGGATATGCACTCCGACAACCAATTTCCCACAGGGCTTCCTGTGACGCCGCGCATCATCGTTGCGCACGGCTCAATTAACGCGTCGTCGGTGGAACGCAGAGCGTCCCTGGTGGCATTCCCACGCAGAGCGTGGGAACGATCAAACGATCAATGTGCTGCCGCCTTCGCGAGCAGGGGATCCAGGTACACCCGTAAAAATCAGGTCGGCTTTAAGGCCGCCTCGCTTTGCTGTTGCTCGCAGGCACCCCGTTAACTCCTTTAGGAGCGAGCACGCTCCGGGCGGCGTTCCGACGATGGAGGTCAACGATGACGCGGGGAGCCTGACACCCCGCGGTGCTCTCGGGTTTTTCGCGAGCATGCTCGCTCCTACAGTCGAGGTATCAATGCGCCACAGGGCAGTCCAGGAAGCCACCTCCACCTCCGCGCATTCGTACCGTGCCTATGCCGTTTTCCCCAGGCCACCGCGGCTATTTCATGCATCGCGCCGGCATTGGAGTCTTTAAAGTGAGGTCGGAAATCACTTTCTCGAACCCTGGAAAAAGGAATGAACATGCAACGGAATGCAAAGACTCATTATCCAATCCTGTTGGTGCACGGGCTTTTCGGCTTTGAGCGAATTGCCAGCGTGGACCTCTTCCACGATGTCAAGCAGGCCCTGCGGAACGCCGGGGCAAGTGTGTTCGTCCCGTTTGTGTCCGCCACCCACAGCAACGAAGTTCGCGGCGAACAGCTTCTGGCGCAGATCCATCGGGTACTGGAGGGCACCGGCGCCCACAAGGTCAATCTGATCGGTCACAGCCAAGGCGCGTTGGCCGCCCGCTATGCCGCCGCGACAGCGCCAGGCCAGGTGGCCTCGGTAACGTCCGTCAGTGGACCGAACCATGGGTCCGAACTGGCCGATTTGCTGCGCAAGGCATTGACGCCAGGCCACTTGCCGGAAACGGTAGCCGAAATCGTTGTCACCTTGTTCGCCGACCTCATGTCGTTGCTCAGCGGCAAGCGCCGGCTGCCGCAAAATGCCATCGCAGCGCTGGATGCCTTGACCACGCAGGGCGTGGGCGCATTCAACCGGAAGTACCCGCAAGGCTTGCCGCCGTCTTGGGGCGGCAAGGGCCGCGAACAGGTCAATGGTGTCCGCTACTATTCCTGGAGTGGCGTCGTGCAGGGAAAGCGGCGGGATGCCGAACTGGAAGCACTGGACCCGTCCCACGGCCTGCTGCGGGCGCTGTCACGTTATTTCACCACCGAGCCCTTGCAGAACGATGGCATGGTCGGGCGCTACAGCTCGCACCTGGGCACCATCATCCGCTCCGACTATCCGCTGGACCATCTGGGCACCCTTCACCAGGCCGGTGGTCATAATGAAAGGCGCATCGACCCGATCGATCTTTACGTACAGCATGCCGAGCGCCTGGAAAAAGCCGGACTTTAAACCAAACCTGCCGTCCAGAGCGCTGGCAACGGAACTTTGAGGAGAAATACCCCACTGAATCCGGTAGGCTCAGCACTTTACCGTACATTGAATGGAGAGTTTTCCCATGGCCAAAGCCACTGCCCGTCACATCCTTGTTGCCAGCGAAGCCAAGTGCAACGAACTGAAGGCCCAAATCGAGGCGGGCGCAGACTTCGCTGAAGTCGCCAAAGCCAATTCCACGTGCCCTTCCAGTCGCCAGGGCGGCGACCTGGGCTCGTTCGGTCCAGGCCAGATGGTCAAGGAATTCGACACCGTGGTCTTCAGCGCACCGATCAACGTGGTGCAAGGCCCGGTCAAGACCCAGTTCGGCTACCACCTGCTGGAAGTGACCAGCCGCCAGGACTGATAACACCCTGGATTGGCTGTGCAACGGCCCGCCTTCTGGTGGGCCGTCGTGTTTCAGATACGTAATTCGGCTGGCGAGGGACGCGCCGCTAGCGTACAAATTGTGGTTAACGACCACCCGGCTCTAAGGCTGACAATGCGACTGGCTTTCCCGACTTTATTGTTCACTGCCGTGGCCCTGCTCTTGGGCGCCGCCGGTGTGAATGCCGCACCTCAACATGCGTTGACCGTATATGGCGAACCCGCCAAGTACCCTGCCGGCTTCAGTCATTTTGCCTACACCAACCCGCAAGCCCCCAAGGGCGGGACGATGCGCCGTTCCGCGATCGAGATCGGGCATTTCGATCACGTCCTGCCTTATATAGACAAGGGCATCGGCGTGACGCAGATCGATGGCCTGCTCTACTCTCCCCTGGCGCAGCGCTCGCTGGATGAGCCTTACACGGTGTACGGTCTGGTGGCGCAGCAGATGGAGCGCTCCGACGATGGCCTGTCCCTGCGCTTCTACCTCAACCCCAAGGCGCAGTTTGCCGATGGCACGCCGATCACCGCCCAGGACGTGCGCTACACCTTCGATCTGCTGATGACCCAGGGCAGCCTGCGCTATCGCACGCAGTTCGCCGACGTCAAGGGCGTGGAAGTCGAGTCGCCATTGACCGTGCGCTTCGATTTCAAGAACAACGAAAACCGCACCCTGCCGCTGGACATCGCCACCTTGCCGGTGTTTCCCGAGCACTGGTGGAAGAACCGTGACTTTGCCAATGGCGGCGGTTACGAGCCGCCATTGGGCAGCGGACCGTACAAGGTCGGCAAGGTCGATTCGGGGCGCAGCATCACCTTCGAGCGCAACCCCGACTGGTGGGGCAAGGATTTGCCGGTCAGCCGTGGGCTGTACAATTTCGATCGCTTCAGCATCGAGTACTTCGGCGATACCGATGTCGCGCGCCAGGTATTGCGCGGCGGCGCCTACGACTACAACCGCGAGTTTTCCGCCACCGGCTACTCCATCGGCTACGACAGCCCGGCCCTGAGCGACGGTCGCCTGCAAAAGGCCCACCTGGCCACCGAAGCGCCGCAATCGGCCCAGGGTTTCGTGTTCAATCTGCAAAAGCCGATGTTCCAGGACCGCCGGGTGCGCCAGGCACTGGCGATGCTCTGGGACTTCGAATGGAGCAACCGGCAGATGATGCGCAACCTGTACATCCGCCAGAAGAGCTACTTTTCCAATACCGAACTGGCGGCCCGGCAGCTGCCTGATGCCGGTGAGCTGGCGATTCTGGAACCCTTGCGCGGACAGATCCCCGATGAAGTCTTCAGCCAAGTGTTCGAACCACCGAAAACCGATGGCAGCGGCGTGATTCGCGACAAGCAATTGCAAGCCCTGGGCCTGCTCGAACAGGCCGGGTGGAAACCCCAGGGTGATCAACTGGTGAACGCCGACGGCGAGCCACTGAGTTTCACCTTCCTGGTCAGCCAGAACGGCATGGACCGTTTGCTCCTGCCCTACAAGCGCACCCTGAAACAGATCGGCATCGACATGAACATCCGCCGCATCGATTCGTCCCAGTACGTCAACCGCCTGATGAGCCGTGACTACGACATGATTGTCACCGGCTATCCGGTCACCACCTCTCCCGGCGGCGAACTGCTCAACTACTTCGGCTCGGCGTCGGCCCTTGATCCCGGCGCCAACAACTACATGGCCTTGCAGAACCCGGCGGTGGATACGCTGATCAACGGCCTGCTACGCGCCAGCACCAAGGCCGACATGTTGCACTATGCCCATGCGCTCGACCGGGTGCTGCAATGGAACTATTACTGGATTCCCAATTATTACCCGCCGGGCAGCTCCACCGTGTGGTGGAATCGCTTCGGTATACCGAACGTGCAGGCGAGCAATGACGAAGCCATCGAGAGCTGGTGGGAAATGAGCACCACACCGCTGACCAACCAGCAGATGACCGCCGAGCGCATCCGTCGTGGCAGACCCGGAGGACCGCATTGATGTGGGCTTATATCGTGCGACGCCTGCTGCTGATCATCCCGACACTGGTGATCATTCTCCTGGTCAACTTCGTCATCGTCCAGGCCGCGCCAGGTGGCCCTGTGGAACAGGCCATTGCGCATTTGCAGGGCATCGGCGGAGCCAGTGTCGGTGGTGGTTCGAGCGAAACCATGGGCCATTCCCGGGCCAGCCGCGGTCTCGACCCGCAGCTGATCAAGGACATCGAAAAACAATACGGTTTCGACAAACCGGCACCGCAACGCCTGTGGCTGATGCTCACCAGTTACGCGCGCCTGGATTTCGGCAAGAGCTTCTTTCGCGGTGCCACCGTCACTGACCTGATCCTGGAAAAAATGCCGGTCACCATCTCCCTCGGGCTCTGGGCGACGTTGATCACCTACCTGGTGTCGATTCCCCTGGGGATTCGCAAGGCCGTGCACCACGGCAGTCATTTCGATGTCTGGAGCAGTACCGCGATCATCATCGGCTATGCCATGCCGGCCTTCCTGTTCGCCATGTTCCTGATCGTGGTGTTCGCCGGTGGCACCTCGTTGAACTGGTTCCCGGTACGCGGGTTGGTCTCGGACAATTTCGAATCGCTGTCGACCCTGGGCAAGGTCGTCGATTACTTCTGGCACCTGGTACTGCCGGTGACCGCATTGGTGATTGGCGGTTTCGCGACCCTGACCATCCTGACCAAGAACTCGTTCCTCAACGAAATCACCCGCCAGTACGTGGTCACCGCCCGCGCCAAAGGCTTGAGCGAACGCCGGGTGCTATACGGTCACGTGTTCCGCAACGCCATGCTGCTGGTGGTATCGGGGATTCCCCAGGCCTTCATCAGCGTGTTTTTTGCCGGCTCCCTGCTCATCGAAGTGATCTTCTCCCTCGACGGCCTGGGGCGCATGAGCTACGAGGCGGCCGTGTCACGGGACTACCCGGTAGTGTTCGGTTCACTGTTCATCTTCACGCTGTTCGGCCTGCTGATAAAACTCGTCGGCGACCTGTGCTACACCCTGGTCGATCCACGGATCGACTTCGCTGCGAGGAACGCCTGATGCTGCAGCTTTCACCATTAGGCCGACGCCGCTTCGAGCGTTTCAAGAAAAACCGCCGCGGCTGGTGGTCGCTGTGGTTGTTCGTCGGGCTGTTCCTGCTGACCCTGGGTGGCGAGCTGATCGCCAATGACAAACCGCTGGTCGTCAGCTACCAGGGTTCGTTGTATTTCCCGGTGTTCAAGCGCTATACCGAGCAGCAATTCGGCGGACAACTGCCGTTCCAGGCCGATTACCGAAGCGAATATGTTCAGGACCTGATCAAGAAGGACGGTGGCTGGTTGCTGTTTCCGCCGATCCCCTTCAGCGACGACACGCCCAACTACGACCTGAACAAACCGGCCCCGAGCCCGCCTTCAGGGGTCAATTGGCTGGGCACTGACGATCAGGCGCGGGACGTGTTGGCGCGGGTGATTTTCGGCGCGCGGGTATCGATCCTGTTCGCCTTGATGCTGACCTTCGTCAGCGCGCTGATCGGCATCGCCGCAGGTGCCCTGCAAGGCTATTACGGTGGCTGGGTCGACTTGCTCGGCCAGCGGCTGCTGGAGGTCTGGTCAGGGCTGCCGGTGCTGTACCTGCTGATCATCCTCTCGGGGTTCGTCGAGCCAAATTTCTGGTGGTTGCTGGGAATCATGGCGCTGTTTTCCTGGCTGGCCCTGGTGGACGTGGTGCGTGCCGAATTCCTGCGCGGGCGCAACCTGGAATACGTCAAGGCCGCCCGAGCCCTGGGCTTGAGTGACCGCAAGGTGATCGTGCGACACATTCTGCCCAACGCCATGAACGCGACCTTGAGCTACCTGCCGTTCATCCTGACCGGGGCCATCTCGACCCTCACCGCGCTGGATTTCCTCGGTTTCGGCATGCCGGCCGGCAGCGCCTCCCTGGGCGAGCTCATCGGTCAGGGCAAACAGAACCTGCAGGCACCGTGGCTGGGGCTGACGGCGTTTTTCACCCTGGCGTTGATTCTTTCTCTACTGGTGTTCATCGGCGAAGCCTTGCGCGACGCCTTTGACCCTCGTTCGTGAAGCGGACTGTTGACATGACCAACCTGATCGAAATCCGTGACCTCAGCGTCGCCTTCAACGGCCAGACGGTGGTGCGCGACCTGTGCCTGGACATCCGCCCCGGCGAATGCCTGGCACTGGTGGGAGAGTCGGGTTCGGGCAAGTCGGTGACGGCGCACTCGATCCTGCAGTTGCTGCCCGAATGCGGCACCGAGACCACCGGCAGCATCCGCTATCGCGGCCAGGAACTGGTGGGCGCCGATACGCGCAAATTGCGCGAACTGCGGGGCAATCGCATCGCGATGATCTTCCAGGAGCCGATGACCTCCCTGAACCCGTTGCACAGCATCGAGAAGCAGATCGGCGAAACCTTGCTGGTGCACAAGGGCCTGGCCGGCAAGGCGGCGCAAGCACGGATCCTCGAGTTGTTGCACCTGGTGGGCATCCAGAAACCCCAGGAGCGGCTCAAGTCTTACCCCCACCAGCTATCCGGTGGCCAGCGCCAGCGGGTGATGATTGCCATGGCCCTGGCCTGCGAACCGGAATTGCTGATCGCCGATGAGCCGACCACGGCGCTGGACGTGACAGTGCAGCGCAAGATCCTGTTGCTACTCAAGTCGCTGCAACAGCGACTGGGCATGTCGCTGTTGCTGATCAGCCACGATCTCAATCTGGTGCGCAGCATTGCCCAGCGCGTCTGCGTGATGAAAGCCGGGGAAATTGTCGAGCAAGCCAACTGCGAGACGATGTTCACCGCACCGAAACACCCTTACAGCTGCCTGTTGCTCAACGCCGAGCCCGAAGGCGAAGCCCTGCCCCGGGACGAACGCGAAAAAGTCCTGGAAGTGCACGACCTGCGGGTGCAATTTGCCGTTGGTGGCGGACTGTTCCAACGCAAGACTTACCTCAAGGCCGTGGACGGCATCAGCCTGAGCATCCAGCGCGGCAAGACCCTGGGCATCGTCGGCGAGTCGGGCTCCGGCAAGTCCACCCTCGGCCAGGCGATCCTGCGCCTGCTGGACTCCGAAGGCGCTATTCACTTCCAGGGCCAGGCGCTCGATGGCCTGACGCAGAAGCAGTTGCGGCCATGGCGCAAGGAAATGCAGGTGGTATTCCAGGATCCGTTTGGCAGTCTCAGCCCGCGCATGTCCGTGGCACAGATCATCAGCGAAGGCCTGGAAGTGCATAGCCAGTTGAGCACCGAGCAATGCAACGCCGAGGTGATCCGGGCGCTGCAGGAAGTCGGGCTGGACCCACAAAGCCGGCATCGCTACCCCCACGAGTTCTCCGGCGGTCAGCGCCAGCGCATCGCCATCGCCCGGGCGCTGGTGCTCAAACCCGCGCTGATCCTGTTGGACGAGCCCACCTCGGCGCTGGATCGCACCGTGCAAAAGCAGGTGGTCGCCCTGCTGCGTCAACTTCAGGAAAAGCACGGGCTGACCTACCTGTTCATCAGCCATGACCTGGCGGTGGTGCGCGCCCTGGCCCACGACATGATCGTGATCAAGGACGGCAAGGTGGTCGAACGCGGCGCCAGCCACGACGTGTTCGATTCACCGCAGCACCCCTACACCAAAGAGCTGTTGGCGGCGGCGCATGTGGGGCAGGCATAATCCGGCCAGACCGCGTCGCGGCCTTCGCGAGCAGGCTCGCTCCCACAGGGGATTTGTGAACGGCACAAATCAAGTGTGGGAGCGAGCCTGCTCGCGAAGGGGCCGACACAGGCAACACACAATCAGGATCAGCCCTCATGAACACCACCGAAAGCCTCAAGGACTACCAGCGCGTGCGCCTGCTGGCGATCCGCTCGCTGTTCGAGATCATCGAGCAGTCAAGTGAAGGCACGGTGATCGTCGACAGCGACGCCAACATCGTCTGGATGAACGAACGCTATGCCAAGCGTTTCGGCCTGCCATCGGCTGAAGACGCCATTGGCAAGGCCTGCGAAAGCGTCATCCCCGGCAGCCTGTTGCGCGAGGTGGTGCGCACCGGTCGACCGATTCTGCTCGACATGCAGGACACCCCCAAGGAACCGCTGGTGGTCATGCGCCTGCCGATTCATGACGATGCCGGCGAGGTGATCGGTGCCATCGGCTTCGCCTTGTTCGACGAATTGCGCAGCCTGTCGCCGATGCTCAAGCGCTACATGAGCATGCAGCAAGAGCTTGCTTCCACGCGTTCGCTGCTGCGGGCGCGACAGACCCGCTACAACTTCGCCCACTTCATCGGCACCAGCGCCGCCAGCCTGGAAGTCAAGCGCCGCGCCCGGCGCAGCGCCAGCACCGACTCGCCGGTGTTGCTGCTCGGCGAGACCGGCACCGGCAAGGAATTGCTGGCACAGGCGATCCATAATGCATCGCCGCGAGCCCACAAGGCGTTCGTCAGCATCAACAGTGCGGCGATCCCCGAAGCACTGCTCGAAGCCGAATTCTTCGGCACTGCGCCTGGCGCCTATACCGGCGCCGACCGCAAAGGCCGCGCCGGCAAACTGCAGATCGCCCAGGGCGGCACGCTGTTTCTCGATGAAATCGGCGACATGCCGTTGCCGCTGCAAAGCAAACTGCTGCGGGTGTTGCAGGAAAAGGAATTCGAACCGGTCGGTTCCAACGAGGTGATCCAGAGCGATGTGCGAGTGATCGCCGCGACTTCGACCGACCTGGAAGCGGCGATCAAGCGTGGCGAGTTTCGCGCCGACCTCTACTACCGCCTCAACGTCCTGCCGATCCAGGTGCCACCGCTACGCGAGCGGCTCGACGACCTGCCTGCCCTGAGCGAAGCGATCCTTGAAGAACTGCGCAGCCAGCACGAACTGAACAGCGATGCGCTGGCGCTCCTGGGCCAACACGCCTGGCCGGGCAACATTCGCGAACTGCGCAACGTGCTGGAGCGGGCGGCATTGCTCAGCGACGACCTGCGCCTGACGGAGGCAGATATCCGCGCGGCGATCGGGACTTTTACCCCAGTGCAGCGCGTGGCGCCGTTGGCCATCGAACCGCTGGAGCATGAGACGTTCAGTGCGGCGCGCGAGCGCTTTGACCGGCAATTGATTGAAGCGGCCCTGGCGCAATGCGGGGGCAAGGTGATCGAGGCGGCGGCGCGGTTAGGGCTGGGAAGGTCGACCTTGTACAAGAAGATGGTGGCGTTGGGGATTGCGGAGTCTCAATAGAGAGACATAAATCTCTATTTGTAGATGTAATTTTCAGATCAAAAGATCGCAGCCTGCGGCAGCTCCTACATGGGTTTCCAGCGTTTCCCTGTAGGAGCTGCCGCAGGCTGCGATCTTTTCAGGCACAAAAAGTCTCCAAATAGAGACAACAAGCACTTAATCGCCACTTCGCACAAAATTATATCCTTATATTTCAACAACTTACCCACATGGCACGAAACTCGCTAAAGCCGTCTCCTACAACGTTTCACCCATACAAAAATAACAATCCAGGAGACACACCATGAGTGTGATCATTGCCTTGGCAGCCCTCACGCTGCTGATGCTGGCTGCTTACCGTGGCTACAGCGTTATCCTATTTGCCCCGATTGCCGCCCTCGGCGCCGTCCTGCTCACCGATCCTTCCGCCGTCGCCCCCGCCTTCACCGGGGTGTTCATGGAAAAAATGGTCGGTTTCATCAAACTGTATTTCCCGGTATTCCTGCTCGGCGCGGTGTTCGGCAAACTCATCGAGTTGTCCGGCTTCTCGCGCTCGATCGTCGCGGCGGCGATTCGCTTGCTCGGCACCCGCCAGGCGATGCTCGTGATCGTGCTGGTCTGCGCCCTGCTGACGTACGGCGGCGTCTCGCTGTTCGTGGTGGTGTTCGCGGTCTATCCGTTTGCCGCGGAAATGTTCCGCCAGAGCAACATTCCCAAACGCCTGATCCCGGCGACCATCGCCCTCGGCGCCTTTTCATTCACCATGGACGCCCTGCCCGGCACCCCGCAAATCCAGAACATTATCCCCAGCACCTTCTTCAACACCACCGCCTGGGCCGCGCCATGGCTGGGTTTGATCGGGTCGATCTTCGTGGTCTGCGCCGGCATGCTGTTTCTGCAGCGCCAGCGTAACAAGGCTCAGCTTAGCGGCGAAGGCTACGGCACCGACCTGCGCAATGAGCCGGAAACCGCTGCCGACATCAAACTCCCCAATCCGTGGATCGCCCTGTCGCCGCTGCTGGCCGTGGGCATCATGAACCTGCTGTTTACCCAGTGGATTCCACAGTGGTACGGCAAGACCCACAGTCTCGCGCTGCCGGGCATGGCTGCGCCGGTGACCACCGAAATCGCCAAGCTAACGGCGATCTGGGCCGTTCAGGCTGCACTGCTGGTCGGCATCATCGTGGTGCTGGTGTTCGGCTTCCAGGCGATTCGCGGCAAGTTGGCCGAAGGCAGCAGAAGTGCAGTCAGCGGTTCATTACTGGCAGCAATGAACACAGCGTCTGAATACGGTTTTGGTGCGGTCATAGCATCGCTGCCAGGCTTTCTGGTCCTGGCCGACTGGCTCAAAAGCATCCCTAACCCGCTGGTCAACGAAGCGATCACCGTGACCCTTCTGGCGGGCATCACGGGCTCGGCGTCCGGCGGCATGAGCATTGCGCTGGCGGCCATGGCCAATGACTTCATCGCAGCGGCCCATGCCGCCAACATCCCGCTGGAAGTCCTGCACCGGGTGGCGGCGATGGCCAGCGGCGGCATGGACACCCTGCCACACAACGGCGCGGTGATTACCTTGCTGGCGGTGACCGGCCTGACCCACCGCGAAGCCTACAAAGACATTTTCTGTATTACGCTGATCAAGACCCTGGCGGTTTTCGTAGTGATCGGCACTTTCTACGCCACTGGCATTGTGTGAGGCATTGATGACGACTCTTTCAGGCAAGACCGCACTGGTTACCGGTTCCACCAGCGGCATTGGCCTGGGCATTGCCCTGAGCCTGGCCAAGGCTGGCGCCAATCTGATCCTCAACGGATTTGGCGATGCATCCAAAGTGATTGCCGAGGTTGAACAGTTCGGCGGCAAGGTTGGCCATCATCCCGCCGACGTCAGCGACCCGGCGCAGATCGCCGACATGATCGCCTACGCCGAGCGCGAATTCGGCGGCGTCGATATTCTGGTCAACAACGCCGGCATCCAGCATGTGGCGCCGGTAGACGAGTTTCCGGTGGAACGCTGGGACTCGATCATCGCCATCAACCTGTCATCGGTGTTTCACAGCACCCGCCTGAGCCTGCCGGGCATGCGCGCCAAGGGCTGGGGCCGAGTGATCAACATCGCCTCGGTGCATGGCCTGGTGGGTTCGACGGGCAAAGCCGCTTATGTCGCCGCCAAGCATGGCGTGATCGGCCTGACCAAAGTGGTTGCCCTGGAAACGGCCACCAGCAACATCACCTGCAACGCGATTTGCCCGGGCTGGGTGCTGACACCACTGGTGCAAAAGCAGATCGACGATCGCGCCGCCAAGGGCATCGACCCACAGCAGGCGCAGCATGACCTGCTGGCCGAGAAACAGCCGTCGCTGGAGTTCGTAACACCGCCGCAACTGGGTGAACTGGTGCTGTTCCTGTGCAGCGAGGCTGGCACCCAGGTACGTGGCGCGGCGTGGAATATCGATGGTGGGTGGTTGGCGCAGTAACCACAGATTGATCGCTCCCACGCTCTGCGTGGGAATGCAGCCCGGGACGCTCTGCGTCCCAAGAGCCGAACGCGGAGCGTCCGCTGAGGCACCCCTTCGCGGCGCGTGGGAACGATCTGACGACAATAAGAGGCAAATCATGTCCGAAGTACTATGGCAACCCACCGCCGAACGCATCGGCAAGACTCGCATGGAGGCCTTTCGGCGCTTCGTCAATCAACGGCACCACCTGCACATCGACGACTACCCCGCCCTGCATCAATGGTCGATCGACCAGCGCCCGGATTTCTGGCAGGCCATCGTCGACTTCTTCGACATCCGCTTCCATGAGCAACCCGACGCGGTGCTACTGGAAGGCCGACAAATGCCCAGCGCCCAGTGGTTCCCCGGCGCCACCCTGAATTTCGCTGAACACCTGCTCAGTCGACGCGACGATGCCGTAGCCGTCGTGGCCGTGGCTGAAAACGGCCAGCGCGAACACTTGACCTGGGCCGAATTGGCGGAGCATGTCGCAGGCTTTCAGAAGGGCTTGATTGCGGCCGGTGTCGGCCTTGGCGACCGGGTGGCGGCCTGCATGCCCAACACCTGGCAAACCCTGGTGGCCATGCTCGCCACCACCAGCCTGGGGGCAATCTGGTCCTGTTCGTCGCCCGACTTCGGCACCCAAGGGGTGATCGACCGCTTCGGCCAGATCGAACCGAAAGTGCTGGTCACCTGCGCTGGCTATCGTTATGCCGGCAAGGAGATCGACCAGCGCGCCAAGGTCAACGAAATCCTCGAACGCCTGCCGTCATTGCAGCAACTGGTGATCGTGCCTTACGCACTCCCCGGAACACGCATCGAAGATTTCCGTACCCAGGCCAATGTGACGCTCTGGGATGATTTCTATGACCCGGGTGGCGATCCTGATTTCGTCGCCGTGCCCTTCGACCATCCGCTGTACATCCTCTACTCCAGCGGCACCACCGGCGTGCCCAAGTGCATCATCCACAGCGCCGGCGGCGTACTGCTGCAACACGTCAAGGAACACGGCCTGCACTGCGACCTCGGCCCTGGCGATCGCTTGTTCTACTACACCACCTGCGGCTGGATGATGTGGAACTGGCTGGTCTCGGCCCTGGCGGTAGGCAGTGCCGTGGTGCTGTACGATGGGTCGCCATTCCATCCGAATGCCGAACGCTTGATCGACCTGATCGACGACGAGCGCATCACCGTATTCGGCACCAGCCCCAAGTACCTCGCCACCCTGCAAAGCAGCGGCGTGAAGCCTGGGCAAAGCCATGACCTGGGCAGCCTCAAGACCTTGCTCTGCACCGGCTCTGCGCTGTCGCCGCAGAGCTACGACTATGTCTATCGCGATTTCAAGGCCGACCTGTGCCTGGCCTCGATGTCGGGTGGCACCGACATCGTCTCGTGTTTTGTCAACGGCAACCCCTGGCAGCCGGTGCGCCGTGGCGAAATACAGGGCAAGAGCCTGGGCATGGCCGTGGAAGTGTGGAACGACGAGGGCCGGGCGGTCATCGGCGAAAAGGGCGAACTGGTGTGTACGCGGCACTTCCCGGCGATGCCGATCGGCCTGTGGAACGACCCAAATGGCGAAAAGCTCAAGGCCTCCTACTTCAGTCAATTTCCCGGTGTCTGGGCCCAGGGCGACTACGCCGAACAACTGCCCCACGGCGCGATGATGATCCATGGGCGCTCCGACGCGGTGCTCAATCCCGGTGGCGTGCGCATCGGCACGGCGGAAATCTATCGGCAAGTGGAGAAAGTCCCGCAGGTGCTCGACAGCGTGGCCATCGGTCAGCAATGGCAGGACGACGTGCGGGTGGTGCTGTTCGTGCGCTTGCGCGAGGGCGTGGAACTGGATGACGCGCTGCAGCAGCAGATCCGCCAGGTCATTCGCGCCAACACCACGCCACGTCATGTGCCGGCGAAGATTGTCGCGGTGACCGACATTCCTCGCACCATCAGCGGCAAAATTGTCGAATTGGCGGTGCGTAATGTGGTGCATGGGCAGAAGGTGAAGAATACCGACGCGCTGGCCAATCCCGAGGCGCTCGAGCAATTCCGCGATCGCCCCGAACTCCAGGACTGAACACCGCCCCCTGTAGGAGCGAGCATGCTCGCGATGAACCTGAGAGCGCCGCGGGGTATCAGGCTTCCAGCGTTATCGTTAACGACCATCGCGAGCATGCTCGCTCCTACAGGGGTATGGGTCAATCCATCAAGTCCCAGTCGCCTGACGATGGCGCAGAACCTGGCGTTGTGTTGGCATGCAACTTCAGTCGCAAGCGTAAATTGTTCACCGAATC
This sequence comes from Pseudomonas umsongensis, assembly GCF_002236105.1. GTDB lineage: Bacteria > Pseudomonadota > Gammaproteobacteria > Pseudomonadales > Pseudomonadaceae > Aquipseudomonas > Aquipseudomonas umsongensis. Next base: position 1,420,004 of record NZ_NIWU01000001.1, read on the forward strand.
TGCATGCTTCAACGCTTCATCCTCGTGGACCACACCTGCTGCGACCAACTCGAACAACGCCCCGTCAAACGTCTGCATCCCCATCTCCGCCGACTTCTCCATCACCCCTTTCAGTTCGGAAAACTGGTTACGCCGGATCAGGTCGCCAATGGTTGGCGTGCCCAGCATCACCTCTACCGCAGCACGCCGCTGGCCATCAACGCTACGTACCAGGCGCTGCGACACAAACGCCTTGAGGTTGTTACCCAGGTCGTTGAGCAGTTGCCCCCGACGCTCTTCGGGAAAAAAATTGATAATGCGGTCAAGCGCCTGACTGGCGTTATGGGCATGCAATGTGGAGATCACCAGATGCCCGGAATCGGCAAACGCCAGGGCATGCTCCATGGTTTCGCGGTCACGGATCTCGCCGATCAGCACCACGTCCGGCGCCTGGCGCAGGGTGTTTTTCAACGCGGCATGAAAACTGCGGGTGTCGACACCGACCTCGCGCTGGCTGATGATCGATCGCTGGTGCCGGTGGATGTACTCGATCGGGTCTTCGATGCTGACGATGTGACCGCTGGCGTGGCGATTGCGGTAGTCGATCAACGCTGCCAGCGACGTGGACTTGCCCGAGTCAGTGGCGCCGACGAATAGCATCAGCCCTTGCTTGAGCATCACCGTTTCAAGCAACACCTGCGGCAGCTTGAGGTCTTCAAAGCGTGGAATGTCGAGCTTGACGTTGCGCACGACCATTGACACATCGTTACGCTGTTTGAAAATGTTCACTCGAAAGCGTCCAATCCCCGCCAGGGAGATCGCCAGGTTCATTTCCAGTTCCCGATCGAACTCAAGGCGCTGTTCGGCGTCCATGATGGACGCCGCAATCGTCGCGATTGCTCCCGGCTTGATCGGTTGGTGGGCCAGGGCGGTGAGCACACCGTTGAACCGCGCACTCGCAGGCGCCCCCGTGGACAGGTAAAGATCGGAGCCATCCTGGCTGGCCAAGCGTCTTAACAACGCGTCGATTTCCATGGCAAAAAGCACCTACGAAGCATTCAATGTTAAAAAATGACCTGAAGCAGGTCATCCAGCGTCTACTGCCCTGCAAGGATAGTTGACGCCGCCACACCGACTTTTGTGCAGGACATCTTGATGAACGCATCACCCACCGGCAGCGATGCCCAAGCCTTGATTGCCAGACTCGACTGGGCGAACAGCCCCCTGGGCGCTGCTGGCACCTGGCCACAGAGCCTGCGAACCGCCGTGGACATCGTGATTCATTCGCCAATGCCGATGCTGTTGCTCTGGGGGCCGCAACTGACGCAGATCTACAACGACGGCTTCGCGCTGCTGGCCGGCAGCAAGCATCCGCACGCTTTCGGACAGCCAACCCACCTGATCTGGCCCGAATTAAAGGACTTTACTGACCCAATTTACAGCGCGGTCCTACAAGGCCAGGTGCGAACCTACAGCGAACAGCGCTTCACCCTGCAGCGCGACGGTACAGATTCCGACTTCTGGCTTGACCTGACCTACAGCCCCATCCGCGACGAAAATGCCCAGGTTGCCGGAATCCTGGTCACCGCCATCGAAACCAACGAGCGCCGGCGCATCGCCCTCGAACTGGAGCAACGCTCCGCCGCGAGCCTCAAGGCCCAGCAAGACACCGAAGAACGCCTGCAACTGGCCCTCGCCGCCACCGACGCGGTTGGCACTTGGGACTGGGACATCAGTGAGGACCGCTTCATCGCCGACGCCCACTTCGCCCAATTGCACGGCGTCGAACCGGCCCTGTCTGGCCAGTTGCCGATCAGCGAATACCTGCATGGCGTCCACCCCGAAGACCGCACCCTGATCGCCCGCAGCATCAAGCACTGCATCACTCACGGCACCGAGTACGCCGAGGAGTACCGCCTGCTGCAACCCGATGGCCAGTTGCGCTGGGTGTTTGCCCGCGGACGCTGCTACAAGGATCACCATGGACGGCCGATCCGTTTCCTCGGCGCCGCCCTTGACCTGACCGATCGCAAAAACACCGAGCACGCCTTGCGCCAGAGTCAGACCGAGCTGCAGTTGATCATCAATGCCATGCCGATCCTGATCAGCTACGTCGACCGCGAGGAACGCTTTCGCCTGAACAACGCCGCCTACCTGGACTGGTATGGCTTGACGCCCCAGGAACTCTATGGCCGAACCATTCGCGAAGTGCTGGGCGATGAGGCCTACGCGTTGCGCGCCGAGCACATTGCCCAGGCCCTGAGCGGCAAGGCGTGTTGCTTCAGCATCGGCACGGCGCACCGCGACGGTAGCATCCGCCAGGCACTCATGAATTACCTGCCGCGTCACGGCCCGGATGGCGCGGTGAATGGTTTCTATATCTTCGTCATCGACGAAACCGAGCGTAAACAGACCGAAGAAGCCCTGCGCAACCTCAACGAAACCCTCGAGGAACGGGTGAGCGCGCGCACCCGGCAATTGGCCGAGGCCAATGAAAAACTGCTCAGCGAGATGTTCGAACGCGAGCGCGCCGAAGAAGCCCTGCGGCATGCGCAGAAGATGGAAGCGCTCGGCCAGCTCACCGGCGGCATTGCCCATGACTTCAACAACATGCTCACTGGCATCATCGGCAGCCTGGACTTGATGCAGCGCTACATTGCCGACGGCCGCGCCGCCGAAATCAACCGTTTCTCCGAGGCCGCGGTTTCCTCGGCCAACCGCGCCGCCGCCCTCACCCATCGACTGCTGGCGTTCTCCAGGCGTCAGTCGCTGGATCGCAAGACGCTGAACGCCAACGACCTGATCCACTCCCTGGAAGACTTGCTCAGCCGCACCAAAGGCGACCACATCGAACTCAAGCTGCTGCTGACCGAAGGTGCCTGGCCGGTCAGCACCGACGTCAGTCAACTGGAAAACGCCCTGCTCAACCTGGTGATCAACGCCCGCGACGCCATGCCCGAGGGTGGCCAGTTGTGCATCGAAACCGCCAACGTCTATCTCGACGGCAGCGATATCACCACGCTGGAACCGGTCAAGGCCGGGGATTACCTGATGATCGCCGTCACTGACAACGGCACCGGCATGACCCCCAAGGTATTGGCCAAGGCCTTCGACCCGTTCTTCACTACCAAGCCCATCGGCCAGGGCACCGGGCTGGGGTTGTCGATGATCTACGGCTTCGCCCAGCAGTCCGGCGGCCATGTGACCCTGTCCAGCCTGCCGGGCCAGGGCACCAGCGTGCGCCTGTACTTGCCGCGACTACGAGGCAACGAGCCACAGGATGTGCTGTCGCCCGTGATCAGCGAAGCACCGTCGGCGATTGCCGGCGAAACGGTGGTGCTGGTGGAAGACGATCCGGCGGTGCGCATGCTGGTGACCGATCTGCTCAAGGAGTTGGGTTATCACGCCTATGAAGCCGAAGACGCGAAGACCGCCCTGCCCTTGCTCGAATCCGACTTGCGCGTCGACCTGCTGGTCACCGACGTCGGGCTGCCCGGGATGAATGGGCGACAACTGGCGGAAATCGCGCGCCAGCATCGCCCGCAACTGAAAGTGCTGTTCATGACCGGTTACGCGCAAAACGCCGCCGAACGCCAGGGCTTTCTCGAAGAAGGCATGGACATGGTGGCCAAGCCGTTTTCCATCGATCTGCTGGCCAACAAGATTCGCACGATGATCGGTCAACCGCAGTGAGTTGGGGCATAATCGCGCCCCCTGGCTGTCACGACCGCAACAAGGTATCTGCCCCATGAAAGCTCAAGCCCGCCATATCCTGGTGAAAACCTCGGAAGAAGCCGAGCAACTCAAGCAACGTATCGCCAAGGGCGAAGCCTTCGATGTGCTGGCCAAGAAGTACTCCACCTGCCCGTCCGGCAAACGCGGCGGCGACCTGGGTGAAGTGCGTCCGGGCCAGATGGTCGGTGCAATCGATGCGGTGATCTTCAAGAAACCGCTGCGGGTGGTGCATGGGCCGATCAAGAGCAAGTTCGGGTATCACCTGGTGCAGGTGTTTTACCGGGATTGATCTCCACCTGTAGGAGCTGCCGCAGGCTGCGATCTTTTGATCTTGTTTTTAAAAGCAAAATCAAAAGATCGCAGCCTGCGGCAGCTCCTACACAGAGTTCTTGTTCAAACCAAGGGGATGAGTGCCCCTGGCGCCTGAATCACCCGACCCGCCAACCGATGCCCCGCCTCAGCCGCCTCGACCGGGCTCGCGCCCTTGAGGCGCGCAGCCAGGTACGCCGCACTGAACGAATCCCCGGCCGCCGTGGTATCCACCACCCGCTCGACTTTCTGCGCCGGCACTTCGAATGACTCGCCGCCACAACGAATCAGGCAGGCTTCGGCGCCGCGCTTGAGCACCACTTCAGGCGTGCCGATCTGCTCGTATGCTGCAAACACCGCCTGGCAATCGGCGAAATGGAACAGCGCCTGTTCGTCATCGACGGTCAGCAGAGCCAGGTCGACATAGGGCAACACCTTGCGGTACGCCACTCGCGCTTCCTCCACCGAGGCCCACAAACGCGGTCGGTAGTTGTTGTCGAAGACGATCCGCGCATTGCGCTGGCGGGCCTCGATCAAGACTTCCAGCAATTTTTCCCGCCCCTCGCCCAATACCGCGAGGGTGATGCCGCTAAAGTACAACACGTCGTAATCCGGCAGCGCAGCCAGGATCGGCGCGGCGGCCGGGGTGGTGAAGCAATCGCGCACCGCTGCTTCATTGCGCCAATAGAGAAAACGTCGCTCGCCGGCGGCGTCAGTCTGGATGCAATACAGCCCCGGTAAGCGACCGGGCAAGCGCTGGACCTTGCTCAGGCCAATGTTTTCGGCAGCCCAGCTCTGGCACATGGCATCGCTGAAACTGTCATCGCCCAGGGCCGTGACGTAATCCACCGAACCCGCCGTGCCCAGTTCGCGGGACAGGTAGACCGCCGTGTTCAAGGTATCGCCGCCGAAGCTTTGTTGCAGGCTGCCATCGGCGCGGTGTTGCAATTCGATCATGCATTCGCCGATCAGGGCGATGCGCGGGGTGTGGGGGCCCAGGGTGTTGAAGGTGTTCATGGGTGTGGGGTCTCCGGTATTGCGATGCTGTCTGTCAGGGCCCCTTCGCGAGCAGGCTCGCTCCCACATTGGAATGCATTCCCCTTGTGGGAGCGAGCCTGCTCGCGAAGGCCACGCCGCGGTCTCAAACCGGTTAGAAACAGGTTTCCATGGTCTCGATAACGTTCAATTGCTCATCCACCAGGCAACCCACGCGCCACTTGTCGAACGTCAGGCACGGGTGCGAAGTGCCGAACGAAATGATGTCGCCCACCCGCAAATCAACCCCCGGCGGCACGGTCATGAAGGCGTGCTGGTCCATCACGGCGGTCACCTTGCAAGCGCTCACATCATCGCCCTTGGCCGGGATGACACCGGCCCGGTAGCGCAGCAACGGAACCGGCAGGCCAGCGTCATAAGCCACGTCGCGCTTGCCCAGGGCAATCACCGCAAAGCCTGGCTCCGGCAACGACTGCACATGTGCCCAGACCTCCAGTGCCGCACGCAAGCCCTCATGCAGATCACTGCGACGGTCGAGCACGCAGCATTGCGCTTCCTTGTAGATACCATGGTCGTGCGCCACATAGCTGCCGGGGCGCAAGACGCTGAGGAAACGCCCGCCAGCGTTCTGCGCCTCGAACTCTTCGGCGATCAAGTCATACCAGGCCGAACCTGAAGCGGTGACGATCGGCTTGGCAATCGCGAAGGCACCGCTGTCCTGCAACTGCACGGCCAGACGCACCAGGGAGCCGGCGAACGCACGGATGCCACTCACCGCGTGATCGCCGTGGATCACCCCTTCGTACCCTTCGATCCCGGTCAGCGCCAAGGCCGGTTGTGCGGCGATGGCCTTGGCCAGGTCCAGCACTTGCTGTTCGCTGCGGCAACCGCAACGACCGCCGACCACGCCGTACTCGATCATCACGTTCAGGCGCACACCCCGTGAAGCGAAATAGGCGCCGAGGTCGGCGACGTTGTCCGGGTGATCGACCATGCAATAGAAGTCGAAGCCCGGATCAGCCAGAAGATCGGCTATCAACGCCATGTTCGGGGTGCCGACCAACTGGTTGGCCATCAACACCCGGCGCACGCCGTGGGCATAGGCCGCGCGGGTTTGCGTGGCGCTCGCCAGGGTAATGCCCCAGGCACCGGCGTCCAGTTGCCGGCGGAACAGCGCCGGGGTCATGCTGGTCTTGCCGTGGGGCGCAAGCTCGGCGCCGCTGTCGCTGACAAAGGCCTGCATCCAACGGATGTTGTGTTCAAGCGCATCGCGATGCAGCACCAGCGCGGGCAGGCTGACGTCACGCACCAGGTGGGCGCCAGTGTGGGCAAAGCCCTTTTCCACGGCGGCAATATTCTTGGCAGAAGACATGGTCGAACTCCTCACAGTCGCGGCCGCGGGCAGCCGCTGTTAATCGTTGATGCGACGGGCCAGGTTGTTGGCGCTATCGATCAGCACCCGGCGGTAATCGCTGTAATGGGTCTTGGCATCGGCCCGCGGAGCGACGATGCACAGGGTGGCAATGGCCACGCCATCGGGGCCTTTGACCGGGGCGGCGAAGCAATGGGTAAAGGTGTCGGCCACGCTGTCGAAGGAGAAAAAGCCGTCGATGCCAGCTTGGCGGATTTCCTTGAGAAACTGTTCCAGCGGCAAACGTTCGCCGTTGGGCAGGATGAAGTCGTCGTGGTCGATCAAGTCGACGATTTCCTCGTCACTGAGGTGCGCCAGCAACAGGCGTCCGGACGCTGTCCAGGGAATGGGCGCGTTTTCGCCGATGTCCGAGGAAATGCGAAAATGCCGCTGGCCCTCCTTCATCAACGCCACGGTGTATTTGCGCCCGTTGAGCAAGCACATCTGCGCCGTTTCGTGAGTCTGGCTGACGATGTCCTGCAGGGCACGATCGGCTTCGCGGGTCAGGTCAAAATGGCGCAGGTGCGCTTGGCCAAGGAAGTACAGCTGGCGGCCGAGATAGACGTGACCGTCCTTGCCCACCGGTTCCAGGATGCGCCGTTCCAGCAACGAGGCCACCAGCTCATAGACCGTGGATTTCGGACTGCCGATGCCGTTGGCGATGTCGTTCGGGCGCAGGGGCTGGCCGATCTCCTTGAGGAAATCGAGGATATCGAACGCCCGGTCCAGACCGCGTGCCCGGCGCTTGATGGTGTCTTCGCTCATGTCAGTGGTTCCCAATCAAATTCGCCGGGGGGGTTTTGATCGTTCCCACTCTGGGAACGATCAGTGTCAAGTTCAGGCCTTTTTCTTGTACGCGATGCAGTCGATCTCGACCTTGCAGTCGACCATCATGTTCGCCTGCACACAGGCCCGGGCCGGTGCGTGTTCAGGCTTGAAGTACTCGGAGAAGACCTTGTTGAAACTGGTGAAATCCCGCGGATCTTCCAGCCATACGCCGACACGCACCACATCTTCCAGGCCATAACCTGCCTCTTGGAGAATCGCGACCAGGTTCTTCATGGTCTGGTGCGTCTGCTCGACGATGCCGCCAACAATGATCTCGCCCTCCACCGCCGGCACCTGCCCGGAGACGTGCAGCCAGCCATCGGCTTCAACGGCGCGGGCAAAAGGACGCGGCTGGCCACCCGCCGCGGTGCTGCCGGTGCCGTAACGAGTAATGCTCATGGGTGTTTCTCCTGAACTGAAAACCGAAGGATCAGAGATCTTCTGCGAGACCTCGAAGGCCAATTAATTCCGCTATACCGGAATACGGTTTGCAATAGCGGAATAAGCGGCAGAAAGTGTGCCACAGGTCGTGAAGGAAATAGTAGGGGGAGATTGAAAAGTGTTCTAAATCAGAAAATCCCTGCACGCCGCTTCGCGAGCAGGTCCGCTCCCTGTCGGGATGCGATTCCCTGCTCGCGAGGCGCCCTCAGGCTGGCGGTAAAATCAATTACACGTGCGCGCCAGGAACACCCGCGTTACCCGCCGCTCTTCTACCGACATGACGGTCAATCGCCAGCCGTCCCAGTCGTGGCTGTCACCGATCATCGGCAGTCGATCCAGCAGGCTCACCACCAGACCGGCCAGGGTTTGATAGTCTTCGGTCGGTTGTGCCGCGAATCCGGTGCGTTGACGCACACGCGCCAGGTTCAACGCGCCACTGACCACGAATCCGTCCTTCTCCTCGATCACGTCCGGGCCTTCGATTTCGCTGGCGTCGGGCAGCTCACCGGCAATCGACTCGAGGATGTCGGTCATGGTCAGCACGCCGACGAAGTCACCGAATTCGTTGACCACAAACGCGATGTGGGTCGAGGCCTTGCGCATTTGCTCCAGGGCATTGAGGATCGAGTAGCTGTCCAGCAGGTTGACGGCCTGGCGCGCCAGGTGGGCAAGATCAGGCTGGTTGCCGGCCAGGAAATCCTTCAACAGTTCCTTCTTGTGCACGAAGCCCAGCGGTTCATCCACCGCGCCGTCGCGAATCAGCGGCAGGCGCGAGTAGGACGAATGCATCAAACGCGTGCGAATGGTCTGCGGGTCGTCGGACAGGTCGATGTAATCGACGTCGGCACGCACGGTCATCAAGCCGCGGATAGGCCGCTCGGCCAGTTGCAATACCCCGCTGATCATCACCCGCTCACGACGGTCGAACAGTTCTTCGCTCTGCCCTTCGCCGTCGTCGAGCATGTCGGCGATTTCTTCACCGACTTCTTCCACCGCCAATTTGCGCCCGCCGAGCATGCGCATTACCGCGTGCGCAGTGCGTTCACGCATCGGTCGCAGGCCCTGCATCGAGCGTTTGCGTCGCGACCGGGCGATCTGGTTGAACACCTCGATCAGGATCGAGAAGCCGATGGCCGCGTACAGATAGCCCTTGGGAATGTGGAAGCCCAGGCCTTCGGCGGTCAAGGCAAAACCGATCATCATCAAAAAGCCCAGGCACAGCATGATCACCGTAGGGTGCGCGTTGACGAAGCGAGTCAACGGCTTGCTGGCGACGATCATCAGGCCGATGGAAATGATCACGGCGATCATCATCACCGACAATTCATCGACCATGCCCACCGCGGTAATCACTGCGTCAAGGGAGAACACCGCGTCAAGCACCACGATCTGCGCCACGATGGGCCAGAACAACGCGTAAGCCGTATTGGAAGTGCGCTCGCCGACATGGCCTTCGAGCCGTTCGTGCAGCTCCATGGTCGCCTTGAACAACAGGAACACACCACCAAACAGCATGATCAGGTCTCGACCCGAGAAGCTTTTGTCGAACACCTCGAACAGCGGCTGGGTCAGGGTCACCAACCAGGAAATACTCGCCAGCAGGCCCAGGCGCATCAACAACGCCAGGGACAGGCCGATGATACGCGCGCGATCGCGCTGTTCCGGCGGCAATTTGTCCGCCAAAATCGCAATGAACACCAGGTTGTCGATACCCAGTACCAGCTCCAGCACAATCAACGTCAACAAGCCCAGCCACGCGGTGGGGTCAGCTAACCATTCCATGTAAATGTCTCGATCTATTCAGTGAATTCAGAATGCCAGGCACGGCAAGGCGCGGCGCAGAGGCCGGGTAAATGCAATGACAGGGAGATCGGGGTGCCAGAAGACCGGATGTTTCGCGTGCAGCAAGACCGCGCGTTGGCGCGAGGGGAAAGGATAACTGGGGGGCTCCGTAAGGGCGTTCATGCAAGTCCTGAAAAGGAAAAAGGACTCGAATCGTACAGTCGACATGGGCAATTCCTACAGCCCGAAATTATTTCAAGATCTGTAGCAGGTCTGTGAATTGCCGCCGCTGACTGTAGGAACAAGCTGGCTCGTGATGCTTTCAACGGTTTTTCACACGTTCGATGTACCGCACAACCGCCGGGGATTTCTCGAACCGGCGATGAATCAACGCCAGCCACGACGACGCGTTGCAGTCGTTGATCTGGCGATAGACCACATTCGGTAAACTGACATGGCCGACCACCGACTCTGGTACCACCGCCACGCCCTGACCCAGGGAAACCAAGGCGATCACTGCCACCAACCCACCCGGTTGCGCCCCCAGTTTCGGCACGAACGCGCCCTGGGCGGCAACTTGCAACGTACCGACGACTTGCTCGGGAAGAATGAAGTTTTCGTTGTGCAAATGCGCCGAGTTGATGACCGGCAAGCGATTCAGCCATGAGTCCACAGACAGTGCCAAAACAAAGCCTTCATCACTCAGGCGCACACTCTCGACACCCTCGGGCAACGTCAACGGGCAACGGATGTAGCCCAGATCGAACCGTCCCTCAAGGATCATGTTCGGCAGGCTCGCCATTGGACTTTCCCGCACATTGAGGCTGACATCCGGGTACTGGCTTGCAAAACCCTGCACCTGCTTTTGCAGCAACCCCGAATACACCGCCGACGCGACATAACCCAGTTCGATGTGACCGATATCACCACGCCCGGCACGCTGTGCGTTGCGCTGCGCCGATTCGAACTGGCGCACTGTGGCCTCAGCTTCGATCACCAGCGCCGCCCCGGCCTCGGTCAGGCTGACGTCCCGCACCTGGCGCAGAAACAGGCGTGCGCCCAGCTCCGCTTCCATGTCCTGGATTTGCCGGGTCAAGGTGGGCGGCGCGATGCCCAACTGCTCGGCGGCGCGGGTGAAGTTGCGATGCCGGGCGACAGCCAGGAAGTAGCGAAAGTGGCGAATATCCATCGGTGCGTTAGCTCAAAGGTAATGAAGTGACGCTGCGCGCCTAACAAAGGCGTCGCCAGCCGGCGATAAGCTGCACGGAACTTCACAGTAGAGAACCCCTGCCATGTCCGTCAAACCCCAGGTGAGCCCACGCCTGACCTTGTTAACCGCGTCGGCAGTGTGCTCGTTGATCGTGCTGGACACCAACATCGTGGCCGTTACCTTGCCCAGCATCGCTCGGGATCTGGGGGCGAATTTCGCTGACATTGAGTGGGTGGTCAGTGCCTACATGCTGGCCTTCGCCGCGTTGCTGTTGCCCGCGGGCAGCTTGGCAGACCGTTTTGGCCGGCAAAAAACCCTGATGTGGGGGCTGGGCATCTTCATTCTGGCCTCGATCGGCTGCGGCGCCGCACCGAACGCGCTGTTTCTCGACATCGCGCGCGCGATCAAGGGCGTCGGCGCGGCGCTGCTGTTGACCTCGGCACTCGCTTCCATCGGCCATACCTTCCACGATGAAGCCGAACGCGCCAGGGCCTGGGCGTTCTGGGGCGGTTGCATGGGCGTGGCCATGACGGCGGCGCCGACCCTGGGCGGGTTGATCACCGAGTACGTGGGTTGGCGCTGGATTTTCTACCTCAACCTGCCGATCGGCCTGTTCCTGATGCTCATGGTCTGGCGCGCGGTGCCGGAGTCTCGCGACGCCCAGGCCGCGCGTCTCGATCCGTGGGGCAGCCTGGCCTTCAGCGCCAGTTTGCTGTGCCTGATCTGGGGCCTGATCGAAGCCAACCGCATCGGCTGGAACAACCCCGTCACTTACGCCCGCCTGGTGGGTGGCGCCCTGTTGCTCGGCTTGTTCGTGGTGATCGAGCGTGTGCAACAGCGGCCGATGATCGACCTGCAACTGTTCCGTCATCCGCGTTTCATCGGCGCGTTGCTCGGCATGTTTTCCTATGCTGCGTGCGCCCAGGTGATGATGACGATGCTGCCGTTCTACTTGCAGAACGGCCTGGGTTTTACCGCCATCAGCGCAGGGTTGGGCATGCTGCCGTTTGCCGTGACCATGCTGATTTTCCCGCGCATCGGTGCACGCCTGGCGGGACGCGTGACGCCGGCGAACATGATGGCCATCGGACTCACCCTGGTGGGCAGCGGTAATTTGCTCAGCGCCTGGGCGGTCAACAGCGGCGGATACCTGCCCTTCGCCCTGGCGATTGCAGTCACGGGTGCCGGCGCCGGGCTGCTCAACGGCGATACGCAAAAAAACATCATGGCCTGTGTGCCTCGGGAGCGTACCGGCATGGCCTCGGGCATGAGTACGACCATGCGCTTCAGCGCGGTGATGCTGGCGATCGGTGTGTATGGCGCATTGCTGTCGGGACACAGCGAACGGCTGCTGCACGACCATCTGGCGGCACAGGGCGGGCAATGGCTCGAACACAGCCAGGGTGTCGCCTCGCGGGTGGTGGCCGGTGACATGCCGGCGGCCCTGAGTCTGTTGCCGGAAGTTGCGCGGCCGCTGGTCGAGCCGCTGGCGCGACAGGCGTTCGTGGGTGGGTTCAGTTTGTTGCTTTGGGTCGCGGGCCTGGCGGGGTTGCTGGGCGCACTGGTGGTCGGGACACTGATGCGCAATCCGATTCCAGCGCCCCGTACCGCCCTGACGCTTGAATAACGCGTACCTGGCGATTTCATCTTTGAATGTACAGCCGCCTTCGCGAGCAGGCTCGCTCCCACATGATCCCGGTGAGGCACAGATTCACCTTTGGGAGCGGGCTTGCCCGCGATGAGGCCCATAAGGGCGACACAGCACTTACCCCAGAACAAGCTCGTCGATATGCCGATACCCGGTTTGCAACTGCGCCGCCAACACCTTGCTGCGCCCAAGGCGAATCGGCCCGCGTTCGATGTCGATCACCAGCCCCGGACACTCGAGTGCGGGCAACGACGGCCACTCTTTCAAACGGCCATCGGTTATCACCAGCAAGCGCTGCTGTTCGGCCGGCAAGCGCTTTTGCCGCGCGGCAAGCCACAGTGCCGCATCACCCAGCGCCGCCAGCAACGGCGTACCGCCGCCCGCACCAAGTCCGTCGAGCCAATGGCGCAAACCGCTGGATGCCTTCAGTCCCTGCACCTGCCACTTCGGCGCTGCACCGCTGGCCGTCAGTAATGCCAGGCGCGCGCGCTGGCGGTAGGCATCATCGAACAATTGCGCCAACAGGCCCTTGGCATCACTCAATGCCTGGTGGCGGCGGGTCGAAGCCGACGCGTCGACAATCACCAGCCACAGCTCATGCGCCGCGCGCGTGCGCTGCTGGAACAAGACATCCTGGCGCTGGCGTGGCCTTCCGTTGAGTAACGTGCCTGGCCAATTGATCGAGCCGCCATGGGACGCGTGACGTTTACCCTGTTTACCGTGATCGAGGCGTCCTGCACGAGGTCTGGCATTCGCCCCCACGTCCGATCGAGGGCGAATGCCTAGGGCTTTTTTGGCCAGCTCGGCACCTCTCGCCGCGCGCCGACCGGCAACACTTGAGCGGGCATCTCGCCCCATTGGCCCTGGCCTTCGCTCGGGTTGGGCTGTTGGCTGGATGGGGAATTGTTGGATTGTGGTGCCGATGGCGTGTGCTCGCGACGACGATGGCGCAAGGCAAATTCGGCGACCGCGTCGATATCCTCTTCGCCAATGGCTGTTGCACCGCGCCAGGCAGCATGGGCACGCGCCGCGCGCAACCAGACCAGGTCGGCGCGCAAGCCATCGACACCGGCGGCAAAGCAACGCTCGGTGATCTGCGCCAACGCGCCGTCGTCGAGGGGAATGCTCGCCAATGCACTGCGTGCTGTTTGGCAACGCTCACGCAACGACTGCTGCTGGCTCTCCCATTCGGCGCAGAACTGTTGCGGATCACTGTCGAAATCGAGGCGTCGACGAATGATTTGTCCGCGTTCGGTCGGTGCGGTGTGGCCACTGAGGGCGACGTTCAAGCCAAAACGATCGAGCAGTTGCGGGCGCAACTCGCCCTCTTCCGGGTTCATGGTGCCGATTAGCACGAACTTCGCCGAATGCCGATGGGAAATACCATCACGTTCAACCAGATTAGTGCCGCTGGCCGCCACATCGAGCAGCAGATCGACGAGGTGATCCGGCAGCAGATTCACTTCATCGACATAGAGCACGCCGCCGTCAGCCTTGGCCAGCACGCCGGGGGAAAATTGCGCCCGACCTTCACTCAGGGCCGCGTCGAGGTCGAGGGTGCCGACCAGGCGCTCTTCAGTTGCCCCCAGGGGCAAGGTGACGAATTGACCGCTGGCCAGCAGGTCCGCAAGACCACGGGCCAGGGTCGACTTGGCCATGCCACGCGGGCCTTCGATCAGCACACCACCGATTTTCGGGTCGATGGCGGTCAGATACAGCGCGAGTTTCAAATCGTCGGCGCCGACCACGGCGGAAAGCGGGAAATGGGGGGTGTCGGTCATTATCAGTACTCAGTCATGGTCGGGGTCAATACACGTTCCCCTGTGGGAGCGAGCCTGCTCGCGAAAGCGGTTTGTCAGTCAACGATAATGTTGATTGTGCTGGCCTCTTCGCGAGCAGGCTCGCTCCCACAGGGGTATTGCACTAGCTGTCTTCTTCTATATCCAGCAGCAAATTTTCCAAGGCCTCGCGATACGAACCCGGTTCTTTCCACATCCCCCGCTGTTGCGCTTCGAGCAAACGCTCGGTCATGTCGCGCAAGGCATGGGGGTTATGCTCGCGTACGAAATCCCGAGTGCCCGGGTCAAGTAGATAGGCATCGGCCAGCAACGCGTACTGGTGATCGTCGATCAACCGCGTGGTGGCGTCGAAGGCGAACAGATTGTCCACCGTCGCGGCCATTTCGAATGCGCCTTTGTAGCCGTGCCGCTTGACCCCGTCGATCCACTTTGGATTGGCCGCCCGGGAGCGGATCACCCGGTTCAGTTCTTCCTTCAGGGTGCGGATCTTCGGCAGGTCCGGCTGGCTGTGATCGCCGTGATAACTGGCCGCCGCCTCGCCACTCAGGCTTTCCACGGCAGCCAGCATGCCACCCTGGAATTGGTAGTAATCATTGGAATCGAGCAGGTCGTGCTCACGGTTATCCTGGTTTTGCAGCACCGCCTGTACCTGGCTCAGGCGCTGGGAAAACTGCTCACGGGCCACCGTACCTTCATCAGACCCGCCGTACGCGTAGCCACCCCAATTCAGGTAAACCTCGGCCAGGTCCTCGCGGCTTTGCCACAGGCGACCATCGATGGCGCCCTGCACGCCTGCGCCATACGCACCAGGCTTGGCACCGAAAATGCGCCAGCCGGCCTGCCGCCGTGCCGCGTCTTCATCCAGTCCCGATTGCAACAGCGCTTCACGCTCGGCGCGCACCTTGGCTGCCAGCGGATTCAAGTCATCCGGCTCATCGAGCGCGGCGACCGCTTGCACGGCCGCATCGAACAGGCGGATCAGGTTGGCGAAGGCATCGCGGAAGAAACCCGATACACGCAAGGTCACGTCCACCCGCGGACGATCAAGCAGGCTCAGCGGCAGAATTTCAAAGTCGTCCACCCGTTGACTGCCGGTGGCCCAAACCGGTCGCACGCCCATCAACGCCATGGCCTGGGCGATATCGTCGCCGCCGGTGCGCATGGTCGCAGTGCCCCAGACCGACAGGCCGAGCTGACGCAAATGATCACCATGGTCTTGCAGGTGACGTTCGAGAATCAGGTTGGCGGACTGGAAACCGATGCGCCACGCGGTGGTGGTGGGCAGGTTGCGTACGTCCACCGAATAGAAGTTGCGCCCGGTGGGCAGCACGTCCAGGCGACCGCGACTCGGCGCGCCACTGGGGCCTGCCGGGACGAACCGGCCGCCGAGGGCGTCGAGCAGGCCACGCATTTCTGCGGGGCCACAGGCATCCAGCCTGGGTGCTACCACTTCGCGCAAATGCTCGAGGATAGCGTTCACTTCAGTCCAGCAAGCCTCCTTTGGGAGGTTCTCACAGGGGGCATTCAACACCTGTGAAATAAGCTGTGCGGCGAACAGTTCGAGGCGTTCGCGGGTATCGCCCGTGGTGCGCCAGGGTTCACCGCTGACCGACAATAATTCGCCGGGACGCGGTCCGCTCCACGGCTCGGCCAGCGCGCAATCCAGTGGGTCGAAGCCCAGCGCGAACGCCTTGGCCAAGGCCCGCAGCACACTCGATTGCGCGCCACGGCCATCGCCCCGGGGAATGCGCAGCAGCGCCAGCAACGTATCGATGCGCAGCCTTCCGGCCGGCGACTCGCCAAAAACATGCAAGCCATCGCGGATCTGCGACTCTTTCAAGTCGCACAGGTAAGTGTCCAGGCGCGGCAGCCAGATCGCCGCATCCGCATCGCTATCGAGCTGATCGTCCAATTGCAGCTCGCGGTCTATGTGGGTGTCCCGGACCAATTGCAGGATGTCGCGCTGCAGTTCCCGCGCTCGCCGTGGATCGAGCAATTGCGCTTCGTAGTATTCGTCGGCCAGCAACTCGAGATTACGCAGCGGGCCGTAGGTCTCGGCGCGGGTCAGTGGCGGCATCAGGTGGTCGATGATCACCGCTTGCGTGCGGCGCTTGGCCTGGGCGCCTTCACCCGGGTCGTTGACGATGAACGGATAGATGTTCGGCAACGGCCCGAGCAGCGCATCCGGCCAGCAGTGCTCCGACAACCCTACGCCCTTGCCCGGCAGCCATTCCAGGTTGCCGTGCTTGCCCACGTGGATTACGCCGTGGGCGCCGTAGGTATTGCGCAACCAGAAATAGAACGCCAGGTAGCCATGGGGAGGCACCAGGTCCGGGTCGTGATACACCGCACTTGGATCGACCTGGTAACCCCGCGCCGGCTGGATGCCAACGAAGGTCAGGCCAAAGCGCAACCCGGCGATCATCATCCGCCCGCCACGACACATCGGATCACTGTCGGGCTCGCCCCAGCGCTCCAGCACGGCCTGGCGATTGACTTGCGGCAACGCGTTGAACATCAGCAGGTAATCGTCCATGGCCAGGCTTTGCTGGCACGGGCGTTGATCGAGGGTTTCGAGGTCGTTGCTGACACCGCCCAACAATTGCTGGATCAACGCGGTGCCGCTGGCAGGCAGATCGGCTGGCAGCGGATAGCCTTCTTTATGCAGCGCACGCAGGATATTCAAAGCCGCAGCCGGTGTATCGAGCCCGACGCCGTTGCCTATCCGACCATCACGGGTCGGGTAATTTGCCAGAATCAGCGCTATGCGTTTTTCGCCATTGGGCAACCGCGCCAGATCGATCCAGCGCCGCGCCAGTTGCGCGACAAAGTCCATGCGTTCTGGCTGAGCGCGATAGCAGACCACGTCGGACTGACTGCGCTCGCTGCGCCAGGCCAGGTCCTTGAAGCTGATCGGCCGACTGATGATGCGCCCGTCCAGTTCCGGCAGCGCAATGTGCATCGCCAGATCGCGGGGGCCGAGGCCTTGTTCGCTGGCTCGCCAACCCGGTTCATTGTCTTGGGCGCAAATGGCCTGGATCACCGGGATATTGCGGCGAAATGGCCGCAAGTGCGGTGCCTCCGGACTGGATTGGGCGAAACCGGTGGTGTTGAGAATCACCCCCGCCTCGACTTCATCCAGCCAGTCCTCGACCACGGCAAGGCAGCCAGGCTCTTTCAGGCTGGCCAGCGCAATTGGCAACGGGTTAAGCCCCGCCGCCTGCAAGCGCTGACAGAAAACATCAATGAATGCGGTATTCGCCGCTTGCAAATGCGAGCGATAGAACAGCACCGCCGCCACTGGCTGACCGCTCTGCCACTGGGCCCGCCAGTCGCTCAGCGCCGCAGGGCTTTTTTGTGGGTGGTAAATCGCCGTACGCGGCAAGGTGTGCGGCTCGGCCCAGGCGTAGTCGCGATCGAGCCAACGATTGGCCAGGCAACGGAAAAAGTCGAGGGCATTGCCCATGCCACCCTGACGCAGGAATTGCCAAAGCCGGTCGCGATCCCCAGCGCCCACGGTGCTCAGATCACTGAGCTCCGGGTCCGGTCGATCATCGCCCGGCACCAGGATCAGCTGTACACCCCGCTGCGACAACTCCACCAGCCGCTCGACGCCATAGCGCCAATAGGCAATGCCGCCGTGCAGCGAAATCAGGATGACCTTGGCATGGCGCAGGACTTCGTCGACATACAGATCAACTGATGCATGGTTCTGCACCTGCATCGGGTTGGCCAGGCGCACGCTTGGGTAGTCTTCGGGCAACTGCTGCGCCGCTTCGGCAAGCAACGCCAGGCTGGAGTCGCCGCTGCACAGGATAACCAGCTCGGCGGGGGTTTGCCCTAGGTCGGCAATGTTGTCATCCGACACGAATCCGCCGGGCTGGGTCCTGAGCAGGTGCATGGGTTACACGCTGAGCGCGGCGCGCAATTGCGCTTCGAGCGTTGTGGCGTCCAGCGCCTGGCCAATCAACACCAGACGGGTGGTGCGTGCTTCTTCAGCGCTCCACTGGCGGTCGAAATGCTTGTCGAATCGGGTGCCCACGCCCTGGATCAGCAGGCGCATCGGTTTGTTCGGGACCGCGGCGAAACCTTTGACGCGCAGGATGCCGTGCTGCACCACCAGTTGGGTCAGTGCATCCATCAGCAGGCTTTCGTCAGATGCCGGCAGTTCGATGGAGATTGAATCGAAGGCATCGTGGTCGTGATCGTCTTCGCCTTCATGGTGGTGATCGTGATGGCTGTGACGGCTGTCGATGTGTTCTTCGGACCCGGCACCGAGGCCGATCAACACGTCCAGCGGCAGGCGCCCGCTACTGGCTTCGATGACTTTCACCGCTGGCGGCAGTTCCTCGGCGACTTCCAGGCGTACCCGTGCCAGGTCTTCAGGGCTGATCAGGTCGGCCTTGTTGAGGATCACCAGGTCGGCGCTGGCCAACTGGTCGGCGAACAGCTCGTGCAAAGGCGATTCGTGATCCAGGTTCGGGTCGAGTTTGCGCATGGCGTCGACTTGATCCGGGAACGCGGCGAACGTGCCAGCCGCGACGGCCGGGCTATCGACCACGGTGATCACCGCGTCTACGGTGCAGGCACTGCGAATTTCCGGCCACTGGAAGGCCTGGACCAAAGGTTTTGGCAGGGCCAGGCCGGACGTTTCGATCAGGATGTGGTCTAAGTCGCCACGACGGGCCACCAGTTCGCGCATCACCGGGAAGAACTCTTCCTGTACGGTGCAGCACAGGCAGCCGTTGGCCAGTTCGTAGACACGGCCGTTGGCCTCTTCTTCGGTGCAACCGATAGAGCACTGCTTG
This sequence comes from Pseudomonas umsongensis, assembly GCF_002236105.1. Taxonomy (GTDB): domain Bacteria; phylum Pseudomonadota; class Gammaproteobacteria; order Pseudomonadales; family Pseudomonadaceae; genus Aquipseudomonas; species Aquipseudomonas umsongensis. Next base: position 1,438,950 of record NZ_NIWU01000001.1, read on the forward strand.
AGGATTTCGCCGTCAATGCCCAGCTCGCCGAACTCGTTGACGATCACCGCGATGCGGCGGCCCTGGGCGTTGTCGAGCATGTGCCGCAGCAAGGTGGTTTTGCCCGAGCCGAGGAAGCCGGTGACGATGGTGACGGGGAGTTTGGCCAGTGTTTTCATCGGATGCCCTTTGGCAAGGTGGCGGGCATACGGGACGAGAACCGGCAACGCACACGCGCGCAGGAAGCGTTCGCCACCGGATCACCCCGCCCGGTTGTAGTGAGAATCTGTATCGAGGCAGGTCTCCTGGCTGACGGCTGGCCAGTCGTTGGACTGGCGGTTGCTGCGCCTTCCCGCGCGCGCCATGGCTGGCGCATGCAGTGGCATGGCAGAAACTGAACCGTTCACAGTTGCGGGGGCAGCCGCGGCATTGACCGCGTTCCCTTCTTAGCTTCGACAAACGCCGAAGAACCTCGAAAGCGCAAGGCTACGCATGGTATCGGGGCGGGTCAATGTTCACATGATTCCTGCGGTGCGCCCTTCGCGAGCAAGCCCGCTCCCACACTTGAGGGTCTGCCCTGAAGGAACTCGGTCAAATGTGGGAGCGGGCTTGCTCGAAGGGAACAACTCGATGTTCAAGTGAGAACCCTTGCCAATTGACGCCCGCCCCCCGCCCATGCTCTCCTACGCATCTTGTTACGGGTGCCCTTCACAGGGTGAAACGGGAAACCGGTGAATCATGTGCTTTACTTCAGGCCATGTCAGTCCGGTGCTGCCCCCGCAACGGTAAGCGAGTGAAGCGTCAGATCCACTGTGCCAATGCGGCATGGGAAGGTGACGCTGGAAGGTTCAGGCTAACGCCTGCGCCCCTCGTGAGCCCGGAGACCGGCCCGCAACACAAAGTGACCATCACCATCACTTCAATCAACAAACCCGCGGTGGGCGGGCGCTGTTCGGACTTCTGCGCGCTCGGTCGTGCGGAGTTCTGCTTGCGCTCTTATTCCCCGCTGACCGAACAGAGGGAAGCGCCATGTCGATTATCAGCAGCACCGGCCACAGCAATGCCGCCAGCAGCACCACTACCCTGTCCCAACGCCTGACCGCGGCGATTTTTGCGTCAATCCTCGGCGCCAGCCTGGTGTATTTCGCCGGTTTCTCGCACATCGAAGCAGTGCACAACGCCGCACACGATACGCGCCACAGTTCCGCGTTCCCGTGCCATTGAGACCTGTCGACATGATCAAGCGTATTGCGCAAACCGCAGGTTTCACCGGGTTGCTGGCCGCCCTGCTGCTGACCCTGCTGCAAAGCTTGTGGGTTTCACCGCTGATTTTGCAGGCCGAAACCTACGAACAATCAGGACCAGCAGCGGTTGAAGTTCATGAACACGCCGCTGGTGTAGCCGCACATACCCACGATGCCGAAGCCTGGGAACCGGAAGACGGCTGGCAGCGCGTGCTGTCGACCACTGGCGGTAACCTGGTAGTGGCGGTTGGTTTCGCCCTGATGCTCGCTGGTCTCTACACCCTGCGCGCGCCGACCAAAACCTCCCAGGGCCTGCTCTGGGGCTTGGCTGGCTACGCGACATTTGTGCTGGCGCCGACGCTTGGCCTGCCACCTGAGTTGCCGGGCACCGCGGCTGCCGATCTGGCGCAACGCCAACTCTGGTGGATCGGCACCGCCGCCTCCACCGCTGTCGGTATCGCCCTGATCGTGTTCAGCCGTCACTGGCTGATGAAAGTCCTTGGCGTGGCGATCCTTGCGGTGCCTCATGTGATTGGCGCTCCGCAACCGCAAGTGCACTCGATGCTCGCTCCAGAGGCACTGGAAACTCAGTTCAAGATCGCTTCGCAGCTGACCAACATGGCGTTCTGGCTGGCCCTGGGCCTGATCAGTGCCTGGTTGTTCCGCCGCAAAAGCGATGGTCAATACCCCGCATGACAGGCCTCAGCGCAGCGCCGACCCTGGTGGTCGGCCTGGGCTGCCAGCGTGGCTGCCACGTCAGCACGTTGCGGGCACTGCTTGACCAGGCACTGCAGGCGCACCAGATCGAACTGCATCGGATCAAGGCCCTGGCCAGCATCGACTTGAAGCGCGACGAACCGGCGCTGAACGAACTGGCCGAACAGCTTGGGTTACAGATGATGTATTTCAGCAGTGAACAACTGGCGAGCTATCAACCCCGACTGAGCCATCATTCGGACATCGCCTTTGAACGCACCGGGTGCTATGGCGTAGCGGAAAGTGCCGCCCTGGCACTGGCCGAGCAACTGGCCAACGGCCCGGCTACATTGCTGATCCCACGCCAAAAATATGCCCAGGCTACCCTCGCATTGGCTGGCGCCGCGTAAAATCCCCGATAATCTGCGCATTCGATCATGAGCATTCTTCATCTGAAGCCTTGCCCAGCGTCCCTTTTCAACAGGAATCCTTAATGACGGTCTACTTCATTGGCGCAGGTCCCGGCGATCCCGAACTGATCACCGTCAAAGGCCAGCGGTTGATTCGCACCTGCCCGGTGATCATCTATGCCGGCTCGCTGGTGCCCGCCGCCGTGTTGGAAGGGCACTGCGCCGAACAGGTGGTCAACAGCGCCGAACTGCACCTGGAACAGATCATCGAACTGATCAAGACGGCCCATGCCAATGGCCAGGACGTGGCGCGCGTGCATTCCGGTGACCCGAGCCTGTACGGCGCAATAGGCGAGCAGATACGCCACCTGCGAGAACTCGGCATCCCTTTTGAAATAGTCCCCGGCGTGACCGCCACGGCCGCCTGCGCTGCGCTTCTGGGCGCGGAACTGACCTTGCCGGACGTTTCGCAGAGCGTGATCCTGACACGCTACGCCGACAAGACCGAGATGCCCGCGGGCGAGGAACTGGGCAGCCTGGCGCAACACGGGGCGACCATGGCGATTCATTTGGGGGTCAAACACCTGCAGAAAATCCTGGCCGAACTGCGGCCGCATTACGGCGCAGACTGCCCAATTGCGGTGATTCACCGGGCGACCTGGCCGGATCAGGACTGGGTGGTGGGGACGCTTGAGGACATTGCCGACAAGGTGGAAGCCAAGGGGTTTCGGCGCACGGCGCTGATTCTTGTGGGTCGGGTGCTGGGCAGTGAGCAGTTCAGCGAGTCGTCGCTGTATCGTGCGGGGCATGCGCATCTCTACAGGCCATGATGATCGTTCCCACGCTCTGCGTGGGAATGCAGCCCGGGACGCTCTGCGTCCCCTCTAAAGCCGAACGCGGAGCGTCCGATGAGGCATTCCCACGCAGAGCGTGGGAACGATCGGCGCTCACGATGGGCGCCGTTTTTTCATTTTGCAGCGAACACCTTAGTAGTAGGCGTTTTCTTTCTGCGTGTGGTCGGTCACGTCGCGCACGCCCTTGAGCTCGGGAATACGCTCGAGCAAGGTGCGCTCAATGCCTTCCTTCAAGGTCACGTCAGCCTGGCCGCAGCCTTGGCAACCGCCGCCGAATTGCAGGACGGCAATGCCGTCTTCGACCACGTCGATCAGGCTGACCTGGCCGCCGTGGCTGGCCAACCCAGGATTGATCTCGGTTTGCAGGTAGTAGTTGATGCGCTCGTTGACCGGGCTGTCGGCGTTGACCATCGGCACTTTGGCGTTTGGCGCCTTGATGGTCAACTGGCCGCCCATGCGGTCGGTGGCATAGTCGACAACGGCATCGTCCAGGAACGCTTCGCTGAAATGGTCGATGTAAGCGGTGAAGCTTTTCAGCCCCAGCGCGGTGTCTTCGGGTTTTTCTTCGCCCGGCTTGCAGTAGGCAATGCAGGTTTCGGCGTACTGGGTGCCAGGCTGGGTGATGAAGACGCGGATGCCGATACCCGGGGTGTTCTGCTTGGAGAGCAGATCAGCCAGGTAATCGTGGGCGGCGTCGGTGATGGTAATAGCGGTCATGGAAACTCCTCGCAGGCTTGGGCGCAGTTTACGCCAATCATCGCGCCGGACAAAGTCCTAGTATTTTTGTCGGGAAAGATTCCGACAATCCCCCTGTAGGAGCTGCCGCAGGCTGCGATCTTTTGATTCTGGTTTTCAAGATCAAAAGATCGCAGCCTGCGGCAGCTCCTACGGGTGTTAAGCGTGATTACAGGTTCTCGTAGCGATTCATGTCCAGCACGCCCTCTTCCACCGGCTCGGTTTCGTGGATATAGCGGCTCAGGTCATGGAAGTACTGCCAGAACTGCGGATGACTGCGGCGGACTCCCCAGCGCTCGACGATTTTCTCGAAGCGCTCGGCATCCTTGGCGTTTTCCATCGCATCGACGAACTCAGGCACCTGATCGGCGGCAATATTGAACATGAAGTTCGGGTAACTGCTGAGTACGCCCGGGAAAATGGTGAGCGTATCCAGCCCCGGTTGAAACCGTAGCGACTCACCCAGCAGGAACGCCACGTTGCTGTGCGCCCGGTTGCGCAGCAGGCTATAGACCACTCGCTGCCCACTCGCCGTTTCGACGCGCAGCATGGTCGCTTCCGGCAGTTGATCGATGACCCGCAGGCCTGCCGCCGGACGTGAGGCCAGGCGACTCAACGCCTGCTCGGTGGCCTGCAGCGCCGGGTCGATGTTCGGCCGCGAGCAATACGCGCCGTCGCAGCGGTTGATCGGATCAGGGGTGGCGTTCAGCTCGCCGTAGCGTGCCAACAGTTGCATGGCGAAGTCGCGCTTGGGGTCCTTCTCATCGAGTTTCAGTGCGGTCGGCGTGTCGTCATCGATGGCCTCATAGTCCAGCCACATCTTGAATTTCCCGCTGTTCTGGTACCAATCGTCGAGGTAGCCCTCCCGGGAGTCGGCCGGCATCAGGCGCAGGAAATTCTGCTCGGCGCCATTGCGGATCAGGTCGAAATACAAGCGCGTCTGGGCCTGGTGGGAAACATTGCCGAACACGTCGAAATTCACCGCCAACTGGTAGTAGGTGCGCTCCAGCAGCGGGAAGTCGAACAACCACATCGTCTGTGGTACGTCGCCCATCAGGCCCTTGGTCACCGCGGCGCTGTCGAAATGGCGGAAAATGCTCAGCAGTGCGTTGTCGTTGCCCGCCCACAGGCTCGACCAGCTCGGCGCCGGCAGATCGGCATAGCTGTCCCGGCGCAGGGCTTCGTATTCGTTACGCTTGTCGCGGTAGTCGTGCCACAGGCTCAGGACACTGCCAACGTCGTCGTTCTGCCCCGGCATCGCCAGCAACGGCGTCGCCTGGCCGCGGTAGTTCGGGTCGATGATGTAGAGGTCGTGTTCCGGTGCCTGGAACAACGCCCAGAAGTTGTCGCGGATCACATCGGTCGCGATTTGCCCACGGCAGACAGGGCCGCGAATAAAGGTGCGCACAAAATACTCGGCGTTATCGAGCATGAATTGATAACGCGCCTGGGCCGGGATCGCTTCGAAGGTGGTAAACGGATTGGCCCGGCGTTCCGGGCCGTAGCCCGGCAAGGCGTTGACCTGCCAATTGCCGTTGTAAAACAGGCTTTTGACCCGGGCCAGCTTTTTCGCGCTCAACGGATAAGTGATGTGCGTCTTGTGCACGATCACGCCCTGCACCGGCCGCAAGCGGTAATACACCTGAGTGCCGGGGTCGTCGTTCGGCCGACGGGTGTTGATCAGGTCGATGGGCTGGCCGGTCGGCGTGCGAGATCGCACCCATTGGAAGAAATGCCCCGGCTCGCCGTCCTTGAAATAGAGGTGCGCGAGAAACCAGTGCTCGAACAACCAGCGCCCCACCAGACTCTGTCGCGCGCCCGGTGCGTTGAGCAGGTTCTCCCACTGCACCACTTGCAACGCTTCCTTCGCGCTGGGCACCAGGGCCTGTTCATCGATCGGCGCACCCGAGGCCAGCCAGCGTTGCAGCGTCTGGTATTGCTGGTCGGTCAGGCCGGTGACCGCCAAGGGCATGCCCTCCTTGGGATGCGCGCTGGCATAACCGTCGAACTCGCCAGGCGAGGCGCACATATTGTTGCGATTGAGGCCCAGGACGATGTCCTCGGGCAATTTGGCATTGGGTTGCAGGCGATTGGTATGACCCAGCTCAAGCATGCGCGTCATCAATGCCGCCTGATTGCCCTGGGCGTCGAGCACCGACTGGAAGCCTTTTTGTTGCCAGGCCCGCTTGCCGAACGCGTCATAGAACAGTCGGCTCGGCGCAGCAGCCTGGCTTCGTTCACCGTCGTACACCGGGACTTTCGTCGCGCCACGTGCCGCACCTTCGCCGCTGCCCAGATTGAGCTGACAGGGGGCGTCGTTGCAGGCATGGCAGGCCACGCACTTTTCGGTAAAGATTGGCTGTACATCGCGGGTGTAGGAGATTGCAGGGGAAATCGCGGGACTTTGCGCGGACGCGCCCCAGCTCAAAAACATCAACACACTGGCGATGACGACGCGATACGACATGTCCCTGGTCCCGATCCTTTAGAAAACGCCGCGATTCTACCGGGCTGGACGCCACACCAACATGAGCGATATTCATGAAAAACCCGGACATGCTCTAAAAGCGCACAGGTTTGCTATCATCCCGGCCCTTCGTCATGGTCTTTCCGAGTAGTCCCAATGTCCGATCGCAGCGTTCGCCTCCAAGCCCTCAAGCACGCCCTCAAAGAGCGCATCCTGATTCTCGATGGCGGCATGGGTACGATGATCCAGAGCTACAAGCTCGAAGAGCAGGATTACCGTGGCAAACGTTTCGCCGACTGGCCGAGCGATGTCAAAGGCAACAACGACCTGTTGGTGCTGACGCGCCCGGACGTGATTGGTGGCATCGAGAAAGCCTATCTGGATGCCGGTGCCGATATCCTGGAAACCAATACCTTCAACGCCACCCGGATTTCCATGGCCGATTACGGCATGGAGGAACTGGCCTACGAATTGAACGTAGAAGGCGCTCGCCTGGCGCGCAAGGTCGCCGATGCCAAAACCGCTGAGAACCCGGACAAGCCGCGTTTCGTTGCCGGCGTACTCGGCCCGACCAGCCGCACCTGTTCCTTGTCGCCGGACGTGAACAACCCGGGCTACCGCAACGTGACATTCGATGAACTGGTGGAAAACTACACCGAGGCCACCAAAGGCCTGATCGAGGGCGGCGCCGACCTGATCCTGATCGAAACCATCTTTGACACCCTCAACGCCAAGGCCGCGATCTTTGCCGTACAGGGCGTATTCGAAGAACTGGGCATCGAATTGCCGATCATGATTTCCGGCACCATCACCGACGCCTCCGGCCGCACCCTGTCCGGGCAGACCACCGAAGCGTTCTGGAACTCCGTGGCCCACGCCAAGCCGATCTCGGTCGGCCTGAACTGCGCCCTGGGCGCCAGCGAACTGCGCCCGTACCTCGAAGAGCTGTCGAACAAGGCAGGCACCCACGTTTCCGCGCACCCGAACGCCGGCCTGCCCAACGAGTTCGGCGAGTACGACGAACTGCCGGCGCAAACCGCCAAGGTCATCGAGGAATTCGCCCAAAGCGGCTTCCTCAACATCGTCGGCGGCTGCTGCGGCACCACCCCGGGCCACATCGAAGCCATCGCCAAGGCCGTGGCTGGCTATGCGCCACGCCAGATTCCGGAAATCCCCAAGGCCTGCCGTCTCTCGGGCCTGGAGCCGTTCACCATCGATCGCAATTCGCTGTTCGTCAACGTCGGCGAGCGCACCAACATCACCGGCTCGGCCAAGTTTGCCCGCCTGATCCGTGAAGACAACTACACCGAAGCCCTGGAAGTCGCCCTGCAGCAGGTTGAGGCCGGCGCCCAGGTGATCGATATCAACATGGACGAAGGGATGCTTGATTCGAAGAAGGCCATGGTGACCTTCCTCAATCTGATTGCCGGTGAACCGGACATCTCCCGCGTACCGATCATGATCGACTCCTCCAAGTGGGAAGTGATCGAAGCCGGTCTCAAGTGCATCCAGGGCAAGGGTATCGTCAACTCGATCAGCATGAAAGAAGGCGTCGAACAGTTCATCCACCACGCCAAACTGTGCAAGCGCTATGGCGCCGCCGTGGTGGTGATGGCGTTCGACGAGGCCGGCCAGGCCGACACCGAAGCGCGCAAGAAAGAGATCTGCAAACGCTCCTACGACATCCTGGTCAATGACGTCGGCTTCCCGCCGGAAGATATCATCTTCGACCCGAACATCTTTGCCGTGGCCACCGGCATCGAAGAACACAACAACTACGCCGTGGACTTCATCAACGCCTGCGCCTACATCCGCGACGAACTGCCCTATGCATTGACGTCAGGCGGCGTGTCCAACGTGTCGTTCTCGTTCCGCGGCAACAACCCGGTGCGCGAGGCGATCCACTCGGTGTTCCTGCTGTACGCGATCCGCGCGGGCCTGACCATGGGCATCGTCAACGCCGGCCAGCTGGAAATCTACGACCAGATCCCTGTCGAGCTGCGCGACGCCGTTGAAGACGTGATCCTCAACCGCACCCCTGAAGGCACCGACGCCCTGCTCGCCATCGCCGACAAGTACAAGGGCGATGGCAGCGTCAAGGAAGCCGAGACCGAAGAGTGGCGCAACTGGGACGTCAACAAGCGCCTGGAGCATGCGCTGGTCAAGGGCATCACCACGCACATCGTCGAAGACACCGAAGAGTCGCGCCAGTCCTTCGCCCGCCCGATCGAAGTGATCGAAGGGCCGCTGATGTCCGGCATGAACATCGTCGGCGACCTGTTCGGTGCCGGCAAGATGTTCCTGCCGCAAGTGGTGAAATCCGCCCGGGTGATGAAACAAGCCGTGGCGCACCTGATCCCGTTCATCGAACTGGAAAAAGGCGACAAGCCGGAAGCCAAGGGCAAGATCCTCATGGCCACCGTGAAGGGTGACGTGCACGACATCGGTAAGAACATCGTCGGCGTGGTGCTGGGCTGTAACGGCTACGACATCGTCGACCTAGGCGTGATGGTACCGGCGGAGAAGATCCTGCAGGTCGCCAAGGAGCAGAAGTGCGACATCATCGGCCTGTCCGGCCTGATCACGCCATCGCTGGATGAAATGGTCCATGTGGCCCGCGAGATGCAGCGCCAGGATTTCCACCTGCCGTTGATGATCGGTGGCGCCACCACGTCCAAGGCGCACACGGCGGTGAAGATCGAACCCAAGTACAGCAACGATGCGGTGGTGTATGTCACCGACGCCTCTCGCGCTGTCGGCGTGGCGACCCAGTTGCTGTCCAAGGAACTGAAGGCCGGCTTCGTCGAGAGAACCCGCGAGGAATACATCGAAGTGCGCGAGCGCACCGCCAACCGCAGCGCCCGTACCGAACGCCTGAGCTACGCGGCTGCGATCGCCAAGAAACCTCAGTTCGACTGGAGCACCTACACGCCGGTCAAGCCGACCTTTACCGGCGCCAAGGTGTTGGACAACATCGACCTGAAAGTATTGGCCGAATACATCGACTGGACGCCGTTCTTCATTTCCTGGGACCTGGCCGGCAAGTTCCCGCGCATCCTCCAGGATGAAGTGGTCGGTGAAGCCGCTACGGCGTTGTATGCCGATGCCCAGGAAATGCTTGCCAAACTGATCGACGAGAAGCTGATCAGCGCCCGAGCGGTGTTCGGCTTCTGGCCGGCCAACCAAGTACGCGACGACGACATCGAACTTTACGGTGATGACGGCAAGCCCCTGGCCAAGCTGCATCACTTGCGCCAACAGATCATCAAGACCGACGGCAAGCCGAATTTCTCCTTAGCTGATTTTGTCGCACCCAAGGACAGCGAAGTCACCGACTACGTGGGCGGTTTCATCACCACCGCCGGCATCGGCGCCGAAGAGGTGGCCAAGGCTTACCAGGACGCTGGCGACGATTACAATTCAATCATGGTCAAGGCCCTCGCCGACCGCCTGGCCGAGGCTTGCGCCGAGTGGCTGCACCAACAGGTGCGTAAAGACTATTGGGGTTACGCCAAGGACGAGACGCTCGACAACGAGGCGCTGATCAAGGAGCAATACAGCGGCATCCGCCCTGCCCCGGGCTACCCGGCGTGCCCGGATCACACCGAGAAAAGCACCCTGTTCGCCCTGCTCGACCCTGAGGCCAGTGAAATGCGCGCCGGCCGCAGCGGCGTGTTCCTCACCGAGCACTATGCGATGTTCCCGGCGGCGGCGGTCAGCGGTTGGTACTTCGCCCATCCGCAGGCGCAGTATTTTGCCGTGGGCAAGATCGACAAGGATCAGGTGCAGAGCTACACGTCGCGCAAAGGTCAGGAATTGAGCGTCACCGAACGCTGGCTGGCGCCCAACCTTGGGTATGACAACTGATTGATCCGAGCCTTGGGCTCTGGAGGCAGACCTGTGCTGACTCCAGAGCTTTGCCGGCTGAAGATCAGGCCTGTGCGCCCAACTCGGCTACCTCACGTTCGCTGAGTGTGGTCAGCAGTTGCAGGCGGTTGGCTTTATTGACGGTATCCAGGGCGTCCACCTCCTGCAGGTAGGCCGTATTGAGCTCCGGATATTTATCCTCCAGCTCACTGACCTTGTCCTGGAAATCCTGTTGCACCCTGGTAATCTCCCCAGGGTATTTCTCCTCCAGATAGTCTCGCCAGTATTTACGCGCGGTCAGTTGCTCGATGAACACCGGCGTCTTTTCCTCGGCGAGGATCATTGCGTACGCTTCGTCCAGATCCGCTGGCGTCACCTGCGCCAAGCTCTCGTACACCATGCCTTTGGGCTGGCTGGGCAATTCAAGACGCTGAGCCAGGCCGACTCGATAGGCCAGGCGAATCTCGGCAGGATCGATAGCGGGCCTGAGCCTGATACGCGTTTTGGCAATCTCCTCGACCTGCGCCAGGCGGAACAGGTTTCTTGACAGTTTCAGCAGCTCGCGACCTTTGTGTTCCGGGGCAATGGCCTTCAAGGCATTGAACTCATAGACCTCGATTTCCAGCTCGTTGAACAACAGTATCCGACCGTCACCACAGGTCGCGCGACTCCGTAGTGCCTTCGACAGAACCATTAACCGTTCGCTCAGCGCTTGATCGCCATAAGCGGCTTCAAGGACACGCCAGACGCGCTGCGTGAGGTCCACGCGATCGGCGACAAAGTCCCGGGCATGCTGGAGTTGCGAGAGAATGTATGCAAAGTCCTGGGTGGTGTCCTGCTCCATCAAGGCACTCCACATCTGGTGTTTTTCCGAGTCTGCCGCCACGCCGGCAAACCACCGCGCCTTTTGTACTTGCGGCGTCTCATGGTCGGGATGAACCTCCTCATCAGAGCTCTCGAAACTGTCGCCCGATTCAGGCCCGTAGCCTTCGAGCAGTCGTTCAATCTCTTGCGAGGTAAACCCCAAGCCAACGCCCGTTTCCTCCATGTACTGCTGCAGTCGTAACATGTCCTCCAGTTCCAGATCGACGTTGTCGGTCATGTTGGTGCCGGCCATCAAGGTAGCGTGCTCAGGCAGCAAGGCAGCGGGAGGAATTGCCTCTATATGGTTGCGACTCAGGTTGAGGGTCGTCAGCGCCGGCGCTTCCAATGCCCCCTGGGGCCATTCCCAAAGATTGTTGTTGCTCAGATTCAGCCCTTGCAACTGCTCAAGACCGGTGACATCAAAGCTGGCAATGCGGTTCTCGCTCAAGTCCAGCCATTGCAAATGCCTCAGCGAACGCAACTGGCGCGACAACTCATCACTGGCACGCAGATTGTTATACGTGGCGCTCAACCGGGTGAGGTGTTCACATTGCCCCACAGCCTCAGGCAAGGTGCCCAGGCCGTTGCGATTGAGCGTCAGGCTACGCAACCGCGGAAACGAATGCAGGAACGCGTCCGAACTTTCCGTGAGCCCGACACCGCTAAGGTCCAATGCACCGATCTGCTCGAACGTGACCGGCAAGGCCGGCAAGTCGCCGATGATCAGGCCGGTGAAATCAAGCACAGCATCGGTCGGTGTTCCCTCGGCCGCGGGAACATCTCGCAAGGTGGCTCGCCAGCACTCCAGAAGCTGGTCAGCCGCCCGGCGGCGGTCTACCGCGCTGACCCAACCCTGGCGACTGCGAACGGCCGGAACATCGATCCAGTCATTCAAATGCTTGATCAATTGCGTCTGCTGTTGCTGCCACTCGACCAGCCGGGCTTCAATTTCCAGGGCAGTCATACCCTGGGCAAGCCATGCGTCGATCCGTTCAACGGCTTGCGTATCACCCAGCTGAGGATCAAGGCGCTGCAGTCTGGAGGCTGCGGTCCGGGGCAAATCACCTTCGCCGGGCTCCAGTTGCAAAGGCAATAAAAAGTCCGGGTGCTCCGATACTTCATCCGGAAAGAATTCCGGATCGCCTCCGGTTCGTCCGGCCGACAGGTGCACTGGCGCAATCGCCATCGGGTTAAGGGATGACGTGCGTTGCGCATATGCCCGCACCGCGGTCACTGCTTGCGGGCTCAGCCGGCAACCTTGCAGCGAGGTTCCCGCCAACAGCTGATCATGCCCGGTCAGGGCTGCGGCAGGGATGTCTGTAATCGCGCTGTGATTCAGGGCCAGACGGCGCAGGTTGGGCAATGACAACACGCCCTCGGGCCAGTTGCGCAGATGGGTATGACTCAGGTCCAGGCTCTGCAGGCCGGTCATCGAACCGACCTCAAGCGCGTCGAGTCGGTTGTACGCCAGGTTCAGCGTTTTCAAGTGAGGCAAGCGGTTCAACTGCGCTTGCGCTGAAGCCGTGATCCTTATCTGATTGAATGAGAGGTTCAACTCGCTGAGCTCTCCGAGCGCATCAATGGCTTGCGGCAGCCCGGTCAGTTGGTTGGTGCTGAGATTGAGGGAACGCAGTTGCGCAAATCCACTCAGAAACTCATTGACCTGCACGGTCGAAAGCCCGCTGCCACTGAGGATCAAGCTGCGCACATGGGGAAAGGCCGAATCGCCGAGCTCGGGTAAATCGCCCAGCGGCCCAAACCCCGTCAGGTCCAACACTTCATTCACTGCGTCACCTTGCCACCACGATGGACCTGCCAAAGGCTCCGCGGGGCAGTACCGTGCACGCAGCCCCTTGCGAGCGGACTCGCCGATTCTTTCAGCGATCAGCTCACGGTGCGCGATCTCCATCTGCCGGCCATCGACCCGCACAACCCTGCCCTTCCAGGCGTCCAATGACTGAGTCAAAGCCAGATGCTGCTCGTGCAGTGCATCAACCTTTTCCAGCAATGCCCGTCCCGATAGCCCGTCGCGACTGAAACGCGCCATTGCGTCTGATGCAAAGGTGTAATCATTGGGTGCCAGCTTCGACAAACGTCCTGCACAGTACTGGGCAATCATTTGTGGCTCGTTGACCAGATGCGCCGGGTTTTCATGCACATACTCAAAGGCCTTCAAGAAAGCTTGCGGTTCCAGGGCCGCCCAATCCAGCTGCAGGCAACGCCATATCGACTCCCGTCCACTGAACAACTCGTCAGGCAGCGATTTGATCGGCATTCGCTGTAGATCGAGGGTTTCCAGCCTGTTCAGGCCCGACACCCCGGTCGGCCACTCGGTCAAATTCCCCGCCAACCTCAAGGACCGCAGATTCGTCAGCGTGCCGAAGTCCATTACACCGATATCGCCCTTGAGCGACAGCTGCTCCAGCTGCGTCATTCCCTGTAGCGCCTGCACCAACTGCGGCGTATAGGTCTGCGATGCGCCATCAACGGCGAGCTCGGTAATCTCTGTCAATTCAGGCAGTTTTTCCGCCAGAGCCGCCATATCCCGCACTTCCACGGAGAGATCCAGCTTTTTGATCTTTGGAAACCGCTGAAGCAGTTCATTGCCCGAGTTACCGATTAGCTGCCCAGTGTCCAGTTGCACACTACGCACATGGGAGAAATCGGCTTTCCACTCCGGCAACGTGTCAGCACCGCTTAAATTCAGATGGAAAGCGGGCTCAAACTCTCGGTAAAGACCATAGCGCCAGCAATGGATCAGCCGATCGGCGATCACCCGGCGTGACTGCCCACCAGCAGGGGCCGGCACGACAGCGTCGACCCAGTTGTTCACTGCGGTTTCCAATGCGTCGAATTCCCGCTGACGGTTGTTCAACAGATTGAACACTTGCTGGTCGGTGTCCCCCGCGCTCAGGCGGTTTCTGACGAACTGGCTGGCTTGCGCATCGGAGATGTTCGGGTAAAGGTCGCGGACCCTGGAGACCAATGCAGCATCATGAAAGCCGACACCACGACCACTGGCCAGGTAACCCAGGCGGCCATTGGGCAAACGCAGCGATGGCCCGGGGCCATTCAACGGGCGCTGTTTCAAGATTAGCGCCATGTCGTTGCGATGAGTGCTGGCATGGTTCGCCAGTTTTCTTTGCAAGGCCTGGCCCTGATGACCTTCCAGGGTTGCCTTTGTCGCGTTGGGCAAGAACTCCAGCAGCGATTCATAGAGATTGCGGCCATGGGCGGGGATGTTGTTGAGAGGCCTGCCTTGGGCGTCGTATGCGCGAAAATAGCCATCGCCCTTGACCAGGTAATTGCGAAACGTCGCACTGTCGCTGCCAACGCTGTCCAGCAATGGGCCCTTGATCGAGCCGGAACGCAGCTCCACGCGCATATCCATCGACCAACCGGGCCATTGCTCCAGGCTGTGCAACGCCAGGCGATCGCTGGCCACAGACGCCATGCTCTCCAGATGCAAACCGCAGAGCGCCCGGTTGAGAGCGCCCTGCTGTAAATGGACACGAATTTCTTGCGCCTGGCGCAAGGGTATTTTTGTGCTGCTGCGCAATTGGGCCAGCTCGGCGGCACTGGCATTGCCCAGCACCTGTCGCGCACCCTCCGGCGACAACGTAGGGAAACTGCGCTGCAGTCGTTGAATATCGGTATTCGTCGTCTGCTGGCCAGCGAGCAGTCGGTCGACCAGGGACTTTTTGCTATCCAGGGCGCGGTTGGCCAGGCTGTCCCTGAACATCTGCACGCGGTTCGCGTCTTGTTGTGCGCTGCGTGCGCCGAGTAACCGGGTGATTTGTGGCTCGTCAAGCGCCCCTAATATACGTTCCGGCAATTTTCCGGCCTGCACTTCGGCTCGAGTGATCTTGATCGTGGGCTTTACATTGTTGCTTGCCGACGCTGAACCGAAGCGCTGCGACGCCCCCCGGGGTTCCGGTCCCTCGAAGACTTCCAGGACCTCCTCGACGGGCCAGTCCGGCAGCCCAACAGCCAGCGGCCCGACAGCCTCGCCAGCACCACCCAGGTCACCGCCGTTGCGGATCTGATCAATCAACTGCTGCACTTGTTGATCAGCCTTGAACGATCTGATGGTCTCGGCCAATTGCGGCGGCGGTGGCTGGAGATCGATGTGCATCTGGCGCAACGCATCATCGCTGACCCCGCTGGCCTCGGCAATTTGCTGTAGCTGCGCATCCGAAAAAACGTCCATCTGCGGCCCGATTCTGCGCAACAACGTTGGGCGGTCCCACTCCAGCGGCCTTTCAAGCGTGTGCTGCCAGGCGCCGAGCTGGTTATGCCGCAAGATCGGTTGATAGGCCTGGGGATCGCTGGGGTGCTGGATCCGCCATTTTTTCAGCGCCGGGTCGAAGCTCTTTTCGTAGACATTGCCCTCGTATCGAATACAGGTCTTGTCCCCGACCTTGTATTGCCCCAATGCATTCGGCTCGAGCCCCTCCACAGACACACTGCTCTTGTAGGGGGCCAGGTCGGGACTCCACAAACGCGGTTCACCAAAAGGCGTGGTGATCCTGGTCATCCTGCTGACAAACCGCGAGTTGATGATCGGCGGCGCCTTGCTGGCTACCGCGCCCAACACGGCCATGAAGGCTACGTTTTGCGCCACTGACGTGAGATGGCTCCAGGCCTCCTCGGCATCCCCCTCTTTCCACGCCTCCACCCCCTGGTAAACCTCGTAGGTCAGTTGCACGGCGGTGACGGCGAGCATGACCTCACCCAGTCCCGGCACGAAAAAGGCTGCCACGTTCAAGACGCTCAACCCCCATTCTGCATAGTGTTGGAGTCGCGTCATCCAGGCTTCGTGGTCGACCTCGGCGGTGGGTATGGCCAACAGCCTGGCATTGGACTTCATTCTGGCCAGATGAAACTCATAACGGGCTGCGAATACTTCGCCATCAATGAAGCTTTCATCCATGCCCAAGTCGACATTCTCGTTCCACACCTCGACATACATGCCATTGAGGAATGCACCCGGCGCATAGGGTGGGCCGGGATAAACCGGAGCCGGGTCCCATTTCTGGACCTTGAGCTGGCGCTTTAGCCGGTGGAAAAAACGACCTGCCTCATCTTGCGCGACAAAGCCGGCAAAGAACCGCTGGTAACTGACGGAACGCAGTTTGATCGCCAGGTCACGGGCGAACTCGCGGCCCGAGGCATACGCCTTGAGGGGGCTGATGGGATCGCCTGGAATGTAGACGATGACTCGTGAATCAGGCACCAGTTTGGCCAGTTCGGGTGTGAACGGCAGAAGAA
This sequence comes from Pseudomonas umsongensis, assembly GCF_002236105.1. Classification (GTDB taxonomy): domain Bacteria; phylum Pseudomonadota; class Gammaproteobacteria; order Pseudomonadales; family Pseudomonadaceae; genus Aquipseudomonas; species Aquipseudomonas umsongensis. Next base: position 1,455,337 of record NZ_NIWU01000001.1, read on the forward strand.
AGAGCCAGGGATTTTGCAGGGTCGCTCTGACTTTGCGCGATGCAGCGCCAATAATCAGCACGTCATTCAATTTAGAGCCAAGCACCTCCACCCGACTGTGGAGGACTGACTCGCCATTGATTCGTTCCTGCGAGGTACCGTCGAGCATCGCCAACACCGTGGCATGGTCTGCGGTGTCAATGTCCGACCTCATCAGAGCGATATGCGCCTGCACGCGCATCCGTTGCTTGTCCGCCGCAATCGTCTGCTGGCGTACCGTCGCAGCCTTGTCGGGCGCATCGAACACCGCCGTCAGATGGTCCTGATACTGCTTGCCCACGTCCAGTTCCCGGCACAGGCTGGCGAACGCCGCGGGCTTGATCGACAACTTGTCACGGAGGCTGTAGCGCACCTTCGCAAACGGATACTGGGTGCGTTCGTCGTAAAGATGCTGCTCCAGTGCCCCCACCGGCGCCAGCGCGCTGGTCTCCTGCAGGGCAATGCCGTCGAAAGGCTCATTTTCTTCGAAGTTTCGCAGCGCCGCTTGCAACAATGACTGCTCTTCGGCCAGGTTGGGCGAACGCATATGAAACAGCGCCGTGTTGACGACATCCGGCGCCTGACCGAATTTTTTCTGCAATGCATCCGTCAGCAATGGCTTGGCGAACTCGGTGATGCCTTTGAAATCCTTGAGAGTCGTGGCCAGCGCCTGGCTGGAAGCGCTGCTCTGTGCCTGACTGTCGAGCAAGGCCTGGTGCAATGCCTGGGATGCCTTGGCATACAGCTCAGGGTACGCCTTGATGAATCGCTGGGCTGGATTGCGTGCCTGTGTCATGGCCTGGAGATGGGGGGTGACCAGGTGACGCGTCCAGTCGGGAAGACGGCTCTTGATAAACGGAACGTGAAATCCCGGTTCAGCGGGTATGGAAGGGTCCGGCATGATGTCGCTCCTGATGCTCGATTGAGAGCGCATCAGGACACCACGGCCATCCGGCGGCATGGCGGTACATATTTATGGGGGGAAACGGGCAGTTTGTTTGGCTATGCTGAGATCTCACACCTTGCTGAAGAGGGATTTATGGACGATCCAGTCGATAACAAGCCACCCACGTTTTGGCAGATGCTCCACAGCGTCATGGCGGCGGCGTTCGGGGTGCAGAGCGGGAAAAACCGGGCGCGAGACTTCACTCACGGCAAACCCAGCCATTTTGTAATCCTGGGGATCTTGTTCACGGCAGTATTCGCAATGACACTGTACGGCATCGTGCAGTTGGTGCTGCTTTTAGCCGGGGTATGAGCCATCAGCGTTGCGACCTGAACGGATGTCGAACGGCGTAGAAAAACTTCGCTATTGATCGTCCCGGGCCTCCGGAAAATTCGCCGCGCGTGAGAGCCAGCGAACCGACAAGCGTCGGCAGAGACCCGGACGGGTTGGTTTATTGGTGACTGACCCAGAATACCGCAGTGCCGACGACCAGGATGATCAGGAACAGAATTGCCCAGGCATCGACCGAACTGTCGCTTTTCCGTGCTTTGGTTGGGTTGCTCATTGCATCGCCTCTTGTCGGTTTTATCGGTGATTGCAGAAAGACTCGATCACAGTAAAGACGACGATTGCCCGCACCACAAACAGGGACATTGCAACAACAATTCTCATTAGTCCTTTTGGTTCTTTACATATACTCAAACATCACTTTTGCGCATAACTACAAACTGGTATCTTGCCCCGGCTCCCTAAGGAGTGCGCGGCCGTGCGCGCAGAATTGCAGAGGCTCTTGGACTGCGGCAAGCAAAAAACGCAGCTGTATCCGAGCGACCCAAGCCTGAGAACAGGACTTATATGTACGTATACGACGAATACGATCAGCGGATCATCGAGGACCGCGTCAAGCAGTTCCGTGATCAGACCCGACGCTATCTGGCAGGCGAGCTGAGCGAAGAAGAATTCCGCCCCCTGCGCCTGCAAAATGGCCTGTATATCCAGCGCTTCGCGCCGATGTTGCGGGTGGCCGTGCCTTACGGCCAGCTGACGTCGCGCCAGGTGCGAATGATGGCCAAGATTGCCCGCGACTACGACAAGGGCTACGCCCACATCAGTACCCGGCAGAACGTCCAGTTCAACTGGCCGGCCGTGGAAGACATCCCGGACATCCTGGCTGAACTGGCCACCGTGCAGATGCACGCGATCCAGACCAGCGGCAACTGCCTGCGCAACGTCACCACCGACCAGTTCGCCGGTGTCGCTGCCGACGAGCTGATCGATCCGCGTCCGTGGTGCGAAATCGTCCGCCAGTGGACCACCTTCCACCCGGAATTCGCCTACCTGCCGCGCAAGTTCAAGATCGCCGTCAACGGGTCGACCTCCGACCGTGCCGCCATCGAAGTCCATGACATCGGCCTGGAGCCGGTGCACAACGCCGCTGGCGAGCTGGGCTTCCGGGTGCTGGTCGGCGGTGGCCTGGGCCGTACTCCGGTGGTTGGCTCGTTCATCAATGAATTCCTGCCATGGCAAGACCTGTTGAGTTACCTCGACGCCATCCTGCGGGTCTACAACCGCTATGGTCGTCGTGACAACAAGTACAAGGCGCGCATCAAGATCCTGGTCAAGGCGCTGACGCCTGAAGTCTTCGCCCAGAAAGTCGACGCGGAAATGGAACACCTGCGCGGTGGCCAGACCACGCTGACCGAAGCCGAAGTGCATCGCGTCGCCAAACACTTCGTCGACCCGGACTACAAGGCGCTGGACGACCAGTCCGCCGCCCTGGCCGAACTCGACCAGCAACACCCAGGCTTCGCTCGCTGGCGCGCGCGCAATACCCTGGCGCACAAGAAGCCAGGCTACGTGGCCGTGACCCTTTCTCTGAAGCCGACCGGCGTTGCACCGGGCGACATCACCGACAAGCAGCTCGACGCCGTGGCCGACCTGGCCGACCGTTACAGCTTCGGTCAATTGCGTACTTCCCACGAGCAGAACATCATCCTGGCCGATGTCGAGCAGGACAAGCTGTTCACCCTGTGGGGCGAGTTGCGCGAGAAAGGTTTCGCCACGCCGAACATCGGCCTGCTGACCGACATCATCTGCTGCCCGGGTGGCGATTTCTGCTCCCTGGCCAACGCCAAGTCGATCCCGATCGCCGAATCGATCCAGCGCCGTTTCGACGACCTGGACTACCTGTTCGACATCGGCGAACTGGACCTGAACATCTCCGGTTGCATGAACGCCTGTGGCCACCACCACGTCGGCCACATCGGCATCCTCGGGGTGGACAAGAAAGGCGAAGAGTTCTATCAGGTTTCCCTCGGTGGCAGCGCCAGCCGCGACGCCAGCCTGGGCAAGATCCTCGGCCCGTCCTTTGCCCAGGAAGCCATGCCTGACGTGATCGAGAAGCTGATCGACGTGTACATCGAACAACGTACCGAAGACGAACGCTTCATCGACACCTACCAGCGTATTGGCATCGACCTCTTCAAGGAGCGCGTCTATGCAGCGAATCATTAAGAACAACGAAGTCGTCGACGAAACCTGGCACTTGCTGCCCAAGGATTTCAGCATCGATGAGATCACTAATTGCGACGACTACATCGTTCCGTTGCAGCTGTGGCGCGAACACAGCCGTATGCTCCTGGCCCGCGACGGTGGCTTGGGCATCTGGCTCGATGCCGATGAAGAAGCCGAGGAAATCGGTGAAGACGTGGCGCAGTTCCAGGTCATCGCCCTGAACTTCCCGGCCTTCACCGATGGCCGCAACTACTCCAACGCCCGTTTGCTGCGTGACCGTTACGGTTTCAAAGGCGAACTGCGAGCCATTGGCGACGTGCTGCGCGACCAGTTGTTCTACCTGCATCGCTGCGGTTTCGATGCGTTCGCGATTCGCGCCGACAAAGACCCGTACGAAGCCCTGGAAGGTCTCAAGGACTTCTCGGTAACCTACCAGGCTGCCACCGACGAACCGCTGCCGCTGTTCCGTCGCCGCTGAACAAAATAAAAAGCCCTGGCTCCATACGGCGCCAGGGCTTTTTTACATCGGCAGATCACTCAGAACTCGACTTGCGTCAGGCCCCTTTTTTTGAGTGCGTGCGCCAGTGCGGGCACATCCTCAAACAACTTCCCATTCATATTTCCCCAGTAGTCACCTTCTATGTACACGCTGAAGTCCGGCTTTGACTGGCTGGGTCGATGGCGCTTGATACAGGCCGCTTCAATTTCATTGTTTCTCGAACGATAGATAACCGATGAATCCTTACCGGGTCTTTCGTCGACCAGAAACATACCACTTTGCGGCAGTAGCCTTTCAAAAATGGCAAGCTCCCGTGGATCGCCTCGGTACTTACTTTCACTCATGATGCAACTTCCTTGCTGCTGTTAATATACTAGAGAGTCTAAACAAATTTTATAACCAAACAACATTATAATAAGTACAGAATATGTTTGCTTCCTGACCGCAACTTTACTCCCTTTGCTGTAAATCGGTGGCAAGTACAAACCTTCATGAACAAGTTAGCTCCTGCCATGGTTAATCTTCACCGACCGGAAACGGCTCCCCCATCGCCACCCAGTTCGCATGGAGCCTTGCACGGTTTTCCAATACGGTGAATACCGCGAACGGGTTATTGAAGGCGCCTTCCGGCATCGGAGGATTGAGGGTCAATCGCCCCCACAATTCATCTGAAGCATCCGCTTGCGATAGCAACTGCCATACCCTTGCCTGAAGTTCCGGATAATTGACTACAAAATCCGGAGTCAGGGTCAATGTACTCATGGTCCCCAGCAGCCTCCTGCCGCGAGGCTTGAGCGCAACACTATTCCAGACCTGAAGCCTTGGACCTTGCTGCCCCGCCTCCATACCGGTCAGCCAGGCCGCAGGACCCGCATACTCAGGACCTGGCGCATTCAACCACAGGTTGATGCCCGTTTGCTGACGATGGGTGACCAGCCTTTGCAATGTGTCCTCATCGGTCAACGGGTTATTCCACAGCAACACCCTGTCCGGGGCGATCGCTTGATTTAGCACTGCCTGCGGGACACGCCGAATCTGGTTCTCGCTTAGATCCAGGCTTGTCAGGTATGGCTGATCCCCGATCCCGATCGGGCAGCTCGTAATGCGGGTATTGCTCAAATTAAGAGTTCGCAACTGGTTCATTCCCAACACAATCGGAGGGATGCCCAATGGATTGTCGCTCAGATCCAGCGATTGCAGGTTCACCAACTGACTCAGTTGCCCTGCCGTATTTTCACTAAACGTCAGTTGAGTGGACTGCAAGTTCAGAGAAGTGAGGTGCTGCAACTGAGGAATCACCGGGGGCAGAACGCTCTCCATTTGGCCATCAAGGGAGAGTAATCGCAGGTCGGTATCTTGCAGGTTCAACACCCGTAAGTTGGGAAAGCGCTCGATGAACCCGTTGAGCGTTTCCCTTTCAACCAAGTGAAAGTGTTGAAGATCCAATTCGACGACATCATTGAATCGCACATTGAGCGCTGGCAATCGATGAAAGTCTTCATTACGCATGTTCATGCTGAAACCTTGGTAATGACTCCCTGAATAGTGGCTACTTTCGTGAGGATCGCGCTTTTGAAAGATTGCAACCAATTCATCAGCCAGTTCCTGCCTGATTGTGAGCTCGCTCGACATCGTAGTTTGCAGTAAATCGAAATTATGTAATGTGATTTCCCGGACTGTCATTCCCTCAGCCTCAGGATCCTCGGCTCGCAAGAAAGGGATATCCGTATCGTAGACATCAACCGAGACCTGAAGAAACCACGTATCCATGTCCACATGCAGCTGCTGCAGTTGCAGTTTTGTGCTGTCGATATGAGCCTGGCAATCGCTACCAAGCCGCTGCAACATTAAATCAGCGTCTTCATTGGAAAATTCCGGGTAGATCTCCTTAAGCTGCAATCTCATCGCATGATGAATCAACTCGGCATTTTGAACAGTATCCGGAAATGCTCCCCCTCTTAAGCCCTGCGGCTCGAAGGAAAGCTTCGAGTCCATTCTGGCAAGGCCAAGCGCCAATTCTGAACGGGATAACAGCCGGTCGTTGACCTTGAGCCTCAATTGAGCCGCTGGGCTTTTGGACGTCAGCCCCAATGCTGAACACTCGTCCGCAGACAGAATCTCGACAACAGCCTCATATAAATCTGGCGCCATGGCCGGCTGAATGGACAAGTCATTGTGAAGATAGCGTTCGCCGGACTTGATCACTGTTCGCAAATCGGCAGTATCCAGTGGACCACTACGATCGAGGAGTCGACCACCGATAGAACCTTCGCGGACTTCAATTCGTATTCCCGCAGGCCAACCAGGCACGTTCTTCAATGAGTGCAAGGCCAGGCTATCCGACTCGCCATTGACGATCGAGCGCAGATACAGACCTTCATAGGCACGATTGAGACGTACATGTTGCTGGTATTGGCGAGCCTTGCTGTCCAACTGGCTGAACAACCGTTTCGCTTCGGAAATATCCGGCAATGCCTTGAGATCGACGCCGTAACGATCAAGCATCTGTTCCACGGCGCCTTTGGGTAAATCGGGATATTGCCGTTGAAACAACCGCACCCATTCGTTCTCTGTCTTTTGCAGTGCCTGATAGCGATGATTGAACAACTCGGCACGTGCGGCAGGTGAGTCAGCCAGCCCTGCTACTTCCTGATCGATCCTGAAGCGCGCGATGGTATCGGCCAGTAACGGAGTCGGCGCACGCCCTGCCTGCATCAGGCGCAGCATGTCATCGTCGATTGCGCTGACCCTGCCAATCTGTGCCAGCACTTCGTCACTGAATGTACCTGCTGGGACACCCACGCCACGCAGGAGCTCGGTACGCGCCGGCAATGACAATTCCGACGCCGCCTCAGAAGGTTTCGACGGTGCGCCACTGCCTTCCAGTGCCTTGGCCACGCCCGTCTCCCCAGCCCCTTCGTGGCTGATCGACCCCGCCTCTGCAATCAGCGGCAGCGCATTGAGCACGCCGAATACCGTGCGGGTGATACCTTGCGAACGCTTGTCGGGTGTATCTCCGTTGATGGCCTGATCCAGGCCATAACCGGCGTCGATGAGTCCTGCAAGGGCCAACACCCCCTCGCCGCCGGGTACAAATACCGCCAGCGGACCAAACTGGTTGACCCATTGGACAATCGGTTCGACCACGGCACTCAGATTGTCGCGATTGACCTGTGCGTCGTCACGAATGGTGGCGGCACTGTCCCGCGCAGCCTGCTTCATCCCCAGCACAAGCTGTGCGAACGGATCGGTGGCTGGAGGCTGATCGTCAAAGCCGATGTAGTCGGCCGGATCCCAATAACCATCGTTGTTGAAGAAACCGGCATTGTTGGTCAGCCGATGCGCTTTCGGGTACATCGCCATGCCGTCCATCGCGGTCAGCACGCCCGCATGGAAAGTGCCATCCTGGCGATCAACCTCACTGAAGTGAGACGCCAAGGCCTGTTTCGTGTCGTTGGCGCTGCCCTGTCTCACCACCCATTGGTGCAACTGCGAAACGTTGGTGAACTCATGCAGCGGCGAGGAATTACCCGGGAGGTACATCAGCAGCCGATCACTGGCTGCCTCGCGAAACATCCAAATATCGGACGCGGTATAGCGATAAAGCTTCAGGCGGCTCGCCGTGACTTTCAGCGGCATCCGGGTGGGTGCTTGCAGCTGTTCGATCACCAGGGTTTCCCAGGACTGATCCGCTGGCAAACCGGCTGCCTGCATCGCCAGGGCAAGGCCCTTTTCGCTCAAGCGCTGTTCCTTACGCTGCAACCACGCCGCCATGACGAATGCCGCTTTGGTCGACGTTCTCAAGGGGTAAGGGCTGGCAGCCGCGAGCACTTGGTCCGACGGCCAGGCGTGATCAAGATAGGTTTTATAGCGTTCCCGCAGGTCCAGTTCCCATACCCATCGCTTGAAATCCGCCGGCCTCAAGTCGATCTGGGTCAGCGGGCCATAGGTTTGTGGAACCGCTGGGCGATAAATGCCTTCGTACGTCTGATGATTGCCGCTGCCATGATTGGCGAATTCATCGACGTGCTCGACAATCCGCACGCAAGGCCCGATGTCCGGTGGTGTGTACAGACCGAAGGCCGTTTCAGCAAAACGTCCATCACCAACGATCTGGTCATTGGCCAGAAGCGCTTGCAGCAATGATTGCGAGCTCGCCACTTGTCCCTGCTCGATACCGTCCTGAGCAGGGTGACCTTGGTAATGGTAATCAAGCGTCACCAGCAAGGTCGTCTGCGGGTCGACGTCCGCCCCCCACTTATCCTTGATCAAGCGCTCGCCAAACTGGCTGGGGGATTGCGGCAGCGCGATGTCCACGACATTTTTCAGTTCATCGCGCAGTTGCAGGGACGACACCGGGGATAGGCCGGCATCATCTTGAGATAGTTCATTCATGGTGCATTCCGTTGCAGTCATTTCAGGACCACCACCCTACTCGACCCACTCCCCCAAAAAAGCGGGAGCGATTGACAGTGGCGATAGGAAATTTCGCTGCTTGGGGACGGAAAGCGTTCTGAAGGCCAAAAAAAATGAAACCGTGGCGATTACCACGGCTTCATTGGTTTAAAAGCGTTGAACGTTACCAGAAGCGTTGCTGGGTCAACCGGCTCCACCAACTCAACAACACGCGATCAACCGAACCGCTGGCCGCGATGCCAATTCGTTCCGGCAGGCTTTTGCGTTCGGCGTAGTGCAAGTGGTAAAGCTCCGATTTTTTCGCCCGTTCAGCGAGGTATTCGTCGCTGGTCTTGAGTTCATCGACCAGTTGCTTGTCCAGCGCGGCAATACCGAGCCAGATTTCACCGGTAGCCACTTCGTCGATAGCCAGTTGCGGGCGATAGCGGGCAACGAAGTTCTTGAACAACTGATGGGTGATGTCCAGGTCTTCCTGGAATTTTTCCCGGCCCTTCTCGGTATTCTCGCCAAACACGGTCAAGGTTCGCTTGTATTCACCGGCGGTCAGGACTTCGAAATCGATGTCGTGTTTCTTCAGCAGGCGATTGACGTTGGGCAACTGTGCCACCACGCCAATCGAGCCCAGGATGGCAAACGGCGCGCTGATGATCTTCTCGCCGATGCAGGCCATCATGTAGCCGCCGCTGGCCGCGACCTTGTCGATGCACACCGTCAGCGGCACGCCAGCATCACGGATGCGCGCCAGTTGCGAGGAGGCCAGGCCATAGCTGTGGACCATGCCGCCACCGCTTTCCAGGCGCAGTACCACTTCGTCCTTGGGCGTTGCCAGGGTCAGCAGCGCGGTGATTTCGTGTCGCAGGCTTTCAGTGGCGGAGGCCTTGATGTCGCCGTTGAAGTCCAGCACGAATACCCGGGGTTTGGCGTCGGGTTGTTTCTTCTGTTTTTTCTCGGTCTTGGCCTGGGTCTTGCGCAAGGCCTTGAGCTGGTCCTTGTCGAGCAATGTTTGCTCCAGGCGTTCGCGCAACCCTTTGTAGAAATCATTGAGTTTGCTGACTTGCAACTGGCCGGCTGATTTACGTCGACCTTTGCTGCGCAAGGCCGCAAAGCTGGCCAGCACCACCAGGATGGCGATCACCAGGGTCACGGTCTTGGCCAGGAAAACGGCGTACTCGGACAAAAACTCCACGGGGACTCCTTAAACGTTGCGCGGCATGCAAGCGCGCGGGATACCACCAGCATACCCATGCGCCGCTCCTGCTACCAGCCGTGAAACCTCTGGCAACAGGCCTGTAACGAGCATTTCAAACAAGCGTATGTTTTTTCATTGACAGCTCACCGTCATCCCCATAACCTCGCCAAACCTTCAACGTACCGGGATGACGCGGACGTGGGCAGTATCTATTTGATTCGACATGGCCAGGCCTCCTTTGGTGCAGACGACTATGACGTCCTGTCGCCCACCGGTATCCGCCAGGCAGAAATCCTCGGTCGGCACCTGGCCGAACTCGGGATCAGCTTCGATCGGTGCCTGTCGGGCGATCTGCGCCGCCAGCAACATACGGCCAATAGCGCGCTTGAACAATACGCCGCGGTGGGCCTGCCGGTGCCGATCCTGGAGACCGATAGCGCGTTCAATGAATTCGACGCCGACGCGGTGATCCGCGCGCTGTTGCCTGCCATGCTGGCGGACGAGCCACAAGCGCTGGACATCCTGCGCAACGCCGCACAGAACCGTGGCGAGTTCCAGCGTATCTTTGCCCTGATCATCGAACGCTGGCTCACCGGCACCTACGACACGCCGGGCCTGGAAAGTTGGCTGGGGTTTGTCAAACGCGTGCAGGCCGGCTTGCAGCGTATCCTCGAACAAGCCGACAACACCCAGAAAATCGCCGTATTCACCTCTGGCGGCACCATCACCGCCCTGCTCCACCTCATTACGCAAATGCCTGCCAAACAGGCTTTTGAATTGAACTGGCAAATCGTTAACACCTCGCTCAACCACCTGAAATTCCGTGGTCGCGAAGTGGCCCTGGCTTCCTTCAACAGTCATGCACACCTGCAGCTGTTGAAGGCCCCGGAACTCATCACGTTTCGCTGAGTCCGGACTATTGTGACCCTGGCTGTAATCACCCAGCTCTTATTACCAAAAAAAGGATCAAACCATGACCTCCGTAGCTGATGCCGTACAAGCAATGAAAGCCAAGTTCAACCCAGCCGCTGCTGCCGGTCTGGACCTGGTCTTCGGTTTCCGCATCGACGACACCAAGAACTTTTCGCTGGTCGTCAAGGACAGCACCTGTGAATTGCTGGAAGGCGAAAACCCGGACGCCCAGGTGACCCTGGTGATGGACGGCGAAACCCTGCAAGGCATCGTCAGCGGCGAAACCGACGGCATGCAAGCGTTCATGGGCGGCAAGCTGCGCGCTGAAGGCGACATGATGCTGGCGATGAAACTGTCCGAGCTGTTCCCGGCCTAAGCGAGCCGCTTGCGACTTGCGCAAGCGTCCCTGGCTGCAAACGAATCCCGCCCCTTGTGGCGGGATTCGTCGTTTTGCGCGCCTGAAAACGGCTACCTGCGGATTTGCCGTCTATATTCCATCTGGCCGCATGCGGCTGCCGTAAGCGTTTACCCTCAACTCACGTTGCGCGGAGCACTGACATGAGCCCACCTGAGGATCACAACGGCGTCAACCGCCGCCATGTACTCCAAGGCCTGTCCGCAGGCGCCCTCGGTGCCTGGATCAGCCCGCTGTTCGCAGGGAGTAAAACCATGCCAGACACCCCCGCCGACCTCATTCTCTACAACGGACGCCTGCACACCGTCGATCGCAAGAAACCCCAGGCCAGTGCCGTCGCAATCAAGGACGGGCGCTTCGTGGTGGTTGGCAGCGACGCCCAGGCCATGGCCCTGCAAGGCCCTGGCACGCAAGTCATCGATTTGCACGGGCGTACGGTGATTCCGGGCCTCAATGACTCGCACCTGCACTTGATCCGGGGCGGACTCAACTACAACCTTGAGCTGCGCTGGGAAGGCGTGCCGTCGCTGGTCGATGCCCTGCGCATGCTCAAGGATCAGGCCGACCGCACACCCACGCCGCAGTGGGTACGGGTGGTCGGTGGCTGGAACGAATTCCAGTTCGCCGAAAAGCGCCTGCCCACGCTCGACGAACTGAACAAGGCCGCGCCCGACACACCGGTGTTCGTCCTGCACTTGTACGACCGTGCGCTGCTCAATCGCGCCGCGCTGAAAGTGGTGGGCTATACCCGCGATACGCCGAACCCGCCGGGCGGTGAAATCCAGCGCGATGCCAACGGCGACCCCACCGGTATGTTGATCGCCCGGCCCAACGCCATGATTCTGTATTCAACCCTGGCCAAGGGGCCGAAACTGCCGCTGGAGTATCAGGTCAACTCCACCCGGCAATTCATGCGCGAACTCAATCGCCTGGGTGTCACCAGCGCGATCGACGCCGGCGGTGGCTATCAGAACTACCCGGACGACTATCAGGTCATCCAGCAACTGGCCAAGGATCAGCAACTGACCGTGCGCATCGCCTACAACCTGTTCACCCAGAAACCCAAGGAAGAGCTGACCGATTTCAAGAACTGGACCAGCACCTCGCGCTACGGCCAGGGCGACGATTTCCTGCGGCACAACGGTGCCGGGGAAATGCTGGTGTTCTCGGCGGCGGACTTCGAAGATTTTCTTGAACCGCGCCCGGACCTGCCCGCTTCCATGGAGCAAGACCTGGAACCGGTGGTACGCCACCTGGTGGAACAACGCTGGCCGTTTCGCCTGCATGCCACCTACAACGAATCCATCAGCCGCATGCTCGATGTATTCGAGAAGGTCAACCGCGACGTTCCGTTCGACGGCTTGCCGTGGTTTTTCGACCATGCCGAAACCATCACCCCACAGAACATCGAGCGGGTCAAAGCACTGGGCGGCGGCATCGCCATCCAGGATCGCATGGCCTTCCAGGGTGAGTACTTCGTCGACCGCTATGGCGCCAAGGCTGCCGAGCACACCCCGCCCATTGCACGCATGCTGGCCGAGGGCGTACCGGTAGGCGCGGGCACGGATGCGACGCGGGTGTCGAGCTACAACCCGTGGACTTCACTGTACTGGCTGGTCAGCGGTCGTACTGTCGGCGGCCTGGCGCTGTTTCCACAAGGCTTGAGCCGTGACACCGCGCTGGAGCTATTTACCCACGGCAGCGCCTGGTTTTCGTCCGAGCAAGGCAAGAAGGGCCAGATCAAGGTTGGGCAACTGGCTGACCTGATCGCGCTGTCGGCCGACTATTTCCACATGGAAACCGAAGACATCAAGGGTATCGAATCGGTGCTGACCCTTGTCGATGGCAAGGTTGTCTACGCCAGTAACGAGTTCGAAAAACTCGGCCCCCCGCCCATCCCCGTGGTGCCGGAGTGGTCGCCCGTGGCGAAGGTGCCCGGCCACTGGAAGCCATCGGCACCGCTGACGACTCAGGTTCATCAATGCGTCGGGGCTTGCGCGGTGCATGCGCACAGTCACGAACGGGCGCGTTTATCGAATGCTCCAGTGAGTGACTTTCGCGGGTTCTGGGGGGCGTTTGGCTGTTCGTGCTTCGCGTTTTAAGTTGAAAAGATTGCAGCCTTCGGCAGCTCACAGGGGAACGCGTTCTCTGTAGGAGTTGCCGCAGGCTGCGATCTTTTGATTTAAGGCCCTACAATGCGAACATCTCCCGCACCGGCCGCCCCATGGACATCGATCTCGCCCGCACCTTCCTGGAAATCGTCCGCCACGGCAGCCTTGCCGCGGCCGCCGAGAAACTCCACGTCACCCAGACCGCGATTACCGCGCGGGTACAGAAGCTGGAAAGTCACCTGGGCAGCACGCTGTTCGTGCGCAACCGTGCCGGTGCCCGCCTGACGCCCAATGGCGAGGCTTTCGTGATCTATGCCAATCAACTGGTGGAAACCTGGGAAGCCGCACGCCGGGATTTGCCCTTGCCCGAGGGGTTCCACGACGTGCTGCACATCGGTGGCGAGGTCAGCCTGTGCAACCCGTTGATGCTCAGCTGGGCCGGCGTATTGCGCGACAGGATTCCCGGCCATGCGCTGCGCATGGAAATCCGCGACGGCGAAAACCTGCTGCGCCAACTGGAGCTTGGGGTGCTCGATGCAGCGCTGGTTTATCAGCCCGAATACTGGCCACGCCTGCAAGTCGAACAGATCCTCGAAGAAAAACTCATCCTCGTGCGCCACCCCGAACGCCCCGAACCCTACGTGTACATCGACTGGGGCCAGCACTTCAGGCGCCAGCACGATGCCGCCCTGCCGGAAAGAGCCAAGGCGGCGCTCAGTTTCAATCTTGGCCCGCTGGGTTTGCAGTACATCCTCGAACACGGCGGTAGCGGCTACTTCCGCACGCGGGTGGTCCAGAGCTACCTGGAAAACGGCATGCTCGAGCCCGTGCCCAAGGCCCCGGAGTTCAGCTATCCGACCTACCTGGTGTACTCACGCGACCGCGATTCGGCAGCTCTACAGCGAGCTTTCGATCTGCTGCGCGAGGTGATCAGCAGCGATGACGACTGGTCACAACGCTGGAACCCGCTGAGCTGATTGCGCCCTGACTTTTGCAAATACCCCCCAATCTCCTGTGGAAGCCAGCCTGCTGGCGATGGATGTCAATGATAACGCGCCCTGTCTGGATGATCGCGTTGTCCGGGCGCTCATCGCCAGCAGGCTGGCTCCCACAATGGGATCGTGGACACGCCAGCAAAAATACAGGGGCAGCTACCAACCAAAACCGCGGGATCGACTAATCTGCTGGAGATAACAATAACGACAGGTGATTGCAGTGAGGCAGACCACCGAAGCATTTCGCGCCCGTTACCGTTGTGACATCCATCCCCGCTATAACCCTTGGCTGCATGGCACCTTCGTGCTGATGTTCGGCCTGGTGGCGATCGGTGTTTTCTGGAGCACCGTGCACCAGGTACAGCCCCTTGAATGGCTGGCGGTGCCGGTGTCCCTGTGGTTGTTCAGTTTCATTGTGTACATGGTGCATCGTCACCTTGGCCATCACAAAAAAAACTTCGCGCGGATGTTCTATGCCCGACATGCCGGCGACCACCACAGCTTTTTCGCCCCCGGCAAAATGACTTATGACAGCGCTCGCGACTGGCGCGTCATCCTGTTCCCGGCCTGGCTGATCGTGTTGCACACGCTGCTGATCGCCCTGCCCCTGTGGTGGCTGCTCAAGCCCTTGGACGTCAACGTCGCCGGGCTGGTGGGCGGCTGCCTGGTCCTGGGGTACCTGATCTATGAAGTGTTCCATGCGTGTGAACACCTGCCGCCGCACAACCGGATTACGCGCCTGCCGTGGATCCGCCAGATGCGTCGCCTGCATGAATTGCATCACCGTCGCGAGATGATGCAGCAACGTAATTTCAACATCGTTTTTCCGTTGATGGATTACCTGTTCGGCACCCTCTACTGGGAGCCGGAACCGGAACCGGCCATCGAGGACCTCAAGAGAACGCCCATGACCCGCATGCAGCATCAGATCGACATCGCCGGTAATCCCGTTGCCGTGCTCGCCTATGCCAGCACGGTGACCCGTTGGCCGCAGTGGCATCCATCGTCCCTGCGGATCAACGGCCCGAAGGGGCCTTTGCATGCTGGCGCGCGGTTCGAGGAGGACATCCGCGCCGGTGGGCGTGACGGGCACTTGAGTTGGGTAGTCGATGAGTATCTGCCTGGACGCCGCTGGATTGCCCGGGCCCATGGCGATAATGGCCTGTCGTTGCTGCTGACTTACGAATGCGCGGCCGAAGGTAATGGCACGCGGTTCGTGCGCACGCTGGAATACCGGTTCAGTGGCCTGGCGATGCGAATGGCCAACCAATTGCTGCTCAAGCGGCGGATCGATCGCGAATCGGCGGCGTCCATGCAAGCGCTTCGCGACACCGCGCAAAAATACCTGGCCCTGTCAGGAGTCCGTGCGTGAGCCGACCGATAAGGTTTCACCATGGGTTACTGCTGCTGATCATCGCTATCGGCGCTTTCCTGCTATTGATGCCGACCAAAGTGCAGCCCGTAGCCTGGAGCCCAGAAGCCGCGCCGTCCCTCAGCAGCGACCCGTACGCGGACAACCAGCGCCTCAAGGGCGTGGTACGCGTCGGCGCCGCGGACATCGACGGCCCCGAAGCGCTGCTCCTGGAAAATAATGCGCTGATCACCGGGTTGCATGATGGCCGGGTCATTCGCACCAGCCTGGACGGCCAGGACACCAAGGTGTTGACCGATACCGGCGGCCGGCCCCTGGGGTTGGCCCGCCACCCCAATGGGTTGCTGGTAA
This sequence comes from Pseudomonas umsongensis, assembly GCF_002236105.1. GTDB lineage: Bacteria > Pseudomonadota > Gammaproteobacteria > Pseudomonadales > Pseudomonadaceae > Aquipseudomonas > Aquipseudomonas umsongensis. The sequence goes on from NZ_NIWU01000001.1 coordinate 1,471,075, forward strand.
TCGCCGACGCCGTCAAAGGCTTGCTGTCACTGGACGCCCAGGGTCGCCTGGTGGCCTTGACCACCAGCGCCGACGGTGTGCCGTTGGGGTTCACCGACGACGTGGTCATCGATAAACCCGGGCACTATGCCTACTTCAGCGACGCCTCCCGCCGGTTCGGCTACGGCGAGGACCTTGATGCAATCATCGAACATGGCGGCGACGGACGCTTGCTGCGATATGACTTCCAGACCGGCAAGACCACGATGCTGCTGGACAAGCTTGAGTTTGCCAATGGCGTCACCCTGGGTCCGGACGATGCCTTCGTGCTGGTCAACGAAACCGGCGCGTATCGCATTAGCCGCTACTGGTTGAGCGGGTCGAAAGCCGGCACCCATGACCTGTTCATCGACAACCTGCCGGGATTGCCCGACAACCTGGCCTTCAACGGCCGCGACCGTTTCTGGGTGGCGCTGTATACGCCACGCAACGCCTTGCTCGACAAAACTGCACCACACCCATTTGTGCGCAAGATGATCGCCCGGGCAATGACTGTCCTGCCCAAGCCGGTGGAAAAACGCGCCTTTGTGTTGGGCCTTGACCTTGATGGCAAGGTGATCGCCAACCTGCAGGATGGCAGTAGCGGCAATTATTCGCCGATAACCACCGCGCGCGAGTACGGGGACTGGTTGTATTTTGGCTCGTTGAGAGCGAAAAACCTGGTGCGATTGCCGCTGAGTACGGCGCTGCAATAAAAGGCTAAACCGGTGGGAGCGAGCCTGCTCGCGAAGACTGCAGCGCATACAACATCGATGTCGACTGTCAGGCCCTCTTCGCGAGCAGGCTCGCTCCCACAGGGTTTGTCGTGAATTTGACTACCGCGGATCGGATTCGCCATCGCGCACCGCATTATCAGTTTCTTCACGCACCCTCTCCCGATCGATGTCGGTGCCGTCATCCTGATCCATGGGGATCGCACCCTCGTTATTCGGTAATTCATCAATGCCCGGTTCATCCTCCGGGTTGCCGGCAGTGCGACCGGGGCTCAGGGGTTCGGGATGGGTCGGAATGGGGTCGTAGCCCCCTTGTTCTTCGCTGGGAAATCTTGGATCAGCCATGGGGCACCTCGCCTGTAGCCACGTCATCGGGCTTTGAACATTCGAGGTGCCGGTTAATATCGCCGTTCCAATTATTCAGCCACCGACCGTCGGTGGCTCACCACATGCATCAGGAGGACGACTGGAGCTGTTTGACGATCTTGTCCTTGACCTCCAAACGCTTCGCCTTGAGCCTCGTCACTGCATCATCACTGGATTTGGCTTCCTCTGCCTTTACCACTTCGGCATCCGCCAGCGAGTATTTGTCGATTAGCGAATTCAGTAACGGATCCTTGGTGCGTTTCTGCTGGATTTCTTCCTTTGTGCAATGCAAGTCCTGAAAAAGATCGTGGGGCACCGGCATGGAACACCTCCATTGGATAATCGGTAGCAAACGCGACTGATTGCGTTCGCCAACTATCAGAATGGCCTTGGTTGGCCGGTTCTGTCGACCATCTGTCAGACCAGCGGTGCCCGTTCGTCGTCCTGTCGCAAATGCGATAAAACCTTCGCCCCCTCCGCGACCTCCACACTATAACGATCAATTCGATCACCCATGAAAACTGTGTGGAGAAGAACCAATGGAAGGATTTAACCTGCGCCATCTCACCTTGGCCGTCGCCTTGAGCACCAGCATGGGCGCGGCCTTCGCGGCAACCGATAATGACTTTGTCGACAAGGCCGCCGCGGGCGGCATCGCCGAAATCGAAACCAGTCGGTTGGCCCTGGAAAAAAGCCAGTCAGCCGATGTCAAAGCCTTCGCCAATATGATGATCACCGACCATTCCAAGGCCAACGATGAGCTGGTGGCCATTGCGAAAAAGAATGACATTGAAGTGCCGGACAACACGACACTGGTGAAGCAGGCCAAGGAAAAGATCCTCGATATGCGTGACGAGTCTTTTGATTCGGCCTATGCCAACAACCAGGTCAAGGCGCATGAAGACACCATCGAGTTATTTAAGAAACAAGCCAACACCGTGACCGACGACAGGACCAAAGGCGCAACGGAACTCAAGGGTTTTGCGCAAAAAATGTTGCCGGGGCTGGAAAAACACCTGGATATGGCGAAAAAACTTCAGGCTGCCCATCCAGACAAATAGCCCTGATCAGATAAAAAGACCGCATCGGTCGATGCGGTCTTTTTATTTGCGCCAGGCCTCATCGCCAGCGGTGTCGATGCAAAAAAAAAGATCGCAGGCTGCGCCAGCTCCTACAGTGCATGTATAAGCGAATGAAAATTGCTGTCGAACGCGCACAACTATTTCATTCGCTAAATGTCATTGCTTTTGCGTCGTTCATTTTTTCTGGGAATCGGGCGCAACACTCAAGGAGACACGTTCCATGGCGGCACTGCAAACCAGCACTCTCGATGCGATGAAGAACAATCAGGCACCACTGCTCGCCGAATGGAAAAATAGCCTGGAGGCCAGTGGCGCCACGCGTAACCTCAAAGAGAAAGACCTGCAACAGCAGACAGCGGAATTCCTGCAACTGGTGATTTCGGGTCTGCAAAACGGCAATGACCAGAACATCGCTACAGTCGGCTGGGATGAAATTCGCCAGTTCCTCGACAAGCTCTCCCATAGCCGTGCGCTGCTCGGCCAGGATTCGCACCAGACCGCCAGCTTTATCTTCTCGCTCAAGGGTCCGCTTTTTGCCCTGCTGCAGAATCATTACCAGGACAGCCCGGCTTTGTTGGCCGAGCAACTCTGGGAAATCTCCGAATTGCTCGACGCTCTAGGCATGCACACCATACGCACGTTCCAGAAGTCCCGCGAAGCCGTGATCAAGCGCCAACAGGAAGAACTGCTGGAGTTGTCGACCCCGGTGGTCAAGCTCTGGGACGGCGTCCTGGCCCTGCCGATGATCGGCACGCTGGACTCGCAACGTACCCAAGTGGTGATGGAATCGCTGCTGCAGCGGATCGTCGACACCGGTTCGGAAATCGCCATCATCGATATCACCGGCGTGCCGACCGTCGACACCCTGGTCGCCCAGCACCTGCTCAAGACCGTCACCGCGATTCGCCTGATGGGGGCCGACTGCATCATCAGCGGCGTTCGCCCACAGATTGCCCAGACCATCGTGCACCTGGGGCTGGACCTGCAAGGTGTGGTGACCAAGGCCAACCTGGCCGATGCCCTGAAACTGGCCCTGACCCGGCTGGGACTCTCCGTCAACAAGGCGGATTGAGCCCATGGAGCGCATTCCGATTCTGCAAATGGGTGGCTTCCTGCTGGTGACCATCCAGGTGGACATGCATGACCAACTGGCGCTGACGCTGCAAGACGACCTGTCCGAACGCATCAGCAGGACGTCCGCGCGCGGCGTGCTGATCGATATCTCCGCCCTGGACATGGTGGACTCATTCATTGGCCGGATGATCGGGACCATCTCCGGGCTGTCGAAAATCATGGATGCCGAGACCGTACTGGTCGGCATGCAGCCAGCCGTGGCCATCACCCTGGTGGAGCTTGGACTGACCCTGCCCGGTGTCAGTACCGCGCTGAATGTCGAGCGCGGGATGAAACTGCTTCAGGAACGAGTACGCAACCAATGACTGTGCGCAGCAGCGGCACTCATCCGATTCACATCGAACAGGACGTCGTCCTGGCCAGGCAGCTCGCGCGCAAACTCGCCCAGGATTGCGGCATGCGCCTGATCGACCTGACCAAACTGGTGACCGCGGTCAGCGAACTGGCGCGAAACACCATGGTGTACGGCGGTGGAGGCGACATGGACTGGCAAATCCTCGATGAAAGCCCGCGTACCGGCCTGCGGCTGACATTCCGTGACGAGGGGCCGGGAATCCCCGACGTCAAACTGGCAATGACCGATGGCTGGACCTCAGGTTCCGGCCTGGGCCTGGGCCTGACCGGTGCCAAGCGGCTGGTCAATGAATTCGAACTCGATACTGCGCCGGGAAAGGGTACTCGCGTAACGATTACCCGATGGACATGAACATCGGCGGCTCGATGACCCAAGTGCTGGTCATCGAGGACAACAGCCAGATCGGCCACGCACGACGCACCGCACAGAATCTCGCGCAGGAACACGGCTTCGACGCCACGGATGCGGGGCGGGTAGCGCTGGTCGCTACCGAGCTTGCCAGCAACATTCTCAAGCACGCCAGCCGTGGCGAATTGCACCTCAGGGTCATTCCCCGTGCCAGCGGCGCCGGTATCGAGATGCTCGCCATCGACCGCGCACAGGGCTTCGATTTGCACGCCTGCCTGGCCGACGGTTTTTCCACCGGCGGCACCCAGGGCATCGGCTTGGGTACTGTGTCACGGCAGGCTGAAGTGTTCGATGTCTATGCCGATTCACGGGGTGCCGTGCTGCTCACACGGTTGTATCCCCGAACGGACAAGGCCGCGGACCGACGCATCGGTATCAGCCAGCATTCGTTGCACCAGGATCCCGCTTGCGGTGATACCTGGCACCTGGCATTTGACGGACCGCGCATCAGTGCCCTGGTGATCGATGGTTTGGGGCATGGTGAAGAAGCCGAACGCGCCGCCCGTGCTGGCGAGAAAGCCTACGCAATGCTGCCATTCGACTCACCGTTGCTGGTGCTCCAAGACATTCATTTATCCATGACCGGCACCCGTGGCGGTGCGGTGGCCATTGCCCAGTTCGACGCTGGCAGCGACGCCTTGAAATTCGTCGGCATCGGCAACATCGGCGCCTGCCTGGTCGCGCCGGACAAGTCTCGTGGACTGGCCTCCCACCCCGGCATCGTCGGCGGGCAGTTTCGAAAGGCGCAGCCCTTTGACTATGCTCAGGTGAGCGGACAACTGCTGATCATGTACAGCGATGGCCTGCAGTCGCGCTGGAACCTTGCGGACTACCCCGGCCTGGTGCACCGCCATCCTGCCGTGATTGCCGCCATCCTGCACCGCGATTTCTGTCGTGGACGTGACGATGTCACCGTACTGGTCATAGCCCTGGAGGCAGCCCATGGCTGAAACGCCCATGAGTCAAATCGACGAACAAGCTGCACTGATCGCGCGCTTGCAGGGTGAAGCCGTTGCCCTGCGCGCCGAGCTGGATGAAACCAACCAGGGCGTCCTGGCGCTGTACGCAGAACTCGATACCCAGGCCGAACAGCTGCGCCAGGCCTCGGATCTCAAAAGCCGCTTCCTGTCCTACATGAGCCATGAGTTTCGCACGCCACTGGGATCGATCCTGAGCATCGCCAGCCTGCTGACCGATGAGCTCGACGGGCCCTTGAGCAGCGAGCAGCACAAGCAGGTGGCCTTCGTCAGTAACGCCGCGCGAGAGCTGAGCGACATGGTCGATGACCTGCTCGACCTGGCGAAGATCGAAGCCGGGCGCATCACCATTTCACCGGCTTGGTTCGATATGTTGGACCTGTTCGCCGCCCTGCGTGGCATGTTTCGCCCGATTGTCGATACCACCGCCGTTGACCTGATCTTCGAGGAGCCTGTGGGCCTGCCCCGCCTGTACACCGACGACAAGAAGCTCGCGCAGATCCTGCGCAATTTCATTGCCAATTCGTTGAAGTTCACCACCCGTGGAGAGATCCGGGTCTCGGCGCAACTGGAAAACCGCGACTACGTACGTTTCGCCGTCAGCGACAGCGGAATCGGTATCGCTCACGAACTGCATGGCGCATTATTCGAAGACTTCTCGCAAGTCGACTCCCCACTGCAAAAACGCCTGCGTGGCACCGGGCTCGGGTTGTCGCTGTGCAAACGCTTCGCGATGTTGCTGGGCGGCGAAGTCGGGGTACAGAGCACACCCGGTGTGGGTTCGACCTTTTTCGTGATCATCCCGCTGGCCATCGCCATGGAGCCTGCCGATGAAACGTGACCTGCGCTTGCTGATCGTCGATGACAACGTTGCCACGCGCTACGCCTTGCGTCGGCGCCTGGAGCGTCACGGTTATGAAGTGCTGGAGTCCGGCACCGGCAGTGAAGGCCTGGAGTTGATCGCCAGCGTGACGATCGATGCCCTGATCCTCGACGTCAACCTGCCGGACATGAGTGGCTTCGACATCGTGCGCAAACTGCGATCGGAACCTGCCACCGCCCTGCTCCCGGTGATTCATGTGTCCGCGGCGTCGATCCAGACCGGCGATATCATCACCGGCCTCGACGCCGGAGCCGACGCTTACCTGATCCACCCGGTGGACCCGGATGTATTGCTGGCGACCCTGCGCACTTTGCTGCGGGTGCGCGAAACCGAGAATGCCCTGCGTGAAAGCGAGGCACGCTTTCGCGAGATTTTCGTCAACGTGTCGGCCCCCATCGCCGTGCTGGATGCACAACTCAAGGTCCACGAGTGCAACCATGCGTTTGCCCAACTGGTCCAGGACAACCTCGACCCGGATACCCTGCGCCAGTGTTTCGCCGACGACCAGTGCGCGGTCATCGAGGAACTGCGCTTGCGCCTGGCGTACGGCGAGCGCTGGAAAGGCACCTTGAGCATGCGGGTGCAGGGCGAAATTCGCGAAACCGAGTGGCAGATTTCACCCTATCGCACGCCGGCACTGAGCCTGGTGTTCGTCGAGGATGTCACCGAGCACCGTCACCGTGAACGCTCGCACCTGGCGCGCCTGGACGACGCCACGACGCAACTGGCCAACGAAGTCGCCGAGCGCGCGCGCACCGAAGCCCAACTGTTGCAGGTGCAGAAAATGGACGCGCTGGGCAAGCTGACCGGCGGTATTGCCCACGATTTCAACAACCTGCTCACCGGCATCATCACCAGCCTGGAACTGATTCAGAAACGTGTTGCCGAGTCCCGCACCGACAAGGTGTCTTTCTATGCCGAAGCGGCGTTGAACTCGGCCATGAGTGCCGCCTCCCTGACCCACCGCCTGCTCGCCTTTGCCCGTCAGCAGCCACTCGATACCCGGCCCGTGGACATCAACGAGCACATCCGCTCCCTCGAGGAATTGTTGGTGCGCACTATTGGCGAACGCATTGCCCTCAAGCTTGAACTGACGAGCAAACCGGCCATTGCGCTGGTCGATCCGATTCAACTGGAAAGCGCAGTGCTCAATCTGGTGATCAATGCCCGCGATGCCCTGCCCCAGGGTGGCAATATCTGGGTCAACACCTATGCCGCCTATTCCCACGGTGACCCCAACCTGGCCGATGGCGCCTATGTCGCCCTGTCGGTGCGCGACGACGGCACCGGCATCGAACACAACGTCATCGATAAAGTGTTTGACCCATTCTTCACCACCAAGCCCCTGGGCCAGGGCACCGGGCTCGGGTTATCGACCATCTACGGTTTCGCCCGCCAGTCGGGCGGCGATGCGCACATCCGCAGCGTGGCGCGGCGCGGTACCGAAGTCACCATCATGTTGCCGGCCAGCGCCGACCCCAGCGCCGTCACCGTCGAACCCACGGCGACGCCCGCCCAGGGTGGCGGAGAGCACGTGCTGATCGTCGAAGACATGCCGTCAGTGCGCATGTTCGTTGCCGAAGTGCTGGTGGATGCCGGCTACCGTTGCACCCAGGTGGGCGACATCGAAGGCGCCCTCGAACGCCTGCAGAACGACGAATCCATCGACCTGTTGCTGACCGATGTCGGCCTGCCGCGCATGAGCGGCCGCGAGCTTGCCGATATTGCGCGGGGGTGGCGCGAACATCTGCCGATCCTCTTCATGACCGGCTATGCCGAAACCGCGATCAACCGCCAGGTGTTTCTCGGCGACGGCATGGAAATGCTGATCAAGCCATTCCAGATCAATGAACTGCTGGACAAGGTACGACGCACCCTCGACAGCGCCTGATAGATTCGTCGGAACGCCGCCCGGAGCCGACCCGCTCCCACATTGGAATTGCGAACGCCACAGATCCATTGTGGATGACGGGTGCACCTGGATCCCCTGTGGGAGCGAGCCTGCTGGCGATTGATCGTTCCCACGCTCTGCGTGGGAATGCCGCCAGGGACGCTCCGCGTTCCGCTGACGACGCGTTAATTGAGCCGTGCGCAACGGTGATACGGGGCGTCACAGGAAGCCCTGTGTGAAATTTGCTGTCGGAGTGCATATCCATTGTCGCCGCGATGGGCAAGGCCTGCGTTCGGCCATCGTGGTTAACGGGGCGCTCGCGATCAACAGCAAAGCGAGGCGGCCTTAAAGCCGACCTGACTTTTACCGGTGTACCTGGATCCCCTGTGGGAGCGAGCCTGCTCCGGGCGGCGTTCCGACGATTGATCGTTCCCACGCTCTGCGTGGGAATGCCGCCAGGGACGCTCTGCGTTCCGCTGTCGACGCATGACTTGAGCCGTGCACCACGGTGATGCGGGGCGTCACAGGAAGCCCTGTGTGAAATTTGCTGTCGGAGTACATATCCATTGTCGCCGCGATGGGCAATGCCTGCGTTCGGCCAGCGTGGTTAACGGGGCGCCCCAGATCAACAGCAAAGCGAGGCGGCCTTAAAGCCGACCTGACTTTTACCGGTGTACCTGGATCCCCTGTGGGAGCGAGCCTGCTCGCGAAGAGGCCCGCAAGAACGACATTGGCTCAAGCCTCACCAAGGACCCTGGCAAGAAACGGCGCCGTCCGGCTCTTTCTGCTCTTGGCCACTTTCTGCGGCTCACCCGCCACCACAACCTTGCCACCCTGATCCCCGGCCCCGGGTCCGATATCGATCACCCAGTCACTCTGCGCCACCACGCGCATTTCATGTTCGACGACGATCACCGTGTGCCCCGCCGTCACCAGGTTGTTCAATTGCTCCAACAAGCGATCGACGTCACGTGGGTGCAGGCCAGTGGTCGGTTCGTCGAGCACGTAGAGCGTCGCCCCGCGGGGGTTGCGCTGCAGTTCCGTAGCCAGCTTGATGCGCTGGGCTTCGCCTCCGGACAACTCGGTTGCCGGTTGGCCAAGGCGCAGGTATCCCAGGCCGATATCGCGCAGCACCTCCAGGGAACGACGCACCGCCGCTTGTTCGGCGAACACCTCGACGGCCTGGTCCACGGTCAATTGCAGCACCTGGGCGATGGTCCGGCCCTGCCAGGTGATCGCCAGCGTCTCGGGGTTGTAGCGCGCGCCGTGGCAGGTCGGACAGGGTGCGTAGACGCTGGGCATGAACAATAATTCGACGCTGACAAAACCTTCCCCCTCACAAGTCGGGCAGCGGCCCTTGGCAACGTTGAAGGAAAACTGCCCCGCGTCGTAGCCTGCCGCCTGCGCTTCGGGCGTTGCCGCATAAAGCTTGCGCACATTGTCGAACAGCCCGGTATAGGTCGCGAGGTTGGAGCGCGGTGTGCGGCCAATGGGCTTCTGATCGACCTGCACCAGCCGCTTGATCGACGCCAGCCCCGCCGTGACCTGCCCGCCAACGACGGTCGGTGCATCGTCTTCCAGGCTCAGTTCCTCCAGCGGTTCACTGTCGACGCCGGGGCGCCCGAGTTGCGCGCCGACCAGTTCCAGCAATGCCTGGCTGACCAGGCTGGACTTACCCGAACCCGACACACCGGTCACCGCCGTAAAACAGCCCAACGGAAACTCAACATTGAGGTTGTCCAGGTTGTTACGCGTGATGCCTTCCAGGCGCAGCCAGTCGCTGGCCTTGCGCGCGCGACGGGGTTGGCTGACGTGCTCGGCAAACAGGTAGGCGCGAGTCTGCGAATCCCTCACTTCTGCCAATCCCGCCGGTGCACCGCTGTACAGCACCCGCCCGCCATGCTCGCCCGCCGCCGGGCCAACATCAATCAACCAGTCGGCGCGGCGCATGGTTTCCAGGTCATGCTCGACCACGAACAAGGTATTGCCCGCCGCCTTCAAGCGTTGCAAGGCTTCGAACAGCGCCTCACCATCGGCCGGGTGCAAACCGGCCGAGGGTTCGTCCAGTACGTAGATCACGCCGAACAACTGCGAGCCCAGTTGCGTCGCCAGGCGCAGGCGTTGCAACTCGCCGGACGACAGCGTCGGCGTACTGCGCTCCAGGGCCAGGTAACCGAGTCCCAGGTCGATCAAGGTGCTGACCCGTTCCAGCAAGTCCTGGGCGATGCGTTGCGCGGCGAGGCGTTTTTCCACCGAGAGATTCGGCGTGTGGCGCACATCGGGGGCGTTGGCGTGACCACTGGCGCCGTGGGCTACACGCTGTTCGCGGGCCTGACGGGTCTGCAGGTGAGTCAATACCTCTCCCGCCTCATCGCCCTCTTCGAGGTAATGCCGGGCTGCCACCGGCTTTAGAACTTCGGCGACTTGCAGCAGTGGCATCTGCGACAGCTCACCGATGTCGTAGCCGGCGAAGGTCACCGACAAGGCTTCGTGCTTGAGGCGCTTGCCCTCGCACAGCGGGCAAGGACTGCCGAGCATGAAGCGCGAGACGCGCTTCTTCATCAGCGCACTTTGCGAATGGGTGAAGGTGTGCAGGATATAGCGCCGTGCGCCGGTGAAGGTGCCCTGGTAACTCGGCTCCATCTTGCGCTTGAGGGCGACCCGGGTTTCCTGCGGGGTGAGCCCGGCGTAGACCGGCACCGTCGGGGTTTCTTCGGTGAACAGAATCCAGTCACGCTGCTTTTTCGGCAGGTCGCGCCAGGGCACATCGACGTCGTAGCCCAGGGTCACGAGGATGTCGCGCAGATTCTGGCCTTGCCAGGCCATCGGCCAGGAGGCGACGGCACGCTGGCGTATGGTCAGGCTCGGGTCCGGGACCATCAACGCCTCGGTGACCTCGTACACCCGGCCCAGGCCATGGCATTGCGGACACGCGCCCTGTGGCGTGTTCGGGGAAAAGTCTTCGGCGTAGAGCATCGGCTGGCCCGCCGGGTAACTGCCGGCGCGCGAATACAGCATGCGGATCAGGCTCGACAAAGTCGTCACGCTGCCCACCGAGGAACGCGTGCTCGGCGTGCCCCGTTGTTGCTGCAAGGCCACCGCGGGCGGCAAGCCTTCGATGGAATCGACATCCGGCACGCCCACCTGATCGATCAAGCGTCGCGCATAAGGCGCCACGGATTCGAAATAGCGGCGCTGTGCTTCGGCGTACAACGTCGAAAACGCCAGGGACGACTTTCCTGAACCGGACACCCCGGTGAACACCACCAGGGCATCGCGGGGAATGTCGACATCGACGTTCTTGAGGTTGTGCTCCCGGGCGCCGCGCACCCTGACCATGCCGGAGGGAGGGTTTGGGATGCGCTTGTCGGTCATGGGGTAGCCTTGAGTCAAGAAGGTCGCGATACACATGTAGGAGCTGCCGCAGGCTGCGATCTTTTGACTTTGATTTTTGTAAGCAAGATCAAAAGATCGCAGCCTGCGGCAGCTCCTACAGTGAAGAAATGTTTAGCCGTTGAGTACGGTACGAATCGTCCGGGTCAGCGCTTGCGGCCCATAGGGCTTGCTCAGCAAATGGGTATCCGGGCTCAGCTGATGATTGCGAGAGATAATGTCACGGGTGTGGCCCGAGGTGAACAACACCGCCACCGGGGGATTCTGTACCTTGGCCCATGCCGCCAGATCCGAGCTTTTTATCAGCCCGGGCATGACCACGTCGGTGAAGATCAAGTCCACCGCCGCCCCCTCCAGCAACATCTGCATGGCCGCGTCGGCATTGGCGGCGGTGAGCACCTGATAGCCCTCTTCGCGCAGCAGCTCCACGGTTGAAACGCGCACTGCCTCATTGTCCTCGACCACCAGGATCCGCTCGTTCGCGCCCCGTTGCAGCACATCGGCACTGGGTAGTTCACTGTCCATCGAGCGCAGGTTGCGCGCAAAATACATCTGCACCCGGGTGCCCTGCCCAACGACGCTGGCCATCTCGATATGTCCGCCACTCTGCTTGACGAAACCGAACACCATGCTCAAGCCCAGTCCTGTGCCATGGCCATCGGGCTTGGTGGTGAAAAACGGCTCGAACGCCTGCCCAAGCACTTGCGGCGACATGCCCAGGCCACTGTCCGCAACCGTGACCCGCACGTAGTCACCGGCAACGATGCCCTTGCCCAGGCAGAACCCGCGGTCGAGAGTGATATTCTCGGCGCTGAGTTCAATCGTGCCCTCGCCCTCCATGGCATCACGGGCATTGATCATCAGGTTGAGGATGGCGTTTTCCAGCTGGTTGCGATCGACGAAGACCGACCAGGGGTCAACCGGGGTGCTCATGTGAACATGGATGGTTTCCCCCAGCGCACGCTGCAACAGTTCACCCAGGCCATCGAAAATCTGCTGCGCCGTGCAAACCGCCGGAGACAAGGGCTGGCGCCGGGCAAACGCGAGCAACTGCGAGGACAGTTTTGCGCCGCGCTCAACCGCGGCAATGGACGCATTGACCCGGCGCTGCACGTTGGCATTGTCCGGTTCATGACGGGCGAGCAAGTGCAGATTTCCGGCAATCACTTGCAGCAGATTATTGAAGTCGTGGGCCACGCCGCCGGTCAGGCCGCCGATGGCCTCTAGCTTCTGTGACTGGCGCAGTTGCTCTTCTGCCGCCAGTCGCGCTTCGACTTCGTCGGCCACGCGCTGCTCCAGGTTGCGGGTAAACCTGAGCAAGGACTCTTCCGCGGATTTGCGTTCGTGGATGTCGATCAACACGCCGGGGAAACGAAAGGCCTGGCCCTGCTCATCGAATTCGCAGCAGCCGCTGGCGAGCACCCACAGGTAGCTGCCGTCGGGACGTAGCACCCGGTACTCGGCGTTATACGGCACACCGGTCTGTATCGATTGCCTGACTTGTTCCTCAACCCAACTGCGATCATCGGGATGGATATGGGCTTGTGCGAGGTCCTGGGGCAAATTGTCCAGGCTTTGCCCTGGGGGAAAGGAAAACGTGCGGGCGAAGCGTTCATCGCCGCTGAGGGTATTGGCCTTGAGATCCCAGACGAATGAGCCGAGCAAGGCTCCGGCATTGAGTGCCAGGCGTACCCGCTCGTTGTCGGCGCGGTAGGCATTTTCCGCTGCCTGGCGCAGACGTTCGGAAATCACGAATTCGGTGGTGTCGACCACCATCGCCATAACGCCGGCAGGATGCCCGTCATCATCGGCAACCGGGCTGTAGTAAAGGTCCAGCCAGACGTCTTCGGGCACGCCGTCGCGCAGCAACACCAGCTGTTTGTTACGGTAGGACAAGGTCCCCCCCGCCAGGCAGGTGTCGACCACATGCCGGTTGAAGTCGGCGACTTCCGGCCAACCCAGCTCCACCGCGCAACCCAGCAGGTAGGGATGGCGCCCGCCGGCAAATATCGAATAGGCGTCGTTGTAGATCATGTAGCCGGCCCGGCCCCAGAGCATCACCATCGGCAGCGGCGAGGCGAGCATCAGCTGTACCGCGCTGCACAGGCTCCTGGACCAGTTCTCCAGGCTCCCAAGCTCAGTCCGGCTCCAGTCGAACGCACGAATGCGCCCGGCCATTTCGCCGTTCCAGCCGGCACACCCGTGGTTATCTTCTAGAAACGGCATCGACTCGCTCTGCGCCCCGGTAACTGCACCCGTTTGTTTCGAGCTTCGCGGATGACAATGGTTTCATAGAGGGTAGCTGATTCTCGCGGTCTATCTGGAACGACCGAAATCTGTGGCTGGCAAACCCCTCTGTGGAAGAGAGCCCGGGCGTTCAACCGGGAATACGTTGACTGTGATTCTCGGGCCATCGCAGACATTTTCCAGAAGGTTGAAGGATCAGCGTGAGCTGGTTGAACAGGTGGATATCGGCGTACAAACCGAAGAAGCGATGGAGCATCTCGCCAAACAGGCTGATGTCACCTTCGCCGGAAAAACCGTTGGCATCCAGTGTGACTTCGATGTCGACACCGCGCAGCAGAAAGCCTTTTTCAAAACGCTGCAGGAGGTGGTGCCTGACCTCGACGATGGCCGCCAGGCGCCGCCGGTTCAGTTCGTCGTCCGTCCAGTCATACAACGCCAGTGTGCCACGCAATACTTCAGCATTGTCGAGCATCGGCAGGAAGTTTGAGCCCAGGTGGCTGAGCACTCGCCAGTGGAAGCGGTCGCGGTTCGGCGGGTAACACGGCAATGTGGGTGCGCACAGATTGCGCACCTGCAAACCGATCTTTGAGGTTTGTGCCAGCGTATCGAGCAGTGTGCCTTGCAACGCATTGCGCGGAAGCTGGCCATGGGTGCCGGTCAGGCGCAGCGAAAGGCTTTGGTTCACGTCTAGCCGGTCCTTGTCAAATCCGTCGCCGCCGAGGATCAGCCAGGTGTCATGCAGGCCATTGGTGCCTCGTTTCAAGCGGGTATGGAAATAACGCTCGGGCATCTCATCCCGCAACATGCCGCCCTTGTGGCGGAAACTGCTGAACGGTATGTAGTCCTGGCGGTCGCCATTACTCGACGTAGTGACCTGATCCACCGAATAGATTTCGGTATGACCGTCCTGCAAACGCATGGGGCGAAGCAAGTAGTCGGTTTGTAGCGGCTGCAGTGCCAGCGGGTCGGACTCCAGTGTGAACGCATTGATCACCGGCACCGCATGCAAGCGAATGTGCCCGGTGCTCAGGTTGAACGCTTGCGGCCACGGTTCGCGTAACACCACCTCCAGTTCGAACCATAGATCGCCTGGCTTGATGAGCACAAGCTCCAGTCCACACAGGGTGACGAACATGAACTTCTCGCGGAAGGTGAAATACTCAAGCAACAGCTGATAGCCGCTGAAAGCGCTGTCGCCCTTGGGCCACAATCGATCGTCATCGGCGAACCCCTTGGGCGAAAAATAACCGTCCAGCAGAGTACGACCCGACTGGTCAGGCAGGCGTACATACAAGGCTTGAGCGTTCAGGGTCAGTGCCTGGTGCAGCGCACTGGCCAGCGATGCGTCGGCATTGAGGTACAGCGGCAGGCGACTCAGGTCCATCTCGTTCCAGGTGCTCATCGCTCCGCGGGCGAAGCGCAAGCGCAGCACTGAACGCCCGTCCGGCTCGTGGGCCAGACGCACAGACTCCAGGGCGAGTGGCCGCAGTGTCAGGTCCTGGGTGGTGGTGTATCGGCAACGGGTGCGCTGCACACCGATGGGCTGCGACAGCACTTCAAAACCAGTTTCGATCAACTCGTTGCGCTTCATCTTCCCCAGCTCCGGTGCCAACTCGACTATCGAGAGCGACGGAATGGTGCGCAGGTAATGCGGCCACAACAGACTGACCAGGCCTTCGGTCAGCTCCGGCAGGTCATCGTCAAGCTTTTCGCGCAAGCGTCCCATCAGGAAGGCAAAACCCTCGAACAGGCGTTCCACAGACGGGTCACGAGCGCCCTGCTTGTCCAGATTCAGTTGCGCCGCCCGGTCTGGAAAGGCTTCGGCAAACTCCTTGCCAGCCTCACGCAGATAGCGCATCTCGGCGTCGAAGTAATGCAGTGTCAGATTGTCCTTGCTCATAAAAAGATTCCTGAGTCGCGCTCGCCAAGGCATCGGGCAAACAATTTGTGCATTGTCATTTTTTAAACCTCCCGTTTTGTGCTGCCGCCGCCCCTTCAGCCAGGAAGATCTGCGCCGGCAACTTAAAGCCGCGCAACTTCAGCAACGCCATCGGCCCCGCCCCCAGTTCGGTGCGTAAATACCAGGTCAGGCCAATGCCATCGGGCGCCTTGAGCACCACGCGAAAACGGCTGTCGCCGTCGTCCAGCGGCGTGACCTGGGCTTGTTCCAGCAGGCGGATCAGGCCCCAGGTGCCCGCGTAGTCGCCGAACAGCCGTTCGTTGGCCTGCACGCTGGTCCAGGTCAGGCTCGCGCCGGGGTATTGGCTGCGACCCGGCCAGTTGAAGCGCTGCCAGCTTTCCTTCTGGTTGAAGTACTCGTGTTTCTCGCCGTTGAGGGTGAAGGTGGTTTGCACCACGTCGCGCACCGGTTTGCCTTGCAACTCGAAGCTCAGGCCCATGCCTCCGTCGGTAAACAGCACGTCGGCCAGGTGGCTGAGCTGGTTGATCGCCGTGAGAAACTGCGGATTGAAACGCAGGCCCTGGCTGTGCTGGGCGTCGGCTACCCAGCGGCTGCCCTCCTTGCGCAGCAAGCCGCCCAGTTCGCGCTGCAGGAATTGCTCAAGGCGCCCGGAGTCGGCGCGGATCATCTGCCCGAGCATCGGCAGCGAGGCATCGCTGGCGGTGACCGCGAAGGGGTAGCGCCCGGTGAACGCTTCGTGCCATTCGCTGACGATCGCCCGTTGCCACTGGCGGTTGAGGCTGCTGGCCGAGGGTTGCAGGACCCGCTGCCAGGCCTGCTCCAGTGGCTGCACGAACAGGGTCTGGCCGATACCGCCCCACTCCGCCCCGAGGCTGGCGGCGAGCTGGCTGCCGTAGGCGCGGGTGTCGGTGAGGTCGATGCTTTTGCCCTGGAACACCGTCTGCGCCAGGGTCTGGGTCATGTCCTGCGGGTCGGCGGCGTGGTTCACCTGTTGCAGGGTCAGGCGGGTGCGCGTGACCTGGTTGAGGAAGGCTTGCAGGCTCAGGCGCTCGTTATCGCTCTGGCCTTCGGGGGTCTTGCCGAGCAGGGCCAGCAGCGGACCGAAGGTGGCGTCCAAGGGGCCTTTGGGGCCCTGCTGCGCCTGCTCGATCAACGGCGCCGGCGCCTGGGCGATCAGCTTCTGCGCCGAGCTGATCAGCGAGTCGGCCAACGCCTGGCTGCGGGTGCCGGCCTGGCCCTGGTAGGCCAGGGTGTTCATCAGCGCGATCAGCGGCGACTGGCGCACGTCGCTCATCAGGGTCAGCTGGTCGATCACCTCGCCGAGGTTGTTGGCCGGCTGCCAGCGCAGGCGGTTGAGGAACTTCAGCCAGGCGCTGGCGTAGTCCTGGAAGTAGCGCCGGGTCAGGCGTTCGCGCAGCATGTCCGGGGTCAACTCGGCGGCGATGTCGCCCGGCCGGTCGCTGAGCACCCAGTCGATTTCCTCACGCCGCGCCTCGGCGACGGCCTCGATCGCCGGGCGCACCTGGCCCTCCCAGGCCTGGCGGGTAAACACCCCCGGCACGCTGGCCGGGCTGACGAACAACGCTCGCGCCTCGGTGTCGCCGACCATCTGCGCCAGATTTAACGCCGGGTAATGATTGGCCGAGGCGTCGAGCACCTGGCGGTACAGGCTGGCTTCGGCATTGCGCTGACCCAACTGGCCGAGCAGCAGCTGGCGCACCTGGGCCACCAGCTGCGGATCGGCCGGCATCCCCCACTGCGGATGCGCCGCCAACTGCTCGCCATAGAACTGCCAGAGCAGCGGCGACAAGCCGTGCCACAGCCCCGGCGAAACCCCGTCGGCGCTCGGTTCGAGCGAGCCCATCACTTTGACCAGAAAACTCGCATCGGCTTTTTCCGGCCGCGCCAGCATCAGGTAAGCCTTGAGTTGTTCGTAGGCCTGGGGCGCGCGCTTGAGGCGTTCGGGGCTGTCGGCGGGCAACTGGATCAGGGCAGTGAGTTGTTGTTGCAGGCTGGCCAGCGCCGGGTCGCGCAGCAGGCGCTGGTTGGCCTCGACGTAGGCGGGCCAGAGCAGTTGCAGCAGTTCTGTGTTCTTGTTCAGGCCGAAGCGCTGGTACCAGGGCGTGCCGTGGGTGGCGCGGTAATCCAGGCGGCCGAGTTCGCGGGTCAGTTCGTTGAGGGCGAGGAATTGTTCGTCGCGGGTGGCTGAGTGTTGCAAGGTCGCCAGGGAGGTTTGCACCTGGGCGATGTGTACGCGGTTGCTGACGAAGGACAGCATCATCCCGGCGCCCCAGGCCAGAGTCAGGGCGAGCATCAGGGTTTGCGCGATGCGGGTCGCGGGCCAGCCGAGGCGCTCAGGGCGAACCCTTTTGTCATCGAGCACGCCGTCCCAGGGTGGTGTGGCGTGCCAAAGGTTATCCGTATTTTCTTTAGTTTCTTGACCCCCCTGCACCGGCAGGCTGAACCACAACCCGCGTAACGGCACGCCACGGTCGAACACCCGGAACAACGGCGCAAGAACTTGCCGCCAACGGGCAATGCCCTCGGCCTGCAAATCGCGGGACAGACGCAGCAGGAAGTCATGGTTCATCGCGCCCCGTATCTGCACCCAACCACCGTCGCGCAGGGGTTGCACCAGGCTCTCCAGCCCGCTTTCCAAGGCCAGCGGCGTCACCTGTGACGGTAGCCAACAACCGATGGCCTGGGTCTGGCGCTTGTTCTGTTCCCATCCACTGTCGCAGACCTGCCACAGGTGCAGCGGCAACTGCCAGCGCAATTGGCGCGCCAGGTCTTGCAGGTGACGCACACCGGCGTCCATCGCGCTGGCGTCCATGCTCTGCTCTTTGTTCAAGGCCCAGATCACGCCGTCGAGACCGCGCCAGCGGCTCAGGCCTTGCCACGAGCTGAAGCGGCCATCAGCGAATTTGGTTTGGGTGCTGCCGCCCCAGAGCAGAACGGTGTCGTGGCCGGCGAGCCATTTTTTATCTTTCAGGTTGGGGGCGATGGCGGCGATTTGAGCGGGTTCGCCGACGACCAGCAGCAGGCGGATTTTGCGGCGCCAAAGGAAACCGTGATTTTCGTGCAGGTGTTCCTTTAACTTAGCGACCCATGAATCGTCGTCCGGAACGGGCTCTTTGCTGAATGGCGAAATCGGCGCATCAACAGCCGCGCCCGTCACGCGCATCGCCCGTGCCACCGCCAATCGATCCCAGGCGAGCAATATCACCGGGCAGAACCAGCACAAGGCAAACCAGCTTCCACCCCCCCACAGCGCCAACGATTTGAGGGGCAGCCTTGGCCAGCCGAAGTACTCGTGGGTCTAGTCGTACAGCAGACAACCGAACACCACCACGACCGTCACGACCAGCAGATAGCCCAATCCCACCTTGATCAGAGAGCCTTCGCTCGCTTGCTTATTCATTGCCATGAGGCACCGCCATTCCAATAGCCAATCGATCGTTTCCGTCCTGACTCAGCCAACCACAAGGTTGTCCGGCCTCCTTTGCCTGCAACAACGCCAGGGACATGCCGATGAAAGGCGCCAATTGCGCCAACACGCCCCAGTACCCGGACAATTGATGTTCGCCAGACTGCCAGCCACCTTTCAGGAAAGTGCCCTGGCTGGTTTTATCCAGCGCCAGGCAATCGGGCGGTGCTGCGTCCAACCCGGCATAGCGCTGGATCTGTACACAGAGCTCAGCGGGCGACTCGTCGAGCTCACTCAACAAGTACTCGCCCCTGTGCAATAACTGGCGACCCTGGTGGCTCACCAGCCAGAGAAATCCAGCTTCACCGGGAAGATCCGGCTCGCCAGCGCTCTGCACCGAGACCACCCCGGCGCAAAGCAACCAATCCGCCTCATCGCGACAGTCGTGATGAAACGCATCAATGAGCGTGTCCAGATCGGCCAGGTCATCCAAAGGCATGCGCGCTTCGGGCAACACCACGTCGCCCTTGGCCACGGCCTTCAAGTACGCACTTTGACTGGCCTCATCCCCGATCCACGCAATCCCGCGCAACGACGGCCAGCGTTGTTTCAACTCGGGGAGTTCAAGCGTCATCCTGGCCAGGCGCCGGGCCAATGCTGGCGCACGCTCACTGGACGAACCCAGCGACACCGGGCAGCGCAACATGCGCTGTGTAGCGCCGTCGGGCTTCGATGGCTTGGGGGCGGGAACACCGGCCATCAAGCCGTTGTAATGTATTTGCTCATCGCCCACGGGCCCCAGGAGCAGCACGTGTTCCACCGGCAAACCCAAGCGGCGACGTCCCCACCAACGCTGCACCGCAGCCTCCACCGTGCGTCGATACACATCGCGGTTAAACAGGCAGATTTGCCACCCCAACACGCGCAGCGCTAGGGCCAACACCCAGCAAAAAGGCATGACTGCACTCCACATCCACAGTTCTCCCCTTGGCTGCTCCTCTGGCCATAACGACAACAAAACCGCCGACTGCAACCCCCAGAGCAACAGCAAAACCAGCCACCAACGGCGCCAATGCGGTTCATGCGGTTCATGCGGTTCATGCGGTTCGACAAGGTCCGGGTATTGCGGCGCGCGGTTCATGGCGCCACGACCATGAACGAAGCCGCAAGCGAGCTGACCAGGGTGCAACCGCAATCACACTCATACCCGTGCAGGGCCACGAGCCTGCCGTCCATGATCGCCACCGAGGTACCCTCCGCGATGCGCG
Source organism: Pseudomonas umsongensis (assembly GCF_002236105.1). Lineage (GTDB taxonomy): Bacteria > Pseudomonadota > Gammaproteobacteria > Pseudomonadales > Pseudomonadaceae > Aquipseudomonas > Aquipseudomonas umsongensis. The sequence goes on from NZ_NIWU01000001.1 coordinate 1,491,179, forward strand.
TCATGCCGTGCAAATCGCAGCGAGCCTGATCCCCCACGCAGGCAACCGGCTGGCCGAATGCCTCGTAGTGACCTTCAAGCACTTCACCGCCGAAAGGGCTCATCGAGTCCCCCATGCGTACCAGAGGCAACATCAGACGACCTCCCCGGTGAGTTCGAACAGACTGCCGGCCTCGCGCAGAAAGGCGGTGGTGCGGTCGATGCGTTGCGCATAGTCTTCCTGGGCAATCTGTTGCTTCAGCTCAGCCGCCACCTGGCCAATATGCGCCGTCGGCTTCAGCAACTGCGCGGCCTCCGGCAGGAACGGCAGCGCAACACCGCGCGCCTTGTCGATCACTTGATAGCCGATGCTGGCGCCACCGATGCCCGCGACCACCCCACCAACCCCGCCCAGCGCCCCACCCCGCTTAATGCCGTACACCGTTGCGCCGGCCAGCATCGCAACGCCCAGTATTCGCCCGGCCACTACCACCGGTGACAGGTCCCGGCTGTTGTCATTGCCGAAATACGTCATGCGATAGAAGAAGTAGCCCGCCCATATCTCACGCGATCCCAACGCGTCATGCATGAACCAGGCGCGTGAGTCGTGTACCTGGTCATCGAACAGCGCGACCACCAGCGCCATGCGCAGGTCCTTGCTGGGCGTGCCCCGGGCATCGCTGAACAATTGTTTGGTGCGCCGTTCACCTGCCGCCTTGATCGCAGCGTGGTCCTGCAACTCATCGTTTTCGTTGAGCAGATAGATGGCGTCGCGCAACAGCACATCGGTGATCGTGCCGACCGCACTGGTCTGCTGACGGTCGAAGCCCTTGTAGTCGCGCTTGAACTCCGCCGCCGCCTGGCTGAGCTGGGTCTTGTCGATCTGCGTTTCATAGATAGGCGGGCCGGGGTGGTTCGTCGCCGCCGCGGGCGTTTTCAGCCGATTGGCCAAAATGATTTTTTTCTGTTTTTCATAGGCCTCGCGTTGATCACTGGTGTCGAACACAGTGACTTCATTGGCCTGGATGAAGAACGGCTGATGTTTGTAGCTGTCGTTGTTCTGCAACGGGTCATCGGCGTACCGACCGATGCGCCAACCGGTGATCCAGCCCAGTTGATCGGCCAGGGTTTCTTCCAAGGTGATGCCGAGTTGCTGTGGTTTGTACTCCCAGGGTTTTGTGTGGGTGGGGGTGTCGGTGGTGATGCCTGGGAGGGTGTGGCGCCAGGCGTTGAAGCGTTCGATTGTTTGCTGACTAACCACAAACTCTGACAAGGTTTGCGGCCCCATTTCGCGCCATGCCTTATATGGCTCTAATGTTTTTGGTAGCACCGTTTCCGGCACCTGCAACGGCGCGCCGGCGGCGAAGGCTTCGGCATACATGTCGTGCAGGGCAATTTGCGATACCAGTTCATCCGTACCACCGCGAGCCTTGCCCTGGTCATTCTGCGGATAACCACCCCCAACATCAGAATGCACACCGGGGTACACCACTTCATAGGTATGGAGCGGGTACTGACCGTCCTCGTTGCGGATCGAGTCCAGCGGAAAACACGAGCGCTGCTCGAAGGCCGCGACGAAGTGCCGGCAGCATTTGACGAATTTAGGAAATTTCGCGGCGTCAGGTAACAACTGACTGTCATCGGCCCAGTCCATGTGACCCGCAAAAAAAGGCGCCGCATGGGCGATGCCGACCGAGGCGACGGTGTCTAGCACACCGAGAAATTCGATGCTGACCGGCAAGCCGATCAGACGTTGCTCAGGAAGCTGGGCCCCGGTCGGGGTGTCGAACAACTGGCTCAGCCAGTTCACGAAAGTACGAGCTTCCGCCGCCCCGCGCGAGAATCCGTACACGTACAGTTTGACTGCCAATACTTTAGGCTGCAGGGACTTTTCTTTACAGGCCTCCAAGGGGCCCAAAAGCCCATGCATGACTCGTCGTCGTTTGCCTTCCCCCAGGCCGCTCATCAGCGGTGCCTGCCAGGTGCTCATGGCATTGACTGCTTTTTTCCTGTCGGCTTTGGACAACTCTTTCTTAGTTAATGCAAACCTCAGCGCATGGGCCAATGACACCAATGCCCAATTGATGCGATCTTCACCACCCGTCGCATACCTCAGCCCCTCCGCGCTGTAATCCAGTTCGCCAATTTCGGGAAAGGGAGTACCTACACCAGGCATGTAAATAGAAAAAAAGCCCTCTTTTTCTGCCTGTTCACCCCTGAGCGACGCATGAAAAAGCTTGGCAATATTACTGGGGTGGTTTTTCTTGGTATCGTTATCTTCATTATTGTTAGTACCATCGAAAAACAAACTGATATGCAAACTTTGAACGCATTCGAACCGCTGGGACCTCCCTTTGGAGTTGACCTGTTGATGGTGACTGTCTTCCTCGGCAGTTTGCTTGTCGCAGTTGCAAGTCACCGTAAGAACTTCCCCCGGCAAACGCCCTACCACGGGAAAAGCGGGCGGTGCCCAGACCTTAGCACTCAGATTATTTTTTACTTCGGACATACAGCTGGCTCCTTCATCCGCTTAGGTTCTTTAATAGGGTTATTGGGTGACCCGTACCCCCAGCACGAAGTTGTAACTTTTATTTGATTGCAACTTAAAAAATGCACACTCAAACCACAAGAGTCCGTACCTTGCCACTCGGGGATATCCACCGTGGCGCTGTAGTGCTTATATTTAGCTTTATGTTCCAATTGAGCCAGCCGATATCCCTCTGGATCAGATGGCCACTTCGAGTACGCAAATTGATCGGTATCCACCTCCCACTCAATGTAAGCCTTTAAACCAGGCCTCCATTTAATTGGCATGACAATACAGCAAGAACTTCCGCCGCCACCGTATGCTCTATAACCATTGACTGAAAACCAATTGATCGCATGCAAGGTATGGTTAACCGCTTTTAGATTCCCTCCCGCCATTTCGTTGTCCGCTGTGGAGCATCCAACCAACGTCAACACAAACACACCCAACAACCATCGAACCCAGGTTACTTTCATTGTCGATCCCCCAACACCGGAAAGATGGGCGATATCCAGACCTTAACGCTCGAGTTAATTTTTACTTCGGGCATACGGATGGCTCCTTCATTCCCATAGGTACTCTGATCGGATAACTAGGTGAACTGGGTGCCCAGCAAGAAGTCGTAACCTTTACCTGGTTACAGGTGAAAAAATGCACTTTAAGATCACATGACTCCACTCCCGGCCACTCTGGAATATCCACCTTGGTGCTGTAACGTTTAAAATTCGCTTCATGCGCAGCCCACGCATCTTCATCGAACCCATACCCAGTAGTTTTTCTTTTTATTTTTGCAAACGGTTCCGGGTCAACTTCCCATTCAATATGCGCCTTCAAGCCAGGACGCCATTTAGTCGGCATGATAATGCAGCAAGAACGTCCCCCACCCCCGTCGGCCCGGTAACCATTCACCGAGAGCCAATTGATATTGCTCAGCGTATGATTAACCGCTTGTATATTTCCTCCCGCCATTTCGTTATCCGCTGTGGAACATCCAACCAACATCAACACAAACACACCCAACAACCATCGAACCCAGGTTATTTTCATTGTCGATTCCCCAGCACCGGAAAGACGGGCGATATCCAGACCTTAGCCCTCAAGTTAATTTTTACTTCGGGCATACGGAAGGCTCCTTCATTCCCATAGGTACTCTGATCGGATAATTAGGTGAACTGGGTGCCCAGCAAGAAGTCGTAACCTCTACCTGGTTACAGGTGAAAAAATGCACCTTAAGATCGCATGACTCCGTTCCTGGCCACTCTGGAATATCTACGACCGCGGCGTACCGTCGATAATTGGCGGAGTGTTTAGCATACGCATCTCGAAATTCTATAGAAGTAACGGATGGCAATTTTGCATGAGGCTCAGGATCAAGTTCCCATTCAATATTAGCCTTCAAACCAGGACGCCATTTCGTAGGCATAATAATGCAGCAAGAACGTCCCCCACCCCCGTCGGCCCGATAACCATTCACCGAGAGCCAATTGATATTGCTTAGCGTATGATTAACCGCTTGTATATTTCCTCCTGCCATTTCGTTATCCGCCGTGGAACATCCAACCAACACCAACACCAACACAAACACACCCAACAACCATCGAACCCAGGTTATTTTCATTGTCGATTCCCCAGCACCGGAAAGACGGGCGATATCCAGACCTTAGCCCTCGAGTTAATTTTTACTGCGGGCATACGGATGGCTCCTTCATCCCCGTAGGTACTTTTATCGGATAATTAGGTGAACTGGGTGCCCAGCAAGAAGTCGTAACCTTTACTTGGTTACAGGTGAAAAAATGCACCTTAAGATCGCACGACTCCGTTCCTGGCCACTCTGGAATTTCCACGACAGTGCTGTAGCGCTGATAGTTGGCCTTATGCTTAGCTTGAGCCACTCTATAGCCATCAGTCCCTAGCGGCGGCCATTTAGAATAAGCATAAGGATCAGTATCAACTTCCCATTCAATATGCGCCTTCAAACCAGGACGCCATTTCGTAGGCATAATAATGCAGCAAGAACGTCCCCCACCCCCATCAGCCCGATAGCCATTCACCGAGAGCCAATTGATATTGTTCAGCGTATGATTAACCGCTTGTATATTCCCTCCCGCCATTTCGTTGTCCGCCGTGGAACATCCCACCAACGCCAATCCAAATAAACCCAACAACCATATCGCCCACATTGTTTTCATTGTCATCTCCATCACCGACCATTCCCTGATTTCAGTTCAGGCTGTATGGGAAAATCCCGAATGAGCGTCTCTCCCATGAAACCGGACGATAAAAGTTATACCTGGCCCATATCCTGGTCGTTCGTTTTGCGAATACCCTCCGCCGACATCGGAATGCATACCGAGGTGCACCATTTCATAGTCAGCTCAAAGTCGTTGGCGCGCGTACTCGACTATATTGCCAAAGTAATTCTCTCGACTTGCTTGCATGGCAATCGTGTACAACATCTCAAAACGTCTTTCCTTGCTATCGTCCAGATAATCAAACTCAACGCGCACCAGAAGTTTCTGGGCATCACTAATACATCCGATCATTTCGCATTGTTCATCATTAAGTTCCACGCAGGGTTCGACTTCGATGCTGCTCTGTTTCGTCAAGCAATTGCTTTGTAGCCATTGCGGCTGGTCGTCGCGATCAAGCCAACCCCAAAAGCAAGCGACTCGCAGGAACTCGGCGCGCTGTTCGGTGGTGAGGATGGAATTCACCAGCACGGGAAAGATTCGCGGATCGTAGAAACGCAACAAGCCAGCTTGTCCACCCCACTGCAGTTGGGACAGGGCTCGCAAGGCATGACTCAGTTCTTCAAACGGCAGGTTCGAAATCAGAACCATCAGGCGAGCATCTGCTGCGCAGTGCTCGATGAGTTCTTCCAGCCAAGCCTTGTGCTGCCAAATAGTCAGGTCCAGGCGCATCAACAGCGGTGCCTGGTCCAGCAGGTTTTCCTCTGGTGTACCGGTGAACAATGAGAACCAAGGCACCTTGGGACTCAATTGCTGCAGCCCGGGAACAGCGCATTTGCTCCACGTGGCTTGATCGAGCAAAAGATCAACTTCCTGTACTTCCGTTCTGGCGCACACCTGCTCGATCTGCTCCAGCCATGGGATAGGCAATTTCATCTGTATATCTCCTCGATCAGCCTTGGCGCATCAGCAAGCCAATGGCGTTTTTCCGAGCCTTTTGCAGGCACTCCTCGCACACCGACTTCGGCAGCTCCATCAACGGAAAACGCTGGCCGCCAGGCCCCTCCCAAACGTGCTGTCCTCTGGACAGTAGTTTGGTGGGGCTATCGAATAGAATTCCGTCGGTTGGGCTGAGGCGGATTAATGCTTCTCCGCTGCCGAGCGTGATGCCCTTCTTGGCCAACAACTGCAGCTCCCCCTGCACCGACTGCACGGTGATGTCCTGCTGGGCAATCAGGTTCATCAGGTCGCCGTGGGATTCGATTTCCAGTGGGCCCTCGCCGGAGACCAGGCGCATACCTTCGCGCTGGGCGAGCAGTGAGATGCCTTTTTTGGCGTGTGCCGACAGGCGCCGGTCGGCGGCGAGGTGGATGTCGTCACGGCTTTGCAGGTACATCCCGTCGCCACTGTTGAGCAGCAGACTGGCCGGTGTGACTGCGCCGATGCCGTCGGGGGCGCTCAAGAGGATGGCTGGGGCGGACAGGTCTTTGGCGTCCGCTTGTAGTTGCTGCAGACCGTCGATGGCGGGTGGTCGACTGTTATGGGCCTGGGCAATTTCCTGCCACTGGGCCATTTGTTGTCGGGCGCTTTCGATCTGGCGGGTGGCCGGCGCCATGGCGAGTACATCGTCAGCAGCCTGGGGCTGTTCATCGGCGCTGATGAACAACCCTTTGCCCGCGCGCAGCGCCCCCCAATCATCCGTCCTTAGCTCAAACCCCTCCCCGCGTTTTTTCTTCGTGGCATCCACCAAATGCCCCAGGTTCAGCTGGCTCTTGCCGCCATACTCGGTGCTGAGCTTGACGTGTTCCTCCCCGCGCAGGTCTTCCATGCGCAGCTTGTTGTTCGCCGGTGTACGCAGCACGTTGCGTGTGTGGTCGCGCCTGCGCAGGGTCACGTGGTCCGGGTGTTCGCTGTCGTGCAGGGCGTGGGCGATGTAGGGGCGGTCGGGGTCGCCCTGTTCGAAGGCGATGGCCACTTCGGTGCCGCAGATCAGCGGCAGGTGCAGCCCAAAGGTGTCGCCGGCGTAGGCGCGCGCCTGGCGCAGCCACATGCTTTCTTCGCCGAGCTTCCACGGGTCGCGGTCGAACAGGAAGTTGACCTTGTAGCGGCCTTCGACGTCGATTTCGGCGTATTGATCGTGGGCTTCGCCACTGGTGACGCGGGCCGGGACGGTGCCGGCGATTTGGGGTTTCGGCGGCAGTGGCGGACGGAAGCACAGGGTTTCCGCATAGGGCATGGCTTCAAAGCGGCACTCGAAGCTGGCATCGCGGGCGGCGCGGGTGCGCACGCCGATGATCGCGCAACGCGGGGTGAAGGCCTTGGGTGCGCCGCCGGTGACGGTCAGCACCTGACCCGGTGCGAGGGTGGCGCTGCTTGTGATGCCGCGAAGGCGGGTCTGCTCGTTGAGGTAGCGCTCGTGGCGCAAGCGCGCGTAGAAAAAACCGCTTTCGCTTGCCAGGCCTTCGTGCCGGTCATAGGCGTCGCCGAGCACGCGGTAGGGTTCGGCGTAGTGGTAGGCCTCGCCGTAGGTGATTTTCGCACCGCGGGTCTGGTCGACGTCGGCGTCGAGGTGGGCATTGGCGTCAAGGGGGTGGTAGGTGCGGATGTTGACGTTTTTTTCCACTACCTGGTGGTGGGTTTGCAGGCCCCACACGCCGTCCGCATCGCTGCTGCTGAGCCCCGCGGGCGAGTAGTACGGCAGCTCGACGTCGAACTGGTAGCCGCGCTGACCATCGCAGAATTCCACGACGTCGATGTGCAGGCGTTGGTCGCTGGTGAGGCGGTACCAGATGCCGACCTCGGCCAGCAGCCGGCTGATGAAAGCCAGGTCGCTTTCACCGTACTGCATGACCTGCTCGCGCCGGGGGTAGTCACGCACCAGGCGGAACAGGAAGTCCTGGCCACGGAAGTCGTGGCGGCTGCGCAGGATGCTTTCGACGATTTCCGGCACCGACTGATCCTGGTAGATGCGGTATTGCCGGCCGCGTTCAAGCAAGGCCAAACGCGGTTGCAGGATGAGTTCGTAGCGGGCTTCGTCACGGGAGGCGGACAGGCGCTTGAGGCCGGTGATCACGCCGTGCAGCGTGCGCAACGGTTTGACCTCGGGCACTTTCCAGGGCATCGGCGCGACGTTCGATGACGCGGCGTGCAAGCTGAAAGAGGCGTCCTTGCCCAGCAGCTGTTCGGCTTCGAGATCGAGCTCGGCGCTGGTGAACTCTATCTCGTAGGTGAAGGGTTGGCTGAGGCGTTCTTCGCCGCGGAAGGCAAGGACATCGAGGCGGGTCTCGAGGTTGCGGACCCAGAGTTTATGGCGGCTGTGGTTGAAGAAAACGGTTGGTGCGGTGCTCATGTACAGACCTCCCTGAGAGCATACGGGGAGGCTTCATTTCCATCCCTCGTTCAAGTGCTCGACAGCTTTAGGGAAGCTGACACGTGCTGAAAATAAGACGTTTCCTTTTTGTGCGTAGGACGCGTCTTTGATTGGTGTAATTGATATGTAGGAGTTTTCCCGCTCTTGGCGCCAGGCTTCTCTGCCGCCACCATCCCCGCGATAGCAGCGTAGCTGATTGTCAGGCCCTCATCGCGGGCAAGCCCGCTCCCACAGATTGCATCTGCAGATTCAGACCGGCTGGTTACACCTCAATCAGATGCTTGAGCGGGTTGTAGCTACTTTTCAAGGTCGCCGCCACATCCAGAATCGCCTTCTCGATGCCATTCAAATGGATGCACGTCAGCTCGATCGCCGCGCTCTGGTTGCCCGCCTCGATGTACTCGATCAAACGCAGGTGTTCGTCATCGCGGCAGGCTTCGTGGCTGTCGTCATCGAGCGCGGCGGCGTACAGCGAGGCCCGGGAGATCAGCTTCTGGAACCAGTCGAGCAACACCGGGTTGTTCAGGCTGCGGGCCAGCTTGATGTGGAATTCGCCGAGCAGGTGGATCAACCGTTCGTGGTCACCGTTGCGATGCGCTTCATCCTCGAGCAGCAAGTGATCGCGCAAATCCCGGGTCACCGCCGTATCGCGCCGGCGACACAATTCACTGACGATGCCGATCTCGACCAGGCGCCGGGTTTCGAACAACGAGCGGATCTCTTCGTCGCTCGGAAGCGACACCGACGCACCTTTATTGGGCTCGGTGGTGACCAGTCCATCGGCTTCCAATTGCTTGAGCGCGGCACGAACTGACGTACGGCTGACATTGAAAAGTTCGGCCAACGAAGCCTCGCCCAGCTTCATGCCGGGACGTAGCGAGCGTTTGCTGATCGCCTCGTAAACCCCTTGGTAGACGCGATCCACCGTGGTTTCCAGTTTCTTTTCCGCCATTCGAAGACTCCTTCAGTGCTGTGCAACCGGCCCCAGGCGAATCAACAGCCTTGAAAAAGGGGGTTGCACGAGCAGGTTAATCCGGGTATTCCTAAATTGCATCCAGATTTTGCATACAATAATTAGAGGAATGCACCATTATGGGTCATCCAGTTGCAATCGAAGTGCGTAATGTCTCCAAGCGGTATTCCGACGATCCAGGGCTGGCACCCGCTCTGGACAACGTTTCAGTCGACATTGCCGATAACGAGTTCTTCACACTGCTCGGCCCTTCCGGCTGTGGCAAGACCACTTTACTGCGCACCATCGCCGGCTTCGAGCATGTCAGCGAGGGTGAGATTCGCCTCGCCGGTGAACCGGTCAACGAACTGCCGCCGTTCAAGCGCCGGGTCAACACGGTGTTCCAGAGTTACGCGCTGTTTCCGCACATGAGTGTTGCGCAGAATATCGCCTTCGGCCTCGAGATGCAGGGTCTTGATCGCACGCTGATCGCGCAGCGGGTCGATGAAATGCTGGCGCTGGTGCAAATGCAGCACCTGGCCAAGCGCAAACCCGCCGAATTGTCCGGCGGCCAGCAGCAACGGGTGGCTCTGGCACGGGCCCTGGCGCCGAAACCGAAAGTGCTGTTGCTGGACGAGCCGCTGTCGGCGCTGGACCTCAAGCTGCGCAAGGAAATGCAGGTCGAACTCAAGCGAGTGCAGAAGGAAGCCGGGATTACCTTCATTTTCGTCACCCACGATCAGGAAGAAGCCTTGACCCTGTCCGATCGCATTGCGGTGATGTCCGCCGGCAAGATCCTGCAGGTCGGCACGCCCAATGACATTTACGAACGGCCGCAGCATCAGTTCGTCGCGCAGTTCATTGGCGATATCAACTTCCTGCCCGGCCACCTCAAGCGCGGCCAGCACAATGAAAACCTGTTCGTGCCCAACGGCATGCCGGTGGAAATCCCCTGCCTGCCTCAAGGCATCGACGGCAAGGTGCAACTGGCATTCCGCCCGGAACGTTCACAACTGGTGGACCCGGCGCAACCGCACCACCTGCGCGGCGTGATCGAAGCCGTGCTGTACGTCGGCACCGCGACCTTGTACCAGTGCCGCCTGAACAACGACATCAAGGTGATGCTGCGGGAGAACAACGAGGGCCTCAATCGCAACCGTGGCGTCGGTGATCGGGTGGCGGTCAACCTGCCCCCCCACGCCTGCCTGTTGATGGAGGCTTGAGATGAGCGTCAGCAGCACTTCCCCAGCCCTCAACCGCGCGCTGTTGCTCAGCCCGGTGGTCCTGACCCTGCTGGCCCTGATCGCCATTCCGTTGGGCATCATGGGCTACATCAGCCTGCTACCGCGCAACGTCTATGGCGGCGTCGACTGGCAGGCCGACTGGCAATTGCAAAGCTACGTGCAGCTGTTTTTCCAGGAAGGTTTCGATGGCGAACTGGAGCTCAACTGGGTCTACGCCCAGGCGCTGTTGCGCTCGGTGTTCCAGGCCGGTGGGACCACGGTATTGTGTTTCCTGTTCGGCTTTCCAGTGGCGCTGTGGATGTCGAGCCTGACCCCGCGTCGGCGCAACCTGATGGTGTTGCTGATCACCATCCCGTTCTGGACCAACCTGCTGATCCGCAACTACGCCTGGTTGATCATCCTGCGCGAACAGGGCTGGGTCGCCCAGAGCCTCAACGCACTGCTCCCCAGTGCTGGCGGCATCACCCTGCTCTACAACGACTTCGCGGTCAGCGTCGGGCTGGTCTACAGCTTCCTGCCGTTCATGATCCTGCCGATTTACTCGACCCTGGAAAAACTCGACTGGCGTTTGGTGGAAGCCGCTTATGACCTGGGCGCCAATCGCTGGCACGCACTGCGGCGGATCATCCTGCCGCTGTCGATGCCAGGGGTGATTGCCGGTTCCCTGTTGGTGTTCGTGCCGAGCCTGGGAGCCTTTATCACCCCGGCGATTCTCGGCGGCGGCAAGACCCTGATGATCGGCAACCTGATCCAGCAACAGTTCGGCACCGCGCGCAACTGGCCCCTGGGCAGTTCGCTGTCGTTCCTGCTGCTGGGGATTTTGCTGCTGTCCCTGGTGCTCTACGCCCTGTATAGCCGCAGCGCCGCCAAAACTCTTCGTCGGGGAGCTACCGCATGATCGCCCTGCACCTGAAAAAACTGCCAATGACCCGGGAAGTCAGCCTGCTGATCCTGGCCTACCTGTACCTGCCGATCTTCGTGTTGATCGCCTACAGCTTCAACGCCAACCGCTCGGCGACGGTGTGGACCGAGTTCTCGTTCGCCTGGTACGGGCGGATTTTGGCCAACCCGTCTATCCAGACCGCCGCGCTGAACTCGATCATCGTCGCCGGCATCGCCACGGTCTGTGCCACGGCGATTGCCTTGCTCGCGGCGCTGGCGACCTACCGGCCGTTCTACGGCCAGAAGATGGTCGAAGGGGGGATCAACCTGCCGCTGATCCTGCCGGAGATCGTCACCGCGGTGGCCACCCTGCTGCTGTTCATGGCGCTGGGGATCAAGCTGGGGTTGCTGACGGTGATCGTCGCGCACATCGGCTTCTGCATTCCCTTCGCCTACCTGCCGATTCGCGCGCGGCTCAATGACCTGGACAAGAGCCTGCTGGAAGCGGCGAACGACCTGTACGCCAACCCGTGGCAGGTGTTTCGCCGGGTGACGCTGCCGCTGTTGTGGCCGGCGGTGCTGTCCGGGTCGGTGCTGGCGTTCGTGGTCAGCCTCGACGATTTCATCATGACCTTCTTCGTCGCCGGCCCCGGTTCGACCACCTTGCCGGTGTACATCTTCTCCGCGATCAAGGCCGGCGTGACGCCGGAGATCAACGCGATCTCGACCCTGATGCTGGTGATTTCCATCGTGCTGGTGGTGCTGGCCTTCTGGCTGGGACAGCGCGGTAAACAACAATGAGCCTGGAGTGTTCGTCCATGAAAGTGAAAAGCCTGCGTTTCGCCGTTGCCAGTCTGGCCCTGAGCTGCTTCACCGCATTCAGCGCCCACGCCGCCGAGCCCAAGGAGCTGTTCTTCTACAACTGGACCGATTACTACCCGGTCGAGCTGTTGGCCAAGTTCGAAAAGGAGACCGGGATCAAGGTCACCATGGACGGCTACGACAGCAACGAAACCCTGTTGGCCAAATTGCAGGCCGGTGGTGCGGCGTATGACGTGATCGTGCCGTCGCAGTCGATCATGCGCACCTTGATCAACCAGGACCTGCTGCTGCAAATCGACGCCTCGACCCTGCCCAACTTCCAGTACGTCAAGCCGGCGTTCCGCGACCCAAGCTTCGACCCTGGCCGCAAATTCTCGGCACCGTACCTGTGGGGCAGCACCGGGTTCTCCTATGACAGCGCGCGGGTGCCTGGCGGCAAGCTGGACGATTCGTGGAAAGAGTTCTTCGAACCACGCAAGGAACTGCAAGGGCAGCTGGCTGCCCTCGACACCTCCAGCAGCGTGATCAACGCCGCCAGTCATTACCTGAACGTCGACGAATGCACGGAAAACCCGCAGGACGCCAAGCGCATTCTCGAACTGCTGCAAAAACAGAAACCCTTCCTGAAGATGTACAGCTCGGACAACACCGTCGACCGCATGGCTTCCGGTGAAGTGATCATGATGCAGAACTGGAACGGCTCCACCGCCCGGGCCACCTTGCAGAAGAGCACCATCAAGTACGTGTATCCGAAAGAAGGCCTGGCGATGTTCCAGGACAACTTCGCCGTGCCGAAAAGCGCACCGCACCCCGGCAACGCGAAGATCTTCATCGACTGGATGATGAAACCGGAAAACGCCGCCGCCGTGTCCAACGCCATTGCCTACGCCAACGGCATCCAGAGCGACAAGCTGATCGATGCCAAGTGGCGAGTCATGGACGCCATCAACATGCCCGACGAATTCGCCTCGCGCCTGCGCCCGGAGAAGGAATGCAGCAACAAGGCGCGTGAGCTGCAGGACCGCATTTGGGCGAAGCTCAAGGGCTGATCCGAAACCGAGTCGCGGCTTCGCGAGCAGGCTCGCTCCCACAGGGTTCGGGGGTTACCCCAGATTCTGTGTCCCACATAAAACCACTGTGGGAGCGAGCCTGCTCGCGAAGAGGCCCGCCCAAACAACACAGAATTTGAGGTATGCAATGACCCAACCCCGCTGGCTGCGCAACGTGCGCCCCTACGGCGCCCCCGCCGAAGACCTGCTGATCGAGAACGGCCGGTTCAGCCAACGCCGTCCCGCTTCGAACGAAGCCTTGTCGGCCACCGACATCGACGGCCAAAACCAGCTGCTGACCCCCGCCCTGGTGGAAAGCCACGTGCACCTGGACAAAACCCTCTGGGGCCAGCCCTGGCGCCCGAACAGCGCAGGTCCCACCCTCAAGGACTACATCGCCAACGAGCGGCGCATCCTGCGCGAAGTCACCGTACCGATCGCGCAACGCGCCGGTGCCCTGCTGGAAAACTGCATCGCCCGCGGCTCGCTGACCCTGCGCTGCCACGTCGATATCGATCCGGAATTCGGCCTGCGCCATGTCGAAGCCATGCAGCAACTGCAGGAACAATACCGCGACCTGATCGACCTGCAACTGGTGGTATTCCCGCAAACCGGCCTGATCAGCCGCCCCGGCACCGTCGAACTGATGCGCGAAGCCATGGCCCTGGGCGTCGAGAACGTCGGCGGCCTTGACCCGTGTGGCATCGACAACGACCCGATCGCGCAACTCGACTTTGTGTTCAAACTGGCCAGCGAGTTCGACCGTGGCGTCGACATTCACCTGCACGACAAGGGTGAGCTGGGCCTGTGGCAGATCGCCCTGATCGCCGATTACACCCAGCGCTTCGGTCTTCAAGACCGGGTGATGATCAGTCATGCCTATTGCCTGGGGATGTTGCCGTGGAGCCAGGTCAAACCGGTGGCTGAACGCCTGGCAATATTGGGCATTTCGCTGATGAGTTCGGCGCCGGCCGATTGCGCGGTGCCGCCGTTCCTGGCGTTGCGCGAGGTTGGCGTGAATGTGTGCCTGGGTTCGGACGGCATCCGCGACGCCTGGTCGCCCATGGGCAACGGCGACATGCTGGAGCGGGCGATGTTGCTGGCGTTTCGTTTCGATCTGAACAAGGACGAAGAACTGGCGGCGGCATTTGAGGCGGCGACGGTCAATGGTGCCCGGGCGCTGGGTCATGACGGTGTTGGCCTGGAGATTGGCCAACCGGCGAACTTCCTGTTGATGCCCGTGCAGACGTTGGGCGAAGCCGTGGTTTCACGGCCACCGCGCGAGGTCTATCGCGGCGGGCAGTTGATCGCTTCCGGCGGTCGTTTACTGGAAAGTCGTTTGTGAAGCGCATCGGACTTCGGGCCAGTTGCGTGGTCGGCTTCGACGGCACGCAACATGTGCTGTGGCGCAACGGCGAAGTGGTGTTTGAAGGCTCGCGCATTGTGTTTGTCGGGCGTGATTTTCCCGGGCCGGTGGATCAGTGGATTGATTACGGCAACGCGCTGATCGGCCCAGGCTTCATCGATCTGGATGCCCTGGGCGATCTCGACTCCACGGTGCTGACCCTGGACAACGGCGACGAGCGCGACATGGGCCGGATGTGGTCGGCGCAGTATCTGGCGCGCGGTCCACGGGAGAGCTACAGCCCCGAAGAAGAAGTCTTCAAGTACCGCTACGCCTTCACCCAATTGATCCGCAACGGCATCACCACAGCCATGCCGATCACCTCGATGTACTACCGCGAGTGGGCCGAGACCTACGACGAGTTTGCCGCGGTGGCCGGCGTGGCGGCCGAGTTGGGACTGCGCACCTACCTCGGCCCCTGCTACATGAGCGGCATGAGTTACTGGCAGGCCGACGGCACGCTGGCCCATCACTGGGACGAAGCCCGGGGCCTGGCCGGGCTCGATGCGACCGAGCGGTTTTTCCAGGACTTCGACGGTGCTCATCAAGGGTTGATCCGCGGCGCTCTGCTGCCGGATCGCATCCAGACGTGCACGCCAGCGTTGCTGCAACGCACTGCTGCACTGAGCCGGGAACTCAACGCGCCGATGCGCTTGCATTGCTGCCAGGGGCTCGGCGAAGTGGCGATGGTGGAACAACTTCGCGGTTGTTCGCCGCTGGGCTGGCTGCAGGATCTGGGCCTGCTGACCCCGCGCAGCCTGTTGCCCCACGGCATCTACACCCACGGCGATGACGACCTGCAACGCGTGGTCGATGGTGGCGCCAGCCTGGTGCATTGCCCGGTGGTGTTTGCCCGCGATGGCGAGGCGCTGAATTCGTTTGGTCGCTATCGCGCCAAGGGAGTCAATTTCGCCCTGGGCACCGACACCTGGCCGGCGGACTTGCTGGACAACATGCGCCAGGGCTTGAACATCGCGCGCTTGATGGAGGGCGGCAATACGCTCACCAGCGCGCTGGACCTGTACAACGCCGCCACTCTCGGCGGCGCCATGGCCTTGGGCCGCGAAGATATTGGTCGCCTGGCACCGGGGGCCAAGGCCGACATCAGCGTGTTCAGCCTGCGCGGACTGCACTTGGGGCCGCTGTTCGACCCGCTGAAGAACCTGCTCCTGGCCGGGCGCGGTGACGATTGCATCGCTAGCTACATCGATGGCCGCTGCGTGATGCAGGACGGTCAGGTACGGGGTGTCGACTACCCCGCCCTGCAACGCCAGGCCCAACAGCAATTCGAAAAACTGATGCGCAGCCACAGCGACCGGGCCTTCGGCCAACCGGACTGGAGGACTCTGTTCCAGCCGGCCATCCCGTTCGCCGACGACTACAGCGCACAGGTGCCGCTGTGCGCCATCGATCCACTCCTTTAGAGAATTCTGCCCATGCAAAGCTTCGACTTCAGCCAACTGAGCCCACGGGACAAGTACAAGATTCTGATCGGCAGCGTGGTGCCACGACCGATTGCACTGGTCACCACCGTCGACGCTGAAGGCCGCGTCAACGCCGCACCGTTCAGCTTTTTCAACGCGCTGTCGGCCGATCCGCCGATCCTTGCGCTGGGCGTGGAGAACTACGGCGACCAGAGTCCCAAGGACACCACGCGCAACATCCAGCTCAACCAGGAGTTCACCGTGAACATCGTCAGCGATGCCCTGGTGGAAGCCATGAACGTCTGCGCCGTACCTTTCGCCCCCGGTTTCGACGAACTGACCGCCGCCGGCCTCACCGCCATCCCTGGCACCTCGGTCAAATGCCCGCGCATCGGCGAGGCACCGGTGGCGCTGGAATGCCGGCGGATGATGGCGCTGAACATCGGTCAGTCGCGGGAGATCATTTTTGGTGAAGTGCTGATGGCCCATGTGCGTGATGAGCTGATCGACCCGAAGACGTTGTACATCGATCAACTCGGGCTTGATGCGATCGGGCGGATGGGTGGGCATGGGTATGCGCGTACCCGGGATTATTTCGACCTGCCGACCCGCTCGTTGCAGGCGTGGACGGATGCGCCGGGGGGTGGCGAGCGGTTTTGGCCAATCGCCAAGTAACCGTCTTCCCACAGATCGTTCCCACGCTCCGCGTGGGAACGATCTGTGTGCGGGGGTCAGCGGAAATCCCGGCTGCGCACGCTGATGCCGTCGAGCAGTGGACTCAAGTCGCTCAAGCGCCCGGCAATCAAATGCCGCACCTCTCCCTCCTTCTCCCAGCGCCCATCGACCTTGAGCAACTGCGAGCCCACCAGCACCTGGCGCTGGCGCTCGGCCAGGTCGCGCCAGACCACCACGTTGACGTTGCCGAACTCGTCCTCCAGGGTGACGAAGGTCACGCCACTGGCGGTGCTCGGGCGTTGTCGGCCGGTTACCAGCCCGGCGACGCTGACCGGTCGCCCGTGCTCCACCTCCAGCAACTCCTTCGAACTGCGGCAGCGACGGGCTTTCAACTCACCACGCAACAAGGCCAGCGGATGCGGCCCGAGAGTGGTGCCGAGGCTGTTGTAATCGGCCAACAGGTCTTCGCCGACCGTGGGTTTGGGCAGCGCCACCGCGCCTTCCTCCTGACGGGGCAGGCCGGCAAACAGGCCGAGCTGCTTTTGCACCCCCGCCACTTCCCAGCGCGCCCTATGCCGGTCACCGGCCAGCCCGCGCAAGGCACCGGCATCGGCCAGTTGTTCCTGGGCGCGGGCATCCAGGCATGCCCGTTCGCCAAGGTCCGCGATGTCGACGAAGGCGCCTTTCGAACGCGCCGCCTCGATGCGCCGGGCATCGTCCTGCCGAAAGCCCTTGATCATGCGCAAGCCCATGCGAATCGCCGGTTGCGCACCGGCAATCGGTTCGAGGCTGCAATCCCAGTCGCTGGCCCGCACGTCTACCGGACGAATCTGCAAATGGTGACGGCGCGCGTCCTGCAGGATCTGGTCCGGGCTGTAGAAACCCATGGGCCAGCTGTTGATCAGGGCACAGGCGAAGGCCGCCGGTTCGTGGCATTTCAACCAGCAACTGGCGTAGGTCAACAAGGCAAAACTGGCGGCATGGGATTCGGGAAAACCGTAGCTGCCAAAGCCTTTGATCTGTTCGAAGATCTGCGCGGCGAAATCGGCGGTGTAGCCTTTTTTCTTCATCCCGGCGGCCAGGCGATCCCTATGCGGTTCCAGTCCGCCATGGCGTTTCCAGGCCGCCATGGAGCGGCGCAACTGATCGGCTTCGCCGGGGCTGTAGTCGGCGGCGACGATGGCGATCTGCATGACCTGCTCCTGGAACAGCGGCACGCCGAGGGTGCGCTTCAACACCTCGCGCAACTCTTCGGAGGGATAGCTTTCGAGCTCTTCCTTGTTCCGCCGCCGCAGGTACGGGTGCACCATGCCGCCCTGGATAGGACCGGGGCGAACGATGGCCACCTCGATCACCAGGTCATAGAACTCGCGGGGCTTGAGCCTGGGCAGCATCGACATCTGTGCCCGGGACTCGATCTGGAACACGCCGATGGTGTCGGCACGGCCAATCATGTCGTAGGTCAATGGGTCTTCGGAGGGGATCGTTGCCAGGCTCAAGTCCAGGTTGCGATGACGACGCAGCAAATCGAGACAACGACGAATGGCGCTGAGCATGCCTAATGCAAGGATATCCACCTTGAGCAGGCCGACCGCGTCCAGATCGTCCTTGTCCCACTGGATGATGGTGCGCTCCGCCATGGCAGCGTTTTCCACCGGCACCAGGGTGTCCAGGGGATGCTCGGAAATCACGAAACCACCGGGGTGCTGTGACAGGTGCCGGGGGAAACCGATCAGTTGCCCGGTCAGGCTCAATACCCGGCGCAACACCGGGCTCTCGGGATCGAAACCGCCTTCGCGCAGGCGCTCCACGGGCGGTGTTTCATCACTCCAGTGACCACAGCAATCGGCCAGGGCATTGATCTGGTCCGGCGGCAACCCCAACGCCTTGGCCACATCACGCACAGCGCCGGCCGCGTGGTAGGTGCTGACCACGGCAGTCAGTGCCGCGCGGGTCCGCCCATAGCGCTGGAACACGTACTGCAAGACTTCTTCACGGCGCTCGTGCTCGAAGTCCACATCAATGTCCGGCGGTTCGTCGCGCTCTTTGGAAAGAAAGCGCTCGAACAGCATGTTCATCCGGTCGGGGTCGATCTCGGTAATGCCCAAGGCGAAACACACCGCCGAGTTGGCCGCCGAGCCTCGGCCCTGACAGAGGATTTTCTCGCACCGGGCGAAGGCGACGATGTCCTGGACAGTGAGGAAATAACTCTCGTAGCCCAGCTCGGCAATCAGCCCCAGCTCCTTGTCGATCAGCCCGCGGACCTTCTCGCTCGCACCCTGGGGCCAGCGCTGGCGCATGCCCCGCTCAGTCAATTCCCGTAGCCAGGACGCTGCACTGTGCCCATCGGGCACTAGTTCGCGCGGATACTGATAACGCAACTGACCCAGATCAAAGGTGCAGCGCCGGGCAATGTCCAGGGTTTCGTCGAGCAAGGCTGGCGGATAGAGCTCGCGCAACACATCGAGGCCGCGCAGGTGCCGTTCGCCATTGGGGTGCAGGCGCAGTCCGGCATCGGCTACCGGCAGGTGATGACGGATCGCGGTCATGGTGTCCTGCAGGGCCCGGCGCCCGCGCGCATGCATGTGCACATCGCCGCTGGCCACCGCGGGTATCCGCAGTTCCCCGGCCAGCGCCAGGAGATCATTCAGTCGTCGGGTATCGTCCTGGCCGCGATGCAGCTGGACCGCCAGCCACAGGCGTTCGGCGAAGACCTGCTTCAACCAATGGCCCTGCTCAAGGTCATTGACCGCGTCCGGTACCCACAGCGCCAACAGTCCTGGCAATGCTTCGTCGAAGTCTTCGCGCAGCACTTGATACTGACCTTTTTGCGTACGACGTCGAGCTCGTGTGATCAGTCGGCACAGGGTCTGGTAACCCTCGAGGTTTTCCACCAGCAACACCAGCTTCGGGCCGTTCTCAATGCGCACTTCACTGCCGATGATCAGTGGCAGCTCCACGGACTTCGCCGCTTGCCAGGCGCGGACAATACCCGCCAGGGTGCACTCGTCGGTGATCGCCAGGGCCTGATAGCCCTGTTTTTTCGCCCGCTGGAACAATTCCAGGGCACTGGAAGCACCGCGCTGGAAACTGAAGTTCGACAGACAGTGCAGCTCGGCATATCCGGCGTTCACGCGAACCAGCCCTGCAGCCACAACTGACCACCCTCGCCCACCGCACGGTAGGCCCAACCCTGCTGGCCGGCACGGGTTTCGATCAAGTAGTAATCACGGCGCACGTCATCGCCGTCCCACCAACCGGACTCGATGCGTTCCGGCCCCATGAGGATGCGCGTCGAGCCTTCGTGCACCGCCAGCGGTTCGGTCAGCAGCCAGCCCGGTCGCTGCACGGTCGGCAATCGCGCACCGGGCTGGCTGTCGGCACTGGCCTGCCACGCGCACTCGGGCCGGTGATCGGCCTGGAAGCGCAGGCCCTGCACGGCATCATCCCCCAGCCGTGCGCGCAGGCGTTCGCGCAGTTGCTCCCAGGGCAAGGTCTGCTGCGGGCGATCGTCGAACAGCTCCTGAAACTGCGGAACGAAGCTCGGCAAATCTTCGGCGCGCAGGCGAAAACCGCGCACAGGGGCTTCGACCTGGACTTGCTCCAGGCGCCCTCGCGCCAGTTCGAACAGCATCGCCGGATCACGTTCGGCACTGAGCAGGCCGACCTTGATCAGCGTGTCCGGCAATCCGGCGTGCTCCAGGTGCAGGTCGAAACGCTGCACACCGCTGTCCCGACCGCACAGGAACGTCGACAGATCCCCCGTCAGGCGGCGCAACGGAAACAGCAAGGCCTGATGGGACTGCACATCGAAATTGAGCTCGATGCGCACATCGAAACGGTCCGGCGGCAGGTAGAACGCCAGCGCCAGGCGTCGTATGCCCAGCAATTCATCCAGGTGCTTGAGCACCTGGGCCTCGAAACGCCGGGCCAGGCTGTGCCGGGGCAACGCCTGCACCTGGCTCAAGGTGCGCAGGCCCATGCGCGACAACGCCGTGGCCACGCTGGCCGCCAGACCGATGCGGTCGATGGGCATGTGCCCCAGGTGATGCTGCAAGGCTTGCTCGTCGGCCACCACCAGGCCGTCGTAGGCGTTGGCCAGCATCCGCGCCGCCACCGGATTGGGCGCCGCGACGATGCGGTGACGAAACCCCAGTTCGCCGAGTTCGCTGCGCAGGCGCGCCTCGAATTGCGGCCAGGGGCCGAACAGTCCCAGGCTGGACTCGATTTCGAACACCAGCGCCCGCGGATAATGCACGCTGACCTGGGAGCTGAAGCGATAAGCCCAGGCGGCCAGGAATTGCTGCCAGTGTTCGATATCCGCGACGTCGTACTCGGCGGTGGCAAAGCCCTTGCTCAAGGCCTGGGCGGCGCTCATGGACTGGCCGGGGCGCAGACCCAGCGCCCGCGCCGGGCCATTGACCGCCTGCAGCACCCGCCGCTGGGCCGGGCCGGTCAGCAGTGCCAGCGGCTCCTGGGGGTCGGCGCGCTGACGCAGTACCGCGTCCAGCGCCAATTGCGGAAACAGAATACAGACCCAGCGCATGGCAACCTCAATGCCCCACGGCGAAGGCAATCGGCGCCGAGCGGGCCAATCCGCCGCGGCACTTGAGCACCCGTAATTGCGCGGGCTTGGCATCGATGGCGATGCGCAGGGCCGCTGGCGAAGGGTTGATCGCTTCGCTGAGCGAGCGATAGGCGAACGCCAGGGTCGAGCCGGTTTCCGCCGCCACCTGCAAGCGGCGCAAGGCGCGGTCATCGGCCTTGTGCGGCCAGCACAGCACCGCACCACAACTGCCCGAACGCAGGCATTGTTCCGCCGCCCACAACGCATCGCGCTCGCTGGCCTGGATGATCGACAACTGGCGCAGATCGACCCCGGCGTTCTGCCAGGCCTGGGGGTATGGCACGCAGGGCGGCGCCACCAGCACAATGCGCTCGCCCGCCGCCGATAGCCGCGCCAGCGCCGGCCACACCAGTTGCAACTCGCCCACGCCCTGCCCGGCCAGGAGGATTTCCGTCAGCGCCGCCTCCGGCCAACCGCCCGTGGGCAGTGCCGCATCCAGTGCGGCATGGCCGGTGGGTTGCGGGCTGGCGGCCGGCGGCGCAGGCCGGCCCCTCCAGACCTGGCCGCCATTGAACAGCGTATCCAGCGCAACGACGGCACCCATCAGCCTTGCCTCACCAGGCCGCAGAACACCCCTTCGATGGCCAGGTCCCGGTCGGCCTCGACGATGATCGGTTGATAGGCCGGGTTGCGCGGCAACAGGCGAACCTGGTCGCCAACCCGCTCGAAGCGCTTGATGGTGACTTCACCGTCGAGCCGCGCCACGACGATCTGGCCATTGATGGCCTCGGGGCTGCGGTGCACGCCCACCAGGTCGCCGTCGAGAATGCCGTCCTCGATCATCGAGTCGCCGCGCACCCGCAGCATGTAGTCCGGCACCCGCGAGAAAATCGATGGGTCGAGCAACAAGCGGCTATGGACCTCGGCATCGGCACCGATCGGCGCACCGGCCGCCACCCGGCCGAGCACCGGGATGTCCAGCAGCTCGGGACGCGGCGGCTGGCCGAGCAAGCGAATGCCCCGGGCCTGATGTGGATTGACCTCGATAAAACCGGCTTCGGTCAGCGCCAGCACATGCTTGCGCGCGACGCTGCGGGAGGCGAAGCCGAACGCCTCGCTGATTTCAGCGAGGCTCGGGGACTGACCATGCTCCGCGATTCGATCACGGATAAAAGTCAGGATGGCGGTACGGCGGGGAGTTAATGTCGTCATGGAGTACATTTGTACTCTTTCCGCAATTTCCTGGCAAGCCCCTACCCCCTGTAGGAGCGAGCATGCTCGCGAAAAACCCGAGGCCGTTGCGGGGTATCAGGCCCCCCGCGTTATCGTTGACGACCATCGTCGGAACGCCGCCCGGAGCATGCTCGCTCCTACAGAGGCTCCGCCAGAAACGCCGTGATGTAATCGATGAACGCCAGCACCTTGGCCGTGGCCCGCCGATGGCTGGGGTACACCGCCAGGATGTGCGGACCGAAGCTGTCCGGGTCGATGTCGTAGTCGGCCATCACCCGCACCAGGCGCCCTTCGGCAATGTACGGCGCCGCGCTCCACAACGGCGTATGCAGCAACCCGCGCCCGGCCAGGGCATTGGCCAGCAGTAAGTCGTAGTTGTCGCTGCGCAAGCGGGGTGCCTGGGGTTGCGGCGAGCTCAAACGTTGGCCGTCGCGCTCGGCCCACCAGAATTCGCGGCTGAGCAAAGGATGGCGGTACAGCAACCATTCGTGCTCATCGAGGGTCTGCGGGGTGACCGCCAGCCCCTTGCGCGCCAGATACTCCGGGCTGGCGCACAGCGCCAGGCGATTGCTGCCAACGACGCGGGCAATCAACCCCGGCAAGTCGTCATGCCCTTCACGCAAGGCCAGGTCGTAGCCGCTTTCCAGCAGATTGACGAACTCGTCACACAGGTCCACTTGCAGGTTGATCTGCGGGTATTGCTCGAGAAAACCGCCACACACCTGATCGAGAAAGGCCTGCCCATAGGCCAGCGGCGCGGTGATTTTCAGACTGCCGCGCAAACCGTGCTGCAACTGCTCGATTTCCTCGCCGGCCTCGTCCAGTCGCTGCAATACCTGGCGCGCGGTTTCCAGGTACAGCCGCCCGGATTCCGTGAGCAAGATCCGCCGGGTACTGCGCTCGAACAATCGCGCGCCGAGTTCCGCTTCCAGGTGATTGACCGCTTTGGTCAGGGCCGACGGGGTCTTGCCCAACTGCTCGGCGGCGCGACTGAAGCTGCCCAGTTGTGCGGTGACCACGAACATTTTCAGTGCACCCAGCTTGTCCATTCTTTTTCCATTCAGGCAAAAACGTTTTTCGTGAGCGAGGCGTTCTGCCGAGCGCGGTAAGCCACTAGTCTGGCCATCAGACGCAATAACAAGGAAACATTCAATGAAAAAATTCATCCCGAATCTGTTGCTGGTGGCAGTCAGTTTTGCCTCGTTGGAAGCCATGGCCGCGACTGACCTGGTGCTGTTCAACGGCAAGATCTTCACTGCCGACCGCAACCAGCCCAAGGTCCAGGCGCTGGCGGTACAGGACGGTAAAGTGTTGCAAGCAGGCAGCGATGCGCAGATCAAGGCCCTGATCGATTCGGGAACCAAGGTCGTCGACCTGGGTGGCAAGACCCTGATGCCAGGCCTGATCGACACCCACTCCCACGCGATCTTCGGCGGATTGGAGATGGTTTCGGCCAACATGGAAGATGAAGTGGTCGATCTGGACGAACTGGAAAAACGCCTGCGGGCCTGGCGTGAAGACGGAAAGGCCAAACACGGCGACATCCTGAGCGTGGCCGGTATGAGTTCGGCCTACTGGGCGCAATCTGAAGCCTTGGGCAAGAAATTCAACAGCGGCGAATGGGCCGACGTGCCCGTGGTGTTCACCGGCAGTGACCATCACACGGCCTGGGCCAACAACGTGATGCTCAAGCGCGCAGGCATTGATGCGGCGCTGCTGAAAACACTGCCAGGCGCCGAGAAAGACACCATTGGCAAACTCGCCGACGGCCGCCCCAACGGCTTCCTGGTGGACGCCGGCTGGGACCGCGTGGCCGCGAAAATGCCCTCGCCGAGCGCCACTGACATGCTCAAGGCGGCGCAAACCGCCGTGAGCTACAACAACAGCCTGGGCATCACCGCCTGGATGGACCCGGCCGCCAACGCCGCGCCCGGCGAGCCGGTGTTTGCACTCAAACCCACGGAGAAAACCGTCGGTGTCCTGCCGGTGTACAAGGCCCTGTCCGAAAGCGGCGGCATGACCGCCCACGTCGCGGCGCTGCTGGTGGCCAACGGCAAAAGCGTGCCGTCCGATCTCGACACCCTGGACAAGGTCCGCCAACAATTCCAGGGCATCCCCAACCTGACGCTGCCCGGTATCAAGATCTTCGCCGACGGCGTGATCGAGTACCCGGCCCAGAGCGCCGCGATGATCGATCCGTACACCAACTCGCACAAACCGGGCGAACTGTTGATCGACCCGAAGCATTTCGGCGAGCTGGTCAGCGCCATCGATCAGCGCGGCTGGCGGGTACACATCCATGCCATCGGCGACCGCGCGGTCCGCGAATCGCTGAACGGCATCGCCCAGGCGCGCAAAGACCGACAGAGCGGTGTGACCCACTCCATCACGCACCTGCAGATCGTCAATCCGAAAGAATTCGCCCGCTTCAAACCGCTCGACGTCATCGCCTCGATGCAACTGCTCTGGGCCAGCGCCGACGATTACACCACGGACATGATCAAGCCTTACGTCAGCGCCCTGGCGTTCCGTTACCAATACCCGGCGCATTCTTTGCTCAAACAGGGCGCGACCATCGCCGGGGCCAGTGACTGGCCAGTGTCTTCGCCCAACCCGTGGAACGCCATGGCCCAGGCCATGACGCGGGTGGGTCCGCTGGGGGTGCTCAACGCCGATGAACGCATCGACCGCGAAACCATGTTCTATGCCTACACGCTCAATGCCGCACGCACCCTTGGCCTGGATAAACAGATCGGCTCGCTGAGCGCCGGTAAACAGGCCGACTTCATCGTGGTCGATCGTGATGTGTTCAGCATCGACGAAAAAGCCCTGCATGAAACCCAAGTGCTACAGACCTGGTTCGCCGGTCGGCAGGTCTACGCGCAACCCCTCTAATAAAAACCACAACCACACCCCTGCCCGACCTCGTGTTTTTCAACACGGGGCACGGCGCAGCCTTGTCCGATTTCTGCCCATAACAATCACAATAGCGGGACGTACCATGAAAGCTTTCACACTGTTCGCCCTCGGCTCCTTGAGCCTGCTGCCTTTGAGCAGCCAAGCCATCCCCTTGAACGATGATTTCGCCTTGTTGCTGGACGTGACAATGGCCAGCGATTATCGAACCCGCGGCATCTCGCAGACTCAGAACGACCCGACACTGCAAGCCGGCGCAACCCTGGCCCACAGCAGCGGCCTGTACCTGGGCGCATGGACCTCCAACGTCGACTTTGGCGGCGGCCTGAAAACCCGGCAGGAGGTCGACTACTATGCCGGTTGGTTGTGGCAGGCCACCGATGACGTCAGCCTCGACCTGGGCTACCTCAAATATTCTTACCCGAAAGAGAGCCAGTTCAACCAGAGCGAGGCCTACGGCATTCTCAGCGTCTACGGGGTAAAACTCGGCGCCTACTACTCCGCCGATGCGCCGGGTATCGATAGCGAGCAGAACTCGCTCTACAGCTATATCGGTTACGAAACCGAGCTGCCCTACGGCGTTGGCCTCAAACTGCGCTACGGCGACATGGACTTCAAGGACCCGCACCTGTACTCACGCTCGGGTGAAGCTGAAGACTCGTACCGTGAGTGGGAGCTCAAGCTGACCCATGAACTGGCGGGTGTGATGCTGGGCCTGAGCTACATCGACACCGACCTGTCGAAGAGCCAATGCCTGAGCAATTGGGGCTTCGACGATGTGTGCAGCGCGACGGTAGTGGCGAGCGTCAGCAAGTCCTTCTGATTGCCCTGGCCCCCCTGTAGGAGCGAGCATGCTCGCGATGGACTCAAGAACGCCGCGTTTAACCAGAAACCACGCGTTAACGTTAACGACCATCGCGAGCATGCTCGCTCCTACAGGTTTGGAGTTAATCCTTCGAGATAGGCCCATGGATATATTCCGCGTTCATGCCCATCACTGAACACCAGTTGCAACCCATACCCCTGGGAATTCACCTCGATCAGCCGAACGCGGGCATCGACCAGCGGCGCCATCCCGCGCAATCGAAACGCCCGGCATTGCGAACACGGGCACTGGCGGCGCAGCTCGGCATGGTCCAGCCACTGCTCGCGGCCATCCGGCCAGTTCAGTCGCAGCTGCTGCCTGCTCCGGGAATTGCCGATGGCCACCGGGTTCATTGCAGCTGACTCAGGGCAATGCGCACCGCCTTGCGCACTTCCGGATCACCATCGTCTTGCGCGGCCTGCAGCGGTGCGATCGCGCCTTTTTCATTCAACTCGCCGAGGGCCAGGGCGGCTTCCTTGCGCAGGTTGCTGATGCGGTGGCCGAGGATTTCGATCAGCGCGTCCAGTGCCTGGGCGTAACGCAAGCGGCCGAGACTGCGGGTGGCGCGCAGGCGGACTTGCCAGTAATCGTCGCTCAGGGCTTGGACCAATGCCGGGCCGGCGTCGATGTGGCCGACCTTGCCCAGGGTGGTGGCGGCTTCCTCGCGCACTTGCCAGGCCTGGTCCTGCAAGGCTTGGCGCAGGGCCGGCAGCACCTGCTCGTCAGACGCCAGGCCGAGTGCACCGGTGGCGGCGCGGCGCACTTCGGTGTCCGGGTCTGCACTTGCCAGTCGAGCCAGGGCCGGCAAGGCGTCGAGCTGTTTGAGCCAACCCAGCACGCCGACGGCTTCACGGCGGACATTGGCCTCCTGATCGCTCAACGCAACCAGCGCCGCCGGGGCCGCTTGCGGGTAGCGCAATTCACGCAAGGCCCTGAACGCAGCGATGCGCACGTCGATGTCGGCATGCCCGGTCCACGGCAGGATCACCTCACCCGCCGCTTCGCTCTTGAGCAGACTGAGGCTTTGCGCCGCGGCGGCTTGCACCGCTGCGGATGGATCGGTCAGGGCCTGGCACAGCGCTTCGACCACAGGCTCGTCCTCCCAGGCTTCGAGTAACCGCGCGGCTTCGGCACGGACGTCTTCCGCCGGGTCTTCAGCCAGCCGGTTGACCAGCCACAGCAGCCCGTCCGCTTCTTCCAGGTCGGCCAGTTCGATCAGGGCGATGCGGCGCACGCCGGCATCGTCGTCAGTCAGGCGTGGTTGCAGGGCGAGAATGTCATCGTTATCGGTTACATCGAATAGTGAGGTCATAGGGCAAATCGCGGCAGTTTGTTTTCTGGGGGAAGTCCGAGAGGGTTCAGGCGGGGCAGCTGCCGACCGTCTTCGTGACGCAGGAGTTCGAGGCAGTGACGTTTCAAGCGGGAAAATTCGTGGCTGGTCACCAGTGCGGTGGTGCGTGGCCGGGGGAAATCCAGGCGCAGGTCTTCGATGATCCGACCGGGACGCGTACTCATCACCAGCAGGCGATCGGCGAGGAACAGCGCCTCGTCGATGTCATGGGTGACGAACACCACGGTGGTGCGAATGCGCGTCCAGATGTCCAGCAGCAGTTCCTGCATGTTCAAGCGGGTCAGGGCATCGAGAGCGCCAAAGGGCTCGTCCATGAGTAATAGCCGTGGCCGATTGACCAACACCCGGGCGATTTCCACCCGTTGCTGCATGCCACCGGACAACTGATCCGGCCAGCGCTCGGCGAAGCCTTCAAGGCCGACCAGGGCGAGGATTTCATCGGCGGCCTTGTCGCGTTCGGCTTTACCGATGCCGCGCATTTTCAGGCCGAACGCAACGTTGTCGCGCACCGTGCGCCAAGGGAACAGTGTGTGCTGCTGAAACACCATGCCGCGTTGCGGCGACGGGCCGGACACCGCCGCGCCATCAACCTTGAGGCTGCCAGCGCGTGGTTGCAGGTGCCCGGCCAGGGCGCCGAGCAAGGTCGACTTGCCGCAACCGGACGGCCCGAGGATGCACACGAACTGCCCTGGTTCGATCAGGCAATCGAGGCCCTGCACAGCTTCGAAGGCCGCGCTGCCCTCGCCCAGGCTGATCGACAAACCGCGAATATCGATCCGCCCTTCGGGCTGTTGAAAAACACTCATCAGGCTTTTCCTCGTGGTCGATGCCAGGGTGTGAATACACCGCCCAGGCGTTTGATCAGCAGGCTGCTGCCCATCCCGAGTACGCCGATCAGCAACATGCCGACCACAATGTCGGGGTAGTTCTGGATGGTGTAGGACTCCCAGGTGTAATAGCCGATGCCGTATTGGCCGGAGATCATCTCGGCGGTCACCAGGCAAAACCACGACGTGCCCATGCCGATGGAAAGGCCGGTGATGACGCTCGGTGCGGCCCCCGGCAGAATCACTTCCAGCAGCATCGCCCGTCGCCCTGCCCCGAGGCTTTTCGCCGAAGCGATCAGCCGTGGATCGACGCCTTCGACGCCGTGCACGGTGTTGAGCAGGATCGGGAACAAGGCGCCGGTAAAGGTGATGAAGACCATCGACAGCTCGGACGAGGGGAACATCAGGATCGCCAGGGGAATCCAGGCCACGGCGGGAATTGGGCGCAGCACTTCCAGCGGTGGCAGCAGCAAGTCTTCGGCCCATTTCGAGCGGCCGATGGCCAGGCCCAGCGCGACGCCGATCACCAATGCCGCGAGGTAACCGGCGAAGACCCGGCTGAGGCTGCTGCCAAGGTGTCGGGCGAGTTTTCCGGAGTCACCGAGGCCCAGTGCCGCTTCAATCACGGCAAGGGGTGTCGGGACGTTGGCGAAAGTCACCAGGCCGAGGTTCCAGTGGTGGCTGGCGGCGAGGTGCCAGAATAAAAGGCAGAGCAGCAGCGAGGCGGCTCGGGGGAGCCATCGTGCAAACATATAACACCTCCGATCGTTCCCACGCTCCGCGTGGGAACGATCACTGACTCAGCGACTGGCCACGGCCTGGGTCGTGGCATCGGTGAAATCGAACACCTTGCCGCCCTGGGCCGTGGCGAATTGCTGGGCCTGGCCCTTGAGCAGAAACGCGCTGAGGCGACCTTGCGCATCACTGGCAAACCACGCCTGGTCGGCCAGCAACTTGATCCCGCTGTCACTGGCCTGGGCATACACCGCGCGGATGTTCTTGCCTTCCTGCTTCAGCGCGGCCAGCGCGGTGAATGCCGCTTGCGCCGAGGCGTACTGACGGACTTTCGGCTCGCCGCGCACCCAGATCTCGGCCACGTGGCTGAAGTCGGTGATGGCCTGGCCACTGCCTGCATCGACGGCCTTGAGCGGCGTCTGCTGGTAATTCGCCAACTGCGCGCTGTAGTCCAGATTGGACGCCTTGAACGCGGCGCGAATGTATTGGTCGTCGATGAAGGTATTCAGGTCGAGGCCGCGATCAGCCTTCTTCAACAGCTTGAGGGTGTCGATGGCGGTGCCGACGGCCTGGCGGTATTCCGGTTTCCAGGTCAAGTCGCGGGTCTGCACGCCGAGCGGGCCGTGGAACAGGTAGTTGACCTCGGCATCGACCCCGGTGACCTTGGCGATCAACTCGCTGTACTTCTCAGGCTCGGCGGCCAGCAGTTGGTTGGCTTCGATGCTCGCGCGCAGGTAGGCGACGACGATTTCAGGGTATTTTTTCGCATAGGCCTGGTCCACCAGCGCACCGTGGAAGGTCGGCGCGCCAGCCTGGGAACCGTCGTAGATCTTGCGTGCGAACCCCCGGCTCGGGAACAGTTCGGCGAACGGCACAAAGTCGGCATGGGCGTCGATCTTGCCGGCCTGCAACGCGGAACCGGCGACTTCCGGTGGCTGGGCAATGATGTTCACGTCCTTGAGCGGGTCCCAACCCTGGGCCGCTACAGCGCGCAGCAACATGCCATGGGCAGTGGACGCGAACGGAACGGAAATGGTCTTGCCCTTGAGCTCGGCCAGTGACTGCACGCCCGACGCGCTCGGCACCACGATGCCGTTGCCACTGCCCTGGGTGCTGCCCGACAGCACGCTGATGAACAGGCTGTGCTTGCCGGCAGTTTCAAACGCCACGCCGTTGAACGACCCGGGGAAATCGGCCATGGCGCCGAAGTCGAGCTTGCCGGCGACCATCTCATTGGTCAGCGGCGCGCCGCTGGTGAAGTTCTTCCACTGCACCTCGTACTTGGCGTCCTTGTACTGGCCATCGTGGGGCAGGTATTTGTCCAGCAGGCCCAGCTCGCGGATCAACAGGCCGCCAGCGGCGCAATTGATGGTGGTGTCCTGGGTGCCGATGGCGATGCGGATGGTCTCCGCCTGCGCCGACAGGGTGAATGATGCCAGTACCAGACCGGCCAAAGCTGCACGCAATATCATGGGTGTTTCCCCTCGAATCATTTATAGGATGTTCGTCTCCGCCACGATCAGGGCGTGGTGGGAAACGAGGGGTGTCTTGAAGCAAGCGTCCGGTGGTTTCCGGGTAGCATTTTATTGTCTGCACTCGCTCCATTGTGGGAGCGAGCCTGCTCGCGAAAGCGTCCTGTCAGTCCACAAAGATGCCAGCTGTGCCGACCTCTTCGCGAGCAGGCTCGCTCCCACATTTGGGCTGTGCTTCAACGCAACAAATAAGGGATATCCACTTTCACGGCGCCAGTCGGGCAGTCCTTTTCGCACGGCATGCAGTACCAGCATTCATCGAAGGCCATGTAGGCCTTTTGCGTGGCCGGGTTGATCGCCAGCAAGTCCATCGGGCAGACGTCGACGCACACCGTGCAGCCCTTGTGGGCGATGCAAAGGTCCTCGTCGACGGTGACCGGAGCATTGGAGCGAAAGAATATTTCCTGGGGTTGGTAGGCCATTTCACGGTTTCTCTCTAGTGTCATGCTCAAGCCGCGTCGGCACCGACCCGCAACCGGTCGTAGGCCTGCATTTCATCGGCGTCCAGTGGGATGATGTAAGGTTCGATGGCTTTCTTGAAACTGGTCATCACGCCGTTTTCGCCCTTCTTCAAGTGGCAATGGCAGAACCAGTCGCTGTCGTTGCGTTGCGGGTGGTCGACCCGATAGTGGTAAAGCCCCCAGCGACTTTCGGCGCGGAACAATGAAGCACGGGCAGCCATTTCGGCGCAGTCGCGGATCATGCTGACTTCCATGGCGCGCATCAGTTCGTGGGCGTTGTGGGCCTTGATCTGATCCAGGTCACGCTGGATGTCGCTGAAGCGTTGCAGGCCGATCTGCATCTTCCTGGTCACTTTCGGCGGCTGCAGGTAGTCGTTGACGAAGCGGCGCAGCTTGTACTCGACCTGGGCCGGTGGCAGGCCGTGTTCGCGATCAAGGGGTGCGTAGACTCGCTGCTTTTCAATTGCGACCTGCTCGGCATCGAGCGCGGAAAACTCGCGTCCGGCGACAAAGTCCGCCGCGTTGGTGCCGGCAAACCAGCCATAGGTGAACGCACCGAGCATGTAGTTGTGCGGCACCGCGGCCATGTCACCGGCCGAATACAGGCCCTTGACCGAGGTCTCGGCCTTCTCGTTGACCCACACGCCCGACGCCGAATGTCCGCTGCAAAAACCGATCTCGGAGATGTGCATCTCGACCATTTGCGTGCGGTAATCGGTACCGCGATTGGCGTGGAACTGACCGCGACTCGGGCGCTCGTTGCTGTGCAGGATCTCTTCGATGTTCTGGATGGTTTCTTCGGCCAGGTGATCGAGCTTGAGGAACACCGGGCCGTTGCCACTTTCGAGCTCCTGATGGAACTCCCACATCATCTGGCCGCTCCAGTAGTCGCACTCGATGAAGCGCTCGCCCTTGTTGTTGGCGGTGTAGCCACCCAAGGGACCGGTGACGTAGGCGCAGGCCGGGCCGTTGTAGTCCTTGATCAGCGGGTTGATCTGGAAGCATTCCAGGTTCGCCAGTTCGGCTCCGGCGTGGTAGGCCATGGCGTAACCGTCGCCGGCATTGGTCGGGTTTTCGTAGGTGCCCATCAGGTAACCCGAAGCCGGCAGGCCCAGGCGTCCGGCGGCACCGCAGGCGAGGATCACGGCCTTGGCCTTGATCACATGGAAGTCGGCCGTGCGGCAATCGAAGCCCATCACGCCGTTGACCGCGCCCTCTTCGTCCTTGAGCAAACGGGTGCAGACCAAGCGATTGGTAATGCTGACCCGCGCCCGCTTCAACTGGCGATACAGGACTTTCTTGATGTCGTGGCCTTCCGGCATCGGCAGCACGTAGGCGCCCATGTGGTGGACCTTTTTCACCGCGTAGTCGCCGGTCTCGTCTTTCTCGAACTTCACGCCCCAGCGGTCTAGCTGTTCGATAGTCTCGAAGCTGTGGGTCGCGTAGGCATACACCGCGGCCTGATTGACGATGCCGTCGTTGGCGATGGTGATTTCCTTGGTGTACTGCTCCGGCGTGGAGTGGCCGGGAATGATCGCGTTGTTGAGGCCGTCCATGCCCATGCTGATCGCGCCGCTGCGCTTGACGTTGGCCTTGTCGATCAACAATACCCGCAAATCGCGGTTGCGTTCCTTGGCCTTGATCGCCGCCATCGGCCCGGCCGTGCCGCCGCCGATCACCACGATGTCGTATTCCTGCTCGAGAGTCGTTCGGGTCATGCCTGCGCCCCTTTTTGCCGGTCGATCCGCAGGCGGTACTGGAAGGCATCGCCACGGTAGTAAAGGTGTTCGAAGTCCACTGGGCGGCCTTCGGCGTCGTGGGTCAGGCGCTCGATGCGCATGATCGGCGAGCCGGCCTCGACGTTCAGCGCCTGGGTCAAGTCGCTGTCGGCCAGTACTGCGTCGATGGCCAGGTCGGCGTGGCCGAGGGCCAGTCCGCAGTCGTTTTCCAGGATCAGGAAAATGTCGCGGGTTACCAGATCGGCCTTCTCCAGGCGCTCGCCAAGGGCTTTGGGCAGGTAAGTGATTTCCAGCGAAATCGGTTCGCGGTTGATCAGGCGAACCCGCTTGATCTGCGCCACGGTCTCCCCTTCGGCGACCTGCAAGCGATCGGCGACCAGCTTGTCGGCAGCGATGAACTTGAAGCTGCGCAGGCGGTTGATCACCTCATATCCGCGACCGGTCATGGACTCGGCCAGGCCTTGCAAGGTGCTGACGTTCTGGAAGGTTTTCGGCTTGGCGACGAAGGTACCCTTGCCGTGGATTTTGAAGATCAACCCTTCCTTCTGCAGATCGCCGAGAGCCTGGCGCACCGTGATGCGACTGACCTTGAACAGCGCACCGAGCTCGCTTTCGGAAGGCATCTGGCTGTCTTGCGGGTATTCACCGTCGAGGATGCGCGCACGCAACACATCGCGCAGTTGGGTGTGCAGCGGAACGCTACTAAGCGATAGAACGTTATCGGTCATGAAGATCACTTGTCATAACGAGTTATGACGTGATCTTAGAGTTCTAAGGAATGGCTGAGAAATACTGTTTGGGCATAAGGTTAGATGGAGATCAAAAGATCGCAGCCTTCGGCAGCTCCTACAGGTTTATGCGTTCCACCTGTAGGAGCTGCCGAAGGCTGCGATCTTTTGCTTTTACTCAGCCGATGCGCATGGCCCGCAGATCCAAACGACCATCCTTCAGCGGCGGGCACCAGTAGTAGCCGCCGGTGATCGGCCGGCTGATGCGGTACAAGCCGTCAGTGATTCCGTCTTCCAGGCCGCTCATGCGGCGCAGCTGGACTTCGAAGGCGTCGAGGGAAAAACCGAAGGCCAGGAACATCAACCCGGCTCGCTCGCCTTCGATCCATGGCATCGAGCGGCGAACCACGAACGCCTCAGGGGCAAAGCTCTCCTGGGCGGTGCGTTTGACGTGGGCCGAGATCGGTGCGTCGTCGAGTTCTTCGTTATCGCTCAGGCGACGTCCCATGATGTCATCCGTCTCATGGGACGCCATCGCGCGAAAGCCCTTGAGGTCATGCTGCCACTGCTGGAGCGCGGCGAAGCTGCCGCCCACCATGCCTTCGGCGCCCTCACCCACCAGCGCGGCGGCCGCGGCGGCTTCGTCACGGGGGTTTTCAGTGCCGTCTTCGTAACCGGTCAGGTCATGGCCGTCACGGTGACGGAAACCCTCGGTCACTTGCACCAGGCGCAGGGCCGGGGCCAACGCTGCTTCGAAGGCGTGGCTGCGGTTAAGCAGTTCGCCACGGTCGGTACCGTGCAACCAGCACCAGAGTGCCTGTTGCGTCGACGGATTGTCGACGCCGACACCGCTCAGCGCTGGAAACGCCCGCAAGCCTTCGACATGCCCGCCGAGGGCCTTGACCAGGGACTCACCGAAGCCGACCACCGCCGATTTGCCATCCACCAGTTGCGTCAGCTTGTCCAACGCAGCCGGCAGCGCCGCGGCCGATTCCAGGGCGAAGAACATGTGACGGGCGAGAGGCGGAACAGGGGTGGCAAGAATGCCCGGCTGGTAGTGACTCATGTGAACTCCTTATGAAAGAGCGCGGAGTTTAACCTCGGCACCAGCCATTGTGTGCTCCCAAGTCAAAAGATCGCGTTTCACCCCAACGCCGATTGCGGTCTACGCTTGAAGCACAATAATCACACCTTCACCCCTCTATTCTGCCCATCAGCGCTCGATTGCAGTTAAAAAAACTCATCAACAAGGCGTATAACCCTTGAACTGGATTCTTCAACGGCTAGCCATAAGCGCACGGCTGACATTACACACGGGGTAGCGACATGACGACCGCACAGATTCTTGGCAACCTGTTTCCCGACGCCGGCAGCATCCCGGAAAAATACCGTCTCGACGGCCAGACCGAACAACGCGAGTACCTGGTCGATGGCGTGTTGAAAACCTGGCCAGGTCCACTCGCCCAGGTGCGCAGCCCGGTT
Source organism: Pseudomonas umsongensis (assembly GCF_002236105.1). Taxonomy (GTDB): domain Bacteria; phylum Pseudomonadota; class Gammaproteobacteria; order Pseudomonadales; family Pseudomonadaceae; genus Aquipseudomonas; species Aquipseudomonas umsongensis. The sequence continues at coordinate 1,526,132 of NZ_NIWU01000001.1, forward strand.
TACCTGAGCGGCCCTGGCGGCGATGAACAGGTCATCCTCGGCAGCACGCCGTTGCTGGATGCCGCCACCGCCTTGACCGCCCTCGACGCCGCCGTGCGTGCCTATGACCGCGGCCAGGGTTTGTGGCCGACCATGCGCGTGGCCGAGCGCATCCAGCATGTCGAGACCTTCCTGGGGCGCATGCGTGAACAGCGCGACGCGGTGGTGAAGCTACTGATGTGGGAAATCGGCAAGAACCTCAAGGATTCGGAAAAAGAGTTCGACCGTACCTGCGACTACATCGTCGACACCATCAACGCCCTCAAGGAACTCGACCGCCGCTCCAGCCGCTTCGAACTCGAGCAGGACACTCTCGGTCAGATCCGTCGCGTACCGCTGGGCGTGGCGCTGTGCATGGGGCCCTACAACTACCCGCTGAACGAAACCTTCACCACGCTGATCCCGGCGCTGATCATGGGCAATACCGTAGTGTTCAAGCCGGCCAAGCTTGGCGTGCTGCTGATTCGCCCGTTGCTGGAGGCCTTCCGCGACAGCTTCCCGGCCGGGGTGATCAACGTGATCTACGGCAGCGGGCGTGAGACGGTCAGTGCGCTGATGGCCAGCGGTAACATCGATATCTTTGCCTTCATCGGCACCAACAAGGCCGCCAGCGACCTGAAGAAATTGCACCCGCGCCCTCACCGCTTGCGCGCGGCATTGGGACTCGACGCGAAAAACCCCGGGATCGTCCTGCCGGAAGTGGACCTGGACAATGCGGTGACTGAAGCGCTCACCGGCTCCCTGTCATTCAACGGCCAGCGCTGCACCGCCCTGAAGATCCTGTTTGTCCACGAAGACGTGGTCGAGGCCTTCATCGAGAAATTCAACGCCAGACTGGCCACGCTCAAACCCGGCATGCCGTGGGACAGTGGCGTGGCGCTGACACCTTTGCCGGAATCGGGCAAGGTCGATTACCTGCACTCGCTGGTGGCCGATGCCGTGGGCAAGGGCGCGAAAGTGGTCAACCCCAATGGCGGCGAGGCGCGCGCATCGTTCTTCTACCCCGCCGTGTTGTACCCGGTGACGCCGCAGATGCGGGTCTACCAGGAAGAACAGTTCGGCCCGGTGGTGCCGATCGTGCCCTATCGTCACCTGGACACGGTGATCGACTACGTCCTCGAATCGGACTTCGGCCAGCAACTGAGTATCTTCGGCACGAACCCGGTGGCGGTCGGTCGACTGGTCGACACCTTCGCCAACCAGGTCGGGCGCATCAACCTCAACGCCCAATGCCAGCGCGGCCCGGACACCTACCCGTTCAATGGCCGGAAAAACTCCGCCGAGGGCACGCTGTCGGTGCACGACGCCCTGCGGGTGTTTTCGATTCGCACGCTGGTGGCGACCAAATTCCAGGAGACCAACAAGGATCTCATCAGCGAGATCATCAGTGGCCGCAGTTCAAGCTTCCTGACCACTGACTACATCTTCTGAGGAGAGCCGACCTGAGCGCATCCACGGCTCTTCGCCTGCCACCGCTACTGCGCCGGTTACTGCGTCCGCTATTGGACCCGTACCAGCGCTATCGCCACGCGCGGATGATCCATGCCGTGCGCGTGTCGCTCGGGTTGCTGGCGACGATCCTGCTGACCACCGGCATCCACCTGCCCCACGGCGAGTGGGCCTCAGTGACGATGCTGGTGGTGATCGGCGGCTTGCAGCACCATGGCAACATCGGCAAGAAAGCCGCCGAACGGGCCATCGGCACCCTGGTCGGGGCGGCTATCGGCCTGGTCCTGGTGGTGCAACAGTCCTGGCTCGGCATGCCGTGGCTGACCTATTTCGCCATGGCGGTGGTGTGCGGATTCTTCTCGTACCATGCCATCGGCAAAGGCGGATACACCGCGCTGCTGGCCGGTATCACCGTATTCATCGTCGCCGGGCATGGTGACAATCCGGTCACTGACGGGTTGTGGCGTGGGGTGGATATCCTGATCGGCATTGCCCTGGCCCTGGCATTTTCCTTCGCCCTGCCGCTCTATGCGGTCTATTCCTGGCGGTACAACCTGGCAGATGCGCTGCGTGATTGCGCGGCGGTCTACAGTCGTATCATCACCGGCCAATCGGTGACTGGCGACGAACACCTCAGGCTGATGGGGCGACTGAACACCGTGATGGTGCAACTGCGCTCCCTGATGCCATCGGTGTCCAAGGAAGTGAAGATTTCCATGACCGAACTCGATGCCATTCAACGTCAACTGCGCCTGTGTGTCAGCACCCTTGAGATACTGGGCAATACCCGACCGGATGCCGGCGACCTGCAGTCGGCCTTGAAGGCAGAGCATCGACTGATTCGCGTGCAACTGATTGCCATGGCCCGGGCGCTCAAGTCCGGCGTCCCCCACCGGCTGGAGCGCCCCGTGGCGCTACCGATGGTCAGGCTCGATGTGCCGGTCTACAACGCCCTGGACGGTTACCGCTTGTTGACTGAGCAACTGCTTGCCAACATTGGCGAGATGCGCCAGCGACTGGCCAGGACGGCGCCGCGCTGGAACATCTGAAACGCCTTACGAGGTAACGGTGCGCCGCAATTTCAAGCTCCAGCCCTGCTGCATGCCGGCCGCGGCCAGCAGGATTGCGGCCACCCCGATCCATTGCAGCGGTTCCAGGCGATGGCCGAAGGCAAACCAGTCGACGAAAATCGCCGCGATCGGGTAGATGAACGACAGCGCGCCGGTCAATGCCGTCGGCAATTTCTGGATCGCGCCGTACAACAGCACGTACATCACGCCAGTGTGCACGATGCCCAAGGTGACGAGGCTGCCCCAGGCACTCGGTTCCTGCGGCAGGGCCGAAAAGTGCGCGAATGGCGCAAGCAGCAATACGCCGGTGCTGACCTGGACCAACGCAATCAGATGCGGTGGCGTACCGGTCAGGCGCTTGATGATCAACGCGGCAATCGCATAGAGGAACGCGGCGCCCAAGGCCAGGACGATCCCTATCAGGTACTCGTTACCGCTCTCGCCCTCCCCGCCATGTGCGCTGACAATCGCCAGCATGCCGAGAAACGAAACGCCCAGCCATGCCAGTTTCTGCAGGGTGATTTTCTCGTTGAGGAACACCGCCGCCAGCCCCACCAGCATGAACGGCTGGACGTTGTAGACCGCCGTACCGATGGCTATCGAAGCCCGGGAATAAGAGGCGAACAACAACACCCAGTTGCCGACGATCGCCACACCGCTGAGCACCGCCAACAGGAAGGTGGTACGGGTGAGGATGCCAGGGCGAAGAAAGCCGAACGCCGCGCAAATCAGCAGCAGCGCACCGGCCCCGAACAGGCAGCGCCAGAACACCACGTCCAGCACCGGTTGCCCGGACACCAGCACGAACCAGCCGATGGTCCCGGAGATCAGCATGGCGGCGGTCATTTCGAACGAGCCGCGACGTATTGAGTTGTCCATCATCAGACTCCTGTGGTTGATGGGCAAAGTATGCCAATCGACCGGGGGCTGCTCCAGCGCAAAAAGCAGGCTAAACTTCGAATCTGCCTTTTATGCGAAGGCGATTTCGCAAAACTGCCTAATAGAGGTTTTCGCCATGACCGATGACATCGACCAGGTGCTGATCACCGCCTTGATGGAAGACTCACGACGTTCGCTCAAGGCCCTGGCGCAAATCAGCGGCCTGTCCTCACCCAGCGTTGCCGAGCGCCTGCGGCGTCTTGAAGAGCGCGGTGTGCTCAAGGGCTATACCGTGGAAATCGACCCGAAATGCTTCGGTTATCAGCTGCAGGCCATCGTGCGCATTCGCCCGCTGCCCGGCCAGTTGCAGGAAGTGGAACGGCAGATCATGGCGATTCCCGAGTTCACCGAATGCGACAAGGTCACCGGTGACGACTGCTTCATCGCCCGCCTGCATGTACGCTCGATGGAACAACTGGACACCCTGCTCGACCGCCTCAACACTCACGCCGAAACCAACACCGCCATCGTCAAGAAAACCCCGGTCAAGCGACGCCTGCCGCCAATGGCCTAGCCGCCGGTACATTTGCCAAGAACAAAAAAAAACCCGCCGAAGCGGGTTTTTTCAATCATGGCTGGCGATCAATCATCGCGGCTCATGATGCCAAACAGCTGCAACAAGCTGATGAACAGGTTGTAGATCGATACATACAGGCTGATGGTGGCCATGATGTAGTTACGCTCGCCGCCGTGGATGATGGCGCTGGTCTGGAACAGGATGCAGACCGAGGAAAACAGCACGAAGCCCGCGCTGATCGCCAGTTGCAGGCCGCTGATCTGGAAGAAGAAGCTCGCAACCACCGCACCCAGCAACACGAAGAAACCCGCCGTGATGAAGCCACTGAGGAAACTCATGTCCTTGCGCGAGATCAGCACATAAGCCGACAGGCCACCGAATACCAGTGCGGTCATGGCAAAGGCCGAGCTAACCACTTCGGCGCCGCCCTGCATGCCCAGGTAACGGTTGAGGATCGGACCGAGCAGGAAACCCATGAAACCGGTCAGGGCAAAGGCCGACACCAGGCCCCAGGCGGAATCACGAAGCTTGTTGGTGAGGAAGAAAAGGCCGTAGAAGCCGATCAGCACCACGAAAATGTTCGGGTAGCCGACACGCATCTGCTGGGCAACGTACGCCATCACACCACTGAAGGCGAGCGTCAGAGCCAGCAAGCCGTATGTGTTGCGCAGGACGCGACTAACCTCTAGCTGCTCAGCCTGCACGCTGTTGTTCACTGCGTAATCCTGTTCGCGCATGGCGACACTCCTGTTGGTTTGAAACGTTCAGTCGCAAAGATCATAACAGACGCCCTGTAACAAGCTATGCAGAGAGTTTGACAGTGTGTTTCATTCAGGTATTATGGCGCCCGCAACACAAACGGAGGTGTGGCCGAGTGGTTTAAGGCAACGGTCTTGAAAACCGTCGACTGTAACAGGTCCATGAGTTCGAATCCCATCGCCTCCGCCATCTTATGTATGACAAAGCCCTGATTATTCAGGGCTTTTTCGTTTCCGGGATTTGGATTTCCCTTTCGGTACTTCTGTAAAACAAGGAGGTTGCATGAACAACATGGACACGATGAAGCTGATGCTTATGCTGCTGGCCAGCACGACCAGCTGCGCTGCACTGGCCGCCGAAAAAACCTTTGCGCTGACCGCATTCAGCAGTGTTGAGGTCCGGCAGGGAGTGAACCTGTCGATCAAATGCGCTGCAACGCCGTCAATGATGGTCTCAGGCTCTGCCGATACGCTGAACAAGCTTCAGGTGACGACAGACAACAAGGCGTTATTGCTGGTGAATGACGCAGCGAAACATGTTCGCGTCGTCTCCCCTACCCTGGATATCACGCTATATACCAGCGCGCCACTGACGGGGCTGACGGGAAAAGCAGGGGTAAAAATCGTGGCACCTGCCTGTGCCGTCGATCCGTCCAGGCTGACGGTGGCAGGCAGCATGGGCACTGACATCCAGATCGAGGGCAAGACAGGTGAACTGGTCCTTGACCTGGCGACGGGCAGCACCTTTAACAAAAAACCGTTGCCCTTCATTGCGGATGTGGCCAATGTGCGCATGAGCATGGGGGCGGCATCGTCCCTGTGCCATATCCCCCGGATCAACGGCAACCTGTCTGCCGGCGCACGTATGTCTGTGAGTCCATCGGCTCAGGTCGACAACAGCGCCACAGGCGCCTACGCCAGCAAAATTTCAACCTCTGAGTGTTTGTAAACGACAGGAATGAACAGGCCACTCTCCGCTTGATGGAAAACGGGACGAATTGTTCCGTTTGTGGCCCCCTCCTTTTACACTCCTTTACACCCTTCACAGCCTTACATCTGTAAAAGTTCAACCGAGCGCTTTAGACGCGGGCCCCCTGCATCCCTCGGCACCGTTAGCCTGGCGGTGGCGGATACGACGCCTGCCCGCAAACCCTCAAAGCAGCCACTCAATGGCAAAATCCGCTTACCCAGATCATTTCGGAGATCACAATGCTTCGCGTGTTTGAACGAAGGCTCGATCCATTCCCTCCCGACGAAGCACCGCCGCCGCCTGTCGGCCTGATGCGGTTCCTGTGGGCCTGCACGCGCGGCGCCCGCGGTTATATCCTTGCGTTGGCGCTGCTCAGTGCCAGTGTGTCGATCTACGAAGCCTGGTTATTTTCCTTTCTTGGGCAGGTCGTGGACCTGCTCTCGACCTGGCAGGCCGGTGGCGATGCGAACGGGCAGGAAAGTTCTGTGCTGTGGGGTATCGCGACAGTGTTGGTCACCAGCATTGGGCTGGTGGCGCTACGTACCATGGTGCAGCACCAGATATTGGCCATCAACCTGCCGTTGCGGCTGCGCTGGGACTTCCATCGACTGATGCTGCGGCAAAGCCTTTCGTTCTTTTCCGATGAGTTCTCCGGTCGGGTCACCACCAAGGTGATGCAGACTGCACTGGGCGTGCGCGAAGTCCTGTTCACCCTTATCGAAATCGCACCCGGAATTGGCGTTTATTTCATTGCGATCATCGCACTGGCCGGCGGCTTCGCCCTGAAACTCATGCTGCCTTTTATTGCCTGGGTCGCGTTGTTCGGGCTGGCCATGCTGTACTTTGTGCCGCGCCTGGGGCGAGTCGGGCAGGAACAGGCCCATGCGCGATCGTCGATGACGGGGCGTATTTCAGATGCCTATAGCAACATCACCACCGTGAAACTGTTCTCGCACTCCAATCGTGAAGCGCATTTTGCGCGCGCGGCAATGGAGGACTTCAAGCAAACCGGCTTCCGCCAGATGCGCCTGGTCAGCCAGTTCGAGATCGTCAACCAGGCGCTGGTGGTGATGTTGATCATGGCCGCTGGCGGCTATGCCCTGTGGCTCTGGCACCAGGGCGAGGTCGGCGCGGGAGCGGTGGCGGCAATTACGGCCATGGCGTTGCGTATCAATGGCATGTCGCACTGGATCATGTGGCAGATGGCTTCGCTGTTCGAAAGCATCGGCACCGTGCAGGATGGCATGGCAACCCTGACCCGAGGTCCCAAGGTGCAGGACGCGCCGAACGCTGGCGTACTGGTGCCCTCTGGCGGCGCGGTGACCTTTGACAACGTGAGCTTCAACTACAACGGTGAACGCCAGGTGCTCGACGGATTGAGCCTGACTATCCACCCAGGCGAAAAAATCGGCCTGGTGGGCCGTTCCGGCGCAGGCAAATCGACGCTGATCAATCTGCTGCTGCGCTTCTATGACGTCGACAGCGGTGAGATTCGCATCGACGGGCAAAACATCGCTCAGGTGACACAAGACAGTCTGCGGGCCGCTATCGGCATGGTCACCCAGGATACGTCCCTGCTGCACCGCTCGATTCGCGACAACATCGCCTACGGCCGCCCGGACGCGACCGACGCCCAGGTGCGCAGCGCCGCGATTAATGCCCAAGCCGACGGTTTCATCAGCCAACTGAGTGATCGGCAAGGCCATAGCGGCTATGACACCCTGGTGGGTGAGCGCGGCATCAAGCTCTCGGGCGGCCAGCGCCAACGCATTGCCATCGCCCGGGTGATGCTCAAGAACGCGCCAATTCTGTTGTTGGACGAGGCCACGAGTGCCCTGGATTCTGAAGTTGAAGTCGCCATCCAGGAAAGCCTCGATGAAATGATGCAGGGCAAGACCGTCATCGCCATCGCCCATCGGCTGTCGACGATTGCGGCCATGGATCGACTCATTGTCATGGACGAGGGACGTATCATCGAACAGGGTACCCATGCGCAATTGCTGGCAAAAAACGGCACCTACGCGCGGCTGTGGCAGCATCAAAGTGGCGGTTTCCTGGGAGAGGATCAGGGGGTGGCTGAGGCGATGGATCAGGCGTGAGAGTGAATGGCGAGAGCGAACGCCGCCGATGGTCGTAGCATCTCGCCTGCCACCGGCCTGTGGCTAAGCTTAATGAATCGGGGAGAATTGAAACCTGGGTACTCCCAAAGGAGACGATCATGTATGCGGTAATAAGAACCTACCTCGGTGCAGGAGCCAAACAGCTTTTCGACCTTTTGGAACAGCGCCAGACCGACGTCGAAGCGCTCCTGCGGACAGTGCCTGGCCTCGTCAGCTACACACTGCTCAATACCGGGGATGGTGGGACCTCAGTGACGGTTTGCACGGACAAGGCCGGCAGCGATGCGAGCTTGAAAGTTGCACGCGAATGGATTCAGAAAAATGCATCGAATATCCACGCGAACCCGCCGATCGTGACGGAAGGTCCGGTGATTGTGCAGATCAATTAGCGCGTCCTTGCGACTGATCTCAATCCTATCGAAATCAAGCCCCGAAAAAATCGGGGCTTGATGATTCAGACAGCATCAGGGTTTGCGTCCTCCACCTCCGCTCATCCCGTCATCTTTGCGTCCCATATCAGACTTATCGCGATCATCGGCAAAATTACCGCCGCGTCCGCTTCCTTGCCCAGTGCTGGACGATTGGTCTGCCCTGTTGCCTTGTTGTCCGCCTGAAGCCTGGCCGCCTTTCTGGCCTGGCTTGGTCATATTTTCCTTATCATCGGCAAATTCGCCTCCGCGATTGCCTTGCCCGCCTCCGGACATGCGATCGTTATCGCGCGATTGTTGCCCGCCGGAAGCCTGACCACCTTTTTTACCGGCTTCATTGGTCTTGTCCCAGTCGCTGCCGGGATTTTTATTTCCTGTATTGGCCATTTTCATTCACCTCTGCATCGTTGGTACGAGCTTGGGCCCGTATACGTCGGAGGACGCACAAAACAGAAAGTTTGAACCGAATTATCGTACTTGCGACGAGTGGATCCGGGCATTTGGTTCAATTGGAATTGCGCTCATTCGATGGATGGCGAGCATCGGATAGAGCGGCAATCTGCGAGGGTTTCAAGATCAACCGCTCGATGTTTACTAGACTTGATAACGCGTGGAAGTCCTCCAGGCATCATCCAGGTAGTCTATCGATGACTGAACATATCGTGCATTTTCATTGCCAGATCGATCAGGGAACGACTGAGCGCTTCCGGGACTGTTGCCTCGAAGCCATCGATGAAGGCGCCACCTCCCTACTCCTCAATCTGTCTACGAGCGGCGGTAGCACCAACTTTGGATTCACCCTCTATACGTTCCTGAAGTCACTGCCGGTACCGCTGTGCGCAATCAACGCGGGTAACATCGAATCCATGGGCATCATCATGTTCCTGGCGGCAGGCCGGCGCATCACCTCCCCTCACTCACGCTTCCTGATCCACCCGATGAACTGGTACTTCAGCCAGAAATCGGTCGACCACCAGCGCCTGCGCGAATACCTGTCGAGCCTTGATAACGACCTTGCGCGTTACGTGCAGATTTTCACCCTCGAAACGGCTGAGGCAGAGACCAAGCTCGACATTTTCCATTGCCTTTCGGCGGAAGAAAAAGTCATCGCTGCACACGAATCCCTGGCCTATGGCATTGCCCATGAGATGAAGCAGATGATGTTCGCTGACGATGTCAAGCATTGGAAAGTCAGCGGTGGATGAACCGGGTGCAATGGTTCCGCCATGGACGGGCGTCCCGTGCGCGATGCTGCCTGTTGCTGAACCCCTGGGCGCGGACGGACTGATTCGCAAGGCGATGATCTACGCCAACATCATCGGCTGTGACCTCGGCCCGAAGATCACCCCCATCGGCAGTCTCGCCACCCTCCTCTGGCTGCACGTGCTCGAACGCAAGGACATGCGCATCACCTGGGGCTACTACTTCAAGGTTGGTATCCACACATCCTGCTGTTGTACGGCTCGACCCGCGAACGCTCGTTCAGCCGCCTGCTGGTCGAAGAAGCCGCGCGCCTGCTGGAGCATTTCGGCGCAGAGACGCGCATCTTCAATCCGTCCAGTTTGCGGCTGCCCGACGATGCTCCTGCCGCCCACCCCAAAGTCCAGGAGCTGCGCGAACTGTTGCAGTGGTCCAAAGGCCAGGTCGGGTGTTCGCCGGAACGCCATGGCGCGATGTCGGCCTTGTTCAAGGCGCAGATCGACTGGGTTCCCCTGGAACTCGGTGCCGTTCGCCCCACCCAGGGCAAGACGCTTGCAGTGATGCAGGTGTGTGGCGGCTCGCAGACGTTCAACGTGGTCAATCAGCTTCTTCGGCCATAATGACCTGTCATGCACAGCCATCGGCGGGAACCTTTCAGATGATCTCGATTGAACTGCACGCGGCCCAACGCGACGAACTGCAGACCATTGAAAACCTGATGCAGTTCTACACCTATGATTTCAGCGAGTGGGTGCCGCTGAAGCTGGGTGAGCATGGCTTCTTCAATATCCTGCCCCTCTCGGACTACTGGCGAAAACCCGCGACCCAGGCATTTCTGATCCGGGTCGATGGGGAGTTGGCCGGGTTCGTCACCGTGGATGACGAAATCCACGTGCCCGATGCCCGCTACAACATCGGTTATCTGTTCGTCAGTCGGGGCTTTCGTGGCCAGGGCGTCGCCAGGTTTGTCGTGTCCACCCTGTTGAACCGACTCCCCGGTCGATGGCAAATTTTCCATGTCGAGGCGAACCAGCCGGCACGGCTGTTCTGGGCGGCGGTGATTCCTGAGGCGACGCAAAACCGGTTCAGCGCTCATCAACTGTACATCCAGGGGTTGCCGTGCACTGTTTACTGTTTTGAGAAAGCGTAAGCCCTGTCCCTGTAGGAGCGAGCATGCTCGCGAAAAACCTCAGGGCACTGCGGGGTGTCAGGCTCCCCGCGTCATCGTTGACCTCCATCGCGAGCATGCTCGCTCCTACACGGGGGGAGAGAAAGACCTCCTGCCTAATTCCAAATCGGCTTTGTCAGACAATATGTAGTGACTAAAAATATTCACTACAAAACCGTTGACGCCTTCGATTTGCCCTTGCATGATGCAGACATCTCCCCGATCGGGAGTACTGGTAACACGCTTGAGCAAGCTCGTCTGACCGCCGAGCTGTTTTTTCCGGATACACGCTGCCCACAAGGCAGATTGAAGAAGCTGACCTGGCCTGAACGTCCAGTACAAGGGCGAGAAGCGCTGGCGATCCATCCTCATGATGCTTGTGGCCGACCCTGAAAACGTCGGCTGGGGCCAAAGGTTATCGCCGCTTCTCTTCGTTGTGACGCTATTGCGTAGCAGTTATTCAACACGACTACATGCAACAGACGCGGGACCCCGTCGATTTCGGCGGACGACTGCTGACGTCCTGGTTTCGGTGCCAGGGATCAACTAACCGATGGGCTACATGTATTAGCGAATCAACTTTGAAAGATCACCAAATGGTCAAGGGGGCTTTATCATGAATCTGAACAATCAACCGACTATCGAAGAGCTGGCTCGCATGTTCGCGGCGCAAAAAGACAGTCACGACAGCCATATCCTGTGGATCAGCAAATCGGGCCAGGTGCATATCGACTGCCTGTCGCCACATGCCCATGAAGCGGAGTTCGACCAGAACAACCAGAACCTGCTGGCCCGACTGAAAATGTACCGTCGCGGCCATGGCTATGTTGGCAAGAAGGCCGCTGCCGACAAGGACTTCATCGGTAATGTCCTGCAAACGCTGAAACAGGCCTGGGACTCGCTGCAGGGCCAGAACGAAGTTCGGGTGATTGACCGGTTCTACTGATAATCCATAGCCATAAGAAGTCCCCTCTCAAGTTTTTTGAGCGGGGACTTTTTTGTTTACTACGTAAAATCAAGCAAGGTAGCGAAGCAGCAGTCCGTTTTGCCCGTAACCCGTGTCCAGTTTTCCATTGAGAAGAAACACATAAACATGACGACACGCTCACCGTTCACGTTGGCGTTGCCCGACAACACAAGTTTATCCTCACAAACTTGCACCATGCGAAGGATGACTGATGGATATTCCGAATGTCGGGTATCTACGTAATATTTACCCCGTTGAAACTCGGATCAGGTTGACCATTTTTCAGCAGACGTATGAGAAGCCCCCCATACACCATCAAGATCTTTTCATCGGCAGATATCAGAAGGGGGTCGACGGGTCGCCGTCGATTAATAGCTCACCCTTAAAATCGTCGGAACCTGGGGATTCGTCAGGCAGTGGGATGACTGATTTCCATGGTGACTACACGGGTTCAGCCCCGGAGCTTTATTAAGTCGGCGAAAAGCATGGCGCGTCTACTGTCAAACTTGACAGTAGACAACCCCACCTTTTGCAGAGAAAACCGTAAAGGTGCCTCTCACGTTCGAACAATATAAAGATGCTGCGACAGGCCTTTTTTAGCGTTTGATGCCCAGATCTATTTGGGTCATGCGACTGCGAATGGTGAACACACCATCACCTGAAAGAATTGCACTGCGCGCAAATAGCCGCCCGCTCTCCCAATTCGACAGGCCCAGCTCCGGCTTGTTGAGTGCGTACTGACCATCGACCCAACGGGTGATCCCGTTGCCGACAAAAGGCGCGTTGACCGCGTTGTAGAAGCGTTCCTGAGTCGCTGCAGCTTCGCTGAGCAGCGACACGGTGAACTGCGGGCTGTAGCGATTGAACAAGGCGATGGCGCTGTCCAGGTCGTCGACGATCTTCAGGCTGACTTCGGGGGTTTCTTCCCACTCCCACTCGCGACCCAGTTGATCTTCCGGCAACGCTTCGGCCAGTGCTTCGGTGCGGTAGCCTTCGGCGCGGTAGACCTCGACGCTGGCGGTTTGCCAATCCGCCGGCAGGAACGCTTCGCTGCCTTCCACGATGTGCAACTTGCAGCCCTGCCCCCGTGCCTTGCCTGCCTGTTGCAGCGCATCGAGAAACAGCGGCACCAGGTCAGCGGCGCGGTCGCGCTGGATAAGGCAGACGTTCAGGGTGTTGCAGACCTTGCGGTCCAGGGAGTTGCGCACCACAGCGGCGAAGCGCGTGGCATCTGCGTCGATGTCGGCGATCAACCAGGCACCACCGGTGCCATGGAGGCTGACGGCGGTGCCGGCCTGTTGCGCGATGCTGCCCAATTGACTGACGGCGCGCCCCGAACCACGGGCGACGGCCAGGGACAGACGGCGGTCGGCGAACATCGCCCACCCGGCGGCGTGATTGACGCTTTCCACCAACGACACCGCACCGGCTGGTAATCCGGTGGCGTTCAATGCCGGGTTCAATGCGTGAGTGACGATGGCCTGGGCCGTGCCCAACGCGTCGCTGCCAATGCGCAGCACCGCGGTGTTACCGGTGCGCAACACACCGGCGGCATCGGCGAAGACATTCGGCCTGCCCTCGAAGACGAACGCGACGATACCCAGCGGCGAGACCACCTGTTCGACTTTCCAGCCGTCGTGCTCAACGCAACTGATCACTTTGCCGCGGGTGGCCGATGCATCGCGCCAGGCGCGCAGGCCGGCAATCATGTCGCGACGCATGCGCTCATCGGCCAGCAAACGCGTGGTCGAGCGGCCACGAGCCTTGGCCCGCTCGATGTCGGCCAGGTTTGCGGCCTCGATCAAGGCCCAGCACTCAGGCGTCTCCAGGCGTTGGGCAAACTCATCGAAGAAGGCGCTGATGGCCTGGTCCGACACCGTCGACATCGCCTTGAACGCCGCTTCGGCACGTTCGATCGCCACCGCTGCCGCTTGCTGGTCAGCCACCGGAATCAGCAACAGTTCGCCGCTGACCTGCTCCACCAACAGGTGGTCACCGGGCGCAAAGCGTGCCGCCAGTTCGGGGCTGACCACAGTGACACGATTACCGGCGAAAGGGATCGGCGTGCCAGCGACTAGACGTTCGAGCGCAAGAGACATGAAGCGGTATCACCATGCAATGGGCGGGCAGAAAATGTATAGCAAAAGCCGCCGAGCGTCATCCGCCACAGCCCTGCGCCGATAATCGCAAACCCGCCGGTGCCAGCCTGGCCCACCTACGCTTAAAGCGTACCCCCGCGTTTGCTGTTTCGAAGGAGGCCGTCATGAGCAACGAATTCAGAAGCCATGGCGCAGCCCTTGACGACGAAGGTCTGGAAAACGCCCTGGACCTGGCCAAAGTCAGCGCTGCACAACTGTGGGCTGTTCTGGCAGTAGAAACCTCCGGCAACGGATTCTTTTCCGATCGCCGTCCGAAAATCCTTTTCGAGCGTCACGTCTTCAGCCGCTTGACCCACCAGGCGTTTGACGCACAACACCCCGATATCAGCAGCAAAAGCCCTGGCAACTATGGTGCGTCGGGGGACCACCAGTACGACCGGCTCAACCAGGCGATCGAGCTTGACCGCAATGCGGCGCTGCAAAGCACGTCGTGGGGGCTGGGCCAGATCATGGGGTTCAACTTCGCTTCCACCGGTTCTGCAGACGTTGAATCGATGGTCAGGCGCATGGTCCTGTCAGAGAACGAACAACTGTTGTGTATGGTCGGCACGTTGATCGGTGGCGGCTCCATCGCCGCGCTACGGGCCAAGGATTGGGCGAACTTCGCCCGTCGTTACAACGGCCCCAACTACGCCATCAACAACTACGACGTGCGGCTCAGTGCCGCGTATCAGAAGTTCTCTTACGGCGGAACGCCCGACCTGAGGATTCGCACCGCGCAAACCTACCTGACGTACCTGGGCTGGCACCCCGGCACGATTGACGGCATTGTCGGCAAACAGACCCGGGATGCGATGAACCTGTATCAGGCCAAAGAAGGCCTGGAACTGACCACGGTGCTCGATGACGAGACGCTGGCGCATCTGCGCAGCCGGGTTCTGGCGTTGCCGCTCTGACTTGATGCCCACAAAGGTCCCTGTGGGAGCGGGCCCGCTCCCACATTTAAATGCATTCGAACTGAACGTATCAAAGTGTGTACAGCCCCGCCCCTGACACACCAGGCCTTCAAATTCCCGTGCCAACGACATACCGCAGATACACCCGGTTGATGAAATACCTCTCAACGGCCCCCCCGGTCCGACATCCCTGTCTTGAAGGAGATCAACCATGAACGCCACTATTTCATCGGCCGTGAAAGGCCTGCACCTGAACCTTGACCGTGCCGGCAGCTGGATCGCGCCACTGTCCTTGCGGGTGTTCCTCGCCTGGGAGTTCTTCGAGTCGGGCCTGGAAAAATTCAATGGCGAAAACTGGTTCGCCGACATCCAGGACCGCTTCCTGTTCCCGTTCAACCACCTGCCGGCCACGCTGAATTGGGAACTGTCGATGTGGGTCGAGCTGATCTGCGCGCTCGCCCTGCTGGTGGGCCTGGCCACACGCTTCTCGGCGATCAGCCTGATCGTGGTGACCATCGTCGCGACCGCCGCGGTGCACTGGCCGGCAGACTGGTCGACCTTGAGCGAACTGGCCCAGGGTTACTCCATCAGCAACAAAGGTTTTGGTAACTTCAAGCTGCCGCTGATTTATCTCGCCGCCCTTGTGCCGTTGCTGCTTTCGGGTCCTGGCAAGTTCAGCGTCGATGCGTTGCTGGCCCGGATTTTCTGGCGCCGCAACCAGCACTGAAACAACGGAGTACTGCCTTACCGCCTTACTGTAGGAGCGAGCATGCTCGCTCCTACAGTGGATCTACCTTTTCCACTGTCTCCGGATGCGCACTGCGTTCATGCACATGGGCATGCGGGGTGCGGTCGATCAGCAGGCTGAGCAGTTCCGGACGGCTGTAGTGGCCGCGCGAATCCATCATGCGCTTGCGCTTGTCGATCAGGCTCATGTCGAGGTCGACGATCACCTCGCCTTCACCCTCGGTCAACGCACCCAGTACCACGCCATCCGGGCTGATGATCGCGGTGTAGCAACCGCCGGAAATCGGCCCGATCGGGCAGCCGGTGTCGGCCATTATCTGCGCCTGTTGCTCAGGGCTGAGCCAGGCGGTGGAGTTGACCACGAAGCACGCCGCTTCCAATGCGTGCTGGCGGATACTGACTTCCATCTGTGAGGTGAACAGCGGGCCGGCAAACGAGCCGGGGTACATCGAGGCGTGGATCTGTTCGCCATCGGCCATCAAGGCGTAGCGGGCCAGCGGGTTGTAATGTTCCCAGCACGCCAGTTGGCCGATGCGCCCCACCGCGCTGTCGGTGGCGCGCAGGCCGGACCCGTCGCCCATGCCCCAGATCATGCGTTCATGGTAAGTCGGGGAGATCTTGCGGCGGCTCTGGATCAGTGAGCCGTCGGCGTCGAACAACAATTGGGTGTTGTACAACGTACCGCCATCTCGTTCGTTGACACCGATGGACACGACCATGCCGGCCTCTCGGGCGGCAGCGCCAATGGCATCGGTCGCCGCCGACGGCACCGTCACGGCCTGGTCCAGCAGCTTGAGATGTTCGGCGCCCATGGCAAAGGGCGCCTGGACGAACGAGAAATACGGGTAGTACGGCACGACGGTTTCGGGAAACACGGCGAACTGCACGCCCTGCTCACCCAGCTCGAGAATTTTCTCGACGACTTTGTTGACGGTGCCTTCACGGCTGTGGAGCACGGGGCTGATTTGTACGGCGGCGGCTTTGACAAAGGTCATGGCGGCGATCTCATTGAGGGAATGGGTTTCAACGAGACAAATATTACGAAAATAATATTGTGACTTGAATGTCGTATACACCACCTTTTAGGTCATCAACCTCGATTGGCCCGCTGAATCACCTGGGGCGGTTGCCCGAAAGCTCGCAGGAAAGCCCGGCGCATTCGCTCCCTGTCACCAAAGCCGGTTTCGGTTGCCACCACATCGATCGAGTGCCGGCCGGTTTCCATCATCAACCGCGCGGCCTCCACCCTCAGGCTTTCGATAGCCTTGGCCGGCGATTGCCCGGTTTCGGCATTGAACACTCGGCTGAATTGTCGCGGGCTGAGATTGGCGGCGTTGGCCAGTTCCTCAACCGACAAATCGGACTTCAGGTTCTGCTTGGCGTACGTCAATGCTGCCTGGATGCGATCGGTCCTGGGCTGCAACTCCAGCATGACCGAAAACTGCGACTGCCCGCCCGCCCGGCGGTGATACACCACCAACTGCCGGGCGACCCGGCGCGCGACTTCCGCGCCCAGATCGATTTCCACCAGGGCCAGCGCCAGATCGACACACGCGCTCATGCCGGCGGCGGTCCAGATATTTCCGTCGTTGATAAAAATCCGGTCTTCCTCAACCTTCACCTTCGGAAACGCCCGCTGCAACGACGCCGCATGACACCAGTGGGTGGTTGCTCGCCGGCCATCGAGCAAACCGGCTTCGGCCAGGGCAATGGCACCGGTGCAGATCGAACCCAGGCGGCGGGTGCCCTGGCTGGCATGGCGCAAAAAGTCCACCAGCCCTTTCGATGGCGGGCGAATCAAGTTATCGCCCATGACCAACAGCGTATCGAACGAACACGGGTCAAATGGCTTGGTCTCCACAGCGAACCCTGCGGAGGTTTGCACCATGCCGCCGTGTTCGGACACCAGGACAATGCTGTACACCGGTTCATCGGCCGCACTGTTGGCCAGTTCGAATGTGGCACACATGGCCAGGCCCAGAACCTGGAAACCGGGGTAAACGATGAGTCCGATGCGATGCATGGCGTTCGTCCAGAATGACCTTAAAGGAGGCATGACCGATTATTCAGCCAGAGCACCGCACTGTACACCTGCCGCCGTAGTGCGGGTGAATAGCCGATCGACGGCAATTCGGTCAGGCAATCGTTCATTCAGGCCATTCCCCTTCATTTATTGGGTCTATAAATAACAGTACACAGTTGGCCGCAAACAAGAGGCACAGGCCATGGACAGCAAGGATTCGGGCACAAATCTGGCCCTCTGGTTGCCAGGCAGTGCAGTCATCCTGAGTCTGGTGGTATCGATGTTCGCCCTCACCCGCGAACCCTTCCTGGAGCCGCGCCCCATCGGTGCCCAGTTCCAGGCACAACTGCCCATCGAGGCCCGGTTGTGGCAGGACCCTTTCGACGCGGTGGAGCGTTATCGCAAGAAGCTTGCCGACAGCAAGAACCCGGACGCCGAGAACGTTTGCAGCCCCGACCTCTCGCCCCTGAGCGCAGGACAATCGGCGCCCGACATCATGGTCGCGCTGGTCGAGGGTGGCCCCTACGCCGATGAAGTCGAAAGGCGCCGGCGCATTCGCTATGCCTTGCTGGCCGGGTTCAAGAATTCCCACCGGGTGCCGGATCAGGAGCAGTACATCCACTGCCTGAAGCTGGCCGCCAACCTGTCACTCGAGGCACCGCAGAAAAACGCTTTCGTCGATACGCCCTACGAAGTGTTCGTGTCCAATCCGTTCGATCCACCGCAGGCGCTTGAAGGCAAGCCCGCACCCTCCGACCGAACGATCGTGTTCTGGTTGAAACAGGACGCGCTCGGCTCGATGCCGCTGCAACAGCTCGAAACGCTTCGTGACAGCCTGAAAAAAAAAGTCGCCATGGCCTGCACGCCAGCACCTTGCATCGAACCCTCGGCCAATGCCGTCTTGAAGGTCATAGGCCCCTCGACCTCGACCGTGCTGCGCGACATGTTCCAGGACCAGGACATCGGCAAGGCCTCGCCGAACATCGAAATCTATTCGCCGCTGGCCACGGCCGACAACGAGACACTGGATCGTGGCTACCAGAAGCTGTCGCCGCCGCTGGCCAACCGCGAGCCGATGAAGCTGCTGCGCACCGTCAGTGACGATGGCACCATGACCCAACTGATACTTGAAGAACTGAAGCTGCGCCGCGTCGACCCGGCCGCCGGCGTGCGTTGCAGCGAAGGCAAACTGAGCCGGATCGGCTCACCCTGCACCGGCAATCTTCGCCGCAGCGCCAACCGCATCGCGTTGATTTCCGAGTGGGACAGTTTCTACAGCCGTGCCCTGATCGAAAGCTTCAAGCTGCAGGTGGCCAGGGACGCCCGACTCGGCGACGGTGAAAACCATAAGGGTGCCGTCGACCAGTGGATCTTGCGCTTCAGTTACTTGCGCGGGCTCGACGGGCGTCTGCCGGAAGAATCAGCGAGCACCGATAAAACCGCCAGCTACGATGCCAGCAAAAACGCCCGTGGCGCATCCGCCATCGACCTCAGCCCGCTGGAGAAATCCGACGGCAACTCCCAGCTCGATTATCTGCGACGCCTCGCCGACCACATCGCCAGCGAAGACGCGGCCTATCGACGCGATGGCGAAAGTGGCATCGGCGCCATCGGTATCCTGGGTGTCGATGCCTACGACAAGCTGCTGGTGCTGCAGGCCCTCAAGAGCCGAATGCCTTACAAACTGTACTTCTCCACCGACCTTGACGCGCGCATGCTGCAACGGGGCCAGGCGCAAACCACGCGCAACCTGATCCTCGCCGCACCCTATGGCCTGACGCTGACTCGCGCCCTGCAACAGGACGTGCCGCCATTTCGCGACAGCCTGCAAAGTGCCGTGTTCATTTCAGTACTGGCGGCCTTGGCGCCGCAATCCTTTGATGCCAAGCGCGCGAAATTCGACTATTCCAAATCGGAGCTGCTCTCGCCGGGCATCTACGAAGTGGGCATCAGTGGCTTTATTCCCCTGGCCACGCGACTGGGCGCCTCACGCCCGACCAGTTGCCAGGCGCCCACCCAAGCCCAGTCGGAGCGCGGTGTGCTGCCCCACGATCTGATGGCGTTGCGCTGCCTGCAAGATCCCTCGCCGCCGCCCTACCCTGAGCCCTCCCAGTCACTGCGCGAGCGTTTCAAACACAGCCAATCGTTCTTTTGGGCCGGACCTTTGACACTCACCCTGCTGAGCATCGCTGCGTTCATTCTCTGGTGGCGCATCGAGGGCCCCCAGGACGAACACGACACACGCCTGGCGTGGGTGCGCGGCGTACCTATTACGCTGTTCATGGTCGCGGCGGCCTGCGCCTTCATTGCCACGCGCTACTGGCATGCGGAATTCCTGTGGTTCACCTTCGTGCTGGTGCTGCTGGGCATCCTGTCGTCGAACCTGCTCCGTCGCTCCACGCGGCGATTGGCACTGGCCCAGGACGCGACGTCGAGTGTGACCCCAGGTTCATACGATGCCTGGGCGTGGTACTTCGTGGTCCCGCTGGTGGTGTTCATTCTCGCGTTGATGCTGGCGTACCAGATGCGCAGCACCTTGACCGACAACGGCCTGGGCGAGCCGATGTTCTTGCTCGAAGGCATCAGCGCCTGGCCGACCGTAGCATTGCGCCTGCTGGCCGTGCTGATCTCGCTCTCGGCGTTGACCTGGGGGTGGCGCAAGCTGCGCATCAATCGCGCGGAGATCGAAAGTGCCTTCCATCTGCGCCTGCACATGCGCAAATACCAGACAACCCTGTGGGGCCAGGTACAGCGATTGATCCGCCGCGGCAAAGGCTGGAGCCTGCGCCGCTGGTGCAATGAGCTGGGCCATTGGCTGCTGCTGATTTTCTTCCCGCTGATGAGTGCCAACGAAGACTGGTCGAAGTCCTGCGCGGCCGCCCAGGCCCGCTGCACGGACGGACGCAAGATGATCGTCATTGCGCGCTTCTGGGGTGAGCACTGCATCTGTGGATCATTCGGTGCCCGCCTGTTGCGGGCGTTACTCGCTACCTGGGCCTACGTCGTGGTCACCAGCGTGTTGTTCGTGATCTGGCCGATGGAAGGCACGCCCGTGCGCGGTGCATCGGACTGGTGGATGTTGAACTGGCTGATTCCGACGCTGACGTTCCAGGTGCTGGTGTTCTGGGTCATGGATGCCAACCTGTTGCTGACGCGCTTCATCCGTCATCTGAGCGAGCACCATGCGATCTGGCCAGGGACGTTGCAGGCCGAACACAAGAAAATCTTCGGCATGCTCAAGCATCCCTGCATCGACGAGTGGGTGGATCTGCAACTGATCGCCAAGCGTACGTCGGCGGTCAATCGGCTGATCTACGCACCGACCGTGGTGCTGTTGATCCTGCTGGCCTCACGCAGCAGCCTGTTCGACAACTGGCCAACACCGCCAGGGCTGATGATTTCCTACCTGCTGACCGCGTTGCTGCTGCTCGGCTCTGCGCTCACCCTGCGTCGAGCCGCGGAAAAGGCCCGCACGGTGGCCTTGCAACGAATCGATGCCTATTTACTGGAAACACCGGAATCGACGCCGGGCTATGCCAAGTTCAAGATGATTCGCGAACGGGTTGCAACGCTCAACACCGGTTCGTTCTCGCGCTACTCCGAAGACCCATTGATCCGTTCGTTGCTGCTGTCCCTGACAGGTATCGGCGGTTCGGCGATTGTCGATGCGTTGAACTATGCGAAGTTTTGATCAGTTGCTGTTCACAAGTAGGGGACGGGGTGTATATCCATTGCTGCGGTAACGGCCACTTAGGGTTTCGCCCTTACGGCGAGTCACTTTCGAAAAGCGCGAAAGTAACCAAAGCGCTCTTGCCCCACCACTCGGTGCCTCGCCTAGGCTCGGCATGCCAGAACGAAGGCATTACTCCGTGGGTCGCCGCGATGGGCCATCCATGGCCCAGCGCGGCTAAACCGGCGTCCTGCCGGTTTAGCCACTGCGCAATGCCTGCGTTCTGCCAGCGTGGTTAACGGGGCGCCCAGATCAAAAGCCAAAGCGAGGCGGCCTGACAGCCGACCTGACTTTTGCATTTACCCCCAACACCGCTGGCTCCTACGGGGGGTCGGGTACACCCGCAAAATCAGGTCGGCTGTCAGGCCGCCTCGCTTTGCTTGTGATCGTTCCCACGCTCTGCGTGGGAATGCCGCCAGGGACGCTCCGCGTTCCGTTGACGACACATGACGTGAGCCGTGCGCAAGAATGACGCGGAGCGTCACAGGATGCATTCCCACGCAGAGCGTGGGAACGATCAATCCAAATATGCATGAGCTTCGCTAGGGCACGGACACTTGCACCTGCGGATCAGCCCACGAAAACCGATACACCGTCGATGACGCTTGCACATGACACAACCCATTATCCGCATCCGCCCCGACAATCGACCATTGCGCCCGGGAGTTCTCCCCCAGTTCCCGCGCAGCCTCGGGCTTGAAGCAGCGGTCCAGCACGTCGTCCGGCACCAGGGCGTAGTCATGCGAGTGTTCGCGCAGCCATTGCGCGGCTCTTTCGACGGTGGAGTCGAGCATACCGAAGTGCACGATCGGCTGCCGGGCGAACAGCCAGTGCCCTTCGCTCCAGTTGACAAGGACCAGGTTCGCGCCATGGGTCATGCTGTTGGCCTGGGCCATGAGCGTTTGATTGGGATTGACCCCATCCCTGACCGGTTCGACGAAACCCCGGGCGAACCACAGCACGAACCAGGTCGCGACCAATGCCGGGAACACTCGTCGCAAGCGCGGGCGCTGCCTGAACCAACGCTGCAGCAACCAGGGCACCAGCGGCGCTGCCACCAGGACCAGCGCTGGCAATGCCGGGTAGATATACAACTTGCGCTTGCCGCTGCTGATACAGAAAAACAGCACCACCAGCGCCACCCAGCCGAGCAACACCAGCACCCGGCCATCGCGCTTTTGCAGCTGGCGGCGCCAGGCCGGCACCAGCCACGGCAACACCAATACCAGTGGCAGCCAGTACTGTGGAATGACGTTGGTGAAGAAGTACCAGAAGGGTTCCCGATGATGCCAGGCGGCGGCATAGCGTCCGGCGGTCTGGCGCAGGAGGATTTCCCGCGCATAGGCGATTTCCTCAGCGGTGCCATTGAGCGCGATGGACAAGGCCAGGGGCAGCAGCCAGATCGCAATAGCAGCCAGCATGAACACAAACCCAAGCAGCCATCTGCGCGACTCGCCCGGCATCGCCACCACCCCCGGCCAGCCCTTACGCACCGCATAGGCATAGGGGATCAACAGCAACACCGGCAGAAAACCGACGCCTTTGGTGATCACGCCGATGCCCATCGCCGCGCATCCGACGTAGAACCAACGCCACGCGGGTCCAAGCAGTAGATGGCGTGCCAGCCCGTAAAGGCCCAGGGTGGTGAACAGAATCAGGAAGCTGTCGATTTGCCCGGTGCGCAGGATGCTATGGGTCTGGTAGGTCGCCAGGTACAACAATGCAGCGATGCGACCGATACGCTGGCTCCAGAGCCGACGACCCAGGTCATGGACCAGTGCCGTGACGGTTGTCGCCGACAACAGCCCGGGAATGTACAGGGCGAGGTTGGGCAGGCCGGTCAGCCAGATGAAGAATGCCACCGTCCACATGAAGATCGGCGGCTTGTCGCCGTAGATCTCCCCGGCCCGATGCGGAATCAGCCACGAGCCGTTGTGCAGCATCTCCAGGGCCACACCGAGGAAGCGCTCCTCATCGACGTTCTGTGCCTGGCGCAATCCCAGCCCGGCACCGATCAACAGCAAGGCGAGCAGCATCAGGACCAGGCATTCGACCCGGGGCGAGAGTTTTCGGCGCATGGTCTATTCCCTGGATTGTCGGTTTTTGGCAATCAATTGCAGGTTGCGCAGGTACACGATGGAGCCGAATGCCTGCCCGACAATGAACACCGGGTCCTGGCGGTAGATGGCGTAGGCAAACAACAAGGTGCTGCCGACAATACTCAGGTACCAGAAGCTCACCGGGATGACGCTGCGCTTTTTGTATTCGCTGTACAACCACTGCAGGACGAACCGTCCGGTAAACGCGATCTGTCCGGCAAAACCAATCACCAGCCACAGGGTTTCGCGGGTCATGATCATCCTTCGAGCTCCTGGGCGTGGGTGTTCAGCCGCGTGCGCTTGATCAGCCACCAGACACCGGCCAGGTCAAGAATGCCCACCAGGGCACGGTCGAGGTTGCCGTACTTGGACACCCCTGCGGTGCGCGCTCGATGGTTGACCGGGTAATTGATCGTTCGGCCGTTGTGGCGCTGGATCAATGCCGGAATGAATCGGTGCATGTGGTCGAAATACGGCAGGCGCAGAAACGCCGCGCGCTCGATCAGCTTCAGGCCGCAGCCGGTGTCCGGCGTGGCATCCTTGAGCAGGCGCCGGCGCAGACCGTTGGCGAAACGCGAAGCCCAGCGTTTGCTCGCAGTATCGCGGCGGTTGGTACGGTGACCCGCCACCAGCTGCACATTGCCCCTGCCCTGCTCACCGCGCACCAGCGCCAACATGCCGGGGATGTCCGCCGGATCGTTCTGGCCGTCGCCGTCGAGGGTGGCCAGCCATTGTCCACGCGCTTCCCGTGCCGCGTGGTAGAGCGAGGTGCTTTGCCCCAGCGAGCGTTCATGATGGAGGATGCGCAAGGCGCTCAAACCGCTGTTCCTGATCTGCCGCAGTTCGTGCAAGGTGGCATCGGTACTGCCATCGTCGACCACGATGATTTCATACGCTTCGTTTGCCATTGCCTCGCACACCTCCTCGAGCAGTGGCTTGAGGTTGTTCGCTTCGTTCCTTGCCGGAATCAGTACCGACACAAATATGTCTTGGCTCATGGAGTCCCCTCGCCCTATGGTTTTACCGTTATCAGCGGCGAACGATTCAGATCTGATAAAACTGCCGATACCACTGCACAAAGGCCCCGACCCCGGCTGCCACCGACACCTGCGGGCGAAAGTCGATCCACGCTTGCAGTGCCGAGACATCGGCCCAGGTCTTGACCACATCACCGTCCTGCATCGGCATGAAGTGACGCCGGGCTTCGGTGCCCAACGCCGACTCCAGGCACTCGATAAAATCCAGCAGCGCCATCGGTTCACCGCGACCGATGTTGAAGAGTCGATTGATCCCCTCGCCCGGCGGCCGAGTGCGCAGGCGAGCGATGCTTTCCACGATGTCATCGATGTAGGTGAAGTCTCGCGCCATCTCGCCCTGGTTGTAGACGTCGATGGGCTGGCCGTTGAGGATCGCCTGGGTGAATTTGAACGGTGCCATGTCGGGTCGGCCCCAGGGCCCGTAGACGGTGAAGAAGCGCAGTCCGCTGGCCCTAAGGCCGTACAGATGGCAGTAACTGTGGGCGAGCAGTTCATTGGCACGCTTGGTGGCCGCGTATAACGAAACCGGTTGATCGACCGCGTCTTCGATGCTGAAAGGCATCTTGCAGTTGCTGCCGTAGACCGAACTGCTCGAGGCATAGATCAGGTGCCCGGGGCGATGGTGCCGACAGGCTTCCAGCACATTGAGGAAGCCCACCAGGTTCGATTGGGCGTACACATCCGGATGGTCCAGCGAATAACGCACGCCGGCCTGGGCGGCCAGGTGCACCACTTCGCTGAACCGGTACTCGCCGAACAAGTCCAGCAATGCCGGCTTGTCGACGATGTCCATTTTCCGGAAGCGAAAGCCCGGCAACGACTCAAGCGCCTTTAGCCGTGCCTGCTTGAGCGCTACGTCGTAATAGTCGTTGAGGTTGTCGATCCCGACGACTTCATGACCGTCCAGGCACAAGCGCCTGGCCGTATGAAAGCCGATGAAACCGGCGGCGCCGGTGACAAGAACCGTCACGAGGCGTAAACCGCAAAGGACGCACCTGGCGGTGCCGAATGACTGCTGAAAAACCACGCCTGCTTCATGTTCTGTTTCCACTCATGACATTTCTAACGCGTTGCTCCGTCATGAAGCTTGTAAAACAGAAATATTGCAGTTTCGCGGGCCTGGATAAATTTCAAGGGTTTTTCACGTAAATATGATTACTTCGCATCACCGCCCTGGGGTTTGTAAAACCTGAACAATCCGATGTCCGCCGTATGGGTGTACTCCTTGGCCCAGCCAGGCTTCACCGTGCGATCATGGAAATACAGTGCGCCTTTGGTGCGATCCGGCAATTGCTTGTTCAGCGCCTTGCGTGCGATTTCCTTGGCCATCGCGTAAGGCACCTCCTCCTGAACGGAGTCCGGACGCCCATCGCACCACCAGGAAAACTGGCAGCTCCTGGTCTCCGAGCCCTGCTTGACTACAGCGCACACGGTATCGGGAAAACCTTCATGGCCGAGGCGATTCATGACCACGTTGGCCACCGCTTCCATGTCGACCGAGTCCTTGCCCTTGGCCTCCCAGTAGATCGAACGGGCGAGACAGGTGATGGCGTCATCCAGCGGCGCCTTGCCCGCCGGGTCCACGGCCTGAACCTCAGGCTGGGTAATGGCTTGAGCCTTGGGCACTGCCGCGGGGCTGCTATTTTCTGCGGCCTTGTGCTCGAGCACCTGGGCCTTGTCTTCGGCGACTTTCTGTTTTTGTTCCTGGTCAGTGGCAAATACCGGGACAGCGAGCAGGGTCAGGGCGAGGCAGGTGGAGATCCAGGCGTGGTGCATGATCGGACACTACTCCGTAGGCAGTATCGCTTGAGTGTAGTAGTGAAATGATGGCGCGAAGGATGCAACATCCCGGAAAAAGGCATTGCGCTCAAGGGGGGCACTTCGCGCATCATGGGCGCAGTCAGCTCAAGGAGGATTTCCATGCCTTTCCTATCGTCCACCCTGCGCCTTGCCGGGTTTTCACTGGGACTTCTGTTTGCCGCCACTGCGCAGGCGAGCGATGAGTCGCAACTGATCGAATCGATCAACGTCTACCGCGCCCAGTTGCAGCGTTGCGCAGGCCAGGTGTCATCGGAACTGCCGCCGCTGTCGGCCGACCCGCGGCTGGTGCTGTCCGCCGCCAGCGTTGGCAACCTGCAACAGGCCATGGCCGCTGCAGGGTATCCGATGAAAAACGTGCAGGCGATCAGCCTGACCGGGCCGCGTGATGCGCCCTCGGCGATGAAGGCGATCCAGGAAAGTTTTTGCCAGATCGTGCTCGACCCGCAGTTCGTCGACGTCGGCGTCAGCCGCCAGGACCGCGAGTGGCGCATCGTACTGGCCCGGCCATTGTTGAGCGCACGCCTGGGCGATTGGCAGACCGAAGGGCAGAAACTGCTCGCCGAACTCAACGTCGCGCGCAGCCGCCCCCGCCAATGTGGCGCACAAACCTTCAACGCCACCACGCCGCTGGCCTGGAACGCCACCCTGGCGAGCGCCGCCGAAACCCAGGCGCGCAGCATGGCCAACAACAATTACTTCGATCACAAGGACCGCGACGGCCGTACCCCAGGCGATCGCGCCGAACTGGCGGGCTACGACTTCCAGCAGATCGGCGAGAACATCGCCGCCGGGCAGGACAGCGTACGCAAGGTGGTCGACGGTTGGCTGGCCAGCCCCGGCCATTGCGCCAACCTGATGAACCCACAGTTCCGCGACCTCGGCGCGGCGTATGCGGTTGATCCGAAGAGCGATGCGGGGATTTACTGGACGGTGATGTTCGGGGCGCAATGAATGACGACAGCCGCAGCGGCGCACCATCGCTGCGCGCTTGAAAATCCTTCATAGACTCCGTCGATCACCCAGTCACTCATAGTGATTGGACGTACGGACTCGTTGCTCCTAGCCTGCGCCGCGTCATGCCCATGACCGGCGATTAAATGCCAGCTCCATCACTGTCCTTGCCCAGGCGCACAACCATGATCGTGAGACCCAAACCCAACCTGATCGGCATCCTGACTTCGCTCAAAGGCTCGATCGCCAAGCGCATCGCCTGGCGCGCCCTGATGGTGACGCTGCTCGCATCGGTCATCGTGCTCGTCGAGATGTCGCACCCCAGCTATTTTTCCAAGGTCAGTGCGACGCCCTTCACCCTGCTGGGCCTGTCGCTGTCGATCTTCATGAGCTTTCGCAACAACGCCTGTTATGACCGCTGGTACGAAGCGCGCAAGGCCTGGGGCGACATGCTGGTGGAGATTCGCTCCATGGCGCGAGAAACCCAGGTCATCAAGGATGAAGTCGAGCGTAACAGCCTGCTACGCAAACTCTGTGGCTTCGCCCACGCGCTCAACGCCAGGTTGCGCCAGGAGAACGAACAGGCGGCCAGTGGGGCCTGGCTCGATCCGATGCCGGTGGACAACGCAGGCGATCTCTGTGGGCGAATCCTGATGCAGGCAGGCCAACAATGCTCGACGCTGGCCGAGTCTGGCGTGATCAACGAGTGGCGCCACATGCTGATGGCCAACCACTTGACCCGCCTGACCCAGGTCCAAGCGGTCTGTGAACGGATCAAGAACACGCCGCTGCCCTTCCCCTACACCTTGTTGCTGCACCGCACCATCTACCTGTTCTGCATCTTGCTGCCATTCGCCATGGCCGAACCGTTGGGCTGGCTGACGCCGGTCTTCACCGCGATTGTCAGCTACACGTTCTTCGGCCTGGATGCGATTGCCGATGAATTGGAAGACCCGTTTGGTCGCGATGAAAACCAGCTGCCCATCGACGCATTGGTACGCACCATCGAGCGCGATGTGCTGGCGGCCATGGGTGAGACGACATTGCCGCCGCCGCTCATGCCGGTGGACTACGTTTTGAGTTGACGCAGTGCCCGGCTATTCAAACCGCGTGCTCATGGTTAAAGTCGCGGATCAAAGTGTCCCTGCAAAAGGAATCGCCGTTTGAGCCCTGCCCCCGCCGAAGCACAGCAACCCGCGAAGCCCGCTGCAATCAGTCTGCGAGAAGCGTTCCGTTTCTGGCTCAAGCTCGGTTTCATAAGCTTCGGCGGGCCGGCCGGGCAGATCTCGATCATGCACCAGGAACTGGTCGAACGCCGGCGCTGGATCTCCGAGCGCCGCTTCCTGCATGCGCTCAACTATTGCATGTTGCTGCCCGGCCCCGAGGCCCAGCAATTGGCGACCTACATCGGCTGGCTGATGCACCGGACCTGGGGCGGCGTGATTGCCGGCGTGCTGTTCGTGCTGCCGTCGCTGTTCCTCCTGATAGCCTTGTCCTGGGTGTATGTCGCCTTCGGTGAGGTGCCGGTGGTGGTCGGGCTTTTCTACGGGATCAAGCCGGCGGTGAC
The DNA here is from genome assembly GCF_002236105.1 of Pseudomonas umsongensis. Classification (GTDB taxonomy): domain Bacteria; phylum Pseudomonadota; class Gammaproteobacteria; order Pseudomonadales; family Pseudomonadaceae; genus Aquipseudomonas; species Aquipseudomonas umsongensis. The sequence continues at coordinate 1,554,787 of NZ_NIWU01000001.1, forward strand.
CGCCATTGTGCTGCAGGCGGCGCATCGGATCGGCTCCCGGGCCTTGAAAAACGCCTGGATGTGGGGCATCGCCGCCGCGTCATTCGTGGCCATCTTCGCGCTCAACGTACCGTTTCCCTTGATCGTTTTGGGGGCAGCAATCATCGGTTATTTCGGTGGGCGCCTGGCCCCCGAAAAATTCCGTACCGGCGGGCACGGCGCCGCGCAAAAATCCTTCGGCGCCGCCGTCATCGACGACGACACACCCACGCCCGAGCATGCCCGTTTCAGCAGCTGGAAACTGCTGCGCCTGGCCCTGATCGGCGCGCTGTTGTGGGCGCTGCCGATGGCCTCCCTCACCACCCTGTTCGGCTGGGAAGGCACGCTGACCCAGATGGGCTGGTTTTTCACCAAGGCGGCGCTGCTGACCTTCGGCGGTGCCTACGCGGTGCTGCCGTATGTCTACCAGGGCGCGGTCGGCCACTATGGATGGCTGACGCCGACGCAGATGATCGATGGCCTGGCGCTCGGCGAAACCACACCCGGGCCACTGATCATGGTGGTCGCCTTCGTCGGTTTCATCGGCGGCTACGTGCATCAGGTGTTCGGTCCCGATCAGGCCTTCGTCGCCGGTGCCGTCGCCGCCATGCTGGTGACCTGGTTCACCTTCCTGCCTTCGTTCCTGTTCATTCTCGCCGGTGGCCCGCTGGTGGAATCGACGCACAACGAACTCAAGTTCACCGCGCCGCTGACCGCGATTACCGCTGCGGTGGTTGGCGTGATTGTCAATCTGGCGTGCTTCTTTGCTTATCATGTGCTGTGGCCTGAGGGCTTCGCCAATCGGCTGGACTGGCCGTCGCTGCTGATCGCCATTGCGGCCGCGATTGCCCTGCTGAAGTTCAAGCGCGGGGTCATCGAAGTATTGTCCGGTTGTGGGCTGATCGGGGTGGCCGTGCACCTTCTGCGCTGAAAACAGACGTTTACAGGTTGCGCTTTCACCCCTAGTATCCAGTCACTGCGGATAGCGTGTTATCCGCCACCGACGATTTCCCCTGCTGGAAACCTGAGTCATGAGCACCGCACCGTCAGAGCACCACTTGCTGGATGTCTCATTCCTGACCCCCTCTGCAGGGGTCGTGGACGGCATTGCCTCATGAAGCGCATCGTCAACCTGCCCATGGCCCTGCGCCGCTCCAAACTGCGTCACTCCGCACGCCCGCCGGATAGCACCCTGCTCGCCTGATTGCGTCCACGACGCGTCGAGCCCCCTTACTTTTTCGCTATCGCTGCCAGAGCGCCGTGGATCTTTATCCGCCGTCGCGCCCTGGCCTGAATCCGTGCGTCCGCGGGACGCCACCGTGAGTGATGAACAATGAAATTCGCAGCCCTTGAAGACGCCCAACGCTTTTTGGCGAACAACCCCGATATCGACATGATCGAGCTGTTCATTCTCGATGCCAACGGCGTGCCGCGCGGCAAGCTGTTGCACCGCGAGGAACTGCTGGCGGTGTATGAAAGCGGTCGCCCGCTGCCCAGCACCATCCTCGGCCTGACCTTGCAAGGCGATGACGTCGAGAACTCCGGACTGGTCTGGGAGGTGGGTGACATCGACTGCCGTGCCTACCCGCTCGAAGGCAGCCTGGTGCGTTTGCCGTGGCGGCAGATTCCGACCGCGGCGGTGCAAGTCAGCATGCACCCGCAAGAAGGCATGCCGGCGAGCATCGCGGATCCACGTCACCTGCTGATCAAGGTCATCGATCGGTTGCAAGCCGAGGGATACCACCCGGTGATGGCGTGCGAGCTGGAGTTCTATTTGCTGGACGCCAAGCGCGATCACAATGGTCGCCCGCAACCGGCGCTGGACGCTGACGGCGGTCGACCGCGACATACCCAGGTCTACGGCCTGCGTGAGCTGGAGCAGATCGAGCCATTTCTCGCCGACCTCTATGCCGCGTGCAAACTCCATGGCATTCCGGCGCGCACAGCGATTTCCGAATACGCGCCGGGGCAGGTGGAAATCACCCTGGAACACGGCGATGCCTTGCAGGCGATGGATCAGGCGGTGCGTTACAAACGCCTGGTCAAAGCCGTGGCCCACAAGCACGGCATGCAGGCGACGTTCATGGCTAAACCCTTCGATCACCTGGCGGGCACCGGCATGCACATGCACGTCAGCATCGCCGATGCCGAAGGCCGCAACCTGTTCGCGTCCGAGGACCCGGCCGGCACCCCGCTGCTGCGCACCGCCATCGGCGGCATGCTGGCGTCGCTGCTCGATTCGCTGTTGCTGTTCTGCCCCAATGCCAACTCCTACCGGCGCTTCCAGGCCAACAGCTATGCGCCGCTGGCCCCGACCTGGGGCGTCGACAACCGCACCGTCAGCCTGCGGGTGCCCGGTGGTCCGGCCAACAGCCGTCACATCGAGCATCGCATCTGCGGTGCCGATGCCAACCCGTACCTGGCAGCGGCGGCGATCCTGGCTGGCATCCATCGCGGCATCAGCGAGAACCTCGACCCCGGCGAACCGGTGCAAGGCAACGGCTACGCGCAGGCCACGCAATTGCTGCCGACCGACTGGCTGACATCACTGACGGCGCTGGAAAATTCGGTGTGGGCGCGGGATGCGTTGGGGCAGGAATTTCTGGGGGTGTACCTGGCGGTCAAGCGTGCGGAGTATCGGCAGTTCATGGCTGAAGTGGGTGAGCAGGATTGGCGTTGGTACTTGACTGAGGCGTAAACCGCCATCCGCCCCGCCCTGTGGGAGCGAGCCTGCTCGCGAAAGCGGTGTGTCAGTCACTACAAGTGCTGAATGTGCCGGCCGCTTCGCGAGCAGGCTCGCTCCCACAAGGATCGCGCTGTCTCTCGACCTCATTTCGCCTGGACAAAAACATGACCCAACGCACCAACTCCTACTACACCGCCACCCTCAACCACGAAACCGATTACCCAACCCTGCAAGGCCAGCACCGCGTCGACGTAGTCATCATCGGCGGCGGATTCACTGGCGTCGCCACGGCCGTCGAACTGGCGGAGAAAGGCCTGAAGGTCGCCATCGTCGAAAGCCACAAGATCGGCTGGGGCGCCACCGGGCGCAACGGTGGCCAGGTCACCGGCAGCCTCTCGGGCGAGGAAGCCATGCGTAAGCAGATGCGTCGCAGCCTCGGCGATGAAGTCGACGATTTCATCTGGCACCTGCGCTGGCGCGGGCACCAGATCATCAAGCAACGGGTGGAGAAATACGGCATTGCCTGCGACCTCAAGCACGGCCACCTGCACGCGGCGTACAAACCTGCCCACATGGACGGTTTGCGCAAGGACTACGACGAAGCGCTGCGCCGCGGCATGGGTGACGACGTCAGCCTGCTCGACCGCAGCCAGGTACGCGACCTGCTGCAGAGCGACCTCTACCACGGCGCGATCAAGAACACCCGCAACATGCACCTGCATCCACTCAACCTGTGCATCGGCGAAGCCCGGGCGGCAGAAAGCCTGGGCGCATTGATCTTCGAAAACAGCGAAGTGCTGGAAATCATTCACGGCGACCAACCAGGCGTGCGCACCGCCCAAGGTCGCATCGATGCCAATCAGGTGCTGCTGGCCGGTGACGTCTACCACAAACTGGAGCCGGGCAAGCTCAAGGGCAAGATCTTCCCGGCCATGGGCGGCATCGTCACCACTGCGCCGCTGGGCGACCTGGCCAAACAGATCAACCCTGAAGACCTCGCCGTCTACGACTGCCGCTTCGTGCTCGACTACTACCGCCTGACCGCCGACGGCCGCCTGTTGTTCGGCGGCGGCGCCAACTACAGCGGCAAGGATTCGCGCGACATCGCCGCCGAGTTACGCCCGTGCATCGAGCAGACGTTCCCGGCACTCAAAGGCGTGGCCATCGACTATCAGTGGAGCTGCGCGATGGGCATCGTGATCAACCGCATCCCGCAAGTGGGCAAACTCTCGGACAACGTCTGGTACTGCCAGGGCTACTCCGGGCACGGCATCGCCACCACCCACATCATGGGCGAAATCATGGGCCGCGCGATCACCGGGCAGCTTGAGCAGTACGACACCTTCGCTGCCTGCCAGCATATCCGCGTGCCCATGGGCGACCTGCTTGGCAACCCGATGCTGGCGGCGGGCATGTGGTACTACCAGTTGCTGGAGCGACTGCGCTGATAGTGCGACAGCTGAAACCCGACTGTGGGAGCCTGCTCGCCCCCACAGTTTGTCTGCAGTGACTCAAGCCGCGACTCACGCGCCAGCTATCAATTCCTTCGATCTTTCAAATCACCAAGGCGAATTTTTTATTTGCGTCAGACCTGTTCAAGATGAGCGCCATCACCCCTGACTCGGATGGAAACGACATGAATCTAAATTTCGCCTTTGCCTGCATGATCGTTGTTTCATTCACCATCGCATTGGTGCACAGCTGATGGCAACAACGCACTCCCTTTCCACCTATCGATCGGCTAAACGAACAACTACCAAACAAGAAACGCTATCAACTCGCTGCATATTGGTAACTCAGCGCTGTAACGATCCGCAGTCTTATAACTGCATGTGGCAGACCGGTGAGTATCGGCCACCGCCTGTCGATAAAAGTCGTAACAACAACCCTCCTTATAATTCCGTGATCTAGTCTGGAGTGCACGTTCGGCTGGAGCGCACTCCATGTCATTGACTGAAGAGCAAAAACCGCAACGACGCAAGGAAATGCGCCTGTTCCTGTTTCTTGTCATTTGCCTTTTCCCGTTACTTTCAGTCGCCATTGTCGGCAGTTACGGTTTCCTTATCTGGTTTTTCCAAATGCTCTACGGCCCTCCCGGACCGCCCAACTAAAAGCCCTTCAATAGAGCCTGTTGGAGTCAACCATGGACGAAATCCTGCACATCGCCAGCCTTGTGGTACTTGCCCGACCTGAACGCTTCGACGCCGTCAAAGCCAACCTGCGACTATTGGACGGCGTGGAATTGCATCAGGAAAGTGCCGCCGGGAAACTGGTGGTAGTCCTTGAGGCCGTACACGAAAACCAGATCCTGCAACGCATCGATCAAATCAACAATCTGCCGGGCGTACTCAACGCTGCGCTGATCTATCACGAAATTCTCGATCCCGCGGGAGACAGCCAATGAGCATGTCGCGCCGAGCATTCGTCAAGGCCCAGGCCGCTGCCATTGCAGCCTCCGCGGCCGGCCTGCCGATATTCACCACTGCCAGCAACCTGGTCACCGAAGCGGACATGGTCACCCTGGACTGGAACAAGGCGCCCTGCCGTTTTTGCGGCACCGGTTGCAGCGTGATGGTCGCGACCCGGGACAACCGGGTGGTCGCCACCCATGGCGACGTCAAGGCCGAGGTCAACCGCGGGTTGAACTGCGTGAAGGGCTATTTTCTGTCCAAGATCATGTACGGCGTCGACCGCCTGACCCAGCCGCTGCTGCGCATGAACAACGGCCAGTACGACAAGCAGGGCGAGTTCCAGGCGATCAGTTGGGACAAGGCCTTCGACATCATGGAAGAAAAATTCAAGCAGGCCTTGAAAACCAAGGGCCCCGAATCGGTCGGCATGTTCGGCTCGGGACAATGGACGGTGTGGGAAGGTTATGCCGCCAACAAACTGATGAAGGCCGGCTTTCGCAGCAACAACATCGACCCCAATGCCCGCCATTGCATGGCCTCGGCGGTGATGGGTTTCATGCGCACCTTTGGCGCGGATGAGCCGATGGGTTGCTACGACGACATCGAAGCCACCGACGCCTTTGTGTTGTGGGGCTCGAACATGGCGGAGATGCATCCGATCCTGTGGAGCCGCGTCACCGACCGGCGCCTGAGCTATCCGCACGTGAAAGTCGCGGTGCTGTCGACGTTCGAACACCGCAGCTTCGAACTGGCCGACATCCCCATGGTGTTCAAGCCGCAAACCGACCTGCTGATCCTCAACTACATCGCCAATCACATCATCGAAAGTGGCGCGGTCAATCAGGATTTCATCAGCAAGCACACGCGCTTCGCCAAGGGCGCCGACGATATCGGCTACGGCTTGCGCCCGGATAACCCGCTGGAAAAACAGGCGAAGAATGCCGACAAGGCCAATACCTGGACGGACATCTCCTTCGAGCAGTTTGCCGAGTTCGTCAAACCCTACACCCTGGAACGCACGGCGAAAGAAACCGGGGTTGCGCCTGATCGCCTCAAGTCGTTGGCCGAACTCTATGCCGACCCCAACCGTAAAGTCGTGTCGTTCTGGACCATGGGTTTCAACCAGCACACCCGCGGAGTTTGGGCCAACAACCTGATCTACAACATCCATTTGCTCACGGGCAAGATCAGCGAACCGGGCAACAGCCCCTTCTCGTTGACCGGCCAGCCATCGGCCTGTGGCACTGCCCGCGAGGTCGGGACTTTCTCCCACCGCCTGCCCGCCGACATGGTGGTGACCAACCCCAAGCACCGCGCCACCGCGGAAAAAATCTGGAAGCTGCCCGCCGGCACCATTCAGGAGAAAGTCGGCTTTCATGCGGTGCAACAAAGCCGCATGCTCAAGGACGGTGTGCTCAACGTGTACTGGACCCAGGCCAGCAACAACATGCAGGCCGGGCCCAACATCATGCAGGAAGTGTTGCCGGGCTGGCGCAACCCGGACAACTTCGTGATCGTCTCGGACGTCTACCCCACCGTTTCCGCCCAGGCCGCCGACCTGATCCTGCCCAGCGCGATGTGGGTGGAAAAGGAAGGCGCCTTCGGCAACGCCGAGCGCCGCACGCAGTTCTGGCATCAGTTGGTCAGCGCGCCGGGAGACGCCAAGTCCGACCTGTGGCAGTTGGTGGAGTTTTCCAAACGCTTCAAGACCGATGAAACCTGGCCCGCGGAGTTGCTGGCCAAGGCCCCGGAGTACAAGGGCAAAACCCTGTTCGAAGTGTTGTTCAAGAACGGCCAGGTCGACGAGTTTCCCGTCGAGCAAATCGAGACCGGCTACAAGAACGATGAAGCCAAGGCCTTTGGTTTCTACCTGCAAAAGGGCCTGTTCGAAGAGTACGCGCAGTTTGGTCGCGGTCATGGTCATGACCTCGCGGCCTTCGATCGCTACCACAGCGAACGCGGCCTGCGCTGGCCGGTGGTCGACGGCAAGGAAACCCGCTGGCGCTACCGCGAGGGGCTCGACCCCTACGTGGAAACCGGCAGCGAAGTGCAGTTCTACGGCTACCCGGACAAGAAGGCGATCATCTTCGCCCTGCCCTACGAGCCACCGGCCGAAGCGCCGGACGCCGACTTCCCGTTCTGGCTGAGCACCGGCCGGGTCCTGGAGCATTGGCACACGGGCACCATGACCCAACGGGTGGAAGAACTGTACAAAGCCGTGCCCGACGCGCTGGTCTACATGCACCCCGAGGATGCCAAGGCCATGAACGCACGCCGTGGCAGCGAAGTGAAGCTGATCAGCCGCCGCGGGGAAATCCGCGCCCGCATCGAAACCCGCGGGCGCAACAAACCGCCGCGCGGCCTGGTGTTCGTGCCGTTTTTCGATGCCAACAAGCTGATCAACAAGGTCACGCTCGACGCCACCGACCCGATCTCCAAGCAGACCGACTACAAGAAATGCGCGATCCGCATCGAGTTGATCAGCGTGGCTTGAGGAGAACCGCCATGACTTTTCGCATCCTGCCGTTGTTCCTGCTCGCCGTGATGGGCACTTTTTTGGGCGCTGCGATCGCCGCCGAGATTGATTACCCCCTGGATGCACCGGGCCCGGACGGACGGCGGCCAGGCGGCACCCTGACGCAAAACGCGCCAGCGCCGCCCCTGGCCGACGATGAAAACAAGGACCTCAAGCGCGAGCGCAACTACCCTGACCAGCCACCGACCATCCCGCACAGCATTCGCGGCTATCAGATCGACAAGAACGGCAACAAATGCCTGTCCTGCCACAGCCGGGCCAACAGTCCACGCAGCCAGGCGACGATGATCAGTATCACCCACTACATGGACCGCGACGGCCAGGCGCTGGCGGCTGTCTCACCGCGTCGCTACTTCTGCAACCAATGCCATGTGCCGCAAAAAGATGTGCTGCCACTGGTGGGCAACAGCTTCGAGACCATCGACAAAATCCTGCAAGACGACGCCAACGCTGCGCAGAAACGTTGAGGAGGCGCCATGAAAGCACTGTTCGCCCTGCTTAAGGACTACTGGGGCATCCTCTGTCGGCCGAGCGTTTATTTCAGCCTGGGATTCCTGACGCTGGGCGGTTTTATCGCCGGGATCATTTTCTGGGGTGGGTTCAACACGGCGCTGGAGCTGACGAACACCGAGAAGTTCTGCATTTCCTGCCACGAAATGCGCGACAACGTGTACGTCGAATTGCAGGACACCATCCACTACACCAACCGCTCGGGCGTGCGCGCCAGTTGCCCGGATTGCCACGTACCCCATGAATGGACCCACAAGATCGCGCGTAAAATGCAGGCATCGAAGGAAGTCTGGGGCAAGCTTTTCGGCACCATCGACACCCGCGACAAATTCCTCAACCTGCGCCGTGAGCTGGCGGAACACGAATGGGCCAGGCTCAAGGCCAACGACTCGCGCGAATGCCGCAATTGCCACAACTTCGAATTCATGGACTTCACCCGCCAGGGCAAACGGGCAGCGGCCATGCATTCCACGTCATTGGCCAAGGGCGAGGCCACCTGCATCGACTGCCACAAGGGCATTGCGCACAAGCTGCCGGATATGAGCGGTGTCAAAGGCTGGTAGCGGTTCAGTTGCTCGCCACATGATCCACTGGACCGGTGGTCACCAGTGTCTGCAACGACGCATCGAACTGTTTCAACGCCTTCATTTGCAACTCGGTCTGCTGATTGATTTGCGCGGCAATCTGTGGCGCGGCTTTGCCATGCACCCACACCGAGGGCATCTGCTCGGCACGTGAACCTTGCGCCTGGCCGATGTATTGCAGGTTCGAATCGTAGAACCTGGCCACAAACCGCGCCTCAACCTGACTATTGCGTTTGGACACCAGGCGACTGAAAGTGTCGAGCATCACCACCACGTCCGGATGAGCCTGAAGCGCCGCATCGAGGTTGTCATAGACCGTCACCGCGGCGAACTCCTTCTGCAACGACGTCATCAACCAACCAATCGCCCGTTGCGGGTCGGAACTGTCGACGAACGCCTGGCTGATTCGCTTATCCAGCCCGGGGTTTTGCGCCCCCTTTACCGCCACCGCGTGATAGCTCTCGAGATATTGCTGGGTGTTGAGCGTGTTTTCGCTGTAGAGCACCGCGACCTTTTGCGCGTGTTGCAAACGCACAGTGCTGTCGGCAATCGGCAGGAAACGGCAGGACGCATCGCCAGCCATGGCCGGCGCGGTTGCAGCCACACTGGCGCTGAACAGGGCGAAAAAAGCCAGCAGGGTCGAGATTCTCATCGCGCTTATTCCTTCAATGGCGAGATCGGTATGGCGCTATCTTCCTCCCTTGGCGGAAAAACAGAACTTGCATTCCTTGATGATGGGTATCGAGCGAATGAATGGTTGCTATGACGCTGCCTGCTCGCCTGTTTTCCCGCAGGCTCCCGCCTGGGGCACCAGTTGGATATCGACACGCCGGTTGGCCGCGCGCCCGGCCTCGCTGTCGTTGCTGGCGATCGGCTGGCTGTCGGCAAAGCCCTGAACCGCGAAGCAGCTGTCGGGAATATCGCCCATCCGCTGCATCCAGCCGCGCACGGCCGAGGCCCGAGCGTGGGACAGCTGCAGGTTTTGTTCGGCATTGCCCTTGGCGTCGCTGTGCCCGGCAATGACGATCAACCAGTCAGGTTGGGCCTTGATGTCGACCAGGGCGCTGATTAATACCTTGGTCGAGCCGGGCTTGAGTTCGGCGCTGCCGGGGGCGAAGAGGGAGAGGCTGTCGAGGCGTACGGGCTCGGGCACCCTGGGTGGCGCCTCGAAAACGCTGGTCAGGCGATTAACACCCTCCTTGTCCGGGCTCGCCAGCCAGGTCGTCCAGAAGGCGCCCGCGGCCAAGGTAATCATCGCGGTGGCGGCGAACAGCCAAGGGCCAAGCCGTCGCGCCTGCTTCTGTTGACCGCCAGCCAACACGACAGGCATCGGCGGCGTCGGCAGGACCACAATTGGCATCGCCGGGAGCGGTTGCGGCAGTCTTGCCGACAATGCCACCGCGTCGAACAACGAGTGGGGCTGCGTGTGGGTCTGCGCCAGCCTCTGTAGCAGACCTTCGACTTGCTGACGCAGCGCTTGCAATGTGCCCGGCGAATGCTGTGCCTGTCGATTCAGCCGTGTGTGCAAGCACTCCAGTGCCGCGCCCAGTTGAGCGATCGCTGGCAGCCCCCAGGGTTGCGGCTCCAGGCTGCGCAGCAGGGGCTGCAGGCGCGCGAACAGCCAAGCCAGGATTTCCAGGCGCGCCGGCTCCATCGCCGGCCACAGCGTTGCCCATTCGCAGACCAGCGCCTCGACCAGCGCGATCCCCTGGACCATACCTTCCAGACCGTGGAGGTGACTACGGGCCAGTACGAATGCAGCGGCTGTTTGCAACTCCGCCCCGTTGCGCTGGAACAACACCAGGCACAATTGTTCCACCTTGACCCAATCCACATCGGGGCAGGCCGGATGGCTCAGTCTGGCTAACTCTTCACGCAGTGCCTTGAACTCAATGAAGGCGCTTGGGTCGCCGCCAAGCCTGATTCGCATCTCAAACAACGCTGTCATTGCGCATTCCTTTGGTTAATCAATTCCCGACATCGATAGATAGTGCTGTCGCTTCAAGTGACGTACCAGGACATGGCCGCCTGGTGTGAGCGTGGTGCCGAAGGTCAGTCGACGGCCCCCCTTGAGTTGCACTTCGAGGCTGTACTCCAGATGACCCGGTCGGGTCTGGGGCAGCAGCTCGATGCCAATCGTGCCCAGGCGCGGCTCGTACTTGGCCAATGTGTCGGCCATGGCACTCATCAGTCCATGTGCCGTCCCCGGCAGGCCCTGCAGAATCTTGCCCATGTCCGGCAGGCCATAATCGGGCAGATGGTCGAGCGCACCGGCCCGGCTGTTTAAGATGCGGCGCAGGTTGTCCAGCACCGACAGCGTGCACTGATCCTCATCGGCGACCAGGTGCAGATCCAGTTCGCCGTCGAAATTCTGCAGAAGCGTCTCGTACAACGAGGGATTGAGATCGCTCATCCGTCACTCCTTGGCCAGTGGGCGCAGGGTCAGTCGGTTATCCCCCAGTTCGATCACCCGCACCCGGTCCGGGTCGAGGTCATCGCGTGCCAGGGTCAGGCGCCAGGTATCGGCTCGGTTATCGAACTCACGGAACAATGCGACCACGGCGATATAGCGTGCCTGCTTGTCCAGGGGGATGTTCAATTGCACACCCTGGTCGGGCTTGACCACCAGGGTTCGTTTGTCCAGCAGGTCCGCACTCAATACGTGCTCGTCCTGGCTGAGCAAGCTATCGTAGTTGGCCTTTTCCAGCACCTTGCGGTCACGCAGTTGATAAACCCGCACCAGGGTCGGCACGGACAACGCGTTCATGTCGATCCCGGCAGTGTTTAGCGCCGCGCGCCCGCTGAGGTCCAGGTGCAGGGTTTTCACCTGCTTGTAGAAGATCGCCTCGGTGGTCGAGGTCGTCGCATCTGTCACGCTCTGGGTTACCCCGCAAGCGCTGAGCAATACACCGAACGCGGCGACCCCCAATGATTTAGAAACTGTACGCGACATGCTGTGTCTCCCTGTCCTGGCGGTTTTTCTGCAGGCCTTGATAGCGGCCCAGATTGATCGTGATGGTGGTGCTTTCGCAGGCCTGCCTGGCATCACTGCCCAGGCCCAGGACCGCGGTCATGCCCAGCAACACCTGCGCTCGTCCCAATAGCGGTTGCGGCAGGCTGTGCAGGGGCAACGATAACTGCAGCTTTACCGTGCAACGCCAGCCCAGGTACACGCGCAGCAATACCAAAAGATCGTTGTACAACTGGCCACCCGGCAGCCAGCCACGGGCCTCGTCCCGGTCTTCGGTGAACAGCGAAAGATGCAACTGACTGTTGGCGTCGTAGCCGACAGCGCCCAGGGGTGTGCCCTGCGACAAGCGCACCGGATGCTCGGCGGACAGGCTCGCCGGCTGCGCCAGCAGCACTTTCTGCGGCCAGTGTGGCGTTACCTGCGTCCGGGTTTTGCGAGCCAGCAACTTCACCAGCGCAGTAATGCCTTCGGCGTTGCGAGTGGGCAGTCGCATCACGCTGAGCAAGGCGAGGAAGCGCGATATCGGCGTGGCAACCTGGCTGGCTGTTCCGGGTATGCCCAGGCCGATCAGTCCCAGCAGGCATTGCGAAGTTGCATCCGTACCACCGGCTTCGAAGGCGGCCGGATAGGAGTACTTGCGCCATATCCGGTAGAACTGGGTAAAGATCCGGTGGTTGAAAATGTCGAGGAACGCTTCAAGCGCCTCGTGTCCCTCGCGTCGCTGGGCGATATCGTCCAGAAAAGCCGTCGGCAATGGCGAGTCCACGCCGTACAGACCCAACAGGCGCGTGCGCACCGTGGGCGGACGCCAAGGATGCTTATCGTCGGTTTCAATGGCCTTCAGTTCACCGGCAGGGAAGCCCATGCCCGGGTCTGGCCGAAAGCGCACCGGATCATCCGCGGGTGACGTGGTGCTGCCCAGTGGCGGGTGATCGGGCAGCGCCTGTTCAAGCAACTGGCAGAAGCGATACAGATTCGCCTCGGCCACCTGCCCCTTCAGGGCTTCGAGTAAACCGCTGGCTTTCAGCCGGGAATACGCTGACTGTGGTTCTCGTTCCATCGCAGGCACTTTCCAGTAGGTTGCAGGATCAGCGTGAGCTGGTTGTAGAGGTGGATGTCGGCGTACAGGGCGAAGAAGCGATTGAGCATTTCGCCGAACAGGCTGATGTCGCCCTCACCGCTGAAGCCGTTGGCATCCAGGGTGACTTCGATATCCACCCCGCGCAGCAGAAAGCCTCTTTCGAAGCGCTGGACCAGGTGGTGGCCGACCTCGACAATCGCCGCCAGGCGACGTCTGTTCAGCTCACAGCCCGTCCAGTCATACAACGCCAGCGTGCCGCGCAGCACTTCGGCATTGTCGAGCATCGGCAGGAAGTTCGACCCAAGATGACTCAGCACCCGCCAGTGGAAGCGGTCGCGGTTGGGCGGATAGCACGGCAAGGTCGGCGCACACAAGTTGCGCACCCGCAAGTCGACCTGGATCGATTGCACCGGCGTATCGAGCAAAGTTCCTTGCAGTGCCTTGCGCGGCAGTTGGCCGTGGGTGCCGGTCAAGCGCAGCGACAGGCTTTCGCTGCTGTCCAGCCGATCCTGATCGAAACCTGCGCCACCCAGGATCAGCCAAGTGTCATGCAGACCATTGGGGCCACGCTTGAGTCGTGTATGGAAATACCGCTCCGGCGCTTCATCACGCAACATGCCGCCCTTGTGACGAAAGCTGGTGAATGGCATGTATTCATGGCGCACGGCGCTCTTCGAGCCGCTGACCCGATCCACCGAATAAATCTCCGTATGCCCGTCCTGCAAGCGCATGGGACGAAGCAGGTAATCTGTTTGCAGGGGCGCCAGGGTCATTGGGTCGGACTCAAGCGTGAACAGATTGATCACTGGCACGCAATGCAGGCGAATGTGCTCGGCGCTCGGAATGAACGCCTGGGGCAACGGCTCGCGCAGCACCACCTCGAGTTCGAACCAGGGGGTATTCGGTGGCAGCTCCAGGCGCTCGAGCCCGCAGAGGGTCACGAACATGAACTTCTCGCGAAAGGTGAAATACTCCAGCAGCAACTGATAGCCACTGAAGGCACTGTCGCCCTTGGGCCACAGGCGATCCTCGTCACCGAATCCCTTGGGCGAAAAATGACCCTCCAGCAGAGAGCGGCCCGTCTGGTCAGGCAGGCGTACATACAAGGCTTGAGCGTTGAGGGTCAGCGCCTGATGCAGCGCACTGGCCAGCGCCGCATCGGCATTGAGGTACAACGGCAGGCGGCTCAGGTCGATCTCGCTGGCGTTGGCCATTGCACCGCAGGCAAAACGCAGTCTCAGCAGCGAGCGACCGTCCGGTTCATGGGCCACCTGCACGCGCTCCAGGGCTAGCGGCTGCAATGTCAGGCCTTGGGTGGTGGTATAGCGGCAACGGGTGCGCAATGGTCCGATGGGTTGCGACAGCACTTCAAAACCGCTGCCGATGTGCTCGCTGCGCTTCATCTGCGCGAGCTCGGGCAGCAACTCGACAATCGAGAGCGACGGTATGGTGCGCAGGTAATGTGGCCAGAGCAGGCTGACCAGTCCTTCGGTCAGCTCCGGCAGGTCATCGTCGAGCTTTTCGCGCAACCGCCCCATCAGGAAGGCAAACCCTTCAAACAGCCGCTCCACATACGGGTCGCGCGCGCCCGACTTGTCGAGGTTCAGTTGGGCCGCCCGGTCGGGATAAGCCTCTGCGAACTCCTTGCCAGCCTCGCGCAGGTAGCGCATTTCGGCCTCGAAATACTGCAATGTCAGATTGTCGATGCTCAAAGTTAGAATCCTGATCAATGAGGTTTAGCCACAGAGCACTGCGGCACGTACCGGGTCGACTGCCACCAGCGCTGCCAGCAGCGCCTCCATGCGCCGGGTCAGGCTGGGCTTGTCCGCGTCATTGCGTTGAACCTTCAGGCGCAACAGCTTGAGCAGGCGCGCCTTGACCTCGAAACTCAGCTCCGTTTCCCATTCGGCCAACCCATGACGTTGTCCACTGGCATCCAGTTCGCCGAGCAGGTGAATGGCCAGTTCGCTCTTGCCGTATTGCTCGGCCACCCGCGCCATCAACAGGCGCAACAACCAGCGTTGGCGGCCGGTATGGATGCCCGGACGCGCGGCCAGCCAGGCCAATGAGTGCTCGACGCCATCGCTGTCGGCCTGGGCCAGCGCTTCGCCTTCCAATGACAGGATCCCGGGGTCCTCGCCGGTTGCGGCAACGGTCGGCGCCGGTAGCCATTGCTGAGGCCGATTGCCACAGACGTGCTGGCTGATCCACTCGCGTGTCACCTCGTCCGCCAAGGGCGAGCCATCGTTCCAGCACAACGCCTCCAGCCCCGGCAAGCGCTCGAGGAACATGCCCAGGTCGCGCTTGGCAATGTCGGCCCAGCTGTCCTGTGGCGCGGGTTGTTTGATCAGTGCCTGGTACAGGTACCACTGCAAATCCAGCCAGAAATGGTTCACACCCTCGGCGTAGATCCGCTCCACCAGATCCAACAGTTCATTGAAGCTCTGTTGCAGGTGCAGGCGCTTGAGTTGTGCGCGGTATTCGCCACGGGGGGGTGCCAGGCGCGTCTTGCCACTGGCGTCCTGCAGTGGTGCTGCATGCACGGTATCCCAGCGCAGGCTTTTCATCAGGCGATGAGCCGCCAACCAACCCTGGGATTGTTCGCGCAAATAACCTGCCAACGCTCGACCGCTGTCCAGCAAATCGCGCCCGGATCTGATGACCGTCGCGTCGGGGGCAGCCGCTCGCGCGTTCGTCTCGTGGCTGGCGCTGTTCTGCGGTACCAGCGCGTCGACCCCGCCCGATTGCGCCAGCCGCGCAGACAACGCGGCATATAGCGCGCCGAGGTCGGGACGCTGATCCTGGGGCCAGGCGGCCAACTCACGCTCCAGCCAGGCCAGCGCCGCAACCGTGCGCTCGGCTTCGTCCCTGACCACCTCGGGGTAGCGCGACAGAGTATCGAGCACCTTGCTGCTCGCCAGCCACTCCAGCGCCATTTTCCGGCTGTGGGGACGCGCGGGCAGCACCAGGGCGGCATAGCGTTCCAGCAATGCGGCCAACAGGTTCAGGCCGTCGGCCAAGCCTGCTTCGCCATCCCTGTGCAAGCGTGCCCATATGTAATACGTGACTACCCGCAGATCCTTGGACGATCCGGCAAGCAGCGTCTGCGCCAGGTGAATGACCTGTTCGATATCGGCCCCGGACAGTTTGTTGACCTCCTCACGCATGCGTTGGAAGTCATCGTCGCAGGCCGGGTCTTCGCCTACGGGCAAGTCCGCGTTGATGGGCTGCAACCAGGATTGCCAGTGCGCTGCCTGCGCTCGGGCAAGGCCCAAGGCATCGCGCGCTCCCAGGCAACGTTCGATCAATCGCTCCAGGCTCATTCAAACCTCCCGTTCATTGCATAGGGCACAGCTTTCTCGTCCTTGCCGAGAAAAATCTGCGTCGGCAACTTAAAGCCACGCAACTTCAGCAACGCCAACGGCCCCGCCCCCAGTTCGGTGCGTAAATACCAGGTCAGGCCAATCCCATCCGGCGCCTTGAGCACCACACGAAAACGGCTGTCGCCGTCGTCCAGCGGCGTGACCTGGGCTTGTTCCAGCAGGCGGATCAGGCCCCAGGTGCCCGCGTAGTCGCCGAACAGCCGTTCGTTGGCCTGCACGCTGGTCCAGGTCAGGCTCGCGCCGGGGTATTGGCTGCGACCGGGCCAGTTGAAGCGCTGCCAGCTTTCCTTCTGGTTGAAGTACTCGTGTTTCTCGCCGTTGAGGGTGAAGGTGGTTTGCACCACGTCGCGCACCGGTTTGCCTTGCAACTCGAAGCTCAGGCCCATGCCTCCGTCGGTAAACAGCACGTCGGCCAGGTGGCTGAGCTGGTTGATCGCCGTGAGAAACTGCGGATTGAAACGCAGGCCCTGGCTGTGCTGGGCGTCGGCCACCCAGCGGCTGCCCTCCTTGCGCAGCAAGCCGCCCAGTTCGCGCTGCAGGAATTGCTCAAGGCGGCCGGAGTCGGCGCGGATCATCTGCCCGAGCATCGGCAGCGAGGCGTCGCTGGCGGTGACCGCGAAGGGGTAGCGCCCGGTGAACGCTTCGTGCCATTCGCTGACGATCGCCCGTTGCCACTGGCGGTTGAGGCTGCTGGCCGAGGGTTGCAGGACCCGCTGCCAGGCCTGCTCCAGTGGCTGCACGAACAGGGTCTGGCCGATACCGCCCCACTCCGCCCCGAGGCTGGCGGCGAGCTGGCTGCCGTAGGCGCGGGTGTCGGTGAGGTCGATGCTTTTGCCCTGGAACACCGTCTGCGCCAGGGTCTGGGTCATGTCCTGCGGGTCGGCGGCGTGGTTCACCTGTTGCAGGGTCAGGCGGGTGCGCGTGACCTGGTTGAGGAAGGCTTGCAGGCTCAGGCGCTCGTTATCGCTCTGGCCTTCGGGGGTCTTGCCGAGCAGGGCCAGCAGCGGACCGAAGGTGGCGTCCAAGGGGCCTTTGGGCCCCTGCTGCGCCTGCTCGATCAACGGCGCCGGCGCCTGGGCGATCAGCTTTTGTGCCGAGTTGATCAGCGAGTCGGCCAACGCCTGGCTGCGGGTGCCGGCCTGGCCCTGGTAGGCCAGGGTGTTCATCAGCGCGATCAGCGGCGACTGGCGCACGTCGCTCATCAGGGTCAACTGGTCGACCACCTCGCCCAGGCTGTTGGCCGGCTGCCAGCGCAGGCGATTGAGGAACTTCAGCCAGGCGCTGGCGTAGTCCTGGAAGTAGCGCCGGGTCAGGCGTTCGCGCAGCATGTCCGGGGTCAACTCGGCGGCGATGTCGCCCGGCCGGTCGCTGAGCACCCAGTCGATTTCCTCACGCCGCGCCTCGGCGACGGCCTCGATCGCCGGGCGCACCTGGCCCTCCCAGGCCTGGCGGGTAAACACCCCCGGCACGCTGGCCGGGCTGACGATCAACGCTCGCGCCTCGGTGTCGCCGACCATCTGCGCCAGATTTAACGCCGGGTAATGATTGGCCGAGGCGTCGAGCACCTGGCGGTACAGACTGGCTTCGGCATTGCGCTGACCCAACTGGCCGAGCAGCAGCTGGCGCACCTGGGCCACCAGCTGAGGGTCGGCTGCGATCCCCCACTGCGGATGCGCCGCCAGCTGCTCGCCATAGAACTGCCAGAGCAGCGGCGACAGACCGTGCCACAGCCCCGGCGAAACCCCGTCGGCGCTCGGTTCGAGCGAGCCCATCACTTTGACCAGAAAACTCGCATCGGCTTTTTCCGGCCGCGCCAGCATCAGGTAAGCCTTGAGTTGTTCGTAGGCCTGGGGCGCGCGCTTGAGGCGTTCGGGGCTGTCGGCGGGCAACTTGATCAGGGCAGTGAGTTGTTGTTGCAGGCTGGCCATGGCCGGGTCGCGCAGCAGGCGCTGGTTGGCCTCGACGTAGGCGGGCCAGAGCAGTTGCAGGAGTTCTGTGTTCTTGTTCAGGCCGAAGCGCTGGTACCAAGGCGTGCCGTGGGTGGCGCGGTAATCCAGGCGGCCGAGTTCGCGGGTCAGTTCGTTGAGGGCGAGGAATTGTTCGTCGCGGGTGGCTGAGTGTTGCAAGGTCGCCAGGGAGGTTTGCACCTGGGCGATGTGTACGCGGTTGCTGACGAAGGACAGCAGCAGGCCGGCGCCCCAGGCCAGAGTCAGGGCGAGCATCAGGGTTTGCGCGATGCGGGTCGCGGGCCAGCCGAGGCGACGCGGGCGCGATTTTTGATCGCCGAGCACGCCGTGCCACACCGGCGCTACCGACCAGAAATGATCGCGGTCATGGGGATCCGCCGCCACCGCCGGTAATGGCAGACTGAACCACAGCCCGTGCAACGGCACGCCCCCGGCAAACTCACCGAGCAACGGTGCCAGCGCCTGCCGCCAGCGGGGAATGCCCTCGACTTGCAAATCACGGGACAGGCGCAGCAAAAAGTCATGCGGTATCTGTCCGCGCATCTGCTCCAGACCCTCCTGACGCAAGGGCTCGAGCAATTGATTCAGGCGGCTCTCCAACTCCACCGCGGTGAAGTCGGCGGGCAACGCGCAACCCACCGCCTGCGTCTGACGTGTGCGCTGCTCCCAAACAGTGTCGCAGACCTGCCACAGGTGCAACGGCAACTGCCAATGCAGGGTCCGGGCCAGATCGCGCAGGCGCCGCAGGCTGTCGCCCAGTGTTGCGGCGTCGGTGGATTGTGGCTTATTCAACGCCCAGACCACGCCATCGAGGGCGCGCCAGCGGCTCAAGCCCTGCCATTGGCTGAACAGGGTTGGCGACTGTACGCTGCCACCATGGAGCAGCACGGTGTCCTGCCCATGCAGGAACTGTCGGGTGGTCAGTCCGGGGGCGATGGCCTCGATCTGTTCGGGTTCGCCGACGACCAGGAGCAGGCGGACTTTGAAGCGCCAGAAAGGGCCATAGTGCTTGCGCAATTCTGCGAGTGCCTTTGCGCACTCGTCTGGTGGACTAGTCTCGGTATTCGGCAAGGGCAGCAGAGGCTGACTGCCCATCACCAGCTTGTGAATCCCTTTCTTCAGGACCAACCAGATCGAGACTGCCAGGCTAAAAAGCAGTGCCCAGCACATCAGTCCTTTGAGCAGCAGATCCACCCACATGGCTTGGCTGACCGGGCCGCGCCCTGTCCAAATCCACCAGGCCACGCCACCCACCGTGACCACTACAGCCACGATCAGCGCCAGCAACAGCGCCGTCGGCCAGGAAGATATTCTTGGAGCTTCAACTATCTGCATGATCGGATTCCACAATGCCCAGGGCCAGGGTGTGTTGAGGGTCATTCGCCAACCAGGCACACGGCACGCCATGCTGCTCGGCATACCAGGCAGCCAGGGTCTGCACGATCATTGCCTCAAGGTTTTGCAGCGCGCCAAAGTTGGCGTCTTGCAGGTGTTGGCGGGTGTTCCAATCCAGGACAGACAGCGGCGGCATGTCGGGTTGAGAGAACGACACGCATACCGGCGCGGAAGACTTCAGCTCGCTTTGTTGCGACACTCGCTCGGCTACCGACGCCAAGCTCTCGGCATCAGCCGCGAACCATTCCCCGCGAGACAAGCGCACCCGACCTCGCGGACCGAGCCACCACAACACGGCAGCCTCGCCCGCGGGCATGTGACTCTGTGCCTCGGGCGGCGAAGAGTGGCAACCGGCACAAAGAATGCGGAGATCCCAGGGTGCCCCGTGCAGCCGATCAATGATCGCGTCAAGGCTCTGCATGCCTTGCCAAGGCTCGGGTTGTTCGGGCAACTGGATTTGCGGACAGCACTGCCTCATCTGTTCGACAAAGGCTTGCCAGGCGTCCAGTGAACCTTGCCAGTAACAACACACTGGCTGCACCACGTCGGGTTCCGTACGCTGCTCGTTCCATTGCAGGGCCAGCAACGTCGCCAGATGCCGTTCGCGCTCGGCGACATCGCGTCCAAGTACCTGGAGCAGTCGAATCGCCGGGCCCTCGGGCGTCTCCTCTGGCACTGGGGGTTGATGCTCAGGACTGAACAGGCTTTGACGGTGTTCGGGGGAACTGCAGGCGGCGCCCAACAGCACCGATTCGATCAACCCGACCTTCTGGCGATGGTGGGTCCACCAGGTGTGCTGAACCCGCGTGGCTGCATTGGCATGATATCGCGCGATATGCCAGTTGAAACGGTAGTACAACACGCGCAACAGCAGTGCCAGCAACCACAACACTGCCACGCCAATCATCACACCCCAGACGGTGAAAACGTCCAGCAAAAATCGCAAAATACTCCAGTTACTACTTCCATCTTCGACCGACTCCAACAGATCGGCGCCTACAAACACCAAACCCAACAGTGCTGCCCCGTTAACCAGCCATCGCTTGTAGTTGGGTCGTTGCGCCTGGGGATAGGGGGTATACTCGGGAGCCACTTTCATGAGGCCACCCACGTGTCGGCGCACTGCAACTGACGCAGCAGTGACGATCCTTGATTAGTGCATTGTTTGGTCAACTGACTGGCTGCAGTGCAGCCCATTCGCCCTTCGGCGTATTTCACTTCGGACATGACTGTGGCTCCGGTAAATGCAACGGGGTCTTGATCGGGTATTCGGGGCTGCCGTAGGCGTAGCAGGAGGTGGTGACTTGCAGTTCTTCGCAGGGCAGGAAGTGCACGGTGAGGCCGCAGACTTTTTGGCCGGTGTAGTCAGGGACTGGTACGACTTTGCTGTGTTGGCGTTTTTGTGAGTCAATTCTGTCGAGCCAGGCGTAATATTTGTCCCTATCAGCAAAGCCGGGGAAACCTGCTGAACTTCCTTCTCCAGTCTCCCAATCAACACGCACTGTCATCCCCGGTTGCCAGCGTGCCGGCGCAATGAAGCAACAGCTGCCCCCTCCACCTTGATAAGGACCGATGATGTCGATGCCGGAGCGGCCATCGACACTGAAATGGTTGATTGCCCAGTGAGTGTGATTGATGGCTTCGAGAGTGCTGGCCTGAGCGCCTTGAACAAGTAGGCTGCCAACCAGAATGGCGACGACAACGGCCCGTTCGCGCCATGGGCTGGCTTTGAGCTCGGGCCTGCGGTCCTGTACCACGCCTCGAAACAAAGGTTCACGCCGATGCATTTTTCACCTCATCAGCCTGGGCATGGAACGCTTCCCACAGCGCTTCGATGTCTGGCATGGCCTGGGCCAGGTGCTCAGCGTCCAGCACCACGAGGACCTCGACCGGAAACGCTGGCAGGTACCAAAGCGAAGCGTGTTTCACTTCGGACATGACTGTGGCTCCGGCAATTGCAGTGGGGTCTTGATCGGGTATTCGGGGCTGCCGTAGGGTACGACTTTACTGTGCTGGCGTTTTTGCGCCTCGACTTTACCGACCCAAGCCAAGTACTTCGGCCTATCAGCAAAACCGGGAAATTCATCAGCGAGTTCACTCACCCCGCTGGCTCCCGTCTCCCAATCCACACGCACCGTCATCCCCTGTTGCCAACGTGCCGGCGCGACATAACAGCACCCGCCCCCGCCCCCTTGGTAAGGTCCAATAATGTCGATCCCCGAACGGCCATCGACACTGAAATGATTGATTGCCCAGTGGGTGTGATTGATGGCTTGGAGAGTGCCGGCCAGTGCGTCTTGTACAAGTAGGCTGCCAACCAGAATGCCGACGACAACGGTTCCTTCGCGCCATGGGCTGGCTTTGAGTTCGCGCCTGGGGGCCTGTGCCACGCCTCGAAAGAAAGGTTCAGGCCGATGCATTTTTCACCTCACCAGCCTGGGCATAGAACGCTTCCCACAACGCATCGATGTCTTGCATGGCCTGGGCCAGGTGCTCGGCGTCCAGCACCACGGGTTGCGCGGTGCCTGCAGGCCCGGCATTCGGGTTGGTGCGCGCCAGCACTTCACCGTTCTCGCCATACAACGCCAGGTCGCGACGGCCGGCCTCGCCGAAAAACACCATGCGTTCGCCGAAGTAACTGCCGAACCACTCACGTCCCTGTTTGTACATAAACCAGGCACGGGAGTCGTGGACCTGATCGTCGAACAGCGCGCGTAACAACCCTTCGGGTTGTGTGGCGTTGCGGCTTTCGTCGACATTGCCGCGCCGGGTTTCATTTTGATGATTGATTTCGCGCAACGGCGGCGGGAATAGCTGACCCACACGCGCCTGTCCCTGGGCTTTCATCCGCTGACGCTCGAGCTGCACCCGGGTGGAGAGCTGATGAGCAATCAAGCCGGGAATGGGCATCTTTAGTGCGACCCACATCACCAAAGGATCCGTAAGGCTGAGGACGCGATAATGGGCAGCAAATTCTTCGGCCGCTTCGCGCAACTGGGTTCGCGCCATGTCGGCATCGAAATCCTTGACCCCAGGCTCCAGCGGCATGTTCGGTTCGCGGATGAGAAACTCGCGAGCCCGCTGCTGCTTGCGCCGTTTTACGACCTCTGCCTGATTCAGGTCGCGCTTTTCTTCGGCGCGCACTTTGACCCCTTCATCTGCTTCAAGGTCGCTCGCCTGAAGATAGAATGGGGTGTGCTTGAGGCTGGTGAAGGCATAGCGGTCGATGCGCCAGGCGGTGATCCAGCTCATCTGATTACGCAGGACCTGTTCCAGGTAAGTGGTGGCGGGTAGTGGCCGGTAGTGCTCGATCTGTTCGGCGGACAGCGATTGTTGTACGGGAGGCTGGTCCAGAGTTAGCTGACGCCATGCGTTGAAACGGGTAACAAGAGTTGGTGCAACACGAAACTCCTCCAATATCGCAAATTCCATAGCCCGCCAGACTTCATGGCGCAATTCGACTGGCAACGTTTCTTTCGGCACTTTCAAAGGAGCGCCGTGGGCGAAGGCGTCGGCATATAAATCCTGCAAAGCGATTTGCGACAGCAGTAAACCGTCATTCTCGCCAATAGCCTTACCCTGATCGCCCGGCGGATAACCACCACCCTGATCCGAGTGCACGCCCGGATAAATCACCTCCAGACTATTTACCGGGTAACCACCCTTCTCACGGCGAATGGACTCCAACGGAAAACTCAACCGTTGCTCGTGACTGGCAACGATGTGCAGGCAACGCTTGACCAGACTGCTGGCGGGCAGTTCCTGGTTGCCATCGGCCCAACTCATATGGCCGTTGGCCCCTGGGA
The DNA here is from genome assembly GCF_002236105.1 of Pseudomonas umsongensis. GTDB lineage: Bacteria > Pseudomonadota > Gammaproteobacteria > Pseudomonadales > Pseudomonadaceae > Aquipseudomonas > Aquipseudomonas umsongensis. The sequence continues at coordinate 1,578,135 of NZ_NIWU01000001.1, forward strand.
CGATGTCGGCCAGACCGACCGAGGCCACGGTGTCCAGCAGTCCCAGGTACTCGACGCTGACGGGCAACCGCAGGTCAGACAATGGCAAGGCCAGCGCCGGCTCAGTCAGGGTCAACAGCTGGTTCAGCCAACTGACAAAGGCCCGCGCCGCCGCCGCGCCACGGGAAAACCCATACACGTACAGCTTGATCCCCAACAGTTTGACCTGACCGGGTTGCGGTTGGGTCAGGGCAATGCGCAAGGGCTTTTCCAGGGCTTCGAACTGTTTGCGAAACTCACGGCTGCGGGCGGCGAAGCCGGTTGCCCATTCCAGTCCGGGCGCCGTGCCCATGGCCTTGACCGCTTTGAGCAGGGCCGTGTTGTCCAGCCGTGGCAGCCGCAGTGTGCGTCGCACGGCATCGAGGATCATCAACAGGCCCCAGTTGATCCGTTCCTCGCCATACCAGGCTCCCCCCAGTCCCAGAATGCTGTAGTCGAGGTCGCCGACTTCGGTAAACGGCGTGCCCACACCGGGCATGTAGTACTTGAAGTACTGGCCGTTGCCAGTGCCCGCCGCATCGGTCAAACCCTTGGCTTCGTGACTGTGGGCGGTGCCGCCGGCATGACCGTCGCCAATGCTGGCGCGGAACATCCGGGCGATATTGGTCGGGTGCCGGGGATTCGACAGGTAGAGGTCATTGTTGAGGTTATTGCCAGTGCCATCGAAAAACAGGCTGATGTGCAAGGTCTTGCAGCACGGCGGCATCAGCCGGCGCCCGGCCACCACGCAAAGGGCATCGTGATACTGCGACTCCAGCTGACACTGGCGCTGATTATTTTGATAGACCTGCTCGACGCTACGAGGCAAACGACCCTCGGCCGGAAACGCTGGCGGGTACCAAAGAGGAGCGTGTTTCACTTCGGACATGACTGGGGCTCCGGCAATTGCAGTGGGGTCTTGATCGGGTATTCAGGGCTGCCATATGCGTAGCAGGAGGTGCTGACCTGCAGCTCATTGCAGGGCAAAAAATGGACGGTGAGACCGCAGACTTTTTGGTCGGTATAGTCAGAGACTGGTACGACTTTGCTGTGCTGACGTTTTTGAGCTCTGATTTGCTCCGCCCATGCCTCGTATTTGACTTCATCCGCAAAGCCGGGAAATCCATCGGGATAAGCCACCCCAGTCTCCCAATCCACACGCACCGTCATCCCCTGTTGCCAACGTGCCGGCGCGACATAACAGCACCCGCCCCCGCCACCTTGGTAAGGTCCGATAATGTCGATCCCCGAACGGCCATCGACACTGAAATGATTGATGGCCCAGTGTGTGTGGTTGATGGCCTCAAGGGTGCCGGCCTGGCTGTTCTGCGCGAATACGGAGGCAGTCAGATCGATGAACATGGCAACGATGACGTTGTTCACTGCGGGTGTAGGCATGAAATTCGACTCCTGTCTTTGCGGGGGCGAGGCACTCAGGCGATGCGCAACTTGTCGAGGGTGAAAGCTTCGCGTTCGGGCATCAGCAGCAATCCAGCCAGGGTGGCTTCGAGCATGGCGCCGTAGCAGGCTTGAAAGTGCTGTTCGGCGCTCCGCTCGCCAGGCAGTGCATGACGCAGGTTGTTCATGGCCAACGTGGCATCACTGGCACAACCGAGGGTGTCTACCTGACTGTCGCTGAGCTCGATGGGACTCAACATTGCGACGCTTTCGGGCGTATCGGGAGCCCCTGGAAAGTGCTGGGGAATGCCATCGCGATCGAGCCAGCTCCAGAACACCGCGGGACGCAGCCACGGCTGTTGCTGATCAGCTTGCAACACATGGCTGAACAGCAACGGGAACAGACGCGGATCGTAATAGCGCAGCAACCCTGGATAGCCGCCATTGCGTGCCTCAAGGCAGCGCCCCAGGTGCTCGGCCAAGGCCTGGAAAGGCCAGTGGGAAGCCAGCGCCAGTAGTTGTGAGCGACCTTGCAACTCATGCATCAAGCCCTTGAGCCATTGCCGCTGCAGCGGCTGCGCCAGGTCAACGCGCACCAGCAACGGCGCCAGTTCTTCGGCACCGGCTTCCGGCAGCCCGGTGAACAACGAGTACCAGGTCAGTGATGGCTGCACACTGACTACACTTGGAAGCAGTGGGGCATTGCTGCCTGCCTGGTCGATGATGATGTCCAGGCAGGTGATAGACGCCTTCACGCAGGAGGCCTCCAGCAAATCGATCCAGGTACCGCGTTGAGTGATCGTCATGCTCGCGTCTCCCTGAGTACAAAGCCCTGGGCAGCGGCCCGGGCTCTTTTCAGGCAGTCCTTGCACACTGAGCCGGGCAGTTCAGGCAAAGGAATGGCTTCGCTGGCGGGCAGGTTGAACTCGTGACGCGCCGCCTTGGCCTTGTGGTCCCCGGTCGTCCCCGATTCGATGCCGCTCGCATCGAGGATGTAGTAGCTTCCGCCGCCATTGAGGGTGATTTTCTTTTTTGCCGTGATGCGGACTTCGTCTTCGGTGCTGGTAATCGACAGTTCGTGGCGGGCCAGCAGCTCGAGTTGGTCGTTCTGCGCCTGCACGGAGACCGGGCCCTGATTGGCGATCAGTTTGATCCCCAGCTTGCGCACGAATACGCTCAGACCCTGGCCGATGCCGAAGAACAGACGCTTGACCACACTGAGGTTGGCGTCGCCGCCGGCGTTGAGCATCAAGTTGTCCTGCGCGGCCAGCTGCAGGTGTTGGCCACTGGTCAAGGCGATGCCTTGGGGCGCACTGAGCAGGATCACCTGGGCCTGGAGTGCTTCGATTTGCTCGCGCTGCATTGACAGTTGCGCCTGCACATCGGCGGGTTCGGCGAGGGCTGCCTGCGCTTCGCTGGACAGGCCTTGCAACTGCTCGACGGCCTGTTGCAAGCGGCCCAGCGCGGCTTGCATGTCCAGTACCTGACCCTGGGCGTTCGGTTGCTCATCGGCACTGATGAACACACCCTTACCGCCACGGATGGCGCCATGGCCATCCGTCCTCAGCTCAAACCCCTCCCCGCGCTTCTGCTTCTTCGCATCCACCAGATGCCCCAGGTTCAGCTGACTCTTGCCGCCATATTCGGTGCTGAGCTTGACGTGCTCCTGTCCTCGCAGGTCTTCCATGCGCAACTTGTTGTTCGCCGGTGTACGCAGCACATTGCGGGTGTGGTCGCGCCTGCGCAGGGTCACGTGGTCCGGGTGTTCGCTGTCGTGCAGGGCGTGGGCGATGTAGGGGCGGTCCGGGTCGCCCTGTTCGAAAGCCACCGCCACTTCGGTGCCGGCGAGCATTGGCAGGTGCAGGCCGTGGGTGTCGCCGCCGTAAGGCCGGGCCAGGCGCAGCCAGGTGCTTTCCTGGCCGGGTTTCCAGGTGTCGCGGTCGAACAGGAAGCGCACGCGGTAGCGGCCTTCGAGGTCGATTTCGGCGTAGCGGTCGTTGCGCTCGGGGCTGCTCAGCCGGGCTGGCAGGGTGCCGGCGATGATCGGTTTGGGCGGGACCTTTGGGCGGAAGCAGACCATCTCGGCGTAGGGAATGGCTTCGAAATGCACTTCGATGTTGCGGTCGCGGGCGGCACGGGTGCGCAGGCCGGTGATCACCGCGCCAGGGGCAAAGGCCTGGGGCGCGCCGGCGATTTTCAGCACCTGGCCTGGCGCCAGGGTGGCGCTGCTGCTGGCGCCGCTGAGATGGGTCTGGCTGTTGAGGTAGCGCTCGTGGCGCAGGCGCGCGTAGAAAAAGCCGCTTTCGCTTAGCAGGTCTTCGTCTTGGTCCAGTTTGTCACCGAGCACGCGATAGGGTTCGGCGTAGTGGTAGGCCTCGCCGTAGGTGCTGGTCGTGGTCCCGCGGGTCTGGTCGACCTCGCCATCGAGAAAGGCGCGGGCATCAAGGGGGTGATAGGCGCGAAAGTTGATGGATTTTTCCACCACCTGGTGGCGGGTCTGCAAACCCCACACGCCGTCCTCACCGCTGGCGAAACCGGCCGGTGAGCGCAGTGGCAATTTCACGCCAAACTGGTAGTGGCGCTGGTCATCGTGGAACTCGACGACGTCGATCCGCAGGCGGTCGTCATGCGTGAAGCGGTACCAGATGCCGACCTCGGCCAGCAGCCGCTCGATGAACGCAAGGTCGCTTTCGCCGTACTGCATGACCTGTTCGCGCCGGGGGTATTCGCGCACCAGCTGGAACAGGAAATGCTGGCCGAGGAAATCGTGGCGGCTGCGCAGGATGTGCTCGACGATCTCCGGCACCGACTGCTGCTGGTACAGGCGGTACTGACGGCCACGATCGAGCAGGGCAAGGCGCGGTTGCAGGGTGATTTCATAGCGCGCTTCGTCGCGGGAGGCGGACAGGCGCTGGAAGCTATTGACCATCCCATACAGGCTGCGCAACGGCTTGACCTCGGGCACTGGCAGGCCAGGGTAAGGAGGCTTTGCCGGCGGCGGATAGAGGCTGAAACTGGCGTCCTTGTTGAGCATCTTCTCGGCGCTGAGGTCTTGCTCGCTGCAGGTGAATTCGATGCGGTAAGTGAAGGGTTGGCTGAGGTGTTCTTCGCCTTCGAAGGCGAGGACATCGAACGCGGCGTCGAACCAGCGGATCGCGAATTTGTGACGGGTGTGGTTGAAGAAGATGCGCGTTTGGGTGCTCATGGTCAGGCCTCCTTGGCGACGCTTGGCATCGCTTCCTGGGAATCGATAAACCGCAGCGTGATGCCTTCATCGTCGCTGTAACCCAAGGTCACTCCCCGGGTTTGCTGATGGGCCGCCTGCCGCTGCAAAAGCTGCAGGCTAAGCACTGGCAAAATCTGCTGATTGAGCAAGCTGTCGATGTTGCGCGCGCCGGTATCGGGCAGCAGGCAGGCGGCGACCAGGGCTTGGTTGAGCGCGTTTTCGATCTGGCAGCTGAGGCCGTAGTGGCGTTGCAGGCGCTGGGCGACCTTGGCAAGTTTTTGCGCGACGATGCGTTCCAATGCTTCGACTTGCAGAGGGCGGTAGATCAGGGTCTGGAAGCGCGCGAGCAATGCCGGCTGGAAGTGCTCGCGCAACAGTGGCCGCAGCAACTCCTGCAGGGTGCTGTCAGGTGCTTCAGGATATTGCTGCACGCAGGCTTGCAGTTCATCGCTGCCAAGGTTGGAAGTCATGAGGATGACGGTGTTGCGAAAGTCGATTTCGCGCCCTTCACCATCACGCATGAAACCGCGATCGAAGACCTGGTAGAACAGGTTGAGCACGTCGCGGTGAGCTTTCTCCACTTCGTCGAGCAATACCACGCTGTAGGGGCGCCGGCGTACCGCTTCGGTGAGTACGCCACCTTGGCCGTAACCTACATAACCCGGTGGCGAGCCCTTGAGTTGGCTGACGGTATGGGCCTCCTGGTACTCGGAGAGGTTCAGGGTAATCAGCGACTGTTCGCCACCGAACAGACAGTCGGCCAGCGCCAGGGCGGTTTCTGTCTTGCCGACGCCGCTGGTGCCTACCAGCAGGAACACGCCCAAGGGAGCCTGCTCTTCGGTCAGGCCGGTCTTGGCCGCGCGCAGGCGCTGGGCCAGGGCGCCGAGAGCGTGATTCTGGCCGACGACGCGGTCACTCAATTGTTGCTCCAGTTCAAGCAGGCTGGCCTGTTCGTCCTTGAGCAGACTGCCCAGCGGCACGCCGGTCCAGTCAGCGATCACTTCGGCCACGCTGCGTGGGTTGACGTCCAGCGAGAGCAACGGCTGGCTGCCCTGCACCTTCGCAAGCTGCTGTTGCAGTCGAGTACAAAGCGAGATCTGCAGGGGGTCAGCCTGACGTGCATCAAGCAGTTGGCGGGTAAGGTCGAGTTCGTCGCGATACTGGCGCACCAGCGCAGTGCGCTGGTCTTGAAGGTCGACCCGTTGCGCATCAATCAGGTCAAGGCGCTCGTCAACGCTGCAATCGCCGAGTTGTGCATCCTCTACCAGTGCCTGCCGTTCAAGCTCCAGGGCCGCCTGCCCGGCCTTGAGTCTGACCAGTGCCTGGGGCTCGCAATCAAGGCTCATGCGCACTCGGGCACTGGCGGTGTCGAGCAGGTCGACGGCCTTGTCGGGCAGTTGTCGACCGGTCAGGTAACGCCGCGAAAGCGCGACCGCGGCCTGTACCGCCGCATCCTGAATGTGCACGCCATGATGGCTGGCGTAACGCGCCTTCAAGCCACGCAGCATGAGACAGGCATCGTGGTCATCCGGCTCGTCGACCTTGACCTTCTGGAAGCGTCGTTCCAGGGCGGCATCGCGCTCAAAGTACTGCTTGTATTCGCTCCAGGTAGTGGCGGCAATAGTGCGCAATTCGCCCCGGGCGAGTGCGGGCTTGAGCAGGTTCGCCGCGTCGGCACCGCCCGCCTGGTTGCCGGCGCCGATCAGGGTATGGGCTTCATCGATGAACAAAAGCACTGGGTTTGCCGATTGCTGCACGGCATCGATGACGTTTTTCAGGCGCTGCTCGAACTCACCCTTGACCCCGGCACCCGCTTGCAGCAACCCCAGGTCGAGAGTGCGTACGCTGACCGGTTTGAGGCTGTCCGGAACGTTGCCCTCGACGATGCGCAGCGCCAAACCTTCGACCAGTGCGGTCTTGCCGACGCCGGGCTCGCCAACCAACAGCGGATTGTTCTTGCGCCGACGACTGAGGATATCGATGACCTGGCGGATCTCATCGTCACGGCCGAACACCGGATCGATCTGCCCTTCCCGGGCCTTTGCGGTGACGTCCTGGGTGAACCTGTCCAGCACGGCCTGCAAGGCATCGTGGTTGCCGGAAGCGGATGAAGGCGTCGCCAGCCCATCAATCGAGACCGGTGCCTGATCAATGGCAGCCTCTTGCTGCACTTGGGGGCGCTCTTCGGAATGTTGATCGAGCAGCACGAACAAATGCTGCAGTTGGGTTTCGCTGATGCTGAACAGTGGCCAGGCTGCGTCACAAGCCAGCAGCTCGGGTGACTCCAGCAACGCGCCGAGCAAGTGGGCCGAGCGCAGCTGTTCCTGGCTGTCCAGCGATGCGCGCAGCCAGGCGCTCCTGATCAATTGCTGCAATTTGCCACACAGCTGCGGCTTGCCGTGCACGCTACGCTGTAGTGTGTCCAGGTGTTCAAGCAGTCCGCGCCAGAGCGCGTCCAGATCCCATTCGTAGCGACGGGCAATGAGCGTCAGGTCGCCCTCGCCCTGTTCGAATAATTTAAGCAACCAGTGCTCGATACTGATGTAGCCATGGGCGCGACTTTGGCACAGGGTCGCCGCCGCGCTCAGCGCCTGGGCACAGTAGGGATTGAGACGGCGAAGCAAGCGGGAGGCATTCTGTACCATGGGGGTACGTCCTTGTTTTGAGTGTGCGGTTGGTCATCGACGAGCCCGAAACTCGATGGGGCTGGCTGAGCGCCCGCGTTCGGACGCTCAACTCGGAAAATCGAACCCGCAGGCATGAGTACCTGCGAGCTCAGTGGGCTAAGCGCCCTGACGCTCGTCCCAGGCATCGGAGTGACTGAAGTTGCCCTCGGCGAACTTCCAGGTGATCTTCTCGTAACGCAACTGGACGTCTTCCAGGTGATTGTGTTTTTCCTTTGTCGGGTCCTTGATGTCGTGCATTTTCGTCACGACGCTCACGACCTTTACGTTTTCAAGCAGAACGGTGTAGTAAACGACCTCTTGGCCCGCGTCATCGATGCGATACCACTTGAACTCGGCGCTCTTGAACGTCTGTCCTTGGGACGCGCCCTTGAGCAAGTAGACGCTGGCAGCATCGATTTCCTTGGTGAACCTGAACGGCGTGTGGATCCGTGTGCCTGTCAGCTTGCCGGTGTTGTTGTCAGTGGGAATGGTCAAGCCATGATCCTGGGCCAGCACCTCGATGCTGCCCTGACGCCCTATCACATCGACCGAACCCTTGATGTCCGCATCGCCATCATTTTTCAGCCACAGGTAAACGGGAATTGCCATGTGAAGCTCCTTCTCTAAGAACATGAATGCCGCGTTAGGCGACAGGGGGTTGCAAGTCTGATCCCGCAGCAGGGAACACGCAGGCTCCCGGCTCCGGCACAAGACGAATATCGACACGGCGGTTAGCGCTTCGCCCGGCCTCGGTGTCATTGCTGGCGATGGGCTGGCTCGCACCGAAACCCTGAACCGCAAAGCAACTTCCAGGGATGCCGCCCATGTGCTGCATCCAGTCGTGCACGGCAGCAGCTCGGGCGCGGGACAACTGCAGGTTTTGTTCGGTGCTGCCGGTGGCATCGGTATGACCGCTGATCACGATGAGCCAGCCAGGCTGGGCCTTGATGTCGACCAGGGCGTTGACCAGGATCTTCGTCGAGCCGGCTTTGAGCTGGGCGCTGCCCGTGTTGAACAGCGACAGGCTGTCCAGGCGCACCGGCGTTGAATTGCCCGCAAGTCTTGGCGCCAACAAAGGATGACGGTGACCGGCAATCGTCGACTGCAGCCGGATGCGCAAGCGCTCGCCTCGATAAAGGCCGAGTCCCAGCGACAGGGGAGCGCCGTGTCGGTAGTAACTGTCCAGGCGCAGGGCATCCTCGCGCAGCACCGTCAGCGCCTGCTCGCGCAGGATGTATTCAGGCCGTTCAGGTTGCCCAGTCACCGGGAGGGCGTTGTAACGACGCAAGTCGTCACTGACCTGGCGGACCAACAGGGTGTTCTGCCAGGCCGAGCTGGCCAACGCTGTTATCCCGGCAACGGCGAACAACCACCAGGCGATGACGCTCGCACGCTGCAAGAGAGCGCGTTGAGCCTGCATGGGAAGCAGCGCCAGCAAGGGATCGGGGAAAGGCATGGATATGCACTGCCCTGGCTCAGCTTGCCTGGCGTCAAGCAGTGCAACCTTGTTGCGCAGCCATTGTTGCCATAAGTTGCCCGTGACTGATTGCGCGAGCAGCGGTACGAAGGTGACAGCACAAACCTTCGGCAGACCGTCAGGATCGCGGGCATCGCGGGGCGACAAGTGAGGCAATACCGTGTGATCGAGCCATGCCACGACACTGTTCAGCTTTACGCTGGCGTGCATGCGGGCAGCGCGCGTTGCACTGTCTGAAGGGTGACTTTGCCAGTCGGCCAGGCTGGTGCAGGCTCCGGCCTCGCGTACCCTGGGGCTATCCTCTGCGTCCTCCCAACTGAACCAGACAGCCTCTGCGGTCGGGGCTTGCAAGTAAGTCGCCAACAGTAGCGGCAGCGCAATGTCGCCCTTTCGGACGATACCTAGCTGATAACGCAAAGCACGCACCCGTGCAGCCAGTACGGCGCTGTCGTCCTGCTCGGCCGGGTTGACGATGAACATGACGCTGAGCTGCCTACTCCATTCCGGGCGCAGTGTCATCAGGCCGGCGGTGAGCGTAGGCAGTTGCTCAAGCTCGGGTACCCGCACATAGCAACCCTGGTGGGTCGTGCGCAAGGCCAGTTGTTCCACGGGTGTCTCGCCGAACAACTCCACAAGACCATCGCCACAGACCAGCACCACTGGTTGGCGGTAGGCTGCCGGAGGCAACGATGTATTCTCGGCCAGGATCAATGATGCGCTCATTGACGTTGCACGGCGCCCCAGCCGGTTCCAGGCCACGACCATGACGCAGACGACGGCCAGAACAGCTGTTGCCCGCAGGCCCCAGGCCAATGGCACGACTATCAACAATGTCAATGACAGCGCGCCCGCCCACAACCAGAGACCGCGCATCTGGGCCAGGGTTATTGGCCTCATTTCAGGCCTCACCAGGCAAAACCGAGTTGAGGAGATTGGCCAACAGTTGGTCAAGCCCCCACCACAGACCGACGAAGAGCAGCCCTACAAGCAGACCATGGGCCAGCGGCGAATGTGGCCACAAGCGCATGCGCAGTCGCTGTCCGATCTTCACTGTTGTCGCCAGCGAACGGCTGATTCCCAAAGGGGCGACCTGCGCATGGAAGGCGCTCAACAACTGCTCGCGCACAGGGTCGCCGGCATCGCGGTAACGCCCCTGGAAGCCCAGCATCAACACCCGATGGAACACTGTCAGCACCAGTGGATCAGGCGCAGGATCACGCAAGACTTCGCGCATGTCTTCATACAGGAACTCGCCGGCCTGGTGGCGATTGAAGAACTTCGCTTGCAAGGGCTCTTTCGTCCAGGCATCGCGAGCCTGCGTTTCGACCCGGAGAACGGTTTCATCGAGCAAGGCGCACTGGGCATGGCTGATGTGATCGATGCTGCGCGGGTTCAGGCCGGCGAGCTGGAGCAACTGGCGAACATGCTCGACCTGCTTGACGCAAAGGTCCCACAGCGCCGTGCCAGCGAGCGTCGATGCCCCCTGGCGCAGTTCCACCACCAGCAGGTAGCTGTCCTGCAGCAAGGCGTCGATATCCACCGCCAGTGCGGTAGGTTTTCTTGAGGCTTTCAGGTTCATGTGCGCAACACCGCAAAGAGTTCAAGTTTGACCTCGGCCAGCGTGCTCGGGACGTAGAAGGCGCAGACCCCCGCAGCCAGCACCGCCTGGCCCTTGGCGTGGTCGAGATCCAGGTCGAAATACTGGTTTTCCAGCCTCAGTGGAATGGCTGCCGGGACATGGCTGAGCGGCTGCAACGGCACACCATCGAGCGCGGCGTTGATCAGCTGATCGACTTCATCCGGCGTGCCGATCTTGCACAAGCGCGGAAACTGCCTCTGCACCTGTGCTGCCGGCAAGCGGCAACGCACTGACAGATAGAAATCGGCACCTTCACGCTCACGCAGACGTGGATCATTGAGGCTGACCTTCCAGCGATTGGCGCCGTCCTCCGCAAGCTCCAGGGCAATGACACGCGAAGGCAGGCTGGCCTCCAGCAAGGTGGAAACCAGGCGCAACAGCGGTGGAAAGACGCTTTCCAGATGCTCATGCCGGTAAGGCGGGATCTGCTCGATGTCGTGTTCCAGGGAAAAGGTCAGCAGGCCTCCGGCCAACTTGGCCAGCTCCCGATAGACCAGCTCGGGATGCTGTGCCGGATGGGTCTTGAGATCCGCCAGAATCGGCTGATAGGTGTTCAAGGCATTGAGCAGCCAGAACAGCGACACATCGGCTACGGCAAAATCGGCCATGCGCTGGTTGCTTTCACGCCGCATGCCCATCAACCGTTGACGCTTGGCGGACAACTGGGTCAGCAGGTTATCCAGCTGAGCCAGCAATCCCGAATGAGCCGCGAACTCGAGCAGTGGTGGCACATAAGCGCTGTCGAGGCCCCATACACCCTGCCCGTCCGGCATCAAGCGCGCGATTGGGCAGGTCAGGTAATCGGCGTTGTCGTCGTGGGCAAAACGCAGGCTCAGCGCGTGTTCGAGCACGCCGATCTGTTGCGACTCGCCATCGTAGAAATCCTGCACATTGCGCCAGTCCTGCCGATAGCGCGTCGGTCGCTCGACCTTGGTGCTATCGAGCAAGCAGTTGTTGCCATTGGCCTGTTCCAGCGGCAAGGCCAAGAGCACCGTAGCGTCCTGAACTTCACCGGAAAGCAGGTGGGTCAATTCCAGAGCACAGGGCAAACGATCCACCAGATCGCTATCAACCAAGGTGCCATCAGGCATGCGCAGGCATAACTGCGTGGCCTTGAGCTTGCCCAGGCGCAGGGCCTCCGTATCAAACGCCACCGCCTGAACCCCCCAGGGGTGGACCAGAAACAAATGTGCCAGGCGATCGTTGGACCAGGCTTCCCAGCGTGCCTGTTGCTGGAACTGCTGGGGGCACAGCAGTGCCCCCGCAGACCATACGGGACGGTCGATTTTCAAGACCTGGATTCCCCGCGAACGGTATCAGCCTTGCGCTTGGGCATCTGCGATACCAGCGAAAGGTTGACGTCCATGCCCTCCACCTGGAAGTGCGGCACGGCGTACAGCTTGACGCGGAAGAAGCCCGGGTTGTCCTCGATGTCTTCCACGGTGACCTTGGCGTCACGCAGCGGGTGCGAGGCCTGCAGGTCGTCGCCCGGGTCGGTCATCTCGGTGACCAGCCCGCCAATCCACTTGTTCAGCTCCAGCTCCAGCAAGCGCCGGTCCTTGGTGGTGCCGATGTTCTCGCGCTGGATCAGCTTGAGGTAATGGGCAATGCGCGACAGCAGAAAAATGTAGGGCAGGCGCGAATTTATGCGGCTGTTGGCGGTCGCATCGGCGGTGTCGTACAGGGCCGCTTTCTGGGTCGAGTTGGCGGAGAAGAAGCACGCGTAGTCGCGGTTCTTGTAATACGACAGCGGGATGAAACCGAGGTCGGCGAATTCGAATTCGCGAGTCTCCGGGATCATGACTTCCGAAGGAATCTTTACCTGGTTGCCGGTGCCCAGATCGTAGAGGTGGATCGGCAGTTCGGTCACCGCGCCGCCCGACTGCGGCCCGCGGATCTGCACGCACCAGCCATTGGCAATCAAGCTTTTGACCATGTTGGCGGCAAAGGCGAACGAGGCGCTGGTCCACAGGTACTTGTCGTGGTCCGGGCCCTTGACGCTCTCGACGTAGTTGAAGCTGCGCACCGGAACGGTGTCCGGCCCATAAGGCAGGCGCCCCAGGACACGGGGCATGACCAGGCCGATGTAGCGGGCGTCGTCACTGTCGCGGAACGCCTTCCATTTCAGGTATTCGGCACGGTCAAAATAGTTGCCGATGTCCTTGATGGCGGCCACTTCTTCCATCGAGCGCTTGCCGAAGAAGGCCGGGCCAACCGTGCCAATGAAGGGCATGTGCGCGGCGGCCGCGACTTTGGAAATGTTGCGCAGCAGGGCGATATCCTGCGGCCTGCAATCGAACTCATAGTTGGAGATCGCGGCGGCAATGGGCTCCCCGCCGGGAGTGTCGTACTCCTGGGTGTAGGTATGCATGTACAGGCCGCTTTGCGCAATTTCCGGTGCATCGTCGAAATCCTGGACCAGATGCTCCTTACTGATATCGAGCAATTCAATGCGCACGTTCTGACGAAAATCGGTCTGGTCGACCAGCGACTTGACCCCACGCCAGGTTGACTCCACCCGCTGGAAATCGGGGTGGTGCATCACGGCATCGAGTTGCCGGCTGATTTGCGCATCCAGGGCTGCAATGTGTTCATCGAGCAGGACTTTATCCAGGCGTTCGAATTTCTGCGAAGACTGCCCCAGCAGTTTCAGAAATACACTGACAGCCGCCGTTACTCGCTCATCGGCGGACACTTCGGAGAGAGCCTCGGTATTTTGAAATACTTCGATACTACTCAGGGTTTCGACCGGACTGAGATTGATCTTGCCAAACAGTGCGCCATATACGCCTCTTTCTTCGGACAACACTGTAGCGTCGCGCGATTGCACGTTAGAACTTTCGATGGACATTAAGGTAACTTCCCTTTAAACGAACCGAAGTGGATTAACGATTTTCTTCCGGTACCAACGTGGCCAACTCGGCGCGCAACTCGTCGCTGAGCGCATCATCCTTGAGGATACGTTCCAGCTCATGACGAAAGGTGGCGTTGTCCAGCAGATTCGACTTGAGGTCACGCAAGAGGTTGCGCATGGCCAAAAGCGCGCGCAGATGCGGGATTTGCCGCGCCACCTGCTCCGGCTCGAAGTCCTTCATGCGCTGGAACTTCAGCTCGACCGAGGCGTCGCCAGCGTCATCGACCAGGGTATTTTCCACGGCCACTTTCAACACCGGAGTAAACTCCGCCAAGACGCTATCGAAGTTGTTTTTGTTGATTGAAACCTTGCTTCGGGCTGATAAGGGGCGCTGTTCCCTGCCATTGCTGTAGTCACCCATGACCATCAGCTTCAGCGGTAATTCGACTTTTTTCTGCGCACCGCCGGTATGCAGGTCGAGTTTTATGTTGACCCGTGCCTTTGGCACTTCGTTCTGAAAGCTGCTTGAAGCCATAACCCCTCCCGTTTTTTCGTGATAACCACTTCCTTGACAATAAAATTGCAAGGACTACGTTCGACAAGCCTAGACAATCAAACAAGAAAGATGTCGAGGTTATTTGGAAATTCAGTTTCCATTTAAGTCTGTCCTCAGGACATATTTAGGCATCCTACAGCATCAATGAAGTATCCTACTTTCAACTTTTCTCACCTCAAATGCACTTTAGGAAATTTCGCACTTAGATGCGGAAAAAAGCCTACAAACCAATCGTAATAACGTTTGATACAACCCCGATACCCGCCTGTAACGCCAAGACACTTGGGCACCCTGCCCCATGCGCCTAGATTGAAAGCCTCGATGGACCGACCGGCTTGACCGCTAGCGGCCCATCGTCTGCCCGACACACCACCAAGGAAGAGGGAAACCATGAGCAAATCAATCGCTGTCAGCCAACAAAGCCAGCAGCTTCACAATGATGTGCAAGAAGCCGTCAAGTCGATCATGGGTGCTGCCACTGCGCTGAAATCCACCGATTACGGTCGGGTCTTGAGGTCCGCCCTGGCGGCTTCGCAAAAAACCGTAACCATTGAAATTGCCCCAGACGACCTGACCCAGCTGAAGAAGTCCGGCTACAAGCTGTGCTTCGCCAAGAAAGTCGGTACTGCCGACTACAACGTGGTCTGGCAGTCCTACTCCGCCTACCTGAGCAATAACGAATTCAGCTGGACGCCGCTGTATCAGCTGTTCGCCACCAACGTGTTCCAGGAAAACGTACAAGTCAAAGTCTCGACCAATGTCGTCAATATCGGTTTGGGGCAAACCTCGACACTCGATGAACACGGCTTGCTGAGCCCGGCAGTCACGGGCGGGCCCGAAGTTTCCGTGACGTTCGTGAACAACTTCGCGCCGATCCATCCGGGGATCAACCAGTTGTCCACCGGCATCGATGGCAATCAGGTCAGTACACCCATCTACGTGGCCGTCAATCGGGTGGTCACCGGCAATACCGTACTGACTCCCGTGGAAACTATCCTCGTATGGTTCGAACAGGATGTGCAGACCAGTACCATGTTCAGTACCTCACGCTCAAAGGCGATCGAAATCGACCTGACCTTCGATAACACCGCAGGTCGCCTTTACGAAGGCGGTCAATGGAAAACCGTTTGATGAGCGCAGCGGGGGCAACCACGCGTTGCCCCCTCTATTCATCGAATGGAGCTTGGGCAAAATAACCCGCTAGCGACAGGCAGATAGAGGCTGCCAGATCCTCCTGGG
Organism: Pseudomonas umsongensis; assembly: GCF_002236105.1. GTDB lineage: Bacteria > Pseudomonadota > Gammaproteobacteria > Pseudomonadales > Pseudomonadaceae > Aquipseudomonas > Aquipseudomonas umsongensis. The sequence goes on from NZ_NIWU01000001.1 coordinate 1,593,208, forward strand.
TAGCAATGCCATAGGGCTGATTGCGATCAAACTGGGCCGACCAGCGAATCCGCCCCTGCGCCGCATCCACCAACCGCAGCGATGCCCGAACCCGTGCCGGCTCGACCCGCACGCTGCCCTCCAGGCAATAGCAGTAGCGGCCGCCACGCCGGGCATTCGTTGTTTTCACACTGCTGCGCGGCATCCTTATCAATACATGGTTGCCACTGGTCTGTGCCTGCTCGAACGACTCGAACAGGCGACAACTGAGCTCCTCGCACAGGCCACGCGCAAAGTCATCGCCCTCGCGGGTAATGCAGGTAAAGGGCTGGATCTGCAAGACAGGGTGGTGCGCGGCCCCTGCATTGGGGCGCAGTCGCTGATAGGCCAGGCGATAACAACCAGGCGCAATGCTCAGTCGCACCGGTTCCTGCTGCCCCACCGTGGCGTAATGGCTGGCGAGTTTGCGCCGCAACCGCCCCACCTGCACCCGCACCACCGGATCGTCACCGGTGCAATACACCGCCGGATCGCGACGAAACACGGCGATACCGATGGCGTGTTCGGTCAGGGGAACATGGGCCGATTGCAGGTCGTGTTCGACCAGAAACCGCAACAGACTGCCCATGCGCCGGGACCTGGCGAACAACGGACTGGCCAGCAGCAACGCCAGCACCCGCTCCATCTCTTCAGGATCGAGCGGCACGGCAGTACCCTCTGCACTTGCAGGACCTGTGTGCTTGATCACCATTGCCTGCCTCCGTGCAGATTGCCGACAATCGCTTGCCCCTTCCGGGCCCTGGGCAGGCCAGTACGTGGCAAGGTCGAAGCTTAGCAGCCGTGATGGAATGGGCAGCGATTGCAGGGTGCCGGCCGACGAACGTTCAATCCCACCCTCGCCAACCCCACGCCGCAAACGCTCTGCATCAGTTATTTATACTCAAATGCCAGCTTAATAATATTTTACCGATATCAGGCTGATCCCTAGTCTTGAGCCCAAGAAATGGCAGGTCGACATAGACCTTTATCCAACTTCGAAGGGCAAAGAGATGACCATTGATAAAACAATAATAGATACCTTGATTGTTGGCGCCGGCCAGGCCGGCGTCGCCATGAGTGAACACCTGAGCAAGCTCGGCGTGCCGCACCTGGTGCTGGAGCGCAACCGTATCGCCGAGCGCTGGCGCACCGGCCGCTGGGATTCGCTGGTGGCCAATGGTCCGGCCTGGCACGACCGTTTTCCGGGCCTGGAATTCGACGATATCAGCCCCGATGGTTTTGCCCCCAAGGAGCGCGTGGCCGATTACTTCGAAGCGTATGCCCGCAAGTTCAAGGCGCCGATCCGCACCGGTGTGGAAGTGAAGAAAGTCGAACGCAATGTCGGCCGCCCGGGCTTCACCATCGAGACCTCCCAAGGCGTGATCGAGGCCAGCCGCGTGGTGGCTGCCACGGGGCCCTTCCAGCGTCCGGTGATCCCGCCGATCGCCCCCAAAGATGCACAATTGCTGCAGATCCACTCCGCCGACTATCGCAATCCCGGACAATTGCCCGAGGGCGCCGTGCTGGTGGTGGGCGCAGGTTCCTCGGGGGTGCAGATCGCCGATGAACTGCAGCGCTCGGGCAAGCAGGTCTACCTGTCGGTCGGCGCCCACGATCGCCCGCCCCGCGCCTATCGCAATCGCGATTTCTGCTGGTGGCTGGGCGTGCTCGGCGAATGGGACCAGGCCGCCATGAAACCCGGTCGCGAACACGTGACCATCGCCGTCAGTGGCGCCCAGGGTGGCCGCACCGTGGATTTCCGTGGCTTGGCGCATGCCGGCATGGTGTTGGTGGGCCTGACCCAAGCGTTCAATGGCAGCGTGGCGACCTTCCAGCCGAACCTGGCGGAGAACCTGGCCCGGGGCGATGAAAACTACCTGGCCTTGCTCGATGCCGCCGATGCCTACATCGAACGCAATGGCCTGGACCTGCCGGAAGAACCCGAAGCACGTCATACCTTCCCGGAGCCGGACTGTGTCACCCAGCCGATCCTCGAGCTCGACCTGGCCAAGGCCGGCGTGACGTCGATCATCTGGGCCACCGGTTTTGCCGTGGACTACAGCTGGCTGAAGGTCGACGCCTTTGACGACAACGGCAAGCCGCAGCACCAGCGCGGTGTGTCCAGCGAACCTGGCGTGTATTTCCTTGGCCTGCCCTGGCAGTCCCGCCGTGGCTCCTCGTTCATCTGGGGCGTGTGGCATGACGCCAAGTATGTGGCCGATCACATCGCCATCCAGCGCACCTACCTCGAGTACCGCGATGCTGGCCAACGCGAGGCCGAAAACGCCCCGGCCGCTAACAAGACAACCGTCAGCGCTTGATATCTGCCCGGCGCGTGAACCGCGCCGGCCCCCATACCTCAGGAGTTTTAAATGACTACGCCAACCCATACCCGCATCCGCATGTTCAACACCAAGGAAACCTACCCGAACCAGAGCCTGGACAACGACCTGTGCCAGGCCGTCCGCGCCGGCAATACCGTCTATGTGCGCGGCCAGGTCGGCACCGATTTCGAAGGTAACCTCGTTGGCCTCGGCGATCCGCGGGCACAGACCGAGCAAGCCATGCGCAACGTCAAGCAACTGCTGGAAGAAGCCGGCAGCGACCTGCGCCACATCGTCAAGACCACCACCTACCTGATCGACCCGCGCTACCGCGAACCGGTGTATCAGGAAGTGGGCAAGTGGCTCAAAGGCGTGTTCCCGATTTCCACCGGGCTGGTGGTGACGGCATTGGGTCAGCCACAGTGGCTGATGGAGATTGATGTAATCGCGGTGATCCCGGAATAAGGAGCACAGCCATGACCTTTTCCATAGCCGCCCGCTGCCCCGAAACCGGCCAGTTCGGCATCGCCATCAGCTCCTCGAGCATCGCCGTCGGCGCCCGCTGCCCCTGGTTGCTGCCCGGTGTGGGTGCCGTCTCCACGCAAAACATCACCCTGCCCTCCCTTGGCCCGGAAACCCTCGCCTTGATGGAGCAAGGCCTCGCACCTGCGGAGGCCCTGGACAAGGTGCTGACCCGCAACGGCTACAGCCAGTACCGGCAGATCACTGCCATCGACCACCTCGGCCGCACCGCGCACTTCAGCGGTGCGCAAACCCTGGGCAAGCACAATGCGGTGTCCGGCGAGCAATGCGTGGCGGCCGGCAACATGCTCGCGGCCCCCGGCGTAATCGAGGCCATGGTCAGCGCCTTCGAACAGGCCGAAGGCCATCTGGCCGACCGATTGCTCGCGGCGATGCAAGGTGGCATGGCGGCCGGTGGCGAAGCCGGGCCGGTGCATTCGGCTGCAGTGCTGGTTGTCGGGGAACTGACTTGGCCGATCGTCAACCTGCGGGTCGACTGGGCCGATGAAGACCCGATTGGCCAGCTGCAAAAACTCTGGCAGGCCTACCGTCCGCAAGTCCAGGACTACATCGACCGCGCCCTGGCGCCCGACAGGTCCCCTGGCTATGGTGTCGCCGGAGACGATCGATGAGCGCCAGCCGCGATCTGCTCGCAACGCTGGTGGCGTTCGACACCACCAGCCGCGAATCCAACCTGCAACTGATCGAGTTTGTCCGCGACTACCTCGCAGGTTTCGATGTGCCGTGCCAACTGGTCTACAACCAGGAGCGCAGCAAGGCCAATCTGTTTGCCACGATCGGCCCGGCGGACCGGCCAGGCATCGTGCTCTCGGGGCACACCGACGTGGTGCCCGTCGACGGCCAGCCGTGGACCGTTGCGCCGTTCCAGCTCACCGAACTAGGGGGCAAACTGTACGGTCGCGGCACGGCGGACATGAAGGGCTACATCGCCTGCGTGCTCGCCCTGGTGCCATCGCTGGTGCAGGCCTCGTTGCGACTGCCGGTGCATATCGCCCTGTCCTACGACGAAGAAGTCGGCTGCCTGGGCGTACGCTCCCTGCTCAAGGCCCTGGAACAACGACCGGTCAAACACATGCTGTGCATCATTGGCGAACCCACCGAACTCAAACCAGTGCTGGGCCACAAGGGCAAGCTGGCGATGCGCTGTGACATCCACGGTCACGCCTGCCATTCGGCCTACGCCCCGCTTGGGGTGAATGCCATCGAATACGCGGCCGAGCTGGTCAGTGAACTGGGGCGCATCGGCCAACGGCTCAAGGCCCCCGAACTCCATGACGTGCGTTTCGATCCACCGTTCTCCACGGTGCAGACCGGTGTGATTGGCGGCGGCAAGGCCTTGAACATCGTCCCGGCCGACTGCCGCTTCGACTTCGAAGTACGCGCCCTGCCCTCGCACGACCCGCGCCGGGTGGCGCAGGAACTGCAGGCCTACGCCGAGCAGCAACTGTTGCCGCGCATGCGCGCCGTGAGTGAGCACAGCGAGATCCGTTTCAGTGAATTGTCGGCGTACCCCGGCCTGGCCACCGATGCCCGCAGCGAAGCCGCTGAATTGATCGCGGCGTTTTCCGGTTCTCGGGATTTCGGTACGGTGGCGTTCGGCACCGAGGGCGGCCTGTTCGATGCGGCGGGAATCCCGACGGTGGTGTGTGGCCCGGGCAGCATGGAGCAAGGTCATAAACCCGACGAGTTCGTCAGCCTGGAGCAACTGCATGGCTGCGATGCCATGCTGCAACGGATGCTGCTGGCGATCGGCAACTGATGGCTGGCCCGATGCTCAGGTATAGAGCCGGGCCAGTTCTTCCTGACAGTAGTCCACGAACAGCTGCACCGGCTTGGTCAGCTGCGCCCTGCGCAACCACGCCGCTGACAACCCGGAGCCGGTCACGGCTTCGGCCAGCGGCACGCACACGACTTTTTGCCCGTCATAGGTGTATTCGGAAAACGGTTTGGTCACCAGGATCGAAAAGCCGAAACCCCGTCCTACCATCCCCCGGACCATTTCGATCGAAGGCGAACTGAAGACGATATTCGGCGTCAGCCCGCGCTCTTCGAAGATGCTCACGAAATAGGTTCGGCTGGGCACCACATCCAGCAGGATCATCGGCTCCAGCACCAGGTCGTGCAGCGAAACTTTCGCCTGCTGCGCGAAGCGGTGGTCCGCGGGAAGCAAGGCGTAGGGTTGCTGCGGCGGCATCAGTGCCACCGTCTCGATCGTGCTGTCCAGGTCGTGTTCGAAGACCATGGCCATGTCGATGCTGCCGGCGGTCAACGCTTGCACCAACTCCTGCTGCTCGCCATCGCGAATGCGGATTTCCACCCCCGGCCAACGTGCCTTGAAACCGGCGATCAGGCGCGGCAGGTACAGCGGCGCCACGGTTTCAAAACAGCCGATATCGATCTGCCCCGCCACCACGTCATTGTCCGCCAGGGCATTTTGCTCAAACTCATGGGCGACCCGCAGCAGCTCCTGGGCCTTGCGGTAGAACCGCGAGCCGCTCGGCGTCAGTGAAACGCCCTGGGCGTGATGTCGGATGAACAGTTGCACGCCAAAACTCTCTTCCAGGTGCTTGATCGCCGTCGACACCGATGGTTGCGCGATATAGAGCTTGCGCGAAGCCTCGGCCACGCTGCCGCAGTCGGCCGTGGTGACGAAATATCTGAGTTGGCGCAGGTTGTAAGCGGCCATGGGGACCTCCGGAAAGTCAAGGAATCGACAGCGCCCACAAGGGTTTTGCGTCAAGGCTGAACATACCGGAGGCGAGCGCAGCCACGGCATATATTTTTTAAGGTTTGAGGCAACAAACTTACTAATTTATCTATCCCGATCCATTGCACATGATCGCTCCAACAAGAAAAGCGTCGTTCGCGCGACGCTCACCGAAGTACGTCCACGTACTCACTTTGCCTTGGAGTTCATCATGGTAACCACTGCAGCAACGAGCGCCCCGCTCATCGAGAAACACACGATCGGCTACGTGCCGCCGCAAGATCGTCATGGCAAGACCCGAGACCTGTTCACCCTGTGGTTCGGTGGCAACATCGCCCCCTTGCCCATCGTCACCGGCGCCCTCGGCGTGCAGATGTTCCACCTGAACCTGGTCTGGGGCATCGTCGCCATCCTCGTCGGCCACTTGGTCGGCGGCGTGCTGATGGCCCTGCACTCGGCCCAGGGACCGCAGATGGGTATCCCGCAGATGATCCAGAGCCGCGCCCAGTTCGGTTCCCTGGGTGCTCTGCTGGTGGTGCTGATCGCCGGCGTCATGTACATCGGCTTCTTCGCGTCCAACATCGTGCTGGCCGGCAAATCCCTGCACGGCGTGGTTGATAGCGTGCCGGTACCGGTGGGCATCGTCATTGGTGCCCTGGGTTCGGGCATCATCGGCATCATCGGCTATCGCTTCATCCACGTGCTCAACCGTATCGGCACCTGGGTATTGGGCATCGGCATCGTGCTGGGCTTCGGCTACATCCTGACCCACGTGCAGACTGACGATTTCCTCACCCGTGGCGGTTTCAACATTTCCGGCTGGCTGGCAACGGTTTCCCTGGCCGCGCTGTGGCAAATCGCCTTCGCGCCCTACGTGTCCGACTACTCGCGCTACCTGCCGGCCAACGTGCCCGTGGCGGCCACCTTCTGGACCACCTACCTGGGCACAGTGCTCGGTTCCAGCCTCTCGTTCGTCTTCGGCGCCGTCGCCGTACTGGCCACGCCAGTCGGCATGGACACCATGGACGCGGTCAAGCTCGCCACCGGTTCCATCGGCCCGCTGATGCTGGTGCTGTTCCTGCTTAGCGTCATCAGCCACAACGCACTCAACCTCTATGGCGCCGTGCTGTCGCTGATCACCCTGGTACAAACCTTCGCCTACCGCTGGATCCCCACCGCCAAGAGCCGCGCCGTGCTCTCGGTCATTGTGCTCGCGGCCTGCTGCTTTGCCGCCGTCGGTGCCTCCGCTGACTTCATCGGCCACTTCGTCGACATGGTGTTGGTATTGCTGGTGGTGTTGGCGCCGTGGACAGCGATCAACCTGATCGACTTCTACGCCATTCACAAAGGCAAGTACGACATCGATTCGATCTTCCACGTCGATGGCGGTATCTACGGTCGCTACAATCCGCAGGCGCTGCTGGCCTACGCGATCGGCATCGTGGTTCAGATCCCGTTCATGAACACGCCGCTGTATGTCGGACCGATTTCCGAGCACATCAACGGCGCGGATTTGTCCTGGTTGGTGGGCCTGTTGATTACGTCGCCGCTGTACTGGTGGCTGGCCAATCGTGACAGTGCGTACAAGCGACGGTTGGCGGGTGGGAAGCTGGCGGCCAACGTTTAATCGCGCCGATAACCCGCATGATGAAGCCCCGCAGATTTGTAATTTAGATTGGGTGTATATCCGTTGCTGCGGTAACGGCCACCTAGGGTTTCGCTCTTACAGCGAGTCACTTGGAAAAACGGAACGCCGCCCGGCCCTAAGTAACCAAGGGCTCTTGCCCCTGGCGTTCGGTGGCTCGCTAGGGCTCGCCATACCCTCGCTCCGGTCCTGCTCCGTGGGTCGCCGCGATGGGCCATCCATGGCCCAGCGCGGCTAAACCGGCATCCTTGCCGGTTTACCCACTGCGCAGAACCTCCACTCGGCCTCTCGAGGGGGCAAGAAAATCAAAAGCCAGATCAAGATCAAACGCGAAAGCGAGGCGGCCTGACAGCCGACCTGATTTCGCGGATGTACTCATCCCTCTGTAGGAGCGAGCCTGCTCGCGAAAAATGTCCAGACAACGCGTTCATCCAGACAGGGCGCGTTATCGTTGACGTCCATCGTCGGAACGCCGCCCGGAGCATGCTCGCTCCTACAGGGTCCCTTGAAATGAAGGGAACCCCGTACCTCATCGCGTTTTCAAATCTCTGTCGGCGCCACTTCCCGATCAGGCAAAGGCGCCATTGCAGAGGAAATCCCGATGAACCGTCGACTTCTGCTCCTGATCGCCAGCCTCATTCCCGGCCTGGCCGCCGCCGAAGGCTGTGACGTGCTGACGCGATCGCAAAGCGCTGCCGTTCCCGTGGTCGAGACTCACAGCTGTTATGAATACGAAGGCATGCCGGTCAATGCCATCGATTGGTCCTGCAGCAATGAGAGCAAGGACATGCTGGCCAGCACCAAGAAAAAGGTCGAACAGTGCGCCGATCACTATCAAGCCTCCTGCGTCGCTACGCTGACCCAGGAATCCCTGGCCAACCCACATTCCACCAGCAAGGACAAGAACAGCACGTCGCTGAACATTCCCGACAGCGCCAAGGTCACCACCTATTACTACGATGCGCAGCACATTGACCAGGCCAGGATCGATTGCGAGTCCGGTGGCGGACACTGGAAAGCCAGGTAGCGGCGAAAATTAAATGAACCCCGCGATTGCACGGCCACCTAACTGACTGACTATCAGGAGGTGGCTCATGCAAATAGAAACGCTATGGATCGTATCGGCGGCAGTGCTGCTGGCGCTTGAACTGTGGGCGATCAACCGGGTGCGCAAAAGCGCAGGGAACGCCAGCAACAAGGGGGTATGGATGGTGCTGATCGTGTTTGTACCGTTGATTGGCCTGGTACTGTGGGCCCTGGCGGGGCCCAAGCACGTTGCCCAGGCGTAATGCGGCGATTGACGTCCTGGGGCCGGTTCGTCAGAAGTTCGCCGGGGTGTTCGCACTGATGATTTCCGCCTCATCCGCGCCGATGTTCCTGAACCGGTGCGGCAAGGTCGTGGGGAAATAGTACCCGTCACCGGCATTGAGCACGCTGATCTGCCCGTCCACCGTCAGCTCGACGGTGCCACGGGTGACCAGCCCGCACTCCTCGCCTTCTGAGTGCACGATCGGCTCTTCGCCGGAACTGGCACCCGGCGCGTATTGTTCGCGCAACAGACGCATCTGCCGACTCGGCACGGACGCACCGATCAGCAGCAGCCGCAGGCCGTGGCGGCCGAGGTCCGGCTGTTCGTTGGCGCGAAAGACGTATTGATGCTCGCGCGGTGGCTGATCGAAGGTGAAGAAGTCGGCCAGGGACATGGGAATGCCTTCAAGCAGCTTTTTCAGCGAGCTGACGGAAGGACTGACGCGATTCTGTTCGATCAGGGAAATGGTGGCATTGGTGACGCCGCTACGCCGGGCCAGCTCGCGCTGGGACAGTTTGTAGCTTTCGCGTACTAATTTGAGTCGTGAGCCCGTGTCCATGACAGCCTTATGTGCTTGGTACGCAAGGGTAATGGGGGTGGAGAGCAGGCGTAGATCGCGCCGTTTTCCGGTCCCGGAAACGTGAAAGGCGGCTATTAAATCACGTTTGTGGGTGTTGCTGTAGGAGCTGCCGCAGGCTGCGATCTTTTGATCTTTGATCGTCAAAAGCAAGATCAAACGATCGCAGCCTGCGGCTGCTCCTACAGGGGTACGTGGTGTTTCAGGTAAAAAAGCCGGCAGTACCTGATTGGGGTGCCTGCCGGTGAGGTAAAGTCTAGATGCCGAAACGGTCGCGCAGCGAGTAGTACACGGCGCCGAGGGCGGTCAACGGAGCCGAGAAGGTGCGCCCGCCGATCATCGGCATGTGCGGCAAGGATGCAAACGCGTCGAAACGCTCGGCGTCGCCACGTATCATTTCCGAGATGAGCTTGCCGGCCAGGTGCGAGCACGTAACGCCGTGACCACTGTAGCCCTGCATGTAGTAGGCGTTTTTCTCGATACGGCCGAATTGCGGCATGCGCGACATGGTCAGCAGGAAGTTGCCGGTCCAGCGGTAGTCGATCTTCACATCCTTCAACTGCGGGAAGGTCTTGAGGATCTTCGGGCGGATCAGTTGTTCGATGTCGTCCGGCTCACGGGCGCCGTAGACCACGCCACCGCCGTAGAGCAGGCGGTTGTCGCGGGTCAGGCGGTAGTAGTCGAGCAGGTAGTTGCAGTCTTCGACGCAGTAGTTGTTGGTGATCAGGCTGCGGGCAACTTTTTCCGGCAGCGGTTCAGTCACAACGATCTGCGAACCGCACGGCATGCTCTTGCTGGTCACGCGATTGTCCAGGCCCTGCGGCAGGTAGGCGTTACCAGCGATCAGCAGGTACTTGGCCTTTACCACGCCTTTGGCGGTGCGCACGGTGATCGGCTCGCCGTAGGTGATTTCCACCGCCGCCGACTGCTCGTAGATCTTGCCGCCCAGGCCGATGATCGCCGAGGCTTCGCCGAGGGCCAGGTTCAACGGGTGAATGTGGCCGCCCTGCATGTCCAGCAGGCCACCGACGTAGGCATTGGAACCCACTTCGCGCTTGATGTCGGCAGCGTCGAGCATTGTCAGGTTCTTGTTGCCGTAGCGTTCCCAGCTCTTCTTCTGCTCGGCCAGGCCCTTGAGTTGCTTTTTGTTCATCGCCGCGAAGATGCCACCGGGACGGTAGTCGCACTGGATGTCGTAGTGCTGTATGCGCTGACGAATGATGTCCGCACCTTCGAAGATCATGCTGCCGAGGATTTCGGCGGTCTTGTCGCCGTAGCGCTCTTCGATGACATCGACGTCGCGGCTGTAGGAGTTGACCAGTTGCCCGCCGTTGCGACCGCTGGCGCCGAAGCCGACCTTGGCCGCTTCGAGCACGGTGACGCTGTAGCCCGCTTCGGCGAGGAACAGCGCCGAGGACAGGCCGGTGTAGCCGGCGCCGATCACGCAGACGTCGCAGTCAACCGCCCCTTCCAGTACCGGGAAATCGCCGGTGAAGTTGCGGGTGGCGGCGTAGTAGCTATTAACATGTGCTTGTTTCATAGGTTTCTCCGATGGGCACCGGCAAGAGGCCGGTGACCGTCGCTTTTTTATAGGTCTTAGAGCTTGATCCAGGTCGCCTTGAGTTCGGTGTACTTGTCGAACGCGTGCAGCGATTTGTCCCGACCGTTACCCGACTGCTTGAACCCGCCGAACGGCGCGGTCATGTCGCCGCCGTCATACTGGTTGACCCAGACGCTGCCGGCACGCAGGCCACGGGCGAAGGTGTGGGCCTTGCTCAGGTTGCTGGTCCACACGCCGGCGGCCAGGCCGAAGATGCTGTCGTTGGCGATTGCCAGGGCTTCTTCAGCGGTGTCGAAGGTGATGACCGACAGCACCGGGCCGAAAATTTCTTCCCGGGCGATGGTCATGGCGTTGGTCACGCCGTCGAAAACCGCCGGCTCCACGTACAGGCCACCGGTTTCTTCGAGGGTGCGCTGGCCGCCCGCGATCAACTCGGCACCCTGTTCCCTGCCGATATCGATGTAGCGCAATACGTTGTCCAGTTGACGCTGGTCGACGACCGCGCCGACGGTGGTCGAAGGATCAAGCGCATGCCCCGGCTTCCAGGCTTGCAGGGCTTCGACCAACAATGGCAAGAACTGCTCGCGGATCGAACGCTCCACCAGCAAGCGCGAACCGGCGGTGCAGACTTCGCCCTGATTGAAGGCAATGCCGCTGGCTGCCGCTTGTGCCGCCGCGCGCAGGTCCGGTGCATCGGCGAACACCACGTTCGGGCTTTTGCCCCCCGCTTCTGCCCAGACGCGTTTCATGTTGCTTTGCCCGGCGTAGATCATCAGTTGCTTGGCGATCGCCGTGGAGCCGGTGAAGGCCAGCACGTCGACGTCCATGTGCAACGCCAGCGCCTTGCCGACGGTGTGACCGTAGCCCGGCAAGACGTTGAAAACACCTTTCGGGATGCCCGCTTCCAGTGCCAGCTGCGCGATGCGAATGGCCGTCAGCGGCGACTTTTCCGAAGGCTTGAGGATGAACGAGTTACCTGCCGCCAGGGCCGGGGCGAATTTCCAGCTGGCCATGATCAGCGGGAAGTTCCAGGGCACGATGGCCGCGACCACGCCGGCCGGTTCGCGCGTCACCAGGCCAAGCTGATCGCGGGGCGTGGCAGCGACTTCGTCGTAGATCTTGTCGATGGCTTCGGCGGTCCAGCGAATCGCGTTGGCGGTCGCCGGAATGTCGACGTTCATCGAGTCGCTGATCGGCTTGCCCATGTCGAGGGTTTCAAGCAGCGCGAGCTCTTCCTGGTTGGCCAGGATCAAGTCGGCGAAGCGGATCAGCACGCGCTTGCGCTCGGCCGGAGCCAGGCTGGCCCAGACGCCGGATTCGAAGGTGCGACGGGCAACGGCGACGGCGGCGTTGGCATCGGCTTCGTCGGTGCTGGCCACATTCGCCAGGAAACGACCGTCCACCGGGCTGATGCATTCGAACGTGGCGCCGCTGGCGGCCGCGCAGTACTGGCCGTCGATGAAGGCGCGGCTTTCGATGTTGAGGGACTGGAAGCGTTGCTCCCAGTCGCTGCGAGTGATTGTCATGGTTGTGACTCGACGCAGGGGAATATGTAGTCGAACTGACCGGTCATCCAAGGATTTGAAAGACGCTCCCACAGTTGATCGGCGTGATCCGTCTTAAACGGTATGCAGGTACCAGTTGTACTCAAGGTCGGAGATGGAGTTCTCGAACTCGGCCAGCTCGCTTTCCTTGCACGCCACGAACACGTCGATGTACATCGGGTCGATATAACGGGCCATGACTTCGCTGTCGTCCAGCTCGCGCAGGGCATCGCGCAGGTTGTTCGGCAGGCTCTGCTCGTTCTGTTCGTAGCTGTTGCCTTCCACCGGGGCGCCAGGCTCGATCTGGTTGGTCAGGCCGTGGTGCACGCCGGCCAAAACCGAAGCCATCAACAGGTACGGGTTGGCGTCGGCACCGGCCACGCGGTGCTCGATGCGCACGGCGTCCGGTGAACCGGTCGGCACGCGAACCGCTACGGTACGGTTGTCGACGCCCCAGCTCGGCGAGTTCGGCACGTAGAACTGCGCGCCGAAACGACGGTAAGAGTTGACGTTCGGGCAAAGGAACGCCATCTGCGCCGGCAGGGTCTCGAGCACACCGCCGATCGCGTGACGCAGCGCGGCGTTCTGCTCGGGATCCTCGCTGGCAAAGATGTTGTTGCCTTCCTTGTCGAGAATCGAAATGTGTACGTGCAGACCGTTACCCGCCTGGCCTGGATACGGCTTGGCCATGAACGTGGTGTCCATCTCGTGGTCGTAGGCGATGTTTTTCACCAGACGCTTGAGCAGCACCGCGTAATCGCAAGCCTTTATAGGATCGGCCACGTGGTGCAGGTTGACTTCGAACTGCGCCGGGGCGCTTTCCTTGACGATGGCGTCAGCCGGGATGCCCTGCTCTTTCGCGCCTTCGAGGATGTCCTGCAGGCAGTCGACGTATTCGTCGAGGTCGTCGATCAGGTACACCTGGGTCGACATCGGACGCTTGCCGGACACCGGCGAACGCGGCGACTGTGGGCGACCGTTCACGTTGTCCTGGTCGATCAGGTAGAACTCCAGTTCGAACGCGGCGCAGATGGTCAGGCCCATGTCGTCGAACTTGCGCACCACATTTGCCAACACTTCCCGCGGGTCGGCGAAGAACGGCTGGCCTTCGAGCTCGTGCATGGTCATCAGCAGTTGCGCGGTTGGGCGCTTCTGCCATGGCTCGATGCTCAGGGTGCCAGGGATCGGATAGCAGATCCGGTCGGAGTCGCCGATGTCCAGGCCCAGGCCGGTGCTTTCCACCGTGGAGCCATTGATGTCCAGCGCAAACAGGGACGCTGGCAGGTTGATGCCTTTCTCGTAAACCTTATGAAGACTGGTGCGTTCGATGCGCTTGCCGCGCACCACACCGTTCATATCCGCAATCAGAAGGTCGACGTACAAAACCTCAGGATATTTCTTAAGGAATGCGTTTGCTTCGTTGAGTTGAACGGTACGCAGAGGGACCGACATGATGCACCTATTAGCTGTTAATTATTATGTTCACCGCCCTTTCACGTAGCCAGTCAATCCGAAAGGCAAAGTGAAGTCAATAGCGAACACACAGCCTTTAAGCGTTTATTTTCGGGCCTCTCAGAGGCACGAGAGTGCCAGATCATCCTTGAAACACGCGTAAATCCTCGTCTTCAGACGTGCGGCGTTTAGAATTTTTTACATGAGAGTTGTTAATTAAAATCAACAAGGCTAAGCTCCAGAAAAGCTCGTTCAAGTGTGAAACTTCGAGGTGATAAAAATGGCATTCAAGCCATTGATCGGCGTTACTGCATGCGTCAAACAGATTGGCCTGCACCCCTACCACGTCAGCGGTGACAAGTACTTGCGTGCTGTCAGCGTTGCCGCGCTGGGACTGCCCGTGGTCATTCCTTCCCTGGGCGACCTGACCGAAATCGAAGACCTGCTACCGCAGCTCGACGGTCTGTTGCTGACCGGCTCGCCGTCGAATGTGGAGCCCTTCCACTATCAAGGCCCCGCCAGCGCTCCCGGCACCGAACACGATCCCCAGCGGGATCAAACCACCCTTCCCCTGATTCGCGCGGCGATTACCGCTGGCGTTCCGGTGCTCGGCATCTGCCGCGGCTTTCAGGAGATGAACGTGGCGTTCGGTGGCAGCCTGCATCAGAAGGTCCATGAACTGCCCGGCTTCCTCGATCATCGTGAAGCCGACCATCCCGACCTCGCGGTGCAATACGCACCGGCGCACGCCGTCGATGTGCAGCCCGGTGGTGTGTTCCAGGCGCTGGACCTGCCCCCGCAGTTCCAGGTCAATTCGATTCACAGCCAGGGCATCGACCGACTCGCGCCTGGCCTGCGCGCCGAAGCGCTCGCGCCGGATGGCTTGATCGAAGCGGTCTCGGTGGAGCACAGCAAGGCCTTCGCCCTCGGCGTGCAATGGCACCCGGAATGGCAGGTCCTGTCGAATCCGCCCTACCTGAGAATTTTCCAGGCGTTTGGTGACGCGTGCCGACAACGGGCGGCGCTTCGTAACTCGCGCTGACGTCATAAAAGATCAATCAATTTACTGCCCCCGTGGGTCTGGCGGGTGCGCTTGCGCGCATCCGTGACTCACGACAACAACACACTGCAATAACAACAAGTACCGCAGCCAGGAAGGCGGCACCGGATAAACCCGGACGGGGCATCCAGCGCAATCCCCTGTAGGAGCTGGCGAAGCCTGCGATCTTTTGATCTTGATTTTGAAAAGCAAAGTCAAAAGATCGCAGGCTTCGCCAGCTCCTACAGGGATCGCGACCCACTGACCGCTCGGGTTTGCAATCAACTATTAAGCCAGGCCGCGTTGGCCCGGCGAACGAAACCTGTTGGGAGTTTCACATGGCAAACGCCTCCAGCATCTACAGGAAGGCTCTTGAAGGTCACCAGGCACCGAAAAAGGTGTTGGTGAAAGTCGACCGCGTCACCAAGAAGTTCGACGAAACCACCGCAGTGGACGATGTGTCCCTGGAAATCCATCAGGGTGAAATCTTTGCCCTGCTCGGTGGTTCCGGTTCAGGTAAATCGACGCTGCTGCGCATGCTCGCCGGCTTCGAGCGCCCGACTGAAGGGCGCATCCTGCTCGACGGCGTGGACATCACCGACATGCCGCCGTACGAGCGGCCGATCAACATGATGTTCCAGTCCTATGCCCTGTTCCCGCACATGACCGTGGCGCAGAACATCGCCTTCGGCCTCAAGCAGGACCGGTTGCCCGCCAGTGAAATCGATGCCCGCGTCGAAGAAATGCTGCGCCTGGTGCACATGACCCAGTACGCCAAGCGCAAGCCGCATCAGTTGTCCGGCGGCCAGCGTCAGCGCGTGGCATTGGCCCGCTCCCTGGCCAAACGTCCAAAGCTGTTGCTGCTCGACGAGCCGATGGGCGCGCTGGATAAAAAACTGCGTTCGCAAATGCAGCTGGAGTTGGTCGAGATCATCGAGCGCGTCGGCGTGACCTGCGTCATGGTGACCCACGACCAGGAAGAAGCCATGACCATGGCCCAGCGCATTGCGATCATGCACCTGGGCTGGATCGCCCAGATCGGCAGCCCGGTGGACATCTATGAAGCGCCAGTCAGCCGCATGGTCTGCGAATTCATCGGCAACGTGAACGCTTTCGAAGGCACCGTGGTGGAAGATCTGGAAGGTCACGCGATCATTCACAGCACGGATCTGGAGCAGAAGATCTACGTCGGTCACGGCGTCAGCACCTCGGTGCAGGACAAGTCGATCACCTACGCCATTCGCCCGGAAAAACTGCTGGTCAGCACCACCAAGCCCGACACCCGCTACAACTGGTCCAGCGGCACCGTGCATGACATCGCCTACCTCGGCGGCCACTCGGTGTTCTACGTCAAGCTGCCTGGCGGCAAGGTCGTGCAATCGTTCATGGCCAACGCCGAACGCCGTGGCGCACGTCCGACCTGGGACGATCAGGTCTACGTGTGGTGGGAAGACGACAGCGGCGTGGTACTGCGCGCATGAGAACCTTCAATCAGCAATTCCTGCGCCTGGTGCCCAGCGGACGAAAACTGGTCATCGGCATTCCGTTCCTGTGGCTGTGCCTGTTCTTCATGCTGCCGTTCTTTTTGGTGATGAAGATCAGCTTCTCGGAAGCAGCCCTGGCCATTCCGCCCTACTCGGAGATCTACACCTACGCCGAGCAGAAATTCAATCTGTTGCTCAACATCGGCAACTACACGTTGCTGGGCGAAGATGAGCTGTACCTCTCGGCTTACCTCGGTTCGTTGAAGGTTGCGCTGTTCAGTACGCTGATGTGCCTGGTGATCGGTTTTCCGATGGCCTATGCCATTACCAAGGCAAGCAAGGAAGCACAGAACGTGCTGATGCTGCTGATCATGATGCCGACCTGGACCGCGATCCTGATCCGCGTGTATGCGTGGATGGGCATCCTCAGCAACAACGGCCTGCTCAACGGCTTTTTGATGTGGATCGGGCTGACCGATCACCCGATCGAGATCCTCAACACCAACACCGCCGTCTACATCGGCGTGGTGTATGCGTATCTGCCGTTCATGATCCTGCCGCTGTACGCCAACCTGGTCAAACACGACCAGAGCCTGCTGGAAGCGGCTTCGGACCTGGGTTCGAGCACCTTCAACAGCTTCTGGAAAATCACCGTGCCGCTGGCCAAGAACGGCATCATCGCCGGGTGCATGCTGGTGTTCATTCCAGTGGTCGGTGAGTTCGTGATTCCGGAGCTGTTGGGCGGTCCCGAGACCCTGATGATCGGCCGAGTGCTGTGGCAGGAGTTTTTCAATAACCGCGACTGGCCGGTGGCGTCCGCCCTGGCGGTGGTGATGCTGTTGATTCTGATCGTGCCGATTCTGCTGTTCAACCGCAGCCAGGCCAAAGAGATGGAGGCACGGGGATGAAACGCTTCGGATTTTCAAAGTTCATGCTGGTTTTCGGCCTGTCGTTTATCTACCTGCCGATGCTGATCCTGGTGATCTACTCGTTCAACGCCTCCAAGCTGGTGACGGTGTGGGGTGGCTGGTCGTTCAAGTGGTACGCCGGCCTGCTCGACAACTCGCAACTGATGGGCTCGGTGGTGCGTTCGCTGGAAATCGCCTGCTACACCGCGATTGCCGCGGTGGCGCTGGGGACATTGGCTGCATTCGTGCTGACCCGCGTCACGCGCTTCAAGGGCCGCACGCTGTTCGGTGGCCTGGTGACCGCGCCGCTGGTGATGCCGGAAGTGATCACCGGTCTGTCGCTGTTGCTGCTGTTCGTGGCCATGGCGCAAATGATCGGCTGGCCGATGGAGCGTGGCATCGTGACGATCTGGATCGCCCACACCACGTTTTGTGCCGCCTACGTGGCAGTGGTAGTCTCCGCGCGCCTTCGCGAACTGGACCTGTCCATCGAAGAAGCGGCCATGGACCTGGGTGCGAAACCGTTCAAGGTGTTCTTCCTGATCACCATCCCGATGATCGCGCCGTCACTGGCGGCCGGCGGCATGATGTCGTTTGCCCTGTCGCTGGATGACCTGGTACTGGCGAGCTTCGTCTCGGGCCCGGGTTCCACCACCCTGCCGATGGAAGTGTTCTCGGCGGTGCGCCTGGGCGTGAAGCCGGAGATCAACGCCGTGGCCAGCCTGATCCTGTTGGCTGTGTCGATCGTGACCTTCATGGTCTGGTACTTCAGCCGCCGCGCCGAAGCCAGCCGTAAACGGGCGATCCAGGAAGCGATGGACCAGACTGCCAGCGAATCCTGGCAACAACCGAAAAAGCAAATGGTCGGAGCAACGGCCTAGCACCACCCCCTGTAGGAGCGAGCATGCTCGCGATGGACGTCAACGATGGCTTGGGCAATCTGAATGAACGCGTTGTCCTTGAGTTTTTCGTCGGAACGCCGCCCGGAGCAGGCTCGCTCCTACAAGGATTTGAATAAGAAAAGAAATGGAGTTGTACATGAAAATGTTTGGCAGGACTCTGCTGACACTGTCCTTATTGGGCGTGATCGCCTCGGGCGCCCAGGCCAATGACAAGGTTCTGCGCGTCTATAACTGGTCGGATTACATTGCCCCGGACACCGTCAAGAAGTTCGAAGACGAGACCGGCATCCGCGTGACCTACGATGTCTTCGACAGTAACGAAACCCTTGAAGCTCGCTTGCTGGCGGGCAAGTCCGGCTACGACATCGTCGTGCCGTCCAACAGTTTCCTGGCCAAGCAGATCAAGGCCGGGGTCTATCAGGAGCTGGACAAGTCGAAGCTGCCCAACTGGCAGAACCTCAATCCGGTGCTGCTGAAAAACGCCTCCGCCAGCGACCCGGACAACGCCCACGCCTTCCCGTACATGTGGGGCTCGATCGGCATCGGCTTCAACCCGCAGAAGGTCAAGGATGTGCTTGGCGCCAACGCCCCGACCAACTCCTGGGACCTGCTGTTCAAACCGGAAAATGCTGAAAAACTCAAAGCCTGCGGCATCAGTTTCCTCGACTCGCCCACCGAGATGATCCCGGCCGCCCTTCACTACCTGGGCTACCCGGCGAACGACAAGGACAAGGCGCACATCGCCGAAGCCGAAGCGCTGTTCATGAAAATCCGCCCATCGGTGGCGTACTTCCATTCCTCGAAGTACATCTCGGACCTGGCCAACGGCAACATCTGCGTGGCCGTCGGTTACTCCGGCGATGTGCTGCAGGCCAAGGCTCGCGCCCAGGAAGCCGGGGACAAGGTGAAGATCGACTACAGCATCCCGAAAGAAGGCGCCGGCAGTTTCTACGACATGGTCGCCATCCCGCGCGATGCCGCCAACGTCGAGAACGCCTACCTGTTCATGAACTTCCTGATGCGCCCGGACATCATCGCCGAGATCACCAACAACATCGGCTACAGCAACGCCAATGCGGCCGCAACGCCGTTGGTGGATGAGGCGATTCGCAATGAGCCGGGTTCGTATCCGCCCGAAGCGGTGATGGCAACCTTGTATGCCATCCCTGACCAGCCGATTGCGGTACAGCGGATCATGACCCGGGGTTGGACCAAGGTGAAACTCGGCCAGTAATTCACTGCACATAAGTGTTGAACTTGATGCCGCTTTCGCGAGCAGGCTCGCTCCCACAATGGAATACGTCCCCCTGTGGGAGCGAGCCTGCTCGCGAAGAGGCCATAACATTCAACCTGGATTTCAGCTTTAGCTTTTCTATTCATGCAGCGCCTTACCACCGCTGCATCCCTCACCTGGCTCCTCGGTTAAGGTGAAGTTTGGCGCCCTCGGGCGCCTTTTTTTGTGATCGTTCCCACGCTCTGCGTGGGAATGCAGTCCGGGACGCTCCGCGTTCCAGCTTTAAGTCAAACACCCCCCAACGGCCATTCGGCCAGCGCCCGGTAACGGCCCTTGTGCGATTCGAACAACGCGAAGCGATCAGCACGCAGGACAAACTCGGGTGGCGTGGGAGACTCCGGCACCGGCGCCCGATAGTCTCGAGCCAAGGTCAAGTGCGGGCGAAATTCCCGTGGTGCATCCTCAAGGCCAAAGGGCAACAGGGCCTGCTCCAGGTCATACACCAGCCGCAACAACGCGGGCGATGCCTGCTCGGGTGCCAACACCAAGACCCCTGCCCTGCGCCAGACGTCGAGTCGATCGAGCTCCACGGTCAAGCGTTCGCCCGACGTTCGTACAGACGCGGCAGCCGTGCAGATATCGGCAATCTGCGCGATCGCGACCGCCCCCAGAAACTTCAAGGTCAGATGAAAGTTCTCGACCGGCACCGCACGTCCGCTGCGCAGTTGCAAGGCGCTGCGCCACTGGGCGATGGCCTTGCGTTGCGCCGGCGCGCAGCCGAGCGCGAAAAACAAGCGCTTGAACGGCTCATGGGTTTCGTCATTCATGCCAGATATCTCTGCCGGAAATAACCTGAGTCTACAACCTGCAAGGCCGCTTCTGGCGTCTGCCGGCATGCAAGTTATAGTTGATGCAGGCGAACCAACCGGAGGGAAGCATGCGACAGATCCTCAGTAAGGAACCCTGGTGGGCCACCCCCCCAGAACCCGGTCAGGATGAACTCAAGCTGGAATGGGGCTGGCTGGTGCATTACAGCGAAGGCGAGCCGCGCTTCGAGTTTGTCCGCGAGCGACCGTCCGATGACGAAATCCGCAACCGCAAGAGTTGCCGGATCACCCCGGCGGCGGAGTGATCCGGCGGTTCGGATCAAGCCTTCACGATCATTTCGAAACCGCCGAAGATCATCCTTTGACCATCGAATGGCATGGGATTGACGTCCGGTTGCACCCGCGGATCGCTCATCAGTTTCGCCATCCCGGCGTCACGCGTGGGCTTGTCCGGCCAGACGATCCAGGAAAACACCACGGTTTCGTTTTCTTTGAGTTTCACCGCCATGGGAAACGAGGTCACCTTGCCGTCAGGCACGTCGTCACCCCAACACTCGGCGAGGCTGAGCGCGCCGTTCTCGATGAAAATGGCAGCGGCCATCTCGGCGTGCTTGCGGAATTTTTCGCGGTTGGCGGTGGGTACGGCAATGACAAAGCCATCAACATAGGACATGAGGTTCTCCTTGGGTCATGGGTTGATCTGTTGATTAGTCGACTGGGTCGGGCTCCAATCGACAGACCCTGGGTCCGTACCGACCGACGGTTGGGCGCTTTGCGCCAGGCTCCCCTCTATCTGCGAGGCCATGTACAAGGTGCCCGCCATCACACCGGTGGTCGGGTTCTGCAGCAGCTTGGTCCAGGCCTTGTCGAACGTGTTGCCCAGGCTGCTGCGGATCAACGCTTCGCTGTCCGGTCGATCGTTGGCCTGGATGATCGCCCGAACGCCCGCGACGCCGACGGAAATCAACGCGCCGGCCAACTTGCCCGCTGCCGCCGCTACCGCACTGGCCGCCCCACGCGGGGCCATCTCGGCTTCGATGCGTTGACTGGCGCGCTTGGCCACCGGTGCCATGGCGGTGTCCGTCGAGCCCACACCCTTGTCGCCACCGGCCTTGTGGACCTTGTCGACCAGCGCGGCGTACGCCGGCAACGCGCTCAACTGCTCAGCATGCACCACCTGGTACAGCGAGGCGTCCCTGGCGGGCGGCGGCCCGAGGGCAATCGCGGGAACTTTGCGGATGCGACCATTGAGCTGCGCCATCGGCACGCCATGACGTTGGGAAATTTTCTGCAGTTCTTCCTTCATTATGTCCAGGTAGAACGCCGCTGCCAGGGTGAGAATCGCATCCGGATCCACCTCAAGCGCCGCCGGAGCCAGCACCTTTTCCTGGTACTTCTCCAGCAGATACGCTGCCAGGCGTTTCTCCGTGGCATCCTGCTCGCCCTTGGCACTGATGGTGTACCAACTGACCTTCATCGATAGCCATTCCTGGGTCCAGTAACTGCTGAACCAAGGAATGAAATTTTCTTCGGTCAGCTGATAGACCCGGGTGCGCCAGTAATCCATGGCGCCGTGGGCGTAGATTTTTGCCTGCTCGGTGGCCGACTGCGACGCATCGATAATTTCCCGGTCCACTTGCTGCCAGGTACTTGGAGAAATCATGATCTGCGGCACTTCTACCGGGGCAGGCGGAGCCGTGACGCATCCCGCCAACACTACCAGCACGGCGACGATCAGCGAACGCAGGTTCAAGATCGCGGTTCCTGAAGTGTAAGCCGAACGGGAGGTTCGGCGCTCTGAGGCCCCTGGTTTGAGTATAGGTGGCGGCGGGTAGCCGCTCAGGATTGATGGTGCTCTTGAGGCTGCCATCGTGGGCAAGCCCGCTCCCACAATGGTTACAGGTGTACACAACAATCGTGTTCCAACCCGATCCCCTGTAGGAGCGGGCTTGCCCGCGATGGGGCCATCAGAAACACCCACAACATCAGACCATCACTCCCATCGATATTCACCATCGCCACGATTGCCTTCCGCCCACGCACCGTCAGCGTAGGATCAGTTCCAACCCAACACAAAACCCTGTAGCGGAGGGTAGAACCATGCTGATCCATCTCCTGACCTGCCTGGCCCTGACGGCCTTCACGTTAAGCGTATTCGGCTGGTTCTTTCTCTCTGAGGAGCGCACGTCATGATCACCAACGTCACCTTGGCCGTGAGCTTTCCGGTGTTCGGCAACAACTACTACTCGCAGCAATTCGAGTCTCGTAAAGTATTGACCCTGATGTTCGACGAAAAATTCGAGGCACTGCTGATTCCGGCAGCCGGTCATCACTTCAGTAACGAAGTGATCGGGCTCAACGATCAGTTCCGCTTTCTCAATGACGTATTGGCCGAGCATTTGCTGGCAACCGAAGTCGCCTCTAGCGCCCGCCGGCATCAATACTTCTGAGAAGCTGACCCAGCCCCTCTGCAAAACAGGTCGGTTTTTCCAACGAAAAATGCCTCAGCAATCGACTGTTGTCGGCGAGAGAGTGCCTGATGTCACCGGATCGCGGCGCATCGTAGGCCAGCGAAAGCGGCCAACCCAGCAGTTCGCCCAGCATCGTCGCCAGATCGTTCAAGCTGGTGGAGCGGTTAAACCCGACATTGATCGGTTCATTACGCGGTTTTGATTCAGTGACCGCCTGTACCAGGATCTTGACCAGGTCATTGACATAGACGAAGTCCCTTGTTTGCTCTCCATCACCATAAACGGTGATGGGGAGTTTTTTTTGTGCCCGTTCACTGAAAATACTGATGACGCCGGAATAAGGCGACGAAGGATCCTGGCGCGGTCCATAAATATTGAAGAAGCGCAGGATGACCGGTTCCAGTCCGTGCTGGCGGCGATAGAAATCAAGGAAGTGTTCGCTGGCCAGTTTGTCGGCGGCGTACGGCGTCAGGGGATTTTTTGGTGTGTCTTCACTGATCGCGGTGCCTTCGCCGTTGTTGCCGTAAATCGCTGCACTGGAGGCGTAGACCACCCGCCTTACACCTGCCTGGCGCATGGCTTCACAGATATTGAGCGTACCGATGAAGTTGCTCTGGTGCGTGGCGATCGGGTCATCGACCGAGGCCTGCACCGAGGCGACCGCGGCCAGATGGACCACCGCGGTGCAGTCTTTCATGGCGCGCGCTACCGTCGAGGCATCGGCGACATCCCCCACTACCAAGGTCAAATGACAACGATCAATCGGCAGGTTGGATAATTTCCCGGTGGAAAGATCATCCAGGACTCGAACGCTGTAGCCGTATTCGAGCAGGGCTTCGACAAGGTGCGAGCCGATGAAGCCGGCGCCACCGGTGACCAGGATTCGCTCAGCAGTCATCATCATTGAGCCTCCGATACGCGGGTGCTGGGGTTTTGTGGTCGATCCATTGCAATCAAGTCCCCTAATTGGTTGATGAACTCACGGCTGTCACTGAGCAATTGTGGCCAATCAGTGGGAAAACGAACATTCAACGGCAATTGATCAATGCGCCAACGAGGCGACAGCGGCTGATCAAACCGCGCGGCGACCTGCAAGCCCATTTCGCTGGCTGCGAACGGCCCGCGCAATACTGTTGGCGTGCGACCCGCGCTGTCGACTGCCTGGACCACATGAGCGCTCAACCACTCGCCGTCCGGCATGCGTACCCGCAGCGGTTGACCAATCGCGGCGTAGCTGATGTTCAACGGTTCCAGATAAATCCACAGCAGCGGGTCTTCCAGTCGCTCGATGCGCATCAGCAATGTGCCAGCACCAACGTTCTCGCCGGGATTGACCAGTACTTCCGCCACGCGTCCACTTTGCGCGGCGTTGATCGGTAGCGCGGCAAGGCGAGTCTTCAACCACTGTTGCTCGGCCTGCTGTTGGATAACATCGCGCTCAACGCTCAACGGCGCCTGGTTAGCCAATTGTTCACGGCGCTCGAATGCCAGCAGGTCCGCCCTGAAACCGTCGAGTTCTGATTTGGCCGTCAACACTTCACCGGGAGACACAGCACCTCGATAAACCAGGTCTTCGAGCACCTTCACCCGTTCCTGGGCGCGGCCTATGCGGGTCTGCAGCAATGCCCGTTCGCTGCCGCCCAATTTGATATTGCGCGCAGGCTTGGTATTGGTCGGCATGGCCGCCAGTTGCGATAACCTGGCGCGCCATTCCGGGTTGTCGAGATTGACCAGGGGCTGGTCAGCCCGGACCTGATCACCGGCCTTGACGAACAGTTGCTCGACCCGACCGGTATCACGCGCACGCACCTCAAGAATCGGCAGGCGCAACTGTGCCGGCGCGTCGATCATCAGCATGCCGTAGACCAGCTTGCCTCCCAGCCAGATCAACGGGCTGGCGACCAGCAGCAGGATCAGGTACCAGCGCACGCGAAAGGCCATGCGTTTGCCTGGCGCGTAGAGCACGGTCAAACCCTGTTCCTGAGTCGGACTCAATTCTTTACGACTATCGAAACGAATCTTCATGACGGCTCACCGTTTTGGAAAGTCTCGCCAGGCTTGCCAGTCGATGCCGGCAATCCCCAGGGGTTGCAGTTGCTCACGCCAGACACTGCTCTGGTGTTGCAACTGTTCGGTCGACGCGCCGGCCCAGGATTCCGTGGCATCCAGTTGTGGCTCCGTGCTTTGGGCGAGGCGAAATTGCAGTTCGGGCCAGCGCCGGGCTATCTGCTCTGCCATCCGAGCGCTGTTTTTTGGGTTGCGGGTGTAAATCATCAGGCTGACCTGGCGCACACCGGCGGCGGGAAGCCCGCATGGCACGCAGGTTTGTCCGGGCTTGGTCTCGGCGAACCAGCGATGATGGCTGGAAATCTCGACCGGCCAAGGGCTCTCTCGGGATGCCGCGCGCAAGGTATCGAGCAAGTCCTTCAAACGCTGGTCAGGCACAGGCACGCCCAACTGCTCGACCTCCAGGTCAAGGTGCAGGCTGGTGAATGAAAGCCCTTTGAGTTTGTCCAGCAGCTCGGTGAGCTGGTGGCGCTCCTGCGGCTTCATCCATTCAGGATCGCCCAGCAACAGGCTCACTTGCAGCCCCTCGCCGGCTGCCTCCTGCAGCAATTGCTCAAGGCGCTGGCGCGTCGTGGCGAGGTCCTCCAACTGCGCGCCCTTGAGGCCAAGATAAATCTTGTCCATTCCGGCTCTGCGCAGGGCCGTCAATTCTGCCGCGCGATGATCGGGATCGAGCAATACCTCGCTGTCCCAGACATAACTGGCCTGGGACCATTTTTGTGCCTGTGCCGCTTCAAGCGTCATGGGTTGTACCGCCAGCAACACCGTGGGCATCCACAGCGACGCGGCCAGAATTATCGATCGCATGTCAAAACCTCGTGGCACGTTTAAGCACCCACCATGGCGCCATCGAGCTTTCTTCATGGCCGCGACGAAACATCTCGTTGAGCATGGCCACGACGCTCCAGCACCGCAGGAGCAGCATGAACATCGGGAACAGAGGCACCAGCAACCCCAGCACCATGTCCTGTCGAGGCCGGTCGGAGACCATCACCAGCATGGCTGCGAACATCAGCAGGGTGATCAACAGGTACAGCAGGTAGATCAGCGCAAACAGGAACAACAGCGTCTTGCCCGGCAGGATGAACAGCGCCAGCAAGGTATAAATGAAGATGACAAACGGCAGCACCAACTGGAAGAAAAAGCCCGTGATCAGGATCATCACAAAGGTGGGCCAGCCCAATAATGTGGGGCTGATATTGTGGTTGTGCTTTCTGATATAGAGAAAAAACAGGTCGCCATCCCAGCGCAAGCGCTGCATCAGAAACTGGCTCAGCGTCGCCGGTGCATCGGTATGTCCTACCGCTTCGGGCTCGAACGGAATCCTCAGGTCATGCCGCTTGAAGTAACTCTTGATGCGCAACGTCAGGTCCAGATCCTCCGCGGTGTGCGTGTTCCAGCCACCGATTTTCACCAGGAAACTGCGACGGAACGCGCCAAAGGCCCCGGAAACGTTATTGACCAGGTTCCATTCGGCCAGACCGATTTTCGACATATGGATCGACAGCAGGTACTCCAGCGCCTGCATCGCTGTCACCCAGGAACCCCAGACATTGCGCACACGCAGGCTACCGGCTACCGCAGGCACCTTAGGGTCCTCGAAATGCCGCACGATGGAAGCGACCATGTTGTTGTCGAAGGATGTATCGCCATCGAGCGCCATCACGATTTCGCCGCCGGCAAGCGACAGGCCGGCGTTGAGGGACGACACCCTGCCACCCCTCTGCCATTTGGCGATCGGCCGTAAATGGCGCTTGGGGTATAACTGCGGGTCTACATGGAAATTGCGAACGGCGCTGAGTGTGGCCTGGTTCACCGTGGCGCCATCCACCACCGGGATCATCTCGATGTGGCCGCCATAGGTTTGCTCACACAGGCTCAAC
Source organism: Pseudomonas umsongensis (assembly GCF_002236105.1). Lineage (GTDB taxonomy): Bacteria > Pseudomonadota > Gammaproteobacteria > Pseudomonadales > Pseudomonadaceae > Aquipseudomonas > Aquipseudomonas umsongensis. Next base: position 1,619,703 of record NZ_NIWU01000001.1, read on the forward strand.
AGCGTGGTCTGAACGTCCATGCCCTCGCTGTAGCAGGTAATGATGCAAGAGACCTTGGGTCGGTAAATACTGATCTTCGGAACACTGGTACGCCGACGGGTGAACCAACGCAATACGCCCAGCAACACGATGATGATCATGGGCAGTTCGAACAGGATGAACGCTGGAAAAAGCATGTAGAACAAGCGGCTCAATCCATCCGGCCCTGCGAGCGCGCTGAGTGCACTCAAGAGTTGCTCCAGGAATGGGCTCATGCCGTGTCACCCAGCTCACCGGCCATACGCGCCAGTAACAGCTCGCCATCTTCTTGATCGAGTAGATCCCGGGGTGCAGTGATACTGATGACACGCAAGGTAATGTCGCTGACCTCCGGCGCTGAAAACAATTCGGCGACCCGACCCAAGCGGCGCTTGACGACTTCCAGCCCCTTCTCGTCGGTATGGGGAAGCATGATCCAGAAGAATTCTTCGGTACTGCGCGAGCAACGGTCCGTTTCCCTGACAGATTCCTGCAATCGATCGGCCACGCTATCTATAAAGGCATGGCCGCGTTGTTCGCCCAGGTGCGACAACGCACCGGCAAGGTTGACGAAGCGCAGGCCGATCAGTGAAAACTCAGGCACCGGGTGGCGACGCACGATCTGCATCTGCCAGGTCAGCAAATCATAGAAGTCCTTGCCACCTAACAGACTGAGCCGACCGAAATGCTCAACCGTCTTTTCACTGAACTCCTGGCGGCAGCGGAATCGCCCGGCCTCGGACAGGCGCAGATCCCTGACTTCCCGTATGCGCAACTTGTCGGGTGTGTGTGACAGGCCGCAATCCAGGCAGCGCGCCTGCACCTCGGCATCGACAAAAAACGCCTGACACGACCGGCAACGATAATTCTCCATCGGGCGGTCGTAATCGCTACCAATGTGGCGCAGCCGGTTCAAACAGTTGGGGCACAGCAACACCCCGTCCTTGAGAAATGACTCCTGTGCGCCAACATGACCACAGGTAAAACAATGCAATGAAGGTTGCCGTGCAATGTCCATGGCGTGACATTCGGTACACACATCAATGTAATTGAGGCGGCCCGAACCACAATCCGAACAGAGCCGGACGCGATCCACCAGAACCCCCTCTTCCAGCCAGTCCTGTTGCACCATCAGGCTGAGCCAGACGAACGCGTTGACCTGCTCGCTGTCTGCCAGGGCGTCCAGCAACGGATAACGATAGTGCTGAGGCACCTCCGGATCGCGTAAGGCAAGCAACTGAGCGCCTTCGCGCAACCACAGCCAGGAAAGCACCCGGCTTTCGAAACGTTCGGGGGCCGAGCCATGTTCGAACAGCCGGAAGCGTTCCTGCCACACGCTCCAGAGCCTTTTTATTTCGCTAGTCTCGACGGGACACGCGCCATCGCCCAAGGCTTCACACCAGCCATCCTGATCACGGCAGCAGAAAATCAGCGTGTAGCGGTAAGGGGCAAGCGTGCGCAATTTTCGTAGCACTTTGCCAGCATACGCGGCTGGCATGTCCAGTAACACCACATCAAATGCTTCGGCAGCCAGCAAGCTGCCCAGATCGGTAAAGTGCTCAAGCTCTGGAAGATTCAGGCTCGGAACTCTGTTACCGAATATCGCAACCCTGGGGTTTGAAGTCGGCATGACGCACGTCCTCTACAAACAGACAAGTGCGGTTAATTGGAGGAAGGAACACTAGCATCACATTTGCGAAGTGTCCGATTTTATTGTTCAAGTTATTTTTTGACTCGGCCAGCGCCAAAAATTCGTCGCCATTCGTCGATAAATTCTGACGCGGCATTCATGAGACAGACGGCGCCTTCAATACAAACAAATTATTACAAAAAAACGTTTTAAATCAAAAATTTAAACATTGTAATTAAGAAAAAGCCCTATCAATCAAAACTACCGGTGAGCATCGAACATTGATAGCTTCAAGCGCCCCAATTGCAACTGAGAGACTCTTCCAATTACTCAGAATAACTTCCCAACACACTATGACCCACGAATACCGCAAACAATCTTATAAGTTCAAAGTTTTTTATATCATCGAAGCCGAGACATATAACCAAACCAAAACATATCCGCAAACAGTTACAACAATGATACAGCCATTACTTTAATATCAAATCAGGTAAATACAAGTGAATCGGTAGTTAATCAAAAGTACAAACTTCCCGCAGACAGCCACGCAGCCATCGATGCACTGGATCGGCATTCAGTCGGGGATGCCAGATCATGGCCAGGGAAAATGGAGGCAGTGACAATGGCAGTGCAAAGCTGTGCATACCGCACCGCAGATTGGCAGTATGCCGCTCGGGCACACTGGCAATCAGATCGCTCGATCGGGCAAGTGCCAGTGCCGTCGAGAAGCCGGCGACCATGGTCGCGATGTGCCGTTGCAACCCGAGCAGCTCCAGGGCTTCGTCAATCGACCCCTTGTCCAGTCCTCGCCGTGACACGCTGATGTGGCCGTGCGCAGCAAAACTCGCGGGCGTTATCTCGCCATCGCACAGCGGGTGCCCCGTGCGCACCACGCCGATGAAACGATCGCGGAACAATCCCTGGGTAAGCAGTTCCGGGCTTGCGGCCTGGCCCACCACACCCGTTTCCAGATCGACCGTACCGTCGCGCAGTGCAGCGCTGTCCTTGTCGGGCTTGTGCATGAAGCGCAGGCGTATGCCCGGCGCTTGTTCAGCGACGCGGGCGATCAGCGCGGCGCCGAAGTTTTCGACAAAGCCTTCGCTGGTGCGCAACGTGAATGTGCGCACCAAGTGCATGAGGTCAGGTTGCTCGGCCGGGCGCAGCATCGCTTCTGCCTCCTGCACAAGCTGACCGACCCGCTCGCGCAACTCCAGCGCACGCGGTGTAGGCACCAGGCCACGCCCGGCCCTGACCAGCAGCGGATCGCCAGTGGTTTCACGCAGTCGCGCCAGGGCCCTGCTCATCGCCGATGGACTCAGGCGCAGGCGCTTGGCGGCACGGGCGACGCTGCCTTCTGTCAGGAGCGCATCAAGGGTAGTCAGCAAGTTGAGATCGGGTGTGGACATACGTGGCCCCATGGTCGGCTGATGTGGCGCTGTATGCATGTATCAAGTGCGATTCGTGCGCCTTCCGCCATGTTAGGCCCGGGCGTAGATTTCTGGTAGCTCCAATCGGGAGTGACCAGAGAGGAGAACATCATGAATGACGGATCTGCAGTCGCGGCAGTTGCTCAACGGACGCCTTCGGTGAAAGGGACGCTGGCCAGCCTGTCGTTGGCAATGTTGTTGTCATCGCTGGGTACCAGCATCGCCAACGTCGGCCTGCCATCCCTGGCCCAGGCATTCAGCGCGTCCTTTCAACAAGTGCAGTGGGTCGTCATCGCCTACCTGCTGGTCATTACCACCTTGATCGTCAGCGTCGGTCGATTCGGTGACCTGGTCGGTCGACGCCGCCTGTTGCTGTGCGGCATTGCCCTGTTCACATTGGCTTCGGCCTGCTGCGCACTGGCGCCCAATCTCGGTCTGCTGATCGCTGCCAGGGCGCTGCAAGGCTTGGGCGCGGCAATCATGATGGCGCTGACCCTGGCGTTTGTCGGCGAAACGGTGGCCAAGGGCAAGACTGGCGGCGCCATGGGCCTGCTGGGGACGATGTCGGCCATTGGCACCGCGCTGGGCCCGGCGCTCGGCGGTGTGCTGATCGGCGAATTCGGCTGGCGTTCGATGTTCCTCATCAGCGTGCCTCTGGGCATGGCGACATGGCTGCTCGCGCAACGCTACTTGCCCGATGATCGCCCGGCGCAATCCGGGTGTACGGGGTTCGATCCGGCAGGCACGCTGTTGCTGGCCCTGAGCCTCGCCGCCTATGCCCTGGCCATGACCCTTGGACGCGCGCACTTCGGCCTGCCGAATATCGTCCTGCTGCTGGCGGCCTGCCTGGGTCTCGGATTGTTCGTGCGGGTTGAATCGCGGGTCGCGGCACCCCTGGTGCGCCTGGCCTTGTTTCGTGACAGCCGCCTCAGCGGCAGCCTCGCCATGAGCCTGCTGGTGACCACCGTAATGATGGCCACGCTGCTGGTCGGGCCGTTCTACCTTTCACAGACCCTGCGGTTGTCGGCAATGGAGATCGGCCTGGTGTTGTCGGTCGGGCCACTGGTCGCCGCGCTGACCGGCGCGCCCGCCGGGCGCATCGTCGACCGTTGCGGAGCCCCTGGCATGACCCTCGCCGGGCTCTTGGGCATGGCGCTGGGCTGCTTGATGTTGTCGCTCGTGCCCGAGTCGTTCGGCGTGGGCGGCTACCTCGCCCCCATGGTCGTCCTCACCCTGGGCTATGCGGTGTTCCAGACCGCCAACAACACCGCCGTGATGCTCGACGTTGCGCCTGATCAACGCGGTGTAGTGTCTGGCCTGCTCAACCTTTCGCGCAACCTGGGGCTGGTCACCGGGGCCTCGGCCTTGAGCGCCGTGTTCGCCTTGGCCTCAAGGGCGGTCGACATCGGCACCGCGCATCCGCAGGCCATCGCCAGCGGCCTGCGCACGACGTTTCTGGTCGCGCTGGGGCTGATCGTCGTCGCCTGCCTGATCGCATGGCGCAGGCAGGCTAACGGGCGGTAAACGCGATTACTGCTCCAGTACCACCAGCGGTGTGTCCTTCTTGACGATGTAGGTCGCCAGTTCCGACGCCTTGCCCTGGCCCACATTCTTGGCCACATGGGCGGTGCCGGCGGGGATGTACAAGGAGTCACCGGCCTTGAGCGTAACGGCCGGTTGCCCTTCGAGCTGATACTCGAAGGTGCCGTCGATGACGTAGGCCACTTCCACCCCGGGGTGCGAGTGTTTCGGCGACACCACGCCCGGGTCGAAATCAACGCGCACCTGGATGACTTCGCGCCCGGCGACATCCAGGTCACGGCGCACCAGGTCCGTGCGCTTGAGGCCGGCCTGCCAGTTTTTCGCCGGCGGCTGACCCGCCTCCTGGGCTTGGGCAAGGCCGGTGAAAGCGGTCAATGTTGCGGTGACGAGGGCAACGCCGAGCAGGCCTGCCGCGTAGCGGGTGGGGGTTCGGGACATGCTGATTCTCCGGTGTGCGTTAGGTAAAAGCCGTTAGGGGGCGGTTGCATTACGCACTCGCCGTGTAACGCCTTCGTGTCCTGTCACCCCGGTTTTTGTATGCGACTGTAGCTTTGTGAATGGCGGATACGTTGCGATACGTCTTGCGGATGATCGGGAACTTGGGGTGTAGATCCAGCGCTACGGTAACGGCCACTTAGGGTTCCGCTATTACAGCGGGTCACTTTGAAAAGCGGCACGCCGCCCGGGCTGGAGCGAGCATGTCGAATCGTCGCACCGTCGCGATGGAGGTCAACGATGACGCGGCCTGTCTGGATGAATGCGTTGTCTGGAAGTCCATCGCGAGCAGGCTCGCTCCCACAATGGAATCGCGGACAGATCTGCAATCAGGTCGACTTTAAGGCCGCCTCGATGTTGCTGTTGCTTTGGCTTTTGATTTTCTTGCCCCCTCGAGAGGCCGAGTGGAGGTTCTGCGCAGTGGCTAAACCGGCATGGATGCCGGTTTAGCCGCGCTGGGCCATGGATGGCCCATCGCGGCGGGCCCTGTAGGAGCGAGCATGCTCGCGAAAAACGCCAGAACAACACGGGCATTCAGATAGCCCTCGTCATCGTTGACGACCATCGTCGGAACGCCGCCCGGAGCATGCTCGCTCCTACAGGCTCTTCCAAGTGACTCGCCGTAAGGGCGAAACCCTAGGTGGCCGTTACCGCAGGAATGGATAGGTGCACAGTCAACAAAATCCAGGTCAGCTGCCAGGACGCCTTCGCCAACAAGTCTGCACGCCGCACCGCTGGCTAGCTCCTACAATGCTTGTGCGCCGCCCCTTTCCCTGGATCTGGAGGTACACCATGAGCGAGAACACCGAACTCACCACCTTTACCGGCTGGGCCGCCACCGCGGCGGGCGCGCCGCTGGAGCGCTACAGCTATGATCCCGGCCCGCTGGGGCAAGAAGAGGTGGAAGTCGCCGTGGAGTACTGCGGCGTTTGCCACTCCGACCAGTCATTGATCGATAACGATTGGGGCATCAGCCACTACCCTTTCATCCCCGGCCACGAAGTGGTGGGCCGAATCGTGCGCGCGGGTGCACAGGTGCACGGTCTCGAAGTGGGACAACGGGTGGGTATTGGCTGGTACAAGGGCAGTTGCATGCATTGCTCCTCGTGCATCGAAGGCTCACATAATCTGTGCCGCACCGCACAGCCGACCATCATCGGCAGCAACGGCGGCTTTGCCGATCGACTGCGTTCCCACTGGGCCTGGGCCCTGGCAATACCCGATGGTCTCGATCCGGCGATGGCCGGACCGCTGTTCTGCGCAGGCTCCACAGTGTTCAACCCGCTGCTGGAATTCGCCATCAAGCCCACCGACCGGGTCGGTGTGGTGGGCATCGGTGGCCTCGGTCATCTGGCGCTGCGCTTCCTCAACGCCTGGGGCTGTGAAGTGACTGCCTTCACGTCATCAAAGGGTAAGGAGGACGAAGCCAGACGCCTGGGCGCGCACAAGGTCGTCACCTCCACCGACAGCGACGCCTTGAAAGCCATTGCCGGCAGCCTGGATTTTCTCCTGGTCACCGCCAATGCCGACCTCGACTGGCCGGCCATGCTGGCGACCCTGCGCGGTAAAGGACGCCTGCATTTCGTCGGTATCGTGCCCAACGCCATCCCGGTGCATGTATTTGACCTGATTCCCCAACAAAAGAACCTGTCCGCCTCACCGGTCGGCTCGCCGAGCAACACCGCGACCATGCTCGAGTTCTGCGCCCGTCATCAGATCCTGCCGCAGGTCGAGATGTTTCCCATGAGCCAGGTCAATGCGGCCATCGATCACCTGCGCAGTGGCAAGGCGCGTTACCGCGTCGTGCTCGATGCCAGCAAATGACACAAGGCGCATCGGGTTATCCCGATGCGCCTTGCGCTACAGCGTTGTACCCGTGCGGGCAGTGGTCGATGACGTCAGGGCGCGGTGGCCGTCTTGAATTTGGTCCAGGTACGCATGCGCGCCCGCATGTCCGCCTGGGGGATATCCTTGCCGGGAATCAGCCGCGCATACGTGGCTTCGTCGATGTAGATGTCAGGGTTGTGTTGCTGATGGCGGCCATGTTCTTGGGCGCATGACGAAGTTGATGAATGTATAGGCATGCTCCGGATGCCTGGGCGGTGGAGGCCGGCATGGATGTCGGCCAGCAGGATCAGGGGATGAACTTCTCCGATCCCGGTCTGTTGCTGGATGCGGCTTGCGCGGGGCTCGGCATTGCGCTGGTCAGCCAATTGCTAAGCCGGCAAGCCTGTGCCAATGGCTTGCTGCAGCCGCTGGTGGAACCGACCATCCGCGGACCTAATTGGGCCCTGCTGACCCATCGTGATAGCGAGAACAGTGCGCGAAGCTTCAGCGATTGGTTGCTGCGCCAGCTGCAAGCCCAAAACCCGGAAACGGGTAGTGGGAACAATGGCCCGTAACCCTTACAATCGCCGCACTTCGTCTACCCTCAACAAGCACCTGACGGCTATTCATGCGTGTCAGGCGCTTGCACATATTTGCGCTAATGAACCGGAGAACTTCCATGCTCAAACGCACCCTGGCCTTGGCTGTCGGCTTGACCCTGTCGCTTTCCACCCTGCTGGCGCAGGCGGCCGACACCCTGAAGGTCAGCGCCATTCCGGATGAAGCCCCCACCGAACTGCTACGCAAGTTCCAGCCCCTGGGCAGTTACCTGGAACAGCAATTAGGCATGAAGGTCGAGTTCGTGCCGGTCAGTGACTACCCGGCCGTGGTCGAGGCGCTGGCCACTGACCGGATCGACATGGCCTGGCTGGGTGGTTTCACCTTCGTCCAGGCGCGGCTGAAGACTGGCAATGCCATTCCCTTGGTGCAGCGCGAACAGGATGCCCAGTTCACCAGTAAGTTCATCACCGCCGACCCGAACGTCAAGTCTCTCGCCGACCTCAAGGGCAAGACCTTCGCCTTCGGTTCGGTGTCCTCGACGTCTGGCAGCTTGATGCCGCGCTATTTCATGCTGCAGGACGGCATCAAGCCGGAAACGTTCTTCAGTCGCGTGGGCTACTCCGGTGCCCATGACGCCACCGTTGCCTGGGTCCAGGCGGGCAAAGTCGACGCCGGTGTGCTGAACGCCAGCGTCTGGGAAAAGCTGGTCAAGGCCGGCAAGGTCGACACCAATAAGGTCAAGGTCTTTGCCACCACCCCGGCCTACTACGACTACAACTGGACCGTGCGCGGCACCCTCGACCCGGCCCTGGCGGCAAAGATCAAGGCCGCCTTCCTCGCCCTCGATCCGGCGAACCCTGAGCAAAAAGCGATCCTGGACTTGCAGGCTGCCAGCCGTTTCATCGAGACCAAGCCTGAGAACTACAAGGGCATCGAGGAAGCCGCACGCGCCGCCGACCTGCTCAAATGACCTTGCACCTGACCCGGGTCAGCCTCACCCACGCCAACGGCGTACAGGCATTGCGCAGCCTGGACTTGCACATCGAAGCCGGTGAACAGGTCGCCATCATCGGCCCGTCCGGCGCTGGCAAGTCGAGCCTGCTCAACGTCCTTGCCACCGGCCTGCGCCCTGGCAACGGCGAATTGCAGGTGCTGGGTGAACAGCCCTGGCATCTGTCGGCGCGCCAGCGCCAACGCCTGCGCGCGCGTATCGGCCTGGTGCATCAAGCACCGCCGCTGCCACCGCGCCAGCGGGTGATCACTGCGGTGCTGGCGGGAAAAATCGGCCAATGGGGATTGGGCAAGAGCCTGTTGAACCTGGTGCATCCGCTGGATGTCCCGGGGGCTCGCGCGGCATTGGCCAGGCTGGACCTGCACGACAAGCTCTTCACCCAGTGCCAGCAATTGTCCGGCGGTCAACTGCAACGCGTGGGCATTGCCCGGGTGCTGTACCAGGCCCCCGAGGTATTGCTGGCCGATGAACCGGTGTCGGCCATGGACCCGGTGCTGGCCGGCCATACGCTCAAGGTTCTCTGCGAGCATGCGCGCGAGCATGCCGTTACCCTGGTCGCCAGCTTGCACGCGGTGGACCTGGCGCTGGCGCATTTCTCGCGGATCATCGGCTTGCGTGACGGGCAGATTCTGTTCGACCTGCCGGCCAGCGCCGTCGACCGCGAGCAGCTCGATGCACTCTACGCCAACGAACAGTTGCAGCCCTCGCCGCCCCCGGTCCTCCCCTTGAGTGTGCAGATTCCCCGATGCTGAGCCGTGACACCCGTGACCCCGCCGCCCGACCACGCCTGCTCCTAAGCCTGTTGGCGATTGCCCTGTTGTGGCCGGGCATGCGCTTGAGCGAACTGGACCTGAGTGTGTTGCTGGCCAGTGACAACCGGGGCGAGATGGGTCGCTTTGTCGCGACCTTCTGGCCGCCCGCCCATGGCGCAGAATTCCTCGAGCTGTTGTGGCAAGCCACTTTGCAGACCCTGGCCATCGCCACGGCCGGCATGGCCCTGGCGCTGCTCCTGGCGATCCCCGCCAGCCTGCTGGCCAGCCGCGCGCTGTCGTTGTCGGCTGCGTCCCGCGCCGGTCGCCCGAGCCTGTGGGGGCAACTGCTGCGCTGGCCGGTGCGCGGCGTGCTGATTTTCCTGCGCAGCGTGCCGGAAATCGTCTGGGCGCTGCTGTTCGTGCGCGCCGTTGGCCTGGGCCCGACGGCCGGGGTCCTGGCCATTGCGATTACCTACAGTGGCATGCTGGGCAAGGTCTACGCGGAAATCTTCGAGTCGGTAGACCAACGCCCCGCCCACGCGTTGCTGCAAGCCGGCAGTGGTCGGCTGGCGGCATTCAGCTACGGGATCCTGCCCAATGTCGCGGCGGAATTGTTGTCGTACACGGTGTACCGGTGGGAATGCGCTATTCGCGCTTCGGTGGTGATGGGCTTCGTCGGGGCCGGTGGCCTGGGCCAGCAAATCGACCTGTCGATGCGCATGTTCGCCGGCGGTGAGGTGGCCAGCCTGTTGCTGACCTTCCTCGTCCTGGTGCTGTTCGCCGATCAGTTGAGCAGGCTGCTGCGCTGGAGGCTGGCATGAAGCGCCTGCTCAACCTGCTGCTGGTGCTGTGCATCGGCACCGCGGTGCTCACTTCGTTCCGCTACCTGGGTATCGACCTCGGTGAACTGGGCGCCAGTGGCAACCTGAAACAGATGGCCGCCTATGTGCAGCGCTTTCTCAGCCCGGACCTGAGCACGGGGCATTTGCAGGCCATTGCCCGCGGCGCGCTGGAAACCCTTGCGATGTCAGCCCTGGGCACGCTGTTGGCAACAGTGTTCGGCTTGCTGCTGGCGTTGCCCGCGGCGGGTCGATTCGGCTGGCCGTTGCAGGGACTGTCGCGCCTGATACTCAATGCCTTGCGCGCAATTCCGGAGCTGGTGTGGGCGGTGCTGATGGTCCTGGCCGCCGGGCTCGGCCCCAATGCCGGCACCCTGGCCTTGGCGCTGCACACGACCGGTGTGCTGGGCCGGCTGTTTGCCGAAGCACTGGAAAATACCCCGCCCGAACCTGCCGATGCGATCCGCCTGCAGGGGGGCAACGCCATAGGGGCGTTCTGCTACGGCACCCTGCCCAATCTGTTCCCGCAGTTGCTGGCCTATATCCTGTACCGCTGGGAAAACAACATCCGCATGGCCAGCGTGCTCGGTTTCGTGGGTGCCGGTGGCCTGGGACAAATGCTCTACCTCAGCCTCAGCCTGTTCCAGGAAGCCCAGGCCAGCACGGTCATACTCGCGATGCTGGTGTTGGTGTTTGCCGTCGACACCCTGAGCAGCTGGAGTCGCCAGCGCTGGGTGAAAGCCTGAGGTTTTGTATCAATGTGTATTGATCGCCGGCGAACGTACACAGCGATACACATCCCTCGGTTCAGGACACATTTCCATGACATGAAGATGAAACAGTGGGTGGGTCGCACTTCAGCCAGGACTGAAGCCCCCAACCTCAGCAGGAGTCTTGCATGATCAATCAAATCGAAACTGTCCTTTACACCGGCAGGACCGTGACCACTGGCGGCCGTCAAGGCGAATCGCGAAGCGACGACGGCCGCCTGGACATCAAGCTATCCCCGCCCGGTTCTTCCGGTAGCGGCACCAATCCGGAACAGCTGTTGGGTGCGGGCTGGTCGGCTTGCTTCATCGGCGCCATGGGCAAGGCAGCCACTGCGTTGAAGGTGAGCTTGCCGGCTGACGTGAGCGTTGCTACTGAAGTGGACCTGGGCAATACCGGCAATGCCTATTTCCTTCAGGCGCGCCTGAATGTCAGCCTGCCGGGCCTGGACCCTGTACTGGCCAGGACGCTGGTGGACGCAGCGCATCAGACTTGCCCGTACTCCAAGGCAACCCGTGGCAATATCGATGTCACGATCAACCTGGTATGACAGACAAACAAATGCCCCGGAGTTCGGGGCATTTGATCTTGGCTAGCTGTATATATCCAGCTGCACAAGTCGGCTTCAAGAGCCAAGTAGGTGGCCAGCGCTGGTCTCTGGCTTACGAGGTTTATCAGGACTCCCACAGCAACAGCAATAAGCGCTGTCCTGCTTCACACGGCATAAGGGCTGGATCTCAGCGCGGAGATCTTTCTAACCGTGTACCCTTCGGAGCGCGCCCCACGCGTCCTCGCTATCCGCTTGCGCATCAGTCTGCGTTTTCACCTACAACCTCAGATTAGCAAAACAACCGGCGTGTGGGCCGGTATTTTTAGATCGATTTTTTCCTGTAGGAGCCGGCTTGATGGCGAACGCGAATTTACCCACGCCTTCACTGACAGCCCAGCGCCTGCGCATCACCATTGATTTTTCAACACGCTGCGGGTTTGCCGATTATGCTGCAATAACGCAGCACTCGATCATCACGGTTGCGCGTATGCCCTCCTGTTCAATGGTTTTTGAGTTGGCATGCGAAATGCCCTGTCAAATTGCCCTGGCACTGTGTGCCCAGGTCCCATTAGCCGAATCGAGCCGATCCACCGATGGATATCCTGAATTTGCTGGCAAACAAAACCCAGCCCCTGACCAGTACCTTTGCCGCCGACGGACAACTGCTCAGCCTGTCCTCCAGCCTGAGCGATCAATTGGGCTATGCACCTGAAGAACTGCTCAATCAGCCGATCGAACGTGTACTGAGTCTCGAATCGTTGCGCACGGTACAGGCGCTGCTTGCCAACCCGCCCGCGGACGAGCTGGTCCACAGCCTGGAACTGACGCTAATACGGCGCAACGGCGGCCTGCTGCCTGTGATTGCCAGCGGCTTGCTGCAATGGCGTGACGTGCAACCAGCCTGCCTGCACCTGTTGATGATTGCGCTGGGCACACTGGGGCACCGGTTGCGGGAGATGCATAACGCCAATGAGGTGATGAACCAGATGCTGCAAAGCGCCAAGGTCGCCTATTGGTGCATCGAATTCGCCGAGGCGGTGGACATCAACCATGCCCCGGATGAGATTGTGCGCCAGGTGTTCGAAAACGACTCTCATTGGCGCCTGTGCAACCGGGCCATGGCCGAGGTGTACGAGATGCCGTCGGATGTCGATTTCAACCAGCAACCGGTGCGCCTGTACTGGCCGCGCAGCCCGGCCAACGAAGAATTCGTGCGACGCCTGATCGAGGCCGGGTTCCATGTCGACGGAGCACTGTCGGTGGATCGCCGCCACGATGGTTCGCCTGCCTACGTGGAGAACGACGTCCGGGCCACCATCGTCAATGGCCAGCTGTTGCGCATGTGGGGCAGTATTCGTGACGTCAGCCAGGAGTTGCGCATGCAGCACGATGCCGAGCAGCGCATCGACGCCTTGCGCCGGGTCTTCGATGCCGTGCCTGACGCAGTGCTGGTCATCGATGAACACCTGCAACCGCAATGGCGCAACGCAGCCTTCGAGGACACCTTCGGCATCACCCATGGCGCCGGTATCGCCCGCTTGCTGCTGGACAATGCCTTGCCCGAACGCACCTGGCACAGCCTGCCCCTACCGGATTTGAGCGGGCGCAGCCTGAACTTCAATGTGCATTGCTCGCGCATCCTGATTCGCGAAGGCGTGGCCTGGCGCGTGGCGGTGTTTCGCGCATGCCAGGGCGTTCGCACCCCCCAAGAGTTGCACCCATGAAAGACTCCAACCTGCCACCCACGCTGCAGATGGGCATGCGTTCTTCGGTCAATGTCAGCAGCGAAGTGCTGGGCGCGCTGCTGGAAACGCCGGCCTTGCATGCCTTGCTCGACAGCTTCAGCGAAGCGCTGATCGTCACTGACGGCGAGGGCCGATTGCGCTTTATCAACCTGGCCGCCGAACGCGTCAACCGCCTGTCCAAGCAGCAGGCCGTGGGGCTGTCCGAAAGTGATTTTTTCCAGCGCTCGGCGTTGAACTACGACGATTTGCTGGCAGCGTTGAACCGCGGTGGCAACAGTGCGTTGACCCGCTCTCGGGAAGGCCGGGTGCTGCTCAGCAGTACCCACGCGATCCCCACGGGGGCCTACGAAAAACCGTTCAGGATGCTCACCCAGAAAGACTTCGACGCCAGCCAGCCGCAGCGCCGGGCTTCGCTCAATACCCGGCCACCGGAGCCTCAAGGCCTGCGTGATCCGCAGGACAACGCCCTGCACCTGTCACCGCAGCTGTCGAGCATCGCCGACACCGGCGTGCGGGCTTTTCGCCGGCGCGCGCGTCTGTTGCTGCTGGGTGAACCCGGCGTCGGCAAGACCGCCATCGCCCGGCACATTCATCGTGCGGCTGGCTGGGGGGATCGTCCGTTCATCCACGTCAATTGCGGGAGCATCCCGGAGAGCCTGTTCGAGTCCGAGATGTTCGGCTACGAGCGCGGCGCCTTCACCGGCGCCCTGGCGGGCGGCAAGCAAGGCTATATCGAAGCAGCGTCCGGCGGTACCTTGTTCCTCGACGAGATCGGTGAGATCCCGCTACACGTACAGGCCAAGCTGCTGAAATTTCTCGAAGACAGCACCATCCAGTCGGTCGGCTCGCCCCTGAGCAAATCCGTGCAGGTACAGGTGATTGCCGCCACCAACAAGGACTTGCGTCATCTGGTGGACATGGGTGAGTTTCGCGCCGACCTCTATTATCGTCTTGCCGTGCTGCCGGTGGAGATTCCGCCGTTGCGCCAGCACCGCGATGACTTGCCGTTTCTCATCGACATCCTGCTGAGCCGAATCAATGGCGATCGCGTACCGTCCCTGAGCCTGTCCGCCGGGTGTCGCAAGCGTCTGCTGAGCTACGACTTCCCGGGCAACATTCGCGAGTTGGTGAACATCTTCGAACGCCTGGCGGTGCTGGCTGACGATGAGGCGCAGGAGCATCACCTGCCGGCTGAACTCCTCCAACCGGTGCGTTCACGGGAACAGTCAGCCCCCTCGGTCGTGCAGGATGAAGCCTCGGACGACCCTCAGCAAAACCTCAAGCTTCAGGTTCAGCATTTTGAACGGCAGGTGATTTTGCGCGCGGTGCATTTGTGTGGGAGCAAGCGTAAGGCTGCGCAGCATTTGGGGATTGATATAGGGACGCTGATTCGCAAGCTGCAACGGGATTGACTGGGGGGATGGAGTACATATCCATTGCTGCGGTAACGGCCACTTATGGTTTCGCTCTTACAGCGAGTCCCTTTTTCAAACGCCAAAAAGGAACCAAAAGGCTTTGCCCCACCACTCGGTGCCTCGCTAGGGCTCGGCATGCCCTCACTCCGGCATTGCTCCGTGGGTCGCCGCGATGGGCCATCCATGGCCCAGCGCGGCTAAACCGGCGTCCTGCCGGTTTACCCACTGCGCAATGCCTGCGTTCGGCCATCGTGGTTTAACGGGGCGCCCAGATCAAAAACAAAGCGAGGCGGCCTGACAGCCGACCTGACTTTTGCAGATACCCCCCGCTCCCACAATGGGATCGCGGACAAAGCTGCAATCAGGTCGGCTGTCAGGCCGCCTCGCTTTTGCTGTTGCTTTGGCTTTTGATTTTCTTGCCCCCTCGAGAGGCCGAGTGGAGGTTCTGCGCAGTGGGTAAACCGGCAAGGATGCCGGTTTAGCCGCGCTGGGCCATGGATGGCCCATCGCGGCGACCCACGGAGCAGGACCGGAGCGAGGGTATGCCGAGCCTTAGCGAGGCACCGAACGCCAGGGGCAAGAGCCCTTGGTTACTTGGGGCTTTTCCAAGTGACTCGCTGTAAGAGCGAAACCATAGGTGGCCGTTACCGCAGGAATGGATATGTACGCAGTCAACAAAATTCCCATTGCCCGTCAGGACGCCATCGCCGGCAAGCCGGGCTCCTACAAAAAACCGCTGCAAAAACGCCTACAACCATAGTTATTTCTGCTTACACTTTTCCTCTCGAAAAACTCTTAACCTTTTAAAATCAACACCTTAAAGACTTGGCACGCCCTGTGCTCCTGCTATGCAACCCACCATCGTTGGGCTTTGCATCTGTGCCGACGTTTCACCCGTCGAGCCGATAGCCAGGAGGAATAACAAGAAATGTTGATCACCGGGATCAAAAGTCGACCGGTCTACGACCGGTTGCAACCTCTGCCAGGAGGTCTGCGGCACATCGTTGCCGGGCAAGGCAGTGGCGGGCGCGCCATGTTGCGTTTGCTCGACGAGTTGGCCGGGCTGAAGCGGCCCGTGACCTTGCTGTACTCCCAGGAGTCGTTTTCCGGGCAGGACTTCCTTGCCCAATTACAGCAGCGTCCAGGTCACGATCTACGTGTGTATGCCAGCAACCAGGCCTTGATCGACGCCCTTGATGACCTGCTCGGCAACGCGCGGATGGGCACCCGCCTCTACCTCGCCGGCTCTGAAAGCTTCCTCGGCAGCGCCATGCAGGTGGCCACCCGTTACGACCTCAATCGCGACGAAGTGCTTCGCGAACACTCCGGCACGCTGGTGCGTCGGGTCTGGTGCGTGCACTGCGACACCTACACCGAGAACGTCACCCAACGCGTCTACGAATGTCCCGGATGCAGCCTCACGCTGGTGGTGCGCGACCACTACTCCCGACGCCTGGCGGCTTTCCAGGCGGTCAAGGCCGATGCCGAAGTACCGGGCGAACTGCCCCCAGCCGAGGAGCTCGATACATGAGCCAGAACAATGGGACTTTGAACCTGCGCGTCGCTCGCATTGAAGAGGTGACGCCGGAAATCAGGCGCTTCACCCTGGTTTCGCCGACCGGCGAGCACCTGCCGGCGTTCTCCGGTGGCAGCCACGTGGTGGTACTCATCGCCAACCCGAACAATACGCTGCGCAACCCCTACTCGCTGCTGAGTTCGCCCTATGACACCAGCAGCTACCAGATCGCCGTGCGCCGGGTAGAAAGCGGCCGCGGTGGTTCGATCGCGCTGCACGACAATGTCCGTGAAGGCGACCTGATCGAGGTCACGCCACCGGTCAATCTGTTTCCGCTGATCAAGCAGGCGCGCCTGCACCTGTTCATTGCCGGCGGTGTCGGCATCACCCCGGTAATCTCCCAACTCGAAGAGTTGCGCCTGAGCAAGGTGCCCTTCGAACTGCATTACGCGGTTCGCGGCGATGAACACGCACAGCTGGGCAAAGAGTTGCAGGACACCTACGGCAAGCAGGTCCACCTGTATCGCAAAGGCATCGAAGCGCGCATGGACATCGGGCAGATTCTCGCCAGTCGCCCGCTCGGCAGTCACGTTTACGCCTGCGGTCCGGACAGCATGATCGACGCCACCCTGGCCTGTGCCCGCGAGCTGGGCTGGACCGACAGTCACGTGCACTTCGAGCGCTTCCTCGAGCAAAGCAGCGGCGGCGAAGCCTTCAGCTTCACCCTGGGTCGCAGTGGCGCAACCATCGAGGTCTCGCCGGACCAGACCATGCTCGAAGCGGTCGAGGCCGCGGGCTACAGCATGCCTTACCTGTGTCGTGGCGGCGCCTGTGGCCATTGCGAAACCGAGGTCCTGGAGCTCGACGGCGAACTGCTGCACAGCGATGACTGGCTGTCGGACGACGACAAAGCCGCCCGCAAGAAAATCATGCCCTGCGTATCCCGCGCCAAATGCAATCGCCTGGTCATCGACCTCTGATCGACGGAAGACATAACAATGACTATCGAATTCAACCGCGACGAAACCTACCGCGACGACTACACCTTCGCCAACAGCCCGGAAACCATCGCCCGCGCGCCCTTCCCGTTCCCCGATGACGACTACATGTACTCGATGAACCTCGAGCCCCATGTCTCGGTCGGCGACGGCGCCTTCCGCGCAGCGTTCGATATCGACGAGCACTACATCAGCGAATGCCGGGACCGCGCCATCACCCTGGAGAAGGACCCGGGCATGCACTACGTCTCGGCGCCGCACATGATGGAGGCGCAGTGGGACTTGCTGGAACTGATCATGGAGTCCTACGCCCGCGACTACCCGCAGTACTTCACCCTGTCCCGTGAAGGCCGCCAATGGCACTGGACCAACCGCCTGCTGGACATCGACGATCACTTCATCTTCGGCGACCCGGCGACCCTGCCGTATGAGCCGATGGAATACGTGACCCGCCAGGCCCAGGGCGACTGGGTACTGCAGGAAGAACGCGACGGTACGCTGTATTGGGGCGCCGGGATCGCCACCCAACGCGCCGACTATTCGCTGCGCTTCAACCTGGGCATGAGCTGGGAGGAATTCCACGGCCCGGTGCCGCTGGTGAAGGAAATCGGCATGCTCGACCGCGCCCTGAAATTCCTCCTGCGCCTGCGCACCGGCCACCCGGTGCGTCGCCTTAACTGGTCGCTGACGGTCAACCCGCGCCTTGAAGTATCGGCCGAAAGCCTGCCCGAATGGGCACCAGACCGAACCATCGTGACGGCCGAAAACGCCGGCAAGCTGGTGTACCTGCGCATCGAGTTGCAACCGCTGCACCGCTTGCCGCGCAGTAACGCGATTGTCTTTCCGATCCGCACCTACCTGCTCAGCCTCGAAGACATCGCCACCAACCCGGCATGGGCGCGGCGCATGCATCGGGTGCTGCGTGATTTGAATCAGCAATTGGTCGATTACAAGGGATTCAGCCGGTATCGCGATGCTGCCGTGGAGTGGCTGTCGCAGTACGACGATGGGCGTGAGAGCGAGACAAAAAAACAAGCCTGAACCTTCAGTCCCTGTGGGAGCGAGCCTGCTCGCGAAGGGGCCATCACCTTCAACATTGATGTTGGCTGATAAGCCGCTTTCGCGAGCAGGCTCGCTCCCACATAGGGTCGGCGACAACCTGATAACAACAAGCTCCACAGGAGCAACGGCGGGGTCAACCCGCCAGCACTAATCCACTGCCATTGATAATGAGGAAATAACATGAGTGGCTCATCCAACACGCGTGCAAGCAGCGCCGATCAGGACGCGGAACAACTGCGCGCCCTCGGCTACAGCTCGGATTTCAATCGCAGCATGAGTCTGTGGGAGAACTTTTCCCTGGGCTTTACCTACCTGTCACCCGTCGTCGGGGTCTACACCCTGTTCGGCTTGTGCCTGGCCGCCGGCGGCCCGCCGATGTTCTGGTCTTACTTGCTGATCGGTGCAGGGCAAATGCTGGTCTG
Source organism: Pseudomonas umsongensis (assembly GCF_002236105.1). Lineage (GTDB taxonomy): Bacteria > Pseudomonadota > Gammaproteobacteria > Pseudomonadales > Pseudomonadaceae > Aquipseudomonas > Aquipseudomonas umsongensis. The sequence continues at coordinate 1,638,282 of NZ_NIWU01000001.1, forward strand.
CCTGATTTTTGGCGAGGTGGTATCGCAGTTCCCGATTTCCGGCGGTGTCTACCCTTGGGCCCGTCGCCTGGTGGGCAAGCGCTGGGCGTGGATGGTCGGCTGGGTCTATGCCTGGGCGTTATGCGCAACCATCGCCGGGGTTGCGGTGGGTGCCGGTCCGTACCTGGCGATCATGCTCGGCTTCAATCCCGGCCCGGATGCCAACATCATTATCGCCCTGGCAATCATCCTGCTGTCCACCGCGCTGAACCTGGTGGGCACCAAATTGCTGGCGCGGGTAGCGATGTTCGGCTTTCTCTGCGAACTGGTCGGCGCGATCCTGGTCGGCGGCTACCTGCTGATCTTCGAGCGTCATCAACCGATCAGCGTGCTGTTCGACACCTTCAATCTTGAGGTAAACGGCTCGTACCTGCCGGCCTTCCTTGCGGCCTCCCTGGCTGGCCTGTTCCAGTACTACGGCTTCGAAGCCTGCGGCGATGTCGCGGAAGAAACCCCGAACCCGGGCAAGCGCATTCCCAAGGCCATGCGCATGACCATCTACATCGGCGGTGCGGCAGCGATGTTCGCGTGCCTGGCGTTGATCCTGTCGGTGCCGGACATGGCCAAAGTGCTGGCCGGTGAAGACACCGACCCGGTCGCCACGATCCTGGCCAATGCCTTCGGCCCGATCGGTTCGCGCCTGGTGATGGCAGTGGTGATGGTGTCGTTCATCTCCTGCGTGCTGAGCTTGCAAGCCGCCGCCAGCCGCCTGTTGTTCGCCTATGCCCGGGACGAGATGATCGTCGGCAGTTCGCTGTTCAAGCGCCTGTCGGCCAACCATGTGCCGTCGTTCGCGCTGCTGGTCAGCGGCCTGGTGCCGGCAGCGATCGTCTGCCTAGGGATGTTCATGGCCGATGCGGTGGCCACGATCGTCGGTTTCGCTGCGATCGGCATCTACGTCGCCTTCCAGTTGATCGTGGTTGCCGCGTTGATCGCCCGCGCCAAGGGCTGGCGCCCGAACGGCCAGTTCACCCTCGGGGCCTGGGGCCTCTGGGTGAACCTCGGCGCACTGGTCTATGGCGTGTGCGCCATCGTCAACATGGTCTGGCCGCGCTCGCCGGATGCAGCCTGGTACATCAACTATTCGATGATCCTGACCACGCTGGTGGTGATGGGTGCGGGCCTGGTCTACATGCTGCTGGGCAAGCCCTACGACAAGGGCACGGCGCCGGCGGGGGATGCGTGGAAGTTTTCCAAGCCGCTGGCCAAGGGTGGTGAGCTTTCCGGTGCTGCGGTAAACAAACCAGCGATCTGACAACCCAATACCCACTGTGGAAACCGAATCAATGTGGGAGCGGGCTTGCTCGCGAAAGCGGTGCATCAGCCAGCATCAATATTGAATGTGATGGCCTCTTCGCGAGCAAGCCCGCTCCCACAGTTTGAATCGGTTTCTTCAGGGGAAATAACAACAGTTCTGACGAGGACGATGTCATGCAAACCCAACTCTTGATCAACGGCCAACTGCTCACCGGCGAAGGCCCCGCCCAACCGGTGTTCAACCCGGCGCTAGGGCGCGTGCTGGTGGAAATCAACGAGGCCAGCGAAGCCCAGGTCGATGCCGCCGTGCGCGCCGCCGATGCCGCGTTCGATAGCTGGTCGCAGACCCCGCCCAAGGAACGTTCGCTGCTGCTGCTCAAACTCGCCGACGCCATCGAGGCCCACGGCGAAGAGCTGGCCAAGCTCGAATCGGACAACTGCGGCAAGCCCTACAGCGCCGCGCTCAACGACGAGATCCCGGCGATTGCCGACGTGTTCCGTTTCTTCGCCGGCGCCAGCCGTTGCATGAGCGGCTCGGCCGGCGGCGAATACCTGCCCGGCCACACCTCGATGATCCGCCGCGACCCGGTCGGGGTGATCGCCTCCATCGCGCCGTGGAACTACCCGCTGATGATGGTCGCCTGGAAAATCGCCCCGGCCCTGGCCGCCGGCAATACCGTGGTGCTCAAGCCCTCGGAACAGACGCCGTTGACCGCGTTGCGCCTGGCGCAACTGGCAGCGGAAATTTTCCCGGCCGGCGTGCTCAACCTGGTCTTCGGCCGCGGCCCCACCGTCGGCAGCCCGCTGGTCACCCACCCGAAAGTGCGCATGGTGTCGCTGACAGGTTCCATCGCCACTGGCGCGAACATCATTTCCGGCACCGCCGACAGCGTCAAGCGCATGCACATGGAACTGGGCGGCAAGGCCCCGGTGATCATCTTCGACGACGCCGACATCGACGCCGCGGTCGACGGCATTCGCACCTTCGGTTTCTACAACGCCGGTCAAGACTGCACCGCCGCCTGCCGCATCTATGCCCAGGCAGGCATCTACGAGAAATTCGTCGAGAAGCTCGGCGCCGCCGTGAGCAGCATCAAGTACGGCTTGCAGGACGATCCATCGACCGAACTCGGCCCGCTGATCACCGCGCAACACCGCGACCGCGTCGCCGGCTTCGTCGAGCGTGCCGTGGCACAGCCGCACATCCGCCTGGTCACCGGCGGCAAGGCCGTGGAAGGCAACGGTTTCTTCTTCGAACCGACGGTGCTGGCCGATGCGCAGCAGGACGACGAGATCGTGCGCCGCGAAGTGTTCGGGCCGGTGGTGTCGGTGACCAAATTCAGTGACGAGGCACAGGTGCTGGGCTGGGCCAACGATTCCGACTACGGCCTGGCGTCCTCGGTGTGGACCGCCGACGTCGGCCGCGCCCATCGCCTGTCGGCGCGCTTGCAGTACGGCTGCACCTGGGTCAACACGCACTTCATGCTGGTCAGCGAAATGCCCCATGGCGGGCAGAAGTTGTCGGGGTATGGCAAGGACATGTCGATGTATGGGCTGGAGGATTACACCGTTGTGCGGCATGTGATGTTCAAGCATTAAAAATCAAACGCTTCGCGAGCAGGCTCGCTCCCACAGTTGATCGAATTTCCCCTGTGGGAGCGAGCCTGCTCGCGAATATCGCATCGCCAATCCCCAGCCATGCGTTACAAGGTTCTCTGGCTGTTGCCGATACCCTTGGCAATGTCAATTCCCCAGTCCATCGCTGCTTCCATGTCCAGCATATGGGGTTTTGGATCGTGGTTTTCGTCAATGACCGAGCCGTCCGGCCGGTAAACACCGATGAACATTCCCAATGAGCCGTCCTTCAGTATCTCGGCCTTGACCTTGATGCTGCATCCGTTCGAAAGCGTCTCCTTGTGCTCGATATGGCGCTCAGTCATTGCTGCTCCCCTCCCACGGTTGGTTTCGACCTATCGGCAATGCTAGCTCAGCCGCCTGCCAAGCGCTGATCGAGGCGACGGCCACCGCGCCCTGACAGCGGCGCAATGGCACCTATACTAGAGGCCACCTCCCCCCCAAGGGGCTGCACTCCCAACAACAAAAAAGCAGAGGTGGAACATGGTCTGGCAGCAAATCTACGATCCGTTCAACAACCCGGTGCTTTCGACCCTCATGGCAGCCGTGCCGGTGGTGGTGATGCTCGCAGCCCTGGCCTTCTTCCATGTCAAGGCACACCTGGCGGCACTGCTCGCCCTGGCCTCGGCCCTGGTGATCGCGATTTTCGCCTTCGGCATGCCCGCCGGCATGGCGGGGTCGGCCGCGTTGTACGGCGCCGCCAACGGTTTGTTGCCCATCGGCTGGATTGTGTTGAACATCATTTTCCTGCACCGGCTGACCACCGAGAACGGCTCGTTCAAAGTGCTGCAGGACTCCCTGGCGCGGATCACCGACGATCGCCGCCTGCAATTGCTGCTGATCGCCTTCTGTTTCGGCGCCTTCTTCGAAGGCGCAGCGGGGTTCGGTACGCCGGTGGCGGTGACCGGGGCGATCCTCATCGGCCTGGGCTTTTCACCACTGGCCGCTTCGGGCCTGGCGCTGATCGCCAATACCGCGCCCGTGGCCTTCGGGGCCCTGGGTACGCCGATCATCACCCTGGCCAAAGTCACCGGGCTCGATGAAATGGAGCTGTCGATGATGGTCGGACGGCAACTGCCGTTCTTCTCGGTAATCGTGCCTTTCTGGCTGATCTGGGCCTTCGCCGGCTGGCGCAAGATGCTGGAAATCTGGCCGGCGATCCTGGTGACCGGGGTCAGTTTTGCCGTGCCGCAGTTCATCGTGTCCAACTATCACGGGCCGATGCTGGTGGACGTGATCGCCGCGCTGATTTCCATGGCCTGCCTGACGGGTTTCCTCAAAGTGTGGAAACCGGCCACCGTGCATACCTCCGCCGCCCTGTCCGGGCGCGTCGATAACTCGGCCATCGCCGAGGAGCATGACGAAAAGCCGATCGCCAGCGCAGCCTTTGCCAGCGATGCCAAGCCCGCGGTAATGCGCGCCTGGATGCCGTGGATCATCCTCACGGTCTTCGTTTTCGCCTGGGGTACCCAAGGCTTCAAGAACATGTTCGACACCCGCCCGGCGATCGATCCGGCCACCAGCGCGGCCAAACTGGATCCCCAGGGTAAACCGCTGCGCGAGGCAAATCCGATTTTCGCCCCGGTCCTGACTTTCACTACGATTCACCAGCAGATCGAAAAGATTCCGCCCGTAGTGCCTGCACCGAAAACCGAAGAAGCGATCTACAAGTTCACGTGGTTCACCAGCACTGGCACCGGCATTCTGCTGTCGGCGATTCTCGGCGGGCTGTTGATGGGCTACTCCATCCCGCAGCTGGTTCACCAGTACCTACGCACGCTGTGGGTGGTGCGCTACTCACTGGTCACCATTACCGCGATGCTCGCCCTGGGCTTCCTCACCCGCTACTCGGGGCTGGACGCGACCATGGGCCTGGCCTTTGCCGCGACAGGGATTTTCTATCCGATGTTCGGCACCCTGCTCGGCTGGCTCGGCGTGGCGCTGACCGGCTCGGACACCGCGTCCAACGTGCTGTTCGGCGGCTTGCAAAAAGTCACCGCCGAGCAACTGGGGCTCAGCCCGGTGTTGATGGCCGCCGCCAACAGTTCCGGCGGGGTCATGGGCAAGATGGTCGACGCCCAGTCGATCGTCGTTGCCTCCACCGCCACCCGCTGGTATGGCCATGAAGGGGAAATCCTGCGCTATGTGTTTTTCCACTCGATCGTCCTGGCGATCCTGGTCGGCGGCCTGGTGACGTTGCAGGCCTATGTCGCACCGTTCAGCAATATGGTGGTGGGCGGCCATTGATCGGACAACCCGGGCAATCACCCAAATGCTGTTCACTGTAGGAGCGAGCATGCTCGCGATGGACTCAAGTACGCTGCGTTTAGTCAGTAAACACGCGTTATCGTTGACGACCATCGCGAGCATGCTCGCTCCTACAGTGACCCAGCATTACGGCAATCGCCCGGGCTTTCATGAACGGAGTATCGTAAAACGACTATGAATATTCTCTACGATGAACGCGTTGATGGCGCTCTGCCAGAGGTCGACAAGGCCGCGCTGTTGCAGGCCTTGCGCACGCAGTTGCCCGACCTGGAAATCCTGCACCAGCAGGAAGAACTCAAGCCGTACGAATGCGACGGGCTGAGCGCCTACCGCACCACGCCGATGCTGGTGGTGCTGCCGCGGGACATCACCCAGGTCCAGGGCATATTGCGCCTGTGTCACGCACGCCGGGTACCGGTCGTCGCCCGGGGTGCCGGTACCGGCCTGTCTGGCGGCGCCTTGCCCCTGGAAAAAGGCGTGCTGCTGGTGATGGCCCGCTTCAACCAGATTCTGCAGATCGACCCCGCCGCCCGTACCGCGAGGGTGCAGCCGGGAGTGCGCAACCTGGCGATCTCCCAGGCCGCCGCGCCGTTCGGCCTGTACTACGCGCCCGACCCGTCCTCGCAGATCGCCTGCTCGATTGGCGGCAACGTCGCCGAAAACGCCGGCGGCGTGCATTGCCTCAAGTACGGCCTGACCGTGCATAACCTGCTCAAGGTCGACATCCTCACCGTCGACGGCGAACAACTGACCCTGGGCTCCGACGCCCTGGATTCCCCCGGCCTTGACCTGCTGGCCTTGTTCACCGGCTCCGAAGGCATGCTTGGGGTGATCACCGAAGTCACGGTCAAGTTGCTGCCCAAGCCGCAGTCCGCGAAGGTGCTGCTGGCCGCGTTCGACTCCGTGGAGAAAGCCGGCCACGCCGTCGGCGACATCATTGCCGCCGGCATCATCCCGGGCGGCCTGGAGATGATGGACAACCTGGCCATCCGCGCTGCCGAAGACTTCATCCACGCCGGTTACCCGGTGGAGGCCGAGGCCATCCTGCTGTGCGAACTCGACGGCGTCGAAGCCGACGTGCGTGACGATTGCGACCGCGTGCGCCAGGTGCTCGAGCAGGCCGGCGCCACCGAAGTGCGCCAGGCCCGGGATGAGGCCGAACGCGTGCGCTTCTGGGCCGGACGCAAGAACGCCTTTCCGGCGGTGGGCCGCCTGTCGCCGGATTACTACTGCATGGACGGCACCATCCCGCGTCGTGAACTGCCGGGCGTGCTCAAGGCCATCGCCGAACTCTCGGCCGAATACGGCCTGCGAGTAGCCAACGTGTTCCATGCCGGCGACGGCAACATGCACCCGCTGATCCTGTTCGATGCCAATACACCGGGCGAACTGGATCGCGCCGAGGCCCTGGGCGGCAAGATCCTCGAGCTGTGCGTGAAAGTCGGCGGCAGCATTACCGGGGAACACGGCGTAGGCCGGGAAAAGATCAATCAGATGTGCGCGCAGTTCAACAGCGATGAGCTGACCCTGTTCCATGCGGTCAAGGCGGCCTTCGACCCCGGCGGACTGCTCAATCCCGGCAAGAACATACCGACCCTGCACCGCTGCGCCGAGTTTGGTGCCATGCATGTGCACGCAGGAAAACTGCCCTTCCCCGACCTGGAGCGTTTCTGATGCACCCACCTGCTGATCTCGATGACAGCACAGCGCTGCTGGAGCAGGTCAACCAGGCGTTGGCCAACGCCACGCCGCTACGGATTCAGGGCGCCAACAGCAAGGCGTTCCTGGGCCGCGTGACGGCGGGGGAAATACTCGATACACGATCGCACCGGGGCATTGTCCGCTATGACCCGACAGAACTGGTGATCACAGCGCGCTGTGGCACACCGCTGACGGAACTGGCAAGCGTGCTGGACGCCGCGCAGCAGATGTTGCCCTGCGAACCGCCGGCCTTCGGCGATGACGCCACCGTCGGCGGCATGATCGCTTGCGGGCTGTCCGGGCCGCGTCGGCCGTGGTCGGGGTCGGTGAGGGATTTCGTGCTGGGTACGCGGGTGATTACCGGGCTGGGCAAGCATTTGCGTTTCGGTGGCGAGGTCATGAAAAACGTCGCCGGTTACGACCTGTCGCGCCTGATGGCCGGCAGTTACGGCACCTTGGGCCTGATCACCGAGGTCTCGCTCAAGGTCCTGCCCAAGCCCCGGCAGGCCCTGAGCATCAGCCTGCAAATGAACGTCGAGCAAGCTTTGCTGCGCCTGGCGGAATGGGGCCAGCAACCGCTGCCAATCAGCGCCGCCTGTCATGACGGCGAGTGCCTGCACCTGCGGCTCGAGGGCGGCGAAGGCTCGGTGGCGGCGGCCCACGATCGCCTGGGTGGCGAGGTGCTCGACGCTTCGTATTGGGCCGATCTCAACGAACAGCGCCTGGCGTTCTTCGATGAAGACCAGCCACTGTGGCGCCTGTCCGTGCCCAACAACACACCGCGCCTGTCCCTGCCCGGTCGGCAACTGATCGATTGGGGCGGCGCCCAGCGCTGGCTCAAGTCCGATGCCCGGGCAACGTTCATTCGCCAGGTCGTCGCCGAGGCTGGCGGGCACGTCACCTGCTATAGCCACGGGCTCACGGACACGCCCTTCCAGCCACTGCCCGACGCGCTGCTGCGTTACCACCAGAGCCTCAAGCAGCAACTCGACCCCCAGCGCATCTTCAACCCCGGACGCCTGTACGCGGAGTTATGAATCATGCAGACCACCTTGAGCGAACGCGCCCGCCGATTGCCCCGCGCCGAAGAAGCCGACAGCATCCTGCGCACCTGCGTGCACTGCGGTTTTTGCAACGCTACCTGCCCGACCTATCAGTTACTCGGCGATGAGCTCGATGGCCCGCGCGGGCGCATCTACCTGATCAAGCAGGTGCTGGAAGGCAACGAAGTCACGGCAAAGACCCAACTGCACCTGGATCGCTGTCTGTCGTGCCGCAACTGCGAGACCACCTGCCCTTCGGGGGTCGATTACCATAATTTGCTGGACATTGGTCGCGCCGTGGTCGATGCAGCGGTGCCGCGTCCGATTGGCCAGCGCCTGTTGCGCGAGGGACTGCGCAAGCTGGTGCCGCATCCGGACCTGTTCAAACACCTGGTCAACAGTGGCCAGACACTGCGCGCGCTGCTGCCCGGTACGCTGCAGGGCAAACTGCCGCGCAACCTCCCGGTGCCCAAGCAGCGTCCCGCCACCCGCCATGCCCGGCAGGTATTGATGCTCGAAGGTTGCGTGCAGCCCGCACTGTCGCCCAATACCAACGTGGCTGCCGCCAGGGTATTGGACCGGCTGGGCATCAGCGTCATGCCGGCCCGCGAGGCCGGGTGTTGCGGTGCCGTGGATTATCACCTGGACGCCCAGGCGGCTGGCCTCGATCGGGCCCGGCACAACATCGACGCCTGGTGGCCGGGTATTGAACAAGGCGCCGAGGCCATCGTGCAAACCGCCAGCGGTTGCGGTGCCTTTATCAAGGATTACGGGCACCTGCTCGAACGCGATCCAGCCTATGCCGACAAGGCGAAAAAGGTCAGCGCGCTGGCCCGGGACCTGGTGGAAGTATTGCGCGACGAACCGTTGGAACAACTGGGCATCCACAACGCCCACCGCGTGGCGTTCCATTGCCCCTGCACCTTGCAGCACGCGCAAAAACTCGGCGGCGCGGTGGAGAAGCTGCTGATCCGCCTGGGGTTCAACCTCACCACTGTTCCAGACAGCCATTTGTGCTGCGGTTCGGCGGGCACCTATTCGCTGACCCAACCGGAACTGGCCCGACAGCTGCGCGACAACAAGTTGAATGCCCTGGAAAGCGGCTACCCCGAAGTCATCGTCACCGCCAATATCGGTTGCCAGTCGCACCTCGACGGCGCGGGTCGCACCCCCGTTCGGCACTGGATCGAACTGGTCGAAGACGCCTTGTCCCAATAACGCCCACTGGAGAACGCCCATGAACCGCAAAGCCGTCCTGAGCCAGGTCGAAATCAGCCGGATCCTCGCTGCCGCGCGCACCGAAGCCCAGGCCAACCAATGGCCGGTGACCATTGTCGTGGTCGATGACGGAGGACATCCCCTGGCCCTCGAACGCCTCGATGGCGCCTCGCCCATCAGCGCCTACATCGCACTCGAAAAAGCCCGCACTTCGGCCCTGGGGCGGCGTGAATCCAAAGGCTATGAAGAGATGGTCAATGGCGGGCGCACGGCCTTTCTGTCGGCCCCGCTGCTGACCTCCCTCGAAGGCGGGGTGCCGATCATGGTCGACGGCCAGGTGATCGGCGCGGTCGGGGTGTCCGGGGTCAAGGCCGAGCAGGATGCACAAGTGGCGAAAGCCGGGGCGCAGTGCCTCGGTTGACCACAGGGCATGTCGCTGCAAGAACCATCAATCCGCCGAAGAGGAAGCGCACCGATGCCCCGTCTCACTGCAAAAGACTTTTCCCCGCAACTGCTGGAACTCTACGACTACTACGCCCATGGCCTGATCAACCGGCGCGAATTTCTCGACCGCGCCGCGCTGTTCACCCTGGGTGGCTTGACCGCTGGTGCGCTGCTGGCGTCCCTGAGCCCGGATTACGCCCTTGCCGAACAGGTCGAATTCACCGACCCGGACATCATCGCCGAGTACGTCACCTACCCCTCTCCCAAGGGCAACGGGCAGGTGCGCGCCTATCTGGTGCGTCCGGCAAAAGCCGCCGGCAAGGTCGCGGCGGTGGTGGTCGTCCATGAAAACCGCGGGCTCAACCCTTACATCGAGGACGTCGCGCGGCGCTTGGCCAAGGCCGGTTTCATCGCCCTCGCCCCGGATGGCCTGAGTTCGGTCGGCGGTTACCCCGGCAACGACGACAAGGGCCGTGCACTTCAGGAAAAGGTCGACCCGCAAAAGCTCATGAATGACTTCTTCGCCGCCGTCGAGTGGATGATGAAGCATCCCGACGCCAGTGGAAAAGTCGGCATCACCGGGTTCTGTTATGGCGGTGGCGTCACCAATGCGGCAGCCGTGGCTTACCCGGAACTGGGCGCCGCCGTGTCGTTCTACGGCCGACAACCGGACGCCAAGGATGTGCCCCGGATCAAGGCGCCGGTGATGCTGCACTATGGTGAACTGGATACGCGCATCAACGAAGGCTGGCCCGCCTATGAGCAGGCGCTGAAGGCCGGCGGCAAGACCTATGAAGCCTATATCTATCCCGGCGCCAACCATGGCTTTCACAACGACTCCACGCCGCGTTATGACGAGGCGGCGGCGAAGCTGGCCTGGGAGCGGACGCTGGGGTGGTTTCGTAAATATCTGGTTTGATTGAATGTTTGGATTGGAGGTATATCCGTTGCTGCGGTAACGGCCACTTAGGGTTTCGCCCTTACGGCGAGTCACTTGGAGAAGCCCGTAGGAGCGAGCATGCTCCGGGCGGCGTTCCGACGATGGAGGTCAACGATGACGCGGGAAGCCTGACACCCCGTGGTGCTCTCAGGTTTTTCGTCGGAACGCCGCCCGGAGCATGCTCGCTCCTACAGAGCCCGCCGTGATGGGGCAAGAAAATCAAAAGCCAAATCAACAGCCAAAGCGAGGCGGCCTGACAGCCGACCTGATCGCAGGTCTGTTCGCATTCCCCCTGTGGGAGCGAGCCTGCTCGCGATGGTCGTCAACGATAACGCGCCCTTTCTGGATGAACGCGTTGTCTGGACATTTTTCGCGAGCAGGCTCGCTCCCACAGTGGATTGGGGATATCTGGAAAAGTCAGGTCGGCTGTCAGGCCGCCTCGCTTTGCTTTGGATTTGGGTGCCCCGTTAACCACGCTGGCCGAACGCAGGCATTGCGCAGTGGGTAAACCGGCAGGACGCCGGTTTAGCCGCGCTGGGCCAGGGACGGCCCATCGCGGCGACCCACGGAGCAATGCCGGAGAGAGGGCATGCCGAGCCTAAGCGAGGCACCGAGTGGTGGGGCAAAGCCTTTTGCTTCCTTTTTGGCGTTTGAAAAAGGGAGTCGCTGTAAAAGCGAAACCATAAGTGGCCGTTACCGCAGCAATGGATATGTACTCCGACAACCAATTTCACACAGGGCTTCCTGTGACGCCCCGCATCACTGCTGCGCACGGCTCAATTAACGCGTCGTCAATGGAACGCAGAGCGTCCCTGGCGGCATTCCCACGCAGAGCGTGGGAACGATCAAATCGAACAGCATTCCCCTGCACACCGTCCCCGCAGGAGCGGTGTACAGGTCACCCACCAGGGCCTACTTGGGTTGCGGCACCACGCGCAAATACGGTTTCAGGGTCTTGAAGCCATCCGGATACTTCTTCCTCGCATCCTCATCGGAAACCGACGTCGGAATGATCACGTCTTCGCCCGGACGCCAGTTCACAGGCGTGGCGACGGTGTGCTTGGCGTTCAGTTGCAGTGAGTCGAGCAGGCGCAGCACTTCGTCGAAATTACGCCCGGCGCTCATCGGGTAGATCAGCATCGCCTTGACCTTCTTGTCCGGGCCGATGATGAACACCGAACGCACCGTGGCGTTGTCCACGACGGTGCGCTGGCCGCCGCTGGCATTGGGGTGAATCATGTCGTAGAGCTTGGCCACCACCAGGTTGTCGTCACCGATCATCGGATAGTTCACCGCATGGCCCTGGGTTTCCTCGATGTCGCCGACCCAGGCGCGGTGGTCGCTGACCGGGTCGATGCTCAAGCCGACGATCTTGGTGTTGCGTTTGTCGAACTCGGGCTTCAGCCGGGCCATATAGCCAAGCTCGGTGGTGCAGACCGGCGTGAAGTCCTTGGGGTGCGAGAACAGGATGGCCCATTTGTCGCCGATCCATTCGTGGAAGTGGATCGGCCCCTCGGTACTGTCGGCGGTGAAATCCGGTGCCTCATCGCCAATGCGGATAGTCATGTTCGATCTCCTTGGTGTAATGGTCGGGGATGTCTTGCATGCTCAGGTTTTTCGGACCTCAATCAGTGTAGTCAGGAACACGTCTTTCAAAACCTTCCCTGGCGTCAATCCAGCAAAGCGATCAACTGATGACGCTGCGCATCGGTAAGCATCGGGCCGAAACCGGCGCTGGCGTTTTCCGTCATGTAGCGCGGGTTGCCGGTGCCGGGGATGACGCAGGTCACCGCCGAATGCGACAACAGGAACTTGAGTGCCAAAGGTGGCCAACTCTTGATCCCGACTTGCGCGGCCCAACCGGGCAACGGTTTGCCCTGCAACCGCGCGATCAATCCGCCGCCGCCGAACGGCCGGTTGCAGATCACCGCGACACCGCGGTCGCGACACAGTGGCAGGAGGCGTTTTTCGACGCCGCGATCATCCAGCGCGTAGTTGATCTGCAGGAAGTCCAGCGGCTCAGCCTTGAGCACGGCCTCCACTTCGTCATAGGCCGACGCGGTGTAATGGGTGATGCCGATGTAGCGAATGCGTCCTTCTTCCTTCCACTGGCGCAGGGTCGGCAGGTGGGTTTGCCAGTCCAGCAGGTTGTGGATCTGCATCAGGTCGATGCGGTCGGTCTGCAGCAGCTTGAACGATTGCTCCATCTGCGCAATGCCTTCCTCGCGGCCACGGGTCCACACCTTGGTCGCCAGGAACGCTGGCGATCGTGGCTCGTGAATCGACAGCAGCTCGCCGGTGGTCTGCTCGGCGCGACCGTACATGGGCGAGCTGTCGATGACCTTACCGCCCTTTTCAAACAACGCGTCAAGCACGGCTGGCAAGCTGCGGTACGCTGGATCCGAAGGCGCCACATCGAAGCCGCGATAGGTGCCAAGGCCGACAGCGGGCAATGGCTCTTTGCTGGAAGGAATGACGCGGGTCATCATGGTCTTGCCTCCTGTTCCCGCCGCTGGCGAGGTTTGCGCACCGCTCGGGCCGAGCGTGAAGACCGCCGAAGCTGCGGCAGCCAGCGTGAGTATTTGCCTGCGGGTCAAACCTTGCGCATGGCTCATGACGATTCCCTCACCGGTGGCCCGGCTCCTGTGGTCCAGCTTCGGCCAATCGCGCCTGGCGCCTTGCCAGCCACAGGCACAACCCGCCCCACACTCCCGCCACCGGCACGACCGCCAGCGCGACCAGGCCGAAGCCTGCGCCCAGGGCCGTCAAACCGGCCGACAGCCAACCACTGGCAGCGTCGCCGCCACGATAGACCAGGGTTTCGATCACATTCTTGGCCTTGTATTTCTCTTCACGGCTGACCACCGTCCACAGCACCTCACGCGCCGGCCGGACCACGCCGAACTCCACCGCGCGGCGCAGTCCCTGGGCCAGTGCCACGCTGGCTGGCACCGGTGCCAGTGCCATGGCGCAAAACGCCACGACTGTCGCCAGGGGCAGCGCCAGCAACGCGCCACCAATGCCCACCAGGCGAATCAACGGCGCCGTCAGCAACAATTGACAGACCAGGGTCAGCGCCGACACCAGCAAATCGACCACGGCGAAAAATTGCGTCCTGCTGCCTACATCAGCGTAGCTGCCAGCGACGATCCGTCCCTGCTCGAAATACAACAAAGTCGCGGCGCTGGTGTGCAGAAGCATGAAGGCCACCAACCCCAAGAGATAAGGCGAGTGCAGGATCAGCGTGATCCCGGCGAGCATGCTGCCCCCCAGGCGCCGTTCGTCCAATATCCGGTTGGCCTGCTGCGATTGCGTCCTCGCCAGCAGCCCCCGATAGCAATGCACCGCCAGTTCCAGCAGCAGCGCCGCGCCGACGGTCAACGCCAGCGGGCCCAAACGAGTGGCCATGGTCGCCGCCAGCAAGGGCCCGATAAAGGTGCCCAGGGTGCCGCCGGCCGCGATGCAGCCGAACAGCCGTCGCCCCTGCTCGTTGGAGAAACGGTCGACTAGCACACTCCAGAAAATCGAGACGATGAACAGGTTGTAGAGGCTGATCCAGACAAAGAACACCCGCCCGACCGTCACCGGCGCGACGTGGTTGCCGATCAACAGGCCAAACACCAGCATCGACACGGCAATCACCCGGTAAATCAAGGGTACGAAGCGCGTGGCCGGCAACCGCGACGCCAGCGTGCCAAACACCGGCACCATCAGCAGCATCACCACGAAGGTGGCGGTGAACAGCCACTGCAACTTCTCGACACCGCCCTCAAGACCCAAGGCATCGCGCAACGGTCGTACCAGGTAATAACTGGCAAGCACGCAGAAATGGAACGCAAAACCCAAGGCCAGGGCCGCTCTTTCTGCAGGCAACACGTTGAGCCACTTGAGCGCCATGGGCATCGGTGCCCTCCTTTACCGCCAGCTACACTCTGACAGCACCCCGGAGCCGTCAATGTTGCCCACTAACGTTAGCCGAATGTCTCGTACCCTGGTGTTACTCGTCGTCATCGCCGCTGTGCTGTACCTGGCGCTCTGCGCGGCCCTGTTCGCGTTTCAGCGCGCACTGATCTACTACCCGCAGCCCCGCGCCGTCGACTCGCCCGAGACACTGCTGACGTTGCCCGTGGACGAGGCGCAGGTGCTGGTGTCGGTGCGGTCGCATGCCGGGCCCAAGGCGCTGATTTATTTCGGTGGCAATGCCGAGGACGTCTCGCGCAGCCTGCCGGAGTTCGACCGGGCCTTTCCCGAGCATGCCCTGTACCTGCTGCATTACCGTGGATACGGTGGCAGCAGCGGTTCACCGTCCGAAGAAACGATTGCTCGCGATGCCATGAGCTTGTTCGACAAGGTCTACGCCGACCACCCGCAGGTGGCGGTGGTCGGACGCAGCCTGGGCTCGGGGGTCGCGGTGCGCCTGGCCAGTTATCGGCCGGTGGCGAAACTGCTGCTGATCACGCCGTACAACAGCCTGGAGGAATTGGCTGAGCGCCAGTTCCGCTGGCTGCCGGTGCGGTGGCTGCTCAAGGATAAATTCGAATCCTGGCGCTACGCCGAGCACATCACTGTGCCGACGCGCCTGATCGCCGCTGAGCACGACGAGGTGATTCCAGGCGCAAGCACCCGGCGCCTCTACAGCCATTTCCGCCCGGGCGTGGCGACGCTGCAGGTGATTGCAGGCACCGGGCACAACTCGATCGGTAATAGCCCCGACTACGTCAAGGCACTGAGGGATGGCTTGTAATCGCGTCATCGCTCTTCGCCTGTAGGAGCGAGGCTTGCCCGCGAACCAGACGCCGCGGTGTAGCTGTAGGACCGCTTGTAGGAGCAAGGCTGCCCGCCCTGGCTTTCATGAGAAACATCCTTATTGATCTTAAAGTTGGGTTTTACCGCGATCATCTGGAAAACGCTGCATAGAACAACCATGAAGCCCCCATAGCGTTCAGTCAGATGAACCGACCAACTGGCTCTGGATCTTCTGCACCACGCCTTGCATCGCCGGCAGGTAACGTCGGGCCGCTTCCTCGACGGACATCGCTTTGGCAATGTAGACCAGATTCAGACACCCCATCAGCCTCGCCTCAAAGGTGATGGGTATCGCAATGGCCGCAATCTTGCGCTCCTGCCCCCAATGCGAGTTGTTTTCGCCATACCCCTTGGCGACGGTGTGCTGTACCAACCGGTCGACAAAACGGCGATCGGCAGCCAGCGGCGACTGTTCGTCGTCGCGGCTGATCATCAACTCGATCAACTCTTCGCGTTCGGCAGGCGGGCAGAACGCAAAGTAGGCACGCCCGGTGGCGGTCATCAACAATGGCAGGCGCCGGCCGACCATGGAGCGGTGGAACGAAAGGCGGCTGAAGCGATGAGTGGTTTCGCGAATGACCATGGCGTCGCCATCCAGCGTACACAGGTCCGTCGGCCAAACCACCTCTTGCAGCAGTTCGCCGAGCAACGGCGCGGCGATCGAAGAAATCCATTGTTCATCGCGAAATCCCTCACTCAATTCGCGCACTTTGAGGGTCAGGCGATAGCTGTCATCCGACTCGCTGCGCCGCACATAACCCTCGGCCTGCAAGGTTTCCAGCAGCCGTCGGACCGTGGTCCGATGCAGCCCGCTGCGCTCGGCCAGTTGTGCGGTGCTGGCCCCGCCGTCGAAGCGATTCAAGCTGTTGATCAGGGCCAGGCCACGCATCAATCCCCGCACGGACTTGTATTCGGTCTCGCTCATTGATCTTTCCTTTTTTGTTGTAAATCAACGATGTGCACCCAGTGCACACTAACAAGGGTTGTCGTTGTCCACCAGTACCGCGATTCACATACTGCGCCCAACAAGAAATCCAAAAGCGCTGTATGGAGATACCCATGAGTCCTGCACCCTCGCCCTCCACGCTGGAACTGAGCACTGACGTCGCCATCGTCGGCGCCGGCCCGGTCGGATTGATGATCGCCAACTACCTGGGCCAATGCGGCGTGAACGTCACCCTGGTGGAAAAGCTCGACCGCCTGATCGATTATCCCCGTGCCATTGGCCTGGATGACGAAAGCCTGCGCACCTTCCAGGCAGTCGGCCTGGCCGAAAACGTTCTGCCGCACACCACCCCCTGGCACGCCATGCGCTTCCTCACGCCAAAGGGTCGTTGCTTTGCCGACATCCAGCCCCGGACCGACGAGTTCGGTTGGTCGCGGCGCAACGCGTTCATTCAGCCCCTGGCCGACCGGGTGCTGTACGAAGGCTTGCAGCGCTTTAAAAACGTCAAGGTGCTGTTCAGCCGCGAACTGCAAAGCTTTGCGCAAAACGACAGCGCCGTGGTGCTCGACCTCAAGGACCAGAACGGTCGCGATGAACGCCTGCATGCCCGTTACCTGATCGGCTGCGACGGCGGCAACAGCCTGGTGCGACGCAGCCTGGACATCAGCTTCGAAGGCAAGACCGCGCCCAACCAGTGGATCGTCGTCGACATCGCCAACGACCCGCTGGCCACGCCACACGTTTACCTGTGCTGCGACCCGGTGCGGCCCTATGTGTCAGCCGCCCTGCCCCACGGTGTGCGTCGTTTCGAATTCATGGTCATGCCCGGCGAAACCGAAGCCGAGTTGAGCAAGCCCGAGAACATGCGCAAGTTGCTCGCCAAGGTACTGCCCGACCCCGACCGCATCGAGCTGATCCGCAGCCGCGTCTACACCCACAACGCGCGCCTGGCCGGTCGATTCCGCCAGGGCCGGGTGCTGTTGGCCGGCGACGCCGCGCACATCATGCCGGTGTGGCAGGGCCAGGGTTACAACAGCGGCATGCGCGACGCCTCGAACCTGGCGTGGAAGCTGTCGCTGGTGATCAAGGGCCTGGCCGCCGACAGCCTGCTCGACAGCTACGAACAGGAGCGCCGCGACCACGCCAAGGCCATGATCGACCTGTCCGTGCTCGCCGGCCATGTCCTGGCGCCGCCCAAGCGCTGGCAAGGCACCCTGCGCGATGGCGTGTCCTGGCTGCTCAATTACGTGCCACCGGTCAAGCGCTACTTCCTGGAGATGCGCTTCAAGCCAATGCCGCAATACACCCGTGGCGCCTTGATCGCCCCCAACGACAAGTCCTCTGCCGTGGGCAAGATGTTCATCCAGCCGCGAGTGCTGACTGAAGCAGGCGACACCCTGTTGCTCGATGAAGTGATCGGTAGCAACTTCGCGATCATTGCCTGGGGTTGCGATCCGATCTGGGGCATGAGCCGCGCGCAAGTCGAGCAATGGAGCGCCTTGGGCACGCGGTTTATCCAGGTGTTGCCAGACGTCCAGCTAAAGGCCGCCAGTGATGTGAGCCCGGGCGTGATCCGCGTCGGCGACAGCACCGGTCGTCTCAAGGAATGGTTCGCCAGTGGGTCGGCGTCCATCGCCCTGGTACGCCCGGACCGGTTCCTCGCCGGGCTGGCCATTCCGCAAACCGTTGGCCAGGCCTGCGATCAATTGACCCTGGCGCTCAAGGCACTGCCGCAAACGCCCGCGACGACCGTCGCCAGCCAGGTGGCTTGAGATGAGCGCTTATCTGCACTGCCTGTCGCACACCCCGCTGGTGGGCCACGTCGACCCGACGCCGCAGGTGCTGGCCGAAGTCGACGCGATGACCGCCGAGGCCCGCGAGCGCATCGCCCGCTTTGCCCCGCAACTGATCGTGCTGTTCGGGCCGGACCACTACAACGGCTTTTTCTACGATGTGATGCCGGCGTTCTGCATCGGCATGGCGGCCGATGCCATTGGCGATTTCGACACGGCCGCCGGTCCCCTGGACGTGCCCAAGGCGCTCGCCGAAGCCTGCGCCCAATCGGTCCTGGATGCTGGCGTCGACATCGCCGTGTCCTACCGCATGCAGGTCGACCACGCATTCGCCCAGCCCCTGGAGCTGTTGCTCGGCGGCTTGCAGGGCTGCCCGGTGATTCCGGTGTTCATCAATTGCGTCGCCGTGCCCCTGCCCGGTTTCAAGCGCGCCCGGCTGCTCGGGGAAGCCATCGGCCAGTGGGCGAAGTCGCTGGACAAGCGCGTGTTGTTCCTCGCCTCCGGTGGCTTGTCCCACCAGCCACCGGTGCCGGAACTGGCCAAGGTCGATGCGCGCATGGCCGATCGCCTGATGGGCAGCGGTCGTCAGTTGCCAGTCGATGAACGCCAGGCGCGGCAGAACCGGGTCATTCAAGCCGCCCGGGACTTCGTCCAGGACCCACACAGCCTGCACCCGCTCAACCCGACATGGGATCAGGAATTTCTCGACACCCTCGAGCAGGGTCGAGTCAGTGACCTAGATGCCCTGGGCAATGACCAGTTGTCGGCCCTGGCCGGCAAGTCCACCCATGAAGTGAAGACCTGGGTCGCCGCCTTTGCCGCGCTGTCCGCGTTTGGCCCGTATCGCACCGAAGGTCGCTACTACCGCCCGATTCCCGAATGGATTGCAGGCTTTGCCGCCCTTGGCGCCCAGCCGCTGAACAACAACTACTGAATCCAAGGAACTGTCATGACTGCCACTGCGTTCACCGAAACCTCCACCAGTCGCTTTGCCCGTATCAAGGAAGGCGATCTGGATCTGCAACTGCATTACAACGACGTCGGCCAGGGTGCTGAAACCGTGGTCATGCTCCATGGCTCAGGCCCCGGAGCCAGCGGTTGGGCCAACTTCCACCGCAACATCGACCCCTTGGTGAACGCCGGCTACCGCGTGATCCTCATGGACTGCCCAGGCTGGAGCAAGAGCGATCCGATCGTTTGCGACGGCTCGCGCTCGGACCTCAATGCCCGTGCGCTCAAAGGCCTGCTCGACGTACTCGACCTGGACCGCGTGCACATCCTCGGCAACTCCATGGGCGGCCATAGTGCCGTGGCATTCGCCCTCGCCAACCCTGAGCGCATCGGCAAACTGGTGCTGATGGGCGGTGGTACCGGCGGCCCGAGCGCCTTCGTTCCACAGCCGACAGAAGGCATCAAGTTGATCGGCGCGCTGTACCGCGACCCGACTATCGAAAACCTGAAGAAGATGATGAACGTGTTCGTCTTCGACGCCAGCAGCATCTCCGACGATTTGTTCCAGACTCGTCTCGACAACCTCCTCGCCCGGCGCGATCACCTGGAGAATTTCGTCAAGAGCAGCACCCTCAATCCCAAGCAGTTCCCGGACTTCAGCCACCGCCTGCATGAAATCAAGGCGCAAACCCTGCTGGTCTGGGGTCGTGAAGATCGCTTCGTGCCCATGGACACCGGCCTGCGCCTGCTGGCCGGCCTGCCCGACGCGCAATTGCATGTGTTCAACCGCTGCGGCCACTGGGCCCAGTGGGAACACGCCGAGACGTTCAACCGCCTGGTCCTGGACTTCCTGACCCACTGATGAACGAGGTCGACATGAACCCAATTCAAGACACCTTGGAACAGCTCGCCGCCGACCTGCGCCAGGCTGAAACCCGCCACGAAGCCATTGCGCCACTGCGCGAACAGATCGGTGAAGAGAATGCCGAGGCGGCCTACACCATCCAGCGCCTCAATGTTGCCCACGGCGTGGCCAGCGGCCGGCGCGTGGTCGGGCGCAAGATCGGCCTGACCAATCCCAAGGTCCAGGCGCAACTTGGCGTCGATCAGCCGGACTTCGGCACCCTGTTCGCGGACATGTGCTACGGCGATAACGAAACCGTACCGATGGGCCGCGTGTTGCAACCGAAGATCGAAGCCGAAATCGCGCTGATCCTGCAGCACGATCTTCCCCGTGCCGACACCACGTTTGCCGACGTGATGGCGGCTACCGGTTGGGTCGTCCCGGCATTGGAAATCGTCGGCAGCCGGGTCCAGGGCTGGAACATCCGCTTCGTCGATACCGTGGCCGACAATGCCTCCAGCGGCTGCTTCGTGCTCGGCGGCCCGGTCCGTCGCCTCGATGGTCTGGACTTGCGCGAGGCCAGCATGCGCATGACCCGCAACGGCGAAGAAGTCTCCAGCGGCAGCGGCGCCGAATGCCTCGGTCATCCCCTCAACGCCGCCGTGTGGCTGGCTCGCACCATGGCAAGCCTGGGCGATCCGCTACGGGCCGGCGACATCATTCTGACCGGCGCACTCGGGCCGATGGTCGCGGTCGCTGCCGGCGACCGTTTTGAAGCCGAGATCGACGGTATCGGTCGTGTCTCGGTCGACTTTGCATAAGGGGCAACAACCATGAAAAAACTCAAAGTCGCCATCGTCGGCTCCGGCAACATCGGCACCGACCTGATGATCAAGATCCTGCGCAACGCCCAACACCTGGAAATGGCGGTGATGGTCGGCATCGATCCGGCCTCCGACGGCCTGGCCCGGGCCCAGCGCATGGGCGTGGCCGTCACCCACGAAGGCGTCGAAGGCCTGACCCGCATGGACGTGTTCAAGGACATCGACTTCGTCTTCGACGCCACGTCCGCTGGTGCCCATGTGAAGAACGACGCGTTCCTGCGTTCGATCAAACCCGGCATCCGCCTGATCGACCTGACGCCGGCGGCCATCGGCCCGTACTGCGTGCCGGTGGTCAACCTGGAGCAGAACCTCAGTCAGCTCAACGTCAACATGGTCACCTGCGGAGGCCAGGCGACGATCCCCATGGTCGCGGCGGTGTCGCGGGTGGCCAAGGTGCACTACGCAGAAATCGTCGCCTCGATCGCCAGCAAGTCCGCCGGCCCCGGCACCCGCGCCAACATCGACGAATTTACCGAAACCACCTCCAAGGCGATCGAAGTGATCGGTGGTGCGAGCAAGGGCAAGGCGATCATCGTGATGAACCCGGCCGAACCGCCGCTGATGATGCGCGACACGGTGTTCGTGTTGTCCGAGGCGGCGGACCCGGCGCTGGTCGAGGCCTCGATCGTCGAGATGGCCGCCGCCGTGCAGGCCTATGTGCCAGGTTATCGCCTGAAGCAAAAAGTGCAGTTCGACGTGATCCCGCAAGACGCGCCGCTGCACATCCCCGGCCTGGGCCAATTCTCCGGCCTGAAGACCTCGGTGTTCCTCGAAGTCGAAGGCGCCGCCCATTACCTGCCAGCCTACGCCGGCAACCTCGACATCATGACCTCCGCAGCCTTGGCCACCGCCGAGCGCATGGCGCAGTCGATGCTCAACGCCTGAGGAGCCTTTCATGAACGGCAAGAAACTCTACATCTCCGACGTGACCCTGCGCGATGGCAGCCACGCGGTGCGTCACCAGTATTCGCTGCAGAATGTGCAGGACATCGCCCGCGCACTGGACAAGGCCCGCGTCGACTCGATCGAAGTCGCTCACGGCGACGGCCTGCAAGGCTCGAGCTTCAACTATGGCTTTGCCGCGCACACCGACCTGGAGTGGATCGAAGCCGCCGCCGATGTCATCAGCCACGCCAAGATCACCACCTTGCTGTTGCCCGGGATCGGCACCGTGCATGACCTCAAGGCCGCCTACAACGCCGGGGCCCGGGTGGTGCGCATCGCCACCCATTGCACCGAGGCCGACGTGTCGAAACAGCACATCGAATACGCCCGCGAGCTGGGCATGGACACCGTCGGTTTCCTGATGATGAGCCACATGATCCCGGCCGAGCAGTTGGCCGTCCAGGCCAAGCTGATGGAAAGCTACGGCGCGACCTGCGTGTACATGGCCGACTCCGGCGGTGCGATGAACATGCAGGATGTGCGCGAGCGATTCCGCGCGTTCAAGGCGGTGCTCAAGCCGGAAACCGAGACTGGCATGCACGCCCATCACAACCTGTCGCTGGGCGTGGCCAACTCGATCACCGCGGTCGAGGAAGGTTGCGACCGCATCGACGCCAGCCTCGCGGGCATGGGTGCCGGTGCCGGCAACGCGCCGCTGGAAGTGTTCATCGCCGCCGCCGAGCGCCTGGGCTGGAACCACGGCACCGACCTGTACACGCTGATGGACGCCGCCGACGACATCGTCCGCCCGCTGCAGGACCGTGCGGTGCGGGTCGACCGCGAGACCCTGGCGTTGGGTTACGCGGGCGTTTATTCGAGCTTCCTGCGCCACGCCGAAATCGCCGCTGCCAAATATGGCCTGAAGACCCTCGACATCCTCGTCGAGTTGGGCAAGCGGCGCATGGTCGGCGGCCAGGAAGACATGATCGTCGACGTCGCGCTGGACCTGCTCAAGCGCTGACGTCACACAACCCTGTAGGAGCGAGCAGGCTCGCTCCTACAAGGTCGACCCTCTGTTTGCCATAACAACAATAAAACGGGTACATCCCCATGACATCGCTGAACGTGACAACCCCGCTCTACCTGGCGCGGACCATCGGTCTGTGCTTCCTCGTCGCCTTGATGGAAGGCCTCGACCTGCAAGCCTCGGGAATCGCCGCCCAAGGCATGGCGGCAGCCTTCCAACTGGACAAACTGCACATGGGCTGGGTCTTCAGCGCCGGGATCTTCGGTCTGCTGCCCGGTGCCTTCTTCGGCGGCCTGCTGGCCGATCGCATCGGCCGCAAACGCGTGCTGATGGCCTCGGTGGCCCTGTTCGGGCTGTTCTCGTTGCTCACGGCCATGGCCTGGGACTTCAACAGTTTGCTGATCGCCCGATGCCTAACGGGCGTGGGCCTGGGTGCCGCCCTGCCCAACCTGATCGCCTTGAGCAGCGAAGTGGCGGGGCCACGCCTGCGCGGCACTGCCGTGAGCCTGATGTACTGTGGCGTACCGCTGGGTGCGGCAATGGCGGCCAGCATCGGTATCGCCGACCTGGCCGGCGGCTGGCAGGTGGTGTTCTACGTCGGTGGCGTGGTGCCCCTGTTGATCGTGCCGCTGCTTGGACTTTACCTGCCGGAGTCGGCGCAGTTTCTTGGGCGAGCACAGGACACCGCTCCACGCGGAGTAGTCCGCGGCCTGTTCCGGGAAGGCGCGGCGCTGCCGACCGCGATGATCTGGGTCAGCTATTTCTTTACGCTCATGGTGGTCTACATCCTGATCAACTGGCTGCCCAGCCTGTTGATTGGCCAAGGCTTCAGTGGTGCCCAGGCGAGCTGGGTGATGCTGGCGCTGCAGTTCGGCGCGGCAGCCGGCACCCTGTCGCTCGGCTGGGTGATGGACCGGCTGCCGGTCTGGGCGCTGTCCGCGTTGATCTATGTCGGCCTGCTCGCCTCACTGACTGCACTGGGCATGGCCAGCCAATTGCAAAGCATGTTGCTGGCCGGTTTCGTCGCCGGCTTTTTCGCCACTGGCGGGCAATGCGTGCTGTATGCCCTGGCACCGCATTTCTATCGTCCATCGGTACGCGCCACTGGCGTCGGCAGCGCCGTTGCCATCGGCCGTTTGGGTGCCATGAGCGGCCCCTTGGTGGCCGGCAAAATGCTCGCACTGGGTACCGGCACCGCCGGCGTGATGATGGCTTCGGCGCCGGGGATCGTCATCGCGGCATTGGCGATGTTTTACCTGTCGGTACGACGCAACGGCGCTCAAGCCGACTGATACCGCTCAACGCAATTCCCCGCGTCGCGACGGCGCGGGCACTCCAACAACAATAAAAGTGAACCCTGCCATGCTCAGTAACTCTCGAAGGGCGCTCAGCGCTTGCGCCTGCGTTTTGTCCGTTGGCCAGGCTTGCGCCGCGGGTTTTGTCGACGACAGCCACGCCGATCTGGTTGTGCGCAACTATTACTTCGACCGCAATTACGTGAACGCCACGCCCCAGGCGGCCGCTCGCGAATGGGCACAAGGTTTCATCCTCAACCTGCGTTCGGGCTACACCCAAGGGCCAGTCGGGTTCGGCCTTGACGCCCAGGGACTTTTGGGCGTGCGCCTGGACTCTGCACCGGACCGCACCGGTACCGGCTTGCTGCCCTTCGACCCCACCACCCGTACACCTGCCAGCGAGTACTCGGAGCTGGGCCTGACCGCCAAGGCCAGGGCTTCCAATAGCGAGTTGCAACTGGGCACCATCAGCACCTTCCTGCCGATCGCCTTCGCCAGCCCTACCCGGCTGCTGCCGCAGACATTCCGTGGCGCCTATCTCAAGTCCCGGGAAATAGACGACCTGACCGTGCACGCCGGCTGGCTGGATCGCATCAACCTGCGCGATTCCACCGACTACCAGAAGATGTCGGTAGCCTCACCCAACGGGCGCTTCAATGGCGCTGCCGAATCAGACCGCTTCACCTTCCTTGGCGGCGACTACGCCTGGTCGCCGCAACTGACCCTCAAGTACTACCATGCCGAACTCGCTGGCCTGTACCGCAAGGATTTCTATGGTCTGGTCGATAATCGCCCGATGGGGCCCGGCAGCCTGAAAACCGACGTGCGCCTGTTCGTCACCGGTGAAGATGGCGCCGCCAAGGCCGGCCCGGTGGACAACCGCAACGCTGCCTTGATGCTGACGTACAGCCTGGGGGCGCATAAATTCGGCGCTGGCTACATGCAACTGACCGGCAAGACCGCCATGCCCTACCTGTTCGGCACCGAGCCGTTGGTCATCACCGAAGGCACCTTGAGCTCGGAGTTCCTCAACCCCAAGGAGCGCAGTTGGCAGGTGCGCTACGACTACAACTTCGTGGGCATGGGCCTGCCGGGCCTCAATGGTGTGTTGCGCTACGTGCGCGGCGACAACATCGAGTTGCCCAAGTTGGGCGGCTCGGACCTGACGGAAAGTGAAAAGGATATCGAACTGTCCTATGTGTTGCAGGGCACCCCGCTCAAGGGCCTGGCCGTGCGCGTGCGCAACGCCTGGTATCGCAACGACTTTGCCGCGCAGGCCAGCCACCGCGATGACAATGAACTGCGGGTGAACATCGACTACACGTGGAAGCTGTTTTAGGCGTTGGCTTGCTCCCACATTTAATCCCCGATGAACTCAAAAACCCGGCACGAAGCAGATCCTCTGTGGGAGCGGGCTTGCTCCGGGCGGCGCTCCGATGAAGAGGGCGGCACATTCAGCCTTGCTGTCGCCTGACACACCGCTTTCGCGAGCAAGCCCGCTCCCACAGGATTTATGTCATTCACAAATTAAGCGATCGGTACAAAAACCTGACGGAAAAGCATGACCGCTGATCCGGAGTTTCGGCGATATCCAATAAAAACATATTTATATGCTTTAATTGATATTGTCGATCCATCCCATTCAGAGGCTGCCGTCATGAATATCAAGACACTTGCATTGATCCTCCTGGCTTTCTGCGTGCCACCGGCCTGGAGCCAGACCTCGCCCGCTCCCGCGCCTGCTCCAACCGCCGATAGCGCCGCGCTGACAACGCGCCTGGCGCTACGGGATCTTTGGGTCGAACACATCTTCTGGATCAGGAACTACGCGCTCGCCAACCAGGCCGCCGACCGCCAGCAGGCAAAAGTGGCGACTGACCAGGTGGTCGACAACGCGACTAAAATCGCCAACAGCATCGCGCCGCTCTATGGCCAACCGGCCGCCGACCAACTGCTCAAGTTGCTTGCCGGTCACTGGGGCGCGGTGAAACACTACAGCGATGCCACGGTGGCCAAGGACAGCAAAGGCAAACAGGCCGCCGTTGCCGAGTTGACCAGCAATGCCAAGGCGATAGCGGCGTTCCTGGCCAGGGCCAACCCGAATCTGCCGGAAGCGACGCTGGTCAATCTGCTGTCGGCCCATGGCGGCCATCACGTCGCCCAGATCGATGAATTCGCCGCACACGATTACGTCGGCGAAGCACGTACCTGGTCGATGATGCGCACGCATATATTGGCGCTGGCGGACGCACTGACCGCGGCGCTGGTCAAGCAATTCCCCGACAAGTTCTGACACGGCGCGAGGTACACCATGCTGCAAGGACTGGGTCGAACCCAGCAGGACCTGCTCAACGCGCTGCTGCATCAAGCCGGCGGCATGAGCATCGATGAGTTGGCCGAGCACCTGGCCGTCACGCGTACGGCG
This sequence comes from Pseudomonas umsongensis, assembly GCF_002236105.1. Classification (GTDB taxonomy): domain Bacteria; phylum Pseudomonadota; class Gammaproteobacteria; order Pseudomonadales; family Pseudomonadaceae; genus Aquipseudomonas; species Aquipseudomonas umsongensis. Next base: position 1,664,683 of record NZ_NIWU01000001.1, read on the forward strand.
ATTCGCCAACACCTGGCGGCGCTGGAGCGGGATGGCCTGGTGTTGCGCGGCGAAACCCGGCCGACGGGGCGTCGTCCTGAGCAGCTGTATCAACTCACCGACCACGCCAGGGAACAGTTCCCGCGCCAGTATCAACTGCTCGCCAGCGCGCTGATCGATGAAGTGGCCGACATCATCGGCCCCGAGGCGCTGGCGACGCTGATGCGCAACCTGGGCCGCAAACTGGCCCTGGACCGCGAACAGCAGGTGGTCGATGAAACGAAGATCGTGCAGCACATGAATCAGGCGGGCTATGAAGCCGAGGTGTTTTTCCGCTCATCCGGCGATCAGGAAATCGTCGCCCACAACTGCGTGTTCCACCGTCTCGCCGCCGCGCACCCGGTCGTTTGTGAACTGGACCTGGCGTTGATCGGGGCGCTGGGCGGCGCTGAAGTCGAGCACACCGAATGCATGGTGCGCGGCGGTAATGTCTGTCGTTTCAAACTACGGCCGACGGAACCACCGACCCATCACTGACCTGCCCGGGCATCTGCATCTGCGCCCGCAGGAACCCCCTCAACTCGGCCGCCGCCGGCGACAGGCTATGGCCCTTGCGACACAGGATGCCAATCTGGCGCTCCACCCGGGGCTCGGCCAATGGCAGAAACACCAGCTGTTCATTGCCCTTGGGAAACGCCAGGGACGGCAGCGTGGTGATGCCGATGCCTTCTTCGAGCATCGCGATCAGCGAAATCATGTTGGAGACGAACAGCAGGCTGTTGTCGAGCAAGCTTTCCGCCTCGGTTCCCGCCAGCAGGCGCGAGGTGCCATTGCGCACCAACGGGTACGCTTGCAGGCTGGACCAATGCAGCGCCGCGCCGTTGGCCACCAACGGATGATCATGCCGACAGACCACCCCCACCCGGTCGCTCAGGATCGGCACGAACTCGATGTTGTCATCCGCCACCCACACGCTGCTGATGGCAAAGTCCACCTGCCCCTGGACCAACAACTGCTGCACGCTGTCGGCGGTGCCGTCCTGGATGCTGATCTGCATTTTCGGGTGCTCGCTCACAAACCTCGCGAGCAGGTGCGGCAACAGGCGGCTGGCGACCGACGGCACCGTGGCAATGCTCACCTGGCCTATTTCGTGCCGCGCCAGCAGGCTCACTTCCCGGGCAATGCGATCGTGATGGGCGAGCAAATCCTGGAACAGCGGCAGACAGTGCGCGCCGAATGGCGTCAGCTCGGTTTTACCGCCCTTCTCGAACAGTGGCTGGCCGAGCTTCTGTTCGAGCTCGCGCACGGCCAACGACAACGCCGGTTGCGTGCGATACGCCTGCCGCGCCGCGCCGTGGAAGCTTTTGAGCTGGGCGACGAGCACGAAATAACGCAGTTGAGTGATCTTCAGCTCGGGTGGCACGGTTAGTTTTCCTTATCGTTTCATATTTATTATTAATTTTTATTTGCAGAGTAATACTCTCAAGATGGGACCAACGCAATCGGAGGTTCCCATGGCACTGCAACCCTGCAAAAACTACATTGGCGGCAACTGGTGTGAAGGCCAGGGCCTTGTCGCCAACCACAGCCCTTCGGATGTCGAAGACCTGATCGGGCATTACCACCAGGCAAGCGCCGAACAGACCCAGGACGCCATCGCGGCTGCCCGTGACGCCCAGCCGCAATGGGCCGCCACCGGCCTGGAACAACGCCAGCAAATCCTGATGGCCATCGGCGACGAGCTGATGTCGCGCAAGCTAGAGCTCGGCGAACTGCTCTCGCGCGAAGAGGGCAAGCCGCTGGCCGAGGGCATCGGTGAGGTCCATCGCAGCGCGCAATTCTTCCACTACTACGCCGCCGAAGTGTTGCGCCAGATGGGCGAGACGGCAGCCTCGGTACGCCCCGGGATCGAGATCGACGTCCAGCGCGAACCGGTAGGCGTGGTCGGCATCATCACCCCGTGGAATTTCCCGATGGCCACCGCCGCGTGGAAGATCGCCCCGGCCCTGGCCTTCGGTAACGCCGTGGTGTTCAAGCCGGCCAACCTGGTGCCTGCCAGCGCCTGGGCCCTGACCGAGATCATCAGCCGCCAGCCCTTGCCCGCAGGCACTTTTAACCTGGTGATGGGCAGCGGCAGCGTGGTCGGTGAAAGCCTGATCCAGTCGGCCGATATCGATGCGCTGACGTTCACCGGTTCCCTGCAGACCGGTCGCCGCGTCGCGGTTGCGACCGCCGGCAACCTGGTGCGCTGCCAACTGGAGATGGGCAGCAAGAACGCCCTGGTGGTGCTCGACGATGCCGACCTGGACATCGCCGTCGAATGCGCCTTGAACGGTGCCTTTTTCGGCACCGGGCAAAAGTGCACCGCCTCCTCGCGCCTGATCGTTTGCGATGGCATCCATGACCGGTTCGTCGAGGCGCTGGTCGCGCGCATGCGCCAGCTGAAAGTCGGCCATGCCCTTGAACAAGGAACACAGATTGGCCCCGTTGCCGAAGCTCGCCAGCTGCAACAGAACCTTGATTACCTGCAGCTGGCCAAGGCAGACGGCGCGACCCTGGTCGAAGGCGGCGAATTGCTCGCCCTGGAACCAGCCGGGCACTACATGCGCCCCGCGCTGTTCACCCACACCACCAACCAGATGCGCATCAACCGTGAAGAAGTGTTCGGACCGATTGCCTGCGTGATCCGGGTGAGCGACTACGAGCAAGCCCTGGCCGTGTTGAACGACACCGAGTACGGCCTGACCGCCGGGATCATCACCCAATCGCTGCGTTATGCCAGTGACTTCAAGCGCCGCGCCCGCACCGGTTGCGTGATGGTCAACCTGCCCACCGCCGGCACCGATTACCACGTGCCGTTCGGTGGCCGCAAAAACTCGAGCTTCGGTCCGCGCGAGCAAGGGCAATACGCCCGCGAATTCTACACCGTGGTCAAGACCACCTACGTGCGACCTTGAACGGGAGATCACCATGCACGATTTATTGATGATCGATGGCCTGCAATATTCCAACTGGAGCGAAGACATCTTCCGCCAGATGCAGGAAGGTGGCCTGAGCGCAGTACACGCCACCATCGCCTACCACGAGAACGCCCGGGAAACACTGTCGCGCATCGGCGAGTGGAACCGCCGTTTCGAAACCTGGCCGCAGCTGATTCGCCCGGTGCGCGAGGCCTCGGACATTCGCCTGGCGCACGAGGAAGGCCGCGTCGGGATCTTCTTCGGCTTCCAGAACTGCTCGCCCATCGAAGACGACATCAGCCTGGTCGAAGTCTTCCGCCAGCTCGGCGTGTTGATCATGCAGCTGACCTATAACAACCAGAGCCTGCTGGCCAGCGGCTGTTATGAGAACGAAGACAACGGCATCAGCCGCTTTGGTCGCCAAGTCATCGCCGAGATGAACCGCGTCGGCATGCTCATTGATATGTCCCACAGCGCCGAGCGCAGCACCCTTGAAGCCATTGAGCTGTCGAGCCGGCCGGTGATCGTCTCCCACGCCAACCCGTCGAGCTTCCACGCCGCCAAACGCAACAAGTCCGACGCCGTGCTGCGCGCGATTGCCGAGTCTGGCGGCCTGCTCGGCTTCAGCACTTACCCGTTCCACCTCAAGGGAGCCTCGGGCTGCAGCCTGGAATCGTTCTGCGACATGGTCGCCAGCACGGCCGAACTGATGGGCGTGGAGCATATCGGCATCGGCACCGACCTGTGCCAGCAGCAACCTTTGCAAGTGCTCGAATGGATGCGCAACGGGCGCTGGAGCAAAGACAAGGACTACGGCGAAGGCTCCAAGGACAACGCCCACTGGCCGTCACCGCTGCAATGGTTCCGCGACAGCCGGGATTTCCCGGTCATCGCCCAGGGCCTGCGCGACCGTGGGTTCGCCGAGGACGAGGTACGCAACATCATGGGACTCAACTGGTTGCGCCTGCTGGAAAGCGCGACACCTGCAAAAAACTGACCCTTGATCCACTGACCCTGGTTTCACACCGTGAGGACAGCACAGCATGAAAAATAATAACAATAGCCTCCCGTTCATCCCCCAAAGCGGCGGTGCACAGCCCCAGGCGCGTATTTTGGAGGCATCATGAAAACATCCGACACCCTGCAGGGCGACGTCCAGCCACTGGACCTTGCGCCGCCGAAAACAAACATCGACTGGCCACTGTTCCTGATCAGTGGCGGCTTCCTCGGCGCCTTCCTGATCGCAGCCCTGGTCGACATCGACGGTGTGTCGCTACTGGTGAACACGTTGTTCGCCTGGTCAACGAAGTTCTTTGGCTTGTACTGGCAGATCCTGATGCTGGCGACCTTCGCCATGAGCCTGTTCATCTGCTTCAGCAAGTGCGGGCGCGTACGGCTCGGCGGCGTCGACCGACGTCCCGATACCAGTACTTTCAACTGGATCGCCGTGATCATGTGCGCCCTGCTCGCCGGTGGGGGTGCCTTCTGGGCGGCGGCGGAACCGATGATGCACTTCGCCAGTCCGCCACCGCTGTTCGCGGGCATGCAACCGCATACCGAAGCGGCAGGCCACACCGCGCTCGCGCAATCGTTCGTGCACTGGGGCTTCCTCGCCTGGGCGGTTTTGGGCAGCTTGCTGGCCATTGTGCTGATGCACTTGCACTACGACAAAGGCTTGCCACTGGCACCGCGAACCTTGCTCTATCCACTGTTCGGTGAACGTGCACTCAAGGGGCCGATTGGTACCCTGGCCGACGCCACGTCGATTATCGCCGTGGTCGCCGGCACCATCGGCCCGATCGGTTTCCTCGGCCTGCAGATCAGCAGCGCGTTGCACTCGGTGTGGGGCATTCCCAACGACCTGATGGTGCAGTCCATAACCATCGTGCTGGTCACGGTGATGTACACCATCTCCTGCCTGGTCGGGCTCGAGGGAATCCGCTTCGTCAGCGGGATCAACGTCTGGCTGATGATTGGCCTGGCGGTGTTCATGGTACTGCTGGGGCCCACTGCGTTCATCCTAGGCGGTTTCCCCACGGCGTTCGCCTTGCACATTGAACAGTTCATCCCGATGACCCTGTTCCGTGCCGACCCGAAATGGCTCGACTGGTGGACGGTGTTCTACTGGGGCTGGTTCATCGGTTACGCGCCGATGGTGGCGCTCTACGTGGCGAAGATCTCCCGGGGCCGGACCATCCGCGAAGTGATCATGACCCTGTCGATCATCGCCCCGCTGGTGACCATGTTCTGGTTCACCATTGTCGGTGGCGCCGGCATCGGCATGGAATTGCAGAACCCGGGCATCGTCACCGCCCACGGCGCGCAACCGGAAGACCTGCTGCTGGGCGTGACCCAGAACCTGCCCTTGGGCGGGCTGATCTCGGCGCTGTTCCTGTTCCTGAGCTTCATCTCGGTAGCCACCAATGGCGATGCCATGGCCTTCACCGTGGCGATGGCGATGTCCGCGAATGACAAGCCCAAGGCATGGCTGCGCGCCTTCTGGGCGATCGGCATGGGCCTGGCCGCCGTGGTGCTGATCACCATCGGCTCGGGTGGGGTCACGGCGCTGCAATCCTTTATCGTCATCACTGCCGTACCGGTTTCGCTGCTGATCCTGCCGTCGCTCTGGGATGCACTGCGCATCGCCCGGCAGATGGCTCGTGAACAGGCAGTCTGATAATGAACAGTCCAGGAATCGCAATGATGTCGCACACCGACACAGACACCTCTTCGGCCTTGCGCCCCGCCGCCCGGGTCATGGACCTGGAACGGCTGGGCAGTCACTTCCAGAGCCGCCTGAGTTTCGTGCGCAGCAGCATGCGCAAGATGATGAACGAGCAATGGCGTATCGAGCGCACTCGCTTCGATCTTGACGCCGAGGGCTTCGGCACGGCGATCTATCGGATCGACACCGCCAGTGCCCACTATCACTGCGTGATTTTCTCGATGTACCTGCCGCCGGAAAAACGCAGTGACCGGGTCATTGCCGATCAGTGGGACGTCAGCTTCGTGCTGTTGGCCGGCGATGTCGACGAGCCGCAACTGGCCGACTTGCGGCGCAACGTGCCGTTGCAGGAAGCCGGGCGTTTCGATGCGCGGGTGCTGGTGCTGTCACGGGCCAACCGCAGCCTGCGCAACTTCGAGCGCTTCCTCGGGGCGCTGGCGGAAGGTTGCCAGCCAGACCCACGGCAATTGGCCGAGGTCGGCTACCTGTATCGCACCACCGCCGTGTACGGCAACGGCAAGTTCGGCATCGCCGACTTCAGTTGCCTGCAAGGCAATGCCGACTTCACCCAACCGTTCAGCGCGCAGATGTTCACCGTGTACCTGCTGCGGCATTTCAGCATCGAGCAGATCGAGCACATGGCCCGGGCGCGCAATCCGCAACGGGCGGTCGGGCTGGACATCGAGCTGCAACGCTACCTGGGGGTTGGCAACTCCACGGGGCTGGGCATGGCGCCCTTCCTGATCAATCACCCACAACTGGTCAATCAGTGGGTGTGTGCCCGTGAAACCGCACTGGCGAAGGTGGTGGCTCAACCGGCCGACGTGCCCCGCGCGCAGCGTTTCCAGGCACTGCTGCAGCGGGCTCGGCAACACCTGCAACAAACCAGTACCGAGGATCAACGGCAAAGCGCGATCGATCGGCAGACCCTGGCCGATCTCGACCGCTTGAGCGAGTGGTTCGCCTGTCAGCCCGTCAGCGCCGAACTGTGGTCACGGCTGCAAGACTGGGTTGAGCTGAACACCGGCTTTGGCTGCCAGGAACTGCTGGTCAGCCTGCTGCTGGAGCTGTACCCCGAACAGGTCGATCCGCTGGCCGAGCAGATGTCGGTCAACGAGGGCTTTCGCCTGAACGCCGAGATGCCGCTGGACGCGCTGTGCAACCTGATCGAGACCCACTACCGCTGGGCGCTCGACTACGACCTTGAAGGGGCCGAGGCCAACCACTTCTTCTGGTATCGCTCGGCGGAAAAGGAAGAGCCACGCCTGGGCGAACGGGCCATGGAGCCTGGCGCGGAAAAGGAAATGCAGTTGGGCATCGCCCACAACCTCCAGCGTTGCCACCGTGCCTTGCTGGCCTACCGCGAACGCCATCCGCAGCAATTGACCGCGCATTTCCTGCTCGCCCAGCCGTCGTTCAAAGGCACCGTATGCCGGCTGCAGGGCATGGCCCGTTGCGCCTTCGGGGAAATCCGCTCCAACCTGATGGAACGCAACATGCTGCCGATCCACTTGCTGCGTTGCAAACTGGCGTTCTTCGGCGCTGGCAAGTTCGACCCCAAGTCCAGCCGCTGGGTGCGCATCACCTTGTTCCAGGGTGCGCCACTGGTCAGTGAGATTGGCCAGCCTTTCGCCGATGACTGGAATTTCGCCGTGATGCCGACACTGCCCACCGCTGCCGGAGAACACTGATATGCGCGTCTCGCTCAATGAAATCCAGGTGATCTGCCGCAAGGCCTTCGAGGGTATCGGCTTCGCCCCCGGTGACTGCGAAGACGCCGCCGAGATGATCGCGCGCCTGCAACTGCAAGGCCTCGATGGCATCGGCGCGTTGAAAAAGGCCTTGGCCTTTCTCCACGACGAAGTCGATCGCCCGATCGAAACCTGCTACGAAGATGCCGCGCAGTTGACCCTCGATGCCCACGGCCAAAGTGTCTTGCGCTGCGCCGCCCAGGCGGTGGAGCTGGGTGTCGGCAAGGCGTTGCGCGGCGGCAGTGCGTTGATCCGCATTCGCCATTGCCATAACCGCATCCTGCTGCTCGGCTACCTGGCGCGCTGTGCCCCGGAGGCGCTGAATTTTTGCGTGTACTGGCGTGATGCACGCCAGGAAATGGTTGCCACGTTCAGCGCCGGGCAAACCCGCCCGACCCTGCGGGTGTATGACCTGCCCCAACTGGCGCAGAGCGACGAACAAAGCATCAATGTGCTGATCTCCAGGCACTTCGCGCTGCTGCCGCGACTCAGTGCCGAGGATGCCCTGCCTGCCACCTACCCGCAGCCCGCAGAGGGGCTGGTCGTCGACGATGACGTCTGGACCCAACTGAAAAAACTGGGCGAACGGGTGCTGGTGGAAAGCACCGAGGAGTCGCGTAGGCGCGGTGCTGGCGAAAGCAGCGATGCCCGATAAAACCTTGCAATGTTCCAGGAATCAATCAATGAAACACGCGATCAAGACTGACCTTTTCGCCTCGCGCGCGCCACTGGAATGGGCGGTGGTCGGCAACGGCACGCTGTACACCGCACAGATCCCCATCGACCGCGAAGGCCTGGTCGTCAGCGGCGGCATCGAAGCGCAAACCCGGCAGAGCCTGGACAATCTGCGCCATACCCTGCAAGCCGCCGGCAGCGACCTGGACGCGGTTACCCAGGTGCTGATCTACGTCACCGACCGTAGCTACCTGGCGACGGTGAACGCGATCTATGGCGAGTATTTCCAGGCGCCCTACCCCAACCGGGCAGCCATTGTCGTGGCCGGGTTGGCTCGGGAGGAGATGTTGGTGGAACTGGTGGTGTACGCCTGTCTCTGACGGCCCACCAATTGCTGCCGCAACGGCCACTTAGGGTTTGATGAAAACCCTGTGGGAGCGAGCCTGCTCGCGATGGTCGTCAACGAAAACGCTGGCTGCCTGACACCCCGCGGTGCTTGCTCCTCCATCGCGAGCAGGCTCGCTCCCACAGAGTCGCCCCATACCCTTCGTCGGGTGCACGATCCGGCAAGCAAAACGCCTCCCCGCCGCCTTGAACCTTGTCCCAAGACGCCAGTCTTAGACGGGCATTTTTTCCTCCTACCCATCGTTGTCATCTCATCAGAGCTGTCCGCACCATGCGCCCAACCGCCCTCGCCTTGCGCTTCACTTCGCTGTGCCTGTTGACCTCGCTGCCCCTGATTTCCACCCCCGCCCACGCCGGTGCGGAGCGACAATTGGTGGACGCCATCAACGATTACCGAGCCCATCCGGAAGATTGCGCAAGGCGTCCCGCCCAACGCTTGTCGCCGCTGGCCCTGAAGTCGAGCCTGGCCTTGCCGGTCGGCTACGGCGGTGGCTTGCGCGACCGCTTGAAAGCTTCCGGGTACCAGGCCGTGGCGGTGCGCTCCATTCGCGTGGTGGGTGCCCAAGATGCCGAGGAGGCCTTTGAGATGCTGCAGAGTGATCATTGCGCCGCCTTGCTGGATAACCAGTATGCCGACATAGGCGTCAGTCGCAGTCGCGGTGAATGGCAAGTGGTGCTGGCGCGGCCTGTGCTGGACAGTCGGATGAGCGATCCGCGCAGCGTCGGCAAAACCTTGCTCGCCCAGGTCAATGCCGCCCGGGCCAAACCGCGCCTGTGCGGTCGCCAGCGCTTTGCCGCCGCGCGGCCCTTGGCCTGGAATGCCAGCCTCGGCGCGGCGGCGCAAGGGCACAGCAAAGCCATGGCCTACGGCAATTACTTCGCCCACCGCGACCCCGATGGCGACATGCCCGCCGACCGCGCGCGCGCCGCAGGTTTCCGTGGCCGACAGATTGGTGAAAACATCGCCGCCGGCCAAGGTTCACCGAACAAGGCCATGGCCGGCTGGCTGGCCAGCCCCGGGCATTGTGCCAACCTGATGAACCCGATATTCACGCAAGTGGGTGCCGCCTATGCGACGGACGCACGCAGTGATCAAGGCGTTTACTGGACGATGCTGTTCGGCGCGCAATGACCGCTGCACCGGGCATCATCGCGATGCCCGGTACTTCGGCAAGCGGTTACTTCACCAGCCGGGTTTCCCGAGACGGCCGGTAACCGAAATAGGCGCTGTAGCACTTGCTGAAGTGGCTCGGTGATACGAAACCGCAGGCCACCGAGACTTCAACGATGGTCAACGTGGTGTGCTGCAGCAATCGACGAGCCTCGGTGATACGCAGATCCATGTAGTAGCGCTGGGGTGTCGTGCCCAGTTGCTCCTTGAACAGACGCTCGATCTGCCGGCGCGACCGACCGGCATAAAGACAGAGCGCCTCCATCTCCAGCGGCTCTTCCAGATTGGCGTCCATCAGATTGACCACCTCCCTCAGCGGGCCACTGACGGACACATTCAAGGTGGGTTTGATGCGCCGGTAACGGGACGCTTCAAACGCCAGGATATCTTCGATACCGTCAGTCAACGCCTTGTCATGCAAACCCCTGATCCACTCCAGCGCCATGTAGAAACTGCCCGTTGGGCTGGACGCCGTAAGGCGGTCGCGATCGACCACGTAGGCTTCGCTGGTGACCTGGCTGAGCCTGGCGATTTCCGCCAGCGCCGGACGATGCTCCGGGTGTATGGCGCAGCGATAGCCGTCGAGCAATCCGGCTTGCCCGAGAAACCAGGCGCCGTTCCAGATGCCAGCCAGCGCAACCCCCTGTTCGGCGGCGTCGCGTAATAAGCCGGTCAAACTGTCGTCGGCCTTGAGGGCCGTGCGGTAGCCGCCACAGACAACCAACAGGTCCAGCGCTTGTATTTCGATCGGGTCCAGGCGCGCATCGGGTCGAATCACCAACCCCAGGTCGCTGACGACTTCCCCTTCGGACAACCCGAAGGTTTTCGTCGAAAACAGCTCGGGTCGCAGCAGGTTGGCGGTGACGATGGTGTCGAGCGCCTGGGTGAACGCCGGCAAGGAAAAATGTTCCAGCAACAGGAAGCCGGCCCGGGCCCGCACGGACTGGCCTTCATGGTCTTTGAGGTAGCGAAGGTTTTTACCCTTCATGGCACCGCTGAACTGACGTCGCTCTACCAACGTTCGCCTCGCCTTTCGTGTTGATCAAGATGAGATATTTCCCGCATCGATAGCCGTCTCTCGCGGCGGCTATCGATGCGCGCTCTGTTTACGCCAGTTGTACCCTATGAGCAAGCGCAATGCTGTTCACTTAACCATGAGGTTGTGTATATAAACTTGGGGGTGTACATATCCATTCCTGCGGTAACGGCCACCTAGGGTTTCGCCCTTACGGCGACTCACTTTTCCAAACGCCGAAAAGTAAGCAAAAGGCTTTGCCCCACCACTCGGTGCCTCGCTAGGGCTCGGCATGCCCTCTCTCCGGCATTGCTCCGTGGGTCGCCGCGATGGGCCATCCATGGCCCAGCGCGGCTAAACCGGCGTCCTGCCGGTTTCCCCACTGCGCAATGCCTGCGTTCGGCCATCGTGGTTAACGGGGCACCCAAATCCAAAGCCAAAGCGAGGCGGCCTGACAGTCCTGCAATCAGGTCGGCTGTCAGGCCGCCTCCCTTTTGCGTTTGATCTTGATCTGGCTTTTGATTTTCTTGCCCCCTCGAGAGGCCGAGTGGAGGTTCTGCGCAGTGGGTAAACCGGCATGGATGCCGGTTTAGCCGCGCTGGGTCAAGGATGGCCCAGCGCGGCGGGCCCACGGAGCAGGACCGGAGCGAGGGTACCCCGAGCCCCAGCGAGGGGCCGAACGCCAGAGGCAGAGCCCTTGGTTACTTGGGGCTGGGCGGCGTTCCGTTCTTCCAAGTGACTCGCCGTAAGGGCGAAACCCTAAGTGGCCGTTACCGCGGCAATGGATATGCACACCTGAAAGACAATCATCGTCTGTCAGGACGCCTTCACCGGCAAGCCTGGCTCCTACAGTAAGTGCGAAACCCTAGGTAGCCGTTACCGCAGCAATGGATATACACCCAATCCAAATCAACCCATCAAGGCCGCTGCACCACCCTCAGCCGCCCACTGCTGCCGCCCCCACAGAAAAACCGCTCGCCACCGTCGGATTCCAGCCCCGACACCCCGATGCCGTCCGGCAGCCTGAGGCTTTCAAGCACTTCGCCGGTGTTCGGGTCGACCCGGCGCAATTCGCTCTCCTCGTCTTCCCAGGTGCCATGCCACAGCGCGCCCTCGACCCAGGTCACCCCCGTGACAAAACGGTTGGATTGCAGGGTACGCAGGATAGTCCCGGTCTCGGGGTCGATCTGGTGGATTTTCCGTTCGCGGTACTGGCCGACCCACAGCGAGCCTTCGGCCCATGTCAGCCCCGAATCGTTGCCACCGCCGGGGGCCGGGATCGTGGCCAGGACTTCTCCGGTACGAGGATCGACTTTCTGGATGCGGTCCTCGGCAATCTGGAACAGATGCTTACCATCGAAGGCGGTCCCGGCATGCGCAGCAACATCGAGGGAGCGCACCGTACGACCACTCTCGGGGTCCAGGGCGTAGAGCCTGTCGGTGGTTGCAAACCACACCTGCCGGCCGTCCCAGGTGACGCCGTGCACATCATCGACGTCGGCAAAGGGGCCATATTCACGCACAATTTCGGCGGCTGACTGTTTCATCTCGGTGTTCCTCCAAAGGGGTTGACGGGATCATCCTAGCCACCGGGCAGCGGAACCGGGAGTAACAAGGTCGTCGCGAAACCGGGCACCGGCGGGGTCACCCAGCGCCGTGCCCGTCCCTGTCCGAACGACTGCACCTTGCCCTTGGCTGCCAGCGCTTCGAGCGCGCGTTGCACTGCGCGCTGGCTGCTACCCAACGCCAGGGCCAAGGCCGAACTCGACCAGGACTCGCCGTCGCCAAGCAAGGCGAATACCGCTGCATACTTTTCTTCGACCGGTGGCGTGAGCAGCACCACGTCTGGTGAAACCTGAGCAACCAATGTGAACCCGCGTCGGGTGGCGATCACCGTAGCCAAGGGTTTCAACGCCGCGCGCAAGCGTCCGATTTCAACCCGCAGCCGGGCTCGATGGGATTCATCACTGAGTTTCAACCGAAAGGCCTGCGCGATGAGGGTCTCTCTGGGCACATCGCCCGGCCAGGCCTCGGCGAGTGCTCGCACCAGGGAAAACAGGATCGGACGCCTGGACAGGGAAACCGACATGCCCGCGCCACGCACGACATAGCGGCAAGCGTCCACCACCAGTGAAGTCGAGGCGAGCAGCGCTTCCACCTCGTCCAGCAACAGAGGCCGTTCTTCACCACGCACGAGCTGGTGCGCGGCGGGGCTGTTGAGAATGGAGGATGCACTTTCGACTTCTGCAGACAGCGCGGGAATGCCGGCGAGTTGCGCGGCGAGTTCGGCCCTGGCGAGCGCGGCCCGTGCGGCTTGTGAATGCAGGTGGCGCATCGCGATCCCTGCCACGACCAGCTCATGGGTCGCCCGCAAGGGTGGCGGCAACGTTGCCGGGTCCAGGTCAACGAGTTGCCCTTGGGCCTCATCGAGCCGGCCGATCAGCAACAAGCGACGGATGCCCAGATAACGCGCGTGGGCTGCATTGATAAGATCGCCGTGGGCTTGCAGCGTGACCCGCGCCGCTTCCAGCGCCTTCACCGGCCAACCAAGATCCCGCGAGGCCAGTGCGATCTCGGCTTCGGCGACGGTGCAGCGTGCCCGCGCCACGACTTCTTTCGGCCCAAAGGCCCGCGAGGCCATGCGTACCAGCGCTTTGGCCCGCACCAAATCCCCCAGTTGCGCCATGGCGATACCGCGCAGTGCCAGCGCGGGCGCATCGTCGCGCAGCGCGATCCGGTCCAGCGCACCCAGCGGATCGCCCGCCGCCAACGCCTGCGCTGCGGCGGTGATCAGCGAATCCATTGCAGTCCTGCCACGCGTGTCACTCCTGCCGTGATAAGTCCGTATGAGTCTATCTCACCCCTCAGTGAGCGTATCCGGCAGTACAGCCAGGCCCGCCGCCACAGGGCAGCGCGTCGAGGGCCCTGTGCTAGTCTCCTTCGTCAAACGCGCACTGATGCGTTTGAACGAACTGCTTCCCCCGGATGATGGAGTTCAACATGAAAAACATCGCTTCCTGGTTAACGATCACGCTTGTAAGTCTAGTGCTTTGCGCCTGCGCCGCCGTCGATGCTGGCAGCGGTGGCGCCGGCGAGATGGAAATCCGCTCAGGAAAAATCGAGCAGATCACCATGACGCAAATGCAGACCAACCACGACAGCGGCGTCGGCGCCATCCTTGGCGGACTCGCGGGCGTGGGAATCGGTAGCCTGATCGGTTCGGGCACCGGGCGAGATGTCGCCATGGTCGCGGGCGCCCTTGCAGGTGCGGCGGGTGGCAACTACGCCGAGAAGAAAAAATACGATCAACCGCAACAGGCCCAGCAGATTATCGTGCGTACCAAGAGCGGCGTCCTGGTATCGGTGACTCAGCCGGTCAATGCCGCACTGAGCAAAGGCCAGAGTGTTTATATCGAAGGCACCGGCAATGAAGCTCGGGTAGTGCCGCAAAGCTGATCGCCTGTTGCACTCGAAATCCATGGTCACGCGTCAATGCTGATGCCCCGAGCCTGAACAGCTCGGGGCATTTTTCTTTCTGAATAAGCGGACAGCATTAGCTTCGACCGTCCGTCGTCCGGGCATAAAAATAGCGCTTGACGTCGATTGAGATCTGGAGGACTATTATTTACATCGGATGCGATCTAAGCGCACACGACATTACATACAACCTGACCGCACCCTTGAGGATTGACCCATGAGCAAGATCGAAAAAGTCCTGGCCACCGGCAAGACCCACACCACCCTGAGCAGCGCCGGCAACACCTCGCGCGGCCACAACGGCAACCTCGACATCGAACTGTCGACGCCAGGCTCCGCCCAGCCAGCCCATGTGTTCGCCGCCACCCAGCCGCACCCGAAAGCCGAGCAATTGTTCGCCGGGGCCTGGTCGGCCTGCTACACCGCGGCCGTCGGCCTGGTGGCCGCAGAGCGCAACATCGCGCTGCCGGCGGATCTGGCGGTCGACATCGAAGTGGACCTTGGCCAGACGGGCCCAGCGTACTTCCTCCAGGCCCGACTGACCCTGCGCGTGCCGGGGCTGGCACAGGACGTTGCAACGGAACTGGCGCATATCGCCGACTCCATTTGCCCCTATTCCAAGGCCACCCGCGGCAATATCGACGTTGCCCTGAACGTCATTACCGCATAATTAATATCGCATGCGATGATAGCGTATACGAACAATATACCCACAGTAAACTTGAGGAACTCATCATGAGCAAGATCGAAAAAGTCCTGGCCACCGGCAAGACCCACACCACCCTGAGCAGCACCGGCACCACCTCGCGCGGCCATAAGGGCAACCTCGACATCGAATTGTCGTCCCCTGGCAGCGTCACACCGGCACATGTGTTCACCGGCGTACAACCGCACCCCAAGGCCGAGCAACTCTTCGCCGGAGCATGGTCGGCCTGCTACATCGCCGCGGTGGGCCTGGCCGCCCAACAGGCTAAGGTGTCATTGCCGGCCGACACGGCCGTGGACATCGAAGTCGACCTGGGCCAGACCGGCGCAGCCTACTTCCTCCAGGCCCGATTGACCCTGCGGGTGCCAGGCCTGTCACATGAAGTCGCGACCGAACTGGCGCACAACGCCGATGCGATCTGCCCGTACTCCAAGGCCACCCGCGGCAACATTGACGTGAGCATCAACGTGCAGACCGCGTGATGCACCGCACGGCCGGTTCGCCAGGGTTATCCCCGGTAACCGGCCGCTTGGGGGGCGGGACCCGGAGGTTTGGAGCACTTCCGACACCATCGCATACGACGTATAATTTCAGCGTCGCAGCCTGCCCAAAGAGAGACCCCATGAAAACCACCGACAAAACGTCCGCCCTGGATCTCAAGCTTTCCGATTTCCTGTGTTTTGCGGTCTATTCCACCAACCTCGCTTTCGGCAAGGCCTACAAGCCGATGCTCGAACGACTCGGCCTGACCTATACGCAATACATCACCCTCGTTGCGCTGTGGGAGCAGGACAACCAGACCGTCGGCAGCCTCGGGGAAAAACTGTTCCTGGAATCCAACACCCTCACCCCGATCCTGAAAAAGCTCGAAGCGATGGGTTACCTGCTGCGTCAGCGCGACCCGGAAGACGAACGCCAGGTACGAATCAGCCTGACCGACGCCGGTCGCCAGCTGCGCACAGAGCTGACGGAAGACGGCTTTCCGCAAACCGGCCTCGATCCCGACGATTTCGTGCAGATGCAGCAGGCGATCGTGGCGTTGCGCAACAACCTCATCCGCAACACCAAAGCCGTGTAGGAGCGAGCACGCTCGCGATGGTCGTCAACGATGACGCGGGGCACCTGACACCCCGCGGCGCTCTCAGGCTCATCGTCGGCACACCGCCCGGAGCATGCTCGCTCCGACAGGGGTTTAGGGTTATTTGTCCGACTTGATCGCCGTCCACACCCGCGTGCGCACCCGCTCCAGCTTCTGCGGCAACGGCTGCACGACATACAGGGTTTTGAGAGCCTCGGGGGTCGGCGTCAGGTTCGGGTTGCCGGTGATTTCCTTGTTGATCAGCGCCAGCGAGTCCTTGTTGGCATTCGGGTAACCGAGGAAGTCGCTGATCGGTGCGATGACGGTCGGGTCGAGCAAGGTGTTGAGAAACGCGTGGGCTTCATCGACGTTCTTCGCGCTCTTGGGAATGGCAAAGGTGTCGAACCAGATCGGCGCGCCCTCCTTGGGCAAGCGCCAATCGACCACCACGCCATTGCCGGCCTCCTTGGCGCGGTTGCCGAACTGGTAGAAGCTGCCGGAGTAGCCGATGGCCACGCAAATGTCACCGTTGGCGATATCGGTCATGTACTTGGCCGAGTTGAAGTAGGTGACATAAGGGCGAATCTTCAGCATCAGCGCCTTGGCCTTTTCGTAGTCCTCGGGGTTCTGGCTGTTGGGGTCCAGCCCCAGGTAATGCAGGGCCAGCGGCAGAATCTCGGAGGGCGAGTCGAGCATGGCAACACCACAGGCCTTGAGTTTTTCCATATTCTCGGGCTTGAACACCAAGTCCCAACTGTCCACCGGTGCATTCTCGCCCAGGACGGCCTTGACCTTCGCCGGGTTGAAGCCGATCAACACGGTGCCGTACATGTAAGGCACGCCGTACTGGTTGCCGGGGTCGTTCTTGTCCAGCAACTTGAGCAGCGCCGGGTCCTGGTGTTTCCAGTTGGGCAGCCTGGTCTTGTCCAGTTTCTGGAACACACCGGCCTTGATCTGGGTTTCGATGAACTGATTCGACGGCACCACCAAGTCATAGCCGCTGTTGCCGGTCAGCAGCTTGGCCTCCAGGGATTCGTTGGTGTCGAAGGTGTCCCAGGTGACCTTGATCCCGGTTTTCTCGGCGAAGTCCTTGGGCACGGACGGCAGGATATAGTCCGCCCAGTTGTACACCCGCAATTCGCGCTGCTCGGCATGTACGGCACTGGCCAGCAGCGTCAGGCCGCAAACGGTGGCACCCAATAGGCGTTTGATTGTGTCCATGGATCAATTCCCCAAGTCAGCTCGATGGTTTTTATGTGCTGTACACGGCAGCGCCCGGCAAAACAGCCAAGGCAAGGAAGATCGGGTTCATAGTTATCGATGGGAGGCTCTTGCGCATCAGCCACCGGTTTTCGATTCTTGCCGACAGCCCCGCAGGTTCATAGCGCGGGGTTGGCCAAAAGGAGATCGTAATGGCCATTATCGGTGTCCGGGAGCATAGCCAATGGTCGCTACGCGAAACGTTTTCGGCAGCCTGGAATGCGGCGCAAACCTGCAGGCATGGCGAATACCGTGCCTGCGACTTAATCTGCCTGTCACAGCAATCACCCCGTGGGGCGCCCTCCCGCCCGAGGAGTTGACCGATGCCGCTGACCCTCTATTACCACCCGCTTTCGTCGTTCTGCCACAAAGTGCTGATCGCCCTCTACGAGTACGACATCGATTTCCAGCGGCGAGTCATCGATCTTTCCAGTGCAGCAGACCGCGCGGAGCTCGAGGCGTTATGGCCCCTGTGCAAGTTCCCGGTCATCCGCGATCACACGCACCCGCAGGGGTTGGCGGAATCGAGTGTCATCATCGAATACCTGGACCGCTTCCATGGAGGTGGGCGCTGCCTGCTGCCCGGTGATTGGGATACTGCCTTGCAAGTGCGCTTGTGGGATCGGTTTTTCGACCAGTACGTGCAAGTACCGCTGCAGCAGATAGTCGCCGATCGCATTCGCGCGACGAACGGCGACCTGAGCCGGGAACGGGCCATGCTCACCACGGCCTACGGCATGCTCGAGCGCCAGCTGGCTACGCGAACCTGGGTGGCCAGCCCGGACTTCAGCCTGGCCGATTGCGCCGCGGCCCCGGCCCTGTTCTATGCCAGTACCCTGGTGCCCTTCCCCGACGACTGCCAACACCTGAGCACGTATTTCGACAGGCTGGTACAACGGCCTTCATTCCGGCGCGTCATCGACGAAGCCAGGCCCTGGTTCGCCTTCTATCCATTTGCCGAGGCCATTCCCCAACGGTTTCGCTAACAACCTCATGCGCACACTGAAGGCGCTTATCGGGTGTATATCCATTGCTGCGGTAACGGCCACTTAGGGTTTCGCCCTTACGGCGAGTCACTTGGAAAACCTGTAGGAGCCCGGCTTGCCGGCGAAGGCGTCCTGGCAGACGATAATTACCTTTCAGGCGTACATATCCATTCCTGCGGTAACGGCCACCTAGGGTTTCGCCCTTACGGCGAGTCACTTGGAAAAACGGAACGCCGCCCGGCCCTAAGTAACCAAGGGCTCTTGCCCCTGGCGTTCGGTGCCTCGCTAAGGCTCGGCATACCCTCGCTCCGGTCCTGCTCCGTGGGCCCGCCGCGATGGGCCATCCTTGGCCCAGCGCGGCTAAACCGGCATCCATGCCGGTTTACCCACTGCGCAGAACCTCCACTCGGCCTCTCGAGGGGGCAAGAAAATCAAAAGCCAAAGCCAAAGCGAGGCGGCCTGACAGCCGACCTGATTGCAGGTCTGTCCACATTCCCTTGTGGGAGCCAGCCTGCTGGCGATGGACTTCCAGGCGACGCGTTCATACAGACAGGGCGCGTTATCGTTGGCGACCATCGCCAGAAGGCTGGCTCCCACAGGGAATCAGGTGCAGCAGTAAAAGTCAGGTCGGCTTTAAGGCCGCCTCGCTTTGGTTTTTGATCTGGGGTGCCCCGTTAACCACGCTGGCCGAACGCAGGCATTGCGCAGTGGGTAAACCGGCAGGACGCCGGTTTAGCCGCGCTGGGCCAGGGATGGCCCATCGCGGCGACCCACGGAGCAATGCCGGAGTGAGGGCATGCCGAGCCCTAGCGAGGCACCGAGTGGTGGGGCAAAGCCTTTTGGTTCCTTTTTGGCGTTTGAAAAAGGGACTCGCCGTAAGGGCGAAACCATAAGCCGACGTTACCGCAGCAACGGATATCCCCCCAATCCAATTCTCAAATACATCCCAGCGGGCACTTTCGATCAGACGGTTGCGAGTCTGGCGATCCCGGCCTATGGTCCAGACACAACAATTTCAAGACCGGTGCGATGATTCGCCGCCGTCTTCTTGTCCATCCATGGTGCTAGCGCAACGAGGTGACGACATGCCCAACGACTCCCGCCCCGCCGTACTCGAACTGATCGGCAACACGCCCCTGGTGCGCGTCAGCCGTTTCGATACCGGCCCGTGCACGCTGTTTCTCAAGCTCGAATCCCAGAACCCCGGCGGTTCGATCAAGGACCGCATCGGCCTTGCCATGATCGACGCCGCCGAACGCGACGGCCGCCTGCGACCCGGTGGCACCATCGTCGAAGCCACGGCCGGCAACACCGGCCTCGGCCTGGCACTGGTCGGCCGCGCCAAGGGTTATCGGGTGGTGCTGGTGGTGCCGGACAAGATGTCCACCGAGAAGGTCCTGCACCTCAAGGCCATGGGCGCCGAGGTGCATATCACCCGTTCCGATGTCGGCAAGGGCCATCCGGAGTACTACCAGGACGTTGCCGGACGCCTGGCCAGTGAAATCCCCGACGCCTTCTTCGCCGACCAGTTCAACAACCCGGCCAACCCACTGGCCCATGAGTGCAGTACCGCACCGGAGATCTGGGCGCAAACCCAGCATGATGTCGATGCCATCGTGGTCGGCGTGGGTTCAGCCGGCACGCTGACCGGGCTGACCCGGTTCTTCAGCCGTGTGCAACCGGAACTGGAAATGGTCCTGGCCGACCCGGTCGGCTCGGTGATGGCCGAATACAGCCGCAGCGGCACCCTTGGCACGCCGGGCTCCTGGGCCGTCGAAGGCATCGGCGAAGACTTCATTCCGTCGATTGCCGACCTGTCCAGCGTGCGCCACGCCTATTCGATCAGCGACGAGGAAAGCTTCGATCATGCCCGCCAGTTGCTGCGCGCCGAGGGCATTCTCGGCGGTTCGTCGACCGGCACCCTGTTGGCGGCGGCATTACGCTACTGCCGCGAGCAGACCCAACCGAAACGGGTGGTCAGCTTCGTCTGCGACACCGGTACGCGTTACTTGTCGAAGGTCTATAACGACCAGTGGATGAACGATCAGGGGCTGCTGAAAAGCAAGCAGTACGGCGACCTGCGCGACCTGATCGCGCGGCGCTTCGAGGACGGCCGGGTGATCAGCGTCGGCCCCGACGACACCCTGCTCACCGCGTTCCAGCGCATGCGCCTGGCGGATGTGTCGCAACTGCCGGTGCTGGTGAGCGGCAAGCAACTGGTCGGTGTGATCGACGAGTCCGACATCCTGCTGGGCGTGCATGAAGACGCTACGCACTTTCGCAAGACCGTCTCCAGCGCCATGACCGACAAATTGCAAACCCTGGCACCCGACGCCTCACTGGCGGATCTGGAGGCGGAACTGGGCCGTGGACTGGTGGCGATTATCCAGGATGCCTCAGGTTTTCATGGCCTGATCACCCGAACCGACATGCTCAATCACCTGCGGAGATCCCTGACATGAGTCAGCACGATGAAAATGCCCCGCCACGGGGCTTCGCCACCCGCGTGATCCATGCGGGGCAAACGCCGGACCCGTCGACCGGCGCGCTGATGCCGCCGATCTACGCCAACTCCACCTATCTGCAGCAGAGCCCTGGCGTGCACAAGGGGCTGGACTACGGGCGTTCGCACAATCCGACGCGCTGGGCGCTGGAACGCTGCGTGGCGGACCTCGAAGGCGGCACCCGGGGCTTTGCATTCGCCTCGGGCCTGGCGACCATTTCCACGGTGCTGGAACTGCTCGACGCCGGCTCGCACATCGTCTCCGGAAATGACCTGTACGGCGGCACCTTCCGCCTGTTCGACAAGGTGCGCCAGCGCAGTGCCGGGCATCGCTTCAGCTTTGTCGACCTGACCGACCTCGCCGCCTTCGAGGCCGCCTTGCAGGACGACACACGCATGGTCATGGTCGAGACGCCGAGCAACCCACTGCTGCGCCTCACCGACCTTGCCGCCATCGCCCGCACCTGCCGCGACCGCGGCATCATCTGCGTGGCGGACAACACCTTTGCCAGCCCGTGGATACAACGCCCGCTGGAACTGGGCTTCGACATCGTGCTGCATTCGACCACCAAGTATCTCAATGGCCACTCCGACGTCATTGGCGGCATCGCCGTGGTCGGGCAGAACGCCGAGCTGGCCGAGCGCCTGGGTTTCCTGCAGAACGCGGTGGGCGCCATCGCCGGGCCGTTCGACGCCTTCCTCACCCTGCGCGGGGTCAAGACCCTGGCGTTGCGCATGGAGCGCCACTGCAGCAATGCGCTGGATCTGGCGCAATGGCTGGAACGTCAACCGCAAGTCGCCCGCGTCTATTACCCGGGCCTGCCCTCGCACCCGCAGCATGAGCTGGCGCGACAGCAGATGCGCGGCTACGGCGGGATGATCTCTGTCGACTTGAACACTGACCTGGCCGGCTCCCGGCGCTTCCTGGAAAACGTGCACATTTTTGCCCTGGCTGAAAGCCTCGGCGGCGTGGAAAGCCTGATCGAACACCCGGCGATCATGACCCACGCGACCATCCCGGTAGAAACCCGCGCGCAGCTGGGCATCGGCGATGCGCTGGTGCGGTTGTCCGTGGGGGTTGAGGATATCGAAGACTTGCGTGCAGACTTGGCGCAGGCGTTAACCCGGATTTAAGGGGTATACAAATCTTGTAGGAGCCAGGCTTGCCGGCGAAGAACGATAACGCGGTGCGACAGATACACCGCGGCGTCTGGTTCGCAGGCAAGCCTGGCTCCTACGGTGGTACCCATTATTGGTCTAAATTTTTGCGGATAATCGACACATGTCCAACCTCGACACCTCCCTGCAAGACGCCGCCGCGCCCGATGGCGTGTGCTACGGCTGCGGCAGCAGCAACCCCCACGGGCTGCACATCAAGAGCTACTGGCATGAGGACGGCGTGCATGTCATGGCCGAGCACGTGCCCGATGCCAAATACTGCGGCTGGCCGGACCTGGTCTACGGCGGACTGATCGCCATGTTGGTCGACTGCCACTCCAACTGGGCGGTCATGGCTTATCACTACCGCGCGGAAAACCGCGATGCTGCAAGCCTGCCGCGCATCAGTTGCGTCACCGGTAACCTCGGCATCAAGTTCATCAAGCCAACGCCCATGGGTATCCCGCTGACCCTGCGGGCGCGGGTGGAAGGTGAAGTCGGACGCAAGACGCGGGTCATCTGCGAAGTCTTCGCCGGCGATGTGCTGACGGCAGTGGGCGACTCCATCTTCGTACGGGTCGATACCGCGCAACTGGCAGACACCGCGCACGGGCGCTAGGTGCCCCAGTCGCCGGTCACTCTTCTTCCATGAGCGCGGTGATCCGCCCGGACTTGTACGCAGCCAGCAGCGCGGCATAGTCCTTGGCATTCTGATCAGCATAGGTCACGGCAAATTTGCCGATGGCCTGGTCGAAACTATCCGATTTTCCCAGATAGCCGCTGATGAGCGCTGCGTCCCCGGATTTGGCGTGGGCCCTGGCAAGCGTCTGGCCGCACCATTGGGCATACCGCTTCAAGCGCGCTGCCGTGATGCCTTCAATCGGGGCCGACATTTTCATGTCGCGCATCTGGCGTACAAAGAAATCACGACCTTTCTGGCCACGGGTCCAGCCCAGGAAAATATCGCTGGAGGACTGCATCAGTCGCTGCCCGGTGACGACGCGCTGCCCCTGGTTTTCGAACTCGCTCTTGCCAGCGTAAGGCGCCAGCACGGAGGGGCAGGCTTCCTTGAATTGCAGGAGCAACGGCTGGTTTTCTGCGCTGAAGAACAGGCCGACGAAACAGTATGTACCCACGCTGCCGATCCCGACCGCCTTGACGGCAATGTCTTCAAGGCGATAACGATCGAACAACACACGCCGTTCATGGGGCAACGACAGTCGATAATCCTGCAGTGCCTCACGGGCTCGCTGCACGAAGTTGGGTTCATCTACATGAAAAAGGATCGGGGGCTGATCGATCAGCCGCCGGCGCCCTGCCACTTCGCTGCTGATTTTTGGATAGAGGTACTCACCGACCCGCACCCTGGCCCTGGCCATCACTTGTTCGCGAAACTTTCTGATCTCGGCCGTGGGTGCTGTGTCGATGATCGTCTGGGCATCCAGGCGCTCATACCAGACCTCCAACGGACTCAACTTTGACAGTTTACGCAAGCGCTCACGGTAATCACGCACGCACTCCACGGCGATGCCCCTTGCCACTTTATCGCTGATCCGGTTTTCGCGGGCCGCCACGACAAAACTGATCGCCAGGCGTTTCACATCCCATTCCCAGGGCGCGGGGAGCGTTTCGTCAAAATCATTGATGTCAAAAATCAGGTTGCGCTCGGGGGTGGCAAACAAGCCGAAGTTCAACAGATGGCAATCGCCGCAGGCTTGCACCTCGATCCCCGTGGAGGGGGTCTTGGCCAAGTCGTACGCCATCAAGCCCGCTGAGCCACGCAAAAAAGCAAACGGGCTGCGCAACATGCGCCCGTAGCGTACCGGTATCAGGTTGGCCAGCCGATAGCGGTTGGACGCTTCCAGCAGCTCGACCGGATCGCGATGCTTGCGCGGCGGTTTCCATTCGGCGTGCAGCGCATGGGGCAGGTTCTGGCTTAATCGTTCACCCGCGTGCAGGCGCTCCTTGCGCGAGCGAAACACCGGTTCTTCAACGACCACGGTGGATTTACCGGCTTTGGCGGGCTTACTTTTGCGGGGAGGCATGATCACTCCTTGGCCAGCGAGTCTCGACAGTTGGCTGACTGTCAAAGTCTAGAACCGGTTTCACATCTGTGCGCCTCGAATGCGGCAAAATCGACAGCCACTCAGCGCTCGAAAAATGAGCGATACCCGCTAATCTCCATTTGCCGTTTTTCAACACAGGAGTTTGGCCATGAAGCTCAGACATTCACTGGCGGCGCTGTTGATTTGCGCCAGCCTGCTCGGCTGTGCCACCTCATCCAGGCAGAGTGTGTCGGTCACCCTGGATCCTACTCGGCAGAACACCGGTCAGATCGGCAATGTCACGTTGTCCGAGTGGGACCAACAAACTGGGCTGAGTTTCTTCATCAGTGGTGTACCAAGCGGTGCCGCCCTGCCCCTGCGTCTCTACAGCTTCATCAACAAGGGCAGCTGCCAGCAACCCGGCCCCGTCGCGTACGCCATGAATGACAAGGTCAACACCGAACGCCAGCCGATTCGCGGCTGGTCGTTTTCCAGAAGCGTCCCTGTGGCCCTGCCTGTCTTGCTGTCCGGTGACTATCACATCGTCGTGCGAACCGCAGCGACAGACGGCAACGTCGATATTTTCTGTGGGAACATCAAGCAACAAGGTCCGGCGAAGTAGGCGCTCGCACCTGCGGGCCTCACACCGGCGAAATCGTTGCGAGCACGCCGATCAGAATGGTCAACACCAGAAAACCACCGAGGAAAATCGCCATCTTGCCCATAGAGCCTCCAACATTTCGAAAGTGCGGTGCACCGCGGCTACCGCTGCGCAACTTGCCGTCATTGTGGGGCTCGAACTGATTGCATTACAGCGTCAGAAAGCGCTGAAAAATACGGATCAGATGATACAGATGGAACCAATGACCTGTAGGAGCGAGCACGCTCCGGGCGGCGTTCCGACGATGGTCGTCAACGATTACGCGGGAAGCCTGACACCCCGCGGCGATCTCAGGTTCATCGCGAGCATGCTCGCTCCTACAGTTACAGGGATTTATTGCAGGTGTACAAAAAAGCCCACTGGCCATCCCTGGCTCAGTGGGCTTTTTGATCAAGCGCTCAGTTACAGCGCCATGGCCGCCGCAGCATTCTCTTTCGGTGCCTTGGCTTTTTCAGCCTCGACAGCCGGAGCCACAGCCTGGCCGATCGCAGGTGGTGGAGTCAGTTCCAGCACCTTGGCGGTGTAGGCCCATTCCTCGGCAACCTTTTCAGGGCTGGCGTTGAGCTGGGTGCCGTAGCTCGGCACGATTTGATGCAGTTTTTCCTGCCAGGCCGGGGTCGCGACCTTGTCCTTGAACACTTTCTGCAGCACGGTCAGCATGATCGGTGCGGCGGTCGAAGCGCCTGGGGACGCGCCCAGCAGGCCGGCGATGGTGCCGTCTTGCGAAGCGACGATTTCGGTGCCCAGTTTCAGTACGCCACCGGCAGCTTCATCACGCTTGATGATCTGCACGCGCTGGCCAGCTTGCCACAGGCGCCAGTCCTCGGCCTTGGCATTCGGGAAGTATTCCTTCAGGGCGTTGAGGCGGTCTTCGTCCGACAGCATCAGTTGACCGGCAAGGTACTCGACCAGCGGGTATTCCTTGATGCCGACCTTGGTCATTGGCCACACGTTATGCGTGGTGGTGGTGGTCAGCAAGTCCAGGTACGAACCCTCTTTCAGGAACTTGGTACTGAAGGTCGCGAATGGGCCAAACAGGATCACGCGCTTGCCATCCAGCACGCGGGTATCCAGGTGCGGAACCGACATCGGCGGTGCGCCAACCGAAGCCTTGCCGTAGGCCTTGGCCAGGTGTTGTTCGGCGATGGTCGGGTTCTCGGTCACCAGGAACGAGCCGCCCACCGGGAAGCCTGCGTATTCCTTGGCTTCAGGAATGCCGGACTTCTGCAGCAGGTGCAGGGCACCGCCGCCAGCGCCGATGAACACGAACTTGGCGTCGGTTTCGGATTTGCTGCCGTCTTTCAGGTTTTTGTAGCTGACGCGCCAGCTGCCGTCGGCGTTCTTGCTGATGTCCTGCACTTCACTGGACAGTTTCAGGTCGAATTTCGGCGTGGTCTGCAGGTGTGCAACGAACTGGCGGGTGATTTCGCCAAAGTTCACGTCGGTACCGATCGGAGACCAGGTGGCCGCGATTTTCTGGTTCGGGTCACGCCCTTCCATCATCAGCGGGACCCACTTCTTGATCACGGCCGGGTCTTCGGAGTACTGCATGCCGGCGAACAGCGGGCTTGCCTGCAGGGCTTCGTAGCGCTTTTTCAGGAACTTGATGTTGTCATCGCCCCACACGAAGCTCATGTGCGGTGTGGAGTTGATGAACGAACGCGGGTTCTTCAGCACGCCTTGCTGGACCTGCCAGGCCCAGAACTGACGGGAGATCTGGAACGCTTCGTTGATTTCAACGGCCTTGGGAATCGAGACGTTGCCTTTCTCGTCTTCCGGGGTGTAGTTCAACTCGGCCAGGGCAGAGTGACCGGTACCGGCGTTGTTCCAGCCGTTGGAGCTTTCCTGGGCGACGCCGTCGAGGCGCTCGATCATTTCCATCGAGGTGCCGGGTTCCAGCTCATTGAGCCACACACCGAGGGTTGCGCTCATGATGCCGCCGCCGATCAACAGCACGTCGACTTTCTTGGCTTCTTCGGCCTGGGCTGTCGTCATCCCCAACGACAAGGCCAGCCCCAGCAGGGCCGTGTTCACTTTCTTAAACATCTGTAGCACCTATGATAAAACGCCATCCGCCCTTCCAACTGCGATCGCAGGCCGCTTGTCTCACGGCATTCAGGCAAGTCTGCCGCGGGTTCTCGTACATAACGGCTGCACATGACGGCTGGAAGGTGGGCACACAAGGCCGATTGACTGCATCGACCCCAGTTATATGTCCCTACTGAACTGACTTTTTATCTTTTTTGGCTTCAGCTACTTGAGCGACAGTGATTCTGCTCGCCCGCCTCAAGGGCAGGAAAACTGAATAGATCAAACCAAGTTGTTGCGAAGAATATCACGACAAGCCCAGCCCGCGCGTGATGGATGTAGGTGGCGACTATACTCACTGGTCATCAGTTGAGCATGTGGGAGCCGCCATGAGCGACAAAGACGATCTGCGCAAATATTCCTCCCAGGTAATCGACGGCGTGGAGGCTGCCCCCGCCCGTGCCATGCTGCGTGCCGTGGGCTTTACCGACGAAGACTTCAAGAAACCACAGATCGGCATCGCCTCCACCTGGGCGATGGTCACGCCGTGCAACATGCACATCGACAAACTCGCGATCGAAGCGGAAAAAGGCGCGAATGCCGCCGGCGCCAAGGGCGTCATTTTCAACACCATCACCATTTCCGACGGCATCGCCAATGGCACCGAAGGCATGAAATATTCACTGGTGTCCCGCGAGGTGATAGCCGATTCCATCGAAGTGGTGGTCGGCTGCGAAGGCTTCGACGGGCTGGTGACCGTGGGGGGTTGCGACAAGAACATGCCAGGCTGCCTGATCGGCATGGCGCGGCTCAACCGCCCTTCGATCTTCGTCTATGGCGGCACCATCCGCCCGGGCGCCGGCCACACCGACATCATTTCCGTGTTCGAAGCCGTGGGCCAGCACGCGCGCGGTGACATCAGCGAGATCCAGGTCAAGCAGATCGAGGAAGTGGCAATTCCCGGCCCCGGCTCCTGTGGCGGCATGTACACCGCCAACACCATGGCCTCGGCCATCGAGGCGCTGGGCATGAGCCTGCCCGGTTCGAGCTCCCAGGACGCCGTTGGCGGCGACAAGGCCTCGGACAGTTTCCGCGCCGGCCAGCAAGTGATGGAATTGCTCAAGCTGGACCTCAAGCCCCGGGACATCATGACCCGCAAGGCCTTCGAAAACGCCATTCGCGTGGTGATCGCCCTCGCCGGCTCGACCAACGCCGTGCTGCATCTGTTGGCCATGGCCAATGCCGTGGATGTCGAACTGACCCTGGATGACTTCGTCGAGCTGGGCAAGATTTCGCCGGTGGTGGCCGACCTGCGCCCCAGTGGCAAATACATGATGAGCGAGCTGGTGGCCATTGGCGGCATCCAGCCCTTGATGAAGCGCATGCTCGCCGCTGGCATGCTGCACGGCGATGTGATGACCGTGACCGGCAAGACCCTGGCGGAAAACCTCGAAAACGTGCCCGACTACCCCGCTGGCCAGGACGTGATCCTGCCTTTCGATCAGCCGATCAAGAAGGACTCGCACCTGGTGATCCTGCACGGCAACCTCGCGCCCACCGGTGCCGTGGCCAAGATCACCGGCAAGGAAGGCCTGCGCTTCGAAGGCACGGCCCGTGTGTACCACGGCGAGGAAGGCGCCCTGGCCGGCATCCTCAACGGCGAAGTGCAGGCGGGCGATGTGATCGTGATTCGCTACGAAGGGCCCAAGGGCGGGCCGGGCATGCGCGAAATGCTCTCGCCGACATCGGCGGTGATGGGCAAGGGTTTGGGCAAGGATGTGGCGCTGATCACCGACGGGCGTTTTTCCGGTGGCTCCCATGGTTTCGTGGTGGGGCATATCACACCCGAAGCGTTTGAAGGCGGCCCGATCGCGTTGATCGAAGATGGCGACCGGATCACCATCGATGCGCAAACCCGGCAGATCACCGTTGATGTGTCCGATACTCAACTGGCCGAGCGCAAGAGCCGTTGGGTACGGCCGGAATCGAAGTACAAGCGCGGGGTGCTGGCCAAGTATGCGAAGACCGTGTCGAGTGCTTCGGAGGGGGCGGTGACTGACAAGTACCTTTGAAACCTGGATTTGTGTTGTCTGATCTACCGCCTTCGCGAGCAGGCTCGCTCCCACATTTTCTAATGCATTCCATTGTGGGAGCGAGCCTGCTCGCGAAGGGGCCCTTAAAGGCAGTGCAAAATGAAAGGATGTATCAAAGGCGGAAGCGATCCACCGACTGCGACAGTTGCCCCGCCAGCGAAGACAACTCATCCGTCGTCAAAGCCGTCTGCCCGATCACCTTGCTGTTGCCTTCGGACATGCCGGCAATCATCTCCACCTGATGGGCGATTTCATTGCTGGCCAGGCTCTGCTCGCCGATGGTGCGGCTGATGTCGTTGACCAGTTGCGTGGTGTTGAGCGTGGCCTCGAGGATCTCGCGGATGGCACGCTCGACGTCGGCGGTCACGGCCATGCCCTTGTCGACCTGGGACACGCCCTCCTCCATGCTGATCACCGCTTCGCGGGTGCTTTGCTGGATGCGCGAGACCATGGCGGCGATTTCCTGGGTCGAAGCGCTGGTGCGGCCCGCCAGGCTGCGCACTTCATCGGCCACCACGGCAAAACCACGGCCCTGCTCCCCAGCGCGGGCGGCTTCGATGGCGGCGTTGAGCGCCAGCAGGTTGGTCTGGTCGGCGATGCCCTTGATCACCTGGATGATGCTGAAAATTCCTTCGGATTCCTTGTCCAGGGTGCGAATCACCTGTGCCGACTGCTGCGCCGAACGGGCGATGCCGTCCATGTCGCTGACCACCTGATGGATCACCCGCCCACCATCCTTGGCCAGCGCCTCGGCCTGGTTGGCCATGTCCAGCGCCCTTCCGGCATGCCGGGTGATTTCCTCGATGCTCGCGGTCATTTCGCTGGCAGCGGCGGCCATGGTGCTGGCGGCGGCGCTTTGTTGCTGGCTGCTGCCGGCCACTTCGTGGCAACCCTCGCTCAGGCGTGTGCTCATGCCGTTGACACCATGGGCGTTGCTGCGTACTGCTTCGATCATGTCGCGCAAATCACGCTGCATGGTCGCCAGGCTGCGAATCAGGGTGCTGGCTTCGTCCTTGCGCTCGGGTACTGCAATCGTCTCGCTCAGGTTGCCATGGGCGATGCGTTCGGCGATGAGGCTGGCCGTTTGCAAGGGGTTCATGATGCTCAGGATCACCCAGCGTCCCTGGACGAGCAGCAACAACAGGCTGGCGAAAAGCACGGCGCCGAGGGCCAGGTTGGCGCTGCCGAGCGCTTGACGGGTCCCTGCACTGGTCTGTTGGGTGTTGTTTTCGATCAGCTCGCTGAGGGCCGCCATCTGGTCTTCCAGTTGGCTGAACACGCTGTTGAAGGCGCCCAGTTCTTTCTGCGCGGCCTCGGGGTTTTCCAGGGCGATTCCAACAATGCGCTCGGCCGCAGCGATGTAGGTGTCGAGGCTGGGCTTGATCTTGTGCAAAGCGTCTTTGAGGGTGACATTGACCGCCAGGTTCAGGTTGTCGCCGAGCACTTCGCGAAAGTGTGCCGCGTGCTCTTCGATGGACGTGCGCACTTCGGCCTTGCTGCTGGTACTTTTACCCAGCCCGACCAACATCGCGGACAACACGTCGGCACGTAGCGCGTCGTGCATCATGTCGGCTTCCATGTGGTTGCGCAGCACGGTCATGCCAACCTCGTTTTCCTGCACCGCATCCGCCATCCGGGCAGTCCCCAGGTAACCGACCAGGCCCATGATCAACGCGGTGAGCAACCCCGTCCCTATCAGCAGCAGCAAACGCAGTTTTATGGACACTCTGTGGTTCCTCTTTCTGGCACGTATGTCGATGGGCCAAACGGCCATCGCGAATGGCGTCTCAAGAGGTTATCGACGGGTCGCTGCGCGAATTGAAGGCTATCCCCACTGATTTCTGTTTTTGCGACATGCGGTAGGTAAAGCGGCTTTTTCTGCCGTATGTCGCAGTGAAACCAACAGCAGGCTCACCCATGCGCCAGCGACGGCGAGCGCCATGTCCTTTTGAGAATCCCAGGGGTCGTTTTGCGCGCCGACAAAGGCTTTTGCCGTGTCGTCGCCCAAGTAAGCCCCGCCAATCCATTCCACCAGTTCGTAGACGGCCGAGGTCGACAAAATGATGTTCAAGGCCATGAAGAACAGCCAGCGCCCGCGCAACGGTGTCAGCTGCAGCAGCACTTCGCGGATTGGCCAGGCCATCATTAGCCCGTAGCTCAAATGAACCAGCCGGTCGTAATGGTTACGCTGCAGGCCAAAGCTCTTGTCGAAGCTGACGCCGGTCAAGGCCGAACACCAACGATCGTAAGGCACCAGGGAATAGGTGTAATGGGCGCCTAGTTCATGAATGCACAAGAACACGAATACCAGCGTAAGGGAGGCCGCCGACAGGCGAAACTGGCGATAGAACACCACCAACGTCCCCACCAGCAGCAGCGCCAGCAGGTTTTCCAGCGCCCAATCCACCCGGCTACGTGGGGAATAGCCCAGCGCAATGACGACCAGCATGAACAGAATCAACAGCGTCAATTCGTATCGCGGATGTTCCCTGGGCTGCATCATGTGAGTTCCTCGACACCCGTGAATTCAAGATCCATAGGGACTTTTAACTTCGAGAGGAACCCTCGCCGCAAGTTCGCTTTTTTCCTTTGACTCATGCTAGGTTGTACGATGACCGATGAGCAGCATTGCCCGGTCGCTCCGATCACTCATAACAACAAGGAACCCTCATGAAAAAAGCAAAGGTGCTGATTGGTTTTCTGTGCCTGTTCTGCGGCTACGTCGCAGCCAGCCCAGCGGCCGCGGACAAGGACGTGGCAAAAGCCGTCGATCACTTGACCCAGGCAATGCTGCATAAGGACATTGCCGAGCTGAATGCGTTGACGGCCGAGAACCTCAGCTACGGCCATTCCAGCGGCAAAATCCAGGACAAGCAACAATTCATCGCCGATATCGAAACCGGCAAAAGCGCCTTCAAGACCCTTGAGATGCAGAACCAGACCATCACCGTCTCCGGCGATGTGGCGTTGGTTCGCCACCACTTTTCGGCCCAGGCTCTCAAGGGCTCCGAGGTGGTCCCGACGGAAATCGAGAACTTCCAGATCTGGCAGAAACAAAGCGGAAAATGGCTACTGGTAGGACGACAGGCGTTCAAGTTCTGATGTGGGGGTGATCCCGGGAAAAGGGGACGAATGGGCGTCTACCCGCCGATCCGTCCCCTTTCGTGCTGCGCTGATTTCGAGGCTGTTTTCAGTGCCCGCGAATGTAATGCTCAAACTGTCGAATCAAGTCGGCCTGTTCGACAATGGCTTGCTTGACCAGATCGCCAATCGACAGCAAACCGATCAACTCGCCGTTTTCCACCACCGGCAGATGCCGCAAATGGCTGTCAGTCATGACCGCCATGCAATGCTCGATGCTCTGTTGGCTGTCGGCCGTGACCACCGGCGAGCTCATGATCGCCCGGACCGGCGTGCCCACTGACGAACGCCCCAGCAGCACCACCTTGCGCGCATAGTCACGCTCGCTGATCACCCCGACGACCTGGCCCTTTTCGATCACCGGCAACGCGCCCACGTTCTTTTCGGCCATTTTCTGCACGGCCTCCAACACCATGGCGTCGGGTGCGATGCTGTGCACCTGCTGATTTTCCACGACCTTGAGCTTGAGCAACTGTGCGGCTGTCTTCATGTTCGTCTCCTGATGTAAATGGCCTGCAACGTCAGGCCACTCCGACTTCCACCAACCCTTCGTTCAACCGCACTGGCCAGACCCGCAAGCGCTGTTGCGGGTACTCCAGGCAACTGCCATCCTCAAGACGAAAATGCTGCTTGTAGATCGGCGAGGCAACGACCAGGTCGCCCTTGATGCTGCCGACCAGTCCGCGGCCGATGACATTGGCCCCCGATTGCGGGTCGTGGTTGTCGATGGCATAGAGTTGTTTGCCTTCCATGCCCGGCAGGTAGAACAGCGCCACCTGGGCACCGTCCAGCCACACCACCACACCGGAGTCATTGACCAGGTCCTGCTGGCTGCACACCGATTGCCAGACGACAGACGCAGGGGCTTCAACGCGTAGGGTATTGGACGGGTTCATCAGACACTCTCCTCGGTAACAGGGATCAGGTTGAGTTCAGCCGCCATGATCGGCCGGCGCTGGCCGCGCTCCTGGACAAAGTGGATGTCCGGATCCGGGCGTTTATCGTTGACGAAGGTCCGGAAGCGCTTGAGCTTTTCCGGGTCCTTGAGGGCATTGGCCCACTCGCATTCGTAGCGATTGACCACCAGTTGCATCTGCGACTCGAGCTCGGCGCCCAGGCCCAGGCTGTCGTGGATGATCACGTCCTTGAGGTAATCCAGGCCGCCTTCCAGGCTTTCGCGCCAGACCGAGGTGCGCTGCAGCTTGTCGGCGGTACGGATGTAGAACATCAGGAAGCGGTCGATGTAGCGGATCAGGGTCGCGTCATCGAGGTCGGTGGCGAACAGCTCGGCATGGCGCGGGCGCATGCCGCCGTTACCGGCGATGTAGAGGTTCCACCCCTTCTCGGTGGCGATCACGCCGACGTCCTTGCTTTGCGCCTCGGCGCACTCACGGGTGCAACCGGACACCGCGAACTTGAGCTTGTGCGGCGAACGCAGGCCCTTGTAGCGATCCTCAATGGTCAGTGCCATTTGCACGCTGTCCTGCACGCCATAGCGGCACCAGGTGCTGCCGACACAGGACTTCACCGTGCGAGTCGACTTGCCGTAGGCGTGACCGGTTTCGAAGCCCGCTTCAATCAGTTCGCCCCAGATGTCCGGCAACTGGTGCAACTGGGCGCCGAACAGGTCGATGCGCTGGCCGCCGGTAATCTTGGTGTAGAGGTCATACTTTTTCGCCACCACGCCGATGGCAATCAGCTTGTCGGCAGTAATCTCGCCACCGGGAATGCGTGGCACGACCGAATAGGTGCCGTTCTTCTGCATGTTGGCCATGAAGGTGTCGTTGGTGTCCTGCAGCGGCACCAGCGACGGGTCCATGATCGGCTGGTTCCAGCACGACGCCAGGATCGAGCCCACCGCCGGCTTGCACACGTCGCAACCGGTGTGGCCACGGCCATGCTTGGCCAGCAATTCTTCGAAGCTGATCACCCCTTCTACCCGTACCAGCGCATACAGCTCCTGGCGGGTGTAGGCGAAGTGTTCGCACAGGCTCTTGTCGACGCTGACCCCACGGGCAATCAGCTCATGTTCGAAGACTTGCTTGAGCAACCCGGCGCAACCGCCGCAGCCGGTGCAGGCCTTGGTCTGCGACTTGAGCAGGCCAAGGTCGGTGCAACCGCCGTCGATGGCCGAGCAGATGGCGCCCTTGGTCACGTTGTGGCACGAGCAAACCGTGGCCGTTTCCGGCAAGGCGCCAGGCCCCAGGGTTGGTGCACCTTCGGACGACGGCAGGATCAACGCGGCGGGTTCGGCCGGCAAGGCGATCGCGTTCTGCATGTATTGCAACAGCGTGTCGTAATAGCTGTTGTCGCCGATCAGCACTGCACCGAGCACGTGTTTGCCGCTGGCATCCACCACCAGGCGGCGATAGCTGGCCGTGGTTTCGTCGATGAACTGATAGCTGCGCGCGCCAGGCGTATTGGCGTGGGCGTCGCCGATGGAGCCAACGTCGACGCCCAGCAGCTTGAGCTTGGTCGACATGTCGGCACCCTGGAACGGCTCGGCGGCATCGTCACACAGGCGCGCGGCGACACTGCGGGCCATCTGGTAACCCGGCGCGACCAGGCCGAACAGGCTGCCGTTCCAGGACGCGCATTCACCGATGGCGTAGATGTTCGGGTCACAGCTCAGGCAGGTGTCATCGATCACCACGCCACCGCGCGGGCCGATCTCCAGCGCGCATTGCCGGGCCAGCGCATCCTGGGCGCGGATCCCGGCGGAGAACACGATCAGGTCGGTCTCGAGGAATTCGTCGTTGGCGAAGTTCATCCGGTAGCGGTACTGCTCGCCAGCGCTGATCGATTGCGTGGCGCGGGACAGGTGCACGCCGACGCCAAGGCGCTCGATCTGCGCCTTGAGCGCCAGGCCACCCAGATCATCGAGTTGCACCGGCATCAGGCGCGGGGCGAATTCCACCACGTGCGCTTCGAGCCCCAGGCTTTTCAGGGCGTTGGCGGCTTCAAGGCCCAGCAAGCCACCGCCGACCACCACACCGCGCCGGGCATTGGCCGCCGCGGCACGAATGGCATCGAGGTCTTCCAGGGTGCGATAGACCAGGCGCGAATCGCCTTCGGCGCCTTCGATCGGCGGCACGAACGGATAGGAGCCGGTGGCCAGGACCAGCTTGTCGTAGGCCACGCAACCTTGAGCGGTGATCACCTGGCGCCGGGCGCGGTCGATTTCCAGCACCGGTATCCCCAGGTGCAACGTGACGCCTTGGGTCTCGTACAGCCCCGCGTCACTGAGTGCCAGCGACTCGGCGTCGCGACCGGAAAAGTACTCGGACAGATGCACGCGGTCGTAGGCACGCATTGGTTCTTCGCTGAAGACATGCAGCCGATAGCGGTCAAGGGCGCCACGTTCGATCAACTGCTCGACACAATGATGCCCGACCATGCCATTGCCGATCACGACCAGCGTTTGCTGTTTGTTCAAAGTGGCTACATTGGAATTCATAAACGACACCTGCCCTAAGCCCATCACGGTGAAAAAAAGCAAAAAAAAACGCCTGAAACCTTGCGGTTCCAGGCGTCTTTGCCTGTTCTTTTGCGGTGTTGAAAACCAGACGGCCATGCCTGATCCACCGATGTTGCCCACGACCTGTGCGGCCAGTCGATCTTCGTTGACCGAGAGGGCTGCCCATCTTTTTCAGAGGGGCTTGATGGGGATTATGCAGGGTTTGTGCCAGCCGAACGCAAGAAGACATCATGGTGGTGCAGACGTGAGTGTTTAGTCCTTGCTGGCCGCCAGATTGGCAGGTTTGTGGCGAAATGAATGGTGCTGCCAGTGGTAAATGTCGCAGAGAAAAATGCATCGGCAACCCGCTTCGCACTGGTGCACGCTTTCGGTCACCGCGCTTTAAAAGTGCGCAAAACCTGTAGGAGCGAGCATGCTCGCGATGAACCTGAGAGCGCCGAGGGGTGTCAGGTGCCCAGCGGCCGCCTCGTCGTTGCTTTGGCTTTTGATTTTCTTACCCCCTCACGCCATGAGCCTGTCCGTCAACCTGTGACGATTGCCATCGGCGCTTCTACCAACGTTGATCCATGATGCGTCGAAGCCTGTGGGCGATGTTGTTGGAGTACATATCCATTGCTGCGGTAACGGCGGCTTATGGTTTCGCCCTTACGGCGACTCCCTTTTTCAAACGCCAAAAAGGAAGCAAAAGGCTTTGCCCCACCACTCGGTGCCTCGCTGTGGCTCGGCATGCCCTCTCTCCGGCATTGCTCCCTGGGTCGCCGCGATGGGCCATCCCTGGCCCAGCGCGGCTAAACCGGCGTCCTGCCGGTTTCCCCACTGCGCAATGCCTGCGTTCGGCCATCGTGGTTAACGGGGCACCCAGATCAAAAGCCAAAGCGAGGCGGCCTGACAGCCGACCTGATTTCAAGTGAGCACGTACCCCTGTAGGAGCGAGCCTGCTCGCGATGGACGTCAACGATAACCCGCCCTGTCTGGATGAACGCGCCGCCTGGAAGTCCATCGCCAGCAGGCTGGCTCCCACAATGGGATCGCGGACAGACCTGCCATCAGGTCGGCTGTCAGGCCGCCTCGCTTTGGCTGTTGCTTTTGATTTGGCTTTTGATTTTCTTGCCCCCTCGAGAGGCCGAGTGGAGGTTCTGTGCAGTGGGTAAACCGGCATGGATGCCGGTTTAGCCGCGCTGGGCCAAGGATGGCCCATCGCGGCGACCCACGGAGCAGGACCGGAGCGAGGGTATGCCGAGCCCTAGCGAGGCACCGAACGCCAGGGGCAAGAGCCCTTGGTTACTTGGGGCCGGGCGGCGTTCCGTTCTTCCAAGTGACTCGCTGTAAGAGCGAAACCCTAGGTGGCCGTTACCGCAGGAATGGATATGTACTCCGTCAACAAACAATAGGTCGGCTGTCAGGACGCCTTCGCTGGCAAACCAGCTCCCACAGTGGGTCGGGCCCGTAAGCGGGGTAGTTTTCAGCGTCAGCAACACCGCGTATTACATTTCCCGCGCCCAAAACGGGCGTCCTGACGCTCACGGAAAAACGCCTCGTAGGTCATCACCGGCTCGCCCGGATGGCTGATCGCCCTCTGTGCGACATAGTTGTCGTAATCGGGAACGCCCACCATCAAACGCGCGCTCTGGCTAAGGAAACTGGCGGCTTGCTGCAATTTGCGGATCATGGCAGTGCTCTCGATGAGATTTGGACAGCCCGATATAACCCCACTGATGTATCTGCAATGTGTCCGCTTCCCGGCCAATTGTATTTTCATGTATTCAAGCCCCCGCGACCTTTTGGCGCATGACCGGCTGGCCATCGATTGACCGCCAACGGGCAACAGTTTGTTAACATCCCTGCGCTTTTTTTCGCCTGATCCGTCAGGCACTGTGTTTTCTCTGTTGCACACAGGAAGCTTTTTTCCATGAGTACGTTGTATTCCCGCCGCACAGTCCTGCAAGGCATGAGCCTGTTGAGCCTCGGCCTGCTCGCCGGCTGCGATGACAGCAGCAAGCTGTCGTTCAAGTACGGCAAGGACCTGAGCGACAAGATCATGGGCCGCTCCTTCAAGCTCAAGGACACCGAGGGCGAAACCCGGATGCTCGGCAGCTACCAGGGCATGATGCCGATGATCTTCTTCGGCTTCACCCAATGCCCCGCAGTCTGCCCGACTACGCTGGCCCGCGCCGCCCAGGCGAAAAAACTGATGGGCCGCGATGGCGAGCGCCTGCAAGTGATCTTCATCACCCTGGACCCTGAGCGCGATACACCCGAGTTGCTCGACAAATACGTAAAGGCCTTCGACCCGAGTTTCGAGGCGCTGTACGGCACCCTGGAAGAAACCGCCGCCACCGCCAAGGAGTTCGGCGTATTCTTCGAGAAAGTCCCAAGCGGCGATACCTACACCCTGTCCCATACCGCGACCAGCTTCGTGTTCGACTCCCGTGGCAATTTGCGCCTCGGCCTGTCCGCGTCCCTTACCGCTCAAGAGTGCGCAGAAGACCTGCTCACCGTCATGGAGGTTTGCTGATGACTTCGTTTTGCGCACCACGTATCAAGCAGCTTGTACTGGGAATGGCCCTGATCGGCATGGCGTGGCAGGTGTCCGCGCAAACCCGGGTCAGCGATGCCTGGGTCAGGGCGACGGTGGCCGGTCAGCCTTCGAGCGGCGCCTTCATGACCTTGCAGGCCGACAGCGACAGCAAGCTGCTCAGCGTGCAATCGCCCGTGGCGAAGACGGTGCAGGTTCACCAGTCGAGCATGAAGGACGATGTGATGAGCATGCAGCAGGTCGAGTCCGTGGCATTGCCGGCCGGCAAGCCGGTGAGCTTCGATCCCCATGGCTACCACGTCATGCTCATGGACCTGACGGGCCAGATCAAGGAAGGCGATAGCGTGCCACTGACCCTGACCGTGGAAAACGCCAAGGGCGAGAAAGAAACGATCCAGGTGAGCGCGCCGGCAAAGGCACTGAATACGATGGATCATGGCAATATGGATCACAGCAAGATGCATTGAGGGTCTGACGGCCTCCGCCATGGAGGCCGCTCTTTGATGGGAGGTGCGTACTGATGACGACGAACACCGAAACCGCCATCCTCGCTGGCGGCTGCTTCTGGGGCATGCAGGATTTGTTTCGACGCTACCCGGGGGTGATCTCCACGCGTGTCGGTTACTCGGGGGGCGATGTACCCAATGCCACCTATCGCAACCATGGCACCCACGCCGAAGCGATCGAAATCGTCTTCGACCCGGAGCAGATCAGCTATCGCCAGATCCTCGAGTTTTTCTTCCAGATCCATGACCCGAGCACCAGAAACCGCCAGGGCAATGACTTGGGGACGAGCTATCGTTCGGCACTCTTTTACCTGGATGACGAGCAGAAACGCATCGCCGAAGACACCGTGGCCGACGTTGACGCCTCCGGCCTCTGGCCCGGCAAGGTGGTCACGGAAATAGCCCCCGCCGGGCCGTTCTGGGAAGCGGAGCCCGAGCATCAGGATTACCTCGAGCATTACCCCAACGGTTACACCTGCCACTTCATACGACCGAACTGGACACTGCCCAGACGTAAATAATGAATCAAGACAGATAACTGCGTTGTACGCAGACCCGTCGATCAATGGCCTGGCGCAACCGTTCACTGTGTTCATCCCACACTTGGGGATCGACTTTGGGTGAACGCATCAGCTCCAGCATGGCCGACTGTGCCGCCGTGTATTCGGCCTGGGCATCGTCGGCCATGATTTTCAAGCGCTCGTACTTGCTCATCTCCAGACGACGCAAGGCCAATACCGTTTCGTCAGTGATGACCGTGCTCAAGGTCAATTGTGCTCGATGGGGCGCGATGAACGGCTGGGTCTCCAGGAGAATCGCCCTGGCCCGCTGACCACCCCACTGCAGCGCCAGCGCAAACGGCTCGCGCAGGCTGCGGTCATGAAATTCTTCGCAAATCGATGAACCATTGGCGGCGTAGATCCCGATGAATACCTGGGTCATGCCCTGCAGGGTAATGCGCGCCTGGACCTCGATTTGCCTGCCGTCGCCCAGTACGTCTTCGTAGCTTTTGACGGGCAGGCGTTTATTGAGCCAAAGCCAGAATTGTGCGCCTCTATGTCGCATCCACTGCCCTCCCCGGACCGATTCCCGAGTAAGGCACAGGATGGTGCTGTTCGCCATGCCAGTGGTCGGCTGATGTGGCAAATAGCTATCAAGCCGACGTCGCCCTTGCCCGCCCCCTTTCAGCTGCCTTGTGGGAAGGAACTGAGCGGTGCCCGACAGCAATCGAAGACGCCTTGAAAGATTCCGCCTATCGGCTACAAATACTCCAGCTATTAGCCGTCTGCCCAAGGGCGGTCTAGCCTTATCTAACGCCGGTGCCGTCTGGCCGGTCGAGACCTGATAAGAAGATAAAGCGGGAGTCAGAAACCGACTAGGCATACCGTGGGTCTTCCCGTTGGCAATTCGCTTGCCAGTGCCGGAGATGCCCATTTGGCCACGATGATCAGTTGATCGACTTGCTGGGCCAACAGCCTGAGTCATTGATTTCACTCACCGCCATCGTGCCCGAAACGGAACGATGGCTGAATGAACACGACCAAAGGTAGCTCACAGATGGGAACTGAAACGAAATGCCCGTTCAATCATGCCGCTGGTGGTGGCACCACGAACCGCGATTGGTGGCCGAACCAGCTGAATCTGAAGATCCTGCACCAGCACTCGTCCCTGTCCTCCCCCGCGGACGAGGGCTTCAACTACGCCGAGGCGTTCAAGGCCCTGGATTTTGCCGCGCTCAAGCGTGACCTGACCGCGTTGATGACTGACTCTCAAGACTGGTGGCCTGCGGACTTCGGACATTACGGACCGCTGTTCGTGCGCATGTCCTGGCACGCCGCGGGCACCTACCGTACAGGCGATGGCCGAGGCGGCGCCGGCTCTGGCCAGCAACGCTTTGCGCCGCTCAACAGTTGGCCCGACAACGTCAGCCTGGACAAGGCCCGCCGCCTGCTGTGGCCGATCAAGCAAAAGTACGGCAACAACATCTCATGGGCCGACCTGATCGTCCTGACCGGTAACGTCGCACTCGAAACCATGGGCTTCAAGACCTTCGGCTTTTCCGGTGGCCGGCCTGACGTCTGGGAACCGGACGAGGATGTCTACTGGGGCTCGGAAAACAAATGGCTGGGGGGCGACGTACGCTACGACAAGGCGCAAAAAGCCATGCAGGAGCCCGGCGAAGGCCCACTTGTCGCTGAGCCCGGGGAAAATGAGGAGAGCCGTACCGAGCAAGGACGCAATCTGGAGAACCCGCTGGCGGCCGTGCAAATGGGCCTGATCTATGTCAACCCGGAAGGTCCGGAAGGCAACCCGGACCCGGTAGCCGCCGGCAAGGATATCCGCGAGACGTTCGGCCGCATGGCCATGAATGACGAGGAAACCGTGGCGCTGATTGCCGGCGGTCACGCATTCGGCAAGACCCACGGCGCTGGCCCTGCCGACAATGTCGGTGCCGAACCCGAAGCCGCTGGCCTCGAAATGCAAGGGCTGGGCTGGAAGAACAGCTTTGGCACCGGCAAAGGCCCCGACACCATCACCAGTGGCCTGGAAGTGACCTGGACCACCACGCCGACGAAATGGAGCAACAACTTCCTGGAGAACGTATTCGGTTTCGAATGGGAACTGACCAAGAGCCCGGCAGGCGCCCATCAGTGGACGCCGAAGAACGGTGCTGGCGCCGGGATCATTCCTGACGCGCACGATCCAACCAAGCGTCGCAACCCGACCATGCTGACCACGGACCTGGCGCTGCGCTTCGACCCGATCTATGAGCCGATTGCACGGCGCTTTCTGCAGAACCCCGATCAACTGGCCGACGCGTTCGCCCGTGCCTGGTACAAGCTGCTGCACCGCGACATGGGCCCGCTCTCGCGCTACCTTGGCCCGGAAATGCCCAATGAAGAACTGCTGTGGCAGGACCCGATACCTGCAGTCGATCATCCGTTGGTAAACGACAGCGACGTCGCGGCCCTGAAAAGCGAACTGCTGGCCTCGGGTCTGTCGGTCTCGCAACTGGTCTCGACGGCCTGGGCCGCGGCGTCCAGCTTCCGCGGTTCGGACAAGCGCGGCGGTGCCAATGGCGGGCGCTTGCGCCTGGCTCCACAAAAGTTCTGGCAGGCCAACCAGCCCGAGCAACTGGCGGGGATACTTTCAAAACTGGAGAGTATCCAGCAGGAATTCAACGCCGGTGGCAAGAAGATCTCCCTGGCCGACCTGATCGTGCTCGCCGGTTGTGCAGGCGTTGAACAGGCTGCTAAAAATGCCGGACACACGATCACGGTGCCTTTCTCGCCGGGGCGCACAGACGCTTCCCAGGAGCAGACCGATGTCGAATCCTTCGGTTTTCTCGAACCGATTGCCGATGGCTTCCGCAATTACCTCAAGGGGCGATACCGCGTATCGGCAGAGTCGCTGTTGATCGACAAGGCACAGTTGCTGACCCTCACAGCGCCGGAAATGACCGTGTTGATTGGCGGCATGCGCGTGCTCAACACCAACGTCGGGCAGACTTCCCACGGCGTCTTCACCACGCGGCCCGAAGCACTGACCACCGATTTCTTCACCAACCTGCTGGACATGGGCGTGGAGTGGAAACCGGTGTCGGACGCCCAGGAAGAGTTTGAAGCGAGCGATCGCAAGACCGGCCAGAAAAAGTGGACGGGGACGCGAGTCGACCTGGTCTTCGGCTCCAACTCGCAATTGCGCGCGCTGTCGGAGTTCTATGCCAGTAACGGCGAGGAGAAGTTCGTGAAGGACTTTGTGGCGGCCTGGACCAAGGTGATGAACCTTGACCGCTTCGACCTGAGGTGAGCGGACTCGCCGGGTGAGTTGACGAGCGCGCAGCCTCGGCTGCGCGCTCGCCGATCACTCAGTGGGGCGCGCGATGGATGGTCTTGAGCAGGTCTTCGGGGCTGATGTGCCCGACGACCTGTTGCACGCTGCCCGGTTGCGGCAGATCGAGGATATGCCCCTT
Organism: Pseudomonas umsongensis; assembly: GCF_002236105.1. Taxonomy (GTDB): domain Bacteria; phylum Pseudomonadota; class Gammaproteobacteria; order Pseudomonadales; family Pseudomonadaceae; genus Aquipseudomonas; species Aquipseudomonas umsongensis. The sequence continues at coordinate 1,706,993 of NZ_NIWU01000001.1, forward strand.
CATCTTGCCGATCACGTGCATCTCGCACGGCTTGCAGTCGAATTTCAACGTCAGCACTTCGTCGCCGTGGATCAACTGCATCGGGGCGACCTTGGTGCGCACGCCCGTCACGCCCTTGGCCTGCTTGGGGCACAGGTTGAAGGAGAACCGCAGGCAGTGCTTGGTGATCATCACCGGGACTTCGCCGGTTTCTTCATGGGCCTCGTAGGCCGCATCGATCAGCTTGACCCCGTGACGGTGATAGAAGTCGCGGGCCTTCTGGTTGTAGACGTTGGCCAGGAACGACAGGTGCGACTCCGGATACACCGGCGGCGGGCTGGTCTCGGCCTTGCGGCCACCCCGTGGATGGGCCTGGATGCGTGCATCGGTCAACACCTCGATCACTTCGCGACGCAAGGCCTTGAGCTGCGAGTTGGGAATGAAGTACGCCTGCGGTGCATCCAGCTTGATGTCGGTGGCGTGGTATTCGGTGGTGCCCAATTGACCCAGCAGGTCATGCAGTTGCTCAAGGGCCTGCTGCGGCTTGTTGGCCACACCGAATGGCCCGTCCAGGGCAACGCTGGCGCTGACGCCCTCTTCGCTGGTGGCGGTCAGTTCCAGGCGTTCCTCGCGCAAGCGGGCGACCCAGGACAGACCGATCCGGCGCTCGGCCGAGGTTTTTTGCAGCGCTTGGGCCCAGTTGTGATCCAGGTTGCGACTCAGCGGGTGATTCGGGCGCAACTGGTGCAAGCCCTTGGGCATCTCGTTGGGCTCGACGCGGTAGCGATAGCGCTTCTCGCCGTCTTCTTCGAACTCGCCTTTAGCTTCTGCGATGTTGGTCCGCCAACCCACCACTTCACGCTTGACCAGTACGTTGAGGCCGTCACCGTTGGACAGCGGCTCGTGGGTGACCACCAGCAGATCGCGCTTGCCGACTTTTTCCACCACGCCCACGGGCAGGCCGGTGAAGGTCGGCGAGTCGAACGCGCCGATGTCGATCTTGCGTTCGCTGACGAAGTAGTCGGTACTGCCTCGGTGGAAGGTCTTGTCCGGATCGGGCAGGAAGAAATGCGCGGTGCGGCCGCTGGACGCGCGGGCCAGGTCCGGACGGTCTTCGAGCACGGCGTCCAGGCGCTGGCGGTAGTAGGCGGTGATGTTCTTCACGTAGCCCATGTCCTTGTAACGCCCTTCGATCTTGAACGAGCGCACGCCAGCTTCCACCAGTGCACGAATGTTGGCGCTCTGGTTGTTGTCCTTCATGGACAGCAGGTGTTTCTCGTAGGCGATCACCCCGCCCTTCTCGTCCTTGAGGGTGTACGGCAGGCGGCAGGCCTGGGAGCAGTCACCGCGGTTGGCGCTGCGGCCGGTCTGCGCGTGGGAAATATTGCACTGGCCGGAAAACGCCACGCACAACGCACCGTGGATAAAGAACTCGATCGCCGCCTCTGTTTCATCGGCAATGGCGCGGATCTCTTGCAGGTTCAGCTCGCGGGCCAGTACCAGTTGCGAAAAGCCGGCCTGGTCGAGGAACTTCGCCCGCTCCAGGGTACGGATATCGGTCTGGGTGCTGGCGTGCAGCTCGATCGGCGGGATGTCCAGCTCCATCACACCCAGGTCCTGGACGATCAGCGCGTCGACACCGGCGTCGTACAGTTGATGGATCAACTGGCGGGCCGGCTCCAGCTCGTTGTCGTGCAGGATCGTATTGATCGTGGTGAACACCCGGGCGTGGTAGCGATGGGCGAACTCCACCAGCGCGGCGATATCGCTCACCTCGTTGCAGGCGTTGTGGCGCGCGCCGAAACTCGGGCCACCGAGGTAAACGGCATCGGCGCCATGCAGGATCGCCTCACGGGCGATGGCCACGTCACGGGCGGGGCTGAGCAATTCCAGGTGATGTTTGGGCAGGGACATATATTTTTTAGTCAGGCTGTCACGGTCGAGGCGCGCATTGTAGCGGTGAAATGAGCGCGGGGCACCCGTGTACTGCCAGGTGGCTCTCGGATGTACTTGATCTACTATGCCCTATTCTTCCGGTGTACATATCCATTCCTGCGGTAACGGCCACTTATGGTTTCGCTTTTACAGCGAGTCACTTGGAAAAACGGAACGCCGCCCGGCCTGTAGGAGCGAGCATGCTCGCGATAGTCGTCAACGATGACGCGGGGAGCCTGACTCCCCGTGGTGCCCTCAGGCTTTTCGCGAGCATGCTCGCTCCTACAGGGCCCGCCGCGATGGGCAGAACCGGAACGAAGCCTCTCGACGGGGCAAGAAAATCAAAAGCCAAAGCAACAGCAACAGCAACAGCAACAGCAACAGCAACAGCAAGGCGGCCTTAAAGCCGACCTGATTCCAGGTCTGTCCGCGATGTGATCGTTCCCACGCTCTGCGTGGGAATGCCGCCAGGGACGCTCCGCGTTCCACTGACGACGCAAGGCTTGAGTCCTGCGCACATGTGACGCGGAGCGTCACGGGATGCATTCCCACGCAGAGCGTGGGAACGATCATTGGGGGTAACCGGAAAAATCAGGTCGGCTTTAAGGCCGCCTCGCTTTGGCTTTTGATCTGGGTACCCCGTTAACCACGATGGCCGAACGCAGGCATTGCGCAGTGGGGAAACCGGCAGGACGCCGGTTTAGCCGCGCTGGGCCAGGGATGGCCCATCGCGGCGACCCACGGAGCAATGCCGGAGTGAGGGCATGCCGAGCCTTAGCGAGGCACCGAGTGGTGGGGCAAGACCTTTTGGTTCCTTTTGGGGCGTTTGCCAAAAGGGACTCGCCGTAAGGGCGAAACCATAAGTGGCCGTTACCGCAGCAATGGATATGTACCCAATTAAACCGCGTCATCGTTCTTCGCCGGCAAGCCTGGCTCCTACAGAGCGCGCGGGGGATCAGATCAGGCCTTCGCAGCCATCGCCGTAACTTCCACCCGCATGCCCTCAACCGCCAACGACGCCACGCCCACAGCCGCGCGCACGGGCCACGGCTTGGCGAAGAAGCGCTTGTAGACCTCGTTGAAGGCGGCGCGGTCGGCCATGTCGGTGAGGTAGATAGTCAAGTGCAATACGCGGTCCATGGAACTGCCGGCGCGCTCCAGGGCCACTTTCAGCGCCTGCAGGGTGCACTCGCTTTGCAGGGTGATATCGCCCAGTTCAAGGCTGCCATCGGCACGGGTCGGAATCTGGGTGGAGACCAGCATGCCGGCGAAACCGGCGACGTCGGAGGAGATGGAGTCCGCATCGGGATCGGGAACGAAGGTCAGGTCTTGGTTAGCCATGGGGGTCTCTTGTTTGAGGTGGTAAGGCGGCGGCGCAAGCATGTCAGCCGCGGCATTCATGCGGCAACGCCTGTTGCGCCGCCAGTTTACGGAACCCTCACGCCACCCGCTCGACTTTATCCGCGCGACGTTTCTTGGCATCAAAGTTGCCACGCATCAATACCCAGCGCACGACCTTGTTCCAGGCATAAGCCACCACGACACCACCGACGACGGCGAAAACCACCCCGAGCAGCGGATAATCGCCGATGCGCCGGGCCACCGACAGGAACTGGAAGTGCGTCAGGTAGATATACAGTGTCGAGGAGGCAATCAATGCCATGCCCCTCGCCATCAGGCCGGGCACGGGAATGGAGCGGACCCAGATCACCAGGAGAGCGGCAGGCACGGCGATATCGATATGGCTCCAGACGTCGGCAGCGAGGGGTCCAAACCCCAGCATTGCCTGCATGTCCTGCCAACCTACCACCACGATGGCAACCAGCGTGACGATCCACTTCTGGGTAGTCGAATTGGCACTGTGAATGGCCATTCCGAGCACCATGATCGCCAGGTAATGCTGTGGCACCCGATTGAACAGCGCGCTTGCATCGAACACATAGCGACTGATCAGCACGTCAGCCACCGCCAACACGCAAGTCGCAATGACGAAACAGCGAAACGGGTCGGCACTGATGATGTTCCTGACGCGCTCGAACGACAGGACGAACCCGATGATCAGCAGCATCTGCACCAATACTTCGATGTACCAATAGACGAAGTTGCCGATCAGGTTCGGCGAATACCAATTGGAAATCAGCAGCAAGGATTGCCAATGCACCTTATCGAACAGCACCTGCACCAACACCGTGTACAGGATCGTGGGCACCGCGATACTGGCAACGGACTTGACCAGCGTGCGCACGCTGCCGGACTCCTTGATGGCCTTGAATTGAAACCTTGCCAGGCTGAGCCCGGAAACCAGGAACAAGGCCATTGTTTCGCCGAACATCGGCCAATGTTCAACGACCTGGAAATGCCCCATCACAATCAACACGATGGAAACCACGCGTAAAAACACCGGCACTTCCATTGCCCGTATCGAAAACCTCGAGGCCTTGGTGTCGCTGGCCAGTTCACACAACTCGACTACCGGGATCATTTCCCATTGATCGGGCAGATGACCGATAAGCTCTTCCAGCACCATTGACGCCTGAACGAACGAGAGTGAGTCCCCGCCCAGCTCCACGAACGTCAACGCTGGATCGATGCGCGGCACTTCAAGAATTTCCGCCCATGCCTGGCTCAACTTGAGCGCCAGCGGCGACAGGTCTTGGCTGCTATTGACCGGTGCCGCCTGTTTATCGACAAGCGCTTGCAACGCCCGCTTGTCGATTTTGCCGTTCGGCGTCAGTGGAATCGCCTCCACGAACACGAACAAGGCCGGCACCATGTAGTCCGGCAACTGCTGCCCCACCTGTTCACGCAGCTCAGCCGATGCAACAGGCTTGGCGCAAACGCAACAGGCCACCAGTTTCACGTTCGAACGGTCGTTGTTGGCCAGCACCACGCACTGTTTGATCCGCGGATGCCTTGAGATCGACGCTTCGATTTCGGCCAGCTCGATGCGATGGCCGCGAATCTTCACCTGGCTATCGCCGCGCCCGCGGAACATGACACTGCCATCGGCCAGGTAAGTGCCCAGGTCGCCGGTCCGATAGCAGATATCACCCTCGGCATGGGTGAAGGGGTTGACCACGAATTTTTCCCGGGTGAGTGCTGCGTCGCCGTAGTACCCCAGGGACAGATACGGGCTGCGGATCAGGATTTCCCCGACCTGGCCTTCGCCGACCAATTGATTGGCTTCATTGACCAGCAACAGTTGCGCGCCCTCGATTCCTTTGCCCAGAGGGATTTTGGCATTGTCGAGCGCAGGATCGAGTTGATGGTAAGCCATCGCCTGCGGCGTTTCGGTCGTGCCGTAGAAGTTGACGCTGACGGCGTTGGGCGCGATGGCGCGTATTTGCTCGTAAAGGGTGCTGCTCAAGGCATCGCCACCCCAAAACAGATAGCGCAGCGCGTTGAACTGCAAGCCACTGATTTTCGCGCCGGTTTCAATGAGTTTGCCCAAGGGCGGCGTGAGGTGAATGACGGTGATCCCATGCTGGTGTATCCACCTCGCCAAGGCGGCTGGATCGATCACGGTCGACTGGGCCGGGATGATGACTTTTGCGCCAATGGAGAGCGGCGTGAACACATCCCTGTAGACCGGGTCGTGGCCCAGCCCCGACAGCAGGGAAAAACAACTGTCCCTGGTCAATGAGTGACGTTGGCTATGCCATTCGATGAAATGAACCAGGGGCGAGTGATGGGTGACGATGCCTTTCGGCTCACCGGTACTGCCCGAAGTGAAGGTGATATAGGCCGGGTCTCCAGGGTTTACCTCGGGCAAGGCCTTTGGCTCGACGGCGAACGCCTTGAGCGCGTCGGTGGGCATTTCCGGTATGTCGACCACGCGTACGACGGACCCGCGTTGGGGATCTGGCTCATAGGTGGCCTCGCCGCAGACCAGGACAAAGGTCGGCTTGAGCGCCTGGATGATCTGTTCGATGCGCGCACGGGGATAGGCCATATCGGCCACGGTGAACGTCAAGCCGGCCCGTGAGGCACCGAGCATGGCGTAGACCAGGCCGGCACAGCGACTGGAGACGATCACGACCCGATCGGATGCGCTCGCGCCCTGTTCCAGCAGAAAGCAGGCAAGGCGCTGGCTTATCGCTTCGAGTTCGCCGTAACTGAACGTGGTGTCATGCGAAACCACCGCCACGGCATCGGGCGTTCGTCCAGCGTGCTGCAGGAAGTCCGTGAATATCGGACGTTCGACACAATACTCCAGATCCAGCGTCGGGTTTGGGCGCGCATCCTGCATGTTATTGGTTGACTCCCCATGGTCTGTACGACGTAGACACGACGGGACGCTCGCAAACGAGAAATTCCCCTCAAGACGCTAGCACAGCAGCCGTGGCCCGCCAGTGAGTCGACCAACATGCGCCGAGCCCTGTGCCGTTATCCTCGCCATTGCCGGGGACTGACCCCGGTCTTGCGACGAAAAGCCCGGGCCAGTGCCGAAGGGCTTTCATACCCGACCTCTTCGGCGATCAAGGCAATGGGCTTGCCTTCACGCAGGCGCTTTTGCGCCAGGCTAATACGCCAGCTCACCAGATAATCCACTGGGGCCTGCCCGACCACCCGTTTGAAGTGCTCGGCGAAACTGGCCCGGGACATGTTGGCCGCCACCGACAGTTCGGCCACGCTCCAGGCCTTGCCGGGCGTCTCGTGCATGAGGTTCAAGGGCCGCGCCAGGCGAGGATCGGCAAGACCGGCCATCATGCCGGGCTGCTGATTGCGACTGCTCAGGATGTGCCGCAACAACAGGATCACCACCAGCTCGAACAGCCGATCCATCACCGCCTCGCGACCGCAGGTACCGTCGAAGGCTTCGTTGAACAACCATTGCAACGTGTTGGCCAGGGCCGGGATTTCATCCAGTTTCAGCACCAGGTAATCCGGCAGCGCCGTGGCGAGGGCGTTACCCGCGCCGCCGTCGAAGTCCAGGGTCGCGCATACCAGTTGCGTATCGCCGTCCTGTGGGGCAAGCAGGCGGTGGCGATACGGCCGGGGGAAAAACATCAGCGTCGGCTCGGTGATGTGCAGCTCACGGTCATCCGCGAGCCTGAGGGACAACTCGCCCGCCTGGAGCAAATGCAAATGACCGCAGGCCTGGCGGCCATCGAACGCTGTCGTGCCGCAAAACGCACCGCTGTGAAAGGTCCCGGCATTGACACCGAAATGCGCAAGCAAGGTGGACAGGCGATCCATGAAGGCCCCCGGCAGCAGTTCTGGACGATCTGTCGCATATCGTCGACGATTTGCACCCAATAGGCCAGCCCGAATCATTAGCATCCACTCCGTACCCAGCGCTTGTCGCGCATCAACCACGGAGAATCACCATGCCACGCATCAACCCTGTCAGCCTCGAACACGCCGCCGAGAACTCCCGCCCATTGCTCGACGGCGTACAGAAGAAAATCGGCTTCCTGCCCAACGTGTTCCGGGTCCTGGCCCACGCCCCCGCGGTACTGGCCTCCTACCTGCAGAACTCGGCGGCATTGACGAAGACGTCCTTGAGCGCCAAACAGAAGGAAGCGATTTTCCTCGCCACCTCCCAGGTCAACGGCTGCGACTACTGCCTCGCGGCGCACACGCTGTTTGCCGGTAAGGCGGGGCTTTCCAGCGAGGAGATACTCAGTGCCCGTGAAGGCCAGCTCGATGCCTACGCGTTGCTCGCCCGGCAAATCACCGAAAGTCGTGGCCACTTGGGCAGCGAGCAAATTGCCGCGGCCCGCGCCGCTGGCATCGATGACGCGAAAATCGTCGAAGTGGTCGCCCATGTCGCTTCGCAGACGCTGACCAACTACCTGAACAACGTCGCCCTGACCGAGATCGACTTTCCGGCTATCGACGCCTGAACCACTCTGCTGCAGAGGAAAAATTTCATGAAGACGGTAACCCTGTACACCACCGACACCTGCCCGTACTGCCGCAGCGCCAAGGCGTTACTGGCCGGCAAAGGCGTGACACCGCAGGAGATCGACGTTCAGCGCACGCCCGGCAAACTCGAAGAAATGCTCAGTCGCAGCGGCCGGCGCAGCGTGCCGCAGATTTTCTTCGGCGACACGCACATCGGCGGCTTCGACGACCTGGCCAAACTGGACCGCCAGGGTGCCCTGATGTCCATGCTGGCCTGATCCCCTGTTTGTAGGGAGCGAGCATGCTCCGGGCGGCGTTCCGACGATGGTCGTCAACGATGACGCGGGAAGCCTGGCACCCCGTGGCGCTCTTGAGTTTTTCGCGAGCATGCTCGCTCCTACAGGGGACCGACATCTCAGTCATCCTCATGCAACTTGATACCACGTGCATGCAACAGCGGTGGCACCACCAGCACCAACAACGTCAGGGCCATGAACGCCGCCGAGATGGGCTGGGTCAGGAAAATCGTCCAGTCGCCCTCACTGATCGACAAGGCGTTGCGCAACTGTTTCTCGGCCATCGGGCCGAGCAGCATGCCGACAATCACCGGCGCCACCGGGAAGTCGAAGCGCCGCATCAGCACCCCAGCCCAACCGATGGCCAGCATCAGCAGCAGGTCGAAGGAAGAATGGCGCATGCCGTAGACGCCGATGGTGGCGAACACCAGGATCCCGGCGTTGAGGTAAGGCCGGGGGATCTGCAGCAGCTTGACCCACAGGCCCACCAACGGCAGGTTCAATATCAGCAAGATGACGTTGCCGATGTAGAGCGAAGCCACCAGGGTCCAGACCAGGTCGGCGGAGGTCTCGAAGAGCATCGGCCCAGGTTGCAGGTTGTAGTTCTGGAACGCCGCCAACAGGATCGCCGCCGTGGCGGACGTCGGGATGCCCAGGGTCAGCAATGGCACCAACGAGCCGGTGGCACTCGCATTGTTGGCGGCTTCCGGGCCGGCCACCCCCTCGATGGCGCCCTCGCCTTTGTTGGCCGAAAACTCTTTCGGGTATTTGCTCAGCTTGCGTTCGGTGGAATAGGACAGAAAGGTCGGGATCTCTGCGCCGCCAGCGGGAATCGAGCCGAACGGGAAACCGATCAGCGTGCCCCGCAGCCATGCAGGCACCGAGCGTTTCCAGTCGGCGCGGGTCATCCACAACGACGTCAGGCGATGCCGTCCCTCCGTCTGCTCGGTTTGATAAAGCAGGCTGTACAGGGCTTCGCCGACCGCGAACAAACCGACCGCCACCAGCACCACCTCGATGCCATCCACCAGTTCGGGTACGCCAAGGGTGTAGCGGGCAATGCCCGACGTCGAATCGAGGCCGATCAGGCCGATGGTCAATCCGATCCCCAGTGACGCAAAGCCACGCAGCATGGAGGCGCCGAGGACCGCCGACACCGTGGTGAAGGACAGCACCAGGATCGCGAAATATTCCGCCGGCCCGAAATTCAGCGCCAACCTGGCCACCACCGGTGCGAACAGGGTCAGCAGGACGGTGGCAATGGTGCCGGCCACGAACGAACCGATCGCCGCCGTGGCCAGCGCCGGCCCTGCCCGGCCATTGCGCGCCATGAGGTTGCCTTCCAGCGCCGTGACCATGGACGAGGACTCACCGGGCGTATTGAGCAGGATCGAGGTGGTGGAACCGCCGAACTGCGCGCCGTAGTAGATCCCGGCGAACATGATCAGGGCGCCCGTGGGGTCGACCTTGGCGGTGATCGGCAACAATAAGGCCACCGTCAGCGCCGGCCCGATGCCCGGCAATACGCCAATGGCGGTGCCCAGCAGGCAGCCGATAAAGCCCCACAGCAAATTGATCGGCGTCAGCGCTGCGGAAAAACCCATCGCCAGGTTGGCGAGAATGTCCATGCTGTCGATCTCCTTGGATCAGATCCAGGCGTTGACCAGCGGCGGCAGGGAGACGCCCAGCCCGGCATTGAACAACCAATAGATCGGCAGGGTCAGGGCCATGCCGATGGCCAGGTCGCGCAGCGGATGACGACTGCCAAAGCCCCGCGCCGAACAGGCAAACAGCAAGCCCGCCGCCAGCACGAAGCCGATGAGGTTGATGAGCACGGCCACACCGATCAAGCCTGCGGTGACCCAGGCCGCGCCGGCCTTGCCGCCCGCCACGGTGTGGGTCTGTTCGTTATCCAGTTCGCGAAAACCGCCACTCACCGCCTGATAACTCAACAACACGCCCACCGCCCCCAGAAAACCCGCGACCACCCAGGGGTAGACATAGGCCGGCAGTATCACGAAGCCCATCTCCGGCGGAAAGCGCCAGGCGCCCACCGCCAACACGACGCTGAGCACAATCAAGCCAACGCCAATGGCCAACTGGGTCGGTACGACAGCGCGCGCACCGGCCATTTCAAAGCAACCCGACCTTGACCAACATGGCGCGCAACCGCACGTGTTCTTCCTCGACGAATTTGCCGAAATCGTCACCGGTTAGCACGCTCGGCGTCCAGGCATTGGTCTTGATGTTGTCCTGCCAGACTTTGCTCCGGGAAGCGGCCACCACCGCGTCAGTCACTTCCTTGCGCTGCTCGGGCGTGAGGCCCGCGGCGCCATAGACACCACGCCAGTTGCCGATAACCACGTCGTAGCCACTTTCCTTGAGGGTGGGGGCATCGATCCCGGGCACGCGCTCAGGGGCACCGATGGCGAGCACGCGGAACTGGCCATTCTTGATGTATTGACCCAGTTCGGCGTAACCGCCGGTGATCACCTTGATCTGGCCGCCCAGGGCCTGGGCAACGATTTCACCGCCACCACCGGTAGCGATGTAATTCACCTTGTTGACCGGCACATCCAGCTTGCCGGCCAGTTCAGCAATGCCGATATGGTCGATCGAGCCTTTAGAGCCACCGCCAAAGGTAACGCTGGTGGACTTGGCCTTGAAGTCCTTGATCAGGTCATCGAGGGTCTTGTACGGCGAGTCCTTGCGCACCGCGATCACGTTGTATTCGGTAAACAGGCGGGCAATCGGCGTCACGTCTTTCAAGCTGATTTGCGGTTTGTTCTGTTCAATGCCCGCAACCATGATCGCCCCGACCACCAGCAACGCATTCGGGTCGCCCTTGGTGCTGTTGGCAAACTGCGCCAGCCCTAGCGTACCGCCCGCGCCACCCTTGTTCTCAAAGGTGACGGATTTGGCCGCATTGGCCTCAATCAGGGCTTTGCCGAGCACCCGAGCCGTCTGGTCATAGCCGCCACCCACCGAACCGGGGGCCATGAACTTGACGGTATCCAGCGCGAAGGCCGGGGAGCAAAGCGTGGCAGCGGTAATGCCGACCAACAGACTACGGCTGAAGCTACGGATCAAAGCGGACATGCGCACCTCCTGAGTACCTTGTTTTTATGGGTGCCATTTGCACATGTGCAGTAAACGCCTGCGCGACGACATCCGGCCTGCCAACAAGCGTAGGCCATGACGCCGTTGATCGGGCAGTTTTAACTCGTTGACCTTATTCATGGTCGCCTCGCGCCTACATATGAAGGCGCCAGGCACATCCGTCCAAAAAAAGCTCGATTGCCCCCATCATGACCTAACCTCATAGGCGCAATGACTATCAACCAGTCGAGCACGCCCATGCGTTATGCATTGAAGCTAGTGATCCTCATCGCTTTCGCGCTGCTGGGGCCGAGCGTCGGATGGCTGTCGGCGGCGCCCATGTCCGATGCCCCCGTCACCGCCCAGCCCCTCCCGTCCGCCAGCGTTTCCGACAGCGAGCTGGAGGCGTTGCTGGGCCAACTCAGCAGTTTCAAACAGCAGGTTTCACAGGCCAGCAATTACAGCCAGCTTGAAGGCCCGCAGGACCTGGTTCAGGCACTCATCAAGGAGGTCGATCGCCTGACGACGCTGCTGCTGCCCGAGCAGGCTCAGCTGCAGGCGCAATTGGGCGTGCTGGGACCCGCGCCACCGGATGCCACGCCCGAGAAATCCGACATCGCCCTGCAAAGAGCCACCCTGACGGGTCAAAAAGCCCTGGTCGACGCCAAACTGAAATCCCTGGCAACGCTTAAAAGCAGCGCGGCGGAATTGCTGATCCAGATTGCCGCCATTCGCCGCAGCCTGCTGGAATCCGAAGTGACCCAGCGGACCCGAAGCGTGCTCAATCCCTGGTTCTGGGCAACATTGTTCAATCCGCCAGAGGATGACCGGCAAAAATTCAACGCATTCCTCCAACAGATCGGCGCCACGCTTGGCGCCACCTGGCGACCGGGCGAACGCCTGTTGACCAGCTTTTTAATCGTCATGGCCCTGGTTTTCTGGATCTTCGGTCGGAGGGTGGCCGAGCGCGGGCTGACCTGGCTGTGCATTCACCGGATGCCGGAAGGACGCCTGCGACGCAGCACCCTTGCGCTTTCATCGGTGGTGGCCACGATCCTGTCTGCCTGGATCGCCCTGCAGTTGCTGTTTTTTACCGTCACCCGCGAGCTGCCCCTGACGCCGCAACTCACAGGGTTTTCCCAGGATTTTGAAAAGATCGTCTATACCTGCGTGCTGATTACCGGCCTGAGTCGCGCACTGCTATCCACGCAGCACCCTTCATGGCGCCTGCCGGCCTTTGCCGATCCGCTCGCCCTGGCGATCAAACCCTACCCCACACGCCTGGCCCTGGCATTGCTTGTGCTGGTGTCGCTGGCGCAGATAACCAATGTCACTGGCATGACCCCGGGGCTGGTGATCTCGGTCCGTGGCCTGGTCGCATTGATCGTCTCGGCCATGATCGCCATGCTGCTGTTGCGCGTTAACAAAACCCGCCGGGACATGGTCGCGGCGGGCATTGCCCCCGAAGCGGGGCGGACGTTGGCCGGGATGATCTATGCCTTCGCCAGCATCGCGATCGCGATTTCCCTCCTCGCCCTGCTCACCGGCTACATATCGCTCTCGCGGTTCATCACCTACGAACTGGTGTGGTTTTTCATCATATTCGCCGGCTTCTATTTGCTGACCCAGCTGTTCAAGGACGGCTGCGAACACCTGTTTTCCCCCCGCCACTCCACCGGCAAGACCCTCAAGCAGCTGCTGGGCATTGGCGATACGCGGCTGGAACAGATTTCGGTCATCCTGTCCGGTGCCGGTCGCGCCGCACTGTTGCTGATAGCGCTGATCACCTTGATGGTGGGCGGGATCGGCTCGACGCTCGAACAACTGGCCACCAACATCCTCGCCATGCTCGGCGGCGACGGCCTGCGCAAACTGAACATCGTCCCGGCCAACCTGTTGCATGCCGTGCTCGCCGTGGTCATCGGCCTCTACCTGATTCGTTCGCTGCGGCGCTGGCTGGACGACGAGTTCCTGCCGAAAACCGAAATGGACCCCGGCATGTGTGCCTCGCTCAGCACGCTGTTCTCCAACATCGGCTATGCCTTGGTGCTCCTGCTGACCCTGTCATCGCTGGGGGTCCAATGGACCAACCTGGCCTGGATCGTCAGCGCCCTGTCAGTGGGCATCGGCTTCGGCCTGCAGGAGATCGTCAAGAATTTCGTTTCCGGCATCATCCTCTTGACCGAACGCCCGGTGAAAGTCGGCGACCTGATCAGCATCAGCGGGGTCGAAGGCGACATCCGCCGGATCAACGTGCGGGCCACGGAAATACAGCTGGCCGACCGCTCGATCGTGATCGTGCCCAACTCGCAGTTGATCTCGCAGAACCTGCGCAACGTCACCCTGGGTGGCAGCGCCCAGGGGGTGGCGACACTTGAACTGATGTTCCCGCTGGACATCGACCCCGAGCAAGTGCGCAACCTGCTGTACGAGACCTTCAGCGAGCACGAGACCATTCTGGAAAAACCGGCGCCGGTGGTGCGCTTCAGCCAACTCAAACCGGAGGGCATTACCCTGACCGTCACCGGTTACGTCAACAGCCCGCGCATGGTCACTGCAATCAAGAGCGAGCTGTTGTTCGAGATTCTCAAGCGGCTGGGTGCCGCCGGGATAGAACTGGCGAAACCGCCAACAGCGTAACGCGAATGCCTTTGTAGGAGCTGCCGAGTGAAACGAGGCTGCGATCTTTTGATTTTGCATTTAACAATCAAAAGATCGCAGCCTCGTTTCACTCGTCAGCTCCTACGGGTTGATCAGTGAGCGATGCACACCGATTTCAGCTCGGTATAGGCCTCGATCACCGCACGACCAAACTCACGGCCCATGCCCGACTGCTTGACGCCACCGAACGGCATCGCCGGGTCGAGCAATACGTGGGCATTGACCCATACCGTACCGGCTTCGATACGCGGCACCAGGTTCATGGCCTTGCCCAGGTCGTTGGTCCACAGGCTGGCGGCCAGCCCGTAGCGGTTGTCGTTGGCCAGTGCGATGACGGCGTCTTCATCGTCGAACGGCATCACTCCCAGCACCGGACCGAACACCTCCTCGCGCGCCACGGCCATGCTGTGGTCAATGTCGGCGAGGATGGTCGGCTGGACAAAGAACCCCTCGCCTTCCAGCAACTCGCCGCCCGCCACCACCCGCGCACCTTCCTGGCGGGCCAGCTCAATGTGCTTGAGCACGCTCTGCTGTTGCTTGCGCGACACCAGTGGGTTGATCGCCGCCTCGCAGTTCATGCCCGCGCCAATCGGCATCGCCGAGACCGCCGCCGCCAGGGCTTCGACGAATTTGTCGTGGATTGAGCGATGCACGTAGAAACGCGAAGCCGCCGCACACACCTGGCCATTGTTCAGCAAGCCACCGAGGATCGCGCCCTGCACGGCTTTTTCGATGTCGGCATCGGCGAGCACGATCATCGGGTTCTTGCCGCCCAGCTCCAGGGAAAAACGTGTCATGTTTTCCATGCACGCCACGCCGACGCTCTTGCCCACGGCGGTGGATCCGGTGAACGACACCTTGCTCACCAGTGGGTGCGCGGTCAGCACGCCGCCGACCGAGGCACCGCCGCCGGTCACCACGTTGAACACGCCCGCCGGAATGCCCGCTTCAAGGGCCAGCTCGGCCAGGCGCATGGCGGTCAATGGGGTTTCCATCGCCGGCTTGATGATCACCGTGCAACCGGTGGCCAGCGCCGGCATCAGTTTCCAGGCGGCGATCAGCAGCGGGAAGTTCCACGGCACAATGCCGACCACGACCCCCACTGGCTCACGCTTGGTGAACGCCGTGAATTTGGCACCCGGCGGCAGCGGGATCGACACATCGAAGGTCTGCCCTTCGATCTTGGTCGCCCAGCCGGACATGTAGCGCATGAACTCCACCGTGGCGTTCAGGTCCAGCGCGCGGGCCATGTTGATCGACTTGCCCTGGCTCAGGGTTTCCAGCTGCGCCAGCTCTTCGGCATGCTCCTCCACCAGGCGGGTGAAGTTCAGCAGGATGCGCTCGCGGTCCGCTGGACGCAGGCCCGACCACACGCCCGACTTGAAAGCCTGGTGCGACGATTGCACGGCGCGCTCGACGATCTCCAGGGGCGCGTCGAGGGTTTCGCACAGGGTTTGCCCGGTGGCCGGGTTGACCACTGCAATGGTCTGACCTTCGGCAAACACCCACTGGCCATCGATAAAGCAGCCGTGTTGGCGATCGAGGAATGCAGCAACCTGCGGCAGAATTTCAACGTTGCTCATAAATCACCTTTGAATTCAGATGGACGAGCCGGCTTGCCGGCGAAAGCGTCAATTAGTGTTGTTCTTTGAGGAAGCACACCACCGCCTGGCGATCATCCGCCGAGGCCATGCCCATGTAGGGCATGTAGGTGCCAGGCACATAGGCCTGGGGTTGCGTGATCAGTTGCGCGATGTTCTCGGCTTGCCAGTCGATGTTCTTGTTGCGCATGGCTTGCGAGTAGTTGAAGCCTTCCAGCGAGCCGGACTTGCGCCCCACCACGCCTGCAAGGTTCGGCCCCATCATGCCCATCGTGCCTTTGCTCACCGCATGGCACACCCCGCATTCATTGGCGAACACTTCGGCGCCACGCTGCTGCAGCGGTGCGCAATCGGCGGCAACAGCAGCCTGCGCCAGAGTGACGGACAACACAGCAACGAGGGACAAACGCAGGGTGGTGAACATAAGAAACGACCTTGAAAATCCACGCATTCGCTGGCAAAGCGAACGCCAACACTGAAAGTGCCGAGGCTTTGGTGCTTCGGCAGGTTGAGAGCGATTGTCGGTGGTCGCCGGCTAGCAGGTTTTGCCCTGCCTGCCAGTTGTGTTGGCGGTTCTGCCAAAGTGCTGCACGGGCGCGATCAGCGATAGCCAGGCTTGATCCAAAGTTCTGCCTATACTGCAATCCAGCCGCCCCGATCACCTGCGCTGAGGAACTGCTGGATGAATGTGACCGACTATTTCGATCGAGCCAGAATCATCAACATCGCGTCAAGAAAGGATCGCCGCGTAGAAACGGTACAAGAATTCGCGCGCAACGGCTTTCCCTTTGATCACGAAAAAGTCAGCTTTTTCCAGGCGGTGACGCCCAGTGAAGACAACGGTTTTCCAAGCATCGGCGCCAGGGGCTGCTTCATGAGTCACCTGGGGATCCTGGAAGAGGCGATACGCCTGAATGTGAAAAACATTTTGATCCTGGAGGATGACATACAGTTTTCCAGACGCATTTCCCACTATGGAAAACAGGCCATCGAATCCCTGCAAGGCATGGAGTGGGACATCGCCTACTTTGGCCATCCGTTCGAAGGCGATTCAAGCTCGCCCACCTGGAAAGCGGTCGACCAGCCCATACACTTGTCGCATTTCTATGCGGTAAACGGCAAATGCATTACCCGGTTGCGCGATTTCCTGCTGCAGATCCTGGAGCGCCCGCCAGGGCATCCTGACGGCGGGCCAATGCACTATGACGCCGCCCTCAATACGCTCATTCATTCGAACAAAGACGTCCAGGCCTACTACTTCACCTGGAACCTGGGCTATCAAAGACCCTCGCGCACGGACTTGCATGCGCTGTCCCTGTTCGACAGGACGCCTGTCCTGCGCGATGTCATGGGCATGCTCAGGAAGTTGAAGGCCATGAACCTGAGAAGAATTCGATAGTGTCCCGCTCCGCCTCTCTTTAACCGGAAACAATCCCACACTCCCCTCTCAATCAGTGCACCCACGTGTGCACTGTCACCTCGCCATGCAATCTGGCAAGCACAACCAACTCTTTGGCACCGAGGCAACAAGGCGCAAAAAATCCCGGCATTAGTATCTGGAAGGACCGCAACCCTGCGCTCAAGAACAAGAACGGATGCCACACCATGCTCAAGTCCCCCTTGCTTCGCCTTTCAACCCTGGCGCTGATGATCAGTGCCGGCCAGGCGAGCGCCTACGAACTCTACGCCAGTGACGACAGTCATCTGAACGCCACCCTGGAAGCGGTTTTCGGCGTTTTCCACAGCCAGGAAAACTACGCCCTGTCGGGTCGCCTCGACGAAGGTTCGTCTTCTTGGCGCGAGGGCTACATCAAGTACGGCCTGAGCTTCGACCAGGGCCTGGCTGGGGTCGGCACTGCTTACGGCGCGGCGAACATGCTCAGCTCCGGCACTTGGGGCGACGGTGACGCCGCTGGCTTCACCGACGGTTCGGAGCGCACCACCAAGTTCGAAGATGCGTACCTCGGCTGGCGCTCGAGCGATCTGTTTCCCGCGCTGGGTGCTGACGGCATCGACCTGTCTTTCGGCCGCCAGAACATCGTGGTCGGCGACGGTTTCCTGATCAACGGCGATGCACTGAATCTGGGCAAGGGCCTGGCCGACGGCGAATTCAATCGCGGTGGCGCCTACTGGCTGGCCGCGCGCAAGGCCTTCGACGAAACCGCGGTGTTGCGTATCGGCGGCAAGGAAGGTTGGCGCAGTGACCTGATGTGGTTGAAATCCAACAACCGCGCGCAAGCCAAGACCGAAATGTACGTCGGCACCCTGGAGCACGTGTCCGAGGCCGGTACCGTCGGCGTGACCTACATCGACACCACGGACGTCGATGAGCAGTTCGCCTCCCCCGCGCAACTCGAGCGCGATGGCATGAAGACCTACAGCCTGCGCGCCACTGGCAACGCCGGGGTCAAGGACCTGTTCCTCTCCGGTGAATATGCCAAGCAGGACAAACCCCACACGGCCACCGAAGACGCCTGGTACCTGGAAGCCGGCTGGACCTTTTCCGAGGCGCCATGGACGCCGTATGCCGGCTACCGCTACAGCCGTTTCTCGGAAGGCTACGACACGCTGTTCTACGGTTTCAGCCGTGGCTTCGGCACCTGGTTCCAAGGTGAAGTGGCGGGCAACTACGCCGGCCCGTTCAACACCAACTCGCGCATCCAGCAACTCAAGTTCACCGTCTCGCCACTGGAGAACCTGACCGTCGGCGCGATGTACTTCAACTTCGACACCATCGACCGCGACCTGGGCAACACCGATGGCCACGAAGTCGACCTGTACGCCGAATGGCACCTGAACGACCACATCTCGGTGATGCCGCTGGTCGGTCTGTTCCAGCCGGACAAGAGCGCCGACCAAGGCGGCACGCAGCTAGGCAACAACGACAAGAACCTCTACAGCCAGCTGATTTTCGCCACCAATTTCTAATCTCGAACCGATGTAGGAGCTGCCGCAGGCTGCGATCTTTTGATCTTGAAAGTCAAAAGATCGCAGCCTGCGGCAGCTCCTACAGGTTCGTAATCGCAGCGCTATTATTTCCCATGGAAAAGGCCTTTCCGATGCACAGAAGATTCCTCACGATCCAGAGCAAGATCACCCTGCTCGCCGGCCTCTGCCTGGTGTTGGTGGTGGGTTTGCTGATGGGCCTGTCGCTCTACCAGACACACAAGAGCAGCCAGCAAGTGGCCCGGGCCAGCAGCGACATGCTCGCCGACGCGGCCCGGGAACACATGCAGGCCCTGGGTAAAGTGCAGGCCATGCAAGTGCAACGCACCTTCATGCAGACCCACGAATATGGCCAGGGATTGTCGCGGTATCTGTTGTACCTCAGGCAACTCCAGCATCAGGGCAATCTGACCCGCCAACAACTGCGCCAGGAGCTGAGCACCCAGCTTCAACAGGCCCTGATCGACAAGCCCGACCTGCTCGGGCTTTACGTCATTTTTGAACCCGATGCGCTGGACGGTGCCGACGCGGGCTTCGCCGGCAAGCCGGACCTGGGCAGCAACGAAACCGGACGCTTCTCCCTGTACTGGGTGCAAAGCAAACCCGGCGAACTGCAAGCGGTGATCGGCGATGAAGGCCTGCTGGCCAACACCGAGCCAGGCCCCAGCGGCGCACCCTACAACGCCTTCTACACCTGCGCCCGCGACACTCGCCAGGCCTGTGTGCTGGAACCCTACTTCGACGAGGCATCGGGCAGTCGCAAACTGGTGACCAGCGTCGCCTTCCCGCTGTTGGAGAACGGCAAAGTCATCGCCGTGGTCGGCCTCGACATCAACCTCGCCGCCTTGCAAAAGAACAGCGAGAACAGTGCGCTGCAATTATTCGATGGCCGCGGCCAGATCAGCATCGTCAGCCCCCGTGGCGTGATCTCCGCCAACAGCCAGGATGTCAGCCGCCTCGGACAACCGATGGACAATGCCCAGGTGATGGACGCCTTGCGCCAGGGTCAGCCGGAGGTGTTTGAAGACCCGCAGCAGATCAACGTCCTTGAACCGCTGCCACCGATTGCCGGTGCTGCGCCCTGGGGTGTGCTGGTCGGCGTGCCCCAAGACGTATTGCTGGCACCGGTCGCCAGCCTGCAAAAACAACTCGACGCCCAGGGCGTGCAAAGCACGGCGTTGGAACTGCTGCTCGGTGGCGGCTCGGCCTTGCTTGGCCTCCTGCTGATCGGGTACACGGCACGGCGCATCACCCGGCCGCTGCAAGTGCTGACCCGGGTCATGGAGGATATCTCCCTTGGCGAGGGTGATTTGACCCGGCGCCTGCAAGTACAGTCACAGGATGAAATCGGCCAGTTGGCCACGGCGTTCAACCGCTTTGTCGAGCGCATTCACCAGTCGATTCGCGAAGTGTCGTCGGCAGCCCTGGGCGTCAACGAAGGTGCCCGCCGGGTGCTGGAGGCCTCCCATTCGTCGCTGAGCAATTTCGACGATCAATCAAGCCGCACCAACAGTGTCGCCGCCGCCATCAATCAGTTGGGCGCCGCTGCGCAAGAGATCGCGCATAACGCCTCCGATGCCTCGCACCAGGCCTCCAGTGCGCGACAACAGGCCGAGGACGGTCGCCAGGTGGTGCAACGCACCATTGAAGTGATGCACGAACTGTCGGCAAAAATCAGCACGTCGTGCGCCAACATCGAAGTGCTCAACGACAAGACCGTGAACATCGGGCAAATCCTCGAAGTGATCAAGGGCATCTCCCAGCAGACCAACCTGCTGGCGCTGAACGCCGCCATCGAAGCAGCCCGGGCCGGTGAAGCCGGCCGCGGCTTTGCCGTGGTCGCCGACGAGGTGCGCAGCCTGGCCGGTCGCACCCAGTCCTCGGCGCTGGAGATCCAGCAGATGATCGAGGAGCTGCAAGTGGGTGCCCGCGATTCGGTCGCCACCATGACCGAAAGCCAACAGCACAGCGAAGAAAGCGTCACCATCGCCAACCTCGCCGGCAGCCGCTTGAGCAGCGTGACCCAACGCATCGGCGAGATCGACAACGTCAACCAGTCCGTCGCCGCCGCCACCGAAGAACAGACCGCCGTGGTCGAAGCCTTGAATGTCGACATCACCCGGATCAACACGCTGAACCAGCAAGGCGTGGAGAACTTGCAGGCGACGTTGCGGGCTTGTACTGAGCTGGAGCAGCAGGCGGCGCGGTTGAATCAGTTGGTGGGGAGTTTCAGGATCTGAGCCTTTGACCGATCGTTCCCACGCTCTGCGTGGGAATGCATCCCGTGACGCTCTGCGTCACATCCACAAGCGGAACGCGGAGCGTCCCTGGCGGCATTCCCACGCAGAGCGTGGGAACGATCAGTGGGCGCCCAATCTGGCACCCACAACCAACCACCTGGCATGCACGCAAACATGCCGCGCCGGCCCCCGCGCGTAGTATCGAAGCGCAAAGCAACGCTGAACCCCTCCATTTCTAACCAAAAAACAATAAATCGACCTTCGGGTCGCGGGAGATTTCTGTGCTCAAGAAAAGTGCGTTGGGCTGGCCAAAGATCGCCGGCCTTGGAATTGCGTTGGTGGTGGCCGGGCAGTTTTCCGGCTGGAACTTTGGCTTGGCGGCCGGTGGCTGGCTCAACATGTTGATCGCCACCTTGTTGATGGCGCTGCTGTGCGGTGGGCTGGCGTTATGCGTGGCGGAGCTGTCCACCGCGTTGCCCAGCGCCGGCGGTGTGTTCGTGTATGCGCAAAGTGCGTTTGGGCCGTTCGTGGGTTACCTGGTCGGGGTGGCGTGCGCGCTGGCCTTGACCATCGGCACCGGGGTGGCGGCAACGTTCATTTGTGCCTATACCGAGTCGATATTCGGTCTTGGCGGCTGGCCGGTGAAGGTCGCCCTGTTTGCGGTGATCATTGGCATTCACCTGCGCGGGGTGGGTGAGGCCATGGGCCTGACGTTCATTGCCGGCGTGATTGCGGTCGTGGCCCTGTTGACCTTCGGTGTGGCCATGGCGCCGCATGTCGAGTTGAACAACCTGCTGGCATTGCCGGCTAACGTCTCGGCACCGCTCAGCCTTGGCGGCATCTTCGCCTGTGTGCCGTTCGCGATCTGGCTGTTCATCACGGTCGAGCAAACCGGCTCGGCGGCGGAAGAAGCTGCAAACCCCGGCCGCAGCATGCCTCGCGGCATTCTGGCGGCCATCGGCACATTGTTGGTCACAGCCCTGGTGGTACTGGTCTGCGCACCGGGCGCCGGTGGTGTGGAACTGGTGGGCTCGGCGGGCGACCCGTTGTACGCCGCGATGTCCAGCAACAGCGCATTCGGTGAAGGCTCGTGGCTGGCCAAGGTGATTGGCTGCGGCGGCGTGTTCGGCTTGATCGCCACCTTCTTCTCCCTGGTGTACGCAGCCTCCCGGCAATTGTTCGCGATGGCTCGCGACGGCCTGTTCCCGCAGTGGCTGGGCAAGACCGGCAAACGCGGCACGCCGTATCCGGCACTGCTGCTGATCGGCGCGATCGGCTTGCCCTTGTCCGAAGTCGATCCAGCCACGGTGATGCTCGCGGTCGTGCTGCTGCTCAACGTTTGCTACCTGTGCATTTTCGGCGCGTACCTGCGCATCAAGAGCAGCCAGCCCGACCTGGCACGTCCCTTCCGCCTGATCGGCGGCAAGCTGGTCGCCTGGCTGGGTCTGGCCCTGACGCTGGTGGTCGTCGCCGCCTGCTTCCAGCTTGACCTGAGCATGCTGATCGCCCTCGGCGTGACCTTCGCACTGTGTATTTTCAACTTCCTGCTGCGCACTCGCCGCGCCGCCCAAATCGAGGTTCCAGACCATGCCTGACACTCTCCTGCAACGTCGTCATCGCGTACTCGGCAGCGCCTCGCCGCTGTTCTACGACAAGCCCTTGCACCTGGTGCGCGGCGAAGGCGTGTGGCTGTTCGACGTCGACGGTCGCCGCTACCTCGACGTCTACAACAACGTGCCTTGCGTCGGCCACTGCAACCCTCACGTGACCGACGCCATGCACCGCCAGGCCACCACGCTGAACATCCACACCCGCTACCTCGATGAACAAGTGGTGCGCTATGCCGAACGCTTGACCGCGACCTTCGGCCAACCGCTGGATACCGCGATGTTCACCTGCACCGGCACCGAGGCCAACGAACTGGCGCTGCGCCTGGCACGCTACGCCAGCGGCGGAACCGGCATTATCGTCAGCGATTACAACTACCACGGTAACTCCGCGTCGCTGGCGCAGGTCACCACCGCCCTGCCCTCGCCGGAACCCTTCGCGGCCCATGCCCGCGCCGTGCCGATTCCATGCCTGTACCGGGCACCGGTGGGCACCAGCAAGGCGCAGCTGGCCGAGCAGTACGCGGCCAACATCGCGGCCGCCATCGCCTCGATGCAGGCCCAGGGCATTCGCCCCGCCGCGCTACTGATCGACACCTTGTTCGCCAACGAAGGCTTGCCCCGGGTGCCGGCCAGTTTCGTTGCCAAGGCCGCCGAGTTGATCCGCGCCGCCGGTGGCCTGTTCATCGCCGATGAAGTGCAATCGGGTTTCGGCCGCACCGGCGATCACCTCTGGGGCCACCAGGCCCACGGCGTCGTGCCGGACATCGTCACCCTCGGCAAACCCATGGGTAACGGCTATCCGCTGGCCGGGTTGATCACCCACAAGGCGCTGGTCGAGTCGTTCGGGCGCAACGCCATGTACTTCAACACCTTCGGCGGCTCGCCCGTAGCAGCGGCGGTCGGCATGGCGGTGCTGGACGAGATTGAACAAAAGCAGCTGCTGCAAAACGCACAAAACGTCGGCGCTTATGTGCAGCAGCGTTTGCAGGTACTGGCAGGCAAACATTCGATCATCGGCGACGTGCGCGGCAAGGGCCTGTTCTTCGCCATGGAGTTGGTGCGCGATCACGCCAGCAAGGAGCCGGCCGGACTGGAGGCGCGCAAGGTGGTCAACGACATGCGCGAGAACGGCGTGCTGATCAGCAAGATCGGCGCCGGTGACAACATACTCAAGTTGCGCCCGCCGCTGGTGTTCAGCCGCGATCATGCCGACTTGTTCGTCGACACCCTGGACCACGCCCTGAGCGCGATTTGAGGCCCCTGCCATGACTGACTTCCACACGTTGAACCACGATCAGCAAGTCGCCCGATTGCACGACCTGGCGCGCCACGCCCTGCAACACTGGGACGGCGACTTCGGCGACATCGAACTGGTGAAATTCCGCGAGAACGCGGTGTTCTCTGCCCGCCGCCACGACGGTCAGCGGGTGGCCCTGCGCATCCATCGCAATGGCTATCATTGCGCAGCGGCGTTGCGTTCCGAATTGCAATGGATGGAAGCCTTGGAAAGCGCCGGGATTACCGTGCCGCAGATCATCCGCGCCCGGGACCTGCGCCATCTGATTGAAGTGAGCCATGCCGACATCGGCGAACGCCATGTCGATATGCTCGCCTGGTTGCCGGGCACCACGGCCGGCACCTCAGAGGCCGGGGTGCAGGCCGATACCGAAATCGACTTCCTGTTTGCCGAAGCTGGGGCGCTTGCGGCGCGCATTCATGTACATTCGACAGAATGGCAGCAGCCGGACGAGTTTGTCCGGCACGCCTGGGATGAGGAAGGCTTGATCGGTGCCAATCCGTTCTGGGGGCGTTTCTGGGAGCTGCAACAGCTGAGCGATGAGCAACGCGAGCTGTTGCTGCAAGCCCGGCGTGCAGCGCGCAAGGACCTGCGTCAATACGGCCGCTATCTGGGTAACTTCGGCATGATCCACGCCGACCTCGTCCCGGAAAACTTGCTGATCGAAGGCCCGCGCCTGCGCTTGATCGACTTCGATGACGCGGGGTTTGGCTGGCACATGTTCGAGCTGGCGACCGCGCTGTATTTTTGCGTGGAGGATCCGCGTTATGAGCAGATCAAAGCGGCGCTGCTGGAGGGTTATCACAGGGTCAAACCCTTGACCGAAGCGGATCGCAAGACGCTGGCGATGTTTTTGATGCTGCGTGGCACCACGTACCTGGGCTGGATTCATACCCGCCAGGGCACGCCGACGGCGATTGAAATGGCGCCGATGTTGATAGAGCGGGCGTGCCGGTTGGCCCGGGAATATCTCCACCAGTAACAGCCCCCCGCTGATCGTTCCCACGCTCTGCGTGGGAATGCCTCAACGGACGCTCTGCGTTCGGCTCTAGAAGGGACGCAAAGCGTCCCGGGCTGCATTCCCACGCGGAGCGTGGGAACGATCAATTGTCAGCAATGCGCACCAGCGTGTTCCAGGCGATGGAACAACCGGTTGAAGTACACCAGGCTATCGCGTGGTTCGCGCACGCCCACCTTGTCCAGCTGCACGAACATCACTGAGTGCGAGCCGACTTCCTTGCACTCGGTGATACGCCCTTCCAGCTGCACCAGGGCATCGCGCAGCACCGGCACGTCCGCCGCGCCGTCGTCCCACAGGTCCCAGGCAAAACGTTCGGCCATCGGCACTTGGGTCATGCCGGCGAAGTGGCGGGCCAGCTCTTCCTGTTCGCCACACAGCACGTTGACGCACAGGCGGCCATTGCTGCGGAAAACGTCGTGGGTGGCGCTGTTGCGGTTGACGCATACCAGCACCGTGGGCGGCGAGTCGGTCACCGAGCACACAGCGCTGGCAGTGATGCCGCAGCGCCCACCGGGGCCATTGGTGGTGATGATGTTCACCGCAGCAGGCAGCTGCGCCATGGCGTTGCGAAAGTCGATTTGCTGCTGGCTCAGGTCGGCCATGTCGATGCCCCTTCCTTCAGGAGGACCGCTCTGAAGCGGCCCGTAGGTGATGGAACAAGACTAAGGCTGAGGGCACGGCGCAACCATTCCTGCGATCCCCATGGCGAGGTTAGGTTTCCGCTAGTCGACTAGGTGGTTTCTTTATCGCAAGGGCCCGCGACAGTGGGTATCCTGCTAACAGGCTGGAAAAAACACAGCCGATGCGTGCCGTGCGTTCGCGTGCGAAAACAATAATTAGAAATTTTCGTGGCAGCCCCTGATGGAAACCCGCAAACCGATTGTTTACATCGTTGACGACGACAAAGACCTGCGCACCTCGCTGGCCTGGCTGCTGGAGTCGGTCAGCGTTCAGGCGCAGTGCTTCGCTGGCGCCGAAGAATTCCTCAGCCAGTACGACCCCAGGCAGCCCGCCTGCCTGGTGCTGGATGTGCGCATGCCGGAAACCAGCGGTTTCCAGCTGCAGGAGATCCTCAACCAGCGCGGCAGCACCTTGCCGACCATTTTCGTCTCGGCCCATGGCGACATTCCGATGTCGGTCACGGCGATGAAGAATGGCGCGCTGGACTTCGTCGAGAAGCCCTACAACCCGCAGCAGATGATCGACCGCATCCAGGCCGCGCTCAAGACCGCCGTGCACGCCCAGGCCGATCAGCAGCAGCGCCAGAACCTGCAGGGCAAGCTGGCGCTGCTGACCAGCCGCGAGCGTGAAGTGTTGATGCTGGTGATCGATGGCAAGGCCAGCAAGGTGATCGCCCGGGAGCTGAACATCAGCGTGAAGACCGTTGACGTGCACCGCACCAAGATCAAGGAAAAGATGGGTGTGAGCAGCATTGCCATGCTGGTGCGCGAGGTGTTGCACCTGCCGGTGGATGAGCCGGCGCGGCATTGATCAATCTGCGGCAATCCTGAGGCCGCCTTCGCGAGCAGGCTCGCTCCCACAGTAGATCTGCGGTGAACACCGAGATCTGCTGTGGGAGCGAGCCTGCTCGCGAAGAACGACAACGCGGTCAGTGCTGGCTATAGCGCTTGCGATAGGCACCCGGTGACACGCCAAAACGCGATTTGAACGCCGACGAGAAGTAGCTGGAATCGGAAAAACCCCAGGCGTAACACAGTGCCGACAGCTTCTGCTCGACATCGGCACGGCGCAGGTTTTCCGCGCAGAAGTCCAGGCGCCGGTGCTTGATGTATTGCGCCACCACCAGGCCGCGCTTGGAGAACATCCGGTACAGGCCGCGCACGGAAATCCCCACTTCTCGGGCGATCAGTTCAGGGCACAGCTCTTCGTCGCTGAGGTGCGCGTCGATGAAGGCGATGATCTTGCGGAACTGCCGCTCATGGGGATCGGCATTGCTGTCACGGGCGCTGATCCCCGGCAGCAGCAGGCTGACCAGGGCGTCGAGCACGGCCTCGCTTTCCTGCATGTCCAGCCCTTCTTGCTGGCGGGTCTCCATTACGAGCTTGTTGGCCATCGCCGCCAGAGGGCTGTTGGCGCCGATGCGCGTGGCGCAGTTCACCGCATTGAAGTGCGTACCACGCTCCACCACCTGGCGCGGCAGGATCAGCGACAACTGGCGCGAGTCATCGTTGTAGGTCATGTCGCTGGGGCGGCTGGCATCGATCAACGCGATGTCGCCACAGCCCAGTTGCGTGCGGTTGTCGCCCTGTTCCAGGTGCGAGCTGCCGTGCAGCTGGAACACCGCGTAATAGTGGCCGTCGCTGCTGGTGCTGACGTCCTTGCTGGTGCGATACAGATGCACATGCGCCATGTCGACCACACTGAGGTTGATCGCGCCGCTGCGAAACTCCGTGAGTTGGCCGTAGAAGTCGGTGTCCAGCGCCCTGGCGTCAAAACGCCCGCAGGCCTGGTTCACCTGGCTCAACCAACTTTCGAACGCCTCATTGCGCACCGTCGATGCTGTAATCATGTCCGCAAAGCCTCACAGTTCTTGTTGTTATTCTCGACCGCTTCGCCGAGCGGTTCGGTAAATAGTGTTTCGTACTCCAGCCAACCCCTCCCTTGGCGGCCGCCGGGCCTCATTCAACAGACTCCGGCGTCGGCTTTCCAGCGCGCAAAGCGATTAAATGTCCAATACCAGACGAGCGGAAAGTGCCCGTGAAACGCAGGCGCAAATCTGCTGGTTGGAGGCCTTTTCCTTGTTGGAAAGGCAGTTGTCGCGGTGCTCCGGCACGCCTTCCAGCACTTCGACGATGCAGGTGCCGCAGATGCCTTCGCGGCACTCGGTGTCGATGTCGCAACCGTGGGCCTGTAATACGTCCACCAGGCTGGTGTTGGCCGGCACTTGCAGCACTACACCGGAACTGGCCAGCTGCACTTCGAAACTGCCGGCCGGAGCGCTGTTGGCCGCCGGATCCGCAGCGAAGTGTTCAAGGTGAATGGCCTCATCGGCGCGACTGCGCGCAGCCACTTCCACCACTTTTTTCATGAACGGTGCCGGGCCGCAGGTGTAGACGTGGGCCGCCGGGTTGGCGCGATCCAGGCATGCGCTCAATGCAGCGTCCAGATCGCCCGGTTCGACGCCGTAGTGGAACTCTACGTGATCGGCGAAATTCGTTGCCAGCAGTTCGGTAAACGCGGCGTACTGCGCCGAGCGGGCGAAGTAATGCAGGCGATACGGCTGGCCGCTTTCCGCCAGTCGATAGGCCATGCTCAACAGGGGCGTCACGCCAATGCCAGCGGCGAACAGCACATGTTCGCGGGCATCGGGATCGAGGTGGAACAGGTTGCGCGGCGCGCCCATTTCCAGCTCCATCCCCTCTTCCACTTGCTCATGCAGGGCCTGCGAGCCCCCGCGTGAATTTGCCTCTTTTTTCACCGCCACCAGATAGGCGCGGCGATCCTGTGGCGGACTGCACAGGGAATACTGGCGGGTCACGCCGGTCGGCCCGGTCAGGTCGACGTGGGCACCCGGTTCATAGGTGTCGAGCGGCTGGCCGTCACTGCGCACGAGGCGAAAGGAACGGATATCCTGCGCTTCTTCGACGATCCTTTCGATTTTCACCTTCATCATGGCATCACCTGAATACTGTTGTCTTGGGTACTGCATCCTGTAGGAGCGAGCATGCTCGCGATGAACCTGAGGTCGCCACGGGGTGTCAGGTTTCCCGTGTCATCGTTGACGACCATCGCGAGCGCGCTCGCTCCTACAGGGGGGCATTTTTCTGTGGCTTAGCGCATGAACAGGCCGCCGTTGACGTCCAGGCACGCGCCGGTGACGGACGTGGCGTTGTCGGCGATCAACAACAGCACGCTGTCGGCGATGAACGCCGGGTCGCCGAGGGTGCCGGCCGGGATCATTTTCAGGATCTGTTCCAGACGCTCCGGGGCCACGGTTTCGCGCACGATCGGCAAGTCCAGCGGACCTGGCGAGATGCTGTTGACCGTCACCCCTTGCGGCGCCAGTTCACGGGCAAAGACTTTGGTCAGCGTCGCCACGCCGCCCTTGGCCGCGGCGTAATGCGCGCCGGTCGCGGTGCCGCCGTTTTGCCCGGCCAGGGAAGCGATGTTGACGATGCGGCCAAAGCCACGCTCGGCGAAGTGTGCGCCGAACACCTGGCAGGCGACGAAGGTGCCGCGCAGGTTGATCGCCATCGACTCGTCGAACTCTTCGGGCGTGATGTCCATCAGCGCCGCGACTTTCGACACCCCGGCGTTGTTCACCAGGATGTCGCAGCCGCCCCAGTGCTCGACCAACACGTCGCGGGCATGCTGGAAGTCGGACTTGCTGCGCACGTCCAGCTCAATGGCGATAGCACTGGCACCACTGGCATCCAGCTCGGCAGCCAGTTGACGCACGCCATCGAGGCGCACATCGGCCAGGGCGACGCGATACCCCGCCCCGTGCAGACGACGGGCGATGCACTCGCCCAGTCCGCGCGAGGCACCTGTTACAAGGGCTACTCGACTCATGATGTTGCCCTCACAGGAGGAAGCCGAGCGCGCTCAGGCTGTCGGTGGAGTTGATCAGCCGTACCACTTTGCGCTCCAGGGTCGGCACGCCATCGGTGAAACGGATGCGGTGGTTCAGGTCGGCCACGAACGGTGTGTGCACGCCGCGTTTGTAGGCGTACAGCAGCTGCGCCGAGTTGACTTCGACGATGTCACCGGCGGCTTCGACCAGGCGGAAACGCGAGATCGTGCGAATGGTTTTCGCCGCATCCACCGCCGACGGCGAATAGCCGGCGGTCAGGCGTTCGATGCGCAGGTCACGCATGCGTGCGTCGTCGTAGGCGTAGTTCAGCGTCGCCTCGAAGTCTTCGGTGTCCGGGTCGATCGGCACGATGTACTTGCCGCTTTCACTCCACAAGGTCGCCCACTCGGCGTAGTGCTTGTGGTCGAGCAGTTCGGCCTCGCGCCAGATGAATTCGATGGCCTGGGCCAGCGGGCCGGAAAAACCGTTCAGGGTGTCGTGATTGCTCATTGGCTCATCATCCTTTTCCACATGTCGTAGGCTCCGCGCATGCCGCCCTCGTCGGTGGCGTGGCTGACCTTGTCGCCGTTTTCAGCGGTGATTTCGCGGTTCAGGCCGCGGTTGACCAGGATTGGCGCATCGACGCCGGCGTACGAGCCACGCTGCACGCGGTCCCAGGCTTCGGCATCGTCAGGGCTGCCGAAACCGAACGGGCCCTGGAAGTGTTCGTGAATGCGCATGCGTTCGCGGTTGGCGATTTCCGGGCCGCCGTCCATGCCCAGGGCAACGTGACGGATCTCGGTTTCAGTGACCGACACCGGACGCAGCACGCGGAAGAACGACATCGACATGGCCACGTTGGGGAACAGGTTCAGGTTGAAACCGGCGCCGTGCAGCGAGCGCACGATGCGCCGTACCTGGTCGGCCGGCAGGGTCTTCGACAGTTCTTCAGTGACGTGGGCGAAGCGCTCTTGCAATTGTTCAGTGCCGTCGTCGTGATCAAGATCAACGTGCTCCGGCACCATCACCATCACACTGTGGCCGTTGCCCAGGGAGTGAGTGACCGCTTGCTCGTCGGTCATGAACGAAAGCATTTCCGAGGTTTCTTCATCCACCGACGACATGAACGACTTGTGCACGATCGGGAAGTGGTAACCGTCGGTGGTGTTTTCCAGCTGGATCTTCCAGTTGCCCTTGAAGCTGAACTTGTGTTCGCCCTGGGTCTTGATCGGGTAACCGGCGCCCTGCTTCATGAACAGGTCCATCCAGTGTTTGGCGCCGCCGAGGAAGTCTTCCAGCGGTTCGATCTCATCGTTGTAGCTGGCGAACACCATGCCGGCGTAACTCTCGACGCGCAGGCTGGTCAGCGGCAATTCGGACTTTTCCAGGATGCCTTCGTAGCCATCCGGATACGGCAGCGCACGCAGCTTGCCGTCCAGGCCATAGGACCAGCTGTGGTACGGGCAAGTGAAACCGGTGGCGTTGCCCTTGTGCTTCTCGCACACGGTGGCACCGCGGTGGCGGCAACGGTTTTCCAGCACGTTGATGTTGTTCTTCTTGTCGCGAACGACGATCACCGGGCGACGGCCAATGGTGGCGGTCTTGAAGTCGCCGCTGTTGCGCACTTCGCTTTCGTGGGCGACCCACACCCAGGTGCGGTAGAAAATCTTTTCCAGCTCGGCTTCGAACAGCGCCGGGTCGTTGTACAGCGAGACATCGACGCGGTCGTGCTGGACCAGCTCTTCGGGGCTTTTCGACGTTGCGATCAGCCGGTATTCATGAGTGCTCATGCGGTTCTCCTCATGGCTTCTTGTTAGATTTAAAGGATTGAGGCTTGCAGCTGCGCACCGAAGGCGCAGACCAGTTCGTCCTGACCTTTGCGACCGACAATCTGCAGGCCGACTTTCAGCCCGCCGCAATCGAGTTCCACCGGCACCGTCAGCGCCGGATGGCCACTGAGGTTGAAAGGACGCGCCAGCGGGGTCATGCCGGCCACGGCCTTGCTGCCGCTACGCGCTTCGCTCAGCGTGGGTGGAAGGCTCGGCAGCGTCGGCAACAGCAGCACCGCGAAGTCTTCCAGCGCGGCATCCACCTGTTGGGTAAAGCGAGTACGCACGATTTCTGCCTTTGCGAGCTCTTCACGAGTAGTGCGGCTGGCTGCGAGCAGACGGGTTTCCACATCGGCGCCGATCAGGCCCTTGCCGGTCAGGTGGCCGAACGCTGCCCAGTTTTCGAAATTGATCACGGTCAGGCCGGCGGCGAACGCCGCTTCGAACTCGCTCAATTGCAGGTGGCTGCGGCGCCAGCCCGCGCGGTCGGCGGCAGCACCGAGGCTGGCTTGCAGGTGCGCGTCGCAGGCCACTTCGAGGAAGCCGACCTTGGCGCCGTCACCTGGCAAACCTTGCACATTGAAGCCCGGGCAGATCACCTGCATGGCGGCGATCAGGTCGTCCATGGTCCTGGCGAACGGCCCCACGCAATCGAGGCTGGAGGCCAGCGGATGCGCGCCAACGCGGCTGACACGGCCAAAAGTCGGTTTTAGTCCGGTGATACCGCAGCAGGCCGCCGGCACCCGCACCGACCCCCCGGTGTCGGTGCCGATAGCGATGTCCGCCAGGCCCGCCGCGACCGCCGAGGCCGAACCGCTGGAGGAGCCGCCCGGCACGCGGTCAGGGGCTTGCGGGTTGATCGGCGTGCCGGTCCAGTCGTTGATGCCGGTGACGCCAAACGCCAGTTCGTGCAGGTTGGTCTTGCCGACGATCTGCCAATTGGCGTTGAGAATCGCGTCCACCACTTCGGCGTTTTTCGTCGCCGCTGGTACGTCGGCAAACGCACGGCTGCCCGAGCGGGTCGGATGGCCGGCAATGTCGATGGAGTCCTTGATGGCCACGCGTTTTCCGCTGCCGCCGAGGAGGAATTCGCTGACGAAAGTACTCATGCATTCAGCTCCGTATTAAACAGCCGTTGCGTGCGAAAATGCGCGATCAGCCAGACGCCGTCGACACAGCGGAAATCGATGTTCAAGCGCGTGCCGAACAGTTCGCTGCGCTGATCGGCATAGGTGGAAATCTGCTGCATGATCCACTGCCCCTGCGCCGCGTTGCCGTCGACCAAGATCGACTCGCTGGTGAGGTAATGCAGGTTCAACTGGAAGTGATCCGACGGCGGCAGGTAACCACCGACAAACGCCGCCACGGCCTCGCGTCCACGATGCTGGCCGAAGGTCTGCGCGGTCTCGCGCCCCACGCCTTCCCAGATCGCATCGACGCAGAACAGCTCGGCCAGTTCGCTGACCTGGGTCGGCACCCGCGGCACGTCGCAGAGGTCCATGTAGCGCGCCATCAAGCGACGCACTGCGCTTTCCCCTTCGAGCGTCGCCAGACGCTGCAGCAAGGCCTCGTCCATGGCTTACACCTTGGCCGCGTCAGGGATGGTCAGCGGGCGACCGATGCGCGCTTCGACCTTGGCGTAGCGCCACAGGCTGTATTCGTTCACCGGCGTGGTGCGGAACAGGTTGCAGGCGTCGATGACCGACTGGTGGCAGTCGACGTCGGCCATGATGTACACGGTCCAGGGCGAGGTGGTCGAAGGGCCGACCATCAGGCGGTCGTCATCCATGGCGCCGAGCACGTTGATGCCGGGCATCGCGCCGAGATCCGCCATCATCCGGCTGAAGCCCTTCCATACGCTGAGGCCTTCGCCGGTAGGCAGGTCAAAAAAGTTCTGGGTGATGCCGATGCAGAAGACGACGCGCAGCGGTTCTTGAGTGGTTTGAGTCATGTGTATTGATCCTTGAAAATGAAGCTCTGGAATAAAGTGTTCAGATGTAGCCCGGGAACGGCTGCACGCCGAGGAACACCGAGCCGGCGCCGTCATACAGCCCTTCGCTGAGGAAGGCGTGCTGGGTCACCACCATCGAGTCGCGCAGGTAACGCTGCAGTGGATGGCGCAGGTAAATGGCGGTGGTACCGGCCAGGCTGTAGGCGCTTTGCACCACCTCGGCGCCGGCCTGGGACACGTGAATGGCGGACAAGCGCAACAAGCTGGTCTGCTCCGGGGTGACCGGATTGCCGGCGAGGATCGAGTTCCATACCTGTTCGGTGGCGCTGTAGAAGAAGCCGCGTGCGGCGCTGAGCTTGGCTTCGGCCTTGGCGATTTCGATGCGCACATAAGCGCGGTCGGACAGTTTCGGCGCACCGGTGATACCGCTGCCGCCAGCCATGCGGCTGATTTCATCGAGGGCAGCGCGGGCAAGGCCCAGGTTGACCACCGCCAGCACTTGCGCGGCGTAGGCAATCGAGGGATAGCGGAACAGCGGTTCGTCGATGGTCGAGGCGCCACCGCGAATGAACGTCCAGCGTTCGTCGACGCGCTTGTCGGACACGCGCAGGTCGTGGCTGCCGGTGCCCTTGAGGCCGACCACGTCCCAGTTCTCGATGATCTCTACCTGCTGCGGACGGAACACCGCGGTGCGTGGCTTGCCGCCCGCAGCACCGATGCCCACGCCCAGCAAGTCCGCGCCCATGCAGCCGCTGGCGAATTTCCAGGTGCCGTTGACCTGATAGCCGCCTTCTACCGCCTCGGCCGGTTGCAAGGGAAACAGGCCGCCGGCGAACACCAGGTCCGGGCTATCGGCGTAGAGTTCAGCCAGGGTTTCGCGTGGCAAAGCCGCCAGATAGACGCCGGCACTGCCGAAACTGGCCACCCAGCCAGCGGAGCCGTCGGCCTCGGAGATGCGTTCGATCATTTGCAGGAACTTCGCCGGCGCCAGGGCGTCGCCGCCGTAGCATTTCGGCGTGGCGGCGCGGTAGATGCCCACCTGCTTGAAGCGTTCGATCATGTCCCGTGGCACATGGGAAACGCTGTCGAATTCGTTGCGACGTTGGCGCACTTCTTCCAGCACCTGCGCAAAGGCCGGGCTGTCGACGACATTCTCGTCAACACCGATCGGTGCGTCTTGTTGCACGACCGCTGAACGCAGCATGGGCTTTCTCCGTTTTGCTTATTGTTAGTGGGGGCCACACCGCACCGCTGTCTGTAGGAGCTGCCGAAGGCTGCGATCTTTTGATTTTGTTTTTGGATCAAGATCAAAAGATCGCAGCCTTCGGCAGCTCCTACAGATAAAGGCGTGGTCACCCTTGCATTGCGGTCCAGTGTAAAAACCGGATGCCGGCGCAACTATTGGTGCGTGCAGCCCCCCGCCTAAAGAAATCCCCTAGATCCACACCGGTTACCTCTGAGCGCATGCCGCTGTGCGAGCAGGTATAAAACGCCATACTGCAAATCTCTGCCGCCAGGGGCCGTGTGATGTACCAGCCAAAACCGAACGACTTCCATGCGCTGATCGAAGCCATGCCGCTGTGCATCATTCTTCACGATGCGCAGACCAAGGAAATTCTCTGGGCCAACGCCGCCGCCCTGGCGGCGCTGGGTTTTACCCTGGAGGAATTGACGCCGCTCAAGGCCCCGGACATGACCCGCGACGCACCCAAGTACCGGCGCTCGGTGGGCCTGCGCTGGCTGGAAGGTGCTGCGCGCACCGGCCAGCGCGCCATCGAGTGGTGCTATCGCTCCAAGCAAGGGGTGGAGATTCTTTCCGAGGCCGTGGCGACCCTGGTGCATCTGGACGGTCGGGATGTGTTGATGGTGCAGTTCCGCGACATCTCCAAGGAGGACAAGGTCAAGCGCGACCTCAAGCGTTTCGAAAGCCGGCTCAAGGCCTTCATGCAGGATCTGGCCGAGGGTGTGGCGGTGCTCGGTCCCGAGGGCGATATCGGTTTTATCAGCGACTCCGGCGCGCACTTGCTCGGCAGTGAAGTCCATCCGTTGATGGGCCAGAACTTCCTGGCCTGGTGCGACGAGGCTTCGCGCCAGCGCCTGCTGCAAAAATTCGCCCATGAGACGCCGGAACACACGCCCTTCAACGTGCATTACCAAGTGCAGCGCCAGGACGGCGAATGGCGCTGGCATGACGCAACGTGCCGTTATATAGAGATTGAAGACGACCTGGTCGGCCATCTGCTGCTGTTCCGCGACGTCACCGAGCAGGTGCAGGCCGAAGACGCGCGGCGGGTCAGCGAGCAGAAACTCGAATACCTGGCGCGCTACAACGCCATGGGTGAAATGGCCGTGGCCATCGCCCATGAACTGAGCCAACCGCTGGCCGCCACGCGCAACTTCATCGAGGGCGCGGTGATTCGCCTGGGCACCGCAGCCGACGCCGATCAAGGCGTCACCTGGGGTTTGCAGAGCGCCGTGCGGCAGATCGAGCACGCCTCGGTGATCATCAAGAGCGTGCGCGACTACGTCGTTAAACTGGAGCAAAGCGAAGAGCTGATCGACCTCAACGAACTGCTGCGCGAAACCCGCTACTTCATCAGCCTGCGAGCCGATCCGAGCCTGGTGCGCGTGGAAGTCGTGACCTCACCCGAGCCGCTAAGGGTGAGTTGCGAGAAGGTGTTGATCGGCCAGGTGATCCTCAACCTGGCGTTCAACGCGATCGAAGAAATGGCCGACCTGCCGCTCGAACGTCGGATTTTGCGCATTCATGCCAGCGCCGCCGACGGCGTGGCGCTGGTGCGCATCGAGGACAACGGCCGCGGCATCCAGGCCCAGGCGCAAGAGAAGCTGTTCGACGGCTTCTTCTCGTCCAAGGTCAGCGGCAACGGCATTGGCCTGGCGCTGTGCAAGAACATCATCGGCCGTCACCGGGGCGATATCTGGGCGCAAAACCTGGAGCCTTGTGGTGCGGTATTCAGCTTTTCCCTCCCCCTGATCCCCCCCGCGATCTGATCGTTCCCACGCTCTGCGTGGGAACGATCCCCCCCGACACTGGCACAGATACACAAACACTTGGCAGGCAGGGCAATTCCCGCGATTGCCGGGCGAGGCACTATTCGATGGTCAGAATCTGCCCACTCACCCGCGATCCGCGTTACCAATAATTCAGGAAGTTCCCCTTATGCGAACAAACAGGATCTCCGTACAGTCAGCGCTAGGCCTGAGCCTGCTTGTACTCGGCTTGAACAGTGCCCGCGCGGATTTGCCCGCCGACACCGGCATCGGCCAGACCACCCTGGCCTTCCCCGCTGAACCGCACCGGGCATTCGTCGTCGATGTCGAGTTCGAAAGCTTCGTCGCCGGCCGTGTCACCGTGGTCGACCCCGACCAGAAACGCGTGCTCGGCATGGTCCCGACCGGCTTTGCCGCGCCTTCGGCCCTGAGCCATGACGGCAAGCTGATCTACAGCGCCGACATCTGGTATTCGCGCGGCACCCGCGGCACCCGTACCGACGTGCTGACCGCGTGGGACAGCTCGACCCTGTCGCCGGCCTGGGAAGTACTGATCCCGAACAAGCGCGCCGAATCGCTGACCCAGCGCTACGGCCTGAAGACCAGCGGCGATGACCGTTTCGTCTACGTCTACAACTTCACCCCATCGACCTCGGTCACTGTGGTCGATACCCAGACCAAAGCGGTTGCCTCGGAAATCGCGATTCCCGGTTGCGTGCTCAACTACCCGGTGGGCAAGCGTCGCTTCGCCTCGCTGTGCGGCGACGGCAGCCTGCAGGTGGTGACCCTCAACGATCAAGGCCAGGAAAACGCGCGCAACCGCACGCCGTTCTTTGACCCGAACGCGGAAAAACTGGTGGAGCGCGCGGTCAACGTCGGCGACACCTACTACTTCACCACCACTACCGGCACCGTGCGCGCCGTGGATTTCTCCGCTGACACGCCGAAAATCCTGCCGAGCTGGTCGCTGGTCACCGACGAAGAGAAGAAAGCCGGTTGGGCCCCGGGCGGCTGGCAGCTGATGGCGGTCGCGCCGAAGCTGAACCGCTTGTACGTGCTGATGCACGACGCCCACGAACCGATGAAGTGGGAAGACCCGAGTCCCCTGATCTGGGCCTTCGATCTGAAGACTGGCAAGAAAATCGCCACCCTGGAAGCACCGGTACCGGTGTGGAGCATGCAGGCCACCGGCGACGACAAGCCACTGCTGCTGGGCACCGACGTTGAAGGCGGCTTGCAGATCTTCGACCTCAAGACCAACCAGCACACCGGCAGCATGGCCAAGGTCGCAAAAACCGCGACCCAGGTCATGAGCTACTAACAGGGATCAGGCCATGCAATCAGATCCGATCTTCATCATTGCCAGCGCCATCGCAATTGCGGTGCTGCTGGCCAGTGCCGCGACCCACAAGGTGCGAGCGCCAGCGCGCTTTCGCAAACAACTTGCCGATTATCAACTGCTGCCCGACGCGCTGGTGCGCCCGAGCGCGCGGTTGATCCCGCTGCTGGAACTGGCCATTGCGTTCGCGTTGCTGGTGCCGGTCAGCCGCCCCTGGGCAGCGTTGAGCGCGGCCAGCCTGCTGGCGCTGTACGCCGCCGCCATCGGCATCAACCTGTGGCGTGGGCGTCGCGACATCGACTGCGGCTGTGCAGGTCCCGACCAGGCGCAACCGCTGCGCCCGGTCCTGCTGCTGCGCAACAGCGTGCTGGTGGCGCTGGCATTGCTGGCAAGCGTAGCGCCGGTAGTGCGCGACATGACTGTGTTCGATGGCTTCGTGACCCTGGCTTCGGCCGCCGTCGCGCTGCTCATCTACGCCGCGGCCGATGGCCTGGCGGCGAACTCCCCTCTTCTGCTCAAATTGATTGGTAGGTAATCACAATGGAAGGCTTGATAGTTTCCAACGTTCTGCTCTGGGTATTGCTGGTGGCCGTGGCGTTCGTCGTCATGGGCCTGGTCCGTCAGATTGGCGTGTTGCACGGCCGTCTGGCCCCGGCCGGCGCGCTGATGATGGACAAAGGCGTGGCCGTCAACGAAGCCGCACCGCAAGTGACCGCTGCCGACCGTAATGGCCGCCCGGTGAACTTCGGTTATGCCGGCGAGAAATCGCAACTGCTGTTCTTCCTCTCGCCGACTTGCCCGATCTGCAAATCCCTGCTGCCGGCGATCAAATCCATCGCCAGGGAACAAGCCAGCACGCTGGACGTGGTGTTCGTCAGCGATGGCGACATGGACGCCCAGCAAGCGCTGATCCGCGAGCACAAACTCGAAGACGCCACTTATGTAGTCGGCCCGGAAGTGGGCATGACCTACCAGATCGGCAAGCTGCCGTACGCAGCCCTGATCGACAAGTCCGGCACCCTGCGCGCCAAAGGCCTGGTCAACTCCCGCGAGCACCTGGACAGTCTGTTCGAAGTCGAGCACCTCAAGCACGCGACGCTGCAGCAATACCTCAATGCGCAACCCCACGACCACGCTCATGACCACAGCCACGGCCATAGCCACTGATAAGGCAGGGAGACCTTCATGAAACTGCTGGATCTGTTATTCGAACGCTCCTCGCGCCGTGTTGCCGACACGACTTCGCGCCGCAAACTGCTGGCTCGCATGGGCTCGCTGATCGTCGCCGGTGCCGCCCTTCCCGTGCTGCTGCCGCTGGATCGCACCAGCAAGGCGCTGGCCGCCACTGACCCGAAAGCCGGTGACCCGGGTGATCCAAACAGCTGTGACTACTGGCGCTACTGCTCCATCGACGGCTTTCTGTGCAGCTGCTGCGGCGGTTCGGTGACTTCCTGCCCACCGGGCACCGAGGCCTCGCAAGTGACCTGGATCGGCACCTGCCGCAACCCGGCCGACGGCAAGGACTACATCATTTCGTACAACGACTGCTGCGGTAAACAAAGCTGCGCCCAGTGCGCCTGCACCCGTAACGACAGTGAAGAACCGGCCTACCGCCCGTTCAACAACAACGATGTGAACTGGTGCCTGGCCGCCAAGTCGCACATCTATCACTGCACCGTTTCGATCATCCGTGGCGTGGCGGTCTGACACGCACCACCGCCGGTTGCCCACGCGATCGGCGTTTTTTTTAAAAGATCGCAGCCTGCGGCAGCTCCTGGATTGACCGCGTGCTCCTGTAGGAGCTGCCGCAGGCTGCGATCTTTTCAAGGCACAACAAATAAGGGGTTCGAAATGCGTCGTTTGCTAATCCTCGGCCTGGCCTGCGCCCTGACCACCCCGCTCGCCCAGGCCCGGGCCATCCCCGACCCTACGCAGCGCCACGCGCCGGGCAACGAGGAACTGCAAAAGCCCATCGCCGAAGCTGGCTACAGCGTGGGCGTTAACTATCAGTTGCAATGTGCCGGTTGCCATCTGGGCAACGGCATGGGCTCGGCGGCCAATGACACCCCGAGAATGACCGGATTTGTAGGCAACTTCCTGAAAGTCCCGGGCGGCCGTGAATTCCTGGTGCGCGTGCCGGGCATGTCGCAATCAGCGTTGAACAACGCGCAGCTGGCCGACCTGCTCAACTGGCTGATGCGCGAGGACGGCATGGCCGGTAAAAGCCGACCCGCCGATTACCAGCCCTACAGTGCCGACGAAGTGGCGGCGTTGCGCGCCAAAACCATGCTCAACCTGCCAGGCACTCGCGCTGAACTGATCAGCAAGATGCGCTCCCAAGGCATCGCCATCGAAGACGGCATGAGCAACTGATAACGCTGCTTGTTCGCAGCCGACGTCCCAGGTCCTCCCGCCCATCCAGGCATACAATCCAGTTTCTACCGATGGTCGTCCAGTCACTCCAAAAGCAGGCCGCCCGGTGCCTGCGTGCATGCCGCAGACTAAACTTCGTCCATTGCGTGAATGAATCCACACTGCTGCTAAAGTGATAGCACGGGATGCCGCGTTCTCCCCAGCTTTGCGAATTTCGGTGGAAGGAGGATTTCTCGACTATAAGTAGCTTGCCGTTGAGGCTAAAGCTCTGAAACGAAGGTGGTTTTGACCTGGATCGCGTTCGGGTTGGGCGCGAGGGGGCAGCAAAAATGGGATCTGATCATGATTTTTGAGCCGAGCAGTAGCCGTTCCGTACTCCAGCGAAGAAGCAGTACCAGTATCTTTATCCAGGCAGGCCTCGATAGCCTCGCTGTCACCGGTGTCGCGTGGTACCTGATTGTTTATCACATAGGTTTCATCACCCAGGCTTATGTGATCATGGTCCTGTTGCTGCTGGGGGCGCTTGCGGTCGTCTACGACCACTACGCGATTTATCGAAGCAATGTCGTGTTTGCCGTCAAGGCCTTCAAACTGTTCAAGGCGTGGACCGCCGCTTTTTGTTTTCTCGTCGCCATGGCCTTTCTTACGAAACAAAGCGAACAGTACTCACGCTTGCTGGTCGGTGAGTTGTTCGTCATCGGGTATTTTGCCCAGCTGCTTTTGCACCTCGCGACCCGTGAACTGCAAAAGAAATTCCTGGCCCACCCCACCCAACGGGACAACGCACTGATCATCGGCTCGGGAGAGCTGGCGGACTTCCTGCACCAGAAAATCAGCAACAACCCCTGGTTGGGTGAACGGGTAGTCGGCTCCGTGTTGATCGGGGCGGCCGACGACCGGGGCAAGGATGGTTCGGAAAACCCCAACCGCCTGGCGATACTGGGTCATATTTGCGATCTTGACGACCTGGTCGTCCAGCATTCGATCCGCACCGTCTACTTCGTCACGCCACTGGACGGCTCCCAGGTGATCAAGGATGTGTATCTGAAGCTGTTCGACAAGCACATCTCGGTCAACTGGGTGCCAGACATCTTTTCCCTGCGCTTGATCAACCACAGCGTTCGCGAGATCGCCGGCATTCCGGTGCTGACCTTGTCGGAAACGCCACTGATGGGCATGCGCCTGCTGCTCAAGAACCTTGAAGACCGCGTGCTGGCGTTTCTGCTGTTGCTGATTGCGGCGCCAGTGCTGGCCATCGTGGCCATTGCCATCAAGCTCGACAGCCCGGGGCCGGTGTTCTTTCGCCAGCAACGGATGGGCTGGAGTGGCGGACCGTTTCGCATCTGGAAGTTCAGGAGCATGGTGGTCCATCAGCCCGAAGACGGTGTAGTCAAGCAAGCACAAAAGAATGATCCGCGCATGACCCGGGTCGGCGCCTTCATTCGACGCACCAGCCTGGATGAGCTACCGCAGTTGTTCAATGTACTGATGGGGGAAATGTCCCTGGTCGGGCCGCGTCCGCATGCCATCCAGCACGACGCGCAGTATTCACCCGACATCGCCGACTACTTTGCCCGCCACAACATCAAGCCAGGCATTACTGGCCTGGCTCAAGTACGTGGCTATCGCGGTGAAACCAAAGACATCGAACAGATGATTCGCCGGGTGGATTCGGACATCGAATACATCAACAACTGGTCGCTGTGGCTCGACTTCGTCATCCTTGCCCGGACGGTGACAGCCTTCTCCGGCAAGCATGCCTACTAATCGTATCTTGATTGCATGAGCCGCCCGGTAACGCTGACGACCAGCGTTACCGGGTTAAGCACGAGGCCGCAAAAGCGTCAGGCCGGGAACAGGTCGAGAGTACGCTCAACCTCATCGGGATCGATCCGGAAACCTTCGCCGTCCGGGGTGCCCACCACAAAACCGAAGTTTTGCTGATCGCGATCCGTCAGGTATTTGAAAAAGCAGACGAAACGATCAGGGGGTTGCAGGACCAGCAGCGAACCACCGGGCGCAAGGACATTGACGCCGTGTATGAGTTGACTGCCTTCGATGCCGATCACGGTCCTGGCGCCGGCACAAGCCGCGACGATGGTCGCCACGTCGGATTTCGAGGGGTCGATGATGCGAAAGCCGCGGCGCTCGCGCAGGCGTTCAGCCAATTCCAGTTCATTGCGCAGCAACCGCAACTCACCCTTGTTGCCCCGCAGCACGAACACCCCTGGGTGCGAGTTGACGTTGACATGGGACAACAACTTTTCCGTCATGGCGCGAAAGCGCATGTGCTTGTGGCGGTTCTGGCTGATGTCGTCAAAAATCACCAGTTCACGAAAAAATGCGTTGCGCATACGCAGCGGATTCATGCCCAGCCACTTTTCATAACCGGGGGCGTGAAGTATCCCGTGCCGGGTTACGCTGATTTCGGTTTCAGCGAGTTCCGTGGTCACCGGAACGCCGAGCTGGCTCGCCATGGGATAGGTGATGCAATCATCCACCATCCACGATCCAAACCACTTATTGCCGCCCACAGTGCAATACATCGCTGCGCGATCGATTTCGTGTTCTATGCGAATCTTCGGCAACCAACCGGCCCTGGGCGATAACCAGGATTTGGCATCACCTTTGTAAAGCGCGCCGTCGATCAGCCAGGCGTCCTTGAGCAGAAAGGCGCGAGTGGGGCCGTGCTGCACGAGCCCGTTGCCCTCCATGGTGCGACGGGGATGCTCGAAGGGATAAAACTGCCATCCCGTCACGCGTTCAAGCTGGTTGGGCAGGTAAAAAGCAGGGGGTGCAATCGATTCATCAGGGGGAGCCACGTCCCAGGTTTTTACCGCGACACTTTGCAGGTCCAGCGGCGCTTTCCTGGCAACTTTCTCCTTGAACATGTGTTTATACGCAGCAAAACTCCATTTCGCCCCAGCGCCGCTCACCAACATATTCGATTGCGACATAAGGATTACCACTCTAATGCGTTTAAATATAATTAGCGCTTGTCGTCCTTGTGCGCACTATCAAACTCCAGTCAATTGCAAATAATACTTTCCATGACAGGTGGTACCTTCAGATGACCGTATCGAGCGCGTAAAGTCTCGAGCAGTTGTTCCGGTGGTGCCTTGGCGCAATGAAGATAGACCTTGCTCAGTCCGCCAAATCCCATTTCGCGATAGCGCTCGGCAATATCCTCATCAGTTTGCCCGTCCGGCAAACCCAGATGCAGGGTCAGTTCTTTTCCCTCTACGGCAAACAAGGGTGTTTCCCAGAGAAATTGCGCAACGCCCACCTTGGGCAGCCGGACAAACAGATAGCCATGGTTATTCAGGGTATCGACATCGCCGCCACGCCTTCTTTTCCATTCCAGCAAACCGTCGTCCGGGCGCGCCAGGCAAGTGCCGATATCGTAATAATCAAAGCCGTTTTCCAGCGCCCATTCCAGCGCCATGAAGGTGGTGATCGAGTTGATTTCCCTAAGCTTTTTCGCATTCGAATAGACTGTTTCGGGGTAGCCGAAACGGATCGTGCTCCAGTAGCGCTTGCCCGCGCGGGTAATCACGCAGCCAAGGTGACAGGCGACCACCTCGTCTTCCAGCAGCACCAGGTCCAGGCGGCCGGCGGTTTTGGCCACCCTTCGCACCTCCTGCTGCTCAATTTGCGAAGCAGACGTGCCATGCCTTGCGCTGGCATAGGGTTGCAGCATGCCTTGGTCGGCGCTTTCGATTTCATCGTCGTTCAACGCCTGTTTAAGGCGATAGCGCAAACGGTTCTTGCGAAGATTGCGCCGCAGCTCAGAGTTATATCTTGCGGTGATGTCCTCGATCGAGCGGCCCAGAGGAACTACGGCGCTGAGATATTGGGGCACACAGAGTGCGCCCGGCGTCGGTATTTCACTGACGAACACCGTTATGCCTGGTTTATTCGCCCTAAGTTGCTGATTGGCAACCTGAGGTTCAGCACCCATGAGAACTTTCACAAATTCACGCTGTGCCTTACGCCCCATATAGAGAATGTCGTAAGGACTCTCTTCGCGCAGCTTGAACCTGACAAATTCCCAGCGCCAAAAACAGGCTCGGCCGGCAATATCGCGCA
Organism: Pseudomonas umsongensis; assembly: GCF_002236105.1. Taxonomy (GTDB): domain Bacteria; phylum Pseudomonadota; class Gammaproteobacteria; order Pseudomonadales; family Pseudomonadaceae; genus Aquipseudomonas; species Aquipseudomonas umsongensis. The sequence goes on from NZ_NIWU01000001.1 coordinate 1,750,655, forward strand.
GCCAGGCATGGGCTTTCCGCAGTTCAAAGCGTACCGACGGCGTAATCAACTGACGCAACAGTCCCTTTACATATTCTTTCATTTGGTATTAACACTAAATGATTAAGGAAGATTATTCGAAAGTTCGAATCAAGGAATAACGAACTGAAAATCAGGCTTCAACACGATGATGGCCGGCGTCAAACTTTCGTCGCCATTCGCACCAAAGGCGAAACAAATTATTACCGCGTCAGCAAGTCGTCGCTTACATGAGCAGTAAAGATGCTACGCCGGAGTTTTGCAAGATATTACGCTGCCGAGCCTGTTCCTGCGGCACGCACCTCACCCCCGGGTCGGTACCGGGCAGGCAAGCGTTCTCAATATGAACAGAGGGTTACCGACCACATAACGACTGAACAGCCGCTTGGGTTCACTGAGCAGCCTGAATACCCACTCGCAACCCAGGCCTCGCACCCATTGCGGAGCGCGACTCACCTTGCCGCCGAGAAAGTCCAGGATCGCCCCGCCACACACGATCAGGCAGGGCACGCCGCTGGCCGCCAGCCGGGCGGCAACGATTTCCTGCTTGGGCATGCCCATGCCCAGCACCACCAGTTCCGGCTGATGTTGCCGGGCAAGTTCGAGGTAGGTCTGCACATCGTCGAAACCATGGTGGACAGACACGACATTGACTGCCAATGCCGTTTGGCAATGCTTTGCCGCATGGACCAGGAAAGGCTCTTGCGTGCCCCATAACGCCACGCGCCGCCCTTTATAGGCCGACAGTAACTTGGGGATGAAGTCCGTGCCGTTCATGTTCAACCCCGGCTCCCTGCCCATTCGGCGAAACAGGATCGACATGCCGGAGCCATCGCGCAGCAACACATCGGCGGCCGACAGTGCCTGGTAGTAGGCATCGTCCCCGGCAACCAGGTTCATCGCATGGGCGTTGACGAACCCGAGCACCGTTGCCCGCTGCGGCCAGGCCAATGCCTCGATCAAGCGCTGCTCTTGATCGCTATCGCCGATGACCTTGAGTGACTGGATGATCGTTTGCCAGTTGTGCTGCCAGGCCAATGCGCGCATCAGGAGTCATCTCGCTTGGAGCGCACCCATTCAACCTGGCGTTTAACCAGGAAGCCCAGGTACAGGGGGATTTTCTTCAGTGCGTAGAACGGTGCGTACAGCAACGCGGAAAACGCGATGATGGCGCGACCGAACTGACTCCACGCCAGCAAGATGGTCATCATCAACATGACCACCCCCACCGATGCGATCAATGCCGGCAGCCATGCACCGAACAGCAGCAACACCAACCAGGACAGGACAAACGCCGCGCCCAACAACAACGTCAGCAACGCCAGTGGCGGCACCAATAGATCCAGGGTCATGGCCAGCAGGTTGAAGTTGCGTCGGGCAAGCGACTCCACCAGTAATTTTGGCGCGTCGCCCAGGATCACGCCCAGGTGACCATGCTCCCAACGCGTACGCTGGGTCGTGAGGCCTTCGTCACTGCGCGGGAAATAGCTGGTCACCAGGGCATCAGGGCAAAACATCGGTGGCTTGCCGCTGCGACAGAAATCCAGGCCCATTTTCAGGTCTTCGACGATGTGACCACTGGCAAGCGTGATCAAGGGCAGGTCCCGCCAGACGAACGCCATGCCCGTGCCCATCAACTGACAGGGCAACCCCAGCCGAGCCCAGCCTTGCGGTCGCACCCGATTTTTGACGCACCAGGCAAACTCGGCGATCTGCACTTTCAGCCCCGAACCCGCTGGCGCACGCATCAGGTCAAGCGCCTGGGTCGGCCGCCCCGAGTCGATGCACTGTATGGCCAGGCGTTCGATGAAGCCCTCGTTCACCTGGCAATCGGCATCGACAATGATCAGCACGTCCGGCGCATCACCGGCCAGGTGACGCGCGCCAAAATCCAGTGCATAGCCCTTGCCACGCTGCTGGGCATTGCTGCGCTCCACTACCTCTGCGCCGGCCGCACGCGCCATCGCGGCGGTGTCGTCCGAGCAGTTGTCGGCGACCACCAACAGGCGGTCGCCCTCCTGCAATTGCGGGCGCAGGCAATTCAAGGTGGCCTGGATAATCGAGGACTCATTGTGGGCCGGCACCAGCACCGCGACCCGAGGTCGCGGGCGTTGTGCGAGTGCTTGCGCACGCACCGGCAAGCCAGCCAGCAGCACCTGCACGAACAGCACCAGTACCGGCAGGAGGATGATCGCCAGCGGTACGCCGAGTAGCCAATTGAGGAATGTGATCATGCTTGCGCCTTGAACAGGTGAGCCAACTTGGTCGCTTCGGTATCGATATCATGGCGCTCCAGCACACGCTGATAAGCCGCTTCGCCCATGCGCTGCAACTGCTCGACCGGCTGCGCCAGGCAGTCCGCCAGCGCCACCGCCAACTCTTCCACCGCGCCCGCGGGAAACAGCCAGCCGTTCTCGCCCTGGCGCACCAGCTCGGGAATGCCCGCCACATAAGTGGTCAGCACCGGCCGGCGCAACGCCATGGCTTCCATGATGACCACCGGCAAGCCTTCGGCGAAGCTGGGCAGTACCAGGGCCCGCGCGGCGAGAATTTCCATGCGCACCTGTTCGCTGCTGATCCAGCCAGTGATTCGCACACGCGATTGCAGGCCGTGCCGGGCAATCAATTCTTCGATCTGCGGGCGCATTTCGCCGTCGCCAGCCAGGACCAGTTCGAATGCCACGCCTTGTTCGGCCAAGCGGCGAGCGGCCTCCAGCAACAGCAATTGGCCCTTCTGCTCACACAGGCGCCCCACGCAAACCAACCGCGGCGCAGACGGCACCGCCACTGCGGGCACATCGTGAAAGGCCCGCTCCAGGCCACAATGCACAACCTTGACCCGAGCCCAATGCGCCGGGTCGACCCAGCGATACAACTGGCTGCGCCCATAGGCACTGATGGCCGCGACAAACGCCGAGCGCCGGACTTTCTCGCCCAGGTGAATGAACTGCGGTTTGTCGAACTCTTCCGGACCATGCACGGTAAAACTGTACGTCGGCCCGCCAAGTGCGTTGGCCAGCATCACCACTTCGGTCGAGTTGGTGCCGAAGTGGGCATGCACGTGCCGGGCACCGAACGCCTGCATCCAGGACAGCACGCGGCAAGCTTCGAGCAAATAGACCAGATGGTACGGCCAGGAACGATCGGCGCGCCGCCCCATGCGCAGCGCCAGCCACAGCGTCGAAAAGAACCGCCGCGGTTGGGTACGCAGCACCTGCAGCGCAGGTCGCAGCAGCGCTTTGACGCCGTCCGCCAGCACGTATTGGGTCTTGCTGCGTTCAGACTCGTCCTCGGTGTCCACCAATTCGGCATCCCAGCCTCGCAACGCGATGCGTTGGACCTCAAAGCCCTGGCGCTCCAGCGCCAGGATCTCGCGACGAATGAAGCTATGGCTGACCTTCGGGTATTGATTGATGAAATAAGCGATACGCATGGGCACCCGGCTTGAATGTCGTCGAAGTTGTTACTGCAGGTACCCCCACAGTAGTCCAGTAACCGGTCACGTCAATTCACTGCGTAGCTGCCTTTCAGCACCTGGTCGATCCTGGTGAAGGTATCGTCCAGCAGCTCATAGCGCCGGCGATACATGGCGCGTTTTTTTGAAGCAATGGTTTCCAGCGGCTTTCTGGACGAAGCCATGGGGATTTCAAAAAAGTCTTCGCGCGCAGACGGTGTCGCCCCGTGTTCAAGCCAGATCGAATCATAATTGGCGGCCAGCTCCTGGGCTTTGTGCGCACCAAAATACGGGTGGCGATGATGACGATAGACATCCCCTACCGCGTAGATTTTTCCGACGCCGATATGGCTGGCGATGTACTTGATCACTTCAATCAGAAAGCTCCTGGGTCGCAGGCCTTCGAAGTCCTTGGTGACATCCCGGTAGATGGCCAGCGATCTTTCGCTCTCGATGCCTTTATGGATGCCCTGCACGGCACCGATGAAGATGCACAGCTCACCCTCCGTGCAGCACAAGGTGAAGGCGATCGAGGCAATGCGCAGATCGCCCTGGAACAGATTCAGCACCAACTCGCCTTCACGCATGAACCAGAACGGGCGGTCCAGTACCAACGTGCAACCATCGGACCACGCCGTCAGGTCGCTCAGGACCAGGCTGTCGTCGCGCCCGAACAGCAGTAATTGCGGGCAGCTTTTCGTGACCACCTCGTAGTGCGAGGCCATCACGCCCAATTTGTCCTGGGAGTTCCAGCTTTTGCTGATGTAGGGCCAGTGGATAACACCCAGGCAATCGCCGCCGAGTCTCTCGATGCCGGTATCGCCCAGCGCGTTGGACATGCGCCCGAAAAACAGATTCAACTCGGTCCAGTTCTTGCCCACCAATAGCACAAACTTGAGTTTGTTCTTCAATGCCCTCAGGGAATAGCCAGCGTGCACGGAGAAGACGCTTTTGACGATCATCCAATAGTCCATCGAAGTCTCACTTGTATTCGATCAATGCGGATTTGCCGGCACCGAACCTGTTCAAAAGAAACTTGACCTGCCCGAACATCTCGGGAAATTTGCCCAGCACGAGGAAGAACGCCAGTAGCCAGTTTTGCCGCGCAGGGCCAGCGCCCCGCCGGGCCAGGCGCGCGACCTGCAGCGGATAGATCAACAGCAGCAACAACCCGGGCCAGCCCAGCAGCAGCGTGGCAATGACCGTCGCCAGCGGCACGCCCAAGCCCCAGAACCAGGCGCGGCGCGACTCGCGGCGCCAATGGCGCTCCGGTGCGCCACCGTGTAGAAACGCGCCCTCGGCGAAGGCATAGCCGCCGCGTAAGGTGCGCCGCCACCATTGGCCGAAGCGGGTCATGCTCGCATCGTGCAAAGTCATTTCCGCAGGCAAGCGCCAGACCTTCCACCCCTTGGCTCGCAGCCGCACGCAGAGCTCCGGTTCTTCCCCGGCAATCAGGTCCGGGCGATACCCGCCCGCAGTGGCGAAGGCGTCCGCGCGCATCAGTGCATCGCCACCGCAGGCGCTGGTCGCACCGGTTGGCGTATCCCATTCGAGGTCGCACATCAGGTTATAAATGGAGCGCTGCGGAAAACGTTCGCGGCGCCGCCCGCAAACCACCGCCACCTCAGGCCGGGCCTCAAGAAAGGCCTGTGCATGGGGTAGCCAGCTGGCAACCACCTCGCAATCACCGTCGACGAACTGCACATGACGCATCGATGGCAACAGCCGTTGCAGCCGGGCGAAACCTTCATTGCGTGCACGTGCGGCCGTGAAGGCAATGCTCATGTCCAGTTCAACCACCTCGACACCAAGCCTTCGGGCCATCTGTACTGAACCGTCGGTGGAGCCCGAGTCGACATAGACGATCTGCTGCGCCGCACCGACCAGCGAAGCCAGGCAACGCTCGAGTCGCTGGCCTTCATTGCGACCGATGACAACGACCCCAACCCCCGTCGTCACCGTGTTCATGAGAATTGCTCGGCGTCGGCAAGCTTGCGCTGCTTGATGGTCGCCGGCACGCCGACCGCCACCGAGTTGTCAGGCACATCGGTCAACACCACGGCATTGGCGCCGATCACCACATTGTTGCCGATGCGGATATTGCCCAGCACCTTGGCGCCGGTACCGATATCGACGTTGTTGCCCATCACCGGGGCGATCGGCTCCTTCACGTTCTTGAGCCCGACGACTACGCCGTTGCGGATACGGCAGTCATCGCCGAACTGCGCATAACCACTGATCACGATGCCGCCGAAATGATCGATGACGAAGTTGCGCCCGACCACCACCTCGCACGGCAGCTCGATGCCCGTTACGATCTGCACCAGCTTGAACAGCACTTTGTAGATAAAGGACAGCAATTTGCGCAGCAGCGCCGGGCGCACGCCGTAGCGCCAGCGCCCGAAGCGATACACCAGCATCACCCAGAAACCCTGGGCGCCCCAATCACCCTCGTATGCTCGCAAGTCCGCACGTATGTTTTCGAACATGGACTGACCTACCGTGTGGGTTGGCTACCGAGTTTGGTTTTACGCAACAGTGCCCAGGTCACACGTGTGTGTTGCCAACACGCCTTGATGGCGGCCCGACCGCGACCTTTCAACAAAGCCTTGAGCCCCAGGATCAGGTCGCACAGGCATACCAGCAGCATGTGCAAGGCCAACCCCGGCAAACCGTGATGCTTGCGGAAGTACAACAGCTCGCTTTCGATTTGCAGGGTCTGCAGCTGTCGGCCGTCCATGTTCAGTTTGTCGACCGACTTGGCACTCTCGCCACCGATATGCACCACCGACGTGTGGGGGTAGTAGACTACCTTCCAGCCCGCCTCCTTGACGCGCCGGCAGTGATCCACTTCCTCGTAGTAGAGGAAATAGCGCGGATCGAACAGGCCGACCTTGTCGATCACTTCACGGCGGATCAGGTAATAGCAACCGGGTACCCAGTCACACTCGCGCACCGAGGCATGATCCCAGTCCAGGTCGTCGACCAGTTTCACCCACGGGAAGAAGCGTTCAAGGCCGGCCGTCACGAGGAAGACATTCAGCGGCGTCGGAAAATAACGGCAGGACGGTTGCATCTCGCCGTCCCGACCGACCAGGCGTACACCGAGGATCCCACAATCGGGATGAGCCTCCATGTACTCCAGGGTCTTGGCCAGGGTGTCGTCGGACACAAACGCGTCGGTGTTGAGCAGCAACGCGTACTTGCCCTGCAGGTGTTCAACCAGCTGATTATTGGCCCGGCCAAAGCCGACATTGTCTTTATTGGCCAGCAACACGGCCTCTGGACAAATATCGCCCAGGCAATCCAGCGAGTTGTCCGCCGAAGCGTTGTCCACCACCAGGTAGCGTGCGTGGTCGGTACTCTTGGACTGGCGCAGCGCATTGAACATGGGCTGCAACAGACCCGCCGTGTTGTAGTTGACGACGAGCACATCCAGGGACGCGCTACTCATTGGCTTTCTCGCCAAAGAAGTACTGCGCCCTCATGGCCTTGAGCTTGGGCTCGTAATCCGGGTCGAAGTGCGTGCCGCGCTGGCGGATGAGTTCCATCCAGGGATAGGCTTCGCAACGCTCTTCGATTTTCTTGATCAGGTCTTCAACGGTGCAGAGCACCTTCGCCGGGTTCCCGCCCACCACGACACCGGGCGGAACATCCCGGGTGACCACGGCACCGGCGGCAACGATTGAATTCGGACCGATTTTGCGGCCCGGCATGACGATGGCCTGGTAACCGATGAAACAGTTGTCGAATATATCGACCGCACCGACGGAGTCGAGCTGTTTACCCGCGCTGATTTCGAACACGCCAATCAGCCCGTCATGCCCGAATATCGTGCAATCGGACAAGCCGACGTTGTTGCCGATGCGTAATAGCGAAGGGTCGGGGATGTTGCAGCCGGGATTGATCCATACTCCCTTTCCGACCGAATGAATGCCTCCCCAGCGCGCCAGGTAGTTTGCCCATTCGAAGCCTGTGGGATGGCAAAATTTCTTGAATAAACCCTTCCCCCGACCCGTTTTATTGACGTAGTAACGTATTGCACGCTTTGCTAGCCCAATCATCCTGTCAGCCTCACAAATGTCAGCGTTTCACATCGGTACCAAGACCAGATGCACCATGGTTGTTGTTCTAGTGGCACCCTGCTTTGGTGGCTCTCCCTAAGACTGTTTCACTCAAGAATACCTGCCTGCCGCAGGGCCCATTTGATGGTTGAGGTAATCCGCCAACCGCAGCGTCAGCTGCAACAGCGGCATGGTTGGATTGCTCGCGCCGGCCGTTGCAAACACACTGCTGCCAGCGACGTACAGGTTATGGGTGCCGAACACTTTGCTGTTCTCATCGACCACCCCGAATTCAGGGGAGCTGGCCATCCGCGTAGTGCCCATGTGATGGGCATGCGGCACGACTTTGAGCGGCAGGGAAACGTCATACACCGCTTCCTCCAACTTGACATAGCCAAGCCCTTCTTCGGCAAAACACTTTGCCACCTCCAGGCCGATGCTTTTTATGGTCTCCCTGTCTTCAGGGGCGAGCTCCCAATGGACGTTGACCATTCTCATCCCCAGGTCATCGTGTTCTTGCGTCAACGAGACGCGACTGTTGCGGTTGGGAAACTGCTCGATCATCGTTCCGAGCTCCCCGTCACCGGGACAGTTGAACTTGGCAATGAACTCGATCTTGTGCGCCATGCCTGCCTTGCAGGCCAGGTTCTCGAAAAAACCCTTGATTGCCGCCAAGCGTCCATAGGTTTCCACCGCCGACACCAAGGACGCGGTGACATTGCCTTTACCGGAATGATGCTCGACCACAAACGCATCCTTGGTGAAGAACTGCCTGGCCTCCCGGCTTTCACCTTCGTTGAGGATGAAGGTACCGAGGGCGATGTTCAGGTGTTCCATGAAGCATCGACCGACCAGGCCATCCTCGGTGATAACGCCGGCAGCGGCCAATGACTTGCTGTTGAGCAACTGCCTGGCATTTTCGATCGCACCGGTGGCCAGGATGAATTGCTTGGCCGAGACACGCTCTTGCTGGCGTTCGTAATCGGACACCACGACGGCGGTGATGCGGCCGGTGTTGCTGTCGAAATCGAGGTCGACGCAATTGCAATTGATGAAGACATCCAGGCCCTCGGTCTCCTCGAGTTCCTTGGCATACTTTTGTGCAAATCGGGTCGGTGGACTGAGCAGGAAACGGTCGGCTTCGAATTCATCGCTTTTAAAGGCCGCGTTGACGGTCTTGAACCCCGAGTCCAGCGGCAAGTCCAGAATGGCCATGGCCGCTGGCAGATTGCGCTCCATCTCGGAAAACGCGATGGGCCAACCGGGCAAGTTCACCGGTGGGGACAGGGCAAAGTCGGAAGGCTCGAAGGGGCGGCAACGACCTGCCCAATGATTGGAGGTGCCACCCAGATAGCGCAGGCGGGTTTCTTCAGCGAAGACATCCAGCCCCGTCGAAGGACACTTGTAGAGGTTCTGCGAATACGCGGCATACTCGCGCCCCCCGCCCTCCAGAAGCACTACACGCCAGCCATTGCCAGCCAAACGCAAGGCCAGCGTAATGCCGGCCGGGCCTGCACCAACGATGCAGAAATCATAGTGATCGCGCAGGTCTTTCTGCGTTTGGTAGTCTTTGATCATATTTGCAGTTACCGGAAATGCGCGGCAGGTAATACCCACCCGTTGATCACGACAAACTCCGATTTTCCTGCAGTAGGCCGAGCCCCAACCCCGGTAAATTTCATCGCCAGCCCCCCCAGGCTTAACAGGGCAAATGCCCGAATGAGTCCCCTGCGACTGATGACAGAGGTATTCAACACGCGTTCACTCATCACTCACGACTCCACTGGATCGAGATTTGCGTCCGAGATTCAAAGGGTGCTTCAACGTCAAGAAAAACCGGTCAAGCGCTTAAATCGAAAAGCCACTTGAAAACGACCAGCACCAGCTCCCCGCACAACGCCCCTACCACCAGCATAGGCAACACAATCAGCTCGCGCTTGATATCGAGAATACCCACGCGACGATTGACATACACAACCAACACCAAGGTCGGCAACGTATGCAGCGCGACGCCCCAGATCGCCCAATCGACCCCACCGAAAGCCAGTAACAACGGGACCAGCACCCATAACGACACCACACGGATGATGTTATCGATGGCCTGGTACTTGGTAAGCCCCAGGGCGATCCAGATTTGATTGGCCACGATGTAGCGCATCACGAAAAACGACGTCGAGAGCACGGCCATCATGTGGCCGGCCTGGGCGTAACGGTCGTCGTACAACACTTTGATGATGAGTGGACTGGTGACCCAGAGGAACCCGCAAAGAAATAGCAACGCAACGTCGACCATCATCTTGAAGCGGTAATACAAACTGCGCAGGCGCTCGAAGTCGTTGGTTCTCGCGGCTTCGCCGAAGGCTGGCAGGGCCACGGCCCCGACCACTTTCAATACGCCGGTCTGCAAAGCGCCAAGAATCAGCACGGCAATCGAATACACGCCCATTTCGAAGACTGTCATGCTGCCGCCGAAAATGATCCGGTCACCCTGCATGGACAGTACGCCCACGGCCGAAGACAACAGGATCCAGCGACCGAAGACCATCAGTTCGTGGAGTGCGGCGCGTTCCCAGCGCAGACTGTTGGACGGCCCCTCGAACCAGAAATGCCCAAGCAACGTGCTGACCAGGGCCGTGACCAGGCCGGCCGCCACCAGCGACCAGATGGAATGGGTGAAGTAACCGATGACCAGCATCACCAACAGGCCTACGACCTGGGAGACGAACTCGGCGATCACCACTTTCTTTTGCTGGAAAGCGCGGACGGCCAGGTCGACTTTCGTCGACTGGAACCCGTAGATGATCGCGGTAACACCGGTCCAGGCCAACACCATCGGCAACTCAGGGGCGGCGTAGGTGGAGTTGTGCGACCAGAAATCGATGACTTGCGAATACCAGGCAGCGGCTGCCAGCAACAGCGTAAAGGCGAACAGCACGAAGCCGCGCACGATCTGCACGGTCCAGAGGGTATTGAGGAATACCGGGTCGTCGCCGCGTGGACTCTGGAGGATGTTCTGGCGCAACCCCACATCGGAGAGCAGGTGCAGGACGAACAAAACGGTGGTAGCAATGGCGATGATGCCGAACATTTCCGGCATCAGCAGACGGGTCATCACCAGGTTGCCGCCCAGGCGTATCACTTGTGAAGTGACCAGCGCCCCCAGGTTCCATGCCCCAGCAGATATCGCTCGACGACGAAGGCTGAACGTTGGCGATATGTTAACTGACGGCATAACATCAATCCCCGTATTGAACGACTCGAAAGGTACTATAGTCGCTATTAGGCAAACCACTAGCCATTAGCCATCGCTCTCTCATCAAATAAGTCGGTAGCCCATGCCTGAGCACTTTCGCGCGTTAGTCGTCATCCTGGTCCTTGCCAGTATCGTCTTCGCTTTTGCACGGCGACCGGCGGCCGATCTGATCCCACTGAGTGATTTCACCCGCCGGCGCAACCTTTGGTTCGGATTGACGCTGCTAGCCTTTTTTTCCCATAGCTTCTGGGTGTACGCGGGCGTTACCGCAATCATTCTGGCGGTGACGCGACAGCGTGAGCGCAATCCCCTCGCATTGTTTTTCATGCTGTTGTTTCTCATTCCACCCGCCAATGCGCAGGTCCCCGGCTTCGGCCTGGTCAACTATCTTTTTGACCTGAACCATGTACGACTACTGGCACTGTGCGTGTTGCTCCCGGCTTTTCTGGCGTTGCGCAAGCGGCCGGACACACTGCCCTTCGGGCGCACACTGCCGGACAAACTGCTGCTGGCCTACCTGCTGCTGACGTCTGCGCTTTTCCTGCGCCAGACCACGCCCACCGACACCTTGCGTCAATCGCTCTATCTGTTCGTCGATGTTTTTTTGCCTTACTACGTTGCCAGTCGATCCATGAAGAATGTCAGCGACTTCAAGGATGCGCTGTTGGCCTTTTTACTCGCCGCCATGCTGCTGTCGCTGATCGGTCTCTTCGAATATACCCGCCGATGGCTGCTGTACAACGGGCTGACCTACGCCATGGGCGTGCAATGGGAAATCGCCACCTATCTCAGCCGTGGCGGCTCGCTGCGCGCCAGCGTCACCACTGGCCAGGCCATTGCGCTGGGCTATGTCATCGCCGTGGCCATCGGCTTTTACCTGTTCCTGCAGGAGGGTGTGCGCAGCAAACTGCAGCGACGACTCGGTGCCCTGCTGCTCGCTGGAGGACTGTTTGCGCCGCTGTCGCGCGGCCCGTGGATCGGTGCCGCCGTCATGATCGTCATGTTCATCGGCACCGGCCGTTATGCGGTCAGGCGCCTGGTGCTGCTCGGGGGCGCCGCCTTGCTCGCCCTGCCCCTGTTGGCCATCTTGCCCGGCGGACAGAAAATCCTTGATCTGCTGCCCTTCATCGGCTCTGTAGAAGTCGAGAACATCACCTACCGCCAGCGCTTGATCGATAACTCGTTGATCGTCATCCAGCGCAATCCATGGCTGGGTTCCTTCGATTACCGCAGCACCCCTGAAATGCAGTCAATGATCCAGGGCCAGGGCATCATCGACATCGTCAACACCTATATCGGCATCGCCCTGCAAATGGGCTTTATCGGGCTGACGCTGTTCGTGGCTTTTTTCGCCACCATTGCGCTTGGTATTCGCAAGGCGATGCGTTCGTTCCCCAAGCAGGAGGATGAGTCGCGGCGACTTGGACGTGCCTTGCTGGCGACACTGGCCGGAATACTGGTGACCATCATCACCGTCAGCAGCATTACGGTCATCCCCGTGGTGTATTGGTCGGTAGCCGGGCTGGGCGTGTCCTATGCTCAGATGGCGCGCAGGCTCAAGCGCGCAGAGACAGCAAGCAGCAAGAGTACCCTCCTACAGACCTGGTAACGCTCATGACGTGTTTTTTTTACCGCATGCCTTTGCTGTCAGTCTTTCTCCTGACCGTTGCCATTTGGCCATTGAGTACCCGGGCGGCGGAGTGGGTCGCCAGCGTGGATGAACGCAGCGGCCTGCCCCAGGTCACGCGTGGTGGCAGCCCTGCCATGGCCTCTCAATTCGTCTTTTGGGGTGGCAACTGGGACTGGGCGGATTTCACCCCCTCGCTCAAGGTGATCTCGCCCTTTGTCTACGCCATGGAGGGCAAGAGCCAGAAGCTCGATTTCGATGCGACCGGGCAGATACGCAAGCAAGACGAGCAGACGTTGAGCATCAACCTTGTGCTGGATGCCCGCAGCCTCAAGACGAACGTGATGGGCGGGGGTATCGTCTTCAACTTCGACCCGGCCCTTGCCGAAGCAATGGGTGAGCCGGTGTTGCTGCCTGGCAACCGTGGCTGGACCTGGGGCAATGCCCAGGGGCGGCGCATCGAGATGCGCTTCGAACCCGCGCTGGCGAGGGTGTATTTCGAACCGGGTGATCGATCCCAGGTGCGGGCGTTTCTCTACAAGGACCGGATCAAGCCCGGTCGCGAAAACTTCAAAGCCACGTTCAGCGTATCTGGCGATGTGGTGCTGGGGCCGACCGCCGCCGAGCGCTTTGGAATTGCGGATCCGAAAAGCTGGCCGAGCGATCGACTGGACTGGAAAACCGCACCGGTCGACCTGTCCTTTCTCAATGCCCCGGAAAAACCTGCAGGCAAGCGTGGTTTCGTCAAGGCTGTGGGCGAGCAACTGCTGTTTGCCGACAACACCCCGGCGCGCTTCTGGGGCACCAACCTGTCGGCCTATACGTTATTTCAAACACCCGACGATGCGATCAAGCTGCAGGCCAAGCGTCTCTCGGCCCTGGGTTTCAATCTGGTGCGACTGCACCACCATGATTCGTGGTGGGTCCTTCCCAACATCTTCGGTGACGGCAGGAAAGTGCATGATACCCAGCGCCTGAGCGAAGAATCGCTGAAGAAGCTCGACTTGTGGATCAAGAGCCTCAAGGATGAGGGCATCTATGTATGGCTCGACATGCACGTTCAACGAGCCCTCTGGGCTAACGACAACATCTTTGCCTTCGATGAATTGCCGAAGAACGAGTATGGCATCGCCGACCTCAAGGGCTATGCGTACGTAAACGAGACGATCCAGCGGGCCATGAAACGCTTTGCCAAGGATTATCTGAGCCACGTGAACAGCTACACGGGCCTGGCCTACAAGGATGACCCGGCGGTTGCCGCCGTGCTGATCACCAACGAAAACGACATCACCCAACACTATGGCAACGCCCTGTTGCCCGACAAGTCCGTGCCCAAGCACAACGAACTGTACATGAAGGCTGCCAAAGCCTTCGCCAAACAGCACAACCTGCCTGAAGACCAGACCTGGCGATCCTGGGAGCCTGGCCCCGCCAAGCTGTTCCTCAACGACCTGGAACGGCGCTTCAACGTAGACATGATCGAGTCGTTGCGCGAGACCGGCGTGAAAGTGCCGATTGCCACGACCAGCAGTTGGGGCGGCAATGGCCTGAGCGCCCTGCCCGCCCTGACCGCCGGTGACGTGGTCGACGTGCATATCTACGGTGGCCCGGGGACCCTTGAGAAAAACCCGCTGGCCAGCGCCAGCCTGGTGGACTGGATTGGCGCCGGCCAGGTCGTCGGCAAACCCCTGACCGTCACCGAATGGAACAACGAACCCTTCCCGATAGCCGACCGCCACTCGCTGCCTCTGTACATGGCCGGCACGGCCAGCCATCAGGGCTGGGATGCGCTGATGCAATATGCCTATAGCCAGGAACCACTCACCGGGCAATCGGAGTCAGCCGGCAACTGGCACGCCTACAACGACCCGGCCATGTTGGCCACCCTGCCCGCCGCCGCCCTGCTTTATCGTCGCGGCGACGTTCACGAAGCCAAGACCAGCTATGTCTTCGCGCCGACGCCAGAAACCCTGTTCAACCAACGCATTACACCCGACAGCTCGGCCCTGCTGCGCACCGCCATGGAGAAAGGCAAGCTGCAAATTGCCATGCCACAGACGCCGCAACTGCCCTGGTTGCAACCAGGCATCATCGCCAGGAACGCACAGGTGTTCCACGACCCGGCACAGTCTCTATTGGACGCCACGGCCAGCGAATCCACCACGGACACCGGTGAACTCAAGCGCAACTGGAAACAAGGCCTCTACACCATCGATACGCCTCGCACCCAGGCGGCCACCGGCTGGATCGGCGGCAATTCGATCCAGTTGGGCAATATCCAGGTGCAACTCAAGACCGCCTACGCCAGCGTCGTGGTGCAAAGCCTGGACGGCGTGCCCGTCGGCAAGTCCGCAGACCTGCTGATTTCCCTGGGCACCCGGGCTGTCCCCAAGGACAACGACAAGACGCCTTTCCATGTCGAGCCTCTGGAGGGCACGCTGTCCATCCAGGCCCCCCCGGGCTTGACGCTGTTCACCCAGGGCGGCCCCCTTGGGCAACTGGGGAAACTGCCTGCCACCTACCTGGATGGCCGCTACACCATCAAATTTGACGGCCTGCAGGCGTCCAATTGGTTATTGCTGAAAAAAGCATCGCAAGCGAGTGAAAATCTGAAGTGACGGCAAAGACCTTTTAAAGGACGGGTCAGCCGCCTTGCGCTGACACCGCAACAATATCAAGGAGAGGCGGCATGAAATTCCTGGTGATTGGCGGCGCAGGCTACATCGGTTCACACATGGTCAAGCAGTTGCTTGGCGCGGGGCACGAACTGGTGGTGGCGGACAACTTTTCCACGGGCTATCGCAGCGCGTTGCTGGGCGGAACACTGGTCGAGCTCGACATCGCCGACGCCCAGGCGCTGGACGCCTTGTTCGCCAGCCACCACTTCGATGCCGTGTTCCACTTCGCCTCCTTCATACAGGTGGGCGAATCCGTCACCGAACCGGCCAAGTACTACCAGAACAACCTGGCGGCCACCCTGACGCTGCTCAAGGCCATGGTTCGCGCCGGGGTCAAACGCTTCATTTTCTCCTCGACCGCCGCCGTTTATGGCGACCCGCAATACGTGCCCATCGATGAAGCGCACCCCAAGGCCGCGATCAACCCCTATGGTCGCACCAAGTGGATGGTGGAGCAGATGCTGGAAGATTTCGACCGCGCCTACGGGCTCAAGTCGGTCTGCCTGCGCTACTTCAACGCCGCCGGCGCGGACCCTGACGGGCAGTTGGGTGAACGCCATGAACCGGAAACCCATCTGCTGCCGCTGATCCTGCAGGCCGCTTCCGGACGGCGCAAAACCATCACCGTCTATGGCTTTGACTACGACACGCCGGACGGCACCTGTATCCGCGACTACATCCACGTTTGTGACCTGGTGGCCGCGCACGCCCTGGCCGTGGACTATTTATTCAAGGGTGGCAGCAGCACGGCGTTCAACCTGGGCAATGGCCAGGGCTTCTCGGTGCAACAAGTGATCGACACCGCGCGCCGCGTGACCGGCCGGGACATCTACATCGGCGAAGCTTCACGCCGCGCTGGCGACCCGCCACGGTTGGTGGCGGATGCGTCCAGGGCCAACACACTGCTGGGCTGGCGACCGCAATACGCCCGGTTGGAACAGATCGTGGCGCATGCCTGGGAGTGGGAGAGGAAGTATCCCTGGCATTGAAGGTGGGCATATTTAGTCAACAGAGTCCGGGTAGGCTGCAAGGCCGCCTTCGCTGGCAAGCCAGCTCCCACAGTAGATCGAGTACATTCGTCAGCGACTGGTTGGCTGCAAGGCCGCCTTCGCTGGCAGGCCAGCTCCCACAGTAGATCGAGTACATCCGTCAGCGGTTGGTTGGCTGCAAGGCCGCCTTCCCTGGCAAGCCAGCTCCCACAGAAAAGCAAAAGCAAAAGCAAAAGCAAAGCGGCGTACATCCCCACCCGCTCTTCACCACTCATCAGGCCGAGCGTTAGCTCGCCTTCAGCTTTTGATCTTGATCTACCCGCCCCTTCACGCCCTGAGCCTGTCCGTCAACCTGAGACTACCTCCATCGGCGCCTCTACCAACGTGGATCCACGCCCCGTCAAAGCCTGCAAGTAAGCCTTTTCGTCATAGTAGGTGCTGGTTTTCCAGCACCTATAGACGATTCTGATCCACTTGAAAGCGAGTGCTCTCAGGGTCGCCTGGTATGAGCAGCCTTTAGCCCGCTGCTGCCGATAATAAGCCTCGGCCCACGTTGATTGAGTGATGCTGTGAGCGGCCCATTCCACAAAGGTCTGACGCAAGAAGGTTGAGCATTGGTAGCGCCAATACACCACTGTCTTCTTGCCGCTACGCTGGGTCACGGGTGCGATTCCGGCATATCGCTGCATTGCATTGGCGTCGCTAAATCGATCACGCTGTTCACCAAAAGCCACCATCAGACGCGGTGCAAGATGTTGGCCGGCGCCAGGGAGTGCCTTGAAGATCGGGTAATCGGCCAAGCTGTTGGCCGTTTCTTGAATCTCGCGATCAAAATCCTTGAGCGTGCAAATGAGCCCTTTGAGTTGCGACGCCAAGGCTGTTGCGTACAACTGCGAAGGACGTATTACCCCCGGGTCCTGCGTCAAGGGCATCGCTTGGGTGATGATTTCCCAGCGCGTTTGATTGAGTTGAGCGTGACGAGCGTTGTGCTCGTTAAAGAACTTGAGAAAAGTACTCTGGCGAGAGCGCTTGAGGTGTTCAAGCGTGGGCCAGCGCATCAGAAAGTCACAGAACACCACGCTGTCATGATTGCTAAACAGCTCCAGGGCCGCTGGATAGTACTGTTTGAGCGTACAGATCAGGCGGTTGCTGACCTTTACTCGCTCATCAACCAGTGCCCGTCGATGTTCTGTCAGGCTGGCCAAAATACGCATCGCCGGGCTTTGCGGCATCAGCTGCGCAAACCGTTGGGGATAGGTGAGCAACAACTCAAGCGCCCATTGCGCATCGGTCGGATCATCCTTGGCACCGCTGCCGACAAAGGCTTTACGGTGTTTGGCCAAGGTACTCGGATTGATGGGGAACAGGCAAAAGAACTCGTACTTTTGCAGGGCCGCCACCAACGGGCCTTTGTTGAGCTCAAGAGCAATCGCAATCGGAGCGCCGTAGCGCTCAAATAACGATTTCGCCCAGCGATCAATCGACTGGGGCGTGTGGTCGATCACAGAGAAGTGCCGCCGGGATTCCCCCGCGACCTGCAAACACACGTCGTGCTTGGTATCGGCCCAATCTATTCCGACATAAGCAGTGAATCTCTGAGACAGGAGCGTTTGCATCAACAACCTCCACCGGCGCTAAAGTACATGCAGGGACATGCATGCTTGCGTCCAGCGAAAGCGATATAGAGAGCCGTGTCGGGCTTTCCCTGAGTATTCGTTAGAGGGCGCAAGCGCACCTGTGGGCTCGAAAGTGAAGGGGTAATCATCACGTGCTTGGGAGGCATATTCGTAGCCCACAGGTGCATGTTCCTTCCTTGATAAAACTGACTTCCAGACGCTGAAGTATGGAAGAAGAAAGGAACGGACAACCTATATCGGGAGGCTGAGCGGAGGTGTTCATCCGGGGATTGGCGCGCAGCGCCGTTCGACGCAGTCGAACACATCGCATGGAGGTGCCAGCGAAGCCAACCGGAGGGCGATGCCCCCGGATGAATGCCGGAGCGAAGGAACGCCGAGCCCTAGCGAGGGGCCGGACGCTGGGGCGAGCCTTTTTTTGCTTACTTTTTTTTGGCGTTTGAAAAAAAAGTGAGTCGCCGTAAGGGCGAAACCCTAAGTGGCCGTTACCGCAGCAATGGATATGTACACCTGAAAGACAATCACCAGCTTTCAGGCCGCCTTCGCCGGCAAGCCTGGCTCCTACAAGACTCTTACCCCAGTGAGGTATGGACCCAAGTATGTTCCCCAATCACCCAAACAAAAATGCCCGGCAAAAGCCGGGCATCAAAGACAAACACCAGGACTCAAAATTCAGTCGGTATAACTCAACTCAGAAGCCCTGCCCTCCTGAGTCCGCCCACGCGTAGCCAGGCAGTAATAGAGCGGACAAGTCACCACCAACCCCACCAACCAGGATAAATCCGCACCCTCGACCAGATTGGCATAAGGCCCCACATACAACGACGTGTTGGCAAACGGCAACTGCACAATGATCCCGATGAAATACGCCACGATCGCATGCAGATTGAAGCGCCCATACATCCCGCCATCCGCACGGAAAATCGAGGCAATGTCATACCGCCCACGCTTGATCACATAGAAGTCGATCAGGTTGATCGAAGCCCATGGCACCAGCACCAACAGCAATGCCAGGATCAGCCCGATGAACTGCGAGATGAAATCCGCCGAAGCGCCCAATGCCACCACACAGCAACCCGCCAGCACACCGCTCGACAACATCACGCGCACCTTGATGCTCGGCGTCCACTGACTGGCGAACGTCTGGATCGAGGTGATGATCGACAGCACCGCGCCATACAGATTCAAGGCGTTGTGGCTGATGATATTGAGCAGGAACAGCACCATCAGGATCGGTCCCAGCCAACCGGTGGATTGCTTCACCGCGGCCATCGCTTCAGTACCTTCCGGCGTCGCCAACACAGCCACCGCACCGAAGGTGAAGGACAGGATCGTGCCCAGGGTTGCCCCCAGGTAGGTGGCCCAGAACGGCTTGGCAATCCCGATATCCGCCGGCAGGTAACGCGAATAGTCCGACACGTAAGGCGAAAAGCTTATCTGCCAGATGATCCCCAGGGACACGGTGGCCAGCCAGCCGGACAGGTTAAAACCACCCCGGGTGAAAAAGTCCGCCGGCAGGTCATGGGCGAAGATGTAGAGGAACCCGGCGAGCAAGGCGCTGCCCATGACCCAGGTGCCGATGCGGTTGAGCGAATGGATGAAGCGGTAACCGATCACGCCGATCGCCGTGGCGCTGAGCGCTCCGATCAGGATGCTCGCCGGCACCGGTACCGAGGGCGCGATGCCGACAATCGACTTGCCCGCCAGGACGATGTTGGAGATGAAGAAGCCGACGTAGATCAGTGCGGCGAAGAACACGATCAGCAACGCGCCATAGCGGCCGAACTGGCCACGGCTCTGGACCATTTGTGGAATGCCCATGCGCGGCCCCTGCGCCGAGGCCAAGGCAATCACCAGCCCGCCCACCATGTGCCCGAGGGCAATCGCCAGCAGCCCCCAAAACAGGTCGAGATGGAACACCTGGACCACCATGGCACCGGTAACGATGGGCAGCGGCGCGATGTTGGTGCTGAACCACAGGGTGAAGAGATCGCGGGCCTTCCCATGGCGCTCTGCGAGTGGAACGTAATCGACCGTGTGATTTTCAATCAACGGGTCTTGCCGGGACATCTGGGACATATGCATGAACTCGAGTTTGTCTGTTCTTATCTTTGTATGAAGCCAAACCGGGGGGACTCTCTGGCCGCCCCTCAGATGCGCACCATATTATGGTATTCCAACATTTGCACAAGACTGATTCGGTCTTTAAGCGCCCATCTGATCCGGCATCCTCCGGCCAATCTGCACCTATTGCCTAGCTGAAAGCCCCGCAAACACTGACTTAAAGACCAAAGGCATACGTTTATCGGACGACCAAAAAAGCCCTTGCAAACGTTGTATTACGGTATACCATCAGACCTACAAACTCATAAAAACCACGTTCCACTCCCGAGGACAGTCCAATGATCGATGCCGCCATCTACAAACAAGTCATGGGCTCGTTCCCGTCCGGCGTCTGCGTGATCACCACACTCGATGACGATGGGCAGGTCGTCGGCCTGACCGCCAGCGCCTTCAGCTCGCTGTCGATGGACCCGGCCCTGGTGCTGTTCTGCCCTAACTACAGCTCGGACTCCTACCCGGTCCTGATCAGGAACAAACGTTTCGCCATTCATGTGCTATCCGGCGGCCAGCAGAGCGAAGCCTATGCCTTCGCACGCAAGGGCAAGGACAAGGCGCAAGGCATCGAGTGGACGTTGAGCGAACTCGGCAACCCGATCCTGGCCAACGCCACGGCGGTTATCGAATGCGAACTGTGGCGCGAGTATGAAGGGGGCGACCACGCGATCATGGTCGGCGCAGTGAAGAACCTGATCGTGCCCCAACACAATGCCGGGCCACTGGTGTATTGCCACGGCAAGATGGGTGCCTTGCCCGTTCTGGCCTGACACAGCAAAAGATCGCAGCCTTCGGCAGCTCCTACAGGGAGTATGTGAGCTTTTGTAGGAGCTGCCGAAGGCTGCGATCTTTTGATCTGATAGATTTTGCAGTATAACCGTATTATGGTATACCAATAATCAACAGCCCCGCAGTCGACGGGTCGACCACAAGAGATTCGAGGTAGCGTCATGAAATTTTCCCTGTTCGTACACATGGAACGTTGGGACGAAAGCGTCAGCCACCGCCAGTTGTTCGAAGACCTGACCGAACTGACGCTGATGGCCGAAGCCGGTGGTTTCAGCACCGTATGGATCGGTGAACACCACGCCATGGAATACACCATTTCGCCAAGCCCGATGCCACTGCTGGCGTACCTGGCTGGCAAAACCACCACCATTCATCTTGGCGCCGGCACCATCATCGCGCCGTTCTGGCACCCCATCCGGGTCGCCGGCGAATGCGCACTGCTCGATGTCATCAGCAACGGTCGCATGGAAGTGGGCCTGGCCCGTGGTGCTTACCAGGTTGAATTCGACCGTATGGCCGGCGGCATGCCAGCTTCCTCTGGTGGCCAGGCATTGCGCGAAATGGTCCCGGTGGTTCGAGCCCTGTGGCAAGGCGACTACGCCCATGACGGCGACATCTGGAAGTTCCCGACTTCCACCAGCGTGCCCAAGCCGATCCAGAAACCGAACCCGCCGATGTGGATCGCCGCCCGTGACCCGGACTCGCACAACTTCGCCGTCGCCAACGGCTGCAACGTGATGGTCACGCCGCTGATGAAAGGCGACGAAGAAGTCCTGGACCTGAAGAACAAATTCCAGACCGCCCTGGACAACAACCCGGACGTGCCGCGCCCACAATTGATGGTGCTGCGCCATACCCACGTGCATTCGGTCGACAATCCCGAAGGCTGGAAGGTCGGGGCCAAGGCGATCGCCAAGTTCTACCGCACATTCGATGCCTGGTTCGGCAACAAGGAAACCCCGGTCAACGGCTTCCTGGCACCGAGTCCGGAAGAGAAATTCGCCGGCCGTCCAGAGTTCGAACTGGAGAGCTTGCACAAGACCGCGATGATCGGCACCCCGGAAGAAATCATCCC
Organism: Pseudomonas umsongensis; assembly: GCF_002236105.1. Taxonomy (GTDB): domain Bacteria; phylum Pseudomonadota; class Gammaproteobacteria; order Pseudomonadales; family Pseudomonadaceae; genus Aquipseudomonas; species Aquipseudomonas umsongensis. The sequence continues at coordinate 1,772,354 of NZ_NIWU01000001.1, forward strand.
GCGCATCAAGTACTACCAGGAGCTGGGCGTCGACGAGTTCAGCTTCTGGTGCGACAACAGCCTGCCGCATGCCGAGAAGAAGAAATCCCTGGAACTGTTTATCAAGCACGTAGTGCCAGCGTTCCGCTGAGCCCACCCCCTGTGGGAGCGAGCCTGCTCGCGAAGCGATCTGACAGTCGACATTGATGTTGGATGTGAAACCCTCTTCGCGAGCAGGCTCGCTCCCACAAGGATTGTTGAATGATGTCCAGGTTCGATTTCCATGCTCAATAATGGTCATCTCCGGTCACTCCCCCTTCCCTCCGGCGCCGCGCAGGCTTACCTGCGCGGCGAATGGACCGCTTCGCATATCCATTTGAAGCGCCTGCCCGCCAGTGTTTCCGCCAAGCAGAACGGCTTCTGGCAACCCGTTTACTGAGCCTGCCCAAATAGAAAGTCACGCACGCCATACCGCTTCATTGCGCGGTATGCACCGTGCATTGTGCTTCGGCTCATGATCAGGTTTGCCCCATGAACAATAACAACGCTCTGTTGATCATCGACATGCAACAGGAGGACGGTTTCGTCCTCGAACACTTCGACAAGGTGGTGGCCAATACGGCCTATCTTCTCGATACCGCCCGCCAGCAGCGGGTCCCGATCCTCTACACCCGCCACATCAATCAAGCCGATGGCAACGACTTGCCACGCGGCGAACCCCGTGCGTGCGATGGCGGTCCGAGCGGCTACCGCGCTGGCACCCGCCAGGTAGAGATCATCGAGCGCCTGGCCCCGCGGCCTGATGAAGCCATTATCGACAAAGGCCGCTACAGCGCCTTCCACCGTACCGACCTGGATGCCCGGCTCAAGGCGCTGGACGTCGACACCCTGATCATCAGCGGCGTGCTCACCGATGTCTGCGTGCTGACCACGGTGTTCGATGCGTTCGCCCTGGGTTATCACACTCGCCTGGTCAGCGACGCCTGCACCACGACCACCTTGGCCGGGCACTACTCGGCCCTGTTGATCATGGTCAACTGGGTCTACTCCCTGGAAATCCTCACCAGCAGTGAATGCCGGCGCGCCCTGCAAAACCTCGACTACTTGAGCCTCAATCCCGAGCACCCGGACCTGTTCGCCCACCAGCCCCATGAGCTGCCAGGCACCATCGCCCGGCTGCAAAACCACCTCGTGCGGACTCAGGAGTAATCGCCATGCAAGTCGAAAAAAGAAGCATCGATTTCATTCCCGAAGCCGAACGCCATGGCCGGCCAGGGTCGCTGTTCTTCATCTGGTTCGGCGCCAACATGAACATCACCACCATCGCCTCCGGGGTACTGCCGGTAGTGATGGGGCTCAACCTGTTCTGGAGCGCCCTGGCAATCGTCGTCGGCTCGCTGCTGGGGGCGATTTTCATGGCCTCCCATTCCGCCCAGGGGCCAAAGCTGGGCATCCCGCAGATGATCCAGAGCCGTGCGCAGTTCGGCGTACTCGGGGCGGTGTTGCCGCTGCTGTTCGTGATGCTGATCTACCTGGGGTTCTTCGTCAGCAACACCCTGCTTGCGGCGCAGGCGCTTGAGTCGGCCAGCCCGTTGCCGGCAAGCGGCAACATCTACCTGATCGGCGCCTTGTGTTTCGTGGTTGCGCTGTATGGCTATCGATTGATTCACCGTTTGCAGAAGCTGCTGTCGATCCTCTCGCTGCTAGTGTTCGCCGCCGCCACGTTGCTCGCCTTGCAACTGACGATCCCGGCCGAACAATGGCTGCCGACGGGCTTCTCGCTGTCGAAGTTCCTGGTGGCGGTGAGCATTGCCGTGACCTGGCAGCTGTCCTACGCGCCTTACGTCGCCGACTATTCTCGCTACCTGCCAAGCCGCGCGAGCGCCGCACAGGTGTTCTGGTACAGCTACGCCGGCACGGTCAGCGGCGGTGCCTGGATGATGATTCTCGGGGCGATCCTGAGCGTCGGGATCGGCGACTTCTCCAGTAATGTCGGAGGCCATGTTGCCGGGCTGTTTGGCAGCGGCGCGATCCTGCTATTCGCCTTCATCGTCTATGGCCAGGTGTCGATCAACGTGTTCAACCTGTACGGGGCGTTCATGTCGACCATCACGGTGATCGAACCCTTCGCGCGCTTGAAGGTGACGCCACGGGTACGCGGCCTGTTCATGCTGGTGATCAGCGTCATAGCGACCGGACTGTGCACCATCAGTCAGGACGACTTCATCACCTTCTTCCTCAACTTCATTTTCTTCATGAGCTACTTCCTGATTCCTTGGACGGCGATCAATCTGGTGGACTTCTATTGCCTGCGCAAGGGTGAGTACCGGATCGATGACATCTTCGACCTCAACGGGATTTATGGACGGGTCAACTGGATCGCCTGCGGCAGTTTCGTCCTGGCGATTGCCTTGGAGATTCCGTTCATGAATACCACCCTTTACGTCGGTCCGGTCGCCACAGCCCTCGACGGTGTCGACCTGGCCTGGCTGGTGGGCTTGCTGGTGCCGGCCTTGAGTTATTACTGGCTGATGAAACTCGGCAAGCGGGCCGAGCGAATCGGCGAACTGTCCTGACCCATCCCTGAAGACCACGACGCCGGATGCCATGCCCGGCGTCGTGCCCTGGCCCCGGACATTGGTCAGCACACTGAATCCTGCGGTGTACGGGTGGTGCATGGCTGCCATCAACTGGTAGCCTGAGCATCCTTGCCTGCACGTCCCTGATCAATCATCGGGGCGCGACGACACCTTGATGATCGCTATACCTTCACTCAATCCAGACAACGGTGACCTACCTTGACCAGCACCAACCCCGCACTGGCCCGCGATATCGACGGCAAAGCAATCTCTGCCAAGGTTCTCGACGAGGTTCGAGAAGAGGTTCAGGTCCTGGCCCGCCAACAGATCTACCCCGCCCTGGCCGTATTGCTTGTCGGTGAAGACCCGGCCAGCGAGGTGTATGTGCGCAACAAACTGCTGCGGGCCAAGGAAGTCGGCATCCGTTCACTGGAGTACCGCCTGCCGGAAATCGCCAGCCAGAACGACGTGCTGCAACTGATCGCGCAGTTGAACGCCGACGTCACGGTGAACGGCATCCTGGTGCAATTACCCCTGCCGGCCCACATCGATGAAGCGGCGGTGATTCATGCCATTGACCCGATCAAGGACGTGGATGGTTTTCATCGGGAAAACGTCGGTGGACTGGTTCAAGGGATCGAAGTATTGACACCCTGCACACCCAGCGGCTGCATGCGGCTGCTGCAGGAAACCTGCGGTGACTTGAGTGGCCTGCATGCAGTCGTCATCGGCCGTTCGAACATTGTCGGCAAACCCATGGCGACGCTGTTGTTGCAGGCCGATTGCTCGGTCAGCGTGGTGCACTCGCGCAGCGTCGATGCGCCGACATTGTGCCGGATGGCGGACATCGTGGTGGTCGCGGTGGGTCGCCCACAGATGATTGACGCCAGCTGGCTCAAGCCCGGGGCGGTGGTGATTGATGTGGGGATTAATCGCATCACCACCGCATCGGGCACTCGACTGGTCGGCGATGTCGATTACGCCAGTGCGCGCACTGTCGCCAGCGCAATCACGCCGGTGCCGGGTGGTGTCGGGCCGATGACCATTGCTTATCTGCTGAAAAACACCCTGGTTGCCAGCCAGTTGCAGCGTGGGGTCCGTACTCGCCACTCGATGCCACTGTAGGAGCGAGCCTGCTCGCGATGGTCTCAAGGGCGCCGCGTGTACCCAGACAACACGCGTTATCGTTAACGACCATCGCGAGCAGGCTCGCTCCTACAGGAAGAGGTAGATCACTGTCGATCAGTGGTTGTAGGCCCGCTCATTGTGCTCGCCCAGATCCAGGCCCAACTCCTCCACCGACTCATCGGCTCGCAGGCCGACCACGACATTCACCACTTTAAGAATGATCCAGCTGATGACGAAGCAATACACCGTCGTCAGCGCTACACCCTTGATCTGCGCCAGCACCTGCCCGCCCATGCTCACGCCTTCCACCAGCCCGCCCAGGGACGGCACGCAAAACACACCGGTCAACACTGCGCCGATCATCCCGCCGATGCCGTGAAGGCCGAACACGTCGAGGCTGTCGTCATAACCGAAGCGGCGCTTGAGCACGGTGACGCTCAAGTAGCAAAACACCCCGCATAACAAACCGATGGCCAGGGCGCCGCCCACGCCCACATAGGCACACGCCGGCGTAATCCCCACCAGACCGGCCAGGGCACCACTGGCCAGGCCCAGTGCACTCGGCTTGCCGACCTTGAACCACTCGGTGAACATCCAGCCAAGAATCCCGGCGCACGCTCCCAGCTGGGTATTGAGCATGACGATGCCGGACGTACCACTGAGGCCGCCACCGGAACCGATGTTAAAGCCAAACCAGCCGACCCAGAGCATCGCTGCACCGGCCATGGTCAGGCTCAGGTTGTGCGCAGGCATCGGGGTATTTTCATAGCCCTTGCGCTTACCCAGGATCAGGCAGGCGGCCAGCGCGGCGACACCGGCATTGATGTGCACCGCGGTGCCACCGGCAAAATCGAGGACTCCCCAGTTATGCATCAAGGCCCCCGCACCACCCCAGACCATGTGCGCCACCGGGGCGTACACCAGGGTGAACCACAGCGCCATGAACAACAGCGCCGCGGAGAATTTCATGCGTTCGGCGAAGGCACCGGCAATCAGCGCCGGGGTGATGATGGCAAAGGTCATCTGGAAGGTCACGAACACCCCTTCCGGAATCTCCCCGACCAGGCTTTGCGGAGTCATTCCGGAAAGGAAGGCACGGCTCATGCCGCCGACAAAACTGTTGAAGGACACCTCGCCCTCGACCATGCCCGTGGTGTCGACCACCATGCTGTAGCCATAAATCACCCACAACACGCCCACCAGCCCTGCGATGCCGAAACACTGGGTGAACAACGACAACATGTTTTTCGCCCGCACCAGGCCGCCATAGAACAGGGCGAGACCGGGCAAGCACATGAACAGCACCAATACCGCCGCCATCACCATCCAGGCCGTGCTGCCGGTGTTCAACGTGGGCGCATCGGCAGCTTGCGCCAAGGGCACCAGCGCACCACTCGCCAATAAGCCAACAAGGGATTTGCCGAGAAGACGATTGACCATGTTCAAAGCTCCTGCAATGGAAATGGGAAGTGTCGGCAGCGAGCAAGTGTTGGCGCGTGAGCCTCTTGGCGGGCCCCCTAATCTGATCGTTCCCACGCTCCTGCGTGGGAACGATCCAAATCAACCTCAGAAACCGGAACCCGGGATCCAGCTTGTCCCCGCCAGCGGCACCCGCGCCATGGCCGCCGACTCCACCGTCAACGCCACCAGATCCTCCGGGTCCAGGTTATGCAGGTGCGACTTGCCGCACGCCCGGGCCATGGTCTGGGCTTCCAGCACCAGCACCCGCAGGTAATTGGCCAGGCGGCGACCACCTTCCACCGGGTCCAGGCGCTTGGACAGCTCCGGGTCCTGAGTGGTGATCCCTGCCGGGTCACGGCCGTTCTGCCAGTCGTCATAAAAGCCTGCGGCTGAACCAATCTTGTGCAGTTCTTCATCCAGCCGCGGGTGGTTGTCGCCCAGCGCAATCAGGGCCGCCGTGCCAATGGCCACCGCGTCCGCGCCCAGCGCCATGGCCTTGGCCACGTCGGCACCGTTGCGAATCCCTCCCGAAACGATCAGTTGGACCTTGCGATGCATGCCCATCTCTTGCAAAGCCTGTACCGCTTGCGGGATGGCCGGCAAAATCGGAATCCCAACGTGCTCGATGAACACTTCCTGGGTCGCCGCCGTGCCGCCCTGCATGCCGTCGAGCACGATCACGTCGGCCCCGGCCTTCACCGCCAGCTTGACGTCGTAGTACGGGCGACTGGCGCCGATCTTGACGTAGATCGGCTTCTCCCAATCGGTGATTTCGCGGATCTCGGCGATCTTGATCGCCAGGTCATCCGGGCCGGTCCAGTCCGGATGACGGCAGGCGCTGCGCTGGTCGACACCGATCGGCAAGGTGCGCATGCCGGCCACGCGCTCGGTGACTTTCATGCCCAGCAACATGCCGCCGCCACCGGGTTTGGCACCCTGCCCCAGGACGATTTCGATGGCGTCCGCCTTGCGCAGGTCATCCGGGTTCATGCCGTAGCGCGATGGCAGGTACTGATAGACCAGATGCTGCGACTGCCCGCGCTCCTCCGGGGTCATGCCGCCATCACCGGTAGTGGTGCTGGTACCAGCGATGGTCGCACCACGGCCCAGGGCTTCCTTGGCATTGGCCGACAGCGCACCGAAGCTCATGCCGGCGATGGTCACCGGGATCTTCAGGTGGATCGGTTTCTTGGCGAAGCGGTTGCCGAGGATCACATCGGTGCCGCACTTTTCCCGATAGCCTTCCAGCGGGTAGCGCGACACGCTGGCGCCGAGCAGGAGCAAGTCATCGAAGTGCGGGACCTTGCGCTTGGTACCACCGCCGCGAATGTCATAGATGCCGGTCTCGGCGGCGCGCTGGATTTCCTGGATGGTCAGGCGGTCGAAAGTCGCGGACTCGCGCAGCACTGGAGGGGTTTTCTCATTCATATCTGTTTTCCTCGCGTGGATCAGTACGCGGACGCGTTATCGACTTTGAAGTTGTACAACTGACGGGCCGAGCCATAGCGCTTGAAGTCGGCTGCCTTGTGCTCGAAACCGGCGCGCTTGAGCAGCACTTGCAGTTCTTCCAGGTGTTCGGCACGCATCTCTTTCTCGATGCAGTCCGACCCCAGCGACGCGACCTTGCCCTTCACGTAAATGTGCGTTTCATACAGCGAATCGCCCAGCGCATCACCGGCATCGCCGCAGACGACCAAACGCCCGGCCTGTCCCATGAAACAGCTCATGTGGCCAATGCTGCCGCCGACCACGATGTCGATGCCTTTCATGGAAATCCCGCAGCGGGCCCCGGCATCGCCTTCGATCACCAGCAACCCGCCATGGGCGGTGGCGCCGGCGGCCTGCGACGCGCTGCCCTTGATCCGCACCACGCCTGACATCATGTTTTCCGCGACACCCACACCGGCGTTGCCGTGCACGGTGATGCTCGCTTGCTGGTTCATGCCCGCGCAGTAATAACCGGCGTGTCCCTGGATATCGATGGACACGGCCTGGTTCACCCCGACGGCGAGGTTGTGCTTACCGTTGGCATGGGTCACCACCCACTCAAGGTCTTCTACGTTGTGCACTTGGTCATGCAACGCCTGATTGAGGTCGCGCACGCTGGCAATGGAAAGATCGATGGTTTTCATGTGTGCGCTCCTTAAGCTGACTCGCGTTCCCAGATGTACAAGGTGGCCGGTGCCGGCTCCCAGATCCTGGCGTTCTCAATGCCCGGAAGGCTCGACAACGCCTGGTATTCCGAGGCCATGGCGACGTAGTCGTCGGTCTCGGCGAGGATCGCCGGCTTGCAGGCAATCGGGTCGCGGATCACCGCAAAGCCGTTGCGAGTACCAATGGCGAAGGTGAAGAAACCGTCGAGGTCCTCCAGTGCATGGTCCAGTGCCTCTTTCAACGAATCGCCCTGCTGCAGGCGCCAGGTCAGATAACCGGCGGCCACTTCGGTGTCGTTGTCGGTTTCGAACTGGATGCCTTCACGCTTGAGTTCCTGGCGCAGGCGGAAGTGGTTGGACAGCGAGCCGTTGTGCACCAGGCACAGGTCGGCACCGGTGGAAAACGGGTGGCTGCCTTCCAGGGTCACCGCGCTTTCGGTGGCCATGCGGGTGTGGCCGATGATGTGGCTACCCTGCATGCCGGCCAGGCCAAAGCGCTGGGAAATCTCTTGGGGCAAGCCCATGCCCTTGAGGATCTCGATGCTCTGCCCGGCGCTCATGATGCGCACGCCCGGCGCCAGTTCGGCGAGGGCCAGACGCACCGGAGTTTCTTCTGCGTGGATTTTCAATACCGCGGCGCTGGCGTTCTGGAACCAGTCCAGCGAGCAGCCGAGACGACCTTCCAGATCGCCCATCAGGGCCGGCCAATCGAAGCTTTCGTGGGTTGCCTGCAGGGTCAGCTTGACCCAGCCAGCCGCCACTTCATCGCCATAAATGGCGAAGCCGGCGCTGTCCGGGCCACGGTCGGTCATAGCCTGCAACATCGGCTCGAACAGTTGGCCCAGCCGGGATTCCAGCTGCGGGTTTTTCAGGTAAAGACCTACGATTCCACACATGACAACAGTCCTCACTACGTTCGGCAGCCGCAAGTTTCAAGCTGCGAGATGGTTCGTTTTTGCGCGTCTGCTAGCGCTTAGAAAAATTCGGTGTAGCGCGCGACTTCCCAGTCACTCACATGGCGGCTGTACTCCACCCACTCCATGCGCTTGAGCTTGATGAACTCGCCCACGATCTGCGGGCCCAGCACTTCGGCGAACAACGGGTCGGCCTCCAGCGCATCGCAGGCTTCCTTGAGCGATTGCGGCAAGGTCTTGATGCCGCGCGCGGCGATCTGCGCAAGGCTCAGGCTGTAGAGGTTTTCGTTGCAGACGTGGTCGATTTCCAATTGGCGGTCGATGCCGTCCAGGCCCGCCGCGATGATCGCGGCGCTGACCAGATAGGGGTTGCAGCCGGCATCCGGCAAGCGAAATTCCAGGCGGCCGTAAGGCACCCGGACCATTGCCGAACGGTTATTGGCGCCGAAGGCAATGAACGCCGGCGCCCAGGTAGCGCCGGACAACGAATTGCCCACCACCAGACGCTTGTAGGAGTTGACCGTGGGCGCGGCGAAGGCACACAGCGCCGGGCCATGGGCAAGTAGACCGGCAGCGAAGTGATAGGCCATTTTCGACAGGCCCATGCCGCTCGGGTCGCTGGCGTCGTGGAACAGATTCCTGTTCTCGGCGCTGCTGATCGACAGGTGAAAGTGCATGCCGTTGCCGGCGCGCTTCGGGTCGGGCTTGGGCATGAATGAACAGATCATGCCCAGGTCATTGGCGATCTCGCCGGCGGCCATGCGAAAGAAGGTGAAGCGATCCGCCGAGGTCATGGCATCGCTGTAGGTGTAGTTGATCTCGAACTGGCCGTTGGCGTCTTCGTGATCGATTTGATAGACCTCGAAATCCACTGCCTGCAAGGCCTCGGTCAAGCGTTCAAGGAACACTCGGGAGCGCGACAGGCCCTTGTAGTCGTAGCAAGGCTTGTCCAGGTTGTCGCTCAGGTCGACCAGCTGCAACTTGCCCTGTTCGTCGCGGCGCATCAGGTTGAACTCCGGCTCCAGACCGGTGTTGAGGGTCCAGCCCTTGTCCTCCAGCCGCCGGATCTGCTGCTGCAATACATAACGGCTGTCATAGGGATGCGGTTTGCCATCGACATGCCCGACGCACACTACCCGGCCATACCCCGGCTGCCAGGGCACGGGCGTCAGTGTGGCCAGGTCGCCGCGGGCCATGAAGTCCGGACCGTGGGGCTCCATGCCCATGCCACTGATCGCGAACCCGGCAAAACCGGCGCCCTCTTCGGCCACCGTCTTGAGCCCACAGATCGGCACCGACTTGGTCTTGGCCGCACCATGGATATCGACAAACTGCGCAAGCACGTACTTGATGCCGTGCTTGTCGATGATGCGCTGGGTTTCTGCTGGCAACATTGCTCGTCACTCCTCGCGAAAGGCAAATCTCTAGTGGGTTGGCCCTGACTTTCCATTTATTCCTGAAAAGAAAGTTTGTTTCCCAATAGGAATGCAAGGCCCTTGCCAGATTCGCGACGGGTGCGTGATAAACCCTGTTGTGCTGTTTATATGGGAAAAATCTTTTCCCCATGGGAATATTGGCTGATGGATGTGTTGCGGACGACGCAACTTGCACTTTCTCAGTGCGAAACTAATATTACTGAACGGAAAGTGTGCAGACGACTATGCCAACCGAAACCGCCCCTCGCCTCAAGCTCGAGCAATACCTGGGCTTGCAGATCAAGCGCCAGCGCCAGGCCCAGGACCTGAAATTGTCCGATGTGGCGAAAATCGCCGATATCAGCCAGGGCATGCTGAGCAAGATCGAAAACGCCCAGGTCTCCACCAGCCTCGACACCCTCAGCCGCCTGTGTGACGTGCTGGGCTTGCCGCTATCGAAATTGTTCAGTGAGTACGACCAGCAGGACGGCAGCGCACTCTTGGTCAAGGCCGACCAGGGCATGGAGGTGGTGCGCCGGGGAACAGAGAAAGGCCACACCTACCATTTGCTTAACCACACTCGTGGGCCCAAGAAGAGTTTCGAGGCCTACATGGTGAGCATGGATGACGCCAGCGAAGAATTTCCAACCTTCTCCCACCCCGGCACCGAGTTTTTGCATTTGCTTGAAGGCGAGCTGATTTATCGCCACGGCAATCAGCTGTATCGCATGGAGGCTGGGGACAGCCTGACCTTCGAGGGCGAAATTCCCCATGGCCCTGAGGCGTTGGTGCAGGTGCCGATCCGGATGTTGTCGATCATGAACTACGGCAGCGACAAAGAGTGATTTAAGCCACATCCAAAATCAAACCGGTCACCCGCCTCGCTTTGGCTGTTGCTGTTGCTGTTGCTGTTGCTGTTGCTGTTGCTTTGGCTCTAGATCCACCCGCCCCTTCACGCCCTGAGCCTGTCCGTCAACCTGAGACTACCTCCATCGGCGCCTCTACCAACGTGGATCCACGCCCCGTCAAAGCCTGCAAGTAAGCCTTTTCGTCATAGTAGGTGCTGGTTTTCCAGCACCTATAGACGATTCTGATCCACTTGAAAGCGAGTGCTCTCAGGCCGCCTTCGCTGCGATGCGGCGGCCCGACAGGCCAGCTCCCACAGTGGATCGAATACAGCCGCGCCGGCAAGGCGGATCGCCGCACCGCTGGCGCCTACAAGTCTTAACATGTGCGACTGCAAAAAAATCCCGCCCGGAATGCTCCGGGCAGGATTTATTGAATCGCACAACCTCACACCATTCAGGCAATCGGAATCAACGGATCCGCCGCCGCCCAAGCGCTTTTTCGATCAGCCGCCGGCGGATAAATCCACACCGTGTTGATCTGCGTCTTCAACGACTTGCCTTCTTGGCGCGTCAGCTTGACCTGACGATCCCAACCTTCGGTGTAGACCGCCCCCCAAGCCCCCAAGTCCAGGCAAGTCACATATTTGGGCTGGCTGTACGGCGTCGGGTCCACACCGAGGATCTGCGCGGCAACGTTATTGCCGGCATGACGGCCCAGCACAATGGCGTGCTGGCAGGTCATCAGCGCATGGTTGCCGATGTCATCGCTGGCCGCATAGGCCACGTCGCCGGTGGCGAAGATGTCTGGCTGACCAATGACTTGCAGGTGCGCGTCGACGTGCAGGCGGCCAAGGTGGTCGCGTTCGGCAGGGATCTGCTCGGTCAGCGAGCTGGCACGCACGCCGGTGGTCCAGATGACCGTTTTGGCGTCGATGCGCCGGCCGTCGGACAAGGTCACGCCGTTTTCATCGACAGCGACAACCGAAGCCTTGAGCTGCCATTTCACCCCGGTTTCCTCGCTGGCTTCGGCAATTTTCTCGGCGATTTCCGGGCCCATGGAGCCGCCTACCTTGTCACCGCGATCGACGATGATCACGTCGATGTCCGCACCCTCACCCAGGATGTCGCGCAAACGGGTCGGCATTTCAGTGGCCGTTTCGATGCCGGTGAAGCCACCGCCAGCCACCACGACCGTGTTGCGTGCCTGACTCTGCGGCTGGTTGACCAGGGATTTGAGGTGGGCTTCCAGGCGTATGGCCTGTTCGATCTGATCGACGTCGAACGCATATTCGGCCACACCTGGGGTATCAGGCAGTGCGAGACGGCTGCCAGTGGCCAGAACGAGTTTGTCGTAGATGCAGACCTGTTTTTCGCCCTGGGCATCGATGTAGCCCACGCGCTTTTGCTCGACGTCGATGGTCTCGGCAGCCCCCTTGATGAACTTGACGCCCACCGCATCGAACAGCTCGCCGATGGGAGCCGCCAGCTGGTGGGCGTTCGGCTCGTAGAAGCGTGGACGTACGCGCAGTTCGGCCTGGGGCGCCAGCACCGTTACGTCAACGTCATTGTGACCGTGGATATCGAACAGGCGGGTGGCGCTCAAGGCGCTCCACATGCCACCGAAACCTGCGCCAATTACCAGGATGCGTTGTTTCATTTTTAACTCCAGGGGAAAAAACCAGGCAGTGAATTGGGTTAAGGGGTCTGGAGGTCGGCACCCGCTCCCTGCTGAAAGCGTCTTCCGCTCCCGACCTCATAACTACGACTTTATTGATCGTAGTTAATTCGAGCAAGCTGTTTTTCTCAATGGTTCGAATCGATGCCATCGATAGACTTGTCACACCACGCCAAATCCGCGTTCTTGAGGGGCTTTCCAGGACCTGGAGAAAAATTCCAGATCGTTGCCTCGCTCAGGGTCAACTGCTAATATTTACGACAACATTAGTCGGAGATCGCTATGTCTCTTTACAGCGCGGGCGTCGAGTACGGCATTCATTGCCTGATATTCCTGGTGGGCAATGGTGGTGAGACCCGCGAGGCGAGCGTGCGTGACCTGGCAGAGCTGCAAGGGGTGCCACTGGACTACCTGGCGAAAATCTTCACCAAACTGGCCAAGGCAAAACTGGTGGTCGCCACCGAAGGCGTGCGTGGGGGATTCAAGCTGGCGCGGCCGGCCGATGAGATCAGCCTGCTGGACATCGTCAATGCGATCGACGGGCGCAAGGCCATTTTCGAATGCCGGGAAATTCGTGGTCGCTGCGCGTTGTTCGAGGGCGAGGTTCCCGCGTGGGCGCTGGACGGCCCTTGCTCAGTGCATGGCGCCATGCTGATCGCGCAGAAGCGCATGGAGGAAGCCCTCGCCCAGCAGACCATACTGGACATCGCCAGAAAGGTCGGGCGTAAGGCGCCTGCGCAGTTCAATGCGCAGGTCGACAGCTGGATGAGTGAGCGCAGGGAAAAGAAAGGCACCGCCGGTGCCCAGGCCGATCAACTGATCCAGGTCACCGAGATCAAAGGCTGATCCCTACAGGCAGTCGCGCACAGCCTGGCGCATCGCGCCTGACTTTGCCCAGGGCGGCCCCTGGTACAGTGAGACCCGGCTGCCGTCCTTGTACTTCACGATATCCAGCACTTCATCGGCCGTTATGATGCTCGGCGCGGTGATCCTGTAGCCGTTGGATATCGATGTCTGGCTTGTCTTGGGGATCTCCTTTTGCCAGGCCGGCAATACGCACGCCGCTACCTCCTTGGGAATCTTATCGCTCGGTTTGTTGTAGTTCGGCTCTCCCGGCACCAGGGACGCAGGCAACGAACATCCCGCCAACAACGCCATCACCACTCCCCCCATCAACATTCGACTCATGAAGCGTCCTTAAACCTGAAAAAATAAAATGTAGCCTGTTGCCGCGCTAACAGCCATTTTGTTGCATCGAGCCTCAGGGGCTGATGCTGTGATTGCCGCTGTCCGGGTAGGAGCGCTCGTTCAAAAAGCTTGTCCATCGTTCGAAGGCTTCGTGTTGCCATTGACTGACCCGCTCCCATTCCGGCCCGCTGAACTGGTGCTCGGAGATGAGTTTCATCATTTCACTGGTGGCCGCATCCAAGTCGGCTTTCAGTTCCCGGGCATGCGCCCTGAAGTCATCGGTTGTCGTCATTTTGAACGGACCCTGCCCTGGTAAAATGTCGGCACTTCACTACGACAGCGGATTTTGCGAAACGCGCAAATTTCCCGACCAATGGAAGCCCTTTGGCATCAGACGAACACAACGCCGCTCCGCGCGAATGGGTCTAAAATTTCGTAGCACAACGTTACGGGAGATCATCATGTGGCTCAACGAACATGAACAAGCGCTTCGGCGTGACCTGCAAGGGCTTGCATCGGACCTGAGATGGTCGGCGGTGGAGCTGTTGCGCATCGCCGAACAATTGCGCCTGACGGGGAACGATGTCGATGCGGAAGCCGTGAAGCGGCTGTGCGATCTGTTCCAGGGCGATGAACAACGCCTGTCAGGGTATGCCGAAGAAGTGAAAGCCAAGATCATCAGTCGAAACAAGGCTGTTTAGCGGGAGTCAGGCCGTGAACAGGTCCGTCTACACGCTTGCCACACTGATCACGGTGCTGGCGGGCTGCAGCACCGATTCCCATGTCTATCGGGATCAGCCGCTGGTGGCGAAGGTCGAGACAGGCATGAGCAAGGAGCAAGTCGAGCAAATCGGCGGCCCACCCCTGTCGATCTCCGACCGTACGGTCGAGCCCGGCACCTGTTTCGACTACAACCTGAGCCAGCCAGGTCATCAGCAACGGTACAACGTCAGCTTCGATGGCCAGGGCAAGGTCGATCATAAAAGCTTCATGACCTGTGCCGAATGGAGCCATGCGCAGCAAAAGGCCAGGGAACCGTCCCGCAGCAGCGGCGGTGGAGGCTATTGAGCCGCTAACAATTGCACCGTGACTCGATCAGCCACCTCCCCCGGTACCCAACCCTTCCAGATCTGCGGCTGGTCACGCAGGAAAGCTTCTGCCACCTGACGCGGTTGCAGGCGCTTTTCGCTCATCTGGCCCAGGGTATGGTTGAGCAGATCAACTGGCAGGTCGACCTTCTCGAAGAACGCCACCAGGTCCGGATACTGCGCCTTGAAAGGCGCGGACACACCAATCGCCAGGCTGGCCGGCATCGACCGTGTGCCCTTTGGATGCGGGTTGTTGGCGTCGGCCAGGGTCTTCCAGGCTTCGGCGTCGAACGCCGGCTCGTCGAGTTTCACCAGCTTGAAACGCCCCAACAGCGGCGTCGGCGACCAGTAGTAGAACAGCACCGGTTTGCCCCGACGGATCGAGGAAGCCACCTCGGCATCCAGTGCCGCACCCGACCCTGTGCGGAAGTTGACGAAGCTGTCGGCCAAGTCATAGGCCTTGAGTTTCTGACTGTTGACGATCTCCGATGTCCAGCCGGTTGGGCTGTTGAGGAAGCGTCCACGACTGGGGTCTTCCGGGTCGCGGAACACGTCCTTGTAGCGGGCCAGGTCGGCGACGGATTTCAGTTCCGGGGCCAGGGGCTTGATACCCCGTTCTGGGTCGCCCTTGATCACGTATTCCGGTACCCACCAACCTTCGGTGGCGCCCTTGACCGTGTCGCCCAGGCCGAACACTTTGCCTTCGGACGCGGCCTTGACCCACGCCGGACTGCGCCCGGCCCACTCTTCGCCGATCACCTGGATATCGTTCCTGGCCAAGGCCGCTTCGAGGCTGACAGTGCTGCCCGGCAAGGTATCTGTCGGGTAGCCGTAACCTTTCTCGACGATCACTCGAAGGATTTCGGTGATGAGGCTGCCGCTTTCCCAGGTGATGTCACCAAAGTGAATCGGGACGTTTTTGTCCGCCGCGGGAACCTGGGCCGAGATAAGGCTCAGGGCCAGCAGTGAACTGCCGAGCAGGGTTTTGAACGATCTCATGCGGACCTCCGGGTCAGGGCATTCAAGGGTTGGTTGGCGCTGTGCCGGTTACACTGGGCTTGGGAGCGAGTCATGTAGTCGCTGACCGAGCGTTGGGAAATGCCCAGGCGGGCGGCAATTTGCGGGTAGGTCAGGCCGTCGATCCGCGACATCAGGAAGGTGGCCCGAACCTTGCCCGGCAAGCGTTCAAGCGTGCGCTCGATGCCCTGTAACGCCTGGATCAATTGCACCTGCCCTTCGGGCGAGAGTGCTTCTTGTTGCTGATCCACGTGTTGCACCTGTTCAAGGTGCTGGCGTTCCAGATCGCGACGGCGCCAGAGCTGAAAGATCAACCGATGGGCAATGGTGGTGAGCAAGGCGCGAGGTTCGCGGATCGGGGTCAGTCCCGGCGATTCGAGTAGCTGTAGAAAGGACTCGGCAGCGATGTCTTCGACGCTGGGGCTGGCCCCCAGATACCGGCGCAGCCGTGCGCAGAGCCAAGCGTAATGCGCGCGGAATAATCCGCCCACGTGGTCACGATGGGAAAGGTCGGTGCCGGACATAGAGGCTCCAAAGGTCAGGGGTCGCTGAATGTCCGGTGATCCGGTGCGGCGATCCTAACAAGGAGCCTTATTCATTAATAATACTTAAAAAGAATTTTTATATTCCATAAAGGAATTTCACCGCAATCGTCCGAATCCCAGATCCTCGGCCTCTCTCTGGTAGTCGAGAACGATTTGATAGTCGCTATCGGTAGCGGGCAGGATCGCTTGCAAACCAAGGATTTCAGCGACGCCAGGCTCCTGCAACGCCTGGTTCATCACCTGCCGAATGTGCCCAGCCTGTTGTTCGGTGACGGTGGTCGCGGTGATGAACGGCAATGTCGGACTGAATGCACTGCGATCGACGATCCGCAGGCCGGCCACTTCTTCTTTGGCATGTCGCGCCAGGTAGGCAAAGGTCACGCTGTCGATGGCCGCCAGGTCCGCTTTACCCTCACGCAACCATCGCAGGCTTTCGCGGTGGCTGCCGCTGATACCGACATCTGCAAAAAAACGCCCGTCTTGATGCAGCGGCGCCAGTCGGTGACGCAGCAGGTTCATGCCGCTGTTGGAGTCTTCGCCATTGATCACACCGCGGCTGTCACGAAAGGCCGGCAAGCTGCGCCGTGGATCATCGGCGCGACCCAGCAACAGGCTGCAATGATTGCCGCCACTGGCGTCCGGCAGCTCATAACGAGGACGCCCGATGATTCGCACCCGACCGCGCAATGCCGTCATCAACGGATAGCCGCAGGTCTGCGTCAGCAGCAAGTGCGGGGACAGCCACAGGTCCATCAGCGAAAGCCCTTCGGCACTGCGGCGCGTGGCCCCCAATCGCTCGAGGATGCGGCTCAGCCAACGCTCGTTGGCCTGGCGCACCGGTTCGGGGGCGACGTACATCAGTAATTCAGCGAGTTGCCGTGTCATCGAAAAACTTCCCATGCATCGTAATTCCAATAGTGGGAGCGAGCCTGCTCGCGAAGAGGCCAGCACACTCAACACTGATGTTGCCTGACGCAGCGCTTTCGCGAACAGGCGCGCTCCCACAGGGGACCTCATTCGCAATCAGTGGAACGGATGCCGCGGGCTATCGATGGCCTTTACCCCGTGCCGACGCCATAACTGGCCATAACCCTGCATCAGGAACCCGCCGCTGCGCGCCAGCCATTGCTCGCGACGCGCGTGGTAAGCGCGGGGCAAGTCGTACCAGGCCAGCCCCGGCAAATCGTGATGCACCAGGTGCAGGTTGAGGTTCAGGAACAGCCAGCGCCACGGCCAGGCGGCCTCATTGATGACTGTCCTTTGCTCGGGCTCGGCATGGGGTCGGTGTTCATAGTAGGAGCGGATCATCGCAATCGATAGCGCCGGCACGCTGACCAGCAACAGGTAATGCCAGATCGGCAGCACACTGTAGCGGCCGATAAACAACAGCATCAGCAGGGTCACCGTGCCGTGGCTGAGCCACATCGACCAGGCCTGTCGCTCACCGGTCTTCAGGCGCTGCACCTCGTCCCAAGCCAACGCCAACAAGGCCAGCGGAGCCCCAAGGAGAAAACGACCCAACACGGTTTTGTTCAGCCAGTGCAGGCCTCGTTCGAACAGTGAACTGCCCTGCCATTGCGCAGCGCTCAGGTAACGGCTTTCAGGATCGCGGCCAGGCAGGGTCAGGTCTTCGTCGCGGTGATGCAACAAATGGCTGTCGCGATACAGGGTGTAGGGGTACCAGACGGCGAACGGCGCGTAGCCGAGGATCTTGTTCAGCGCTGCCCAGCGGGTGGGATGGCCATGAAGCAATTCGTGCTGCACCGACAACCAGAGCACCAGTAACGGGATCAACAACAATGTGCTCCACCACAGGCCCAACCCACCACTGCCCAGTACGATGGCGAACCAGCCAGCGTACACGCCGAACAGCAGCAACCACGTCGGCCACTCGGTGCGAGCGGTCAGGCGTTGGCGCAAGGTTTCGATTTCTACACGGTGGGCGCTATCGAAGTAATGGGGCATGGCGTTGCTCAGATCGGGGACCAATCCCCTTCTGTGCAACGGCGTCGGGTTTTCTTGCAGATTATTTTGTTCGTAAGGAGCGATGGGCCAACGTGCTTGTGATCGTTCCCACGCTGTGGGAACGATCACACACGGGCAATCATGTGGCTTGCTGATTACGCGGCTTGCCTGGACGCGCCTTGTAGCCAGGCAGCGCCGCCGCAAAGGCCAGCGCCTCTTCGCGACTGGCAAATGAGCCAAGCCGGTCACCTTGGGTGCAGACCCGCCACGGGCCGTTGTTCACACTGAGTACGTCGTAGCCGTTCATGTGCATCTTGTTCAACATCGGAACGCTCATAGTCACCTCCATCTTGGCAGTGATCACAGGGTTGACTTCCCTACCTTACACCCCCCTGCCGCGAAGATGCCGACCGGACGTCGAGTCAGCACACGGCAGTGCGATTGCACTTTTAGACACGCCTGCCGCTCAAAATATCCAGGAAACATGCAATGGGTTGCGGCCCAAATATTGCATTTTTGTTACTGTTTTATGACATTCCGGATTGAAAGAGCCCATGAAAGTACGTGCAACCGTCATTTGCGAGCAGGACCGGCACATACTCCTGGTGCGCAAACCCAGGAGTCGCTGGATGTTGCCCGGGGGCAAAGTGGAGCGCGGCGAGACCGCGCAGGATGCCGCGGCGCGCGAATTGCTGGAGGAAACCGGGCTGGGTGCCGACGATATGCTGTACCTGATGGAACTGGAAACAGGCGGCACCCGTCACCATGTCTACGAAGCATCGTTGCCGAATCCGGACCAGGCACGGCCGCAAAACGAAATTTTCGATTGCCTCTGGTACCCGCTGAATGCGGTGCACAACCTGAACCCAAGCGACGCCACGCTGCGGATCATCAAAGCGTTTCAACGTCGCCTGTAGTTCACGCGCTTCAGCCTTGGTCGCCGCCGCCCACTGGCATGATCATGCCGGTGATGTAGGACGCTTCATCGCTGGCCAGGAACAGAATGGCTGCTGCCTGTTCATCCAGCGTGCCGTAGCGCTTCATCAAGCTGCTGTCGAGGGTCTGATCGACGATCTGTTGGTACCAGACCTTCTCTTGCTCACTCTGCTCGGCACTGTTACGCGGGATAACCCGTGGCGGGGCTTCGGTGCCGCCCGGCGCAGTGGCGTTGACTCGCACCCCGCGTCCAGCGGTTTCGAACGCCAGGCAGGCGGTCAGCGCATTCACCCCGCCCTTCGCTGCGCCGTAGGGCACACGGTTGACGCTGCGGGTGGCGATCGACGATACGTTGACGATCGCGCCACTGCCCTGCTGCAACATGTACGGCAATGCCGCATGACAGCACCACAGGGTTGGAAACAGCGAACGGCGAACCTCGGCCTCGATCTGCGACGCCTCGTAATGCTCGAATGGCTTGGCCCAGATGGTCCCGCCGACGTTATTGACCAGCACATCGAGTCGACCGAAACGCTCGACGGCGCTTTGCATGACCCGGTTGCATTCCTCATATTGCTCAAGGTCGGCGGTCAGGGCCAGGACCTGGCTGTCCTTCGCCAACTGCTGCTGAACCTCGAACACCAGCTCGGAGCGATCGACCAGGATCAGCTTCGCGCCTTCAGCGGCCATGCGTTCGGCCACGCGCCGACCGATGCCCTGGGCGGCGCCGGTGATCAGCGCGACTTTTTCGTGGAATCTGTTCATGGAGGGAAACCTCACGCCGCGCTGGCAGCGAATTTTTCGTAGTAGAAATTCGCTGGATTGATGCCTTGCTCGCCGATGTACTTGCTCACCGCTTCAACCATCGGCGGTGGGCCGCACAGGTACACGTCGACGTCGCCATCGTTCAAATGCCTGGGTTCGATGTGCTGGGTCACGTAGCCCTTGAGCGGGTGCTGGCTGTCGGGACTGGCCACGCAGGCGCTGTAGGTGAAGTTGGGGATGCGCGCGGCGAAGGCTTCCAGGCGATCGAGTTCCACCAGGTCGAAATCGTTGGTCACACCGTAGATCAGGTGCAACGGGTGTTCGCTGCCCTGCTCGGCGATCTTCTCCAGCATCGCGGTGAACGGCGCCAACCCGGTGCCGCCCGCCAGCAGCAACAAGGGTCGACGGATATCACGCAGGTAAAAACTGCCCAGGGGCCCTGCCAGGCTCATGCTGTCGCCAGCCTTGGCCATGCCGGTGAGGAAGCTGCTCATCAGGCCGCCAGGCACGTTGCGGATCAGGAAGCTGACTTCGCCGTCGCGCTGCAACGAGCTGAACGAATAGGCGCGGGTTTGCTCGCTGCCGGGAATGCCCAGGTTCACATACTGGCCTGGCAGGAACGCCAGTTTGCTCAAGGACTCGCCCTTGATCGACAACGCGATGGTGCTGTCGGACAACTGGCGCACCGCACTGATGGTGGCGTCGTAGCTGGCCTGGCGGGTGCGGCAGACTTCCGAGGACGTCGGCACCCGCACCACGCAATCGCTCTTGGCGCGCATCTGGCAGGTCAGGACAAAGCCTTGCGCGGCCTCATCAGGGCTGAGGGCGTCTTCGATGTATTCCTCACCCAGATCGTAGCTGCCCGCCTCGGCAAAGCACTTGCAGGTGCCGCAGGCGCCGTCGCGGCAGTCCAGCGGGATATTGATGCCCTGGCGGTACGCGGCATCGGCCACGGTCTCGCCGGCGTTGGCGTCGATGAAACGAGTGACGCCGTCTTCGAAATTGAACGCAATGGAATGGGTCATGACGGCTGCCTCACAAGTGGTAAACATCGATGACCTGACGAACGTAGTCGTTCTTCAGGATCACTTTCTTGGCCTTGATCAAGGGGTTTTCACCGCGCACATCAAGGGTGTAGAAACTGCTGCCGAAATAGCTGTCGACGGTCTTGTAGCGAAAGCTCAGGGTGTGCCAGTTGAAGCGCACCTTGCACATTCCGTCGGCTTGCTCGAGCAGTTCGATGTTGCTGATGTTGTGGGACGTGCGGGTGTCCGGCACGCTGGCGCTGGAGCGCTCGGTCTTGATGCGGAAGATGCGGTCTTCAAGGCCGGTGCGGTTGCCGTACCAGATCAGCGAGATTTCCCGCTGTGGGTCTTCGGTCAGCTCATCGTTGTCGTCCCAGGACGGCATCCAGTACGTCGCGTCGGGGGCGTACAGTTCCAGCCACTCATCCCACTGGCGGTCGTCGAGGTAGCGTGCTTCGCGGTAGAGGAAATCACGTACCGCTTCATAGGAAATGGTCATTGCACGTCCTCCACGGCGATCAGTTTCGACTGCTCGGCAGCCAGGGCCTTGAGCATGGTCTGCTGCCAGTACTTGTGTTGCAGCACGAACAGGCCTTCGTCTTCGGTACGCACGCCGCTGAGCAGCGGATGCAGGTCAATTTCCTTGGCCGCCTCGTCGGCACCTTCGATCCAGTGCTCGGCGCCACGGGACATGTCGTTCCAGGTGGTGACGCTGCCCTGGTAGCTGGTCTGGCAGGAACGGAACTCTTCCAGATCGTCCGGCGTGGCCATGCCGCTGACGTTGAAGAAGTCTTCGTACTGACGAATCCGGCTCGAACGCGCGTGGTCACTTTCGCCTTTGGGGGCGATGCAATAGATGGTGATTTCCGTGCGGTTGACCGAGATCGGCCGGGCGATACGGATCTGCGAGCTGAACTGGTCCATCAGGTACACGTTGGGGTACAGGCACAGGTTGCGCGAGTTCTCGATCATCCAGTCGGCGCGGGCCTTGCCGAAGTCCTGGGCGAGTTCGTCGCGACGTTCGTACAGTGGACGATCCTCGGGGTTGGCCCAGCGGGTCCAGAGCAACATGTGGCCCTTGTCGAAGGAATAGAAACCACCGCCCTGCTTGGCCCAGCTCCCGGCGCTCATGGTCGGGTTCTCGTCACCGGCCTCGCGCTGTTTGCGCTGGTTCTGGGTGGCGGCGTAGTTCCAGTGCACGGAGCTGACGTGGTAACCGTCGGCACCGTTTTCGGCGGTGAGTTTCCAGTTGCCTTCGTAGATATAGGTGGACGAACCGCGCAGCACTTCCAGGCCGTCGGTGGACTGGTCGACGATCATGTCGATGATCTTCGCCGACTCGCCCAGGTGCTCGACCAGCGGCACCACATCGGCCTTGAGGCTGCCGAACAGGAAACCGCGATAGGACTCGAAGCGCGCGACTTTGGTCAGGTCATGGGAGCCTTCGCAGTTGAAGCTGCTCGGGTAGCCCGCGTTAGCCGGGTCCTTGACCTTGAGCAGCTTGCCGGAGTTGTTGAACGTCCAGCCGTGGAACGGGCAGGTGTAGGAGCTTTTGTTGCCGGACTTGTGCCGGCACAGAGTCGCGCCGCGATGACTGCAGGCGTTGATGAAGGCGTTGAGCACACCGTCCTTGTTGCGCGCGATGAAGATCGACTGGCGCCCCATGGTGGTGGTGTAGAAATCGTTGACGTTGGGGATCTGGCTTTCGTGCGCCAGATACAGCCAGTTGCCTTCGAAGATGTGTTCCATCTCCAGATCGAACAGGCGCGGATCGGTAAACATCTCGCGCTTGCAGCGATAGATACCCTGCTCTGGATCGTCTTCAAGCAGGGACTCAAGGTATTCAGGTCGCAGGGTCATGGCCGCCGCCTCCATTGTTATTGTTCAGGCAAGGCTCATGCTAGGACGGGGCAATGGGGGGGACTATCCGCGGGGTGCAGACCTTTATCCGTTTTTTGCAGGGGGCTGGTGTTGTGTCAGCGCCACCAATGTTGACAGTACCGCCCTCTTCGCGAGCAGGCTCGCTCCCACAGGAACAACGCGATCCAATGTGGGAGCGAGCCTGCTCGCGATGGCGTCAGGGCAGGCAACATCAATGTGTCGGGATCAGTGGCGGCGCTTGAGGGTATCCGATGGCAGCTCGCCGAACTGCTTGCGGTAGCTGTCGGAGAAGCGTCCCAGGTGCAGGAAGCCGTAGTCCATCGCGACCTCGGTAACGTTGCGCACGTTGCAGGTCGGGTCGCGCAGGCAGGCATTGATGCGTTCCAGGCGTTTCTGGCGGATGTAGTTTTTTGGCGTGGTGCACGCGTTGCGTTCGAACAGGCCATACAACGAGCGCAGGCTCATGCTGGCATGGCGCGCCAGCTCTTCGCTGTCGATGTCCTGCTTGAGATTTTTGGCAATGTAGTCGGCAATCGCTTCGAACGAGGCAGCCTGGGAGCCGATTTCGAGGCGGCTGACGTTGGTCTTCATCAGGCTGAGCATCTTGCTGACGATGATTTGCGCGTAATGTTCTTGCACCCGGGGAATCTGCTCGGTGGCCTCGGCCTCCTGGCAAATCATCGCCAGCAGGTTGACGAAGCCTTCCAGCTCATTGAGCTGGTAACGGTTCTCGAGAAACCGCACGCCTTGGCCCGGATAGCGCCAGCGCTGCTCGTTGCAGACGGACTCGAACAGGGACGTGGGAACCTTGAGGATGAATTTTTCGCAATCGTCAGAGTAGGTCAAATCGACCGGGTCGTCGGGATTGATCAGCAGCAACTCGCCGGGAGCAAAGTAGTGTTCCTGGCCATGGCCACGCCACAAGCAATTGCCGCGCAACAGCACTTGCAGGTGGTAGATGGTTTCCAGCGCGCCCGAAGTGACGCGAACGCTGCCGCCGTAGCTGATACGGCACAGGTCCAGGCTGGCGAATTTGCGGTGATTGAGACTGGCCAGGGGGTGCCCGGCACGAGGCATCAGGATGCAATGATTACCGACATGCTGATTGACATAACCTGACACCGCGTACGGGTCGGCTTGGTCGAATATGGTGCTGCGCTGACTCAGCAGTTGCGCTTGCATCATCGGGTCACTCTCGTTGTTGTTATAGGGTGTATCTAGTCATTCTAGGGCAGTACTGGCAGCAGTGTGTCATTGGACTGACCTGTGGGCCGTTTCAAAATATAACCTGTAGGAGCGAGCATGCTCGCGATGGGCTTGAGGACGCCGCAGGGCATCAGGGCCCCAGCGTCATCGTCAGCGACCATCGCGAGCAAGCTCGCTCCTACAGTGAATCAGGACAATCAGTCCTCCAGTGCACGAACCCGCTCGTGGCGCTGCTGCTCTTCGGGCTGTGCCGACGACTGCAGGGTGAAATCGAATTCGATTTCGGCAAAGCGACCGCTGACACCGTACTGCGCTGCACGCGCCTGGTCATCGCTGAAGGTGATCTTGGCGATCAGCTCGTCACGGGTGGCGTAGGCGAAGTCGTCGTGCAGGTATTTTTCGCCGTCCAGGTTGATCTGGGTGGTCAGGTGACGATGGTCCGGTGCGGAGATGAAGAAGTGCACGTGCGCCGGACGCTGGCCGTGACGGCCCAGTTGATCGAGCAGTTGCTGGGTCGGACCGTCCGGTGGGCAGCCGTAGCCCGACGGCACGATGCTGCGGAAACGGTAGCGGCCTTCGGCGTCAGTGACGATGCGGCGACGCAGGTTGAATTCCGACTGTGAAGCATCGAAGTACGAGTAGGTGCCGCCAGTGTTGGCGTGCCACACATCAACAATGGCGCCAGCCAGGGGTTCGCCAGCGGTGTTGAACACCCGGCCTTGCATGAACAGGGTCACACCCGGATCGACGCCGTCATCCAGACGCGCTTCGCCTTGCGAAAGCGGTGCACCGGCGACGTACAGCGGGCCTTCGATGGTGCGTGGCGTGCCACCGGATTTACCGGCCTGCTCGTCTTCGGCGTCCATCAGCAGGTCGAGGTAGTGCTCCAGGCCCAGGCCAGCCACCACCAGTCCGGCTTCCTGGCGCGCGCCCAGCACGTTGAGGTAGTTGACCGCTTTCCAGAACTCTTCCGGGGTCACGGCGAGATCTTCGATGATGTTCACCGAATCGCGCAGGATGCGGTAGATCAGGGCTTTGGTCCGTGGATCGCCGGCATCGTTGTGCAGGCCGCTGGCCTCTTCGAGAAATTTCTGGACTTCGGCAGTGTGGGAAATCTTGACGTTCATTTTACAGGTTCCTCATCTTGTAATTATTGGCATGGCGAGCTGAACGGGCTAGGTTCAGCGGTCATCCTCGCGAATTGACGAAGGATGCCGGCACATCGCGGTGACTTCGATCGCCATGTACGGATACAGCGGCAGTTGCATGAGCAAATCGTGCAGTTCCTGGACGCTGTCGACATCGAACACGCTGTAGTTGGCGTAAAGCCCGGCGATGCGCCACAGGTGACGCCACTTGCCTTGGTCCTGCAGGCGCTGGGCCAGGGCTTTTTCGTCGGCCTTGAGCTGCGCGGCGCGTTCGGGGTTCATGTCGACCGGCAAATTCACGGTCATCTTTACGTGGAACAGCATAATGCTCTCCTCAGGCTTGATGAATGGTGGATGTCTTGTCGCGGCGGAAAAACGCCAGGCGTTCTTCGTCCAGGTTCAGGCCCAGACCCGGGGTCTTGGGCACATGCAGCTCGAAATCGCGATAAACCAGCGGTTCGCTGAGAATGTCTTCGGTCAGCAGCAGCGGGCCGAACAGCTCGGTGTCCCACGCCAGTTTGTTCAGGGTGACAAAGGCTTGGGCCGAAGCCATGGTGCCAATTCCGCCTTCGAGCATGGTGCCGCCGTACAGGGCGATACCGGCCGCTTCGGCAATGGACGCGGTGCGCAGCACGGCGCGCGGGCCACCATTCTTGGCGATCTTCAGGGCAAACACCGAGGCTGCGCCTTCGCGGGCCAGGTTGAACGCGTCTTCCACGCACTCGATGGACTCGTCGGCCATGATTGGCGCCGGGCTCATGGCATTCAGGCGGGTCATGCCAGCGCGGTTGTTGCGCGAAATCGGCTGTTCGATCAGGTCGATGCCATTGGTGCCGAGGATGCGGCAGGCACGCAACGCGACGGCTTCGTCCCACGCCTGATTGACGTCGACCCGCACGCTGGCGCGATCGCCGAGGGCTTTCTTGATCGCAATCACGTGGGCCAGGTCGCGATTGACCTCGCCAGCACCGATTTTCAGCTTGAAGATGCGGTGGCGGCGCAGGTCGAGCATTTTTTCCGCTTCGGCGATGTCCTTTTCGGTGTCGCCGCTGGCCAGGGTCCAGGCCACGGGCAGCGAGTCACGCACGCGGCCGCCCAGCAACTCGCTGACCGGCAGGCCAAGGCGCTTGCCCTGGGCGTCGAGCAGTGCGGTTTCGATACCGGACTTGGCGAAGGTATTGCCACGGATACTGCGCTCCAGGCGCAACATCGCGGCATTGACATTGCCGCTGTCCTGGCCGATCAACAGCGGGGCGAAATGCTTGTCGATGTTGGTCTTGATGCTGTCAGGGCTTTCGTTGCCATAGGCCAGGCCACCGATGGTGGTAGCTTCGCCGATGCCTTCGATGCCATCGGCGCAGCGCACGCGAATGACCACCAGGGTCTGGTTCTGCATGGTGTGCATCGCCAGCTTGTGCGGGCGGATGGTCGGCAGATCGACGATGATCGTCTCGATCGATTCAATGGCTGTAGCAAGCATTTCGATACCCGTCAGGTTCTTGAAGTTCTGGAGCTGATTCTCATACGGCTTTTTCCGGGCGGCCAATATAGAATTGGTCTGGCTTGATACCCTGAAGGTATACAAGCGCTCGACATCCGGAGGCTCCATGGAACTGCGTCACCTGCGTTACTTTCAGGTGTTGGCTCAAACCCTTAATTTCACCCGCGCCGCCGAACGCCTGCACATCGCCCAGCCGCCCTTGAGCCGGCAGATCCAGCAGTTGGAAGATGAACTGGGGGTGATGCTGCTCGAGCGTGGCCGACCGTTGAAGCTGACCGACGCCGGGCGTTTTTTCCATGAGCATTCCACCGCCCTCCTCGACCAGTTGCACAAGGTCTGCGACAACACCCGACGCATCGGCCTGGGGGAAAAGACCTGGCTGGGCATCGGCTTTGCGCCTTCGACGCTGTACGGCGTGCTGCCGGAACTGATTCGCCGCTTGCGCAGCGGCGAACCGCTGGAACTGGAACTCGGGCTGTCGGAGATGACCACACTGCAGCAGGTACAGGCGCTCAAGGCCGGGCGCATCGACGTCGGCTTCGGCCGCATCCGCATCGACGACCCGGCCATCGTCCAGACCGTGCTCACCGAAGACCGACTGGTGGCCGCCCTGCCCGCCGGTCACCCGCTGCTGGCCGGGCCCGTCAGCCTGCGCGACCTGGCCAAAGAGCCGTTCGTGCTGTACCCCGGCAACCCCCGCCCCAGCTATGCCGACCACGTGATCGCGCTGTTCGAATCCTATGGGGTGAGCATCCATATTGCGCAATGGACCAACGAGCTGCAGACGGCGATCGGGTTGGTGGGTGCCGGGATAGGGATCACGCTGGTGCCGGCCTCGGTGCAATTGCTGCACCGCGACGACATCGGTTTCACCCCGCTGCTGGAAGACAACGCCACCTCACCGATCATTCTCAGTCGGCGGGTGGGCGACGTTTCACCGGGGTTGAACCATTGCTTGCGGATGATCGACGAGTTGCTGCCACAAACAATCACGCCCCTGTAGGAGCTGCCGCAGGCTGCGATCTTTTGACTTTTTCAAGAGCAAGATCAAAAGATCGCAGCCTGCGGCAGCTCCTACAGAGGCTCGGGAGTATTCAGCCAGCGAATGCCCGGCGCCCGGCTTCCATCTCGGTGCGCAATTCACCGATGAAGTCAGAGATGGTACGCACGCTGGTCAACTGCTCGGTCGATACACCGGCGATCAGCAGCTTGACTTCCCCGCTGGCGGGATCAAAAACCTCGATGCGCAGCAGCCCGCCGCTCTCCGTGCACTCGCAGGCCAGGGGCTCGAAACCGGACTCTACAATGTTGCAAAGGACTGAAATGGGTATCACGGCCGATGCCTCCGTGGCAGTTGAACGGGACGGACCCAATGAGGATAGATGCAATTTGCCGATTCCGCGCCAGTCGATACTGTTAACTGCCCCGCATTTTCGGCCTTTGCTCAATGGCTATTGTCTTTCCAGATCCAGTTCCAGATCCCCGGCAACTGCGCCGGCTGTGAACTGTCGCGCAACGTACGCGCCATGGCGGCCCGTTGCAGCGCGGCGGTATCGTCATAAAACGCTATTGGGGCAGTCCTGACCCCCGTCGCCCGGGCACTGTCGAGAAGGATCTGCAGGTATTCACGGGTATGCCGCGCGGTGTAGCGATTGAGGTCGTGGAACGTCACCACCACCGGAATCACCCCGTCTACCATCGGCAGCTCGCCCCGGGCAATGCGCTCGCGAACCTCGGACATCGAACGCAGCATATGCGCGCGGCGCCGGGGGCTGGCGTTGAAGCCCCAGATCTTGCCGTCATTGGCGCTCAGGTCGGTCAGCAGCACATGCAGGCCATGCTGCTGGTAAGCGGCGAAGGTGCGTTTGTCGTAGCTCCAGAATGGCGGGCGCAGCAGGGTCGGCGGCGCACCGGTGATCGCGGCGATGTCGGCGCACCCATCTGTGAGCGCCTGCTCCAGCTCTTGCGCGTTGAGCGAGCGATGATTGGTGTGCGAGGGCGTGGCCGTGTGGAAGGCCAGGATGTGCCCGGCATCGCGCTCGCGGTGCATGACCGCCCGCCCGATGTCACTGGCGCCAGCCCGCGAGGCACGGGTCTGCACGAAAAACACCGCCTTGATGCCGGGTTGCACAGGATTGATCGCCAGGCTGTCGAGCACGGTCTCGGTCGGGTTCCAGAAACTCGAGGCGCTGGGGCCATCGTCGAAGGTCAGCAAAAAGCGGATCGGTGGTTGCGTGCGCAACGCCTGTTCGGTTTGCGGCGTCATTTCAATGGGTGCGGCGATACAGCCCAGCAGACTGGCTGCCATGGCGAGCACCGATAGAACCTTGATCAACTGTTTCATGTTTTGCCTTGAGCCAGACCCCACGACGGTGGGACGAGGTTGGATAAGGTACACAGTGTTTGGTTCCGCCGCTCCCCACACCTCTGTAGGAGCGAGCAGGGGTTGGGTCAACGCAAAGGATTTAGACATCTATGCTGAACACACCAGCCGGAGGGTTTTATCAATGTGCGGACGCTTGTCGCAATACCGGGGCATTCGCGATTTCGTGGCGGTGCTGAGCATTCCCGACGCCTTGATCAACCACGTTGGCGATCAACCACTGGCTCGCTACAACGCTGCGCCCACCACCCAGCTGGCGCTGTTGCATCTGGAGAACGATGGCTTGCATGCCGATTCGCAGCGCTGGGGCTGGCGGCCGCACTGGGCGAAGGATCGTGCGGCGCCGATCAATGCGCGCGTCGAGAAAGTCGCCCACGGCCCGTTCTTTCGAGCCATCTGGCCCCATCGCGCTATCTGCCCGGTCGACAACTGGTTCGAATGGGTCGATGCCGGGGACGGCACGCGGCAACCCTGGCTGATTCGCCGACGTGACCAAGGGCCGGTCTTCTGTGCGGCAATCGGGCAGTTTCCGCAGGGTGGTGCAGCCCCCAGGGATGACGACGGCTTTGTCATCATCACGGCCGATAGCGCCGGCGGCATGCTGGACGTTCATGATCGCCGTCCGGTGGTGTTCAGCCCGGAACTGGCCCGCGAATGGCTGGACCCGGCGACGCCCAGGGAGCGGGCCGAACAGATGGTGCTGCTACAGGGGGAAGGCAGTGATGCTTTTGAGTGGTACCGGGTCGATAAGGCTGTGGGCAACGTCAGGAATCAGGGGGCCGGGTTGATTGACGCATTGAAGGTATGAACACCCCTAAAACATTGGCACTTTGATGCTCCTCACCGCTTGTCAGACAACGTCAGGGGCTTACATACATTTGCCAGAGCTGCGGCTAGGATTCGCGCCGTATTTCCAGTGGTATACCAAGTTGACCAAAGAGTCAGCAACAAAGGAAATTCCTTACATCAAGCCCTTGCAGAGAACTCAATTGCGCGACGATTTCACCAATAATCAAGTCGCGAGTCTGGCGTGCATTTATCTAACAAAGACAGAGCACTACCAACTCGACCATTTCATCGGGCAGTACATTCAGACCCGTAGCCTGCTTTCAATTCCCAATATCAAGCAAGTCCTGGGTTCAATCCTCGAACGCTATCCGGGTAAATCCCCGGTCATGGTCAACGAGTTGAATGCGTGGATCGACAGGAAGCTGGGTTATCGGGCCACTCATCCCGACTTTTCGCAGTTGCTGGAATAAGCTCGAAGCCCCCGCTCGATGCGTAATGCTGTTCACTTAGGCATGGGGGTTGAATAGGGATTGGGGGGGGGGGCATATCCATTGCTGCGGTAACGGCCAGCTAGGGTTCCGCTTTTACAGCGGGTCACTTTGAAAAGCGGAACGCCGCCCGGCGCAAAGTAACCAAACGCTCTTGCCCCACCACTCGGTGCCTCGCCTAGGCTCGGCATGCCAGAACGAAGGCATTGCTCCGTGGGTCGCCGCGATGGGCCGTCCCTGGCCCAGCGCGGCTAAACCGGCGTCCTGCCGGTTTAGCCACTGCGCAATGCCTGCGTTCGGCAAGCGTGGTTAACAGGGCGCTCGCGATCAACAGCAAGCGAGGCGGCCTTAAAGCCGACCTGCTTTTGGTGATGCCTGTGTTTTGATCGTTCCCACGCTCTGCGTGGGAATGCCGCCAGGGACGCTCTGCGTTCCGCTGACGACGCGTTAATTCAGCCGTACGCAACGGTGATGCGGGGCGTCACAGGAAGCTATGTGTGAAATTGGTTGTCGGAGTGCATATCCATTGCTGCGGTAACGGCCACTTATGGTTTCGCTTTTACAGCGACTCCCTTTTTCAGACGCCAAAAAGGAAGCAAAAGGCTTTGCCCCACCACTCGGTGCCTCGCTTAGGCTCGGCATGCCCTCTCTCCGGCATTGCTCCGTGGGTCGCCGCGATGGGCCGTCCCTGGCCCAGCGCGGCTAAACCGGCGTCCTGCCGGTTTCCCCACTGCGCAATGCCTGCGTTAGGCCATCGTGGTTAACGGGGCATCCAGATCAAAATCAAAAGCGAGGCGGCCTTAAAGCCGATCTGACTTTTACGGGTGTAACTGATTCCCTGTGGGAGCGAGCCTGCTCGCGATGAACGTCCAGACAACGCGATCATCCAGACAGGGCGCGTCATCGTTGACGACCATCGCGAGCAGGCTCGCTCCCACAGGGGACTGCGGACAGCCTTGCAATCAGGTCGGCTGTCAGGCCGCCTCGCTTTCGCGTTTGATCTTGATCTGGCTTTTGATTTTCTTGCCCCATCGAGAGGCCGAGTGGAGGTTCTGCGCAGTGGGTAAACCGGCAAGGATGCCGGTTTAGCCGCGCTGGGCCAGGGATGGCCCATCGCGGCGACCCACGGAGCAGGACCGGAGCGAGGCACCGAACGCCAGGGGCAAGAGCCCTTGGTTACTTAGGGCCGGGCGGCGTTCCGTTCTTCCAAGTGACTCGCTGTAAGAGCGAAACCCTAAGTGGCCGTTACCGCAGCAACGGATATACACCCAATCCATATATGTCGCTCAGAACTTGCGATCAGGCTCCGACAATTCCGTGCCATCGTCGGGATGTTTCCAATCCGGCACCGAACGCTTCTGCTGTTGGATTTCTTCTTCCGTCGGCTCATCCATGTCGTCTTCGGGATCCGGTTTTTTTTGCTCTATTGCCATGGTTTCACCTCTCTTCCTGAAGGGATCGGTCATCAACTCTAAGCGTAGAACAATTTCCCCTGCCCGGCTCACAGCCACCAACGCAGCAAAAAGAAAAAGCCCATGCTCAACAGCATGCTGAGCAAGGTGTTGCGGGTGTACAGCACCAGGCCGACGGCCACCAGCGAACTGATCAGGTAGGGATTGTCCCATTGCAGGTTCAGTTGCTTGTCCGGCATGAACACGATCGGCCCGCAGATCGCCGTCAACATGCCGGGCACGGCGAACCCCAGGAACTGCCGGGCATTGCTGCTCAAGCGCAGCGGCAGGCGCGGCTCCAGGAACACATAGCGGTTGAGAAACACCAGGACGCCCATGCCGATAATCACTGCCCAAACCATCATGTGCGCGCTCCCTGGAATTTGTTGCAGATAAAACCCGCGGTCATGCCGGCAAGTCCCGACAGCACCAGGGCCGAGCCCCATTGCCAATAGCTGAACAGCACCGAGCAGAACAGCGAGACCGCGACACAGACCACCGTCGGGACGTTGCGCACCACGGGGGTGATCAGGGCGATGAAGGTGGCAGCGATGGAAAAGTCCAGACCCAGGTGTTCCAGGCCGGGGATGCTGCTGCCTAGCACGATGCCTGCCAGGGTGAAGAGGTTCCAGGCCACGTAGAACGTCAAGCCGACACCCAAAGCGTACCAGCGATCGAACTGCTGTTTGTCGTGCTGGCTGGTCAGGGCGAACAGCTCATCGGTGAGCAAAAAGCCCAGCCCCGCTCGCCAGCGACCCGGCAATGGCGAGATCACCGAACGCATGCTCATCCCGTAGAGCAGATGCTGGGAGGTCAGCAACAAGGTGGTCAGCAAGATCGAAAAGATCCCGGCCCCGCCCTTGAGCATACCAATGGCCACCAACTGCGCGGCGCCGGCGAACACGATGCTCGACAAGCCCTGGCCTTGCAGCGGTGTGAGGTTGGCTTCGATGGCCATGGAGCCGGCCAGCAGGCCCCAAGGGGCTGTCGCCAGGGATAACGGCATGATCGCCACGGCGCCACGCAAGAATGCGCTGCGCGGCAAATGTGAGTTGGACATAACGCTCTGCAACCAGGGAAAGACCTGAGACTGTGCCAGCAGTCACGGCCGATGGCTTGAACAATCTTGCGCACTTGGGCCAATCACAGGCTGGCGCGGCATTTTCCCGATGTTGGTGATTGACAAACAGCGCGCCGGCTTTTAAAACTGGGCGCCTAATTCAGGGTGTAAGCAAAAATGTCCGCAACCTTCAATCTCGACACTTCCGTTGTTGGCTTGACAGCCAAGGCGCTAGTTCGCGTTGCGCGCACCCTCAAATCGAAGAAACAGTCGCTCATGTGACCGGGGCGCGCTGTCCCGTCAGATGAGCTGACAGGACATTGAGCGCGACGGACCACCCTCCCCTTGCTTACTTCCTACTACGCTTCTGACGGTGACGAAATCGGTCGACCATCAGGAGAAAGTGCATGTCATCGTTTCAAGGTATCTGGGTTCCCCTCGTCACACCGTTCCACAATGGCGCCATCGATTTCGTCGGATTGCGCCGGCTGGTCAGCCATCTGCTCGAAGAAGGTGTCGACGGCCTGATCGTCTGTGGCACCACAGGCGAACCGGCGGCCATGGGCAAGCACGAGCAGCTGGCGGTGCTCGATGCGGTGCTGGAACAAGTGCCGGCCCGGCAGGTCGTCATGGGTCTGGCCGGCAACAACCTGATCGAGCTGCTGCACTTTCAGGAGGAAATTCTCAAGCGCCCGCTGGCCGGCCTGCTGGTGCCGCCGCCCTATTACATCCGGCCCTCCCAGGCGGGGCTCGAAGCGTTTTTCCAGACGGTCGCCGACGCTTCCAGCGTGCCGTTGATCCTGTACGACATCCCCTACCGCACCGGCGTAGCCTTCGAACAGTCGACCTTGCTGAACATCGTCGCCCATGAGCGCATCGTCGCGATCAAGGACTGCGGCGGCAACCTGGGCAACACCCTGGCCTTGCTGGCCAGCGGTAAGGTCGATGTGCTGTGCGGTGAAGACAACCAGATCTTCAATGCCCTGTGCCTGGGTGCCAAAGGTGCGATTGCCGCGTCGGCCCATGTCCATCCGCACCTTTTCGTGGCGTTGTATCGACAGATTCGCGACAACCAGCTGGCGGCCGGTCGGGCAACATTCTTCCAGCTTCTGCCACTGATCCAGAGCCTGTTCATCGAGCCCAACCCGGCGCCGGTGAAAACCGCGCTGGCGCTGCAAGGCTTGATCACTGATGAGCTGCGTGCACCGATGCAACGCAGCAGCGATGCCATGGTCGGTCGTTTGAAGGAGGTGCTCGGCGTGCTGGGCAGCGACAATCGATAGAGTGCCAGGCGCCCGCGCGAGTACGATGGAGCGATTCGACTGACGCGCCAGGGGGGGCGACATGCTCTACCGAATCGCTGCCGATGGGCTGATGTTGTTTCACCTGGCATTCATTGTGTTCGTGGTGTTCGGCGGGCTGCTGGTTCTCAAATGGCAGCACCTGATCCTGTGGCACCTGCCCGCCGCAGTCTGGGGCGTGGCAGTGGAGGTGTTCCACTTGCCTTGCCCACTGACGCACTGGGAAAACCTGATGCGCCAGGCAGCCGGACAAGGTGGTTACGGCGGTGGTTTCATCGAACATTACGTGTGGCCGATCATTTACCCGGCGGGGCTGACACCGGCCATCCAGCTGGGATTGGGCAGCCTGGTACTGGTGCTGAACGCTGCGGTCTATCTTCGATTGATCAGGCTCAGGAAACGGCGGCGGCAATTGTAACCGTCACACACGAGGGTTCGGCCAATGCTGTCGACTGAAGACCTGGCGCTGCTGCAAGCGATTCGCGAGACCGGCAGCCTGTCGCGGGCCGCGGCCTATCTCGGCAAGGCGCCTTCTACGGTGTCCTATGCCGCGCGGCAACTGGAAGAACGCTTCGATGCCCTGCTGTTCGATCGCCGGCGCTATCGCCTGCAACTCACCCCGGCTGGAGAATTGCTGGTCAATGAAGCGGCGCGACTGATGCAAGACGTCTCGCGCCTGACCCAACGGGTGCAGCAAGTGGCCAATGGTTGGGAAAGTCGTTTGTGGATCGTCACCGATGAACTGCTGGAATTCGAAACCCTGCTCCCGGTGATCCACGAGTTCGATGCGCTGGGCTCTGGCGTACCGCTGCGCATCACCCAGGAAGTGCTGCGGGGTGTCTGGGAGGCCCTGCGTGAAGGCCGCGCGGACCTGGTCATCGGCGCCACCAACGAGCCACCGGCCATCGCGTCATTGCGCTGGATGCAACTGGGGGAAATGCAGTGGGTGTTCGCCGTCTCGCCCAGGCACCCGTTGGCCAAGGCCCGCGAACCGATCACCCGCGCCATGGTGGCGCAGCACCGGGCGATTGTCGTGGCGGATTCGTCCCGGGCCAGCGAAGGCAGTACCTACGGGGTCTCCGGTGGCCAATCGGTGCTGGCGGTGCCGACCATGCGCGCGAAAATCCTCGCCCAATGCGACGGCCTCGGCGTGGGCTGGCTGCCCAGGCATCGCGTCACCTCGTTACTGGACAATGGCTCGCTGGTGGAAAAACAGATGGCCGATCCCCGCGAGCCGAACATTCTGTATGCCGGCTGGCGCGGCGATCACGACGGGCGGGCGTTGGGCTGGTGGCTGGAAAAGCTCAAGCAACCGCACCTTCGCACCCGGCTGGTACAAGGCAGCGACCGGTTTGCCTGAGCCTCAGTTGGCAATCACGCTCATGTTGCGCCCGCTGGCCTTGGCCACGTACAGCGCCTTGTCGGCCGCCCCGATCAACTCACTGGTCTGGGCCTCGGATGCCGGATCATAACCGCAGACACCCACGCTGACCGTCACCTTGCCATCAGGGCTTTCACTGTGCGGCAAGCCGGCGGACTGGACCGCGTGGCGGATTTTTTCCGCCAGCAAAAATGCTCCGACGTAGTCAGTTCCCGGAAGCACCACGGCAAACTCCTCACCACCAAAGCGCGCAGCCAGATCGCCGGGGCGCCTGATGTGCTCGGTAATCAGCACAGCGATCTTGCGCAGGCACTCATCACCGGCCAGGTGGCCGTAGCGATCGTTAAATGGCTTGAAGTGATCGACATCGATCATCAACAGGGCCAACCCCGTCATGTTGTGCCGGGCGCGGCCCATTTCCGCCTGGATGAACAGATCGAACTGACGCCGGTTGGCCAGGCCCGTGAGCGCGTCTTCCAGCGCCAGCAACTCAAGGTTGCGATTGAGTTCGAGCAGCCGTTCCTGAGTGCCGAGCAACTCGCCCTGGATGCGGTCCTGCTTCTTCATCAACTTGATCAGGCGATAGCCGAGCCCTCCCAGCACCCCGAGCAACAGCGCAACGATGCCCGCACTGAGCAAGGACTGCTGGCGCCAGCTCGCCAGTACTTCGTCCTTGTTGAGCGCGGCAAAGACGATCAGCGGATAACCCTCGACCCGGCGATAGCCCACCACCCGCTCCACGCCATCCAGGATGGACCGGACGGTAGCCGTCCCCGAGCTGCCCTGTGGCAGCAGCCGGGTGAACAATGGGCTCTTGGCCAGGCTGGTGCCGATGTCCGCCTCGTGAAACGGCCGGCGCACGATAATGCTGGCATCGTCGGCGATCAGGTTGATCACACCGTTGCGGCCCATATCGATGCCATCGTAAAGCTGCAGGAAATGGCTGAGGTAAATGGTGGCCAGCGCCACGCCCGCGAAACGGCCATCCGGGTGATTGATCCGGCGCGACACCGTCATGATCCATTCGCCGCTGGAGCGGCTCCTGATCGAAGGGCCGATGTGCGGTCCGCGGTCAGGATGATCGCGGTGATAGATGAAGTACTCGCGGTCGGAATTGTTGGCAACCCCCACCTCGGCACCGTTGGAGTTGGCGATCCATTTGCCGGTTTCGTCATAGACGAACAGTCCATGCACCTGGCTCAACTCACGGCGCTGGGCGCCGAGCAAGCGTTGCAGGCGATCGAGCCGACCCGCGTCGATGCCGTCGTTCTCCAGGCGATCGACCAGGGTGAACAGCAGCGTGTCGGCTTGCTTGATCGCCGCCTGGGCCTGCGAGGCCAGGGTCTGCGCAAGGTTGGACATCGCCACTTCCTTGTCATGCAGATGGTACTGGCGCGAGCTCCAGGATTCCCAAATCACGATCACCGCCATCGACAGGCAGACGGCAATCAAAAAGGTGACGGCAGAGCGAGTCTTGAGCCGGGGGACACCCTGCCGGTTTTGTTCCACAGGATCGTGAATGGACGGCTGCCCCATGACGTTCGCTCCTTGAATCGAATGAAAAGGCCCTTGCTGCTCCATGGGCCTATCGCGGTGTACGCTTTAGCGCGTCAAGCCAGGCCGGGTCCAGGCGCGTCTGCCGGATATCGATGCCCAGCGCTTGCATCCGCGCCTGATGTTGCTCCATTTCCCGGTGTAGTTGCGCATCATCGCTGGAGTTACCGTCCAGTTGGTGCATCTGGCTCAATCCCAGGTGATAGAAGCGCAAAAGCTTCATGGCGTCCGGATCCCCCGCTTCCACGGCCGCCTTGAGGTGGTGCATAACGTTGGTGATGCTCATCAGGCTGCGCTTGAGTTGCCAGCTGTAGACCGCCGGCGCCATCCATTGCTGGTGCCAGAACAGCTTGCGCATCAACGCGGCCATGACCAATACCGCGGCAAACACTCCGCCGATATTGAAGCGTAGATTGTCCCCTCCCGGCTCGCCGAACAACGTCACCGCCGCGGTGGACAGGGCCATCGCCAGCGCGAGAAAGATCAGCGCGATCATCAGCGTGCTGCGCCGCGTCCGTTGCCGATAGTCGTCGGCGTTCATCGGCTGGATTTCGAACATGACGTCGGGATTCCTTGGCTTCAATGGCAAAAAAAGGGTCGCAGGGCAAAAAGACCGCGGGCCATTATCGCCTCTGCGACGGATTTAGCTATGCTGGGGCTCCTTTTCATCTATACATCATCAAAAGGAGGACATGGCGAGACCGCGCAGTTCGTGCCATCTTCTTTCATGGATACTCTCTATTCGGATGCCATTCGTTGTTTGCGCGTGAATGACATCGTTTTAAGGATCATTGAATGACCCAACGACAAGTAATCAATGCTTCGGTCAGCCCGAAAGGCAGCCTGGAAACACTCTCCCAACGGGAAGTCCAGCAACTGAGCGAAGCTGGATCCGGCAGCACCTACGACATCTTCCGCCAGTGCGCCCTGGCCATCCTCAACACCGGCGCCCACGTCGATAACGCCAAGACCATCCTCGAAGCCTACAAGGACTTCGAAATCCGCATCCACCAGCAAGACCGTGGCGTACGCCTGGAACTGCTGAACGCCCCGGCCGACGCCTTCGTCGACGGCGAAATGATTGCCAGCACCCGTGAAATGCTGTTCAGCGCCCTGCGCGACATCGTCTACACCGAAAACGAACTCGACAGCCAACGCATCGACCTGAGCACCTCCCAGGGTATCAGCGACTATGTCTTCCACTTGCTGCGCAACGCCCGCACGCTACGCCCCGGCGTCGAGCCCAAGATCGTGGTCTGCTGGGGCGGTCACTCGATCAATACCGAAGAATACAAATACACCAAGAAAGTCGGCCACGAACTGGGCCTGCGCAGCCTCGACGTGTGCACCGGTTGCGGCCCCGGCGTGATGAAAGGCCCGATGAAAGGCGCCACCATCGCCCATGCCAAGCAACGCATCCACGGCGGGCGCTACCTGGGCTTGACCGAGCCGGGAATCATCGCCGCCGAAGCGCCGAACCCGATCGTCAACGAACTGGTGATCCTGCCAGACATCGAGAAACGCCTGGAAGCCTTCGTCCGCGTCGGCCACGGCATCATCATCTTCCCGGGCGGCGCCGGTACCGCCGAAGAGTTCCTGTACCTGCTGGGCATTTTGATGCACCCGGACAACGCAGGCCTGCCCTTCCCGGTCGTCCTCACGGGCCCGAAACATGCGGCGCCCTACCTGGAACAGCTTGACGCGTTCGTCGGCGCCACCCTGGGCGCAGATGCCAAGAAGCACTACGAGATCATCATCGACGACCCGGCAGAAGTCGCCCGACAGATGACCCAGGGCCTCAAGGCGGTGAAGCAGTTCCGTCGCGAACGCAATGACGCGTTCCATTTCAACTGGCTGCTGAAGATCGACGAAGGCTTCCAGCGCCCGTTCGACCCGACTCACGAAAACATGGCCAACCTCAAGCTCAGCCGTGACCTGCCACCCCACGAACTGGCCGCCAACCTGCGCCGTGCGTTCTCCGGCATCGTCGCCGGCAACGTCAAGGACAAGGGCATCCGCCTGATCGAAAAACACGGGCCATACCAGATCCGTGGCGATGCGGCCGTCATGCAGCCGCTGGATCAACTGCTCAAGGCCTTCGTCGCCCAGCACCGGATGAAGCTGCCGGGTGGTGCGGCTTATGTGCCGTGTTATCGAGTGGTTGCGTAAGCAAGTTAATGTAAATTGTTAAGTGCGAGCCGAAGCTGATGCTTCGGCTTGCTGCTTTCAGGGAGAGGTAAATCCACATGCGCCAACGCAACGCCGCCAGACTGCTGGTCACCTGAACGCGAGCAACTGACGCGCGATGGCTGGACGGCCGAAGAAGTACAGGTGATGACTGAACGCCCAGCGCGGCTAAACCGGCGTCCTGCCGGTTTACCCACTGCGCAATGCCTGCGTTCGGCCATCGTGGTTAACGGGGCACCCAGATCAAAAACAAAAGCGAGGCGGCCTGATAGCCGACCTGACTTTTGCAGATACCCCCAATCTCCTGTGGGAGCGGGCTTGCTCGCGAAGAACGTCAACGATAACGCGCCCTGTCTGGATGATTGCGTTGTCTGGACGTCCTTCGCGAGCAAGCCCGCTCCCACAATGGGATTGCGGACAGTCCTGCAATCAGGTCGGCTGTCAGGCCGCCTCGCTTTGCTTTTGCTCTGCTTTGGCTTTTGATTTTCTTGCCCCATCGAGAGGCCGAGTGGAGGTTCTGCGTAGTGGGCAACCCGGCATGGATGCCGGGTTAGCCGCGCACGACCATGGATGGTCGATCGCGGCGGGCCCACGGAGCAGGACCGGAGCGAGGGCATGCCGAGCATTAGCGAGGCACCGAACGCCAGGGGCAGGAGCGTTTGGTTACTTTGCGCCGGGCGGCGTTCCGCTCTTCAAAGTGACTCGCTGTAAGAGCGAAACCATAGGTGGCCGTTACCGCTGGAATGGATATGTACACCTGAAAGAGAATTGGTTGACTGTAAGGGCACCTTCGCCGGCAAGCCTGACTCCTACAGTAAATCAGTAGATCAGTAGATCAGTAGAT
The DNA here is from genome assembly GCF_002236105.1 of Pseudomonas umsongensis. Lineage (GTDB taxonomy): Bacteria > Pseudomonadota > Gammaproteobacteria > Pseudomonadales > Pseudomonadaceae > Aquipseudomonas > Aquipseudomonas umsongensis. The sequence continues at coordinate 1,812,209 of NZ_NIWU01000001.1, forward strand.
CGGGTACATCCGAGAGCTATGAGGCCGCCTTCGCTGGCAACCCAACGCCTACAAAATGTATCGTTGCAAAAAAAGAGGATCGACCGATGGACCACGTCAACCACATCCTGATCGTCGACGACGATCGCGAAATCCGCGAACTCGTCGGCAACTACTTGAAGAAAAACGGCCTGCGCACCACCGTGGTCCCCGATGGCCGGCACATGCGCAGCTTCCTCGAAGCCAACCAGGTCGACCTGATCGTGCTCGACATCATGTTGCCCGGCGACGACGGCCTGGTGCTGTGCCGCGAACTTCGCGCGGGTAAGCACAAAGCCACGCCGATCCTGATGCTCACCGCTCGCAACGATGAAACCGACCGTATCCTCGGCCTGGAAATGGGCGCTGACGACTACCTGACCAAACCCTTCTCCGCCCGCGAACTGCTGGCGCGGATCAACGCCGTATTGCGCCGTACCCGCATGCTGCCACCCAATCTGCTGATCAGCGAAAGCGGTCGGATGCTCGGTTTTGGCCGCTGGCGCCTGGACACCACCGCCCGTCATTTGCTCGACGAAGACGGCACCCTGGTGGCCCTCAGTGGCGCCGAATACCGCCTGCTGCGGGTGTTCCTCGATCACCCGCAACGGGTTCTGAGTCGCGACCAATTGCTCAACCTGACCCAAGGCCGCGACGCCGATCTGTTCGACCGTTCGATTGATTTGCTGGTCAGCCGCCTGCGCCAACGACTCAAGGACGACTCACGGGAATCGACCTACATCAAGACCGTGCGCAGCGAGGGGTACGTGTTCTCCTACCCGGTGGAAATGCTCGATGCACAGGCCTGAATAGATCAACACCCTCGATAACGACTATGCGCAAGGGTGTTTTTTCATCGCGACGCTCCAGCACTACAGTGGCCACATCTTCTCCCACGCTCTGGAGCAACATCATGAAAAGCCTCATCGGTCTCGGCTTCGCCCTTTCGGTGCTTGGTGCCACTAGCGCCATTGCCGCCCCCCACGCCACTACCCCGCTGGTTGCAGCGGCGAAAGTCAGCCAGCCGGCAACACTCAACGTGAACACCGTCAGCGCTGACCAGAAAGACAAACTCTACGTCGCAGAAAACCGCCCTGAGTTCGGCTCCAAGTATCAGCGCTATTGATCAACAGCCTTGGGCTGCCTGAAACAACAAACCCCGCCAATGCGGGGTTTGTTGCATCTACACAGCTCCTACAGGGTTTATGGTGTTGCCAATCGCGCGGCCAGTGCCTTGGCCTGGCTTGCGACATCTGTGACCGCAGTGCTTTCCCACCACATCCCGCGCAACGGTGGGCCCATGGCAAACAGGCGGCTCGCAGCCTGACCATCGGCATCCAGTACCGCACCGTCGACCTCGGCCGCAATGCCCAGCGCCAGGTGTCCCGGGCGAATCAGCCCGCGCGCCAGCAATTGCCGGGGCAATGGTCGCGCCACCCGTCGCCAGTCATATTCGATGCCGCTGGAGTTGATCAATGCCGCGCCACTGACGACAACGGTTTGCGTTTCACCTCGGCGGCGAATTCGAATACTCACCTCATTGCCCGAAGAAGGCTCCAGCCCTTTGAACGAGGCTGCCTGAATCTGCAACCGCCCTTCCTTGTGCAGGCGCTCCACCAGTTCGGCGCTCAACGGTGGCGAGCGGTGATGATGGCTTTCCCACCACGGCCGTACATGGCGCACGAATTGCCGACGCTGCAGGTCAGTGGCCTGACTCCACAGACGGCCGATGTGCGCCCGCACCGTGTCCAGCGGTGCCTGCCAGTCAATGCCCCGTGCGATGGCATCGCGGCAATGCCGGCGTAATTCACGCACCAGCTGTCGTGGCGTGCGAATGCTCTGATCCTCGGCCAGGAAATCCACCCAGGCCGGTGGTTGGCGCCGCACATGGGGCAACAGGCCGTGTCGGGAAAACACGTTGATCGGCCCGCGATGCCCAGCCTGTTCCAGCGACACCACGGCATCGACCATGGTCAGCCCCGAGCCGATGATCAGCACCGTCGACTGCGGATCGAGCTGGCGCATCGCAGCAACATCCCACGGGTCAAGCGCTGCCGCGTTCAAGCCGCTGGACTGCGTCTGCGGCGTGCGCGCGGCCGGGAACATCCCCGTCGCGAGCACGGCAAAGGAACCCTGCAGTCGCTGGCCGTCGCTCAAGCTCAAGCGCACCGACTGCGCATCGGTTTGCAGATCCACCACCTCGGCGCGCACATGCTCGACCGTCGAGCCGTTCAACGCACCCAGCGCTTGAGCCTCGGCCAAGCGCTGCTGCACGTACAGGCCAAAAATCCCCCGTGGCGGGAACAACTCGCTGACCGGTACATGCTGCTCATCCGACTCCGGCCAGCCGCCGGCCGCAATGTAGTCGGTCAACCATTGGGTCAGGTCATCGGCGTTGTCCGGATCGACACTCATGCGCGCCGCGTTGCCGTTGAGCGTATGCCCAAGCTCCACGGCGCTGTAGGCCTCGCCGCGCCCGAGCTCGGCGCGCGGTTCGATCACCAGCACCTGGCGCTTGCCCGGCAGGCGTAACAGTTGCGCCGCCAACATCGCGCCGCTGAGGCCGCCGCCGATAATCAGGATGTCCGCGTGACGGATGACGTCGCTCGCCTGTCCGTTTTGGGTTTCACTCATGCCGTTCTCACTGCTCAGTGTTTACCTAGATAGAAGTCATGCAGATCGCCCCGGGCCAGCAGCTCGCTGGCGCTGCCGGACAACACCACCCGGCCGGTGTCGAGGACATAGGCCGTGGAAGCGTACTTGAGCGCCACATTAATATTTTGCTCGGCAATCAGGAAGCTCACTTGTGCGTCGCGGTTGAGCTGGGCGACGATCTCGAAAATCTCCTGGACGATGATAGGCGCCAATCCCATGGAAGGTTCGTCGAGCAGTACCAAAGTAGGACGTGTCATCAATGCGCGGCCGATGGCGACCATCTGCTGTTCGCCACCGGACGTGAGGCCGGCCTGGGTCTTGCGCTTGGTTTTCAGGCGCGGAAACCAGGCGTAGATGCGCTCCAGCTCCCGGGCCATGTCCTGGCGACTCAAGCCGCGGACAAATCCACCACTGCGCAAGTTGTCCTCCACCGTCAATTGCGCGAAGACGTGCCGGCCCTCCAGTACGTGGACCATCCCTTCGCGCACCCGCAGGCTCGGATCGACGCCTGCGGTATCACGCCCCAGGAACTCGATGCTGCCACGACTGACCTCGGCCCGCTCGGCCCGCACCAGCCCGGAAATCGCCTTGAGCGTGGTGCTTTTACCCGCGCCGTTGGCGCCGAGCAACGCGACGATGCCGCCCTTGGGCACCGTCAGCGAGACGCCGGCCACGGCCAGGATCGCGCCGTCGTAGATCACTTCGATGTCATTGACCCGCAACAAATCGTTGACGGCAATGTCGCTGGCGGCATGGCTCATGGCTTATTCCTCCGCGGTGCAGGTGCGTGGCGTCAGGCCTTTTTCCTTGGCGAACGCGGCGGATTTCTCATCGATCAATGGCCGCAACAACGCACGGTCGGCGGCGATCCAGTCACTGATCAGCGTCCAGTTGGCGCCGTCCCACTGCTGCACCCGCGCCGAACCGCCGCCCTCGTGATCCTTGCAAGACAGCTTGAGGTTCTGCATCAGGCCGAAGTAACCCATGTCCTTGAGCCGCGCATCGTCGATATTCAGATGTTCCAGGCCCCAACGCCCTTCCTCACCGTTGAGCGGGCGCTTGCCGAATTTGCCCTGGGCGGTGCGAATCGCTTCCACCGCCACGGCGGCATTCACCAGCCCGGAGTTGTAGTAGACGCTGCCGAAATTCTTCAGGTCCTTGAGGTCGCTCTTGCCCTTGTCGAGGATGTATTGCTTGAGGCGCTTGTGGATCTCGAAGTCAGTGCCGGCCGGGTACGGCGTCAGCGCCAGGTAGCCTTTGGCGGCAGCGCCAGCGGGCAGCACGTCTTCGCTGGAGCTGGCCCAGATGTCGCCGACGATGTGGTCCACCGGGAAGCCGAAACGCGCAGCGGTCTTGACCGCCACCGGGGTCGACACGCCCCAGGTGCGCAGGAACACCCAGTCCGGGTTGAGCTGACGGATCTGCCGCCATTGCGCCGATTGCTCATTGCCCGGATCGGCCACCGGAATCTGGATGTTCTCGAACCCGTACTTCTCGGCCAACAGCTTGAGCGGCCCCAGGGTTTCGCGACCGTATGCGGAGTCGTGGTAGACCGTGGCGATTTTCTTGCCCTTGAGTTTGTCGAAGCCACCCTCTCGCTGGGCGATGTAGTTGATCAGGCTGGAGGCTTCGCTGTAGAAGGTCAGCATCACCGGGAAGTTGTACGGGAACACCGTGCCGTCGGTGGCTTCGGTGCGGCCATAACCCAGGGTGATCAGCGGAATCCTGTCGACTTCCGCCCGTTCACTCAGGGCATAGGCCGCCGGCGCGCCGTTAGGTTGATAGACCGCTACGGGCGCGCCATCCAGGCCATTCTTGAAGCGCTCGTAACACTCGATGCCCTTCTCCGCCGTCCATTCGGTTTCGCATTCCTGCCAAACCAGTTTCACCCCATTGATCCCGCCTTCGACCTCGTTGATGTAGTTGAGGTAATCGATCATCCCGGCCCACACCTGTACGCCGCTGGAGGCGTAGGCGCCGACCCGGTAAGTGGCCAACGGAAAGAACTGCTGGTCCGCCGAGGCCTGGGCCATCGGTACTGCACTGCCGAAAACCGCCAGCGCCAAAGCGGCGCCGAGCAGGGAGCGTTTCAAGGATGCACGCATGTTGTTTCTCTAGTAGTGGAAGGATTCAGAAGCGCAGCGGCCAGTGGCCCAGCCGTTCACGAAGATTGCCCAGCAGGCGGATCAAGCCTTCCGGTTCCTTGATCAGGAACAGGATGATCAGCACGCCGAAGATGATTTTTTGCAGGTTTTGCAGCTGCCCGGCATCCACCGCGCCACCGAGCAAGGCTTGGCCGAGGTGGCTGAGCAGGATTGGCAACAGGCTGATGAATGCCGCGCCGACGAAGTTGCCGGCGATGCTGCCCATGCCACCGATAATGATGATGAACAGGATCTGGAATGATCGATTGATATCGAAACTGCTGGCACTGGCGGTGCCCAGGTAGGCAAAGGCCCACAAGGCGCCGGCGATGCCCAGGTAGAACGAGCTGACGGCAAATGCCAGGAGCTTGTAGCGCGCCACGGGAATACCGATGACGGCAGCGGCGGTGTCCATGTCGCGGATCGCCATCCAGTTGCGGCCGATCTGGCTTTTCACCAGGTTCACCGCGACCCAGGTCAGCAGCAGCACAGTGGTCAGGGTCAGCCAATAGCGGCCCAGCGGCGTGTTCAGGTCATGGCCGAACAGCGCCAGTTTCGGTGCGCTGATGGTGCCGGACGAGCCGTAGTTGTAGAACCAGGGGAATTTGACGAACAGCCACTCCAGGAAAAACTGCGCCGCCAGGGTGGTAACCATCAGGTAAAAGCCCTTGATCCGCGAACTCGGCAGCCCGAAAAAAAAGCCCACCACCGCACTGATCAAACCGCCACCCAGCAACGCCACTGGCAGCCCCAGTTCAGGCAAACGCAACAGAAAACCGTACGTGGCAAACGCCCCGACCGCCATGAACCCGGCCGCACCCACCGAGGTTTGCCCGGTGTAGCCGGTCAGCAGGTTCAGGCCAAGTCCGGCCAGGGACAGCACCAGGAACGGAATCAGAATGGCGTTCAACCAATAGTCGTTGCCGGTCAGTGGAACGACGACAACCGCGATCAGCAATAAGCCGACCAGACCGAACGGCACGCGGCGCCGGACCAACACCGCCGGTGCGGTTTCACGGGTAAGGGAAATCGACATGGGTTCAGACTCGCTCGATGGCGCGCTCGCCGAACAGGCCGGCGGGACGGATGTAGAGGAAGGCCAGGGCCAGGACATAAGCAAACCACGGCGTGATGCCGCCACCGATCAGCGGGCCGATGTAGACTTCGGCGAGGTTCTCCGCCGCACCGACGATCAGCCCGCCGACAATCGCCCCGCCAATCGAGGTGAAACCACCGATGATCAACACCGGCAACGCCTTGAGCACCACCAGCGACAGGGAAAACTGCACCCCTTGTCGCGCCCCCCAGAGCAACCCGGCCACGAGTCCGACCACTCCGGCCACGGCCCAGACGATCTGCCAGATGCGGTTGAGGTTGATGCCGATGGACAGCGCGGCGGTGGTGTCATCTGCCACCGCCCGCAACGAGATGCCGATGCGGGTCTTGTTGAACAGCAGTGCCAGCACCGTCACCAGCACGATGGCCGCAGCGGCGGCGATCAGGTCGAACTGGCTGAACATCATCGCGCCAATGAACAGCGGCACGTCGTCGATGCCCAGGTCCAGCGCCCGGACCTGCGAGCCCATCAAGCCTTGCGCCAGGCCTTCGATGATGAAGGACAGGCCGAGCGTGGCCATGAACAGGGTGATCTGTGAGCGATTGACCAAGGGTCGCAGCACCAGCCGCTCGATCAACAGCGCGCCAACGATCATCACCAGCACTGTCAACAGCAGCGCCAGGGCAAACGGCACACCCTGATCGTGCAGGCTGACGAAAGTCAGCGCGGCGAACAACAGCATCGCGCCCTGGGCGAAATTGAACACACCGCTGGCCTTGTAGATCAGCACGAAGCCGATGGCGACCAGCGAATACAGGGTTCCAGCGAGCAAGCCGCCGAGCAGGGTTTCAACGAAGAACGTCATCAGTGCACCACTCCCAGATACGCCGCGATCACCTCAGGGTTGGCCTGCACCTGGGCAGGCGTGCCATCGCCAACCTTGCGCCCGTAGTCGAGTACCACCACATGGTCGGACAGGCCCATCACCACGCTCATGTCGTGTTCGATCAACACCACCGTGGTGCCAAGGTCACGGTTGATGTAGGCGATGAATCGGGCCATATCCTGTTTTTCCTCGGCGTTCATCCCGGCCATCGGCTCGTCGAGCAGCAATAGGCTCGGACCGGCGATCAGGGCGCGGCCCAGCTCGACGCGCTTTTGCAGGCCATAGGCGAGATTGCCCACCGGCACATCGCGTTGGGCTTGCAGTTCGAGGAATTCGAGGATGCCTTGGGCCTGCTGGCGAAACTGTTCGGCTTCAAGCCGGGCTCGTGGCAAACCCAATGCCTGCTCGATGAAGCTGCTGCGCAGGTGTCGCGACAGGCCGGTCAGGAGGTTGTCGATCACGCTCATTTTCTTGAACAGCGCGTTGTTCTGGAACGTTCGGCCTATGCCCCGGCGCGCAGCGCTCAAAGGATCGATGCGCTTGAAAGACTGCTGCTCGAACACGATCGAACCGGCATCGAAGCGGTACACGCCGTTGAGCACATTGAGCAACGAACTCTTGCCCGCCCCGTTGGGGCCGATCAACGCGCAGATCTCGCCACGGCGCACATCGAACGACAGGTCGTTGATCGCCTTGACGCCTTTGAAGGACAGGGAAATACCGCTGACTTGCAGGATGGAATCGGTCGAGATCATGCGATGTTCCGTTTGAATTCGGCGAGCCAGGCAGGCGTGGATTGCGCTTGCGCGGTGCGCGTGGCTTGCCAGATGAAGTGCAGGTTGTGAAAGCCCAGCAGGCGGCGGACGCGGGTCTTGATCAGGCGTTGCAGGGGCTTTTGCGGCTGGGCAATGGCCCAGTCGCACAGGCGGCGGCGCCAGGTGCCCGGTGACGCGAGGCGGCTTTCGATTTCCATGGCAAGCAGTTGCAGGCGCCCGGCGGAGAGCAGCAAGCCCGAAGGCGCCACTTCACGGCGATCACGACTGGCGCTGCCAGGGCTTTCCGGGAAAGCCAGGGTTTGCCCGACACCGAGCCATTGTTTGAACAATACCGCCAGGCCGTCCTGCCATTCGGTGCCCTCTTCGCTCCATAACTGTTCTGCGTTCACACCGAGGCGAAGCCGTTGCGGATGCTCTGTCGGGCCCAGCAGCTCGGCGAAGTCGAGCAACGACTGGCCCTGGTTGAGCCAGAGTTGCCGCGCCTGCCGTCCCTGCACAAAGGCGTGGCCAGGGCTGCTGCGCCACAGGACGTTGTGCAAGGCGGGAGCGTCGAGGTTGTCGGCGATGGCCAGCACCTCGCCGCCGATGTGCTGAGCCGCCAGGGCCAGCAGCAACAGGTTCGGCTCGAAGGCGCCGCTGACGGCCAGCCGCGAATCCTCATCGAATCCTTGCTGGCGCAAGCCATCGGCCAGGCGCTCGACATCGCGCAAGACATCGATCCAGCGCCAGGCAAACCATTGCCCGTGACGCTTGTGCCGCAGCGCTGGCTGCAAAGGACTGATTTGCGCCCAATGGCGCAATTGCTCCAGCGCCTTGGGTGCGCTGACCTGCCATTCCCTGGTATCCGCAATCGGCGGACGCTTGAGTTCGTGCACGCTCATGGGTTGACCTCCTGTTCATGGGTAATGTGGGAGCGAGCCTGCTCGCGAAGATGCCATGATCGTTCCCACGCTCTGCGTGGGAACGCCGCCATGGACGCTCTGCGTCCGCTCCTGATGCAGGGACGCGGAGCGTCCCGGGATGCATTCCCACGCAGAGCGTGGGAACGATCATCTACTCAGGCAGACACCACCTTTCTCTCCTGCTGCCGCAACCCCGCCAGATCGCGGTACCCGCTGCCCGGATGAATCTGCGGCAAGCGCGGTCCTTCACCGAACAACTTCTCGCGCAATGTCCCCGGCGCGTATTCGGTCTTGTACACACCGCGTTTCTGCAACTCCGGCACCAGCAACTCCACGGCATCGATGAACGTTTCGTGGGTCAGCGCATACGCCAGGTTGAAGCCATCCACATCCGTCTCCTCGACCCATTCCTGCAGCAGATCGGCAACGGTTTCCGGGCTCCCGACAAACAACGGGCCAAAGCCACCGATGCCCACCCAGTCGGCCAGTTCATTGGGGGTCCAGACCTTGTTCGGATTGGCCGTGGAGAACGCCTCCACCGCCGATTGAATGGCATTGGTGTGCACATGCTTGAGCGGTTCATCCGGGTTGAACTGACTGAAATCGATGCCCGTCCAGCCGGAAATCAACGCCATCGCGCCCTCATAACTGACCCAGCTCTTGTATTCCTCGAACTTGGCCTTGGCCTTGGCGTCGGTCTCGCCGAGGATCACCGTCTGCAGGTTGAAAATCAGGATCTTCGACGGATCACGCCCCGCCTGCGCTGCACGCTTGCGGATGTCGGCCACGGTTTTCTTCAGCAGCACTTTCGACGGTGCGGCGACGAACACACACTCGGCATGCTCGGCGGCGAACTGCTTGCCGCGACTTGACGCCCCCGCCTGATATAACACCGGAGTGCGTTGCGGCGAGGGCTCGCAGAGGTGAATCCCCGGCACCTGGAAGTGTTTGCCGACATGTTGGATCTCGTGGATTTTGCTCGGGTCGCTGAAGATCCGCCGCTCGCGATCGCGCAGGATCGCGCCCTCTTCCCAACTGCCCTCCCAGAGCTTGTAGCAAACCTGCAGGTACTCTTCGGCGAAGTCGTAGCGGGCGTCGTGCTCGGTCTGGGTTTTCTGCCCGAGGTTCTTCGCCCCGCTCTCCAGGTACGAGGTCACGATGTTCCAGCCAGCGCGGCCCTTGGTCAGGTGATCGAGGGTCGACAGGCGTCGGGCAAACGGGTACGGATGCTCGAACGACAGCGACGCGGTCAGGCCAAAGCCCAGGTGTTCGGTCACCAGCGCCATCGGCGGGATCAGTTGCAGCGGGTCGTTGACCGGCACCTGGGCCGCCTGGCGGATTGCCGCATCGCCGTTACCGTTATAGACGTCGTAGATGCCAAGCACATCGGCGATGAACAGGCCGTCGAACTTGCCGCGCTCGAGGATTTTCGCCAGATCTGTCCAGTATTCCAGGTCCTTGTACTGCCAGGAACGATCCCGCGGATGCGCCCACAACCCTGGCGACTGATGGCCGACGCAGTTCATGTCGAAAGCATTGAGACGGATTTCACGGGCCATCAAACGGCTCCCTTGGTTGATGTGTGCAAGCTGGGCGGGTGAATGCCGTTGAGGCGAAAGTTGCCGATGAGGTGGAGCTTGCCGCGCAGCGGATCGTGCAGCGAACCCGGCAATGCGGTGCGCTGCCCCGTGAGTTCGAATTCGGCGTTGCTGGCTGTGCTCAAAGCCTCGGCGCTGGCCAGGCGGGATTCGGCTTCGGCGATGCTGACTTCGATGTCGTCAGTGCCACTGGCGAGAAATTCTTCAGCGCGTTCCAGCAGCGCAGCGGCCACTTCGATGCGGATGTGCACATCGCCAAGGCGGCTGATCACCAGAGGCTCATCAGTTGCCTGGTTGTGCTGGCGGACGAAACGCAAGGTCGCATCGAGCAGGCTACGCGCGTTGTGCAGGTCATGCCGGCTGTTGGCCAGGGGTTGCCCGGCGGCAATCGGTTGGGTCAAGGCGTTCATGGTGGACTCCTCAGTTCCAGGCGTGGCGCGCAGGCTTTACGCCGTTGAGCAGGTAGTTGCCGATCAAGTGGTATTTCCAGCGCGCCGGGTCGTGCAGCGTATGGGTGCGGGCGTTGCGCCAGTGACGGTCGAGGTTGTATTTGCCGAGCACCGAGCGGGTACCGGCCAGTTCGAAGAGCTTGCTGCTGGTGAGCAAGGCGATTTCGGTGGACAGCACTTTCGCCTGGGCGACCACCACCGAGGCGTGCGCCACCGTGTCTTCATTGGCGTCGAGCAGCGCGGCGTCAATGGCCTGGCCGGCCTTTTTCAGGATCGCTTCGCTACCCCGCACACGCCATTCGAGATCGCCGATGGCGGCAATGCTGAACGGGTCCTGCCAGCCGTGGTCCTGGCCGCTGTCGATCCATGGCCGCGCTTCACGGGCGTAGCGCTTGGTTTCTTCCAGGGCACCCACGGCGATACCGGTGTCCACGGCGGCCTGGATGATTTGTGAGATCGGGCCGTCGGCGGTTGGCTCATCGAAGGCTTTGTGGGCCGGGATCACCGCGCTGAGCGGGACCTGCACCGCGTTCAGGGTCACGCCACCGCTGGCGGTGGTGCGCTGGCCGAATCCGTCCCAACTGTCGATCACCGTCAAGCCGGGATTGTCGCGCTCGATGAAAGCGATGAACGCCTGGTTCTGTTCGTTGACCGCCACCGCCGGCACGATGTGCGCAAACAGCGCGCCGGTGCAGTAGAACTTCTCGCCGTCGATTTGCGCGGTGTCGTCGTTGAAGTGAATACGGGTTTCAAAAGCCCCGGCGTGTTTGCTTTTCGATTCCGAGAAGGCGTTGCCGAAGCGGTAACCCTGCAGCACTTTGCCGAAGTAGTACTGCTTCTGCTCTTCGCTGGCGGTTTGCACCAGGATGTCGAGCACGCCAAGGTGGTTTTGCGGGATCTGTCCCAGGGAAGAATCAGCGGCGGAAATGATCTTGATCACTTCGGCGACGGTCACATAAGACACTCCGGCGCCACCGTAGGCTTTTGGCACGGTGATGCCCCAGAGGCCGCTAGCGGAGAACTCGTCGAGCTCGGCAACCGGCAGACGTCGTTCGCGATCGCGCACGCTGGCTTCGACGGCGAATCGCGCCGCGAGCTTGTGGGCGATGGCAATCGCTTCCGCATCCGAGCGGATCACATGGGCAGGGCTCACACTGGCCGAGCGGGGGGATTGGGCTGAGGCTGTCATGGGCCGACTCCGGGTTCTGGGTGAATGCACCAGAGCTTTTGCAGGAGTCGTGCCTGAATTTAAATTCGTTATTTATCAAAATCTTAACGAATTATTAGAGAAAAGCTTTTAGCTTCAGAACAGCAAAATGTTTATCCAGTGTTGACCGGCCAACAGTTCAGATCACCACATTGCGCACAAAGCGCACCGCGACTTCTCCCTCGTTGCGATAGGAATGCGGCTGGTTGCTGGCGAACATGAAGAACTCGCCGGCGGCGATCTTGTGCGGCACCTCGCCGACCATCACCGTCAGGCAGCCTTCGAACACGTAGAACTGTTCGCTCCAGCCTTCGGCGTCAGGCTCCGACGGATAATGCTCGCCCGGCTCCAGGCGCCATTCCCAGAGTTCGACTTCACGGGTGGCATTGGCCTTGGCCAGCAGCACCGCCTTGCTACCGGGGATCGTTCCGGCCCAGGCGAGTTCGTTGATGCGGCTATGGTCGCGCACATCGGGGGCCTGGATCAGGTCGCTGAAGGCCACGTCCAACGCTTCGGCGACACGGTCGAGGGTGGTCAGGCTAACGTTCTTTTCGCCGGCCTCGATCGCCACCAGCATCCGGCGACTGACACCGGATTTTTCCGCCAACGCGGTCTGGCTCATATCGGCGGCATGGCGCAACCGCCGAATGTTCTGGCTGACGTGTTGCAGGACCGAAGCCCGGGGCGAGGAATCTTTGTGCACTATATTGCTCACTTGATGGTGTTGCGCAGTATACTGCCCAACTTCGGGCGCATTGTGCGTCCCCCTCAAACAGTGTGCAAGATCATGACGTCGGTGAACTCCTCCCAGGCTCCCTCCCGTTTCCTGCGACTCAGCAAGGCCGAGTGCGTGCTGGTGTTGATCACCATGGTCTGGGGCGGGACCTTTCTGCTGGTCCAGCATGCGATGACCGTCAGTGGCCCGATGTTTTTCGTCGGCCTGCGCTTTGCCGCCGCCGCGATCATCGTCGCGCTGTTCTCCTGGCGCAGCCTGCGGGACCTGACCTTGTTTGAATTGAAGGCCGGCGCCTTCATCGGCGTGGCGATCATGCTCGGCTACGGCCTGCAGACGGTCGGGCTGCAAAGCATTCCCAGCAGCCAGTCGGCGTTCATTACCGCGCTGTACGTGCCCTTCGTGCCGTTGCTGCAATGGCTGGTACTGGGGCGTCGTCCGGGGCTGATGCCAAGTATTGGCATCATGCTGGCATTTACCGGGTTGATGCTGCTGTCGGGCCCTTCCGGCGCGGCATTGAACTTCAGCCCCGGTGAAATCGCTACCTTGATCAGCGCCATTGCCATTGCGGCGGAGATCATCCTGATCAGCAACTTTGCCGGCCAGGTCGATGTGAAACGGGTGACCGTGGTGCAATTGGCGGTCACGTCGCTGCTGTCGTTCCTGATGGTGGTGCCGACCCAGGAACACATTCCTGATTTCTCCTGGTTGCTGTTGTGCAGTGCCCTTGGGCTGGGCGCGGCGAGTGCGGCGATCCAGGTGGCGATGAACTGGGCGCAGAAGAGTGTTTCGCCAACCCGCGCGACCTTGATCTATGCCGGTGAGCCGGTGTGGGCCGGGATTGTCGGGCGGATCGCCGGGGAGCGACTGCCGGCGATTGCGCTGGTGGGAGCGGGATTGATCGTGGCGGCGGTGATTGTCAGTGAGTTGAAGACCAAGGGTAAGGCCGCTGTGGCTGAGGAAGCGTTGGAGCGGGAAACCCAGGGTTAACCGCAAAATCTGCAACGTCTGGAAGATAGCTTTCGCGAGCAGGCTCGCTTGTATGGTAGGACTTGAAGGGAGGAGGAGGGACAAGGCTCGATTCTGACTGTTGACGCAGTACAGACTGTGGGAGAGTTCGCCCCTCCTCCTTTCACCCAAGCGCCGATAAAGAATGCATCTGGCCTAGACCGACGATAGGAACAAGCCTGCGCCTCTGGGTGAGCCCTTCAAGTGCTTAAAACCTTATCCCGGAGGAAAACCTATGGCAATGCCGGTTTCTGTTTCAAAGCCGATCGTGGGCGTGGATGTCGCCAAGAAAGAATTGGTGATTTATCACGCCGAACTGGACCTGCTTGAAGAGATTCCCAACAACAAAATCAGCATCAACAAGTGGTTAAAGGACTTGCCGGGGAGTGTGGCTATTGCTGTTGAAGCCACCAACATCTACCACCTGGAGTTCGCTGACCTGGCCTTTGAGGCCGGCTGCGTGATTTACATGGTGGGCGGCTATGAGCTCAAACATTACCGAGAAGGTGTGAAGGTCCGTGCCAAAACCGATGCACTGGATGCCAAACTGCTTGCTCGCTATCTGAAGAACGAGCATGAAGAACTTCACCCATGGACGCCGCCGACACCGCTGTATCGCCAACTCCTGAGTCTTTTTCGCCGCCGGGCGGCCTTGGTCCAGGCCAGGGTCGGCCTAGTGCAAAGCTGGTCGAATGAGCCCTTGCTGAAGGCTGCTTTTTCCGAGCAAATAAAGTCCATGCAGCAGCTTGAGACGCTGATCGAAAAGACGATCAACGATCAGCTGAAAGAAGCCGGTTTGCTGGGGCAGTTGAAGCGTTGCTTGAAAGTTGAAGGGGTTGGATTTTTGACTGGCGCGCGCTTGCTCACGGCGTTCCAGCGCGGAGACTTCCGAAACGCAGATGCCTTTATCGCCTTTCTTGGAATGGACTTGCGGGTGTCAAAATCAGGGCAAAAAGATGGTCGCCGGAGTTTGACCAAGCGAGGCGATCCAGAAGCCCGCCGCCTTCTGCACAATGCGGCTATGTCGGCGAGTCGAACCGAAGCCTGGAAAGGGTTTTACCAAGAACAAAGAAATCGGGGTTTCAGCACCACTCAAGCCTTGGTGATGCTGGCTCGCAAGCTCGCTCGTATCGTATTCGCCCTGCTGAAGGGGCAGAGTGAATACCAACCGAAAACCAGTTGAGGGCTTCCCCTCAACCATAGAATCTCCCACAGTTGAAATGCATTCTCCTGTGGGAGCGAGCCTGCTCGCGAAGAGGCCGGACCTGCTGAACGCAGGCCTTCGAAACAATGTGAAGCAAGACTTTTCCGTCTACCTTGTAGGATTCTGCGACAGCTTGGCGTTTGGCGATCCGGGAACTGGTACGTATGATGCTTCACAAACTTCCGCAGATTAGAAGCCTATGTCCCTGATAGTTCTACTGCTTCTGCCTTTCATAGGCAGCTGTCTGGCAGCGGTGCTGCCTCACAACGCGCGTAATACCGAATCCCTACTGGCTGGCCTGGTCGCTTTGATCGGCACCGTCCAGGTCGCCCTGCTGTACCCGCAAATCGCCCATGGCGGCGTAATCCACGAAGAATTCCTTTGGCTGCCCAGCCTTGGCCTGAACCTTGTCCTGCGCTTGGACGGTTTCGCCTGGCTGTTCTCGATGCTGGTGCTGGGCATCGGCACGCTGGTGTCGCTGTACGCCCGCTACTACATGTCGCCGGACGATCCGGTACCGCGTTTCTTCGCGTTTTTCCTGGCGTTCATGGGTGCCATGCTCGGGCTGGTGATCTCCGGCAACCTCATCCAGATCGTGTTTTTCTGGGAGCTGACCAGCCTCTTCTCGTTCCTGTTGATCGGCTATTGGCACCACCGCGCCGACGCGCGACGCGGTGCTTATATGGCGCTGATGGTCACCGGTGCGGGCGGCTTGTGCCTGTTGGCGGGGGTCATGCTGCTTGGCCATGTGGTCGGCAGCTATGACCTGGACAAGGTCCTGGCCGCCGGCGAGCTGATTCGTGCTCATGCCCTCTACCCTATCCTGCTGCCCCTGATCCTGATCGGCGCGCTAAGCAAAAGCGCGCAATTCCCCTTCCACTTCTGGCTGCCCCACGCCATGGCCGCGCCGACACCGGTTTCGGCCTATCTGCACTCGGCAACGATGGTCAAGGCCGGGGTGTTCCTGCTGGCTCGCCTGTGGCCGTCGCTCTCGGGCAGTGAAGAATGGTTCTACATCGTCAGTGGTGCCGGCGCCGCCACCCTGCTGCTCGGCGCGTATTGCGCGATGTTCCAGAACGACCTCAAGGGCCTGCTGGCGTACTCGACCATCAGCCACCTGGGCCTGATCACCCTGCTGCTGGGCCTGAACAGCCCGCTGGCCGCCGTAGCCGCGGTGTTCCACATCCTCAACCACGCCACGTTCAAGGCCTCGCTGTTCATGGCCGCCGGCATCATCGACCACGAAAGCGGCACCCGTGACATCCGCCGGCTCAACGGCCTGTTCAAGCTGATTCCGTTCACCGCGACCCTGGCCATGGTCGCCAGCGCCTCCATGGCCGGCGTGCCGCTGCTCAACGGTTTCCTGTCCAAGGAGATGTTCTTCGCCGAGACCGTGTTCATCAACGCCACGGCCTGGATCGAAGCCACCCTGCCGATCGTCGCGACCATCGCCGGGACCTTCAGCGTCGCCTACTCCTTGCGTTTTACCGTTGACGTGTTCTTCGGCCCGACCGCTACCGACCTGCCCCACACCCCGCACGAGCCGCCGCGCTGGATGCGCGCGCCGGTCGAGCTGCTGGTGTTCACCTGCCTGGTGGTGGGGATCTTCCCGGCGCAAGTGGTCGGCCCATTGCTCGCCGCTGCCGCGCAACCGGTCGTGGGCGGCACCTTGCCCGAGTACAGCCTGGCGATCTGGCACGGCTTGAACGCGCCGATGATCATGAGCCTGATCGCCATGTCCGGCGGCATCGTGCTGTACCTGCTATTGCGCAAGCAGCTCAAGCTCGGTCGCTTCCATTACCCGCCGCTGATTGGCCGCTTCAACGGCAAGCGCCTGTTCGAACGCAGCCTGGTGCTGATGATGCGCCTGGCCCGACGCCTGGAGCCACTGATCAGTACTCGGCGCCTGCAGATGCAATTGTTCCTGATGGTGCTCGCCGCGGTCCTGGCCGGGTTGATCCCGATGTTGCACAGCAGCCTGCACTGGGGCGACCGACCGAAGATCCCGGGCTCGATCGTGTTCGTCATCCTCTGGCTGCTGGCGATTGCCTGCGCCCTCGGCGCCGCATACCAGGCCAAGTACCATCGTCTGGCCGCCCTGACCATGGTCAGCGTCTGCGGCCTGATGACCTGTGTGACCTTCGTCTGGTTCTCGGCCCCGGACCTGGCGTTGACGCAACTGGTGGTCGAAGTGGTGACCACGGTGTTGATCCTGCTGGGCCTGCGCTGGCTGCCACGGCGGATCGAAGAGGTATCGCCGCTGCCGAGCAGCCTGCGCAGGGCGCGCATCCGCCGCATCCGCGACTTGCTGCTGTCGGCGGTAGTCGGCGGTGGCATGGCGTTGCTGGCCTACGCGATGCTGACCCGCCAGACGCCGAACGACATTTCTTCGTTCTACCTCAGCCGCGCCCTGCCCGAAGGCGGCGGCAGCAACGTGGTCAACGTGATGCTCGTGGACTTCCGCGGCTTCGACACCCTCGGCGAAATCACCGTGCTGGCGGCCGTGGCGCTTACCGTGTTCGCCCTGCTGCGACGCTTCCGTCCGCCGAAGGAAAGCCTGCAGTTGCCGGCCCAGCAGCGCCTGCTCGCGCCGGACGTGGTCACCGACCTGGTCAACCCGCGTCACGCCAGCGACACCGCGCTCGGCTTCATGATGGTCCCGGCGGTGCTGGTGCGCCTGCTGCTGCCAATTGCGCTGGTGGTCTCGTTCTACCTGTTCATGCGCGGGCACAACCAGCCGGGCGGCGGCTTTGTCGCGGGCCTGGTGATGTCGGTGGCGTTCATCCTGCAGTACATGGTCGCCGGCACCCAGTGGGTCGAAGCGCAAATGAGCCTGCGGCCGCTGCGCTGGATGGGCGTCGGCCTGCTGTTCGCCACCGTCACCGGCCTGGGCGCGATGTTCGTCGGCTATCCGTTCCTGACCACCCACACCTGGCATTTCGACCTGCCGCTGCTGGGCGACATACACCTGGCCAGTGCGCTGTTCTTTGATGTCGGCGTGTACGCCGTGGTGGTCGGTTCGACGCTGTTGATCCTGACCGCCCTCGCCCACCAATCGGTGCGGGGTCACAAGACCGCGGCCCAGCCCAAACTTGTCGTCATCAAGGAGGCTGTCTGATGGAAGAAGTCATCGCCATCGCCATCGGCGTCCTGGCCGCGTCCGGCGTCTGGCTGATCCTGCGTCCGCGGACGTTCCAGGTGGTCATGGGCCTGTGCCTGCTGTCGTACGGTGTCAACCTGTTCATCTTCAGCATGGGCAGCCTGTTCATCGGCAAGGAGCCGATCATCAAGGACGGCGTGCCCCAGGATCTGCTGCACTACACCGACCCGCTGCCGCAAGCACTGGTACTCACCGCCATCGTCATCAGCTTCGCCATGACCGCACTGTTCCTGGTGGTCTTGCTGGCTTCGCGCGGTCTGACCGGCACCGACCATGTGGATGGCCGGGAGCCTAAAGAATGAATCCGATGTCGCACCTGATCGCCGCCCCCATCCTGCTGCCGCTGCTGACCGCCGCGATCATGCTGATGCTCGGCGAGAAGCACCGCCCGCTCAAAGCCAAGATCAACCTGTTCTCCAGCCTGCTGGGGCTGGGTATTTCAGTGCTGCTGTTGCAATGGACGCAAACCACCGGCATCGCCGGTTCCATTGGCGTGTATCTGCCGGGCAACTGGCAGGTGCCATTCGGCCTGGTGCTGGTGGTCGATCGCCTGTCGGCGCTGATGCTGGTGCTGACCGGCATTATCGGCGTCTGTGCGCTGCTGTTCGCCATGGCGCGCTGGGACAGCGCCGGTTCGAGCTTCCACGCGCTGTTCCAGATCCAGCTGATGGGCCTGTATGGCGCCTTCCTGACGGCGGACCTGTTCAACCTGTTCGTGTTTTTCGAAGTGCTGCTGGCCGCGTCCTATGGCTTGATGCTGCACGGGTCGGGCCGGGCGCGGGTGTCGTCAGGGCTGCATTACATCTCGATCAACCTGCTGGCCTCGACCCTGTTCCTGATTGGCGCGGCGCTGATCTACGGCGTCACCGGCACCCTGAACATGGCCGACCTGGCGCTGAAGATCCCGCTGGTGCCCGAAGCCGATCGCGGCCTGTTGCATGCAGGCGCGGGCATCCTGGCGGTGGCGTTCCTGGCCAAGGCCGGGATGTGGCCGCTGAATTTCTGGCTGGTGCCGGCGTACTCCTCGGCCAGCGCGCCGGTGGCGGCGATGTTTGCGATCATGACCAAGGTCGGCATCTACACCTTGCTGCGCCTGTGGACCCTGCTGTTTTCCGGTCAGGCCGGCGCCTCGGCGTACTTCGGTGGCGACTGGCTGATCTACGGCGGCATGGCCACCATCGTTTGCGCGGCCGTGGCGATCCTCGCGGCCCAACGCCTGGAGCGCATGGCCAGCCTGAGCATCCTGGTGTCGGCGGGGATCCTGCTGGCGGCGATCGGCTTCGGCCAGCCCAACCTGATCGCTGCGGCACTGTTCTATGTGGTCAGCTCGACCCTGGCGCTGAGCGCGCTGTTCCTGCTGGCGGAGTTGATCGAACGCTCGCGCTCGGCCAACGAAATGCCCCTGGAGGATGAAAACGAGATGCTGCCTCGGCCGCTGGAATCGTTGTATCCGGTCAAGGGCATCAACCTCGACGACGACCAGAAAGCCGTGGTCGGCCAAGTGATTCCCTGGACCATGGCGTTCCTCGGCTTGAGCTTCATCGCCTGCGCCCTGCTGATCATCGGCATGCCACCGCTTTCCGGGTTCATCGGCAAGCTCAGCCTGCTCAGCGCCCTGCTCAACCCGATGGGTCTGGGCAACGCCGGCGACGCACCGGTATCGAATGCCGCGTGGGGCTTGCTGACGCTGCTGATCCTCTCGGGGATGGCGTCGTTGATCGCCTTTGCCCGTGTCGGCGTCCAGCGTTTCTGGACACCGGCAGAACGCCCCTCGCCTGCGCTGCGGCGCCTGGAATGCGTACCGATTTTTGCGCTGTTGGGCTTGTGCATCCTGCTCACGCTCAAGGCCGAACCGCTGCTGCGCTACACCCAAGCGGCCGCCAACGCCTTGAACAACCCGCAGCAGTATGTGATGGCCGTGCTCGGCACCCGCGTAGTGCCAGGCCCGCAGGCCAGTGCAGCGCTGCTGGAGGTGCAACCATGAAGCGCCTGCTGCCTGCGCCATGGCTGTCGCTGGCCCTGTGCCTGTTGTGGTTGCTGCTGAACCTGTCGCTCAGCCCCGGCAACCTGTTGCTGGGCGCCCTGCTGGGGTTTTGCGCGCCTTTAATGATGCGCAAGCTGCGCCCGCTGCCGATTCGCGTTCGTCGGCCCGGGGTGATCCTGCGTCTGTTCCTGCTGGTCGGTCGCGATGTGCTGGTGTCCAACCTGGCGGTCGCCTTCGGTGTGCTCAATGCTCGCCGCCAGCCGCCGCGCTCAGGGTTCGTCAAGGTGCCGCTGGACCTGCGCGACGCCAATGGCCTGGCCGCGCTGTCGATGATCTGCACGGTGGTGCCGGGCACGGTCTGGTCGGAGCTGGCGCTGGATCGCAGCATCCTGCTGCTGCATGTCTTCGACCTGGATGACGAAGTGCTGTTCATCCAGCACTTCAAGGCGACCTACGAGCGCCCGCTGATGGAGATTTTCGAATGAGCAGCTTGTTGTCCAACGCCATCCTGCTAAGCCTGTTCCTGTTTTGCGTGGCGATGATCCTGACCCTGATCCGCCTGTTCAAGGGCCCATCGGCCCAGGACCGGGTCCTGGCCCTGGATTACCTGTACATCGTGGCGATGCTGATGATGCTGACGCTGGGCATTCGCTATGCCAGTGACACTTACTTCGAGGCGGCGTTGCTGATCGCGCTGTTTGGCTTCGTCGGTTCGTTCGCCCTGGCGAAATTCCTCCTGCGCGGCGAGGTGATCGAATGAGTGCGCCATTATCCTTGTGGGTGGAAATACCCGTGGCCATCCTGCTGGTGCTCGGCAGCCTGTTTGCCCTCATTGGCGCCACTGGCCTGTTGCGGATGAAGGATTACTTCCAGCGCATGCACCCACCGGCCCTGGCCTCGACCCTGGGAGCATGGTGCGTGGCCCTGGCCTCGATCATCTTCTTTTCGGCGCTCAAGTCCGGGCCGGTTTTGCATGCGTGGCTGATACCGATACTGCTGGCGATCACTGTGCCGGTGACCACGTTGTTGCTGGCCCGGGCGGCATTGTTTCGCAAGCGCATGGCGGGGGATGATGTGCCGGCGGAGGTTTCTAGTCGGCGTACGGAGAGTGGGGGGTGATTGAAAGATCGCAGTCTGCGTTGATGGAGTACATTCCATTCCTGCGGTAACGGCCACTTATGGTTTCGCCCTTACGGCGAGTCACTTGGAAAAGCCCCAAGTAACCAAGGGCTCTTGCCCCTGACGTTCGGTGCCTCGCTAATGCTCGGCACCGAGTGGTGGGGCAAAGCCTTTTGGTTCCTTTTTGGCGTTTGAAAAAGGGACTCGCCGTAAGGGCGAAACCATAGGTGGCCGTTACCGCAGGAATGGATATGTACTCCGTCGGCTGCGATTTTTCATCTTAGACCCAGGCCACCGCCAACAACCCAGCCCCCAGCACCACACACAACGGCGAGTAGACCCAGGTGTCCAGCCGGGCAAACCGCGACCCCTTGACCTCCTTGAAAAACCCCACCAGTTCCGAATCACCAATCGCCCGGGCGAACAGCAATAACGCAATGGCGCTGATCACCCATTGCAACCCTCGATGATCCACCTGCGGCAGCCACCAACCAACTCGCAAGCACACCAACAGGGCAATGGTCAGCAACGCCGCCGCCACCAGCATCGTCATCCAGCCACGGGGCTTGAAGGCCGGCTGCAATCGCGCTCCGCCCTCCACCGGCACCTGCGGCACCACCGCCACGACGGCCCATTTACCACCCAACGCCCAATACACGTGTGCCAGGGCGATTGCCGCAATTACCGTCGCCAGCCATTGAGCCAACACGAAGGTCATGGTCTGAAATCCTTGAAAGGGATTTGAACAGACTCATCCTAGTCGGCTTTTTTCGCCGTGCACGCGCTCATGCCAACGACCCGACCAACGCGTTTGCGGCCGCCTCCTACAAGGCGGCTGACACCTTGTCCGCGATATCCTTGGGCAACCAGGCCTTCCAGACCTGCGGATGCGCCTTCATGAACGCTTCGGCGGCCTGACGCGGTGGCGTGTGCTTTTCACTCATCTCGGCCAGCGCCCTGTTCAACGCGTCGATGGGAAAATCGACCTTGGCAAAGAACGCGGCAATCTGCGGGTACTGCTTCTGGAACGGCGTGGACACGCCGATAGACAGCTTCGAGGGCAGCGATCGGGTCGGTTGCGGGTTGGGGTTGTCGGCGTCGGTCAGGGTTTTCCAGGCCTGCGCATCGAAGGGCGGCTCTTCCAGCTGGATCAGCTTGAAGCGACCGAGCAGCGGCGTGGGCGACCAGTAATAGAACAACACCGGTTTACCCCGGCGAATCGACGAGCTGATCTCCGCATCCAGCGCCGCTCCCGAACCGCTGCGAAAATTCACATAGCTGTCATCGAGCCCATAGGCCTTGAGTTTCTGCTTGTTGACCACTTCCGAGGTCCAACCGATAGGGCTGTTGAGGAAGCGCCCCTTGTTCGGCGCTTCAGGGTCCTTGAACACGTCTTTGTACCTGGGAAGGTCGGTGACACTGCGCAAGTCCGGCGCCAGCGCCTTGATGCCCTTGGCCGGGTCGCCCTTGACCACGTACTCAGGCACCCACCAGCCTTCCGTGGCGCCCTTGACCGTATCGCCCAGGCTCACGACCTTGCCTTCCGCCTCTGCCTTGACCCAGACCGGGCTGCGCCCCGCCCACTCCTCGCCAATGACCTGGATGTCATTGTTGGCCAGTGCGGTTTCCAGGGTGATGGTAGTGCCTGGCAAGGTGTCGGTCGGCAGCCCATACCCTTTTTCGACGATGATCCGCAGGACATCGGTGATCAGGCTGCCGCTTTCCCAATTGAGGTCGGCGAAGTGGATCGGCGCGCTGGCAGCCAGCACCGCAGCGGGTGACGCCAACAATCCGAACGTGGCCACGACAGCGGCCAGCAACCGGCGAATGCCTTTCATGCTTGTGCACCTCGTGCTGTTCACAGCAATAGCAGGATGGCCTGGCAGAAGACCGCAAAGCCTCTGAATACTCAGTCAACTGACTGTAGTAGAGGTTCCTGCTTTCGAGGGACGAGGATCACTTTTCACAGGATTGCTGCAGACAGGCCAGCTCTCTCCTGACCATGCTGGCGTACGCCGCAGGTTGCAACGCGTAGATTTGCGAGGCCACCCAGTTCAGCCAGGCACCCTGCAGGACCGCCTTTTGCTCAAACAGACGCTGGGCCTCGGCTTGCGCACGGGCCTGGTGCTGTTGGTGGAAATCGGCACGGGGCAGGACCACTATTCACTGGCCTTGAACGTCACCAGTTCGCCCTTGCGCCACTTGGCGGCCTTGCCGGTCACGGCCTTGAGGGTCTTGGTCAGGCCTTCCTGCAGCTGCTGGTGGGCGGCGAATACCGTCACCACGTTGTGCCCTTCCTTGAACAGGATGGCTTGGCCGTCGGCCGTGGTCACGAAGGCGTAATCGCCCAGGCCATAGACTGTCAGTTTGATGTCGCGGAACTTGATTTCCAGTTTGCCGCCTTCGCGGCTGGGCAACACCGACGCGCTGAAATGATCGCCGACCTTAAGTTTGAGCCCCGGTTTATCGTCCACCACGAGCGCTGTCTCGGTGTCGATCTCGGCAATGTAAATGCCTTCGGCGCTCTGTTCGGTAATGTAAACAAAACGTGACTGAAACTGTTTAACCAGCTTTGCGCGCAAATCGCCCAGCACGAACAAAGCATGCATATCGAGATTACTTACTGCCAAGGAAACATCCCCACATCTGAAAATGACGCCGCACGCGAAAAAAGCGCACGGCCAAAAAAGCGGCAATGCCGAGGTGAAGCCAGATAACCCGGGTTGAGATCCTGGATGCGCAGAGCGCTCATCCCTCTCGAAGCTTGAGCAGATTACTGGATGCTGCTCACGTCGTCTCGCCCGGCGTTCGACAAAGGCTGAAGGAAAACGCCCTTGGAACCGCCAGAGAAATACGGACTATCAACTTTAGGGAAAAAACTCTTATAAAAAAGCACTTTTCTTACATATCGCCAGCCAGAAATTGCTTTAGATAAGCCTTGTCCACCCACCAGTGACGCTGATTCTAGAGCAGCGATGCTCACCGAGACTACCCATAACGACGTACATTACGTCGGCAAACCCAAGAAAAGGACTTCACATGTGCACACTGACACACTTTGCCCATCCCCAGGCATCTTACTCCAACACCCCACCTTCCCTGCACCCCGCCTTGTTCCTTGCGACCGAAGCCGCTCCTCACTGCCCCTCGCCACCACGATTTCACGTGGTTCTGGCGGGTATCGCCTTCTTTCATATCAAAGAAACTTCCACGGGGCACGTAAGAGGTTTCCGCGGCGATCATAACCAGGCCTGCGCCCTCGCGCGCGCGCTCGAGTCACATAGGTGACACTTTCATCCCGTTTTCCCGGAAGGTTTTGTCAAGCCGGCGACTTTACTCAGCCGCCGGCCTCCAACTACTGCCATACTCCCCGACCAATCAAACGCGCCTTCCCGTGGCGGGCGCGTTAAACAACAATTTCATGGGAAGGCTGTAACGTGACGGAATTTGATATCGGCGAGTTTTTCATCAGGGGCGAAGCCAGAGAGATCGACGGCGAGTTCCAGGCCGTGATCGTGATGCGCGCCAAGCCACCGCTGAAAACCGTGACCTATCATCAAGTTGAGAAAGATCGCTGGTTCAAGTCCTCCGACATCGCCGCCCTCGCCGCGCAGGAGTCGGCCAAGGAACTGAAGGCGGCCGTCGATGCAGGCGCCTTGAAAACCTGACACGCGCCATTGCGGTCTATGCTCACTGCTGCGTTGGAACATCGTTTGCGAACTTAATGAAGCACGGCTCCCTCAGATGCAGCAGAGACGTTCTTCATCTCTATCACTCGACACGACCGATGACCTGCAAGGAGATCAAGATGGAATCACCGACCCACGACCTGAAAGGCTTGTTCGACCAGCTCGGGCTGGATTCCAGCCCAAAAGCCATTGACGATTTCATTGCCAGCCACTCCCCCCTGCCCCAAGACAAAAAGCTCATTGATGCCGAGTTCTGGACCTCCCAACAGGCAGGCTTCCTCAAAGAACAACTGCGTGAAGACGCCGACTGGGCGCGAGTGGTCGACGACCTGAACCTGCGCATGCATCAGGTTCACTAAGATCAGGCACAGTGCAGGTTGCCTGGCGCTTCGGCGCGCAATTGCGCCAACCAGGCAGCCTTGCACTCTTCAGCCTCATTGCGACTGGAATAGGCTGTGCCACGGCGTTCGCCATTGAGCAGCACCACCCAGCAGATGCTTTGCCCCATCGCCCGCAAACTGGCGGGTACTCCGCTACCGATCATGACCGCGACATCAACTTTACCGTGCATGCTGCGCCTCCAATTCCGTTAGCAACCTAACTAATACAGTTATGGTAACGACAGCGCAGGCGCGAAAACAATATCGACTTTGTACAGCTTAGTTACCAAAATTGTAACAATCGCCCGCCATCATCGGGCCCCCTCTCCACAGGTTTGTTTCTTGCCTGAAGATTGCTTGAACATTATCGAGGGTTTTCCGGCTTGTAGCCCAAGCGCAAACCACCCCAATGACGGCCCTTGAGCATGATCGGCACTGACAGGTCGTGCATGAGCTCTCCGGTATCGCGGGTGTAGGTTTGCAACAGCACGGCCTGCTGATGACTGCCACAGCGGATCCCCGTCCGGTCGGCGAACTTGCGTTTGCTGCGGTTATGCAGGGTATCGTGCTGTATATCGCCGGTCAGTGGCTGGCTGAACGCCTGGTTATGCGTCGGCACGTAGCCCTGCTGGGTGCAGGCAATGGCGAATACCAGGCCTTCGTGGCGTGGCAGCAGTGGCTCCTGGATAGCCGGCAGGACCTGATCGGTGTAACGATCAAAGCGCGTTCGGTATTTGGCCGGGTGGGTATCGGGAATCGCCTGGTAATGGCGGTCGAACAGGTCTTCGAGGCTGATGTGCCCCGCATCGATATCTGCCTCGAAGCGCGCGGCAATCTGGCTCGCGCCTTCCCGGGCGAGGTCATAGATACGCTGGTGATAGTCATCCAGGCCGACTTCGGCGAGGCGCTCGCTGATGGTCTCGGCCTGGCCTTCCATCTGCACCGCTGCCAAGGCCAGGCGCTGGGTCTGCTGGTCACTGATCGCAAGGTCGCTGCGCATCTGCTCGATGGCGTGAAACAGGCTATCGAGTTGTTCGCGGTTGGTTTCGGCACCGCGAGCGATTGCCCCGACCTGGCTTTCGACACCGGCAGCCAGGCGAGCAATGTTGTCCAGGTGCTGTCCCGTCTGTTCGACCTGGCCTACGCCGGTGTCGAGGTCGCTGGACAATTGGCGGATCTGCTCGACCACTTGTGCAGTGCGCTGCTGGATATCGGCCACCATGTCGCCGACCTCTCCGGTGGCCGTGGCCGTGCGCGCGGCAAGCCCTCGCACCTCATCGGCCACCACCGCAAAGCCACGACCGTGCTCTCCGGCCCGCGCCGCTTCGATGGCCGCGTTCAGGGCCAGCAAGTTTGTCTGGCTGGCAATGGACTGGATCACCAATGTGACCCGCTGAATGTCATCGCTGCGCAGGCTCAGGGCTTCGATCAGCTCGCGGCTGTTATTGGCCCGCTGGCTGAGTTGGTGCATGCGGGCAATGGACTCGATCAATTCGGTACGCCCTGCCACGCCGCTTTGATGCGCTTCACTCGCGGCACTGAGGGCCTGGTGACTGAGGGCCGAGGTGGCCTGCTCGGTAGCGATCATGACTTCGGCATTGCCAACGATTTGTGCTGCCGCCCCCAGTTGCGACTGCAACTTGTCGGCCAGTTGCTTGACCGAGAAGGCCACGCCGGCGGCTGACAAAGCGTTATGACTGGTGGTGTAGGACAGTTCGCGGGTTAACGCCGAGAGTGTGCCGGACGTATCGACAGGCGCGGCTTCAGGCATTGCGCGTGAGCGCAGGCGCGGCAGCCAGATGATCAACACGGCCAGAGGCAGGCCAAGGTAGAGCGGCCAGCCGCCAAGGGTCATGCCACACAACAGCAGCATCAGGGCGATGCTTTGCAGTGTCGGCGTCAACCAGCGGTTGTTCGGCAAAAGCGTGGGTGCAGGCACGGCCGCCACCCGAGATCCGTCTCTCGTCATCTTTTTCACCCCGCCAATTTCTAGTTGTTGTCTTCGCATTAAACGCCAGCACAAGGCCATTATCCATGAGCCTTTAGTCGGGGACGTTGCAGCAGATCAATAGAAGTTCGGGGGGAATTTTGCAGGCGTCGAAAAGCAAAGATCGCAGCCTGCGACAGCGCCTACAGGGGGCTGCCGACGGCTGCGATCTTTTCCAGGCAGCCCAGGTTAAATGGGCTACCCGACAGAATCAGGCCTGACGCTGGTGCTTGTCGATCTGCTCGTGACGTTCTTGAGCTTCGATGCAGTACTTGGTGGTCGGGCTGATCAGCAGGCGCTTGAGGCCAATTGGCTCGCCGCTGTCATCGCACCAGCCGAAACTGTCTTCCTTGATGCGTTCCAGGGCTTGTTCCAACTGAGGCAGCATGCGCTGATCACGATCGATCGCGTTCACCAGCCAAGTGCGCTCTTCTTCAACGGAAGCGGCGTCCGCCGGGTCGGCTGGGGTGTCCAGGCTTTCGATGGCGATGCGGTTCTGTTCGATGCGCTCATGGGTTTCGACTTTCATGTTTTGCAACAGCTCAGAGAAAAAAGCATGTTGCTCGGCATTCATGTAGTCATCCGCCGGCATGGCCAGCAACTTGTCCTTTGTCATTGATATCTCTATAAAAAAACGTGCATTAAGGCGAATTAGGGAGCGTTGCGGCGGACCATCGAAGGTCATCGCAAAGGCGCCGTTTATACCAAGCGCCACCCGGCACTCAATTTACGAGGGGCGGCAGTCTAAGGCCGACTTGAGGCCTCAGCAACTGAAAAGACAGCGAATTTGTCCGACAAAGCCTCGAAAATGCTCTAAGACAGGCATCCAGGCGGATATCGGAGTGCGTTTATAGCAAGAAATTCAATCCTGCGAAGCTTATATAAAAGACAAACCGCTGAGCTGCATGCCCCGGTTTGCAGGTCGACCGGGCTCAGCTAAGGTTGTCGCTCGCGTAATGGCTATCTCAAGGAGCGGTTAAATGAAGCTGATCGGCATGCTGGATTCACCTTACGTGCGACGCGTCGCCATTTCTGCCAAGCGCCTGGGCATCGCCCTGGAGCACGAATCGGTGTCGGTGTTCAGGACCTTCGAGCAATTTAGGCAAATCAACCCGGTGCTCAAGGCGCCGACCCTGATACTGGATGACGGTGAAGTGTTGATGGATTCGACGCTGATCATCGATTACCTGGAGGCATTGGCCGGCCCGGATCGCAGCTTGATGCCTGCGGGTATCGAACATCGCCTGCGGTCACTGCGCCTGATTGGCCTGGCATTGGCTGCCAGCGAAAAGTCGGTGCAGCTTTATTATGAACGCAACCTACGCCCGGCAGAGATTCAATACGAGCCTTGGGTTGAACGGGTCGAGGGGCAATTGGCAGCCGCCTATTCGGCGCTGGAACGAGAGCTGGAAAAGCAGCCGCTGAAAAATGACGGCTCGATTGACCAGGCTGGTATTACCCTCGCTGTTGCGTGGAGCTTTACCCAGTATGTGGTGCCGGATCAGGTTCCGGTTGAGCGGTTCCCAAAAATCGCTGCGTTCACCCGCTATGCCGAGGGGCTTGAGGTGTTTATCGACACGCCGATTGACTGACGGCGTTACGGCCACCATCGCATCGCCAGCAAGCCGGCTCCTACAGGTGCGTTTCACACCTTTACATCCACCAGCAAAAACGCCGCTTCCGCCAAAAAGGCAGAAGCGGCACAGGCACGAGGCCAGGAACTATCAGTTCATGTAAACAACGCGATCAGAATGATGATCGGGATCGGTATGCCGAGAAAGAACAGCAGTAATGAACGCATGATGATTCTCCTGAGTTAGCGAACAGGTGTGGTGTTCACGTAAGTGTCGGTTTCCACATACACCACGGCATCCCGACGACGACCTCCAAATGTTGCTGCAAGGCTGGCGAAGAACGCACCGGCCAAGAGCGCAACAAACATCCACAAGGTGGTCATGGCAGCGACTTTGGCGGCGGTATCAGCAGCTTGTTGCGCAGCCAGCTTGGCGTCCGCCACGGCTTTCTGCGTGCGGGCATAGACTTCGTCGACACGACGCTCGGCGTCCGCTTGGGGCAGGTTGGTCCGTTGCGCCACCAGTTGTGCCAGGTAAGTACGGTCTTCAGCGGCCAGCTGACCGTCTTTCAGTGAGCGCACGAAAATGCGCGTCACTGTGCCTCGGGCGGCGTCTTCGCTGAGGGCGGCCGGCTGGTCATTACGAAACAGGCTGTCGATGTAGTAGCCGTACTGATCGCTGTCAGTGTTGGCTGCCGCGGTGCCCGCCGCTGCTGTCATGGCAGTGGCGGCGCCACCGGCGACCTGCGCCCCGGCCTGCACGCCACCACTGACGATGCTGCTGACCGAACCGGCGACCAACGTGGCCGTCACCAGCGTCGCCACGCACCAGGCGAGAAAACCGTGGGCGGTATCGCGGAAATAAACTTCATCGCCATGCATGTAAGCCCACTTCACCCGCAGCCGGCCGGCGATATAGCCACCGGCGCCGGAAGCGACGATTTGCGTGACAGCCAGCCAGACAATCGTCGATATGCCCAGGCCCTTGGCGCTCATGCCTTCATTGGCCCACGGCGAAACTGCCGAGAACCCCAGGCCGAATCCGAGCAGCACCAGGATCAGCGACAACGCCGCCGCCGCCGCGGCCCCGGCGAAGATCGCCCCCCAGGACACGCCCGACACTGTGCTCGATTCATCCGTGGCGGGATAGAAACCCTCAGAGGATCTATTCATTGTTGTATCGCTCCAGGCAGAAAGATGGTGTTACAAGTCTCGAAGGAGCAATTGCAGTCACCGTGCCAGTCGCGGATTTTCAATAAATCCTTTTGTTTCAGAGATTTAGAAACTTTGAACTTCCCAGCTCCATGCAAATTGCAATGAACGGCTGGTCGCAGCGGGTTTTATGCATTAAACGACGATGGATGTGTCCATGAACTTTTATTTAGTAAGCGTTCGATCATTTCTTGGCAAAATGCTGCACTACGTTGTGAATACCTAATCAGGCCAGCCTTATGACCCGCATCTTGACCATCGAAGACGACGCCGTGACCGCACGGGAAATTGTCGCCGAACTGAGCAGCCACGGGCTCGACGTCGATTGGGTCGACAACGGTCGAGAGGGACTTGAGCGTGCGGTCAGCGGCAACTATGACCTGATCACCCTCGACCGCATGCTGCCCGAACTCGACGGCCTGGCGATTGTCACCACATTGCGCACCATGGGCGTGGCCACGCCTATCCTGATGATCAGCGCCCTTTCCGACGTCGACGAGCGCGTACGCGGCTTGCGTGCCGGGGGTGACGATTACCTGACCAAACCCTTCGCCACCGATGAAATGGCTGCCCGGGTCGAAGTGCTGCTGCGCCGGCAGAACACCGTGACGGCCCAGGCCACCACGCTGCGGGTGGCAGACCTGGAGCTGAACCTGATCAGCCACGAGGCCAGCCGTGACGGCCAGTTGCTCACCCTGCTGCCCACCGAATACAAACTGCTGGAATTCCTGATGCGCAACACCGGGCAGATCCTCTCGCGGATGATGATTTTCGAAGAGGTCTGGGGTTATCACTTCGACCCCGGCACCAATTTGATCGACGTGCATATCGGCCGCCTGCGCAAGAAAATCGACCCACCTGGCAATGTTCCATTGATTCGAACGGTGCGAGGCTCGGGTTATGTCATTGCCGAACCCGTCTAAAGGCTGGCGTTCTTCCACCAGTCGCCTGCTGGCCCTCTACAGTGCGTTGTTCGTGGTCTGGAGCGGGATACTCATGGGGGTCATGTATTACGAGGTGTCCGCTTACCTCGACAACCTGGCCAAGCATTCGCTGATGCAACGCCAGCATCTGTTCTCGCACTTCCAGGGCGATCAACTGACGGACGCCCTTGCCGTCAGCATGACCTTCGACATCCGCGGCATCGACGCCTACGGCCTGTTCGATGCCGAACATCGTTACCTCAGCGGCGCCTTGCGCCACATTCCCAAAGGCCTGCCGCTGGACGGCAAGATTCACATGCTCAACGACTGCGCCGAGTCCGACGACCCGACCCTGCCCGTCGACAGCTGCGACGCGGTGGCAACCCAGACGAAAGATGGTCGCTGGCTGATCCTGGTGCGGGACAACGGTTCGTTGTTTGCCGTGACCCGGATCATCCTCCATGCCTTGTTCTGGGGCGTGACCCTGACCATCTTGCCGGGCATCGTTGGTTGGCACCTGTTGCGCCGCCGACCGCTACGGCGGATTCGCGCGATCCAGGGCAGCGCCGAAGCCATCGTCGCCGGGGACCTTACCCGGCGTCTGCCGCTGTCCAATCGCCGCGATGAACTGGACATGCTGGCCGCCATCGTCAACGCCATGCTCGAACGCATCGAGCGCTTGATGAACGAGGTCAAGGGCGTGTGCGACAACATCGCCCATGACTTGCGCACCCCGCTGACCCGCCTGCGCGCGCAGCTCTACCGCATGCAACAACAGGCCGGCGAAGGTTCGCCACAAGCGACGCAATTGGACGCGGTGTTGGCCGAGGCCGACACCCTGATGGCGCGTTTTCGCGGGCTGCTGCGGATTTCCGAACTGGAGGATCGCCAGCGCCGGTCCGGTTTCGTGCAATTGGACGCGGTGTCCTTGCTACAGGAACTGCATGAGTTTTATCTGCCATTGGCCGAGGACGATGGCCTGACGTTTGAACTGCAACTGCCCACATCGCTGCCTTCGCTCAATGGCGATCGCGCCCTGCTGTTCGAAGCGGTGGCCAATCTGTTGAGTAACTCGATCAAATTCACCCCGCCCGGTGGCCAGGTGATTTTGCGTGGGGTCAATGAG
The DNA here is from genome assembly GCF_002236105.1 of Pseudomonas umsongensis. Taxonomy (GTDB): domain Bacteria; phylum Pseudomonadota; class Gammaproteobacteria; order Pseudomonadales; family Pseudomonadaceae; genus Aquipseudomonas; species Aquipseudomonas umsongensis. Next base: position 1,843,999 of record NZ_NIWU01000001.1, read on the forward strand.
AACGGGCATACCCGCATCGAAGTACTCGACTCCGGCCCCGGCATTGCGGAGGCTGAACGCGAGGCGGTGTTCCAGCGCTTCTACCGCGCCGAGGCGGGGAATCAGAAAAGTGGTTTCGGCTTGGGGCTGTCGATCGTCGCGGCGATTGTCAGCTTGCACGGATTTGCGCTGGAGGTGGGGACAAGTGAGTTGGGTGGAGCGCGGTTGGTGCTCGATTGTCGGGAGAGTCTGATTACCCCCGCATGATCGTTCCCACGCGCCGCAAAGGAATGCCTCAAGGGACGCTCCGCGTTCCAGCTTGCGAAAGGGACGCGGAGCGTCCCGGGCTGCATTCCCACGCAGAGCGTGGGAACGATCAGTGATCAGGCTGGGTAGTTCGCCCGCAGGGCCTCAAGACCACCCTGGTAAATCCCGGTGAATAACGCCACGACTTCCTCATGGCTCACACCCACCGGCTCAAACCGACCGGACCAGGTCACCCGGGCGCCCTGCCCCTGCGCTTCAACGCGGATCGTCGCCAGATAATCAGTGGCCGGAAACGGCGCCTGCAAGATCGAGTAACTGTAGGTCTTGCCATCGTTGTCGAACGTTTGCAGGCGCTCAACCACCACCGCGCCGTCCGCCGTTTGCAGGCTGCGTACCCGCCCGCCTTCGCTGAGCTCACTCTTGGGAATGAACGGCAGCCAGTCCGGCAGCGAATTGAAACCGCCAATCAATTGCCAGACCTGATCGGCCGAGGCCGGGATGTCGATGGATGCTGAGGTTGTTGCCATGAAAAATACTCTCCAGATTCAAAAAGGTTCAGATCGCCAGGCTGTCGACGACACCGCCGTCGACCCGCAGGGCGGCGCCAGTGGTGGCCGAGGATAGCGGCGAAGCAATGTAGGCCACCAGGTTTGCGACCTCCTCGACATCCGCTACGCGCTGGATGATCGAGCTCGGCCGCGCCTTGCGCACGAACGCGTCGGCTTCTTCCCGAACGCTACGTCCGGAGGCGGCAATGGCGTCCTTGAGCATTTCCTCCACGCCGTCAGTGAGGGTCGGACCCGGCAGGATCGAGTTGACTGTCACCCCCGTGCCCGCCAGACGTTTGGCAAGGCCATGGGACACGGCAAGGTTGGCACTTTTGGTTACGCCGTAGTTGATCATTTCGGCGGGGATCGCCACGCCGGATTCCGAAGACAGGAAGATCACGCGGCCCCAGCCCTGCTTGACCATATCCGGCACGTAATGCCGGGCCAGGCGCACACCGGAGATCACGTTGACTTCATAGAAACGTGTCCACTCGCTGTCCGGGGTCTCGAAGAAGTCCACGTCGTTGTAGATCCCGAGGTTGTTGACCAGCACGTCAGCACGGGGTTCGGCGGCGAACAGTTTTTCCGCGCCTTCAGCCGTACCCAGGTCGGCGGTCAGCCCGCGCAGTTGAGCACCGGGCACTTGCTGACGAATGCTCGCCAGCGCCTGCTCGACTTTGGCCGTATCGCGGCCGATCACCACCACCGTGGCGCCGCATTCGGCCAGCGCCTTGCTGATCCCCAAGCCTATGCCGGCCGTGCTGCCGCTGACAATCGCCAGTTTTCCACTCAGATCGATTTTCATGCTCAAGCTCCAATGATGGGTAATGGGGCACGCTCGCCGATCAGCTTGGCGTCACGCAGTGCCTGCCAGAAGGCGGCGGGAATCACCTGCGACAATGCGGCGACATCTTCGGCAATTCGCTCTGGACGGCTGGCACCAGGAATAACCGCCGCCACCGCCGGGTTGGCCAGGGAAAACTGCAATGCAGCCGCTTTGATACTGACGCCGTGGGTAGCGGCAATCCGCTTGATCTGTTCGACTTTGTTGACGATCGCCGGGCTGGCCTTCTGGTATTCGAAGTGCGCGCCACCGGCCAGGATCCCCGAGCTATACGGACCGCCGACCACGATCTCGACGTTCTGCGCCAGTGCTGCGTCCATCAGACGCTGCAAGGCACGATCATGGTCGAGCAGAGTGTAGCGGCCCGCCAGCAAAAAACCGTCCGGTTGCGCTTCGCTCAGATCCAGGGTCAATTCGCACGGCTCGACCTTGTTCACCCCCAGGCCCCAGCCTTTGATCACGCCTTCTTCACGCAAGCGAGTCAGGACTTTGAACGCACCGGTACGGGCCTGGTTGAAGTACTCCAGCCATTGATCGCCGTAGAAGTCCTGGGCGATGTCGTGCACCCAGACGATGTCCAGGCGATCGGTTTGCAGGCGCTTGAGGCTGTCTTCGATCGAACGCAGGGTCGCATCGGCGCTGTAGTCATTGACGATCTTGTTCGGGCGACCATGCTCGAACACCCCGCTCTTCTCGCCCAAATCGCGAGCGGCGGCGTCTTCGACCTCGTCGAGAATCACCCGGCCGACCTTGCTGCTCAGTACATAGTCATCGCGGTTGTAGCGCGACAGCGCCTGGCCGAGGCGAATTTCCGACAGGCCCGAACCGTAGAACGGCGCGGTATCGAAATAACGCACACCGGCATCCCAGGCGGCGTGGACGGTGGCTTGCGCTTCTTCCTCGGGAATGGCGCGGAACATGTTGCCGAGCGGTGCAGTGCCGAAACCCAGTGCGCCGGGCAGTTTGTCTTTCAAGCTCATATTCAGATCCTCATCAGTTCAGTGGTCAGGTGGTGACCGTTGAGCAGATCCTAGATTGCGACCATCGGACCGTCCAAGACATAATATGCAGTACTTGAGTCGCTGGAGGTCTTACATGATCGACATCCGTCAATTGCGCTACTTCGTCGCCGTCGCCGAAGAAGAACACGTCGGTCGCGCCGCCGAACGCTTGCACATTTCCCAGTCGCCCCTGAGCCGGCAGATCGCCCAGCTCGAAGAACGCCTGGGCCTGACCCTGTTCGAGCGCAGCCAGCAACGTATCCGCCTGACCCGCGACGGCCAGACCTTCCTCGCCGAAACCCGCGCCCTGCTGACCCACGCCAACCGCCTGGAATCCCTCGGTAAACGCCTGGGGCGTGGCGAAGAAGGCGGCCTGTGCATCGGCTACATCGAAAACGCCATGCACGCCGGCGTCTTGCCCAATGCCTTGCGCGTGCTGCGTGTAACCCGCCCGAATGTGCATGTCGCGCTGTACAACCAGAGCTCCGCCGAACAACTCGAAGGCCTGCGTCAGCGTAGTCTGGATATCGCCCTGGTCAGTGAGCCGCCGACCGATGACGACCCAGACCTGCTGGGTTTCCAGGTGCTGGATGACCCTATGCTGCTGGCACTGCCCGAGCACCATCCGCTGGCCCGAAAGGTCGTGCTGACCCCGCAAGATCTCGCCGATCAGGAGTGGATTGGCGTGCAACACCACCAGAATGTCAGCAGTCGCGAAAACTTCGTCAGCGCCTGCATCCGCGCAGGCTTCACCCCGGATATCCGCATGGAAGCCACCGGCCCTTTCACTGCGATGGCGCTGGTAGCGTCAGGGCTGGGCATCGCCATGATTCAGAAAGGCTTGAGCCGCAACGCCCCCCCGGGCGTGGTACTGCGGGAAGTGCCGTGGATTGCCCTCACCAGACCATTGTGGGCGGCGTGGCACCGGATCAATCTGCGGCCGTTGGTGGAGACGTTCAGGAAGGTGCTGACAGAGCCGGAGCCGGTGCCCGCATAGGGCCGAAATCTCTGTGTGGCAAGGGGATTTATCCCCGTCAGGGCGCGAAGCGGCCTCAAAACTATAAACCGCGAAATACACCCTTCAAGTCGCCTGGCCTGCCGTCTTCGCGAGCAAGCTCGTTCCTACAAGGTTTGGTGCTTTACTGAAAAGGTTCCCAACCCCAGCGAGCCTGCACCATGAACCGCAACGACCTGCGACGCGTGGACATGAACCTGTTGGTGATTTTCGAAACGCTGATGTTCGAGAAGAACCTCACTCGGGCCGGCGAGAAGCTGTTCCTCGGCCAGCCTGCCGTCAGCGCGGCACTTGCGCGGTTGCGCGATCTGTTCGACGACCCGCTGCTGGTGCGTAACGGCCGGGTGCTGGAGCCGACGCCGCGGGCGTTGGTGATTCTCAAGGAGCTGCAACCGGCCATGGACACCATTTCCGGGGCGGTCAGTCGGGCCAAGGATTTCGACCCGTCCATCAGCCGCGATGTGTTTCGCATCGGCCTGTCCGACGATGCCGAGTTCGGCCTGTTTCCGCCGCTGCTCAAGCAGATCCGCGAAGAAGCGCAGAACGTCGTGGTGGTGGTGCGCCGGGTCAATTACCTGTTGATGTCCTCGATGCTTGCCAGCAGTGAGATTTCCGTGGGCATCAGCTACACCACGGAGCTGCCGGCCAACGCCAAGCGCAAGAAGCTACGGGACCTGAGCGTCAAGGTGCTGCGTGGCGATGACCGGCCGGGCGCCCTGACCCTGGATGAATTTTGCGAGCGTCCCCATGCGCTGGTGTCGTTTTCCGGGGACTTGAGCGGCGCTATCGACAATGACCTGGCGCGCATCGGCCGCTCCCGGCGTGTGGTCCTGGCTGTGCCGCAGTTTTCGGGCCTGCGCGCCTTGCTGGCGGGTACTGACATGCTGGCCTCGGTGCCCGACTATGCGGCCTGTGCGCTGATCGATGGCAGCAGCCAGCTGCGCGCCGACGACCCGCCCTTCGAGATCGTGCCGTCGGAACTGTCCATGGTCTGGAACGGCGTCAACGATAACGATCCGGCAGAACGTTGGTTGCGCTCGCGAATAGTGGAGCACATGTCGGCGCCACTGCCGGGGCATTGAGCGCGTTGAAGTGCGGGTCAGTCTCGCGAAGGTAGATCGGCAGGTCCGTCATCGGCGGCATGGCCGGGATTTCGAAGTACATCTGGATCACCCAGCCACGGTGATAGCTGGCGTGATTGACCACGTGCAGCAACATCGCGCCGGCGCTCATGGTGCCGCTTTCGCCGGAAACGAAAGTGAACCTCAAGGGTTTGTCCAGCGAGGCGTCGGTCTGCCGCACGCTCCAGTTGCAGTACCAGCGATCCACGTCCTGTTGCGCCAGGCGCAGCACCGCCAGTTCAGGGTGCACCAGGTCATGGGAGGTCTTGAAGCCGTGCCCTCGGCCTTCGAGGTGAGCCTGCCAGATACGGTCCACCACATAGATGTGATTGAGCGTGCCGATCATGTTCTTGAAGACACCGGCGCGTTCTTTTTCGACTTCACCTGGCGGCAATAGTGCCAGGTTATCGAAGAGACGCTGGTTGGCCCATTGTTTGTAATCGGCAAGCATGCGGGCAGTGCGTACGTTGATCATCAGATGTCTCCGATGGCGAAGAGCACATCTTCCAAGGATAGCGCTATCTGCGCGTTGCGGTGCGGGCACTGATTATCGGTCACCCCGCACCTGCACCTTTACCTTTACCTTTACCTGTAGGAGCGAGCATGCTCGCGATGGACTCGAATACTGCGTTGGGTGTCAGCCAGCCAGCGTCATCGTTGACGACCATCGCGACGGTGCGACGATTCGACATGCTCGCTCCTACAGGTGCAGACTGTTCATCACGTGCGCGGCCAACGCCAGGCAACTGGTCAGGCCTGGTGATTCGATGCCGAACAGATTGACCAGCCCGGGAATGCCATGCTCGGCGGGGCCACTGATGCGAAAGTCGGCGGCCGGCTCGTTCGGGCCGCTGATTTTCGGGCGAATGCCGCTATAGGCCGGTTGCAGGCTGTCATTCGGCAAGCCCGGCCAGTAACGGCGGATCGCCGCGTAAAAGCCGTCGGCCCGGGCTGGATCCACGCGGTAATCGACCCTGTCGACCCATTCCACATCCGGCCCGAAACGCGCCTGACCAGCGAGGTCTAGGGTCATGTGCACACCCAGCCCGGCGCTTTCCGGTGCCGGGTACACCAGATGGCGGAACGGCGCGCGGCCACTGAAACTGAAATAGCTGCCCTTGCACAATCGCGCCTGGGGAACGTATTGCGTTGGCAGGCCAGCGATTCGGCTTGCCACTTCCGGCGCGGACAATCCCGCACAGTTGATCAGCTCGCGGCAGCTCAAGGTCATGGGCTCGGCGCCACCCATGTGCAACTCGAAACCCTGTTCACTGCAGCGCGCCGACAACAGCGGCGTGTGAAAGGCCAGCGATGCGCCCAAGGCCTCGGCATCGGCCTGCAACGCCAGCATCAGGCCATGGGAGTCGACAATGCCGGTGGATGGCGACCACAGCGCGGCAACACAGGACAATTCAGGCTCCAGCGCCCGCGCCTGACCGGCCTCCAGCCATTGCAGGTCATCGACGCCATTGCGCCGGCCCTGCTCGAGCAAACCCTGCAAGGTCACACGCTGCGCATCATCGATGGCGACGATCAGCTTGCCCAGCCGACGATAATTGACGCCGTGGTCGTCGCAGAAGGCGTAAAGGCGTTGCTTGCCCTCCACGCACAACCGCGCCTTGAGACTGCCACTGGGGTAATAGATACCGGCGTGGATCACCTCGGAATTGCGTGAACTGATACCCACGCCAATCCCTTCGCCGGCCTCGACCAGGATCACTTCGCGTCCGCCCATGGCCAGGGCCCTGGCCACCGCCAGCCCGACCACACCAGCCCCGACCACCACACAGTCGACATCAACGCTCATCAAACCAGCCCTCGCTCACGGTAATCGATCAGGCTGGAGAATATCGCCAGCAGCATGGCCATGACCACGAAGAAGATCAGCACCAGGAAATACGAGCCGGTGAACTGTACTATTCAACCGATCAGGGTCGGCACGATCACCCCGGCCATATTACGGTTGAGAACGTACTTCCAGGCCAGCACACCGGCGAGCATGGTGCCAACCCCGGCAATTACGCACGCGACCAATGAGTTGAAGTTGTACGCAAACACCTATTGATTGAAGTTTTCCCGCGCAAGTGACATAAAACCCTGAATTCCGGACAGCCGACCAGATGCGATAACGCTTATATCGTTTGCGAATTATCATAATTCCAACGCGTCAACACAGAAGCCTATGAACGATATCCCCCGCACGCCCGTCACCGAGTCCCTGTCCGACCCAACGCGCTTGATCGTATTCCTCGCCTACCCCGAAATGGGCCTGCTGGATTTGACCGGCGCGCAAACCGTATTCTGGGCGGCTTCGCGCTACCTCAACAGCAGCAATCTGCCAGGCTACAAACTGCAGACCGCCAGCCTGACCGGTGGCCTGATCCATACCGCAGAGGGCCTGGCCGTCGACACAGTGCCACTGAGCACCTTCAACGACCAATCGATCGACACGCTGATCGTTCCCGGCGCACCGGCCATTATCCTGGCGATGAACAACGCCCAGAGCCTGGTCGAGTGGCTTAAGCAGGCATCGACCAAAGCCAGGCGCACCGCTTCGGTGTGCAGCGGTACGTTCCTGCTGGCCGAGGCCGGATTGCTCGAAGGTCGGCGCGCCGCCACCCATTGGGCGATGTGCGGCCTGCTCAAGGAGCGCCATCCATCCATCGAAGTCGACAATGATGCGATCTTTGTCCAGCAGGATTCAGTCTGGACCTCCGCCGGGGTCAGCGCCGGCATCGACCTGGCGCTGGCGCTGGTCGAAGAAGATGGCGGACGTGAGCTCGCACTGCTGACAGCGCGGGAAATGGTGGTGTTCCTCAAGCGCCCCGGTGGCCAGGCCCAGTACAGCCAGTTGCTGCAATCGCAAACCAGCGAAGGTGCGGCCTTCGACGACTTGCATTTGTGGATCACGCAGAACCTGTCTGGCGCCAACCTCACCGTCGAGACACTCGCCCAACAGGTTCAAATGAGCCCGCGCAACTTTGCCCGGGTCTACAAACTCAAGACCGGCCGCACGCCGGCCAAGGCCGTGGAAGTGCTGCGCGTGGAAGCTGCGCGACGCTTGCTGGAGGATTCGGAGCGCAACATCGATCAGATTTCCCGGTTGTGCGGCTTCGGGGATGAAGAGCGCATGCGCCTGACCTTCCAACGCAACCTCGGGGTTTCGCCGCGGGATTATCGCAACCGGTTTTCGCGCTGAAAACCTGCCAGGGGAACTCCTGACGACCGCCATGCATCCTAAAGGGTGAGAGACTTCCTTTTTGCTTCACGTCTTCAGAGGACACCGTCATGCGCCGTCTGATTATCATTTCTTCCCTTTTGCTGTGCTTACCTGTCGGCTCCGCGATGGCCGATGTGGATGCAAAGGATGTCGCCACGTCGGCCGGGGTTTCCGCCTCGCTGTATTCGACGTTCAAGGATGACAAACTGATGATTCCCGCCCGGGATGACGCCTCCAGCTTCGTGGCCAGTGGCGGCGCGATTCGTGGCGTTTATCTGGAGCAGGTACTGCAGCGGATTCGCCAACAGCATCCTGACCTCAACAGCGCCAGCGACGAAGACCTGGCTCGCGCAATTCTTGTCCAGGAAGGCGTTCCGGCTGGCCAGTAATGTCAGTAATGATCTATGTAGCGCGGTGTTGTTGATGGCCCCATCGCGGACTTGCCCGCGATGGGGACCAAAAGAGCACAGTCAAGCTATCGATAACGCGCTGCTGCCGTGGAATTGCCGAACAGCCCGGACAGCACTTGGCGCTGCGCTTCGTAGCGATCCCACTGCTCCCCGTCGTGTAATCCCGGAATGGTCACCACTTCCCCCTTCTCCAGCCCCACCAGTGCGGCATCGACCATTTCTTCGGCGGACATCACAATCTCCTGCGGCAAATTCTCCACCGGGTTGCCGGCCTCGCTCCAGAAGTCGGTGGCGGTCGCGCCTGGCAGCACGGCCTGGATACGAATGCCTTTATCCGCCAGTTCCCGGTGCATCGATTGGCTCAGGCCCAGGACAAATGCCTTGGTCCCGCCATACACACCATTGAGGATTTCCGGGGCGATGGCGACGATCGACGAAATGTTGATCACGGTCCCGGCACCGCGTTCGACGAAGCCCGGTATCGTCGCATAGGCCAGGCGTGTCAGCGCGGTGATGTTGAGGCTGATCATGTCTTCCATGTCATCCACGGGGCTGCCGAGCAACGGCATGACCGCGCCAACTCCAGCGTTGTTGACCAACAACGTGATGCTCGCGTCACTTCGCAGTATCTGTTCGACCCGCAACAAGTCGGCCTTGTCTTTCAGATCCGCGGCGACCACTTCCACATTACGGCCGGTCTGGTCGCTCAGCCGGTTGGCCAGCGTGATGAGTTTTGCCTGACTGCGCGCGACCAGGATCAGGTCGTAACCCTGCCGGGCGAGACGGTCGGCATACACCGCGCCGATGCCCGAAGAGGCGCCAGTGACCAGTGCAGTGCCTTTGGAGGAGAGAGCCATGTTCATTTTCCTTCACAGTGAGGCGAGACAATCGCCAGTCAGGAACTGTTATAAAGGGACTCGTGTCCGTCGCAAATGACGTTTAACCTACGTTTTTAGGACATCAGTTTTGAGGATTGGGCGATGATCAGCGTGGCGTTTGTGGTGTTCGAGGGTTTCCAGTCCATGGCGCTGGCTGCCATGCCGGTATTCGAATATGCCAATTTCAGTGCTGGGCAAGCCCTGTATGACGTGCGTGTACTGTCCGAAGACGGCCGCACCTTGCGCGCTTCTGGTGGCCTGAATGTTGGCACCGAGGCGTTCGACGAGCGGGTGTTCGATACGGTGATCGTGGTGGGCGGCGACACCATCCTCGAGCAGGCGCCCGAGGGTGTACTCGACTACGTGCGTGCCAGTGCCAGGACCGCCCGCCGTACCGCGTCGATTTGCTCTGGAGCCTTTGTCATGGCCCAGGCCGGATTGCTTGAGGGCCGGCGGGCTACCACGCATTGGGCTTATGCACGGCAACTGCAAGAACGCTTTCCATCGATCAAGGTTGAACCCGATCGAATCTACGTGATCGACGGCGCGATCTGGACCTCCGCCGGCATGACCGCCGGCATCGACCTGGCGCTGGCCATGGTCGAAAAGGATCACGGCGCCGAACTCGCACGTGCCGTAGCGCAGAAACTGGTGATGTACCACCGCCGTGCCGGCGGGCAATCACAGCACTCGGCGCTGCTGGAACTGGCGCCGAAATCCGACCGCATCCAGACCGTCCTCGCCTACGCTCGGGAGCACCTGGCGCAGACCTTATCGGTGGAACAACTGGCGCAAGTGGCGAGCCTCAGCTCGCGGCAATTCAGCCGTGCGTTCCGTACCGAAACCGGTCAGTCGCCCGCCAAGGCCATCGAGAACCTGCGCCTGGAGGCGGCACGGCAGATGCTTGAGGGTGGTCGCCTGACACTCGAGCAGATTGCCTTGGAAAGCGGGTTTATCGATCCTCGGCGCATGCGCGAAGCATTCCTTCGAACATTCGGGCAACCACCGCAGGTGATCAGGCGCAATGCGCGATCAGCGGCACAATGATGATCGTTCCCCTGCTCCGCGTGGGAACGGTCGGCGCTACACTGGGAGTGTCGGGGGTATTGCCTATGAAAATCTCGGCCAAACTGGCGTTTTTCGCCATCGTCTCCACCCTCGCCTACCTCTTGCTGGCAATTTGGGGGCTGGGCGGCTTCGCGGCGTTTTTTTCCCATACCGCCTTGGTGGTGGTTGCCCTGGCGACGCTGGTCATGGCCATCGCTTCGCTGTTTACCGAGGTCAACCTGAGTTCCGGTGAGCGCGAGGACAGGGCCAATCGCTGGGTACTGCCAGCGTTCGGAGTGATCGGGTTATTGAGTGGTTTTTTCCCGGCCTACACCGACCGCATCGACTTCTGGACCTTCGGTGGCGAAGGCGTGCGTTGGCTCGGGGCGCTGCTCTTCATCATCGGCGGCGTGCTGCGAATGTGGCCGGTGTTCGTGCTCGGCAAACGCTTCAGTGGGCTGGTGGCGATCCAGCCGGGCCATCGCCTGGTGACCGACGGGATTTATCGTCGCTTGCGCAACCCCAGTTACCTGGGGATGTTGGTGATTGCCGTGGGCTGGGCGCTGGCGTTTCGTTCGGGGGTCGGATTGCTGCTGGCCGCGCTGACCGTGATTCCGCTGATCGCGCGGATTCATGCCGAGGAAGCATTGTTACGGGCGCAATTTGGCAGTGAATATGAGGCTTATTGCGCCCGGAGCTGGCGATTGATTCCGAAACTCTACTGAGACACACCCCCCACTGTGGGAGCGAGCCTGCTCGCGAAAGCGCAGTGCCAGGCAACGTTTATGTCGGCTGGAAGTCAGCGTTCGCGAGCAGGCTCGCTCCCACAGTGGATCGTGCGAAGTCGAATCACGCCGTGGGCGTCTAGGCGGGCAACGACCTCGTCATAATTTGCCAACGTGGCGTGCGCCGTCACAATCGGCTGCTCATGTGTCGCCGTGACAATCAGTAAATCCGCCCCCGCCGCCTCGGCTGCGAGAATGCCTACCGTTGCATCTTCGAAAACCAGGCAATCCGATATTTCAACACCCAGCCGCTGCGCAGCCAATCGATAACCGGCCGGGTCAGGTTTGCCAGCGGCGACATCTTCGGCAGTGACCAGCACAGCCGGCTCCGGAATCCCTGCGGCTGCCATCCGCCGCAACGCGAGCGCCCTCGGGGCGGAGGTCACGATGGCCCATTGATCGGCTGGCAAAGACTGGAGAAAGCGCGCCGCGCCCGCCACTTCTTCAACACCCCCGACATCCTCGATTTCCGCTTCGGTGATCCACGCCGCTTCGGCCTGGGCATCGACTCCGGGCAATGCCAGGCGATTGATGGTGTCGATGGCGCGGGCACCGTGAATGGTCGGCAGGAAGGTCTCGACATCGACGCCGTGACGCACGGCCCAAGCAGCCCAGACGCGCTCGGCGGCGGCAATTGACGTAAGGATGGTACCGTCCATGTCGAACAGGAAGGCACGGTAAGGAACGTTCAAGACGGATTCGGGAGCAGACAAAGGGTCCTTCCTATCTCAAGGATCTGATGGGATGCCCCGAGAAATGTACACGATCGAACGAACTGTCGCAGGCTGCGATTTTCAAGATCGAAAGATCGAGAGATCGTCCGAACGCGGCCCGAGCCTGCGGCAGCTCCTACAGGGGACGGCGTGATTTCAGTGCGCCGTCCACGCAATCAAGCAATTGACCCACCGCCCAGGGTTTCTTGATAAACGAGACATTATGCCGGACCCCGGAAGTTGCAGGGGTTTCGAAGCCGGACATGATCATGATCGGTTTGTCCGGCCAACGATCTCCGAACAGATTGGCCAGGTCCGCGCCGTTGAGCGTTCCCGGCATGGTGATGTCCGTGAGAAGCATCCCGACTTCGGGTGCGTGGCTCTGCAAATACTCCGATGCGGCGTCCGCGCTGGTTTGCGCTTGCACTACATAGCCTTCCTCTTGAAGAATTTCGCAAAGAAACTCCAGGATCAGCGGGTCGTCCTCAACCACCAGAATCAACCCGCCATGAAGCTGTCCGCCCGCTGTCGATTCTCGACTCATGACCTTGCCGCTCCCTGATCACACCAGTTTATATGCGGGCTTGAAATCCGCTACCTACAGGTATGAGCGGCAGTCTCTGCGGAAATTCATTTTTGATACAAACAGACGACGAAATCGGTGTTTGCGAGACGTTTACCGGGACATCGGGTCTTTTTTCATAGCGTCCTTGGACATGGCGTCTTTCTTCATGCTGTCCTTGCTCATGGCATCCTTGGACATGGTGTCCTTGCTCATCGTGTCCTTGGCCATCGAATCCTTTTTCATGACGTCCTTATGCATGGCGTCCTTGGACATCGAGTCTTTGCTCATGCTGTCCTTGCTCATCGTATCGCCAGCAAAAACACTGGCAGCGCCGATGGCCAGGCACATGGACAGAACAACAGTGGTCAACTTTTTCATGGTGAAACTCCTTGATGCATGGGGTGTGGACGGGGGAATTGCCGGGGTTGCGTCAGCTGCCACCGAACCAGTTGTAGCCCTGGTCTTCCCAGTAGCCGCCGCTGTAGGTGTTGCTGACGAAAATCGCCTGGATGTGCTTGGGATTCTTGTAGCCGAGCTTGGTGGGCATGCGCAGTTTCATCGGGAAGCCGTATTCGCGCGGTAGCACAGCGCCATCATAGGTCAGCGTCAACAGGGTTTGCGCATGCAGTGCGGTGGCCATGTCGATGCTGGTGTAGTAATCGTCGGCGCACTTGAAACCGACGTATTTGGCGTCTGTATCGGCCCCGACCCGTTTCAGGAAATCGCTGAAGCGCACACCGCCCCAACGACCGATCGCGCTCCAGCCTTCGACGCAGATATGCCGGGTGATCTGCTCGGTTTGCGCCATGGCGCGCAGCTCTTCGAGCCGCCAGGTGCGCTTGTCCGTCACCAGGCCGGTGACCTCCAGCCGATAGCTCTCCTCCTCCACCGTCGGCGCTTCGTCGATGCCGTAGAAGGCATTGAACGGAAATGGCCGGGTGATCATCGACGCCGGGTAGGTCGGCGCCATGGCATTGGGGTTGAACAGCCAGCCTTGCACCCGGTCGTTGAAGCGCGACATGGCGGACAACGCGGTCTCGACGCTGTCGTTGTCGGTGAGGTTGCAACCGGACAACATGGCCACGCCGCCCAGTGTCAAGCCACGCAGCAGGAACGAGCGGCGCGAGCGGTCTTCGATCTGCGGGGCGAGGATTTTACGGGCGTCGGTCAGGATGGATGACTCATCCAGCCCGGCGTCTTGAATGGGCTTTTTCATATGGGCTCCTTGCGACCGACAATCATGGCCAACAGTGTTTTGGGAACCAGTGCCACCATCACCAGGTGGACCGCGACGAACGCCACCAACAGTGCCATCGCGATGAAATGTACATGGCGCGCACCTTCGTAGCCCCAGAGCAATTCACGCAACAGCGGGAACTGCACCGACTTCCACAGCACCAGCCCGGAGAGCACCAGCAGCGTGATATCGACCATCACGAACAGGTACGCCAGCCGTTGCACCTGGTTGTAATGATTCAGGTCGGCATGTCCCAGCTTGCCGCGCAACGCGGCCCAGAAGTCATGCAGCACGCCTTTGGGCGAGACCGGGAAAAAGCGCCGCTTCAGGCGCCCGCTGAACAGGTTGCAGGCCAGGTAGACGAGGCCGTTGACGGCCAGGAACCACATCGCCGCGAAGTGCCATTGCAGGGCGCCGCCCAGCCAACCGCCGAGGGTGATGCCTTTGGGAAAACTGAAATCGTAAAGCGGGGAAGCGTTGTAGATGCGCCAACCACTGGTGACCATGACCAACACGGCGAGTGCGTTGAGCCAGTGGGTCAGGCGCAGCCAGCGCGGATGAGATGAAACAGGTGGGCACGGCATGGTCGGCTCCCGACGGTTGATCGATGGAGCGATTATGTGAGCCGACAGATCGCCAAATCCTCACGTAAAGTTAAATTAATCGTGATAACTGCGCAGGTAGTGCGCCAAGTGTTTTCTCCGCCCATTACCCTCGCCATCAGATCAGGACGCAGTGCTGCAACATTAGGTGAGATGGGCCAGGCATTCTTCTCCAAGGCCCATCCACACATCGCCCAAATAACTTACTTACAGCCGGGTAACGAGTTTAATGTATTTTTGATACTTTCAATTTCACGCTCTACAAAACGATCCCTGCTAGCCACACGCCCCTCCAAGACATTAAGTATGCTCTGCGCCTTTTCAGTACTTCTGTTACTCGGCCATTCTTCATGAGAAAAACCGGTTGTCGGAGCCGAAATATTGTTTTCTGTGCCTGGGTTGAGCTGCCCCCTCATATTTGATATTTCCCGGGTGACTTCAGATGTAATTGAAGACCGGCTAGATGAACGACTTAACGTTCCAGGAGAGTTTATACCGGAGTCAAAACTTGTAGTGCTATCGTATCGCCCCCTGGTTAAGTCACCCGTTTTTTTAGACAATTGCACGCTACGCCAGCTATCTTCTTGTTCCTGTTTACGATTTGCATGATTCAACTTTGCCTTATCGGTTTCAGAGAGCGCAATTCCATTAAGTTGTCTGGACCATTCAACGCCCCTGTCTGCGCGGTTTTTTTCATACTTCTCCTGTTTCTCCGCTTGACTCTGCCTTAGCATATTTTGTCTCTCCCTTTCTTCCTGAACACGTTCATTCAAGAAATTTTTATAATCTCGGGCACCTGCATCAACTGAATACTTCTTCAGTTCAGCAGCCCCCTGATAAACTCTTCTTTTTACCCGCTCTTTTTCGGCACCTCTAACAGCGATATCAGAATTATCAGCTGCAATTTTTACTCTTCGCTGATCAGCAGTACCTATCAGCAAATTGATTGCCGCAGTGGCTCGCACCTCTTTATTAATATCGGCAAATATGTTAACAGTCTCGACTTTAACATCGAATATTCTTAGATAATCAGGAGGAAGAATATTCCGCGCTGCTTGTTCACCCATCGTCCCAGCGCGCACACAATTAGCTAGAGACTGCATCAAGCTATCTTTTATTTGCGCAGGCACCTGTGCTGCGCCCTGGGATGGAAAACGAGTATTAAAATAATAGCCCGGAATCTTTAACAGTTCACTTGACTGATTAAAAACCTCAGAATTTATTGCTGTGGCTTGTACCGCAGGCGAGGCCTTTGCAAGCAGACTAGTAAACTCCAGCATGCGTCCAATTTGTATTGCCTTGATTTGCCCACCTGAATTCAAAGCAATGTTCAACTTTTTTTGTAATTCGGCGCTAGATGGACCAACAGTACCTGCAGGGTTACTCCCCGGTGCAGTGGGAGGGATGATTGCATTGGCCGAACCGGATGGCCTGTCTGGCTTTGTCTCATCCTCGCTATCACTGTCAGATGTTGCCCCAGATCGGATTGCTCCCGATAACGCGCCAGCGACCGCACCGGCTCCGCCTTTGTCTGGACCGTCTTCACCGAGTTTCTTGTCAAGAGCGTTGGCAATGGGAGCGCAAACTTCTTCTTGTGTTATGTGTTGTGCCGGCCCGCCGCCTTTCAAACCCGGATTTCCTGGCAATTGAGGCCGACCGTTTTTCGCCTGAATCTTATTAAAGATACTCAAATCGTTGCCATCCGAATCCGAATCCGAATCCGAGTCGGTATCGGCATCACTCGAATTGGAGTAACACTCTTTCAAACGACGCTCCTCTGCCTCCGAGATCTGTATATACGCATTTAGCGTCTTCGTTTCAACTTCAGTCAACTCATCATGATCCTTAAATAGCTCCTCAGGAAGTATGCGCTTAACCGCTTCAGTTAAATTTCCAAAACGACGCTCAGCGATCGGTTTATAATGACCGCTGCCATTAGTCCAGAGCTTTAGCTGTCCATCTTCAAACAAAAAATCTCCCGCATAAAGTACATCCTTACCTTGGGCTAGCGAGCTGTGGCCTTCAACATAGTAGGGGTTATGATGTCGATATTCATTTAGCTCTCCTTTCGAATTCTGTTGGCCATTGTTCATACCACAATAAATACGATCAGGTTCATCTGGAAGGATGACATATGAGAAAACACCTTTCAGGTTGTACCTTCTTCCATTATCCTTGCGGACTAGCTCATATTTATCTTCGTCATTTTTCGCCACATAAAATATTTGACCGGACACCGCTTCTTTTTCCACATGAAAATCAGGAATTTGCGGTATCGGCACCATAAGCTCTGTCAAAATGCTCTCATCACGAAACTTAACTTTAAGCGCAGGACTCTTATCAAATAATTTCTCAATGACAGTCTCTTTGAGTGGATACCTATAGCCCGCCCCCTTGAGTTTATCCAAACCGGACGCTATGTAGGTTATGAATGTATTTTTACGCTTTTCGAATGGATTCACCTTGCCCAAATTCGGATTGATATGTTTATCGAACCCTAGGGTATAGGCTCTAATAGCCGCAAATTCTTCCTGAGAAATAATAGGCGCCACCCCTGACTCCTGATACAACTTGTTAATCTCTTCGGGACTACCCACCATCTTTTCAGCTTCATTTCCCCCTAGGTTAAAATCACGAAACATCTCGTAGAACAAACCTGTCAACATTGGCGAAACCGATGCGTCAACTGGTTCTAAATTTGTAGTAGGCGGCTGTACAAAACGTCCATATAGCGGCACTTCTTGATTACCAGTTCTTGAAGTATCATCGGTTCCTTGTGGTGAAGAGGTGGGAGTTGAGTCGGTAGAAAATAGTTTGTCACTCCACAACTTCGGATCCTGTTCCCACGGAGCGGAAACTGTTTTATTATTTTTATAAAACTTGACAGCATCGCCCAATTGCGCTCTGCATCGATACAAATGTCGCAACTCCTCAGCCGTTATTCCGCCTGCTTTTAAATCCTTATTACCAACCACACTTCCCATCTCAATATCATCCAGAAAAATGTGCAGGTAGGCTGTTGGCCCACCGCCACTTTTTTGCTGAACAAACTCATCAATCATACTTTTACTTTTATTAGAAAAGAGATAGGTGGCAGACTCGTGAATCCGTCGCCACGCCTCTCCTCCAGAAAACTTTCCCTGAATTTTTTCTGTTTCGAGCAGGCCGAATGCGTGGGCGTAACGAGGATGTCTGCTTAAATCTGAAAATAATTCATCCAAGCTTTTATCTGAAAGTTCGGAACAATCTTTATTAGTACCTCCGCCCTCTTTGCCTTTCTCTTCCAGCTCAACAATATAATCAAAAACCCCAGAAACAAATGCTATAACACCCTCCACGGAGGCAGTGGATGTTACATCCGACAAAGCAGTTTTGTCAGCTTTGATATTTTCACTTCCAACCGTTTCATCCCTGCCTGATTTCTTACGTCGTTGTTCTTCCTTCACGACGATAACCAGCGCGTCCTCCACATCAAGTATCGTATCTGGCTTGTCGTTTACCTTTGAGACTGGCGTGCCTTCAAAATCATAGGCTTCAGGCTGTTCGGCCATTATGTTAAACGCGACCCTCAGGTTTTCCAGCAGACGGGCTGGCGTCCATGCGGGATGTTCCTTGCTGGTAACCGAAGGCAGACCTAATATACGATCCCCTTTGGCTTCAGAAAAAGAAGAGCAAAAATTTTCTTCCGGCACTGCTTTCGTAGAGACTGTTTCGTTAGTTTTAGCTTGAACACTTTGAATGTTTGCGGAGCTGGAAGAACTGCGAGAAGGGAACATGCTATTTATTTCCACCGTCAATTTATGCAGATTTTTTAATGCCGCGAACTGGTTTGTTACGCAGTTTGAACTCCCCCTCAATGACAGCAACTCTGTTATTGTATCTAAATATTTGATACCGCCACCTATTTTTACCTTTATGAAAAGTCAAGCAATATCAATCAGCCTGAAGTTGTGGGTTGCCCTGCACCATAGGACCCCACGTTGATTACGCACCCATCCATTCGCCACAATTTTGGTTAAAATACCGCCCCCTCAAATCGCCGACCCGACCCGATGAATTCAGAAGCGCTGACCACCCTCCATGACCATCTACTGACTGCCCTGGCAACGGCACCTGCGGAAACCCGCCGCCTGTTCCACGGCCGCGGCCGCTGCTGGCCAGGGCTGGAGCAAGTGACCGTCGACTGGTTGCAGGGCGTAGTGCTGGTGTCGCTGTTCAAGGAGCCGGAAGCGGCGCAGTTGGAGGCGTTGAAAGCTGTGCTGCTGCAGATCACCCAGTCAGCGACATGGACGCAATCCGGCGCCCACACCCTGCTGCTGCAACACCGCTACCTGCTGCAAAGCACTACCGAATGGTTGCTCGGGGAAGAAATCGACGAGCTGACGATTGTCGAAGGCGGCTTGAAGTACCGGGTGGACCTGGGGCGTAAACAGAACACCGGGCTTTTCTTCGACATGCGCTACGGCCGCGATTGGGTGCGCGCCAATGCCCAGGGCAAGCGCGTGTTGAACCTGTTCGCCTACACCTGCGGTTTCTCGGTGGCGGCCATCGAGGGCGGCGCGACCCACGTGGTCAACCTGGACATGTCCAGCCCGGCCCTGAGCCGCGGGCGTGACAATCACCGGCTCAACGGGCATGACCTGGGCAAGGTAACTTTTCTCGGCCACGACCTCTTCAAGTCTTGGGGCAAGGTGATCGGTAAGGGTCCGTATGACCTGGTGATCATCGACCCGCCGTCGTTCCAGAAAGGCAGCTTCCTGCTGACCAAGGACTACCAGCGGGTACTGCGTCGCCTGCCGGAACTGCTCAGCCCCGAGGGCACGGTGCTCGCGTGCATGAACGACCCGGCCTTCGGTGCGGACTTCCTAATCGATGGCGTCACCCGTGAAGCCCCGAGCCTGCGGTTCGAGCAGCGCCTGGACAATCCGCCGGAGTTTCCGGATGCCGATATCGAGTGTGGGTTGAAGGCGTTGGTGTTTACCCTGGCGGATTGAGCACCAAAGCAAACAACTCCCCATGCCCGTTCACGTTGAGCTTGTGATAGAGATTGCGCCGATGCACCTTCACCGTCTCCGGGGAAATTCCCATCCGCTGGGCGATGGCCTTGCTGGAGAAACCCTGGAGAATCAGGCGTGCGGTTTCGATTTCGCGCACCGACAATCGTGCATCGAAGCGATCGAGCAAGGCCGCCAGGTCCCCGGCTACGGCTTCGACCGTCGGGCCTTCCGGCGGTAGCAATTGCAGGTGCCGACGCATCGCCGCCAGCACCCAGTCGCGTACGCACAGCAGGCGTCCCTGCTCTTGCAGCGTGAAGCGTGTCGCACGTCCCAGGGACAAACCGAGGACGGCGCCGTCGACGTTGACCATGAACTGCAGTTCGTCCCCGCCTACCACCGTGCGAAAGTAGCTCAGGTAGTACTCGCTTTGCTGAAACTGGTCCGGCGCCACCGAGTCGAGGCTGTGCAAGCCATCGGCGATGCCGGCGCAGACGGCCAGGTAAAACGGATCGAGCAGGTACATGCCGGCGCTGTAGTCCGCCAGTTCTTCATGCTCATCTCCGCTACCCCTGGAGTCGAAATCGATCAGCAGGCGAGGCACCCGTCCCGGTCGCATCACCGCGACCAAGGCGTTGTCCAGCGGCACCAGCAAGCGCAGGGTGTCGACCAGCGCACGCCAGAATGCGTCCTGGCCCAACACGCCAAATACCCGCGCCAATCCCTGGTGCAGCGGTAACTCTTTCAACAACGCGTCCACGCACTACCCCTTTTGAGTAACCCATCATGGGAATGGGTAACGGCCACCCCGGTCGATACGCTGCAAGCTCCTGATCATCACCGGCCTGCAGCAGGCCAGGAGTGCCGCATCATGAGTGGTCACCGCTCGTATTTCAATCTGGGGCTGGGCGCCTGTCTGGTGGCTTCGCTATCAGCGGTTGCTGCCGATGGTCCTACCGTGCACGTGTACAACTGGTACGACTACATCGGCCCCAATACCCTGCATGACTTCAAGCGGGACACCGGTATCCAGCCGGTCTACGACACCTTCGACAGTGCCGAAGTCCTCGAAGGCAAACTGCTCACCAGCCGCAGCGGCTACGACGTGGTCGTGGCCAGCAACTTCAGCCTGCCAACCCTGATCAAGGCGGGCGCGCTCGCCCCTCTGCCCCGCGCCGAGATGCCCGATTTCAACAATATGGACACCGATCTGCTGGCGAAACTGGCCAACAACGATCCGGGCAACCAGTACGCCGTGCCGTATCTGTGGGGCACCAACGGCATCGGCTATAACGTGGACAAAGTGCGCGCCATGCTGGGCGACAAGGCGCCGGTGGATTCCTGGGACCTGGTGTTCAAGGAAGAGAACCTGGCCAAACTTGGCGAATGCGGGGTGGCGATGCTCGACTCGCCCGCGGAAATGCTGCCGGTCGCCCTGCACTACCTGGGCCTGCCGCCCAACAGCACTAACCCTGAAGACTACAAAAAGGCAGAAGCGCTGCTGCTCAAGCTGCGGCCACATATCGCCTACTTCAATTCGTCGAAGTTCATCAGTGATCTGTCCAACGGCAACATCTGCGTGGCAGTGGGTTGGTCCGGCGCCATGCTCGAAGCCAAGGCCACCGCCGAGCAGGCCGGCAACGGCGTGAAGATCGCCTACAGCTTGCCCAAGGAAGGCGCACCGGTGTGGTTCGACACGCTGGTGTTGCTCAAGGACGCACCGCATCCGCAACAAGGCCTGGCCTTCATCGACTACCTGATGCGCGCCGAGGTCATCGCCCCGGTCAGTAATCACCTCAACTACCCCAACGGCAACCGTAACGCGACAGCGCTGGTGGCCGAAGCGACGCGGACCAACCCGGCTGTTTATCCGTCGGCCGAAGCCATGGCCACGTTGTTCACCCTGCAACCCTTGCCGCCGGCCACCGAGCGTGTGCGCACGCGGATCTGGAGCAAGGTCAAGAACGGCCAGTAGCTGCACCACCGCCAATCCCTTGTGGGAGCGAGCCTGCTCGCGAAAGCGGAGTGTCAGTCGACATCAACCTTGCCTGATGCACCGCATTCGCGAGCAGGCTCGCTCCCACAGGTTCCGCGCCCGAACGATTACCTTTTTGTCATTACCTTGAAGATGAGAACCCCCATGAAACCACGTGCCCGCGATCTCAACATCCAGTTTGGCCAGCTGCAGCCCGGTCCCCTCAACGCGATCACCGACGTACCTGGCGTGCGGGTCGGTCATAGCGATGTACGCGGTCGCTCCGCCAAGGGCCGCGATATCGTCACCGGGGTGACCGTGATCGAACCCCGTGCCGGTTCCACCAGCCAGCAACCGTGTTTTGCCGGGGTCCATGTGCTCAATGGCAACGGCGATGCCACGGGCCTTGAGTGGATTCGCGAAGCGGGTCTGTTGACCAGCCCGATCGCCTTTACCAACACCCATAGCCTGGGCGTGGTGCGCGATGCCTTGATCGTGCTGGACCGTGAGCAGCAACCTGACGACGGGCGGCTCTACTGGAACATGCCGGTGGTGCTGGAGACCTACGACGGCTTGCTCAATGACATCAACGGCTTCCACGTGAAGCCCGAGCATGTCGCCCAAGCCCTGCACGCGGCGGTCGGCGGCCCTGTGGCCGAAGGCAATGTCGGCGGTGGCAGCGGCATGATCTGCCACGAGTTCAAGGGCGGCATCGGCACCGCTTCGCGACGCTTGAGCAGTGCCCAGGGTGGCTGGACGGTGGGCGCGATCGTCCAGGCCAACCATGGCATTCGCAATGAGTTGCGCGTCGATGGCTACCCGGTCGGGCGCTACATGGAACAGGTCGACTCACCCTTTCTCAAGGCTGCACTGCCGCACCCGGGCATGGGCTCGATCGTGGTGTGCCTGGCCACCGACGCGCCCTTGCTGCCGCACCAATGCACCCGCCTGGCCCAACGCGCCAGCCTCGGCCTGGCCCGCACCGGTGGCGGCAATGAAGACCACAGCGGCGACATCTTCATCGCGTTCGCCACCGGCAACCAGCATGTGCCGCCAGCGGCTTACGAGAGTAAAAAAGCGCCAACCTGCGATAACCTGAGCATGGTCAATAACGATCACATCAGCGAATTGTTCCTGGCGGCCACCGAGGTTGTCGAAGAAGCCATCATCAACGCCTTGCTCGCAGCCGAAACGACGGAAGGTAACGGCCATGCGGTGCCGGGGCTGGATGCCGAAACGCTGCTCGAGGCCCTGAACCAGGCCGGTTGGCCCGGGAAGCACAATCGCAGAAGCTGACACTTGTGGGGGGATTCGACTAGTGGTACTTGAGACCGCCCCCCCATCTTCCTACGATGGAGTTGCGCAATCGCTTGCTTGTCCAAGCCGTTGCGTAGGTGGTGAGTGCACTGAACCCCTATCAAGCTCACCGCCTGCTTCATGCGCATCTTGAGCCTCAAGGGCTCTACTTCTCCCCATCAAAGAGCTTTGAGGCTCTTTTTTAACTGCGCGAAAACCACACCTGAAAAAGCCCGGCACCTGGCCGGGCTTTGTGCATTCTTATACACATCGCAGATCCCCCTGTTGGAGCGAGCATGCTCGCGAAAAACCTGAGCTCGCCGCGGGGTGTCAGTCTTATAGCGTTATCGTTAACGACCATCGCGACGGTGCGACGATTCGACATGCTCGCGCCTACAAGTTAAACGCGTTTTTCCAATCGCTCGCGGACAAACTCATTGGCCTTGCGCGTCAGCTGGTCCAGATGCCGGTCACGTTGTTTCTCAGCATCGAGCATCGCCCGCTTGCCGTGCTTTTGCAGCAGATAGGTGTGAATCTGCCGCACCTCCAGTGAGCTATAGATGGGCGCCACATCCAGCAGCGCCCTCAAGCCGTCGCTGCCATGATCACGGGTGTTCATCAGCACCTGGGTGGCTCGCACGCCCACCACCTCGAAGCCAATCGACTCGAAGTACGGCACCTTCGCCACTGCGCACGCCAGTTCGGCATGCGGGTAACGACCGACCATCTCGCGCAGCATCCTGCGCGCAATCCCTTGTCGCCGATGACCGGCAACCACCGCCATATAGGCCACGCTGCACGCGTCGGGATCATCCTTGACCGGCAGGTACAACAGGAACCCTGTGACCTTGTCCGGATCGTCCAGGTCCGTGGCGACGATCAACTCCACCTCAATGCCTTTCGTCCCGTTCAAGGCCTCCAGATACAGATGCACTTCGTAGCCGATCGCGTACTGGTAGACGTTGTACAACAGGTTGCTCGGCGCAATGGCGACCATGCTGATGTCGGTCAGGTTGTCGACCACCATCTGCAGGATCTGGCTGTTGACCGACTCAGGGCACGGGGTTTTGTAGTGGGTGATCTGGGGCATTGCGGGGATTGACTCCGGGGAATGGTCGCGACTGCCTATCATAGCGTGCCGGGCCGCGTTACTCGCCTGTCTTGATCGATTCATGAGCCACACGCATAACTCTACCGTTGAAAACCGCTAAAACTTTTCCCTGATCGCGCAGGTCAGTCAATGGATGAGGGCTGTAATCGCCAATCAACCATAGGAAACGCACCGATGCTCGACGTCATGACGATTTCCCGACGAGAACTCCTGATCGTGGGCGTGGTAACCGCAGCGGCCGTGATCCTGCCTCCGTTCATTTCTGCACAGGCATCGGCCGCCAACGCGGCGCACCCGGTCAAGACCAAACTGTCGATCTGGGTGAACGGTGCTCGGCAGGAAATGGAGTTTGACACCCGCACCACCCTGCTCGACCTGTTGCGCGAACACCTGCAGCTTACCGGCTCCAAGAAAGGTTGCGACCACGGCCAATGCGGCGCCTGCACGGTCATTGTCGACGGCCGGCGCATCAATTCCTGCCTGACCCTGGCGGTAATGCACGAAGGCGCGAAAGTCACCACTATCGAGGGGCTCGGAACGCCGGACAAGCTGCATCCGATGCAGGCGGCTTTCATCAAGCACGACGGCTATCAATGCGGCTATTGCACGCCGGGACAAATCTGCTCGGCAGTCGCGGTGCTGGGTGAAATCCGCGATGGCATTCCCAGCCACGCCAGCCCGAATCTCACCGAACCACCCAGGCTGATCGCCAGCGAACTCCAGGAACGCATGAGCGGCAACATCTGCCGCTGCGGTGCGTACTCAAACATCATCGAGGCGATCACCGAAGTCGCGGAGGCCAGCGCATGAGACCTTTTAACTATCTGCGTGCGCAGTCGCCGGCCGAAGCCGCGTCGCTCTCTGCGCAGGTCCATGGCTCGCGATTCATTGCGGGCGGCACCAACCTGTTGGACCTGATGAAACTGGACATCGAGACGCCGACGCAACTGATCGACGTCAACCATCTGGCACTGGATCGCATCGAAGCCACGCCCGAAGGTGGCTTGAGAATCGGTGCGCTGGTCAGGAACACCGACCTGGCCGCCGACCCGCGCATCAGGAAAGATTACGCGGTACTCGCGCGCGCCCTGCTCGCTGGCGCCTCGGGCCAGCTGCGCAACATGGCCACGACCGCTGGCAACCTGCTGCAACGCACCCGCTGCCCGTACTTCTACGACACCCATCAGGCCTGCAACAAGCGCCAGCCCGGCAGTGGCTGCGCCGCCATTGGCGGATTCAGTCGGCAACTGGGCATCATCGGTGTCAGCGATGCCTGCATTGCCACCCATCCCAGCGACATGGCCGTCGCCATGCGCGCACTCGATGCCCATGTTGAAACGGTTCGACCCGATGGCACGACACGCGTCATTGCCATCACCGACCTGCATCGATTGCCCGGTAATACGCCGAACATCGAAACCGCCCTGGCGCCCCACGAGCTGATTACCGCCGTGACGTTGCCGCCGCCAATTGGCGGCACGCACATTTACCAGAAAGTCCGGGACCGCGCCTCTTACGCATTCGCCCTGGTCTCAGTAGCCGCGGTGATCCAGAAGGACAGCTCCGGCCGCGTGGCCCTGGGCGGCGTCGCGCCCAAGCCGTGGCGTGTGGAGAGCGCTGAAACAGCGATGGCCAAAGGCGCAAAAGCGCTCTCGGAACAACTACTGGCCGGCGCCACCCCCACCCATGAAAACGCCTTCAAACTGACACTGGTCGAGCGCATGCTCGCTTCGGTGATGGCGCAAGCGAGGGCCCAGGCATGAAATTCGACACCCCGGCCACCACCAACCCCATCGACCAAGGCAAGGTCATCGGCCAGCCCACCCCGCGCATCGAAGGGCCGCTGAAAACCACTGGCCAAGCGCCCTACGCCTACGAACACCATGACGCCGTGCCGAACCAGGCCTATGGCGTGGTGGTCGGTTCAGGCATTGCCAAGGGGCGCATCGCTACGATGAACCTTGCGCCCGCCGAGTCGGCGCCCGGGGTGATCGCCATCGTCACCGCCGCCAATGCCGGCAAGCTCGGCCAGGGCAAATACAACACCGCCAGGTTGCTCGGCGGGCCAGAGATCCAGCACTACCACCAGGCCGTGGCCCTGGTGGTCGCCGAAACCTTCGAACAGGCCCGCGCCGCCGCAGAACGGCTGGAGATTACCTACACAAGCACAGACGGTGCATTCGATCTGGCCAGCTCACGCGGCTCAGCGGTGGAACCCAAGGAGCAGATGGAAGACACCCTGCATGGGGATTTTGAAACGGCGTTCGCGGCGGCACCGGTGCAACTGGACGCCACCTACACCACGCCTGACCAGGCCCACGCGATGATGGAACCCATGGCCTCGATGGCCGCCTGGGACGGCGACCGCCTGACCCTGTGGACTTCGAACCAGATGATTGACTGGTCGGTCGCCGACCTGGCGACCACCCTGGGCATACCGAAGAAAAATGTGCGTCTGATCTCGCCGTACATCGGCGGCGGGTTCGGCGGCAAACTGTTTATCCGCGCCGACGCGCTCCTGGCAGCCCTGGGGGCGCGCATGGCCGGCAGACCGGTCAAAGTGGCGCTGGCGCGGCCGCTGATCTTCAACAATTGCACCCACCGCCCGGCGACCATCCAACGCATCCGCATTGGTGCCGGCAGCGACGGCAAGATCACCGCCATGGCCCACGAAGGCTGGTCCGGTGACTTGCCAGGCGGCAAGGTGGAACTTGCCGCGCAACCGAGCAAACTGCTGTACGCCGGGGAAAATCGTCGCGTGACCATGCGCCTGTCGACACTCGACCTGCCCGAAGGCAACGCCATGCGCGCACCGGGTGAAACGCCGGGCATGATGGCGCTGGAAATTGCCATGGACGAAATGGCCGAGAAGCTGAAACTCGACCCAGTGGAATTTCGCATTCTCAATGACACCCAGGTCGATCCAACGAAACCGGATCGGCCCTTTTCCCAGCGCCACCTGGTCGAATGCCTGCGTACCGGCGCTGATCGTTTTAGCTGGGGCCAACGGCACACGCAACCGGCCACCCAGCGCGAAGGTCGCTGGCTGATCGGCATGGGGGTTGCCGTGGCCTTTCGCAATAACCTGCTGGTGAAGTCCGGTGCTCGAGTCCGCCTGAATGATCAGGGAATCGTCACCGTGGAAACCGACATGACCGATATCGGCACCGGCAGCTACACGATCATTGCCCAGACGGCCGCAGAAATGCTGGGCGCCAGCCTGGACAACGTGGTCGTGCGCCTGGGCGACTCGAGCTTTCCCGTTTCGGCGGGCTCCGGTGGACAGTTTGGCGGCAACTGCTCGACGGCGGGGGTGTATGCCGCCTGCGTCAAGCTGCGTGAGGCCGTTGCGCAACGCCTGGGGGTGAAGGTCAACGAAGCGCAATTCGCCGATGGCGAAGTGCGCGCGGGTGGTAAAAGCGTGCCGTTGCGCGATGCGGCGAAGTCGGGCGAACTCGTCGCCGAAGACAGCATTGAATTCGGCGAGCTGAGCAAGCAGTACCAGCAATCGACCTTCGGCGCGCACTTCGTTGAAGTCGCGGTCGACAGCGCCACCGGGGAAACCCGCGTGCGCCGAATGCTGGCGGTGTGCGCGGCCGGGCGCATTCTCAACCCGACGTCGGCCCGCAGCCAGGTGATCGGCGCGATGACCATGGGCGTCGGCGCGGCGCTGATGGAGGACCTGGTGGTGGACAAACGCCTGGGCTTTTTCGTCAATCATGACCTGGCCGGGTACGAGGTGCCGGTGCACGCCGACATCCCCCACCAGGAGGTGATTTTCCTCGATGAGACCGACCCGATGTCCTCGCCGATGAAAGCCAAGGGGGTTGGCGAACTGGGTATTTGCGGGGTCAGTGCCGCCATCGCCAACGCGGTGTACAACGCCACGGGAATTCGGGTACGCGACTACCCGATCACGCTGGACAAGCTGCTGGATAAGCTGCCTCCGATGATTTAAGCGCCGGTATCGGAGAATGGCTGACCGATCTACGCTTCGCGTGGGAGTCAGCGGTGCGGCAGGCCTTCAGCAGAATCGACAGGACCTTGAGCCCAATGCAGCGTTTGGAACAGTCGCTGGCCAAGGTAGGGCGAGCGATGCTTGAGGTCACTTTTTCGAGCGTGTCTTGCAACCGCGCGAGACCTTTCCCGAAGCCACCCATTTCCATCAGGTTTGCGATGGCCGGATGCAAATTTATTGACGGCTGCACCAATGCGTTTTTCTTTCCGGGGCAGTACTACGACTATCGCTGGCCACTGTCGGTGTCGTTGGCCAACACGTTGATGGTCACCGGCTGGCCGTTGTTGCTAGCGGCGCTTCCAGGATTGGCCACCGGTTTCTGGTTCCGGCCTTCCCGATACCGAGCCCGACCGCAACCGTACGTTCGGCCTTCGGGCAGACGGTTACGGTGCCGACAGTGGAGCACTGAAGCGCTTGGCGCCCGGACCATGCAAGGTGGACCGGGCGCCACGCAACCGCACCATCAACAGATCTTGTTCACGGGTTTGTAGGCCCCCGCCAGATAGACATCCACGTGATTTTTCGGCCGATAATTGCTGACTGTGATCACCCGTTGCTGCACGGTGTCATCGATGCATTCCTGGCCAAAACATGTCTTGCCGATCGGCCGGAAATAGCGCGCGTTCAACAGTCGGTAGGTGCCCCCCAGGAAGTCCTGATAGGAGTCGGTGATCTCCGGAAGCGCGTTCGGCGGCCGGGGGATTTTTTTCGGATTGAGCTCCAGTCCGCACTCCATCGCCTTGTTCGCCATCCAGCGCAAGGGTATATCCGACAGCGAGTTATCGGCATAACCGCCACCCACGTTGGCATGCGCGCCACAGAACCAGACCTGCTCCATCACTTGATTGGGCTTGGCAATCGGGTCCCATAAGGTGCATTCGTAGTTGGCCCGATGCTCGTCGATGGCGACGGCATGGAAGGCATTGCGCACAATCCCGCTTAGCTCGGTGTCGTGAAACTCGTAGTACTTGTGGTTGAACCACTCGGCCGATTTGAACGGCACGCCCAAGGCGCCGACCGTGTCCCAGACACCCAGGAAATGGATATCGATTTCCCGGGAATAATTCTGGCGAAAGAACTGGGCGTTTTCCGTATCCGCGCTCGAATCGCGGGTGCGGTACAAGGTATAGGCCTCATCAATGCGATCGATGTGCTTTTTCGTCAGCAAGCCGACGTTGCGGATCAGCCCCACCAGGCTACGCGCGGAATAGGCACCGCGACTGAAGCCGAAAATGAACACCTGGTCGCCCTCCTCGTACAGCTTGGCCAGGGCGACATAACCTTCCTTGATTTTCTTCGACAGCCCCACTCCGAAGGCCCCGCCTTCGAGCTTGTCGTACCAGTCGGTGCCCACGCCGGCGACATAGATTTTCTTCTGCGGCGTGCCGTCCTTGTGGCTGGGGAGGATCGCGTCATGCAGCTTGACTACATTGGTGCTGGCGTCGCCATCGATCTCCGGAGCCTGATCAGGCAGGTTCCAGGTGCCGTCGAATGCGACGATGATTTTCTTTGGCATATTCATCTCCCGTCACTGTTCACTACCCCTGCACGCTCGCTAGCGCTGTGGCGCGACCATGCGAAACTGGATATTGATTTCGTTGGAAACAAAACTGTCGGCCCACTCACCTTCCCCGATCTTGAAGTCATTGCGCTTGAGCGTCAGCTCGCCGACGAAGATCCCGACACCGCCCTCGGCCTTGAGCAGAACCGGCACATCCACCTTGCGCGTCAGGCCTCGCAGCGTCAGATTGCCGGTAATCAGGTAGCGGTCTTTGCCGAAATCCTTGATGCGCGTTGATTCGAAGGTCGCCTGCGGATAGCGCTCGGTGTCGAACCAGGCAGGCTTTAGCAGCTCGGTATTGGCGTCTTCACTACCGGCGTCGATGCTGGTCAGATCGATGGTCAGATGGGCGTGAGCTGCCTCGGGGCGGGCGGTATCGAAATCAAGGGTGCCGACAAATTCCTTGAATGTGCCAAAGGCTCGCGTTCCCATCTGGTTGTAGGTGAACCTGATAGTACTGGCCTTGGCATTCACATCCGAGTATTCAACAGCGCCACCCTGCGCAGGAACGCCCAACGCAAGCAGGGCAACCAGGGACGAAAAACGCAGGAATCGAGAGTTCATGGAACACTCCGGGCCGGGGCGCCCTCATGGGCAAGTGTCGAACACACGCAAGCCAGCAACAGGAGGACTAAAGCAAAGAACGACCGTTTATTCCACTGGCCGCACCGATTTGCGACCACTCGTCCCTACATTCCCCACGCCCGTTGCAACAACCCGATGACCTCGGCATCCGACGTCTGGGAAAAATCCATGTACCAATGCCCGATCGACATGAACCAGTCGGGTATGATCGGGCAGATCAACTCATCCACTTCACGGCGCAACGCCTGGACCGTTTCAACCGGCCCCACTGGCACCGCCACCACGATGCGCGCCGGCGCCTGCACACGCACCGCTTGCACTGCCGCCAACATCGAGGCCCCTGTCGCCAACCCGTCGTCGATCAGAATTACCACCTGGTCCTTGAGTTGCACCGGCGCCCGCGTGCCTCGGTAAACCTGCTCGCGACGCAACAGCTCCCGGGTTTCCCGGGCGACCACGGCCTCGAACGCGGCCTTATCAATGGGGTGAGCCCGCAACGCCTGTTCATTACGAATTTCGATACCGCCACTGGCAATGGCGCCCATGGCGTACTCCGGGCGGGACGGAACACCCAGCTTGCGCACCAGCATCAGGTCCAGGCGCACGCCGAGCGCCGTGGCCACTTCATAGGCCACCGGCACCCCGCCCCGCGGCAAGGCCAAAACGATTACATCGGCGCGATGGGCATAGGGGAGCAACGGCTCCACCAGGCGTCGACCGGCGTCGATGCGGTCCCGCAGGATGGATTGCGATGACTGATTCATTTGAAAACCTCCCCGGGCGATCAACACCTGTCGGTTCGCATCACATCATCAATTGTCGGTTCGACGGTGACTGGCAGCAAGCTCGAACACGAGGACAATGCTCAACCGCAATTCCTTGTGGGAGCGAGCCTGCTCGCGAAGACGGCCTGACAGCCGATCCATCTCTCACGGCTGCACCGATCCACTGTAGGAGCCAGGCTTGCCGGCGAAGGCGGCCTCACAGCCAACCCATCTCTCACGGCTACACCGATCCACTGTAGGAGCCAGGCTTGCCGGCGAAGACGGCCTCACAGCCGACCCATCTCTCACGGCTGCACCGATCCACTGTAGGAGCCAGGCTTGCCGGCGAAGGCGGCCTCACAGCCAACCCATCTCTCACGGCTGCACCGATCCACTGTAGGAGCCAGGCTTGCCGGCGAAGGCGGCCTCACAGCCAACCCATCTCTCACGGCTGCACCGATCCACTGTAGGAGCCAGGCTTGCCGGCGAAGGCGGCCTCACAGCCAACCCATCTCTCACGGCTGCACCGATCCACTGTAGGAGCCAGGCTTGCCGGCGAAGGCGGCCTCACAGCCGACTTTTCTCCTTCAGGTGTACATATCCATTCCTGCGGTAACGGCCACTTACGGTTTCGCTTTTACAGCGAGTCACTTGGAAAAACGGAACGCCGCCCGGCCCCAAGTAACCAAGGGCTCTTGCCCCTGGCGTTCGGCCCCTCGCTGAGGCTCGGGGTACCCTCGCTCCGGTCCTGCTCCGTGGGTCGCCGCGATGGGCCATCCTTGGCCCAGCGCGGCTAAACCGGCGTCCTGCCGGTTTACCCACTGCGCAGAACCTCCACTCGGCCTCTCGAGGGGGCAAGAAAATCAAAAGCCAGATCGCAATCAAAAGCGAGGCGGCCGACCGGCCGGCCTGATTGGAAGCCATACGCATACCTCCTGTAGGAGCGAGCATGCTCGCGAAAAACCCGAGAGCACCGGGGGCTACCTGGTGCCCCGCGTCATCGTTAACGACCATCGTCGGAACGCCGCCCGGAGCATGCTCACTCCTACAGGGGATCCAGGGGTATCCGTAAAAGTCAGGTCGTCTGTCAGGCCGCCTCGCTTTTGCTTTTGATCGTGGGCGCCCCGTTAAACCACGATGGCCGAACGCAGGCATTGCGCAGTGGGTAAACCGGCAGGACGCCGGTTTAGCCGCGCTGGGCCAGGGACGGCCCATCGCGGCGACCCACGGAGCAATGCCTTCGATACGGCATGCCGAGCCTAAGCGAGGCACCGAGTGGTGGGGCAAGAGCGTTTGGTTACTTTGCGCCGGGCGGCGTTCCGCTTTTCAAAGTTACCCGCTGTAAAAGCGGAACCATAGGTGGCCGTTACCGCAGCAATGGATATGTACTCAGACAACAATCTCCCACAGGCTCCGACGCGGCATGGATCAACGTTGGCAGAGGCTGATGAAGGAGCTGCCGAAGGCTGCGATCTTGGCGCCTCCCTACACCAGCCGCTCAATCTTCTGATGCTGCCACACCAGCTTGTAGTACAGCGTCTGCAACGCCAGCATCCCCAGATACGCCACCGGAAACGCCATCCACACCCCTTGCAACCCAAACCGCGCATCCAGCAGATACGCCACCGGCAACTGCACACCCACCACGCACACAATCGAAATCGCCACCGGCACCATCACCGTGCCGCTGGCGCGCATGATGCCGCCGATGATCGCCTGGAAGCCGAACACCAACAGGCTCCAGAGCATGATGTGCAGCAAGTGCTCGGCCATGCTGCGCGTCGCGTCCTCGGTGAGGAACGAGCCCAGCAACCAGTGCGACAGCAAATACCCCAACACCACCAAACCTCCAGTCAAACACACGTTGATCATCAACCCCGTGCGCAGGATCGGTCCGATCCGCTCGATGCGGCCTGCCCCGATCGCCTGCGCGCCGAGGATCGACGCCGTGATCGCAATCGACAGCGCCGGGAACTGCACGTAATTGACGATCTGCGTCACCGCGCCGTACGCCGCCGTCGCCTGGGAACCGTGCTGGTTCACCAGCGCCAGGATCACCAGCTCCGACAACGACAACACCACCATCTGCAACCCGGTGGGCAAACCGATGCGCAACACCTTGCCGAGGATCGCCATGTCCAGCTTCATGGCCGCGAAAAACTCCCGGTCGGGCGCCAACGGATGGCCCTTGCGAATCAAACGCCATGCCAGCCACCCCATCGCCGCCAGGTTGCCCGCCAAGCCGGCAAACGCCGCACTCTGAATCCCCATCGGCGGCAAGCCCAACCACCCACGAATCAACGCTGGCGTCAGTGCCAGGCCGATACAGGTCGACACCACCAGCGCCAACAACGGCGACAACGTATCACTCACCCCGCGCAACAACTGCGTGAACAACACAAACACCAACAGCGTCGGCATGAACCACAACATCACATGGGCATACGCCACCGCATCGTCCAGCACATCCCCCGGTGTCCCCAACCCCACCAAGGAAGACCGTGCGAACACACTACCCACCACGGCTGCCACCAACCCGATCAACAACCCCAACAACAACGTCGACCCGGCAATCGCCTTCACCAAATGCGTCTCCCGTGCCCCCCACGCTTGCCCGATCAACACACCCGCCCCCGCACCGAGGCCGATGACCAGGGCGATGAAAAAGAACACGATGGGGAACATGCCGGACACGGCTGCCAGCGCCTGGGTGCCGAGCATCTGGCCGATGTAGATGCTGTTGACGGTGCCAGACATGGATTGCAGGAAATTGGACAGAACCATGGGGGCGAGGAACAGCAGGTAGGTTTTCCAGAGGGCGCGTTGCGGTTGGGCTGGGGTTTGCATTGGGCAGAGGTCCATCTCGACGGCGGGCGTGTTGATTGAGGATAGCTTCGGTGGCTGTAACCAACGGGCGATGACCATCTCAGGTCTGTGTTTGGATTTCCAGCGAAGTGATGGGAAAGGTCTGAGATTTCATCATCACAGGTCCTACATAAAGCTCGGAATGCCTCACCTTGCCCATCGATCCGATGAAGCTTATAGTCCGCCCCGTCGCCCAAATGGCGACTCAGGTTTGGCGACCTGACTGATCGGATGCAAAAGCTCTGTGCTTTCTTGCAGGTGCTTTTGCACGTTCGCAAAGCTGTCTTTATGGCAGCTGTGCGCGGGAGACCTTCGGGTCTGCCGGATTCCGATCCCGGTTCGCCAACCTGCGTACAGCTGTCACCCATTTGTTTGGCGACGAATGAGGGACAGTCCACCTTTGCACTGATCGGAGTTTTCACCTATGGAAAGATACATGCCCCTCACCGGAATCGACCTGATCCCGGCCTCTCTACTCATCGACACTCAAGCCACACTCGACGTTCTGCAAGCCATGGCGGATTACCGCATTCGCACGGTGACGCAGGTACTGGAGAACATCGCCTTTCGCGCAGAGATTGGTTGCGATACGGTGGTATTGTCGGACTTTTCCAAGCTGCTGGCGATTCCGTTGCGTGATGGCTGTGACTTGATGGATGTGATTGGGCGTCGCTTGCGGGCGCAGGCGGCGGAGTAAATGAAAAAACGCAGATAACAAAAAACCCGCACAAGGCGGGTTTCTTGAGGTGTTTCGGGTGGTGTTGGAGCCACCTGAAAGCGAAAGGTGGTGCCCAGAGACGGAATCGAACCGCCGACACGGGGATTTTCAATCCCCTGCTCTACCGACTGAGCTATCTGGGCCGCGGCGCAATTAAACGTTTTTTACTGCTGGGGCGTCAAGCACGAACTCAAAAAAACTTATTAAATACCTATAGTTACGATTAGAAGTAACCAGTTGGTCGTCAGTTTTACAGATTTTTTTGCAAAACCGCCTTACTCGTTTGCTCATAAGCGAAGGACATTGTGAGGAGCAGATAGTCCAGCACCCTAGTTTTCACTCCAATACCTGGCCAGCTCATCCGTGCGATCAGCGACTCGTGGGGTCTTACTGAGCACGACACAGCGAGTCGTACCCACATACTCTTCGATCAGGTAGAGGGTGTCTCCGACGTCGACTCCCATCTCCTGCAATGTCTCATCGGGGATACGAATGCAGCCATCACCCTCCCAGTCCTCAATGACCACTTTTTTGGCGTTGTTCATAAGCACACCTCGGTAATGCTGAAAAAATCGTGATTATTGGCTCACTTTCGGTCAGCAGAAAAATGCCATCCACAAACCCAAACTTTTCACTTCTCCAAGCGTCTTCTACTTAATGCTGCGGACATGCCTTCGCAACTCAAGACACGGAACTCCACAAAGGAATAGTGATGACTTTTTACATTTTTCTCCTGGCCTGCGGGGCTGCGGCCAGCACAGGCGTTTTTTTCCAACCGGGCCAGTGGTACGAATCTCTCGCCAAACCCGGTTTCACGCCCCCCAACTGGCTGTTTCCAGTCGCCTGGACGACTATTTACCTGTTGCTCGCCTGGGCTGGGTATCGGTTGACCCAGATACCTGATAGTCAGGTAGTGCTGGCTTTGTGGGCCGCGCAGATTGCACTGAATACGCTGTGGACGCCGGTGTTTTTCGGCGCTCAACGTATTCTCGCCAGCATGGTGATCCTCGCGCTGCTTTGGCTTGTGGTCGCTGTAATGGTGGTTCTGGCCTTGCGGCTTGATGTGATCACCGGTTTGATCCTGTTTCCATATCTAGTGTGGCTTTGCCTGGCCGGCGCGTTGAACTTCTTCATCTTGCGCAATAACCGCTGATATAAGCCTTCAGGTGCGAATTTAGACTCTACGGTGAGGAGGGCGTGATGATGAAATCCCGATTCGAAGCAAAGCTTCTTCGTCCGACAAAGCCTGGTAATGATACGTCGTGGGCGTTCGTAGTGCTGCCAAGAGAAGTGAGTGAACAACTTCCGAGGCGAGGAAGGACGACAGTCGAAGGCGCGATCAATGGGCACCTTTTCCAGGCAACCCTGGAGCCGGATGGTCAGTTGAGCCATTGGTTGCAGGTCAGTCGCGAATTACTTGAAGCCGCAGGCGCGGCCGTTGGGGATGTGGTTACCCTCGAGCTAACCCCCGTGAAAAAGGAACCCGAACCTGAGATCCCCGCAGATTTTCAGGAGGCACTGGCAGCCACTCCTCAGGCTCATGAAGTCTGGAAGAATACGACGACCCTCGCACGAGTAGACTGGATACACTGGATGACTTCAGCCAAGCAACTCAAGACGCGCGCAAAACGAATAGGTGATGCCTGCGATATGCTTGCATCCGGCAAGAAGCAGGTCTGCTGTTTCGACCAGTCCGGTTTCTACAGCAAGGCCTTCCGGGCGCCCGAGGCAGAAGATTCTTGAATGGGGCATTCCATTGCCCCCTTTACCCCCTCACTTCAGCCTTGCTTGTCGCCCCCTTTCTCAAAGACATGCAACACCCGCCCCTAAGCAAACGTTCACTCCAGCAACGAAACCAGACGCGGCTCAATCGCCCCCTCTTGCACGTCAAGCAACGCCAATGTCACCGGCAACTTGAACCGTCGCGGCCCTGCACTGCCTGGATTGAGGTACAGCCGTTCACCGCACCACTCAATGCACGGCTTGTGGGAATGCCCGGTAATCACCAGCCTCGTGCCTGGCGCCAGCACTGCCGGGGCATCGGCAATGTCATGCACCAGCAACGTCTGCCATCCCTCAAGCTCGAAACTCAGGTGGTCGGCGAGATGTTCCGCCCACGCAGCTGCCAAGTCATTGTTCCCGCGCACGACATGCAGTGGCGCAATCAACGCCAGTTGTTCGAGTACTTCCGGCTTTCCGATGTCGCCGGCATGAATGATTCGTTCACAGCCCTGCAACGCCGCGAGTGCTTCGTTGCGGAGCTGGCCATGGGTATCGGAGATCACGCCAACTTTCATGCAAGGCTCCAGGTCAGTCTCGAGGATATACGCTCCCCTGTTCCGGCGATTGCGTGTTCCGGGATCAGGTGCTTGACTCACTTCGGCGAATCCGGGCCTTGACCACACCCGGATTCATCGGCGATCTGTACTTTCATTGATCCAGGTCGCAAAACCGTGCGATCGACACTGGATAATATTTTTTTGAGGTTTTTCAATAGGCTATAGATGACCGCCCAACTCTTTGCTGTTCATGGCCTGGTGAGTTTCACCCTGGCCATCCTGCTGCTCTTCCTGGGCAAGACACTGGTCCAGCACAGCACCTTGCTGCGTCAATACTGTATTCCAGAATCGGTGGTCGGCGGCTTTGTGTGTGCGGCGGTCACGAGTCTGTTGTACTTCGGTCTCAACATCCAGGTCGAGTTCGATCTGCAAGTACGCGACACCATGCTGCTCTATTTCTTTGCCGGTATCGGCTTGAGGTCGGACATGCGCCAGCTGATCAAGGGTGGGCGACCGCTGCTGATCCTGCTGGTGCTCGCCGCGGTGTTCATTTTCCTGCAGAACGCGCTGGGCATGGGCATGGCCGAGGTTTTCGGGCTTGATCCCAAGGCTGGCCTGATGGTGGGCTCGATTTCCCTCACCGGAGGGGTCGGCACGACCCTGGCCTGGGCACCGCTGTTCGTCGAAAGGCTGGGCATCCAGAACGCGCACGAATTGGGGATCGCCAGCAACACTGTCGGCCTGATTGCCGCTTGTGTGATCGGCGGCCCTATCGCCAACCGCCTGATCCGTCGCCATCAACTGACGCCATCCGGGGATGCGGCGCTGGAAGTCGGCATCCTCGAACAACAGCAAAGCAAGCCATTGGACTACTACGACGTGCTCTGGGCGTGGATGTGGCTCAATTTGACCTTGATGCTCGGTTATGGGCTCAACCTGCTGCTGGTCGATAGCGGGATCACCCTGCCCAAGTTCGTCAGTTGTCTGTTCGCCGGTATCGTCATTCACCACCTCGTGCGGGGGCTGATCGGCGAGCAGCGCCTGAAATCCTGGAGCGGCGCCAGCCAGGGTCTGTCGCTGATTTCCGATGTCTGCCTGGGTATGTTCCTGACCATGGCGCTGATGGGCTTGCAGTTGTGGCAGCTCAGCGGCGCGCTGTTGTTTATCGCTTGCGCATTGACCCTGCAGATCCTGTTGACCGTGCTCTATACGTATTTTCTGGTCTTTCGCTTCATGGGCCGCAATTACGAAGCCAGCGTGATCGCTTCAGGCTTCGGTGGTATTGCGCTGGGTTCCACCGCGACAGCCATCGTCAATATGACGACCGTGACCCAGAAGTACGGTGCGGCTCACCAGGCCTTTCTGATCGTGCCGCTGGTGTGCGGATTCTTCATTGACCTGGTCAACGCCGTGATTATCGGGATGTTCAGTGGGCTGTAGCCGCTCGTTTTGCTTGAACGGCTAACGCGCCGCGCTCCGGGTCCCGGCAAACGCGCTCGTACCCAACCAGCGCCACAGGTTTTGCGCATCCTGCGCTGCGCCATCCACACGCAGCTCTCGCGACTCAAGCACCTCCCGCGGTGTGCGGTCGCCCGCCCATACCTCAGTCAAGGCACGCACGCTTGAATCCACAACGAGCGTCAATTCACGCCCGGGGTCGTCGCGGCACAGGTCTGCCACACCCTCCTCGACCACCAGCCACCACGCTTGCTCGCCGGACCGCGCGTCGCGAAATTTGAACTGGATGACCACCGGTCGGGACGGAAACGTCTCGAGACGCACGAACCGGCGCACGTCCCACATGAGCAGGCCCGCGTCGAGTTGATCATCGCGCAGGCGACTGCCGATCCAGCGCGCGCCCCAATGCCCCAGCGCCATGATGATGGGGCGCAATTCCTCGCCCGCCTCGGTCAGGCTGTACTCCCAGACTTTGCCAACCGCGGTGCGATGCACCACGCCGATTTCTTCCAGATGGCGCAGCCGCTGTGCCAGCAAGCCGGTGGACATCCGGGGGACGCCGCGGTGCAGTTCATTGAAGCGTTTGCTGCCGCACAACAGTTCGCGCACGACCAAGGGTGTCCAGCGCTCGCACAGTGCCTCGGCACCGCGCGCGACCGTGCAGAACTGACCATAGCTTTCGTTCATTGCCTGCACTCCCATCGCTGCAACGCTTCAGATATTGAACTAGCCCCGCGACTTCGCCACGCGCACGCTCAAGTCTCCGACAGCCAACCGCCCCAGGAGAACATCATGACCAAGATCGCCATTATTCAGCGCCCGCCCGTGCTGCTCGATCGCAGCGCGACGATCGCCCGGGCCGTGCAATCGGTCTCTGAGGCCGCGACGGCGGGAGCTTCGCTGATTGTTCTGCCCGAATCGTTCATTCCAGGTTACCCGTCGTGGATCTGGCGGCTGGCGGCGGGAAAGGACGGCGCTGTCATCGGCCAGTTGCATACGCGGTTGCTGGCCAATGCCGTTGATATTGTGAACGGTGACCTGTGCCAATTGTGCGAGGCCGCCAGGGTTCACGCGGTGACGATCGTGTGCGGCATCAATGAATGCGACCGGCGCAATGGAGGGGGCACGCTCTATAACAGCGTAGTCGTTATCGGCGTGAACGGCGCCGTGCTCAACCGACACCGCAAACTGATGCCCACCAATCCCGAGCGCATGGTGCATGGCTTTGGTGATGCGTCCGGGTTGCGCGCGGTGGATACACCGGTTGGCCGCGTGGGGGCGCTCATCTGCTGGGAAAACTACATGCCGCTGGCGCGCTACGCGCTGTATGCCCAAGGGGTGGAAATCTATGTCGCGCCCACTTACGACACTGGCGAGGGCTGGATCAGTACGATGCGTCACATTGCCCTCGAAGGCCGCTGCTGGGTGCTTGGCAGTGGCACCGCGCTGCGCGGCAGCGACGTCCCTGACGACTTCCCGTCCCGTGCGCAACTGTTTGCCGATCCAGACGAATGGATCAACGACGGCGACTCGGTGGTGGTCAATCCCCAAGGCCGGATCGTGGCCGGCCCATTGCACCGAGAGGCAGGCATTCTGTATGCGGACATCGACGTCTCACTCGTGGCCCCGGCACGGCGGGCGCTCGACGTCACCGGGCACTATGCACGCCCGGACATTTTCGACCTGCAGGTGCGACGCACGCCGGCGACAGCGGTGCGCTACATCGACGGGTGAAGACAGGTAACGTTTGTGCGAGCTATCGCCTGACCATTGATCAAGGAGTCATGCCATGAACATTGAACAGTCTTACAAAGGCAGTTGTTTTTGCGGTGCGGTCGAGTTCACCGTCAGCGGTGAGCCGGCCGCGATGGGCTATTGCCATTGCGAGTCTTGCCGGCACTGGTCGGCGGGGCCGGTCAATGCCTTCACCCTGTGGAAACCGGAGGCGGTGCAAGTGACTCGGGGCGCCGACAACATCGGCACCTACAACAAGACACCACAGAGTTACCGCAAGTGGTGCAAGACGTGCGGCGGACATCTCTTCACCGAGCACCCGGGGATGGGACTCATCGATGTGTATGCTGCGCTCATCCCGGATCTTGAGTACATGCCAGGGGTTCATGTGCATTATCAGGAGTCGGTGTTGCGTATTGAAGATGGATTGCCGAAGTTCAAGGATGTACCGAAAGAATTGGGAGGATCGGGCATTAGCATGTAGGAGCGAGCATGCTCGCGATGGTCGTTAACGATAACACTGTAAACTTGGCACCCCACGGCGTACGGTCTTTCGTCGGTACGCCGCTCGGGACAACAATGGGCACAAAGTTGAAGGCAATCAAGAGAGCCGGTGCCATGCAATTGCCTCGAACCCAATGAAATTGGGATCATGCAACGAGTGCTAATGTGAGATTAAATGAGAAGCATGCTTCGGCGGCGCTTCGACGATGGACTGAAAAATAACGGAGTTACCTACATGGAAGTTTTCACCCAGTTGCAACCCGCGCAATGCAAAGGAATGGAGGACATCAGACGTGAGATCGATGCCCTCGACCAGGCCGTTATCAAGTTGTTAGGCAGGCGATTCCAGTACGTGCTTGCGGCTTCGAAATTCAAGACCTCTGCGGCCTCGGTGCGTGCTCAGGAGCGCTTCACTACCATGCTGGCAACACGTCGAGAATGGGCCGAGGCCGAGGGCCTGAGCCCGGACGCAATCGAAAAAATGTATAGCGATCTGGTTAAACATTTTATTGCCGAGGAGATGAAGCACTGGTCGGCGCAATTGTCCGAGACCTGACCCCGGTGCTTTGCATGTCCAACCCCTTGCAACCTGGATATGCGCTGTAGGAGCCGGCTTGCTGGCGATCGCAGTTCATCAGGCGACATTAGTGTCGACTGCACGTCCGCGATCGCCAGCAAGCCGGCTCCTACAGGATTAGCGAGGATCGTCATGGCTATCCACATACTCAAGCCCCAACGGACCCGTCCCGTAGACCTGCGAGATGTACTCACCTGATTTTGCCCAATGGAAGTGCGGCGTATTGGCCGGGAGTATCACGACGCTGCCCGGCCCGTAGGCAACCAGCTTGTCCGGATCGAAAACCGTTCCGAAGCCAATATAGAAAACACCGGACATGACGGTGTAGATACGATCTTCAGGATGAACATGGGGCATTAATCGAATGCCGTTGGGCACTTTGACTCGTACCACGTAGGGTGCTGGCTTGCTCGGGTCGCCGGCGATAACAGCCAGTTTTACCTCTTTGGGGAAGGCGGGGAAGCTGCGCCATTCCACGTCCTCATTATGCAAGGAAGCGGTTTTATCGAGTGGCAAGGGTTGTGCCTGAGTGGACGGCATGATTGCGCTTGCAACAAGAAGTGCTGCCAGGGCAGTTGTTTTCATAATGCGTTGAACCATGAGAGTCACCTTGACTACGCCATAAACAAATCGTCAGGCTGACTCTATGGGCGATTGGCGTTGATGATAACGATGTGATTGGGCATTACAGTTGATACGCAATGTAATCAATGCCCGGTGCCGCATCATCACGCTAACAAGGGGTCGCGAGCGGCCCCTATCAATCACATCGATGTTCACCATCACTTCAATGAAGTTCTCTAAAAAAATCCGCGGCGTAACATCAGCTCCATACCAACCAACAACACCCCGGAGCACACGATCATGAAACGCCAAACCCTCCTCAGCATCGCTTTCTCGGTTTTCGCAGTTAACGCTTTTGCCGCTACCTCTGTTCAGCCTGTGGTGGCTGAAGGTGGCTCGGATCGTCTGATTGAAAGCCGGGTGGCCGAGGGTGGTTCGGATCGCTTGATCGAGAATCGCGTCGCAGCCGATGGTTCGGACCGCCTGCAAGGCAACACCGTCGCCGCCGATGGCTCCGACCGCCTGCAAGGCAACACTGTCGCCGCCGATGGCTCCGACCGCCTGCAAGGCAACACCGTCGCCTGACCCCATCGCTGCACCGCACCCGCAAAAAGCCCGGCCTGATCAGCCGGGCTTTTTCGTGTTCACTGCACTGAGCGGCATCCATCGACTGCTATTGGTCCGGGAACCGAACGTATTCCGGGCAGATTTTTTTTGTTTGCTACTATCAATGGACGGCGTCGAAGTTGAGGTCCGGGTTTGCACGGTCGGCTCGCATTCACCTGGCATTGATCCACTCATTTCAAATCTGCCTGACCACAGGGAGCTGTGATGCGTACTCCATTTTTTTACGTGTTGTCAGCGATTTTTTTTCTGAGCAGCCCGCCCCTCGTGGCGCAGGCGGCGGATACAGCCCCCACCCCGACAGCCAGCCCTGCCAATACGGCAGCGGCCACGGTGCCCGCCAAAGACCCGGTATTTACCCAGGAACAGCTGGATCAAATGCTCGCGCCCATCGCGCTCTACCCGGACCCGCTGCTGGCACAGGTGCTGATGGCGTCCACCTATCCCGGGGAAGTCG
This sequence comes from Pseudomonas umsongensis, assembly GCF_002236105.1. Taxonomy (GTDB): domain Bacteria; phylum Pseudomonadota; class Gammaproteobacteria; order Pseudomonadales; family Pseudomonadaceae; genus Aquipseudomonas; species Aquipseudomonas umsongensis. Next base: position 1,886,315 of record NZ_NIWU01000001.1, read on the forward strand.
CCGAGGCCGTCACCTGGTCGAAGGCTCACCCAGACGCCAAGGGCGATGACGCGGTTAAGCAAGTGGCGAACCAGCCCTGGGACCCGAGTGTGCAGGCGCTGGTTGCCTTCCCGCAGGTCTTGGCAACACTGGGGCAGGATCCGGTCTGGGTCCAACGCCTGGGTGACGCCTTCCTGGCGCAGCCCGACGACCTCATGAATGGCGTGCAACGCTTGCGTCGCCAGGCCCAGGCAGCCGGTAACCTGCAGAGCAACCAATATCAGAACGTAACGATCCAGAACGCTGCGCCACCGCCCCCCGCATCGACCGCCACGACCACAACGCAGGCTCCGGCCCAGGCCCCCGCCAGCAGCACCTCCACCATCATCATTCAGCCGGCCGATCCGCAGGTGGTGTACGTCCCCACCTACAACCCGACAACCACCTACGGCACCTGGGCCTATCCCGCATCGCCACCTGCCTACTATCCGCCGCCGCCCGCCTATTACCCCGGTCAGGCGCTGATGGCCGGGCTGGCGTTTGGCACCGGTGTGGCCATCGTCGGTGCGCTGTGGGGTGAATGTGACTGGGGTAATAACGACGTCGACATCGACGTCAATCGCTACAACAACATCAATGCCAACAACCGCATCACCAACAATCAGAACAAGTGGCAGCATAACGCCGCGCATCGCAATGGCGTGCCCTATCGGGACAACAGGAGCCGCGAACAGTACGGCCGGCAACTGGGAGGTGCCAGTCAGCGCCAGGCCTATCGAGGGGACAATGCCCAGCGCGCCCAGGCGCGTGAAAATGCCCGTAGCTCGATGGACCGGCACGGTATCGAACGACCTGCCACCAGCAACCTTGAGGCCCGTGATCGGGCGCGCGAAGCCCAGTCCAGGGCCTCGGCCGGCAATCGGATGCAAGCCGAAGCAGACAGGCCGAAAGCGGCCGATAGGCCGAGGGCTGCTGACCGGAGCCAAAATACCGCCAGAAATACTCGGGAGAATCAGCAATCGAGAGTTCAGCAACCGAGGAATCAGGCCAACCAGACGAATCAACGTGCACAGACGCGCCAGGCGGCGCAAAACCGCCAGGCCTCGCCGGCCGTCAATAGAGGCAGTGCCCGCAACAATGCCTTCGCCGGTGCGCGTTCGCCGTCCCAGGCCAACCTGCAAGCCAATCGTGGCCGGGCCAGCCAGGCTTCCTTCCAGCGCCCCAACGCCTCGAGGGCAGCCGGTCATCAGATCAGTCGGCCATCCGGCGCAGCGCGTTCAAGGGGGGGCCGCCGTTGAATAACCATCCTCGAGTAAAGGCACGCAAGAGTGTGCTTATGCATGCCCTGGCGCTCACAGTCGCCATGGCCTGGTCGTGCATGGCGACGGCGCAGCAGGAATTTGCAACGCCGGAAAAGGCCGCTGAAGCATTCGTCGAAGCATTGGGTACGAAAAATGCCGATCAGAAACGCCTGGCCGAGTTGCTGGGTGAAGACTGGCGCAGTTTCATCCCTCGCGACGGTGCCGAGCGCGAAGACGTGGAGGCGTTTTTGAAGCTATACCACGAGCAACACCAGATTGAAAAAACCGGCGACAACAAGGCGATTCTGTCGGTGGGCAGTGAGCACTGGACACTGCCTATCCCCATCGTAAAAGGCGCGAAGGGTTGGCGTTTCGACATCAAGGCCGGCAGTGCGGAGCTTCGTACCCGGCAAATTGGCCGCAACGAGCTGGCCGCGGTGCAATCGGCGCTGGCCTATCACGATGCCCAGATGGACTACGCCTCGGTGGATCGCGACGGTGACGGCGCCCTCGAATACGCGCAGAAAATCTTCAGTACCGCCGGCAAGCACGACGGACTCTATTGGGCGGACGACGATAGCGGACAGATCAGCCCGTTGGGGCCCGAGTTCGGCAAAACCATAGCCGGCCAACCCTGGCATGGCTACCGCTTCCGCATCCTGCTGGGCCAGGGGCCTTCCGCACCGGGCGGGGCCTACAGCTACCTCATCGGGGACAAGATGAGCCGGGGCTTTGCACTGATCGCCTGGCCGGCGAAATACGGTGAAACCGGGGTGATGAGCTTCATGATCAGCCATGAGGGACAGGTCTTCGAAAAAGACCTGGGGCCTGGTAGCGAAAAGCTGGCGCAGGCGATGAAGCGCTTTGATCCGGATGACAGCTGGACTGAAGTGCCGGCCGATGAAGAGAAGGCGGACTGACTCGAACCCGTGACGCTCTGCGTCACCACTGCGCGGACCCCAGCCTTGCGTTGCTATCGGAACGCGGAGCGTCCCTGGCGGCATTCCCACGCAGAGCGTGGGAACGATCAGGTGAACGCAAACAGATCCAGAATCAGGCTAGCCGGCCGTTTCGCTTAGCGCGGACTCCAGCCCTGCGTTGCTAGCGGAACGCGGAGCGTCCCTGGCGGCATTCCCACGCAGAGTGTGGGAACGATCAGGTGTACGCGCACTTACCATCGCGCAGATCAGCCTCGCTTTCGACGGTTTTTTTCATCCTCATCCAGTGCCTGGCGAACCAGCGCCCGCGCCGCCCAGGCGGTGGTGGCGAGTGATTCTTCGACGCTCGCGCCACCGATATCGCGCACGGCAATCAATGCCTCTGTGCCCATGACGATCGACAGCGCCTGCTTCAGGCGCTTGCGCGCCTTGGGTGACAGCACGTCTTTCATCGAGTCGACAATCGGCTCGATGTAGCTCAGGCGGCGGCCCGGTCGCAGGGGCTCGTGGGACTCGCTTTCGAGCCATACGGTCATGAACGAGCGCTCCATCACGTGCAGGCCGATCTCGTCGTCGATCAGCAGTTTGTTCAACGTGTTCGCCGCCAGGCCCATACCCTTGACCGGATCGTCCCCCAGCTGCCAGATGCGTTCCAGCGGCGGCATGTCACGATCGGCCGCTGTCTCGCTGAGCAACGCCTCGACCGTGGGAAAATAGCGATAGGCCGTGGCGCGCGACACCCTGGCGCGCTCAGCCGCTTGCGCCACCGTGGGCTGATGACCTTCGTCGCGCAAGGCGATGGCGGCCTCGATCAGCGCCTGGCGGGTGCGCAGCTTCTGGTTGACGCGACCTTGTGCATCACCCTCACCGATCAACGGGCTTGACTTGGGATTCGACATGGAATAAATGATACCTTGTCTTGTAATGAGACATGAGTCTCATAATAGACGTAAGGCAGCGGATCTGCCACCGCCCCTGTGCACGGCATCTGCGGGCATCACGATTTCAGGGATTTTCCAGCAACTGAGCGCGCCTCAGGGCGCTTGAGGTGAATGCCATGAATCACACTCCCCGTTCGCGGACCTGGTTTCGACTTGCTGCCCTCTACTTTGCCATTGGCGTGATGCTGGGGGTGACGATGGGTGCCTCTGGCGACCACTCGCTCTTCGCCGTACATGCCCACATCAATCTGTTGGGATGGGTATCGATGGCACTGTTCGGCGTCATCGGCGCATTGCACCCGAGCATGACCGAAGGTCGCGCGGCTGCAGTGCAGTTCTGGACGTACAACCTGGGCGTGCCGGTGATGCTCGGCGCGCTGACCCTGCGGCTGAAGGGCTTCGCGTCGATCGAGCCACTGATTGGCGTCGCATCGATCCTGATTGGCGTGAGTGTGCTGCTGTTTGCCTGGCTGGTATTCTCGCGCATCGGCGTTGTTGCCGGGTACTTGAGCCGTACGACAGGCGAATCACGCCTGTCGTGACCCGGTAGCTGCTGCCGCGGGTGCCGTAAGGACAAGGCACCCGTAGCGAGATATACGACTACTTCTCTACTGCGCCACCTGCAGGCGCAACCGGCTTCGACGTGACAAGCCAGCCTGCAACGCGAACGCCAGGATCACGGTCGAGGGTGCTGAAAAGCTGCCCAGGCCACCACCGCCATACATCAGGGCAAGGCCCGCTGCCGTGGCGCCAAACCACGCCGTCAGGCCCACCGGGTTGAATGCAGCCACGCGTTCCAGCGCCGCCACGTCACTGCGCCCATAAAGAATCTGCGCCAACGCCACGCCGACCCAGGCCACCACAAAAATGCCCTGGTAGGCCAACGCCTTGAGCAAATAGGCAAACACATCGGCGAGCATCAAGCCGTACACGATCACCCCCACCGCCAGGGCCCACGCCCAGTACGCACCACGCACTCCGAAACGGGCAAAGAATGCCTGCATGTTGAGCGTCGCCAGGTAGTAATTGGCGGTATTGATCCGGGTTTGCGTGGCCCAGACAAACAACAACCCCCACAAGCCCATCAACTGTAGGATCGCCATGACCACCGACACTTCGTTCAACGCGCCTTCATGGGGAATGCTGCTGACCAGATAGATGCCCGCTGCGCCGTTGAGCAAAAACGTCACCGCGTAGAACGGCATGCCGAAGTTCCAGCGACCGTGATACCCGGCGTCTTCTTCCTTGCCAAACCGGGCGTAGTCGAAGGTGAACAGCATCAGCACCCAAACCCCCATGTAGGCGACAAAGCAGTCCCACCAGCCGAAGGCGCTGGGGGTTGCCGGGCCGAAATCCAGCCATTGCGGTTGGTAGCCATACCGGCTGATCGACAGCCCCACCGCCACCAGCAATCCGCCCAGGTAGACCGGCAGCAGCACGCCATTGAGCTTGTCCAGCCAATGCTGCACGCTGCCCAATATCATCGGCACGCTGTACAGCACCACCAGCAACGCGGCCAGTGGATAGACCAGTTCCGGGTACAGGTGATTGAGCGCCACGGCGATCACCGAACCTTCGAACACCGCGTAATAGATCGCCGTGGAAAAGAAGATCAGGGTGGCCAGGCATGCTCCGGTGCTGCCGAACAACAGCCGCGAAAACAGTGCCACCGACAAGCCGCTGCGAATCGCGAAGCGACTGAGCACACTGTTGACCAATCCGTAACTGATCACCGACAGGACCATGCCGATCAGCGCATTGCGCGCGCCATAAGACAGCGCCAGGGAAGCGCCCACCACGATGTAGAACATCGCACTGCACACCGCCCACCAGGCCATGGTCAGGGACAGTCGGCCCATGCGGGCTTGAGGTGGAACGGGGTGATTGGCCGGGTCCTGCCCGGTTTGACTCGATTGCGATAAAGCAGCCATATGCGTGAACTCCAGAACCAGTCAAAGGTTGAAGCGCGGGCAGCCGCCACCGCACCGTAGTGCGGCGTTGGCTTGCCGTTTGGCTTTACCCGCGCAGTGCGGCGGGCAGCGTCAGGAAGGGAACAGCTTGCTCAGGCAGCTGAGTTTTTTCTTATAGGAACGTCGCGCTTCCAGCGCTTCTTCGAGGGTCACCGCCACGAAACGGGCTTTCTGATTGGGTTGCATCTGGCCGATCAGGTCGAGGTCGGCGCTGATCACCGTACCGATCATCGCGTAGCCACCACCGGACACCGCATCACGGTGCAACACGATGGGTTCGAGTCCCGCGGGGACCTGTATCGAGCCGATCGGGTAGCAACTGTCGACGATGTTCGACGGATCGGAGCCGGCGCCGAAGGGTTGCTCGCGCGGCTGAAAGCTCAGCGGGCTGCCGCCCTTGAAGCGATAGCCGATACGGTCCGCTTCCGAGCCGACGGTCCAGGCCTCGGCGAAAAAGCTGTCCGCCGCCGCTGGGGTCAACCGGTCGTAGTACAGCCCCGGCACCACGCGCAGGGTGATTTCGCCACCCAGGGATTGACGCAACGCCATGGGCAGACTGGCCCCGGCGCGGCCCTTGCCGCTGGCAACACCCATCGGCAATTCATCTCCGGCAATCAGGCGACGGCCCTGGAAGCCACCGAGGGCGCCCAGCGCGTAGGTGGAACGACTGCCGAGGACCACCGGCACATCGATACCGCCAGCCACTGCCAGATAAGCCCGTGCGCCGGCCTTGGGAAAATCGAAGCGCAGCACTTGCCCGGCCTTGACCGTGAAGGCGGTGTCGAGATGCATGTCCACACCATCGACCTTTGGCGTCATGTGCGCACCGCACACGGCCACCAACGCGTCTTGCGCAAATTCCAGTTCCGGACCGAGCAACGTGCATTCAAGCGCCGCCGCACCCGGCGGATTGCCGACCAACTGGTTGGCTGCGCTCAACGCGTATTGGTCGAGCGCCCCGGAAGGCGGAATGCCGAGGTGGTAGTAGCCTTCGCGGCCCAGGTCCTGTACCGAGGTCGCCAGACCGGGTTTGAGTACCTTGATCATGCCAGCACCTCCTGCAGCGACTTGGGATAGCCGACGGGGTCAGCCAGGAAAGCATCCAGGGAAAACTCCACCGGACGAATCCGCAGATCGAAACGTCCGGCTTCCACTTCGGCCACGGCAACGTCATAGGCCTCACGGTCCATCGGCTTGAATTGCACGATGTCGCCCGGGCGGAAGAACACCATGTGTTCCTTGAGGTATGCCAAGTTCTGCTGCGGATCGTAGATCGGTGCCGGCGTAACGCCGAACATCTGATAACCACCGGCACCGCGCACGGAGTAGATGCAGCCGAAGCATCCGCCATGACCCAGGGTCAATTTGGGTGTATCGGTGCGCGGCCGCAGGTACTTGGGCACCTGTAACTGACGCTCGCGCTCGACCATCTGGAACATGAACGGCAACCCCGCGACGAAACCGACCATCGAGACAAACCATGGCGCGCCACTGTGCGCGGCGATGAACGCCTCGACGTCCGCCAGGCCATTGATCCGCGCAGCGTATTCCAGGTCTGTCGCACTCGGGTCCTGGTGGCGGTCACGAAAACGCATCAAGGTTTCATGGGTCCAGGGATCGTTATAGAGCACCGGAATCTCGATGATCCGGGTCTGCAACGTCCGCTCGGCCACGGCCTCGGCTTCTGCGCCTTTTACCGCTTCGAGCAAGGTGTGAGGCGCGATACGGTCCGGGTCGAAACGGATCTGGAACGAGGCATTGGCCAGGCACACATCGAGCACGCCATCCAGCGCCAGGCGCTCCACGGCGCGGGTCACGGCCATGCCCTTGAAAAACGCTTCAAGGGACATGCTGTCGCTGACTTCGGCGAACAAATGCTCGTCGGCGCCAAAGCTGTAGCGGATTGCGGTACTCATGCTTCACCTCCGCTGCGGCGCTCGGCCAGCCAGGTTTCCAGGGTGCCAGTGTGGAAGTCGGCGCTGTGCAGCCACGGTTGTTCCAGGAGCTCACCGTGCAGCGACAAGGTGCTGGCCATGCCGGTGAGCGTGGTCTGCGCGACGGCGACTCGCGCACGGGCCAACGCTTCGTTGCGGTCGCGGCCATGCACAATCAGCTTGGCCAACAGCGAATCATAGTACGGTGGCACGCGGTAGCCTTGGTAGAGATGGCTGTCGACCCGCACACCCTTCCCTTGCGGCCAGATCAGTGATTCGACCAGGCCTGGGCTGGGGAAGAAATCCCGCGCCGGGTCTTCGGCATTCAGGCGCATTTGCAAGGCGGCGCCATTGAGCTGGATGTCGCTTTGCTTGAAGCCCAGCGGCTCGCCACCGGCAATGCGCAGCATGGCCTGGACCAGATCGATACCGGTAATGAGTTCGCTGACCGGGTGTTCCACCTGGATCCGCGTGTTCATCTCGATAAAGAAAAACTCGCCGGTGGCGTCGTCGTACAGGTACTCCAGGGTGCCGGCGCCCTTGTAGCCAAGGGCCTCGGTCAGGCGCACGGCACTGGCGCAAAGCGTCTCGCGCTGTTGTGGGTTGAGGACCGGCGACGGTGCCTCTTCGAAGATCTTCTGCCGCCGACGTTGCAGCGAGCACTCGCGCTCGAACAGGTGCACCGCGTGCTGGCCATCGCCCAACACCTGCACTTCGATGTGCCGGGCCTTGCCGATAAACCGTTCCAGATACACCGCACCGTTACCGAATGCGGCCTGGGCTTCGCGCTGGGAACGGGGAAACTCTTCGCTCAGTTGCTGGGCGTTTTCCGCCAGGCGAATACCACGTCCGCCACCACCGGCCGAAGCCTTGATCAGCAACGGGAAGCCTACGGATTCGGCAGCCTTGAGCGCCGACTCGACGTCGAACAGCTCACCGGGGGAACCGGGCACCACCGGCACGCCAGCCGCTTGCGCGGTGCGCCGGGCTTCGGCCTTGTCGCCCATGCGCCGGATCGTCTCGGCGCCGGGCCCGACGAAGATCGCGCCGGCGGCGACAACCGCTTGCGCAAAATCGGCGTTCTCCGAGAGAAAACCGTAACCCGGGTGTACCGCATTCGCACCGGTGGCTTTCAGGGCGCCGAGCAATGCCTCGACGTTCAGGTAACTCTTGTCAGCGCGGGCGGGGCCAAGGATATGGACCTCGTCGGCCATGCGCGCTGCCTGGGAGTCGACGTCCGCTTCGCTGCAGGCGGCAACGGTGGGAATCCCCAGCGCTTTGGCGGCGCGGATAATCCGCACAGCGATTTCGCCACGGTTGGCGATGAGTAATTTACGAATACCTTGAGTCATGATCGCCCCCTACCCTCAATGGCCATCGAGCGTTGCGATGACCTGACCCGGTTCCACCGGATCACCGTCTTCGACCAGGAAGGCACTGAGGCGACCGGCCGTCCCGGCGGTCAGTTCGGAAAACTGCTTCATGACCTCGATCAGGCCAATCACGGTGTCGGCGCTGACCTCTGCGCCCGGCTCGACGTAGTTCGGCGAGTCCGGTGTGGCTTTACGGTAGAAGGTGCCCGGCAACGGGGTAATAACGGTTTGTTCGGCCATGTCTGTTCCTCTTGGAATAGTTGTAGAAAGGCAGGCATAAAAATGGATCGGTGTTTGAACCCTGGCGTCTCTGTGCCTGGTGTTTCGTTGTGCTCCAGGGCTCAGCGCGGTGCGCGAACCTTGATCCCCGCGTCATCCAGCGCCTTGCGTGTGGCCTCGACCAATGCCAGGGCACCCGGTGTATCGCTGTGCAAACAGATGGAATCGAATTCGATGGCCAGGTCTTCGCCTTCGACAGTGCGCACCACACCTTCCTGGCAGGCACGCAGCACCCGCGCCGCCACTTGGGTCGGGTCGTAGGCTCGTACGTTGCGGGTAAAGACGATGGAGCCGCTGAGGTCGTACTCGCGGTCGGCGTAGAACTCGCGGATCACCGGTTGGCCGAGTTCCCGGGCGACGTGCCAGATCACTGAGTTGGGCATGCAATACAGCAGCAACTCCGGCTCCAGGCGCTGGAGATTTTCCACCAGCAAACGCGCAGCTTGCTCGTCGCGGGCCAGGTGCATGTACAGGGCGCCGTGAGGTTTGATGTGTTGCAGCGCCACGCCCTGAACCCGGGCGAGTTCACGCAGCGCACCCAACTGGTAAAGCATGTCGTCGACCAGTTCCTGGGCCGGTGCATTGATGTGCCGGCGGCCGAAGCCGACCAGGTCGCGGAACCCCGGATGCGCGCCGATGGCCACGCCCAGTTGCTTCGCCCGTTCGACGGTGCGGCGCATGGTGCTTGGGTCGCCGGCGTGGAAACCGGTGGCGATGTTGGCGGTGCTGATGAAGCCCATCAGCTCATTGTCAACGCCATCGCCGATGGTCCATGGGCCAAAGCCTTCGCCCATGTCCGAATTGAAATCTACTGCCTGCATGACGCTTGCTCCTGACGCTTGTGACTTCATGCAGGCCACGTTAAATTCCCGCCACCCCCCTTGGGAAGATCTATTATCAGAGGGGCCATCTTCTGAAAAACAGATAACCCTGAAAAACAGACAATGGAGCGCCCATGTCACTGACCCTGCGCCAGGTCCGCTATTTCGTCGCCACCGCGGAGATCGGGCAAATTTCCCAAGCGGCCATTCACCTGAACATTTCCCAGTCCGCGGTGACCACCGCGATCAAGGAGCTGGAAGCCATGCTCGGCACGCTGTTGTTCCAGCGCTCGGCCCAAGGCATGAGCCTGACCGATGCCGGGCGGCATTTTCTCAACCGTGCCTATGTGATTTTGCGCAGCGTCGACGACGCGCTGAATAGCCCGCTGCCGGACGTCCGCGCCAGTGGCCTGTTACGTTTGGCCGCGAGCTACACGGTGATCGGCTACTTTCTGCCGCACCACCTGCAACGGCTTGAACACTGGCACCCGGACGTAGCCATCGAGGTCCACGAACAAGAGCGCACGGCCATCGAGCAAGGCCTGCTGGAAGGAAAATTCGACATGGCGGTGGTGCTGACCGCGAACCTCACTCACCCGGACATCGTTTCGGAAACCCTCTTCAACTCCGAACGCCGGTTATGGCTGCCCAGCCATCACCCCCTGCTCGAACGCTCCGCCGTCAGCCTGGCTGACGTTGCGCAAGAGCCCTTTATCCTGTTGACCGTCGACGAAGCCGAACAGAGCGCCAAGCGTTACTGGGAACACGCGCACCAGCAGCCAAACGTACGGATACGCACCAGTTCAGTCGAAGCGGTGCGCAGCATGGTCGCCAATGGCAGCGGCGTGGCGATCCTCTCGGACCTGGTGCACCGCCCCTGGTCGCTGGAGGGCAAACGCATCGAAACCCTGACCGTCACTGACAAGGTAACCCCCATGAGCGTAGGCCTGGCCTGGCATCGCGAGCGCGATTTCAGCCCGGCCATGCAAGCGTTTCGTAACTATTTCCACGATGCATTCCTGGCGCCGCAACAACTGTCGGCACGGCGCTAGTTCACCCGTCGAAGCTGTGTTCCAGGTTCGTCATCCGGCCGCGGAACGTTGCCTTTTTATGCGGTACATATCGTCGTCCGCATGGCTGAGCAGCGTATCGGCATCCTCTCCGTCCGCGGGATAACAGGCGATACCGATACTGCAGGACGGCATTGTGAGTACGGAAGAGTCGGCATCCGGTGGCTCGGCCATGACCGCGAGAATCTGCGCCACTTTCTCGCACACATCGCCCTGGGACTGGATATCGGTCAACAGTACCGTGAATTCATCACCGCCCATCCGGGCCACCGTGTCCGTCTCGCGCACGCAGCCTTGCAGCCGACGGGCAATCATGCGGAGCACCTGATCGCCCGCTGCATGGCCATGGACATCGTTGATGCCCTTGAAGTCATTGACATCCAAAAACAGCAACGCCAGGCTGCTGTCGTGGCGCTGTGCCGCGCGCAGGGCCGCATCCAGCCGATCATTGAACAGCGCACGATTGGCCAGCCCTGTCAGCGGGTCATGATGGGCGAGGAAGCGCAATTCCTCCTCCGCCTGCCAGAGGGCCGTGACATTGCGCGCAACGCCGATCCGCGCCCCCACCTCCTCGGACCAGAAGGCTGCCCACAGGATGTGCACGACTCCGCCATCCTTGCGGATATAACGGTTGCGGAAATCGAAGTGCGGCTGGCCATTCATGACCCGGACAATGGAGGCTCGCGTTTTCGCCAGGTCGTCAGGGTGCATGTAGTCAGTGATCGGGGTGCCGGTCAGCTCGTCAGCACGGTAACCAAGCAGCGCCTGACAGGCATCACTGACAAATACGATCTGGTTATCCCTGTCGACCACGAAGACCGTGTCCAGCATCAGATGGATCAGTTTGGGGTAGAGCGCTTGCAGGTCAACGGGCATAGGTCAGCGAGTCCCGGTTCATGTAGCCTGATCATGCCTGATCGCGAAGGGAGGCGGCTAGGCGTGCGGCAAGGTTTTGCTGGCCCAATGCCGACTCAAGCGGAGTGCCTGCGCCAGGTGCCGGGCGATGTACCGAACTGGCGCTTGAAGGCGCGACTGAACGCCGCTTCGGATTCGTAGCCGACTGAAAAGCCGATTTGCGCCACATTCCCCCGCCCTTCCCGCAAGTGTTGAGCCGCCACGTGCATACGCCAGAGCGTCAGGTATTGCATCGGCGGCTGCCCGACCAATGCGGTGAATCGCTGGGCGAACACCGAGCGCGACATGCCCACCTCGAGCGCCAGGGTTTCAGCGGTCCAGCCCTCGGTCGGACGCGCATGGAGCAGTGCCAGTGCGCGCCCGATATGCGGATCGCGCAAACCCGCCAACCACCCGCGCCGCTCTGCCGGGAGGCTCGCGACGTACTGGCTGACGGCTTCGACGAAAAGCAATTCAGACAGTTTGGCAATGACTGCCGTTGAGCCGACGCGTCCTGCCGCTGTCTCGCTCACCGCGAAACGGAACGAGCTTTCAATCCAGGCCCCCGAAGCCGTCGCGCGCATGTCCAGTTTCAGTACCGATGGCAGCGACGACAGCAACGGACTGAAGGGGGTTTCAGAGCCGAGGAAGCCGCACAACAGCTGTGTGGCCTCCCCGCCCCCGCCGCACTTGATGCGTGAAATGCCGCCGACTGACGGCGGCGTAATGACGTCGCGCGCCGGCATGGGTGTAAAGCCCAGGTCACTGCCAAACGTATGAACATCATTGCGAGGTAGCAGGATCAATTCGCCTGCGCGCACGTCGAGGGGGGCGCCATCGTCGACGCGCAATTGCATGTGCCCCGCCGCGACAAAATGCGAGGCAATGATATGTCGAGGCGCCGCCACGAACGGTTTGCAATCGTCGGCAGAGATTCTGCCGATCATGCACCAGGGCGCAGTGAACTCTGCCTCGAGAAACACTCCCCCAGACAGCCGGATCACACGCAACACATCGGAAAGCGCATCGAGCATTTGCCACCCCTCCTTTACGGAGTCTGGAGCAAGTAATCAGGCGCAGCGGTCATTCTTCACCCGGACGGCGAGGCCTAGATTAGCACCAACGCGGACTCGGCGATCAGGACTCTCCCCAGAGGCTTCACCCTGGGTCATTGGCTCCGCCCCATTGTGGCTCGACCTGGAAAATTGGAGATCGATATGAACACCTTCGCGACCCTCCCCATCCCTGATTCGCGCAACGCCGCCCGTTACGCGCAACTGGTCAGGTCATCAAAGAAAGCCGAATGGCAGATCGATCGCGATCTGCTGCAGGACCGGCATTTCGACTTCTCGCGCAAATTCCTGCCCGACTCACTGTCGCTGGTCGACCGCCTGACCTTTCTTGACGCACACCAGGCGCGCCTGCTCAGCCAGATTCAAGGCCGGACCTATGCGTACCTCTTTGGCCTGGTCGAGCGCTTTATCAGTGCCAAAATGCTCGATCAGGGTCGCGCCCATGTGTTCGACGATCAGCTCGCACTCGAAGCGCTGGTGCGCTTCTCCAATGACGAGATCAAGCATCAGGAACTGTTCCGACGCATCGAGACAATGATTGGCTCGCAACTGCCGGCGGGATATCGTCAAGTGGCCGATCCAAACGACGTGGCGCGCGTGGTGCTGGCATCCAGCACCTGGTCGGTGCTGGCGCTGACCTGTCATATCGAGTTGTTCGTGCAATCCCACTACGCACAAAGCATCGCCCCGCACGAAGAGCTATGCCCGCTGTTCAAGGACGTCTTCAAGTTTCACTGGAAGGATGAAAGCCGACACGTCGTGCTCGATGAACTGGAGTGGAAGGCCGAGCACGCAAAACTGTCGCCCGCCGAATGCGACCAGGCAGTGAACGACCTGATAGCACTGGTGGCGGCCGTCGACGCCATCCTGCAGGCACAATCGACAGCCGATGCCGAGTACTTCACGCGCCATGCTTCACGATCATTCAGTGTCGACGAAGCAGCACGCATCAACGCCTGCATGCTGGACGCCTACCGCTGGCAGTACATTATCTCGGGCGTGCAGCATCCACACTTTGCCCGGCTGCTGACGCGCATGACAACGCCAGCCCAGATGTCGCGGATCAACACCGCACTGTCACCCATCATGGGCCATTGATCGAGACTGGCCGCCATGACAATACCGATGTGGATGCTGCTTGGGTTCGCGACCTGGACGTTACTGCTGTTAATGGCCACCGTCGGGGTCTATCGCTGGGCCAGGATACTGTTCTCGAATGCGCCGATTGCCTCTTTCCGAAGCGATCGGCTCGAGGGCGAGGACTGGTATCGGCGCGGGGTAAGGGCACACGCCAACTGCGTGGAAAACCTGCCTGTGTTTGGCGTCATCGTGTGGTTGATTTCCGCCCTTGGCGTTGAAGGACCTACGGTAAACTACTTGTCGATACTCATTCTGGTTGCCCGGGTGTGTCAGTCGCTGGTGCATGTCTGCCATGAACAAACCAATGCGTTCGTGGCAGTTCGGTTTAGCTTCTTTTTCGTTCAGTTGGCCTGTTTTCTCACGCTCATCGTGATGGCCGCCGGGTACGGCACACTCTTCTGAACCCAGGCCATGGCCTGCGCTACTTGCGCAGGCCACAGTACCGAACGGCTTGCCTGATGCGCCCCTAGCCAGCGCTGATGTTTCCGCAGAAAAGTGGGCGGCTACCGTCTGCCGGACTGCTGCGAACCAGCAAGGCATAGCTACCCTTGGTCAAATCGCTCAGCGCCACCGGTGCCTGGGCCCAATGTTGGGTACGCGGGGCCAGCGATGGGTAGTCGACGCTATTGGCCTGACGGGTCCTGTACGCCGGTTGCGTACCCAATTGCTGGCACGAGCCTGCGTAGATTGCAGTGTCGAGACGGCTGGAAACAGCCATATCGTGGGGGACTCCACCGACGGTGAGCCAGATACTGGTTTGATCGCCCACCGGGCTGAGGGTGGCTCGAGCGATATGCTCTGCGTTTTGCGGGGTAGCATTGAGGGGGACATCGACAATTTCGTTTCTGCTCGCGCAGCCCGAAATCGCCCCTGCCGCCACTACCAACGCCAGCCAAGATGCACTGTTCATCACAGGTCTCCTGAGTTGAGTTGCGTAGACTTCATCCCCCCTGTGAAGTCTAGTGGTCCCCCCCGCAAGCGGGATCTGGCTGATGGGTGGTCATCGGGCCGTAAGAGCCAGGCTTGCCAGCGAAGAACGATGACGCGGTGCAGAAAAGACACCACAGCGCATGGTTCGCCGTATCGCTGTTTCCTGCAGCTGCCGCTGGTCGAGAGCCGCTTGTTCTGTAGACTCAATATACTTATGTTTGATTCTAAGGACTCAAAGACAGGTAATGCACATGGCCGTCGCTTCCCAGCCCCAATCTTTCAGCAAAAACCAATGCGTCACCGGCCTGCGCGCTGCGGTGGGCATTCTGGAAAAGTGGCACGCCAGCAGCGAGCAGGCCTGTCGTATCCTGCGCATTTCCCGCAGCACCTACACCCGCGCGCGCCAGCATGATCCTGACTGGGCGGTGGCGCTGGATGCGGACCAGATGCAGCGCATCAGTCTTGTGTTGAACATTCACGCCACGTTGCGCCTGGTGTTCGACAATCCGGACAACGTCTATGGCTTCGTCTCGATGGCCAATGACAACGAGTTTTTCAATGGGCGCTCGCCGCTGGTGATCATGGCCCAGGGCGACATGATTTCCCTGTACGAGACCTTTCGGCGCATCGATATGCTGCGGGGCGCGCAATGGTGACGTTGAGCGAGCTGGCGGTGTTTGCCGGGCAGGCATTGCAGGCTTACCGGCTGGTCAACTCTAAGTTTCCGCCGATTGCATTGTTCGACGACGTGGCGAGCGCGGATGAATTTGAGGTGCTGTTCGAGATTCAGGCGCTGACCAATCCCCGATTGAAGAATGAGGTCGGTGAGCTTGAGTTGATCCCACGGAGCGAAATCCCGTTCGGGATTGCTGGCTGCTCGTACGCCACCGCGCCTTTCACTCACATCAATCCGGCGGGCTCGCGGTTCAGCGATGGCAGCTATGGGGTGTTGTACCTGGCGGATTCGATGGAAACCGCACTGGCCGAGGTGAGGTATCACCAGGGCCTGTACTGGTCGAAGGTATCGGGCCTGAACTATGAGCGGTTTGTGTTCAGGGGACTGTCGTGTTCATTCATGGATACGGGGATGAAAGACGCCACCGCCCTGCCGATCAACGACCCGGTGTATGCGCCTGACGATTACAGCCATTCCCACGCACTGGGCCGGGCAATCAGGAAAGCTGGCTACCCAGGCCTGCGTTATCGCTCGGTGCGCCTGCCAGGCAGTGATTGCTGGGCGTTGATGACGCCAAGGCCTGTCTCTTCAATCATCCAGACCGCTCATTACGAGATGGTCTGGAACGGGCAGATCACCAGTGTCAGCCAGATCAACGAGGCTTGAGGCAAATCTCGCACCTAGTGGCGGCAACGCTCGCCGTTGCGGCAAAAACACGACGCCGAAATCTCCACATCCGCCCGGGCCATGGCCAGGTTGAGACGAACCTGCGCAGCGGCCGCTTCGCCATCGCGACCCAGGCGCTTCAAGCATTCCACGTAGCCGTGCAGGCTCCACACGTTGTCCAGGTGCCAGGACGCGCGACTGAGGGTGTTGTCCAGGCCCAGGTCGGCACGATAGGCGTGCAGGGCTTCTTCCACCCTGCCCTGTTCCAGCAACAGCGCGCCCAGTGCGTGGCGCACCGGTTGCATCCAGCCCCAGGGCTCGTCGTAAGGCAGGTGATCGTCCAGCGATTGCGCCTCGCGCAGGTGAGCGAAAGCTTCGTCGAAGTTACCTTTGCGGTACTCGATTTCGCCGCGCAGCATGCCCGCGGCCACCGCCAGGATATCGTTGCATTTGTTGTTGAAGAGGTAGCGCGTGTCCGGCACCCGGGCCCAGGCCTCAAGGAACAGGTGATGCTCGGTCTCGGCGTTGGCGACTTGCCCGCAAGCCGCAAAGGCCACGCCTTTGGCGTAGTGCAGCATGGCCGTGGTCACGCAGTACAGCGTCGGGTCCTGGGGCGATGGTGTGGCGAGGATGTCTTGCCATTTGCCGAAGCGGATCTGCACGTGGGCCTTCATCGAGACGAAGCTTTCGAGCCAGTCGGCCATGGGCGGTGTTTCCACCCGCAGGAGGTCTTCCTTGATGGTTTCGGCCAGTTGCTCGGCGGCTTCCAGGGCCGGCTGGTACTGACCGAGGAACATCGCCGAGTAGAGTTTGAAATGGTAATTGTGGCTGCGGTACAGGGTGTAGAAGTTGATTGGCCCTTCCTTGGCCAGATAGAGACTGTCGGCCTCGATTGCCCGCTGATTGGTGATCATGGCCCCGCGATAATCGCCGCAGAGCACGTCGATGTGCGACGGCATATGGCGCAGGTGTCCGGCATCCGGTACCAGGTCGCGCAGGATATCGCCCGCGCGCAGGGCCCGTTCCGGGTACGGCGACATTTCCAGGGTGTGGACGTACATGTGCAGTACGCCGGCGTGCGGCGCTTCGCCGTGTTGCTCCATGCGTTGCAGGGCCCGCTCAAGCACGGCCACGGTTTCCAGGGTGTCGGCGCCAGCCGCCGGCTGGCCGGTTTTCAAGTCCCATAACTGCCAGGGCGTGCGGTCAATCAGCGCTTCGGCGAACAGCGCCACCACATCTGGATCGTCGGGAAATCGCTGGTACACATCGCGCATGGACGCCGCATAGGCATCGTTCCAGGTAAAGAGCTCATCTACGCTGCTCGTCTGCTCGGCCTGGTAACGTTGCTGCAACGCGTGGATCAGGGCTTGCTCCACTGGCGTCGTACCTTCGAGGTGCACCAAGGCGATTTGTGTCGCCAGTCGCGCCTGGGCCACGGCCTCCTTGAGCTCTTGTTCGATGAAGGCGTCCCAGCGCTTGTTGTAGTTGGGTCCCGAGGCATAGGCGATGCCCCAGTAGGCCATCGCGCAGTTGCGGTCGTGCTCCAGGGCCTTCTGGAAACAACGGATGGCTTCGTCGTGGTTGTAGCCGTAGCACCACATCAGGCCGCGGTCGAACCAGAGTTGGGTTTGGGCTGAGCTCGTCGTCACGGGGCGGCTGTAGGTGCCCAGGTCGTAATAGTCGTGCATCGGTTTATCCTCTCGATCAGAGTGCGGAACCTGCGAAAACCCAGCATACCCCTGTGCACCTGGCCGGGCGTCACAGCCGACGACAGGCTGCGCTCTATCATCATGCCTACACGAGGCAGGCCACTGACTCTATCAATCGCATCGATGTTCACCATCACCTCAATGAAGTTCTCTTAAAAACTCCACGGCGTAACATCAGCTCCATACCAAACAACTACACCCCGGAGCACACGATCATGAAACGCCAAACCCTCCTCAGCATCGCTTTCTCGGTTTTCGCAGTTAACGCTTTTGCCGCTACCTCTGTTCAGCCTGTCGTGGCTGAAGGTGGCTCGGATCGTCTGATTGAAAGCCGGGTGGCCGAGGGTGGTTCGGATCGCTTGATCGAGAATCGCGTCGCTGCCGATGGTTCGGATCGCCTGCAAGGCAACACCGTCGCTGCCGATGGTTCCGACCGCCTGCAAGGCAACACCGTCGCTGCCGATGGCTCCGACCGCCTGCAAGGCAACACCGTCGCCGCCGATGGCTCCGACCGCCTGCAAGGCAACACCGTCGCCGCCGATGGCTCCGACCGCCTGCAAGGCAACACTGTCGCCGCCGATGGTTCTGACCGCCTGCAAGGCAACACTGTCGCCTGATCCCATCGCTTCACCGCACCCACAAAAAGCCCGGCCTGATCAGCCGGGCTTTTTCGTCACAGGGTTCTACCCCTGGATCGCGATCGTCTATCCTGTGTGCCCGATTCTGGCCATGCCGCCATCCCGCCGGAGACACCTGTGCCGCCCCTTACTGCCCGAGAGATTTACCAGCAACTGCGCGACGCCGCCTTGGGCCTGCGCCCGCTCCGGCGACTTGACGGGCAAGCCGGTCCGGTATTCATCGACATCGAAGGTTGGCGCTTGAGCCTCGATGTCGACCACCTTCACTTGCGTCACTGCCTGCATTGCCAGAGCCCGGATGGCCGCGTGTTCGACGGTGGTCAGCGTTTCGGGACTGACCCGGTGAGTTTGCTCAGCACCTGGGAGCTGGCGCAGATCGAGCGGATGCTGGCCGGCGACTGAGGCGCAACCGGGATATTGCGAAAGTGCTCGCTGAACTATCGTTCATCTGGCTCAGCTGTGATACATAAGACCTGATGCGCATCCCGTGCCCGAGAGGTTGCTTATGTTCCGCTGCCCACGCTTGCCGCAAGTCCTGGCTTGTTCGCTGTTCGGCTTACTCGCCAGCGTCGCCCATGCCGCCACGCCCTCCCCGGCACCCGAAACGCTGCAGCCACTGCTGAACACCATCAATGAGCGCCTGGACATTGCCGACCTGGTGGCGCTGGCCAAGTGGGACAGTGGCAAACCGATCCAGGATACCGCACGGGAAACCCTGCTCATCAACAACGCCAGGAAGCAGGCAACCGGTAGCAACGTGAACCCGGACGAAGCCGCCGACTTGATCGCCGCGCAGATCGAAGCCAACAAGCTGGTGCAGTACGGACTGATCGCGCAATGGCAAGCCGCGCACAAGGCACCCGACCTGCCACGGCCAGACCTCACTCAACTGCGCGCAAAGCAGGACGAACTGCAAGCCCGCCTGTTGCAGCAATACGCCGCTTTCGTGCCCTATCGTGTCGATCCGGAATGCCCGCAGTGGCTGGCGGCGCAGCGCTCGGACCTGATCAAGGATGCGCTGCATGGCCAGGCGTTGATCCGCGCTACAGGGGAGCTGTGCATCACGGATCTATGATCGAAACCAATCTCCCCCCTGTAGGAGCGAGCATGCTCGCGATGGAGGTCAACGATAACGCAGCGAGCCTGACACCCCGCGGCGCTCTCAGGTTTTTCGTCGGAACGCCGCCCGGAGCGTGCTCGCTCCTACAGGAAGTGTTCTGCACGTTTTGAACAACAACAAAAAACAGGAGTTGAATATGTCTGAACTGCAACTGCACCCCAAGGCGGCAGAGTCCCTGAGCCTGTGGCACGCGATGATCCGCACCGGCGATCTCAAGGCCTTGCCTGCGTTGCTGGACCCGCAAGCGGTGTTTCGCTCGCCCATGGCCCACACGCCGTATCCCGGGGCACCGGTGGTTTCGATGATTCTCAACACGGTGTCCAAGGTGTTCGAAGATTTCACCTATCATCGCGAACTGGCGAGCGCCGACGGCTTGAACGTGATTCTGGAATTCAGCGCCAGGGTCGGCGACAAACAGCTCAAGGGCATCGACATGATCCGCTTTGACGAGCAGGGAAAAATTGTCGATTTCGAAGTGATGGTCCGCCCCCTCAGTGGCTTGCAGGCACTGGGCGAGGAAATGGGCCGGCGCCTGGGCGCCTACCTGGCCGCCAGCAAGACCTGATCGTTGTACCGCGCCTTGGCTTTTATTTCGGGTTTTTTGTCCTAACGGACTGAGATCGCGTGCTCCTAGGATACCGGACCTACTCTCCGCTCCCAGCCCGACCAGAAAACCGAGGCGCGTATGCTCGACCCCCGGACAAAAAATCCTGCCCACGCCCAACTCGCCCATGTCACCCGCATGACAGCCCTGGGCGAACTGGCAGCGTCCATCGCCCATGAAATCAATCAACCGCTGGCGGCGATCGCCAGCAGCGGCGAAGCCTGCCGCAACTGGCTGAGCCGCCCGCAGCCCGATCTGGTCGAAGCACGCAAGGCACTGCAACAAATCATCGCCAGCGCCCATCGGGCAAGCGAAATCACCCGCCATGTCTGGGCCTTGTCGCGCAAATGCGACCCGCTGCGCCAGAACGAATCGCTCAACGACATTGTCAGCGAGACCTTGAGCCTGGTCCGCTGTGAACTTGCCCATCACCAGATCAGTCCGAAAATCGAGTTGGGTACATTCAACCCCCAGGTCAGTGCCGACCGCGTGCAACTGCAGCAAGTCATCATCAACCTGATCATCAACGCCTGCCAGGCCATGGATGCGGTCGACGCCACACAACGGTCACTGCTGATTCGTACCTGGGTGAAGGACAACGAGGCCGTGCTGGAGGTGGCCGACCAGGGTCCGGGGATTGCCCCCGAGGTCTTGCCGCAGTTGTTCACGCCGTTCTTCACCACCAAGGAAAACGGCCTGGGCATGGGGCTTTGCATCTGCCGCTCGATCATTGATTTCCACGCTGGCCGGATCTGGGCCACCAGCACTGTGGGCCAGGGCAGTTCGTTTCTGGTTGCCCTGCCGATACGGGCCGCCATTGAGCCCTTGGGGAATCAAACATGAACGAACGGCAGTCGCTCAACCAGATCAATCACACCGAGTCCATGGTGTTCATCGTCGACGACGATGCGCCGCTGCGCGAATCCCTCGGCAGCCTGCTGCGCTCCATCGGCTTACGGGTCGAGCTGTTCGGCTCAGTCGCCGACTTCATGCAGTACCAGCGCCCGGACACCGACAGTTGCCTGGTGCTGGATGTACGGTTACAAGGCAGCAGCGGCCTGGACTTTCAAAACGAACTGGCCGTCGCCGGCATCAAGGTACCCATCGTGTTCATCACCGGGTACGGCGACATCGCCATGACAGTGCGAGCGATGAAAGCTGGCGCGGTGGATTTCCTGACCAAGCCGTTTCGTGAACAGGACCTGATCGATGCGGTGTGCGCCGCCCATGGTCGTGATAAACAGCGTCGCGAGTCCGAGCGCCACGCCGAGCAATTGCAAGCGCGCCACCAGACGTTGACCGCGCGGGAACAAACCGTGATGACGCTGGCGACTTCGGGCTTGATGAACAAGCAGATAGCCGGGGAAATCGGCCTGAGCGAAATCACCGTGAAAATCCACCGCGGCCAGGCCATGCGCAAGATGGGCGCACGCTCCTTTGCCGACCTGGTGCGCATGGCCGAGGTGCTCTCGGCCCGGCCCGCCAGCCGATAACTATACCCACGTATACTGTGCACCCTTTCAGGACGGCGTATCTTGCAATAATAGCGCAGTGCCTCTAATTGCTCTGCGTGACTACGCAGGACTTCACTATGCACAACGAGGCAATGATTGCCGTCGTCGATAACGATGATTCGCTTCGAATGGCGCTGGATACTTTATTGCGATCCAGTGGCTATACGGTGCGAACCTACGTGGGGCCGTATGAATATCTCAACTCCGACGGCCCGCTTATTACATCTTGCCTGATCTGCGATATACAAATGCCGGAGATGGACGGAATCACGATGTATGAAGCACTGGCGACCAGGGGCATGCATATCCCGGTCATCTTCATCACCGGAAATCCCTGCGCGCAGCGTCCGCCGGGGTCTCAAGCCATGCAGCCGATTGCCTTTTTCCCCAAGCCCTTCCCCATCGAAAAGTTGCTCGACTGTATCAAAACAGTACTTGAGCGACGCCACTGAACTCTGGTCATTCAAGCCACTAACACTTTGGTATAGCCCGTTAATACTTAGTCATACCCGGGCTTACCCTATGTAGCAGTGTCAGCGTTAAACCCCTCGAATAACATCTGCTCAAGATTAAGCGGCACTCGATTGTTCTTCAGGAGCTAAACAATGAAACAGCAAATCTTGATTATTGGTGCAGGGTTCGGTGGGGTCTGGAGCGCGTTGAGCGCTGCCCGCCTGTTGGACAAGCACGATCGAAACGACGTCGAGATCACCGTGTTGGCTCCTCAGGCCGAGTTGCGCATCCGCCCGCGCTTCTACGAGCCTGAGGTGCACACCATGACTGCACCGCTGCACGAACTGTTCGACGCCGTGGGAGTAAAATTCGTCAAGGGTTCGGCCGAGGTCATCGACGAGCACAACAAACAGGTCCGCTACACCAACGCCGCGGGCATCCAGGGCACGCTGACCTATGATCGCCTGGTGCTGGCCGCCGGCAGCAAGCTGATGCGTCCGCCGGTCGAAGGCATGCTGGAGCACGCCTTCGATGTCGACGAGATCGAATCCGCCACTCGCCTGGAAGCTCACATCAAGTCACTGAAGGACAAGCCGGTCAGCGCCGCCCGCAATACCGTGGTGGTGGCTGGCGGTGGTTTCACCGGGATTGAAACCGCGACCGAAATGCCGGCACGCCTGCGTGCCGTCCTCGGTGAAAACGTCGACATCCGGGTCATCGTGGTTGACCGTGCCCCGCAAGTCGCCGCTGCTCTGGGCGATGGGATCCGCCCCTCGATCGTCGAAGCCTCGCAGCACCTGGGCATCGAGTGGGTTCTCAACGCTACCGTTGCCGCGGTCGATGCCAATGGCGTCATCCTTGCCGATGGCCAGCGCATCGAATCCAACACCGTGATCTGGACCGTCGGTTTCCGTGCCAACTCGCTGACCGAACAAGTGCAAGGTACTCGCGATCATCAGGGCCGCCTGCATGTCGATCAGCACCTCAAGGTGCGAGGCCACGCCGATGTGTACGCCAGCGGCGACGTGGCCTACGCTGCCACCGATGACCAGGGTAACTTCGCGGCAATGTCCTGCCAGCATGCCATCGCCCTGGGGCGCTATGCCGGAAACAACGTCGCCGCGGAGCTGCTGGGTGTGGAGCCGATGGCCTACAGCCAACCCAAGTATGTCACCTGCCTGGACCTGGGCGCCTGGGGCGCGGTGTTCACTGAGGGCTGGGAGCGCGAGGTCAAGCTGGTCAAGCACGAAGCCAAGGAACTCAAGACCCAGATCAACACCCTGTGGATCTATCCGCCGGCGGCTGATCGTGCCGTGGCGCTGGCGGCGGCCGATCCGTTGATCCCGGTGGCCTGAAGACGATTAATACGGCCGTGCCCCCTGTCACTGCCAGTCGCAGGTAACCGACATGTATGGTTTTTTCGAGCATCCGTATCGGGTCTTGACGTTGTCCCACGTCATGTTGATCGGCGGGCTGATTGCACTGGTCGCCGGGGCCATCCTGGCCTATGGCCTGGATCAATATCTGTCGCTACCCAGCCTGGTGATGGCCCATGCCATGACGATACTCGGCCCGACCGCCATCAAGCTCGGTTATGTGATGCGCTTGCTGACGCTCAATCGCCTGCGCTGCCAGCCACTGAGCCAACCGCCTGGCCTCGCCGGGTGATGTGAAATTTCGCCTGAATCCCGGCCAGCCCACTCCTTGCTGGACCGGGACCTTTCCCAAGCGCCCGCCACTGGTTTTCTGGCGGGCGTTTTTTCTCCAGCCAGTAAACCCGTAAGAGCTAGCGGTGCGGCGATCCAACTTACCGGCGAACCCGGCGCCATGGTCTATCTGCTACCTCCCGCCACCTCAGGTTCACAACGCAGAACTTAATAGGGGCGTGTGCGCAAACTGTGCGTCGATGGCATCATCACCCGCTTTGAAGGTTTCGATGTCGACGGTGAACGGTTCACCCAGCTGTTCGGCATGCCCTGGCCGAAACCGCCACCGCCCTGATCCACTAAGGAAGCGCCCTGATGCGTATCAAATCACTGCTAGCGTGCGCCGGCATGCTCCCGAGCCAAATGGCCGTGGCTGGCACCCTGCCACAGGTGCAGGCTGCCGAGCGCCAGGCAACAGAGAGCACCCGATGACGGCCATCGTTCGGCCACGGCCGATGCTGATTACCCTGGGTCTGTTATTGCTGCTGGTGTTCTGGCTGTCCCTGGCCCTGGGGCCGGTCAGCCTGCCGCTGGGCGATACATTGCTGGCCGGGTTGCGGCTGCTCGGATTGCCGGTGGAGGGAGACGACAGCCAACAGGCGCAGCTGATCCTCGGCCAGATTCGCCTGCCGCGCAGTTTGCTCGGCATCGCGGTGGGAGCGGTGCTCGCGTTGTCCGGCGTGGCCATGCAAGGGTTATTTCGCAATCCGCTGGCAGACCCGGGGCTGGTCGGAGTGTCCGGCGGCGCGGCGCTGGGCGCGGCTGTCGCCATCGTCGGTGGCAATCTGCTGGGCGGTTTGCCGCCGGCCATCGAGCCGTACCTGTTGTCGGTATGCGCATTCGCCGGTGGCCTGATCGTCACGGCGGTGGTGTATCGCTTTGGCCGCAGCGACGGCCAGACCAACGTCGCCACCATGTTGTTGGCGGGCGTGGCGATGACCGCCATGGCCGGGGCCGGGGTCGGCCTGTTTACCTACCTGGCCGATGACGCCACGCTGCGCACCCTGACCTTCTGGAACCTGGGCAGCCTCAACGGCGCCAGTTACCCGCGCCTGTGGCCGCTGCTGATCGTGGCGGTGGGCGTGGCGTTGTGGTTGCCGCGGCGCGCGGCGGCGCTCAACGCGCTGCTGTTGGGGGAGTCCGAAGCCCGCCACCTGGGCTTCAATGTCGAGCGGATCAAGCTTGAGCTGGTGCTGTGCACCGCGCTGGGTGTGGGGGCCGCAGTGGCGGCGGCCGGCCTGATCGGCTTTATCGGCCTGGTGGTACCGCACCTGATGCGACTGCTGGTCGGTCCCGATCATCGGGTGTTGCTGCCAGCTTCATTGCTGGCCGGCGCCAGCCTGTTGTTGCTGGCCGATCTGGTCGCGCGTTTGCTGCTGGCGCCGGCCGAGTTGCCGATCGGCATCGTCACCGCGCTTATCGGTGCGCCCTTCTTCCTTTATCTGCTGGTACGGGGGCGTTCCTGATGCTACGGGCCAACAACTTGGGGGTGCGACGCGGCAATCGCACGGTACTGGCGGACATCGACATCGAGCTGCATCCGGGTCAAGTCCTCGGCGTGCTGGGCCCCAACGGCGCCGGTAAAAGCACGCTGCTGGCCGCCTTGTGCGATGAGCTGCCGGCCAACGCAGGCACGGTCAGCCTAGACGAACGTGCACTCGCCGACTGGCCGGGCCAGGAGCGAGCCAGACGCCTGGCGGTCTTGCCCCAGAGTTCGAGCCTGAACTTTGCCTTCTCAGTCAATGAAGTGGTGGGCATGGGTCGCCTGCCCCATGCCAGCGGGCGCGTGCGCGATGCGCAAATTGTCGCCCAGGCCCTGAGTGCCGCCGACGCCCTGCACCTGGCGGGACGCAGTTATCTGGCCCTGTCCGGTGGCGAACGCCAGCGTGTGCACCTGGCGCGCGTGCTCGCACAATTGTGGCCGGGTGCCGAGGGTCAGACCCTGCTGCTCGATGAGCCGACCTCAATGCTCGATCCGCTGCACCAGCACACCATCCTGCAAGCGGTGCGCGATTTCGCCGGGCGCGGTGCGGCGGTACTGGTGATCCTGCACGACCTGAACCTGGCTGCCCGTTATTGCGATCAATTGTTGCTGTTGCAGGAGGGTCGCCCGCACGCCTATGGTCCACCGGATGAAGTCCTGAACGCCCAGGCGCTGGAAGCAGTGTACGGGCTGCAAGTGCTGATTCAGCGGCATCCGGAACGCGGTCATCCGTTGATTATCGCGCGCTGATCCCCGCCGTTCTAAAAGGAAAACCGATGCGCATTGTGCTGTTATTCCTGGTCAGCCTGCTGGCTGCCTGCCAAACCCATTACGTCGCAGCGCCGCCACCAGCGATCGCCCCGCAAGGGCGAGATCACGCCGATCTCGGGTTGATCCGCGAACTCGCCAACGGACGCGCCCTCACCCCGCAGGAGCTGGTCGAGCGCCTGGCGGTTGCGCCACGGGTGCTGGTCGGCGAGCAACACGACAACCCCGATCACCATGCCTTACAACTGTGGTTGCTGCGCCAACTGGCGGCGCAGCGCCCGCAAGGCAGCCTGTTGATGGAAATGCTCAACCCCGACCAACAGGCAAAAGTCGATGCGGCCCAGGCCGCGACCCGTGCCGGCCAACCACCAGCCGACGCT
The DNA here is from genome assembly GCF_002236105.1 of Pseudomonas umsongensis. Lineage (GTDB taxonomy): Bacteria > Pseudomonadota > Gammaproteobacteria > Pseudomonadales > Pseudomonadaceae > Aquipseudomonas > Aquipseudomonas umsongensis. Next base: position 1,912,675 of record NZ_NIWU01000001.1, read on the forward strand.
TACCAGGCGCTGTCCTGGCAGGCCAACTGGGATTGGGGCATCTACGGCCCACTGGTCACCTACGCCCTGCGCCAACCCTACCCACTGCTGTCGGCCAACCTGGACCGGGCGCAGATCATGCAGATCTACAAACAGCGCCCGACGCTCAGCGGTGAAGCGTCCACTACCCAAAGGGTACAAGCGACATTGCTGGACGATATCCGCGAGTCCCATTGCGGCTTGCTGCCCGAAGCGCAAATGCCGGCGATGCTCGCTGTGCAGCAACAGCGTGACCGGCGCATGGCCGAACGCCTGCTGGCGGCACCGACGCCTGCGCTATTGCTGGCCGGGGCGTTCCATGTGCGCAAGGATCTGGGGGTGCCGTTGCACCTGCAGGACCTCGGCGCTGGCGAAGGTAACGCAGTGCTGGTGCTGGCTGAAGTGGGCAAGACCGTGAGCGCCGACAGCGCGGATTATGTGTGGTATACGGCAGCGCAGCCGGAGCAGGACCATTGCGCTGAACTGCGTCGCTAAAAATGCACCCCTGTAGGAGCTGCCGCAGGCTGCGATCTTTTGATTTTTCCAGGGCCAAAGCAAGATCAAAAGATCGCAGCCTGCGGCAGCTCCTACAGGTCGAGGTACATCTGCCAGTTTTCAGGGTGCCGGGAAGGTCTGGATGTAAGCCAGCAAATCATCGATCTTCTCTCGATCGCTGATCCCCCAGAAAATCATCCGTGTGCCCGACACCACGGCTTTCGGGTCCTCGATGTACGCCGCCAGTTTTTCCCGCGTCCAGACAATGCCCGACGATTTCATCGCATCGGAGTACTGATAGTCCGTGGTGCTGCCGGCAACCCGTCCGACAACACCGTTGAGTTGCGGACCAAAAAACGCCCGCGCCGACTCGCCGATCTGATGGCAGCCACCACACACCCGCTTGAACAGTTTACCGCCCGCCTCGGCATCGCCCTGCGCGTTCGCTTGCGTGGCGAACAGGCCTGCACCGAGGGTCAGGACGAGGGTCATCACGGCCGTTTTGTTCATTTCCAGCTCCCGCCTGCAGCGAAAAAAATGGCCGCCATTTGAGCATGACCAGGGCCCATGGCCGAAGCTTTTCGGATGTACAAGGCCCAAGCGTGCCGTCCATCCCGCCAAGCCTCGCTGCGCTTTTGCCCGCCTAGACTAGCTACTCACAACGTGAGTGGCATGTACAGCCGCCACCCCCACACCAACTTACGGAGACTCAATCATGAAAATTGTTGTCATCGGCGGTACCGGCTTGATTGGAACACAACTGTGCAAACTCCTGCGCGAAGGCGGACATGATGTGGTGCCCGCCACGCCGAGTACCGGCGTCAACGCAGTCACCGGAGAAGGCTTGCAGGCAGCCCTGCAAGGCGCCGACGTGGTGGTCGACGTCGCCAATTCACCTTCGTTCGAAGATGCCGCCGTGCTGGAATTCTTCGAACAATCCGGGCGCAACCTTGCCGCCGCCGAGGAGGCCGCCGGGGTCAAGCATCACGTCGCGCTTTCGGTAGTGGGCACGGAGCGAATGCTCGAAAGCGGCTACTTTCGCGCCAAGATGGCCCAGGAGGAATTGATCAAGAACGCGGGAGTGCCCTACTCGATTCTGCGCGCTACGCAGTTCTTCGAGTTCATCGGCGCCATTGCACAATCAGGCGCACAAGGCGACACCATTCGCCTGACATCGGCCGCCCTGCAGCCGATCGCCTCGGCCGATGTCGCCGCGGCACTGGCCAAAATTGCCGTGGCGGCGCCCACCGGCAAAATCGAGGAAGTGGCTGGCCCTGACAAACAACCTCTGGTGTCGTTCGCAAAAACCTACCTGCAACACACCAAGGATCAGCGTGAAGTGATTACCGACGACAACGCCGGATATTACGGCGCGATCATCAACGACCAGTCACTGACCCCTGGCGCCAATCCCATCCTCGGCAAGATTCACTTCGATCAATGGCTCAAGAGCACCAGCGCCTGACAAGCCAGTCGGTCAGACACTGGCACCCGCCTACTATTCTCATCAGGAGCATCCCATGCGAACCCCCATGCTTCTCGCCCTGTTTACCCTGTCCTTCACCACTACTGCAACGGCACTGGCCGCCGAAGCGCCGCCTCCGGACGTCAAGGAAGTGTCGGTCACGGCGCTGCCCGATTACCCCGGCAAGGAAGTGCTGATGCTCACCGTCGAATACCCGCCGGGCGGTGCCGACCCGGTTCATCGACACGACGCCCACGGTTTCATCTATGTGCTCGAAGGCTCGATCGTCATGGGGGTCAAGGGTGGCAAGGAAGTCACGTTGATGCCCGGACAGAGCTTCCATGAAGGCCCCAACGACATACACACGGTGGGCCGCAATGCCAGCAACGACAAGCCGGCGAAGTTTGTCGTCTTTCTGCTGAAGGACCAGGGCAAGCCGCCGGTGTTGCCTGCCGATTGAAAGTCGCTCGGCATACTTGCGTATGAGCGGCTAATACCTGGATGTTGATCTTGACAACCTATGCATGAGTGACGGGGTTTTTCAGGCAATTAAGATGCAGGCATCGAATGTCAGGGCTGCAATAGCCGGCATTCCTGCCTGCCCACTTGTTGCTTGAACAATCCCGTGACTCATTAGGTGAACATGATGAACACCCCCCGCCTTGCATCAGGACTTGCCCTCCTTTCAGCCCTCGCTTTACTCACCGCCAACGCACAGGCCGTCGAAGCGGGAGCCGGAACGTCCGGCGCCCACACGGCCGTGCATAACGCTGCCGAGGGGGGTGCAGACCGCACCAAGGAACCACAACTGGCTGCCGATGGTGCGCAGCGTCTCAAGCAGAATCAGGTCGCCGAAGGTGGGGCTGATCGTTTGAGAGAACGGCAACTGGCCGAGGGTGGCGCCGATCGCCTGCGCGAGCGGCAACTGGCATCGGACGGTTCCGATCGACTGAAGCAAAACAACGTTGCCGCAGGCGGATACAACTCGATGCGCGGGACAAGGGTGGCAGAAGGTGGCTCCGACCGCCTGCGGCACAATCATTACGCCGATGGCAGCAATGGCTACGATGCCAGCTCCGACGTCATGCCCTATTTCTGCATGGAATGCCGCTGATCTCCTGTAGGAGCGAGCATGTTCCGGGCGGCGTTCCGACGATGGTCGTGAACGATAACGCGTAGAACCAGATGCCCAGCGGCGCCCGTGGGTTTCTCGCGAGCATGCTCGCTCCTACAAGGGTAAATCTCATGCACAAAAAAATCCGGAGTCCTGTGAATGGGTCCGGATTTTTTGTTGCGCGTGTAGTCAGTCCTTGAAATCGGTGGACAGTGCCAGCTCGTTCCATTGCGCCAATTCCTGGGCGACAAAGCGGTTTTTCGCTTCGATGCGCGCGATGGTATCGCTGCCCAGTGCCAGCCGTTGTGGCGGCTTCGGTGCATTGACCAGGGCCAGCATGGCGTCGGCGAACTTCACCGGATCGCCCGGCTGGGCATGGTTGGCGGCTTCGGCATGCTTGCGCATGGCGCCGACGGTTTCATCGTAGTCCGACAGCTCCAGCGCGGTCTTCACCAGCGATTGCTCGTCGAGGAAGTCGGTGCGGAAGAAGCCCGGCTCGACCACCGTGGCATGTATCCCTAGCGGCGCCAGTTCCTGGTGTAGCGCTTCGGTAATACCTTCTACCGCAAACTTGGTGGAACCGTAGACACCCCAGCCCATGTAGGCGTGGTAGCCGCCGATGGAAGAAATGTTGATCACATGTCCGCTGCGCTGGCGACGCATGTGCGGCAGTACCGCCCGGGTCACGTTGAGCACGCCGAAGACGTTGGTGGCGAACAGACGCTCGGTCTCGCTGGCGCTGGTTTCTTCCACCGCGCCCAGCACGCCGAACCCGGCATTGTTGATCAGCACATCGATGCGGCCGAAACGCTTGATGCCTTCTGCGACGGCCTGATGCGCTTGCTCCTCGCGGGTCACGTCCAGGCGCACGGCCAACAGGTTGGGATGATCGCCGAGCCTGGCAGCTATTTCTTCGGGCTTACGGGCCGTGGCAATCACCGCGTCGCCGGCACGCAGAGCACGTTCTGCGATGAGAGTACCAAAACCACGGGAAGCCCCAGTAATGAACCAAGTACGCATTTCAACTCCTCCTCTCAGCGACCCGAGCGTTATTGCCGGGCCTTCTTGATGAGTTGACGCTACTTTAAAACTGCCTTACTGATGTGATAATCCCAGCAATATTGCATGACTTTGTGAAAGGTATTCACATATGAAAGCGCCTTCGGCCGCTGACCTCTCGACCTTCCTGTGCGTGGCCAATCACCTGAACTTCAGCCGCGCAGCGGTCGAACTGGGGCTGACCCCTTCTGCTTTGAGCCATGCGGTGCGCACCCTGGAGAACCGACTCGGTGTCAGGCTGTTCAATCGCACCACCCGCAGCGTCGGCCTGACCGAAGCCGGCGAGCGTCTCTTTGCCCGACTCAAACCGGCCTTTCGTGATATCGACGATGCCCTGGAAGACCTGAACCATTATCGCGAAAAACCCTCGGGCAACCTGAGAATCACCGCGGGTCGCCAGGCCGCCGAACTGGTGTTGCTGCCACTGGCCAGCAAGTTCCTCGAAGCCTATCCGGACGTCAAACTGGAGATCGTGACAGACGACGCGCTGGTCGATGTGGTGGCGCAGGGTTTTGATGCCGGCGTACGCTTCGGCGCTCGGTTGGAGGCGGACATGGTCTCCCTGCCGATTGGCAGCTTCATGCGTTCCGTGGTCGTGGGTTCAGCGGATTTTTTCCGTAAACATCCCATTCCGCAAAAGCCCGAGGATTTGCATGGCCTTCCGTGCATCCGCCATCGTTTCCCCAGTGGCGCTATGTATCGCTGGGAGTTCGAACGGGGTGGAATCGCCCAGGAAATCGAGATAGACGGCCCACTGACCCTGGGCGACGTCAGCCTGATGGTCGGCCCGGCGTTGCAGGGCGTCGGCCTGGCCTACATCTTCGAAGACATGGTCAAGGCGCAGATTGCCGACGGCAGCCTGATCCAGGTGTTGGGCGACTGGTGTCCCTACTACCCCGGCCTGCATCTGTACTACCCAAGCCGACGGCATGTGCCGGCAACGCTCAAGGCTTTCATCGAATGTGCACGAGCGGCACGGGAGGTCGGTCCACGATAGGTTTTTTGGAACCTGTAGGAGCGAGCATGCTCGCGAAAAACCTGAGGGCACCGCGGGGTGCCAGGCTCCCCGCGTCATCGTTGACGACCATCGTCGGAACGCCGCCCGGAGCATGCTCGCTCCTACAGTAAATCGGGTACAGCCGTCTCCCCCCTAGTATCAGGGCGATCAGGTCTTGAGGTAGTCCAGCGTCTGCGCCGTGGTCCACAAGGCATTGGCGATGTAGCGATAGTTGATCAGCGCAGCCAGGTAGCCATCGCCCTCAGGCGTGCTCGGGCCGGCGGTGGCGTCGCGGACCACCGCCACTTCAAAGCCCTGCTCCAGCAACTCACGCAGGTGCGACTCGACACAGAGGTTCGCCGCCATCCCCGCCAGTATGATTTGCGAAACACCGTGCTTGCGCAGTTGCAACGCCAAGTCATTGGTTTCAGGGCCGTACACTTTATGCGGCGAAGCGATAATGGTCTTGCCGTCGAGGATGTACGGCTTGAACCCGGGCATGAAGTCGGCACCGGAGTTTTCGAAACCGTCGAGGCTCAGCGGCCCCTGCCGATCGAACATGCAGATGCTGTGCATGACCTTTTCCAGCGGCCCGCCGAAATGCCAGTCGTGATCGCACGGGTAGTAATAGTGCGGGGAAACAGCGACGGTGATGCCTGCTTCTTTGGCAGCGGCAAACAACTGCCCGAGGTGATTGACCACATCGTGCTCGACGACACTCTTGCCGAATACACCCCAGCTCACACCTTCGGGGCTGAGGAAGTCGATCTGCGGGTCGATGACCACCAGTGCTGCGCGGGCCAGGTCGAGCTGCATGCCCGGGTCCGGCAGCGCAGGCTCTGTCGGGTCGGCATACGGGGCGGTGGTGCGAATCGAATCGTTGCTCATGACAGTTGACTCCGCTCAAGGATGGAAAAATCGCGCTGCGCCATGGCACCCGGCAGGGGTGTTGTTTACCATCGGCGAGAACGTCATCCTACGGTCGCGCCCTGTTCCTCTTTTGCCAGGGCGTACAGCGTCTTTACCCAGGCGTCTCCAACATGGATATCCTTTCCGAATTCTTCGAGCGCACACAACTGCAGGGTCGGCTGTTCTTTTCCGGCCCCATGGTGGGCACACTGGTGCTCGACAAGCCGCCGGGCATGGCGTTCATCCATGTGATCCGTCGTGGCGGTATCCACATGGTGCAACCGGGGCTGCCAACGATCTCGATCAACGAGCCCAGTGTGCTGTTTTGCCCCAGCAGCTGCCGTTATCAATTGCGCTCAAGCTCGGTCGAGGGCGCCGAATTGATCTGCGCTTCGTTCCAGTTCGGACGCAATTCCCTGCAACCCTTCCCGCTCGGGCTCAAGGAAACCCTGGTGTTTGCCTTTCGCCAACTGGAAAACCTCACGCCCCTGCTCGGCACCCTGATCAATGAATTTCAGGACAAGGCCCCCGGCCGAACCAAAGCCCTGAACCTGCTGCTCGAATACCTGTTCGTGCTCCTGGTGCGCCGCTCGGTCAGCGAGGGCAAGATATCCAGCGGTTTGCTGTACGCCCTTCAGGATGGGCGCCTCGGGACAGTGTTCAAGCGCATTCACCAGGAGCCCGAGGCGCCCTGGACCGTAGAGAAAATGGCCAGCCTTGCGAATATGTCGCGGTCAAAATTTGCCGCCTGTTTTACCCGGATCATGGACATTTCGCCGATGGGCTACGTCACCGCCTGGCGAATGAAACTGGCCCAGGATCTATTGCGCGATGGTGTGCAGATCAAAGTCATCGCCGCGACAGTCGGCTACAGTTCGCAAGCCTCGCTCTCTCGAACCTTCCTCAACGTGGTGGGCTGGCCGCCGGCCGAATGGCTCAAGCGCGATACCTGCGGCGAGGCTGTCGCAGACGTGGCGGCGCGGCTTCTGCCCGACCTGCCGGACGATTCAACCACCGAACATAGCTAACCTGTCAGAGAGAAAAAACCGATGGTCACCTGCTACCTGAAATATGTGCTGGACCCCTACAAGCTCGATGCATTCGAACACTACGGCAAACTGTGGATTCCACTGGTGGAGAAGTTCGGCGGCCAGCATCACGGCTACTTCCTGCCGTCCGAGGGGGCCAACAACGTTGCCCTGGCCATGTTCACCTTCCCTAGCCTTGCGGCCTACGAAACGTATCGCCAACAGTCTATGAAGGACGCGGAATGCATCGCCGCCTTCAAGTACGCAGAAGAAACGCGCTGCATCCTCAGCTATGAGCGCTCCTTCTTTCGTCCGGTGTTCGGCGAGCAGAAACAGCAAACGGCCTGATGGGTTCACAGCGCATTGGAATCAATAAACATGCCGCCTGACCGGGCGGCATTTTTCATTGCCAAACCCAGAGTGTAATGGCGGGTTTGAATGTCAGATGAATGGTCGGCCAATAGACGGCAAACTGCTGATGATGGGACTAACTTTACAAGTCCGCACTGCCAACCCGGCATTCTTATAGCGGTGACCTCTCATGGAAAAGATCGCCCAAAAGTTTCTCGACACTTCTATAAACCGCTTCGCTGGAGCGAGCCTCGCACTGATTATCGGCTTGAGTACATCAACAGCGGCATTGGCCGATGAGGCATATGCCAAAACACTGCTCAAGAACATGTCCGACTATATGTCAGCGCAAAAAAATATATCGTTTAGCTACGACACGATTCTGGATGTCGTTACTAAAGATAAGCAACGACTTGCACTGGCAGGTTCCGGCACCGTTGCCATCACCCGGCCTGACAAGCTGCGCGGTACACGCACCAGTGGCTTTGCCGACCTTGAGATGCTGTTTGATGGCAAGACGCTGACCTTGATCGGCAAAGGCAAAAACATCTACACGCAGGTCGAAATCCCGGGCACGGTTGACCAGCTTCTCGATACGCTGCGCGACAAATACAACAGGCCACTGCCCGGTGCAGATCTGTTGATGTCCAATCCCCAGGATCAATTGATGTCAGGCGTGACCAACATCAAGGATCTTGGAAGTGGCGTTATCGGGGGGACCGAATGCGATCACCTGGCTTTCAGGAAGAAAGACGTTGACTGGCAAATATGGATCGCCCAAGGCGATCGCCCCTACCCTTGCCGTTATGTCATCACTTCCAAAACAATTGCCGGTAGTCCCCAATACAGCATCCAGCTAAGCGACTTTAAAAGTGGCGATGCCGTCGCGGTTGATGATTTCACGTTTAACAATTCGACCAATGCCGAGAAAATCGAACTCAAAGACCTGCCCAACGCCGAGGACTTGCCCAGCAACTTTGTTCGAGGAAAAGCCCAATGAACCTATTGATGAAATCCTTCGGCTTCCTTCTGGCGGCATTCGTACTGATGTGTGCGCTGGAGCTTGGAGAGACCTTGTCGATCCCCGGCGTGCACAGCGTCGTTCCTCACGCCGAGGCGGTGGTCGGGCGTCCTCTTACGCCCGTCAGCGTTGCCGGCGTCGCGAGGCGCACGGCGCGGCGCAATTAACCTTGATGTTCGAGCAAACCAGCAATAACGATCAACGCTCGAGCGCACCTGGACGATGGTGCCTGCCAACATGGCAATCACCACGCAGATGAAAACCTGCCTCCAGAGCGGCAGCCTCGTCGAGGCTGCCGCTTTTTGAACCTAACCTTGTTTCAAGTCCAGGCAATAGGTGTAGTAACCGGGATCGCGCACATAACCCAATGACTCGTACAGACGCTGGGCACCGTAGTTGTCAGTTGCGGTTTCCAGGGTCATGCCCTTGGCTCCCATCAACCGCGCAAAGTCGCGGGCGGTATTCATCAGCAGCGTACCAACGCCTTTGCCCCGGGCGGCGGGCGTGGTGAACAGGTCGCCGAGCAGCCAGGTGCGGTGCGCGTCGATGGAGGAAAAGGTTGGGAACATCTGCACGAAACCCAGCGCCTGGCCGTCGGTGTCCTCGGCGAAGAAGATCACCGACTCGTCGCGGGCAATGCGTTCGGCAATGAAGTTGCGGGACTGGGGCAGGTTCGACGGCTGGCCGTAGAAGCCACGATAAGCGTCGAATAACGGCGCGATCGTGTCGATGTGGGAAGCGTCGGCGCGCAGGGCCAGGATAGCCATGAGGGTGCTCCATTGCGGTCTTGGGAGTTTGAGCCTAGCAATGGCAATCGAATTTTTCCTGTGGGAGCGAGCCTGCTCGCGAAGGGGCCATGACATTCAACATTGATGTTGACTGGTCCATCGCTTTCGCGAGCAGGCTCGCTCCCACACAGGATTTGCTTAAACGCGCACGTTACGTCCTGGCAAGGTCGTGCGCTGGCTGTTTTCCCAATTCTCTACCAGCCCCACCGGCACATCCGACGCTGGCAACATCTTCACCCCGCGAACCAGGTCCGAAGCCCGTTCGGCGAGCATGATGGTCGGCGCATTGAGGTTGCCGTTCGGTTCGGTCGGGAACACCGAAGAGTCGATGACCCGCAAGCCCTTGATGCCATGCACCCGCAGCTCGGAATCCACTACCGCCATGTCGTCCTCGCCCATGCGGCACGAGCCACAGGGGTGGTAAGTGCTTTCGAGGTTGTCACGAACAAAGGCATCGAGGTCTTCATCGCTGGTCACCAGCGCTCCGGGGGCGATTTCGCCGTCGCGGAAACGGTCCATGGCTTTCTGGCCGATGATCTCCCGGGTCAGGCGGATGCAGCGGCGGAAGCCTTCGCGGTCCTCTTCGCGCTCCAGGTAGTTGAAGCGAATCTCCGGGTGTTCGTACGGATCGGCCGACCGCACGCGCACATAGCCACGGCTTTTCGGTTTGTTTGGCCCTGTGAGCACCATGAAACCGTGGCCCTTGATCGGCTTGTTGCCGTCGTAGCGCATCGCTGCCGGCAGGAAGTGGAACTGGATGTCCGGCCAGCGCAGGCCCTTCTCGGAGCGAATGAAACCACCGGCCTCGAAGTGGTTGGTGGCGCCCAGGCCGTCCTTGAACAGCAGCCAGCGCAAACCGATCATCAATTTGCTCAGCGGGTCCATCTTGCTGTTGAGCGTCACCGGTTCCTTGCAGCCGAACTGGATGTACACCTCGGCGTGATCCTGCAGGTTCTCCCCTACCCCCGGCAGGTCATGGCGCACGCCGATCCCGGCCTTGCGCAGGACCTCGGCCGGGCCGATGCCGGAGCGTTGCAGCAGGTGCGGCGAACCGATCGGCCCGGACGAGATCAGGACTTCGCGGTTGCAATAAACCTGGTGGGTCTGACCCCCGTGGTCATACATCACCCCGACTGCACGCTTGCCTTCGAGGATGACCTGGCGCGTCATCGCATGGGTAATCACCGTCAGGTTCGGACGGCCCATGGCCGGACGCAAGTAGGCGTTGGCCGTGGAGCAGCGCACGCCATTTTTCACGGTCATGTGCATCGCACCGAAACCTTCCTGCATGTAGCCGTTGCAATCTTCGGTCTTGATGTAGCCCGCCTCCGCGCCGGCTTCGACCCAGGCCCCGTACAACGGATTTTTCATGTGATTGCCGTTGGTGGTGTGCAGTGGTCCGGTCTGCCCGCGATAGCTGTCGCCACCGGACTCGTAGCTTTCGGCGCGCTTGAAGTACGGCAGGCAATTCTTGTAGCCCCAGCCTTGGGCGCCAAGGGATTCCCATTCGTCGAAATCCAGGGCGTGGCCGCGAATGTACACCAGGCCATTGATCGACGACGAACCCCCCAGCACCTTGCCCCGTGGGCAATGAATGCGCCGGCCGTTAAGGTAGGTTTCCGGCTCGGTTTCGTAGCGCCAGTTGTACTTCTTGGTGTTCATCGGGATCGAGAACGCACTGGGCATCTGGATCACCACGCTCTTGTCGCTGCCACCGAATTCCAGGACCAGCACCGAGGTGGCCGGGTCTTCGCTCAGGCGGTTGGCCAACACACAACCTGCCGAGCCTGCGCCAATGATGATGTAGTCGTATTTTTGCGTGGTCATTCTTTGCGTGGTCATGACTATCTCCCGACCGTCGTTTGAGTGAATACCGGCCGTGGTTGCTGTTTATGGGTCAGCGTGTCGCCAGTGGTGTATTGCGGGGAGGTTATTTCGACCTGCTGGATAACGGCCTCTTCGCGCGCAAGGTCGATCGAACGGCTCAGCCAGTAGTACGCCAGGCCCGAGACGATCAGCCCCACCAGCCAGGCGATGTCGATGCTGCCCAGGGCCTTGGCCAGCGGGCCGACATACACTTCACGTTGCTCGACGCCGTCGTAGATGTAGAAGAACGGAATCATCGAGATAAAGCCGATGGCATAGGCGGCGATGCCACGCAGGCCCCAGTTGCCGTAGATGTTGCCGTGGGGCATGAAGAAGTGCGGGATGGCGTAGCGGCCCTTGCGCACGAAGAAATAGTCCGTGAGGTTGACCGAGGTCCAGGGCACCAGGAAGTACAGCATCACCACCAGGTAGATGCCGAGCACCGACAGGCCTTTGCCGGAACTCTGGATGCTCAGGGCCACGCCCAGTTGCAGCAGGATCACGAACGCGATGGCGAGGATCCGCGCCTTGCGGGTCGGCTCGATGTGCCTGATCGAATCGACACAGGTCAGGGTAGTCAGCTTGGCGCTGTAGATGTTCATCGCGATCACCGGCAGGAACGCCAGGATGGTCACCACCACGACCGCGGTGCCCATCAGTGGCGACACGGTGTTGCCGACTTGACCCAGGGCCACCAGCACATCGGTGGAGTGCAGGTGATCGGCCAGCCAGCCACCGACGGAAATCATCCACGCTCCGGACAACGAAGCGCCGAGAAACACCACGGCGATCAGCTTGCCGCTGGAGGTGTTCTTTGGCAGGTAACGCGAGTAGTCCGACACGTAGGGGGCATAGGCGATGTTGTAACTCGCCGCGGCCGCGAACTGCGCGATGAAACCGGTCCAGTTGAAGCCCAGCGGTGCGGGGGCCGCTTCGCCCTCGGCCAGCGCCGGCAACACGGCGTCCGGTACCCAGCCCATCAACACCGCCAGGGTCACCAGGCCGTACAGCGGCAGCGACAGGCACAACGCCCATTTGAAGCTGCGGTGCATCCAGTCATGGCCGAGGATCGCCAACACCGCCGCCGGGAGGGTCACCGCCACCGCGATCACCGCGGGGCTGAAACCGAACAGCGTGTGCAGGCCCTGCATCATCAGCACCAGGTTGACGATGTTGAACCCGGCGAACACGAACAGCGTCGCCAGCAGCACCAGGATCACCCCACGGTAACCGAACTGCGCGCGGGACTGGATCATCTGTGGCAAGCCGAGGTGCGGGCCTTGCGAACCGTGAAACGCCATGAACAGCGTGCCAAACATAATGCCCAGGGTGCCGGCGAGTGTGGTCCAGAGCGCGGTCAGGCCGACGCTTGGGCCGACGAAGCCGATGGTCATGGTGAAGAAGGTGAAATTGCCGAGGAACCAGAACGGGCCCTGGCTCGACAGTTTGTCGGTGCGCTCGTTCTCGGGGATGAAGTCAATCGAATGCCCCTCGACGACGGATTTGTCGTCGAGGGAGGAGACACTCGTGGCGGACTTGGCGTTAGTGTTCATGATGGACTCTTATTGTTGGAAGATCATGACGAGATAACCGCGTTCTTTTGGGTGAACGACATCCCTGCTGGGGAACCTGTGGGAGCGAGCCTGCTCGCGAAGGCGATGTTTCAGGCGACATTGATGCTGGATATGCCAGCCTCTTCGCGAGCAGGCTCGCTCCCACAGGGTTTGTGTCGTTCAAGAGTCAGCCATGACTCACGGCAAGGTGATCCACACCGCCTTGGTTTCGAGCAGGTAATCGAGCTGCTCGGCGCCCAGGTCCTTGCCGAACCCGGACTGCTTGTAGCCACCGAACGGCATCGACGGGTCGAGGGTGCCGTGGGCGTTGACGTAGACCGAGCCGGCCTTGAGGCGTGGTATCAGGCGATGCACCTTGCCCAGGTCGTTGGAGTACAGGGCAGCCGCCAAGCCAAAAGCTGAGTCATTGGCCAGGGCCAGGGCCTCTTCATCATCATCGAACTTTGCTGTCACCAGCACCGGACCGAAGATCTCTTCCTGGACGATGCGCATGTCGTTGCGGCAATTGGCGAAGATGGTCGGCTCGACGAAGAACCCCGGACCATCGACCGGTTGGCCGCCGTACACCAGTTCGGCGCCTTCGGCCTTGCCGGTCTCGATGTACTCGGTAACGCGCTGCTTTTGCAGGGCCGACACCAGCGGGCCGATGAAGCAGTCCGGGTCCAGGCCCGGGGCCATTTTCAGGGTGCGTGTATAGGCGATCAGCTCACGCAGGAATTCGTCATGGACGCTGCTATGAATATAAGCCCGCGTGCCGGCATCGCATACCTGCCCGGAGTTGAAAAATACGCCATTGGCGACCGCTTGTGCCGCGGCCGGAATGTCGGCATCGGCAAACACGATGACTGGCGACTTTCCACCGAGTTCGAGGGTCAGCCGCTTCATGTCGTCCAGCGCCGCGCGGCCAACGGTAAGGCCCACCGGGGTGGAACCGGTGAAGGTCAATTTGTCGATGCCGGGGTGGGTGGTCATGGCCGCGCCGACCACGCTGCCGCGACCAGTGACAATGTTGATCACGCCGTCCGGAATGCCCGCTTCCTGCACCAGTTCCGCGAAACGCAGGGCCGACAGCGAGGTCAGCTCAGCGGGCTTGACCACCACGGTGCAACCGGTGGCCAGCGCCGCGCCAAGTTTCCAGGCCATGGTTTGCAGCGGGAAGTTCCACGGCACGATGGCGCCGACCACCCCTACCGCTTCCTTGCGGGTATAGGCCAGGTAATTACCCGGCAGCGAAGGCTCGACGGTGCGCCCGTGGAGCTTGGTGGCCCAACCGGCGAAATAGCGCAGTGTATCGACGGTGCCCTGGATATCGACGTCCTTGGCGAAGCTTACCGACTTGCCCATGTCGATCGATTCGATTTGCGCCAGCTCGTCGGCGTTCTGTTCGATCAAATCCGCCAGGCGCTGGATCAGGCGTTCGCGTTGCGCCGGTTTTGCCTGGCTCCATTCACCCCCATCGAACTGCGCACGGGCAGCTTGTACGGCGCGGTCCAGGTCTTCAGTGGTGCCCATGGGAATGCGGGTGATCAGGCCTTCGGTCGAGGGCTCGATGACTTCGGACGTCTGGCCGTCGCTGGCATCGACCCAGGTACCGCCTATGAACATCTTCTGCGCTTTGCTAAGGAAGGTCTGGGTGGCTTCGCTGACACCAAACTTCTGCAGGTAATTTTTGACGATCGTGTCCATTTTTATTCTCTCTGCCCGGCAGTCAGTTCCTGCCGGGTCTTCGTGGTTTCGATATTCAGGCTGGCCAGCTCTTAAGCCAGCGATTCGCTTTCGGCGGCGGCTCGCACCAAGCCCCGCTCGTGGAAGATGAAGCCGATGCTGTTCAGCAGCAGCTGCGCAGCGAGGATCGAGGTCATGCCGGTCGGGTCGTACACCGGTGCCACCTCCACCAGGTCCATGCCAACGATGTTGCCTTTGCTGCGCTTGGCCAGGGCCTGGATGATTTCCAGCACTTCGTAGTAGAGGAAGCCGCCGTGGCTCGGGGTGCCTGTGCCGGGGGCGATGGACGGGTCGAAACCGTCGATGTCGATGGTGATGTAGTAGTTGATGTTCTGCGGGATCAGCGCCAGTACACCTTCGACGCCAAGGCGACGCACATCGCGCACCGAGAGGATCTTCGAACCGGCCTCGTGAGCCGCTTCGTAGTCGTCGCGGTTGGACGACGAGACGTTGCGGATGCCCATTTGGGTCATGCCGACAATGTGGTTCATTTCCGAGGCGCGGCGCAGCGGGTTGCCGTGGCCGTAACGCACGCCGTGGCGCTCGTCGACGAAGTCCAGGTGTGCATCGAAGTGGATGATGTGGATCGGGCCGCGCCCTTCGAAGGCCTTGATGACCGGTGCGTGCACCGAGTGATCGCCGCCCAGCACCACCGGCATCACACCGGCATCGAGGATCTTGCGCACCGCGTATTCGGTGTTCTTGTTACTGGTGGCCATGTCGGTGTGGACGATGTCGGCATCACCGATGTCGACCATGCGCACGTCCGATGCGGTGAGGTACATCACGTCATCTTCGTGATCGTAGGCCCCGGCGTGGCCGAAGGAAAACAGCGTCGATGCTTCACGAATCCCGCGTGGTCCGAAGCGTGCGCCGGAGCGCCACTGGGTGCCCATGTCGTTGGGCACGCCAAGCACCGCGACGTCGGCATCCAGCGCATCCCAATCGGTGCACACCGGGGATTTGCCAAAGGTGCAATGACCCACGAATGGCAGGTTCAGACGACCGGACTCATAACCGTTGTTCGACATTTCTAGCCTCTCCACTTCTTGTTATCGGCTTGGCGGAACTGCAAGGCGACCGCCGTTGGAAAGACTATGAGCGCAGGTTTTCGTGGAAAAAATGCTAAACATCAGATACTCATATCGGCATTCCCGATGCATCCCCATGCCGGAGGTTCCCGATGATCCAACTGCACGATGTCGACCTGAAACTGCTCAGGGTATTTGCCACGATTGTCCGCTGCGGCGGTTTCTCCGCCGCCCAGGCGGCGTTGAACGCCGGGCAGTCGACCATCAGCGAACAGATGACCCATTTGGAAACCCGCCTTGGGGTCAAGCTCTGCCAGCGCGGGCGCAGCGGCTTTCGCCTGACCGAGCAAGGCGTGGCGATCCATGAAGCCACCCAGCGCCTGCTGTCGGCGGTGGAAAATTTCTGCATGGACGCCGACGTACTCAAGCAGCACATCAGCGGCAAGCTCAACCTGGGGATCATCGACACCACCATCACCGACCCCGATTCGCCGATCCCGCGCACCACCCAGCGCTTCGTGTCGCGCGGGCATGACGTACACCTGAACGTGTACGTCGGCACTCCGGCAGAACTGGAAGAACGGGTGCTCGACGGTCGCCTGCACCTGGCCATCGGGCATTTTCCGATCCATGTACCGGGCCTGCTGCAATCGCCGCTGTATCAGGAAGCGCTGGGCTTGTATTGCGGGCGCCGGCACCCGCTGTATGGGAGCACGGCCGAAGGTGCCGAGTTGCTCGAAGAAATCGGCGCGGGTCGCATCGTCGTACGCGGCTACATGCAGCAATACGACCTGGAACACTTGGGCGTGAGCAAGGCGGCGGCCACCGTGGACAATATCGAAGCCTCGGCGATCCTGATCATCTCCGGCGCCTACATGGGTTTTCTGCCCGAGCACTTCGCCGCCCAGTGGCTCAAGTCAGGCGAAATGCATCAACTGGGCCCGGCGAGCCTGCGGCTGAAATCACCGTTCGACGTGATCACCCGGCGCGGTGTGGCACCGCCGCCGATCCTGCAGGCGTTTCTCGAGGACCTGGCGGCCAGCACCCGCAAAACGGCCAATGGATGACGTGACGCTCGCCAAACTCGAATTCGCCCCGGCATACTGATTTTCGTTCGCCCATCTTGCAGGCCTGTCATGCGCATCCACGTCACCTTCATCGACCGCGTCGGCATCACCCAGGAAGTGCTGGCCCTGCTCGGCGGGCGCAGCTTCAATCTGGACGCCGTGGAGATGGTGCCGCCGAACGTCTACATCGACGCCCCGACCCTCGGCGCCGAAGTACTGGAAGAGTTGCGCGAGGCACTGTTCGGCGTGCGCGGTGTGCAGGCGGTGACCCTGGTCGACATCCTTCCGGGGCAACGTCGGCGCCTGCAACTGGACGCCTTGCTGGCCGCCAGTTCCGACCCGGTGCTGGCGGTCGATGATCGTGGGCACGTGCTGCTGGCCAACCCGGCATTGATCGCCCTGTGCGGTCGCGAACCGGCCGGTGAATCTCTGAGCGCGCTGTTCGACGATACCGATTTGCAACGCACCTTGATCGCCCAGCATTTCCGCCTGCCCATGCACGAGGTCAGTCTTGGTGGCCACACGTTGCTGCTCGACGCCATGCCGATTACCGACGCTGGCGCCCTGCTCACCCTCTATCAGCCGAATCGCATTGGCGAACGTCTCTCGGCGCTGCACCATGATCACGCCGAAGGTTTCGATGCGCTGCTCGGCGAGTCGCCGTCGATCCGCTCGCTCAAGGCCCGCGCGCAACGGGTGGCGGCCCTCGACGCACCGCTGTTGATCCAGGGAGAAACCGGCACCGGCAAGGAACTGGTGGCCCGCGCCTGTCACGCAATCAGCGGTCGCCGTGACAAGCCGTTCCTGGCCCTCAATTGCGCGGCGCTGCCCGAGAGCCTGGCCGAAAGCGAGCTGTTCGGCTACGCCCCCGGAGCGTTCACCGGGGCACAACGGGGTGGCAAGCTCGGGCTGCTGGAACTGGCTGACCAGGGGACGGTATTTCTCGACGAAGTCGGCGAGATGTCGCCGTACCTGCAAGCCAAGCTGCTGCGTTTTTTGAGTGATGGCTGCTTCCGCCGGGTCGGGGGCGATCGCGAGGTCAAGGTCAATGTGCGGATCCTCAGCGCGACCCACCGCGACCTGGAAAAAATGGTCGGCGAAGGGCACTTTCGCGAAGACCTGTTCTACCGCCTCAATGTCCTCAACCTGCAGGTGCCGCCACTGCGCGAACGTGGCCACGACATCCTGTTGATGGCCCAGCACTTCATGCAGCAGGCTTGCGCGCAGATCCAGCGCCCGGTCTGTCGCCTGGCGCCCAGCACCTTTCCCGCCCTGCTTGGAAACCGCTGGCCGGGTAACGTGCGGCAACTGCAAAACGTGATCTTTCGCGCGGCGGCGATCTGCGAGAACCCGTTGGTGGACATTGACGACCTGGACATTGCGCGCACCGCTGTGGAGCGCCGGAACGATGGCGAGGTGGGCAGCCTTGAGGAGGCTGTCGAGGGGTTTGAAAGGAATTTGCTGGAGCAGCTTTACCAAAGTTATCCATCCAGCCGGCTACTCGCGGCGCGCCTGCAAACGTCCCATAGTGCGATTGCCATTCGGTTGCGCAAGTACGGCATACCCAACAAGTCGTAAATTCGACCCCGCCCCGTAGGAGCTGCCGCAGGCTGCGATCTTTTGATGTTGATCTTT
Source organism: Pseudomonas umsongensis (assembly GCF_002236105.1). Classification (GTDB taxonomy): domain Bacteria; phylum Pseudomonadota; class Gammaproteobacteria; order Pseudomonadales; family Pseudomonadaceae; genus Aquipseudomonas; species Aquipseudomonas umsongensis. The sequence continues at coordinate 1,930,818 of NZ_NIWU01000001.1, forward strand.
TCCTGAGCCGCCGAAGATCAAAATCAAAAGATCGCAGCCTTCGGCAGCTCCTACAAAGAGTTGTTTGCAAATCGATACAGCGTATCGAAATCAAGACAAAACCTTCTCAACCTGTCTACACCGGACTTCGGCCCCTTCCCTTCCCGTGCCTGTCTTGATTTCAATACGGCAACCGCGCATCAATTTGCCCAATAAATCACTAAGCCATTGATTTAAAACAACTAATCAACCTTGGCACCACCCTTGCTATCTCTCCTCCAGCCAAGCTCGCTACCCACACCCGAGCCTGCCCATCGCCTCCGCCACCTGCAGCGGATGAGTCTGAACAATGAGGAGTTGATATGAGCGAATTGCGTTTTACCGTCGAACACGAATGGCTGCGCACCGAAGCTGACGGCACTGTCACCGTTGGCATCACGGCGTTTGCCCAACAGGCATTGGGGGATGTGGTATTCGTTCAGGTGCCTGAGTTGGGCAGCTTCGACGCCGGAGCCGAAGTGTCGGTCGTGGAATCGGTGAAAGCCGCCAGCAGCATCGGCATGCCGTTGGACGGTGAGGTGCTGCACGTGAATTCGGAACTGGACAGCAACCCGGAGCTGGTCAACGAAGACCCGCTGGGCGAAGGCTGGTTCTTCCGTTTCCAGCCCGCTGACGCTGCCGCGCTCGGCCAACTGCTGGATCAGGACGCCTACGACCGCCTTATCAAAGCCCAAGCCGAAGCCTGAGGAGCCTGCCATGACTATCAATCTCAGCACCGCCAATGAATTCATCGCCCGCCACATCGGCCCCCGCGCCGGTGACGAGCAAGCCATGCTCAACACCCTCGGCTTCGACTCCCTCGAAGCCCTGAGCGCCAGCGTCATTCCCGACAGCATCAAGGGCACCAGCGTGCTCGGCCTGGAAGACGGCCTGAGCGAAGACGACGCCCTGGCGATGATCAAAGGCATCGCCGGCAAGAACCAGCTGTTCAAGACCTTCATCGGCCAGGGCTACTACGGCACCCACACGCCGTCGCCGATCCTGCGCAACCTCCTGGAAAACCCGGCCTGGTACACCGCCTACACCCCGTACCAGCCAGAAATTTCCCAGGGCCGCCTCGAAGCCCTGCTGAACTTCCAGACCCTGATCAGCGACCTCACCGGCCTGCCGATCGCCAACGCCTCCCTGCTCGACGAAGCCACCGCGGCCGCCGAAGCCATGACCTTCTGCAAGCGCCTGAGCAAGAACAAGGGCAGCCACCAGTTCTTCGCCTCCGTGCATTGCCACCCGCAGACCCTCGACGTGCTGCGCACCCGTGCCGAACCGCTGGGCATCAAGGTGGTGGTCGGTGACGAGCGCGAACTGAGCGACGTGACGCCGTTCTTCGGCGCCCTGCTGCAGTACCCGGCGAGCAACGGTGACGTGTTCGACTACCGCGAACTGACCGAGCGCCTGCACGCCGCCAACGCCCTGGTGGCCGTGGCCGCCGACCTGCTGGCCCTGACCCTGCTGACCCCGCCGGGCGAATTCGGTGCCGACGTGGCCATTGGCAGCGCGCAACGCTTCGGCGTGCCGCTGGGCTTCGGTGGCCCGCACGCGGCGTACTTCTCCACCAAGGATGCGTTCAAGCGCGACATGCCGGGCCGTCTGGTCGGCGTCTCGGTGGACCGTTTCGGCAAGCCGGCCCTGCGCCTGGCGATGCAGACCCGCGAGCAGCACATCCGCCGCGAGAAGGCCACGTCCAACATCTGCACCGCCCAGGTGCTGCTGGCCAACATCGCCAGCATGTACGCCGTGTACCACGGTCCGCAGGGCCTGACGCAGATCGCCCAGCGTGTACACCAGTTGACCGCGATCCTGGCCCAAGGCCTGAAAGCGATCGGTCTGAACGTCGAGCAAGAACACTTCTTCGACACCCTGACCCTGAACACCGGCGCCAACACCGCAAAACTGCACGAGCAGGCCCACGCCCAGCAGATCAACCTGCGCGTGGTCGACGCTGAACGTCTGGGCCTGTCCCTGGATGAAACCAGCACCCAGGCTGACGTCGAAACCCTGTGGGCGCTGTTCGCCGCGGGCCAGGCCCTGCCGGACTTCGCCGCCCTCGCCGCCGCCACGCAAGCGACCCTCCCGGCCGCGCTGCTGCGCCAGTCGCCGATCCTCAGCCACCCGGTGTTCAACCGCTACCACTCGGAAACCGAGCTGATGCGCTACCTGCGCAAGCTGGCGGACAAGGACCTGGCGCTGGACCGCACCATGATCCCGCTGGGCTCGTGCACCATGAAACTCAACGCCGCCAGCGAAATGATCCCGGTGACCTGGGCCGAATTCGGCGCCCTGCACCCGTTCGCCCCGGCCGAACAAAGCGCCGGCTACCAGCAGCTGACCGATGAACTGGAAGCGATGCTCTGCGCCGCCACCGGCTACGACTCGATCTCGCTGCAGCCGAACGCCGGTTCGCAAGGTGAATACGCCGGCCTGCTGGCCATCCGCGCCTACCACCAGAGCCGTGGCGAAGACCGTCGCGACATCTGCCTGATCCCGTCCTCGGCCCACGGCACCAACCCGGCCACCGCACAGATGGCCGGCATGCGCGTGGTGGTCACCGCCTGCGACGCCCGCGGCAACGTCGACATCGAAGACCTGCGCGCCAAGGCCATCGAGCACCGCGAGCACCTCGCCGCGCTGATGATCACCTACCCGTCGACCCACGGCGTGTTCGAGGAAGGCATCCGCGAAATCTGCGGCATCATCCACGAGCACGGCGGCCAGGTGTACATCGACGGCGCCAACATGAACGCCATGGTCGGCCTCTGCGCCCCGGGCAAGTTCGGCGGCGACGTCTCGCACCTGAACCTGCACAAGACCTTCTGCATTCCCCACGGCGGTGGCGGTCCGGGCGTCGGCCCGATTGGTGTGAAATCGCACCTGGCGCCGTTCCTGCCAGGCCACGCGCACATGGCGCGCAAGGAAGGCGCGGTGTGCGCCGCGCCGTTCGGCAGCGCGAGCATTTTGCCGATCACCTGGATGTACATCCGCATGATGGGCGGCGCCGGCCTCAAGCGCGCCTCGCAGCTGGCGATCCTCAACGCCAACTACATTTCCCGTCGCCTGGAAGAGCACTACCCGGTGCTGTACACCGGCAGCAACGGCCTGGTGGCGCACGAATGCATCCTCGACCTGCGCCCACTGAAAGACAGCAGCGGCATCAGCGTCGATGACGTGGCCAAGCGCCTGATCGACTTCGGCTTCCATGCCCCGACCATGTCCTTCCCGGTGGCCGGCACCCTGATGATCGAGCCGACCGAAAGCGAATCCAAGGAAGAACTGGACCGCTTCTGCGACGCCATGATCCGCATCCGCGAAGAAATCCGCGCGGTGGAAAACGGCACCCTGGACAAGGACGACAACCCACTGAAAAACGCCCCGCACACCGCGGCGGAGTTGGTCGGCGAGTGGTCGCATCCGTACAGCCGTGAGCAGGCGGTTTATCCGCTGGACACTTTGATCGACGCCAAATATTGGCCGCCTGTGGGCCGTGTCGACAACGTGTTCGGCGACCGCAACCTGATCTGCGCGTGCCCATCCATCGAAGACTACGCATAACCCCCGTAGGAGCTGCCGCAGGCTGCGATCTTTTGATCTGGCTTTAAAAAATCAAAAGATCGCAGCCTCGTTGCACTCGTCAGCTCCTACAGGTGCCCCCCATTTCGAGAACAACAGAGGACTTTCACCATGTTCAGCAAGCAGGACCAGATCAAAGGCTACGACGACGAACTGCTGGCGGCGATAAATGCCGAGGATGCGCGGCAGGAGCACCACATCGAGCTGATCGCTTCGGAGAATTACACCAGCCAACGGGTCATGGAAGCGCAAGGCAGCGGCCTGACCAACAAGTACGCCGAAGGCTATCCGGGCAAGCGCTATTACGGCGGTTGCGAGTATGTCGACGTGGTCGAGCAACTGGCCATCGACCGCGCAAAACAATTGTTCGGCGCCGACTACGCCAACGTCCAGCCGCACTCCGGCAGCCAGGCCAACGCGGCCGTGTACCTGGCGTTGCTGCAGGCTGGCGACACCGTGCTTGGCATGAGCCTGGCCCATGGCGGTCACCTGACCCACGGGGCCAAGGTGAGTTTTTCCGGCAAGCTCTACAACGCCGTGCAATACGGCATCGACACCGCGACCGGGCTGATCGACTACGACGAAGTCGAACGCCTGGCCGTCGAGCACCAGCCGAAAATGATCATCGCCGGATTCTCCGCTTACTCCAAGACCCTGGATTTTCCGCGTTTCCGTGAGATCGCCGACAAGGTCGGTGCCTGGCTGTTCGTCGACATGGCCCACGTCGCCGGGCTGGTGGCCACCGGTCTGTACCCGAACCCGCTGCCCTACGCCGACGTGGTCACCACCACGACCCACAAGACCCTGCGCGGTCCGCGCGGTGGCCTGATCCTGGCCAGGGCCAATCCGGAACTGGAAAAAAAGCTCAACGCTGCCGTATTCCCCGGTGGCCAGGGCGGTCCGCTGATGCATGTGATCGCCGCCAAGGCCGTGTGCTTCAAGGAAGCGCTGGAGCCGGCGTTCAAGACTTACCAGGCACAAGTGATCCGCAACGCCCAGGCGATGGCGCAGGTGTTTATCGAACGGGGCTATGACGTGGTGTCCGGTGGTACCGACAACCACCTGTTCCTGGTCAGCCTGATCCGCCAGGGCTTGACTGGCAAGGACGCTGACGCCGCCCTGGGCCGTGCCGGCATCACCGTGAACAAGAACGCGGTGCCCAACGATCCGCAGTCGCCGTTCGTGACCTCAGGCCTGCGCATCGGCACGCCGGCAATCACCAGCCGTGGTTTCAAGGAAGCCCAGAGCATCGAGCTGGCAGGCTGGATCTGCGACATCCTCGATCACCTGGGCGATGCCGATGTCGAGGCCCAGGTCGCCCGCCAGGCTGCGGCGATGTGCAGTGATTTCCCGGTGTACCGCGACTGATCACACAACACAAACCCCTGTGAAAAACCTGTGGGAGCGAGCCTGCTCGCGAAGGCGGAGTGTCAGTCGACATCTGTGCTGGATGTTCCACCATCTTCGCGAGCAGGCTCGCTCCCACAGTTCCGGTTCTTGTCTGACATACCTTGGGAGCATCTATGAACACAGTGCAAGTCGGCACAAAACTGCGCGGCGCGGAAAAAGTCGCGCGGATTCCAGTGAAAATCATCCCCACCGAGGACCTCCCGCGCAAACCCGACTGGATCCGGGTACGCATGCCGGCCTCCCCCGAGGTCGACCGGATCAAGCAATTGCTGCGTAAACACAAGCTGCACAGCGTCTGCGAAGAAGCCTCGTGCCCGAACCTGGGCGAGTGTTTTTCCGGGGGGACTGCGACATTCATGATCATGGGTGACATCTGCACCCGTCGCTGCCCGTTCTGCGATGTCGGCCACGGGCGCCCGAAGCCGCTGGATGTGGATGAGCCGACCAACCTCGCCGTGGCCATCGCTGAACTGCGCCTCAAATACGTGGTGATCACCTCGGTGGACCGCGACGACTTGCGCGATGGCGGCGCCCAACACTTCGTCGACTGCCTGCGCGAAATCCGCAAGCTATCGCCGGGCATTCAACTGGAAACCCTGGTGCCGGACTATCGCGGACGGATGGACGTCGCCCTGGCGATCACCGCCCTTGAGCCGCCCGATGTGTTCAACCACAACCTGGAAACCGTTCCGCGCCTGTACAAGGCCGCACGACCCGGCTCGGATTTCGAGTGGTCGCTGGATCTGCTGCAAAACTTCAAGCAGCGGGTACCACAGGTCCCCACCAAATCCGGGCTGATGCTGGGCCTGGGAGAAACCGACGAAGAAGTGATCGACGTCATGCAGCGCCTGCGCGAGCACGATGTCGACATGCTCACCCTCGGCCAATACCTGCAACCGTCGCGCAGCCACTTGCCGGTCCAGCGTTTCGTGCACCCGGACGTGTTTGCCTGGTTCGCCGAGGAAGGCGCACGCATGGGCTTCAAGAACGTCGCGTCCGGGCCATTGGTGCGCTCGTCCTATCACGCCGATCAACAACTTCATGGAGGTGCCGCCGATTTCAAGCCATGATGAAGTGACTTGTCATGCCATTACGCAGGCCCGACCCGATGCCATTTGTCGTTCAAACATTGCTCCCGCTCCTCAGCCTCGCCTTATCGGGTGTCGCCGCTGCCGAGCCCCGGCCCGAGCACATGGTGTATTTACGCACGATCGATCCGGGTATCGAACAGGACATTCGTTATGCCAGCGCCCACAACTTCACCGGGCACCCGCTCGAGGGTTATGAAGCGCCCGAGTGCTTGCTGTCGCAGGATGCCGCCAAAGCCCTCGCCCGGGTACAAACGGCACTGCGGGCGCAAGGCTATGGCCTGAAGGTGTTCGATTGCTATCGCCCCAGTCGCGCGGTCGCGGACATGGGGCGCTTCGCCACTGAGCCGGGCGATCCGCTTAAGGCCGAATTCTATCCACGGGTGGATAAGCAAGACTTCTGGCGCCTGGGCTATGTGGCGCGCGTATCGAATCACTCCAAAGGCAGCACCGTCGACCTGAGCATGACGGGACCGGACGCCCTGCCCGCCGACACCTGGACGCCATCTGCCACGCCAGTCGATTGCACGGCGCCTTATGGGCAGCGTTGGCACGACGGCGCAGTCGACATGGGCACCGGTTTTGATTGCTTCGACGAGCGCGCCCATACCGATTCGACGTCGATCACGGCGACGGCCATGGAAAATCGCCAGCGACTGACCCGCGCCATGGCGCAGGAGGGATTCACCGGTTACTCCGCCGAGTGGTGGCACTTCACCTATACCCGGGATGCGACATTGAACACCGTCATGAACTTCCCCATCACCCCGCTGGCACCATGAACAGCCTTGGCAGAATCTGCGCGTTGCTGATCCTGTTGCTGCCCTGTGCCGCAATGGCCCAAGGGCTCGACGGTAGTGGCCAGTTGATCGTGGTCACCAGCAAGCACTGGGACGACATCCAGGGCAGCGCCCAGCGTTATGAACGGCACGGGGACAGCTTCCAGAAAGTCGAAGCGCCGTTTGCCGTCGTGCTGGGAAAAAATGGCATGGGCTGGGGCAAGGGACTGCTCGACACCGGGCAACTTCAGGGGCCGGTGAAACAGGAAGGCGATGGAAAGGCACCCGCCGGGATGTTCAAACTCGGCAGCGCTTTTGGCTACGACGCTTCAAGTGAAACCCGCCTGCCCTACCTCGCACTGACCTCGACCATCGAATGCGTGGATGACAGCCGGTCCGCTCATTACAACGAATTGGTCGACGGCGCCACGATGGCCCAAGACTGGAACAGCTCTGAACGCATGCGTCGCCATGATGACTTGTACCGCCAGGGCATTTTCATCGAGCACAACACACCCGCATCCCCCGCCGCCGGTTCCTGCATCTTCTTCCACATCTGGCGTGGCCCCACACTACCGACGCGGGGCTGCACCGCGATGGACCCAATGGATATCGCACGCCTGCTCAGTTGGCTGGACCCACGCCAGTCCCCGCTGCTGGTGCAACTGCCCGAGACGCAGTACGAGCAGTTGCGCGAACGCTGGAACCTGCCTGCGCGCTGACCGCAAGCGAGCGCCTGGCCAGGCGGATCTTGCCCAGCGTTTCGACAAAGGGCGTGATGATCAGGCTGTAGACGGTCAGGTAACGGCCATGATCCGCTTCGCAGGTGCCGAAGCGGATGGGCTCCGGTTGCGTTTGGGTGACGTACAGCGTGCCGAACATCCAGTCCCAGAGTGACAGGTTGACCCCGAAGTTCTTGTTGAAGTGCCGCGGCGCATCGCTGTGGTGGACCTGGTGCTGGGCCGGGCTGTTCAGCACATGCTCGACCACAGGCCCGAAGGACAGCCAGACATGACTATGGCGCAGATTGGCCGCCAAGGCATTGAGGATGAACACCATGTAGGTCACGCCGAACAGCGTATAGCGGCTGATCTCCCCGCCACAGGCGTACCAGAAGAGTCCGGCAAAGGCGCTGATGAACACGAGGTCAGTCAACCGCTCGACCACTTTCTCGAGGAAATGCACCCGACTGGCCGTGGCCGGGACCAGCACCGTCGCCGAATGATGGACTTTGTGGAACGCCCACAGGTAGCGCGAATGGTAAGCGCGGTGGGCCCAGTAATGGATGAAGTCCTGCAGCAGGAACACACCCAGGCCATAGAGCAAGGTCAGGACCAAGTGCTCCTCGACCTGCACCCGTGCACCCCACAGCTGAGTGAAAAAGCGGATGTAGTCACCGGAACGCAACACATAGGGGTCCACTAGCCCGACGATGGGCACCACCAGCACGACCTTGAGGATCGCGCGCACGAAGTAGTAGCGGTAATCGAGCAGCGCCGAGGGATGAAAATGCACACGGTTGCCGCCGATGAACTGCCAGAAGCTGTGCGCGTCCGTCAGCCCGCGAGCTCGGCGCCAGCGGAACAGGCCGTAGGCAACGGAGTAGGAGATGAAAAGAAAGGCGACGCAGAGACGGCCATTGAGGTCGAAGAGCCCGAGGAACTGGTTGCTGACAGGTATAAATACCCACCTGGACAGGTATTGCTCGATCAGTGCGAGAACATCCATGAAAGGCTGCCCCCTGCTGAAAGTAGAGCGTTGTGTGTGGGATGGAAAAACGCGTGTCGCAGGAACACGGCGGGCCGGCTCCTGCGGGACATTATTGCGGATGTATCTTATTCAGGTCTTGGGATTTCGGCAACCTCTGGGCCAAACGTCACTTCACTTCACTGCTCAAGCCATACAGCTGCGGCCGGCGGTCCCGGTGCAGGTCATTGCGCTCGCTGATGCGCTTGTTGCGGGCCTCGGCCAGGTTCAGGTTGGCCAGCAGCATCTGCTCGCCACCCTGCTCCGCCGGACCGGCCACCGGATAACCGTCGGCGTCGACGATCACCGAACCTTGCACCCAACTCACCCCGCGCTCAACACCATGACGGTCACAGGCGGCGATGAACATGCGGTTGACCGAGGCATTGGCCTGCACCCGCAAGACTTCCGCCGGGCGCTCGGATTGCGGTCGCGGGCCGTCGGGCCAGTTGACCGGCGCACAGAGCAGGTCGGCACCGGCCAGCGCCGGCAGGCGCACCCATTCGGGGAACTCCAGGTCGTAGCAGATCAGCATGCCGATGCGCCCGTGGACCGTTTCGATCACCGGCGGTGCGGCAGTGCCGGCTGTGAAAACTTCTTTCTCCGCATCCCACAGGTGCGCCTTGCGGTACACCGCGCGCAAACCCCGGGTATCGATCAGTGCCGCGCTGTTGGCCAGCTCATCCCCGGCCAGACGCTCGCAGAATCCACCGACGATGACCATGTTCAAATCACTGGCCAGCGCCTGCCACAGGCGCAAGGTCGGCCCCTCGGCGGTTTCCGCGAGGGCCAGTGCTTCCGCGCGGTCGGCAAACAGGTAGCCGCTCTGCACCAGCTCCGGCAACACCACCACCTGGGCACCCTGCAGGGCCGCCGAACGGATCGCGCGTTCGGTGAGCGTGCGGTTGTACGCGAGGTCGCCGATTTTCGGCGCCAATTGGCAGCAGGCGACCCGGATATTCTTTGCCGTGTTCAACGCACCGACTCCGTGGATGAATGGGTCATGGCGATAATCTCGTTTTCACTGATCGCCTCGATGACCCGGCGCTCGGCGGCCAGGTCGAGGGAGCGGCTGAGCAGGTAATAGGTCAGGCCCGAAACCAGCAGGCCCACCAGCCAGGCGATGTCCACGCCTTCCAGCACCCGTGCCATAGGACCGACGAAGACTTCCTTGCTGGCGGCGGCATCGTAGATGTAGAAGAACGGCACCATGGCGGCAAAGCCGATCAGGTAGGCCACGATGCCGCGAAACTGCCACGCGCCGTAGATGCCCTTCGGCGTGAAAAAATGCGGGATCGCGTAGCCGCCCTTGCGCACGAAGAAATAGTCCACCAGGTTGACGGCGGTCCAAGGCACGAGGAAGTACAACAGCAACACGAGGAAGGTGTTCAGCAGCGCGATGCCGTCACCCTTGATCGACAGCACGCAGGTCAGCAGGATGATGCTGATGGCACTGATCGACAGCACACGGGCGCGAGGTGTCGGGGTGATCTTGCTGATCGAATCGACGCCGGTCAGCAGCGTCAGCATGGCGCTGTAGGTGTTCAGCGCAATGATCGGCAGGAAGCCCGCCACCGACACCACCACCAACAGATTGCCCAGCCCGGGAATCATCGAGGAACCTACCTGGTTCAATGCCACCAGCGCATCCACCGCTTTCAGTTCCTGGGCGAGCCAGGCACCGAGGCCGATCATCCAGCTGCCCGACAGCGACGCGCCGATGAATATCGCCGCGATCAGTTTCGGCCGGCTGGTGTTTTTCGGCAGGTAGCGCGAATAGTCGGAGACATAGGGTGCATAGGAAATGTTGTAGCTGGCACCAATGGCGAACAGGGTAGCGAAGGCGATCCAGCTGAAGCCGAGGTCGCTGGCCGGCGTGACGCCCTCGGAACCCGCGCCGAACATCAGGGCGATGGTCACCAGGGCATACAACGGCAGCGTCGCCAGCAGCGCCCACTTGAAGGCTTTGTGCATCAGGTCGTGGCCGAAGATCGACAGCAGTGCGCCGATCAGTACCACGGTCACGGCGACGATGGTCGGGTCGATGCCGAACACATGCTCCAGCCCGTTCATGATCAGCGAGACGTTCACCACGTTGAAACCGACGAACACAAACATTGTCGCCATCAGCGCCAGGATCACCCCGCGATAGCCGAACTGGGCACGGGACTGGATCATCTGCGGCAGGCCCATTTCCGGCCCTTGCGAGCCGTGGAAAGCCATGAAGATCGTGCCGAACATGATGCCCAGCGCACCGGCCAGCAGGGTCCACAGCGCCGACAAGCCCAGGCTGGGGCCGACGAAACCGATGGAGATGGTGAAGAAGTGGAAGTTGCCGAGAAACCAGAACGGCCCCTGGCTGCTGAGTTTGGCGTGACGTTCGTTTTCCGGGATGTAATCGATCGAGTGGCCTTCGATGGCCAACCCGCCGCCCGCCTCGGTGGCGTGCGCAGAAAGTGGGGATCCTGACATACGATAGTTCCTATGCAGTAGATTGTTTTTATTTTGAGCGCAGTGGTCGATTCGACGTCCAGATCTGGCAAAACTCCAGAAAAAGCTGACGAAGACCCTGGTTTCCCTGCAATGTATGGCGTTGGCCGCAGCGATAAAATATCCAAGGCGCACTGTTCACATAGATCGGCGTCAATGTAATCGAGTATCGGGAGCCCCCATGCTGGGAACTGTAACGGAGCTGGATCTGCGCCTGATCCGGGTATTTCTCACGGTGGTCGAGGCTGGCGGGATCTCGGCGGCGCAAACAGCCCTCAATACCACGCAACCGACTATCAGCGCACAACTGGCGACGCTGGAGGCACGGGTGGGTTTTCGCCTGTGCGAACGCGGTCGCGGCGGATTTTCCGTAACGCCCAAGGGTGGTCAGTTCGTCGAGGCAGCGCGACGCTTGCTGGCTGCCGCCGAGGGCTTCAGGGTTGAAGTGCAGCACATCAACCGCAAAGTCTCGGGCAACATCAACGTCGGCCTGCTGGGGCAGATCGACCCGGTAGCGAACAAGAAAATCGGCTTGGCCATTGCCCGCCTGAGGGCTCGGCACGAGGGGCTGTACTTTCACTTCACCGAACTGTCTTCATCGCTGCTGGAAGAGAAAATCATCAACGGCCATATTGATCTGGCGATCGGTTATTTTTGGCATCGCTTGCCCAATATCGACTACTTCCCGTTGTTCCAGGAAACCCAGATCGCCTACTGCGCGCCGTCACACCCGCTGTTCGAGCAGGTGGGTGCGCTGACGCGCGAGGATGTCAGCCAGCATGACTGGGTCTGGCCCAGCCATCCCTTGCCGGAAATGCCGGCGCCGACCTCGATCGAACGCTTGACCGTGCTCACTGACAGCATGGACGGAGCGGCCCTGCTGATCCTGTCCGGCCAACACCTGGGCTTCCTGCCGCAGCATTATGCGGCCCGGCATGAACAGCTCGGGCAGCTGCATCCGCTCAATCCGCAATTGCTGCGCTACGAGGTCGGCTTTCACGCAGCGGTGCGGCATTCGGCGCGGCAGCGGGAGCTGGTCAGTGCGTTCCTCAATGAGCTGATCGATATCTTCAGCGCACCCTTGTAGGAGCGAGCCTGCTCGCGATGGACTTCAGAGCGCCTCGGGGTGTCAGGTTTCCAGCGTTATCGTTAACGTCCATCGCGAGCAGGCTCGCTCCTACAGGGGGGTGGTGTTATCAGAAGCGGATTTCAGCGGCAGGGACCACGTCGATCCGCGCCACCGAACTGCTCAGGTCGGCCCAATCCTTGTTGTGTTCGGCAATGATGTCTTCGGCCGTGGTTTTGCCATTGTCGACAGTGGAATGCGCGTCGGCGGCCAACACCACGTCGTAACCCAGTTGATGCGCCTGGCGCAGGGTTGCATTCACGCAGTAATCGGTTTGCAGGCCGCAGATGACCAGGCGATCGTAGTCTTGCACCGGCACCAGTTTCTGCAGGTTGGTCTGATAGAACGAATCACCGGTGGTTTTACGTACGCGATGATCCTCGGGCGCAGTGTGCAGCCCTTGCGCCAATTGCCAGCCTGGAGCGCCATGCTTCAACAGGTCGCCCTCTTCTTCGTGCTGGATCAGCACCACTGCCACGCCGGCTTTTCTCGCCCGGGCACTCAGGCCATTGATCGTTTCAATGACGCGCTGGATCTCGAAGCACTCGTACTCGCCGGAGCACAGGGCCTGCTGGACGTCGATGATTAACAGTGCGGTGGTCATGGTACCTTCCTTGATGAGTTGAAAAATCAGGGGACGCGTGCGCCCCCCATTCAAACACAACCATCAGTAACCCAGCGACAACCCGGTATTACGCCGTGGATCGTTGGCCCCGTAGAAACGGTTCTTGCCCACCGGCTTGCCCTCCAGCGACGGAGCCCCTACCAGGATTGCTGCCAGGTGGTTGGCGTCCTGGGGACCGGCAAACTTGTGGCCCCAGCTTTCGAGGATCTTCACCGTGTCGGGACTGGTGGTGAAGGTCTCCAGGTTGGTTTCCTCCGGCAGCCATTGCTGGTGGAAACGCGGCGCATCGACCGCTTCCTGGATGTTCATGCCGTAGTCGATCACGTTGAGCATGGTCAGCAGGGTCGCGGTGATGATGCGGCTGCCACCGGGGGTGCCGACCACCATTACCACTTTGCCGTCCTTGGTGACGATGGTTGGGCTCATGGACGACAACGGCGCCTTGCCGGGCGCGATGGCATTGGCCTCGCCCTGCACCAGGCCGTACATGTTCGGTACGCCGACTTTCGAGGTGAAATCATCCATTTCGTCGTTGAGGATGACCCCGGTCTTGCTGGCCATGACCCCGGCACCGAACCAGTCGTTGAGGGTGTAGGTCACCGATACCGCGTTGCCCCATTTGTCGACGATGGAGTAATGGGTGGTGTTGCTGCCCTCATGGGGCGCCACGCCGGGCTTGAGATCCTTGGAGATGCCGGCCTTTTGCGGCTGGATGGCTTCGCGCAGCTTGGTCGCGTAGTTTTTGTCGAGTAAATGCGCGATCGGGTTTTTCACGAAGTCCGGGTCGCCCAGGTAGCTGTTGCGGTCCACATAGGCGTGGCGCATCGCTTCGATCTGGTAGTGCATGCCCTGGGCCGAGTGGTAGCCCAGGTCCTTCATCGGATAGCCTTCGAGGATGTTCATGATCTGGCAGATCACCACCCCGCCGGAGCTCGGTGGCGGTGCCGAGACCACATGGTAGCCGCGATAGTCACACTCGATGGGTGCCAACTCGCGCGTCTTGTACTTGTCGAGGTCGGCCTGGGTGATGATGCCCTTGTTGGCTTGGCTGGAGGTGACGATGGCGTCGGCCACCCAGCCCTTGTAGAAACCGTCGGCGCCTTTCTCGGAGATTTCCCGCAGGGTTTTGCCGAGGTCTTTCTGTACCAGTTTCTGGCCGACCTGCATCGGCTCGCCATTGCTCAGGAAGATCGCGCCGGAATCCTTGATGTCCTTCTTGAACACGTCGGTGGCGTACTCCAGCAACTCGACATCGCCCTGCTCCATCACGAAGCCGTCTTCCGCCAGCTTGATCGCCGGGGCGATCACTTCCTTGCGCGGCTTGGTGCCGTATTTGGACAGCGCCAGCTCCATGCCGGACACGGTGCCCGGCACCCCGACGGCCAAGTGTCCGCGGGTGCTCAGGTCGGGGACGACGTTGCCCGCCTTGTCCAGGTACATGTCGGCGGTAGCGGCCAGCGGGGCTTTTTCACGGAAGTCGAGGAAGGTCTTACGACCGTCGGCGAGTTGAATGGTCATGAAACCGCCACCCCCCAGGTTACCGGCCGCGGGATACACCACCGCCAGCGCGTAACCCACTGCGACAGCGGCGTCGACCGCATTGCCGCCGTTCTTCAGCACATCCACGCCCACATGACTGGCCAAATGCTGGGCGGTGACCACCATGCCGTTTTCAGCCGCGACCGGGGCCACAGAGGCCGCATGGGCCATCAGGCAGCTGAGCGCCAACGAGGTCGCAATCAGCGATTTGGCAAAAGGTTCGTACTTCATGAGTCGGTCTCTTTTTGTTTTAAAGTAGGAAAACGCTTCAAGAGCAGTAGGCAGTATGGTCGGGATTGCATATTGCGCCTCCCCGGCGAGGCAGTATGCTTAACACCTGTTCAGCAATTCGGCGATGCGTGCGGCATGACCTACACCTACATCACCTTGGCATCACCCGTCGGCGAGTTGAAGCTGGTAGCGAACGATTGCCGTCTGGCGGCCATCCTCTGGGAAAATGACAAACCAGGCCGGGTGCGCCTCGGCCCGATGGATGAAGCGCCGGACAACCCGGTCCTGATGCGCACTGCGCAACAGTTGCGCGAATACTTCGCGGGCACACGCCAGGCGTTCGAGCTCGACCTTGATTTTGCCGGGACGGAATTTCAGAAGAAGGTCTGGAGGGCCTTGTTGACCATTCCCTTTGGCCAGACCCGCAGCTACAGCCAGATCGCCGAGCAGATCGGCCACCCGAGCGCGGTGCGGGCAGTGGGTGCGGCGAATGGCAGGAATCCGATTTCGATCATCGCGCCCTGTCATCGGGTGATTGGCGCGTCGGGGAAATTGACCGGGTTTGCCGGGGGGCTGGAGGCGAAGCAGACGTTGCTCACGCTGGAAGGCGGCCAATGGCCCGAAACCGCGCGCCTCCCGGGCTTTTGATCTTGTAGGAGCTGCCGCAGGCTGCGATCTTTTGATCTTGTTGTTTAAAAAGCAAAGTCAAAAGATCGCAGCCTGCGGCAGCTCCTACAGGACTACATCACGCCGGTGTAGAAAGCTGCGCCTTGTATTCCTTTTGATACTGCGTCGCCAGCGACTCTTTCTGCTTGTCGTCAAGCAACTTGCCCGCCATCTGGAAGAACTTCTGCTCCTCTTCTTCAAGGTGGTGATGGACCTTCTCGGACAATTTCTTCGCCGTCGCCAGCCAGGCCGGGCTGGACATCTCGGTGCTGTCCAGTTCTTCCATCATCTCATCCATCTCGTGGTGCTCGGAGATCGCGTGGCGACTGAGGTCTACGCCATTGTCGAATTCCATCAGCGGGATGTAGAAATGCCGTTCTTCAGCGGTTTCGTGAGCCTGCAGTTCTGACTTGAGCTGCTTGTATGCGTCGACGCGCTCAGGGGTATCGCCGCTGGTGCGGATCAGGGCTTTGGCGTAGGTACGCTGGCGCTCGTGGCTTTCGCGCAAGGCTTCGAAAATATTCACGGAATGTCCTCATCAGTCGCACTCGGGAATGGCGCGTCACAACAAGTGACCTCCGCGCACTGGCGACGGTTCCACTGGCTGAGGGTCATGGAACTATGGCGGCAACCACGATAGGCTGCCGATTCACTGCCATAAGGACATTGCCATGAACCTGCGGATAGAGTTCTCGCCCACCCCCACGGAAGAAGAGCGCCAGGCCATCCTGATGCCGCTGCGCGCCTACAATGCCTCGAAGGCCGACGGCGCCGTACCCGAGCATATCGCCCTGCTGGTACGTGACGAAAACGATGTGATCCTTGGTGGCCTTTACGCCAGGTTGTTCTACCAGTGGATGTTCATCGACCTGCTATCGGTGCCGGAGCAGGCCCGGGGACAGGGCATGGGCACGAAGCTGATGCAGATGGCCGAAGACCTGGCGCGGGAGAAAAAATGCGTGGGAATGTGGCTCGATACCTTTGAATTCCAGGCACCGGAGTTCTACAGGAAATGCGGCTACAGCGAGATTGGGCATATCGCCGACTACCCGCCGGGGTACAAGCACTTCTTCTTCCAGAAGCGCCTGGACTACTGATCACAACGCGAATCCCTGTAGGAGCTGCCGCAGGCTGCGATCTTTTGATCTTCGACGGACTTGAGATCGAGAAAAAACAAGATCAAAAGATCGCAGCCTGCGGCAGCTCCTACAGGGCATGCATCAACCCATCAGATCAGAGGCAGGTGGCCAGTGCCGCCAAGCGGCGCTTGGCGACGAAGTCGTCTTGCTGAGCGTAGTAACTCAATACGGTGCCCGAGGCATCGGTGGTCACGTCGACGAACGACTCGGCCGAGCGGGTATAGACGGTGGTGCTCCCCTTCGCTCCCGGCTCCAGGTACGCCGCAGCATCAACGCCGAACACCGCTTCGTCCTGCCAGGAATACTGCACGCACTGGGCGACGTCCTTGGCCGGCTTGTCGGAGTTCAAGGTCTTGTACGGGGCCTTGGTACGAGCATCGTTCATCGCCGAGCCCGCGCATCCCGCCAGCAAGGTAGCGGCCAGCGCCACCATCAGAATTCGCATTGCATTCACTCATGAGGAAAAAGCGGACTGTATCACCGCGGCAGGGCGTATCGTTCTGCTTTACTTCATTAAAACCGCGACATCGCGTGACGATTCGCGCACCCTGTCGAGCCAATAGCGCTGTATTACACCTTTCACTGGACGCCCCATGACACCCAACGCCGAGTTTTACAAACCGACCACTGAATATGCCGACAAGCTGATCAGCCAGATCGGTCAGACACCGTCCTGGATCGCCAAGCGAATCGGCGTCACCGACAAGCGCATTCGTTACATCCTTGAGGGCGAAAGAACCGTCAAGGGTGAAACCACGCCGATCCAGATGACCTATACCGAGCAGTTTGCACTCGAATGTCTGGCGGCAGCGGCCAAGGCCAGCAAGAAGCAGTCTTCGTAATTCGTACTCAAGGAGCGACCATGGCGGCACCCGAGCAACAACACGAACTGGCGCTGGAAAAGTTTCTCGACCAACGTCCCGAACTGCGCATCGAGCTCGACCACCTCAACCCGCTGCTGGCCCAGGCCAAGGGCGAGACCCTCGCGCAGTTTCGCGATGATCGTTTACACGAGGCCTTTGAAGCCGAAGCCGAGCGCCTGGGTTTGTTTGCCTGGGAGCTGACACTGCAATTGACCGCCGCCACTCCTGAGGACTATCAGGCCCAGCGCCTGGAAGTGCACCGGGAAGTCGCGCAAATGGCCGGCATGGACTGGCTGGAGTATTGCGACCTGTACGGGATACAACCGTAACCTTTGCTGAGGATCACTGCATCGATGCTGCCCACCGCCTCGAAGACCCACGCCAGCCCCGGACACCTGCACACGCAGAAATGGCGTGGGCGCATCGGCCTGAGCCTGGTGGCCATGCTTTCGGTGCTGGCCGGCATGACTGACGCGATCGGTTTCATGGCCAGTGGCGATTTCGTCTCGTTCATGAGCGGCAATACCACCCGGATGGCCGTCGCCATCAGTGCCGGCGACCTTGGGTTGACCCTGCGCCTGGTGATCCTCATCGCCACCTTCATCTTTGGCAATGCGCTGGGCATTATCGTCAGCCGCCTGAGCAGGCGCCGGTCACTGCCCTTGCTGTTGTGCATTGCCGCCCCGCTGTGCGCCGCAGCGGCCTGGCCCTATGACTCGCAATTGCCTGCCCTGCTGGCAGCCATCATCGCCATGGGCATGCTCAATGCCGCCGTGGAAGAGGTCAACGGCCTGCCGGTCGGCCTGACCTATGTGACCGGAGCCCTGTCGCGCTTTGGCCGCGGACTGGGGCGCTGGATGCTCGGCGAGCGCCGCAACGGTTGGCGCGTGCAACTGATCCCCTGGACCGGCATGTTCGCCGGCGCGGTACTCGGTGCCGTGCTGGAACATCATTTCGGGCTCAAGGCGCTGTTTGCCAGCGGCCTGCTGGCGGCTGCGCTGGGAGTGCTGTCACTGAAGATCCCGCGGCGTTGGCAGTTGGGCTACATGCCGCGCTGATTTTTTTGCTGCCTGTGCGGGCCTCTTCGCGAGCAGGCTCGCTCCCACAGGTTTTGCGGTGCAGCTGTGAACTTTGCCATCACACAAATCCCTGTGGGAGCGAGCCTGCTCGCGAAGGGGCCCACACCGGTAACATCGATTTAGCCCCTGCGCCGATAAAGCTTTATCATGGCCGCAGTTTCGCTGATCGAGTCCGCCATGAAGTTCGCCATCGCCGTATTTTCCGCCGCCCATGCGCCCTCTTCGCGCCGCGCCTTGCTGTTCGCCCAGGCGCTGCTTGCCGGCGGGCATGAGATTGTCCGGCTGTTTTTCTACCAGGATGGCGTTTACAACGCGTCCGGCAGCGTGGTCACACCCCAGGACGAGCTGGATGTGCCCCGGCAATGGCGCACCTTCGTCAGCGAAAACCAACTCGATGGCGTGGTGTGCATCGCCGCCGCCTTGCGCCGTGGCGTGTTGAACGAGGAGGAAGCCAGGCGCTATCAGCGCGAGGCTGTCGCCGTCGGCGCGCCGTGGGAATTGTCCGGGCTGGGGCAGTTGCATGACGCCGTGCAGGATGCCGACCGCCTGATCTGCTTCGGAGGTGCGTGAAATGGCCAAGTCCTTGCTGATCATCAGCCGCCAGTCGCCCTGGTCCGGTCCAGGCGCACGCGAAGCGCTGGACATCGTGCTGGCGGGAGGCGCCTTCGATCTGCCGATCGGCCTGCTGTTTCTCGACGACGGCGTGTTCCAGCTCGCCCCTCATCAGCACGCCAAGGCCCTGCAACAGAAAGACCTGAGCGCCAACCTGCAGGCGCTGCCGATGTTCGGCGTCGAAGAACTGTTTGTCTGTGCCGACAGCGCTGCCGAACGTGGCCTGGACCCAGGTGCCCTGGCACTGGAGGAAGCCCGCGTGTTGGCCGCCCACGAAATCACCGCACTCATTGACCATTACGACCAGGTGATCACCCTCTGATGTCGACTTTGCATGTGTTGTCTCATTCCCCGTTCGGCGACGACCGCCTGAACAGCTGCCTGCGCATAATCGGCGCCAACGACGCATTGCTGCTGTGCGGTGACGCCGCCTATGCCCTGCAGCCGGGCAGCGCCCCTTTCACGGCGCTGAGTGCGCGCGGCCTGGCCCTCTACGTGCTGGCCGAAGATGCCCAGGCCCGGGCTATCGAAGTTCCGGGTTGGGCTACGGCTGTCGATTATCCGGCCTTCGTCGAACTGTCGATCCACCACGCCAAGGTCAACAGCTGGTTATGAATGTATTGACGGTCGGCGCGCGCGCCATCGAGCTGGACAAGGACGGTTTTCTGCTGGAGCTCAGTGACTGGTCGGCAGACGTCGCCAGTGCCCTGGCCGCCGCCGAAGACATCGAGTTGAGCCCGGAGCACTGGGAAATCCTCGAACTGTTGCGCAGCTTCTACGCCGAATTCCAGCTGTCGCCGGCGACCCGGCCGCTGATCAAGTACACCGCATTGAAACTCGGCCCGGACAAAGGCAACAGCCTGCACCTGAACCGACTGTTCAAAGGCACCCCTGCCAAACTCGCCGCGAAACTGGCGGGCCTGCCCAAACCGACGAATTGCCTATGACCGACTACCCAGCGTTGACCCTCGAAACGCCCGCCGAGCACCCGTTCGCCCAATTCGTGCGCATCCTCGGCAAAGGCAAGCGTGGTGCCCGTGACCTGACGCGTGAAGAAGCCCGCGCCGCCATGGGCATGGTGCTTGACGACCAAGTCGAGGACACCCAGCTCGGCGCGTTCCTGATGCTGTTGCGCCACAAGGAAGAAAGCGCGCAGGAAATGGCCGGTTTTACCGAGGCCCTGCGCGAGCGCTTGCAAGCGCCGGCACTGGCGGTCGACCTCGACTGGCCGACCTATGCCGGCAAGAAGCGTCATCTGCCGTGGTACCTGCTGGCCGCCAAGTGCCTGGCGCAGAACGGTGTGCGGGTGTTCATGCACGGTGGCGGCGCGCACACCGCCGGTCGACTCTACAGCGAACAACTGCTCGATGAACTGAACATCCCGTTGTGCCGCGACTGGCAGCAGGTCGGCACAGCGCTGGACAACGGCGGCCTGGCCTTCATGCCGTTGGTGGATTGGGCGCCGCAACTGCAGCGCATGATCGACCTGCGCAACACCCTCGGCCTGCGCTCGCCGATCCACTCCCTGGCGCGCATTCTCAATCCGTTGGGCGCCCGTTGCGGCCTGCAAAGCATCTTCCACCCCGGCTATCAGGCAGTGCATCGCGATGCCAGCGGCTTGCTCGGCGACACTGCGATCGTGGTCAAGGGCGATGGCGGCGAGATCGAGATCAACCCCGACGCCGACAGCCACTTGTACGGCACCACCGGCGGCGAGAGCTGGGATGAGGAGTGGCCGCAACTGTCGAGCCAGCGCCACGTCAAACCCGCCAGCCTGGAACCGGCGCACCTCAAGGCGGTATGGCGCGGCGAAGTGGTGGACAGCTACCCGCAAATGGCCCTGATCTCGACCATGGCCCTGGCGCTGCGCGGCCTCGGCCATAGCCGCGAGCAGGCGTTCGAGACTGCCCAACAGTACTGGGATGCGCGGGACAAATCGATTTAATCGATCATAACCCATTAATATTTGCGCTTTTTTATCGAACCTATGAGCTTAGACTCCTCTCCAACGCTTATCGATTGAGGAGACTTGGACATGGGTTTGTTAGTTGAAGGTCGCTGGCAGGACAAGTGGTACGAAAGCAAGGACGGCACGTTCCAGCGCGAACAGGCGCAACGTCGCAACTGGGTCACCGCTGACGGCCAACCGGGCCCCAGTGGTGTCGGTGGTTTCGCCGCTACGCCAGGGCGCTATCACCTCTACGTGTCGCTCGCCTGTCCCTGGGCCCATCGCACGCTGATCCTGCGCAAACTCAAGGGCTTGGAAAGCCTCATCGACGTGTCGGTGGTCAGCTACCTGATGCTGGAGAACGGTTGGACGTTCGACAAGTCCCACGGCTCCACCGGCGACAAACTCGATCACTTTGACTTCATGCACCAGCGCTACACCGCCGACACCGCCGACTACACCGGCCGCGTCACGGTGCCGGTGCTTTGGGACAAACAACAGAAACGCATCGTCAACAATGAATCGGCGGAAATCATCCGCATGTTCAATGGCGCCTTCGATGAACTGACCGGCAATGACCTGGATTTCTATCCGGCACCGCTGCGTGGCGAGATCGACGCGCTGAACGAGCGAATCTATCCGGCCGTGAACAACGGCGTATACCGCGCTGGGTTTGCTACCTCGCAAACCGCCTATGAGGAGGCCTTCGATGAACTGTTCGCAGAACTGGATCGCCTGGAGCAGCTGTTAAGTGCCAATCGCTACCTGACCGGCGAGTACCTGACTGAAGCGGACATCCGCCTGTTCACTACGCTGATTCGATTCGACGCGGTCTATTACGGTCACTTCAAGTGCAACCTGCGACGCATTGCCGACTATCCGAACCTGTCGAATTGGCTGCGGGAGATTTACCAGTGGCCAGGGATTGCCGAGACGGTGGATTTCACCCATATCAAGCATCACTACTACGGCAGCCACAAGACCATCAACCCGACGGGGATCGTGCCGAAAGGGCCGCAGCAGGATTTCACCACGGCCCATGATCGGGAGCGGCTGAGCGGGAAAGGGGTTTGGCGCAGGGCCTGAAAGCTGATCGTTCCCATGCTCCGCGTGGGAATGCATCCCGTGACGCTCCGCGTCACAGCGTTAGAAGCGGAACGCAGAGCGTCCCTGGCGGCATTCCCACGCAGAGCGTGGGAACGATCGGTTGCAGAGATTCAGACTTGCGCCTGAGCCCCTTCAAACCACGCCAGTTTCTCGCGCAGTTGCACCACTTCTCCCACGATCACCAGCGTCGGCGCATGCACTTCATGCTCCGCCACCAGCCGTGGCAGGTCCGCCAGAGTGCCGGTAAACACCCGCTGATTGACCGTAGTGCCCTGCTGGATCAACGCCGCCGGGGTATCCGCACCGCGACCATGCTTGATCAACTGCTCGCAGATGATCGGCAAGCCCACCAGCCCCATGTAGAACACCAGGGTCTGCGCCGGCGCGACCAGGTCGGCCCACGGTAGATCGGTGGAGCCGTCCTTCAGGTGACCGGTGATGAACCGCACCGACTGCGCGTAATCGCGGTGGGTCAGCGGAATCCCGGCATAAGCAGCACAACCGCTGGCCGCCGTGATGCCCGGTACGACCTGGAACGGGATGCCATGGGCCGCCAATTCTTCGATCTCTTCACCGCCACGCCCGAAGATGAACGGATCGCCGCCCTTCAACCGCACCACACGCTTGCCTTGCTTCGCCAGGTCGACCAGTTGCTGGTTGATCTGGTCCTGCGGCACGGCGTGATCGGCGCGGCGCTTGCCGACATACACGCGCTCGGCATCACGACGGCACAACTCGATAATCGCTGGTGCCACCAAGCGGTCGTACAACACCACGTCGGCTTGCTGCATCAGGCGCAAGGCGCGGAACGTCAGCAGGTCCGGATCACCGGGACCGGCGCCCACCAGATACACCTCACCGGTGGCTACCGGCGCCTCTCCAGCAATCTTCGCCTGCAGCAATCGCTCGGCTTCCCCGCCCTGCCCGGCCAGTTGCCGGTCGGCAATCGGACCCTGGAACACGTCTTCCCAGAACGCACGACGTTGCTGCACGTCCGGGAACAGCTTTTTCACCTGGTGACGGAAACGTGCCGCCAGACCAGCCAGTTGACCATAGGTCGAAGGAATCCAGGTTTCGATCTTGGCGCGGATCAATCGCGCCAGCACCGGCGCGTCGCCACCGCTGGACACGGCAATGATCAGCGGCGAACGGTCGACAATGGCCGGGAAGATCACGCTGCACAAGGCCGGCGCGTCCACCACATTGACCGGCACGCAACGCCGATGGGCATCGGCAGACACCTGTGCATTGAGCGTTTCGTCGTCGGTGGCCGCAATGATCAGCGCACAACCGTCCAGGTCCGACTCGAGGTAACCGCGCGTCAGGCACTCGCCAGCGCTGGCGCTGACCAGCTCGCGCAACTGGGTTTCGATTTCAGGTGCGACCACCCGCAGCAGCGCACCGGCATCGGCCAGCAGGCGGGATTTGCGCAAGGCAACTTCCCCCCCGCCGACGACCAACACACGACTGCCGCGAAGGTTATGGAACAGCGGCAGATAGTTCATTTAGCCGATGACCTCAAGGCCACCCATGTACGGCTTGAGCACCTCAGGCACACGGATCGAACCGTCGGCCTGCTGGTAGTTTTCCAGCACCGCCACCAGGGTACGACCGACCGCCAGGCCGGAACCGTTCAGGGTGTGTACCAGTTCCGGCTTGCCGGTTTCCGGGTTACGGAAACGCGCTTGCATACGACGGGCCTGGAAATCGCCGCAGTTGGAGCACGACGAGATTTCACGATATTTGTCCTGGCTCGGAATCCACACTTCCAGGTCGTAGGTCTTGACCGCGCTGAAGCCCATGTCGCCGGTGCACAGCGCGATGGTGCGGTAAGGCAACTCCAGCAGTTGCAGGACTTTCTCGGCGTTGGCGGTCAGGCCCTCAAGCGCTTCCATCGAAGTCGACGGCTCGACGATCTGGACCATCTCGACCTTGTCGAACTGATGCTGGCGGATCATGCCGCGGGTATCGCGACCCGACGCACCGGCTTCACTGCGGAAGCACGGCGTGTGGGCAACGAACTTGATCGGCAGCAGTTTCGAATCGACGATTTCGCCGGCGACAATGTTGGTCAGCGACACTTCGGCGGTCGGGATCAGGTACAGGTCGGCTTCGCCTTCGCGCGCGATCTTGAACAGATCTTCTTCGAACTTCGGCAGTTGACCAGTGCCCTGCAGCGCCGGAGCCTGAACCAGATAA
This sequence comes from Pseudomonas umsongensis, assembly GCF_002236105.1. GTDB lineage: Bacteria > Pseudomonadota > Gammaproteobacteria > Pseudomonadales > Pseudomonadaceae > Aquipseudomonas > Aquipseudomonas umsongensis. Next base: position 1,955,068 of record NZ_NIWU01000001.1, read on the forward strand.
GGCGTGTAGGCCTCTTCGTAGCCGTGCTCGGTAACGTGCAGGTTGATCATGAACTGCGCCAGGGCGCGGTGCAGGCGCGCGATCGGGCCGCGCAGCAGGGCGAAACGAGCGCCGGACAGCTTGGCAGCGGTCTCGAAGTCGAGCCAGCCAAATTTTTCGCCCAGGGCGACGTGGTCCTGTACCGGGAAATCGAACGCGGTCGGCGTGCCCCAGCGGCGCACTTCGACGTTGCCGTCTTCGTCGTCGCCAATCGGCACCGATTCGTGTGGCAAGTTGGGAATGCCGAGCACGATCGAGTCCAGCTCGGTCTGGATCGAGTCCAGCTCGGTTTTACCGGCACTCAACTCGCCCGCCATGCGCTCGACGTCTGCCATCAACGGGGCGATGTCTTCGCCGCGCTGCTTGGCTTGACCGATGGATTTGGAGCGCGCGTTACGTTCAGCCTGCAGTGCTTCGGTGCGGGTCTGGACGGTCTTGCGCTGTTCTTCCAGCGCTTCGATGCGCGCGACATCCAGGGTAAAGCCACGGGATGCCAGGCGGTCCGCTACGTCCTGAAGGTTGCTACGTAACAGTTTGGAATCGAGCATGTCGGTCTCTCGTTATCAAAGTTTGGTCAAGGACAGGCCAGCCCAGGTGGCGAGCAGCCCGCCGAATACGCTGATGGCAGCATAGCCCAGGGCTAGCGGCACCTGCCCGCTTTCCAGCAGGCGCACCGTATCCAGTGAAAAGGATGAAAAAGTCGTCAGCCCCCCGAGGAAGCCGATGATCAACCCGGCACGCACCTCGATGGGCACCTCCGGGCGTAGCAAAAACAGACCGTATAAAACGCCGATCAGCAAACAGCCGACGATATTAACGGCCAGCGTCGCGGTATAGAAGTGCCGCGGCCAATTAGCGTTGATCCAGTTGCCCGTGGCAAAGCGTAACAAGGTGCCGGCTACACCGCCGGCGGAAACCGCAAGGATCAAGGGGAGCACTATTTTCTCCGCTGCCGGGGGCTTAATCGGTCTAGTTTCGCCAGGTGATTGAGCTTTTCGCCAATCTTCAGCTCCAGGCCACGGGGCACTGGCTGGTAAAACGGGATCGGGTCAAGTTCTTCCGGGAAATAGTCTTCTCCGGCGGCGTAGGCATCAGGTTCGTCGTGGGCATAACGGTATTCGTCGCCATAACCGAGCTGCTTCATCAGCTTGGTCGGCGCATTGCGCAGGTGCAGCGGCACTTCCAGCGAGCCATGCTCGGCGGCGGCACGTAGCGCGGTCTTGAAGCCCATGTACACCGCGTTGCTTTTCGGCGCGCACGCCAGATAAGTAATGGCCTGCGCGACCGCCAGCTCGCCTTCGGGGCTACCGAGGCGCTCCTGCACTTCCCACGCCGCCAGGCACAGGCTAAGCGCACGCGGGTCGGCATTGCCGATATCTTCGCTGGCCATGCGCACCACGCGCCGGGCCAGGTACAACGGATCGCAACCGCCATCGATCATGCGCGCGAACCAGTACAACGCGCCGTCGGGGTTGGAACCACGCACGGATTTGTGCAGCGCGGAGATCTGGTCGTAGAACGCTTCGCCACCCTTGTCGAAGCGCCGGCGGGTATCACCGAGCAGGCTTTGCAGCAGATCGATGCCGATCTCGCTGTTGTCTTCGGCCAGGTCCGAGGCGTTTTCCAGCAGATTGAGCAAGCGCCGGCCATCGCCATCGGCGGCCGACAACAGCATCTGGAAGCCCTCATCGCTGAGGGTCAGGTTGCGCTTGCCCAGGCCACGCTCTTCGGTCAGCGCGCGGTGCACCAGTTTGCGCAAGGCGGCTTCGTCGAGGCTCTTGAGCACATAGACTCGTGCGCGCGACAGCAAGGCGTTGTTGAGTTCGAACGAGGGGTTTTCCGTGGTCGCGCCGATAAAAATCAGGGTGCCGTCTTCAACATACGGCAGGAACGCATCCTGCTGGGACTTGTTGAAGCGGTGCACTTCGTCGACGAACAGGATCGTGCGTCGGCCGTACTGCGCGGCCTGCTGCTTGGCGATTTCCACCGCCTGGCGAATCTCCTTCACGCCGGCGAGCACTGCCGACACCGTTTCGAAATGCGCCTCCGATACTTCCGCGAGCAATCGCGCCAGGGTGGTCTTGCCTACGCCTGGCGGTCCCCAGAAAATCATCGAATGCAGGGCACCCTGCTCCAGCGCTTCGCGCAAGGGCTTGCCGCGAGCGAGCACGTGTTCCTGACCGACATACTCGTCCAGGTTGGTCGCGCGCAAGCGGGCGGCCAAGGGCTGGGCGATCGGGGTGCTGCGAAACAGGTCCACTATCTCTGAAACCTCAATTAAACGCCGGCTCCCCTGTAGGAGCGAGCATGCTCGCGATGGACGTCAACGATAACGCTGGCAACCTGACACCCAACGGTGTCCTTGAGTTCATCGCGAGCATGCTCGCTCCTACAGGGGTTTCGCGTTTTATTCCTGGATTACATCGGCACCCTTGGGAATGTCGAACTTGAACTTCGATGCCGGGATCGGCTCGTTAGCCTTCACCCCGGTGAACAGGATATTGGTGCGCTGGCCGACACTGTCGATCAGTTGCATGTCATTGACCAGGCCATTGCGGAACGACAGGCGCAGGCTGTCGAACAGGGTGTCCTTGGTCTTGGGCTTCAAGGTGAAGTCGATCACGCCACCGGCTTCCTTGGCGCTGATATCGAAGCTCTGGCTGATCTTCGACACATCACCGGATAGCAGCAGCGCTGGCGTCTGGGTCAGGCGCTGATCGAGGTTCTTGATGGTGGCCTGCTCCAGGTCCGGGTCCCACAGGGTGACCTTTTTACCGTCGGAGACCATGGTCTGCTCGGCAGGCGCATTGGTGTGCCAATAGAACAGGCCAGGGCGCTGCAGCGACATCTCGCCAGCGGTTTCCTGCAATTGGGTACCGGTGCCATCCAGGGTCAGCTGGGAGAAGCGCGCGGTCAGGGTCTGGGATTTTTCCAGCAATTGGGTCAGGCGTGCCACGTCCTTGTCATCGGCGTGGGCCGAGAGCGTGCTCAAAGCCAGTACCGGCAGCAACAGCATGCGGATCAGACGCATGGGAGTCCTCATAACATTCGTGGGAGTGCGGGCAGCGCCTTGGGGCGCCACCCCTTTTCAGTATCGGGTCAGTCGCGTACCGGGCCAGGGGCCAGGACTTCACGCGAACCGTTGGTGTTCATGGACGTCACGACCCCGGCCATTTCCATGGCTTCGATCATGCGCGCGGCGCGGTTGTAGCCGATCTTCAGCTTACGCTGTACCGCGGAGATGGACGCGCGACGGCTTTCCAGGACGAACTGCACTGCTTCGTCATACAGCGCGTCGGCCTCGGGATCATCGCCGTCGCCGCCACCGCTGCTGCCTTCAAAGCCGCTGCCGGCCTCTTCGACACCGTTGAGGATGTCGTCGTTGTATTCCGGCGCGCCGCGCAGTTTCCAGGCCTCGACCACGCGGTGAACCTCATCGTCAGACACGAACGCACCGTGAACCCGGATCGGCAGGCTGGTACCCGGCGGCATGTACAACATGTCACCGTGACCCAGCAATTGCTCGGCGCCGCCCTGGTCGATGATGGTCCGCGAGTCGATCTTGCTCGACACCTGGAACGCCATGCGCGTGGGGATGTTGGCCTTGATCAGGCCGGTGATCACGTCCACCGACGGACGCTGGGTCGCAAGGATCAAGTGGATACCTGCCGCCCGCGCCTTTTGGGCGATACGCGCGATCAGTTCTTCAACCTTCTTGCCGACGATCATCATCATGTCGGCGAATTCGTCGACCACCACGACGATGGTCGGCAGTTTCTGCAACAGCGGCGCTTCGTCGTGGATGCTTTCGCGCTTGTACAACGGGTCGCTCAATGGCTCGCCGGCGTCCTGCGCCTCCTTGACCTTGGCGTTGAAGCCGGACAGGTTACGCACGCCCATCTTCGCCATCAGCTTGTAGCGCCGTTCCATCTCGGCGACGCTCCAGCGCAAGGCGTTGGCGGCGTCCTTCATGTCGGTGACCACCGGGCACAGCAGGTGCGGAATGCCTTCATAGATCGACAGTTCGAGCATTTTCGGGTCGATCATGATCAGCTTGGCGTCTTCCGGGCCGGACTTGAACAGGATCGACAGGATCATCGCGTTCACCCCCACCGACTTACCGGAACCGGTCGTACCGGCCACCAACAGGTGCGGCATCTTCGCCAGGTCGGTGATCACCGGCTTGCCGCCGATGTCATGGCCCAGGGCCAGGGTGACCGGGGACTTGAAGTTGTCGTACTCGGGGGTCGACAGCACTTCAGAGAAGCGCACGATCTGCCGGTCTTCGTTGGGAATCTCGATACCGACCGTGGTCTTGCCCGGAATCACTTCCACCACACGCACGCTGGTCACGGCCAGGGAACGCGCCAGGTCTTTCGCCAGGTTGGAGATACGGCTGACCTTGACCCCGGCCGCTGGCTGGATCTCGTAACGGGTAATCACCGGACCTGGGTGGATCGAATCCACGTTGACTTCGACGCCGAATTCCTTGAGCTTGATTTCCAGCAGGTGGCCGACGGCCGCCAGGGATTCAGGCGAGTAATTGAGTTGTTTCTTTTCCGCCGGGTCGAGAATCGAGATCGGCGGCAAGGTGCCCTCCACGGCGCTGTCGACGAACAACGGCGCCTGCTTTTCTTTTTCGACGCGCTTGCTCGGCGCTGGCGGCTTGGGTGGCGCGGGGGCAATCACCGGTGGCACCTGCTTCTCGCGCTCGGACATGTGCTTGCTCAAGGCCTGCTCGCGCTCGATCAGGCGTTCCTTGACCTTGGCCTGTTCGCGCTTGTCGGTGACGGTTGGCGCGACCACGTCGTGCACGCGCTCATCGACTTCACGCAGCTGCGCCACCAGTTGCTTGCGCTCGGTACGGGCTGCCCACCAGCGATTGGCGGCACCCTGGAACAGCTCGAACAGGTCGAGGGTGATCTTGCCGGTAACGTCCATCACCTTGAACCATGACAGGTCGGTGAATACCGTGAGACCGAACAGGAACAAGGCGATGAACAGCAGCGTGCTGCCCTGGATGTTCAGCGCGTTCTTCGCCAGGTCGCCAAGGCTCTCGCCCAGCGCTCCCCCAGCGCCAGCCGGCAGACCGGTCGCGGCATGGAAATGAATATGCGCCAGCGCGGCACCGGACAGCACCAGGAACACCAGGCCGATCAGGCGCCAGGAGAACAGCCAGCCGCTCCACTCCCATGGCTCGTGGCGTTGGCGGAAGATCTGATAGGCCTTGATCGCCAGCAATAACGGGAAGATATAGGCAAAGTAACCCAGCACCATGAACAGGATATCGGCGCTGTAGGAACCCGCCGGGCCGCCAAAGTTTTGAACGTCCTCGATCTTGCTGTTGTGGCTCCAGCCCGGATCGTCCTTGCCATAGGTCAGCAAGGCCATCATCAGGAACAGGCACAACGCACCGATGGCGATCAATGCACCTTCCTTGAGGCGGTAGTGCAGGTGCTGACGCCAGAGTGGAACAACTGTTTTGGGTGCTGCGGTGGATTTCTTCAAAACCTGTTTTTCCTGCGCCAACGGCGCGTCCATCTGTTGAATGACTATAAAACTGCCCAATCCAGGCAGGTAAAAAAGTTAACAGGCGTAACCGGGTCTACTTTTAACACTGCGCATCGGTTTTCATAAACACGAAATGCGATGCCGATTTTGTTACAAACACTGTTATAGCCAGGCATTGTACGGGTTTGTACGTCCGATGCCATGCTGGCAACTCTTGGGTGTAGCATAGTCAACAGCACATTACGTGCGACTCAATTTGAGCACGCATTCTCTTTTGTGACAAAGGCTTATGAGGTGTTTTTATGAGCGTAGCGAAGCATTCCCGCCTGATCATCCTGGGATCCGGCCCCGCGGGTTACAGCGCAGCCGTGTATGCCGCTCGCGCCAACCTCAAGCCCGTTGTGATTACCGGCATACAGGCAGGTGGCCAGCTCACTACCACCGTGGAAGTCGATAACTGGCCAGGCGATGTCGAAGGCCTGACTGGCCCGGTCTTGATGGAGCGCATGCAAAAACACGCCGAGCGGTTTGCCACCGAGATCGTTTACGACCACATCCATACCGCCAAGTTGCAGCAGCGCCCCTTCGAACTTATCGGTGACAGCGGCACTTATACCTGCGACGCACTGATTATCGCCACGGGAGCCTCGGCCCAGTATCTGGGCTTGCCTTCGGAAGAGACATTTGCCGGCAAAGGGGTTTCAGCCTGCGCCACCTGCGACGGCTTCTTCTATCGCAACCAGGTGGTCGCGGTGGTGGGCGGCGGTAATACCGCCGTTGAAGAAGCGCTTTATCTGTCGAACATTGCCCGGGAAGTCCATCTGATTCACCGTCGCGACAAGTTGCGCTCGGAAAAAATTCTTCAGGACAAACTCTTTGAAAAAGCCGCCAAGGGCAATATTCGCCTGCACTGGAACCAGAATCTGGACGAAGTGCTGGGCGACGCCAGCGGCGTGACCGGTGCGCGCCTGCGCGACAGTCATACCGGCGCAATCACTGAGCTGCCCCTGACCGGCGTGTTCATCGCCATCGGCCACAAGCCCAATACCGACCTGTTCGCCGGCCAGCTGGAAATGCGTGACGGCTATCTGCTGGTCAACGGTGGCAGCGAAGGCAATGCGACGGCAACCGCCATCGAAGGGGTGTTTGCCGCGGGTGACGTCGCCGATCACGTCTATCGCCAGGCCGTCACCTCTGCGGGCGCCGGCTGCATGGCCGCCCTGGACGCAGAAAAATACCTCGACGACATTCCCACTGTTTGACGGCAAACTTCACGGCGGGCTTACGCCCGCCATCGCCCTCCCCTTCTGTAAGCCCTGATGCCATGCTGACCTGGTTACAACGCAACACCCTGACGTTCCCGGCCCTGGAAAAGGCCATGCGCGATCCCAATGGATTGCTGGCGGCCGGTGGCGACCTGTCCGCCGATCGACTGATCCAGGCCTACCGCCATGGCTGCTTCCCCTGGTTTTCCGAAGGCCAGCCGATCCTCTGGTGGTCGCCGGACCCTCGCACCGTGCTGTTTCCCGATGAACTGCACGTGTCCCGCAGCCTGAACAAACTGCTGCGCCAACAACGCTACCAAGTGACCTTCGACCAGGATTTTGCCGCGGTCATACGCGCCTGCGCCGCCCCCCGGGAATATGCGGACGGCACCTGGATCACCGAAGCCATGCAGGACGCCTACATCGAACTGCACAAACGCGGCCATGCGCACTCGGTGGAGGTCTGGGACCAGGATCAACTGGTGGGCGGGCTATATGGACTGGCGATGGGCCAGCTGTTTTTCGGCGAATCCATGTTCAGCCTGGCCGACAACGCGTCGAAATTTGGCTTTGCCACACTGGTACGACATCTGAAAGACTCGGGTTTCGTGCTCATCGATTGCCAGATGCCCACCGATCATTTGCATAGCCTGGGTGCGCGAGCGATTCCGCGACGGGTGTTTGCCGATTACCTGGCGCGGCATCTGGATCAGCCCAATCGTGCAACCTGGGTTTGCTGAGCGACTTTGGCCCGCGTGGCTTACACTTATCCAAAAGCTTTCCGAGGGTTGATCATGACCGAGTTGGCGCGCTTGAAGTTTTATGCCACTCAACCCCACTCCTGCAGCTATCTGCCCGAGGAGCAGGCCACCACCCTGTTTCTCGACCCTAGCCAGCCCATGGATGTGCACGTGTATGCAGATCTTTCCGAGATGGGTTTTCGGCGCAGTGGCGACCACCTGTATCGCCCCCATTGCCAGAATTGCAATGCGTGCGTACCGGCACGCATTCCGGTAGGGCAATTCACGCCCAATCGTCAGCAAAAACGCATTTTCAAACGCAACGCCGACTTGCAGGTCCGCCCCGCCAAGCCAGGTTTCAGCGAAGAATATTTCGATCTTTATCAGCGCTACATCGAAGAACGCCATGCCGATGGCGACATGTACCCGCCCAGCCGCGATCAGTTCTCGACCTTCCTGGTTCGCGACCTGCCTTTTTCGCGGTTCTACGAATTTCGCCTCCAGGGTCGTCTACTGGCCATCGCCGTCACCGACCTTCTGCCGAACGGTCTGTCGGCGGTCTACACCTTCTATGAGCCCGGCGAAGAGCGCCGCAGCCTGGGGCGCTACGCGATACTGTGGCAAATCGCCGAAGCCCGGCGCCTGGGGCTGGACGCAGTTTACCTGGGCTACTGGATCAAGAACTGCAAAAAAATGAGCTACAAGACCCAGTATCGCCCCATCGAACTGCTGATAAACCAGCGCTGGGTCGTTCTGAACTAGAGCAAGCCCTAAACCCCTTGGCTTAAACACCATTTTTCGGGCACAATGCACGCCGCTTTTGCCTGGCGCAGTTGCACCGGGCCATTCATTGGACACCGAGGGCTTTACTGCATGTCGAAAGAAGACAGCTTCGAAATGGAAGGCACTGTCGTCGACACCCTGCCCAACACCATGTTTCGTGTGGAGTTGGAAAATGGGCACGTCGTAACCGCGCATATCTCCGGCAAGATGCGCAAGAACTACATTCGTATTCTTACCGGTGACAAAGTGCGCGTCGAGCTGACGCCCTATGACTTGAGCAAAGGGCGCATCACTTACCGCGCTCGCTAATCAGGTCAATACAAGACGCCCGGCTTATGCCGGGCGTTTTTGTTTGCCTGGGATGCTGATCGTTCCCACGCTCTGCGTGGGAATTCCTCAACGGACGCTCCGCGTTCGGCTTTTGATTTGGGACGCGGAGCGTCCCGGGCTGCATTCCCACGCAGAGCGTGATCATCATCAGCAGACAGCAAAAAGGCGCCTCTCGGCGCCTTTTTGTTTTTGCTTCTGAACGTCAGGCCATTTCGGCCGTGGTCTCGAAGTCGAAGGTCAGCTCGCCGTCCTTCAGATCGATATGAACCACGCCACCATGGTCGGCCAGTTCGCCAAACAGGATCTCTTCCGCCAGCGGACGCTTGATCTTGTCCTGGATCAAACGCGCCATCGGGCGAGCACCCATTGCCGTGTCGTAGCCGCTTGCCGCCAGCCAGCCTCGTGCAGCGTCGGTCACTTCCAGCTGTACGCGCTTGTCTTCCAGCTGCGCCTGAAGTTCGGTAAGGAACTTGTCCACCACGCTCTTGATAACCTCATGACTGAGGCGACCAAACTGGATGATGGTGTCCAGGCGGTTGCGGAACTCTGGCGTGAAGCTCTTCTTGATCACTTCCATCGCATCGGACGAGTGGTCCTGATGGGTGAAACCGATCGAAGCGCGGGCTGCAGTTTCGGCACCGGCGTTGGTTGTCATGATGACGATCACGTTACGGAAATCCGCCTTGCGCCCGTTGTTATCGGTCAGCGTTCCGTGATCCATGACCTGCAGCAGCAGGTTGAAGACTTCCGGATGCGCCTTCTCGATTTCATCGAGCAACAACACGCAATGGGGTTGCTTGGTGATGGCTTCGGTCAGCAGACCGCCCTGATCGAACCCGACATAGCCTGGAGGTGCACCGATCAGGCGCGATACGGTGTGGCGCTCCATGTACTCGGACATGTCGAAACGAATCAGTTCGACCCCCAGCGCCTTGGCCAACTGCCGTGCCGCTTCGGTTTTACCGACACCGGTAGGCCCTGCGAACAGGAACGAACCGACGGGTTTGTCAGGCGACTTGAGGCCGGCACGGGACAGCTTGATCGCGGTCGCCAGCGAATCGATCGCCGCATCCTGGCCAAACACCGTCAGCTTCAGGTCACGCTCAAGGTTACGCAGCAGCTCTTTATCGGAACTGGTGACGTGTTTTGGTGGAATCCGCGCGATTTTCGCGACGATGTCCTCGACTTGAGGCACTTCGATGCGTTTCACCCGTTTTTCCACCGGCTGCAGGCGCTGGAAGGCACCCGCCTCGTCGATGACGTCGATGGCCTTGTCCGGCATGTGCCGGTCATTGATGTAGCGCGAAGCCAGTTCGGCAGCGGCGCGCAGGGCCTCATCACTGTATTCGATATTGTGATGGGTCTCGAAACGCCCTTTCAGGCCGCGCAGGATACCGATGGTGTCTTCCACCGAAGGCTCCGACACGTCAACCTTCTGGAAGCGCCGAGCCAGTGCACGATCCTTCTCGAAGATGCCGCGGAATTCCTGGAACGTGGTCGAACCGATGCACCGGATATCACCGGACGACAGCAGCGGCTTGAGCAGGTTCGAGGCATCCATGACGCCACCGGACGCAGCACCCGCACCGATGATGGTGTGGATTTCGTCGATGAACAGGATCGCCTGCGGACGTTTTTTCAGCTCATTGAGCAACGCCTTGAAGCGCTTCTCGAAATCGCCGCGGTATTTGGTCCCGGCCAGCAATGCGCCCAGGTCCAGGGAGTAAACTACGCTGTTGGCCAACAGGTCCGGCACCTGGTTGTCGACAATGCGCTTGGCCAGGCCTTCGGCAATCGCGGTCTTACCCACGCCTGCCTCGCCCACCAGCAACGGATTGTTCTTGCGACGACGCGCCAGGATCTGGGCGACGCGCTCGACTTCCAGCTCACGGCCTACCAATGGATCGATTCGACCCTGGCGCGCGAGTTCATTAAGGTTGCTGGCATAAGCATCCAGTGGATTGCCTGAAGATGAAGACTCACCGCCCTCGTCGTCCTGCATATCTTGCTCACCCTCAGAGTGATCGCCATGCCCTGGCACCTTGGAGATACCGTGGGCGATGTAGTTGACGACATCGATACGGGCAACGCTCTGCTGTTTCAGCAGGAACACTGCCTGACTCTCTTGCTCACTGAAGATCGCGACCAGCACGTTGGCGCCAGTCACTTCGCGTTTGCCCGAGCTCTGTACGTGAAACACAGCACGTTGCAGTACACGCTGGAAGCCCAGGGTTGGCTGGGTTTCACGATCCTCGTCATGCACGGGGATCAATGGCGTGGTGGAGTCGATGAACTCCTGCAGGTCATGCTTGAGTTTGTCGAGGTTCGCGCCGCACGCACGCAAAACGGTGGCGGCAGCCTCATTGTCCAATAGGGCCAGCAGGAGATGTTCGACGGTCATGAATTCATGACGCTTCGAACGAGCCTCCTTGAAGGCAAGATTGAGGGTGACTTCGAGCTCGCGGTTTAACATAGCTTCACCTCATACCCAAGTGGTCGGCGATTAACCGTCCTTCTCGATTTCACAGAGTAGCGGATGCTGGCTTTCCCTGGCGTACTGGTTGACCTGCATGGCCTTTGTCTCGGCGATGTCGCGGGTAAACACTCCACATACTGCCCGCCCTTCTGTATGGACGGCCAGCATGACCTTGGTCGCCAGCTCGCGATTCAGGTTAAAAAACACCTCGAGCACTTCGACGACGAAATCCATCGGTGTGTAGTCATCATTAAACAAAACCACCTTGTACATCGGCGGCGCCTGTAACGCAGGCTTGGCCTCCTGAACAGCAATGCCTGCGGAATCGTCGTCGTGTTCCTCCGGGCGATCTTTCTGGAGAGTCGGGCGATCCTGATTGAATGTTAGTCGAATCTGGCTGATTGCATGCATGGAAAGAAAGGTTCGTCAGTTGTGCAAATACAGTGGTGGGGGCGGTCTTGGGCGATTTCAACTCCGACTGCCTGGTCACCTTGACTATCGGCAAAACGGTGTTACAACCAATAGAGCCCACAGTGGGTAAAAAAGGTCCGCGGAGTCAACTTTTTTCCTAAAAAGTGACTGCGGATGTACTGGATGATACTCCAGTGATGGAGTCTGTTGCAGAGGGAGTTGGTATGTCAGGTGTCAAGGTCAGCGGCAAGGTGAAATGGTTCAACAACGCCAAGGGTTACGGCTTCATCAACGAGGACGGCAAGACAGAAGACTTGTTCGCTCACTACTCGGCCATCCAAATGGATGGTTATAAAACCCTGAAGGCCGGCCAGGCTGTCGTATTCGAAATCATCCAGGGCCCCAAAGGTCTGCATGCCGTGAACATCGGCAACCCTGTAGATGCTTCGAAAACCTCAACCCCTGCCACGCAACAGACCGTGACGGTTTAACGCCGCACCGTCATCCAGTCATAAAAAACCGCCCGACTCAATCAATTGAATCGGGCGGTTTTTGTATGCCTGTCGTTTGCTTACATGTGCTTGATCAGCGCTTCACCGAACCCGGAAGACGAAACCAGCGTCGCACCTTCCATCAGGCGCTCGAAGTCATAGGTCACGGTCTTGGCCTTGATCGCACCGTTGGTGCCCTTGATGATCAGGTCCGCCGCCTCGGTCCAGCCCAGGTGACGCAGCATCATTTCGGCCGAAAGGATCACCGAACCCGGGTTGACCTGGTCCTTGCCGGCATATTTCGGCGCGGTACCGTGGGTGGCTTCGAACATGGCCACGGTATCGGACAGGTTCGCGCCTGGCGCGATACCGATACCGCCCACTTCCGCCGCCAGGGCGTCGGAGAGGTAGTCACCGTTGAGGTTCAGCGTGGCAATCACATCGTATTCGGCTGGACGCAGCAGGATCTGCTGGAGCATGGCGTCGGCAATGGCGTCCTTGACCACGACTTCGCGGCCGGTTTTCGGGTTCTTGAATTTCATCCACGGGCCGCCATCGAGCAGCTCGGCGCCGAATTCTTCCTTCGCCACCTCATAGCCCCAGTCCTTGAAGGCGCCTTCGGTGAATTTCATGATGTTGCCCTTGTGCACGATGGTCAGCGACTTGCGGTCGTTGTCCACCACGTACTGCAGGGCCTTGCGCACCAGGCGCTTGGTGCCTTCCTTGGACACCGGCTTGATGCCGATGCCGCAGTCCTGGTCGAAACGGATCTTGGTGACGCCCATTTCTTCTTTCAGGAACTTGATGACCTTGGTGGCTTCGGGCGAGCCGGCCTTCCACTCGATACCGGCGTAGATGTCTTCGGAGTTCTCGCGGAAGATCACCATGTCGACGTCGCCAGGTTTTTTCACCGGGCTTGGCACACCTTCGAACCACACCACTGGCCGCAGGCACACATACAGGTCCAGCTGCTGGCGCAGGGCAACGTTGAGGGAGCGGATACCCCCACCGACCGGCGTGGTCAGCGGGCCCTTGATGGAAACGACGTAGTCTTTCACGGCGTCCAGGGTTTCCTGGGGCAGCCAGGTGTCCTGGTCGTAGACCTGTGTAGCCTTTTCGCCAGCATAGACTTCCATCCAGGAAATCTTGCGCTTGCCCCCGTAGGCCTTTTCCACGGCAGCATCGACAACCTTGATCATGACGGGGCTGACGTCAACGCCAATGCCGTCGCCTTCAATGAACGGGATGATCGGATTATCAGGAACATTGAGAGAATGGTCTGCATTGACGGTGATTTTGTCGCCGACGGCTGGAACCTGAATCTTCTTGTAACCCATGCTGAACTCCATTGATTGGATTGAACATCTGGCTTGGTTCGAGCGTAACCCAGTTAAATCGGCGCGCAAACCCTATGTTCCATTCATCTGCCGCAAAGCCGCTCAACGCGCGACCTACAAGCCTGAAAGCAAAGGGAAAAACGCCAATCTCAAGCACGAAGAATGACCATACGCCCTGCTCGTCCCTGCGACCTTTAGACCAATGGACGACAACAGATGTGTATGAACCATCGGCAGATTGCCAGCTACCTATGTATAATGCGGCCGCTGACTAAAGGGTCACATCAGGCTGAACAGCTCTACGACGAGTGTTTGCGCCCGATGAGACGGCCTGCTACCGCAGCCCGCCTGCTTGACGCCCTACTGATGCACCCAACATCACAGCAACGAAATCTCGATATTCGGCTCATGGATGACTTTGAACGAACGCGCTTACCCGGCGCCCCTCGAGTTTCTGCGCACGCTTTAGCAAAGAAGAGAGAGTTAATCCGAATATGCCCACCCGCTCGAAGATCATCTATACCTTCACCGACGAAGCTCCCGCCCTCGCCACCTATTCACTGTTGCCTATCGTAGAGGCGTTCACCGCCTCGGCTGATATCGCCGTTGAAACCCGCGATATCTCTCTTGCAGGGCGCATCCTGGCCAGCTTCCCCGAGCAATTGGGCGACATAGCCGTAGCCGACCACCTCGCCGAGCTGGGCGCGCTGGCCGTTACGCCTGAAGCCAACATCATCAAGCTGCCGAACATCAGCGCCTCGGTTCCGCAACTGCAAGCCGCGATCAAGGAGCTGCAAGCCCAGGGCTACGCCCTGCCGGACTATCCGGAAACCGTGACCTGCGACGCCGACAAAGAAGCCAAGGCGCGCTACGACAAGGTCAAGGGCAGCGCCGTGAACCCGGTTCTGCGCGAAGGCAACTCCGACCGCCGCGCTCCACTGTCGGTGAAGAACTACGCACGCAAGCACCCGCACAAAATGGGCGCCTGGGCCGCAGACTCCAAGTCCCACGTCGCGCACATGAGCAGCGGTGATTTCTACGGTAGCGAAAAAGCTGCCCTGATCGACGCCCCTGGCGCGGTCAAGATCGAACTGATCGCTCAAGACGGCACCACCACCGTCCTGAAAGAAAAAACCAGCGTCCAGGCTGGCGAGATCCTCGACTGCGCCGTGATGAGCAAAAACGCCCTGCGCGCTTTCATCGCCGCTGAAATCGAAAGCGCCAAGGCACAAGGCGTGCTGCTGTCGGTTCACCTCAAAGCCACCATGATGAAGGTCTCCGACCCAATCATGTTCGGCCAGATCGTTGCCGAGTTCTACAAAGACGCCCTGGCCAAGCACGCTGACGTGCTGGCGCAGATCGGCTTCAACCTGAACAACGGCATCGGCGACCTGTACTCGCGCATCAAGGCCTTGCCTGCCGAGCAGCAAGCCGCCATCGAAGCGGACATCCAGGCGGTCTACGCCGTTCGTCCGTCGTTGGCCATGGTCAACTCCGACAAAGGCATCACCAACCTGCACGTGCCGAGCGACGTCATCGTCGACGCCTCGATGCCAGCCATGATCCGTGACTCCGGCAAGATGTGGGGCACCGACGGCCAGCTGCACGACACCAAGGCGGTGATCCCGGATCGCTGCTACGCCACCATCTACCAGGCAGTGATTGAAGACTGCAAGGCCAATGGCGCGTTCGATCCAACCACCATGGGCAGCGTGCCGAACGTTGGCCTGATGGCGAAAAAAGCCGAAGAGTACGGCTCGCACGACAAGACTTTCCAGATCAAGACCAACGGCGTTGTCCGCGTGACCGACACCAATGGCACCCTGCTGCTGGAACAGTCGGTTGAAGCCGGCGACATCTTCCGCATGTGCCAGACCAAAGACGCGCCGATCCAGGACTGGGTCAAGCTGGCCGTCAACCGTGCCCGCGCAAGCAGCACGCCAGCGATCTTCTGGCTGGACCCGATGCGCGCCCACGACGGCGTGGTGATCGAGAAAGTCCAGGCTTACCTGAAGGATCACGACACTGCCGGCCTGGACATCCAGATCATGGCACCTGTCGACGCGATGAAGTTCACCCTGCAACGCACTCGCGCAGGCAAAGACACCATCTCGGTAACCGGCAACGTATTGCGCGACTACCTGACTGACCTGTTCCCGATCATGGAACTGGGCACCAGCGCCAAGATGCTGTCGATCGTTCCGCTGATGAATGGCGGCGGCCTGTTCGAAACCGGCGCCGGCGGTTCGGCTCCGAAGCACGTGCAACAACTGCTGGAAGAAAACTTCCTGCGCTGGGATTCCCTGGGCGAGTTCCTGGCCCTGGCCGCTTCCCTTGAGCACCTGGGCGTGACCTACAACAACCCCAAGGCGCTGGTTCTGGCCAAGACCCTGGATCAGGCCACTGGCCAGTTCCTGGACAACAACAAGTCGCCATCGCGCAAAGTCGGCAACATCGACAACCGCGGCAGCCACTTCTACCTGGCGCTGTACTGGGCTCAAGCCCTGGCCGCCCAGACCGAAGACACTGCACTGCAAGCGCAGTTTGCGACCCTGGCCAAGACCCTGACCGAGAACGAAGCAACCATCGTTGCCGAGCTCAACGCCGTACAGGGCAAGCCAGTGGACATCGGCGGTTACTACCACGCCGATGCCGAGCTGATCAGCAAGGCCATGCGCCCGAGCGCAACCTTCAACGCAGCGGTTGCAGCGTTGGTTTAAGGTTGTAAGGGAACATCACAAACCCCGGCCATGTGCCGGGGTTTGTGTTTTCAGCCATCACACAAATTTATCTGTCGAAACCGGACCCTGTGGGAGCGAGCCTGCTCGCGAAAGCGGTTTATCATTCAACATCAATGCTGGCTGACCCACAGCCTTCGCGAGCAGGCTCGCTCCCACAGGGACAGCATTTCAACATCAAGGGAAATTCATGGACTGGCAACCCCACATCACCGTCGCCACCATCGTCGAAGACAACGACCGCTTCCTGATGGTCGAAGAACTCAAGCACGGACGCGTGGTGCTCAACCAACCCGCCGGCCACCTGGACCCGAACGAAACCCTGACCGAGGCCGCCGTGCGCGAAACCCTCGAGGAAACCGGCTGGGACGTCGAACCCACCGGTGTACTGGGAATCTATCTCTATACCGCCCCGAGCAACGGCGTGACCTACCAGCGGGTCTGCTTCATCGCCAAACCGCTGAAACATCACCCCGAGTATCAACTGGATGAGGGCATCGTCGGTGCCAAGTGGTTGACCCGCGAGGAATTAATCGGCCGGCGCGACAACTGGCGCAGCGAGCTGATCATGCGTTGCATCGACGATTATCTGGACGGCAAACACTTCGGCCTCGAATTGATCCGCCCTTCTCTTTAGCCTTGCGGACTGGAGCCTGTTAGAATCGCGTCCTTTTTCAAGACACTCATTGAATCCCTATGCGTGATCCAGCCCCTTCTGACACACAAAAGAAGCGCGTCATTGTCGGCATGTCCGGCGGCGTGGACTCTTCCGTTTCCGCCCTCCTGCTGATCGAGCAGGGCTATGAGGTGGAAGGCCTGTTCATGAAGAACTGGGAAGAAGACGACGGAACCGAATACTGCACCGCCATGGATGACCTGGCGGACGCCCAGGCCGTGTGCGACAAGATTGGCATCAAGCTGCACACCGCCAACTTCGCCGCCGAGTACTGGGACAACGTGTTCGAGCACTTCCTGGCCGAATACAAGGCCGGTCGTACGCCAAACCCGGACATCCTGTGCAACCGCGAGATCAAGTTCAAGGCGTTCCTCGACTACGCCATGATGCTCGGCGCCGATCTGATCGCCACTGGTCACTACGTGCGCCGCCGCGACATCGACGGCCGCACCGAACTGCTCAAGGGCCTGGACCCGAACAAGGACCAGAGCTACTTCCTGCACGCCGTTGGCGGCGAGCAGATCGCCAAGACCCTGTTCCCGGTCGGCGAACTGGAAAAACCCCAGGTTCGCGCAATTGCCGAGAAATACGAGCTGGCGACCGCGAAAAAGAAGGATTCCACCGGGATCTGCTTTATCGGCGAACGGCGCTTCAGCGACTTCCTCAAGCAATACCTGCCGGCACAACCGGGCGAGATCAAGACCACCGAAGGTGAAGTCATCGGCCGCCACCATGGCTTGATGTACCACACCATCGGCCAACGCCAGGGCTTGGGCATCGGCGGCCTGAAAGACGCCAGCGACGAGCCGTGGTACGTGCTGATCAAGGACCTGGAACACAACGAGCTGATCGTTGGCCAGGGTAACGATCACCCGTGGCTGTTTTCCCGCGCCCTGCTCGCTTCGGATATCTATTGGGTCAACCCGATCGACCTGAGCCAGCCGCGCAGGCTGACCGCCAAGGTTCGTTATCGCCAGGGCGACCAGCCCTGCACCCTGGAGAAAACCGCTACCGGCTATCGCGCGACCTTCGATGACCCGCAACGCGCGGTGACTCCAGGCCAATCCGTGGTGTTCTACGACGGCGAGATCTGCCTTGGCGGCGGTGTGATCGAAGTTGCAGAACCCTGGACAAGCAAGAGCACCAGTAAAGGCCAGGCCCAATGAGTCCCACCCAGGAGCAACTGACGGCGCTGGGCGGCGTATTCCTCGCCGCGGTGCTGGTGGACAAGATCGCCAAGACCGGCCAGACCAACGAGGCCGGCCTGACCTGCATGCTCGGCAGCCTGCTGATTCGCGACCCCAAGGACACCCTGGAAGTCTATGGCGGCGACGATATCAACCTGCGTGAAGGCTATCGCGCATTGATCGGCGCCCTCGAACGCGACCCGAGTGC
The DNA here is from genome assembly GCF_002236105.1 of Pseudomonas umsongensis. GTDB lineage: Bacteria > Pseudomonadota > Gammaproteobacteria > Pseudomonadales > Pseudomonadaceae > Aquipseudomonas > Aquipseudomonas umsongensis. The sequence continues at coordinate 1,973,260 of NZ_NIWU01000001.1, forward strand.
CCTGCAACGCGAACCGCTGCGCTATGCCCTGGCCATGCTGGGCCTGGAGCGTCAACTGGCCAAGCGCGAAGACATGCTGGAGATCATCGGCAAGCGCCTGCCGCAGATCCAGTCCCAGGTCGAGCACTTCGGTCCGGCCCACGAAAATGTGATCGCCGCATGTGGCGCACTGTATCAGGACACCCTGAGCACCCTGCGCCAACGCATCCAGGTGCACGGTGACATGCGCAACCTGCAGCAACCGAGCAACGCCTCGAAAATTCGCGCCCTGCTGCTGGCCGGTATCCGCTCGGCACGCCTATGGCGACAATTGGGCGGTCATCGCTGGCAGCTGGTGATTAGCCGCAAAAAATTGCTCAAAGAGCTTTACCCATTGATGCGTAACGAATAACCCGCATCGACAGCACCGAACTTAGCAATACGCGTAATACGCCGGTCAGTTGGCGACGGACCGGCGGATTTTTTCATGTATGATACGCGCCCCATTTCGTTGCCCGACTGTCCGAGAACACCCCATGCAGCTCTCTTCGCTCACTGCGGTTTCCCCTGTTGACGGCCGCTACGCCGGCAAAACCCAGGCCCTGCGCCCAATTTTCAGCGAGTACGGCCTGATCCGTGCCCGCGTCCTGGTTGAAGTGCGCTGGCTCCAGCGCCTGGCCGCTCACCCTGCCATCAGCGAAGTGCCGGCGTTCTCCGCCGAAGCCAACGCGGTATTGAACACCCTGGCGGAAAACTTCTCCCTGGAGCACGCCGAGCGTGTCAAAGAGATCGAGCGCACCACCAACCACGACGTAAAAGCCATCGAATACCTGCTCAAGGAGCAGGCCGCCAAGCTGCCGGAATTGGCCGCTGTCAGCGAGTTCATCCACTTCGCCTGCACCAGCGAGGACATCAACAACCTGTCCCACGCCCTGATGCTGCGCGAAGGCCGTGATGACGTGATGCTGCCGCTGATGCGCCAGACCGCCGAAGCCATCCGCGAACTGGCCATCCGCTTCGCCGACGTGCCGATGCTGTCGCGCACCCACGGCCAACCGGCGTCGCCAACCACCCTGGGCAAAGAACTGGCAAACGTGGTTTACCGCCTGGAGCGCCAGATCGCCCAGGTCGCTGCCGTTCCGCTGCTGGGCAAGATCAACGGCGCTGTCGGCAACTACAACGCTCACCTGTCGGCCTACCCTGAGATCGACTGGGAAGCCAATGCCCGCGCCTTCATCGAAGACGAGCTGGGCCTGGGCTTCAACCCGTACACCACGCAGATCGAACCGCACGACTACATCGCCGAGCTGTTCGACGCAATCGCGCGCTTCAACACCATCCTGATCGACTTCGACCGTGATATCTGGGGCTACATCTCCCTGGGTTATTTCAAGCAGCGCACCATCGCTGGCGAAATCGGCTCGTCGACCATGCCGCACAAGGTCAACCCGATCGACTTCGAAAACTCCGAAGGCAACCTGGGTATCGCCAACGCACTGTTCCAGCACCTGGCGAGCAAACTGCCAATCTCCCGCTGGCAGCGCGACCTGACTGACTCCACCGTACTGCGCAACCTCGGTGTCGGCTTCGCCCACAGCGTGATCGCATACGAAGCCAGCCTCAAGGGCATCAGCAAGCTGGAGCTCAACGAGCAGAAGATTGCCGCTGACCTGGACGCTTGCTGGGAAGTGTTGGCCGAGCCAATCCAGACCGTCATGCGTCGCTACAACATCGAAAACCCGTACGAAAAGCTGAAAGAATTGACCCGCGGCAAGGGCATCAGCCCTGAGGCGCTGCAAACTTTCATCGACGGCCTGGACATGCCAGCCGTCGCCAAGGCCGAGCTGAAACTGCTCACCCCGGCGAACTACATCGGCAACGCTGTAGCGCAAGCCAAACGCATCTGATCGACCGCTGGACCCTTTTAAGACGCCCGGCCGCGCCGGGCGTTTTTATTCCCGTATGAAAAGTGCTTTTTTTCAATAGGTTACACATGAATCCTGACATTCCTCTTCAACTTCTGGGCGGCATCACGGCACGCGAGTTCCTGCGCGACTACTGGCAGAAAAAACCGCTGTTGATCCGTCAGGCGATTCCTGATTTCGAAAGCCCGATCGATGCCGACGAACTGGCCGGCCTGGCGCTGGAAGAAGAAGTCGAATCGCGCCTGATCATCGAGAACGGCGAGCGCCCATGGGAATTGCGTCGCGGCCCCTTTGCCGAAGACGAGTTCAGCAAGTTGCCGGAGCGCGATTGGACCCTGCTGGTGCAGGCCGTCGACCAGTTCGTGCCGGAAGTCAGCGAACTGCTGGAAAACTTCCGCTTCCTGCCGAGCTGGCGCATCGATGACGTGATGATCAGCTTCGCCGCCCCCGGTGGCAGCGTCGGCCCGCACTTCGACAACTACGACGTGTTCCTGCTGCAAGGCCACGGCAAGCGCAACTGGAAAATCGGCCAGATGTGCAACGCCGAAAGCCCGCTGCTGCAACACGCGGACCTGCGCATCCTCGCCGACTTCGAGGCCACCGATGAATGGGTGCTGGAACCGGGCGACATGCTCTACCTGCCGCCACGCCTGGCCCACTGTGGCGTGGCTGTCGATGACTGCCTGACCTATTCCGTAGGTTTCCGCGCACCGAGCGCCGCTGAAGTGCTGACCCACTTCACCGACTTCCTCAGCCAGTTCCTGTCGGACGAAGAGCGCTACACCGACGCCGACGCCGTGCCGGCGGTCGATCCGCACCAGATCCAGCATGACGCCCTCGACCGCCTGAAAAGCCTGCTCGCCGAACACATGAGCGACGAGCGCCTGCTGCTGACCTGGTTCGGCCAGTTCATGACCGAACCCCGCTACCCGGAACTGGTGGTCGGCCCTGAAGACCTCGAGGAAGAAGACGTTCTCGGCGCGCTGGAGCAAGGCGCCGTACTGATCCGCAACCCTAGCGCGCGCCTGGCGTGGTCGGAAGTCGATGACGACCTGTTGCTGTTTGCCAGCGGCCAGAGCCGCTACCTGCCGGGCAAACTGCGCGAACTGCTGAAGATGATCTGCGCCGCCGACGCGCTGCACGTCGACAACCTGGGGGACTGGTTGACCGACGAAGATGGCCGCGGCCTGCTGTGCGAACTGGTCAAGCAAGGAAGCCTGGGGTTTGCCGATGAATAAGATTCACGTACGTGTCGCAGACTGGCAAAAGGACAACGCCGAGATCCGGCGCATTCGTGAAGCGGTGTTCGTCGCCGAGCAATCCGTACCACCCGAGCTGGAATGGGATGCCGACGATGTCACGGCCGTGCACTTTCTTGCCCTCGAAGGCGACTTTCCGGTCGGCACCGCCCGCCTGCTGCCTGACGGTCACGTCGGCCGGGTGTCGGTACTCAAGGACTGGCGCGGCCTGAAGGTCGGCGATGCGCTGATGCATGCGGTGATCGACGAAGCCGAAGAGCGCGGGCTGAAGCAGCAAATGCTCAGCGCCCAGGTGCAGGCCACGGCGTTCTACGAGCGCCTGGGCTTTCACATGGTCAGCGAGGAGTTCCTGGAAGCAGGGATTCCGCATGTGGACATGGTTCGTCACTCGGGCTGATACCGAGTCGCGGCCTTCGCGAGCAGGCTCGCTCCCACAAGGATCGCGCAAGACCTGTGGGAGCGGGCTTGCCCGCGATGGGGCCTTGAAGCCCACCACAAAACGCCCTGGCATCATACGATGCCGGGGCGTTTTGCTGTCTACGATTCAACTTGCCCCCTCCCAGGCCGACAAACCGGTAATACCAACACGCTGTAGGAGCGAGCATGCTCGCGATGGACTTGAGAACGCCGCGGGGTGTCAGGCTTCACGCTTTATCGTTCACGACCATCGCGAGCATGCTCGCTCCTACACACCCCGGGCCGACAAACTGGCAATATCAACACCTTTGATTGCGGAGATAACGGATATGTCCCTACGCACCCTGCTCACCACACTGCTGGTGACCTGCAGTTTTTCACTCATGGCCGCCACCGAAATCGTGCCGCTGAACTACCACAGCAGTGCCGACATGTTGCCGGTTGCGCAGGATTTCATCGGCAAGGATGGCCAAGTCAGCGCTTACGGCAATCAACTCATCGTCAAAGCCGATCAGCGCAAGATCGACGAACTTAAAGCTTTATTGAGCCAACTCGATACGGCACCCAAACGCTTGCTGATCACAGTCGATACGAACGAAAACAACTTTCAGGGCGATCAGGGCTACTCGGTGAACGGCGCCAAGCCGGGCCAGACCCGAATCATCAGCCATAGCACCGCCAGTCGCGAGGGTGGCATCCAGCAAATCCAGGCCACCGACGGCATGCCGGCGCTGATCCAGGTCGGCCAGAGCGTGCCATTGACCAGCACCCAGGTCGATTCCTACGGCGACCTGCGCAGCCAGACCGAATACCGCAACGTCACCCAGGGCTTTTACGTCACCGCCAACGTCACCGGCGAGATCGTTCACCTTTCGATCAGTACCAACCGTGACCGCATGAGCCAGGAACGTCCCGATGTAGTGAATGTGCAAAGCACCGACACAACCGTCACCGGCCGCCTGGGGGAATGGATCCTGCTGGCCGGCGTGAATCGCCAGACACAGGCCGACAAACAGGGTATGGCCCGCAGCTACGGGACCCAGGGACGCGATGACATGACCCTGCGGGTGAAAGTCGATACTTTGGACCAAGACACCAAAAACTGACTGGCAGGTCGTATTAGACCAAAGATGTAGTGCCTGAAAAAAAGCACTACAAAACGTTTGACGAGTCAAAAAAGCAAAGGCATGATGGCCTCGCTCCCGCTAATCAGGGGCCCTGGCAAGGGCCTTCGAGGCGATGTTCGCACCTACCCCGCGAACCGCTTCGTGTCTGTACCGCCCACAAGGTGTGTTTGACGAGGTTGCCGACTGGAACGAAGTTGTCCCGAGGGACGGAAGCGTAATTAGGTAATCCGGCACCACACTGATGTTCGTACCAAGGCCCACGACGCCCGAATGCGCCCGCAGTTCGCCTTTACCTGCTCACTTCCCCTCGAGCCATCGTTCATCCCGTCGCCACCCCCGCCGAACCCGACTTGACCACCTAAGCTTCTGGTCAGCGAGCGCAGGAATTTTCCACCGCAGAACAACTTTTCATAAAGACGCGACGAGGTTTATCTCCCATGGCACTGACACGCGAACAGCAAATTGCAGCCCTCGAAAAAGACTGGGCTGAAAACCCGCGCTGGAAAGGCGTGACACGCACTTACTCCGCTGCTGACGTCGTCCGCCTGCGTGGCTCGGTTCAACCTGAGCACACCTTTGCAAAAATGGGCGCCGAGAAGCTGTGGAACCTGGTTACCCAGGGTGCCAAGCCAGCCTTCCGTCCTGAGAAAGATTTCGTCAACTGCATGGGCGCCCTGACCGGCGGCCAGGCTGTACAACAAGTCAAAGCCGGTATCCAGGCGATCTACCTGTCGGGCTGGCAAGTGGCTGCGGACAACAACTCCGCCGAATCGATGTACCCTGACCAGTCGCTGTACCCGGTGGACTCGGTTCCAACCGTGGTCAAGCGCATCAACAACTCGTTCCGTCGTGCCGACCAGATCCAGTGGAAAGCCGGCAAGAACCCGGGCGACGAAGGCTACATCGACTACTTCGCGCCAATCGTGGCTGACGCCGAAGCCGGTTTCGGCGGCGTACTGAACGCCTACGAGCTGATGAAGAGCATGATCGAGGCAGGCGCCGCCGGCGTTCACTTCGAAGACCAGCTGGCTTCCGTGAAGAAATGCGGCCACATGGGCGGCAAGGTACTGGTTCCTACCCAGGAAGCGGTACAGAAGCTGACGGCTGCCCGTCTGGCAGCCGACGTTGCCGGTACTCCGACCATCATCCTGGCCCGTACCGACGCTAACGCCGCCGACCTGCTGACTTCCGACTGCGACCCGTACGACCAGCCGTTCGTAACTGGCGAACGTACCCAGGAAGGCTTCTACAAAGTGCGCGCCGGCCTGGACCAGGCAATCGCTCGCGGCCTGGCCTATGCACCGTACGCCGACCTGATCTGGTGCGAAACCGCCAAGCCAGACCTGGAAGAGGCTCGTCGCTTCGCTGAAGCGATCAAGAAGGAATACCCGGACCAACTGCTGTCGTACAACTGCTCGCCTTCCTTCAACTGGAAGAAAAACCTGGACGACGCGACCATCGCCAAGTTCCAGCGCGAACTGTCCGCCATGGGTTACAAGCACCAGTTCATCACCCTGGCCGGCATTCACAACATGTGGCATAGCATGTTCAACCTGGCGCACGACTACGCCCGCAACGACATGACTGCCTACGTGAAGCTGCAGGAGCAGGAATTCGCCGACGCCGCCAAGGGCTACACCTTCGTGGCTCACCAGCAGGAAGTGGGCACCGGTTACTTCGACGACATGACCACCGTGATCCAGGGTGGCTCGTCGTCGGTCACCGCTCTGACCGGTTCGACTGAAGAAGAACAGTTCCACTGATCTGCTTCGATTGAGACATCAGCCGCTGCGGGCCCTATAGAAAGCTAACCGCAGCGCTGCACACCTGACGCCCCGACTGGTTCGGGGCGTTTTTTTTGCGCGCAGCACCACAAACCCCCGTAACCCTGTAGGAGCTGACGAGTGAAACGAGGCTGCGATCTTTTGATTTTGCCGATAAACAAGATCAAAAGATCGCAGCCTCGTTTCACTCGTCAGCTCCTACAGTTACGTGCATGTAAGGCAACTTCCCAACCATAAACCTGATAAACAGTTTAAAAACCCACTCAAACAATATTGATTATCATTTAGCCAAAACTATGTTCGTTACATTCCCTACAAAACATATTTCCCAAAATGCCGGCTAATGCCCGCAACGCAAGGGCTACGGCGCTTTTGCCGCTCGCTATGTCCTTATTCCTATAAATAATTTCGCTATAGGAATTTTACTTGCTGGGTGTTTAGCCATAAAATCAGCGGGATTGATTGCTGCGACATATCGTCACTGCGTTGTTACCTTTTCAAGCTCAGAGACCTTTGCTCTCTGTTAAGGATTACCAGCATGCCCGAAGCGACAGGACTCATGGCCCACAACTGGGGCTTTGCCATTTTCCTTCTAGGCGTCGTCGGCCTCTGTGCCTTCATGCTGGGCGTCTCCAGCCTCCTTGGGTCAAAAGCCTGGGGCCGCAGCAAAAACGAACCGTTCGAGTCCGGCATGCTACCTACAGGTGGCGCCCGCTTGCGGCTCTCAGCCAAATTCTATCTGGTCGCGATGCTGTTCGTGATCTTCGATATCGAAGCCCTCTTTCTCTTTGCATGGTCTGTGTCCGTCCGCGAAAGCGGCTGGACCGGATTCGTCGAAGCTCTCGTTTTCATAGCAATTCTGTTGGCAGGTCTTGTCTACCTATTCCGAGTGGGCGCCCTTGACTGGGCTCCGGAAGCTCGGCGCAAGCGGCAAGCGAAGCTGAAACAATGAGGCTTTGGCAATGCAATACAATCTCACCAGGATCGACCCCGATGCTCCTAACGAGCAGTATCCGATCGGCCAGCGGGAAACCGTTTCCGATCCGTTAGAAGATCAAGTCCACAAAAACATTTTCATGGGCAAGCTCGAAGACGTGCTTAACGGCACGATCAACTGGGGGCGCAAGAACTCCCTGTGGCCGTATAACTTCGGTCTTTCGTGCTGCTACGTGGAAATGACCACCGCCTTCACGGCGCCCCACGACATCGCGCGCTTCGGCGCCGAGGTTATCCGGGCATCGCCGCGCCAGGCGGATTTCATGGTTATCGCCGGTACCTGCTTCATCAAGATGGCGCCGATCATTCAGCGTCTCTACGAGCAAATGCTCGAACCTAAATGGGTCATCTCCATGGGTTCGTGCGCCAACTCCGGTGGCATGTACGACATCTACTCCGTCGTTCAAGGGGTGGACAAATTCCTGCCCGTGGACGTCTACGTGCCTGGCTGCCCGCCCCGCCCTGAAGCTTTCCTGCAAGGCTTGATGCTGCTGCAGGAATCGATTGGACAGGAGCGTCGTCCGCTTTCCTGGGTCGTTGGCGATCAAGGCGTATATCGCGCCGAGATGCCTTCCGAAAAGGACAAGCGCCGCGAACAGCGAATCGCAGTCACCAACCTGCGCAGCCCCGACGAAGTCTGATCCAGCTCTGCTTCTTCAATAGAACGAGACACTGGCTTCATTCTTTACGTTGACCGAAAGCGATTAAATAACCATGACTACAGGCAGTGCTCTGTACATCCCGCCTTACAAGGCAGACGACCAGGATGTGGTCGTCGAACTGAACAACCGTTTTGGCCCGGAGGCGTTCACCGCCCAGCCTACCCGCACCGGCATGCCGGTGCTTTGGGTTGCCCGCGCCAAACTCGTCGAAGTCCTGACGTTCCTGCGCAACCTGCCCAAGCCGTACGTCATGCTCTATGACCTGCATGGCGTGGACGAGCGTCTGCGCACCAAGCGTCAAGGGCTGCCGAACGGCGTCGACTTCTCCGTGTTCTACCACCTGATGTCGATCGAACGTAATAGTGACGTCATGATCAAGGTCGCCTTGTCCGAGAGCGACCTCAGCCTGCCAACCGTCACCAGCATCTGGCCAAATGCCAACTGGTACGAGCGTGAAGTCTGGGACATGTACGGCATCGACTTCAAAGGTCACCCGCACCTGTCGCGCATCATGATGCCGCCGACCTGGGAAGGTCACCCGCTGCGCAAGGACTTCCCGGCCCGTGCCACCGAGTTCGACCCGTACAGCCTGACCCTGGCCAAGCAACAGCTTGAGGAAGAAGCCGCGCGCTTCAAGCCTGAAGACTGGGGCATGAAGCGTTCCGGCCCGAACGAGGACTACATGTTCCTCAACCTGGGTCCGAACCACCCTTCGGCGCACGGTGCGTTCCGTATCATCCTGCAGCTGGACGGTGAAGAGATCGTCGACTGCGTGCCAGACGTCGGCTACCACCACCGTGGTGCCGAGAAGATGGCCGAGCGTCAGTCCTGGCACAGTTTCATTCCGTACACCGACCGTATCGACTACCTCGGCGGCGTGATGAACAACCTGCCGTACGTGCTCTCGGTCGAGAAGCTGGCCGGCATCAAGGTGCCCGAGAAGGTCGACGTCATCCGCATCATGATGGCCGAGTTTTTCCGGATCACCAGCCACCTGCTGTTCCTGGGGACTTACATCCAGGACGTCGGCGCCATGACTCCGGTGTTCTTCACCTTCACCGACCGCCAGAAGGCGTACACGGTGATCGAAGCCATCACCGGTTTCCGCCTGCACCCGGCCTGGTACCGCATCGGTGGCGTCGCCCACGACCTGCCGCGCGGCTGGGAAAAACTGGTCAAGGATTTCGTCGAGTGGATGCCCAAGCGCCTGGACGAATACCAGAAAGCCGCACTGGACAACAGCATCCTGCGTGGCCGGACCATCGGCGTCGCCGACTACAACACCAAGCAAGCCCTGGAATGGGGCGTCACCGGTGCCGGCCTGCGTGCCACCGGTTGCGACTTCGACCTGCGTAAGGCGCGCCCGTACTCGGGCTACGAGAACTTCGAGTTCGAAGTGCCGCTGGCGGCCAATGGCGATGCCTACGACCGTTGCATCGTGCGCGTGGAAGAAATGCGCCAGAGCATCAAGATCATCGACCAGTGCCTGCGCAACATGCCGGAAGGCCCGTACAAGGCGGATCACCCGCTGACCACGCCGCCACCGAAAGAGCGCACGCTGCAGCACATCGAGACCTTGATCACGCACTTCCTGCAAGTTTCGTGGGGCCCGGTCATGCCGGCCAACGAATCCTTCCAGATGATCGAAGCGACCAAGGGCATCAACAGTTATTACCTGACGAGCGATGGCGGCACCATGAGCTACCGCACCCGGATTCGTACCCCAAGCTTCCCGCACCTGCAGCAGATCCCTTCGGTGATCAAAGGCAGCATGGTCGCGGACTTGATCGCGTACCTGGGTAGTATCGATTTCGTTATGGCCGACGTGGACCGCTAAGCATGAACAGCACGCTTATCCAGACAGACCGTTTCACCTTGAGTGAAACCGAGCGCTCGGCCATCGAGCACGAGTTGCATCACTACGAAGACCCGCGCGCGGCGTCGATCGAAGCCCTGAAGATCGTCCAGAAGGAACGTGGCTGGGTGCCGGACGGCGCCTTGTACGCCATCGGCGAGATCCTCGGCATCCCGGCCAGCGACGTTGAAGGCGTGGCGACGTTCTACAGCCAGATCTTCCGTCAGCCAGTGGGCCGTCACATCATTCGCGTCTGCGACAGCATGGTCTGCTACATCGGCGGCCACGAGTCGGTGGTCAGCGAAATCCAGAGCAAACTCGGCATCGGCCTGGGTCAAACCACCACCGACGGTCGTTTCACCCTGCTGCCGGTCTGCTGCCTCGGCAACTGCGACAAGGCGCCGGCGTTGATGATCGACGACGACACGTTCGGTGATGTGCAGCCAGCTGGCGTTGCCAAATTGCTCGAGGGCTACGTATGACCCTGACTTCCTTCGGTCCGGCCAACCGCATCAAGCGTTCGGCCGAGACTCACCCGCTCACCTGGCGCCTGCGTGACGACGGCGAAGCCGTATGGCTCGACGAATACCAGGCCAAGAACGGTTACGCCGCGGCGCGCAAGGCCTTCGCCGACATGGCCCAGGACGATATCGTCCAGACCGTGAAAGACTCCGGCCTTAAAGGCCGCGGCGGTGCAGGCTTCCCCACTGGCGTGAAGTGGGGCCTGATGCCAAAAGACGAATCCATCAACATCCGCTACCTGCTGTGCAACGCGGATGAAATGGAGCCCAACACCTGGAAAGACCGCATGCTGATGGAGCAACTGCCCCATCTGCTGATCGAAGGCATGCTGATCAGTGCCCGCGCACTGAAAACCTACCGTGGCTACATCTTCCTGCGCGGCGAGTACACCACCGCCGCCAAGCACCTGAACCGTGCCGTGGAAGAAGCCAAGGCAGCCGGTCTTTTGGGCAAGAACATCCTGGGCAGCGGCTTTGATTTCGAGCTGTTCGTCCACACCGGTGCCGGGCGTTACATCTGCGGTGAAGAAACCGCACTGATCAACTCCCTCGAAGGCCGCCGCGCCAACCCGCGCTCCAAGCCGCCCTTCCCTGCCGCCGTTGGCGTATGGGGCAAGCCGACCTGCGTGAACAACGTCGAGACCCTGTGCAACGTGCCGGCGATCATCGCCGACGGCGTGGACTGGTACAAATCGTTGGCTCGCGAAGGCAGCGAAGACATGGGCACCAAGCTCATGGGCTTCTCCGGCAAGGTCAAGAACCCTGGCCTGTGGGAGCTGCCGTTTGGCGTCACCGCTCGCGAGCTGTTCGAAGACTATGCTGGCGGCATGCGCGACGGTTACAAGCTCAAGGCCTGGCAGCCTGGCGGTGCCGGTACCGGCTTCCTGTTGCCGGAACACCTGGACGCACAAATGTACGCCGGCGGCATCGCCAAGGTGGGCACCCGTATGGGTACCGGCCTGGCCATGGCGGTGGACGACAGCGTCAACATGGTGTCCCTGCTGCGCAACATGGAGCAGTTCTTCGCCCGCGAATCCTGCGGCTTCTGCACCCCTTGCCGCGATGGCCTGCCATGGAGCGTCAAGCTGCTGATGGCCATCGAGAACGGTGAAGGGCAAGCCGGCGACATCGAGACCCTGCTGGGTCTGGTCGGCTTCCTTGGCCCAGGCAAGACCTTCTGTGCTCACGCACCGGGCGCCGTGGAGCCGTTGGGCAGTGCCATCAAATACTTCCGCCACGAGTTCGAAGCCGGCATCGCGCCTACCCGCGCCGCCGTCCCGCCTCTGGCAAGGCCGATCGTAGTCGGCGCGTAAATGCTTAAAAAAGGCGAAGGGTCCGTGCCCTTCGCTTTTCGCGCGATGACGCCTTCACCGGCTGTGTTGATTCGCGCGGATAACAAGATTCCATTAGCCACGCCCGCTGACACCGGGCCAACGAAGAACTTTGAACCATGGCCACTATCCACGTAGACGGCAAAGCGCTCGAAGTCGATGGGGCAGACAACCTGTTACAGGCATGTCTGTCTCTGGGCCTCGATATTCCGTATTTCTGCTGGCACCCTGCCCTCGGCAGCGTTGGCGCTTGCCGCCAGTGCGCGGTCAAGCAGTACACCGACGAGAACGACACCCGTGGTCGTATCGTCATGTCCTGCATGACCCCTGCCACCGATGGCACCTGGATCTCCATCGACGATGAAGAGTCCAAGGCATTTCGCGCCAGCGTTGTTGAATGGCTGATGACCAACCACCCTCACGACTGCCCGGTCTGTGAGGAAGGCGGTCACTGCCACCTGCAAGACATGACGGTAATGACCGGCCACAACGAGCGCCGTTACCGCTTCACCAAGCGTACCCACCAGAACCAGCAACTGGGCCCGTTCATTTCCCACGAGATGAACCGCTGCATCGCTTGCTACCGCTGCGTGCGCTTCTATAAAGACTACGCTGGCGGCACCGACCTCGGCGTATTCGGCGCCCACGACAACGTGTACTTCGGTCGCGTTGAAGACGGCGTGCTGGAAAGCGAGTTCTCCGGCAACCTGACCGAGGTCTGCCCGACCGGTGTGTTCACCGACAAGACTCACTCCGAGCGCTACAACCGTAAGTGGGACATGCAGTTCTCGCCGAGTATCTGCCATGGCTGCTCCAGCGGTTGCAACATCTCCCCGGGCGAGCGCTACGGTGAACTGCGTCGTATCGAAAACCGCTACAACGGTTCGGTGAACCAGTACTTTCTGTGCGACCGTGGCCGTTTCGGCTATGGCTACGTCAACCGCGAAGACCGCCCACGTCAGCCCCTGCTGGCCAATGGCGCCAAGCTGAGCCTCGACGAAGCCCTGGATAAAGCCGCCGACCTGCTGCGCGGTCGCAACATCGTCGGTATCGGTTCGCCCCGCGCCAGCCTCGAAAGCAACTACGCGTTGCGCGAACTGGTCGGTGCCGAGCACTTCTACTCCGGTATCGAAGCTGCCGAGCTGGAACGCATCCGCCTGGTCCTGCAGGTGCTCAAAGACAGCCCGCTGCCTGTGCCGAACATGCGCGACATCGAAGACCACGACGCCGTGTTCGTCCTCGGTGAAGACCTGACCCAGACTGCTGCTCGTATGGCCCTGTCCCTGCGTCAATCGGTCAAGGGCAAGGCCGAAGACATGGCTGACGCCATGCGCGTCCAGCCTTGGCTCGACGCTGCGGTGAAGAACATCGGCCAGCACGCGCTGAACCCGCTGTTCATTGCAAGCCTGGCTGAAACCAAGCTCGACGACATCGCCGAAGAGTGCGTTCACGCCGCTCCCGACGACCTGGCCCGCATCGGTTTCGCCGTGGCTCACGCCCTCGACGCCAGCGCTCCGGCCGTCGAAGGCCTGGACGCCGAAGCCCTCGAGTTGGCCAAGCGCATTGCCGACGCCCTGCTCGCGGCCAAGCGCCCACTGATCATCGCCGGCACTTCCCTGGGCTCCAAAGCCCTGATCGAAGCTGCCGCGAACATCGCCAAGGCCCTGAAGCTGCGCGAGAAGAACGGTTCCATCAGCCTGATCGTGCCTGAGGCCAACAGCCTCGGCCTGGCCATGCTCGGTGGCGAATCGGTCGATGCAGCCCTGCAAGCGGTGATCGACGGTAAAGCCGACGCCATCGTCGTGCTGGAAAACGATCTGTACACCCGCACTGACAAGGCCAAGGTCGACGCAGCCCTGAACGCCACCAAAGTGCTGATCGTGGCCGACCACCAGAAGACCGCTACCAGCGATCGCGCACACCTGGTCCTGCCAGCCGCCAGCTTCGCTGAAGGCGACGGTACCCTGGTTAGCCAGGAAGGTCGCGCCCAGCGCTTCTTCCAGGTGTTCGATCCGAAGTACATGGACGCGAGCATCCTGGTTCACGAAGGCTGGCGCTGGCTGCATGCCCTGCGTGCGACCCTGCTGAACCAGCCGATCGACTGGACCCAACTGGACCACGTCACCGCTGCCGTGGCTGCAAGCACGCCGCAATTGAACCGCATCGTCGATGCCGCTCCGTCCGCCGCGTTCCGCATCAAGGGCATGAAACTGGCCCGTGAACCGTTGCGTTACTCCGGTCGTACCGCCATGCGCGCCGACATCAGCGTGCACGAACCGCGTACCCCGCAGGACAAGGACACCGCGTTCGCCTTCTCGATGGAAGGTTACTCGGGCTCGGCCGAACCGCGCCAGCAAGTGCCATTCGCCTGGTCTCCGGGCTGGAACTCGCCGCAAGCCTGGAACAAGTTCCAGGACGAAGTCGGTGGTCACATCCGCGCTGGCGACCCGGGCACCCGCCTGATCGAAAGCACAGGTGATTCGCTGAACTGGTTCGCCAGTGTTCCGCGCGCGTTCAACCCGGCCCCGGGCACCTGGCAGGTCGTGCCGTTCTTCCACCTGTTCGGCAGCGAAGAGAACTCTTCGAAAGCCGCGCCGGTCCAGGAACGTATTCCGGCCGCCTACGTCGCCTTGGCCAAATCCGAAGCCGACCGCCTGGGTGTCAACGACGGCGCCATGCTGAGCTTGAACGTTGCCGGCCAGACCCTGCGTCTGCCGCTGCGCATCAACGAAGAGCTGGGCGCAGGCCTGGTGGCCTTGCCTGCGGGCATCGCCGGCATTCCGCCAGCGATCTTTGGTAAATCCGTTGACGGTCTGCAGGAGGCAGCTCAATGACCTTGTTCACTCCTGAAGTGATCGACGTGATCATCGCGGTCCTCAAGGCCGTGGTGATCCTGCTCGCCGTGGTGGTTTGCGGCGCCCTGCTCAGCTGGGTGGAGCGTCGCCTGCTCGCCCTCTGGCAGGACCGTTACGGTCCGAACCGCGTCGGCCCGTTCGGCGCGTTCCAGATCGCCGCCGACATGATCAAGATGTTCTTCAAGGAAGACTGGACGCCTCCATTCGCCGACAAGATGATCTTCACCCTGGCACCGGTCGTGGCCATGAGCGCCCTGCTGATTGCCTTCGCGATCATCCCGATCACCCCGACCTGGGGCGTGGCGGATATCAACATCGGCATCCTGTTCTTCTTCGCCATGGCCGGCCTGTCGGTCTACGCGGTGCTGTTCGCCGGCTGGTCGAGCAACAACAAGTTCGCCCTGCTGGGCAGCTTGCGGGCCTCGGCACAGACCGTGTCGTACGAAGTGTTCATGGGCCTGTCGCTGATGGGCATCGTGATCCAGGTCGGCTCGTTCAACATGCGCGACATCGTTGAATACCAAGCGCAGAACATGTGGTTCATCATTCCGCAGATCTTCGGCTTCCTGACCTTCTTCATCGCTGGCGTCGCCGTGACTCACCGTCACCCGTTCGACCAGCCGGAAGCGGAGCAGGAACTGGCCGACGGTTACCACATTGAATACGCCGGCATGAAATGGGGCATGTTCTTCGTCGGCGAGTACATCGGCATCGTGCTGATTTCGGCACTGCTGGTGACCTTGTTCTTCGGTGGCTGGCACGGTCCGTTCGGCATCCTGCCGCAGATCCCGTTCATCTGGTTCGCACTGAAAACCGCGTTCTTCATCATGATGTTCATCCTGCTGCGCGCCTCGATTCCGCGCCCACGGTATGACCAGGTGATGGATTTCAGCTGGAAGTTCTGCCTGCCGCTGACCCTCGTCAACATGCTGGTGACCGCTGCGATCGTGTTGCTCAACACGCCCGCCGTCGCGGCTCAGTGAGGATAGAGAATCATGAAGTACATATTTGACATCGTGCATGGCTTCTACACCCAGCTTCGCAGCCTGGTGATGATTTTCGGCCACGCCTTCCGCAAGCGCGACACGCTGCAGTACCCGGAAGAACCGGTCTACCTGCCGCCGCGCTACCGTGGCCGTATCGTCCTGACCCGCGACCCCGACGGCGAAGAGCGTTGTGTAGCCTGCAACCTGTGCGCCGTGGCGTGCCCGGTCGGTTGCATCTCGCTGCAGAAAGCTGAAACCGAAGACGGTCGCTGGTATCCGGACTTCTTCCGCATCAACTTCTCGCGCTGCATCTTTTGCGGCCTCTGCGAGGAAGCCTGCCCGACCACCGCGATCCAGCTCACGCCGGATTTCGAAATGGCCGAGTTCAAACGTCAGGACCTGGTTTACGAGAAAGAAGATCTGCTGATCTCCGGCCCCGGCAAAAACCCTGATTACAACTTCTATCGTGTTGCAGGTATGGCGATTGCCGGTAAGCCGAAGGGCTCCGCGCAGAATGAAGCCGAACCGATCAACGTGAAGAGCTTGCTGCCTTAAGGAAGAAAGATGGAATTCGCTTTCTATTTCGCATCGGGTATCGCTGTGGTGTCCACGCTTCGCGTGATCACCAACACCAACCCTGTGCACGCCCTGCTCTACCTGATCATTTCGCTGATTGCCGTGGCGATGACGTTTTTCGCCCTCGGCGCGCCGTTTGCCGGTGTCCTGGAAGTGATCGCCTACGCTGGCGCCATCATGGTGCTGTTCGTGTTCGTGGTGATGATGCTGAACCTTGGCCCGGCCTCGGTTCAGCAAGAGCGCGTCTGGCTCAAGCCCGGTATTTGGGCCGGCCCGATCGCCCTGGCTGCGCTGCTGCTGGTGGAACTGCTGTATGTGCTGTTCTCCCACCAGACCGGTGAGGCCGTTGGCCACACCACCGTAGACGCCAAGGCCGTGGGCATCAGCCTGTTCGGTCCGTACCTGCTGGTGGTCGAACTCGCCTCGATGCTGCTGCTCGCCGCAGCCGTGACGGCGTTCCACTTGGGCCGCAACGAAGCCAAGGAGCAATGACGATGCCTGCTATCCCTATGGAGCATGGTCTGGCGGTCGCCGGCATCCTGTTCTGCCTCGGTCTGGTCGGCCTGATGGTCCGCCGCAACATTCTTTTCGTGCTGATGAGCCTGGAGGTCATGATGAATGCCTCCGCCTTGGCTTTCATCGTTGCCGGTAGCCGTTGGGCGCAGCCGGATGGACAGATCATGTTCATCCTGGTGATCAGCCTGGCAGCCGCCGAGGCCAGTATCGGCCTGGCGATTCTGTTGCAGCTGTACCGCCGCTTCCACACTCTCGATATCGACGCTGCCAGCGAGATGCGCGGATGAATCTTCTCTATCTGACTTTCATATTCCCTCTCATTGGTTTCCTGCTGCTGTCGTTCTCCCGTGGACGCCTCTCGGAAAACCTCTCGGCGCTGATCGGCGTCGGTTCCGTCGGCTTGTCGGCCATCGTCACGGCTTACGTGATCTGGCAATTCAACGTCGCCCCACCGGAAGACGGCCACTACACCCAGGTGTTGTGGCAGTGGATGGCGGTGGAAGGCTTCACGCCGAACTTCGCGCTGTACCTCGATGGTCTGTCCCTGACCATGCTCGGTGTGGTGGTTGGCGTGGGTTTCCTGATCCACCTGTTCGCGTCCTGGTACATGCGCGGTGAAGCCGGTTATTCGCGCTTCTTCGCCTACACCAACCTGTTTATCGCCAGCATGCTGTTCCTGGTGCTGGGCGATAACCTGTTGTTCCTGTACTTCGGCTGGGAAGGCGTGGGCCTGTGCTCGTACCTGTTGATCGGTTTCTACTACAGCAACCGCAACAACGGTAACGCCGCGCTCAAGGCCTTCATCGTGACCCGTATCGGCGACGTGTTCATGGCTATCGGCCTGTTCATCCTGTTCGCCCAACTGGGTACGCTGAACGTCCAGGAACTGCTGGTGCTGGCACCGCAGAAATTCCAGGCCGGTGACTTCTGGATGGTCATGGCCACCCTGATGCTGCTGGGCGGCGCTGTCGGTAAATCCGCGCAACTGCCGCTGCAAACCTGGCTGGCGGACGCGATGGCCGGTCCTACCCCGGTTTCGGCACTGATCCACGCCGCAACCATGGTAACCGCGGGCGTCTACCTGATCGCCCGTACCCACGGCCTGTTCACCCTGGCGCCGGAAATCCTGCACCTGGTCGGCATCGTCGGCGGTGTGACCCTGGTGCTGGCAGGTTTTGCCGCCCTGGTTCAAACCGACATCAAGCGTATCCTTGCCTACTCGACCATGAGCCAGATCGGCTACATGTTCCTGGCCCTGGGCGTTGGCGCCTGGGACGGCGCGATCTTCCACCTGATGACCCACGCCTTCTTCAAGGCGCTGTTGTTCCTTGCCTCCGGTGCGGTGATCGTTGCCTGCCACCACGAGCAGGACATCTTCAAGATGGGCGGCCTGTGGAAGAAACTGCCTCTGGCCTACGCCAGCTTCATCGTTGGCGGTGCGGCCCTGGCGGCCCTGCCACTGGTGACCGCAGGTTTCTACTCCAAGGACGAAATCCTCTGGGAAGCGTTCGCCAGCGGCAACCAGGGTCTGCTCTACGCAGGTCTGGTCGGCGCGTTCATGACCTCGCTGTACACCTTCCGCCTGATCTTCATCGCGTTCCACGGTGAAGCGAAGACCGAAGCCCACGCCGGTCACGGCATCGCTCACTGGCTGCCGCTGTCGGTGCTGATCGTATTGTCCACCGCCATTGGCGCGATGATCGTTCCACCCCTGCACGGCGTACTGCCGCAAAGCGTCGGCCATGCCGGCGGCGAAGCCAAGCACAGCCTGGAAATCGCCTCGGGCGCCATCGCCCTGTCTGGTATCCTGCTGGCTGCGCTGCTGTTCCTCGGCAAGCGTCGCTTCGTCACCGCCATCGCCAACAGCGGCATCGGCCGTTTCCTCTCGGCCTGGTGGTTCGCTGCCTGGGGCTTCGACTGGATCTACGACAAACTGTTCGTCAAGCCATACCTGGCGATCAGCCACATCCTGCGCAAAGACCCACTGGACCAGACCATCGGCCTGATCCCGCGCATGGCCAAAGGCGGTCACACCGCCCTGAGCCGTACCGAGACGGGTCAACTGCGTTGGTATGCCGCCTCGATGGCTGCTGGTGCCGTGCTGGTAATCGGCGCCGTCGTGCTGGTAGCGGTCTGATATGAACCTTGCGAACTTGCGAAAGGAATTGAGCCCGTCATGATTCTGCCTTGGCTAATCCTGATCCCCTTCATCGGCGGCCTGCTGTGCTGGCTGGGTGAGCGCTTCGGCGCCACCCTCCCCCGCTGGATTGCGCTGATCACCATGTCCCTGTTGCTCGCCCTCGGCCTCTGGCTGTGGGCTAACGGCGACTATTCGTTTGCCCCGGCGCCTGGCGCCGATCCGACCTGGGCGCTTGAGTTCAAGCACGTCTGGATCCAGCGCTTCGGCATCAACGTGCACCTGGCCCTCGACGGCCTGTCGCTGTTGATGATCATGCTGACCGGCCTGCTGGGTGTCCTCTCGGTACTCTGCTCGTGGAAAGAGATCCAGCGTCACGTGGGCTTCTTCCACTTGAACCTGATGTGGATCCTGGGCGGTGTCGTCGGCGTGTTCCTGGCCCTCGACCTGTTCATGTTCTTCTTCTTCTGGGAAATGATGCTGGTGCCGATGTACTTCCTCATCGCGCTCTGGGGTCACAGTTCTTCGGACGGCAAGAAAACCCGGATCTACGCGGCGACCAAGTTCTTCATCTTCACTCAGGCTTCCGGCCTGATCATGCTGGTGGCGATCCTGGGCCTGGTACTGGTCAACTTCAACGACACCGGCGTGATTACGTTCAACTACGCCGACCTGTTGAAAACCAAGATGTCGACGACCACCGAGTACATCCTGATGCTCGGCTTCTTCATCGCCTTCGCGGTGAAGCTGCCAGTCGTACCGTTCCACTCCTGGTTGCCTGACGCTCACGCCCAGGCGCCGACCGCAGGTTCCGTGGACCTGGCCGGTATCTTGCTGAAGACTGCTGCCTACGGCTTGCTGCGTTTCGCCCTGCCGCTGTTCCCGAATGCCTCGGCCGAGTTCGCGCCGTTCGCCATGACCCTGGGTCTGATCGGGATCTTCTACGGCGCGTTCCTGGCGTTCGCGCAAACCGACATCAAGCGTCTGATTGCCTTCTCGTCCGTTTCCCACATGGGCTTCGTACTGATCGGCATCTATTCCGGCAGCCAACTGGCGCTGCAGGGCGCGGTGATGCAGATGCTCGCGCACGGCCTGTCGGCGGCGGCACTCTTTATCCTCAGTGGCCAACTGTACGAGCGTACCCACACTCGCGACATGCGCGAAATGGGCGGCCTGTGGTCGAAGATCGCCTACCTGCCAGCCCTCAGCCTGTTCTTTGCAGCGGCGTCCCTGGGCCTGCCGGGTACCGGTAACTTCGTCGGTGAGTTCCTGATCCTGATCGGCACCTTCCCGATCGCGCCATGGGTCACCATCATCGCGACGTCCGGCCTGGTGTTCGGTTCGGTCTACTCGCTGATCATGATCCACCGTGCGTACTTCGGTCCGGCCAAGTCGGATGCGGTCCTGCATGGCATGGACGGTCGCGAAATGATCATGGTGGTCGGCCTGGCTGCGCTGCTGATCTACATCGGCGTCTACCCGCAACCGTTCCTCGATACCTCTGCCGCGACGATGCATGGCGTGCAGCAGTGGCTCGGCACCGCCTTCACTCAACTCGCTTCGGCCCGGTAAGAGCGCTATGGAATTCACGACTCAACACTTTATCGCGCTAGCGCCGTTGTTGATCACCAGCGCCACGATCATCGTGGTGATGCTGGCGATTGCCTGGCGCCGCAACCACTCCCAGACCTTCCTGCTGTCGGTGGCGGGTCTGAACCTGGCTTTGCTGTCGATCCTGCCAGCCCTGAAAGTCGCGCCCCTGGCCGTGACGCCATTGCTGCAGATCGACACCTTTGCCTGCCTGTACATGGCACTGATCCTGGTCGCCACCCTCGCTTGCGTGACCCTCGCCCACGCCTACCTCGGCGATGGCGGTTCGGGTTACCCGGGCAACCGTGAAGAACTGTACCTGCTGATCCTGATGGCCGCCGCCGGTGGCCTGGTGCTGGTCAGCGCGCAGCACCTGGCTGGCTTGTTCATTGGCCTGGAACTGCTCTCGGTACCGGTCTACGGCCTGGTCGCCTATGCCTTCTTCAACAAGCGCTCGCTGGAAGCCGGCATCAAGTACATGGTGCTGTCGGCTGCCGGTTCCGCGTTCCTGTTGTTCGGCATGGCGTTGCTGTATGCCGACTCCGGCTCCCTGAGCTTCGTCGGTATCGGCCAGGCCCTGGCGGCCACCGGCCTGCCAAGCTCGCTGGCACAACTGGGCCTGGGCATGATGCTGATCGGCCTGGCGTTCAAACTGTCGCTGGTACCGTTCCACCTCTGGACCCCGGACGTCTACGAAGGTGCTCCGGCGCCGGTTGCAGCGTTCCTGGCCACGGCCTCCAAAGTCGCGGTGTTCGCGGTGATGGTGCGTCTGTTCCAGATCTCGCCAGCGGCGAGCAGCGGTGTACTGAGCGACGTGCTGACCATCATCGCCATCGCGTCGATCCTGTTCGGTAACCTGCTGGCGCTGACCCAGAGCAACCTCAAGCGTCTGCTGGGTTACTCGTCCATTGCTCACTTCGGTTACCTGCTGATCGCCCTGGTGGCGAGCAAGGGCCTGGCCGTGGAAGCCATCGGCGTGTACCTGGTCACCTACGTGATCACCAGCCTTGGCGCCTTCGGCGTGATCACCCTGATGTCGTCGCCGTACAACGGCCGTGACGCCGATGCCCTGTACGAATACCGCGGCCTGTTCTGGCGCCGTCCGTACCTGACTGCCGTACTGACCGTGATGATGCTGTCCCTGGCTGGTATCCCTCTGACCGCGGGCTTCATCGGCAAGTTCTACATCATCGCCACCGGTGTCCAGTCGCAACAATGGTGGCTGGTCGGCTCCCTGGTACTGGGCAGCGCCATCGGCGTGTTCTACTACCTGCGTGTCATGGTCACCCTGTACCTGATCGAACCAAACCTGCGTCGCCACGATGCCCAACTGCACTGGGAACAACGTGCAGGCGGCGTGATGCTGCTGGCCATCGCGGTACTGGCGTTCTTCCTCGGCCTGTATCCACAGCCGCTGTTGAACCTGGTACAGCAATCGGGTCTGGCGGGTTGATCGCTTAAGCGACACTCGGTAGTAAACAGAAACGGCACCTTCGGGTGCCGTTTTTGTTATTGAGTCGACATCAAAAGATCGCAGCCTTCGGCAGCTCCTACATTGGAACGAGGTACACCCTGTAGGAGCTGCCGAAGGCTGCGATCTTCTAACCTTCATACATTTGACCGTCCATTAGATATCGATTGCCAGAGACGGCCTCTTCGCGGGCAAGCCCGCTCCCACAGTTGATCTGCAGTGACCACAAAACTTGAGTCCGACGCCGATCTAATGTGGGAGCGGGCTTGCTCGCGAAGAGGCCTTATCAGACACAAATGAAAACGGCACCTTCGGGTGCCGTTTTTGTTATTGAGTCGACATCAAAAGATCTCAGCCTTCGGCAGCTCCTACATTGGAACGAGGTACACCCTGTAGGAGCTGCCGAAGGCTGCGATCTTCTAACCTTCATACATTTGACCGTCCATTAGATATCGATTGCCAGAGACGGCCTCTTCGCGGGCAAGCCCGCTCCCACAGTTGATCTGCAGTGACCACAAAACTTGAGTCCGACGCCGATCTAATGTGGGAGCGGGCTTGCTCGCGAAGAGGCCTTATCAGACACAAATGAAAACGGCACCTTCCGGTGCCGTTCGCATTTCACCTTCCAAACTTTTACTTACGCGCCGCCTCCCACGACTTCAGCAACTCTGCATAGCTCACAGTTTCACCCTGCGGCTTCTCATTCGCCAGTTTCGGTTTCGGGGCGCCCGGCTGGTCGAACCAGTACTGCGCGTCGCGCTCGGGGTTCATTTTCGGGGCGCAGGTGGCTTGTGCCTTCGAGCGTTCCAGCCGGGACATGATCGCGTCCTGATCCTTGGCCAGGCCGTCGAGTGCCTGTTGCGGGGTTTTTTCGCCGCTGGCGGCTTCGGCGATGTGGCTCCACCACAGTTGCGCCAGGCGTGGATAGTCCGGCACGTTGGTCCCGGTCGGGGTCCATTGCACGCGGGCCGGGCTGCGGTAGAACTCCACCAGGCCGCCGAGTTTCGGTGCCAGGTCGGTCATGGCCTGCGAGTTGATGTCCGATTCGCGGATCGGGGTCAGGCCGACGATGGTTTTCTTCAGCGACACGGTTTTAGAGGTCACGAACTGCGCATACAGCCAGGCTGCCAGTTTCTGCTTCTCAGGCGTGGACTTCATGAACGTCCAGGAACCCACGTCCTGATACCCCAGCTTCATGCCCTCCTCCCAATACGGTCCGCGTGGCGACGGTGCCATGCGCCATTTCGGCGTGCCATCGGCGTTCATCACTGCCAGGCCCGGCTTGGTCATATCGGCGGTGAAGGCGGTGTACCAGAAGATCTGCTGGGCGATGTTGCCCTGGGACGGCACCGGCCCGGACTCGGAGAAGGTCATGCCCGCCGCTTCCGGTGGTGCGTATTTCTTCATCCAGTCCACGTATTTGGTGGTGGCGAACACTGCCGCCGGGCCGTTGGTGTCGCCGCCACGGGTCACGCTGGAGCCGACCGGATGGCAATCCTCGACCCGGATACCCCATTCATCCACCGGTAAGCCGTTGGGAATGCCCTTGTCGCCACCACCGGCCATGGAGAACCAGGCGTCAGTGAAACGCCAGCCCAGGGACGGGTCTTTCTTGCCGTAGTCCATGTGCCCGTAGACACGCTTGCCGTCGATTTCCTTGACGTCTTCGCTGAAGAACTTGGCGATGTCTTCATAGGCCGACCAGTTCACCGGTACACCCAGCTCGTAGCCGTACTTTTCCTTGAACTTGGCCTTGAGGTCCGCACGTTCGAACCAATCGGCGCGGAACCAGTACAGGTTGGCGAACTGCTGGTCAGGCAATTGATAGATCTTGCCGTCCGGCGCGGTGGTGAAGGAGATGCCGATGAAGTCCTTGATGTCCAGGGTCGGCGAAGTGAAGTTCTTGCCCTCGTTGGCCATCAGGTCGGTGATCGATTCGGTCTTGCCGTATCGAAAGTGCGTACCGATCAGGTCCGAGTCGTTGACCCAGCCGTCATAGATGTTCTTGTCCGACTGCATCTGCGTCTGCAGCTTTTCCACCACATCGCCTTCCTGCAACAGGTCGTGGGTCAGCTTGATCCCGGTGATCTCGGTGAAGGCCTTGGCCAGCACCTTGGACTCGTATTCGTGGGTGGCGATGGTTTCCGAAACCACCTTGATACTCATCCCACGAAACGGCTCCGCCGCCTTGATGAACCACTTCAGCTCTTCGAGTTGCTGATCGGCCGTCAGGGTCGACGGCTTGAATTCACTGCCGATCCATTTCTTCGCGGCGTCTTCATAGGCATCGGCCCAGGCAGACGCGCTCAAACCGCTGAGTGCCAGCATGGCTGCCAATGAAATGCTATGTCGCAGCTTATTGTTTTTGTCGAACATAGAGACCTCCTTATTGAGTTTCGGAGCAACATTGCCGAGCGATTCGACTAGCCCCAACGCATCACCACCAACAGCCACACCAGGGACAACGCGAAGGCGACCCAGATGCTCCAGTCGGTCACGCCGATTACCAGCAAATGCAGGTAGGCGCTGCCGAGAAGACCGATGAACAACCGATCGCCACGCGTGGTGGCAATCGGCAAAAAACCTCGTCGCAATATGCTCGGCGAACGCAATTCCCAGGTCGTCATGCCTACGAGGATCAAGGCAATGACGCTGAAGAACGCCGCCGTGGGGACGGTCCAACTCATCCATTCCATCATCAGTTCCTCATACCCGGCCCAGGGCAAAGCCCTTGGCCACGTGGTTGCGAACAAACCAGATCACCAGCATGCCCGGCAGAATGGTCAACACCCCCGCCGCTGCCAGCACGCCCCAGTCGATGCCGGACGCCGAGACCGTGCGAGTCATCACCGCCGCGATGGGCTTGGCATTTACCGAGGTCAGGGTTCGCGCCAGCAGCAGTTCGACCCAGGAAAACATGAAGCAGAAAAACGCCGTGACGCCGATTCCGGAGCCGATCAGCGGGATGAAAAACTTCACGAAGAACTTGGGAAAACTGTAGCCATCGATGTAGGCGGTTTCGTCGATTTCCTTGGGAACGCCCGACATGAAGCCTTCGAGAATCCACACCGCGAGTGGCACGTTGAACAGACAGTGCGCCAGGGCCACGGCGATGTGGGTGTCGAACAGGCCGATCGATGAATACAGCTGGAAGAACGGCAACAGGAACACCGCCGGCGGTGCCATGCGATTGGTCAGAAGCCAGAAGAACAGGTGCTTGTCGCCCAGGAAACGGTAGCGCGAGAACGCATAGGCCGCCGGCAATGCCACGGTCAGGGAGATGATCGTGTTCAGGCTCACGTAGTACGCCGAGTTGATGTAACCGGTGTACCAGCTTGGATCGGTGAAGATCACCTTGTAGTTGGCCAGGGTGAAATCCTGTGGGAAAAGCGTCAGGCCGCCGAGAATTTCGCTGTTGCTCTTGAAGGACATGTTCAGCAGCCAGTAGATCGGCACCAGCAGGAACAGGATGTAGATCAGCAGTGGAACAAGCTTTCTCATGCTCATGATGGCCTCAGCGGTTGGCGTCAGAGTGAGTCATGGCGGTATAGAACAGCCAGGACACCAACAGGATGATCAGGAAGTACACCAGCGAGAACGCTGCGGCCGGCCCCAGGTCGAACTGTCCGATCGCCATCTGCGTCAGGGTCTGGCTGAGGAAGGTCGTGGCATTGCCTGGCCCGCCACCGGTCAGTACGAACGGCTCGGTGTAGATCATGAAACTGTCCATGAAGCGCAGCATCACGGCGATCAACAGCACACTCTTGAGCTTGGGCAACTGAATATGGCGGAACACGGCCCAGGCCGAGGCACGGTCGATCCGCGCCGCCTGGTAGTACACGTCCGGAATTGCCCGCAGCCCGGAGAAACACAACAGCGCCACCAATGAGGTCCAGTGCCAGACGTCCATCACCAGCACGGTGACCCAGGCGTCCATGGTGTTCGCCGCATAGTTGTAGTTGATACCCATGGCCTTGAGGCTCGCCCCCAGCAGGCCGATGTCGGCCCGACCGAAGATCTGCCAGATGGTGCCGACCACGTTCCACGGGATCAGCAAGGGAATCGCCAGGATGATCAGCACCACCGACGACCAGCGCCCCTTGGTCGGCATGGTCAGGGCAATCGCGATACCCAGCGGGATTTCGATCAGCAGCACGCACGCCGAGTAGATGAACTGGCGCAGCAGCGAGTCGTGCAGACGCGGGTCGAGCAGTACCTGCTTGTACCAGTCGGCACCGACGAAGTAGCGGCTGGATTGGTCGAAGATGTCCTGCACCGAGTAGTTGACCACGGTCATCATCGGGATCACCGCACTGAACGCCACCAGCAGGAACACCGGCAGCACCAGCCACCAGGCCTTGTTGTTCTGCACTTTGTTCATGGTTGCACCTCACCTACCGATTGCGGCTCCAGCAGGAAATCATCGGCATAGACCATCAGCCACTGCGCCGGAAAACTGATATACGCCGTGCCTTCGGGCACCGGTTTGTCTTCGGCCAGGCGCACTTTCAGCGGCACGCCATCGAGGTTCAAGGTCATGATCTTGTAGGTGCCGAGGTCTTCGACGTGTACGACTTGTGCACGCAGCGCGTCATCAAAAGGTTCGTCCCAGACATGAATGAACTCCGGGCGAATTCCAACCTTCAGGGTGTGCCATTCGGATTCGGCGATGCATTTCTGCATGGCCTCGGACAACGGAAGATGCGTCGAAGCGAAACCGACGCCCCCCGGTTGCGCCTCGACCTCGATCAAGTTCATCCCCGGGCTACCGATGAAATAGCCGACAAAGGTGTGGCTCGGCCGCTCGAACAATTCTCGCGGCGTGCCGAACTGCACGATCTGCCCGCCGTACATCACCGCGATCTTGTCGGCGAAGGTCGAGGCCTCCAACTGATCGTGGGTGACGTAGACCATGGTGATGTTGAACTGCTCGTGGATCTGCTTGAGCTTGCGCCGCAGCTTCCACTTCAGGTGCGGGTCGATCACCGTCAGCGGCTCGTCGAAGAGGATGGCCGAGACGTCATCGCGTACCAGCCCACGGCCCATGGAGACTTTCTGTTTTTCGTCAGCGGTGAGGTTGCTGGCTTTCTTGCTCAGCAGGCTTTGCAGGTCGAGAACCTCGGCGATTTCCCGCACCTTGGTGTGAATTTTCGCCTCGGCCATGCCCTGGTTGCGCAGCGGAAACGCCAGGTTGTCGAACACCGTCATGGTGTCGTACACCACCGGAAACTGGAACACCTGGGCAATGTTGCGCTTCTCCGGGGTCAGGTTGTTGACGGCTTTGCCATCGAACAACACATGCCCCTGGGACGGGCTGAGCAAGCCGGAAATGATGTTGAGCAAAGTCGACTTGCCGCAGCCCGACGGGCCGAGCAAGGCATAGGCGCCGCCCTGTTCCCAGACGTGGTCCATCTGGCGAATCGCGTAGTCCTCTGGGCCGCTCGGGGTACTGGTATAGCTGTGAGCGAGGTTCTGCAAACGGATTTCGGCCATCAGGCAACCCTCGCGACGCGCCGGCCGGGCGCCTGGACCAGCCGCCCCTGCGCATCGAACACAAACAGTTTATGGGTCGGTATGTAGATGCGGATCGGCGCATCGACGTCGTATTCGTGAACGCCAGGCAAGTGCAGCACCAGCAGGAAATGCTCGTTGCGCACGTGCAGGAAGGTTTCCGAGCCGCTGATTTCCGCCACTTCAACGGTCACCGCCAGTTCCAGGTCATCGTCGTTACTCGGCACCAGCGAGATATGGCTGGGGCGCACGCCGAAGCGGAACTCGCCCTCGCCCACCGGGCGCAAATCGACGTTAAGCGGGAAGTGCACGAAATTGGCGAAGCTCACTTCGTTGCCGGCAATGCGACCCGGCATCAGGTTGATCGGCGGCTCGGAGAACAACTCGGCCGCCAGCACGGTCTGCGGTTGGTGGTAAACCTCGGACGACCGGCCGCTCTGAATCACCCGGCCCTCATGGAGAATGGTGGTGGTGCCGCCCAGGGCCAGGGCTTCGTTGGGTTCGGTGGTGGCATAGATGGCGATGGTATGGCGCGCCTTGAACAGCTCGCGCATTTCCTGGCGTAGCTCTTCGCGCAATTTGTAGTCGAGGTTGACCAGTGGCTCGTCGAAAAGGATCAGTTCGGCATCCTTGACCAGCGCCCGTGCCATCGCGGTGCGCTGCTGCTGGCCACCGGAGAGTTCCAGCGGAAAACGCTGCAGGAACTTCTCGATGCGCAACATCTTCGCGGTTTCCAGCACCTTGCTCTGGATCAGCTCATTGGACACACCGGCCTGGCGCAACGGCGAGGCGATGTTCTCGAAGACGGTCATGGTCGGGTAATTGATGAACTGCTGATACACCATCGACACGTTGCGCAGGCGCACCGGGCGTTGGGTGACATCGACGCCGTTCATCAGGATGCGACCGGTGTCAGGCTTGTCCAGCCCGGCCATCAGGCGCATGAGACTGGTCTTGCCGGACAGCGTGCGCCCGAGCAAGACATTGAAGGATCCGGGTTCGAAACGCAGGCACGCATCGTCGATCCAGGTCTGGCCCTCGACGGTGCGGCTGACATGCTCCAGGGTTAATGACATGGCTCGGCCTTTTTATTTTTGGAGTCAAGCGACCTGAGCGGTATAGCGACATCTGTGCCAAAAAATACAAGTGGTTGATTTGGCTCTGAATCCTTAAAAGTGACTACCTGGTCACGTTCATTGCTGAACACAAATGAACAATCGGGACTGAACAACTGAACAGTTCAACGATTGACAATGAACATTAGTGAACAACAATCTACACACTGTTCACGCCCCCTGTAGGAGCTGCCGCAGGCTGCGATCTTTTGATTTTGCTGTTCAAAATCAAGATCAACAGATCGCAGCCTGCGGCAGCTCCTACAGGGGATAGCATGTGCCTATAACAACAATAAAAATGCTGATTCAGAGACTGACTGCCATGGTCACATCCGCCTCGCCGCTGACCCACGACGCCATCATCCAGGACTCCTGGAAACGTTGTCGCGCCTTCGGCCTCAACCATCAGAGCACCCCGGCCTTCGATCAACTGCCCGCCGAAGGCATCAAGCAATTGCTGGAGAGCCAGCATTCCCTGGTGCAGACCACCCATCAGGAAGTCCTGCCGTACTACGAAAACATCCTCAGTAACTCCAACTGCCTGATCATGCTCGCCGACAATCAGGGCCAGGTGCTGACATCCTGGGGCACCCAACGGTTTATCGAACCGAGCCTGACCCGTGGCTTCAGCGCTGGTGCCAGCTGGATGGAGCGCTGCAGCGGGACCAATGCGATCGGTACCGCGCTGGCTTGCGAACAGGCGGTGCACATCGAGCACGATGAGCACTTTCTCAAGGCCAACCGTTTCATGACCGGCTCCGCCGCGCCGATTTTCGATGCCGAGCGCAAGGTCATCGCCGTGCTGGATGTGTCCAGCGACAGCTACCTGCCGCCCTCCCATACCCTGGGCATGGTCAAGATGATGAGCCAGACCGTGGAAAACCGGCTGATTCTCAACCTGTTCCACGGCCAGCATTTTCAACTGACGTTTAACACCGGCCTGAACAATCTCGACAGCCAGTGGGCCGGGTTGCTGATCTTCGATGAGAGTGGCCAGGTGCTGTCCGCCAATCGTCGCGCCGACAACCTGCTGGGCGTGAGCTTGTCGCGGGTCAGTGTCGAGAGTCTGTTCAAGGTTTCCTTGCTGGAGCTGCTCAATCAACCCGAAGGCTTGCCCTTCTCGCTTCAGACTTGCGGGCGCAATCGATTCCAGTGCCTGTTGAAGCGGCCAAAGATGGCACCTGTTCAAGCGCGGGTGTTCACCGAACCCAGCGTCACGGCGCCCGCCGCCATCAGCCTCAACACCCTGCATTTTGGCGACAGCCGCGTGGAAAAAGCCGTGCGCCAGGCCGAGCGCCTGCTGGAAAAGGACATTCCGTTGTTGATTCATGGCGAAACCGGGGTCGGCAAGGAAGTGTTCGTCAAAGCCCTGCATCAGGCCAGCTCGCGCAACAAACAGGCGTTCATCGCCGTGAACTGTGCGGCCATTCCCGCCGAACTGGTGGAGTCTGAGCTGTTCGGCTATGAAAAAGGCGCGTTCACCGGCGCCAACCAGAAAGGCAGCATCGGCCTGATCCGCAAGGCCGACAAAGGCACGCTGTTCCTCGATGAAATCGGCGACATGCCGCTGCCAACCCAGGCGCGCTTGCTGCGTGTGCTGCAGGAGCGTTGTGTGCAACCGGTGGGCAGCAGCGAGTTGTTCCCGGTGGACATTCGCATCATTTCGGCGACCAACCGCTCGTTGCGCGAGCAGGTACAACTGGGGCGCTTTCGCGAGGACTTGTACTACCGCATTGGTGGCCTGACCCTGGAACTGCCGCCATTAAGGGAGCGCAGTGATAAAGAGGCGCTGTTCAAACGCTTGTGGGAACAGCATCGTGAACCGAGCCAGTGGGCCGGGTTGAGCCGCGAAGTGCTGGAGTTGTTCAGCCGTCATCCGTGGCCGGGGAATTTAAGGCAAGTCAGCAGCGTGATGCAGGTGGCCCTGGCCATGGCCGAGGAACAACCGGTACGGCCGGAGCATTTGCCGGATGATTTTTTTGTCGATCTGGAGATGGAGCCAGTGGAGACGCCAGAGCCGTTGGCGGTGGATCTTGATGATGCCGAGGATTTGAACCGGCAGTTGCAGGCAGTTGGGGGGAATATTTCGCATCTGGCACGGCGGTTGGGGGTTAGTCGCAATACCCTTTACAAGCGACTTCGCCAGGCGGAGTAATTCGCAATCCACCCTGGCAGTGCTCGGCTTGAGACCTTCGCGAGCAGGCTCGCTCCCACAGAGGATCTGCCTCGCACACAAAACTCAAACATCACAAAAATTGATCGTTCCCACGCGCCGCAAAGGAATGCCTCAACGGACGCTCTGCGTTCGGCTTTTGATTTGGGACGCGGAGCGTCCCGGGCTGCATTCCCACGCAGAGCGTGGGAACGATCATCCGGTGCAGCAATCAGTCAGCCAGACGCCAGGTCGTGCCGCCCTTGCCGTCTTCCAGCACCACGCCCATGGCAGTGAGCTGGTCGCGGATACGGTCGGATTCGGCCCAGTCCTTGCCGGCACGCGCCGCCAGGCGCGCAGCAATCAGCGCTTCGACTTCAGCTGCATCCACACGCCCTTCGGCGCCGGCTTGCAGGAAGTCATCGGTTTCAAGCTGCAACACGCCCAACACGCTGGCCAGTTCTTTCAAACGCGCAGCCAGGCCGGCCGCTGCGTTCAGATCGTTCTCGCGCAGGCGGTTGATCTCGCGCACCATCTCGAACAGCACCGCACAGGCTTCCGGCGTGCCGAAGTCGTCGTTCATCACCTGGGTGAAACGCTCGACGAAGGCTTCGCCACCGGCCGGCGCCACGCTCGGCAGGCCTTTCAACGCGTGGTAGAAACGCTCCAGGGCGCCCTTGGCGTCCTTGAGGTTGTCTTCCGAATAGTTGATGGCACTGCGGTAGTGGCTCGACACCAACAGGTAACGTACGACTTCCGGGTGGTACTTATCGAGCACGTCGCGAATGGTGAAGAAGTTGTTCAAGGACTTGGACATCTTCTCGCCATTGATGCGGATCATGCCGCAATGCATCCACGCGTTGGCGTAGGTCTTGCCGGTGGCCGCTTCGCTCTGGGCGATTTCGTTTTCGTGGTGCGGAAATTCCAGGTCGCTGCCGCCGCCATGAATGTCGAAGGTTTCGCCCAGGCAGCAGGTGGACATCACCGAGCACTCGATGTGCCAGCCCGGACGCCCGGCGCCCCACGGCGATTCCCAGCTCGGCTCGCCCGGCTTGGCGGCTTTCCACAGCACGAAGTCCAGCGGGTCCTGCTTGGACTCGTCGACTTCGATGCGTGCGCCGATGCGCAAGTCTTCGATTTTCTTGCGCGACAGCTTGCCGTAGCCCATGAACTTGCCGACGCGGTAGTACACGTCGCCATTGCCCGGGGCGTAGGCGTACCCCTTGTCGATCAGGGTCTGGATCATCGCGTGCATGCCCGGGATGTGATCCGTGGCACGAGGCTCCATGTCCGGCTTCTTGATGTTCAGGCGCGCTTCGTCTTCGTGCATCGCCGCGATCATGCGCTCGGTCAACGCTTCGAACGACTCCCCGTTCTCGTTGGCCCGATTGATGATCTTGTCGTCAATGTCGGTGATGTTGCGCACATAAGTCAGGTCGTAGCCGCTAAAACGCAACCAGCGGGTCACCAGGTCAAAGGCGACCATGCTACGGCCGTGGCCGAGGTGGCAGTAGTCGTACACGGTCATGCCGCACACGTACATGCGCACCTTGTTGCCATCAAGCGGCTTGAAGACTTCTTTGCTCTTGGTGAGCGTGTTGTAGATCGTAAGCACGTTATTTCCTTGAATCACTGGCCCCACGAATCACGCAGGGTCACGGTACGGTTGAACACCGGATGACCGGGTTTCGAGTCCTTGATATCCGCGACGAAGTAACCTTCGCGCTCGAACTGGAAACGGTCTTCCGGCTGTGCGTTGCCAAGCGAAGGCTCGGCACGACAACCGGTGAGTACCTGCAGCGAGTCAGGGTTGATGTTGTCCAGGAAACTGGCGCTGTCTTCGGCCTTCTCCGGGTTGGGAGAACGGAACAGGCGATCGTACAGGCGCACTTCGCACTCGACGCTGGCAGCGGCCGGCACCCAGTGCACAACGCCCTTGACCTTGCGGCCCTCAGGGTTCTTGCCCAGGGTGTCCGGATCGTACGAGCAACGCAGTTCGACGATGTTGCCATCGGCGTCCTTGATCGCTTCGTCGGCACGGATCACGTAGCTGCCGCGCAGGCGCACTTCGCCGTTCGGCTCCAGGCGCTTGTAGCCTTTTGGCGGCTCTTCCATGAAGTCTTCACGGTCGATGTAGAGCTCACGGGCGAATGGCAGGACGCGCACACCCATGTCTTCTTTAGGGTGGCATGCCAGTTCAAGGTTCTCGACCTGGCCTTCCGGGTAGTTGGTGATCACGACTTTCAGCGGACGCAGCACGCACATGGCACGCGGGGCACTGTGGTCGAGGTCGTCACGGATGCTGAATTCGAGCATGCCGAAATCGACCACGCCGTCGGAACGGTTGGTGCCGATCATTTCGCAGAAGTTGCGAATCGATTTTGGTGTGTAGCCTCGGCGACGGAAGCCCGACAGCGTGGACATGCGTGGATCGTCCCAACCGTTGACGTGCTTTTCATCGACCAGCTGCTTGAGCTTGCGCTTGCTGGTGATGGTGTAGTTCAGGTTCAGGCGGCTGAATTCGTACTGGCGCGGCTTGGCCGGCACCGGCAGGTTCTCCAGGAACCACTCGTACAGCGGACGATGGCTTTCGAATTCCAGGGTGCAGATCGAGTGGGTAATGCCTTCGATGGCGTCCGACTGACCGTGGGTGAAGTCGTAGTTGGGGTAGATGCACCACTTGTCGCCGGTCTGGTGGTGATGAGCGTGGCGGATGCGGTACATGATCGGGTCGCGCAGGTTCATGTTCGGCGAAGCCATGTCGATCTTGGCACGCAGCACGCGTGCGCCGTCCGGGAATTCACCGGCCTTCATGCGGGCGAACAGGTCCAGGTTCTCTTCGACGCTGCGGTCGCGGAACGGGCTGTTCTTGCCTGGCTCGGTCAGGGTGCCACGGTATTCCTTGGCCTGTTCAGGGGTCAGGTCGTCGACATAGGCATTGCCAGACTTGATCAGCTCCACCGCCCAGTCGTGCAACTGGTCGAAATATTGCGAGGCGTAGCGCACTTCGCCGGACCATTCGAAGCCCAGCCATTTGACGTCGCTTTCGATCGCGTCGATGTATTCCTGGTCTTCCTTGGCCGGGTTGGTGTCGTCGAAACGCAGGTGCGTGACGCCGCCGAACTCCTGGGCCAGGCCGAAGTTCACACAGATCGACTTGGCGTGGCCGATGTGCAGGTAGCCGTTGGGTTCAGGCGGGAAACGGGTGACGATTTGCGTGTGCTTGCCCGAGTCCAGGTCTGCCTGGATGATCGGCCGCAGGAAGTTGACCGGCACGGCAGGGCCGGTCTTGGCATTCGAGGTAGGGTCGACAGTGGGCTTGCTCATAGGATCCTTGAACGTACAAGTGCGTGGCCGTAATGAAGGCCGGACAAAACAAAGCCGCTATCATAGCCGATGCCGTCAAGTACCTGACAGAGCGCGCTCTGTAAACCGTCGCATTTAATAGGCTGTAAATGAAAAAACAGCCTCGAAATTCGTGCCTGTCACGCTAAACTGCGCACCTTGGCCAGCGCTGGCCAAACCGGTTGGGGGCCGTACTGCCCCGAAACCCACGAATTCCTTAAAGAGTAGCGATCATGACTCAAGTCAAACTGACCACCAACCACGGCGACATCGTCCTGGACCTGAACGCCGAGAAAGCCCCGATCACCGTGGCCAACTTCATCGAGTACGTTAAAGCCGGTCACTACGAAAACACGGTTTTCCACCGTGTCATCGGTAACTTCATGATCCAGGGCGGCGGTTTCGAGCCTGGCATGAAAGAAAAGAAAGACAAGCGCCCAAGCATCCAGAACGAAGCCGACAACGGTCTTTCCAACGACAAGTACACCGTCGCCATGGCCCGCACCATGGAGCCGCATTCGGCTTCCGCGCAGTTCTTCATCAACGTGGCTGACAACAGCTTCCTCAACCACAGCGGCAAGAACGTGCAGGGCTGGGGCTACGCGGTATTCGGTAAAGTGACCGCCGGCACCGACGTCGTCGACAAGATCAAAGGCGTGGCCACCACTTCCAAGGCCGGCCACCAGGACGTACCGGCAGACGACGTGATCATCGAGAAAGCCGAGATCATTGAGTGATACTGCTGATTTCAGACTTGCATCTGGAAGAGGAGCGCCCGGACATTACCCGGGCGTTTCTGGATTTACTCGCCGGGCGCGCCCGCTCGGCGAGTGCACTGTACATTCTGGGCGACTTTTTCGAGGCGTGGATTGGCGATGACGCCATGACCCCTTTCCAGCGTTCCATCTGCCAGGCCCTGCGCGAATTGAGCGACAGCGGCACGGCCATTTTCCTGATGCACGGCAATCGCGATTTCATGCTGGGCAAGGCGTTCTGCAAACAGGCCGGCTGCACCCTGCTCAAAGATCCGAGTGTCGTGCAGTTCAACGGCGAACCCGTGCTGTTGATGCACGGCGACAGCCTCTGCACCCGCGACGAAGGCTACATGAAGCTGCGGCGCTACCTGCGCAACCCAATCACCCTGTTCATCTTGCGGCATCTGCCGTTAAGCACCCGGCATAAGCTGGCACGCAAGCTGCGCAGTGAAAGCCGGGCGCAGACGCGCATGAAGGCCAATGACATTGTCGATGTCACGCCCGAAGAGATTCCACGGATCATGCAGCAATATGGCGTGAAAACCTTGATCCACGGGCATACCCATCGTCCGGCCATTCACAAGTTGCAGATCGGCGATCTGGCAGCCAGGCGTATCGTGCTGGGGGATTGGGATAAACAGGGTTGGGCGTTGCAGGTCGACGACAGCGGGTTTGCCCTGGCACCGTTTGATTTCCCCTCTTCTTGAGTTGATCGTTCCCACGCTCTGCGTGGGAATGCAGCCCGGGACGCTCCGCGTCCCTTCCAGAGCCGAACGCGGAGCGTCCGTTGAGGCATTGCCACGCAGAGCGTGGGAACGATCTGTCCGCTACATCAATGGCCGGATGCTGCAGGCCCAGCCTTCGCC
The DNA here is from genome assembly GCF_002236105.1 of Pseudomonas umsongensis. Lineage (GTDB taxonomy): Bacteria > Pseudomonadota > Gammaproteobacteria > Pseudomonadales > Pseudomonadaceae > Aquipseudomonas > Aquipseudomonas umsongensis. The sequence goes on from NZ_NIWU01000001.1 coordinate 2,008,991, forward strand.
GCAAACGGCGGTTTCGCCAGCCATACGATCAGGATCAACCCCATGAACGCCCACCCCAGTAACGTGAAGTAGTCCACGGTGGAGAGCATGTACGCCTGGCTGGTCAACACGTGGTCGAGCTGCGCATACGCCGGGTTGCTCGCACCACCCAGTGCATGCAGGGCCTCGCGGGTTACGGGCTCGTAGGTGCTGATGCTTTCGCTCATGTACGCATGGTGCTGGTCCGCACGGCGAATCCAGATCCAGGTGGTCAGCGACGCGGCAAAGCTGCCGCCCAAGGTCCGCAGGAACGTCGCCAGCCCCGCGCCGTCGGCGATCTGGCTCGGCGGCAGGTCCGACATCAGGATGCTCAGGGTCGGCATGAAGAACAACGCCACGCCAATGCCCATGAACAACTGCACCAGGGCGATGTGCTGGAAGTCCACTTCGCTGGTAAAGCCGGCACGCATGAAACAGCTCAAGCCAATCGCCAGGAATGCCAGGCCCGCCAACAAGCGCAGGTCGAACTTGTGCGCGTATTTGCCGACAAACGGCGACATCAGGACCGGCAGGATGCCAATTGGCGCCACCGCCAGGCCGGCCCAGGTTGCCGTATAACCCATCTGGGTTTGCAACCATTGCGGCAGGATCAGGTTGATCCCGAAGAAACCGGCGTACCCCAACACCAGCACCAGGGTGCCGATGCGGAAGTTGCGGTGGGCGAACAGGCGCAGGTTGACCACCGGGTGTTGGTCGGTCATTTCCCAGATCACGAACACCGCCAGCGCAATCACCGAAATGGCCGCACCGATGAGAATGAAGCTCGATTCGAACCAGTCCAGGTCATTGCCCTTGTCGAGGATCACCTGCAACGCCCCGACGCCGATGACCAGGGTGATCAAACCGACGTAATCCATCGGCTGATGGCTGGTCACCACCGGCCGCGCCTTGAGCTGCGAACGCACGACCATGACCGCGAAGATCCCGATCGGCACGTTGATGAAGAAGATCCACGGCCAACTGTAACTGTCGGTGATCCAGCCGCCGAGGATAGGCCCTGCAATCGGCGCGACCACCGTGACCATCGCCAGCAGCGCCAGGGCCATGCCGCGCCTGGCGGGCGGATAAACGGCGATCAGCAGCGTCTGGGTCATCGGGTACAACGGTCCCGCCACCAGGCCTTGCAGCACCCGAAAGCCGATCAGCTCCGGCATCGATGTGGAAATACCGCAGAGAAATGAGGCCAGCACAAACAGGACGGTCGCCCACAGGAACAGCTTCACCTCGCCGAACCGCCGGCTCAGCCAGCCGGTCAGCGGCAACGCGATGGCGTTGCTCACCGCGAAAGACGTGATGACCCAGGTGCCCTGCTCCGAACTCACCCCCAGGTTGCCGGAAATGGTCGGCAACGCCACGTTGGCGATCGTGGTGTCGAGCACCTGCATGAAGGTCGCCAGCGACAGGCCGATGGTGCTCAGCACCAGGCTGGGGGGCGTGAATGACGCGTTATTGCTCATCGCGAATCCTTTGATACTCGGCTGACGCCGCTAACCCTGTGGGAGCGAGCCTGCTCGCGAAGCGGTATCCCATCCAACACTAATGTTGACTGACCGGACGCTATCCTCGGAACGCCGCCCGGAGCAGACTCGCTCCCACAGGGGTTGGTGTGATGGCAGATTGGCGAGTCAGCGACGCGCGGTCTTGCTCACCGCGGCGCTGTTGTCGTGGATCAATTGCGTGATCATGGCATCGGCCTCGGTCAACTGGCGGTCATAGATGGCGGTGCTGAACGAAGCCTTTTGCGGCGGCTGCTGCGCCAGCACCGGGCCGCTCTGGTCACGCAGGTTCACATCGACCACGGTCGACAGGCCAACGCGCAGGGGATGCTCGGCCAGCTCCTGGGCGTTGATATGAATCCGCACCGGCACCCGTTGCACGATCTTGATCCAGTTGCCAGTGGCGTTCTGCGCCGGCAGCAAGGCAAACGCGCTGCCCGTGCCAGCGCCAAGGCTGTCGATGTTGCCGCTGTATTTCACGCTGCTGCCGTAGAGATCAGTTTCGATCTCCACCGGCTGGCCGATACGCATGTCACGCAGCTGGGTTTCCTTGAAGTTGGCGTCGATCCACAATTGATCCAGCGGGATCACCGCCATCAGCGCCTCCCCCGGCTGCACGCGCTGCCCCAGTTGCACGCTGCGCTTGGCCACGTAGCCGGTGACCGGCGCGATCAGGGTGCTTCGGGCGTTGTTGAGGTAGGCCTGACGCAATTGCGCAGCGGCGGCCATCACGTCCGGGTGCGATGAAACCACCGTGTCATCGACCAGTGCGGCGGTGGTCTTGAGCTTTTGTTGGGCGGTGGCCAAGGCGTTTTGCGCCGAGGTCAGGTCATCACGGGCGTGGGACAGTTCCTCTTGGGAAATCGCCCCGCCGACGGCGAGATTTTTCCGCCGGTTAAAGTTGTCCTGGGCTTTTTGCACCTCAGCTTGCTGGGCGTTGACCTGGGCTTTCATGCCGTCGACGTCGCTGTACAGACCGCGAACCTGACGAACAGTCCGGGCCAGATTGGCCTGGGCGCTTTGCAGACCGACTTCGGCGTCGTTCGGGTCGAAGTTCACCAACACCTGGCCTTCGTGGACCAGGTCGCCATCGTCGGCGCCGATACTGACGACGGTACCGGTAACCAGCGGGGTGATTTCCACCACGTTGCCATTCACATAGGCATCGTCGGTGCTTTCGCTCCAGCGCCCGTAAAATTCGTGATAGGCCCAGACGCCTGCGCTGCCCAGCGCGACCACCACCGCCAGGGCCAGCAGCATGAACTTGCGCTTGCCCGAATCGGGATTGGCCGGGGTGTTTTCAGTGGTTGGCGTTGTATCGGCAGTGGCCATGACAAATTCCTTGAATTATTGGGTCAGCGTGGCTGGCGCGGTATTGGCCGAGGCCATGGCCTCTGGCTGGAAACCGCCGCCCAGCGCCTGTATCAGCTGGATCGACAGGTCGATCTGCTCGGCATTCAGGTTGGCCAATTGGCGCTGGGCCTGGAGCAACTGCTGCTCGATGCTGAGCACGTCCAGATAGTTACCGATGCCGGAACCGTAGCGCTGGACCACGGTGTTGTAAGAGTCCTGGGCGATGTCGGTGGCGTGTTGCTGGGCCGCGATCTGGCGACCGATGTCACGCAACTGGTTGATGCTGTCGCTGACGTCGCCCAGCGCCCTGACCAGGATTTTGTTGTACTGCGCCACCGCCAAGTCGTAGTCGGCGTCGCGGGAATCGAGGTCGGCGCGCAGTCGACCACCGTCGAAAATCGGTACGGAAATCGTCGGTGCGACATTGAAGAAGCGGCTGGCCGAACCAAACATCGCATCGCCCAGCAATGATTCGGCACCGGCCGCGGCGCTGAGGTTCAAGTTCGGATAGAACTGGGTTTTGCCAGCATCGATATTCTTGCTCGCCGCCTCGACCCGCCAGCGCGCAGCCACCAGGTCCGGACGACGTCCGAGCAGTTCGGCTGGCAGCACCGACGGCAGGGCCACGGCACCCGGCTTGAGAATGTTCGGTCGAGCGACTTCGTTGCCGCGATCCGGGCCTTTGCCAAGCAGCACGGCCAGCGCGATCCTGGCGCTTTGCAGGCGCTTCTCGGCATCGATCAAATTGGCTTCGGAGGTGGCTTCCAGGCTTTCGGTCTGCTGGAACTGATACTGGCTGTCGATCCCCGAACTCAGGCGGCGCTGGCTCAGATCAAGCATTTGCCGGGTACGCTTGAGGTCTTCGGCGGACAGGTCATGGACGATGTGCGCCTGCCCCAGGTCGCTGTAGGCGCGAGCCACGTCAGCGGACAAGGTCAACTGCGCGGCTTGCTGGTCGACCTCGGCGGCACGGGCCTGCCCCAGCGCCGCTTCCCAGGCATCACGCTGACCGCCCCAGAGGTCAAAGTTGTAATTGAAGATGGCGCTGATGTTGCGCACCGTGGAGTAATTGCCACCCTGCCCCAGCGGGTCCTGGTCCCGGGCCAGACGCGAACGGCTGACGCCGGCGCTGGCATCCAGTGTCGGCATCCGCGCGGCGTCGGCGGCATAGGCCGCGGCGCTGGCCTGATGGGCGCGGGCGTCGGCGATCTGCATGTCGGGGCTGTCGCGCAGGGCCTCGCGGATCAGACCGTCGAGCTGCGGATCGCCGAGACTTTTCCACCAGTCGCTTTTCGGCCAGGCCGCCGGCGACAGCGTCACGCCGCTGAGGGATTGCCCCGCCTTGAGGTTTTTTGCATCAAGGCTGACACCTTCGGTGGTCAGGCCACTGTAACTGGCGCAACTGGCCAGGCCCATGGCCAACAGAAGCAGGCTGACGCCAGTGCGCAAGGTTTTCACGTTCATTGGTCACCTAACCGCTGCAGGGTGATCGAGTCACCGGCCGCTACCAGGATTTTCTTGAGAATGGATTCCAGGGTTTTCAGTTCTTCCGGCGTGATGGCTCCGGCCAGTTCATTCATGGCTTCGGTGCCGATGCCCGGCAGAAGATCGGCGAGTTTCTGGCCCTCGTCGGTCAGCACTAGCTGAATCTGCCGACGGTCTGCCTCGGAGCGCTGGCGGGCGAGGAAACCTTTCTGTTCCAGACGATCGAGCATGCGCGTCATCGAACCGCTGTCCAGGGACAGGTACCGGCACAGCTCTCCCGGCGAATCGACGCCGAACTGGGCCATGATGATCAGCACCTTGAACTGCGCCGCGGTGATGCCGTGGGGTTCCATGTGCGTATCGATGATCCGGTCCTTGAGCAGCGCAGCGCGCCCGAGCAGGAGGCCGAGGTGGCAATTATGGAAATCGTCTGGCGTGAAATGTTTCATCTGAATACCGATTAGCTGCCTAGGCAGTGAATGTATGTCGAAATATTACTGCCTAGGCAGCCAATGTCAACGTAATAGTTAGGTTGCTTAGCAATTAGTTGACCAATGGCGTTGGTTATGAGCGACCGTTTATCGACGTCATCGCCCGCAAAACCGACGACACAACTGGAAGCAAAACTACCCAACTGGTTAAACTATGCCGCCGCGGCTCAAGGAGCCTGACTGAAGATCACGGGGACATCACAGTGGCCGCTCGACCACCCAAGCATTCGCGACTCACTCCGCGCTGGCCAGCGTTGCGCCGCCTCTTCGGCAAGATATCGGCCGGGCCTGACCGTCACTGCGCGAATGCGCGGGTAATTCACGACTACTTTCACCACAAGGCCTGTTCTCAGGGCTACACCCTCAGCCATAGCCAGCAACGGGTCATCGACTGCATGGCGCAGCACGCATCAAAACTGTTGGGTACGCCAGGCAAGACACTGCCCGGGCTTTACCTGCACGGCGCCGTCGGCCGTGGCAAAAGCTGGCTGCTCGACGGGTTCTTCCAGGCGATCCCCCTTGCCCAGAAGCAGCGCCTGCACTTCCACGGTTTTTTTGCCCGTCTGCACGAGGGCATGTTCAGCCATCGCAACGAACCGGATGCGCTGGCGACCACGCTGGATGAGTTACTGAGCGATTGTCGGGTGCTGTGTTTCGACGAGTTTCACGTCCACGACATCGGCGATGCGATGCTCATCACGCGACTGTTCAAGGCGCTGTTCCACAGGGGGATCCTGCTGCTGCTCACCTCCAATTACCCGCCTGAAGGCCTGCTGCCCAACCCGCTTTACCATGCGCGCTTCAAGCCCGTGATCGACCTGATCAATGCGCGCATGCACGTCATGGAAGTCGGCGGGCCCCACGACTATCGCAGCCAGGCCAGAACCCATGCGCACCAGCTGTTCACCCAGGGCCGATACGTCTGGCCCGCCACACTGGCGCAACGCCAGGCATCGAACCTGCCGGCGCCGAACGGACCGGCCATTGCCCTGGCCGTCGGCACTCGCCATCTATCGGCCCGCTTCTGCAAAGGACGCGCCGTCGGTTTTACTTTCAGCGACCTGTGCGACCACCCCACAGCGGTCATGGATTACCTGGAGCTGTGTCGCCGCTTCGATCACTGGATCATCGACGAACTGCCCGACCTCGCCGACTGCTCGATTGCCGCGCAGCAGCGATTCATCAACCTGGTCGACGTCTTGTATGACCAGGACAAGCACCTGACATTGCTGGGCCAGCGCTCACTGCGCGAAAGCCTGGGCGGTGACGCTATAGACCTGGCGCGCACGCGTAGTCGGTTGGGGCAATTGGTGGAGGTAAGGGAGGGGGTTTGAGTTGGGGCAACTTGCTGCGGGGTTGAAGAAAAAGATCGCAGCCTGCGGTAGCTCCTGAGCCTCTACCAACGTTGGTCCATGCCGGGTCGAGGCTTGTTGTGGGAGATTGTTTTCTATCCGTTGCTGCGGTAACGCCCACTTATGGTTTCGCTCTTACAGCGACTTCCTTTTTCAAACGCCAAAAAGGAAGCAAAAGGCTTTGCCCCACCACTCGGTGCCTCGCCTAGGCTCGGCATGCCCTCACTCCGGCATTGCTCCGTGGGTCGCCGCGATGGGCCATCCATGGCCCAGCGCGGCTAAACCGGCGTCCTGCCGGTTTACCCACTGCGCAATGCCTGCGTTCGGCCATCGTGGTTAACGGGGCACCCAGATCAAAATCAACAGCGAGGCGGCCTTAAAGCCGACCTGACTTTTTGCTGCCGTACCAGATCCCCTGTAGGAGCGAGCCTGCTGGCAATGGACGTCAACGATAACGCGCCCTGTCTGGATGAACGCGTTGCCTGGAAGTCCATCGCGAGCAGGCTCGCTCCTACAGGGGGATCGCAGACAGGCCTGCAATCAGGTCGGCTTTAAGGCCGCCTCGCTTTGGCTGTTGCTTTGGCTTTTGATTTTCTTGCCCCCTCGAGAGGCCGAGTGGAGGTTCTGCGCAGTGGGTAAACCGGCATGGATGCCGGTTTAGCCGCGCTGGGCCATGGCTGGCCCATCGCGGCGACCCACGGAGCAGGACCGGAGCGAGGGTATGGCGAGCCTTAGCGAGCCACCGAACGTCAGGGGCAGGAGCCCTTGGTTACTTAGGGCCGGGCGGCGTTCCGTTTTTCCAAGTGACTCGCTGTAAGAGCGAAACCATAAGCGGCCGTTACCGCAGGAATGGATATGTACGCAGTCAACAAAACATAGGTCGGCCTTCTCCGGCAAGCCTGGCTCCTACAGGGTTGTTTTTTCAGTCGCCGCGAGGGCGCAAATCAACCCGCCAGGCCGACAAACATATCCTGCACGTCGTCATGGTTATCGAGCCCTTCAAGGAACGCTTCGACCTCAGCCATCTGCTCGTCGCTCAGGCCGCTGACCGGGTTCTTCGGCTGGTAGCCCAACTTGGCCGACAACACGGTGAAACCTTGCTCAGGCAGGGCTTTTTGTACCGCGTCCAGGTCCGTAGGTTCGGTCAGGAACAGCGTCGCGCCGTCTTCGCCCGGTTCGAAATCCTGGGCACCGGCTTCGATGGCAGCCATTTCCGGATCGGCGTCCGGAGTGTCCGGCGAGGCCTCGATCATGCCCACGTGGTTGAAGTCCCAAGCCACCGAACCGGAAGCGCCCAGTTGGCCCTTGCGAAAAGCAACGCGGATTTCAGCGACGGTACGGTTGATGTTGTCCGTTACGCACTCGACGATCAGCGGCACCTGGTGTGGCGCGAAGCCTTCATAGGTCACGCGATGGTATTGCACGGTTTCGCCCAGCAGACCGGCGCCTTTCTTGATGGCGCGATCCAGGGTTTCCTTTGGCATCGAAGCTTTCTTGGCCTGTTCGACCACCAGACGCAGGTGTGCGTTGGTGGCGGTATCGGCACCGTTGCGCGCAGCAATGGTGATTTCCTTCACCAGTTTGCCGAAGATCTTGCCCTTGGCGTTGGCTGCCGCTTCTTTGTGTTTAACCTTCCACTGTGCGCCCATTACTCACTCTCTTGTCTATGGCGCCGAAACATCTATTGGCCGACGCATGGCGCCAAGTTTATACGGCCTAAAGTTGGCAATCGACCAAAAAATCTCAGGCTCATCCAAGGATCGGCATCTTTACCGATGGTTGTAGGGCAATTCTGAAATTTCGATTGGCGATGTCCACAAGGCATGCGGGTTTCGTACTCTCTGTGGCCGTACTCCATGGTAGAAGCGCGTCAGATGCACAACGACAAGGAAAGTCCCTATACCCTGACACTCCTCGACGACCACCTGAGTTTGCAAGTAGTGCAGTTCAGTGGCCACGAGGCCCTCAACCAACCCTATCGATTCAATATCGAAGTGATTGGCCTGGCACCGGCCCTCAACCTTGAACGGCTGCTGCAACAATCGGCGTTGCTCGACCTTGGGCAAGGCCAGGGCATTCATGGCGTATTGCACAGCGCCAGCTGCGAACACCGGGGGCAAGGACGGGTGAGCTATAAACTGGTCCTGGTGCCGGCCCTTCAAGCGCTGGATCGATACCCATCGCGGCGGATCTTCCAGCACCTCAGCGTGCCGATGATCCTGCGCCAGCTGCTGGAGGAACATGACCTGCCCGCCGACAGCTATCGCCTGGAGCTGGCAGACGGGCAGTATCCCCTGCGGCCTTTTTGCATTCAGTACGAGGAAACCGACTTGGCCTTGCTGCAGCGCCTGTGCGAGGAGGAAGGCATTCACTATCACTTCGAACACCGGCGTGACAGTCATGTACTGGTGTTGGCCGACGACAACATGAGCTTTCCCCAGGAGCCGCTGCTGATGCCTTTCCAGGGCGATGAACCGGGCGATGGCGCTACGCCTGTGATCAGCGAGTTGTTCCAGCGCCATGACTCACAAGCCGTTTACCCACGAGTGGCGGCGAAAAATCGTGGAACTGCGGTCGATGAAGGTGCGGCCAATCACGCTTTTTCCCACACCTTCGCACCCGGCCCTTCCCAGGAGCAACGTCATCGAGATCAACTCGAGCGCCGCGATCTGCAGCGTATGCGTTGCCAGCAATTGCAGCTGCATGGAAAAAGCAATCAAGGCCTGTTACGCAGCGCACGCATCGTGCAGATAGCCGAGCATCCCGTGCCGGGGTTCAACGACCAATGGCTGGTCTTTCAGGCGCGGCATCAGGGCCAGCAGGGTTCGATCCTGTCTCAGGACAGCATTGTCCGGCGCTATCAAAATCAGTTCACGGCGATTCCCTGGTCGACGGTATTTCGCCCACCCCTGGACCAGGCCAGGCCGCGCATCCCTGGCTTCCAGCCCGCCCGGGTCCATGGCCTGCCCGGGCAGCGCGCAAAACAGGATGATCAAGGCCGCCTGCTGGCGACTTTGTGGCCAGGCACGGAGGTCGATCCCAAGGCGAGCAGCGGCCTCTGGCTGCCTGTCGCACTGACAATGTCCCCTACCCACGGGGAACCGAGCCAGCTGCCAATGGCCGGCAGCGACGGTTGGGTCAGTTTTCTCGACAGCGACCCCGACCGCCCGGTGCTCTGCGCCAGCGGTGGGCAGCTGCGCAGCCCACCAGCGGTACGCACCGACACCCGCCACAGCGACACCCGCCTGCTGCTCGACTGGCTGATCAATCGCACCGACCCCGAGTGACCGTTCAGGTGCGCAGGGGTTTTATGGTGATCGCCTGATTGGGCACGCGGGCCTTGTGGCTACCTTGGCCCGCGGGGCGGCTGTTCCAGTGCGGGATGAGTACCACGGCAGAGAACAACGCGCAGCCGGCAAAGACGATGAAGACGGTCACGGTGTCGAAGTAGCCTGGTAGCAACCCACCGAGAATCGCCCCGACCGAACCGCAACCGTTGACGAAACCCGCCGCCGTGGCACCCGCCTTGGCGGTGCCGAAGTCGATGGCGGCCGCACCGCTGATCATCGAGTCAGGTCCGTAGAGCGTCAGGCCCATGACGAACAGCAGGGCCACCACCAGCACCACGCTACCGCTGTGCAGCGCGCCCATGAAAAACCCCAGGGACACGGTCAATGCCAACAGGCTCAGCACGCAGGCCGGCATGCGCCGGGCGCCGAAGAGTTTGTCCGAGGCCAGGCCGAGCATGATCGGCCCGAGCAAGCCGGCCAGTTCGAACGCGGTAGGAATGATCGCCGCGCCGACTTTGCCCACCGAGGGCATCTGTTCGAAAACGATCACCGGGCCCCAGAGCAGAATCGCGTAGCGCGCCGGCTTGAGCATGAAATACGCCAACCCCAGCACCAGCACCGTGCGGTTGCGCAGAATGTCCTTCAACGGCTCCCACAGGCTGATCTTGCTTTGGGCATGGGCCTCCTCGACGGTCAGCTCAGGCTCTGGCTCAACCGCCGGCAAGCCGACGTCTTGCGGTGTATTGCGTTGGAAAATAAAAAACAGCACGGCGACCAGCCCAACCACCGCCGCACTGGAAATGAACGCCGCATGCCAGCTGCCGATCAGCGTATAGGCCCACCAACCCGCAAACGGCGAGGCCACCAGGCCGCCGAAGGCGTAGCAGGAACTCCACAGTCCCAGCACTTGCCCGCGCTGTTGGGCGGGAAAGAAACTGCCAAGGTTCTTGCACAACCCCGACCAACCGGTGGACTGCGCCAGGCCCTGGATCAGCATGCAGGTGGCGAAGATCGGCAAGGTGGCGAAACTGCCCATCACCAGTGCCGCTGCGGCGGAAATCAGCAACCCACCCAGCACCACCACCCGCGGCCCGAAGCGGTCCGCCAGGATGCCCCAGGTGAATTGGCCGATGGCGTAGGCGGTCAGGTAGATCGCGTCGAGGTTGGCCATGGCCATCTTGTCGAGCATGAAGGTCGGGTCTTCGGCGATGCCGAGCTTGGCCACGGAAAATGCTTTGCGGGTGAAGTAGAAAGCGGCGTAGGCAAGCCAGGTGATCGCGAAGATCTGCACGCGCCAACGTTTGAGGGTGCCGATATGCTGGTTCATTGTGGTTCTGACCTCAGGGTATGAGTGTGCCGGCAGATCTGAAAGAAAACGCCTGTGTTCTTATTGTTGAGCACTGCGAAATCACCTTGTCCCTGTGGGCGATTCCGGTCAGATGAGTCCTGTGTCTTGCACGCAAGGGCTCATGGCATCCGCGCTGCTCGACCGAGCAGTCACGGAACCTGAGATGAATAGAAACAATTACTGATTAATAAGTGAAATCGCTTTATCGTATTTCCAAAATAAGCGCAGCTTGTTACTGGAGATTCCCATGTCGGTTTCCCACGCCCAACTCAAAGCCTTCCATGCCGTGGCCGTGCATGGCAACTTCACCAAAGCCGCCGAACGGTTGTTTCTCACCCAGCCAGCGATTTCCGACCAGGTGCGCAAACTCGAAGAACGTTACGGTGTTTTGCTGTTCCACCGCAACAAACGCTCGGTACGCCTCACCGACCTGGGCGAGCGCTTGTTGAGCGTCACCCAGAAACTGTTCGTGATCGAAGCCGAGGCCCAGGAATTGTTGCAGGACTCCCAGGCATTGCAGACCGGAAGCCTGATTCTGGCGGTGGATGCGCCGGTGCATGTACTGCCACAGATCGCGCGCTTCTGCGAACGCTACCCCGGCATCAGCGTGAAGATCGAAACCGGCAACACCGATGAGTCGCTGTTCCGATTGTTCAATTACCAGGCCGACCTGGCGTTGCTCGGTCGCGAGGTGAGCGACGAACGATTGATCTCGCTGCCGCTGCGCAATGACCCGATGGTGGCATTCGTGTCGCGCAATCACCCGTGGGCGGATCGCCAATCCATCACCCTCGCGGACCTGGACGACACGCCGCTGGTATTGCGCGAAATCGGTTCGGTGACCCGCCAGACCCTGGAAGAAGAAATGGCCGGCGCCGGGTTCCGCATTCGTCCGGCGATCCAGGTCGAAGGTCGGGAAGCCGCCCGTGAGGCGGTGGTGGTGGGAATCGGGATTGGCGTGGTCTCGGCGGCTGAATTCGGCGCCGACTCACGGGTATGCGCGTTGCCGATCACCGATTGCAAACGGCGGTTGACGGAAACGCTGGTGTGCTTGCGCGAACAGAGCTCGCGGCGGATTGTGGCGACTTTCCTGGAGATGGTTCGCGAAAGTCTGGTGTAGGCAGGCCAGGCCCCTTCGCGAGCAGGCTCGCTCCCACAAGGGATTTTTGTCGCACACAAAACCACTGTGGGAGCGAGCCTGCTCGCGAAGGCAGACGACTCGGTCTACCTGGAAGGCGCCAAGCCGAAAAACGCCTGGATCAAACGCAAGTCCCGCCGCCGCTCCATGCACCCCATCATGTGCCGATTGACCAACCCCTCCCCGATGATCGGCACCGCCGCCACCCGCGGGTCATGGCTGACCTCCACCGACGACACCACGCCCACCCCCAACTCGGCAGCGACCGCCTCGGTCACCGCTTCGCGGCTGTCCAGCTCCAGCAACACCCGCGGATTGACCTTCGCCTGTACGCAGGCGTCATCGAAGGTACGCCGGGTGATCGAACTCGGTTCACGCAACACCATGATCACCTGGTCCAGATCCTTGAGCGGTACGCCTTTGGTGCGCCGCGCCCAGGGATGCCCCTCGGGTACCAGCGCGCATATCCGTGATTCGCTCAGGGCCTGCAAGTGCAGGCCCTTGCGCGGTTCGACCTCGGTCAATACCGCCACGTCGGCATGCTCGGACAACAGCGCCGCCAGAGTTTCCTGGGCATTGCCCAAGCGCAGGTTCACGGTGATCCCCGGATAACGCGCACGCAGGCTCGCGAGCATCGGCATGACCATGTGCGGACCGTCCGCCGCCACTTCCAGGCGCCCGGTCAGTAACTGCCGGTTGGCCTCCAGCATCGCTTGCGCTTCTTCGGCCAGACCGAACATCGCCCGGGTGATCGCCGCCAGGCGGGTGCCCTCCTCCGTCAGCTCCACACGTCGCGCGGTGCGGCGCAACAAGGTGATCTGGTAGTGCTCCTCCAGCGCCTTGATGTGGCCGGTGACCGCCGGCTGGCTGATGAACAGTCGAGCAGCGGCGCGAGTGAAGCTGCCCTCACGGGCCACGGCATCGAAGGCACGGAGCTGAAACAGGTTCATGAATAAGTCTCACTGATGGCTAGCATAACAACAAACAATTTGATTGATAGCTCGGCAAATTGCAATTTAAGCCCCGTAGCTTGATCCCATCGATTGCGAGGACACGAGAATGAGTACTGCCGCCCCCATCCTGCTCACCCCCGGCCCGTTGACGACGTCGGCCCGCACCCGCCAGGCGATGATGGTTGACTGGGGTTCATGGGATGACCGTTTCAACCAACTGACCGCCAGCCTGTGCGAACAACTGCTGGCGATCATCAACGGCGCGGCCAGCCACCACTGTGTGCCCCTGCAAGGCAGCGGCACCTTCGCCGTCGAAGCCGCGATCGGCACACTGGTGCCACGCGACGGCAAGATCCTGGTGCTGATCAACGGAGCCTACGGCAAGCGCCTGGCGAAGATCTGCGAAGTACTGGGCCGCTCGTTCAGTACGTTCGAAACCGCCGAAGACGAACCGACCACCGCTGCCGACGTCGACCGCCTGCTGCGGGCCGACGATGGCATCACCCACGTTGCCCTGATTCACTGCGAAACCAGCACCGGCATCCTCAATCCGCTGCCGGAAATCGCCCAGGTGGTCGCGCAACACGGCAAGCGCCTGATCATCGATGCCATGAGCTCCTTCGGCGCGCTGCCGGTGGACGCGCAACAGGTGCCGTTCGATGCGCTGATCGCCGCTTCCGGCAAATGCCTGGAAGGCGTGCCGGGCATGGGGTTCGTTTTCGCCCGCAAAGAATCCCTGGCCAACGCCGCCGGCAACTCGCACTCCCTGGCGATGGACCTGCACGACCAGCACACCTACATGACCAAGACCGGGCAATGGCGCTTCACCCCGCCGACCCACGTGGTCGCGGCGCTGCACGAAGCCCTGCTGCAATACAACGAAGAAGGTGGCCTGCCAGCCCGGCACCAGCGCTACGCCGCGAACTGCCAGGCCCTGATGGAAGAGATGGCCGCGCTCGGCCTGCGCAGCTTCCTGCCGGCCGCCATCCAGGCGCCGATCATCGCGACCTTCCATGCACCGAAAGACCCGCGTTATCAGTTCAAGGCGTTCTACGAACGGGTCAAGGCCAAGGGATACATCCTCTACCCCGGCAAGCTGACCCAGGTCGAGACGTTCCGCGTCGGGTGTATCGGCCATGTGCAACCTTCGGAAATGCGCGAAGCGGTGGCGGCGATTGCCGAAGTGCTGCGCGAGATGGAAGTACTCGAAATCTAACCCCCACCACTTTCCCCTGTGGGAGCGAGCCTGCTCGCGAAGACGGTCGGACATTCAACATCAATTTCGACTGATCCAGAGCTTTCGCGAGCAGGCTCGCTCCCACAAAAAGCAGCTCTCCATTTAGCCAGTTGCCACAGGACTTGATCACCATGAACTACACCACCCCAACCAAACTGCAAGCCGCCATCCTCGACTGGGCCGGCACCGTGGTCGACTTCGGCTCGTTCGCGCCCACGCAGATTTTCGTCGAGGCCTTCGCCGAGTTCGACGTCCAGGTCTCCATCGAAGAAGCCCGTGGCCCGATGGGCATGGGCAAGTGGGACCACATCCGCACCCTGTGCGATCAGCCGCAAGTCGCCGAGCGCTATCGCAAGGTGTTCGGCCGTACGCCGACCGACGATGACGTCACCGCCATCTACCAGCGTTTCATGCCACTGCAGATCGAGAAAATCGCCGAACACTCGGCGCTGATTCCCGGCGCCCTGGACACCATCGCCAACCTGCGCCAACAGGGGATCAAGATTGGCTCCTGCTCGGGCTATCCGAAACAGGTTATGGATAAAGTCGTCGAACTGGCCGCCACCAACAGCTACGTGGCCGACCACGTGGTCGCCACCGACGAAGTGCCGAACGGCCGTCCATGGCCAGCTCAGGCATTGGCCAACGTGATCGCCCTGGGCATCGACGATGTCGCCGCTTGCGTGAAGATCGACGACACCGTACCGGGCATTCTCGAAGGCCGTCGTGCCGGCATGTGGACCGTGGCGCTGATCTGTTCGGGCAACGCGCTGGGGCTGGACTATGAAGGTTATCGCGCCCTGGACAGCGACACACTGGACAGCGAACGCAAGCGCATCCACGCCTTGTTCGAAGGTTCGCGCCCGCACTACATGATCGACACCATCACCGACTTGCCGGAAGTGATTGCCGACATCAACAAGCGCTTGGCCAAAGGCGAGATGCCGCAAAGTAACTGACTCACCGCCCCCCTTTGTAGGAGCTGCCGCAGGCTGCGATCTTTTGATCTTAAAAAGTCAAAAGATCGCAGCCTGCGGCAGCTCCTACAGAGCATTCAGCGTCAAATAGCCTCAGGCAAACCCGGTGAAACAGGATTACAGTTAACGGTGGTTACACCCCCCCTGTGAGGAACACCGTATGCCGTGGAAAAATTCCGACTCGCGCTACAGCACCGTTTCGATCGCGCTGCATTGGTTGATGCTGGTCCTGCTGGCATTGGTTTACGCCTGCATCGAGCTGCGCGGCCTTTTTCCCAAGGGTAGCGGTGGTCGAACGCTGATCGTGGAGTCGCACTTCATGCTTGGCCTGACCGTATTCGTGCTGGTCTGGCTACGCTTGTTCGCCCGCAGCCTCGGCCCGGCACCGCAGATCTTCCCAGCCTCGCCCCAATGGCAAACCATGCTGGCCAGATTGATGCACTGGGCGCTGTACATCTTTATGATCGTCATGCCCATACTGGGTTGGCTGGTCACCAGTGCCAAAGGTAACCAGGTGATGTTCTACGGCTTCGACCTGCCCCTTTTGATCGCGCAGGACAAGGACCTGGCCAAGCAGATCGAGGGCTGGCACGAACTCGGTGGCACCATCGGCTACTGGCTGATCGGCCTGCACGCCGTCGCCGGGCTGTATCATCACTATGTGGTGGGCGATAACACCTTGTTGCGGATGATGCCCAAGCGGGTGAACAGGGACACTTGAGATCACCCGTATCAGGCTTGTGGATTGAAACCCCGCAGGCCTTGCAAGCCGCCCGTGTGAATAAAGATCAGCCGCGTACCCGGGGCAAACTTCCCCGCCTCGACCTGCTGCCTGAGCGCCAGCAATGCCTTGCCGGTGTACAGCGGTTCCAGGGCAATGCCGCTGGCTTGTTCGGTGCGCGCGATGAATTCGAGTAACGGCGGGTCGACCTTGGCAAAGCCTCCACGGCTGGCGTCGAACAGTTCATAAGACGAATGATTCACGCCCGCCTCCTCCACAATCTTTGCGACCTGCTGTGCCACGCCATGATCACCGGGCACCGCCAGGGCGCCATAGACCGGGTGCTCTCCCGCCTCGGCTAGGACCAGGCCCGCCAAGGTCGTGCCGGTTCCGCAGGCCAGCCACCAACCGTCGTAGCCGCTCCAGCCCAGTGCGTCCAGTTGCCGACAGGCCAATGCCTTGAGTTGCACGCAACCCTGTGCCCCCGGCAACCCGCCGCCGCCTTCCGGGACCGCAAGCAGATCGGGATACTGCGCCAGCCATGGCTCCCAGAAACCCGCTTCATGCCGCGCCCGATAACCGCCATAACCGAGCCAGTGCAGTTGCATGCCGAACGCCTGCAAATCATCCACCGTCGGCGTTTGCTGAGCGTGTCCGCGCAACAGGCCGACCGTGGCGAAACCGAAACGCTTGCCGGCAGCGCCCAGCGCATGCAGGTGATTGGAATGCGCGCCGCCGAGGCTGATGATGCCTTTGGCGCCGCACTGGTCAGCGGCTTTGAGATGTTCGGTGAGTTTGAACCATTTGTTGCCGCTGATCAGTGGGTCGATCTGGTCCAGGCGCAGGATGGCGACTTCGATGTCGGCGGTTTTGAGCCAGTCAAGATGGAGGGACTCGAAGGGGGCTTGGGGTAGCCAGTTGGAAGCAGAAGAAAACATTGGCGCCTGATTGAGCTCATGAAGAGTCAGCATTCTAATCGCTCATAAGCAGCTATCGCGAGCAGGCTCGCTCCCACAAGGGTTCTCTGAACGACACAGATCCAATGTGGGAGCGAGCCTGCTCGCGAAGGCCATTGGCACGCGGGGCCTGCGAATTACAACTCGGCCGCCAACCGCGATCCCTGATTGATCGCCCGCTTGGCATCCAGCTCCGCCGCGACATCCGCGCCGCCGATCAGATGCACGTTCTGCCCCGCCGCCACCAGGCCGTCCTGCAACTCGCGCAACGGGTCCTGCCCGGCGCAGATCACGATATTGTCCACCGCCAGCACCTGCGGTTCACCGGTTTCGCCAATGCGGATATGCAGGCCTTCGTCGTCGATCTTCAGGTACTCGACGCTGTTGAGCATCTGCACTTTCTTGTTCTTCAATCCGGTGCGATGAATCCAGCCAGTGGTCTTGCCGAGGCCGTCGCCGACCTTGGATTTCTTGCGTTGCAGCAGGAACACTTCGCGGGCCGGGGCATGGGGGGCCGCCTTGATCCCGGCGACACCGCCGCGTGCTTCAAGGTGCGTATCGATGCCCCACTCCTTCCAGAACTCATCGCGATTCAGGCTGGTGGCCTGGCCCTGGTGAACCAGGTACTCCGAGACGTCGAAACCGATACCGCCGGCACCGATCACTGCAACACGCTTGCCCACCGGTTTGCGCTCAAGCAGCACGTCCAGGTAGCTCAGCACCTTGGCATTGTCCACGCCCTCAATCGCCGGCAACCGCGGCGCAATGCCGGTGGCCAGGATGATCTCGTCGTAGCCGCCCTCGACCAGCTTTGCCACATCGACACGGGTGTTCAGGCACACCTCGACGTTGGTGGTCTGCAGCTTGCGACCGAAATAACGCAAGGTCTCGAAGAATTCTTCCTTGCCCGGCACGCGTTTGGCGACGTTGAACTGACCGCCGATTTCGCTGGCCGAATCGAACAGCGTCACCGCATGGCCACGCTCGGCCGCCACGGTCGCGGCAGACAAGCCGGCAGGCCCGGCACCGACCACGGCGATTTTCTTGACCTGCTGCACCGGCACATAGTTGAGTTCGGTTTCGTGGCAGGCACGCGGGTTGACCAGGCAACTGGTCAACTTGCCGCCGAAGGTGTGGTCCAGGCACGCCTGGTTGCAACCGATGCAGGTGTTGATTTCATCGGCGCGACCTTCAGCGGCCTTGTTGACGAAGTCCGGGTCGGCCAGGAACGGCCGCGCCATGGAAACCATGTCGGCATCGCCCTCGGCGAGGATCTGCTCGGCGACTTCCGGGGTGTTGATGCGGTTGGTGGTGATCAGCGGAATGCTCACCGAGCCACGCAGCTTGGCCGTGACCTTGCTGAAGGCCGCGCGCGGCACTTTGGTGGCGATGGTTGGAATCCGCGCTTCGTGCCAGCCGATACCGGTGTTGATGAGCGTCGCACCGGCCTGCTCGATGGCCTTGGCCAACAGCACGATTTCATCCCAGCTGCTGCCGCCTTCGACCAGGTCGAGCATCGACAAGCGGAAAATAATGATGAAGTTCGGGCCAACCGCCTCGCGTACGCGACGGACGATTTCCACCGGCAGGCGCATGCGGTTTTCGTAGCTGCCACCCCAACGGTCGGTGCGGTGGTTGGTGTGGGCGGCAAGGAACTGGTTAATGAAATAACCTTCCGAGCCCATGATCTCGACACCGTCGTACTCGGCCTGCTGGGCCAGCGTCGAGCAGGTGACGAAATCGCTGATCTGCTTCTCGATGCCTTCCTCGTCCAGCTCTTTAGGCTTGAACGGGTTGATCGGCGCCTGAATGGCGCTTGGCGCGACCTGTTTCGGGCTGTAGGCATAACGACCGGCGTGGAGGATCTGCATGCAGATCTTGCCGCCCGCCTCATGAACCGCGCGGGTGACGATGCGGTGCTTGAGCGCTTCTTCCTCGGTGGTCAGCTTGGCTGCACCGGAATACACACCACCCTCGTCGTTCGGGCCGATACCGCCAGTGACCATCAGGCCGACACCGCCACGGGCACGCTCGGCGAAGTACGCCGCCATGCGCTCGAAACCGCCGGGCTTTTCCTCAAGGCCGGTGTGCATCGAACCCATCAGGGTGCGGTTGCGCAACGTGGTGAATCCCAGGTCCAGCGGGGCCAACAGGTGCGGGTAATGAGCGGCGGTCATCGGTAACTCCACAGCGAGCGATCACGGAAAAAAGCGGAAGCTCTACGGCCCCCGTCAGTCATGTTCGACAGACTAAGAGCCGCACCGCCAGCACTCAATGACCGAAAGTGACAACTTAATGATCGAAATGTGCAGCCAAGTTCAAGCTGGCGCTCCCAACAACTGACTCAACACCGCTCGCAACTTGCCGGGTTTCACCGGTTTGTTCAGCAGCGGCGCTTCGAGCCGTTGCAATGCGCGCCGGCACTGGTCCGTGCGATCCGCGGTGATAATCACCGCAGGAATCAGCTGGTTGTAATGCTCGCGCAGATGCCTGACCACATCACACCCCACCACGCCGTGGTCAAGGTGATAGTCCGCGAGGATCAGTTCCGGGGCCTGGCCGGCCAGGGCTGCCAGCGCCGAGGCTTCATCGGTGGCCGTGACGACGTCGCAGCCCCACTGCCCGAGCAACGCGCCCATGCTCTGCAAGATGCTGACTTCATTGTCCAGCACCAGCAAGCGCCGGCCCGGCAATGGATTGCCCGTGCCTGATTGAGGCGCCGTGAGGCTGATGGGCAACGGCACTTCACGGGAGATCGGCACCTCAATGCTGAACATCGAACCCCGGCCGGGCAGTGAATGCACCTGGATCCGGTAGTTGAGGATCTTCGCGATGCGCTCGACGATCGCCAGCCCCAACCCCACGCCCTTGCGGTCGGCAGCGCGGCCGACGTCCAGTTGATTGAATTCGAGGAAGATCGAATCGAGACGATCGGCCGGAATTCCGCGTCCGGTGTCCCACACTTCCAGGCGCAGCTTGTCGCCCCGGCGCCTTGCCGCCAGCAGGATGCTGCCTTCGTCGGTGTAGCGGCAGGCATTACTGAGGAAGTTTCGCAGGATCCGGGTCATCAGGCGCAGGTCCGTGCAAATGGCGTAGTCGCCCATGTGCACCCGTAAACGCAGCCCGGCGGCCTCGGCCACGGACTGGAACTCCGAGACCAGGGGCCCAAGCAACTCGTCGAGGCGGTATAGCGCGACATCCGGCTTGACCGCCGCTTGATCGAGCCTTGAGATATCCAGCAAATCGGTGAGCAGATCCTCGGCGCCTTCCAGTGCCTGGTGAGTGCGTTCGACCAGCACCTGCTCGACTTCGGGCAGCTTGCGCTCACGCAAGGTGGAGATCAGCAACCGTGCGGCGTTGAGGGGTTGCAGCAGGTCGTGACTGGCGGCAGCGAGGTATTTGTCCTTGCTGTGATTGGCGGCCTCCGCGGCGTCACGGGCGTCGCGCAAGGCCTTGGCGATCTGCTTACGCTGGGTGATTTGTTGTTGCAGGTTGCGGTTGGCTTCCAACAGCTCATCGGTGCGCGCGGTTACGCGCTGCTCCAGTTCATCGTTGAGTTGCTGCAGGCGTTGCTGGGCGAGTTTGCGCTCGGTGATGTCGGCGACGAATCCTTCCACCAGCCCTTCCTGACCGGGCTTGAGCAACAGGTTCATCAGCACGTCGAGATGGCTGCCATCCTTGCGCCGCAACTGGGTTTCATAGCCGTGCAAGCTGCCCTGGTGGGTGAGGATTTCGCCAATGTTTTCCAGCTCCTGCACACCGCCGACAAACAGATTGCTCGCCAGGTCCGCCAGGGAAAACAGCACCTCCTGCGGGTCTTGATAGCCAAGCATGCGCGCCATCGCCGGGTTGGCGGCGCGCATGCCGTCTTGCAGGCTGGCCTGGAAAATCCCGTGGACCGCGTTTTCGAACAACCATTTGTAGCGATTGCGCTCGGCTTCCAGTTCATCCAGGCGCGCCGCCAGCTCCGGGTAATGGCTCTTGCGCGCCGAATGATTGCCTAATCCGAGCAGGCCGGCCAATGCCCGTTGTTGCTCGTCAGAGGGCTTCGCCATAGACGACCTCGACATCACGCTGGCTGGATTCACGCGGGTTGGTGAGGATGCACGGGTCATCCATGGCGTGCTGCGACAGGAACGGAATGTCGGAGGTCCTGACCCCGTGCAAACCGAGGGTTTCGTGGAAACCGATGGCGTGTTTCAGGGCAATCAGGTGCTCCACCAGGCGCCCGCAGATCTGCCGGTGATTGAGGCCCCGGCAGTCGATGCCGAACGTCTCGGCGATGACCTTGAAGCGGTCCGGCGCCGAGTCGTAGTTGAACGCCACGACGTGTTCCACCAGCACCGCGTTGCACAGGCCATGGGGCAGGTCGAGAAAGCCACCGAGACTGTGCGACATGGCATGCACCGCGCCGAGGATCGCGTTGGAGAACGCCAACCCGGCCTGCATGCTGCCGAGCATGATTTTCTCGCGCAGGGCGATGTCCGTCGGGTTGGCGATCATCTGCACCAGGTTGCCGTTGATCAGGCGCATCGCTTCCAGCGCATGGGGATCGGTCAGAGGCCCGTGCCCGGTGGAGACGAAGGCTTCGATGGCATGCACCAGCGCGTCGATACCGGTACAAGCCGAGAGGAACGGGTCCATGCTCAGGGTGGTTTCGGGGTCGATCAGCGACACATCCGGCACCACTGCCTTGCTGACGATGGAGAACTTCATGCGCTCCTGCTGATTGGAAATGATCACGAATTGCGAGACGTCGGCCGAGGTGCCGGCCGTGGTCGGAATCAGGATCAGCGGCGGGCTCGGTACGCGGATGGTGTCCACGCCTTCGAACTCGAGGATGCTGCGGCCATGGGCGACGACTATACCGATGCCTTTACCGCAATCCATCGGGCTGCCACCGCCGACGGCGACGATCACATCGCAGTGATTTTCCCGGTACATCTCGGCACCGAGCATCACCTCTTCAACACGCGGGTTGGGAGAGACGGCGCTGTAAAGGCAATATTCGATGCCCAGGGCTTGCAGGCTGGCTTCGACATCCGCCACCCAACCGGCGGCAATCACCCCCGGGTCGCTGACCACCAGCACCTTGCGCGCGCCAAAGGTCTTGGCGTAGTTGCCGACGTTGTGCCGGCAGCCGGCACCGAAGATGATTTCAGGCGAAACGAATTTACGCAGCTGACTGAGACTCTGGCTCATTGGAAAGCCTGTTTTTTATTGTTTTGGAAGGTAAGGTCCACACTAACCCATCCAGTGGTGAATGCAATCAGACCAATGGCTGGATTCACCGCAGATCCCTTGTAGGAGCGAGCATGCTCCGGGCGGCGTTCCGACGATGGTCGTCAACGATCACGCTGGGAACCTGACACCCCACGGCGCACTCTGGTTCTTCGCGAGCAGGCTCGCTCCTACAGGGGATTTATGTCGCTTGGGTCAGCCGCGGTAGATCAGGCGGGAAGCCTTCTCATTGCGCAACGTCAGGTGCTCCATGCCTAGCCCTGGCGCATCTGCTTCCTCGCGGGCCTTGAGGATCACCCCGTGATGAGGCGACTTGCTGCACACCGGGTCGGCGTTCTCGGCATCGCCCGTCAACATGAACGCCTGGCACCGGCACCCACCCAAATCCTTGTGTTTTTCATCGCAGGAACGGCAGGGTTCCTTCATCCACTCATGGCCGCGAAAACGGTTGAAGCCAAACGAATCGTTCCAGATGTGCTCGATGCTGTGCTCACGCACATTGGGAAACTGCACCGGCAATTGCCGGGCGCTGTGACAAGGCAACGCCGTGCCGTCCGGGGTGATGTCGAGAAACAGGTTGGCCCAGCCATTCATGCAGGTTTTCGGGCGCTCTTCGTAGTAATCCGGGGTGACGAATATCAATTTGCACGGATGGCCCTGCGCCTCGAGGCGCTCGCGATACTCGTTAGTGATGCGCTCGGCGCGTTGCAATTGCTCGCGCGTCGGCAACAGGCCGACGCGGTTGAGCTCGGCCCAGCCATAGAACTGGCAGGTGGCCAATTCGACGAAATCCGCTTCCAGTTCCAGGCACAAATCAATGATCCGGGCGATGTCATCGATGTTGTGTCGATGGGTGACGAAGTTCAGCACCATCGGATAGCCCTGGGCTTTCACGGCCCGGGCCATCGCCAGTTTCTGCGCGAACGCCTTGCGCGAGCCGGCGAGCATGTTGTTCACCGCTTCGTCGGCGGCCTGGAAACTGATCTGGATGTGATCGAGCCCGGCGACCTTGAAGTCCCGCACCTTCTGCTCGGTCAGGCCGATGCCCGAGGTGATCAGGTTAGTGTAGTAACCCATGTCCCGCGCGGCCTTGATCAACTCGGCCAGGTCTTGCCTTACCAGTGGTTCGCCACCGGAAAAGCCCAGTTGCGCGGCGCCCATGTCCCGCGCCTCACGGAATACCCGGATCCATTCCTGCGTGTCCAGTTCCTCGCCGTGCCGGGCGAAATCCAATGGATTGGAGCAATACGGACACTGCAACGGACAACGGTAGGTCAGCTCCGCCAACAGCCACAACGGCGGCCCCGGTAGCGCGTCACTCGATCCAGAATTGCGCATGGGCCACCTCCAGGAAGGCCAGTACGTCCTCGTCGATCCCCGGCACGTCAGGAAAACTCGCCGTCAGCCGATCGATGATCGCCGCGACGCTGCGCTGGCCGTCCACCAGATCGAGAATCTGCCCGGCACTGGCGTTGAGTTTGATCATGCCTTCGGGGTACAGCAGCACATGACAGTCCTGGCGCGGTTCCCATTGCAGGCGAAAGCCCCGGCGCAATGAGGGTGACTGCTTGCGATCGATCAGGCTCACAGGACAATCCCCCGGTGCCAGACGTTGTCCCGTGTGACGGTGTGATACGGCGGACGCTCCAGCTCATAGGCCATGCTCATGGCATCGAGCATGCTCCACAACACGTCGAGCTTGAATTGCAGGATCTGCAGCATGCGTTGCTGGGCCTCGAGGGTGACGTAATGTGCCAGGGTGATGCGCAAGCCATGCTCTACATCGCGCCGGGCCTGGCTCAGCCGTGTGCGGAAGTAGTCGTAGCCGGCGGAATCGATCCACGGGTAATGGGTCGGCCAGGCATCGAGTCGCGATTGATGGATCTGCGGTGCGAACAGCTCGGTCAGCGAACTGCTGGCCGCTTCCTGCCAACAGGCACGACGGGCGAAATTGACGTAGGCATCCACGGCGAAACGTACGCCGGGCAGCACCAACTCCTGTGACAGGATCTGCTCGCGATCGAGCCCCACCGCCTCGCCCAGGCGCAGCCAGGCCTCGATGCCGCCTTCGCTGCCGGGCACGCCATCATGATCGAGGATGCGTTGCAGCCATTCGCGGCGCACTTCACGGTCGGGACAGTTGGCCAGGATCGCGGCGTCCTTGAGCGGGATGTTGACCTGGTAGTAAAAGCGATTGGCGACCCAACCCTGGATCTGTTCGCGAGTGGCGCGGCCGGCGTACATCGCTTGATGGAATGGGTGGTGGATGTGGTAGTAGGCGCCTTTGGCACGCAGGGCCTGCTCAAATTCGGTGGGGGTCATGGGTGTATCGGTCATTGCGGGTCTCCGGGGAATCTTCGGTGTCTGATCTGGACACTTCGCGAGCAGGCTCGCTCCCACAGTGGATTGCGTCGCCCTTGTGGGAGCGAGCCTGCTCGCGAAGGCGTCCGTCGCTACAGCACAATATCCATGCCGTCGTAAGCCACCTCGATCCCCCGCCGTTCCAGCAGCGCCCGCTCGGCCGAGTCTTCATCGAGGATCGGGTTGGTGTTGTTGATGTGGATCAGCACCTTGCGCTGGCGGGGAAAACCTTGCAGCACTTCCAGCATGCCGCCGGGACCGCTCTGGGGCAGATGGCCCATGTCGCTGCCCAGGCTTTGACCGACCTCGCAGACACGCATCTCGTCATCGCGCCACAGGGTGCCGTCCAGCAACAGGCAATCGGCGCGCTGCATCCAGGCCAGCACTTGATCATCGACCTGGCCCAGGCCAGGTGCGTAAAACAGCGATGCGCCGCTGCGTTGGTCTTCAACGAACAACCCGATGGTGTCGCCCGGTTGCGGATCACCGCGATTGGGCGAATACGGCGGTGCGTTGCTGACCAGGGGAATCGCGTGAAACCGCAGGTGCGCGCAGGCGCCGATACTGAAGGGTTCGCGATCCAGCGCAATCGGTTGCCACCGCAACCCGCCATTCCAGTGCCTGAGCATGGTAAACAACGGGAAACCGCTGCTGAGATCCTGATGAACCCGCTCGGTGCACCACACCGCATGTGGGCAGCCTTCACGAAGGCTCAGCAGACCGGTGCAGTGATCGATCTGGCTGTCGAGCAACACCACGCCAGTGATGGCGCTGTCACGCAAGCGGCGGGCCGGTTGCAGCGGCGCAAAGCCCTCGAGTTGCGCGCGGATGTCCGGTGAAGCATTGCACAGCACCCAGTCCACCCCGTTGTCACTCAAGGCAATCGAGGACTGCGTGCGACGCCGGGACCGCAGGCTGCCATTGCGCACACCGGCGCACTGGCGACAGTTACAGTTCCACTGCGGAAAACCACCGCCAGCGGCGGAGCCGAGTACGCGGATGTGCATGGGCAATGCTCCAGAAGGCAGGCCCGGCCAACGCAACGGCTGGCCGGGTGGTCAATCAACGGTTGGCGAAATACATCGTCACTTCGAAGCCAATGCGCAGATCGGTAAACGCGGGTTTAGTCCACATGGGTCATTCCTCTTCTTGTGCCGGGCGATTCCGGTAGAGCCATTAATGCACGGGGCGCCGGGCGCCCGAATGCTACTTTCGAAGGAGGTTTGGGGGGGCTTTGGTAGGGGGTAAACGTATACATGAAACACACATAAACCCCTGTAGGAGCTGCCGCAGGCTGCGATCTTTTGATTGTGAATTCCAAGATCAAAAGATCGCAGCCTGCGGCAGCTCCTACAGGGGTTTATGTGCAGTCAGTGAGTTAGAAGAACCCGAGCGGATTGATGTCGTAGCTCACCAGCAGGTTTTTGGTCTGCTGGTAGTGGTCGAGCATCATCTTGTGGTTCTCCCGGCCGACGCCGGACTTCTTGTAGCCACCAAACGCCGCATGCGCCGGGTACAGGTGGTAGCAGTTGGTCCACACGCGCCCAGCCTTGATCGCCCGGCCCATGCGGTACGCGCGGTTGATGTCGCGGGTCCAGAGACCGGCACCGAGGCCGAACTCGCTGTCGTTGGCGATGGCCAGCGCTTCGGCTTCGTCCTTGAAGGTGGTGACACCCACCACCGGCCCGAAGATTTCTTCCTGGAACACGCGCATCTTGTTGTGGCCCTTGAGCAGCGTCGGCTGGATGTAATAGCCGCTGGACAGGTCACCCTCCAGGCGCTCGGCCGCGCCGCCAGTGAGCAGCTCGGCGCCCTCCTCCTGGGCGATGGTCAGGTACGAAAGGATCTTGTCGTATTGCTGTTCGGATGCCTGGGCGCCGACCATGGTCTCGGTGTCCAGCGGGTTGCCGCGCTTGATCTTGACGATCTTCTTCATGACTTCGGCCATGAACGGTTCGTAGATCGATTCCTGCACCAGTGCCCGGGACGGACAGGTGCAGACTTCGCCCTGGTTGAAGAACGCCAGTACCAGGCCTTCGGCGGCTTTTTCGATGAACGCGGGTTCAGCGTTCATGATGTCTTCGAAGAAGATATTCGGCGACTTGCCGCCCAGTTCGACGGTGCTCGGAATGATGTTCTCGGCGGCGCAATGCATGATGTGGGCGCCGACGGGGGTCGAGCCGGTGAAGGCGATCTTGGCGATACGCTTGCTGGTGGCCAGGGCCTCGCCGGCTTCGCGACCGAAGCCCTGGACGATGTTCAGTACACCCGCCGGCAGCAGGTCGGCAATCAATTCGGCGAAGACCATGATCGACAGCGGCGTTTGCTCTGCGGGCTTGAGCACGATGCAGTTGCCCGCGGCCAGCGCTGGCGCGAGTTTCCAGGCGGCCATCAGCAGCGGGAAGTTCCACGGAATGATCTGCCCGACCACGCCCAATGGCTCGTGGAAGTGATAGGCAGTGGTCAGCTCGTTGATCTCGGCGGCGCCGCCTTCCTGGGCGCGGATGCAGCCGGCGAAGTAACGGAAATGGTCGGCCGCCAGGGGTACGTCGGCGTTGAGGGTCTCGCGCACCGCCTTGCCGTTGTCCCAGGTTTCGGTGACGGCGAGGATCTCCAGGTTTTGCTCGATGCGGTCGGCGATTTTCAACAGCACCAGGGAGCGGTCCTGGGCCGAAGTCTTGCCCCAGGCATCGGCGGCGGCATGGGCGGCGTCCAGGGCCTTCTCGATATCGGCGGCGCTGGAGCGCGGGAATTCGGCGATCACTTCGCCGTTGACCGGCGAGGTGTTGGTGAAGTACTCGCCATTGACCGGCGCGACGAATTCGCCGCCGATGAAGTTGCCGTAGCGTGGCTTGAAAGTAACGACGGCGCCAGGTGTTCCGGGTTGGGCGTAGATCATGGTGGGCCTCTGTCTGGGTCGATGCCTGTCGTGTCGACAGGCGATGAACCGATACTAGAGAGCCCCGAGTGCCAGACGAATGCATCGTTGGCAGGAGGGACTCTCGTTATTTGGTCGTATATTTCACACCGCCCCCTCCCCCTGTAGGAGCGAGCATGCTCGCGATGAACCTGAGAACGCCGCGGGGCACCAGACACCCCACGTCATCGTTGACGACCATCGCGAGCAGGCTCGCTCCCACAGGGGTTATGTGGCGGATTCGGATCAGTGCTTGGCGACGAGGTCCTTGGGCAGCTTGAAGGTCCAGAGCATGCCGCCCTGGTTGAAGTCCTTCACCCGCTTGGCCACTTCGCCGCCCCACAGCGGCACGGCGCCGCCCCAGCCGGAGAGCACCGAGACGTACTGCTCGCCGTCCATTTCCCAGGTCACGGGCGAGCCGAGTACGCCGGAGCCGGTCTGGAATTCCCAGACCTTCTCGCCGGTCTTGGCGTTGAACGCCTGCAGGAAACCTTCCGGCGTGCCGGTGAATACCAGGTTGCCCTTGGTGGTCAGCACCCCGCCCCACAGCGGCGCGAAGTTCTTGTGCCGCCACACTTCCTTGCCGGTTTTCGGGTCGATCGCCCGCAGCACGCCGATATAGTCTTCATTCAATGGCTTGATGGTGAAGCCGGCACCGAGGAACGCCGCACCTTTCTTGTAGGCGATGCCTTCGTTCCAGATATCCATGCCCCATTCGTTGGACGGCACGTAGAACAACCCTGTGTCGCGGTTGTAGGCCATCGGCATCCAGTTTTTCGCGCCGAGGAATGCCGGCGCTACGAACACCGAGCTGCCCTTGGCTTCAGTGCCCGGTGCGCCAGGACGGCTGGCTTCGTTGTAGATCGGCCGGCCGTTTTTATCCAGGCCGGTGGCCCAGGTGATCTTGTCCACGAACGGGAAGCCACGGATGAATTTGCCATTGGTGCGATCGAGCACGTAGAAGAAACCGTTGCGGTCAGCGGTGGCCGCCGCCTTGATCTCCTTGCCGCCCTCGGTGTAGTTGAACGACACCAGTTCGTTGACGCCGTCATAGTCCCAACCGTCGTGGGGCGTGCTCTGGAAGTGCCACTTGATGGTGCCGTCGTCCGGGTTGAGCGCCAGGCGCGACGACGAGTACAGGTTGTCGCCAGGGCGCAGGTGCGAGTTCCACGGTGCCGGGTTGCCGGTGCCGAACAACAGCAGGTTGGTTTCCGGGTCGTAATAACCGCCCAGCCAAGGCGCCGCGCCACCGGTCTTCCACAGGTCTCCCGGCCAGGTCTTGCCCGCCTCGCCGCCGGAGATGCCGTTTTCCACGGCTTTGCCGTCCTTGTAGACGTAACCCATGTGGCCTTCGACCGTCGGCCGGGACCATAGCAAAGTACCGTTTTTCGGGTCGTAGGCTTCGATCTTGCCCACCACGCCGAATTCGCCACCAGCCACGCCGGTAATCAGCTTGCCGTTGATCACCAGTGGCGCGGCGCTGATCGAGTAGCCTTCCTTGTGGTCGGCGACTTTCTTGCTCCAGACCACCTTGCCGGTGTCCTTGTTCAGCGCCACGAGCTTGGCGTCGAGGGTGCCGAAGATCACCAGGTCGCCGTACAGCGCGACGCCACGGTTGATCACGTCGCAGCAGGGGCGAATGTCATCCGGCAGGCGCGCGTCGTATTGCCAGAGTTTCTTGCCGGTGCGTGCATCCACGGCGAATACCCGTGAATAGGAGCCGGTCATGTACATCACACCGTCCTTGACCATCGGTTGCGCTTGCTGACCGCGCTGCTTTTCCCCGCCGAAGGAGAAGGCCCACGCCGGTCGCAGCTCCTTGACGTTGTCGACATTGAGGATATCCAGCGGGCTGTAGCGCTGCCCCTGCACACCCAGGCCGTTGGTCACGACCTGCTCGGGGTTCTTGGGGTCCTGGAGAATGTCCTGGTCGGAAACCCCGGCCAATGCCTGACCGGACAACAGCATGGCACTGAGCAACAGGCTCAAGACGAAGGGCTGGCGACGTGCGGGTTGAGTCATGACGGCTTCCTCTGCAGTTTTTTGTTATTTCCGGGAAATTTTCCCGGTCTGGTGCAGATTCTTGGGCGCCGCCGCCCGGACAACAATTGCCCGCAATGTGGAGATTCCTAGTTCCTTGGTACAGGGTTGGGTGTTGAAATGATCATTCCCACGCTCCGCGTGGGAACGATCGAATCAGTTGCTGGCGGCGGAATCGACTCGCGTCATCTGCGCACGCTCGTATCGCGGGTACAAATGACTGACGCTGCGAATCAGCTCGTAGCGGCTCAGGCTGATCCCGGCGAACCGTTCGGGAATCGGGCTGCGGATCATCTCGCTCATGTCGCTACCATTGGCCGCACCGTCGCGCATCAATTGATCGAGCCAGCCCAGGTAATCGCGCATCTGTGCGAAGGGTTGCGGATCACTGGCCAGCGGGCCGTGACCGGGCACGATCAGTTTCCACGGCAAAGACTGCAGAGTCGCGATATCGGCCAGCCACACCGACAGCCCCGGACTGTTGGGCGTGGTCAGTGCCCGTTGATAAAACACCAGGTCGCCGGCAAACAGCACGCCGGTTCGCTGGTCGAGAATAGCCAGATCCGCACCCGTATGCCCACCCAGGCTCAGCAGGCGCAGATCGTGATTCCCAAAACTTTCCACACCAGGCGCCAGCGCCCGGTTCGGCAACACCACTTCGGTACCGCGCATCCAGTCGCCCACCAGCCGGTACATGTTCTCGGCCATGGCATCGCCCTGCTTTTGCAGTAACTCAGTGGTGCCGGCCAGGGCGCCGATCGGCACGTCGGTAAACGCCTGGTTGCCCAGCACATGATCAGGATGATGATGGGTCAACAGGACCTGGATCACCGGCTTGTCGGTGGTCGCCGCTATGGCCCGGCGCATGGCCTCGCCGTAACGCCTGGACGGCCCGGTATCGATCACCACCACGCCGCGCTCGGTAACGATGAATGCCGTGTTGACGATGTTGCCGCCATTGTCCTTGGCAAAATTATCGGTGCTGCCTTCCAGCAACCAGGTGTCTTCGGCGATTTGCCTGGGCTTGAGCGAATATTCGAGATCGGCCATGGCTGGCAGGCCCAGGCCGAGCAACAACAGCAGCATCCAGCGCATGACAGGCTCCTTGAATTCAGGGGATCGACGCATCGAATTGGTTGCCGCTGTTATCGCGTAGCAACAGGCGCGTCTGCCCTGCCCCTTCGATATCAAAGGCCAGGCTGGGGTTTTCGCTGACGGCGGGGAACAGTTCGAGACGGGCCAGCAGTTGATCGTGCTGATCGCGCAGCTCGGCATGTTCGAGGAAAAATTCCGGGATGCCACTGACCATCCCGTTGTCCATCGGATGCGCTACCTGCACGCGCACGCGGCTGAATTCACCACGAGGATAACGACCGCCGAGCACCTCACCGACATGCTCTTCCCAACCCGCCTCAGTGCGCACCATGCTTGGCGCGGTACAGCCGCCACCCGCGGCGTCGATCAGGGTCGACCCCACATGCCACACGCCGTCACGGGTCAGTACCGCCGCGCGCAAAGGCGTCGCCTGTTCGACGCGGATGCGGATCGACAGCCATGGCAGCACGCCACTGAGCGGCTGGAAATCGACGATTTTCGGCAAGGGGTTGAGTTCAGCCCAGGCGAGGATCCTGACCACTTCGCCCTTGAAGGCTCGGGCATCGATTTCCAGCGGCACTTGACGTGCGTCTTCGGCGAACGGTGGCGCCAGCAGCTTGACCCGCTCATCGAACACGAACGGCGCCTCACCGAGCATTTGCTTGTGATAGAAGGCCCACATCACCGACGGCACCGGGTCTTTGCCGGGATCGACAGCGCCCGCATGGGCCGCCAGGCTCAAACAGCAGGCCAACAGACAACTCCTTTGCCAATTCATCGCCTGCTCCTATTGGTACATTTCGGGCACGTCGTAGCGCAAGCCGTACTGGCCGTAGATGGTTTTCACCGAACCCTCGCGGATCAGGCTTTCCAGCGCCTCCTCCACGGCATAGGCCAGTTGCCGGTTGCTTTCGTGGACGGCCATGCCGATCTCCCAGAGTTGCTTGCCCATGTTCGGGTAAGCGTTTTCTGCCAGGGCCAATTGCGGGTCGGCGGCTTCGTGCACCTGCCAGTCGATTTCGCCACGCATGGCCATGACGGCGTCGACCTCACCGGCCTTCATCGCCGCAAACGCCTGAGGCACGCCCGGGTAGTGGCGGGTCTTGCCGGCGAGCATGCCATTGAACACCGAGGTCAGGTAGAACGAAGGCACGCTGTCGACTTCGACGCCGATCGGGTGCTGTTCAAACACCGCGACACTGGCGACCTTGTCCAGCCGGCGGCGGTCGTAAGCGACTTGCCATTGCTCGTTCTGGTAAGGGCCGAACATCACCACATGGCCGTTTTCCATCTCGCCGAATTCGTTGCGTTTCTGCGCGTAATCGCGGTCATAAGGCACCCGCATCATCAGGTCGGCCAGTTGCTGATTGTGCAGTGGGCTGGGACGCCAGATGTAATCGCGCAGGTCATCGTCGAGCTTTTCCCCGGCGGGCGCCCAGATCAGCGTCAAACGCACACCCAGGGCCTTGGCCAGCGCCTGGGCCAGTTCCACGTCCACGCCCCGGGGCTGGCCCGCGTCTTCAAAACTGTAGGGGGCGAAGTCCTTGTAGACCGCCACTTTCAGCTCACCGGCGGCGATCATTTCGTCATAGTTGCGAACCTGCGCCTGCACCGACTGGCAGCACAGCCACACAGCGCTGATCAACACCGCGAGCAGGCGCATGGGTCACTCCTCGACGTGGACGCTGTCCAGATAGGTACGCACCGCCCACAGGGCTTCCTGGCTCAGGTAATCAGCCATTTTCGGCATGTAGACCCGACCATCACGCACCGCGCCGTGGCGTACTCGTTCGACGAACCACTCATCACCGGCATCCGCGACATCGAGCATGCGCAAATCGGGGGCGATGCCACCGGACTTGGCTTCCAGGCCATGACAGGCCGCGCAGTTCTGGTTGTAGGCCGACGCGCCGATTTCCACCGCCTTATCATGTTCCGGGGAAGTACGGTAAGGGTTCACCGCTGCCCAGCCATCGGCATCGAGCGGTACGCCGGCATCCTTGATCGGTGTCAGGCCCTGGGTGGCGACGGCCTGCGGCACCACATTGCCGTGGGCCCAGACGGAACCCGCACTGATAAGACCGACCAGCAGCCCGGTCACGAGCAAGGCGTTGCGTTTTGTTGTCATTGTTATGCCCTCAGGATTGCACGCAAGACCTCTTGGCAGAGGCTATGGCAGCCATCTTAGAAACCCCGTGGCATGCACCCCATGCTGCTTTGGTGGTCGGCGCCTAATCCCTTGGTAGTAAGGCCTTGGAGGGACACCTAAATCAGGTGGCACATGGGAAGTTTTCCCGGCAACGGCGGGACATTTTCCGTATCCGCCGTCCGCCCCGGCGCCCCACCCTGTGCAGGTCAAAACCTCCACTGGGAACTGCAACCATGACAATAAGATCGCTACCCGCCCTTTCCCCCTTGACCGTCGCCGTACACGCTTTTTTGCTGGTCGGCAGCCTGTCCCTGAGCCCTGCCGGATTCGCCGAGACCGCACCGGCCAGCGCCACCCGTAACGTGAGTTGGGAAGATATTGCCAACGATCACCTGACCACCAAGGACGTGCTGCAGTACGGGATGGGCACTAACGCCCAGCGCTGGAGCCCACTGGCCCAGGTCAACGACAAGAACGTGTTCAAGCTGACTCCGGCCTGGTCTTACTCCTTCGGCGACGAGAAACAGCGCGGCCAGGAATCCCAGGCGATCGTCAGCGACGGCGTGGTCTACGTCACCGGCTCGTATTCGCGGGTATTCGCCCTCGATGCCAAGACCGGCAAGCGCCTGTGGACCTACAACCATCGCCTGCCGGACAACATTCGGCCGTGCTGCGACGTGGTCAACCGCGGCGCGGCGATCTATGGCGACAAAATCTACTTCGGCACCCTAGATGCTCGGCTGATCGCCCTGGACAAGAACACCGGCAAAGTCGTGTGGAACAAGAAGTTCGGCGACCACGCCGCGGGCTACACCATGACCGGCGCGCCGGTGCTGATCAAGGACAAGACCAGCGGCAAGGTGCTGCTGATCCATGGCAGTTCCGGTGACGAGTTCGGCGTGGTCGGCCAGCTCTTCGCCCGGGATCCGGACACCGGCGAGGAAGTCTGGATGCGGCCTTTCGTCGAAGGCCATATGGGCCGCTTGAACGGCAAGGACAGCACCCCCACCGGCGACGTCAAGGCGCCGTCGTGGCCGAACGATCCGACCACCGAAACCGGCAAGGTCGAAGCCTGGAGCCATGGTGGCGGCGCACCTTGGCAGAGCGCCAGTTTCGATGCCGAAACCAACACCATCATCGTCGGCGCCGGTAATCCAGGCCCGTGGAACACTTGGGCGCGTACCTCAAAGGACGGCAACCCACACGATTACGACAGCCTCTACACCTCTGGCCAGGTCGGCGTCGACCCGAGCACCGGCGAAGTGAAATGGTTCTACCAGCACACGCCGAACGATGCCTGGGACTTCTCCGGCAACAACGAATTGGTGCTGTTCGACTACAAGGACAAGGACGGCAAAACGGTCAAGGCCACCGGCCACGCCGACCGCAACGGCTTCTTCTATGTGGTCGACCGAAACAACGGCAAATTGCAGAACGCCTTCCCCTTCGTCGACAACATCACCTGGGCCAGCCACATCGATCTCAAGACCGGCCGCCCGGTGGAAAACGAAGGCCAGCGTCCGGCCAAGCCGTTGCCGGGGGAAACCAAGGGCAAGCCCGTGGAAGTCTCGCCGCCGTTCCTCGGTGGCAAGAACTGGAACCCCATGGCCTACAGCCAGGACACCGGGCTGTTCTATATCCCGGGCAACCAGTGGAAAGAGGAATACTGGACCGAAGAGGTCAACTACAAGAAAGGCTCGGCCTATTTGGGCATGGGTTTCCGCATCAAGCGCATGTACGACGATCACGTCGGGACGTTGCGGGCGATGAACCCGACCACCGGCAAAGTGGTCTGGGAGCACAAGGAACACCTGCCGCTGTGGGCCGGCGTGCTGGCGACCAAGGGCAACCTGGTGTTCACCGGTACCGGCGACGGGTTCTTCAAGGCCTTCGATGCCAAGACCGGTAAGGAACTGTGGAAATTCCAGACCGGCAGCGGCATCGTTTCCCCACCGATCACCTGGGAGCAGGACGGCGAGCAGTACATCGGCGTGACCGTGGGCTACGGCGGCGCGGTGCCGTTGTGGGGCGGCGACATGGCGGAGCTGACCAAGCCGGTGGCTCAAGGCGGATCGTTCTGGGTGTTCAAGATTCCGAGCTGGGATAACCAGACCGCGCAAAAATAACACCCCAACACCTGATCGTTCCCACGCTCTGCGTGGGAATGCAGCCCCGGACGCTCTGCGTCCGTTCGGCAATCTCACTCCCAAGAGAACCCTGCCATGAAATACCTGCCGCTGTTTCTTCTACTGACCCTGCAACTGGTCCACGCCGACGACGGCGGCGACACCCCACTGATCATCAACGGCTGCACCATCGCCGAACACAGCCAATGCCCCGGCGCCAAACTCAAGGGCGCCAACCTGCGTAACCAGGACCTGCGCAACATGAACCTGAGCGGTGCCGACCTGCGCGAGGCCGACCTGCGCCACGCCCGCCTCGACCTGGCCAATCTGGAACAGGCCCGGCTACAGGGCGCCAACCTGACCCGCTCCAGCCTGCAACAAAGCAATGTGCGCCTGGCTGATTTCACCGGCGCCACGCTGGTGGCAATCCAGGGCTGGGGGCTGTTCGCCCAGGGCGCGCAATTCGAGAACGCCGACCTCAGCGCCGCCGACCTGCAATTCGCGCGGCTGTCCGGGGCCAGGTTGCACAACGCCAACCTGGGCGCCGCCGATCTGGAGATGACCTGGCTGAGCAAGGCCGATCTCAAGGGCGCCAACCTCAGCGACGCCAACCTGCAAGAGGCCAAGTTGGGCGAAAGCAACCTGGAAAACGCCAACCTCGGCGGCTCGCGCCAGCATTATGCGAATTTCCAGGATGCGAACATGGAGGGCTGCACGGGGTGCCCGACGACATGGGACAGGTGACCGGGTACCGATCGTTCCCACGCTCTGCGTGGGAACGCCTCTTGTGACGCTCTGCGTCACGCTTTTGGGGACGCGGAGCGTCCCGGGCTGCATTCCCACGCAGAGCGTGGGAACGATCATCAATCCCGCGTCAGCCCGCCTTGCGCACCACCCCCATATCAATCCCCAGATGCACCAGCTCGGCATGGGAGCTCACCTGCAACTTGCTCTTGAGCAACGTCAGGTGATTGGAAACGGTCTTGCTGCTGATGCTCAACTGCTCGGCGATCTGCCGCGTGGGGGTGCCTTTGGCGAGCATCACGAAAATCTCCAGCTCGCGCTGGGTCATGCTCTGCAAGCGCGGGTCGCTGGCGTCCTGCTGGCGATGGCAGGCCAGTTGAGTGGCCAGCGGTTGTTCGATGTAGGCATGGCCTGCGAGCACGCGCCGCACCGCCTCGATCAACACTTCTGGCGCCGAGCTCTTGGTCAAATATCCCGATGCCCCTGCCTCCAGTGCCTGACGCACCAGCGGCAGTTCATCGTGCATGCTGAAAAACAGCACCCGCAATTGTGGCAGGCGTTGCCGCAGCCGCCGAGTGGTTTCCAGGCCACTGATACCCGGCAGGCCGAAATCCATGATCACCAGGTGCGGCACGCTGTCCTGAACCCGCAGCAACGCCTCCTCGCCCGTTGCCGCCTCGCGAACTTCCATCGCCGGCATCAGGGCTCGCAACAAGCTGGCGTAGCCCTGGCGGACTACCGCATGGTCATCGACCAGCAGAATACTCATGAAACCTCCAAAGGCACGCTCAAGGTTAGCGCCCAACCGGCGCCGGGCTGGCTGATGATGCGCAACTCAGCGCCCAGGCTGCAGGCGCGTTCGCGCATCGAATACAGCCCGACACCGGGGCGCTGTGGTTGCTCCGCACCGCGACCATTATCGCGCACCAGCAGGCGCAAGCGTGCGCCGTGATGTTGCAGGCGCACCCGCACCTGACTGGCGTCGGCATGCCGGGTGATGTTGGTCAGGGCTTCTTGCAGCAATCGGTACAGATGGGTTTTGTCCGGCCCCGACAGCGCCGGTAACTGCGCACTGAGCCGCAGCCGACAATCAATACCCTGCCGGCCTTGCCATTGCTCCACCAGCAACGTGATGGCTTCGGCCAACGGCAAGTGTTGCAGGACCACCGGATAGAGGTTGTGCACCAGGGCCCGAAAGCCTTGTTGAAGGTGTTCGCAGTTGTGCTCCAGTTCGCGCATCGTGCGCTCGACGGTCTGCGGTTGATCGGCCGCCAGGCGCAACAGGCACGCCTGCGCACGGATCCCGGCCAGGTACTGGCCGAGATCGTCGTGCAGGGTCTGGGCCAGCTGGGTACGTTCCTGTTCCTGCACCGCCAGCAAGGCCTGGGTCAGCCGGGCATTATCGCTACCAGCCTGTTCCAGCGCGACGGTCATGCGGTTGAAATGCGTCGCCAGTTGCCGCGCCTCCGGCCCCCCTTCTGGACGCAGGCGCACTGTGAGCTGTCCGGCACACACCTGCTGGAACGCCCGCAGCAGCTCATCGAGCAGACCCATGCCACGACGCACCGCCCAGCGGATGGTCAGCAGACTGACCACCAGGGCCATCGCACACAGGCTGAGCAGTTGTTGCACGGAGTCCCAGACTTCGTCGATTTCATCCCGTGGATCAAGCGCAATCTGCACCCGTCGGCCATCCGCCAGAGCGAGGATTCTGGCGCCATGACGCACTTCGGCGAACAGCAGGCGGCCCAGCCAGGCATCGAGCCCACTTTGCACGGCTAGCGGTGGCTGTTCCTCCGGCCCCAGCCAGCGTACGCGGACGTGGCGCAGGCCTTGGGTCAGCCGCGGTTGCAGGCTGATCGGGTCACGTTCGGCGGTTTCGCTCAGGTACTCGACCACCGCTTCGGCCGATTGCAGCTCACGTTCCACGTCCTGCAGCGCTTGATGCACCAACAACGTCATGCAAGCCAGGGTCACCAGCGCAAAAAAACCGCAGACCCACAGATTGATCCGCCACAGGGCTGACATGCCTAGCGCCCCGGTGTCGCGGGCATGACCTGCAACGCCACGGGACGCGAGCCGTGGAGCCGGTCGACGCCGATCAGGGTCAGGATCAGCAAAAACGGCAGGAGCAGTGCCTTGACGATACGCATGGTCAATCCCCTCCAGAGCAGTGGCCGTTGTTGATCATGCTAAAACCGCGCCGCCCGGCGCGGGCTACTACCTTGGTACTGGCTGCTTGGTACTTTCTGCATATTTCCCCGGCGGCATGGGCTTCCTATGCTGGCGCTACCTGTAATGGAGTGCCCTATGCGCCAGCTTGCCCCTTACGCCCTGATCTACCTGCTGGCGATTGCCTGCGCCGCCGGGCTGGTCACCCAAAGCCAGGCGGCGGACGCGCCGTTGCAGGTACGGATCGGCTACCTGGGCTATCGCCCGGACCCTGGCCCGCTGCTGTCGAACGTCATCCCCGAACCCAGCGACGCCGGGTTGCGCGGCGCCGAACTGGCGATCACCGACAGCAACAGCACCGGGCGTTTTCTCAATCACGCCTACAGCCTGGTCAGCGCCAGTGTCGACAGTCCCGAAGCCTTGCTCAGCGCCGCAAAAAACCAGCACGACCAAGGCCTGCGCCTGTTCGTGGTGAACGCACCTGCCAGCAGCCTGCGCCAACTTAGTGCAGCGCTGCCCGATAGCCTTCTGTTCAATGCCGGCAGCCCCGACGACAGCCTGCGCAGCACCGATTGCTTGCCCAACGTGCTACACAGCCTGCCGAGCCGGGCGATGCTCGCCGACGCGTTGGCGCAATTTCTGGTAGTGCGCAAATGGCAGCGGGCGCTGCTGATCGTTGGCCCGAC
The DNA here is from genome assembly GCF_002236105.1 of Pseudomonas umsongensis. Lineage (GTDB taxonomy): Bacteria > Pseudomonadota > Gammaproteobacteria > Pseudomonadales > Pseudomonadaceae > Aquipseudomonas > Aquipseudomonas umsongensis. The sequence goes on from NZ_NIWU01000001.1 coordinate 2,047,358, forward strand.
CGGCGACGATCAAGCCTATGCCGCGGCCCTGCGCCGCGCGGCCAAGCGCTTTGGCTTGCAACTGGTGGCGGAAAAACCCTGGAGCTTCGATAACGATCAACGGCGCAGCGCCCAGGCCGACATGCCGCTGTTCACCCAGACCGCCGAATACGACGTGGTGCTGGTGGCCGATGAGCGCGGTGATTTCGGTGAGTACGTGCCGTACCAGACCTGGTACCCGCGGCCGGTTGCCGGTACCCAGGGCCTGACCCCGGTGGGTTGGCACAAGACCGTGGAAACCTATGGCGCCGCACAACTACAGAAACGCTTCGAAGCCTTGGCCGGGCGCTGGATGAATGACCGTGACTTTGCGGCCTGGATCGCCGTGCGCAGCATCGCCAGCGCCGTCAGCAAGTCGCGGCAAACCGAGCCGATGGCCATCCGCGACCTGGAAATCAGCGATCAATTGCCGCTGGACGGTTTCAAGGGACGCAAGCTCAGTTACCGCCCGTGGAACGGCCAACTGCGCCAACCGATTCCGATCGTGCAGCCGCGGGCCCTGGTCAGCACCTCACCCCAGGACGGCTTCCTGCACCCCTTCAACGAGATGGACAGCCTGGGTTACGACAAGCCCGAGGTCAGTTGCCGCTTTCCCTGAATACAACAACTACAACAAGGAAACTGCCATGCGCCGCACTCTGATTTCCTGCGCCCTGCTGCTCGCCACGGGCCATGCCGCCGCCAGCACCGCCTGGGTCTCCAATGAAAAGGACAACAGCCTGAGCCTGATCGACATGCAGACCCTGCAAGTCACCGACACCCTCGCTGTCGGCCAGCGCCCCCGTGGCCTGTTGCTGTCCCATGACAACAAGTTGCTGTACATCTGCGCCAGCGACTCGGACCGGGTCCAGGTGATGGACGTGGCCACCCGCAAGATCATCAAGGAACTGCCCTCGGGTAAAGACCCCGAGCAATTCGCCCTGCACCCTAACAATCGCTGGCTGTACGTCTCCAACGAAGACGATGCGCTGGTCACGGTGATCGACACCGAGACGTCCAAGGTCCTCGGGCAGATCAACGTCGGTGTCGAGCCTGAAGGCATGGCCGTCAGCCCTGACGGCAAGTGGGCGGTCAACACCAGCGAAACCACCAACATGCTGCACTGGATCGACACCAGCACCCAGACCCTGGCCGACAGCACGCTGGTGGATCAAAGGCCGCGCTTCGTCGAATTCAACAACGACGGTTCGCAGCTCTGGGCCTCGGCGGAGATCGGTGGCACGGTGACGATTCTCGACGTCGCCCACCGCAACATCCTCAAGACCCTGAACTTCCAGATCAAGGGCGTGCACCCGGACAAAGTGCAGCCGGTGGGCATCAAGCTCAGCGCCGACGGCAAGTACGCCTTCGTTGCCCTGGGCCCGGCCAACCACGTGGCGGTCGTCGACGCCAAGACTTTCGAGATCCTCGATTACCTGCTGGTGGGCCGACGTGTCTGGCAACTGGCTTTCACCCCCGATCAAAAGCAGTTGCTCGCCACCAATGGCGTCAGCGGCGATGTCTCGGTGATCGATGTCGACAACCTCAAGGTCAGCAAATCGGTGAAGGTCGGACGTTATCCCTGGGGCGTGGTGGTGACCCCATGAACGCCCTGGAAGTCAGCGACCTGAGTTTTGCCTACGGGCCTCGGGAGGCCTTGCGCCAGGTGAATTTCAGCCTCGCACCCGGGCGTTTCGCCGCGCTGCTGGGGCCTAACGGCGCCGGCAAATCAACCCTGATCGCTTTGCTCACCCGCCTCTATGACCTGCAGCACGGCGATATCCGGGTCGGCGGCTGTTCATTGCGCAGCGCCCCGCGTCCGGCGCTGAAACAGCTGGGTGTGGTGTTCCAGCAAAGCACCCTGGACCTGGACCTGAGCGTCGAGCAGAACCTGCGTTTTCACGCCGCGCTGCATGGCTTGTCCCGCCGCGAGACCGGCTTGCGGGTCGATGCGGAACTGGCTCGCCAGGCCCTGGACGAGCGCCGTGGCGAACGGGTGCGCGAACTCAATGGCGGCCATCGCCGCCGGGTGGAAATCGCCCGCGCGCTGTTGCATGAACCGCGTCTGTTGCTGCTCGACGAAGCCAGCGTCGGCCTCGATCCGGCCAGTCGCCTGGCGCTCAACCTGCACATTCGCACGCTGTGCCACGAGCAGCACATCAGCGTGCTCTGGACCACTCATCTGCTCGACGAAGTGCAGCCCGGCGATGACTTGTTGATCCTTCACCAGGGCCGCCTGGTAGCCAGCGGACAGGCCGACGCACTGAGCCTGGAATACGGTGGCGACCTGGGCTCGGCCTTCACTCGCCTGACCACTCCAGGAGCTGCCCAATGAACGCCTACTGGCAATGCTTGCGCGGTATCGTCCTGCGCGAGTGGCTGCGCTTCGTACTGCAACGCACGCGGTTTCTCAGCGCCCTGGTGCGGCCGTTGCTGTGGTTATTGGTGTTCGCCGCGGGGTTTCGCGCGGCACTGGGAATCGCCATCATCGAACCCTACGACACCTACATTCCGTATGAGGTCTACATCATCCCGGGACTGGCCTGCATGATCCTGCTGTTCAACGGCATGCAAGGGTCACTGTCGATGGTCTATGACCGCGAGATGGGCAGCATGCGCGTACTGCTTACCAGCCCCCTGCCCCGAACCTTCCTGCTGTGCAGCAAGCTGCTGGCCACCTCGCTGATCTCGCTGCTGCAGGTCTATGCCTTCCTGGCGATCGCCTGGCTCTACGGCGTGCGACCGCCAGCCATGGGTTTGCTGGTTGCCCTGCCGGCGCTGTTGCTGGTGGCGTTGATGCTCAGCGCACTGGGCCTGTTGCTGTCGAACGCGATCCGCCAGTTGGAGAACTTCGCCGGGGTAATGAACTTCGTGATCTTCCCGCTGTTTTTCCTGTCTTCGGCGCTGTATCCGCTGTGGAAAATGCGCGAAGCCAGCGAGTGGTTGTACTGGCTATGCGCGGTGAACCCGTTCAGCCATGCGGTGGAACTGGTGCGCTTTGCCTTGTACGAACGATTCAATCCGCTGGCGCTGGCGGTGTGCGTAGGGTTGACCCTGCTGTTCGCCCTGCTCGCCGTGCTCACCTTCAACCCACAACACGCGGCCCTGCGCAAATCCAGCTGACACTCCCTGATCATCCCCTCGCCACAGAAAACTTACTACTTTAGTACTGGTTTTACCTGTCTATCGTCGCATTCCCAACGCAGCGCGACTGGCATGTAATGGGTTCATAACTATAAGGACCTACCCCATGCCGCGTGCCCGACGTCACCTGTTGCGTCCCACACTCGCTGCGTTGTCGCTGAGCCTGTGGCTGGGCGGTGTACACGCCCAAACCCCGCTGTTTTCCCATGACGGCTATCGCATCGACCTGTACCGCAGCCCTACGCCGGACGTGATGCAGGACGCGACCATCATCGATACACCCATCCTGCAAAATCTGCTTGAACAGGACCCGCGCCCGGTGCTGATCGACGTCTACCGCCGCCAATGGCTGCAAGGCCGCTTCATCGAAGACCAACTCCACGAAAACCTGCCCGGCAGCCATTGGCTGGCCAACACGGGCGACGGTGAGCTGACGCCGCAGTGGCAGGCGTATTTCGCTGACAACCTGAAAAAACTGACGGCCGGCAACCCGACGCAACCGCTGGTCTTCTACTGCCGCTCCGATTGCTGGTTGAGCTGGAATGCGGTCAAACGCGCGGCCAGCCTGGGCTATAAATCACTGTATTGGTATCGCGATGGCCTCGACGCCTGGCAGGCTGCCAGGCTACCGGTCACGCCAGCCCAGCCCGAACCCTTTCCCTGAGCTTTACGCGTGCGTGTTGTTGCCACACCATAATCAAAATAATGAGGTGAAAGGCCATGTACAAAATTCTGATTGCCGACGATCACCCGCTGTTTCGCGAAGCCATACACAACGTCATCAGCGATGGCTTTGCCGGTAGCGAGGTGATGGAGACCGCCGACCTCGACAGTGCCCTCGCGCTGACCCAGGAACACGATGACCTGGACCTTATCCTGCTCGACCTGAACATGCCCGGCATGCACGGGCTCAATGGCCTGATCAACCTGCGCAACGAAGCGCCAACCATTCCCGTGGTCATCGTCTCCGCCGAGCAGGACAAACAGATCGTCCTGCAAGCCATCACTTACGGCGCGGTGGGTTTCATCACCAAATCCTCGCCCCGTGCGCAGATGACCGAAGCGATCCAGCAGATCCTCAACGGCAATGTCTACCTGCCGCCGGACATCATCCGCACCGCAAAAAGCAGCACGCACCGGCGGATGAACGATGCCCCGAGCTTCCCGCCGGAACTGCTCCAGGCCCTGACCCGCAAGCAACTGCAGGTCCTGGAGCGCATGACCAAGGGCGAATCGAACAAACAGATCGCCTATACCCTGGAAATCGCCGAAACCACGGTGAAGGCCCACGTCTCGGCGATCCTGCGCAAGCTCAACGTGCACAACCGCGTGCAGGCGATCCTGAGTGCCGGGGATATCGATTTCGGATCTTATCTGCGCCGGTGACCTGATCGTTCCCACGCTCTGCGTGGGAACGCCTCAACGGACGCTCCGCGTTCGGCTCTTAAAGGGACGCGGAGCGTCCCGGGCTGCATTCCCACGCAGAGCGTGGGAACGATCAGACCTCAAGGCCTGGCGAGCAGATGACTCATCGCCGCCTTCAGCTTCATCGGCCGCACCGGTTTGTGCATCAGGGTATGGCCCAGTTCGCGGATCTGCTGTTTGAGTTCATTGCTGTAGTTGGCGGTGATCATCATGGCCGGGATCGCACAAGCGCGGCGAGCATTGATCCGCGCGACGGCATCGACGCCGTTCTGGTCATTGTCCAGGTGATAGTCGGCAATCAACAGGTCGGCGCCGGCATGGTAGTTGTCCACCTGCCGTGCCAAGTCCTCTTCCGACAATGCCGTCACCACGCGACACCCCCATCCTTCCAGCAACGTGCGCATCCCGGCGCAAATGGTCGCGTCGTTGTCCAGCACCCAGACCCGCGCGCCGCGCAGCCGTTCGAGCATCGGCTCGCTCATCAGCAGGTTCGGCAATGGCTTGGGTGCGGTGGCGCTGATCGGCACTTCCACTGAAAACATCGAGCCCCGGCCAGGCCACGAACGCACGTGAATGCGGTGGCCGAGAATGCCGGCGATTTTCTCGACAATCGCCAAGCCAAGGCCCAGGCCACGGTCCTGATCCGGGCGTTGCACATCACCGCGCTTGAACTCCTGGAAGATTTCTTCCAGGCGATTTTCAGCGATGCCCATCCCGCTGTCCCAGACCTGAATCGACAGGCTTTGCTCATGACGCCGACAACCCAGCACCACGCGACCGCTGTAGGTATAACGAATAGCGTTGCTCAACAGATTGCGCAGGATGCGCGCCAGCAACTGGATGTCGCTGCGTACCAGGGCCGAACAGGCGATGAAATGCAGTTGCAGGCCTTCGCTGCGCGCCACCTGGGTGTATTCGGCGGCGAGGTTTTCCAGCAGTTCGCTCAAGGCGAACGGCGCAACATCGGCCTTGATCACACCGGCATCGAGCTTGGAAATATCCACCAGGGTGCCCAACAGGCTCTCCACATCTTCCAGTGAGTTGCTGACATTGCGCACCAGGTTCTCGTTGGCAATCGGCTCGCGTCGCTCCAGCAAGGCACTGGTGAACAACCGCGCGGCATTCAGCGGTTGCAGCAGGTCGTGACTGACGGCGGCGAGAAACTTGGTTTTCGACAGGTTGGCCTGTTCCGCTTCCAGCTTGGCCTCACGCAAGCGTGATTCGACCCGGCGGCGTTCTTCGATTTCGCGCAGCAACTGGTCGTTGAGATGGGTCAGTTCGGCGGTGCGCTCACGCACACGCAGTTCGAGATTCTGATAAGCCTGGTGCAGCGCCTCGGCGGTACGGCGGCGCTCGGTGATGTCGCGGATCAACACGAAGATCCCCACCACCTCGCCGCTGGCCAGGCGATTGGGCACATAGGAGCGCAACATGTAGCGCTCCTGGTTGTTGACGTTGGTCTCGGCGAATTCGAAGGTCACGCTCTCCCCGGCCAGCGCTCGGGCCACGTAGGACTCCAGGCGCTGGTAATGCTGCTCGCTGTGCACTTCGCGCAGGCTCTGGCCGAGCATCACGCCGCGCGGCCAGCAGTACCATTCTTCGTAGACCTTATTGGTGAACTCGTAGACCAGATCGGCATTGAGGTAGGCGATCAATGCCGGCACATGGTCGGTGATCAAGCGAATCCAGCGCTCGCTTTCGCTCAGGGCTTCGGCGTGCTGGTAGCGCTCGGTGATGTCGGTGAAGGTGTTGACGAAACCGCCGGTGGGCAACGGATGGGTGCGGATTTCCAGGACCCGGCCGTCGCACAGGCGCTGTTCGCACTCCTGCACGGGGCGCCCATTCGGACCGCGACTGGCCGGGGTGAGCAGGGTCAGTTCGCTGTCGGCTATGACTTCGGCAAAGGGCCGATGGGCGGCCACCGGTGCCAAGCCGCTGAGCTCGAGGAAGCGCCGGTTCCACAGTTCGAGAATGCCCTCGGCATTGACCATCGCCACCCCTTGGGACAGGTTGTCGACCGCCCGTTGCAGCAAGTGCGACTTCTGCGCCACCGCCTGTTCCCGGCGCACGGTCTCGCTGAGCTTGACGTCGGTGATGTCGGTAAACAGGATCACCCGCCCACCTTCCTGGGTCGGCCGTTCGCTGACTTGCAGCCAGCGACCGTCCTGCAGGCGGTACAGCAGGTTTTCGTCGGCATGCCCGCGAGGCTCTTCGGTAAACAACCCGTTGCTCTGCATCAGGCGCTTGACCTCGGTCAAACGCATGCCGGCATTGATCCGTACCCGGCTGTTGCTCCAGAACGCCTTGAAGCGGCTGTTGAACAGGACAATGCGCTGCTCGGCATCGAACAGCACGAAGGCATCGGAAATGCTCTCGATGGCATCGATCAGGTGTTGATGGGCCGTTTCGGCACGCAGGCGCGCGTCGCTGAGCAAATGATTGCCCGCCTTGAGTTCGGCCATGGCCTGGTTCAAGGCATCGGTGCGTTCACGCACCTGCTCGGCCAGCACCACCGAATGCTGGAAGGCTGCGTACGGATCGTTGCCGCGGGTGATGCCGGACTCGATGCGTTCGATCAGCGCCGCATTGATGCGTTGCAGTTTCTGATTGTCGTTTTGCAGGACGGCGATTTGCGCCCGCAGTTCAGCGCTGTCCACGGGACCGGCCGCGTGCAATGGCAACGCCGGTGAAGGTCTGGTTGATGTGCATGCCATTGAACTGTTCTCCGTAGGAGTTGAACCCCATCACCCGCTGTTCGCGCAAAAAACTGCCGATCTGCTCCAGGCTGCCGTTGTCCTCCAACTCCAGGCGCCTGAGGAAACAGTCACAACCAATGGTCAGCAACAGATCGCCGAGCCGTTGCTGCAAGCCGTCGAACAGGCTCTGCAGATTCGGCAGCAGCGGGCCCGGGGTCATGGCGGTGAGCACGATGCCGTTCTCCACCGCGCAGTAAAAACTCAGGCTCAGGTCCGGATGAACCTGTTGGATGGCGCGCACGTAATACTGCTCGTTGATCCGCACCGCCAACGGGTGCGCGGCGAAGACCCGGTGGTCGAGTTGGCCCACCGGCACGCCGATGTGCCGGGCGTACTCGGCGGCGGCCGGCTCGGCGTTGAGTTCGAAGACCCGCCGCGAGGCGCTGTCCGCGCCGGTGACCACCAGTTTCTCCGCTCGCGGCAGAATGTGGTGGGTGGTGAACACTTCAAAGTCCAGCCAGGTATTGACCAGCACCACCACCGCCGCGCCGCTGTGGAAACCGCCGCCTGAGTAGACATGGGTGTGGGTCAGGTAGTTGTCGTCTCCGGCCGAGCCGCCAAAGTGCGGGATGTCGCCCAGCGCCGCACTCAAGGCGGCCAGGACCATTTCTTCGCGGCTGGACAGGCCATCAAGCAACGTCAGGGCAAAGCTGTTGCCCTTGATGGGTGCCAGGGTGTTGCTGCGACAGCCGTTGACCAGGCGCTCGACCATCTGCTGAGCGTCGATCAGGCTGAAGTGCTCCATCTCGTCGATCAGTTCCAGGGCGATGGAAAAGTACCGATGATCAAAACCCACCGCCGTCACGCAATTGCGCCCATATCCCTGCGCAGTGATTTCCCCGGCGCTGGTGCAACCCGCCAGGCGTATGCCGCCGAAGCCTTGCTGCAACGCCTGGCCCAACCCCTGCAAATCGTACTCGGCGGAACAGAAAAACAGCACGAAGCCCAGGTGCGGATGCAGCAACTGCCGCGCCAGCTCCTGCGCCACCTGCTGCGGATCGGTGGCCTGGGACATCGCACTGACGATCCCTTCGTTCTGGACCTGCTGCATCGTCGCCCCTCGCAGGTGCGTGTGTGTGAGGCACGAGTGTACGAAGCCAGCCGAGTGCCACGAATGCTACTTGGGTAGCAGGTAGGCGCTTCAATGGGATGAGACTTGTGCCGCAGATCCAGCAGATAGTTAAATCCTTGTGGGAGCGAGCCTGCTCGCGAATGCTCTCTTGCAGTCAATAATGATGTTGCCTGAGACACCGAATTCGCGAGCAGGCTCGCTCCCACAGTGGATAGTCACGTAGCCACTACCAGGTCAACACCGCGCCGACTGCAACGGTATCGGTGTCTTCGTTCTGCGCACTGCTGTCATGCCCGTTGATTTCGAACTGGTTGTACTCGGCCACCAGCTTGAGGTTGTCGTTCACGTCATGGAACAGCGCGATGCCGCGGGTCTCGTAGTCCGCGCCACTGCCGACCACGCCGTTGCCATCGTCATTGGTCTTGCCGTAGGACAAGGCCAGGCGGTTCTTGCCCAGTTTGTAGGAGCCCTGCAACAGGTACCCGTCACTGTCGACGTTGCGCAGGGTCGGTTCGCCGGCGTTGTTGGTGAAAAACGGGTTGATGCCCTTGGCCTGGAAGCCCGACCCGGTCAGGGACAAGCCACCCATTTTTGCCTGCACGCCATAACCGACGCCTTTGGAGGTGACGGTGTCGACGCTGGAATCGGTATTGTCCGAGGTCTGGTAGCTGCCGTTGACCCAGCTGTAGATCTTCGCCCCGGCGAGGTCGAACTGATAGGTGATCTCGCTCTCGGTGCGCGGATTTTCCTGGTAGGCCTTGCCGGTCGGGCTGCTGTCATTGGTGTCCACCGGGTCCATGATTCCCACCGCCACGCGCAGTCCATCCATCACCGGCGTGCGGTAGGTGATCTGCGAGGTCGGGAACGGATAGGGATAACCGGTGCCGATGTTGCCGAACGACACCCCGCCACCATCCACCAGCCCCAGGGTATCGCTGACCTGGCCGTAGCCGGCGAGCAGCTCATCGAGCAGGATGTTGGAGCGGGCGAACAGGCCGAAGTCCTTGCCGATCAGCACTTCCCCCCACTCGGGGTTGGCCACGGTGCCGTAGAACTGCCGCACATCGATGGCAGTGTCGGTGCCATTGGTTTCACTGTCGTTGATGGTGACCCAGAACGAGGCACGGGCACCCAGCTTGAGATCATCGACCTGCTTGCCCATGTTGAAGCCCAGGTAGTTGGGCAGGAAGCCCATTTTCACCCGCGATTGACGGCGGTCGTACTGATCCCCTTCGCGGTCGACATCGCTGTTCACATAGAAGGCGTTGATGTAGCCGTCGGTGGAGAACGTGGTCTGGTCCTTGTCGTACAGCATGATTTCGGCTTCGGCCGTGGCACTCATGCCGAGGGCAGACAGGCTGGCGATCAAGGCCGGTAAAAAACGATGCGTGAAGTTCTTATTGTTGTGCATGGCGCGCTCCGCGACTGGGACGAGGTGTCGGAGGCGATTATCGAAAGCTGGCAGGCGGCGCCATACGCTGCCTTGGGGGTGGTTTCGAGGTGCTTTGGAATGGCCGCAAGCGCGCGGCAACTGTGGCGTAAGACCGCCGGTCGGCAGGGCTCACAACTTAGGGTGTAGGCCTGTACGCCCATCGAAAAGCCCGGTTCTTGCGACCCGGGCTTTTCCTGCATCGACTGCACGATTGCGGCATCTGCCGGCGTTAGAAACTCGCCTTGACCGACAACATGAAGTTGCGTGGATCACCGTAGTAGTTGCCGAACGTCTCAGTGCCGATGGTGGCGTAGTAGCGCTTGTCGAACAGGTTGTTGCCGTTGAGCGCGACCGACCAGGTGTCGTCGATGCGGTAGCCGATGCGGCCGTTCCAGATCGCATAGCCTGACTGGCTGATTTTCTCACCACTTGAAGGTGAAACACGGAAGTTATCGCTTTGCGCGTTGACCCCTGCACCCAGGGTGAATCGCTCAAGCGAGCCACTCAGGGCGTAATCGCCCCACATCCGCAACATATGCCGCGGCACATAACTGTTGAACGCTGCGCCGTTCAGGCTGGTGTCGATATCGTCGAGCGTCTTGGTCTGGGTATAGGTGTAACCCGCCAGCACTTGCAGGCGCTCAATGACTTCACCGCTGATCTCGGCTTCGAAACCCTGGGCGCGAACCTTGCCAGCATTGACGTAGCAGTAGCCGTCGGACGACGGGCAGGACGAGTTGTAGTCAGTCTGCGCCTGGTCCTTCTGGATCGTGCGGAACAGGTTGAAGGCGCTGTTCAGTCGACCGTCGTACCAGGCGCCCTTGATCCCCAGCTCATAGCTCTGGCCCACGAGCGGCTTGAGCGCAGCACCGTCTTCTGAGCGGTAATTGCCTTGCGGGGTAAAGATTTCCGAATAGCTGGCGTAGGCGGTCAGGTTTTCGTTCAGGTCCAGCAGCACACCGGCAAACGGCGTCACTTGCCCGGTCTCTGTGGTGCTGGCGTGCTCCGAAGTGCCTGTGTTGATGAAGTCGTAGTCGGTATCGGAGTTGTACCAGCTCACCCGGCCGCCAACGACAACGGTCAGTGGATCAGCCAGTTTCAAGCGCAGTGTCGAGTAAATGCCCTTCTGCCTGGTGACTGAGTCGACCGGACCGCCGCGAGATGAATTGTCGATGAAGTAGCTGTCATCCGGCTCCGGAATATACTTGTCGGGGTTGAACACATTCTGGCGCTGCGGCAGGAACGCCACCGAGTAGAAGTCGTTCTTTTTCGAACGGCTGGCATTGAAACCCACCACCAGTTCATGGCGTTGACCGAACGCGTCGAACTTGCCGTCGACGTAGGCATCCAGGCCGTAATCAACCTGATCGTAATCGTACATGCTGCCCAGCATGCCGGTGGTATCGGTGCCGGGCGTCACGGCGCCGGAAGCGAATGCGTACTTGATGTCCTGGGTGTTTTTTGTATAGACACTGGCGACCTTCAAGGCCCAGTCGTCGTTGAGCTGGTGACTCAGGTCGCTGAAGACCGTGGTGCGCTGGCTACGCCAGGTGTTCCACGCAGGATCGAGGCAGGTCGAGCGGCTGAGCTTCAAGTCGCTGCGGTCCTTGTAACGCGGCAGGCCTCCCCAGCAAGGGCTGGCATCCACGTCTTCATAGGCAACCCCCAGGCCGAGCGTGGTGTCGGGGCTCAGGTCAAGGTCCAGCGCGCCGTAATACACCTGGTCCTTGCGACTGGCGTCGTCGACGAAATAGTGCCGGCTCTGCTCCGCGACCACCGCCCGGCCGCGCAAGGTGCCGGATTCGTTCAGCGGGCCACCGGTATCGACCTGTCCGCGATAGTTGTCCCAGCTGCCACCGGACAGCGTGATGTCCGTGTGCGCGGCAGCCTGGCCGCGTTTGCGCACGAAGTTCACCCCGCCGGCGGTGCCACCCGCGCCTTTCATCATGCCCGCGGCGCCGCGCAGAATTTCCACCCGGTCGTAATACGCCATGTCGCCGCTGAAACTGTCTGCCTGGACATAGAGGTTGCCCATGTCCAGGGGCACACCGTCGTACTGATACTGGCCCGACATGCGGAACCCGCGCGAGTAGAAGTACTTGCCGCCCATGGTCGAGTCGTAGACGGTGATGCCCGGGGTCTTTTCCATGACCTGGTCGATGGTGTTCAGGTTCTGGTCATCGAGCATCTTGCGCGTCATCACCGTGACCGATTGCGGCGTTTCCCTGAGCGAGTGCTCACCCTTGCCGATGGTGACCGCTCCGGTGGTGTACGAGCCGCTGTTTTCGGTGGTCGCGCCCAGCACCTGGCCATTGATGTTGGTCGCGCCCAGTTCCAGCGCCGAACCGACTTGCGGAACCGGCCGCAGCACATACGTACCGTTAGCCTGCGGTTCGGCCTGCAGTCCGCTACCCGCCAGAATCCGCGCAAACCCTTCGCTGACACCAAACACTCCCTGGAGCCCTGGAGATTTCAAGCGATCGGTTTGTCGCGCATCGAACGAAAGCGCAGCACCCGCCGCGCTGGCGAAATGACTGAGGACTTCAGTCAGGCTGCCGCCTGCGATGTCAAAGGACTTGACCGAGTTTTGCTGTTGCGCCGGCAACTGCACCGCCAACGCTACGCTTGACCAGACACCCGCCGTCGTTGCCACCAATAGCCCGAACTTTACTGCGGCCGCCAAACGACCCGGCTTGTACACCCGTAACATGCTTCCCCTCCCCCAAAGCCGATCTGTAAAAACTCATTGAGGGATGAGCCGAACGATGTGCATCAATAGTGCAAAACGCTGACAAACTTTTTTCAACTCACTATGAAAGCGTGGTGGCAGGCGACGACACATCGACCCAATACCGGCTGTACCGAGTGACCTGTAGCGCGAAACCACTCTCCAGCGCAGCCAGCGCCAGGTCAGTGTCATCAATGGGAAAAGCGCCGGAGACTTTCAGTTGGGCAATTCGCGGATCGCAGCGCAGTACACCTGGGCGGTAGCGCGAAAGGTCGTCCAGCAACTCGGCCAGGGGACGATTGATGGCGATGATGCTTCCCTGTTGCCAGGCACCGACCGAAGCATCGTTGCGCCGTACAACGCCCAATGAGCGGCCATCGAAGTCCAGGGACTGGCCGGCTTCCACACGCACCGTCGAGCCAGCGCCAGCCGAACGGACCTCGACGGCCTTCTCGATTACCGCCACGCCAGCGCCCTGCTCATCGCAGCGGACGATAAAACGCGTGCCGAGCGCCAACACTTCTGCATGACGAGTGAGCACCTTGAACGGCCGCTGCAAGGGATCGACCGCGGTTGTCACTCGTATCTCGCCCCGCAACAGGTCGAGTACACGGTGACGACCGTCGAAGCGAAGGTTGACCGACGTATCGGTGTTAAGTAGCAACGCGCTGCCATCGGCCAAACGAAACTCACGGCGCTCACCCACTGCGGTGCGAAAATCGGCAAACAGGTTGCGCGAGGTCTCGCTGTACCAGCCCAGCCCGCCCAGCGAACCGGCTGACACGAGCACCAGCACACTGCGCAATACCTGGCGCCGGGATCGATCAGCGCCACGCAAGGCTGGCGCAGCCAATGAGCCCGGCACACTGGCCATCTGCTCGCCCACGTCGAGCATTCGCTGCCAGGCTTGGCGATGGTCAGGGTCGCAAGCCAGCCAGTCTTTCCAGGCTGCCAGATCCGCATCGGTGGCGATATCCGACCGAAGTCGGGCATACCACCGGGCAGCGGCGCCAATCGCCTTCAACTCAGCGGGCGAAAGGCTCACGCCAGTTGCAGCCGAATCTGCATCAAACAGCAATGCTCCATGGCCTTGGCCATGTAGTTGTTGACTGTGCGCGTGCTGATGTTCAAGCGCTCGGCGATCTGCGGGTAGGTCAGCCCGTCGAACTGCGACAGGATGAACGCCTGCTTGACCTTGGTCCCCAATCCTTGAAGCAGGCGGTCGATTTCCATCAGGGCTTGCAACAGGATCGCCTGTTCCTCCAATGAAGGTTGCTGCCATTCGGGCATGGCGGCCAAGGCTTCCAGGTAGGACTGTTCCAGCGAACGGCGGCGAAACAGATCGATCAGCAAGCCCTTGGCGATCATCGACAGGTAGGGCCGTGGCTCGCGAATCTCCAGCGCGTTTCGCGCCTTGATGACCCGAACGAACGTGTCCTGCGCCAGGTCCGCCGCATCGAAAGCATTGCCCAGACGCTTGCGCAGCCAGCCCTTGAGCCAACCGTGATGGTCGCAATACAGGTCATTGACAGCGTTGCGCAGGGATAAATCGTTGGCGGACATGACGATGGAATAATTCGCGAGTGATAATGACTCGCATTGTCATGCGTGCGCAGGGTGATTTGCAATAGCCACTGTGGCCTGTAGGAGCCAGCGGGCGGCAAAGCACGATAACGCGGTATTACTGATACACCACAGCGCCTGGTTCGCGGGCAAGCCTCGCTCCTACAGGCGAAGAACGAGGGCAAGGCAAGGGCGACGCTGATATCATTGAAGAACTTACAAGCCAGGTGGAAAAACATGAACCGTCAGAAAAAGCTGAAGCAGTTGTTCAAGGAGAAGGCCAAAAAGGCCAGCGCCAAACTGGCGCCGAAAAAGCCTAAATACATCAGCAAGGCCGACCGATTGAAACTGGCTGCCGAAGCTGACGCCTCGATCAGTTCCCCTAGCGAAAATTGATCCAGTTGGGGGCGCTCGAACTCATGGCCACACAGCTCGCGTAGCGCTTGCAGGCCTTGACGCTGGCCGGTTCCGGCGGCACGGAAAACAGTACGGTAAACACCAGGAAAAACAGGACCAAAAAAGGGATGTAGTAGGCGAGAAGACTTTTTATTTTCATTGTCTGTGCTCTCATGACCTTTGAATCGAAACTGCGTTAGCAGTGCCTTGGGAACGGCGCCTTTCCGCGACGGATGGGGTTCTCGGCAAGGCGCCCTGTTGCTCTGTCAGCGCTCGTCCACCGTGATGAACTCGCGACGCTCGGCCATGAACGCGGGCACGTCGTCCTCGTCGGTGAAGAACTGCTCGTACCACTCGCGCAACTGATAGACCGGGCCGTCGGTTTCGGCCAGCACTGGCTTGTCGATGCGGATCTTGTGCTTCCAGATCACCACGTCCTGATAGAACGAATCGCGGTTGCCCTGGACATAGGCCCTGGCCACTTCCTGGTTCTGCTCTTCGGTCCAGCCCGGCACCCTCTTGACCATGCAACCAAAGCGCAGGTCGAAGCTGTTGGGTGTCACCGGCACGTGGCTGTTAAGCAGGATGGCGTGGATGCGCACATCGCCGAACATCGAGCTGATATGGGTGAAGTGGGTCGCCGGGCCGTAGTAGGCCGATGGCGCGATCAGGTCGCCGCCCAGGCGCTCGGAGTCGCCATGGAAAATCTGATGGCCGATGTGCCCTTCGAAGACGTTGGCGAAGTACTTGGTCGGCGTACCGTGCACCGGCCCGAAGTGCTGGGCATCCACCAGGTTATCGACCAACTCCCGTGGGTTGGTTTCGATGTGCATGGTGTCGATGTTCCAGTCATGCACCCAGTCCGGATCGTCCATTTCGGGCAGGTGCGGAATGACCACGCCGTCTTTCGGCGCACGGCCTTCGGGGTTGTTCCAGACGAACAGCAGGTTGTTTTCCTCGCAGCTCAACCAACTGCGGGTCTTGGCCTTGGGTGGAATGCGCTTGCAGTAAGGGATCTCCACGCATTTACCACCGGTGTCGTACTTCCAGTGGTGGAACGGGCAAACCAGCCTGTCGTTCTCGACGGTGCCCTGGGACAGGTCGGCGCCCATGTGCGGGCAATAGGCATCCAGGATGCTGATGGTGCCCTGGCTGTCGGCAAAGGCCACCAGGCGGGTGCCGAAGATTTCCAGGGTGTGGGGCTTGCCATCACGGTAGTCGGCGGCATTGCCCAGGCAGTGCCAGCCGCGCGCGTAACGGTGGGTACGCTGGGCGTTCTCGATGTTGAGTTCAGCGAGTTTCGTCATTGTTATTGTTCCTCGATTACAGACTTCGGGGCAGGCTATGCCCCCAAGAAAATCAGGGTGATCCCATGGCAAGCATCATTGAGCAGCCTTGCCGGGAGAACATCCTTCAGTTGGACTAGATCAAACGCGAACCACTCTCAATGGGCGCCCCTGTCTCCACGGGCGCCACGCGGGGTGGTTACTGGCCGAAGCGGCGAGCGGCCTCCGGGCCGAAGTCCCGGGGGCTGAAACCGGTTTTGTTCAACAGGTAGCCGTTGCGCTGTTCGTTGATCAGGTTGAACGCCAGGTAGCTGCCGGCATTGAGGTCGTAGTACAGGCCCACGCCCGCTTGCGGCCGCTGGCTTTCGTAGGCGTAGAAATAGTTGACCATCGAAGTGCGCCACAGCTCGCCACGGTTGTCGTAGTTGTCGGCGAGCATCGGGAACCAGGTGTCTTCGTCGATGTACAGCTTGCGTTTGCCATATAGATGGCGGAAGCCCGGCTTGAGCGTGCCTTCCAGCTCCCAGACCCGATGGCGCTCAAAACGCATGGCATCCGGGTTGATGTGGCCGGGAGTCAGCAGGTTGGCATACTTGAGGTTGGCGGCATGCAGGCGGTAGGTATTGTAGGGAATGAACATCTCGCGCTTGCCGACGATCTTCCAGTCATAACGTTGCCCCGAACCGTTGAACAGGCGTACCTCGTCGACGGTGATGGAACCACCGCTGCCCGGGAACGACATGTCGAAGCCATACCCCGGTGACTGACGCACGCGGCGGGTACCCGGATCGTAGCGCCAGGACTGGCGCGGTTCAGTCTTGTCGTTCCAGAATTCGGTGCCGGTGTTGATCTCACCCTTGTCCCGTTGCGGCAGCAGGGTTTCATTGAGATAAAACGACGAGTTGCCAGTGGTATCCCCAATCTTGTCCGGTTCGAGCCCTGGCGCCAAGTTGCGCGAATGCACGCGGCCCCAGTTGATGTTGCCGTCCTTGAGTACGTAGGCGTTGTCGGAGATGTACTCCTCGGTCCAGGCCCTCAAGGTAAAGGTCGAGGCATTCTTCAACAGTTCCAGGCCGCTACGCGGCACCGGGAAAGCGGTGCCGCCGGTCTTGCCGACCACCCCTTCGCCATCATCGACCAGCCGCGCCACCTTGGCATTCTCTTTGGTGGCCTGGCAGACCGCGTCGTTGAAGCGAAAATCCCGGCGCGTGGGGTAAACCGGTATTTTGTAGGTGGCCGGGTACAGTTTGAACAGGGCTTTCTGCCCATCGGACAAGTAGTCATTGTATTGGCCGATGTTCTGCGCGGTCACCACGAACAGCGGCTTGTCGTCCGGGTACGGGTCCACCGGGTGGTTGCCGGTGCCCTTGAAATCAACGTGGGGTGGAACACCCAGCCACTTGCCGCTGAACGGCGGAATGCTGCCGTCGGCATTACCGGCCTTTTCCGCGCCCAGGCACGTCAAGTCCTTGCCCAGGCGCTCGACGTCCTCTGGCGCGGCATGCACCGTGCCGATGGCACAGCATCCCAACAACAACGCCAAGGCCCAGCTTGGGGACTGATTACTGCCGTTCATTTTTATTCTCCTTATTCACGTTCGCAACGGTTGCCCAGTATCGACAGGCGAGGAACCCGGCAGCATCGTCCGCACGGACTAACGCGTTTTGGCACTGGCCGGGTTCACCACCGGCTGCGGTGCCCCCAGGGCCACCACGCTGTTGAGCATGATCCGCACCAGTTCGGTCTGGCGCCGCACGCCGGTCTTGGAGAAGATCGAACGCAGGTGGGCGCGGGCGGTGTTGCGGCGGATATTGAGGATTTCCGAGGCTTCCTCCAGCGACAGGCCGTTGGCCAGTTCCAGGGCCAGCGTGGTTTCCGCCGGGGTCAGGTTGTACAGTTGCGAAGTCAGCACCGTGCTCACCAGCGACTTGCTTACCGCATCGCGCACATACACCACCACCGTGGGCTTGCCGTTACCTTCGAGCAGTTCCTGGGACGGGATCAACTCCACCACCACCCCCAGGCTGACCTGACCCGAGGGGCGGGATATCGACGTCGCCTCCGCCACCTGCACGCCCTTGCCCACGCCCTGTTTGGCGCGCTGGAAGGCATTGCGCACCAGGCGCGCCAACTCGCGATTATCACTGGGGTAAGTCGCTTCCAGCCGCCCGCCCACCACCTTGAGGCCGTCCTGGCTGTCGAGAATCTCCCGGGCCACGGGATTGAGTTGCAGCACACTGCCGGTTTCATCGAGCACGAAAGTCGCCACCGCCAGGCGGCTGATCGTCTGCGAATACAGGCTGCCCAGCGACTCACTGCGATCGAGCAGCGAATGCATGTGCAGGGCCCGGCGCAAATGCGGCAACAGCATCGCGCACAGGGCCCGTTCAAGGGCGCTGAAAGCCGGGTGCCCCTGGGGTCGATTGATCCGCAAGCGCACCGTGCCGCCATCCGGCATGCGGATATCGGCACCGAGCATGTGGTAGCAATCGTGGGGTTGGCAAAACAGCAGGTAGAACGCCGAACTGGACCATTCGGCATCGCTCATCAGTTCATCGACGGTGAACACCGTATCGGTGGGCAGGCCGTCGAACAGAGTGGATTTGGCGTAGTAGGCATAATGGTTGATACCGCCCTCCCCGAGTTCGACATCGCCCGCCACCACCATAGGCGACAACAACGGCTCATCCTGGACCCGCAAAATCAAGGTCACGAAATTGGCCTTGAACAAGGTTCTCAACTCGCGCAAAGACTCGTTCAGGCAGCGGGTGTCCATCGCCGAATCGTAGATGTTGCCAATAATCCGTTCGTACTCGGCCAAGTCCAGGCCCATTTGCGCCAGGACCTGTGCATTGGGCACACAACTTTGCATAACCATTCCCCAGCAGAGGACCCGACTGGCGGGCCCCCATGGATTTAATCGACAGAACGTCGGTGTCCCGCTGGCCTCATGGCAGCTCGAACAGGCCGGCGGCGCCCATGCCACCACCGATGCACATGGCAACCACTACATAACGCACACCGCGCCGCCGTCCCTCGAGCAACGCGTGGCCGACCATCCGCGCGCCGGACATGCCAAACGGGTGACCAATGGCAATCGCCCCGCCGTTGACGTTCAGGCGCTCTGCCGGGATCTGCAGCGCATCGCGGCAATGCAGCACCTGGCTGGCAAAAGCCTCGTTGATCTCCCACAGGCCGATGTCCTTCACGCTCAGGCCAAAGCGCTTGAGCAGCTTGGGAATGGCGATCACCGGGCCGATGCCCATTTCCTCCGGCGCACAACCACCCACGGCAATGCCGCGGTAGATGCCCAGTGGCGTCAACCCGCGGCGCTTGGCTTCGGCCCGGCTCATCAGCAGGCTGGCGGCGGCACCGTCGGAGAATTGCGAGGCGTTGCCGGCCGTGACGAACTCGCCCTGCTCGATCCAGCTGCCGTCCTTCCACACCGGTTTCAATGCCGCCAGGTCTTCCAGGCGCGTATTGGGACGGTTGCACTCGTCCTTGACCACCTGCACGCGTTCATGGCCATTGGGCTGGCCATCGGCGAACAGTAATTTATCCACGCTCAGGCCGACGATCTCATCGTCGAACAAGCCGTCTCGCTGCGCGGCGGCGGTGCGCAGCTGGCTCTGCAGCGAATACTCATCCTGGGCGGCGCGGCTGATGCCATAGCGGCGCGACACGATCTCAGCGGTCTCGATCATCGGGATATAGGCGCTGGGCATCACCTGCAGCACCGCTTCGGATCGGGCGCGATAGGCGTTCTTGTGTTTGGTCTGGGTCAGCGACAGGGACTCCACGCCGCCGCCGATGGCGATGCTCATCTCGCCGGTCATGATGCCTTTGGCGGCCATGCCGATGCTCATCAGGCCCGAGGCGCACATGCGGTCCACGGCCATGCCCGGCACGCTGTCCGGCAAACCGCCGGTGTAGGCGCAGAGCCGACCGATGTTGAAGCCCTGGGTGCCTTGCTGCACCGACGCGCCCATGATCACATCCTCTACATCGGCAGGCTCGATGCCGGCGCGTTCGACCACCGCGCGCACCACATGGCCGCCCAGCACCGGGGCCTCGGTATCGTTGAACGATCCGCGAAACGACTTGGCCAGCGCGGTACGGGCGGTGGCGACGATGACGACTTCATTCAGGTCCATGGGTACTCACTCGCAAATGGGGTTGAAGGTGTAGCGGCTGATGGTGTCGATCACGCAGCCGGGACGGGCCTGGCCTTCGACTTCAACGGTGATGCGCACCGTCAGTTGCACGGCATCGCCCAGTGGTTCGGCGCGGATGATCTGGCCGCTGCCCCGCACCCGCGAGTCGACCTTGACCGGCGCCGGGAAGCGCACCCGGTCGCTGCCGTAGTTGACCCCCATCGCCATGTTTTCAATGATCAGCAACTGCGGCATGAACAGGTTCGCCAGCGATTGGGTCAGGTAGCCGTGGGCAATGCAGGCACCAAACGGGCCACTGGCGGCGCGCACCGGGTCGACGTGAATCCACTGGTGATCGCTGGTGGCTTCGGCGAACAGATCGATGCGCTGCTGGCTGATGGTCAGCCATTCGGTGTGGCCCAGGTCCAGGCCCTCGGCCGCAAGCAACGCCTGGGCACTGCTGAAAACGTGACTCATGCGCCCATCCTCAAGCTTGTTGTGAACTGACGGACAACACTTCGCCCACCATGTAGGAGGCATAGTCGCTGGCCAGGAACATCATCACGTTGGCCACTTCCCAGACTTCGGCAGCGCGACCGAACGCCTCGCGCCCCGCCAGGCTGGCGAGCAACTCTTCGCTGGAGGCTTTCTTGAGAAAATCGTGCAAGGCAATCGACGGTGAAACCGCGTTGATGCGTACGCCGAACTCGGCAGCTTCCAGGGCGCTGCAGCGAGTCAGGGCCATTACTCCGGCCTTGGCAGCGGCGTAATGGGCCTGTTCCTTCTGTGCCCGCCAGCCGAGCACCGAGGCGTTGTTGACGATGGCCCCGGCGCCACGGCGTTGCATGTGCGGCAACATCGCCCGGGTCATGCGGAAGGTGCCGGTCAAGGTCACGTCCAGCACCCGAAGCCATTCTTCGTCGCTCATCTCCACCACGCGTTTCTGACCACCCAGGCCCGCGTTGTTGATCAGCACATCGACCCCGCCCAGCGCCTCTTCGGCCGCCGTCACCAGGGCCTGGACTTCGTCTTCGACGGTGACATTGCACAACTGGCCATAAATCGCCTGCAGGCCAGTCTCAGCCTTGAGCCGCTCCACCGCTTCCTCCAGGCGCCGCGGATGCACATCGGAAATCATCAACGCCCGACAACCTTCCTCGGCACTGCGCCGGGCCGCCGAATAACCGATACCGGCACCCGCGGCAGCGGTGATCAGCACCGACTTGCCGACCAGCAATTGATGACCGGGAACATAAGGGGGGGCTTGTTTCACAGCGTCTACCTCCGAAGAAATCAATACGCTGCAGTTGTACGCAGGGAGTTGCGTGGGCACATCGTCAAAATGGGGTAGAAAGGCCGTGGCGCAATCCCTTGCTCCATTACACCTAAGCCTGTCCGTTAATCTGTGACTACCGACGTTGATCCATGCCGCGTTAAAGCCTGGGGGAGAGTTTTTGGGAGTACATATCCATTGCTGCGGTAACGGCGGCTTATGGTTTCGCTCTTACAGCGACTCCCTTTTTCAAACGCCAAAAAGGAAGCAAAAGGCTTTGCCCCACCACTCGGTGCCTCGCCAGGGCTCGGCATGCCCTCTCTCCGGCATTGCTCCGTGGGTCGCCGCGATGGGCCATCCCTGGCCCAGCGCGGCTAAACCGGCGTCCTGCCGGTTTACCCACTGCGCAATGCCTGCGTTCGGCCATCGTGGTTAACGGGGCGCCCAGATCAAAAACAAAAGCGAGGCGGCCTGACAGCCGACCTGATCTTTGCAGATACCCCCCATCCCCTGTAGGAGCCAGGCTTGCCGGCGAAGAACGATAACGCGGTACAACAGACACACCGCAGCGTCTGGTTCGCCGGCAAGCCTGGCTCCTACAAGGGAAACGCATACGGCTCCCGATCAGGTCGGCTGTCAGGCCGCCTCGCTTTGGCTTTTGCTCTGCTTTGGCTTTTGATTTTCTTGCCCCATCGAGAGGCCGAGTGGAGGTTCTGCGCAGTGGGTAAACCGGCATGGATGCCGGTTTAGCCGCGCTGGGCCAAGGATGGCCCATCGCGGCGGGCCCACGGAGCAGGACCGGAGCGAGGGCATGCCGAGCATTAGCGAGGCACCGAACGCCAGGGGCAAGAGCCCTTGGTTACTTGGGGCTTTTCCAAGTGACTCGCCGTAAGGGCGAAACCATAAGCCGCCGTTACCGCAGCAATGGATATGTACTCCGTCAACAAACAATAGGTCGGCTGTCAGGGTGGCTTCGCTGGCAAGCCAGCTCCTACAATTGATCAGGACATTCAGCTCCCCCAGACTTTCTGCGCCTTCGGCGCTTCAGCAAGAATTGCATCCACCGCCGCGCCGATCTCTTCGACTTTCCACAACGCGCCCTTGTCGCAGGTAACGCCCGTGCGCCAGCCATCGCCCAGGGAGATGCGACCGCCCTGGCTTTCGAAGACCTGGCCGGTGACGTGGGCCGACGCCGGGCTGCCCAGCCACACCACCAGCGGCGCGACGTTCTCTGCAGCCCAGGCGTCGAAGCTGCCGTCCTCGGGTTTCTTCACCACGTCGGGCATGGCGCTCTCGGTCATCGAGGTGCGTGCGGCCGGCGCCAGTGCGTTGGCAGTGACGCCATAGCGCGCCAGTTCCGCCGCCTGCACCAGGGTCAGCGAGGCGATTCCGCCCTTGGCCGCCGAATAATTGGACTGCCCCACCGAGCCCTGTAACCCGGCGCCGGAGCTGGTGTTGATGATCCGCGCGTCCACCGGCGTGCCGGCCTTGGCCAGGTCGCGCCAGCGGCGGCCGAGGATGTTGGCCAGGCAATAATGGCCCTTGAGGTGGACGCGCATGACCATGTCCCAGTCTTCTTCACTGAGGCTGATGAACATGCGGTCGCGCAACACGCCGGCGTTGTTGATCAGCACATGCACTTCACCGAACGCCGCCAGTGCCGCATCGACGATGCGCTGCGCGGTGGCCAGGGTGGTGATGTCATCGCTGTTGGCGATGGCCTGGCCACCGTTGGCGCGAATCTCCCCTGCCACATCTTCTGCGGCCTCGGCGCGAATATCGTTGACCACTACATTGGCCCCTTGCGCGGCGAACGCCAGCGCGTAGGCGCGACCGAGGCCACCGCCGGCCCCGGTGATGATCACGGTGCGGTCTGCACACATAGCCATGTTTGACTCCTTGAGAATTTGTGTGGCCGCGCGCCCGAAGCGGCGGCCCGCATGAAAAATTACAGGCGTTCGATAATGGTCACGTTGGCCTGCCCGCCGCCTTCACACATGGTTTGCAGGCCGTAGCGACCGCCGCTGCATTCCAGTTCGTTGAGCAGCGTGGTCATCAAGCGTGCGCCGGTGGCGCCCAGCGGATGACCGAGGGCAATCGCGCCGCCGTTGACGTTGGTGCGCGCCGGGTCGTAATCGAGCTCCTTGGCCCAGGCCATGACCACCGAGGCGAAGGCTTCGTTGATCTCGACCCGATCGATGTCGCCCATGCTCAGGCCACTCTTGGCCAAGGCCCGGCGGGTGGCGGCGATCGGTGCGGTGAGGTGCCAGATCGGATCGTCACCGAGCACCGTCAGGTGATGAATCCGCGCCCGTGGCGTCAGGTCGTAGCGCTTGAGCGCCGCCTCGGACACCACCAGCAGTGCCGCCGAGGCGTCGCAGGTCTGGCTGGACACGGCGGCGGTGATCGACGGGAACTGCGGGTCCACCGGTTGCAACTCGGCCATCTTCGCCAGGCTGCTGTGGCGCGGCGTTTCATCCACCGCCAGGCCTTGGCAGCTGACGATTTCCCGGGCGAATCGGCCACTGGCGATGGCCGCCAGGGCGCGTTCGTGGCTCTGCAGGGCAAAGGCTTCCATCTGCTCGCGGCTGATCTGCCAATGATCGGCGATCCGTTGCGCGGCGTAGAACTGGTTGACGGGCTGCTGGCCAAACCGCGCACGCCAGCCAACGCTGCCCGAGAACGGATCGGCAAAGCCCAGGGGCTGGCCGGCCAGCATCGCGGAGGAAATCGGAATCTGGGTCATCGTCTGTACCCCACCCACCGCGACCACATCCTGGGTGCCGCTCATGACCGCCTGCGCGGCGAAATGCAGCGCCTGTTGCGACGAACCACACTGACGATCCACGGTGGTGCCGGGCACCGTCAGCGGCAAGCCGGCGGCCAGCCAGCTGGTGCGGGCGATATCGCCGGCCTGGGAACCGATGGTGTCGACGCAACCGAATATCACGTCGTCGTAGTCTTCGGCGGGGATCACGTTGCGCGCCACCAGCGCCTTGAGCACATGGGCGCCCAGGTCAATGGCGTGGATCTCGCTCAATGAGCCCTTGCGTTTGCCGGTGGGGCTGCGCAGTGCATCAACAATGTAGGCCTGTGCCATGACTCATTCCTCGAAAGTATGCCCCGGCCCCAGGCCGGTGGCGTCGGCGAACAGGTAGTCGCTGACACGGGTTTTGTGAAAGCCGCGGTCGCCCCAGGACGCATCGAGGGCCCAGGCACGTTTCATGAACATCTGCAAATCCACCTCCCAGGTGTACCCCATCGCACCATGCACCTGGATACCCTTGCGCGCGGCGAGCCAGCTCGCTTCGTTGGCCGCCAGGCGCGCTTGCGAGACCCAGGCGCCCGCGTTGACGTCACCCCGCGCCAAGGCATGGGCCGCGCGGTACAGCACCGGCTTGGCCTGTTCGATGTAGCGGGCGACATCGGCGAGGTGATGCTTGACCGCCTGGAAGCTGCCGATCGGCTTGCCGAACTGTTTGCGCTGGGCCACGTAGTCCACCGACAGGTCGAGCATGCGCTGCGCCAGCCCCAGCAGTTGCCCGGCCACCGACAGTGCACCGCGGTCCAGCAGGTGCGCCTGCAAGGTCCGTCCCTGCTCGCCACTGGCCACGCAGGTGGTCGGCGACGGGGTCCAGGTCACCCGCCCAAGGCGTCGCGAGGCATCGATGCTCGGGTGGTTTTCCACCTCGACCTCGGAGCGTGGCACCACATGGATGTCATCGCCATCGGTGAGGATCAACACTTCGGCCAATTGCGCATCACTGACCAGCGCATTGACCGGATGACTGACCGCCAGGCGCAAGCTGCCATCGGCGATACGCGGCAACAGGTCGGCGCGGGCCGGATGCTGCGCCGGCAGAGCGGCGAGCAAGCCGCTGGCGACATAGGCGGTGTCGGCCAATGAGTCGGGAATGGCGTAGTAACCCAGCTCCTGGGTCATCAGGGCCCAGGTCACATCGTCCATGCCCAGGCCGCCTTCGGCCTCGGGCACCGACAAGGCAGTCAGGCCCTGGCCGGCGATCTTGTTGCGCAAGTCGCGGGAGCGCCCGGCATCGGTCTCCCAGATTTCCCGGAGCATTTCCGGGGCGGCTTCGGTCATCAGGAAACGACTGATGGCTTCGTGGAATGCCAGCTGGTCATCGTTGAAAGTGAAGTCCATGGCGGTTCCTTATTTCGGCAAACCGAGCATGCGCTCGGCAATGATGTTGCGCTGGATTTCGTTGGTGCCGGCATAGATCGGCCCGGACTGGGCAAACAGGAAACCCTCCAGCCAACCCGCCGCATCGCCCGCCTGCGCGCCTTTTGCAACCAGCTCGCCACGCGTACCGAGAATGCGCATGGCGGTCTCGTGCATCTTCAGGTCCAGCTCCGACCAGATGATCTTGTTGATGCTCGATTCGGCGCCGATCTGCTCGCCCCGGCTCAAGCGCCCGACGGTGTGGTAGGCCGACAACGCATAGGCCTCGGCACCCATCCAAGTCTCCAGCACGGCATCGCGCAGGCCCGGATCGCGGTCGGCGCTGGCGCGGTTGGCTTTGTACAGCTCGACCAGCTTGCGTGCCGTGGCCTGGAAGCGCGCCGGTGAACGCAGCAGCAGGCCGCGCTCGAAACCGGCGGTGGCCATCGCCACGTGCCAACCCTGCCCCTCGGCGCCGATGCGGTTGGCCACCGGCACCCGCACGTCGTCGAAAAACACCTCGGCGAAAGCGTCCTTGCCGTTGAGCGCCTTGATCGGGCGAATGCTCACCCCCGGCGTATCGAGCGGCACCATGATGAAGGACAGGCCGTGGTGACGGGCCGACCCCGGCTCGCTGCGGAACAGGCCGAACAGCCAGTCGGCGTAGATCGCCCGGGTCGACCAGGTTTTCTGCCCGTTGATCACGTAATGGTCGCCGTCGAGCAGCGCTTTGCTGGTGATCGCCGCCATGTCGGAGCCGGCGTTGGGCTCCGACCAGCCTTGCGCCCACATGTCCAGGCTGGCCGCCATGCGCGGCAGGAAACGCTGCTTCTGCTCCGGGGTACCGAATTCCATCAGGGTCGGGCCCAGCAACAGCTGGCCGTTCTGGTTGACGCGCATCGGCGCGCCGGCACCGTAATACTCTTCTTCGAAGATCAGCCACTCGATCAAATCGCTGCCGCGACCGCCCAGTTCGGCTGGCCACATCACCATCGACCAGCGGCTCTCGAATAGCGTGGCCTCCCAGGCGCGGTGCTGCTCGAAGCCTTCGCGGGTGTCGTAGCTGGCCAAGGGTTCACGGGGCACATTGGCCGCCAACCAGGCCCGTACTTCGGCGCGGAAGGCGTTTTGCTTGGAGGTATAAGTCAGGTCCATGGCGTTATCTCAGAACTTGGCGTCGCGTTTTTCGACGAAGGCCCGCCGCGTTTCCGCGGAGTCCGGGCTGCTGTAGGCCTGCATGGTGAAGCCCTGTTCCCAGCGGTATTTATCTTCCAGGTTGCCGTCTTCGATACCGTTCAAGGCTTCCTTGGCAATGCGGATCATGCCCGGGCTCTTCTCGGCGATTTTCGCCGCGATGCCCAAGGCGGTTTCGCGCAACTGGTCCTTGCTGACAATGCGTTCGATAAAGCCGTACTGCAGGGCTTCAGGGGCGCCGATGCTGTCCCCGGTAAAGAACAGGTAACGAACTTTTTGTACCGGGAACAGCCGTTGCAAGTGCGCACCGCCGCCCATGGCGCCACGGTCGACTTCGGGCAGAGCGAAGGTCGCGCATTCGGAGGCGACGACGATGTCCGCCGCCCCGGTGATGCCGATACCACCGCCCAGGACAAAACCATGGACCGCGACAATCACCGGCACCGGGTTGCGGTGCACGGCCTTGAAGGTGGCGTAGTTACCGGCGTTGACCTCGACGATTCGCTCCGGATGCTTGTCCAGTTCCTTGATGTCGACACCGGCGCAAAAACCGCGGCCTTCGGCGCGGATCACGATCACCCGCACCTCGGGATTGGCCCCGAGCGCTTCGATCTGTCGCGCCAGGGCATGCCATTCCTGGCTGTCGAGGGCATTAACCGGTGGCTTGGCGATCACCAGTTCAGCGATCCCCTGATTGAGTTGTGTCGTAAATGCCTGGTTCACAGGGGTTCTCCGATACTGGCGGGTTGATTCGTGGCGTGTGTCTGGCTGCGTGCCAGGAGCGCATCCAGGCAGTGCTGGGCCTCGCTGGCGATGCCTTCGATGACTTCGCGGCAACTGAGCAATTCGCCAATGGCTGCGGCGACCTGGCCGCTGGGCAGGATGCCCTCGTCCGGAGCGCCATCGACCATCGAGCGCTGCAACAGCACCGGCTGGTTGGCGGCCATCACCACCTGCGACAGTTGCGAGGGGTCTTCACGCAATGCGCGCAGGAAGACTGCAGCCATGTGCCCCAGGCTCATGCCGGTCTGCTGCTTCCACTGCCACGCGCTGCCCAGGGCTATGCGCAGGCGACCGAAGGGGCCCGCCTGTTCCAGGTGATTGATGAAGCGGTTTTCGATCATCCGGTGGCGCATGCCATCCACCGCCGTGGTCACGCGCACCAACTGCGGATCGTTGACCTTCAGGTAACGTTCGAGGGTCGCGGCCGGTGTCGGCGATTCGCGGGTCATGAGGAACCGCGTGCCCATGGCGATGCCGGCACCACCGGCAGCGAGCACCGAGGCCAGGCCACGGCCGGTGGCGAATCCTCCGGCCGCGATCACCGGTACCTTGACCGCCGCCAGCACCTGGGGCAGCAGGATCGAACTCGGTACGCCGCCAGTATGGCCGCCGCCCTCACCGCCCTGGATGGTGATCATGTCGGCGCCCAGTTCCACGGCCTTGAGCGCATGCTTGAGGGCGCCGACAGTTGGAATGCACAGCACCTTGGCCGCCTTGAAGCGGGCGATGGTCTGTTTGTCCGGACCGCGCCCGTAACTCACGGCGCGCAGACGGTACTTGATCGCCAGGTCGACGCACTGCGCGGCGTTGTCCTGGAACATATGGAAATTGAGCCCGAAGTTGCTGGCGCCAGTGGCGTCGATCACCTTGCGGATTTCGCCTTCCAGTTCGTCGGCCGCGATGGTCGCGCCAGCCAGGAAACCGAAGCCCCCGGCCTGGGTCGTGGCGATCACCAGGTTGGCGTCGGCGACCCACCCCATGGCGGTCTGCACGATCGGGTAACGGCAACCGAGGGCCTCGGTCAGTGGTGTATCCAGCCAGCGGTTCATTGGCTTTTGTCCTCGGCCTGCTTGTTGGCCCGGGCCATGCCCTTGGCGTCGAAGCCGCCCAGTTTGTCGCCGGACAACAGCTCGTTATGGGCATGGGCAAAGTGATGCCAGGCGAACACGGCATCCATCGCCGTGCGTTTGCCTTGCAGGTCTTCGACGTGGTTGATCGCCTGCTTGGTCAGGGCCAGGCCCATGCGCGGCTGACGGGCAATGCCGGCGGCCAGGGCATAGGTGGCCTGCTCCAGCTCATCACGGCTGACCAGGCGGTTGACCATGCCCACTTGCCAGGCTCGGGTGGCGCTCATGCGGTCGCCGGTGAAGAGGAATTCCTTGGCGATTCGCGGGTTCATTTCATAGGGATGGGCAAAATACTCGACCCCCGGAATACCCATGCGCACCACCGGGTCCTGGAAGAACGCGTCGTCGCTGGCAACGATCAGGTCGCAGACCCAGGCCAGCATCAGCCCGCCCGCCACGCACGCGCCATGGACCATGGCGATGGTCGGCTTGGGCAGTTCGCGCCAGCGTCGGCACATGCCCAGGTACACCTCCTGCTCACGGGCATACAGTTGCTCGCCACCGGGCTTGTTGGTGTGGTCCCACCACAGGTGCGCGCGCTCGAACGGCTTGTCGATATCCCGCCCCGGCGTGCCGATATCGTGGCCCGCCGAGAAGTGCTTGCCGTTGCCCCTGAGGACGATGACCTTGACGCTGTCATCGTTCACCGCCTGGCGGAAAAAGCCGTCCAGGGCGTAAGTCATCTGCGAGTTTTGCGCGTTGTTGAAGGTCGGCCGGTTCAGCGTCAACGTGGCAATACCCTCGGCCACGCTGTACAGCACCGGGGTGTCCGTCTCGTAGACGGCGTTGTCCTGGCGGACGATGAATTCACTGTCGCTGCTGTGCATGCTCGCCTCCTTGTCTCAGGCCGTACGGATGCCGGGCGGGTTGCCCTTGATCGCCGTGGCGCGGTATTCGTGGGGATCGAGTCGGCGGATCAGCGCTAACTGCTCAGGGGTCGGATGCGCGGTTTCGTGCAACTGCGCCGACTTGAGCAACGGGAAGCCGGTGTTGTCCTGGACCTGCTCGAAACTCACGCCGGGGTGCAGCGAACGCACCTGCACTGCCCGGTCCGGACCGTTGAAGTCGAGGACGCACAGGTCGCTGACCACGCAATGAATGTCCATCAGGTCGCGACGCGTACCTTCGGGCCAGCGCTCGGCCTTGAAACCGACACCGGAAACCATGTCCACTTCGCCGCTGACGAACACCCGACTGTTATGGCTGGGCACGAAGAACGAGTTGAGGTGGTTGATGCTGTTGCCCGGCAGGCCGCGCACGCCGAGGATCGCCGTTTTGGGCTTTTGATAATCGCCGACGCAGGACAGGTTGGTCTGGCCCCAGCGGTCGATCTGGGTTGGCCCGATCATCGCGTGGCGGCGTCCGCCCCACACGCATTCGAACACTCGCTCGAACGACATGTAGCCCGAATAACGCGGTACGTAGTCGCCACGCGGGCCCAGCGGGATCGGCTCTTCGACCAGGAACGCCTCGCTGTCGGTCATCAACAGTTCCGGGCTGTGGGTCAGTTTGGCCAGGCTGGCGCCCAGGCGCGGGATCACGCCCAGGCCCGAGGCAATCACCTCGCCATTGCCGCGCCACGCTTCGCTGGCAGCGACGATCATCAGTTCAGCCAGGGTGAAATCACAGGTTGCAGACATGGTCGATATTCCTCAGAACACGGGAAGGGGCAAGGCGCCCATGGAGTCGGCACCGCCGTTCTGTGCCTGATAGGCCTGCTCGCCACCGGCGATGTAGGTCTGCACATAGTCCTGCCAGCCGTTCTCCGCCTGGCTGCTGGCGACGTAATCCTTGAGATGCTTCATGTCCCAGCCGTAGTCGGGGGCGCAGAGTGTCGGGTGCGCACCCAGGGGCGCATGCACCACGCCGCTCACCAGATAGCGCTCGAAAGTATTGAAGCGGGCTTGCTCGGCGCTCAGCGCCAGGCGATCTTCCAGGCGCTCGCACGAGACAAAGCACTGCTTGGCGGCGCGGGCAAACAGGTGATCGAAATAGGGGTCCGGCCCGGTCACCAGGCAGTTGCCCAGGCGATCGGCGACGTTGACGTGCAGGAATGCCACGTCGAGGTTGAGCGCCGGCATCGCCAGCAGCACCTCGCCATCGGCATAGGGCGACTGGATGGTCTTGAGCTGCGGGTTCAGGCGCGTCACATCGGTGGCCAGGCCACAACGAGTCGGCAGGAACGGCAGACGCATGCCAGCGGCACGCAGGCCCCACTGGAACATGCCTTCGTCCAGTTCCATCAACTCCAACTCACCGGCTTCGCGGGCCTTGCGATAGTAGGGTTCCAGCGGAATGGCATCGAGGGTGGCGAAACCGAACACCAGCTTCTTGACCTTGCCGGCAGCGCACAGCATGCCCACTTCCGGACCGCCGTAGGCGACCACGGTCAGGTCCTTGACGTCTGAGCGCAGGATCTCGCGCACGATGGCCATCGGCTTGCGCCGCGGGCCCCAGCCGCCGAAACCGATGGTCATGCCATCGCGCAATTGAGCGACCGCATCGGCCGCTGTCAGTTGTTTGTTCATCATGACAATTCCTTAACGTTGGCCGACCGAAAAGTCGTGCCCCCAAATGCTCACGCGGGTGAACTCGAACGCTGAGTGCTCGGCCCAGTCGACTTGCAACCCGCCAAAGCCGTACTCCAGGTCGAAGCCGGACGGTGTCTTCATGTAGAAACTGGTCATGCGGTCATTGAGGTGCTGGCCGAGGGTGGCCGACAGGGCTACCTCATGGGCGCGCAGACGGTCGTGGGCACGGCCGACTTCGGTCATCGAATCGACCTCGACCATCACGTGCACGCAACCTGACGGCACCGGGTACTCGGCCAGTGCCAGGCTGTGGTGGCGAGCGTTCTGGCAATGCAGGAAGTGAATGCGGATCGGCGCCACGGACGGGTCTGGACGGAAGTTGAAAATGTCCGACAGTTCGAAGCCCAGCACATCCTTGGCGAACGCCAGGGTGGCGTCGAAGTTCGGCGCCGGCAGCACCGTGTGACCCAGGCCCATGTCACCAGTGATGAAACGCGGAACACCCTGGGGCGAGACAAATGGCAGGCAATCTGAGCGATGGCCCCAGCTCAGTTCATGGCAGTTGCCCGATGGGTCGGTGAGCTTGACCAGCGCCTGTACGCCGCGCTGCTCGATCTCGGCGGCGGAGCCTGGCTGCCATTCGATACCGGCTGCACTTAGATGCTCGAGGGCGGCCTTGAATGCCGTCTCGTTGGCCAACTCCCAGCCAGAGGCCAAATAACGCGCTTCAGCGCCTTCGACGATCAGCATGCGAAACGGACGCTCGTCCATTTTCACGTACAGGCCACCGCCCGGCGCCGGGTTCACTTGCATGCCCAGCACGTCTTCGGCGTAACGCTGCCAATGACTGAGGTTTTCGATCTGCGAGACGAAATAGCTCAAACCGCGAATGTCGATCATGCCTGGGTCCTCGTTGGCTGAAAGGGTTTCGTGGTGAGCATTGTGCAAAGCAGTGCGCGTGGCTTCATCGTCCGTTGAGACTAAGCACGGGTGGGTCTTGGGCTCTTCGTGGGAGCGGGCTTGGTCGCGAAGGCTTTGTGTCTGGCGACTGGGATTTTTAGGGTGGTGTGCATATCCATTGCTGCGGTAACGGCCGCCTATGGTTTCGCCCTTACGGCGAGTCCCTTTTTCAAACGCCAAAAAGGAAGCAAAAGGCTTTGCCCCACCACTTGGTGCCTCGCTAGGGCTCGGCATGCCCTCTCTCCGGCATTGCTCCGTGGGTCGCCGCGATGGGCAGTCCCTGGCCCAGCGCGGCTAAACCGGCGTCCTGCCGGTTTCCCCACTGCGCAATGCCTGCGTTCGGCCAGCGTGGTTAACGGGGCACCCCAGATCAAAAACAAAAGCGAGGCGGCCTTAAAGCCGACCTGACTTTTCCGGTTACCCCCGACCTGATCGTTCCCACGCTCTGCGTGGGAATGCATCCTGTGACGCTCCGCGT
Organism: Pseudomonas umsongensis; assembly: GCF_002236105.1. Taxonomy (GTDB): domain Bacteria; phylum Pseudomonadota; class Gammaproteobacteria; order Pseudomonadales; family Pseudomonadaceae; genus Aquipseudomonas; species Aquipseudomonas umsongensis. Next base: position 2,079,858 of record NZ_NIWU01000001.1, read on the forward strand.
CACCATTGCGCACGGCTCACGTCATGCGTCGTCAGCGGAACGCGGAGCGTCCCTGGCGGCATTCCTTTGCTGCGCGTGGGAACGATCACAAGCGCACGCTTCGACAAACAGGTCGGCTGTCAGGCCGCCTTGCTTTGGCTGTTGCTTTTGATTTTCTTGCCCCCTCGAGAGGCTTCGTTCCGGTTCTGCGCAGTGGCTAAACCGTCATGGATGCCGGTTTAGCCACGCTGGGCCATTGTAGGAGCGAGCATGCTCGCGATGGTCGTCAACGATGACGCTGGGCACCTGACACCCCTCGGCGCTCTCAGGTTCATCGCGAGCATGCTCGCTCCTACAGTGCAGAACCTAGGTGGCCGTTACCGCAGCAACGGATACACACCCAATCCAGACCAAACAGGCAGCCAGAGCTACCCAGCAGGAGCAAGCGGCCGGCGATTCACCACCTCAAAGATCCCACGGTTTTCAACGCACCCGAATCTTCGGATCACCCGCCCCCCGACGCAGATTGGCGAGGAAACCCTCCAACGGTGCAGGTTCGGCGATCTGCGGCAAGGCATCCTTGTCCGGGCGTTGCGCCCAGAAGGCATCCCAGGACGGAAACAGCTCGTGGAAGGTACCGGCGTAAGGCTCCCGCCCTGGCCAGCGCATTTTCAGGCCGCCGATTGGCGGTTTGTTCAGGTCGCTAGCGTACCAGTAGCACGGCAAGCGGCGACGGAAGCACCAGCGCCCGTCGATCCGCTCGTAGTCGTCCCAGTACAGCATTTGCATGACCACCCACTCGGGACCGGTCTCATGTTCGTTCTTCGAATAGACCACGCCCGTGGCGTGATCGGCATCGCTGAACTCGATGATGTGTTGCCCCAAGTGGTGGGAGGTGCCGTGGAACTGCTTGCGCATGGTTTCGTCCAGCCACGCCTTGAGGTGCGCGCGGCCGCTCTTGTCGCGGCCCACCCGCACGTCCGGGGCGAAGCAGTTGGCCATGGCGTCCATGTCGCGCATGTCCAGGGCCAGGGCGTACTTGCCGGCCAGTTGGCGGATCGCGTCCAGCGACTCCAGGCGGTCGATGCGCTCAAGCAAGCTGTCGTTGTCCTGGTTCATCAGTCGAGCACCGTGTACAGGTCCGAACCGCGTCCGCCGTCCACCGCCAGGCTCGCGCCGGTGACATACGACGCCTCGTCGCTGGCCAGGAACACAATGGCGTTGGCCAACTCCACCGGCAGGCCGACCCGTTTCATCGGGATGACTTTTTCCGTGTTGCTGCGGGTCTTGGCATCGGCCAACATGCCGGCCGTGGCCGGGGTGTCGACCACACCGGGAATGATCACGTTGCAGCGGACGTTGTGCGGTGCACCTTCACTGGCCGCCGCGCGGCTGAAGTTGATCACCGCTGCCTTGGCCGCCGAGTAACCGGCCATCCACGCCGTACCGAACAGGCCGCAGATCGAAGCAATGTTGACGATCGAACCGCCGCCCTGCGCTTTCATCAATTGCATCGCGGTGCGAGTGCCCCAGAAGGTGCCGTCCACGGTGGTGGCGAAATTGGCGTGCCAGTCGGCCGTAGTCATGGTGTCGATGCCGCCCCAGGTGTAGGCCATCGCGTTGTTGACCAGGATGTCCAGGCGCCCGTGACGTTGCGCGGTGGCTTGCAGCGCACCGACGTAGGCCTGTTCATCGCTGACATCGGCGACGGCGATCTCGGCCTGCCCACCCTGGGCATGGATCTTTTCCTGCACGCCCTGCAGGGGCTCGATGCGACGCCCGCACAGCACCACCGTGGCGCCCTCTTCGGCGAACCGCAATGCGGTGGCTTCGCCGATGCCGGAACCGGCACCGGTGACGAAGGCGATTTTTCCTTGTAGACGCTTGCTCATGGGTGACTCCCTGATCAGATAAAGGCCATGCCGCCGTTGACGGCGATGTTCTGCCCGGTCATGAAACTGGCATCTTCGCTGGCCAGGAACACCGCGACCCGGGCAATCTCGTCGGTCTCGCACATACGGCCCAGGGGCACGTTTTTCAGCAGCGCCTGCATGTAGTCGTCAGGGATGCCGGCCATCATCGGTGTGTTGGTCGGCCCAGGCACCAGGGTGTTGACGCGTATGCCACTGGCAGCCAACTCACGGGCGATCGAACGGGTCAGGCCCATCACCCCGGCTTTCGAAGCGCAGTAATGGCTTGGGCCGTCACCGGTCAGTGCGGCGGTGCTGGAGAGGTTGATGATTGCGCCCTTGCGGCCGCCCTTGACCATCAGCTTGGCGCCCTCGCGGCAGCACAGGAAGGTGCCGCCCAGGTTCACGCCGATCACCCGCGCCCAACTTTCGTCCGGCGTTTCGAGGAAGCTGTCCAGCGCGCCCACGCCCGCGTTGTTGACCAGGATGTCGAGACCGCCGAAGTGCTGTTCGGCCTGGCCCATGGCGTCGGCCACGGAGGCGCCGTCACCGACGTTGCAAGACAACGCCAGTACGCTGCCTCCCAGATCTGCCAGGCTCTTGGCCAGGGCAGCCTGGTTCAGGTCGACGGCCACCACCTTGGCGCCTTCGGCGACAAAACCGCGCACGATGGCCTGGCCCATGCCCTGCGCGGCGCCGGTCACGAAGGCCACTTTATCGAGTAACTTCATAGCAATCTCCAAGTGTGCGAATACGCTGCGGCCCGCTGTAATGGAGCCGTCACTTGCATGATTAGCGGCAAGGCCCCGGGCACACATCGTCCGATGGGACTAGCGCCACGTGGTCTGAACGGACGATGTGAACACCCCCGTCTACGCCCAGCATTCGCAAGGCGCGCATCTCGCCAGGCGCTGTTTCCCCTTCGATCCGCTGCAGCGCCTGGCGCGGTTGTGCCTCATGAATCCGCAGACAATGGAGAACCCCATGAACCAACCCGTAGACCTGCCCCTGCCCGTCGGCCATTACGCGACCCTGCCCAACGGCCTGCGCCTGCACTATCTGGATGAGGGCGCAGGCCCCGTGGTGCTGTGGCTGCACGGCAGCGGGCCGGGTGCCAGTGGCTTCAGCAACTTCAAGGGCAACTACCCGCAATTCGTCGCCGCGGGCTATCGCAACCTGGTGCTCGACCTGCCCGGTTTCGGTCGTTCGGACAAACCCGAGGACGTGCAGTACAACCTGGAGTTCTTCGTCGATTGCGTGGCGGCTTTCCTGGAGTCGGTCGGTGTGCGACGTTGCACGCTGCTGGGTAATTCGCTGGGTGGCGCGATCGCCCTGGGTCTGGCCCTGCGCCTGCCGCAACTGGTTCAGAGCCTGATTCTGCTTGCACCCGGTGGTGTCGAAGAGCGGGAAACCTACTTCAAGATGGAAGGTATCGTGCGCATGGTCAGCCTGTTCAGCGCCGGCCCCATCGGCATGGAGGAGATGCGCAGCATGATGCGCCTGCAGCTGTTCGATGACTCGATCCTGCCGGAAAGCCTGCTGCAGGAACGCGTGGCGGTGGCGATGACCCAGCCGAAGAACCTGTTCAGTACGATGATGGTGCCGAACATGGAAGCGCAGTTGGGTGACATTCAGTGCCCGATCCTGGGCTTCTGGGGCACCAACGATCATTTCAACCCGGTCAGTGGCGCCCAACGCATCATCGACGGCGCGCCGAACGCCCGCTTCATTGTGCTCAACCGCTGCGGGCATTGGGTCCAGGTGGAACACCGCGAACTGTTCAACCGCAGCTGCATCGACTTCCTGCAGAACGGCTGATCGACAAGCACCACAAAACCTGTGGGAGCGGCGGTGCGGCGATCCCACAGGGTTTGTGGTGTATTGGTTGCCTGGGTTGTCAGCGATCTGCCGCCTTCTGGCTGTTCAATATCGCGTCACCGGGCTGGCCGAGTACGCAAGACGTCCCACCCGGGGTGTACATCATCGCCACGCAGCGGTTGCAGGCGGTGCAGATCGAGTCGCGGCTGGCGCCACTTTCGAGTTTGTTGATGTAGTCATTTTCGGCCAGCAACACCCGGCCCATGGCGACCAGGTCAAAGCCCTCGGCCATGATTTTTTCGATGCTCGCCAGGCTCTTGGCACCGCCCAGATAAGCCAACGGCATTTTCACCGCCGCACGCACCTTGCGCGCATGCTCGAGCAAATAGAGTTCACGGAACTCCACCGTCGGCTCCTTGCGCCGCTGGATGGCCATCGCCAGGGCAATGATCTTGTTTTTCTGCTGCACGCGATTTTCCTTGGGGAACGAGGAGCCGAACATGGTGGTGATCGACTCGGCATTCATACCCGCGCTGAGCACCAGCAAGTGCGCGCCCTCTTCTTCCAGCATGCGGGCAATCTTCGCCCCGTCTTCGGCGCTGTTACCGGCGCGCACGCCTTCAGTGACGCTGTATTTGCAGATCACCGCCATGTCGTGGCCGACCGCATCCAGCACCGCCCGCAGCACCCGGCGCGGAAAGCGCAGGCGGTTTTCCAGGCTGCCGCCGTACTGGTCGCGGCGCTTGTTGTACATCGGCGAAATGAACTGGCTCAGCAGGTAGCCGTGGCCCATGTGGATTTCCACGGCATCGAATCCCGCCTGGCGTGCCAGGCGTGCGCCTTGCGCGAAGTCGCGCACCACTTGCTGCATGTCGGATTCGTTCATCGCCTGCTTGAGGAACATGCCACTCATCAGGCCTATCTTGTTGAAACCGCCGCTGGCCGACAGCGGACGCTTGGTCGAGCGCTCGCGGATAAAGGTAAAGCAACCGCCATGGGTGATCTGCGCGCTGGCCAGGCCACCGGCCTGGTGCACACCCTCGGTCAGGGCCTTGAAGTGCGGCAGGCTGGATTGGGTCAGGGTCAATTGGTTGGGCAAGGTACGACCATCGCTGCTCACCGCGCAGTAGGCCACGGTAGTCAAGGCGATGCCGCCAGCGGCCAGGGCCGAGTGCAGCTTGACCAGTTGCTTGGACGGCACGCTCTGGGCACTCATGCCCTCGTTGGTGGCGGACTTGATAAAGCGGTTCTTCAGGGTCAGTGGGCCAATGGTGATCGGGCTGAACGGTGATGGGGTCGGACGAGGATTCATGACAGGCCTCTCTTTATTTTTATCGGGCTAAAAACGAGGGACTGCGTCGCCAGACGCGCGACGCAGCCATGATCATCAGAAGGTGTACTTGGCGTTGAGCGACAGGTAGTCGCGGTCAGCCAGCAGTCGGCCCTGGGCAACGTCCGGCGAACTCAGGTACGCGACATAGGTCATGCCGATCTGGAAGTTGCCCAGGTACTTGAAGTCGCCACCCACGGTCAGGCGCTTCTCGTCGCGGCCCAGGCCCTGATAGGCGCTGCCGTCGACGTTCTGCGTCCATACCACTTTGGTGCTCAGGTCCAGGCCGGTGGCGATGGACGGGTAATCCATGTAGGCGCCGACGCCGAACAGGGTCGAGCCACGGGTCTGGGTCTTCGATTCGAACTGGTCGAAGGTGCCGTCCACGCCGGCCCCGCCACCGGTGATCGTCAGGCTGTCGACCCCGTCGATGTGTTGATGCACCACCTCACCCATGAAGGTGGTCTGCTGGGCGAGCAGGCTTGGCCCCAGGATGTACATGGCGTTGAGGTTGCCCTGCCAGATCTGCCCGGTGGTCGGCGCGCCGTTGTTGAGGTAGACCGAGGCACCATCGCGGTAGCTCAAGTCACCGGCGTACTGCACCGAATCGCCGACCTTGGAGCTGAAACTGACACCTGTCAGCTTGACGTCTTCGAAGTAGCCCAGGCGATAGGACGGCGCGGTGCCGTCGTGCCCGATGCCCTTGAGCGAAGAGTATTGGGTGGTGCCGGTGAAGTCGAAGAACATCGAGCCGATGCGCTCGTTATAGCGGTAATGGAACAGCCCCACTTCGGTGTTCTCGGTGATCCGGTAGCGCACGCCCAGGCCCCATTGGCCGCTGTCGCTGGCGTCTTTTTCACCGGCATAACCGACCGCCAGGCCGTTGGGCAGGCTGTTGACCACCCCGCTGCCCAGGCGATAGAACTCGGCACCGGGACCGAAGGTGTCGCTGCCGAAGTAGTCGCCCACGGGATTGAGCTGGGTCTTTTCCCACTCGTACTGGTAGTAGCCCACCAGCGCGAGGTCTTCGTTCAGCGACCACGACCCGGACACCTGCCCTACCGGCAAGTACGAGTCCTTGGCCTCGGTACCCGGCACGTTGAACTTGGTCGCATCTACCGGGGCCTGGCCCTGGCTGATGTTGGGCCAGAACAGGCTCTCGCCCCAGGCCACCAGATGCCGCCCGGCCTTGAGCGACAGGTATTGGGTCTCGCCGAGCTCGAAGTTGCCATACACATACGCATCGAGCAGGCGCGCCATGCTGCCACTGAGCCTGCGGGTTTCGTCGCTGAAACCATCGTTGTGCCCGGTCTTGTTCACCGTCTGCGGCGAATCGTTGGCATTTTTCTGGTTATAGACATCGTCATAGAACTGGCTGCCACGCAGCACCGCTCCAAGGTTGTCGTGCTTGAGCTGCAGTTCGCCGAACAGGCTCAGGCGGTTATTGATCAACGAGCCGCGCTTGAAGTTGCGCGTGCCGTCGTCGTTGTTCGGATCGTTGAGGTACTGACTCGCCTGCTTGGCGGTACGCATGGAGGCGGTGTAGTTGACCGTCAGCGACGAATCCAGGGTGGTATTTTCCCCCAGTTCGATGCTCGGTGCGGCGCTGGTCGTGGCACTGGCGATGGTGATGGCCGTTGCCAACAGACAGCGACCAACGCTCAACTCTCCCGAATGGCGCGCGACAGTGTTTCCCGTGAACATGCTCCTCTCCTTTTGTTGTTGTTTTTTCTGGTGTCGCCACAGCATGAAAAAAGCCGATGCCGCGCACATCGTCCGTTTGGTGAGATGAGTGCGCCTCATGCCTGGGCGCTATTGGCCACCAGCGCGCGCAGTTCGTTCTTCGCCACCTTGCTCGACGGGTTCAATGGCAAGGCATTGAGGAAGCGCACCTGGCGCGGCACCTTGTAATTGGCCATCTGCTCCCGGCTCCAGGCGATCAATTGCGCCTCGTCGAGCTCTCGTCCTTCACGCAGCACTACACAGGCACACCCGACTTCACCCATGCGTTCATCGGCGACACCGATCACCGCCACCTGGGCAATGGCCGGGTGCCTGATCAGCGCTGCCTCGATTTCCGCCGGGTAGCAGTTGAAACCGCCGACGATGAACATGTCCTTCAAGCGATCGGTGATGATCAGGTTGCCCGCCCCGTCCAGGCGCCCGACATCGCCGGTGTGCAGCCAACCTTCGGCGTCGATGGCTTCGCGGGTCGCTTCAGGGTTCTGGAAATAGCCCTGCATGATGTGAAAACCACGCAGGCAGATCTCACCGGTCTGCCCCGCGTCCAGCGCCTGGTTGTGCGGGTCGCGGATGCTCACTTCGGTGCCGGCGATCGGCCGGCCGCTGGTGCCGGCAATCACCTGCGCTGAATCTTGTGGATCGCAGATGGTCGCCAGTCCGCCACACTCGGTCAGGCCGTAGGCGGTGGTCACCACGGCGAATCCCAGCTCATTGCGCATGCGCTCGATCAGGCTCGGCGGGATGCTCGCCGAGCCGGTCACCGCGATTCGCAGGCTCGACAGGTCGGTCTGCTTGAGTTGCGGATGGGCCAGCAGCGAGAGATACAGGGTCGGCGCACCGGGCAGGACGCTGATGCGCTCACGGGCGATGCGCTGGAACACTTGTTCGGCATCGAACACCGCATGGGGCAGGATGGTCGCCCCGCCGATCAGGCAGGTTAGCCAACCGGCCTTGTAGCCAAAGGCATGAAAGAACGGATTGACGATCAGGTAGCGGTCCTCTGGTACCAGGCCGAGGACCCTGACGTATTCGGTGAAGGCCCGCAGGTTCTGGCCATGGCCACTCATGACGCCCTTGGGTTTGCCGGTGGTGCCGGAGGTGAACAACAGGTCGCACATGGCCTCGGGGCCGACCGCCATTGCACGGCGCTTGGCGCTGCCGGCATCGATAGTCGCGGCACCCTGCAGGAACTGTGCAAGCGTCAGGTCCGAAGGCTGCTCCGGCGTGTCGCCATCGATGATCACCAGATGTTCGAGGCTGGCCGGCCGATGAGGTGCGAGCAGCGCCGGGTAGTCGACGTCGAGAAAACGCTGCTGGACAAACAACACCCGGCAACCGCTGCGCTCCAGCACATCCGCGGCCTCAAGGCCCTTCATGCGCGTGTTGATCGGCACCAGCACCGCACCGGCGCACTGAGTGCCCAGCGCCGCGAGGATCCAGTCGCCACTGTTTGGCGCCCAGACGCCAACTCGGTCACCGGCCTGGATACCCAAGGCCATCAAGCCCCGGGCGAAGCCCATGACGCGATCGGGCAGATCGGCGTAGTCGATGCATTGGCCGTGTTCTTCAATGGCCGTGCGCCCGGCAAAACGTTCGGCACTGCTGAAGACCAACTGGGCAAGGGTGACAGGGGCAGCGCTCAGGGGCGCGGCAAGGTTCAGGCTCTGATTCATCGTGGGCTCGTGCTTGGCATCATGGAGGGCATCAATCGGGAAAGCGGATACGCAGTTGTGCGCTGGTGGGCACCGCCTGACAGGCAAGGATCCAGCCTTCGGCCAGATCGCCCGCGTCCAGTGCATCGTTGTGCAGCAGTTCGACCTCGCCGCTTTCCAGGGTGCACATGCACGAGGCGCAGCCACCGACACGACAGGCGCTGGGGGGGTTCAGGCCGGCGCGCTCCATGGCAGCCAACACGGTTTCGCCGCTGTCACAGGCCAGTTGGTGATCCTCGCCATCCAGGCGCACCGCCAACTGCGCGGCCACGGCCGCCTCGCTGCTGGTCACCAGGGGCAACTCGCCTTCGCCGGGCAGCGAGACGAAGCGTTCGACGTGCACCCGCCGATCCGGCATGCCGAGACTTTTGAGCGCACTGACCGCCGCGTCCATGAACGGGCCCGGACCACAAATGAACGCCTGGGCATCGATAAACGACCGCGCCAGCTCGGCCAGTTGGCCGACGCTCGGGATGCCCTGCACCGAATCGAGCCAATGGACGATTTGCAGGCGTTGCGGATGAGCGCTGGCGAGGTTTTTGAGTTCCTCCTTGAAAATCACCGAGGACTCATCGCGGTTGGCATAGATCAGCAGGACCCGGCCGGTTCCGGCGAGCAACGCCGAACGCAGGATCGACAGCACCGGGGTCACGCCGCTGCCGCCACCGAACAGCAGCAAGTCACCGTCAAGGCTGCGTGGCACGAACACCCCGGCCGGTGGCAGCACCTCAAGGTTCTGCCCGGCCTGCAACTCGCCGCACAACCAGTTCGACGCGCGTCCCTCGTGCACGCGCTTGACCGTTACTCGCAATGGCTCATCCAGCAACGGCGTGCTGGACAATGAGTAACATCGGGGCAGCCAACCGTCCTCGAAAGGGACGCGCAAGGTCAGGAATTGGCCGGGTTGATAGCGAAAACGTTCGCTTAGATGCTCGGGCACGTCGAACACCAGGGATCGCGCATCGGCGGTTTCCTCGATCACGCGCGCCACGCGCAGGGCAAGATAATTGTTCATAGGTCAGGTACTCATGACCACCTGGCCGTGGATCACGGACAGGTGGAAACCCAAGGGGGCGAAACAGGCTCCGTCGCCTCAGACGTAAGGGTCCGGGTTGGGCAGGCCGAGCATCACCGCGCCGTAGCTGCGCCCGTAGGCCATGTAGTTGTTGGCGATGTGTCCGCGCGCCTGGTGCAGGTCGCGGAACAGTCGTGCCACCGGGTTGGTGTTGTACAGACCCGAAGCGGCCATGCTGCGCAGCAGATCGTTGGCGCGTTCGGCGCAGATGTTGGTCACATAGGCCGACTGGTAGCGATACAACAGACGGGTCTCGGTGTCCGGGTATTCGCCGGCACGGGCCAGGGTCATCAGGTGCTCGTAGTTGCGCTCCAGCACCAGGCGCAGGCTATCGACGGTGACCATCGCTTCGGCCACGGCGGTCTGTGCCACCGGGTCCTCAGCGGTACGGGCGCCGTGCTTGCCGATGTGCTTGGCGGCATTGTCGCGGAACTCGTTGATCGCGCCCTGCAGGGCGCCGATGGCCGAGGTCGAGACGGCGCGGGAGAACACCTGGGCGAACGGGATCGCGTAGATCGGGTTGGTGTTGACCAGGCGCCCGGGTGTCGCTTCGAGGGTCCAATTGTTGGTGCGTTGCACACGATGGGCCGGGACGAATACATCTTCGACCACGATGTCATGGCTGCCGGTGCCGCGCAGGCCCATCACGTCCCAGTTGTGTTCGATCTGATAGTCGTGACGCGGCAGCAGGAAGGTACCGTGCTCGGCGGCCATCTCGCCATCGGGTGGCAGGATGCCGCCCAGGAACACCCACTGGCAGTGTTCGCTGCCGCTGGAGAAACCCCAGCGCCCGCTGATGCGGTAACCGCCCTCGACCACCGTGACCTTGGCCGCCGGCATATAGGTCGAGCAAATCAGCGCGCTGTGGTCATCGGCCCAGACTTCGCGCTGCGCCTCGATCGGGTAACGCGCCAGCTGCCAGGGGTGAACGCCCATCACACCGTAGATCCAGGCTGTGGACATGCACCCTTCGGCGAGGATGGTCTGGATTTCGAAGAAGGTGCGCGGGTCCACTTCATAACCGCCGAACGCCTTTGGCTGCAAGGCCCGCAGCAGGCCGGCGGACTGCAACTCGACGACGCTCTCCACCGGCACCTTCAAGTCCTTGTCGGCCTGCGCCGTGCGTGCCTTGAGTGCCGGCACCAGGCTGCGTGCCCGTTCAAGCAGATCACGTTCGTCCTGGGTCTTTTCTCGCATGCTGTGCATCACTCAATTCTCCCGATCTCACTGCGCCACTGCGCCAGTTGTGATGGATCATCGGATTGAGCGGGGAATCATTCATCGTCAAAGCGGACTAGGGGTGCTTTGGTGGACAGCCTACCGGGGTATTTACGGGGTACATATCCGTTGCTGCGGTAACGGCTACTTATGGTTTCGCCCTTACGGCGAGTCACTTTCGAAAAGCGCGAAAGTAACCAAAGCGCTCTTGCCCCACCACTCGGTGCCTCGCTAAGGCTCGGCATGCCCTCACTCCGGCATTGCTCCGTGGGTCGCCGCGATGGGCCATCCATGGCCCAGCGCGGCTAAACCGGCGTCCTGCCGGTTTACCCACTGCGCAATGCCTGCGTTCGGCCAGCGTGGTTTAACGGGGCGACCCAGATCAAAAACAAAAGCGAGGCGGCCTTAAAGCCGACCTGACTTTTCCGGTTACCCCCGACCTGATCGTTCCCACGCTCCGCGTCACCGTTGCGCACGGCTCACGTCATGCGTCGTCATCGGAACGCGGAGCGTCCCTGGCGGCATTCCCACGCAGAGCGTGGGAACGATCACACAGGGAGAACGCGTACGGCTCCCGATCAGGTCGGCTTTAAGGCCGCCTCGCCTTGCTTTGGCTTTTGATTTTCTTGCCCCATCGAGAGGCCGAGTGGAGGTTCTGCGCAGTGGGTAAACCGGCATGGATGCCGTTTAGCCGCGCTGGGCCAGGGATGGCCCATCGCAGCGGGCCCCGTAGGAGCGAAACCATGGGTGGCCGTTACCGAAGAAACGGATATGTACACCAACCCACCTCATCCAGCCCCCCGCTAGTCCGTTGAGACGATGCCCAACCCGATCACCGCAGCGATAGTAAACCCATCCAAAATCGACCCCACGGAGCAAGGGCCATGAGTATTTTGCAGCGTTTCCAAATGGACGGCAGCGTCGCCATCGTCACTGGCAGCGGCCGCGGTATCGGTCGGGCGATTGCCCTGGCGTATGCCGAAGCCGGCGCCGATGTGGTGTGCTCGGCACGTTCGCTGGACGAAGTGCAGGCCGTGGCCGAGGAAGTTCGCGCCCTCGGTCGGCGCGCCCTGGCCTTCGCCTGCGACGTCAACGATGCCGAGCAACGCCAGGCACTGGTGCGCCACAGCGTCGAGCACATGGGCCGGATCACTCATCTGGTGAACAACGTCGGCGGTGGCGGGCCCAATGACCCGATGACCATGACACCCGAGCAGTTCGCCCAGGTGCTGAACTTCAACGTCGCCACCACCTACGCCTTCTGCCAGTTGTGCGTACCGCTGATGCGCGAGGCCGGCGGCGGCAACATCATCAATATCAGCTCAGTGGCGGCGCGTTATGCCCAGCGCCATTTCAGCGCCTACGGTACGGCCAAGGCGGCCCTCAGCCATCTGACCCGCCTGCTCGCCCAGGACTTCGCGCCGCAAATCCGAGTCAACGCCGTCGCCCCCGGCCCCACCCTGACCGAAGCACTTAACGGCGTGATGCCTGCCGCCATGCGCCAGGTCATGGAAAACAACACCCCGCTCAAATGCCTGGGCACCCCGCAAGACATCGCCGCCGCCGCGCTGTACCTGGCCAGCCCCGCATCGGCCTGGGTGACCGGCAAGATCATTGATGTCGATGGCGGTGCCGACTCGTCGGTCTGGCCCGGCTGACCCACTCCTTTGGGTTCGCCCCTGATGACGTTGGGGCGGGCCTTTTTTCTTCCACCCCTCTGGAGCCCTCGCCATGGACGCCCATTTGATCAACGCGCTCGGTGACGAGCTGTTCAACGCCCTGCGCAGCAGGCAGACGCTGCCCCCCCTGACCCGCCGCTATCCGCAGATCACCCTGGAGCAGGCCTACGGGATTTCCCTGCAGTTCCTGCAGCGCCGTGAAGCCCTCGGCGAGCACGTGATCGGCAAGAAAATCGGGGTCACCAGCCGCGCCGTGCAGGAAATGCTCGATGTCCACCAACCGGATTTCGGCTTCCTCACCAATGCCATGCAGGTCGAGGATGGCAGTGACGTCAGCCTGGCCCGCTACAACCTGATACAGCCCCGGGCCGAAGGCGAAATCGCCTTTATTCTCGGCGAAGATTTGCAAGGCCCGGGCATCCGTGCCGAGGACGTGCTGGCCGCCAGCCAATGGGTGGTGCCGTGCTTCGAGATCGTCGACTCGCGTATCGACGACTGGCAGATCCGCATCCAGGACACCGTGGCCGACAACGCCTCGTGCGGTGTGTTCGCCCTCGGCTCCCAGCGCATCGACCCGCGCTCGCTGGACCTGGCCGCGGTGCACATGCAAATGAGCAAAAACGGCCAACCGGCAGGCTCGGGCCTGGGCTCGGCGGTGCAAGGCCATCCTTGCGCGGCAGTGGCCTGGCTGGCCAATACCCTGGGCGAGCTGGGCATCCCGTTCCGCCGTGGCGAAATCATTCTTTCCGGTGCCCTGGCGCCGCTGGTGCCGGTGATCGCCGGTGACCACATCAGCCTGTCCATGACCGGCCTGGGCGAAGCCAGCCTGCGCTTTGTCCCGTGAATCGCCCTTCCCTCTTCAGGAGCCAAAAAACCATGAGTAAAAAGATCAAATGCGCGCTGATCGGGCCGGGCAACATCGGCACCGACCTGCTGTACAAACTGATGCGCAGCGAGGTGCTGGAACCGGTGTGGATGGTGGGCATCGACGCCACCTCCGAAGGTCTGGCACGAGCACGCGAGCTGGGCCTTAAAACCACCGCAGACGGCGTGGACGGATTGCTCCCGCATGTCCTCGAAGACCAGATCCAGATCGCCTTCGACGCCACCTCGGCCTACGTCCACGCCCAGAACTCGCGCAAGCTCAATGCCCTGGGCGTGTTGATGATCGACCTGACTCCGGCGGCCATCGGCCCGTATTGCGTGCCACCGGTCAACCTCAAGGCGCAACTGGGCCTGGGTGTGATGAACGTCAACATGGTCACCTGCGGCGGCCAGGCCACCATTCCGCTGGTGGCGGCAGTGTCCAGCGTGCAGCCGGTGGAATACGCCGAGATCATTGCCACCGCCGCGTCCAAGTCGGTCGGCCCCGGCACTCGCAAAAACATCGACGAGTTCACCCGCACCACCGCCAGCGCCGTGGAAAAGGTCGGCGGTGCGAAGAAAGGCAAGGCGATCATCATCATCAACCCCGCCGAGCCGCCGCTGATCATGCGCGACACCGTGCATTGCCTTACCGCCAGCGAACCCGACCAGCCGGCGATCACCGCCGCCATCGAGGCCATGATCGAGCAAGTGCAGCGCTACGTGCCCGGCTACAAGCTGGTCAACGGCCCGGTGTTCGACGGCAATCGGGTGTCGATCTTCATGGAAGTCGAAGGCCTGGGCGACTACCTGCCCAAGTACGCCGGCAACCTGGACATCATGACTGCCGCCGCAGCGCGCACCGCCGAGATGTTCGCCGAGGAAATCCTCAAGGGCGAGCTGGTACTCACCGCTACTGCCCAAACCGCTCACGCATAAGGAGTCGACCATGGATCTTCGCGGCAAAAGCATCACCGTTCACGACATGTGCCTGCGCGACGGCATGCACCCCAAGCGTCACCAGATCAGCCTGCAACAGATGAAAGACATCGCCTGCGGCCTCGACGCGGCCGGCGTGCCGCTGATCGAAGTCACCCACGGCGACGGCCTGGGCGGCAGCTCGGTGAACTATGGCTTCCCGGCCCACACCGACGAAGAGTATCTGTCGGCAGTGATCCCATTGATGAAAAAGGCCAAGGTCTCAGCCCTGCTGCTGCCTGGCATCGGCACCGTCGATCATCTGAAAATGGCCCATGAACTGGGGGTCAATACCATTCGCGTGGCCACCCATTGCACCGAGGCCGATGTCAGCGAACAACATATCTCGCACGCCCGCAGCCTGGGCATGGACACCGTCGGTTTCCTGATGATGGCCCACATGAACAGCCCTGAAGGCCTGGTCAAGCAGGGCTTGCTGATGGAAAGCTACGGCGCCAACTGCATCTACCTGACCGATTCGGCGGGCTATCTGCTGCCCCACGACGTCAGTGCTCGCGTGACGGCGATGCGCGCGGCCCTCAAGCCTGAGACCGAAATTGGCTTTCATGGCCACCACAATCTGTCGATGGGTGTGTCCAACTCCATTGCTGCGATTGCCGCCGGGGCCAACCGCATCGACGCCGCCTGCGCAGGACTCGGTGCCGGCGCGGGCAACACGCCGATGGAAGTGCTGGTGGCGGTGTGTGATCGCATGGGTATCGACACCGGCGTCAGTGTGTTTGGCATCCAGGATGTAGCTGAAGACCTGGTGGTACCGATCATGGACTTCCCGATCCGCAGCGACCGCGATGCACTGACCATGGGCTACGCCGGGGTTTATGGCTCGTTCCTGCTGTTCGCCAAGCGCGCCGAGAAGAAGTACGGCGTGTCAGCTCGGGAAATTCTTGTTGAGATGGGACGTCGTGGGATGGTTGGTGGGCAGGAGGATATGATCGAGGACACTGCCATGACACTTGCTCGTCTGCGGCGGCAGGGGTAAGGCTTTGTGTTACGCGATTTTTTTCAGGTGTACATATCCGTTGCTGCGGTAACGGCCACCTAGGGTTTCGCTCTTACAGCGAGTCACTTTCGAAAAGCGCGAAAGTAACCAAAGCGCTCTTGCCCCACCACTCGGTGCCTCGCTAAGGCTCGGCATGCCAGAACGAAGGCATTGCTCCGTGGGTCGCCGCGATGGGCCATCCCTGGCCCAGCGCGGCTAAACCGGCGTCCTGCCGGTTTACCCACTGCGCAATGCCTGCGTTCGGCCATCGTGGTTAACGGGGCGCCCCCAGATCAAAAACAAAAGCGAGGCGGCCTTAAAGCCGACCTGACTTTAGCGGTAACCCTAATCCCCTGTGGGAGCGAGCCTGCTCGCGAAGGACGTCAACGATAACGTGCCCAGTCTGGATGAACGCGTTGCCTGGAGATTTTTCGCGAGCAGGCTCGCTCCCACAATGAGATAGCAGGCAGACCTGAAATCAGGTCGGCTTTAAGGCCGCCTCGCTTTCGCGTTTGATCTTGATCTGGCTTTTGATTTTCTTGCCCCATCGAGAGGCCGAGTGGAGGTTCTGCGCAGTGGGTAAACCGGCATGGATGCCGGTTTAGCCGCGCTGGGCCAAGGATGGCCCATCGCGGCGGGCCCACGGAGCAGGACCGGAGCGAGGGCATGCCGAGCATTAGCGAGGCACCGAACGCCTGGGGCAAGAGCCCTTGGTTACTTAGGGCCGGGCGGCGTTCCGTTTTTCCAAGTGACTCGCTGTAAGAGCGAAACCCTAGGTGGCCGTTACCGCAGGAATGGATATGTACACGAAAAAAAACAGTCGATCACTGGCCTAACGCCAATCAGCAACAATCCCATGCTCCAACGCAAACGGCTGCGCAGCAATCGTCCGACGCTGAAACCCTGGTGCCTGCTCTGCAGTAGCCAGCCACAACATCACCGCCGCCGGAACATGGGGCGGTGCGCTGCCGGAACGCAAAGCGATCAACCCTTTGTCACCGATGGTGGCCTTGAGCGCTTCGGTCGTCACCACCCCTGGATTAAGGGTGTAGGCACGAACGCCGAGATCACCCAATTCCGTGGCCATTACCCCGGAGAGTCGCGACACCGCCGCCTTGCCCGCGCCGTAGGCATAACCCCAGCCGCCCTTGCCCGCCGCCACCGGCGGATCGCTTTCGCCGGCGCCGGAGGTGACATTGATCACCACCCCGCCACCGCGCGTCACCATGTGTTCAGCCACCGCCTGGGTCAACAGGAATGGGGTGAGGATATAGCCCTGGAACATCCGCTCCAGGGTCTGGGCTTGCAAGTCCATGAACCCGGCGTTGAGGTCGCTGCCCTGGTAGATCGCGTTGTTGATCAGTACGTCGATGCGACCGTACTCGGCCAGCACCGCCTGGCAGGCGCCCAGGGCCGAAGCGCTGTCGAGCAGGTCCATGGGCACGACAAGCACCCGGCAACCAAGATCGCGCAACGCCTGCGCAGTGCCGTTGAGGCTGCCAGCCAGTGGCGCTCCGGCGGCATCGCGCAGGGCATGTTCATGTTGTTCACCCTCATTGAGGGTACGGGCGCTGATCGCCAGGTCGAAACCGGCGCGGGCGAACGCCAGCGCCGCCTCGCGACCGATACCACGGCTGGCGCCGGTAATGAATGCCACCTTGTTCATGCAAGTTCCTTTCAGAAGTGCGGAGCGCGGACCATGGCGTCCATGCCGCCATCGACGAAAACCACGCTGCCGTGGACAAAAGACGCTTGTGGCGACTGCAGGAAGACCACCACGGCGGCGATCTCATCAGGGCAACTGGAGCGGCCCAGGGGCGCGACGAAATCACGGGTTGCCTGGCCAAAGCGCGCATCATCCAGCGACGCCTGGTGCAGCGGGGTTTCTACCGCACCCGGCGCCACCACGTTCAAACGCATGCCCCGCTTGCCCCAGCTCACGGCCAGGCTACGAGCATGACGGCTGATCGCGTATTTGGAGGCCGCATAGGCGACATGAGGCTGACCGAGGGTATTGGCCAGTTCCAGAGCCTGGACTTCATCGCCTGCAATCATCGCTTCAACCATCGCCTGACCGTCGACGCCTGAGTGAGTCGCCGCCACCGAGCCGATCACCAGTGCCGCCGGTTGCTGGCCCTTGGCAAGCGCACCTTGCAAGCCATCGAGCAATTGGCTGACGCCGAAGTAGTTGACCGCCGGGATCAGGCCGCAGGTCGGCGCCGTGACACCCACTCCGGCGCAGCAGATCAGCCCGTCGAGGACGCCGCCGCTGAGCTCAAGCACTCGGGTGATGGCCGCGTCACGCCCCTGGGCAGTGGACAGGTCGGCGATCACTTCGGCGTTGCTGCGATCGATCCCGATAACCTGGTGCCCGGCGGCGCGTAGGGCGGCGGATACGGCGGCGCCGATTCCCGAGGCGCTGCCGGTGATGGCTGTTATTGGCATAGTGGTTCTCCGTGATAGGTCCGCCCAGTATCGACAGGGCAATCACGGGACGGCATCGTCCGTGCGGACTAAAAATTGATGTGTTGAAACCAGAGGAAACCCGGGCGCCGCGGTGTGACTGATACACCGCAGCGCCTGGTTCGCCTGTAGGAGCCAGGCTTGCCGGCGAAGAACAATTATGCGGAGTGACAGATACACCGCGGCGCCTGGTTCGCGGGCAAGCCTCGCTCCTACAGACCATCAAATTCAGGCCTGGCGATAAATCGGCACGGCCAGTTGCAGCGGCGGCACTTTGATCTTTTCCGTCACTTTCAACCCAAGCCTGGGTTTGCCCAAAGCCACCACGCTGTTGAGCAGGATGCGCACCAACTCGGTCTGGCGCCGCACGCCGGTCTTGGAGAATATCGAGCGCAAATGCGCCCTCGCGGTATTGCGTCTGATATTAAGAACCTCTGCAGCTTCTTCCAGGGACAGGCCGTTGGCCAGTTCCATGGCCAGGGCAGTTTCGGCCTTGGTCAGGTTGAACAACTGCTTGGTCACCACCTCGCTGGCCAGGGATTTACTCGACGCATCGCGGATGTAAACCAGCGCTGCGGGCTGGCCCTTCTCCTCGGCCCAGTCCAGGGACCGTATCGATTCAACCACTACACCGAGGGCGACCAGTCCGGAAGGACGGGTCACTGACATGGCCTCGGCGTCTTTTGGAGCATCCGGGGAAAACGCGGCGCGAATCAAGCGTTGCAGCTCGCGGTTGTCGCTGGGGTAAGTCGCCTCCAGGCGCCCGCCCACCAGTTTCAAGCCGTCGGAACGGGCGAGGATTTCCTGGGCCACCGGGTTGATCTGCAACACGCTGCCGCTCTCGTCGAGCACCAGGGTCGCCACCGATAGCCGGCTGATGGCCTGGGAGTACAACTCGCTCAGCGATTCACTGCGGTCCAGCAGGTTATGCAATTGCGAGGCACGCCGCAGGTGGGGCAGGAAACTGGCGCACACCGCGCGTTCATGGGCAGAGAAATTGGCTGCCCGTTTAGGGCGGGTCATGCGAAAACGCAGTTTGCCGCCGTCCGGCGTGGAAATGTCGGCACACATCAGGTGGTACACGTCATGGGGCTCGCAGAACATCTTGAAGTAGCCGTTCTGCTCCCACTGCGTGGTGCTCATGATGTCGTCCACGGTGAATACATGGTCCAGCGGCTGATTGGAGAAAGGTGAATTGGTTTGCGGGTAGGTCATGTAACAGACATCACCGGCACCTTCGATCTCGCCAACGATGATCATCACGCCGGTATCGGGTTGATCCGGCACCCGCAGGATCAGCGTGACGAAGTTGGCATCGTAGAGTTTGAGAAAGCTCCTGAGCGCCGTGGCCATCAGTTTCGGATCGAGTGCGCCTTCATAGATCTCGCCCACCAACTGGTTGTAGCGTGTAAGGTCCAGGCCAAGACTGGCCAGGGCTTCATGGGTCAAGTCACCGTTTTGCATAGTCTCATCTCGCTCGGGTAAGGACTGTGCCCTTCCCTTGTTATTTTTATAATTTCGGCTGGGGAGCCCAGGGCTCCCCTCTCTCGACTGCTACTTGCCCGCCAGTTTCACCAGCGCCTGCGGACTCCACAATAGGTCCGCCAGGATTATTTTTCGTTCGCGGTATCACGCGCAGCCGGGCTGTTTTTCAAGCGGAACTGCCCGTGTGCCGGTACCGGTTGGCGTACCCGTGCGGTGACCAGTGGTCGCCCGCGATTGAACCAGGCCGCCAGCGCCGGCAGGAGGAAAATTGCCCCCAACACGTTGACCAGGAACATGAACGACAGCAGCACGCCCATGTCGGCCTGGAACTTCAGCGGCGCGAACGCCCAGGTGCAGACCCCGATGGACATGGTCACAGCCGTGAACACCGCGGCCGTACCCCGTTGGCACATGGCCTCGTAGAACGCCTCCCGCAAATTGGCACCGCGCAGCATTTCATGCTGGATGCGCTCGTACAGGTAAATCCCGTAGTCGACCCCCACCCCCACTCCCAGCGCCATCACTGGCAAGGTGGCAACCTTGAGGCCGATCCCGAGCAGGGTCATCAGCGCGTTGCACAGGATCGCAACAATCGCCAGCGGCACCAGAATGCACAGCACCGCGCGGATCGACAAGAAGGTCAGCCAGCAAAACAACGCCACCGATCCGAATAGTGCCCCCAGCATGATGACTTCGGCACGCTTGACCGCCTCGTTGGAGGCTGCCATCACCCCGACGTTGCCACCGGCCAGGAGGAATTCGACTTCTGGCGAGCTGACTTCGGCAATGATGCGGTTGGCCTCACTGATCACATGGCTGACGGTGCTGCCTTCGTGGTTGGCCAGGAACACCAGGATCTGCATCTGTTGGCAGCCGTCGGTGACCAGTCCGTCATCCGGCATATAGGCCCTTGCGCCCTGGCTCAGGCCTCGGGGCGAGCCCGGAATCGCCGCCCAGCGCGGATTGCCTTCGTTATTGCCGGCGATCACCCGCTTGCCCATGTCCGCCACGCTCTGGATCGACTGAACGCTTGTGACGGTGCGCATACGAAAGTCGAACGCCTCCACCGCACGCATCACCGTGGGTGACAGGCAGCCTTCGTCGACGCCCTTGACCTGGACGAACACTGACAACACATCAAGACCGATGGAGTAGCTGTTGATGATCTTGGCGTTGTCCTGGTTGTAGCGCGAATCGGCCCGCAGTTCCGGCGCGCCCGCGCCGATGTCGCCTACCGCCAGGTCGCGAGCCTTCCAGGCCCCGGCTGCCAGGAGCAACAGGCTGACGGCAAACACCCCGAGGGCCGGCCCCGGTTCGGCAAGCGCCGACAGGCGCCACCACAGGCGATGCCTGCCCGCCGGCCGCGCCTGCGCCCGGCGCAACAGCGCAGGTTCCAGGCGCAGGTAGGAAATGATCACCGGCAGCATGAGTTTGTTGGTGATGATCATCAGCATCACGCCGATGCAGGCCGTTACCCCCAGTTCGTGGACGATGGGGATATCGATCATCATGATCACCGCGAACCCCAGGGCGTTCATCAGCAAGGCCAGGGAGCCGGGGATGAAGATCTTGCAGAACGCCAGGCGCGCCGCTTCCCTGGAACTGCTGCCGGCCAGCACGTCCTGCTTCCAGGCATTGGTCATCTGCACCGCATGGGATACGCCGATGGAGAAGATCAGGAACGGCACCAGGATCGACATCGGATCGATGCCCAACCCCAACAGCGGCAACAACCCCAGCAGCCAGACCACCGGCAGCAACGCTACCAGCAGCGCCACCACGGTCAGGCGCAGGGAACGCGAGTAAAGCCACAGCAGCAACCCGGTGATCACGAACGCGACGACAAAGAAGCCAATCACCGTGTTCAGCCCTTCGACCACGTCGCCCACCAGTTTGGCGAAGCCGACAATGTTGATCTCGATGTCAGGGCTGTTGTACTTGCCGCGAACTTCTTCCAGGCGCTTGGCGATTTCAACATAGGATACCGGCTGGCCGGTCTTGGGGTCAGTGTCCTGCAAGTCGGCACGGACCATGGCCGACTTCAGGTCGTTGGCCACCAGGCGGCCGACCTGTCCGGACGCAGCGGTGTTGCTGCGCACCTGCGCCAGGTCCTCAGGGGTGCCGCTGAAGCGCGGTGGCACCACCACGTCGCCGAAGAAGCCTTCCTCGGTAATTTCGATATAGCGCACGTTGGCGGTAAACAGCGACGTCACGCTGGGACGGCTGACTCCGGAAATGAAAAACACGTCGTCGGTGACTTTGCGCAGGGTCTCCAGGTACTCGGCGTTGTAGATGTCGCCCTCGCCTTTCCAGCGCACGCTGACCAGGAAACGGTTGGCGCCGGTGAAGTAACGGCTGAACTTGAGAAAGTTGACCATGTACTCATGACGCACCGGGATCTGTTTGTTGAAGCCCGGGTCCAGTTGCGTGTGGGTAGCGCTGTAGCCCAGGCCCAGCGTCACCAGGACAAACAGCAACAGCAGTCCCTTGCGCCAGGCCATCAGGTAGTCCGCGCACGTTTCGACGCCACGCGTCACCCAGTGTTTACCTTGATTCATTGCCTGCCTCTCATTTACTGGGTGGCCTGTGTGGCCACTAGGGCAGCAACGCTGCCACCTGAACCCTGCAATACCCCACGCTCGCCACCCACCAGCAGGCGCGAGCCCACCATCGCCGCCGAGGTCAACGTACCGAGCCCGGCCAGCCGCGCGACACCTACCAGTGCACCCTGTGCATCCAGGCGCACCACCGAGCTGCCGGCACCGACGATCACCAGGCCCGAGTGATCGGGCAGCAGTACATGGCCGTACAGCGGCAGTTGATTACCCACGTCGATCTGGGTCCAGCTGTCGCCGAAGTCGTGGCTGACGAACACATGCCCGCGCATGCCATAAGTCACCCAATTATTCGCGCTCAGGCGCACGATGCCGAACAGCGAACCGCTGTAGAACGCCGGCAAGGTCTGCCAATGCTGGCCGCCATCGGCCGTGCGCAGCACCAGGCCCTGTTCGCCCACCAGCATGCGTCGGCCATCGTCGCCACCGGCCATGCTATTGAGGTGTGCGCTGTCGATGTCCAGGACCTGTGGTGTCCAGGTCTGTCCGGCATCGGAAGATTGATAGAACTTGCCAAAGCTGCCGAACGCCATGACGTTGTCGCCACCGCTGCTCCAGATCCCCAGCAATGGCTCGCCCAAATCGCTGTCGTAGCGAATTTCCTGCCAATGGCTGCCGGCGTCCGTGGAACGCAGGATCAAGCCGTCATGCCCCACCGCCAGCAAGCGCTGCGGGTCCAGCGCCACCAGGGCAGTCAAGGTGGCATCGCGTTGCGGGGCGACACTGGCGGGCTGCCAGCTGACGCCCTGGTCGTCGCTGAGCAGGATGCTGCCGCGCTCGCCCACGGCGACCACGCGCGAGCCAAGGTTGAGCAGACCGTTGATCTGCACCCGGTCCGGGCGTGTGGCCAACAGTTCTGCCTGCGGTGGAGATTTTGGGGAAAAGGTGTAGCCGATGGTCAGGGCGACCACCAGGCAGACCAAGTAGCCGATCACAGAGCGCATGAGCAACGCTCCTGTTCGGGGCACGCGTGCATAGGGCAAGTCATAGGCCAATCCTCTTGTTCTTGTCAGGCGCCAGGGCATGCGAGGCAACCGAATCGGGCGTCGCCTCCGGGGCAATAGTCGGCGCAAGGGGTGGGTCACACATCGTCCAAATGGCTTATGGATTGGCGCAAATGGCGTGGCGGTCGGGACTTGGTTTTTTTGCGGGAGTATTCGATCCCCCGTCGGAGCGAGCATGCTCTGCGATGGAGGTCAACGATGACGCGGGGAGCCTGACATCCCGCGGTGCTCTCAGGTTTTTCGCGAGCATTCGAGCGTCGACCGGCTGCTCCTACAGGGCCCGCCGCGCTGGGCAGAACCTGCACTCGGGGGCAAAAAATCAAAAACCAAAGCAGAGCAAAAGCAAAGGCAAACGGCCTGACAGTCGACCTGATTGCAGGACTGTCCACGATCCAATTGTGGGAGCGAGCCTGCTCGCGAAGAGGCCATGCCAGTCGCCATCCAGGTCAACTGATCTAACGCTTTCGCGAGCAGGCTCGCTCCCACAGGACCTCACCCATTCAATGGCTCCGGTGGCGATCAGGCGAGGTACAGGATGACCAGGTCGTTGATCACCGACGGCCGGTCCTGGCCCACCACGTGGGTGGTGAGTTCCAGGGTCAGCTGGGTGCCACGGGCCGACAGATCGACCTTTTTCACCCGAGCCCGCGAATGGATGCGCGAGCCGGCCGGTACTGGCGCCGGGAAGCGCAGGCGGTCGGAGCCGTAGTTGACCTGGGTGGTGAAACCACTGATTTCGAAGCCCAGTGCCAGTTTCATACGTGACTGCAGCACCTGCACCAGCGCGCCGTGGGCGATCGTGCCGCCGAACGGGCTTTGCAGGCGGGCGCGTTCCGGATCGGTATGGATCCAGTAATCGTCGCCCGACAACTGGGCGAAGGCGTCGATCAGCGCCTGGTCGACCACCACCACGTTGCTCCAGTCGCTGAACTGATCGCTGACCAGGGCCTGCAAGGCCGGTCCATCGTTGAGGTCGATCTGCCGCACTGGTGGCTGCTCCGATGCCACGGGCGCCGGTTCGCTTTCCTGCGCGGGCAGCGATTCAAGGCTCGCCGCATCCTTGTCCACTCCGGTGAAACGCAGCAGGCGGTTGCCCTTGGCATCGACTTCGGCGAACACCGGCTGCAAGGCCATGCCGATGCGGATTTCGTCTTCTTCGAGGCCCACCAGGTTGGTGTTGATGCGCACCCCTTGGGCCAGCTCTACTACTGCCAGCTTCTGCGGCATTTCATCCATGAAATCCGGCAAGGTGGCAATGCGCGTCACCGTGTAGCTGTAAAGCGTCGCGGCGCCGTCGACTTCGCGCCAGGCCAAATCATGCTCCAGGCACACCGGGCAATGCCGACGCGGGTAGAAATTCCAGTGCGCACAGGCATTGCATTGCTGGATCAACAGGCGGCGAGCCTTCAGGCCCTCCCAGAACGGTGCGGAGATCTGCGTCGCGACCGGCATCGGTTTGTTGTTGGACATGTGCTTATGCTCCCTGAAGTATCAATGCGCCCTGCTCGCTCATCACGCCGCCGGTGCCGGAGACGTAGACGCTGTCGCAGCGCCCCAGTTGGCGCTCGCCGGCAGTGCCGGCGATCTGCGTCACCGCCTCGATCACCTGGCTCATGCCACCGGCCGAGGCCGACTGGCCGAAACTGAGTTGCCCGCCGTGGGTGTTCATCGGGAAGTCGCCTCGCCAGGTCAGGTCGTGTTCACGCACGAAGGCCATGCCCTCGCCCTTGCCACAGAAACCGGCGTCTTCCAGGGTCAGCAAAGTGGTGATGGTGTAGCAGTCGTAGATCTGTGCGGCATCGACGTCCTTGGGCTTGAGGCCCGCCATGGCAAAGGCCCGCTCGGAAGCCGGGCCAATCGGCGTGCGCAGCATGTCCTCGGCATACGATGGCGACTTGAATGCCAGGTGCTCGCCAAAGCCGGTAATGAAGGCCGGGCGTTTGCGGGCCCGTGCCGCGACTTCCTTGTTGGTGATGATCAGCGCGGCGCCACCGGCCACCGGCATGACGATCTCGAGGACGTGGAGAGGGTCGGCGACCATTTTGCTCGCCAGGACCTGCTCGATGGTCAACGGCTGGCCATAGAACATGGCTTGCGGGTTGGCCAAGGCATTGGTGCGCTGGTCGACGGCGATCTTGGCCATCGCCCGCTGGTCGTAGTCGTACTGAGCGGCATAACGCTGGGCGATCATCGCGTAGCCGGTGTTCTGGCCCATGTGCCCATAAGGCAGGTCGAACTCGGCTTCAGGCGCGCCAAACGCGGTGCTGTGTCCGCCGAAACGCATGGAGCGGGCCATCCAGCCGGGATCTTCGTCGGGTCCCAGCGGCGCCATGCGCGCAGGAATGACGCACAGCACGGCCTGGCACAGCCCCAGTTCGATGGCGGCGGCAGCGCGCCAGACCATGCCTACCGAGGTGCATCCACCCAGGTCCACCACTTCGGCGAAGTTCAATCGCAGGCCCAGGTATTCGGCGGCCATCGCCGGTACGAACACCGAAGCCTCGTGAAAGTGCGGGCCGTTGATCACCAGCCCATCGAGGTCCGAGGCCTTCAGCCCGGCATCGCGCAGGGCCTGTGCCGCCAGGTCGGCGACTTGCTCGAGGTGAAACATCTTGGGCGCGGTCGAATATTTTTCCGGTTTGTATTGTGCGCTGCCAACGATGGCCGCATGCCCTTTGAGTCCCATAGTGCCTCCATGCCGAAGCGTTCAGCTGCGGCCTATTCCAGGTTGTGTTGAAGCTCCGGGCACACCACGGCGACCCGGATCTTGGGGGGTCGATCAGAAGGTGTATTTCATCGAGAACGTGGCGTAGTCGCGGTCGGCGAACGGACGGTCGATCGGATCAGCTGCACCCAGATAAGAGATGTATCTCAAGCCGAGTTCCAGGTTGCCCAGGTACTTGAAGGTCGTGCCCGCGCTCAGGCGTCGGTCACCGGCGACGCCGGAGATGCTTCCGGCCATGGGCGTGGAGCCGCTGAAGACGTTGGAGAAACTGAAGGGGACTTCCAGATCCCAGCCTTGGAAAACTCCCGGATAACTGAACGATGCGCCCACGGTGTAGGCGCTGGAAGACTTGGTGCGGTAACCCGCGGCTGTGCTGTAGGTGTAGTCATCGGAAGAGGCCACTAGAGGTGCCAAAGAGGGTAATAGGTTCACGCCTTGCAGGTTCGGCGCGGCCGAAGTGGATTCGACACTGTCGACCTGCACGCGGATGACTTCGGCCGTCAGCGTTGTCTGGTTGGCCCAGGGACGGTCACCCAAAATGCGCACCGCCGACAATTGCATTTGCTGGCCCTTGCCCTTGGCCGGTACGGCGCCAAGTCCGGTATTGACCATCACCGGCGCACCGTCGCGGTACGACCATTCGGCGCCGACCTGGGTGTCGCCGATCTTGGTCGAGGCGCTGATGCCGGTCAGCTTGATGTCTTCGAAGTACTTGATCCGGTAGCCATTGCTGACGAAGGCGTTGAGGCCACCGCCCACTGGCAGCGGGTTGTAGCCGACCAGGGCGGTGGCCGGGTTCTTGTCGTGGTAGTTGACGTGGAACAGCGACAGCTCGAGGGCCGGTACCGGACGGTAGCGCATCTGCACGCCCCACTGGCCACCATCACTCGGTTCGTCGGTGCCGCGGTAGGCGATCTTCTGGCCGTTGGCGTAGATGAACTCGCGACCAGGCCCGACCACGTCGCTGCCCGACAGGTAGCTACCCACTGGCGGCAGCTCAGTGCCCTTCCATTCGTACTGCACGTACGCACCGAAGGTCAGCTGGGGGTTCAGTCGGAACGAGCCGGAGAACTGGCCCACCGGCAAGAGGATTTCCTTGACCTCGACACCCGGTTGCGAGGCTTTCACCGCGTCAGACGGGTTTTGTACGCCGTTGACCCCGGGGTAGAACAGGCTCTCGCCCCAGGATTCGATGTGTCGCCCTGCCTTGACGTCAAGCATGGTGTCGTTATCAAAACGCCAGCCGCTGAACACATAGGCATCGAGGAATTTGCTGCGACCGCCGCTGTAGTAACGGGTGTCACTGGTGAATTCGTCGTTGCTGCCGCTCTTGTTCACGGTGGCGGGCGAATCGTTGTCGTTCTTGCGGTGGTAGACATCGTCGTAGAAGGTACTGGCACGCAGCACAGCGCCGTAGTTGTCCTTGCGCAGGATCATTTCCCCCAGCGCACCCACGCGGTTGGTGGTCAGGCTGCCGCTGTCGAAGTTGCGGTTGGCATCGTCGGCGTTGACCGTCAGCAAGCGATCGCTCTGACTGCCGGTGCGCACACCGATGCCATAGCTGGTGGTCACCGACCAGTCGATGGTCGCGCCGTTGTCGAACTCAAAGGTTTCGCCGGCCCACACCGGTGTGGACACCAGCGCAATGGCTGCGGCCAGGCTCGTGACCGGAAACGCGCTCGAACCGATGACCGTAGAGTTATTGTTGTTTTTGTTGATCACACTGATTCTCCTCAAGGGCAACTCAATGGCTGCCTGGAATGTTCAACACTGCTGCCGTGCCTTGCGCTCAAAACACCTTGGGCGGAGTAACAGCGCACGCTCCCCTTACAGCACTCCGGTAGCGATACCGCCCCCGGTCCTCTTCCCGCACCAGCGACCCTTCGGCCACCAGGTAGTTGGCATGGGCCAACGTTTCGCCAAGCGCCATCAGTTCGTCGAAACGACCCGACAGCCTGGGGAACAGCACAGCCATCAGTTCGAGCACGGTGCGCGGCTCGTCACAGTTGGCCAGCAGCAGCGCCAGATGCCCGCGGTGATGGGCCTCCAACTGATCCAGGCGCTGATGCAGATTGAAGAACGGCCGTTCGTGCGCCGGCAGCACCAACACGCTGTCGGGCAAGCTGCGCAACCGCTCGATGGAATCGAGCCAGTCGTGCAGCGGGTTGGCCAACGGCTCGGTGGCATGCACGCCGACGGTGGAGGTGATGCGCGGCAACACCTGGTCGCCGGAAATCAGCAGGCCGTCATCAGCGGCATACAGGCAGGCATGTTCCGGTGAGTGTCCGCGACCGATGACCACCTGCCAGGTGCGGCCACCGATGTGCAGGCAACTGCCTTCCTGCAAACGGCGGAAATGGTTCAGTGGCGCCGGCAGGAAATGGGCATTGCTCATCACCGCGAACATCTCGGCACTCTGTTCATCGCCGACGCCGGCCTTGCGGTAGAAGTCGAGAAAGTCCCAGCCCGGTGGCTGATCGGCGGGAAACTTGACGTGCAACGACTGGAACTCGCTGACGGTCATGTACACCGGGCAGTGAAAGCGCTCCGAGAGCCACGCGGCCACGCCGGCATGGTCAGAGTGAAAGTGCGTGCAGACCACCGCCAGCAATGGCAGCCCGTCGCACACTTCACTGAACACCCGTTCCCAGACTTCTCGGGTCTGGTCGGTGTTCATGCCGGTGTCTACCGCCACCCAGCCATCGGTGTGACGCAGCAGATAGAGGTTGATGTGGTCCAGGCGAAACGGCAGCGGCATGCGCAGCCACCAAACGCCCGGCGCCACTTCGCGCACCTGCCCGCGATCGGGCGCCTGCGGCCAGGGATAACGCAGGCCGCCGCGCAGTTCGTGACCGTTGTCGTCGAGGTCAGCCATGGTTGGCCACCGAAAAGGGCGTGAGGCCGGCGCGCGTCAGGGCCTCTACCGAGTAGGGCACATAGGTGCGCGCCTGGTCGTCGCGAATGAACAGCGGATCGCTGCACAGGCTCGGGCAATAGCCCTGGCGTTGCAGATCGACCTTGCGCAGCTTGAAGCTGGCCGTCAGGTCTGCCGACTGGGTGACCCGGATGAACACCGGGGCCGCATAACGCGGCAGGCGCGCTTCGGTCAGGGCGTACAGGGCGTCGGGATCGAATGCCTGGCCGGCCTGCATCAGCACCGCGGCCATCCCGGCGCGGCCTTCATGGCCCGGCACCTGGACGCCATAGATATTGATCAGTTCCAGGCCCGCCAGGTCGCCCAGGGCGTCCGCCACTTCGAGGGTCGAAACGTTCTCACTTTTCCAGCGATAGGTATCGCCGATACGATCGACGAAATAGCAGTAACCGTTGGCATCCTCGCGCAGCAAATCGCCAGAACTCCAGTAGGCATCGCCCTCGCGAAACACATTGCGGCGGATTTTGCTCTCGGTCGCCTCCGCAGAGGTGTAACCCTCGAAACGCCCACCACCGATCTCAGGGTGATCGACGATAAAGCCCATGGCCTCGCCAACCTCGCCCACTTCGCAGAGCTGGTAGAAACCGTTTTCGTCCCGTGGGTGGCAGTCGTTTTCGATGTCGTAGCGCACCAGCCGCACGTTGGTCTTGTTCCAGTCCGGCACGCGCCCGCAAGAACCGAAATAGTTGTCGACGTTGATCACCGCGGCATTGGCCTCGGTGGCGCCCCAACCCTCGAACACCTGGATCGGGCCGAAGCGCTCCAGCCAGCGTTGCCAGGAGTCGGGTGACA
Source organism: Pseudomonas umsongensis (assembly GCF_002236105.1). Taxonomy (GTDB): domain Bacteria; phylum Pseudomonadota; class Gammaproteobacteria; order Pseudomonadales; family Pseudomonadaceae; genus Aquipseudomonas; species Aquipseudomonas umsongensis. Next base: position 2,109,183 of record NZ_NIWU01000001.1, read on the forward strand.
AACCGGCACCGAGCATGCAGCGCAGGCTGTGCTCGCGCTCGCCCGCTCGCACGGGTTGGTTTAGCAAGTAGCGGCAGATCTCGCCGATGTACTGGAAGATACTGATCTGATGACGCGCGACGTCGTTCCAGAACTCGCGCACGCTGAACTTGCGGCGCACTACGATGGCCGCACCGGCCCGCAACGCGGTAGAGGTCACCGACGTGGCCGCGGCGCCGTGGTACAACGGCAGGCAGCAATAGAACACATCCTCGCGGGTAGCTTGCAGGGTGACTTCCATCACATCGCCCGAGGACATCCAGCGCATATGGCTGTAGCGCGCCGCCTTGGGCAAGCCGGTGGTACCCGAGGTGAAGATCAGCAGGGTCGCGGCCTGCGCTTCGATGTGCGCGCGGATATCGCGGGGAAACGGCGTGCGCGGGGCTTTCTCCAGGCGCGCATCGAAATGCCCGTCGACGCCCTTGGGCAGCGGGCCACTCCAGGAATTTTCCGCGTCGCGTATCAGCCAGCACGGGAGGTCCGGAAAACCTTCGGTGGCCTGGATATTGGCCAGGCATTCTTCACCGATCACCAGCGCCTTGGCGTCGGTGGTTTGCAACGCATGCAGCAGCGGACGGCCGTTGACCTGAGTGTTGATGAAGGCCACCACCACCCCGAGCTTGACCAGGCCAAACCAGGTGCAGAAGAACGAGGGGCGGTTTTCCATGGCCAGGGCGCAGACATCGCCGGCACGCAGGCCATTGGCATAAAACGTGTGGGCCATTTGATTGGCCCGCGCATCGACCTCCAAGTAGCTCAAGGTCTGCTCGTTGTAGATCAGGAACGGGCGATCGCCCTGTTCACGCGCCTGGTGTTCCAGTCGGTCGGCCAGGGTGTAACGATCGCTCGGCTTGATCAGCCCGGCGGCGGCCGAACGCTGGTCGAGCAGCGCCTGGGTTTGCTCCCGTGGAACGGGGTGGGTCGGCAGGACGCCGGTCAGGTCGTTCAGGTTCATTGCGCCACCTCCTGGGCGATCGCTTGATAGGCGGAGTAATCCGAGTAGCCGGCCGGGCCTGGCGTGTAGAGGGTCTTGCGGTCGAAACCACTGAGCGGCAGGCCCCGCTTCAAGCGCTCCACCAGATCGGGGTTGGCAATAAAGTGACGACCGAACGACACGGCAGCCCCCTCGCCCGACGCGAGTGCGGCGCTGGCCGAAGGGCCGTCGAAACCATCGTTGAGAATCAATGCATGGGGGCTGTGCCGGCGCGCCAGGGCGAAGGCATCGAGGTCAGCCAGGGGCGAGCGCATGATGTGCAGGTACGCCAGGCCCAACGGCGCCACGGCTTCACACAAGGCGGCCGCCGTCTCGGCCGGATCGCGGTCGTCGATGTCGTTGTAGGGGTTGCCGGGGCACAGGCGAAAGCCAACGCGGCCGGCGCCGATCGCAGTCGCCATGGCTTCGATCACTTCCTTGGCAAAACGCACCCGCCCCTTCGCGTCACCGCCGTAGGCATCACTGCGCTGGTTGCTGCCGGAGGCCATGAATTGCATCGGCAGATAACCGCTGGTGCAGTGCAGCTCGACACCGTCGAAACCGGCCTGACGCGCATTCAACGCGGCCTGGCGATAGTCTTCGATCACATCGCCAATGCCTTGCAAGGTCAGCGCCTGTGGCTCGTCGGTGTCCACCAGGCCCGCGGCATCGCTGAACACCTGGGTGCGCGCACGCAGCGCCGAAGGTGCCACCGTGGCGGCCCATGTCGGCTTGTTGTGCCGACTGGCGGCGCGGCCGACGTGCATCAGTTGCAGGACGATGCGCCCACCCTCGGCATGCACCGCCTCGGTGACCTGCTGCCAGCCGGCGATCTGTTCGCCGGTGTAGATGGCTGGGGTGCGGCAATAGCCCAGGCCGCTGGCGGACGGCGCGGTGCCTTCCGCCACGATCAACCCGGCACTGGCACGCTGGCGGTAGTACTCGACCATGGCGCTGCCGGGCACCGCATCGGCAAGGGCGCGACTGCGAGTCATGGGGGCCATGACAATGCGGTTGGCCAGTTGCAGTTCGCCCAGGGCGACCGGCTCGAACAAGACGCTCATTGCAATTCCTCAGCTTCTTATTGTTTTCTGGCGGCCTGAGGGCTTGCCACAGTGTGGGCAAGCGCTGGCACACCAGCGGATATGGGCTGAATGATTGATCGTGAGCGCGGGCGAAACATCGTCCGACAAGACTAGGTTCGCTATCGACAGGACGAACCCGATACCGCATCGTCTGTACGGTTCCGTAGGAGCCAGGCTTGCCGGCGAAAGGGACGCTGCGGTGTATCTGACACACCGCCTGTGGGAGCGAGGCTTGCCCGCGAAGAACGATGACGCGGTTTGGCAGATGTACCGAGGCGCCTGGTTCGCGGGCAAGTCGGATCGCCCCCCGCTCGCTCCTACAGACGATCGGAACACCGCGGTGTCCCTTTCATACCGCGTCATCGTTCTTCGCCGGCAAGCCTGGCTCCTACGAGTGAACCGTTCCGGGGCGAAAAAGATGGTCTGAACGGACGATGAGAAAAAACCGGGACAAGCCCAGCATCGCGACAACTAGAACAAAACCGGGAGCACCCGCAGTGAACCAATCCACCCCCGTGACATGGCGAACGCACTATGCGTTGTTCGTGCTCGCCAGCATCTACGTGTTCAACTACATCGACCGCCAGTTGATGGCGATCCTGATTGAGCCGGTGAAGCTCGAATTCGGCATCTCCGATACCGGCATCGGCCTGCTTTCGGGCGTGACCTTCGCGGTGTTCTACACCGTGTTCGGCTTCCCGCTGGGGCGCCTCTCAGACCGCATCGGACGCAAGCCGGTGATCGCCTTCAGCTGTATCGCCTGGAGCCTGATGACCATGCTGTGCGGCATGGCCGGCAACTTCCTGACCCTGGTGTTGGCGCGGATCGGCGTGGCGGTCGGTGAGGCCGGTGGCACTGCGCCTTCGGTGGCGATGGTCTCGGACTTGTACCCGGCGAACCGCCGATCCACTGCCCTGTCGGTGCTGATGCTCGGTTCCAGCCTGGGGGCGATCGTCGGCTTGGGCCTGGGTGGCTGGATTGCCCAGCACCACGGTTGGCGCTACGCCTTCTTGCTGATCGGCGCACCCGGGATCTTCCTGGGCCTGCTTTTGCTGCTGACCGTGCGCACGCCCAAGCGCGTAGTGCCGCAGGCCCATCTCGCGATGCAACAGGATGGCTGGCTCAAGACCCTGGTCGAGCTGTTTCGCATGCCCTCGTTCCTGTGCCTGGTACTCACCGGCGGCGCGGCGGCGATTGCCGGTTACGCGATTGGCACCTGGAGCCCGAGTTTCCTGATACGCTCCCACGGTCTCAACCTGCAGGAAGCCGGATTCCTGGTCGGTGTAGTGGGCGGTACCGGTGCGACCTTCGGCACCCTGCTGTGCGGCATGGTTACCGACCGCATGGCGCGTCGCGATGTCGGCTGGCAAATCGGCGTGCCGTTGTTGGGTACGCTGATCAGCATTCCCTTCGCCCTGGCGTACTTCCTCTGGCCCCAAGGCACGGCATTCCATATCGGCAACATCGCAGTACCCCAGGCGTTCCTGTTTTACAGCGCATTCGCCTTTTTCGGTGTGTGGTGGGCAACACCGTGCCTGAGCGCGATCACCCACCTGTTCCCGGCCACGCGACTGGCCCAGGCCACGGCCATTTTCGTCATGTCGATGACCCTGCTGGGCGTCGGTATCGGGCCGCTGTTCGTCGGCATGCTCAGCGATTTCTTCGTGCCGACCCTGGGCAGTGAATCCCTGCGTTATGCCCTGGCTTCGTCGGTGTCCATGCTGATGCTGGCCAGCGTATTCCTGGCCTTTGCACTGCCCCGTTATCGCCAACAGATGAAGAGCTCGGCTGCGCACCTTGCACCGGTCCGTGCCGTGACGGCCTGACCCTTTCCCGCACCATCGCGCCGCTGCAACCTCGCCAGGTTCCAGCGGCTTTTTTAAGGGTTCGTCATGCATTCCCGGGAAAAATGTATGAAGCATTACCTGTAGGAGCGAGCCTGCTCGCGAAAAACCTGATAGCACCGCGGGGCGTCAGGCTCCCCGCGTCATCGTTGACCTCCATCGCGAGCAGGCTTGCTCCTACAAGTATCGCGTTATCTGTTTTACCGGGATCGCGTGAAAAACGTTTTCTCATGAGGATCACCATGAGTACCAGCGCCGTACAGATCTGCAACCTGCTCTACCGTTACGCCGAGCACCTGGACAGCGGCCAGCTGGTCGAGGCCGCCGAGCTGTTTCGTCACGCCCGTATCAAGGTAAGCAGCCAGGACAAGTGCATTGATCACACCGCCCTGCTGGGGATCTGGCAGCAACGCATCAAGCTCTACCCCTGCGGCACTCCGCGCACCCGACACGTCATCAGCAACCCCATCGTCGACATCGATGAAGCCTCCGGAACCGCCACGGTTCGCGCCTGCTACACCGTGCTGCAGGCTACCGACACGCTAACCCTGCAACCCATCGCCGCCGGGCGTTACCTGGATGAATTCGAACGTGTCGACGGGGTCTGGCGGTTCAGCTTTCGTGATTATTCACACCTGGACATGATGGGGGACTTGCGCGGGCATTTGTTGATGTAGGCACGAAGGCGGCCTGACAGCCGGCCTGGTTACTGGCGTGTCCGCGATCCTCTGTGGGAGATTGTTGTCTGAGTACATATCCGTTGCTGCGGTAACGGCCACTTTTGGTTCCGCTTTTACAGCGGGTCACTTTGAAAAGCGCAAAGTAACCAAACGCTTTTGCCCCACCACTCGGTACCTCGCTAGGGCTCGGCATGCCCTCACTCCGGCATTGCTCCGTGGGTCGCCGCGATGGGCCGTCCCTGGCCCAGCGCGGCTAAACCGGCGTCCTGCCGGTTTCCCCACTGCGCAATGCCTGCGTTCGGCCATCGTGGTTTAACGGGGCGCCCAGATCTAAAGCCAAAGCGAGGCGGCCTGACAGCCGACCTGATTTCAAGCGAACATATGTGATCGTTCCCACGCTCCGCGTGGGAATGCATCCCGTGACGCTCCGCGTCACCATTGCGCAGGACCCCAGCCTTGCGTCGTCAGCGGAACGCGGAGCGTCCCTGGCGGCATTCCCACGCGGAGCGTGGGAACGATCACAACGAGTACATCCGCGAAATCAGGTCGGCTGTCAGGCCGCCTCGCTTTTGCTTGCGCTTTTGATTTGGCTTTTGATTTTCTTGCCCCATCGCGGCGACCCACGGAGCAGGACCGGAGCGAAGGTACCCCGAGCCCCAGCGAGGGGCCGAACGCCAGGGGCAAGAGCCCTTGGTTACTTAGGGCCGGGCGGCGTTCCGTTTTTCCAAGACTCGCTGTAAGAGCGAAACCATAAGTCGCCGTTACCGCAGCAACGGATATACACCCAATCCAAATATGCAACCAGCGCACGCAAGCGTCTGAGGTCTATAGACCCTGAGCGTAGAAATGCGGGTTGTCCAGGCCGGGCTTGCCATAACGCAGCGCATCGCCGGCAAGGGTGCGAATCTGCCCACCGGCCGCGACAAGCACCGCATGCCCCGCGGCAATGTCCCACTCCATGGTGCGCCCCAGGCGCGGATAAAGGTCTGCTTCGCCAGCAGCCACCAGGCAAATCTTCAGCGATGAACCGGCACTTTTCAGTGAACGCACCTGACGCCCGTCGAGGAATTTATCCAGCGCCTCGGCATCGCCATGGGAGCGGCTGGCGACCACGTCCAGCCCCTCCTGCGACACCGTTCGGCAGTGAATTGCCTGGCGCTCTCCCGTCTGTTCGATAAAGGCGCCGTAACCACGGGCACCGGCAAACAGTCGGTCCAGCGCGGGCGCCAGGACTACCCCGAGCACCGGTTCACCGTTATCGATCAGGGCGATATTGACGGTGAACTCGCCATTGCGATTGATGAACTCCTTGGTGCCGTCCAGCGGGTCCACCAGCCAGAACCGCTGGCCCACCTCGGGCACATGGCCGGCAGCGGCGGCCTCTTCGGAAATCACCGGGATCTGCGGCGTGCGTGCAGCCAAGGCCTGCAGAATCAGCGCCTCGGCGCGCTCGTCAGCCTCGGTCACCGGCGAGGTATCGACTTTCCCGCGCACCTCGAAATCCGAGCGATACACCTCCATCACCAGCTCGCCCGCTGCGCGAACAATACCGATGACGTCTTCAAGCAGAACAGTCATTGAGTCGTTCATGGGAATTCTCCTGTTTTTGTTCTTCGTATGGTCCGTTCGGCCTATGCGCCGTTTTGCGGATCCGGGAACAGTACAGACATCTACAGCCCCGCCACTCAGCAAATGGATGTTTAACAGGAGTTCCCGTGTCCCACGGCAATCAGTTATCCGTTGCGCAGATCAACCAGCTGCGCCTGCGTGCCGTGCAGTTGCGCATCGGCGGCAGCACGCTCAAGACCATCAGCCAGGACACCGGGCTCTCATCGCCGACCATCATCTCTGCCTACAAGGCGTGGCAAGCCGGTGGCTGGAGCGCCGTGCCTGTGCGCGAACGTGGGCGCAAGCAAGGTGAGGGCCGCAGCCTCAGCGCCGAGCAAGAACGCAGCATCTACCAATTGCTGGTCAGCACGCTGCCGGAACGGCACCAGCTGCCGTTCCTGCTCTGGCAACTGGAAGCGATGCAGGCATTGGTCAAGCGTCTGCACGATATCGACCTGCCAGAACGCACCGCCGCCCATTATCTGCAACGCTGGCAGCTCAATGCCGAGCGCCCGGCCAAGCGTGTCGCCAATGCTTCGCTGGCGGTGCAGCGCTGGTACCGCAGCACCTACCGGGACATTCTCGAACAGGCGCGTACGCAGAACGGCGAGATCCACTGGATCGATGACTACGGTGCGCGCAACGACCAGGGCAAGCTCAGTTACGGGGTGCTGCGCGCGGTCAGCAATCGCGGCAAGGTGCTCTGGCTGCCTTACGAAGACGGGTTGCGCGCCCCCCACCTGGAAGAGTTCTTCGACCGCCTGTGTCGCTCGGCCGAACGCAAAGTCTTCGCGCTGCTCTCGGGCATGCACTGGCAACGCGCCGCGACCTTTATCACCTGGGCTGGCGAACGCGCTGAACGCCTGCATCTGTTCCATCTGCCGCAAGCCAGCGCAATGCTCAGCGGTGCCCGCGAACTGGCGACCCAGATCAGTCAGCAAGCCGCGCGCGTCAGCCATGACGATGTGCCAGCGACCATCGCTCCCCCTCTTCCCCGCGACCCCATGCTGCAGATGTTGCGCCTGATGTTAAAACATCAAGTCGCGCATAAGTCCGAATCGCAGCAGTTGTACGTTGATAAACGACAACAACAAAAAGCGAGAGGAAAATCTATGACGCTTACCCACCTGCAACGACTGGAGGCCGAGAGCATCCAGGCAATGCGCGAGGTTGTCGCCGAAGCCGACAACCCGGTCATGCTCTACTCCATCGGCAAGGACAGCGCGGTCATGCTGCACCTGGCCATGAAGGCCTTCTACCCGGCCAAGCCGCCCTTCCCTTTGCTGCATGTCGACACCACCTGGAAGTTCCAGGAGATGTATCGCTTCCGCGATCAGATGGTGGCCAAGCTGAACGTGGACCTGCTGACCCACACCAACCCCGAAGGCATTGAAATGGGCATCAGCCCGTTCAAGCACGGGTCGCAGATCCACACCGACATCATGAAGACCGAAGGCCTGAAACAGGCTCTGGATCACTACGGTTTCGACGCGGCCTTCGGCGGTGCGCGACGCGACGAGGAAAAATCCCGGGCCAAGGAACGGATTTTTTCCTTCCGCTCCGACCAGCACCGCTGGGACCCGAAGAAGCAGCGCCCGGAACTCTGGCACCTGTACAACACGCGCAAGCACAAAGGCGAGTCGATTCGCGTCTTCCCCCTTTCCAACTGGACCGAGCTGGACATCTGGCAATACATCTACCTGGAAAACATCCCGATCGTACCGCTGTACTTCGCCGCGCCGCGCCCGGTGGTCGAGCGTGACGGCATGCTGATCATGGTCGATGACGAACGCATGCCGCTCAACCCGGGTGAAGTGCCGATGATGCGCAACGTGCGCTTCCGCACCCTGGGTTGCTACCCGCTCACCGGTGCCGTCGAATCCGAGGCCGACACCCTGCCCAAGATCATTCAGGAAATGCTGCTGACCCGCACGTCCGAGCGTCAGGGGCGAATGATCGACCACGACTCGTCCGCATCGATGGAGAAGAAAAAACAAGAGGGGTATTTCTAATGGCACACGTATCTGACCTGATTGCCGAGGATATCGGCCAATACCTCAAGGCCCACGAGCACAAGAGCCTGCTGCGGTTCATCACCTGCGGCAGCGTCGACGATGGCAAGAGCACCCTGATCGGACGCCTGCTCTACGATTCGAAAATGCTCTTCGAAGACCAGATGGAAGCGCTGGAGGCCGACTCGAAAAAAGACGGCACCCAGGGTGGCGAACTGGACTTCGCCCTGTTGGTGGATGGCCTGGCCGCCGAGCGCGAACAAGGCATCACCATCGACGTGGCCTACCGTTTTTTCTCCACCGACCGGCGCAAGTTCATCGTTGCCGACACCCCGGGCCATGAGCAGTACACCCGCAACATGGTGACTGGCGCTTCCACCGCGGACGTGGCCGTGGTGATGATCGATGCCCGACGCGGCGTACTGACCCAATCCAGGCGTCACAGCTACCTGGCCTCGCTGCTCGGCATTCGCAAGGTGGTATTGGCGGTCAACAAGATGGACCTGATGGACTACTCGGAGAAAGTCTTCAACGCCATCGTCGATGACTATCGCGCCTTCGCCAAACAGATCAACCTGCAGGATTTCACCGCGATCCCGATGTCCGCACTGCGCGGCGAAAACATCACCGAGCAGAGCGAGCACATGCCGTGGTACCGCGGTACCACGCTGATGGGCTATCTGGAAACCGTTGAGGTCGACGAGGCGCACCAGCAGAAACTGGCGTTCCGCATGCCGGTGCAATGGGTCAATCGCCCCAACCTGGATTTCCGTGGTTTCACCGGGACCATCGCCAGCGGCGTGATCCATCCCGGTGACCGCGTCCGTGTGTTGCCAGCCGGGCAAGAGAGCCGGATCTCGCGCATCGTTACCCTCGATGGCGACCTGCAACAAGCCGTGGCTGGGCAGTCCATCACCCTCACCCTGACCGATGAAGTCGATTGCAGCCGCGGCGATGTACTGTCCACCGCCGAAGACCCGGCCAGCGTCGCCGACCAATTCCAGGTCAGCCTGATCTGGATGCACGAACAGGCCATGCTCGCCGGCCGCCCGTACTTGATGAAGATCGGCGGCAGGACGCTGTCGGTCACCTTGGCGGTGCCCAAGTACAAGATCAACGTCAATACCATGGAGCACTTGGCGGCCAAGGAACTGGCGTTGAACGAGATCGGCGTGTGCAACCTGTTTACCAGCCAGCCGATCGCTTTCGATGCCTATAAGAACAACCGGGAAACCGGCAGCTTCATCCTCATCGACCGCCTGACCAACGCCACCGTCGGCGCCGGCCTGATCGAGTTCTCCCTGCGCCGCTCGCAGAACATCCATATGCAACACGTGGATGTGAACAAGAAGGCTCGCGCCGAACAGATGGGCCAGCAGCCGGTGCTGCTGTGGTTCACCGGTTTGTCGGGGGCCGGCAAATCGGCCATTGCCAACCTGCTGGAAACCCGCCTGTACGCTCGCGGCCGCCATACCTACCTGCTCGACGGCGACAACGTGCGTCACGGCTTGAACCGCGACCTGGGCTTCACTGACGCCGACCGCGTGGAAAACATCCGCCGGGTAGCCGAGGTGTCCAAGTTATTCGTGGATGCCGGGTTGATCGTGTTGACCGCCTTCATCTCGCCCTTCCGTTCCGAGCGCGAGATGGCGCGTGGGCTGCTGCAGGAAGGCGAGTTCATCGAGATCTTCGTCGATACGCCGCTGGCCGTGGCCGAAGAGCGCGACCCCAAGGGCCTGTACAAGAAAGTCCGCCGCGGCGAGCTGAAAAACTTCACGGGCATCGACTCGCCTTATGAGGTGCCGAGCAAGCCGGATATTCATATCCAGACCAGCAAGCTGACGCCCGAGGGTGCAGTGGATCGGATCATCGAGGTGCTGATCGAGCGCGGCTTCATCGGCAAGGAACTCTAGCCCCGGCGCCCGGTTCGCCGGGCATCCAGCGAGCACCCTGCGGCGGTGCTCGTCCCATCAAGAGAGTCTAACAATGACAATCAGCTCTATTGACGAACAACAGTTGTTGAGTGGCCAGACCTGGGCCACGTTCTGCGATCACCTCAAGCGCTGCGGCGAGCAGATCCTGCGCCCCGAAGCACCGGCCGATGCGGCCACCCGCGCCGAAGGTTTCCGCTACCTCACACGCCTGCTGCGCATCGGCCTGGAGATGCACATCGAGTTTGCCGACCCGGCCTTTCCCAGCTTTTTCAAGACTTCCCACGAGACCGCGAAGATTGGTGCCGACAACCCGGACAACCTCTACGAGTACTCGCGCCTGGACGGCACGCTGCAATACCGCATCAAAGGCCAGCGCGGCAGCGTCGCCTACCTGAGCTTTGGCACCCAGAAAGGCGGTTACGAAACCGACGGCACCTTGATCCAGACCGGCTTCATCGACGCCAGCCAGCTGCAGGTCGATGCCCAGGGCAATTTCGAGATCATCCTCAGCACCGAGCCGCAACCGGGCAACTGGCTGAAGATGGAAGACGCCACCAATGCCCTGATCGTGCGCCAGACGTTTCTTGACCGTCGCAGCGAAGTGCCGGCCAAGCTGAGCATTGAGCGCATCGGCACCGAGAGCAAGCCGCAGGCCCTTGATCCGGCGACATTCCAACAGGGCCTGGCGCGGGTATCGAGCTTCGTGGAAAACACCGCGAGGCTGTTCGCCGACTGGAGCCAAAGCTACCTGCCGCACAGCAATCAACTGCCTCCCGCCAACCAGGCGCTCTGCCAGTCCGTGGGCGGTGACCCGAACATCTTCTATTACCACTCGCACTGGGCGCTGGCCGAGAAAGAGGCGCTGGTGATTCACATCGACAAGGTGCCGGACTGCGACTTCTGGAACTTGCAGATCAACAACTACTGGATGGAATCGCTGGACTACCGCTACCACCAGATCTGCTTCAACAAGCACCAGGCCCGCTACGACGAAAACGGCGGCGTGACCCTGGTACTCAGCGAGCTCGACCCTGGGGTAAGCAACTGGCTGCAAACCGCCGGCGTACGCCAAGGCACCCTGTGCCTGCGCTGGGTCGGCGCCCAGGAGCAATGCCACCCCACCACTCGCGTAATCAACGTGTCTGCCGTGGCGGAGGTCGTATGAACGCGCTCACTCGCATTGAAGACCTGACCGTGGAAAACCTGTTGGCCAGCGCCATCGCGCGCGCCAATGGCCTGAGCGATTTTGGCGATGACAACTATCGCGAGTCGTTGCAGGCGCTGCTGGTTGCGCTGGCCGCCGAAGCCCGGCTGTCACCGTCCGGCCTGTATTTGCTGGAAGAACGGCTGGTGGGGCAACTGGTCAACCGCCTGGTGATGGAGGACTACCTGCGCCGTTACCCGGAAATTATCGAGATAGCGATCGACGATCCGCTGGTCATCGTGGGTCTGCCGCGCACTGGCACCACCATGCTTCAGCGCACCCTGGCGGTCGACCCGCGCTTCTACTCGGCCGCCTGGTGGGAGACGCGTTTTCCGGCACCGCTGGCCGACGAAACCCTGGCAGTGCCGGCCAAGCGCATTGCCCAGGCCAAGGCCGAGGTCGACCTGATGGCCGAAGTCATTCCGCAGATCCTGGCGATCCACCCTCTGGACGCCATGCTCTGCGACGAAGAGTTCATGCTCATGGAACACTCGTTCATGTGCGCCATGGACGCCTACGTCAATGTGCCCAGCTACACCCACTGGCTGGACCGCCAGGACCAGCGCCCGGTCTACACCCAACTGAAAAAAATGCTGCAGTTCCTGCAGTGGCAGAAACAACAACGGGGTGAACCGATGGGCCAGCGTTGGCTGCTCAAAGCGCCCCAGCACCTGCACACCTTGCATTTGCTGCTGGATGTCTTCCCCAAGGCCCAGGTGATTCTGACCCACCGCGAACCGGCCCAGACCATCCCGTCGATGGCCAGCATGGCCCACACCCTGTGGCAGATGTACAGCGACACCCCGGACCCGAAAGCCGCCGGCGAGCAGTGGAACACTCGCATGGCGCGCGGCATCCGGCACACCATGCAGGTACGCGATCAACACGCTGCCGAGCGCTTTCTCGACATCAACTTCGCCGACACCGTGACCCAGCCATTGCAAGTGCTGGAGAAGGTCTACGCCTTTGCCGACCTGGCGTTTACCGATAAAGCCCGCGCCGACGCGCAGGCCTGGCTGTCGCAAAACAGCCGGGAAAAACGCGCCAGCCATGACTACAGCCTGGAGCGCTTCGGTCTTAACGAGGCGCAAATGACCGAGGACTACCGCGAATATCGCGCCCGCCACCTGAGCGTCAATCACTGAACAAGGGCTGGAGTAACCATGGAAAAAATCATGTTGACCTTGTGGAAGCCGACACAACCGAGCGCCGGGCAATGGCGTGCGGATTTGCTTGGCCTACACGACGAACTGGCTCGTGCCGGCGCCAAAAATATCCGTGTCATGGTGGTCGATGAGGCGGTGGCCGCTGCCCACGCACAGCGCATCACCAACAGCGCCGCGCCGCTGGACGGGCTGCTTTCGTTGTGGCTGGACAGCGCCTCGCAATGGCCCGCCATCCAGGCAATCGTGGCGCCGCAGACCCGCCGCCAGGAGGCTTATCTGGTGGTGGAATCCGAGCCCTACCCCGAAGAACGCCAGGCTCGCGCCGCTCAGTACCGGGTGCCACTTGGCGAGCGCACACCCGGCATGAATCAGGTAGCCCTGCTACACAAGCCCCACCGGTTGAGCTACGAGCAATGGCACGACACCTGGCGCAACGGACACGGGCCCAAGGCCTATCCCCTGCAATCGATTTTCGGCTACCGACAGAACACCGTGGTGCGCTCGCTGTCCTTCGGCGCGCCGGTGCTGCACGCCATCGTCGAAGAAAACTTCCCGCCCGAAGCCATTGGCAATCAGCAGGGGTTCTTCGCAGCCCTTGGCGATCCGGACACCTGCGCAAAGCGCCAGCAGGCCATGTACGAATCGACCAGCCAGTTCATCGACTTCGAGAAAATTGACTGCATCCAGACTAGTGAGTACCAACTCAGCGAGTGAGTTGCCCACAAGGAGGCTTTCCATGTTGGATCTAGAAGCAATCGAGCTGATCAAGCAGCTCAAGGCGCGCTATTTCCGCGCCATCGACACGTGCAACCTCTCGATGCTGCAGGACATGCTCACCGAAGACATCACCCTGTCGTTCAAGAGCCCGGCCTACGAGTTCCACGTCAACGGCCTGGGCGATGCACTGGACTTCTACCGCACCTCGTTCACCAAGACCCGCCTGGCTACCCACAACGGTCACACCCCGGAAATCGAAGTCAGCGGCGATCAGGCCACAGCGCTCTGGTACCTGAGCTACGTGTTCATCAACCTCGAGGACAACACCCACATGCATGGCAGCGCGATCTACCAGGATCGCTACATCAAGCGCGGCGAGCGCTGGATGATCGCCCAGACGGGTTACGAAACCCTGCTCGAGACGATCCAGCCCTTGAGCGAACACCTGCAGATCACTTCCCGCCCCATCAACTGAACGCACGACAGGAGGCCGTCATGGCCAGAGCCGAAAACATAGTGACCTCCCACACAGTGGAAATTGACGCCCCCGCCCGAGTGGTCTGGGAAGTGCTCGTTGACCTGGACAATTACCACCTGTGGAACAGCTTCTGTCCGAGCATCCGCTGTGGCCTGCAGATCGGCGACGAAGTACATATGCAGGTACTGACTCCCGATACCGGCGAGACCGTCCCGGTCTTCGAATACCTCGTGGCCTGCGACCCCGAGCAGCTGTTGTCGTGGGAGCAGCGCCCCGTTCCCGAGAACATGGACGCCGCCCGCCGCGACCAGTACATCAAGGCCATCGATGCCAACCGCTGCAGCTATTTCACCACTGACATTTTCCTGGGCCTGAACCAGGACACCATCATGCGTGAACACGGCGCCTGGGTAAAAATCGGCTTCGACCAGATGGCCCTGGACCTGAAACGCCGCGCTGAAGAACTGCACGCCAGTCGCGCCTGATCGCCTTATTCCCGACCAAAACAATAAGAAGGTAATTGCCATGTTGCTCAAAGACAAAGTCGTCATCATTTCCGGTATCGGTCCTGGCCTGGGCATCAAGCTGGCCGTGCGTGCCGCGGAGTACCAGGCCAAGGCCGTGGTGTTGGCCGCGCGTACGCCGGCCAAGCTCGATCAGGCCGAACAAGCGGTCCGCGACGCTGGCTACAGCACCCCGATCCTGAAAGTCCCCACCGACATCACCCAGCCCGAACAGTGCCAGACGCTCGCCGACCTGACGACCGAGCACTTCGGCCGGATCGACGTATTGATCAACTCTGCCTACGCCCATGGCGCCTGGGGCACCTCCTCCGCATCGGCCATGGACGACTGGCGCAGCGCAATGGACGTCAACCTGTTCGGCACCCTGCACATGACCCAGGCCGTGCTCCCACAGATGAAGAAACAGAAGTGCGGCAGCATCGTCATGATAAACACCATGGCCACCCGCACCCCCAACCAGCTGGAATCGGGCTATGCCGTCTCCAAAGGCGCGTTGAAAACCGCCGTGCAGTACCTGGCCCAGGATCTTGGCCCGTTCGGCATCCGCGTCAATTCCACCTTCATGGGCTGGATGTGGGGCGCGCCGGTGATTGGCTACTTCCAGAGCGAAGCCAAGCGCCTGGGGGTGCCGATGGAGTCGCTGGTCGAGCAGATCGCCCAACAGATTCCGCTGCGCAAGATTCCTGAAGACAGTGATTGCGCCATGGCTGCGCTGTACCTGGCGAGCGACTACGCCAAGGCCATTACCGGCGCGCAACTGGACGTCAACGGCGGCCACTTCCTGCCCTGCTGAACCCTTCAAGGCGACGTGAACGTCGCCTCTTTTGCGACGGCCATGCGAAGCCCGTGTGGCCCTCCCCCTGGAGATTACCGACATGCTGGATCTCGTTGCCATCGAGCAGATCAAACAGCTCAAGGCCCGCTACTTTCGTGGAGTCGATACCTGCAACCTTGAGCTGCTGCGCAGCATCCTTTCACCCGACGTGAAGGTCCGATTCGACAGCCCGACTTACCAGTTCGAACTCAACGGGATAGAAGAGGCTATCGAGTTCTACCGCACCAGCTTTACCAACCGCCGTTTCGGCATGCACAACGGCCACACCCCGGAAATTGCGGTCAACGGTGATGAGGCCACTGGCCTGTGGTACCTCAACGACGTGTTCATCAACCTCGATGAGCAGACCCTGCTCAACGGCAGCGCGATCTACGAGGATTGCTACGTCAAGCTGGAAGGCGAGTGGCGCATCCTGCGTACCGGTTACAAACGGCTGCTGGAGATGATCGGCCCGCTGGATCCCCAATGGTCGATCACCTCTCAGCCGATCAACTGATACTCCTCTCCCCCTGATGATCGTTCCCACGCTCTGCGTGGGAATGCATCCAGTGACGCTCCGCGTCACCGTTGCGCAGGGCTCAAGTCAGGCGTCGACAGCGGAACGCGGAGCGTCCCTGGCGGCATTCCCACGCAGAGCGTGGGAACGATCAGTCAGCGGGCAAAAAAAAAGCCCTACCGCAATGCGATAGGGCTTTTGTCATTGCAACGACCCAGGGCTCAGCGCCCGATGGCTCGCGCCGCATCAGCGGTGTACTGGTCCGGGGTGAACTTGCCTTCGTTGAGGATCGGGCCTTTCTTCGATTCGTTGGTCATGCCGTAGCCGGTGTACTGGCCGGAGTTCAGGTCCATGAAGAACTGCGAACCGGCCTGCCAGCCGCTCATGTCAGGGTGGTAGTAGTAGTTGATCATGGCGTGCTTCCACAGCTGCCCACGGGCATCGTAGTTGTCGGCCATGACGGCGTTCCAGGTATCTTCATCGATGAACAGCACACGCTTGCCGTAGACATGACGGAAGCCTTCCTTCAAGTTGGCTTCCACCACCCATACACGGCGCAACTCGTAACGCATGAAGTCCGGGTTGGGATGATTCGGTGTGAGGATGTCGGCGTACTTGACCGTCCCGGTATTAGGCTTGAATGCGTTGGCCGGGCTGTAGATCTCGCGCTTGCCGATCAGCTTCCAGGAGAAGCGCTCCGGTGAGCCGTTGAACAAGCGGTCCTCGTCGACGGTCATGGTGCCGTTGGTGCCGATCATCGGTTGATCGTAACCATAACCCGGCAGTTGCCGTACGCGTCGGGTCGATGGGCTGTAGGACCAGGCCTGACGCGCATCGGTGCCATAGTTGTAGGGTTCATGGGCAATACTGAGGTTACCGTTGTCCCGGGCCGGTTTCAGGGTCATGTTGTTACTTAGGGCCGAGAGCTTGTCTTCCGTGCGGGAATCGACGGTGGGTGAGTTGGCCAACGACAGGTTACGCGCGTAGGCACGCCCCCAGCCAATGTTGCCGTTGGGCAGGACCGACGCCAGGTCGGAGGTCTTTTCCTCCGTGTAGGCACGGGCTGGCAGTTGGTGGTTCCACAACACTTCCACGCCGCTTTTAGGGATCGGGAACGGCACCTGGCCAATCCCGGTGAACCCGTCGCCGTTGTTGACCAGCTTGGCGTGCAACGCGTTGTCCATCGCGCGGCGGCAGACATAATCGGGGTAGCGGAAATCCCGGTGGCCTGGATAAATATTCATCTTGTAGGTGGTCGGGTATTTCTTCAGCAGGGTCTTCTGCCCTTCCGTCAGGCGCGACTCGTACTGGCTCATGTTCTGCGCAGTGATCACCAGGATCGGCTTTTCCGCGGCATAAGGATCTACCGGCTGGTCGCCGGAGTACTTCACATGATTCCAGCCTGGCACTTCACCCAGGTACTTGCCGGTGTACGGCGGAATGGTGCCCTCGGCGTTGCCGGCTTGCTCGGCGCCGACACAGGTCAGTTCCTTGCCCAGTTTGGCGGCTTCCTGAGGTGACACCTCGGCGTGCGCAGAACCCATCAGCCCGCTATTGGCTGTGACTGCGACCGCGAGCATGAGACCTGTTCTTGTTATTTTCATGTAATGCCTCCTTCGCTGATAAGGCTTTGTGGTGTGTACCCATTGTTCGTGTTCTGCCGGCCCCAACATCGTCCGGAAAGACTAAGGCGGCGTTATGCGTCCAGTTTTTCTTGCAGCTGTGCCTTGAGCACCTTGCCGGTGGCATTGCGGGGCAAGGGTTCGAGTACCCGATAGACCTGTGTCGGCACTTTGTAGGCAGCCAGGCGCTCGGCAATGAATGCGCAGATCTGCGCCGCTTGGGGCAGCGTCGATGCCTGGCCATGCACGGCCAGCCCCACCGTCTCCCCCAGCAGCGGGTCGGCGATGGCGAATGCAGCCGCTTCCAGGACACCGGGCATATCGAGGACGCAGGTTTCAACTTCAGCGGCGGAGATCTTTTCGCCACCGCGGTTGATCAACTCCTTGACCCGGCCGGTAATGCTGAGGAAACCCTCATCGTCGAGGTAACCGATGTCGCCGGTATCGAGCCAACCGTCGCGCAGGCTTTGCGCAGTGGCCTCGGGCAGGTTCCAGTAGGCGCTCATCAAGGTTGGCGAACGCAACCAGATCACCCCGCGAGTGCCCGTCGGCTGCGGCTGCTCGGGGCTTTCACCGATGCGGATGTCGACAATCGGCAATGCCCAACCTGCTGTCGCCGGCTTGTAGACAAACGGATCACCACCAATCGCCGCGCCGATGCCGTTGCTTTCGGTCAGGCCGTAGCCGGCTCCGCCGATGACGTCGGGCTTGATCTTGAGCATGTCGTCGAGCACGTTGGCGGACGATGCGCCGCCGCCCAGGCCCAGACCGAACAGGCTGGCGGTCTGCTCACTGCCAAAGCGCGGCGAGGCGAGCAATTGCTGCATCATCACCGGGGCACCGTTGAACTGGGTGCAGCGCTCGTCGCGAATCAGGTCGATCGCGCGTTCGACATCCCACTTGTACATCAGCATCAAGCGTCGACCGCCGCGCAATGCCGACAAAAACTGCGCATGCAAGCCGCTGACATGGAACAGCGGAACAGCCGCCAGCGTGGTGGGTGGATAACCGCTGTTGATCACCACACCGACACGCTCGGGCGAACTCATGGCGCAAAACGCGCCCTGGAAATCCAGGGCAAACAGGGCCTGGCAGATTGCCCGGTGACTGGACACGACGCCCTTGGCGCGGCTGGTGGTGCCAGAGGTGTAGAGGATCAGCGCTGGTGCGCCAGGATCTATTTCCAGCGTTGGTACAGGTTGTGCAGGGGCGCTGATCAAGTCCTCGAAACGCAGGCAGTACTCGGGCAAGGCAGGATCCTCAGCCCCGACGACGATCGTGGCGCGCTGCTCGCGGGCCAGGTCTTCACGCAGGGTATTGAGGCGCGCTTCGTCGCACAGCAGCAGGCGCGAACCGCTGTCCTGCAACGCGTATTGCAACTCGTCGCGCAGGCCCCAACTGTTGAGCGGCACACACACCGCGCCGCAGCGCTGGATCGCCGCGAAGGCCACCAGCCATGCCGGCTGGTTGCGCATGGCAATCGCTACCCGATCGCCCGGCTGCACACCAAAATTGGCAACCATCTGCCCGGCCAGGCGGTCGACCTGGTCGAAGTATTGGTTGAAGGTCAGGCGTTGCGATTGCCACATCAGAAATTCGCGATCGCCATGGACTCGACCGGCGTCGATGACTTGCAGCAGGTCGTGGGGGGCGTGACGGAAGTAGCGTGGAGCGCCGTCATCGGGCGTCACCACTTCAAAAGGCGAACCGGGGGCGATCAGTTGGCGCCACGCGGTTTGCCAGCGTTCAATGCTCATTTTTGTTTTCTCCAGAACGGGCGAAGGACCTGTGGGCGCGGCTCGGCATTCAACATCTTCATCGCCTGACACTCCGATATCGCGGGCAAGCCCGCTCCCACAGGGGTGTTGTGTGGTGTGCAGGTGTCGTGTACACCCGCGATCCTTGTGGGAGCGGGCTTGTCCGCGAAGGGGCCGGCACATTCAACATCTTCATGGCCTGACACTCCGCCTTCGCGAGCAGGCTCGCTCCCACAGGGGGTTATGTCGTATGCAGGTGTCGGGTACACCCGCGATCCTTGTGGGAGCGAGCCTGCTCGCGAAGGGGCCGGCACGTTCAACATCTGCATCGCCTGACACTCCGTCATCGCGGGCAAGCCCGCTCCCACAGGGGTGTTGTGTGGTGTGCAGGTGTCGTGTACACCCGCGATCCTTGTGGGAGCGGGCTTGCTCGCGAAGGGGCCGGCACATTCAACATTTGCATCGCCTGACACTTCGTCATCGCGGGCAAGCCCGCTCCCACAGGGGGGGCAGTCGTATTCACGTGTCGGGTACACCCGCAATCCTTGTGGGAGCGAGCCTGCTCGCGAAGGGGCCGGCACATTCAACATCCTCATTGCCTGGTACTGCGCCGTCGCGAGCAGGTTCGCTCCCACAGGGGTTTACGCGTTGGTCGAATAGCGTTCGCAATGGAAATCCCGGTCACCCAGGCAGCTCTGCGCAACGCGCACGCGCTTGAGGTACAGGCCGACATCCAGCTCGTCGGTGACGCCGATGCCGCCGTGCATCTGTACCGCTTCGTTGGCGACCTTGATCGCCGTGTCACCGGCCTTCCATTTCGCCAGGCTGACCAGTCGAGCGCGGGCCCGAGGGTCGAGGCTGGTGTCATCCAGGGTCGCCAGCGCGGCCATCAGGGCGCTGCGGCTCAGCGCCAGGTCGATGTACATCTTCGCGGCGCGATGTTGCAGGACCTGGAAGGTGCCAATCTGCGTGTCGAACTGCACACGGGTCTTGAGGTACTCCAAGGTGGTTTCGAACAGCTGCTCGGCCATCCCCAACAGTTCCGCCGCGAGGCAGGCGCGGCCCCGGTCCAGTGCTGTTTCCAGCACGGCCCAGCCCTCGCCCAGGTTGCCCAGCAGCGCGTCACTGCCCAATTGCACCCGATCCAGTTGCAGGCGTGCGTGGTTGCGCGAATCGATTTGCGGCAAGGCGCTGACCATCAAGCCCGGCGTATCGGCCGGCACGAGGAACAGGCTGATGCCTTGCGTCTCACCCGGCTGCCCGGACGTGCGTGCCGCCACCGCGTAGGCATCGGCACCCAGGCCATCGACCACCCAGAACTTGTCGCCGTGCAAGCGATAGCCCTGCCCTTCGGCCTTGGCCTCAAGGGCAATGCGACTCGGATCGTGGCGCGAGTGTTCGTCCACGGCCAAGGCCAGGCGCTGATCGCCACCGATCAGCGCTGGCAACCACTGCGCCTTCTGCGCCGCATTACCCGCCAGTTGCACCAGCGAGCCGCCCAGCACCACGCTGGACAACAGCGGCGTGGCAGACAGGTTGCGGCCCATGGATTCGAAAATCGGCCCAAGGCCCTTGCAACCGAAATCCAGGCCACCGAACTCTTCGGGAAACGCAATTGCGCTCCAGCCCAACGCTACCGCGTCACGCCACAGCTGCGGCTCGAAACCCAGGGCCACCGCCTCATCCCGCAACCGACGCTGGGCACTCACCGGACTGCGGGCAGCGAGAAAGTCCCGGGCGCTGTCGGCCAGCAAACGCTGGTCATCGTTGTAACGCAGGCTCATGGGGTGACTCCTTTTTTAGCGTCGGGCAAGCCCAGCACGCGCTTGGCGATGACGTTGAGTTGGACCTCCGAGGACCCGCCGGAAATGGTCAGCGCATAACTGTTCAACCAGGAACGGGTGACCGCCAGTTGCTGCTCGCTGAACGCCGGACTATTCCAGCCGAAGGCGTGCCCGGCCATGGCATCGAGTAGCACTTCGAACTTGTCGCGCTCCTGTTCAGTGTGCGTAAGCTTCATGATCGACATCAGGCCGCCGATGTCATCGCCGGCCCGTGCTTCCTCACCCATGCGCTGCACCGTCAGGTTGTAGGCATGTTCATTCATCGCGCAGGCCGTCGCCCGCGCCTGCAAGGCATGCTCGCCCTGGGTCTGTGGTGCCGGCACGTATTGGCGCATCAGCGCCAGCAGGTCGACGTGCGACGGCAAGCTGAACTCGCCGAATTTCGACATCGCCTTGCGTTCGTGCTGCAACAGGTACTTGGCCAGGTTCCAGCCGCCATTGAGCGGTCCGATCAACTGGCTCTTGGGCACCTTGACGCTGTCGAAGAACACCTGGCAGAACGCCGACTTGCCGCTGATCAAATCGATCGGTTGCGGCTTGACCCCGGGGCTGCGCATGTCCAGCACGATCAGGCTGATGCCTTCGTGTTTCGGCGCGTTGAAGTCGGTGCGCACCAGGGCATACATCCAGTCGGATTTGTCGCCGTAGGAGGTCCAGATCTTGCTGCCGTCCACCACGAAGTGGTCACCGGCATCGCGGGCGGCCATTTTCAGGCTGGCGAGGTCAGAGCCGGCGTTAGGCTCGGAGAAGCCCTGGCACCAGCGCACTTCGCCACGGGCAATCGGCGGCAGCAGGTCGCGTTTCTGTTGCTCACTGCCATAGGCCAGCAATACCGGCCCGAGCATCCAGATGCCGAGGTTGATCTGCGGCGGCCGGCACTTGATACGGCGCATCTCGCTTTCCAGCACCGCCAGTTGTTCGTCGCTCAGGCCGGCGCCGCCATATTCCTCGGGCCACTCGGGGCAGAACCAGCGTTTGTCGCGCATGCGCTCGAACCACAGGCGTGCGTCTTCGCAGGGAAACTGCGGGTTCTGGCTGCCCCACACCACATCGCCTTCCGCCATGCCCGTGCGCATGGACGGCGGGCAGTTGGCCTCCAGCCAGGCACGGGTGTCCTGCCGAAATTGTTCGATCGTGCTCATGAAAGTCCCCTTGGACCCGCCCCGGGTCCGGGGCGAGTACGGTTTTTGTTGTTGATGGACGAGCGTCAGCGCAGGGTGCGCGGCATGCCGAGGCCAAACTGGGCGATCAGTTCGCGCTGGATTTCATTGGTGCCACCGCCGAAAGTCAGGGTCGTTGCAGAGCGCAATTCATACTCCAGGTCACCCTCCAACAGCGTCGCCGCCGAACCGCTGCGCATCGAACCATTGGCACCGACGATCGCCGCCAGCTTGCGCAGGATCTCGATGGCCGACTCCGAGCCAAACACCTTGGTGGTCGAACTCAGCGCGACGCTCATGCGGTCGAGCTCGAGATCGGCGGCTATGCGCATGTTGATCAGGCGCATCGCCTCCAGGCGCGCGTAACACTCGGCCAGCGAGCTGCGCACCCAGGCTTTGTCCATCGCCCGACGGCCCTGTTCATCGCGGGCCCGCGCCCACAGGTAAACCCGGCGAAACAGCGCCACGACTTTGTCCGACCAGGTACCCAGGCCGAGGCGCTCGTGGTTCAACTGCGAGGTGATGAGTTTCCAGCCACCGTGCAACTCACCGACCAGCATCTCGTTGGGCACCCGTACGTTGTCGTAGTAGGTGGCCGCCGTCGGAGTGCCAACGGTATGGATCAGCGTGTGGGAGAAGCCCGGTGTCGTGGTATCGACGATCAGCAGCGAGATGCCTTTGTGCCGCGCCTGGGTCGGATCGGTACGGGCCGCCAGCCAGACGAAATCAGCCGATTCGGCACCTGAGGTCCACAGCTTGTTGCCATTGACCAGGAAACCTTCATCGTCCTGACGGGCACTGGTTTTCAGCACGGCCAGGTCGCTGCCGGCGTCGGGTTCGGAATAACCGATGGCGAACATGATTTCGCCCGCGGCGATCCCTGGCAGAAAGCGCTCTTTCTGCAGCTCGCTGCCATGGGCCATCAAGGCCGGGCCGACGGTGCTGATGGTCACGAACGGCAGTGGCGCCCCGGCGATGTTGGCTTCTTCGAAGAAGATCAACTGTTCGGTGGCGGCATAGCCCTGGCCGCCATGGGCCTTGGGCCAGCCAACCGCGAGCCAGCCGTCGCGGCCCATCTGGCGGATGGTCTGGCGAAACAGCTCGCCGCCTTCCTTGCCGCGCAACTGCGCGCGCATGTCCGGGGTCATCAGGGCCTGGAAATAGTCCCGCACCTTGTGGCGCAGGGCATGTTGTTCGGGAGTGAGGTCGACGAACATCTGCTGCTCCTTAGGCTGTGCCGAGTATCAGGCCGCTGGTGGGTACGCCGGTGCCGGCGGTGACCAGCACGTTCTGCACATCCGCCACCTGGTTGACCGCCGTGCCACGCACCTGGCGTACCGCTTCGGCGATGCCGTTCATGCCGTGGATATAGGCCTCGCCCAATTGCCCGCCGTGGGTGTTGATCGGCAGTTTGCCGCCACGGGCGTGGTGCCCGGCGCGGATGAATTCCTTGGCTTCGCCGCGTTTGACGAAGCCGAACTCTTCCAGCTGCGGCAAAACGAACGGGGTGAAGTGGTCGTAGATCACCGCGGTCTGGAACGCGTCCGGGCCCAGGCCCGACTGGCGATACAGTTCGCGGGCGACCACGCCCATTTCCGGCAGCCCGGTGATGTCGTCGCGGTAGAACGAGGTCATGCTCTGCTGGCCATGGCTGATGCCTTGGGAGCCGGCCTTGATGGTCACCGGCTTCTGCCGCAGGTCGCGGGCACGCTCGGCCGAGGTGATGATCATCGCTACGGCGCCATCGGATTCCTGGCAGCAGTCGAGCAGGTGCAGCGGTTCGCAGATCCAGCGCGAGGCCTGGTGTTCTTCCAGGGTGATCGGCTTGCCATGGAAAAACGCCTGGGGGTTGGTCGCAGCGAAATCCCGCGCCGCCACCGCGACACGGCCAAAATCTTCGGAGGTGGCGCCATAGGTGTGCATGTAGCGCTGGGCGAACATCCCGACCCAGGCGGCTGGCGTATGGAAGCCGTGGGGCATGTACCAGCCGTAGTTGACGTTGTCGAAGGTCGGCGTCGAAGCGAAGCCGTAGGCACCGGTGCCGAAGCGATACCAGGAACGCTCGTTCATGGCCCGATACACCACCACCACTTTCGCCACGCCGGTGGCCACCGCCATCGCCGCGTGCATCACCGGCCCGCAGGCGGCGCCGCCGCCGTGGGGCACCTGGGAGAAGAACTTGACGTCCTTGCACCCCAGCAGACGGGCGATTTCGTACTCCGGGACCTTGTCCACCGAGTAGGAGCTGAAGCCCTCTACTTCGCTTGGGTCGATGCCGGCATCCTTAAGCGCACTCAAGGTGGCCTCCAGGGCCAGGCGCAATTCGGTGCGTCCGGAGTTCTTGGAAAATTCGGTCGCGCCGAGGCCAACGATCGCGGCGCGCCCGGAAATCGATGAATCAGTCATCTGTGTCTCTCCGGCTGTCAGGGCAGGACCAGCGCGACCGTGCCGGTCACGTGGTTGCCCATGGAATTTTTGCCGCTCAAGGTGATTTCCACCGCGCGGGTGTCGGCATCGAGCGCGCTGACGCTGCCGCTGAAGGTCATGCAATCACCGGGATAATTCGGCGCGCCAAGCTTGATTTTCAGCGCGGTGAATTGCGCCAGCGGCCCGGCCCATTGTTCGATGAAGCGCTGCACCAACCCGTTGGTGGTGAGGATGTTCATGAACACATGGGGCGAACCCAGGGCACGGGCCGCCTCAGCGTCGTGGTGACCGGGAAAGTAATCACGGGTGGCAATCGCCCCGCCGTTGATCAGGGTCACGGTAATCGGCACCGCGAGCTCCGGCAGTACTTCGCCGGGGCGCACGTCTTCAAAGCGCTTGGTGTTCTTCGAGGTCATATTTCCATCCCAGCTTGTCGTTATCGTTGAGCCAGTCGCCCAGGCGTTCCAGGTTGGCTGCCGAGCCACCCAGGGCAAGGGACAGGCCGCGACTCCAGTAGAGAAAACGGTGGATCGGGTACGTCAGGTCGACGCCGATACCGCCATGCACGTGTTGGGCGGTGTGGCCGATGCGGTGCCCCGCTTCACAGGCCAGCCAGGCGGTGGCCAGGGCTTCGGAAGGCGCCGGCAAGCCGGCATCGATGCGGTAGGCCAATTGCCACAGCGCCGTGCGCAAGGCTTCGACGGCGATATGGTTGTCGGCCATGCTCATCTGCACCGCCTGGAAGCTACCGATGACCCGCTCGAACTGCCGACGCTCGCTGACATAGGCCACGGTGCGGCGGATCTGCTCTTCGCTGACCCCCAGTTGCAGGGCCGCCAATGCCGCCACGCTGCGCAGCTCCAGCCAGGCGACCGCCTCGGCCGGCAACAGCGCCGCCGCGTTCACGGTCAAGCCCTGGATGTGCAGGTCGGCCGCCGCTTCGCCGTGGGTCATCACTGCCGGCACCCGCTTTATCTCGGGCGCCGACAGATCGAGCAGCAGCAAACGTGGCTGCGCGTCGACGTCCACCAACACCAGCGCGGCCTGGGATTGCTCGCCCAATGCCAGGGCCGCGACCCGGCCGTTGACCGACCAGCCGTCGGCGCACGGACAGGCTTGCAACTCGATACCCAGCGCGCTGCTCAGGCCCTCCATGGACAGGCTCAACAGCGCCTCGCCGGTTGCTGCCCTCGCTACCCAGCCGGCACTGTCGCCAGCATCAAAACGGGCCAGGGTCGCGGCGGCCAATTGATGACGCCACAGCGGCACCTGGGCCAGGGCCTTGCCCTGGGCTTGCAGCACCAGCATCAGTTCGGTCATGCCCAGGCCGCTGCCACCGTGCTCTTCGGGAATGGCCAGGGCATGCAACCCGGTCTCGATGCACAGCGCCCACAGCGGCGCCATCATCGGCTCGCCGCTGGTATCCCACTGGCGCATATAGTCGTCATGGCAGTGGTCGACAAACAGGCCGTCGGCCATCTGCGCAATGGCGCGCTGGTCTTCGCTCAATTCGAAATCCATGGGGGCTCCTATGCCTCTACCGGCCGAAACATCGGCAGGGTCAGCTGGTCATCGAAGGTCTGGAACTCGACCTGCAACGGCTGGCCGATCTGCAACTGGTCCCGCTCGACACCGACCAGGCCGGCGATCAGGCGCACGCCTTCGGCCAGCTCGATCAGGCCGATCGGGTTGGGGTAATCGAACGGCGGCACTTCGGGGTAGTGCATCACCACGAACGAATACAAGGTGGCGCGGCCGCTGGCCTGCACAGTGTCCCAGTCGAAGCTGTGGCACTGGATGCACACCGGTGCCGGTGGATGACGCAAGGTCTTGCACGCCGTGCAGCGCTGGATCAGCAACTGGCCCTGCTCGCAGCCCTCCCAGAAGAACCGCGTGTCATCGCTGATGCCCGGCAGCGGGCGCTTGGCCTTGGCCGGTGCTGACTCAACCTTTGCCGGCGCCTGGGCATTGGCCGCTCGGAACTTGAAGACGCGAAACAGCAACTCGCCGACCGGCTCATCGCCACCGGCTTTTTCGACGAAATGGCTCATCACCAGGGTGACGAAGAAACCAGTGCCCAAGGCGGTGGTTTTCTCATCGCCGACCGAATCCAGGCGCGTGGTGTAGTAGAGTTTTTCCCCCAAGCGCACCGGGCGGGTGAAGCTCAGTTCGGAGTTCACCGCCACGGTGGAGGCGTAGCCGTAGGCTTCCATTTCCTTGAGCACCTCGTAAGGGTTCTCGTCGGTGGAGCCAGGTGGGTAGTTGTTGGCGTGCAGGCCTTCCATGGTCCACACCTGCAACATCGCAGGCGGGGCGATCAGGCCCTCATGTGCGGTGCCCAAGGCGAAACCCGCGTCGGTGTACAACGGGTTGTCCACGCCCATGACTTCGCACCACTGGCGAATCATCGGGGCGTTGACCTCGTCCCAGGCATACACGCGGCCGTACTGGCGCCCCACCCGGGCGCGCACATTGGATAGCAATTGTGGATCAGCCAAAGTCGTCTCCTTCACATTGAAGGCGGCCACCGAACCCGGTCGCCGCAATAGGTCGATCAGGTGGGCAGCACCTGCGCGGCACCGAGAAATGCCGGGCGTTCACCACCGCCATGCAGCAACAGGTTGCAACCGCTGGCGTAAGCGGCCAGCGGCGATGCGATGTAGAGGCAGGCGTTGGCGATGTCTTCGGCCACGGCCATGCGGCCCGCCGGAATGCCGGCAGCCACAGCGGCGATACCGGCCTCGGAGCCATAGTGCAGATGCGCCTGTTCGGTCAGCACCAGGCCCGGGCTGACCGTGACCACCCGCACCTTGGGCCCCCACTCCACCGCCAGCGATTGCACCAGCGCCAGCACCCCGGCCTTGGCCGCGCCGTAAGCGGCGGTGCCTGGCGAGGAGCGCAGTGCACTGATGCTGCCGATAAAGACGATGCAACCGCCCTGCGCCTGGGCCTGCATCAGCCGGTTGGCGTGCTGGGCGACGTTGAGCGGCGCGATCAGGTTCAGGCCGATGATGCTTTCATGAAACCGCGGCGATGCCGTGGCCGCGTCGGTGGCTGGGCTGCCACCGGCGTTGTTGACCACCACGTCGAGGCGGCCGAAGTCGCGCTCGATGGTGGCGAACAGGCGTTGCAGGGAATCGTGGTCGCGCACATCGGCGGCAATGAAGGTCGCGCGCTTGCCGCCCGATGTCGGCACCTGCTCGGGTTCGCGCCGGGCACAGACGATCACCCGTGCGTTCGCGGCCAGAAATCCCAGCGCGATACCGGCGCCGATGCCCTTGGTGCCACCGGTGACCAGCACCACCTTGCCGCTGTAATCAAGACCCGAATGCAGCTCCATCATGTGCTCCTTTTTCTACTGACAAGGATCACTCTAGGGACGAACCGCAGGGCAAACTACGTCTGAACGGACGATGAAAATTTAACGCCATGAACAGGACACTGGCGCCAATTCACACCTTGCCTGGTCCTCGAAGATGCCCATGTCCGACTCACCTGCTGCACCGGTTCTGCTCGAACACCCCCTGCCCGGCGTCGCCCTGCTGCGGCTCAACCGCCCCCAGGCGACCAACGCCTTGAGCCTGGAATTACAGGCACTGCTGTCGCGTCATTTCACTGAGTTGGCGATTGATCCCGAAGTGCGCTGCATCGTCCTGACCGGCGGTGACAAGGTGTTCGCTGCCGGCGGCGACATCAACAGCATGGCCGGGGTCGGCGCCATCGACATCTACAAGCGCCACACCGAACGGGTCTGGGGGCCGATCCAGCACTGCCCTAAACCTGTGATCGCAGCCGTCTGCGGCTACGCCTACGGCGGTGGTTGCGAACTGGCGATGCACGCCGACCTGATCGTCGCCGGGCGCAGCGCACGCTTCTGCCAACCGGAAATCCGCATCGGCATCATGCCCGGTATCGGCGGTACCCAACGTCTGGTCCGGGCCGTGGGCAAGGTCAAGGCGATGCGCATGGCGCTCACCGGCCAACCCATCAGCGCCGAGGAAGCCTGGGTGGCCGGGCTGGTCAGCGACCTGGTGGACGATGACCAGGTACAGGCCCACGCCCTGGAGCTGGCGCGCGTCATCGCGGCGATGCCGGCACTGGCCGCCGAGCAGATCAAGGAGGTGATCCTGGCGGGTATGGATGCGCCACTGGAAGCTGGGCTGGCATTGGAGCGTAAGGCTAATGCGCTGCTGTTTGCGTCACGGGATCAGAAGGAAGGGATGCAGGCGTTTATCGACAAGCGGCCTGCGCGGTTTGAAGGGAATTGAAATCTTCCGGACGAAAATGCTGATCCCCGAATGTAGGGTTTTAAGGATTGAAAAATGACCTAAGGTGATGAATTCATTTTCATCCAGCCCACGAAGCAAGGGGATGTCCTGCGGCAGAAGGTGGTCGCTATCACGGCACCATGTCCTTCGGCTTTCCTGCTTCCGGCAGCCCCGTCCGCGCGTCCAACCTTTTAGCTTTGGCCATCTGTGCGACCAACGTCTCCGATGGAGCCTCGCTCGGCGTGAGCTGCTCGTTCTTCCACAGGAACGTTCCGTTCCACTCGGGCAAAGCTGCAGGAGGCAATGGCACAATAGAGTTTAGGTCGGGCACCCGCGGAGCGAATTTTCTCTCATCGATCAAGAAGATGCGGATCTTCTCGTATCTTTCATAACGCGCTGCGTCCTTTGCCATTGCTAGTGATGGTGGCCAGTTCGACTTGTCGCCAAAAGCCTCCCTAAGCCTGAACGCAGCACCGTTCTCTCCCATCATTATCGCTTGCTGGAATCCCGCCATCGCTTCGGTGTAGCGCCGGTTGTCGACTTGTTTGATGGCAAGCTCGTACATCGCACCGCCGTGTCCTTGTTGTGCGGCACAGCGATATAGCGGTAATGCGAATGCGATGTCCTTGGCCTTCGCACCGAATGCTTTGGCCAGTACGACCGATTCGACGTCGAGATACTGGGCCAGTCGGTATTGCGCCTCGGCATTGCCCAAGTCCGCCGCCTTGCGGTAAAGGATGAATGCTTCATGAAGGTTATATGCCTGGGCAAACCTGTTTGCCTGGAACCAATAACCCCGGGACGGATACTGCTGCGAGAGCAGCGTCGTCAGACGCTCGACCTCTTCCGTGCGATTTCGACGAAGCTGGCTGATGACACCATCATAGGTATTATCATTTAGCCTCCATTGTAGGTCGCGCAACGCTTCGGTCGCATCGGCGTTTCCAAATGCGGACGCGATACGGTAGTAACGACTTATGCGATTGAAATCATCGACGTTCTCACTTTTGAAATCACGCCCTCCATACAAGTAATCGAGATGTCGTGCATAGGCGAACAGGCGTTGTGCATTTGCGTCCTGAGACACGACCGAAGGACCCGCATCATGCGTGCACACGAAATCTGAGCGTATACCGCTGGTCGCGACCGGCGATTCACGCCCAACGGCCACGTTGGAGCAAACCGCAAGCAGCGATGCGAACAGCGCCGCTAGTCCCACCTGCGTTGGCGTTTTCCTTTCCATGCTCTTAATCCTTTCGGCGTTTTTGGTGACTGTCCCTGCGTCACTTTGGTGTGTGCACGTACTGCGCGAACATCAGGGCGTTGAGTGCTAGAAGAACGGTATGCCGTTCGAAAGCTACAGCCCGCGTCGCCGAAAGTAAGTAGGAAACATCTGAAATTACCTGGCTCCTACAGATTTTCGTACCCCTGTAGGAGCTGCCGCAGGCTGCGATCTTTTGATCTTCTACTCCCGCGGATCAAACCGATCCAGCGCCCGGTTCACCGCCAACTCCCCCAGCATGATGACTTGCGCAATACCCAGCAGGGTATTGCGACTCGACCCCTGCGTGCGATCCGCCAGATCCAGGGCCATGACATTGGCTGAAGCCAGTGACTCACAGGCGTGGGCCAGGAGGGTTTCGGTATCGAGTTCAGGGTTTACGATGAACGTGATGCAGAGTTTGCGCGGGGTGGCGTTGATGTCGGCGGCTGAGGGGATGGGGTCGTTGGGATTGTTTGAGTCGGAGTTTTCTGACGAGGATGTGGGATCGGGGTTCGGCGGATTCGGTGTGACCTTGAACATGGGTACTTCTCCAGTAGAGCCACGACTCTTTCGCGACTAAACGAAAGGGAGGCAGCTGTGCGCAAGTTAGTCGACCGGTAAAGCACCCAAACCCGGCGCGCCCGAAGACGCCATGCGCACAGCCACCATCAAGTACAGGTGGATACCTGGCTGGATGACGCATGTGCAACCGTGAGGGAACTAACCGGGCGACTAAACCCGATCACTGATGGGCAGTGACGGGAGTCAAGTTACCGAGCGACCCCAGGGTGCACAAGCCGGCGGATTCTGGAGTAACGGTAGGCAACGACGCAAGGTGTTGTGGCTTTCGGGAATGGCCTTCCTGCGAAGACTAGGACGATCAGAAGCGTCCTACGCATCCATCAGAAACGTCCTATTTCCACCTCGACCCGACTTCGTGAAGCCTTGCGAGGCTCGCACGCGGTTGCTCATAAAAATCCTTTTTTTACCCGCGCGCGTGCCAGCGACTCTGAAGCTGACAGTTTCGCTGCCTGATCCCCTTTCGTTACAAGGAGCGTATTCACCATGGCCAAGCTGCTCGACTGGATTTTTGGACGCCACTACACTCCAAGGGCCATGCCCCAGGTCTGGCCAACCACTACCCAGCCCTCCCAGCCAGCGGCGCTCCCGGCCGCCGAACGCTTGCCGCCGCTGAAAAACTGGTGCCACCCGTTCAAGGACGCGCGCGACCCGCTGCAGCAACTGACCCACCTGGCCAGCGCCACCGCCGGTTACTACCCTCTTGGCCGTAATGGCCTGTGGCACGGCGGTGTGCATTTCGACAGCGGTACCGCTGCGGGCCTGAAACAGCAGTCCCAAGTGCACTGCATGGCCGACGGCGAAGTAGTGGCGTACCGCATTGATACGTATTCGCCGAAAACGACGTACTTCGTCAATGAAGAAGTTGAAAAACCCTTTTCGCGTAACTTCGTGCTGGTCCGCCATTGCTTGCAGCCACCGAAGCTCGAGGGCAGCACCGATCAGCCGCCGAGCCTGATCTTCTACAGCCTGTACTTGCACCTGCAGGATTGGGTGAAGTATGACGACGATCCGAACCTGGAACGGCCGGGATTCTGGCGCGAAGTGTACCGGGTCAAGGCCACGGCGAACGAGCCCCATCCTGACGATCCCGAACAACGCGGCGTGTACGTTTACTACCGCCCCCGGTCCGACAAGGTCGCTGACTTCTTGCCCTGCGGCGCCGAGCTGAGCATCAGCGGCGACGGCGAGTACCGACGTCTGGAAAACCGCCTGGGCCCGGCCAGCCTGAGCAATGCCGATGGATCGCTGCGCGGTTACCTCGCGTCCCGGTTCCTGCAGTCGGTGGTGAACGGTCAGCATCGCGTCGAAACGGCTAGAGGGGCCCTCAAGGTGCGCCCGGAAGCGAGCCTGCACAGCGAGGAAATCAGCGAACTGCCCAAAGGCACGATCGTCACCGTCAGCGGTGGAGGCGAATTTTGCAAGCTGGAACGGGTCACGCAGTGGATACAGTTCGCCGCTCTGCACAGCGCGCGGGAACCGCTGGCGACGGACCGGATCGTGGTCCTCGACACCCCCGTCGCGATCAAGGCTGGAGACTTGATCGGCCACCTCGGCCTGTATCAGGACAGTGACGCGGATCAGCCGGAAAAGAAGCTGCACCTGGAAACGTTCAGTGGTGATGACGTCGAGGCGTTCATCGAAGCCAGCCGGGCTTGGGCCCAGCGCCTGCCGGAAAAAAACCGGACCTGGCTGAAGCTCGCCAAGGGCACACCCGTGGTGGCACCTGAAGGACAAACCGCTGCGCAAATGCAGATGTCGAGTGCGACCAGCCCGTGCAGTGCCGCTGATTTGCTGATCCCCAAGAAGCTGCTCGATGATCTGCCGGCGGACCGAAAAGTCCAGGTGCCTGCAAGCGCGACCCGCAAAGCGCGCACCTGGTATCACCTGGAAAACTTGCTTCACGACGCCGACAACAATCTTCTCGACGGCTGGGTGTGTGAAGAGCCAGGCGTAACGTCCTGGGTCAGCCCGTGGGCCTGGGAAGGCTATGACGTCATCATCGACTACAGCCGACCCAAACACTTGTTGGCCTCTTTTCTCAGCGCCATTGACGGTTTCAGCGACGCGCAACGCGAGCGTTATCGCCCTATTGCCGAAAAAGACGACAAGGGCCCCATGAAAAACCGGCTATACGAGATCATCGATCGCAACCGCGACGGCAAGATGACAGCCACTGAACTGCAAACGGCTCTTGAGTTACCGGCCCATGCACAGTCGATTTCGCAGATGATCCTGTACAAGGAAAGCGAGTGGTTTCAGCAGCCAAAGATCTGGGACGCACTGGATGAGTTGCTCGGCCATAGCGGCTCGACACCGCACCTGAACTGGCTGGCGGAGAAGCAGCGGATTGCAGAGCTGGGGTGGTGGAGGGACGTCGCGGAAAAAGTCGGGTTGCCTTCGTGGGGGAGTGCCTATCACTTTCATCCGGTGGGATTAGCTACAAGGTTTAATACGGAGTGCCCTAAAGAGTGTGTTGTTGAAACTTATGAGCTGGAGGGATTAGCTGGAGTCCTTATCGTTTCAAAAGAATCATTTCAGTTCATTTTGGAAAAGGAAGGATATAGAAAACACCCTTATGTTCCGGCTGGTGCCAGCGGGGTAACTATTGGGTATGGGTATGATTTAGGACAGCAATCGGCATTGCAAGTTCGTCAAGATCTTTCCCAGCTCTATGCCCAGCAAGAAATTGAAACCTTAATAGACGCTATCGGGAGACAAGGGGATCAAGCCAGAAGCATCTTAAGTTCCGTAATCCACATATCAATCAGTAAGGAGAACGCTATAGCTCTTGCCATCAGAATGAAAAAACGATATGCGCAGTTAGTAATTGACGCCTATCCCGGAGTGATGGATTTGCATCCACACTGCCAAGGAGCTTTGCTGTCTCTTGTAGTTAATAGAGGAAACTCATTTACTCGACCAAATATTGACTCACGATTGGAGATGAAACAAATTTACTACGACTTACTGAATCTAAGTCCCGAGAAAGTTCCATCTAGACTGCGTTCAATGAAAAGACTTTGGGAGGGAAGAGCCGGGCTCGGAGGGCTAATAACCAGACGAGAAGATGAGGCTAAACTTTTTGAGAGAGGTTTGAAATGCGATTGCTGGCACTAACGTTTTGCGTTTTCATTGTTTTTTGGGGCTCGCCAACTTTTGCTGAAGGAGATTGCAAAAAAAATAGTTTTATCACTAAAGATATTTTGCAGTGCGTGAACATTGCATACAAAAAAATTGACAAAAAACTCAACGAGCAGTATTCGGCGATGGTTGCAGAGCCAAAATTTCTTCATAGGAATTTGCTTTTGGATGGTGAGCGGGCTTGGATTAGATACAGGGATGTTCACTGCGAAAATATTTACGACGCTATATTGCCAGGTGAAGAGGCTGGAATTGAAAGAATAGCGTGCCTAGCTTCTTTAACATCATCGAGATTGGTGGAGTTATTGTATTTAGATACAGGCATTAGCGGCGACGGCTTCTATAGCTCACTTTCCATTATGAGTAGAGTTTCTTCTATGACGAGGGAAGAAATATTTTCGCACATAGAAAATCTAGAAAAAACTCTTGAAGAAACTGATTATTATAAAAAAAACTGTGAGCTAACAGACGCCATTCATGCAGAAGACGAAAAAACCTGTCGAATCCGAATGAAATTTCAGGCGATGAAGGTATGAGACTACGTATCGAAACTATTCATTTAGAAAGCTTCAGATGCAAGTCTGCACTCGAACAATCATTTAGGCAGGGAGTTTTTTTCGCGCATGGCGCAAGGAGTTTTTTTCAATGACGAAAATTGAAATTTAAATGAATTTAGCAAAGTTAGTCCTCTGCTCTATTCTGATCTTTGTTTTCAGGGAAGCGGGAGCAAAGGAATCCAAAAATGATTTGTGTGAGCCTGATGAAATCATGATTGCGTCATGTAACTTAGACGAGAAAATAAATAGAACTTTATCTTTTTGTGCCAGCACTGACAGTAAGAAAATTCTTTATCGATTTGGTACGGAGTCAACGATTGAGCTAAAAAAAAGGTTTCTCAAGCGAAAATCCAGTTTTTCGTTGGATAGACACTACCACATATACAACATATTTTGGATTTAGATCATCAGGGTATGCTTATGTTTTTGGTGTTCCGCAGGAGACGCTAGGGGCGAAGGCTTTTTTGGACGCGACCAACTTTAATGGGCCTGTGATGACTCACACATGCACTGGAAATTCTTTTGGAAGAAAATCAATTGTCAGTGAAGCGATAAAAGATATAGACGATAATTTGGTTAGAGGGTCCGGCTTTATATTTCCGCCTGATAGCAACCTTACAAATAGCGCTCCTAATTTGAAACGAGAATAAGTTAATCATGCCAATCAGACTGGATAAAGTGCCTCCTCCCGCACTGTACCCCCAACCACCTCGTTTTTTGCTTTGGCTCGGCCTGTTGTTGCTGTTTTGTTTGCTGGGCACTGGAGGAACGTTGTTGTTCGGCGATGAAACCTTGCCCGAGCAGCCTTCGGATTTATGGCACTTGGCCTTGGGCTTTCCAATCCTGGGTTGGTGCGTGCTGGGTTTCGGGCGAATGCTTTTGTACGTCGGCGAACACGGTGCCGCCGAAGGGTGGGATGAAGCTCGTGAAGAAGACCTGACCCGCAAGATTCGTCAGGGGCGTCGCTCGCAACAGGTCTTGGGCGTGAGTTTGCAAACGGCGCTTCAAGAACCTGGCGATGAACCGTCAATACAACTGGAGGCTCTGCTGAGTGGAGCGAATGCGCTGAAGTCACAAGCGTCCAGAATGGATGGAGCAATACTCCGCCATAGTTGCTTATCTTGCGATGCAGATGAAAATCCGGAAGCGCTATTGCTGAGTATATGGGCACAGACGCTCGCCGACCTGGCGCCCACTTTGGCGCAGTTGCCTGCTGATCAACCACTGGCCCTGTTGCTGGACGTCGATACCGGTTTGCCGGAGAACCAGTGGCGCCGAGTCTGGCAACAAGCGTGGCGCGAATCCGGTATTCGCCAGC
The DNA here is from genome assembly GCF_002236105.1 of Pseudomonas umsongensis. Classification (GTDB taxonomy): domain Bacteria; phylum Pseudomonadota; class Gammaproteobacteria; order Pseudomonadales; family Pseudomonadaceae; genus Aquipseudomonas; species Aquipseudomonas umsongensis. The sequence goes on from NZ_NIWU01000001.1 coordinate 2,144,718, forward strand.
CCGTCACCCCTGTCGATGGCGGCGGACTGACTGCACTGGACCAGTGGCTCGACCGGCGTATCCGCGATCGGGCGTTGCTGCTGGTGGTGGCCGTGCAGTTTGCACCGCAGCAGCCTGAAGGCACGGCGGAAGCCGCCGTCGGGTTGTTGTTTGGCAACCGCCTGACGCAGACCACCTTAGCGCCAATCGCCTATCTTCACCGCCCGGAGCAGGAGCGCACGCCCTCCTCCGATGACCTTCTTTATGCCACGCGCCAGGCCCTTGATTGGGTGCCGCTTGAATCGACATCGATCGAGCGGGTTTGGCGAGTGGGCATCGATGCGCAACGGGCTGTCGCTGTCGCGAGCGTACTGAGTGAAGTCCTTATGCCGGTCAACAAGACTGGGTTGAGCAACCTCGATGCAATGCTGGGTCATCCAGGCTGCATATCGCCTTGGCTAGCTGTCGCGACTGGAACGCAGGCGATTGCGCGTGGCATTGGACCGCAATTCATCTTCAGTGGCGGCGGTGGTGCGACTGGGCTGTGGGGCACGGTGTTGATGCCGGTATCAGCACTTTGAAATAGGTGAATGGGAGCAAGCAGACGGCCATCCGACTTGCCCGCGAAGAACGATGAGGCGGTGCGGCAAATGCATCGCGGCGTCGCGTTCGCCGGCAAGTCGGATCGCCGCACCGCTGGCTCCTACGGTGGCCACATGAGCCGCTAGATACCCATCACCATCTGCCCGCTATCAACACGCAACTCCACACCATTGATCGCCCGGGATTCATCGCTGGCCAGGAACAGTACACTGGCCGCCACATCCTCAGGCCGGCACATACGGTTCATCGGGTCGCTGTCGATGGTCAGGCGGTCCGGGTCGATACCTTGGGGAAGGCTGCCGCGGGTCATGTCGGTGAGGACGCCGTCGGGGTGCAGGGTGTTGCAGCGGATGCGGTATTTGCACCGTCGGCAAAGCGCTGCCACCGAACGCGACAACGCCGCCACCGCGCCTTTGGAGGCGCTGTAGGCCAGGTAGTCGTCGCGCCCGGCGAGGGCCGCGATGGATGAGAGGTTGATGATCGAACCACCGCTGTCCTTCATCAACGCGATGCCTTCGCGGCAGCCCAGGAACACGCTGTCGGCATTGACTCGCAGCATCTTGTGCCAGTCCGCCAGGGTGGTTTCCTCGATCGAGCCGGCGATGAGGATGCCGGCATTGTTGACCAGGATGTCCAGGCGACCGTAGCGCTCGCGCACATGGTCGATGACCTGGCGCCACTCAGCTTCGCTGCTGACGTCGTGACGGATGAAGGCTGCAGTCGGTCCGATCTCCATCGCCAGGGCCTGACCTGCCTCGACGTCCAGGTCGCTGATCAGCACCTGGGCGCCCTCGGCCGCGAGCAGCCGCACGCTCGCGGCGCCGATGCCGTTGGCGCCGCCGGTGACCAGCGCGACCTTGCCGTGAACCCGGCCATTCTTGTTGTCGGTCATCATGTCATCTCGTGTGTATGGATCGTTTCGGCTTGCTGGGTGCGCGCGACAGCGGCACCGGCTCGTCGACCGGAGAACACGCAGTCGGCCAGGGACAAGCCACTGATGTACAGGTGCGAGGGAATGCCCAACGCGCTGCGGCCGGCGGCGTACAGGCCACTGATGGCTTGCCCGTGTTGGTCCAGCACCGCGCCGCTGCGCTCATCCACGCGCAAGCCGCCCAGGGTCAGGGCGCCCAGGGGGAAGACCGGATTGGTCACGGAGATATCGCAGGCATAGAAAGGCCCCTGCTCAAGCACCTGGCGACCGCCCTCGGACTTGCCGAATGGCTCCGGCGCTTCGCCACGGGCGGCGGCGTTGGCGGCCAGCACCGACGCACGCAGTACGGCGGGGTCCATGGCGGTCGCACTGGCCAACTCGCTCAGGCTCTTGCCCTTGCGCACCTTGAACAGCATCAGCGCCAAGGCCGGAAAACTCTGGAACCACCAGTAGCCGCCGAACAGCGCTTCGCGGATGGCTTTCTTGCGCAACGGCGCGTCCAGCACCAGCCATGCCTTGCCGCCCTGCTCTTCCATCAACGGTTGCCCGAGGGTGGCGCCGTAGACTTCTTCATTGCAGAAGCGCCGGCCCTCGCGATTGACCACGATGCCCTTGTGCCAACTGTACGGCGGGTTGATGAAGCGCCATGCCGATACCCGCTCAAGCCCCGAGCCCTGGCCGCCGACACTGGCGCCCAGGCGCAAGCCGCTGCCATCGCAACCGGTGGCGCCGACCTTGAAGTTGCGCCGGAACTTCGGTGCGTGCTGTTCGAGCAACTGGCGATTGAAGATGAAGCCGCCGGTGCTCAGGATCACGCCATGGCGTGCCTGCACCCGAAGGGGCCTGGCGAAATCCCGTTCCAGCTGGCAGACCTTCTTGCGCAATTTGTTGCAATAGCCCGGCGCGAAGTTCTGCAGGCGTTCGGCGCGGGCGGACAGTCGTGCGTGCAACTGGGCTTGCTTGCTGCCTTCGGGCATACACCAAAACTCGGCACCCAGTACCCGCCCCCGGGGGTCGACCAGCAGTCGTCGCGCCGCCGCCTGCAACAGCGTTTTCGCTCCGGCCTTCAGGCACGCTGCCTTCAGGTGGGCAAAAAGCACCGCGCCGCCCTGCCCTTTGCCCACGGTGCGATGCCCTCGTGGTGCAGGCGGCAAGGGGCCGCCGTGGTCGGGCACCAATTCGTTGCCCGAGTAATAGAGGAAGTAGCCGTCGGGCGGGTACGAAGTCTTTCCCCCGCCGGGTGGCATCTGGTGGGCATAGGGCGCGCCGTGGCTTTCCAGCCACTCGAGGTTGCTCACACTGTCGGCGCAGAAGCGCCGCAAAGTGTCATCGCTCACCACGCCCCCGGTTTCGTGTTTGAGGTAATCGAACATGGCTTCGGGGCTGTCGTTGAAGCCCGCGGCCTGTTGATGACGCGTACCGCCACCGGCGTAGACCACCCCGCCACTCTTGGCGCTGGCGCCGCCGCCGGTAAAGCGGTCAGCGATCAGCACGTTGGCCCCCTGGGCCCGAGCTTCCAGCGCGGCGCAGGCACCGGCAGCGCCCCAGCCGACGACCAGCACGTCGCAACGTTCGTCCCAGTCCACACTGCTGCCATCGGTTACTTGCAGGGGCGGCAGCACATCGGTGCTGGGGAGGTTATCGGACATTGACATAGCCCCTCCTAACGCTGGCTAGCCAGGTGATTGGCGGCGACATAGCCGAAGGTCATCGCCGGCCCCAGGGTGCCACCCGCTCCCGGATAGCTGGTGCCCATCACCGACGCCGAGCAGTTGCCAATGGCGTACAAGCCGGCGATGGCGGTGCCATCTTCGCGCACCACCTGGGCATGCTCGTTGGTCAACAGGCCGCCCTTGGTGCCGATGTCCCCGGCGTCCAGGCGCATGGCGTAGTACGGGCCTTTGCGCAGGGGCGCCAGGCACGGGTTGGGCTTGATGTTGCTGTCACCGTAGTAGCGATCGAAGACATTGCCACCACGGTCGAAGTCGAGGTCCACACCGGAGCCTGCATAGTCGTTGACCTTGGCCACGGTGGCTTCCAGACCGAGGCTGTCGACGCCGATCTGTCGGGCCAGGCCAGCCACAGTGTCGGCCTTCCAATACAGGTTATTGAGCCACTCCTTGCGCAGGCGGCTGTCGGGCATGATCTGCCCTGGCATCAACGGCCCCATGGCATAGTTGAAACGGAAATGCGCGTCGAAGATCACCCAGGCCGGTACCGACTTGCCGCCGGTTTTCTGGTTGTCTTGATGCATGGCATCGACAAATTCCAGATAAGGCGCGGCTTCGTTGACAAAGCGTTGCCCCAGGCCGTTAACCACGATGGCGCCGGGGAACGCACGCTCGGCAAAAATCCCCCGGGGTTTGTCTTCTCCCGGTACGGCAATGGTCGGCGCCCACCAGGCCCAATCCATCAGCGCGGTGGCCGCGCCCTGGGCCATGCCGGCTTCCAGGGCCGCGCCGGTGTTGTTGCCGGGCGGTGTCGCACTCCAGGCCTTGCGGGTTGGCTTGGGCAGGTACTGGTCACGCAGGGCCTGGTTCTGTTCGAAGCCACCGGAGGCCAGGATCACACCGTGGCGTGCCTGCAGTTGCAGCTCGGCACCGTCACGGCGCACGGTGACGCCGCTGACCCGACCGTTATCGGTGACCAGGCCGCAGAAATCGGTGTTGAGCCACAACGGTACATTGCGATCCATCAGCGAGCGGCGCAAAGACGCCACCAACGAACTGCCCAAGGACGCGCGGCGATCCATCTTGCTCTTGCGTCGCCATTTGAAGTCCAGCTTGTAGCGCAGCATCAGCTTCATGATCAGCAGGCGCCAGCCGAAGCTACGGGCCATGGCCTTGTGCGCATCGCGCGCCGTCCAGGCGATGCGCCCCATCAGCAGGGTCGAAGGCGAAGGCTTGCGCAGGTTCGCCAGTTCCTCACCCAGCAGACTGGTGTCGAACAACTCCGGATCCAGGGTCCGCCCACCGGGCAAAGCCCCCGGCAGGTGCGGATAATAATCAGGGTATTTGGCCGCCACGGCGTAGCGCACCCGGCTGATACGGGTGAGCTGTTCGATCATCTTCGGCGCATTGTCCAGGTAGGCACGCAGGCGCGTTTCACCGACATGCTCGCCCGCTGCCGCCTTCAGGTAAGTCAGGGCGGTGGCGTAGCTGTCGTTGCCCTTCATGCGCGCGAAATAGTGGTTGTTGGGAATCCAGATACCGCCTCCGGAGATCGCCGAGGTGCCGCCGTACTGGTTGCTTTTCTCCACCACCAGCACACTGAAACCCTGGTCGGCGAGGAATACCGCCGAAGTCATCGCACCTGCACCCGAACCGACGATGATCACGTCGTAGTGGGTCTGAGACTGAACTTGAGCCGTCATTGTTGTTATGCCATTAGCTGAGGTCAGGAAAGAACCGCCGACCACGCAGGGTGCGCTGGCGGAGTGCAGCCCCATGATCGGGGGTGCGGGGGGATGGGCTCATCGTCAAAGTGGACTAGGGGGGGGTGGCGCTTGTCCCTGTAGATTGGTCGCAGGAAGTCCGCGCGCCCTCGATTTTGTCCGCTTCATTAAGCACAGATTGTACCAGTCGAACTCTGACGTTCCCCTTCACCAATACCAAGGTGTTAAATACATTACGGAACAGCGGCAGATCACAACACCCTTTACTTAATGCGCCTATATGGAACGCTTTGGGAAATCCCCTACAAAATAAACATTTATTTCCCACAAATATGATGATGACACACTGATTAGAACTGGATAGCCTCTACTTGAGCAAAAAATTCAGTTGCACTAATGCGCGCTAATACTATCGCACAAGGATTTGACATACATGTCTGCCCTAACGACCTCTCTTGGCACTCTCTATGAAACCGTTGGTGATGGTGTAGAGTCCAGTAATGCCTCATGGAGTTTCGGAGGCACGACACCTGAACACTTTGACACCCATGTATCGAAATCCGTACCCAAATACAAGGACGGACACGATATCGTGCTGTCGCTCAGCGACTTTTTTGTAAAAACCGATAGCACCTGCTACGAACTTGGCAGTTCCACCGGCACCTTAACTCGGCAACTTGCACAACGCCATTTCGCATCGGCGAAGTGGGTGGGCATTGATGTGGAAGAAGCCATGACCCGCAAGGCGAATGAACTTTTAAGCGTATCGCCACAGCACAATGTCAGTTTCATCACCGATGATATTCTGAGTTTCCCCTATGAAAAAAGCGATCTGATAGTTGCGTATTACACTATCCAGTTTGTACACCCGCGCATTCGCCAAGCCTTGTTCGATCGCATTTATGAGTCCTTGAATTGGGGTGGTAGTTTTATCATGTTTGAAAAAGTACGTGGTCCAGACGCACGCTTTCAAGACATCCTCAGCAGCCTGTATGTAGATTATAAGCGGGACCAAGGCTATAGCGCCGATGAAATCCTGGCAAAAACCAGAAGTTTGAAAGGTGTACTGGAGCCTTTTTCCACGATGGGAAATATCGACATGTTATCTCGTGCCGGCTTCAGGGATATAACCAGTGTTTTCAAATATATTTGCTTTGAAGGATTCTTCTGCATCAAGTGACCGGAACGTGATCATGAACGCAACCATAGAACAAGAATATTTGCAACTTCTGCAGATGCCAGACACGTTTCGTGCGCAGAAAATGAATTGCGAATTGTGCAATTCCAAAGACCATTGGGTTTTACTGGAAAGCGTCCAAGGGCCCGGTGACCAAACTGTGGCATTGCCAGTACTCGGTTGCCAGGACTGCGGCCATATTTTCCAACAATACCGCTTCGATCAAGCTTTCTACGACGCTTACTACGACAAATACTACCGCCTGAGCCTGTTCGGCAATACGGGACCTGAGCGCGCGTTCTTTCTGGACCAGGTACGCCGCGGCGAACACCTTTGCCGGTACTTGCAGGATGTGCTTCCCGCCAAAGGCAAAATGCTTGATGTCGGCTGTTCTTCCGGCGGCCTGATGATTCCCTTCGCGAAACGGGGATGGACAGTAAGAGGCAATGATCCCGACCGGGCCTATGTAGAATACGGCAAAAATATCGGCCTGGACATCGATCTGGTGGGGGCCGAACGTATGAGCCCCAGTGGTGATTACAACCTGATCATCATAAATGGTTCTTTGGAACATGTTCATGATGTCAACCGAGTCATGCAACTTTGCCGACGGGCCAGTGCCGAGGATGGGTTGCTGTTGATTGAAGGTCGCGCGCTGGGTTATGGCATCGAACAAGGGTTTCTAACCCATAACCATCGTCGTTATTTGAGTGCCAGCAGCATCGAGTACCTGATGTGCCAGCATGGTTGGGAACCGATCCGGACCACCCGTGAGCCCATATGCGGGCCCACTCGGCCGGGGGCGGTGTTCGTACTGGGGCGAGCCTCTACCCAGCGTGCTAATGAGCACCTCGAAAGCATTAAGACCCAAGGCCGCATGGCCCTTCAGAAAACTTACATGCCAAGCCTCCTTGCGTTGCGAGCTCGCGCATGAGTACCTCGGTCCATGCTCTCGAAAACTCGAGCGCCCAAGCTCATTCCTGCTTTAGGGATGACCTGGTTGTGACGCCACTGCCAGCAGACTCGGTCACTTGGCGCTATAACCTCTACGATCCCAGTAACGATATCGGCTTTGAACTGGGCAAGGCCGAGTACTCGCTTGCTTTGCTCTTCACTGGTCAGCGAAGCCTTCCAGAGATCGCCGACGCCGCCCTTGTTCAGTATCGAATCAAGGTAAGCCCTGAGAAGCTTGCGCAGTTCGAGCGCAAACTGCTCAAACTGAAACTGCTGAGCAGCGATCAAACCGCTCATAAAAAGGACCTGCGTGACCCAGCCACGGGCATAACCTACGGCCCGCTGAAAGAGTATTTGCTGATTAACCTGGTGAAAACCAACCCGCAGCCACTGCTCGATCATATTTACCGGTTGGCGCCCTGGTGCTGCCGCGCGGCATTCATTTTGCCGTTACTGGCATTGGCCCTAGCGAGTTTCGTATACCTGGGCGTGCACTTCAGTACGTTCATGGCCGATGCTGGCGAGACCTATATCCACAGCTACCGCTGGTTGCTCTGGCACTTCCCGGTCATTTTGACTTCTATCGCCCTTCACGAACTGGGGCACGCATTGGCCTGTCGTCACTATGGGGTCAAGGTCAACGATTTCGGAATCGGCATCTACTTGTTGCTGGCCACCGGCTGGGTACGTCCGGTACAGGCGCAATGGTCGCAGCTGCCACTGAACCAACGGGTGATCACCATTCTGGCAGGCCCCTTGGTCAGCCTCCAGTATGCAGGCGTGAGCATTGTCCTGTGGGCGATGTTCCGTGACACCCAAGGGGTTTTGCCCGGTCTTTTTGTGGTGATGATCGTGGCTTCGTTTATTTCCCTCATTCCGACGCTGCTGCCCATCTTCAATGGCGACACGTACCTGGCTATTACCGAGGTTCTCGGGCAACCGCGTCTGCGCCAACGTGCTTTCAACTATGTAAAGCGCCATTGGCGCACCGCGCCGCTGGAAGCGGTTTCCCCTGCATTGCGCAGGCTCTACTGGAGCACATTCCTGTTGACCTGCCTGGGCTGGGTAATCGCCTGGTGCCTCACCGCAGCCACCCTGATTCGCCTTTTCAACCACCCATAAGGATGATGTCATGACCCAACCTACAGTGACCCCGGCTATCGCCAACACGGATGAACTTACCACCGACCCCACTGCCAGCATCACGCCGCAAGCCCTCAACGATATGCCGTTCGAGGAGTTCGACCTCGACGATATCGAAATCATCGAAAGCAAAGTTTTCGCCTGATCGCTCCGCGCCTCCTCGGCTTTACGTCGAGGGAGCCGCCCCCTTCCTCAGACTGGGCAACCACATGGCTCACTTCGTTAAGCCCGAACCAATTGGTGTGGGTATCCAGTACAACCCCGAAATCCTGGACTGGTTTCCATTTGAGGAGATCGTAGTCGATGTGCTGGAAATCCTTCTCGATAACATCATGGCCCCCATGGATGGCCCGCAGATTATCAAGCCTGGGGCTCAGGCGATGATCAATCGGCTGGCTGAGAAATTCACATTACTGGCGCATTCCAATTACGGCTGCGACTTTGGTTTCAGCCCTCTCGAAGAAACCGCCGCAGTGCAACGTCATGTGCCCCTGGCCAAGATGCTGAACAGTCCATGGGTCGCCAACCATTGTTTTTATGGCGACAACTCCTGGCTGGATATCTGGAGCAGCCCGCTGCAGTTTTCCAATTCAGAGGTGCTCCGCTGCGCCGAACGCGCGAAGACTTTGCAGGCGCATTATGGGATGCCATTGGCCCATGAAAACGCCGCCTATTACCTGCAATGCCCAGGCGCTGAAATGCGTGAAGCCGAGTTCTTGGCCCGGCTCGTGCAGCAGTCCGGCACCTTTTTGCACCTGGACTTGCACAACATCTACACCAACCATCTGAACCTGAAAAACTTCGACTTGCACGACTACCTCGACACCTTGCCATTGGACAAGGTGATCTCGGTGCATCTGGCGGGTGGCAGCTGGCACGAGGGGCTTTACCACGACTGGCATGACTCGTGTGTGCCCGAACCTGTTTGGGACCTGTACCAGGAACTCATGTCCCGCACCCGACCCTCGGCGATCATCTTGGAATACCAGGGACAGGCCCACCATGCGCTGACACGAGTGATGGACGCCAACGACGAACACATGATTGTCACCGATGTGCGGCGTGCTCAGAAAATCTGGAACTACTACACCAAACCAGTACAGGAACTGACGCATGGACGCTGAGCAGGTCTGGAGGCTATGGCGACGCCTGCTACGCGATGAAATGCTGCAGCAACAGTTGTACGAAGCTCAGGGCGCGATTGAATGGCTGCAAAACTTCCCCGATAACGAGCGGGCTATTCTGCATACCTACGCCAGTCAGTTTGAGAGGGTGAAATGGTTCGTCGAAAACTATCAGTTCCGCTTGGTCAACTCCTTTATCAATGCACTGGAAACCGGCGCCCCGCTGACTTTGCGCGCACTGATCAACATCGGGCTGGATCTGCCGACCCTTTCCAAGGCATTCCTGCGTCAACAAAAGTGGTTTGATTACGGGCCAAGAGTTTATGGCTATTGCGATGCGGTCCTGGACTTTCTACTTGAGCGCCAGGAGCTCGCTGATTACCCGCAGATTCGTGACCTGATAGGGCTTGAACGCGAATGTGTGCACCTCTACACCGGACTGGTGAAAGCCAGCGCCGTGGTGCCGGGCCAATATCAGCGCACCGACAGTGCACGCATTTACCAGAGCAGCTATGCGTTGTCGCAGTGGTTGCGTGATAAAAGCCTGCTGGGGCGTAGCAGCCCGGAGGGAACCAGCCAACACATCCTGGTGTATTTGCCCACCCCTGAGACCCGCCATAAATTCACGCTCATAAGCCCGCGCGCGACGTATCTCTATCGATGTCTTGAGCAACCACAGTCACTCGTCACCTTGACGCAGATACTGGGTTCCACAGCCGCCCAACCAAGCGGCGAGGACATTGCACTGCTCGGCAAACTTCATCAACTCAACGCCATTAGGATGCCGGTCTAGACCATGGAAAGCTCACAGTACTTCTGGCTGCGCTCGACCGGTTTTCCCATTCATCACTTGACGAATCTGGGCCGATTCGCCGAGTTGCCATTGTGCCGCGCCTTTGAACAAGACTTCCGCTCATTGCAAGCACTGAAGGCAACGTTGCTTGAAGAGGCCAACTCACACTCACCCCAGGCCTGCCGCAAATTCATCCGCAAACTCAACGAAGGCCAAGCCTTGCAACCCTCCGACCTGCCGCAGGCACTGCGCGAACCACTGAGTGAGGCTTTGCGGCGCTGGAACGGCTTGTTGGAGCGGGCCTCGGCGCGAGAAGGTACCGATCATGAGTACAACACCTATCTGGAGAGCGCCCGCCAAGGGCTGATCGACTTCCTGGACGACGAAGCGGTAGCCGAGGCCTTGTTCATATCCAACCCATCGGCGTTGACACGCATCCGTGAGCTGATCAAGGATCGGCACGGTAGAAACGATACCCGCAAAAAACAGAAGCTGCGTTTGGGTTGGAGTTACGCGCAACGATTCTGTGCCAAGAACGATACCTCAAGTTTTTTCGGTCCATTGGCCTGGGGCAGGTTCGATACCCGCCAGATGGTCAATGTGCAGCTGACCCAGGATGACACGGTGTGGATCAAGGATCGCCACACCCTCTTCGAGAATTGGGTGGTGCAACGGTTGGTCGAACAGATCAACCAACAATGTCCAGACACCGACCGCATGCCCCTGCAGCTCAATACCGGTTGCTACTTGCAGGAACAGACCCTGTTCATGCCGATTGGCAAAAGCCAGCGCCTCAACCCACAAACCGCGCAGGTACTGCATTACATCAGCGAGCAAAAGGGTCAAGAACCCACTTTTGTCGGGATGTTGAGCGTCTGTTCGGAAGTCGCGGTCAGCACACTGCACGACCTGCTGGAACATTTGGTGAGTAAACGGATCGTGCGTCGCGGCTGGCAAATGTCTCCTCGTGAGCGTAACCCCATTGTGCGGCTGCAACGATACTTGGCCACCGCGCGGGTATCCGATGAGTTCAGCCAGGTCTGGCGAGCGCGCCTTGAAGCATTGGAGGGCTTGCGCAGTGACTATGCCCACGGCGACCTGTTGCGCCGGACTGAATGCCTGGAGGGCTTGAACCATCTGCTGGGCGAGGCAGGGATCGACCTCAGCCGGGAAACCGGCGCCATGTATGTCGGCCGTTACCCGGTGTACGAGGATTGTTCAAGAAACATGGACATCAGCCTCGGCCAGGCCATGCTCAGCCACGTCAACGAAGAACTGGCGCCGCTGATGCGCATCAATCAGTGGCTGATCAAAGCCATCGCGCATCAACTCAATGTGGCTTTCGTTGATGTCTGGGAGCAGCGCCAGGCTGTCAGCCTCGGCAAGCCGGTTGATTTTCTCGACCTGCTCAACACCCTTGCTCCTCTGTTACCGACACTTGAAGCGCAAATCATCCTGAACCTCGATCAGCGCCTGGAAACGGCTTGGACGCAACTGCTGCAGGACCTCCCAAAGCATTCCGAAGTACACCTTTGTAACGCGGACATCGAACGCCTGATCATCCTGTTGGATACCAATATGGATGTAGCTGGCTTCGAGGTCTTTGGCAGCGACTACCACTCCCCGGATATCATGATCTCCAGTGCGTCGATGGAGGCCTTCAATCGCGGCGACTATGAAATCATCGTGGGTGAAGTGCATCCCGCAGTTCATACTCTTAGCCAACCCGTAGCCGCGCCGTTCGGACCGTTCAATACTCAGATAAATCAGCAGGTAGAGGCGATTTTCCAACAACCTCGTCTGATACTGGCGGATTCACCCACCAGTTATCAACGCTCGCATATCGACTGGCCTTTGCAGTCTTCTTACTTGCAATTGGTGCTGCCATCGGGTGGCGGTTGTGTTGCGGCGAATCAGCGGTTTGCTGCCGGTAGGGCACAAGTGCTGCGAGTGAATGATCGCCTGCAAGTGGTCGACGCCCTTGGACAGTTCAACGAAGACTTGCTGTGCGTATATTCGACTCCCATGCACCGGCTAGGCTTCGCCTTGGCTGGCAGTACCGTGACCAAACACGAGCACCGACGTGTCTGGTTTGGCCGCACCCTCTACAAGCGCGCTTCCTGGTTATTTACCAGAGATGACATGCCAACGCCGAAAGGCTCGGTCGACGAGCTCGAACACACTCTGCAATGGCGCGCCTGGGCTGCCGATCATGGTTTGCCCCGTTATGCGTTCGTCAAGATCGATACCGAACCCAAACCGCTGTTCCTCGACTTTGATAACCCGTTGTCCTTGGAGGGCATCACCAATGCGCTGAAGAACGCTGTCCACGTAAAGTTCTCAGAAATGCGACCGAGCCCTGATGAGCTTTGGCTTGAAGAAGAGCGGGGGCGTTTCTGCTGTGAAATACGCACAACCTTTTCCACATGCGAGGCTCTTGCGACATGAGTAATGAAAATTCAGGCTCTTGTGCAAAAGCCGATCAGGAAGCCAAACATTCGTTTTTGTACCTGTTCTTGACCATATTCATCCCCTTTGGCTTAGGTCATTTTGTGTCCTACCTGTTTCGCACGGTAAACGCCTTGATTTATGCGGATCTGGAACGGGAGCTGCTGCTTCCCGCCAGCAGCCTGGGCCTGTTGACCGGCGTGTACTTTCTAACGTTCGCCGCAGCGCAGATTCCGCTGGGTGTCATGCTCGACCGCTACGGTCCGCGCAGCGTGCAGGCCCCCATGTTGCTGTTCGCTGTGTTGGGCTCGCTGATTTTCAGCTTCTCCCATACCGAACTGGGCCTGATCATTGGTCGCGGACTCATCGGTCTAGGCGTTGCTGGTTCGCTGATGAGCGCGATCAAGGCGTGTGCCATCTGGCTGCCTGCCGAACGTCTGCCACTGAGTACAGCATGCCTGTTATCGGTGGGCGGCCTGGGCGCAATGGCGTCCACCACACCCTTGCATGAACTGCTCAAGTGGATCACATGGCGTGAAGCGTTCTTGATTCTGGCGCTGCTGACTTTGTTCGTCTGCGTAGTCATTCATCGGAGCGTGCCGCGCACCTACAAGCCCAAACACACCACCCTCGGCGAAATGTCCAAGGCCGTGGGGACGCTTTACTCCTCATGGGTATTCTGGCGGCTGGCGTTGTACTCGGTATTTGCCCATGCGATCTACATGTCAGTGTTGTCGCTATGGATGGGGCCTTGGCTACGCGATGTAGCCCATTTGGATGAGTCCAGCATGGCCCAAATCCTGCTCTGGGGTACCGTGGCGATGGTGGCAGGTTCGCTGGCCTTCGGCTCAATCACCGACTACCTGCGGCGCTTTGGTGTGCAACCGATCATGGTGTGTGGTGGCGGGGTTTCAATCTTCATCGCATTTCAATTACTGATGATCAGCGGCCTACCTGTATCGCCGCTACTGATTGCTATGGGTTTCAGCTTCTTCGGCACCTCCACCACCATGAACTACGCGATCGTGGCTCAGTCTGTGTCGCCTGAGCTTGCCGGGCGGGTCAGTTCATCGTTCAACCTGGTGGTATTCGTGCTGGCGTTCGTCTTGCAGTGGTTGATGGGAGAAATTCTGAACCTGTGGCCAGCATCTGGGCAAGGGCACCCGGTGGAGGCTTATCGGTGGTCGCTGGGAGTGATGATCGCGTTGCAGGTACCGGGGGTCTTGTTGTGGCTGAGTTTTAAACCTTGGGAACTGAAAATCGCGGTAGCGCGGTAGAACTATGACTGCCGAATGATGGGTACTGGATGCACGTCGATTTTGACGTCACGACGACCCGAAACGAATGTTCTAACCCAACAGCGTGGGAATGCATCTTGTGACGCTCCGCGTCACCGTTGCGCACGGCTCACATCATGCGTCGTCAGCGGAACGCGGAGCGTCCCTGGCGGCATTCCCACGCGGAGCGTGGGAACGATCAACGATGACGCGGTGCAGCAGATACACCGCGGCGCCTGGTTCGCCGGCAAGCCTGGCTCCTACAGGGGGGGTGTCGGGTTACAGGAAAGCGCGCCTGGCAGCCCACGGATGAGCCTTCTCCAACTGACTAGCCAGGCGCAGCAACACGTCATCGCCACCCAACCGGGCAGTGAACATCATGCCCACCGGCAGGCCGTTATCACTCTGCCCCAAGGGTAGCGAGATCGCCGGCTGCCCGCTGACGTTGGCCAGCGCGGTGAAGCCGGCGCTGCCCATGGCATTGTGGGCGTAGCTCTCCCAGGGTTGATCCAGGGACAACAGGCCGAGCTTCGGCGTCAGGCTGCCGGTGACGGGCGAGAGGATCACGTCGTAGCGTTCGAAGTGCTGCTCCATGGTCGCGCCGATGCTCTCGAACGATTGGCGGGCGCGATACAGGTCCTCCCCACTGGTGCCCTTCGCACGCTCCAGATTGACCAGGGTGATCTTTTCCAGGTCCTGTGCCGTAACCGCGCGTCCGAGCACCTGTTCACGGTCGTGGATCAGGGTCCGCAGCCCTGTGCCGATCACCGTGCCATGGGCACCGAACAATTGGCGTGGATCGACGTTGAGCGTCAATTCGTCGATCTCGTGCCCCAGGGTCAGCAGTTGCTTGAGGGTCTGCTCCAGCGTGGCGGCGATCGCCGGTTCAAGCGGCGCGCCGGTCATCGATTGACGCACCACGGCCACGCGCAGTTTGCCCGGGTCTTGCTGCAGTTCCTGCACATAGGGTCTTACCAGGGGCGGGCACCAATAGGCGCTGCCCGCTTCATGGCCTTGCCCGATATCGAGGAACAACGCGGTATCGCGCACGGTGCGCGAGACCACATTGGCCGCGCTGGCGCCAAACCAGCCTTCGAAATGCAGCGGTCCGCTGGGGGTGCGATAGCGAGTGGGCTTGAGTCCGACCAGGCCGCAGTACGAGGCCGGAATACGGATCGAACCGCCGCCATCGGTGGCATGGGCCACGGGCACGATCCCCGCCGCTACCGCCGCTGCCGCGCCACCGGAGGAGCCGCCTGCGCTCATGGCCAGGTTCCAGGGGTTATGGGTTTGGCCCCAAGCCAGGGATTCGGTGGTGGTGGTCAAGCCGAACTCGGGGCACGTGGTCTTGCCGAACGGCACCGCACCGGCCTGCTCATAGCGAGCGATCAGGGTGCTGGTGCGGGCGGCGGGCGGTGCGTCCTTGAACATCCGGCTACCGTTGCTGGTGATGGTGCCTTGCAGTGAGGTGTTGAGGTCCTTGATCAGCAGTGGCACACCAGCCAGGGCGCCCTGGTTTTGAGTGCCGGCCGCGCGGCGCTGGGCCATCAAGGCACGGGCGTAGGCTTCGTGCAGCATGTTTACCGCATTGACCCTGGGGTTGACCTCGTTATAGCGAGCAAGCGTCGCCGCCAGCAGGTCCTCGGCACTCAGCTCGCCGCTGCGGATCGCCTGGCTCATGGCCCAGGCATCCATGGCCTGGTAGTCACTGGCCGAAAGCCCTTGCGCGCGGGCGTCGGCAAAACGCCCCAGAAGCCCGACGCCAACCGCCACGGCACCGGCCTTGAGCACGCTGCGGCGCGGCCAGCCGGTGGCGGAGTTTAGTGGTGCGTTTTCTTGGTTATCCATGGTAGTGATCACGCCCTGATTGTGGGTTATTAGAGTATTCAGGCCTTACGCCCTGTGGGAGCGAGCCTGCTCGCGAAAGCGCTGGATCAGTCAACATTGATGTTGAATGTGCTGACCTCTTCGCGAGCAGGCTCGCTCCCACAGGGTTTGTGGTGTTCAAGCGACATTGAAGCGTGCCGACAACTGATCCAGTGCCCGCGCCAGTTGCTCCAGGTCCGCGGCGGCCATCGCGCTGCGCCCGGCGTTGGCCGACAGCGCACCGGTGCCGCTGGAGACACTCTCGACCCTGGCGACCATTTCCCGAGTGACGCGCACCTGTTCGGTGATCAGCGTGGCGATGGTGTCCACGCTGCGGATCACATCATCGGTGCCGCTGCGAATCTGCGCCACCGAATCGCCTGCCTCATGGGCCAGGTTGACGCCGTCACGCACCCGGCTGACCACGCGTCCCATGCCGTCGACCACCGCCAGTGTGCCTTCCTGAATACGCTGCACGGTGAGGTCGATTTCCCCAATGGAACTGGCGGTGCGTTGGGCCAACAGTCGAACCTCGTCGGCTACCACGGCAAACCCGCGCCCCGCCTCGCCGGCCCGTGCGGCCTCGATGGCGGCGTTCAGCGCCAGGAGGTTGGTCTGCTCGGCAATGCTGCGAATCACCTTGAGCACATGGCTGATCTCCCCGGAGAACCCTTCGAGCTGGCGAATGTGCACGGCCGTAGCGCTGATCACGTCGCTGATGCGGTTCATCTCCTGGGCCATGTCACGAATAAAGCCCTCGCTCTTGCCCGAACGCTGTGCCGAATGCTGGGTGATGTCGCGAGACACGCCAACCTGATTGTCCACTTCGCCAATCGACCCCGACAGGTCCTCAACCGCCCGGGAAATCCCGCGCACCGCGTCCGCCTGTTGCTGGGTGGCCGTGGAGGCCGACTCCGCCGATTCGGCCATGTGCGCCGCTTCGCGACTGACCCGCTGCACCAACTCGCGCATTTGTGAAATGAGTCCGTGCAGGCTGTCACGCATCAGCGCGATGTCGCGCAGCATCAGTGCGAATTCGTCACCGCCCTTGATCTCGATCGGCTGCACCAGGTCGCCACTGGCGATGGCCCGCACGCTGGCACCCGCCTGGGCAAACGCACGCTTGAGCCGACGCAAAGTGGAAAACGCGGTGAGGCTGCCCGCCAGCCCGCCCACCACCGCCAGCGCCATGTAAGCCAACAGCGTCGAGCGATAACGACGCTGCGCCGCCTCGTAGGCCTGCGAGGCGCTGGCTTTCTGCAGCGCTTGCAGCTTGCTCAGTTCAACCATGGCGGCATTGCCTTCCGGCTCGGCCATGCGCAAATAGGACAGGATGCCCGGCAGGCGAAAATCACCGGCGCGCAAGGAATCGAGGAAGATGCCCAACTCTTCCTGCCAGGCCTGATAGTGTTTGTCGAACGCCTCGGCGGCCTGTTGTTCCTCACCGCTCAACGTGCGCAGACGATAGCTCGCCCAGATCTCGGTCAACGCCCGGTCATTGCTCTCGATGGCACTCAGGGTGGCTTCCACCGGGCGGTCGAACGCTGCCACCAGCGGGCCTTCCGGGTCCTGCTGGATCGCCAGCAGGACCTGGCGCCGGCTTTCATCGAGCCGCTGCCTGATGTCGCCGAACATCAACAACGTCGCCAGGTCGTCCTCGTTGATGGCTCGCAGACTGTCGCGCGCCTGCTGCAAGCCATAGGCACCGAACAACACCGCCAGGGCAAACAGCAAGGTGGCCAACAACGCCCAGAGCCACAGGCGCTGGGCGATAGTAATTGCCTTGAACATGATCAATGGCCTGTCTCATGCAGCGGACGGGGTGCGCAAGGCCCCCAACGCTGGAATTAGTCGCGAGTGACGCCGGCCAGCATCGCCGCCAGGTAATGCTCGCCGTAAGGCGGCAACAGACCCCATTCACGGCGCGGGTCGTGGGCCGAGGCCTTGAACACCGTGCGCAGGTGACTGAATTCGAGAAATCCTTCGCGGCCATGGTAATGGCCCATGCCCGAGGCGCCGATACCACCGAACGGCGCATCGTGCAGGGCGGCATGCATCATCACGTCGTTGATGGTGACTCCGCCGGACAGGGTGTGCTCCAGCACGTGACGTTGCTCCCGGGCATCCTCGCCGAAGTAGTACAGCGCCAGCGGACGCGGCCTTGCGTTGATTTGCGCGATGACCTGGTCGAGGTCGTCATAACTCAGCACGACCATGGCCGGACCGAAGATTTCCTCATGCATGATCTCGCTGTCCGGGGCCGGGTCCACTACGACTCGCAGCGGGCGACGACGGTCCTGGGCATCCAGTGCCAGGGGTTCGGGCAGGCACTCGATGCGCGCCCCTCGCAACTGCGCGTCCTCGACCAGGCCCTCGACCCGCTCCAGATGACGCTGGTTGACCACCGCCACCACGTCCGGGTTGCCGGCTACCGTCGGGTTGAGGTCGCGATAAGCACTGCGCAGCGCATCGAGGAAGGCTTCGAGTCGGGCCTTGGGTACATACACCAGGTCCGGATTGATGCAGATCTGTCCGCCATTGGTGGACTTGCCTGCGGCGATACTGAACGCCGCTTTGTTCAGGTCGGCCGTGGCCGAAACGATCACCGGCGACTTGCCGCCCAGTTCCAGTGTCACCGGCACCAGGTTTTTCGCGGCATTGCCCATCACTCGCCGGCCGATCGCCGTACTGCCGGTGAACACCAGGTGGTCGAAGGGTTGGCTGCTGAAGGCCTCGCCCAGTTCCGGGCCACCATTGACCACGGCCACCACCAGCGGGTCGAGGCGTTCGGCGCACAGGCGCGCCACCAGTGCGGCGGTGCGCGGCACCACTTCCGACGGTTTTAGAATGGCCCGGTTGCCGGCCGCGAGCGCCGAGGCCAGCGGGCTGAACAAGGTGTACAGCGGCGCGTTCCAGGTACCCAGGATGCCCACCGTACCTTTTGGCTGGTGCATGACCCAGGCCCTGGCGCCGAGTTGGTCATAAGGGGAAAACATTTCGCGCGGTTCGTCTTGCATCCACTCTTGCAGATGGTCGCGGGCATATTTGAGTGAAGCCAGGGCGCCGAGCACGTCATTCATCAAGGAAAAACCGGCGGGCCGTCCGCCAAAGTCCTGGTCGATGGCCGTGGTCAATGCCGCATGGTTGTCGACCAGCAGGTCGATCACTTGCTGCAGGCGCTGGCGCCGGGTGTCGGCGCTGACACTGCCGGCGCTGGCGAAGGCCTCTTTCTGGCGCGTCAGCAGGCTGGAAAGGTCTTGGTCGCAAGACATCGTTGAACTCATTGTTATCCCCTTGCAGGTTGGCTCGATGGCCGTTGAGCGCCCGATGCGCCTGGCGCCACCCTAGCCGCGCAGACCGCTGCGCCGCCTCGTCCGATCGGACGAGGCCCTGCATTAGTGTTAGTCCGTTGAGACGATGTTGAACGCCTGCAAACGCCCAATACTGGCCATACGAAAACCTCCACTCCATGAGGCCAGTCATGGCAATGCAAAATATCAGCTTCGATCCCCAGGCCTTCCGTGCCGCACTCGGCACGTTCACCACCGGGGTCACGATCATCACCACCCAGACCGAAGACGGCTCGCCCGTGGGCATCACCGCCAACAGCTTCAACTCGGTGTCGCTCAACCCGCCGCTGGTGCTCTGGAGCTTGTCCAAGCAAGCGCGCAGCCTGCCGATCTTCAGCAGCGGCAAGCATTGGAACGTGCACGTGCTGTCCACGGAGCAAGAAAACCTCTCGGGACGTTTCGCCACCCAGGGCGAAGACAAGTTCGCCGAGATCGAACTGGACAACGGCATCAGCGAGGCGCCATTGCTGCAAGATTGCACCGCGCGTTTCCAGTGCCGCACGGCGTTCCAGTACGAAGGCGGAGACCATGTGATTTTCGTCGGCGAAGTGCTCGCCTTCGATCACAGTGATCGCGCCCCGCTGGCGTTCCAGAGCGGCCAATATGCCCTGGCCACGCGCAAGCCCCGTAGTGAGCTGCGCCTGGCAACCACGCCGCCACCGCCCGAGTGCAGCTACACCGAGGATTTGCTCGGCTACTTGCTGGGGCGCGGGCATTACCAGACACTCAATGCCCTGCGGCAACTGCTGAACAGTCAGCAGCTGGACGAACAATCGTTCTTCGTGCTGTCGATCTTGTGTATTCGCGACGATATGACGCTGGAGGAAATCAACACCTTCGTGACCTACACCGGTCGCGAAGTGACCCTGGCCAGCATGCGGTTTCTCGAGCGCCAGCGCCTGGTGGCCTTCGAGGGTCCGGCGCAATCGCCACGTTTTGTCCTCACGGCCCAAGGCCGAGAAGTGTCCCTGCATCAGCTGGCGCTGGCCAAGGCCGTGGAAGAGGATCTGTCGGCCAAGCTCGGCGCCGCCGATGCGCAAGCCCTGAAAGTCTTGCTCAAGCGCCTGATCGTCGTGAGCGACCCTGGCTTGCCTGATCTGTGGGCACCGCGATGACCGCTCGCGAGGGGACGCTGCCTGCGGCCACGGTCGGTTGGAGTAGCCATGGCCTGCTGTTGCTGCTGGCCTTGGTGTTCGCCGACAACTTCGTCGGGCGACAGATACTCGCAGTCATGGTCGAACCGATCAAAGCCGAATTCGGCGTCGGCGATACTGCCATCGGCCTGATCTCGGGCCTGGCGTTCGCGGCGGTCTATGCACTCATGGGCCTGCCGGCCGGGCGGCTGGTGGATCGCATGCCGCGTATCCGCCTGCTGGCCATGTCTTGCCTGCTGTGGGCGGTGGCAACCATGGCCTGCGGGTGGGCGGGCAGTTTCCTGGCGCTGGGCATTGCGCGAATGCTGGTTGCCGTCAGCGAATCGCCGACCACGTCGGCGTCGCTGTCGCTGATCGCCGACCTGTATCCGACGCACCGACGCTCATTCGCCATCAGTTGTTTTACCGCCGCACCCACATTTTCCTCGATCATCGGCTTGAGCATCGGCGCCTGGGTGGTCGAGCACTATGGCTGGCGCAGTGCGTTCATTGCGTTGGGGATGCCGGCCCTGGTGTTCTGTACGATCCTGGCCTTCGTCGTGCGCGAACCGCAGCGTGGCCGCTGGGACCTTACGCCACACACCCACACAGCGCCCGCGCTGCTTGGCATGGGTGCCGAAGCCCGCAAGCTCTGGGCATTGCCGGCCTACCGCTGCCTGATCCTCGCTGGCGGACTGACCACGCTCAGTTCCTATGCGATTGCGATGTGGAACACCAGTTTCCTGGTGCGCTCCCACGGTTTGTCACTGCAACACGCCGGCTTGTTGGCGGGCGTGATCTGCGGTACGTCGGCCGGATTCGGTGGCCTGCTCAGTGGTTGGTTGAGTGACCGCCTGTGCCGCCGCGATCCACACTGGCAGGTGTCCATTCCGGTAGTGGGCCATATTGCGGCGACCTGTGCGCTGGTCCCCTATCTGCTGTGGTCCGACTCCGTGCTGGTGCGCCTGGGTGATGTGCCGGTTCCAGGCGCCATGCTCTGGTGTGCACTCTATGCCTTCTTTTCCGTGTGGTGGGTCGCGCCTTCCTACAACCTCGTCACGCAGCTGGTGCCCGCCGGAAGACGCGGAACTGCAATGGCGCTGCAAACCATCGTCAGCACGCTGCTGGGGATCGGCGTCGGGCCATTGTTGACCGGTTTGTGCAGCGACCTGTTGTTACCGCTGTTCGGCCACGAGTCATTGCGGTATGCGTTGCTGCTGGTGAATCTGCCGGTGATTTGCGCGGTGTTGCTGTTGATGCGCACGGCACACCATGCTGGCAGAACGGGCTATCGCCACGGGGGATAAGTTTGCTCAAGGCCACGCTTTAATTGTCCAGTCGACGGAGCTCCAATGCCAACCAACAGCGCATCAGCCAATCCCGTACACAGCGCCCGCGATCGACTGCTCGACGCGGCACTCGAACTCTTCGCCACACACGGCTACCAGGCTATAGGCTTGCGGGACTTGGCGAGCTACCTGGGGCTGCAGGCCGGATCCCTCTACCATCACATCGAAAACAAACAGGCCCTGTTGTTCGAGCTGATCGAGTCGGCCTTATCGGACTTGCTGCTGGACACGCAGCGGCGAATGAAAGGCGCACGAAGCGCTCGCGGGCGTCTTCAGTCGTTCATTCAAGCCTTCGTCGCCTTCAACTTCAACGAAAAATACAAACTGACCCTGGTTAGCCGCGAGTTCACGAATCTGACTGAAGAACAGAAGCAACAGGTTATCCAGCTGAGAAACGAATACGCCGCTATTTTAAACGCCATCATCACTGACTCGTACGGCGAGAAAGGTGCAGCCGCTCGCGACCTCTGCCCCACCACCAGTGCAGTCATTGCCATGCTGTTCGGCCAGTCACAGTGGTACACCCTTGAGACAACCGAAGCACAATTGATAAAAACACTCACCGACGTTGTCACATGCATTATCGCGAACAGGCAGAAGACCGACGCAAGTACGACGCGGTCAATTTCCCGGAGCGCTGTCAATTTTCCCCACCCTCCCCGTGATTCGCTTTATCCTTGATGCAAATCCGATGAAAAGCCATGAATCCTGCATACGGCTGCTGACTGTTCCCCATGCGCAAACTTTTGTACCTGACTGTCTCCATGGCGTTGATCGCCGCTCTAACGACCTACGCCATGTGGGCCGCGGATCGCCCGACGGGCCTCTACCTCTCTGACCTGCGAATCGATGTCGCCGTCGACCAGGGCACGCCCGCTGACCGCGGCAATTTGCTGGGCATCCAGCCCGAGCTGTTTCCCACCGACTACCAAAGCCCCGAGCGCTTGCACCGCAAACTCGCCGCCTACTTGCAGACGGCCCGGGATCAGGGGCTGCTGAATGAAAAAACCATCGTCGTATTGCCGGAGCATGTGGGCACCTGGTTGATGGTCAGCGGCGAAAAAGACGAGTTGTACCAGGCCACCACTTTCAAGGAGGCCATGAACTGGCTGGCCGTGAGCAATCCTTTGAAGTTCGTCCGCGCACTGATTGGCGCCGAAGGCGACAGCCGCATCGAGGACGCGCACCTGCGCATGAAAGCCAAAGGCATGGCCAAGGATTACCAGTCGTTGTTTGGCGGGCTGGCTAAAGAATTTCACGTCACCCTGGTGGCAGGCTCCATCGTGCTGCCCGAGCCCAGTGTCATCGACGGCACGCTGAAAATAGGCCGCGGTGCGTTGTTCAACAGCAGCGTGGTGTTTGGCCGCGATGGCCTGCCAATCGGGCAACCCCAGCGCCAGATGCATCCGGTTTTCGAGCAGCAGGACGCGATCAAGGCCAACGGCGAACATACGCTCAATGTCGTCGACACCCCCGCCGGGCGCCTGGGCGTGCTGATCGGCAGCGACAGCTGGTACCCCGACAACTACCGCAAACTCGACACGCAGCAGGCACAGTTGGTCGCAGTCCCGGCGTTTGTTGCTGGCCGCGGTAGCTGGGACCAGCCGTGGCGTGGCTACAAGGACTCATCGACACCCGGCTCCGTCAGCCTCAAGGCCGGGGAGATCAGTGAAGGACAGGCCTGGCAGCGCCTGAACCTGAGTACTCAGGCACCCGCCAGCCAGGCCATCGCCGGCGTGAGCGTATTCCTGCGCGGACAGTTCTGGGATCAGGGCAGCGCCGGGCAGAGTTTTCTCAGCAGCAACGGCCAGCATTTCGTCGATGGCAAGGCCCGTGGCGCACGCTTGTTGAACCTTTGGCTGTAGGCCATGAAACCCACCCCGATACGCATGGGAGATCTGTCGGTGGGCTTTGTTCACAGCCTGGCCGACGCCGTGCGCAGCCACGGCACGGATCCGCAGCCACTGCTCGAGCAATATGGCCTTGATACGGCCCGACTGAGTGAAGCCGGTGCCCGTCTCTCGATCCCGCGCTACATGCGCCTGGGCTACGCGGCCATCCAACTGACCGGCAACCCGGCACTCGGCTTGCAAATGGGCCAGCTCAGCCGCCTGAGCCAGGCCGGCCTTGCCGGCGTCACTGCCGCCCAGGCACCGACGGTGCGCGAGGCGGCGCGCTGCCTGATTCGATTCGAAGCCTTGTATGGCTCAAACTATCGCGGTCAATCAAGCTTCCACGAAGACGCTCAGGGTGCCTGGCTGCGCTTCTATTCCATCAGCCCCTACAACAGCTATAACCGCTTCGTGGTGGATTCGATCCTCTGCGGCTGGTTGCATCAGTTGTCCAGCGTCAGCCCTGCCCGGCTGCGTGCCGAACGTATCGACATCGAGTTCGAGGAGCCCGGCTACCGCGCTGCCTATGAGGTTCTGGGCGACTGCCCGATCCAGTTTGGCGCCGAGCACAATCAATTGCGCCTGAGCCTGGCCAGCCTTGCCCAGCGCAATCCCGAGCATTGCCCCAGCACCTGGCGACACCTGCTGCAACTGTGCGAGCGGGAACTGGAGCAATTGACCCGCACCCGCAGCCTGCGTGAACGCATCACACAGCTGCTGGGGCCATTGCTTAATGGCGGCCGGGAACCCGACCTGGAAGAAGTGGCAACACGCCTGAAACTGCCGGTGTGGACCTTGCGCCGCAAACTCTCTGAAGAAGGCACGCAATTTCGCGCGATTCTTAACGACACCCGTCGCGACCTGGCCATGACCTATATCCGCGACACTGAGTTGGCGTTCGGAGAAATCGCCTACCTGTTGGGCTTTGCCTCAGCCGAAGCCTTTCAACGCGCCTTCAAGCGCTGGACCGCCCAGACACCCGGCGAGTTTCGCCGCAGTCGCAGGGAAACAGTCGCAGGCAGCAAGCTTTAAAGCTCGGTTGCGTCTTCGGCGGGCTCAGGTGGGTCCAGTTCAAACGCCTGATACTCGAGCAGTTCTTCTTGATAGTCGTCCATTTTCGTATCCCCCACAGCTCATAAAAAAACGTCTGAATAAATGACCAGCGCCTTGAGCCTAAAGTGCCCGCGTGAAAGAAAAATGACGCGGACACGACACTTCGTCGCCTACAGATAAAACGTAGCAGGCGGTTGGGAATTTATCACAGGTTTTTTTTGCTGCAGGTCGCGGGACGACGACCTGTTTGACGCGGATCAAGCTTTGTTATGGCGAGGGGCCCGGAGCATGAGCAGGCCGGGCCCCATCGCACCCATCACTGGCCGGTGATGGGCATGGCCTGGATCGGTTCCGAAGGTGGCGCCATGTCGCTCGGATTGGCCGGTGGCGTGATCACTTCTTCGGTGGCAGGCGCTGGCGCGGCAGTGGGGCTCGAGGTAATGGGTGCAGCCTCAGGTGGCGGCGCTACCGGCTCGGAAGCGGCCGGGGCAACTTCGGCGGCCTTGGCGGCCTCAGGCGCTGGTGCAGGCTGTGCCGCGGATTCCGGGGCCAATGGCGCTGGCGTGGCCTTGGGCTCGGGCACGCCCAGATCGGTTTTCGGCTTCTCGGGGATGTGCGCCGCTGCCTTCACTTCCTTGGGCAGGAACAGCTCCACCAGGGCGAAGAATCGCTCGTAGAACTTGGCTGAGGTGACGGTTTCGCTGGCAACCTTGACCATCGAGTCGTCGGAGGAGCCGATCGGCATCGATACCGAGCCCAGCACGCCAACACCGAGGCTTGCCGAGTTGTTGGTTTTCTTCAGCGCATACTTGTCCTGAAGGGCATTGGCGAACACGGTGGCATGGTGCGCCGAAGTGCCGTCTTCAGCGCAAACCACACTGAAACTGATCTCCATGTGGTTTTCACCGGTCTGCTGGAAGCTCTTGTGCCCACTGACCAGCTTGGGATCACTGCTGGTGATGATATAGCCCTGGCTCAGCAAGGCCCGACGAGCGGCTTCACAGGAGACCGAGTCGGTCACTGGATAGTTACGGGAAAACGTTCCGGAATCATCGAAGTTCTCATGCTCGTAGATGGCGGCTTTCTTCGACGAACAACCGGCAGCAGCAGCCAGCACCAAGGCCAGCCCGACAACCCGCATGGGAATTGATTTAAACATTGAACATCCTGAGAGAAACGGTTCGGGGCGTATTGTGCAACAGATCGATGCTTAGCGGCGCACCGATTGTGTCTTAAAACAGTTACAAAACTGTTGACCCGATGGTCGGGAGAAAATTGCCTGCGTTGCGCAATGCAGCCGAAAAAAAACCCCGGCCTTGCGGCCGGGGTCTTCTTTTCATGCAAAAAGCTCGTGTCCAGATCAGAAACGCTTGATCTCGGCCTGGCTTTCCAGCTGCTTGCGGTAGGCCGCAAAGTCTTGCTGGCCAACGCGCGAAGCGAGGAAGCGACGGTATTGAGCCTTCTCTTCTTCAGTTGGCGTTGCGGCCTCATTCACGCCGTTCAGACGCACGATCATCAGGCTGCCATCAGGCAACGTGACACTGCTGAAGGTCGGCTTGTCCTTGGCGGCAGGCTTTGGCATGCGGAACAACGCTTGCAGCACAGTCGGGTCCAGCCCTTCCTGAGTGCGAGTCGCGGCTTCGGTTACCTTCCAGTTCTGACCCTCGATCGGGCCGTTTAATGGCGTCTTGCCATCGCGCAAGCTGGCAATCAGCTCATCAGCCTTGGTCTTGGCAGCAGCGCTGGCGTGCTCCCTGGCCAATTGCTCGCGGATCGGACCCTCGACCTTTTCCAATGGCAGTTGCGCAGGCTTCAGATGCTCCTTGGCGCGCAACACGATCACGGTTTCGGGGTCGAGTTCGATGGCGGTGCTGTTGGCACCCTCATCCAGTACTTCCGGGCTGAAGGCTGCGGTGACCACGGCACGGTTGGCCGTAATGCCTTCGCCACCTTCGCGGCCGAACGGCTTCGAGGTGTGAACGGTAAGCTTCAAGTCCTGCGCAGGCTGGACCAGGTCGGACGCTTCGAACGAGGCGTCTTCCAGTTGCTTGGTCGCTTCAACGAAACGCTGCTCGACCTGCTGGGCCTTCAATTCACGGGTCAGCTTGTCTTTCAGGCTGGCGAACGTCGGCACTTCAGGCGCTTCCACACCCAACAGCTTGATCAGGTGGAAACCGAAATCGGTGCGAACCGGCTCGGAAACCTGATCCTTGGCCAACGAGTACAAGGCCTTCTCGAATGCCGGGTCGTAGACGCCAGGACCTGCAAAGCCCAGGTCGCCGCCATTGTTGGCGGAGCCCGGGTCCTGGGAGAACTCCTTGGCCAGGGCCTCGAATTGCTCGCCCTTGTTCAGGCGGGCCTGGATCTCGTCGATTTTGGCCTTGGCTTGCGCTTCGGTCGTCTTGTCGTTCACTTCGATCAGAATGTGCGCAGCGCGGCGTTGCTCGGACAGGTTCGCAGTTTCTTTCTGATACGCCGCCTGCAGGTCTTCGTCCTTGACGCTGACCTGATCAAAGAAGGAAGCCTTCTTCAACTCCAGGTAATCGATGACCACCTGATCCGGGGTCATGAATTCCTTGGCGTGCTCGTCGTAGTAGGCCTTGACCTCTTCGTCGGTCAGCTTCACGGCCGTCGGGTCGACCTTGATGCTCAGGGAAGCGAAATCGCGGGTCTGTTTTTCCAGACGGGCAAAGGCCATGACCTGGGCGTCGGTGACGAAACCACTACCCGCCACACCGGCGCGCAGTTGTCCGATCAGCATTTCCTGAGCCAGCATCTGGCGGAATTGCATGCGGCTGTAGCCCAGTTGACGAATCACCTGGTCGAAACGCTCAGGGCTGAACTTGCCATCCACCTGGAATTCAGGCGTTTGCAGGATGACCTGGTCCAGCGCCGCCTCGGAGAAAGCGAATTTGGAATTTTCTGCGCCTTGCAACAGCAGCTTGCGGTCGATCAGGCCTTTGAGGGCCGATTCGCGCAGCATTTTTTCGTCGAGCAAGGAGGCGTCGAAATCCTTGCCCAGCTGTTGCATGAGTTGACGGCGTTGCATATCGACCGCCTGGCTCAGCTCGTTTTGGCTGATTTCTTCACCATTGACCTTCGCCGCCTCGTTTTTGTGCGTCGTAGCCTGGAAAATGGCGTCGAAACCGGTCAAGGCCATCAGTGCAACGATGACCCCGATAATGGTCTTGGCAATCCAGCCTTGTGAATTGTCCCTGATATTTTGCAGCATGCGTCCCCCATAAACGGTTGAACTTCAAATTAGGCAACCGTGGAGCGTGGGTAGAATCCGGATAGAAGAAAGGCGCATCCGAGGATGCGCCTTCTCGTAACTGGCGGAGCGGACCGATGACTCGACCTTGCGAGCCTCGGTGTCTCGAACCGGCAACCTGCCGGCTGGACTACCGCTCCGCTGCCAGGTCAGGCATGACCCCGACCCGGATAGGCAAAAACCTGATTGGAACTTAGTTGACAGCTTCTTTCAGTGCTTTACCAGCTTTGAAGCCTGGTTTTTTGGCAGCTGCGATTTCCAGTGTCTTACCGGTCTGTGGGTTACGACCGATGCGAGCTGGACGATCAGTTACGGAGAAAGTACCGAAACCAACCAGAACCACGGAGTCGCCGGCCTTGAGAGCGCCAGTGACGGATTCGATTACAGCGTCCAGCGCACGGCCAGCAGCAGCTTTCGGGATATCAGCGGATGCAGCGATAGCATCAATCAGTTCCGACTTGTTCACTCTAAGTCCCCTTATATCTATTTGAGTATGATTCTAAGTTTTTTGGTGAAAGCAAAAACGAGTGCTGAATGGCCTACAGACACTTAAGAGCCGCTTTATAACAAGGGCTCTAAAAAGCTGTCAAGGAAGCCCCCCAGGCAAATACGTACTAATGCGTGCTAATTCTTTCCTTAGAATCCGACTCGCGTTTTTCATCCTTCGCGACTATCTCCGGAGCCACATCCGGCAAGGGCTCCGGGGCGTATTGCAGCGCAATTTGCAGGACCTCGTCAATCCATTTAACTGGTTTAATCTGAAGATCTTGCTTGATATTGTCCGGAATTTCCTTCAAATCGCGAACATTCTCTTCAGGAATGATCACCGTCTTGATTCCGCCACGATGCGCCGCCAGCAGTTTTTCCTTCAAGCCACCGATCGCCAATACCTGGCCACGCAGGGTAATTTCACCCGTCATGGCAACATCAGCGCGTACTGGAATGCCGGTCAGTGCCGACACCAACGCCGTGCACATGCCTACGCCTGCGCTCGGGCCGTCTTTGGGCGTCGCCCCTTCCGGCATGTGGATGTGCGTGTCGCGCTTCTCGTGGAAGTCCAGGGGGATCCCCAGGCTCTTGGCACGGCTGCGAACAACGGTCAGGGCTGCGGTGATCGATTCGACCATCACGTCACCCAGGGAACCGGTCTTGATCAGTTGGCCTTTGCCCGGAACGACAGCCGCTTCGATAGTCAGCAATTCGCCGCCCACCTGAGTCCACGCCAGGCCAGTGACCTGACCGATCTGGTCCTGCTGTTCTGCCAGGCCGTAGCGGAATTTGCGCACGCCCAGGAAGTGCTCGAGCATGTCCGCCGTCACTTTCACCGAGAAGCGTTTTTCCAGCGCATGCTCTTTCACGGCCTTGCGGCAGACCTTGGCAATCTGGCGCTCCAGGCCCCGTACACCGGCTTCGCGGGTGTAGTAGCGGATGATGTCGCGGATCGCTTCGGCGTCGAATTCCAGTTCGCCTTTTTTCAGGCCGTTGGCCGTGATCTGTTTCGGCGAGAGGTATTTGACGGCGATGTTGATCTTCTCGTCTTCCGTGTAACCGGGCAGGCGAATGACTTCCATCCGATCAAGCAGCGCGGGTGGAATGTTCATGGAGTTGGAGGTGCACAGGAACATCACGTCTGACAGGTCGTAGTCGACTTCCAGATAGTGATCGTTGAAGTTGTGGTTCTGCTCGGGATCGAGCACTTCCAGCAACGCCGACGCTGGATCGCCACGCATGTCGCTGCCCATCTTGTCGATTTCATCGAGCAGGAACAGCGGGTTGCGCACACCCACTTTTGTCATCTTTTGAATCAATCTTCCTGGCATCGAACCGATATAAGTCCGGCGATGACCACGAATTTCCGCCTCGTCACGTACGCCGCCGAGGGCCATTCGCACGAATTTACGGTTGGTGGCGTGTGCAATGGACTCCGCCAGCGAGGTTTTACCCACTCCAGGAGGACCCACCAGGCACAATACCGGACCACGGATCTTCTTCACGCGCTTCTGCACGGCGAGGTATTCGAGAATCCGTTCCTTGACCTCCTCGAGGCCGTAGTGATCGGCGTCGAGGATGTCTTCTGCGCGAGCCAGGTCAAGGCGCACCTTGCTCTGTGCCTTCCACGGCACCTGGACCAGCCAGTCGATATAGGAACGGACCACCGTCGCTTCGGCAGACATCGGCGACATTTGCTTGAGCTTGTTCAGCTCGGCGGTCGCCTTGGCGAGCGCGTCTTTTGGCAGTCCTGCGGCATCGATGCGCTTTTTCAGCTCTTCGACTTCGTTATGCCCTTCGTCGCTGTCACCGAGCTCTTTCTGAATGGCCTTCATCTGCTCATTCAGGTAGTACTCGCGCTGACTGCGCTCCATTTGTTTCTTGACGCGACCGCGAATGCGTTTTTCGACCTGCAGCAGGTCGATCTCGGCATCCAGCAAAGCCAGCACGTGCTCGACACGGGCCGACAAATCGATGATTTCGAGGATTTCCTGCTTCTGCTCGATTTTCAGCGCCATGTGCGCGGCCATGGTGTCGACCAGGCGGCCTGGCTCGTCGATGCTGTTGAGCGACGACAGGACCTCGGCAGGGACTTTCTTGCCCAATTGCACATATTGTTCGAACTGCGACAGCAGGCTGCGGACAAACACCTCCGACTCACGCTCTGGCGCATCGACCTCGTCGATCAACGAGACTTCGGCGCGGCAGTGGCCATCCACTTCGCTGAAGCGTTCCACGGCACCGCGTTGCTCGCCTTCGACCAGAACCTTGACCGTGCCGTCAGGCAGCTTGAGCAGCTGCAGGACGGTCGCAATCGTACCCACGCGATAAAGTGCGTCTTCACCGGGATCGTCGTCAGCAGGGTTTCTCTGGGCCAGCAGAAGGATCTGCTTGTCGCCCGTCATCGCTGCCTCGAGGGCTTCGATGGATTTCTCGCGCCCCACGAACAGCGGGATAACCATGTGCGGATAAACCACGACATCACGCAATGGCAGGAGAGGCAATTCGATGGTTGTCTTCATGATTTCGCCTCTACGGCGGCCATAAGGCCGGAAACAGATGGAAGTAAGCTTGAAACCAAGATGGGGGCTGCCTTCAAAAAAAACAAGCACAAAGACAGCGTTAAAACCTGGAAAAAACAAAGGGGCCCGAAGGCCCCTTCTTTGTACCGACTGCGCGACGCTTAGGCGTCTGGCGCGGCCTTGGCAGCAGGCTCACTGTTTTCGTAGATATACAGTGGCTTGGACTTGCCTTCTATGACGCTTTCGTCGATGACTACTTTACTCACCTCGGACTGCGAGGGGATTTCATACATGGTGTCGAGCAACACACCTTCGAGAATCGAACGCAGGCCACGGGCACCGGTCTTGCGTTCCAGTGCGCGTTTTGCGACCGATTTCAATGCGTCGGCCCGGAATTCCAGGTCCACGCCTTCCATCTCGAACAGCTTGGCGTATTGCTTGGTCAGCGCATTTTTCGGCTCGGTGAGGATCTGCATCAAGGCAGCTTCATCAAGCTCGTCCAGCGTAGCCAGGACCGGCAGGCGACCGACGAATTCCGGGATCAGACCGAACTTGACCAGATCGTCAGGCTCGACTTCACGCAGGGACTCTCCGACTTTCTTGCCTTCTTCCTTGCTGCGAACTTCCGCGTTGAAACCGATGCCGCCCTTGGTGGAACGGTTTTGAATAACCTTTTCCAGACCGGAGAACGCACCACCGCAGATGAACAGGATGTTACGGGTGTCGACCTGAAGGAATTCCTGCTGCGGGTGCTTGCGACCACCTTGAGGCGGAACGGAAGCCACCGTGCCTTCGATCAACTTGAGCAGGGCCTGCTGTACGCCTTCACCGGAAACGTCCCGGGTGATCGACGGGTTGTCAGACTTGCGCGAAATCTTGTCGATTTCGTCGATGTAGACAATGCCCATCTGGGCTTTTTCCACGTCGTAATCGCACTTCTGCAACAGCTTCTGAATGATGTTCTCGACATCTTCACCCACATAACCCGCCTCGGTGAGGGTGGTTGCGTCGGCGATGGTGAACGGAACGTTCAGCAAGCGGGCCAGTGTTTCGGCAAGCAGGGTCTTACCCGAGCCTGTCGGTCCGATCAGCAAGATGTTGCTCTTGCCGAGTTCGACGTCGTCATTCTTCTTGTCACGCTGGTTGAGGCGCTTGTAGTGGTTGTACACCGCTACGGCCAGAACCTTTTTCGCACGCTCCTGACCAATCACGTATTGATCAAGGATGCCGCTGATTTCTTTAGGCGAAGGCAATTTATGCGCGCTGCTTTCGGCCTGGGCTTCCTGCACCTCCTCACGGATGATGTCATTGCACAGGTCGACGCACTCGTCGCAGATAAAGACCGAGGGGCCGGCAATCAATTTGCGCACTTCATGCTGGCTTTTGCCACAGAAGGAGCAATAGAGCAGCTTGCCGTTGTCCTCGCCGTTGCGGGTGTCAGTCATTCGTTCGATCCAAATCCGATAGGCTTGCAACACAAGATGAAGGCTATTGCGGGCTTTTTCAAGCCCGCCGGTGATCAGACTTGCCGACCAGCCTTGTTTTGAGCTGCTTATTTAAGCGGGGCGCTGGTTGATCACTTCATCGATCAACCCGTACTCACGCGCGGCTTCTGCACTCATGAAGTTATCGCGGTTGGTATCACGCTCGATTTCTTCAAGGGTGCGCCCGCTGTGCTTGGCCATCAGCGTGTTGAGACGCTCACGAATGAAGAGAATTTCCTTGGCGTGGATTTCGATGTCCGACGCCTGGCCCTGGAAACCGCCCAGAGGCTGGTGAATCATCACACGCGAGTTCGGCAGGCAGTAACGCTTGCCTTTGGCACCGGCCGTCAGCAGGAACGCACCCATGCTGCACGCTTGGCCGATACAGGTGGTCGACACGTTGGGCTTGATGAACTGCATGGTGTCATAGATCGACATGCCCGCCGTCACCGAACCGCCCGGGGAGTTGATATAGAGATGGATGTCCTTGTCCGGGTTTTCCGCTTCAAGGAACAGCAGTTGCGCACAGATCAGGTTGGCCATGTAGTCCTCTACGGGGCCCACCAGAAAGATCACTCGCTCCTTGAGGAGGCGCGAGTAGATGTCGTAGGCGCGCTCGCCACGAGCGGACTGCTCGACAACCATCGGGACCAGGCCGCCTGCGGCCTGGATATCAGAGTTCTGCTGAATATACGAATTACGGAACATGCTCTGCAGTCACTCCCAAATAGTTATGTCTTGAATACGCATAAGCCAGCTCGAGAGCTGGCTTATGGTGTGTGCTTCTTAGCGCAAAAATGATCAGTCGGCTTGTGGAGCTTCTACCGGCTTGACCGCTTCTTCGTAAGAGACCGATTTGTCGGTCACGCTAGCTTTCTGCAGAACAGTATCCACAACTTGCTCTTCCAGCACAACCGAACGAACTTCGTTCAGTTGCTGGTCGTTCTTGTAGTACCAGGACACAACTTGCTCAGGCTCCTGATAAGCCGAAGCCATTTCCTGAATCATCTCGCGAACGCGGGCTTCGTCAGGCTTCAGGTCGAATTGCTTGACCACTTCAGCCACGATCAGGCCCAGGACAACACGGCGCTTGGCTTGCTCTTCGAACAGCTCGGCCGGCAGTTGGTCAGGCTTGATGTTGCCACCGAACTGCTGAACAGCCTGCACGCGCAGACGGTCAACTTCGTTGGACAGCAGAGCCTTTGGCACTTCGATCGGGTTGGTGGCCAGCAGACCGTCCATAACCTGATTCTTGACCTTGGATTTGATCGCCTGACGCAGTTCGCGCTCCATGTTCTTGCGAACTTCGGCGCGGAAGCCTTCCAGACCGGTTTCCTTGATGCCGAACTGCGCGAAGAACTCTTCGTTCAGCTCAGGCAGTTTTGGCTCGGATACGGTGTTGACGGTCACGGTGAACTCGGCGGTTTTGCCAGCCAGGTCCAGATTCTGATAGTCCTCTGGGAAAGTCAGGTTCAGGACGCGCACCTCACCGGCTTTAGCGCCAACCAGGCCATCTTCGAAGCCTGGGATCATGCGGCCGGAGCCCAGCACCAGTTGGGTGCCCTTGGCGGAGCCGCCAGCGAATACTTCACCGTCGACCTTGCCTTCGAAATCGATGTTCAGCTGGTCTTCGTTCTGGGCAGCGCGATCGGCCACTTCGAAACGGGTGTTCTGCTTGCGCAGGATGTCCAGCATCTTGTCCAGATCGGCATCAGCCACGTCAGCGCTCAGGCGCTCTACGGTGATACCTTCGAAACCGGCAACGGTGAACTCAGGGAACACTTCGAATACAGCGACGTATTCCAGGTCCTTGCCTGCTTCCAGGGATTTAGGCTCGATCGAAGGCGAACCCGCCGGGTTCAGCTTCTGCTCAACCACAGCTTCGTAGAAGGAAGACTGGATGACGTCGCCTACCGCTTCCTGGCGAGCTTCAGCGCCAAAACGACGCTTGATTTCGCTCATTGGCACTTTGCCTGGACGGAAGCCAGCAATCTTGGCCTTTTGGGCTGTCTGCTGCAGACGCTTGTTGACCTGAGTCTCGATGCGCTCAGCCGGCACGGTGATGCTCATGCGGCGCTCAAGAGCAGAAGTATTTTCAACAGAAACTTGCATGGATATTCCTCGTTGCACAGACGTTAGCCGGCCGTTTCCGACCCCAGAATCAAGGGCATGCATTCTAGTGGGTCAAACTAAAGAAGTCACCCTACTGAAAACGGGTAAAAACGCAGCAGGCAATTTATAGGTGCGAATGCACGAGTGCACCTCGCCCCGGTGGCAAATACAGCCAATCACGCCAAGGCTCTGCGCCAACCCTTCCTTATAGGGAGGAGGTTGCCAATCATTTCCCTGACAGCCGATCTTGCGAACAAGGCCGGCGGGCAGCACGGCATCATCGGGAAACATAAAAACGACGAAACGCCCTGCCCTTGCGACCCGGAACCGGCGGTCGCTGAAACCGCTGAAACAAAAAAGGCGCCAGACTATTAATCTGGCGCCTTTTCGAAATATGGGGTGGACGATGGGGATCGAACCCACGACAACGGGAGTCACAATCCCGTGCTCTACCAACTGAGCTACGCCCACCATATTGCGTGCCAAAGAAGCCAAATCACTTCTTTGTTGAACCTCAACCAGGCCAGGCGGCATGGACGAAGTCTTGTTTGGTGCGGATGAAGAGACTCGAACTCTTACGCCTCGCGGCGCTGGAACCTAAATCCAGTGTGTCTACCAATTCCACCACATCCGCGAGATGAAGCCTTAAAGCAAAGGCGCCAGATTGTTAATCTGGCGCCCTTCGAAATATGGGGTGGACGATGGGGATCGAACCCACGACAACGGGAGTCACAATCCCGTGCTCTACCAACTGAGCTACGCCCACCATATCGCGTTACTTGTGCCAAAGCTGCCTAATGGCGCACCCGGCAGGACTCGAACCTGCGACCATCCGCTTAGAAGGCGGATGCTCTATCCAGCTGAGCTACGGGCGCCTTGTTAATCTGTACTCTTGGAGGACTACAAACTAAGTGCTTTTCAGTTTTGCAGAACCGCAATCCCGCTCAACCTTCTCAACCAGTGCTAGGCTGTGCCCGACAAGTGCGACGAATAGTATAGAGCCCCCTGCAGGTCGTCAAATCCTTTTTGAAAAAAATTCATTTAATTAAAGGGGTTAGCGGAATTTGCAGACCAAGCGCCTTTGCCCTCACCGCATGACATGCGAGAATACGCTCTCTTTTTTTCCCCTCTCGATGGTTAATCACGCGCAATGACTGCACAACTTATCGACGGCAAATCGATCGCCGCCAGCCTGCGCCAGCAGATCGCCCAACGCGTCAACGAGCGTCGCCAGCAAGGCCTGCGCACGCCCGGCCTCGCGGTGATCCTGGTCGGCAGCGATCCTGCCTCTCAGGTTTATGTCTCGCACAAGCGTAAAGACTGTGAAGAGGTCGGCTTCCTGTCCCAGGCCTATGACCTGCCTTCCGACACCACTCAGCAAGCGCTGGCCGACCTGATCGATCGCCTCAATGACGATCCGGCGATTGATGGCGTCCTACTTCAACTTCCTCTTCCCGAACACCTGGACGCTTCCAAATTGCTGGAGCGCATTCGTCCGGATAAAGACGTCGATGGCTTCCATCCTTACAACGTCGGTCGCCTGGCCCAACGCATCCCGTTGCTGCGCCCATGCACGCCAAAAGGCATCATGACCTTGCTGGAAAGCACCGGTGCCAACCTGTACGGGATGAACGCGGTAGTGGTCGGCGCTTCCAATATCGTCGGACGCCCGATGGCAATGGAATTGCTACTGGCCGGTTGCACCGTGACCGTGACCCACCGCTTCACCAATGACCTGGCCGATCATGTCGGCCGCGCCGACCTGGTGGTGGTCGCTGCCGGCAAGCCAGGACTGGTAAAAGGTGAGTGGATCAAGGAAGGCGCGATCGTGATCGACGTCGGCATCAACCGCCAGGAAGACGGCAAGCTGGTGGGTGACGTGATCTATGAAACCGCCCTGCCCCGCGCCGGGTGGATCACTCCAGTGCCAGGTGGCGTCGGCCCAATGACTCGCGCCTGCCTTCTGGAAAACACGCTGTACGCCGCAGAAACCCTGCACAGCTGAGGCTTAAGGCAACGGTCACCCGCGACACAAGGAACCCCGCCCATGGCGGGGTTCTTTTTTGCCCGTGAAACCGGATCGACCATCCGCCGGAAAGTGACTTTTTTTTCATGTTTACAGGGTCTTTCACCCCGTCCTCGAACAACCATCGACAGTTATTCAGCCATACTCCAGAATGTCGCGCTTTTTAAGAAATAGCCCGTTACAAAACGGCTTATCAACACATCATTGAGTCTGCCAGCGTGAAAATCCGTCTTTCCATCCTGAGCCTATTTTTTGCAGTTACAGGGACTTTCATCACGCCAATCGCCACCGCGGGCGACACCACCACCGCGGCGCCTCGAGACACCTCGCAACTCAAACTCGCTTCCGGCAGCTCCTTGTTGCTGGACATGCAGACCAACAAAATCATCTATGCCAGCAATCCGGACGTCGTCGTCCCTATCGCTTCCGTCAGCAAGCTGATGACCGGCCTGGTCGTGGTTGAAGCCCGGCAGAACATGGACGAATACATCAACATCAACATCAGCGACACGCCGGAAATGAAGGGTGTGTACTCCCGGGTAAAACTCCGGAGCGAACTGCCGCGCCGGGAAATGTTGCTGATTGCCTTGATGTCTTCCGAAAACCGTGCCGCCGCGAGCCTGGCCCATCATTATCCAGGCGGCTATGCCGCGTTCATTGCCGCTATGAACGCCAAGGCCCGAGCCCTGGGAATGACCAATACACATTTCGTCGAGCCGACCGGCCTCTCCGCGCGTAACGTTTCGACCGCGCGCGACCTGAGCAAACTGTTGATCGCCGCGCACAAATACCCGCTGCTGACAGAGCTGAGCACAACCAAGGAAAAAACCGTCACCTTCCGTAAACCCGTCTATAGCCTGGGTTTTCGCAATACCGACCATTTGGTTCGCAAGCCAGACTGGGATATCCAGTTGACCAAGACCGGTTTTACCAACGAAGCAGGTCATTGCCTGGTGCTGGTGACCCGGATGAGTAATCGTCCGGTTGCCCTGGTGCTCCTAGACGCCTATGGCAAGTACACACACTTTGCCGACGCCGCCCGCATCCGCAATTGGGTCGAAACCGGCAAGAGCGCCGCCGTGGCTTCTGCGGCCTTGCAGTACAAATCGGACAAGAACCTCAAGCAGCGCCAGAGTGGTGTTGTTGAGGCTTCGAAGTAAGCAGGCAATGGGTGATTGAACACATATGATCGTTCCCACGCAGAGCGTGGGAACGATCATTCGCTACGATGGGCCCCGCCGAAATTGGACGACCTCCCCGCCATCAATCGTTAGGCAACGGCATCTGGTCATCATCAGGAATACCATCACCTTTGCTGGGGTCGTGCCAGCCCTGCGGATGTTCAGTCGGCACCACCGTCGGCCGCGCCAGCGGATCGCGCAGCGGACTGTCCGGGTCCATCACCGGATCCATGTCCTTCTCGGGAGTAGTCGGTACGGTTTCCGGACGTTCGTCGTTGAAGCTCGAATCGGTAGACATACGCACCTCCAAAAGAACTAGGGTTTGAGATTACCCAATGGATCGTAGGGTTTGGCCGGAGCCTTGGAGTTGTCACCCGGCTTCACATCCCTCGGGGCCTTGGCTGGCCCGATTGGATCGACCGCCGGATCGGCAAGGTCCGGGGAGTCGGGATCGAACCCCAACTCATCGCCAGACGAATGCTCGGATGAGTGAGGGCCGTCGGGGGTATTGGAATGTGCCATGACACCTCCTGATAGCCCGGGAAAATCCGGGCCTTTTAGATAAGAGGTTGGCAACGGCCGCAGGTGCCCGGCGAGTGACGAACGGGCTTACTGCGCGACCAGCGCTTTCTTCGCCTTGGCGGCAGCCTGTTCCTGGCCCGCTTGGGCAAGATCGTTGGCTGCCTTGAGCCAACGCTGCTGATCGACCTGAGCGGGCAGCTGGGTCGGATTCTGAATCAACACGGCCCATCCGCCGGCGTCCTTGAACGCTGATTCGAACGAACCAAACCCCATCATCAGCCGCTGATCCATACCTGCACGTAGCAAGACGGTCTGCTTCTGACGGTTGTATCCACTCAAAATCGCGTAGCGCGGTTCGGCCCAGAGCGCCGCGCCTTCGGTGAAGCGCACCATCACCGGGTAACCGGCCGCGACCTGGGTCAGCAAGGCGGGCAGATTGCTGTCAAGGGGATAAACCACCATCCCGTACTCGCGGGCGAGGTTCTGCATGTTCCGTTGCAACTGCGCCTCACCGCCCGGCAGATGCAATGGCTTGTCGAGTAAGCCAGGGGTGATCACGATGCCCTGTTGCGACAGCATGCTCGCCAAGACTTGCGGCCCGCTTTGATTGGCCACACCCTTGTAGAACCGGCCGCTGAGTTCGACACGCTCCGGCAGACGCTTGATCTGCGGCGAAACGCTCCCGGCGCACCCCGCCAAACTGGCAACACACCCCACAATCAGTGCCGCCGACAGCATTCGAGAAATTACTCGCACCATCATCTCTCTCTTATTCAGATGCCAGGCAATCGCATTCCCGGCTTGGCCGTCGATCATAGGGCGCCGCACTGCAGCGGTATAGCCTTAATCGGCAGTTGATCGTCTTCGATAGAGCAAACTGGTTGGTGATAGCCGACCTTTGGTCAATAGCCTGAAACACGCCAGCGACTAGACTGTCACTTGCATGGCGTGTGCGCCCGCAGCAGGGCGAAGAGGAGGCCTCGATGAGCCTGGCAATGACGATCGTAATGTTGATTTCTGGATGGTTGGCGGTAGCGGCCGCCATGTTATGGGGCGTTCTGCGCATCACCCGCCGGCACCATCATCCTGTCGAGCCGGCACCTCTGGCGAAAACCGAAAAAGCCAGCGCATCACACGCCACTGTCCACTGAACGCCCCCTGCTCACCCAAAAAATCAGTAAAAAAAACGGCCGCCTGGAATCCAGGCGGCCGCTTTATGTCAGCGAGGTTCAAGCCTCAGCGGTAACCCGCTTCTGCCGAGCCCGGCGGGACATCATGTTCAGCACCTCGATCGCTGCCGAGAACGCCATCGCCGCATAAACGTAGCCCTTCGGTACGTGGGCGCCGAAGCCTTCGGCGATCAGCGTCATGCCGATCATGATCAGGAAGCCCAGCGCCAGCATGACGACTGTCGGGTTGTCATTGATGAACTTGGCCAACGGATCAGCCGCCAGCAACATCACCAGCACCGACACCACCACGGCGATGATCATGATCGGCAAATGCTCGGTCATGCCGACAGCGGTAATGATGCTGTCGATGGAGAACACCATGTCCAACATCAGGATCTGACCGATCGCAGCGGCAAAGCCCAAGGTCACGGTCGAGGTCGCCGACTTCGGATCGTCCGGCGCCGGGTCCATGCTGTGGTGGATCTCGGTGGTGGCTTTCCACAACAGGAACAAGCCGCCAGCGATCAGGATCATGTCCTTCCAGGAGAATGCGTGGCCGAAGATCTCAATGACCGGCGCGGTCAGCTGGACGATGAATGCAATGGTACTCAGCAAGCCCAGTCGCAGGATCAACGCCATGCCGATACCGATACGCCGAGCCTTCTGCCGATGCTGCTCGGGCAGTTTGTTGGTCAGGATCGAAATGAAGATCAGGTTATCGATGCCGAGCACGATTTCCATCACCACCAGGGTGGCCAGGGCGACCCAGGCAGTGGGGCTGGCGGCTAACTGTAAAAGGTATTCCATGGGTCAGTCCTGACTCGCTGTAAGACGGTTTAGATTTCCTGGGAGGACGATGCGGATTTTTCCGCCTCTTTTTCCGATGATTCTTTTTTGCTGATCAACCCACCGGTGGCATCACTGAGCGCTTGCTCGGCGGCCTTGTGGGTATCGTCGATTGCCTGTTTCGCGCTTTCGGCAGCCTTGCCCATCAACTGCTGGGCGCTTTTTTCTGCCTGGTCGCAACCGGCCAGGACCAGCAAGGAGGTGATCAAGAAGGCCGTAGCTTTGAGTTTCATGGTGTTTTTCCTCGATATAACGAACGCAGCCGAAACGATGGCCCGTTGATAGCGAGGGATTCTAGGCAATTGAATACTTCAGGAAAATTCGTATTTTTAGCGGTTATACTTCGGTTTTAACGAACTAAATAAAAATTCACCCTGTAGGAGCTGCCGCAGGCTGCGATCTTTTGATCTTGATCTTAAAAACAAGATCAAAAGATCGCAGCCTGCGGCAGCTCCTACAAAGGAACGCAGCGTGCATGCTCAACTATCGACAATTGCATTACTTCTGGGTGGTGGCCAAGACGGGCAGCATCGTGCGCGCTTGCGAGCAACTGAACCTGACGCCACAAACCATCAGCGGGCAGATCTCGCTGCTCGAACAA
Organism: Pseudomonas umsongensis; assembly: GCF_002236105.1. Taxonomy (GTDB): domain Bacteria; phylum Pseudomonadota; class Gammaproteobacteria; order Pseudomonadales; family Pseudomonadaceae; genus Aquipseudomonas; species Aquipseudomonas umsongensis. The sequence continues at coordinate 2,185,410 of NZ_NIWU01000001.1, forward strand.
ACCTATGGCATTGAATTGTTCCGCCGGGTGGGTCGACAGCTTGAGCTGACGGAGGCAGGCCGGCAAACCTTGCCTTACGCCGAGCAAATGTTTCAGTTGGGGGGCGAACTGGAATTGATGCTGCGCGCGCAGCCCAACGAGCAGCAGATCCTGTTTCGCGTGGGCGTGGCCGACGTGGTGCCCAAATCCATCGTCTATCGCCTGATCGCGCCGACCATGGAGTTGAGTGAGCCACTGCGCATCACCTGCCGCGAAGACAAGCTCGAACGGCTGTTGGCCGACCTGGCCATCCAGCGCCTGGACCTGGTGATCTCCGACAGCCCGATGCCATCACACCTGGACATCAAGGGCTACAGCCAGAAACTCGGCGAATGCGGGATCAGTTTCTTCGCCACTGCCGAATTGGCGGCGCGCTATGGCCAGGACTTCCCCCGTAGCCTGCACGGCGCGCCCCTGCTGATTCCCGGGCCGGAAACCGTGGTGCGCAGCCGTTTGCAACGCTGGTTCGCCGAGCAGCAGATCCAGCCGCAGATCGTCGGCGAGTTCGACGACAGTGCCTTGATGCAGGCGTTCGGCCAATCCGGCAGCGGAATCTTCATCGGCCCGAGCGTGATCGCCAACGAAGTGCAGCGCCAATACGGCGTGCAAGTGATTGGCCAGACCGACGCGGTCAGCGAGTCGTTCTACGCCATTTCAGTGGAGCGCAAGGTCAAGCACCCTGGCATTGTCGCCATTACCGAAGGTGCCCGACGCGAGTTGTTTACCGAACTGTAAAGCCTCAGGCGCAGACTTCCCGGGGCTTGAACGTCATCAGGGCGATGGCCAGCAGGATTGAGGCGAGGATAAAAGCCGCTGCCGCGAAGCCAAGGCCTTGCAGCCCTACGCTGTCGATCACCCGCCCGCCGATCATCGCTCCCAGGCCAATACCCAGGTTGGCGCCGGCAATGTTCAGCGAAGCGGCGAACGCTGGCGCTTCAGGCGCGGCCTTCATCAGGCGCACGTGACTGACCAGGAACATCGCCGCCTGGGCCACACCCCAAACGCCCATCGCCGCGGCCAGACCAAAGGGCGAATGAATGTTCGGCACCAATGCCACCAGGCCGGCAATCATGAACGCACAGAACATCATCGACGCCATCAGCGGGTGACGATCCACCGCACGACCGCCCAGCGAGTTGCCGATCAACCCGACCGCGCCGAAGCCCATCAGGCACCAGCCAACCACGGTGCCGTTGAACCCGGCCAGGCGCTCAAGGATATCGGCCAGATAGGTGTAGGCCGTGAACATGCCGCTGAACACAATCACCGACAGCAACACATGACCCAGCATCAGCGGGCTGCGCAGGATCTTCAATTGCGACAGCAAACTCACCTGATGCTGGTGCAGGTTGGTTTTCGGCAAGTAGATAAACAGCAGCAGTGCCTTGGCAAAGGCGATGACCGCCAGAATGGCGAAAGCACTGCGCCAGCCGAACGCATCGGAAATCAACGTGCCCACGGGAATGCCGAACACCGTGGCACAGACTATGCCAAAGCCGATCTTGGCGATGGCGCGGCCGGCGTAATCGGGACCGACGATGTCCACCGCGGTCTCACTGGCCAGCGCCCAGAACACCGGCAACCCCAGCGCTGGAATCAACCGGGCAAGCGCCATGACCCAGATGTTCGGCGCCAGTGCCGCCAGGGTGTTGGCCAGGCCAAACATGATCAACACCGAGATAAACAGCTTGCGCCGCTCGAAGCGGGCGAAGTACGCCGTGAGGAATGGTCCGAATGCGGCGACAGTGAAGGCGAACAGGGTGACCAGCAAACCAGCTTGCGGGATGCTGACGTCCAGGTCCCGGGCAATGGCCGGTAACAGGCCGACGATAACGAATTCCGTGGTCAGCACCGTGAAGCCGGCGGCAGACAACAGAAGAATGGGCAACAGCATGCAAAACTCCAGAAAACGACAACACCAGCGATAGCCCGAAGGCCCACTGGCAGACATGAAAATGAGGATGGCGAATATTAACAGAGTGATTGCGCACGCGGTTGCACGAACCTGCAATTCGCGTCGCTTAGTCGAGCGGCAGTTCGTCACAGGCCTGAAGGATTCTTCCTACGCTGTGATAAAGTCCGCGCCCTGCAAAACGTACACCCAGCGTTCATCGACCTTTCATGAAGTCGATGGCGCGACCCTCTTCGGTTTCCTGCCTGAAGCTGCTCTACAGCAGCGGTGAAACCTTGCACTTATAAAAATCCGAGATGCCGTTTTATGACTGCTTCAGCCCCTTCTATATTGCAACCCTTGAAACGCCTGAGCCTGGTCACGCAAATCGTGATCGGCCTGATCGCCGGTATCGCCCTGGCCTCGTTCGCGCCTGAAGCGGCGAAATCCACGGCGTTCATCGGCAAAGTCTTCGTCAGCGCGCTCAAAGCGGTCGCGCCGATTCTGGTGTTCGTGTTGGTGATGGCATCGATCGCCAACCATAAGCACGGCCAGGAAACCCATATCCGGCCGATTCTGTTCTTGTATCTGCTGGGGACTTTCGCTGCCGCCGTGGTCGCGGTGGTTGCCAGCATGATGTTCCCGTCCAGCCTGGTGCTGTCGACCCATGACGTTGCAGTGACCGCGCCGGGCGGGATTGGTGAAGTGCTGCAAAGCCTGCTGCTGAGCGTGGTCGACAATCCGGTCAGCGCCTTGATGAACGCCAACTTCATCGGCATCCTGGCGTGGGCCATCGGCATGGGCATCGCCATTCGCCATGCGGGCGATACCACCCGTGAAGTGCTTGGAGACCTGTCCAATGGCGTGACCGTGATCGTGCGCCTGGTGATCTGCTTCGCGCCGCTGGGGATCTTCGGCCTGGTGGCCTCGACCCTGGCCACCTCCGGTTTCGGCGCCTTGATCGGCTATGCGCACCTGCTGGCGGTGTTGCTGGGCTGCATGCTGTTCGTAGCGCTGGTGATGAACCCGCTCATCGTGTTCTGGAAACTGCGCCGCAACCCGTATCCGCTGGTGCTGACCTGCCTGCGCGAAAGCGGCATAACCGCGTTCTTCACCCGCAGCTCAGCGGCGAACATTCCGGTCAACCTGGAACTGAGCAAGCGCCTGGGCTTGCACGAAGACACCTATTCGGTGTCGATCCCGCTCGGCGCCACTATCAACATGGCCGGCGCGGCGATCACCATCACCGTGCTGTCCCTGGCGGCCGTGCATACCCTGGGCATCGCCGTGGACATCCCGACCGCCATCCTGCTGAGCGTTGTTGCGGCAATCTGCGCCTGCGGTGCCTCGGGCGTGGCCGGTGGTTCGTTGCTGCTGATCCCGCTGGCGTGCAGCCTGTTTGGCATCCCGAGCGAAATCGCCATGCAGGTGGTGGCGGTGGGTTTCATCATTGGTGTGCTGCAGGACTCGGCCGAGACTGCGCTGAACTCGTCTACCGATGTGCTGTTCACCGCGGCTGCTTGCCTGGGCGAAGAACAGAAAGTCCAAAGATTGGCGTAACGCCGCAGACTCTGTGGGAGCGGGCTTGCTCGCGAAGGGGTCGTCAGCGTCAACATTAACGTTGCCTGACACACCGACTTCGCGAGCAAGCCCGCTCCCACAGGTCCGGTGCTGAGCATGAAAAATGATCGCCCACGAAAAAGCCCGCCCAGGCGCAAACCTGGGCGGGCTTTTTTGCAGCTGGACGGTTTAGAACGCGCCCATGTAGTCGCGCTTGCCCACTTCCACGCCGTTATGACGCAGCAGCGCATAGGCGGTGGTGACGTGGAAGAAGAACTGCGGCAGGCCGTAGGTCAGCAGGTAAGCCTGGCCGGAGAAACGCTTCTCTTTCGGCGTGCCCGGACGGGTCACGATCTCGATGCCTTCCTTGCCGTTGATCTGCTCGGGCGTGAACTCGCCGATGTAGGCCAGGACCTTGGCGATCAGTGCTTGCAGTTCGGCGAAGGTGGTTTCGCTGTCGTCGTATTTCGGCAGTTCGACTTCAGCCAGACGGGAAGTCACACCTTTGGCGAAATCAACGGCGATCTGCACCTGACGTACCAGTGGGAACATGTCCGGGTACAGGCGCGCTTGCAGGAAAGCGTTCGGGTCGATGTTTTTCGCAGTGGCGTGGGCCTCGGCTTTTTTCAGCACGTCGCTCAGGGCGTTGAGCATTTGCTGGAAAACAGGAACGGAGGCGTCGTACAGGGAAATAGTCATGGCAGTCTCGTGTGATGACAGGAGGAAAACGTCGGCCGATTATAGCCGTGCGCGGTCCTCCCGAGATCGCTCTTTTTGCTACTTGCCCGCACGCGCCTCCCGAGGCATGCCCAAGGCGCGCTCGGCAATGATGTTGCGCTGGATCTCGTTGCTGCCGCCATAGAGGGTGTCGGCGCGGCTGAACAGGTACAGAGACTGCAGCCGAGTCAGTTGATAAGGCGCAGCTTCGAGCAGTTCTGCCTCGGCGCCCAGTACGTCCATCGCCAGCTTGCCGAGGCTGGCATGCCAGGTCGACCAGAACAGCTTGTAGATGGTCGCCTCCTTGCGCAGCGATCCATCCTGGCTTCCCGAGAGCATGCGCAGCGAGTTGTAGCGCATGATCCGCAACCCACTCCAGGCCTCGGCCAGGCGTTGGCGCAGGATCGGATCGCGGGCAGCCCCGTTGCGCTTGGCGATGGCGATGATTTCGTTGAGTTCGTTCTGGAACTGCATCTGTTGGCCGAGGGTCGACACGCCGCGCTCGAACCCCAGCAACGCCATGGCGATTTTCCAGCCGTCGCCCGGCGCGCCGATAATATTGGCGGCGTCGGTGCGGGCGTCATCGAAGAACACTTCGTTGAACTCCGAGGTGCCGGTCAGTTGCTCGATCGGTCGCACGGTGATTGAAGCCTGGGCCATCGGGACCAGCAGGAAAGACAAACCTCGATGGCCGACGCTGCCCGGTTCAGTGCGAGCAATCACAAAGCACCAATCCGATTCATGGGCCAGGGAGGTCCAGACTTTCTGCCCGTTGATCACCCAACTGCCGGTCGCTTCGTCCAGCGTCGCGCGGGTCTTGACGTTGGCGAGGTCGGAGCCGGCCCCTGGCTCGGAATAGCCCTGGCACCAGAAGCTCGTGCCGTTGACGATCCCAGGCAGAAAACGCTGTTGCTGCTCGACCGTGCCGAATGCGGCAATAGTCGGCCCGGCCAGGCCTTCACCGATATGCCCCATGCGCCCTGGGCCGCCAGCGCGGGCGTACTCTTCGTGAAAAATCACCTGCCGCGTGATCGACAGCCCACGCCCGCCATGCTTAGGCGCCCAGCCGACGCATGTCCAGCCGCCCTCGGCCAGTTTACGCTCCCAGGCTTTGCGCTCTTGGGGAAACATGTGCTCATCGCCAGGGCCGCCGCGAAAACGCAGGGACTCGAATTCGCCACAGAGGTTGGCGCTCATCCAGTCGGCGACTTCCTGGCGAAAGCACTCGTCTTGCTCGCTGAAACTGATTTTCATGGTTGCTCTCCAAGAATCACCGCGGCGATCCGCTCGCGATGCCAGGCCGGCAGCCCGAGGAAGCTCTCGCTGGCGCGGGCGCGCTTGAAGTAGAGGTGTGGGTCATATTCCCAAGTGAAACCGACGCCGCCATGCAACTGGATCGACTCGGACGCGCAGTGGAAAAAGGTTTCCGAGCACTGCGCCTTGGCCAGCGCTGCTGCCAGCGGCAGTTCGCCCGCCACGTCGGCATCGCCCCGGGGATCAAGGGCTTCCTGAGCGACGCACGCCGCGTAGTAGCAGGCCGAACGCGCGCATTCGACTTGCAGCATCATGTCCGCGGCACGGTGTTTGAGGGCCTGGAAACTGGCGATGGGGCGACCGAACTGCTGACGCTCCTGCATGTAGGCCACGCTGAGGTCGAGCACCTGCTGCGCGCCGCCGGTCTGTTCGGCAGCCAGGCCGATGCAGGCCAGTTGCAGGACCTGCTCCAGGTGCGGCCAGCCGTTGCCGAATGTACCCAGCAGGCAGTCGGCTTCGAGGTACAGGCCCTTGAGCTCGATGCGAGCCTGGCGCCGGGTCTGGTCCATGGTCGGCAGCATTTGCCGCTCGATGCCCGCCCGCGCGGCGTCAATGGCGAACAGACTGATGCCCGCCTCGCCGGTCGATCCGGGTTGCCGTGCGGCAATGATCAAGAGGTCGGCGCCATGGCCATCCAGTACATGCTTGAGCGTGCCGTCGAGGACAAAACCGTCGCCCTCAGCCACCACCGTGGCCTGGACATCGCCGGCCGACCAGCCGTTGGCACTGCTGAACGCCAGGGTCGCGGTCAGGCTGCCGTCGGCAATCGAAGGCAACCAACGCTGCTTCTGTTCATCATTGGCGGCCAGCAATAACGCTGGCGTGGCCATGCAAGCAGTGGCGAAAAACGGCGAGCACAACAATCGCCGCCCCATCTGCTCCAGCAGGATTGCCAGCTCGACGAAGCCCAGCCCGAGGCCGCCATAGGCTTCGGGAATATGGATCGCGGGCCAGCACATTTCCTGGCATAACCGCTGCCAGAGGGCCTCGTCGAAACCCCGTTCGCTGACCATTGCCGCGCGCACGGCGGCCGAATCCGACACATCGGCGAGCAAGCCCTCGGCCGATGCGCGGATCATTTCCTGTTCGTCGCTGAATGCAAACTCCATCGCGGCGCCTTCTGCTCGTCTGGTGGGGCACGCGTGGCGCAACACCCCTTTGAACATGAAGTCTGCCGCTGTGCGGGCGCGGTGAAATCGTCAGCCTTGCCTAGTCCGAACGAGCGATGCCGTGGACAATGAAGCGCTGCACGCAGGCAAGGCTCGACTAACCTCCATCAACGAGGTCTTATAAGCCGAGAAAATCCTGACCAACCCTTAGCGAGGTTCCAGACACTGTGAGTACTGAGCAAGAAACGACTTTCGACGAACCACGCCTGAACAGCACGGAAATCCGCATTCTGGGTTCCCTGATCGAAAAACAGGCCACCAGCCCGGAAACCTACCCGCTGACCCTCAATGCCCTGGTGATTGCCTGCAATCAGAAAACCAGCCGCGAGCCGGTGATGAACCTCACCCAGGGCCAGGTTGGCCAGAGCCTGCGCGCCCTCGAAGGACGCGGCTTCGCCAGACTGGTGATGGGCAGCCGCGCCGATCGCTGGGAGCACAAGGTCGACAAGGCACTGGAACTGGTGCCAGCGCAGGTGATCCTGACCGGGCTGATGTTTCTGAGGGGACCGCAGACGGTCAACGAACTGCTGACCCGCAGCGGGCGCATGCATGATTTCGAGGATGCGGAGCAGGTCGTGCATCAGCTGGAACGCCTGATCGCCCGTGGCCTGGCAGTGCTGATCCCGCGTCAGGCCGGACAACGCGAAGATCGTTATACCCACGCACTGGGTGATCCGGCGGATATCGAAGCGATCCTCGCGGCCCGCCAAAACGCGCCGGAGCGTGGTGCTGGCGGCGCGGTATCGGTTGAACGAATCGAGGAGCTCGAAGCACGAATTGCCGCGCTGGAAGAGCGCTTGGCACGCCTCGAATAAAGGGGCGAGCCTTTGCGGGCGGCAATTGCGGCTGCCCGTCAATCAATAGGCAAGGCTGCTGCGGGCAAACTCCACGGCTTTTTGAAACTGCTCATCGGTCGGGCGCACACCGGTATAAAGCACGAATTGCTCCAGTGCCTGGATCGCAATCACTTCGAGCCCGGTGATGACATGTTTGCCCTCGGTACGAGCGCGCACGATCAGCGGAGTTTCCGCAGGAACCGCGACGACATCGAAGACGATATCCGCAGCCGCAATGGCATGGGCATCGAACGCCAACTGCTCGGCATGTGGGCCGGTCATGCCGATGGGCGTGACGTTGATGAGCATTTGCGGACGTTGCTCACCGAGCTCGGCTTGCCACGGGTAACCCAGCGACTGGGCCAATGCCTGGCCCGCGCGCTCATTACGCGCCACGATCAGGCCATCGCGGTAACCGCCATCGCGCAAGGCGCTGGCCACTGCCTTGGCCATGCCGCCACTGCCAAGCAACGCAAACGTGGTGTCCTTGGACACCTGGTGGGTCTGCAGCAACTGGGCAATGGCGATGTAGTCGGTATTGAAGGCCTTGAGATGGCCGTCGGTATTGACGATGGTGTTGATCGACTGGATGGCTGCGGCAGAAGGGTCCAGTTCATCGACCAGGGCTATGCAGGCTTCCTTGAACGGCATCGATACACCGCAACCCCGAATTCCCAGGGCGCGAATGCCGCCGACGGCGCCCGGCAGATCCTGACTGGAAAACGCCTTGTAGTAGAAATTCAGCCCCAACTGCTCATACAGGTGATTGTGAAATCGCAGGCCAAAGTTCCCAGGGCGTCCGGAGAGGGACATGCACAGCTGGGTGTCTCTGTTGGGGTTCATCTGCATATGAATCTCCTTGTGCTGCACTTTCGGATGGAAGGGATTAGCCTGCCCATCGGGTTCTGATCAATCATATTTGCGTGCACTGGCGGACGCCGCATGACCGTAAGGATGACGACACAGACCTTACACAAAATTTACCCGGCGGCTGTGCTGTTTTTTTAAAAAAAGCTGTCTTAGAAGTATCCCCGCGACATTCCTTGAGTCTATTGCAGACACAAGCGCCGGGGCGAAGCACCGAGGAGTCATCATGATCCGTAGAATCCCCACAGTGGCTTTGCTGATCGGCGCCCTCGCGGTCGCAGGCCAAGCAGAGGCCCATGGCGGTGGCGGTTGGGAAGGTCCGGCGGTATTTGGCGCGATCGTCGGCTCTGCCATCGTTGGCTCGGCAATCATCAACAGCAACCGGCCTGTGTACGTGACGCCGCAACCGGTCTACGCCCAGCCGGTTTATGCGCAACCGCAGCCGGTGTACATGGCGCCGCCCCCACCGGTCTACTACCAACCCGCACCGGTGTATGTGGGGCAACCGATCTACTACCGCCCGGCACCGGTCTATTACGGCCCACCCCGTGGTTACTACGGCCCACCTCGCGGCTACTACGGTCCGCCCCACGGCTACGGCCGCTGGTAATCCCGCGCGCGCAATCCGCCGTTCGTCGTCACAGGTCTGGAAAGATCCTGTCGGTGTCGTTCTCGGGACAGTGTCGACCGGTGAAGTCGGCAAGATTGACTCGCCCTTCCCTTTTGCGCCAGCAACAGCAATAACGGCGCCTGCAACGGGTCAATAACAACAAGGACGAGCTCATGCCCACGCAAAACCCGCACCGCATCAATGGCCTGTGCACTTGCAGCAAGGTCTACAACGCCCTGACGGAACTCAAGCAGCTCGAAGGTCATCGCAGCGCCAAGTTCCTTTCGCTACTGACGCAGAACCTGGTGAGAAAGGGACTGCTCAGCGAGCAGGAAGTGGTTCATATGCTCGACCAGGTGGTCGTCTGAGCGTCAGCCGGTGGGCTGACCTCACTGGCATCAATGACCACTATTGAAAACGTTGATTTTCCCTCGACGCACCCGGACCGTAAGGTGACTCCACAGATTGATGGAGGTCCCTATGATGTCTCAGATTCAGATCATGTCCGTTATCGGCAGCGCCGTTCCCGCACCGCTCAGAGCGCTTGGGTTGCTCGCCTGCTGGTACCTGGTCCAGGACGGCGAACAAATCAGCGGCCCGCTGACCTCACTACCGGACGCCCAGGCGTTGTCCCTGCAAATCGGCACGGGACAGCCGGGCAAGCTCAGTGCCTAAGGCAGCTGAACCCGCGGTTTGGTCTCGATGAAAATGGCCCAGCTCGACATGAACAGGGCCGCGATCAACGGACCGATGACAAACCCGTTGAGCCCGAACAGCGCCAGGCCGCCCAGGGTCGAGATCAGGATCATGTAGTCCGGCATCTTCGTGTCCTTGCCCACCAGGATCGGGCGCAGCACGTTATCCACCAGGCCGATTACGAATACCCCGAACAACCCCAGCACCACGCCTTGCCAGACTGCGCCGGTCAACAGGAAAAACGCCGCCACCGGCGCCCAGACAATCCCTGCCCCAACTGCTGGCAACAAGGACAGAAGCGCCATCAACACCGCCCAGACCAGCGCGCTCGGAATGTCGAGAAACCAGAAAATCATTCCGCCCAATGCACCCTGGGTAATCGCTACCAATAGGTTGCCCTTCACCGTGGCTCGCACCACGCGGTTGAACTTGAGCTGCAAACGGCGTTTCTGGTGTTCTTCCAATGGCACGGCCATGCGTACCTTGCGCGCGAGTTCAGCGCCGTCGCGCAGGAAGAAAAACAACAGGTAGAGCATGATGAAAAAGCTGACGATGAACTCGAATGTACCCTGGCCAAGACTGAACACCCGATTAGTCACCTCGCCGCCTGCCATCGCGCTCTTGACGATTTTCTCCCGAAGCCCGTTCAACTCTCCCACGCCGAACCGATCGAGCAAATGCTGGAAATACGGTGGCAAGTGATGCTTGAACTGCGTTACATACGCGGCAATGTCCAGCTCACCGCTCTCGATACTCTTGTACAGCGCCGTCCCTTCCTGAACCAGCAGGAAGCTGATGATGATCACCGGCAGGATCGCAATCACCAGGCAGATGCTTAACGTACAGAACGACGTCAGGTTGCGCTCCCAGCCGAACTTGAGCTGCAGCCGGCGCTGCATGGGCGCAAAGACAATCCCCAGGATCACCGCCCAGAACACCGCACCGTAGAATGGCAGCAGGATCCAGATGAACGCGATGCTCACCAACACCAGCAAAACCGCCAGCGATTTATCTTTTAGCGTCTCTTCGTTCATATCCGATCCTGGCCAGTCACCGGGCGCAACGTTGCGCCCTGATGCTTAGGCCATCACAGCGAGCGCGAGTGCCGTACGTTGTTCAAAAAGCATCGGAGGAAGGCGCCCAGGGGACCAATGGTGAAAATCCGGGCAAAAAAAAGGGGAGCACATGCCCCCCCGAGGTTTAAAGCGTTGTATCGCGGCCGTTAACTCAGCCTTCGATCTCGATCAGGATCTCGCCCGGGTTCACCCGGTCGCCCTTGGCCACGTGAATGGCGGTGACTTTGCCGGCGATAGCGGCCTGGACTTCGGTTTCCATCTTCATCGCTTCGGTGATCAGCACAGCCTGGCCCGCCTTGACACTGTCGCCTTCCTTGACCAGCACATCGACGATGTTGCCCGGCATGGTGGTGCTGACGTGGCCCGGTGCGCTGGCCTGCTTGCGCTTGCTGCTACCACCGCCGACGAATTCGTTGAGCGGCTCGAACACCACTTCTTCCGGCATGCCGTCGATGGACAGGTAGAAGTGACGCTTGCCTTCAGCCTTGACGCCCACACCGGTGATGTCGACGCGGTAGGTTTCGCCGTGGACGTCGATGACGAACTCGGTCGGCACGCCTTCGCCGCCAGCCGAAGCGACGCCGCCAGCTTCCGGAATCGGCAACAGCACTTCCGGGGTCAGGGTGCCCGCTGCACGCTCTTCGAGGAACTTGCGCCCGATGTCCGGGAACATGGCGTAGGTCAGCACGTCTTCTTCAGACTTGGCCAGGGCACCGATGTCGGCACGCAGCTTGGCCATTTCCGGCTTGAGCAGGTCGGCTGGGCGCACGTCGATCACTTCTTCGCTGCCGATAGCTTGGCGACGCAGTTGCTCGTTCACCGGGGCCGGCGCCTTGCCGTAGCCACCTTGCAGGTACAGCTTCACTTCGTTGGTGATGGTCTTGTAGCGCTCGCCGGCCAGCACGTTGAAAAACGCCTGGGTGCCGACGATTTGCGAAGTCGGGGTCACCAGTGGCGGGAAGCCGAGGTCTTCGCGAACCCGCGGAATCTCTGCCAGCACTTCGCTCATGCGGTTCAGGGCGCCCTGCTCTTTCAACTGGTTGGCCAGGTTGGAAATCATCCCGCCCGGCACCTGGTTGACTTGAACGCGGGTGTCGACGGCGGTGAATTCGCTTTCGAACTGGTGGTACTTCTTGCGCACGGCGTAGAAGTACAGGCCGATTTCCTGGATCAGCTCGAGGTTCAGGCCGGTGTCGTACTCGGTGCCCTTGAGGGCCGCGACCATCGACTCGGTGCCTGGGTGGCTGGTACCGGAGGCAAAGCTGGAGATTGCGGTGTCGATGTGGTCGGCGCCGTTTTCAATCGCCTTGAGCTGGCACATGGTTGCCAGGCCGGCGGTGTCGTGCGAGTGAATGAACACTGGCAGCGATTGCTCGGCCTTCAGCGCCCTGACCAGTTCGCCGGTGGCGTAGGGGGTCAGCAAACCAGCCATGTCCTTGATCGCCACCGAGTCGCAACCCATGGCTTCCATTTGCTTGGCCTGTGCCACGAACGCGTCGATGGTGTGCACCGGACTGGTGGTGTAGGCGATGGTGCCCTGGGCGTGCTTGCCGGCGGCTTTCACCGCTTCGATGGCGGTACGCAGGTTACGCACGTCGTTCATGGCGTCGAAGATGCGGAACACGTCGATGCCATTGACCGCTGCCTTGGCGACGAAAGCCCTGACCACGTCGTCGCTGTAGTGGCGATAGCCCAGCAGGTTCTGGCCGCGCAGGAGCATTTGCAGGCGAGTGTTAGGCAACGCGGCGCGCAGTTGGCGCAGACGCTCCCACGGGTCTTCCTTGAGGAAGCGTACGCAGGCGTCGAACGTTGCGCCGCCCCAGCATTCCAGCGACCAATAGCCGACCTTGTCGAGCTTGTCGCAGATCGGCAGCATGTCTTCAGTGCGCATGCGGGTCGCGAGCAGCGATTGGTGGGCGTCGCGCAGGATGGTGTCGGTTACGAAAATCTTCTTGGACATTGTTCTATTCCTCACAGGCCTGCGTGGGCGGCAATGGCGGCGGCGATGGCCAGGGCCAGCTCTTCGGGTTTGCGCTTGATCGAGTAGTTGGTCAGTTCAGGGTGGCTTTCGACGAAGCTGGTGTTGAACTGGCCGCTACGGAATTCCGGGTTACGCAGGATTTCCTGGTAGTAGGCCGCGGTGGTCTTGACCCCTTGCACGCGCATGTCGTCCAGCGCGCGCAGGCCGCGGTCCATCGCTTCTTCCCAGGTCAACGCCCAGACCACCAGTTTCAGGCACATGGAATCGTAGAACGGTGGAATGGTGTAGCCGGTGTAGATCGCCGTATCGGTCCGTACGCCCGGGCCGCCGGGTGCGTAGTAACGGGTGATCTTGCCGAAGCTGGGCAAAAAGTTGTTTTTCGGGTCTTCGGCGTTGATCCGGAACTGCAGCGCGAAACCGCGATGCTGGATGTCTTCCTGTTTCACCGAGAGCGGCAGGCCGGATGCAATGCGGATTTGCTCGCGGACGATGTCGATGCCAGTGATTTCTTCGGTGATGGTGTGTTCCACCTGCACCCGGGTGTTCATTTCCATGAAGTACACCTCGCCCTCGGCGAGCAGGAACTCCACGGTACCGGCGTTCTCGTAACCCACGGCCTTGGCTGCGCGCACCGACAGGTCGCCGATGTAGGCGCGCTGTTCCGGGGTCAGTTGCGGGCTCGGCGCGATTTCGATGAGCTTCTGGTTGCGGCGCTGGATCGAGCAGTCACGCTCGAACAGGTGCACCACGTTGCCAAAGCTGTCGCCGAGGATCTGCGCTTCGATGTGCTTGGGGTTGACGATGCACTTTTCCAGGAACACTTCCGCGGAACCGAACGCCTTGGTGGCTTCGGAAATGACGCGCGGGAACGCCTGTTCAAGTTCTTCACGGCTGTTGCAGCGACGGATACCGCGACCGCCACCACCGGAGGTAGCCTTGAGCATCACCGGGTAGCCGATACGGTCACCCTCGGTAAGGGCTTCTTCGATGCCCGAAACGTTGCCTTCGGTACCCGGGGTGACCGGGACACCCGCCTTGATCATGCTGCGGCGAGCTTCGGTCTTGTCACCCATGCGGCGAATGACTTCGGCCGATGGACCGATGAATTTGATCCCGCGTTCGGCGCAGATGTCGGCCAGTTCAGCGTTTTCCGAGAGGAATCCGTACCCAGGGTGCAAGGCATCGCAACCGGTTTCCACCGCCAGGTTCACCAGCTTGCGCGGGTTCAGGTAACCGGCCAGTGGCTCGGCACCAATACTGTGGGCCTCATCCGCACGTTTGACATGCAGGGCATGGCGATCGGCGTCGGAATAGATCGCGACCGAGCGAATGCCCATTTCGGCACAAGCGCGTACGATTCGTACGGCAATTTCACCGCGGTTGGCGATCAGGATCTTTTTTATCACTTGGAGTTTCCCTTGATCCGGTGGTACCCACGACCTGCTAGACCAGGTCGACGAGTGACCAAATGTTTCAATTTGGTCGCACCGCCACACTAGCGCTCACAAGGGATTAACAAAAATGAATAATTATTGGGTCATGCATAAGTAAAGACTTATAGTTGACACACCAGCCCGCGGCCAGAGTGCTCAAAAAATGCGTAAGTCCTTGATGCGTATGACATTACGTCAATTGCAGATCTTCAACGAAGTCTGTGACCTGAGGTCCTACAGCCGGGCAGCCGACGAAATGTCCCTCACGCAACCGGCCGTCAGCCTGCAGATTCGTCAACTTGAAGAGCTGGTTGGCCAGCCCCTGTTCGATTATGTCGGCAAAAAACTCTACATGACCGAGGCCGCAGAAGCGCTGCAACGAGCGAGCCGGGACATTTTCGGGCGCCTGGAAAACCTCGACATGCAACTGTCGGACATGCAGGGCTCCTTGCAAGGCCAACTAAAACTGGCGGTGGAATCGAGCGCCAAGTATTTCGTACCGCATCTGTTTGCCGCCTTCAAGCGCCAGCATCCGGAAGTGAATCTGCAACTGACGGTGGTCAATCGCGCCCAGGTGATTCGGCGACTGTCGGACAACCGCGACGACCTGGTGATCATGTCCATGGTGCCGCAGGACATGGGGCTGGAGTTCCTGCCGTTCTTGAACAATCCGATCGTTGCTGTGGCACCGCCGGACCACCCGCTGTGCCATCAGGGGCCTTTGCGCCTGCAGGATCTTGAGCCTTACACCTTGCTGATGCGCGAGGTGGGTTCGGGCACGCGATTGGCCTGCGAGGAATACTTCAAGGAGAAACGTGTGCATTTCAACCAGACCCAGGAGGTCTCCTCGGCCGAAGCTCAGCGCGAATGTGTGCTGGCGGGCCTGGGCGTGGCACTGTTGACGCGCCACGCCCTGAACCTTGAATTGGCCACCGGCGGCTTGATCGAGTTGCCGATCGAAGAACTGCCGCTCTACCGCAGCTGGTGCCTGGTACAGGCCAAGGCCAAGCGCCTGTCACCGGTGGCTCACGCCTTCCTTGCGTTCATTCGAAGCGAAAGAATTCAGATCAGCGCGCTGGTTGAGCGCTTCGACGGGAAGCTGTCGCGGCCGCCTGCCAGTAATTGAGCTCAAGGTCGCTAGTAAAATCGGCGATCTCGGCCAGCAGCTGACGCTGCTCACAACGATCTTCGATCGCACGGCGAAACGCCATGCGGCGTCGGTCTTCCTGCTGGCGACGGGTTTTGACGACACTGTTGCGTTCTTCGTAGGGCTGGGCCATTTGAGTTCTCCCAAGTCGAATACGGGAGTTTCAAGATAGGCGCGAGGGATGACGGTTTGGCGGCGGGTCGGTGACAGAGAGATGAACAATCAAAAGATCGCAGCCTGCGGCAGCTCCTACAGGGATTTGTGAACACCTGTAGGAGCTGCCGCAGGCTGCGATCTTTTGACCTTAGTCGTCCAGCGCTTTCACCGACTTGGGTGACAGGCGCAAGCTGCGCAGGCTGCGCTTGACGCTCTTGAGGTGGTTGACCAGGCTCGGCCCGCGGGCCATGGCCACGCCCATGGCCAACACATCGATCACCACCAGGTGGGCAATGCGCGAGGTCAGCGGCGTATAGATTTCGGTGTCTTCGTGCACGTCGATGGCCAGGTTGACGGTCGACAGTTCAGCCAAAGGCGTCTGGCTAGGGCACAAGGTGATCAATGAGGCGCCGCTCTCACGCACCAGGTTGGCGGTGATCAGCAGATCCTTGGAGCGGCCGGACTGCGAAATGCAAATCGCCACGTCGCTTGGTTTCAGGGTAACCGCCGACATCGCCTGCATGTGCGGATCGGAATACGCCGCCGCCGTGAGCAGCAAGCGGAAGAACTTGTGCTGCGCATCCGCCGCCACCGCACCGGAGGCGCCGAAACCATAGAATTCGACGCGCTGGGCCTGGGACATGAGCGTCACCGCACGCTGCAACTCCAGCGGATCGAGCTTCTCGCGAACCTCCATCAGCGTGTGCAGGGTGGTGTCGAAAATCTTCAGGCTGTAGTCCGCTACCGAATCGTCCTCATGGATCGCGAACTGCCCGAAACTCGCGCCCGCCGCCAGGCTCTGGGCCAGCTTCAGCTTCAAGTCCTGGAAACCCGAGCAACCGATGGCGCGGCAAAAGCGCACGATGGTCGGCTCACTGATCCCCACGCTGTGGGCCAGGTCCGCCATGGAACTGTGCATCACGGCCGCAGGATCAAGCAAAACGTGATCGGCGACCTTGAGCTCCGACTTGCGTAACAGGTGGCGAGACTGGGCGATGTGTTGCAGCAGATTCAAAGGGCTGGACTCTTTTTTATTTGGCAGGCGCCGGGGATGTAGCACGCTTGTAGTTATACTACATGAATCGCCTTTTTGCCTGCTCAATAAGTAACTGAATTGTCTTCGTCACACCCTGTTTTGGCGGGATGGGCTTTATGTAGCAGCGGATCCGGCCTTTGCCACCCAGGATTTTTTGCGAAAAAAAGCCCGCAGTGTGAGCGGGCGAAAGACCAAAGAAGCTATATGCGCAGTCGCTTCCAGGTGGAGAAAGCTGCTTGGGGGATCAGCTTCCTCGGTACGTTGAATAGCTGTAGGGCGAAATGAGCAGCGGTACATGGTAGTGATCCTGCTCGGCAGAGATGCCAAAACGTAGCACCACCACATCCAGGAATGCCGGCTCCGGCAACTGGACACCACGGGCGCGGTAATAGTCGCCCGCATGAAACTGAACCTGGTAGACGCCGGTCCGGTACTCATCGCCTTGCAGCAGCGGCGCATCGACACGACCATCGCTGTTGGTTATCGCGCTGGCGACCAATTCCAGCTGCGAACCTTCAACGCGGTACAACTCGACCTTGATCGAGCTGCCCGGGCAACCATGTGCAGCGTCCAAAACATGTGTAGTCAAACGTCCCATTGATTCTGCGCACCTGTCTGCGTGGAGCAGCCAGGCTTCGCGCCTCCCGAAGTCAGATGAAAAGGAGACCGCACCGATTCGGAGCACGAAAAGCTGCGGCGAGCGATTGATTAAGACACTTTTCAAAAAAATTGTACACAATAAAAACGACATTTTTGCGACTGATGGCGCCAACGATAAAAATCCCGCGGATTTCCTGTGAAACCCGCCACCTCTGAACCGTGCAATCATTAACTGACCAGCCAGGCAGGTTTCTTGCAGGTGCTTGTCATTAACACGCAAAGATGACCGTTAACGAAAAATGCAAAAAATCAGGCTTACAAAGTGAATATAAAGTTGTATACAATCACCCCATCGCTGTGACGCCACCCAGTGATCCAACCTTTAGTCGCGTCACACCAACTGTCACCACGAATATAAGAAGGAAGACTGCAGTGAGCGCTGACTACCCTCGCGACCTGATCGGTTACGGCAGTAACCCTCCGCACCCACACTGGCCGGGCAATGCCCGCATCGCCCTGTCATTCGTTCTCAACTACGAAGAAGGCGGCGAGCGCAATATCCTGCACGGCGATAAAGAGTCCGAAGCATTCCTCTCGGAAATGGTGTCTGCCCAGCCGCTACAGGGCGCGCGCAACATGAGCATGGAATCGCTTTACGAGTATGGCAGCCGCGCCGGCGTCTGGCGGATTCTGAAGCTGTTCAAGGAATTCGACATTCCGCTGACCATCTTCGCCGTGGCGATGGCCGCCCAGCGTCACCCGGATGTGATCCGCGCGATGGTCGATGCCGGCCACGAAATCTGCAGCCACGGCTACCGCTGGATCGACTACCAGTACATGGACGAAGCGCAGGAACGCGAGCACATGCTCGAAGCGATCCGCATCCTCACCGAAATCACCGGCGAGCGTCCGCTGGGCTGGTACACCGGTCGCACCGGCCCCAACACCCGCAAGCTGGTGATGGAAGAAGGCGGTTTCCTCTACGACTGCGACACCTACGACGACGACCTGCCCTACTGGGAACCGAACAACCCCACCGGCAAGCCGCACCTGGTGATCCCGTACACCCTGGACACCAACGACATGCGCTTCACCCAGGTGCAGGGCTTCAATAAGGGCGACGATTTCTTCGAATACCTCAAGGATGCGTTCGACGTGCTCTACGCCGAAGGCGCGGAAGCCCCGAAAATGCTGTCGATCGGCCTGCACTGCCGCCTGATCGGCCGTCCGGCGCGTCTGGCTTCGCTCAAGCGCTTTATCGAATACGCTAAAAGTCATGAACAGGTGTGGTTCAGCCGCCGCGTCGACATCGCGCGCCACTGGCAGGAAACCCACCCGTACCAAGGGGCCGCGAAATGAGCGCCTTTCAAACATTGAAACCCTCGACCCTGAGCCGCGACGCCTTCGTCAAAGCCTTCGCCGACATCTACGAACATTCGCCATGGGTGGCCGAGAAGGCCTTCGACCTGGGCCAGGACGCTTCGATCGACCAGATCGAAACCCTGCACCAGCGCATGAGCGACATCCTGTTGAGCGCTGATCACGAAAGCCAGTTGGCCCTGATCAACGCTCACCCGGACCTGGCTGGCAAAGCTGCCGTCCAGGGCCAGTTGACCGAAGCCAGCACCCATGAACAGGCTGGCGCCGGTATTCACCAATGCACGGCCGAAGAGTTCCAGCGCTTCACCGAGCTGAACGACGCCTACAAGGCCAAGTTCAAGTTTCCCTTCATCATGGCGGTAAAAGGCAGCAACCGGCATCAGATCCTCGCGGCGTTCGAAACGCGCATCCACAACCCGGTAGATACCGAGTTCAAGTGCGCGCTGGCGGAGATCAACAAGATCGCCCTGTTCCGATTACTGACCCTATAGCGAGTTTTGCCCGAGTGTTAAAAACGCTGAAGCACCCAGGGCACTGCAAGCATCCCAAGCCAACTTATTAAAGGCAGACAAGAAGAATGAAAGCTTACGCCGTACCTTTCGAGAAGTTCGTCAACCTGGCCGACGCCCGCCTGGGCACCAAGATCATCTCGGTCACCGATGACTGGTTCGCAGACGCCAACCGTCTGTTTCAACCGACCCCGGCCGTATGGAAGGAGGGCGTGTTCGATGATAACGGCAAGTGGATGGACGGCTGGGAGTCGCGCCGCAAGCGCTTCGAAGGCTACGACAGCGCCGTGATCCGCCTGGGCGTGCCTGGCTCGATCAAAGGCGTGGACATCGACACCTCATTCTTTACCGGCAACTTCCCGCCGTCGGCTTCTCTGGAAGCCTGCTTCCTGGCCGAAGGTGAGCCAGACGAAAACACCCAGTGGACCGAAGTGCTGTCGGCCGTCGAGCTGCAAGGCAACAGCCACCACTACCACGAAATCAGCAACGACCAGGCGTTCAGCCACCTGCGCTTCAACATCTACCCGGATGGCGGCGTGGCCCGCCTGCGCGTGTACGGCATCCCGTTCCGCGACTGGTCGGCGGTGGGTGACAACGAGCAGGTCGACCTGGCGGCAGCCCTCAACGGTGGCCGCGCCCTCGCCTGCTCCGACGAGCACTTCGGCCGCATGAGCAACATCCTCAACCCGGGCCGTGGCATCAACATGGGCGACGGCTGGGAAACCGCACGTCGTCGCACGCCAGGCAATGACTGGGTGATCGTCGCCCTCGGCCATCCGGGCGAGATCGAGAAAATCATCGTCGACACCCTGCATTTCAAGGGCAACTACCCGGACAGCTGCTCGATCCAGGGCGCGTTCGTGAAGGGCGGTACTGACAGCCAGATCGAAACCCAGTCGCTGTTCTGGCGCGAACTGCTGCCAAGCCAGAAGCTGGAAATGCACGCCGAACACACCTTCGCCGAGCAGATCAAGGCACTGGGCCCGATCACTCACATCCGCCTGAACGTGTTCCCGGACGGTGGTGTGAGCCGCCTGCGCGTCCTCGGCAAGGTCGCTAAATAAGGTGTAGATGATCGTTCCCACGCTCCGCGTGGGAATGCATACCGTGACGCTCCGCGTCACAGTGGACGCGGAGCGTCCATGGCGGCGTTCCCACGCAGAGCGTGGGAACGATCAAATTCAAAAGATTAAGAAGACCAGCATGCGCACACTGACGATTGAACCGCTGACCAAAGAAGCCTTCGCCCCTTTCGGTGACGTGATCGAAACCGACGGCAGCGATCACTTCATGATCAACAACGGTTCGACCATGCGCTTTCACAAACTGGCGACGGTGGAAACCGCCACGCCAGAGGATAAGGCGATCATCAGCATCTTCCGCGCCGACGCGCAGGACATGCCGCTGACCGTCAGCATGCTGGAGCGTCATCCGCTGGGCAGCCAGGCTTTCATTCCGCTGCTCGGCAACCCCTTTCTGATCGTGGTCGCGCCACTTGGCGATGAACCTGTATCAGGCTTGGTCCGCGCCTTCGTCACCAACGGCAGGCAGGGCATTAATTACCATCGCGGCGTCTGGCACCACCCGGTGCTGACGATCGAAAAGCGGGATGACTTCCTGGTGGTTGATCGCAGTGGCACAGGCAATAACTGCGATGAGCATTTTTTCAAAGAGGATGAGCGTTTGATCCTCGCCCCCCACCAATAAGAGAAGGTCTGATCACTCGACAACAGAGTGACAGGCGAGAGGTAAAGACTGTGGAAGCACATCTGTTGGAATGGCTGAACCTGAGCGTGCGCTGGGTTCACATGATTACTGGCGTGGCCTGGATCGGCGCATCGTTCTACTTCGTCTGGCTGGAAAACAACCTCAATCGGGTCAACCCGAAAAGCGGTCTGGCCGGTGACTTGTGGGCGATCCATGGCGGCGGTATCTACCACCTGGAAAAATACAAACTGGCTCCACCGACCATGCCGGACAACCTGCACTGGTTCAAATGGGAAGCCTACTTCACCTGGATGTCGGGTATCGCGCTGCTGTGCGTGGTGTTCTATTCCAACCCGACGCTCTACCTGCTGGCTCCAGGCAGCACCCTGAGCGGCCCTGAAGGCGTGGCCATCGGTATCGGCTCGTTGTTCATCGGCTGGTTCATCTACTCCTTCCTCTGTGACTCGGCCCTGGGCAAACGCCCTGCCCTGCTGGGTTTCATCCTGTTCGTACTGATCATTGGCGCCGCCTATGGCTTCAGCAAGGTGTTCAGCGGTCGTGGTGCATACCTGCACGTCGGCGCGATCATCGGCACCATCATGGTCGGCAACGTGTTCCGCATCATCATGCCGGCGCAACGCGCACTGGTGGCGGCCATCGCCGAGAACCGCACGCCCGATCCGGCGCTTCCGGCCAAAGGCCTGCTGCGTTCGCGCCACAACAACTACTTCACCTTGCCGGTGCTGTTCATCATGATCAGCAACCACTTCCCGAGCACCTACGGCAGCCAATACAACTGGCTGATCCTGGCCGGGATCGCGGTACTGGCGGTGTTGGTGCGTCACTACTTCAACACCCGTCACGACAGCCACAAGTTTGCCTGGACCCTGCCGGTGGCAGCGGTGGGCATGATTTGCCTGGCCTATGTGTCTGGTCCGAAGCCGATGTCCAGCGCGCCTGAAGTGGCCAAGGCACCTGCCGCGATCGAGTACCAGCCTCTGCCGGAAACAGCAGTGGGTGGTGGTTTGAAACCGGCTGAAGCAAAACCTGCCGAAGCCCCTGCAACCGCGCAAGTTAAGGCGTCCAACGCCGGCCCTGGTTTCGACAAGGTGCACAGCGTGATCCAGGAACGCTGCGCAGTCTGTCATTCGGCCAAACCGACCAGCCCACTCTTCAGCGCCGCTCCCGCCGGCGTGATGCTCGACACCCCCGAGCAGATCCGCCAGAACGCGGCGCGCATCCAGGCTCAAGCGGTTGCCACCCAGATCATGCCGTTGGGCAACATCACCCAGATGACCCAGCAGGAACGTGACCTGATCGGCGCCTGGATCGTTCAGGGTGCCCCGACCAATTAAGCAATAAAAGCTTCGCGAGCAGGCTCGCTCCCACACAGACAATGCAAAACCTGTGGGAGCGAGCCTGCTCGCGAATGGCCGCACCGCGGTCGACCCTGATGCAAAAATCACAAGAATAAAAATGATCCGAGGTGTTGCATGTCCGAGCTCTTCCAAGCGCGCATCCCCGACGCACCCGCCATTCAGCGTTTGCCCCTTTTGCAACTGATCCTGGTCGGTCTGCAACATGTTCTGCTGATGTACGGCGGCGCCATTGCGGTGCCGCTGATCATCGGACAGGCCGCTGGCCTGAATCGTGAAGAAATCGCCTTCCTGATCAACGCCGACCTGCTGGTCGCCGGCATCGCCACCATCGTCCAGTCTCTCGGTATCGGTCCCATGGGCATTCGCATGCCGGTGATGATGGGTGCCAGTTTCGCCGCCGTCGGCAGCATGGTCGCCATGGCCTGCATGCCGGGCATCGGCCTGCAGGGGATCTTCGGCGCGACCATCGCCGCCGGGTTCTTCGGCATGCTGATCGCGCCATTCATGTCCAAGGTCGTGCGCTTCTTCCCGCCGCTGGTCACTGGCACGGTCATCACCTCGATCGGTTTGTCGCTGTTCCCCGTGGCCGTGAACTGGGCCGGCGGTGGTGCTCAAGCCGCTCAATTCGGCTCACCGATCTACCTGACCATCGCCGCGTTGGTGCTGGGCACCATCCTGCTGGTGCATCGCTTCATGCGCGGCTTCTGGGTCAACATTTCCGTATTGATCGGCATGTGCCTGGGCTATGTACTTTGTGGCGTGCTGGGCATGGTCGACCTCAGCGGCATGGCTCAGGCGCCATGGCTGCAATTTGTCACGCCGCTGCACTTTGGCATGCCGAAATTCGAGCTCGCGCCAATCCTCTCGATGTGCCTGGTGGTGGTGATCATTTTCGTCGAGTCCACCGGGATGTTCCTGGCCTTGGGCAAGATCACCGGCCAGGAAGTCTGCCCGCGCATGTTGCGTCGCGGCTTGTTGTGTGATGCTGGTGCCTCGTTCTTCGCCGGCTTCTTCAACACCTTCACCCACTCCTCCTTCGCGCAGAACATCGGCCTTGTGCAGATGACTGGCGTACGTTGCCGCTCAGTAACCATCGTTGCGGGCGGCTTGTTGATCGTGCTGAGCCTTCTGCCCAAGGCCGCGTTCCTCGTGGCCTCGATTCCACCGGCGGTGCTGGGCGGCGCGGCGATCGCAATGTTCGGCATGGTCGCCGCCACCGGGATCAAGATCCTGCAGGAAGCCGACATCGGTGACCGACGCAACCAATTGCTGGTGGCGGTGAGCATCGGCATGGGCCTGATTCCGGTGGTTCGGCCGGAGTTTTTCGCCCACCTGCCGGTGTGGATGAGCCCGATCACCCACAGCGGTATCGCCATGGCCACGCTTAGCGCCCTGACCCTGAACTTGCTGTTCAACATCCTCGGCGGCGCCGAACGCGCGGCCATCAACGACTGTCACGCCCACTAAGACAGAAACGCCCTCCCACTGTAGGAGCGAGCATGCTCGCGATGGACGTGAAGACAACGCGTTTAACCAGATACCACGCGTAATCGTTAACGACCATCGCGAGCATGCTCGCTCCTACAGGGGTTGGGGTTTCCTGCGCCTTGAAAAATAAAAACAAGAGGGAGCAACAGATGATTCGGACACAGAAAAACATGCTGTTGGGTGCTGGCCTCCTGGCCGCGAGCCAAGCGATGGCCGGCGATCTACTGCTGTGGCAAACCAACAGCCTGAGCTATCTGTATGGCAAGGACTTCGCGGTCAACCCGCCGATCCAGCAAACGATCACTTTTGAACATGCCGACCGCTGGAAGTACGGCGACAACTTCATGTTCATCGACAGCACCTACTACAACGGCGAGAAAGACCGCAACAAAGGCGTGCACGCCTATTACGGCGAGTTCAGTCCGCGGCTCTCCTTCGGCAAGATTCTCGACCGCCGTTTCGAACTCGGCCCAATCAAGGATGTGTTGCTGGCCTTGACCTACGAGAATGGCGAAGACGACAGCGAGGCGTACCTGATCGGCCCCGGTTTTGACCTCGCGGTACCGGGCTTCAACTTTTTCACCTTGAACTTCTACTATCGCCAGACCGAAGGCTCGCGTCCCGGTGATGACGTCTGGCAGATCTCGCCGGCCTGGTCCTACACCGTGCCCCTGGGCAACTCGAGCCTGTTGATCGACGGCTACCTGGACTGGGTCGTCGACAATGACCAGAACTCGCGCGGCACGTATCACGCCAACCTGCACTTCAACCCGCAGGTCAAATATGACTTGGGCAAAACCCTCGGCTGGCGGGAAAAGCAGGTGTACGTCGGCGTCGAATACAGCTACTGGAAAGACAAGTACGGCATCGAAAACAACAACAACCTCGACACCCACGAAAGCACCACCAGCCTGCTGGTGAAGGTGCATTTCTAAGATGATCCGCAACCGTGCCCCAAACCTGTCGTCGGTGCGCTGTTGCGGAGCACTTGAGACCTGGCCGAGGAGTCAGTATTCTCCGCGGCCGCCTGAATCCGCTTTAAAAAAAAGCCCGGATTTAATTCCTGACCAGAAAGCCAACTTATCCCGGCTCTGGACGGTACCAAGGCACCCCCAAACCACTCTCAATCGACTGCTCCAGAGCCGCCGAACGGGAGTTTTTTTGTTTTCTGAAAGCCTTGGCGCAGCTCTTGCTAACAGTACAAAGCTGACCGAATGGATGATTTTTTTGCAGTTACGGAAAAAGGCGCCACACCAGAGCGTCGACCTTAAAAAAATAACGTGAAACCACTACTTTTTGGGAGCAACCGAATGAAACGTACGTGCACTAGCCTGATGCTGGCAGGATCGTTGCTGGCGGGGGGTCAGGCCATGGCCGGCGACTTGCTGCAATGGCAGAACAACAGCCTGACCTACCTGTATGGCAAGGACTTCCAGGTCAACCCGCGCATCCAGCAGACGGTGACCTTCGAACACGCCGACGGCTGGAAATACGGCGACAACTTCTTCTTCATCGACAAAATCTTCTACAACGGCAAGGAAGACGCCTTCGCAGGCAAGAACACTCACTATGGTGAATTCAGCCCGCGCTTGTCGTTCAACAAGATTTTCGATCAGAAGCTGGAGTTCGGTCCGATCAAGGACGTGCTGCTGGCCATGACCTATGAGTTCGGTGAAGACGATACCGAGTCGTACCTGATCGGTCCGGGTTTCGACCTGGCCATCCCCGGCTTTGACTACTTCCAGCTGAACTTCTACAACCGTCATACCGAAGGCGACCGCCCGGGTGACAACATCTGGCAAGTCACCCCGGTCTGGTCCTATACCATTCCAGTGGGTGACTCGGACGTGCTGATCGACGGTTTCATGGACTGGGTCGTTGACAACGACGTCAACAAGAAAGGCGAATACCACGCCAACCTGCACTTTAACCCACAGATCAAATACGACCTGGGCAAGGTGCTGAACCTGGGCGCCAAGCAGCTGTACGTCGGTGTCGAGTATGACTACTGGAAAAACAAGTACGGTATCGAAGACAGCCAGGGCTTCAAGACCGATCAGAGCGTGACCAGCTTCCTGGTCAAGGTGCACTTCTGATTTAAAAGCTTCGCGAGCAGGCTCGCTCCCACATTTGATCTTTGTCGCACTGAAGATTCACTGTGGGAGCGAGCCTGCTCGCGAATGCCGCACCGCCAATCTCAAGCCGAAACCACAGGTTCCGCCAACCCGAGAAACCGGCAAATCTCCCCGCGCTTGGCCAACGCATCCCGCCGCCCCAGATCAATCAACTCGCTGCAATACCCCGCCTCGAACAGCAGATAACTCAACACCCCCGCCCCGCTGGTCTTGGTCGCTCCCGGTCCACGCAAGAACAGGCGCAGCGCCGCTGGCAGTTCCTGGCGATGGCGTGCGGCGATCTCGTCGATCGGCTGGCTGGGTGAAATCACCAACACCTCCACTGGCGCCACCCCCAACGTACGGATCGGCGTGCCATCGGGCATGAGGCGACTGAACTGATTCAAGCGCTGCAAGAGTTCGATATCACTTTCCAGGCTATCGATGAACGTGCTGTTGAGCATATGCCCACCGATCTGCGCCAAGGTTGGCTGCTGACCGGAGTAGGCGCGTTGCAGCGGCTGCTCCGGGTCGATGCCGCGCGGGTTGCCGCTGACACCTACCACCAGCACCCGGTTGGCGCCCAGATGCAGGGCCGGGCTGATCGGTGCCGATTGGCGCACCGCGCCGTCGCCGAAATACTCCTCGCCGATTTTCACCGGGGCGAACAGCAGCGGAATGGCCGAACTGGCGAGTAAATGGTCGACCGACAATTGTGTGGGAACGCCGATCCGCCGATGGCGCAACCAGGCGTCTATAGTGCCGCCGCCCTGATAGAACGTCACCGCCTGACCGGATTCATAGCCGAACGCCGTGACCGCGACGGCCTGCAACTGCTTCTGCTCGATGGCGTGGGCAATGCCGCCCATGTGCAGTTTGTCGTCGAGTAATCCGCGTAGCGGCGAGCTGTTGAGCAACGCCACGGGCACCGGGGCGCCAAGGCCCAACAAACTGTGGCTAACGAACCGGGCGGCCTGGCTGATCACGCCCGGCCAGTCGCTGCGCAACACCAGATGGCTGCGAAAACCCTGCCAGAACGCCGTCAGCCGCTCGATAGCCGCGCGAAAATCCATCGCCCCGCTGGCCAGGCTGACGGCATTGATAGCGCCGGCGGAGGTGCCGACGATCACCGGAAAAGGATTGTCCGCACCCAATGGCAGCAACTCGGCAATCGCCGCCAGCACGCCCACTTGATAGGCCGCCCGAGCCCCGCCGCCGGAAAGGATCAAGCCCGTGACGGGTTCAGCGGGATTCATGAATAACGCTCCATGCTCATTGATGGGGATCGTCCCTTGTAGGAGCGAGCATGCTCGCGATGGACCCGAGGACGCCGCTGGGTGTCAGGCTGCCAGCATTATCGTTGACGACCATCGCGACGGTGCGACGATTCGACATGCTCGCTCCTACAGGGTGCGGCCGTTCAGCCGCGCTTTGGGTACAGCTTCGGTTCACCGGGCGGACGGCTCTTGAAGCGGCGATGGGCCCAGAGGTATTGCTCTGGGCAATCACGCAAGACGCCTTCGATCCACTGGTTGATGCGCAGGCAGTCGGCTTCCTCGGTTTCGCCTGGGAAGCCTTCGAGCGGCGCGTGGATCACCAGGCGATACCCACTCCCGTCCGCCAGGCGTTCCTGGGTGAACGGCACCACCAACGCCTTGCCCAACCGCGCGAACTTGCTGGTGGCGGTGACGGTGGCGGCCTGGATGCCGAACAACGGCACGAAAATGCTTTGCTTGGCGCCATAGTCCTGGTCCGGCGCATACCAGATCGCACGGCCGGCGCGTAGCAACTTGAGCATGCCGCGCACGTCCTCACGCTCCACCGCCAGCGAATCCAGGTTGTGCCGCTCGCGACCGCGACGCTGCACATAGTCGAATAGCGGGTTCTTGTGCTCGCGGTACATACCGTCGATGGTGTGTTGCTGGCCGAGCAGCGCCGCACCGATTTCCAGCGTGGTGAAGTGGACGGCCATCAGGATCACGCCCTTGCCCTCACGCTGGGCATTCTTCAGGTGCTCCAGGCCTTCGACATGGGCCAGTTTCGCCAACCGCTCGCGTGACCACCACCAGCTCATCGCCATTTCAAAGAAGGCGATACCGGTGGACGCAAAATTTTCCTTGAGCAGACGCTTGCGCTCTGCCGCGGATTTTTCCGGGAAGCACAGTTCGAGATTGCGCTTGGCAATGCGCCGCCGGTCGGCCGCTACCCGATACATCAAGGCACCCAGGACCCGACCGATCCACAGCAATGCAGGGTACGGCAGCTGGACAATCAGCCATAACAGCCCCAGGCCGCACCAGAGCGGCCAGAAACGCGGCATCAGAAAAGTTGTTCGAAAACGCGGGCGATCCATTAAAGGTTCCGAAAAGACGTTGGCCGCGCATTCTACATCGTTCGACCCGGCTTGCGGCTCGCGGGCGTTCTCGTTATAAGTCTGGGCACTTTTAGTGACAAGTCGTTGTATGCCGACCATGAGCCAAACCGAACCGCTTGACCAAGATCCCGTGTTCCAGTTGAAGGGCAGCATGCTTGCCATAACGGTGCTGGAACTGGCCCGAAATGACCTTGAAGGCCTCGATCGGCAGCTGGCCGCCAAAGTCGCTCAGGCGCCGAACTTCTTCAGTAATGCACCGCTGGTCCTGGCTTTGGACAAACTCCCGGCCAACGGTGGTGCCGTGGATCTGCCCGGCCTGATGCGCATCTGCCGTCAGCATGGCCTGCGTACCCTGGCCATCCGCGCCAGCCGCATCGAAGACATCGCGGCCGCCATCGCCGTCGACCTGCCAGTGTTGCCGCCATCCGGGGCCCGTGAACGGGCGCTGGACCTGAACGAAGGCGTCGTTGCGAAAAAACCGGAAAAACCAGCGGAACCGACCATCAAGCCGACGAAAATCATCACTTCGCCAGTGCGCGGTGGCCAGCAGATCTACGCCCAGGGCAGTGATCTGGTAGTGATCTCCTCGGTCAGCCCGGGGGCGGAACTTCTCGCCGATGGGAACATCCATGTATACGGCCCGATGCGCGGTCGTGTGCTGGCCGGCGTCAAAGGCGACACCAAGGCACGGATTTTCTGCCAGCAAATGAGCGCTGAACTGATCTCTATTGCCGGACATTACAAGGTTTCCGAAGATCTGCGCCGCGACCCGTTGTGGGGCTCGGGCGTGCAGGTCAGCCTGTCTGGCGATGTGTTGAACATCATTCGGCTTTAACGGATACTGCCGCATTTTCCAAGCATCTCTAAAACGTAGCGAAAACGGCTCAAACGAAGTAGGAAACAGGCTACAAACAGTGTTTACCGGGGGTAAATGCCGTCTGCGGCCATATTCCAGCCAAGGCTGTCCAACTGCTGTAGTTTTCAAGAGATGTTTTTCAGGGGCTAAAAGTCCTTTTTCCTTAGGGGTGAAACACCTTGGCCAAGATTCTCGTGGTTACATCCGGCAAGGGTGGTGTGGGTAAGACCACCACCAGCGCCGCTATCGGTACCGGCCTCGCTCTGCGCGGTCACAAAACAGTCATCGTCGACTTCGACGTCGGTTTGCGTAACCTCGACCTGATCATGGGTTGCGAGCGTCGCGTGGTGTATGACTTCGTCAACGTAGTGAACGGCGAAGCCAACCTGCAACAGGCCTTGATCAAAGACAAGCGCCTGGAGAACCTCTACGTACTGGCCGCCAGCCAGACCCGCGACAAAGACGCGCTGACGGTCGAAGGCGTGGAAAAAGTCCTGATGCAACTCAAGGAAGACTTCGAGTTCGTGGTCTGCGACTCCCCGGCGGGTATCGAAAAAGGTGCTCACCTGGCCATGTACTTCGCAGACGAAGCGATCGTGGTGACCAACCCGGAAGTCTCCTCGGTGCGCGACTCCGACCGCATGCTTGGCCTGCTGGCCAGCAAGTCCCGTCGAGCCGAGCGTGGCGAAGACCCGATCAAGGAACACCTGCTGATTACCCGTTACCATCCAGAGCGCGTGAGCAAGGGTGAAATGCTCGGCGTCGAAGACGTCAAGGAGATCCTCTCGGTGGCCCTGCTCGGCGTGATCCCTGAATCCCAGGCGGTGCTCAAGGCATCCAACCAGGGCGTTCCAGTGATTCTCGACGACCAGAGCGATGCAGGCCAGGCCTACAGCGATACCGTGGACCGCCTGTTGGGCAAAACCGTGGAACATCGTTTCCTTGATGTACAGAAGAAGGGATTCTTCGAGCGCCTGTTTGGAGGCAACTAACCAATGAACCTTTTTGACTTCTTTCGTGCCAACAAAAAGCAAAGCACCGCGTCGGTAGCGAAAGAGCGTCTACAGATCATCGTGGCGCACGAACGCGGCCAACGCAGTACCCCGGATTACCTGCCAGCCCTGCAGAAGGAACTGGTCGAGGTGATTCGCAAGTACGTCAATATCGGGTCCGATGACGTGCACGTCGCACTGGAAAGCCAGGGCAGCTGCTCGATTCTGGAACTCAATATCACCCTGCCAGATCGCTGAGTCGATCCGGGTGGAACCACGGCGGTTCAGGCCTGCAGGCCTGAACCGCCGTTGGCGTTTGTAACGAGGCTGTTTGATGCCGCTGTCCAATATTCACATCATCCATGAGGACGCTGCTGTCCTGGTGGTCAACAAACCCACCCTGTTGCTCTCCGTGCCCGGTCGGGCCGACGACAATAAGGACTGCCTGATTACCCGCCTGCAGGAAAACGGCTACCCGGAAGCGCGAATCGTCCATCGACTGGACTGGGAAACCTCCGGCATCATCCTGCTGGCCCGGGATCCCGATACGCACCGTGAACTGTCTCGGCAATTTCACGACCGCGAAACGGAAAAGGCCTACACCGCATTGTGCTGGGGCCAGCCGGAGCTCGACAGTGGCAGCATCGACTTGCCGCTGCGCTACGACCCGCCGACCAAGCCACGTCACGTGGTGGACCATGAATTCGGCAAACACGCCCTGACCTTCTGGCGCGTGCTGGAACGCTGCGGTGATTGGTGTCGCGTCGAACTCACGCCGATCACCGGACGCTCGCACCAATTGCGCGTGCACATGCTGTCGATCGGTCATCCATTGCTGGGCGACGGACTCTACGCCCATGAGCAAGCCCTGGCCGCCTGGCCACGCCTGTGCCTGCATGCAAGCATGCTTAGCTTCACCCACCCACAAAGCGGCGAGCGACTGCGCTTTGAGTGCCCTGCACCTTTTTGAGTGGCTGACCACTGAAAGCGCATTGAAAACGCCCTTGCAATGAAGGGCGCTTTTCATTTGTCGTTACAACATTTGCTGACAACAGCGCGCCTGCATTGCCCCAGGCCAATACGGTAAACTCGCGCTTCTGTTGCCTGGAGCTACTTATGCGCGAAGCGCTGCCCCCCCTGGAAAAAACACCGCACCAGTTGCTCTACCTCATCTATGGCAACCAGGATGTCTACCGGCGCGAAGCCAAATTCAGCATGCTCACCGCCCTGTCGCAACTCAAACGGGGCGAGTCATTGTGCATCAGGGTCATGACCGATCGCCCGGAAGATTATGCTGGCTGGCCGGTGGACACGATCGCCCTGAACGAGCAGACCATGACCCAGTGGCAGGGCGAAAACGGCTATCACCATCGACGCAAGGCCTGCGCCATTGCCCAAGGGCTGAAGCTTGCGCAAAAGACGCTGTTCGTCGACACCGATACACTGTTCCTGGAATCGCCGCATCGCGTCTTCGACCGCATCGCGCCCGGGCGTTATGTCATGGACCGTTTCGAGTACGACTGGAGCTACGTCTGCGAACGCCCGGACTACGTCAAGCTCGGCCGCTGCCTGCAAACCCATGGCATCTCGGCCAACAACAGTTTCAAGCTGTATAACAGCGGGCTGTGCGGTGTCACCGACGGTGATACGCGGTTGCTCGATGAATCAATCCGCCTGATCGATGAATGGACCCGAGACTCATTCGATATCCACACCATCGAGCAAATCGCCCTGTCGTTCGCGATGCGCAACCAACCCGTTCAGGAAGCAAAGAAGTTCGTCTATCACTACTTCGCGGAAAAACGCTTCTTCCATGCCATGCAGAAGCATTTTTTCTCCCGCCATGGCGAGCAGTTCCGTGCCGAGCTGCCAGCGCTGTGCACAGAAGTCCCGCGCTGCAAGCCCGTGCCCTCACCCTGGCAGCGCCTGCGCATCAAGTGGAAGCTGCGCAACAAGCGCAAGAGCGTGAAAAAGGTCGGTCGTGACCTACTCTATGGAAGCGCGGCGCCCGAACATCCTTACTACGAAGTGTGCCGCCATGAATGGTGGGAGTCCGCCTCCCGCGAAATCCTGCGCTGGGATGAAGACAAACAGAAAAGGTTTTTCGGCACGGACAAGGGTCGCTGGCCAAAACATCTGCCGCGGCCAGCCAAGTCCAGCGACGAACAAACCATCATTGCCTACCTGCGCGAGCGAATGACCCATTGAGCGCCCGGCCAGGCCCGGTGCTGCAAGCTCTTGTCCAACGCACCGGGCCAATACGTTAAACTGGCGTCATTGCTGTCTGGAGCTACTTATGCGCGAAGAGTTGAACCAAGGCCTGATCGATTTCCTCAAGGCCTCCCCTACCCCGTTTCATGCCACCGCCAGCCTTGTTCAGCGTCTGGAAGCGGCGGGCTTCCAACGCCTGGACGAACGCGAGCCATGGAACACCGAAGCCAATGGTCGCTACTACGTCACCCGTAACGACTCCTCGATCGTCGCGATCAAGATGGGCCGGCACTCGCCACTGCACGGCGGCATTCGCCTGGTCGGTGCCCACACCGACAGCCCGTGCCTGCGGGTCAAGCCTCAGCCGGAACTGCAACGCCAGGGTTTCTGGCAATTGGGCGTCGAAGTCTATGGAGGCGCCCTGCTGGCTCCCTGGTTCGACCGCGACCTGTCCCTGGCCGGCCGCGTCACCTTCCGTCGTGATGGAAAGGTCGAAAGCCAGCTGATCGACTTCAAGGCGCCGATCGCGATCATCCCCAACCTGGCCATTCACCTCAATCGTGAAGCCAACATGGGCTGGGCGATCAACGCCCAGACCGAACTGCCCCCGGTACTTGCGCAATTCGCCGGGGACGAGCGCGTGGATTTCCGCGCCGTGCTCACCGACCAACTGGCCCGCGAACACGGCCTGAACGCCGATGTCGTGCTGGATTACGAATTGAGCTTCTACGACACCCAAAGCGCGGCCGTCATTGGCCTGCATGGTGATTTCATCGCCGGCGCGCGCCTGGACAACCTGCTGTCATGCTATGCCGGCCTGCAAGCGCTGCTGACCACGGACACCGACGAAACGTGCGTCCTGGTCTGCAATGACCACGAGGAAGTCGGATCCTGCTCGGCCTGTGGCGCCGACGGTCCGATGCTGGAGCAGACATTGCGCCGCCTGCTGCCAGAAGGCGATGAATTCGTACGCACCATTCAGAAATCACTGCTGGTCTCGGCCGACAACGCCCACGGCGTGCACCCCAACTACGCCGACAAGCACGATGCCAATCACGGCCCGAAACTCAACGCCGGCCCTGTGATCAAGGTCAACAGCAACCAGCGCTACGCCACCAACAGCGAAACCGCCGGGTTCTTCCGTCACCTGTGCATGGCCGAAGAAGTGCCGGTGCAGAGCTTCGTGGTGCGCAGCGACATGGGTTGCGGCTCGACCATCGGCCCAATCACCGCCAGCCACCTTGGGGTGCGTACCGTGGACATCGGCCTGCCGACCTTCGCCATGCATTCGATCCGCGAACTGTGCGGCAGCCATGACCTGGCGCACCTGGTAAAGGTGCTCAGTGCGTTCTACGCCTGCCGCGAATTGCCGTAACCGCGCATGAATCTGCATCTTTATCTGTAGGAGCGAGCATGCTCGCGATGGAGGCACAAGCACCGCGAGGTGTCAGACGGCCAGCGATTTCGTTGGCGTCCATCGCGAGCATGCTCGCTCCTACAGACAGCAGCCTGCAAAATGCCACCTAGACTTTAACCACTCCTTTGACAAGGCAGTCGCCATGATCACGATGTCCTCATTTCACGCCATGCTCATCCCCATTCTTATCGGGATGATCATGTTGGCAGTCGGTTTCAATTTTCGCGACAAGAACGCCGGCGTGCTCGCCATGTGGCTCGGCATGCTGCTGATCCTGGCCACGGTGATCTTCAAGATCCTCGCCAAACTCAACGAATAAAATCCCCACCCCGCTCGCATTGGTTTTGACGGGCTCGTACACTCGGTCGATCTGCCCATTTCGAGGTTGACCGCCTAGTGTTCGCTCGCCTGTTCGCCCTGCCATGTCTTTTCCTTATCTGCCTGATGACCCTGATGGCGTCAGCGCCTGCCCAGGCCGTCGGGTTGCCGGGCCTGCTTGGCAGCCCGGCAAAAACCCAACCCGAGGCGCAGGAACCCCTTGGGCAATCCCTCGACGAAGTCATCAAGTCGCTGGAGAACGATCAGCAGCGCAGCAAGCTGCTGGCTGATCTGAAGAGGCTGCGCGACGCCACAAAAAAAGCCCAACCGGTCGCCGAGGAAGGCGTGCTGGGCCTGATCGGCGGGACCCTGGCCAGTTTCGAAAAGCAATTCTCCGGCGCCGACAGCCCAATCACTCGCTGGTCCGCCGAATTCGATCTGGCCAAGGATGAATTGGCGGCACTGGTGCTGCCGGCCAGCGAGTGGCTGCCGATCATCTTCGCCTTTGCCATGATCCTGATGGTCTGGAGCCTGCTGGCGGCGGTGCTGATCTGGGTCAGCCATCGGGTACGGATGCGCTTCGGCCTGACCGAGGAATTGCCGCAACACCCCCGGGCCGTGGATATGCTGCGCTTTGCCCTGCGCAAGCTGGGGCCGTGGTTGATTGCCTTGGTCATCACGGTCTACATGAGTTACGCCCTGCCATCGTCACTCGGTAAAAGCCTCGCCATGGTGTTGGCCTATGCACTGGTGGTCGGCACCTGTTTCTCAGCAATCTGCGTGATTGCCTTTTCCCTGCTCGACGGCCCGCACCGTCACCGGGCCCTGTACATCCTGCGGCACCAGGCCTTCCGACCGCTATGGTTGATCGGCAGTTTCGCCGCTTTTGGTGAGGCCTTGAGCGACCCACGCCTGGTTGAAAGCCTTGGCGTACACCTGGCGCACACGGCGGCGACGGTGGCCAATGTGTTGGCGGCGTTGTCCACGGGGCTGTTCATCCTGCGTTTCCGGCGCCCGATTGCCCACTTGATCCGCAATCAGCCACTGTCCCGGCGCCTGACCCGCCGCGCCCTCAGCGACACCATCGAAATTCTCGGCACCTTCTGGTTTGTACCGGCACTGGTGCTGGTGGGGATCTCGCTGTTCGCCACCTTCGTCTCGGCAGGCGACACCAGCACCGCGCTGCGCCAGTCGCTGATCTGCACCGTGTTGCTGGTGTTGTGCATGGTCATCAATGGCCTGGTGCGCCGCCACGCCCTCAAACCGCAACGCGGCGCAAAGCGTCACGCGCTGTATTCGGAACGCCTGAAAAACTTCTTCTATACCCTGGCCCATCTAGTGGTATGGCTGGCATTCATCGAACTGGGCCTGCGGGTGTGGGGCATGTCACTGATCGGCTTCACCGAAGGTGAAGGACATGAGGTCAGCGTCAAGCTGTTCAGCCTTATTGGCACACTGATCTTTGCCTGGCTGATCTGGATCCTCAGCGACACCGCCGTGCATCACGCCCTCACCCGCTCTCGCAAGGGCCTGGCCAACGCCCGCGCACAGACCATGATGCCGCTGATCCGCAACGTGCTGTTCGTGGCGATTTTCATCATCGCGCTGATCGTCGCCCTGGCGAACATGGGCATGAACGTTACGCCACTGCTGGCCGGTGCCGGCGTGATCGGCCTGGCCATCGGTTTTGGCGCCCAATCGCTGGTCGCCGACCTGATCACCGGCCTGTTCATCATCATCGAAGACTCCCTGGCCATCGACGACTACGTGGACGTCGGCGGCCATCTGGGCACCGTCGAGGGCCTGACCATTCGCACCGTGCGTCTCCGGGACATCGACGGCATCGTCCACACCATTCCGTTCAGCGAAATCAAGAGCATCAAGAATTACTCCCGGGAATTTGGCTACGCGATATTCCGGGTCGCGGTGCCTGCCAGCATGGACATCGACAATGCGATCAAGCTGATGCGCGACGTCGGCCAGAAAATGCGCACCGACCCGCTGCAACGACGCAATATCTGGTCGCCCCTGGAGTTTCAGGGCGTGGAGAGCTTCGAGTCCGGCAACGCGATTCTGCGGGCTCGATTCAAGACCGCTCCGATCAAGCAATGGGAAGTTTCACGGGCATTCAACCTGTCGCTCAAACGGCATCTGGATGAAGCCGGACTGGACCTGGCGACACCGCGCATGAGCATTCAGGTGGTGACGGCGGGCGGCGGGCCAACTGCCGAATAACCCCATAATGTAGGAGCAGCCAGTCGACGCTCGAATGCTCGCGATGGAGGATCAGGCAGCGCGGGGTGTCAGACAGCCAGCGTTTTCGTTGACCACCATCGCGAGCATTCGAGCGTCGACCGGCTGCTCCTACAACAACAACAACAAATCACAGGCATAAAAAATCCCCGAACCAGTCGGGGATTTTTTATGTTCGATCAATCAGCCCGTGGGCGGATCAATCTTCGCGGTAGCGACGCAGCTTCAACTGCTTACCGGCAACGCGAGTGTCCTTCAGCTTGCTCAGCAACTTCTCAAGACCGTCTTCCGGCAGTTCGACGAGGCTGAAGCTGTCACGCACCTGGATGCGACCGATGGCTTCACGCGCCAGACCACCTTCGTTGAGGATCGCGCCCAGCAGGTTCTTGGCAGCGATACCATCACGCGCACCCAGCGCGGTACGGCAACGAGCACGGCCTTCGGCCAGAGGGATCGGTGCGCGACGCTCGCGGTCACCACGCTCAGGACGATCACCGGAACGCTCTGGACGATCGCCACGCGGTGCATTGTTCGGCACCAGTGGACGCTCTTTCTCGATAGCGGCCAGGTTCAGCGCTTGACCGTTGGTTGCCTTGCGCAGCAAGGCTGCGGCCAGGGCACGCGGGCTGCAACCGATGTCGGCGGTCAGGCGATCGAGCAGATCACCGTGGGTCGATTCGGCTTCAGCCACCAGCGGCGACAGGCTGTTGGTCAGTTTCTTGATGCGCGCATCCAGAACGGCTTGAGCGTCCGGCAGGCGAACTTCAGCAACCTTCTGACCGGTTACACGCTCGATCACTTGCAGCATGCGGCGCTCACGTGGAGTCACCAGCAGCAATGCACGACCTTCGCGACCGGCACGGCCGGTACGACCGATACGGTGAACGTAGGATTCCGGATCGTACGGCATGTCGACGTTGAACACGTGAGTGATGCGCGGAACGTCCAGGCCACGAGCGGCAACGTCGGTCGCCACAACGATGTCCAGACGGCCATCCTTGAGGGAGTCGATCACGCGCTCACGCTGGTTCTGGGCAATGTCACCGTTCAGCGCAGCGGCTTTGTAGCCTTTGGCTTCCAGGGCGCTGGCCAGGTCCAGGGTCGCTTGCTTGGTGCGCACGAACATGATCAGGGCGTCGAAGTCTTCCACTTCCAGCAAGCTGAGAACGGCGGAAGTCTTCTGGTCAGCGTGAACCAGCAGGTGAGCCTGCTCGATCGCGGTAACGGTCTGGGTCTTGCTCTGGATCTTGACGTGCTTCGGATCGCGCAGGTGGCGCTCAGCGATGGCACGAATCGATTG
Source organism: Pseudomonas umsongensis (assembly GCF_002236105.1). GTDB lineage: Bacteria > Pseudomonadota > Gammaproteobacteria > Pseudomonadales > Pseudomonadaceae > Aquipseudomonas > Aquipseudomonas umsongensis. The sequence continues at coordinate 2,222,836 of NZ_NIWU01000001.1, forward strand.
AGGCAAGGTGGCCGAGAACAGTACGGTCTGACGGGTTTCCGGCATGGCCTTGAAGATGACTTCCAGGTCGTCCATGAAGCCCAGCTTGAGCATTTCGTCTGCTTCGTCGAGAACCAGGTGGTTCACGGTCGCCAGAACTTTTTCGTCGCGACGCAGGTGGTCGCACAGACGGCCCGGAGTGGCGACAACGATCTGTGCGCCATTACGGATTGCTTTCAATTGTGGGCCCATCGGCGCGCCGCCGTAGACAGCCACAACAGTTACGCCCGGCATTTGCTTGGCGTAGGTTTCGAAAGCGGTTGCAACTTGTAGCGCCAACTCACGAGTTGGGGCCAGGATCAGAGCTTGCGGCTCGCGCTTGGACGGATCAATGCGGTGCAGGATAGGCAGGGCAAAGGCAGCGGTTTTACCGGTACCGGTTTGCGCCTGGCCAATCATATCGTGACCGGCGAGAATGATCGGGATCGACTGCTGCTGAATGGCCGAAGGCTCTTCATAGCCGGTAGCGACTACTGCAGCGACAATATTAGGGTGAAGTTCAAGAGCGGCGAAGCCGCCGATTTCCTGGGTCATGGGTCTGCCTCTAAGTGCATCCGCAAAGACCCATGCTCCAAAGCTGCGCATGCCGTGTTGAGACTCAAGAGTCGCCCTGGCAGCTTTGTCGGCGGGGATTTGCGAAAACGAATGAATGAAAGAATCGTTTAGGAAGAGTTCGCTGGGCGAACGTGCAACCGAATCTGACTTCGGGGAATTGCGCCACCTAAACGCGGCCCGGCTAAAGGCCGGCGCGCACTATACCGGAATTTGCCGAAAAAGGGAGCTTTTTTTATCGCAAAACTCCCGCGCACGGCGTTCTATCGCAGGCTTTGCGGATAATCGCTCGAGCGTCTACTTTTCAAAGGCCCTGCCCTGCGGGCGATGACGCTAAAACGGTTCACCCACCCGCCACAGACCTTGAGTCTGCGCGCCCTCAGCCGCTCGAGGAAATGCACCATGAAAGAGCTCAATACCAGCCGTGTGAGTCGGGAAAAGCGTGGTCATGTCCTGTTGATCGGGCTGGACCGGGTGGCCAAGCGCAACGCCTTTGATATCGACCTGCTCAACGAGTTGAGCCTGGCCTACGGTGAATTCGAAGCTGACAGCGAAGCACGGGTGGCCGTGGTCTTCGGGCATGGCGATCATTTTACCGCCGGCCTGGACCTGGTCAGCGCCAGCGCGGCACTGACCGAAGGCTGGCAAGCCCCACCCGGTGGCTGCGACCCGTGGGGGGTCTTCGCCGGGCCCAGGGTCAGCAAACCGGTGATCGTCGCCGCCCAGGGCTACTGCCTGACCATCGGCATCGAGTTGATGCTGGCCGCCGATATCAACCTGTGCGCCAGCAACACCCGCTTTGCGCAAATGGAGGTGCAACGCGGCATCTTCCCCTTCGGTGGTGCCACCTTGCGCCTGCATCAGGTGGCCGGGTGGGGCAATGCCATGCGCTGGATGCTGACCGGCGACGAATTCGATGCCCATGATGCCTTGCACCTGGGCCTGGTGCAGGAAGTCATGGCAAGCGAGGATTTGCTGCCGCGGGCGATTGAACTGGCCGAACGCATTGCCCGGCAGGCGCCGTTGGGGGTTCAGGCAACGCTGATGTCTGCCCGGCAGGCCCGTTATGAAGGGGAAACGGCCGCGGCGCAGGGATTGCCGGCGCTGGTGAAGAAATTACTGGCCAGCGAGGATGCACAGGAGGGTGTGCGGTCACTGGTGGAGCGCCGGCCCGGAATTTTCAAAGGTTGTTGACCCCTGTAGGAGCTGCCGCAGGCTGCGATCTTTTGATCTTAAAAAAACAAAATCAAGAGATCGTAGCCTGCGGCAGCTCCTACACGGGGATTTGTGTTCTCAGGTCGCCGGGCGAATCGCCTTGATCAGCGACTGCAACGAATACCCCAACCGCGGCGCCAATGCTTCGGCCCGTGCGGTCAGGCTTTCCATGTCCAGCGCCTGATCCAGTTCCGACGGCACGATCAGGATCACGTTGCCCTCCTTCACCGGCAGCTCCCAGTAATGCCGATGGTAGAGCCCGCGCAGCAACGCGGCGCCCAGTGGCTTGCCATCGTCGGTGGCCCATTGGTTGATCACCAGCCAGCCTCCCGGATTCAGGCGCTTCTGACAGTTCTCCAGGAAGGTCCAGGCCAGATGCCCGACACCCGGGCCGACGTCGGTGTAGAGATCGACAAAAATCAGGTCCGCAGGCTCGGCGGTGTCGAGCAGCTCAAGCGCATCGCCCACGCGGATATACAGGCGCGGGTCGTCGTCCAGCCCCAGGTACTCGATGGCCAGGCGCGGCACATCCGGGCGCAGTTCGATGGCTTCGACATCCTCCAGGGGCAGGAACTTGAGGCAGGCCTGGGTCAGCGTTCCGGCGCCAAGCCCCAGGAACAGCGCGCTTTCCGGCTGCTCATGGCACAGCGCACCGATCAGCATCGCCCGGGTATAGTCGTACTCGAGCCAGCTCGGATCGGCCGTGAACACGCAACTTTGTTCGATGGCATCACCGAATTCGAGGAAGCGGTAATCGGCCACTTCCAGCACGCGAATCACGCCATATTCGTCCTGCACCTCGGCGAGCAGATGCTCGACGCGCTCCTCAGTCATTTCGTCTCCTGATCGTTGCCGGGCCTTCTTGGGCAAACAGCAACGCGATAAACCGCAGCGGAAGCGGCAAAGGCGCGATTGTCCGCGAATCGACGGGAACAGGTCACGCACTAATTGCTGATAACATGGTCGTCCGAGCGGAAAACACTAGAGATCATGATGAGCCAACCCTGGAGCCCTGACAGCTGGCGCGCCCTGCCGATCCAGCAACAACCCCAATACCCCGACGCGGCGCATCTGCAGCACGTCGAGCAGACCCTGGCCAGCTACCCGCCGCTGGTGTTTGCCGGGGAAGCCCGGGAATTGCGCCGTCAGTTCGCCGAAGTGACCCAGGGACGAGCGTTTTTGCTGCAGGGCGGCGATTGCGCCGAAAGTTTCGCCGAGTTTTCCGCTGCGAAAATCCGCGACACCTTCAAGGTGCTGCTGCAAATGGCCATTGTCATGACTTTCGCGGCCGGCTGCCCGGTGGTCAAGGTCGGGCGCATGGCCGGACAGTTCGCCAAGCCTCGCTCGGCTAACGACGAGACCATCGACGGCGTGACATTGCCGGCCTACCGTGGCGATATCGTCAACGGCATCGGTTTCGATGAAAAAAGCCGCGTACCGGACCCGGAACGCCTGCTGCAGTCGTACCACCAGTCCACCGCCACCCTCAACCTGCTGCGCGCCTTCGCCCAGGGCGGGTTTGCCGACTTGCACCAGGTACACAAGTGGAACCTGGACTTCATCGCCAACTCGGCCCTCGCGGAAAAATACAGCCACCTCGCCGACCGCATTGATGAAACACTGGCGTTCATGCGCGCCTGTGGTATGGACAGCTCGCCGCAACTGCGCGAAACAAGTTTTTTCACCGCCCACGAAGCGCTGCTGCTCAATTACGAGGAAGCCTTTGTCCGTCGCGACAGCCTGACCAACGACTATTACGACTGTTCGGCCCACATGCTATGGATCGGCGATCGCACCCGCCAACTCGATGGCGCGCATGTCGAATTCCTGCGCGGGGTGAATAATCCGATCGGGGTCAAGGTCGGCCCGAGCATGAATCCCGAGGAGCTGATTCGCCTGATCGACGTGCTCAACCCCGACAACGATCCGGGGCGCCTGAACCTGATCGCCCGCATGGGCGCGAACAAGGTTGGCGATCATTTGCCGCAACTGATCCGCGCCGTGCAGCAAGAAGGCCGGCAGGTGCTCTGGAGTTCCGATCCGATGCACGGCAACACGATCAAGGCCAGTAGTGGCTACAAGACTCGCGACTTTGCGCAGATCCTTGGCGAGGTGAAGCAGTTCTTCCAGGTTCACGAAGCCGAGGGCAGTTACGCCGGTGGCATCCACATCGAAATGACCGGTCAGAATGTCACCGAGTGCATCGGTGGAGCGCGGCCGATCACCGAGGACGGTTTGTCGGATCGCTACCATACGCATTGCGACCCGCGAATGAATGCCGATCAGTCGCTGGAATTGGCGTTTTTGATTGCTGAGACATTGAAGCAGGTTCGGCGTTAAACAGCGCTGAATTCTTCGCGAGCAGGCTCGCTCCCACAGTGGACCGCGTCCTACAGGGCAACTCGGTTTACTGTGGGAGCGAGCCTGCTCGCGAAGGGGTCGGCTCAGGCACCATCAATACTGGCCAATGCCACCCGCAATCTTGCCGCACTCGCCCGCGGGCAATTCAACTGGACCTGCGCCAGTCCCAGCCAATCCGCCATCCGCCGCAAATTCACCGCCAACGCCAACATCCCCTCGTCATCCAGCCCCGACGCTTCCTCATGTACCGCATGCACCGCCAACCGCCCGGCCGCCCTCTCGGCACGCAGGTCAACCCGCGCGGCAATCCGTTCATTGTGCAAAAACGGCAGGACGTAATAGCCATAGATCCGCTTGTCCGGCGGCGTGTAGATCTCCAGCCGGTAGCGAAAATCAAACAGCCGCTCGGTACGGCTGCGCTCCCAGATCAGTGAGTCGAACGGTGAAAGCAAGGCACTGGCCTCGACCTTGCGCCGCACCTTTGGCTCAGGCAGGCAATAGGCAGGTTGCCGCCAGCCCTCGACTTCGCAGCAGAGCAACTCGCCTGCCTCGACCAACTCCGCCAGGCGCGGACGACTGTCCCCAGGACCCAAGCGAAAATAGTCTCTCAGATCTTTCTCGGTGCCGACGCCCAAGGCCGACGCAGCATGCCGTATCAGCCCGCGCTGGGCCTCAGCCTCGCTCAGCAGCGGCTGGGCCAGTATTGCAAAAGGAATAACCCGCTCCGGCAGGTCGTAGAGGCGTTCGAAGCCGCGCCTGCCTGCCACTGTCACTTCACCGGCGGCGAACAGCCATTCCAGTGCATGCTTTTCCGCACTACAGTCCCACCAGGGCCCTGCCCGTTCCTGGCGAGTCGACAGGCTGCCAGCGCCCAACGCGCCCTGCTCCTGAACGCAGGCCAGCACCCGGCGAACCGTGTCCTGCTGCTCACGACCGAAACGCGCCAGTTGCTGATAAATATCTTCGCCACGGCTTGCCCGCTGCATGCGCCAGCGCATCAATGGGTACATCGACAAGGGCAGCAAGGACGCTTCATGCCCCCAGTATTCGAACAAGGTACGCTGTCGTCCCTGGCTCCAGGCGGCTTGATCTAGCAGGTCGGCGCGATACTGGCCAAGCCGGGAAAACAGCGGCAGGTAGTGCGAACGCACCAGCGCATTGACCGAGTCGATCTGCAAAATGCCCAGGCGCTCGATCAATCGATTGATCCTGGCAGGCTTGACCGGAACAGGGGGCTGGCGCCCGACAAAACCTTGTGCGGTCAGCGCCAGGCGTCTGGCTTGCTTCAAGGAAAAAGACAGGGATGCAGGCATCTGGCGACTCTTCGGCAAGGGTCTTCCCACCTTAGCGGCAGGCGGGAAAAACGCCACTACCAACGCCTCATCGCTTGAGAGGATCATTCCAGAATGGCCGGGCAGACTCCCTGCGGACATCGGCTCGACTCAAGCCAATATCACGCAGGCACTCGTCGCTCAGTCGCGCCAACTCGGTTCGATCCCTGTTCAGTTTGCGCCAGCGCTGCAATTGCGTGACCACCGCCCAAACGGGCTGTCGGAGCCTGAGCAGCGCATCGCGCACGCCATGCCTCGCACGCTTTCGTTCAATGCCTTGTCGTTCCATGACACCACTCCTCAATGTTGGGGAGGGGATCTTCGGCCAGCGCAGAACCAGGCTCCAGCAAAGCTCTATGACCATCTGTTTCGGACTCGCGCCTACCCCATCAGCCCGGGGTTTGGCCGGGATAATGGGGTAGTGACAGGACATTTCCATGGGTCGTCGAGCCTATTTTCCATTGCTCATCGGGTCTTGCCAGAAGTGCAGTTCAGCTTCGTGGGCGACGTCGGCACGACTCAAGCCGATGTCCTTCAACGCCTCATCACTCATGCTCGCCAGCATTTCGCGCTCACGGTGCAGTTCGTACCAGCGACTGAACTTGTGCAACAGGTCGGATATCAGGTGAACCGAATGTTTTTCAGTGCCGTGAATTTCATGATGACCTTTCATCTTGTTGCCCTCCGTTTGGATGGCTCAAGTCTCTGCCCAGGTCTAAGATCAATCCAACGAATGTTTCTGATGGTAACCATCTCGGAGATTGATGAATGTCCGCCTACCCGAGTATCGATACCGAAGTGCTGCGTACCTTTGTCGCCATCGCTGACCAGGGGGGCTTCACTCGTGCCGGTGAATTGGTCAACCGTACCCAGTCAGCCGTCAGCATGCAGATGAAGCGGCTGGAAGAAGATGTGCTGCAGCGCCAATTGTTCCAGCGCGACGGACGCCAGGTGCGGCTCACGGCCGAAGGCCAGGTACTGCTGGGTTATGCGCGGCGTATCCTCAAGCTGCACAGCGAAGTATTCAACACGCTGCGCGAGCCACACATGGTCGGTACGGTTCGCATTGGCACCCCGGACGACTACGTGATGCGTTTTCTGCCGGGGATCCTGCGTCAGTTTGCCCAATCCTATCCGCTGATCCAGATCGAAGTGCATTGTGAATCATCAAAACAACTGCTGATGCGCCAGGATCTCGACCTGTCCATCGTCACCCGTGAACCGGGCAGCGAAATCGGCCAGTTGTTGCGCAAGGAGCGTTTGGTCTGGGCCGAGGCGCAATGCTACAGCGCCCACGAGCAGACGCCGTTGCGCCTGGCGATGTTCAACACTGATTGCTTCTGCCGGATGTGGGCCTGTAACGCCCTTGATGCCCAAGGGCGCGATTATCGCGTGGCGTATAACAGCGACAGTCTGTCGGCGATCATGGCGGTCGTCAGCGCTGGCCTGGCTGTCACCGCGCAGCTTGAAAGCCTGATCACCGCGGACATGCGCATCCTGGGTGAAGCCGAGGACCTGCCAGTGCTACCCGAGGCCAGCATCATGCTGGTGCGCAACCTGCATAATCCGTCACCGATCACCGAGTGCCTGGCAGAGCATATCGTCGAAGGCTTCAAGCTTTAAACACAAGCATGACCGCACAGCACAGCAGGAAGCCGCAAAACAAGGCGCGCAACAGGCGCTCCGGCAGGCTGTGGGCGATCTTCACGCCCCAACTGATACTCATCAGCCCGCCGATCGCCAGTGGCACACCGATCATCCAGTTCACCTGGTGATGGACGCCATAGGTGACCAGCGTCACACCGGTGCTCGGCAGTGCCAGTGCCAGGGACAACCCTTGGGCAACCACCTGTGTAGTGCCGAACACGCTGGTCAACACCGGTGTGGCCACCACCGCCCCGCCCACGCCAAACAGCCCGCCCATGGTGCCGGATGCGGCACCGAGCACGCCGAGCCATGGCCAGGAATGGTTCATCTGCGTTGAAGGCGCTGCACTGGTGAAGAACATCCGCACCAGGTTGTAGGCGCACAACGCGATCAGGAACGCGACAAAACCGATGCGCATGCTTTGTGCATCGATACCCACCGCCCAGATCGATCCAAGCCAGGCGAAGCAAAAGCCCATCGAGGCCAGCGGCAGCGCGTAGCGCAACTCGATCTTGTTGCGCTGGTGGTAGCGCCACAGCGCCAGCATCACGTTCGGCACCACCATCACCAACGCCGTACCTTGGGCAATCTGCTGATCGAGACCGAATAACACGCCCAGCATAGGAATGGCGATCAATCCCCCGCCGATGCCAAAGAGGCCGCCGAGTGTTCCCAAGGCGGCGCCGAAAACCAGGTACAGCACAAACTCAATCACTGTGTATCTCTCCCAAACGTCAGGCGATTCATCCTACGCAACTGGTTCTGGCGGCGAAACGCACAGCAACGCACAATGGCTATGCCAAACTCGCACAAGCATCGAGCCACTCATGAATCCCAACCAACTGACCGATCAACTGGGCCTGTTTCTCGACGTTCTGGAAACCGGCAGTTTTTCCGCCGCGTCACGCCGTCATCCACTGACGCCCTCGGCTGTGGCACGGCGCATTGACAGTCTGGAAGGCGCCGTCGGCAGCCAATTGTTCATACGCAGCACCCATGCGGTGCGCGCGACGCCTGCGGGCATGGCGTTCGCTGAGCGCGCACGCAGGATCGTCGCTGAATTGCGCCTGGCCCGGGCCGAAGCGGTGTCCCTGAGCAGTGCTCCGGAAGGCCTGATTCGTATCGACGCACCGGCCGCGTTCGGGCGGCGTCACCTGGCACCGGTGATTGCCGATTTCCTGCTGCTCTATCCCGGCCTCGACGTGCAATTGCAGTTGATCGACAGCTTTGTCGACATGCAGGGCTTGAACCTGGGCAAGGTCGACCTGGTGTTGCGCGCCGGGCAATTGGCCGATACCCGGTTGGTGGCCACGCCGCTGGCGAGCATGGTTCGCATTGCCTGCGCCAGTCCCGCCTACTTGCAACGCCGCGGCGTGCCGAATGATCCGGCGCAACTGGTCGAGCATGATGGCCTGGACTGGGCCGGCCTGGCCCCTCCCTTCGCCTGGCGCTTTGAACGGAACGGCCAGATGCAATTGCATCGGCCGTCGCGCGTGCGCATGAGCGCCAACAATGCCGAAGCGTTGATCTCCAGCGCACTGGCCGGCCTGGGCATTGCCCACTTGCCGACCTGGCTCGTCAGCGAATACCTGTTGCGCGGCGAACTGCTGCCGTTGTTCTGCGAGAACGGCCTGCCAAAGCCGGAAAGCTCCGGGATCTACGCCTTGCGACTGCAGCAACAACCCAACTCCCGCAGTCGCCTTCTCCTGGAATACCTGAAAACCCGTTTCAGCCCCATTCCGCCCTGGGACCTGGAGCTGCAAACCCATCTGGGACGGCACTAGCCAAGAATTGTCTGGCGCGTTAAAGATTTGCCCGCTAGATTCATGAAGATCACTGATCAAGGTTTCCCAATGACCACCAAGCGCGACACCCCGGACAACTGCGACGACCTGCTGCTCGACAACCAGGCCTGTTTCGCCCTGCATTCCACTTCGCTGATGATGACCAAGGTCTACAAGCCCTTGCTGCAGGCGCTGGGCCTGACCTATCCGCAATACCTGGCGATGATGGTGCTGTGGGAGAAGGACGGTTTGACCGTAGGTGAAATCAGTGCGCGCCTGTTGACCGATCCCGGCTCGCTCACGCCACTGCTCAAGCGTCTGGAGGCCGAGGGTCTGCTCAGCCGCACCCGCAGCCGTGAGGACGAGCGCGTGGTGATCGTCGAACTCACCGAACAAGGCCGCGCCTTGCGCGACAAGGCCCGTGACATTCCGCAATGCATCCTCGGTGCCAGCGGCATGACGCTGGAACGTTTGCAGAAACTCCAGGCAGAACTTCAGGAACTGCGCCGGCATCTGCAAGACAGCCTCTGATTTTCAAACCTCCCGAAAATCCTCCCCTGTGGGAGCGAGCCTGCTCGCGAAGAGGGCATGTCAGGCGATATTGATGTTGCCTGGCACACCCTCTTTCGCGAGCAGGCTCGCTCCCACAGTCGTTTTGCGTTTGCGGTGAAAATTCAACTGATCCGAATTTTTTCATGAAAATATCTTGCGCACTAAACATTAGCGCGATATATTCATCTCGCACTTACTTAGCGCGCAAACATTTAGCGCAAACAACAAAACCCGAACGAGGCTTTCACCATGCAAACTCTCTACACCGCCATCGCAACATCCACCGGTGGCCGCGACGGTCGTGCGATCTCCAACGACAACGTTCTCGACGTCAAGCTCGCCACCCCGAAAGAACTCGGTGGTGCTGGCGGGGCGGCGACCAATCCTGAGCAACTGTTCGCCGCCGGTTACTCCGCCTGCTTCATTGGCGCGCTGAAATTCGTCGCCAGCCAGACCAAACGCAAAATTCCGGATGACGCGTCGATCACGGCCCACGTCGGCATCGGCCAGATCCCTGGCGGTTTCGGCCTGGATATCGACTTGCACATCAGCTTGCCGGGCCTTGAACAAGCCGACGCACAAACATTGGTCGAGGCTGCCCACCAGGTCTGCCCGTACTCCAACGCCACCCGCGGCAACGTCGAAGTGCGTCTGCACGTAACTGTCTAACGTCGCTTTCCACTCAGGCCCGAACAGGAAATGAACATGAACACTTTCAGCAAAGTCTTGACCGGTACCCTTCTCGCCCTGTCTGTCCACAGTGCATTCGCCGGCGACGTTGAACACAACACCCAGGCGTTTCTCGATGTGCTGAATGCCGGCACTGGCAAACCGATGGAACAGCTGACGCCCAAAGATGCTCGCGCCGTGCTGGTGGGCGCGCAATCCGGGGTGAAGCTGACGTTGCCAAAAGCCGATGTCAGCCAGAAGACCATCCAGGTCGATGGCCAACCGCTGGACCTGACCATCGTCCGGCCGGCCGGGGTCAAGGGTGAGCTGCCGGTGTTCATGTTCTTCCACGGCGGCGGCTGGGTTCTGGGGGACTTCCCGACGCACGAGCGTCTGGTTCGGGATCTGGTAGCGGGCTCGGGGGCGGCAGCGGTTTTCGTCAACTACACGCCGTCACCGGAAGCGCACTACCCGGTGGCGATCAACCAGGCTTACGCCGCGACCCAATGGGTGGCCGAGCACGGCAAGGAGATCAACGTCGATGGCAAACGCCTGGCGGTGGCCGGCAACAGTGTTGGCGGCAACATGGCGGCAGTGGTCGCGCTGATGGCAAAAGACAAAGGTACACCGGCAATCAAATTCCAGGTCCTGTTGTGGCCGGTGACCGATGCCAACTTCGACACCGGTTCCTATAACCAGTATGCCGAAGGGCACTTCCTGACTCGCAACATGATGAAGTGGTTCTGGGACAACTACACCACCGACCCCAAGCAGCGTAACGAGATCTACGCTTCGCCGCTTCGGGCGACCCCGGCGCAACTCAAGGGCCTGCCACCTGCGTTGGTGCAAACCGCCGGAGCCGACGTACTGCGCGATGAAGGCGAGGCCTACGCCCGCAAACTCGACGAGGCCGGCGTGGCGGTGACCTCGGTACGCTACAACGGCATGATCCACGACTATGGTTTGCTCAACGTGGTCAGCCAGGTGCCGGCAGTGCGTTCGGCGATGTTGCAGGCGTCGCAAGAGCTCAAGCAACACCTGAAGTAACACCCCCCCCTGTGTTTCCGACAGGCACAAAAAAGCCCGACTCGATGGTCGGGCTTTTTCATTCCTGAAGCAGTGCTTATTTAGCACGGCCTTTGTAGGAACCGCCTTCGCGGGTATCGATCTCGATCATGTCGCCGATTTCGATGAAGTCAGCAACCGACAGCTCGGTACCGTTCTTCAGTTTGGCAGGCTTCATCACCTTGCCGGAAGTGTCGCCGCGAGCGGAACCTTCGGTGTAGTCAACCTGACGCACGATGGTGGTCGGCAGCTCTACGGAAACCAGGCGGCCTTCGAAGAACACGGCTTCGCAAACGTCGGTCATGCCTTCTTCGATGAACGGCAGAACGCTTTCGATGTCTTCGGCATTCAGTTCGTACATGGTGTAGTCGGTGGTGTCCATGAACGTGTAGCTGTCACCGCTGATGAAGGACAGGGTCGCTTCTTTGCGGTCCAGGATCACGTCGTCCAGCTTGTCGTCGGCGCTGTAGACGGTTTCGGTCTTGTAGCCGGTCAGCAGGTTTTTCAGCTTGGTCTTCATGATCGCGCTGTTACGGCCCGACTTGGTGAATTCAGCTTTCTGAACCAGCCAAGGATCGTTGTCGATACGGATCACGGTACCGGGTTTGAGTTCTTTACCAGTTTTCATTGCGAATATCCGAATTTGGATGGGATTTACAAAAATCTAGGCCGCGTATCATATCCAATTTACATAAAACTGTACCAGCGCCGCGGCAAGATCGGTGTGCAAGGCCTGTTCCAGACACCACGTCTCGGCGTGATTTTGCAGCTGCGGCCAGTGTTTTCGGGTTGATTGCCAGTGGTCGGTCATTGTCTCACCGGCATTCCAGGCCCGCCAGAGACCACTGATCGCCTCGCCAGCCGCAGGCGAAAGGTCTTTGGTGTAGAGAGAGAGGAAGGCTTCGAGCTTGTCCAGATGAACATCTTCCTCCTGCTGATAGATGTGCCACAACATCGGCCGTCCCGCCCATTGCGCGCGGACAAAGGAATCTTCGCCGCGTACGGCGTTGAAATCACAGCACCAGAGCAGCTGGTCATACTGGTCCTGTCGGACGAACGGCAGCACCTGCACGGTCAAGGCATCGCGCACATGCAATGCCCCCGCCTGCAGGTCCTGCACGCTCAGCCAACGCTCGACGTCACCCAGGATACGCCCTTGCGGCACCAACAGATGAGTGGGCATCGAGTCGCTCGCCAAGGTGTCCAGCCAGCTGGCCAACCCGGAATTTTCATAGGCAAACAGTGAAATCAGTAGCGCACCGGGCGCGCGGTCGACTCCCAGGCCTTGCAGGAAGGTTTGCTGAGCCTCGGGACTCTGCTGGAATTGCCGGCGCCGCTCGAGCAATCCGCTTTCACGCAGCAGGCCGCCCGTACCTTTGTGGAACCCGGGGAAGAAAAAGTGCTTCTGGACGTGTTTGTATTTTACCGACGGCAAGCCGTGGCAGCCGATCACCCAGTCCTCGGCGCTCAGGTAATCGAGGTTCATCCACAGCGGCGTTTTGTCCCGCTGCGCCATGGCGTCCATGTAGGCGCCTGGCAACTGGCAGGCAAACGCGGCGATCACCACATCGGCCGCTTCTACCGGTTGCCAGTCGGCCGACCATTGACATACCTCGACACCCTGGTGCCATTGCCGACCAGCGTGAATGTCGATCTGCGGACACAGGCGCTCGAAGGCACGCAGATCATCGACCCACAAACGCACCTCCACCCCGTGCTCGGCCACCAGTTGCCGGGACAGCCGCCACGTCACGCCGATGTCGCCAAAATTGTCGACCACGGTGCAAAAAATATCCCAGCGGGTTTTCATATCAGGCATTCCAGGCTCCCGTTGGCAAAGGTGCCAATTGTCCGCATAAATCAGCCCGCGCAGAAGAGCCGACGCCGATTAATCTTCGTGCGACAATCGGCACTCGCCCGCGACCCCTCGCCAGGAGGCAACCATGCCCTACCGCCCTACTCCGCGCCGACCCATTGCGATTCACCTCAGTGCCCTGCAACTGACCGGCAGCATCGCCCTGGGGCTGTGGCTGGGTTTCATCGCCATCGCGTTGACCGGCTGGCTGGTGTCCCGGCTTTTTTTCAGCGAGCAACTGGCGCCGGTCGCTGCCGCGGTGGAACAACTGGCCAAGCCGCCAGTGGTGGCACGCCCGGTGCCGGACAATCCCGCACAGAGCCCGTTGTTCGAGCAGTATGAAGAAAACCTGCGCAAGAACGAGCAGGCGCAACGACTCGACCAGGCGCGCGGCAGCAACCGCAACCTGTCGAACCCCCGCTGCCAATTCTGGTTACAACAGGATCAGACGGCACCGAGCGAAAAAAGCCGCGCCAACGTCCTGCAATTCTGCGATTGATCATGAATAAGCACACTGTCCACCAACTGATTCTCGACAAATTGCGGGTCGATCTCGACATTGCCGAGCGCGCGGCGCAAACCGCCTACGAAACCGCGACCCACGAAGAAAACATCGCTGAAAACAAGTACGACACCCTGGGCCTGGAGGCGTCTTACCTGGCTGCAGGCCAAGCCAGGCGGGTCGAGGAGATTCGCCAGTCACTGGCGCTTTGCCAGAACCTGGCATTGCGTGCGTATGACGCGCAACGGGGTATCGAGATAGGTGCGCTGCTCGGCCTGGAGGACGAAAAGGGCCGCGAGCAATGGTTGTTCCTGGCGCCGGATGCGGCGGGCCTGAAGGTTGACCTGGTGGGGCAACTGATTACCGTCATCACCCCGCGCTCACCGCTGGGCAAAAGCCTGCTGGGCAAGCTCGCAGGCGACGAGGTGGAGATCCTGGTGGCGGGCGCTCGGCAACAGTTTGCTGTCACCGAGGTGGTTTGACCGGCTGCCCCGCCAACGCGGCGGGCCGCTCTATCAGTGAACCGGCAGTTCGACGCCGTCGAACAGCTCTTCCAGCTCCTGTTTGTTGTGGCACTGGATGGCCTTGGCCATGACTTCGCGGGTCAGGTGCGGGGCGAACTTCTCGATGAAGTCACACATGAAACCGCGCAGGAAGGTGCCGCGACGGAAACCGATCTTGGTCACGCTGGATTCGAACAACTCGCTGGCATCGAGCACCACCAGGTCGTTGTCGAGCTTGGTATCGACCGCCATTTTCGCCACGATGCCCACACCCAGGCCCAGGCGCACGTAGGTCTTGATCACGTCGGCGTCCGCGGCGGTAAACACCACCTTGGGCGTCAGGCCACGGTGGCTGAAGGCTTCGTCGAGCTTGGAACGGCCGGTGAAACCGAACACATAGGTCACGATCGGGTATTCGGCCAGGGCTTCGAGAGTCAACTTCGAGAGTTTGGTCAACGGATGCCCCTGGGGCACGACCACACAGCGATTCCAGCGATAGCAAGGCATCATCACCAGGTCGCCAAACAGCTCGAGGGCTTCGGTGGCAATGGCGAAATCCACGGTGCCATCAGCGGCCATCTCGGCGATCTGCATCGGCGAGCCCTGGTGCATGTGCAGGGCAACGTCCGGATACTGCTTGATGAAATTGCTGATCACCGGCGGCAACGCGTAGCGCGCCTGGGTGTGGGTGGTGGCGATCGACAGGGTGCCTTTTTTCTCGTTGGAGAATTCCTGGGCGATCTGCTTGATGCTTTCGACCTTGCGCAGGATCTCGCCAGCGGTGGTGATAATGCGCTCACCGGCCGGAGTAACGCGCGTCAGGTGCTTGCCGCTGCGGGCGAACACTTCGACGCCCAATTCGTCTTCCAGCAAACGGATCTGCTTGCTGATGCCCGGCTGAGAGGTGTAGAGACTTTGGGCAGTAGCGGAAACGTTGAGGTCGTGGTGCGCCACTTCCCAGATGTAGCGCAATTGTTGGAGCTTCATATGAATCCCTCAAAGCAGGTAGACGACACGGGCATCAGCGACGGTATATAACTATATTAATGGTTTGAAGAATAAATCTAGAACTTTTTGTCAAAATGCCATTATTCGTGTTCTAGCGATCCCCTTGGCGACGACGCTGCACCAGCGGCACCAGGTAGACCGGTACCTTGGCCAGTTGCAACACACGCGCTGCGGTCCGGCCCAAAGGCGTTTCAGCACCCGCACCGTGACTGTGACTCCCTACGATGAGCAAATCCACCGAGAGTTTCTGCGCCTGGTCGAGAATCACCTGCGATGGATCACCCTGCAGCACCCGTACCGCCTTGATCCGCAAAAGATCCTGCTCCCCCTCGTCACCCAACTCTTCGCGAAAATTGTCGAGCACCCGCTGCTCGATGCTGGCAATCACCGTGTTAAGACCCTGACTGTGAAATTCGTTCAATGCCTGCTCATCGAGATAACTCTGCAGCACCGATTCGGCAAACAGCCCCATGGGCTCGACGGCGTGCACCACGTACAGGTCGGCATCGAATGTTCGGGCCAATTCCAGGGCATGCTGCATCACCACGGGTGCGTACAGCCCGAGGTCAGTGGCATACAGCATCGAACGAATCATATGACCTCCTCGCGTGCCGACATGGCGGAGATTGATTCAGCTTAGCAGTGCCTTGGCGAGAGCGACATCTGGCGTAACACGTTGAACGGCGGGCTTAAACCTTTTGCTCGTTGCTTATGCCATGCGGCACATGGCCGGTAGCAACCACTTCGCGCGCCAACTCGCAGTGACCGGCCTGATCGTCGAAAAACACATCGGCGGCAAAGGCTTCGAGAAAGGCCGACTTGGTCAGGCCACCGAGAAACAGCGATTCATCCAGGCGAATATCCCACTCCCGCAACGTACGGATCACCCGCTCATGGGCCGGCGCCGAGCGTGCCGTGACCAGTGCCGTGCGAATCGGACAAGCGTCATCCGGGAATTCGCGCTGCAACAGATTGAGGGCAGCGAGGAAGCCCTTGAACGGCCCACCGCGCAAAGGCTCGCGGGCCGCTTCACGTTCGCTGGCCTGAAACGCCTCCAGCCCACCGGCCTGATAGACGCGTTCGGATTCGTCGGAAAACAGCACGGCATCACCGTCGAAGGCAATGCGCAGTTCATCGCTGGCGGCACGGCTGGCGCCGCCGGACAGAATGGTCGCCGCGGCGAATCCGGCGTCCAGCGCACTGCGTACGTCTTCGGCGTGGGTTGAAAGAAACAGATCGCAGCCAAAGGCCTTGAGGTAGGGATACGGACTGCGCCCTCCGACAAACGCCGCACGGGAAATCGCCAGTCCATAGTGATGGATCGAGTTGAATACGCGTAGGCCGGTGTCGGCGCTGTTGCGCGAGACCAAAATCACCTCGACCCGGGCGCGGCCGAGGTGGGCATTGAGGTTCAGGAGTTTTTGCACCAGCGGGAAGGCGTCACCGGGCTCGAGTATTTCTTCTTCGTGTTCAATCTGATATTGCCGGTAGGCCTCGACGCCACTCGACAGATAGACCTTGTGGCTTTCACTCAGGTCGAACAACGCTCGCGAAGAAATCGCCAGCACCAACTTGTCGTCTATGGACTTTGGCATCCCCTTCCTCCTCCGGTTGATCGACTCAGGTATTCCGTCGATCGATGAAACTCAAACTGCGATACATCGCCTCGATCCGTGGCAATTCACAGCCGACGGCCTTCGCCGCGGCCAGTGGCCGGGCGTAGATGGCCTCCAGTTCCAGCGGACGCTTGTGCAAAAAATCGTGGTACATGCTCGGCCAGTAGTCCGGCATTCTCTGCGTCACCTGCAAAAGCTGCTCGGCATAACCGGCGGGCACTTCGTGACCGCAGGCAGTTGCGCCCTGGATCACTTCGGCCATCAGCGAGGTGATCAGCTCACGGCTGTCGGCGTCGGCCATGAGCGGCGTGGTACTCGCCCCGAGCAGCACGGACAGGCCGTTGTACGGAATATTCCAGACCAGTTTCTGCCAGCGCGCCTGGTGCAGGTTAGCCATGGCCTGGGCGTCGATACCAGCCGCACGAAACAACCCGGCCCCCTCCTCGACAATCGCGGCACGCGATGGATCATCGGCCGCCGGCCCGCTGTGATAGCCGACATGTACCGCCCCCAGCGCCTGATGAGTGATGACACCAGGGCCCTGGCGATGGACGCAGATATAACAGAGCCCGCCCAGCACATGCAGCGCATCGGGCAGCAGTTCACGCAGGCTGTCTTCGACATCCAGGCCATTTTGCAACAGCAGCACCCTGGCATTCGGTGCGGCGGCTTGCACGATGGCGGGCGCGAGATCGCGGTTACTGGTGGTTTTTGCGCCAACCAGCAACCAGTCGCAAGGTGGCATGTCTTCGGCCGCCGAGTAGGCCTGCACCGGATTCAGCGTCAGCGCTCCATGTACAGCGCTGTGCAGTTGCAGCCCGCGCTCGGCCACCGCACGAAACTCGCTGCGCAACAGGAAATGCACATCGTAGCCGGCCTGCGCCAGCATCATCCCGTAGAACCCGCCGATGGCCCCGGTCCCGATAATTCCGATTGTCGGTTTCGCAACTGCACCCGTCATGGCAACTCCTCTGCTGTTCGACCCAACGCCCGCCCCAGAGCGGCGTTGAGCTCGGCGCCGGTCAGGCGCGATTTTAGTGCCCCGAAGAATTCGCCGTCGCGTACGACAAACAGCGCCGGCAAGTGAAAGACCTGATATCGCTCAACCACCCCGCCATTGTTACCGGCATCGATCCAGCACAGGCGATCGACGTCCAGGTCGAGCGCAGGCAGCTGCTCACGGGCAAAACGACAGGAGGCGCAGCCGACACTGGTGAAAATCACCAGCGATACGCCGCTCATTGCCAGCAGCCGTTGGTCGGCGTCGAAATCGGTCAGTTCCAATTCGACCACTATACTGGGTGGAACAATGTCAGATGGCCGACACATGGAGTCCGTGCTCATGGGACGTTTTCTTCCTCATCCTGACGATATACCTGTCGAGTTGACGTTGCTCAAACCTGAGTGCATCTCAAGGCAACAGCTGCACACTATCAGCCTCGGGGGCATGGCTTGCAATTATCACCGCGCCTGGCGCCATGGCACCGCGCTGGAGGTGCGCATGCCGACCCTGAACCCGGACCTGCGCTTTCTGGGCTATGTGGCCTGGTGCCTGCGACGAAAGCGAGGCTATCTGGTGGGCATTGCCTTCGTCGACGAACAGACACTTTTCAGTGCAAGAATGGGTGAGCAGGTGTGCCAGATCGAGCGCTACTGCCGCCAGCATGACGCCCACAACGACCTGCAGGAAATCCAGGCCCTGGCCCTGGAGTGGGTCCAGCAGCATGCCGACGAGTTCTCCCACGACAAGGTCCACCAGGCATTTGCACAGGCCGTACTGGATTAAACCGGGCCAGCCCATTGTCGAGCCACGGTGTAACGCGCTAAGGTTCTGCTCCCCGACGCGCTTAATTTGCTGTGCTCCGCCGCGCGGGTTCGCTGGCGGCCGGCACCCGTGACCTGACGAGTAAACGATGGCTGATTTACCGATCAACGACCTAAACGTCGCTTCCAACGAGACGCTGATCACTCCTGACCAGCTCAAGCGTGATATCCCCCTGAGCGATGCCGCCCTGCGCACCGTCACCAAGGGCCGCGAAGTCATTCGCAACATTCTCGATGGTACCGACCATCGCCTGTTCGTGGTTATCGGGCCTTGCTCGATCCACGACATCAAGGCGGCCCACGAGTACGCCGAGCGCCTGAAGGTTCTCGCGGCGGAAGTGTCCGATACCTTGTATCTGGTCATGCGTGTGTATTTCGAGAAGCCACGCACCACCGTTGGCTGGAAAGGCTTGATCAACGACCCCTACCTGGACGACTCGTTCAAGATCCAGGACGGCCTGCATATTGGTCGCCAGCTGTTGCTGGACCTGGCCGAAATGGGCCTGCCAACCGCTACCGAGGCACTCGATCCGATCTCCCCGCAATACCTGCAGGATTTGATCAGCTGGTCGGCCATCGGTGCGCGTACCACCGAATCCCAGACTCACCGTGAAATGGCTTCCGGCCTGTCCTCGGCCGTCGGCTTCAAGAACGGTACCGATGGCGGCCTGACCGTAGCGATCAACGCCCTGCAATCGGTTTCCAGCCCGCACCGCTTCCTGGGCATCAACCAGGAAGGTGGCGTGTCGATCGTTACCACCAAGGGCAATGCCTACGGTCACGTCGTACTGCGCGGCGGCAACGGTAAGCCGAACTACGATTCGGTCAGCGTAGCCCTGTGCGAACAGGCGCTGAACAAAGCGAAGATCAAGCCCAACATCATGGTCGATTGCAGCCACGCCAACTCCAACAAGGACCCGGCCCTGCAACCGCTGGTGATGGAAAACGTCGCCAACCAGATCCTCGAAGGCAATCAGTCGATCATCGGCCTGATGGTCGAAAGCCACCTGAACTGGGGTTGCCAGGCCATCCCGAAAGACCTCGCCGACCTGCAATACGGCGTGTCGATCACCGATGCCTGCATCGACTGGACTGCTACCGAAAACACCTTGCGCAGCATGCATGCCAAGCTCAAGGAAGTGCTGCCAAAACGCCAACGCACCTGATTGGCGCTTGCCGCAGACAAAAAAACGCCGGGCTGAGCCCGGCGTTTTTTTATGCGGCGATTTTCTCGGGGGTCACTGGCTCAGCTTGGCAGCATGGCGCTGGTGACGCTCCATGTAGCGCTCGACGTAGGAGCACGAGGGAATGACGGTATAGCCCATTTCCTCGGCGTACTGCAGCGCCTGTTCGGTCAGGGCCGCGGCGATGCCGCGACCGCGCAATGCATTGGGCACAAATGTGCGATAGATATCCAGGGTCTGTTTCCCCAGATCCATATAGGTCAGGTAGGCACGATGACCGTCCACATTGGTCTCGAATTGATGACCAGCCTGGTCATGGTGGATGGACAACGCCTCGCTCATCACTACTCCTCGCGGGTCTGGAATTCTGACCCCTACCTTACCGATGTTTTTCCGGCGAAGGAACAACTACGCCACCCCGTGCCTGAATCGACACCGAGAAGAGCTACACCGATCTCGCGCAACCGAGCACGTACAAATAGTAGGCACCATTGGCAGAAATGCTCAAGGTTCGCTCGTCATCATGCTGGTTGGCAGGTGCTGCTGTGGATAACGCAGGAAACAGCTCGACCGAAGGTCTTGCAGCGATCGGTTGCCTGAACATTGCCGGATGTTGAGACATAAGACGAGCGCCCCTCGTTAAAGTCACCTGAACATGGAGAAAGATATGAGAGACACCGCGCAATTTCCGAACAAAAGTGTAGACGATTGCATCTAGAAGGACTTTAGCCAAGACCGGAAAAAGAGCTTTGAGCCTGGGGAACTTTTCCTTGGCGGCTCGCTCATCTCGGGCCTTGTAGCTGGATATTTTTTATACAACGCAGTTAAAAGTTGCTCGAAAAAGAATCAACGCCTACAATTTTTTTTGCTTCTTGCTTCACGTCAGTTTACTTACGACAAGTAATGGGTAGTATGTACGCCGGCTATTTCCTCACTCGGAGGAGACAGCCACTTAATAGAAAGTCCTTGAAGGGGAACACGATGAACAACGTTCTGAAATTCTCTGCTCTGGCCCTGGCCGCAGTTCTGGCTACCGGTTGCAGCAGCGCATCGAAAGAAACCGAAGCACGTCTGACCGCTACTGAAGACGCAGCAGCTCGCTCCCAAGCTCGTGCAGACGAAGCTTACCGTAAAGCTGATGAAGCTCTGGCTGCTGCTCAAAAAGCACAACAGACTGCTGACGAAGCTAACGAGCGTGCTCTGCGCATGCTGGAAAAAGCTAGCCGCAAGTAATAGTCCTTCGGGATTATTATCAAGCCGACCCATTTTTTGGGTCGGCTTTTTTATTGCCTGCTGTTTCCTGCAGCCAATAAAAAACCCGCCGACGCGGCCTGCGTCGGCGGGTTTTTTTCAGGCATTACTGCAGCGGGTCGATCGGCGCACTCGTGACCATGGCCGCGGTAGTGTTCGGCACGCCGATTTCCACCGGCAGGCCATCTTCGGCAGCCACTACATCGCGTACCACATCCCAGTTCATACGCAGGTTATTGGTGATGTCTTCACGCTTGAGCATCGCGTTGATCACCGCAGTGTGCTTGTCGACCACCGACGGGTTGCCCTTGTCATCCAGCGGCGTGTGCGCTTCCAGGTAGACCTTGCCGCCACTCACGCCGAACTTGTAGGAGTCGTTGATGATCCGCACCGACGTTCCAACCGGGACCATGCCTGCCATTTCCAGCACGTTATTGTTGAACATGCGGAAGCAGCCATGGCTGGTGCGCATGCCGATGCCGAACTTCTTGTTCGAGCCGTGGATCAGGTAGCCCGGAGTCCCCAGGGTGAACTTGAACGGCCCCAGCGGGTTGTCAGGGCCGGCCGGCACCACGTTGGGCAGCGGATCACCATCGGCGGCATGTTCGGCCTTGATCGATGCTGGAGGCGTCCAGGTCGGGTTCGGCGTCTTGGCGGTGATACTGGTGTGGGCAATCGGCGAGCCCCAACCTTCACGACCGATACCCAGCGGGTAGGTGTACACCACGTTCCGGCCTTTCGGGAAGTAGTAGAGGCGGTACTCGGCCAGGTTGATCACAATACCTTCACGTGGTCCTGGTGGCAGTATGAAGCGGGTTGGAAGCACGATTTCAGTGCCGGCACCAGGCAACCATGGATCGACGCCAGGGTTAGCGGCCACCATTTCCG
This sequence comes from Pseudomonas umsongensis, assembly GCF_002236105.1. Classification (GTDB taxonomy): domain Bacteria; phylum Pseudomonadota; class Gammaproteobacteria; order Pseudomonadales; family Pseudomonadaceae; genus Aquipseudomonas; species Aquipseudomonas umsongensis. Next base: position 2,244,682 of record NZ_NIWU01000001.1, read on the forward strand.
AATAACCCAGGTCGTAGGTCGTGCCCAGGTCGGCGAAGGTATCTTCGTACTTGGCCTTGATCACCTGTACCTGACCAACGATGTCTTCACCAGGCGGTGGCAGGGGTAGCTCCAATGCTGCGACGGGACCCGCTACACAGAGGGCGGCAAGTGTCAGGCAGCGGGTGACGGCGGGAAAGCGCGGCAACATCCGGAAAATCCTTTGCATGATCGACATAGGGTATAAGAACGCGATTGTACACCGCTGGCCGTTATTTCGGGGAGGTTGCGGGGGGTGTAGGCGATGCAAGGCATTTCGTGTCGCCTGCCATTCGACCTATTGTTTGTTAACGGAGTACATATCCATTCCTCCGGTAACGGCCACTTAGGGTTTCGCTTTTACAGCGAGTCACTTGGAAAAGCCCCAAGTAACCAAGGGCTCTTGCCCCTGGCGTTCGGTGCCTCGCTAATGCTCGGCATGCCCTCGCTCCGGTCCTGCTCCGTGGGTCGCCGCGATGGGGCAAGAAAATCAAAAGCCAGATCAAGATCAAACGCGAAAGCGAGGCGGCCTTAAAGCCGACCTTATTACAGGTCTGCTCGCGATCCCATTGTAGGAGCGAGCCTGCTCGCGATGGACTTCCAGGCAACGCGTTCATCCAGACAGGGCGCGTTATCGTTGACGTCCATCGCCAGCAGGCTGGCTCCTACAGGGGATTTGGTACGGCCGCAAAAATCAGGTCGGCTGTCAGGCCGCCTCGCTTTGCTGTTGATCGCAGGCGCCCCATTAACCACGATGGCCGAACGCAGGCATTGCGCAGTGAGGAAACCGGCAGGACGCCGGTTTAGCCGCGCTGGGCCATGGATGGCCCAGCGCGGCGACCCACGGAGCAATGCCGGAGAGAGGGCATGCCGAGCCTAAGCGAGGCACCAAGTGGTGGGGCAAAGCCTTTTGCTTCCTTTTTGCTGGGCCGGCACTCCGGCGTTTGAAAAAGGGAGTCGCTGTAAGAGCGAAACCATAGGTGGCGGTTACCGCAGCAATGGATATGTATGCAGGCAACCAATTCCACACAGGGCTTCCTGTGACGCTTCGCATCACCGTTGCGCACGGCTCAATTAATGCGTCGTCAGCGGAACGCGGAGCGTCCCTGGCGGCATTCCCACGCAGAGCGTGGGAACGATCAGCGAGTTCAC
>NZ_NIWU01000010.1 GCF_002236105.1 Pseudomonas umsongensis
TACTGGGACGGGTTGATGAACGAGACGCTAAGGATGGTTATCTGACGCTCAAAGTAATCAAAAATAAGTGATCAGGTGTTACCCATGTGCCTGAACTTTACTGTTACCTATGTGGTTGTTCCATTCTGCCCCACCACTCGGTGCCTCGCTAGGGCTCGGCATGCCCTCACTCCGGCATTGCTCCGTGGGTCGCCGCGATGGGCCATCCCTGGCCCAGCGCGGCTAAACCTGCGTCCTGCCGGTTTACCCACTGCGCAATGCCTGCGTTCGGCCATCGTGGTTTAACGGGGCGCCCACGATCAAAAACAAAAGCGAGGCGGCCTTAAAGCCGACCTGACTTCAAGTGAGCACGTACCCCTGTAGGAGCGATGCTTGCTCGCGATGGACGTCAACGATAACGCGCCCTGTCTGAAGGATCGCGTTGTCTGGACGCTCATCGCCAGCAGGCTGGCTCACACAGGGGATCGCGGACAAGCCTGCAATTAGGTCGGCTGTCAGGCCGCCTCGCTTTGGTTTTTAATTTGGTTTTTGATTTTCTTGCCCCATCGAGAGGCTTCGTTCCGGTTCTGCGCAGTGGGTAAACCGGCATGGATGCCGGTTTAGCCGCGCTGGGCCAAGGATGGCCCAGCGCGGCGACCCACGGAGCAGGACCGGAGCGAGGCACCGAACGCCAGGGGCAAGAGCCCTTGGTTACTTAGGGCCGGGCGGCGTTCCGTTTTTCCAAGTGACTCGCCGCAAGGGCGAAACCATAGGTGGCCGTTACCGCAGAATTGGATATGTACACCTGAAAGATTAGCTCCAGCTGTCAGGACGCCTTCGCCGGCAAACCTGGCTCCTACAAAAAATCTTTCCCGCGCGTTGTGTCGGAAGCTCGATCTTTGCTCTTTAGGTAACAGTCCTTTCATGAATCCGCTCTTTTTCCTTTCCCTCAAGCCCCTTATCTTTGCCCGCACCAAACAGCACTTGCCAAGCAAGAAGGTTTAAAAGATGTCCAACAGTATGGGTATTGCCAGCGCTTTCGTTCTGTCTTCTCTGTTCCTGTCTCCGTTCGCCATGGCCGAAGAGTCACAGGCCTTCGTCGCACAAAATACCGCCCGGGCGGCAGCCTACGAAGAGCACCAGATCGAGATGACCGCCAAAGCCCAGGAGGCCACCCAAGCCCCACAAGCGTCGAGCGTCCAGGCCAAGCAGGCTGAGAAAGACAGCTGATCGCCGCTCACCGCTCCAGTTTCCCTCGACACTTTTCAACGGCTCTTCCCATTGAAAAGTTGTCTTCAAAGCCGCTGCTGTCAGCGGCTTTTTTTCGTTGTGGTTTTTGCCACCCGCCGCGTCCTTTTTTCGCCAACAAGACACCTCTGCGACTGCAGGAAAAGTGCTGTTCCCCGCTGACCCAGGAGCTTTACCCCCCGTGCGTTTCCCACTCAGTTCACCTGCGCTGTTCGTTGCAATCGCTGCAACGATGACGGCCAATGCTCACGCCACCGACAATTCAGCTGCCCAAGGTTTCGCCGAAGACGCCAGCCTCACCCTCAACGCGCGCAACTACTACATGAACCGCAATCGCCAGCAGCAGGCCGATGACAATATTGAATGGGGCCAGGGTTTCCTGGGCATCTTCGAATCGGGCTTCACTGAAGGCAGCGTCGGGTTCGGCTTCGACGCACATGCCATGCTTGGGCTCAAGCTCGACGGTGGTGGCGGCACGGACAATTCGAGCATCCTGCCGGTCAGCGATGGCAACGGCAAGGCACCGGGCTCGTTCTCCACCGCAGGCGGCACCCTGAAAATGCGTGCCTTCGATACCGAATTGAAGGCCGGTGACCTGTTTCTCGCCAATCCGGTGATTGCCGGCGGTGAGACCCGCATGTTGCCGCAGACCTTTCGCGGGGTCAGCCTGACCAACCACAGCTTCGACGGCTGGCTGATAGAGGGTGGGCAAGCGAGCTTCACCAAGCCGTATAACCAAAGTGGCCATACCCGTATCGGCACGTCCTACGGCACCTTGGCCGAAGGTGACGAGAGCCGGCATCTCAACTGGGCAGGCGTGGCCTGGAGCGGTCTGCCCGGCTTGAGCAGCAGCCTGTATGCCGCCGAGCTCAAGGACATTTGGAACCAGTACTACTACGACCTCGATTACACCTATGCGCTCAACGAGGTGGTCAGCCTCAACCCAGGCCTGCACTTCTATCACACGCAAGACACCGGTGACGCGCTGCTCGGCCACATCGACAACAACACCTACAGCCTGCATTTCACCCTCGGCATCGGCAATCACAGCGTCACCACTGCTTACCAGCGAGTCAATGGCAACACCCCATTCGACTACATCAGCCAGGGCGATAGCGTCTTCCTCGACAACTCCCAGCAATACTCGGACTTCAACGGCCCCAACGAACGCTCATGGAAACTCAAGTACGCCTATGACTTTGTCGGACTCGGCCTGCCGGGACTGACCTCCGCGCTGTCCTACTCCCGAGGCAAGCTGGACCTGACCAAAGTCGATCCAGACAGCCCAGGGTACAGCGCTTGGTATAGCGCCGACGGCAAAAACGCCAGGCACTGGGAGCGCGACATCGAACTCAAGTACGTGGTCCAGGCTGGCCAGGCGAAAAACCTTGCCCTACGCCTGCAATGGGCAACGAACCGGGGTGGCAACGGTTATGGCGCACTGGATCAGGACACTGACGAATACCGGGTGATTTTCGACTACCCGCTCAATGTCTTCTAAGCTTCAGTAAACAAAAGGCCGGCACGTTTTGCTGGCCTTTTTTTATCCGGAGTGCGCAGGGAGGCGGTGGATATGACGGGTGTCCGGGACGCTGCCCGATTCTTGTAAAAGAATGTTCCCGACGCCTAGACAGCAGAAGCCAGAACCATGAGCGAGCGCAGCGCGACATTTCACCCCACAACCCCATCCACGCGTTCCGAGCGATTGGTGATTGTCGGCAGCGTCTTGATGGTGATTGCCATCCTCGGCATCGTGGCGTTCCTGCTGGTGCGTGAACGCGCCAATGCCGAACTGTCAGCCAGTCGCTCCGCGGCCAACATTGTGCAATTGATCGAAGCCGACGTCCTGCGCAACATCGAGCTCTATGACGTCTCCTTGCTCGGCTTGATCGCGGCCTCGCGTCGTGAAGACCTCATGCACGTTTCCCCGCAGATCCGTCACCTGGCCTTGTTCGATCGCGCCACCGCGGCACCGTACAAGGGTGACATCCTGTTGCTCGACCAGCAGGGCAACGTAGTCGCCGACTCGGCTTCGCGAGAACCGATGAAAGGTAACTTTGCCGACCGCGAGTACTTCCAGTCCCACGTGAACAACAGCGACCCGGGCATGTTCATCAGCCGTCCTTTTCGGTCCCGGTTGGCCAACAACGAATGGCGCATCAGCTTCAGCCGCCGGATCAGTGGCGCCCAGGGCGAGTTCCTTGGAGTCGCCGAAGCGGCCATGCGCCTGAGCTACTTCGAACAGCTGTTCAACAGCCTGAACATCGGTCCTGACAGCTCGATCAGCCTGATCAACAAGGATGGAATTCTCCTAGCCCAAGTCCCTCGCCTGGGCGAAGACCTGACCGGCTCGGACTTCAGCAGTCGCCCCAACTTCCAGCGCATCGTCAAGGAAGGCAACGGCAGCTTCAGCAGTGTCTCGAGTCGCTACCAGGATCAACGGCTCTACACCTTTTCCCAGGTTGGCAATCTGCCGCTGATTGTCATCGTGGCGCTGTCGGGCGCGGAAGTGTTTGCTTCCTGGCAACGCACGGCGCTGGTGGTCAGCCTGGCCACGATTGCCCTGTGTGCGTGCCTGCTGTGGCTGACCTGGTTGCTCTGCCGCGAACTGCGCCTGCGCCACCATGCCGAACTGGAACTGGCGCAACTGGCCGCCACCGACGCCTTGACCGGTCTGGCGAACCGCCGCACGCTGGACCAGACGTTGCGTCATGAGTGGTTTCGCGCCCAGCGTTCCGGCAAGCCATTGTCGCTGCTGATGATCGACGCCGATCACTTCAAGGCCTTCAACGATCGTCACGGCCATCAAGCCGGCGATGAGGCCTTGCGCGCAGTGGCCAATGTGTTGCGCACCCACGTAAGGCGGCCTGCCGACCTGGTCGCGCGCTACGGAGGCGAGGAGTTTTCGGTGGTCCTGCCGGAAACCGATATGGCGGGCGCGCAACAGATCGCCGAGCGCATTCGAGAGGCCGTCGAGCAGCTACCGCCGATCGACGGGACCGACTCGCCAATTACCGTGAGCATTGGCATCAGCACCTGGAACGCCTGCTCCGACATCAACCTGGAGGTGCTGATGTTCGCCGCGGACAAAGCGTTGTATCAAGCCAAGGAGACCGGGCGCAATCGGGTAGTAGCCTTGTAGTGGATGGCGATGAACATTCGCACACATAAAAAAAGGCCACCCGAAGGCAGCCTTTAAAAACTAGAGAGGTTTTTTACTTACACGGCCGCTACAGGGCGCATGTAAGAGATCGGTGCGGTGCTGGCGTCTTCGAACGTCACGACTTCCCAGGCATCTGTCTGCTCAATCAACTTGCGCAGCAGCTGGTTGTTCAGTGCGTGGCCGGACTTGAAGCCCTTGAACTCACCAATCAGGCTATTGCCCAGCAGGTAGAGGTCACCAATTGCATCGAGGATCTTGTGTTTCACGAATTCGTCTTCGTAGCGAAGGCCGTCTTCGTTCAATACACCATCAGCGTCGACCACAATAGCGTTTTCAACACTGCCGCCGAGTGCGAGGTTGTGCTTGCGCAGGTACTCGATGTCACTCATGAAACCAAAGGTACGGGCGCGGCTGACTTCTTTTACGAACGAAGTGCTGGAAAAATCCACGCTTGCACTTTGTGTGCGGTCACGGAAAACCGGGTGATCGAAATCGATCTCGAAACTCACCTTGAAACCTTCGAAAGGGACGAAAGTGGCGCGCTTGTCGCCGTCTTCCACAGTCACTTCACGCAGGATGCGGATGAACTTCTTGGCGGCGTCCTGCTCTTCCAGGCCAGCCGACTGAATCAGGAATACGAAAGGTCCAGCGCTGCCATCCATGATCGGGACTTCGGACGCGGAGAGCTCGACGTAGGCGTTATCGATGCCCAGGCCAGCCATGGCCGAGAGCAAGTGCTCCACCGTATCCACTTTGACGTCACCGTTGACCAGCGTGGTCGACATGGTGGTTTCGCCAACGTTTTCTGCGCGTGCAGGGATCTGCACCACGGGATCGAGGTCGGCACGACAAAACACAATGCCGGTGTCGATCGGCGCAGGCTTGAGGGTCAGGTATACCTTCTCCCCGGAGTGCAGACCTACACCTGTGGCACGGATAATATTTTTCAGTGTGCGTTGTTTAATCATGGCTTGGGCCGCTTCAGCGCAAATTGCGAACTGGTATCAACAAAGGCTGGCGATGATAGCAGACCACGCCTTTGCTGAACACCAATCACCTTCATAGCCCTGATACATTTCATCAATCGGCCTGACGACGCAGGAATGCCGGGATGTCCAGGTAGTCCAGATCATCTTGCGGATTCATCTTCGCGGCAGTCGCAGCACCGGCCTGGGCCTGGTTGCGCATGACGGTCGGACGGTCCAGGTCACGGTAGTTCACCGCTGGAGCGTCCTGACGAACAGGGGCCTGTTGTTGCGGCTGGGAAGCCATCGACGTGTGGACGGTATTGTCGATGATCTTCACCGGCTTCTCGATTTTAGCGCCCAAACCGGTCGCAACGACAGTCACGTGCAGCTCGTCGCGCATGTCTGGATCGATAACGGTACCGACCTTGACCATGGCGTGCTCGGAAGCGAAGGCTTCGATGATGCTACCCACGTCGGAGTACTCACCCAGGGACAGGTCAGGACCGGCGGTGATGTTCACCAGGATGCCGCGTGCACCTTGCAGGTTCACGTCTTCGAGCAACGGGTTGCGAATGGCCGCTTCGGTAGCCTCGCGTGCACGGTTCGGACCGCTGGCGCAGCCAGTGCCCATCATCGCCATGCCCATTTCGCTCATCACGGTACGTACGTCGGCAAAGTCGACGTTGATCATGCCCGGACGCTTGATGATGTCGGAGATACCGCGAACGGCACCGGCCAGTACATCGTCAGCCTTGGCGAAAGCCGACAAGAGGCTGGCGTCCTTACCGAGGATGGTCAGCAGCTTCTCGTTCGGAATGGTGATCAACGAGTCGACGCTTTCCGACAGCAGGCGGATGCCTTCATCGGCGATCTGCATGCGCTTGCGACCTTCGAACGGGAACGGACGAGTCACCACCGCAACGGTGAGAATCCCCATTTCCTTGGCCACTTCGGCAATGATTGGCGCAGCACCGGTACCGGTACCACCGCCCATGCCAGTGGTGATGAACACCATGTTGGTGCCCTGCAGGACTTCGGCAATGCGCTCACGATCTTCGAGAGCGGCCTGACGACCTACTTCAGGGTTGGCACCCGCGCCCAGGCCTTTGGTCACGCCGGTACCCAGTTGCAGGATGGTCCGCGCGCCAATGCTCTTGAGCGCCTGGGCATCAGTGTTGGCGCAGATGAACTCAACGCCTTCAATGTTGCTCTTGACCATGTGATTCACGGCGTTGCCACCGCCACCGCCGACACCGATAACTTTAATAACCGGGCTTGCGGGGATGTTGTCTACGAGTTCGAACATTTTCCCTCTCCTTTACGTTCTCTAGTTTTTTCGCCTACTGCCTGTATCTACAACGGTGTTGCGGTGCTGCGGTAAATCTTAGAAATTGCCCTGGACCCAGCTCTTGATGCGATCGAGCAAGGCACCTTTGGGTTCTTCGTTGCTGAAGCTGTCCCGGCTGCCGATACCCGAGAACGAGATGCCGTCGGATTGCTTCTGCAGGCCGTACATCAACAGGCCAACGCCCGTGGAATAGATCGGGTTGCGCACCACGTCATCCAGGCCCTTGACGCCGTGGGGCACGCCCAGGCGCACCGGCATGTGGAAGATTTCCTCGGCCAGTTCAGTGGCGCCTTCCATCTTCGCGGTACCGCCAGTCAGCACGATGCCGGCCGGGATCAGGTCTTCGTAGCCACTGCGACGCAGCTCAGCCTGGATCAGCGTGAACAGTTCGTCGTAACGCGGCTCGACCACTTCGGCCAGGGCCTGGCGGGACAGCTCGCGCGGCGGACGGTCGCCGACGCTCGGGACCTTGATGGTTTCACCGGCGCCCGCCAGTTTGGCCAGGGCGCAGGCGTAGCGGATCTTGATTTCTTCGGCGTACTGGGTCGGAGTGCGCAACGCCATCGCGATGTCGTTGGTCACCTGGTCGCCCGCAATCGGGATCACCGCGGTGTGACGGATCGCGCCTTCGGTGAAGATCGCGATGTCGGTGGTGCCGCCACCGATGTCCACCAGGCACACGCCCAGCTCTTTCTCGTCGTCGGTCAGCACGGAATAAGCCGAAGCGAGTTGCTCGAGGATGATGTCGTCGATTTCCAGGCCGCAGCGACGCACACATTTTTCAATGTTCTGTGCGGCGTTGACGGCGCAGGTGACCACGTGGACCTTGGCTTCCAGGCGCACACCGGACATGCCCAGTGGCTCGCGGACGCCTTCCTGGTTATCGATCACGTAATCCTGCGGCAAGGTGTGCAGCACCCGCTGGTCAGCCGGGATCGCCACGGCCTGGGCGGCGTCGAGTACGCGCTCAAGGTCGGCGGAGCTGACTTCGCGATCACGAATTGCCACGATGCCGTGGGAGTTCAGGCTGCGGATATGGTTGCCCGCCACGCCGACAAACGCCGAGTGGATACGGCAGCCAGCCATCAGCTGCGCTTCTTCGATGGCGCGCTGGATCGACTGCACGGTGGACTCGATGTTCACCACCACGCCTTTCTTCAGGCCTCGGGACGGATGGGTGCCGATCCCGACGATTTCCAGCGTGCCGTCGTCCGAGACCTCGCCGACCAGCGCCACCACCTTGGAGGTGCCGATATCGAGACCGACGATCATTTTGCCGCTTTGCACGTTTGCCATGGGGTCCTGCCTCTCTTAATTCTTCGCGACAGCGGGTTGGGCTGTCGTCGGCGCTACTGGTTCCCGCCAGCCAACAGCGAGGCCGTTGGCGTAGCGCAGATCGATGCGCGCAATGTTCGTAATCTGCTCTTTGAGCGTCTTGTCATAGATGGCAATGAAACGGCGCATCTTTTCCACCAGGTTGCCGCGTCCCAGCAGCAGTTCGATCCCGGGGCCGGCACTGCCAGGGCCGGTCGTCAGGAACCAGCTGCCTCGTTCACGCAACTCCAGGCGCGCAATCGAGAAGCCCAATGGCCTGAGCAACTGGCTCAGTACCTGATATTGCTGCATCACCTGCTGTTGGGCCCGCTGCGGACCAAACAACTGCGGCAAGTGTTCGTAGTTGGCCAACTCGCGCGGGGTGAACGCCTGCCCCTGGTTATTCAGCAGCGATTCGTCGCCCCAACGGGCCACCGGCAGTTGTTCTTCCAGGCGAATCACCACCTGATCCGGCCACACCCTGCGCACTTCGGCGTGGGCAATCCATGGCATCGTTTCAAGCTCGGTGCGCATGCTCTCAAGGTCGATGGTGAAGAAGCTCGCCGCAACGAACGGGGCGATTCGCTGCTGCACCGCTTGCTGGCTGATGTAGCTCAGGTCGCCCTGTACCGCGATCTTGGTGATCGGTCGATCGGCATACGGCAATAAACGCTGCGCGCCTTCATAAGTACCGAACCCCAACGCCACCAGCAGGACTGGCCAGAACAGCGCTTTGACAAAGCCAAAGTTGGCTTTCGGCAGGCGCGCGGACATCGGCTCTTTGGCCACCATTCGGCTGGCACCCCGCGGCACCGGCTTGCGACCGGGTGCGGTAGGCTGATGTCTCAACTGTGCGCCTTGCATGGTCTTAACCTCGCGGCTCTTGCTTGCCGAAGCTCTCGGCCAGAATGGCCAGAACCAGTTGCTGGAAATCCAGGCCGGCAGCACGGGCCGCCATCGGCACCAGGCTGTGATCGGTCATGCCCGGTGCCGTGTTGACTTCCAGGAACCAGAACTGCCCCTCGGCGTCCTGCATCACATCCGCCCTGCCCCAACCGGCGATACCCAAGGCTTCACAGGCTTTCGCCGTGAGGTCCATGAGTTCCTTTTCCTTGGCGCTGTCCAGGCCGCACGGAATACGGTACTGGGTATCGTTGGCGATGTACTTGGCGTCGTAGTCGTAGAAACTGTGCGTCGTGCCCAGGGCGATTGGAGGCAACACCTGGTCACGCAGGGTGGCGATGGTGAACTCCGGACCGTGAATCCATTGCTCGACCAACACTTGCGAATCGTAGGTACTGGCCGCTTTCCAGGCGTCGATCAATTCAGACGCGGAACTCACTTTGGCCATACCGATACTTGAACCTTCATGGGCCGGTTTGACGATCAAAGGGAAGCCCAGTTCCGTCGCCGCCGAAATACAATCGGCTTCGCTGCTCAGTACCGAGTGACGTGGCGTCGGAATCCCCAGGCTGTGCCAGACCTGCTTGGTGCGCAGCTTGTCCATGGCCAGCGCCGAGGCGAGGATGCCGCTGCCGGTGTAGGGAATCCCCAGGCACTCGAGCAGGCCCTGCATGCTGCCGTCTTCACCGCCACGGCCGTGGAGGATGATGAAGGCGCGGTCGATCTTTTCGTTCAGCAGACGCTGCAACAGGTCATCGCCGACGTCGAGGCCGAACGCGTCCACACCTGCACTGAGCAACGCATCGAGAACGGCGTTACCCGACTTCAGGGACACTTCGCGTTCGGCACTCTTGCCGCCGAACAGCACGGCGACGCGGCCGAAGTCTTTCGGCGCGACGGTGCTGGCGAGGTTGGCGTAGGCAGCAGTCATTTCAACTTCCCCTCCACCGATGCAACAACGGCACCGGCGAACAACTCACTTTTCAACAGTTTCGGTGCGAGACCGCCGATATCACCGGCGCCTTGGCACAGCAGGATGTCACCGGCACGCAACAGCGGCTTGACCAGCGGCGCGAGGTCGACACCGCGCTCGATGTAGATCGGGTCGAGCTGGCCGCGCTGGCGGATGCTGTTGCACAGCTTGCGGCTGTCGGCACCGGGGATCGGTTCTTCGCCGGCCGGATAGACTTCCATCAGCAGCAGGACGTTGGCGTCGGCCAGTACATTGACGAAGTCGTCGTACAGGTCGCGCGTACGGCTGTAACGGTGCGGCTGGTAGACCATCACCAGGCGACGCTCCGGCCAACCACCGCGCACGGCCTTGATCACCGCGGCGACTTCGGTCGGGTGGTGACCGTAGTCGTCCACCAGCATCACCTGGCCACCGTCCACCGGCAGTTCGCCGTAGACCTGGAAGCGTCGGCCAACGCCCTGGAACCCGGACAGGCCCTGGACGATGGCTTCATCGCTGACGCCTTCGTCGGTGGCGATGCAGATGGTTGCCAGGGCGTTCAATACGTTGTGGTTGCCCGGCATGTTCACCGACACATCCAGTGGTTCACGGTCAGGGCGCAGCACGGTGAAGAACGTCTGCATGCCTTGCTGGCGCACATTGATGGCGCGCACGTCGCAGTCTTCGCCGAAGCCGTAGGTAACGGTCGGACGCTTGACCTGCGGGAGGATTTCACGCACCACCGGATCGTCCAGGCACACCACCGCCAGGCCGTAGAAAGGCAGGTTATGCAGGAACTCGACGAAGGTTTTCTTCAGTTTGTTGAAGTCACCGTCGTAGGTCGCCATGTGGTCGGCGTCGATGTTGGTGACCACGGCCACCAGCGGCTGCAAGTGCAGGAAGCTGGCGTCACTTTCGTCGGCTTCGGCGATCAGGTAGCGGCTGGTGCCAAGCTGGGCATTGGTGCCAGCTGCATTCAGGCGGCCACCGATGACGAACGTCGGGTCCAGGCCGCCGGCGGCGAAGACCGAGGCGATCAGGCTGGTGGTGGTGGTCTTGCCGTGGGTACCGGCAACGGCGATGCCGTGGCGATAACGCATCAGCTCGGCCAGCATTTCCGCCCGAGGCACGACCGGGATGCGACGTTCCAGCGCGGTGGCGACTTCCGGGTTGGAGGTGTTCACGGCGCTGGACACCACCAGCACATCGGCGGCGGCAGCGTTCTCGGCGCGGTGACCAATGAAAATCTGCGCGCCGAAAGATTCCAGGCGCTCGGTGACGGGCGAAGCCTTGAGGTCGGAACCGGACACTTCGTAGCCCAGGTTCAGCAACACCTCGGCAATCCCGCACATGCCCACGCCGCCGATCCCGACGAAGTGGATGCGACGGATGCGGCGCATTTCCGGTTGCGGCATGGCTTTCTGATTCTCAACCATGGGCCACCTCCAGGCAGGTATCGACCACGTTACGGGTGGCATCGGGTTTGGCCAGGCGGCGGGCCGCAGTGGCCATATCGTTGAGTCGTTGTGGTTGCATCAGGACCTCTGTCAGGCGCGCGGCAAGATCCGCTGCACCGGTCGTTCTTTGCGGCATCAGGAAGGCTGCGCCTTCACGGGCCAAATAATCGGCGTTGCGGGTCTGGTGATCGTCGATCGCATGGGGCAACGGCACCAGCATCGAGGGCAGACCGGCGGCAGCCAGTTCACTGATGGTCAGCGCACCTGCGCGACATACCACCAGGTCGGCCCAGCCATAGGCTTGGGCCATGTCTTTGATGAACGGCTGCACTTGCGCCTCGACGCCAGCCGCGAGGTAGCGCTGCGCAGTCACTTCATCGTGGTTTTTGCCGGCCTGATGGAACACGTCCGGGCGCAGGTCGACGGGGACTTGCGACAGGGCTTCAGGCAGCAGCTTGTTCAACGGTTCTGCGCCCAGGCTTCCACCCAGGATCAGCAAACGCGCCTTGCGACCGGCCAGGGCTGGTCGCGGTGTTTCGAGGAACAGCTCGGTGCGCACCGGGTTACCGGTGGTCCGTCGGCTGCTCGACAGGGTAAAGGTGTCGGGGAACGCTTCACAGACCCGGGCGGCCAACGGCACGAGCAACCGATTGGCGGTACCGGCCACGGCGTTCTGTTCGTGAACGATCACCGGCACGCCGGCCAGTTTGGCTGCGACACCGCCGGGACCGGTCACATAACCACCAAAACCCACCACGCAAGCCGGTTGCAAACGACGAATGATCGCCCGCGCCTGCCACACCGACTTGAGCAACATGAACGGCGCCTTGAGCAGGGACAACTTGCCCTTGCCGCGCAAACCGCTGGCGTTGATCCGATGCAGTTCGATGCCGGCCGCCGGAACCAGTTCGTTCTCGATGCCGCGCGGCGTGCCCAGCCAGTGCACGGTGTAGCCGCGGGACTGGAATTCGCGGGCACAGGCCAAGGCCGGGAACACATGGCCCCCGGTGCCACCGGCCATGATCAATACGTTAGCGCCCATGGTTCGGCTCCTCGGCGAAGTCGCTCTCATGGAATTCCATCTCTTCGCTGCCCAGGTGGGTTCGACTCTCCCACTCGATGCGCAGCAACAAACCCAGACAGGCACAGCAGATCACCAACGAACTGCCGCCATAGCTGAGGAACGGCAGTGTCAGGCCCTTGGTCGGCAGCAGGCCGACGTTCACGCCGATGTTGATCAGGAACTGACCGATCCACAGGAACGACAGACCGTAGGCGACATAGGCGGCGAAGAACTGCTTGGCCTTCTCGGCCCACAAGCCGATGTACATGCCGCGAATACAGACGAAGACGAACAGCGCCACCGTGCACAAGGAACCCACGGCACCCAGCTCTTCGGCCAGGACCGAGAACACGAAGTCGGTGTGGGCTTCCGGCAGGTAGAACTGTTTCTGCACGCTGTTGCCCAGGCCGACGCCCAGCCACTCGCCGCGACCGAAAGCGATCAACGCCTGGGACAGCTGATAGCCGGCACCGAACTGGTCGGCCCATGGGTCGGCAAAGTTGGTCAGGCGCGCCATCCGATACGGCTGCATCTGGATCAGCAACACCACCGCCCCGACCGCCAGGACCACCATCAGGGAAAACCGGAACAGCCCGACACCACCGAGGAACAGCATCGCCGCCGCCGCACCCATCATCACGACGGTGGCACCGAAGTCCGGTTCCATCAGCAACAGGCCCGCCATCGGCAGCAACACGATGAATGGCTTGAAGAACCCCATCCAGCTCTCACGCACTTCTTTCTGGCGACGCACCAGGTAACCGGCGAGGTAGATCACCACGAACACCTTGGCGATCTCGGAAGGCTGGACGTTGAAAAAACTGAAGCCGATCCAGCGCATCGAACCATTCACCTCACGGCCGATGCCGGGAATGATCACCATCACCAGCAAGCCGAAGGCACCCAGCAGCATCAACCAGCCCAGGCGTTGCCAGGTGGCGATCGGGATCATCATGGTGACAATGCAGGCACCCAGGCCCAGCACCACGTAGATAAGGTGGCGAATCATGTAGTACAGGGCGCTGCCCGACTGGACCGCCGCCACTTCGGTGGAGGCCGATGCAATCATGACCAGCCCCAGGCCCAGCAGCGTCAGGCAACCGACGAGCATCGGAAAGTCGAGGTCGATACCGCGCCCGGTGATCAGTGGCGATGGGTACGGCTTGATGATGCCTCGAAGACTCATGCCAGTTCCTCCACGGCTTGGACGAATTGGTGACCACGATCTTCGTAGTTCTTGAACATGTCGAAACTGGCGCACGCCGGCGACAGCAGCACCACGTCGCCCGGTTGCGCAGTGGCGCGGCATTGCTCGACGGCTTCGACCAGGGAGCCCGCACGAATCAGCGGTACGGCATCGCCGATGGCCTGGCCGATCTTGTCGCTGTCGCGGCCCATGAGGATCACGGCGCGGCAGTTGGCCGCCACCGGATCACGCAGGTCCTTGAATTCGGCGCCCTTGCCATCGCCACCAGCGATCAGCACGACTTTGCCGTCGATGTCCGCGCCCAGGCCTTCGATGGCCGCCAGCGCGGCGCCGACATTGGTGGCTTTGGAATCGTTGTAATAGCCCACGCCATCCAGGTCACGGACCCATTGGCAACGATGCTCCAGCCCGGCGAAATTGCGCAGGGCCGACAGCATGGCGTCGAACGGCAAGCCGACGGCGTGGCCGAGTGCCAAGGCCGCCAGGGCGTTGGACTGGTTATGGGCGCCGCGAACTTTCAATTCGCGCACTGGCATCAGGTTCTGGAATTCAAAGGCCAGGTATTTCTCGCCGCCTTCTTCGCGGAGCCCGAAAGCCTTGAAGTCAGGCTTGTTCAGGCCGAAAGTCCAGCATGGCTGACCCTCGCCGATCAGTGGCCGGCTCAGGGCGTCCTGGCGGTTGACCACGAACTGCCTGGCACCGCGGAATATCCGGTGCTTGGCCAGGTGATAGGCCGGCAGGCCGCTGTAGCGGTCCATGTGGTCTTCGCTGATGTTGAGCACGGTCGCCACTTCGGCGTTGAGTTGATCGGTGGTTTCCAGTTGGAAACTCGACAGCTCCATCACGTACAACTCGATGTCGTCGCTGAGCAAATCCAGCGCTGGCGTACCCAGGTTGCCACCGACGGCCACACGCTTGCCCGCCGCAGCGGCCATCTCGCCGACCAGGGTGGTCACGGTGCTTTTCGCATTGGAACCGGTGATGGCCACGATCGGCGCCTTCGCGTTACGCGCGAACAGCTCGATGTCGCCGGACAATTTCACGCCACGGGCAGCGGCGGCCTGCAGGGCCGGGGTAGCCAGTGCCAGGCCGGGGCTCACGTAGAGCTCGTCGGCACGGCACAGGAACTCGACGTCCAACTCGCCACAACGCACTTCCACCTGCGGGTAGTCACGCTTGAGCGTGGCCAGTTCCGGTGGATTTTCCCGCGTATCGGCCACTGCAAACGCCACGCCCCGGTTCGCCAGGAAGCGAACCAGGGACATGCCGCTCTTGCCGAGGCCGACAACGATGCGGAAGTGGTCAGACGCGATCAGGGACACGAGTTTCTACCTCAATTTCAGGGTGGCAAGGCCAATCAGCACGAGAATCACGGTGATGATCCAGAAACGGACAATCACGCGTGGCTCGGGCCAGCCCTTGAGTTCAAAGTGGTGGTGAATCGGTGCCATGCGGAACACACGGCGACCGGTCAGCTTAAAGGAAGCAACCTGAATGACGACTGACAGGGTTTCCATCACGAACACGCCGCCCATGATGAACAAGACGATTTCCTGGCGAACGATTACCGCGATGGTGCCCAGGGCCGCGCCCAACGCCAATGCGCCGACGTCACCCATGAAGACTTGTGCCGGGTAGGTGTTGAACCACAGGAAGCCCAGGCCAGCGCCGATCAGCGCGCCGCAGAATACGATCAGCTCACCCGCGCCCGGTACATAAGGGATCAGCAGGTATTCGGCGAATTTCACGTTACCCGACAGGTAGCAGAAGATCCCCAGGCCGCCGCCGACCATCACGGTCGGCATGATCGCCAGGCCGTCGAGGCCGTCGGTCAGGTTGACCGCGTTGCTCGAACCCACGATCACGAAATAGGTCAGGACGATGAAGCCTGCGCCCAGCGGGATGCTGTAGTCCTTGAGCATCGGCAGGATCAGTGTGGTTTCCACCGGGGTGGCGGCAGTCATATAAAGGAAGATCGCCGCGCCCAGGCCGAACACCGACTGCCAGAAATACTTCCAGCGACTGGGCAAGCCACGGGAATTCTTTTCGATCACTTTGCGGTAGTCGTCGACCCAACCGATGGCACCGAACAACAGGGTCACCAACAGGACAACCCAGACATAACGGTTGGTCAGGTCGGCCCACAACAGGGTGCTGACACCAATCGACGATAGAATCAGCGCGCCACCCATGGTTGGGGTGCCGGATTTGGACAAGTGCGATTGCGGGCCGTCGTTGCGAACGGACTGGCCGATCTGACGGTTCTGCAGGGTGCGGATCATCCACGGGCCATAGCACAGCGACAAGACCAGCGCGGTCAGCACACCGAGTATCCCGCGCAGGGTCAGGTACTGGAAGACCGCGAAGCCTTTGTAGAACTGTTGCAGATACTCCGCTAGCAGCAGCAGCATTAATGTTTCTCCGGACTGGACCCGCACAAAGCGGCAACGATGTTTTCCATCGCAGCGCTGCGCGAGCCCTTGATCAAAATGGTGGTGTTTGTGTCTTGCTCGGCGCCCAGCGCCTTGATCAGTTCAGCCTGAGTGCTGAAGTGAAAGGCTTGGGGTCCGAAGGCGTTGACGGCGTGAACCATCATCGGTCCGACGGCGTACAGCGCAGAAACCTTGCCACGGGCGTACTCGCCCACATCGCGGTGCCCCTGCTCTGCCCAATCGCCCAACTCGCCGATATCCCCGAGCACCAGAACGGTGCGACCGGAAAAGCCGGCCAGTATATCAACGGCAGCGCACATGGAGGTGGGGTTCGCGTTATAAGTGTCATCAATCACGCGCATGCCATTGCTGGCCAGTTGCGCGACGGTACGACCCTTGACCGGTTGCACCGCACCGAGGCCGGTGGCGATGCCGAACAGCGACACACCCAGGGCGTGGGCGGCAGCCGCAGCGGCCATGGCATTGGCAACGTTATGGGTGCCGAGCAGGTTCAGTTGAACGCGCTCCTCACCTTCAGGACTGTGCAGGTTGAACGCCGGGCAACCACGCGCATCGGTAGCCAGGTCACTGGCGTAGAAATCGGCACTGACATTGCTCAGGGCGAAGGTCAGCACCTTGCGCTCGCCAGCGCGGGTCTTCCAGATGCCGAACGCCTTGTCGTCGAGATTGAGTACGGCGACGCCATTGGCATCGAGCCCATCAATGATCTCGCCCTTGGCTTCGACGATTTTTTCCGGCCCGCCGAATTCGCCGACATGGGCGGTTCCGGCATTGTTGAGGATGGCCACATGAGGTTTGGTCAGGCCCACGGTATAAGCAATTTCACCCAGACGCGAAGCACCGAGCTCGATCACGGCGGCGCTGTGTTCCGGTGCCAGTTCGAGCAGGGTCAACGGAGCGCCGAGGTCGTTGTTCAGGTTGCCGCGGGTTGCCAGCACCGGACCGCGAGTGCGCAGGATGCTCGCGAGCATTTCCTTGACCGTGGTCTTGCCACTGGAACCGGTGATGGCGGCGACTGGCTGGGTGAATGCCGCGCGATTGAGCGCGCCCAGTTGACCCAATGCCTGGCGGGTATCGCTCACCAGCAATTGCGGCAGCGTGCTGTCGGCGACTTCACGCTCGACCAAGGCTGCCACGGCACCTTTGGCTGCGACTTCATTGAGATAGTCATGGCCATCGAAGCGCGGACCGGCCAAGGCGATGAACAGCTGGCCCGGCTTGATTGCACGACTGTCAATGCTGACCCCGTCGAAGCTCGCATCAGCGGCGATCAACCGCCCATTCAGCGCGCCGGTGAGTTCGCTCAGTTTCAAGGCTTTAAGCATGGGCCACCTCCCACGCGGTCAAGGCGTGATCGGCCTCGACCAGATCGGAAAAGGCATGGCGCTCGCCATTGATTTCCTGATAGTCCTCATGACCTTTACCGGCCAGGACAATCACGTCATCGGCCGACGCACCCGCGATCAACTGCGCAATCGCCTGGCCACGGCCGGCAACGAAGGTCACTTTATCCACAGCGGTGAAGCCTGCACGGATGTCATCGAAAATCACCGATGGATCTTCGGTACGCGGGTTGTCGTCGGTGACCAGCACACCATCGGCCAGACGCTCGACCACTTCGGCCATCAGCGGACGCTTGCCGCGATCGCGATCGCCGCCACAGCCGAACAGGCACAGCAGCCGACCTTTGACGTGAGGACGCAGGGCCGTCAGGACTTTTTCCAGCGCATCCGGGGTGTGGGCGTAATCGACCACCACCAACGGCTGGGTACCACCGCCCAGGCGTTGCATGCGTCCGGCCGGGCCTTCAAGTTTCGGCAGCACCTTGAGGATTTCGTCCAGGGCGTAATCCAGACCGAGCAAGGCGCCAATCGCCGCCAGCACGTTGCTCAAGTTGAAACGACCCAGCAATGTACTGCGCAGGTGGTGTTCGCCCTGGGGCGTGACCAGCGTGGCACGCACGCCTTCGTCGTCGAACTGCGCCTGGCGGCAATAAAGATAAGCGCTGCTGTCGAGCAGGCTGTAGGTGATCAGCCGCGATTCGCGCTTGTCGGCGGCCAGTTGCCGGCCGAAGTCATCGTCGAGGTTGATTACCCGGCATTTCAGATCGTTCCAGGCAAACAGCCTGGCCTTGGCTTCGCCATAGGCCTGCATGGTGCCGTGGTAATCCAGGTGGTCGCGGGACAGGTTCGTCATCACGGCCACATCGAATGCCAGCGCGGTGACACGGCCCTGGTCCAGACCGTGGGACGAGACCTCCATGGCAACCGCCTTGGCCCCGGCTTTTTTCAGGTCGCCCAGGGTCGCTTGCACTGCAATCGGGTTGGGCGTGGTGTGCAGGCCGCTTTCCAGCGCGCCATGAAAACCACAGCCAAGGGTGCCGACAATGCCGCAGTGCTGGCCCAGAAGGTCCAGCGCCTGGGCCACCAGTTGGGTCACGCTGGTCTTTCCGTTGGTGCCGGTCACGCCCACCAGTTTCAGGTGATGGCTCGGCTCGCCATAAAAGCGTCCGGCGATGTCCGACAACTGCGCCGCCAGCCCCTTGACCGGAATCAGCGGCACGTCAGTGATTGGCAACACCGTGGCGCCTTCCACTTCATAAGCTACGGCCGACGCGCCGCGCGCAAGCGCATCGGCAATGTGCGCACGGCCATCGAACCTGCCGCCCGGCACCGCGAGGAACAAGTCACCGGCGCGTACGTTGCGGCTGTCGAGCGCCAATTCACGGATCAACAGATCGTGGCCGGCGTGGGGGAAAATCTTGTTCAGGCTCAGAGACATCAGCCGCGCCCTCCATTGGCTTTCAGTGGAACGACCGGCGCTGCGTTCGCTTGTTGGGTAGGTGGCAGGTTGTCCGGGGTGATGTTCATCAAACGCAGGGTGCCGGACATCACGCGGCTGAACACCGGCGCAGAGACCAGGCCACCGAAGTAACCAGCCTTGGTCGGCTCGTCGATCACCACCACGATGGCGTAGCGTGGATCGCTCATCGGGCCGAAACCGGCGAACAGCGAGCGGTAGGAGTTCTCGGCGTAGCCTTTGGTACCGACCGACGTTTTACGCGCGGTACCCGACTTGCCGCCCACGTGATAGGCCGGCACCTGTGCACGGAATACACCGCGCGGCGCTTCAATCACTTGCTGCAGCATGCCTTGCATGGTCTTCGCGACGGCTTCCGGGAGCACCTGGGTAGTCTGCGGCGCCTTGTCGGTCTTGATCAGTGTCAGTGGCGCCAGGCGACCGTTGTTGGCCAACGCCGAGAACGCGTGAACCAACTGGATCGCCGTCACGGAAACACCGTAGCCGTAGGACAGCGTGGCGGTTTCAGCCTTGCGCCACTCGCGGTAGTTCGGCAGGTTGCCGACACGCTCGCCCGGGAAGCCGAGGCCGGTATCCTGGCCCAGACCGACTTTCTGAGCGAGACGGAAAATCGTCTCGCCACCGATATCGAACGCGATCTTGCTCATGCCGACGTTACTGGAATTGATCAGGATGCCAGCCAGGTCGAGCACCGGCCCTTCGGACTTGGATACGTCCTTGATGGTGTACTTGCCGATCTGCAAGGAGCCCGGATACACCTCGACGGTATCGCTCGGTTTCCAGCGCCCGGTTTCGATCGCGGCGCTCATGGAGATCGCCTTCATGGTCGAACCCGGTTCGAACACGTCGATCATCGCGCGGTTACGCATCATCGCCGGTTGAAGGTTGCGGCGGTTGTTCGGGTTGTAGGTCGGCTGGTTGACCATGGCGAGGATTTCGCCGGTCTTCACGTCCATGATCACCAGGCTGCCGGCCTTGGCGCCGTTCTCGATGATCGCGTTGCGCAACTCGCGGTTGGCCAGGTACTGCAGGCGCAGGTCAATGGACAACGCCAAGGGCTTTCCGGCCTTGGCGTTTTTGGTAACCTGGACATCCTTGATCAACCGGCCGCGCCGGTCCTTGATCACCTGCCGTTTGCCGGGGACCCCGGCCAGCCATTCATCGTAGGCCAGCTCGACACCTTCGCGTCCGTGGTCATCAATGTCGGTAAAGCCGACCATATGGGCCGTGACCTCACCAGCCGGGTAGAAACGGCGGAACTCTTCGATCCCATAGACACCCGGCACTTTCAGGTCGAGTACGGCCTGGCCTTGCTCAGGCGTCAGCCCGCGCACCAGATAAATGAACTCCTTGTTGGCCTGTGCCTCTAGGCGCTCGGCCAGGGCCTTGGGGTCTTGCCCCAGCGCGGCAGCCAGTGCCGGCCATTTTTCCTTGGCCAGCTGCATTTCCTTGGCATTGGCCCACAGGGTGGTGACCGGCGTACTCACGGCCAAAGGTTCGCCATTTCGGTCGGTGATCAGGCCACGGTGAGCCGGGATCGGAATATGCCGAACGCTGCGCGCATCGCCCTGGCCTTTGAGAAAGGCACGGTCGACCACTTGCAGGTCAATGATGCGCCAGGCGATCGCCGCCACCATGACGCCGAGCAGACCCAGCACCAGGCGGAAGCGCCATGGAAAAAGAGCACCTTCGAGTTTCATCATGGCGCCACCATCTGCACTTCGGCGGCACCGGGAATGCGCATTTTCAGTTGTTCAGTGGCCAACACTTCGATACGGCTATGGGCGGTCCAGGTGCTTTGTTCGAGAATCAAGCGCCCCCATTCGGCCTGCGCCTTATCGCGCACGCTCAACTCGCTGTACAACGCGTTCAGCAACTGACGGTTCCAGTGTGCGCTGTAGGACACGCCTATGGCCGACACGAGCACGCCAACGAACAACAGCAGCATGAAAAAGCTTCCGCCGGGCAGTGGCTTGGCGAAAAGCTTGCTCACCGCAGCTTCTCCGCCACACGCATGACAGCACTGCGCGAACGTGGGTTGGCCTTCAGCTCGGCATCGGAGGCCGTCTGCGCTTTGCCATGGATCTTGATTTTCGGTTCGAAGGCGACGTGCCGAACCGGCAGGTTGCGTGGCAGGTTGTCGGCTTCGCCTTTAACCAGCTTGCGCATGAACAGCTTGACGATGCGATCTTCCAGCGAATGGAAGCTGATGACCACCAGGCGACCGCCCACTTCCAGGCTCTCCAGCGCCGCTTCAAGGCCGGCTTCCAGATCGCCCAGTTCGTTGTTGACGTGAATGCGCAGGCCCTGGAATGCACGGGTTGCCGGGTTCTTGCCCTTTTCCCAGGCAGGATTCGCCACTTTCAGGACTTCAGCCAGATCGGCAGTGCGCTCGAACGGCTTGATATCGCGACGTTCGGCGACGGCACGGGCCATGCGCCCGGAAAACCGCTCTTCGCCGTATTCCTTGAACACTCGGGCGATTTCTTCCACGGGCGCGGTGTTGACGAATTCGGCCGCGCTGATCCCGCGGGACGGGTCCATGCGCATGTCCAGCGGACCATCGTTGAGAAAACTGAAACCGCGCTCCGGGTCATCCAGCTGTGGCGAAGAGACGCCCAGGTCGAGCAATACACCGCTGACCTTGCCGTTCATGCCGCGCGCGGCGACTTCCGCACCCAGCTCGGCAAAGCTGCGCTGCACAACGACAAAGCGGCCGTCTTCGGCCGCTAGCGTCTGCCCGGTGGCAATCGCTTGAGGGTCTTTGTCGAACCCTAGCAACCGACCATCGGGACCGAGCCGGCTGAGGATCAACCGGCTGTGTCCGCCGCGTCCGAACGTGCCGTCCAGATAGCAGCCATCAGGACGTACGGCGAGAGCCTCGACGGCTTCGTCAAGCAGTACGGTGATGTGGTTAAAGCCGCTATCTATAGTCACAGGATCAATTCACGCAGTTCGTCAGGCATCGCGCCCGGTTCTTGAATAGCAGCCAGGTCAGCGGCAGCAACCGCATCCCAGGCATCCTCGTCCCACAATTGGAACTTGTTCAGTTGGCCTACCAGCATCGCGCGCTTATCCAACTTGGCATATTCACGAAGACGCGGCGGAACCAGAAAACGACCACTGCCATCGAGCTCGAGGTCGACGGCATTACCAATCAGTAAACGTTGCAGACGACGGTTCGCTTCATGAAGCGAAGGCAGTGCGCGCAGTTTGGTTTCAATAATTTCCCACTCATCGAGGGGGTAAACACACAAACACGGATCAACGGCATCAATTGTGACAATTAACTGCCCGGAACTTCGCGAAACCAGCTCGTCACGGTACCGGCTCGGCATGGCGAGACGGCCCTTTGCATCGAGACTGATAGCGTTGGCTCCGCGAAACACGTCAGCGTTTCTCCAAATTCTAGCGTTTCTAGCTCAAAAAACCCACTTCATGCCACTTTCCGCCACTTGCGCACACTATAGGAATGCGCCCACCGCACCGTCAAGGCGCGCCTTAAAGGAAAACCCTTACAGAACTGAGATTTAGGAGCATATAGAGGGGAGCAAGCAGGATCAGGCAGATGAAAACGCCCAATAACTTGAATCAGCACAAGGGGCTGCGCTCGGAAGTTAAAGTGATTTATTAAGAGTAAGATTTTTTTGGTATTACGAAAGTGATAATGCGGACGTTTGGGAAAGGAGGGTAATTGCCATCATCAGGCCCCTGCTCAATGAGTTAAGCAGAGGGGAGAAAAAAGGTGGAGAGTCGATCTGTAAGCCGGGTTCTGTCTTGAACAGTCATTCGTCTACGATGGCCATCACTGGACACCTTTAGCAACCTACCCGGTCCCAGCGCGGGCCACGCCTTGGGACCCTATTTGGTCTTGCTCCAAGTGGGGTTTACCTAGCCACGAACTGTTGCCAGACGTGCGGTGCGCTCTTACCGCACCTTTTCACCCTTACCGGCGCCGAAGCGCTTAGGCGGTTATTTTCTGTGGCACTTTCCGTAGGCTCACGCCTCCCAGGCATTACCTGGCACTTCGCCCTATGGAGCCCGGACTTTCCTCCCCCCCCTAATTTTCATAGAGGGCAGCGACTGTCCGATCGACTCTCCGCCGCGAAGGTTAACGGCAGAGCGACCGAAGAACAAGTGATAAACGCCTCCGGCCACGCCAGCGCGTCGGTTTTACTCGCCTTTCTGTTTATCCAGCGCGACCTGATAGAGAACATTCTTGCGCTCGCCGGTAATTTGCGCGGCCAACGCCGCTGCACGCTTGAGCGGCATCTCTTCAAGCAACAGATCGAGGATCCGCATCGCCTCACTGCTGACAGCGCCTTCTTCCTCGGGAGCCGTCCACCCCGCCACCAGCACCACGCACTCACCCCGCTGCTGATTACTGTCCGACTCGACGAACTCGCGTAATTGGGCGAGCGGCAAGCCCTTGAGCGTTTCGAACGTCTTGGTCAACTCCCGCGCCAGCAAAGCCGGGCGTTCGGCACCGAACACCTGTTCCATGTCCTGTAGGCATTCGAGGATACGGTGCGGCGCCTCATAGAAAATCAGCGTGCGCGATTCCTCCTTGATGAGCTCCAGGCGCGCACGACGCCCCACTGCCTTGGCCGGCAGGAAGCCTTCGAAGATGAAGCGGTCCGACGGCAAACCCGCCGCCGACAGCGCCGCAATCAACGCACAAGCCCCCGGCACCGGCACCACGTTGATACCCGCCGCACGCGCCTGACGAACCAGGTGATAGCCAGGATCGGAAATCAGCGGCGTGCCGGCATCGGAAATCAATGCGACATCGTCACCCGCGAGCAAGCGGGTAATAAAGCGGCTACCTTCATCACGCTCGTTATGCTCATGACAGGCAGCCAGGGGCGTGGGAATGCCGAAATGCTGCATCAGGCGCTGGGAGTGACGGGTGTCCTCGGCGGCAATCAAGGCGACCTCACGCAGAATCTTCAGCGCCCGGGCACTGATATCGTCCAGGTTGCCGATGGGCGTCGCCACCACATAGAGCGAGCCAGCAGCGGAATTCAAAGCACCTGGAGCAGTCAAAGCGCACACCTCATGATCGGTAAAACGGCCATTGTAACGCGTAGCGACGCTCGCGATACGGGCAAGCGACACCCGCTTTTGCGGCCTTTTGTGGCGCACAGCAACATTTACACCCGCTAAATTGGTCGATTCGCACGACCGACATCGCGCCCCGGCCAGTGCTTGGGTACAATTCCACGCTAATTTGATCGAGTATCAGGAACACTACATGATCGCTTGCCTGCGGCTGTTCTCTGCCCTATGCCTCGCTGCCTTGCTGGCGGCTTGCGCCAGCTCGCCCTCCTCCAGCCTTGGCGAACTTCCACGGACCCCGGATGCCAGCATCGAGCAACTGCTCGAAAAGGCCACCCAAAGCAAATCGCCGGAAGACGCGGCGCTGCTGCGCCTGAGCGCAGCCGACCTGGCCTATCGCCAGGGCAATGCCGGCCAGTCCGCGCAGATCCTGCAACAGGTCCCAGTGGAAACACTCAAGCCGGGCCAGCAGATCTTCGCCAACACCCTGGCGGCCGAACTGGCCATGACGCGCAACCAACCGAAAGCCGCGCTAACCGCCTTGAGCCATCCAAGCCTGCAGCGCCTCGGTGAAATGCCGGAAGAGCAACAGGTGCGCACCGGCACCGTTCGCGCCCGCGCCCTTGAAGCCGATGGCCAAACCCTCGCCGCCGCACGGGAACGCATCTTCATCGCCCCACTGCTCAGCGGTGAAGCCGCCAGCAAGAACCACGAGGCGATCTGGGTCTTGATCGCTTCGCTGCCGACCGACCAATTGCAGCCAACCACCACCGACGATCTTGGCGGCTGGATGGCCCTGGCGCTGGCAGTGAAATCTGCCGGCACCCTGGAGCAGCAGCAGGCGGCGATCGACAACTGGCGCGCCCAGAATCCGAAACACCCGGCCGCCAAACAGCTTCCACTGCCGCTGACCAACCTCAAGGACCTGGCCAGCCAGCCCCTGAGCAAGATCGCCCTGCTCCTGCCGCAGGACGGCCCGCTGGCATCGGTTGGCAAAGCATTGCGCGAAGGCTTCATGGCCGCCCACTACCAGGCACAACAAGCCGGGCAGAAACCGCCAGCCATCGAGTTCTATGACAGCTCGCGCCTGACCTCGCTCGACGAGTTCTATCGCAAGGCCCAGGCCGATGGCGTGCAACTGGTGGTAGGCCCGCTGGAAAAACCACTGGTCAAACAGCTCAGCGCCCGACCACAACTGCCTATCACCACGTTGGCGCTGAACTACAGCGAAGGCGCACAAGGACCCGCCCAGCTGTTCCAGTTCGGCCTGGCCGCTGAAGACGAAGCCCGCGAAGTATCGCGCCGCGCTCGCGCCGATGGCTTGCATCGCGCCGCCATCATGGTCCCCAAGGGCGAGTGGGGCGACCGCGTACTCAAGGCGTTCAGCCAGGACTGGCAAGCCAATGGTGGCAGCATCGTCGCCACCGAGCGTGTCGACCAGCCGGTACAACTGGCCCAGCAGATTGCCGACATGTTCCAGCTGCGCCAGAGTGAAGGTCGCGCCAAGAGCTTGCAATCCACTGTTGGCTCGCAGGTAGCCGCCCAGCCGTCGCGTCGCCAGGACATCGAGTTCATTTTCCTCGCCGCAACGCCCCAACAGGCGCAGCAGATCAAGCCGACCTTGAACTTCCAGTACGCGGGTGACGTTCCGGTCTACGCCACGTCCCACGTCTTCAGCGCCAGCGGTGACGTCAACCAGTACAACGACATGAATGGCGTGCGCTTTTGCGAAACCCCATGGCTGCTGGACGCCAATGACCCTCTGCGTCGCCAGGTCACCGCGCAATGGCCGCAAGCGGCCGGCAGCCTGGGTCGCCTGTACGCCATGGGCGTGGACGCCTATCGCCTGGCGCCACGCCTGGGCCAGCTCAAGGCCCTGCCGGACAGCCGTATCGAAGGTCAATCGGGCAGCCTGAGCATGACCCAGAACCAGCGAGTGGTGCGTGAGTTGCCATGGGCGGAGTTCGTCAATGGTCAGGTGCAACGCTTGCCGAACACCCCGCGCTGATGCCTGAAAGGTCTCGCCAGCAATGCGGTAAAGATGCCGAGCGCCATGCGCTCGAGCATCTTCAGCAACACGGCCTGCAGCTACTGGCGCAGAACTGGTTGTGTAAACGCGGCGAGCTTGATCTGGTCATGCTGGAGGGCGATACAGTAGTATTCGTTGAAGTTCGCTACAGAAAGAACACTCAATGGGGTGGCGCGCTCGATAGCATCGATGAGCGCAAACGGCAAAAACTGATTTTTGCCGCGCAGTATTTTCTCCAGCGAGAGTCGCGCTGGGCAAACTCCCCTTGCCGCTTCGACGTGGTTGCGATCGACAGCAACCTCGATCAGTTGAACTGGTTGCAAAATGCCTTCGACAGCTGATTGCCTACGCCCCGAACCGGACACTACCACTCAACACTTTTGCTCTTTGCTTTGCGGGCTGCACATTCACGTGCCGGACAGCCGCGCTCAATAAGGTCACACAGATGGACATGCAATCCCGAATTCGCCAGCTTTTTCAGGCCAGTATCGACACCAAGCAACAGGCGATGGAAGTACTTGCACCGCACATCGAGCAAGCCAGCCAAGTGATGGTCAACGCCTTGCTCAACGAGGGGAAGATGCTTTCCTGCGGCAATGGTGGTTCCGCTGGCGACGCCCAGCACTTTTCGTCCGAGCTGCTCAACCGCTTCGAGCGCGAACGCCCGAGCCTGCCAGCCATTGCGCTGACGACGGACAGCTCGACGATCACCTCGATCGCCAACGACTACAGCTACAACGAAATTTTCTCCAAACAGATCCGTGCTCTTGGCCAGCCGGGCGATGTGCTGCTGGCAATTTCCACCAGCGGCAACTCGGCAAACATAATTCAAGCGATCCAGGCCGCACATGATCGCGAAATGATTGTCGTAGCATTGACCGGTCGCGATGGCGGCGGCATGGCGTCGCTGCTTTTGCCTGAGGACGTAGAGATTCGCGTACCGGCCAACGTTACCGCACGTATCCAGGAAGTCCACCTGCTGGCGATCCACTGCCTTTGCGACTTGATCGACAGCCAACTGTTCGGGAGTGAAGAATGACCCCTAATCGCCTCGGCCTACTGGCCCTGACCCTGTGCCTCGGCATCAGCGGCTGCACCTCGGTGGTTAATGCCAGCCGTGAAGCGCCGATTGAAGATGATCGCGGCACCCGCACTTTCGGCAGCAAGATCGACGACTCATTGATCGACACCAAGGTCGGCGTCAACATCGCCAAGGCCGATCCGGCCCTGGACAACGATTCGCACATTGTCGTCACCAGCTTCAACGGCGTCGTGCTGCTCGCCGGGCAAACCCCGCGTGCCGACCTCAAGGCCAAGGCCGAACAGGCCGCTGCCGCCGTCCAGCGGGTGAAGACGGTCCACAACGAACTGCAGGTCCTGCCACCCTCCGGCTTCCTTGCCCGCCAGAACGACACCTGGCTGACCTCCAAGATCAAGACCCAGATGCTCACCGACCCGAACATCCCCGGCTCGCGCATCAAGGTTGTCACCGAGAACGGCATCGTTTACCTGCTGGGCTTGCTGACCAAGCAGGAAGCCGCCCAGGCGACGAACCTGGTGCAAGGGGTTTCCGGCGTGCAGAAGATTGTGAAGCTGTTTGAGTACATCGACTGACCCCGCTCCTGTAGGAGCTGCCGCAGGCTGCGATCTTTTGATCTTAAAAGACAAAATCAAAAGATCGCAGCCTCGTTTCACTCGACAGCTCCTACGCTTGAAGGTGGTGAAGTAATAAAAAAGGCGATCCTTTCGGATCGCCTTTTTTATTACTTCACCACCTTCAAACTTGGCCGCCCGCTGGGTCGCGGCGGCTCGCTGTCCGGAGGCGGAATATCATCATCCGGCTCGATCTCTTCCTCGTCCTCCATGGGCGACTCCAGATCGAACACCATGCCCTGGCCATTCTCCCGGGCGTAGATGCCCAGGATCGATGCGATAGGCACGTACAGGGTATGCGGCACCCCACCAAAGCGGCCTTCGAAGCTCACCGCCTCGTTGTCCATGTGCAAATGACGCACGGCCTGTGGCGAAACGTTCAGGACGATCTGGCCATCACTGGCAAAGCCTTGCGGCACCTGCACCGAGGGATACTCGGAATTAACCAGCATGTGCGGGGTACAATCGTTATCAACAATCCACTCGTAGAGCGCGCGGACCAGATAAGGTCGACTGGAGTTCATATCGGCTCCTTAAGCCTTAGCGCATGTCGCGTTCGACACCAGACAGACTCGCCTGGAAAGCCTCACGCGCAAACTGGCGCTCCATATAATCAAGCAGCGGCTTGGCTGGCCGCGGCAGTTCTATACCCAGAATCGGCAATCGCCAGAGTATTGGCAATAGGCAGCAATCCACCAGGCTTTGTTCCTCACTGAGGAAAAATGGCTTGTCGGCAAACAGCGGCGAAACGCCTGTCAGGCTCTCGCGCAACTCTTTACGCGCCACTGCACGCGCCGCTTCCTTGGTCCGCGAATCCAGGATCAGATCCACCAGACCACACCAGTCACGCTGAATACGATGAATCAGCAAACGACTGTTGGCGCGCGCCACCGGATAGACCGGCAACAGCGGCGGATGTGGGTAACGCTCATCCAGATATTCCATCACCACCGTAGATTCCCACAGCGCCAGGTCACGATCGACCAGCGTCGGCAAGCTGCCGTAAGGGTTCACTTCGATCAGTTTAGGCGGCTGGCGACCAGCCTCCACATAAATGATCTCGGCGCTTACACCTTTCTCTGCCAGTACGATTCGCACTCGGTGGGAATAGTGGTCGGCGGGGTCGGAGTAACAGGCCAACCGATTGGTCACGCCCATGGCGATCCTCCTCGCTTGTTGAAATGATCGGAAGCGGAAAAACGAGCGCGCCCAGAGGGCGCCTCCCGTAACGCAGTACCTGGCTCACCAGGCTCGTTACCCTTTCAGAGGCGCCCTTGGGCGCGCGCGATTAACAGCAATTGCTTGAAGCTTTATCAGTGCACATCTTTCCAGTATTCGCGCTTGAGCAAGTAAGCGAATACGAAGAAGAACGCCAGGTACAGCAATACGTACGTACCGATGCGCTGATGTTGCAGCTTAACCGGGTTAGCCGAGTAAGCCAGGAAGGTTACCAGATTCTTGACCTTCTCATCGAACTGCTCTTCGGTCAGGGCACCACTCTTCGGCACAATGGTCAGCTGATCGCACGCTTCATGAGTCAGCGCCGTACCGGTCAGCGGATCATATTGCTTCTTGCCGTCCTCGACGATCTGAACCTGTTTGCAACCGACAACCTGGCGACCCTGCAGGCCGACCAGCACGTTAGGCATGCCCACGTTCGGGAAGACCTTGTTGTTCACACCCCACGGGCGCGACGGATCTTCATAGAACGACTTCAGGTAGTTGTAGAGCCAGTCGGTACCACGCACACGAGCGACCAGAGTCAGGTCAGGCGGTGCCGCACCGAACCAGGCCTTGGCGTCAGCTGGCTGCATGCCGATGTTCATGTGATCGCCGATCTTGGCGCCGGTGAACACCAGCTTGTCGAGCATCAGCTCATGGGGGATGCCGAGGTCATCGGCAACACGCTCATAACGCTGGAACTTGGCGCTGTGGCAGCCCATGCAATAGTTGGCGAACGTACGTGCGCCATCCTGCATGGCAGCCTTGTCGGAAACGTCGATATCGACCTTTTCCAGCTCCGGGCCACTCGATGTCGATGCGAAAGACAGTACAGGCATCGCCGCAAGAATCAGTACAGCAAATAGTTTTTTCATCAGCCAGTCACCCTTTCCGGAACCGGTTTGGTCTTCTCGAGCCTGGTATAGAACGGCATCAGGATGAAGTAGGCGAAGTACAGGAAGGTACATACCTGCGACAGCAACGTACGGCCCGGAGTCGGCGCCAGGACACCCAGCACACCCAGGATCACGAACGAAATGCAGAACACCCAGAGCCAGATCTTGCTCAGCCAGCCCTTGTAGCGCATCGACTTGACCGGGCTACGGTCCAGCCACGGCAGGACGAACAGCACGGCGATGGCCGCACCCATGGCGATCACACCCAGGAGCTTGTCCGGAACCGCACGCAAGATCGCGTAGAACGGCGTGAAGTACCAGACCGGAGCGATGTGCTCTGGGGTCTTGAAGGCGTTCGCCACTTCAAAGTTCGGCTTCTCGAGGAAATAGCCGCCCATTTCCGGGAAGAAGAACACGATCGAACAGAAGATGAACAGGAACACCACCACGCCGACGATATCTTTCACGGTGTAGTACGGGTGGAAGGCAATGCCGTCCAGCGGTACGCCGTTTTCGTCTTTGTATTTCTTGATGTCCACGCCATCCGGGTTGTTCGAACCGACTTCGTGCAACGCCAGGACGTGCAGCACTACCAGACCGAGAATAACGATGGGCAGCGCCACCACATGCAAGGCGAAGAAGCGGTTCAGGGTGATGCCGGAAATCAGGTAGTCACCACGAATCCACTGGGTCAGGTCGTTGCCGATGACCGGGATCGCACCGAACAGCGAGATGATCACCTGGGCACCCCAGTAGGACATCTGACCCCACGGCAGCAGGTAACCCATGAAGGCTTCAGCCATCAGCGCCAGGTAGATCAGCATGCCGAAGACCCACACCAGCTCACGCGGCTTCTGGTACGAGCCGTAGAGCAAACCACGGAACATGTGCAGATAGACCACGATGAAGAACGCCGAGGCGCCGGTGGAGTGCAGCAGGCGCAGGATCGAGCCGTACTCGACGTCGCGCATGATGTACTCGACGGAAGCAAAGGCCTCTTCCGCCGACGGGGTGTAGCTCATGGTCAGCCAGACACCGGTGACGATCTGGTTGACCAGAACGAGCAGTGCCAGGGAGCCAAAGAAATAGAAGAAGTTGAAGTTCTTCGGGGCGTAGTACTTGCTGAGATGGTCTTCCCACATTTTGGTCGCGGGAAAGCGCGCATCAACCCAATCCATGAACTTGCTCATCACGCTTTCTCCGTATCGACGCCAACGACAATGATGTCATCGGTCTCATAGGAATGCGGGGGAACTGGCAGGTTCAAAGGCGCAGGTTGCGACTTGTAGACGCGGCCAGCCAGGTCGTAGTGGGAGCCGTGGCAAGGACAGAAATAGCCACCTACCCAGTCCTTGCCCAAGTCCGCGGGAGCGACTTCGGGACGGAAGGTCGGCGAGCAGCCCAGGTGCGTGCAGATGCCGATCAGCAGCAAAACTTCAGGCTTGATCGACCGCGTTTCGGGGTCGACATAGGTCGGTTGTGTCGAGTTCTTGGAGGTCGGGTCAGAAAGCTGGCCCTCGATCTTTTTCAGATTCCCCAGGATTTCCTCGGTACGGCGGACGATGAACACCGGCTGGCCGCGCCACTCAGCAATCATCTGCTGGCCTGGCTCGATCTTGCTGACATTCACCTTCACCGGTGCACCTGCGGCTTTCGCCTTGGCACTGGGAAACCATGACCCCACGAACGGGACCGCAGCCCCCACCGCTCCTGCAGCACCCACCACGGATGTGGCTGCTACCAAGAAGCGACGCCGGCCTGCATTCACGCCGTCATTGCTCATTCAGTCCTCTCCCATCAGCTTTGTGGCCTGTTAAATCAGGCATCTACTAAGTAAAACTCTGTACTTATAAAAATTTTGCCGAATGGTAATGAAAAGCCCCAATTCTGACAAGGTAATTACCCTGGGGCACCACTGCCAAGCCTTGTAGTATAGGGCCTCTGCTGATGTGGCAAGTTGTCACAGCGCAATTCTTCAAGAAAATTACACGCACAAAAAAACGCCCAGCTCCGTGAGGAAACTGGGCGTTCTTTTTTGAACGTGGAAGCGAATTAACGCTTCGAGTACTGCGGACGCTTACGCGCTTTACGCAGACCAACTTTCTTACGTTCAACTTCACGTGCATCGCGGGTTACGAAGCCGGCTTTACGCAGGGCGCTGCGCAGAGTCTCGTCGTAGTCCATCAGAGCGCGGGTGATGCCGTGGCGGATTGCGCCAGCTTGACCACTCACACCACCGCCGATCACGGTGACGTAGATGTCGAACTTCTCGACAGTCTCAGTCAATTCCAGCGGCTGACGAACTACCATGCGGGCAGTTTCGCGGCCGAAGAAATTATCCAGCGAACGATTGTTGATGGAGATGTTACCAGTACCCGGACGCAGGAAAACGCGTGCGGTTGCGGTCTTGCGACGGCCAGTGCCGTAATTTTGAGTCGCCGACATAATGAACTATTCCGTTAAATCTTCAGTTCTTGGGGCTGCTGAGCAGTATGAGGGTGTGCAGCGCCCGCATAGACTTTCAGCTTACGGTACATGTCGCGACCCAGCGGGTTCTTAGGCAGCATGCCTTTGACCGCGGTCTCGATCACGCGCTCAGGGGCCTTGGCGATCAGCTTTTCAAAGTTGATCGACTTGATGCCGCCCGGGAAACCGGAGTGGGAGTAGTACATTTTGTCAGTGGTTTTAGCGCCGGTAACACGGATCTGCTCGGCGTTGATTACGACGATGTAGTCGCCGGTGTCAACGTGAGGAGTGTACTCAGGCTTGTGCTTGCCACGCAGACGGCTCGCGATTTCGGTGGCCAGACGACCCAGGGTCTGACCAGCAGCGTCGACGACAAACCAGTCGCGCTTTACTGTTTCCGGTTTAGCAGTAAAAGTTTTCATTCTTTATAGCCTCAGGGGCCGCCCTGTAAATTAGACGGCGGATCTTACTGAATAGTGCGTACTTTGACAAGTCAAAGGCAGCCGGATACAGACGCTTTCGGGGGCTCGGGTCGGCGCGTCCGTTCAACGGCAAGATTCTTCGGCGGCGGCGCATCACTTCCACTGCAGAAAGAGGTGCGCAATTATGCAGATTGCGAAAAATAATTCAACCTGCTTTTATGATTGTTTTGCCCAAGGAGCTACCCGATGGAGTATCGCCAGCTAGGCCGAACCAACCTGAACGTGAGCGCAATCTGCCTCGGAACCATGACCTGGGGCGAGCAAAACAGCGAGGCAGACGCCTTCGCCCAGATCGAGCGAGCCAAGGACGCCGGGATCAACTTCATCGATACCGCTGAAATGTACCCGGTGCCGCCCAAGGCCGAAACCTATGCCAGCACCGAACGCTACATCGGCAATTACTTCAAGAGCCGTGGCGATCGCAGCGACTGGATCCTCGCCAGCAAGATCGCCGGCCCCGGCAATACCATCGACTACATCCGCGACAAGAACCTGCGCCACAATCGCCAGCACATCACCGAAGCCGTGGACGCCAGCCTCCAGCGCCTGCAAACCGATTATATCGACCTGTACCAGTTGCACTGGC
This sequence comes from Pseudomonas umsongensis, assembly GCF_002236105.1. GTDB lineage: Bacteria > Pseudomonadota > Gammaproteobacteria > Pseudomonadales > Pseudomonadaceae > Aquipseudomonas > Aquipseudomonas umsongensis. The sequence goes on from NZ_NIWU01000010.1 coordinate 33,267, forward strand.
CGGAGCGCAGCACCAACTTCTTCGGCCAATTGGGCTACAAGCACAAGATCGAAGCCAACCTGACCCCCCTTGAAGACACCCTCGAAGCGCTGGACGAACAGGTCAAGGCCGGCAAGATCCGCCATATCGGCCTGTCCAACGAAACGCCGTGGGGCACCATGCGCTTCCTGGCCCTGGCCGAAGCCCGTGGCTGGCCGCGCGCGGTGTCGATCCAGAACCCGTATAACCTGCTCAACCGCAGTTTCGAGGTCGGCCTGGCGGAAATCGCCATCCGCGAACAATGCGGCCTGCTCGCCTATTCGCCGCTGGCATTCGGTTTCCTGTCAGGCAAGTACGAAGGTGGGGCCCGCCCGCCAAAAGGTCGGCTGAGCCTCTACAGCCGCTTCAGTCGGTATTTCAACCCGCAGTCGGAAGCGGCCTGCAGCCGCTACGTTGCACTGGCCCGCGAGCACGGCCTGGACCCGGCGCAAATGGCCCTGGCATTCGTCACGCAACAGCCGTTCGTGACCAGCAACATCATTGGCGCCACGACACTGGAGCAACTGGACAGCAACATTGCCAGTTTTGATCTGAAGTTGTCGGATGAAGTGCTGGAAGGGATCGAGGCGATCCACAAGGATCATCCGAATCCCGCCCCTTGATTGATCAATAAATCGCCATCGCGGGCAAGCCCGCTCCCACAGTGAGCAGGGTGTTCACAAATGCTGTGTACAGCTCAAAACCTGTGGGAGCGGGCTTGCCCGCGATGGCGCCCTAGCAGTCGCCGCAAGATCAAAGCGACCGCGCAATAATCTCCTTCATGATTTCATTGGTCCCGGCATAGATCCGCTGCACCCGCGCATCCGCCCACGCCCGGGCGATCGGGTATTCCCACATGAACCCGTAACCGCCATGCAATTGCACGCACTCGTCGAGCACCTTGCACTGTAGGTCCGTGCCCCAATACTTCGCCATCGCCGCCGTCGGCACGTCGAGTTTGCCTTGCAGGTGCAACTCCAGGCAGCGGTCGACAAAGACCCGGCCGATCTGGATCTCGGTCGCCATCTCGGCAAGTTTGAAACGAGTGTTCTGGAAGTCGGCAATCGCCTGGCCGAAGGCTTTGCGCTCTCGGGTGTACTCCAGGGTCCATTGCAACGCCGCTTCAGCCGAAGCCAGCCCGCCGATGGCCACGGTGAGGCGCTCCTGCGGCAGTTCCTGCATCAGATAGGCGAACCCCATCCCGGCCTGGCCCAGCAGATTTTCCCTGGGCACTCGCACGTCCTGGAAAAACAGCTCCGAGGTGTCCTGGGCCTTCATTCCGACCTTTTCCAGACGCTTGCCCTTGTCGAAACCCGGCGTATCGGCTTCCACCAGAAACAGACTGGTGCCCTTCGCGCCCGCCTTGGGATCAGTCTTGGCCACGACGATCACCAGGTCGGCGAGGAAACCGTTGGTGATGAACGTCTTCGAGCCGTTGATTACATACTCGTCGCCGTCCAGCACGGCAGTGGTCTTCACGCCTTGCAAGTCGGAGCCCGCACCCGGCTCGGTCATCGCAATGGCACTGACCATCTCCCCGGAAACCAGTTTGGGCAGGTATTTGTGTTTCAACGTTTCACTGCCGTAATGCAGGATATAGGGCGCAACGATGTCCGAATGCAGGGAAAAACCGATACCGGTCAATCCGAGGCGCCCTATCTCTTCGATAACCACCGCGCTGTACAGAAAGTCCGCCCCCAACCCGCCGTACTGCTCCGGCAGATGCGAGCACAACATTCCCGCCTCCCCCGCCTTGTTCCAGAGTTGACGGTCGATATAGCCCTGTTTTTCCCATTGCCCATGGAACGGCACCGCTTCTTTCTCGAGGAACGTTCGCACACTGTCGCGAAAAAGTTCGTGCTCGGAGCTGAACAAGGTTCTCGGAATCATGCGGCACCTTATCTTTGTTTTTAAAGGAATGGACCTTCAGAGACTAAGCCTGGCGCCCGATACAGGACACTGGACACATCCGACAAAAAATAAGACGATCCAGCCGTCTGGTGACCACTTTCCCCTATAAGAATAAAGTTGAATTATGTCTAACCAAGCCTCCACGCCCTTGCGGCGCGTCAGCATCCTGGCCATTGACCGGGTTTTCGCTTCCACCCTCATGCAGGCCAAGGACTTCTTCCACCTCGCCAGCCTGCGTTACGGCAAACAACTGGGCCATGGCCTGACGCCAGCGTTCGAAACCCGACTGGTCAGCCCCGATGGCAAACCGGTCAACACCTTCAGCGACGTAGTGATCCCGGTGGACGGCGGCCTGGAAAATGCCGACATCATCGTCATTCCCGCGTTCTGGGACGATTTCGAAACCCTGAGCAGACGTCATCCCGAGGTCCTGTCCTGGCTGCGCCAGCAACATGCGCGCGGCGCTGTACTCTGTGGCGAGGCCACCGGCGTGTTCTGGCTCGCCGAAGCCGGCCTGCTCGATGGCAAGGAGGCGACCACCTACTGGCGCTTCTTCAATGCCTTTGCAGAACGCTTCCCGAAGGTGCAACTCAATCAGGACAAGCACCTCACCGACGCCGACAACCTGTATTGCGCGGGTGGCACTACCTCGGCATGCGACCTGTACGTCTACCTGATCGAGCGCTTCTGCGGCGCCAACGTCTCCCAGGCTGTAGCACGAGACATCCTCTATGAGGTGCAACGCAGCTACTCGCCGGGAAGAATCGGTTTCGGCGGGCAAAAGCTGCATCAGGACGTGATCATCCTGCAGATCCAGCACTGGCTCGAAGAACACTTCGCTGACAAATTCCGTTTCGAAGACGTCGCCCGCGAACATGGCATGAGCATCCGCAACTTCATGCGCCGCTTCCAGACCGCCACCGGCGACAAACCCCTGCATTACCTGCAGCGCCTGCGCATCGAAACCGCCAAAGGCTTGCTGTCCGGCAGCCGCAAGAGCATCAAGACCATCAGCTACGAAGTTGGTTACGACGATGCGAGCTTCTTCGCACGACTGTTCCGCCAACACACGGAGTTGTCGCCGAACCAGTATCGGCAGCAGTTCCAGCAAGCGGCCTGAACCTCAAGGCATTCGCAAAACACTGAGCTGCCGCAGGCTGCGATCTTTTGATTTTTAAGATCAAAAGATCGCAGCCTGCGGCAGCTCCTACAGGGGATTTTCAGCGCGTAAAAAAAGGCCTGCAAATGCAGGCCCTTTTTATTTTTCGAATCGTCCTACGGCTTGTGCGCCCGGGCCAGGAATTCGTGGGACTGCATTTCGAGCAAGCGACTCAGGGTTCGCTGGAACTCAAAGTTCAGGCGACCACCGGTGTAGAGGTCCTTGAGTTCGACTTCGGCAGAAATGATCAGCTTGACGTTGCGATCGTAGAATTCGTCGACCATGTTGATGAACCGTCGGGCGATGTCGTCGGTCGTGACGCTCATCTGCTCGACACCGCTGAGCAACACGGCGTGGAAGATCTTGCCCAGTTCGATGTAGTCGTTCTGGCTGCGCGGGCCGTCGCAGAGTTCGCGGAAGTCGAACCACGCCACGTCATCACAGGTGCGAAGGGCACGAATTTCGCGGTTCTCGATCATCAGCACGTCGTTTTCGATCGCTGCGGTGCATTCCGGCGTCAGCGCGCGGAAGCTCTTGCGCAGGCTTTCGTGGGAGGCTTCGTCGAGCGGGAAGTGGAACAGCTCCGCTTGTTCGAGGTGACGCAGGCGATAGTCGACGCCGCTGTCGACGTTGACGATCTCGGTGTTTTGCTTGATCAGCGCGATGGCCGGCAGGAAGCGCGCGCGTTGCAGCCCGTCCTTGTACAGGCCGTCCGGCACGATGTTCGACGTCGCGACCAGGGTGACACCGTTCTTGAACAGTTCTTCCATCAAGGTGCCGAGGATCATGGCGTCGGTGATGTCGGAGACGAAGAATTCATCGAAGCAGATCACCCGGGCTTCGGTGGCGAAGCGCTTGGCAATGATGGTCAGCGGGTTTTTCTCGCCGCCCAGGGTCTTCATCTCTTCGTGCACGCGCTTCATGAAGCGGTGGAAGTGAGTCCGGGACTTTTCCTTGAACGGCAGCGCTTCGAAGAAGGTGTCGACCAGGTAAGTCTTGCCGCGACCCACGCCGCCCCAGAAGTACAGGCCCTTGACCGGCGCCTGATCCTTCTTGCCAAACAGTTTGCCCAGCAGGCCCGGCTTGTTCTGCTCGGCCGCGACCAGATCGTCGTACAGGCGCTGCAGATGACGCACGGCAGTTTCCTGCGCGGCATCATGGAAGAATTCCGGGCGTTTCAGATCAGCTTGATATCGTTCTAGGGGCGTCATAATTCGTTAGCAAGGCAACAAAAACGGGCCGTCACTGTAGCGATGGCCCGTGGGAATGGCAATCAGCCCTTGGTCGGGCCGAGCCGTTGATTATTCCTGGACTGGCGTCAGGGCGATCCTCAAAGCCTCGATCGCCGCATCACGCGCGCCGCTGTCAGCGAACGCCGGGCTGTCACCCACGCACTGATCTTCAAGCCAGACGCTGAAGCCCAGGGCTTCGCTGCGCACGTCCAATGGCTGGCCCGACTGCAGCTGCTTGGTCACCTGCCCGGCGGTTTTACCGTCGGCGAAGTTGCGCGACAGCAACAGTTGCTCGCCATCGGCCGCCAGCAAACGGAAGCGGAAACTGCCGTCATCTTCACGGAAGCTGACAAAACGCGCAGCCTTCGCGGCTTTCTTCTTGGTGGTCGTTGCCACTTGAGCCTGGGCAACGAACGAACGCAGGCCTACCGCTTCGCGCAATTCGTTGAGGAAAGGAGTCGCGACTGTCCGCGCCTTTTTCGCCCCGTGCTGCAGGATGTCTTCAAGATCCGCCGGGCGCTCGATCAGTTGGTTGTAACGCTCGCGGGACTCGCCCAGCTCGCTGTCCAGCAGTTGGAACAGGCGGTTCTTCGCCTCGCCCCAACCCAGCCCCTGCAGCAGGTCGCTGCGGAATTCGTCAGCTTGCGCGGGGGTGGCGAACGCCTGGAACAAGGTGAACAGGTGCGAATTGTCCGGATCTTTTGCCTCACCCGGTGCACGGGAGTCGGTGACGATACGGGAAATCGCATCCTTCATTTCTTTGGCGCTGCTGAACAACGGAATGGTGTTGTCGTAGCTCTTGGACATCTTGCGGCCGTCCAGGCCCGGCAGCGTGGCCACGCTTTCCTCGATCAACGCCTCAGGCATGGTGAAGAATTCCTTGCCCTGGCCGAACAGGTGGTTGAAGCGCTGGCCGATGTCCCGGGCCATCTCCACGTGCTGGATCTGGTCGCGACCGACCGGCACCTTGTGCGCGTTGAACATCAGGATGTCCGCGGCCATCAGCACCGGGTAGCTGTACAGGCCCATGGTGATGCCGGCGTCCGGGTCTTCACCGGTCTCGATGTTCTTGTCCACCGAGGCCTTGTAGGCATGGGCGCGATTGAGCAGGCCCTTGGCGGCGACGCAGGTCAGCAGCCAGGTCAGCTCGGGGATTTCCGGAATGTCGGACTGACGGTAGAAGGTCACGCGGTCCACATCCAGGCCACCGGCCAGCCAGGTCGCGGCGATCTCCAGGCGCGAGCGCTGGATGCGCAGCGGGTCATCGCACTTGATCAGGGCGTGGTAGTCGGCCAGGAAATAGAACGAATCGGCATTGCTGTCACGGCTGGCAAGGATCGCCGGGCGGATGGCGCCTGCGTAGTTGCCCAGGTGCGGCGTGCCGGTGGTGGTGATGCCGGTGAGGATACGGGTACGAGTCGTCATGGGTAATCGCTTGTCAGACTGCAATCAATTCGAGAGACGCGGCAGGATCAGATCCTTGAGATCGGTCAGCTTGCCATGAAAAAAGTGTCCGCATTCTGCCACTTTCAGCAGCTCATGGGGACGTTCGAGCTTGTCGGACCATTGGTAAACCAGCTGCGGATCGATCACTTCGTCGGTTTCCGGCTGGATCAACGTCAATTCGCCCTGCTGCGGCAGTTGATCTTCAGCGCCCAGACGCATGACCGCCGGTGCGACCATGAAAAGATGCTTGAGCTTCTCGCCCTTGGCCTCGAGGCGCCCGCCGAGACTTGCTGCAACAAAGCCGCCGAAGGAAAAACCGAACAGGGTCAGCGGCAATTCCGGGTGTCGGGCCCGAAACCATTCGGCGACGGCCTGGGCATCGTCGACTTCGCCGGTGCCCATGTCGTGGGTGCCTTCGCTGGCACCGACGCCCCGATAGTTGAAGCGCAGGGTGATCAGTCCGGCGTCGCGCGCAGTGCGCTGCAACGTCGAGACCACTTTGTTGAGCATGGTGCCACCTTGCACCGGGTTCGGATGACAGATGAGCGCCAGGCCACGCGACTGCTCGTTGTCCAGGTACAGTGCTTCCAGTTGGCCGACAGGGCCATCAATCACTACAGGTGTTTCGCGCATAAGCAAGGAAGGAACTCCGTGACCTCGAATCGGGTCGACTCGTCTAGCAAATTGTCTGTGGCTGTCTATTGCGAGTGAATCGCGGTATACAGCGCAGGTTCGAGCCGTTAACGTAAAGCAAAGCCGTTTATAGAGGAAGGACTCGTGGAACACTCGCTCTTAGTTTGGTTGTTACCGACTCTTGCCCTGGTTGTGGGTGTCGCCATTGGGTTTCTGATCGCTCGCCTTGCGCCGAATGCCGCGCCTAGCAGCACGCAACGTCAGCTGGACGATATTCAGGAACGTTTCGACAATTATCAGAACGAAGTGGTGACCCACTTCAACAGCACAGCGACACTGGTCAAGAAACTGACTCAAAGCTATCAGGAAGTGCAGGATCATCTCGCCGAGGGTGCCAACCGCCTGGCCCTGGACGAACAGACTCGTCAACGCCTGCTGGCTTCCCTGCACGCCGATGCAACGCAGGCTCCACGGGAACGCCTGACGCCGCCGCGCAATCAGGAACCACCGCGCGACTACGCACCGAAAGCCCCGAACGCGCCGGGCATGCTCGATGAGCATTACGGCCTGAAGAAGTAATCAGGTTTCAGGTGTGAAAAAGCCCTCGGACATGTGAATGTTCGAGGGCTTTTTGTTGCTGAATGCCTCTTTGCCTGTGCCGGCCCCTTCGCGAGCAGGCTCGCTCCCACAGGAATATGCGCTTCAAATGTGGGAGCGAGCCTGCTCGCGATGGGGCCCGTTGTGGCAACACAAAAAAACCGCCCGGTCTGTTTAAGATCGGGCGGTTTTTATGCCTGGGGTTCAGTCAGGCGACGTTGCCTTATTGCTGAGCACCGTACTGCTGGCCTGGAATCGCCTTCAGGTTGACCTCTACCCGGCGATTCTGCGCCCGACCATTGGCATCGGCGTTGCTGGCGACCGGGTTATCCGGGCCGGCGCCGCGGGCGCTCAGGTTGGCGCCGCTCACGCCTTGCGAGGTCAGGTAGGTCGCCACGCTCTGGGCACGACGCTGGGACAGGTCCATGTTGTGCTGGCGGCTGCCGGTGCTGTCGGTGTAACCGACGATTTCGATCTGGTTCTGGTTGAACTCTTTCAGCGAGCCGGCCAGGTTGTTCAGCGGCTGGTAGAAGCTCGAAGCGATGTTCGCCGAATCGGTGGCGAACGTGATATTGCCCGGCATGATCAGCTTGATCTGATCACCCTCACGCTGCACTTCGACACCGGTGTTGGCCATGCTGGCACGCAGTTTTTTCTCCTGCTGGTCGGCGTAGTAGCCGTAACCCGCGGCGGAAGCACCCACTACAGCAGCACCAATGAGCGCGCCCTTGCCACGGTTGTCGTGGTTGATGGCAGCACCGGCCACTGCACCTGCCAGAGCCCCAAGGCCACCGTACTTGGCGGTTTTGCTCATGCCCGTGGAGCCGCTATCGGCCTGGCCCTGGTTGTCGTAGGGGTTGGGCGATGCGCAACCGGCCAACAAAGCCACGGCAGTAGCGACAATAATCAAACGAGGCGTGGTGAACATGTAGAGCTCCTACTTTTTTGCGTTCTGTGGTGCAACGGTTTCAAGCATCGAACCATTGCCGGCGTTGGATCATTTCCCGAGGTAAAAATTCCACTCGTTACAAATCAGGCGCGAACAAAAGGGTTCTCGCGCATTTCATCACCCAAGCGCGTATCCGGACCATGTCCGGCCACGACCGTCGCCTCTTCGTCGAGGGTATACAAGCGCTGCTTGATCGAACGCACGATGGTCGCCTGATCGCCGCCCCATAGATCCGTGCGCCCTACCCCGCGCCGGAACAAGGTATCCCCGGCGATCAGCAGCTTCGCGTCGGCGAACCAGAAGCTCATGGAGCCTGGGGTGTGACCCGGTGTGTGCAAAGCCACACCACAACCACACGCCAACTCTTCATCGTCTGCCAGCCAGCGGTCCGGTGACGGTACCGGCGTGTAGGGCACGCCGAACATCTGGCATTGCATCTCCAGGTTGTCCCAAAGAAATTGATCTTCCTTGTGCAGATGCAGGGTGGCGCCGGTTTTTTCCTTCAACTGGCCAGAGGCCAGGAAGTGATCGAGGTGCGCGTGGGTGTGAATGATACTGACCACCTTCAAGCCCAAAGCATCGAGCCGCGCGAGGATCAGTTCGTGATTGCCGCCCGGGTCGACCACGATGGCTTTTTTCGTGATCGGGTCGCCGATGATCGTGCAGTTGCACTGCAAGGGGCCGACAGGGAAGGTTTCGCGGATCAGCGCAGGTTTGGCAGCGTCCATGGGTGTTCCTGTAAGTTGATGGTGCTATTTTGGCATAGCGCGCTAAATAGATGGCGACGTTAGGTAGAAAGGCCCTCATCAGCTCTACGCTCAAATCAGACGTAAAGGGTGGCCTCAATTGACACGCACATTCAACACCCAGCAAGAAACAAAAACCTGAGCGGCCATGATTAAGCGTGAAATGAGTGACCGCATTCTGCTTCGACATGGTGAATTACCGCCACGCGCCTCGAAGCAGAATTCGCTCATTTGACAGCTGGCCATCATTTCTCACACGTTCACTATCACCTACAAAGAGTGGCGCATGAAATCCTTTGAACGAGACCCCATGAAAGACAGGACACCGTTTCCCTCTTACGATAAGGGATAGGCAAACGGTTATGTTTATGACTAATAACAACGACAAGAGTGGGGAGCTTTTGGGCCAGGAGCGGCGGCGCCGCTGGAGTCCAGAGCAAAAGCTGGCCATGGTTCGCGAGAGCCTTGAGCCAGGACAAAGTGTGTCGGTCGTCGCTCGGAGCAACGGCATCAATGCCAATCAGTTGTTCTTGGGGCGCAAGCTGTATCAGGACGGCAGCCTGTCGGCGGTCAGTGCTGGCGAAGCCGTGGTGCCTGCCTCCGAGCTAAGCGATGCGCTCAAGCAGATCCGTGAACTGCAACGGATGCTGGGCAAGAAAACGATGGAAGCGGAAATCCTCAAAGAGGCCGTGGAGATCGCCCGGTCGCGAAAATGGATTGCGCACTCACCCTTGTTGCCGGGGGACGACCAGTGAAGCTGGTCAGCGAATGTCTCGGTGTGGCGCGCTCGCAATTAACGTTTCGAATCAAGCAATCGGTATCGCCCAAAATACGGCGAAACAGACCTGTGAACGATGCTGAGTTGGTGGTGGAAATCCAACAGCAAGTCAGCGAGTTGCCCAGCTACGGCTACCGTCGTGTCTGGGGATTACTGCGCCGCGAACGTGAAACCCAGTCGCTGTCAGCGATCAACGTGAAGCAGGTTTACCGGGTGATGCGTGACCACAACCTTTTGCTTGAACGCCGGATCAAACAGCCCGGCGTGCCGCGTCGGCACGAAGACCGTATTGCAGTGGAAACCAGCGATACGCGTTGGTGCTCGGACGGCTTTGAGTTCCGTTGCGAGGACGGTGCCAAACTGAGCGTGACCTTCGCCCTCGATTGCTGTGATCGCGAAGCCATCGGCTGGGTCGCGAGCTCGACCGGGTACAGCGGCGATGATATCCGCGACTTGATGCTGAAAAGCGTGGAGAAGCGCTTTGGTGATCAACTGCCCCCTAAGCCGGTGCTATGGCTTGCGACAACGGCTCGGCGTACACCGCCGAACAGACATGCCTGTTTGCTCGACAGATCGGTTTGCAGCCGGTGACCATCCCAGTTCGCAGCCCGCAGAGCAACGGCATGGCCGAGAGCTTTGTGAAGATACTCAAACGTGATTATCTGGCGCACATGCCCAAGCCGGATCGAGAAACGGCGCTGCGTAACCTGGCAATTGCCTTCGAGCATTACAACGAGCAGCATCCGCACAGCGCCTTGAAATATCGTTCACCGAGGGAGTTCAGGTGCTTAGCGGGAACATCAATTTAACGGGGAGTTGGTGTCCGGTTTGGTAGGGGCAAGTCCATCCTTGAGCGGCCCATTCGAACTGCCCCCGCCAATCAAGCGTCGATGACGCCTGCTTCAGAAGAGTGTGCGGACGTATGGAACCCGAACTCGAGAAACCAGTTCAGTGAAAACTGCCAATCAGGAAGCACCCGCGGCGAGTTTGCTTAAGCATGCCGGCAGACTCCGCATCAGCGAAGAACATCTGTGTCATTGGAGCTCAACAGTCATGTTCGTGTCAGGCGGGTATTTCACCAGATTTTGAAGTCTTTTTCAGAGTGTCTCTTATAGGGTCGATCTCAAGTGCGGGAAAAGTCAATTGATGAGTGATCTGTGTCGTGGCTCTACATCCAAAACCCGGACAATTTGATTCTTTTTTATGAGCGCACCGAGTTTTATAGCGCTAGATTAGCAGCCAATCGGTTTATCAAACCGCCAACACCTAACACTCAGAAGCAAGCGACTGGAATGAAAAATTTGTCGCTGCCCCCCGAGAATTGCAAGAATTTAAAAACTGCGCGCACACTATCTCTCGTATAAAAATACCGAACTCAATTCACGATAGAAATAAATTACATGATCCGATCGCCAGCTTCTTCAACCCCGCCGAGTCCAAACATTAATTGCGCAGAAACTGATTCATCCAGCTCGCAAACAACTCAGCTATCTCAACATTTAGTCAGCGTAGATAATATAGCTAAAGAGCTCAATCTAGGCATAGAAAGTAACCCGCCTAATCACTCGAAAAAAAGCCAAAAGGGTGACGACCGCGATGACTATAAAAAAACAAATCCCTCCTCGAACAGAACCTCGTCAAACACACAACTAACACTAAATGACTTACGAACGAGCAGTTCAATACATAAAGTACCCCACGACGAGGCAAAAAAATTACTCCATGCCCTCAGGGAGGACATCATCAACAACTGGAATCAAAAAAAAATACGAGGGAATGATCAGGACTATATTAATGACGAGCAAGAAAATTTAATCACGCGAATAGATAATACTCGCGCCGTGATAGGCCAAATGAATATATCTCTCCAGAAAAAAGTAGATATTGACTTTTATGTGGCTTTTCAAGCAGGTTATCCCGCGGGTTTGATGGCGCTTAAGAACGAGAACAACCGCGCATCTGTTTCTATCGAGTATATGTTTACACTTCCAGGATCTTGCGGCCTTGGAAGAATGTTTATTGAGCAGGCAGTTGAAGCATCCATGTCTCTCGGGGGACATGGCAACGTACATGTTGAAGCCAAGCCTGAAGCGACCGGATTCTATAAATCCTTAGGGTTTACACAAGATCCTTCAGACCCCATTGAAACCGCAATGGTATTACATTCCAAATCGAGGGAAAATCTAAACGTTGACACTCAGGAGGGAGTACGTAGCGCGAATTCAGTCAGTCGTGGTGCTCGGTCACGCCTCCCAAACCCAGCGTCACAAAACGCGCAGATAAAGGTCGAATTAATCGAAGTTAAAAATCCAAAACATCAATCACCAGCATCTCCCGATAAAATTTTCTCTTTAAGTAAGGATAATTCTGGCAATTACGGCTTTTTATCAGCCCAGGGGACGCAAATGACGAGTACCGATACGCCACCTGCAAATGGGCAATTCGTATACATCATCCATCCTGAAGATCCAGATTGTATCCGCGTCGGCGCTCAGATGTTATTTACCACGGAGGATAGGCAGCGCTTTGTTATTGATGGGCACACTGCGATTTCACATCGCGATCCTGTCTTATATGCGGGAACCTTGATACTTCAAGATGGTCAACTCCTTTACTGGACCAATCACAGCGGTCATTATGAACCTGGCGAAGAGGCTCGCTTCACTAAATTATCCGCTAAAGCCAAGGAACTTTTACCAGAGAGCCTCTTTAAAAACTATAAGGAACTTCCAGATGAAGAAAAAAGGGAACTCCTGGCACTAGGCGGGTACGCAGATCTCGAGTTCTCTTCAAGTAGCGAAGATGAGGAAACAACCACCCTCAAAATAGATTCTGATAATACAGACAATCAATCACTTATCGTAGCAAGCAGTTCTTCGCGGCCAAACATTGCTGGATCCCTTCTATCAAAGGCTGGAGACGTAGAGCATTCAACAAAAGTCAGGAGTGCGCTTGATAGCTATTATGCAAGTCAATTCAAGGTTGATGGAGAATTCTCCACCACTATTCAGAAAATTGAAAAGCTTGATCAACAGGTTCGCGTCGATCCACCCAAATGGTTTTCTACATTAGAAAATGGCGATATATTCAAGAGAAAAACGTGGAACCATTACGCCAGACTTTTGCTTGCAATTTCGCCAAACAACCCAAATGAATTGATAAGGGCAGCAGCGCCTGCAGTTGTTGCTCCATTCGATTTTGCCATTCGTGCTACTCTGCAAGCCTTGAAAGAAGGAAAACTATCTTCCAAAGAGGCCATTGAGTTAATATATAAGCCTGATGCCGGTTATGCATCCCCTGCTAGCGTAGTAGCCCCTTACCGCGCTTTACCCCAAGTAAAAGAATTAGCAGACCAACTCTTCGTTGATGTGCCAGTACAAATTCTAAATGGGGCACAGCCATCGGAGAAAGAAATAATACAAGATTTTTTTGTACAAACACTTAATGAACGTCAGCCGGGCGCCCCCAGCCTGGCGCGACAACTTTATGAAGCACCCTTCTATGGTTCGCCCAAGGAATCTGACAATCTCAAGCTTAAGATGGAGCAGGAAATTGGCTTACATTTATCTAAACCTCTTTTTAAAGCGCTCAAAGCAGAAATCAAGAAAACCGCTGGCTCGTCTACAACTAAAACCTCATCCATAACAACACAGAACGAATCATTATCGAGCGAGCCTGTGGCATTCACCTCGTCATTCAATCAGAGCGCACAGGACATAGTAAGTAAATTTCGTGAGTTTTCAGATAAACAACACCGAATTTCAGCTGCAATGAAAGAAGCAGATATCGACCACCAGAAAAAAGAGCTGGAGCAGAAACTCAAAAAGTGGCAGGACAAGCTTCACACTCACGAATTGAGCGAATATTCAAACAATGTGACAGAGGCTTATAACAAATCGCGAACTGCTAACGTTCAAGCGGAGGCTCGTAGCAATTGGGACGTCATCAATGCTTCAAACATTGATCACCAACACCAACGTTCAGAACAACACCGTAAAGCATCGATTGAAACTTCCAATTTATCATTTGCAATCGCCAGTTCAAAGGCTTATCAAGAAGCGACCACATACAACTTACGCAAGACATTCGAAATAGAACAAATCCGACGCAGCATGCAAACAAGTTCGCCTTGCACTGATAACAACACTGGAGAACTCCCAAACGATACTGCCTTGGACACCAACAGCCTAAGGAGTGCCGGTAGCAGTTGGTCTCTTCAATCCAATATGAACTCGGGTTCTGCAGAGTCACTGGGAACATACCCAAATTACAGCATACCTGAATTGCCGCCTGCCCATACTGGTAGCACTCAAAGTATCCGGCCTGACGATAGCTACGAGCAAGAGAAAGAATATAGAAATTTTAGAATGAATAAATTGCAAGAAGAAAAGCAGCAAATAGAAACACAAGAGAAAGAGGTAGCGCAATATCGCAAAGAGATTGATCAGGCCCAACAAGCGAAAGAAGAACGTATAGCGAAGGGGCAAAACGCAAAACTTAAGGTAATGGGGCTGGATGATTATCGATCGATGAACCCCCTGTAAAGACCGTGGTGTCTTAGAACCAAAAAACCTCCCACATTGGATTGTCAGAGACCATAGGATTTATGCTCACGATTTTCCAGTGTAGGAGGGCCTCGCTCGCGAAGGCGGCCTCACAGTCGCCACTTATCCAAAGACGAAGAAAAGCCCGCAGTGTGCACGGATTTTCATCGGCACGATTTCAAACTGTTCGCTGATTTCTTGGCCATCGGCGTGTTTGCGGCAACCGTAGACGCAAGTCAGTTCATGCATGGGCAGTTCGTAGCGTGGCAGACACTTCCTACTGGCATGCGCCCCTAGCGTATCAGTTGTTTCGGGGGGTTAATCACTCCAGAGACTACAACTTGCCTCCACCGAAAAGCGCTACCTCATCAGCTATCACCGGCCATACCATGGACAAATCCGTCAACCTGGACCATGACAATGGACGCACATTGGTATTCTGATATACCAGCATTTCCTCACGAGAAAATCCGCTAGGTGCTACACCAACACCCCCAATTCCTTCGCCCGCGCCACCGCCTGCGTGCGCCGCTCTACCCCCAGCTTGCTGTTGATATGGCTGGCATGGGTTTTCACCGTATGCAGCGAAATGAACAGCTGGTCGCTGATTTCCTGATTCGAGCAGCCTTGGGCGATCAGGCGCAGGACGGCCATTTCCCGGGTGCTGAGTTGTTCTGACGCGGGGATGGGCTCCAGCGTCGGGCGAGAGGTCATGGCTGGAAGTTTGTCTGCAAGTTCCTGGGTAACCGGGGTCGGCGCACAGAGTTGAAGCTGCCCACGCAGCCAGTCCGGATGCTCGGCCAATAGCTTTTCAAAGGGTTGCAATACGCCGCCGGCTGCGGCGTCCAATGCCTGGACCAGCGCCTTGCGGGCTTCGGGTTCGCGCCCGCTGGCCAGCAACAGCGAAACTTTTTGCGTCAGCGCCATTGCACTGAGCATCTGCCGACCGGTTTGCTGACCATGTTCGAGCAGCGCGTTCAATCGCCCTTCGGCCAGCATCGGCTGGTTCTGGATGACCTCCAGCAACGCTTGCTGCAGTTCGATGTGCAGCGGCAGTTGCGGATGGAACTCCGGTGGCGCGGCGGGTTGCTCGCCGTTGTAGGTCTGCCCCAAGCGCGCCAGCCAGGCTTGCGCCAGGTCGGTACGCCCCTGGGCCAGCCAGAGTTCGCATTTGACCAGGGTAATCATTGCCAGGTAGTAGATCGGCGGCACGTCCCAGATGTGCATCAGCCGCTCGGCTTCGGCGAGCTCGGCAAAGGCCTTGGCGAACTCACCGCTGTTGCCTTCAAGCCGGGCGATCACGCAATGGCCGATCAGCACGCTGATATCACGACAGGCGCGGGCTTCACCTAAACCGGCCTGCAAGCGTAGCCGCGCCGCTTGAGGTTGCAGGCGCAAGGCCAACAGGAAGCCCTCATACAACGTCAGTCGGGCACGTACGGCAAAGAGCCGCTGCGCCGGTAGCCCCTGCAAGCGTTGCAGCCCTTGGCGGACTTCATCCAGTGCTCGCAGTATTTCGCCCCGCGCCTGCAACACACGAGCGCGGTCGTAGTGGGCCAGCGCCTCGAACAGCGGATTGCCAACCCGTTGCGCCAGTTCCAGGGAGTCACGGTTCAACGCCCTGGCACGCCACATGTCGCCATCGGCAATCGCCAGGTTGGACAGGGTCGAAAGGCACATCAATCGCTGGCCATAGCGCTTGCACGGAAGACTCTCCAGCGCTTCGGTGCAGTAACGTAGGGTCAGCTCGCGGTTACCGCGCCCGCGCGCGATGATCCCGCTCAGGGCCAGCCATTGCGCCAGCATCGACTTCTGCGCCGTGGCCGACGGCGCTGGCAGGAAGCGGCTCAGGTGGCTGGCCAGTTCCTCGGCAGCGTCCAGCTGGCAGGCCAGGCCCAACGCCCAGCTGTAGAGCACGATCAGTCGAGGCGTGCTGATCAGCAGGCTATCGGGCAAGTCCATTTTCCAGCGCAGCAACATGCCGACGTTCTGTTCGGCCAGCAGTTGTTCTTCGGAAAGGTTTTGCACCAGGTTGGCCGCAACGTCCAGGTGCCCGGCTCGCAACGCTTGCTCGACCGCTTCATCGAGCAGTCCCTGGGCGTTGAACCAGCGACAGGCACGCAGGTGCAGGCTGGCGGCCGGCACCATCGATTGCGCGCCCGGCCGTGTGCGCAGCAGGTCGGAAAACAGATGGTGATAGCGAAACCAGTGACCGTGTTCGTCCAGCGGCACCAGGAACACTTGGTGGGCAGCCAGGAAGCGCAGGATTTCGGCGCTGTCATGGGCGTCGCGAATGGCGTCGCACAGTTCGCTGCAAAAACGTTCCTGGTGGGCGGTGTCGTAGAGAAAGGCTTGCACCTCAGTGGGCAGGAAATCGATCACCTCCTCGAGCAGGTAATCGCGAATCAACCCTTCCCCGCCGTGCAGTGCCCGAGGCAATGCCCCCTGATTGCCTGCCTCGGAGGCGGCCAGCAACCAGAAGCGCAACCCGGCAACCCAGCCTTCGCTGCGCTGGATCAGGTTTTCCAGCGCCTCGCCACGCAACGAACTGCTGTGCCGATCGAGCAGGCTCAAGGCTTCATCGTGGGTCAGGCGCAAATCCTGCTCATGCAACTCCAGCAGTTGGCGCGACAGGCGCAACCGCGCCAGGTGCCAGTCCGGACGCTGTCGACTGGTGACCATCACCAGCAAGCCATCGGGAAGGTGGTTGAGGAAAAACTGCAGGCAGCGATCGAGCACCGGCCCCTGGGCCAGGTGATAGTCATCGAGCACCAGCAACAGGGGGCTCGCCGTCGATAGATGCACGGCCAGCTCGTCGAGCAGCCCGTCCAGCCATTCTTCGAAGGCGAACGGCTGATGACGCTGGCGCATCTTCAATAATCCGAGGGACTGCCTGCCCAGTTGCGGAAAAAAATCCTGCAGGCCTTCGAGCAACCGCTCGAGGAACCGGCCCGGGTCGTTGTCACGCGGACTCAGACCCAGCCAGAGACTTTGCCAGTGCGGCGGCAGTGCCTGACAGAACTCCACCGCCAACGAACTCTTGCCGAACCCGGCCGGTGCACTGACCAGCAGCAACCTGCCACCGAGACCGGCGCTCAGGCGCTCGCACAAGCGTGGACGCAGCACATGGCCGTCCGGCAATGGCGGCCTGAAAAAGCGCCCGTCCAGCGCGGCGACAGCGACGCTTGCAGGACCTGGTGGTGGGGACAGATCAGTCATGGCCGGCTCTTGTTAGTGTTGCGGGTGGCGGCGTTGCAGATGTCCGCAGACTAGCGGTAAACGAGGACGGAATGAAGGTTATTGCTACAAATGGCTACAAAAAGTCTACACACACTGTAGGAGCGAGCCTGCTCCGGGCGGCGTTCCGACGATGGTCGTGAACGATAGCGCGTGAAGTCTGGCACCACGCGGTGCTCTCTGGTTTTTCGCGAGCATGCTCGCTCCTACAGTGAAAACGCAAAAAAAAACGCCCCGAACCAGTCGGGGCGTTTTTCCGGAGGATGCGGCCTCAGGTCATTGCACGTTAGCGAACACCATCCTGGCGCAATGCCGCCGGGGTGAAGTCGCTGGTGGTGGCAGTGAAGCCGAAGTCATACGCCGACTTCTCTTCGTTCTTCATGCCCAGTGCCAGGTAACGACCCGATTGCAGGTCGTACAGAGCCTCCAGGGTGTACCACGGCACCTGGACGTTGTAATAGTTCTGGGCATGAGCTTCCGCCACGCGCCAGAGTTGATTACGACCGTCGTAGTGGTCGATCACAGCCGCCTGCCAGGTGTCTTCATCGATGTAGAAGTCACGCTTGGCGTAGATGTGGCGCTGACCTTCCTTCAAGGTTGCCACCACATGCCATACCCGGCGCAGCTCGTAGCGAGCCAGGTCCTGGTTGATGTGGCCGGCCTTGATGATGTCGCTGTACTTGAGCTTCGGATCATCGAGCTTGTAGGCGTCGGAAGCGATGTACATCTCTTTCTTGCCTTCGAGCTTCCAGTCGTAACGATCCGGCGCGCCGTTGTACATGTCCAGGTTGTCGGAGGTACGCAGGCCGTCTGCCGCGGTACCCGGTCCGTCATAGGACACTTGTGGCGCACGACGCACGCGACGTTGACCGGCGTTGTAGACCCATGCCGAACGCGGTTCCGCCACTTGGTCGAGGGTCTCGTGCACCAGCAGCACACCACCGGCCAGACGTGCCGGCGCGGTCACTTTCTGCTTGAAGTAGAACAGGATGTTGCCCGGGTTCGCCGGATCGTAGTCCTTCATCTTGTCACGGAATACGAACTGGTCCTGGAAGTACACCAGGCTGAACGAACCGTTCGGCTGTGGCGTGGCTTGGGTGACCAGTCGGGTTACGCTGCCGCCGCGATAACGGGTGATGTGGTTCCAGATGACTTCCACGCCGCTTTTCGGAATCGGGAACGGTATCGCGGTTTCAAAGTTTTTCAGCCCGTTACCGCCTGATACCAGCTCGGTGGTGGTGGCGTTCTTCTTGATGGAGGCGAACACCTCATCCGGCACGGTGGCACCGCGATGGGACGGGTAAACCGGCATCTTGTAGGTTTCAGGGTAGCGTTTGAACATCGCGTACTGGCCCGGAGCGAGCTTGGCCTTGTACTGGTCGACGTTCTGCGCGGTGATGGTAAACAGCGGTTTTTCGCTGGCGTACGGATCGGACAGGAAACCCTTGCTGTCGACGCTGCCGGCATTTTTCGGCATCGGTTTCCAGGCCGGGATCGAACCGTCGGCATTGCCCGCCATTTCGGCGCCCATCGGGGTCAGGCTCTTGCCCAGCTTGTCCGCTTCTGCCGCCGGGACCGCTGCCATTACGCTGGTCGCCAGCAACGACAGTCCCAGGACACCGGCGTGGAACAGACTCTTGGTTATTTTCATGTGTGTACTCGTCCTGAAAATAGTGCTTAGAAGTTCACGCCAAAGCTGAGCGCAACGAAGTCGCGGTCATCCACGGTGGTGTACTTGCCGTCGAAGAAGTTGGTGTACGCCAGGCTTGCGGTGTAGGTGTTCTGGTACTCGGCATCGACACCCAGGCTGACCGCCTTGCGACCTTCCTCGAAGTTGCCGCCTGGGCCAGGGGAGTAACCTTCCACGTCGTGGGACCAGGCCACGTTCGGCTTGAGGTTCACACCGGCGAATACGTCGTTGTATTCCCAGATGGCGCGACCGCGATAGCCCCAGGAGTTGGCAGTAGTGAAGCCGTCGTTTTCGCAGTAGCGACTGACGTTGTTTTGCGGTCCGCCTGCCAGCGTGCCGCTGTTCAAAGTTACGCACTGGTTGTTCGGCAATGGACCAGGGCCGTAGCTCGGGTCACGGCCGTAACGTGCCTTGGAGTTGCTTTCCAGGCCGCCGACGTGGGTCCAGCCGACTTCACCCACCAGGGTCAGACGCTCGGCGCCCATCACCTGGTCGAAGAAGTGGGTCAAGGTCGTTTGCAGCTGGGTCACTTCCTTGCGGCGATAACCTTGCTGGTCCTGCCCTGGCGTGCCCTGAAGTACGGAAACGTTAGGGTTCAGCGGCGTCAGGCCCGAGAACAGGATGTCGGTGGTGTTGAGTTGGACCGGCGCATTCGGCCGGTAGCTGACTTCACCACTCCACGCGGTGCCGCTAGGCAGTGTGGTGGAGAAGCTCAGGCCATACAGTCGGATATCTTCAGGGTATTCAACGTAGTAACTGGAGTTGCCCGCCACCACCAACGGCAGCAAAGTCGGCGCCAGGCCCGCCGCCACACCCAGTGGTAGGCCGGAGCCCACCAGCCCGCCTACCAGGCCAGCACCACTGTAAGCGCTCGCCGGTGCGCCATGACCACTGAAAATCGGCGCACGGCTGTGGTAGTTCATGAAGTAGGCACCGAACTCGGTGTCCAGTGGATCGAACATGTACTTGAAGGACACGCCGAACTGGCCGCTGTCACGGGCATCGCGATCCGGGCCACGACGAACGATCACGCCTTCGTCCGGGTTACCCCAGGTCACGCCCCTGGCGCCGAGGGTATTGATGGCAGCGTTACGCGCCCCGGCCGGCAGCCCCGCCGCCGCCAGCGCATTGTTGAGCCCGTTCTGGGTACGCAGTACCGCCAGGTTGTTATCGCAACCATCGGCGATCACGTCCGGCTGAGAGAAAAACGTGCCGCAGTTGTCGACGACAGTCTGGTCCCATTCGATCTGGTAGAAGGCTTCGGTCGAGAGATTTTCGGTGAGGCTCTGGGACACGTAGAACATGTTGACCGGGATCAGGCCTTCCTTGATCTCGGCACCGGGACGACGGAATGCGGACACATCGATCGGGTTGATCGAGTTGATACCGCTGCCGATGAAGGTACTTTCACCCCAGCTCACCACTTGCTTGCCCAGGCGTACGGAACCCGGCTGATCGGCAATGGCGTAGTTGTGATAGACGAAGGCATCGAGGATTTGACCGCCAGCGGACTTGGCGCCTTCCTTGCGATTGTCGTCGCTGATGTCCTTGAACGGACGGCTTTCGTCCTTGAGTTCAAAGTCGTACCAGTATTTGCCACGGACAAAAATGCCGGTGTCGCCATACTTCAGCTCAAGGTCATGGATGCCCTTGAAGATTTTCGAGAAGGTTTCACCGCTCTTGAAGTTCAGGTGGCCGTCATCGGAAGTCTGGGACAGGCCACGACCGCCGTTGTTGACGCCGATGAGGTTTTTGTTGGCGCTTTCAGTAGACCAACTCGCGCCGATCGACAGGGAAGAGTCGAACTGACCTTCGATTTCACCGATGTTGAAACTGACGCCGAATGCAGGCCCGGCGAGCGTAGAGGCAAGGCTGACGGCCAACGGCAATTTCGCCCGGCGCCAGAACTGGTTTACTGATGTCATCGACGCTTCTCCATGTGCATTTTATTGTTATGGCAAATAGCACTTCTAAAAACGCTTGGATAACAGGGAGCCACGGCTTCCCAAAGTCATTCCAAAGTTGCATCGCCCCGGTTTGTGCGTTTGCTCCGTTCTTAAAAATCCTTGAGCGGACTATAGCCAGCAGGTAGTAGTGCTTGATCCCTCTAAAGTGTGATTTGCGCCTGCCAGGCACTCTGGACCAGTCCTTTGCCATGCCGACACCCGTCGGCCCGGCAAGAATGGCTGAAAATACGAATTTGACAAGCCAAGCGCTTGCTTGGTGGGGCTGGCGTGCCCTTTTGGGCACGCCAAGGGACGCTTAAAGCGTCGAGAGGAAGGTGCTGTTGTTGGCCTGCCACTCGGTGATGTCGACGCGAATTCGCTTCTTGTCGAGCTTACCGACACTGGTCTTGGGAATTTCAGTAACAATGGCGATCTGGCTTGGAATGGCCCACTTGCTCAGGTGCCCCAGTTCCACGAACGGCTTGAGATGCTCCTTGAGTTCCCGGGCTCCAATGGTATGGCCCTCGCGCAGCACCAGCAAGGCAAACGGCCGCTCGCCCCACTGCGGATCGGCAATCCCCACCACTGCTACTTCGCGTACCGCCGTATGGCGACTGATCAGGTCTTCGAGGTCGAGGGAGGAGATCCACTCGCCGCCGGTCTTGATCACGTCCTTGATCCGGTCGCGGATATCGATCACGCCCATGCTGTCCAGGGTCGCCACGTCCCCGGTGTGCAGCCAGCCACCGGCCCAGAGCTCGGCCCCCTTTTGTGGTTCGTTGAAATAACCCTCGGTAAGCCACGGTGCGCGCAACACCAGTTCACCTTGGGTTTCACCATCGGCGGGCAGGAAATTGCCTTCGGTGTCGATGATTGCCGCCTCCACCAACGGCCCTGGCACACCGGCCTTGATCCGATAGGTGGTGCGTTCGTCCTCGGAGCCGGCCATCAATTCGTCATTGAGGTGAGCGCACGATACCAGTGGGCCGGTTTCCGACATGCCGTAGGCAGCGGTCAATTGAATGCCCTTGGCCTTGGCCGCGTCGTACAACGCATGATTGAGCGCACTGCCACCGATGACGATTTTCCAGCCTCCGAAGTCGGTGTCCTGGGCAGCCTTGGCATTGAGGACCATTTGCAGGATGGTCGGCACGCAATGCGAGAAGGAGACCTTTTCCTTGCGCCACAACTCCACCAGGTACTCCGGATCGTAGCGTCCCGGATACACCTGCTTGAGCCCGAGCATGGTCGCCACATAGGGCAGGCCCCAGGCATGTACGTGGAACATCGGCGTGATGGGCATGTACACGTCGTTGGTGCCCAGCAGGCGCACGCTGTCGATCGACCCCATGATCGTCGACACGCCCATGGTGTGCAGCACCAACTGCCGATGGGTGAAGTACACGCCCTTGGGGTTGCCGGTGGTGCCCGTGGTGTAGAACGTGGTCGCCACCGAGTTTTCGTCGAAGTCCTGGAAGTCGTAGTGCGGGCTTGCCGCTGCCAGCAATTGCTCGTACTCACCGACGAGGTTTGGCAAGTCGGCCGTCTTTTCCGGGAGGTCGGTCAGGAGCAGGGTTTTCTCGACCGTGGTCAGGTGCCCGGCGATCGCGTTGTACAGTCCCACGAACTCGCTGTTGACCAGGACAAAGCGGTCGACGGCGTGATTCATGGTGTAGAGGATCTGTTCCGGTGACAGGCGCACGTTGATGGTGTGGATCACCGCGCCGATCATCGGAATGGCGAACATGCATTCCAGGTATCGGTGGCTGTCCCAATCCATCACCGCCACGGTATCCCCGGGCTTGACCCCGGCAGCCGTCAGCACGTTGGCCAGCCGTGCGACCCGTTCGATCAGGGTCGGATAGCTGTAGCGCAACTGGTCGCGGTAGACGATCTCACGGGTTTTCTCATAACGCGCACCGGACATCAGCAGCCGTTTGATCAGCAGCGGATACTGGTAAGCGCCTTCGGCTGGGGGGATAACGCGAGTCTGCAACATAAGAATCCCTTTTCTGACTACTCGGTCGTGGCTGTAGAGTGAGCACTGTAGTGCCCCTGATCGCCAGCCAAATCAGCCAAAGGAATGATTTGCAGAGCCGTACGAATACCGGCATTGCGCCATCATTTGCCGGTAAACGTGGACCGTTACGCTCAGTGCATCTCGGTCAACGCGAGTTTCACGCCAATGGCGATCAACACCGCGCCCATGGTCCGGTCGAACCAATGCCCCATGCGGGCGAAACCGGCGCGCACGCGCTGCTGGCTGAACAACATGGCCACCAGGCAAAACCAGATCGCCGTTGCCACCGCCAGGTAAACCCCGTAACCGGCCTGCACGGCCAGCGGCGTATGCGGGTTGATTACTACGGTGAACAGCGACAGGAAAAACAGCGTGGCTTTCGGGTTCAGGCCGTTGGTCACGAACCCGGAAGTGAAGGCGCCACGCGCGGTGCGCTCGCCGGCTTCCTTGTGCAGGTCGTCTGTCACGGCCTTGGCCGGTTGCGCCCGCAGCGCCTTGAAGCCGATGTACAGCAGATAAGCGGCGGCGGCCCATTTCAAGGCGTTGAACAGGACGATCGACTGCGACACGATCAGGCCGATGCCCAGCAGCGAGTAGCCGACATGGAGAAAAATCGCCGAACCGACCCCAAGCGCCGTCCAGGTGCCGGCGCGACGACCATGGGTCACGCTTTCCCGTACCACCACGGCAAAGTCCGGGCCGGGGCTGGCCACGGCCAGCAGGTGAATCAGCGCAACGGTCAAGAACTCGGTCCAGTACATGAGGGCTCCTTCAGGCCAAGCGTAACTATTTATTTCATCTGGTAGGCTCGGCAGATTACGCCTTCAGTTCATTGCACAAAAGGTACAGTTGATGACGAACATTCACCGCGCTGTTTTCCTCGACCACCCGTCCCTGGACTTGGGCGATCTCGACCTCAGCCCCCTGCGCGAATGCTTTAGCGAACTGCAGCTGTTCGCCCAGACCCTGCCCGACCAAGTGATCGAACACCTCAAGGGCGCCACCGTCGCCATCACCAACAAGATCCGGATCGACGCGGCCGCCATCGCGGCCAGCCCCGAACTCAAACTGATCCTGATCAGCGCCACCGGCACCAACAACGTCGACCTCGAGGCCGCCCGTGCCCACGGAATAACCGTGTGCAACTGCCAGGGTTACGGCACGCCATCGGTGGCACAACACACGATCATGCTGCTGCTCAACCTGGCAACGCGCCTGGCCGATTACCAGAAAGCCGTCGGTGAAGGGCGCTGGCAACAAGCCAAACAGTTCTGCCTGCTGGATTACCCGATCGTTGAGCTGCAAGGCAAAACCCTCGGCTTGCTCGGTCACGGCGAATTGGGCGGCGCGGTCGCGCGCCTGGCCGAAGCGTTTGGCATGCGCGTACTGCTGGGCCAGATTCCGGGTCGCCCTGCCCGGCCAGACCGCTTGCCGCTGGAACAGCTGCTGCCGCAAATCGATGCGCTGACCCTGCACTGTCCGCTCAACGAACACACCCGTCACTTCATTGGGGCCCGTGAACTGGCGTCGATGAAGGCCGGCGCGTTCGTGGTCAACACCGCCCGTGGCGGCCTGATCGACGAGCAGGCCCTGGCCAATGCCTTGCGCAACGGTCACCTGGGGGGTGCCGCCACTGACGTGCTGAGCGTGGAGCCGCCGGTGAATGGCAATCCACTGCTGGCCCAGGACATTCCACGCCTGATCGTCACCCCACACAACGCCTGGGGCAGTCGCGAAGCGCGGCAACGAATCGTCGGCCAGTTGACCGAAAACGCCCAGGGATACTTCAGCGCTAAGGCGCTGCGGGTCGTCAGTTGATAAACTGCGGCACTTTTTTCCACAGGAGCAGTTATGGATCCGCGCAGTGAAGTACTGCTTCGTCAGGCTGAATTATTCCAGGGTTCGGTGTTGTTGGCCGGTCTGCCCGCCGATGACTTGCTGGGCCGCCTGCCCGACGCCCATGGCTGGAGTTGGCACGCCGGCGATCAGGCCGCGCTGGATGCGCGCTTTGCCGAGCGCAGCCATTTCGGTGTTAATGCACCTGAGCGCGCATTCGATAGCGCCGTGGTGTTTCTGCCCAAGTCCAAGGACCTGACTGACTACATTCTCAACGCACTCGCCTCGCGGCTGGCCGGTCGCGAGCTGTACCTGGTCGGTGAGAAAAAAAGCGGCATCGAAGGCGCAGCCAAACAGCTGAACCCGTTTGGCAAACCACGCAAGCTCGACAGTGCGCGGCATTGCCAGCTGTGGCTGGTCACCGTGGCCAACGCACCCGACGCCAAACCGCTGGAAAGCTTGGCCCAGACCTATGAATTGCCGCTGGCCGAAGGCCCGTTGAAAGTCATCAGCCTGCCAGGCGTGTTCAGCCACGGTCGACTGGATCGCGGCAGTGCGCTGTTGCTGGAACACCTGGATAAACTGCCAAGCGGCCACTTGCTGGACTTCGGTTGCGGCGCAGGGGTGTTGGGCGCGGCGGTAAAACGTCGTTATCCCCACAACCAGGTCACCTTGCTGGATGTCGATGCCTTTGCCGCTGCCAGCAGTCGCCTGACCCTGGCGGCCAACGGCCTGGAAGCCGATGTGATTACCGGTGACGGCATCGATGCGGCGCCGATGGGATTGAGCGCCATCCTGAGCAACCCACCCTTCCATGTCGGGGTGCATACCGACTATTTCGCCACAGAGAACCTGCTGCGAAAAGCAGCCAAACATCTGAAAAACGGCGGCGAACTCCGGCTTGTAGCCAATAGCTTCCTCAAGTACCAACCGCTGATCGAAGAGCACCTGGGGGTTTGTGCCATCAAGGCCGAAGGACAGGGTTTCCGTATCTACCGTGCCAAACGCGGATAAAACTTTGTGCTTGCGCAATGGATTCTGCCTAGGCAGAATCCGCTCCGTCCTAGGGGAGTAGTCTCCCACGAGCGCCATGCTCGTCCGGCATGCGTCAACATACTTGGTCAACAGACCATGGCGCATGCGACCCAAGCGTCCGCTTCAGACGGATCGCAGGGTTTGACAAGACCTATGACACGAACACCTTACCCGGGGCGGGAAGGCTGTACGTGTCATAGCCGTGTCGACCCGCCCCTTAGGAAAACCCCTGATGCTGGATTCACTACTGGTACCCACCGCAATCGTTGCCTTGGCCGAAATCGGCGACAAGACGCAATTGCTCGCGCTCATTCTCGCCGCCCGCTTTCGCAAACCCTGGCCGATCATCGCCGGCATCGTCGCCGCGACCCTGGCCAACCATGCGGCGGCCGGCGCGGTAGGCGCCTGGGTTGGGAGCTTCTTCTCGGATACGATGCTGCACTGGATCCTCGCCGCCAGCTTTGCCGCGACGGCGCTGTGGACCCTGGTGCCGGACAAAATGGACGATGACGAAGCCAGCACCGCCCGCAAGTTCGGACCGTTCCTGACCACGTTGATTGCGTTTTTCCTCGCCGAAATCGGCGACAAGACCCAGATCGCGACCGTGATGCTCGCCGCGCAATACCCTGAACTGTGGCTGGTGATCATCGGCACCACCCTGGGCATGCTGATTGCCAACGTGCCGGTGGTTCTGGCGGGTAACTTTGCGGCGGACAAACTGCCATTGACGTTGATCCGTCGACTGGCTGCGTCGGCATTTTTCGTCCTGGCGATTGTCGCGGTGTACAAGGCGATGCAGAGCAGCGGGTGGGTTTGACGGTGTAGGGCGGTAGACCGCGTTATCGTTCTTCGTCGGAACGCCGCCCGGAGCAAGCTCGCGCTCCCACATTAGATTGAGCTCCAATGTGGGAGCGAGCCTGCTCGCGAAGGCGGCAGCGGCCTCACTGCATATTTATCAGTGACTCCTGGACCGCTCGTAAAGCGGCATGACCTTCGGAATCGCCGCCTGCAACGAAGAAATACGGCTCGACGAAGCCGGGTGAGTACTCATGAATTCCGGCGGCGAACCTTCCGACGCCTTGGCCATCTTGTTCCACAAGGTGATCGCAGCGTTCGGGTCGTAGCCGGCACGGGCGGCCAGCTCGAGACCGATCAGGTCGGCTTCGTTTTCATTGGACCGACTGTTCGGCAAGGTCATTCCGTAGTTGGCCACGGCATCCGCCAGAGCCAGGCTACCCTGGCCCAGGCCGAACAAGGCACCGGCGCCCTGCTTGGCCATTTCGATGCCATAGGCCTTGGACATCGCCTCTCGACCGTGCTCGCGCAGGGCGTGGGCGATTTCGTGACCCAGGATGGCGGCGATTTCGTCATCGGTCAGCTGCAGCTTGTCCATCAGGCCGGTATAGAAAATGATTTTGCCACCGGGCCCACAATTGGCGTTGAGCTCATCGCTCTTGATCAGATTGACTTCCCACTTCCACTGGGCCGAATCCGGACGGAAAACCGGAGCCTGGGCAATCAGCCGATCGGAAATCAACTGGATGCGCTTGGCATCGCTGCTGGTCTTGTCCAGCACACCCTTGCTGTTCGCCTCGCCCACCGTATTCTGATAAGACTGGGCGTACATCTGATTGACCTCATCAGTGGACAGCATGCTGAACATGTATTGCTTGCGCTCAACACCCACGGCGCCACCGCTGGTGGTGTTGACCGACTGGCAGCCGGCGAGCAGCAGCGCTGCGCCGAGTGCACCTACAACCAAAATCTTGTTCATCGAAAGACTCCATGAAAACTGCCGCCTATCCTAGGCGTGGAAATGTATCGACGCCAGATACACTGGAATTAAGACGTTTTTTTCAGGCAAAGCTCTCACCGACGCAGGAAAAAATTCACAACACCCGCCCATCCAAAGCAGGAGCTGCCGCAGGCTGCAATCTTTTCAACCCGGCGTAAGACACTCCGGCCCATTGAGCTTTGGATCATTGACCATGTTGGCCAGCACCCGCTCACGCAACGCAGCAGGTTCGCTGGCGAGCAACGCTTGCAGGGCATGCAGCGGGGTTTCGGGATCGAGCCAGATTTGCTGCCCCACTTCATCGAGAATCAACGGTCGACGCTGACTCGCCGCCGGTTGCGTGATCACCGCCGTGCTCAGCCACACCTGTTCCTGCACCGGATAGGCCTCCCAGATGGCGGCGAAAAACAGCGATGAGCCCTCCCCCGGTGTCAGCCAGTACGGCCGCTTGCGAGTGGTGCCGCGCCATTCGTAGAAACCGTTGGCCGGCAACAGGCAGCGGCGCTCGCGCAAGGCCTGGCGAAACATCGGCTGTTCGGCGACGGTTTCGGCCCGCGCATGGGCCGGGGTGCGGGACAAATCGGTCAGCCACGGCGGGGTCAGGCCCCAGCGGGCACGGGCCAGTTCACGCTGCCCGTCCGGGCCTGCGCGCAGCATCAGTACCGAATCGTTGGGAGAAATGTTCCACTGGGCCTGCTGATCGGCCGGAAAACCTGGCAGGGTCGCGAAGTCGCGATTCCAGCGAAACAGGGCATAACGTCCACACATGGGGAAGCACGACTCTTGATCAAACGAACGCCAGCCTAACAGACCAGCGTGCCGGGAAAGCTGTCCGGTTCATCGCCGGACAGCGGCAGCGCAGCATTGTACGCAGTGATCAGCTCTCGGGCGTATTCAGCCTGGTCATTTTCCACCGCCAGTCCCAGCAAGCCGAAGATCGGCAATTCACCCGTGGCGCCCACCAGATCGCGCCCCACCAGGTGCGCCTCGACACCCTCGCTGGCGAGCATGCCCTGCAGCAACTCGCCTTCCATCAGGTTTTCCGGTTCGTAGATTCGCTGCATGGGCGCCTCTCACTCGTTTTCACTGAAGACTTCCAGAAACCAATCCTCTCCGTGAACCTGCAACACGAACGTGATCGGCCGACAACATACCTGACAGTCCTCGATATAGGTCTGATCGCCGCCGGACAAGTCCACCGTCGTTTCGACTTCTTCACCACAATACGGACATTCATACAGCGCAGATTCCAGCATCGCGGTCTCCCAGGTGACTTGTGCGTATAATCGCCGGTCTATTTGCAGGGCTATTTTTGTCTGGCTACTTTTTCAGACCGTGCCCTGCTGGTTTTCGATCAAAACCTTTACTTACCCTAGCCGTTTCTAACAAGAGAGCATGATGGGCGAATTCGATGCCATCCGACCTTACGACGATAGCGAAGTCCCAGCGGTGCTGGCACGACTGCTCGGCGACAAGGCGTTTCTAGATATCCTCACCCACTTCCGCTTTCCGCGTTTTGCCGGCGCCTTAGGCTGGGCGCTCAAACCCCTTATAGCTCATCGGCTACGCCGTGAGTTCGCCGGTATCACGTCGGTGGCCACCCTGCAGGACAAAGTCGAGTACTACGTCGACCACACGATCGAGCGCGCCACGGACGGTGTGACGTACACCGGCGTGGAGCAATTCAAGTCCGGCAGTGCCTACCTGTTCATCGCCAACCACCGCGATATCGTGATGGACCCGGCTTTCGTCAATTACGCCGTGTACCACGCCGGCCTGCCGACCCCGCGCATCGCCATCGGTGACAATCTGCTGCAAAAGCCCTTTGTCAGCGATCTCATGCGCCTGAACAAGAGCTTCATCGTGCACCGTTCGATCACCGGACGTCGCGAGAAAATGGCGGCGTACCAACTGCTGTCGGCGTACATCAACCATTCGATCCGCAACGATTGCGCCTCGATCTGGATCGCCCAGGCGGAAGGCCGAGCCAAGGACGGCGACGACCGCACCGAGTCGGCGATCCTGAAGATGTTCCACATGAGCCGCAAGGACGAGCCGTTCGGTGAGGTCATCCGTTCGCTGAACCTGACCCCCGTGTCGATCAGCTACGAGTACGACCCGTGCGACCAGGCCAAGGCCCGCGAACTCTACATCCGCGCCACCACCGGCAGCTACACCAAGGCCCCGGGCGAGGATGACGTGAGCATCGCCAAGGGCATCACCGGCTACAAGGGCCGGGTGCACGTGAACTTTGCGGCTCCCATCACGGAGTTGTTCGAAGACACCAAGCAATTGGCGATCGAGATGGACAAGCAGATCCTTGGCGGTTACCGCTTGTTCCCGGTGCACTACCTGGCCTATGCCCAATGGCAAGGTGCCGACCCGCAACTGCAGGTACCAAGCGCCAGCAAGCTGTTCCCGGCCGACGAACTGGCCAAGGCTCAGGAACAATGGCAGCAACGCCTGGATGCGTGCCCCGAGGAACATCGCCCGTACCTGGTGCTGCAATATGCGAACCCGGTGCGCAATCAGTATCGGGTGAAGGCTGGATTGCCGCTTTAACCTTGGATACGAGAACGGCGCCTACGAGCGCCGTTTTTGTTCCAGATAAAAAGATTCAGACCTGGGTGCTGATCCACGACACCAGCAGCGCCAACCCCATGCAGGCAAAACCGAAGCGATAGAAAAACCGGTTCATGCGCAGGGTTGCCCAATCCAGCGTCGGCTCCTGACTTGGACTGCTCTGGCGTTGCGCCTGGAGACTGGCCATCGCGCGCTGTTCGCGGCGACGCGTGGCGTGCAGCAGCCAACTGCCCGGGAAGGCCAGCAGCAAAGCCAGCAAGTTGATCAATTTTGCCGGATGGGCGGTAAACAGCGTCATCAAATGCAGCGACATTACGAACCTCAAACAAAACAGGTAGGGCAGACGCCGACCGACGACCGCGGCCGTGATTCTACCGAATGCCTTGCAGCCTTCCCTGTCTTTCCGACAATTAACGCCGTTTTGCTCAAGACCGCCTGCGATCCTTTTGTAGGAGCTGCCGCAGGTTCGGGCCGAGTTCGGACGATCTTTTGACTTTGCTTTTGGGGGATTTGGAACTGCCGAAGATCAAGATCAAAAGATCGTCCGAACGCGGCCCGAACCTTCGGCAGCTCCTACGGGGCTCGCATTACTCGCCGAGAACCTGACCCACGGTTGGATCCTTGAACAAGCGGGTCAACGCATCGCTCAACACGTCGCTGACCAGCTTGGTGTTGGTTTCCTGGTTGGGTGCCATGCCAAAACGCTGGTCCAGGGACGCGCCGTAACGACCGCTGTAGCGACGGTTGGCATTCTGTACATCGGAACGGAACGTCGCACCAATGGTTGCCTCGGTCACGTACATGCCCTCTTTCGGCGACTGGTACTTCAATTCGGCCAGGGTCACGGTGATTTGTGGGGCGTTCAGCGCATTCGCCGTCGGAGTAAAGCCCAGCAATCGCACGGCCGCTTCAGCCTGCGCCTGCAGTTTCGGCAGGATCTGTGCGCCCTGCACGGTAATCGCGCTGGTTTCCGGGTACAGGCCGCCACGGGTGCCCAGGGTTGGCGACGGGCGCCCGTCGACCACTCGCACCACCACCGGCTGGCCGTGGCCGACCGGCGCCAATTGAGCCGTCAGCTTGGGTTCCGGGTTCAGTTGTTGCGGGCTGTGGGCGCAGCCGACCAACGTCAAGCTGGTCACAGTGATCAAACCGAACAACAGGCGTTGCAACATTCTCTTCTCTCCAGAATCAGGCACTAACAGGTCCGCAGTATAGCGGTGCGTCGCTGCAGCGAACCAGCGCAACCCTTGCAGAAAATTCTGACAAAACTTTCAGAATCCCCTTCCTGTCACGCATCTGTCACCCCCCATACACTTGCACGTAACGGCTCGCTGCCATTCTTTGCAACAGCCCCCCACACGGTACGTCGCCATGCGTTTCCTCGTTTCGCTGTTCGCACCACGTCCACGGCACCGCTGCTTTGCCCTGCTCGACAGCAACGGCCTCTGCCTGGCATTCAAGCAGTGCAGCCTCCAGCCCATGGGCGATGGCTGGGTTGAAATCGAAGAAATTCGCCTCAACTGGTTGCACCAACCGCTGCCTGCCAGTGCGCGTGTCAGCCAGCACCCACCGCGCTCACGGGTACAAAACCTGATGGCGACCTGACCAGACGCCTAATAAAAGTCATTAAACACGACCAATTCCTTGCGTTTCTTCGCTACAATCTCCCCCCGATTATAAGGACGTCTCCTGATCGGGCCTCGCAGCATCGTCAATGCTTCGGTTTTGGCACCCCGCACCGCCCACAGAGAGCCGCCCACACAGATCGAGTGAAGCTGGCGCGCTTGCTGTTCCTCAAGCACAACCTCCACTTTTCGCGAATCTGCAGAGCTGTCATTACGCTCGGTCACTGAGCTGTTTGCCTGTATTGCCTGCCTGGGATCCCCTGGCGGCCAATCATCCGGGCACGGTGCCAGGCTGGGACAGCCCTTTTTTGAGGTTCACGTCTTCAAAAGAGCGTGAAAAAAACGGGTTTTCACAACTTCACAAGAGTGTGGCGAGCAAATGAATAGTTTTGCGTCTGAATATGCACCATTAGCGTCCAGTACAGCCCAACGACACAGGACCGAGTACACCTCGAATACCGGAGCCTGAAGCCTGTCCGCTACGGATTTGGTTGCACAAGCGGATGTATCGACCATAAGTCGAATTGCCAGTCGCACGTTGAAATGAGTTCATGGGACTCTTATTAGACCCGGCAGGTAGCGTCCGTCGAAGTTGCGAAAAATTGCGAAGATTCGGACATGGCGATCCTGCCATGGGTACCTGGGGCAACACAGACACGCCCCGTCACTCCTGGCAGCCATGCCGTCAATTTGGTGCTGCAGATTTTGGAGACGCGTTAAATGGCGCATAACGAAGCAGTCGACGTAGTACTGGTAGGGGCCGGCATCATGAGCGCCACCCTCGCGGTACTGCTCAAAGAGCTCGACCCCGCGATCAAGCTGGAAGTCGTCGAGCTGATGGATTCCGGTGCCGCGGAGAGTTCCAACCCGTGGAACAACGCCGGTACCGGTCACGCCGGCCTGTGCGAACTGAACTACACGCCGCAGGCTGCCGATGGCACCGTCGACATCAAGAAAGCCGTGCACATCAACACCCAGTTCGAGGTGTCGAAGCAATTCTGGTCATACCTGACCAAGAAAGGCACGTTCGGCTCGTGCAAATCGTTCATCAGCCCGGTGCCACACCTGAGTTTCGTGCAGGGCGAGAGCGGCGTGTCGTTCCTCAAGGAACGCTTCAACGTGCTGCATAAGCACCACGCCTTCGCCGACATGGAATATACCGAAGACAAGGCCACGATGGCCGAGTGGATGCCGCTGATGATGCCGGGGCGCGATCCTGGCGAAGTTCTTGCGGCCACTCGCGTGATCAACGGTACCGACGTCAACTTCGGCGCCCTGACCAACCAGCTGCTCAAGCACCTGACCAGCGCTCCCGATGCCCAGGTCAAGTACTGCAAGCGCGTAACCGGCCTCAAGCGCAACAACGGCGGCTGGACCGTGAGCATCAAGGACGTCAACAGCGGCAACAGCCGTGAAGTCGACGCCAAGTTCGTCTTCCTCGGTGCAGGTGGCGCGGCATTGCCGCTGTTGCAGGCTTCGGGCATCGAAGAGAGCAAAGGCTTCGGCGGCTTCCCCATCAGTGGCCAATGGCTGCGTTGCGACAACCCGGAAGTGGTCAAGCATCACCAGGCCAAGGTCTACAGCCAGGCTGCCGTGGGCTCGCCACCGATGTCCGTCCCACACCTGGACACCCGCGTCGTCGACGGCAAGAAATCCCTGCTGTTTGGACCATACGCCGGTTTCACCACCAAGTTCCTCAAGCACGGCTCCTTCATGGACCTGCCGATGTCGGTTCGCGCTGGCAACATCGGCCCGATGCTGGCGGTGGCGAAAAACAACATGGACCTGACCAAGTACCTGGTCAGCGAAGTGATGCAGTCGATGGAGCAGCGCCTGGAGTCCCTGCGTCGCTTCTACCCTGAAGCGAAAGCCGAAGACTGGCGCCTGGAAGTGGCCGGCCAACGGGTGCAGATCATCAAGAAAGACCCGAAAAAAGGCGGCGTCCTGCAATTCGGTACCGAACTGGTCGCGGCCAAGGACGGCTCCCTTGCCGCCCTGCTCGGCGCCTCGCCAGGTGCGTCGGTGACGGTTTCGATCATGTTGGAACTGATCGAAAAATGCTTCCCGGGCAAAGCCAAGGGTGAATGGGCTGCCAAGCTGGCAGAGATCTTCCCGGCGCGGGAGAAAGTCCTGGAAACCGACGCAGCGCTGTATCGCAAGATCAACACGCAGAACAACGTCGCCCTGGAACTGGTTGAAGCCAGCAGCGAGACTGAAAGCTACGCTTGATTCGGCCCCATGAAAAACGCCCCGTCCATCATTGATGGCGGGGCGTTTTTTTTATGTCGGATGAAACGAATATCGCTGTTCCACCTGACTTTGTGGCGAGGGGATTTATCCCCGCTGGACTGCGCAGCAGTCCCATTTTTCAGGGCCGCTGCGCGACCCAGCGGGGATAAATCCCCTCGCCACAGGTGTTCGGTTCGCCACAGATAGATCAGCGACGGGCCTTTTCGATCAGCTCGATGTAATCCTGTGCATTGCGCTGATCCTGGATCAGTGCAATGAAGGTTTTGCCATGCTCGTCCTTGCCGTTCACGTCATAACCGGCCTCGACAAAGAACGTCAGGAAACGCTCGAAGTCGTCGATCCGCAGACCACGGTACGCCTTGATCAGCTTGTGCAGGGACGGAGAAGTCGCGTCGACCGGTTCGAAATCGAGGAACAACTTGATCTGCTCATCGCCGATCTCGTCACCAATCACTTGTTTCTTATCTTTACGCATTGCCGACTCCAGCTCGCAGACATTTCACGGGGCGGGCAGTTTACCCCTGCGCGGGCGCCTGGCTCAACGCGGACGAACAGCCCCGGTGTGCAGATCGGCCCAGATGTGGCCGTTGGCATAGCTGAGAAACTGGCAATACACCGTGTCGTTGCGCAACAAATCCATGATCACCCGGTATTGAGCCTGCGGGTAATAAAGCGTCAGCGTCTTGCTCTTGTCGTCGTAGAGCGGTTTTTTCAGGCTTTTGCTTTCGCCATCGAAATTGACCAGCACCTGACTGATGGTCGCCCCCTTGTTCAAGGATTTGCCCTTGAGGCGGATCAGCAACGGCGAAGTGACGGGGATCGGCTGCTGGCTGGACTGACGCTGACTGCCGACCACCACCGAATACTCGGTGACTTGCAGCAGTTGTTGCTGCTCTGGTTGCGCATCACGCAGGGCCAAGTCATCCGGCGGCAGGAATTGAGCGTGCATGGGCGCGGGGGCGGCGGCCAGGGGCAGGCTGAGGGTCAGCAACAGGGCGGCGCAGCAACGGATCAACAGGTTCATGAAAAGCTCCAAGTGATCAATCGAACTGTGCGCGCATCCAGGCCTGATACTCGGCAACACCGGGTTCGCCTTCACGTGGCGCCCAGTGCGCCAGTTCACCTTCGCCCACCGGGCGATAGGGACCCGCCTTGCACTCGAACATCAGGCTATCGGCTTCGAGCACCACCAGCCCGTGGAACACGCCCGTAGGCAAATCCACGCCGACACAGTCGCCACCGGCCTGCAGCACCGTCTTGCTCAGGACTGCGCCCGACTCATCGAAGATCAATACGCCCAGCCGCCCCTTGAGCACCAGCAAGGTTTCAGCCTTGTTGTCGCCCAGGTGCCGATGAGGCGGGATATACGTCGAGGGTTGCAAGCCCACGGCCATGCGATGGCAGGCGTCTTCCATCTGGTGGAAGTTGTGATGCTGGCGTCCACGAGGGTTGGCCGCCGCTTTCTCGGCCAATTCGGCGAACAGGGTGTGGTCAAGAAAGCGAGGCGAGGTCATGTCTTACATTCCTTTAACGGCAAAAATCCCGTTGGCGTTGCGCCAGTAGCCTTTGTAGTCCATGCCGTAGCCGAAGATGTAACGGTCGATGCAAGGCAAACCGACGAAATCCGCCTTCAGGTCCGGACGAGCCTTGCGGTCGTGGTCTTTGTCGATCAGCACGGCAGTGTGCACTTTACGCGCGCCAGCGTGCTTGCAGAAGTCGATGATGGCACCCAGGGTGTGACCTTCGTCAAGGATATCGTCGATGATCAGCACGTCACGGTCGATGAACGACACTTCAGGCTTGGCTTTCCAGAACAGCTCGCCGCCGCTGGTTTCGTTGCGATAGCGGGTGGCGTGCAGGTAGGAGGCTTCCAGCGGGAATTGCAGATGGGTGAGCAGTTTGCCGGAGAAAATCAACCCGCCGTTCATCACGCAGAACACCACCGGATTGCTGTCCGCCAATTGTTCGTTGATTTGTGCACCGACGCGGGCGATGGCCGCCTCGACTTCAGCTTCGGTGTACAGGCAGTCAGCCTCTCGCATGATTTGACGGATATGCTCGAGATCAGCGGACATGGCGCTCTCCAGGGGGGGCAGTTTCGGAAAAGTCGGCAAAGGTACGCATCAAGTGAGGCCAGATCAAGCGATTGTG
The DNA here is from genome assembly GCF_002236105.1 of Pseudomonas umsongensis. GTDB lineage: Bacteria > Pseudomonadota > Gammaproteobacteria > Pseudomonadales > Pseudomonadaceae > Aquipseudomonas > Aquipseudomonas umsongensis. The sequence goes on from NZ_NIWU01000010.1 coordinate 69,448, forward strand.
GACTAACGTACTCTATGTCTATAGGACATCACCCTCGGATAGATTAATCTAGCCCGGTTTTTTTGCCCGCCGCCGGAGCCTTTCCCATGCCCATCCTCGAGATCCGCCACCCGCTGATCCGTCACAAACTTGGCCTAATGCGCCGCGCAGACATCAGCACGAAGAATTTCCGCGAGCTCGCTCAGGAAGTCGGCGCCCTGCTGACCTATGAAGCCACCAAAGACCTGCCGTTGGAAACCTACGATATCGAAGGTTGGTGCGGCACCGTGTCGGTCGAGAAAATCGCCGGCAAGAAAATTACCGTCGTGCCGATCCTGCGTGCCGGTATCGGCATGCTCGAAGGCGTGCTGAGCCTGATCCCGGGCGCCAAAGTCAGCGCCGTGGGCGTGGCCCGCAACGAGGAAACCCTCGAAGCCCACACCTACCTCGAGAAGCTGGTGCCGGAAATCGACGAACGCCTGGCAATGATCATCGACCCGATGCTCGCCACCGGCGGCTCGATGGTTGCCACCATCGACCTGCTGAAAAAAGCCGGTTGCAAGGACATTCGCGCCATGGTCCTTGTCGCTGCACCAGAAGGTATCGCCGTGGTCGAGAAAGCTCACCCGGACGTGATCATCTACACCGCGTCCATTGACCAGAAACTCAACGAACACGGTTACATCATCCCGGGCCTGGGCGATGCTGGCGACAAGATCTTCGGCACCAAGCAGAAGGACGCGTGAGCATGCAGCAAGAGTTCAACGATCCGCTCTGGCGCACGGTGCTGTCTGGCGCCCAGATGCTGTTCGTGGCCTTCGGCGCCCTGGTGTTGATGCCGCTGATCACGGGGCTCGACCCCAACGTGGCACTGTTCACCGCAGGCCTGGGGACGATTCTGTTCCAGGTCGTCACCGGGCGCCAGGTGCCGGTGTTCCTGGCATCGAGCTTCGCGTTCATTACTCCGATCATTCTCGCCAAGGGCCAATTCGGCCTCGCTGCGACGATGGGCGGCGTGATGGCGGCCGGTTTTGTCTATACGTTCCTCGGCCTGGCAGTGAAAATCAAAGGCACCGGCTTCATCGATCGCCTGCTGCCACCGGTGGTGATTGGCCCGGTGATCATCTCCATCGGCCTGGCAATGGCGCCGATCGCCGCCAACATGGCGATGGGCAAGGCCGGTGACGGTAGTGAACTGATTCATTACCAGACGGCGATGCTGATCTCGATGCCGGCGTTGCTGACCACCTTGATCGTCGCAGTGTTCGGCAAAGGCATTTTCCGCCTGGTGCCGATCATTTCCGGCGTCTTCGTCGGGTTTGCCATGTCGTTCTACTTTGGCGTGGTCGATACCGCGAAAATTGCCGCTGCACCATGGTTCGCCATTCCCCACTTCACCGCGCCAGAATTCAACTGGCAGGCGATCCTGTTCATCGTTCCGGTAGCCCTGGCCCCAGCCATCGAGCACATTGGCGGCGTGATCGCCGTGGGTAGCGTGACCGGTCGCGATTACCTGAAGAAGCCTGGCCTGCATCGCACCCTGTTGGGCGATGGCATTGCCACCACCGCCGCCGGCCTGTTCGGCGGTCCGCCCAACACCACCTATGCCGAAGTGACGGGCGCGGTGATGCTGACCAAGAACTACAATCCGAAAATCATGACCTGGGCGGCGATCTTCGCCATTAGCCTGGCGTTCATCGGCAAATTCGGTGCGCTGCTGCAAAGCATTCCGGTACCCGTGATGGGCGGGATTCTTTGCCTGTTGTTCGGCTCGATTGCGGCCGTGGGGATGAACACCCTGATTCGCCACAAGATCGACCTGGGTGAAGCACGCAACCTGGTGATCGTCTCGGTGACGCTGGTGTTCGGTATTGGCGGCGTGCTGGTCGGCACGGGCACTGGCCCGGACGATTTCGGCCTCAAAGGCATCGCGCTGTGCGCGGTGGTGGCGATTGCGCTGAACCTGATCCTGCCGGGCAATGACAGCTGGAAGCACAAGAAGGCGCAAGATCCGCTGTTGTAATGGCTTGAGTTCATCACCGTCGATGAAATAGCTTTCGCGAGCAGGCTCGCTCCCACAGAGGAGATCTATTGTGGGAGCGAGCCTGCTCGCGAAGCTTTTAAAGCACCAGCGGTGCTCGTTCGCACAACGCACTCAACGCCTTCGCCCACTGCGGATCATCGTTGAGGCACGGCACCAGCACCAACTCCTCCCCTCCCGCTTCGCGGAACTGCTCCAGCCCCCGATCACCGATTTCTTCCAGCGTCTCGATGCAATCGGCCACGAACGCCGGGCACATCACCAGCACCTTTTTCACGCCGCTTTTGCCAAGCTCATCCAGGCGAGCCTCGGTGTAGGGTTCAATCCACTTGGCGCGCCCAAGGCGCGACTGGAACGACACCGACCATTTGCCATCCGGCAATCCCATGCGCTTGGCGAATTCGGATGCCGTGCGCAGGCATTGGGCGCGGTAGCAGGTCGCCAATACTTCTGGCGAAGCGGTCTGGCAGCAATCAGCGCTTTTGAAGCAATGGTGACCGGTAGGGTCGATCTTGCTCAGGTGCCGCTCCGGTAATCCATGGAAGCTCAACAACAGGTGATCGTAACCCTGCAGCAAATACGGCTTGGCGCTGGCCACCAGCGCGTTGAGGTATTCCGGTTGATCGTAGAACGGCTGGAGAATCGAAAACTGCACATCCAGCCGCTTCTCGCGCACCACTCGCTTGGCCTCCTCGATCACCGTGGTCACGGTGCTGTCGGCGAACTGTGGATAAAGGGGTGCGAGAGTGATCTTCCTGTGACCCTGGGCCGCCAGGCGTACCAACGTCGATTCAATCGATGGCTCGCCATAACGCATCGCCAATTCCACCGGGCCGTGATGCCACTGCTCAGTCATGGCCTGCTGCAGGCGACGGCTGAGCACCACCAGCGGCGATCCCTCGTCCCACCAGATCGATGCGTAGGCATGCGCCGACTGTTCGGGACGCTTGATCAGGATCAGCGAAACCAGCAAGCGTCGCACCGGCCATGGCAGGTCGATCACATACGGGTCCATCAAAAATTGATTGAGGTAACTGCGCACATCCGCCACCGAAGTGGAGGCTGGTGAGCCCAGGTTGACCAGAAGCAACGCGTGATCGGTCATGCAACGTCCTATTTCAAAGGCGGCTGGAAAGGTCGTCCAGGGCCGCGCGCAAATCAGTGAACTGGAAAGTGAATCCCGCTTCCAGCAAGCGAGTCGGTACTGCCTTCTGGCCGCCCAGCAACAACAATGACAATTCACCCAGGCCTACCTTTAATACCAGGGCCGGCATGGGCATGAACGTCGGGCGATGCAGCACGCTGCCCAACGTCTTGGCGAATTCTCGGTTGCGCACCGGTTTGGGCGCGCAGGCATTATAAGGACCACTGGCGCTTTGCCGGTGCAGAAGAAAATCAATCAGGGCGATCTGATCGTTGATATGGATCCACGGCATCCACTGCCGGCCACTGCCGATAGGCCCGCCCAGTCCCAGTTTGAACGGTATCAACAGGCGCGACAAAAAGCCGCCCTCTGCAGACAACACCAGCCCGGTACGAATGAAAATCACGCGAATACCCAAACCTTCGGCGCGCTGGGCAGTTTCCTCCCAGGCAATGCATAACTGACTGGCAAAATCATCGATGACCGGTGGTGAGTCCTCAGTCAGTTCGCGCTCACCGCCATCGCCATACCAACCGACCGCGGACCCAGAAATCAGGACCGGCGGCTTCTGTTCACGACTTTCGAGCCATGCCAGCAGGGTTTCAGTCAGGGTGATGCGGCTACTCCACAATAGGGCTTTGCGTTTGTGGGTCCATGGGCGATCGGCAATGGGGGCACCGGCCAGATTGACGATGGCGTCGAGCGGGTCTTGTCCGATTTCTTCAAGCCGCCCGATGCCGCGCACTTGGGCGCCGCAGATCTTGGCGACCTTTGCAGGCGTGCGGCTCCAGACCGTAAGACGATGTCCTTGACTCAACCAGTGCCGGCAGAGCTGACGTCCTATCAAACCAGTACCGCCGGTCAGCAATATGTGCATGACTTCTTCCTCGCGTGGCGTTTTACCCTGATCACTAGTCTATTTTTATAAGCAAGGGATCTTTTGGTATCGGGTAGGCTCTGTGTTTAACAATAGGCCAAGCTGTCAGAACGAGAACGCTGAAAGTTATACCAAAAAACAATATTGTACAGGTTTCAACCCCGGCGTAGTCTGTACAGACAGGTAAACGAGGCCCTTATGACTGTACCTATCGCAATCATCGGCACCGGCATTGCCGGACTCTCAGCCGCACAAGCCCTGACCGACCTGGGGTATGTCGTGCAACTTTTCGATAAAAGCCGCGGCAGTGGCGGACGCATGTCGAGCAAGCGCAGCGATGCGGGTGCCCTGGACATGGGCGCGCAATATTTCACCGCCCGCGACCGTCGTTTTGTCACCGAAGTCCAGCGCTGGCAGGCCCGTGGCTGGGTCGCCGAATGGACACCGCAGCTATACACCTTCCATGGTGGCCGGCTCGATCTGTCGCCGGACGAGCAGACGCGCTGGGTTGGCACCCCGCGGATGAGCGCCATCACCCGATCCCTGCTGGGCGACCTGGAAGTGCATTTCGCCTGCCGGATCACCGAGGTGTATCGCGGCGAAGAACACTGGCACCTGCAGGATGCCGAAGGCTTCACCCATGGTCCGTTCAGCCATGTGGTCATCGCCACCCCGGCACCCCAGGCAACCGCGCTGCTGGCCTCCGCGCCAAAACTCGCTGGCGCCGCCGCCGGGGTAAAAATGGACCCTACCTGGGCCGTTGCACTGGCGTTCGAGACCCCCCTGGAAACACCAATGGAAGGCTGCTTCGTGCAGGACAGTCCGATTGACTGGCTGGCTCGTAATCGCAGCAAACCAGGGCGCGACAACACCCTCGACACCTGGGTGCTGCACGCCAACAGTGCCTGGAGTCGCCAGCATATCGACTTGCCCAAAGAAGCAGTGATCGAGCAATTGCACGGCGCGTTCGCCGAGCTCTTGCACGATGCCATGCCCGCACCCAGCTTCAGCCTGGCCCACCGCTGGCTCTATGCCCGCCCTGCCAGCAGCCATGAGTGGGGCACCCTGGCTGATGCGGACCTGGGCCTGTATGCGTGCGGCGACTGGTGCCTTTCCGGACGCGTCGAAGGTGCTTGGCTCAGCGGCCAGGAAGCTGCCCGACGCTTGCATGCACACTTGCAGTGAACTGCATTAGACCGAGTTGAAGGCTGGTAACCGTAGGAGCCGCCAACAATCCTGTACAAACAGTTTGACTTGTACACCTTTGAATCTATGATGAACCTATGTTGTACAGACTTTCAGCTCTGTACAGGTTTAGATTCCGAGGTGTTCGATGCCCCTGCCCCCTGCCAAACCGAAAATCGCCATCAGCGCCTGCCTGATGGGTTTTGACGTGCGCTACAACGGCGGGCACAAGGCTTCTCGCCTGTGCATCCAGGTCCTCAGCGACTATTTCGATTTCGTCCCGATCTGCCCTGAAGTCGCCATCGGCCTGGGCACCCCGCGCCAGCCAATCCGCCTGGTAGGGGATGCGGATGCACCTCAGGCCGTCGGCACTGTCGACCGCGAGATCAACGTTACCCGGCCGCTGGCGGACTATGGTCGGCACATGGCGGCGGAACTTGACGATATCTGCGGTTACATCTTCATGCAGCAATCCCCTTCCTGCGGCCTGGAGCGGGTCAAGGTCTACCACGTCAATGGCGCACCGCAGAAGGGTGGTGGCCGGGGCATCTACGCCCAAGCGTTCTGTGCCCAGCAAGGAGACTTGCCGGTGGAAGAAGACGGTCGGCTGAACGACCCGGTGTTGCGAGAAAACTTTATCACCCGTGTATTCGCCTACAGCGCCTGGCAACAGTTGTTGCACGAAGGCCTGAGTCGCCGTGGATTGACAACATTTCACTCGCGCTACAAGTACCTGCTGATGGCCCACAACCCGGTGCAATACAAAACGCTCGGCAATTTGCTGGGCAACATGGGGCAGACCGACCCGAAAGAGCTCGGACCACGCTACTTCAGCCTGTTGATGGCGGCCCTGAAGCAATGCGCAACCCGCCGCACCCACACCAATGTCTTGCAGCACCTCTGCGGTTACCTGAAAAAAGCCATCAGCGCCGAGGACAAGAAAGAGGTGCAAAACCTCATCGGGCAATACCGCCAAGGCATCGTGCCGCTGGTGGTGCCGCTGACGTTGCTCAAGCATCACTTTCGCCAGCATCCCGACCCGTACATCGATCAGCAGGCGTACCTGCAACCCCACCCGGAAAATCTCAGCCTGCGAAATGCAATCTAATGAAATCCCGACTCGACAGCAGCGCCAGCGAAGACTTTGGTGCCGACTTCAAGAAGGCCCTGGATGATGGCTGGCTGCCGATTCGCGAAGTTGCCCGGCAGACTGGGGTGAACGCCGTGACACTGCGAGCCTGGGAACGTCGCTACGGCCTGATCGTGCCGCACCGCACGCCCAAGGGGCACCGGCTGTTCTCGGCTGAACATGTCCAACGTATTCTGACGATTCTCACCTGGCTCAACCGCGGCGTGGCCGTCAGCCAGGTCAAGCAACTGCTCGACACGCCGCAGGCTTTCAGCGAACTCGTTGAAAACGATTGGCAAGTGTTGCGCAATACCCTGTTCACCGCCGTCACGCAGCTGACCGAACGCCCCCTGGACGACACCATCAACCAAGCCATGGCGTTGTACCCGCCGCGCACCCTGTGCGAGCAGTTACTCATGCCCCTGCTGGCGGAGCTGGAACAACGCTGGCAAGGCCAGTTCGGCACGCAAATGGAGCGAGGATTTTTTTACTCCTGGCTCAGAAGCAAATTTGGCGCGCGCCTCTACCACAACAACCGCCAGTTACACGGCGCGCCACTGCTGCTGATCAATCAATCGGATCTGCCACTCGAACCTCACGTGTGGCTCACGGCCTGGTTGATCAGCAGTGCCGATTGCCCGGTGCAAGTGTTTGACTGGCCATTGCCCGCCGGTGAACTTGCGCTGGCTGTCGATCTTCTGCAAGCACGGGGCGTGCTGCTTTATTCCAGCAAAGCCATAAAACTTTCAACATTGCCGAAACTTTTAAACAGCCTCAGTTGCCCAAAAATGATCGTCGGAGCGACGGTGTGCATCCACCACACCGAGTTGTGCGCAATAACTTCCGAAATCAGTGACCTGTACCTGGCCGACAGCCCCTTGGCGGCGCACCAGGCACTCGTTCAACGGGGGCTCATCTAATGGCGTTTGTTCAATGAAACGGGCGAACACAACAATGCAATTGATCTGGCTGCGCAGCGACCTGCGCCTGCATGACAACACCGCCCTCTCGGCCGCGGCAGCCCGTGGCCCGACCGTGGCGGTGTATCTATTGAGCCCGGAGCAATGGCGCGAACATGATGATGCCCCCTGCAAAGTGGACTTCTGGCTGCGCAACCTGCAGGCGTTGAGTGGTGCGCTGGGCCAGTTGAACATTCCCCTGCTGATCCGCCATGCCCCACGCTGGGATGACGCACCGGCAGTGCTGCTCGAGTTGTGCCGGCAATTGCAGATCGATGCGGTGCATCTCAACGAGGAATACGGCATCCACGAAACCCGCCGCGATGCAGTGGTAGCCCAGGCCCTGAAAGCCGAAGGCATCGAGGTCCATGACTATCTCGACCAACTGCTATTCAAGCCCGGCAGTGTGCTGACCAAAACCGGTAGTTACTTTCAGGTCTTCAGTCAGTTCCGCAAAGTCTGTTATGAACGACTGCATCATTCACTGCCCAGTCTGGTACGCACACCACTGGCGCAAACCGCACTGAATATTGCCAGCGACGCCATCCCGACGCAGGTCGAAGGGTTCGACGCCCCCCCGGAGAGCCTGCGTGAGCTGTGGCCGGCCGGTGAAGACGAAGCCCGGCGCCGTCTCGACAGTTTTACCGACATACAGATCGACTACTACCAGAGCGAGCGCGACTTTCCGGCAAAACCCGGCACCAGCCAGCTCTCGGCCTATCTGGCCGCCGGGGTGATTTCGCCCCGCCAGTGCCTGCATGCCGCGCTGCAAAGCAACCAGGGCGAGTTCGAAAGCGGCAAGGTCGGCGCCATCACCTGGATCAATGAACTGCTGTGGCGCGAGTTCTACAAACACATCCTGGTGGGCTACCCGCGGGTTTCTCGTCACCGTGCCTTTCGCCCGGAAACCGAAGCCCTGGCGTGGCGCAACGCCCCTGAAGAACTGGCCGCCTGGCAGCAGGGCCGCACCGGTTTGCCGATCATCGACGCAGCCATGCGCCAACTGCTGGAAACCGGCTGGATGCACAATCGCCTGCGCATGGTGGTGGCGATGTTCCTGACCAAGAACCTGCTGATCGACTGGCGCGAGGGCGAACGCTTTTTCATGCGCCACCTGATCGACGGCGACCTGGCCGCGAACAACGGCGGCTGGCAATGGAGTTCGTCCACCGGCACCGATTCGGCGCCTTATTTCCGTATCTTCAACCCGCCGAGCCAGTCGGAAAAATTCGACGCCGAAGGCTTGTTCATCAAGCACTGGCTCCCGCAACTGTCGGGGCTCGATAAAAAGGCTGTGCATAACCCGGCGCATCTTGGCGGTTTGTTCGGCGTGGCAGGTTATCCGGCGCCGATCGTCGACCTGAGCACCTCCCGCGCCCGCGCCCTGGCTGCCTTCAAGAATCTGCCGTCGCGGCAGACTGCCGGGAGCCTCCATGAATAACCTCCTGCAGCGTCTCTATGAACACCAGATGGAATTTGGCCGGGCGACTGGCTTTCTGCAAAGGAGAATGGGATGAATCTTACCCCTCCACGACGATACTGGTTGACCGGTGCGAGTAACGGCATTGGCGCCGCGCTGGCTGAAGAAATACTCAAGAGCGGCGCCCACCTGGCTGTTAGCGCCCGCTCGCTGGCCCCACTGAAAGTCTTGTCCCTGCGTTACCCCGGAAAAGTATTGGTGGTCGCTGGTGACTTGACCAACAGCCAGACAGTACGTGAAATCGGCGAACGGATTGCTCGGGACTGGGGCTCTCTGGACACCGTGATCCTTAACGCCGGCACCTGCGAATACGTCGATGGCAAGCAGTTCGACGCCTCGATCATCGAGCATGTGGTGCGCACCAACCTGCTCGCCAGCAGCTTCTGCATCGAAGCCGCGTTGCCATTGCTGCGCGCTGGTACCGCACCGCACCTGGTGGGCCTGGCCAGCTCGGTGACTTACCTGCCACTGCCCCGCGCCGAAACTTATCGCGGCTCGAAAGCCGGGATGCGTTACCTGTTCGAATCCCTGCGCATCGACCTCGCACCGGAAGGGATCGAAGTCACAATGGTCAATCCCGGGTTCGTCCAGACGACACTGAACGGGAAAAATGATTTACCCATGCCACTCTCCTGGAAGGCAGGGAAAGCTGCGCAGCACATCTTCCACGAAATCAGGAGCCGACCACTGGAGATCGCGCTGCCGGGGATGCTCATGTCCACCCTATGGCCGCTACCGAAAATGCTCGACCGGACGAAGCTGGCGATTGGCAAACGCATGGTTCGCAGCAGCCCGCCAATCATGGATCAGTTGTGATCGAAAGACTTGCAGCGGATGCCAGCGACTGAGCGTCCGTCAGAGCTTTCACACGGTGCCGGCTGACTGCCTTACACTGCGCGCCATGAAAAACATCCCTCACCTACAAATCGCCACCCCCGCGGTGACCTGCTCGACTTGTGCAGCCTGCTGCTGCCAGCTCGAAGTCATGCTGATCACCGATACCGGCGTGCCCGAGCGATTCATCGACACCGATGACTGGGGTGGAGAGGTCATGTTGCGCCTGGACGACGGCTGGTGTGCCGCGCTGGATCGCAACACGATGATGTGCACCATCTACGAAAAACGCCCGCTGATCTGCAGGGAATTCGAGATGGGGGCGGCGGAATGCATCGAAGAGCGCCAAGGGATTTCGACGGCGTATCGCTGAAACTCAATGTGGGAGCCAGCAGGCTAGCTCCCACAGGGTATGTTGCTCAGACATTGATCCTTACAACGGCATCGTGTAATGCAGCGCGTAACTTTCTATACCATCGTTCGGGCTGGTAATCCCGGCATTGGAATAGTGCGTCGCGCGAACTCCGACTTCATGCCCACCGGCAAAGCGCAGGCCCACACCTAAGCGATCCTCGAACTGAAACGCGCTGCCCAGTTCATTGCTTTCGACTTCAGTACTGGCGAACACCGCCACGCCAAACCCGAGCTCGACGTAAGGCTTAACGCTCTGACCGGCGAACTCGTAAACAAACACTGGCGAAAATGAAAGGCTGTGATTGCTGGTGGTCTCGTCGCCATCCCAATAGGTGTAGGCGCCGCTCCAGTAACCGGTTAAACGACCCACGTCGCTCTGCCACCAACTCTTGTCCCAATCGAATTGCATGCCCAATCGATAAGTCATGGTTGATTCGCCGGTCTGACCGACTCCGAACTCCACGCCTGCTGCTTGCGAAGTGAAACTGTGCCCCATCAATGCAGCCGCAATCGCGGCCAAACAAAATAGTCGCTTCATAGAAACATCCTTATCCCAACGATTACGTTCGGTATTTTATTGATCTACGTTCACAGCTATAGAAGTCGACGGTTATTCAGAAGTTCAGCCCAAATTCTTCCTCTGCCCAGAATTTGCTTACTCTTCAAAGCTTCGCACAACACCAGCGTTATTCCACAGTATCGGCAATATATTTGTGAAATGAACAGGATCGGCGCTCGTCCAGAATTGCGCAGCACGAGCAGGCCCGGCGGCCAGTAATTCGCGCTCGGCGAGCAAGCGCTGAAGCTGACGCGCAACCGCCGCACCTGTATCGATCAGGCTGATGTCGTCGGGGATCATCTGTTTGAGCAAGGGCTTGAGGAAAGGGTAATGGGTGCAGCCCAGGATGATGGTGTCGGCACCCTCGGCAAGCAGCGGCCGGACGTAACGCTCCAGCAGCTGGTGCAGGACGGGACTGTGCAAGTCGCCTTTTTCGATCAACTCGACCAACCCCGGGCAAGGTTGGGTGATCACTCGAACGTCGGTGGCGAAGCGGTCGAGCAACGCGGCGAACTTGGCGCTCTGCAGGGTTCCCGTCGTGGCCAGCACGCCGACCACGCCACTGCGGGTAGCGGCAGCGGCCGGCTTGACGGCGGGCTCCATGCCGACGATGGGCCATTGCGGGTAATCGCGACGCAAGTCGGCAACACCGGCGACAGTGGCGGTGTTGCAGGCCAGGACAAGGGCCTTGGCGCCCTGGCGTTGAAAAAACTCGGCCATGACGCTGCAACGCTGCTGGATAAATTCCGGGGTTTTCTCGCCGTAGGGAATGTTCCCGCAATCGGCGACATACAACAGGGATTCGTCAGGCAACAAACGCTGGATCTCGGCTAGCACCGAAAGCCCGCCGACACCGGAGTCGAATACGCCAATCGGCGCTTCACGCATGCTTGGGCCCACAGACGCTGCAACCCGGATCTCGCTTGACTCGCAATTCGCGAAAGCGCGAACCCAAGGCGTCGATCAGCAGCAGGCGCCCTACCAGCGGCTCGCCGAATCCGGCCAGCAACTTCAACGCTTCAAGCGCTTGCAGGCTGCCGACCAGTCCCACCAACGGCCCGACCACCCCGGCCTCACTGCAGGTCAATTCAGCTTCGCTGCCGTGCCCATATAGACAGTGGTAGCACGGGCTTTCTGCTCGACGCGGATCGAACACCGACAACTGCCCTTCAAGGCGAATCGCCGCACCACTGACCAGCGGCTTGCTGGCGCTCACGCAAGCCGCGTTGACCGCTTCACGGGTGGAGAAATTGTCCGAGCAATCGAGGACCAGGTCTACGGCGGCGACAGTAGCGGCCAGGGAATCTTCATCGAGTGCTGCACGATGAGCGATCAAGCGGATTTCGGGGTTGATCGCCGTCAGGCGCTTGATTGCCGAATCGACTTTGCCCATGCCGACGCTGTCGGTGTCGTGAATGATCTGGCGCTGCAGGTTGGTCAGGTCGACCGTGTCGAAATCCGCCAGATGTAATTCGCCAACCCCTGCGGCGGCGAGGTACAGCGCCACCGGCGCACCAAGGCCACCGAGGCCGACGATCAATACTCGGCTGTCCTTGAGCCGCAACTGGCCGTCGATATCGATGTGTTGCAGCAGAATCTGCCGACTGTAACGCAGCAACTCCTGATCATTCAGCACGGCAGGCGCCCCAGACTGATGCGTTGGTGACCGCCCAGATCGGTGCGGCTGTGAACTTGCTCGAAACCGCGGGTCAACAGCAAATCGCGGACGGCCTCGGCCTGATCGTAACCATGCTCGAGCATCAGCCAGCCGCCCGTGTCGAGATGGTCCGGCGCCTGGGCGACGATCAGACGCAGATCATCAAGCCCGTCGACACCGGCCACCAGGGCGCTGGCCGGTTCAAAACGCACATCGCCCTCGACCAGGTGCGGGTCGGTGGCTGCAATGTAGGGCGGGTTACTGATGATCAGTTGAAAACGTTGACCTTCCAGGGCGCTGAACCAATGGCTGCTCAGTACCTTGGCGTTATTCAGATGCAGGCGTTGGCGATTGCGTTCGGCCAGGGCTACGGCTTCCAGCACGCGATCCACGGCAGTGACGCTCCAGGCCGGACGCTCGCTGGCCAGGGCCAAGGCAATCGCGCCACTGCCAGTGCCCAGGTCGAGTACGTTGGCGGGGGTGGCCGGCAACAGCTCCAACGCGGCCTCCACCAGCAACTCGGTGTCTGGCCGCGGGATCAGCGTGTGCGGCGCAACTTCCAGGTCGAGCTTCCAGAAACCTTGCTGGCCAAGAATGTACGCCACCGGTTCACCGCTGCGGCGGCGCTGCAAATACTCGGCGAAGGTCAACGCCGCTTCGCTCGGCACGATGCGTTCCGGCCAGGTGTGCAGGAAGCTGCGGGACTTGCCCAGCGCAGCCGCCAGCAACAGTTCGGCATCCAGGCGCGCCGTGGGCGAGTCGGGCAGATCGGCTGCACGCAACAAACTGGCAATGATCGTCATTTACTCACCTATCGCGGCCAGTTGATCGGCCTGGTACTCGGCCAGCAACGGCTCGATCACGGCATCGACGCCCCCGGCGAGGATTTCGTCGAGCGAATACAGCGTCAGGTTCACCCGGTGGTCGGTCACCCGGCCCTGGGCAAAGTTGTAGGTACGGATACGTTCGGAGCGGTCCCCCGAGCCCACCAGCAGCTTGCGCTCACTGGCGATGGCATTGGCGGCGGCACTGGTTTGCTGGTCATTGAGCTTGGCCGACAGCCAGGACATCGCCCGCGCACGGTTCTTGTGCTGCGAACGCTCTTCCTGGCACTCCACGACAATACCGGACGGCAAGTGTGTGATGCGGATCGCCGAATCGGTCTTGTTCACGTGCTGACCGCCCGCACCGGAGGAGCGGTAGGTATCGATGCGCAGGTCTGCCGGGTTGATCTCGATCGCTTCCTGCTCGTCCGGCTCGGGCAACACCGCCACGGTGCAGGCCGACGTGTGGATGCGTCCCTGGGACTCGGTCGCCGGCACCCGTTGCACGCGGTGGGCGCCGGACTCGAACTTCAGCTTGCCATAGACGTTGTCGCCTTCGACTCGCGCAATCACTTCCTTATAGCCGCCGTGTTCACCCTCGTTTTCCGAGAGGATCTCCACCCGCCAGCCGCGACGCTCGGCGTAACGCGAGTACATGCGGAACAAGTCGCCAGAGAAAATCGCCGCCTCGTCACCGCCGGTGCCGGCGCGGATTTCGAGGAATACGTTGCGCCCGTCATTCGGGTCCTTGGGCAGCAACATGCGTTGCAGGTTGGCTTCGAGCTCGACCAGGCGCTCCTTGGCTTCGCGGACTTCTTCCACGGCCATCTCCCGCATGTCCGGGTCGCTATCCTTGAGCAGCGCCTGGGCGCCTTCGAGGTCGCCCTGCACCTTGAGCAACTGTTTGTAGGTTTCGACGATCGGCTCGACTTCCGCGTATTCCTTGGAATAGGCACGGAACTTGTTTTGATCGGAAATGACCTCGCCATCGCCAAGCAAGGCGGTCAATTCCTCGAAACGGTCCTGGAGGATGTCCAGCTTATTGAGCAGTGACGCTTTCATTGCGGTTTCTTATCCGAAAAGCTATCCGATGAGCCCTCACCGAGGGCAAAGAGTTCCTGGGCCATCGCCAGCGCATCGAGGCGACCTTCGGCAGAGAGCTTTTTCAACTGCACGCTCGGTGCGTGCAAGAGTTTATTGGTCAGGCCGCGCGCCAGTTGCACCAGCACCTCCTCGGGGCTGCTGCCATTGGCCAGCAGGCGCTGGGCCTTTTGCAATTCTTCGTCGCGCAAGCGTTCGCTCTGTTGACGATAGGCCTTGAGCACGTCCACCGCCGCCAACTCACGCAGGCGCACCATGAAGTCTTCGGCGCCCACCGAGACCATCTCTTCGGCCGCCTGGGCTGCACCCTGGCGACTCTTGAGGTTCTCGGCGACCACTTCGTGGAGATCGTCGACGCTGTAGAGGTATACGTCGTCCAACTCGCCGACTTCTGGCTCGATATCCCGTGGCACGGCAATATCGACCATGAAGATCGGTTTGTGCTTGCGCAGTTTCAGGGCGCTTTCAACGGCGCCCTTGCCAAGGATCGGCAACTGGCTCGCCGTGGAACTGATGACAATGTCGCTGCGCACCAACTCTGCCGGAATGTCCGATAGCAGCACCGCATGGGCGCCAAACTGCTCGGCCAGAATACTCGCGCGCTCCAGCGTGCGGTTGGCCACCACGATACGTTTCACGCCCAGGTCGTGCAGATGACGGGCGACCAGTGTAATGGTCTCGCCGGCACCGATCAGCAAGGCCTGGCTACGTTGCAGGTCACTGAAGATCTGTTTGGCCAGGCTGACCGCGGCAAACGCCACGGACACCGGGTTCTCGCCGATGGCGGTGTCGGTGCGCACTTGCTTGGCCGCATTGAACGTCGCCTGGAACAAGCGCCCGAGCAACGGTCCGACGGTGCCGGCCTCGCGAGCCACGGCGTAGGCCGACTTCATCTGGCCGAGGATCTGCGGCTCGCCCAACACCAGCGAATCAAGCCCGGAAGCGACTCGCATCATGTGACGAACTGCCGCATCGTCTTCGTGCACATAAGCACTCGCACGCAGCTCATCGAGGCTCAAATGATGATATTCGGCCAGCCAGCGCAACACGGTATCCGCCGACAGGTGATCCTGCTCTATATAGAGTTCACTGCGATTGCAGGTGGAGAGGATCGCAGCTTCGCGGCTGTCGGTGAGTCGGCAGAGCTGCTGCAAGGCCTCGACCAGCTGTTCAGGGGTAAAGGCCACGCGCTCGCGGACGTCTACTGAAGCAGTCTTGTGGTTAATACCGAGTGCAAGGAAGGCCATTCAAAGTCGCTGGTGGTGACGTGAAGCCGGCAATTGTCCTACTTCGTCAGATTCAGAACAACTACTCGATATCTATTGGCCTGGTAGGCGGTATCCCGACCTGCGATCCATTCTCGTTTCAGCCTTTGTAGGAGCTGCCGCAGGCTGCGATCTTTTGATCTTGAAAAAGCAAAATCAAAAGATCGCAGCCTGCGGCAGCTCCTACAGGGTGGGGCCGGGCATGGGGTGTGACGGTAAATTGCCGGGGCCGGTTATGTTTGACCGAAGGCTTGTGTCATGATGATCCGACCGCAGGTTAGTCGTCCTCTTCCTATATGAATAGATCTTCCGCGTTGCTCCTCGCCCTCGTCTTTCTCAGCGGCTGCCAGGCCTTGGCTCCCGTGTCGACGGATGACCCGTCGCCGGTCGAAGACTCCACCCCGGCCCCTGAAAAGCCCAAGGTCTACAGTTCATTCAGCGAAGACACCGTCTTCAGCCTGCTGAGTGCGGAGCTGGCTGGCCAGCGCAATCGTTTCGACATCGCCCTGGACAACTACGTGACCCAGGCCATCAATACCCAGGATCCGGGCATCTCCGAGCGGGCATTCCGCATTGCCGAGTACCTGGGCGCCGACCAGGCCGCCCTGGACACGGCACTGATCTGGGCCAAAAACGCGCCGGACGACCTTGAGGCCCAGCGGGCCGCCGCCGTGCAGTTGGCACGCGCCGGGCGCTATGACGATTCCATGGTCTACATGGAGAAAGTGCTGCAGGGCAAGGGCGATACCCATTTCGACTTCCTCGCTCTGTCCGCGGCCGATACCGACCAGGACACGCGCAATGGCCTGATGAAAAGTTTTGACCGTTTGCTGCAGCGCCACCCGAACAACGGCCAGCTGATTTTCGGCAAGGCTTTGCTGCTGCAACAGGATGGCGACACCAAAGGCGCACTGACCCTGCTGGAAGACAATCCGCCGGACGATGGAGAAATCGCCCCCATCCTGCTGCGCGCACGCTTGCTGCAGTCCCTTGATCGCGGCGACGAAGCCTTGCCCCTGCTGCAAAAAAGCATCAAGAAGTATCCGGATGACAAGCGCCTTCGCCTGACTTACGCGCGCATGCTGGTTGAACAGGACCGCATGGATGATGCCAAGGCCGAGTTCTCAAGCCTGGTGCAGCAATACCCCGAAGACGACGACCTGCGTTATTCCCTGGCGCTCGTCTGCCTGGAGGCCAAGGCCTGGGACGAGGCCAAGGGCTACCTTGAAGACCTGATCGCCCGTGACAGCCATGTCGACTCGGCGCACCTGAACCTTGGGCGCATTGCTGAAGAACGTAACGATCCCCAAGGCGCGCTGATCGAGTACGGCCAGGTCGGCCCGGGTAACGACTATTTGCCTGCACAACTGCGTCAGGCCGACATTCTGATGAATAACGGCAAGACTGCCGAAGCCCAGCGCAAGCTGGCGGCAGAGCGCGATGAGCAACCGGACTATGCGATCCAGTTGTACCTGATCGAAGCCGAAACCCTGTCCGCCAACAAACAGGGGGACAAGGCCTGGAAAGTCCTGGAACAAGCCCTGCAAAAATACCCGGACGACCTGAATCTGCTTTATACCCGCGCCATGCAGGCGGAAAAACGCAATGACCTGGCACAAATGGAAAAAGACCTGCGCCTGATCATCAAGCGCGATCCAGACAATGCCATGGCATTGAACGCCCTCGGTTATACCCTGTCTGACCGCACGACGCGGTACGCCGAAGCCAAGGCGCTGATCGAGCAAGCGCACCGGATCACTCCGGAAGACCCGGCGGTTCTCGACAGCCTCGGCTGGGTGAACTACCGCATGGGCAATCTCGACGAAGCCGAGCGCCTGCTGCGCCAGGCCCTGGAGCGCTTCCCCGACCAGGAAGTCGCCGCCCACCTCGGTGAAGTCCTGTGGGCCAATGGCAAGCAACGCGAAGCGCGGCAAATCTGGGGCAAGTTCCTCAAGGATCAGCCCGACAGCCCTACCCTGCGCAGTACCATCAAGCGCCTGACCGGATCAGAGACTCTTTAAGATTATGTTTTTGCGCCACCTCATCGTTTTCAGTTTTATCGCCCTGCTCGCCGGCTGTGCGGGTTTCACTGCCCGCGAATCGGTCGTGGGCCACGGCAGCCCAGCGCAATGGCGCGAGCACAAACTGCAACTTGCGAGTCTTGATGGCTGGCAGATCGACGGCAAGATCGGCATCCGTGCGCCCAAGGACTCCGGCAGCGGCACGCTGTTCTGGCTGCAACGCCAGGAGTACTACGACATCCGCCTCTCGGGCCCATTGGGTCGCGGTGCAGCGCGCCTGACCGGGCGTCCGGGCAAGGTTTCCCTGGAGGTCGCTAATCAGGGACGCTACGAAGCGCCTTCCCCGGATGCCCTGCTTGAAGAACAGCTGGGCTGGAAGCTGCCGGTTTCCAACCTGGCCTGGTGGGTCCGCGGGCTCCCCGCACCGGACAGCAAAAGCCGCCTGACGCTCGATGGCGACAGCCGTCTGGCCAACCTCGAACAGGACGGCTGGCAGGTCGAGTACACGGCCTACACCGAGCAGAATGGTTACTGGTTGCCCGAGCGGATCAAACTGCACGGCACCGACCTGGATGTCACGCTGGTGATCAAGGCCTGGCAACCACGCAAATTGGGGCAATGACATGCCAGCCAATCGCCTGACCCTGCCGTCGCCGGCCAAACTCAATTTGATGCTGCACATTCTGGGTCGCCGCGAAGACGGCTACCATGAGCTACAGACGCTGTTTCAATTTCTCGACTACGGCGACGAAATCACCTTTGCCGTGCGCGACGACGGTGTCATTTGCCTGCACACCGAGTTCGAAGGCGTCCCCCACGACAGTAACTTGATCGTCAAGGCCGCGAAAAAACTTCAGGCGCAATCCGGCTGCTCGCTCGGTATTGATATCTGGATCGATAAAGTCCTGCCCATGGGCGGCGGCATCGGCGGCGGCAGTTCGAATGCCGCCACCACCCTGCTCGGCCTCAATCACCTCTGGCAACTGGGTTGGGACGAGGATCGGCTGGCCGCGCTGGGCTTGACGCTGGGCGCCGATGTCCCGGTTTTCGTGCGCGGCCATGCGGCTTTCGCCGAGGGCGTGGGCGAGAAACTGACCCCTGTCGACCCGGAGGAACCCTGGTATCTCGTGCTGGTGCCGCAAGTCTCTGTAAGTACGGCAGAAATTTTTTCAGATCCGTTGTTGACACGTAACACTCCTCCCATTAAAGTGCGCCCCGTTCCCAAGGGAAACAGTCGAAATGACTGCTTGCCGGTGGTAGCAAGGCGTTATCCAGATGTACGTAACGCATTGAATTTGTTAGGTAATTTTACCGAAGCAAAACTCACCGGAACTGGAAGTTGTGTGTTTGGGGGCTTCCCAAGCAAAGCTGAAGCTGATAAAGTCTCGGCCCTTCTTACAGAGACCCTTACAGGGTTTGTAGCAAAAGGAAGCAACATCTCGATTTTGCATCGCAAGCTGCAAAGTCTGCTCTAAAGGAACCGATTACTGGGTAATCGTTGCAACAGATACAGGGGCGTCGCCAAGCGGTAAGGCAGCAGGTTTTGATCCTGCCATGCGTTGGTTCGAATCCAGCCGCCCCTGCCATTTTCTATACTCATCCAGGTTACCCTCAGCCTCTAGGTACTGCGCGTGTCCAAGATGATGGTCTTTACGGGGAATGCTAACCCCGATCTGGCTCGGCGTGTCGTACGTCAGCTGCATATCCCTCTCGGTGACATCTCTGTCGGTAAATTCTCCGACGGCGAAATTACAGCCGAGATCAATGAAAACGTCCGCGGTAAAGATGTCTTCATTATTCAGCCGACTTGCGCTCCGACCAACGATAACCTGATGGAACTGGTAGTGATGGCTGATGCCTTCCGCCGCTCCTCGGCTACTCGTATCACTGCTGTTATTCCTTACTTTGGTTATGCCCGCCAGGATCGCCGTCCGCGTTCCGCACGTGTAGCTATCAGCGCGAAAGTCGTGGCTGACATGCTTACCGTAGTCGGTATCGACCGTGTTCTCACGGTTGATCTGCATGCTGACCAAATCCAGGGTTTCTTCGATATTCCGGTAGATAACATCTACGGCTCCCCGGTTCTGGTGGATGACATTGAAGATCAGCGCTTCGAAAACCTGATGATCGTATCCCCGGACATTGGTGGCGTCGTGCGTGCACGTGCCGTTGCCAAATCCCTGGGCGTGGATCTCGGGATCATCGACAAACGCCGTGAGAAAGCCAATCACTCTGAAGTGATGCATATCATCGGTGATGTCGAAGGGCGTACCTGTATTCTGGTCGATGACATGGTCGATACCGCCGGCACCCTGTGCCACGCGGCCAAGGCCTTGAAAGAGCATGGCGCTGCCAAGGTTTTCGCCTACTGCACGCACCCTGTGTTGTCCGGTCGCGCGATCGAAAACATCGAAAATTCCGTGCTGGACGAGCTGGTGGTGACTAACACCATCCCGCTGTCCGCTGCAGCACAAGCCTGTGCGCGTATCCGCCAACTGGATATCGCACCGGTAGTTGCCGAGGCGGTTCGCCGCATCAGCAATGAAGAATCGATCAGCGCGATGTTCCGCTAAGGGCCCTGCCCTTCTCGAAATGTCTCGTTGACGAAAAGCGCCCCGCCCCGGCATTCCTGTCGGGGCGGGGCTTTTTTGCCCATATCGCCTTTAGCGCTGGTCGCAAACGCTGGGGCGAGTGTGGTTATTTTGGAGATACAACATGAACGATTTTACTCTGAATGCTGAAGTGCGTTCCGACCTGGGGAAAGGTGCGAGCCGCCGCCTGCGTCGTCTCGCAAGCCTGGTTCCAGCTGTAGTTTACGGTGGCGACAAAGCCCCTGAATCCATCAGCATGCTGGCCAAAGAAGTTGCCAAACTGCTCGAAAACGAAGCGGCTTACAGCCACATCATCGAGCTGAACGTTGGTGGCACCAAGCAAAACGTCGTAATCAAAGCTCTGCAACGTCACCCGGCCAAAGGCCACGTGATGCACGCTGACTTCGTACGCGTAGTTGCCGGCCAGAAGCTGACCGCTATCGTTCCAGTGCACTTCATCAACGAAGAAGCACCGACCAAGAAAGGCGGCGAAATCTCGCACGTTGTTGCCGAGATCGAAGTTTCCTGCCTGCCGAAAGATCTGCCTGAGTTCATCGAAGTCGACCTGGCTGACGCTGAAATCGGTTCGATCATTCACCTGTCCGACCTCAAAGCCCCTAAAGGCGTTGAGTTTGTTGCTCTGGCACACGGCGATGACAAGGCTGTTGCCAACGTCCACGCTCCACGTGTTGCTCCAGAAGCTGCAGAAGGCGCTGCAGAGTAATTTACTCTGCGCTGCCGGAGTGACCGGAAACATCGCGGACTAGAGCGTAGCGAGAAAGCGGGCGAGAACGCGGAGTTTACATCATGGTAAATGAGCAATTTTCGTCCACTTTCGCCGCACTCCCTGATTGCGGCGATGTTATCCACCACTCCAATGAAGGGCCCCTATCGTGACTGCCATTAAACTGATCGTTGGCTTGGGAAATCCAGGCGCTGAATACGAACAGACCCGGCATAACGCAGGGGCCCTTTTTGTTGAGCGCATCGCGAACGCACAAGGTGTGAATCTTGTGGCGGACCGCAAATATTTCGGCCTGACCGGGCGCTTTTCGCATCAGGGTCAGGATGTTCGTCTGCTGATTCCCACCACGTACATGAACCGTAGCGGCCAGGCCGTGGCGGCCCTTGCAGGTTTCTTCCGCATCAAGCCTGAAGAAATCCTCGTGGCACACGACGAACTCGATCTTCCTCCGGGCGTTGCCAAACTCAAAGTGGGCGGCGGCCATGGCGGTCATAACGGTTTGCGCGACATCATTGCGCAACTGGGCAATCAGAACACTTTCCACCGCCTGCGGCTTGGCATCGGTCACCCGGGCGTCGCCAGCATGGTTTCAAATTTCGTCCTGGGTCGTGCGCCACGCGCCGAACAGGAAAAACTCGATGCCAGCATCGACTTTGCCCTCGGCGTGCTGCCGGATATCCTCGCCGGTGAATGGAACCGCGCGATGAAAAACCTGCACAGCCAGAAGGCCTGACTTTTACCCGAGGGGAAACACCATGGGATTCAATTGCGGCATCGTCGGCCTGCCTAACGTCGGCAAGTCCACCCTGTTCAACGCCCTGACCAAATCCGGTATCGCGGCCGAGAACTTCCCCTTCTGCACCATCGAGCCCAACAGCGGTATCGTGCCGATGCCGGATCCGCGCCTGCAGGCCCTGGCGGAAATCGTCAATCCAAAGCGCATCCTGCCGACCACCATGGAATTCGTCGACATCGCAGGTCTCGTGGCCGGCGCGTCGAAAGGTGAAGGCCTGGGCAACAAGTTTTTGGCCAACATCCGTGAAACCGATGCCATCGCCCACGTGGTCCGCTGCTTCGAAGACGAGAACGTGATTCACGTCTCCAACAGCGTCGACCCCAAACGCGACATCGAAATCATCGACCTGGAACTGATCTTCGCCGACCTCGACAGCTGCGAGAAGCAACTGCAGAAAGTCGCGCGCAACGCCAAGGGCGGCGACAAGGACGCAGTGGTCCAGAAAGGCCTGCTGGAGCAATTGATCTCGCACTTCACCGAAGGCAAGCCGGCGCGCAGCCTGATGAAGAACATGGGCACCGACGAGAAGGCGGTGATCAAGGGCTTCCACCTGCTGACCACCAAGCCGGTCATGTACATCGCCAACGTCGCTGAAGACGGTTTCGAGAACAACCCGCACCTGGACGTGGTCAAGGCCATCGCCGAAGAAGAAGGCGCCATGGTTGTTCCGGTGTGCAACAAGATCGAAGCGGAAATCGCCGAGCTCGATGACGGTGAAGAGAAAGACATGTTCCTCGAAGCCCTGGGCCTCGAAGAGCCTGGCCTGAACCGCGTGATCCGCGCTGGCTACGAAATGCTGCACCTGCAGACTTACTTCACCGCCGGTGTCGAAGAAGTCCGCGCCTGGACCGTGCGAGTCGGTGCTACCGCACCACAAGCTGCAGGCGTGATCCATACCGACTTCGAAAAGGGCTTCATCCGCGCCGAAGTGATCGCCTACAACGACTTCATCCAGTACAAGGGTGAAGCCGGTACCAAGGAAGCAGGCAAATGGCGCCTGGAAGGCAAGGATTACATCGTCAAGGACGGCGACGTGATGCACTTCCGCTTCAACGTCTGACGTTCGCAACCATTAACAAAAAAAGCACCCTGGGGTGCTTTTTTTGTGGGCGCTTTAAACGGGGTTAGCCCGTCACCTTCGCGCGCGCCGCGTGCAGTTTCTTGTAGCTCTCGATCAGTCGCAGATGCCTGTCGAGGCCTTCCAGCTTCATGCTGGTAGGCGTCAAGCCGAAGAAGCGCACGCTGCCGTTCACGGAGCCGATCGCGGCGTCCATGCGCTCGTTGCCGAACATCCGGCGGAAGTTGGCCTCGTAATCGGCCAGCTCCAGGTCCTCGTCCAGTTCCATCTCCAGCACCACGTTCACGGCCTGGTAGAACAAGCCGCGCTCGACCGTGTTGTCGTTGTACTGGAGGAACATTTCCACCAGCTCCTTGGCCTCTTCAAATTTCTGCAAGACGAGATTGAGCAACAACTTCAACTCCAGGATCGTCAACTGACCCCAGACGGTATTGTCGTCGAATTCGATGCCGATCAAGGTGGTGATGTCGGTGTAGTCATCCAGCTCGCTGTCTTCCAGACGCTTGAGCAGTGACTTCAGGCCGGCCTTGTCCAGGCTGTGCAGATTGAGGATGTCCTCACGGAAAAACAGCGCTTTGTTGGTGTTATCCCAGATCAGGTCGTCAACCGGATAAATTTCCGAGTAATCCGGCACCAGAATGCGGCAGGCCGTCGCGCCGATGTGCTCATACACCGCCATGTACACTTCTTTGCCCATGCCTTCGAGAATGCCGAACAAGGTCGCGGCTTCCTCGGCATTGGAGTTTTCACCCTGGCCGGAGAAGTCCCACTCCACGAATTCGTAATCGGACTGGGCACTGAAGAAGCGCCACGACACCACGCCGCTCGAATCGATGAAGTGCTCGACGAAGTTGTTAGGCTCAGTCACCGCATGGCCTTCAAAGGTCGGCAGGGGCAAGTCATTGAGGCCTTCGAAGCTGCGGCCCTGCAACAACTCCGTCAGGCTGCGTTCCAGCGCCACTTCCAGGCTCGGGTGCGCGCCGAACGAGGCGAATACACCACCGGTACGCGGGTTCATCAAGGTGACGCACATTACCGGGAACTCGCCCCCCAGGGACGCATCCTTCACCAACACAGGGAACCCCTGCTCTTCCAGCGCCTGGATACCGGCCAGTATCGCGGGGTATTTCGCCAGCACGTCGGCCGGCACATCCGGCAGGGCAAATTCACCTTCGATGATTTCGCGCTTTACCGCGCGCTCGAAGATTTCCGACAAGCACTGCACCTGCGCTTCGGCCAGCGTATTACCGGCGCTCATGCCATTGCTCAGGTACAGGTTTTCGATCAGGTTGGAGGGGAAATACACCACCTCGCCGTCTGACTGGCGTACATACGGCAGCGAACAGATGCCGCGCTCTTCGTTGCCCGAGTTGGTGTCGATCAGATGCGAGCCACGCAACTCGCCATCGCGGTTGTAAACCCGCAGGCAGTAGGCGTCGAGAATCTCCGGCGGCAGTTCATCTTTAGGGCCAGGCTGGAACCAGCGTTCGTTCGGGTAGTGTACAAACGCCGCATTGGCGATGTCCTCTCCCCAGAACTGATCGTTGTAGAAGAAGTTACAGTTCAACCGCTCGATGAACTCGCCCAAGGCCGACGCCAACGCGCCCTCTTTGGTCGCGCCCTTGCCATTGGTAAAGCACATAGGCGAGTGCGCATCGCGGATATGCAGCGACCATACATTGGGCACGATATTGCGCCACGAAGCGATTTCGATCTTCATGCCCAGGTCGGCCAGAATGCCCGACATGTTGGCAATGGTCTGTTCCAGCGGCAGGTCTTTGCCCACGATGTAGGTGCCCGCCCCTGAACCTGAAATGGAAGCCGGCATCAGCAACGCCTGGGCGTCGGCATCCAGGTTCTCCACCTCTTCAATCACGAACTCAGGCCCGGCCTGCACCACCTTTTTGACGGTGCAGCGGTCGATGGAGCGCAAGATGCCCTGACGGTCTTTGTCGGAGATATCTGCCGGCAACTCGACCTGAATCTTGAAAATCTGGTTGTAGCGGTTTTCCGGGTCGACGATGTTGTTCTGCGACAGTCGGATGTTTTCGGTAGGGATATTGCGAGTGTCGCAGTACAACTTCACAAAGTAAGCCGCACACAACGCCGACGAAGCCAGGAAGTAGTCGAACGGACCCGGTGCCGAGCCATCGCCCTTATAGCGGATAGGCTGGTCGGCCACCACGGTGAAGTCATCGAACTTGGCTTCAAGTCGAAGGTTGTCGAGAAAATTGACCTTGATTTCCATGCGGGATACCACAATAGCGAGCAAACGAATGGCCGCCATTATCCGGCTTTTCAGCCGGAAGTCTTGTGCAAGCTCGCGCTAACGGCTTAGTGGCAGGTGATCAGGCCTTTTTGGCGCGTGGCAGGAAAATCGCCAATACACCCAATAACGGCAGGAATGAACACAGGAAGTACACGTATTCGATGCCGTGTATGTCCGCCAGGTGGCCCAGCAGCGCCGCGCCAATCCCACCGAAGCCGAACATCAGGCCGAAGAACACCCCGGCAATCATCCCGACATTGCCTGGCACCAACTCCTGGGCGTACACCACGATGGCCGAGAAGGCTGAGGCGAGGATGAAGCCGATGACTACACTCAGGACAGTGGTCCAGAACAGGTCCACATGCGGCAGCAGCAATGTGAACGGCGCAACGCCCAGGATCGAGAACCAGATCACCGCCTTGCGCCCGATTTTGTCGCCGATGGGCCCGCCGAAGAAGGTCCCCGCGGCCACCGCACCGAGAAACAGGAACAGGTGCAGCTGCGAACTGGCCACCGACAGGTCGAACTTCTCTATCAGGTAGAAGGTGAAATAACTGGTGAGGCTGGACATGTAGAAGTATTTGGAGAACACCAGCAGCCCGAGCACCACCAGCGCGCTGGTCACCCGCCCCTTGGACAGGCCGTGGGTCGCTGCCTGGCCCTGCTTGAGCTTGAACAGGTTCAAGTGGTTGGCGTACCAGCGACTGATCCGGTACAGCACGAACAGTGCAAACACCGCGAACAAGCCGAACCAGGCCACATTCCCTTGGCCGTAAGGGATGATGATCGCCGCCGCCAGCAACGGACCGAACGCCGAGCCCGCGTTGCCCCCGACCTGGAAGGTCGATTGTGCCAGGCCAAACCGCCCCCCCGAGGCCAGCCGCGCCACGCGAGAAGCTTCCGGGTGAAAGGTCGAGGAGCCAATGCCGATCAAGCCCGCCGCCAGCAGAATCAGCGGGAAGCTGCCGACCACCGACATCATCACGATGCCGATCAAAGTGCAGACCGTACCGGCTGGCAACAGCCAGGGCTTGGGATGGCGGTCAGTGTGGTAGCCGACCCAGGGTTGCAGCAGCGAAGCGGTCAGCTGGAAGGTCAGGGTGATCAGGCCGACCTGGGTGAACGTCAGGCCATAGTTGGCCTTGAGCATCGGGTAGATCGACGGCAGCACCGATTGAATCAGGTCGTTGATCAGGTGCGCCAGTGCCACCGCGCCGATGATGCGCATGACCAGAGGGCTGCTTTGTGAAGGCGCGGACGCCGCCGCAGTGGCGGGCTGAACGTTGCTGATAGCCATGAAATTTCCGAAAAACAGAGGGGTGCACACGGGCAGGTGCGTCAATGTGCCATTTTTCGTTGCGGCAGCGCCATCCCCTTAGCCTGCTAACGACCTCGGTATTGGGCAGATTTCCACTCGATCGATACCCTCCTCCGCCCCGTTTTTTCGGCTCAGGAAGATAAGCGGTTGAAAGTGTAGAGAAATATTTTAAATTTACGCTTGACGCATCTGCATTACCGGTGAATAATGCGCGCCATCTTGGCTACATAGCTCAGTTGGTTAGAGCATAGCATTCATAATGCTGGGGTCCGGGGTTCAAGTCCCTGTGTAGCCACCAAGTGCTAAAAACGGCTTACCGAAAGGTAAGCCGTTTTTTTATGCCTCAAGAAAATGGCTGCTCCCTTGTAGGAGCGAGCATGCTCGCGATGGACTTGAACGATAACGCGGGGAGTCAGGTTCCCCCGCGGTGCATTTGAGTCCATCGCGAGCATGCTCGCTCCTACACCATCATCGTCATCATCAGCAACGAATCGCCGGTAGCGCCGACAACGCCCGCTCCCAGATCTGCCAGGTACGCAGCCAGACCATGGCCTGCCAATCGCTATCGGCCGGATAGAACTGTTCAAGCAGATTCAACTTGATCTCTCGCCCCTGCGCATCGTGGACATTACCGTGCAGATGCAACCAGTGGTCATCGCGCAGATGTCGATGGACGTCCGGCCCCGGATAAGTCCCGCACTCGATCACGAACGGCATCAACCGCACCTGCGGCAGCGCATTGAGCAACGCCTGCGAGGTGTAGCCGGTCGCAGTGGCTGCAACACCGGTTTCGCTCAGGGTGTCGGCGCCGGTGTGCAACGTGTAGAGCCACGGACCGTAAATTGCCTGGGCATCGGCCAGCGCCGGATAAGCCGCTTCGGTGATCGTCAACAACATCGGATGCCCATACTCCCCGGCCCCGGTGTGCAAGTCGAAACACAGGGCGACGTCGGCATGGGCCACGTGCTTTTGCATGATCTGCTGCAATGTACGGTTCGACCAACTGGGCGCCACCCCGCCGAAGAACAATCCGTCCGGGTGCGCATGCTGGCCACCTTCAACAATCGACATGACCGCGGGCCATCCGTGCAGGCGGATTTGCTCATCCAGCAAGGCATCGGCCCGATCTCGCTCAGGCCCGCGCAACTGCGTGCAGGCATAAATTTCATGCAGCGCGTCATAAGCCTGGTTGTCCGGCAGCGCACGATCGAAGTCCAGGTGATTGCGGTTCAGGTCGATGTTGTCTTCATTGACCCGACGCAGCCACGCCATGCCCCAGGGATTGATCGCATGAATCATCACCACGGCGACATCCGTCGGCAATGAGCGCTTACCGAGCTCCTGCAGCCACTTGATCTGGCAACCCGAGCCATAGAAGCCCTCGACCCCGTGAGTACCGCTCAGCGCGATCAGCAGGCGTTTAGCGCCAGGATCGCCGAGTACCGCTACATCGGTGCCCAAGGCCTCGCCTGATGGCCCCTTGAGAGGATGGGGATACTCGCTCAGCGTCGCACCGGCCGCGGTTGCCGCCGCCAGGAATTGTTCGCGCTGGGAACGGTAGCTGGGCTGGGCTGGAAACTCGCTGTGCATGGCTGCCTCTTGTGGGTCTTGTGGGGTGATCGCTGGCAATGACCCTACAGAAAATCCGTCGATTGATGAAGAGCGACCACGGGACCTGGTTTGCGTCACTGCGAGGTCACCGATACAGTCCCCGGTATATTTATCCCACGGACGGAGTGCCCCCATGTTCCCAGCCTCCCATTCGAGTCGCGCGCGCCTGCCAGCCCTGGCGCTGATCATCACCGCGCTGACCCTTGGTGCCTGCCACAACGCGTCCGCCCCGACGCTGCCCACGGCACCGGAAAACGCGTCCGGTTATCGTACCGACCTGCAGACCCGACACGCTTCACGCCACATGGCCGCAGCCGCCAACCCATTGGCAGCCGAAGCCGGGCGCGAGATGCTGCGTCGGGGCGGTTCGGCCATCGATGCCGCCATTGCCATGCAAGCGGTTCTGACGCTGGTCGAACCGCAGTCCTCGGGCATCGGTGGCGGCGCGTTGATCGTGCTCTGGGATGGCCAATCCGTGCGCGCCTACGACGGGCGCGAAACCGCACCGGCCGGTGCCACCGAGAAACTGTTCCTGCAGGCCGATGGCCAGCCGATGCCCTTCACCCAGGCACAGATTGGCGGGCGCTCGGTGGGAACTCCCGGGGTGTTGCGAGCCCTTGAGCTGGCCCATCGCAAACACGGTCGTTTGCCATGGGCGCAGCTGTTCGAGCCCGCCATCGAATTGGCCGATCAAGGCTTTGTCATCTCGCCTCGCCTGCATCGGTTGATCGCTGCGGATTCGTCCATAAAGCGCTCTGCGGAAATGACGGCCTACTTCCTGAATGCCGATGGCAGCCCGAAAGCCAGCGGCACCCTGTTGAAGAATCCGCCCTTGGCCGCTGCGTTGCAACGCATCGCCAAGGAAGGGCCGGATGCCTTATACAAAGGGCCCATTGCGCAAGAGATCGTGGCCAAGGTCCAGGGTCACGCCAACCCGGGCAGTCTGTCGCTGACCGACCTGGCCAACTACAGCGCCAAGGAGCGCGCGCCCTTGTGCACCGACTACAAGCGTTGGCAGGTCTGTGGCATGCCGCCACCGTCCTCGGGCGGGATCGCCATGGCGCAGATCCTCGGCACGCTGCAAGCTCTGGAGACACGCGACAAGCGCTGGGCCCTGGCGCCAATGCGACCGGTGAAAGCCAGCACCGCCGCCGGTTTCGAACCGACCGCCGAGGCCGTGCACCTGATCAGCGAAGTCGAGCGCCTGGCCTATGCCGATCGCGCGCAGTACGTCGCCGACTCGGACTTCGTGCCAGTGCCCGTCAAGGGCTTGATCGACCCGGCTTACCTGGCCAGCCGGGCGGCACTGGTCGGCGAGCTCAGCATGGGCACGGCCAAGCCCGGCACGCCACCGGGCATCCAGGTCGCCTACGCGCCAGACCGCTCCCCCCTGCGCATCTCCACCTCGCAAGTGGTGGCGGTCGATGACCAGGGCGGCGCGGTGTCGATGACCACCACCATCGAATCCGCTTTCGGCTCGCATGTGATGGTCCAGGGCTTCCTGCTCAACAACGAGATGACCGA
The DNA here is from genome assembly GCF_002236105.1 of Pseudomonas umsongensis. Taxonomy (GTDB): domain Bacteria; phylum Pseudomonadota; class Gammaproteobacteria; order Pseudomonadales; family Pseudomonadaceae; genus Aquipseudomonas; species Aquipseudomonas umsongensis. The sequence goes on from NZ_NIWU01000010.1 coordinate 98,849, forward strand.
CTTCTCGTTCATTCCCGAAGAGAACGGCCAGAAAGTCGCCAACCGCGTCGAACCCGGCAAGCGTCCGCGCTCGTCCATGGCCCCAACGCTGATCTTCGACCGCCAGAGTGGCGAATTCGTCGCCAGCCTCGGCTCTCCCGGCGGCTCGCAAATCATCGAATACGTGGCCAAAACCACCGTCGGCCTGCTCGACTGGAACCTCGATACACAGGCAGCCATCAACCTGCCCAACTTCGGCAGCCGAAATGGCCCGACCGAACTGGAGAGCGGCCAGTTCAGCCCGGCGCTAATCCAGGCACTCAAGGACAAGGGCCACCGCGTCAACGAAATCGACATGACCAGCGGCACCCAGGCGATTGTCCGGGTCAAGGATGCACAGGGGAAGGCGTCGCTGGCCGGTGGGGCTGATCCTCGGCGGGAGGGGGAAACGTTGGGGGATTGAGTCGCTTGCAGCGTGAAGGGGCCTGCCTGGGCGAAGGCAGGCCCATTTTCCTCAACGACTGATTTTCAACGCCCGTCGAGCCTGGTGTTTTTCCAGCGCCAATTCGATCAGCCGCGTGACCAGTTCACTGTAGGTCATCCCCGCTGCCTGCCACAGTTTCGGGTACATGCTGATGCGGGTGAAGCCTGGCAGGGAGTTGATTTCATTGATCAGGACTTCGCCACTGTCAGTCAAAAATACATCGACGCGCGCCAGCCCGGAACAGCCGAGCAGCTGGAACGCCTCGACCGCCATCGCGCGAATGCGTTCGCTGGACTCGACGCTGATATTGGCCGGCACCACGACTTCAGCAGCTTTGTCGTCGATGTACTTGCTGTCGTAGGAATAGAAGCCACTGTGCACCACGATCTCGCCACAGCCGCTGGCGATGGCGTCTTCGTTGCCAAGCACCGCACATTCGATCTCTCGGCCCTTGACCGCCGACTCGATCAGCACTTTTTCATCGAAGCTCAAAGCCAGCTCGACTGCCGCCGCATATTCGGCTTCGTCGCTCACCTTGCTCACACCGACGGAAGAACCCTGGTTGGCCGGCTTGACGAACAGCGGCAGGCCGAGCTTGCCGCTGACCTCGGCAAAGCCTGTGCGCGCGGCGCTGGCGCGGGTCAGGGTGACGAACGGCGTGACGGCCAGGCCGGCATCACGCAACAGGCGCTTGCTGATGTCCTTGTCCATGCAGACCGCCGAACCCAGCACATCGGAACCGACAAACGGCAAGTCGGCCATGCGCAGCAATCCCTGCAGGCAACCGTCTTCGCCAAGGGTGCCGTGGACGATGGGGAATATCACGTCGACGTGACCCAACAGATCGGCACCGGCGGTTTCCACCAATTGCTGGTGGGCCTTGCCCGGAACCACGGCCAATTCGCGATTGGATTGATTGAGCGCGATCAGGGCCGGATTTTCCTGGTTCAGCAGGAAGTTCGAGGGGTCGTTGAGGTGCCAATGGCCTTGCTTGTCGATGCCGATCAACACCGGCTCGAAGCGCGAGCGATCCAGTGCATCGACAATGTTTTTCGCCGACTGCAGCGACACCTCGTGCTCGGTCGAGCGGCCCCCGAAAATAACGCCCACACGCAGTTTACTCATTGCCTGACCTCATCGTGGATGGCTTGCAACCTGGGTAGCCGCCACGTTACGACTGCAAGGTCCTGCCGTCCAGCGGCTCGCAGGGAGTCAGATCGCCAACTGATTGGCAAACTGCCCCACTGCATTGACCACTTTCTGCGCGCCATCCTGGATCTCGACGATCACCGAGCCTGCTTCCGCCGCCAGCGCCAGGCCCTGTTCCGCCTGGAGCTTACCGTCGGCCATCAGGGCCACGGCGTTGCGCGCCATGTCCTGGTTTTGCCGCACCACGAGGACAATCTCGTCGGTGGCCTGGCTGGTGCGCGAAGCCAGTTGCCGAACCTCGTCCGCCACCACGGCAAAACCTCGTCCCTGCTCACCGGCACGGGCCGCTTCGATGGCCGCGTTGAGCGCCAGCAGGTTGGTTTGTTCGGCAATCCCGCTGATGGTCTTGACGATGGTGCCAATTACCAGTGATTGCTCATTCAAGGCTTCGATGCCATCGACAGCGGTTTGCATGTGCCTGGCCAGGTCACGCATCACATCCACCGCCTGCGTCACCACGGCGTTGCCGCGCTGGGCGCTTTGATCGGTTTGCTGCGAGGTGCCGTAGGCAATGTTGGCCGCTTCGGCCACCGCTTGCTCCTGGTTGACCTGATCGGTGATCACCGTGGCGAATTTCACCACTTTGTAGAGTTTATTGTTGGCATCGGTCACCGGGTTGTAGGAGGCCTCCAGCCAGACTGTACGACCGTGGCTGTCGACGCGCTTGAAACGTTCGGCCACGAACTCTCCGGTGTTCAGACGGCGCCAGAACGCCTGGTATTCGGCGCTGTTGTAGTCCTCGGGAAAGCAAAAAGTACGGTGATGCTTGCCCTTGATCTGCGCCAGGCTGTAGCCCATGCCACTGAGAAAGCGCTCGTTGGCGGTCAGCACATTGCCATTGAGGTCGAACTCGATCACCGCTGTCGAACGCACCAGTGCACCGATCAGGTTTTCATGCTCACGGGAGGCCTCGATGGTGCGGGTCAGGTCGCTGGAGAAAATCGAAAAATGCTTGATCCGCCCGTCCGCCGTGCGCACGGGCTGCACAATTGAACGCAACCAGGCTTCCTGGCCAGTGCCACGCAACAGACGCACGGCACCGGCAAAGTGCTCGCCCCGACTCAGTGCGGTCTTGAAACGTAGCTGGAATTCGTCGTTTTTCACATGATCCGGAACGATCTCTTCGATGTGCCGGCCGATCAGCTCGTTGCTCTTGTAGTGCATCTCGCCGAGGAAGTTCTGGTTGACCGACTGCACCCTCCCGTCAATATCGAGGGTCAGCACGAGCATCTCGCTTTCCAGGCTTTCCTTCACTTGCTGCAGGCTGGAGAGTTCTTCGCGAAGAGCCGACAGCTCCTGCTTCAAGCGTTTATTGAACATGGGACGCACCGATGGACTGGAATAGAAAGCGACTTAGAGCCTAGCCATCGGCCTTGCAGGGATTTTCTGAAGAGCGCTTGAGGATTGTCCTACAAATATAATGAAACCGCGCCAATCGTCCCTGCCTATCACGCTGTACCGGCGGCTGGGCAACCGGCGACTCCCGGTGCCCGCGAGCCGAAATACGCCGCACTGCCCACACCCACCGCCCCCATCACCGCGCAAAAAATCACGCAGATCCAGGGGCTCCATGGCATCAGGCCGATCAACAGCAAGGGCGTGATGCTCGCCCAGGCGGCGTAGGCGATGTTGTAGGTGAAGGAAATACCCGAGACGCGAATCCGCGCCGGGAACAGGCTGACCATCACCGATGGCACCGCGCCCACTACTCCGCAACTCAGTCCAGCCACCGCGTAGGCCAGGCCGACCCAGTTGCCACCGCTGATCAGGCAGGTGTAGAGCACGCCGATACCCAGTGGCAGCAACAGGCTATAAAGCATGACGGTACGCCAGGCGCCGATGCGATCGACCAGCAGACCGGCGAGCACGCAGCCAATGTTCAGAAACACGATGCCCAATGCGCTCAGGGCGAAGGTGTGGCTGGCGGTCATGCCGAAGGTTTTTTGCATCATGGTCGGGGTGATGACCACGAACACCACCACCGCTGATGTCAGCACGCAGGTGAGAATCATCGCGGGCAGCAGGGCCAGGCGATGTTCACGCAGGACTGCCCGTAACGGCAACTCGATGGCTGCCTCGCGCCGGGCTTGCATGGCCATGAACACCGGCGTTTCGCTGAGCCAGCGCCGCAACCAGACGCCAATCACGCCAAACACCCCGCCCAGCAGGAAAGGATAACGCCAGGCGTGATCGAGGATCTCCGCTGGAGTAAAAGTCTGCGCCAGGAAGGTTGCCGTCAGGGCGCCAAGCAAATAACCAAAGGTCAGCCCCGCCTGCAGGAAGCCCAGGGCGTAGCCGCGATGGCCGACTGGCGCGTGTTCCGCTACGAATACCCAGGCGCTCGGCACCTCGCCACCCACCGCCGCGCCCTGGAGGACGCGCAGGGCCAACAGCAGCAGTGGCGCGAAATAGCCGATCTGCGCGTAGGTCGGCATGATTCCGATCAGCAGGCACGGCAGCGCCATCATCAGGATGCTCAGGCTGAACACCTTCTTGCGACCCAGACTGTCGGCGAAATGCGCCATCAGGATCCCACCCAGGGGCCGCGCCAGGTACCCGGTGACGAAGATGCCAAAGCTTTGCAGAAGCCGCAGCCACTCAGGCATTTCGGGCGGGAAAAACAGCTGGCTCAAGGTCAGGGCGAAAAATACGAAGATGATGAAGTCGTAGATTTCCAGCGCGCCACCGAGAGCCGCGAGCCCCAGGGTCTTGTAGTCCGAGCGGCTGAATGGCAGCGGACGTGGATCTATATTGGCAGTCATGAAAAGAACTCTGGCACAGGCAAAAACCAAGGCGCCCATGGTCTACGCAAACGCGCCGACGGACAACCCGTTAGACCAAAGTCCCATAGGCCTAAATCAGCGCCGCAAAAAACACTCGTTTGAATTAAGGTTGGCGTCTGTCCTGAGGGGCCTATGCTGCCCCGAAGACCACAACAAACATAATAATTCGAGGTAGTCCCGTGGCCGCTGATATCGAAGATACCCGCTCCGCCCGCTTTGCCCTGCGCTGTTCAAGCTTTGCCGAACGCTGGTTCCCCGACTCCTGGGTATTTGCCGCCCTGGCGGTGATCATTGTCGCCGTGGCCACCATGGCCATGGGCGCCAAGCCGACTGATGCGGCCATGGCCTTTGGTGACGGCTTCTGGAGCCTGATCCCGTTCACCATGCAAATGGCGTTCGTGGTGATCGGCGGTTATGTGGTCGCCAGCTCGCCACCGGCGGTGAAGCTGATCGATCGCCTGGCGAAGTTGCCGAAAAACGGGCGCTCCGCGGTGGCCTGGGTGGCCCTGATTTCCATGGTCGCGTCGCTGCTTAACTGGGGTTTGTCACTGGTGTTTGGCGGCTTGCTGGTGCGAGCCCTTGCCCGCCGTACCGACCTTAAGATGGACTATCGCGCCGCGGGTGCAGCCGCGTACCTGGGGTTGGGCGCGGTGTGGGCCCTGGGCCTGTCTTCGTCTGCTGCGCAGTTGCAGGCCAACCCGGCCAGCCTGCCGCCGTCGATCCTGTCGATTACCGGGGTGATTCCGTTCACCCAAACGATCTTTCTCTGGCAGTCGGGCGTCATGTTGCTGGCCTTGATCGTCATCTCGCTGATCATCGCCTACGCCACTGCCCCCGGCCCGCACACGGCGCGAGACGCCCAGGCCTGTGGCGTCGACCCGAGTTTCAATCTGCCACCACTGCAACCACGCACCCGTCCCGGAGAATGGCTGGAACACAGCCCGCTGCTGACCATCCTGTTGGTGCTGCTGGCGGCTGGGTGGCTGTTCCATGAGTTTTCCACCAAACCTGCGATCAGCGCGATTTCCGGTCTCAACACCTACAACTTCCTGTTCATCATGCTCGGTGCCCTGTTGCACTGGCGCCCGCGCAGCTTCCTCGACGCGGTGGCCCGCGCGGTGCCGACCACCACCGGCGTGCTGATCCAGTTCCCACTGTACGGTTCGATCGCCGCACTGATGACCACGGTCAAGGGCGCCGACGCGCAGACCCTCGCCCACCACATCTCGACCTTCTTCGTGAGCATTGCCTCCCATGACACCTATGCCCTGCTGATGGGCGTGTACTCGGCGATCCTCGGCTTCTTCATTCCGTCCGGCGGCGGTAAATGGATCATCGAAGCACCGTATGTGATGCAAGTGGCGAACGACTTGAACTACCACCTGGGCTGGGCCGTGCAGATCTACAACGCCGCCGAAGCGCTGCCCAACCTGATCAACCCGTTCTACATGCTGCCGCTGCTGGGCGTGCTGGGATTGAAGGCGCGGGACCTGATCGGCTTCTCGTTCGTGCAATTGCTGGTGCACACACCACTGGTGCTGGTGCTGCTGTGGGCACTCGGAACGACGCTGGCGTATACGCCGCCGGTGATGCCATAGGGAAGCGGCTACAGCGAGGGTCAGCGCGACCTGAGACTGCGCGTTTTTCTTACAAAACGCGCAGCGTTGTCCCACCCAATCCAACGGCAAGCCCTGACTCTCGCAACCAGCCTCCTTGAATTAACCTGTCCCGGAGTATCAATCACCAAAAACCCAAGGAAGATCCGATGACACCGATATCCAAGACACTGGAAGAGTTGATCAATGAAATGTACCAGGACGGTAACGTCTCGGTGGTTGAGTACAGGGCCCTGCGAGACGATGCCGATCGCCGCATGGACGCTGTTGTCCGCGAATTTGGCCAGCACAACAATGTGACGGCCTTTCAGAAAGCGATGGATGTCGCCATGCAGTTATTGCAAAGCGCCGTCCTCGATGCCAAAAAAGCCAGGCTGAGCGATACCGGTGAGGCTATCGTCAAGGATGCGGTTACCGCACAGGTCGAGTACTTGCGTGCCGGCGGCCAATTGGCGCTACGCCTGTTGTGATCGCCTGACCTCACTCCCCCGCAAACACTGATCGCGGGCTGGATCGCACGCTTCGAAAAAAAGTGCTTGAGGCCTGGTTTTCTGCATCATTGTGTTGATCCAGTATGACGTGCATCTTCGTATCGCGACCACGCTGAAAAGGATCTGAGCATGTTAAGACTCGCAGGCCTCACCCTCGCGGCCTTTACCCTGAGCACCGCTGCCCACGCCGATATCGCCCTGAAGCTGGGCAGCACCGAACGCGTCAAACGTTTGTTCGCCTATCCCAACAACTGCAACGTGATCTGCTTTCGCAACTGGACGCTGGAGCAGACCGTCGAGCACTACCTGACGCAAAGCGTACAACGCGATGGCTATAACGATGCCAAGGTTCTGGTCAAAACCGATAACCATCAACTCCATGCCGAAATCACGGGTGTGCCCAGGAGCTATGAAAAACCCCTGGCAGCGCTGCTTGACGCCGGCGACCTGGCCTACGACGGTGCTAGCAAACTGAATGCCGACGGCAAGTGGGCCTATAACTGGCATTTTTTCCTGCCACTGGGCATGGCCCTGGAAAACCGCAGAAGCGTCGAGCTGCTGCACTTCCCACCCGATTATTCGCTGACCCAGGCCCAGGATTACCTGAAGTCGGCCACCACGGATCGCTGGGCCACGCTGCTGACCATCAATGGCGTCACACCCGAGCAGCTACCGGGCTACCAAACCATTATCGATATCGCCCCGATTGCCGCGCCTTCGAACGCAGGCAAGGATCTGGAAGGCGTCTACGACTACTTCAAGGACTACCAGACCAGCATGGTCAAGCAGGTGACGGTACATTCCAGCGGCGCGGCCTTGCCAACGGTTGCCTTCGGTGCACCGGTGCGCAACTGGGTCAAGCAGCAGTACGGGCCAACCGTGAATGTGTTGAGCCTGGTGACAATCAGCCCGGTCGACGGAGTAAAAGTACCGCTATTGGGCGCCAACCATCCCAGCTACATCTGGTACGCCGCCGATCCAGCCAGCTACACCGGCAAAGACGCCCAGGCCCAAGCCGATACAGCGGGCCTGAAAGTCATGGGCCAGGATTTGAGTGCCGCTTGCTGGCAGGCCGCTATGGGCCGTGAAACGGACACCAATCCCGATATCGAGCTGAAAAGCTGCACCCAGACCTGGCAAGTGGCCCAGGCCGATAAAACCTGTGCGCTGTTCTACACCTCGATCCGCAAGCTGACCCCCGCACAGGCCGCAGGCAAATGTGCGACAGCATCGATCAAGGCCCAGCTCAAATTGCTCAAGGTGCCAGCGCCAGCCCCGGCGATACCCGCGCCCGCGCTATAGGCTGACGAGTCAACTGACGGAGAGCGCCGACGACCAGATGTTTTTGCAACACTGGCGTCGGCAAAGCGTCTGCTGCGCAGGCTTACAACTTCTCGACCGGACGCAGTCGATACTGCGGTGGCAATTGCTCGAAACCGCTGATCGTGGTGTTCAGGCTTTTCCAGCGACCGTCCTTGATGCCGTAGATGCAACCGTGAATCGACAGGTTCTGCCCGCGGTGCCAGGCATTTTGCACAATGCTGGTATGGGCGACGTTGGCCACTTGCTGAATCACGTTGAGCTCGCAGAGGCGGTCGACCTGCTCCTCTTCGGTGGCCAACTTGGCGAGCTCTTCACGTTTCTCGTAGTAAAGATCGCGAATCGAACGCAGCCAACCGTCGATCAGGCCGAACTGACGGTCCTGCATCGAGGCGCGCACGCCGCCACAGCCATAGTGGCCGGTCACGAGGATATGCTTGACCTTGAGTACGTCGACCGCGTACTGGATCACCGACAGGCAATTGAGATCCGTATGCAACACCACGTTGGCCACGTTGCGGTGCACGAACAAATCGCCCGGCAGCATGCCGACGATCTCGTTGGCCGGCACCCGCGCATCGGAACAGCCGATCCACAGGTACTCCGGCGTTTGTTGACGAGCCAGCTTGGCGAAGAAGTCAGGATCTTCTTTGGTGATCGCGTCGGCCCAGCGCTCGTTGTTATCAATCAGATCTTGTAATTCGTTCATGCAATGAAGCCTCGATAATGGTGCGCTGCTTTGACAGACAACCGTCCGTCGGGGTCACGCGCGTGATGCAAATGCCCGCTGCTGCCCGTTCATGGCGCTCCATGCCGGTGGAATTCCCTGCAACCCAGTGGGTCCACTCTATAAGGCTAACAGTATGAGGAATTGCCATGACTGATTCACGACGTCCGTACGATGCGGTGCAACCGGAACCCATCGATGATAACGAAGATCGCATGGGCTCGGTGCATGAGCTGGATTTCGACACGGAAGAACCCAGCGCAAAAATCGGCGATGAATTGCCGCAAAAGGAGCGCAAGCAGCTGATACCCGAAGAACGCGTGCGCGAAGCCGGCATGACGGGAGCATCGACCGATGATCATGAATCGACCGATGATGACATGAGCCCGGAAACGCTCATCCGTGAGGACGGTGCGCGGGATGCCCAGGAATTAGGTGAAGGTGACCAGGCCGACTGGGACCTGAGCATTGTCGATGAAGACGAGATCGGTGGGGGAAATGGGTTGGACGAGGAGGAGATGGCGCAGCGCGATCCGCTGGACAAGAAACGCTGATCTGTAGGAGCTGCCGCAGGCTCGGGCCGCGTTCGGACGATCTTTTGATCTTGATCTTAAAAATCAAAGATCGTCCGAACGCGGCCCGAGCCTACGGCAGCTACTACGCAGGAATCGGCGTTCAACCAAAACGATGGTGATCAATCCACCAATGTACAGGCCATGACCACCGCATCTTCGCGCCCACCCACCGCCGGGTAGTAATCCCGTCGACGTCCGATCTCGTTGAAACCGTAACGCTCATACAGCTTGAACGCCGCGGTATTGCTGTCGCGCACTTCCAGGAAGCATTCCCGGGCATCGGCCTTGTAGGCGATCGACATCAAATGTTCCAGCAAGGTCAAACCCAGGCCTCGGCCCTGGTTTTCCGGCTTGACGGTGATGTTGAGCAGATGCGCCTCGTCAAGAATGATCTGCACCACCCCATGGCCCACCTGCTGCTGACCTTCGAACATCAGCCAGATCTGATACTTGCCCAGGCCATCGAGAAAAATCCCGCGGGTCCAGGGATGGCTGTAGGCCGCATACTCGATCTTCAGAACAGTTTCCAGGTCCGCCTCGGTCATCGGGCGGAACGACACAGCGTCACTCATTCGGTTCTTTCCAACGCGCCATCAGCCGACGCATGGCTTGCCACACGGCGGCCTTGCGCTGTGGCTCTTCCATTAACAATTCCAGGCCCGGTACCGCCCACGCCGAGCCCAGGCCCTCAATCTGCAATTCGCGGTTGAACGCATCAGAGTCCGCTTCACCGGCAAACCGCACCGCGGGCAGGCCGATCAGCCAAAGGCAGGCGCATGGCACTTCTTCCATGCGCACCGAGAGGAAACCTTGCACAAAGTCACGGGCGGCCTCCGGGCCCTGGTCCATAGTCCCACGCACCAGCAGCGGCCAGCGTACCGGCTCGCCGATGATCTGCGGGCTGTCCGGCAGACCGGCGGCTCGCAGCATGTCCTTGAGCAGCAGATAAGCAGGGTCGCGTGCCTGGAAGGATTCACCTGTGGGTAACTCCACCAGCAGCAGGCAGCGGCCGGCTCGCAGCAGTTGCAGGGCAAAGCGCGGCGGCGGCACCGGCGCGACCCTGGCGACCACCGGCGCCTCCTCGGCCGCAGGTTTTGCGCCAGTGCGCGTGCTGGCCAGCGATGGCCGCGGCACCTCGACCTTCACCCGCTCGGCGGGTTTTACCGTAGGCACGACGGGCGTCTCGACCACCGGCACAGGCGCCACGGGAGCCTCGACCAGCGCCTCGGGCGGCTCCAGCAGCTCGGGCCGCGACGGGGCGGCAAAGGGCAATTCGGTGCGCGGTAACCAGTTGACCACCTGCATGGCGTTCAAATAAGCGCGACGACGGGACTCGATAAGCAAAGGTCGGCCACTTGTGGATAACTAAAGTGCGCCGATTCTACCGCCCTTCGCGCAAGATCGCCCGCTGTTGATCGATAGACTGCACCGATAATCTTTCCACTTGTGAAAAATGGCGACAGCCCGTCCCGAGAGTGAATCGCATCGTGCCTGATGCAGTACAATCGCGGCTTTTATTCGCCAACCAGCCGGCCATTCCGATGATCGAACCCAAGCGCGTCTTGCGCGCCCTCGCTGAACACTGGGCACTTCTGGAGCCACTGTGCGAGCATTTCGACCAAGGCACCCTGAGCCTCAACGAACTGCGCACGCAACTGGCCGCCCAGCAACTCGACAGTACGCCGCAGGACATCACCAGCCTGCTGGACGTGTGGATTCGCCTCGATATTCTGGTTCCGGTGGCGAAAAGCCCGAACCGTTTCGAGCTCAATGCGCAAATTCACGACTTCCTCGCCTACCTGCGCCGTGAACACCGTTTGGGCCTGTGCCTGGAAATCGAAGCCTATCTGCGCCATCTCGAGCGCCTGGCCGGCTACATCCAGGACGCCTTCGACATCCGCGACGGCAACGACCTGGCCCGCCAGCTTCGCCTGCTCGACATGCGAGTTCGCGATGTACTGAAAAAACTCGATAACGACGAACAAGCACTGGTGGCCGTCGCCGAAAGGGCGAAAACCAGCGACCGACAGATTCCATTGCGCCAGCGTTACGCTGAAGTGCTGGCGACCTGGGACGAATACGTCGAGCCGATGATTGATCTGGTGAACGCCGACGGCGCTTTCGAACAAGGCGTGCGCAAGGTTGAAACCGTGCTGCTGAAGATGCTCTCCGAGCAGCAACGCCTCGGCCACCTGGTCGATGACGACATGTTGCTGCGCACTCACGCGCGTATCCTTGAAATGCAGACCAGCGCCCAGTTGACCCTGCGTCACGCGCGCGAACTATTGCTGCCGCTGCGTGAAGAGGCACGTCGCCACAACGCTGTCACCCGTGGCGCGGCCCTGGCCCTGTCCGCCATTCGCCGAAAAGGCATCGATGCCGTGCCGCAGGCGGCAATGCCGTTGTTCACACGCCCGCAAAGCACCTTCCTCGGCAGCGCCAGCCAGGTCGAGGCCTACGTTTATGCCCTGGCCCGCTTCGAACCGAAACCGGCGCGCTTCCCCAAGGCCCACAAAACCCAGAAAGGCGAAGCTCCACGTGCGCCACGCACGGTTCGGGAAATGCTCGAACGCTGCGAAGACGCCCTGCCGATGCCGGACCTGATGACCTGGCTGCTGGAGCAGGAGCCGGACGGCGCCACCGACGAATTGCTGTACTGGTTCTCGCGACTGTCCCGGGAAAAACGTTTCAAGCGCGAACGCCTGGAACGTCGCGACTACCACACACACGAGCACCAGGTCAGCCTGCGCTCCTTCGCCCTGCTCTCGGTCGGCGATGACCCTACCGAGAATTCTGCGAGCATCCCCCATGCATCTTGATCTTTCCGAACTGTCCCAACTGGCACCGATCTTTCGCGAGCTGTTCAAGGGCTACCACGTCAGCCGCCGCGATCCTGAGCTGTATGCGCAGCTGTCGAACTTCCAGGACCAGTACCGCACGCTGTTCAAGGCCCTGGGGTTTGAACTGGTCTGCGACACCCGTGGTTTCTACTATTTCGTACCGGACCTGGCCGCCGCGGCGGTGAATAAGACCGCGCAGCGTCTGGCGCTGTTCACCTTCATCCTTGTCGAGCACCTGGCCGATCAGGGCCGCGACCCGGTCGCCGTGCTCGACGGCGGCAGCCTGGGTCGCGATGAACTGCCATCGCTGCTGGAAAAGTACCGCGACCTGTTCATCCAGGCCGAAGTACAGACCCAGGATGAGCTGGAAGAAAAAATCATGCGCCGCATGACCCAACTCGGCTTCGCCGGCGAAGAAAACGGCGTGTACCGTTTCCTGCCGCCGATGCACCGTTTCCTCGATGTGTGCCTATCGGTGCAACAGGACCGTGACCTGGCGGCCAGCCTGCACAGCGTACTGCCGCTGCCGGCTCCGGTGCTGATCGATGAAGACAGCGATGAAAAACTACTGCAGACCGACGACCCGCTCGACTTGGCAGAGTTTGCAGATGAAAGCGAAGAAGACGCCCTGGCCCGCGCCATTGCCGAAGAACAGGAGCTCGACGCATGATCAAGGAACGCTACGGCATCCGCCGCTTTGCCCTTTTGAACACCGCCGGCTACACCCTCGGCCTGTTCCCGCTGGAAGAGCCGCTGTCGGTCTACGGCGCGAACAACCTCGGTAAATCCGCTTCGATCAATGCGCTGCAATTCCCGATCCTGGCACGCATGTCGGACATGAGCTTCGGCAAGTACAGCCTGGAGCAATCCCGGCGCTTCTATTTCGCCTCCGACACCAGCTACATCCTGGTGGAGGTGAACCTGCCCCATGGCCCCCACGTGATCGGCGTGGTCGGACGCGGTCCGGGTGGCGGCTTCGGTCACCAGTTCTTTGCCTACGCCGGCCGGCTGGACCTGGCCCACTACCAGAAAAACGACACCTGCCTGCGCCAGAAGGAGTTGTTCAGCAACCTTGAGCGCGAAGGCCTCAAAGCCTACGAACTCAAGCCCGATGAATTGCGGCGCTTGCTGGTCGGTGGACACACCTCGATCCCGCTGGACCTGACACTGATCCCCCTGCGCTCTACCAGCGAACAGAGCCTGAAGACCTTCCGCGCGCTGTTCATCAACCTGCTGCACATGCGCGAAATCACCGCGGCCAAGCTCAAGCAACTGTTCCTCGACGCCTTCGAGCACAGCCTGCGTTCCGGTAGCGTCGACTACATCGCCGCGTGCGAAGAAGCTTTCCGCGACGTACGACGCATGGAACAGGACTACCAATCGCTGGTGGCAGCCGGTCCCCTGGTCGAAGCCCTCGCCAACGGCGTGAAACAGCGCGATATCCTGCGCGGCAAGCTGCACCGCCTCTCGCCGCTGCTCGACTCCCTGCTCGGCACTTGGTCGGACTACGCCAGTGCCCGCAAGGAAGAGCTGACCATCCAGGCCGAGCACTATCGCCACGAGCAGGACGCCCTGCAGAACGACCAGCGTGGCGGCACCCAGGAGCTGATGCGCCTGGAGCGGGAAATCACTGGCATCCAGCGCTGGCTCGGCGAACTGGCGGTGCTCAAGCATCGTTTTGCCCTGGTCGAAGACGTCAAGGTGCTCGAGCAACAACTGCTCGCGGCCAAGGACGCCCACGATGAGCTGGCAGGTGCCTTGGCGCAGTCGCGGCAATTCAGTGCCGAGGACCTGGAAGAACGCCTGCGTGAGCTGGAAAAACGCCTGAAGTCGGTCAAGCAACAACTCGACCACGCCGACAACAACAGCTACGCCCGCCTGCGCGAAGAATTCTCGCAGCAGGACGTCGAGCGCCTGATGCGCCTGTTCAACAGCGCACTGTTCAGCCTGCCGCTGGGCGAGCACGGCATTACCCTCGACGACAACGGCGACTGGGTCAAATCCGTAGAGCTGATCCTCGACGGTTTCAAAGGCGAGCGCTTCGAAGTACCGGGCCTGTCCATCGACATCTCGCACATTGAGCCCCCGGCCCTGCAAGCCCTGGCGGACCGCGCCGCGCTACGCGACCAGAAAGAGCGTCTGGAAAAAGAACTCAAGCAACTGAAAACCCAGCAAGCCGTGGCCGCCGACCGCGCCGCGAGCAAGACCCAGACCGAAGCGCTGTACCAGCAGGTGCTGGATGCCCAGAAAGCCTTGGAAGACTTCCGTCGCGCGCAAACCCTGAGCGCCGAAGAGGGCGACAAGCTGGAGCAGCTGGCGCAGATGGAAGCCGCCCAGGACGAATTGAAGCGCTCCAGCGATGCTTTCACCGAACGCGTCCAGCAACTGTCCGCCAAGCTGCAACTGGTCGGCCGGCAGATCGGTGACATGGAAGCCAAGCAACGCACCCTCGACGACGCCCTGCGCCGCCGTCAGTTGTTGCCGGCGGATCTGCCGTTCGGCACGCCGTTCATGGATCCGGTCGACGATTCGATGGACAACCTGCTGCCGTTGCTCAACGACTATCAGGACAGCTGGCAAGGCCTGTTGCGTGCCGATGGCCAGATCGAGGCGCTGTACGCCCAGGTGCGCCTCAAGGGCGTGGCCAAGTTCGACAGCGAAGACGATATGGAACGTCGCCTGCAACTGCTGATCAACGCCTACGCACACCGTACCGACGAAGCCCTGACCCTCGGCAAGGCCCGGCGTGCGGCTGTTACCGACATCGCCCGGACCCTGCGCAACATCCGCAGCGACTACGACAGCCTCGAGCACCAGTTGGCGCTGTTCAACCGCGAGATCAACAAACGTCAGGTGTCCAACCTGCAAAGCTTCCGCATCGTACTGGCGCCGAACAAGGAAGCACTCAAGCACATCGACCAGATCATCCACAGCGCCGGCCAGTACGAAGAAGGCGAGACCCTGTCCGTCTTCGACCTGAGCCAGAGCGCCGAGCAGGACAACAAGAACGAAGAGGCCAAGGAATACCTGGCGCGGCTGGTGGCGGCAAACCACAACCAGCTCGGCCTCAAGGACTTGTTCGAACTGGCGTTCGAGATCACCAAGGTCAACGGATCGCCGGTTATCCACACCGACATCGACGGCGCCGCGTCCAACGGCACCACCATGACCATCAAGGCGCTGACCAACATGTATTTGTTGCTGCACTTGATGGACCGCGACCTGGCCGGACGTGTGCGCTTGCCGTACTACCTCGACGAGGCGGCGGACATCGACGAGAAAAACCAGGCGGCGTTGCTGGAGACCAGTCTACAACTGGGCTTCGTGCCCATCCTGGCCAGTGTGAAGCCACAGGTCTGCGCCAGTGTCGCCATCGACCTGGAAGGTGGTAGCGGCCCGGCTGGCATCTACATTGATGAGGATGACTGGAAGTACATTCGTCGTCACGACGAGGTGAAGGCGACTGTGAACGTTGAAGCGGATGAGCCGGAGCTGGATGCGGTCTGAGACTTGAATCGAAGGTAATAAAAAGGCCGCGATCCAATGGATTGCGGCCTTTTTATTTGGAGAGCTTCTTCGCGAGCAGGCTCGCTCCCACATTTAGTCCGTGGCGTACACAAAATATGTGAACGACGCTGACCACTGTGGGAGCGAGCCTGCTCGCGAAGGCGGCATCACAGCCGCCAATACACTACTTGCCGAGCGGAATCTTCGGCGCCCAGGTCAGCCATTCCTCTTCGAACTTGTCGAACAGCGGGTAAGTCTGTTCCGGTCGCGCGGGGGTGCCCATGCGATCACCATCCGGCGTAGCAAAGGCGACACCGCCCTGGATCATCGTCTCAAGCGATTCAGTACGCACTGTCGCCCCTCTGAACAGACCCACATCAAAGTCAAAACCGCTGGTGTTCCAGAACCGCGTGCCGCTGCGGACCAATGGCGCGTACTTGGGCTCGATCAGGATGCGGATCAACACACGATCGGCCGTCTGGCCCAACTCATAACCCGTCACCTTGCCCACGGTGATTTCTCGATAAGTCACCGGAACCCCAGCCTTCAGCGAACCACGACGAGGAGCGCTCAACGTCAGGCTCAAACCAGCTTCCTGCTTGGCAGTTTCCGGGGGATTGGCCAGCGCCACGAAATTCTTCTGCGGGCCCAGGTTCTTCGCTGCCGGTTGCACCTCGATGTATTGCCCGGTAACCAATGTTTCCAGGTTCGACGTCTTGATCAGCCCCAACTCGGGCTTGACCACCCAGAACTGACTGCCGACACGAGCGATGCGCTCCGGGACTTCATCGATCCGCGCAGTCAGCAGCACCGACTGCAGATCGTCACTCAGGTCAACGTCTTCGATCTTGCCGACATCCAGCCCCTTGAAGCGGATGGGCGTGCCAGTGCGCAGGCCATCGGCACGGTCAACCTTGATGGTGATCACCGCGCCTTTCTGGTTGGCTAGCTCATGGCTGGCGAACAGGCGGAAACGCGGGATGCGCTTCTGCAAGGGTGCCTTGGCCTCCGGTGTTTCGAAGGCGATGCCGCCAGCCATCAGGCTTTGCAACGATTCACTCTTGACCTGGATCCCGCCAGTCAGGCCACCGGTCAAGGTGATGCCACTGGCGTTCCAGAACCGCGTGGAAGCGTTGACCAGGTCTTCGTATTCCTTCTCGATATGGACCCCGATCACCAGCTGTTTCTTTTTGCGCGAAAACTGATAGCTCTGTACCGAACCCACCTTGACCTGCTTGTAGAGTACCGGGCTGCCCACTTCCAGCGAACCGAGGTTATCGGTGAACAACACCAGGTGCAGGCCCGGTGCACGCAAATCCAGCGGCGGCGCCTTGGGCCGTGCGACAAACTCACGTTGCGGCGCGGCGCCTTTGTCCCCAGGACGCACGGCGATGTAGTTACCCTTGACCAATGCTTCCAGGCCGGTAATGCCCGCCAGGGAAATCGACGGCTTGACCACCCAGAACTGGGTGCCATCGACCAGGTAATCCTCGGCCAGCGGGTCCAGGGTCAACTCGGCGCTGGCGCCGGACAAATCGGGATCGACCTTGAGGGCCTTGAGGGTGCCGACCTGAATACCTTTATACATCACCGGCGTACGGCCCGCCTGCAAGCCTTCGAAGTCGCTTAGCTTGACCTTGACCTTGATCCCGGCGGCAGCCGCATCGAAGTCCTCATAAAGGCGGAACGGCAGGCTCGGATCGGTAGGCGGGCTGTCCTTGCGATTTTCAGGAGTGGCAAACGCAATACCACCAGCAACAATACTGGCCAGGGATTCACTGCGAACTTTTACACCGGACAGGTTGGCATCGATGCTGATGCCGCTGGCGTTCCAGAAACGCGTGTGTTTGCGCACGAGCTTGGCGTACGTCGGCTCGATGAAGACCTTGAGCTCGACAGTACTCTGGTCCTCGGAGAGCACGTAGCTCTTGATCTGCCCGACCTTGATCTGCTTGTAGAACACCGGGCTGCCACGGTTCAGCGAGCCCAGGCGATCAGCCTTGATCGTGAGGTGCAGGCCGGGTTGGGCGTCCGACAGCGGTGGCTCCTGTGCCAGGGCCTTGAACTTGCGGGCAGGCTCGCCCTCACCCGGGCTGATTGCGACATAGTTACCCGAGACCAGCGTCTCCAGCCCGGTAATACCGGCCAGCGTCACACTCGGTTTGACCAGCCAGAAGCGCGTGCTGGTGCGCAGGTATTGCTCCACGTCCTTGTTCATCTCAACGGTCGCGATCACCCCTTTGGAACTGCCTTCATCATCAAGCTTGAGGGTTTTCACCTTGCCGACCGGCATGCCTTTGTAGACGACTTCGGTCTTGTTGGCCTGGATGCCTTCACCGCTTTCGAAACGAACCTGAATCTCGATGCCGGTTTCGGTGTAGGCACGCCAGCCGAGCCAGCCACCAATGATCAGGGCAATCAGGGGCAATACCCAGATAGCCGACCAGTTCGAAGCCGGTCGGATTTTAGCTGTAGGCAGATCAGTCATGGTCGTCGTCCGACTCCGTGTTATCCCAAATCAGTCGGGGATCGAAAGTTACTGCGGCAAGCATCGTCAGAATCACCACGCTGGCGAACGCAATGGCGCCCAGATCAGCTTCAATGGTGGCCAGCCGGCCAAAATTCACGAGCGCCACCAGGATGGCGATTACAAAGATATCGAGCATCGACCAGCGGCCGATGAACTCGATAAAGCGGTACATCCATATGCGCTGGCGGGCCGAGAGTGGCTGGTGGCGCTGTACGGAAAACAGCAGCAAGGCGATCCCCACCAGTTTGAACGTGGGCACCACAATGCTGGCGATAAATACCACTGCGGCAATGGGAATCATGCCGTGCTGAACCAGTTGGATCACTCCGGACATGATGGTGCTGGGATCACCCTTGCCCAGGGAGCTCACGGTCATGATCGGCAGCACATTGGCCGGTATGTAAAGAATGGCGGCGGTGATCAGCAACGCCCAGGTCCGCGCCACACTGTTGGGACGGCGGGCATGCACCAGTGCGCCGCACCGAGTGCAGACCTGATCGTCGACATCAGCTTCCTGCTTGTTCAATTCATGGCATTCGGCGCAAATCAGAATGCCTGCATCAATCGCCCGCATGGGCATCCTCTCCTGATAAAGCCTGCCAGATCTGGTGAGGAGACATCACTACCTCCAGCCAGACCTGGACCAACAACAATCCAATGAAGCACGCCAAGCCAAGACCAATGGTCATTGCTGCCATATCTGCCAGCTTGACGATCGCGACCAGTACGCCCATGAGGTAAACCTCAAGCATCCCCCAGTCCCGTAAATGGTGGTAAATACGGTAAAGCAGCAAGCCGTAGCTACGTCCGACGTTAAATCGGATACTCAGCAACACGACCAGTTGGCAGAGCAGCTTGAGCAGCGGAATCGCCATGCTGCACAGGAACACAATGACTGAAACGCTTTGCATGCCTGTATCGAAAAGCCCGACAACCCCGCTCCAGACAGTGTCTTGCGACGATTGCCCAAGCAGGTTGAGTTGCATGATGGGTAAAAAGTTCGCCGGGATGTACAACAGCAATGCCGCGATAACCAGGGCGAGACTGCGCTGTACGACGTTGTATCGATGAGCATAGAGCTCGTAACCACATCGCGGACACAGGGCTTTCTCACCATGATCGAGCTTGGGCTTGCGCATCAGCAAGTCGCACTCGTGGCACGCCACCAAATCGTTCAGCGGTAATTCTGACAGCCTTGAGGCGTCAACCGGATCTGGCATATAACGCTCTGACTCCGAAAAGGTTGGGCCTATTCTAGTGCCCTGAATCGAAAATAACTGTGCCAATTTGTGCACGAATCAGTGTGATTTTCTTTCGGCAAAAGACAAAACCCCTACCTGCATGCGCAGATAGGGGTTTTGGAATTTAATCTTGACGATGACCTACTCTCACATGGGGAAACCCCACACTACCATCGGCGATGCATCGTTTCACTTCTGAGTTCGGG
>NZ_NIWU01000011.1 GCF_002236105.1 Pseudomonas umsongensis
TGACCTGATCCTGGTCGTCCGGCGCCACCAGTTGCGGCGGGCTCCAGAAGGCGGTTTCGCGCAGGCCGCCGCTTTCACCTTCCGGCAGCAGGCCCGGCGACCAGTGGGTCGCACCGGCAATCCGATGAAATGGCGCTACCGCCCCGCCATTGACGACAAAAATCTTGCCGCCGGCGAAACGAATATCTTCGGGACTGGCCTGCAATTGTTCGGCGGCAATCGCGGCGAGGCGATCGCGGATCTTCAGCGCGGCCTTGTAGACGGCACCGGCCACGGCGCCGGCGAAGCGGCTGGAATAGTTGCCCGAGGCAATCGACCAGGCGTCCTTCTGGGTATCGAGCTCGACGTTGACCACGATGGACTCCAGCGCAACCCCAAGCACTTCGGCGACGACCTGAGCGACGGTGGTTTGATGGCCCTGCCCTTGCGGTGCCGAGGACACGTGCACACTGACGTCACCCAATGGTCCGACGTTGATGGTGGCGGTGGCGACAGCGCCGTTTTTCGGACCGGCCTTGCGCCGCTCTTCGGGTGTCATCGCGGTGGTGATGTAGCCCATGTTGGAAATCGACGGTTCGATGACCGCGGCATAACCAATGCCATAGATCCGGCCTTCGGCACGCGCCTGATCACGACGTTTGAGCAACTCGTCGAGACCGCCATCAGCCGCCGCCAAGGCAATGCCTGCCTGGTAATTGCCGGAATCGAGCAACGCACCGGCCGCCGCACGATAAGGGAAGGCATCGGCCGGCACCAGGTTGCGGCGGATCACGTCCAACGGATCAAGCTTCAACTGCACGGCGATGTGTTGCAGCAGCCGTTCAAGGGCGAAATACACCTGCGGGCCACCGAAACCACGGTTCAGGCCGGACGGGTTTTGTTGGTCAGCACCACCCGGTTGCGCACTTGCAAATTGCGGATCGCGTAGGCACCCGTCAGGTTGCCGTGCATGCGGTAGAAAGTCGCCGGTTCCGGCGCTCTCAGGTAGGCACCACAATCGTCGATCTGGTCATAACGCAACGCGGTGATGCGGCCATCGGCTTCTACCGCCGCTTCAATTTCGGTGACCCGATTGGTCGCCGAAGAAGCCCCCTGAAGATGTTCCAGACGGTCCTCGACCCACTTCACCGGTGCACCGACCTTGCGTGACGCCAGGCCCATCATCACCACGTAAGGGAAAACCCCTTGCTTGATGCCAAAGCTGCCGCCGGAATCTTTCGGTGTGCGCAAACGCAAGCGGTTGCCGGGCACATTCAGTGCCCGGGCCATGACCGTGTGCAACGCATAGGGTCCCTGGAAATTGGCCAGCACGTCATAAATGCCGGTGGCGCGCTCGTACTGAGCCAGCACCACATAGCATTCAATGGGTGTGCAGGAACTGCGCGGAAACTTCACTTTGAGCGAGACCTTGTGCGGCGCCTGCTCGAAGGCCTGCTCCGGCTCGCCATATCGAAAGTGCCGTTCGTTGACCACGTTGCTGCCAACGGCTTCGTGCAGGATCGGCGCCTGTTCGGCGGTGGCCAGTTCGGGATCGATGATCGGGGGTAGCGGTTCGTATTCAACGCGCACACCTTCGATGGCGTCCTCGGCCAGATAGCGGCTCTCAGCGATCACCACGGCCACCGGCTCTCCAACGTAGCGCACCTTGTCGACGGCGACGCACCAGTGCTCCATCGGCTGACGCACACCCACCGGGAACGGCAGCGCCCAGCGTTTGACGTCTTCGCCGACCAGCACGCCGTGCACGCCTTTCATCAGTAGCGCTCTGGAAAAGTCCACCGAGGTGATCTGCGCATGAGCGTGGGGTGAACGGATGATCGCCGCATGCAACGTACCCGGCGGGATCGCAGCGTCATCGGCATAGCAGCCGAGGCCGCGCAACAATGCGGCGTCCTCGACACGGGTATGACGGGCGCCGATGTGGCCGGTCTGGCTTTCGGTAGCAGGTTGGAAACTAGTCATTTTTTTCGCGGCTCTTGTTGTTATGCAGCGCGATAGCGTTAGAGCCGAGTGTGTGAGAAAGGCGCAGGGAGCGCCTTGCCTGGGGAGAGGGAGTTCTGCGCTGGGGTCTGAAAATTTGCCTTAGCGTCTGATTTTCAGGACTGGGACCAGACAGCGTTGCCGATCAGGGATGAGACGCGGGATTGCCCTAGGCCCGTTCGCCGACGTTAGCTGCATACAACGCTTGCTCAATTAATGACCAGCTGTTGCAAGCCATGTATTCCGCATTGCCTGTGACATTATCCACAGATATACCCCCGCCTTTTGTGGATAGCTTTGACGCGTATACGCGCACCTAAGAAGAGCAGAGGCACTATGCGGCCTGCGCGGCTCCCAATGGTTATTCGATCCCGATATCGCCAAGAAGAACTACTGACCCGCGGGAAGGCTCCGTCAGCCTGACGAGTACAAATTGATGGGCAACCTGTCGATGGCTCTTAAGCGAAGAGCTCCTTAGATACCAAAAGCGCCAAGAAAGGGCGACAACGTCGCCCTAAAGACCGTGCTAGAGAGCACCAAATCTGGCTTCAGCCCAAAACGGAAGCGGTGAGGAATCCACCGAAAGCCAGCCGATTAGTGGGGGTAAAATCGACCGAAAATAAAAAGGGGTCGCAAGATAAAATCTCGCAACCCCTTGAATTATATGGTCGGGACGGAGTGATTCGAACACTCGACCCCTAGCACCCCATGCTAGTGCGCTACCGGACTGCGCTACGCCCCGACTAGGCGTGTAACCTGTTCCTCACCTCGAGGAACGCTCAAGAATATATCGCAAGCTTTTGAAAACTGGAAGTATTTAAAAGCAGAAATTTATTTCTTGAGGACAACCAGCACATCTTCGAGCTCGGCAATCATCTGCCGGATCATCTGTTTGTACTGGGTGGTGTCGTCTTTGGCTTCATCGCCGGACAGGCGCAGGCGTGCGCCGCCGATGGTGAAACCCTGATCGTACAACAGCGCGCGGATCTGCCGGATCATCAGCACGTCCTGGCGCTGATAATACCGGCGGTTTCCGCGGCGTTTGACGGGGTTGAGTTGAGGAAACTCCTGCTCCCAGTAGCGCAGCACGTGTGGTTTTACCGCACACAGCTCGCTGACTTCACCAATGGTGAAGTAGCGTTTGCCTGGGATGACGGGAAGTTCGTCGTTATGACTTGGTTCCAGCATAAGCCTCAACTCGGGCCTTCAACTTCTGCCCTGGACGAAAGGTGACCACACGGCGAGCCGTGATCGGGATTTCTTCCCCCGTTTTCGGGTTGCGGCCAGGCCGCTGGCGTTTGTCCCGAAGGTCGAAATTGCCGAAACCGGACAATTTGACCTGCTCGTTGTCTTCAAGAGCGTGCCTGATTTCCTCGAAAAACAGCTCTACCAATTCCTTGGCTTCCCGCTTGTTCAGGCCCAGCTCTTCATACAGACGTTCCGCCATCTCAGCTTTCGTCAAAGCCCCCATACGTCACTTCCTTAACGTGGCGTCCAACCTTTGTTCGAGCGAGGTGAGGATGTTTTGCGTCGTAGAATTCACCTCATCGTCATTAAGAGTGCGCGATGGATGCTGCCAGGTCAAGCCAACTGCGAGGCTTTTTCTATCAGGATCAATGCCTTTACCCTGATACACGTCAAATAGCCTGAGGTCTGTCAGCCATTCGCCTGCATTTTCACGGATTACGTCGAGTACTGCCGCGGCAGCGACGTCTTTGTGCGCAATCAGTGCAAGGTCACGACGCACTTCAGGAAAGCGCGACAACTCTTGGAATTTAGGCATTTTGCCCGAGGCCACTTCCGCCAGGACCAGCTCGAAAACGAAGACTGGACGATCCAGGCCCAAGGTTTTCGACAACTCTGGGTGGATGGCGCCAACGAAACCGACCAGACGACCTTCGCGCTCGATGCGCGCGGTTTGACCCGGGTGCAACGCAGGGTGTTTACCCGGCACGAAACTGAAGGCATCCAGAGCACCGGCAAAGCCCAACACCGCTTCCACGTCAGCCTTGACGTCGAAGAAGTCGACCGTATCGCGACCCTGCGCCCAGCCTTCCGGCAGACGGCTGCCGCACACGACACCGGCGAGCATCGGCTCTTGCTTGAGCCCTTCGAGCTGGCCGACGAAACGCAGGCCGCTCTCGAACAGACGAACGCGATCCTGCTGGCGGTTCAGGTTGTGCGACAGCGCCTTGACCAGGCCTGGCCACAAGGACGAGCGCATGGCGGCCATGTCGTTCGAGATCGGGTTGGCCAGTAGCAGCGGCTCGACACCTGGATTGAACAGCTCGAACTGTTTCGGATCGATGAAGCTGTAGGTGATCGCTTCCTGGTAACCACGGGCGACCAGCAGACGGCGCAGCTCAGGCAGGTCACTACGGGCTTCGGCCTTGGCTTGCGGTGCCAGGCGCGCCTGCGGGTAACGAACCGGCAGGCGGTTGTAGCCGTACAGGCGAGCCAGTTCTTCGATCAGGTCGACTTCCAGGCTGATATCGAAACGATGGCTTGGCACTTCTACGCGCCACTGCCCTGCCCCATCGGCAGTAACGGTCAGGCCCAAGGCGTTGAGCAGACGCTCGACTTCGGCCGGATCCATTTCCATGCCCAGCATCTGGGTGATGCGCTGGGCACGCAGGGTGACTGGGGCAATCTTCGGCAGATGCTGTTCGCTGACGGTTTCGATGATCGGGCCGGCTTCGCCACCGGTGATTTCCAGCAGCAGGCCAGTGGCGCGCTCCATGGCTTCACGGGCCAGCTGCCAGTCCACACCGCGTTCGTAGCGGTGCGATGCGTCGGTGTGCAGGCCATAGGAACGGGCCTTGCCAGCGACAGCGATCTGATCGAAGAACGCGCTTTCCAGGAAGATATCGCGAGTGGTCGCGGTGTTCACGCCACTGTGCTCGCCGCCCATGACGCCGGCGATTGCCAGGGCACGGGTGTGGTCGGCGATGACCAGCGTATCGCTACGCAGGCTGACTTCCTGGCCGTCGAGCAGAACCAGTTTCTCGCCTTCCTCGGCCATGCGCACGCGGATGCCGCCATTGATTTCGGCGAGATCGAAGGCGTGCAGCGGTTGACCCAGCTCCAGCATCACGTAGTTGGTGATATCGACGGCGGCGTCGATGCTGCGCACGTCGGCACGGCGCAGGCGCTCGACCATCCACAGCGGAGTTGCCTTGGACAGGTCGACGTTACGGATCACGCGACCCAGGTAACGCGGGCAGGCGTCAGGGGCCAGCACTTCCACCGAACGCACTTCATCGTGCACAGCCGCGACAGTGGCGACTACCGGACGAGTGACCGGCGTGGCATACAGCGCGCCGACTTCGCGGGCCAGGCCGGCCAGGGACAGGCAGTCACCACGGTTCGGCGTCAGGTCGACTTCGATGCTGGCATCGTCCAGGCCCAGGTATTCACGAATGTCCTGGCCTACCGGCGCATCGGCCGGCAGTTCCATCAGGCCGTCGTTGCCCTCGCCCACTTGCAGCTCGGCTTGCGAGCACAGCATGCCGTTGGATTCGACGCCACGCAGCTTGGCTTTCTTGATCTTGAAGTCGCCCGGCAGTTCGGCACCGAGGGTGGCGAACGGGATCTTCAGGCCCGGGCGCACGTTTGGCGCGCCGCAAACCACCTGGAAGGTCTGCGAGCCATTGCTGACCTGGCAAACGCGCAGCTTGTCGGCGTCCGGGTGCTGCTCGGTGCTCAGCACCTCGCCAACGATCACACCGGTGAATTCGCCGGCGGCCGGCGTCACGCTATCGACCTCAAGACCGGCCATCGACAGACGGGCAACCAGCTCGTCGCGACTTACCTGCGGGCTTACCCAGCCACGCAGCCATTGTTCACTGAATTTCATCCTGCTCTCCTAAGAATTCGTTACGACTAGCGAAATTGCGCGAGGAACCGCAAGTCGTTGTCGAAGAACAGACGCAAGTCGTTCACGCCGTAACGCAGCATGGCCAGACGCTCGACGCCCATGCCGAAGGCGAAGCCCGAAAATTCTTCCGGATCGATCCCGGACATGCGCAGCACGTTCGGGTGAACCATGCCGCAGCCCATCACTTCCAGCCAGCCGGTCTGCTTGCAGACGCGGCAGCCTTTACCGCTGCACATCACGCATTCCATGTCGACTTCGGCCGACGGCTCGGTGAACGGGAAGTAGGAAGGACGGAAACGCACGGCCAGTTCTTTCTCGAAGAACACCCGCAGGAATTCTTCGATGGTGCCTTTGAGGTCGGCGAAATTGATGTCGCGATCGACCAGCAGGCCTTCGACCTGGTGGAACATCGGCGAGTGGGTGATATCCGAGTCGCTACGGTACACACGGCCTGGGCAGACGATGCGGATCGGTGGCTGTTTCGACTCCATGGTGCGGACCTGTACCGGCGAGGTATGGGTGCGCAGCAACATGTTGGCATTGAAATAGAAGGTGTCATGCATCGACCGGGCCGGGTGATGGCCAGGGATGTTGAGCGCTTCGAAGTTGTGGTAGTCGTCTTCGACCTCAGGGCCCTCGGCAATGCCGTAGCCAATATGGGTGAAGAACTGTTCGATACGTTCCAGAGTGCGAGTAACCGGATGCAGACCACCCGAGGCCTGGCCACGGCCAGGCAGGGTCACGTCAATGGACTCGGCAGACAGTTTGGCGGCCATGTCGGCCTCTTCAAACAGTGCCTTGCGGGCATTGAGGACCTCTGTGACACGCTCCTTGGCAACGTTGATCAGGGCGCCGACTTGCGGACGCTCTTCTGCCGGCAAATTCCCCAGGGTCTTCATCACCTGAGTCAACTCGCCCTTCTTGCCAAGGTAGTGAACCCGGATTTGCTCCAGGGCATTGATATCTTCAGCGCTTTGCACAGCCTCTAGTGCTTGAGAGACGAGCGCATCCAGGTTTTCCATGTACAGACTCCAGATACAAAATAGGGGAAGAGCTTGAAGGCTCTTCCCCTATTTATGACGTTTAACACCTGGCCCCACAGAGGTGAGGCCCGGTGACTGTCGGGGGTACTTAAGCCAAGGTGGCTTTAGCTTTCTCGACAATCGCAGCAAACGCCGCTTTTTCGTTCACTGCCAGATCAGCCAGAACCTTACGGTCGATCTCGATGGACGCTTTTTTCAGGCCGGCGATGAAACGGCTGTAGGACAGACCGTTGATACGAGCACCAGCGTTGATACGAGCGATCCACAGAGCGCGGAACTGACGTTTTTTCTGACGACGGTCACGGTAGGCGTATTGGCCTGCCTTGATTACCGCTTGCTTGGCAACACGGAATACGCGGGAGCGTGCGCCGTAGTAGCCTTTAGCAAGTTTCAGAATTTTTTTGTGACGCTTACGGGCAATGACGCCACGCTTTACACGAGCCATGAGTTACTTCCTCTATTCTTGACTAAAATTAACGAAGGCGCAGCATGCGCTCGACTTTTGCCACGTCAGACGGATGCAGCAAGCTGCTACCGCGCAGTTGACGCTTACGCTTGGTCGACATTTTGGTCAGGATGTGGCTCTTGAAAGCGTGCTTGTGCTTGATACCGTTAGCAGTTTTCAGAAACCGCTTAGCAGCACCACTTTTGGTCTTCATTTTTGGCATGTTCGGATACTCCGCATTCAGTTGATAAACATAATCAGAAGGCCTGCCGTGCCCTGTTGATTACTTCTTCTTTTTCGGGGCGATGACCATGATCAGCTGGCGTCCTTCCATCTTAGGATGCTGTTCGACCGAACCGTACTCCAGCAAGTCACCTTCAACTCGCTTGAGCAGTTCCATCCCCAGCTCCTGGTGGGCCATCTCACGGCCGCGGAATCGCAAGGATACCTTGGCCCTGTCCCCATCACTCAGGAAACGTACCAGGTTGCGCAGTTTTACCTGGTAATCCCCTTCCTCCGTCCCTGGACGAAACTTGATTTCTTTAACCTGAATCTGCTTCTGGTTTTTCTTGGCCGCAGCAATCTGCTTCTTCTTCTCGAAGATCGATTTGCCGTAGTCCATCAGTTTGCAAACAGGTGGTACTGCATCGGCGGAAATCTCCACCAGATCCAGCTTGGCCTCTTCAGCCTTAAGAAGCGCGTCTTCAATTGACACAATCCCGAGCTGTTCACCTTCAGCCCCAATTAACCGAACCTCGCGTGCCGAGATATTCTCGTTGATCGGGGCTTTCGGTGCAGTTCGTTTATCTTGTCTCATTTCACGCTTAATAATAATTACTCCGAATCTTGGCGACCACGCCGGGAAACCGCTTGCGCGAGGAACTCAGCGAACTGGGCGACGGGCATAGAGCCCAGGTCAGCACCTTCACGAGTACGCACAGCGACAGTCTGCATCTCGACTTCCCGATCTCCGATAACCAAGAGATAGGGAACCTTGAGCAAGGTATGCTCGCGGATTTTAAAGCCGATCTTTTCATTTCTCAAGTCAGACTTGGCACGAAACCCGCTTTCGTTGAGAGTTTTTTCCACTTCAGCGGCAAAATCTGCCTGCTTATCAGTGATATTCATGATCACTGCCTGGGTCGGAGCAAGCCACGCAGGGAATGCTCCCTCGTAGTGCTCGATCAGGATTCCAACGAAACGTTCGAAGGAGCCCAGGATCGCCCGATGCAACATCACCGGATGCTTGCGGCTGTTGTCTTCGGAGACGAATTCGGCACCCAGACGCACAGGCAGGTTAAAATCGAGCTGCAGAGTACCACACTGCCAGACACGGCCAAGGCAATCTTTTAGCGAGAATTCGATCTTCGGACCGTAGAACGCTCCCTCACCCGGCTGCAGATCATACGGCAGGCCAGCACTATCAAGGGCTGCAGCCAAGGCCGCTTCGGCGCGATCCCACAGCTCGTCGGAACCCACGCGTTTTTCCGGACGAGTGGACAGCTTCATCTCGACATCTTTAAAGCCGAAATCGGCGTAGACATCCATGGTCAGCTTGATGAACGCAGCGGATTCAGCCTGCATCTGCTCTTCGGTGCAGAAGATGTGGGCGTCGTCCTGGGTGAATGCGCGCACGCGCATGATGCCGTGCAGCGCACCCGATGGCTCGTTACGGTGGCAGGCACCGAATTCGGCCAGGCGCATCGGCAGCTCGCGGTAGCTTTTCAGGCCCTGATTGAACACTTGCACGTGGCAAGGGCAGTTCATCGGCTTGATGGCGTAGTCGCGGTTTTCCGACTGGGTGGTGAACATGTTGTCGGCGTAGTTGGCCCAGTGCCCGGATTTCTCCCACAGGCTGCGGTCAACGACCTGGGGCGTCTTGATCTCCAGGTAGCCGTTGTCGCGCTGCACCTTGCGCATGTACTGCTCGAGCACCTGGTACAAGGTCCAGCCGTTCGGGTGCCAGAACACCATGCCCGGCGACTCTTCCTGGGTGTGGAACAGGCCCAGGCGCTTGCCGATCTTGCGGTGATCGCGCTTTTCAGCTTCTTCGATGCGCTGGATGTAGGCGGCCAACTGCTTCTTGTCGGCCCACGCGGTGCCGTAGACGCGCTGCAATTGCTCGTTCTTGGCATCGCCACGCCAGTAGGCGCCGGACAACTTGGTCAGTTTGAAGGATTTCAGGAAACGCGTGTTCGGCACGTGCGGACCGCGGCACATGTCGACGTATTCTTCGTGATAGTACAGGCCCATGGCCTGCTCGTTCGGCATGTCCTCGACCAGGCGCAGCTTGTAGTCTTCGCCGCGAGCCTTGAACACTTCGATCACTTCGGCGCGCGGAGTGACTTTCTTGATCACGTCGTAATCTTTTTCGATCAGCTGCTGCATGCGCTGTTCGATGGCGGCCAGGTCGTCCGGGGTGAAAGGACGCTCGAAGGCGATGTCGTAATAGAAGCCTTCGTCGATAACCGGACCAATGACCATCTTGGCCGTCGGGTACAGTTGCTTGACCGCATGACCGACCAGGTGGGCGCAAGAGTGGCGAATGATCTCCAGCCCCTCTTCATCCTTTGGCGTGATGATTTGCAGCGTGGCGTCGCTGCTGATGATGTCGCTGGCGTCGACCAGCTTGCCATCGACCTTGCCCGCTACCGTGGCCTTGGCCAGGCCGGCACCAATGGATGCGGCGACCTCGGCTACGGAAACCGGGTGATCGAATGAACGTTGACTGCCGTCGGGAAGAGTAATAGTTGGCATGGCGCCTCCTCTCCTAGTGGTGACCCCTACCAAAGGTCACGTGGGTTGGGATGAGCCAGTACAAGATCCGATCCAGGCCATTCAATGACGAACGCCTGCCTTACAGCGGCAGGAGCCTTGCGGCCAACCGGAAAATCGAACCAGAGTGACTGGGATTCAAATCAGGGTTATTCGGGCATCTGCCGCGGCCGGGACTGAAGGTCGACCGGCGCCTGCGAACGCCCGAGCGAGGCATGCTAGCACAGATGAACGGTCATGGCGGCGTCGAGGCCTTGCGTCGAGGCGAAACTGCGGTTTTTGTGCCAGAGTGCTGAACTTGAACCGCGTTTTACCCCTCAGATAACAAGACATTCCCCCATAAGGAGCATCCCGGCATGCGTCTGAATCGTTTATTCGCTGTAGTCGCACCCATCGTCCTGCTGCTTCCGCTGGCCGCCCACGCCGACTGGCCGAAGGGTGAGCGCGAGAAGTACATGGCCCAGTGCACCCAGGCCGCCACGCCACAGATCGGCGCCGCAGCGGCAAAATCCCACTGCGCCTGCGGCGCCGACGCTATCAAGTCGTACCCGGCCAAGGACCTGCAGGCACTGATGGACAACCAGGCCAGCGACACACTGAAACAAGAGGCCTTGGGCAAGATAGCCAAGTGCAAGGCCGCCCCTGCGGCGAAAAAATAAGCCTGAAAACGTGCTGTAAAAGCGTTTTCTGCCGGTGAAAACCCTCGGGGAAACGCTTTTTCCTACAAATTGTGCAGGTTTTACAGGTTTTTTTCTCACCTTTACTTTGGGCTAAAAGCCTTTAAATACGGGGCTTTCAGCCCAATCAGCGAACAAAGAATGTGCGACTGTAGGGCAAACAACCGCTGTGGGGGGCTCCCAAAGCGAACATTTCGACTATGATACTCGGGTGTGCCCAGTTGGCCTGAGCAGCACAGTACTACTGAAAATATATGTTTCTTGGAGATACACCATGTCTAATCGCCAAACCGGCACCGTTAAATGGTTCAACGATGAAAAAGGCTTCGGCTTCATCACTCCTCAAGGTGGCGGTGACGACCTGTTCGTACACTTCAAAGCTATCGAAAGCGACGGTTTCA
This sequence comes from Pseudomonas umsongensis, assembly GCF_002236105.1. Taxonomy (GTDB): domain Bacteria; phylum Pseudomonadota; class Gammaproteobacteria; order Pseudomonadales; family Pseudomonadaceae; genus Aquipseudomonas; species Aquipseudomonas umsongensis. Next base: position 11,199 of record NZ_NIWU01000011.1, read on the forward strand.
AAAGCCTGAAAGAAGGCCAGACTGTTTCCTTCGTGGCTGAGAAAGGCCAAAAGGGTATGCAAGCTGCTCAAGTTCGCCCAGAGTAATTTCCAGGCGCACTAAAAAAACCCCGTCCATGTGACGGGGTTTTTTGTGGGCGCTATAAAGCGTGTTCGATCAGCCGCAGTTGACGCGGGTGACGACACGATTGGCATCGGTGTTGAGGTTCAGGCGGTCCGAGCGGTACTCCAGCGTCACCATGTCGTTTGGCTGCAGGAATCGCGCATTCTGCGCGCCTGCACGGGTGCGCGCCTGCTCCAGCAACTGGGGCGACGCCTGCTTACCGATGGCGAATTCGGCCGCCTTGGCCTCGCAGCGGCTATGACCAGACTCAGTGGTAGTGGCCGGGTCAGTCGGCTCGGTGGTTCCCGTGCTGCAACCGACCAGCATGGCAGCAGCCAGCACAGTACCCAATGACGCGAGCTTCCAAGGCATGACGCCTCCTTATTCGATGATTTAGCTGAATTCTTGCGACCGTCATTTCGGCGTTTGGTTTCACGGGGAGCCAGGCACCCCGCCCTTCACAACGGACAAACGGCAAGTTTGCCTGAGCAACGCCCTGCCCTTCATCATTCAATCGTGACTGAATATGAACGGCACTCAATAAACGTCAATGTAGTCAAAGGCCGGTTTTGGCCAGTTATCCTTCAACGCATTGTAGATTTGCATGACCCAGACTTCGTCACTGGCCGCCACCCGCCCGACATAGCCAGACCCTTTCGCCCAGGTTTCCAGGCGAAACAGCAAGCCGTCAATCTCGCTGCCACCCACGACACCCGAAGAAATATAGGCGATGCCGCCCTTGGTCACGCGCAATTGCGTGTGCTCATCGTCGCTGGCTGCGGCTAACATCTGGCGCACCGCTTCAAGGGTCAAGCCATCGGGAGTGTTCAAATCGATCTGCACAGCACAATCCTGGATTAGCCATCAAAGACCAAGTGTCGCATAGCCCTGCGCCCATGCCTAAGTCGCAGTGCCAAAAGCATCGCAAAGTGATTAACTCGACACTCACCATTCCCCCTGACTCCCGAGCCTTGTCATGACCACCGTGAGCATCGAAGCCGACATCAAGATCAAATGGCCAGACGGCCATATTTCCTACAGCCCGGGTAGCCCGGAAGAGCTGGCCATTATCGGCATCGACCTGCTGGTCAAGGATCTGGGCACCGAAGCGGCACGCTCTTTCATCGACCAGATCTTCGAAAAACACTCGCGCACCGGGCATTCGCGGTGAGAGAACGCCTTTGGGCGTTTTCGCGGATGCACTCGCTACCCTGTAGGAGCGAGCATGCTCGCGATGGTCGTCAACGATAACGTTGGCTGCCTGGATGAGCGCGTTGTCTGAACGTTCATCGCGAGCATGCTCGCTCCTACAGGCGCGCCAGGCGCTCGGTCAACAGATCGAAGAAGCCTTGGGCGTCACCGCTGTCAACCCAGAAGGCGTTCTTCGGCGCGTTGAGACTGTCATACCAGTCGACGATGGTCTGGCCAAACGTCGGACCTTCGCGGCTGTCGGCCACCACGTTGACCGAACGGCCACTGAACAGCGCCGGCTTAAGCAGGTAAGCGATGACCGTGGCGTCATGCACCGGGCCACCGGGAATGCCATAGCGCGCCATATCACCGCCAATACACGCTTGCAGGATATCGCCCACCAGCTTGCCGGCCTTGTTGTTCAACGCCGCTATCTGCTCGAGGCGCGCTTCACTGGTAAGAATCTTGTGGGTCACGTCCAGCGGCAGGTAGACCAGGTCTGCGCCACTCTTGAGCACCACCTCGGCCGCGTGCGGATCGGCAAACAGGTTGAATTCGGCCACCGGCGAGATGTTACCGCCGTTGAAGTGCGCACCGCCCATGACCACCACCTGCTTGATGCCCTGGACAATCTGCGGCTCGCGCAGCAGCGCCAGGGCAAGGTTGGTCTGCGGCCCCAGCATGGCGATGGTCATGCTATGGGGCCTGGCGGCCAGTAACGTGTCGATCAGGAAGTCGATCGCATTGCCCTCGGCCAGCCCCCTCTTCGGCTCATGGACCGCAACACCCGGCAAACCTTCCTCGCCGTGGACGTGCTCGGCATAGACAGGCTTGCGCACCAGCGGCTTGGATGCCCCGGCATACACCGGCACGTGCTCACACCCGGCCCACTCGAGGGCAAGCCGTGCATTGCGCGAGGTTTTGTCCAGGCGTACGTTGCCGGCGACGGTGGTCAATGCGCGCACGTTCAGTTCTTGCGGCGACGCCAGGGCAAACAGCAAGGCAATCACGTCGTCGGCACCGGGATCGGTATCGATAATCAAGTCGATCGGTTGTGCCGACTGGGAGCCGGTGGTGTTACTCATCAGAACGTTACCCCGGCCACCAGCACGATATTGCAGTAAGGCTGGCATTCTCCGGTGCGCACAATCGCCCGCGCCTGTTGAGTGAGAGCCTTGAATCGCTCATGGCTGAGCAGTTCGCGCCGTCCCAGCGCACCCTCGACCTCCAGTGCGTCCAGGGTCGCCAGTGCCGACGGCCGTTTCTCGAGGATTTCTTGCGCCAGCACATGGCTTTCGACCTGCATTTCGCTGAGCACGACTTTCAGGGTAGTGACGAAATCCGGAATGCCCTGGGTCAAGGCCAGGTCGATCAGTTCGACGCCTGGCGGTACGGGCAGACCCGCATCGCCGATCACCACCTTGTCGCCATGGCCCAGGGAAGCTATCAGCCGCGACAGCGCGACATTGAGTAGAGGGGTCTTTTTCATGGTGTTTTAAACGCCTGCACATCGGCCAGGGTGGGAATCGAGGGTTGCGCGCCAGCCCGGGTGACCGACAATGCGGCGGCGACCTGGCCGAAACGTATCGCTTGCGCTTCGCTCATCCCGGCCACCAACGCCGCGGCGAAGCCACCAACGAAGGTATCGCCGGCCGCCGTGGTGTCGAGCGCCTTCACGCTCGGCGCCGGGAAATGTTCGAAGCCTTTGCCATCGGCAAACAACGACCCCTGGGCGCCGAGGGTGATGATGACCTTGCCGGCGCCCATGTCGATCAGTCGAGTAGCCGCGATCTGCGCCGTTTGCAGAGAGTCCACCGGCAAGCCGCTGAGCGCTGCTGCTTCACTCTCGTTGGGAATCAGGTAGTCGATGGACGCATACCACTCCTGCGGCAGCGGTCGACTGGCCGGCGCAGGGTTGAGGATAACGGTCTTGCCCAGCTCACGACCGCGCTTGAGCGCATGGCCAACCGTTGCGTCCGGTATTTCCAGCTGACAGATGATCACATCCGCCTCCTGCAGCGCCGCATCGAAACAGCCGAGCACCGCTGGCGTCAGCGCGCCGTTGGCCCCGGCGACAATCACGATGGCGTTCTGGCTGTTGTCGTCGACCACGATCAAGGCCACGCCACTGGTACCTTCCACGGCGCTGACCGCCCGACAATCGATGCCCTCGTCCAGCAACGCCTGTCGCAATACCTGGCCGTAGGCATCGGTGCCCACGCAGCCCACCATCGACACCTGCGCACCGAGGCGCGCAGCCGCCACGGCCTGGTTCGCCCCCTTGCCGCCACAGACCGTCGCAAACGACTGGCCGATCAGTGTTTCTCCACCACGGGGCAAGCGCGACGCCCGAGTCACCAGGTCCATGTTCAAGCTGCCGACTACCACTACTTTTGCTGACATACATTACTACTCATCAAGACTGTTCCAGCGCTGCTCGGGATTTAGCGATGCTTTTCATTTAACGATACTGTGCGAACACCCCGGCCAACGGCGCGGTCGATTCGCGCAAGACGATGCTGGGGGTCACGATGCGTTGTTCGGTTGCCAGGTCCGGCTTGGCAATCCGGCGCAGCAGCACCCCGGCCGCCATTTCGCCCAGTTGCAGGATCGACTGGCCCACGGTGGTCAGTGCCGGATAGACATAGCGGCTCATCTGGATGTCGTCGAAGCCGATGACGGAAAGGTCCGTCGGCACGCGGATATTGCGCTCGGCGGCGGCACGCAGCACACCGATACCGATCATGTCGTTGGCGGCAAAGATCGCGCTGGGCGGATTGTTTTCCAGAAGCACAGCGGCGGCGCTGTAGCCACCGGTGCTGGTGAAATCGCTTTCGAGCATGCGCCCGCGCGCAACACGGATACCCGCCTCTTCAAGGGCCCGGCAAAAGCCGGCCAAGCGCATCTGCGCCACGCTGGTGGTTGCAGGGCCGCTGATGGTGGCGATATCCCGATGCCCCAACTCCAGCAGATGCCGCGTGGCCAGGTAGGCGCCGTACTCGTGATCGATGCGCACAAGGTCCGCGTCGACGCCTTCGAGCCCTCGGTCGACGATCACCATCGGCGTGCGCACGGCCGCCAGGCCCTGGGCCAACCCGCCGTCACCACCGGCCGAGGCGACGATCAGGCCGTCGATGCGTTTCTCCAGCAATACTCGCAGGTAACTACGCTGCTTGTCCGGGTTATCGTCCGAATTGCACAGGATCACACAGTAGCCATTACGCTCACAGTAGTCCTCGATACCCCTCGCCAGCTCGGCGAAATACGGGTTGAGGCTGTTGGGCACCAGCAGGCCGATGGTTGCCGTGGTCTTGGCCTTGAGGGACCGGGCGACGGCGCTGGGCACATAATCGAGGGTCTTGATTGCGGCCTCGACCTTGACCCGTACTTCTTCACTCACCGGCCGGGTCTTGTTCACCACATGGGAAACCGTGGTGTAGGAAATCCCCGCCAGTGCTGCTACATCCTTGATCGTTGCCATGACTCAGGTCCGCCGGCTTGCGCGCTGACTGCGATAAGTATCCAGCACTACCGCCACCACGATCACGGCGCCAGTGATGATGCGTTTGGTCGGCTCGGTGGCGCCGATCTGCGCCAGGCCGGCCGCCAATACCGAAATGATCAGCACGCCGAAGAAGGTGCTGATGACCGAGCCGCGCCCACCCATCAGACTGGTGCCGCCAATCACCACGGCAGCGATCACTTGCAACTCCAACCCGGAGCCGGCATTGGGGTCCGCCGCTTCCAGGCGAGAAATCTGGAACAGCGCGGCAATACCGGCCAGCAACCCCATCAGGCTGAACACCAGGATCTTGTAGGGCTTGGGGTTGATCCCCGCCAGGCGCACCGCCTCTTCGTTGGTGCCGATGCCGATCAGGTAGCGCCCGAATACGGTACGGGTCAACACGGCCTGGGCGATGAAAATGATCAGCAAGGCGATGATGAACGAGGGCGAAATTCCGAAGGCGATCGGATTGGACAGCCAGGCAAAGGCGTCGCCGATGTAGGCCGTGCGCGAACCGGTCATCTGGTACGCCACGCCGCGGGCCATTTCCAGCACACCCAGGGACACGATGAACGAGGGAATGCGCCAGGCCACGGTGATCGAACCGGTGACGGTCCCCGCCAGCGCGGCAGCCGCCATGCCGAGCAAAGCCGCTGGCAGCACGCTCCAGCCCCAACCGAGAATCGCCACGCTGACCGTCGACGCGGCCAGCGCCAGCACCGAACCCACCGACAGGTCGATACCGCCGATGATCAGCACGAAGGTCATACCGACCGCCAGGACCATCAAGTCCGGAATCTGGTTGGCCAGGGTGCTGAAAGTGTTGTAGGAGAGGAAATGGCTGCTCAGGACCGAGAACAGCACGACCATGGCCAGCAAGGCGCCGGCCAGCCCCAGGTAAGTGCCCAGCCCATAGAAATTGCCGCTGCGTGGGCCGGCCGAAGATACGGTTTTCATTGAAGATCCCTAGGCGCCGCTTCGTTGAGCAGCGCATCACGTTTTTGGTAGCCGGCGAACGCGGCGGCAAGCAAATCATCCTGGGTCCAGCTGTCGCGCTCGAAGGTGTCGATCAGACGCCCCGCCGAGAGCACACCGATGCGGTCGCAGATCAACATCAATTCGCGCAGGTCGCTGGACACCACCACCAAGGCCTTGCCCTGGCGGGTCAACTCGCCGAGCAGCGCGTAAATGTCGAACTTGGCGCCGACATCGATGCCCCGGGTCGGCTCGTCAAACAGCAGCACCGAGCAATCACGCTCCAGCCAGCGACCGATGACTACCTTCTGCTGGTTGCCCCCGGACAACTCGGACACCAACTGCGCCGGTCCGGAACTGCGAATGCGCATGGCGTCGATCTGCCGTTGGGCCAGCCCCGCTTCAGCGCCAGGATTGACCAGGCCACCGCTGGAAATAACCGGCATGTTACCCAGCGCAATGTTCGCGCCGATCGATTGCGTCAGCAGCAGGCCCTCGCCCTTGCGGTCTTCGGTGATCAGGGCAATGCCATGACTAACCGCGTCCACCGGCGAACGGATGCTCACGACTCGGGCGGGTGAGCCCAGCGCCACCGTGCCGCTGTCCGCGGTATCAGCCCCGAAAATCAAGCGCAGCAACTCGGTGCGCCCTGCCCCGATCAATCCGGAAATACCGAAGATCTCGCCAGCCCGCACTTCGAAGGACACGTCACGCACCTTGTCGGCACGACTCAGCCCCTTGACCGTCAATGCCGCAGCACCGATGTCACGTGACCCCATGTCGATGTGTTCGCCCAGTTCGCGCCCGACCATCAGCGTGACCAGTTGCTCACTGTTGTAGTTGGCCATCGGCTCGACACACACCAGGTGGCCGTCACGCAGGACCGCAATGCGCTGGGCCACCCGCGCAAGCTCTTCGAGGCGATGGGAGATATAGATGATCGACACGCCACGGGCCTGCAGGCGCGTGATCTGCTCGAAGAGCATTTCGACTTCACGGGCGGTGAGCATCGCGGTCGGCTCATCGAGGATCAGCACGTGGCAATCACCGATCAGGTTGCGCGCGATCTCGACCATCTGCTGATGACCAATGCCCAGCTCGCCCACCGGGGTGTCCGGGTCGATAGCGTCGAGCCCGACCTGAGCCATGGCCTCGATCGCAGCCAGGCGCAGTTGCTTGCGATTGATCCAGCCAGCAGTGCTGGGCAGCTTGTGCAGAAACAGGTTTTCCGCCACCGACAGGGTCGGCAACAGATTGAGCTCCTGCATGACCATGCGGATCCCCAGCTCTTCGGCCTGGGTGCGGCTGCCCGGGCGGTAATCGCGCCCCTGAAACTGCATCTGGCCAGTAGTCGGCGTGACCAGCCCGCCGATAATCTTCGACAGCGTACTTTTGCCGGCGCCATTCTCGCCGGTCAGTGCCAGCACCTCGCCGCGCATGAGCGTGAGGTTGATGCCGGCCAGGACCGGCTGCGCGTAAGTCTTGCCAATGTCGCTGACCGAGAGGACAGCGTGCGGGGCGCTAACAGACATAAGACTCTCCATGCGCTCGCAGGGATGGCGAGCGCCATTGCGTCGCCGGAAATTTACTGTGTAACCAGCTCTACCGGAGTTTCGATCACGCCGTTGGCGCCGCTGTCGACTTTCTCGCCCTTGATGATCTTCAACGCGGTCTCGATGCCGAACACCGCCTGCTTGGCGGCAAACTGATCGGCGGTGGCCAGGACGCGGCCATCCTTGAGCATCGGCTTGATGGCATTGATGTTGTCGTAACCGACCACCTGGACCTGGCCAGCCTTGCCCGCGGCACGCACGGCAGACACCACGCCCACCGCCATGCTGTCGTTGCCGGCGAGCAGGGCCTTGATGTTCGGGTATTCGCTGAGCATCGAGGACGCCACCTGGTTGCCCTTGTTGATTTCCCAGTCGCCCGATTGCACGGACACGACCTTGATCTGCGCCGCCTCCATCGCATCCTTGAAGCCTGCGGTGCGGGCCTGGGCATTGGTGGTGGTGGACACCCCCTCGATGATGCCTACTTCGTCACCGGCCTTGAGCTTCTTGGCCAGGTACTCACCCACCAGGCGCGCGCCCTTTCGGTTATCCGGGCCTACGAACGGCACACTGATGTTCTTGCTCTTGACCACGGCCGGGTCGAGCTGGTTGTCGATGTTGATCACGGTAATGCCGGCGTCGACGGCTTTTTTGATCACCGGCACCATGGCCTTGGAATCAGCGGGCGCGATCACCAGCGCATTGACCCTCGACACGATCATTTGCTCGACGATGCGGATCTGGTTGGCCGTATCCGTTTCGTCCTTGATGCCGTTGGAGATGAGCTCGAACTCGTCGGAGTGATCTTTCTGATACGCCTTGGCGCCGTCTTCCATGGTCAGGAAGAATTCGTTGGCCAGGGACTTCATCACCAGCGCGACTTTTGGCTTTTCAGGCGTTTGGGCGAACGCCGAAGAAACAGGCAGCGTGGCGGTTGCGCCAGCCAGTATTGCGACAGCAAGAAGACGTCCAGCGAATGGCAGCTTCATGGGTTCACTCCGATCTTATGATTATTGTGAGCAACGTCGGGGCGGCATATAGAGATGTCGCAAACGTTTGCGAACCATGACTATGCGAATCTTGCCGGAATTTGTCAACGGCCGTCATACCCCGTCCGCAGGTTGCGCGTATAGCCACCAGCACACAAGGTCACGCCGTAGTGCTGACAATACTGCCGGAACCAGTCAACTCTTTTGCCAGGCTGGCGGCCACCTGCATCAATGCCGACAACGTATCAGCAATCTGTGACTGGAGCGCCATCACGGCCACGGCCTTGGCCTCTTCAGACTGAAAACACGCGGCCTGGGCAGCCGCCAGTTGTTGCTGTTGCTCACGCAGTTGCTCTTGCAGTTCCTGCATGCGCTTGAGCAGCAATTGCGCCGCAACGCTTTGCTGGCTGCCAGCGCCTTCGGCGTCTTCACTCGCCTGCGCGCCCTGCTCCATTCGGACAGGCTTTTCATCCTGCACGGGCTCACCGGACTGCTGCACCGATGCCGTGTCACTCAAGGTGTCGACGGCAGCCGCTGATTTCCCGCCGATATTAACAACCGCTGAATGTGGCAAACCGACCGTCAACGACATGTGAACTCCCTGTAGATGATTCTTCACTGAAACATCGACCTGCCGACCGGTTTCTTTAACGCCGATATTTAAAGGGGAATCGAAATCCTTTTCGGAAAGCCGAATGAAAAATCCACGCACAGTCGGAAAGCCGGACAACACAGGAAGGTCGCCGCTCAACAACTCGTTTAAATTGACAAACAAATCAATAGGTTAGGATTTTTTTTTGATTCCAGTTGTAACTGGTACGGGACGTGCTCTTTCTTCAGCACCCCACGGGTTCAGATCCGTTTGGGGGCGCATCTAGATGAACCTGCATCAGCACCGTCACTACAAGAGAGAAAAATAATGACATCTGCTTTGAAAAACCTTATTCCGGGCACATTGGCCCTCTTGCTGCTCGTGCCCGCCGCCCTTCAGGCAAAAGAAGTCGAAACCCAACAGAAACTGGCGAATGTCGTGGTCCTGGCGACCGGCGGCACCATCGCCGGTGCAGGCGCCAGCGCCGCCAACAGCGCCACCTATCAAGCAGCGAAAGTCGGCATCGAGCAATTGATTGCCGCGGTACCGCAGCTCAGCGAACTGGCCAATGTCCGCGGCGAACAGGTCATGCAGATCGCCTCCGAAAGCATCACCAACGACAACCTGTTGCAACTGGGCCGTCGTGTTGCCGAATTGGCGGACAGCAAGGACGTCGATGGCATCGTGATCACCCACGGCACCGACACCCTGGAAGAAACCGCCTATTTCCTCAACCTGGTGGAAAAAACCGACAAGCCCATCATTGTCGTGGGCTCCATGCGCCCGGGTACCGCAATGTCCGCCGACGGCATGCTGAACCTGTACAACGCCGTCGCCGTGGCCAGCAGCAAGGACGCGCGTGGCAAGGGCGTGCTGGTGACCATGAACGACGAAATCCAGTCGGGTCGCGATGTCAGCAAAATGATCAACATCAAGACCGAAGCGTTTAAAAGCGCCTGGGGCCCCCTCGGGATGGTGGTCGAAGGCAAATCCTACTGGTTCCGCCTCCCGTCCAAGCGCCACACCATGGACTCGGAATTCGACATCAAGAACATCCAGAGCTTGCCTGACGTCGAAATTGCCTACTCCTACGGTAACGTCGGCGACACCGCCTACAAGGCACTGGCCCAGTCGGGTGCCAAGGCCATCATCCATGCCGGCACCGGCAATGGCTCGGTCTCTTCCCGGGTCGTGCCTGCCTTGCAAGCCCTGCGCAAGGACGGCGTGCAGATCATCCGCTCTTCCCACGTCAATGCCGGTGGGTTTGTCCTGCGTAACGCCGAACAGCCTGACGACAAATATGACTGGGTGGTGGCGCATGACCTGAACCCGCAGAAAGCCCGAATCCTGGCGATGGTCGCGCTGACCAAGACCAATGACAGCAAAGAGCTGCAACGGATGTTCTGGGAATATTGATTCGCCCCTCGCCCGACCGACTCCGGTCGGGCATCTCTCATCACTCCCGCCTGACAAAAAAACTCGTTTACCCCTACACCAATCGGTAAAAACCACTGTCAGAGGATTCTCTTGAATTTTAAGCAGTTGCGAAAATGCCTACAGTTAAATACTGTATGCATGTACAGCTTAATAAGGATAATCCTGTGGACACCACCTCCGCCTCACCAGACACCTATGTACGCATGGGCCTGCGCGTTCAGAAAATCATCAACGGCCCAACCGCTCAAAAAGCCAGGGCAGCCCTGATCTTCCGCCTTCCAGACGAGCCCGTGGATGAATGGGAACGCCTGCTCGAAGAAATCGACGAGAACGACAACGTCACCCTCGCCCACCGCGACGATGGTGGTGTGCAGATTTTCTGGGTAGTGCCGAAGGAAGACTGAGTCGATGAGTGTCCGTTGTTTTGCCCTGCTGCTCCTGTTGTTCGCGATGGGGGCCCAGGCTGATGCGCCACGCACGTTCAGCGAGGCCAAGAAAGTCGCCTGGAAGCTGTATGCACCGCAGTCCACCGAGTTTTATTGCGGCTGTAAATACACCGGTAACAAAGTGAACCTCGCGGCCTGCGGTTATGTGCCACGCAAAAACGCCAAGCGTGCCGCCCGCATCGAGTGGGAACACATTGTTCCGGCGTGGCAAATCGGACATCAGCGCCAGTGCTGGCAGGAGGGCGGGCGTAAAAACTGTACGCGATACGACCCGACCTACCAAAAGGCCGAAGCCGACCTGCACAACCTGGTGCCCAGCATTGGCGAGGTTAATGGTGACCGCAGCAACTTCAGTTTCGGCTGGCTACCGGAGCAATCGGGCCAATACGGTTCGTGCCTGACCCAGATCGACTTCAAGGCGAAGAAAGTCATGCCCCGCCCGTCCATTCGCGGCATGATCGCCCGAACCTATTTCTACATGAGCAAGCAATATGGTTTGCGCCTGTCGAAACAGGACCAGCAGTTGTACCAGGCGTGGGACAAGACCTACCCGGTGCAAGCCTGGGAACGCCAGCGCAACCAGAGCGTGGCGTGTGTCATGGGGCGCGGCAACGAGTTCGTCGGCCCGGTCGACATGAAAGCCTGCGGCTGAACGCTAGCGGTTAAAAAAAGGCCTGGGGGCTGAACACCCCAGGCCTTTTTTTCAGCCACCCGACTGGGCCCTTACTGAGCCGTCGGGCGCTCCAGCACCAGCACTTCGATGTTCTGTTTCTTCGCCTTGATGAGCGCGGCATTTACCTGCGCCTGCTTGGCATCGGCTTCTTCCCTGGAGCTGTAAGGCCCCATCAGGATGCGAGTCTTGCCATTTTCCCTGACCACGTTGGACATGAAGCTGTGCTCGATCAGCCAGCCGCTGAGATCGCTGACGGCCTGGGGCGTTTCGCCCCGTACTTCGAGATCCCACTGTGGCCCCGCCACCTGCGCCGACGTTGCCGCCGCCGCAGGCTGCGGCTTTGGTGCCTCCTCGCGCTTGCCATCACCGCATCCCGCCAGAGCCAATACCGCGATTGCCAAGACCATTTTGCGCACAGCGTTTCCCTCTGAATGCTTAAAGCGGGGGATTTTAGCATTCATGAATACTTCGCGAGCGCCGTAAAAATGGGCGCAAAACAACGAGAATCATGGTGGCGGCCTCTGTATAGTTACACCTTGGGAATTAATGCTGTATCTGCGCGTCAGAAAGAGGCACCCAAACCGTGAGACTTCGCACTAATCTATACATAACACCGACCTCTGCACTGTCCGAATCAGGTGCCCCACGAAGCAATCAAGGAGAAGACCATGCTGATACTCACCCGCAAAGTCGGTGAAAGCATAAACATTGGTGATGACATTACGATCACCATCCTGGGCGTAAGCGGCCAGCAAGTCCGGATTGGCATCAATGCCCCCAAAGACGTCGCAGTGCATCGCGAAGAAATTTACCAGCGCATTCAGGCCGGCCTGACCGCCCCGGAAAAGCCACAAACCTGAATCCTGTCGTAGTCAGTAGCCAGCCCGTTCGCCCCGCAACGACGGCTGGCTAAAGATTCCAGCGCAACACGCCTGCGCTTTCCCTTCACTTTCTGTCAGCCGAATGTGAAACCCCGCGCCATCCCGCTCGCCACCACCATCATCAGCAACACCAGCACCGCCTCGATATGACTGACTCGTGCAAATAGCGTTGCACGCCAGGTATCGATAGCCGCGCCACGCGACCGTGCAACCCGCCATTTGATCAACGTCACCATGGGCGCAATTTCCAGTAGCAGGATAACCACCAACAACGTCATCTTGAGATGGAACAACGGCTGGCTCAGGTAGTAATCCGTGCCTTTCTCGAAACCGCCAAAGGCCCGCATGCCGCCGGTAACCAGCAAGACAAGGGCAGAAATGCCCCACATGTTGTCTGCCATCAATACATCGCGAGCCTCGCCTGCGCCGACAGCCAGGCGCCGAAAAGCCGTGCCACGCGCCAGGACAGCCCAGAATCCAAGCGCAAACGCCAAAAGATGAATCGCTGCAAGCAACCAGTGAGCCAGCATCGGGAAACTCCTGTAGAGACGTAGTCGAATCAGCCTGTCAGTAGTAGTTCATGAAACGACTGTTTGCACCCGACAGACCATTTGCTTTTCGCCGCCAACGACTCGGCTGCCCCCGCTGGAGGCCGCGTAAAATATAACGTTACAGACCTACTAGACTCCAAGACTCCAGTGCCGAAGCTCTTCAGGCACAATCCCCGACAGCAGTCACTCCTCCTAATTGACCTGAGTACACAACATCATGTGCGAATCATGTGATTCAACCTCTGCAGCAAAGATCAATGAGCGTCGTCGCTTCCTTCGCCTTGCTGGATTGGGAGTGGGAGCCTTGCTAATGGCCGGCGCAATGCCGAGTCGAATAATCCAGGCAGCCGAGAAAACCACCGCGCCGCCAAAACCCAAAAACGTCATCAGCCCGGATGAAGCCCTGAAAAGGTTGATGGCGGGCAACGAACGCTATGTCAGCGGTAATTCCGAAACGCACGACTTCAAGGATGAACGAGAAGCATTGGTTTCCGGTCAGAATCCTTTCGTGGCGGTGCTGAGTTGCTCTGACTCGCGCATCGCCCCGGAATACGCATTCGATACCGCACGGGGCGATCTTTTCGCCGTACGCCTGGCCGGCAACTTCGTCACCGACGAAGGCCTTGCAAGCCTCGAATACGGCGTGGCCGTGCTCGGCGCACCGCTGATCCTGGTATTGGGCCATGAGCGCTGCGGCGCCATCGAGGCTGGCGTTAAAGCCGTCAAGGATCACACGGTGTTCCCCGGGAAGATCCCTGCACTGACGGATGCACTCAAATCCTCTGTCGAGCAGGTCAAAGGTCGTCCAGGTGACCTGGTGGAAAACGCGACCGTGCAAAACATCAAGAACTCGATCGAACGCCTCAAGCAAGCCACGCCCCTGCTGACTGATGCGCTCAGCAAGGGCCAGCTGAAAATAGTGGGGGGCATTTATCGCCTGGCGACAGGTAAAGTCGAACTGGTTGCCTGAATCGTCCAGCCATGATTGCCATGTAGCCGATGTGAAGAGCCCAGCGCGAAGGCTGGGCTCAGGTTATTTCCTGCATTCAATCATCTTGTCCGCGAGCGCCTTGGCCCTTTCAATCAACAGATTCTGCCGGTCTTCATGCGTGACCGCGCCGACGACGGGCGCCGTTAGATGGCTTTCGGCAATCAACGCGGCGCAGAAATATTGATCCCACACAGCCTTGTGATCGGACGCCTGTCTGTTCATTTGGTCGGAGATCATATGCGACTCCTTCAGATGAGATAACACTGCCTATATTACGCCTGAATCGCAGTAGCAAGGGACGGCCGTCACTTGCAGATGGGCCACTACAAAATCCACCGCAGCAGCACGTGGCTGGCTATCCAGGAAGACGCTTCGACCATCGTCCATTGCAGCAAGAGGCAAATGGACAGGTAAGCCGCAAAGAACTTGATCATTGCCCGCCTCCCCATCATTACCCTCCCGCCTCAGTGAACCCACGAATAGTCCGGTTGCCTGTCCTGCTTTGATGCAATTGGTTGCAGGCAGTTCAATGCGAGACGAATTGGTTTTCATTTGGGCTTGGCGGGGCTGAAGCAGTTCAGTAATGCCTGGCGCTTTGGCGCTTTGGCGCTTTGGGTGCGAGTTTTGAAACCACAGCTCAAATCCCGGACAACAAAAAAGGGCCCACCTTTCGGTGAGCCCTTCTAGACCGCCCAGCAGAGCGGATTTTGTTTGGTAGGCGCGATTGGACTCGAACCAACGACCCCCACCATGTCAATGTCTGCTTGAGCAAGCTGCAAGCCCTGCTGCTCTTGGTTTTCACAGAACGCCCATTCACATCATGAGGCGTCAACAATGGCCAATATTCGCTCCCTTCCGTCCGGCAACTGGAACGCTCAGGTACGGGTAAAAGGTAAATCTCCACAGTCGAAAACCTTCAGCACCAAGGCTGAAGCACAGTCATGGGCGAAGCAGATCGAAGCCGTGACGATGGATCGCAAGCATCACACCATTTATACGTTGGGCATGACCTACTGTGAAACGATGCTCAAGGGAAAAGGCAGCTACGACCACGCACTGAAAATCGTGGAGCATCTGGGCAGGCACTTCACTCAGCCCATTCATGAAATCACGCCGCAGATGATCAATGACTTCAAGATCATGCGATTGAAGAAGGTCAAGCCGTCTACGTGCAGAACGCAACTCGCATTCATGTCGCGGTTCTACCGGTTCGCCAAACGTGGGTTGTTGATCGACATTCATAACCCTGTCAGTGACATTGCACTTCCCAAACCTGATCGCTCTTCAGACAAGGTAATCCGTGCACGTGAGCTTGAGCGACTGCTAGCGAAACTGTCTCCCACCATGCAACTCATTGTGGAACTGGCATACGAAACTGCGATGCGGCGATCCGAAATCCTGAAGCTGACCAAAGACTGCCTGCACCTTAATGACCGCATTGCCGATGTGATCGACGGGAAGAACGGCACACGGTCCGTCCCCCTCACCCACCGTGCTGTTGAAATTCTCCAACTTGCCCAACTGTGGGCCACTGTGGGACGCCACCCGAACGGCCAAGTGTTTACGGTTACACCGCACGCCGTAACTCAGGCTGTGCGTTTGGCACGCGTGAAGGCTGGCTTAGACAGCAGCGTTCGACTTCACCAACTCAGGCACACACTTTTCTTTATGCCCGCGTCTCGACTTCAGATCAGTCCGCTGAGAAACAAGTACAAGAGGTAAGGACCGCTGGCTTTGATGTGCACGCAAGTCGAGTGGTTGAAGAGGTCATCTCAGGTAGCGTGACAGCGATCGAACGCCCCGGTTTCCAGAAGCTGCTTGAGTGTATGGAAACTGGGGACATGCTGATAGTCACCAAGCTGGATAGGTTGGGTCGCAACGTCATGGATGTCCGCCAGACCGTTGAGCATCTTTGTGCTGAAGGCATCGGAGTTCACTGCTTAGTTTTGGGTGATGTAGACCTCACCTCTGCCGCTGGCAAGATGACTATGAAAGTGTTGGATGCGGTGGCTGAGTTTGAGCGGGACCTGTTGATTGAGCGTACGCAGCAAGGACTTAACCGTGCCAAGAAAGAGGGGAAAAGGTTGGGAAGGCCCGAAGCGCTAGACACGACTCGCTCGGTTCTCACACTGAAAGGCCAGGGCTGCACACAATCTGAAGCAGCAGAGAAACTCGGTATTGGCATCGCTACAGTGAAACGGCATTGGAACAAGGTAATGGTTGTGAGTGTGCCCGGAGGAAAGGCTTACACACTTGGTCAACCAAAGGCTTAGGGGGCCAGTACTCATAGTTAAGAGAGCGACCCAGCCTGACCATCCTCATAGACACCGGGCGCACAATAAATAATGAAACACAGATATTCAGACCAGATTAACGCAAGGTTTTTCCCTGCATGGAAATTGGGTATACCGCTCTTTAACAACTTAACGTTTTTAGGAATACAGCAGTCGCAGCGGCGCCTTCCGTCATCACCATGCGTTCAATTCGAACGTAACACTGGTGCGTAATGTGTTGCCGCATGAACATTGGCTGACCACCACTGACGGTCGAACCAGCATTGTGAGATTAACTATGAATCAATCACATCTGAACAAACTCATAAACGAGACCATGCACCGACGATAGCAGAGTTCATTACTTCCTTGAAGGTAGAACACTGCCGTCGATGCCGACCTGAAGTCGGTTTTAATCGGCAATAACTACTAGGAGGAACTTATGAAACAAAGCGCTGAACAGTTCAACATCAGAACAATTTACGTATACCCGGAATTTTTCGGTTTCCATCTTGACTATGTGCTGGGCCAGGAGGCGCCACTCTTCGCTCCGCCGCGAGACAGCAAGTTACTCTGTGGAGTTGGCTATGACTCATCGGAGAGACGCAAAGCCTTGGGTATGCCGCATCACGAGAAGACATGCCGTTCGTATCGCAAATGGCTCGACATGATTAATCGATGCTACAACTCCAAAGCTACTGCATATGCGAACTGTACGGTTTGCCCTATGTGGCAAGACTTCCAAGAGTTTGCAGATTGGTTTGTGAGTCAGCCTTATAAATCTGAGGCAGACATGGAGCTGGATAAGGATATTCTTGATCCGCTCAACACCATGTACTCACCGGAATTCTGCTCACTGGTTCCGAGGGTGATCAATCAGATGTTTCGAGACACCCGGAGTCAGCGAGGAGGATTGCCGATCGGAGTAACCATTGGGCCGAGAGGAAAAGACTTTGTTTCTCGTATTTCGAAACACGGCAAGCAATTTTATCTGGGAAAGTTTCGTGACATCATTGCAGCATTCGACGCGTACAAGACAGCTCATCGGGATTACTGTTACGAGCTTGCAGAGAAGTATGAAGACTTGATTGACGCTCGAGTTATTGAGCGCCTTCGTGCCTACTCTCGTCACGTTCGAGATTAAGCTGCCGTACCAAACACCGCCGCAGGCACCTGCCTGCGGTTAACACCACTCAATGAGGCTCGTGCCTATGAACTGAAACTTGAACAAGGAGAACCAACAATGCAGCACTCACTCGCTTTGAATTTGAATACGAGCACAACCAGCAGCACTGCACCTATTCACTCTTCGGGGCTGCTATCTCCGGCAGAGCTCGAAGAGCTGGATGCACGAATAGCCTCTAATGCTGACAAGTGGTTGGTCGACAATGCTCCGAAGTTGAAAGAAAGAGCCAAGATTGACCGAGAGCCCAAGAGGGCCACTGGGCGGAAACCCAAGTCCATTGATAATCCATTCTTTGGATTTTTCGGATGTACTACGGACTGGGGTCGATATCCTGCCTTTGCATTGGACACAATTGAAGGTATTGCACGGTTAGACTGGCATGACCGGGTTATCGGTGTTGGTGGCAAGTCTATGCCATTGTCCGTACGCAACCTTGTCGTGATTCTGGAAAGCCTCCCAGTTGTCACCAACGAAGCAGTAGAGGATTTGCTGCAACTCGGTGACAGACATGCCAGGCGTTATGTAAAGGCGATTGAACTGATCATTCCATGGATGATGAGTGAACGACCCCGCTCACTTTACAGAGAGATGGAAGGCATAGAGTCTGAGCCTAAGCCCTGTACATGGGACGATCAGGAGGATCTGGCCAAGCCAAGTGTTGAAGAGCTGGCTAAGTTGCATTACGACTTACGCACGCTGACGCAGTACAAGAGTGCTGAAGAGTACGACGCCGAAGAGGAAATGGGTAGTGTGTCCGCTGGCAATGTCATAGCCATAAAGGCACGACAGCAGCACCCCAAGAAACATGAAGTACTGTCACTGCTGGCGAAGAATACTCCGGTGAAGGCTATTGAGCGGGAAACAAATGTACCGCCGAAGACCATTAGGAAGTGGCGAGATGAGGTGTTCGCACTGGCAGCATAGGGGGGGGGGTACAGTTTCGGCCGCATGTATCTTAAGAGCAATCTCTCTGCGGAAGCGGAGAGATGGACTACCTCTCCGAGGGAGTCTTGCCTTTGATTAGATGTTACTTTGGAGTGAGTGCACAGTGAAGGGACTTCACGACTGTATACCCTGTAGAGAGGCGACAGCCTGAAAGTGTAGCTGGGATATTGATACATACGTATCCCCAGCAAGTGAGAATGTAAGCTTCCGCTTGAGTGGTACTATCGTCAGCGTCGCTGACAGGGGATCACCCTGAATGCTCCCGCATTCGTCTTGCACTGTAAAGTAGATCAAGGGCAACAGCGAAGCTGGATTGTGGTTATGTTTTATTGTGTATGTGCAAGACCGGAAGGTCTACGGTGTTCCCTGCGATGAACGGCAGTTCATGAGTGTAGGCGGATTGATGTATATCAATTCATCCGCCAATCTCTTTCGTGTGTAACTTCAAGGCTGCCGCCTACCATGGGATAACGTTTGAAGGGATATGCTGTTTAGAGCTCCGCTCTGTGCAACTTCACTATACGGTATTCTTCAGTGCAGAAGCGCTGACTAACCCCACAGCGGACGCTGTGAAGAGGACAAGGGCGAGGGAGCAGAGTTCCAAGGGCGAAGCACTCGTGTTAATCCCGCCATAAAGGCGAGTTCCTACAGTGTGGTAAACTATTCCCGAATTCGAAAAATCGTATTCACTCAATCTCTGACACAACTCACTCTCTGTATGAGGAAACACCCATGCTTGCGTTAAACGCTGCCTGTCACAAACTCCTGGTTGACATTCACGCTATGGAGTCCGGCCCAATTCCGCCCCATCACAACATCTCGGTTGACGGTGATGACTTCGACAACTTCAAACATCTAATGTTGGCTGGGTATGCAACTGGAGCACATTCCAGTGATGACAGAAGTGTAATTGGTTCTTACCACGGAATTCGGACAACCACAGATGGTCGTGAGTATCTGAGTCTCCACGCCTAACCATCCCGAACAGGACACAGCCGATGACTGACAATCAAAGGCTGTTCATAGGCCGTGAACGGACGTTCACAACAGTGGCGATAAACAGTGGTTAAGCCTCCTTGGGGCGGAAGCCCCGGACAACCCACCTGAAAACCAACCCGATTGTGTAGAGCATCCCGCAAGCGAGAAGCCAGAGGCATGTCGAAGTTAGCCCTAATGCCAACTGTCTCGATAACAGCGTGGATGGTTTGAGTCTGTAGTCCTCCTCTTCCTGAGCGATTGCGAGTATCGCTTTGTCGAGCGTATTGTTCTCATTGATAACGCCCGGTGAAGAGTCCGGGTATTCGGTGGCGGTCTGCATTATCTGAAGTTGCAGTTCATTCGACCTGACTTTGAACTTATGAAACTCATCGTCTCTTGCAGTCGTTGGCCATGCATCCATGGTCATCACAAACACCGCTATTCCAATGGCAACACAAGCAAGTACCCATATCCTTTGCCAACCATTCATACCGTTCTCCTTGTCCATGTAGTTCAAGCCATAATCTATGATGGCACCCCATCCCGACAGTGATAACGGAAACCTTGAGGCCCCCCCCTGTTTAATGACCCTACAGGGTGCAACCGATGACTAACAATCAAGGATTGTTACGGGACTTCAGCACATCGCCAATATCGGTGGGTGGATGTGTGGGTTCTGTGGGTTCTCGTGCAAGCCACGCCGATACGCCCCAGACGACAGCGATCCAGATCAGGCCGACTACGACTATGAGTGCGATGAGTCGCTTGAGTCTCATGAGGGGTCGCTACTTACCGGGAGCGCCGGAATGTGAGTGGTCAGAATCGGAGGTCCAACTTTGAGGATAGTTCTGTCCTGTCAGCGGGGCTCAGGGAAACCCTGAAAAAACTAGGGTAATACCCTGTTGAAACTATCGGTTTTGTCACTCGGTTGACCTGGCCACGCGTAGCAATACTCGCTACAGCCCGCATTCCATAGGGGGTTGGTTGTAATTTGCGAAGCATGGTGCGTTGTTAGCGTTGAATCTTGAGTTTTTGCACGAAATCGCCATATTTCACCCATAATCAACGAATTCGTGCAAGGTGCGAGCGGTTCATGACCGTGTACCGAAGTCAACAGCCGAATGTCCGCAAGTGTCCAACTGGTCTCAGGTTGAACTCTCCTGTTGGGCCTAGGTCATCCGACATGCAGGGCAACGCTGTTCATGGAGCACTTGGGGAGGCATTTAACGTGGACGATCAGGAGAAGCGTCATTACGCGTTGCTGAAGAAGATTTCAGCAGGAGCCGTCACGGTTGCAAGAGCTGATGATGTTGTCTTGATGGATGAGTTGATTCGTTGCGGTTACGTCACGGCGCTGGAAAGCACCTCCCTTGGTGAGCGTCATTTCTTGGATGTGCAGATCATGCCGTCCGGTGAAGACCGACTGCGGCGCCTTTCCGCAAGGTAAATCCTCTATCAAAGTAGTCTACTTGTCTGGTAGTTCGATAACGGCCAACAAGTCGCTATCAAATAACTATTGCAGATAGCTTTATGATCGTATTATCATTGTTCTATCGAAACAAACAACAAAAGATAGTCAGCCATGAACGCCCACCTTTACCTGAGAGCCAGCACCAAGGATCAAGATGCACTGCGTGCCAAGGCATCGCTTGAGGCATTCGCGGCTGACAAGAACCTGGCCCTCGCTGGCATCTACAGCGAGAACATCAGCGGCACCAAGCTCAACCGTCCAGAGTTGCTACGTCTTTTGAACACTGCCGAGAAGGGTGAAGTGTTGCTGGTCGAATCCGTAGACCGTCTGAGTCGTCTGTCGCAGGCCGATTGGGACACCCTCAAGGCCACGATCAAGGCCAAGGGTCTACGTCTGGTGATTGCCGACCTGCCCACTAGTCACATGATGGTTGAGGACAAGGGCATCACAGGCCAGATCATGGAAGTGATCAACAACATGTTGCTCGACCTGATGGCGACCATGGCAAGGCTAGACCAAGTGAAGCGCGTGGAACGCATCAAGGAGGGTCTGAAGAACAAGAGGCTCGATGACCCTGAGTGGAAGCCAGTGGGGAAGGGCAAGAACACAGCGATGTGGGATAACGTCGTGCGCTTGATGGCGAAGCACCCGGACATGTCTGCCGATGATGTGGCTAAGCTCGCTGAGTGCGGTGTTGCCACTGTCTACCGGATCAAGCGTGAGATGAAGGGATGAGACTGATACGCCTTCTACAGTGTCCACAGGGTTATTCTAGTGACGTGTCGTCACAGCTTTGACCCAGAGGAAGCACCGTTGTAGGCCGTCTATAGTGGTGCTGTAGAGCCTTGCAGCAACACCCTCAAATGAGAGTTGTTCTTATTTTGATATTCCTTAGCTTTTCAGTGACGCCGTGTGCACTTGGTTGAGCAGTTCGGGTAGAACCAAGTGTTTCCGTGCACAAGTGCCTAGGGTTATTTTCGCCGCCGAAATCTGGATCGAACCAAGAGTTGCACTGCTCTCGCGGCGCGGGGCCAAAATCCTGTGGAAAACGTCTTGGTCAGCTCCTGCATGGGAACGCTTGTTGGGTTGCCAAGATGGTTAGGGTCGTGGCGTTGATGTGGAGTTTTTCCGGGTTCGCTTCCAGATACTTCACCAGTAACCGCACCATTTGCCCATTGCTCACTCCGCTGGGAACACAGATTTGGAGTTTTGGCCCGAGGTCGTGGTTAATGCTTTTTACCAGATCGCCAACAGTCACTACGACTGCGGTGCAGTACCCGGCAGTGTAACTGGAGGATTCCGCCTCGTTGTCCGATAACACCTTCTTGCACCATTGGAGCAGCTCATTCCCTGTTGCCACTGGCGCCGCTGTTGCTGAGCCGCTTGCCAGAGTCCCCACCAGTGCAACCGCCCCAATCCATGCCTTCATGTTGAGCTCCCTCTGAGTGATCGGTGCATGCTACCGACTGCTGTGGCTGCCTGCCATCACGTCACTGGTTTGACCTAGGATGCTTCCTGAGGGATTTGAATAGGACTGACGGGGCATGGATCCTGTAGGGAGCGGTCTTGACTGGTAACATCGTCAGTTCTGTAACGAGACAAGGAGTGGTGATGACGACGCCTCACACATGGAAGCACGGTTGGGCTGATGCCTACGCCTATCGAAACGGTGCCATTGCCGAAGAGTTCCTTGATCTTGTGGTGAAGCCGTCGCTGTCAGCTCTGCGTCAAAAACACCTAGAGCTGGCGAGCAGTGATGATCTGGTGATTTCCGGTTTCATGGCTCATGACCACCGGGACCTGATCAACAAGACGAACATGGCTTTCTGTCTGTCAATCCAATCTCTCTGGGAGCAACAGCTTCGCCGCTATCTTGGTGACTGTGTTGGCTCCTTGGGAATCGAGGGTGTGACAGCCGACGAACTGGAGCATGTGCCTTGGGGTGAAAGGATCAACAAGCTGTTTCAGTACGTCCGTGGCACTGACCTCACCACCTTCGATTCGTACGCCACCCTGAACAAGCTACAACTCTTGGGCAATGCCTGCCGTCACGGCGATGGTAAGTCTTCGAGGAAGCTGTTCAAGCTGCACCCTGAATTGTGCCCTGAGCAATACCCGTCGGTTCAGTCCGTTCAATGGCGCGTTGAACTGTTGGCAGAATTTGTTGATGCCATTGTCTTGTTCTGGGTGGACTTGGAGATTCTGGGCCTGGAGAGTTTCGCCAATGAAGATACCCGCGTAGTCACTCGCATTGCCAACCTACGCAACAGTCGGGAGTCAAGGCTTGCAAGAATCACAGTTTCGTCCTAAAGCTAGGCGTCCCGTACTTAGCGTGACTGCGAGAGAGAAGAGATCGACCCCACCCCATTCAATCCTGCCAGCGGCAGGAGGCACGAAATCAGTGGAAACCCAGCCACGATCACTCCTTGGTGCTATCAATTGCGAAGTTGATAAACGCCGAACAGCAAATGAGCATTAGACGCGCATCTGCATGCGTCAAATTCGAAACATCCATGAGCGCGTGACGGATGCCATCCGCATTCGAAGTCCATCCGTAGAGAGACGAAAACGCGCTTTTCAACGCTGGATGCAGGTTATGGTGCTTTTCAAGCTCGCTCAGTGCAGAGCCGAGGGTGGCGTTCGCATTGCCAGTCAACTGCTTAGCCAACGACTCTACAGCACAAATGCTTTCCTTGATGGAGTTGCGGTAGTCCGGACTTTGTATGTCGCTTAGCATCCTGGTCGCAGAGTTTAGGTGCTCGCCAATACCCGGAAATCTGCCCCCCCTCAACATCGCTTCCTCCACAGCGCCAATTTCCAATGGCGAAGTGATCGCAGTGACGAAGCCTCCCACCACTCTGTACCCACTACCCTCACGCTCCATTGCACGGTTGAATCCGTCTAGGAGTGCAGACTTATATCGGTCCTCTACATTGGCGAGAACAAACTCCATCAAGCTATACACCCGGTGCCAGTTAAGCCCGAAGAAATCGCGCCGGAAATGTGCAAGGAATTCAGACCAATTAGTCGGGATCTCATCAATTGCTTGCTTCTTGAAGCGACCAACGTAACTCATCGCAAACGAGTGCCGGTTAGATCCTTTCACGTAGCGATAGGAGCTACCCGCCCTCGGGGAGTACCCGTTGAGATACCCAAGCAATAAGACGTTCCAGATAGCAATGCGGAGGTTGTCGCTGATCGAGTCCAGCTGTATTTGCGGCTTGAGAGGGTGGAAGCCCATTCGCTGTGAAAAATCAACATCCATGCTAGGTCTCACACTTTTATAAAGGATGGCAGTTTAGCGCCACCGAGCCGCTATCGAAACTCCCCGACACCTTGATACCTAGCGCGAGCTCGCCTCATTTGCCTAAGCACATCAGACACCTATTGGAGGAAGAATCCCGCCCTACCTCACCTATAGAATGAGCTGATATCGGCGTTCACATTGCCCAGTGTGAACGAAGCCTATATTTTGTGAACGTTCTGAAGAAATCCCGGACAACAAAAAAGGGCCCACCTTTCGGTGAGCCCTTCCAGACCGCCCAGCAGAGCGGATTTTGTTTGGTAGGCGCGATTGGACTCGAACCAACGACCCCCACCATGTCAAGGTGGTGCTCTAACCAACTGAGCTACGTGCCTGCTGTGAGGCGGCATTCTACGGAATTCCGGGAGGGTGTCAACACCTTTTTTCGAGCTAACCCTATGAATATGCAAAATATTTAATTTTGCTGCGGCGAAGAAGATTTTCCGGTGGCTGGCGGCGGTTTTTCAACTCGGGTAGGATCGACGCAATCGTTAAATTTATTAAACAGAGGCTGCAGGATGGCGAACACCCCTTACACAGAGTCCTATTACGCCGCATCGGCCAATGCGGTCCCGCCGCGTCCGTCTTTGCAAGGCGAGGTCGAGACTGATGTCTGCGTGATCGGCGCCGGTTATACCGGACTGTCCTCGGCGTTGTTCCTGCTGGAGCACGGCTTTCGGGTGACGGTGCTGGAAGCGGCCAGGGTGGGTTTCGGTGCGTCGGGGCGCAACGGTGGGCAAATCGTTAACAGCTACAGCCGCGATATCGATGTGATCGAGCGCAGTGTCGGCCCCCGGCAGGCCCAGATGCTGGGGCAGATGGCGTTCGAAGGTGGGCGGATCATTCGTGATCGGGTGGCCAGGTACAACATCCAATGCGATTTGAAGGACGGCGGCGTGTTTGCCGCCATCACCCCCAAACAGATGGGCCACCTGGAATCCCAGAAGCGCTTGTGGGAGCGATTCGGGCACACGCAGCTGGAGTTGCTCGACCAGCGCCGCATTCGCGAGGTCGTGGCGTGCGATCAATACATCGGTGGCATGCTCGACATGAGTGGCGGGCACATCCATCCGCTCAACCTGGCGCTGGGCGAAGCGGCGGCCGTGGAGTCGTTGGGCGGCACCATTCATGAACAGTCGCCGGCAGTACGCATCGAACGCGGCGCCAGCCCGGTCGTCCACACGCCACAGGGCAAAGTCAGGGCCAAGTTCATTATCGTGGCGGGCAACGCCTACCTGGGCAACCTGGTTCCGGAGCTGGCGGCCAAATCGATGCCTTGCGGTACGCAGGTGATTACCACCGAACCCTTGGGCGATGAGTTGGCGAAAAGCCTGCTGCCCCAGGACTATTGCGTGGAAGACTGCAACTACCTGCTCGACTATTACCGCCTGAGCGGCGACAAGCGCCTGATTTTCGGCGGCGGCGTGGTGTATGGCGCACGAGACCCGGCGAACATCGAAGCGATCATACGTCCGAAGATGCTCAAGGCGTTCCCGCAGCTCAAGGATGTGAAAATCGACTACGCCTGGACCGGTAATTTCCTCCTGACCCTGTCACGTCTTCCTCAGGTCGGAAGACTGGGCGACAACATTTATTACTCCCAGGGCTGCAGCGGCCATGGCGTTACCTACACGCACCTGGCGGGCAAGGTCCTGGCCGAGGCATTGCGCGGTCAGGCAGAACGTTTCGACGCCTTTGCCGACCTGCCCCACTACCCGTTCCCGGGTGGGCAACTGTTGCGCACCCCGTTTGCTGCGCTGGGTGCGTGGTACTACGGATTGCGCGACAAACTCGGGTTCTAATGCGCTAAAAAAATGCCCGTATCTGCTGATACGGGCATTTTTTATTTGCTCACAAAGCCTTTACCCAGCGATGGCGCGGTCCGCCGACAGTTTGCCAGCCCCTTCGATCAGCACCGCAATGCTGCCACCGAGCAACGCCAGGGCGAATTCATAGCCGTTGTTGGCCATGAACAGGCCGTTGCTGATATGAACCGTAAAGATCGCCACCAGTGAAAGGAAGGTCAGGCCCAATGCTGCCGGACGTACCAGCAAGCCGATGATCAATGCCAGGCCGCCGAAGAACTCGGTACCGCCCGCCAGCGTCGCCATCAGGTAGCCCGGTGTCAGGCCGATGCTTTCCATGTACTGCGCGGTGCCCGCCAGGCCATAGCCACCCAATGCCCCGAAGAGTTTTTGCGAACCGTGGGCGGCGAAGATGATGCCGACGACAATCCGCAAAACGGTCAGGCCGTAGCCAGCGCGGGTAAACAGTACCTTGTTGATCAGTGTGCTCATGCTGTGTCATCCCTAAAAGAGTGTGTGTTGGTTGGCCGCTATATTAATCAGTAAATCTCATGTTAAAAGCGTAAAAAATCCGCCATAACAATCAGTTTATTCGATCATTTACGAAGGGCAACTTTTTGCCCCTGGGGCTCCAACGACTCCCGCTCCCGATCGAACGCCAGGTAATACTTGTTCACGCTATTAACATAGCTGACAGGTCCCATTCCCACCTGCTCCATGGCGATGCGCTCCACCTGGAAAAACCACTGGTTGGGGTTCAACCCGCGACGCCTGGCTTCCGCGCGCATCCCTTGCACCCGCTCCGGGCCGATGTTGTAGGCCGCCAGCACAAAGGCCATGCGCTCGCGCTCATTGAGCTTGGGGCTGGCAAAGAACTTGCGGCGGATCATCGCCAGGTACTTGGCCCCGGCCTGCACATTGGCATCGAGCTCATGAATGTTGCTGACGCCCACCCGCTGCGCCGCTGACGGTGTGATCTGCATCAGGCCGGTTGGCGCACCGCCACTGCGTGCCGAGGGCTGCAGGCCGGACTCCTTGAACGCCAGCGCCGCCAGGTTCAGCCAGTCCATGTCCTGGGCACTTGCATGTTTCTGCAGCACCGGCCGCAGCTTTTCCAGGCGCTGGCGGTCAGCCTTGGCCAGGGGATAGTGGACCTGGTACTGGCGTCGATAGATCCGCAGGAACGCAGCATCCTGGTCCGACGGCTTTTTATAGCCTGCCAGGAAACGATCGATGCTGGCGCGCAGCATTGACGCATCGCGGCGCACGAACCAGAACTCTTCGCCTGGCTCGCTGATGAGCACCTGGCGATCGACTCGTAATTTCGGCAGGATCTTGCCCCAGCGCTCGGCGATCGGTTGCTCGACGATGGTCAGGTGAAATATCCCGCCCTGGACCATCTCCAGCACATCCTCGACCGCCAGGCTCGGGTCGACCCACTCGATCTTGACCGGCGGCAATTTGTGCAGCGCCAGCTTCTGATTGATCTGGCTGATGGCGTCACCGGCGGCGCTGCCGTTGGGCAACGCCAGGGTTTTACCCGACAGTTGTTCAAGACGGGTATAGCGACGTTCGCCCTTGATCCCCACCAGCACCAACGGGATGTTACTGGCAACGGGCTCACTGCTGCTGACGGCGAAGCCTGGCTGCAAATCCAGCAACTCGCCGGGAGCCACAAGGTCGCCCTCCCCACGCTGCAATGCGCCGAGCAGTTGATCCTTGGCTCTGGGAATGATCTTGAGGGTAATTTCCTGGCCGTCGCGGGCATGGCCGTTGAGGTATTGCTCGAAAGCACGCAAGCGATGGTATTCGACGCCGATGGCCTGGCCCTGGACTTCGCCGGAGCTGTTACGGCTCTGATTGACCAGCACGCGCAGCACGCGGCTGCTGCGGATGTCCGTCAGGTCACGCACCTTGGTCGCCGGTACGGCTTGCAGCGGCCCGGGCAGACGCGCAACCGCCGACATCGGCAGCAGCAGCGAGCAACACAGCAGTAGCAAAATCGAGGGACGAATCATCCACTCTCCGCAAAGAATTCAGGTCGACTGCATGAATGGCTTCACGCAATCAAGCGACAGAAACAGAGCGCCCTGAAGCGCTGGCAATGCGCGAAAGACTGGCACAATGATGGCAGCGTCACCACCCAGACTTCTTCGCGGCATTAAGAGACAGCGATAACCTGTTGTAGTTCTTGGCTTTTCTTATAAATCCTGGGCTCTGGTATGCTTTGCGGCCCTGGGCCCGAGGTAGCACCATGCAACTCATCGATATCGGCGTCAACCTGACCAACCCCAGTTTTGCCGACAAGCACCAGGCTGTACTGGACCGCGCCTATGCCGCCGGGGTCTGCCAATTGGTGCTCACTGGCACCAGTGTCGAGGGCAGTGAGCAGGCACTGGAGTTGTGCCAGCAACTGGACGAAACAGCGCAACGGCTGTTCGCCACCGCCGGCGTTCATCCCCACGCGGCCAGCGACTGGAATGCCGACAGCGCGCGTCGCCTGCGCAGCCTGCTGAAGGAAGCGAACATCGTCGCGATTGGTGAATGCGGCCTGGATTTCAACCGCGATTTTTCACCGCGCGCACAACAGGAGAAAGTCCTCGAAGAACACCTGGCGCTGGCGGTAGAACTGCAAATGCCAGTGTTCCTGCACGAACGCGATGCGAGCCAGCGCCTGCTGGAAATCCTGCGCGACTACCGCGATCAATTGCCGGCCGCCGTGGTGCATTGCTTCACCGGCGAAAAGAAAGCCCTGTTCAGTTACCTGGACATGGATTTGCACATCGGCATCACCGGCTGGATTTGCGATGAGCGCCGAGGCACGCATTTGCACCCGCTGGTCAAGGAGATCAAGCGTGGGCGGTTGATGCTGGAGAGCGATGCGCCATACCTGTTACCGCGCAGCCTTCGGCCCAAACCGAAAAACGGTCGCAACGAGCCGGCGTATCTGACGGAAGTCTTACGTGAGGTGGCCTTGCACCGCGGGGAAAGCCAGGAAGACCTGGCCGCCCACAGTACGGCGTGCGCGCGGGCGTTCTACGGGCTGCCCAGCGTGGATTGAACGCGGGCCCGGATCGGGCCCACGCTACGACTGCGGTCTTAGTGACTGCTGCGCAACATTTCCTTGGGCACGTATTTGCCGATCTCGAACTTGCCGATCGCCGCGCGGTGCACTTCATCCGGGCCGTCAGCCAGGCGCAGGGTGCGTTGCATGGCATACATATAGGCCAGCGGGAAATCGTTGGACACCCCTGCCCCGCCATGGATCTGGATCGCCCGGTCGATTACGCGCAAGGCCACGTTTGGCGCCACCACTTTGATCTGCGAAATTTCACTCTTCGCCACTTTGTTTCCGACGGTGTCCATCATGTACGCCGCCTTGAGCGTCAGCAGGCGAGCCATGTCGATCTCCATCCGCGAATCGGCGATCTTGTCGATGTTGCCGCCCAGACGCGCCAGGGGTTTGCCGAACGCGGTACGGTTCACCGAGCGTTTACACATCAGTTCCAGCGCACGTTCCGCCATGCCGATCGAACGCATGCAGTGGTGAATCCGGCCCGGGCCAAGACGACCCTGGGCAATTTCGAAGCCGCGCCCTTCACCCAACAGGACGTTTTCGTACGGCACCCGGACATTTTCAAACAGCACTTCAGCATGGCCGTGAGGTGCATCGTCATAGCCGAACACGGGCAACGGACGCACGATCTTCACGCCGGGGGTGTCCACCGGAACCAGAATCATCGAGTGCTGCGCATGGCGCGGCGCGTCGGGATTGCTCAGGCCCATGAAGATCAGGATCTTGCAACGCGGATCGCACGCGCCGGAGGTCCACCATTTCTTGCCGTTGATCACCCACTCGTCACCCTGGCGCTCGGCACGGGCGGCCATGTTGGTGGCGTCGGAGGACGCAACGTCTGGTTCGGTCATGGCGAACGCTGAGCGAATCTCGCCGCGCAACAAGGGTTCGAGCCAGCGTTGTTTCTGTTCTGCGTTGGCGTAGCGCACCAGTACTTCCATGTTGCCAGTGTCTGGCGCCGAACAGTTGAACGGCTCAGGCCCCAGCAGCGAACGCCCCATGATCTCCGCCAGCGGAGCGTATTCAAGGTTGGTCAGGCCAGCGCCGAGCTCGGACTCAGGCAGAAACAAATTCCACAGGCCTTGAGCCTTGGCCTTGAGTTTGAGTTCTTCCATGATCGCGGTCGGCTGCCAGCGGTCGCCCTCGGCGACCTGGCGCTCGAATACCGCTTCGGCGGGATAGACATAGGTGTCCATGAACGCGGTCACGCGCTCACGCAGTTCTTGCACCTTGGGCGAATAAGCGAAATCCATGGGCAGCTACCTTCTTGCGGGAGGTTGTTTAGGTCATGCAATCGATGCTAGAACAGCCATGAAAATTTACCTAGCCTATTCTTGGCGTGTATAAACATTCATCACCGATATATGATCGACTGATAGCCAAGGCTACCGTCCACACAATAAGAGAGCCGCGTAAATGAATCTGAGCAAGGTCGACCTCAACCTTTTCATCGTCTTCGACGCGATCTACACCGAAGCCAACCTGACCCGTGCTGGCCAGATCGTCGGGATTACCCAACCTGCGGTGTCCAACGCGCTGGCCCGCCTGCGCGAGACCTTCAACGATCCATTGTTCGTGCGCACCGCCCAAGGCATGGTGCCAACACCCATGGCGCAAAACATTATCGGCCCGGTGCGCAACGCGCTGTCACTGCTGCGCGTTTCGGTACAGGAAAGCCGCATCTTCAATCCATTGCAGGCAGTCAAGACCTACCGCATCAGCATGACCGACCTCACTGAAGCCGTGATCCTGCCACCGCTGTTCCAGCGCTTGCGCCGCCTTGCGCCGACGGTCATCATCGAAAGCTTTTTGTCCAAGCGCCGCGAGACCACCAAGGAACTGGCCGCGGGCCGACTCGACTTCGCCGTGGATGCACCACTCAACACCGACCCGCAGGTGCGTCACGTCAAGTTGATGGAGGATCGCTACGTGTGCGCCATGCGCAAAGGGCACCCGCTGGCGGGCAAGGAAAAATTCACCCTCGATGATTACCTGGGACTGACCCACATCCACATTTCCAGCCGTCGCAGCGGCCTGGGTTATGTCGACCTGGCCCTCGGCAAAATGGGCATCCAGCGCAAGATCGCCCTGCGCTCCCAGCATTACCTGATGGCCTCGCAGGTGCTTCAGCAGACCGATATGGTCATGACCGTGCCGGAACGCTTCGCGCGCCGCAACGATTTGCACGCCTTTTATCTGCCGGTCAACGATGTGCCCCCGGTGGAAACCCACCTTTACTGGCACGAAAGCACTGACCAGGACCCGGCGAACCGCTGGATGCGCGAGCAGATGATCGAGTTGTGCCAGCAGGTGACGGCGCAGGAGAAGAAGCTGGAGAAGGTGTAGGACGCTGGACCGCAGCGCCTTCTTCGCGAGCAGGCTCGCTCCCACATGGGTCTCCAGTGAACACAATATTTGTGTCAGACAGAGATCCCCTGTGGGAGCGAGCCTGCTCGCGATGGGGCCAGCGAGGTTACTGAAAAACCCTGCCCCTTGACGTAAACGTCAACCTGCCATTAGCTTAGCGCCATGACCTTTTGCGAGCGCGCCCATGAGCAGCCAGACCTACAGCATTTCCGACCTCGCCCGTGAGCTCGACATCACCACCCGGGCCATTCGCTTCTATGAAGAACAAGGTTTGCTCAGCCCCGAGCGACGTGGCCAGGAACGCATCTACTCACCCCGCGACAAGGTCAGCCTGAAGTTGATCCTGCGGGGCAAGCGTATCGGTTTTTCCCTGGCCGAGTGCCGCGAGCTGATCGAGCTCTACGATCCTTCCAGCGGTAACACCAAGCAACTGCACAGCATGCTGGCGAAAATCAGCGAGCGTCGGGAACAACTGGAACAGCAGATGCTGGATATCGAGCAGATGAAACTGGAGCTTGATACGGCTGAAGAGCGCTGTGTGCAGGCGCTGGAACAAACCCTCAAGAATCAGGAATCGGTTCAATAGATCCACACAAATCGAATGTGGGAGCGGGCTTGCTCGCGAATGCGATTTGTCATTCAACATTGATGTGGGCTGAACTGGCGTATTCGCGAGCAAGCCCGCTCCCACATTAGATCACCGCTCACCCAATACTTCAGGTGATTCTTATGTCCCTACCAACCCACGTACGCATTGTCGAAGTCGGCCCTCGCGACGGTTTGCAAAACGAAGCCCAACCCATCAGCGTTGCCGACAAGGTGCAGTTGGTCGACGCACTGACGGCGGCGGGCCTTGGCTATATAGAAGTCGGCAGTTTCGTCTCGCCCAAGTGGGTACCGCAGATGGCGGGTTCCGCCGAGGTGTTTGCGCAGATCCAGCGTAAACCCGGCGTGACCTATGGCGCTCTCGCCCCCAACCTGCGCGGCTTTGAAGATGCCCTTGCCTGCGGGGTCAAGGAAGTCGCGGTGTTCGCCGCGGCGTCCGAAGCGTTTTCCCAGCGCAACATCAACTGCTCGATCAGTGAAAGCCTGGAGCGATTCGCCCCCATCATGGAGGCCGCCAAGCAGCATGGCGTCAGCGTGCGCGGTTACGTGTCCTGCGTGCTGGGCTGCCCCTATGAGGGTGACGTCGCACCCGAGCAAGTTGCACGGGTCGCACGGGAACTCTATGCCATGGGCTGCTACGAGGTGTCG
The DNA here is from genome assembly GCF_002236105.1 of Pseudomonas umsongensis. Lineage (GTDB taxonomy): Bacteria > Pseudomonadota > Gammaproteobacteria > Pseudomonadales > Pseudomonadaceae > Aquipseudomonas > Aquipseudomonas umsongensis. Next base: position 43,744 of record NZ_NIWU01000011.1, read on the forward strand.
CTGGGCGACACCATCGGCACCGGCACCGCGGGCGCCACACGCAAGATGTTCGACGTGGTGTCGGCCGATGTGCCCCGGGAAAAACTCGCCGGGCACTTCCACGACACCTACGGCCAGGCCATGGCCAATATCTACGCCAGCCTGCTGGAAGGTATCTCGGTGTTCGACAGCTCCATCGCCGGCCTTGGTGGCTGCCCCTATGCCAAGGGCGCCAGCGGCAACGTCGCCACCGAGGACGTGGTTTACCTGCTCAACGGCCTCGGGATCGAAACCGGAATCAACCTGGATGCACTGATCCTGGCCGGCCAGCAAATTTGTACCGTGCTGGGGCGCCCCACCGGTTCCCGTGTAGCGAAGGCGCGCAGCGCACACTGAGTGTGCGGGCGTGTCGGGGTGTTACCGCAGACACAAAAGCGTGGGCACAAACGAGTAACACGGAAACAAAACGTAGGGTTTTCCCTGATGCCGAAAACCCTACAAAACACCAAGTGCTTGTTTTTAAAGGTTTTTTAAAAGTTGGCACGGCTTCTGCTATATCTATCGCATAACAAGAATAAAAAAATTGCGGCAAACCCAATAAAAACAAGACGTAACGACTCTGACATAACAAAAACAACACGGCAGAGACGCAGCTAACAGATTTTTTTGGAGAAGATGTGCTTTTCAGGGTGCTTTTCGGAGTTACCCGCAACCGGGCAGAGAACAATAAAACTACCTTCAGGTAGCTCCCGAACTGGTTGGATCGCTAAGCGAAAAAGTAGATCAGCGCTCAAAAAAATACGTTTGCTCTTGATTCCGGATGGGGATCGACAAAAACAGCGGTAAAGGGCCACGGTTACCAAAAACAAAAACAAACCGCCCCTCAATAATAAAAAAAGAGCACGCGCAACGAAAATTAAAGGGGAGCTTCGGCTCCCCTTTGTGCTGTCTGCGATTTGGATTATTCAGTGCCACCCCTGTGGGAGCGAGCCTGCTCGCGAAAGCGGTGGTTCAGCCGACATCCATTTTGGATGTGTTATCGCCTTCGCGAGCAGGCTCGCTCCCACAAGGGGATGAGTCAGGCTTTATTGATGCGCAACTCCTCGATACTGATCTCGCGCATCCTGAATTTCTGGATCTTGCCCGTCACGGTCATTGGAAACTCATCCACGAACTTGAAGTAGCGCGGCGTCTTGAAGTGCGCGATGCGCTCCTTGCACCAGGCTTGCAGCTCCTGCTCGGTGGCGCTATGGCCGGGGTGGAACTTGATCCAGGCAACGATCTCTTCACCATAACGCGAGCACGGAATGCCGATCACCTGCACATCGGCCACCGCCGGGTGGGTGAAGAAGAACTCTTCCAGCTCGCGCGGATAAATATTCTCGCCACCACGAATGATCATGTCCTTGTTGCGCCCGGCAATGCACACGTAGCCCTCCTCATTCATGCTGGCCAGGTCACCGGTGTGCATCCAGCCGGCCTGGTCGATGGCTTCCGCCGTACCTTGCGGGTTGTTCCAGTAGCCGAGCATCACACTGTAGCCGCGAGTACAGAGCTCACCGATGGTGCCACGGGGCACCAGATTGCCCGCTTCGTCGATGATTTTGCTTTCCAGCTGTGGCTGGGTACGGCCGACAGTGGTCACGCGCAACTCGAGGTCGTCCGAGGGACCTGTCTGCAACGACACCGGGCTGGTTTCCGTCATGCCATAGGCAATCTGCACTTCGTTCATGTGCATTTCATTGATGACCCGGCGCATGACCTCGATCGGGCAAGTCGCCCCGGCCATGATCCCGGTGCGCAGGCTCGACAGGTCGAACTCGGCGCGTTGTGGCTGATCGAGCATGGCGATGAACATGGTCGGCACACCGTAGAGCGCGGTGGCTTTTTCTTCGGCGACAGTGCGCAGGGTCAGCAGCGGATCGAACGCGTCGCTGGGGTAGATCATGGTGCTGCCGTGGGTGATGCAACCGAGGTTACCCATGACCATGCCGAAGCAGTGGTACAACGGCACCGGGATCACCAGACGGTCGACGGCGCTCAGGCCCAGGCTCTCGCCGACCATGTAGCCATTATTGAGAATGTTGTAGTGGCTGAGGGTCGCGCCCTTGGGGAAGCCGGTCGTGCCGGAGGTGTACTGGATGTTCACCGCCTGATCGAAGTGCAGGCTGTCCTGGCGTTCATGCAATTGCTCGACCGATACGCTGCCCGCCAGCCCGGTCAATTGCGACCAGGGCAGGAAACCCTGCGGCGGCTGCGCGTCGAGGCTGATCACGCCGCGCAGTTCCGGCAGGCGCTCGCTGTGCAATTTGCCGATGGCTTGCCCTGCCAGCTCCGGCACCAGGCCCTGCAGCATGGCGTGATAATCGGAGGTCTTGAAAGACCCGGCGCTGACCAGCCATTGGCAGCCGGACTGCTTCAACACGTATTCGAGTTCGGAACTGCGATAGGCCGGGTTGATGTTGACCAGGATCACGCCAATCTTCGCGGTGGCGACCTGTGTAATGCACCACTGGGCACAGTTAGGCGCCCAGATGCCAAGGCGGTCGCCGGCCTGCAGGCCCAGCGCCAATAACGCCCGGGCATGCAGGTCTACCGCATCGGCCAATTGTCGCCAGGTGTAGCGCAGCTGTTGATGGCGCACGACCAGCGCTTCCCCGTTCGGGTACTTTGCCACGGTATTGTCGAACGCCTGGCCGATGGTCATCGCCAGCAAGGCTTTGTCCTGGGAACCACGGGTGTAACTGCGTTGCGGGCTTGCACTGGGTTGATCCATGACGACCCCTATTGTCTTTATTGATGGGCTACCGACGGATACCTGTAGGAGCAGCCGGTCGACGCTCGAATGCTCGCGAAAGTCGTCAACAATAACGCGTGTTTTCTGAATAAACGCTTCAGCCTTGCGTTCATCGCGAGCATTCGAGCGTCGACCGGCTGCTCCTACAGGAACCTGCCTCTACTCTCGCTCAAGTTGACGTTAACGTAAAGGGCGATTGACAGCCATTCGTCACAGGTTTACGTTAACGTAAAGGTGAGAGCCAAAACACTGCCCTCCCCGCCCAACAAAAAAGCCAAAAGGTGACCCATGAGCTACCCATCCCTGAACTTTGCCCTCGGTGAAACCATCGACATGCTGCGCGATCAGGTCCAGTCCTTCGTCGCCAAGGAGATCGCCCCGCGCGCCGCTCAGATCGACATCGACAACCTGTTCCCCGCTGACCTGTGGCGTAAATTCGGCGACATGGGCCTGCTGGGCATCACCGTGCCGGAAGAGTACGGCGGCGCCGGCCTGGGCTACCTGGCGCACGTGGTTGCGATGGAAGAAATCAGCCGTGGCTCGGCTTCTGTAGCCCTGTCCTACGGCGCGCACTCCAATCTCTGCGTCAACCAGATCAACCGCAATGGCAACCACGAACAGAAATCCAAGTACCTGCCCAAGCTGATCAGCGGCGAGCACATCGGCGCCCTGGCCATGAGTGAGCCTAATGCCGGTTCCGACGTGGTTTCGATGAAGTTGCGCGCCGACAAACGCGGCGACCACTACGTGCTCAATGGCAGCAAGACCTGGATCACCAACGGCCCGGACGCCAACACCTACGTGATCTACGCCAAGACCGACCTGGAAAAAGGCCCTCACGGCATCACCGCCTTCATCGTCGAGCGCGACTGGAAAGGCTTCAGCCGCAGCAACAAGTTTGACAAGCTCGGCATGCGCGGCTCGAACACTTGCGAGCTGTTCTTCGATGACGTCGAAGTGCCGGAAGAAAACATCCTCGGCGCGCTTAACGGCGGCGTGAAGGTGCTGATGAGCGGACTCGACTACGAACGCGTCGTGCTTTCAGGCGGCCCGACCGGGATCATGCAGGCCTGCATGGACCTGATCGTGCCCTACATCCACGACCGCAAGCAGTTCGGCCAGAGCATCGGCGAGTTCCAGCTGATCCAGGGCAAGGTTGCCGACATGTACACCCAGCTCAACGCCAGCCGCGCCTACCTGTACGCCGTGGCCCAGGCCTGCGAGCGCGGCGAAACCACGCGCAAGGACGCTGCCGGCGTGATCCTCTACAGCGCCGAACGCGCCACGCAAATGGCCCTCGACGCGATCCAGATTCTCGGTGGCAACGGCTACATCAACGAATTCCCGGCCGGGCGCCTGCTGCGTGACGCCAAGCTGTACGAAATCGGCGCGGGTACCAGTGAGATCCGTCGCATGCTGATCGGTCGCGAACTGTTCAACGAAACCCGCTAAACGGAGCTGTCCATGGCTATCCTGCATACCCAGCTCAACCCCCGTTCGGCGGAGTTCGCGACCAACAGCGCGGCGATGCTCAAACAGGTCGATGCCCTGCACACCCTGCTTGCCCAGGTGGCACAAGGTGGCGGCCCGAAAGCGCAAGAACGCCACACCTCCCGGGGCAAGCTGCTGCCGCGCGAGCGCATCAACCGCCTGCTCGACCCGGGTTCGCCATTTCTGGAGATCAGCCAGTTGGCCGCCTACGAGGTGTACGGCGAAGACGTTCCCGCCGCTGGCGTGATTGCCGGGATCGGCCGCGTGGAAGGCGTCGAATGCATGATCGTCGCCAACGATGCCACGGTAAAAGGTGGCTCGTACTACCCGCTGACAGTGAAAAAGCACCTGCGCGCCCAGACGATCGCCCAGCAGAATCGCCTGCCGTGCATCTACCTGGTGGATTCCGGCGGCGCCAACCTGCCGCGCCAGGATGAAGTGTTTCCGGACCGTGAGCACTTCGGGCGGATCTTCTTCAACCAGGCCAACATGAGCGCCCAGGGCATCCCGCAGATTGCCGTGGTCATGGGCTCCTGCACCGCGGGCGGTGCCTATGTACCGGCCATGGCCGACGAGGCAATCATGGTGCGCGAGCAAGCGACCATCTTCCTCGCCGGCCCACCGCTGGTGAAAGCCGCGACGGGCGAAGTGGTCATCGCCGAAGACCTGGGCGGGGCCGATGTGCACTGCAAGATCTCCGGTGTGGCCGACCATTACGCCGAAAGCGACGAACATGCCCTGGCCATCGCCCGCCGCAGCGTTGCCAACCTCAACTGGCGCAAGCTGGGTGAAGTGCAGCAACGCGCACCGATCGCCCCGCTCTACGCCAGCGACGAGCTGTACGGCATCGTGCCGGCCGATGCCAAGCAACCGTTCGACGTGCGTGAAGTAATTGCACGGCTGGTGGACGGCTCGGTGTTCGACGAATTCAAAGCGCTGTTCGGAACCACGCTGGTGTGCGGTTTTGCCTACCTGCACGGTTACCCGATCGCGATCCTGGCCAACAACGGCATTCTCTTTGCCGAAGCTGCACAGAAAGGTGCGCACTTCATCGAGCTGGCTTGCCAGCGCGGCATCCCGCTGCTGTTCCTGCAGAACATCACCGGGTTCATGGTCGGGCAAAAATACGAAGCCGGCGGCATCGCCAAGCACGGGGCGAAACTGGTGACCGCCGTGGCCTGCGCCAAGGTGCCGAAGTTCACCGTGATCATCGGCGGCAGCTTCGGCGCCGGTAACTACGGCATGTGTGGTCGGGCCTACGATCCACGTTTCCTGTGGATGTGGCCGAACGCGCGCATCGGCGTGATGGGTGCCGAACAGGCAGCCGGCGTGTTGGTGCAGGTCAAGCGCGAGCAGGCCGAGCGTGGTGGTCATGGTTTCAGTGCCGAGCAGGAAGCCGAGATCAAGCAACCGATCCTCGACCAGTACGAAGAACAGGGCCACCCCTACTATTCCAGCGCTCGCCTGTGGGATGACGGCGTCATCGACCCGGCCCAGACCCGCGATGTCCTGGCACTGGCCTTGTCCGCGTCGTTGAACGCACCCATCGAACCGAGCCGCTTCGGCGTGTTCCGGATGTGATTTTTTTGTAGGAACGGGCTTTTGTGGCGAGGGGATTTATCCCCGTTCGATTGCGCAGCAATCGCCACCAATCGTGAGCGAGCCAGTTCCCACAAAGACCGTGGAGAAGGATGAATATGAGCGACTTCAACACCCTCGAACTGCTGACCGACCCGCGTGGCTTTGCCACGCTGTGGCTCAGCCGTGAAGAAAAGAACAACGCCTTCAACGCCCAGATGATCCGCGAACTGATCCTCGCCCTGGACAAGGTGGCCAGCGATGCCAACCTGCGTTTCCTGCTGGTGCGTGGTCGCGGCAAACACTTCAGCGCCGGCGCCGACCTGGCCTGGATGCAGCAATCGGCTGAACTCGATTACGCCACCAACCTCGACGACGCCCGAGAACTGGCAGAGTTGATGTACAACCTCGCCAAGCTGAAAATCCCGACCCTGGCCGTGGTGCAAGGCGCGGCGTTCGGCGGCGCCCTGGGCCTGATCAGTTGCTGTGACATGGCCATCGGCGCCGATGACGCGCAGTTCTGTCTGTCGGAAGTGCGTATCGGCCTGGCACCGGCCGTGATCAGCCCGTTCGTGGTACAAGCCATGGGCGAGCGCGCCACCCGACGCTATGCCTTGACCGCTGAGCGCTTCGGCGGGCAACGGGCACGGGAGCTCGGCCTGTTGTCGGAGAGTTACCCGACGGCCGAGCTGGAACAGAAAATCGAACAGTGGATCGACAACCTGCTGCTCAACAGCCCGGCGGCCATGCGCGCCAGCAAGGACCTGCTGCGTGAAGTCGGCGACGGCACGCTGACCCCGTCCCTGCGTCGCTACACCGAGAACGCCATTGCCCGCATCCGCGTCAGCCCGGAAGGCCAGGAAGGCCTGCGCGCCTTCCTGCAAAAACGTCCGCCGAGCTGGCAAGCCGCAACCACCACCAAGGAGCCGCGTTGATGAGCGCACCTGTCCTCACTACCCTGTTGGTGGCCAACCGCGGCGAAATCGCCTGTCGGGTAATGCGCACCGCCAAAGCCCTGGGCCTGACCACCGTGGCTGTACACAGCGCCACCGACCGCGATGCCCGACACAGCCGTGAAGCCGATATCCGTGTCGACCTCGGCGGCAGCAAGGCCGCCGACAGTTACCTGCAAATCGACAAGTTGATTGCCGCCGCCAAGGCCAGCGGTGCCCAGGCGATCCATCCCGGCTACGGTTTCCTCTCCGAGAATGCCGGGTTCGCCCGCGCCATCGAAGCCGCTGGCCTGATCTTCCTCGGCCCGCCCGCCTCGGCCATCGACGCCATGGGCAGTAAATCCGCGGCCAAGGCCTTGATGGAAACCGCTGGCGTGCCGTTGGTACCGGGCTATCACGGTGAAGCCCAGGACCTCGAGACCTTCCGCGACGCCTGCGAACGCATCGGCTACCCGGTGCTGCTCAAGGCCACGGCCGGTGGCGGCGGCAAGGGCATGAAAGTGGTCGAGGACGTCAGCCAATTGGCCGAAGCCCTGGCCTCGGCGCAACGTGAAGCTCAATCGTCGTTCGGCGATTCGCGGATGCTGGTGGAGAAGTACCTGCTCAAACCCCGCCACGTGGAGATCCAGGTGTTCGCCGATCAACACGGCAACTGCCTGTACCTCAACGAACGCGACTGCTCGATTCAGCGTCGGCACCAGAAAGTCGTCGAAGAAGCGCCGGCGCCCGGCCTGAGCCCTGAACTGCGCCGCGCCATGGGCGAAGCGGCCGTGCGTTCGGCTCAGGCCATCGGTTACGTCGGTGCTGGCACCGTGGAATTCCTGCTGGATGCCCGCGGCGAATTTTTCTTCATGGAGATGAACACCCGCCTGCAGGTCGAACACCCGGTAACCGAAGCCATTACCGGCCTCGACCTGGTGGCCTGGCAGATTCGTGTGGCCCGCGGCGAAGCCTTGCCGATGACCCAGGACCAGGTGCCGCTGAACGGTCACGCGATTGAAGTGCGCTTATACGCTGAAGATCCGGCCAATGACTTTTTGCCCGCTACCGGTCGCCTGGAACTGTATCGCGAATCCGCGCCGGGTGCGGGTCGCCGGGTGGACAGCGGCGTTGAAGAAGGCGATGAGATTTCGCCGTTCTACGACCCGATGCTCGGCAAGCTGATTGCCTGGGGTGAGGACCGTGAGCAGGCGCGCTTGCGACTGCTGGCCATGCTCGACGAATTCGCGATTGGCGGGCTCAAGACCAACATCAACTTCCTGCGGCGAATCATCGGTCATCCGGCGTTTGCCCAGGCCGAACTCGATACCGGGTTCATCCCCCGTTACCAGGAACAGCTTTTGCCACAACCTGCGGCACTCAGCGACGCGTTCTGGCAAGCCGCCGCCCAGGCATTCGCCCAGAGCCTGCACAGCCCATCGCGCAGCGATGACCCAAGCTCGCCGTGGGCTATCGGCAACGGTATGCGCGCCGGTTTGCCCGCGCAAATCACCCTGCACCTGAGTTGCGAGGGCCAGGACCGCGCGTTGACGCTGGGCAACCCCCAATCCCAAAGCGCCCGACTCAAGGGCGAGCAGTTGCTGACCGAGCACGAAGGCGTGCGTCGCCAGCACCGGGCGATCCGCCGTGGCGACTGTGTCTACCTGCAATGGGAAGGCGAACTGCGCCGCATCGAGACCTACGACCCGATCACCGCCGTAGAAGCCAGTCACGCCCATCACGGCGGGCTCACCGCCCCCATGAATGGCAGCATCGTGCGCGTGCTGGTGGAGGCCGGGCAAACGGTCGAGGCCGGGGCGCAACTGGTGGTGCTGGAGGCCATGAAGATGGAGCACAGCATCCGCGCACCCCACGCCGGTGTGATCAAGGCGCTGTATTGCCAGGAAGGCGAGATGGTCAGCGAAGGCAGTGCCCTGGTCGAACTGGAAGAAGCCTGACAGGCAGGCCGGCCCCGCGCATGACGCGGGCCGGCCTGGCTAGAATTTCACGGTTGCCTGGACCACCACGCCGATAATTCGGCACTCGTCGGTGAACAGGCTTTTCGGGTAGGTCGGATTGAGCGGGACCAGGTAACGCTGCCCGCCCTCCTCACTCAACTTGCGAAAAATCGCCTCGCTGCTGTCCGGCCATTGCGCGATCACCAGCTTGCCCGGCACCGCGTCCACATCCGGGTCCACCAGGATCAACATGCCCTCGGCAACGCTGGGACCGCTGGGAGCGGTCATGGCATCGCCAACCACCGTCAGCCAGAACGCCGCGCCTCGAGCGTGGTAGTCAGACAGTTCGAAACGGTACGGCGCCCGCTCGCCATCGCGCACCTGCACGGTGTCCCGCCAGTCACTGACCGGGTAGCGAAAGTACGGGTTGTACTTTTGCGTCAGGCAGACCTCATCGTCCTGTTCCTGCCCATGTTCGCGAATCACCAGCGCCACTTCGAGAAAATCCAGGCCCAGGGCCTGCAGCACGCGATTCATGTCGTCGATGCCAGGCTGACGGCGTTTTGTCAGCCAATGCCCGATGCCACCCTGGGACATCCCGAGGCGGTCGGCGAGTATTTCCTGAGTGATCTTGAGTTCACTCATCTTGGCCTTGACCAATGCTATCCATTTATCCATGTGCGGCACGATACGTGGGGGACCTCGGTCGACAAAACACAAAATGTAGTATTAATAGAATTGTCATAAATACGTAACGTATTAGGATGGGTAAACGGATCTGAATTTATCACGGAGTTCGCCTTGACCATGAATCCACCCAGCAACGACTTGCCCGACATGCAAATCGACACGTCCCTCAACTCACCCCAGGGCTCCGCCGCCGCACAGCGAGCATTGGATTATTACTTGAAACCAGCTATTGCAGAGGAAGCAGCGCCGGAGCGCCTCTTTGACGTAAACCGAAATATCAGCATCGAAGAAGCCCTGGTGCATGCTTCAGGGCTGCTACGTTGTGCGGCCGCCACTGCCTACGAGTCAGCCAGTCATTTGCACGGGGCACATCGGGACCTGGCGCTCTCGACCGTGCATATGATCGACATGGCAAAGGCAATGGTGAACCGCTCCCTGGAGGGCGGCCAGAAAGGCTAGTTGGAGGAGTACCGGGACAGAAGGACAGGAAAGAATTTTCCCGACGCGCAGCCAAAATCGTTTGACTTGCAAACGAGAATGATTATTATTGCATCAGCTGATCGCGAGATCAGTCGATGGACCAGGGACCTTAGGTCGGTCGCCTGGACTATCTCCTCATCAGGCTAATCACGGTTTTTGACCCGGCTTTTTGCCGGGTCTTTTTTTGCCAGTTTTCTGGCTTATGGCTTCAGGCTAATGAAGTCTTGATGTGTCGCAAATTCGATGGCGCGGATCATATCAAAACAACATTAGTTGGCAAGAGAAGCCTTCTGTCGAGGGGGCAAACTAATGGCAAATAGCACTTGAGAATCAATCGCATACTCTCTAAGCTGCGACGGCGTCAAGGAAGACGCCCCCTCAGCCTATCAATACACGGCTATATGCGAGTCCGCTCGCGGCTCGGTCCCGCCACACAGTACACCGGTGTCAGGATCGCGCAGGATGATCTGGCCCCGCCCGTAACTCGTGCGATCGCACACCACCTCGACTTCGTGCCCGCGCCGTGCCAGTGCCGCCGCCATGTCTCGCGAGGCGTCCTGCTCGATGCCAACCTTCAGTTCGCCCAACCATTGCCAGCGCGGTGCGTCCAGGGCCGCTTGTGGATTGAGCCCGAAATCCACCAGGTTCATGACCATCTGCACATGCCCCTGGGGCTGCATGTAGCCGCCCATCACGCCGAAAGGTCCCAGCGCTTCACCGTCCTTGCTGAGAAACCCGGGAATGATGGTATGGAAGGTCTTTTTCCCAGGTGCCAGGCAATTCGCATGGCTGGGATCAAGGCTGAATTCTTCGCCACGGTTTTGCAGGGCGATACCGCTGTCGGGCAGCACCACGCCGGAACCGAACCCGTGATAATTGCTCTGGATGAATGACACCATGTTGCCGTCGGCATCGGCGGTGGCCAGGTAGACGGTGCCACTGGCATGGGGATCGCCCGGCTTCGGTGCCGCCGCGCGTTCGCCGATCTGTGCCCGCCGGTGGGTGGCATAGGCGTCGCTGAGCAAATCGTCCACGGCAACCCGCATGTGCTGCGGGTCTGTGATGTAGTGCAGCCCATCGCTGTAGGCGAGCTTCATGGCTTCAAGTTGACGGTGCCAGGTCTGTTGGCTGTCACGGTGGTCGAATGCGAATCCTTCGAGAATCTTCAGCGTCATCAAGGCCACCAGTCCCTGGCCGCTCGGCGGAATCTCCCAGACGTCGACACCGCGGTAGTTAACCTTGATCGGCTCGACCCACTGGGCGCGGTAGTCTTGCAGATCACTGGCACGCAGGTAGCCGCCGGTGGCGCGCGAATGAGCGTCCAGGCGTTGCGCCAATGCGCCGCGATAGAAGCTTTCGCAACCGCTGGCCGCCAGCTCGCTCAAAGTGCGTGCCTGGGCCGGGTTGCGAAACAGTTCGCCTGCGCGCGGTGCACGGCCGTCAATCAGAAAGGTTTCGAACCAGCTGTCGAGCACGTCGCTACGATCAGGAGTGAAATCTTCCAGTGCGGTTTGCCACTGCAAGGCAACCACCGGCGATACCGGAAATCCATCCCGCGCCAGGCTGATCGCCGGCTGCAACAGATCGGCAAAGGGCAGGCGACCAAACCGCGTGGACAGCTCAGCCCAGGCGGATGGACAGCCCGGCACCGTTACAGGCGTCCAGCCATGCAGCGGCATTTTTTCATGACCGGCCGCCCTCACCGCCTCGATGCTCAAGGCTTGCGGGGCTGCACCGTTGCCATTCAGGCCGTGCAGTTTGTCCTGGGTCCAGACCAACGCAAAGGCGTCGCCGCCAATGCCGCAACCGGTGGGTTCGACCACCGTCAGGGCCGCAGCCGTGGCAATCGCCGCATCGATGGCATTGCCTCCGCGCCGCATCATTTCAATTCCGGCTTCGGCGGCCAGTGGCTGGGAGGCGGCGACCATGCCGCGCTTGGCGAAGACACTTTGACGTTGCGACGCGTAGGGATACTCATGGGCAGAAAACTTGAACATGGCAGGACTCACACAAATGGGTTGGACAGACTCAAAGCACGCGACTGAGAAACGCTCGGGTACGGGCATGCTTCGGCTGGCTGAAGATCTGTTCGGGCGGCCCCTGCTCGATCAGTTCACCTTGATCGAGCACCACCACGCGGTCGGCCACCTCGCGGGCAAAACCCATCTCGTGGGTGACCACGACCATGGTCATGCCCTCCTCGGCCAGCTCCTTCATCACTTGCAGTACTTCGCCAACCGTCTCCGGATCCAGGGCGCTGGTAGGCTCGTCGAATAGCATTGCCTGGGGTTTCATCGCGAGCGCCCGGGCAATCGCCACTCGCTGCTGCTGACCACCTGACAACATCGAAGGATAGTGATCGGCTTTCTCCGCCAACCCCACGCGCTTGAGCAGCGCCCTCGCCTGATCCACCGCCGCAGCACGAGGCACGCCCAGCACCTGGATGGGCGCTTCGATGATGTTTTCCAGGGCGGTCATGTGCGGGAACAAATTGAAGCGCTGGAACACCATGCCGATGTCCCGGCGCTGACGCGCAATGTTGCGTTCCGAGTCGCGGGCCAGGCTGCCATCGGCGCGGGTGCGGTAGCCCATTGGCCGACCACCGACACGGATCTGCCCGGACTGAATGTCTTCGAGCAGGTTGATGCAGCGGATAAAGGTGGTTTTGCCGGAACCGGAAGCGCCGATCAGCACCACCACTTCACCGCGTTTCACTTGCAGTGAAATGCCCTTGAGAATTTCCAGGTCACCGAAAGACTTGTGGACATCCAGGGCTTCGATCACCAGTTCTTCACTCATGTGCGCCATCTCAACGCCCCCTCAGCAGTTTCATGGTGTTGCGGCCAAACATCCGGCTGGCAGCCGGTGCCGGGCGATCGGATTGACCGAAGCGTTTTTCCAGCCAGCGCTGGAAGAAGCCCCACAGCGTGGTCAAGGCCAGGAAGTAGATGGCCACGACCAGGTACAGCTCGAACACACGGAAAGTCGCCGAGGTCACCATTTGCGTGCTAAGCAGCAACTCCTGCACCCCGATGACGCTGACCAGCGTGGTGTTTTTCAACATCACGTTGAACTCGTTACCCAGCGGCGGCACGATCACCCGGAACGCCTGGGGCAGGACGATGCGCCGCATCAATTTGGCAAAGGTCATGCCCAGGGAGCGCCCGGCCTCGTATTGGCCCTTGTCCACCGCACCGATACCGGCGCGGATGATTTCCGCCATATACGCGCCTTCATTCAGGCCCAGGGCAATGATCGCCGCCTGGATGTTGCCCGGCACGATGAACCAGCCGAGATCCAGGTCCTCAAAACGGAAAATGCCCCCCGCCGCCAGTGCCGTGTACAGGAAGACGATCTGCACCAGCAGCGGCGTGCCGCGCATCAGCCAGACATAAAAACGCACCGGGTACTGCAACAGCGGGTTGCTCGACAGCTTCATCAACGCCGCGATCAACCCCAGGACGCAACCTAGCAACATCGCCGACACGCTGATCAGGCAGGTCAGCCACAGCCCCGTCAGGTAGACATCGCTGGGCTGCAACAGGTACTGCCAGAACACATCCCAATTGAAATTCATCCGCTTTGCCCTCAGTCCAGTTTGTCGCTGTCGACATGCCATTTACTGAGGAGCGCGGCGTAACTGCCGTCGGCGCGCATGCCTTGCAGCACCTCGGTCAAGGCCACAGTTAGCTGCGGGTCGCTTTTGCGCACGCCGAAGCCGGTAAGGATGCGGTTGAACGCCGGCACCGCCGACTGGAACAGGTCAGGCGCGAGTTGCTGATAATGGCCGGCGGATTCGACCGTGGTGCCGAACGCGTCCACCTGATTGATGCGCAAGGCCTGGAAGGCGTCGGCGTCGACGTTGTACACCACCAGTTTCATCGGCGCCTTGCCGGCCGCTTCGAGCTTTTCGTTTTCCTTGCCCAACAGCACCCGGATGGTCGAACCGTTGCTGACCGCGACCTTGAGCCCGGACAGGTCCTCCAGGGTGTTCACCGCTTTCGGGTTGCCCTTGGGCACCACGATGGATTGGCTGGAATACATGAAATTGACGATGTCGATCACCTCGCGGCGTTCGGGCTTGTCGAACAACTGATCGACGATCATGTCGCACTGCTGCGCCAGCAGCGCCGGGATCAGCCCGGCGAAAGGCGAGATGCGCCACTCGACTTTCTTGTCACCGAGGCGCTGGGCAATCGCCTCCCCCATGTCGACCTGCAGCCCAACCGGTTTCTGTTTCACGTCAAAGGACACCAACGGCGGTGAATCCATGCCGGAGCAATAGACGATTTTCTCGCTCTTGCTCAATCGCTCGGGTAACTCGGGGGCGGCGAGCGCCCATTGCGAACATAGACTCAAGGTGAACACGGCAACTAACGCGCAAGGCTTGTGCATGGCAAAACTCCAAGTGGCTGCAACGTAAGTCCCCTGTAGGAGCTGCCGCAGGCTGCGATCTTTTGATGTTGTTTCTAAAGATCAAAAGATCGCAGCCTGCGGCAGCTCCTACAGTGGAATATGGGGTTCTTCTATTGATGGGCTTCGAGGAACTGAATCAGCCTCGGAATGGTGCCTTCGATGTGTTCGCACACTACCGCGGCCGCCTTGTCCGGGTCGCCGGAACGCAGTGCGGCAATAATCGAGGCGTGCTCGTCGCGGGCGCTGCGGGGTTTGTCGGCGTGTTGCAGCCACAGGCGCATGTGCGGCTCGATCACCGAATACAGCGCCGAAATCTGCCGCATCAGGCGCGGACGGTCACTCAGGCTGCACAGGTATTCATGGAAAGCGCGATGGCGGCTGACCCACTCGGCGCCGTCCTCACGGTAGTCGTCCATCTCATCGAGCAGGCGCTCCAGATGGCTGAAATGGCGCTCGGTGAGTTTCGTCACGGCAACACGAATGGCGAGACCTTCCAGAGCGCTGCGTATCTCGAACACCTCACGCATTTCCTCGATGTTCAGGCCGCGCACGATCGCGCCGCGATTGGGCCGCAACGTCACCAGGCCATCGGCATCCAGGCGCCGAAAGGCTTCGCGCACCGGCATGCGGCTCATGCCGATTTCACCGGCGATGTCCTCGGCAATCAGGCGCTCGCCAGTGCGGTAGCGACCTTTGCAAATGGCCTCCAGGAGAAAGTTGTAAGCCTCTTCCTCGGCGGTGACAGGTTGGCGCTCTGTATAGGCAGGGGCGAATTTCATCAAGTGCACCTTTTGTATTTTTGTATCCAATTATCCATAAAGCCAAAAAAAGCACGTTGCGTGCCAGCTTCGCCATACGCTGCTCAGGTGCATGATTCGATTGATATAACTGAAATCGGCAAGGCTGTTAGCGCCTATCGACGTCGGGGGATAACGAGTTGAAATGAATCAGGGTGTAACCAAAAAGCCCCAACAGGGGGCGGGTGGTAACACCGCCAGTGAAACGTTTTATCTGCCCTGCCAGCCCGCTACGCTTGCGTGTAAAGTACCGCCATAAAAATCTCAATCAGGAACCCTGACCGTGGCTAAAACTCTCGACATCAGTGCCAACTTCGACAGCGGCAACATCCAGGTCATCGATGTCAGCGACCCACTCAAACCCCTGCTGGCCATCCGTCCCGATAGCAAAAGCAACCATTTCCAATGGTTCCACTTCAAGGCCAGCGGCCTGCATGTCGGCCAGGACCATTGGTTTCGCCTGAACAATGCCAGCCAGTCCTCCTACAACAAGGCCTGGACCGGCTATCAAGCGGTGGCGTCCTACGACCACGTCAACTGGTTCCGTGTGCCGACCATTTTCGAGGGCGACTGCCTGCGTTTCAGCCTCGAAGCTGAACAGACCCACGCCTGGTTCGCCTACTTCGAACCCTACAGCCGTGGCCGCCACGACTGGTTGATCGAGCAAGCACTGACCAAGGCCGGCACCGAATTGCTGGCCACCGGCAAGAGTGTCGAAGGTCGCGACATCCAGTTGCTGCGCAAAGGCACTGGCGCCGAAGGCCAGCGCAAGGTGTGGATCATTGCCCAGCAACATCCCGGCGAACACATGGCCGAGTGGTTCATGGAAGGTGTGATCGAGCGCCTGGAGAAACACGACGACCCGGTGCTGAACAAGCTGCTGGCCAGTGCCGACCTGTACCTGGTGCCGAACATGAACCCGGACGGAGCCTTCCACGGCCACCTGCGCACCAACGCCATGGGCCAGGACCTGAATCGCGCCTGGCAAAGCGCCAGCGAGGAACTCAGCCCGGAAGTCTTTTTCGTCCAGCAGCAAATGGAAAAATACGGCGTCGACCTGTTCCTCGACATCCATGGCGACGAGGAAATCCCCCACGTGTTCACCGCTGGCTGCGAGGGCAATCCAGGCTACACGCCGCGGATCGAAAAACTCGAGGAACACTTCCGCAACCACCTCAAGCACACTACCAAGGACTTCCAGACCAAGCACGGCTACACCCGTGACGAACCGGGCAAAGCCAACATGACCCTGGCGTGCAACAGTGTCGGGCAGAAATACGATTGCCTGTCGCTGACCCTGGAAATGCCTTTCAAGGACCACGACGACCACCCGAATCCATTGACGGGGTGGTCGGGCAAACGGTCGAAGCAATTGGGCAAGGATGTGTTGACGACGGTGGCGGATATGGTTGGCGTTTTGCGCTGATCTATCGCGCGATACCTGTAGGAGCGAGCATGCTCGCGATGGTCGTCAACGAAAACGCTGGCTGTCTGATGCCCATCGGTGCTCGTGCTTCCATCGCGAGCAGGCTCGCTCCTACAGGTTTTAAGTGTCAATGATGCCGGCGATCAACCGCGGTCTTTGCCCCTCAACATACTGTCCAGCACCTCATCGCGCCGCACCCAGCCATGAAACAACGCCGCAGCCAGGTGCAGCAGCACCGTCAGGAACAGCAGGTACGCCAGATAGCCGTGTGCCTTGCGCAGGAACGCGAACACTTGCGCATTCGCCGGCACGATCGATGGCAACTGCAATGAGTTGCTGAGCATCACCGGTTCACCCGACGCAGAAATCATTGCCCAGCCTAATAACGGCAAAACCAGCATCAGGGCGTACAGCAGCACATGGGACGCCTTGGCCGCCAGCGCTTGCCAAGCCGGCAGGTCGGCGGGCAGCGGTGGCTGCTGGGTGGAGAAGCGTACGACCAGTCGCACGATCACCAGCAACAGAATCGCCACGCCCAGGGGCTTGTGCAGGTTAATCAGCCATTCATGACGCTCGGACACCGAGGCAACCATGCCCGCACCAATGAACAGCATGGCGATGATCATCAGCGCCATCAGCCAGTGCAGCAGGCGCGCCAGGGGAGCGAAGTGGTTGGGTTGGTTGCTCATTGCTGGGCCTCCTGTTTGGCGGCGGGCAACTGGCTGACTTCGCTGGTGCGACGCAGGTAGGAATTGGCATAACCGGCTGAACGAGCGGCGAGCAGCGGGTCGTCGGAACCTTCGATGCCTGCAGGGAGCACCAGCGGGTCATAGTTGATGTCGCGGCACTCACCGCTGAGTTGCGGCTGGGTGCTTTCAAGAACCAGGGTGCCTGCGTTCAACACCTTGCGCCCCTCGGGCCAGGCCTTGCTCGCATCGTTAACCGGGTCACCGGGGTTGGCCAAAGTGATGTTCAACTGAAAGCGCAGTGGACCGGCGGCGATGCGCTGAACCAGGTCTTTCTCGAGGAAATCGCTGCCTTGCGGGGCGGTGGCACCCGGCGCGTCCTGAACCGCTGGCACCATGCTCCAGCGCACGGCTTGACGTTGCCCGGCGGCATTGACCAGATAGAACGCGTTAACGCTGTTGTAGGTTTCCGTCACGTAACTGGCCGAGGGTTTCGCGGTCTTGATCCAGGCCAGGAATGGTGCGGCTTCCGGGTGCGAGCCGAAGAACGCCGGCACCGCCGCCGGGTCCGGTTTGCCCGTCGCGGGAACCGGCGACTGGGCCTGTTGCAATTGATAGAACGCCTCGGGCGTGCCCACCGGGAACACCGGCATGCTGTTCATTCCGGTGCGCCATTGCTGGCCGTTGGCCTGGGTGAAACGTAACGCCAGGCTGCGTATCGGCACGGCGCTATCTGGCGCGTAGGGATTACCCGCCGGCAAGGCGAAACGACCGACTACCGGGGTCCGCGCCTGATTGAACACCTGTGCGGTGGAATAGCTGCGCGCCTCGCCACTGCTCTCGAAATGGCCGATCACGCACACGCCTTTGGCGTGGTTACGACGAAATCCCGGGTGCACGCCGTTGTTGGTTTCCAGCACATTGACCAGCTTTTTCGGGGTCAGGCGCTGTGGGTCAAAGGTGCCATTGACGTAGGCAAATGCCCCAGCCACTGCAGCCACGACCACGGCAATGCCGGCCAGACGCAACATCAGGCTCGCGGCACTCAAGGGTGGCGGTGATGATCGATCTACCATGAAAGACTCCAGGGCCATCGGCCACAAGTGAAAAGAATCAGGCAGACGAACCTCGCGGCGGTTTATTCCATCGACCGGTATTTATTTTTCCGGGTGTGGAATAACCTCCCATGCCAAGCGTCTTCCTGGTTCAAAGCGTAGTGAGAAACCAGAAATTCATGAACGATATCGACGAACAACTGCGAGAAATCATTCCCAGGTTGCGCCGCTTCGCCGTATCGCTGACGCGCAATTCCAGCAGCGCCGATGATCTGGTGCAGTCGTGTCTTGAGCGTGCGCTATCAAGCTGGGGCGCCAAGCGCGTCGAGGGCGACTTGCGCGCCTGGTTGTTCTCGATTCTTTATCGACAGTTTCTCGATGCTCACCGTCGCTCCCGACGCTACGCGCGAATGCTTGAATTCTTTACCGGACGCGATGATGCGCAGCCTTCGGTGGAGCGGACCGTGATCGCTCAATCGACCCTCAACGCCTTCGATCAACTGCCAACCGAACAGCGCGCGCTGCTGCTGTGGGTGTCGGTTGAGGGGCTGAGTTACAAAGAGGTCGCCGAGATTCTCGACGTACCCACCGGGACCGTGATGTCCCGCCTGTCTCGGGCTCGCCAAGCCCTGCGCCAACTCAGCGATGGCGAAATCAACCGCCCTGCCCTGCGGAGACTCAAATGATCAGCATGCCCCCCAGCGAGCGCGACCTGCACGCTTACGTCGACCATCAGTTGGACGAGGAAGACCGGCGTCTGGTGGAGACCTTCCTGGCCAGTAACCCACAGGCGGCCGCGCAGGTTCGCGGCTGGCAGCAGGACGCCCAGCACCTGCGCGCAGCCCTCGGTGGCGCCTTGCAGCAGCCCCCCAACCCCGATCTGGAACCGGCAGTCATTCGCCAACGCCTCCAGCGCCAGTCCCGTCGTCACCTGGCCAGCGCCGCGATGTTGCTGATTGCTGTCAGCATCGGCGGCTTCAGCGGCTGGCAAGCCCGGGAAATGACCCTGGCCGGCGCGTCAGCCCCGATGACCGATGCCCTGCAGGCCTATCGCCTGATTGCCCAGCAAGGCATCCTGCCAGCCGACTACAAGGCTGGCGACGACGCAGACATGCAGGGCTGGCTCGACCGTTATTTCACCCAGGCCAATCGCCTGCCTGATTTATCCGGTGCAGGCTTCAAACCGGCCAGCGGGCGTTTGCTCAGCACTGAGCAAGGCCCGGCGGCGATGGTGGTCTACGAGGATCAGAACGGGCAGAAAATCAGCTTTTATGTGCGCCCGCCGGGACCGAAGAACTTTTTGCTGCCCCGGGGTAGCCGCAGTGATGGCGGCTTACAGGCCGAGTACTGGTCGGGTGGTGGCTACAACTATGCGATGGTCAGCCCGGCGGATACGCCGGCGGCGCGTATGCTCAGGCAGACCACGCAGTTCTGACAACACTATCCCTTGTAGGAGCGAGCCTGCTCGCGAAAGTGTGGGGTCAGTCGACATCAATGCTGAATGTGCTGCCGCCTTCGCGAGCAGGCTCGCTCCCACAGGGGATCCAGGTGCACCTGCAAAAGTCAGGTCGGCTTTAAGGCCGCCTCGCTTTGCTGTTGATCGCGAGCGCCCCGTTAACCACGCTGGCCGAACGCAGGCATTGCGCAGTGGGTAAACCGGCAGGACGCCGGTTTAGCCGCGCTGGGCCAGGGACGGCCCATCGCGGCGACCCACGGAGCAATGCCGGAGAGAGGGCATGCCGAGCCCAAGCGAGGCACCAAGTGGTGGGGCAAAGCCTTTTGCTTCCTTTTTGCTGGGCCGGCACTCCGGCGTTTGAAAAAGGGAGTCGCTGTAAAAGCGAAACCATAAGTGGCCGTTACCGCAGAAATGGATATGTACTCCCTGACAGCCGACCGGATTGCTGGTCTGTCCGCATTCCCGTGTGGGAGCGAGCCTGCTCGCGATGATCGTCAACGATGACACTGGAAGCCTGAGACCCCGCGGCGCACTCAGGTTTTTCGCGAGCATGCTCGCTCCTACA
>NZ_NIWU01000012.1 GCF_002236105.1 Pseudomonas umsongensis
GGCGCTTCGATGAACTGAAGCAACCTGCTGCCGAAAACTGCGTAACTCATTGTTTACCAAGGAGTTTTCCGTTTCGACTGCGCCGGAAGTGGGGCGAATTATAGGCTTCCAGAATCTGCCGTCAACCGCTATTTTCACAAAACTGTCATATAGGTATAAAAGCCCACAAAACAAAAGGCCGACCCTATGGGTCGGCCTTCTTTACCCTTCTACTTACAAGCTAGGGAAAGCGAACTGCGAAGCTTCATGGCTCGCACGCTGCGGCCAGCGTTGAGTGATGGCCTTGCGACGGGTGTAGAAACGCACACCATCCGGACCGTACGCATGCAGGTCACCGAACAGCGAACGTTTCCAACCACCAAAGCTGTGGTAAGCCACCGGCACCGGCAGCGGTACGTTGACGCCGACCATGCCCACTTCGATCTCGTCGCAGAACAAGCGTGCCGCTTCTCCGTCACGGGTGAAGATGCAGGTGCCGTTGCCATACTCGTGATCGTTGATCAGCTGCATCGCTTCTTCCAGGCTGTTGACCCGTACGACGCACAGCACTGGCCCGAAGATCTCCTCCTTATAGATACGCATTTCTGGCGTGACGTTGTCGAACAGGCAACCGCCCAGGAAGAAACCTTCCTCGTGACCATCAACGGTCAAGCCACGGCCATCCACCACCAGTGTCGCACCGGCGGCTACGCCGTCTTCTACATAACCGCTGACCTTGTCGCGTGCCTGGCCAGTCACCAGTGGGCCCATGTCCAGGCCGCAGCTGGTACCTGCACCGATTTTTAGTGCCTTGATCTGCGGCACCAGCTTGGCAACCAACGCATCCGCCACCTGGTCGCCGACGCACACGGCTACCGAGATCGCCATGCAACGCTCGCCGCAAGAACCGTAGGCCGCGCCCATCAGTGCGCTGACGGCGTTGTCCAGGTCTGCATCCGGCATCAGCACCGCGTGGTTCTTCGCCCCGCCCAAGGCCTGCACGCGCTTGCCGCGCTTGGTACCTTCGCTATAGATGTATTCGGCAATCGGCGTAGAACCTACGAAGCTCAGCGCCTTGACTTCCGGTGCCTCGATCAAAGCGTCCACCGCCGTCTTGTCACCGTGCACCACGCTCAGCACGCCTTTAGGCAGACCAGCCTCCAGCAGCAACTGCGCGATCAGCAGCGTAGAGCTTGGGTCACGCTCGGACGGCTTGAGGATGAAGCAGTTACCGCAAACGATCGCCAGCGGGTACATCCACAGCGGCACCATGGCCGGGAAGTTGAACGGCGTGATACCGGCTACAACACCCAACGGCTGGAAGTCGGACCATGCATCGATATTCGGGCCAACGTTGCGGCTGTATTCGCCCTTGAGGATTTCCGGCGCCGCGCAAGCGAACTCGACGTTCTCGATACCGCGCTTCAGCTCACCTGCCGCGTCTTCCAGCGTCTTGCCGTGCTCTTCACTGATCAGTTGAGCAATACGTGCTTCGTTCTGCTCCAGCAGTTGCTTGAAGCGGAACATTACTTGGGCACGTTTGGCCGGCGGCGTGTTGCGCCAAGCCGGGAATGCAGCCTTCGCGGCATCAATAGCGCTCTGGATGGTTTCGCGGGTGGCCAGCGGCAGTTTGTGGATAGCCTGGCCGGTAGACGGGTTGAACACATCAACCGCGCGACCGTTCTCGGTGACCAGTTCGCCATTGATCAAATGCGGAATAACGCTCATGGAAGCTCCTGAAAAGTTGTCCACAGGCGCGCCCAAATCGCGCACCCGTTTCTTGTAGGTATATAGAAGAAGAAATCAGTCGATCTTGCCCAGCACTTCGCCGACTGCGTCGAACAGACGATCCAGGTCCTGCGGCTTGCTGTTGAACGTTGGGCCGAACTGCAGGGTGTCGCCGCCGAAACGCACGTAGAAACCTGCTTTCCACAAGGCCATGCCCGCTTCGAACGGGCGCACGATGGCGTCGCCGTCACGTGGCGCGATCTGGATCGCCCCCGCCAGGCCAAAGTTACGGATGTCGATGATGTTCTTGGTGCCCTTTAGGCCGTGCAGCGCGTTTTCGAAATGCGGTGCGACTTCGGCGACGCTCTGTACCAGGTTTTCCTTTTGCAGCAGGTCGAGTGCCGCCAGGCCCGCTGCGCACGCCACCGGGTGCGCGGAATAGGTATAGCCGTGGGGGAATTCCACCGCGTATTCAGGCGTCGGCTGATTCATGAAGGTCTGGTAGATCTCGGAGCTGGCAATCACCGCGCCCATCGGGATCGCGCCGTTGGTGACTTGCTTGGCGATGCACATCAGGTCTGGGGTAACGCCAAAGGTGTCGGCACCGAACATGTTGCCGGTACGGCCGAAACCGGTGATCACTTCGTCAAACACCAGCAGGATGCTGTGCTGATCGCAGATCTCGCGCAGGCGCTTGAGGTAACCCTGTGGCGGCACCAGTACGCCAGCGGAACCGGCCATGGGCTCGACGAACACCGCCGCAATGTTCGAGGCATCGTGCAGTTCGATCAGCTTGAGCAGTTCATCAGCCAGGGCGATACCGCCCTGCTCCGGCATGCCACGGGAGAACGCATTGCTGGCCAGCAAGGTGTGCGGCAGGTGATCGACGTCCATCATCGCCTGGCCGAAGAGCTTGCGGTTGCCGTTCACGCCACCGAGGCTGGTGCCAGCGATGTTCACGCCGTGATAGCCACGGGCACGGCCGATCATCTTGGTCTTGGTCGACTGGCCTTTGAGGCGCCAGTAGGCTCGCACCATCTTCACTGCCGTGTCGGCGCACTCAGAACCGGAGTCGGTGAAGAACACGTGGTTCAGGTTGCCCGGCGTCAGGTCGGTGATCTTTTCCGCCAGCTGGAACGACAGCGGATGGCCGTACTGGAAGCCTGGCGAGTAGTCGAGTGTACCCAGTTGCTTGGCCACCGCCTCCTGGATTTCCTTGCGGGTGTGCCCGGCGCCGCAGGTCCACAGGCCAGACAGCGAGTCATAGACTTTGCGGCCCTTGTCGTCGATCAGCCAACTGCCCTCGGCGCCAACGATCAGGCGTGGATCGCGCTGAAAGTTACGGTTGGCGGTGTACGGCATCCAGTGAGCATCGAGCTTGAGCTGGCTGGCCAGGGATGTCGGGGCGTTTTCAGGCAAGTTCATGGGTGAAACCTCGCAAGGCAATAAGCGCGTAGGGATTAAAAACCGCTGTTGCAGCTAAGTTGCCACGGGGATAAAGTCGGTGAAATCCAACTTTTGTAACCTTCAGTCAGCCAATCACTAAACTATCGAGTAAGCGCATGAGCACCCGTCGTCCCGATCCACTGGCACAAGTCAGCGACTTCGATATCCGTCTGCTGCGGATCTTTCGCAGCGTGGTCGAATGCGGCGGCTTCTCCGCAGCTGAAAGCGTACTCGGCATCGGTCGATCAGCAATCAGCCAGCAAATGAGTGACCTGGAACAGCGCCTGGGTTTGCGTCTGTGCCAACGCGGGCGCGCCGGATTTTCCCTGACCGAAGAAGGTCGCGAGGTTTATCAATCGGCGTTGCAACTATTGAGCGCACTGGAAAGTTTCCGCACCGAGGTCAACGGCCTGCACCAACATCTGCGCGGCGAGTTGACCATCGGCCTGACAGACAACCTGGTGACGCTGCCGCACATGCGCATTACCCATGCCCTGGCGCAATTGAAGGAGCGCGGACCGGATGTGCAGATTCAGATCCGGATGATCGCGCCCAACGAAGTGGAGCAAGGCGTTCTCGACGGTCGACTGCACGTCGGTGTGGTGCCACAGGCAAGTGCGCTGTCCGGGCTGGAGTATCAACCGCTCTACAGCGAACGCTCGCTGCTGTATTGCGCGGTGGGCCATCCGCTGTTTTATGTCGATGACAGGCAACTGGACGATGCACGCCTCAATAGCCAGGACGCGATTGCCCCGACCTTCCGTTTGCCGGCGGACATCCAGGCTCATTATCAAGCGCTCAATTGCACCGCCAGCGCATCGGATCGTGAAGGCATGGCCTTTCTGATCCTGACCGGGCGCTATATCGGTTATCTGCCGGATCACTATGCGAGTCTTTGGGTGCAACAGGGACGCTTGCGGGCGCTGAAAGCCAAGACGCGTTTTTATGACCTGAGTCTTGCCTCGGTCACGCGTAAGGGGCGTCGTCCGCACCTGGTGCTGGAAAGCTTCCTGGAGAGCCTGGCCGCGACACGCTGACAGGGGTTTTTCTTAACGGGACTTGTCTGGAACCTGTGGGTGCGCTATCAACGTCAAGGCCCGCAACCCCTCTTGATCGGAAGTGCCCATGACCTTTGAAGTCCCAGCTCACAGCGGCAAGCCCGCCAGCCGCATTCGTCAGAAAAACGAAGAGACCATCATCAAGGCCGCCGAGGACGAGTTCGCCCGTCACGGGTTCAAGGGCACCAGCATGAACACCATTGCCCTGAATGCCGGCTTGCCCAAAGCGAACCTGCATTATTACTTCACCAACAAACTCGGTTTGTATGTGGCGGTGCTGAGCAACATCATCGAGTTGTGGGACAGCACCTTCAATACCCTGACCGCGCAAGACGACCCCGCCGAAGCCCTGACCCGCTATATCCGCGCGAAGATGGAGTTTTCCCGGCGCCAGCCGCAAGCGTCCCGAATCTTCGCCATGGAGGTCATCAGTGGCGGCGAATGCCTGACCGAATATTTCAACCAGGACTATCGCACCTGGTTCCAAGGCCGTGCAGCGGTGTTCCAGGCGTGGATTGACGCTGGCAAAATGGACCCGGTCGACCCGGTGCACCTGATTTTCCTGCTGTGGGGCAGCACCCAGCATTACGCCGACTTCGCCACGCAGATCTGCCGGGTCAGTGGACGCAGCAAGCTGACCAAGCAGGACATGGAAGACGCCGGCAACAATCTGATCCGTATCATTCTCAAAGGCTGCGGCCTGACACCTTCCCTCTAAGACCACTATGCCTTTTACCCTCAGCGACTTTTGCGAATACCGCGAAGAGATTCGCAAAAGCCGCTTCATCACTTTTGCCACGCCGATCGGCAGCCCCGCCGACGCCCAGGCCTTCATCGCCCAACACAGCGATCCAAACGCTACGCACAATTGCTGGGCGTGGAAGCTCGGCGATCAATACCGCAGTACCGACGACGGCGAGCCTGGCGGCACGGCTGGCCGACCGATTCTGGCGGCCATCGAGGCCCAGGATTGCGATCAGGTCGTCGTGCTGGTCATTCGCTGGTATGGCGGCATTCAACTGGGCACCGGCGGACTGGCCCGGGCCTATGGCGGCGGTGCCAACAAGTGCCTGCAAGCGGCGCCAAAGGTTGAGTTGATCAGTCGGGTGCCGGTGCGATGCGCTTGTGCGTTCAGTGAGCTGGCGTTGGTCAAGCTGCGCGTCGCGGAACTCGACGCACTGGTGGTGCAGGAGGATTTCACGGCCAATGGCGTTGAATTGCAGTTGGCGGTGGGTGCGGGGCAGATCGCCACATTGCAATCTCTACTCGCCGACTTAAGTCGTGGACGGATTTTGTTGCAGCGCTAGCAAGATCAAAAGATCGCGGCCTGCGGCAGCTTCTACAGGGAGAACGCTATCCCGTGTAGGAGCTGCCGCAAGCTGCGATCTTTTGGAGCACTGCGCTTTTTGCACTTATCGCCTAGTTGCCCACATCTGCTGTGCACCCGCCTGTGGATAACCTGAGCACATACCGCTGTAACCCTTCTGTCATGCGGCTTTGCGGGCTTTGCTCATTTTTCGTCCATTTCCTCTTTAAAACTGCTAAATACAAATGAAAACAATCAGTTAGGTTGGTTTAGCACTTTTAGAAGAAAGCCGCCCCGCGCTTATGCCCACCCTTTGAGCTTGCGCACAAATACTGTGGAACAATCTGTGGATAACCCGTTCATGGCTGGCGCGGCTGCATATCGGGCATGGCTTGCGGTCATGTGCTCATTTTTTGATCAAAGGCAGATGCGCAAAACGGGAGCGGATCAACGGCGTTGCACTCAAGTGGTGCCTGGCTCGCGATCAACTCAAACCCGGCACCGAGCGCAATGCCCAGACACAAGGACTTCCAGAATATTTCCTGACCTGATGGCCAGAAAATTGCTTTATCCACAGGCATCAATTCAATCGAATCGAGCCTGTCATGCCCACCGCCGATCCAACGCCCCGTCTGCAACTGAGCAACATCAGTAAACGCTACCCCGGCTGCCTGGCCAACGATGCCATCGACCTGACTATCGCCCCCGGTGAAATCCACGCGTTGCTCGGCGAAAACGGTGCCGGCAAAAGCACCTTGATGAAAATCATCTACGGCGTCGTCCATGCCGATGCTGGCGAGATTTTCTGGCATGGCCAGCCCGTGAACCTGCGCAATCCGGCCCAGGCTCGCGAACTGGGGATCGGCATGGTGTTCCAGCACTTCTCGCTGTTCGAAACCCTGAGCGTGGCGCAGAACATCGCACTGGCCATGGGGGCGGCGGCAGGCTCGCCCAGCCAGCTTGAACGCAAGATTGATGATGTGTCACAACGCTACGGCATGTCGCTGGAGCCGCAGCGACTGGTGCACAGCCTGTCCATCGGCGAACGGCAACGGGTGGAAATTATTCGCTGCCTGATGCAGGACATCCGCTTGTTGATTCTCGACGAACCGACCTCGGTGCTGACTCCGCAGGAGGCCGAGGACTTGTTCGTGACCCTGCGTCGACTGGCCGCCGAGGGCTGCAGCATTTTGTTCATCAGCCACAAACTCGCCGAAGTGCGCGCGCTTTGCCACAGCGCTACCGTGTTGCGCGGCGGGCGAGTCGCCGGGCATTGCGTACCGGCCGACTACTCGGATCGGCAACTGGCGTGCCTGATGGTTGGCGAAGCGGCGGAGTTGATCGACGATTACACGAAGGTGGCCGGCAGCGATGTTTTTTTGAACATACAAGGTTTGTCGTGGCACAACCCGGACCCGTTCGGTTGCTCGCTCAAGGCCATCGACCTTGCCGTGCGCAGCGGTGAAATCGTCGGCATCGCCGGTGTCGCCGGCAATGGTCAGGACGAGCTGCTGGCGTTGCTCAGCGGCGAAGAACGACTGAGCCGCAATGAGGCTGCAACCATCAGCTTTGGCGGCGAACCGGTTGCGCATCTACGTGCCGATGCCCGTCGCCAACGCGGAATGGCTTTCGTTCCGGCCGAACGACTGGGGCATGGCGCCGTGCCGGATCTGAGCCTGGCGGACAACGCCCTGCTCAGCGCATTCCAGCACGGTCTGGTGAGCAAGGGGCTGATCCAGCGCAGCAAGGTCCAGGCGCTCGCGCAAGAGATCATTCGCCGCTTCGGGGTCAAGACTTCCGGCCCCCATGCACCAGCCCGCAGCCTATCTGGCGGTAACTTGCAGAAATTCATTCTGGGCCGGGAAATACTTCAACAACCGAAATTGCTGGTGGCTGCGCACCCGACCTGGGGCGTGGATGTCGGCGCGGCCGCGACCATTCACCGGGCGCTAATTGCTCTGCGCGATGCCGGCGCGGCAATCCTGGTGATTTCCGAAGACCTCGAAGAATTGTTCCAGATCAGCGACCGCCTCGGCGCCTTGTGCAGCGGCCAGTTATCACCGCTCAAGGCCACAGTCGACACTCGCCTGACCGATGTCGGTGGCTGGATGGCCGGCCAGTTCGACGCCCCTCAATTGCCCGCCTACGCCACACGCTAACGGAGTTCACATGCTGCTTTCTCTTGAACCACGTGGCCAGCAATCGAGCCTGATGCTGTGGTGCTCGCCGTTGTTGGCGGCGGCCCTGACCCTGGGCAGTGGCTCATTGCTGTTTATCGCCTTGGGCCACGATCCATTGCTGACTTTGCATACGCTGTTGGTCGCGCCGATCAGCGACCTGTACGGGCTCTCCGAGTGGCTGGTCAAAGCGTTACCAATTCTGCTCTGCGCGCTGGGCCTGGCCGTTGCCTACCAGGCGCGGATCTGGAACATCGGCGCCGAAGGCCAACTGCTGCTCGGCGCCTTGGCCGGCAGCGTGCTGGCGGTGAACTTCATCGAGGTGCAAAGCCGCTGGGCACTGTTCGTGATCCTGCTTGCCGGAACCCTGGCCGGTGCCGCGTGGGCAGGGCTGACAGCGTGGTTGCGAACTCGCTTCAACGCCAATGAAATCCTCACCAGCATCATGCTCAACTACATCGCGTTGAACCTGCTGTTGTATTGCGTCCACGGTCCGCTGAAAGATCCGCAGGGTTTCAATTTTCCGCAGTCGGCGATGTTCGGTGACGCCAGCCGCTTGCCACTGTTAATGGAAGACGGTCGAATTCACGCAGGCGTGTACTTCGCCCTGCTCGCCCTGGTGGCGGTGTGGGTGCTGTTGCACAAAAGCTTCGTCGGGTTCCAGATCAAAGTGCTTGGGCTGGACAAGCGCGCGGCTGGCTTCGCCGGCTTTCGAGAAAAACGCCTGGTCTGGCTGGTGCTGTTGGTCAGCGGTGGCCTCGCGGGCTTGGCGGGTGCATGTGAGGTGACCGGGCCGATCGGGCAATTGGTACCGCAAGTGTCCCCGGGCTACGGCTACGCAGCGATCACCGTAGCGTTTCTCGGGCGCTTGAACCCGGTTGGCATTCTCGTTTCCAGCTTGTTGATGGCGTTGCTTTACATCGGTGGCGAGAGTGCGCAAATGAGCTTGAACCTGCCGCAAGCGATCACCCAACTGTTCCAGGGGATGATGCTGTTTTTCCTGCTGGCCTGTGATGTGCTGATTCTCTACCGCCCCCGCTTGAACCTGCGCAGGAAACGCCGTGCACTCGCCACTGCCGTACAACAACAAGTAGGGGCCCTGTGATGGATATCGATCTGCTGAGTAACATTTTCTACGCCATGGTTCGCTGCGGTACACCGCTGTTGCTGGTGGCGCTGGGCGAACTGGTCTGCGAGAAAAGCGGCGTACTCAATCTGGGCCAGGAAGGGATGATGCTGTTTGGCGCGGTGATGGGGTTCATCATCGCGTTCAGCACCGGCAACCTGTGGCTCGGGGTATTGCTGGCGATGTTCGCCGGGATGCTGTTGTCATCGTTGTTCGCTCTGGTGGCGCTGGTCTTCAATGCCAACCAGGTCGCCACGGGGCTGGCCCTGACGATCTTCGGCGTGGGGTTGTCGAGCTTTGTCGGTGCGGCGTGGGTTGGCAAACCGCTAACGGGCTTCGAGCCGGTGGCACTCCCTTATTTGAGCGAGATACCGCTGATCGGACGAATGCTGTTCGCCCAGGATCTGCTGGTGTACCTGTCATTCGTGCTGTTTGCGCTGGTGGCCTGGGTGACGCTGCAGACCCGCGTCGGGCTGATCATCCAGGCGGTCGGGGAAAACCCGGATGCGGCCAGCGCAATGGGTTTGCCGGTGTTGGCCGTGCGCGCATTGGCGGTGTTGTTTGGCGGCGCGATGGCGGGACTTGCCGGCGCGTACCTGTCGCTGGCCTACACACCGATGTGGGCGGAAAACATGAGCGCCGGCCGCGGCTGGATTGCCCTGGCGCTGGTGGTATTCGCCAGTTGGCGGGTATGGCGCTTGCTGCTGGGCGCGTACCTGTTCGGACTCGCCAGTATCCTGCACCTGGTGGCGCAAGGGCTGGGGCTGGCGATTCCATCAAGCTTGCTGGCGATGCTGCCGTATGTGGCGACCATAGTGGTGCTGGTGCTGCTGTCCCGGGACAAGGTGCGCACACGATTGTATGCGCCGGTTTCATTGGGGCAGCCGTGGCAGGCTGGGCATTAGCAGTTGTCTGGTCTGGCCTCTTCGCGGGCAAGCCCGCTCCCACATATGCGCGTGCGCCGCTATTAATGTGTCTGGCGCAGTCCCTGTGGGAGCGGGCTTGCCCGCGAAGAGGCCCGCACTGGCAACACTTGAGCAATGCCCCACATCAATTCAAACACCAGAAAAATCACCAGCAGCGAACTCACACCATGGATCAGGGCATAAGCCTGCCAAGCCGAGAACAGGAATCTGGCCACGGCGTCATACCGCCCATAAACCTGCTGCGGATCACGAATGCGCAGCACCGCCCACACGCAGACTATCGAGCCCAATAGATTCGCCATCAACACGTGCATCGGTTCGAACGGCGGTAGCTCGCCTGATAGATTGAAAGCCTGGCTCAAGCTCAACAAAAGCCCGTGCACCGCGGCAAAACTCCATGGCGTGGCAAACGCTGCCATAACGATCAGGTCATACCAGGCACTGCCGCGAACCAAGCGGCGATATTGCATTGAAGTCCACATCGATATTGCTCCATCAATTTCCGGGAGCAACCAGGCTAAAGCCTGGAGTATGCTCCAGGGTCAAGCCCTCGAAGATACGTGATGATGCGCATCGGTGAATTAGCCCAGGCCAGCGCCGTCAGCCGCGACCCGGCAGACAGGGTGCAGCTGGTGCAGTACATCAAGACCGCTCAACGGCTGGGCTTTAACTTCGGCGAGATCGGCCACAGCGTCGGCGCCATCTGGCAGTCGCCCGATCCGGACAGTGCCATCACACGATTGCTGCAAGACAAGCTCAAACTGATCGAAGCGCGCATGTCCGAACTGGGCGCATTGCGCGATGAGTTGCAACAACGGCTTGGACAAGATTGTCCATTGAATCCACGTCCCTGAACCTCAAGGAAGCCACACATGTCCAGAACCGCACTGATCATCGGTGCCTCCCGCGGCCTTGGCCTCGGCCTGGTGAAAACCCTGCTTGCCGATGGCTGGCAAGTGACCGCCACTGTGCGCAATCCGCAAAACGCCGAGGCCCTCAAGGCATTGGGCAAGGTGCGGATCGAGAAACTCGACATGGACGATCAGCAAGCGGTGATCATGCTGAGCCAGAAACTCAAGGACGAAGTGTTTGACCTGCTGTTCGTCAACGCCGGGGTGAAAGGCCCTGAGGTGCAGACACCAAACGGCGGCGCGACCCTGGCCGAGGTTGGCCAACTGTTCTTCACCAATGCCGTTGCGCCGATCAACCTGGCGCAACGCTTTGTAGGGCAAATCCGCCCGGACAACGGCGTGCTGGCCTTCATGAGTTCGGTGTTGGGCAGCGTGACCATGCCAGACGCGCCGGAACTGGCGCTGTACAAGGCCAGCAAGGCTGCACTCAATTCCATGACCAACAGCTTCGTCACGCAGTTGGGCGAAACCAGCCTTACCGTACTGTCGCTGCATCCGGGCTGGGTGAAAACCGACATGGGCGGTGAAGGTGCTGACATCGATGTGGACACCAGCACACGCGGACTGATTGACCAGGTGAATGCGTATGCCGGCAAGGGCGGGCATCACTTCATCAACTACAGGGGTGAAACCATTCCCTGGTAACCACCGCCGTCCACTGTAGGAGCGAGCCTGCTCGCGATGGACGCCAAAGATGACGCGGGCTTTCTGGATGCCCGCGTTGTCTGGACGTTTTTCGCGAGCATGCTCGCTCCTGCAAGGGTTTTACGTTGTCTGGTCGGACCGGGCTTGCCCGCGACACCGTTTTGATTAAAACTTGGCACCTCGCCTCCCCGGCGACCCTGGATCAGCAGACAGGGCAACACTGAGCTGGCAACCCTGAACCCAACTTTCAGAGGAGCCGGCCAACATGCCTGCGACCCGTACCTGGTTAAAAAATCCCCTCGCCATTTTTACAGCCAACGACCTCGACGCCCGTGGCGGCCTGGTGCTGCAAGACGGTCTGATCGTCGAAGTACTTGGCCTCGGCCAACAGCCCTCCGCGCCGTGCAATGAAGTATTCGATGCCCGCGAGCATGTGATCCTGCCGGGGCTGATCAACACCCATCACCACTTCTATCAAACCCTGACCCGCGCCTGGGCACCCGTGGTCAACCAGCCTTTGTTTCCGTGGCTGAAAACCCTGTACCCGGTCTGGGCACGCCTGACACCGGAAAAGCTCGCCCTCGCCACCAAAGTCGCCCTGGCTGAACTGCTGTTGTCCGGTTGCACCACGGCCGCCGACCACCACTACCTGTTCCCCGAAGGCCTGGAAAATGCGATCGATGTACAAGTCGAGAGCGTTCGCGAACTGGGCATGCGCGCCATGCTGACGCGCGGCTCCATGAGCCTGGGTGAAAAGGACGGAGGCCTGCCGCCGCAGCAAACCGTGCAGGAAGGTGAAGTGATCCTGGCCGATAGCCAGCGCTTGATCGCCGAGTACCACGAACGTGGCGAAGGCGCGCAAATCCAGATCGCCCTGGCGCCCTGCTCCCCCTTCTCCGTCACCCCGCAAATCATGTCTGCCAGCGCCGAACTGGCGAACAACCTCGACGTGCGCCTGCACACGCACCTGGCGGAAACCCTCGACGAAGAAGATTTCTGCCTGCAGCGCTTTGGCCTGCGCACCGTCGATTACCTGGACAGCGTCGGCTGGCTCGGACCGCGTACCTGGCTGGCACACGGCATCCACTTCAACCCGGATGAAATCGCCCGCCTTGGCGCCGCCGGCACGGGTATTTGCCATTGCCCGAGCTCGAACATGCGCCTGGCCTCCGGCATCTGCCCGACCATCGAGCTGACCGATGCCGGCGCGTTGCTCGGTCTTGGCGTGGACGGTTCTGCCTCCAACGATGCGTCGAACATGATGCTCGAAACCCGTCAGGCGTTGTACATCCAGCGCCTGCGCTACGGTGCCGAGAAAATCACACCAGAGCGCGTACTGGGCTGGGCGACCAAAGGCTCGGCCAGTTTGCTTGGGCGCAGCGACATCGGTGAAATCGCCGTGGGCAAACAAGCTGACCTGGCGCTGTTCAAACTCGACGAGTTGCGCTTCTCCGGCAGCCACGATCCGGTATCGGCACTGCTCTTGTGCGGCGCGGACCGTGCGGACCGGGTGATGGTCGGCGGCAAGTGGCGAGTGATCGACGGGCAGGTCGAGGGGCTGGACCTGAAGGGATTGATTGCCGATCACAGCCAGGCGGCTCGGCAGTTGATCGCGGGCGTCTGACCCAACAACGACAACATGATGAACGTCGCAAACAGCACAAAGTGAGTCATCCCTTCGATGGCGTTGGTTTCGCCATCGTTGAGGTTGATCGCACTGACGATCAGGGTGATGAAGATCATCACCGTCTGCACCGGGGTCATCGCCATCTGGAACGGCTGCCCGGTATAGAGCGCCATTGCTTCCATCACCGGCACCGTCAGGATCACCGTCGACAGCGACGCCCCCAACGCGATGTTGACCACCGACTGCATGCGGTTGGCCAATGCTGCGCGCAATGCCGTCAGAATTTCCGGGGCAGCCGAAATGGCCGCCACCAGAATCGCCGTGATCACCGGCGGTGCGCCCGTCCCTTCCAGCCCCAGGTCGAGGGTCTTGGACATCACTTCGGCCAGGGCACCGATCACCACCACACCGAACACCAGGATGCCGATCGACAATGTCAGGCTGATCGGTGCCGGCTCCTGCTCCAGCGGTTCTTTCTTGCGGCGTTTTTCCGGGTAGCTGTAGCTGAAAAAGTAACTGTGCGGCCCGACCTGCATCCGCAGGAACAAGGCGTAAAGCACCACCATCGCGCCAATGGTGAACGCCGAATAGAGCTTCCAGTCGCCTTTGGGAATGAACTCCGGCACCACCATCGACACACCCATCGCGGTCAGGATCATCACGCTGTAGCTGCGCGCCGAATCGTCGTTGTAGGACTGTTCGCCATGCTTGAGCCCACCCATCAACGCCGCCAGGCCGAGGATGCCATTGATGTCGAGCATGACGGCTGAGTAAATCGTGTCGCGCACCAGCGTAGCCGACGCTTCGTTGCTCATCATGATCGCCAGGATCACCACTTCCACCAGCACCGCGGCCAAGGTCAGGATCATCGTGCCGTAAGGGTCGCCGACCTTTTCCGCGAGCAGTTCGGCTTGATGGGCGACACGCATGGAGGCGGCGACGATGAATGCGATCAGCACCAGCCCGCCAGCCAGCGCGATCGCCTGGCCGCTGTGCAGCAACCAGTGCTCAAGCGGGAAAGCCACGAGTGCGGCGATCAAGGCCAGTAGCAGAAAGGTTTCTTGCTTGAGAATCGTGAGCATGTCGGGCCTTTGCCGAGGAGGTGCGATATGCGACTGACTGCAACGCGGCGATAACGTTTCGTTTCACCTTAGCGCACCAGTGGATGGCGCCTCTTTAAGGTCATGCACTTTTTTCGACCTTGCAGCCCTCATCGCGAGCAGGCTCGCTCCCACAGGTAATCGCGTTTCCATGTGGGAGCGAGCCTGCTCGCGATAGCCATCACACGGTTTCCCTGGCATTTGTTGTCCGGTTGGTCAGGCTTTTGCATTGACCCTCTCCACACACAACAAAAGGGAGTTCGAATTCATGCAAATACGTCCACTGCACACACTGCTGTGCGCCGCCATCGGCCTCGGGATCAGCCTCGGCGCCTTTGCCGCTGAGCCACTGAAAGTAGGCTTTGTCTACATTGGTCCTATCGGTGACCACGGCTGGACGTACCAGCATGAACAGGGACGCCAGGCACTGGCGCAAAAGCTTGGCGACCGAATCACCACCAACTATGTGGAAAACGTTGCCGAAGGCGCGGACGCCGAGCGAGTGATCCGCAACATGGCCAAGGACAAGTACGACCTGATCTTCACGACCTCATTCGGCTACATGAACCCGACACTCAAGGTCGCCAAACAGTTTCCCAATGTGACGTTCGAACACGCCACCGGCTACAAGCAGGACAAGAACCTGGGCACCTACCTGGCGCGCACTTATGAAGGTCGCTACGTCGGCGGTTTCCTTGCGGCAAAGATGACCAAAAGCAAAAAGATCGGCTACGTCGCCTCGTTCCCGATCCCGGAAGTGATCCGCGACATCAACGCCATTCAACTGGCCCTGAACAAGTACAACCCGGGCACTGAAATCAAAGTGGTGTGGGTCAATTCCTGGTTCGATCCGGGCAAGGAAGCCGATGCCGCCAACGCGCTGATCGACCAGGGCGTGGACGTGGTGTTCCAGCACACCGACAGCCCGGCGCCGATCCAGGCCGCGGAACGTCGCGGCGTGTATGCGGTGGGCTACGCTTCGGACATGGCGCACTTCGGCCCCAAGGCGGTACTGACCTCCATCGTCAACGACTGGGCGCCGCATTACCTTCAAGCAACCCAAAGCGTGATCGACCACAGCTGGAAAACCCAGGATTACTGGGGTGGCCTCAAGGAAGGCACCGTTGAACTGCCGATCAGCGACCTGGTACCGGCGGCGGTGAAGACTGAAGCGGAGCAGATCATCGCCGACATCAAGAGCGGCACGTTGCAGCCGTTTACCGGGCCGATCAAGGACCAGGCCGGGGTCGAGAAAATACCGGCGGGTGTCAGCGCGACGAATACGGAACTGGCATCGATGAATTATTACGTGGAAGGCATGAAGGCGGAGATGCCCAAGTAGTACCCCACCCCGTGTAGGAGCTGCCGCAGGCTGCGATCTTTTGATTTTTATCAGATCAAGATCAAAAGATCGCAGCCTGCGGCAGCTCCTACAGGGATTTTCAACGCTCTCAGGATTGTGTATGAACAGTCTTCCCATCATCGACATCGCCCCGCTCTACACCGACGACCAAAGCGCCTGGGCAACCGTGGCAAAGCAAATCGACCACGCCTGCCGCGAATGGGGCTTTTTCTACATCAAGGGTCACCCGATCAGCGCCGCGCGCATCGACGCCGTGCTCGACAGCGCCAAGCGTTTCTTCGCCCTGCCAACTGCCGAGAAGCTCAAGATCGACATCACCCAGACCCGCCACCATCGCGGCTATGGCGCTATTGCCACCGAACAACTGGACCCGAGTAAACCCAGCGACCTGAAAGAAACTTTCGACATGGGCCTGCACCTGCCGCTCGACCATCCCGATGTGCTGGCAGAAAAACCGTTGCGCGGCCCCAACCGCCATCCATCAATGCCAGGTTGGGAGACGCTGATGGAGCAACACTACGTCGACATGCAGGCACTTGCGCAAACCTTGTTGCGGGCAATGACGTTGGCGCTGGGCATCGAGCGGGATTTTTTCGACACGCGCTTTCGTGAACCGGTCAGCGTATTGCGCATGATTCACTACCCGCCGCGACACACCGCCACTTCCCGGGAGCAACAAGGCGCCGGCGCTCACACCGATTACGGCTGTATCACCCTGCTCTACCAGGATGCCGCCGGTGGCTTGCAAGTCAGGAACGTAAAAGGTGAATGGATCGATGCCCCGCCGATCGAAGGGACGTTCGTGGTCAATCTCGGTGACATGATGGCGCGCTGGAGCAACGACCGTTACCTGTCAACGCCGCACAGGGTGATCAGCCCATTGGGCGTGGATCGTTACTCGATGCCATTCTTTGCCGAGCCGCACCCCGATACCCGCATCGAATGCCTGCCCGGATGCCAGGATGAACAGCAGGCGGCGAAATACCCGGCCACCACTTGCGCCCAGTTCCTACTCTCACGTTTCGCCGATACCTACGCTTATCGACGGGAACAGGAGGCGGTGGAATGAACCGCCTGGTCAGGTTTTATCAATTGTTGCGACGAGCATCTGTAGAATGGCGCCATTGCACCTGATGAGAACAGAATTATGTACGACTGGCTGAACGCCCTGCCCAAGGCCGAACTGCACCTGCACCTGGAAGGTTCGCTGGAACCCGAACTGCTGTTTGCCCTGGCCGAACGCAACAAGATCGCCCTGCCGTGGAGCGATGTCGAAACCCTGCGCAAGGCCTACGCCTTCAATAACCTGCAAGAATTCCTCGACCTGTACTACCAGGGTGCCGACGTGCTGCGCACTTCCCAGGATTTCTACGATCTGACCTGGGCCTATCTCTTGCGCTGCAAGGCGCAGAACGTGATTCACACCGAACCGTTCTTCGACCCGCAGACCCACACCGACCGTGGCATTCCATTCGAAGTGGTGCTCAATGGCATCGCCGCAGCGTTGAAGGACGGTGAGCAACAACTGGGAATCACCAGCGGTTTGATTTTGAGCTTCCTGCGCCATTTGAGCGAAGAGCAGGCGCAGAAGACCCTCGACCAGGCGCTGCCGTTCCGCGATGCGTTTGTCGCCGTGGGCCTGGACAGCTCCGAGATGGGGCACCCACCGAGCAAATTTCAACGCGTGTTCGACCGCGCCCGTGGCGAAGGTTTCCTGACGGTCGCCCACGCCGGTGAAGAAGGCCCACCCGAGTACATCTGGGAAGCCCTCGACCTGTTGAAAATCCAGCGCATCGACCATGGCGTGCGCGCCATCGAAGACGAGCGCTTGATGCAGCGCATCATCGATGAGCAGATCCCGCTGACCGTGTGCCCACTGTCCAACACCAAGCTCTGTGTGTTTGATCACATGTCGCAGCACAATATTCTCGACATGCTCGAGCGTGGCGTGAAAGTGACCGTGAACTCCGATGACCCGGCGTACTTCGGCGGTTACGTCACCGAAAACTTCCATGCCCTGTATACCGACCTGGGCATGACCCAGGACCAGGCCAAACGCCTGGCGCAGAACAGCCTGGATGCCCGGTTGGTCAAACCCTGATATCTACCGGGTCTCCTACAAGGCCATTTCCAGCTCGGTCTGCCTGGCGAAACGGTGAATTTCTTTCTGCCCGGCGGCGGTAAGCTGCAGGGCACGAGAATCCACGGGCAAGTTCAGCCAACCGGACTGCATGAACAGCTGCAGCAACGCCGCACCCAAGGCACCGCCCAGGTGCGGCCGTCTTTCGCTCCAGTCGGGACACGCACAGGCAACCTTGCCGTTGCGATGGGCCAGCGCCTGAATGAAGACACCGCGTGACGCCAGCTGCGTCGAGCCCTTGAGGGTGATCGTGACCCGCTGGTCGAACTGCTCGATCCAGCCGGCCTCCAGCAGGCGCTGGTACAGATCGGCGGCCAGGGTGCCACCCAAGTGGTCCTCACACAGCCGCGCACGCAACAGCGATGAACCCCTCGGCTGAGGTTTGGCCAAGGGGGCGGCGCGTTTGAATATGTCCGGGATATCCTGCGGTGTGCTGGCCAGCGTGGCGCTGGCCAGGGCTTCGATCGCGGCACCGATTTCGGGTGCTGTCAGGCGGAAGAAGCGCTTTCGCCCACGGGTTTCTACTTTCAACAGGCCTCCGGCGGACAACCGCGCCAGGTGCGCACTCGCCGAAGACGGTGACAGCCCGGCCATCAATGCCAATTCTTCAGTATGTCGAGCCGATCCGTCCATCAAGGCCCACATCATTGCGCTGCGCTTCGGGTCAGCCAGCAACGTGGCTATCTGGCTGATGCAAGGTGCATGTTCCATGTATTCACTCCCTGTTGAATCGTATCGTCCTGCTGCTCAGAGATATCTTGACCCGTCATGTGCTGTCGGCCAAACGTGGAAACTGCCATAAACCGGGCTCGCCCTTGCGATCGGTGGTGCGTTCACCAGGCAAGCATCAGTATAGGCCGGTTAGCCGCCAGATCCTGCCCCCCGCAAACCGCCGATGCTGATAGTTCCTGAGGGAAATTTCGCTTTTTGCCTGAGACTAATGATCGAAACCCGATAATCCCGGAAAATGACTACTCAAATGGGCGCATCGGCTGGCAAGCATTTCCCGCAAAAGGTTCACCGGCTTACTCAACTGTGCGCGATGGGCGCACAACAGATTCAGCGGTGCGCGCTCACAGAGCAGTTCCGGCATCAGCACTTTCAAGCGCCCCGCTAACACATCGTTGGCCACATCAAGCCAGGATTTGTAAGCGATCCCGGCCCCTGCCAGCGCCCACAGGCGCACGACATCGGCATCGTCACTGAAACGATCGCCACCGACGGTCAGGCCGACCTCGCGCTTGCCGTCATGAAAACTCCAGTGATCGTGAACCCGGCTGCCCAGCATGAACAGCAG
The DNA here is from genome assembly GCF_002236105.1 of Pseudomonas umsongensis. GTDB lineage: Bacteria > Pseudomonadota > Gammaproteobacteria > Pseudomonadales > Pseudomonadaceae > Aquipseudomonas > Aquipseudomonas umsongensis. The sequence continues at coordinate 18,830 of NZ_NIWU01000012.1, forward strand.
GCAATTGTGCTGGGCCAGTTGCTCCAGTTGGCGTGGCTCGCCACGCCGGGCGAGGTATTCGGGCGCGGCACACAGCACTCGACGATTGTGTGGGGCGATGGGTAGCGCCACCAGGCTGGAATCTTCCGGCTCGCCGTAGCGCAGGGCGATGTCCACTGGCTGGCGGAACAGATCGGCGATGCGGTCGCCCAGCAGCAAGCGCACGGTTAGCTTCGGGTGCTCGCGCTGAAACTCATCCAGCCAGGGCAGCAGCAGGTTGCGCCCAAAGTCCGAAGGCGCGGACAACTGCAAGACGCCGCTGACCTGATCCTGACCGCTGGCCAACAGACGCCGGCCTTCGTCGAGATGACTCAAGGCCGCCCGAGCGTACTCCAGAAAACCTTCGCCTTCTGCGGTCAGGCGCAGGCTGCGGGTCGAGCGGGCCAGCAGGCGGGCGCCCAGTTGCTGTTCGATGCGCTTCAACGCCGCGCTCGCCACTGCTGCCGACATGTCCATGCCCCGTGCGGCCGCGGACAGGCTGCCCAGGTCCGCCGCACGGACGAACAACTGCAAATCATCGAACCGCAGCATGTGAGCCTTCATTATCAAAAAAACATTGAAAGAGACTGCTCTTTTAGCGGGTTTTATCTTCCTTAGAAATAGCCAATCATCCATCCCATCGAATCTTAATTCAGATAGTTATTTGGGAGCCTTCCAATGAAAGCCGTTGCCTACTACGCCTCGTTGCCGATCAGCGATGAAAACGCCCTGCAAGACATCGAACTGCCGGAGCCAGTCGCTGGCCCCCGCGACCTGCTGGTGGAGGTCAAGGCCATCTCGGTGAACCCGGTGGACACCAAGGTCCGGCAGAACGTCCAGCCTGAAGCCGGCGCGGCTAAAGTGCTGGGGTGGGACGTGGCCGGCGTGGTCAAGTCGGTCGGCAGCGAAGTGACATTGTTCAAGGCCGGCGACAAGGTCTTCTACGCCGGCTCCATCGCCCGTGCCGGCGGTAACAGCGAGCTGCACGTGGTGGATGAACGAATCGTCGGCCATATGCCGAACACCCTGGGTTTCGCCGAGGCCGCCGCCCTGCCGTTGACGGCCATTACCGCGTGGGAGTTGCTGTTCGAGCGCCTGCAGGTGCACGAAGGCAAGACCGTTGAAGGCCAGAGCCTGTTGATCGTCGGTGCGGCCGGCGGCGTCGGTTCGATCCTCACGCAACTGGCCAAACAGCTCACGGGCCTGAATGTGATCGGTACCGCTTCGCGCCCGCAGACCCAAAGCTGGGTGAAAGCGCTGGGAGCCGATCAGGTGATCGATCACAGCCAGCCACTGGCACAGGCCCTCAAACAGGCCGGCATCGATCAGGTGACCCATGTCGCCAGCCTGACCCAAACCGATCATCACCTGGATCAACTGGTCGAGGCGTTGGCACCACAAGGCAAGCTGGCACTGATCGACGACCCGAAAAGCCTCGACGTGACCAAGCTCAAGCGCAAGAGCCTGTCACTGCACTGGGAGTTCATGTACACCCGCTCACTGTTCGAAACCGCGGACATGATTGAACAGCACAAATTGCTCAACCGGGTAGCCGAGCTGATCGACGCCGGCACTCTGAAAACCACGGTTGGCGAACATTTCGGCATCATCAACGCGGCGAACCTGCGGCGTGCCCATGCACTGCTGGAAAGCGGAAAATCCAAGGGCAAGATTGTGCTGGAAGGGTTTTAAGCGACTGCAGGAGCTGCCGAAGGCTGCTCTCGGACTGCGATGTTTTTTGTTACAAACCGTCAGTCCGAGAGTTGAGCCTTGTCACAATCGCGCTCGTATTCAGGACTACAATCGAAGCCTCTGCGAGAAATCTTTTACTTGAGGAGGTCAGTAATGAAGATCCTGATAAAAGAATTGGCAAAGTCCCAGTGGCAGGTTCGCCTGGATCAACATGCCGTCACCTTCCGCAGCGAAGCCGAAGCCCGCGCCTTCACCAATACCCTTGAAGCGCGCCTACACGCCCCGCACCAGATACCCGACCGCCAACAGCGCGCTGTTGGCTGAGTCAGTCCTCAAACCTGGACTTGCACCAACGCCCGGGCATTTTGTATACGTCGGGTGAGCAGCGCCGCGCTCACCACCAGAATCCCGCACAGGCTGATGACCATGGCCATCGGCATGGCGGTGCCGTCGTGCAACACACCGACCAGCGCCGCAGCGCCTGCTGCGACACTGAATTGCAGGCACCCGAGCATGGCCGAAGCACTGCCGGCGCGGGCACCCTGGCCGTTCATCGCGCAGGCCGAGGCATTGGGAAGAATGCAACCGAGGCTGGCGATACAGACGAATAATGGAATCAGCAGCGGCCAAAGCTGTGCGGTGTGCAGCGCACTGACGGCGAGCAACGCCAGGCCGGCTCCGAGGTAGATCCACACTGTGCGTGTCAGCAGGAACGCCGGACCACGCTTGGCCAACAGTCGCGCGTTGACTTGGGCCACGAGGATGAACCCCGCCGCGTTGGCACCGAAGAACCAGCCAAAATGTTCAGCCGGAACGCCATAGAGCTTGATGAAGATGAACGGCGACCCGGCGATGTAGGAGAACATGCCGGCGATGGCGATACCGCCCGTCAGGGCATGGCCGAGGTATACCGGGTCCTTGAGCAAACGTGCGTACTGGCGCAACGCCCCCGCCAAGGGTTGGCGTGGCAAATGGGCGGGCATGCTTTCTGGCAGGCCCAGTGCCACGGCCAGCCCTGCCAGGGCACTGAACCCAGTCAGCGCGAGGAAGATCGACTGCCAGCCAGTGGTGTTGACCAGCAAACCGCCGAGCATCGGTGCAAGAATCGGCGCCAACCCCATCACCAGCATCAATTGCGAAAAGACTTTTGCCGAGCCCACCGCATCGCATTTGTCGCTGACCACAGCCCTCGAGATCACCATCCCTGCGCAACCACCCAGTGCCTGGATGAACCGCGCACCGATCAGCCACTCCAGGCTCGGTGCATACGCGCACGCCAACGAAGCGGCGGTAAACAGCCCGACCCCGATCAGCAACGGCATGCGTCGCCCGAAACGATCAGCCACCGGGCCGTAAGCCAGCTGACCAATGGACAAGCCGAGGAAATAGGCGGCCAATGTCAGCTGAACGTGTTTTTCGTCGGTGCCGAAGGCGAGCGCCATTGCCGGGAACGCCGGCAGATAAAAATCGATCGCCAGCGGACCGAAAGCGCTCAAGGCGCCAAGAATCAGGATTGTGCGAAAATTCATCAGGCATCCAATGGGACAGAAGTCGGCAGCCCGACAGTCTAGCCGCGCATGGACGCCTTGAACATTAAGTTAGCTCGCTAACTATTAAAAAATTCAGGCCAGCTTCACGCGGTAGCCTTCTTCACTGATGAGCTCGATCACTTGCTCGGCGCTCAATGCACTTTCTACGCCGACTTCCCTGGCCGCCAGGTCGACCCGCACACTCGCGGCCGGGTCCTTGGCCTGCACAGCCTGGGTGATCGCCTTGACGCAGTGACCGCAGGACATGCCTTCAACGTTAAACACTTGCATGGATGACTCCTTTACTGAGGTGTTTGAATGAGGTGAGCTACAGTCTCGAGCTTGCCCCCATGGCAAGGTCAAGTTCCGAAGTGACCTGCCGGGCTGGCAATCGGCTTCGCGCTCGGCCAAGCTGCGTGCATCTACGACTTGATTCCAGGAGATTCAGCCATGCGCTGGTCAGCTTTCAGCCTGTTAGGCCTGCTCAGCCTTTTCACCGCCACAGCCCCGGTCAATGCCGCCGGTGAGGATTATGGCGTGCTGATCATTTCCCGCGAGCGCCTGGAAGTCGCAACCAGCTGCGAAATCGGCGTGTACATCCAGGACCAGCTGGCGGCGCGGCTGTTCCAGGAGCAGAGCACCTCGTTCAACTTGCCACCGGGCAATGTGTCGCTGCGCTTGAAGTTGCTGCCGGGCCAGGCGCCGGGGTGTAACCCGGGCATGTTGGCGCCGGGTTCGCAAGACATCCAGCTCAGGGCCGGTGATATGTTGAAATACCGGATTGCGATGACACAGGATGGGATGTATCTCAAGCGCGCAGGCCTCGGATACTGAAACATCCCCCTGTAGGAGCGAGCATGCTCCGGGCGGCGTTCCGACGAAGGTCGTCAACGATAACGCTGGAAACCTGACACCCCGCGGCGCTCTCGGGTTCATCGCGAGCAGGCTCGCTCCTACAAGGTTGATATCGCACTTTGATCTTGGTGCTTGACCTTGCCAGCATGGCAAGGTTGATCCTGTAGGCAACTACTACAGGGAGCGTGACCGATGTCCGAATCCATTACTTTCGATCTGCCAATTGCCGGCATGACCTGTGCCAGCTGCGCCGGGCGTGTCGAGCGCGCCTTGAGCAAAGTCGTCGGCGCCAGTGCCGTCAGCGTCAACCTGGCCACCGAGCAGGCCCGGGTTCAAGCGCCGGTCGACAGCCTCCCGGCCTTGATGGAGGCCGTGCAAAAAGCCGGTTATAGCGTGCCGCAGCAGCGCCTGGAATTGAGCATCGACGGCATGACCTGCGCCTCCTGTGTCGGCCGGGTCGAACGGGCACTGAGCAAGGTGGCGGGGGTCAAGAGCGTCAGCGTTAACCTGGCCAATGAACGCGCTCATGTGGAACTGTTCGGGCAAGTCGATCCGCAAGCCCTGATCGGTGCCGTGACCAAGGCCGGTTACGTCGCCAGCGTCTGGCAAGACGATCAGCCACATATCGACACGCAGCAAACCCGACTGTACCGCGAGCGCTGGGCCTTGATCGCAGCCATCGCCCTCGCCTTGCCCCTGGTTTTGCCGATGTTGCTGCAACCGTTCGGCGTGCACTGGATGCTTCCGGCCTGGGCGCAGTTCGCCTTGGCCACGCCGGTGCAATTCATCTTTGGCGCACGGTTTTATGTAGCCGCCTGGAAAGCCGTGCGTGCCGGCGCTGGCAACATGGATCTGCTGGTCGCGCTGGGCACCAGTGCCGGTTATGGCTTGAGCGTGTACGAATGGGCCACCGCCGCCGGGCGCATGCCGCACCTGTATTTCGAAGCCTCGGCTGTAGTGATTGCCCTGGTGTTGTTGGGCAAGTACCTGGAAAGCCGCGCCAAACGCCAGACTGCCAGCGCCATTCGCGCCCTGGAAGCGCTTCGCCCGGAGCGGGCGATCCAGGTCGTCGACGGCCGTGAGCAGGAAGTCGCCATCAGCGCCTTGCGCCTCAATGACCTGGTACTGGTCAAACCCGGCGAACGCTTTCCGGTGGACGGTGAAGTGGTCGACGGCCAGAGCCATGCCGACGAAGCGCTGATCAGCGGCGAAAGCCTGCCGGTGCCCAAGCAACCCGGTGACAAGGTCACGGGCGGCGCGATCAATGGTGAAGGTCGCCTGCTGGTACGCACTCAGGCACTTGGCGCGGAAACGGTGCTGGCTCGCATCATTCGACTGGTTGAGGACGCTCAGGCGGCCAAGGCCCCGATCCAGAAATTGGTGGATAAAGTCAGCCAGATCTTCGTGCCGGTTGTGCTGCTGCTGGCACTCGCTACCCTGATTGGCTGGTGGCTGTACGGCGCGCCACTGGAAACCGCGCTGATCAATGCCGTGGCGGTGCTGGTAATCGCCTGCCCTTGTGCCCTGGGCTTGGCCACGCCGACGGCGATCATGGCCGGCACCGGGGTGGCGGCGCGGCATGGGATTCTGATCAAGGACGCCGAAGCGCTGGAACGTGCCCATGAAGTCAGTGCAGTGGTGTTCGACAAAACCGGAACCCTGACCTCTGGCACCCCGCGCATCGCCCACTTGAGCGCCATCGACGGTGACGAAACCGCCCTGCTGCAACTGGCCGGCGCCTTGCAACGTGGCAGTGAGCATCCGCTGGCCAAGGCTGTGCTGGATGAGTGCGCACAACGCGGTCTGATCGTGGCCGATGTCAGCGACAGTCAGTCCCTGACAGGGCGCGGCATTGCCGGCAGTCTTGAGGGCCGTAGGCTGGCACTGGGTAATCGACGTCTATTGGAAGAAAGCGGATTGCGCGCAGGTGAATTGGCCGATTCGGCAACTGCCTGGGAAGCCGAAGGCCGGACCCTGTCCTGGCTGATCGAGCAAAGCCCGGCACCGCGAGTACTGGGATTGTTCGCTTTCGGTGACACGCTCAAGCCTGGCGCGCTGCAAGCCGTGCAACAACTCAGCGCACGCCATATCAGCAGCCACTTGCTGACCGGCGACAACCGAGGCAGCGCCAAAGTGGTCGCCGATGCACTGGGCATCACGAATGTACACGCCGAAGTGCTGCCGGCAGACAAAGCCGCCGAAGTCGCCATGCTGAAGAAAACCGGTGTGGTGGCGATGGTTGGCGACGGCATCAACGATGCGCCGGCACTGGCCGCGGCGGATATCGGCATTGCCATGGGAGGCGGTACCGACGTGGCCATGCACGCCGCCGGGATCACCCTGATGCGCGGCGATCCGCGATTGGTGCCCGCGGCGCTGGAAATCAGCCGCAAGACCTACGCGAAGATCCGCCAGAATCTGTTCTGGGCCTTTGTCTATAACCTGATCGGCATTCCGCTGGCGGCCTTCGGATTCCTCAACCCAGTACTCGCCGGTGCGGCAATGGCGTTGTCGAGTGTGAGCGTGGTGAGCAATGCGCTACTGTTGAAAACCTGGAAACCCGAGGATCTGGAGGACAAGCGATGAACATCGGCCAAGCGGCCCGCCATAGCGGCCTGAGCGCAAAGATGATCCGTTACTACGAGTCCATTGGCTTGCTCAAGGCGGCGCATCGCACCGACAGCGGTTATCGGGTCTACAGCGACGACGACCTGCATACGCTGGCGTTCATCAAGCGCTCTCGGGACCTGGGGTTTTCCCTGGAAGAAGTCGGCAAGCTGCTGACCCTCTGGCAGGATCGCCAGCGGGCCAGTGCCGATGTGAAGGCCCTGGCCCGCCAGCATATCGACGAGTTGAACCAGAAAATCCGCGAGTTGGGGCAGCTGCGCGATACGTTGCAGGATCTGGTCGAGCATTGTCAGGGCGATCATCGGCCGGATTGTCCGATTCTCAAGAGCCTGGAGTCAGGGTGTTGTGCAGAACCGTCGAATATTTAAGCGCCTGTGACACACCGTATCGCCCACGATCGTTCCCACGCTCTGCGTGGGAATGCATCCCGTGACGCTCTGCGTCACATTCAGAAGCGGAACGCGGAGCGTCCCTGGCGGCATTCCCACGCAGAGCGTGGGAACGATCATGTGCACCTACAAAAAACCGATCACTGCATCCAGGGCGGAGGCGGCTCTTCGGTTTTGCCCGGTGGCGTGTCGTCTGCGGCACGCGCCGCTTGCTTGCGCTCTTCATCCAGGCGCGCGGCCTCGATCTCGCGCATGATGCCGCCGACGTCGGCCAGCTCTTCCGGCTCGTCGAATTCGCCAGTCAGGACGCTGGCCGGGTGCAAAGTGCCCGCCTCGTACAAAGCCCACATTTCCTTGGCGTACCGAGTCTTTTTCAACTCTGGCGCAAACCGTCCGAAATAGGACGCCATGTTGCCCACGTCCCGCTCCAGCATGCTGAACGCGTGGTTGTTGCCCGCCGCGTCAACCGCTTGCGGCAAGTCGATGATCACCGGGCCGGTCGGGGTCAACAGCACGTTGAACTCGGACAGGTCACCGTGCACCAGGCCGGTACACAGCATCAGCACGATCTGCGAAATCAGGAACGCGTGATACTCGCGCGCCTGATCCGGCTCCAGCACCACGTCGTTCAGGCGCGGTGCCGCATCGCCATACTCGTCGGCCACCAGTTCCATGAGCAGCACGCCCTCAAGGAAGTCATAGGGCTTGGGTACCCGCACACCGGCATTGGCCAGGCGAAACAGCGCCGCCACTTCGGCGTTCTGCCAAGCGTCTTCGGTTTCCTTGCGACCGAACTTGGAGCCCTTGGCCATGGCCCGGGCCTGTCGGCTGTTGCGCACCTTGCGGCCTTCCTGATACTCGGCCGCCTGACGAAAACTGCGTTTATTCGCCTCCTTGTAGACTTTCGCGCAACGTAACTGGTTGCCGCAGCGCACCACATAAACAGCTGCTTCTTTACCACTCATGAGTGGGCGCAGCACCTCGTCGACCAGACCGTCCTCGATCAGGGGTTCAATGCGTTTTGGAGTCTTCATCAGCTTTTATTGTGGGTCCTTTATTACCAAACACGCGAAAGTCCTTCGTTATACGGCAATCCATCCATTCGGGGGAGGGGGTGCCGACGTACCGTTCGTGTCATTTTTCAAAACAGCCCTCAATTTCCGCAGGCAACAGCCGAAGTCCTAAGTGACAAAGTGATTTGTCCGACAATCGTTTTTACAACAATAACGATGCCGCATTCAGGGAACAGGGATCCATTACGTTTACGGCTGCCAAAAAACCGCGAGTCATCTGCACTGCGTGGGCCTACAAGAAAATCTGGAGCGCGGATGAACATCAAACAGAAACTGACCTGGGCGTTTGCAATCATCGCCTGCTTGCCGGTGGTGCTGGTCGCCACCCTCGTCGTGCTGAACTTGCGCAGCGATGCCAAGGACGAATTCGTCGACAACAGCGGTCGCGAAATCCGTCAGGTCAGCAATGCGATGCAACTGTTTTTCGACGGCATCAGCCAGAACGTCGAATACCTGGCCAGGCAACCGCTGATCACGAACTCCGACGACAGCCTCAAGACCTACATGAACGCCAACGCCGCCAGCATTCCCCAAGGGGAAATGGACAAAAAAGTCTTCGGCTTCCTGCAGGACCTGGGCAACGCCCATCCGTCATACGCCTACGCCATCCTCGGCACCGCGGCCGGTGGTTACGTGTCGTGGCCGGACGATGCCAAACTGGCCAACTACGACCCGCGCCAGCGCCCCTGGTACAAGGCCGCCCAGGCCAAACCGGGCAAGCCATTCCGTACCGAAGCCTATTACTGGGCCGAAAACGATACGTCCTACGTCAGCACCGTGCGCACCATCGACAACAAGCTGGGCACCAACGGTGGCGTCGTCAGCATCGACGTGTCGCTCAAACAGCTCACCGAACTGGTCAAGCAGATCAAGCTCGGCGAGACCGGCTACCTGATGCTGCTGGAAAATTCCGGCACCGTGCTGGTCGACCCGAAACAACCGGAACATAACTTCAAAGCCCTGGGCAGCCTCGGCGAGGGCTACGCGCAACTGGCCAAGGCCGGCAAAGGCCTGGTCGAGGTTGAACTCAATGGCGAGCGCTACATGGCCAACGTCTGGCCGTCCGAGCAGTTGGGCTGGACCTTCATCGGCTTGATCAAGCAGAGCGATGTGATGAGCACCGCCACCCAACTGACCTGGTTGATCGCCATCATCGCCGCGGTACTGGCCGTGGTTTTCGCCGTTGTCGGCGCCAGTTTCGCCAGCGTCATCGTGCGACCGATCCGCAGCGTGGCCGACGGTCTGGAAGGCATCGCCCAGGGCGAAGGCGACCTGACCAAGAGCCTGCAAATCCGCGGCAGCGACGAAACCGCGCAACTGGCCAACTGGTTCAACCAGTTCCTGACCGCGATTCGCAACCTGATCCAGAGCATCGGTGGAGCCGCGACCAGCATCCTGGCCACCTCCAAGAGCTCGACCCAGGTCTCCAGCGACATGGCCGAAGCCGCTGGGCGCCAGCGTGAAGCGGTGGACATGGTGTCCACGGCATTCCATGAAATGGTCGCCACCGCCAACGAAGTGGCGCGCTCCTGCAGCCAGGCGGCCGAGTCCGCCGACAGCGGGCAGCGCCAGGCCCGCGAAGGCCAGCAACAGATTGACGCGGCCGTCAGCAGTGTCGATCGCCTGAGCCAGGAAATCGAACAGTCGGCGCAGTCGATGCAACAGCTGGAACGCGACAGCAATGATATCCAGTCGATCCTGGGGACCATTCGCTCAATCGCCGAGCAAACCAACCTGCTGGCACTGAACGCGGCCATCGAAGCGGCGCGGGCCGGTGAACAGGGTCGTGGTTTTGCGGTAGTAGCCGACGAAGTACGCGCGCTGGCCAAGCGCACGGCCGACTCCACCGCAGAAATCGACGGGCTGCTGGGCAACCTGGCCAAGCGAACCAGCCAGGTGACCCAGCAGATGCATGCGAGCCTGGAGGTGTCCCAGCAATCGGTGACGCGCATCGGCGAAGCGCGCAACAGTTTCGGGCAGATCCGCGAGTCGGTGGATGTGATCCGCGACATGAACACCCAGATTGCCACGGCGGCGGAACAACAGCATCAAGTGGCCGAAGACATCAACCGGCACATCAGCCAGATCCATGGCGATGCGCAATTGGTGGCGGAACTGGCGAACTCGGCGCGCCTGGATTCCCAGAGCCTGGCCGGGTTGTCGAATGAGCTGGATGGGTTGGTGCGCCGCTTCCGTACCTGATTGAAATCCCGGTGCCCGCTTCGCGACCATTCGCGAGCAGGCTCGCTCCCACAGGGTTTTGCACTGCCCTTGTGGGAGCGAGCCTGCTCGCGAAGCGGCCCTCACTGTCGGAACAGCTCTCCCGGGGTAAATCCGAACAGGCTCTTGAACGCCGCAATAAACGCTGACGTCGAGTCATACCCACAGGCCAGCGCGGCGTTGGTCACGCTGTCGCCCTCCTCCAGCAGACTTAACGACGACAACAGCCGCATGCGCTGGCGCCAACCGCGGAAACTCAACCCGGTTTCCCGCTGGAACAGGCGCATCAGGGTTTTCTCCGATGTACCCAGGCGCTCGGCCCACTCGTGCAAGGTCACATTGTGCTCGGGATTTTCGATCAGCTCGTTGCACAAGCCCAACAACCTTTCATGACGGGGCAACGGCAGGGAAAACCCGACTTCCGGCAATGTCGCCAACTGATCGAGCAATACACTCACCAGCCGCGCTTGCGGGCTGTCGCCCTGTGGATATTCCACTGGCAGCAGGCAAAAACTCTTGATCAGCTCCCGGGCCAGCGGCGTCACTTCCAGTACCCGGCAACGCCCGTCCGCCCACTCGCAATCTTCGCGGCGCACATACAGGCTGCGCATCTCGGCACGCATTGAGGTCACGACCTGATGATCGAGATCCGCCGGAATCCAGATTCCCCACTGGGGCGGCGCGAAGAAACTGCCCTCGGCGGTGTGCACCCCGAGCACACCACTGATGGCATAGGAAAACTGCACCCAGTCGTGTCGATGGGACGGCGTCCACGACCCGGCATTGAGGCTCTCCACCCGGGCATACAGCGGACGTGGCAGTGTGATGAGCGGTGGAATGCTGCGTTCGAGGGAAACCTGTCCGTTAGTCGGCATTGAACGGCCTTGTGTTGCGAGATGGCTGATGGGGCGACGTTAGGCCATGCCTCGGATCTATTCAACACTAAACCTATCTGTAGGAGCCGGCTTGCTGGCGATGGCGTCCGTGGGATCGCCATCGCCAGCAAGCCGGCTCCTACAGGTATCGTCAACGTTCGACGATGGCGGTTACCCCCTGGCCGCCTGCGGCGCAGATCGAGATAAGCCCACGCCCCTTCCCCGCCGCATCAAGCAACTTGGCCAGGTTGGCGAGGATGCGACCGCCCGTGGCCGCAAACGGGTGCCCGGCCGCCAGTGAACTGCCTTTGACATTGAGCTTGCTGCGGTCGATGGCCCCCAGCGGCGCGTCGAGGCCCAGGCGGGTCTTGCAGTACTCGGGGTCTTCCCAGGCCTTCAAGGTGCAGAGCACTTGCGCGGCGAACGCTTCATGGATTTCGTAGTAATCGAAGTCCTGCAAGGTCAGGCCATTGCGCGCCAGCAACCTTGGCACGGCATACACCGGCGCCATCAACAAGCCCTCGGCGCCATTGACGAAATCCACTGCCGCTGTCTCGCCATCGCGCAGGTAGGCCAGGATCGGCAAGCCACGTGCTTGCGCCCATTCCTCACTGCCTAGCAGCACTAGCGAGGCACCATCGGTCAGCGGCGTGGAGTTACCGGGAGTCAGGGTGCCTTTTGCGCTTTTTTCGAAAACGGGCTTGAGTGAGGCGAGTTTTTCGAGGGTCAGGTCAGGGCGCAAATTGTTGTCGCGAGTGAGGCCAAGAAACGGCGTCATCAAATCATTTTGCCAACCTTCGGCATAGGACGCGTCAAGATTCTGATGGCTCAGCAGCGTCAGCTGATCCTGCTCTTCGCGAGGAATGTTCCAGGTCTGCGCCATCAACTCGCAATGCTCGCCCATGGACATTCCGGTGCGCGGCTCGCCATTGCGCGGGAATTCCGGGATCAGGTGCCAGGGGCGCAACTGCAGGAAGGGCTTGAGTTTTTCAATGGTCGTGTTGGCCCGATAGGCTTGCAGCAGAATCTTGCGCAACCCGTCGCTGACACTGATCGGCGCGTCCGAGGTGGTATCGACGCCACCGGCAATGGCGCTGTCGATTTGTCCCAAGGCAATTTTGTTAGCCACCAGCAGCGCCGCTTCAAGTCCGGTGCCACAAGCTTGCTGGATGTCGTAGGCCGGAGTAGCGGGCGACAGTCGCGAACCGAGCACGCACTCGCGCGTCAGGGCCATGTCCCGCGGCAACTTGAGGACGGCCCCGGTGACCACTTCGCCAAGACGCAGGCCATGCAGGTTGTAGCGTTCGATCAGGCCTTCGAGCGTGGCCGTGAGCATGGCCTGGTTACTGGCGGTGGCGTACGGCCCGTTGGACCGAGCGAAGGGTATCCGGTTACCGCCGATAATCGCGACGCGACGCAGCTGAGTCATGAAAAGCTTCCTATTCTGTGAAGGCCATTACCCGCAAGCGTAGGCCTTTTCCAGTGAATCGAACGACTGATTGCCATTCATGGTCCACACTTTGAACCTCATCTGCTGGAGCGCGTTCCATGTCCGACCGCTATATCGACTTCGCCAATTCGTCCATCGGCCATCGACTGGTCGGTGCCATGGGCCTGCCTTCACCGGTACGCCTGGAACGCTGGCAAGCGGGCCGATTGCGCCCTGTCGAAGGCGCTTTGCTGATTGGCGGCGGCCCATTGGCGGAAAAGGTCAGCGCCTTCGCCAACCGCCTGACGGACGCGATCTACACCTACGGCACCGATCCCTCGATGGCGGCCGCGTGGATTCCCGGACACGGCCCGAAACTAAAGGCGGTGGTATTCGATGCCAGTGATCTTGTGCAAACCGACCAGCTCAAGCAACTGCGCGAATTCTTCCAGCCACTGATGAAAAATCTCGACCACAGTGCACACCTGGTGATCCTGGGGCGTGACCCGCGGACCTTGAGCGACCCATTCGCCGCCAGCACCCAGCGCGCCCTCGAAGGTTTCAGTCGCTCGCTGGCCAAGGAACTGCGCAGCGGTGGCACTTTGCAGCTGATCCACGTTGGCGAGGGTGCCGAGGATCAACTGGAAGGACCGCTACGGTTTTTCCTCTCACCGAAAAGCGCCTTCGTGTCCGGGCAAGTGATTGGCCTGCAGGCCTGCGACACCCAGGTGACGGACTGGACGCGGCCGCTGGCCGGGCGCAAGGCGCTGGTCACCGGCGCTGCGCGTGGCATCGGCGCCGCCATCGCCGAAACCCTGGCCCGTGACGGTGCCGAAGTCATCCTGCTCGACGTGCCCCCGGCCAGGACCGATCTCGACGCCCTCGCCGCACGCCTCGGCGGGCGTGGTATCACGCTGGACATCTGCGCCGAGAATGCGGCGACGGAGTTGGTGGAACAGTTGCCCGACGGCATCGACATCGTGGTGCACAACGCCGGCATCACCCGGGACAAAACCCTGGCCAACATGACGCCGGAGTTCTGGGACGCAGTGCTCGCCGTCAACCTCAACGCCCCGCAAGTGCTGACCAAGGCCCTGCTCGATAGCGGCACCCTGCGCGACAATGGCCGAGTGATCCTGCTGGCGTCGATCAGCGGCATCGCGGGCAATCGCGGACAAACCAACTACGCGGCGAGCAAGGCCGGGCTGATTGGCCTGGCACAGGCCTGGGCGCCGCTGTTGCATGGGCGGGGCATCAGCATCAACGCCGTAGCGCCGGGTTTCATCGAAACGCAAATGACCGCGCACATTCCATTCGGCCTGCGCGAAGCCGGGCGACGCATGAGCTCACTGGGCCAGGGTGGCCTGCCGCAAGACGTCGCCGAAGCAGTGGCCTGGCTCGCGCAACCGGGCACGGGCGCATTCACCGGCCAGGCATTGCGTGTCTGCGGGCAAAGCGTTCTGGGGGCCTAGGCATGATCATCGACTGGCACACACTCAACCGCGAACCCAGCCTGCCGGGGCTGTATGTGCAGGCGGCGACGCGGCGCAAAATCACCGGCACCACCCTGCCCCATTCGGGTTTGCGCTGCTGGCTCGATGTCGACCCAAAGCGCCTGGCGGCCTATCGCAAGGTCTGCGGCTTCGCCGACAACAGCCTGCTGCCACCCACCTACCCGCACATCCTTGCATTTGCCTTGCAGATGCAATTGCTCACCGCCCGGGACTTTCCGTTCCCGCTGCTGGGGCTGATTCACCTGAGCAATCGCATCCGCGTGTTGCGGCCCATGGGCGGAGTCCATCGGGTGCGGGCCAGCGTGTGCGTGGAGAACCTGCAACCCCATGCGAAGGGCGCGACCTTCGATCTGGTGACGACGCTGGATGATCAATTGGGACCGCTCTGGGAGGCGCAAAGCCAGATGCTGTGCCGGGGCGTGAAGCTTGAAGGCGAGCCCGTCGAGGAGGTACTGGCCTCGACGCTGGCACTGACGCAAGTTGCCCAATGGACAGCGCCCGCGGACATCGGCCGGCAATACGCCAAGGTATCGGGCGACTACAACCCGATTCACTTGAGTGCTGCCAGCGCCAAAATGTTCGGTTTTCCATCGGCGATTGCCCATGGTTTATGGAACAAGGCCCGCACCCTGGCCGCCCTCGCCGAGCATCTGCCGGCCGCGAACGTCGAGATCGTGGTGCAATTCAAAAAGCCGGTGCGCCTGCCCAGCGAGGTGACATTACTGGCCAGCGCCGCAGGTTCCAGTGGGGATCTGCAACTGGTCGGGGCTGGTGATCTGGAGCACATGGTTGGTCACTGGCGACCGATTGCCTGACCCTGGCGAATGTACCTCGCTCCTGTAGGAGCTGCCGCAGGCTGCGATCTTTTGATCTTGTTTTGCCCCCGGGAAGATCAAAAGATCGCAGCCTTCGGCAGCTCCTACAGGGCAATGCGTTTACCAAGCTACTTAGCGCCTGCCAAACTCCCCCAGCGGCTGCGGGAACAGGTTATTGAGCGTCTCCAGCAACCGCACGTGATAGATCGGCTTGCGAAACAGGTCCAGAACCTGCAACCGCAGCATGTCACTGACATCCTCCATGTCGGCATGCCCGGACATCACGATCACCGGCAAATGCTGGCGCGCCGTGTGCTCGCGCAAGCGCTTGATCAACGACATCCCGCTCTCCTCCGGCATGCGCAGGTCGGTGATGACCAGCGCTATATCCGGATTGCGCGTCAGGTGCTGCAGCGCCAGCTTGACCGAGGTCGCGGTGAAACAATTGAAACCTTCACCCTCCAGCAATTCCGCCAGCTCAAGCAACGCATCCTCTTCGTCATCGACCAAGAGAAGCTGTTGGCGCGGCAGTGCGGAAACGTTCATAGGCAACACCTGGAATAGACTAAGCGCTGACATTAGAACTCACTCGTTGCATTGGCAAGTTGCCGGTACGACCTCTGATAGTCACTCACAAGGCGTTTTTGATACTGGTGAACATCGCAGTCAGGTCGGTCCCGATGCCGCCACTGAGCCCGGCAATCACCACCGCGACCATGGCAGCGACGATGGCGTACTCGATACCCGACGCTCCCTCGGTATCCTTGGCCAGCCCTTTGTAAAAAGCGATTTCGGATTTGACCTTCTGAACCAGCTTGGCGAAAGACATGACGTTCTCCTCGACGACACCGAGTGTTGCACCGACGCAACATGATTCCCCTGTGCCAGCATCAGCATTGTCGGCATTCCTCCACCAAACAACTGTAAAAACGCATTAACACGAAAGTATTAATCGCTTTGTTGACGTCAAAAAACCTTTTAATTGAGCTGGTCGTCGATTTTTCGTTAGAAAATTTTCCCCGGGTAATGGCGTTTTGCTCTAGCTGCGCTACCTTCCAATAGCGAAATAGTTCCATGTTCATAGCTACCTGATTGCGAAGTTGTCTCGTTGCGGAAAACGACTTCTTGGTGCAGCAGGAAAGAAGGGAAGCGCCGTCATGAACAGTCGTGTCATTCTTGGCCTAGCGGGACTGTCCCTGGCGGGTGCGGTCATTGCCGGTTACTGGGGCTTCACCTTGACGCGTGAACCGACCGCCACTCCCGTTGCGCAAGCCGCCATCGCCCCCACGTCCCTCAGCAACCCTGCACCTGTTGTCCAACCAGAAGAGGACACGCGCCAACCGATCGTGGTGTTGCTGCATGACATCGCGCCGTTTGTGCAAATCACTGCCGCCGACGTGGTCGTGGAAAAACTGCGAACCGTCCCGGCCGGCAGCCTGACCCGCCTCGATCAAGCCATCGGCCGTACGCCTTGGCGCGCCCTGAGCGCCGGCAGCTGGCTCAACGACGAGAGTTTCGAAGGCGGCGGCAAGCTGGCGCGGATGATTCGGCCCGATGAGCGCGCGCTCGCCGTTGCCGTGGATGAAGTGATCAACGCTGGCGGTCAATTGACCCCGGGGGACTATGTCGACGTGCTGCTGTTCTTGCGCATGGACACCCTTAATCTCCAGCCCTCGGCCCAGCTCGCGGTCCCGGCCTTGCGTGTACTGGCGGTGGGCGAGCAAATGGGCCTGACCAACGACGGCCAGCCCTCCAGCCCGGCCCAGGGCAACGATGAAAAACTCCGGCAGGAGCAACAGCGCGCCAGTGCCCGTACCGTGCTGCTCGCCGTTCCCGAACCACTGGTGAGCCGCTTGATGCTCGCCACCCAGGCCGGGGTGCTGCGCCTGGCGGTGCGCAGCGCCGAGGAAAAACGCCTGGCGCGTTACTGGGCCGGTGAACGCGATTCCGCAGCCAACCTCGCCAACGCCAATCGCGACTTGATCCAGTTCAACCAACTGGCCATGACAGCACCGCCCAGACCCCTGGTCGCCAGTAACGCAGTCGCGCCGCGCCGGTCGGGTGTGGAAGTCATCCGCGGCAACGAAACCACGCCAAAGTCCCCCTGAATCGAGCAAGGAAACGCTTTAATGCGCAGACGTAGTACGCCGTTTTTGAACGGCTTGATCTGGGCCACCTTGCTGAGCGGCATGCCGGTGACGGCAGTCATGGCTGCCAACGGTAATTGTGCAGCGCTGGGCCCCTTGCCAGCGGTGCTGGAAGTGGGCGAAGGCCTGCAACAGGAAGTGCAATCGCCCGTGGCAATCACCCGGATCGCAGTGGGTGACCCGAAAATCGCCGACGTGCGAGTCAATGGCAACCAGGCATTCCTGCTCACCGGCATGGGCGCCGGTGCCACCAGCCTGATGGTCTGGACCGCCTGTGCCAGCGCGCCGCGCCAAAGCATGGTGTTCGTCCAGGGCCGGGCGACGGCAGCCATGACCAGCGCCAGACAGTCACCCTCCGATGACCCGCTGCTGCCATCGCAAGTGCAGACCGACATCCGCTTCGTCGAAGTCAGTCGTACCAAGCTGAAGGAAGCCAGTACTTCGATCTACGGCAAAAATTCGAATTTCCTGTTCGGCTCTCCCGGTACCGTCCCCAATACTGCAGTGACACCGCGGGTGTTCCCGCTGCGCAACCTTGACCCGCGGATTGCCGTGCCGAGCATTCCGCTGGCCAACGACATGTTCAACATCGTCGCCGGCGGCGGCAACTTCCTGGCCATCATCAATGCCATGGAAAGCAGTGGTTTTGCCTACACCCTGGCGCGACCGAGCCTGGTGGCGATCAGCGGACAAAGCGCAAGCTTCCTGGCGGGCGGTGAAATCCCTATCCCGATTCCCAGCGCCAACAGCAACAGCTACTCCATCGAATACAAGGAATTCGGCATCCGCCTGACGCTCACGCCAACGGTGGTCAGTAACGACCAGATCGCCCTCAAGGTCGCTCCGGAAGTCAGCGAACTGGATTACAACAACGCCGTGACCATCGGCGGCACCACAGTGCCGGCGTTCACCATTCGCCGTACCGACACCAGCATCTCCCTGGCCGATGGCGAAAGCTTCGTCATCAGTGGCCTGATCAGTACACAAAACACCTCGCAGGTGGACAAGTTTCCGGGACTGGGCGATATCCCGATCCTCGGCGCGTTCTTTCGCAGCTCCTCGATCAATCGCGAAGAACGGGAACTGCTGATGATCGTCACGCCGCACCTGGTGCAGCCGTTGGCGGCGAATGCGCAACTGCCGTCGCTGCCGGGGGAAAAACTCCGCAATTACGACCCCAACTGGTACCGCCTGTACTTCCTCGAAAACGGCGACTTCGATAAACGCAGCGGGCTATCGCAATGAGCCAGAACCTGAGCCAGACCTTCCTCGCGATCACGCGTAACAGCACCGACCTTGAATGGTTGCAAGGCGCGCTCGCCCCCTTGGGCCAAGTGGTCAGCGCCGGTGGCGGCAGCCTCGACGAACTGCTGGCGCTGGTGGACGTGACACTGGCCAGCCTGGTGTTCGTGGGCCTGGACCGTGAGCATGTGGTGGCCCAGTGCGCACTGATTGAAGGCGCTCTGGAAGCCAAGCCTAGGCTGGCTATCGTCGCGCTGGGCGACGGCATGGACAACCAGCTCGTACTCAATGCCATGCGCGCCGGGGCCCGGGACTTCGTGGCCTATGGCTCGCGCTCCAGTGAAGTCGCCGGGCTGGTGCGGCGCCAGAGTAAACGCCTGCCACCGGTGGTGCCCAATACTCACCTGGGCGGCCTCACCGTCCTGTACGGCGTGCAGAGCAATGCCGACGGCGCACTGTTGGCCAACCACATGGCACAGGTGGTGCAAAAAAGCGGTCAGCAAACGCTGCTGCTCGACCTCGGCCTGCCCCGGGGGGACAGCCTGGCCTTGCTGGGCCTGGAGAGCTCGTTTCATTTCGGTGATGCCCTGCGCAACTTGCGTCGTCTTGACGCCACCCTGATCGACAGCGCCTTCACCCGTTGCGAAGCCGGGCTGCGGATCCTCGCCTATGCCACCCAGGATGAACCGCTGGAACACACCAGCGCCGCCGAGCTGTACATGCTGCTCAGCGCGCTGCGCCAGCACTTCCAGCACATCGTCGTGAACCTCACCGGCCAGCCCGACAGCGAAGCCTTGCGCACCTTCGTCAGCCATTGCGACAAGCTGCTGTGGTACACCGACCAGAACGTGCTCGACTGCCGCCGCAACCTGGCGGTACTGAATCTGTGGCGCGAAAAAGGCATGAAACTCGATCACGCCACGCTGCTGGTGGATCGCTACCTGCGTAGCGTCGCGCCAGACTCCGAGGCCTTGAGCAAAAGCTTCGGCATGGAAATCATCGCCACCCTCGCCTACAGCCCCGAAGTCCGTTTGAACGCCAAGAACCAGGGCGTCACCCTGTTCGAACTGGCCCCCCGGGAAGTGCTCACCCAAAGCCTGCGCAACCTCGGCGAACGCTTGGCCAAACGCTCCGAAAGCCTGGCCAAGCCCAAGTCCTGGTTCAGCCGTTTGAGAGGTACGCCATGAGCGGCGAAAAACTGTTCGGCGCAACGCACCGCGGGGTGGCCGGCAATACCGACCACGACGGCCTTAAACTGGTGCTGCACCGCTACATCATCGATGCCATCGAGGAGTCCGGGAAAAACCTGCTGGAGGGCTCGCGCCAGGTGCTGGCGCAGTTCGTCATCGACAAAGTGGCCGAATACATCGCGCGCTTGCACCTGGCGATTTCGCGCTACGAGATGGAGCGCCTGGCCGAAGAAATCGTCGACGAACTCACAGGCTTCGGCCCGCTGGAAGTGTTGCTGCGCGATTCGGCCGTCACCGAAATCCTGGTCAACGGCCCGCACCGCGTGTTCATCGAGCGCGATGGCGTCCTGCATCAAAGCGACTTGCGTTTTATCGATGCGCACCATGTCGAGCGCGTCATCCAGCGCATCCTCGCGCCCCTGGGCCGGCGGCTCGACGAGTCTTCGCCGATGGTCGACGCGCGCCTGCCCGACGGCAGCCGGGTCAATGCGATCATTCCACCGATTGCGCTCGACGGCCCGTGCCTGTCGATTCGAAAATTCCGCCAGGACATGCTCAACAGCACCGACCTGATGGCCATGCAAACCATCGACCAGGCGATCTACGAATTCCTCCAGGAGGCCGTGGGCAAGCGTTGCAACATCCTGATCAGCGGCGGCACCGGCACCGGCAAGACCACGCTGCTGAATATTCTCAGCCAGTTGATCGACCCCCACCAACGGTTGGTGACCATCGAAGACGTCGCCGAATTGCAACTGGGCCACCCCCACGTGGTGCGTCTGGAAACCCGACCGCCGAATGCCGAAGGCCATGGCGAGGTGAAAGCCAGCGACCTGATTCGCAACGCCCTGCGGATGCGCCCGGACCGGATCATCCTCGGCGAAATCCGCGGTGTCGAAGTGGTCGACGTACTGACCGCGATGAACACCGGCCACGACGGCTCCATGAGCACCGTGCATGCCAACAACGCGCAAGATGCGTTGTTGCGCCTGGAAACCCTGGTCGGCCTGACCGGTCGCAGCATTGCCGAACGGACCTTGCGCCAGATGATCTGCGCGGCGCTGGACGTGGTGATCCAGTTGACGCGCATGCCCGATGGCCGCCGCTGTGTCAGCGAAGTAGTCGAGGTGATCGGCATTCGTGAAGACGTGTACGTCACCAATACCCTGTTTCGCCTCGACCGCCGCAGCGGTTTCGGTTTCATGCGCGAGGCGGTCAACCCCGCGGGTGACAAACTGCGCCGCGAATCGGCGCTCTCTTCCTCGGTGTATTGAAGGCCACGGCATGCTCAAACCGCTGCTGCTTATCTTTGTTTGCCTGGCGTTGCTGGGGCTCTCGGCCCACTTGTTCACTCGCGGCTTACGCGAGCCCGGCACCCGGCGCGTGCTGGAACGCCTGAGCCAGGGGCAACCGGAGCGGGTGGTGCGCAAAACATCCTGGACGGGACTGGATCGCGCCTTTTTGCGCGCTGGCCTCGGGCGGCCCACCGAACGCCTGGGTGTGTGGCTGACGCTGTGGGGCTTGAGTATCCTGCTCGGGTTTTTCGGCGGCGGCTGGCCGGGGTTGCTCGCCCTGTTGCTGTTGCCTCCCCTGCTCCTGCGCCTGTATGTCAACTGGCGTTACCAGCGTCGGCTCAAGCGCATGATCGAACAATTGCCCGCATTGCTCGATCACAGCGTGCGCAGCCTGAAGTCCGGGCGCACCTTGGCCGACGCGGTATTGGGCGCCATCGACGCCGCCGAAGATCCGCTGAAAGATGCCTTGGGCCGCGTGAAGCGCCAGGTGCACATGGGCATCAGTCTGCCGGACGCCACCTCGGACTTCGCAGAACTCTACGACAAAGACGAACTTCGCCTGTTTGCCCTCGGCTTGAAGGTCAACCACCGCTACGGTGGCAACGCCAGTGAACTGCTGGAAAACCTGATCAAGATCATCCGCGAACGGGAACAGGCTGCTCGCCAACTGAGCGCCATGACCGGTGAAACCCGAGTCACGGCGGTTGTCCTGGCGCTACTGCCGGTCACAGTCGCCGGCTATCTCCTGGTGTCCAATCCAAAGTACCTGATGACCATGTGGGACGACAGTTCAGGGCAATCGATGCTGATGGGAGCGCTCGCCCTGCAGGTGTTCGGCTGCCTGGCACTGTGGCGGATGTTGCGCAGCCTATGAACGCGTCCATGCTGCTGAGCTCGCTATTGTTCCTGCTGGCATCGGGATTGTTTATCTGCGTCATGGTGCAACTGCGTCATCGTGCTCGCCAGGTGGTGCAGCGCCTGGACGGCAAGGCGCCGGGCGAAAGCCGCTTGAGCCAATGGCTGCAGGCGCTGGGCACCAGCCGGGTCGGCCAGCAGTCGGTCAAGCTCGACAACGAAACCCAGACCCTGCTCAATTGCCTGGGCTGGCGTACCGCGCGGCAACGGGCGTTATTTGCCGCCTTGCAGGTTGGCGTCCCGGTACTGGCGCTGGCGTTGAGTGCATTGGTGCAGGGTCTGTTCTTCCCCCAGGTCATTCACCCATGGCTAGTCCCGGCGTTCGCCCTGGGTATCGGTTATCTGCTGCCCAAGCGTCTGCTGGCCGCTGCTGCGCACCATCGGCAGAAAAAACTGGCGATGGAAATCTCCACCTTCATTCCGCTGCTGCGCATCCTGTTCGAATCAGGCATGGCCGTGGAGCAATCGCTGCGAGTCTTGAGCAATGAAGGCAAACAACTGATGCCCACATTGACCCAGGAGTTGCGCCTGGTGCTGGCCCGTGTCGATTCGGGCCTGGAGCTGGGCGATGAACTGCACAAGGTCACCCGCTTGCTGGCGGTCGACGAGTTCACTGACACCTGCGTGATCCTGCAACAGCTGATCCACCAGGGCGGCGGTGCGATGAAATCCCTGCTGGCGCTCAAGTTGTTGCTCGATGACAAGCGCCTGGCGCGCCTTCAGGAATACATCTCCAAGATGTCCGCAAAAATGTCCGTCGTGATGATGCTGTTCCTCTTCCCGGCGTTGTTGATCGTACTGGCGGGCCCGGGCTTCACCGCCCTCGCCCGGGCTTTTGCTTCTTAGGGGAATCGTGATGAAAGCAATGTTTGCAGGTTTTTGTCTGCTGATGCTGGGGGGTTGCGCGAGCAACGGACAGACACCCTGGAGTGCCCTGACCCCCGTCAGTTGCGGAAAATTGAACGCCGAACAACAGCTGTCGCTGAACCTGGCCGACGACATGGCCAACGACGGCAAGTTGCACGCCAGCCTCGCCAACCTGCAGAGCCTGCCGGACAAAGTTGCCGACGTGCGCCTGCGCAAGGCCAAGGTGTATCGACTGCTGGACCGCAGTGAAGCCGAGCCGCTGTACCGCAGCCTGCTCGGCGGCTGCCTGGCCGCCGAAGCCGAACACGGCCTGGGCCAACTCGCCGCCGCCCGAGGCGACCATGGCCTGGCCCAGGCGCACCTGCAACGGGCCGCCCGGCTGGCGCCCACCGACGAAAAAATCCGTAACGACCTGGGCGTGGTCTACCTCAATCAACTGCGCATCGAAGACGCCAAATTCGAATTCCTCACCGCCATCGAGCTCAAGCAAAGCGACCAACTGGCCGCCGTGAACCTGGTGACCCTGTTGATCTACCAGGACGACTGGAACCGCGCCGCCGAGCTGGTCAGCCGCCTTGGCCTGAAACCGGCACAAGTCACCCAGGCCCAGGCCCGCGCCGAGAAACTCAAGTCACCCGGCAAGTCCGGGCCGACCGTCGCCGCTGTTCAGTAGGGAGCACCCTGATGAAACCGACCACCTTGTACTGCCTCGGCTTGCTGGCCTTGCCACTTGCCGCTCACGCCATCGACGCCGGCCCCGCCTCGCCACAACAACAGGAAACCGAAGGCTGGCTGCAACTGCAAAGCAGCAACACCGCCGCCTCCACCAAGCCGCAAACTGCCAGCGCAGCCGAGCGCGAACTGGCAATGCAGCGCTGGTTGAAAAGCTTCCAGCACGAGATCCCAGAGTTCTTTGATCAGGATGCGGGCGGATCGGTGAACAGCGGATCGCAGCAATAGCGCTAAACCACATCCTCCCCTGTTGGAGCGAGCATGCTCGCGATGGTCCTCAACGATAACGCGGGAAACCAGACGCCCCGCAGTGCCCTCAGTTTTTTCGTCGGAACACCACCCGGAGCATGCTCGCTCCTAAAGAGGGTTAGCGCTATTGCTGCGGGTAAATATTTAGGCTTCACCGAACAGTCTACATTCGATATTTTCCTCTTCGGCGAGCAAGAAGCGGATGTGGCGCCTCTCGATTCTCAGGGTTGGCAGGATTTCGCCTTTCTCGAAACGGGAACCTGTGCACCTTCGAGGCGCGAGAAAAGCTGGCCACCAATATCGGCTTTCCAGTAGCCAGTCTGCGGGCAGACTTGCCCGCTATAGCAGTACGGCGCCGATAAGTGAGCCTGGCTGAATGCAGGGGATCCCGGAAGACCACGGCCGGTGGCCGGGTCCAGGAGTTTGGCCTTGGACAGTTGGTTGATCAGAGCAGTGCTGGGCTTTTCTGGCGGGATATTGGCCAGGCGTTCTTCGAGCCATTGCAGCTTGCCGTCCCAGGCGGGCAGTTTGGCGGGAGGCAAGGGGAGGATTTCGTTGATTTCGGGGACGTTTGGTTTGGCGTAAGAGTAGTTGCCCAGCACTTTGCTTATTTTTTCGTAGCGTTCGGCACGTTCGAGGTCTTCCTGTTGGGCGAGATAATGAAGCTCATTGGTAGAGAGCGGATTACGAAAGCCTTGCTCTAACGCGTAAGCTGAGGTTTCGTCACCTGCAGCGACTCCAAGTTGATAGGCTTCGAGTGCTTCCTGGTATAGCTTTTTGTTCTTGAGATTTATCCCCAATTCAATCGCTGCCTCGCCATGGCCTTGCTCAGCAGCACAGCGGCGCATTTGCCGTGCAATGTCCGGAGCCATATCGCTCGGCGCCAATTTGTCTCCCACATAGTATTGTGCCTGGGCGTTGCCGTGATCAGCAGCCTTACGGTAGTAGCGCAGGGCCATTTCCGGATCCTGCTTCAGCCCCGCCGAACCTTGTTGCAGGAAGATCCCGACGAAGTAATAACCCGTAGCCACTCCTTCGCTGATCAATCGTTCGCTCAAACGCAAATGCTCGTCGCCCCGAAGCTGGAAATGGCCGCGCATGGCACCGTTCTGCAGGTTAATGTTGGCCTTGTAATGACCGTTTTCTGCCGCAATGCGGTACAGCCTTTCGATCTCCACATCGACGCTTTTGTCTTCTTTGAGCTGATTGTTTTTTTGCAGCCAGCGCGCGTACTGGAACAGCACATCGGACTCGGCGGAGGGCGTGGGGAATTGCTCGTGCACACAGCTAAACGCCAGATCGGCCTTGATCTCGTTAAGTGATTTCACCTGAGGGTCCTTCTTCATATAGGTAAAAGTGCTGCGGCTGTCGCAAGCAGTCAGCAGCAGGCATGACAACAAAAGAGCGAGACGCATCAGTCGATGTCCTTCAGCGTGGCTTTGTCGTAATAAAACTCGACGAGGGAGGCGTACGGTGTACCCATACCCTTTTCCTTCTGGCGATCTTTGTTTTCTTTCATGATGTCTTGCCACTCCTTGAACGCTAACCCCGGATCATCCTGCGCCCCCATCCCCCCCGTATGCATCTCCCACAGCCTTCGCCTCAACCCCCGCGTCACACTCGCCCACTCATGGGCAATGTTCAGTTCACTGTCGACCTGCATGCTGCGGGTG
>NZ_NIWU01000013.1 GCF_002236105.1 Pseudomonas umsongensis
GGAAGGTCACTGCTACAGCCGCCTGCGTAGCTCCAAGGACTTCAAGGAAGGCGTGGAAGCGTTTCACAGCAAGCGTGCGGCAGTGTTCACCGGCGAGTAAATGCGTACCGGCGAGCAGGCCCGGGAGCACGTCGGTAACGGCGTGCGCCCCTGCGCAGCAGGGCCTGCCGCCCCTTCATTGAAACTGATAGGGCGCATCAATATTCGTTAATGGAAAACCTGTAGCGAGGCTCTTAGGGTGAAATCGGCTGCACCGAAATCCGTCCAATAAATATAAAAATCGGAGTTCCACTTATGGCTTCTAGCTGGCTGGTACTAACCATCGTCGCCGCCTACATGGTGGTCTTGGCGTTGATCAGTTTCTGGGTTCGACGCTCTACACAAAGTGCGAAAAACTTCACCACCGGAGGCAAGGACTTCCCGGCGGTGCTGATCGGTTTTCTGATGATGTCCGAGTTCATTGGCACTACTGCAAGCATTGGTACGGCTCAGGCAGGTTACACCTATGGCATTTCCGCTGCCTGGAACATCGCCGCCCTGGGTGTCGGTTTCGTGATCTTCTCCATGCTGTTGGCGAAGAAGTACAAGGACCTCGGCGAGAACACCATTTCCGGGGCGCTGGCCCGCACTTACGGCGAGCCGGTACGCTTTGCCACGTCAGTGATCATGATCTGCGCGCTATCGATCGTTGCGGTCTCGATTTATGCCAGCGGCGGGGCAGTGCTGGCGACCTTGCTGGGCATCGAGCGGACGTCGGCGATCATCATCGTCGGTATTGTTTCGGTGCTGTACGTCGGCATCGGTGGCATGCGCTCAGTGATCTATACCAACGTCTTGCACGCATTGATGATGTACGCCGGGATCATCCTCGCCTTGGGTTTTGCCTTGAGCCAGGTCGGCGGCATGGGCGAGTTGGTGGCGCGACTGCCAGCGCCGATGTTCGAAGTCGGTAACGTCGGTTGGCCGAAGATTTTCGCCTGGCTGGTGGCCGGTATCGGCGCGACGTTCGCCACCCAGTACGTGGTGCAGGCGGTGAATACCGTCAGCGACGGGCGCAAGGCCCAGCACGCGAGTTTCTACTGTGCCTTGATGTTGATTCCCTACGGCCTGATCGCCGCGATGGTGGGGATGTGCAGTGCGGTGCTGTTTCCGCAGATTCCCTCGTTGCAGGCCTTTCCGCAAATCCTCGGGCACATGCACGAATGGATGGCCGGGATCGTCGTTGCGGGACTGGCCGGGGCGCTGTTCGGCACCATGGCCGCGCTCACCATGGGCATCGCCACGTTGTTGCTCAAGGACTTCTATCAACCGTTCTTCAACCCACAACGTGATGATCGCAAGAACCTCAATTTTGCCCGGACCGCGACCATCATCGCCGGCCTGCTGCCCATCACGCTGGCGCTGTACGCCTCCGACGTTCTGGTGGTGACTTTCCTCGCCAAGGCCTTGCGTGCCTCACTCGCGGTACTGGTGCTGATGGTGTTTTACGCGCCGACATTCGGCACGCGGCAGGGTGCGTTCATCAGCATCATCGCGTCACTGATCATCACCATCGGCTGGTTCCTGACGGGCAATCCCTACGGCATCGACAACGCCTACATCGCACTGGCCACGCCACTCGTGATCATGACCCTGAGCCACTTGCTGCGGGGTGGCAAGCCCGAGCGAGCCGACAGCGCCAAACCCATCGGTGCGAGCGCAACCGGAAGCTGAACCCCAGCGATTTCAACGGGCGTGCCGTCGGGTGACCGGGCATGCCACCAGAACAATAATGACGAGGTAAGGCCATGCAGCCTGTGACTCTTTCCACCCCCGAAGCCGACATGGCCGGGGACCTGCCAGCAGGCGCCAGCCTGCGTGGTTGGCTCGACCATTTGCAGCGCCAGCAGCGCTTGGCAATGATACGCCCCGGCGTGGACCTGCGTTTCGGCGTTGCAGCGATTGCCAATCGCCTGGACGGCAAGAGCGCTTCACTGTTTCCCCAGCCTGGCGGCCACTCGATTGCGGTGGTGTCCGGCCTGCTGTCCGACCGGCAGTGGATGGCCGAAGCCATGGGCGTGGAGTCCGCTGAAGTGTTGGCGCGTTTCGAAGTCGCCAGCCTCAATCCGCTGCCGTGGCGCGAAGTCGGCGATGCAGCTTGTCAGCAAGTGGTGCATCGCGAGATCGACCTCAACAAACTGCTGCCAATTCCCACCCACAACGAGCACGACAGCGGCCCTTACATCACCGCTGGCCTGCTGATTACCCGAAACCCGCGCACCGGGGTACAGAACGTTTCGATTCACCGCTTGCAAGTGAGCAGCCCAAATCGCCTGGGCGCACTGCTGCTGCCACGCCATGCGCTGGCCTTCTTTCAGGAAGTCGAGGCGCTGGGAGAGGATCTGGACGTGGCGGTGGTCATTGGCGCTGATCCGCTGACCTTGCTGGCGTCCCAGGCCATCGTGCCGATCGATCACGACGAACTGGAAATTGCCGGTGCGCTGCATGGCCGGCCGCTGGCGGTGACGCGCTGTGTCACCAACCAGATTCGCGTGCCTGCCGATGCCGAGATCGTCATCGAAGGCCGGTTGCTGGCCAAGGCGCGGGAGATGGAAGGGCCGTTTGGCGAGTTTCCGCAGTACTACGGCGAGCGCGCCGAACGCCATGTGATCGAAGTCGACGCCGTGACCCATCGTCACAACCCGATTTTTCACACCATCGTCGGCGGCGGCCTGGAGCACTTGCTGCTCGGTGGCATCCCGCGCGAAGCGACCATGCTCGCGTACTTGCGCCGCAGCTTTCCATGCGTGCGTGACGTGCACCTGAGCAAGGGCGGGGTGTGTCGTTATCACCTTTATGTGCAGATCGACAAACGCTCCGAGGGCGAGGGCAAGAACGTCATCCTCGGCGCGCTGGGCGGTCACTACGACATCAAGCATGTCACCGTGGTGGATCTGGATGTGGACATTCATGACCCCACCGAAGTCGAGTGGGCGATTGCCACCCGTTTCCAGGCCGACCGCGACCTGGTGCTGATCCACGAGTCCCAAGGCTCGAAACTCGACCCCTCCACCCGTGACGGTGTCGGCTCGAAGATGGGCTATGACGCCACGGTGCCGCTGTCGGCACCGACCATGCGCTTCAAACGAATCCAGGTGCCTGGACAACAGG
Organism: Pseudomonas umsongensis; assembly: GCF_002236105.1. GTDB lineage: Bacteria > Pseudomonadota > Gammaproteobacteria > Pseudomonadales > Pseudomonadaceae > Aquipseudomonas > Aquipseudomonas umsongensis. The sequence continues at coordinate 3,151 of NZ_NIWU01000013.1, forward strand.
AAGTCGAACTCGACAAGTGGGCGCACGCGGCCCCGCAGGACTGGCAACGCGTGCTCCAGATGCACGATTGAACCGGTGGCTGCTGCTGTCCAGCGGCCTGTTCCCGATAGCACCAACCAGCTCAAGACACATCTTGTGTGAGGCAACCATGACCACGACAACAACAACTGCACCGCCAACCAGCGCCGCTACCGATACACCGCAAATTCCACCGGGCAAGGCTTTGCTCGCGGCATTTGCCTCGACATTCGGCTGGGCGCTGGATTTGTTTGACCTGTTCATTCTGCTCTACGTGGCGCCGATCATCGGCCGCATGTTTTTCCCCTCCGACACCCCGACACTGTCGCTGGCCGCGGTATACGCCTCATTCGCCGTGGCCCTGCTGGTGCGCCCCCTGGGTTCGGCAATCTTCGGCGCGTATGCCGACAAGCACGGCCGCAAGCGAGCGTTGATGGTGTCGATGGTTGGCGTCGGTATTTCCACGGCACTGTTTGGCGCGCTGCCGACCATTCATCAGGCCGGCATATTGGCCCCGATACTGTTTCTGCTATTGCGGGTGATTCAGGGCATTTTCGTTGGCGGCATCGTGGCCTCCACTCACACCATCGGCACCGAATCCATCTCGCCGCGCTATCGCGGCCTGATGTCCGGGTTGATCGGTGGTGCCGGTGCCGGCATGGGCGCGCTGTTGGCGTCGTTCACTTACCTGGTGTTGTCGGAAATTTTCCCCGGGGATGAATTTGACGTCTGGGGCTGGCGCTTCATGTTCTTCTGCGGGCTGCTCAGCACGTTTTTCGGGCTGGTGATGTTCCGCTATCTGGAAGAAACCCCGGTCTGGCAGCAACTGCAACAAGCGCGCAAGACCAAGGGGCCGGAGGTAGTGGTCGTGTCGCCGCTCAAGCGTCTGTTTGGTCGCGAGTACCGCAGCGTGATGCTGGTCAATCTGCTGATTACATTCGGCGGCGGAGCAACGTATTACCTGGCCTGCGGTTATCTGCCGACCTTGCTCAACGTGGTCGCCAAAGTGCCCCATACGCAAACTTCGCAGATGCTCATGTACGGGTCGGTGGCAACCATTGTCGGAGCACTGGCCTTCGGTTACCTGAGTGACCTGATCGGTCGCAAGAAGACCTTCATGCTACTGGGTGTGATTAACCTGGTGAGCTTGCCGATGATGTTCCTCGGTGTCGCCGAGCCGGGTTCGCTGACCCGCACTGCGCTGTATTGCGTGGGCATCGCCTTCATGGGCGGGGCGATCATCGCGCCGATCCTGATCTTCCTCAACGAACGCTACAGCACCGAGCTGCGCGCCAGCGGCACAGGATTGTCCTGGAACATCGGTTTCGCCCTCGGTGGCACCATGCCGACCTTTGTGTCCCTGTTCAGCAGCAGTCCCGCGCAGATCCCGATGGTGCTGGCGATTTTCGCCGCCGGCCTGTCGGTGATCTACCTGATCGGCAGCGTGGTGATTCCGGAAACCCAAGGCAACTTCAAGTAAAGGAAAACGCAATGAGCAGATTGAATGGAAAAGTCGCGATCATTACCGGTGCCGCGCAAGGCATCGGTGCCACTTATGCCCAGGCCTTGGCGGCCGAGGGTGCGACGGTGGTGCTTTGCGATTTGAACGCGCCTGACGAAACCGCTGCCGCGATCCGCAACAAGGGCGGTACGGCCCTGGCGATCGCTTGTGACGTGACCGACGGTGCTGCCGTGCAAGCGATGGTCGAGGAAGCCGTTGAGCAGTTCAGCGGTGTGCACGTGCTGATCAACAACGCCGCGTTGTTCGCCACCCTGGAGCTCAAACCGTTCGAGCAGACCAGCTCGGCGGAATGGGATCGGATCATGGCGGTCAATGTGCGCGGTTCCTTCGAGTGCGCGAAGGCGGTTATGCCGGTGATGCGCCGTCAGGGCTACGGCAAGATCGTCAACATTGCCTCGGCGACGGCCTTCAAAGGCGCGCCGATGATGGCGGCTTATGTCGCGTCGAAGGGCGCGGTGATTGCCCTGACACGCTCGATAGCGCGAGAAGTCGGCGACGCCGGCATCCGCTGCAACTGCCTGGCGCCCGGCCTGACCATGAGCGCCAACGTCCAGGCCAATGCCGCCTGGGCCGGGGATATTGTGCGCAACAACATTGCCAGCCGCTGCATCAAACGCGAAGCAGTGCCACAGGATCTGATCGGCGCGCTGCTGTTTCTGTCCTGCACCGACAGTGATTTCATGAGCGGCCAGACCCTTGTGGTCGACGGCGGTTCGGTGACCCATTGATTGAAGGAGGATTCATGCAAAGCCAACACTTCATCGATGGACAATGGACCTCAGCGGATCGTTGGACCGACAGTCTCGACCCGGCAAACGGCGAACTGATCGGGTGCTTTGCCGACGGCGGCGAGGCCGAAGCTGAAGCAGCGGTGGCAGCGGCTGCCCGAGCCTTCAACAACCCGCAATGGGCGCAGAATCCACGCCTGCGTCAGCAGCTATTGCTGGAGTGGGCTGCCGCCCTGAAGGCGCGTCAGGAGCAACTCGCGCAATTGCTGACCCGCGAGAACGGCAAGGCATTGGCGCAGTCCCGAGGGGAGATCGGCGGGGCGATTTCCGAGATTCTTTATTATGCCGGCCTGGCCCGGCACAACCCGGGGCACATGCTCGAGGTGGCGCCCGGCGAGTTCTCCAGCATGCTGCGCGAACCCGCCGGGGTGGCCGGGCTGATCATTCCATGGAATGCCCCGGCGGTGCTGCTGGTTCGTGCTCTGGCGCCAGCGATCGCGGCGGGTTGCACAGTGGTGATCAAACCCGCGCCGCAAACCGCGCTGTTCAATGCGGCGATGCTCGAGCCACTGTTCGCATTGCCAGGCCTGCCGGCCGGGGCGGTCAATCTATTTGCCGAGAGCGGGCATGCCGGGGCAGCGCATCTGGTGGCTTCGCCACGGGTGGACGTGCTCAGCTTCACCGGCTCGACAGCGACAGGCCAGCGCATCATGCGCGACTGCGCGGCGACTATGAAGAAGCTCTCGCTGGAACTGGGCGGGAAATCTTGCTGCCTGGTCTTTGAAGATGCCGATATTGCCGCCATCGCGCCGAAACTGGCAGCGGCGGCCACCATTATCTCTGGCCAGCAGTGCACTGCCGCCCGGCGCGTGCTGGTGCATGCCAGCCGTTTTGCCGAAATGAAAACCGCGCTGAGCGCCGCACTGGGGCAGATCCGCCTGGGTAATGGCCTCGATCCAGCGAAGAACATGGGACCGCTGATCGACTGGCAATCCCGGGACAGCGTTGAGCGGCGCATTGGCGAGGCGCTGGACAGCTGTGACGAAGTGCTGCTGACCGGAGGTCGCCCGCACGGTGAACTCAGCAAAGGCGCATTTCTCGCGCCGTCGCTGATCGCCCATCGCGACAGCAGCGCATTCTTTTGCCAGGAAGAAATTTTTGGCCCGTTGCTGGTACTGGAGTCCTTCGAAGACGAAACAGAGGCTGTAGCGCGCGCCAACCATACCGAGTTCGGTCTGTCCGCGAGTGTCTGGACTGAACAGGGCGCTCGCGCCTGGCGTGTCGCTCGGGCACTGCGCAACGGTACGGTGTGGCTCAACGACCACAACAAATTGTTCGCCGAGGCGGAAACCGGTGGCTACCGAAAGAGCGGTCTGGGGCGCTTGCATGGCGTCGATGCGCTGCTGGATTTCAGCGAGCTCAAACACATTTATCAGAACGTCGGCACGCTTGGTTGAGCGCGAACGCGGGGGTGATCATGGAGCTGCGCCATCTGAAGTATTTTACCTGCCTCTACGAGGAGGGTTCCGTCACCCGGGCGGCGCAGCGCTTGAATATCGTGCAACCGGCGTTGTCGATGCAGATCGCCAGGCTTGAGGAAGAACTCGGGCAGACGTTGTTCGAGCGCAGCTCCAAAGGCATGGCGCCGACCGAGGCCGGAGATCAGGCTTATCGCTTGTTCATGCCGATCCTTGGCCAGCTGCTGGCGGCGCGTCAGACTCTGATCGACCGTAGCGGTCAGATTGGCGGTCGCATCAGCGCCGGGCTGATCGCGTCTGCCGCCAACAATGCGTTGGCCAGTACCCTGGCGCATTTTGTCGAGCATCACCAGCAGGTCGAACTTTGCGTCACCTCGGGCTACAGCCAGGAACTGATCGCGAAGGTCCTGACCGGCATGCTGGATTTCGCGGTCATCAACCAAAGCTTCCAGTATGAGCACCTGATCGGCCACGACATCTTCGATGAGGAATTACTGGTCGCCACCGGTGCAGCCAATCGCCTCAGCGGAGCGCTGCCATTGCCGTTGACCAGTCTGGCGGGGTTCAAACTGGTGCTGCCCTCGCGTCGTCACGGGTTGCGCAGGGTGATCGACCAACACCTTGCCGCCCAAGGCGTTGAAGTCACCCCGCAGTTGGAGGTGGATGATCTGGCGGTCATCGAGGACTTCTTGCGTCGCAGCGACTGGGTCAGCGTGCTGCCGGCAACCGTCCTGCATCGCGGATTGCACGAAGGCGCGTTGCGCGCCTATCCGCTGGCCGCACCCGGGATCAGCCGGCGCATGGTGTGTGTGCACGACGCGCGTCGACCACTGACCCCGGCGGCAATGTTGTTCATCGAGATGATCGGCAAAACCATGACCACCGCGCTCGACACCATCCATTTCTACAAAGAAGGTCCGATAGAGGAGGGCGACCATGGGCGCTCCGGGAAGTAGCCGGCCGCAGCGGCTGATCGTAGGAATTTCCGGTGCCTCTGGCGCCGTTTATGGCGTGCGTCTGCTGGAGCTGTTGCGCGACACGCCGATTGAAACCCATTTGGTGGTCAGCAAGTCAGCGCTGATTACTTTGGCCCATGAAACCGAGATGTCCTGGTCTCGGCTCAAGACCCTTGCTGACGTCAGCTACGTCAATCAAGACATCGGCGCGGCCATTGCCAGCGGCTCGTTCAAGACCATGGGCATGATCATCGCGCCATGTTCGATACGCAGCTTGTCGGAGATCGCCAGCGGCGTGACCTCGACACTGTTGACCCGCGCCGCCGACGTGGTGCTCAAGGAGCGCCGGCGCCTGGTGTTGATGGTTCGCGAGACGCCATTGCACCGCAATCACCTGCGTAGCATGACCGAGTTATCTGAACTCGGCGCAGTGATCGCTCCGCCAGTGCCAGCGTTCTATGCCAGGCCGACCAGCCTGGAAGACATGGTCGATCACACTGTAGGAAGGGTGCTGGACATGTTCGATATCGAACTGGGGGTCGTGCGTCGCTGGCGCGAACTGGCGGAGCGCGTAGCAACGCTGGATGAGGTGGTCGATGATTGAGTCACGCTCGGTGCATTCAGGCGGGGAGGCGCTCCAGGAATTCGCAGATCAGCTGCAAGGTCCGCTCGGTTGCTTCGGTCTGGGGAAAGTGTCGGCAGTTATCCAGCAACACACAACGGCACGGCCCAGGCACCTGTCGCTCGATGACCACCAGTTGCTCGGGTGTGGCGTAGTGGTCTTCGCGACCTTGAATGACCAGCAGCGGCTTTTCGATACAAGCCAACTGCGCTTCGAGATCGACCAGGGAAAAGTCCGGGTGCAACCAACTGTCGCTCCAACCGTGAAACGCGCCGTCGACATTGGTCCCGTGGTGGCGTGCCAGGCGTTCGCGCAATTCGCCCTGGTGCCAGACCTCAGTGGTGTGGCGAATGCCATCGAGGCTCTGCGCCTCGACAATCACGTGAGGCGCCAGTGCGATGCTGCCCAACACGCGCGGATCGTTGGCGGCGGCATAGGCGAGGACAATGGATGCACCGTCACTGTGACCGAGCAAGACCACTTGCGGCAGTTGCAAGGCATCGAGCAATTGCCGCAGTTCACGAGGGCCGTCGCTGCTCAGGTAGTCCAGCGGACGCGGCAGGGTCACCGGGCTCGATTGCCCATAACCCTGACGGCTGTAAGTGACCACACCACAACCGCTCGCCTGGGCCAGGCGCAGGGGAAAGTCTTTCCATTGGCTGGCGCTGCCCAGGCCTTCGTGCAACAGCACCAGCGTCGGTCGCGATGGGTCAGCCCCAGGCAGTTGGCGATATTCCAGCTGCACCGGCCCAAGTTGCAAAAATTGTTGTGGCGACATGTTGAACCAACAATTGAACAGGATTGCTCGCAGGTTACCGTAAACGTAACCCTGCATGCAGCACTACGCATTACTTGAGGTACTGAAAACATGCGCCATCTCGATGTTCAGGTGATCGACCAGGCACTGCAATGGGCACGGTCCGGACAGTCCCAGTGGCTGTGCACGGTGCTCTCCACCTATGGCTCGGCGCCGCGTGCGCCGGGTGCGATGCTGGTGACCAATGGTGCAGGTGAACACGTCGGCTCGCTGTCGGGTGGCTGCGTCGAAGAGGAGTTTCTCGAAAGCCTGACGCGTGGTGAATTACGCGAACCGGCGCAGATCGTCAGTTATGGCGACAGCGTCGAGCAACGCCACCGTCTACGATTGCCCTGTGGGGGTGTGCTGATCGTGCTGGTCGAGCACCGCGCTGCCAGTCTCGAATGGATCGCACACCTGGAGAGTCTGCAAGCGGCGTTACTGGGGCAGCGCCGCCTGCTGCGTCACGTCGAGTTGAGCAGTGGTGCCTTGCGCCTGGACCCGGACACCGGACACGGCAGCGAACGGGTACAAGTCGTCGACGAAAGGGTGCGTATCAGCGTTGGACCGGCCTTGCGACTGATTCTGGCAGGGCTCTCGCCGGTCGCGGAAGTCTGCGCCAGTTTCGCCCGCGCCATCGGCTGCGAAGTCATCGCCTGCGACCCCCGGGAAGAGATGCTGCATGTCCAGCTCGAAGGCGTGGAGATGCAGCGCGTGCTGCCCTCGATGTTCATTGCCGCGGGAGGTTGCCACGCGGCGACCGCGGTGGTGGCGCTGACCCACGATCCGCGAATCGATGATCTGGCGCTGATGGAAGCGGTGCACACCCCGGCGTTCTACATCGGCGCCATGGGGTCCCAGGCAACCTCCGCCAAGCGCGCCGAGCGGCTCAAGCGCATCGGTGGTCTGACGGATGAACAGATCGCCCGCTTGCACATGCCCATCGGGCTCGATCTGGGCAGCAAGGCCCCGGCGGAAATTGCCCTGGCAGTGGTGGCCGATATCCTGCGCGTTTATCACGGGAAAGAACGCCATGCCTTGTAGGGCGGTTTTTCCGACGAACGAGGGGGCTGCGAAAGTCGAGGTAGACGCTTGGTCATTCGCGCGCGATAGTGGCCAGCCAAGTGTTGCTGAACCATGGACCGATCGACGGGCTTGAGAAATAGATAGACGCCCTGATGATATGCATTGAGGCCGATAACAATATCGCTTCAAGCGAGCGGAGGAATCTGATGTCGATAGCCCAACGGGTTTTCCACGGCAGGTTTGGCCGGGTCGCCTTGCTGAATATGGATCATTCGCTGGTCACCCATACCCATTCCGAATGCCATGTGCTGGTCAAAGTGTCTGGCGAGGACACTTACTTCAACGTTAACGGTCGGCGGGTTCCGCTCAGTGATCGCACGGCGGTGCTGGTCAACGCATGGGAGCCGCATTTCTATGATCCGCAGCCGGGTGCCGGTGCTACCGTCATCCTGGCGCTCTACATCGAGCCCGCCTGGCTGGCCACTGCCCAGCAGTCGCTGGCGCTGAGCGGTCGGCCGGACTTTTTTGCCCAGCCGTGCATCGAGCTGTCGAGCCGTAATCGCACCCTGGCCGACATCCTGGTCGCCGAAGCGCATGGTTGCGGGATCGTGCCGAAAGAGCGCTTGGAGTTCATGCTGTTCGACTTCCTGATCGAACTGATCGAGGACTTTTCCAGCTGGCGGCATTTGTCGCAACTGGGGGCGCCGAGCTCAGGTGAATTCCGGGACGCGCGCGTGCGCCGTGGCATCGCCTGGCTGCTTGAGCACCTCGATGATCCGAACCCGATCGACAACGCCGCACGGGCGTGTGGTCTGTCGCGGGCGCACTTCTTTGCGCTGTTCAAGAAAGACACTGGCATGACGCCGACCCTTTTGCTTAACGACGCGCGCATGCGCCGGGCTTTTGCCTGGCTTGAGCGTGAGCGCAGTGGAACATTGGGCCTGTTGTCGGAGAACCTCGGGTTCTCCGAGCAAGGTCATTTCACACGGTTTTTCCGTCAGCATATTGGTGCTTCTCCCAGCCAGTATCGGCGTGTAGTGGATTGTTACGCGCCGGTTTGAACCGGGAGGAGGGTGGTGGGTATTTTGGGTAATCTTTCCGGCGATGAAGTTGGGTTTTAATATTGAGGATTAGTAGCTTGGATAGTTGCAGGCGTTATTGGGTCTGCCACTCATTCGGGATGTCATCAATCTCATTTATGTGTTCTTCATGCTGCAACTCAAGTTTTATTCTGAGTGTTCGCAGTTTTCAGCGAGTCAGGAGTTCGACTCGCTGAGTTCAAATTGAATTTGTAATGGGCGGTCAGGAAGTTCTTCACGGGCGAGTTCGGCTCTACCGTCCTTTGCGATGCTCGCTTGTGCCCTGAAATAAGTAGCCGATTGTTCGAGGTCGATGAGGCGCTAAATAGAATGCTGTCAATTTCCCGCCATCATCCATCCTCTCACACCATGATGTTCACTCAGCTCTTTCATGACTCGGGCCGCGTCCTGCTTCTGTTTATAAGGGCCGATGACTACAAAGTTGTGTTCTTTACGCGCTACCGGCAACTCCAGCTGTTGAATGGCTTCTTTGGCGCGATGTCGGCTGGGTGTGTTCAACGCAATTTCAATCACCCACAGGCCGGATGAAGACGTGGCCAAGGCAGGTTTTTCAGCGTGGGAAATATAGCCGCCGCAAGTCAAGCACGGTCGTTCCAGCGTGATTAGCGATCCTGGCACGGTGCGAAAGACATGCCATTGCGGGTCAAACGTTTTTTTGCGGGCGAAGAGTGCCAGGAGCAGGCCGGTAAACGTAATCAGGCCGCTGAGCACAATCGTCCATTTGTGAGACGGTGTGGGCAATGAAGGCAGCGTAAGTACGGGTGATTCGGCTGGTTTTTCGAACAACGGCTGTAAGGCGTCAGCCTCCGTTGAATCGGGTATATCGAATCCGTTTTTCGCAATGGGGGCGAGCTCATCGAACTGTTTTGTACTGAGCTCTTTCGCCACTTTATGACTGGTTTCATCGAGTAGTTGTTCGAGCTTTGTCACTTTTTGCTGGATGTATGAATTGTCGACGTTATTTTGACAAGTGGGTCCTGTGGGTGTGTAGGTCCATAGGAATACTGATAGTTGCCCAAAAACGCCAGTGACCAGGAAGCCCAAGCCAAGCTTTCGCACGGCACTCTCTCCACATTGGGTGAATAGTAGTTTTTCCCATTTCTTTCTGATGAAACAGGTTCTATTGTTGGTCCTGGATAATTAAGTTCTTGAGCGCGTCAGTGTGCCCAAGCGCCAAATCATTTGGCTGCTTTTTGTTGTTTTAAAGTATATCGGGCTTGCACTTTATAGACTGTTGCTTAACGAAAAACGGCTCAGGTGGTCGAAAATAAACCGTATCAGATGGATGTCAGGGTGATCCATTAAAACACTTGTTTTTAAGATGAAGTTCGTGACCAAAGTGCCCGCTCTCGGCCACCTTTTATCTCGACGCCAGCGGCAAGTAACGCTTCTCGAGATTAATCTGCTCCTGGCCGATTTCTGCCCAGGGTCACAGGGTCATATTGGTCAAAGATCAACACCCTGGGCCGGCAGGGCCCAGGGCAGGATGACTGCCTGGCATTCACAAAACCGGTAAATGCTGCAGGCAAGGCGAGGGCTTAGTTAACGATCACTTCGTCCAGTGCTTGCTCGAGGATGCTGACCGTGCGCTCGATATTGTTCAGCTTTTCGAGCCCGAACAGGCCGATGCGGAAGGTCTGGAAGTCGGCCGGCTCGTCGCATTGCAACGGCACTCCGGCGGCGATCTGCAGGCCGTGGTTGGCAAATTTCCTGCCGCTCTTGATGTCGGCATCATCGGTGTAGCTCACCACGACGCCAGGGGCCTGGAAGCCGGCGGCGGCCACGCTCTTGATGCCTTTGCCGGTCAGCATGGCGCGCACCCGATCGCCCAGCGCCTGTTGTTCGTCGCGGACCTTGTCGAAACCGTAGGCTTGCGTCTCTTTCATCACTTCGTTGAATCGCGCCAGGGAGTCGCAGGGCATGGTTGCATGGTAGGCATGTCCACCCTGTTCGTAGGCCTGCATGATCTGCAGCCACTTTTTCAGGTCGCAGGCGAAGCTGCTGCTTTGCGTTTGCTCGATGCGCTCGAGGGCCAGGGAACTGAACATCACCAGGGCGCAGCAAGGGGACGCGCTCCAGCCTTTCTGCGGTGCGCTGATCAGCAGGTCGACGGCGCATTTGTGCATATCGACCCAAAGCGTGCCAGAGGCGATGCAGTCCAGCACGAACAGGCCACCCACCGCGTGCACGGCGTCGCCGACGGCCCGCAGGTACTCGTCGGGCAGGATAATCCCGGATGAGGTTTCAACGTGGGGGGCGAAGACAATCTGCGGCTTTTGCGCCGCAATGGCTGCCAGCACTTCGTCCAGAGGGGGTGGGGCGTAGGCAGCCTGGCGACCCGTCTCGACCGGTCGGGCTTTGAGCACCGTGGTGGCTGCCGGGATGTTGCCCATCTCAAGGATCTGGCTCCAGCGATAACTGAACCAGCCATTGCGTATCACCAGGCACTGCTGGTCGGTGGCAAACTGTCGCGCCACCGCCTCCATGCCGAATGTGCCGCTGCCCGGGACCACCGCAACAGCCTGGGCGTTGTAGACCTGTTTCAGGGTCTTGGAAATGTTCTTCATCACGCCTTGAAACGACTGCGACATGTGGTTGAGCGAGCGGTCGGTGTAGACCACTGAGTACTCGACCAGCCCCTCAGGATCGATACTGGGATATAGCTTTGACATGAAGTGACTCCTTTGGCAGAGATGTCATTGGTATCGACCCTGCCCTAAGCCTTGGCAAATGACAAGATTGCCGGGGATTGAATGGCGAGTCCTGTCGAGCCGCAGGCATCAACCCATAGCTGTCAGGCTGACTCCACTCACAGGCATTCGCGACTAGAATTTCACTTTCGACGCTTCTAACGCCAGGTCAGATTTCCACCGTGCAGCGACAGGCCCCAAGCGTTGCTTCGGTCTATGGGAAACATCTATGACGAATCCGCAAGATAAAGGCGAATCCGACGAGGATTTAGGTCAGATGGTGATAGGGCGAGGACCCTGTACCTATCTATTGCTGCTCCTACTAGGATTGATCCTCCTGTTTCCCTTTCTTGAGGACGGCATAGTTGCTCGCACGTTGCTCGGCACTCTGTTTTCAATCGTGCTGCTCGTGGGCGCTTTCGCCACCAGGCAGACTCGGCGGGGGTTCATCCTCAAACTGGGCCTGGCGTTGCTTGGGGTTGGTCTTCAATGGTCGGCGTTGTGGGCTGGAAGTATCGCGATTCTTTTCGTTGCCGGGATAGTGTTTGCGGCGTCTCTTGCTGTCTCGTTCACAGGAGTGCTTCGCTATATCCTCAAGCGCGGACCCATCACAGCCGACAAGCTGCATGGCGCGCTTGCGGGTTACATCATGCTGGCCTTTGTCTGGTCCTTCGTCTATGCCCTGGTCGAGATCTCCAGCGCTGGCTCATTCGGCCCTGCGCACCTCGACTTCGAACAGCCCGGCACTTTCTTCAAACTGATCTATTTCAGCCTCACGACGCTCACGACCACAGGTTTCGGTGATGTTCTTCCGTTGACCAACCATGCCCGCTCACTGGTGATGGTCGAGGAGTTTTCAGGGGTCTTCTACGTTGGCGTGGTGATAGCGCGGCTTGCCGGTCTCTATCCGACGAACCAGACCCAGTGACTCTCGCGTTGCCTGGGTCGTATTTTATTCAGTTAGCACCTGCGACCAACTGCCAAGGCCGATTTTTGCATGTCACGAAGGGCCGCTCCTGATTGTGAATTCAACCGGTCGATGCGACAGATTGGGTTTGATCGTTCCCACGCGCAGCAAAGGAATGCCGCCAGGGACGCTCTGCGTTCCACTGACGACGCGTTAATTGAGCCGTGCGCGACGGTGATGCGGGGCGTCACAGGAAGCCCTGTGTGAAATTGGTTGCCTGCGTACATATCCATTGCTGCGGTAACGGCGGCTTATGGTTGATCGTTCTCACGCTCTGCGTGGGAATGCCGCCAGGGACGCTCTGCGTTCCGCCGACGACGTATTAATTGAGCCGTGCGCGACGGTGATGCGGGGCGTCACAGGAAGCCCTGTGTGAAATTGGTTGCCTGCGTACATATCCATTGCTGCGGTAACGGCGGCTTATGGTTTCGCTTTTACAGCGACTCCCTTTTTCAAACGCCAAAAAGGAAGCAAAAGGCTGTGCCGGTATGACTCACCCACATAGGTAACAAAACAGTTCAAGCACATAGGTAACAGTTTTTAACTGGCACTGGTCGATTCCGAGGATCTGACCATGCCGTGGCGAGAGCTCAAACCTATGGACCTGAAAGTGATGTTCATTGCCGACTATCTGTCCGGTCGACTTAATTTCAGCCAACTTTGTGCGGCTCACAGCATCAGTCGCAAGACCGGTTACAAGTGGGTAGCCCGCTACAACGCGGACAGCATCAACGGATTGGCGGAGTGCAGTCGCAAGCGCCACTCTCAAGCTCAGGCTGTGCCGTTTGCGGTCAAAGAGGCCATTCTTGAGCTGCGCGGCCAAGGGCAAACCACGCCAGGCCCGAAAAAGATCCAGACAGCCCTGAGAGAGCGGTTTCCAGATCAGCCGCCACCCTCCAAAACCACGATCTACAACGTGCTTAAAAAAGCGGGATTGGTGGTGTCTCGGCGGTTGCGCCAACGTGTCGCCGTTTATCCCAAACCACTTCAGAAAGCCGACCTTCCTAACCAGCTCTGGAGCGCTGATTACAAAGGCCAATACCTGACAGGAGACGGTGTCTGGTGTTACCCGTTGACGGTAATGGATCACGCCAGTCGATTTTTACTGGCTTGTGAAAGCATGCCGAGCACGACTTTCAAGGACGCCAAGGCCACCTTCGAGCGGTTATTCAAGATGTATGGAATGCCTGAGCGGATCCGTACGGACAACGGAGTCCCTTTCGCCAGCGGTGGGCGTGCCGGGTTATCGCAGTTGTCTATCTGGTGGGCCCGCCTGGGCATCATTCACGAAAGGATTCAGCCGGGTCGACCCGAGCAGAATGGACGGCATGAGCGCATGCACCGCACGCTTAAGAGCACATTGCCAAGGCCGCCGGAAATTGAGTGGGGAGCCCAGCAGAAGCATTTTGACCTGTTCATGCAGCACTATAATCATGAACGTCTTCATGAGGCTTTGGGGCAGAAAACACCAGGCTCCTGCTATACAAGCTCGTCACGGGCATTTCCGAGGAAGCTGCCGGAGATGAAGTACCCAAGCCATGTTGAGGCATACCGAACGGACTCCAACGGCGTGGTGAACAAAGGAAGGCTCAGAATCTATGTCGGCTATGTCCTGAAACATCAGATAGTCGGATTGGAGAACATCAGCGAAGGGGCTTGGGACATCATCTTTGGGCCTGTTCTACTGGGACGGGTTGATGAACGAGACGCTAAGGATGGTTATCTGACGCTCAAAGTAATCAAAAATAAGTGATCAGGTGTTACCCATGTGCCTGAACTTTACTGTTACCTATGTGGTTGTTCCATTCT
>NZ_NIWU01000014.1 GCF_002236105.1 Pseudomonas umsongensis
CTCCCGGGCCTGCTCGCCGGTACGCATTTACTCGCCGGTGAACACTGCCGCACGCTTGCTGTGAAACGCTTCCACGCCTTCCTTGAAGTCCTTGGAGCTACGCAGGCGGCTGTAGCAGTGACCTTCCATTTCGATCGCGACAGTCAGCGGCGCATCTTCGTTGTCGTTGATCAGTTTTTTTGCCGTGCGCTGAGCCAGCGGCGAGAAGCGACGCAGCTCATCGACCAAGGCATCGACGGTGCTTTCCAGTTCGGTGTCCGGCACGACCTCGGTCGCGATACCCCAGGCATAGGCCTGATCGCCCGTGATGCGTTTGGCGCGCATCACCATGTGCTTGGTACGGGTGATGCCAATGATTTTCTGCAGGCGTGCGGAGCCACCCGAGCCCGGGATCTGCCCCAGGTTCTGCTCAGGCAAGGCGTAGCGCGTGGTTTGCGACGCAATGCGGAAATCGCAGGCCAGGGACAGTTCGAAACCGACGCCGAAGGTGTAACCACGGTTGGCCACGATCACCGGTTTTTCGCAACGTGCCGGTGCCGCGACGTTCCAGGCCAGCTTGGAAACGTGCTCGGGCGACGCTTCAAGAAAACCCTTGATGTCGCCGCCGCTGGAGAAGTGTTCACCCACCGAGCGCAGCACGATGACGCGCACGTCCTTGTGTGCATCGAGGGCTTCAAAGACCAGGCGCAGCTGATCGCGCTGCCCCATGGAAATGACGTTCAACGGCGCCCGGTTGAGGATGATGTCGGCGCGCTCGCGGGACACATCGACTTCTACCTGGAAGCCATCGAATTGAGTCTCGAGAAATTGCTGGATCGATTGTTGTTGCATGGGAGTGTCCTCTGGATGATTAGCTGATGGCCTTCAAGGCCTGTTCCTGGAATTGGGCCAGCAGCACGCGCCGCAGCACCTTGCCAACGGGAGATTTTGGAATCTGGTCGATGAACTGGTAACGCCGTGGCCGCTTGAATTTGGCCAGGCCCGAAGCAATGCAATGGGCATCGAGGTCGCATTCCGAGACTTCGGCGCGCAGCTTGATGAACGCGGCAATGATCTTGCCCCACTGCTCGTCGGGCAGGCCGACCACCACCACTTCTTCCACTGCCGGGTGCAGGGAGAGCATGTTTTCGATTTCCGCCGGGCTGACGTTTTCGCCGCCGGTGATGATCAAGTCATCGACCCGACCCGTAACGAACAGATCGCCCTCCAGATCGAAGTAGCCGATGTCACCGGTGAAATACCATCCGTCACGCAACGCCTTGGCGGTCGCTTCGGGGCGGTTGAGGTAGCCTTCGAACGCCTCGTCACTCGCCAGGTCGGCGATGATCTGGCCCTCCTCCAACGGATTGGCCTGCACGTCTGCCGTTTCTGCATCGAGCGGCACCACGCGCACTCGCTGGTTCATTGCACTACGCCCTGACGAACCGGGTTTGCGGCTGGCTTGCTGGTCGATGGTGAAGGTGTAGATTTCCGAGCTGCCGTAATGATTGACGAACAATTGCGGCTGGAACGCCGCCTCGACGCGACGCATCAAGCCGTCGCTCATCGGCGCACCGGCAAAGCCGATTTTCTCCACGCTGGCGACTCGCTCGCGGGCGAAGGCCGGGTGTTCGATGAGCATGTGGTAGAGCGTCGGCACCAGGTACAGGTTGCTGACTTTTTCCCGCTCGATGGCCTGCAGCGTGGCTTCGACGTCGAACTTCGGCACACAGACAAAATGTCCGTCGATCAGCGCCATGGACAACAACGAACGCACGCCCATCGTGTGATAAAGCGGCATGACTCCCAGCGTGCACTCGCTCTGGCGATAGAGGTTCTGCGCTACGTGGGCAACCGCCGCGGCGCGTTCGCAACGGTGGCGACGCAGCACGCCCTTGGGCTTGCTGGTGGTGCCGGAGGTGTACAGCAGCAGTGAAAAGTCTTCGGCGTTGGCCTGCAGAATGATTGCCGCAGGCGTCTGCGAACACAGTTCCTCGAAACTCAGGTCGGAGTCGGCGGCACGCAGACCGGCGGCGATCCGTGGCAGCCCTGTGGCGGCGCTGCAGCCGGCTACGGCGGCCACGGTCGCGTCGTCGTAGGCCAACGCGCGGATTTGCGCATCTTCGATGCAGTAGCCCAGCTCATCGGCAGTCGAACGCCAGTTCAACGGGGTCATGACGATGCCCGCAAACTGACAGGCCCAATGCAGGGTCGCCATTTGCCAGCGGTTCTGCATCGCTACCAGCATTCGGTCGCCGCGTTGCAGCCCCAGGCGTTGCAAGCCCCTGGCTGCGCTCTGGATATCGACGAACCAGTCTTCATAGGTTTTCTTCAATGCACCGTCACTGACCGCCACGGCGTACGGTCGGCGTTCAACGGCTGCGAGGAAGCTGCGTCCGAGATCGAACATTTTTGTTATACCCCTTTGTTCGTTTGGCGCTGGGCGGCGACTTCGAGCACGGCCTGGACGATGCCGGTGTAGCCCGTGCAGCGACATAGATGCCCCGAAAGCATGTCGCGTACCTGGGTCTCGTCCGGGTTGGGTACCCGTTCGAGGAAATCCACGCAGGACATGAGAATGCCCGCAGTGCAAAAGCCGCACTGCAAGGCGTGATGACGGCGAAAAGCTTGTTGCAGGTCGCTCAGTGTGTCGTCGTCGGCCAGGGACTCGACGGTCTCGATACGCCGCTCGTGCCCCTGAACCGCGAGCATCAGGCAGGAACGCATGGCGACTCCGTCCACCAGCACCGTGCAGGCACCGCAGACACCGTGTTCGCATCCAACATGGACACCCGTGGCACCGAGGTCGTGGCGCAGGAAATCGCAGAGTTGGGTGCGCGGTTCAGCCAACGCTTCGCGGGAGCGGCCGTTGAGTTCCAGGCGAATCGGAAAGGTTTGGTCGGCAGTTACACGCATGTCAGGCTCCTTCGATCAGCTGATGACCCAGCTCGCGAATCAGTTGGCGGCGATAGGCAGCACTGGCCTGCACGTCGTCTTGTGCATCGAGCGACCAGGCGGTTTGATTGAGCGCGTCGGGCAGCGCCGCACCACGTGGCAGACTGCGACGTTGCGGACGGTCGGCGACCCCGCCGATGCCGAGTTCGACCTGGTCCGTGCCGATGGCCGCGGCCAGGGAAACAATGGCGAAGTCACCGTGGCGCATGGCGATTTCACGGAAGCGATAGGTGATGCCTTCGCGCTTGAGCGGAAAGCGCACCTCGACGACCAGTTCATCCGCACGCTTGTCGGTGGTGAGAATGCCCTGGAAGAAGTCGGCAGCCTTGACGATGCGCTTGCCTTTTTTCGACTCCAGGACGATTTCGCCGCCCAGCGTCACAAGGCACAGTGGCAACTCGGCGCTGGGGTCGGCATGAGCCACCGAGCCACAGACGGTGCCGCGATTGCGCGTCTGGAAGTGACCGATCCAGGGCATGGCCAGTGCCAATAAAGGCACCTCGTCCATCAGGCTCGAACGCGCCAGCAACTGCGCCTGTCGCACCCCGGCACCGACAGCCAGGCAATCGTTGCGCAGCTCGATATAGGCCAGCTCATCCACATGATTGATATCGATCAGCAATTTTGGTTGAGCCAGGCGCATGTTCAGCACCGCCATCAGCGATTGGCCACCGGCGATGATGCGAGCTTCCTGGCCGTACTCGGCGAGCAACTCAACCACCTGACGACGGGTGTCAGCCCGAACGTAATCGAAAGCCGCCGGTTTCATTGCGCACCTCCCTTGCCAAACAGCACGCCGAGCGAGGCACGCAGCCGCGCCCACCAACCGGTGGAGATGGCTTGGCCGCTGACCCGTTGCGACAGGCGAGTAAATATTTGTCCGATGATCACTTTCGAGGCCCCTTGCAACATTCGGCCGCCGACTGCGGCGACTTTGCCGCTGACCGCCACCTGGTATTGGTATTCCAGGCGTGTGTGGCCATTTTCCAGTTCAACGAAACGCACCTGGGCCTGGCCTTGGGCCGATCCCATGGAGCTGCTGCCGGATCCCGACAGACGCAACGAATGCGGCGGGTCCAGATCACTCAGGGCAACCTTGGCCTCGAAGCGCGCGCGGATCATGCCGACGCCGACGGTGACGTCTGCGCGGTAACGGTTTTCGCCTTCGAGCACGAGGTCGTGGCAACCGGGAATGATCGCCGCCAGCGTCTGCGGGTCGAGCAAGGTATCGAACACCTGTTGCGGCGAGGCAGGAATCACCACCGAGTCGTTGGCCCGCAGTGCCGGTCCACCGGCGGCTGCGTCGAGGTTGTCATCGGCTTCCATACCGGCGGGCCGTGGCGGTTCGTCGATGCCAATGAGCGTGCGTACTTTCGATGGCGTCAGTGGCAGACGGATGTCCGAGCGACCGAGAGCGTCGGCCACCGCGTTGGCGATGCACACCGGCGTGCTCATATTGTTGCCCTCGCCCACCCCCTTGGCGCCCAATGGGGTAAATGGCGATGGCGTTTCCATGTGCAGGATCACCGGTTCGATCACTTCCGGTGCGGTC
The DNA here is from genome assembly GCF_002236105.1 of Pseudomonas umsongensis. GTDB lineage: Bacteria > Pseudomonadota > Gammaproteobacteria > Pseudomonadales > Pseudomonadaceae > Aquipseudomonas > Aquipseudomonas umsongensis. Next base: position 4,487 of record NZ_NIWU01000014.1, read on the forward strand.
GGCACCAGGTAATCGGCGAAGGTCCCGGAGAGGAAGCTGCCGTCCTCGCCATAGGCGAACTCTTCCATCAGCGCCGCGCCGAGGCCCTGGGTGAAGCCACCACGAATCTGTCCATCGACCAGTGCCGGGTTGAGCAGGCGGCCGGCGTCATGGCAGGTGACGTAGCGATCGATGTGGATCTCGCCGGTCATGCGGTCGATTTCCAGACCACAGATGTCGAAGACAAAGCCGTAGCACAGTGAGCTATTGACCTGATCCTGGTCGTCCGGCGCCACCAGTTGCGGCGGGCTCCAGAAGGCGGTTTCGCGCAGGCCGCCGCTTTCACCTTCCGGCAGCAGGCCCGGCGACCAGTGGGTCGCACCGGCAATCCGATG
>NZ_NIWU01000002.1 GCF_002236105.1 Pseudomonas umsongensis
AGCGTTGGAACCACCTGATCCCATCCCGAACTCAGAAGTGAAACGATGCATCGCCGATGGTAGTGTGGGGTTTCCCCATGTGAGAGTAGGTCATCGTCAAGATTAAATTCCAAAACCCCTATCTGCGTATGCAGGTAGGGGTTTTGTCTTTGTGGCAATCGCTAACCCTCCTGTAGGAGCGAGCACGCTCGCGATGAACCGGAGAGCGCCACGGGGTATCAGGCCCCCAGCCTTATCGTTGACGACCATCATCGGAACGCCGCCCGGAGCATGCTCGCTCCTAAAAATGAAGCCAACCGCCTTCAATGTTAAAGTCGTCCCTCGATTTGCGCTTTCCAAGGAAGCCTTTATGCCGGACGCAACGTCCCTCAGTGCTGGTTTTATGGTGGTTCACGGCAATCGCCTGGACGAGTTACGCAGCCTGGTGGTGAGCTGGATGCGGCGCTACCCGCTGGCCCCCCTGGAAAATGAAATCGCCCTGGTGCAGAGCAACGGCATCGCGCAATGGCTTAAGCTGGCACTCGCCGAAGATCCTGAAGACGACGACATGGGCGGCTGCGGGATCGCCGCCGCCATCGATGTGCAATTGCCCGGCAGTTTCATGTGGCAGCTCTACCGGATGGTCCTGGGTCGCGACGAGATCCCGGCCAAGTCGCTGCTGGATAAAGCCCCCCTGACCTGGCGCCTGATGCGTCTGCTGCCGCAGTTGATCAATCAGCCACACTTCGAGCCGCTCCAGCGTTTTCTCACGCATGACCCCGATTTGCGCAAACGCTATCAACTGGCTGAGCGACTGGCGGATCTGTTCGACCAGTACCAGGTGTACCGCGCCGATTGGCTCGAAGACTGGGCGCAAGGTCGTCACCAGTTACGTAACGGCAGGGGCGAAGCCAAGCTGCTGACTGCTGCCAATGCCTGGCAGGCAGAGTTGTGGCGTGCACTGTTGCTGGATGTCGGTGTAGAAGGGATGGCGCAAAGCCGGGCCGGCGTGCACCAGCGGTTTATCGAACGCATCAAAAGCCTCGACGTGGCTCCGAGTGGATTACCGTCACGGGTCATCGTATTCGGCATTTCCTCGCTGCCGGCTCAAGCCCTCGAGGCCCTGGCCGGACTGGCTCGGTTCAGCCAGGTGCTGCTGTGCGTGCACAACCCCTGTCGTCACCATTGGGCAGACATCGTCGCCGACAAAGACCTGCTGCGTCATCAATACAAACGGCAGGCGCGCAAAAGTGGCATGCCGGGCGTTCTCGACCCGCAAACCCTGCATCAACACGCGCATCCCTTACTGGCTGCATGGGGCAAGCAGGGACGGGACTACATCAACCTGCTCGACAGCTACGACGATCCCAACAGCTATCGCTCGGCGTTTCGTGACGGGCGCATCGACCTGTTCAGTGAAAGCCAACCGCTGCACATGCTCAACCAGTTGCAAGACGACATCCTTGAGTTGCGTCCATTGGGCGAAACCCGTGAATACTGGCCGGCCGTGGATCTACAGAAAGACTCGTCGATCCGCTTCCATATTGCCCACAGCGCCCAGCGCGAAGTGGAGATCCTGCACGATCAGTTGCTCGCACGCTTCAGCGCCGATCCGCTTTTACGTCCCCGGGATGTGATTGTCATGGTCCCGGACATTGATGCCTACGCCCCGCATATTCGCGCGGTGTTCGGCCAGCTTGAGCGCCACGACCCGCGCTTCATACCCTTCACCCTCGCGGACCAAGGGCAGCGCGGCCGTGACCCGCTGTTGATCGCGGTGGAGCATCTGCTCAAGTTGCCAGACAGCCGTTTCCCGGTCAGCGAGATTCTCGACCTGCTGGATGTCCCGGCGCTACGGGAGCGTTTCGGCGTAGAGGAACGTGACCTGCCAACCCTGCATCGCTGGATCGAAGGGGCGGGTATCCGCTGGGGGATGAACGCCGAGCAGCGCGCAGGCCTGGGGCTGCCCGAGGCATTGGAGCAAAACAGTTGGCGTTTTGGCTTGCGGCGCATGTTGCTCGGGTATGCCGTTGGCAGTTCGGGTGCCTGTGGCGGCATCGAACCCTACGACGAGATCGGTGGTCTGGATGCCGCGCTCATAGGCCCGCTGGTTGCGCTACTGGACGCACTGGAAATTGCCCACCACGAGCTCTCTCAACCGGCATCGCCGCAGCAATGGAGCCAGCGCTTGCAGGCATTGGTGGCACTGTTCTTCCAGGCCAGTAATGAGCACGACGAGTATTTGTTGACGCAGCTGGAAACGTTACGCGAAACCTGGCTGGAAAACTGTGAGTCAGTTGGCTTGCACGACGAACTACCGCTGACCGTCGTCCGTGAAGCCTGGTTGGCCGGTCTCGATCAGGGGCGATTGTCCCAGCGTTTTCTGGCTGGAGCGGTCAACTTCTGTACCTTGATGCCCATGCGCGCGATTCCGTTCAAGCTGGTGTGCCTGCTGGGGATGAACGATGGTGATTACCCGCGGGCACAGCCGCCACTGGACTTCGACCTCATGGGCAGCGACTACCGGCCTGGCGATCGCTCGCGGCGTGAGGACGACCGCTATTTGCTGCTGGAGGCATTGTTGTCGGCGCGCGATCAACTCTACATAAGCTGGGTCGGTCGCAGCATTCGCGATAACAGCGAGCGCCCGGCATCCGTGCTGATCGGCCAGCTCCGTGACCACCTGGCCAGCGGTTGGCGATTGGCCGATGCCGAGGAAGGCTTGCTTGAGGCCATGACCCAGGAGCATCCGCTGCAACCCTTCAGTGCCCGTTACTTCCACCAGGGTGATGCCCTGTTCAGCTATGCCAGCGAGTGGCAGGTGCTTCACCAGGCCGGTGGGCATGCGCCTGGCCATGAGATGCTCGATGCCCACATCCAGGAGGAACCGCTGAGTCTTGGGCAACTGCAGGATTTCTTGCGCAACCCGGTGCGACATTTCTTCAGTCAGCGATTGAAGGTGTTCTTTGAAGCTGCAGAAGCGCCTTTGGCCGATGAAGAACCCTTTGTCCTCGATGCCTTGCAACGCTATGGCCTGAGCGACAGTTTGCTCGGCGCGGCGTTGGCAGACCTGGAAAATACCGAGCAGGTGCTGGAGGCGCAGGCCAGTCGCCTGCAAAACAGTGGGCTGCTGCCCATGGCAGGATTTGGCGAATGCCTGCAACGCGAGTTGATCGAACCCTTGCCGGATCTGCTTGCGCGTTATCAACAGCTCCTGGCGTTATGGCCAACACCCCTGAGCAGTGCCCTGCCAGTCAATCTGCAAGTGGACGACCTGCGTATCGAGGGCTGGCTCAGTGGCCTGCATCAACGGGCAGACGGGGGCTTGCTGGCAGTCACGACGATCCCCAACAGCATTGGTTCGATCAAGACCCGCAAGTGGCATCGGCTGACACGACCGTGGGTCAATCATCTGGTGGCGTGCGCCAGCGGCATGCCGATGACCACGGCCTTGGTCGCCAGTGATGACAGCCTGCTACTCGACCCGATTGCACAGGAGAGTGCCTTGGGAACCCTGGGCGATCTGTTACTGGCCTGGCAATCCGGAATGCGCCAACCCCTGCCGATAGCGGTCAAGACCGCCTTTGCATGGCTCGGGCAGACCGACCCGGCCAAAGCCCAGGCAGCGGCCCGCAAGGCCTATGAGGGGGACGGCTTGACCACTGATGGCGAGCGCCGCGAAAGCATGGCGCTGGCCCGTCAGTTCGCCGATTACGACGCCCTGGTCGCCGACGAGACATTCGTCGATTGGTGCGATGCCTTGTATCGACCACTGCTTGAGGCCCCTTGGCGCTCAGTGTCCAGTGAGGAAGCCCGCCCATGACCACCCAGACACCCTTGGCCCTGGCGTTCCCGCTGCGTGGCAGTCAACTGATCGAGGCCAGCGCCGGGACCGGCAAGACCTTTACCATTTCCGCACTCTACCTGCGGCTGATCCTGGGCCATGGTGCAGACTCCCATGGTTTCGGTCGTGAACTGCTGCCGCCACAGATCCTCGTGGTGACCTTTACCGATGCCGCGACCAAAGAGCTGCGCGAACGCATCCGTACGCGACTGGCAGAAGCCGCACGGTTTTTCCGCGACGAAACGCCGGCCCCCGACGCACTGATCAACCAGCTGCGGCAAGAGTACGCGCCGGAACAGTGGCCCGGCTGCGCCAACCGCCTGGACATCGCCGCGCAATGGATGGATGAGGCGGCCGTGTCGACCATCCACAGTTGGTGCCAGCGCATGTTGCGCGAGCACGCTTTCGACAGCGGTAGCCTGTTCACTCAGACCCTGGAAACCGACCACAGCGATCTGCTGGGGGAAGTGCTGCGCGATTACTGGCGCTTGTTCTGTTATCCGATGCAGGGCGATGCGTTGAACTGGGTGCGCAGCAATTGGGGCGGTCCGGCCGCTTTGTTGCCGCGGATCCGCGGGTTGTTCGCCAGCGCGCGCGACACCCTCGCCGGTAAGGAGCCGGCGCAATTGATCACCGAGTGCCTGCAGGAGCGGCGAGCCGCCTTGCTTGAGCTGAAGATGCCGTGGCGCCAGTGGGCCGACGAGTTGCTGGCCCTGTGTCACGAAGGTGTCGCCAGCAAGAGTGTCGACGGGCGCAAGATGCAGGCGCGGTACTTCGAACCCTGGTTCGAGAAAATCAAAGCCTGGGCCGAAGACGAGTCCCTCGAGCAACTGGACATCGGCACCGGCTTCACGCGCCTGACGCCTGAGGGTATGGCAGAAGCCTGGAAAAAAGGCGTCGCGCCGGATCATCCGGGCCTGGACGCGATGCCCGCGCTCAAGGCCTGTCTTGATGGCTTGCCGACGCCCGATGCGGCCGTACTGCAACACGCTGCCCATTGGGTGGGAGCGCGTTTCGAAGAGGAAAAGCGCCGTCGTGCGGAAATGGGCTTCGACGACATGTTGCTGCGCCTGGACGCGGCGCTGCAAAGCGATGGCGGCGAGCGACTGGCGAGCTTGATCCGCGAACAGTTCCCGGTGGCATTGATTGACGAATTCCAGGACACCGACCCGGTGCAGTACCGGATCTTCGAGAGCATCTACCGCATTGAAGACAACAGCCCCGACAGCGGGCTGTTCCTGATCGGCGACCCGAAGCAGGCGATCTACGCCTTCCGCGGCGCCGACATCTATACCTACTTGCGGGCCCGCCAGGCGACCACAGGCCGCCTGCATACCCTGGGCACCAACTTCCGTTCGAGCCATGGCATGGTCAGTGCCGTGAACCATGTGTTCGACTATGCCGAGTCTCGCGAGTCCGGGCGCGGGGCGTTCCTGTTCCGGGAGAACAATGTCGATAACCCGGTGCCCTTCCAGCCTGTCGAGTCCCAGGGGCGCAAGGAAGTCCTGCGCATCGATCATCAGGCAGTACCGGCATTGAACATCTGGCACCTGTGCGCCGAGCAGCCGTTGTCCGGTGTGGTCTATCGCCAACAACTGGCCGCCGCCTGTGCCAGCGAAATCACCGCCTTGCTCAACGGCGGACAACAAGGCGTTGCGGGCTTCGTGCGCGATGACCAGCCGCTCAGAGGCTTGATGCCTGCGGACATTGCCATCCTCGTGCGCGATGGCAAGGAAGCGCAGGCGGTGCGTACCGAGCTCGCTAACCGAGGCGTGCGCAGCGTTTATCTGTCGGACAAGGATTCGGTGTTCGCCGCGCAGGAAGCCCATGACGTGCTGACCTGGCTCAAGGCCTGCGCCGAGCCGGACGTCGAGCGGCCACTGCGCGCGGCACTGGCCAGCATCACGCTGAATCTGTCGTTGGTCGAGCTTGAGCAATTGAACCAGGACGAACTGGCCTGGGAATTGCGGGTCATGCAGTTTCGCCGCTATCGCGAGATTTGGCGCAAGCAGGGCGTGTTGCCAATGCTGCGACGCTTGCTGCATGACTTCAAGCTGCCCCAGGCATTGATAGCGCGCAGCGATGGCGAGCGGGTCCTGACCAACCTGTTGCACCTGTCCGAGTTGCTGCAACAGGCGGCCGCCGAACTTGATGGCGAGCAGGCATTGATCCGGCATTTGTCCGAGCACCTGGCATTGTCGGGCCAGGCGGGTGAAGAGCAGATCCTGCGTCTGGAAAGCGACGAGCAACTGGTCAAGGTCGTGACCATCCACAAGTCCAAGGGGCTGGAGTACCCGTTGGTGTTCCTGCCGTTCATTTGCTCGGCGAAACCGGTGGATGGCAGCCGTCTGCCGTTGCATTACCACGACGCCGCAGGCAAGGCCCAAGTGACGTTGAACCCCACGGCCGAATTGATCGCCCTGGCCGATGATGAGCGCCTGGCCGAAGACCTGCGCCTGTTGTATGTGGCGCTGACCCGGGCGCAACATGCCTGCTGGCTGGGCGTGGCGGATCTCAAGCGCGGCAATAACAACAGCTCGGTGCTGCACCTGTCGGCGCTCGGGTATCTGTTGGGTGGCGGTGCTTGCTTGAACGAGTCGGCGGGCTTGCAGGCCTGGTTGCGAGACCTTCAACAGGGCTGTCCGGCGATTGGTCTTGAACAAATGCCTGAAGCCACCCGCGAGCACTACCATCCACCGCAGAACACCGCTGCGTTGCTGGCACCGTTGACCGTGCAACGCAAGGCCAGTGAAAACTGGTGGATTGCTTCTTACAGCGCCTTGCGCATCGGCGACAGCCTGAGTATCGGCAGTGATCAGGCGCCCGAAAGTGCACAGGCACAGAAACTCTTCGACGACGAACGTCTCGACCCGCATACCCCTCGAGAGATGGTGGCCGGCGGTGCCGATATCCATCGATTCCCCCGTGGCCCGAACCCGGGCACCTTTCTCCATGGGTTGCTCGAATGGGCAGGCAACGAAGGTTTTGGCGTCACCGGGCAAGCCGTGGAAGATGCGATTGCCCGTCGCTGCAATCGCCGTGGCTGGGAAGGCTGGATCAGCACGCTGAGTGAATGGCTGCAGCATCTGCTCAAGTCGCCGTTGCCGCTGGGCAGCGGCGAGGCACCGGTGGTATTCGGGCAGTTGACCCAGTACCGTGTCGAAATGGAGTTCTGGTTCGCCAGCCACAAGGTCGATGTGCTCAAGCTCGATGCGCTGGTGTGTCAATACACCCACAACGGTGTGCCTCGGGTGGCCGCCGAATCGGTGTTGCTCAACGGCATGTTCAAGGGCTTCATCGACCTGACGTTCGAGCATGACGGCCGCTATTACGTCGCCGACTACAAATCCAACTGGCTCGGCGTCGACGACGCGGCCTATACCGCGCAGGCCATGGAGCAGTCGATTCTCGACAACCGCTACGACCTGCAATACGTGTTGTACCTGCTGGCCCTGCACCGCCAGCTCAAGGCCCGGCTTGCCGATTACGATTACGACCGGCATGTCGGAGGCGCGCTGTACCTGTTCCTGCGCGGTACCCGTGCGCCAAGCCAGGGCGTGTATTTTGCCCGCCCACCCAAGGTGCTGATCGAGCAACTGGACCGCCTGTTTCAGGGCAAGCCGCAGCCCAGGGTCGAACCCGCCTGGGAACAGGGAGAACTGCTATGAACCGCACCTTCGCCAATGTACTGTCGACGCCATTGAGTGCCGACAGCCTGGCGCAACTCAGCCCTTTGACGCGTGCCGAAGACTTGTTGCTGCTGCTCACGCGTTGGGTCGAGCGTGGCTGGTTGCGAGCACTGGACAAGGCCTTCGTCGGTTTTCTTCACGAACTGGCTCCGAACGATGATCCGCTGGTACTGCTGGCGGCGGCATTGACCAGTCACCAGTTGGGTCATGGGCATGTGTGCCTGGACCTGTTCGAAACCCTCAAGGAGCCGGACTTCGCCCTGTCGCTGCCCCCGGAAGGCGACCTGCAAGGTGGCGCGATGTTGCTGCCATCGCAACTGCTGGAAGGGCTGGATGGCGCCCACTGGTGCAAGGTGCTGGCCGCCAGCAGCCTGGTCGCATTGGCGGCGGACGAGCGCGACAGCGTGCATCAGCGGCCTCTGGTGTTGGCCGGCAAGCGCCTGTACCTGAGACGCTACTGGACCTACGAACGACGTATCGACAATGCGTTGCGCGAGCGCCTGGCGGTGCACGAGAACGCACCAGGGGACTTGTTGCAGCGCCTGACGGGGCTATTCGGTCCGGCCAGGCCCGGTGAGGTCGTCGACTGGCAAAAACTCGCTTGCGCCCTGGCGACTCGCAGCGCTTTCAGTATCGTCACCGGCGGTCCGGGAACCGGCAAGACCACCACGGTGGTGCGCTTGCTCGCCTTACTCCAGGCCCCGGCCGTAGAGGCGGGCAAGCCGCTGCGCATTCGTCTTGCGGCGCCAACCGGCAAGGCGGCGGCGCGGCTGACCGAGTCCATCAGCGCACAAGTGCGAACGCTGAAAGTCACTGAAGCCATCCGCGAGAAAATCCCCTCTGACGTCACCACCGTGCACCGCCTGCTCGGCAGCCGCCCGGGGACGCGACATTTCCGTCACCACGCCGGCAATCACTTGCCGCTGGATGTACTGGTGGTGGACGAAGCGTCGATGATCGACCTGGAAATGATGGCCAACCTGCTCGATGCGCTGCCGGCCCATGCCCGCCTGGTGCTGTTGGGTGACAAGGACCAACTGGCGTCGGTGGAGGCCGGTGCCGTGCTGGGCGATCTGTGTCGCGACGCCGAAGCGGGCTGGTATAGCCCACACACTCGACAATGGCTGCAAACCGTCAGCGGTGAAAGCCTGGAAGGCAGCGGGCTGCAGGAAGACACTCAGGGCACCCATCCGCTGGCCCAGCAAGTGGTGATGTTGCGCCACTCGCGGCGTTTCGGCGAAGGCAGCGGCATTGGCCAGTTGGCTCGTTGGGTGAACCAGCAACAGCCCGCGCAAGCCCGCAAGTTGCTGGCGGCGCGAAGCCACGACGATGTGTTCAGCCTGTCCCTGCGCAATGAACAGGATCGGGCGCTGGAGCGCCTGTTGCTCGAAGGTCATGGTGAGGGGCCGCAAGGCTACCGCTATTACTTGAGCCTGCTGCGCAACCAGCGTCCAGCGCTCGATTGTCCCCTGGAAGATGCGCGCTGGACCGATTGGGCCCGGCAGGTTTTGCAGGCGTTCGACGCCTTCCAGTTGTTGTGCGCGGTGCGCAAAGGCCCGTGGGGCGTGGAAGGCTTGAACCAGCGGGTGACCGACGCCTTGCTGAAGGCACGGCTGATCGACAGCGACCAGCAGTGGTACGAAGGCCGGCCAGTGCTGATGACCCGCAACGATTACGGCCTGGGCTTGATGAATGGCGACATCGGCATTGCCCTCAAGCTTCCCGAGCGCGAGGGGCCCGAGGCCGGGAAACCGGTGCTGCGAGTCGCGTTCCCGAGGAACGACGGCCAGGGCGGTGTGCGTTTTGTGTTGCCCAGTCGCCTCAATGATGTCGAAACCGTGTACGCCATGACCGTGCACAAATCCCAGGGCTCGGAATTCGCCCACACTGCGTTGATCCTGCCCGATGCCCTGAACCCGGTGCTCACCAAGGAGCTGATCTATACCGGCATCACCCGGGCCAAGGATTGGTTCACATTGATCGAGCCTCGGGCTGGCGTCTTCGAAGAGGCGGTGCGACGTCGGGTCAAACGCTTGAGCGGGCTGATGCTGGAACTCAAGGAGGCGAGCGCCTGACAGCGCTCGCAACGCATCTGCCAAAAAGTGGACGTTGCACTTCACGCCATGAAAGCAACGTCAAAAAAACAGTTATTTAGCCAAATGCGCGCGACAAAATTTTATCATGGCGTGAAGTGTAAAGCGCAAAAGGTGACCTAGACTTCAGGCTTGAATGGTCTGGCTCCATGAGATTTTCACTGCTACGACTATTGGGTTTTTATATCCAAAGAGCGAATGCCAATATGAGTGATAGTTCCGTAGCAGGCTCTCGATTAAACGTACTTGATGGATGGCGCGGAATTAGTATCTTGCTGGTACTGGCGTGTCACCTGCTACCACTTGGCCCAAAGTTTTTGCAGTTGAATTCTGCTGCAGGCGTCATGGGCATGGCTATATTTTTTACCTTGTCGGGTTTCCTGATAACAAGTTTTCTGCTCAATAACGACAGCGTCATTGATTTTCTGATTCGCAGGTTCTTTCGCATTGTGCCTCTTGCCTGGCTGTACATGGCAATTGTCTTGCCTATCATGAGCAGCCCTCCGGATTACTACATCGCAAACTTTTTGTTCTTTGCCAACTGGCCGCCCATGTGGCTTGGCGATGTAAACGGCCATTTATGGAGCTTGTGCATGGAGGTCCAGTTTTATGTGGCCATCGCCTTGCTGGTAGTCATGATGAGGAAAAGGTGGATGGTGCTGATCCCTTTTCTTGCCATCGCCGTCACAACCTATCGAGTCATGAATGATGCCCATGTCGTCATCAATACCTATTACCGCATTGATGAAATACTGTCTGGTTGCATACTGGCGCTGATCTATCACAAAAGACTGGGTAACAATCTTGTGAAGGCGCCGGCACAAATGCTGGTCGTGCAAATGGCTTTATTCGCCCTGTTTGTCGTGTCCAGTCATCCCGACGGTGGTTTCATGAACTACTTGCGCCCTTACATTGCCGCCGCAATGGTCGGGAGTACGCTGCTCAATGGCCGGACATTCATTGCCCATGTTCTGAACAACCGCATTCTGTTTTATATCGCCACCATCTCCTACGCGCTCTACGTTGTTCATCCGCTGCTGGCGCATACCTGGCTGGGTAGCGGGGATACCATCGTTAAATATCTGAAGCGACCGTTGTTGTTCGCCGCCATTTTCATCACCGCGCATATCTCCACCTTCTATTATGAAAAATGGTGGATAGCGTTCGGCAAGACATTGTCCAGGAAAATGGCTGGCCGCCAACCGGTTACAACCTGAACGTTCTTGAACATCCTCAGTCGGCAAACACCATCTGCCGACTGTCACCCATCAACAGTGCCTGGTTCTGCTCGGTCACGGCGCGGATGTAATCCCACAACAGGGTAATCCGCTTGAGCTTCCTCAGATCCTCGCGGCAGTACATCCAGAATTGCCGGGTGATGTTGATTTCCTGCGGCAACACCGGCAGCAACCGTGGGTCCTGGGCTGCCAGGAAGCACGGCAGGATGGCCAGCGACCGCCCTTGCTGCGCGGCCACGTACTGCGCGATCACGCTGGTGCTGCGCAAGTTGGCGCTGGCGCCGGGGAGCACGTTGGCCAGGTACAGCAGCTCGGAGCTGAACGCCAGGTCGTCGACATAACTGATGAATGAGTGTTTGCCCAGGTCGGCCGGCCGGCGGATCGCCGGGTGTTTGTCGAGGTATTGCTGCGTCGCATACAGCTGCAGGCGGTAGTCCGTCAGTTTGCAGCAGACATAGGGGCCGTGTTCCGGGCGCTCCAGGGCGATGACGATGTCGGCCTCGCGCTTGGACAGGCTGATGAAGTGCGGCAGCGGCAGGATGTCCACCGAGATCGCCGGGTAGGCGTCGACGAAGTGACTCAGTTGCGGGGTAATGAAAAAGCTCCCGAAACCTTCGGTGCAGCCCATGCGCACATGGCCGGACAACGCCACCCCGGACCCTGAGACCTGTTCGCAGGCCATGTGCAGCGTACTTTCGATCGACTCGGCGTAGCCCATCAGGCGTTGGCCTTCGGCGGTCAGGACAAAGCCGCTGGTCCGGGACTTTTCGAATAGCAGGGTGCCCAGCGAAGCTTCCAGCGAACTGATGCGCCGCGACACGGTGGTGTAGTCGACGGCCAGGCGCTTGGCCGCGGTGCTGGCCTTGCGGGTGCGTGAGACCTCAAGGAAAAACTTGAGGTCATCCCAGTTTAGTGAACCCAGAGACGTGATGTTTTTTTGCATGATGGACCGGCTTTTATGTGCGTTCTTATTAGAAGTTTGCACATCTATACTCCAAAAACAGCCCGATAACCAATTCGTGGCACACGTCTTATCGCAGGGTGACGTTTCGCCCTGGCTCCTGAAATAAAAACAAAGATTCGGAGACCCCACATGAACGCTTCGCTTACGCCTGACGAGACCACCGTGCAAAAGGTCAAACTGTTGATCGACGGCCAGTGGGTCGAATCGCAGTCCACCGAGTGGCACGACATCATCAACCCGGCAACCCAGCAAGTGCTGGCCAAGGTGCCGTTTGCCACGGCTGAAGAAGTCGACGCCGCCATCAGTGCCGCCCATCGCGCCTTCCAGACCTGGAAGCTGACGCCGATCGGCGCGCGGATGCGCATCATGCTCAAACTGCAGGCGTTGATCCGCGAACATTCCAAGCGCATCGCGGCAGTCCTCAGCGCCGAGCAGGGCAAGACCATTGCCGACGCTGAAGGCGATATTTTCCGTGGCCTGGAAGTGGTCGAGCACGCGTGCTCCATCGGCAGCCTGCAAATGGGCGAGTTCGCTGAAAACGTGGCGGGTGGCGTGGACACCTACACCCTGCGTCAACCAATCGGCGTTTGCGCCGGTATCACACCGTTCAATTTCCCGGCGATGATTCCGCTGTGGATGTTCCCGATGGCCATCGCCTGCGGCAACACCTTCGTGCTCAAGCCGTCCGAACAGGATCCGATGTCGACCATGCTGCTGGTGGAACTGGCTATCGAGGCCGGGATTCCGGCCGGCGTGCTCAACGTCGTGCACGGCGGCAAGGACGTGGTGGATGCGCTGTGCACCCATAAAGACATCAAGGCCGTTTCCTTCGTGGGCTCGACGGCGGTCGGCACCCACGTCTATGACTTGGCCGGCAAGCATGGCAAACGCGTGCAATCGATGATGGGCGCGAAGAACCACGCCGTGGTGCTGCCCGATGCCAATCGCGAACAGGCGCTGAATGCGCTGGTGGGCGCCGGTTTCGGCGCGGCCGGTCAGCGGTGCATGGCGACTTCGGTGGTGGTGCTGGTCGGTGCGGCCAAGCAATGGCTGCCTGACTTGAAAGCACTGGCGCAGAAACTCAAGGTCAATGCCGGCAGCGAGCCGGGCACCGACGTCGGCCCGGTGATTTCGAAAAAGGCCAAGGCGCGAATTCTCGAGCTGATCGAAAGCGGCATCAAGGAAGGCGCGAAACTCGAGCTCGATGGTCGCGACGTCACGGTTCCTGGTTACGAGAAGGGCAACTTCGTCGGCCCGACCCTGTTCTCCGGTGTGACCCCCGACATGCAGATCTACACCCAGGAAATCTTCGGTCCGGTGTTGGTGGTGCTGGAAGTCAATACGCTCGACGAGGCGATTGCCCTGGTCAACGCCAACCCGTTCGGCAACGGCACGGGCCTGTTCACCCAGTCCGGTGCGGCGGCGCGCAAGTTCCAGAGCGAAATCGACGTCGGCCAGGTCGGCATCAACATCCCGATTCCGGTACCGGTCCCATTCTTCAGCTTCACCGGTTCCCGTGGCTCCAAGCTTGGCGACCTTGGCCCGTATGGCAAGCAAGTGGTGCAGTTCTACACTCAGACCAAGACCGTCACCAGCCGCTGGTTCGATGACGACAGCGTCAACGACGGTGTGAACACCACCATCAACCTGCGTTAAGGAGCCGGACATGAACATTGCTTTTATCGGTCTCGGCAACATGGGCGCGCCGATGGCGCGCAACCTGATCAAGGCCGGCCATTCACTGCGCCTGGTCGACCTGAACAAGTCCGTGCTGGCGGAGCTTGAACAACTGGGCGGCACCATCAGCGCTTCGGCCCGTGAGGCGGCGCAAGGTGCCGAACTGGTCATCACCATGCTGCCCGCTGCCGTGCATGTACGCAGCGTCTGGCTGGGCGAAGACGGTGTGCTCGCCGGTATCGGCAAGGGTGTGCCAGCCGTGGATTGCAGCACCATCGATCCGCAGACCGCCCGTGACGTGGCCGCCGCCGCTGCCAAGCAGGGCGTGGCCATGGCCGATGCGCCGGTCTCCGGTGGCACCGGGGGCGCCGCGGCGGGGACGTTGACGTTCATGGTCGGTGCGACCCCGGAACTCTTCGCGACCCTGCAACCGGTGCTGGCGCAGATGGGCCGCAACATCGTCCATTGCGGCGAAGTGGGCACCGGACAAATTGCCAAGATTTGCAACAACCTGCTGCTGGGCATTTCCATGGTTGGCGTCAGTGAAGCCATGGCCCTGGGCGATGCCTTGGGCATCGACACCAAGGTGCTGGCGGGCATCATCAACAGCTCCACCGGACGTTGCTGGAGTTCGGAGATGTACAACCCATGGCCGGGCATCGTCGAAACGGCACCAGCCTCGCGCGGCTATACCGGTGGCTTCGGCGCCGAGCTGATGCTCAAGGATCTGGGACTGGCAACGGAAGCGGCCCGTCAGGCGCACCAGCCGGTGGTACTGGGCGCGGTGGCGCAGCAGTTGTATCAGGCGATGAGTTTGCGTGGGGAAGGCGGCAGTGACTTCTCGGCGATCATCAACAGTTATCGCAAGCCGCAATAAAACCTGTGGGAGCGAGCCTGCTCGCGATGGTCGTTAACGATGACGCGTGTTTCCTGGGTTCACGCGGCGCTCTTGAGTCCATCGCGAGCATGCTCACTCCTACAGGTATTGCATGTGCGCATCGACATTGACCGGGAAATCACGTCGGGTGATTTCCCGGTTTTTTTGCATCAGGCAAACACGAAGTACTTGCGCACGGTTTCCACCACTTCCCAGGTGCCTTTCATCCCCGGCTCAATGACGAAAATGTCTCCGGCGCGCAGGTGGATCGGCTCTTTTCCTTCCGTGGTGATGATGCAGTACCCCTCGCGGAAGTCGCAGTATTCCCACTTCACATATTCCACGTACCACTTGCCTGGCGTGCAGATCCAGGTGCCCATGATCTTGCTGCCATCTTCGCTGGTGTAGGCGTTGAGGTTGACGGTGTGCGGGTCGCCTTCGAGTTTTTCCCATTTGCAGGCGTCGAGTACGGGCAGCGGATGGGTGTCGCGAAGAACGGTAATCGGTGCGGTCATGATGACTCCGGCGTTGGGGGAGAGCTGAAGACGCACCCTATAGGGCCTGCCGGGGGATCAGTTGTCTGTACTCGACATCGAGGTATCCAGAAACGCAGCGACCCTCACCCGCTTGACGGCTGAAAGCGCCTGCAAGCCCATTGAAATTTCCACTCGATAAACCGCCGATATCTGGCAGTTTGTGCGAAAGCCCCAGGCTTTTTCGAATCTTTTTGCAAGAACATGCACAGGTATCGCTCGTATCATTCACTTCGGAAAAGGCCGAGAGCTGTGCAATGAAAAAAACAATGTCGTGGTGGGACATCAGCCCGCCCTTGAGTACCGCAACACCGACCTGGCCGGGAGATACGCCGTTTCAGGAAGAACGCGTCTGGACACTGGGGCCTGAATGCCCGGTGAATGTCGGGCGCATCACGCTGTCGCCGCACACCGGCGCCCATGTCGACGCGCCATTGCACTACAGCGAGGACGGCGCGGCCATCGGCGACGTGTCCCTCGATGTGTATATGGGGCCTTGCCGGGTGCTGCATTGCCTTGGCAGCGGCGCACTGGTGCAACCCGGACAACTGCAAGGTCGTTTGGACAATCTGCCCGAACGCGTCCTGCTGCGGACCTACCAACGCGCGCCGCTGACCACCTGGGACCCCGAATTCACGGCGGTCGCCAAAGACACCGTCGACCTGCTCGCCAGTCTCGGCGTGCGCCTGATCGGCATCGATACGCCATCGCTGGACTCGCAGCAATCCAAGACCATGGATTCGCATAACGCCGTGGCGCGTCACGGCATGGCCATTCTCGAAGGCATCGTGCTAGATGACGTACCGGAAGGGGATTACGAGTTGATCGCGCTGCCGCTGCGCTTTGCCAACCTCGACGCCAGCCCGGTCAGGGCTATCTTGCGTCCACTGAATTCCACGCCACATGAGGAGCCTGCTCAATGAGCCAATGTCCATATTCGCCTGCCAGTCAGACAGAGGAATGGCATAACGCCGAGCTGAATTTTTCCGACTCCATGAGCTACGGCGACTACCTGGACCTGGGGCGTATTCTCAGTGCCCAGCACCCCTTGTCGCCGGACCATAACGAGATGCTGTTCATCATCCAGCACCAGACCTCTGAGCTGTGGATGAAGCTGATGCTGCACGAGCTCAAGGCTGCCCGCGAACACGTGCGGCTGGGAGAGTTACCGCCGGCCTTCAAGATGCTGGCGCGGGTTTCGCGGATCTTTGATCAGCTGGTGCATGCGTGGACAGTACTGGCCACCATGACACCTACCGAGTACCACGCGATCCGGCCTTTCCTGGGACAGTCGTCGGGCTTCCAGTCGTTTCAGTACCGTGAAATCGAATTCATCCTGGGCAACAAGAGCGCGACGCTTTTGCGCCCCCACGCCCATCGCCCGGAGTTGCTGCAGGAACTCGAAAAAGCCATCGCCACACCCTCGCTGTATGACGAAGCTATTCGCTTGATGGCCAGCGCTGGCCTTGCGATTGATCCTCAGCGTTTCGAGCGTGACCCGACGAGCCCGACGCAACATGACGCCTCGGTCGAAGCGGCGTGGCGTGTGGTCTACAAGGATCCGTCGCGTTATTGGGATCTCTACCAACTGGCCGAGAAATTCATCGATCTCGAAGACTCGTTCCGCCAATGGCGCTTCCGCCATGTCACCACGGTCGAGCGGATCATTGGCTTTCAACCAGGCACTGGCGGCACCGAAGGGGTGGGTTACCTGCGCAAGATGCTCGATACCGTGCTGTTCCCGGAGTTGTGGCGGGTGCGTTCGACCCTGTGAGCTGACGTTTACATCCCTGTAGGAGCGAGCATGCTCGCGATCGAGGCCAACGATAACGCGGGAAACCTGACACCCCGCGACGCTCTCAGGTTCATCGCGAGCAGGCTCGCTCCTACAGGGGACGCGCATGAAAAAGCCCCGGCATTCATTGAATGCCGGGGCTTTTTGTTGGGCTAAGGATTATTGCGCGACAGGCAAGCTGCGATCCCGCGCCACACGCATCCGGTAGAACCCGTAGATGATCAACACCCACACCGGGATAGCGATGACCGAGGCGCGTATGCCCGGGATCATCCACATCACGAAGATGATCATGGCCATGAACGCCAGGCACAGGTAGTTGCTGTAAGGAAACCAGAACGACTTGAAGCTCGGCACGATGCCTTGCTGGCCCATGATTTTGCGAAACTTCAGGTGGGTCAGGCTGATCAGCGTCCAGTTGATCATCAACGAGGCGACTACCAGGGCGAACAGCAATTCCAGCGCCTCATGGGGCGCCAGGTAGTTGACCAGCACGGAGAGCATGGTGATCAGCGCCGAGATGCCCAGCGCCCGCAGTGGCACGCCCTGTTTGTTCAGTTTCATCAGCGATTTCGGTGCATCGCCCTGTTCGGCCAGGCCGTAGAGCATGCGGCTGTTGCAATAAACGCCGCTGTTGTAGACCGAGAGCGCCGCGGTGAGCACCACGAAGTTGAGGATGTGCGCGGCGGTATCGCTGCCGATCAACGAGAAGATCTGGACGAACGGGCTGCCGCTGTAGGCATCGCCGGACGCGCCAAGGGTCTGCAGCAGTTGATCCCAAGGGTACAACGACAGCAGCACGGTGAGTGCGCCGACGTAGAAGATCAACACGCGATAAACCACCTGGTTGATCGCCTTGGGAATCACCTTCCTCGGTTCGCTGGCTTCAGCGGCCGTGATGCCGACGAGTTCCAGGCCACCGAAGGAGAACATGATGAACGCCATCGACATCAGCAGGCCGGTGGTGCCGTTGGGGAAGAAACCGCCGTGGCTCCACAGGTTACTGACCGATGCCTGTGGGCCACCGGTGCCGCTGAACAGCATGTAGCAGCCCAGGACGATCATGCCGATGATGGCCACGACCTTGATGATCGCGAACCAGAACTCCATCTCGCCGAAGACTTTGACGTTCATCGTGTTGATCAGGTTGACCAGGACGAAGAACACCGCGGCGCTGACCCAGGTCGGGATTTCCGGCCACCAGAACTGCACGTACTTGCCCACGGCCGTCAGCTCGGCCATGCCCACCAGCACGTACAGCACCCAGTAATTCCAGCCCGAAAGGAAACCGGCAAAACCGTTCCAGTATTTGTGGGCGAAGTGACTGAACGAACCGGCTACCGGCTCCTCGACAATCATCTCGCCCAACTGGCGCATGATCAGGAAGGCGATGAATCCGGCAATCGCATAACCGAGGATCATCGACGGGCCGGCCGACTTGAGTACCCCTGCAGAGCCGAGGAACAGCCCGGTACCAATCGCCCCGCCCAGGGCGATCAGTTGAATATGTCGATTTTTCAACCCTCGCTTGAGCGATCCCTGTTGCAAGATTTCATCCGCCATCTCGTTCCCTTCTGGTTATTGTTGTCAGGCCTGGTTTGAAAGATCAGATATTACTCTCGGTGAACTTTTCGTAATACAGGTGAACGCTGTCCAGCGCCTGGGCCTGCAACCAGTCTTTGATCGACTCGACCATCGGCGGCGGCCCGCAGACGTACATATCGACCGGCGCGTCGCGCAGTTCACTGAGGTCGAAATGCTCGGCAATGTAGCCGCGCTTGCCTGTCCACTGTGGCGATGGATCGCTGACCACTTCGGTGTAGCGAAACCCCGCAAGGCGTTCGGCATAAGCCTCGATCCGTGCCCGTTCGCACAGGTCGGCAGCGTCGCGCACGCCGTAGTACAGGTGCACCGGCTGCGTGCAACCGCGCTCGGCGAGGTCGTCGAGCATGCCCAGCAGTGCCGACAGCCCGGTTCCGCCCGCCACCAGGATCAGTGGTTTGGCCACATGCCGCAGATAGAACGCACCCAGCGGTGCCTCGAGCATGATTTCGTCGCCCACCCGGCAGCGTTCCCGGATGTAGTTGCTCATCACGCCGTCGGGTAGCAGGCGAATCAGGAACTGCAGTTGATTGTGCTCACTCGGCCGATTGGCAAACGAGTAGGAGCGCTTGCTTGCAGTCCCCGGAATCGACAGCCGGGCGTACTGCCCCGGCAGAAAATCCAGTGGGTTTGTCGTACCGAGATCCAGGTGCAGGATCGCGGTGCTGGCCGAAATTTGCCTGACGTCCGTCACCGTTGCGCTCAGTTGTTCCGGGCCCGAGGCATTGCACAGGCTGGAAGCGAAGTCGAAATAAAACGCCGCATCGGACTTCACCCGGGTCTGGCAGGTGAGCATCTTGCGCTGCTGCAGGTCCAGGCTCGAGAGCGCCTCCTCGTCCACATAATCCTGGCTGTAGTCACCCGATTCGCAGCGACCCTGGCACGTACCGCAGACGCCTTCGCGGCAATCCAGAGGAATATTGATGCCGTTGCGCAGGGCGGCGTCGAGCAGGATTTCGTTGGGTTGTACGGGAAAGAACAGGGTCTTGCCGTCGGCAAAGCTGAACGCCACTTTGTGATTCATGCCTCGATCTCCTTGGATTCAGAGGTGGTAGAAGTCGAGTACCGAGTTGATGGTGTCGTTGAGCAAGAGCACATGCTTGCGGCTGATCAGCCAACTGTCGGCGTGGGGCTTGAGCCGGTAGGTTGCGCGTCCATAGAACTGCTCGGAGGTGGCCAGGCGATAGAACAGCGTGTGCCAGTTCAGGCGCACCTCCAATTCACCGTTTTCCAGTTCACTGATCCGCACGTTGTTGATCATGTGCAAGGTGCGCGGCATCGGTGTCGAGGAGGCGGACTTGCCCGTGCGCAGGCGGAACACACGGTCTTCCAGGCCTGAACGGTTGGGGTAGTAGATCAGCGACATCTCGCGCTTGGGGTCGCGGGTGTAGACGTGTTCCGAGTCCCATTGCGGCAGGTGGAACTCACTTTGCTCGTCGAACAGCTTGATGTAGGCGTCCCAGTCCTGGGCATCGCACAGTTCGGATTTGCGGTAGAAAAACTGTTCGATCTGGTACTGCAATTGCGCATTCATCATTACACCTCACGGAGTTTCAGGGATTTCGCGTCCAGGCCATCGAGCAGGAATTTCTGCCAGTTGCTGTGCTGGTTGACGTAGAGCCCTTCGTGGGTGAACTCGGTGCCGGTCATGGCCGGGGCGATGCCGATCGACTCGCTGTTGGGCGTGGCGCCGGTGGCCCAGCGGTGACTGCCGCGGGAAATATCGCTCCAGCGCTCCAGGCGAGCCTGGAAACCGCGCTGGGCTTCACGGAATTCCACCAGGTCGTCGGGTGTACCCAGGCCCGACACGTTGAAGAAATCCTCGAACTGGCGAATGCGGTTTTCGCGGTCGGCGTCCGACTCGTTTTTCACCCCCAGGCACTGGCTGATGATCTCGGTCTTGTTCCAGGCCACCGGTCGGATGATGCGCAGTTGCGAGCTGATCTGATCGAGGAAAAACAGGCTCGGGTAGATGTTCAGGTTGCGCAGGCGATGCATCATCCATTCAGCCTTTTCCTGGCCGTGTTCTTCGATCAGGCGCGGCATGATGGTCGCGTAGCCGGAACGCACGGACGGGTTCGGCATGTCGCTGAAGAGCACGCTGTGGCCATTGTTGAACGCGAACCAGCCGTCATCGGTGTTGGCGTCGCCAGCACCGAGCTTGCTGTAGTCCAGGGTGCTGGCGCTGCTGGTGCCGTTCTCGCTGTTGACCTGCTGGCGATGCTGCACCGTGGCCACGTAGTTATAGTGGACCGTGCTGACGTGATAGCCGTCGAGGCCGTTCTCGTTCTGCAGTTTCCAGTTGCCGTCGTAGGTGTAGGCCGACTTGCCGGGCAACACTTCCAGCTCACCGGTTGGCGACTGGGCGACCATCATGTCGAAGAACACCTTGGCATCGCCGAGGAAGTCTTCGAGGCTGTTGTCGGCATGTACGTCGAGGCTGATGAACACGAACCCCTTGTAGCTCTCGATGCGCGCCTTTTTCAGACCGCGCGTGGCCTTGTCGAAGCCTTCCGGATACTCGCCCGGCGCCTTGACCTTCACCAGGCGACCGTCGCTTTTGTAGCACCAGGCATGGAACGGGCAGGTGAAGGTCGACTGATTGCCCTTGCCAACGCGGGTCAGGGTCGTGCCGCGATGCTGGCAGGCGTTGATCAATGCGTTGAGCTGGCCGTCGCCATCGCGGGTAATGATCATCGGCTGGCGACCGGCGCGCATCGTGACGAAGTCGTGGTTATTGGCCAGTTCGCTTTCGTGGCAGGCGTAGATCCAGTTTTTCTCGAAGATCAGTTCCATCTCCAGATCGAACAACTGCGGCTCGGTAAAGATGTCCCGGGCGATGCGGAACACGCCTTCTGCCGGACGGAAGTCCAGGCAGCCCTGGATAAACGCTTTCCACTGCTCGACGTTTTTTTCGCCACTCATGGGTGTGCACCTGTTTTTTATTGGGGCTAATCGGTGTGCTCATTAGAGGGAGTGGGGCGGGTGGGGGTCTATCCGGTTTGTGGGCGAAGGCAGTCCGTAAAATTTGTGGGGTAACACCCACTCGGTATCAAACTGGGCAGCGACTACCCAGAAGGCGCACCAAACGATGAACGGCTGCACCTGTCTGCAGCAATCAGGTACTGTTTTGCGCAACGTCGAGTGCCTGTTGGGACACGTTCACCGGCTACGTTATCCACATAGTCGAGGATTGCTATCCACTCAGTTGGCGCTGGCGTTTTGTGGCCTGGAACTTGCGTTTTCCACGCCTGAGACGCGCCGTCAGAGCGCGCTGGAAAATAGCCCGTGGGTGCACCGTGATGAACAGCAAAACCGATCCGCAGAGTCGCGACATTCGTGTCGACAGCGACGACCTCGAGGCCGCAAGAAGCTGGATGTCCGGTATTTGCGGGCCGCACCGGCTCGTGACCACGACGCCCGAGCGGATCCGCTTCCATCACAGTGCCAACACGTTCAAGTCGATGGCCACGACGCTGGGCACCATCGAATACGGCACCGATGTCACCATCGATATCGAGGATCCCGAGCGCTTCAGCAGCTACAGCCTGAGCCTGCCCCTGGTGGGCGAACAGGAGTTGAGCAAGAACGGCAGCGTGGTGAAATCCGACCGCGATCAGGGGGTGATCATTTCCCCCAATGAAAACCAGCTGCTGGCGATTTCCGGCGACTGCCGCAAAGTCCAGGTGGTGATCACCCGCGCCGCCATGAGCGAGTCCCTGGAAGGCTTGCTGCAGCGACCGCTGGATGCGCCGCTGCGTTTCGAACCGGTGATGGATGCGGTCGATGGCGCGTCGGCTTCATGGTGGCGCATGGCGCGCTATTTCATCGCTGAGCTGGAGCGCAGTAGCGAACTCTACGAGCAAGTGGCCTTCACCCGGGACATTGAAAGTTCGCTGATCAAAGGCTTGATCCTCGCCCAGCCGAACAACTATTCAGAAGAGCTGCGCCAGGTGCTGGGCGTTAAATTACCGCACTACCTGATCCGGGCGCGGCAATACATTCACGACAATGCTCGCGAGGCTTTGCACCTGGAGGACATCGAAGCGGCTGCCGGGGTTTCACGCTTCAAGCTGTTTGAAGCGTTCAAGAAGTACTTCGCATTGTCGCCGATGGTCTACCTGAAGAAGTACCGCTTGAACGGCGTGCGCCAGGAGCTGCTTGAGCACGGCTCGGCACGCAATATTTCCGCGATCGCCATGGGCTGGGGGTTCACGCACCTGGGGCGCTTTTCCGCCGAATACCGCAAGCTGTTCGACGAATCCCCGAGCATGACCTTGCAGCGCAATGAAGCCCGGCGCCTGCGCGGCTTCTGAGCGATCCGTTCCTTACTTGCGCACCACCAGGTCCAACAGCGATTCACGCTCCTTGATCTTCTGCAGGACGATTTCCGAGCGGATGTCAGTCACCCCCGCCGTGCGGTTCAAGTGGTTGACGATGAAGTCGGAGAAGTGTTTGAGATTACGCGCCTGGACCCGCAGCACGTAGTTGCTCGCTCCCGTAATCACATACGCGGTGACCACTTCCGGCCACGACTGGACCTTCTTGATAAACGTCTCGTGCCAATCCTCGACGTCCTGTCGCAATGACACATGGACGATGGCTTCCAGTTCGATCCCCAGCCGTTCGGCATTCAACACCGCGCGATAGCCGCTGATGATTCCCTCGCTTTCCAACAGGCGCAACCTTCGTAGACAGGCCGACGGCGACAGGGCGACTTTCTCTGCCAGTTCCTGATTGCTGATGCGGCCATCCTGTTGCAGTTGATGGAGGATTCGCAGGTCTGTCGAGTCGAGATTCATGGCTGGCGTAAATCCGCGTTTATGGGTGTTGGATTCGAATTTTATGCGAAATAACTACCTGGTAGCCGCTTAGTTTGCACGAAAATTCTCCAAGGCATCGTTCATTATTTCTCCACGAAAAGGGGCCGACAACGCCTGCATAAACGCTACGACCTTCAAAGAACAGGACACCCGATGACAACAAGAAACGATTGCCTGGCGCGTGATGCCCAGGACACTCTCGCGCCGCTACGCCAGCAATTTGCGCTACCCGACGGTGTGATTTATCTCGATGGCAATTCCCTGGGCGCACGCCCGGTCGCGGCATTGGCGCGTGCTCAGGAAGTGATTGCCCAAGAGTGGGGCAATGGCCTGATCCGCAGCTGGAACACTGCCGGTTGGCGCGATTTGTCCGAGCGTTTGGGTAATCGCCTGGCCGGGTTGATCGGCGCCCGTGCCGGTGAAGTGGTGGTGACCGACACGACCTCGATCAACCTGTTCAAGGTGCTCAGTGCCGCGCTGCGGGTGCAAGCCACAAGGTCGCCAGCGCGGCGGGTGATTGTCACCGAAAGCAGCAATTTCCCTACCGACCTGTACATCGCCGAAGGCCTGGCCGACATGCTGCAGCAGGGTTACACCTTGCGCCTTGTTGATAGCCCTGAAGAGCTGCCACAAGCGATTGACCAGGACACGGCGGTGGTGATGCTCACCCACGTCAACTACAAGACCGGCTACATGCACGACATGCAAGCGCTGACCGCGCTGACCCATGAGTGCGGGGCGCTGGCCATCTGGGACCTGGCGCATTCCGCTGGCGCGGTGCCGGTCGACTTGCATCAGGCGGGCGCCGACTACGCCATCGGCTGCACCTACAAATACCTCAATGGCGGTCCGGGTTCGCAGGCGTTCGTCTGGGTCTCGCCGCCGTTGTGCGATCTGGTGCCGCAGCCGCTGGCGGGGTGGTTCGGTCACTCGCGGCAGTTCGCCATGGAGTCGCGTTACGAGCCGAGCAGCGGCATCGCCCGTTACTTGTGCGGTACCCAGCCGATCACGTCGCTGGCGATGGTCGAGTGCGGGCTGGATGTGTTCGCCCAGACCGACATGGCCAGCTTGCGCCGCAAATCTTTGGCGCTGACGGACTTGTTCATCGAATTGGTCGAGCAGCGTTGCTCGGCTCACGAACTGAAATTGATCACGCCGCGTGAGCACGCCAAGCGTGGCAGTCACGTGAGCTTCGAACACCCCGAAGGCTATGCAGTGATCCAGGCCCTGATCGACCGGGGCGTGATCGGCGACTACCGCGAGCCGCGCATCATGCGTTTCGGTTTCACCCCGCTGTACACGACCTTCACCGAGGTCTGGGATGCAGTGCAGATCCTCGGCGAGATTCTCGATCAGAAAACCTGGGCGCAAGCGCAATTCCAGGTTCGCCACAGCGTCACCTGATACCTGCGTTGTCCAGGTCTTGCTGCCAGGTTTCCTGGCGGCAGGGCTTCGCCTGCGATCGATCAACTGTTCTGTGCAAACACAATAATAAGGAGCACGCAGAATGAGACTGTCCCCCTGGCCCGCCTTGTCGCTCGCCATCGGCAGTTGCCTCGGGCAAATGGCCTATGCCGCCGCCGACAATGGATTCGTCGAAGGCAGCAGCCTGACCCTGACCAACCGTAACTTCTTTTTCTATCGCAATAACCTCAACAACCCTGGCGGCCAGAATTATCGGGATGAATGGGCCCACGGGATCATGCTCGATTACCGCTCCGGCTACACCCAGGGAACGGTGGGGTTCGGGGTCGATGCGTACGCGCAGTTGGGTCTCAAACTCGACAGCGGCAAGGGGCGCACCGGCACCGGTTTGCTGCCGGTCGATTCCGATGGTCGCCCCGAGGATGAGTACTCCGAAGCGGGTGGCGCGGTGAAGGCGCGGGTATCGCAGACCGAACTCAAGTACGGCAACCTGACCCCGCTAAACCCGGTGTTCGGCACCGGCAATGCGCGACTGTTCACCAGTGTTGCCACGGGCTTCCAGCTGACCAGCCATGAACTCAAGGCCTTGCAACTGGACATCGGTCATTTCACCGCCGGCAACGACAGTAACTCGACCAATGCCGATGGCGCGCTGAAAGCGCTGTACGCTGGCGTGGAAACCCGCAGTGTCGATTATCTGGGCGGTAGTTATGCCCTGAGCGATCAACTGAGCATCAGCCTCTACGGCTCGCAGTTCACCGATATCTGGCGGCAGTACTACGCCAACGGCAACTACACCTTTGCCCTGAGTGAAGGCCAGTCGCTGAACCTGGATTTCAACATCTACCGCACCAACGATGATGGTCAGAGCCTGGCCGGAAAAATCGACAACACCACCTGGTCGCTGGCCGCCGGGTATAAGTCCGGTGCCCATCGATTGACCCTGGCGTATCAACAAGTCGATGGCAACGAGCCGTTCGATTACCTGGGTTTCGATCAACAGCCAGGCACTTCGATTTTCCTCGCCAACTCGATTCAGGTGCTCGACTTCAATGCCCCCAACGAGCGCTCATGGCAACTGCGTTATGACCTGGACATGGCGGCGTTCGGCGTGCCGGGGCTGAGCTTCATGTCCCGTTACGTCAGCGGTGACCATATCGACGACAGCCATTACGACGGTGGTCCCAACGGCGCCTACGGACGCTACGGCGATGACGGCAAGCGCTGGGAACGCGACATCGAGGCGCGCTACGTCGTGCAGTCGGGCAAGGCGCGGGACCTGTCGGTGCGGGTACGCCAGGCCAGTGTGCGTTCCACCGCGCAAGTGGCGCGGGCCGATACCACGGACAACAACGAAGTGCGCGTCATCATCGAATATCCACTGAGTATTTTCTGATCCGTGTCCTGCTGTGCGTGGCTGATCCCCACCGGTAAAAACCAAGACGTGCTCTTCAAGAAAGACAATATTCAGAGGACATAAAAATGACCGATAACACCGGTTTTGAAACGATATCCAACCGTGAACAGGGCCTGCGGCGTCAGCTGACGTCCGGGCAAATGAGCATGATCGCCATTGGTGGCGCGATCGGCACCGGGCTGTTCATGGGCAGCGCCTACGCGATCGGCTATGCCGGGCCGAGCGTGCTGCTCAGCTACGCCATCGGCGCGATCATCACGCTGTTGTTGATGGGCTGCCTGGCGGAAATGACCGTGGCCCATTCGACCTCCGGTTCGTTCGGTGCTTACGCCGAATTCTATGTCAGCCCCTTGGCCGGGTTCCTGGTGCGCTATGCCTATTGGGCGGCGATCGTGCTGGCGGTCGGTACGGAAGTGACGGCGGTGGCGATGTACATGAAGTACTGGTTTGCCAACGTGCCGGAGTGGGTGTGGATCGTCTCGTTTTCCAGTGTGTTGATCGTGCTCAACGCGATCAGCGTGAAGACCTTCGGTACGTTCGAGTACTGGTTCTCGACCATCAAGATCGGCGCGATCGTCGGCTTCATCATTCTCGCGGTGTACGTGGTGTTCGGTTCCGGCAACCCGGAATACGGCGTGCACAATTACACCGTCCACGGCGGTTTTTTCCCCCATGGCCTGCAAGGCATGTGGGTCGCGGTCATCGTGTCGATCTTCAGTTACCTGAGCGTGGAGATGATCGCCGTGGCCGCCGGTGAGGCGCAGGACCCGGAGCAAGCGGTGAAGAAAGCCTTTCGCGCGACCATCGTGCGCCTGGTGGTGTTCTACCTGCTGACCCTCGCTCTGATGCTGGCGATTGTGCCGTGGGTCCAGGCCGGTCATGCGCAAAGCCCGTTCGTCACGGTCATGCAAGCCATCGGCATTCCCGGCGCCACCGGGGTGATGAATTTCGTCATCCTGATCGCCGCGCTCTCGGCGATGAACAGCCAGTTGTACATCACCACGCGCATGATGTTCAGCCTGTCCCGTGGCGGCTACGCCCCCAAGTCCATGGG
Organism: Pseudomonas umsongensis; assembly: GCF_002236105.1. Classification (GTDB taxonomy): domain Bacteria; phylum Pseudomonadota; class Gammaproteobacteria; order Pseudomonadales; family Pseudomonadaceae; genus Aquipseudomonas; species Aquipseudomonas umsongensis. The sequence goes on from NZ_NIWU01000002.1 coordinate 27,011, forward strand.
CAAGTTGAGCAAGAGCGGGATTCCACTGAACGCCCTGTTGTTGTCGAGCTCGGGCATTGCCCTGGCGACCTTGCTCAACATCCTGTACCCGGAAAGTTCGTTCACCTTGATGATGGCGATCTCCATGTTCGGCGCCATCTTCACCTGGTTCATGATCTTCCTGACGCACTACTGTTTCCGTCGTTATCACCAGCGCCACGGCGAGCGAAAACTGTCGTTTCGCATGCGCCTGTTCCCCTACAGCACCTGGTTGGGGTTGGTACTGATGGGCGCGGTGATGATCACCACCTACTTCACCGAAGCCTTCAAGATGACCCTGGTGTTCGGTGTGCCGTTCCTGTTGTTGCTGACCGTTGTCTACGGCGTGTTTTTCAGGAAGCCCAAACCGGTCTCACTCAATGAGCAACGCCTCGAGCAGCGCCCTGGCATAACCGGGCAGGCCAGTGAATGATCGCGCGCACAGCAGCAGTTTTCGCTGTGCCCAGTCTTCGTTCAACGAGAAGCTTTTGAGCGGTTGATCCAGTGCCCGGCGCTGGATCGCCGCCAGCGGCACAATCGCCAGCCCGGCGCCGCGGGCAACCATGCGAATCACCCCGTCGAAACCCTCCGCACGGATGCGGATCTGCATGCGCATACCCGCGTGCAACGCCTGTTCTTCGAGGTACACCGCGAGTGCACTATTAGCGGCCAACCCCACATAGTCGTGCTGCAAGGTATCGCTGAAAGTCGGCGGTTCGCCGTCGGCCAGCGGATGGCTGGGCGGCATGATTAGCACCAGCGGGTCGTCGCGAAAGGGCAGGGTTTCGAGGGCGTGGGTGTCCACCGCGTCGGAGACGATGCCAAGGTCGGCGGCACCCTGGCGCAACGCGTGGGTGATGCGCGTGCTGGGCAATTCCTGCAGGTCGATGTCGAGGTTGGGATGCTCGCGCAGGAAGTCGGCGAGCAACTCCGGCAGGTATTCGGTGATGGCCGTGGTGTTGCACAACAACCGCACCTGGCCTTTGACGCCTTTGGCATATTCGGCCAGGTCCTGCTGCATGCGTTCGGCCTGTTGCAGCAGGACCCGCGCGTGTTGCGCGAGAGCCTTGCCGGCAGGCGTCGGGGTAACGCCGCGACGGCCGCGCTGCAGGAACTCAGTGCCGAGTGATGCTTCCATTGCACGGATTCGCGCGCTCGCGGCGGCCAGGGAAAGATGGCTACGCGCCGCGCCGGCGGTGATGTTGCCGGTGTCGAGGATGTTCAGGTAGAGGCGCAGGTCGGTCAGGTCGAAGTGCATCATTGCAGCCTCAAGTGGTGTGTCGTGTGGGCGGGCCTCTTCGCGGGCAAGCCCGCTCCCACAGTAGAAATGCATCGAACATAAATTTGGTGTCCGCCAAAGATCCCTGTGGGAGCGGGCTTGCCCGCGAAGGCGTCAGCAGCCACGGCGGATACTCAAGCCTCTTGCTAATCAAGAGCCAGGCTCAGTATATGGCAGATTTTCAACCCGCCAATCCGGGCTCACCATCAGCCCATGAATACACTCGCCTCGTTCTACCAAAATCTCGGCTTGGCCCTGTCGTTGCTGGTCATTGCCACCTTCCTGCTGGCCGGTTTGGTCAAGGGCATCATCGGCCTCGGCCTGCCGACCATCGCCATGGGCTTGCTCGGTCTGGCTATGGCCCCGTCACAGGCTGCGGCGCTGTTGATCATTCCCGCGACCCTGACCAACGTCTGGCAGCTGGCCTTCGGCGGGCATCTGCGCGGGTTGATCCTGCGGCTGTGGCCGATGCTGCTGGCCATCTTCATCGGCACCGGCGCCGGTACGCTGTGGATCGGCATGGTCGGTGGACATTGGGTGGTGCGCGGATTGGGCGCGTCGTTGTTGCTCTATGCGCTCTGCGGCTTGTTCTTGCCGACCTTGCGTGTCGGTGCGGGTAATGAGCCCTGGCTAGGTCCGATGTGCGGCGTGATGACCGGTGTCATTACGTCGGCCACGGGCGTGTTCGTGATTCCGGCAGTGCCTTACCTGCAGGCGCTGGGCTTGAGCAAGGACGAACTGGTGCAGGCGTTGGGCCTGTCATTCACCGTCTCGACCCTTGCCCTCGCGGGCGGCCTGCTATGGCTCGGTGCCCTGGGTGGTGGCGAGTTGAGTGCGTCGCTGTTGGCGCTGATCCCGGCGGTGCTCGGCATGTGGCTGGGGCAGTGGCTGCGCCAGCGGATCAGCGCCCTGTTGTTCAAGCGCGTATTCTTCATTGGCCTCGGGTTGCTCGGCGGCCATTTGTTGATCAGCGGCTAGCGGACGACGGGCTGAGCATCTCGATGGCGCGGATTACGAAATCCCGTTCCAGGTACTCATCGCGTTGATCGAGGAACTGCTTCATGTGCGGCAGGTTCGAGTGCACGTCGAGATGTGCCTGGGACTGCCAAATCTCGAAGAAGATAAACAGGGTAGGGTCCTGCTTGTCGCGCAGCATGTGGTACTCGATGCAGCCGGGTTCGGCGCGACTTGCTTCTACGTAGCCGCTGAAAAACGCTTCGAAGGCGTCGGATTTTTCCGGGCGGGTCTTGGCGTGCAGGATGAAACCTTGCATTTCACTCATTGAAAAACACTCCTCAAGTCAGAATTGGCGCCAGTCTAAGGCAACAATCTGCTGGTGATTCGTGCGTGTGGGTCAAATGTATTTTGCGACAGCGGCGCTTACTCCGCGCGAGGCGGATCGTTACGCTGCCGCCATCCAGTTTCTGACCCTTGCGAGACCTCTCATGAAAAAAGTCCTGTTACTCAATGGCGGCAAACAATTCGCCCACTCCGATGGCCGCTACAACACCACCTTGCATGAAGCCGCGCTGAGCGTGCTGGATCGCGGCGGTGTGGATGTCAAGGCCACCTTCATCGACGAGGGTTACGACGTCGCCGAAGAAGTCGCCAAATTCCTCTGGGCCGACGTGATCATCTATCAGATGCCGGGCTGGTGGATGGGCGCGCCATGGACCGTGAAGAAGTACATCGACGAGGTCTTCACCGAAGGTCACGGCAGCCTCTATGCCAGCGACGGCCGCACCCGTTCCGACGCCTCGCAGAAGTACGGCAGCGGCGGCCTGATCCAGGGCAAGCAATACATGCTGTCGCTGACCTGGAACGCGCCGCAGCAAGCCTTCGACGACCCGACCGACTTCTTCGAGGCCAAAGGCGTGGACGCGGTGTACTTCCCGTTCCACAAGGCCAACCAATTCCTCGGCATGACCGCTTTGCCGACCTTCCTCTGCGTGGACGTGATGAAACGCCCGAACATCGAGGCCGATGTGGCGCGTTATGAGCAGCACTTGGCCGAGGTGTTTGGCCTGAAGGTGTAACGCTCAGCTAATATCGGTCGCAATGGCTTAAAAGATCGCAGCCTTCGGCAGCTCCTACAGGTATACGCAATACCCTGTAGGAGCTGCCAAAGGCTGCGATCCTGGCGATTCATGCCATGCCGATTCGTGAAAGAGGACACACGTGAAAGCCAGATCCGATGAATTGCAGATCTTCGTCTGCGTGATCGAGTGCGGGTCGATTTCCGCGGCCGCCGAGCAGGTCGGGCAAACGCCGTCGGCGGTCAGTCGCACGCTGTCGCGGCTGGAGGCCAAGCTCGATACCACGTTGATCAACCGCACCACGAGGCGCATGGACCTGACCGAGGAAGGCAAATATTTCTTCGAGCACGCCAAGCTGATTCTCGATCAGATGGACCAACTCGAAGAACGCTTGTCTTCGCGCCAGCAAACGCCGTCCGGGCGCTTGCGCATCAACGCCGCGTCGCCGTTCATGCTGCATGCCATCGTGCCGTACATCGATGAGTTCCGCCGGCTTTATCCGGATATCCAGCTCGAACTCAACAGCAACGACCTGATTATCGACCTGCTCGAGCAAAGCACCGACATCGCCATCCGCATCGGTACACTGGCCGACTCGACCCTGCACGCCCGTTCCCTGGGATGCAGTCCGCTGCACATCGTCGCCAGCCCCGCCTACCTGGAAAAACATGGCACACCGACAGCCGTGGCGGACCTGGCCGAACACACCCTGCTGGGGTTCACCCAGAACGAAGGCCTCAACCAATGGCCGTTGCGCTACGTGCATGGCGATCGCTGGCCGATCCAGGCGTCACTCAGCGCATCCAGCGGTGAAACCATCCGCCATCTGGCGCTGGAAGGCCAAGGCATCGCCAGCCTGTCGCATTACATGACCATCGAGGACATTCGTGCCGGGCGGTTGAAGGTCGTGCTGGCCGAGTTCAACAGCGGTTATCGCCAGCCGATCAACGCGGTGTACTACCGTAACTCGCAGCTGGCCTTGCGCATCCAGTGTTTCCTTGACTTCATCCAGGGCAAATTGGCGCTTTACGCTTCCACGGATTTCAGCGACTGATTCGTGATTCCTGCGCAAGAGTGAATTGGGTCAGCAGGGATTTTTCGTCTGGGATCACTGCTTGATACTCGTTGCATCACTTATCAACGCAGGGAGTTTCTCCATGAACGTATTCGTTACTGGTGCGGCCGGTTTCATCGGCGGCTCCATCGCCACCGGCCTGGTCAAGGCCGGCCACAAGGTTACCGGCCTGGTGCGCAACGCCGAGCAAGCGGACGAGCTCAAGGCACTGGGCATCACGCCCGTGACCGGCACGCTGGACGACAGCGCACTATTGGCCGAACAGGCCCGGGCAGCCGACGCCGTGATCAACGCCGCCAGCAGCGACCATCGCGGCGCTGTCGAAGCCTTGCTCGATGCCTTGCGCGGCTCCAACAAGGTATTGCTGCATACCAGCGGTTCGAGCATCGTGGGCGATGCCTCGGGCGGTCAGTCCAGCGACGTTATCTATTACGAAGACAACTTGCCGGAACCCACCGTGGACAAGGCTGCACGCGTGGCCATCGACAACCTGATCCTCGCCGCGGCCAAGGACGGCGTGAACTCGGCCGTCATCTGCAACACGCTGATCTACGGCCACAGCCTGGGCGTCAAGCGCGACAGCGTGCAGCTGCCGCGCTTGCTCAAGCAGGCGCGTAAAAGCGGCGTGGTCCGCCATGTCGGGACCGGGCAGAACATCTGGTCCAACGTGCACATCGAAGACGTGGTATCGCTGTACCTGCTGGCGCTGAACAAAAACGTCCCAGGCACGTTCTACTTCGTCGAAAGCGGTGAAGCGTCATTCATCGACATGACCACGGCGATCGCCGAGGCGCTGAACCTGGGCAAGCCGCAAGACTGGCCGTTGAAGGACGCCGAAGCCGAGTGGGGTTATGAAATGGCCAACTATGGCCTGGGCTCCAACAGCCGTGTTCGCGGCAAGCATGCGCGGGAATTGCTGGGCTGGGTGCCGAAGCGCACGTCGGTGCTGGAGTGGATTCGTCACGAGATGGTGTGAGTTCGCTTAACACCGCGTTGCTGCCTTCGCGAGCAGGCTCGCTCCCACATTAGAACGCATTGTCCAGATGGACGCGGTCAACTGTGGGAGCGAGCCTGCTCGCGAAGGCGTTTCTGAAGTTGCATAAACTGGCCGGGCCGCCCTTGATTCCGTAACATCCCCACACTCTTTCTTGCTTCTCCCTGCACGCGGTCCTCCATGAAACCAAAACATCTACGCGCCGATGCCCTAGCCGGCCTCACGACGTCTTTCGCCCTGTTACCCGAATGCATTGCCTTCGCGCTGGTGGCTCATCTCAATCCGCTGATGGGGCTGTATGGTGCGTTCATCATTTGCACCCTGACCGCGCTATTCGGTGGCCGGCCTGGCATGGTGTCCGGTGCTGCCGGGTCGATGGCGGTGGTGATCGTCGCGCTGGTGGTGCAGCACGGCGTGCAGTACTTGCTGGCGACGGTGCTGCTGGGCGGGTTGATCATGTCGACGTTCGGGCTGCTGCGACTGGGCAAGCTGGTGCGAATGGTGCCGCACCCGGTGATGCTGGGGTTCGTCAACGGCCTGGCAATCGTCATTGCCCTGGCGCAGCTTGAGCACTTCAAGAGTGGTGAGACCTGGCTGAGCGGCACGCCGTTGTACTACATGATCGGGTTGGTGGCGGTGACGATGGCGGTTGTCTATGTGCTGCCGCGTCTGACCCGCGCGATACCGCCGGCGTTGGTGGCGATCCTGGGAGTGGGGTTGGCTGTGCACTTCCTCGGCCTGCCAACCCGCACCCTGGGCGACATGGCGCATATCGCCGGCGGCTTGCCGACATTTGCCTTGCCGGACATTCCCTGGAACCTGGAAACCCTAAGCATCATTGCGCCCTACGCGTTCTTGATGGCGATGGTCGGCCTGCTGGAAACCCTGTTGACCCTCAACCTCACCGACGAATTCACCGAGAGCCGCGGTTACCCCGATCGCGAGTGCGTGGCGCTGGGCGCGGCCAATGTGGTGTCCGGTCTGTTTGGGGGAATGGGCGGTTGCGCGATGATCGGCCAGACCGTCATCAACTTGAGCTCCGGGGGGCGCGGGCGGCTGTCCGGTGTGGTGGCCGGGGTGTCGATCCTGCTGTTCATCCTGTTCCTGTCGCCGTTGATCGAACGTATTCCTCTGGCGGCGTTGGTGGGGGTGATGTTCGTGGTCTCGCAGCAGACCTTCGCCTGGGCTTCGCTGCGGGTGCTGAACAAGGTGCCATTGAACGATGTGCTGGTGATTATCGCGGTGACGGTGATCACGGTATTCACCGACCTGGCCATGGCGGTGTTGTGCGGGATCATCATTGCGGCGCTCAATTTCGCCTGGCAGCAAGCCCGGCAGCTGTACGCCGACAGTCACCTGGAAAGCGACGGCAGCAAGCTGTACCGCGTGCACGGCACCTTGTTTTTTGCCTCGACCACGCCGTTTCTCAACCAGTTCGACGCAGCCAACGACCCCGTGCAAGTGACCCTCGATTGTCGCCACCTGAGCTTCGTCGATTACTCCGCCATCGCTGCATTGGAGACCTTGCGCGAGCGCTACAGCAAGGCTGGCAAGCACCTACGGGTGCTGGGCCTGTCCGAGCGCTGCAAGAAACTGCTCAAGCGCGCCCGGGTACAACACGACTGAGATCCGCCTGCCTGATCGTTCCCACGCAGAGCATGGGAACGATCAGTGTCGTGATGAAAATCTACCTGCCTGATTTTCATTAATCGCGACACGACATATCTCTGAGCGACATCCCTTACCTCTAAACGAAAATTACTTTCACCTCGTTTGAAAATCGCGCCTCGAAATGTTTTAAGAGTTTCACAAAATTTTCGACGTGACCCTCTCGAGGAGTACCGCATGACCCCGTCCTTCGGCTATTGGCTGTTGGTGTATGCCGCTGTCGCCATCATCGCGCTGATCGTGCTGATCGCCCGTTACCGGCTTAATCCGTTCATTGTCATCACCCTGATCTCCATCGGCCTGGCGCTGGTGGCGGGCATGCCGCCGTCCGGCGTGGTCGGGGCGTATGAGGCGGGCGTCGGCAAGACCCTGGGACATATCGCCCTGGTGGTGGCGCTGGGTACCATGCTTGGCAAGATGATGGCCGAGTCCGGCGGCGCCGAGCAGGTGGCGCGCACCTTGATCGACCGCTTCGGCGAAAAAAACGCGCATTGGGCGATGGTGTGTATCGCTTTCCTGGTCGGGCTGCCATTGTTCTTCGAAGTCGGTTTCGTATTGCTGGTGCCAATCGCGTTCACCGTGGCGCGGCGGGTCGGCGTATCGATCCTGATGGTCGGCTTGCCGATGGTCGCCGGCCTGTCGGTGGTGCATGCGCTGGTACCACCGCACCCGGCGGCGATGCTGGCGGTGCAGGTGTACCAGGCGTCGGTGGGGCAGACCTTGCTCTATGCGATTGCGATCGGTATTCCCACGGCGATCATCGCCGGGCCCTTGTACGCCAAGTTCATCGTGCCGCGTATCCAGTTGCCGACGGAAAACCCACTGGAGCGGCAGTTCCTCGAACGTGAACCGCGCGACAGTCTGCCAAGCTTCGGCCTGACAATGGCGACCATCCTGTTGCCGGTGGTGCTGATGTTGATCGGCGGCTGGGCCAACCTGATTTCCACCCCGGGCACGGGTTTTAACCAGTTCCTGTTGTTCATCGGCAACTCGGTCATCGCCTTGCTGCTGGCGACTTTGCTGAGCTTCTGGACCCTTGGCCTGGCCCAGGGCTTCAATCGCGAGTCGATCCTCAAGTTCACCAACGAATGCCTGGCGCCGACCGCCAGCATCACCTTGCTGGTGGGCGCTGGCGGCGGCCTGAACCGGATCCTGGTGGACGCCGGTGTCACCGACCAGATCGTCGGCCTGGCCAACGAATTTCACTTGTCGCCGTTGCTGATGGGCTGGCTGTTCGCCGCGTTGATGCGCATCGCCACCGGCTCCGCTACCGTGGCCATGACCACCGCCTCGGGCGTGGTCGCGCCCGTGGCCATCGCGATGGGTTATCCACACCCGGAGCTGCTGGTGCTGGCAACAGGAGCGGGCTCGGTGATCTTTTCCCACGTCAACGACGGCGGCTTCTGGCTGATCAAGGAATACTTCAATATGACGGTGACCCAGACCTTCAAGACCTGGACGGTGCTGGAGACCCTGATCTCGCTCGTCGCCTTCGGCCTGACCGTGGGCCTTTCCTACCTGATTTAACCGGAGCCGCCCGCCATGGACATCCTCTACCAGATCCGCGCCCGCCAGGATTCCTTCAGCGCCGGGGAAGGACGCATCGCGCGCCTGATGCTCGACGATGTGGGGTTTGCCGCCTCCGCAAGCCTGGATGAGCTGGCGCTGCGCGCAGAGGTCAGCACTGCCACGCTGTCGCGCTTTGCCCGTACGGTCGGCTGCAAGGATCTGCGCGACCTGCGGTTGCAACTGGCCCAGGCCAGCGGCGTCGGCAGCCGTTTTCTCGATCCGGCGGGCACACCGGAGCAGTCAGCGTTTTATGGGCAAATAGTCGGCGACATCGAATCGACCCTGCGCCAGCACCTGTCGGCCTTCGACGAGTCGCGGTTCGCCGATGCCGTGAAACTGCTGGGCAAGGCGCGGATGATTCATGCCTTCGGCATGGGCGGCTGCTCGACCTTGTGCAGCGATGAGTTGCAGGTGCGCCTCGTGCGCCTTGGCTACCCGATCGCGGTCTGCCACGACGCGGTAATGATGCGGATCACGGCGGCCAGTCTCAGTGCCGATCAGGTAGTCATCGTCTGTTCACTGACCGGGATCACCCCCGAACTGCTGGAAACTGTGGAGCTGGCCCGCAGCTATGGCGCGCCCATTCTGGCCATTACCCGAGGCGATTCGCCGCTGGCGCAACTGGCCGACATCGTATTGCCGCTGCAAAGCGCCGAGACCTCCTTCATCTATAAACCGACAGCAGCACGCTACGGCATGTTGCTCGCCATCGATGTGCTTGCCACCGAGCTGGCACTGGCCAATCCTCAAGACAATCAAGAGCGCCTGCGGCGGATCAAACTCGCCCTGGACGATTACCGCGGCGGCGACGATCACTTGCCGCTGGGAGACTGACATGATGTACGACACGCTGATTCGCAATGCCCTGGTCATCGACGGTAGCAACAGCCCTGGCTACCCGGCCGACGTGGCGATCCGCAATGGCCGCATCGAGCGCATCGGTGACTTGCAGGATGCTCGTGCCACCGAAGAAATCGACGCTGCTGGCCGCGTGTTGGCGCCCGGCTTCATTGATGTGCACACCCACGACGACACGGTGGTGATCCGTCAGCCGCAGATGCTGCCCAAGCTCAGCCAGGGCGTGACCACGGTGATCGTCGGCAATTGCGGGATCAGCGCCTCGCCGGTGAGCCTGCGCGGCGATCCACCGGACCCGATGAACCTGCTCGGCAGCGCTGCGGCGTTTGTTTATCCAACATTCAGCGATTACCGTGCGGCGGTGGAGGCGGCAAACACCACGCTGAACGTCGCCGCGCTGGTGGGCCACACCGCGCTGCGCAGCAACCACCTCGACGACCTGTTTCGCACCGCTACGCCCGATGAAATTGCCGCCATGCGCGAGCAACTGCGCGAAAGTCTCGAGGCTGGCGCCCTGGGCTTGTCCACCGGTCTTGCCTACGCCAGTGCGTTTTCGGCATCGACCGATGAAGTGATGCAACTGACCGAAGAGCTCACAGCGTTTGGCGCGGTCTATACCACCCATTTGCGCAGCGAGTTCGAGCCGGTGCTGGACGCCATGGACGAGGCATTCCAGATCGGCCGGCATGCGCAATCCCCGGTGATCATTTCCCACCTCAAATGTGCCGGCGCCGGTAACTGGGGGCGCAGCCCGCAACTGTTGGCGTCCCTTGAGCAGGCGGCGAAAACCCACCCGGTGGGCTGCGATTGCTATCCGTACGCTGCCAGTTCCTCGACCCTGGACCTCAAGCAAGTCACCGATGCACATCGCATTACCATCACCTGGTCAACGCCGCACCCGCAGATGGGCGGGCGCGACCTGATGGATATCGCCGCCGAGTGGAACCTGTCCCTGATCGATGCCGCCCGCCAATTGCAACCGGCCGGCGCTGTGTACTACGGGATGGACGAAGCCGATGTGCGACGGATTCTGGCGCACCCTTTGTCGATGGTCGGCTCCGACGGCCTGCCGGAAGATCCGTTTCCTCATCCACGGTTGTGGGGCGCCTTCCCGCGGGTGCTCGGGCATTTCAGCCGTGACGTAGGACTGTTTCCCCTGCACACCGCCGTGCACAAGATGACCGGCTTGTCGGCGGCGCGATTTGGCCTCAAGCAAAGGGGCGAGATCCGCGAAGGCCATTGGGCCGACCTGGTGCTGTTCGACCCGGCGACCATTCGCGATGTCGCGGACTTCAACGATCCGCAACGGGCGGCCGAAGGCATCGATGGCGTGTGGGTCAACGGGGTATTGAGTTACCAGGACGGTCAGGCGAACGGGCGCAGGGAAGGGCGGTTCCTGGCGCGGGAAGGGGATTTGAGCGCAGGATTTGCGTGACGCTAAAAGATCGCAGCCTGCGGCAGCTCCAGAGCAAGCGTCAAATCCGTATGGCCTGCTCGCTAGTGCGGGCAGGCAGGTTGTTTGTCATATCGCCTTCGCGAGCAGGCTCGCTCCCACAGGATGCTCATTGAACCTGTGGGAGCGGGCTTGCTCGCGAATGGATCTTTCATTCACCGCGCAGTGAACGTCAGACGCGGAAGTGGCTGACCATCATCTGCAACTGATTCCCCAGTCGCGCCAGTTCCACGCTGGACTTGGCCGTCTCATCGCTGGCCGCAGCGGTCTGTTCCGACACGTCGCGCACGTTGATGATGCTGCGGCTGATCTCTTCGGCCACTGCGCTTTGCTGCTCGGCCGCGGCCGCGATCTGCTGGTTCATCGACTGGATGTTGGACACCGTGCGGGTGATGTTTTCCAGTGAGGTACCGGCCTTGCGGGTCAGGGCCACGCTGCTGTCGGTCAGGGTGCGGCTGTTATTCATCACGGTCGCCACTTGCTGGGTGCCGTTCTGCAAGGCCGCCACCAGGCCTTCGATTTCCTCGGTGGATTTCTGCGTGCGTTGCGCCAGGCCCCGCACTTCGTCGGCCACCACGGCAAACCCGCGTCCGGCTTCACCGGCGCGTGCCGCTTCAATCGCAGCATTGAGGGCCAGCAGGTTGGTCTGTTCGGCCACGGCCTTGATCACGTCCATGACGCTGCCGATCTTGTCGCTTTCCTGTTGCAGCAGGCCCATGGCTTCGGTGGAGCGTGCCACCTCGCTGGCCAGGCGTTCGATCTGGGTAATGGCTTCGCCGACAACCTTGTCCCCTTCGCGGGCTTCACCATCCGCCGCGGCGGCGGCCTGGGAGGCTTGTTCGGCATTGCGCGCGACTTCCTGCACGGTCGCGGTCATCTCGTGCATGGCGGTGGCGACCTGGTCGGTCTCGACTTTCTGGCTGTTGACCCCGGCGCTGGTTTGCTCGGTCACGGCCGACAGTTCTTCGGCCGCGCTGGCGATCTGGGTGACGCCGTCGCGGATACCGCTGATCAGGTCACGCAGGGTCACGCCCATGCGCGCGATGCCTTGTTGCAAGACACCCAGCTCATCGCGGCGGGTCACCCTCACGTCATGGGACAAGTCGCCGCTGGCGATGCGATCGACCACGGCCAGGGTTTCGCGCAGCGGGCCGGTAATCTGCCGGGTAATGAGAACGGCGGCAATAATGCCGACCAACAGAGCCAGCAGCGTGCTGATCAATTGCAGGGTACGCGCCTGGGCGCTTTCTGCATCGCGACGGTCGAGCTGGATCTGATACAGCTGTTCGCTCAGGCTCACGATGGCCGCGCCCTGGTCGGTCATTTCCTTGCGCGCCTGCACGGCATCGCTGTTCGCGGCTTTGTAAGCCTGCAAGGCGCTGCGGTAGTTGCCCAGTGCGGTCTCCAGTTGACGCAGGGTTTCGGGCTGGACGTCGGTGAAATGCACGTTGAGCTGTTTCAGGCTGGCAATGGCGACGTCCAGTTGAGCGACGGCTTTTTGCTCGGTTTCGGCATTGGTAGTCGCGGTGTAGCCACGCACTTCATAGCGGGCCAGCAAGAACGCTTGCCTGGCGGCGGTGATGGCCTGGAACTGCTCGAAGCGCTGATCACTCGGTGGCAGTTGTTGCACGCGACTGTTCAAATCGTCGATTAGCGTGCTGGCCGTTTCGGCGTTGGCGCCCATGACCTCGCGTGCGCTGTTGCCGGTGCGATAGGCGCCACGCATCTTGGCCAGGGACGTCTTGTAGGCGTCGATGACAGCGCCTTGCTCTTTGAGCAATTTGATGTTTTCCGGGCTCTTGAACTTCGCCAGCAAGGCTTGTTGCTGATCGGAAAAGTCTTGCAGCGTGGCCTGTACATTTTGCGCAGTGACTTCGTCGCCGTTGGTCAGCATGTACTGCAGGCGCACCACGCGCAGCTTGGTCAGGCCCGCGTTGAGCTGGGTGATGTCGCTCATCCAGTTGCTGCGGTCGATCAAACTGCCCAGGCTGGTCCAGCCGGTCAGGGCGAGGACGCAGGTCAGGGCCAGGACCAGGCCGAAGCCCAGGCCCAGTTTGAGGTTCACGCTGATGTTGCCGAACCAGCTATTCATCAAATTCCTCCAGGAACGTGTGTTTCTTGATCGTCGGTTGGCTGGAAGATTGTTGTTTTTAGGCGCCAGCAAGGTGGGTTGCAGGTCTGTATCGGCAGCAATCGTGAGAGCTGAAAGGATTTTGTCGGGCGGATTCTGTAACAAGCTTTTTGCCGCAGGCTTAAGCTTTTTTTCACATTGGTTTCACTGGTAGCCGACGCCCGCCTCCTTACCCTCACGGCACCTGATGAAGGGCTGCGAGGCGGCTTGATGTGGAACTGAGACTGAGTCTGTTCGGAATAACCCGCTCGATCGACCTGAGGCCTTTTGCCCGGTATCGCAATGCGCTTGTGGTGCTGGCCTCGGCGCTGCTGGCGATCATCTTGACAGTATTGCTGTTACGGCCCGCCGCCGTGCCGGACCTGGCCCATGGCAATGTGCAGGGCGCGCGGGCGCTGTTGGCGGGTTGGGCCAAGGGCGACATGATCGTGCTGGTTCGCCATGTCGAGCGTTGCGATCACTCCAGCGCCCCCTGCCTGAGTGGCGACGATGGCATCACCGATCGCTCGCGCAGCGTTGCGGTGGCCGTCGGTGCGCGATTCGAGCGACTGGGTCTGGCGCGGGCCGACATCTACAACAGCCCGATGGTGCGTACCGCGCAGACCAGCGGGTACATGTTCAACAAGGTCGACGCTGGCGACGACTGGTTGATCAACTGCAAAGGCACGATGTTGCGCGACGCCCTGGCGCACAAGGTCGCCGGGCGCAACCTTATCCTGGTGACCCACAGCGAATGCATGGCGCAACTGCAAAAGGATCTCGAGGTGCCCACCTCGACCTTCGGCTACGGCGCCGCGCTTTTCGTCACTGCCCAAGCGCTGCAAGCACCACACGTACTTGGATTCATCGAGGCCTCGGACTGGCACTCGGTGACCACCGAATGAATTCACACTCTGAACCAGGACACACGATGCAGACGGCTTCCCGCTCCCGTTTTTACTGGCTGAACTTTGGTATCCCACTGGCCTGCGCGGTGGTGGTGTTCCTGATGTTCGACCTGACCCGGATCGACATCGCCTTCAACAATCTTTTTTATGATCCGGTGACGCAGACGTTCCCGCTGGACCATGTGCACCTGTTCGAAAAAATCACCCATAAATGGGCGCGGATCATTCCGAACTGGACCGGCGAAATCGCCATCATCGGTGCCTTGCTGTCGTTTCTCTGGCCGCGTTTGAAGGCTGAAAAACACGCGAAAATCATCGATTTTCTGGAAAAGATCAGAGTTGCGCCGGTACTGCGTTTCGCCACCCGGCATCGTCGGGATCTCCTCTACGTGGTGCTTGCGTTCTCCATCAGCACCGGTGTGATTCACTACCTCAAGGGCCACACCAGTGTGTATTGCCCGATCGAGACGACCCAGTACGGCGGGAAGATCGAGCATAAGGAGTGGTACGAGAATTTCGATCTACTCAAGGTCGCGGGTGACGGTCGTTGCTGGCCGGGCGGGCATGCCTCCGGTGGCTTCACCATGCTCGCCTTGTACTTTGTTGCACGCCGTTACCGCTGGCGCTATTCCAAGGCAATCATGTACGGCTCGTTGGCCCTCGGGTTCGTGTATGGCACGACGCGGGTGGTGCAGGGGTGGCACTACATGTCCCACACCTTCTGGGCCGGGATCTTCGTTTGGCTGGCATGTTTGCTGACGGCGCTGGCGTTTTATGGGCGGGCGCGGTTGGAGATGCCGGTTCTGGGCAAGGCTGAAGAACCGGCGTTGGTGGCTCAACCTGTCGGACTTATGCCTGCGGATCAATAGTATCCAGTGCCCGGTTCACTGCCAGCTCCGCCAGCATGACGATCTGCGCAATCCCCAGTGCGGTGTTGCGCTGGGGGCCGCTGAGGTAAGTGGCGAAATCATTGAGCATGACGCTGGCTGAAGCCAATGATTCGCACGCGTGGGCGAGTAGGCTTTCGGATTTTATGTCGGGGTGGAGCGTGAAGAAGGGGCTGGGGCGGTAGGGTTTTTCAGTTGTGAAAGGCGGATCCGGGATAAGTTTATCCATCTGAGTTCTCCACTCGATTTGAGAACCACCACAATCACCGATCTCACGCGGAGAAATGGGTGGCAGCTATGTGCGGAGTGAGATTACCGGGAGTAGGAAACCGGCCAGACCGAAGCCTGCCCGCACACAGCCGCCATAAAACATTGCTGACAGCGCATAGCTGGCGGCAATTATGGTGGTACTGGCACTGGATTCATACTCCCGGGATCTCACACCCGATCACTGAGTCGTCAGTGACCAACAAAGGCTAAACAGCCCCCTTCCGACCGACAACCTGAAAGACCTGTGGGATTTTTCCCCGCGATTTGCTCTGGGGTAGGACTTTTCGCAAGACAAAAAAAAGCCCGCGGGAGGGCGGGCAAACCGTAGTTTCTTGAATGAGCGAGGGCAAATTTACAGGGAGTTGCCTGAACGCGGGGTGAAGAAAAGTTCATGTGTTGCCCGGGGGCGAAAGCGGAAAGTGGCTCAATACTCCGTCACCTTCTGCCTGCGTAAAATCCACCCAGCTTCGCCCGGCATCAACCGGTACTGAATCTTGCGCATCTTCCCGGTTCTACCCGCCGAGGCGTCCGCACTGTCATACAGCGCAAATCTCTGCACCAATGTGTTTTCCACCACGGCAAACTCATCCTCGCCCCGATACCCCTTGGCAATCGTCGGGTCTTCGCTGACCGGTGGCAGATAGATCGCACTCAGCGACTTTTTACGGTTGGCGGCGTAGGCCACGAGTTCGCCGGGTAGTCCGCGCCCTGGTGACCTGACGAAGACGTAGATTTCCGGTGAGCCATCTCGATCAAGGTCCGCGACCTCCGCCCGGGCAATGTCGCCATTCAGGGGGTGAGTCATGACCGAATTATCGATTTCCAGCCCTTGGGGAGCGATGCGTACTGCACGGCTACCGTCGATCGACTCATCCGTCACATGAAAGACAATGCCCTGCAGTTCCAGCGTCTGGTCGAAAGGCCGGCCGCCATTGCCGGCATCGGGGGCACCAAGGTTCAACGAGAGACTGTAGTTCGCCACTTCGTTACGCCGTGCGGCGTTGCGCATGAGGTACACCTGGACAACGTATTGGCCATCGGCGGGCAACGGTCCGAGAAAATGATTGCCCATGATCGAGCCGTTGAATAGCGCATATTCCTCGCCTTTGGCGGTGATATTGAAATAGGCTGAAGCATTGGAAGGCTTGAGGTCGACCGTCAGCACCTGGCCCGCCTTGGCGCGCAGGCGGTACTCGGCGGTCAGCCGGCCCTTGATGGAGTCTGAGAACGTGGCGCTGTCAGCGCCGTTTTTGAAAACGACGTGCTCGACCCGAGGGGCAACTTCGCTGGCGGCCTGAGCGGGCAGGTAAACCATTGCAGCAAGAAGGGCGAGAGCCCGGATGATCATGTTCTGAATTCCTGAATGCTTCTGTTGAATGGCAAGGTCAGTTCGCTCAGCCGTAAATCCGCCATCATTTTCGTCAGTGAGAGTATGTACATTCCTGCCCAATGGTCCCAAATATTCACTGCATCACCCATTGAACGACAATCTGTCGGAGAGTCAGGCGCCGAGGTTTCTCGCATCTGCAACACCAATGGCGAGCACCTGTTCCTGAAGTCAGAGCCCATCGGCGCGCACAGCGAGCTGCCGCAAGAGATTGAGCGTCTGCGTTGGATGAACCGGCTTGACCTGCCTGGGCCAACAGTTCTTGAGGCCACGACAGAAAACGATCGCCATTGGTTGCTCATGAGTGCCGTCCCCGGACAAGATCTGGCCAGTGCCAACAGTTTGTCTGCACCCCAAGTGATCAGCATCCTGGCGAAAGCGCTGCGTACCCTGCACCAGGTGCCAACAGAGACATGCCCTTTTGACCACTCCCTGGAGCAGCGTATAGAGGCCGCTTGGAGCCGAGTGAGAGCCGGGCTCGTTGACGAGACAGACTTTGACGATGAGCGGCTGGGGCGGACCGCTGAGGATGTCTTCGCAGAGCTGCTGTCGACGCTTCCCGAAACCTATGATCTGGCGGTCACCCACGGCGATGCCTGCCTGCCGAATTTCATGGTCGAAGCAAGCCGCTTTACCGGCTACATCGACTGCGGCCGACTAGGCATCAGTGACATCTATCAAGACCTTGCCCTGGCTGCCCGAAGCATTGAAAGCAATTTGGGACCGGCATGGGTAGCCCCTTTTTTTCGTGAGTACGGTGTCGAGCCAGATCAGCAACGTATAGCGTTTTACTGTTTGCTGGACGAGTTCTACTGAGTCTGGCTGGCCTCTTCGCGGGCAAGCCCGCTCCCACAGGAGCGTGTGTTGCAGGGATTACCGAACCCCAGATGCAACAAAACCCGCACTGGGCGGGTTTTGGCTTGCTTCGTATTTGGTGGAGCCGGGGTAAGTTGAACTGTTATTTCAACTTATTGAAATCATTAATATAAAATTTATTTTTTGTCGTTCTGGAATACCAATTGGAATACCGCCTATCCGGAAAGAGGTGCAGCTCCGTCTAATCAACACTCCCATTCTTTGGGGACTCATCTGCCTCGAGCCCGCACATTAATGTTTTCTAGTAGTTTCTGCATAGCGCATTCGGAGCCCGCCGGCTGACACACATTGCGGATGAGGTTGAAATGATGGATACTGTTTTTATGTACAGTATTTAATTTTTTGACGACTCGTTGTGCCTAGGCTTGGGGCAGTCGGCAAGGGTGATGCGAGATTTGAGCTTCCCTGACGCTGCTGGGGACATTTTGCCACTATCGGCTGTAGAGGTTATCCTGCCCGGCCCGCATGACCGTACTGCCTATCTGGTAGACGTTTGCCCATCTTCAAGGAAGTAGTTAGGAATGCACGAGACGCTGAGAATAAAAATTGACTTTTTGAAGGAGCGTCAACGGCCAGCTGAAATTTTTCAGGCTATGAGTAGTTATATTGAGGCCTACGAAGCGATAGGCCAAGTCATGGTCGGGAGCCTCGGTGCGCAGGGAGAATTCGCTCTTCGGCTTGAAGATGTCGAGACTGGTTCAGTTGCTAGTGTGCTCAAGGCCGTTCCTGGACGCCTCAAGGGATGGTTCGAGACTGCTGTTTTCGAATCAAGCATGAAATTAGCGGAAGACCTAGCGGGTCTCGAAAGTACCACTACTGAAGAAGAGGTTGATCAGCTAGCGTCAGGAGTTGAAGCTGAACTAGCTAAGTTTAATGATGAACAGATGTTTGCTCCAAAAATTGATCGAAAAGCTTTTGCACACGCATTGAATAAATTGTCAGAAGCAAATAAGAGGCTGCTTCCTGAGGAGAGCGCTTCGGCCAGCATCGTTGAGTCGGAAAATGTCACAGCTATCAATACTCACTGGCGTTTTAACGCGAATCCCAAAGAGATGTTTCAAGGGACGACTGAAACTAAAGGCTGCGTGGATAAACTTTACGTCAGAGCGCCAGTCAACATCGGTAAAGGAGCTTGGGCTATGCTCAGCGCTAGTACGAACAATCGCTACAATGCCAAGATCACTGACTTGCCGTGGCTTGAGCAGTACCAGGATGGCTCTATAGCACCTATTGGTCCCAGAGACGTTATGGAGGCTGAGGTTTCAATTGAAATTTACTCTCCGCCTCCGGGGAAAGGTAAACCCTTCATTTCGGGTGCGAAAGTCGTAAGAGTTTTGCAAATTCACCGCGATGTCGGATTACAGCATGAAACAAAACCTCTCTTCTAAAAAACGAAATACGATGTGGGCGGAGCTTTTTTCCGAGTACATCTTCATAGTCACGCCTTTTGTCTTTCTTGTGGCAATCAAATTGTATACATCGTCTTGGAAAGAAATCTTACTAGCGCCTGACTGGTCGTTAGTGTCCTGTATTATTTTTGGCCAGATTGCAGTGAGAATGTCTCGATCTGCAATTAAACATCGCGCCGCGGATGACACGCAGTTTGGGCTGTACTCGGCAAAGCGATTCTTCTTAGTTGCAATGTCTTTACTATTTTATTTTGGGATGGTGGCGCAGCCCACAATATATCTTGGGTGGGGGCAACTGGTTTTATTTTTAATGGCTAGTTATTTTCATTTTAAAGACGGTCTTGCTGCTCGAATTCTTGAGGGGGGCGTCAAAATTTAGTTTTTATCTTGGATCGCGTCCAGGTGCGGGCTGATAATGGCTAGGGTGAATAGGGCCACAAGCGAATCGTTGGTACTGAATTAACTTTCGTTGGCGCGCATCACCAATTTGGCGAAGCATGTTGGGTCGTTCCCGGTCCAAGTAGGCAGCTGGAAATATTGCCGGGTCGTAGGGGATAGCATCCAGCACGTCGATTCCATATTCGACGTAAACACGCTTTCCGAGCGGTGTCAGGGCTAACGCCTTAATCCGACGGATATGCTCCGATATGACTCGATATCCCTCATGTACCAGCAGGTCGCGCAGGTAATGGTTTGAAGCGCGCAGTGCAATCTTCACTCGCACGGATTCCCGGTGCGGTCGATCCTGCCAGTAAGCAAATAGATTGAATAGGCGAGACTTTAGACATGTGATGGGGTCGATGACGGCGACCTGCACACCTTCGATATCCAGGACGGATAAATATTTGAAAATCTCTTTTTTGGGCGCGCCCCCGACGCTGTCCATTTCCAGGATATCGACGATGACCTCTTTACCGTCAACCCAGTCAATGTACGCGGCGGCAATATTTATCGTGTTGTCGTCCATCTTCGCCTTGCGAAAAGGGACGCCTATCATCTGGGCGCAATAATCAATAGAGTTGGGCTTGCCGATAAAGTCCAAGTCATCGCTAGTGACGAATCCGACATCCTCGCCTGTCATTTCGTCGATGAGGTATTGCCGGGCCCAAAGCGTAAGCGATTGCCCGCCAACGATCACAAGGCCGTAATCGGTGACAGCTGATTGAATTGAGGGACGGTAGACGCGCTGAATTAGATCGAGCAGGAAAGCGAAGAGCTCTGAACGTTCAAGTAGGGCGAACGGAGCGTCTTCGTTTACCGTTTCGGGCATCAGTTGCTTAGCGCAGAGAATCGTTGTGGGCGAGCGATTGAAGCAGAGTTGCCACGAAGGGCGGCTTTGGCACGGGCAGCAGCCATTTCAAGCATCTGAGGGTCAGCTGCATAGACAGCATCAACCTGGCGGTCACGTGAGCTGCTTTTAAGGCTCATCATTTCCGCAAAGCTAAGGTCTTTTGAATGCTGGTGGCCGCTGATCATGGCAAAGTACCCATAAGGGTGGAGATATAGACTTGAACTTGAGGTTAGCACATTCAGTCTGCGCATTTACAGGTGAAGGGCTGTGATTGCAAGGTTTTAACCGACGAAATGCATTACCTTGCGACCATTTTGTGTGAAAAAACAGTTGTTTTTCGCTCACTAGGTACCAACAGGAGGGCTGGCGGAGCCAGCCCTCCTGTTGGTACCTAGTGAGCCTTTAACGCATTAAAAGACGATCTTTAAGAATCTAATCAGTTGTCAAGTGAAATGTCAACTGTGGTGTGGGTACTGTAGCATTAGCTAAGCCTATCAGCTCCGGCATTGAGACGCGCTGACCTACATTGGTGATCTATAGTCGAAAAATAGCATGCACCGAAAATAGGTTGCCCGATGACCGTGAAGGTGAGGATCTCGCTGAGCAAGTAGCCCTACGATTTCTGAGGGCGGTCCGGGGGGCTATCCACGATTCGAGCGTTAGATCAGCATTTCGCGGTCATTTCCTAAGCGTTTCCAGATCAATAGGGTGGTGAGTCGATAGTAATACTGGGAGGCGTCGGAGTGGTCTTTCAGGTGCTGAGTCAGAAACCAGCGCAAATGCTTGAGCTGCCAGGTCCAGGGATTGTCTCGCTGCCATTGTTGTTGAATGGCCGCTTGCATGGCTCGGGCTTGCCGTAGGTGTCGTTGCTGCGTGGCCTGCGAGCCATTCAGTACACCGCTCAGGAACAGCGCCATATCGAAGGGCTTGGTCACGCTCGACCTCCAATGTAGGCCGAAACTACATCGATCCGGTTATCCCCGAGTTCAAGGCTGATCTGTTTCCGCGCCTGTTGATCAAGGTCGCGGTCAATACGATAGCAGTGACCACCATTGACCGGTGCGGCGTGGCCCGTGAGCTGCTCGTAACGTTCGCAGGCGTAGGCCGCTCGCAGTTCATGGAAACCCTTCAGCCCGTGCTCATGCATCGTTTCGCGGGTGGGGAGCACGGTCTGTTGCAGGAACGCGGCGTAGCTTTCGTCTCGGGCCAGCAAGTTGCGACTATGGGGCGGCGACGCATGACGAGCCAACTGCAGCGAAAGGGGGACCGAAAGGGGGACAGATCTATTTTTTCGAAAGGGGGACAGATTTATTTTTTGATTTTTTGCGGTTTTTTCGCGCCTATGGTGTAGAGGTAGATTAACCACGAATAGCGTTTTACTGTTTGCTGGACGAGTTTTACTAGTCCCGACCCCGACCCCGACCCCGACCCCGACCCCGACCCCGACCCCGACCCCGACCCCGACCCCGACCCCGACCCCAACTCTGATGCACTCATCCAATGTCACCGTGTGCTTGAAATGATCCCAAAGCCTCGCCCCTCCCCCCATGCTCCCGTACGATCTAGCGATGACCTCACCGTCAAATCCGGAGTCAAGTGAACTCCAACCCCGCATCGAATAACCCTAACCCTGTCCCCACGCAGCAGGTTTCGGTTTTCAGGCCGCAGTCCAATACCCTATCCAACCCCAGGCTTTGCAAATACTCGATGGTTTGCGGCGACAGTGCGTGGCCGTAGCCGTAGCCGTAGCCGTACCCGTACCCGTAGGCGATGGTGATGCGGTCGGCCTCGATCAAGCTTTTCCGTTCAGAGGCGGGGTGCCAACCGAGTTTCTAGAAGAACATTTGAACTTGTCGTGGCGTTCGACGGCGGCGACGCTGGGCAGGATGCCGTCGATGAGCGATTGGGGAGGGATGAAGCTGGGTTGCACGTCGATGATCAGGAAGGCTTGGCGCAAAGCTTCTCCGAGGGCATTTGTGGTGCGTTAGCTGATCTCTTCGCGGGCAAGCCCGACCCAGCAGGGGGTGTGTGATGCAGGGATTACCGAACCCCAGATGCAACAAAACCCGCACTGGGCGGGTTTTGTCTTGCTTCGTATTTGGTGGAGCCGGGGGGATTTGAACCCCCGTCCGCCAGTACTCCGCTGTCGGTACTACATGCGTAGCCGTGTCTATTAAGTTAACCCTCAGCGACCCGACGGGCAGGGTGCTTTGGGCGAGTTGTGTAAGTTTTAGCCGCTTCGTCCACAACGTACTGCACGGCGATTCTGTTCTATATGACAATCACTTTGGGTTTACAGACATCCCCTGGTGATTGCTGGACCCGAAGGTACCAGAAGCTCAGGGCTAAGGCTGCTTACGCAGCGAGAGCGAATTCCTGGCCGTAGTTTTCGTCATTGGCAACTATAAGTAGTTGCAACAGTGGATTTACGAGTTCTGTTACCAACTCGGCATGCACCTAAAGTTTCGCAACCGGCGTCGAATCCTAAACGGCCCCGAACTCATTGCCCGAAAATCTCATTGAGCAACAAGCCAGTACAGTGTACGCCAATGAGGCGCGGAAGGCCAACCCGAAGGTTGGCCTCGCCTGACATCAGTTGCGCGTAGGGTTTCGAATCTGCATTTTGGTGATCATGCCAGAGGTGATTTCGACGCAATCCTTGTCGTTACCGGCCGCCTGGGCAGCCTTGGATTTTTCCAGCGCTGCTTTGACGTTGTCCAGCGAGTTTTCCGGTAAAGACGGCGCGCTGTCCACGAAGTCGCTTATCTGTTGAATGTTTGCCGCACAAAGATCCTTGTCTGCCGCGAATACGGGCGATGCCAGCAGTGCCGCAGTGATAAACAATCCAGCCATTGCAGAGTGCTTCATGGGTATCTCCTTGCGCATGAGGGCTCGGTGCTGCCGGTCGATGAGGCTGCTGGCCGAGGGGTTTTTAAGCCCGTTCGCAGGGCCTAATTAAATGACTATAGCCGCGCGCAGGAATTCGGTTTTCTTTTGCGATTGCGTGAGGGGGATATGAATATTATAGAGGCGAGGTTTCTCGCGATGGCGCTGAGGCAACGCGTTTTGCCAGAAAACACGCGTTATCGTTGACGTCCATCGCGAGCATGCTCGCTCCTACAGGGCCGGGCGGGCTTGGGTTACGCGGTCTACCAGGTAGACCAGCCCGTGATAATCGATTCCGCCGTGCTGGCTGAGGCCGATTTCACAGGTGCGGCTGGTGGAAATGCCTTCGCTGCAATACTGCACCGCATCCTTCAAGGTACGCAGCGAATGTGCGTTCAGCTCCGGGGTGGTGAAGCCTTTGTCGCCGGCAAACCCGCAGCAGTGAATACCCTCGGGGATGACCACGTTATTGCTGCACTTGCGCGCCAGATCGATTAGCGCCTGGCTTTCGCCCAGATGCTGGGTGCTGCAGGTGACATGCACGGCAATGGGGGCTTCCTGCGGTGTGAATTGCAGTCGATCCATCAAGTGTGTGCGAATGAAACGTACCGGATCGTACAGGTCCAGGCGCACATCGCCGAGGTCCTGGGTCAGGCGCAAGGTGCAGGGGCTGGTGTCGCAGTAAATCGGATCGAGCCCGCCACGACTGGCGTGGAGCAGGGCGCCGATCAGTTCCTGGCGTTTGTGTTCGGCCTGTTCGGCATAACCCTTGGAGGCGAAGGGCTGGCCGCAGCAGAGGTTGTCCAGATTGTCGGGGAAAACCACCTGATAACCGGCTTTTTCCAGCAGGCCGCGGGTCTTGTCGTACAGCGACATTTGCTCCTTGTCGCCCGCCGCCGGGCCCATGGCGCGTGAAACGCAGGCTGCCAGATACACCACGCGCGGGCGTTCGTCGGTCACCGACGGACTGAAGCGAATGGCTTTTTCCGGCTGCGGCATGGCGTTGGTCCATTGCGGGACCTGGCCTTTGGACAAGCGGGTCAGCGTTGCCGACAGTTTTGCCAGGCGTGGCGCACCCAACAACATCCGTGCACCGTTGGCCACGTGGAGGGTGAAACGCGCCCCTTGCAGCGCCGTGGCGAAATTGCCTTCAAGCCAGGTGGCAGTTTTCCTATGGGTAGCGTGCTGTCCACGAAGCTTTTTCACCAGCTCGCCGGTGTTGATGCCTACAGGGCAACGTTGGGCACAAAGACCGGTGGCGGCGCAGGTATCGATGCCCTGGTATTCAAAGGCAGCCTCAAGTTCGCGGGTATCGACACCAGCGCGTTTCTTCGCCTGGATGTCACGCCAGATCACGATACGTTGGCGCGGGCTCAAGGTCAGGCCTTTGGAGGGGCAGACCGGTTCGCAGAAGCCGCATTCGATGCACTTATCCACAATCTCGTCGGCGGCTGGCAGCGGCTTCAGGTGTTTGAGGTGGATTTGTGGGTCTTCGCTGAGCACCACGTCCGGATTGAGAATGCCGTTGGGATCGAGCAGGCGCTTGAGCTGCCACATCAACTGGTAGGCGTCGCTGCCCCATTCCAGTTCGACGAAGGGTGCCATGTTGCGCCCGGTACCGTGCTCGGCCTTGAGCGAACCACCGAACTCGACTGCCACCAGTTGCGCCACGTCGTCCATGAACGCCTGGTAGCGGGCGACTTCCTGCGGATTGTTGAAGCCTTGGGTGAAGACGAAGTGCAGATTGCCTTCCAGTGCATGTCCGAAAAGGATCGCTTCGTCGTAGTGATGTTTGTCGAACAGCTCGATCAGGCGGTTCACGCCGATGGCCAGTTGTTCCACCGGGAAGGTCACGTCCTCGATGATCACCGTGGTCCCGGTTTTACGCACCGCGCCAACGGCGGGGAAGGTGTCCTTGCGGATCGCCCAGAGCCGGGCGTTTTCCAGCGGGTCTTCGGTGAAATCGACTTGTTTCTCTACCGGGAACGAGGACAGTGACGCCATGATCTGCGCCAGTTGCTCGTGCAACAAAGAGGTCGATGCCGCGCGGGATTCGATCAGCAGGGCGCAGGCATTGTTCGACAGGTGTTGTACGAAAGCGGGCATGCCGGGCTTGTTCTGTACCGAGCGCAGGCTGCGGCGGTCCAGCAGTTCTACCGCTGAGACCGGTTGGTTTTTCAGTACGGTGACGGCGTTGCAGCAGGTTTCCACGTCCGGGAATACGATCAGCGCCGAGGCCTTGTTCGGGTGATCGATCACCGTGTCGTAGGTCACCGCGCTGATGAAGCCCAGAGTGCCTTCGGAACCCACCAGCAAGTGGCTCAAGATATCCACAGGCTCGTCGTAGTCCACCAGGGCGTTGAGTGACAGGCCCGTGGTGTTTTTCAGACGATATTTGTGGCGAATTTTTGCAGCCAGTTCGGCATTGGCGCGGGTCTCGCGGCCCAAGGTCGCAAGACGCTCCAGCAGGTCGCCGTGACTGGCGCGAAACGCCGCGACACTGGCGGCATCTTCGGTATCGACACGGCTGCCGTCGGCCAGCACCAGACGGATGCCCGCCAGGGTGTGATAAGTGTTTTGCGCCGTGCCGCAGCACATGCCGCTGGCATTGTTGGCAACGATTCCGCCGATTTTGCAGGCGTTGATCGACGCAGGGTCCGGGCCGATCTTGCGCCCGAATGGTGCCAGCCAGGCGTTGGCCTGCGCGCCGATCACCCCCGGTTGCAGGCGGATTTGTGTGCCCTGGCCACGGATCTCACGACCGTTCCAGTTATCCCCAAGCACGATCAACACCGAATCGCTGATGGCTTGTCCGGACAGGCTGGTGCCAGCAGCGCGGAAGGTCACGGGAACCCGGTCGCGCTGCGCCAGTTGCAGCAGTGCCACCACTTCGTCTTCGGACTCGACGCGAATTATCAGTTGCGGAATCAGTCGATAGAAGCTGGCATCGGTGCCGAAGGCCAGCGTCGACAGTGGATCGTCGAAACGCCGTTCCCGGGGAATCAGTTGCTGCGCATCGCGCAGGAAAGCGGCCGGTAGACTCATTGGTCCTCCAGGATCAACACCACGAGGTCTTTCGGACCGTGGGCGCCGTAAGCCAGGACTTGCTCGATATCAGCGGTTTTCGACGGGCCGGAAACCAGCAAGGCGTTGGTCGGCATGCCCTGGGCCCATTCGAATTCCTGTTGTACCTGATAGAAGTTATCGCGGATTTCACTGGCCTTGAGCAAGGCGAAATGCACCGGCGGCGCCAGGCTCATGAGGCGCGGTTCTTCTCGCGTCGGCCAGAGAATCAGGCTGCCCGTGGCGGCGATTGCGCCAAGGGTGGTGGTCAGGCTCGCCGGGGTGTCGTTGAACAGTTCTGCTTTCCATTCCTCAACCGGGCGGTCGTAGGCCTTGAGCGTCGGCAGGCCGGGATTTTTCGCCCAGTGCTGCGAGACGCGTTGCCCGTGCGGCGTAGTCGGGGCGATCAACAGGCTGGGCAACTGGCGGTCTTGCAGCAGTGTTGCCAACAGGGTCGGCCAGTGCTCGCCCGAAGTCAGGTGGATTTCCGTGTGCACTGCTTCCATCAATTTGCGCAGTTGCGGGATGCGTTGATCGGGCGTGTAGGTATAGGGCTTTGTCACCAGTTCGACGTCGAAGTTGTCAGGCACCGGCGTGGTGCCTGTCAGGCTTTTGCGCAACTTGGTTAGGATATTTTGCTTGGCGCTCATCAACGATCTCCCTGTTTGGCCAGATGCTCGCGAGCCATGTCATGCAGTGAGCGGGCGGCGGGTTTCGGGGCACTGTGGTTCTGCGTCCATGGTCCGACATTGCTCGGCGTAAGGGCACGCAGGCGAGTTGCGGCCAAAGCGAACAGGCGATAAAGCGTCGGTGAACTGTTGAGCCTGGCCCAGGCGTTCCAGATGAATCGTTCCTTGCGCGAGTACTTGCTGCCCTGGCCACGCATCACTTGATCCGGGCTGTCCGGCGCTTTCACGTTCTCTTCGCGCAAACGGCGCAGCAAAGACGGGATCGGGATTTTGACCGGGCACACTTCGCCGCAGGCACCGCACAGCGAAGAGGCGCTCGGATGATCCGGGACTTTCGCCAGGCCGACCATGTGCGGGGTGATGATTTTGCCGATAGGGCCGGGGTAGACCTCGCCGTAGGCATGGCCGCCGATTCGAGTGTAGACCGGGCAATGATTCATGCAGGCGCCGCAGCGGATGCAGTTCAAGGTCTGGCGCAGTTCGCTGTCGGCAAACGCCTGGCTGCGACCGTTGTCGAGCAGGACCAGGTGCACTTCCTGCGGGCCGTCGAGCTCATGTTCCTTGCGCGGACCGGAGATCATGTTGACGTAGGTGGTGATCGGGATGCCCAGGGCCGAGCGGGTCAGCAACGACAGCAGCGGCACTACGTCGCGCAGGTTCTCTACGACTTTCTCGATGCCGGTGACGGCGATGTGCACCGGTGGCACAGTGGTCGTCATGCGGCCGTTGCCTTCGTTTTCCACCAGCAACAAGGTGCCGGTTTCGGCCACGGCGAAGTTGACGCCGGAGACGCCGATGTCCGCTTCGAAGAACTTCTGCCGCAGGACCCTGCGACCGATCTGAATGAGTTGGTCAACGTCCTTGGTGTATTCCACGCCAAGTTTGTCGTGGAACAAGGACGCGACCTGACCGGCGTTCTTGTGGATCGCCGGCATGATTATGTGTGAAGGCTTCTCGTGGTCGAGCTGGACGATGTACTCGCCCATGTCCGATTCCAGGCATTCAATGCCCTGTTCAGCGAGGACGTGGTTCATCTCCATTTCTTCGCTGACCATCGATTTACCCTTGATCACTTGCCGCCCCTCGTGAGCGCGGATGATCGACAGGACGATGCCATTGGCTTCGTCCACCGTTTCCGCCCAGTGCACTGTCACACCGTTGCGGGTCAGGTTCTGTTCAAGTTGCTCGAGCAAATCGGGCAACTTCGATAACGCACGGGCGCGGACAGCATTGCCCAGCGCTCGCAGATGTTCTCTTTCGTGAGCATCGCTGAAAGCCGCTGCCCGTTTGGTCATCAGTGAATCCATCGCCTTGCGGAAGTTGCCCCGCAATTGCGCGTCACCCAGCGCCTCGTGCGCCCGGGTGCGAAAGTCTTCTTCTACGGCGACCGTAGGAATAATCTCGGCGGCACTCATTGGGCACCTCCGGTACGCTGCCAGAGGAAGCTGGCCAGGTGTTGACCGCGCAGCGCTTCTTTCTGTTTCTCCAGCGAGCCGTTGATGTTCATCAGGCAACCGCAGTCGGCACTGAGTACCTGGTGCGCGCCGGATTCTTTCAACGAGCGGGTCTTGTCAGCCACCATCGCCCCGGAAATATCTGGCATACGGACGCTGAAAGTCCCACCAAAGCCACAGCATTCGCTTTCGTGGCTGTGTTCGACCCGCTCCACGTTGCCCAGTTGCGACAATAGCTCGCGGCCGTGCAGGTGGGTGTTCATCTCACGGCGTGCCGAACACGACGTGTGCAACGCTACCTTCACCGGCATGCCGCTGTCCTTGAACTGCACCTTGCAGACAAACAACAGAAACTCGGCCAGTTCATAGGTCCTGGCAGCCAGTGCCTGAACCTGTTGCAAGGTGTCCGGCTCATCCTTGAACAAGTCGGCATAGTGTTCACGCAACATGCCCGCGCAGGAACCCGAAGGTACCACCACCGGATAATCCCCGGCGAACAGCGCCAGTTGCGAGCGCGCGACGGTCCTGGCCTGCTCGGTGTAGCCCGAGGTGTAGGCCGGTTGACCGCAGCAGCTTTGCCCTTGCGGGTACTCGACACGAATGCCCTCGCGTTCCAGCAGGTGGATCGCGTCCATTCCGGCTTGCGGGTAGAACAGATCCACTACGCAGGTCCCGAACAGGTACACCCGTTGAGGTTTCTCGCTGGGGTATTGCCGAGGCTCGGGCAGTGGCGGGGCGACACGGGTCGCATTCGGCACAGCGTTGTAAAAAAGCTCGCTCATCAGGCGTGTCTCTCGGCCGGTTATCCGTCCGTCGAGGCCACTGAATATAGAGAGAAAATCTTTCAGCAGCCTTGCAGACCGGGTAGTGAATAGCTGACGCCGGGGTCGTGGCCCGGCGTCGTTTTTCCATGTCGCTTGTAGCGCTTAGTGCACCAGCATGCCGGTGAACCAGTAGGCCTGGGCCAGGGTGATCAGGCCGACAATCGTTGCAAAGAACAGGCTGTGCTTGAGGGTGAAGCGGAACAGGTCCGATTCCTTGCCCACCAGGCCGGTTGCCGCACAGGCCACGGCGATCGATTGTGGCGAGATCATCTTGCCGGTCACGCCACCGCTGGTGTTCGCTGCCACCAGCAAGGTGTCGTTGACGCCGATCTGGTGGGCGGTGGTCGCCTGCAACGAACTGAACAGCGCGTTGGACGAGGTATCGGAGCCGGTCAGGAACACGCCCAGCCAGCCGAGGAACGGCGAGAAGAACGGGAAGGCTGCGCCTGTACCGGCCAGGACCAGGGCCATGGTCGACGACATGCCCGAGTAGTTGGTGACAAACGCGAAGGCCAACACCATGCCGATGGACAGGATCGGCCAGCGCAGTTCGTAGAAGGTCTCTTTCAAAGTGGTCAGACCAGTTTTGAGGTTGATCTTCAGGACCAGCATCGAGATCAGCGCCGAGAAGAAAATCGCGGTGCCGGTGGCGGAGATCGGGTCAAGCTTGAACACCGCCGGGAGGGCAGTCGGCGCGGCCACGATCGGTGCCACCTTGATTACCAACTGGTCCAGGTGCGGGATGGCGAAATTGAACACGAAGCTGTACATCGAGCCGCCCGCGGCAAACATCGCCTTGAATGGCTTGAGCGTCCAGATGGTCACCAGCACGGTCAGGATCAGGAACGGCGACCAGGCCTTGAAAATCTCCCCGAGGCTGTAAGGCGAAGCCACGGTGGTACGCTTCTGGCCGAAACCACCGACGCTGGCGCTGACCACGGAAGCCGAGACGGCGCCGACGATGTGTTGGCCGGCAGCGCGTTTTGGCTGCCAGACCTTCAGGAACAGGGTCAGGGAAACCAGGCTGGCCAGGGCCGACGTGATGTCCGGCAGTTCCGGGCCGATGAAGTTGGAGGTGAAGTATTGGGTCACGGCAAAGCTCAAGCCCGCGACCAGCGCTGCCGGCCAGGTTTCTCGCACGCCGCGCAGGCCATCCATCATGAACACCAGCCAGAATGGCACGAACAACGACAGCAGCGGCAACTGGCGACCGGTCATGGCGCCAATCTTGAAGGCGTCGATGCCGGTCACTTGCCCGGCCACGATGATCGGAATACCCAGGGCGCCGAAGGCGACCGGCGCGGTGTTCGCGATCAGGCACAGGCCCGCGGCGTACAGCGGGTTGAAGCCCAGCCCTACGAGCAGTGCGGCGGTAATCGCCACCGGTGCGCCGAAACCGGCCGCACCTTCGAGGAAGGCGCCGAAGCAGAAGCCGATCAACAGGACTTGCAGGCGCTGGTCGTCGGTAATCGACAGCACCGAGCTGCGGATCACTTCGAACTGGCCACTCTTGACCGTCAGTTTGTAGAGGAACACGGCCGCCACGATGATCCAGGCGATTGGCCACAGACCGTAGGCGAAACCATACCCGGCGGCGGCGAACGCCATGTCGACTGGCATCTTGAAGGCAATGATTGCCACCAGGATCGACAAGGCCAGGGTGATGCTGCCAGCCACGTGTCCTTTGAGGCGGAACACGGCCAGGGCCAGGAAGAAAAACACGATGGGAATAACGGCTGCGAGTGCGGACAGGCCGAGGCTGCCGAGCGGGCTGTAGAGCTGTTGCCAGGTTTGCATATGGGGTGGCCCCTAATTGTTGTTGGTCAGGCACTGATCAGCGTTCTTGGTTAATTGGTAATACCAATTTACAATCGCTGTTGGCTAGGGTAAAAGCGTTGTAGGCGGTGTGTCAATTTGCCGCCCTAAAACTTTTGTCGTAGGCAGGGATTTGCAGAAGGTCTGGCCCGTTTGGGTAATGGTCGCTTGGCAGGTGCCTGCGTAGCCTGGATAGGCCAGAATAGAGCCCCGGCGCGCCGTCGGGATGGTGGAGAAATCGAGTTATGGGGTTTGATCAGATTCGGCAGCGCCGTTTGTCTGACGATATTGTCGAGCAGCTCGAGGGCATGATCCTTGAGGGCACGCTGAAAGCCGGTGAACGCCTGCCGGCGGAACGCGCGCTGGCCGAGCAATTTGGTGTCTCTCGACCTTCGTTGCGCGAAGCTATTCAGAAGTTGACCGCCAAGGGGCTGCTGGTCAGCCGTCAAGGTGGCGGCAATTATGTGGTGGAATCCCTGGGCACGACGTTCAGTGATCCGCTGTTGCATCTGCTGGAAAGCAACCCCGAAGCGCAGCGCGATCTGCTGGAGTTTCGCCACACGCTGGAAGCGTCCTGCGCCTATTACGCAGCGCTACGTGCCACCGACGTTGACCGCGAGCGACTGGCTGCCGCGTTCAATCAATTGCAGGACTGCTATTCGCGTCACGATGAAGTCAGTCGGGCGGAGGAGGGCGCGGCGGATGCAAATTTTCATCTGGCGATTGCCGAAGCCAGTCATAACGCGGTGCTTCTGCACACCATTCGCGGGTTGTTCGACCTGCTCAAGCGCAATGTGGTCACGAACATTGGCGGCATGTACAAACAGCGTACAGAGACCCGCGACATGCTGATTACGCAGCACCGGGAGCTGTATCAGGCAATTATCGAAGGCAGGGCGGAACAGGCCCGGGAAGTCTCCAGTCGACACATTCTGTATGTGCAGGAGGTGCTGGAGGAGGTGCGTCAGGAAGTGCAGCGCGTGGCTCGGGCGGAGCGGCGCAAGGGGATGTAGTCAGCTGGTGATCGTTCCCACGCTCTGCGTGGGAATGCGGCAATGGACGCTCTGCATTCGCTTTGTGACGCGGAGCGTCACGGGATGCATTCCCACGCAGAGCGTGGGAACGATCAGTGCAAGGAATTAATCTTCCTTGCCCTTGTTGCGCACCGCGCGCTGCAATTCGCGCCCGGCGTCGCGTTCGCGCTCGGTGTCGCGCTTGTCGTATTCCTTCTTGCCCTTGCCCAGAGCAATTTCGCACTTGACCATGTGCTTGCTCCAGTACCAGGACAGGCACACGCAGGCGTAGCCTTTTTGCTGCACGGCAGCGGCGAGCTTTTCCAGCTCCCGCCGGTTGAGCAGCAATTTTCGCGTGCGCACCGGATCGGCGATGACGTGGGTGCTGGCGGTCGTCAGGGGCGTGATATGACTGCCGAGCAGCCAGGCTTCGCCATCCTTGAGCAGTACGTAACTGTCAACCAGTTGCAACTTGCTTGCCCGCAGACTTTTTACTTCCCAGCCGGCCAGGACCAGACCAGCCTCGAACCGATGTTCGATGAAGTAATCGTGTCGCGCCTTTTTATTTTGCGCGATGGTCCCTGTTGGGTGTTTCTTCTGTTTAGCCATAGGGGCGGCATTATAGGGAGTTGCACGCGAGTCGGCTACGGGATTGCTACATGCTTGAGTAGGTTGATTGAATCCCGGACAATGCGGCCTCTTTTTTGAACGCTTGGTCGTAATATAGATGTCGACAGACAAGGTTTCTGTCCACGGCAGTTGGGCTAGCCGTTGGGTTTTCATACTCGCCGCGACCGGTTCGGCCGTGGGCCTGGGTAGTATCTGGAAATTCCCCTACATGGTTGGCGTCTACGGCGGCGGCGCTTTCGTGCTGATGTTCCTGGCCTGTATCGCCTTGATCGGCGTGCCGGTCATGCTCGCCGAAACCCTGATTGGCCGGCGTGCCCGGCAGAGCCCGGCCAATGCCTTGAAGGTGCTGGCGCTGGAAGCGGGCCATTCGACAAAATGGTCCTGGGGTGCTTTTGCCGGAATGATCACGGCATTGTTGATCCTGTCTTTCTATAGTGTCGTCGGCGGCTGGTCGCTGGACTACATCATCGATATGGGTCGTGGCGACTTCCAGGGAGCGACTCCCGATCAGGTGGGGGCGTACTTTGGCAATGTGATTGCCGATCCCTGGCGCCTGACACTTTGGCACACGATTTTTATGCTGCTGTCTGCGGTGGTGATCGCAAAAGGCGTGGTCGCGGGGCTTGAACGCAGTCTGCGGATCATGATGCCGTTGCTGTTCGTGATGATCCTTGTGTTGCTGGGCTACAGCATGACCACCGGGCATTTCATGGAAGGCGTGCATTTCATGTTCGACTTCCACCCGGAAAAAGTCCTCGACGGCTTGCTGCCGGCCATGGGGCACGCCTTCTTTTCCCTGAGCGTCGGTGTCGGTTCGATCATGATCTACGGCGCCTACATGCCCAAGCATTCGTCGATCTCCGGGACCATCGTTGGCGTGGCGCTGCTGGATACCTTTGTGTCCCTGGTGGCTGGCCTGGCGCTGTTTCCGATTGTATTTGCCGGAGGGTTGAACCCAAGCGAAGGCCCTGGCCTGATGTTTGTCAGCCTGCCATATGCCTTTGGCAACGTAGCGTTTGGCCAGTTGATGGGCGTAGTGTTCTTCGTGCTGGTCGCGATTGCAGCCTGGAGTTCGGCCATATCCTTGCTCGAACCCATGGTGGCTTACCTGGTGGAGCGCTCGAAAATCAGTCGAACCTGGGTCACCTTCTGGTTGGCCTTCAGTTGCTGGTTTGTCGGTCTGGGTACCGTGTTTTCCTTCAATGTCTGGAAACAAGCCAAGTTTTTCGTGAACGAAGACGGGCTGTTTCACCTCTATCAATGGGGTGCGGCGGGTGGTCTGGACTTCTTTGGCGTGATCGATTTCTTCACCTCACGGATCATGCTGCCGCTCGGTGGATTGTGTTTCGTGGTATTTGCAGGCTGGGTAATGGGGCGTGAAGCAGTGCGTGACGAGCTGTCGATGCGAAACCCGATGTTGTTTGCCTTGTCCTTGTTCTTGATGCGCTATGTGGCGCCAATCGGCATTCTCATAGTGTTTGCCGCCCAGCTCTGGAAGTGACGCTGACATGACGACACACATTTCACGTTCGGCGTTGCTGCCGTACCCCGCGCAAGCGCTGTATGACCTGGTCAACGACGTGGCGCGTTATCCGGAATTCCTGCCCTGGTGCTCTTCAGCTGAAGTGCTGGAAAGCTCTGCCGATCATATGCGCGCGAGCGTTGGCGTGGCCAAGGGCGGGCTCAGCCAGCATTTCGTGACGCGCAACACCCTGGTGCCCGGCCAGTCGATCGAGATGAACCTCGAGGAGGGACCGTTCACCCAGTTGCATGGCGTTTGGGTGTTCAAGCCGTTGGGTGAGAAGGCCTGCAAGATCAGCCTGGACCTGTCGTTCGATTATGCAGGGCCGATCATTCGCGCCACCCTGGGGCCGTTGTTCAATCAGGCAGCGAATACGCTGGTGGACGCGTTCTGCCAGCGCGCCAAGCAAATGCATGGTTGAGGCGATGATAGAAATCGAGGTGGTCTATACCGCCGTTGATCGTCAGCTGCTCTTGTCGGTGAGCGTGCCGGCAGGAACCACCGTTCGCGCCGCGTTGTTGAAGTCCGGCATGCATCAGGCTTTTCCTGAGCTGGACCTGTCGCAGTGTCCGGTGGGGATCTTCGGCAAGGTGATTGCCGATCCCGACAGTCGTCCGGTTCAATCAGGTGATCGCATCGAGATCTACCGGCCGTTGCTGGCGGACCCGAAGGAAGTGCGTCGCCTGCGTGCGGCGAAGGCTGCCGAGGCCAAGGCCCGGAATCAGTAAGTCGGGTAAATGCCAGGCGTAAAAAAACCCGGACATGCCGGGTTTTTTTATGTCGCAAATTATTGCGGCGAGGTTTCCAGAGGTTCTGGAGTCGGGACTGGCACGGTTTCGACACCGTCCACTTCCTTCTGGATCTGATCGAGCAACGAGCCAGGCTTGACCGGTTTTTCCGGTTTCGGCTGCTCGACCTGCTCTGCTGGCGCAGTCACGGTGGTGCCAGTGTCCTTGCCCAGAATGGCTTCGTCGCGGCTCATGCCAGGCATGAAATCGCCAGAGAGACTGACAAGCTGGTCATTTGAGTTGAAGATAACGCTAATGCGTTCCTGTTGGCGTTCGCCGCCACCCGGTTGCAGGCTATACAGGTAATCCCAGCGATCGGCGTGGAACGTATCGGTCAGCAGGGGGTTGCCCATGATAAACCTTACTTGCTTACGGGTCATTCCCGGGCGTAACTGGTCTATCATGTCCTGCGTGACGACATTGCCCTGCTGGATGTCGATTTTGTAAACCCCGGGGAATGAACAACCGGCGAGTGCGAGCAGTCCCACAAAGGTGAAACTGGTTAGCAAGAGCTTGGTGTTTTGCATCGGTGGGCGACTTCCACTATCTTGGCTGGGACAACGTAAACGCCGATCATACCCGCATTAAGAGAAGCTGCGAAGCAGCATCGCGAGAAAGCTGACCATGGTTGAAAATAGCGAACTACGCAAAGCCGGCCTCAAAGTGACCCTGCCACGGGTCAAGATTCTGCAAATGCTCGACTCTGCCGAGCAGCGCCACATGAGTGCCGAGGATGTCTATAAGGCATTGATGGAGGCTGGCGAGGACGTCGGTCTGGCCACGGTTTACCGTGTACTGACCCAGTTCGAGGCGGCTGGACTTGTGGTGCGGCACAACTTCGACGGAGGCCATGCGGTCTTCGAACTGGACGACGGCAAGCATCACGATCATATGGTCAACGTCGAAACCAGCGAAGTGATCGAATTCTTCGACGAAGAAATCGAGCGCCTGCAGAAAGCCATCGTCGACAAGTACGGTTTCGAGATGGTTGATCACAATCTTGTGTTGTACGTGCGCAAGAAAAAGTAAGCATGTCGCGCGAACCCAGGGTTCGCGAAACGAACGAAGGCGACCCCAGGGTCGCCTTCGTGCTTTCTGCCGCTTGTGCGGTTTGCAAACGGTTCTGTAGGAGCTGCCGAAGGCTGCGATCTTGTATGGGCAAAGTCAAAAGATCGCAGCCTTCGGCAGCTCCTACAGGGTTCGTTTTAGATTTTTGCAGTGACGACCATTTTCTTGGCGTGAGCCAGGGATTCCTTGGTGAGATCGATCCCGCCCAGCATTCGCGCCACTTCTTCTACGCGATCGTTCTTGCTTAATTTGGAGACGGCCGTGCGAGTGGCATCTTCGCCCCGGACTTTGTGCACGAACAGGTGCTGATGCCCTTGTGCGGCAACTTGGGGCAGGTGCGTGACCGTCAGGACCTGCCCGCGTTCACCAAGCCTGCGCAGCAATTGGCCGACGATTTCTGCAGTCGGTCCGCCAATGCCGACGTCCACTTCGTCGAACACCAAGGTCGGGACCCGGGACGTTTGCGCGGTGATCACCTGGATCGCCAGGCTGATACGCGACAGTTCGCCACCCGATGCCACCTTCGCCAGCGCTTTTAATGGCTGCCCCGGGTTAGCGCTAACCAACAGTTCCACCTGTTCGAGTCCGTTCGGAAGCAATTCATTGCTGCTGTTCGGTCGCAGCTCAATGGCAAAGCGCCCTCCGGGCATGCCCAGGCGCTGGATCTCCTGTTCCACCGCGCTGGCCAGGCTGCTGGAGGCTTGGTGGCGCAGGTCGCTCAACTCTCGAGCCTTCTCCTGATAATGACGGGCATAAGACGCCAGCTCATCACTCAGTCGCTCGATGGATTCATCGTTGGCGTTCAGGGTTTCGATTTCATCCAGTAACCGCTGTTGCATCTCAGCGACCTCGGTTGGCTGGATGCGGTGCTTGCGTGCCATGGTGTAGATCGCATCGAGGCGTTCTTCCAGGTATTGAAGGCGCGCCGGGTCTGCGTCGAAGTTATCCAGGAAGCGGTTCAGCTCACCCACGGCTTCTTCAACCTGGATCTGCGCGCTGGTCAGCAAGCTGCTGGCTTCGCCCAGCGCGCCAATCGAGTTGTTCACGCTCGACAGGCGATTAAGGCTTGCAGTCAGGGCGTTCAGGACATTGCCGGAATCACTCTCGCTACATTGTTCGACCACTTGCCGGCAGATACCCAGCAAGGTTTCCGCGTTGGTCAGGTTCTTGTGTTCCTGTTCCAACTGCTCCAGCTCGTTGTCGCCGAGGCCAAGGTTTTCAAGCTCTTCAAGTTGGTAGCTGAGCAACTGATGGCGAGCGCGCTGCTCGTCGCCGGAGTTGGACAGTCGCTCAAGCTCCTGGTGAGTCTGGCGCCAGCGCTGGGCGGCCAGGTGCACCTGGCGGGCAAGGTCCGTGGCGCCGGCGTATTCGTCGAGCAGGCGGCGATGGGTATCGGTCTTGAGCAGGGACTGGTGTTCATGCTGGCTATGGATGTCGATCAGCAGTTCGCCCAGGGCCTTGAGGTCGCCCAGCGGGCAGGGGGTGCCGTTGATGTAGCCGCGCGAGCGCCCTTCGGCGGTAATGACTCGGCGCAGGATGCACGGGCCGTCGTTCTCGAGGTCGCGTTCGGCGAGCCAGGCGCTGGCTTCCGGGATGTCGGCCAGGTCAAAGGTTGCCAGGATGTCGGCTTTGTCTGCGCCGGGGCGGACCACGCCGCTGTCGGCTCGATCGCCGAGGGTCAGGCCCAGGGCGTCGAGCATGATCGACTTGCCGGCGCCGGTTTCCCCTGTGATCACGCTCATGCCTCGATCAAGTTCAAGATCGAGATGTTCAACGATGGCGTAGTTATGTACGGACAGGTGCACCAGCATGAAGGCCGCTCCCAGGCTTTAGGTCTGGTTATTTATACAGTGTTTTATTTGCGGCTGACAATGCCCCTCGTTAGCTCGATTTGCTTGATCCGACGAAATCCTTAGCGCGGAGGGGAATGACAATGCAGCTGTTTTTTGTAGGGTTAATGTTTGATCAGCCCTTGAAGCCGGATTTTGCGGCCCCATATAGCTGGACAGAAGCGCGAGTCAGGCTCGCGGACGATATTGAAAGGAGAATTCTATGGCTGACGAACAGACAGTGGATACGCAAAATCTAGACGCCGATCAGGCTTCCCAGGCTTCGGGTGATGACCTGGCGGCTCGTGTACAAGTGCTCGAAGAGCAACTGGCAGGTGCGCAGGATCAGGCTTTGCGTGTAGCCGCCGATCTGCAGAACGTCCGCCGTCGCGCCGAGCAGGATGTAGAAAAAGCTCACAAGTTCGCGCTGGAAAAATTCGCCGGCGACCTGCTGCCGATCATCGACAGCCTGGAGCGTGGCCTGGAATTGTCCAGCCCGGATGACGAAAGCATTCGTCCGATGCGTGAAGGCATCGAGCTGACCCTGAAAATGTTCCAGGACACCCTGAAGCGTTATCAGCTGGAAGCGATCGATCCGCATGGCGAGCCGTTCAACGCCGTTCTTCATCAGGCAATGGCCATGCAGGAAAGCGCTGACCTCGAGCCAAACAGCGTGCTCAAGGTGTTCCAGAAGGGCTACCAGCTTAACGGTCGCCTGCTGCGCCCGGCGATGGTCGTGGTCAGCAAGGCTCCGGCGCCAGTTTCGCCTTCTATTGACGAGCAGGCTTGAAATTAGCCGCAAGGCCCCCATTTAGAAGTCAAGCGTTTAAGTGCTACCGCAGTTAGCCACCACTGCTGCGGCAACCAAATCCAAAGTTTCGGGAGAGTGAACATGGGCAAAATTATCGGTATCGACCTGGGGACCACCAACTCCTGCGTCTCCGTGCTTGAAAACGGCGTAGCCAAAGTTATTGAAAACGCCGAAGGCGCGCGTACCACGCCGTCGATCATCGCTTACGCCAACGATGGCGAAATCCTGGTCGGCCAGTCCGCCAAGCGTCAGGCTGTGACCAACCCGCATAACACCCTGTACGCCGTGAAGCGTCTGATCGGTCGCAAGTTCGACGAAGAAGTCGTGCAGAAAGACATCAAGATGGTTCCGTACAAGATCGCCAAGGCTGACAACGGTGACGCCTGGGTTGAAGTGAACGGCCAGAAGATGGCGCCGCCACAAATCTCGGCTGAAATCCTGAAGAAGATGAAGAAGACCGCCGAAGACTACCTCGGCGAGCCAGTGACTGAAGCGGTGATCACCGTTCCGGCCTACTTCAACGACAGCCAGCGTCAGGCGACCAAGGACGCCGGCCGCATCGCGGGCCTGGACGTGAAACGTATCATCAACGAACCAACCGCGGCTGCTCTGGCTTACGGTATGGACAAGGCCAAGGGCGATCACACCGTGATCGTTTATGACCTGGGTGGCGGTACTTTCGACGTTTCCGTGATCGAGATCGCTGAAGTCGATGGCGAGCACCAGTTCGAAGTGTTGGCCACCAACGGCGACACCTTCCTGGGTGGTGAGGACTTCGACATTCGTCTGATCGACTACCTCGTCGACGAATTCAAGAAAGAAAGCGGCATGAACCTCAA
This sequence comes from Pseudomonas umsongensis, assembly GCF_002236105.1. Lineage (GTDB taxonomy): Bacteria > Pseudomonadota > Gammaproteobacteria > Pseudomonadales > Pseudomonadaceae > Aquipseudomonas > Aquipseudomonas umsongensis. The sequence goes on from NZ_NIWU01000002.1 coordinate 66,330, forward strand.
GGGTGATCCGCTGGCGATGCAGCGCCTGAAAGAAGCCGCTGAAAAAGCCAAGATCGAGCTGTCTTCCGCTCAGTCGACCGACGTCAACCTGCCGTACATCACTGCAGACGCTACCGGTCCTAAGCACTTGAACGTGAAGATCTCCCGCGCCAAGCTGGAAGCGCTGGTTGAAGACCTGGTTCAACGCACTATCGAACCTTGCCGCATTGCGCTGAAAGACTCCGGTATCGACGTTGGCGCGATCAACGACGTGATCCTGGTCGGCGGTCAGACCCGTATGCCACTGGTTCAGAAGCTGGTGACCGAGTTCTTCGGTAAAGAAGCACGTAAAGACGTGAACCCGGACGAAGCTGTTGCCATGGGTGCTGCCATCCAGGGTGCGGTACTGGCCGGTGACGTGAAAGACGTTCTGCTGCTGGACGTCAGCCCGCTGACCCTGGGTATCGAAACCATGGGTGGCGTGATGACTGCGCTGATCGAGAAAAACACCACGATTCCTACCAAGAAATCGCAAGTGTTCTCGACTGCCGACGACAACCAGGGCGCCGTGACCATTCACGTGCTGCAAGGTGAGCGTAAGCAGGCTGCACAGAACAAGTCCCTGGGCAAGTTCGACCTGGCCGAGATTCCACCAGCACCACGTGGCGTGCCACAAATCGAAGTGACCTTCGACATCGACGCTAACGGCATCCTGCACGTAGGCGCCAAGGACAAGGCCACCGGCAAGACTCAGTCGATCGTGATCAAGGCCAACTCCGGCCTGTCCGATGAAGAGATCGAGCGCATGGTGCGTGACGCCGAGGCCAATGCCGAGGAAGACCGCAAGTTCGAAGAGCTGGCCGCTGCCCGTAACCAGGGTGACGCACTGGTTCACTCGACGCGCAAAATGGTCGCTGACGCTGGCGACAAGGTAAGCGCTGAAGAGAAGACTGCGATCGAAGCTGCCGTGGTTGCCCTGGAAGCCGCTGTAAAAGGCGACGACAAGGCTGCTATCGAAGCCAAGGTTGAAGAACTGTCGAAAGTCTCCGCTCCAGTGGCGCAGAAGATGTACGCCGAACAGGCTCAGCCTGCTGAAGGCGCGGCACCGCACGACGACAAGGCGCAAAAGGCAGACGACGTTGTCGATGCTGAGTTCGAAGAAGTAAAAGACCACAAGTAAGTTGTTGGTCGGCCGGTTGACTGCCTTCAGGCGGTGACTGGTAGGATGTCGCCGCGCGGGAGCTTGCTCCCGCGTTGGCGTGTCTGGAGTCAGCGAATTTTTACAGCATGCGACACGGTTCGCTTGTTGGCGGCATGGTCGGGAATGCTCCTGCTTTCCGAGCCGAAAGTGCCACATTGAAACAAAGACCAGGATCGTTGAATTGACGTGAGTTGGGTCCGGGCCTGTATTGGGGCTCAACGAGTTTGACGAGGCTCAGGAGAGGTTTGTCGAACGTCCTCAAGAGTGCAGAGACTTATGGCAAAGCGTGACTATTACGAAGTATTGGGTGTTGAGCGAGGTTCAAGCGAGGCGGACCTGAAAAAGGCCTACCGTCGCCTGGCGATGAAGCACCACCCGGACCGTAATCCTGATGACAAGGCGTCGGAAGAGATGTTCAAGGAGGCCAACGAGGCCTACGAGGTGCTCTCCGATTCCAGCAAGCGTGCGGCCTACGACCAGTACGGTCATGCCGGTGTCGACCCGAGCATGGGTGGTGGCGGCGCCGGTTTCGGTGGCCAGAACTTCTCGGACATCTTTGGTGATGTCTTCAGCGACTTCTTCGGTGGCGGTCGCGGTGGTTCCCGCGGTGGTGCCCAGCGAGGCAGCGACCTGCGTTACACGTTGGAGCTGAACCTGGAAGAAGCGGTGCGTGGCACCAGCGTGAATATTCGCGTTCCGACACTGGTCAACTGCAAGCCATGTGACGGCTCGGGTGCCAAGAAAGGCTCTTCGCCGGTGACCTGCCCGACCTGTGGCGGTATCGGCCAGGTGCGCATGCAGCAAGGGTTCTTCTCGGTGCAGCAAACCTGTCCGCGTTGCCACGGCCAGGGCAAGATCATTTCCGATCCTTGCGATTCCTGCCATGGCGAAGGTCGTGTCGAAGAGTACAAGACCCTGTCGGTCAAAGTGCCGGCCGGTGTCGATACCGGTGACCGCATTCGCCTGTCGGGCGAGGGCGAGGCGGGTGCCCAGGGCGGGCCAACCGGCGATCTGTACGTGGTGATCAACGTGCGCGAGCACTCGATTTTCCAGCGTGACGGCAAGCATCTGTTCTGTGAAGTGCCTATCAGCTTCGTCGATGCGGCGTTGGGTGGCGAGCTGGAGATTCCGACCCTCGATGGTCGAGTCAAGCTGAAAATCCCTGAGGGGACTCAGACCGGCAAGCAGTTCCGCGTGCGTGGCAAGGGCGTTGCGCCTGTGCGTGGCGGCGGTGCGGGTGACTTGATGTGCCGTGTGGCAGTCGAGACGCCAGTCAACCTGAGCCGTCGCCAGCGTGAAATGCTCGAAGAGTTCCGCAGCTCCCTGGCGGACGACAACAGTCATTCCCCGAAAACCACGGGCTGGTTCGAAGGCGTGAAGCGCTTCTTCGGCGATTTGTAAGGAGACAGGCATGCGACGTATAGCTGTGATGGGCGCCGCCGGGCGCATGGGCAAAACCCTGATCGAGGCTGTGCAGCAGGCGCCAGGTGCCGGCCTGACGGCGGCAGTGGATCGTCCTGACAGTACGCTGGTCGGCGCGGACGCCGGTGAGCTGGCGGCTATCGGTCGCATCGGCGTGCCGCTGTCGGGTGACCTGGATCGCGTGGTCGATGAGTTCGACGTGCTGATCGACTTCACTCATCCGACGGTGACCCTGAAAAACCTCGCCTTCTGCCGCAAGCACAACAAGGCGATGATCATTGGCACCACCGGCTTCAGTGTTGAAGAGAAGCAGTTGCTGGCAGAGGCGGGCAAGGATATCCCGATCGTCTTCGCGGCCAATTTCAGCGTCGGTGTAAACCTGTGCCTGAAGCTGCTCGATACCGCCGCCCGGGTGCTGGGCGATGATGTCGATATCGAGATCACCGAAGCTCACCATCGGCATAAAGTCGATGCGCCGTCCGGTACGGCCGTGCGCATGGGTGAGGTGATTGCCGATGCCCTGGGTCGCGACCTGAAGAAAGTCGCGGTTTACGGTCGTGAGGGCCAGACCGGTGCTCGCGAGCGCGAGACCATCGGTTTTGCCACGGTGCGCGCTGGCGATATCGTGGGTGATCACACTGTGTTGTTCGCAGCCGACGGTGAGCGTGTCGAGATCACTCACAAGGCCTCCAGCCGCATGACCTTCGCCAAGGGTGCGGTGCGTGCTGCTTTGTGGCTCGACGGGCGTGAAGCGGGTCTTTATGACATGCAAGACGTGCTCGACCTGCGTTAAGATGCACCCTAAATCGGGCTCGCGCACAGCGTTTGAGCCCGGTTTTACCCCGCCAAGCGACGACCTGTCGCATTCTCCAGCCTTTAAGGCTCATTGGCGGTAGACCAAAAATGCCTTTTTCTGTAAGCTACAGCTTTAGTGTGTCCACTAAAAGCGCGCAGAATAATTCAGTGAAGAAGCGGGGTGACGTGTCCATACGTCACTCCGCTTTTTTACAACCTGCGATCGCCCTTTCAGGCTTTATTTACGGGAGGTCTTCTTGACTAAGCCAGCCATACTCGCCCTTGCTGATGGCAGCATTTTTCGCGGCGAAGCCATTGGAGCCGACGGTCAAACCGTTGGTGAGGTGGTGTTCAACACCGCAATGACCGGCTATCAGGAAATCCTTACCGATCCTTCCTACGCCCAACAGATCGTTACCCTGACTTACCCGCACATCGGCAATACCGGCACCACGCCGGAAGACGCCGAGTCCAACCGCGTCTGGTCTGCTGGCCTGGTCATCCGTGACCTGCCGCTGGTGGCGAGCAACTGGCGTAACACGATGTCCCTGTCGGACTACCTGAAGGCCAACAACGTCGTCGCCATCGCCGGTATCGACACTCGCCGCCTGACGCGCATCCTGCGTGAAAAAGGTGCGCAGAACGGCTGCATCATGGCCGGTGACAACATTTCCGAAGAAGCCGCCATCGCCGCTGCCCAAGGCTTCCCTGGCCTCAAGGGCATGGACCTGGCGAAAGTCGTCAGTACCAAAGAGAAGTACGAGTGGCGTTCGACTGTCTGGGATCTGAAGACCGACAGCCACGCGACCATCGAAGCCTCCGAACTGCCGTACCACGTGGTGGCCTACGACTACGGCGTCAAGGTGAACATCCTGCGCATGCTGGTCGAGCGCGGTTGCCGCGTGACCGTGGTGCCTGCACAAACTCCAGCCGCCGAAGCGCTGGCCCTGAAGCCGGACGGCGTGTTCCTGTCCAACGGCCCTGGCGATCCCGAGCCTTGCGACTACGCGATCCAGGCGATCAAGGACGTGCTGGAAACCGACATCCCGGTGTTCGGTATCTGCCTCGGTCACCAGTTGCTGGCCCTGGCCTCCGGCGCCAAGACCCTGAAAATGGGTCACGGCCACCACGGTGCCAACCACCCGGTCCAGGATCTGGACAGCGGCGTGGTGATGATCACCAGCCAGAACCACGGTTTTGCGGTAGACGAAGCCACCCTGCCTGCCAACGTTCGCGCGATTCACAAATCGCTGTTCGACGGCACCCTGCAAGGTATCGAGCGTACCGACAAGAGCGCCTTCAGCTTCCAGGGTCACCCTGAAGCCAGCCCTGGCCCGAACGACGTAGCACCTCTGTTCGATCGCTTCATCAACGAGATGGCCAAGCGACGCTGATCGCTCGCCCTGATGTTGCAAAGCTTGAGGGTGGTCCCGATATCGGCGACCCCTTCAAGTCTTCACAGATTGAACAAGACGGCTTGCCGACTGACCTGCGGATTTGAGTGACAAACCCATGCCAAAACGTACAGACATTAAAAGCATCCTGATTCTCGGCGCTGGCCCGATCGTGATCGGCCAGGCCTGCGAATTCGACTACTCCGGCGCCCAGGCCTGCAAAGCCCTGCGCGAAGAGGGCTACCGCGTCATCCTGGTGAACTCCAACCCGGCCACCATCATGACCGACCCGGCCATGGCCGACGCCACCTACATCGAGCCGATCAAGTGGCAGACCGTTGCCAAGATCATCGAGAAAGAGCGTCCGGACGCGCTGCTGCCGACCATGGGCGGCCAGACCGCCCTGAACTGCGCCCTGGACCTGGAGCGCGAAGGCGTCCTGGAGAAGTTCGGCGTAGAAATGATCGGTGCCAACGCCGACACCATCGACAAGGCTGAAGACCGTTCGCGTTTCGACAAGGCGATGAAATCCATCGGCCTGGCGTGCCCGCGTTCCGGCATCGCGCACAGCATGGAAGAGGCCAATGCGGTCCTCGAGAAGCTGGGCTTCCCGTGCATCATCCGTCCGTCCTTCACCATGGGCGGCACCGGTGGCGGTATCGCGTACAACCGTGAAGAGTTCGAAGAAATCTGCGCCCGCGGCCTGGACCTGTCTCCGACCAAAGAGCTGCTGATCGACGAATCGCTGATCGGTTGGAAAGAATATGAAATGGAAGTTGTCCGCGACAAAAAGGACAACTGCATCATCGTCTGCTCCATCGAAAACTTTGACCCGATGGGCGTGCACACGGGTGACTCGATCACCGTGGCGCCGGCACAGACCCTGACCGACAAGGAATACCAGATCCTGCGTAACGCCTCCCTGGCGGTACTGCGTGAGATCGGCGTGGAAACCGGCGGTTCGAACGTTCAGTTCGGTATCTGCCCGAACACCGGCCGCATGGTCGTGATCGAAATGAACCCGCGTGTATCCCGTTCCTCGGCACTGGCCTCGAAGGCCACCGGTTTCCCGATCGCCAAGGTCGCGGCCAAGCTGGCTGTGGGCTACACCCTGGATGAGCTGTCGAACGACATCACCGGCGGCAAGACCCCGGCGTCCTTCGAACCGTCCATCGACTACGTCGTGACCAAGCTGCCACGTTTCGCCTTCGAGAAGTTCTCCAAGGCTGATGCGCGCCTGACCACTCAGATGAAGTCGGTAGGTGAAGTCATGGCCATCGGCCGCACCTTCCAGGAATCCCTGCAGAAAGCCCTGCGCGGCCTGGAAGTCGGTGTTTGCGGTCTGGACGAGAAGGTTGACCTGCGCAACCCGGAAAGCATGAGCATCCTCAAGCGCGAACTGACCGTGCCGGGCGCCGAGCGTATCTGGTACGTGGCGGACGCCATGCGCGCTGGCATGAGCGTTGAAGACATCTTCGGCATGACCATGATCGATCCTTGGTTCCTGGTGCAGATGGAAGATCTGATCAAGGACGAAGAGAAGGTCAAGACCCTGGGTCTGACCAGCATCGACCGTGACCTGATGTTCCGTCTCAAGCGCAAGGGCTTCTCCGACATGCGCCTGGCCAAGCTGCTGGGTGTGACCGAGAAGAGCCTGCGTGCCCACCGCCACAAGCTGGAAATCTTCCCGGTCTACAAGCGCGTCGACACCTGCGCCGCCGAGTTCGCCACCGATACCGCGTACCTGTACTCCACGTACGAAGAAGAGTGCGAAGCCGCGCCGTCGGGCCGCGACAAAATCATGATCCTGGGTGGCGGTCCTAACCGTATCGGCCAGGGTATCGAGTTCGACTACTGCTGCGTGCACGCGGCACTGGCCCTGCGCGATGACGGTTACGAGACCATCATGGTCAACTGCAACCCGGAAACCGTTTCCACCGACTACGACACCTCCGATCGCCTGTACTTCGAACCAGTGACCCTGGAAGACGTGCTGGAAATCGTCCGCGTCGAGAAGCCAAAAGGCGTGATCGTTCAGTACGGCGGCCAGACCCCGCTGAAACTGGCCCGTGCCCTGGAAGCCGCTGGCGTGCCGATCATCGGCACCAGCCCTGACGCCATCGACCGTGCCGAAGACCGCGAGCGCTTCCAGCAAATGGTCCAGCGCCTGAACCTGCGTCAGCCGCCAAACGCCACCGTGCGCAGCGAAGACGAAGCGATTCGTGCAGCCAGCAAGATCGGTTACCCGCTGGTGGTGCGCCCGTCCTATGTACTGGGCGGTCGTGCGATGGAAATCGTCTACGAAGAAGAAGAACTCAAGCGCTACCTGCGTGAAGCGGTTCAAGTGTCCAACGACAGCCCGGTGCTGCTGGACCACTTCCTCAACTGCGCCATTGAAATGGACGTGGATGCGGTCTGCGACGGCAAGGACGTAGTGATCGGCGCGATCATGCAGCACATCGAGCAGGCCGGCGTTCACTCCGGTGACTCCGCGTGCTCGCTGCCGCCATACTCCCTGCCGGCGCACATCCAGGACGAAATGCGCGAACAGGTCAAGAAAATGGCCCTGGAACTGGGTGTGGTCGGCCTGATGAACGTTCAGTTGGCGCTGCAAGGCGAAGACATCTACGTCATCGAAGTCAACCCGCGCGCTTCGCGTACCGTACCGTTCGTGTCCAAGTGCATCGGTGTTTCCCTGGCGATGATCGCAGCGCGCGTGATGGCCGGTAAAACCCTGCAGGAGCTGGGTTTCACCAAGGAAATTATCCCGAACTTCTACAGCGTGAAAGAAGCGGTGTTCCCGTTCGCCAAATTCCCTGGCGTCGACCCGATCCTCGGCCCAGAGATGAAGTCGACCGGCGAAGTGATGGGCGTGGGCGACACCTTCGGTGAAGCATTCGCCAAGGCCCAGATGGGTGCCAGCGAAGTGCTGCCGACCGGCGGTACTGCGTTCATCAGCGTACGTGATGACGACAAGCCACTGGTTGCAGGCGTGGCCCGTGATCTGATCAACTTGGGCTTTGAAGTGGTTGCCACTGCCGGTACTGCCAAGCTGATCGAAGCCGCAGGCCTGAAAGTGCGCCGCGTGAACAAGGTGACCGAAGGGCGTCCGCACGTAGTCGACATGATCAAGAATGACGAAGTCACCTTGATCATCAACACCACCGAAGGCCGTCAGTCGATCGCTGACTCCTATTCCATTCGTCGCAATGCCCTGCAGCACAAGATTTACTGCACCACCACCATTGCTGCTGGCGAAGCGATCTGTGAAGCGCTGAAGTTCGGTCCCGAGAAGACCGTACGCCGCTTGCAGGATCTACACGCAGGATTGAAGGCATGAGCATAACGAAGTACCCGATGACCGTTCAGGGCGCTCGCGCCCTGGAGGAAGAGCACGCTCACCTGACCAAAGTCGTCCGTCCAAAGCTCAGCCAGGACATCGGTACGGCCCGTGAGTTGGGCGACTTGAAGGAAAACGCCGAATACCACGCTGCTCGCGAGCAGCAGGGTATGGTCGAGGCGCGGATTCGTGACATCGAAGGCCGGATTCAGAATCAGGTCATCATCGACGTCACGACCATTCCTCACACTGGCAAGGTTATCTTCGGCACCACCGTCGAAATCGCCAACGTCGAGACTGATGAAAGCGTCACTTACCACATCGTGGGTGAGGATGAGGCTGACTTCAAACTCGGCAAGATTTCGGTCGGTTCACCCTTGGCTCGAGCCTTGATCGGCAAGGAAGAGGGTGATGTGGTCGTCGTCAAAACGCCTGGTGGCGTTATCGAGTACGAGATTGTCGAAGTCCGTCACATCTGAAGCAAGGCGCCCGCTGAATGCGGGCGCCATGCTCTGGCAGCTGGCCCAGATGTTGTGGGTCGGCGGTCTGTGGCTGGTGCATCTCGGTTTGCAGCCGGTGTTGGGCCGAATTGGCCTGGCACCGTTGCTGATCGATGAGATCGCCGGCATGTTCGAGACCGTGGTGGTGGGGTTTGCCGCCGTGTGCGTGATCTTTCAGGCTTTGGTGCTGGTACAGGCTAATGGCCTTGCCAGTCTATGGCGGGATTTTCGTGGGCAGGTGCTGCTGGTCGCGTTGTGCGCCTGTGCGATGTTTGTGGCCGTGCCTATCGGCTGGCCGGATGCGCAGCGCTGGCAGGTGTTCAGCTATCTGGTTTTGGGGTTCTCGGGGCTGGTGCTGATTATGCAGCCGGTGCCCGGATGGAGTGTCAGGGTGCGCGAAGCACACCCTTGACCCTTGTCATCACTTGAAGCGATGGACGTTCGACAGCTGCTTGTTGACGCTGAAGTTCTTGCGGTAAATCAGTGCCATCTTGCCGATGACCTGTACCAGATCCGCTTTGCCAACCTTGCACAGCTCGGCAATGGATGCCAGGCGCGATTCGCGATCGAGGATATTGAGCTTGATCTTGATCAGTTCGTGATCCGCCAATGCGCGTTCAAATTCGGCTAACACACCTTCAGTCAAACCGTTGTCAGCCACAATCAAAACCGGTTTCAGATGGTGGCCAATGGATTTGTACTGTTTCTTCTGCTCTTGAGTGAGCGGCATAATCTGACCCTTTCGTCTGGATTCTGTAAAATGGCGGCCATTTTACCCGAGGGTTCGTGGATCCGCCCAACTAATCACGACCCTTATCATCGAGGTGCCCAATGGCGCGTTCCAAGACAAGCCTTGGTTGGCTGAAAAGACATGTCAATGATCCCTATGTGAAGCAGGCGCAGAAGGATGGCTACCGCTCGCGTGCGAGTTACAAGCTTCTGGAGGTCCAGGAGAAATACAAGCTGATCCGTCCGGGCATGACCGTTGTTGACCTGGGGGCGGCGCCTGGTGGCTGGTCGCAGGTCACTAGCCGGCTGATCGGTGGTCAGGGGCGCCTGATCGCCTCGGATATCCTGGAAATGGACAGCATTCCGGACGTGACTTTCATCCAGGGGGACTTTACCCAGGACGAAGTGCTCGCTCAGATCCTGGACGCCGTCGGTAATTCGCCGGTGGACCTTGTGATTTCCGATATGGCCCCCAATATGAGTGGTACGCCTGCCGTAGATATGCCCAAAGCCATGTTTCTTTGCGAGCTGGCGCTTGATCTGGCAGCCCGGATACTCAAGCCGGGTGGTAATTTTGTGATCAAGGTTTTTCAGGGTGAAGGGTTTGATGCTTACGTGAAGGACGCTCGTCAGAAATTCGACAAGGTCCAGATGATCAAGCCGGACTCTTCCCGAGGCAGCTCCCGCGAGCAATACATGCTGGCTTGGGGCTACCGCGGCCGGAGTGAATAAAGCGCGGTTTTTTTGCAGGGCAATAGGAATTTCGTATTTCGCCCTGTGGGAAATAGCGAATATTGTGTAGGAAGAGTTTCACAAAGGGTTACAGACGGCGCCTGCCAGAGTTGTAGGTAATGTAGTAAGTTAGGCCGGTGAATATCATGCGAAGCGCGCGCCAACAGCGGCGCTTGCTTCAGAGGGTAGTTAATTGAACGATATGGCAAAGAATCTGATCCTGTGGTTGATCATCGCGGCTGTCCTGGTGACAGTGATGAACAACTTCTCCAGCCCTAACGAGCCGCAGACCCTCAACTATTCCGACTTCATCCAGCAGGTCAAGGATGGCAAGGTCGAGCGCGTGGCGGTTGATGGCTACGTGATTACCGGCAAGCGCAACGATGGCGACAGCTTCAAGACCATTCGTCCGGCAATCCAGGACAACGGCCTGATCGGCGACCTGGTGGATAACCACGTCGTGGTCGAAGGCAAGCAGCCTGAACAGCAAAGCATCTGGACCCAACTCCTGGTCGCGAGCTTCCCGATCCTGGTGATCATCGCCGTGTTCATGTTCTTCATGCGCCAGATGCAGGGCGGTGCCGGTGGCAAGGGCGGGCCGATGAGCTTTGGCAAGAGCAAGGCGCGCCTGCTCTCCGAAGACCAGGTGAAAACCACCCTGGCAGACGTTGCCGGTTGCGACGAAGCCAAGGAAGAAGTCGGTGAGCTGGTCGAGTTCCTGCGTGATCCGGGCAAGTTCCAGCGCCTGGGTGGCCGCATTCCTCGTGGCGTATTGATGGTCGGTCCTCCGGGTACCGGTAAGACCTTGCTGGCCAAGGCGATTGCCGGCGAAGCCAAGGTGCCTTTCTTTACCATTTCCGGTTCCGATTTCGTCGAGATGTTCGTCGGTGTCGGTGCAAGCCGTGTTCGCGACATGTTCGAACAGGCCAAGAAACACGCTCCATGCATCATCTTCATCGATGAAATCGACGCCGTCGGTCGCCACCGTGGTGCCGGCATGGGCGGTGGTCACGACGAACGCGAGCAGACACTCAACCAGTTGCTGGTGGAGATGGACGGCTTCGAAATGAACGATGGCATCATCGTGATTGCCGCGACCAACCGTCCTGACGTGTTGGACCCTGCGCTGCTGCGTCCGGGCCGTTTCGACCGTCAGGTCGTGGTCGGTCTGCCGGATATCCGTGGTCGCGAACAGATTCTCAAGGTCCACATGCGCAAGGTGCCAATGGGCGACGACGTCGCTCCGGCAGTGATCGCTCGTGGTACCCCGGGTTTCTCTGGTGCCGACCTGGCCAACCTGGTCAACGAGGCGTCGTTGTTCGCTGCCCGTGCCGGCAAGCGCATCGTCGAAATGAAAGAGTTCGAACTGGCCAAGGACAAGATCATGATGGGCGCCGAGCGCAAATCCATGGTCATGTCCGAGAAAGAAAAGCAGAACACCGCTTATCACGAAGCTGGCCACGCCATTGTGGGTCGCGTCGTGCCTGAGCATGACCCGGTTTACAAGGTCTCGATCATCCCGCGCGGTCGTGCGCTGGGCGTGACCATGTTCCTGCCGGAAGAAGATCGCTACAGCCTGTCCAAGCGTGCGCTGATCAGCCAGATCTGCTCGCTTTACGGTGGCCGTATCGCTGAAGAAATGACCCTGGGCTTCGATGGCGTCACCACCGGTGCGTCCAACGACATCATGCGTGCCAGCCAGATTGCGCGGAACATGGTGACCAAGTGGGGGCTTTCCGAAAAACTCGGTCCGCTGATGTACGCTGAAGAGGAAGGTGAAGTGTTCCTAGGTCGCGGAGGCGGTGGCCAGAGTGCAAGTTTCTCCGGTGAGACAGCCAAGCTGATCGACTCCGAAGTGCGCAGCATCATCGACCAGTGCTACGGCACCGCCAAGCAGATCCTCACGGACAACCGTGACAAGCTCGACGCCATGGCCGATGCCCTGATGAAGTATGAAACCATCGATGCCGAGCAGATCGACGACATCATGGCTGGACGCACACCTCGCGAGCCTCGCGACTGGTCGGGTGGCACGGGTACCTCCGGTACGCCGCCAGCGGTGCAGGGTGAGCGTCCGGAAACACCTATCGGCGGTCCCGCTGCTGACGTTTAAGGTTTGAAATGACTTTTGTTCAGTCCTCGACCCGGTTGCCTTGCGGCAACCGGGTTCTTGATTTGTCCCAGACGCATGTCATGGGCATTCTCAATGTCACTCCCGATTCTTTCTCCGATGGTGGCAAATTCAGCCAGCTCGATGCGGCGTTGCGCCATGCGCAAGCCATGGTTGCGGCTGGCGCCACCTTGATCGATGTTGGCGGCGAGTCTACTCGGCCAGGCGCGAGGGCGGTTTCACCGCTCGAAGAGCTTGAGCGCGTGGCACCAATCGTTGAAATGATTCACCGTGAACTGGATGTGATCATCTCGGTCGATACCTCCACGCCCGCGGTCATGCGCGAATCGGCGCGGCTGGGTGCCGGCCTGATCAATGACGTGCGTTCCTTGCGCCGCGAGGGTGCCCTGGATGCGGCGGCGGCGACCGGCTTGCCCGTTTGCCTGATGCATATGCTCGGTGAGCCGGGTGACATGCAGGACAACCCGCACTACCAGGACGTCACCCAAGAGGTGGGCGAGTTTCTAGCCGAGCGCATGGCTCAATGTGCGACGGTGGGGATTCCAGCTGAGCGGATCATTCTTGATCCGGGTTTTGGGTTCGCAAAAAATCTGCAGCACAATCTAAGCTTGTTCAAGCATATGGAAGCCTTGCATGCCTTGGGGCGCCCGTTGTTGGTTGGGGTGTCGCGAAAGAGCATGATCGGTCAAGCGTTGAGTCGCCCTGTCGGTGAGCGCCTGTATGGCGGTCTTGCCCTGGCGGCGCTGGCAACGCACAAGGGCGCGCGTATATTGCGTGTCCATGACGTAGCTGAAACAGTTGATGTGGTGAAAATGATCACCGCAGTGGAATCAGCCGAATAAGAATTATGGAGTAGTTATGACAAAGAAATATTTTGGCACCGACGGCATTCGCGGTCGGGTCGGTGTTTATCCGATCACTCCTGACTTCATGCTCAAGCTGGGCTGGGCTGCCGGCATGGCGTTCCGCAAGATGGGTGCGTGCAAGGTGCTGGTGGGCAAGGACACGCGGATTTCCGGTTACATGTTCGAATCGGCGCTCGAGGCCGGGCTGACATCGGCGGGTGCCGACGTGATGCTCCTGGGCCCGATGCCGACACCGGCCATCGCCTACCTGACGCGTACCTTTCATGCCGAAGCCGGCATCGTGATCAGTGCTTCGCACAATCCCCATGACGACAATGGCATCAAGTTTTTCTCCGGGAAGGGCACCAAGCTTCCCGATGAGATCGAGCACATGATCGAAGAGTTGCTCGACACCCCGATGACCGTGGTTGAGTCGAGCAAGATCGGCAAGGTCTCGCGAATCAACGATGCCTCTGGCCGCTATATAGAATTCTGCAAGAGCAGCGTGCCAACCGGCACCAGCTTCTCCGGTCTGAAAATCGTCATCGATTGCGCCCACGGTGCGACGTACAAGGTGGCGCCAAGCGTATTTCGCGAGCTAGGTGCCGAGGTCGTGGTTCTGTCCGCGCACCCCAATGGCCTGAACATCAACGACAACTGCGGTTCAACCCACATGGGCCAATTGCAGGCTGCCGTCTTGGCCGAGCATGCCGACCTGGGTATCGCATTTGATGGTGACGGCGATCGGGTGTTGATGGTTGATCACACCGGTGCCATCGTCGATGGCGACGAGCTGCTGTTTATCATCGCTCGCGATCTGCATGAACAGGACAAGCTGCAAGGCGGCGTAGTCGGTACGTTGATGAGTAACCTGGGGCTGGAGCTCGCCCTCGCGGACCTGGCGATTCCCTTTGTGCGCGCCAACGTCGGTGACCGTTATGTGATCGCGGACCTGCTGGAGCGTAACTGGCTGATCGGTGGCGAGAACTCGGGGCATATCGTGTGCTTCCATCACACCACGACCGGTGATGCGATCATTGCCGCGTTGCAGGTGTTGATGGCGTTGAAGACTCGTTCGCAAGGGTTGGCAGAGGCTCGTCAGGCGTTACGCAAGTGCCCTCAGGTATTGATCAATGTGCGTTTCGGTGGCGGTGCAAACCCGCTCGAGCATGCGTCGGTCAAGGAAGCCAGCGAGCGTGTCACCCAGGCCATGGCGGGTCGCGGGCGCGTGTTGTTGCGCAAGTCCGGGACCGAGCCGCTGGTGCGTGTGATGGTCGAAGGCGAAGACGAAACCCTGGTTCGCGGCTATGCCGAAGAGCTGGCAAAACTGGTTACTGAAGTTTCTGCCTGAATTCGGCTTGCCAGCCTCGATTGTGTTGGGTAACATCTGCGCCCACTTTGACCGACGAGGTACAGCATGCGTCGCCCTATGGTAGCTGGTAACTGGAAGATGCACGGTACCCGCGCCAGCGTCGCTGAGCTGATCAACGGCCTACGTGACTTGGCCTTGCCGAGCGGTGTTGAAGTAGCGGTATTCCCGCCTTTGTTGCATATCAGCCAAGTGGTTGATGGCTTGAAAGGAAAGTCGATTTCGGTCGGTGCGCAGAATTCTGCGGTGGAATCCGGACAAGGTGCGCTGACCGGTGAGGTCTCGCCTAGTCAGTTGGTGGATGCAGGTTGTTCCCTGGTTCTTGTCGGGCATTCCGAGCGCCGCCAGTTAATGGGTGAGCAGGACGGAGTGCTGATTCGCAAGTTCGCAGCGGCACAGGCAAGTGGCCTGGTTCCGGTGTTGTGCATAGGGGAAACCCTTGAGCAGCGTGAAGCCGGGAAGACCCTTGAGGTTGTCTCGCAGCAATTGGGCAGCATCATCGATGAGTTGGGTGTCGGTGCGTTTGCAAAGGCAGTAATTGCTTACGAGCCGGTCTGGGCCATTGGCACCGGGCTGACTGCTTCGCCGCAACAGGCGCAGGATGTGCACGCAGCCATTCGCGCGCAGTTGGCGGCAGAGAATTCTGAAGTCGCACAAGGTGTGCGGCTTCTATACGGCGGCAGCGTGAAGGCGGCCAATGCGGTCGAACTGTTCGGCATGCCGGATATCGATGGGGGCCTCATTGGTGGGGCTTCCCTGAATGCAGATGAGTTCGGTGCGATTATTCGCGCCGCGGGAAACTGAAAAAATGCTGGAAACAGTCGTAGTCGTTTTTCATCTGCTGGGTGCATTGGGCGTAGTAGCTCTGGTTTTGCTGCAGCAGGGTAAAGGTGCGGACGCTGGCGCGTCTTTCGGAGCAGGTGCTTCAAATACTGTGTTCGGAAGCCAAGGTTCCTCTACCTTTCTTAGTAAGTTTACTGCTATACTTGCCGCAGGTTTCTTCATAACCAGCTTAGGGTTAGGTTACTTTGCTAAAGAGAAAGCTCACCAGCTGACTCAAGTAGGTCTCCCAAATCCAGCAGTGTTGGAAGTACCAAAGCAACAACCGGCTTCTGATGATGTCCCGGTGCTTCAAGAGCAAAAGTCGGCTACTCCAGCGACTGACGTGCCTCCAGCTCAAGAGCAGAAGTAAGAAGGGTTTCAAACGTAGTATTGCCGAGGTGGTGGAATTGGTAGACACGCAACCTTGAGGTGGTTGTGCCCATAGGGTGTAGGGGTTCGAGTCCCCTTCTCGGTACCAATTAGTCAGGAGAGCCCGCTGTTGCGGGCTTTCTTGCAGGTGGAAGGTTACATTGACCCTGTCGGGGATCGGTCGTATACTTCCGCCCCAGCTTTGTCGCGGGGTGGAGCAGTCTGGTAGCTCGTCGGGCTCATAACCCGAAGGTCGTCGGTTCAAATCCGGCCCCCGCAACCAGTTTAAGGAGCCCCTTTTAAGGGGCTTTTTGTTAGCTGGACACTTCCAACGCCGCTGTTCGACGGCGTTTCAAGGATGGGCGCTTCGCCCATTTTTTTATTTTGCATAGCATGCACATACATGCACGAGGGGGTTCAGGTGTCGAGCAAGCTAGAAGAGTTGCAGGCCTTGCTGGCCCCGGTGGTCGTGGCCCTAGGCTATGAATGCTGGGGTATCGAGTTTTCGGCTCAGGGTCGTCACTCGATGTTGCGCGTTTATATTGATAAAGAGGGCGGTGTGCTGGTGGACGATTGTGCCATCGTCAGCCGTCAGATCAGCGGTGTGCTGGATGTTGAAGATCCAATCTCCGTTGAATACACCCTCGAAGTTTCCTCGCCAGGCATGGAACGCCCGCTGTTCACTCTTGAGCAGTTTGCAAAATTTGCCGGTGAACAAGTGAAGATCAAGCTGCGCTCGCCTTTTGAAGGACGACGCAACTTTCAGGGCCTTCTGCGCGGTGTAGAAGAGCAGGACGTCGTGGTGCAGGTAGAAGACCATGAGTTCCTGTTGCCGATCGATATGATCGACAAGGCCAACATTATTCCCAGTTTTGACTGAGGCGTGCCAGATACTGCGGATCCCGCGGATCCAATGGCTTGCGAAAGGCGAGGCGTACGATGAGCAAAGAAGTACTGCTGGTTGTTGAGTCGGTATCCAATGAAAAGGGCGTACCGGCTAACGTAATTTTTGAAGCGCTGGAGCTCGCTCTGGCCACGGCTACCAAAAAGCGTTTCGAGGACGAAGTCGATCTGCGTGTGGAAATCAACCGCCACACCGGTGCGTACGAGACTTTCCGTCGCTGGACGGTCGTCGAAGAAGACGATCTTGACGATCCGGCCATCGAAACCTGGCCAAGCAAGGTTGCCGAGACGCATCCTGGCGCCAAGGTCGGTGACGTTGTCGAAGAGAAGATCGAGTCCATCGAATTCGGCCGTATCGCTGCACAGACTGCCAAGCAAGTCATCGTGCAGAAGGTTCGCGAAGCCGAGCGCGCCCAGGTTGTCGACGCTTACCGCGAACGCCTGGGTGAAATCATCTCCGGCACCGTGAAAAAAGTTACCCGCGACAACGTGATCGTTGATCTGGGCAACAACGCCGAAGCGTTGCTGGCCCGTGAGGACATCATTTCTCGCGAAACTTTCCGGGTTGGCGTGCGCTTGCGTGCGCTGCTCAAGGAAATCCGCACCGAGAACCGCGGCCCGCAGTTGATCCTGTCGCGTACCGCGCCGGAAATGCTGATCGAGTTGTTCCGCATCGAAGTGCCGGAAATTGCTGAAGGGCTGATCGAAGTAATGGCTGCGTCCCGTGATCCGGGTTCGCGCGCCAAGATCGCCGTTCGCTCCAAGGACAAACGCATCGACCCGCAGGGCGCTTGCATCGGTATGCGCGGTTCGCGCGTCCAGGCAGTGTCGGGCGAGTTGGGCGGTGAGCGTGTGGACATCGTCCTGTGGGACGACAACCCGGCTCAGTTCGTGATCAACGCCATGTCCCCGGCTGAGGTTGCGGCAATTATCGTTGACGAAGATGCCCATGCAATGGACATCGCCGTCGGCGCAGACAATCTGGCTCAGGCCATCGGTCGTGGTGGTCAGAACGTGCGTCTGGCCAGCCAGTTGACTGGCTGGACCCTGAACGTGATGACCGAATCGGACATCCAGGCTAAGCAGCAAGCAGAAACCGGCGACATCCTGCGCAACTTCATCGACGAGCTGGAAGTCGACGAAGATCTGGCACAGGTGCTGGTCGATGAAGGCTTTACCAGCCTGGAAGAGATTGCCTACGTACCGCTGGAAGAAATGCTCAACATCGACGGCTTTGACGAAGACACCGTCAACGAGCTTCGCGCTCGTGCCAAGGATCGTTTGTTGACCAAAGCCATCGCTACTGAGGAAAAGCTGGCAGACGCCCATCCGGCCGAAGACCTGCTCTCGCTTGAGGGTATGGACAAGGATTTGGCGATGGAACTGGCGGTGCGCGGCGTAATTACCCGCGAAGACCTGGCCGAGCAGTCTATTGACGACCTGCTCGACATCGACGGCATTGACGATGATCGTGCCGGCAAGTTGATCATGGCCGCCCGAGCCCACTGGTTCGAGTAATTAGGCGCGGCCTGAGGAGAGAAATGCATGACGCAAGTCACGGTGAAACAACTGGCCGATGAGGTCAAAACACCGGTAGAGCGCCTGTTGCAGCAGATGCGTGAGGCAGGTCTGCCGCACACCGCCGCCGAAGAAAGTGTGACTGACAGTGAGAAGCAATCGTTGCTGACTCACTTGAAGAGCAGTCACAAGGCGAAAGTGGAAGAACCACGCAAGATTACGCTGCAGCGTAAAACCACCAGCACCCTGCGTGTTGCTGGCAGCAAAAGCATCAGCGTTGAAGTACGCAAGAAGAAAGTCTTCGTACAGCGCAGCCCGGAAGAAATCGAAGCCGAGCGCAAGCGTGAACTGGATGAACGTCGCGCAGTAGAAAATGCTGCACGTCAGAAGGCTGAAGAAGAAGCCAAGCGCCGCGCCGAAGAAGAAGCGCGTCGCCAGCCAGCTGCTGCGCCGTCCGCCCAAGCCCAACCTGCTGCAGCGCCAGCTGCGGTGGCCGAGCCTGTGCGCGAAAGCGCGCCGGTCGTGGCTGCCGCTCCGGCACCTGCAGCCGATACCCGCAAGCGCGACGAGCAGCGTCGTCCGGATAAGCCACGTGCCGACGACAACAGTCGTCGCGGTGGCGGCGATGGTGAGCGCAAAAACGCTCCGCATCGTGCTTCGGTCAAGGAGAAGGCGCCTGCGCCACGCGTTGCCCCACGTACTACCGACGAAGAAAGCGATGGCTTCCGTCGTGGTGGTCGCGGCAAGGCCAAGCTGAAGAAGCGCAACGCCCACGGTTTCCAGAGCCCAACCGGCCCTGTCGTGCGCGAAGTGAAGATCGGCGAGACCATCACTGTGGGCGATCTCGCCCAGCAGATGTCGGTCAAGGCTGCTGAAATCATCAAGTTCATGTTCAAACTGGGTACCCCAGCGACCATCAACCAGGTACTGGACCAGGAAACTGCCCAGCTGGTTGCCGAAGAGCTGGGCCACAAAGTGACCCTGGTCAGCGACACCGCCCTGGAAGATTCCCTGGCTGAGTCCCTGAAGTTTGAAGGTGAGGCGGTTTCCCGTGCACCGGTCGTGACCGTAATGGGCCACGTTGACCACGGTAAGACTTCCCTGCTCGACTACATCCGTCGTGCCAAGGTAGCTGCTGGCGAAGCCGGCGGTATCACCCAGCACATCGGTGCCTACCACGTTGAAACCGACCGTGGCATGGTGACGTTCCTCGACACCCCTGGTCACGCCGCGTTTACCGCAATGCGTGCCCGTGGTGCCAAGGCGACTGACATCGTGATCCTGGTGGTTGCGGCGGACGACGGCGTGATGCCACAGACCATCGAGGCTGTTCAGCACGCCAAGGCTGCTGGCGTTCCGCTGGTTGTCGCAGTGAACAAGATCGACAAGCCAGGTGCTGACCTCGATCGCATTCGTAGCGAGCTGTCGGTACACGGCGTGACGTCGGAAGAGTGGGGTGGTGACACTCCATTCGTACCGGTTTCGGCGAAAATGGGTACTGGCGTCGACGAATTGCTCGAAGCGGTACTGCTGCAAGCCGAGGTCCTGGAACTGACTGCAACGCCATCGGCTCCTGGCCGTGGTGTCGTGGTTGAATCCCGTCTGGACAAGGGTCGTGGCCCGGTGGCTACCGTTCTGGTTCAAGACGGTACCCTGCGCCAGGGCGATATGGTCCTGGTCGGTTCGAACTATGGCCGCGTTCGTGCCATGCTCGACGAGAACGGCAAGCCAATCAAGGAAGCCGGTCCGGCCATCCCTGTCGAGATCCTCGGCCTGGACGGTACCCCGGACGCTGGCGACGAGATGAGCGTGGTTGCCGACGAGAAGAAAGCCCGTGAAGTGGCTCTGTTCCGTCAAGGCAAGTTCCGCGAAGTCAAGCTGGCCCGTGCTCACGCCGGCAAGCTGGAAAACATCTTTGAAAACATGGGTCAGGAAGAGAAGAAGACGCTCAACATCGTCCTCAAATCCGACGTCCGTGGTTCGCTGGAAGCGTTGAACGGTGCCCTGAACGGCCTGGGCAACGACGAAGTGCAAGTGCGCGTGGTCGGTGGCGGTGTTGGTGGTATTACCGAATCCGACGCCAACCTGGCACTGGCTTCCAACGCTGTACTGTTCGGCTTCAACGTGCGTGCCGATGCCGGCGCTCGCAAGATCGTCGAGCAGGAAGGTCTGGATATGCGTTACTACAACGTGATCTACGACATCATCGAAGACGTCAAGAAAGCCTTGACCGGTATGCTCGGCAGCGACGTTCGCGAGAACATCCTGGGCATCGCCGAAGTGCGTGACGTGTTCCGTTCGCCGAAGTTTGGCGCGATCGCCGGTTGCATGGTGATCGAAGGTGTTGTTCACCGTAACCGTCCAATCCGTGTACTGCGTGAAGACATCGTTATCTTCGAAGGCGAGCTGGAATCCCTGCGTCGCTTCAAGGATGACGCTTCCGAAGTACGTGCCGGCATGGAATGCGGTATCGGCGTGAAGAGCTACAACGACGTCAAGGTCGGTGACAAGATCGAAGTCTTCGAGAAGGTCCAGGTTGCTCGCAGCCTCTAACTCGCGCACTTCAAGAGCCGTGATGGCCAGCCGCATGCAATTGCGCGGCGCATCGCCCGGACTCTAAACGCAACGCCCGGTCTGGCTTTTGTCAGGCCGGGCGTTTGCCGCTTTCAGACCTTACGGGTTTCACCGTGGGGCAGTAACAGGTAACAAGACATGGCAAAAGAATACAGCCGTACCCAACGTATCGGCGATCAGATGCAGCGTGAGCTGGCACAACTGATCCGTCGTGAAGTCAAAGACCCGCGCGTCGGCCTGGTCACCATTACCGCTGTGGAAGTCAGCCGTGACGTCGGTCACGCCAAGATTTTCATCACCGTGATGGGCCAGGACAGTCACGAAGAGATCGCGCAAAGCATCAAGGTGCTCAACTCCGCCGCTGGCTTCCTGCGCATGCAGCTGGCTCGCGAGATGAAGCTGCGCAGCGTTCCACAGTTGCACTTCCACTACGATGAAAGCGTCGTGCGCGGTGCGCATCTGTCGGCCTTGATCGAGCGCGCAGTGGCTGAAGACAACCAGCACTCGGTTACGGCACAAGCCGAAGACACCAAGGAGTAATCGGTGGCTCAGGTCAAACGTATCCGTCGTAACGTCAGCGGCATCATCCTGCTCGACAAGCCGCTGGGGTTCACCTCCAACGCAGCCTTGCAGAAGGTCCGCTGGTTGCTCAACGCCGAGAAGGCCGGGCACACCGGTAGTCTCGATCCGCTGGCCACTGGCGTGTTGCCGCTGTGCTTCGGTGAGGCCACCAAGTTCTCGCAGTACCTGCTCGATTCCGACAAGGGTTACGAAACCCTCGCGCAACTGGGCAAGACAACCACCACGGCCGATGCCGAGGGCGAGGTTTTGCAGGAGCGCCCGGTGACCGTTGGTCGCGCCGATATCGAAGCTGTATTACCGCAATTTCGTGGGCAAATCAGTCAGATACCGCCGATGTACTCGGCTCTCAAGCGTGATGGGCAGCCCTTGTACAAGCTGGCCCGTGCAGGTGAAGTAGTGGAGCGCGAACCGCGTTCTGTTACTATTACGCGCTTGGAATTGCTGGCCTTCGAAGGGGATACTGCGCGGCTTGCGGTGGATTGCACCAAAGGCACCTATATTCGCACCCTGGTGGAGGATATCGGTGAGCAACTCGGTTGTGGCGCTTACGTTGCAGAACTGCGACGTACCCAGGCCGGGCCTTTCACCCTGGCGCAGACCGTGACCCTCGAAGAGCTGGAAGCGGTACATGCCGAAGGCGGCAACGAGGCGGTCGACCGCTTCCTGATGCCATCGGACAGCGGCCTGCTGGATTGGCCACTGTTGCAGTTCTCGGAAGCGAGCGCGTTCTACTGGCTCAATGGCCAGCCGGTACGCGCCCCGGATGCCCCGAAGTTCGGCATGGTACGGGTACAGGATCACAATGGTCGCTTCATCGGTATTGGTGAAGTGAGTGAAGACGGGCGCATCGCGCCGCGTCGACTGATTCGGTCAGAATGACCGGACGAGTGTGGCTGTTAGCAGGCACGGTCACTACTCATTTTTAGATACAGGGATTTGTCCCTGGCCTGTTGAAACTGTTTTTGAAACAGTTTCCTGATAAAAGGATTGCCACATGGCTCTCGACGTTCAAGAAAAAGCTCAAATCGTAGCTGACTACCAGCAAGCTGTTGGTGACACTGGTTCGCCAGAAGTGCAAGTTGCACTGCTGACCGCCAACATCAACAAACTGCAAGGTCACTTCAAGGCCAACGGTAAAGATCACCACTCCCGTCGTGGTCTGATCCGCATGGTTAACCAGCGTCGTAAGCTGCTGGACTACCTGAAAGGCAAGGACGTGAGCCGTTACAGCGCTCTGATCGCTCGCCTGGGTCTGCGTCGCTAATCAGCGATTGCGCTAGAGGTTGGTTGTCTGTCGTGCGTCAGCGGGTTTCCGCCGGCGCATGGCAGGCTCCCAGCCTCAAGTTTTATCTGGATATCCGTTTTGCCTGTGTGAGACACCCAGGACAACCCATCGGGCCGATTCCCGGCGTTGCCCAAGAATTTCGCAAGAACCCAGTTTCCCCAAGAGCCACAAAAGAAGGTAGGACACCGTGAACCCGGTAATCAAAAAATTCCAGTTCGGTCAGTCGACCGTTACCCTCGAGACTGGCCGTATCGCCCGTCAGGCCTCCGGCGCAGTATTGGTCACCGTTGACGACGACGTCAGCGTATTGGTGACCGTCGTTGGTGCCAAGCAAGCCGATCCAGGCAAGGGTTTCTTCCCTCTGTCTGTTCACTACCAGGAAAAGACTTACGCTGCCGGTAAGATCCCAGGCGGTTTCTTCAAGCGCGAAGGCCGTCCTTCCGAGAAAGAAACCCTGACTTCCCGACTGATCGATCGTCCGATCCGTCCGCTGTTCCCTGAAGGCTTCATGAACGAAGTGCAGGTTGTCTGCACCGTCGTGTCCACCAGCAAGAAGACCGATCCGGACATCGCTGCGATGATCGGTACCTCGGCTGCCCTGGCCATCTCCGGCATTCCTTTCGATGGCCCGATCGGCGCTGCCCGCGTTGCCTTCCACGAAAGCACCGGCTACCTGCTGAACCCGACTTACGAACAACTGAAGGCTTCGAGCCTGGACATGGTCGTTGCCGGTACTTCGGAAGCTGTCCTGATGGTTGAATCGGAAGCCAAAGAGCTGACCGAAGACCAGATGCTGGGCGCAGTATTGTTCGCCCACGACGAATTCCAGGCCGTGATCCAAGCCGTCAAGGAGCTGGCTGCCGAAGCTGCCAAGCCAACCTGGACCTGGGCTCCGCAAGCTGAAGCCACTGAACTGCTGGGTGCGATCCGCGCCGAGTTCGGCGAGGCGATCTCCCAGGCCTACACCATCACCATCAAGGCTGACCGTTACGCTCGCCTGGGTGAGCTGAAGGACCAGGTCGTCGCCAAGCTGTCCGGCGAAGAAGGCCAACCTTCCGCTGCTGAAGTCAAAGCGGCTTTCGGCGAAATCGAATACCGCACCGTTCGCGAAAACATCGTGAACGGCAAGCCACGTATCGACGGTCGCGACACCCGTACCGTACGTCCGCTGAACATCGAAGTCGGCGTTCTGCCGAAGACTCACGGTTCGGCCCTGTTCACCCGTGGCGAAACCCAGGCCCTGGTAGTTGCGACGCTGGGTACTGCCCGTGACGCACAACTTCTGGACACCCTGGAAGGCGAGAAAAAAGACCCGTTCATGCTGCACTACAACTTCCCTCCGTTCTCGGTGGGCGAGTGTGGTCGCATGGGTGGCGCTGGTCGTCGTGAAATCGGTCACGGCCGCCTGGCACGTCGTTCGGTTCAGGCCATGCTGCCTGCCGCTGACGTGTTCCCGTACACCATCCGCGTTGTATCGGAAATCACCGAATCCAACGGTTCGAGCTCCATGGCTTCCGTTTGCGGTGCTTCCCTGGCCCTGATGGACGCTGGCGTCCCAATGAAGGCACCGGTTGCCGGTATCGCCATGGGTCTGGTTAAAGAAGGCGAGAAATTCGCCGTCCTGACCGACATCCTGGGTGACGAAGACCACCTGGGCGACATGGACTTCAAGGTAGCCGGTACCGCCAAAGGCGTGACCGCGCTGCAGATGGACATCAAGATCAAGGGCATCACCGAAGAGATCATGGAGATCGCTCTGGGCCAAGCCCTGGAAGCGCGCCTGAACATCCTCGGCCAGATGAACCAGATCATTGGCCAGTCGCGTACCGAGCTGTCGGAAAACGCTCCGACCATGATCGCGATGAAAATTGACACCGACAAAATCCGTGATGTCATCGGTAAAGGCGGCGCGACCATTCGTGCGATCTGTGAAGAGACCAAGGCTTCGATCGACATCGAAGACGACGGTTCGATCAAGATCTTCGGTGAAACCAAGGAAGCTGCAGAAGCTGCTCGTCAGCGCGTCCTGGGTATTACCGCTGAAGCCGAAATCGGCAAGATCTACGTCGGTAAGGTTGAGCGCATCGTCGACTTCGGCGCATTCGTCAACATCCTGCCTGGCAAGGACGGTCTGGTTCACATCTCCATGCTGAGCGATGCTCGCGTAGAGAAAGTGACTGACATTCTGAAAGAAGGTCAGGAAGTGGAAGTGCTGGTACTGGACGTGGACAACCGCGGCCGTATCAAGCTGTCCATCAAGGACGTAGCGGCGGCGAAGGCTTCGGGCGTTTAATCACTCCCGCATCTGACCGCTGAACAACAAAACGCCCCGACTGGTTCGGGGCGTTTTGCCATGTGCAGAAAAATCAAAGGATCGTAGCCTTATGCGGGCGTTGCAGAAGGCTGCGATCTTTTGATTTTTAACAGTGTTCGAAGTTGCCTGGCCCCATGGTCAGTGCTAGGTTTAGCCCACTGCCCGTGTAGCTCAGTCGGTAGAGCAGCGCACTCGTAACGCGAAGGTCGCAGGTTCGATTCCTGTCTCGGGCACCAGCGACACGTTGTTTTCAGATGATCCCGAATGGTTCTGAAGGCCAGAAAAGCCGGGCTTCACGCGGTTTTTTTGCGTCAGAGAGATCCTTGATGATCCAGATCCATCTTCCATTCCCCCGATCAAAGAGAACGCCATGACCGTTAAAGAATTGTCTCAAGAAGCCAGACACGAAGAAGCCCTCAAGAAATACGTGCTGGACGTACCCCATTTGCTGGAAGAGATCAAGGACTTGCCACCCGATGATCAGAAGGACCAGATCCAGTGGGCATTCGAGGATGAAGCCGAAGCCCAGGGCTTGCAGCCGTGGGAGTTGACGCTCAAGTACACCTCGACCCCTGAAGAGTACGAGACCGAACGCCTGAAACTGCACAAGGAAGCGGCCGAGGTCTTGGGTGTGGAATGGGAAGAGTACTGCGAGATGAACAATCTGGTGGTCTGACAAAAACGCTCTTTAAGAGGCCGGCTTGCCGACGATAGCGTCCTTCAGATCGCCATCGCCGGCAAGCCGGGCTTCTACAGGTATGCGTTGCTGGTCACAGACTCAGTCGCATCGACAGATCGACAGCCTTCACATCCTTGGTCATCGCCCCAATCGAAATGTAATCCACCCCGGTTTCGGCAATCGGCAGCAGCGTGCTTTCGTTGATCCCGCCGCTGGCCTCCAGCTTTGCCTTGCCGTTGTTCAAGCGCACGGCTTCGCGCATGTCATCCAGGCTCAGCTCATCAAGCATGATGATGTCGGCACCGGCCGCCAGGGCTTCCTTGAGTTCATCCAGGCTTTCCACTTCGACTTCTACCGGCTTGCCCGGCGCAATCTTGTGGGCGGCGGCGATGGCCTGCGGGATGCCACCGCTGGCGGCGATATGGTTTTCCTTGATCAGGAAGGCGTCATACAGGCCGATGCGGTGGTTGTGGCAACCGCCACAGGTTACGGCGTACTTCTGCGCCAAACGCAGCCCTGGCAGGGTTTTGCGGGTGTCGAGCAGTTTAACTTGGGTATTGGCAACGAAGTCCGCCAACTGCTGCGCGCGAGTGGCAACGCCAGAGAGCATTTGCAGGAAGTTCAGCGCGCTGCGCTCCCCCGTCAGCAGCGAGCGAGCTGGCCCTTCGAGGTGGAACAGTACCTGATTGGGTTTGACCCGCTCGCCATCGGCAACCTGCCAGTGCACCGCAACCCGTGGGTCGAGCTGGCGAAACACGGTATCCACCCAGGCGGTGCCGCTGATGACGGCAGCGTCGCGAGTGATGATGGTGGCTTTGGCCAGGCGTTCAGCAGGGATCAGCTGTGCGGTGATGTCGCCGCTGCCGATGTCTTCGAGCAACGCGCGGCGCACGTTGGCTTCGATTTCGGCGTTCAAGTCGGCGAGACGTAGATTCGGCATAAGGCGCTCCACAAACAAAGTGCCCCGATTATAGGGCCATGGTACTGAGCAACCCAAGGCGTCAGAACGGTTGCTGGCGTTCTGAAGCCTGCATTTGGTCGATTGCGTGTGTGATGCCCCCTTGGGGCTGCCTCCTTTTCCTGCGAAGTACGCGCCGGGGTGGCGCAAGGACGCCCTTTACCTGATAATTCGCCTTGGATTTGACGTCATGGCTTTGACGGTCTGGAATTTCAGGAGGCTGGATGCACATCGACGGGAATGTAGTGCCATTGCGCAGGGTCGCTAGTGACCAGGCGACGCAACTGCCACTCGCCCGCCTGCCTGTCATTGTGTTGCAGGTTCGCGACAAGGCGACGCAACAGCTCAGGCAGGGCTTGCAGGCGCTGTTCGATAATGCCGACGATACCCTCTTCGAAATGGCCGACCGGGCACCTGACGATGTTGAGCAGAATCTTTTCTTTGAGGCGATGCGCGATTTGCGTTTGAAACGCAAAAGTATCGAGCGGTTGTTTTTCGAGCAACTCTTCAAGGCGTTCATCAACCTCGGCCAATGCGATCTCGCCTACAGGATGCTGCCTCGGTCATTGTCTCCCAATGCGAGTGTTGCGCCGACTGATGACGCGCCCGAACGCAACCTGGCTGTGCAAGCGATGGTCAACAAGGTGCTCTACCGCGACGGTTTCGCCCTCGACCAGCTCACCGCACGCCTCAGTACGTTGTTGGGAAGGACGCTGATCGAACAGCACAATCCCCTGGGGCCCACGGTGCTCTGCAAGTGCTTCCTGGCGGCCGGGCGTCACCTGGGTGTGGACATCAAGGTCAAGCTGATCATCCTCACGCTGTTTGATCGCTATGTGCTCAGTGGCGCCGGCCAGCTTTACGCCCAGGCCAACCAACTGTTGATCGCCACCGGCGTGCTGCCAGGCCTGACACCTGCCCCTACAAACGACACGATGGATAACAACATCGCTTCTGAGCTTGCCATGCCGGAAGGTGAGCAAGCTGACGCGCTCACCCGTGACGAACGCCGACGCATTGAACGGCTGGAGCAGCGGATTCGCGACGCCGAAGAAAGTCACGCCCAGACCGCTTTGGCCCGCCAGCGAGTAGAGCAAGCTTTGAACCAGGCTCTGCTGGGTAAGACATTGCCGCAAAGTGTGCTGGCATTCGTGCTCGAGACTTGGAGCAAGGTATTGCTACTGACCTGCCTCAAGCGTGGCCATCTGTCACTGCAGTGGCAGGCTGATGTGCAGACCATGATGCAATTGATCTGGAGCGTCCAACGTCATGACCCGCCCGATGCTCGTGAGCATTTGTTGACGCTGGTTCCGGCGTTGCTAAAGGCATTGCGCGAAGGGCTGAGCGGTTCGGCGTTCGATCCATTTGCGACCCGTGCGTTTTTCAGCGAGCTGGAGTACCTGCACGTTCAAATGTTCGAGCATCCAGGGCATTCGCGAGCCGACGCGACAGCGACGGTCGAGGTATTGGAGCCAATCATCCTGCCTACGGCTGAGGAAGGTCCGGTCGATACTGCACGTGTGTTCGACGATGGCGTATTGTTTGAACCAGACCTGGCTTCAGTGATGGGCAAATTGCAGTACCTCAATCGCGTCAAATGATCGCCCCCGATGGCCTATCGCGGCATACTGGCGCCAACACAGTCGTCGTTGAAGGAACCTGTATGCAGTTGGACCCCGCCAGCGGTTGGTGCAAAGGCGTGCATTTATGCCCCTCGCCCAACTTCAATGCGCGCCCCGAGGGCGAAATTTCCCTGCTGGTGATCCACAACATCAGCCTGCCGCCAGCGCAGTTCAAGACTGGAAAGGTGCAGGAGTTTTTCCAGAACCGCCTGGATGTCACGGAGCATCCCTATTTTGAAGGGATTGCGCACCTGCGGGTTTCCGCGCACTTTCTGATCGAGCGTGACGGCACCGTCACTCAGTTTGTTTCTTGCCTTGAGCGTGCCTGGCATGCGGGCGTGTCGAGTTTTGAAGGGCGGGAAACCTGTAACGATTTTTCCATAGGCATCGAACTCGAAGGCACGGATGATCTGCCGTTCGACGATGCGCAATATCGAGCGTTGACGACCCTGACCCGGCAGTTGCAATCGGCATTTGCGGCCATCACCACGCAGCGTATCTGCGGGCACAGCGATATCGCCCCTGGGCGCAAGACCGATCCGGGACCCGCGTTCGATTGGGCACGCTATCGCGCGGCCTTGGCACAAGAGGAAGGATAATGAGTTTTCTGGTGTTGCTGTTGGCGGTATGGATCGAGAAGTTTTCGGCCCTGCGCCACCGGGTTCAGCACGACGCTGGCTGGATTCGTGAGCTGAACAAGCTAGAGCTCAGCCCGCGTCTGGTAGAGCGGCCGTGGCTGGTCCTTGCCGTGCTGGTGTTGTTTCCAGTGGCGGTGCTGGGCTTGCTGCTGGTGGTGCTCGACCCCGTAGCCTACGGTCTGTTGGCGTTGCCGGTGCATTTGCTGGTGGTGATCTACAGCCTGGGGCGTGGTGACCTGCTGGGGGAGCTAGGATCCTTTCGCGATGCCTGGCGTCGCGAAGACCTGCAAGCGGCGGCTCATGTGGCCAAGCGTGACCTGGACATCTGCGCCGACAATGCCGAGCAACTGCTGGAGCGGGTCGAAGGGCATTTGCTGTGGGAGGCCTACCAGAGCTTTTTCGCGATAATTTTCTGGTACTTCCTGCTCGGGCCGGTGGCCGCGCTGAGTTATCGATTGCTGGCGCTGGCAGAAGAACACGGGCAAAACCCGGCTGTGGTCGAGCGTGCTGCGCAACTGCGCCATGCATTCGACTGGGTGCCGGTGCGTCTGTTGGCAGCGAGCTTTGCCCTGGTCGGCAACTTTGTCGCGGTCAGCCGGGTGATGTTGCACGAACTGTTGAACTGGAACATCAGCGCTGCCCAATTGATCGAAAAGGTCGGGCTGGTAGCCGGTGAGATTCCAGCCCCGGTGGTCGGGCCTGAAGGCGTCAACAGCCTCGATCGCATCTGGGAGTTGCTGCTGCGAGCGGCAGTGCTCTGGTATGCGGGGTTTGCGTTGTGGACGGTTCTGCCGTAGGCGCTGGGTTGCCGGCGAACCAGGCGCCGCGGTGTGTCTGTAGCACCGCGTCATCGTTCTTCGCGGGAATGCCGTCACTCTTAAAATGTGTCTTCCGTTAACCTTAAGTTACAAAAATCTCCCCTGATTTACGCTATACAGAGATAGCGCCGAATACTGGCTATCTGCCGTCTCGCTGCGCCCGCCAATAAAAATAAGAAATCGAAGGGAGACTTCCAGTGAAGAGCTTGCTCTATCCCGCCGTCGCGCTGATGAACCGCCTGAGCTTCGGCATGAAGTTCAGCCTGATCAGCGTACTGTTCCTGGTGCCGATGCTGGTAACCAACTTCTACCTGGTGCGTGATTCCTATCGCGAGTTCCAGGGCACCCGGGTCGAATTGCAGAGCCTGGATCTGTTGGGTAGCAGTCTCGCGTTAAGGCGTGATCTGGAAACCCTGAACAATCTTGTGCAGATCAACGTCGCCTTGGGCCAGTCGGGCAAGGCGGGAAATGTCGAGACGCAGATCGGTACGCTTGAACAAGGTGTCCTGGCACGTTTGCAGGGCTTGACGGCAATGGCCACCGATCCGGAGCAGGTCGTGCTGTTCGATGCCAAGCGCGATGAAATGATCAGCGCATTCAAAGCGCAGCAGACGGAAAAGTCCCTGCAAAGCAAAAGTGCACTGATCAGCAAGCTGCTCGGCAATGCGCAGGTCTTCGGCCAGATCATCGCCAGTCAGGCCGGTCTCAGCCACGATAGCCAGAGTGACATGCGTCAGCTGAGCGAGCTCGTCACCAACATCACTCCGCGCGTTACCCAGATGCTGGGTGAAGGTCGCGCGTTGGGCTCCTCTTCCCTGGGCCAGGGGTTTCTCAATTCGTCGTCGAGCACGCGTTTCGATGAATTGCTGGTACAGCTCGACAAGCTCCATGCCGAGTACGGCCTGAAGCTGCAGGACGCAACGGGCTCGAGCAACGCCGCACGTGAAACCCTGGCGACCCAGGCTGACAGCAGCAAGGCCTCGTTGAAAAAGGCCAGCGAACTGTTCGAAGAGCAGGTGGTGATGGCCGACACGCTCGATGCACCATGGCAGGCCTTTTACGATCAGGTCTCGGCGCTGATGGGCCAGACCTATCAACTCAATGAAGCCACCTTGAAATTTCTCGGCACCCAGTTGCAACAACGCCTGGAACAGAACCGCACGCACATGATTCTGCAGGCCGTGGCGCTGTCGGTGGTGTTTGTGCTGATTTTTTATCTGTACGGTGCGTTCTACGCCTCGACCCGCACCACCCTCAAGCGTCTTGGCGAGGTCATGGACAAAGTGGCGGCCGGCGACATGACGGTCACTTTCAACGCCCACAGTCGTGATGAGCTGGGTGAGTTGGGCGAGGTGTTCAACGGCACCGTGAAAAAGATCCATGACTTGATCGAGCGTGTCGGACAGACCGTCGGCGAGGTCGAGCGCCAAGCCGGGCAAGTAGAGAGTGTCTCCGCGCAAAGCAACCAGGCCGTGGCCGGTCAGCGCTCGCAGATCGAGCAGGTCGCCACGGCGATGAATCAGATGTCGGCCACGTCCCTTGAGGTGGCGCGCAGTGCTGCCGCCGCCGTCAGCAGCGCCCACAGTGTCAACGACGAAACGGCGAGCGGTCGTGGGCTGGTGGAATCGCAGCAGGGCAGCATCGCTGCGCTGGCCAGTGAAATCGACCAGTCGGTGCAGGTGATCAACCAACTGGCCAGCGACAGCCAGTCCATCAGTCGTGTGCTGGAGGTGATCAAGAGCATTGCCGAACAGACCAACTTGCTGGCACTCAATGCCGCTATTGAGGCAGCCAGGGCGGGTGAGCAGGGGCGCGGATTTGCGGTGGTGGCGGATGAAGTCCGCACACTGGCCAAGCGCACCCAGCAATCGACCGAAGAGATCGAACAGATGATCGCCAAGCTGCATGGCGGTGTTGGGGCCGCGGTCAAGGCGATGAGCGTCAGCCATGAGATGGCCAATGGAACGGTGGGGCAGTCGGAAAAGGTCCAGCAAGCCCTGGACAATATCCTGGGCGCTGTCGGCATGATCGTCGATCAGAACCAGCAGATTGCCGCGGCTGTGGAGCAGCAGACCGCCGTGGCCCACGACATTGACCAGAACATTGTCGAGATCAATCGTGCCGGAGAGCGTACTGCCGAAGGTGCGCACCAGACGGAGGATGCCAGTCGCGCGCTGTCGGCGCAGGTGGTGCAGCTCAAGCAGTTGATCAGCGCCTTCCGGGTCTGAAGACATCTCACCAACCTGTGGGAGTTCAGTCCCACAGGTTGGTGAGCGCCTGAAATTTCTGTAGTACCTCATCCTCTTCTTTTGTAGGAAAGGTCCTTATTTTCTTAGGAGCTGCTTTTTTCGTCTTCAATGAAGGACTATCAACGTCACTGACCGCATGGAGGAGGCACGGTTATGGCTGTCGCAACACTTGGTATCCAGGGGCGCTGTGCACATTGCCAGCGCACGCTATTGCTCAAACCCTGGCAACTCAATGCCATTGCAATCAACGAAGCATTCACCTGTACCCACTGTCAGAAAGCCCTGCAACTGAGCGACCCGAAACAGATCAGGCGCTTCAAGACCCTGGACTCGTTAGCCATGTTGAAGGCCAGCCTGCTAATCATGATTTGCAGCACATTGCTGGTGGCGTTGGTACTGGAATGGATTGGAATGCTCAGCGTCGTGGAGCAACTGAACATTTCACTGGTGGCGATTTTCGTCTACTTCGTTGCTCTTCGATTCGCCCGCCAGCGTCAGCACATGACGTTGATTCTCGAGGCCGCCAAGGCCCACGTCGACTGATTACCAGTTGAACAGTTCACGGGCGTTGGCGCTGCTCGCGGCGGCCAGTTGTTCCGGGGCGAGCGACATGATTTGCGCCAGCGCCGTGCAGATCGCTGGCAAGTGCGCCGGGCTGTTGCGCTGGCCGGGGAACATCGCTGGCGCCATGTCCGGCGAGTCGGTTTCCAGCACCACCGACTCCAGTGGCAAGTGGGCGAGTACGCGGTGCATGCGCAGTGCCTGGGGCCAGGTCGCAGCGCCGCCGAGGCCGAGCTTGAAACCGAGCTTGATGTATTCGCGCGCTTCTTCCTGACTGCCCGCGAAGGCGTGGATGATTCCGGCGCGTTTCAACTTGAAACGCTTGAGCGTGGCAATCACCGCCGCATGACTGCGCCGCACATGGATCAGCGCGGGCAGGTGGAAATCCACCGCCAGTTGCAGTTGCGCATCGAACGACGCCTGCTGTCGTTCGCGGTCCAGGGTTTCGATGAAGTAGTCCAGGCCGATCTCGCCCACCGCACACAGCTGGCGATGGCCGGCCAGTCGCCCCAGCCAGTCGCCCAGTTCGGTGAGATGTTCGGGGCGATGATCCTCCAGGTACACAGGGTGCAAACCGAACGCCGCATGCAGGTCGGGATCGCTTTGCACCAATTCCCAGACGCGCTGCCAATTACCCTGATACACCCCCAATACCACCATTTCACGTACCCCGAGAGCACGGCTCTGGGCCATCAGTGCCTGACGATCCGCGTCGAAGTCGGGGAAGTCCAGGTGGGTGTGGGTGTCGATCAGGTCCATGGCTCAGTCCTGGCGAATACGTTGTTTGAACGTCCGCGCGATGGCCAGCACACCGGGTTGGTAATCGGACTGCTCGATGGCTGCCAGGGCGAGTGCGAGCGCCTTGTCGGCAATCAATTGGTGTTGTTGTGCCATGGCGTTCACCGGCAGCGGCAGGAAATCCAGCAACTGGGTGTCTCCAAATGTGCCGAGGCGCAGCGGGCGGGTTTTCAACGGGAAATCGTGCAACGCATCGAACACACCCTGAAGCAGTACATAGGACGTCGTCACCAGGGCCTCGGGCAAATGTCCTACGCGTTGGATCAGTTCTTCCATCAACTGCTTGCCGCACTCACGGCTGAACGAATCAGCGTGTTCGATGAGCACTTCGCCGTCGTACCCGACCAGGGCCTGCTTGAAGCCAGCAGCCCGTTCCTGGCTGATGCTCAATTCGGGACGCGCGCCGATCAAGGCGATCTGCTTGGGCAACGGCTCAAGCAGGCTTTGGGTCAGGTGCAGGCTGGCCTCTCGGTCATCGCTGATCACCGAGCAGAAATATTCAGGCTCCATGACCCGGTCGATGGCGATGATCGGAATGCCTTTGGCTTGCAGTTGGCGATAGCTGTCGTCACCCCGCGGCAGGCAACTGGCAACGATCAGGGCATCACAACGACGGGCGCGGAACAGTTGCAGCAATTGCCGTTCGCTGTCGGGTGCATCGTCGGAACTGGCAATCAATAGCTGGTAGCCACGCGCCCGGGCACCTTGTTCAAGGAGCTTGGCGATCCGCGCGTAACTGGGGTTTTCCAGGTCCGGCAGAATGAAGCCCAGGGTCCGGGTGTGGCGACTGCGCAGGCCGGCCGCCTGGGGATTAGGCGTGAAACCATGTTCTTCGACGACCGCGCGCACGCGCTCAACGGTGGCGCTGCTGATACGTTGCTGTTCGGCCTTGCCGTTGATGACGTAGCTGGCGGTGGTGACGGACACACCGGCCAGCTGGGCTATATCACTGAGTTTCAACCCGCTATTCCTTGTTTTTTCGAGCTTGCCTCGACATTTTCACCAATCCTACCCGATTCAGGCAGGCGACCTTGGTCACAACGCATCCGACAAGTTGGGCTTCAACGATGCACCATTATCGAGTAACGTGCCAATCACTCTAGATTAAACGATTCAGCAAGCGTATTTTCTACATTAATGGCTGCTTTGGCCGGTTCTGCCGTGAAACCGCCGAAGATTGTTTTAAGACAAAGGCCTAAGCTGAATCATTCAAAAACAATACCTGGCGCCCCAAGGGCGCCAACAGGAGACAGCATGCTCGAGCTCACCATAGAGCAGATATCCATGGGCCAGTCGGCTGTGGATAAATCCGCCGCGCTGCAACTGCTGGCCAGGCACCTGGTCGACGATGGTCTGGTTGACGAAGGCTACCTCGCCGGCTTGCAGGCACGCGAAGCCCAGGGCTCGACTTTTCTTGGTCAAGGTATTGCCATCCCCCACGGTACGCCAGAAACCCGCGACCAAGTGTTTTCCACGGGCGTGCGCCTGATGCAGTTCCCCGACGGCGTGGACTGGGGTGACGGACAGATCGTCTACCTGGCGATCGGGATTGCCGCCAAATCCGACGAACACCTGCGCCTGCTGCAACTGCTGACCCGCGCGCTCGGCGAGACCGACCTTGGCCAAGCCTTGCGTCGCGCCAGCAGCGCCGAGGCCTTGCTGAAACTGCTGCAAGGCGCGCCGCAAGAGCTGGCGCTGGATGCGCAGATGATCGGCTTGGGCGTCGCTGCCGAAGATTTCGAAGAGCTGGTCTGGCGTGGCGCGCGGTTACTGCGTCAGGCCGACTGCGTCAGCAATGGTTTCTCCGCCGTGTTGCAGCAAGTCGAAGCGCTGCCGCTGGGCGATGGGCTGTGGTGGCTGCACAGTGAACAAACGGTCAAGCGTCCAGGCCTGGCGTTCGTCACCCCGGACAAACCGCTGCGCTACCTCGGTCAACCGCTGAGCGGCCTGTTTTGCCTGGCCAGCCTGGGCGAGGCCCACCAAGCGTTGCTCGAACGCCTGTGTGCGTTGCTGATTGAAGGTCGCGGCCATGAGTTGGGCCGTGCCACCAGTTGCCGCGCGGTGCTTGAAGTGCTCGGCGGCGAGTTGCCGGCAGACTGGCCGAGCGCACGCATTGCGCTGGCCAACGCCCACGGTCTGCATGCCCGTCCGGCGAAGATCCTCGCGCAACTGGCGAAAAGTTTTGAAGGCGAGATTCGCATCCGCATCGTCGACGGCCAGGACAGTGCGGTGTCGGTGAAAAGCTTGAGCAAACTGCTCAGCCTGGGCGCCCGTCGTGGGCAGGTGCTGGAAATCATCGCCGAGCCGAGCATCGCCGCCGATGCCTTGCCCGCTCTGTTGACCGCGATTGAAGAGGGCCTCGGTGAAGAAGTCGAGCCGTTGCCAGCGGTGAGCCAGCCTCGTGAAGAAATCGTCGAGGTGGCCCAAGTACTGCTCGCCCCGGCGCCGGGCAGTCTGGTGCAGGCCATCGCCGCCGCTCCGGGAATCGCCATCGGCCCGGCGCATATCCAGGTACTGCAAACCATCGATTACCCGCTACGGGGAGAGTCCGCCGCCATCGAGCGTGAGCGCCTCAAGCAAGCGCTGGCGCACGTGCGCCAGGACATCGGCGGCTTGATCGAACGCAGCAAGGCCAAGGCTATCCGCGAGATTTTCATCACCCACCAGGAAATGCTCGACGACCCGGAGTTGACCGATGAGGTCGACACCCGTCTCAAGCAGGGCGAAAGCGCGGAAGCGGCGTGGATGTCGGTGATCGAAGCCGCTGCCAGGCAACAGGAGTCCTTGCAGGACGCCTTGCTCGCCGAGCGCGCCGCCGATCTGCGCGATATCGGCCGTCGAGTGCTGGCGCAGCTCAGTGGTGTCGAAACACCGCATGAACCTGAGCAGCCCTACATTCTGGTGATGGACGAAGTCGGTCCGTCCGATGTGGCGCGCCTTGATCCGGCCCGTGTCGCCGGTATTCTCACCGCCCGCGGTGGCGCCACCGCTCACAGCGCGATTGTTGCGCGGGCCTTGGGAATTCCAGCCCTGGTCGGTGCCGGTGCCGCGGTGTTGCTGCTGGCGCCGGGCACGCCGCTGTTGATCGATGGCCAACGCGGGCGTTTGCATGTGGACGCCGACGCGGCGACCTTGCAGCGCGCCACCCAGGAGCGTGATACCCGCGAGCAACGCCTGAAGGCCGCCGCCGAACAACGCCATCAACCGGCGTTGACCACCGATGGCCATGCCGTCGAAGTGTTCGCCAATATCGGTGAAAGTGCCGGCGTCACCAGTGCGGTAGAGCAGGGCGCCGAAGGCATTGGTCTGTTGCGCACCGAATTGATTTTCATGGCCCACCCGCAAGCGCCGGACGAGGCGACCCAGGAAACCGAATACCGCCGTGTTCTCGATGGCCTGGCCGGTCGTCCGCTGGTGGTGCGCACCCTTGATGTCGGTGGCGATAAACCGCTGCCGTATTGGCCGATCGCCAAGGAAGAAAACCCGTTCCTCGGGGTGCGCGGCATTCGCTTGACCCTGCAACGGCCGCAGATCATGGAAGCCCAGTTGCGCGCCTTGTTGCGCGCCGCCGACAACCGCCCGCTGCGGATCATGTTTCCGATGGTCGGCAGCGTCGACGAGTGGCGCCAGGCGCGGGACATGACCGAACGCCTGCGCCTGGAAATTCCAGTGGCGGACCTGCAATTGGGCATCATGATCGAAGTGCCGTCGGCGGCCTTGCTGGCGCCGGTGCTGGCCAGGGAAGTCGACTTTTTCAGCGTTGGCACCAATGACCTGACGCAATACACCCTGGCCATCGACCGTGGCCATCCAACCTTGTCGGCCCAGGCCGATGGCTTGCATCCGGCGGTGCTGCAGCTGATCGACATCACCGTGCGCGCGGCCCATGCCCATGGCAAATGGGTCGGTGTGTGCGGCGAGTTGGCGGCCGATCCGTTGGCGGTACCGGTGTTGGTTGGCTTGGGCGTGGATGAACTCAGTGTCGGCGCACGCAGCATTGCCGAGGTCAAGGCGCGGGTTCGCGAACTCAGCCTGACCCAGGCTCAAACCCTTGCCCAACAGGCACTTGCCGTGGGCAGCGCGAATGAAGTGCGCGCATTAGTGGAGGCTTTGTAATGGCCAGAATTTTAACCCTGACCCTCAACCCGGCGCTGGACCTCACCGTCCAGCTTGCGCGCCTGGAACCCGGTCAGGTCAACCGCAGCGACACCATGCACACCCATGCTGCGGGCAAAGGGGTGAACGTGGCGCAGGTGTTGGCGGACCTCGGGCATCAATTGACCGTCAGCGGTTTTCTCGGTGAAGACAATCAGCAAGCTTTCGAAAACCTGTTCGCCAAACGCGGTTTTGTCGATGCGTTCATTCGTGTTCCCGGTGAGACGCGCAGCAACATAAAGCTGGCGGAAAGCGATGGACGTATCACCGACCTCAATGGGCCAGGGCCGCTGGTCAGCGCCGCGGCGCAGCAGGCATTGCTCGAGCGTCTCGACCAGATAGCGCCGGGGCATGATGCGGTAGTGGTTGCCGGCAGTCTGCCCCAAGGCATCAGCCCGCAGTGGTTGCAGGCATTGATCGGGCGATTGAATGATCTGGGCTTGAAGGTCGCCCTGGACACCAGTGGGCAAGCATTGCGGGCGGCGCTCAAGGCTGCTCCATGGTTGATCAAGCCCAATGCCGAGGAGTTGGCTGAAGTGCTCGGTGGCGAGACGGTGTCGGTCCTGGCCCAGGCGCAAGCCGCGAGTCGCCTGCACGCCCAAGGCATCGAGCATGTGGTGATTTCCCACGGTGCCGAGGGTGTGAACTGGTTCAGCGTCGGTTCGGCGCTGCATGCCACGCCGCCGAAAGTCAGCGTCGCCAGTACGGTAGGCGCGGGCGATTCGTTGTTGGCCGGCATGCTCCACGGGTTGCTCAGTGCCGATACGCCTGAACAAACCTTGCGCACCGCCACGGCGATTGCCGCGATGGCGGTCACCCAGATCGGCTTCGGTATCAGCGATGCAGCGCAACTGGCGCAGCTCGAACAGGGCGTGCGCGTGCGCCCCCTGACAGAACAATAAGAGGGTTGGTCATGAAGTTAGCCATTGTTACTGCCTGCCCGAACGGCATGGTCACCAGTGTGCTGTGCGCCCGGTTGCTCGATGCCGCGGCCCAGCGTCAGGGCTGGAGCACCAGCGTGGAGATCAGCGATTCGGCACATCCCGAACGGCAACTGTCGGCCGCCACGATCGAGGCGGCCGAGTGGGTGTTGCTGGTGACCAGCGCGCCTGTGGATATGTCGCGTTTTGTCGGTAAGCGTTTGTTCCAGAGTACCCCTGCCCAAGCGCTGCAAGACGTCGAAGCGGTATTGCGCCGTGGTGCTGAAGAGGCTCAGGTGTATGTCGCACCGCAAGCCGTGGTTGAGCCGGTGGCCGTCGTTAAAAACGCGCCGCGACTCGTTGCCGTGACGGCCTGTCCAACCGGTGTCGCCCACACTTTCATGGCCGCCGAAGCCTTGCAGCAAGCGGCCAAGCGCTTGGGCTATGACTTGCAGGTGGAAACCCAGGGTTCGGTCGGCGCACGCAATCCGCTGAGCGCCCAAGCGATTGCCGACGCCGATGTGGTGCTGCTGGCGGCGGACATCGAAGTGGCCACCGAGCGATTCGCTGGCAAGAAAATCTACCGTTGCGGCACCGGCATTGCCCTCAAGCAGGCTGAAGCGACACTCAATAAAGCATTGGCCGAAGGCAAGCAGGAAAGCGCTTCGACCGGTGCCAAGGGGCCGGTCAAACAAGAGAAGACCGGGGTCTACAAACACCTGTTGACCGGCGTGTCGTACATGTTGCCGATGGTGGTGGCAGGCGGCTTGATGATTGCCTTGTCGTTCGTATTCGGCATCACCGCCTTCAAGGAAGAGGGGACGCTGGCGGCGGCGCTGATGCAGATCGGCGGCGACACCGCGTTCAAGCTCATGGTGCCGCTGCTGGCAGGCTACATCGCTTATTCGATTGCCGACCGTCCGGGCCTGGCGCCGGGGATGATCGGCGGCCTGCTGGCCAGCACCCTGGGTGCCGGTTTTATCGGCGGGATCATTGCCGGTTTCCTCGCCGGGTACGCGGCGCAGGCGATCAATCGTTATGCGCGGTTGCCGCAGAGTCTCGAGGCGCTGAAACCGATCCTGATCATCCCCTTGCTGGCAAGCCTGTTCACTGGCCTGGTGATGATCTACGTGGTCGGCAAGCCGGTGGCGGGCATGCTCGCCGGGCTCACGCATTTCCTCGACAGCATGGGCACGACCAACGCGATTCTGCTCGGCGTGCTGCTGGGCGGCATGATGTGTGTCGACCTTGGCGGGCCGATCAACAAGGCCGCGTATGCGTTTTCGGTCGGGCTGCTGGCGTCGCAGAGTTATGCACCGATGGCGGCGACCATGGCCGCCGGCATGGTGCCGCCGATCGGCCTGGGCATCGCCACGTTCATTGCCAGGCGCAAGTTCGCCCAGACCGAACGCGAGGCGGGTAAAGCGGCCTTGGTACTGGGGCTGTGCTTTATCTCCGAAGGCGCGATTCCATTTGCCGCCAAAGACCCGCTGCGGGTGATCCCGGCGAGCATTGCCGGCGGTGCGCTGACCGGTGCGTTGTCGATGTACTTCGGCTGCAAGTTGATGGCGCCCCATGGTGGGTTGTTTGTGTTGGCGATTCCGAATGCGATCAACCATGCATTGCTGTACTTGCTGGCGATTGTGGCGGGGAGTTTGTTGACGGCGGTGGTGTATGCGCTGGTCAAGCGGCCGGAAGTGGTGGAGATGGCGGTGGAACCCGTCAACGCCTGACACTGGCCCCCTGTAGGCGCTATCAGGCTCCGGGCGTTAAATCAGATTGATCGTTCCCACGCTCTGCGTGGGAACGCAGCCCGGGACGCTCCGCGTCCCTTCCGGAGCCGAACGCGGAGCGTCCGTTGAGGCATTCCCACACAAAGCGTGGGAATGATCACTGTAGGGTCAGTAAACGTCGCGGCGGTAGCGGCCTTGTTCGATCAAGCGCTCGACTTCGGCGGTGCCCAACACATCGTTCAGCACCTGATCGACGCCTGCGGCCATCCCCTGAAGACTGCCGCAGATGTAGATCACCGCACCCTCCGCCAGCCATTTCTTCAGCTCTTCGGCCGAATCGCGCAAGCGATCCTGCACGTAGATCTTCTCGGCTTGATCACGCGAGAATGCCAGGTCCAGGCGCTGCAAGTCGCCGGAAATCAACCACTCCTCCAGCTCGTCGCGGCACAGGTAATCGTGTTCGCGATTGCGCTCACCGAACAACAACCACTGGCGTTGCTGGCCATCGGCGATGCGCGCCTTGAGCAGGCTACGCAAGCCAGCGAGTCCCGTGCCGTTGCCCAGCAGGATCATCGGCACCGGTTCATTGGGCAGGTGGAAACCGCTGTTGCGCCGCACGCGCAGGCTGATGCTGCCGCCCACGGCGGCGTGTTCGGTCAGCCAGCCGGAGCCGACGCCAAGGGTGCCATCAGGGTGCAGCTCCTGGCGCACGATCAATTCCAGGATGCCGTCGGCGGCTATCGAGGCGATGGAGTATTCGCGCATGGCCAACGGCACGAGGGCATCCACCAGGGACTGCGCATGCAGGCCGACCAAATGGCTGCGGTTCTCGGGCAGCTGCCGGCTGGCGAGGGCTTGTTCCAGCGGTTGCGACAAACCCTCGTGGGTAATCGTCGCGCGACCGTCGATCCCCAATCCTTCGAGGAAGTGCTCGATGGCCCAAGGGCAATTGCGCGGTAGCACCTCCACCAGGTCACCGGCCAGCCAGCTGTTGGTACCTGGCGCCTTCAGGCCCAGCAAGTACACCGATGAGCCGCTGCTGTCGGGGTTGAGCAATTCCCTGCGGACCAGCGTCCAGTTTTCGTAGCTCGGTGCTTGCCAGGTGCCCACAGGCGCCTGACCGGTCAACAGGCCCAGTTGCTGCTGCCAGTGACGCAAGGCATAGGGATCGCCGCTGTCGACTTCCACCGGCGCGAACAAGGTCTTGCCGCCGTGCTCGCCCAGCCACTTGTGCAGGCGCTGGGCAAACCCGCAGAAGTGTTGATACTGCCGGTCGCCGAGTCCCAGCACGGCATAGTTCAGGCTGTCGAGGCTTAACGACCGGCCCAGCACCTTGCGCTCGAAACCCCGGGCGCTGTCCGGCGCTTCGCCGTCACCGAAGGTGCTGACCACAAACAGCGCGTTGTTCGAAGCATGCAGGTCCTGCTCGCTGACATCCGCCAGTGGCTGCACCTTCACCGGCAGGCCCGCCGCCTGCAACTGGCCGGCGGTCTGCCAGGCCAATTGCTCGGCAAAGCCACTCTGGCTGGCGAAACCGATGAGCCAGGCCGGGGTGTTGTTGTCGGGTTGTGCCAGGCCTTTGCGGGCGTCCTTGATCTGGCGTTTCTTGCGTCGACGATCCAGGTACAGCAGCCATCCGGTGACGAAGAACAGCGGCATGCTCAGGGCCGTGAGCGTCAGGACGATGCGCCCGACGATGCCGAAATAGCTGCCCACGTGCAGCGCGTAGATGCTGGTCAACAACTGCGCCTTGAAACTCTTGTCGCTGTAGCGGTCATGCCGTTTGATCGCGCCGGTCACCGGGTCCAGGGTGATCTGGTTCAGCGCGCGGTCGTGGGGCGAGTTCTTCAACAGGTAGAAAACAGTTGCCGGTTGCCCGGCCACGGACGGCATGCGGGTGTTGTAGAAACTCAGGTCGGGACCGGCAGCGCTGTAGATGCTGCTCCACATCGCCGAGTAGTCGACCACCGGTGCCGGACCGCTTGGCCCAGGGCCGCGTCCACCGCGAACACGTTCATTCTGTGGCGAATCGGAGAGCAGGCGTGTCAGGCCCTTGTTGTACCACTCGTAGGACCAGGACAACCCGGTCAGCGCGGCCAGGAGATAAAACACCAGGCACCAGGTGCCGGCAACCGAATGCAAGTCCCAATTGAAGCTGCGGCCTTTTTTCTTCCAGTCGAGGGTCAGCCAGGCGCGCCAGCTTTTCCACTGGCGAGGCCAGCGCAGGTACAGGCCGGACAGGCAGAAGAACACCAGGATCAGGGTGCAGGCGCCCGTGATTTGCCGGCCGGTATCGCCCATGGCGAGGAAGCGGTGCAGTTGCAACATCAGGCCGAAGAAGCCTTGGCCGGTGGCGTCGCCCAGGAGTTCGCCGGTGTACGGGTCGACGTAACGCATGGGGCCGCGACGCTCGCCCGCTGGCGGGGTGAAGAACACTTTTGCGGCAACGTCGCTGTCGATGCCGACCGAGAGCATCGCCACTTTCATCTGCGTCGCCGCCTCGATCTTCT
The DNA here is from genome assembly GCF_002236105.1 of Pseudomonas umsongensis. GTDB lineage: Bacteria > Pseudomonadota > Gammaproteobacteria > Pseudomonadales > Pseudomonadaceae > Aquipseudomonas > Aquipseudomonas umsongensis. The sequence continues at coordinate 108,775 of NZ_NIWU01000002.1, forward strand.
CCACCAGGTCAGCCGGTGGCAGCACGCCGGCGACTTGTTTCTGGACCTGCAACACGGAAGGGTTCAGCGCGTACAGGATTTCATCCTGAAACGAGACCGTCGCCCCGGTAATGCCCATCAGGGCCAGGACGAGACCTGCGCTGATGCCAAAAAACCAGTGCAACTGGAACAGGGTTTTCTTCAACACGTCGCTCGCCTTGCTCGTTTAAAAATAGTCATCACGGCGCGCATTATGCCGTGGGTTATCGAGGAACATTCCCTTTACACACAAAAGCCCCGTTCACCTGGATGAACGGGGCCTGACCCCTGTAGGAGCTGCCGCAGGCTGCGATCTTTTGATCTTGATTTTGGGCGGTGGTGCAATCGCCGAAGATCAAAAGATCGCAGCCTGCGGCAGCTCCTACAGGTTTGTGTCCATGCTTCTGTTATCAGAAGTGGAAGTTGGTGCTCAACAAGGCAGTCCGGCCCGCCGCCTGGTTGGCGAAGTGGTTGGAGAACGCCTTGTCGTAGTAGGTAACGTCGGTCAGGTTCTGCACGTTCAGCTGCAGGTCGATGTTCTTGGTCAGCTTGTACGCGGCCATCGCGTCGTAGCGCACATAGTCATTGACCATGGTGGTGTTGGCCACGTTACCGAACACGTCGTCGACATAGAACGCACCGCCACCGATGGTCAGCCTTGGCGTGACCTGGTAGGTCGTCCAAAGGCTGGCGCTGTTTTTTGGCGTGTTAGGCAGTTCGTTGCCGTCGTTGGCTTTGTTTGCCGGCAGGTCACCACCGTCGACTTGCTCGCTGTCCATGTAGGCGTAACCGGCGAAGACTTGCCATTTGTCGGTGATCTTGCCAGTGGCCGAAAGCTCGACACCCTGGACGCGGGTCTTGCCAGCGTTTTCGTATGTGGTGGTATCGACCTGGACGCGGGCGTTGTCTTTTTCGGTGCGGAAGATATCGGCAGTCAGCGACAAGCGATCGTTGAGCAGGTCCCACTTGGTACCGATTTCGTAGTTCTTGGTGGTTTCCGGTTCCAGGTCGCTGCTTATTTGGTTGCCGTTGCGATCAGGAGTGCCAGGCAACGAATTGGTTTCCACGGCTTCACCCAGAGAGTTCCCCGGCGGGGTGGCAGAGGTGGCATAGGAAGCGTAGATGCTGCCGTTTTCAGCAGGTTTGTAAACAACGCCGAACTGACCGGTGACGAACTCGCTGGTGTCCTTGGCTTTGGCCGGCACGCCTTTGTTCACGACCGTTGCCCCGCTGGCATCATAAGTGCGGTACTGAGTCTCGAAATGGTCGTAGCGCAGGCCCATGTTCACCAGCCACTGCTCGGACAGCTCCAGGGTGTCGAACACGTACAGTGCGTAGGTGTTCGCCTTGGTGTCGGTGCCGGCGTAGTTGCGGGTGATCGAACCGTTCCATGGATCGTTCGGGTTCGGGTTCGACAGCGAGGTGCAGTTGTAGCCGCTGGGTGCGCCGATGATTGCCGGGTTGCACGTGGTGGTGACTGGAGTGGTCCCTGGCGTGGTGTCGGTGTTGACGGTATATGAGGACTTCTTGCTTTCCTCGCGGCTCAACTCGATACCGGTCGCGAAGCTGTTCTTGAAGCCTGCGATGTAGACATCACCAAACAGGTCGGTCTGGTTGGTCGTCGTATCGGTGTTGCTGACGCGGGTGTTGGCCCGACGCCACACGGTACCGTTGTTGACGTTGCCCTTGCTGTCGTCCGGCTGGGTCAGGATGTAGTCCTGCATGCTGCTGCCGTGGCGCAGGGTGTTCTTGACGGTCAACGCGTCGTTCAGGTCGTGCTCGATGGCGATGGTCGCGGTGTCGGTACGACCCTTGCGGAAGTCACGATCGGTCAGGCCGTAGAAGTTGCTGCTATCGCCGCCGGCATAGGGCTTGTCCGGATTGGACTTGGTGCGGGCAGCCGAGCCACCGGCCGGGATGGTGTAGGGAATACCCGAATCTGGCGTGTCGTTGCTTTCCAGATGGTAGTAGTCAAGGTTGACACGGGTGTCGGTGCCCAGGCCGAAGGCCAGAGAAGGCGCGACGCCCCAGCGATCGTAGTCGACGCTTTCGCGACCGGCGACATTGCTTTCGTGACTCATCAGGTTCAGGCGACCGGCAACGGTGTCGGAGAACTGGTAGTTGCCGTCCATGGTGTAACGCTGGGTCTGGTCCGAACCCCAGGTAAAGCCACCGTCGAACGAGTCGCCCAGATGCGCTTTCTTGCTCACCAGGTTGATGCTGCCACCGGCAGCGCCGCGACCGCCAATGGCGGAGTTAGGGCCCTTGCTGACTTCGATCGATTCAACGGCAAAGATCTCACGGCTCTGCGAACCGGTATCGCGCACGCCGTCCAGGTAGGTATCGCCCTGGGCATCGAAACCGCGGATGAACGGACGGTCGCCCTGAGGGTTGCCACCTTCACCGGCACCGAAGGTGATGCCCGGGACGGTACGCAGTGCGTCCTGCATGTTCAGGGCGCCGGTGTCCTTGAGGACTTGTTGCGGGATGACAGTGATCGAGCGCGGAGTGTCTACCAGGGGCGCGGTGTACTTGGGCGAGGAGGCTTTTTCGACGTTGTAGGAGGTCTCATCCTGGGCTTCGCCGGTGATCGCGGTTGCGCCGAGGGAAATCGTGTTGCTCGGTGCCTGCTCGTTGGTTTTTTCCGCCGCGAAAACCATTTGGCCCGCAGAGCCGGCAGTGATCGCCACGCCAATTGCAGAAGCGAGTAAACGCGGTGAACTGACCGGTAGTTGTGGTTGTTGGCGTGACATTTTTATTCCCCTCCCCAAGGATTTGAGGCGGCGGAATATAGTGTAAACACGTATTTGTATCAATTGCGAAAAATTACTATTCGCACTGAATTTACAATCTTTACAATTTAGCCTTACGGTTTTTACTGTTTCGTTCGTCTCGCGGGTTTTACAAGGGCAATAAGAATCAATACCATTGGCATCCCTTTGCTTTCTGGTGCTTGCCCCATGCTGCTGCACATTCCCGGCCTGTTCGAAAAAGAAGAAGTGCAGCGCATTCGCGAGGCTCTGCAACAGGCCGATTGGGCTGATGGCAAGATCACGGCCGGGTACCAGTCGGCCAAGGCCAAGCACAATCTGCAGTTGCCGGAAGGCCACCCGCTGGCCAAGGAAATCGGCGCGGCCATGCTGGAGCGGCTGTGGAAAAACCCGCAGTTCATGTCAGCAGCGTTACCGCACAAGGTGTTTCCTCCGTTACTGAACTGTTACACGGCTGGCGGCAGTTTCGATTTCCACATCGACAACGCGGTGCGTCAGCCCAAGGGCAGTATCGAACGGGTGCGCACCGACCTCTCGGCCACTTTGTTCTTCAGCGAACCTGAGGATTACGACGGCGGGGAGCTGGAAATCCAGGACACCTACGGCACCCAGCGGGTGAAGTTGCCGGCGGGTGACATGGTGCTGTACCCCGGCACCAGCCTGCACAAGGTCAACGCCGTCACCCGTGGTACGCGCTACGCCTCGTTTTTCTGGACCCAGAGCCTGGTGCGCGAAGACAGCCAGCGTGCGCTGCTGTTCGAGATGGACGGGGCGATCCGGCAGTTGACCCAGGACGTGCCGGATCACCCGTCATTGATCCGCCTGACGGGCACGTATCACAACCTGTTGCGCCGTTGGGTCGAGGTATGAGTTTTCAATTGCGCCGCCAAGAGGTACTCGATGGAGACCGTCTCAAAGCCATGCTCGACGAAAGCCCGGCCCGTGCGGCCCAGGCGATCGTAGCAGCAGCCCGCGAGGGACTCGTCGATGCCCAGGCGCTGCTTGGGCAGATCCTGCTGGATGGAAATGGAATCGCCCAGGATCAACCGCTGGCGTTGCGCTGGTTCGACATCGCCGCCCGACAAGGGCACCTGATGGCGCGCAACATGCTGGGGCGATGTCACGAACACGGCTGGGGGTGTGTGGCCGATGCAGCGGCGGCTGCCCGGCATTATCGAATCGCCGCAGAAGCGGGGCTGGATTGGGCGATGTACAACTACGCCAATCTGCTGGCGACCGGGCGTGGGGTGGCTGAGGATCAATCGTCGGCGCTGAACCTGTATCGCCGCGCTGCCGAGCTTGGCCACGCGAAATCGATGAACCTGCTGGGACGCTATCTGGAAGAGGGGCGTGTTTGCCCGGCAGATCCCCAAGCGGCTCGGGACTGGTATCGGCGCTCGGCAGAGGGAGGGGATTTTCGTGGGCAGTTCAGTTTTGCGGCGGTGTTGGCCGCAGAGGGGAGTATCGATACTGCATTGGTCTGGCTACGCAAGGCATTGGCCAATGGCAATCTGAACTTTCTTCGGGTGGCAAGCCAGGCGCTCATGGGCGCAACCGAGCCCCGGATTCACGCAATGGCCGACGACTACGCCAAACGTTGCGCCGAACTGTAGGCACACCTGAAGACAGATCGTTCCCACGCAGAGCGTGGGAACGATCAGGTACAAAAAATTTCAGGCACAAAAAAGCCCATGACTCGTCATGGGCTTTTTGATTTCGGCGTGTAGCGCTTACACGTAGAACGACTTCAACGGCGGGAAGCCATTGAATTCAACCGCGCTGTAGCTGGTGGTGTAGGCGCCGGTCGACAGCCAGTACAGGCGATCACCGATCGCCAGGTTCAGCGGCAGGCCGTACTTGTAGTTTTCGTACATGATGTCGGCGCTGTCGCAGGTTGGGCCGGCGATGACGACTTCTTCCATCTCGCCTTTCTTTTCGGTCCAGATCGGGAACTTGATGGCTTCGTCCATGGTTTCGATCAGGCCGGAGAACTTGCCCACGTCCGTGTATACCCAACGCTCGACGGCGGTGCGGGATTTACGGGCGACCAACACCACTTCGCTGACCAGGATGCCGGCGTTGGCGATCAGCGAGCGGCCTGGTTCCAGGATGATTTCCGGCAGGTCGTCGCCGAAGTCTTCCTTGAGGAAGCGAATGATTTCTTCGGCGTAGGTTTCCAGGCTGTTGGTGCGGGTGATGTAGTTGGCCGGGAAGCCACCGCCCATGTTGATCAGCTTCAGTACGATGCCGTCTTCTTCCTTCAGGCGTTCGAAGATCACCTTGACCTTGGCGATCGCGGCGTCCCAGACGCTGATATCGCGCTGCTGCGAGCCTACGTGGAAGGAGATGCCGTACGGCACCAGGCCCAGGTCACGGGCCAGGATCAGCAAGTCCATGGCCATGTCGGTCTGGCAGCCGAATTTGCGCGACAGAGGCCAGTCGGCGGTGGTCGAGCCTTCGGTCAGGATGCGTACGTAGACTTTCGAGCCCGGTGCGGCCTTGGCGATGTTGCGCAAGTCGGCTTCGGAGTCGGTGGCATACAGGCGCACGCCCTTCTCGAAGAAGTAGCGGATGTCCTTGGATTTCTTGATGGTGTTGCCGTAGCTGATCTGATCGGCGCTGACGCCGCGGCTCAGCACTTTGTCCAGCTCGTAGATCGAGGCGATGTCGAAGCTCGAGCCTTTCTCTTTGAGCAAGTCGATGATTTCCACCGCCGGGTTGGCCTTGACCGCGTAGTAGACCTTGGCGAATTCGAAACCGGCGCGCAGGTCATCGTAGGCCTGGCTGATCATCGCGGTGTCGATCACCACGAACGGGGTTTCTTGCTTGTCGGCGAACGCCTTCATTTTCTGGAAGGTTTCACGCGCGAAATAGTCTTCGACCTGGATCGACATGCTGGGAACTCCTACTGGCAAACTGAAATTATCAATGGGTGCAAATGAACGTCCTCCGTATCCCCACTTTGGTTCGCCTACTTCCCAAGGCATGTCGCCGAAAGCAAAAAGGCCATGGGAAGCGCTGCTTTCCCTTGGCCTTGCTGTCTCGTCGTCAGTACTTGAGCCGGATGGATCGTTTCCAGCATGGACGTTCGGCGCGAACTTTAGGGCGTGAGGGGCTTGAGATCAACAAAAAATGTCGCGTTTTTGCACGCATCCGTCGTAAGGCAGCCTACAGCTACCTGTGTAACCGACAGGGATGACGGATTGATGTTCCCCCAGGAGGGAGATTTGAAAGGAATTCGAACGGTTTTTGTGGCGAGTGAGCAAGCTCCTTCACCACAAAAACTTTGTTTCGGTGGAAAAGTCAGCAGTAAAGTGACTACATGTGTTGGGTTGCTGGCTTGGTGATTTTTAAAACTAGATTTGATTAAACTGCATTGACAGCAAATGTCGTGATTGCTTTCAGGTTTGGATAGTTATGCACTGTTGCAGTTACTGTTACGTTGTAGCTTCTCTGTACACTAGGCAAATGGATTCTTGCGAATTGAGTGCCAGTTTTAATGGCAGTCATATTGGAAGCCGGCTGCGATGATACTTCCCAGTTGATAAACTCATTGGGGAATGTACTTCCGTTTGGGCCGTGCACGCTCACACCGGTGTTAGCATTGAGGGGGTTTCCGGTTTTTATAGGCTGTGCAGGGATGCCGCTAATTCTGATTTCATTCGGCACGTTTTTCACACTTTCAGTTGTTTCAGTTTTCATTAATCTAATCCTTGATTCGAAAAAGTTATTGGTCACTCGAGCAAGCTGTTGTGATTCAGATATTTGTTTGAATCCGGACTGATGGTGTCACGAATCGAAAGGTGTTGAAACTATCTGAAGTGTTAGTTTTAAGAGTTAAAAAGAATGGAAATTGTGTTTTTGTGAGAGTTTTCTATTTCTAATAGGGGGCAGCTCCTAAAATATAAAGCAGCCTATTACCCCCCTCCATCGGTTGAACGCGGTCGGTTGAAGCAGGCTATCAGGCCGACACAGTTTCGGCCGGCGAAACGATTTGGGTCTTGCCGCCACGTGACTTGCCGGAGCTCAGATACTCGGCAATCGATTCTTGCGTCACCTCGCCCAGAAACACTCGTTCGGCATCCATCACCGGTAGCCACGCTCGATTGAACTCATACATGCGCGACAGCAGGATACGCAAATGCTCGTCGTAGGCCGCCGTAGCGTTGAACTCGCGCAAGTACTGCGCGCAGGCACCGGTCTGACGGTGCAGGTCGCGGCGTCGTACATAACCCAGCGCCTTGTTCTCACCGTCGGTGACCACGACATAACGCCGGTCATGCTCGTCCATCAGTTCCAGCGCCTCGGCCACCAAGGTCTCCGGGCTGACGGACGGGGCGTTATCCGCCGCGTCTTCAGCCTTGACCAGCAACAGGCGCTTGAGAGTGCTGTCCTGGCCGACGAAGTTGCTGACAAAGTCGTCAGCCGGGTGGGCCAGCAGGGTATCCGGGTGGTCGATCTGCAGCAGTTTGCCAGCGCGGAAAATCGCGATCTTGTCGCCGAGCTTGATGGCTTCGTCGATGTCGTGGCTGACCATGATCACGGTCTTGTTCAGCGCCCGCTGCATCTCGAAGAATTCGTTCTGGATCATTTCGCGGTTGATCGGGTCGACTGCGCCGAACGGTTCGTCCATCAGCAACAGCGGTGCATCAGCGGCCAGCGCGCGAATCACGCCGATCCTCTGTTGCTGGCCACCGGACAATTCCCGAGGGTAGCGATGCAGGTATTGCTTGGGTTCGAGCTTGATCATGCTCATCAACTCGCGGGCGCGGTCGTGGCATTTCTGTTTGTCCCAGCCGAGCAGTTTCGGCACCACCACGATGTTCTCCTCGATGGTCATGTTCGGGAACAGACCGATCTGCTGGATCACATAGCCGATGTTACGGCGCAGGGTCACTGCGTCGAGACCGGTGGTGTCTTCGCCATTGATCAGGATCTTGCCCGAGGTCGGTGTGATCAGGCGGTTGATCATCTTCAGCGTGGTGCTTTTGCCGCAGCCCGAAGGCCCGAGGAACACGCAAATCTCGCCTTCATTGACGGTCAGGCTCACCGAGTCCACGGCTTTCACGTCTTTGCCGTTGCTTTGGAAGGTCTTGCTGAGGTTTTGAAGTTCGATCATTTGAGCAGTCCTTTAGGAGTCAGCGAGCGTTGCAGCCATTGCAGGAGCAGGTCGGCGAAGATGGCCAGCAGGCTGACCAGCACTGCGCCGACAATCAGCATCGACATGTCGCTGCGGCTGATGGAAGCGAGGATGAGCACGCCGAGGCCACCGGCGCCGATGGTCGCGGCAATGGTCATCACACCGATGTTCATGACCACGGCTGTGCGCACGCCGGCAAGGATCACCGGCACGGCAATCGGCAGTTCAACCATGCGCAGGCGCTGGCCGAAGGTCATGCCGATACCGCGCGCGGCTTCGCGGATGCCCGGTTCGACGTTGGTCAGGGCCAGGTAGGTGTTGCGCATGATGGGCAGCAGCGAGTACAGGAACACCGCGGTGATGGCCGGCATCGGGCCCAGGCCCTGGCCGAATTTCGAGTAGAACGGCAGCAGCAGGCCGAACAGGGCAATCGATGGTACGGTCAGCAGCACGGTGGCGCTGGCCTGCAGCGGCCCGGCGAGCGTCGGAAAGCGCGTCATCAGGACGCCCAGCGGCACGCCGACCACGATCGCCAAGGTCACGGCGATGCCGACCAGGGTGATGTGTTGCCCGGTCAGGTGCAGTACCTGTGCCCAGTCGAGGTGGGAAAAGGCGTTGATAAATTCCATGGCTTTTCCTCCTTATTTGATTGGATGCTGGCGCAGGAAATCTGCGGCAACGGATGAAGGGCTTTCGTGATCGACATCGACCCGCGCGTTGAGCTGGCGCATGGTTTCGTCATCGAACAGTTCGGCCAGCGGCTTGATCTCTTGCGCCAGTTGCGGATGGGCATCGAGGTAATCCTGACGCACCACCGGCGCAGCGGTGTAGTCCGGGAAGTAGTGCTTGTCGTCTTCAAGCAACTTGAGCTTGAAGGCGTTCAGGCGACCGTCGGTGGTGTAGACCAGGCCGGCGAACACCTGGCCATTGCGCAGGGCGGTGTAGACCAGCCCGGCATCCATCTGGCGGATGTTTTTGCGGGTCAGGTTCATGCCGTAGAGGTCGACCATGCCGTCCAGACCGTCGGAACGGTTGGCGAACTCGGTGTCCAGCGCGACAAGGTGATTGGTTTTCGCCTCAGCCTGCATCACGGTGTTCAGTTCGCTGATGGAGTTGATCTGCGGGTAGGCCTTTGCGGTTTTTTCCGGCAGCGCCAATGCGTATGTGTTGCTGAACTTCGACGGAGTGAGCCAGATCAGGCCTTTTTTCGCGTCGAGTTCTTTCACCTTGGTGTAGGACTGTGCGCTGTCGAGTTTTTCGGTGACATGGTTGTAGGCCACCAGCGACACGCCGGTGTATTCCCACATCAGATCCAGTTGGCCACTTTCCTGGGCGCTGCGGGCCAGGTTACTGCCCAATCCACCGGTCACCCGGGTGTCATAACCCTTGGCGCGCAGGTATTGAGAGGTGATTTCCGCGAGCAGGGTTTGCTCGGTGAATACCCGGGCGCCGATGCGGATCACGGGTTTATCCGCGGCTTGGGCAAATCCTGCGAACAGCAGCATGCAGCCTAGTAAAAAGCTTGATGTTTTCATGATGATTCCTTTGCCGGGGCTTAAGACGGGCGCAAACCGCGTTCGAGCCAGAGACGGCTGGCGAGTGTCACCAGGCCGTCGAGCAGCAACGCCAGCAGGGCGGTGCAGGCCGCACCCAGCAGCAGTTGCGGCTGGTTGTTCAGGGCGATGCCTGGGAAGATCAGGCTGCCCAGGCTGTTGGCACCGATCAGGAACGCCAGCGGCGCCGTCCCGACGTTGATCGCCAAGGCGACGCGCACGCCGCCGATGATGATCGGCACGGCATTGGGCAGTTCGACCCGCCACAGCACCTGAGACGGGGTCATGCCGATGCCGACGGCCGCTTCCTTGAGCGAACCCTGGACGTTTTTCAGGCCTTCGTAGGTGTTGCGCACGATCGGCAACAATGAAGCGAGGAACAGGGCGAATATCGCGGGGCCGCTGCCGATGCCAAGGACGCCCAGGGCAATGGCCAGTACGGCGAGAGGTGGCACGGTGTTGCCGATGTTGAAGACCTGCATGAAGCGTTCGGCGCGTCCAACCATGGTCGGGCGGCTGAGGAAGATGCCGGCAGGAATGCCCACAACGAGGGCGGCCAGCATGGAAGCGAGGACGAGAATCAGATGAGCTTGCAGGTAAAACAACAAATCGTCGCGGTAGTGTTCGATCGTGTTGATGCCGATCCAGTGGACCAGCAGGGCCAGAAGGGCGATTACCAGCGCGCCTCCTATCAGCCCTTTGCCATAGCGAATAGCCACAGGCGGACTCCTTTTTTTCAGTCGGCGAACACTTTCTCGTGTGGCAACGCCATTCCTGGCTGCCGAAAAAATGATCGCGAGAAGCAGCTCATGCCGGGCGCGGTCCCCTGTAGGAGCGAGCATGCTCGCGAAAAACCTTCAGACAACGCGCACATTCAAGTACCCAGCGTTGTCGTTAACGTCCATCGCGAGCTTGCTCGCTCCTACAGGGGGAGGCGTACGGCTATTGAGCCATGAGCACAGCCTCGTCAGGCCGCTTTGCAGGTATTTCAAGCCCCCGACGAGTGGTCGTTACGGGGGAGTGGACGTCTCCGTGTATTAAAAGGTTCCCATCTGAAGAATCATTTGGCCACCCCTAATGTGCTCAACGGTTCGGTTATTGAATCAAGTTGGGCTATAATCTGCGCCCTTTTTTGAATCACCTGCCAGGCGATTTCCCATGACCAAACAGGCCGCCGAAGTCGCGAAACGCCGCACTTTCGCCATTATTTCCCACCCCGATGCCGGTAAGACCACCATCACCGAGAAGCTCTTGCTGATGGGCAAGGCGATTGCGGTAGCCGGTACGGTGAAATCTCGTAAGTCCGACCGCCATGCCACCTCCGACTGGATGGAAATGGAAAAGCAACGTGGTATTTCCATTACCACGTCGGTCATGCAGTTCCCGTATCGCGAGCACATGATCAACCTGCTCGACACCCCGGGCCACGAAGACTTCTCCGAAGACACCTACCGCACCCTGACGGCAGTGGACTCGGCATTGATGGTCCTCGACGGCGGCAAGGGCGTTGAGCCACGGACCATCGCCCTGATGGACGTCTGCCGCCTGCGTGACACGCCGATCGTCAGCTTCATCAACAAACTCGACCGTGACATTCGCGACCCGATTGAACTGCTCGACGAAATCGAAGCGGTCCTCAAGATCAAGGCTGCGCCGATCACCTGGCCGATCGGCTGCTACCGTGACTTCAAGGGCGTGTACCACCTCGCCGACGACTACATCATTGTCTACACCGCCGGTCACGGTCACGAACGCACCGAAACCAAGATCATCGAGAAGCTCGATTCAGATGAAGCCCGCGCCCACTTGGGTGACGAGTACGAGCGCTTCATCGAGCAACTGGAACTGGTGCAGGGCGCCTGCCACGAGTTCAACCAGCAGGAATTCCTCGACGGTCAACTGACCCCGGTGTTCTTCGGTACTGCATTGGGTAACTTCGGTGTCGATCACGTTCTCGACGCCGTCGTTGATTGGGCGCCGCGCCCCCTGGCACGAGTGGCCAACGAGCGTACCGTGGAGCCGGTGGAAGAGAAGTTCTCGGGCTTCATCTTCAAGATCCAGGCGAACATGGACCCGAAACACCGCGACCGTATCGCCTTCATGCGTATCTGCTCCGGCAAGTACGAAAAAGGCATGAAGATGCGCCACGTGCGCACCGGCAAGGACGTGCGGATCGGCGATGCGCTGACGTTCTTCTCCTCCGAGCGTGAGCAACTGGAAGAAGCGTTTGCCGGTGACATCATCGGTTTGCACAACCACGGCACCATCCAGATCGGCGATACCTTCACCGAAGGCGAAGTCCTGGGCTTTACCGGCATCCCGCACTTCGCCCCGGAACTGTTCCGCCGCGTACGCCTCAAGGACCCGCTGAAATCCAAGCAACTGCGCCAGGGCCTGCAACAATTGGCCGAAGAAGGTGCGACCCAGGTTTTCTTCCCGGAGCGCAGCAACGACATCATCCTCGGCGCCGTCGGTGTGCTGCAGTTCGACGTGGTCGCCAGCCGCTTGAAGGAGGAATACAAGGTCGAGTGCTCCTACGAGCCGATCACCGTGTACTCCGCGCGCTGGATCGAGTGCAGCGACAAGAAGAAGCTTGAGGAATTCTCCAACAAGGCCGTGGAAAACCTGGCACTGGACGGCGGTGGTCACCTGACCTACCTCGCGCCGACCCGGGTCAACCTGGCACTGATGGAAGAACGCTGGCCGGACGTGAAATTCCGTGCGACGCGTGAGCACCACTAAGCGTTGACTTGAAACACCGAAAACCCCGTTGCGAAAGCTGCGGGGTTTTTTGTTGGCGAACCCAATCGTTCCCACGCTCTGCGTGAGAGCTGCCGAAGGCTGCGATCGTTTGATCTTTTCGGCATAACGCTTATTGCCAACCATTCTCCCTGTCCACGGCATTTCCGCCCAGCCGTTAGCGTCCTATCTGGAGAACCCGGCTGATCGGAACTAGATTTCACAGAGCGCCAGCCAGGCACAGAAATTTCACCTGCAAAAGGATGGATTCGACTATGAACAGGTTGCTACGCATTGTGTTGCTGTTGAAGGTTTTGCTGATGCTGGCACTCGGCAGCTCTGCGGTCTGGGCCGAATGCGATGATCACGAAACCCAGGCGTCGAGCGGGCAGGGAACCCATGGTGATCTGATGATCGCCAAGTCCGAATCGGAACCGGGCGATAAGGGGCAGGGTGGTGCCGACAACGATGATGACTCGACCACCGATGAGCCGGACTCCGATGATGAAGAAGGTGACAGCCAGACGTAAATCGCAGACAAAAGAAAACCCCGTCTCTCCCGATTAATGCGCAATCGAAATAGAAGGGGTTGGATGAACGAGCAAAATCCCTGTGGGAGCGGGCTTGCTCGCGAAGGCAGCGTGTCAGTCGCTATCTTTGTCGACTGATAGACCGCTTTTCGCGAGCAAGCCCGCTCCCACATTTTTATGCCGCGCCGTGCACGAACTGCTCGGCGTAGTGGCAAGCCACCTGACGATTATCGAGAGGGCGCAGGGCTGGCTCTTCGGTTTTGCAACGCTCAGTCGCATACGGGCAGCGCTTGTGGAAGGCGCAGCCGGGCGGCGGGTTCAACGGGTTGGGCAACTCGCCGACGATCTTGATCTTAGGCTTGCTGGGGTCCGGGTGAATGGTTGGGGTGGCCGACAGCAAGGCCTGGGTGTACGGGTGCAGGGGACGCGCGTAGATGTCGTTTTTCGGACCGATTTCTACCGGGCGACCGAGATACATCACCATCACGTCATCGGCGACGTGTTGCACCACCGCCAGGTTGTGGGAGATGAACACGTAGGCAGTGTTGAACTCTTGCTGCAAATCCATGAACAGGTTCAGCACCTGCGCCTGGATCGACACGTCCAGCGCCGAGGTCGGTTCGTCCGCCACCAGCACTTTCGGTTGCAGCATCATGGCGCGAGCCAGGGCGATCCGCTGGCGCTGACCGCCGGAGAACATGTGCGGATAACGCTGGTAATGCTCAGGGCGCAACCCCACCTGTTTCATCATCGCCTGGACCTTGTCGCGACGCTCGGTGGCCGACAGGTTGGTGTTGATCAGCAAAGGCTCGGCCAGTTGATCACCGATTTTCTGCCGAGGGTTCAGCGACGCGTAGGGGCTCTGGAACACCATCTGCACGTCTTTGCGCAGTTGCTTGCGCTGGGCCTTGTCGGCGCCGGCGACTTCCTGGCCGGCGATTTTCAGGGACCCGGAGGACGGTTCCTCGATCAGGGTCAGGGCCCGGGCCAGGGTGGATTTGCCGCAGCCCGACTCACCCACGACGGCGAGGGTCTTGCCGGCTTCCAGCTCGAACGACACACCGTTGAGGGCGCGTACGGTGGCGTGACCCTTGAACAGGCCACGGGACACTTCGTAGTGACGGGTCAGGTCGCGGGCGGTAAGAACGACGGCCATTACGCCACCTCCTGGTTCAGCGGGTAGAAGCAGCGGGCGAGGCTGTTGCTTTTCGGGTCAAGGGCTGGACGCTGCACGCGGCAGTTGTCCTGCACGTACGGGCAGCGCGGCGAGAGCAGGCAGCCTTGCGGACGGTCGTAGCGACCCGGGACGATGCCCGGCAGGGTCGACAGGCGCGAGGCGCCCAGACTGTGTTCTGGGATCGCCTTGAGCAGCGCTTCGCTGTACGGGTGGGCCGGGATGTCGAACAGTTGCGGCACCTGGCCGACTTCGACCGCTTGGCCGGCGTACATCACGCACACGCGCTGGGCGGTTTCAGCCACGACCGCGAGGTCGTGGGTGATCAGCACCAGGCCCATGTTCTGCTCTTTCTGCAACGCCAGCAGCAGGTCCATGATCTGCGCCTGGATTGTCACGTCCAGTGCGGTGGTCGGTTCGTCGGCGATCAGCAGTTTCGGTTCGCCGGCAATCGCCATGGCGATCGCAACGCGCTGGCTCATGCCACCCGACAGTTGATGCGGGTAGGCGTCCATACGGCTGGCGGCGCCCGGGATTTCGACTTTTTCCAGCAGTTCGATGGCGCGTTTGCGCGCTTGCTTGCCGGACATTTTCAGGTGCAGGCGCAGCACTTCTTCGATCTGGAAACCGACGGTGTAGCTCGGGTTCAGCGCGGTCATCGGGTCCTGGAAGACCATCGACAGGTCTTTACCGACGATTTGACGACGCTGGCGATTGTTGAGCTTGAGCATGTCCTTGCCGTCAAAGCTCAGCGAGTCGGCGGTGACGATACCTGGATGCTCGATCAGGCCCATCAGCGCCATCATGGTCACGGACTTGCCCGAACCCGACTCGCCAACGATGGCCAGCACTTCGCCCTTGTCGACTTTCAGGTCGAGGCCATCGACCACGGGCGTAGCGTTCTTGTCGCCGAAGCGAACGTTGAGATTCTTGATTTCTAGCAGTGACATTGGAATCTCCTCAGGCGGCGTTCTTGAGTTTCGGGTCCAGCGCATCGCGCAGGCCGTCACCCATCAAGTTGATTGCCAGCACGCTGAGCAAAATGGTCAAGCCAGGCAGGCTGACGACCCACCAGGCGCGTTCGATGTAGTCGCGGGCCGAGGCCAGCATGGTGCCCCACTCAGGGGTTGGCGGTTGTACGCCAAGGCCGAGGAAGCCCAGGGCGGCGGCATCGAGAATCGCAGACGAAAAACTCAAGGTCGCCTGAACGATCAGCGGCGCCATGCAGTTGGGCAGCACGGTGACGAACATCAGACGCGGCAGGCCGGCACCGGCCAGGCGCGCGGCGGTCACGTAGTCGCGGTTCAACTCGCCCATGACCGCGGCGCGGGTCAGGCGAACATAGGACGGCAGGGACACCACGGCGATGGCGATCACGGTGTTGATCAGGCCAGGGCCGAGGATGGCGACGATCGCCACGGCCAGCAGCAGGGACGGCAGGGCCAGCATGATGTCCATCAGGCGCATGATGGTCGGGCCGACCGCTTTGGGGAAAAAGCCGGCAAACAGGCCCAGCAGGATCCCCGGGATCAGCGACATCACCACCGACGACAAACCGATCAGCAGCGACAGGCGCGAACCCTGGATCAGCCGTGACAGCAGGTCGCGGCCCAGTTCATCGGTACCCAGCAAGAACTGGATCTGCCCACCTTCCAGCCAGGCTGGCGGGGTGAGCAGGAAGTCGCGGTACTGCTCGCTCGGGTCATGGGGTGCAACCCACGGGGCGAAGATGGCGCAGAAAATCACCAGCAGCATGAACATCAGGCCGGCGACGGCACCTTTGTTCTTGGAAAACGCTTGCCAGAATTCTTTGTACGGCGACGGATACAGCAGGCTTTGATCCACGGCGGACGTGGTGGTGGCTACTGAGGATGTTGGAGTGCTCATGGGGTTTGACCTCAGCGCTGATGACGGATGCGTGGGTTGGCAAAGCCGTAGAGGATGTCCACTACGAAGTTGACCAGAATCACCAGGCAGGCGATTAACAGGATGCCGTTTTGCACGACCGGGTAGTCCCGGGCGCCAATGGCTTCGATCAGCCACTTGCCGATGCCCGGCCAGGAGAAGATGGTTTCGGTCAGGACCGCACCGGCCAACAGGGTGCCGACTTGCAGGCCGACCACGGTCAGCACCGGGATCAGCGCGTTACGCAGGCCGTGCACGAACACCACGCGCGACGGCGACAGGCCCTTGGCCTTGGCGGTACGGATGTAGTCTTCACGCAGCACTTCGAGCATCGACGAACGGGTCATCCGCGCGATGACAGCCAGCGGGATGGTGCCGAGCACGATGGCCGGCAGGATCAGGTGGTGCAGGGCATCGAAGAACGCGCCGACGTCATCGGCCAGCAGCGTGTCGATCAGCATGAAGCCGGTTCGCGGCTCGATGTCATAGAGCAGGTCGATCCGCCCGGACACCGGGGTCCAGCCCAGGGAGACCGAGAAGAACATGATCAGGATCAGGCCCCACCAGAAGATCGGCATCGAGTATCCCGCCAGGGAGACACCCATCACCCCATGGTCGAACAGGGACCCTCGCTTGAGTGCCGCGATCACCCCGGCCAGCAGGCCCAGGATACCGGCGAACAACAGGGCGGCCATGGACAGTTCCAAGGTCGCGGGGAATAGGGAGGTGAACTCGTTCCAGACGCTTTCACGGGTACGCAGGGATTCCCCGAGATCGCCGTGGGCCAGTTTGCCGATGTAATCCAGGTACTGGGCATACAGGGGTTTGTTCAGACCTAGGCGTTCCATTGCCTGAGCGTGCATTTCCGGGTCGACTCTGCGTTCGCCCATCATGACTTCCACAGGGTCGCCAGGGATCATGCGAATCAACGCGAAAGTCAGCAGGGTGATGCCGAAGAACGTGGGGATCAGTAACCCCAGTCGGCGGGCAATAAAACTAAACATCGTAAGGTGTACCTCATCAGCCGGTTAGGCGTGCCCGGCATGCCTGGGTCAGGAATGCCGGGAGTTTCTTATCTACTTCACCTGGGTGGTGGCGAAGTTATTCGTGGTGAGGGGGCTAATGTGGTAGCCCTCTACGTTGTTGCGCATTGCGGTAAACATTCTAGTGTGCGCCAGGCTGATCCATGGCTGGTCCTGGTTAAAGATAACCTGAGCCTGTTCGTACAGTGCTGCACGTTCGGCCGGGTCGGTTTTTTCACGGGCCTGGTCGATCAGGGCCTGGAATTTTTCATTGCACCAGCGTGCGTAGTTTTCGCCGTTCTTCGCCGCCTCGCAACTGAGCATAGGCGTCAGGAAGTTATCCGGGTCGCCGTTATCGCCCGCCCATCCGGCGGAAACCATATCGTGCTCGCCGTTTTTCGCGCGCTTGAGCATTTCGCCCCACTCCATGACGCGGATGTCGATCTTGATCCCGATCTTGGCCAGGTCAGCCTGCATCATCTGCGCGCCGAGCATGGGGTTGGGGTTGGTCGCACCGCCGCCGTTGCGGGTGAACAGCGTGAACACGGTGCCTTCCGGCACGCCGGCTTCCTTGAGCAGGGCGCGGGCCTTGTCCAGGTCACGGACAGGGTTCTTCATGTCGTGGTTGTAGCCCAGCAGGGTGTCCGGAAACGGGTTGACTGCCGCGGTCGCATTGCCTTTGCCAAACAGCGCGTTGACGGCCGCTTCCTTGTCGAAGGCGATGTCGATGGCTTTACGTACGCGCACGTCACTCAGGTATTTGTGCTGGGTGTTGATGGCGATGTACGCGACGGTCATCGCATTCAGTTCATCAACCTTCAGCTTGGCGTCTTTCTTGATGCTCGGAATGTCATCCGGCTTTGGATACAGCGCAACCTGGCATTCGTTGGCCTTGAGCTTTTGCAGGCGCACGTTGTTGTCGGTGGCGATGGCGAAGATCAACGAGTCGGCCGGCGCCTTGCCACGGAAGTAGTCCGGGTTGGCCTTGAAGCGAACCTGGGCGTCCTTGTTGTAGCGCTGGAAGACGAACGGGCCGGTGCCGATCGGCTTGTTGTTCAGTTCACCGGTCTTGCCGGCCTTGAGCAGTTGGTCGGCATACTCGGCGGAGTAGATCGAGGAGAACGCCATGGCAATGTCGGCCAGGAACGGTGCTTCGCGGCGGGTCAGGGTGAATTTGACCGTGTTGTCGTCGACCTTCTCGACGTTTTTCAGCAGTTCCTTGAAGCCCATGCTTTCAAAGTACGGGAAGCCTACGCTCGACAGTTTGTGCCACGGGTGGTTCGGGTCCAGCTGACGCTGGAAGCTCCAGACCACGTCGTCGGCATTCATGTCGCGGGTGGGCTTGAAGTATTCGGTGGTGTGAAACTTGACGCCTTGGCGCAGGTGGAAGGTGTAGGTCAGGCCGTCTTCGCTGATGTCCCAGGATTCGGCCAGTGCCGGAATCACATCAGTGGTGCCAGGCTTGAAGTCCGCCAGGCGATTGAAGATGGTCTCGGCCACCGCATCGGCTGTGACTGCAGTCGTGTACTGGACCATGTCGAAGCCTTCGGGGCTGTTTTCGGTACAAACCACCAGGGGTTTGGCCGATACGCCAACAGCGACACTCAGTAACGCGGCCGCGATGGCCGCTCGTAGGGGAAGCATTTTCATCAAGAACCCTCTGCAATCGGTTGGTTTGGAAAACCTGGCGGCCGACTGGTCACGAGCCGGCCGTCGGGTTGGCGTATTTACAGAATGTTGAACGGAACCGTGGTCACCAGACGGAACTCGTTGATGCTGCCATCAGCCTGGTTTTCACTGGCGCGGTGCGCGGTGTAGGTACCACGAATAGTGGTGGCCTTGAACGGGCCGCTCTGTACAGCGTAGGTGGCACCGATGCCGTATTCGTAATGGTGTTCGCCGTCTTGCGACTGGATGCCGTCGTAGCCTTTGTCGGCCACACCTTTGTTGCCGGTGTAGTGGGTGCCGTCGATGCCCCAGCCGCGCGCCTGGTAGATGTTGAACTTCAGGCCTGGTACGCCGTATTCGGCCATGTTCAAGCCGTAGGCAACCTGGAACGACTTCTCGTTCGGACCGTTGAAGTCCGACAGCAGGGAGTTGGCCAGGTAGATGCCGTTCGTTTCGTGCAGGTAGTCGAAGTACTCGTTACCGTTCACTTCCTGGTACGAGAAGGTCAGGCTGTGAGCCTGGTGGGTCAGGCCGAACGACAGGGAATAGGTGTCGTTGTCGATGTCGCCGATCAGCGCCTTACCTTCTTCCTGGGTCTTGTAGTAGTTCAGGCCGGTGGTCAGGCTCAGTACCTGGCTGTCGCCCAGTACGTGGGTGGCGCCGAAATAGTACTGGTTCCAGATGTCTTCGGCCTGGGTGGCCCAGAGGCTGGTGGTCAGGCTGGCGAACGGGGTGTAGGTGATACCGCCGGTGTAGACGTGGTCGGTTTCAACGATGCCATTGGCGTATTCGGTGCGGAATTTGCGCTGGCTTTGTTCGGTACGCGGTGAATTGCGATCGAAGGTGGCCAGGTCGAACGCCAGGTTGTTCAGCTCTTCGCTGTGGATCGCCACACCCTGGAAGCTCGAAGGCAGCGCACGGTTGCCGATGACGTCGACCATCGGGCTGCTGAAGTTCTGACGACCGGCGGTCAGGGTGGTGTTGGAAATACGTGCCTTGACGTTCGCCAGGCCCAACTTGCTCCACTGGCCAACGGCGTCGCCGCCTTCTTCGGTCAGGGTACGGTTGTTGCCTGCGCCTGGGCGAGTGCCCGGTGCGCCGCCGTTGTTGGACGCCAGGTCCTTGCGGTCCTGGTCCAGGGCGATGGCGTTGTAGGCCGCCACTTCAGTGCTGACGCCAACGGTGCCTTCGGTGAAGCCCGAGTTGTACTTGAGGATCGTGCCCTGGACCCAGTTGATACGGCGGTCAGTTGGCGTTGAAACACCATTTTTCTTGTAAGCGAAATTGGCGCCCCGCTTCAGTTGTTCGTTGGCGTACCAGTTGCGAGTGGTGCCGGTGATCGACTGGCCTTCGAGAAAGCCGGTGGCTTCGCTCTGGGCACTTTTCTCATTCACGGTCACCGGGGTGTACGCCTGGCTCTGGGTTTCAGCGTATGCCGTGGCGGTAATGCTGCTGATGGCCAGGGCCAGTAGCGCGGTGCTGCTCAGTTTCATGGGTGAAGCTCCTTGGTTTCTATTATTAATGCCGGCCTTTTTTGGTGGTTCGGCTATTTGCTTTTGAACTCATTGACGCGTTGCAAACGTTTGCCTGGTGCCAAATTGGCGAATTACGGCAATACGCTTGCGGGAGGGCGCAATGCGCCCCCAAGCGTTTTCAGCTACACGGTTTTATTTTTCGATGCTGACACCCGAGAAAACGTTGCGACCGAAAGGGCTGACCTTGAACCCTTCGATTTTGGCGCTCAACGGCTGATTGACCGTCGAGTGTGCGACCGGCGTGATCGGTACCTGCTGCTTGAGGTACTGCTGCGCCTGTTTGTAGAGCAGGGTGCGTTGGTCGCGGTCAGTCACGACCTTGGCCTGCTTGATTAGCTTGTCGTAAGCCGGATCACACCACATGGAGTAGTTGTTGCCGCCGATGGCATCGCAGCTGTACAGCGTGCCGAGCCAATTGTCCGGGTCACCGTTGTCACCGGTCCAGCCGATCAGGCTGATGTCGTGCTCGCCATTCTTGGTGCGCTTGATGTACTCGCCCCATTCGTAGCTGACGATCTTGACCTTGAGGCCGATCTTCGCCCAGTCAGCCTGGAGCATTTCGGCCATCAGCTTGGCGTTGGGGTTGTAGGGGCGCTGTACGGGCATGGCCCACAGGGTGATTTCGGTACCTTCCTTCACGCCGGCAGCCTTGAGCAGTTCCTTGGCTTTTTCCGGGTTATAGGCAGCGTCCTTGATCGTCTCATCGTAGGACCATTGGGTCGGCGGCATGGCGTTGACCGCCAGTTGCCCTGCACCTTGGTAAACGGCATTGAGAATGCCTTGCTTGTTCACCGCCATGTCCAGCGCCTGGCGCACTTCGAGCTGGTCGAATGGCTTGTGACGGACGTTGTAGGCGATGTAGCCGAGGTTGAAACCGGGCTTTTCGATCAATTGCAGCTTGGGGTCGTTTTTCAGCGCGGTGACGTCGGCAGGGCGTGGGTGCAGGGTAATCTGGCACTCATTGGCCTTGAGTTTCTGCACGCGCACCGAAGCGTCGGTGTTGATGGCGAAAATCAGGTTATCGAGCTTGACCCGGCTCGGGTCCCAGTAATGCTTGTTACCGGTGTAGCGGATGTTCGAGTCTTTCTGGTAACTCTTGAACACGAACGGCCCGGTGCCGATCGGCTTCTGGTTGATGTCGCTCGGCTTGCCTTCGGCGAGCAGCTTGTCGGCGTACTCGGCGGAGAGGATCGCGGCGAAGCTCATGGCGATGTTCTGGATGAACGCGGCGTCCACGCTGTTGAGCGTCATGACCACGGTCAGCGGCCCGGTCTTTTCGACCTTGGCGATGTTTTTGTTCAGGCTCATCCCGTTGAAATAGGGGAATTCGGTCGGGTAAGCCTTACGGAAAGGTTGCTGCGGGTCGAGCATGCGATTGAACGTGAACAGCACGTCATCGGCGTTGAAGTCGCGGGTCGGTGTGAAGTACTTGGTTGTATGAAACTTCACCTCTGGGCGCAGGTGAAAGGTGTACGTGAGACCGTCTTCGGAAATATCCCAACTGGTGGCCAGGCCGGGTACGACGTTGGTTGAGCCTTTTTCAAACTCTGCCAGGCGGTTGTACAGCGGTTCGGCGGCGTCGTTGTCGGTCGCGGTGGTGTACTGCGCAGTGTCGAAACCGGCGGGACTGCCTTCGGAACAGAACACCAGGCTGTTGGAGGCAGCCTGACTCATGGACGTGGCGGCCAACAGGCCAGTGCCCAGCAATGCGGATAAAACCAAGGTATGACGCATGACGCTCTCTCTCTTGTTCAGTGTTGTGTCAATGAGCCTTCGTCCCGTGCGCAGACGGGGAGGGTCACTGGTTCCAGTCATGGCGTGCAGCAAGAAAACCGAGGGCCCACGCATTCGCTGGTCAGATCCCGACGGTAGGCACCGTGGGTCCGGCAGTAAATACGAAAAGTCCGAAAGACTTGTGGGAAAAGACGACGCGTCCTAGCACCCGCCTGTAGTCAGTGGGCGATTTGGATGTAGGTAATTTCCTGCTTTCTCGGTCGGCAAAGTAACGGCGACGTCATGGACGTCGCCGTTACCAAACCTTATTTGCTGACGCTGACGCCGTAGAAGGAGTTCAAGCCAAACGGGCTGATCTTGAAGTCCTGCACATTGGCGCGCATGGGTTGGAACACCGTCGAGTGAGCGATAGGTGTCATCGGCGTCTGGTCTTTAAGGATGTGTTGCGCCTGCTTGTACAGTTCGGTGCGCTTGCCTTGATCCGAAGTGCGCTTGGCTTGCTTGACGATGTCGTCAAACGGCTTGTAGCACCATTTCGAGAAGTTGTTGCCTTCCAGCGAGTCGCAACCGAACAGCACGTTCAGCCAGTTGTCCGGATCACCATTGTCACCGCTCCAGCCAATCAGCATCGCCTGGTTCTCGCCGCCTTTGGAGCGCTTGATGTACTCGCCCCATTCGTAGCTCTGGATCTTGACCTTGAGGCCGATCTTCGCCCAGTCGGACTGCAGCATTTCTGCCATCAGCTTGGCGTTCGGGTTATACGGACGCTGTACCGGCATGGCCCAGAGAACGATTTCGGTGCCGTCCTTGACGCCGGCTTCCTTGAGCAGCTCTTTGGCTTTCTCAGGATTGTACGGCGCATCCTTGATGGTGGTGTCGTAGGACCACTGGGTCGGAGGCATGGCGTTGACGGCCAGTTGGCCAGCGCCCTGGTACACCGAGTCGATGATCTGTTGCTTGTTGACTGCCATGTCCAGTGCCTGGCGCACTTTCAATTGGGCCAACGGGTTTGGCTCATTGCTGCCCTTGACCTTGTCCATCACGTTGTAGGCGATGTAGCCCAGGTTGAAACCAGCCTGGTCAGGCAGCTTCAGGGTCTTGTCTTCGCGCAGCGCTTTCAGGTCGGCTGGACGAGGGAACAGGGTGACCTGGCATTCGTTTTTCTTCAGTTTCTGGATACGTACCGACGGGTCGGTGGTGATGGCGAAGATCAGGTTGTCGATCTTGACGTCGTCCGGCTTCCAGTAGTCCTTGTTCCCGGTGTAGCGGATGTTGGAATCTTTCTGGTAGCTCTTGAACACGAACGGACCAGTGCCGACCGGCTTCTGGTTGATGTCGGCGGCCTTGCCTTCTTTCAGTAGCTGGGCGGCGTATTCGGCGGACTGGATCGAGGCGAAGCTCATGGCCATGTTCTGGATGAACGCGGCATCGACGTCCTTGAGGGTGAACTTGACGGTCTTGTCGTCGACTTTATCGATCTTGGTGATGTTGGTGTCCATCCCCATGTCGGTGAAGTACGGGAATTCGGTAGGGTACGCTTTGCGGAACGGGTCATCCTTGCTAATCATGCGATTAAAGGTGAACAGCACGTCGTCGGCGTTGAATTCGCGGGTCGGCTTGAAATACGGGGTGGTGTGGAACTTGACACCGTCACGCAGGTGGAAGGTATACGTCAGGCCGTCATCGGAGACGTCCCAGCTGGTCGCCAGGCCAGGAATTACGGCGGTGCCGCCGCGCTCGAACTGGGTCAGGCGGTTGAACATGGTTTCGGCAGAGGCGTCGAAGTCGGTTCCGGTGGTGTATTGACCTGGATCGAAACCGGCCGGGCTCCCTTCGGAGCAGAACACCAGGTTAGTCGCAGCTTGAGCGAACGGCGCACTAGCCAAAAGGCTGGCGCCGACTAAAAACGGAATGACCGCGTGTTTAAGCATGGTGGCCTCATGATTTGTTGTCATTTTTGATTTTGAGGACGACCTCGTGAGTCGTGCCTGCGGATACTTATGCAGGGGCCATACCCAATGCAAGATCCAGAGCGACTACAAGCCTTAAACAGTGGCACGAACGTACCTTAATGTCGCAATTGTATAAAACTCGACGCATTTGATCGTTTGCGCGGCCTTTTTGTAGTGCAACTGGCGCACTTTTTTGGTGCGTTGAAGCCTTGGGGTGCCCGTGGGTGGGGCAAGGTGTTACCTATTTATACCCCGTCCTTGAGGGGTGTGTGGCGGTTAATCGAAGTGGTTATCGTTGCACGGGTACTGATCGCAAGGTGCGAGTTGTACAAGGTGCAACTTTTCATTTCGGCTTGTACGACATCTCTGTAGGAGATGCCGCAGGCTGCGATCTTTCGGTCGCCACTGAAATGTCCTTGAGAGCATAGAACAAGATCAAAAGATCGCCCGAACGCGCCCGAGACTGCGTCAGTTCCTGCAGGGGGCGCAAAAAAACGGCGATCAGTTGAGTGATCGCCGTTTTTGTAATTCATGTCATCGAATCAAGGCATCAGCACTTCAATCGAGCCATCGGCCGTCATGCTGACCTGGCTGGTGCCGGCTTCCACTTCCGGCGTCACTGGAGCGGCATCCATGCTGGCGGCTTTCATCATCATCGGCCCGCGCATATACGGTTGTGGATAACCGTTGCTGTTGAGGTTCAGGTTGACGATTTTGTAGCCCTTGCCACCCAGGGCGTCGGTGGCCAATTGGGCACGGGCCTTGAAGGCGCTAACGGCGTCCTTGAGCAGGGCGTCTTCGCTGGCTTTGCGGGTTGGCGTGGCGATGGCGAAGTCCATGCCGCCCATTTTCAGGTCGGTGAGGAGTTCGCCGGTCAGCTTCGACAGTGCGGCGAAGTCCGAGCTTTCCAGGCGCAGTTCAGCGCGTTCGCGCCAGCCAGTGATCTTCTGACCCTTGGTGTCGTAGATCGGGTAGCTGTTGCGGCTGCCCTGACGCAGGGTGATGTCCTTGACCTGCTTGGCCTGAGCCAGGGCCTTGTTCATGGTGGTGCTGACGTCCGCGGCAAGTTTGGCCGGGTCGGTATTCTGCTCTTCGGTGTAGAGGGTCACGATCATCAGGTCGCGAGCCACTTCCTGGCTGACTTCGGCGCGCAGGGAAATCTGGTTGTAATGAAGCTCGTCGGCGGCCAGGGCCGGAAGGGCGGCGAGAGTGCCGGCACTCAGGGCGAGGAGGGCGGCGCTACGGCGGAATGTGTGCATGAAGGCTCCTAAGTGGGTGCGCAGGTTGTGTCCCTGCGTGAACCCATCAGACTCTAGCGTTGATGATCTGGTTCGCACAGTTACAACTTCTATACAGGTGTACATCACCCCCTGTAGGAGCGAACATGCTCGCGATGAACCCGAGAGCACCGCGGGGTGCCAGATTCCCAGCGTTATCGTTGACGATCATCGCGAGCGTGCTCGCTCCTGCATGTGGCCGTTTGCCGCACTTTCGCCTGTCAGCCCCCGCGCTTGGTTATACTCCCGTCGATCCGCCTGGAGCGCTCATCAGGAGAGCTCATGCTCGCCCCCGTCCAAATTACTTCCGCCACGCGCCAGAATCTCTGGCGGTTGACGTTTATACGCACCTTGGTCCTGGCCGCTCAAGCCGGTTCCGTAGGCCTGGCCTACTGGCTCGAACTGCTGCCACTGCCCTGGTTCCAACTGGCCGCGACGCTCGGCTGTTCGATGCTGCTGTGTGCTTTCACGGCCATTCGGCTGCGCACCACTTGGCCGGTCACCGAGCTCGAATACGCGGTGCAACTGGCCTGCGATCTGTTTATCCACAGCGCATTACTGTATTTCTCGGGGGGGTCGACCAACCCCTTCGTCTCTTATTACCTGGTGCCGCTGACCATCGCGGCAGTGACCTTGCCATGGCGTTACTCGGTGATTCTGTCGGGCATCGCCTTGACCCTGTATACCTTGCTGCTCGCACGCTTCTATCCGCTGCAAACCTTCCCGATCGCCCGGGAAAACCTGCAGGTGTACGGGATGTGGTTGAGCTTCGCCCTGGCGGCGGCAGTCATCACGTTCTTCGCCGCGCGCATGGCCGAAGAGCTGCGTCGCCAGGAAGAGTTGCGGGCCATCCGCCGGGAAGAAGGCCTGCGCGACCAGCAACTGCTGGCAGTCGCCACCCAGGCGGCGGGCGCTGCCCATGAGCTGGGTACACCGCTGGCAACCATGAGCGTGTTGCTCAAGGAGATGCAACAGGACCATCCTGACCCGATGCTGCAGGATGACCTGAAGGTGCTGCAGGACCAGGTCAAGTTGTGCAAAGAGACCTTGCAGCAGCTTGTTCGAGCGGCGGAAGCCAATCGCCGGCTGGCGGTGGAGATGCAGGACGTCACCGACTGGCTCGACGAAGCGCTCAATCGCTGGCACCTGATGCGCCCGGAAGCCAGTTATCGCTTCCAGCGCCTTGGCCAGGGCACGGTGCCGCGCATGGCGCCGCCGCCGGACCTGACCCAGGCGTTGCTCAATTTGCTCAACAACGCGGCGGATGCCTGTCCCGAGGGGCTGCAAGTTACCCTGGACTGGAATGCAGAGGATTTGACCATCAGCATCCGCGACCACGGTGCCGGTGTGCCGCTGGCCATCGCCGAGCAGATCGGCAAGCCATTTTTTACCACCAAGGGCAAAGGTTTCGGCCTGGGCCTGTTTTTGAGCAAGGCCAGCGTGACACGCGCCGGCGGCTCAGTGAAACTCTACAGTCATGAGGAAGGCGGCACGCTCACCGAGCTGCGCCTGCCCCACGGCGCCCGAGGAGACCAACATGAGTGACGAAATCCAAGTCGAAGGCGAAGAACTGCCGCATTTGCTGCTGGTCGACGACGACGCGACCTTTACCCGGGTGATGGCCCGCGCCATGGCCCGCCGTGGCTTCCGCGTCAGCACTGCCGGTTCCGCTGAAGAGGGGCTGACCATCGCCCAGGCCGACCTGCCGGACTATGCCGCCCTGGACCTGAAAATGGATGGCGATTCCGGTTTGGTATTGCTGCCCAAGCTGCTGGAAATGGACCCGGAAATGCGCGTGGTGATCCTCACCGGTTATTCGAGCATCGCCACCGCCGTGGAGGCGATCAAGCGTGGCGCCTGCAACTACCTGTGCAAACCGGCCGACGCCGACGACGTGCTGGCCGCGCTGTTGTCCGAACACGCCGACCTCGACAGCCTGGTGCCGGAAAACCCGATGTCCGTGGACCGCCTGCAGTGGGAACACATCCAACGCGTGTTGGCCGAGCACGAAGGCAACATCTCCGCCACCGCCCGCGCCCTGGGCATGCACCGCCGCACGCTGCAGCGCAAACTGCAGAAGCGCCCGGTTCGTCGCTGAACCAGCGCTGAACGAATGCGGGCCGCTCCTCGCGACAAACCGAACCGATCATCTATGATCGGTTCGTGCACGTACTTTTTCTTATCGAGCCTTATCCATGAATCAGAACGCTGAGTACTCCGCGGTCAATGATGTTGTGCGCGGGCAGTTTTTCCGAAAAGTCTGGGCGATGATCACGCCTTACTGGCGCAGTGAAGAAAAGGTCAAGGCCTGGACGTTGCTGATCGCAGTGATTGCGCTGTCGTTGATGGGGGTGGGGATCTCGGTGTGGTTCAACACCTGGTACAAGGATTTCTACAATGCCTTGCAGCAAAAGGACGAGGCGGCATTCTGGCGGCTGATCCTGTATTTCTGCGCGATTGCCGCGGTGGCGATTGTCGGTGCGGTGTACCGGCTCTACCTGACACAGATGCTGACGATTCGCTGGCGGGCGTGGCTCACCGAAAAACATTTCGCTCGTTGGCTGAGCAACAAGAACTATTACCAACTGGAGCAGGGCGGTTACACCGATAACCCGGACCAGCGCATTTCCGAAGACCTCAACAATTTTACCTCCGACACCTTGAGCCTGGGCGTTGGGCTGCTGCGCAATATCGTCAGCCTGGTGTCGTTCTCGATCATCCTCTGGGGTGTTTCGGGGAGCATCGAAGTGTTCGGTGTGACCATTCCCGGCTATATGTTCTGGTGCGTACTGGTCTACGCGGTGGTAGGTAGCTGGCTGACGCATTTGATCGGTCGCCGGTTGATCGGCCTGAATAACCGCCAGCAACGCTTCGAAGCCGACCTGCGTTTTTCCATGGTACGGGTTCGCGAGAACGCTGAAAGCATCGCGTTGTACAACGGCGAGCCCAACGAGAACCGCCGCTTGACCCATCGCTTCTCGATGGTCTGGCACAATTTCTGGGACATCATGAAGGTGTCCAAGCGCCTGACCTTCTTCACGTCCGGTTACGAGCAGGCGGCCATCATCTTTCCCTTCATGGTTGCCGCGCCGCGTTACCTGTCGGGCAAGATCGAACTGGGCGAGCTGATGCAGATCAGTTCGGCGTTCGGCAATGTCCAGGACAGCTTCAGCTGGTTTATTACCGCCTACCAGAGCCTCGCCTCATGGCGCGCCACCTGCGATCGTCTGCTCAGCTTCCGTCAGGCGATGACGGATAACGAGCAACGCGCCCCGGCCATCGACGTGCAGAACTCGGGATCAGCCTTGAAGGTGCACAACCTCGGCCTCGACCTGGCTGACGGTCGCCACCTGTTGACCAATGGCGACATGACCGTGCAAGAGGGTGAGCGCGTAATGCTCAGCGGTCGTTCAGGCAGCGGCAAGTCGACCTTGCTGCGGGCGATGGGGCACCTGTGGCCTGCGGGGCACGGCAGTATTCGCCTGCCAGCGGCGCGCTATCTGTTCCTGCCGCAAAAACCTTACTTGCCGATCGGCACACTGCGTGAGGCGCTGAGTTATCCACAGGCCGGCGATACCTATCCGAATGAGCGCTACGTGCACGTCCTGGAAACCTGCCGCCTGCCGCACCTGGTGGCGCGCCTCGACGAAGCCAATCACTGGCAGCGCATGTTGTCGCCGGGTGAGCAGCAACGCCTGGCCTTTGCGCGTGCGTTGCTTTACGCCCCGCAATGGCTGTACATGGACGAAGCGACTTCAGCGATGGATGAAGAAGACGAAGCGTCGCTGTATCAGGCGCTGATCGATGAGTTGCCAGGGCTGAGTATCGTCAGCGTCGGGCATCGCAGCAGCCTCAAGCGGTTCCACCCACGGCATGTTCGTATCGAGAACGGCCATCTGGTGGATCAGACCGTGACCGCATAAGCACCGCGCCCCCTGTAGGTGATCGTACAACCGCGTTGCGCTATGATGCGGTTTCAGCAGCCGAATTTGTCGAGACAGATGTTCACCATGGAAAACCCGAACGCCTCACCACGCCTCCCTCGCAAGCGCCGCAGCCTCGCTCAGGAACTGGTGACGGTGCTGTCCGAGCAGATCCGCGATGGTCACCTCAAGCGTGGCGACAAGTTGCCCACAGAGTCGGCGATCATGGATGCCCATGGCGTCAGCCGCACGGTGGTGCGCGAGGCGATTTCCCGTTTGCAGGCGGCCGGTCAGGTGGAAACCCGTCACGGCATCGGCACCTTCGTGCTTGATACCCCGAGCCCGAGTGGTTTTCGCATCGACCCGGCGACCGTCGTCACCCTGCGTGATGTGCTGGCCATCCTGGAACTGCGCATCAGCCTCGAAGTGGAGTCCGCCGGCCTGGCCGCGCAACGTCGCAGCCCCGAGCAGTTGGCGCTGATGCGCGCGGCGCTGGATGCCCTCAATGAAAGTGTTTCCCACGCCAGCGATGCCGTGGCCTCGGACTTCCAGTTCCACCTGCAGATTGCCCTGGCGACCGGCAACCGCTACTTCACCGACATCATGACTCACCTGGGCACCAGCATTATCCCGCGCACTCGCCTCAACTCCGCGCGACTGGCCCATGACGACCAGCAGCACTACATGAATCGCCTGAGCCGCGAGCACGAAGAGATCTACGACGCGATCGCCCGCCAGGACTCCGATGCGGCGCGTGCGGCCATGCGCTTGCACCTGACCAACAGCCGCGAGCGGTTGCGTCATGCCCATGAAGAGGCTGAGGCGCAGCGCGGTTGAAACCGGCGGCTTGAGTTACGGCTCTATGCGTAGCTCGAGAGGGTAGGAGCTGGTCACATCACCTGACTCGTTGCAGCTTTGGTAGCGTAGCTGTACGAACTTGTTCACCCATTTCCCTAACGCATCCTTGGATACGTCCGTACTAAAATCCTGCGCTCTTTCCACCTCTCCGGACTCCTCATTCCATCGTGCGAACTGGGCGTAGGGACCGGTCCAGTCCGGTTCCTCGGCATCATCCCCCAAAATGGCACGGACATTGTGCTCCAGTTGTATATCAGCCGAATTCGGGATGCTGATTGCCAGTGCGCCTTTCAGCTTCGACAGCAGTACGACATTGGTGGCGAGATCTTTAAGACCGGGGACTGGATGCGTCATGGCGAGCCTCTTTCTGGTCGAGTCTGGCCACAGGTTGATGGCCGTGGAGCGTTTTATCTCCCATGGCCGCTTCGACCGTAACTGTTAGAAATATCAGTCACGACGAATGGCGTCCGTACCACAGCTTCCTCGATTCTTTCAGTTGTCGAGAGAGGGATTACGACAACGTATGACCTCGTGCCACACGAGCGGCTTATAAATAATCCACATCCATTTTTTCTTAAAGCGCCTGAAAGCCCCGTGATTCAAGGTGTTTTCAGTGGCGTACAGTGGTTCCCTTGCCCACAGGATTTGCACTGGCGATGAAATGCAGTTGACGATTGTATTTTAAGTTGTACGATGACCTACAACTTCAGCGCAGGCTGAACGGTTTTTCACACAACGTCGCTACCCAGGGTGTTCGAATAATGAATCCACAAGAACTGAAGTCCATCCTCTCTTCCGGTCTGCTGTCTTTCCCGGTCACCGATTTCAATGCCCAGGGCGATTTCAACCGCGCTGGCTATATCAAGCGCCTGGAGTGGCTGGCCCCGTACGGCGCCTCGGCTTTGTTCGCCGCGGGCGGCACCGGTGAGTTCTTCTCCCTGGCGGCCAGCGAATACTCGGAAATCATCAAGACGGCCGTCGACACCTGCGCCACCAGCGTGCCGATCCTCGCCGGTGTCGGCGGTTCGACCCGCCAGGCCATCGAATACGCCCAGGAAGCCGAGCGTCTGGGGGCCAAAGGCCTGCTGCTGCTGCCGCACTATCTGACCGAAGCCAGCCAGGACGGCGTTGCCGCTCACGTTGAAGCCGTGTGCAAGTCGGTCAATATTGGCGTGGTGGTCTACAACCGTAACGTCTGCCGCCTGAACGCGCCGCTGTTGGAACGTCTGGCCGAGCGTTGCCCGAACCTGATCGGCTACAAGGATGGCCTCGGTGATATCGAGTTGATGGTGTCGATCCGTCGCCGCCTCGGTGATCGTTTCAGCTACCTGGGTGGTCTGCCGACCGCCGAAGTCTACGCCGCAGCCTATAAGGCGCTGGGCGTACCGGTGTACTCCTCGGCGGTGTTCAACTTCATCCCGAAAACCGCGATGGATTTCTACCACGCCATCGCCCTTGAAGATCACGCCACCGTCGGCAAGATCATCGACGACTTCTTCCTGCCGTACCTGGACATCCGTAACCGCAAAGCCGGTTACGCGGTGAGCATCGTCAAGGCCGGGGCCAAGATTGCCGGTTATGACGCGGGCCCAGTGCGTGCGCCGCTGACCGATCTGACCGGCGAAGAGTACGAAATGCTCGCCGCGCTGATCGACAAGCAGGGCGCGCAATAACAATGATCAAACCGAAGCCGCTGAGCGATCAGCGGCTTTTTGCGTGAGGAGAACGACTCGTGACAAAGCGCTACGACAACTACATCAACGGTGAATGGGTCGCCGGTGCCGATTACTCGGTCAACATCAACCCGTCCGAACTGAGCGACGCCATCGGCGATTACGCCAAGGCTGATCTGGCTCAGGTCCACGCCGCCATCGACGCCGCCCGTGCCGCATTCCCGGCGTGGTCGGTTTCGGGCATTCAGGCCCGTCACGATTCCCTGGATAAAGTCGGTAACGAGATCCTCGCCCGCCGCGAAGAACTCGGCACCCTGCTGGCCAGGGAAGAGGGCAAGACCCTGCCCGAAGCCATCGGCGAAGTGACCCGCGCCGGCAACATATTCAAGTTCTTCGCCGGTGAATGCCTGCGCCTGTCCGGCGACTACCTGCCGTCGGTGCGTCCGGGCGTCAATGTTGAAGTCACCCGCGAAGCCCTGGGTGTGGTCGGCCTGATCACACCGTGGAATTTCCCGATAGCGATCCCCGCCTGGAAAATCGCTCCGGCCCTGGCCTACGGCAACTGCGTGGTGTTGAAACCGGCTGATCTGGTGCCGGGCTGCGCCTGGGCGCTTGCGGAAATCATCTCCCGCGCAGGCTTCCCGTCCGGTGTCTTCAACCTGGTGATGGGCAGCGGTCGTGTGGTTGGCGATGCACTGGTCAACAGCCCGAAAGTCGACGGCATCAGCTTCACCGGTTCCGTGGGTGTCGGTCGTCAGATCGCCGTGAATTGCGTGTCGCGCCAGGCCAAGGTGCAGCTGGAAATGGGTGGCAAGAACCCGCAGATCATTCTCGACGACGCCGACCTCAAGCAAGCGGTCGAGCTGTCGGTACAGAGCGCGTTCTACTCCACCGGCCAGCGTTGCACGGCATCGAGTCGCTTCATCGTCACCGCCGGGATCCACGACCAGTTCGTCGAAGCCATGGCTGAGCGCATGAAATCGATCAAGGTGGGTCACGCATTGAAAGCCGGCATCGACATCGGTCCGGTGGTGTCGCAAGCGCAGCTTGAACAGGACATGAAATACATCGACATCGGCCAGTCCGAAGGTGCGCGCCTGGTCAGTGGCGGTGGCCTGGTGACCTGCGACACCGAAGGCTACTTTCTCGCGCCAACACTGTTTGCCGACAGCCAAGCCTCGATGCGCATCAGCCGCGAAGAGATCTTCGGCCCGGTGGCCAACATCGTTCGCGTAGCCGATTACGAAGCCGCACTGGCCATGGCCAACGACACCGAGTTCGGTCTGTCGGCGGGCATCGCCACCACTTCCTTGAAGTATGCCAACCACTTCAAGCGCCACTCCCAGGCCGGGATGGTGATGGTCAACCTGCCGACCGCTGGCGTGGATTACCACGTTCCGTTCGGCGGGCGTAAAGGTTCATCCTATGGATCACGTGAGCAAGGTCGCTATGCGCAAGAGTTCTACACGGTCGTAAAAACGGCCTACGTCGGCTCCTGATACACCGCAATACCTTGTAGGAGCCGGCTTGCTGGCGATGCAGGCACCGCGGGGTGTCATTTACACCGCGGCGACGCGATCGCCAGCAATCGAGCGTCGACCGGCCGTTCCTACAGGCTGCAACGTTATTACCCGCATAAAAATAATCAGTGGGAGTACATCTACATGCAATCGACCAAGAAGCCGACTCACGTCCGCTATTTGATCCTGCTCATGCTGTTTCTGGTGACCACGATCAACTACGCCGACCGCGCCACCATTGCCATCGCCGGCTCCAGCCTGCAAAAAGACCTGGGCATTGACGCAGTCACCCTCGGCTATATCTTCTCCGCATTCGGTTGGGCCTACGTGGCCGGGCAAATTCCCGGTGGCTGGCTGCTGGACCGTTTCGGTTCGAAAAAAATCTATGCACTGAGCATCTTCACCTGGTCGCTGTTCACCGTGTTACAGGGTTATGTCGGCGAGTTCGGCATGTCCACGGCGGTGGTTGCGCTGTTCATGCTTCGCTTTCTCGTCGGTCTGGCCGAAGCGCCATCCTTCCCCGGCAACGCACGAATCGTCGCGGCCTGGTTCCCGACCGCTGAACGTGGCACCGCTTCAGCGATCTTCAACTCGGCGCAATACTTTGCCACGGTGTTGTTCGCACCGCTGATGGGCTGGATCGTCTACAGCTTCGGCTGGCAGCACGTGTTCATCGTCATGGGCGTGATCGGCATCATTTTCTCGGGCATCTGGCTGAAGGTTATCCACAGCCCGCGCCAGCACCCGATGATCAACGACGCCGAGTTCCAGCACATCGCCGACAACGGCGGCATGGTTGACATGGACCAGGACAAAGGCAAGGGCAAGAAGGGCGACGGTCCGAAGTGGGACTACATCCGCCAGTTGCTGACCAATCGCATGATGTTGGGCGTATACCTCGGCCAATACTGCATCAACGGCATCACTTACTTCTTCCTGACCTGGTTCCCGGTGTACCTGGTTCAAGAGCGCGGCATGACCATCCTCAAGGCCGGTTTCATCGCCTCGTTGCCGGCGATCTGCGGCTTCATCGGCGGTGTGCTCGGCGGGGTGATTTCCGATTACCTGCTGCGCAAAGGCCATTCCCTGACCTTCGCCCGCAAGGCGCCGATCATCGCCGGCCTGCTGGTCTCCAGCAGCATCGTCGCGTGCAACTACGTGGACGTTGAGTGGATGGTCGTGGGCTTCATGGCGCTGGCATTCTTCGGCAAAGGCGTGGGTGCCTTGGGTTGGGCGGTGGTGTCCGATACTTCACCGAAGCAGATCGCCGGTCTTAGCGGTGGCCTGTTCAACACCTTCGGCAACCTGGCGTCCATCACCACGCCGATCGTCATTGGCTACATCATCAGTTCCACTGGTTCGTTCAAATGGGCGCTGGTGTTTGTCGGTTGCAACGCACTGGTCGCGGTGTTCAGCTACCTGGTGATCGTCGGTCCGATCAAGCGTGTGGTGCTCAAGGAACCGCCGGTCAACGGTCCTGAAGCATCCGGTAAATTGTCTCAAGCGCATTCCTGAGGAGCGGCGTCATGCAGTTGATTGAACATTCCGATTCGCCGCGCTACATCCGCCTGCACGAGCGAGACAACGTGGTGATCGTGGTCAATGACCAGGGGGTGCCGGCCGGCACCGAGTTTTCCGATGGCCTGGTCACCGTCGACTTCGTGCCACAGAGCCACAAGGTCACCCTGGAGGACATTCCCGAGGGTGGCCAGGTGATTCGTTACGGGCAGGTCATCGGCTACGCCCTGCAGCCGATTCCCCGTGGCAGTTGGGTCAAGGAAGATCAATTGCGCATGCCGACCGCGCCGCCGCTGGACAGCCTGCCGCTGTCCACCGAGGTGCCGGCCGCGCAGGCACCGCTTGAAGGCTTCACCTTCGAGGGTTATCGCAACGCCGACGGCACCGTCGGCACGCGCAACATTCTGGGTATCACCACTACGGTGCAATGCGTCACCGGCGTGCTGGATCACGCGGTCAAGCGCATCAAGGAAGAGCTTCTGCCCAAGTACCCGCACGTCGATGACGTGGTGGCGCTGACCCACAGCTATGGCTGTGGCGTGGCGATCACCGCCACCGACGCCGACATCCCGATTCGCACTGTGCGTAACCTGGCGCGCAACCCGAACCTGGGTGGCGAAGCGCTGGTGATCAGCCTGGGTTGTGAAAAATTGCAGGCCGGGCAGGTGATGCACGAGGGCGATGCCTCGGTGGATCTGAGCGAGCCGTGGTTGTATCGCCTGCAGGATTCCAGTCACGGTTTTACCGAGATGATCGAGCAGATCATGGAGCTGGCTGAAACCCGTTTGAAGAAGCTCGATCAACGTCGCCGGGAAACCGTGCCCGCGTCCGAGCTGATCCTGGGCATGCAGTGTGGCGGCAGCGACGCGTTTTCCGGGATTACCGCCAACCCGGCGCTGGGCTATGCCTCGGACCTGTTGTTGCGTGCGGGTGCGACGGTGATGTTTTCCGAAGTCACCGAAGTGCGCGATGCGATCTACCTGCTGACCTCCCGTGCGCAAACCAAAGAAGTTGCCCAGGAGCTGGTATGGGAAATGGACTGGTACGACCGTTACCTGGCCAAGGGCGAAGCGGACCGTAGCGCCAACACCACGCCGGGCAACAAGAAGGGCGGTTTGTCGAACATTGTCGAGAAGTCCCTGGGTTCGATCGTCAAGTCCGGTAGCAGCGCCATCACGGGTGTGCTCGGCCCAGGCGAACGGTTCAAGGAAAAAGGCCTGATTTTCTGCGCGACCCCGGCCAGTGACTTTGTCTGCGGCACGTTGCAGTTGGCGGCGGGCATGAACCTGCACGTGTTTACCACGGGCCGCGGCACGCCTTACGGGTTGGCCATGGCGCCGGTGGTGAAGGTATCGACCCGGACCGAACTGGCGCAGCGCTGGCCGGATCTGATCGACATCGACGCCGGGCGTATTGCCACCGGGCGCGCATCCATCGAGGAACTTGGCTGGGAGTTGTTCCACTACTACCTGGATGTAGCCAGTGGCAAGCAGCAGACGTGGGCTGAAAAGCACAAGCTGCATAACGACATCACGTTGTTCAACCCGGCGCCGATTACCTGAGACCGCATTATCGTTCTTCGCGAGCAGGCTCGCTCCCACAGTGGAATGAATTCCAGTGGGAGCGAGCCTGCTCGCGAAGGCGATCTAGCAGGCGCCGGAGTCCTCAGTGGCTTATCATTAGCCTCCTAACGACGCCCACCTCAAGGTCCTCCCCGGCATGCTGGCAATTTTCCTCGAAACCCTGAACATCACCGCACCGGTGTTCGCCATGCTGTTTCTGGGGGTGTTGCTCAAGCGCATCGACTGGATCAACGACAACTTCATTCACACCGCCTCGTCCCTGGTGTTCAACGTCACCATGCCGGCACTGCTGTTTCTGGGCATCCTGCACGCCGACTTGCACGCCGCATTGCAACCGGCCCTGCTGATCTACTTCTCCCTCGCGACCCTGGTGTGCTTTGCCATCGCCTGGGGCTGGGCGATCTTCAGGTGCCCGCGTGAAGACCGGGGGATCTACACCCAGGGCGCTTTTCGCGGTAACAACGGGGTGATCGGCCTGGCACTGGCCGCGAGCATGTACGGCGACTACGGGATATCCCTCGGGGCGATCCTGGCGGCGCTGGTGATTCTGTTCTACAACACCCTCTCGACCATTGTGCTGGCGGTGTACAGCCCGGTAATCAAGTCCGATCCATGGAGCATCTGCAAAAGCGTGATCAGTAACCCGCTGATCATCAGCGTGATTGCGGCCGCGCCC
The DNA here is from genome assembly GCF_002236105.1 of Pseudomonas umsongensis. Taxonomy (GTDB): domain Bacteria; phylum Pseudomonadota; class Gammaproteobacteria; order Pseudomonadales; family Pseudomonadaceae; genus Aquipseudomonas; species Aquipseudomonas umsongensis. The sequence continues at coordinate 145,544 of NZ_NIWU01000002.1, forward strand.
TTTGCTTACTTCAAGATCAGCTTGCCGGGATGGCTGGAGACGTCCGGCCAGTATCTGGCGCAAACCACCTTGCCGTTGGCGTTGATTTGCATCGGCGGCACGCTGTCACTGGCGGCGATGCGAAAAAGTGGCTCGATGGCGCTCAGTTCAAGTCTGTTGAAGATGCTCGGCCTGCCAATCCTGGCGACCGTGGGCGCGTGGCTCTGGGGCTTTCGCGGTGCGGAGTTGGGGATTCTGTTCCTGTACTTCGGCAGCCCGACCGCCGCCGCCAGTTTCGTCATGGCCCGGGCAGCGAATGGCAATCATGAACTGGCGGCGGCGATCATTGTGCTCACCACGCTGATGGCGGCGGTGACCACCAATGTCGGGATCTTTTTGTTGCAGTGGGGGGGCTGGATTTAGCGCTTGGCCAGGTCGGGTAGGGTTTTACACGTGGGCCCGTTCTCTGGAGGGGCAGCGGTCGGGTAGTGCTCAGGCATGATTTGCACCGGTGTGGTGACGACAAAACCATCGGCGAAGGTCGCCTCTAGAAATGTCGCAGCCCAGCCCTGCTCGGGTGTTTCCATATGCACCTGTGCCTGCAACGGGGTGGAAGGGGTGATATGCAGGGGCTGATAGCGAATTGCGCAAGCATCCCGGAAGTCTCGCGCCGTCGGATTCACGGCGGTCCACTGAGTCACCTGGGCAGGCGGCTCGCTGAACTGCAACGAAACGGATTTGCCGGTGCCGTGGGTTGTTGTGCTAGTCGTCATGGAGGGTAGCGGGCGATTTTGCTGCCATCGGTTGACTACGGTAATAAGCGAGCTTTCAACGAATTGCCGAATCCCGCCGTGGCTGGAATTGGGAGCGACCCGTAGGCTTTTCGGCCCGGGCAGACGGTCGAAATAGAAGTCTGTGTTATCTGGAACGAAAAAGTCATCACTACTGGCGTTGACGATGTACTTCGCAATTGACAGCCGCTCGGCATAGGCGCTGTCCAGATAAGCCAAGGGGTCCTCGATGGTCATCAGTTTCTGGAAGTTTTCGCTGTGCCGCCTCTGGATCACCTCTTCACGGTGATAGTCATAGAATGCCAGCGGCCAGTTTTTTCCAAAGGTTTGAAAGGTATGTTCGAACACTTTGTCTGAGCCGAGAATATCAATGACAAAGGGTACGACCGCGTTGACGCGCTCATCCGCAATAGCGGTGAGCCAGGCCACCCAAGCGCGTTTCGACAAGCCACTGGCGATGAATCGTTCGACTTTCCAAGGTTTGAGTTCTTTCTGGGCAAGGTCCATCGCCTTGACCATGGAAGCCATCATCGGCAAATGAACGGACATGTAGGGGCGCGCTTCGGGATTTTCGAGAAATAACTTCCAGCTATGGGCGACGCTTGAGTCTTCTGTACGGGCAATCCCGTCGTCGGCGTAAGTGAGATATTGATTGGGGATATTACTGAGAGAGATGACGATTGTCCGAGTTCTACGTGCAACTTCCAGGGCCATGGATTGAGTGAAATCCGTAGGTTCAGTTTCGATCTTGTTTCCAGCGGGTATATTGGTGCCGTTATTCGCTACCAATATTGCTTGCTCAAGGTTGGCATTGTGCGGGATATAAATATCGACACTATGTTTCCATTGTTTCGGACTGACTAGCCCTTCGGGTGACCACTGCTGAGCCGAAAGCTCAAAGCTGCGCTTTTCTACGCCCGGAAAGAGTTGGGTGCCTTTTGCAGCGTAGAGTAATGGCTTTGACGCTTCCTGGTTTTTATAGCAATTTAGCACTTCGCTGAAATCTTGGATTGGTACTGAGCACCTGTCTACCAAGGTTTCGGCATGTGCAGCGGGGCTTGCCAGTGCAAGGGTTATCAGTATGTTCTGGACCGTGGCAAAAAAGGCGGGTCGCATTGAATCTTCTCGCTTGTTTCAAGTTGTTTAGGAATTGTTGTGACGGTTTTTTTGCGATGGGAGAAGATTGTCTTTGTATTATCGATATGGAAAGGTTTTTCGGGCGTGTTATTTTTCGAGATATTTATATTTGGAAAGTATCGGTGCAAATATGCATCCGTCGGATTTCAGGCAGTCGAAAACATTCGACGGGGCGCCGCAGTCAATTACGTTCCCGTCGAACGAAGTTTTAAACGAGGAGGGTTACTGATATTGCTCGATAACTTCCTGCGCCGCCCGAAACGCATCAATCGCCGCTGGGACACCGGCATACACCGCGCAATGCAGTAGCGCTTCGCGTATCTCTTCCACGGTGCAGCCGTTGTTCAGCGCGCCGCGCACGTGGCCTTTCAATTCCTGCGGGCACTTCAGCGCCGTCAGCGCTGCGAGCGTGATCAGGCTGCGGGTTTTCAAGGGCAGGCCTTCGCGATTCCAGACTCCGCCCCAGGCATGTTCGTTGACGAAATCCTGCAGCGGCTGGGTGAACTCCGTAGCGTTGCCCAGTGCGCGGTCGACAAAGGTGTCGCCCATCACTTGGCGACGTACTTCAACGCCGGTTTTCTTGTTCTCGGTCATGGCAATTCCCTCTTATGGTGTTGGCGACGCCAGGCGCGCAATGACGTGAACAACAAGAACGCCACGAGCGCTGGCAGGACGAAAAACAGCATCAGGTGTTCAAGCTTGCCGGCCAGCGGCATGCCGGTGGTGAACGACACCACGTGCAGTCCGTAAGCCAGGTACAAGCCCAGGAACAGCAGGCCTTCGGCGCGGGTCACGCGGTAACCGGAATAGAACACCGGCAGGCATAGCACCGCGACGCCAAGCATTACCGGCAGGTCGAAATCCAGGGCGTTTGGCGATACCGACAGCGGCGCTGGCGCGACTAGCGCGGTCAGGCCCAGCACACCCAGGAGGTTGAACAAATTGCTGCCAATCACGTTGCCCACGGCAATATCACGCTCGCCGCGCATCGCGGCGATCAACGAAGTGGCGAGCTCAGGCAGTGATGTGCTGACAGCGACGATGGTCAGGCCGATGATCCGCTCCGACAGCCCAAGATCGGTGGCGACCGCAACGGCAGCCCCCAACAGCAGGTGCCCGGCGTACACCAGCATCGCCAGCCCGGCGATAATCATCAGCAGGCTGCTCAGCCATGGCGCCTGGCCGTTGTGCTCATGGCTCGAAACCGGGCGCGCCGAATGCCGTGACTGGCGCAGCAACAAGCCCAGGTAAATCGCCAGTGCCATCAACAGCATCACGCCGTCGGCACGGGTCAGTTCTTCATTCCAGGCGAGTACGAATACCAGCAGGCTGGCGCCGATCATCAGGGGAATATCCAGGCGCACCAGTTGGCGTGACACCCGCAACGGGATGATCAGCGCCGACAATCCGAGGGTGACGAGGATGTTGAAAATGCTGCTGCCGATCACACTGCCGACGGCAATGTCGGCGTTGTGCGCCAAGGTGGCTTGCAAGCTGACCGCCATCTGCGGTGCGCTGCTGCCGAGGGCGACGATGGTCAGGCCGATGATCAGTGGGCGTACATGCAGGCGTGCTGCCAGGCGCACGGCAGCGCGCACCATCAGTTCGGCGCCGGCGATCAGCAACGCCAGCCCGCTGAGCAATTCAATCACGCTGATCAGGGGTAAATCGGCTAGTCCGAAAATGGTCGGGGCTCCGTCGGTCAGTCGAGGGCTTGCACGCGAACCCGCGCGGTGCCGCTCTTGAGCATGCCCAGTCGTTCGGCGGCTTCATGGGATAAATCAATCAGGCGGCCACGGGTGTGCGGGCCACGATCATTGATGCGCACTACGCAGGATCTGTCGTTTTTCAGGTTGGTGACCTTCACCCGTGTACCGAAGGGTAGCTGGCGATGGGCGGCGGTCAGGGAATTCTTGTCGAAACGCTCGCCACTGGCGGTGCGTTTGCCTTGGTGTTTGGCGCCGTAATAGGAGGCAACGCCGGTTTTGTCATAGCCGTGCGGGTCGACGGTGTCGGTGCTGGCGCAACCGGCGAGCAGGGAGAGCAGGGCGCAAAGTCCAAGTAGGCGCTTCATAGAAGTTTTCCCGAAACAAAAAGTGGGAGCGACGGTGCGGCGATCCGACCTGCTCGCGAATGCCAATCTGACAGTCAATTTTGTGTTGAGTGCCAAACCCCATTCGCGAGCAGGCTCGCTCCCACAGTAAAATGGAGCCAGATTTTAGAGCTGGCTCCATTCCGGTCAGCCTTCGAGCTTGCTTTTCAGCAGTTCGTTGACCTGTTGCGGGTTGGCCTTGCCTTTCGATGCCTTCATGGCTTGGCCGACGAAGAAGCCGAACATCTTGCCGCGCTTGGCTTCGTCTGCCGCGCGGTATTGCTCGACCTGCTCGGCATTGGCCGCGAGCATTTCGTCCAGCACCGCCGAGATCGCGCCGGTGTCGGTCACTTGCTTGAGGCCGCGCTTTTCGATGATCTCGTCTGCGCTGCCTTCGCCGTTGGCCATGGCTTCGAACACCACCTTGGCGATCTTGCCGGAGATGGTGTTGTCCTTGATGCGCAGCAGCATGCCGCCCAGTTGCTCGGCTGAAACCGGCGACTGCTCGATATCCAGGCCTTGCTTGTTGAGCAGGCTGCCCAGTTCAACCATGACCCAGTTGGCCGCCAGCTTGGCGTCGCCGCCGATGCTCGCGACCTTCTCGAAGTAGTCGGCTTGTTCGCGGCTGGTGGCCAGCACGCTGGCGTCATAGACCGACAGACCGAATTGCTCCTGGAAACGCTCGCGTTTCTGCGGTGGCAATTCGGGCAGGGTGGCGCGCACGTCGTCGAGGAACGAGTTTTCGATCACGACAGGCAGCAGGTCCGGATCGGGGAAGTAACGGTAGTCGTTGGCTTCCTCCTTGCTGCGCATCGGACGGGTTTCGTCCTTGTTCGGATCGTACAGGCGGGTCTGCTGGATCACCTTGCCGCCGTCTTCGATCAGCTCGATCTGACGCTGGATTTCGCTGTTGATCGCCTTCTCGATGAAGCGGAACGAGTTGACGTTCTTGATCTCGCAGCGCGTACCGAACTCGACCTGGCCCTTTGGACGGATCGATACGTTGCAGTCGCAACGCAGCGAACCTTCGGCCATGTTGCCGTCGCAGATGCCCAGGTATCGCACCAGTGCGTGGATCGCCTTGACGTAAGCCACGGCTTCCTTGGCGCTGCGCATGTCTGGCTCGGAAACGATCTCAAGCAGTGGCGTGCCCGCGCGGTTCAGGTCGATGCCGGTGGCACCGTTGAACTCTTCGTGCAGGCTCTTGCCGGCGTCTTCTTCCAGGTGCGCGCGGGTGATGCCGACACGTTTGACCGTACCGTCTTCCAGGGCGATGTCCAGGTGGCCCTTGCCGACGATCGGCAATTCCATCTGGCTGATCTGGTAGCCCTTGGGCAGGTCCGGGTAGAAGTAGTTCTTGCGTGCGAACACGTTGTGCTGGCCGATCTCGGCGTCAATCGCCAGGCCGAACATCACCGCCATGCGCACCGCTTCCTGGTTCAGCACCGGCAGTACGCCGGGCATGCCCAGGTCTACGAGGCTGGCCTGGGTGTTCGGCTCGGAACCGAAGGTGGTGGAACTACCGGAAAAGATTTTCGACCGGGTGGTGAGCTGGGTGTGAATCTCCAGCCCGATCACGACTTCCCATTGCATGTGTGTCTCCTCAGAAGCCGGTTGGGGTGCGGGTGTGCCAGTCAGTGTTCAACTGGTACTGGTGCGCAACGTTGAGCAAGCGGCCTTCCTGGAAATACGGAGCGAGCAGCTGCACGCCTACTGGCAAACCATCGACAAAACCGGCCGGCATCGACAGGCCTGGCAGGCCGGCGAGGTTGGCGGTGATGGTGTAGACGTCTTCCAGGTAGGCAGCGACCGGGTCGCTGTTCTTGGCGCCGAGCTTCCAGGCCGGGTTTGGCGTGGTTGGGCCGAGAATGATGTCGACCTCGTTGAAGGCCGCCATGAAGTCGTTCTTGATCAAGCGACGAATCTTCTGCGCCTTCAGGTAGTAGGCGTCGTAGTAGCCGGCGGACAGGGCGTAGGCGCCGACCATGATGCGGCGCTGCACTTCTGTGCCGAAACCTTCGCCACGGGAGCGCTTGTACAGGTCTTCCAGGTTTTTCGGGTCTTCGCAGCGATAGCCGAAGCGCACGCCATCGAAACGCGACAGGTTGGAAGAGGCTTCCGCCGGGGCGATCACGTAGTACGCAGGAATCGCGTGCTGCATGTTTGGCAGGCTGATTTCCTTGATCACGGCACCGAGCTTTTTCAGCTCTTCGACGCTGGCCATCACCAGGTCGGCGATGCGCGGGTCGAGGCCGGCGCTGAAATACTCTTTCGGCACGCCGATGCGCAGCCCTTGCAGAGAACCGTTGAGGCTGGCGCTGTAGTCCGGCACGGGCTCATCGATGCTGGTCGAGTCGTTCGGATCGAAGCCGGCCATACCTTGCAACAATATTGCGCAGTCTTCGGCAGTGCGCGCCAACGGACCGCCCTGATCGAGGCTGGACGCGTAGGCGATCATGCCCCAACGCGATACGCGACCGTACGTCGGTTTCAGGCCTGTGAGGTTGGTCAGCGCCGCTGGCTGGCGGATCGAACCGCCGGTATCGGTGCCAGTGGCGGCAGGCAACAGGCGAGCGGCCACTGCAGCCGCGGAGCCGCCGGAGGAACCGCCCGGCACGTATTCCAGGTTCCACGGGTTTTTCACCGCGCCGTAATAGCTCGACTCGTTGGCCGAGCCCATGGCGAATTCGTCCATGTTGGTCTTGCCCAGGGTCACGGCCCCGGCAGCGGCCAGCTTGGCGACGACGGTGGCGTCGTACGGTGCCTTGAAGTTGTCGAGCATCTTCGAGCCGCAACTGGTGCGGATGCCCTGGGTGCAGAACAGGTCCTTGTGGGCGATCGGCGCACCCAGCAGGGCGCCGCTCTCACCATTGGCCCGGCGGGCATCAGCGGCTTTCGCTTGCGTGAGCGCCAGGTCTTCAGTGAGGCTGATGAAGCTGTTGAGCTGTGGGTCGAGCTGGGCGATGCGCGCCAGCAGGACTTTGGTCAGCTCTTCGGAGGAAAACTTTTTATCGGCGAGTCCGCGGGCGATCTCGGCCAGAGTCAATTGATGCATTGCAGGCTCTTTCCCTTTAGTCGATGACTTTCGGAACCAGGTACAGGCCGTTTTCGACCGCTGGTGCGATGGACTGGTAGGCCTCGCGATTGTTGCTCTCGGTCACGACGTCTGCACGCAGGCGCTGGCTGGCTTCCAGTGGGTGGGCGAGCGGCTCGATACCATCGGTATTCACCGCCTGCATTTCGTCGACCAACCCGAGAATGCTGTTGAGGGCCGAAGTGATGTGTGGAAGATCGGCATCATTGAGGCCAAGGCAGGCCAGATGAGCGATTTTTTCCACGTCGGAGCGTTCAAGCGCCATTGGGATTCTCCAGTGGAAAACAAGACGGACGGCGTCCGTGTGTTAGATTGTCGGAACACTACCGCACTTCTACGGTCATATGGCCGCGATTGTGGGGTTTGGTGCACAGAAAAACGGCCAATTTAACATATTGGCGCCTTGCCCAAAATCCCTGTCGTTGTTAGAGTTTGCCGCACTTTTTTACCCACGCGTTGCCTAGGGTCCCTTTCCCATGTTCAAGAAACTGCGTGGCATGTTTTCCAGCGATCTTTCCATTGACCTGGGCACTGCCAACACCCTTATTTACGTGCGTGAGCGCGGTATCGTCCTGAATGAGCCATCGGTTGTGGCCATTCGGACACACGGTAACCAGAAAAGTGTCGTTGCTGTCGGCACCGAAGCGAAGCGCATGTTGGGCCGTACGCCGGGCAATATTGCTGCCATTCGTCCGATGAAAGACGGCGTGATCGCCGACTTCAGCGTCTGCGAAAAGATGCTGCAGTATTTTATCAACAAGGTTCATGAAAACAGCTTCCTGCAGCCTAGCCCTCGAGTGCTGATCTGCGTCCCATGCAAGTCCACCCAGGTTGAACGTCGCGCCATCCGTGAATCGGCGCTCGGTGCCGGTGCCCGTGAAGTGTTCCTGATCGAAGAGCCGATGGCTGCTGCGATCGGTGCCGGTTTGCCGGTTGAAGAAGCCCGCGGTTCGATGGTCGTGGATATCGGTGGCGGTACCACCGAAATCGCGCTGATCTCGCTGAATGGCGTGGTCTATGCCGAATCCGTACGGGTAGGTGGCGACCGTTTCGACGAAGCGATCATCACGTATGTGCGTCGCAACTACGGCAGCCTGATCGGTGAGTCCACTGCCGAGCGCATCAAGCAGGAAATCGGTACCGCTTACCCGGGTGGCGAAGTTCGCGAAGTCGACGTTCGTGGCCGCAACCTGGCCGAAGGCGTTCCACGCGCATTCACCCTGAACTCCAACGAAGTGCTCGAAGCGCTGCAAGAGTCGCTGGCGACCATCGTTCAGGCCGTGAAGAGCGCGCTGGAGCAGTCGCCGCCGGAGCTGGCTTCCGACATCGCCGAGCGTGGCCTGGTGTTGACCGGTGGTGGCGCCTTGCTGCGTGACCTCGACAAGCTGCTGGCACAGGAAACCGGCCTGCCGGTGATCGTTGCCGAAGACCCGTTGACCTGCGTTGCTCGCGGCGGTGGCCGTGCATTGGAAATGATGGATAAACACACCATGGACCTGCTCTCCAGCGAATAAGTCGCCGGATCGCCTCTATGCTGTGAGCGCGCAGGCGGCACTTTGCAGTGCTGCCTGTTCGCGTTTATCTTCTGTCGTCTGCGTCCAGGCCGGTTTGATGCCGTATGAATAAAGAGAACATTTGCCTGGGAGGAGCGGCTTATTAAACCGCTTTTCACCAAGGGTCCCTCACTGGGCGTGCGCTTGTTGGTGCTGGTCGTGCTGTCGGTCGCGCTGATGGTGGTCGATGCCCGCTTCACACTGCTCAAGCCAGTGCGTAGCCAGATGTCGCTGGTGTTGATGCAGTCTTACTGGATCACCGACCTGCCGCAGCGGCTATGGCAGGGTGTGGCCAGCCAGTTTGGCAGCCGCACCGAACTGATCGCCGAAAACGAAAAGCTCAAGAGCGAAAACCTGCTGTTGCAGGGGCGCATGCAAAAGCTTGCCTCCCTTACCGAGCAGAACGTTCGGCTGCGCGAGTTGCTCAACTCTTCGGCACTGGTGAACGAAAAGGTCGAAGTGGCTGAGTTGATCGGCATGGACCCCAACCCATTCACCCATCGCATCATCATCAACAAGGGTGAACGCGACGGCGTGGTGCTCGGGCAGCCTGTGCTCGATGCCCGTGGCCTGATGGGCCAGGTGGTCGAGTTGATGCCCTACACCTCCCGGGTCCTGCTGCTGACCGATTCCACCCACAGCATTCCGGTGCAGGTCAACCGCAACGGCCTGCGCGCCATTGCCAGCGGCACCGGCAACCCGGAACGCCTCGAATTGCGCCACGTGGCCGATACCGCCGATATCAAGGAAGGCGACCTGTTGGTCAGCTCCGGCCTGGGCCAGCGTTTCCCGGCAGGTTACCCGGTGGCGACGGTCAAGGAAGTGATCCATGACTCCGGCCAGCCGTTCGCCATTGTTCGCGCCGTACCGACCGCCGCCTTGAACCGCAGCCGTTATTTGCTGCTGGTGTTCAGCGACACTCGCACTGCCGAGGAGCGCGCCAACGACGCTGCCCAGGCCCAGGAAAGCCTGGATGCGCAGGGTGGGGGGCCGATCATTCCGGCGACCGTGCCGAGACCGGCGGTTGTACCGGCAGCAGTCGCGGCTCCGGCTGTTCCGGCGACGCCAGCGGCTACTCCGGCGGTCACGACCCCGGCCAAGCCTGCCGCCAAACCCACCACGACTGCACCCGCCAAGCCACCGGCGACACAACCCGCTGTCGTCAAGCCCGTTGCTGTCAAGCCTGCTGCCAAACCGCCTGTCTCCGCACCGGCTACCACTGGGGGACGAGAATAATGGTCGGTGTCACAGCTTCTCGAAACGGCTGGATCGTCTGGCTGACATTTGCCGTCGGCATGTTGCTCAGCGTATCGCCGCTGCCGCAATTCATGGAGATCCTGCGCCCCCTGTGGCTGGCCTTGCTGCTGGCGTTCTGGGCACTGGCGCTGCCGCAGAAAGTCGGGATGGTCACCGCCTGGTGCCTGGGCTTGGCCGAGGACGTGCTGTACGGCACGCTGCTGGGCCAGAATGCATTGATCCTGACGCTCATCACCTACCTGGTGCTGGCGCTGCAACAACGCCTGCGAATGTTCCCGATGTGGCAGCAGAGCCTGGTGATCCTGGTGATCTTCGGCCTCGCCCAGCTGGTGCAACTATGGCTCAGCGCCTTGACTGGCAATCGTCAGCCAACCCTGGCCCTGGTATTGCCGGCACTGGTCAGCGCGTTGCTCTGGCCCTGGGTCAGCTTCGGTTTGCGCGGATTGCGTCGACGCTACAAAATCAATTAATTCGTTCGGGCATTAGACAGGGAGAGGTCTTGATGAAACGGTTGTACCTCGCCTCTGGCTCACCGCGTCGGCGTGAACTGCTCACGCAGATCGGCGTGCCGTTCACCGCCATCAGCGCGGATATCGATGAAACCCCTTTGAATCATGAATCCCCGTCGGCCTATGTCGAGCGCCTGGCGCGTGGCAAGGCCGAGGCCGGACGCGGCGCAGTCGCGTCTGATGCGTCCTGCTGCGTGCTCGGTGCAGATACCGCCGTGGTGCTTGATGGAAAAATTCTTGGCAAACCGGTTGATGAAGGCGACGCGTGCGCCATGCTGAAGATGTTGTCCGGGCGCGAGCATCAGGTCCTGACCGCGATAGCGCTGCTCGATTTTGATCGTTGCGAGTCGTTGGTGGTCACCAGTCACGTACGTTTTCGTGAAATCAGCCCAGATGAAGCGGCGGCCTACTGGGCCAGCGGTGAACCTCGGGACAAGGCCGGTGGCTACGGCATTCAAGGGCTGGGCGCAGTGTTTGTCGCCGGGCTCACTGGGAGTTACTCGGCGGTGGTTGGACTGCCGCTGTGCGAAACCGCGCAACTGCTCGGCCATTTCGGCATACCCTGTTGGCAACCCAATAACGCACGCTAAGCGTCGTACCCGGCCATTATTGTGAACATGCCTGAACGAGACCCTGCCATGAGTGAAGAGATCCTGATCAACATCACGCCGATGGAATCGCGCGTGGCGGTGGTCGAAAACGGTGTCCTGCAAGAAGTTCATGTCGAGCGCACGCAAAAGCGCGGGATCGTCGGCAACATCTACAAAGGCAAGGTCGTGCGGGTATTGCCCGGCATGCAGGCGGCGTTCGTCGATATCGGCCTGGACCGCGCCGCGTTCATTCATGCATCCGAAATCTCCTTGCGTGAAGGTCCGGCCGTCGAGAGCATCAGCGCGTTGGTGCACGAAGGCCAGAGCCTGGTGGTGCAAGTCACCAAGGACCCCATCGGCTCCAAAGGTGCGCGCCTGACCACGCAGCTGTCGATTCCTTCTCGTTACCTGGTGTACATGCCGCGCACCGCCCACGTCGGTATTTCGCTGAAAATCGAAGACGAGGCCGAGCGCGATCGCCTCAAGCAAGTGGTCACCGATTGCGTGGCCAAGGAAGGCATCAAGGAAGCGGGCGGGTTCATCCTGCGCACGGCCGCCGAAGGGGCCGGTGCCGATGAAATCCTCATGGACATCCGCTACCTGCGCAGGCTATGGGACCAGATCAGCGAGCAGATCAAGACCATCAGCGCGCCGAGTGTGATCTATGAGGATCTCGGCTTGGCGCTGCGCACGCTGCGCGACCTGGTGAGCCCGAAGATCGAGAAGATTCGCATCGACTCCCGGGAAACTTTCCAGAAAACCACGCAGTTCGTCGCCGAATTGATGCCAGAGATCGCAGATCGTCTGGAGCACTATCCGGGCGAGCGACCGATTTTCGACCTGTACGGTGTCGAAGATGAAATCCAGAAGGCCCTTGAGCGCAAAGTCCCGTTGAAGTCCGGCGGTTATCTGGTGGTCGACCCGGCGGAAGCCATGAGCACCATCGACGTCAACACCGGTGCGTTCGTCGGGCATCGCAATCTTGAAGAAACCATCTTCAAGACCAACCTCGAAGCGGCGACCGCCATTGCCCGACAATTGAGGCTGCGCAACCTGGGCGGGATCATCATCATCGACTTCATCGACATGGAGGATGAAGAACACCAGCGCCAGGTCCTGCGCACGCTCGAGAAGCAACTGGAGCGCGACCACGCCAAGACCAACATCATCGGCATCACCGAGTTGGGCCTGGTGCAGATGACTCGCAAGCGCACCCGCGAAAGCCTCGAACAGGTCCTGTGCGAGCCGTGCACCAGTTGCCAGGGGCGCGGCAAGCTGAAAACCCCGGAAACCATTTGCTATGAAATCTTCCGCGAAATCCTGCGTGAGGCTCGCGCCTATCAGGCGGAAGGCTATCGTGTATTGGCGAACCAGCGGGTTGTCGATCGTCTGCTCGATGAGGAGTCGGGTAACGTCGCCGAACTTGAAGTATTTATCGGGCGCACCATCCGATTCCAGGTCGAAACCATGTATTCCCAGGAACAATACGACGTCGTGCTGCTCTGAACTGCTTCGTCCTGAATTTTCCTGAATGGCTGGCCTCAGCTGTCTGCAGAACTTTTGCCATGGGAGCCACCTGACATGGAGCGTCTGACACGCATATTGGCCGCACTGACCCGCTGGGGTCTGGGCCTGTGCGCGTTGGTTTTGGTGGTGATGGCGTTGTACGTCAGCCTGGGCCGGGAACTGGCGCCGTTGGTGGCCGAGTACCGTGGCGAAGTCGAAACCAAGGCCAGCGAGGCCTTGGGCATGCCCCTGCAAATCGGCGAGCTGAAAGGCAGCTGGAGTGGCTTCGCGCCCATTCTGTCGGCTCACGACGTGACCGTAGGCGAGGGGGCCAACGCCCTGCACCTGGAAAACGTGCGGGCTGTCCCGGACCTGTGGGAGAGTCTGCTGGCCCGCGAGGTGCGCATCGCCAATCTGGAACTCAATGGCCTGAAGATCAGCCTCAAGCAAGGCGATGACGGCGCGTGGGCGCTGGAAGGCTTGCCGGTCAAGGACGATCAGCCATTTGAGCCGGAGCAGCTACTCAATCGCATGCAAATGATCCAGCAACTGTCGGTACTCGACAGCCAGGTCACGTTGCAGCCTTGGGGAGAATCGCCGCTGACCCTGACGTACGTTGGCGCGACGCTGAAAACCGGCGCATCCCGCCAACGACTCGATGCCCGCTTGACCCTGCCCGATGGCCAGCCATTGGCCTTGAGTGTGCGTACCCGTATTCGAGCCAGCCAGTGGCAGGACGGCGAGGCGCAAGTCTATGTGAGCTTGCCGCAAAGCGACTGGTCGAAATGGTTGCCCGAAACCCTGACCCAGCAGTGGAATTTCTCCGAACTCAAGGCGGGTGGCGAGCTGTGGGCAACCTGGGGCAAAGGCGCCTTGCAAAGCGGCGCCGTGCGGTTGAATGCGCCGCAATTCAAAGGGGCCTATGCCGAACGCAAGCCGATCCAGATCAACAACCTGGCGCTTAACGGTTATTTCCAGCGCAGCGCCGAGGGCATGCTGGTAACGGTTGACTCCCTGGCCATGAACCTTGGCGAGACCCGCTGGGAATCACGACTGCAATTGAAGCAGGTCACGGCCTCGGACCAGACGCAAAACATCTGGCATCTGCAAGCCGACCGTCTCGACCTGACACCACTCACGCCGGTGCTCAACGCCCTGGCGCCATTGCCGGAAGGGGTCGCCACGGTGGTCGAGCGGCTCAAGGTCACCGGTGGGTTGCGCAACGTGCTGATCGACGTGAAGCCCAATGCCACCGATGACAGCCGGTTCAGCTTCGCAGCCAACCTTGATCGTGTCGGTTTTGATGCGTATCACGGTGCCCCTGCGGCACGTAATGTCACGGGCAGCATCAGCGGCGACCTTGGCCATGGCGAGTTGCGCATGGACAGCAAGGATTTCATGCTGCACCTGGACCCGATTTTCGCCAAGCCATGGCAATACATCCAGGCCAACGCGACCTTGACCTGGAAGCTCGACAAGGAAAGTTTCACGCTGATCGCGCCGTACCTGAAGGTGTTGGGCGAGGAAGGCAAGATTGCCGGCGACTTCCTGATCCGCCTGTTTTTTGATGAGGCACGGGAAGACTACATGGACCTGCGGGTTGGTCTGGTGGACGGCGACGGTCGCTACACCGCCAAATACCTGCCGACCGTCCTCAGCCCGGCGCTGGACGAATGGCTGCGCACGGCGATTCTCAAAGGTGCGGTGGATCAGGGATTCTTCCAGTACCAAGGCTCGTTGAACCACGGCGCGGAGGAAACGGCACGCAGCATCAGCCTGTTTTTCAAGGTCCACGATGCCGAGCTGGCGTTCCAGCCTGGCTGGCCGCATGTCAGCAAGGTCACGGGTGATGTGTTCGTTGAAGACAGTGGGGTACGGATCCTGGCCAGCAAGGGGCAATTGCTCGATACCCAGGTCCGCGATATCTACGTCAGCATTCCCCACGTGCCCGCCGGGCAAAACAGTCACCTGTTTCTCGACGGTGCGTTCGCCGGTGGATTGGGTGATGGCCTGAAAATCCTCAAGGAAGCGCCGATAGGCACTGCCGAGACTTTCGCGGGTTGGGAAGGCGAGGGCGATCTGCAAGGCAAACTGAAGCTGGATATTCCGCTGGCCAAGGGCGAACAGCCCAAGATCCTGGTTGACTTCAAGACGGCAAAGGCCCGTTTGAAACTGCCCGAGCCCCCCCTCGAGCTGACTCAGCTCAAGGGTGACTTCCGTTTTGACAGCAGCAAAGGCTTGAGTGGGCAGAACATCACTGCACGCGCCTTCGATAAACCGGTCACTGCGAAAATTTTCGCCGACGGTCGTGAAGGCAAGCTCAACACCCGGGTCACCGCTTCCGGGCAGGTCGAAGTCAAGAAACTCAAGGACTGGCTGAGCGTGACCCAGCCGTTGCCAGTGAGTGGCGTTATCCCGTACCAACTGCAACTGACCCTGGATGGTGCCGATAGCCAATTGATGGTCAATTCCAGTCTAAAGGGTGTGGCCGTCGATCTGCCGGCGCCCTTTGGCTTGGCGGCGGATGTCGGGCGCGACACTTCGTTTCGCATGACCCTGCAAGGAGCGGAGCGGCGCTACTGGGCAAATTACGGGGAGCTGGCGAGCTTCACGTTTGCTGCACCGGCCGGCAATTTTGCCGGCGGCCGCGGTGAATTGTTCCTCGGCAATGGCACGGCCGCGCTGCCCGGGGCCAAGGGTTTGCGCATTCGTGGCGTGCTCTCGGAACTGGATGTCGGCCCCTGGCAGGACCTGGTGAGCAAGTATGCCGGCCAAGACCCCGGTGGCAACGCCAAGCAGTTGCTCAGCGGAGCGGACATCAAGGTCGGCAAGCTCAGCGCCTTCGGTACCACCCTGGATCAGGCAGTGGTGCAGCTGACGCGCAAACCGTCCTCGTGGGCCCTGCAACTCGACAGCCAGCAGGTCAAGGGCGCCGCCAGCATCCCCGATGCCAAGGCTGCGCCGATGGTGATCAACCTGCAAACGGTGCGCCTGCCCGCCCCGGACCCAAAGGTTCTGGCCGACGAAAACTCGCCGGATCCCCTGGCCTCGGTGGACCCGACCAAGATCCCGGCGTTGGATATCATCATCAATCAGTTGTATCAGGGCAACGACCTGGTGGGCGCCTGGTCGCTGAAGGTGCGTCCGACGGCCAGGGGTATCGCGCTCAACTCGCTGGACATGGGCCTCAAGGGCATGTTGTTGCAAGGCAGCGGCGGATGGGAAGGTCCACCTGGTGCCAGCAACAGTTGGTACAAGGGGCGGATCAGCGGCAAGAACCTGGCGGATGTCCTCAAGGGCTGGGGCTACGCGCCGAGCGTCACCAGCCAGGAATTTCACATGGATGTCGACGCCCGCTGGCCGGGCTCGCCGGCATGGATGGGGACCAAGCGTCTCTCTGGCACCCTCGATGCGTCGCTCAAGGAAGGCCAGTTTGTCGAGGTCGAAGGCAGTGCCCAGGCGTTGCGTGTATTTGGCCTGCTCAACTTCAACTCCATTGGCCGCCGCTTGCGCCTGGACTTCTCCGACCTGTTCGGCAAAGGCCTGAGCTATGACCGGGTCAAGGGCCTGCTGGTGGCGACCAACGGGGTGTACGTGACACGGGAGCCAATCCGCCTGACGGGTCCATCGAGCACGATCGAGCTCGACGGCACCCTGAATATGGTGGCCGATCAGATCGATGCGAAACTGCTGGTGACCCTGCCAGTGACCAACAACCTGCCCATCGCCGCGCTGATCGTCGGCGCACCGGCGATCGGTGGGGCGCTGTTCCTGATCGACAAGTTGATCGGTGACCGTGTGGCGCGCTTCGCCAGCGTGAAGTACACCGTCAAGGGGCCGTGGAAAGAACCGAAAATCACCTTCGACAAGGCTTTTTGACGCCATCCTCCAAACCTATGGAGTAGCATGGCCTTAACTCCACTGTAGGAGCTGCCGCAGGCTGCGATCTTTTGATCTTGATCTTAAAAGCAACATCAAAAGATCGCAGCCTGCGGCAGCTCCTACAGGTATGCGTTGGTATCCGATCAGGGAAAGGCCATGTCTGTAGCGGTAATTCAAATGGTCAGCCAGAGCGACGTGCTGGCCAATCTGGCCCGGGCGCGTCAGTTGCTGGAACAAGCGGCCGCGGGCGGTGCGAAATTGGCTGTGCTGCCGGAAAATTTCGCCGCCATGGGCCGGCGCGACATCGCCGACATCGGTCGCGCCGAGGCGTCGGGCGAAGGCCCGATCCTGCCCTGGTTGAAACAGACGGCCCGCGACCTCAAGTTATGGATTGTGGCGGGCACCTTGCCGTTGCCGCCGGTGGATCAACCGACGGCCAAGGTGCATGCCTGCTCGTTGCTGGTTGACGACCAAGGCGAAACGGTCGCTCGCTACGACAAGCTGCACCTGTTTGACGTGGACGTGGCAGACAATCGCGGCCGTTATCGCGAATCCGATGACTATGCTTATGGCAGCGGGATCGTGGTTGCGGATACGCCGGTCGGGCGAGTCGGCCTGACGGTTTGTTATGACCTGCGCTTCCCGGAGCTCTACAGTGAATTACGTGCTGCCGGCGCGGAACTGATTACCGCGCCGTCGGCTTTCACCGCCGTAACCGGCGCCGCGCACTGGGATGTGCTGATTCGTGCGCGAGCCATCGAAACCCAATGTTATGTGCTCGCGGCCGCCCAGGGTGGAACGCATCCGGGGCCGAGGGAAACCTGGGGGCACGCGGCAATCGTCGACCCATGGGGACGGGTGCTGGCACAACAGGATCAAGGCGAGGCCGTGCTGCTGGCCGAACGCGATAGCAGCGAACAGGCGTCCATCCGGGCGCGGATGCCGGTGTCCAGTCACCGGCGCTTTTTCTCGCAGGGCGCCCAGCGGCCTGCCTCAGAACGATGAATTTAAGGCGTAAAGCATATGAGCGAGTTGTTGTCCTCAGTCAGTGAGCACCTCCTGGCACCCGGTGGCGTAACGATCGAAAGCCTGCAAGGTGTGCTTGGCGACCTGGCCGGCCCTGGCATCGATGCCGCCGACCTGTATTTCCAGGGGCAGATTTCCGAGTCCTGGGCGCTGGAAGACGGCATCGTCAAGGAAGGCAGCTTCAACCTCGACCAAGGGGTTGGTGTTCGCGCGCAATCCGGTGAGAAGACCGGTTTTGCCTACAGCAATGCCATCACCCTGGAAGCCTTGGGCGCGGCTGCCCGAGCCGCCCGGTCGATCTCCCGGGCCGGACAGAATGGCACCGTGCAAGCGTTCACCACCCAGGATGTGGCGCAGTTGTACGGGCCGGACAATCCGCTGGAAGTGCTGACCCGTGCCGAGAAAGTCGACCTGCTCAAGCGCATCGATGCCGCCACCCGTGCCCTTGATCCGCGTATCCAGCAAGTCACCGTGAGCATGGCCGGGGTCTGGGAGCGGATCCTGGTGGCGTCCACCGATGGCGGCCTGGCGGCGGATGTCCGGCCACTGGTGCGCTTCAACGTCAGTGTGATCGTCGAACAGAACGGCCGTCGCGAACGCGGTGGTCACGGCGGTGGCGGGCGTACCGATTACCGTTATTTCCTGGCTGAAGATCGCGCCATGGGTTATGCCCGTGAAGCGTTGCGCCAGGCGCTGGTCAACCTGGAAGCCATTCCGGCGCCGGCCGGAACCTTGCCGGTGGTGCTGGGCTCCGGCTGGTCGGGCGTGCTGCTGCATGAAGCGGTCGGCCACGGCCTGGAAGGCGACTTCAACCGCAAGGGCAGTTCGGCCTACAGCGGGCGCATGGGCGAGATGGTGGCGTCCAAGCTGTGCACCATCGTCGATGATGGCACCCTGGCCGGTCGTCGTGGCTCCTTGAGCGTTGACGACGAAGGCACGCCAACCGAGTGCACCACACTGATCGAAAACGGCGTACTCAAGGGCTACATGCAGGACAAGCTCAACGCTCGCCTGATGGGTGTGGCCCGCACTGGTAACGGCCGTCGCGAATCTTACGCGCACCTGCCGATGCCGCGCATGACCAACACCTACATGCTGGCCGGCGAAAGCGACCCGCAAGAAATCATCGCGTCGGTGAAGCGCGGCATCTACTGCGCCAACCTCGGCGGCGGCCAGGTGGACATCACCAGCGGCAAGTTCGTGTTCTCCACCAGCGAGGCGTACCTGATCGAAGACGGCAAGATCACCGCCCCGGTCAAAGGCGCGACGTTGATCGGCAACGGCCCGGAGGCCATGAGCAAGGTGTCGATGGTCGGCAATGACTTGGCGCTGGACAGCGGTGTGGGGACGTGTGGCAAGGATGGTCAGTCGGTGCCGGTGGGTGTCGGCCAGCCAACGCTGAAGATTGATGCGATCACCGTGGGTGGCACGGGCGCTTAGGCACATACATCCCCCTGTAGGAGCTGCCGCAGGCTTCGATCTTTTGCTTTTTAAAAGATCAAAAGATCGCAGCCTGCGGCAGCTCCTACAGGGGATGGACGAGAATCAACGCAGACCGCGTTGAGTTTCGTCCAGCTCACGGATGTACTTGAAGATTTTACGGCTGGATGCAGGAGGCTTGTTTTGCGCAACCTCGTGCTGCGCCTGACGGATCAGGGAACGCAATTGCTGGCGGTCCGCGTCCGGGTAGTCGACGACGAATTTTTCCAGTACGGCATCGTCGCCGGCGATCAGGCGATCGCGCCAACGTTCCAGGTTATGGAAGCGTTCGTTGTACTGGCGAGTGGAGGCATCGAGTTGATCGAGCAAAACCAGAATTGCGTCAGTGTCCTGATCGCGCATCAGTTTGCCGATGAACTGCAGGTGCCGTTTACGCGCGATGTTCGCGGTGTGCTTGGGCGCATCGGCCAGGGCCCGGCGCAAGGCGTCGGTCAACGGCAGTTTTGCCAGCAAGTCAGGCTTGAGCGTTGTAAGGCGCTCGCCGAGGTCAACCAGAGCATGCAGCTCGCGTTTAACCTGGGATTTGCTTTTTTCTCCCGTATCGAGGGAGTCGTCGTAAGAATCAACCATGGTGGCCGTCCGCAAAGAAACGCCGCCATGATAACCAGTCGGGGGCCGCTTGTCCGGCCCGGTCGCTCGATGACCGTTACCGAAAGCAGAATTTGAGTGGAGAACAGCATGAGTGCAGTTGAAAGCGTCGGCCCACAAGCGTTGCCGGCACTGCAAGAACAAGTCGAGCAAATCATCGCTGAAGCCAAGCGACAGGGCGCCAGTGCCTGTGAAGTGGCGGTGTCCCTTGAGCAGGGCCTGTCGACCACCGTTCGCCAGCGCGAAGTCGAAACCGTCGAGTTCAACCGCGACCAGGGTTTTGGCATCACCTTGTATGTCGGTCAGCGCAAGGGCTCGGCCAGTACGTCGGCCAGTGGGCCAGAGGCGATTCGCGAAACCGTTGCCGCTGCCCTGGCTATCGCCAAGCACACCTCTGAAGACGAAGCCTCGGGCCTGGCGGATGCCGCGCTGATGGCCAGGGATGTTCAGGACTTCGATTTGTTCCACCAATGGGACATTACCCCGGAACAGGCGATTGAGCAGGCGCTGGCCTGTGAGGCCGCAGCGTTTGCCGCCGACAGCCGGATCAGCAATGCCGATGGCACCACCCTGAGCACGCATCAGGGCTGCCGCGTCTACGGCAACAGCCACGGGTTTATCGGCGGTTATGCGTCGACCCGGCACAGTTTGAGTTGCGTGATGATCGCCGAGGCTGATGGCCAGATGCAGCGCGATTACTGGTATGACGTGAACCGCCAGGGCAATCTGCTGGCGGACCCGGTGAGCATCGGCCAGCGTGCTGCGCAACGCGCCGCAAGCCGTCTGGGTGCGCGTCCGGTGCCGACCTGTGAAGTGCCGGTACTGTTCTCCGCGGAACTGGCCGGCGGCTTGTTCGGCAGTTTCCTCTCGGCGATCTCCGGTGGCAGCCTGTACCGTAAATCCTCGTTCCTCGAAGGTACGCTGGGGCAGAAGCTGTTTCCGGAATGGCTGACCATCGACGAGCGGCCGCACCTGATGCGGGCCATGGGCAGTGCAGCGTTCGATGGCGACGGCCTGGCGACCTACGCAAAACCGTTCGTCGAAAAAGGCGAGTTGGTGTCGTACATCCTCGGCACCTACTCAGGCCGCAAGCTTGGCATGCCGAGCACCGCCAATGCGGGTGGCGTGCACAACCTGTTCGTTACCCATGGCGATGAGGACCAGGCTGCCCTGCTGCGTCGTATGGGGCGCGGCCTGCTGGTCACCGAATTGATGGGCCAGGGCCTGAACATGGTCACCGGTGATTACTCCCGTGGCGCGGCGGGTTACTGGGTCGAGAACGGCGAAATCCAGTTCGCTGTCCAGGAAGTGACCATCGCCGGCAACATGCGAGACATGTTCAAGCAGATCGTTGCCGTGGGCAATGACCTGGAACTGCGCAGCAACATTCGAACGGGCTCGGTGTTGATCGAGCGGATGACGGTGGCGGGCAGCTAAGCTTCGCCCTCTGGACAAAAAGGCGCGCCACCCATTGGGTGGCGCGCCTTTTTTGTGGGGTTTGGCAAAACCTTTGGGAGCTGGCTTGCCAGCGATGGCGCCAGAAAGATCATCCTGATTCAAGGCTGCCTTCGCCAGCAGGCCGCGGCTTGGACCGAGTTCGGACGGTCCTTGACCTTTACTCGCCTTCGTCGAAATAGTTATTGATCAACGCCACCAGCGCATCCAGCGCTTCCTGTGCCTGCTCGCCTTCCGTGCTCAAATGAATCTTGGTGCCCTTGCCGGCAGCAAGCATCATCATTGCCATGATGCTTTTACCATCGACGGTGGTTTCCGGCGTGCGTCCTACCCTGATCGTGCAATCCTTGTATTGGCCAGCGACCCCAACGAATTTTGCCGAAGCGCGGGCATGCAGGCCCAGCTTGTTGATGATTTCGATTTCCAGAGCAGGCATCGCGGTGTGAATCCTTTAGCTGAGGTCGCGGTGGCGAACCTGGACATTCTTCAGGGATTGCTGCAGGACCTGGCCAAGACGTTCAGTCAGGTAGACGGAGCGGTGATGGCCGCCGGTGCAGCCAATGGCAATGGTGACATAGGCGCGGTTGCTGGCGGCAAAACGTGGCAGCCATTTGAGCAGGTACGTAGAAATGTCCTGGAACATTTCCTCCACGTCGGGTTGTGCCGCCAAGTAGTCGGCCACCGGTTGGTCTAGCCCGGACTGCTCGCGCAGTTCCGGCTTCCAGTAAGGATTGGGCAGGCAGCGCACATCGAATACCAGGTCGGCGTCGACCGGCATGCCACGCTTGAACCCGAACGACTCCACGAGAAACGCCGTACCGGGTTCCGGTTGGTTCAGCAGGCGCAGCTTGATGGTATCGCGCAGTTGATACAAATTCAGGCTGGTGGTGTTGAGCTTGAGATCGGCAAGGTCGGCAATCGGTCCGAGCAGGGTGGTCTCGTCGTTGATCGCTTCGGCCAGCGAGCGGTTGGCGTTGCTCAGCGGGTGACGCCGACGGGTTTCCGAGAAACGTTTGAGCAGGGTTTCTTCGTCGGCATCCAGGTAGAGGACATCGCACTGGATGTGGCGACTGCGCACTTCTGCCAGTAACTCGGGGAACCGCGACAAGTGGCTTGGCAGGTTGCGAGCATCGATGGACACGGCAACCAGTGGCTGTGCCAGTTCGGTGTGTATCAGCGCTCGCTCGGCCAGTTCAGGCAGCAACCCGGCAGGCAGGTTGTCAATGCAGTAGTAGCCGTTGTCCTCGAGGACGTCGAGGGCGGTACTTTTACCGGAGCCAGAACGGCCGCTGACGATGATCAAGCGCATGATTAATGACCGTTTTGCTCGTCCAGGACAACCTGATACAAGGCTTGATTGCTCGCAGCGTTGCGCAGTTTGTCGCGCACGTCCTTGCGGTCGAGCATGCTTGCAATCTGGCGCAACAACTCAAGGTGCGCATCGGTAGCGGCTTGCGGGACCAGTAGCACGAACAACAGGTCAACCGGAGCGCCGTCGATGGCGTCGAAATCGATAGGGGCGTCCAGGTGCATCAAGGCACTGATGGGCGCATCACAGCCCTTTAGACGGCAGTGGGGAATGGCGATGCCGTTACCAAAGCCGGTGGAGCCGAGTTTTTCACGGGCGACCAGGCTCTCGAAAACATCCTGCATGGCCAGATCCGGCACTTCGCGATGGATGAGGTTGGCAATTTGCTCGAGGGCTTTCTTTTTACTGCCGCCCGGCACGTTCACCAGGGAACGGCCGGGGGTCAGGATGCTTTCAAGTCGGATCATGGGTTGGGAGTGTTAACGACCCGTAGCGCCCTGGAGGAGGCTCTGAGTCTTTTCCTTATGCTTTTTGAGTTGTTTATCCAGCTTGTCGGTCAGTGCGTCGATTGCCGCGTACATATCGGTATGTTCCGCGTTGGCGACGACCTCATTGCCGGGTATATGCAGCGTGGCTTCGATTTTCTGCTTCAACTTTTCGACGCACATCGTGACTTGCACGTTGGTGATCTTGTCGAAATGCCCCTCGAGCTTCTTGAACTTGAGCTCGACGTATTCACGCAGGGGCTTGGTCACTTCCAGTTGGTGTCCACTGATGTTGACTTGCATACAGCTTCTCCTTCGTTGCCAGTGCATAAAGCGGCAGATCCAGATGATCTGCCACTGGAACGCTGTGGCGTGGCCCTACATCAACCGCTTGCGTTCGCTCGAAGGCGCGATCCCGAGGGATTCGCGGTACTTGGCGACGGTGCGGCGAGCCACCTGAATGCCTTGTGCCTCCAGTAAACCAGCGATCTTGCTGTCACTCAACGGCTTTTTCTGATTTTCCGCCGCCACCAGTTTTTTGATGATCGCGCGAATCGCCGTGGACGAGCATTCTCCGCCCTCGGAGGTGCTGACGTGACTGGAGAAAAAGTATTTCAGTTCATAAATGCCCCGAGGGGTATGCATGAATTTCTGCGTGGTAACCCGCGAAATCGTCGACTCATGCATGCCGACCGCTTCGGCGATGTCATGCAGGACCAATGGCTTCATGGCTTCGTCGCCATACTCCAGGAAGCCGCGCTGATGCTCGACGATCTGCGTGGCCACTTTCATCAGGGTTTCGTTGCGGCTTTGCAGGCTCTTGATGAACCAGCGGGCTTCCTGCAGTTGATTGCGCATGAAGGTGTTGTCGGCGCTGGTGTCGGCACGACGAACGAAGCCCGCATACTGGGCGTTGACCCTCAGGCGGGGCACCGACTCCTGGTTGAGCTCCACCAGCCAGCGTTCGTTATCCTTGCGCACGATCACGTCCGGAACCACGTATTCGGCTTCGGTCGACTCGATTTGCGAGCCCGGGCGCGGGTTGAGGCTCTGGACCAGCTCGATCACCTGGCGCAGCTCATCTTCCTTGAGCTTCATGCGGCGCATCAGCTGGCTGTAGTCGCGGCTGCCGAGCAAGTCGATATAGTCAGTGACCAGGCGCTTGGCTTCGGCCAGCCAAGGCGTCTTGGCGGGCAGTTGGCGCAATTGCAACAGCAGGCATTCACCCAGGTTGCGTGCGCCGATGCCGGCAGGTTCGAATTGCTGGATGCGGTGCAGGACGGCTTCGATTTCGTCCAGTTCGATGTCCAGTTCCGGATCGAAGGCTTCGAGGATTTCCTCCAGCGTCTCGTCCAGGTAGCCCTGGTTGTTGATGCAGTCGATCAGGGTCACGGCGATCAGGCGATCGGTGTCGGACATCGGTGCCAGGTTCAATTGCCACAGCAGGTGGCTTTGCAGGCTCTCGCCGGCTGATGTGCGGGTGGTGAAATCCCACTCGTCGTCATCGTTGCTCGGCAGGCTGCTGGCGCTGGTCTGGTAGACGTCTTCCCAGGCGGTGTCGACAGGCAGTTCGTTGGGAATGCGCTCGTTCCAGTCGCCTTCCTCGATATTATCGACGGTCGTGGCGCTTTCCTGGTAGGAGGGTTCCTGGGTGTCGGTACTGGGTTTGTGTTCGGCGTTGTCGGCCAGCGGGTCGGAATTGTCGAAGTCGTCGCCTTCTTCCTGGCGCTCGAGCATCGGATTGGACTCCAGGGCCTCCTGGATTTCCTGTTGCAGGTCCAGGGTCGACAATTGGAGCAGGCGGATGGCCTGTTGCAGCTGCGGTGTCATCGTCAGCTGCTGGCCCATTCTCAAGACTAGCGATGGTTTCATGGCAGGGGCTTAACACCTTATTCGCCGGCGCACATGCGCCATCCACTACAGGGCGCCGGAGCGCCAAACATAAGCAAATTATATGCCCGAAACCGCGGCGTTTGCCTAGAGCGCTGTAACAATAAAAAAAGGTTGATTTTTTATTGCGCCAAGCGCTCTGCCGACTCGCCGGACACCGCGATGCTTACAGGCGGAATTCATGCCCCAGGTACACTTCTTTCACCAGGTCATTGGCCAGGATGGTTTCAGCGTCGCCTTCGGCGATCAGTTGACCATCGTTGACAATATAGGCGGTTTCGCAGATATCCAGGGTTTCGCGGACGTTGTGGTCGGTGATCAGTACGCCGATGCCCTTGGCCTTGAGGTGGTGGATGATCTGCTTGATGTCACCCACGGAGATCGGGTCAACGCCGGCGAACGGTTCGTCGAGCAGGATGAATTTCGGGTTGGTGGCCAGTGCCCGGGCGATTTCCACGCGACGGCGTTCGCCACCGGACAGGCTCATGCCGAGGTTGTCGCGGATGTGGCTGATGTGGAACTCCTGCAGCAGGCTTTCCAGTTCCTTGCGGCGACCGGCCTTGTCGAGTTCCTTGCGGGTCTCGAGGATGGCCATGATGTTGTCGGCCACGGAGAGTTTGCGGAAGATCGACGCTTCTTGCGGCAGATAACCGATACCCGCCTTGGCACGACCGTGCATCGGCTGGTGGCTGACATCGAGGTCATCAATCAGCACGCGCCCCTGATCAGCCTGTACCAGGCCGACGATCATGTAGAAGCAGGTGGTCTTGCCGGCGCCGTTGGGGCCGAGCAGGCCGACGATCTGGCCGCTGTCGATGGACAGGCTGACGTCTCGCACGACCTGGCGGCTCTTGTAGCTCTTGGCCAGGTGCTGGGCTTTCAGAGTTGCCATTAAGGGGCCTTTTGCTCGTCGGTTTTCTTTTTCGGCTGGATCACCATGTCGATGCGCGGACGCGACTCGGTCACCTTGCTGCCCGTTGCGCGACCGGCGCTGGCCAGCTTTTTCTCGGTGTCATAGACGATTTTCTCGCCTTGAGTGACGTTGCTGTCCTTGTCGATGACCTTGGCGCGGTCGATCAGCACGACACGATTTTGCTTGGCGAGGTACTGGATGGTCACGCCCCATCCCTGCACGGGCTTGGTGTCGCCTGCGGTCTGCAGTTGCTCGAAGTAGGCCAGGTTACCCACCGAGGTCACCACGTCGACGTCGCCATCGGGGGCGCGGGTCATGGTCACCTTGTTGCCCTTGACAATGATCGAGCCCTGGGTGATGACCACATCGCCCGTATAGGTGGCCACACCGTTCTTGTCGTCCAGTTGGGCGTCGTCAGCCTGGATGCGGATGGGTTGCTGCTGATCGTCCGGCAGAGCCCAGGCGCTCACGCTTCCCAGTGCTGCGCCCAGACTGAGCAAAATAGGGAGGGTTTTAACGAGCCTCATACTGTCCTCTTACGTTCGATAGCAGGTGTATCCTGCTTTCTTTCAAATACGCCTTCATGCCGACACCAGTCGATACACCGCCAGCGCCGTCGATTCTAACGGGTTGCTGGGTCTGCGCATATTGCTGCTGCGGGAACACGGTCATGCGAGTACTGGTGATCAGGGTGTCGCGGTTCTTTTCGTCGGTACGCTTGACGCGCACGTTGTCGATCAGTTCGACCTCGGTCCCGCCGGAGTTCACCTCACCGTGATCGCTGGTCACATGCCACGGAAAATCAGTGCCGCGGTACATGTTCAGGTCGGGTTTGGTCACCAGCGTGATGTCGGTTGCCTTGACGTGCTCGGCTTTTTCCGACGTCATTTCGTATTGCACCTTGCCGTCTTCGAGGTACTGCAAGGTGTGAGTGTTGGTCGCGTACCAGTCGATCGGGCTTTCTTCAGTCTTGGCCGGTGGCTTGTCGAGAAAGCGTTCCGGGCTGATGTTCCAGTAGCCGACCGCGGCGAAAATCGCCACGATGCAACTGACCACCAATGTCTTGCGAACTTTTTTGCTGAACATGATTTGGCTCACAGGTACGCGGCATTGGCCGCATCGAGGCGGCCCTGGGCGCGCAGGATCAATTCGCAGAACTCGCGGGCAGCACCTTCGCCGCCACGGGCCAGGGTGATGCCATGTGCGTGTTCGCGCACGAAGCTGGCGGCGTTGGCCACTGCCATGCCCAGGCCGACGCGGCGGATCACCGGCAGGTCCGGCAGGTCGTCACCGAGGTAGGCGACCTGTTCATAGCTTAGGCCGAGTTGCGCAAGAAGCTCGTCGAGTACCACCAGTTTGTCTTCGCGGCCCTGGTACAGGTGGGGAATGCCGAGGTTCTTCGCGCGTCGTTCGACTACCGGGGTTTTGCGGCCGCTGATGATCGCGGTCTGTACGCCGGCGGCCATCAGCATCTTGATGCCCTGGCCGTCGAGGGTGTTGAACGTCTTGAATTCGCTACCGTCTTCGAGGAAGTACAGGCGCCCGTCGGTCAGGACGCCGTCGACGTCGAACACCGCCAGTTTGATCTGTTGGCCGCGTTGCAGCAGGTCCGTGCTCATTACATTACTCCCGCACGCAGCAAGTCGTGCATGTTCAGGGCACCGACCGGGCGATCTTCGCTGTCGACCACGACCAGCGCGTTGATTTTGTGATCTTCCATTATTTTCAGGGCCTCGGCGGCGAGCATTTCGGAACGGGCCGTCTTGCCATGGGCCGTCATGACCTGATCAATAGTGGCGGTGTGGATGTCGATGCTGCGGTCCAGCGTGCGGCGTAAATCACCATCGGTGAAGATCCCGGCCAGCTTGCCGTCGGCCTCCATTATCACGGTCATGCCCAGGCCCTTGCGGGTCATTTCCATCAGCGCATCCTTGAGCAGGGTGCCGCGTTGTACCTGCGGCAGCTCTTGCCCGGCGTGCATGACGTCTTCCACTTTCAGCAGCAGGCGTCGGCCCAGCGCACCGCCCGGATGGGAAAAGGCGAAATCCTCAGCGGTAAAACCGCGAGCTTCCAGCAGCGCGACGGCGAGGGCGTCACCCATGACCAGTGCCGCGGTCGTCGACGAGGTGGGCGCCAGGTTCAATGGGCAGGCCTCGTGGTCGACCTGTACATTCAGGTTGACCTCTGCCGCCTTGGCCAGCGGCGAGTCGGGCTTGCCCGTCATGCTGATCAGCTGGATGCCCAGGCGCTTGATCAGCGGCAGCAGGGTGATGATTTCATTGGTCGAGCCGGAGTTCGACAGTGCCAGGATGATGTCATCACGGGTAATCATGCCCATGTCGCCATGGCTGGCTTCGGCCGGGTGCACGAAAAAGGCCGTGGTACCGGTACTGGCCAGGGTGGCGGCGATCTTGTTGCCGATGTGCCCCGATTTGCCCATGCCGACCACGACGACGCGGCCTTTGCTGGCCAGAATCATTTCGCAGGCGCGCACGAAATCCTTGTCGATACGGGGCAGCAAGCTTTTTACGGCTTCCAGTTCGAGGCGGATGGTGCGTTGTGCTGACTTGATCAGGTCGCTGGATTGGCTCATTTTGAAAATGTTTGGCCTGATGAAAAGGCGGCGATTATAGCCGGTATGGTTGAAACCCTCACGCAAGTTCGTTGCCCATCGTCATCTGTTGTTACCGAATCCCCTCTAGATGGAGCTTTCTGGCTGTCATGTCGCTGAACATGGTCTGGCATTGGCCTTGGGCGCGTGACGCTTGCAGTGATATAGTTCGCCGCCAGTTCGGCCCGCCCAGGAGTATGTGCTTTTGTCAGGAAGCCCGGCGTCCGAGTGTGAGGCTGCATCGCAAGGAGTTTAGATGAGTGCCGATAACGCCTACGCGGTCGAGCTGAAGGGACTGACCTTCAAGCGCGGTGCGCGCAGCATTTTCAATAACATTGATATCCGCATCCCGCGCGGCAAGGTCACCGGCATCATGGGGCCTTCCGGGTGTGGCAAGACCACGCTGTTGCGCTTGATGGGCGCGCAGTTGCGGCCTGCCAGTGGCGAAGTATGGGTCAATGGTCAGAACCTGCCGGCGTTGTCGCGCAGTGATCTGTTCGATGCACGCAAGCACATGGGTGTGCTGTTTCAGAGTGGCGCACTGTTTACCGACCTCGATGTCTTCGAGAACGTCGCGTTTCCGTTGCGCGTTCACACCGAGCTGCCCGAAGAAATGATCCGCGACATCGTCCTGCTCAAATTGCAGGCCGTGGGATTGCGCGGTGCGATCGACCTGATGCCCGACGAACTGTCCGGCGGCATGAAGCGTCGTGTCGCACTGGCGCGGGCAATTGCGCTCGATCCGCAGATTCTCATGTATGACGAGCCCTTCGTCGGCCAGGACCCCATTGCCATGGGCGTGCTGGTGCGCCTGATCCGCTTGCTCAACGATGCGCTGGGCATTACCAGCATCGTGGTTTCCCATGACCTGGCCGAAACCGCCAGCATCGCCGACTACATCTATGTCGTGGGCGACGGGCAGGTGTTGGGGCAGGGCTCGCCCGACGAGCTGATGAACTCGGACGATCCGCGTATCCGTCAATTCATGACAGGCGAGCCCGACGGTCCGGTCCCCTATCACTTTCCAGCGACGGATTACCGCGCAGATCTCCTGGGGAAGCGTTGATGCGCAAGATTTCACTTTTGGAAAGGGTGCGCCGGTTCGGCCAGGGCGGCATCGACGTGCTGGCGGTGTTCGGGCGCTCTTCGCTGTTTCTGTTTCACGCACTGCTGGGGCGTGGTGGCATCGGTGGCGGGTTTGGCCTGCTGGTCAAGCAACTGCATTCGGTGGGCGTGATGTCCCTGGTGATCATCGTGGTCTCCGGGATATTCATCGGCATGGTGCTGGCGCTGCAAGGCTTCAACATCCTGTCCAGCTACGGTTCGGAGCAGGCGGTGGGGCAGATGGTGGCGCTGACGCTGCTGCGTGAGTTGGGGCCGGTGGTCACGGCATTGCTGTTCGCCGGGCGTGCCGGTTCGGCACTGACCGCGGAAATCGGCAACATGAAGTCCACCGAACAGCTCTCCAGCCTGGAGATGATCGGGGTGGACCCGCTCAAGTACATCATTGCCCCGCGCCTGTGGGCCGGCTTCATTTCCTTGCCGGTGCTGGCAATGATCTTCAGCGTGGTGGGTATCTGGGGCGGTTCCTGGGTGGCCGTCGACTGGCTGGGCGTGTATGAAGGCTCCTACTGGTCGAACATGCAGAACAGCGTGACCTTTGTCGACGATGTGCTCAACGGCATCATCAAAAGCATTGTCTTCGCCTTTGTCGTGACCTGGATCGCCGTATTCCAAGGCTATGACTGTGAACCCACTTCAGAGGGGATCAGTCGTGCCACTACCAAGACCGTGGTGTATGCCTCTTTGGCTGTGCTCGGCCTGGACTTTATTCTGACCGCCTTGATGTTTGGAGATTTCTGATGCAAAACCGCACCCTGGAAATCGGTGTCGGCCTTTTCTTGCTGGCTGGCATCCTGGCTTTGCTGTTGCTGGCGTTGCGGGTCAGTGGACTGTCCCCGAGCCCGAGCACCGAAACCTATAAACTTTATGCGTATTTCGACAATATCGCCGGTTTGACTGTCAGAGCTAAAGTGACCATGGCCGGTGTGACCATCGGCAAGGTCACGGCAATCGATCTGGATCGCGACAGTTTCACCGGTCGGGTAACCATGCAACTGGAGAAGCGCGTAGATAACCTACCGGCAGATTCCACTGCATCTATCCTGACCGCTGGCCTGTTGGGCGAGAAGTACATCGGCATCAGTGTGGGCGGGGAAGAGGCCCTGCTCAAGGATGGCGGGACCATCCACGACACCCAGTCGTCGCTGGTGCTCGAGGACCTGATCGGTAAATTCCTGCTCAATACCGTTAGCAAAGACGCCAAATGAGGAGCTTTTGAATGATCTCTACCTTGCGACGTGGCCTGTTGGTTTTGCTCGCGGCCTTGCCGATGATGGCCCATGCCGTGGCGGCGCCTAGCGCGCACGAGCTGGTCCAGGACACCACCAACCGGCTGCTGGCCGACCTGGCCGCCAACAAAGAGAAGTACAAGCAGGATCCGCAGGACTTCTACGCGGCGCTCAACAGCATTGTCGGGCCTGTAGTGGATGCCGAAGGTATTTCCAAGAGCATCATGACGGTCAAGTACTCGCGCAAGGCGACCCCTGCGCAAATGAAGACCTTTGAAGAAAACTTCAAGAAGGGTCTGTTCCAGTTCTATGGCAATGCCTTGCTTGAGTACAACAACCAAGGCATCACCGTTGATCCTGCCAAGGACGAGTCGGGCAACCGTACGAGCGTCGGCATGACAGTCAAGGGCAGCAACGGCGCGATCTATCCTGTGTCCTACACACTGGAAAAGATCGGCGGCGAGTGGAAGCTGCGCAACGTCATCATCAACGGTATCAACATTGGCAAGCTGTTCCGTGATCAGTTCGCTGATGCGATGCAGCGCAATGGCAACGACCTGGACAAAACCATCAATGGTTGGGCCGGGGAAGTCGCCAAGGCCAAGGAAACCGCTGAGCAATCCACCGAGAAACAGACCCAATGAGTGAGGCGGCGGTCCAGATGGACGACGCCGGCGAGCTGCGGCTCAGCGGTGTGCTGGATTATCGCACCGGCCCTCAATTGCGCGAGCAGGGGCGGGCGCTGATCAAGGCCAGCAAGGCTGCGGCCGTGGTAGTCGATTGTTCGGCGGTGGAGAAATCCAGCAGCGTCGGTCTGTCGTTGCTGTTGTGTTTCATGCGAGATGCCCAGGCGGCCGGCAAGGCGCTGAGCATCCGCGGGATGCCAGAAGACATGCGCGAAATCGCTCAGGTCAGTGAACTGACCGAGCTGTTGGCGCATCCCTAACCCGCATCTATAAAGAAGCCCCCCGTCAGAGTCCTGCTTCCCGGGGTTCGCAGGCGCGGGGCTTTTTTGTATGATGTCCGACCCGCGCGCACAGGGCGCCGATTGAGGTTGAGCATGCAGGCCAACGAAGTGAAGAGCTTTCTTGAAGGAAAGCTGCCCGGAACGAAGGTAGAAGTCGAGGGCGAAGGCTGCAATTTCCAGCTGAACGTGATTAGCGATGAACTGGCGGCGTTGAGCCCGGTGAAGCGTCAGCAGCAGGTCTATGCCCATTTGAACCCATGGATCACCGATGGCAGCATCCATGCGGTCACTATGAAATTTTTCAGCAGCGCGGCCTGGGCCGAGCGCACCTGAGCCCACGGGCGTAGAGATTCTTATGGATAAATTGATTATTACTGGCGGTGCTCGTCTTGACGGCGAGATCCGCATCTCCGGGGCAAAGAACTCTGCCCTGCCGATCCTGGCGGCTACCCTGCTGTGCGATGGTCCGGTGACCGTTGCCAACCTGCCACACCTGCACGACATCACCACCATGATCGAATTGTTCGGTCGCATGGGGATCGAGCCGGTGATCGACGAGAAACTGGCCGTCGAAATCGATCCGCGGACCATCAAGACCCTGATCGCTCCGTACGAACTGGTTAAGACCATGCGTGCGTCGATCCTGGTGCTGGGCCCGATGGTTGCCCGTTTCGGTGAAGCCGAAGTCGCGTTGCCTGGCGGTTGCGCCATCGGTTCGCGACCGGTGGACCTGCACATCCGTGGCCTGGAGGCCATGGGCGCGATCATCGACGTCGAAGGCGGCTACATCAAGGCCAAGGCGCCAGAAGGCGGCCTGCGCGGTGCGCATTTCTTCTTCGACACCGTCAGTGTGACCGGTACCGAAAACATCATGATGGCTGCAGCCCTGGCCAAGGGACGCAGTGTCCTGGCGAACGCCGCGCGCGAGCCTGAAGTCGTCGACCTGGCGAACTTCCTGAACGCGATGGGTGCCAAGGTTTCCGGCGCTGGTACCGACACCATCACCATCGATGGCGTTGAGCGTCTGCACACCACCACCTACAAGGTGATGCCGGACCGTATCGAAACCGGCACCTACCTGGTGGCCGCAGCCGTGACCGGCGGGCGTGTGAAGGTCAAGGACACCGATCCGACCATTCTCGAAGCCGTGCTGGAGAAACTCCGCGAAGCGGGCGCCGAAATCACCACCGGTGAAGACTGGATCGAGCTGAACATGCACGGCAAGCGGCCTAAAGCCGTGAACGTGCGAACCGCTCCGTACCCGGCGTTCCCGACCGACATGCAGGCGCAGTTCATCTCCCTCAACGCCATTGCCGAAGGCACGGGCGCTGTGATCGAGACGATCTTCGAAAACCGCTTCATGCACGTGTACGAACTGCACCGCATGGGCGCCAAGATCCAGGTCGAGGGCAACACCGCCATCGTTACCGGCACCGAGAAGCTCAAGGGCGCGCCAGTGATGGCCACCGACCTGCGGGCTTCGGCCAGCCTGGTGATTTCGGCGCTGATTGCCGACGGCGATACCCTGATCGACCGCATCTACCACATAGACCGTGGTTACGAGTGCATCGAAGAGAAACTGCAGATGCTGGGCGCCAAGATCCGCCGCGTTCCGGGCTAGTTTCTGCTGCATGGGCGCAGGGACGTGCCCGTTGAATTGTTGTAAGTCGAGCCGGTTTCCGGCTCGATGTGTGTCCGGCGCCATTTGCGACCGGACATGAGTACCTTGATAAGGACTGACGTTTCCCATGTTGACCATCGCACTGTCCAAGGGCCGCATCCTTGACGACACCCTGCCGCTTCTGGCTGAAGCGGGCATCGTGCCGACCGAGAATCCGGACAAGAGTCGCAAGCTGATCATTCCCACGACCCAGGAAGATGTACGCCTGTTGATCGTGCGTGCCACCGACGTGCCGACTTATGTCGAGCATGGTGCCGCCGACCTCGGTGTTGCTGGTAAAGACGTGCTGATGGAATACGGCGGTCAAGGCCTGTACGAGCCATTGGACTTGCAGATTGCCCAGTGCAAGTTGATGACCGCCGGCAAGGTCGGCGCGGTCGAGCCCAAGGGTCGCCTGCGTATCGCCACCAAGTTCGTCAACGTTGCCAAGCGCTACTATGCCGAGCAGGGCCGTCAGGTCGACATCATCAAGCTCTACGGCTCGATGGAGCTGGCTCCGCTGATCGGCTTGGCCGACAAGATTATCGACGTGGTCGACACCGGTAACACGCTGCGGGCCAACGGCCTGGAGCCACAGGATTTCATCGCGGCCATCAGCTCCCGGCTGATCGTCAATAAAGCTTCGATGAAAATGCAGCACGCCCGTATCCAGGCGTTGATCGACACCCTGCGCAAGGCAGTGGAGTCTCGACACCGCGGCTGATTCACCCGCGCGACTTTGAGTTGCGCCGTCTATCCGCCTCATAGCCAGAATTCTCAGGTGCCCAAGCGGATCGAATGTTAGCTTCGGGCGCCTGAGTTTTTTGCCAATCCTATGAGGCTCTCGCTATGACCGCACCGACTGCAATTCGCCGACTCAACGCTGCTGACCCGGATTTCGCACATCATCTGGATCATCTGCTGAGCTGGGAAAGTGTGTCTGACGACTCGGTCAATCAGCGGGTGCTGGACATCATCAAGGCCGTGCGCGAGCGTGGCGATGCCGCGTTGGTGGAGTTCACCCGACAGTTCGACGGGTTGGACGTCGCCTCCATGGCCGACCTGATCCTGCCGCGCGAGCGCCTGGAACTGGCGTTGACCCGCATTACCGTGCCACAGCGCGAGGCCCTGGAAAAAGCCGCGGCCCGCGTACGCAGCTACCACGAGAAGCAGAAACAGGACTCCTGGAGCTACACCGAAGCTGACGGCACCGTGCTGGGCCAGAAGGTCACGCCGCTCGATCGCGCCGGTCTGTACGTGCCGGGCGGCAAGGCGTCGTACCCTTCTTCCGTGTTGATGAACGCGATTCCGGCCAAGGTTGCCGGTGTGACCGAAGTGGTCATGGTGGTGCCGACCCCGCGCGGTGAAATCAACGAGCTGGTGCTGGCTGCTGCCTGCATCGCGGGCGTTGACCGTGTGTTCACCATCGGTGGCGCACAAGCTGTTGCCGCGCTGGCTTATGGCACCGAAAGCGTGCCGCAAGTCGACAAAGTGGTTGGCCCGGGCAACATCTATGTCGCCACCGCCAAGCGTCACGTGTTTGGCCAGGTCGGTATCGACATGATTGCCGGCCCGTCCGAGATCCTCGTGGTGTGTGACGGCCTGACTGATCCTGACTGGATCGCCATGGATCTGTTCTCCCAGGCCGAGCATGACGAAGACGCCCAGGCGATCCTGGTCAGCCCGGATGCGGCCTTTCTCGATCAGGTCGCCGCGAGCATTGCCAAACTGATGCCGACCATGGAGCGCGCCGAGATCATCGAAACCTCGATCAACGGCCGTGGTGCGCTGATCCAGGTGCGTGACATGGAGCAAGCCATCGAAGTGGCCAACCGCATCGCGCCGGAGCACCTGGAGTTGTCGGTTGCCGATCCGCAAGCCTGGCTTCCACAGATCCGTCATGCCGGCGCCATCTTCATGGGTCGCCACACCAGCGAAGCACTGGGCGACTACTGCGCAGGCCCGAACCACGTATTGCCGACTTCCGGCACGGCGCGGTTCTCGTCGCCGCTGGGCGTATACGACTTCCAGAAACGTTCGTCGATCATTTTTTGCTCGGAACAGGGCGCGTCCGACCTGGGTAAAACCGCTTCCGTGCTGGCCCGTGGCGAGTCGCTGACTGCCCACGCCCGCAGTGCCGAATACCGCATCATCGACGACAAGCAGGGGAACTGAGATGAGTAAATTCTGGAGCCCGTTCGTCAAGAACCTGGTGCCTTACGTACCGGGCGAGCAGCCAAAGCTGGCGAAACTGGTGAAGCTCAACACCAACGAAAACCCGTACGGTCCATCGCCCAAGGCCTTGGCTGCGATGCAGGCCGAACTGAACGACAATCTGCGCCTGTACCCGGACCCGAACAGCGATCTGCTGAAAAATGCCGTGGCCAAGTACTACGGCGTGCAGAGTAACCAGGTATTTCTCGGCAACGGCTCCGACGAAGTGCTGGCGCACATCTTCCACGGGTTGCTGCAGCACGATCAGCCGCTGCTGTTCCCGGACATCAGCTACAGCTTCTATCCGGTCTATTGCGGGCTGTACGGCATCAAGTTCGATGCAGTGCCGCTGGACGAGCAGTTCCAGATCAATCCTGCGGACTACGCAAAACCGAACGGCGGGATCATTTTCCCCAACCCGAACGCACCGACCGGTTGCCTGTTGGCGCTGGAGGCGGTCGAGCAAATCCTCAAGGGCAGCCCGGACTCGGTGGTCGTGGTGGATGAGGCTTACATCGACTTCGGTGGCGAGACGGCAATCACGTTGGTAGACCGTTATCCGAACCTGCTAGTGACCCAGACCCTGTCAAAATCCCGCTCCCTGGCGGGCCTGCGGGTTGGCTTGGCGGTGGGGCATCCGGACCTGATCGAGGCGCTGGAGCGGATCAAGAACAGCTTTAACTCCTATCCGATCGATCGCATGGCGAACGTCGGCGCGGCGGCGGCGTTCGAAGATCGTGAGTACTTCGACAAGACGTGCCGATTGGTCATCGAGAGCCGCGACAAGGTGGTCGCGCAGTTGCAGGCTAAGGGCTTTGAAGTGCTGCCGTCGGCCGCGAACTTCATTTTTGCCCGTCACCCCAAGCACGATGCGGCAGGCCTGGCAGCTAAACTGCGCGAGCAAGGTGTGATCGTCCGGCACTTCAAGCAGGAGCGAATTGCCCAGTTCCTGCGGATTTCGATCGGCACGCCTGAGCAAAACCAGGCCCTGATCGACGGCCTCGGCGACCTCTGAACCACAGCCAACCCTGTAGGAGCGAGCATGCTCGCGATGGACTAGAGAACGCAGTGGGGTGTCAGGCTTCCAGCGTTATCGTTGACGACCATCGCGAGCATGTTCGCTCCTACAGGGGTTTTGTGTTGATCGCTTAGTTTTCTTCTTTCTCTTTGACCGGTGCCGGTGGCGGGCGCAAGCCGATTTCCGCCGTGAGCTTGAGTTCCTTGCCGTTGCGCATCACCTCGATCGTGACCTTATCGGTTGGCTTGATCCGCGCGACCTGGTTCATCGAGCGTCGGCCATCGCCAGCCGGTTCGCCGTCGATGCTGAGAATCACATCGCCCAGTTGCAGGCCGGCTTTCTGCGCCGGACCGTCGCGGAAAATCCCGGCGACGACGATGCCCGGACGCCCCGACAGGCCAAACGATTCCGCCAGTTCCTGGGACAATGGCTGCACTTCAATACCGAGCCAGCCGCGAATCACCTGGCCGTGTTCGATGATCGATTTCATCACTTCCATGGCCAGCTTCACCGGAATCGCGAAGCCAATGCCTTGTGAACCTCCTGACTTGGAGAAGATCGCCGTGTTAATGCCGGTCAGGTTGCCGTTGGCGTCCACCAGCGCACCGCCGGAGTTGCCGGGGTTGATCGCGGCGTCGGTCTGGATGAAGTCTTCGTAGTTGTTCAGGCCCAGCTGATTACGCCCGGTGGCACTGATGATGCCCATGGTTACGGTCTGGCCGACGCCGAACGGGTTGCCGATGGCGAGGGCCACGTCGCCGATGCGGATGTTGTCGGAGCGGCCGACAGTGATCGAAGGCAGTTTCTTCAGGTCGATCTTGAGGACCGCGAGGTCGGTTTCCGGGTCGCTGCCAATCACCCGAGCCAGGGTTTCACGGCCGTCCTTGAGCGCCACCACGATCTGGTCGGCACCGCTGGTCACGTGGTTGTTGGTCAGGATGTAGCCTTCCGGGCTCATGATCACGCCGGAGCCCAGGCTCGACTCCATGCGTTTCTGCTTGGGCGAGTTGTCGCCGAAGAATCGACGAAACTGCGGGTCCTCGAACAGCGGATGATTGGGTTTGTTGATGACTTTGGTGGTGTACAGGTTCACCACCGACGGCGCGGCGGTGGTCACCGCGTCGGAATAGGACACCGGGCCTTGCTGCATATTGGTGGTTTGCGGGGCCTGTTGCAGGTTGACGTCGAGGCTTGGAAGCCCAACCCACTGCGGGTAACGCTGGATGATTAACAGAGCGACAAGCACGCCGGCCAACAGCGGCCAGCCGGAAAAACGCAGCGCCTTGAGCATTAAGTACGTCCTGAGAGAGTTGCAGGCGGTATGAGACCGCTCATAATGACGCGCATTATACGAGGCCGCGCGTGCCTCTGAACGGGATATTTAGGAGTCTTTTATGGCCGTCGCCCTGAGCACCCTGGTCGAAGAAGCCGACCGTTACCTCGCTAGTTCGAAAATTGCCGATTACTGCCCCAACGGCCTGCAGGTCGAGGGCCGGCCGCAGGTGATGCGCATCGTCAGCGGCGTCACCGCCAGCCAGGCCTTGCTCGATGCTGCGGTGGAGGCCAACGCGGATCTGGT
This sequence comes from Pseudomonas umsongensis, assembly GCF_002236105.1. Classification (GTDB taxonomy): domain Bacteria; phylum Pseudomonadota; class Gammaproteobacteria; order Pseudomonadales; family Pseudomonadaceae; genus Aquipseudomonas; species Aquipseudomonas umsongensis. The sequence continues at coordinate 183,500 of NZ_NIWU01000002.1, forward strand.
GCTGGTGCATCACGGCTACTTCTGGAAAGGCGAGAACCCCTGCATCACCGGCATGAAGCAGCGCCGCCTCAAGACCCTGCTCAAGCACGACATCAGCCTGCTGTCCTATCACCTGCCGCTGGACCTGCACCCTGATGTTGGCAACAACGTGCAGTTGGCACGGCAACTGGACATCACCGTCGAAGGTCCGCTGGACCCTGACAACCTGAAAATCGTCGGCCTGGTCGGTTCGTTGAACGAGCCCGCCACCCCCCGGGATTTCGCCCGCCGTGTGCAAGAAGTCATGGGCCGCGAGCCATTGCTGATTGAAGGCAGCGCAATGATCCGCCGCGTTGGCTGGTGCACCGGTGGCGGTCAGGGCTACATCGACCAGGCGATACTGGCGGGCGTCGATCTGTACCTCAGCGGCGAAGCCTCGGAGCAAACCTTCCACAGTGCCCGTGAAAACGACATCAGCTTCATTGCTGCCGGGCACCACGCCACCGAGCGTTATGGCGTGCAGGCGCTGGGTGATTACCTGGCGAAACGGTTTGCCCTTGAGCACATCTTCATCGATTGCCCGAACCCGATCTGAGAGGCCCCCCTGTAGGAGCTGCCGCAGGCTGCGATCTTTTGATTTTGCTTTTTCAAGATCAAGATCAAAAGATCGCAGCCTGCGGCAGCTCCTACAGAGATGAGTTCGCCAATGAACGCCCAAACAGGCGGGCATATTCATATGCTCTTTCGATCTAGTTCGCGTCCTCATTAGAAGGGGGCGCTGTGCTAGGATTCCCCGCTCGAACACGGCCCGCTGGCCGTTCATAAGAATGTTTTCGTGAGTAGCCATGGTCGACAAACTGACGCATCTGAAACAGCTGGAGGCGGAAAGCATCCACATCATCCGCGAGGTGGCCGCCGAGTTCGACAACCCGGTGATGCTGTACTCCATCGGTAAAGACTCCGCCGTGATGCTGCACCTGGCACGCAAGGCGTTCTTCCCCGGCAAGCTGCCGTTCCCGGTGATGCACGTCGACACCCAGTGGAAATTCCAGGAGATGTACAGGTTCCGCGACAAGATGGTCGCCGAGCTGGGCCTGGACCTGATCACCCATGTGAACCCCGACGGCGTGGCACAAGGCATCAATCCGTTCACCCACGGCAGTGCCAAGCATACCGACATCATGAAGACCGAAGGCCTGAAGCAGGCCTTGGACAAATATGGTTTCGACGCCGCCTTCGGTGGTGCCCGCCGCGACGAAGAGAAGTCCCGCGCCAAAGAGCGTGTGTACTCGTTCCGCGACAGCAAGCACCGCTGGGACCCGAAAAACCAGCGCCCCGAGCTGTGGAACGTCTACAACGGCAAGGTCAACAAGGGCGAATCCATCCGCGTATTCCCGTTGTCGAACTGGACCGAGCTGGACATCTGGCAGTACATCTATCTGGAAGGCATCCCGATCGTCCCGCTGTACTTCGCCGCCGAGCGTGAAGTCATCGAGAAGAACGGCACCCTGATCATGATCGACGACGAGCGCATCCTCGAACACCTGAGCGATGAAGACAAAGCGCGCATCGTCAAGAAGAAAGTGCGGTTCCGTACCCTTGGCTGCTATCCGTTGACGGGCGCGGTGGAGTCCGAGGCCGAAAGCCTCACGGACATCATTCAGGAAATGCTCCTGACGCGAACTTCCGAGCGCCAGGGCCGTGTCATCGACCACGATGGCGCAGGCTCGATGGAAGACAAAAAACGTCAAGGTTATTTCTAAGGGGCTGTCATGTCGCACGCATCTGATTTGATCAGCGAGGACATCCTCGCCTACCTGGGCCAGCACGAACGTAAAGAGCTGCTGCGCTTTTTGACCTGCGGTAACGTCGACGACGGCAAGAGCACCCTGATCGGGCGCCTGCTGCACGACTCCAAGATGATCTACGAAGATCACCTTGAAGCGATTACCCGCGACTCGAAAAAAGTCGGCACCACCGGTGAAGACATCGACCTGGCACTGCTGGTCGATGGCCTGCAGGCCGAGCGTGAGCAAGGCATCACCATCGATGTCGCGTACCGCTATTTCTCCACCGCCAAACGCAAATTCATCATTGCCGACACCCCCGGCCATGAGCAGTACACCCGCAACATGGCCACCGGTGCCTCCACCTGTGACCTGGCGATCATCCTGGTCGACGCCCGCTACGGCGTGCAGACCCAGACCCGTCGCCACAGCTTCATCGCCTCGTTGCTGGGCATCAAGCATATCGTCGTTGCCATCAACAAGATGGACCTCAAGGACTTCGACCAGGGCGTGTTCGAGTCGATCAAGGCTGACTACCTGCAGTTCGCCGAAGGCTTGAAGATGAAGCCCACCACGATGCACTTCGTGCCGATGTCTGCGCTCAAAGGCGACAACGTGGTGAACAAATCCGAGCGCTCGCCGTGGTACACCGGCCAGTCGCTGATGGAAATCCTCGAGACCGTGGAAGTGGCGGGCGACCGCAACTTCACCGACCTGCGTTTCCCGGTGCAATACGTCAACCGTCCAAACCTGAACTTCCGCGGTTTCGCCGGCACCCTGGCCAGCGGCATCGTCAAGAAGGGCGACGAAGTCGTGGTGCTGCCGTCGGGCAAGAGTAGCCGCGTGAAATCCATCGTCACCTTCGAAGGTGAACTGGAGCACGCTGGTCCAGGTCAGGCGGTAACCCTGACCATGGAAGACGAGATTGACATCTCCCGTGGCGACCTGTTGGTGCATGCCGACAACGTGCCGCCAGTCACCGACAGCTTCGAAGCGATGCTGGTGTGGATGGCTGAAGAGCCGATGCTGCCGGGCAAGAAATACGACATCAAGCGCGCCACCAGTTACGTGCCGGGCTCCATCGCCAGCATCGTCAACAAGGTCGACGTGAATACCCTGGAAGAAGGCCCGGCCAGTGCGCTGCAGCTGAACGAAATCGGCAAGGTCAAGATCGCGCTCGACGCGCCGATCGCCCTCGACGGTTACGACAGCAACCGCACCACCGGTGCATTTATCATTATCGACCGCCTGACCAACGGCACCGTCGGTGCCGGCATGATCGTCGCGCAGCCGTTGGCGCATGGCACCAGCACCCACCACGGCAAGCTGGCCCACGTCGCTACCGAAGAGCGCGCGCAGCGCTTTGGCCAGCAACCCGCCACCGTGCTGTTCAGTGGCTTGTCGGGCGCGGGCAAAAGCACCCTGGCTTATGCAGTCGAGCGCAAACTGTTCGACCTGGGTCGTGCGGTGTACGTGCTCGATGGCCAGAACCTGCGTCACGACCTGAACAAAGGTCTGCCGCAGGATCGCGCCGGGCGCACCGAGAACTGGCGTCGTGCCGCGCACGTGGCGCGTCAGTTCAACGAAGCCGGTCTGCTGACCCTGGCAGCGTTCGTTGCTCCGAGTGCCGAAGGTCGTGAACAGGCTCGGGAGCTGATCGGCAAAGAACGCCTGCTGACGGTCTACGTCCAGGCCTCGCCGACGGTCTGTGCCGAACGTGACCCGCAGGGCCTGTACGCGGCGGCCGGGGACAACATCCCGGGCGAGTCCTTCCCGTACGACGTGCCGCTGGATGCCGATCTGGTGATCGACACCCAGTCCGTGTCGCTGGAAGACGGCGTGAAGCAGGTGCTGGAATTGCTGCGCAAGCGCGGCGCGATCTAAGCGCTGGCCGCAAATAAAAAACCCGCCGATGAGTGATCATCGGCGGGTTTTTTATTTCTGGGAGGCCCCCTTCGCGAGCAGGCTCGCTCCCACAGTTGATCTTCGGTGAACATTAACCTTGTGGGAGCGAGCCTGCTCGCGAAGAGGGCAGAACATTCACCGAACTACTTCGATGGATACTCGCGGTGCATCTGCGCAAGCAGAGCATCCTTGTCCTGCCACATCTGGTTGATCCAGCCCTGGAACTGCAGGCGATACTCACCGTCCTGGTCGTAGTTCTTGCCTATGAACTGCGGCGGAATCTTCAGCTCTTCAAAGTGCACCACCACATCCGCAACATTCCCGCACAGCAAATCCCAGAAACCCGGGCGCCCGGCCGGGTAGTGGATAGTCACGTTGACGATCGATTCCAGTTGTTCACCCATGGCATCCAGTACAAAAGCAATGCCGCCAGCCTTGGGCTTGAGCAAGTACTTGAACGGCGATTTCTGCTGGGCATGCTTACCTTCGGTGAAGCGCGTGCCTTCAACGAAATTGAAAATACCCACCGGGTCGTTGCGAAACTTCGCACAAGTCTTGCGCGTGGTTTCCAGGTCCTTGCCTTTCTTCTCCGGGTGCTTTTCCAGGTAGGCCTTGGAGTAGCGCTTCATGAACGGAAAGCCCAGTGCCCACCAGGCCAGGCCGATCACCGGTACCCAGATCAACTCCTGCTTGAGAAAGAACTTCAGCGGCTGGATACGTCGATTGAGCACATATTGCAGCACCAGGATGTCGACCCAGCTCTGGTGATTGCTGGTGACCAGGTACGAGTGTTGATAGTCCAGGCCTTGCAGGCCGCTGACGTGCCAGCGCGTGCGACGGACCAGGTTCATCCAGCCTTTATTGACGCTGATCCAGGCTTCGTGGGTATGGCTCATCAACCAGTGTGCAATGCGTTGGGTGAATGCGAACGGCAGGACCTTGATCAGCGCCACACAGAACAGGAACGAGCACAGCAAAATCGTGTTCAGCGCCAGCAGCAGCGCGGCGATCACGCCGCGCGCCGGGGCAGGTAGAAAATCCAGCATTTACACATCCATAGGTCGGTTGGCCGCCTGAATCGCGGTCAGGGCAATCGTGTAGACGATGTCGTCGACCTGCGCGCCGCGCGGCAGATCGTTCACCGGTTTGCGCAGTCCCTGCAGCATCGGGCCGAGGCTGACGCAGTCGGCGCTGCGCTGTACGGCTTTGTGGGTGGTGTTGCCGGTGTTCAGGTCGGGGAATACGAACACAGTGGCGCGACCGGCCACCTGGCTGTTCGGTGCCAGTTGCCGGGCCACGGTTTCGTTGGCGGCGGCGTCATACTGCAACGGGCCGTCGATCAGCAACGAGTTTTGTTGTTCATGGGCAAGCAACGTCGCCTCGCGTACTTTCTCGACTTCCTCGCCACTGGCTGATTCACCGCTGGAATAACTGATCATCGCCACACGCGGAGTGATGCCGAATGCCGCCGCCGAGTCGGCGCTTTGCAGGGCAATCTCGGCCAGTTCGACGGCGCTCGGGTGCGGGTTCATCACGCAGTCGCCATAGACCAGCACTTCTTCGGGAAACAGCATGAAGAACACCGACGACACCAAGGTGCAGCCCGGTGCGGTCTTGATCAGTTGCAGTGCCGGGCGGATGGTATTGGCGGTGGAGTGAATGACGCCCGACACCAGGCCGTCGACTTCATCCAGCGCCAGCATCATGGTGCCGATCACCACGGTGTCTTCCAGTTGCTGCTCGGCCATCGGGGCGTTGAGGCTTTTGCTCTTGCGCAGGGCGACCATCGGCTCGACGTAGCGTTCGCGAATCAGGTCAGGGTCGAGAATTTCCAACCCCGGCGGCAGTTCGATGCCTTGCGCGCGGGCCACCGCTTCGACATCTGCAGGCTTGGCCAGCAATACGCATCGCGCAATGCCTCGGGCCTGGCAGATGGCGGCGGCTTGTACGGTCAGCGGTTCGCTGCCTTCCGGCAGGACGATGCGCTTGTTGGCGGACTGGGCGCGCTGGATCAATTGATAACGGAACACCGCTGGCGACAGGCGCATTTCCCGAGGGGTACCGCAGCGCTGGTGCAGCCAGTTGGCGTCCAGGTGGCTGGCGACGAAATCGGTGATGATTTCTGCGCGCTCGCGGTCGTCGATCGGGATTTCCTTGTTCAAGCCATTGAGCTGGTTGGCGGTGTCATAGGACCCGGTGCTCACCGACAACACGGGCAAGCCCGCCTGCAGGGCGCCGCGACACAAGTCCATGATGCGCGGGTCGGGCAGGGTGTCGCTGGTCAGCAACAGGCCGGCCAGGGGTACGCCGTTCATGGCCGCGAGGCTCACGGCGAGGATGATGTCGTCACGATCGCCCGGGGTCACCACCAGTACGCCGGGCTTGAGCAGCTCCACGGTGTTGCGCATGGTACGCGCGCAAATGATGATCTTGGTCATGCGCCGGGTTTCGTAGTCGCCGGCGTTGAGCACCTGTGCGCCCATCAAGTCCGCCACGTCTCGCGTGCGCGGCGCATTCAGTTCCGGCTGATATGGAATACAACCGAGCAGACGGAAGTCGCCACTGCGCAACAGCGGCGAGTGTTCGTTCAGGCGTGCGGCGAAGGCCTCCATGCTTTCCTCGGTCTTGACCTTGTTGAGGATCACGCCGAGGACTTTCGGATCCTTGGGGCCGCCGAACAATTGCGCTTGCAGTTCCACTCGACCAGACAATTCGGTCAGTACTTCGTTTTCCGGTGCCGAAACCAGGATCACTTCGGCATCGAGGCTCTTGGCCAGGTGCAAGTTGACCCGCGCGGCATAGCTGGCGCTGCGGGTCGGGACCATGCCTTCGACGATCAACACATCCTTGCCGATGGCGGCCTGCTGATAAAGGGTGATGATTTCTTCGAGCAACTCATCGAGCTGGCCGTCGCCGAGCATGCGCTCGACATGGGCCAGGCCCAAGGGTTGCGGCGGTTTCAGGCCGTGGGTACGCGCCACCAGCTCGGTGGAGCGTTCAGGGCCGGTGTCACCTGGATGGGGCTGGGCAATCGGCTTGAAAAAGCCAACCTTGAGGCCGGCCCGCTCGAGAGTGCGCACCAGCCCGAGGCTGATGGAGGTCAGGCCCACGCCAAAATCGGTGGGTGCGATAAAAAAAGTTTGCATGCGGATTCTCTAAAGGTGCATGGCAATGGTGCCGGCCTATAACTGGCCAACTACCGAAATTCAGTCGCCAAGGTTATCGCTAACCGAGCCTTGTGCGCACCAACCGCAATCAAAGGGCTGGCCTATTTTTTCCTGGCGCTGCGCAGGGTCCATGACCCAGGCCCGCGATTGCCAGGGTGGCTGATGGCGCAGGTGTTGGGTATGGCCGCACGAAAGCTCGGCCACCCAGTGGCCGTCCTCGTCCTGATGGAAGCCTGTGATCGTCGCACCCCGTCTGTCCGGGTTGTGTTCGCTTTCGGGCGATTGCTTCGCTAAACTGGGTCTTTCTATATTCTTATGCAAAAGGTCTCGCCCCATGCTGATCGCCGCCAATAAGGCTGTCTCCATCGACTATACCCTGACCAACGACGCTGGTGAGGTCATCGACAGCTCCGCCGGCGGCGCGCCGCTGGTCTACCTGCAAGGCGCAGGCAACATCATCCCGGGCCTGGAAAAGGCGCTGGAAGGCAAAGCAGTCGGCGACGAGCTGACCGTAGCCGTTGAACCGGAAGATGCCTATGGCGAGTACGCTGCCGAACTGGTCAGCACCCTGAGCCGCAGCATGTTCGAAGGTGTCGACGAGCTGGAAGTGGGCATGCAGTTCCATGCTTCCGCTCCGGACGGCCAAATGCAGATCGTGACCATCCGCGATCTGGACGGCGACGACGTCACCGTAGACGGCAACCACCCATTGGCGGGTCAGCGCCTGAATTTCCAGGTCAAGATCATCAACATTCGTGATGCCAGCCAGGAAGAAATCGCTCATGGCCACGTCCATGGCGAAGGTGGCCATCACCACTGATTTCTGCGCTAAGCTCAGATAGCTGGAGAGGCGCCCCGAGGGCGCCTTTTTAGTCTGCGGCTGTTCCAGGCGACACCACCAAGTGGCTGTTTCGAGAAGAACACGGGAATCTGGAGTACGTCATGAGTGCTTTTCACGAACTTAATTTGACAGCCCTGGATGGCCAGGTGCTGCCTCTGGCACCTTTCAAGGGGCAAGTCGTGCTGGTGGTCAACGTGGCCTCCAAATGTGGCTTGACGCCACAGTACGCGGCGCTGGAAAACCTCTACCAGCAATACAAAGGTAAAGGCTTCAGCGTGCTGGGCTTGCCATGCAACCAGTTTGCCGGTCAGGAACCCGGTACCGAGCAGGAAATAAAGAACTTCTGCAGCCTCAACTATGGCGTGACCTTTCCGTTGTCCAGCAAGCTGGAAGTCAACGGTCACGAGCGTCACCAGCTGTACAAGTTGCTGGCAGGCGAGGGCGCGGAGTTTCCTGGTGACATCACCTGGAACTTCGAGAAGTTCCTGCTGGGTAAAGATGGTCGTGTGCTGGCGCGGTTTTCACCGCGTACGGCGCCGGATGATCCGAGTGTGGTTCAGGCAATCGAAAAAGCCTTGGCCTGACATACCCCTTCGTAGGAGCCGGCCTGCTGGTGATGGTCGTCAACGATGACGCGCATTGCCTGACACCACGCGGTGTTTTCGTGTCCATCGCCAGCAAGCCGGCTCCTACAACATCCCCCCTTCTGATGTTTAATCACCCATATCAATAGTGCTGTTCAGCGCGTGCAAGCCTCCATATTATAGCCGTCATAAAGTCTATTCCCGTGGAGCGTCCCCATGCCCGTCAAAGCCTTGTTCAAACCGTTCCACCTCGGCACCCTCGAACTGCCGACCCGCGTCGTCATGGCGCCGATGACCCGCTCGTTTTCGCCAGGCGGCGTACCGAATTCCAAAGTGATCGAGTATTACCGCCGTCGCGCTGCGGCCGGCGTGGGCTTGATCATCACCGAAGGCACCACTGTCGGGCACAAGGCTTCCAACGGCTACCCGAACGTTCCGCAGTTCTACGGCGAAGCGGCGCTGACTGGCTGGAAAAAAGTCGTGGATGCGGTTCATGCCGAGGGTGGCAAGATCGTTCCGCAACTGTGGCACGTCGGCAGTGTGCGCCGTATCGGCACCGAGCCGGACGCCAGCGTGCCGGGTTATGGCCCGTCGGAAAAAGTGAAGGACGGTCAGGTCGTGGTTCACGGTATGACCAAGCAGGACATTCAGGACGTGATCGCCGCGTTCGCCCAGGCGGCAAAGGATGCCCAGGGCATTGGCATGGACGGCGTGGAAATCCATGGTGCCCACGGCTACCTGATCGACCAGTTCTTCTGGGAAGGCAGCAACCAGCGCACCGACGAATACGGCGGTAGCCTGGCCAACCGTTCGCGTTTCGCCATTGAATTGATTCAGGCCGTGCGTGCGGCTGTCGGCGAAGGCTTCCCGATCATCTTCCGCTTCTCCCAGTGGAAGCAGCAGGACTACACCGCGCGCCTGGTGCAAACACCGCAGGCGTTGGGCGAATTCCTCAAGCCATTGTCCGATGCCGGGGTGGATATTTTCCACTGTTCGACACGCCGTTTCTGGGAGCCGGAGTTCGACGGTTCCGAGCTGAACCTGGCGGGCTGGGCCCGCAAGCTCACTGGCAAGCCGACCATCACCGTAGGCAGCGTAGGCCTGGACGGTGAGTTCCTGCAGTTCATGGTCAACACCGACAAGGTGGCGCAGCCGGCCAGCCTGGAAAAACTGCTGGAGCGCCTGAACAACGACGAGTTCGATCTGGTGGCGGTCGGCCGTGCACTGTTGGTGGACCCCGACTGGGCGCAGAAAGTACGTGACGGTCGCGAGGAAGACATCCTGCCGTTCAGTCGTGAGGCGTTGATGACGCTGGTTTAAGCGGCGTCTGGAAGAATGCTTTCACGAGCAGGCTCGCTCCCACAGTGGTTATGCGTTGTACACAAAACCTGTGGGAGCGAGCCTGCTCGCGAAGACTGACTGAATGGCACCCAATATCTCAGGGCAGAGTCGGTGCATTCGGCACCACCACCTCCCCAACACAGGCCCCCCGCAACTGCCCCTCGAACTGCTCGACAATCGCCGCCCACCCCTGCCGACTGGCATGCTGGCGCGCATTGAGCCGCACACAGCGCAAGGTTTCGCGCTTCTCCAGCAACCACGTCGCGGCGTCACAAAATGCCTCCTCATCCCCCGGCATTGCCAGCACGCCGTTGTAGCCATGACGAATATGTTGCGCCGCTGCCGCCTGGTCGTAAGCCACCACCCCCAGTCCAGAGGCCAATGCCTCAAGCACCACATTGCCGAAGGTCTCGGTCAGGCTTGGGAACAGAAACACATCCCCGGACGCATAGTGACTGGCCAGGGCTTCACCGCGTTGTGTCCCGCAGAAAATCGCCTCGGGTAACTCGCTTTCCATCAGCTGTCGTTGCGGACCATCGCCCACCACGATCAGTTTCAGAATGCGCTGTGGATAAGTGCCCTTGAGCGTGTCGAAACAGCGTTTGAGCAAACCGAGGTTTTTCTCCGGTGCCAAACGGCCTACATGGATAACGGCAATGTCCTTCTCGCCCAGCCCCCATTGCTCACGCAGCGCATTCAAGCGTTTGCTTGGGTGAAACAGCTGGCTGTCGACGCCGCGGGACAGCAATGCCAGGCGCTCGAAATGCCGACGTTCCAGCTCCATGCGCTGGCTGACACTGGGCACCAACGTCAGGTTCGAGCGATTGTGGAACCAACGCAGGTAATGGGTCAGCAATCGAGTCAGCATGCCGAATCCATACTGGCTGGAGTACTGCTGGAAGTTGGTGTGAAAGCCGCTCACCACTGAAATACCCAGGCGTCGTGCCGCGCGCAATGCCGACAATCCCAAAGGACCCTCGGTGGCGATGTACAGCACATCCGGGCGATGACGCTTCCAGCGCCGCAGCAGCTTGTGCATCGACGACTGCCCCCATTGCAATCCGGGATAGCCCGGCAGCGGCCAGCCCCGGCACAGCAACAACTCATCGTCACTGCTCGCCGATTGATCGCAACCCTGGCGTGGTCGCACCAATTCCACCTGGTGCCCGCGCGCGCGCAAACCGTCGCACAGGCGGCCAAGGGTATTGGCCACGCCATTGATTTCCGGAGGGAAGGTTTCGGTGATCAGGGTGATATGCAGGGCTGTCGTCATGGCCCCAGTGTCGGCTGAGGCCATGTCGGCGTTGTGACGACGAGATGATGGATTTGTGACCGATCTAGCGTTGGGTCACCAGATTCTCCGCCCCACGCTCGCGCACCCAGAACAAAGTCGCCCCGGCCACCGCCGCCGGCATCATCAGGATGTTGACCACCGGAATCAGCAGCACCAAGTAAACACTCCCGCCGAAACTCATGCTCTGCCAGCGCTTTTCGCGCAACCAGGCGAGCATCTCGTTCCAGCCAAGCTTGTGGTTGTCCGCCGGGTAGTCGATGTACTGGATCGCCATCATCCACACGCCGAACACCAGCCACAGCGGTGCCGCGATGATGTTCACCACCGGGATGAACGAAAGAATGAACAACCCGAGCGCCCGGGGCAGGAAATACCCGAGCTTGCGCATTTCCCGTGCGAGGGTACGGGGGATCATGGCGATCAGCTCACCCCAGCTGAAGGCCGGGAAGTCGTCGGTGCCGCGCACCACCACTTCGACTTTCTCTGCGAGAAAACCATTGAACGGCGCAGCGATGACGTTGGCCAGCATGGTGAAGGTGAAGAACACCATCAACACCACCAGCACGACGAAAATCGGCCACAGGATGTAACTGAGAAAACTCAGCCACTCGGGCAGGGACGGCATCAGTGTATCGACCCACAGACTGAACTGATGGCCGGCCAGGTAGATCAATCCGACGAACAGCACCAGGTTGATTGCCAGCGGTAACAATACGAACAAACGCAAACTGGGGCTCAGGACCAGCTTGAGGCCTTCGCGCAAGTATTGCGGGCCGGACAGAACAGGGGCGGGCATAACAGGCTCCGGGCAGTGGGAAACGCGCCGACCTTACCGGCTTTGCCTGACCGGCGAAAGCGCGACAGCGACATCGACATTAACTGTAACAAAGGCGTCCTGGGAAACACTCTGTGGGGATAGAGACCACCTATGAGCTGGATTGTTAAACCGTATTTCCTTAATCTTCGCCCCCTCGATACGCTGCACCCAATCTTTTTACAGGACTGTCGAGTTCAAGCCTTCCCCAAGTGCTTTCAATGGTCCTTTTTTATTCCCGCCGGTCAGCCGGCGTTCCGCGCCAGGTATTCCGGGCCGGTCAACAGGAGCAGGTCATGTCTGAAGTTCGTCATTCGCGAGTGATTATTCTCGGTTCCGGCCCTGCCGGTTACAGCGCCGCCGTCTATGCCGCCCGTGCCAACCTCAAGCCACTTTTGATCACCGGCATGCAGGCCGGCGGTCAACTGACCACCACCACTGAAGTCGACAACTGGCCGGGTGATGTCCACGGCCTGACCGGCCCGGCGTTGATGGAGCGGATGCGTGAGCACGCCGAGCGCTTTGAAACCGAGATCGTTTTCGATCACATCAATGCCGTGGACTTCGCCGCCAAGCCTTACACCCTGACCGGCGACAGCGCGACCTACACCTGCGACGCCCTGATCATTGCCACCGGCGCCAGCGCTCGCTACCTGGGCCTGCCATCGGAAGAAGCGTTCATGGGCAAAGGCGTTTCGGCCTGCGCGACCTGCGACGGTTTCTTCTACCGCAACAAGCCCGTGGCTGTGGTCGGTGGCGGTAACACCGCTGTCGAAGAAGCCCTGTACCTGGCCAACATCGCCAGCACCGTGACCCTGATCCATCGTCGCGAAACCTTCCGCGCCGAGAAGATCCTGATCGACAAGCTCAACGCTCGCGTGGCCGAAGGCAAGATCATCCTGAAGCTGAACGCGACCCTGGACGAAGTCCTGGGCGACAACATGGGCGTGACCGGTGCCCGCCTGAAGAACAACGACGGCAGCTTCGACGAAGTGAAAGTCGATGGCGTGTTCATCGCCATCGGCCACACCCCGAACACTTCGTTGTTCGAAGGGCAGTTGACGCTGAAAGACGGCTACCTGGTCGTACACGGCGGCCGTGACGGCAACGCCACTGCGACCAACCTCGAAGGCATCTTCGCCGCCGGTGACGTGGCTGACCACGTCTACCGCCAGGCGATCACCTCCGCTGGCGCCGGTTGCATGGCGGCACTGGATGCCGAGCGTTACCTGGACAACCTGCAGAACGCTTGATCCTGTAGAAAAGAAAAAACCGGCTTCTGCCGGTTTTTTTGTGGGCAACACAAATGCCCCCCTGTAGGAGCTGCCGAAGGCTGCGATCTTTTGATCTTGATCTTATACAAAGCAAGATCAAAAGATCGCAGCCTTCGGCAGCTCCTACAGGGGACCGTATGTTCAGGTTAACTTCTGCAGGCACGCCTCAAGGATGTCGAGGCCTTCTTCAAGCACAGCCGCTTCAATCGTCAACGGCGCCAACAGCCGAATGATGTGCCGCGATTTTCCGCTGGGCATCAGCAACAACCCGGCGTCCCGGGCCAGGGCCAGCAGTTGCGTCAACTGCGCCGAAGCGGGTGTGCCGTCGGTCTTGATCAGCTCAATGCCGCGCATCGTGCCCACGCCGGTCAGGCGACCCAGGTACCGCGACAGCTTGTTCGCGTGCCAGGTTTCAACGCGACTGACTATCGCTTCCTCCTGTTGTGAGCCCCAGGCTCGCAGATTGGCGTCCGTCATTTCATCCAGGGTCGCGAGCGCTGCGGCACAGGCGATCGGGTTGCCGGAATATGTACCGCCAAGCCCACCCTTGGGCAAGTTATCCAGCAGCGACTTACGCCCGACCACCGCACCCAGCGGCATGCCGCCGGCGATGCTTTTGCCCAACAGGATCAGGTCCGGTTCGATGCCCAGGCGCGAGAACGCAAACCGCTGGCCAGTGCGGCCAAAACCAGACTGGATTTCATCGGCAATCAGTACGATGCCTTTTTCGTCGCAAAACGTGCGCAGCGCCTGGGCGAACTCGACATCCATGGCCAGGAAACCCGCTTCGCCCTGCACGGGTTCGACGATAAAGCAGGCCACGTCCTCGACGTCGATCTCGACGCTGAACAGGCGCTCCATGGCCTTGAGCGCCTCGACACAGGTCACGCCGTTGTCCCGGCTGGGGAACGGCAAGTGATACACCGGCCCCGGCAACACGCCGACTTTCTGTTTGTAGGGGGCAACCTTGCCGTTGAGGTTGAGAGTGGCCAGCGTGCGGCCATGAAAGGCGCCATCGAAGGCAATCACGGCTGTGCGACCAGTCGCGCCACGGACGATCTTCAGTGCATTCTCCGCTGCTTCGGCGCCGCTGTTGGTGAGCATGCCGCTGACCGGGTAATCCACCGGAATGAACGCCGCCAGGCGATCCATGAGCTCAAGGTAGGGGGTATGGGGCGCGGCGTTGAAGGCGTAGTGGGTCAGCCGCGTGGCCTGTTCGCGAATGGCTTCGACGATACGGGGATGGCAGTGACCTAGATTCAGTACGCCGATGCCGCCGACAAAGTCGATGTAACGTTTGCCGTCGGTGTCCCAGACCTCGGCATTTTTGCCGTGGCTGAGCGTGACAGGGTGGACGATATTGATCGACTGGCTGATGGTTTCGCTGCGCATGGCTGACCGGCTCGGAAGAAGGAAGATTGTTTTTATCTAAGCCGGGAGCCGCGGTGCCCGGCAAACGAAATAAAGTCGCCGGGTTAATCTTTAAAGTCGGGATGTGCAAAAGATCAAAAGATCGCAGCCTTCGGCAGCTCCTACGGGCGCACCGCCATGTTGCGAATGAACTAGATCCTGTAGGAGCTGCCGCAGGCTGCGATCTTTTGCGTCTGAATCAGCGGCGGGTCAGCGGCCGTCGGGTGAATTTCACACCGGCCAGGCCATGCTCGATCAACGCGCGAATGTTGGCGTGGTCACTGCCCTCAGGCGTGGCAACCACCGAGCGGTAATGCTCGCCGAACGCCAGCAGCGCTTCTTCATCGCTCAGGCCTTCCAGCAGGGCCAGGCCCAGCGTCTTGCACGAACCTTCGTTCTGCCCGGCGGCGTTTTCCACGCCGCCATTGGTGAAGGCCTGGGGCTGGTAATCGTAGCCGGCGGCAATGAATGCCAGCGTATCGGCGAAAGCGTGTTCGCCACTCTTGAGGCTGGCGCGCAGGGTGTTCAAATCACTCATTGGGTTTTCCTTTGGCGAACGCCGCTTGTTGTTCGGCGCTGGCTTCTTGCTGATATTGGGCTTTCCACTCGGCGTACGGCATGCCGTAGACCACTTCGCGGGCTTGATCGAGGCTGACCTCGATCTGGCGTTCATCGGCCGCTGCCTTGTACCACTTGGACAGGCAGTTGCGACAGAAGCCCGAGAGGTTCATCAGGTCGATGTTCTGCACATCCTTGCGGCTGTCCAGGTGGGCCACCAGCCGGCGGAAGGCGGCGGCTTCGAGCTCAAGGCGTTCTTGATCGGTCATAGGGGGTCTCTTCGAGACAGCTTCAAGCGGCAAGCTTCAAGCTGCAAGATGGATGGCGGTGGCTTGTAGCTTACCGCTTGAAGCTTGAAGCTTGAAGCTTAGCGGCTTGCCGCGAGCGTTATCGACACCGACTCGGCGAAGCGCAAGGCGTGGGGCTTGTCGACTTCGACCTCGGCGTACAGCACCGACGCGTTGGCCATGACCAGGTCCAGCAGCTCCTGGGTCAGGCGTTCGAGCAGGGCAAAGCGATTGCCTTCCACGTGGGCGATGATCGCCTTGGTGATGGTGCGGTAGTTCAGCGCGTGATCGATATCGTTGTCGCGCACCGCTTCCTGGGCTGCATAGAGGATGGTCAGGTTGATCAACACATCCTGCTTGTTGAGGATCTCGTCTTCGTTGATGCCAATGTAGGTGCGCAGGCACAGGTCCTTGACCCGGATGCGCGCCATGCCTGGTTGAAGTTGTGGCATTGCTACTTGCTCCGTCCAATCAATTGCAGGAACTCCTGGCGGGTATTGCTCGACTCGCGGAAGGCGCCGAGCATCACCGAGGTGTTCATGGTCGAATTCTGTTTCTCGACGCCGCGCATCATCATGCACATGTGCTGTGCTTCGATGACCACGGCAACGCCTGCCGCGCCGGTTACCTGTTGCACGGCGTCGGCGATTTGCCGGGTGAGGTTTTCCTGGATCTGCAGGCGACGGGCGAACATGTCCACCAACCGCGCAATCTTCGACAGGCCCAGCACCTTGCCCGTGGGAATATAAGCCACATGCGCCTTGCCGATGAAGGGCAGCAGGTGATGTTCGCAGAGGGAATAGAGTTCGATGTTGTCGACGATCACCATTTCATCGTTGTCGGAGGCGAACAGGGCGCCGTTGATGATTTCCTCGACACTTTGCTCGTAACCGTGACACAGGTACTGCATGGCCTTGGCGGCGCGCAGCGGGGTGTCACGCAGGCCTTCGCGCTCGGGGTTTTCACCGAGACCGATGAGGATCTCGCGATAGCTCTGTGACAGGCAGTTCTGATGTAGGGAAAGCGTCATGGAAGATCCTCGGGACACTTATTTGATGTGCCTTCCGCCGTTGACGGTCAGGGTCGTGCCGGTGACATAGGGGTTATCGAGCAGATAACGCAAGCTCTGGTAGATCACTTCGCTGCCAGGTTCGATGCCCAGCGCGGATTTGGCCAGTGCCTTGGCGCGATAGGCGGCATCGTCGTTGGCATTGAACAGTAGCAGGGCGGGCGCGATCGTGTTGACCTTGATGCCGGGCGCGTATCGGGCGGCGAAGGACAGGGTCAGGCTGTCGAGCCCGGCTTTGCTGGCGCAATAGCCGATGTGCTTGCTGCTGCCCTTGCGGGTCACATCATCGCTGATGTGCACAATGTCGGCGGGGCTTGAGCGTTCGAGCAGGTCGGCGCAATGCAAGTTGATCAGGTAGGGCGCCAGCATGTGCACGTTGAACATGCGGGTGAATGCGGCGGCATCGGTGTCCGTCGTCTCGGCCAGCCATTCGGAAGCGTTATGGATGATTGCCCGCAAGCTGTCGGTGTGGGTTTTCAGTTGACTGATGAAGGTGACGATCCCGGCTTCACTGGAGAAATCCGCGAACAGCCCGATCGCGCCCAAATCGCGCAGGGTTTGTACACCGGGACGTTCGCTGCGGTAACTGAAAATCACGCGATGGCCATCCTCGAGCAATCGCTGCGCGCAATGCAGGCCGACACGCTGGCCGGCACCGGTGATCAGAATGGGGGCTGCAGAAGAGGTCATGAACGGCTCGCATCGCGGTAAGAGCAAAACTATACCAGCGACGAGCCGTGAACCTGCAGGTTTCGGGTCTTCGGTTGCGCAGGCGCAGCGCCGTGGTGGCGGCTGTATTTTGGGGCAAGCAAGTACTATTCCTGATTTCCCTGCCAGGCCGGTGACCTTGGTAACAATCTATTTCTTGAATGATTGAGGTGCAGGGGAGGTAGAATGGGCCCAGATAATTACATGGATGTAGGCCTATAAATGCCTGTCTTGACCGACGTTGCCCCGGGTGTGTCGCCAGCGCTCTCCCTGGAACGGGAAGAGCTTTTCCCGATTCGCGAAGTGGCGCGCCTGACCGGTGTGAACCCGGTCACGCTTCGCGCATGGGAGCGTCGTTATGGCCTGATCGTGCCCACTCGCACCGAAAGCGGGCATCGCCTGTATTCGATGCAGGACATTGAGCGGGTCCGAAGCATCCTCAACTGGATCGAACGCGGTGTGGCGGTCAGCAAGATCGGCAAGATCCTGGCCAAGGCAGAGCCGCTACAGGTATTGGCTCACATCATCCCCAGCGATCTGGTGCAGGCGGATTACGCACAGTGGCAGCAACAGCTTGCAGCCGCGGTCAGTGCGTTTGACGATATCCGGCTGGAGCAGGTCTACGGGCAGATTTTTTCCAGCTACTCCCAACCGGTGGTTTTCCAGGACATTATTCTTCCACTGTGGAGGCAATTGCTGCAGCGCCAGGATACGTTCGGCCGGGCCAGCGAGTGGCTGTTCCTCGATGGTTTTCTGCGCTCGCGGGTGGTACAGCGCCTGCTGTTGATCCGTGACCGTCACCCCCGGCGAGTCATCGTCAGCGCCTTGGCGGGCCAGTGTCGCGAGCTTGAGTTGCTGATCGCCGCCCTGTTCCTCGGCAACGATCAAATGGGGGTGCGGGTGCTGACCACCGGCCAACCGTTCGACGAACTGACGCTGGTCTGCGAGCGGATCAAGCCAAGGGCGCTGGTGCTGGTTTCCAATCACGTCCCCACCCCCGACTTGCCCCGGCGCCTGAATCGCCTGGCGATGAGCCTGGATTGCCCCTTGCTCCTGGCTGGGGATGCCAGTGACCTGGCGCAGGAAAGCCTCGCCGGGTCATCGATCGGTTGCCTGGGCAACGAAGGTACGGTGATGCGCCAGCGCCTGAGCCAGTTTCTGGCCGGCAGCCTGGATACCTGAAGGTCAGAGGTGCAGGGTTGGATGCGCCAAGCGATGCTGTTGCAGAATGAATTGACGCAGGCGCTCGGTTTCGTCCAGGTCGTTCTGGCTCAACTGGTAGGCGTAGAAACCCTGTTTGGTTTCTTTTTCGAGTGTCCCGCGCAAGGCGATGCGCTCATAGCCTGAGGGGCTGAACCACAGGGCGAAGTGCTTGGGTGCCTTGGTCTTGTTGCGAATCTCCAGCAAAACCCCTTTGAACGATACTTCGTGCACCCACAGGGTGCCGGGTTGACCCTTGGCGTTTTCCAGCGCAACCGGCTCGTCGAGCACCAGTCGCCACGGCCGGACCGATGGCCCGCCTTCATAAATACTCGGCACGCCCAGGCGCAGGTGCATGGCATGAAACTCGTCTTCCACCAAGTGCAGGGGGAAGGTCATTTGCTGGTTTTCGAAGTTGGCTTGAAGGGTAACCTGTTCATGCGCGGCCAGGCGCGTGAGCAGGTCACGGATCTGCGATCCACCATTAACGAGCAGACTCGACGTCGCATCCCGCACGTTCAGTTGCGGGTTGTGTTGCATGGTCTGGATAAAATCCAGCTCATCCTGGGTCAGGAGCGCGTCGCGTTGCATGGTTAGGCTCGAAAAATTTAGTTACAGAGGCTCTGGTGATTGTAGTTAATGACAATTAATTCACTGTTTAGTTTTTGCCGTTCGTCGCTTTGAGCGCAGCAAGCTCCGCCTGGACCTCTGCCAGTTGCGCTTCAAGCTGCGTCACTCGCTGCTGCGCCTTGACCTGCAGGGTCACGTCCTTCTGCACTCCGATAAAATAAACCTGCCCGTCATTCGGATTTTTCACCGTCGAAAGCGACAGCTCGTTCCAGAATGGGGTGCCATCCTTGCGATAATTGCGCAGGATTTCCCGGCAGGAGCCTTCACTGTTCAATGCGTCACGAATTTTCGCCAGGGCATCCTGATCACGGTCGCCTGATTGCAGAAAGCGGCAATCCTGGTAGAGGATTTCCTCGCTGGTGTAACCGGTCAGGCGTTCGAAGGCCGGGTTGACGTAAATCAGGATCTTGTCTTGATCGCCTTCTTTCTCAGCAATCACGATACCGTCGTTGGAGGCATTGATCGCCAACTGCAGCAGTTTCGCGTTGATCATCGGTGACACCCTTCCTTGTTGGTTGTCTGTGGGATTCTAAAAGAACAATGCAGACCGTGCTGTTAATATCCCGGTCTTTTATTCAGCGTCAGGATCAGATTGATGAAAGTCGCCATCATTTCCGGCTCGGTATACGGCACGGCTGAAGAAGTTGCCCGCCACGCCGCCAGTATTTTGATAAACGCCGGTTTCGAAACCTTCCACAACCCGCGGGCAAGCCTCGCGGATATTCAGGCCTTCGCTCCCGAAGCCTTGCTGGCGGTAACGTCGACCACCGGCATGGGCGAGCTACCGGACAACCTGCAACCCCTGTACTCGACGATTCGAGACCAGTTGCCCGCCGCCTGGCGAGGCTTGCCAGGGGCCGTCATCGGCCTGGGCGACGCAAGCTATGGCGATACCTTTTGCGGCGGTGGCGAGCTAATGCGGGAGTTGTTCGGTGAGCTGGGCATTCGCGAAATCCTGCCGATGCTGCGCCTGGACGCCAGTGAAAGCGTGACCCCTGAAGCGGTTGCCGAGCCTTGGCTGGCGGAACTGATCGACGCGCTGCGGGGCTGATCGGTAACGCGGGTGCACCGGCAGCCAGGCCATGGATCCAAACTCTTCGAGCCGCTGACTCGCTCGGCCATCAAGCTGGCTGCCAATGCAACTACGCGAAGCTCGGAGGGTGACTAGACTCGGTAGTTATTGGAAACACTCCATAATAAGAACCGAGGTTCCTTGCCGTGAGCGTAGCCCCCGTCCAGTCGTCCTCCTCCTGTGTCAAAGACCAGGTCAGCGCTGCCGAGTGGCAGGCCCGCGTCGACCTCGCTGCCTGCTATCGCCTGGTCGCCCAGCATGGCTGGGATGATCTGATTTTCACGCACATCTCCGCCAAGGTGCCGGGCACCGAAGATTTCCTGATCAACCCATACGGTCTGATGTTTCACGAAATTACTGCGTCGAGCCTGGTCAAGGTCGATCAGTCCGGCAACAAGTTGATGGACAGCCCCTACGAGATCAATCCGGCGGGGTACACCATCCATAGCGCGGTGCATGAGGTTCGTCACGATGTCGTGTGCGTGCTGCATACCCATACCGCTTCGGGCGTGGCGGTGTCGGCGCAGCGACAAGGCATTTTGCCGATCAGCCAACAGTCGCTGTTTGTCCTTTCCAGCCTGGCGTATCACGCCTACGAAGGTGTTGCGCTCAACCACGAGGAAAAAGCGCGGCTGCAAGCCGACCTCGGAGAAAATAACTTCCTGATGTTGCACAACCACGGTCTGCTGACCTGTGGCCCCAGCATCGCCGACACCTTCCTGATGATGTTTATCTTTCAACGTGCCTGCGACATCCAGGTCATGGCGCAGAACGGAGGGGCTGAACTGATTGCCATCGAACCGCAGATTCTGGCGGGTGCCAAGGCGATGATCGCCGGTGTCACCAAAAGTGCTCAAGGAATGGGCGGAGCGCTGGCTTGGCCGGCGTTGCTGCGCAAGCTCGATAAACTGGACCCGGGGTACAAACTCTAATGCAACTCGCCGAGATTCCCCTGAGTGTCTGGCGCAAGCGCGGCCAGACTTTCATGTTCCATGGCCAAGCTATCCGTTACTGGACGGCGGGGCAGGGTGAGCCGTTGTTGCTCATCCATGGTTTTCCCAGCGCCAGTTGGGACTGGCATTACCTTTGGCAACCACTGGCCCAGCGCTATCGGGTAATTGCCTGTGACATGCTCGGATTCGGCGACTCGGCCAAACCGGTGGATCACGAGTACAGTTTGCTGGAACAGGCCGATTTGCAGCAGGCGCTGCTGGCTCATCTCAACGTCGAGCAACCGCTGCACCTGCTTGCCCATGACTACGGCGACAGCGTGGCCCAGGAGCTGTTGGCCCGGCATTATGAAGCGCGCATCGACCTCGCCAGTTGCGTATTCCTCAATGGCGGGTTGTTCCCCGAAACCCATCGCCCGGTGCTGGTGCAAAAGCTCCTGCTCAGCCCGTTGGGATGGATGATCGGCCGTGCATTCAGTCGCGATGGCCTGGTGAAGAGTTTCCGTCAGATCTTCGGCCCGCAAACTCGTCCCAGCGAGAGCCAGATGGACGATTTCTGGAGCCTCGTCGAAAGCAATCACGGGCCACGGGTCATGCATAAATTGATTGCCTACATCCCCGAGCGGCGAACCCAGCGCGAGCGTTGGGTCGCCGCGATGCAGCGCGGCGAGGTGCCGCTGCGGGTGATCGATGGCGAGGTCGACCCGATCTCCGGTGCCCACATGATCGCGCGCTACCGTGAGCTGATACCCAACCCGGACACGGTCCTGCTCAGCGACATCGGTCATTACCCGCAGATCGAGGCGCCCTGCCAGGTGCTCAAGCACTACCTGGCGTTTCGCGACTGCACGGCCTCACCACCGCTCAAGGTGGCTTGTTCGTAGCAACCGGCTTGCCGGCGAAGGCGCCCTTGAGCACGGCGCCGCCTTTCCGGGCGCTCTCACCCCCGTAGGAGCGAGCATGCTCGCGAAAAACCTGAGAGCACCTGGGGGTGTCAGGCTCCCCGCGTCATTGTTGGCTACCATCGCGAGCATGCTCGCTCCTACAGGTTCCCACCCGCCGCGAAGCCATAGGTGGCCGTTACCGCAGCAATGGATATCTACGCGGTCGACAAACAACAGGTCGGCCGCCAGGCCGCCTCGTGTTCATCATCCCCCTACCTTATCGCACACCATTCAGCCTCCCCCCTGTTCATTGTGACCCGTAGCGCCGTGCCTGAAACTCCAAGGCAATGTCCTGGCCTGCTGGAGTTCCCCATGAATGAGTCTGTGCGTTTCGAAGATAAAGTCGTGATCATCACCGGTGCGGGTGGCGGCCTGGGACGGGCGCACGCACTGCTGTTCGCCAAGCAGGGCGCCAAGGTACTGGTCAACGACCTCGGCGGTTCGACCCAGGGCGAAGGCGCCAACGCCTCGGCGGCAGACCGCGTGGTCAACGAAATCCGCGACGCGGGCGGCACCGCCGAGGCCAACCACGACTCGGTCACCGACGGCGACAAAATCGTCCAACACGCCCTCGACGCCTTTGGCCGCGTCGATGTAGTGGTCAACAATGCCGGCATCCTGCGGGACAAGACCTTCCACAAAATGGAAGACGCCGACTGGGACCTGGTTTACCGCGTCCATGTCGAAGGCGCCTACAAAGTCACCCGCGCCGCCTGGCCGCACCTGCGCCAGCAAAACTACGGGCGAGTGATCTTCACAGCGTCCACCTCGGGCATCTACGGCAACTTCGGCCAGTCCAACTACGGCATGGCCAAACTCGGCCTCTACGGCCTGACCCGTACCCTGGCCATCGAAGGTCGCAAGAACAACATCCTGGTCAACGCTATCGCCCCCACCGGGGGCACCCGCATGACCGAAGGCCTGATCCCGCCGCAAGTGTTCGAACAACTCAAACCGGAACTCGTCAGCCCGCTGGTGGTGTACCTGGCCAGCGAAAACTGCCAGGAAACCTCCGGGCTGTTCGAAGTGGGCGGCGGCTGGATGGGCAAGGTGCGCTGGGAACGCAGCCTCGGCGCCGGTTTCGATCCGCGGGTGGGGTTCTCCCCGGAAGACGTGGCGGCGCATTGGCAGCAGATTTGTGATTTCGAGGGGGCGGCGCATCCGAAGGACAACATTGAGGCGCTGAAGGAGATGATGGGGAATTTGCAGAAGTATTCGTTGTAAGGGCCGTGAAGCCCCAAACCCTCTGGGTGAGGCTTGGGGCATTTTTGCTATCAGCCGTATTTGTTTTCTGTCACGAATTTAGGAGCTTTCCAGTTAGGGCCTTTTTTCGCCAATCCCATTTCTCCTTTTTCTAATACACCCTTTTCGAACAGTCGCGTGTAGGTCAGTTGAAGTTTCCCGTGTCTGATTGTTTCGGGCTTGTAGCGACTGATCATCATGTCTAAGTAAGGTGGAGCCTTGATCAAGGCGAAAACGGTAACGATATCGTCCAGGGACTCACCTTTAACTAACTGCTCAATATTGCTCATTTCAAGATTTCCTTCAAAAAACGTTGATAGTCACGCTCATCCTGTTCCGCAGCAGCTGCTAGTGCTTCTGGCGTGTAGAGTAGAGAAGGATCATCTTTCAGCTTGAAGTCTTCCAAGGTTGCAGTGTGAACATTGTTCCATGCCGGGGAATCGGGATCCGGCATTTCGGTGTCTCCATATCCCAAAGCCTTAAATCTTTCAAATTCCCTGATCTCGTGAGTATAGAAGCGTTTATCGGTATCGGTCATCTCTAGCTCCCCACGGAGAATTCGATCCAGACGGTCAATCATCACTTTATTGGCATCGGATTGAATAAATTTTGATGTATGCCGTTTCACGATATTGGATCCTTCTTGTGAAACGATTGCATCGTTCCATTAGGCAGCTTTAACGGCGTTTTCCGTAGCTTTAATATTGTCCCGGGTTTCGCGCCTTAGTCCTTCTGTGTTTGTAATGCCAGAGCCCATTCCTCCAGCTCGTGTTGGTGGAATTCGAAAACCACCACCTTGAGGGTTTTTCCCTGGTTTTGGTTGTGCTCCTACATGAGTTGTTTCTAAATAAACTGTGCGATCTTCTCCTCGGATATCAATTGGCGGCAGGGGCAACGGTGGTCCTTGTTTCTCTGACATTGGTTATTCTTCCTTGTGCGTGATTAATCGATGCTGCCGAATAATGCTACGCCAGGAATGTTTGGGACGGGTCTGAGGTGGTTGTGAGCTATTACATATAAAATTGAAAGGGGTTTCGCGGTATTAGATGCGCAAGCAGGAAACTCCCGCGCATTAAAAGAAATTTCTTATGCAGTTATAGGAAGTATTTTGTAGGACGTGTTTTCAACTATAAGGTTGGACGGTACCGCAAAAACCGCCACCCATAAAAAGGTTCTTTACTCAAGCTTGGGAAACATAAAAAACAAGAACGCCGATCCGTTGAGATCGTTTATATCCCGGTAGGAGCGAGCATGCTCGCGATGGTCGTCAACGATGACGCTGGAAGTCTGACACCCAGCGGCGTCTTTGAATTCATCGCGAGCATGCTCGCTCCTACAGGGGAAAAAAGCCCGAAAATAAAAAAGGCCGCTGCAAACGCAGCGGCCAAAGAAGACGTTGGATCCAGGAGCTACAAATCAACGTCGATGTACACGGGGTGATGACTCGATACGTTCAAATCATCTGAAGTCTGTCGCGAACGGCGGGAGGGGAACACCTTCCGTTGCTTCGCGCTTTGCGGCTGTTGTCCCCAAAGCGCAGGGCAAGGATAAGTCTTTGCCGGCAAGGGAAAAATAGCGATCAGGGAGATGCACCGTTACCGCTGGCGCAACAGTCCTGCCTGGCAGCAGCCTAGACCATATTTCCAATTGATGCCGCCACATCCAGTGCATCTATGCCCCCGCCTGATCCCCCGTGCCATGCAACCAGTCATCCTTTCGAGCGACACCACGAATACCTCCTTGGTGCGCTTATCGCTCCCGGCGTGCGGCAGTAGGGTGTGGCCTTCTGTCACTCACCGGGGAAGACGCATGACAAAAACAACAATGCGCGCCATCTTCACTCCGCAGGCGCTGGCCGCTGCGGTGGCCTTGGGGTGCTGTGCCCAGGCGCAGGCTCTGTCATTCAACATTGGCGAAATCGAGGGCACGTTCGACTCTTCGCTGTCGGTCGGTGCGAGCTGGGGCATGCGCGATGCCGATGATGCCCTGGTCGGTATCGTCAACGGTGGCAGCGGGCAGGCGTCGACCGGTGACGACGGGCGACAGAATTTCAAGAAGGGTGAAACCTTCTCGAAGATCTTCAAGGGCATTCACGACCTCGAACTTAAATACGGCGACACCGGCGTGTTCGTCCGGGGTAAGTACTGGTACGACTTCGAATTGAAGGACGAAGACCGGCCGTTCAAGCCGATCAGCGATCACAATCGTAAGGAAGGTTCCAAATCGTCCGGTGGGCAAATCCTCGATGCCTTCGTCTATCACAACTACTCCATCGCCGACTTGCCAGGAACGGTGCGCGCCGGTAAGCAGGTGGTCAGTTGGGGCGAAAGCACCTTCATCGGCAACTCGATCAACAGCATCAACCCGGTCGACGTGTCCGCTTTTCGCCGTCCCGGTGCCGAGATCAAGGAGGGCCTGATTCCGGTCAACATGCTGTTCGCCTCCCAAGGCCTGACCGACAAGTTGACGGTGGAAGGCTTCTATCAACTGGAGTGGGACCAGACCGTCGTCGATAACTGCGGCACCTTCTTCGGCGTCGACGTGGTGGCCGATGGTTGCAACAAGGGCTACACCGTGGCCAGCCCGGCGATTGCGCCATTGCAGCCGATTGCCGCCGCCTTTGGCCAGGGCTTCGAGGTTACCCGCGAAGGGGTGGTCGTTCCTCGCGGCCAGGACCGCGATGCCCGGGATTCCGGGCAGTGGGGCACGGCGTTGCGCTGGCTGGGGGACGACACCGAGTACGGTCTGTACTTCATGAACTATCACAGTCGCACGCCCAACGTCGGTACCACCACGGCTGGCCTGTCCACCCTGGCGAGCATTCCGGCAATTGTCGCGACCGCCAACCGTATCGCTCCCGGTAGCGGTTCGGGCCTGGCGCAAAGCGTGATGCTCGGTCGCGGCCAGTATTACCTTGAGTACCCAGAAGACATTCGCCTGTATGGCGCGAGTTTTTCCACCACCTTGCCCACTGGTACGGCGTGGACCGGCGAGATCAGCTATCGCCCCAACGCGCCGGTGCAGGTCAACACCAATGACCTGACACTGGCGATGCTCAACCCTATCGCCGGTGGCGCGGCGTCACCGATTGCGACCTCGCCTGGGGCCGATAACAAAGGCTATCGACGCAAGGAAGTGACCCAGGTCCAGAGCACTCTGACGCACTTCGTCGATCAGGTCGCAGGCGCGGATCGCCTGACCCTGGTTGGTGAAGCCGCGGTGGTTCACGTCGGTGGCCTGGAGTCGCGCAGCAAGTTGCGCTACGGCCGCGACTCGGTGTACGGGCAATACGGTTTTGGCGGCGACACCGATGGTTTCGTGACCTCGACCTCCTGGGGTTATCGTGCCCGCGCCATCCTCGATTACAACAACGTCATCGCCGGGATCAATTTTCGGCCCAACCTGTCGTGGTCCCACGACGTCGCCGGCTACGGCCCCAACGGGCTGTTCAACGAAGGTGCCAAGGCCGTCAGCCTCGGCGTCGATGCGGACTACCGCAACACCTATACCGCAAGCCTCAGTTACACCGACTTTTTCGGGGGTGACTACAACGTGCTCGAAGACCGCGATTTCGTGGCGTTGAGCTTTGGCGTGAACTTCTGACCTGGCTGAAAGAGGATGAATTCGATGCGCAAGATGATTCTGCAATTGGGCTCCGCCCTGGCCTTGAGTTTGCTGGCCGTCAACGTGATGGCGGCGGTATCGGTGGAGGAAGCGAACAAGCTTGGTACCAGCCTCACACCGCTGGGCGCCGAGAAGGCCGGCAATGCCGCTGGATCGATTCCAGCGTGGACCGGCGGCATTGCTAAAAATGCGGGCGCAGTGGACAGCAAGGGCTTTTTGGCCGATCCGTTCGCCAACGAAAAGCCCTTGTTCATCATCACCGCAGCCACGGTTGACCAGTACAAGGACAAGCTGTCCGATGGCCAGGTCGCGATGTTCAAGCGCTACCCGGAGACCTACCGGATCCCGGTCTATCCGAGCCATCGCACGGCAGCGCTGCCACCGGAAGTGTATGAAGCGGCCAAACGCAGCGCACTGAATGTGACACCCACCAACGACGGCAACGGCCTGGCCAACTTCACCGGCAATCGCTACTACGCCTTTCCGATTCCGAAGAACGGGGTCGAGGTGATCTGGAACCACATCACCCGTTATCACGGCGGGAATCTGCGTCGGACCATTACCCAGGCAACGCCACAGTCCAACGGCGATTTCACGGTCATCCGCTTCAAGGACGAAGTGGCGGTGCCGTCGCTGCTTGGTGACCTCAAGCCAGGCAGCGATGAAAACGTCCTCAACTATTTCAAGCAGGAGGTCACCGCGCCGGCCCGTCTGGCGGGCAACGTGCTGCTGGTTCACGAAACCCTCGACCAGGTCCAGGAACCCCGTAAGGCCTGGATCTACAACGCAGGTCAGCGTCGGGTTCGACGGGCACCACAAGTGGCCTATGACGGCGTCGGCACCTCCTCCGACGGTTTGCGCACCACCGACAACTTCGACATGTTTTCCGGCGCGCCGGATCGTTATGACTGGAAGCTGATCGGCAAGAAAGAGATGTACATACCCTACAACAGCTACAAACTTGACTCGCCCGACCTCAAGTACACGGATGTGATCAAGGCCGGGCACATCAATCAGGACCTCACCCGTTATGAACTGCATCGGGTCTGGGAGGTCGTCGCCACGGTCAAGCCCAATGAGCGGCACGTGTACGCCAAGCGTCACATGTACATCGACGAAGACACCTGGCAGGTTGCCCTGGCTGACCACTACGACGGTCGTGGCCAGCTCTGGCGAGTGGCAGAAGGGCACGCGCAGTTCTACTACGATCATCAGGTCCCGGCCTACACGGTCGAAGCGCTGTACGACCTGATCGCCGGTCGCTACATAGCCTTGGGGATGAAGAATGAGGAGAAACGCAGTTTCGAATTCAACATTGCTGCAAAAGCTGGGGACTACACGCCAGCGGCGCTACGGAGCACAGGTGTGAGGTAGATTTCCTACAGCTGTTACACAAAAAGGTGACCTTTTGGTCACCTTTTTTATAGGGCTTGATCAGTGTGTTGAATACTTCTTCAACAAGCGCTCAACAGAGGACTAGGGTGGCGCCACAAAAATAAAAAAGGCGCACCACTATGACTGCCATGACGACGTGTCTGGACCGTCCTGGACTCCTGCCCCGATTGTCTCCCCATCACTTGTATCGCGCGCGCCTGGTTGAACCGTTGCTGGCCTCGACGGCGCGGGTGAAATTGCTCTGTGCACCGCCCGGCAGTGGCAAGAGTGCACTGCTCGCAGAATGCATGTTGAGCGCGCCGGCAACCTGTGAGGTGCGCTGGCTGCCCTTGGCGGGTGAGGCGATCAGTGTGGGTGGCTTTTGCCAGCGCCTGGCGCGAACGCTGGGACTGAAAACCTCGGATGAGTCCGAATTGTTGGAATATCTGGCTCGATTACCGACAGCCACCTGGTTGTTTATCGATGACTATTGCCGTGTCCCTGACCCGGAGCTGGACCTGTTGCTCGACCGGTTGTTGGCCAGCAGCAGCCCGATGGTCACCTGGTGGCTGAGTGGGCGCCGGCGTCCGCAGTGCAACTGGCCACGGTTACTGCTCGATGATGAATTGTACGATGGCGATCGCGCTGCGCTGGCGTTCAATCAAGGGGAAATCGAAAAGCTGTTGCATCACCTGGAACCGGCCCAGGCCGCGAAAGGTGCCGAGAGGATTTTGCGTCACAGCGGTGGCTGGTGCGCCGGGGTGCGGATCGCGCTGCTGCAAAAATGCGACTGGACGCGTCACGACACCCTCTGCGGTCGACCGGACACCCTGCACGACTACCTCGAGCATGAGCTCTTCGCCAACCTGACACCGGAACTTGCCGAGGCTTGGCGGGTGCTGGCACTGTTGCCGCGATTCAACGCCCGGCTCAGCGATCACCTGTTCGGAGCGGGCGAGGGCGCGCAATACTTGAGTGTGTTGCAGGCGCTGGGCTGTTTCATCGAACCCTGGCAAGACTCGACAGACTGGTTGCAGGTTTTCGCCCCCCTGGCCCTGTTGATGCGCGATGAGCCATGGCCAGCCGCGCGCTTCTGGCATCGTCGTGCCTGTCAGTGGTTCGTCGCTGAACAGGACTGGAAGGCCGCGTTCGAACAGGCTTTGCTGGCGCAAGAATTCGAGGTTGCGGTCAGCCTGTTGCAGCATTTCAGTTTCGAGCAGTTGTTCGAAGAACAGACCGTGGTACTGCTGCTGCGTTTGCACGAGCAACGCGGTGATGAACTGCTGTTCGGCTCGCCGCAACTGGTCGGCCTGATCACCGCGGCCCTGTTGTTTGCCGGGCGTTTCGAGCAGGCGGCCGAATGCATCGAACAGTTGTCACGCTTCACGCCCCAGCCGTCGGCAACCCTGCAAAGGCAATTGATCGCCCGTTGGCAGGCTCAACAGGGTTGGCTCCTGCATTTGCTGGGGCGCATGGAAGCGTCACGGGCACACTTTCTCGAGGCGCTGGGCGAGCTCGACCTGGAGTGCTGGCCTGCTCGGCTGATGTGCCTGTCCGGCTTGACGCAACAGGCCTTGCTGCGGGGCGAACTCGACGTCGCACAGGCGCTCAACCGCGAGGCGTTGTGCCTGGCCCGGGCGCAAGGTTCACTGGTATTCGAAGGGTTGCTGGAACTCGATCACGCTCAATTGCTCGAGCAGCGGGGCGCGTCCTGCAGGGCTGATGACCTGCTCGCCAACATGCACGGCCTGCTTTGCCAGCAGCATGCGAACGCCGAACCCTTGTTGGGACGGATCGCCCTGCGTCGTGGCCGATTGAACTTGAGTCTGGGCCGGGCGCAACAAGCTGCCACTTACTTCGAGAGCGGCCTGCAGATCTGTCTGCGCAGCCAGGACAAACGAGCGCTTTATGGTTTTCTGGGGCTGGCGCAACTGGCGGCCAATCGCCTGGATTACGCTCAGGCTTTCGACCTGCTGCGTGACGCCGAGCGGATGATGCAGCAACGGCGGATTCCCGAAACGGTGTATCGCAGTGTCTTGCTGCACACCAGTATCCAATTCTGGCTGCAACAAGGGCGATCGGAACTGGCTCATGAGGCCCTGATACGGGTGCTGCGTCACTATCGCGGGCCTTGTGCACGCCAGGCTCCACCGGCAACGCTGGAGCTGGTTGACAGCCTGGAGTATCTGCTGATCCTGACCGAGGTTTACCTGGGGCGGGCACAAGCGCCTCTGGAGCGGCTTGAAGCCCAACTGCAACGGGCCAGTCAGCGGGGAATGGTGGCACTGCAAGCGCAATTGCACCTTGCCGTGGCTGAAGTCGCCTGGCTCAAGGGCGATCCGGACGCTGCCCGGCAATCGCTGGCGCAAGGATTGGCATTGGTTGAACGGTGCAACCTGCAACAGGCCTTGTGCGATTTGCAGTTGCGCCAGCCGCTACTGCCGCAAGCCATTGGGTTGACCGGGTTAGGCGATGATCACCAGGCGCCGGGTGCACCGCAAAACCGTTTGAGCCAACGGGAAATACAGGTGCTGCGGTTAGTGGCGCAGGGCAACTCCAATCAACAGATTGCTGATCTGTTGTTCATTTCCTTGCACACGGTCAAGACCCATGCGCGACGTATCAATGGGAAGTTGGGTGTGGAGCGCAGGACGCAAGCCGTGGCCAAGGCGAAAGTATTGGGTATTGTTACTTGATGTACGAATTCTAAGGCGTTTTGTTTGTTCATGAATGCACACAAGTTTCGGGGTGTGCTTCCATGGCTGTAGTGTTTATATGTCTGGAATCGCCCCGATAGTTTCAGTTTCTCAGTTTAATTTTTATACAAGTTAATAGGGGCGCAATAACGACCAACATAATAATTTATGCAAAAAGGACAGTGCATGGAAATTAATGGATTAACCAATGAGTCCGCGTACAAGCTTCAAGAAGAAGTTTTACGCCCCTCCAGGAAAACACCACAGCTGCCGGATTGGCTGCAACGTGCAAGTGAGGAGGATCGCCAGTACTACTTTGATGCTGAGCAGTCCCTGACTGAAAGCGAACAGGCGCTGGATGCACTGCTTGGAGAAGTTAAGTCGCTGAAGGCGTTCGCCAGGTTTCAAGCGCGGGAAGTTGTTCGACTACTCAGCGGTGAAGTGGTGGACCCGGACCATATTTTCGTCCGCACTCACTATACTTTCTTCGTCGGCGAGCAAAAGGTTGTGCAGAGCAATCGCTTGACGCTTCCCGAATTCATGCTCAACGATTTGTACGGCTCCACCACCATTGCGCTGGAGATCAAACTGGAAGGGGACGCGCTGCCGTCCGGCGTGACCGCAGACGATATTCTGGAGGTGATGGTCGGCGCGAGCATGCGCAAATTCCATGCGGAAAAATTCGAAAAGAAGTACACGGACGAAGCGGTGCTTCAAGCGCAACAAATTCTGTTGAGTAGTCGTATAGGTCTGAGTTCATTCAGCGCGAAGCTGCAGGGCCATATCAGTGACGAGAGCCTGCAGATCGTCGCTATCTCCTCGCAAGGTGATGAGCGTTGTTCCATGGGAGCGCTCTCGTTCGGTGATGCGAAAGGCGCTTTCGAGGGGATGATTGTCTGCTGCGGGCCGCAGGGCGAAGAAGGGCTTTGTGTGCTGTATGCACCGCAGGCTCCGGGTGGCAGGAGCTGGTATGAGTTCGCGAGCTTCAGGCAGTTGAATTTCCATTTGTTCGATTGGACCGCAAAACCCGAAGGGCGCAGTTATCTGAGCCGCCAGGCATTGGCCAGTGAACGCGCCAGCCTGGACGCGTACATGAGACGTCTCCAGGACCTGCCGAGCCAGTGGTGCGGTATTCAGCGCAGCCCTTGGCCAAACAGCGCAGAGGGTGCATTGCGCCAGGCGGTTATGCTGCATGTCGATTGGTTGCGCGGGGAAATGCAAGCGGTCGTTCCTGCCGGGTATCGCTCGGCCACCGCCGCCCAGCGACAATGTTTTGCGCGGTTGAACATTGAGCTCAAGGGTTTAACCAAACTTGCAGGCCGCGAGGCAGCGTTGATCAGTTACGAGGACTTCGCCTGCAAGCTGATCAAGAAGCGTGCAGAGGAAGTCCTGGCGCAACACGGCGAAACCGTCGACATAGATCCTGACCTGATTGTGGTGAGGCTTGATGATTCCAAAGAGATGACCTTGTCCCGGATGATCATCGATGAACATCACATTACCGAAGAAAGTGGTCCGACTCATAACCGCGGAATTTACCCGTCCATTCGTCTATCACCCGGCCATCCACCCGTTTCCGATCTGCTGATCAAATATGTGCCAGGCTGGTCAAGAACGTTGCGCCCAGGTGAGCAGTATCTCGCCATGTTAAAGGCCGATTACCTGGACCAGGATGCCCCGGACTATGCCTTGAAACGTGACGTCTACGTCGATCTACGGCGCCATGAAATGCATCGTTCAGCGTTGGAAGCGCTGTTCTGTGGTCATCTTGAACGCAAGCAATATGAGCAGATTGAACAGCTCATTGAGCAGTCGCGCGAAGTGGAACCTGATCCAATCTCGCATGTTGAAGATCCCGAGTCTCCTCAACGCGAGGGTCTCTATAGGTTTTATCTTCAAAACTGCCAGGTTGACGGCATTTATGTGTTCCGCCTCATGCGCAATGGCGCTGCGGATGATTTGCTGTATACCCCACATGCGCCGGATTGCCGATCGTTCAGACCCTTGGCCGAGTTTGCCAGATCGGTGAAAACGGCAGAACTTGGCAGTTATTACAGCAAGCGAGTCAAGTTCACGCAGCAGAAAGTTGTCAGTGCATACCTTGAGAAAGTGAAGCTGCGTAGTATCGAGGACATCCCTCATTTGCAGTCCGATAGCCGAGTCCGCGATTTCTCCCGTTGCTACACCGATGCAATGGCTAAGGTCGTTGACGACGTGGATGCCAAGACCACCAGTCTTGGGGAAATTGTCAGCAAGCTGATCTACGATAATGCAATCGTGGCAGTCACCGTTTTAAGCCTCCCTTTTGCACCTATCGGACTCGCCTTGAGTGCTGTGGTGATGACCAACGCGGTGTTTGAGGGGGCGAAGGCGTACATGGAAGGGGACCACGAGAAGATGTTCTCGAGTTACCTCGATTGCCTGTTGGAGCTGGCTACGATGCGCATCGGAAAGCTAGGTTTTTCAATGGCGCAGAAGGCCATTGCCAAGCAGGTCGGCAATGTTAATACCTGCATGGGCGTAATCTCTGCGTGCACCGGCAAAACGGTGGACCTGGCTGTTGTCAGCGAACTGATGAAGCAGTCGCTCGCCGAGCCTGATTCCAGCGAGCAAACGATTTTGATGTAATCCGGCTAGCCGGTGATCGGGGGGGGCTCATACCCCATCCGCCAACTCACGGCCCGTGTCGCCGCCAGCAAGCGCTGCGCCGCCGGGCCGTTTTCGTCGGCATGAAACAACGAGGTCGGGCCGACAATGGTGATAACTGCCACCACGTGCCCGACGGCGTTGAACACTGGTGCCGACAATGCATCGACACCAGGCATCAGCAAACCGTGCACGTGATGCAAGCCGCGGCCGCGGATCTGCCCGCATAGCGTTTCATAGACTTGATCATCGCTGAGAGTGTGAGCGCCGGCCGACAGCAGTTCCTGCTCACGCAACTCCACGGTTTCACGCTTGGGCAGGTACGCGCCAAACACCAGGCCCGTGGAGGAGCTGAGCAAGGGCAACACCGACCCCAACTGTGTCACCACCGTCACCGCCCGCACCGCCGGTTCGATGTGCACCACGGTTGCGCCCTGATTGCCCCACACCGCCACGAAACAGGTTTCGTTCAAGTCGTCGCGCAACTCGGCCAACGGTAGGGCGGCGACTTTCAGCACGTCCATACTGTTGAGTGCCGCCAACCCGACGCGCAAGGCTTCACGGCCCAGGCCGTAATGATTGGTCGCCGCATTCTGTTCGGCAAAGCCACTGGCGATCAACGCCTGCAGGTAGCGGTGAACCTTGCTCGCCGGCATTTGCACGTGCTCGGCCAGGCGCGAGAGTGAAGTCGAGGGCGACAACTCGGCCAAGGCCTTGAGGATGTCAGTACCCACCTCGGCCGAGCGGACTTTCTGTTTACCGTTGCTGTCAGGCTTTTCCATGGAGGCGTTGTGATCCCGGGACGAATGGGCGTCTTTATAGCTTGACGGTCAATCCCAATCAAATTACGTTAAGCGTAATTGAATTACGATAAAAATAACCCCGACGTGCCACGAACTCTGCAACAGAGCGACCGGCCACTGTCGACTCCCTGTTCAGGAGGCTCCATGAACTCCGATTCAACGACGCCAGCGCTGGCCTATCAGTCAGGCTTCGGCAACGAATTTTGCAGTGAGGCATTGCCTGGCGCACTTCCCGTCGGCCAGAACTCTCCGCAAAAAGCGCCTTACGGCCTCTACACCGAACTGTTCTCCGGCACTGCGTTCACCATGGCACGCAGCGAAGCACGGCGGACGTGGATGTACCGGATTCAGCCTTCGGCCAATCACCCGGCATTCATCAAGCTCGATCGGCAATTGGCCGGCGGCCCATTGGGTGAAGTGACCCCCAATCGCCTGCGCTGGAACGCGTTGGACATTCCCGCCGAGCCAACCGATTTCATCGATGGCCTGGTGAGCATGGCGGCCAACTCCAGCGCGGATAAACCGGCGGGGATCAGCATCTACCAGTACCGCGCCAACCGTTCCATGGAGCGCGTATTCTTCAATGCCGACGGCGAAATGCTGCTGGTGCCGCAACAGGGGCGTCTGCGCATCGCCACCGAACTGGGCGTACTGGAAGTAGAGCCGCTGGAAATTGCGGTATTACCTCGCGGGCTGAAATGGCGCATCGAACTACTCGACCCACAAGCGCGCGGTTACATCGCCGAGAACCACGGTGCGCCGTTGCGCCTGCCGGATCTGGGGCCGATCGGCAGCAACGGCCTGGCGAATCCGCGTGATTTCCTGACGCCGGTGGCTTGCTACGAAAACCTTCAACAGCCCACGACGCTGGTGCAGAAGTTCCTCGGCCAGTTGTGGGGATGCGAGCTCGACCACTCACCGTTGAACGTGGTCGCCTGGCACGGTAACAACGTGCCTTATAAATATGACCTGCGCCGTTTCAACACCATCGGCTCGGTCAGCTTCGACCACCCGGACCCGTCGATCTTCACGGTGCTGACCTCGCCGACCAGCGTCCACGGCTTGGCCAACCTCGATTTCGTGATCTTTCCGCCACGCTGGATGGTCGCTGAGAAAACCTTCCGTCCACCGTGGTTCCACCGCAACCTGATGAATGAATTCATGGGCCTGATCCAGGGCGAATACGACGCCAAGGCCGAAGGTTTTGTGCCCGGTGGCGCTTCTCTGCACAGCTGCATGAGCGCTCATGGGCCAGATGGTGAGACCTGCACCAAAGCGATCAACGTCGACCTGAAACCTTCGAAAATCGACAACACCATGGCCTTCATGTTCGAGACCAGCCAGGTGCTGCGCCCGAGCACGTTCGCCCTCGATTGCCCGCAACTGCAAGACAACTACGATGCCTGCTGGGCTACTTTCCCAGCCACTTTCGACCCGACCCGGAGATAACCCATGACGCAAACTTCCATTACTCGCAGCTGGGTTGCTTCGGCCAACGGTCATGCGGATTTCCCGCTGCAAAACCTGCCGCTGGGCGTGTTCAGCGTGAAGGGGGCAGCGCCCCGTAGTGGCGTGGCCATTGGCGAGCATATCTTCGATCTGGAAGCGGCACTCGATGCCGGCCTGTTCGATGGCGCTGCGAAGGCTGCGGTCGAAGCCACCCGTGGCGGTCAGTTGAATGCGTTCTTCGAATTGGGTCGCGAAGCTCGCGTAGCCTTGCGTGAGCGTTTGATCGAATTGCTCAAGGAGGGCAGCACCCTGCGCGGCAAGATCGAAGCACAGGGCGCGAAGTTGCTGCCTCTGGCTGCCGATTGCCAGATGCATCTGCCAGCGAAAATCAATGATTACACCGACTTTTACGTCGGCATCGAGCACGCTCAAAACGTTGGCAAACTGTTCCGCCCGGACAACCCGTTGCTGCCCAACTACAAGTACGTGCCGATCGGCTATCACGGCCGCGCCTCGACCATCCGCCCGTCGGGCACCGACGTGCGCCGTCCCAAGGGCCAGACGCTGCCGGCCGGTCAGACTGAACCAACATTCGGCCCCTGTGCACGCCTGGACTACGAACTGGAACTGGGCATCTGGATCGGCCAGGGCAACGACATGGGCGACTCCATAGCCATTGGTGACGCCGCTGATCACATCGCCGGTTTCTGCCTGCTCAATGACTGGTCGGCACGTGACATCCAGGCTTGGGAATACCAGCCGTTGGGGCCATTCCTGTCGAAGAGTTTCATCACTAGCATTTCTCCGTGGGTCGTGACGGCCGAAGCGCTTGAGCCGTTCCGTCTTGCCCAGCCGGCACGTCCGGAAGGCGATCCACAGCCGCTGCCGTACCTGTTCGATAAACGCGATCAAGCCGCTGGCGCATTCGACATCGAACTGGAAGTCCTGCTGCTCACCGAAGCCATGCGCGAGCAGAACCTGCCGGCCCATCGCCTGACCCTGAGCAACTCGAAACACATGTATTGGACCGTGGCGCAAATGGTGGCGCATCACAGCGTCAATGGCTGCCAGTTGCAGGCCGGTGATCTGTTCGGTTCGGGCACCTTGTCCGGTCCTCAAAGCGGCCAGTTCGGCAGCTTGCTGGAGATCACCGAAGGCGGTAAGAAGCCGATCGAACTGGCCTCGGGCGAAGTGCGTAAATTCCTCGAGGACGGCGACGAGATCATTTTGCGTGGCCGTTGCAGCCGCGAAGGGTTTGCCTCCATCGGCTTCGGTGAATGCCGCGGCAAAGTGTTGCCGGCTCGCTAAGGGGATCGGTTCATGGAACTCTATACCTACTACCGCTCAACGTCGTCCTATCGGGTGCGTATCGCGTTGGCGCTCAAGGGCCTGGATTACCAGGCGCTGCCAATCAACCTGATTGCGCCACCGGGTGGAGAGCATCGCCAGCCAGCGTACCTGGGCATCAATCCGCAAGGCCGCGTGCCGGCATTGCGCACCGACGAAGGCGAGCTGCTGATTCAGTCACCGGCGATCATCGAGTACCTGGAGGAGCGTTATCCACAGGTACCGCTGCTGTCCAAGGATCTCGTTGCCCGCGCCCATGAGCGTGGCGTGGCGGCGCTGATCGGCTGCGATGTACATCCGCTGCACAATGTCAGCGTGCTCAATCGGCTGCGCCAGTTGGGCTTTGATGAACCGCAGGTTCTTGAGTGGATTGCGCACTGGATCAACCAGGGGCTGGCGACCGTGGAGCAGCTGATTGGTGATGAGGGTTACTGCTTTGGTTCGCAGCCCGGGTTGGCGGATGTGTACTTGATTCCACAGTTGTATGCCGCCGAACGCTTCAACATTTCCCTTGAGGCTTATCCGCGAATCCGCCGGGTAGCGACGCTGGTCGCCAGCCACCCGGCGTTCATCAAGGCGCATCCAGCTAACCAGCCTGACACGCCTTGATTTGCATATACCCGTAGGAGCGAGGCTTGCCCGCGAAGAACGATAACGCGGTGCTGTAGGGTTCAGTGGACGATGGAATTAGGAGGCAAATGCCCAAGTCGCTCGGTCAGGCGAATCCGCTGGATCGGATCGTCGCTGAGCAGCAATGCATGTTCCAGGTCGAAGCGCTCGGCATTCGGGCAGTCCAGCCGTTGGTACAGGCTGGCCCGGGCCAAGTAGTCGGAGGCGCTGGCGTTGCCCAGTTCCAGTACGCGTTCGGCGTCGATCAACGCGCCAATGTAATCGTCGTGGGAAAGATGTAGCTGGCGCAGGTTGCGTGACAGGCGTTGAAGCATTTGCGCGGGTGTGGCCGTGACCAGTTGCTCAGCGTTGAGTTGCATGTTCGGGCCATACTGGCGATGCAGCAGCTCCCGGCAATCGTTGGGATAAAGGCGCCGGCCGCCACAGGGGTCGAGCAGATGATCGGCACCTGGCACCCGCAGCAGGAAATGCCCCGGGAAATTGACGCCGACCAGCGGAATCTCCAGGCCTCTGGCCAGTTCCAGGGCTATCATCGCCAAGGCTAATGGCTGCCCGCGGCGACGCACCAGGACCTTATCGAGCAATGCCACTTGCGGCCGCAAGGGGGCGAAGTCATCCTGGGCGAACCCCAATTCGACCATGCGCCTGAGCAACGGTTGCGCCAACTCGCTCACGGGTAACATCGGCAAGCCGCTACTGACCCGCAGTTGCAGCTCCTTGAAGTGCGCCAACACTGCCTCGGGGTTAACCTGCTTGTCATGTTCGACGGCGATCCACAGCGCCGCCTCGAACAGCGCAGGCGGTGATCGTTGCAGACAGGCGAAAAAAGATTGGCGCGGCGTCATGAAAATCTCCGGGCTATGCCTCGTTTTAGACCGGTCTTTGCCATTCGTCCAGTACCGCACAGGGGCTAGTTTCGGTTATTTCCTAAAGCTTGCATGGCGCTTTTGCTTATTCCGGTGCGCTTCTGCAATTTTTGTGCACAAGCCTATACTGGCGACTACAAGAAGTGATTCGGGAGCCTTACGATGTTCGCTCTCATGCAAAGCACTCGCCTTGAATCGCTGCATCTGAGCGTCGACCCGGCCACCGGGTTGAAGGCGGTGATTGCCATTCATAACAGCCGTTTGGGGCCTGCTCTGGGCGGTTGCCGTTACCTTGCCTATCCCAGCGACGAGTCTGCAGTCGAGGATGCGGTGCGCCTTGCCCAAGGCATGAGTTACAAGGCGGCCTTGGCCGGCCTGGCCCAGGGCGGCGGCGTGGCGGTGATCATTCGCCCCGTTCACGTGGCCAATCGCGCTGCACTGTTTGAAGCGTTCGGGCGTTGTATCAATCAACTCGACGGGCGCTACATTACCGCCATCGACAGTGGCACCTCGGTGGCGGATATGGATTGCATTGCCCAACAGACCCAACACGTCACCAGCACCACATCGGCCGGCGACCCCGCGCCTCACGCGGCGATGGGCGTGTTTACCGGCATCCGCGCCACGGCGATGGCCCGGTTGGGCAGCGATAACCTCGAAGGCCTACGCGTCGCCATCCAAGGCCTGGGCAACGTTGGATTTGCCCTGGCAGAGCAGCTGCACGCCGCCGGCGCCGAGCTGCTGGTCAGCGACATCGACCACGGCAAGGTACAACTGGCGATGGAGCAACTTGGCGCGCACCCGATAGCCAACGACGCATTGCTAAGCACACCTTGCGACATTCTCGCGCCGTGCGGTCTGGGCGGGGTGCTGAACAGCCACAGCGTGACGCAACTACGCTGCTCGGCAGTGGCCGGTTCGGCGAACAATCAACTGACCCATCTGGACGTCGCCGACCAGCTGGAAAGGCGGGGCATCCTGTATGCGCCCGACTACGTGATCAATGCCGGCGGATTGATCTATGTTTCGCTCAAGCATCGTGGCGAAGACTTGGGGACCATCACCGCGCACCTGTCGAAAATCAGCTCGCGGCTCACCGAAGTCTTCGCCCACGCCCAGGCGGAAAAACGCTCTCCGGCTCGCGTGGCAGACGAGTTGGCGGAGAAGGTGCTGTATCGATAAAAAATCAAAAGATCGCAGCCTGCGGCAGCTCCTACGGGGGCTGCTTACTTCGGGGTTTTCGCGGCTTTGGCAGGCTTCGTCGGGGCCACCGGCTCAGCGATTGCCTCTTCAACGGGTATTGCCTCTTTAACCGACTCTACGACTTGCGCTGGCGCTGTGAGCAGTTCGGACAAGGCGTCCGGCTGGCTCTTGAACGCCTTGGCGAACACGTCGCGGTTTTTCGCCATGTAGATCCCGACTTCTTCCACTTGCTGTTCGGTCAAGGACGGAACAGCTTTTTGCAATACGTCAGCCAGCAACTCCGCCAGCTCGAGCATTTTGTCATGACGGTCAGCTTCGGCTTTATCCATGAACAAGCGCTCCAGATCTCGGCTGCTGCGGTATACCACTTCGACGGCCATTCACCACCTCACATGCCTTCAAATTATTAGTCTGATTCGACTACTGTATCTATATACAGCAAAGGATAAGCGAATCTCTCGGATTTGGGTAGTGGCTTTTTAATGTAGGCCGGTTTCGGGATTTGTCAGGCGTCGGGTTTTGGTAGCTGGGTAAAGATAGCTGCGACCAAACGTCACGGAGCGCAATCCAAGGCGTCTCGCCATCATGGACGTGGCCTTGTTTCTGCATGCAGAACAACCGTCACGTCCAACCTGCATTATCCGGTCGAGTCGACCTAAGGAAGCATCATCGTGAAAATCAACTGGGCCGAAAAGCTGCGGCAGAACGTGCATGAACTGGCCGAGTCACTGGGCAACCTGTTCGTCGAAACTTTCCACTACCTGGCGCTGTTTGCCATTGGTGCGGTGACCGCGTGGGCTGCGGTGATGGAGTTTCTCGGGATGCTCGAGCAGGGGCATATCAAGATCGACGACATCCTGCTGCTGTTCATCTACCTGGAACTGGGGGCGATGGTCGGGATTTACTTCAAGACCAACCACATGCCGGTACGTTTCCTGATCTACGTGGCGATCACGGCGCTCACGCGGCTGCTGATTTCCAACGTGTCCCATCACAATCCACCCGACTTGGGGATCATCTACCTGTGCGGCGGGATCCTGTTGCTGGCGTTTGCGATCCTGGTAGTGCGCTACGCCTCCTCGCAATTTCCTTCGGTGAAGATCGAGCATCCGCACCGTAAGACAGGTGCGGGCTCGGGTGAACATCCGGAAGTGGAGAAGGGCGAGCTTTAAAGCCTGATGGCCGGGCGCGGGCGGTTTTTTATCGAGGGTGGCGGCAGGCTGTGCGTGCCGCCATCGGTCATGGCTTCGAGGATGGCCACCGCGCTGTGCCCCTGTTCGATGGCGATGCCGAACTGGATGCTTTGCACCAGGCGCTTGAGCCGTTGTGGATCGTTGCGTTGTTCGGCACTGATCATGCGCTTTGCGACTACTCGGCCATTGTTGGACAGGGTCAGCATGATGCTGCCATCAAGACCCTGAATGCTCAGGTTGATCTGATAGTCCGCTGCAAAAGCATCGGTAATGAGCTGGAAAGGGTTGTCCATGATGCGTCACCGCTTGATTGAACGTGCAGTTGTTGACCGGCCGTGATCGGGTTGGTTCGCAACGCCGGACCATCGGCCATTCTCTCGTCAATATCGCCATCAATGTTCCAAACGGGATGTAGCAAAGGGCATGCCGGACAAGAAGCACGAATTGTAGGAGCGAGCATGCTCGCGATGCAGGTCAACGATGACGCGGGATATCTGGCGCCACGCGGCGCTCTCAGGTTTTTCGCGAGCAGGCTCGCTCCTACAGGGGGCTGCCCGTTTCAGGGCAATTTGCGCCTGCATGCCACCAAACCGGTCAGCACTCTACCCAGTTCACCGCCAGACCGCCTCGGGATGTCTCCTTGTATTTGTCGTGCATGTCGGCGCCCGTGTCGCGCATGGTGCGGATCACCCGGTCCAGGGAGATGAAGTGCTTGCCGTCGCCACGCAGGGCCATTTGCGTGGCGTTGATCGCCTTTACGGCAGCAATTGCGTTGCGCTCGATACATGGCACTTGCACCAGCCCGCCGACCGGGTCACAGGTCAGTCCGAGGTTGTGTTCAAGGCCGATTTCGGCGGCGTTTTCCAATTGCTCCGGCGTGGCGCCGAGGACTTCTGCCAGGCCGGCGGCGGCCATGGCGCAGGCAGAGCCGACCTCGCCCTGACAACCGACTTCGGCACCAGAGATCGAGGCGTTTTTCTTGCACAGGATGCCGACGGCGGCGGCACCCAAAAAGAACGCCACGACGTCATCGTCCGACGCATCGGGGTTGAATTTCATGTAGTAGTGCAGCACCGCCGGAATAATCCCCGCTGCACCGTTGGTCGGTGCTGTCACCATGCGACCGCCGGCAGCGTTTTCTTCGTTCACGGCGAGGGCGAAAAGGTTCACCCATTCCATGGCCGACAGGGTCGAAGTGATGACGTTCGGCTTGCCGATTTCCAACAGGCTGCGGTGCAATTTCGCCGCACGTCGCGGCACGTTCAGGCCGCCGGGGAGGATGCCTTCGTGCTCCAGCCCCTGCTCGACGCACTCGCGCATCACCGACCAGATATGCAGCAAGCCCTGGCGTATTTCTTCGTCACTGCGCCAGGCCCGTTCGTTGGCCATCATCAGCTCGCTGACACGCAGACCGTGCTGGTTGCAGAGCTTGAGCAGCTCGACGGCACTGGAAAAGTCGTAGGGCAAAACCACGTCTCGGGCAGGTGATAGCCCGGACTCGGCTTCTGCCGCCTCAATGATGAACCCACCACCGACCGAGTAGTACGTCTGTTCGAACAGTTCGCCGGTTTCGCCGAAGGCAGTCAGGGACATGGCGTTGGGGTGGTAGGGCAAACTCTCGTCGAGCAGCAGCAGATCGCGCGACCAGTTGAACGCAATGCTCACCTGGCCTGCCAGCAACAACTCGCCGGTCTCACGCAGGGTATGGATCCGGCTGTCGATGGTGGAGGGATCGATACGGTCTGGCCATTCGCCCATCAAGCCCATGACGCAAGCTCGGTCGGTGGCATGACCGACACCGGTCGCCGACAGGGAGCCGTACAAGCGGATTTCCACCCGCCGTACGTCAGTCACTGAACCCTGGTCCACCAGCGCCTGGGCGAAGGTCGCGGCAGCACGCATGGGGCCGACCGTGTGGGAGCTGGATGGACCGATGCCGACTTTGAAGAGATCGAAAACACTGATAGCCATGCTAAAGCCTATTCCTGCAATGGAAGATGAATCGCTGCCATTTTTGTAGGACAAGCGCACTTTCAGCGATACTGCCTCTCTCAGTCCTACGTGACCAACGAAACTTCCTAAGACAGCCTTTAGCAGGACTAAACCATGAGCCGCCAATTACACGCCCAGACTTACGTCTGGCTACAGGTGTTTTCCTGTGCCGCGCGGCACTTGTCGTTCACCCGTTGCGCCGAAGAGCTGCACATCACTCCGGGGGCGGTCAGCCAGCAGATCCGACACCTGGAAGAGCGCCTTGGTTTTCGACTGTTTCACCGGCGTGCCCGGGGCGTGGAACTGAGCGCCGAAGGCCAGCGACTGGCCATTACGGTCAACGAGGCCTACGGCAGCATCGATGCCGAATTGCGCCGGCTGGACGCGGGGATGATCAGCGGCACACTGCGGGTGCGTTCGATTCCTTCTTTCCTGAGCAAATGGCTGACGCCGCGCCTGCCACGCTTGCAGCAGCGCTTCCCGGACATCCAGCTACGCCTGGTCGCCGAAGACAGCAGCGTGCCGTTGCACGAAGGCGATTTCGACCTGGCCATCGACCTGAATGACGGCAGCTACCCCGGATTGTTATCCACAGCCTTGCTCGATGAGCAGATTTTCCCGGTGTGTGCCCCGGGCCTGTTACGCGGGCGTCCGCCGTTGCATGGCCCGGCGGACCTGCTGCATTTTCCGTTGCTGCATGACATTACTGCCTGGCGCGGCAGCTACGAATACGCGGAATGGGAGTTCTATCTCGATGCCATCGGCTTTGAAGGTGCCGATGTGCGGCGCGGGCATACCTTCAATCGCAATCACCTGACCATCGAAGCGGCCATCGCCGGGATGGGCGTGGCGATTGCACGGCGTACGCTGCTCAATGACGAGCTGGAGCGGGGCGCATTGATCGTACCGTTCGGCCTGGCGGTGCCCAATCACAAGCGCTACATGGTGCTCTACGCGCCGGGGGCGCTGAGCCATCCGGGCGTGCGGGCGGTACATGACTGGCTGGTGGAGGAGGCGGCGATTTTTCGCGGCCTGCACCCGCTGGGGGAGCGGCAGATGTGAGCA
Source organism: Pseudomonas umsongensis (assembly GCF_002236105.1). Taxonomy (GTDB): domain Bacteria; phylum Pseudomonadota; class Gammaproteobacteria; order Pseudomonadales; family Pseudomonadaceae; genus Aquipseudomonas; species Aquipseudomonas umsongensis. The sequence goes on from NZ_NIWU01000002.1 coordinate 227,444, forward strand.
ATTATTTCGTAAGAGAGGGGCGACCCAACTCCCGACCTTAACAGCGCTTTTGCCGGTTGTCCGGCTTTTTTTGCGATTAGATATTTATCTTTTTTTAGGGGTTGAATTGTTCATCGTACAGACCGATTGTGTAAGTAAGAGGTCACGGTGATGACGCCCAAGGGCTTAGCTGACCGGCCTCTCGCGAGCTAGCTGAAATAAGGGATGAACTATGCAAATCCAAGTCAATAGCGATAACCATATTCAAAGCAGCATCCGACTGGAGGAGTGGGTACGAACCACCATTGAGAGCACGCTCGAACGTTATGAGGAGGACCTGACCCGCGTCGAGGTTCACCTGCGGGACGAGAATGGCGACAAGCCTGGTCCCCATGATTTGCGCTGCCAGCTGGAAGCGCGGCCAAAAGGCCACCAACCGATTTCTGTCACCCATAAAGCCGCCAGCCTGGAACTGGCGATCGACGGAGCTGCCGAGAAACTCGAACACGCCCTTGAACACCTGTTCGGCAAACTGCGCGGCAAACCACGCGCTGCCGTGGTGCCCTTCGAGCGCAGGCCTCACGCCGACAAGCTGCTGGAAGAAGAGTTTCTTGAAAACGAACAGGCTGCGCAAAACGCTTGATGCCTGATTGACCCTCCCAATGAAAACGGGCCTGCAATGCAGGCCCGTTTTGTTTTGTGGCCAAGGGATTCAGTGAACCGCCGCACTCGTCGAACTGGTCGCACTGATAGCTGCTGTCAAGATAAGTGATCTCCCTCGACAGCTTTGCTTATGAGAATATTTATCATTAGTATTGCGCCTTGCTGGGTACACACCCGGTTGTTGGCCGGCCCGATTGCCGCTATGGCGCAGTATTGAATCAATGACTACTCCCGAATCTCCCGAGATCGAGCACGGCGAACCACGCGGCGATCGTGCGCATTTTCTCCAGGTATTTCTCTCCCAGCGTTCGCAAATGGAAGCGTTGGTGAGTCGTCGCGTGGGTTGCCGGGCCACGGCGGCGGACCTGGTGCAAGACTTGTTCGTGCGGTTCTGGCGACGCCCCCTGGTACAAGTTGAAGAACTCAGCACCTATCTGTTGCGCTGCGCCGGCAACATCGCCATCGACCACTTGCGCAGCGAAGGTACGCGGGTGCGGGCCAACGAAGGTTTAATGGCCGAACCGGCGCACTGTATGGGCGGCGAGCCGCAAGCGGCGCTGGAAGCAGGCAACGATCTGCGCCACGTCGAAGCGGCGTTACGCGCGTTACCGGAACGCACGCGGCAGATCTTTTTGCTCAACCGCATCCATGGTCGCAAGTACGCCGAGATCGCCAAGGCCATGGGCCTGTCCCAGAGTGCCGTGGAAAAACATATGATGCGCGCGCTCGAGGCCTGCAAAGCCAGCCTGCGCGAATGCGAGCCGCGTATGCCAGGGAAAGCACTGTGAACAGCATCGAACGCGTCAGGCCGACGCCTGCTCAGGAACAGCAAGCGCTGGCCTGGTTAAGTCTGTTGCATGACCAGCCCAGCAGCGGTGACCAAGCCACCTTCAGTCAATGGTTGCAGGCCGACCCCGCGCATGCGCAGGCTTATGCCCGTGCGCAAGTGTTGTGGGAGTTGAGTGAAGTGCCGGCGCGCAGGCTCGCCGACGAGGACGCGCTGGCCTTGCAGGGTTACCTCAACGCCATGAATCGCTCACGTCGCAGCAGCGTTCGGCGCTGGTCGGGCGCGCTGGCCATGGCGGCTTCCCTGCTGCTGATGATCAGCCTCGGTGGCGGTTGGCAGCCGTTGCGTTGGATCGACGACCTGGGCGCCGATTATGTCTCGGCACCGGGGGAAGTCCGCACCATCACCCTGGCCGATCAATCGCAGGTCACTCTTGATGCCGACAGTGCGATTGCGGTGGATTTCAGTAAGGGGGAGCGGCGTGTGCAAGTGCGCCGCGGTGCCGGATTTTTCAGTGTGACCCATACCGGCGAGCCATTTGTGGTGGACGCCGGGAAGGGCCAGGCGCGGGTGCTCGGCACACAGTTCGAAGTGCGACTGCAACCTCGTGGGGCGCAGGTGACGGTGTTGTCTGGCCGGGTTGGCGTGAGGGCGCAAAAGAACGCGGACCAGCAGATCCTGACGGCCGGCCAGCAAGTGGCTTACGGCGAAGGCTCAGCGGGAAAACTTCATGCGGTGGACAGCGAAGCGCAACTGGCGTGGCGCCAGGGATGGCTGACTTACTACAAGGCGACGCTGGCTGATGTGGTCGAGGATTTGCGCCGTTACTACCCGGGGAGGATCGTGGTGCTCAATGATGACGTGGCACAGCGGCAGATCAGCGGCAGCTTTCCGAGCAAGGACCCGCAGGCGGTATTGAGTTCATTGCAGGGGGTGTTGGGCTTTGAGCAACACCAGGTTCTGGGACATCTGATTATTTTGCGCTGAGACGATTGGCCCCTTCGCGAGCAGGCTCGCTCCCACAGGAGAACGCATTCCAAATGTGGGAGCGAGCCTGCTCGCGAAGGGGCGAATCTAACACCACACCTCTTGGAATAATTATTTTCAACTTTCTGCTGAGGTAAAACCGAACGCCATCCGTGTAGTGACTGAAACTGCGAGTCATTCGCATCCGTTGTGGTTCTACACAGGTCATGAGTCATGAAGTCCAGGGCAATACCGGGTTCGGTCAAACAATGGTTGGGTGTGTCTGCGTTGAGCTTCGCGGCGTTGGCGCTGCTGCCGCTGAACGGGGCACTGGCCGCGTCTGCCAGCACCCCGCAAAGTGCGCTATTCAGCTTTTCGATGGTCGCCAAACCCTTGCCCCAGGCGTTGAGCGACTTCAGTCACGTCACCGGTATCAGCGTGGTCTATACCGATGAGGCGCCGTATGGCCTCAATGCCCCGGCGCTCAATGGCCAGTTGAGTGCCGAACAGGCCCTGCAGCGGTTGCTCGGCGGTTCCGGCTTGACCACGCGGCGCATCGATGGCCACACCATGGTCCTGGAACCGCTACCGACCGAGGGCGCGTTGAATCTGGGCGCTACCACCATCACCTCGGTGATGGAACCTTCCACAAGCTACCAGCCTCCGCCTACCAGCTCGGTGATGCGTTCCTCGACGCCGCTTCAGGAAATTCCCCAGACGGTCAACGTCGTCCCGGCCCAGGTCATTCGCGACCAGGCTCCGCGTAACCTGGATGACGCGCTGGCGAACGTCAGCGGTATCACCCAGGGCAACACGCTGGGCAGCACCCAGGATTCGGTGATGACCCGCGGTTTCGGCGACAACCGCAACGGCTCGATCATGCGTGACGGCATGCCGGTGGTGCAGGGGCGGGGCTTGAACGCGACGGTGGACCGGGTCGAAGTGCTCAAGGGCCCGGCCTCGCTGCTCTATGGTATCCAGGATCCCGGCGGCGTGGTCAACATGGTCAGCAAGCAGCCGGAGCTTGATCCCTACAATGCCCTGACCCTGCGTGGCTCGACTTATGGCGAGGGCAAGAACGGCAGCGGCGGCACCTTTGACAGCACGGGTGCCCTGGGTGAGTCCGGGTTGGCCTACCGTCTGGTGCTGGACCACGAAGACGAGGATTACTGGCGCAACTACGGTGTGCATCGCGAGACGCTGGTGGCGCCGTCGCTGGCCTGGTTTGGTGAAAGCACCCAGCTGACGTTCGCCTATGAACACCGGGAGTTCCTGACCCCGTTCGACCGTGGCACGGTGATCGATCCGCGGGATAATCATCCGCTGGACATCCCCCGTGATCGCCGGCTCGACGAACCGTTCAACAACATGGAAGGGCGCTCCGACCTGTATCACTTCCAGGCCGATCACGACCTCAACGACAACTGGAAAGCCCATTTCGGCTACAGCTGGAATCGTGAGACCTATGACGCCAGCCAGGTGCGTGTGACCGCCGTCGACACCAGCAATGGCACGCTCACACGCAGCATGGACGGCACGCAGAATGCTATCAGTACGGACCGTTTCACGACTGCGAGCCTCGAAGGCAAGATCGATGTCGCCGGCATGCAACATGACCTGGTGCTCGGGGTCGATGACGAGTACCGCAAGATCTACCGCGCCGACCTGATCCGTCAGAAAAGCCTGACAACCTTCAGCTACCTCGACCCGGTATACGGCCGCGAAGTCCCGGGCACCACGGTCAGCCCGGCCGACAGTGCGCAGACCGATATCCTGCGTAGCGATTCGGTGTTCTTGCAGGACTCGATCCACCTCACCGACCAATGGATCCTGGTCGCTGGCGGACGTTTCCAGGAGTACGACCAGTACGCCGGCAAAGGCGTGCCGTTCAAGGCCAACACCGACAGCAACGGGCAAAAATGGGTGCCGCGCGCCGGCCTGGTCTACCGCTATACCAATGAACTGTCGTTCTATGGCAGCTACACCGAATCGTTCAAACCCAACTCGACCATCGCGCCGTTGAGCGGCAGCAGCGCCGTGCTCGACGGCAGCATTGCGCCGGAAGAAGCCAAGTCGTGGGAAGTGGGGGCCAGGCTGGAAATGCCGGGCCGCGTAACGGGCAACCTTGCGCTGTTCGACATCAAGAAACGCAACGTCCTGGTGGCTAACGCCGAAGGCCCGGTGACACTCTACAGTGCGGCCGGTGAAGTGCGTTCCCGTGGCCTGGAAGTGGACTTGAGCGGCCAGCTCAGCGACCGCTGGAGCATGATCGGCAGTTATGCCTACACCGATGCCGAAGTGACGCAGGACCCGGTCTACAAAGGTAAACAGCTGCAGAACGTCGCGAAGAATAGTGGCTCACTGTCGGCGGTCTATGACTTCGGCACGATCGTCGGTGGCGATCAGCTGCGGATTGGCGCTGGAGCACGCTATGTCGGGGAACGAGCGGGCAATGCCGTGAATGATTTTGACCTGCCGAGCTACACCGTCGCCGACGCGTTCGCCACCTATGACACCCAACTCGATGGGCAGCGGGTCAAGTTTCAACTCAACGTGAAAAACCTGTTTGACCGTACGTATTACACCTCGGCGGCGAGCCGGTTCTTTGTGTCGATGGGGGATTCGCGGCAGGTGACGTTGTCGAGCACCCTGGAGTTCTGATTAGAAATCGCGTCATCGTTCAACGCTGGCAGGCAATGAATATCCCGGCATTAACGCAAAAACGCCTGCCGATATTCTCCCGGCGTTCCACCTAGCGCCTGCCTGAATCGATTGGTGAAGTGACTGGCACTGGCAAACCCGCACGCCAATGCAATCTCTCCCAACGGCTGCGAGGTGCTGCGCAGCAACTCCCGCGCCCGGCTCAAGCGCCGCGCCAGTACATACTGATGGGGCGGCAAACCGAAGCTCTCACGAAACATCCGCGCAAAGTGGTACTCGGATAATGCGCACAGAGCAGCCAACTGCCCCAGGCTGATGGCTTCAGCCAATTGACTGTCGATGAACTCCACTAGATGCCGTCGCTGATGCGCGGCCAGGCCACCCTTGAGTCGCAAGCCGGGACGTACGCTGACCTGGCTGAGTAGGGCGTGGGCGAGCATTTCATGGGCCAGGCTGCTGGTGAGCAGACGTTCTCCCGGTTCGTCCCAGTTGAGGCGGATCAAGTGCCGAAAGCGCAACGCCTGTTGTGGGTCATCCAGAAAAGTTTGCTCACGCAACTGCAGTTGCCGTGGCTCGCGATCGAGCAGGGTGACGCAGCCGAGGGCAAATTGTTCCGGGCTGAAATACAGGTGGGCCAGGCGAATGTCGCCATTGATCACCCAGCCTGACTGATGGTCGGCCGGCAGGATGCACAGCTTGTCCGGACCGCCCTTGGTGCCGGGCTGGTCGCGCCGGAAGGTCCCGGTGCCGCCAGCGATGTAGCAGGACAGCGTGTGGTGGCTCGGCGCTTCGTAGTCCTGGGCATCGTGGTGGTTGTTCCACAAGGCTGCTGCCAATCCGTCACCGAGCTCGGCGCTGTGCTCCAGGCGAGCATTGGGCGAGCGGTTGAGGGCTTGAAAGACTTGCAGGGATTCCAGTGCGGGCATGATCGTTTCTCTCCAACGCCTTGCATCCTACTCCGTAGGCCTTCGCCTGCCAGCCCGTCGACTGACAAAAGCGCAAGATTATGCAAGTGCGGCGCAACGCGGCGCAGGACACTGGTCGCCTATCAAGGAGCCTTTGCCATGAACCTTTCGTTGTACCTGCTGACCGTGCTGATCTGGGGCACCACCTGGATCGCCCTGAAATGGCAACTGGGCGTGGTGGCGATTCCCGTGTCCATTGTCTATCGCTTTGGCTTGGCGGCGCTGGTGCTGTTCGTGATCCTGCTGCTTAGCCGCCGCCTGCAATTGATGAACCGCCGCGGGCACTTGATTTGCCTGGCGCAAGGGTTATGCCTGTTCTGCGTCAACTTCATGTGTTTCCTCACCGCCAGTCAGTGGATCCCCAGCGGACTGGTCGCCGTGGTGTTTTCCACGGCCACGCTGTGGAATGCGCTGAATGCACGGGTGTTCTTCGCTCAGAAAATCGCCCGCAATGTGCTGATGGGCGGCGCGCTGGGCTTGCTCGGTCTGGGCCTGCTGTTCTGGCCCGAGCTGGCGGGTCACACCGCCAGCCCGCAAACCTTGCTTGGCCTTGGCCTGGCCTTGTGCGGCACGCTGTGTTTCTCGGCCGGGAACATGCTGTCGAGCCTGCAACAAAAGGCCGGGCTCAAACCGCTGACGACCAATGCCTGGGGCATGGCCTATGGCGCGGCGATGTTGTCGGTATGGTGCCTGGTCAAGGGGATCCCGTTCGACATGGAATGGAACGCTCGCTACATCGGCTCGCTGTTGTACCTGGTGATTCCCGGTTCGGTCATCGGTTTCACTGCCTACCTGACCCTGGTCGGGCGCATGGGCCCCGAGCGCGCAGCCTATTGCACCGTTCTGTTTCCGGTGGTGGCGCTGAATGTATCGGCGTTCGCCGAAGGCTACCAATGGACTCCCCCGGCACTCGTGGGCCTGGTACTGGTCATGCTGGGTAACGTGTTGGTGTTTCGCAAGCCCGGCACGAGCGCCAAAACCGTGGCGGGGAAGCTGGCCTGAGCCGCAGGCTGTTCAGCTGTCTTTTACTGCCGTGAGAAAGATCAGGCCGAGAAACATATATTCAATATTGTTTTGTGCCCAAACATAGGTGTTGCGATGAACGGAGTAATCCATGTCGAACCATTCATTGAGAATGATGACGTATAAACCCTGATATACAAAAATACCTGTCACGAAGCCAGCGATTGCGAATTTTTTTGCTTCGTGAAACTCGTTGCGTGGTGCATCGAGTTTTCGATAGAGCTGCCAGGTCCCCACCAGGCAACTAAAGGTAAAAATAATTTCGAGTGAAATGATTGCCCAGTAAAAACGATGGTGAAACATGTTGGACGTGATGGACCTGTAGCGCCGTGAGTCGTTGCCCGTGGTGTCGCTCATGCTGATGATGCGCCCGATGTATTCGGCATATGCCGCATAATCGGTAACATTGTTGGCGAGCGTCATTAGCCCGAATAATGTTGCGGTTAAAACAACAAGTACTTTGCTCCGCCTTATCACAGAGGCGGTGGTGAGTTTGTTCATTGGTTATTCTCCGAGTGCGCCCTTGGTGCGTTCTTTGATCGCTCGAAGTTTATAGTTCTTCAGGGAAGTTCAGTCGGAGACTGCATTGCAAGTTATGTCGTCTGTTCTACTTAAATTGCAGCTCGCTTGATGTTATGGCAAATGGCACGTCCAGCCAGACGTGCCTTCGTTCATTCAACCTTTCCAGACCTGCGGGTTGACCAGGTCTTGTGGACGCTCACCTAGCAATGCGCTGCGCAGGTTCGCCAAGGCGCGGTTGGCCATGGCATCGCGGGTCTCATGGGTGGCCGAACCGATATGCGGCAAGGTCACTGCGTTTTTCAGCTGAAACAGCGGCGACTCGGCCAGCGGCTCCTTTTCATACACATCCAGCCCGGCACCGCGAATGCGGTTGTTTTGCAGCGCATCGATCAGTGCCGGCTCGTCCACCACCGGACCCCGGGCGATGTTCACCAGGATCGCGCTCGGCTTCATCAGGGCCAGTTCGCGATGGCTGATCAAGTGTCTGGTCTTCTCGCTGAGCGGAACCACCAGGCAGACGAAGTCGGCTTCAGCCAACAGCTCGTCCAGGCTACGCATCTGCGCACCGAGTTCCTGTTCCAGCGCAGTCTTGCGGCTGTTGCCGCTGTAGATGATTGGCATGTTGAAGCCCAGCCGACCTCGGCGCGCGATGGCCGCGCCGATGTTGCCCATGCCGACGATGCCCAGGGTCTTGCCGTGGACATCGCAGCCGAACAGCGGTGCACCGACGGTGGCTTGCCACTGGCCTGCCTTGGTCCAGGCGTCGAGCTCGGCGACGCGGCGTGCACTACTCATCAACAAAGCGAAGGCCAGGTCGGCGGTGCTTTCGGTGAGCACGTCCGGCGTGTTGGTGAGCATGATCCCGCGTTCGTTGAAATAGTCCACGTCGTAGTTGTCATAGCCCACCGAAACGCTGGACACGACTTCCAGACTGGCGGCGTTTTCCAGTTGTGCACGACCGAGCTTGCGACCTACCCCGATCAATCCGTGGGCGTGGGGCAGGGCTTCGTTGAACTGGGCGTTGATATCACCCTTTTTCGGGTTCGGCACGATGACGTCGAAGTCTTGTTGCAGGCGTTCAACCATTTCTGGCGTGACGCGACTGAAGGCGAGAACAGTCTTTTTCATGGGCGCAGGGCTCGTCGGGCGGAGAGAATGGGAGGAAAGCTACAAGCTTCAAGCGCCAAGCCGCAAGTCAAAAGCTACCCGCAGCGCGTTTAACTTGAAGCTTGCAGCTTGAAGCCTGTACCTGCCCTTCCGCTATACTGGCGTCTTTCGTGGCTCGCTGAACGGGCCCGACACAGTGTGCATCACCCGGAGCTTTTCATGACTTCCCCGAAACAACCGCCGGTAGCCGACGCCTTGAGCGACGAACAGGCAGAGCTGCCAGACAGCGTCGACTCCAGCGCTGACAGCGAGACCAAAACCGCAATCCCGGCGTTCAAGTTCCCGTTCAAGCCCGGTGAGCTGCAGGCCACCAAGGACGCCAGCCAGCCGTGGTACAAGAACGGCGCCAAGAATGGCCACACCAAGACGCCGGGGATGGCGCCTCCGGGGACACGCCGTTCGATGGGCAAGCGTTAGGTCTCAGGTTTATCCAGTGTGCTTCGCGAAGGGGCGAATACAGGTGTCGCCTGGTGGGCTCAAGCCGTTCGCAACGAAATGAAAGCATAGTGAGCGGGCGACTCGGTCGCCACCTGCGCACCCGCTGCCAATAGGGGGCCGGCGACATCGTCCCCCGACACATGAAACTGCCATTCGCTTTCCCACGCCGGTAACGTCTGTCCGGCCAATTCGTCGATGATCGTGGCGAACGCGGTCATGTCCGGCAGGTAAGCGGTAAACCCGTCGCCCTTGAGTGCAGTGGTTCGAATCTCCAATAGCGCGCATATCGCATCCTTGATGTGGATGTCATCGCGATCCGCCTGGCGAGAGCGCTGGATCAGGTCCGCCAGTTGCGGGTCCGCCAGCTCGCCACCGACAATCAGTGGCGGTCCCTGTTCCCATGATTGCGGCGGACATTCCTTGGCAGCGATGTTCAGGGGAATGTGCGGATTGATCTCCATCGGATAGATGCGGCACACCAGCGGCCGGCGCTCGTAGATGCGGCACAGGTTGTCCTCGTCAAGATGGCGGCAGGCGCCGGTGCTGTAGGCGGCAAAAGTGATGGCAACGAAAGCCTCGCAGGTGCCGCTGCGCACCACTGCCGAGCGCCGTTCGGCGTGCTCGCGTTGCTGCGCCGACAGGCCCAGGCCATTGCCCAGGAAGGCTTCCACCAACACGATGACCTGGCCACCGTCGGCCGCCCACATCCGGGCTTCTTGCAGGGTCAGGGGCACGTGGTGGTCATTGCAGCATTTGCCACAGCCTACACAGGAAAACGTCGTATTCATTGGGCGGTCAGTCGCATCCGGGGGCAGGCAGCGGCGACAGAATGTCGCCGCGAAGGTGGCTCTCGAAGCAAGTTATGCGCCACTCGCAACGATTGCCCCCGGTGCCTATTTCATCCCCAGGCGCTTGGCCATCCGCCCGAGATTGGCCCGATCCAGGCCCAGCTCGCGGGCAGCGCTCGCCCAGTTGTGGTGGTGTCGTTCAAGGCAAGCGCCGATCAATTGGCGCTGATAACGCTCGGTGGCTTCGCGCAAATCCCCGGTCACCGTTTCCACGGCTGCAGCGGTGGGTTGCTCGGCGCTGACTTCGACGTTGCCATGGGGCAGATCGAGGTCGGCGGCACTCAAGCTGAGAATTTTCGGTCGCTCCTTGCAGTTGCCCAGCGCCTTCAACGCGCTGCGGCCGATCAGGTGTTCCAGCTCGCGCACATTGCCGGGCCAGCCGTAGGCCAACAACGCCGCTTGGGCATCGGTGCTCAGGCGCAGGCTGTTGAGGCCCATGCGCGAGCGGTTCTGCTCGAGGAAGTAACCGCTGAGCAGCAACACATCTCGCCCACGGTCACGCAGTGCCGGTACCAGCAACGGGTAAACGCTGAGCCGGTGATAAAAATCGGCGCGGTAGCGACCACTGCGCACTTCTTCGGCCAAGTCGCGATTGGTCGCTGCGATCAGCCGCACATCGACCTGATGCTCCTTGTCCGAACCCAGCCGCTGTAGCTGACCGCTTTGCAGCACGCGCAGCAATTTGGCCTGCACGGTCAGCGACAGCTCGCCCACCTCATCCAGGAACAGCGTGCCGCCATTGGCCAGTTCAAACTTGCCGCGTCGGTCGTTCAGCGCCCCGGTGAAGGCCCCGCGGACGTGCCCGAACAGCTCGCTCTCCACCAGCGTATCCGGCAAGGCAGCACAGTTGAGGCTGATGATGGGTTTGTCGGCACGCGGCGAGGCGGCGTGGATAGCCTGGGCCACCAGCTCCTTGCCCACCCCGGTTTCCCCGGTGATCAGCACCGTCAGATCGCTGCCGCCCACCAGGTTGATCTCTTCCACCAGGCGTTTGTGCGCTTTGCTTTGACCAATCATTTCGCGGCTTTGCTGGCCGCTGGCCTGACGGTACACCTCGGCGCGCTGGTGTTCGTCTTCGACCCTGTTGTTCAAACGCTCGATACGTTCAGCGGCGTTGACGGTAGCCGCCGCGAGGCTGGCGAAGGCCTCCAGGGCATCCAGCTCGATCGGTTCGAACTGTTCCGGGTTGAGGGCGTCGAGTGTCAGCAGGCCCCACGGTCGCTCATCGATAAACAGCGGGCAACCCATGCAATCGTGGACTTCCAGATGATCGTCCAGGCCATCGACCAGGCCGTCATACGGGTCGGGCATATTGCTGTCAGCGGCAAACCGCGTGGGGCCGGTGCTGCTGAGCAGTGCCTCAAAACGTGGGTGTTCGCTGACCTTGAAGCGCCGGCCTAGGGTGTCGGTGCTCAAGCCATCGACAGCCAGCGGCACCAGCCATTCACCATCGAGGCGCAGCAGGGCGGCGGCATCACAGGGGAGCAGGGCGCGCATGGCTTCCAGCAAGCGTCGATAGCGTTCGCCCTCGGGGAGTTCGCGGGACAGGTCCGCCACCAGTGGCAACAGCGCAGTGAGCAAGGATTTTGCAGTCATAGTGACTCCGTGTAGTCGATAAGACTATAACCTGCTGTGTGTCGTAATGACTACTGTGCAATTAAGTAATTGATTTTTAAGGTTTTAATAGTTGGCACGGAAACTGATAAGTCTAAGGCAACTGTTAAAAAAACCCGTTGCCCAGGAGTCACCTTATGCTGAGCGTTCAAGACCGTGCCATCGTCAAGTCCACTGTGCCATTGCTTGAAAGCGGTGGCGAAGCGCTGATCACTCACTTCTACCGGATGATGTTGTCCGAATATCCGCAAGTCCGTCCTCTGTTCAACCAGGCTCACCAGGCCAGCGGTGACCAACCGCGCGCCCTGGCGAACGGTGTATTGATGTACGCCCGCCACATCGACCAGCTCGATCAGTTGGGCGACCTGGTGGCCAAGATCATCAACAAGCACGTGGCCCTGCAGATTCTGCCGGAACACTACCCGATTGTAGGTAGCTGCCTGCTGCGGGCCATTGCCGAGGTGCTGGGCGAAGAAATCGCCACGCCTGAAGTGATTGCGGCATGGGGAGCGGCTTACGGTCAACTGGCGGACATCCTGATCGGTGCCGAAACCAGCATCTACGACCAGAAAGAGCAGGCACCGGGCGGCTGGCGCGGGGCGCGGGAATTCATCGTGGCGGCCAAGGTCGAGGAAAGTGCGGAAATCACCTCTTTCTATTTCGAACCGGCTGACAAGGGGCCTATCCTCGCCGCCGAGCCAGGCCAGTACATCGGCATGAAACTGATCCTCGATGGCGAAGAGATTCGCCGCAACTATTCGCTGTCGGCGTTGGCGAACAAGGGCCAATACCGCATTAGCGTCAAGCGTGAAGATGGCGGGCGAGCCTCCAATCACTTGCACGATCAATTGCATGTAGGGGCGAGCATCCAGCTGTTCCCGCCATCGGGCGAGTTCACCCTGAGCGCCAGTGACAAACCGCTGGTGCTGATCAGCGGTGGCGTCGGCATCACCCCGACCCTGGCCATGCTGGAAGCGGCGCTGGAAACCGAGCGGCCGGTGCACTTCATCCACTGCGCGCGCAATGGCAGCGTCCACGCCTTCCGCGACTGGATCGACGGGCTGGCCGAGCGTCACCCGCAACTCAAGCGTTTCTACTGCTATGCCGAAGATGACGGTGTCAGCCCGGCAGCGCACAAGGTCGGGCTTTTGAGCCAGGAACAACTGGCCGCCTGGTTGCCCGAAGAGCGCGATCTGGATGCTTACTTCCTTGGGCCTAAAGGCTTCATGGCGGCGGTCAAGCGCCACCTCAAGGCGTTGGGCGTACCGGAAAAGCAGAGCCGCTACGAGTTCTTCGGCCCGGCTGCGGCGCTGGAATAACGAGGGGGCTGGGGACGCCCCATCTGTAGGAGCGAGCATGCTCGCGATGAACCTGAGGTCGCGGCGGGGTGTCAGGTTTCCCGCGTTATCGTTGACGACCATCGCGAGCATGCTCGCTCCTACAGATGAGCCTGAGGTCGCGGCGGGGTGTCGGGTTTCCCGCGTTATCGTTGGCGGCCGTGGCCCTTCGGTGTCTTGGTGTCAGTTGCTCAGCCTTTGAGTTCCTTCAAATGCTTGTACACCGTCGCCCGCCCCATGTTCAGTACATTGGCCACATAGTTCGATGCGCTCTTGCCCTTGAAGGCGCCTTCGGCGTGCAGGGCCAGTACCAGTTCTCGTTTGTGGTCGCGGGTGAGCAGGTTCAGGCTCAGTTGGCGTTCGCGCAGCCAGGCGTGGAGGAAGGTGTTGATCCGCTCCTGCCAGTCATCGCGAAACAGTGAATCGGGCTGCGGAATCAGCTTGGTCGGCGACAGGAACAAGTCCAGCGCGGCCTTGGCATTCTCGAACAGCGAAATATTCAGATTGATGCACAGCACCGCCAGCGGGTGTCCCTCGCGGTCGCGCAGCACGGTGCTGAGACTGCGAATCTTCTGACCATCCCAATTAAGCTTTTCGTAGGGCCCGATGTTGCGTTCGCTGACATCGTCGCTGAGCATGTCCTCCAGGGCCGAGTCGTCACCGATTTCCCGTTTCGACAGGTTGTTGGCGATGTAGTCGACTTTTTGCGTGCGCAAATCGTGCAGCACCACTTCGGCGTGGGGGAAAAACAGCGTGGCGATGGCATCGGCGATGGCCCGGAAGTTGTCCAGGGACGTCTCGTTCAGGACCGGATCTTGTTCAGGTGCGTTCATACAGTGGGGCTCCGGGCAGCTTCAGCGCCCCGTCAACCAGGACGCTGAAAGTGTGCCGCAATCGAATCGGCGCGTCACCTGAGGACTACATTCAACCCAGGCGGGCAGGGGACAGCATTCCGGCATTCAGGCCGAAGCGGGTAAGGGGTTCGGGCAGGGGTTCACCGCGTACGAGCGCGGCACTGGCCTGGCCCATGGCGGGCGAGGTCTGGATGCCGTAGCCGCCTTGTGCCGCCACCCAGAACAATCCCTGCACCTGCGGATCGAAACCGGACAGCAAGTCACCATCGCTGACAAAACTGCGCAGGCCGGCCCAGGTTCGGGTCGGGCGGCGGATGGTCAGGGTGGTGGCTTCCTCGATCTGGTAGATGCCCATGGCGATGTCCAGTTCTTCGGGCTGTACGTCGTGGGGTTCGACCGGGTCTGCGTTGGCCGGCGAGCCGAGGAACATTCCGGCATCGGGTTTCATATAGAAGGATTCGTCGAGGCTCACCAGCATCGGCCAATGGTGGATGTCCACGCCCTCGGGGCCGGCGAAGATGAAGGCCGCGCGGCGCTTGGGTTGCAGGCCCAGGGTCCGGGCACCGGCCATTTCACCGATCTTGTCGGCCCAGGCGCCGGCGGCGTTGATGATGACCGGCGCGCTGAAGGTCTGACCCTGGGTTTGTACTTGCCACAAGCCTGCGGCATCGCGGCTCAGGCTCAGGACTTCGCTGTCGGTATGGACTTCGCCCTGGTTGCGGCGGATGCCACGCAGGTAGCCCTGATGCAGGGCATCGGTGTCGATGTCGCTGGCGGTCGGATCGTAGATCGCGCCGTGGACTTTTTCCCGGCGCAGGATCGGCACGCGCACGCAGGCCTCATCGGCGCTCAGCAATTGCATTTCAGGGACCGTGGCTTTGGCGCTCAGGTATTGATTGTTCAGTTCGGCCGGGTCGCCGGTAAAGTCCACGGTCATCTCGCCGCGCGGGGTCAGCAGCGGGTGTTCGCAGAAACCGCTTGGCGGATTGTCGAAGAAGTCGCGGCTAGCCTGGGTTAACGCACGCACCTGAGGTGTTCCGTAGGCGGCGGTGTACAGCGCCGCGGAACGACCGGTGGAGTGATAGGCCGGGTGGGACTCGCGTTCGAGCACGATCACGCGACTGTGCTGCGACAGCCAGAAACCGGTGGAAGCGCCGGCAATCCCGCCGCCGATGATGATGAAGTCTGCCTGGCTCATGAACGTCTCCTGATGGGGCGCAAATGCCAATGTTGTCGAGATTCTCTGTGGGAGCGAGCCTGCTCGCGAAAGCGTCGTATCAGTCAACATCAACGTTGAATGAAAGATCGTATTCGCGAGCAGGCTCGCTCCCACAAGTGGACTGGGGTGTCAGGGGTGCAAGCGGTAGATGGCATGGGCCAGCGCAATGTCCTCCAGACCGAGGCCGATCGAGCGGAAGAACACATGGCGCTCATAGTCGGGGCGCTGCACTTTCTCGCTCAGCAGGTCGGCCAAGTCGCCAACAATCGCACTTTTATCCCAGCCATGCTGCTCGCCTGCAATCAGCATCTCACCGGCCGAACCCGGGGTGGTCAGGCGGTAGTCGCAAAATACCTGCATGTCATTGAGGCTCTGCGGCGGCACCTCGTGGGCGCGTGGCGCGTTGGTGCTGATGGAGGTGATCAACGCCGGTTTACTCAGGCTCGACGGATCGATCACCGGACCTGCGGACGAGGTGCAGAGCATGACGACATCCGCGTCACTGATGGCGGCCTCGAGACTTTGCGCGATGGTCAGGCGCGGCTCGATGGTTTTCAGCAGGCTCACCGTTTCAAGGTCTTCACTCAGGCTCGGCGAGTACAGGCTGATGCTTTGCCAGTCGCGCAGGCCTTTCACGTAATGCAGGTGCGCCTGGGCCACTTTGCCGCTGCCGATGATTGCCAGGCGATTGGCGGTGAGCGGCGCGAGGGCATCGACCGCCACGGCGGTGGTTGCAGCGGTGCGGGCCGTGGTCAGTTCGCCCGCATCGCAAAGCATCAGCGGCTGCCCGGTTTGCATCGACATCAACAACGTCCACGCCGTTACCAAGGGCCCCTGTTCACGGACGATGTATGGCGAAGTCTTGATTCCGTACACGCCGTCTTCGGCCAGCACGCCCAGGTAATTGATGAAGTCGCCGGCACCCTGTGGAAACTCCACCAGTTGCTGTGCCGGCTGCACCGCTTGCCCGGCGGCCAGGTCGCGGAATAGCTTGCGCAGGATTTGCGGCACGTCCACCTGTGCCAGCAACTCGCGGGCCTGGGTCTGATTGATCACGTAAGGGGTGCTGGGCATGGTCGGCTCCGGGCGCTGGAATGTAAACTAATTTGTCTATTATGGACTTTTAGATATCTCTGGCAATCTCCGGGCGAAAAAAAAGCGCAGTCCGTTTCCGGCTGCGCTTGTTACTGCAAGGGGGCTCAGTGCGGCCGCTTGCGCTCAACCGCCCGCAATAGATGCGTCGGCGGTGTTTCACAGCTGATCTTGCGCCCCAGTTTTTCCTCGATAGCCGGTAGCTGGTAGGAGTCGTCTTCACCGGCAAAACTGATGGAAACGCCGTCGGCGCCGGCACGGCCGGTACGGCCGATGCGATGCACGTAGTCGTCCGGGACTTCCGGCAGGGTGAAGTTGATCACGTGGCTGATGCCGTCGATGTGGATACCGCGACCTGCCACGTCGGTGGCGACCAGCACGCGGATCTTGCCTTCGCGGAAACCTTCCAGGGTCTTGATGCGCTTGTGTTGCGGCACATCACCCGATAGCTGCGCGGCGTTGACCCCGTCGCGTACCAGGCGTTCTTCGATGCGGCGTACTTCATCCTTGCGGTTGGCGAAGACGATGACCCGCTCCCAGCCGTTGTCGGTGACCAGGTTGTAGAGCAGTTTGTATTTGTCGGCACCGGCCACCGCGTAGATGTGCTGCTCGACGTTTTCGCTGGCCACATTCTGCGACTCGATCTCGACGATGGCCGGGTCGGTGGTCCACTGCTTGGCCAGGTTCATCACGTCATCGGTGAAGGTCGCCGAGAACAGCAGCGTTTGACGCTCATTCTTCGGCGGGGTCTGGCGAATGATCTGGCGCACCTGCGGGATGAAGCCCATGTCGAGCATGCGGTCGGCTTCGTCCAGCACCATCACTTCGACCATGTCCAGGTGCACGTCGCCGCGCTGGTTGAAGTCCAGCAGGCGACCCGGGGTGGCCACGAGAATGTCGCAATGGCGAGCCTCGAGGTGCTTGAGCTGCTTGTCGAAGTCCATGCCGCCCACAAACGTCATGACGTTCAGGCCGGTGTACTTGGTCAGGTCCGCCGCGTCCTTGGCGATCTGCACCACCAGTTCGCGAGTCGGTGCGATGATCAGCGCGCGCGGCTCACCCATGTAGCGCTCTTTCGGCGGCGGGGTCTGCAGCAGCTGGGTGATGATCGATATCAGGAATGCCGCGGTCTTGCCGGTACCGGTCTGCGCGCGGCCGATGGCGTCTTTGCCGGCGAGGGTGAAACCCAGCACCTGGGCCTGGATCGGCGTGCAGTACGGAAAGCCCAGGTCCTGGATGGCGTGCATCAGTTCGGGGGCGAGTTTGAAATCGTGGAAACGGGTCTTGCCTTCCTGGGGTTCGACGACGAAGTCTTCGAGTTTCCACGGGATGACCGGCGCTTTCGGCTTCGGTTCGCGGCGGGGTTTGGCGGGTTTCGGCGTTTCGCTGTGTGGCTGCTCGGGGGCAGTGACCACCGCAGGTTGGACGGCCGCCGTGCTCGCGGGCTCATGTTTCGGTGCCGCGACGGCAGCGGTACGGCCAGGCTGACTACCGTCGGTGCGGTGGCTGGGGGCGTGAGAAGGAGCGCTGGGGACTGGCGCGAGTTGCTCAGTCTCGCTTTTACCGAACATTTTCTTGAGTGCTTTGAGCACGGTCATCTCATCAATTGGTTAAGGAATGTACGCCGGCCAGTGTAATGCAAGAATCGGGCGCGGCGTAGAGGGATGGATCAAAGGGCGTTTTTAAACGTCATTGTTTACCGCAGGCGCTCGTCGAGCCACACGCCGATGTCGCGAATTTCCTCAGGTAACACTTCATGGCCCATTGGGTATTCCTGCCATGTCACGGTGACACCACGCTGTTTCAAATGCTCATAGGCGCTACGTCCCATCGAGTTCTGCACCACGTCATCGTACTGCCCGTGCAGCGAAAGCACCGGAATGCGCTGCTGGCTGGCGGACAGTTCCAGCGCGTCGCTGAAGGTCGGTGCATAAGTCGAGAGGGCAAGTACGCCACCCAGCGGGCCCTGCCATTTCAGAAACGCGGTGTGTAGAACCACGGCGCCGCCCTGGGAAAAGCCGGCGAGAAAAATTCGCGAAGCGTCTATTCCGGTGGCGCGCTGCTGTTCGAGCAATTCGATTATCCAGTTGGCCGACTCTTCCAGTTGCTCGCGATTGATCGCCCGTGCCGGGCTCATGGCCAATATGTCGTACCAGCTCGGCATCTCGTAACCGCCATTGATGGTGACGGCGCGGGTCGGTGCCTGGGGCAAGACGAATCGTGTACTCAGCAAAGTCTCCTGCAGGGCTTCGGCCACCGGCAGGAAGTCGTATCGATCGGCGCCCAGGCCGTGGAGCCAGATAACGCAGGCATCTGCGGTCTTGATGGGTTCAAGAATCAAAGGGTTGGTCATGGCTGCTCCAAACATGTGCGGGCGCTCTCATTGAGTGCGAGGTCTGAGGGCGTCTCTGGTTGATCAGTTACGAAGATGTCGCAAGGTTACAAGTTTTGCTATTGACCTGTCGCTTAACCGCTTAAGCGGTCGGTGTGGTACGGGCTTTGCTATACGCAAGCTGGTACGAAAATCCCACATCTGTCGGTAACACTATCAGGCCATTGTTGGCAGTGGGATAGCAAAAAAATCCGGTAATGGATGTTCGCCAATGGCCGCTACGGGCTTCGCGAACGAGAAAGGGCTACAGCCCGTTCGGCCGATTGGTGAGAAGTGAGTTGTCCTTTATATGGATTTTCTCCTACTAGACTCATGGCTACGGTCCTACGTCGGTTGACCCTATAAAAAGCCAACAAGGGTCACCAACGCCTCAAAAGGGTGCGACTGGACTCACGCTCCGACACAACAAGAGCAAAACTGGAGGTTTGAATGAAGATGTTGAAATCCACCCTGGCAGTCGTGACTGCAGCCGCGGTACTCGGCGTCAGTGGGTTCGCTCAGGCGGGCGCGACCCTGGATGCAGTACAGAAGAAAGGTTTCGTACAGTGCGGCGTCAGCGATGGCCTGCCTGGCTTCTCGGTTCCAGATTCCACCGGCAAGATCGTCGGTATCGATGCAGACTACTGCCGTGCCGTGGCCGCTGCCGTATTCGGCGACGCGACCAAGGTCAAGTTCAGCCAGTTGAACGCCAAGGAGCGTTTCACCGCGCTGCAGTCCGGCGAGATCGACATCCTGTCGCGCAACACCACCATGACCAGCTCCCGTGACGCGGGCATGGGTCTGAAATTCCCTGGCTTCATCACTTACTACGATGGCATCGGCTTCCTGGTCAACAACAAGCTGGGCGTCAAGAGCGCCAAAGAGCTGGATGGCGCGACCATCTGCATCCAGGCCGGTACCACCACCGAACTGAACGTTTCCGACTACTTCCGTGGCAACGGTCTGAAATACACCCCGATCACTTTCGACACCTCCGACGAGAGCGCCAAGTCGCTTGAATCCGGTCGTTGCGACGTACTGACCTCCGATAAGTCCCAACTGTTTGCCCAGCGCAGCAAGCTGGCCTCGCCGAAGGACTACGTGGTGCTGCCGGAAACCATTTCCAAGGAGCCACTGGGCCCGGTCGTGCGTAACGGCGACGACGAGTGGCTGGCCATCGTGCGCTGGGTTGGCTACGCCATGCTCAACGCTGAAGAAGCCGGCATCACCTCGAAAAACGTCGAAGCCGAAGCCAAGGCCACCAAGAACCCGGACGTCGCTCGTCTGCTGGGCACTGACGGTGAATACGGCAAAGACCTGAAAGTGAAGAAAGACTGGGTCGTGCAGATCGTCAAGCAAGTCGGCAACTACGGTGAAGTGTTCGAGAAAAACCTCGGCAAGAGCACTCCGCTGGAGATCGACCGCGGGCTGAACGCCTTGTGGAACGCTGGCGGCATTCAATACGCACCACCAGTGCGCTGATGGTTCTATCACCCGGTGGGCCAACCACCGGGTGATGTTCTGTTCCATTCTTTGCGGGGCACTTCATGCAAAATTCAATCGGCGCACCAAAGCAGAGGCTCAGCCTCAGCGATCCACGAGTGCGTGCGTGGGTATTCCAGATCATCACCATTATCGGGGTGGTCTCGCTAGGCTGGTATCTGTTCGACAACACACAGACCAACCTGCAACACCGGGGCATTACCTCCGGTTTTGACTTTCTGGAGCGCAGTGCCGGGTTCGGCATCGCCCAACACCTGATCGACTACACCGAAGCGGACAGCTATGCCCGGGTGTTTGTCATCGGCTTGCTAAACACCTTGCTGGTGACCTTCATCGGCGTGATCCTGGCGACGATCCTCGGTTTCATCGTCGGCGTGGCCCGACTGTCGAAGAACTGGATCATCGCCAAGTTGGCGACCGTGTACGTGGAGGTTTTCCGCAACATTCCGCCTCTGCTGCAGATCCTGTTCTGGTACTTCGCGGTGTTCCTGACCATGCCGGGGCCGCGCAACAGCCACAACTTCGGCGACACCTTCTTCGTCAGCAGCCGCGGCCTGAACATGCCGGCGGCGCTGATGGCCGATGGTTTCTGGGCGTTCGTGATCAGCATCGTCGTGGCCATTGTCGCCATCGTGCTGATGACCCGCTGGGCCAACAAGCGCTTTGAAGCCACGGGCGAGCCGTTCCACAAGTTCTGGGTTGGCCTGGCGTTGTTCCTGGCGATCCCGGCGCTGTGCGTGTTGATCTTCGGTGCGCCAGTGCACTGGGAAATGCCCAAGCTGCAAGGCTTCAACTTCGTCGGCGGCTGGGTACTGATCCCGGAACTGCTGGCCTTGACCCTGGCGCTCACGGTGTACACCGCAGCGTTCATCGCCGAGATCGTGCGTTCGGGCATCAAGTCGGTCAGCCACGGCCAGACCGAAGCTGCGCATTCGCTCGGCCTGCGCAACGGTCCGACCCTGCGCAAGGTGATCATCCCGCAAGCCCTGCGCGTGATCATTCCGCCGCTGACCAGCCAATACCTGAACCTGGCGAAGAACTCCTCGCTGGCGGCCGGTATCGGGTATCCGGAGATGGTCTCGCTGTTCGCAGGCACGGTGCTCAACCAGACCGGCCAGGCGATCGAGGTGATTGCCATCACCATGAGCGTTTACCTGGCGATCAGTATCAGCATTTCCCTGCTGATGAACTGGTACAACAAGCGCATTGCGCTGATCGAGCGGTAAGGAATAGCGCATGAGTACTCATACTTTCAAACCCGACATGCCACCGCCGGCCAAGGTCTTCGGCCCGATGGCGTGGATACGCGCGAACATGTTCTCCAGCTGGCTCAACACCCTGCTGACCTTGTTCGCGTTCTACCTGATCTACCTGGTGATACCGCCGATCCTGAGCTGGGCAATCATCGATGCCAACTGGGTGGGCACCACCCGCGCCGACTGCACGAAGGAGGGCGCCTGCTGGGTGTTCATCCAGCAGCGCTTCGGCCAGTTCATGTACGGCTATTACCCGCCGGAACTGCGCTGGCGCGTCGACCTGACGGTGTGGCTGGCGGTCATTGGCGTGGCACCGTTGTTCATCTCGCGCTTTCATCATAAAGCCGTGTATGGCCTGAGCTTCCTGGTGCTGTACCCGATCATTGCCTGGTGCCTGCTGCACGGCGGCGTCTTTGGCCTGACCCAAGTGGCGACCAGCCAATGGGGCGGCCTGATGCTGACCCTGGTGATCGCCACCGTCGGTATTGCCGGTGCGTTGCCCCTGGGGATTGTCCTGGCATTGGGCCGACGTTCGAACATGCCGGCAATTCGCGTGGTCTGCGTGACCTTCATCGAATTCTGGCGCGGCGTGCCGTTGATCACGGTGCTGTTCATGTCCTCGGTGATGCTGCCGTTGTTCCTGCCTGAAGGCATGAACTTCGACAAATTGCTGCGGGCGCTGATCGGCGTGATCCTGTTCCAGTCGGCCTACGTGGCCGAAGTGGTGCGTGGCGGCCTGCAAGCGATCCCTAAAGGACAGTACGAAGCGGCCGCGGCAATGGGCCTGGGCTACTGGCGCAGCATGGGCCTGGTGATTCTGCCGCAAGCCCTGAAGCTGGTGATCCCCGGCATCGTCAACACCTTCATCGCGCTGTTCAAGGACACGAGCCTGGTGATCATCATCGGCCTCTTCGACCTGCTCAACAGCGTCAAGCAAGCCGCCGCCGACCCGAAATGGCTGGGCATGGCCACTGAAGGCTATGTGTTCGCGGCCCTGGTGTTCTGGATTTTCTGTTTTGGTATGTCGCGCTATTCCATGCATCTGGAACGCAAGCTCGACACTGGCCACAAGCGTTAGGAGTTCTGTAATGAGCGAAGCAATCAAGAAGCCTGTGAGCCCTGAAGGCATTATCCAGATGCAGGGCGTGAACAAGTGGTACGGTCAGTTCCACGTACTCAAGGACATCAACCTCAACGTCAAGCAGGGCGAGCGGATCGTCCTGTGCGGGCCGTCGGGTTCGGGCAAATCCACCACTATCCGCTGCCTCAATCGCCTGGAAGAACACCAGCAGGGCCGCATCGTGGTCGATGGCGTGGAACTGACCAACGACCTCAAGCAGATCGAAGCGATCCGTCGTGAAGTCGGCATGGTGTTCCAGCATTTCAACCTGTTCCCGCACCTGACCATCCTGCAGAACTGCACCCTGGCGCCAATGTGGGTGCGCAAGATGCCCAAGCGCAAGGCCGAGGAAATCGCCATGCATTACCTGGAGCGCGTGCGCATTCCGGAGCAGGCGCACAAGTACCCGGGGCAGCTGTCCGGCGGTCAGCAACAGCGCGTGGCGATTGCCCGTGCGCTGTGCATGAAGCCGAAAATCATGTTGTTCGACGAACCGACTTCGGCACTCGACCCCGAGATGGTGAAGGAGGTTCTGGATACCATGATCGGCCTGGCCGAAGACGGCATGACCATGCTCTGCGTGACCCATGAAATGGGCTTTGCCCGCACCGTGGCCAATCGCGTGATCTTCATGGACAAGGGCGAAATCGTCGAGCAGGCGGCGCCGAACGACTTCTTCGACAACCCGCAGAATGAACGCACCAAGCTGTTCCTGAGCCAGATCTTGCATTGATCTAGCCCAGGCCATAAAAAACCGGCCTCGGCAGTAATGCTGTTCTTTAGGTTGGTGGCATTTGGATTGGGTGTATATCCATTGCTGCGGTAACGGCGGCCTATGGTTTCGCTCTTACAGCGAGTCACTTGGAAGCACGGAACGCCGCCCGGCCCCAAGTAACCAAGGGCTCTTGCCCCTGGCGTTCGGTGCCTCGCTAATGCTCGGCATACCCTCGCTCCGGTCCTGCTCCGTGGGCCCGCCGCGATGGGCCATCCTTGGCCCAGCGCGGCTAAACCGGCATCCCTGCCGGTTTACCCACTGCGCAGAACCTCCACTCGGCCTCTCGATGGGGCAAGAAAATCAAAAGCGAAATCAAACGCAAAAGCGAGGCGGCCTTACAGCCGACCTGATCGGGAGCCGTACGTGTTCCTCCTGTAGGAGCCAGGCCTGCCGGCAAAGAACGATAACGCGGTACAACAGATACACCGCGGCGCCTGGTTCGCCGGCAAGTCGGATCGCCGCACCGCTGGCTCCTACAGGGGGCTGGGGGTATCCGCAAAGATCAGGTCGGCTGTAAGGCCGCCTCGCTTTGCTTTGGATTTGGGTGCCCCGTTAACCACGATGGCCGAACGCAGGCATTGCGCAGTGGGGAAACCGGCAGGACGCCGGTTTAGCCGCGCTGGGCCAGGGATGGCCCATCGCGGCGACCCACGGAGCAATGCCTTCGTTCTGGCATGCCGAGCCCTAGCGAGGCACCGAGTGGTGGGGCAAAGCCTTTTGGTTCCTTTTTGCTGGGCCGGCACTCCGGCGTTTGAAAAAGGGACTCGCCGTAAGGGCGAAACCATAAGCGGCCGTTACCGCAGCAATGGATATCCCCCCAATCCAGTCCTTAAATACAACCCCATGCTTAAGTGAACAGCAGCTTTACGGACCAGGTCCGGGTTTTTAATCGCCATTCGTTCAAGTACGTCTCAGTTTGCCACTCGCGCCCCGGCGAGACTGCCGCTCAATTCATACGCCGCCAATTCCGCCTGATGCGCCGCCAACAACTCCGGCAACGACCCGCGCAGGTACTCCACCCAAGTCTTGATCTTCGCATCCAGGTACTGCCGCGACGGATAGATCGCGTACAGGTTCAGCTCCTGCGAGCGGTACTTGGGCATCACCCGCACCAGCGTGCCGTTACGCAAACCGTCGATCGCGGCGTACAGCGGCAGTACACCAATGCCCATGCCACTGGTGATCGCGGTTTTCATCGCATCGGCTGAGTTCACCAGGAACGGCGAGCTGTTGATGGTGACCATTTCCTGCCCGTCGGGACCGTCGAAGGCCCATTTTTCCAGGGGGATGACCGGGCTCACCAGGCGCAGGCACGCGTGGTTCAGCAGGTCGCTGGGTTTTTGCGCGCAACCGTTGGCTTTAACGTAGGCCGGCGACGCGCAAACGATGCTGTAGGTGATTCCCAGGCGCTGGGAAACGAAGCCCGAATCCGGCAGTTCGCTGGCGAGCACGATGGACACGTCGTAGCCCTCGTCCAGCAGGTCCGGCACGCGGTTGGCCATGGTCAGGTCGAAGGTCACGTCCGGGTGGGTCTTGCGATAGCGGGCGATGGCGTCGATCACGAAGTGCTGGCCGATGCCGGTCATGGTGTGCACCTTGAGCTGCCCGGCCGGGCGCGCGTGGGCATCGCTGGCTTCGGCTTCGGCTTCTTCCACGTACGTCAAAATCTGCTCACAGCGCAGCAAATAGCGCTTGCCGGCTTCCGTCAGGGCGATGCGTCGTGTCGTTCGGTTGAGCAGACGGGTTTGCAGGTGGGCTTCCAGGTTGGAGACCGCGCGCGAGACGTTGGCCGTGGTGGTGTCCAGTTGCACCGCGGCGGCGGTGAAGCTGCCGGCCTCGGCCACGTAACTGAAGGCGCGCATGTTTTGCAATGTGTCCATGGGGTGCTCTCGGGTTCGATGGCAAATTGTGACACGAAGTTTCAGGGGCGGAGACCCCTACAAAGGGATTATCGCGTTAACGGTAACAAAGATTCACAGGAATCCCAGCTTATCGCGTTGAAAACCCACCCCTAGAATTGCGCTGTCCCTCCTATGTTCCCCACCTCAGGAATTTTCAGCAGTGCCGCGTCGCATCAGCAGAGCGCTTCAACCCCTCAGTATTCTGGCTTTAACCCTGGTAATCAGCGGCTGCATCGGAACCGGAGGTATCGCCCCGCAGGGCAAGGCGCTGGAGGCTGATTCGCTGGCCACCGACGAAGCCATCCAGAGCGCCGCGCAGGATGCGCATTGGCCCACCGCTCAATGGTGGCAGGCTTATGGCGATCCGCAACTGAATCGCTGGATCGACCTCGCCGTGCAAGGCAGCCCGACCATGGCCATGGCCGCCGCGCGGGTGCGTCAGGCCAATTCCATCGCCGGTGTGGCCGAGTCGGCCGAGTCGTTGCAGATCAACGGCCAATCCACCCTCAAGCGCCACAACTGGCCCACCGATCAGTTCTACGGCCCCGGCGATCTGGCCAACAGCACGACCTGGGACAACAACGCCGCGCTGGGCTTCAGTTACGCCCTCGACCTCTGGGGTCGTGAAAGCAATGCCACCGAGCGCGCCGTGGACATGGCCCACATGACCGTCGCCGAAGCGCGTCAGGCGCAGCTCGAATTACAGAACAACATCGTGCGCGTCTACATCGAGCTCTCGTTGCATTACGCGCAGCGGGACATCGTCGAAGCGACATTGAAGCAACAACAGCAAATCCTGGATCTGGCGCACAAGCGCCTGAACGGCGGCATCGGGACCCATTTCGAAGTCAGCCAGGCCGAGACGCCCCTGCCGGAAACCCATCGCCAGATCGATGCACTGGACGAGGAAATCGCCCTGAGCCGTAACCAACTGGCCGCACTCGCAGGCTTTGGGCCGGGGCAGGGGGCGCAATTGCAACGGCCGACCCTGTCACTGGGTGCAGCGCTCAAACTGCCGTCGTCGTTGCCGGCGCAGTTGCTCGGGCAACGTCCGGACGTTGTCGCCAGCCGCTGGCAAGTGGCGGCGCAAGCACGGGGCATCGACGTGGCGCATGCAGGCTTCTATCCCAACGTCGATCTGGTCGGCAGCCTGGGCTACATGGCCACCGGTGGCGGGGCGCTGGAGTTCCTGACCGGCAGGAAGCTCAACTACAGCGTCGGCCCGGCGATATCCCTGCCGATCTTCGACGGCGGCCGTTTGCGCGCGGAGCTGGGCGAGGCTTCGGCGGGTTATGACATTGCCGTGGCCAAGTACAACCAGACCCTGGTCAATGCCCTGAAGAACATCTCTGACCAGTTGATTCGTCGCGAGTCCATGGACAAGCAGCAGGCCTTCGCCGCCGAGTCGGTTGCCACTGCACAGAGAACCTATGACATCGCGACGATCGCTTATCAGCGCGGGCTCACCGATTACCTCAACGTGCTCAATGCGCAGACGCTGTTGTTCAAGCAGCAGCAGGTGCAGCAGCAGGTGCAGGCAGCGCGCCTCAGCGCCCATGCCGAGTTGGTGACGGCGTTGGGCGGCGGGCTCGGTGCAGGCAACGATGTGCCGAAAGACAGCCAGACCGCTGCACCGAAAACCCCGGTCCTTTTGCGTTGAACATAACCCCAGTGGGAGCGAGCCTGCTCGCGAAGAGGCCTTGTCAGTCAAAGAAGTTGTCGCCTGACACACCGCTTTCGCGAGCAGGCTCGCTCCCACAGGTACTGAGTCTGACCTTTTATCCAATGAGCAGGATCTGATGACGCCCTTGCCCGCACCCTTGCGCTGGCTGTGCTCCCTTGAATGGCGCCGGGGTTTCTTCGACTGGGCACGCAGCGACGGCGTGACCTGGGTCTACATTTTCAAGGTATTGATCGCAGCCTTCCTGACCCTGTGGCTGGCCATGCGCCTGGAATTGCCGCAGCCGCGAACGGCGATGATCACCGTGTTCATCGTCATGCAGCCGCAAAGCGGCCAGGTGTTCGCCAAGAGTTTCTATCGCTTTCTGGGCACCTTGGCCGGTTCGACGGTGATGGTGGCGTTGATCGCCCTGTTTGCGCAGAACACCGAACTGTTCCTCGGTTCGCTGGCGATCTGGGTGGGTATCTGCTCGGCCGGCGCGGCGCGTTGCCGCAACTTCCGCGCCTACGGCTTTGTGTTGGCCGGCTACACCGCCGCGATGGTCGGGTTGCCAGCGCTGGCCCATCCAGACGGTGCGTTCATGGCGGCGGTCTGGCGGGTGCTGGAAATCTCCCTGGGGATTCTCTGCGCGACCCTGGTCAGCGCCGCGATCTTGCCGCAAACCGCCAGTGCCGCGATGCGCAATGCCTTGTATCAGCGCTTCGGGGTATTTGCCCTGTTCGTCACCGATGGTTTGCGCGGTCGCAGTCAGCGCGAGGCCTTCGAGGCCGGTAACGTGCGCTTCATCGCCGAAGCGGTGGGCCTGGAAGGGCTGCGCAGCGTCACCGTGTTCGAAGACCCGCACATGCGTCGGCGCAACGGTCGGCTCAGCCGCTTGAACAGCGAGTTCATGGGGATCACCACGCGTTTCAACGCCTTGCACCAGTTGCTCGAACGCCTGCGCAGCAGTGACACCGATCACGCCGTGGCGGCCATCAAACCAGGCTTGCAAGACCTCGCCGAACTGCTCGATGGCTTTAGCGGCCGTGCGCTGACCAGTGCCGACGCGGCGCGCCTGGTCACGGCGCTGACAGCCTACAAGGCCGGTTTGCCGGCGCGGGTACGAAGCCTGCGCGCGATCTTCCAGGAGGGCGGTCCGAGCGATGCCGAACTGCTGGACTTCCACACGGCGTACGAATTGCTCTATCGCTTCGTCGACGACTTGCACAGTTATGCACAGACCCACGCATCCCTGGCCGATCACAGCCATGAACGCGAGCGCTGGGACGAACCGTTCACACCGCAAACCAACTGGCTGGTGTCGGCCGCCTCGGGGATTCGGGCCGCATTCATCCTGGTGGTGCTGGGCAGTTATTGGGTGGCGACGGCATGGCCGAGCGGGGCGACCATGACATTGATCGCCGCCGCCACCGTCGGCTTGTCCGCCGCCACGCCGAACCCCAAGCGCATGGCGTTCCAGATGGCCTGCGGGACGTTTCTCGGGGCGCTGATCGGTTTCGTCGAGATGTTTTTTATCTTCCCCTGGATCGACGGCTTCCCGTTGCTGTGTGTGATGCTCGCACCGGTGATCGTGCTCGGTTCATTCCTGAGCTCGCGGCCGCAATATGCCGGTGTCGGCCTCGGCTTGCTGATCTTCTTCAGCACCGGTTCGGTGCCGGACAACCTCACGGTCTACAACCCGTACACCTTCATCAACGACTACATCGCCATGGTGCTTGGCATGCTGGTGTGCGCGGCGGCCGGCGCGATCATTCTGCCGCCGAACAGTCGCTGGCTGTGGCGGCGCCTGGAGCAGGACTTGCGTGGCCAGGTGGTCTACGCCATCAGCGGCAAGCTCAAGGGGCTGGCGTCGCGTTTCGAAAGCCGCACCCGCGACCTGGTGCATCAGGCCTACGGCTTCGCGGCGGGGCAGCCACAGGTCCAGCGCGATCTGCTGCGCTGGATGTTCGTGGTACTGGAGGTCGGGCACGCCATCATCGAGTTGCGCAAGGAGCAGGCGATCCTGCCGGTGCATCCGGCGTACGCCGAGTCCCAGCCATGGCGCCAGTCGATCCGTGTGATGGGCCGTTCGCTGGTGCGGCTGTTCCTGCAACCGGGCCAGAGCAATCTGGAGCGCGCCCTGATCGCCGTCGATCACGCCATCAGCCGCGTACAAGCTACCGACGAACCCTTTGCCCCGCACTTCGACACGTCGGCGCTGCGCCGGGTCAAGAGCTACCTGCACTTTATCCGCACCTCGTTGCTCGACCCGCAATCACCGCTCACCGCCTACGCCAATACCAAGCCCAAAGGACTTGAACATGCCTCGTGAAATCGCCTTCCACGGCGTGTACATGCCGACCATGACCCTGATGTTTTTCATCGCGGCGGCGTTGGCCTGGGCACTGGACCGATTTTTGTCCGGCTTCGACCTGTACCGCTTCTTCTGGCACCCGGCGCTGCTGCGCCTGAGCCTCTTTACCTGTCTGTTCGGCGCCCTGGCGCTGACTGTCTACCGTTGACTCTCTACCACTGAGAATGCCCTGATGAAAAAGCTTTTCAGCCTACTCGCGACCTTGTTGGTGCTGGCCCTCGCGATAGGGATCGGTCGCTCCCTGTGGGAGCACTACATGAACACCCCCTGGACCCGCGATGGCCGGGTGCGCGCCGACATCATCAACGTTGCCGCCGATGTCACGGGCGAAGTAGTGAACGTGCCCGTGCGCGATAACCAGTTGGTGAAGAAGGGCGACTTGCTGATGCAGATCGACCCCGAGCACTACCGCCTCGCGGTCAAGCAGGCGCAGTCATTGGTGGCGTCGCGCAAGGCCACCTGGGAGATGCGCAAGGTCAATGCCCATCGCCGCGCCGATATGGACAACCTGGTGATCTCCAGGGAAAACCGCGACGACGCCAGCAACCTCGCCGACTCGGCCCTGGCCGACTACCAGCACGCCCAGGCCCAACTGGAAGCCGCCGAACTCAACCTCAAGCGCACTGAAGTGCGTGCAGCCGTCGACGGCTACGTGACCAACCTGAATGTGCATCGCGGCGATTACGCGCGCATCGGCGAAGCGAAGATGGCCGTGGTCGACATGAACTCGTTCTGGGTCTACGGCTTCTTCGAAGAAACCAAACTGCCCCACGTGCGCGTGGGCGATAAGGCCGACATGCAACTGATGAGCGGTGAAGTGCTCAAGGGCCATGTGGAAAGCATCTCGCGAGGCATCTACGACCGCGACAATCCGGAAAGTCGCGAGCTGGTTGCCGACGTGAATCCGACCTTCAACTGGGTGCGCCTGGCGCAGCGCGTGCCGGTGCGGATTCACATCGATGAAGTGCCGGAGGGCGTGCTGTTGGCGGCGGGGATTACCTGTACGGTGGTTGTCAACGCATTGTAGGTTTCAACAAAACGTCTCATGCAGATGCCGCCAAAGAATCTTGCCTTCTACCTTCTCGAACACCACGGTCGAGCGGCGATCGGAATGCAGGCCGGTGGCATCGGTCTGTTGTTCTCGGTAACTCACGGTTGCGCCGCCGTTGTGCAAGGCAATGCCGCTCAACTCGCCAAGTTCGATGCGCAACCCAAGCTTCTTGCCTGCGGCCATCAGGAACAACTCGTTCAACGCATCGAAATCCAGCACCCGGCCCAACGGCGAGACCATGGAAAACTGTGGCGAAAAACGCCTTAGTAATTGTTCGAGTTCGGCCGGGTCGCGTTCCTTGGCCAGCCATTGTTCGATGGCGACGTGCGCCTGGATCACTTCGTCGAAGTATTCGTTGTAGTCGGTCATGTTGTTGAGTCCTGAAAATTCTGCAGCGACTATTCTGACGTCTTCGCGAGCAGGCTCGCTCCCACAGGGGAATGTATTTCAACTGTGGGAGCGAGCCTGCTCGCGAAGGTATCGACCCGGTCTCAGAGCTGCCCGCGCAAGCCGAACCGCTTCATCAACGCCGACTCCAGCAAGCCCTTGGGCAACAACCCTGCCATCAACGGCAATGCCCGGCTGCCATTGCCCAATCGAAGCAGGCGCGGTGGCTTGCTCTGCTGCACGGCCTTGAGCAATCCGGCGGCAAACGCACTGGCCGGTGTCGGGTTGTCCTGGGAGGCCTTGGCCCGTGCCCGTATGCCTTCGCGCAACGGGAACCACGGCGATTGTTCGCTGATCAACTGCTCAGCTTCGTGGCCGGCATTCTTGGCGAAACTGGAGGCGATGGCACCGGGCTGGACTTCCATCACCCGCACCCCAAAGGGCGCCAGTTCCATGCGCAAGGCATCGCTCAGGGCATGCACCGCGGCTTTGGACGCGCAGTAAGCACCTGCAAACGGCGTGACCAGAATTCCCGAAACGCTGCCGATGTTCACCACGATGCCTTTGGCCCGTCGCAACACGGGAAACAACGCACGGGTCACGCCAACGATGGCGAACACGTTGGTTTCGAACTGACGTTGCATCGCCTGCACACCGCCATCGAGCAACGGCCCCATGGCGCCGTAGCCGGCGTTGTTGACCAGCACATCGAGGCCGCCATGTTGCTGGTTGATGCGTTCGCTCAACTGTTCGAGTGCCTGGCCATCGTTGACGTCCAGTTGCACGGCGATAAAACCGGCCGCGGTCAGCGCTGCGACATCTTCAGCCTTGCGAGCGCTGGCCCAGACTTCGTAGCCAGCAGCCTTGAACGCATCGGCGAGGGCGCGGCCGATGCCGCTGGAACATCCGGTAATCAACGCAACGGGCATGGCGCGGTCCTTGTGCGGAAAGGTAAGGTGAGGTCAGTCCGAGAAACTACCCTGCAAACGCTCGGCGCGAAACTCCAAAGTTTCCGGGCGATAGCCGGGCCGCAGGGGCGGCAGCGGCAAGCAGTCTTCCCAGTTGCCACCGGCCTGCAATTCGCCAGGTCCGCGGTAGCGTGGGGCGGTGTACTGATTGTCGGCGAGATTGACCGTGTCGCCCGGTGCATAAGCGGCAACACGCCAGCGCAATTCGGTCAGCGGTACATCGTTGCCGTTGTTCAGGGTCAGTTGCAGCGGTCGGTCTGCCGGGCAGTGTTGCGGTGCGTAGCTGATGCGCAATTCCAGGCGCTCCAGTTGCTTGAGCTCGCGGTGGTCCATCCAGATGACCCAGGTAGCGACGATGCCCAGGCCCAAGGCAGCCGCCATGGACACCGGCAAGGCCTTGGCCGGATAGCGCAGCAACAGGATCAGCCAGGTGATGACCAGCAGGACACCGATGAACATGATGCGCAAACCTCGGGGGGATAGAGGGTCATCCTACCTAAGCGTGGGGGAGGTTGGCGATGGGTGAGATTTGCGGTGGATGTGCTGGCCCCTTCGCGAGCAGGCTCGCTCCCACAGTGGACCGGAGTTGACCACAAAGTTTGTGACCGACTCAAAACCCTGTGGGAGCGAGCCTGCTCGCGAAGGGGCCAGGTCTGACAACACAAAACCCCGGAAAAAAAAGCCCCCGCCCAACTCACTGCGGATAGGGGACGCAGTGAACCGGGCGGGGGCTTTTATTTCAGCGCTCGCTTACTGCGCGATGGTCTTTACCGAAACGCCACTCTCGATCGGCGCGGTGCGACCGTAGATATCTTCAAAGCGCTGGATATCGTCTTCGCCCAGATAGCTGCCCGATTGCACTTCGATGATCTCAAGCGGAATCTTGCCCGGGTTGCGCAAACGGTGAACCGAAGCGATCGGAATGTAGGTCGACTGGTTTTCGGTCAACAGGAACACATTCTCATCGCAGGTCACTTCAGCCGTGCCGCTGACAACGATCCAGTGCTCGGCGCGGTGGTGGTGCATCTGCAGCGACAGGCACGCGCCCGGCTTGACCGAGATGTGCTTGACCTGGAAGCGCCCGCCCATGTCCACCGAGTCGTAGGAGCCCCATGGACGATAGACTTCGCAGTGGTTCTGGGTTTCGCTGCGGCCCTGTTCGTTGAGGGTGTTGACCATCTGCTTGACGCCCTGGACCTTGTCCTTGTGGACAATCATCATGGCGTCCTTGGTCTCGACCACGACGATGTTTTCCAGGCCGATCACCGAGACCAGCTTGCCGTTGCCGTGGATCATGCAATTCTTGCTGTCCTGGATCACCACGTCGCCTTTGGTGACGTTGCCATTGGCATCTTTTGCGTTCACTTCCCACAACGACGACCAGCAGCCGACATCACTCCAGCCTGCAGTCAATGGCACGACGCAGGCGCGCTGGGTCTTTTCCATCACCGAATAGTCGATGGAATTGTCCGGGCAGCAGGCGAACGTGGCTTCGTCGATGCTGACGGTGTCGGCGTCTTGAGCGCTGCGCTCCAGGGTCAACAGGCAGGTGTCATAGATATCCGGGTCGTGTTTCTTCAGCTCTTCGAGGAAGCGGCTGGCGCGGAACAGGAACATGCCGCTGTTCCAGAAGTAACCGCCGGACTGGACATATTCGGTGGCGCGTTTGACGTCCGGTTTTTCGACGAAGTGCGAAACGCGGCTGACGCCTTCGGGCAGCAGCGAATCGTTGGTCGACTTGATGTAGCCATAACCGGTTTCCGGTTTGGTGGCCGGTACGCCGAACAGCACCATTTCGCCGTTTTCGGCGGCGACGGTGGCCAACGCCAGGGCGCGTTGCAGGGCTTTCTGGTCTTCCAGCACGTGGTCGGCTGGCAGCACCAGCATCAGTTCGTCGCGGCCTTCGTTGACCAGCATCATCGCGGTGAGGGCCACGGCCGGCGCAGTGTTGCGGCCGAACGGTTCCATCAGGATGCGCTGGGTTTCCAGTTTGCGAGCGGCCAGTTGCTCGTTGACGATGAAGCGATGGTCCTTGTTGCAGACCACGATCGGTGTGTCCATACCGTCGAACACCAGGCGTTCCAGGGTTTGCTGGAACAGGGTGTGCTCGCCGGTCAGGGCCAGGAACTGTTTCGGGAATTGCTTGCGGGAAAGCGGCCAAAGACGTGAGCCACTACCACCTGACAAGATCACCGGAATCATGTTTGTTACTCCTTGAAAATCGTTTGGTTAGAGCTACGAACGCTGTGTCGTTTCACTCTTGTTCTTGTTCCGTGTCCAAAGGCTGACTGTCCTGGGTAGGAGCTGCCGAAGGCTGCGATCTTTTGATCTTTGACGTTCTTGAAAATCATTGAAGATCAAAAGATCGCAGCCTGCGGCAGCTCCTACAGGGGACTGTGTTTCATCCTCTGGAAAAAATGATTAGCGCGTCGATACCGGGCGTTTTACCCAGACCGGCGACAGGCTGCTGCCGCTGCCGGTGACGTACAGCACCGCGGCTTCACCGCGTTCCAGGGCGACTGGCTTCACGTCGCCAACTTTCGTTGCGCCATCGTATAGCGCCAGGCTGACCTTCACCGGGTTGATTTCACGCTCGCCACGGCCCTTGGCGGCCACGTTCGGGACCACGTCGGTCTTGCCGTCGGCGGTTTTCAGGGTCAGCGCCTTGTCGCTGAGGTTCTGCACGCGTACCAGGGATTTCTGCTTGTTCCGGAACGGCGGCTCTTCGATCAGTTGCGGGGCGCCGCTGGCGTTGTTGACCAGGGTGTAATAGTGGTCGCCGGCCAGTTTCACCGGCAGCGTCTGGCTGCCGACCTTGGCGCTGTAGTCACCGCCCGGCATGAAGCTGAAGTCGCTGCTGGACAGTGGCGCGACATCGCTCAGGTTGGTGCTGCCGACGGTGGCGCTGACTTCGGCGTTACTGGCATTGTAGATGCGCACGAAGGACGAGCCTTTCGGTGCGGTCGGGCCGTACAGCGCGGCGTCGCCAGCGGCGAACGCTTGCATCGAAAGCACGCTCATACCAGCAACCAGAGCAAAAGTCTTGGCGAGACGGCGAGGAGTAGTCTTGAAAGTCATGGTATTACCTCTCTCTTTCAGTTTTGCGCCCGGTCGGGCGTCTCGGATTTAGTGTTTGCGGCTACGTTTTGTTGGCGGGCACCGGCTTGTTTAAGCTCTGCGACCCACTGCGGGTCGGCGTCGCCGATTTCGTTGTTCACAGGCAGATAACGTTCAGGAAATTCCCAGATCAGCACTTGTGGCGGGCTGTTCTTGAATGCGTCGCTCTTGAGGTAGCTGAGCATCGGCAGGATCGGGCCGTGGCCGTCTTCGGCGTAGCTGACCACGTCGCTGCGCAGGGCTTGTTTCAGCGCGCCGACGAAGTTCCAGTTCGGGTTGGCGCTGTAGCTGGTGCCGATCAGCGCAACCGGTACTTCGGTGTTGGCGAACAGGGCATCGTCACCAGCCGGCTGGTCTTGCGCGGCAACGGTGTTGCGCTTCTGCAAAGGCTCTTGCGCCGGCATCAGGTTTTCGAACAGCGGGTCCAGCGGCAGGAACAGGCGCAGGTCGCCTTTGTGGGTGATTTTTTCCGCAGGCTCGGTGACGAAGTCTTGCGGTTCGCCGCTCAGCGGGTACTTGTCGGCAATGGTCTTGGCCAGGCGATCGGCGGCAACCTCGGCGCCTTCCGGGGTCCAGTGGGTGTCGGTACGCAGGAACACTTGCTTGCCGTCGTTTTTGGCCGCTTGCAAGGGGCCCAGCAAATCAGGGGCAAGGATGCGGTCAGCGGCCAGGCGCTTGTGGAAGTCCTGGTAGAGGTTGGCGTGGATGCTGGCCGGTTTCGCCTCACCCAGGTGTTCCGGGTACAGGCGCACCTTGGCCGGAACCACCGCCATCACCAGTTTCACGCCTTTGTCCTTCAGGGTCTGACGCACGCCTTCGACCAGCGCGTAGTTGCCTTGCAGGTTCAGCTCTTCGTTGACGACCGGATGGAATTCTTCATCGCTGTACAGCCACTGGTCGCGACCGAGCACAACGCCAGGACGACCTTCGTTGAACAGTTTGAAATCCAGCGCGGCCCAGAGGTTGGTGCCCAGGCGCTTGATCGGGAATTCCTCGTCGTAGTGCGTCTCCACGGCCTTGGTCCAGCGGCCGTTGAGCACTGTCGCATCGGCGTTGGTGCTGAAGCCGAGGAAGCTGCGGACCGACCACAGGCCCAGGGCCAGCAGCGTCACCAGGAACAGGGCGATGTAGAAGATGCGTAATGAGCGGGTCATGGTCAGATCCCTCAGAACTGGAAGTAAAGGAACGGCGAGAAGCTTTGCGCCGAGAGTTTGAGAATCGAGGCGATGAACAGCAGCAGCACCAGGGCACGCATTGCGTAGCGTGACCAGTCAGCAGTCCAGTAGGCCGGTTGCACCTGGGCTTCGACGCCGACGGTGTAGCCAGGCTGGTGGATGCTCGCCGGGTTATCCCCAGGCACGGCTTTGATCGTGCCGGCTGTTGCGGCGGCCGGACCGTCTGCATCGACGTTCACCGCAGGCTTGGTCTTGACCGGTGGCTGATTGCTGTAGAAATCACGCAGGCCGAAGAACGCCAGGGTTACGTAGGCCACGATCAGGGTTGCGATCTGCAAGCCGGTGAGGCTGGCCTGGTTGAGTTCCGACAGCGACCATTCGCCGAAGCTGAACATGGCGCCGTACATGCGACCGGCCACGTGCAGGTTTTCCGCACGGAAGATCACCCAGCCCATCACCACCAGCAGGAAGGTCAGTGCCCAGCGGATCGGGTTGAAGCTGCGCGGCGAAGTGTTCAGGCCGATGGCTTTCTCGATCGCCAGCCACATGCCGTGCCACGCACCCCAGACGATGTAGGTGATGTTCGCACCGTGCCAAAGGCCACCGAGCAGCATGGTCAGGAACAGGTTGCGATAGGTGGTCAGCGTGCCTTTGCGGTTACCGCCCAGGGTGATGTACAGGTAGTCACGCAGCCAGGTCGACAGGCTGATGTGCCAGCGGCGCCAGAACTCGGTGATTGACTGGCTGATGTACGGCTGCTTGAAGTTTTCCATGAAGCGGAAACCCATCATCAAGCCCAGGCCGATGGCCATGTCGCTGTAGCCGGAGAAGTCGAAGTACAACTGCGCGGTGTAGGCGAGGGCGCCGAGCCAGGCATCACCCGTGGTCGGGTTTTGCAGGGCGAAGCAATGGTCAGCCACCACCGCGAGGGTGTCGGCGATGAAGACCTTCTTGATGAAACCCTGCATGAACCGCGTGCAGCCCTCGGAGAACTTGTCGAGGGTATGGGTGCGGTTGTTGAACTGGTCGGCCAGGTCGCGAAAACGCAACACGGGACCGGCGATCAGGTGCGGGAAGATCGCCACGAACGCTGCGAAGTCGATCAGGTTGCGAGTCGCCGGGGTATCACCACGGTAGACGTCGATGATGTAGCTGATGGACTCGAAGATGTAGAACGAGATACCGATCGGCAGCAGCACGTGGGTCAGGATGAATGGCTCAAGACCGACCGAGGTCATCATGGCGTTGATGCTGTCGACGCCGAAGTTGGCGTACTTGAAGTAGCCGAGGATACACAGGTCGACGGCAACGCCCAGCAGCAGCCAGCGCTGCGCCGGTTTGGTCCTGACGCCGGCGGCACCGACTTTCAGGCCGATCCAGTAGTTCCACAGCGTGACCGCCGCGAACAGTGCGAGGAAGTCCACACGCCACCAGGCGTAGAACATATAGCTGGCAATCAGCAGCAGCAAATTGCGATAGCGTTGCCCGCTCAAGTAGTACAAGCCGAGAAAGATCGGCAAGAACAAAAACAGGAACACGTTGGATGAAAACACCATCCCGATCTCTCCTTGTCTGAAACTACATTCAAGGGCCAACGGCCCCCCCAAACCCCCCGCAAAATCCGGAGAGATACATGATCGTTCCCACGCTCTGCGTGGGAATGCCTCAATGGACGCTCTGCGTCCGCTTCGGCATGTGACGCGGAGCGTCACGGGCTGCATTCCCACGCAGAGCGTGGGAACGATCAGCGTTGACTCAACTGCCTTTGTTACCCTTCTCGTTCGCCGGGTCATAGACCTTGGTCAGGTCACCGCCGAGGCGGAAGGTCTTGAACGGTTGCATCTTGTGCTTCTTCTCCAGCACATCCGGCGAGCAGGTGTAGAGCGTGCAGAACGGTTCGAGCCAGGCGAATTTCGAGTCGACCTTCAGGTCGGTCATGTCCTGTTCCTTGCCGTTCTTTTCTTCGAACTCGTCAGGATCTTTCACCCCGGCCAGCACGCGATCACCCAGGCGCTTGAGCGCGCTGTTGTTTTCCTGGCGCAGATCCACGCCATTGACCTGGGCGAAACTGGCGATCATCGCCAGCGGCGGCAGGGCGTAGTTGTGATAGGCCAGCGCCCGTTGCTGGCGCTTGAGTTCGTTGGGCAAGAATCCCTGGGCGTCGACCTGATTGACGCCGACCTTGTATTCCTTGACGGCCCAGTCGAACAGGTCGCGGCGGTTGGTGGCGACGGACGTTGCCATCACCGACCAGGCTGCCCAGTACGAGTGGTTGTTGGTTTTTTCCAGCGGCAGGTTGTCCCAGTCGCTGACCACCTGATCGGCCATCTTGCTGAACCAGGCCTCAATCAGCTGCGACTCCTGCTGATGGTTGGCCAGCGGACGGGAGTCGGAGAATTTCAGGCGGATGTACGAAGACGCCATGCTGCCCAATGCCCATTTGCGCATCGACTTGCCGGTGTGGTTGAAGTCCTTGGACATCAAGGCATCCGCCTTGGCCCATGCAGTCAACCAGTTCAACGTGCATTCCAGCTGTTCCGGACGACCATCGCGCATGAACTGCATGACGCGCTTGCTGGTACCGCGCTCGATCTTGGTGATGTCGGCGGTGCTGTCACGAAAGGCTTTTTCCGATTGCACGTTCAGCGTTGAACGCGCTTTGTCCGAGCCTTCGTACTTGCTGCGAAATTGCAGCGAGCCGGTGTACGGCGTCGGCATCGCATCACAGCCTTCGCTCTTGTCGCCGGCTTTGACTTTCTCGATGGGCGCGAAGTAACCCTGCGGCGGACGCAATGGCGCCGCGGCTTGAGTTGCGCCGGCGAACATCGCCAGGCTCAAAAGCGTCGGCGCCAGCAGTTTTTTCAAGTTCGGATTTCGCATAGCAGACCTCATTGCCCGGCTGAAGCGGTACGTTGCCCAGCGTCCGGGAATACGTTGCGTTTGCAGACTTTCGCTTCGACTTTCTGTGGCGCGGCGCCTGCTTTTTCAGGCCCCTGGATTTCGACGGCCAGCAGATTCTGCGAGGCCCAGTCTTCGTCCGTGCGCAACTCGAAGGCGAAACGCCCGTCGGTGTCGGAAGTTTCCGGTTTTTCGATCTTGATGTCCTCGTGGCGCCCGTTCATGTACCAGAGGGTGGCTTGCAGGGTTTTCACCGAGGTGTCGGCGAAGCGGATGTCGACCTGGTGACTGCTGTTTTGCAGATTCAGGTTTTTGCTGTTGACCATCAGTTCGTTCTTGCCAGGTTTCAGGGTGGTGCTGCCGGACAACTGTGCAGCCTTGCCTTCGCAACCGTTGTCCAGCAGCGCCATCATCTGGCGGTAGATGGTTTCCTGGTCCAGGCGATAGAGCGGCGAGAATTCCCAGATGAGAATTTTCGGTGGAGTCTTCTGGAACTCGTCGCTGCCCAGGTACTGCAGCATCGAACCTTCCAGGCCGCCGCCGGGGAAGGCTACGTTGAGCACATCGGCGCCGATGGCCTCTTCGAGGAAACCGGAGAAGTTGTAGTTCTTGCCGCTGTGACTGGTGCCGACCAGGGTGATCTGCGGATTGCCGGATTCACCGAACAGATCGCCATCACCTGCCTCACCCTTGGGTTCGGTGGTGAATTGATCCATGTACTGGACCGCATAGCTGGTGCCACAGAGTTGACCGGCCATGTTATGCAACGTTCCGTTCTTGCCCATGCGACCCGACTTGTGGGTCTCGAATTCACGCTTGGGAATGTCGGCGAAGGCCGGAATCTGCTTGACCTTCTCGGCCACGATTTTCGCCGTGCGCTGCGCGCCATAAGGCGTCCAGTGCTGGTCGCCCCGGAAGTAGAAGTCGTGGGCGGGCAGGGTCTCGGGCAGCTGTTCGTTGGTCAGCGGCGACAAGTCCGGCACCACGTAACCCATCTGCGCGAAGCGGCCGAGCATGGTCTTGTAGTTCTTCAATGCCTTGTCGAAGTCGAAGCTGGCTTTCTCTGCCGGGTTCAACTTGTTGCGGTTCACCAAGCCACGGGTGGGTTGATAAACCACCACGAGTTCCACGCCTTTGCTCTTGAACGCATCGTGCAGTTGCTTCATGCGCTTGTAGCCGGCGGGCGTGGTGTCGAATTCGGTGCGTAAGTCTTCCTGGGTACGAAACAACCAGTCGCCTTGAGCCTGCACCAGGGTGGTGAAGTTCTGCTGGTAGCGCGTGGTGTAGTTCTTCGGATCGTGGGCCGCGGGGCACAGGCTGCAGCACGGTTCGGCGCTGAATTTCGGTGGACTTACGTTACCGGCAGCATCGTCTGCTCGCACACCGCCGCTGGCGGCGAGAATGCCGGCGGTCAGGGCCGACAGGCTGAGTAATTTGATCAAGTGTGGGTGCATAAAATTATCCTCAGTCCTGCATTTCGGTCTGGCGTTCGACAGGGTCGATCAGCACGGCTTTCTGCTGGCGCACCAGCAGGTCGAGAATTTCATCCTGGCGCTCGCCGAGGATCCCCGTG
This sequence comes from Pseudomonas umsongensis, assembly GCF_002236105.1. GTDB lineage: Bacteria > Pseudomonadota > Gammaproteobacteria > Pseudomonadales > Pseudomonadaceae > Aquipseudomonas > Aquipseudomonas umsongensis. Next base: position 267,708 of record NZ_NIWU01000002.1, read on the forward strand.
AAGCTGATGCCGCTGGTTTTGGTCGGTGCGAGCATGGACACGCGATACAACTCGACGCTCAACGGCGAGTCGATGGACAGCGGGCCACTGCCGTTGGCCGCCAGTTCACCGCCGACCACGATCAGCGACACCTGGGCGTCGAACGGGTCGAGCTTGATGTCACGGTCGGTGTCGCTCAGGTCCTTGATGTGCCCGTAGACGCCGGTCAGGCCGTTGGCCATGGCGATGTTTTCGTAGAGGCGGATGTTCACGCTGTTACGAACGCGGATGCCATGGCGCCGGTTGCTGATCACCTTGTTGCCCCACAGCAGGTTGTCGCCACTCTCGTAGAGAGTGATGCCGTCGGTGTGGTTCTGGTAGATCTCGTTGTAGGCGATCAGGTTGTTGATGCTGTTACGGTCGATCACGATGCCCGACAACTTGTTGTCGTAGCTGCGGTTGTTGAAGATGAAGCTGTCGTTGACCTCACGGGAAATGATGATCCCGTGCTTCTTCTTCGTGCCATGCACCGTGTTGTCGGCAATGATCAGGCCATGGGAACGGTCATGCGGGTCAATGCCGTAGACGATGTTGTCCTTGTAGGTGTTGCCCTTGACCACGAAATCGCGGGTTTCGTAGCAGTAGAAGCCGTACCACATGTCCGAGAATTCGGAACCAATGATCCAGCCGGTCGGTTCAGGACGCTTGAGCACCTTCGCCATGTTCGGCGTGTACTGGGAAATACTCACACCGTAGGACTTACTGTTGGCGTAGCCGAAACTGGCCATCTTGCTGTTGGCGATGTAGGTCTCGGTGCCACCCCAGGCCAGCAGGAACGGGCGGAATTCCTTGGGCGACTTGAAGGCCGCCGGGCCGTTCGCCTTCTCGCTCCAGCCAGTGACCTTGGTATCACGCACGAACAACTGGCCGTCGTTGACCAGGAACGACCCGGCCTCCTGGGACAGGCGCAGTTCCTGGGTCTGTTGGTCGATTTCCAGGATGCCTTTCTCACCCACGACGATCGGCAATCTGGCCAGGAATACGCCCGGCGAAGTTTCGCTGAAGTACTGCTTGGGCAGCTTCTTGGCCAGGTCCTTGAGGTTCATGTAGCCGTCGTCGACGAAGATCGCCTGTGGGATGCCGTGCTGACGCACCACCCACTCGGCCATCTTGTTGTCGCCACCGATGAAGTCCTTCAGGGCGTTCTCTTGCATCATCCGGCGCACGCTGATCTTGCCGGCCTTTGTGCGCACGATTTTCGCGGCGATCGCCTCGGCGGTGTAGCCCGAGGTGTCCGGCAGTTTCGGCTTGGCCAACTCCAGCGGCGCGACCGGCGCGCTGCTGACGGTGTAGGTCCTGGCGTGTTGCAGTCCCTTGGCCATGGTGACCGGCTTGGTTGCTTGAGGCGCCGCCGACTCCACATTGGCCTGCGCTGCGTTGGCGAAGCTGGCCGCGCTGGCCAGTAGCAACGCGCCGGCCAACAGGCTGATCGAGCCTTTCATGGCTTGATGATTCATCTGGGAGACTCCCTTCGCAATGTGCATCAGAAGCGCCAGACCACGTCGACGAACGCGCGGTGCATGTACGAATCGACTTCTTTGCCATAGGCATCGCCCGGTTTGAACACACCGCCGCGGAAGCGCACCAGGGCCGAAGGTTCATCGATCTTCTGGCTCAACGCCGCCGGCAACAGGCCTTGCTTGAAGTACTTGGTGACTACCAGATCCATTTCCTGGCCGAGGTCTTTGTCGCCATCGTTGAGCGGCAGGGAGGTGCTGGACAGTACGGCGCCGGTAACGTCGTCGGTGTTGTTCTGCACTGCGTCAATGCCGTCGCTGGTGATCGGCTTGTTACCGTCGACACGCCAGAATTTGTGGTAGATCAGGCTGGCGTCGTATTCGTCGTTGAGCATCCATGAACCGAACAGCGTGGCCGATTGCATGTTGTTCATTTCGCCACGGAAGGCTTCGCCGAAACGGTGCACCCGCGAGCGGGTACCGGTGTAGTTCGAGCGGTTGCTTTCCAGGCCGTTCTGTTCGTAATCGGCGCTGGCACGGGCGTAGGCGGCACCGACCTGCCATTGCGGATCCAGGCGCAGGCGTACACCGAGGTCGGTAGCCCAGCCATCGACATTGCCGCTGCTCTTGGGTTGCGCGGGGGCGGTTCCATCGGCGTTCAGCGGGTTGACCGTATCGCGGTCGCCACTCATGCCGGTGATGCTGCCCCAGTAGTTGAAGGTGTTGGTGTTGCGCCAGTTATAGGCGTCGCTGTTGGCCTGCAGGCCCAGCCAACTGATGTCGCCGTTCTGTTTCTTGTCCAGCGAATCACTGGCAACCCCTGGCTGCGCGTAGTCCAGCTTGCCGTCATCGTGGGTGTGATGACCGCGGATGCCGGCCCAATGACCTGGTGTCCACTGGTATTCGGCATCGGCGTAGGCGTGCAGGCGGTCCTTGTCCTTGGGTGCCAGTTCCTTGAGGTCGGTGCGGTACTCGCTGAAGCGTTCGGCGATACCGGCGTTGGCGCGCAACAGCGTGGTGTCGAAGGTCCAGTTCAGGGCTTCGATGTTGGTGTCACGCCATTGACCGTCATCGTTGTTCAGACGCTGGCGACCGAGTTTGAGGATCTCGCCGGGGTAGGGCGTGAAGCCGCTGTAGCCGACCCAGAACTCGCGCATCGCCAGGTAGTTCTTCTTGGTTTTGCGGTCGCTGTTGTCGGTATTCTGCGTGCCATCGCTGGCGGATTCCTGCAAGGTGTCGGTCTCGATGATGTCCGTTGACGTCACGGCCTGGCCCATGGCATACGCGCTCCACGCGCCGCTCTCGCCATACACCCAAGGGCGCAAGTCCAGGCCCAGGCCGTTGACGTCGCCGCCACTCTGGGTGCCGAGGTCACGGTCGTCCTCGGACTGGCCGGTGATTTTCACGTCCAGGCCGTAGTTCTTGGTTTCTTCTGTCATCGCCGCCAGTGTCGGGCAGGACCAGATCAGCGCGAACGTCAGGCCGATACCGGCCTTCATGAATGGATTCAACTTCATAGGGATTCCTCGCCGTCTTCTTCTTGCAGGGCGTGCAGTTGCAGCGTGTTCTGGCTCAAGTTGCCGCGAACGGCCTGTTCCTGTTTCAACAGGCGTTGGGCCTGGGCCAGCTGCGCAGGTGGCAGTTGGGCTTCAAGTGTTTGCGCAAGCTCGGTGGCTTGCGGGGTGTTCTGGGCCTTGGCGAGCTGGCTGAACACGTACGCATTGAGTGGGTCAGGCTTGGTGCCTTTGCCTTGGGAAAACAGTTGGGCGATGGCGAAGTCGGCACTGTTCTGGCCATTGCGCGCAGCGGTCAGCAGGTGGTCGAGGGCCTTCTGCGGGTAGACCTTGCCCAGGTAGCCACGGCGATAGATCTGGCCGAGGTAGTAATCGGCGGCGATTTCGCGGCCGACTGCTTTCTGGAAGTGTTCCTCGGCGACCTTGGCGTCGGCCGGGACCATCTTGCCTTCGTAGTAGAGCTTGCCCAGCAGCAGCTCGGCGCGCGGTTGGTCAGCGGCGCGGCCGTTGTCCAGGTACTTCATCATCTGGTCGACATCGCCAAGTTCCGGGAAGTCATAGAGCAGTTGCGCCAGGCTGACCCAGGAAGCGGGGTAGCCGGGGGCGATCTCTTCGAGCAGCGACTGCGCGGTTTTTTCGTCGGTCTTGCCCAGGCTCGCATCGCCGAGCACGCGAGCCACACTGTCCACCCGCTGGGCGGAGACGGTGCCGCGACTGTGCGCCGCCTGCATCTGCTTGATCAGCTCGGCCTGTTGTTCCGGTTTACCTTGTTTCTGGTAGACCGTGGCCAGTTCGACGTAGCAGATGTCGGTGGTGTTGAGCGCGGCTTTGCAGACCGTTTCGACTTCATCGAGATGCTGGTCGTAGGTGCCTTGGGTGCGATAGAGCAGCACCTGCGCCAGACCCGCTTCCGGCTTGCCTTCGGCGCGCCATTGGCTGATCTGCTGTTGCGCGTTGACGTTGGGGAAGCTGTGCGGATATTGCAGATACAGCATCGCCAATGGGATCAGGGTGTTGCCTTCACCGGCGGCCGAGGCCTTTTTCAACAGGCCTTCGGCTTCGTGCTGTTCAGCTTCGGTTGAACCAGGTTTGGCCACCAGCAGGCGACCCAGGCGTGCCTGGGCACGCGGTGAAACGCTGGCGGCGGCGCGGTAGGTCGCCTCGGCCTGTTTCATCTGCGCCGGGTCGCGGCTGTCGACCTGAATATCGGCCAGGCCGACCTGGGCTTCGCTGTAGCCCAGCTCCGCCAGTTGCTGGTAGTTCGCCGCCGCGGTGGCGGTATCGCCACGCTTGAGCGCTTCGTTGGCCAGGCGTTGGTCGGGCAGGCCGGCGCAACCCGCCAGGCTGACTGCCAATGCTACTGCACACAGAGATCCCATGTGGGAGCGAGCCTGCTCGCGAAGCAGACCACTTGGTGCATCAGACAGACCGCGCTGAGCCCTTCGCGAGCAGGCTCGCTCCCACAGGGCTTTTGGTGTTCTGAGGATTGGTGGAATCGTCACAGGCATGTCCTCCGGTTACAGACCAGCAGCCATGGCTTTATCGATCAGCCAGTTCAGGTTAGGGCCACGGTCGCTGTTAACTTCCACGGGACGGCCGGCCAGGTTGCTGCCCAGGGCTTCGTCAGGCTGGATCAGTACGCGGATGTCGGAGGACAGGTCGGCGCTTTTCAGGCTGGTGCTGCTGACGATTTTGCCGGTGCGGGTCTTGTCTTCGCCGGCGATCTGGAAGCGCACCGGGGTGCCCGGCAATACGTCGCTGAACTGGCGATAGGAGAAGCGCGCCTCGACGTTGGCTTCGGTGTTGCGTGGCACCAGCTGGAAGATCACGTCACCCTTGCTGGCGTATTGACCGTTGGACACCATTTGCTGGGCCACGATGCAATCGCAAGGCGACGTCAGGGTGCCCGTCATTTGCTTGCCGAAGAGCTCTGCAACCTTGGCCGGGGCCAGTTGATCGTCTTCCAGGTGACCTTTGAGCACGTCGAGCATGCTGGTGCTGAAGGTTGCCAGCGGCGCGCCTTTGGCGGCAACGCCATCAGCTTTCACCAGGCTCTGCACGGTGCCGTCGCGGGGCATGGTGATGTTCACACCCGGCACGCTGACAATGCCCGCCTGGGCGTGGCTGACAAAGTACATGCCGTACACCGACTTGAAGATGAAGCCGAACGCCGCCAGGCCGACGACAAAAATCCCCAGGCTGAAGGTCACCGCTTTCATGCGCCCGAAGGCGCTCATGCCGTGACCGCCATCCTTGTTCTTGCGCGCCTTGGTGAAATTGTCGCGCTGCAGGGTCGCCAGCACTTCGCCGATGGTGACGATGTCGCCGGCCAGGTGCGACGTGATCAGGTGGCGCAAGGTCGAAATGTCTTGCGGCTCCAGGTTCTGGAACTGGCAACCGGTGCGACCGGTCTCGCGATCGCAGGAACGTACCTGCAATTCCACGTCCATGGCCAGGCCAAGGTTGTCGATGACGAATTGCAGTCGGGCCTTGTACTTGTCGCCGACTTTCAGTGGCAGTTGCCCGGCGTTGAAGGCCAGGCCACCGGCGGAAAGGTCGATCACTCGCGCCTCGACCGGGGTCCGGTCAGGGCCGAAGAAACGCAGCTTGGCCGGGATTTTCACGCGGGCGTGTTGGCGCTGGGCTTCGGATTCGTGCACTACGTTGGCGTTGACGGCGGTATTCATAAAGGCGATTTCCTGGTTAATTCAAAAAGGGGGCGGTCAGACCATCATCAGCAGCACGGCGACAAAGATGCTGCCGGCGGAGAAGGTCATGGTCCGAGACGACCAGGTGTTGAACCAACGTTGAAAGCTGGCGAGATCACGGGTCAGGGCAGTGGGCTGGCGAGTCCAGGACTGTTGGTCGAGGCGGAAGAACACGTAGATCTTCACCAGTGCGCCAACGATCTGGTTGTAATAGAGAATCGCTGGGTAGGCTGGACCGATCCGGTGGCCGGAGCACGACAGCAGCAGGGTCAGGATCAGGCGGGTGATGCCGATCCACAGCAGGTACACCAGGATGAACGCGGTGCCGTACTTGAAGCTGGCGATCAACGCCACGGTCAGGCCCAGCAGCGAGGTCCACATCGACACGCGCTGATCGAACAACACCACGGATGTGAACGCACCGAGGCGCTTGACCCCCAGGCCGAGTGCGCGGGAGTTCTGCCGCAGGTTGTTGCCGTACCAGCGGAACATCAGCTTGCGACTGGCCTTGATGAAGCTCTTTTCCGGAGGATGCTCGACGGTGTTGATCGCGGCATCAGGCACGTAGAAGGTGTCGTAGCCCAGGCGCATCAGGCTGAACCAGCTGGACTTGTCGTCGCCGGTGAGGAACTTGAAACGACCCAGGCGCCAGTGTTGCAGCGAGTCGCTTTCCACGTCGGCGATGAATTCCGGGTTGGTGACCACGGTGGCACGGAACACCGACATCCGCCCGGTCATGGTCAGCACGCGCTTGGACAGGGCCATCGAGCACATGTTGATGTGACGCTGGGCGAAACGCAGCTTGTGCCACTCGCTCATGATGTAGCCGCCGCGCACTTCGCAGAATTCGTTGGTGGTCAGGCCACCGACGTTGCCGAACAGCTGGAACCACGGCACGGTCTTGCGCACGACGCCTTCGCCGAGCACGGTATCGCCATCGATCACGGCCACCACGGCGCGGTCGTCCGGCAGGTGACGGGAGATGGCGCGGAAACCGAAAGCCAGGCCATCGCGCTTGCCTGTACCGGGAATGCGCACGAAGTCGAGCTTCACCCGGGCAGGCGGATTCATCCGGCTCCACAGGCTCTTGACCAGCAGTTCATCGGACATTTCGACGATGGAGCAGACCACGGTGGTCGGCAACTCGCAGTCGATCGCTTCGCGGATCACTGAGCTGTAGACCTGCGCGGTGGTCAGGGCGTCGATACGGAAACTGGTGACCATCAAAAATACGTGGGACGGGTCCGCCGCCTTGCCCAGCTTGCGCACTTTGCGCCGCAGGTGCGGATAGACCACGTACAGGAACAGCATGCCGCGCAGGAAGTGCGTGGCACCCATCGAGTAGCGCCAGATACCGACGATACCGATCAGGAAAATGAAGTCCTTCGACTCGGAGTCGAACGTGGACACAGGCAGCGCCATGGCGATGCCCATCAGTAAACTTAGATAAAACAGCCAACCGGCGGCTTGGAGTAGGCCGTTCTTTAGCCTGTGCATAATCGGAATCCTAAAGTCAGTTGCAAGTCTCGCGCCCCTGTAGGAGCCGGCTTGTCGGCGATGGCGATCTCAGGTACGCCATCGCTGGCAAGCCAGCTCCTACAGATTTGCGGTGATCTGTAGGAGCCGGCTTGCTGGCGATCAGCTTGAAGCGCTTACAACCCGCCGGTTACCAGCAAATGCCTTCAGCCCGGCCATCCGTGCTGGTGGCCTTGGACATGAAGCCGACCAGGTCGATCACTTGCTTGCCGTGCGGGACGTTCTGCACCAGGGCGCGGAATTTCTCGTCACGGTTGCCGAGGATGATCACGTCGGAGTTGTTGATCACCGCGTCGAAGTCGGAATTGAGCAAGGACGAGACGTGCGGGATCTTCGACTCGATGTAGTCCTTGTTCGCACCGTGGACACGGGCGTACTCGACGTTGCTGTCGTAGATGCTCAGGTCGTAGCCCTTGCCGATCAGCATTTCTGCCAGGTCAACCAATGGGCTTTCGCGCAGGTCGTCGGTGCCGGCCTTGAAGCTCAGGCCCAGCAGCGCGACTTTGCGTTTGTCGTGGCTGGACACGATGTCGAAGGCGTTCTGCACCTGGGACTCGTTACTGCGCATCAGCGAGTTGAGCAGCGGTGCTTCGACGTCCAGGGAACCGGCGCGGTAGGTCAGGGCACGCACGTCCTTGGGCAGGCAGGAGCCGCCGAAGGCGAAGCCTGGGCGCATGTAGTACTGGGACAGGTTCAGGGTCTTGTCCTGGCAAACCACGTCCATCACTTCACGACCATCGACGCCGACAGCCTTGGCGATGTTGCCGATCTCGTTGGCGAAGGTCACCTTGGTGGCGTGCCACACGTTGCAGGTGTACTTGATCATTTCGGCAACGGCGATGTCCTTGCGGATGATCGGCGCGTCGAGTTCTTCGTACAGCGATTGCAGGACGTCGCCCGAGGCCTTGTCGAACTCGCCGATGACGGTCATTGGCGGTTGGTCGTAGTCGGCGATCGCGGTGCTTTCACGCAGGAACTCAGGGTTGACCGCGACACCGAAATCGACACCGGCCTTCTTGCCGGAGCAGTCTTCGAGAATCGGGATGACAACGTTTGCCACGGTACCCGGCAGAACGGTGCTGCGGACCACGATAGTGTGACGGGTAGTCTTGTCGCGCAGGACAAAACCGATCTCGCGGCACACGGCCTCGATGTAGTTCAGTTCCAGGTCGCCGTTCTTCTTGCTCGGCGTGCCGACGCAAATCATCGACAGGTCGGTATCGCGAATCGCCTCGGCGAAGTTGGTCGTGCCGCGCAGACGGCCAGTCTCGATTCCCTGCGCCAGAAGTTCGCCCAGGCCCGGTTCAACGATCGGCGATTTGCCGGCGTTGATCATATCGATCTTGTCTTTGGCAACATCGACGCCAACGACGTCATGGCCCCGTGCAGACAGGCAACCGGCACAGACGGCGCCAACGTAACCCAAACCAAATATGCTGATGCGCATCGCAATTACCTCTCTATTATCAAGCCTGTTTTCATCGGGCCATTAGTTGGCCGAAGTTAAGGGTGTTCAGCGGTCATAGTGCACGGGCAACTACGGCTTATAGGCGCCACAGTGTCGCGTGCAGGCATTCAAAGTTTCGAGTGTCTAAACAGTTCACTCAAAGTGTGCGCAACTAGGCCTTATTGTTCTGATGTGCCTTGCCATGCAGCCGGTCTTCCAGTCAGAAGACAATGGGCAAAGGTCTTGCGCGCTCAAAGCCAGGCCGTGAGGCCTGTAAATCAAGCGGTTGGGTGCTCAGGGAAGCACGTTTATAGGGGGCGCAGCCTTGGCCTTGTAAGGGATAGTGATATGCGTATCTCCAGTCCTTAATGTGTTGCCCAAATCAGAGATCAGTCTGCCAAAGTTAATATGACAACTTGGCTGCGTAGATCTCTTCTCTGCGTAAGTTATCTCGTACACGCATTGAGAGATTCGTTACAGGTGGTATGAGCTACGCATTTGGACATAGTTCCAGCCCACCCATCGCGAATTTTGAAATTTCTTGAAATATTGAGAAAGATGGCACTGCTCTCATATTGATAGCACTTGCGATTTGGCCCTTTATATATTGGCTCAATGTCCTGTCTGGTAGTTTTGTGCCACTACTGAGAAAAATTTTCAGTGCCACTACAAAAAAAATCACTGACGTCCAGTGAAACAAAAGTTAGCAAATTGGGTGTTGGTTTTTTGGCGTCAAAGGATCGACGAATGGGGCGGGGGATTGTCGGACGATCAGGCATCGGTGCGCGACAGTTCATGAAGTCGTGCACCGATCAGTTGCTTACTCTGAAGTGTGGTCGCGCAGGAACACCAGACTGTCTGGTTTAGACTGTTCGGCACTGTACCGATAGCCTTCAACGTCAAACTTTTTCAAGTCTGCCGGATCGTTGATGCGCTCTTCGATGATGAAGCGGCTCATCATGCCCCGGGCCTTTTTCGCGTAGAAGCTGATGATCTTGTACTGACCGTTCTTCAGGTCCTTGAAGTCGGTGTTGATGATGCGTGCCTTCAAGGCGCTGCGCTTGACCGCCGAGAAATACTCGTTGGAGGCCAGGTTGAGCAGCACGTCATCGCCCTGATCGGCCAGGGCTTCGTTCAACCACTCGCTGATACGCGTGCCCCAGAAGGCATACAGGTCCTTGCCCCGGGCGTTGGCCAGTTTAGTGCCCATTTCCAGGCGGTACGGTTGCATCAGGTCCAAGGGGCGCAGCAGGCCATACAGGCCGGAAAGCATGCGTAGATGTTGCTGGGCGTAGTCGAAGTCGGCTTCGCTGAAGGTTTGTGCATTGAGCCCGGTGTAGACGTCGCCTTTGAAGGCCAGCAAGGCCTGCTTGGCGTTGGCCGGGGTAAAGGCGGGTGTCCAGCTGCCAAATCGGGCGGCGTTGAGCCCGCCGATCTTGTCGGAAACGTGCATCAACTCGCTGATCTGCGTCGGGGTCAGGTCGCGCAATTGCTGGATCAGTTCCTGGGAGTGGTCGAGGTACTGCGGCTGGGTAAAGCGCTGGGTCGCCGGCGGTGTTTCGTAATCAAGGGTCTTGGCGGGGGAAATCACCATCAGCATGAAGTCGTCTCCTTTAATCGTGGCGGCGATTCTAGGGGGTTGTCATCGTTGACTCCAGCTATGGGTGTGATAGGTGATCGGTGGTGTCATGGGACAAGATCGCAGCCTCGCTTCGCGAGACAGCTCCTACGGGACCGCGTTGGCGTGAAATCGGAACATGCATTCCTGTAGGAGCTGTCGAGCGAAGCGAGGCTGCGATCTTTTGATCTTCCCGCGATATAGTGCCGCCCGGGTTTTGTTATGGAGACATCCCATTGCGTATCGTTTTTCTGCTCAGCGCCTGGCTGCTGGGCTTCGGCGTCATGGCGGCGCCAGGTGAAGTGGCCACGCTGGATCGCAGCACCTGGCCGGAAAAGCTCGACAACCCGACCCTGTTCGATGTCGCGTCGCGTGCCGAAATCCTCATGTTCGCCCGTGTGCTGCTGGCCAGTGAATCCCTGGACGAAGCGGCACTGGCGCAACGCCTGGGCCTGCGCACGATCAACCTGGAGTCGGTCAATCGTGTTCGCCAGCGTCTATGGCAACGCCTGTTGGCCAACTACAACTTCGCCCAACAGAGCTGCGACCAAGATGCCTCCTTCTGTTTCCTGGTCGAGGACATGGCCACCTTGCGCGAGCAGGCTGGCAAGTTCCAGCTCAGCGAAGACAGCTACTACATACGCTGGGCCGAACCAAGTCGCCTGTTCCACACCCAGTACCTGGATGAGCAACTGCGCAAGGCGGCACTGTTTCCGCAAACCAGCAGTGAAGTCGATCATTTTGGAGACTATGAGCGCAATGGCGACGCGATGCATGACCGGCTGTTCCTGTTGACGTTCGACAGCGCCGCCAATGCCGTGCCGGACAATACCGACTGGGTCGCCGAGTACTTGCGCAAGGCCAACCTGAGCGGCACGTTCTTCGTGCTCGGCAAGGACCTCCAGGCGCGCCTGGGCGAGCGCCCGGGGACCAGTCTGCAAGCAACCTGGTCAACCCAGTGCGTCGGTGTGCAGGGCTGGGAGTTTCGCTCCCACAGCCATTGGCAGGATTGGCAGGACTCGGTACGCCGCAGCGTCGAGCTGGCCAAGAACAAACTGCCGGAAAACTTCGTCCCCCTGTTTCGCCCGCCCGACGGCCAGCGTCGCGCCGACGCCGGCGCTTTCTTCAAAGCCCAGGGGTTGCAGGTCGCCTTGTGGGATATCGATGCCCAGGACGGCGCGGGCAAGCTCAAGGGCAGCCAGAGTGCGCAACGGGTGTTGACCCTGATGCTGCTGTGGCGCCATGGGGTAATCAATTTCAATGTGAAACAGGACGGGGTGAAAACGGCGTTGCCCTGGCTGATCACGCAAACGGCGCAAAGCGGGATCGGTTGGGAAGACTGTCAGGAAGGGTTCCGCTGAAAACGGCCAAAGCCCGGAAACATTGGGTAAGTGGCGATTTTTGAGGGGGTTTTGCTGCAGGTTGATCTCCGACTGTAAACAAGTGATGGCAGTCCGCCAAGGGCTTTTCGTCACTCTGCAAAATAAACTTCAAAAAAGCGTCAAAGTGCTTTTTTCTGTCATGGGTTTTGGAGTATTACGAAGACAGACCGCCGAAACCTGCAACACAGGTGGCGTCTTCCAAGACCCCGCATGTATGCAGAACACTTGAGTCCCCGCAGGTGTATTCGGTAGTCACTTCGAGGCGCAGCACCGCCAAGGTATTGCGTCCACTGGCTCTGACAAAGGTGACCGAGTATGGATGATCACGGACGTAGCTCTTCTTCCAACCAGCCAATCCTTTATGTACTCGATACCAACGTATTGATTCACGATCCAAACGCGCTGCTTAACTTCGAAGAACACCACGTCGCGATCCCGATGACCGTGCTTGAGGAACTCGACAAGCTCAAGAGCGGGCATCACAGCGTTGCCGCCGAATGTCGCCAGGCCATCAGGCTGATCGACAAGACCCTGGGTGATGCCTCGCCCGAGGACGTCGAGCAGGGCGTGCCGATCCAGCGGGGCAAGAGCGGGCCCAAGGGATTGCTGTCAATTCTGATGAGCAAGCAGGCTGAACCCCACATCGTTCTGCCTGAGCATCTAAATGACAACAGGATCATCAACCAGCTGATCGACCTGCACGCACGCGAGCCGAAGAAGCCCGTGGTGCTGGTCACCAAAGACATCAACATGCGCCTCAAGGCGCGTGCCTGTGGGATCGCGGCCGAGGACTACAGCACCGACCAGTTGGTCGACGACGTGTCGCTGTTGCCTAATGGCTACCACAACATGAGCGGCTCCTTCTGGGACCGGGTAAGCAAGGTCGAGACCCGTCAGGACCACGGTCGCACCTGGCACCAGGTGCAGTTGATCGACAATCTGCCAGCCGTGCATATCAACGAATTCATCATCGATGAGCAGGGTTTCGTCGGCTGGATCAAGGAGATCGAGGAAGACAAACTGCTGATCCTGGACCTGCACCAGGAGCCCCTGCTGCACCAGGAAGCCTGGGGTTTGAAACCGCGTGACATCTATCAGAGCCTGGCGCTGTATGCCTTGCTTGATCCGGACATCCACTTGGTCAACCTGTCCGGTGCCGCAGGTTCCGGTAAAACCATCCTCGCGCTGGCCGCGGCCATCGAGCAGACCATGGTCAGCAAGCGCTACCGCCGCATCATCGCCACCCGCAGCGTGCAAGGCCTGGACCAGGAAATCGGCTTCCTGCCCGGCACCGAAGCGGAAAAAATGGAGCCTTGGCTGGGCGCTATCACCGACAACCTCGAAGCCTTGCACATGGATGACGAAAGCACCCATGGCAGCGTCGACTACATCCTTAGCAAAGTGCCGTTGCAGTTCAAATCCCTCAACTACATCCGTGGCCGCAGCTTCCAGCAGAGCCTGATCCTGATCGACGAATGCCAGAACCTCACACCGCACCAGATGAAAACCATCATCACCCGTGCCGGTGCCGGCTCCAAAGTGGTGTGCCTGGGTAACCTGGCGCAAATCGACACCCCTTACCTGTCCGCGACCAGCTCCGGGCTGACGTACCTGACCGAGCGCTTCAAGGACTTCCCTAACGGCGTGCACATCACCCTGCAAGGGGTGCCACGTTCGATCCTGGCCGAATACGCCGAATCGCACCTGTAACTATCACCCAGACCGGGCGGCCCCAAAGCCGCCCGTTTTTCCATGCCCGACACAATTCCCTGTAGGAGCTGCCGAAGGCTGCGATCTTTTGATCTTGCTTTTTAAGGGCGAAGATCTAAAGATCGCAGCCTTCGGCAGCTCCTACAGAGGGGGCGCCGATAATCGTGCGTGCGGAAATCTGACCCACAGGTTTACAATCGGGACTCCTGATCAGGAGTAACCCCGTGCTGACTCATCTCGATTCCCAAGGTCGCGCCAATATGGTCGACGTCACCGAAAAAGCCGTGACGTTCCGTGAAGCGACGGCCCAAGCGCTGGTGCGCATGCTGCCCGAAACCTTGCAAATGATCGTAAGCGGCGGTCATCCCAAGGGTGATGTGTTCGCCGTGGCCCGCATTGCCGGCATTCAGGCGGCGAAAAAAACCAGTGACCTGATCCCCCTGTGCCATCCGTTGATGCTGACCGGGGTCAAGGTCGAGCTCAGTGCCGAAGGCGAGGACAGCGTACGCATCGTCGCGCGCTGCAAATTGTCCGGGCAGACCGGGGTCGAGATGGAAGCGCTGACGGCTGCCAGTGTCGCCGCCTTGACTATCTATGACATGTGCAAGGCCGTGGATCGTGGCATGACCATTGAAAGTGTACGGCTACTGGAAAAGGTCGGCGGCAAGAGCGGTCATTTTCAGGCGGATCCATCATGAACGTCACCGTGAAGTTTTTTGCTCGATATCGTGAAGCGCTGGGGTTGGACTCGATGAAGGTTCAAGGCGACTTCGCCACCGTCGATGACGTCCGCGCACTGTTGGCCCAGCGTGAGGGTGCCGAGGTATTGAGTGAGCAAAACCTGATGTGCGCCCGCAACGAAGACCTCTGCCAGCTCGATGAGCCGGTGAGCGATGGCGATGAAGTGGCGTTTTTCCCTACCGTGACCGGGGGCTGAGCCATGGCCATTCGCGTGCAATCGACCGCGTTCGATCCCGGTGCAGAAGTCAACGCCATGCACGATGCCAATGTCGGCGTCGGGGCGGTGGTGAGTTTTGTCGGCTATGTGCGCGACTTCAATGATGGCCTGGATGTCGCCGGGATGTTCCTCGAACACTACCCGGGCATGACCGAAAAGGCCCTTGGCAAGATCGCCACCGAGGCCGAGCAGCGCTGGCCCTTGCTCAAGCTGGAAGTGCTGCATCGCATCGGTGCCCTTGAGCCCGGCGAACCCATTGTCTTTGTTGGCGCCGCCAGCGCCCATCGCCAGGCGGCATTCGACGCCTGCGCCTTTGTCATGGACTACCTGAAAACCCGCGCACCGTTCTGGAAGAAGGAAAACACCAGCGACGGCCCGCGTTGGGTCGAGGGGCGTGACAGCGATCATGCGGCGGCGGATCGCTGGAAGCAGTGACTCCGACGACTTCTGCAAGTACGCCTTCGCGAGCAGGCTCGCTCCCACAGGGGATTTTTGTCGAACACAGAATGTGTGTTCTTCAAAGTTCAAATGTGGGAGCGAGCCTGCTCGCGAAGGGGCCATCTGCAACATCCGATTTTCTCTTGACTCACCTCCCGACCAGAGGGTGATTTAAGAGCGCGCGCCCAATTGACGCCCAATACATAAAAGTCCAGTATGGATTTATAAGTACAAAAAAGGCTTCTCCCGTTTCTGCTCTTCTTCCATCTTGCCAAACCAACAACAACCCGCGAGAGAACGAACATGAAGAAATTCCCCCTCATCACCGGTCTGGCCCTGAGCTTGTTGGCGTGCAGCAGCGTGTTTGCCGCCGAGAAAACCCTGCGTATCGGCATCGAAGCGGCCTACCCGCCGTTCGCCTCCAAGACCGACAAAGGCGAAATCGTCGGTTTCGACTACGACATCGGCAATGCCCTGTGCGCGCAGATGAAGGTCAAGTGCGTGTGGGTCGAGGGCGAGTTCGACGGTCTGATTCCTTCCTTGAAAGTGAAGAAAATCGACATGGCGCTGTCGTCGATGACCATCAATGAAGACCGCAAGAAGTCGGTGGATTTCACCCACAAGTACTACTTCACCTCGTCGCGCCTGGTCATGAAGGAAGGCGCAGTCGTGGATGATCAATACAACAGCCTCAAGGGCAAGACCGTTGGCGTGCAACGGGCAACCACCACCGACCGCTACGCGACCGAAGTCTTCGAACCCAAGGGCGTCAACGTCAAGCGCTACAGCAACAACGAAGAGATCTACATGGACCTGGCAGCCGGTCGCCTCGATGCCATCTTTGCCGACACCATTCCGCTCAACGACTTCCTGTCGATGCCGCGCGGCAAGGGCTACGCATTTGCCGGCCCGGAGCTCAAGGACCCTAAATACGTGGGTGAGGGCGCGGGGATTGCGGTACGCAAGGGCAACACCGAGCTGGTATCACAGCTGAACGCCGCCATCGACGGCATTCGCGCCAATGGCGAGTACCAGAAGATTTCGCAACAGTACTTCAAGTCCGATATCTACGGCGACTGATCGATCGCTCCCGGGGCTTTCTCACGAAAGCCCCCGGTGCGCTGCAGATTCCCTGGATTTCGATGGTTTCAGGTTGAGGGCAAGTACGCTCGTCAGCACGATGATCATCCCGATGACGACCATGATCGAAGGGCGTTCAGCCAGGGCCACCGAGGCCATCAGCATGGCGGTGGGCGGAATCAGGTAAAGCGAAATGGACGCGCAGCTCACGTTGCTGTGCGCCAGTACATATGCCCAGGCGAGGTAAGCAAGGGCACTGGGGAAAATCCCCAGGATGAGCACCGCCAGATTGACCGATGCCGGGGCTTTCTGCACTTCACTCCACAACCCCGGTGCATACACAAGCAATAGCGTGGTGCCCGACCAAATGGTGTAGCACACCATTGTCAGCCCGTTGTAGCGATGGGAATGGCGTTTTTGCATGGCGAAATAAACACTCCAGGACAATGCCGCCAGCAGAATCAGCAACCCATGGGCATCCAGTTCACCAAAATCACGATCCCCCGTGACCACGACAGCGGCACCGAGCAAACCGCCCAGCACGCAGACCCATTGCCAGTGGTTGACGCGCTCCTTGAGCACGAAATGCGCCAGTAACGTGCTGAACAGCGGCGTGGATTGTGCGAGGACACTCGCGGCGCCGGCGCTGACCTCTCGTTGGCCAAAGTTAAGGGCGATGTGGTGCAGACTCACAGCAAAGAATCCCAGGACAGCCAACAGCGGCAGGTCTTTCAGGCGAGGCAGGGAAATACCCATCACCCCTGCGACCCCGGCCATGAATGTCGAGGCGATGAGAAAGCGGATCAGCGCCAGATGACCGGGCTGGTAAGCCTCTAACCCGATGTGGATGCCAATGGGCGAATAGGCCCAGCAAAGGATGACGAAAAAAGCCGCCAGGACGATTCTAGCGCCAGGGCTTTTGGCGAAAGACTGGATCTTGCGCTGGATAAAATCCATAGACTGCCTGATTCCCCAAAGTGTGAAGGTGCGACTGGATGGCTCTCGCTCGAATTATCAAAACCATCCAGATTCACTACAAGTGACTTAAACTGACTCAAGCATTCACTTTGGGTGAGCTATGGAGCTGTCCCAGCTGCGCATGTTCAACACGGTTCACCATCTCGGCAGCATCGCGCGTGCGGCTGAGGTGCTGCATTGCGTACCGTCCAATATCACTGCACGCCTCAAGTCCCTGGAGCGTGAACTCGGTACGCCGCTGTTTTCTCGCGATGGCCGAGGATTGCGGATCACGCCGGCCGGTGAAGTGTTTCTCGATTACACGACGAAAATCCTCGGCCTGGCCGAGGAAGCGCGCAGGGCGTTGGCCCCCGACGGTGCGCCAAGCGGTCCTCTGCGCATTGGTGCCATCGAGTCCAGTGCCACGGGACGCTTGCCGCGACTATTGGCCAAGTACCACGCGCTCTACCCAAAGGTGATGCTGGAGCTGAGCACCGGCACTTGGGCTCAATTGCTCGACGACACGCAACATCGTCGGCTGGATGGGGCGTTCGTAGCGGTGAACGTTGAACGCCCGGGACTGCAGCGGGAAGTGATGTACCGCGAAGATCTGATTCTCATCGCGTCCTCCTCCCACGGGCCTTTGCGCCAGGCGGCGGATCTGCAGGGCAAGGCGATTTTCATGTGGCCCCCGGGCTGCCCGTACCGCTTCGCACTGGAACAGTGGCTGCTGCGCCATGACCAGGTGCAACCGATTGTCAGCATCGCCAGCTATGGCACCATCGTTGGCTGTGTCAGTGCCGGTGCGGGCGTCTCGCTGGTACCCCGTGGAATCTACGAGCAGTATTGTCTCGGGGCAGGCTGCCAGGGATATGAATTCCCGGAACTGACGAGCATCGACAACCTTTTTTACTGGCACGAGAACGCAGGTCGGCACCCGGCTCGTGAGGCGTTTGTGAAGTTGCTGCAGGCCGAGTTCTCGGGGCCAGGGTCGTTACAGTTAATGTCTTCTTAACCGACCTGTCGTCTATTCCCACGATACCCGCTTGCACGCGCCAGGCTCTCAAAGGTCAAGGCCAGCGTGTAAACTGGCGGGCAATCGAAAGTCAAAAGGGAAACACGATGAGCGAGGAAACGATGCGTCTGGGCCGTGAGCGGCGCTACCTGGTGCTGTTGGGCATCATCTGCCTGGCGCTGATCGGCGGTGCGTTATACATGCAAGTGGTTTTGGGCGAGGCCCCGTGCCCATTGTGCATCCTGCAGCGTTACGCGCTGCTGTTGATCGCGCTCTTCGCTTTCATCGGTGCGGCCATGCGCACCCGACGCAGCATCACGGTGCTGGAGACCCTGGTGGTCATTTGTGCCCTGGCGGGCGTCGCGGTGGCCGGGCACCACGTCTATACGCAGTTCTATCCGGCCGTCAGTTGCGGCATCGATGTGCTGCAACCGATCGTCGATGGCTTGCCGCTGGCGAAGATCTTCCCGCTGGGTTTCCAGGTAGACGGTTTCTGCTCCACGCCTTACCCGCCGATCCTGGGGTTGTCCCTGGCGCAATGGGCGCTGCTGGCCTTCGTGCTGGTGGTGGTGCTGGTGCCGCTGCTGACGCTACGCAATCGAAAGTCGCTGCGCTGAAGTCATCCGATTGATGCCAAACGCCCCGGTCCTCGATGAGAGGGCCTGGGCGTTTTTGCGTTTCAGGGGGCAGGCAAGGACACCCTGATGCACGGCAATCAGGGGTGCGACAAGTCTGCGACATGTTGTCACATCGCGAGTGTCGCAGCGCGCTTTCGGGTGCCGGATTGGTGCAGTCTCCTGTAATGAAATTGGTGTGTTAGAGTGCCGCCGGTTTTTCGCCGGCCCAAAAGGAAGCAGGCAGTTTTAACAGGTTGTGGCGATTTGCTGAAGCCCTTGTCTCATCGGGGCCAGGGCGGCATTCAGGGTCGTTTCCGCACCTTCGATACTGTCTGAATTGCGGGTGGTAGCCCTACTTTTTTTGGTGTTTTTGTTGAGAATCAATTTCGATAAGATGCGCCACTTTTACAGAATTGGGTCAGGATTGTTGCGGGCTGGGATAAAAATTATTTCGGGATAAGACATGGTTTATAAAACGCTACATATCTACAATCGCCCGCACTGAATTCCCGGCACTGCTCACCCTGGCTCTGGTGCATGAATGGCACGAGGGTGTCGAGAGGCCTTCGGGCTTGATGCGACGCCCAGGTGTCGGTGCCTCCAACTATCCGCACCAAATGGAATTGGGCTGTAACAAGGCCTTTGACCACGAATTCGAATAAGAACTCACTGCTGGCCCAGGATTTGTCGAAACGCCTCTGACGCTCGACGGGCAAGCCCTTATTCAATCCAAGAAAAATGCCAACCCTTGGCAGGGTGAAGTGTTGGCGATCAAAACCCAACTGCATTGCGCAAGCTGCTTTAGAGGTCGTGAGATGAGTAAAAACAGGTACCCCAGACTACTAGGCTTATTGCCGCTGCTCGGCACGTTGTTGCTGGGAGGCTGCAACATGACCTTGCTCAATCCCACGGGCCAGGTTGGCCTGGAACAGCGAAACCTGATCATCACCGCAACGCTGCTGATGCTGTTGGTTGTGATCCCGGTCATCGTGATGACCTTCCTGTTTGCCTGGAAATACCGCGCATCCAACACCAAGGCGACCTACACGCCTAAATGGAACCACTCCACCAAGATCGAGATCGCGGTGTGGACTGTTCCGGTGTTGATCATCATTGCCCTGGGTTACATCACCTACAAGTCGACCCACGAGCTGGACCCGTACCGTCCGATCGAATCCGACGTGAAGCCTGTGACCATCGAAGTGGTCGCGCTGGACTGGAAGTGGCTGTTCATCTACCCGGAACAAGGCATTGCCACGGTCAACAAGATCGTGTTCCCGGCGCACACGCCAATCAACTTCAAGATCACCTCCGACGCCGTGATGAACTCGTTCTTCATCCCGGGCCTGGGCGGCCAGATCTACGCGATGGCGGGCATGCAGACCAGAATGCACCTGATCGCCGACCGCAACGCTGAAATGGATGGCATCTCCGCCAACTACAGCGGTGCCGGTTTCACCGGTATGAAATTCAAAGCGATCGCAACTTCCCAGGAAGATTTCGACGCCTGGGTAAGTGAAGTCAAAAAGGCACCTAAACAGCTTGAACAAGCTGAATACGCAGCCCTTTCCAAGCAGAGCCAGAACAACCCAGTCGAGCTCTACTCCTCGGTGACGCCGAACCTGTTCCAGATCATCGTCGACAAGTACGAAGGCATGAAACCAGGCCCGAAGGTCAAGCACGAGAAGAAAGAGAAAGAAGTGGCCGCTACGGACATGAACTCGCATTCAGCTGCCGGGGCAGAGGAGTAAACGATGTTTGGTAAATTAAGTTGGGAAGCGGTCCCATTCCACGAGCCGATCGTGATGGTGACCATCGCCATGATCGCGCTCGGCGGTCTGGCACTGTTCGCGGGTATCACTTACTTCAAGAAGTGGACCTATCTGTGGACCGAGTGGTTGACCTCGGTCGACCACAAGAAAATCGGCGTGATGTACATCATCGTCGCCATGGTCATGCTGCTGCGCGGCTTTGCCGACGCCATCATGATGCGTACCCAACTGGCCATGGCCACCGAGGGTTCGCCTGGCTACCTGCCACCTGAACACTATGACCAGATCTTCACCGCCCACGGTGTGATCATGATCATCTTCATGGCGATGCCATTCTTCACCGGCCTGATGAACCTTGCAGTGCCGCTGCAGATCGGCGCGCGTGACGTTGCCTTCCCGTTCCTGAACTCCCTGAGCTTCTGGCTGCTGGTGTCCGGCGTTGTACTGATCAACCTGTCCCTGGGCGTCGGCGAATTCGCCAAGACCGGTTGGGTTGCCTATCCGCCACTGTCGGGCCTGCAATACAGCCCTGGCGTGGGGATGGACTACTACATCTGGGCGCTACAGCTATCCGGCCTGGGTACGACGCTGACGGGGGTCAACTTCCTGGCCACCGTGCTGAAAATGCGTACCCCTGGCATGAAGCTGATGGACATGCCGATCTTCACCTGGACCTGCACCTGGGCCAACGTCCTGATCGTGGCTTCGTTCCCGATCCTGACCGCTACCCTGGCACTGCTGACCCTCGACCGTTACATGGATTTCCACATTTTCACCAATGAACTTGGTGGCAATCCAATGATGTACGTCAACCTGTTCTGGGCCTGGGGCCACCCTGAGGTTTACATCCTGATCCTGCCGGCATTCGGCATCTTCTCGGAAGTGATCTCTGCCTTCACCGGCAAGAAACTGTTCGGCCACCACTCGATGATCTACGCTTCGGGCGCGATCTCGGTACTGGGCTTCATGGTTTGGCTGCACCACTTCTTCACCATGGGTTCGGGTGCCAGCGTCAACGCCTTCTTCGGTCTGGCGACGATGCTGATTTCCATCCCGACGGGTGTGAAACTGTTCAACTGGCTGTTCACCATCTACCAGGGCCGTCTGCGTTTCACCAGCCAGGTGCTGTGGACCCTGGGCTTCATGGTGACCTTCGCCATCGGCGGCATGACCGGCGTACTGCTGGCCATCCCGGGTGCTGACTTCGTTCTGCACAACAGCCTGTTCGTGATCGCGCACTTCCATAACGTGATCATCGGCGGTGCGGTATTCGGCTACATCGCAGGTTTCGCGTTCTACTTCCCGAAAGCGTTCGGCTTCAAGCTGCACGAAGGCTGGGGTAAAGCAGCGTTCTGGTTCTGGATCTCCGGCTTCTTCGTCGCGTTCATGCCGCTCTATGCACTGGGCTTCATGGGCATGACCCGTCGTCTGAACGCCACCACCAACCCTGAGTGGGTGCCGTACCTGTACGTCGCCATGTTCGGTGCGGTGATGATCGCCTTCGGTATCGCCTGCCAACTGATCCAGCTGTACGTCAGTGTGCGTGACCGCAAGAAGCCAGAGAACATGTGCGAACACGGTGACCCGTGGAATGCCCACACTCTGGAATGGTCGACCTCGTCGCCACCTCCGTTCTACAACTTTGCCGTGCTGCCTAAGGCTGACTGCATCGACCCGTTCACCGAAGCCAAGGAAAACGGCACCGCGTACAAGGCTCCGGCCAAATACGAGCCGATCCACATGCCAAACAACACCGCTACCGGTGTGGTCATGGGGGCTCTGCTGACCGTGTTCGGTTTCGCGATGATCTGGCACATCTGGTGGCTGGCAATCGCGAGCCTGGTAGGCACTGTCGTCTACTTCGCGATCCACGCTGCACGTGACGACCAGGGCTATATGGTCCCGGTTGAAACGATCGAGCGCATCGAAGCCGAGCAGCACAAGCGTCTGGTAGCGGCAGGGAAGATCCCGGCCACCGCCACCCGTGTTGAAACCTCGTTGGAACAGGCTTAAACCATGTCGAACTTAGTGACCAATGTTGGACACGCCCATGGTGACCATGGGCACGATGACCACCACCACGACTCGGGCGAGATGACCGTATACGGTTTCTGGCTCTACCTGATGACCGACTGCATTCTGTTTGCGTCGATCTTCGCGGTGTACGCGGTACTGGTTAACAACGTAGCGGGTGGCCCGTCGGGCCACGACATCTTCGAACTGCCATACGTACTGGGCGAAACCGCTCTGCTGCTGTTCAGTTCGATCACCTACGGCTTCGCCATGCTGGCGTTGTACAAGGGCAACAAGAAGGCGGTGCTGACCTGGCTGGGCATGACCTTCCTGTTGGGCGCAGGCTTTATCGCGATGGAGATCAACGAGTTCCACATCTTGATCTCCGAAGGCTACGGCCCTAGCCGTTCAGGCTTCCTGTCCGCGTTCTTTACCCTTGTCGGTACTCACGGTCTGCACGTGTCCGCCGGTTTGATTTGGATGGCGATCATGATGTATCAGGTGCAGAAAAAGGGCCTGACGTCGACCAACAAGACCCGTCTGAGCTGCCTGAGCCTGTTCTGGCACTTCCTGGACGTGGTGTGGATCTGTGTATTCACCGTTGTTTACCTGATGGGGACTCTGTAATGGCTAATGCACACTCCCATGACAGCCATGATGCTGGCCACGGCAGCGTAAAGTCGTACGCCATCGGCTTCATCCTGTCGGTGATCCTGACCGTCATCCCGTTCGGTCTGGTGATGTACCCGAGCCTGCCGAAGGCCACCACGCTGGCAATCGTTCTGCTGTTCGCAGTGATCCAGGTGATCGTTCACCTGTATTACTTCCTGCACCTGGACCGTTCCATCGCTCAGCGTAACAACGTGATCGCTTTCGTCTTTACGGCCATCGTGATCGTGCTGCTGGTTGGCCTGTCGCTGTGGATCATGTTCAGCATCCACACGTACATGATGGCGAAGTGAGGTAGACCCGATGTCGCTCAAGCACTTTATCCAAATCACCAAACCGGGGATCATTTTCGGTAACGTGCTTTCTGTGGCAGGCGGGTTCTTCCTGGCCTCGAAAGGGCATGTCGATCTGGCCGTGTTTCTGGCAGCCATGATCGGCACTTCCCTGGTCGTCGCCTCCGGTTGCGTGTTCAACAACTGCATCGACCGCGACATCGACATCAAGATGGAACGCACCAAGAACCGAGTGCTGGTCCAGGGCCTCATCTCCCTGAAACTGGCCCTGATCTATGCGACCGTCCTGGGTGTTCTCGGCGTTGCGTTGTTGTACAAAGTAGCCAACCCGTTGGCTGCTTTGTTCGCCGTGATCGGCTTCGTGATCTACGTCGGCTTCTACAGCCTGTACCTCAAGCGCAAGTCGGTTCACGGCACGCTGGTGGGCAGCCTGTCTGGCGCCATGCCGCCGGTGATCGGTTATGTCGCGGTGAGCAACACCTTCGACATGGCCGCACTGACCCTGCTGGTGATGTTCAGCCTGTGGCAGATGCCGCATTCCTACGCCATCGCGATCTTCCGCTTCAACGATTACCTGGCCGCATCGATCCCGGTGCTGCCAGTGAAGCGCGGAATCCAGGTGGCCAAGAAGCACATCCTGATCTACATCCTGGCCTTCCTCGTGGCGACCTTGATGCTGACCTTCAGCGGCTACGCCGGCATGAGCTACCTCGCCGTCGCGGCAGCCATGGGCATGTACTGGTTGTACATGGCCTGGACCGGCTACAAGGCAGTGGATGACACGGTCTGGGCACGTAAGCTGTTCGTGTTCTCGATCTTCACCATTACCGCGTTGAGCGTGATGATGTCCCTGGACTTCAAAGTGCCGACCGAGTTGCTGCTGACGTACGCGCCTTAAGCGTCGGACGCTGTAAAGAAAAGCCCCGCCTTCGAGAGAAGAGCGGGGCTTTTTGTTGGCCGAAATGTCATCTGTGGCGAGGGGATAGCGGTTGTCGGTTATTTGTGTGGCTTGTCCAGTAACCGGAAAAACCGCTCCCTCACCTGCACATGATCACTGTGCGCCACGTTGAAACGCAGAAACCGATTGCCATCCGCCGCTTTGCTGAGCATGGTCCCCGGCGCCAGCACCAGGTCGATTTCCAGGCCTTTGCGGGCCAGTGCCTCGGCTTCAAAGCCATCGGGAAGCCGTGTCCAGATGTACAAGCCTTCTCCAGGCAACGAAGACACCGAACACCCGGCTTCGCCCAGCCACGCCGCCACCCGGCTGTTCGACTCATAGAGCCGGTCCACCGTACGACGCATGTGCTTGGCATAGCTGCCATCGCTGAGCATGGTGCAAATAATCTGCTCGGCCATTTCCGAGGTCATGCCACCGCAGGCCATTTTCAGGGTCACCATCCGCGCCGCGAGTTGTGGGGACAGCACCGCGAAGCTGACGCGGCTGTTGGCGGTCAGGGTCTTGGAGAAACCAGAGACGTAAGACACGTTGTCCAGCCCGCTCGCGGCCAGGCGCGGCGTTCGGCGTTGCTGCATGTCGCAGTACAGATCATCTTCGACGATGTGGAAATTGTAGCGATGGCTCAGTTCCACCAAGCGGTAAACCTGCGCCGAGGTGAACGAGTGCCCGGTCGGGTTGTGCAGTGCATTGTTGGTCAAATAGAGCACGGGACGGTGGGCGATCAGCAACTGCTCCAGGGCATCAAGGTCCATGCCGTCGCAATCGCGGCGGATGGTGATGACCTTGGCGCCGTGCCAGGCCAGGTTGGTGTGCATCGTGAAGTAACAGGGATCATCGAGCAGCACCGTGTCGCCGGGCTTGACCAACAGGCGCATCAGCATGTCGATGGCTTGTACGGTGTTGGCGGTGGTAATGATCTGGTCGACGGGCGCTTCGATGCCCAGGGTCGACATCTTGACCCGCAAGGCCTGGCGCAACGGCAGGTAGCCGCTGGCGTTACCGTATTCGCCCATGCGCAGTGACGTTGCGCGAAGTGTGCCGCGCACAGCCTTGAGCAACTCTTCGGCAGGCAACCATGAAGACGGCAGAAAACCGGCACCCGGACGCAGCGCACCGTTGTCCTGCAAGACCGCGCGGCGGACCACGCTGAGTGTGTCCTGGGGCAACAGGTCGGGGCCGGCGTTGGTCTGGGCGGTGGTGCTCGAACGGTGCACGTAATGCCCCGAGCCCTGGCGTGACACCACCAGCCCCTTGGCGCGCAAGCGATCGAGAGCGTCGACCACCGTGGACTTGCCCACGTGCATCAGGTCGGAGAGTTCGCGAATCGGTGGCAGCCTTGAGCCGTGGGGCAGTCCACCCTTGCTGATCGCCACCGTCAACTGATCGACGATCTGCTGCACCAGCGGCACACCCGGCTGGAACTCGATAGCGGCGATCACTGCTCGCTGAGCCTGCATTTTACTGGTCTCTCCGGCAGTAAAGTTCGTTCGATTCTATACGAACTTGCTCTGATCAAGACAAGCATCTCTTTCTACCATCGCTTTACAGACTTTCTGGATGGTCGGCCTATGCCGGTCGATCCATGCCAGGTTCGTGAGGTGTTGCATGAGTGTCGAAACAACGGTCGTCGTGGCGAAACCGGTGATCAACCTGCGGTTGTTCACTATCCGGATCATCACTGCCGTGTCGCTGTTCGCGGTGCTGGGCAAGGCCAACGTCTGGCTCGATACCGCCACCAACAGCATCCTGGCCCTGGGTTATCGGGCCTTGTTGCTACTGTTGCCATTGACGTTGCTGGTCCTCGGTCGCCGCTCCTTGAGCGTCACGCTGCTGTGCGCCGCCCTCGGGCTGATATTACTGGCGGTCACCAGCAACCAGGGAGTGGTCATGTTTGCCGCGGCGTTGTTTGCCTACGGCATTGCAATTGCCGGCTACCTGATCAAGAGCGAGGCGGCCCAGACCAAGGAGGGCGCCGCCTACAACCGCGTCGCCATGAACATGGGCAGCCTGCTGGCAGGGTTGATCCTGTTGTCGCCGTTGCTCACCCCGACCCTGTTTTTCCTCGGCGCCGCCGGGTTCGTCCTGTTGTGCCTGCCGATCGCCATGGGCGCGACGTTCACCTGCGACCCCGTGGTTGCCCGTCCCGCCAGCCAGGATGGCAGCGGCTGGCGCAACAAGCTGCCGTGGGTCATCGCCGGCGTCATCATGGGCATCAAGCTGTTCGGCGTGTTCTCGATCCTGCCCCAGGCGATCCTGCTCAAGACCGGCGAGCTGCCGGCCTGGTATGGCCTGATGCTGATCCTCAACAGCGCCGTGGTGGTGTTCGCGCAAGTACCGGTCATGAAACTGATCGAGAGCACCGGGCGCTTCAAGGTGCTGACGGTGATCGCAATCATCGTCGGCGGTTTTGCCGTGCTGTCTTCGCCTGCCGCGTTCCACGTCGAAACCCTGGTCGGCGCACTGATCTGGGTGGCGCTGCTGTCCATCGCCGAGTGCGCCTTCAGTCACCTCGATTACTTCTCGGTCAAGCAGAACAACATGTTCGTCAAGGAAGTGTCCCTGGGCGTCGGCGCGGGGTTGACCGTGTTGATCATGCGGGTCGCGCCACCGCCCTACAACGCATTGGTACTGGCGGCCATCGGCGCTGGCGGGATCCTGGCCTGGTACTGGCTCAACCGTCGATCAATCGCATTGCATGACTGAGTCATCGCTGTTCCGGTTTTAACTTTGCAAGTCGGGGGCATTATGAATACGACTTCATGCGTAGTAGTGGTGGGGTACAACGGCAGTCGGGTTCACGATATCCAGAAGCTGCGTGACCTGTGCAAGTCGCTGTACGACGCCAGGCTGATCCTGCTGGTCGAGCAGGTCCAGCCCCATGACGACCAGGTGGCGGATCACGTTTGCAGCACTTCACTGGCCGAACAAGACGTTGCGTCATCCCTCGAACTGGTGGTGGGGTGCCTGAATGCCGATCGCTGGAAGCTGATCGGCGTGCTGCCGTTTTCCGACCGTGGCGTGCTGCTCGGTGCGGCGCTGGCCAGTCATTTCGGCTTGCCCGGTATTTCTCCCGTCGAGGCCAGGGCCGGGTTGGATAAACAGATTTTCCGCCAGCTCGAAGCGTCGGCCACCACGGCTCCCGAAGATTACCGGCCGGTGGTTTCCAGCCGTATCGAAAGCCTGCCGGAACTGCGTCAGCGAGTGATCGAACTGGGCGGCAAGGCTTTCATCAAGCCAGCCTGCGAAGGTGCAAGTCGAGGCTGCCGGGTCATCCGTCACCCGTCCGAATGCGACGACGCGTGGCAAGCACTCAAGCCCTATCGCGAGGGCGGCATCGTGCTCGAGGAACTGATCCAGAATGCCCGGGAATACAGCTGGGATTCTGTCGCCGGGAGCACCTGGATCACCGAAAAAACCACCACCGACGGTGCCTACCGCGCCGAGATCCAGCAAGTGGTGCCCGCACCGTTGGCGCCTGAGGTGCAGGCTCGACTGAAGGCTGCCGGCCAGCACATGGCGGGGTTGGTTTCCCAGGACAACGGTGCCTGGCACAACGAAGTGTTCTACAGGGCCAATCATCGCACCTCGGCCGTGGAAACCAACATGCGCCCCGGTGGCATGCACATCTGGGACCTGGCGCGCCAGGCGTTCGTCGATTTCGACCCGTGGGAGCGTTGGGTCCGCTGGGCCGTGGAAGGCCAGGTCGATAGCCAGGACCCGGTACCTCGCGGCTACTGCGGCATACGCCTGCTGCGGGCGACCACGGGCGGCATCCTGCGAGATGTACCAGACATCCCGTCCCTGGCCCGCTCGCTGAATATCGATCTGCTGGATTCGGTGGTGAGCAAACGCATCGGCGAACCGGTCAGCGCGCTGGTGAAAGACAACTTCTCGTTTATCGGCCACATCGTGTTGTTCAACGAAGACTACGAGCGGCTCAGCCATGACCTGTTACGCCTGGCCGAAACGATTGAAACGAACATCGGGATCACCAGCCTGGCGTCTTCTGCAAAGGCGGTGTGTTGAGTGTCAGGGATCGATGTTTTTTGCAGTATTGATCAAGAGGTTCGGTAAATGATTGAGCACATGACTTGTGACGAGCGCTTCATCGCGCTGGCGAAGGAATTCGACTACGACATCTACGGTGAAAACAGTGTAGGTGGGCATTACGCTCCGCTGATCCGTCATCACGACGAGTTGTATGTCAGCGGCATGGTGCCGCGCGTTAATGGCAAGATCCAATTCCCTGGGCGCGTCGGCCTGGACCTCGACATGGCGGATGCGCAAGCGGCCGCCAGCCTCTGCGCGATGCGCGGGTTGGCGTTGATCGTCGACGCCATCGGTTCGCTGGACAAGATCAAGTCGTTGATAAGGATCACGGTGTATGTGAAATCCACGGCAGATTTTGTCGACCTCAGCGATGTGGCCAACGGCGCCTCGGATGTTTTCAGTCACGTACTCGGCGATGCCGGGAAACATACGCGCACGACCGTCGGTGTTTATCAATTACCAAAAAATGCGGCAGTAGAAGTGGACATGATCGTAGCGTTACGACCTTCGGCGTTATAAGTAAGGGGTGTTCGGCTTTACAGCGATTAATTGTTCGCCTAAGGTCGAGTGACTCAACGCTGAAGAATAAGTTGGAAGACGAGCATGAATAACGTTCAAGGTGCGTTCTTTTCCTATAAGGACTTTCGTCAAAGTCTGGTTCGCCAGCCGATCAAGCCACGGGTGTGGAAGGAAGTTGAACTAACGGGAATACGTCAGAGCCTTGAGGACAGCGATGTCGATATTGTCGCGCTGGCCCACGACAACAGCCTCGATGGCTGCTCGCTGACGCCTGGCATGGCCGTGTCCATGCAATGGTTGATACCGGGCGCGCAGCTCCAAGGTCATGATCATTCGTGGTGGCACCTGTTCATCATCCAGAGCGGTAACGGCACCTTGACCCTGGGGGATGCCGAGGCCGTGTGCGTCGGCAGTGGGGACGTGCTGCTGGTGCCGGCCTGGACCCGCCACGGCTTCGTCAACACCAGCACCACCGAGCCGCTGGCCATGCTCAATATCAGCAATATGCCCCAGGCGCTGCTACTCGCCAATTGCACCGACAACGTCGGCCTGATCCCCCGCCAGCTGTAAATCCCCCTTCATTACACACGAGGGAGTCCGCGTTCGCGGACTCCCTTTTTTCGTTTCTGTCGTGCCCTCGATAAGCCCTTGGCGATGCGAATTTTCGAATTTCTGTATCGATGCAAACGGATAATTTCTGTATCTGTTCAGCGTTCGATCAACTTACTACGATCGACTCGAATGCAACGGATTAATGTGCTTAGTGCAAGGGAGCGTTCCATGGAAAATAACAGGATTAAACTTTATGTCGGCGCGGATTTTGTCAGCGCGTTTGCGATGTCAGCGTTTGTAGCGCTCAAGGAGAAGCAACTTTCATTTGAACTTGTCACGCTGGATTTAAAGGCGCGAGAGAACTATCAGGCGAAATATCGAGATATTTCACTTACCTGCAAGATTCCTACATTAGTTCACACAGGTTTTGCGCTTTCAGAGTCTTCCGCCATCGCCGAATACCTCGAGGAACTCGCGCCAGGGCATGCACGGCTTTTCCCCCAGGACCTCCAGCAGCGCGCCCGGGCCCGTCAACTCCAGGCCTGGCTGCGCAGCGATTTGCTGGTGATCCGCAAAGAGCGCCCGTTTGACCTGGTGTACTTCGGCAAGAAGGACGCGCCGCTCTCCGACGATGCCAAGGCCGCGGTCGAACGTCTGTTCTTCGTCGCCGAGCGCTTGTTGGAGGAGGGCGCCGAGCACCTCTTCGGCGACTGGAGCATTGCCGATACCGACCTGGCGATCATGCTCAATCGACTGGTCGCCAATGGTGATCAAGTCCCGGCGCGACTCGCCGCCTATGTCCGTCGCCAGTGGGATCGCGACAGCGTTCGGGCATGGATGGACATAGAGCGCAAAGCGCCGGCCATCGCACCCGCGGTGGTTTAAGGCGACCGTCAGGGCAATCACCAGGAGCGCTGCCATGCAAGGACTGTCGGAGCACGAACGCTACAAACCCTACAACGCTCGCACCATTCGCGACACACCGTATTGGCACAGGCTGACGCCGCAGTTGCAGGAAGCCATGACGGTCGTGGCCCGGGTCATGCCATTTCGCACCAACGAATACGTGCTGGGAACGCTGATCGACTGGAACAACATCCCGGACGATCCGATCTTCCGCATGACCTTTCCCCACAAAGACATGTTGCTGGTCGATGAATATGACTCGCTCAAACAACTGATCGAGCAGGATGACGCCGCTGCGATCAAACGACGGATCGAGGCGATCTGGCTGCGCATGAACCCCCACCCGGCCGGGCAACTGACGCACAACGGTGCGACCCTCGACGGAAAAGTCTTGCCGGGCATTCAGCACAAATATCGCGAGACCGTGCTGTTTTTCCCCGGTGCCGGTCAAACCTGTCATGCCTATTGCACCTTCTGTTTCCGCTGGGCGCAGTTCATCGGCGAGGAGGAGCTCAAGTTCAACGCGCGGGAATCCCAGGAGCTGCTGAGCTACCTGCGTGTGCACACGGAAGTGACCGACGTACTGGTCACCGGTGGCGATCCCCTGATCATGAATACCCGCTCGCTGGCCGGGTACATCGAGCCGCTGCTGGAGCTGGCGCATCTCAAGAGCATCCGCATCGGCACCAAGTCGGTGGCGTACTGGCCGCAGCGGTTTGTCAGCGACAAGGACGCAGACGAGTTGCTCGAGCTGTTCCGGCGGATCGTCGCGGCGGGTAAAAACCTGTCGATCATGGGGCACTACAACCACCCGGTAGAGATTCGCCAGGACATCGCCCGGCACGCCGTCGAACGTATTCGCTCCACGGGCGCGACCCTGCGCATGCAGGCGCCGGTGATCCGCCATATCAACGAAAACCCCGCCGATTGGGCGGATCTCTGGACCGAAGGCGTACGGCTCGGTGCAGTGCCGTATTACATGTTCGTCGAGCGCGACACCGGCCCCAGCCACTACTTTGCGATGCCGCTGGCCCGTGCGTTCGAAATCTTCCAGGCAGCGTACCGCACGGTCTCGGGCCTGGCGCGAACGGTGCGCGGGCCGTCGATGAGCACCTTCTACGGCAAGGTGTTGATCAATGGCATCGAGACCGTCGCCGGGGAAAAAGTCTTCGTGCTGCAGTTCCTCCAGGCCCGGGACCCGCAATGGGTATTGCGGACCTTCTATGCGCGCTTCGATCCGCAGGCGACCTGGTTCGATGAGCTTCGCCCGGCCTTTGGCGAACGAAGCTTTTTCTTTCAGGCCGAGGCTGAGCTGTTGCTGGCGCCAACGCCTGAGTTGATACCGGTCCTGCTGCAAACGGCCTAGGACGACACTTGATTATTGGGGAGACAAGGACATGAGCGGTATCCCGTTTGATCAGCGCGAAGGATTGATCTGGCTCGATGGCGAATTCGTCGAGTGGTCCCAGGCGCGCCTGCATGTGCTGACTCACGGCTTGCATTATGCAAGCACCGTGTACGAGGGCGAGCGCGTGTATGACGGCAAGATCTTCAAGTTGCGCGAACACACTGAGCGTTTGTATCGCTCGGCGCAGCTGATGGATTTTGCCATCCCCTTCGAACCCGCCGAGCTGGAAGCGGCCAGCCATCAATTGCTGCAACGCAACCAGGTGAACGACGGCTATTTGCGCCCGGTGGCCTGGCGCGGCAGCGAGATGATTTCCACGTCGGCGCGTTTCAATCGCGTGCATGTGGCGATCGCCTGCTGGCAATGGCCGAGCTATTTCGACCCGGCCGCGCGCATGGCCGGCATCCGTCTGAAGACCGCCACCTGGCGTCGTCCGCCTCCCAGCAGCAGTCCCTTCGAAGCCAAGGCGTCCGGGCATTACCAGATCGCCACGCTGAGCAAGCACGACGCCGAAAACACCGGCTACCACGACGCCTTGATGCTCGACTGGCGCGGCCATGTGGCCGAAGCCACCAGCGCTAACGTGTTCTTCGCCAAAGGCCGGACCTTGCACACGCCGGTGCCTGACTGCTTCCTCGACGGCATTACCCGCCAGACCGTCATCGAACTGGCCCGTGCCCTGGATTACCAGGTCATCGAACGCACGATATTGCCCACGGAACTGGGCGACTTCGACGAGTGTTTTCTCACCGGTACCGCCGCTGAAATCACCCCGGTACAGAGCATCGATGAGCAGCGATACCGACCGGGCACCGCCTGCAGTGAATTGATTGCCGCTTACACCTCAACCGTAAACGCCTGATAAACCGCCAGGAAACTCACCATGTCAGACCAAGGGATTGTTGCGTCCACACCTTATGTTTCGCTGGGCCATCGCCATGAAGAATTGTCGAATCGTGGCTGGACCGTGCTGACGCCAGGGGAATTTGCCCACGATGTCGCGGGAACACTGCATGAGTTCGGCCCGATCATTCCGCAGTTCAATGGCCAGATAGCTTTCGCCATCACCCGCAAGCCGGGCTACGAGGACTTGCCGTACTCCCAGAGCATGAACGGCATCGGCCCTCACACCGAAGCGCCGGTGTACGGCCCGCCACCGCGTTACCTGGCGTTGCATTGCCATAAACAGGCGACCTGCGGTGGCGGTCACACCGGTCTGGTGGACGGCTATGCGTTCTTGAGATCGCTTGAGCGATCCGAACCGGAACTGCGCAAGTGGCTCGACGATACGCCGGTGGAATTCGTCGCCACTGCCAAGCCCGGCGAACCGGCGCAAACCCGGGTCAGGGAATACATCCTGACACCGACCGAGGAAGGCGATATTTTCCGCTTCAGCTACAACCAGTTTCACTACGGCGATGTGAATCCGTCCAAGGAAGCCTTGCAGCAATCACAGGTCGCCGACAACGACTCGCCGCTTGCCAGGTTTGCGGTGCTCGGCGAAGCGTACTTCGTCGAACACAACATCCCGGTGCTGATTCCCGACGGATGCATGCTGATTTGGGACAACTGGCGGATGATTCATGCTCGCAGCCGATACACTGACCCGGCGCGCCACCTGACCCGCTACTGGCTGGCCTGATTTTTCCGTCGCCCTTCTTTTTCAGCGTACCCCCAGGGGTACGCGTTTACAGGTATCGCGTCATGCAAACAGCAATCGAGATCGCCCAGGTCGATCATCAACTGATCGTACGGCTCAATCAGGCCTGGATCAAACGCGCCGCAGTCTGCTCGCCGGACAAGGCCCAGATCAACGAAGTGTTCGACCCGGCACGCCCGGATTACCCGGAGTGCATGGTGCCGTTTTTCCATCATCCGACATTCCAGGCCTTGAGTGATGAGCTCAAGAGCAAGGTGGTGA
This sequence comes from Pseudomonas umsongensis, assembly GCF_002236105.1. Taxonomy (GTDB): domain Bacteria; phylum Pseudomonadota; class Gammaproteobacteria; order Pseudomonadales; family Pseudomonadaceae; genus Aquipseudomonas; species Aquipseudomonas umsongensis. Next base: position 301,245 of record NZ_NIWU01000002.1, read on the forward strand.
CCTGGGGCTGGATCGGCTACAACCTGCGCACGGTCACCGCCGAAGAGCTCGTGGTGAACCCGGCGCTGAGCGTCATCGCCAATCAATACCTGGGCAAGGACGACTGGCATTTTCGCGAAGCGATGCAGCAGACCCTGATCGACGAGCACTACCACACGCTCATGCACCTGCGGGCCATCGAGCGGACCAAGCGCGATCGCGCACTGGACCAGGACCTGGAGTTGCCGCCGTCGGTGACTTACCTGCGCCTCAAGGCCCTGCGCGAGGAACTGCCCGAACCCTGGCAGCGCGACCTGGCGGCGATCACCTTCGCGGTAGTCGCCGAGATCAGCGTCAATGCCTATCTCGACCTGCTGGCGGACGACCCGACCATCCAGCCGCAAAACCGCCGCGTGGCCGAGCTGCACAACCGCGACGAATACGCCCACAGCAAGGTGCTGGCCGAAGTCGCCAAGGTGATGTACGCCAACATGCAGCCAGTCCAACGGGAATTTTTCGCCCGCAACCTGTCGGTGGCGCTGAGTGCTTTTATCGCCCAGGACTACTCGATGTGGGAGGCGATCCTCACGCAGCTCGGGGTCGAGGACGCGCAGGCAATCATTGCCGACACCCGCGAGAGCAACAGGAACGCGACGATCATGCGCGACTACAGTGGTCTGCATAAGCTGGCGCAGGACCTGGGCATCAGCGAGCAGATCGACTTCGATTTTCGTCCGACCCTCAAAGCCACCGCAGCCGCCTGAACCTGGAGGTGCCCATGTCCGTTCCCATGTACGAAGTGTTCGCCCTGCGTGTCGGCGCCAACGCGCAGCGCACTGCCCGGGAGAACTTCCTCTACGACGCCTGCTGCGGCGATCCGAATGCGCCGATGCCGCTGGACTATTACTTCTGGGTGATTCGCAACGAGCACCAGGTGATCGTGGTCGACACCTGTTTTCAACCGGCCACGGCGGACCGGCGCAACCGGCAGATGTATCGCCTGCCGCAAGACTCCCTGCGGCAACTGGACATCGATCCGGCGCAGGTCGAGCACCTGATCCTCACGCACCTGCACTGGGATCACGCTGGCAACCTGGGGCTGTTTCCCAAGGCCACGGTGCATTTGCAGGAAGCGGAACTGCGTTTCTGCACCGGACCGAAGATGACCCATCACTCGGTGAACAAGACCTATGAGGTCGAGGATGTGATGTCGGCGCTGCCACCGCTGTTCGAAGGAAGGATGCGTTTGCACAACGGTACTGTCGAGGTGCTGCCGGGAGTGACACTGCACGCGGTGGGCGGTCACACACCCGGCAGCCAGGTGGTGCGGGTGAACACTGAACGGGGCTGGATCGTGTTGGCATCGGACGCGGCGCACTTGTGGGTGAACATTCGCGAGCGCAGTCCGTTTCCGATCATCGATGACCTGGCGCAGTCGCTCGAAGCGTTCAGTGAAATCGATCGCCTGGCCGACAGCGAAGACCACGTCATCCCTGGCCACGACCCGCTGATCGCCGAACGTTTCCCGCACTGGAACGACGATCCACACATCATTTGCCTGCACCAACCGCCACGTTGACCCTGTAGGAGCTGCCGCAGGCTGCGATTTTTGATCTTGTTTTTTTAAGATCAAAAGATCGCAGCCTGCGGCAGCTCCTACAGGGTTCTGGTCAGCTCTGGCTCTTGAGGAGGCGGCCCAGGGTCTGCAGTGCCTCATCGATCCTCGGTGAATACGGCGCTCCACAGCCGATGCGCACAAAATTCGTGAAACGCTTGGCGTTGGAAAAGATATCCCCAGGTGAAATCTGGATGCCGAGGCTCAGCGCATCATGAAACAGCCCCATGGACGAATGCCGAGCCGGCAACTCCACCCATAGCAAGGTGCCGCCCTGAGGGTGGGTCACGCGGGTGCCCTCGGGAAAATAACGCATGATCGCCCCGCTCATTTGCTCGCGCTGCTGGGTCAGGGTTTTTCTCAAGCGACGCAGGTAGCGTTCGTAGGAGGGCGTACCCATGAATGCACTAACGGCCAGTTGCGACAGCTTCTCGCAGCCACGGGTTTGCGTGTGCTTGAGCATTTCCACGCGATCGTGCCATTTGCCAGCGCTGATCCAGCCCAGGCGCAGGCCCGGGGCGAGGGTTTTGTTCAGCGAAGCGCAATAGATCACATTGTCGGTGCGGTCCCAGTGCTTGAGGGTGGACAGCGGTTGCTCGGTGTCCACCAGGTCACCGTAGGTGTCGTCCTCGATCAGCACCGTATCGTGCTCGGCACAGAGCTTCACCAGCCGTGCCTTGTGGGTGTCGGGCATGATGCTGCCCAGCGGATTGTGCAGGTTGGGCATGACGATCAGCGCCTTGATTAGCTCTGGCCCTTGCAGCAGGTGTTCAAGGGCCGGCAGGTGAATCCCGGCATGGGTCGAGGCTGGGACTTCCAGCACCCGCAGGTTCAGGCTTTCGAGAATTTGCAGCAGGCCGTAGAAGGTCGGTGACTCCACGGCCACGGTATCGCCGGGACGGGTCACGGCACGCAATGCCAGGTTGATCGCTTCGGTGGCGCCGTGAGTGATCACAATGCGTTCGGCCGTCAGGTTGGTTTTGACGGTCAGCATCCGGCGGGCAAGGACGTTGCGCAGTGCACTGTTGCCGCAGGTCGAACTCGTGGTATCGAACAGATGCTGGTCCAGGCGCAACGCCTTGATCATGTTGTCCTGCAAGGTCTTGAGCGGATAGAGCTGCGGCGCGCAATAGGCACTGGCGAAATTGACCTTCACCGTGGCGCGCTGGCTGGCCTTCAGGACCGAGGAAACCTTTTCATGAATGCCCACGTACACCCCACTCTCCAGTGCCGGGGGGTGGGCGATCGGCTTGGGTCCGGGCGCAGTGTCGGGCTGGCGAATGTAGTTGCCGGAGCGCGGTCGGGCTTCCAGCACGCCATGGTCTTCGAGCTCCCGACAGACCTGTACGGCGGTGGACAGGCTGACGGCGTGTTTTTCCATCATCAGGCGAATCGAGGGCAGGCGCTCGCCGGTCTTCAGGGTGCCGCTGCGGATTGCGTCCAGGTAGTGGTTGGCCAACTGACGGTACAGGGGTGGCGTGTTCATGATGACCTCAGCAGTCGCACCACTGAGGTCTTGGGCTGGAAAGTGAGTTGACGCTCCCCGCAGGCGGCCCCGTGGTGCAGGTGGGTGAAGGGAAGTGTTTCTCTGGCCTTGATACTGGAACACTAAACGCGGTTTTGCAGGAATCGCGGGCAATAAAAAGCCCCGCACGGGGGCGGGGCTCTGGGGATGCTGGCGGGGCTTACTGGGCGGCGATGCTGTAGCCGTCGAAGGCGGTCTGCTGTTGCAGGGCGGTGATGATGTTCTTGCGGTTCACGGCCTGTTCGGCGCCCTGGTTGTCCAGGAACGTTTCGCTTTGCAGCTCTGCCTCGTCGCCTTCGCCAACGAAGCTGAAACCGAGGAACTCAAGGGCTTCACGGTCGACGTTCAGGCGCGAGCGTGGGGTGCGCAGCGGCAAGGTGACGCTCATGCCGTCCTTGCTGATGGTGAACACTTCGACTTCTTTTTTCGCCTTGGCGGCTTTGCTCTTGCCGCCGCTCGGGCTGCTGATGGCCTGGTGCGTCTGGTTCAGCACCTTGAGGGCCAGGCCGTAGACGATTTCCTGGAAAGCCGGGTCGTCCTTGAAACTGGACAGGATGCGGCTGATCGGGAATTTGCTGCTCAAGTCTTCGAGGGCGGCGATGTCGGCGGCCTCGGCGTCCTTGAGTTGCTTGAGCTCACCCATCAGTTCGTAGGCTTTATCGTCGTCGAAGCTGTCATGGGCCTGGCGGATCGCGGCGCGTAGCTCGCGGATCTGCTCGCTTTCGCGGGTGGACTGGAAAGCGTCCAGGACCATCTCGCTGATGGTCTTGGCCTGGGGCACATGCTGTGAAAGATTGATGGAGTTTTCGTATTCCGCTTTGGACGACAAGGTGACTACGGATTCAGCGGTGTTGGAATCGGACATTGAAATTTCACTACTTCTTTGAACTTGAATAGGGGCGAGAAAGCCCGGGGGCTTTTTCAGGCCGACTAATCTATTGGACCGGGAAGCGGTTGTCACGGTCAACGGGCGGATGAGTTCAAGAGAGAGGCGGGAATCCTTGTAGGAGCTGCCGCAGGCTGCGATCTTTTGATCTTGAAAAATCAAGATCAAAAGATCGCAGCCTGCGGCAGCTCCTACAAGGGGGCGCGGTAACGACTTGGTTATGGATGCAACAGTTTCTGCGCGCGTTTATCCGCCAAGTGTTGAGCCACCAACCGCCCGATCAGCACCAGCAAGGTCAACGAGATAAGCAGCACCGAAATCGCCGCCACACTCGGATCAACGTTATCGCGCAAGCCGCTCCAGATCCGCTTGGGCAGGGTGTCGACGTTGACGCTGGTAATGAACGGAATCGCCATCGGCAGCAGCACCAGGCCGATCAACGCCGTGGCCCATTTGGAGCGCATGTACCAGATGCCCAGGCTGAAGCTGGCGGCCAGCAAGGTCGCGATGATGCTCGTGGCAAAGGCGATGGTCAGGCTTTGGCTGATGGCATTGAACCAGTCAGGGTTGCTCATCAGCGCTTCGTAATGCCGCAGCGACCAATTGCCTTGGGGCATCGACAGGAAACGCTTGCTGGTGAACGACACCGGGATGACCGTCAGCAACGGGAACAGCATGAAGGCCATGGCGACCACGGCCAGCAGGCGGGTACTCAGGCTTGTACGATGGGTGTTCATAGTGATCTCAGCCTACCAGTCGGTTCACGCGGGTCATTTTCAACAGCACCCAGATCAATGCGCTGACCAGGGCCAGCAGCGCATTTTCGCATGACCGATTTGATCTTCACCCACATCTCAGTGCGCATTCCGGGGCCGGAGCATCACTTCCTGATCAACCCCTACGGGCTGATGTTCGATGAGATCACGGCGTCGAACCTGGTGAAAATCGACCTCGATGGCAACGCGGTGGAACCGTCGCCGTACCCGGTGAACCCGGCCGGTTTCGTGATTCACAGCGCCATTCACGGTGCTCGTGAAGACGCGCAATGCGTGTTGCACACGCACACAAAATCCGGTTGCGCGATGGCGGCGTTGAAGTGCGGGCTGTTGCCGGTGAACCAGATTTCCATGGAGTTCTACAACCGTGTGGCCTACCACGACTACGAAGGCGTGGCGCTGGACATGAGCGAGCAGCGGCGGCTGGTGGCGGACATGGGCGACAAGCCGGTGCTGATGCTGCGCAATCACGGTTTGCTGACGGTGGGGGAGACGGTGGGGCAGGCGTTCATGCGCATGTATTACCTGGAAAAGGCCTGCGACATTCAGTTGGCAGCCATGGCTGCCGGGGAGCTGGTGTTGCCGTCGCCCGAGGTTTGCGCGCATACCGAGCGGCAGTTCAATGAGCCGGGACGGGCGCTGGAGGAGGGTGAGCTCAATGATCCAGATGCCATGCAACTGGCCTGGGCGGCGTTGCTGAGATTGCTGGAGCGTGTGGCGCCGGATTATCGGGACTGACCTGAATGCTCGGTTGTTCGAGCTGGCCTATTCGCGAGCAGGCTCGCTTGTATGGTAGGACTTGAAGGGAGGAGGAGGGACAAGGCTCGATTCTGACTGTTGACGCAGTACAGACTGTGGGAGAGTTCGCCCCTCCTCCTTTCACCCAAGCGCCGATAAAGAATGCATCTGGCCTAGACCGACGATAGGAACAAGCCTGCGCCTCTGGGTGAGCCCTTCAAGTGCTTAAAACCTTATCCCGGAGGAAAACCTATGGCAATGCCGGTTTCTGTTTCAAAGCCGATCGTGGGCGTGGATGTCGCCAAGAAAGAATTGGTGATTTATCACGCCGAACTGGACCTGCTTGAAGAGATTCCCAACAACAAAATCAGCATCAACAAGTGGTTAAAGGACTTGCCGGGGAGTGTGGCTATTGCTGTTGAAGCCACCAACATCTACCACCTGGAGTTCGCTGACCTGGCCTTTGAGGCCGGCTGCGTGATTTACATGGTGGGCGGCTATGAGCTCAAACATTACCGAGAAGGTGTGAAGGTCCGTGCCAAAACCGATGCACTGGATGCCAAACTGCTTGCTCGCTATCTGAAGAACGAGCATGAAGAACTTCACCCATGGACGCCGCCGACACCGCTGTATCGCCAACTCCTGAGTCTTTTTCGCCGCCGGGCGGCCTTGGTCCAGGCCAGGGTCGGCCTAGTGCAAAGCTGGTCGAATGAGCCCTTGCTGAAGGCTGCTTTTTCCGAGCAAATAAAGTCCATGCAGCAGCTTGAGACGCTGATCGAAAAGACGATCAACGATCAGCTGAAAGAAGCCGGTTTGCTGGGGCAGTTGAAGCGTTGCTTGAAAGTTGAAGGGGTTGGATTTTTGACTGGCGCGCGCTTGCTCACGGCGTTCCAGCGCGGAGACTTCCGAAACGCAGATGCCTTTATCGCCTTTCTTGGAATGGACTTGCGGGTGTCAAAATCAGGGCAAAAAGATGGTCGCCGGAGTTTGACCAAGCGAGGCGATCCAGAAGCCCGCCGCCTTCTGCACAATGCGGCTATGTCGGCGAGTCGAACCGAAGCCTGGAAAGGGTTTTACCAAGAACAAAGAAATCGGGGTTTCAGCACCACTCAAGCCTTGGTGATGCTGGCTCGCAAGCTCGCTCGTATCGTATTCGCCCTGCTGAAGGGGCAGAGTGAATACCAACCGAAAACCAGTTGAGGGCTTCCCCTCAACCATAGAATCTCCCACAGTTGATTCGGGTTGCCACAAATTCTGTGTACGACGCAAATCCCCTGTGGGAGCGAGCCTGCTCGCGAAAGCGGTTTGTCAGGCGCCCTGACTTTTCAGACTTGCCGAGGGGTATTCAGGTTCATCGACCGCACCGCCAATCCCGCCGCAGTCTGTTCATCGATCGGCAACAAAAACCGAAACGTCGCCCCACGCCCCGGCCTGTCGATCAACTGAATCTCAAGCCCATGCAATTGCAGGATGCGGTGCACAATACGCAACCCCAGCCCGCCATCGCGCCGTGCGCCACCGATATTGAACGGCCGCAAAAACAGACCCTCGCGCAATTCGGGAGCAATACCAGGGCCCGTGTCGCTGACAGTCACCTCAATGAATGAGCCTTGTGGGCGCAAACCCAGTTCGATCTCGCCACCTGGCGGTGTATGGCGCAACGCGTTGTCGAAAAGATTGGTCAACACCCGCTCGATCAATCCCAGGTCAGCGCAAGCTGCAGAAACGTTGGGGGCGAACGTGGCCTTCAATTCAACCTGCCGCGCCTCGGCCGTCAGTTCGAACTTCTGGAAAATGTCCTGGACCAGGTCGGTCAGCGAAAAACGCTCCAGCACCGGTTGCACAAAACCATGTTCCAGGCGCACCAGTTCCAGCAGCGACTGCGCCAGCCCGCCGACCTTGCGGCTTTGATCAAGGGCGATGCCCAGGTAGCGGCGGCGGTCGGTGGCGGACAGCGTGGCGTCCTTGAGCGACAGGGTTTCCAGATAGCCGTGCAACGAGGCCAGCGGCGTACGCAGATCGTGGGAGATGTTTGCCACCAGTTCGCGGCGTTCCTGGTCCTGGCGGGTCAATGAGCGCCATTGTTCGCCCAAACGCGCCTGCATCTGCCGGAAGGCAGCGTCGAGAACAGCAATTTCATCGTGGCTGGCGACTTTTTCCAGGGGGACGGGCAGGGCCGGCGTCACCGGGACGCCATCGATGTCGAACTGGCTGACGGTTTCGGTGAGGCGGCGCAATGGCCGGGTGATCAGCGCAAACGCGGTGAGACCGGCAATCAGGCACAACAGCGCGACCAATCCAATGGACATCAGGGCGGTATTGAGCGCAGCACTGGTGGCGCCGCGTTCGGCCAGGCGATCATGGTCTTCGCCCAGCAGCACCACGTAGAGATACCCGACGGCTTTGCCATTGACCTTCAACGGTGCGGCGCTGAACACCTTGCGCGCGTCGACGCTGCGCGGATCATCACCGGTAATCGGCAGGGCGTCGCCCCTGAGCAGGCGCTGGATTGGCGCCAGGTCGACACGCTCGCGTCGAATCCTGCCTTCGGGCGCGGCACTGCCGACAATCTTGCCCTCGGTGTCCAACAGGTACACCTCGACACTGGGGTTGACCTGCATCAGCTTGCTGAACAGATCCCGCACGGCATTGGGCATCAGGCCCTGGGTGTCCATCAGCACCGTGTCACTGGCGATGTGCTGCGCCAGGTCCCGGGACAACCCTTGCACCACTTCCTGTTCATGCATCTGGTTGGAACGCACCTGCAGCCACGCCGAGGTGCCGCAGCACACCAGCAGTAGCACGGCGAACACCAGGGACAGGCGCTGCGTCAGGGTCAGCCTCATGGCGGCGATTCCTCCCCGGTGGCGAACTTGTAGCCGCGGCCCCAGACCGTGAGGATGCGCACCGGTTGCGCCGGGTCGGCCTCGATCTTGGCGCGCAGGCGATTGATGTGGGTGTTGACCGTGTGCTCGTAGCCTTCGTGGCTATAGCCCCAGACGGCGTTGAGCAGGTCCATGCGCGAAAACACCTTGCCCGGCTGGCGGGCGAAGAAGTACAGCAAGTCGAACTCCCGGGGTGTGAGGTCCAGGCGTCGGCCGCCCTGGGACACTTCGCGGGTGATCGGGTCAATGGCCAGTCCGTCGATGAGCAGGCTGCCGGCGTCCATCTTCAGGTTGCGTGCCATGGCATCCACCCGGCGCAGCAAAGCTTTGACCCGGGCCACCAGTTCGAGCATGGAAAATGGCTTGGCCAGGTAATCGTCGGCACCGAGCTCCAGGCCGAGGATCCGGTGCACTTCGCTGGAGCGCGCACTGGTGATGATGATCGGCGTGTAGCGGGCCATGGCGCGGGCGCGGCGGCAGATTTCCAGGCCGTCGACACCGGGCAGCATCAGGTCGAGGATCAGCGCATCCCAGTTGCCTTGCTGCAGCAGGCGCATGCCTTCATTGCCGTCGGCGCTGTGCACCACCTCGAACTGCTCGTCACGCAGGTGCAGGCAAATCAGGTCGGCGATATGCAGGTCGTCCTCGACCACGAGGACGCGTTTGGTCTGTTCCATCCACTTCAATCCTTCGGCGCAATGTGCGTAATGCCACTCACTGTAGGAGCTGCCGAAGGCTGCGATCTTTTGACTTTGATTTAAAAAAACAAGATCAAAAGATCGCAGCCTGCGGCAGCTCCTACAATTAAGTCAGTCAAGTCAGTGAAGTCAGTGAAGGGTCCATTGTGCGGGTTTTTCGTGGCCCGAGTTATCACGAATTGTTTAACTTCCCGTGAGGATTTGGCGATCACCCAAAGCCTAGGCTGTGTTCCATGAAACACCCCTGGATTTTTGGAGACGAGCATGTTTTCACGACGGCAATTTCTTCTCGCGAGCGGCGGGCTGGGGGTGGCAGCCCTGGCAATCGGCCTGTTGCCGAAGTTTTCCACAGGCACGGCATTGATCAGCGATGCCAGCGCCGCCGAGGCGTTCGAAGTGACCCACAGCGACAGCGAATGGCACGCCATCCTGAGCGACGAACAGTATGAAATCCTCCGCGAAGAAGGCACTGAACGGGCCTACAGCAGCCCGCTGAACAACGAGCACCGCGACGGCACATTCCTCTGTGCCGGGTGCCAGTTGCCGCTGTTCTCATCGGCGACCAAGTTCGATAGCCACACCGGCTGGCCGAGTTTCTGGGCGCCGCTGGACAAGGCCGTGGCCACCCGCCAGGACCGTTCCTACGGCATGTCGCGCGAAGAGGTGCACTGCCGGCGTTGCGGCGGGCATCTGGGCCATGTCTTCGACGACGGGCCGAAACCGACCGGTTTGCGTTACTGCATGAACGGTCTGGCGCTCAAGTTCGAGCCCAAAGCCGTCTGAATTTCCCAGGAGTCTGTGACATGAAAAATCTTTTCACCTGGCGCCGCACGCTGTTGGGTCTGGCCGCTGCCGGCATCATCGGCCAATGCTCGGCATTTTCCCTGGGCGGGGCTGAAGAAGGCGTTCTCCTACCCCCGCCGGCCCTCGACGAAACCACCCAGGCCCGCAGCGAAACCGCGGTGTTCGCCGGTGGTTGCTTCTGGGGTGTGCAAGGGGTGTTCCAGCATGTCAAAGGCGTGAAAAATGCCGTCTCCGGTTACGCCGGTGGCAAAGCTGATACAGCGCAATACGAACGCGTCAGCAGCGGCAGTACCGGGCATGCGGAATCGGTGGAAGTGACCTTCGACCCGAGCCAGGTCAGCTACGGCACCTTGCTGCAGATCTACTTCTCCGTGGCCCACAACCCGACCGAACTCAACCGCCAGGGGCCCGACACCGGCACCCAGTACCGCTCGGCGATCTTTACCAAGAGCAGCGAACAGCAACGGGTCGCCCAGGCCTACATTGCCCAGCTCGATGCCGCGCATTCGTTCGACAAGCCGATCGTGACCAAGCTGGAGAGCTTCAACGGTTTTTATCCGGCCGAAGAAGAACACCAGGACTTCCTGACCGAGCACCCGACCTATCCCTACATCGTGATCAATGACTTGCCAAAGGTGGCACAGCTCAAGCAGCTGTACCCGGATCGCTATCAGGAAAAACCGGTGCTGGTGAAGACGGGGATGTGACGGCGGTTATCCGCTGATCACAGTCTTGCCGGCGACTTTCGACCGATACAGTGCCTGATCGGCCCTGGCCATCAGGCCGCTCTGTTGCTCCTCCTCGAAGCGCTGGACCACGCCGAAACTCATGCTCACGTGAAAGTCGCCCACCAATGGCATCTCCGATAGACCCTGGCGGATGGCTTCGGCCAGGGTCCTGGCCTCAGCCAGCGAGGTATCGGGCAGTACCGCGATGAATTCGTCGCCGCCCCAACGGGCCAGCACATCCCCCGCACGCAAACTGCGCTTGACTCGTTCGACCACCTGAATCAAGGCGGCATCGCCCAGTGCATGGCCGTAGTGATCGTTGATGCTCTTGAAATCGTCGATGTCCATGGCGATCAGTGACAACGGCTGGCGAAAGCGCTGGGACCGCTCGCATTCCTGGCGCAGGGCCTGATCCAGGCGATATCGATTGGCAGTCGACGTCAGGGCATCGGTTTCAGCCAACTTACGATTTTCTTCCAGTTGCCTCTGCAGTTGCTGATTGACGCTGGACAGCTCGCGGGTGCGTTCTTCAACGAGGGCCTCAAGGGATTGATTGCGCCGTTCGAGGGCTTCGAGCAGGCGCTTCTTGTCTTCGATGCTGCGGTGGGCACCGACCATCCGCGCCACTGAACCGTCGGCATTGCGTGCCAGCACGTGGCCGCGGTCTTCGATCCAGATATAACGGCCATCATGCGTGCGGCAGCGGTACTCGGCCTGATACACGGGCGTGCGCTGACTCAGGTAGTCATCGAACAGAGCCATCACCTGCGGGAAATCATCGGGGTGGATGATGTTTTCCCAGGTCAACACGTTGTTATCCAGGGAGTGCGGCGTGTAGCCGAGCATTTCGTACCAACGGGCGTTGCGGTAGACGAAGCCGGTGTTGGCGTTCCAGTCCCATATTCCGTCGCTGACCAGTTCCATGATGGTGTGCAGCATGCCTTCGTTCATGTCCGAGACATTGAACTTCAAGGGTTCGATACTCGATGCTTCTCCCATCGCTGCTCTCCCTGGCACACGCCTGATAGCCAATGACCTGCTCAGTCAGGGAGATTAGTCCAAGGCTCGGCGAGGCTGCTAGTGCTTGCCCCACATCTGCACGGCGAAGTCGACGAAACGTCGCAATTTCGGCAGGCGGTAGCGATCCTGGGCATACATCAGGTGCATCGGCCGGCTCGGCGGGTTGAATCCGGGCATCAAGGCCAGCAGTTTGCCGTCCTGGATGTCTTGCTCGACCAGGACATCGGGCAACATCACGATACCCATGCCGGTTCGCGCCGCCTGATGCAGCCCTGCCGAGCTGTTGATCAGCATCGGTCCGCTGACCGCTACCGTGACTTCGCCTTCCGGGCCGGCCAGGCGCCATTCTTTCTCCACCGAATGCCAGTCATCGCCAGCCGGATAGGCGAAGGACAGGCAATCGTGGTGGCGCAGGTCTTCAGGGGTTTGCGGTGCGCCGCGACGGGCCACATACGCCGGCGATGCGCACATGGTCAGGGTGTAGTCGAGCAGCGGGCGGGCGATCAGGTTGGACGCCTCGATAGCGCCCAGGCGAAAGGCCACGTCCAGTCCGTTTTCCAGCAGGTCCGGACGCCGGTTGGTGAGCATCACGTCGAGTTTTACCCTGGGGTAGAGCAGGGCGAATTCGCTCAGGGCGGGTGCCAGTTTTTCCGTGCCGAAGGTCAAGGGCGCCGAGATGCGCAACGTGCCGCTGGGTTCATCCAGCGCTTGCTCGGCCAGGCGTTCGGAATCAGCCACCAGCCCCAACACTTCGAGGCAGCGCTGGTAATACGCAACGCCAAATTCGGTCAACCGCTGGCGCCGGGTCGTGCGGTTGAGCAGGCGCACGCCCAGGCGCTGCTCGAGGGCCTTGAGGTGGTTGCCGACCATGGTCGTGGACATTTTGCACTGCGCAGCGGCGCTCGTCATGCTGCCGGTTTCCACCACCTTGACGTAGACGGTCATTGCCTGGAACAGGTCCATTATCAAGCTCAACTTTAAAATGATTGAAGTATTGCAGTATTTATCCAGTTCAGGTGGCTAACCATACTGCAAAAACACTGACCCTTGATGGAGCTTGATGTCATGACCGCCGCCTGCCTGATGAGCACTTACCAACCCTTGGCCTTGAGTTTCCACAAGGGCCTGGGCACGCGCCTGTGGGACCAGGCCGGTCGTGAATACCTGGACGCGGTGGCCGGGGTGGCGGTGACCAACGTCGGCCACTCTCACCCGAAAATCGTCGCGGCGATCAGCGAACAGGCCGGCCTGTTGCTGCACACTTCCAACCTCTACAGCATCGACTGGCAGCAACGCCTGGCGCGCAAACTGACCCAACTGTCTGGCATGGACCGGGCGTTCTTCAACAACTCCGGGGCCGAGGCCAATGAAACGGCGCTGAAAATTGCCCGCCTGCATGGCTGGCACAAAGGCATCGAGCAACCCTTGGTGGTGGTCATGGAAAACGCTTTCCACGGCCGCACCCTCGGCACCCTGTGCGCCAGCGATGGCCCGGCGGTGCGCCTGGGTTTCAACAAGTTGCCAGGGGACTTCGTCAAAGTGCCGTTCGGCGACCTCAAGGCACTGGACAAGGTGCGCCAGGATCACGGCTCGCGCATCGTGGCCATCCTGATGGAGCCGATCCAGGGCGAAGGCGGTGTGCAGCTGGCACCACCCGGTTACTTGAAAGCCGTGCGCGAGCTCTGCAACCGGCGCTCCTGGTTGTTGATGCTGGATGAAATCCAGACCGGCATCGGCCGTACCGGGCAGTGGTTCGCGTTCCAGCACGAAGGCATCGTCCCGGATGTGATGACCCTGGCCAAAGGCCTGGGTAACGGCGTCCCTATCGGCGCCTGCCTGGCCCGTGGCAGAGCCGCCGAACTCTTTACCCCCGGTAGTCACGGCAGCACCTTCGGCGGCAACCCGCTGGCCTGTCGGGTCGGTTGCACGGTGCTGGACATCATCGAGGAGCAAGGCTTGCTGGAAAATGCCCGGCTTCAGGGCGAACGCCTGATAAGCAGGTTGCGCATGGAATTGGCGGACCAACCGAACGTCCTGGCGATCCGTGGCCAGGGCCTGATGATCGGCATCGAACTCAAGCAACCGATCCGCGACCTGAGCCTGATCGCCGCCCGGGACCACGGGCTGCTGATCAACGTGACGCGGGGGCAAACCATTCGTTTGTTGCCGCCGCTGACGATTGATGAGCGGGAGGTGGAGATGATTGTCAGGGGAGTGAGTTCAGTAGTGGTATCTGCACATGACAACGCATAACTCACCGTCTTCGATGGTGTAGACCAAGCGATGTTCAGCCGTTATCCGGCGCGACCAGAAGCCGCTCAAGTTGTGTTTGAGCGGTTCCGGTTTTCCGAGACCCTCGAACGGTTCACGCAGGATGGCTTTGATCAGCAGGTTGATGCGTTTGAGTCCCGCCTTATCGTTTTGCTGAAACCAAAGGTAGTCGTCCCAGCCTTCAGGAGTGAACTCGATATTCATTCTTCAATGAGTTGCCGAGACTTGGTTTTCCCGGCGCGCAGGTTGCCAATCGACTTGATCAGGCGTTCAGCGTTGGCGGGGGAGCGAAGCAGGTAGGCGGTCTCCTCAAGGGCGTTGTATTCCGCCAGCGACATCATCACCACCGGCTCGCCTTTCTGGCGGGTGACCAGTAGTGGGGTGCGGTCTTCATTGACGCGATCCATGGTTTCAGCCAGGTGCGCGCGTGCGGTGGTGTAATTGATGGTGTGCATGGTGAAATCCTCGCTCGATGCAAGGAACGTACAGAAATCAGTACAGGTTGACAAGGCGATAGCTCCGAATGGTCGTTATGCAATTGGCGCATCAACGCTTCTCCTGAGTATCGTCGAAACCTTCTCGGGACGTTTCCGAGAACGCTGTAGTCCTTATCTGATGAGAAGCCGCGAAGATAAATCAATCGGCGTAGTGCATTGCGCTGGCGAAATCGGTGATTTCAGTCCAGTCCATCAATTGAATTCTGCAACCGTCAAACCCTTCGAACAGCTGCCGATGGGCCGTATATCCGCTGGACCCATCGCGCTGGCGATAGCTCCCCGCCCACTCCAGCAGGGCGATCAGGCGTTCGTCGTCGTTGGCTTCACGTTGGCGGATGTTGGCGACGCAAACCTCGTCGGCAACGCTCAACCAGATCAGCGTCGTCGTGCGGGGCAGCAGTTCGCTGGCGATCCAGCCATACACGCCTTCGATCACCCAGCGTTCTTGCTCGGCCGCGATCCTCGCCATGGCCAAGGCTTCGGCGCGGGGGCGGGCGATGCTGTGTTCGTCGGACAGCCAGTGAATGCGGTCGAGATCGGTCCATGGCACCTGCAATCGCTCGGCCAGGCGTTGCGCCAGCCAGCTCTTGCCGGAGCCGGAGTTACCGATGATCAGGGTTCGGATGAGGTCCATGAGCGACACCGATCAAAGTGTGGGAGCGAGCCTGCTCGCGAAAGCGGTGTATCAGGTAGCATAAATGCTGAATGTTAAGCAGTCTTCGCGAGCAGGTCGGATCGCCGCACCGTCGCTCCCACAGGTTCTGCGTACAGCCCCTCAGTCATCGTTTGCAGGCGCCACCATCCGCGTCTTCGGCGCGCCATTGGCGTTGTGCTGAAAAATATCCCGGGGCTGCCCTTGTTCATTGAAGTACACCTGGCCGATCCCCGCCGAATTCCACAGTCGCTCGCCCGCTTCGGCATGTTCGGGCACGTGCGGCACGATGCGCATGCGTCGGCGCTTGGTCAGCCAGTTCAGGGGCGAGCGCGGTGAGTACAGCCAGCGATTGAGGCGGTCGAACCACTCCAGCAGGGTCGGTGGAAATTCGTTCTTGATCCCGCTGCTGGTGATCTGCCAGATGCGCGGGCCGGCCTTGCGGTGGCGGATCAGCACTTCGTAGACGAAGGAGTAATGCACATCGCCGGACAGCACCACATAGTTACCCGGCGTGCGCGAGTGGCGGAAGATGTTCAGGATCACCTGGGCCGCGCCGCGATGGGCCATCCAGTTCTCGGCGTCCACCAGCAGTGGATAGCCCAGCCAGCTGAACACTCTTTGCACGGTTTCAATCAGTTTGACGCCGAAGATCGGTGCCGGCGACACGATGATCGCCGAGGGGTGATCGAGCAGCTCCTGCTGCAGTTCGCAGAGGGCTTCCCAGTCCAGCAGGCCCGACGGTTGCTTGAGGTTCATCTCGCTGCGCCAGCGCCGGGTACGGGTATCGAGCACCACCATGGCCGGTGTGGTGGGCAGCACGTAATGCCAATGCTGGAAGCGCAGCAGCTCATCGATCAAAGCGTCCTGGACATCGCTGTCGAGGTAGCGATCATCGCCGGTGGCGCTGAGCAAACGGGTCTTTTCCAGGACAGCGGTGAAGGCATCCGGATTGTTGCCCCAGCCCTGGCACAACATGTAGGCAAGCAGCGCATTGCCGATGATGCGTTTGGAAAACGGATGACCATAGGCCGTTTCTTCCCATTGTGCGGAAAGATTCCAGTCGTCGGTAATGTCGTGGTCGTCGAAGATCATCAGCGTCGGCACGTGCGCCAGCGCCCGCGCGACCTTGCCCAAGCCGGCCTTGAAACCGTCGATGCGCGTCTGCTCCAGGGCATAACGCTCGCGCCGTTCCTTGATCAGTTTCGGCGGTTTGGGCGCGATCAAGGCCCAGGGCGTTGGCGACCAGACCAGCAGGTACATGGCCATGACTTCGGCGAACGTCACCAGGTGATTGTCGGCACTGCTGCTGGTGAAAATCGGCTTGCGCGCACCGCCGAAAAAGCGCTCGCGCAGGGTTTCGTTGCTCTCCAGCGCCGGTAACAAATCCGCGCGGTGGTAATAACAGGCCGCGTGCCCGTAAAGCTCGGCGCTGTCGCTGACCACGGCGCCCTCCAGATGCTCACCGAACAACCCCAGGCGTTCGATCAAGGCATGGATCGCCCGCAGGGTCGGTCCGGCAACATCATCGGCGTAGACCTGATCGCCGCTCATCATCAGCAGCGCCGGACGGTCCGTGGCCGGATGGTCTTGCGCCAACAGCTCGTCGACACACAGCAGCCCGTCGGTGGCCGGGTGATGGGGTTTGCGGCAGGAGCCGTGCAGCAACTGATCGACGCGAGCGCGCAGGACAAAGTTCGGCGCAGTGGCGTCGCCATACAACAGATGCGGCGCCCAGGTGGCGATGCCGGTCCCGTCATCGATCAGCAGGTCGTATTCGATCAATTCATCGCAGGGCAGGGCAACGTCCAGCGCCACATCAATCAGGTGCACAAACCCATGGGTACCCACCGCAACGACCGTGCACTGCGCGGCATCGAGGCGAATATCGCCCACGCCCTGCAAGCGCAGCGTCAGCTCCAGCGCCCGAGAGCCCACCAGCCACAGCACCAGCCGCGTGGGTTCCAGGCGTCGCAACAGCGGGCCGGCCAGCACGGGTGGCAGCGATTGAGGGGCATCGGGTATTGGCAGCGCTTGGGACATCCGGGATACAAACTCTTGAAGATACAGAGGCGGGCGATGATAGCGCAGCTGACGGCGACACAGGCTAAAGTGAAGTGGCGATTGCGTCTGTCACGAAATGATCCGCCGCCCCCAGGATACCCATGACATGAAGCCCACCCATACCTCGCACATCCGTCGAGAGTTCTACAAAGCCGTAGGTTACTACCTGCGAATTGTCTGGCCGATTTTTTCCACCATGCTGGTCGTCATCGTCATCTGCGGCCTGATCATCAGCTACCTGGAAGGCTGGGACGCTTTCGACGGCATTTACTTCGGTTTCGTGACCGGGTTGACCATCGGCTACGGCGAACTCGTGCCGAAACTGCCGATGTCGCGAATACTCGCGATATTGCTGGGGTTCAACGGCGTGCTGCTCACCGCGATCTTTGCGGCGATCAGCGTGCGGGCGATCGAGAGTGCGGTACGCACGACCGGCGGAGAAAAGTAAGGCAGCCGATGGCATGAAGTCGTGCTTAGATGCACTTTTTGACAATCAGGGAGAGGCCAATGATCGACTTCAACAACAAGGGATTCTTCAAGCTCAAGCAAAATGCGGAATACGCCGAACGCGTTGCCGACCTTTTGCTCGACGGCGAACAGGTCATCGATTCCTACAAGTCCATGCGCGACGGCGTGGTGTTCACCAACAAGCGCATCATTGCGGTGAACGTACAAGGCATCACCGGCAGCAAGAAAGACTTCACCTCGTTGCCATACAAAAACATCGTGGCGTATTCGGTGGAAACCTCGGGGACGTTCGACCTGGATTCCGAGCTGGAAATCTACTTTTCGTCATTGGGCAAAGTAAAATTCGAGTTCACCGGCAAGACCTCGATGGTCGAGATCTCCAAGCTGATCTCCCAACACCTGCTCTAACACCCCCTGTAGGAGCGAGCACGCTCCGGGCGGCGTTCCGACGATGGTCGTCAACGATAACGCGGGAAGCCTGGCACCCCGCAGGCATGGGTCACCGCTCCATCCCACCATACTTTTCGCAGCCATTGGCCAAGTTGTTGATCAATAAGAGGGCAATCATGAACAGAATCATCCTGCCAGTGCTGGCAATCCTGCTGACCGCGCAATCCCCGGCGTTTGCCATCAACGACAAGTACCGCAAGCAACTCGAGCAATCGGGCTGCACCCAGGTCAGCGAGACCCAGGGCTGTGATATCCACAAGAGCAAGGCGGAAAACGCCAAGGCCGGGTTCACCAACCCCGCCACGGACAACTCGACGACCCAGACGCCCTATGCCGGCCAGTGGGTAGCCAAAAGCGATGCAGGCGCGACAGTGGCCACCATCCGCATCGATGCCAAGGAACAGGTCTGGGTGAACGGCAAACGGGTTGACGCCAAACGCACCGACGGCACCCTGCAATTTCACCAGGGCAAACTTACCTTCACGCTTCAAGGTGATCGGCGGCTGACGGGCGAGGATTACTGGACGGACAGTGATGCAGGGACCAAGGGGCCGATTGAGATCGAGTGATCCAAACAGGAACTCGAGAGCGATGCATACCGCTGTGGGAGCGGGCTTGCCCGCGAAGGCGTTCGCACGGACGGTATCCCCGTTGAAAGTAATGGCCTTTTCGCGGGCAAGCCCGCTCCCACAGGGGTTGTGGTGAATTTTAGGGTTCTTCACACACAAAAAGGGCCTGCAAATGCGGACCCTTTTTCCGAATCAAACTAAAACAACTCCCTCATACATCTTCGGACACAGGCTACAGCCTTACCGGAAGCATCTGACTTACGCCCGCTGGCATTTCGACTCTCATAAACACGCAATCAAACAGCGTGAATAAAAATAAAAAGAGGTCACCCGAAATGAGCGAGCCAACAAGCCCTGTGCGTGTAGCAGTCGTGCAATTCGATCCACAAGTCGGCATTGAAAATTGTGATGCAAATCTGTGTCGCAGCCTGGAATTGGCGCTGGAGGCGGTCAACGGCGGTGCGAATCTTATCGTGCTGCCTGAGCTGTCCAGCACCGGTTATTTCTTCAGCAGTCGGCAGGATGCCTTTGCACATGCGCAGTTGATACCCGGCGGGCCAAGCGCGCAACTGTGGATCGATTTTGCCTGCAGGCACAACGTCTACCTCGTGGCCGGCCTGGCGGAGCGCGACGGCATGCGACTGTTCAACACCGCGATGTTGGTCGGCCCTGACGGTTTTATCGGCAAGTATCGAAAGGCGCATTTGTGGAACCTGGAGAAACTCTGGTTCACACCCGGCGATCTGGGGTTTCCGGTTTTTGATACGCCGATTGGTCGAATCGGCATGTTGATTTGCTGGGATATCTGGTTCCCCGAGGTGCCACGCATCCTGAGTCAACAAGGCGCCGACATCATTTGCAGTCCCAATAACTGGGTCTGGACACCGCCGCCGCTGTTCGACGATGCCGGCAAATGCATGGCGTCGTACCTGACGATGACAGCGGCGCACGTAAACAATGTGTTTATCGCCGCTGCCAGCCGGATCGGTGAGGAACGAGGTGCCCGCTACCTCGGATGCTCGCTGATCGCTGGCACCAATGGCTGGCCGATTGGCGCCGTAGCCTCGGCAGACCAGGAGGAAATCCTGTATGCCGATATTGACCTGACCAGCTCCCGCAGCGCCCCCATCTGGAACAACCTGAACGATCTGCATCGTGACCGTAGAGCCGACCTCTACGATCAGATGCTCGGCTACACCCAACACCCATGTCTCCCACGCTGATAGGGGAGACCTGACATGCAAACGACTACCGACAAAAACCGCATTGCCCACAGATCGCCATTTGATATGGCGGTCATCCTGATGCTGGTCGACGCGACATTGCTGATCATCTGGCTTTCATTCACCTATCGCTCGCTCTGGGCCGCGCATTGGCCGAGTTATAGCGACATGGTGTCGAGCCTTTCCCAGCCGAGTGCCTGGTTGCGCTGGCTGCTTGGCGACATCAGCGAGGTGGCGTTCTACAAACACGAGTTCGCCTCGATCGGACTCTTGGCGGGCGCCTATCTCGCCTATTGGGCGAATCGAACGGGCAGAGCCTGGCAAGGCTTCAGCATTGCCTACGGCACCGGGTTATGGCCGTGGCTGATCACCAGTTCGTTGCTCGGGTTGTTGCTGAGTAACGTGCTGTGGGGCTGGACGGTGACCGCCACCAGCTGGCAACCGACATTCGCCGCGTTCGTGTCGCTGCCAGCGGCGATGGTGCTGATGTTTGGCAGGGGCTGGAAGGTCACGATCAACGGCGCAATCATGGGGGCCGTACTCGTCACACCCATGTGCCTGTTGATCGTTAATTACCTGTGTAACCCCTTGGGGTTGCCAGCGGTGATCGGCAATGTGCTGGGCATGGCGGTCGCCAGCGTCGTGGCATTTCTACTGTGCCGCTATCGACCCGGTCTGATGAAGTCCGAGCAGTCCGTGATACCACCCGCCAAGTCTCCCGCGCCCGTCACCAAAGCGCCCGACTACGGGGTCGTCTGGAGCCTGCGCCGGGTCTTGGCAGACTTTTCCGAAGCGCCATTCTTTGGCAATGAACTGGCCAGTCTTGGCTTGTTACTGGGGGTATTGCTGGCGTACGCGATGAACCCGATCAGCCCGGCGTACGGGTCGGGACTATTGCTGCATATCATCGCTGCACAAGCGCTGAGCTCGGCCATCGGGGTGCTGGTGTGGCGTCGACAATGGATGTTGCGCGGCTGGTACCCCACTTACGTGCCTCTGGTGTCAGTGGTGCCCGCTGCGATCCTGACCCATGGTGGCAGTGGGCTGGTGATCGCCTCGAGTGCGTTGCTGGGGGCATTGATCGCACCGCCCCTGGCCTGTGCGATTGCCAAGCGATTGCCGGCCGACATGCATACCTACATCGGCAATGTCCTGTCCATGGCCATCAGCACGTTGTTGATCGTGCCGCTGATCGGCGTTCTTATCGCGGAGTAAATGCCCCCGCCCCTTCGGCTGTCCCCGTCTTGAACCGGGTACAGCCACCTCTCCTCCTGAACACGTGAGGTATCACATGGATCTGCCCAAACTAGCTATCGCGGCGCTCGGTGGCACAGTGAGCATGCAAGCCAGGAATGCTGGCGAAGGCGTTATCCCGACCGTCAGCGGCGAGACTCTACTGGCGTCCGTTCCGCAATTGACGACGCTTGCCCGGGTGACCGTTGAAACCCTTGGACTGCTTCCCAGCGCTTCACTGGATTTCGAACTTTTACTGAACGTATTGTCTTGGGCAGAATTTCAAATCAAACAAGGCGCCGTGGGTGTCGTGTTGATCCAAGGCACCGACACACTCGAAGAAACGGCAGTTTTTTTCGATTACCTGTGGCCTCACGACGCGCCGCTGGTGCTGACCGGTGCGATGCGCTCGGCAGCACAGCCGGGGGCCGAGGGGCCAGCGAATCTGCTGGATGCATGCCGCGTAGCGCTGTCCGAGAATAGCCGGCGGCGGGGCGTTCAGGTCGTTATGAACGGGGAGATTCATCAAGCGAGACGCGTGCGCAAAACCGATTCGCTGGCGCTGCAGGCGTTTACCTCTCCGGTCGTGGGGCCTACAGGCTTGATCATGGAAGACCGCGTTCACTACCTGCGTGCGCCGGCTCAGCGCACGGTTTTGCCTTTGCCACACCAGAAAACACAGAAGATTGCGATGCTCGAGGCATCCCTCTCGGCCGACACGCTGTTTCTGGAAAGCACCCTCACCCTCGGTTATGACGGGCTGGTGATAGCCGGTTTCGGCGCCGGACATGTCTCGCAGAGCTGGGCGACCGTGATTGAGCACGTCGCCGAAAGTATCCCGGTCATCATCGCGACTCGCACCGGTTCCGGCTCTACCGCGCAAGCCAGCTATGGTTTTCACGGCAGTGAGATGGATTTGATTCGCAAGGGTGCATCGATGGCGGGATTTCTATGTCCGCGTAAAGCCAGGGTACTGCTTTGGCTGTTGCTTGGTTGTCAGCGGCAACATGAGTTGTCGCGCTACCTCAAAGACGAAAGCTGCATTCAAAATTGATACATAACCCTGTAGGAGCGAGCATGTCGAATCGTCGCACCGTCGCGATGGTCGTTAACGCTGACGGGGGAAGCCTGGCACCCCGCGGCGTTCTCGAGTCCATCGCGAGCATGCTCGCTCCTACAGGTTTTCCGCCAGCAGGCTAAGCCTCCCAACCCGCTCCACTGACCGCCTCTTGCGCCAGCGGGTGCATATCCGCGCCATGATGCTCGGTCTGCCAGGCCAGCAGCTCCTTGCGCATGCCCGGCGTCCAGTACATCTGCAGATGATTACGCACACCCAGTACTGCCTGTTGCCGGTCCGGTTCGCTGGCGAAGTACTGGGCGATCTGGTTGGCCATCTTGATCAGGTTTTCGGTGCTCATCGGCGCACCTCTGCCTTATCGCCACGGGCATGACGGCGTTCCTTGAGCAAGCGGTGCTGTTCTTCGGTGAATTCCTGGAAGCGTTTTTGCCACTCCGAAGGGTGGTACACGCGGCTGACCTCCACGGCCGTGACCTTGTACTCCGGACAGTTGGTGGCCCAGTCGGAGTTGTCGGTGGTGATAACGTTGGCCCCCGATTCCGGGAAGTGGAAGGTGGTGTACACCACGCCCGGCGCCACTCGTTCAGTGACCCGCGCGCGCAGCACGGTCTGCCCGGCGCGGCTGCCGATGCCGACCCAGTCGCCTTCGTTGATGCCACGGCTCTCGGCGTCGGTCGGGTGGATTTCCAGGCGGTCTTCATCGTGCCAGGCGACGTTTTCGGTGCGCCGGGTCTGGGCGCCGACGTTGTACTGGCTGAGGATGCGCCCGGTGGTCAGCAGCAGCGGATAGCGGCTGTTGACCTTCTCCTCGGTGGGCACGTAGCCGGTGAGCATGAAGCGCCCCTTGCCGCGCACGAATTGATCGATGTGCATGGTCGGCGTACCGTCCGGTGCCTCGGCGTTGCACGGCCATTGCAGGCTGCCGTGGCGCTCGAGTTCGGCGTAGCTGACGTTGGTGAAGGTCGGCGTCAGGCGGGCGATTTCATCCATGATTTCCGATGGATGCTTGTAGTTCATCGGGTAACCCAAGGCATTGGCCAGCGCCACCGTACCTTCCCAGTCGGCCTTGCCGCCCAGGGGATCCATGACCTTGCGTACCCGCGAGATGCGCCGCTCGGCGTTGGTGAAGGTGCCGTCCTTCTCCAGGAACGAAGCGCCCGGCAGGAACACGTGGGCGAACTTGGCGGTTTCGTTGAGGAAGATATCCTGCACCACCACGCACTCCATGGCCGACAGGGCCGCGGTGACGTGCTGGGTGTTCGGGTCACTCTGGGCGATGTCTTCGCCCTGGCAGTACAAGCCCTTGAAACTGCCGGCCAGCGCCGACTCGAACATGTTGGGAATGCGCAAGCCCGGATCGGGTTGCAACGTGACGTTCCACGCCTGCTCGAACTGCGCCCGCACCACTTCGTTGGAAATGTGCCGGTAGCCGGGCAACTCGTGAGGGAAGGAGCCCATGTCGCAGGAGCCCTGCACGTTGTTCTGCCCGCGTAGCGGGTTCACGCCCACACCTTCGCGGCCGATGTTGCCGGTGGCCATGGCCAGGTTGGCGATGCCCATCACCGCGGTGCTGCCCTGGCTGTGCTCGGTGACGCCCAGGCCGTAATAGATCGCGGCGTTGCCGCCAGTGGCGTACAGGCGCGCGGCAGCACGAATATCGGCGGCGTCGACCCCACAGACTGGGGCAAGGGCTTCCGGTGAATTCTCCGCACGGCTGACAAACTCGCTCCAGCGGGCGAAATCGTTGCCCTCGCAGCGGGCGTCGATGAAGGGCTGGTTGAGCAGGCCTTCGGTGACGATCACATGGGCCAGGGCGTTGAGCATGGCGACGTTGGTGCCGGGACGCAGGGCCAGGTGATAGTCGGCGCGGGCATGCACCGAGTCCACCAGATCGATACGCCGTGGATCGATGACGATCAGCCGCGCGCCTTCACGCAGGCGGCGCTTGAGTTGCGAAGCGAACACCGGGTGCGCATCGCTCGGGTTGGCGCCCATCACCAGGATCACGTCGGCCTGCATCACCGAGTCGAAACTCTGGGTGCCAGCGGACTCGCCCAGCGTTTGCTTCAAGCCATAACCGGTCGGCGAATGGCAGACCCGGGCACAGGTGTCGACGTTGTTGTTGCCGAACGCGGCGCGCACCAGTTTCTGCACCAGGTAGGTTTCTTCGTTGGTGCAGCGGCTGGAGGTGATGCCGCCGATGGAATCGCGGCCATATTTCTGCTGCAGGCGGCGGAATTCGCTGGCGGCGTAGGTCACCGCTTCATCCCAGCTGACTTCCTGCCACGGGTCGTTGATGTGCTTGCGGATCATCGGCTTGGTGATGCGATCCGGGTGGGTGGCGTAGCCCCAGGCAAAGCGCCCCTTGACGCAGGAGTGGCCGTGGTTGGCCTGGCCGTTCTTGTCCGGGACCATGCGCACCAGTTGGTCGCCTTTCATCTCGGCGCGGAACGAGCAACCCACGCCGCAATAGGCGCAGGTGGTGATCACGCTGTGTTCGGGCTGACCCAGTTCGACCACACTTTTTTCCATCAGCGTGGCGGTCGGGCAGGCCTGTACACAGGCGCCGCAGGACACGCATTCCGAATCGAGGAAGTTATCCCCGCCCGCCGCCGCCACCCGGGATTCAAAACCACGTCCGGTGATGGTCAAGGCAAAGGTGCCCTGGGTTTCTTCGCAGGCACGCACGCAGCGGTTGCAGACGATGCACTTGCTCGGGTCGTAGTCGAAGTAGGGGTTGGAAGTGTCCTTCACATCGGCCAGATGATTGTCGCCTTCATAGCCGTAACGCACCTCCCGCAGGCCGACCTGACCGGCCACGGTTTGCAGTTCGCAGTTGCCGTTGGCCGAGCAGGTCAGGCAGTCCAGCGGGTGATCGGAGATGTACAGCTCCATGACGTTGCGCCGCAGGGTCGCGAGCTTCGGCGTCTGGGTGTGCACGGTCATGCCTTCGGTGACCGGCGTGGTGCAGGACGCGGGATAGCCGCGCATACCGTCGATCTCCACCAGGCACATGCGGCAGGAGCCGAAGGCTTCCAAGCTGTCGGTGGCGCAGAGTTTGGGAATGGTGGTGCCCAGCAATGCCGCAGCGCGCATCACCGAAGTGCCTTCGGGCACGCTGATGGTTTGACCATCGATGTTCAGGGTGACCTGCACCTGGCTGTCGCGGGCTGGCGTGCCCAGATCCATGTCGGTTTTCGGATCGAATACAGTGATCATTGCTCGGCCTCCGAGGGCTGCAAGCCGAAGTCGGCGGGGAAGTACTTGAGGGCGCTGGCGACCGGAAAGGAGACCATGCCGCCCAAGGCGCACAGCGAACCGTATTGCATCGTGTCGCACAGGTCCTTGAGGATGATCACTTGCTGATCACGACCAGCCTGATCTGGCGCGGCCAGCAAGCGGTCGATCACCTCCACGCCCCGGGTCGAGCCGATACGGCACGGCGTGCATTTGCCACAGGATTCCTCGGCGCAGAACTCCATGGCGAACCGCGCCATGTGGGCCATGTCCAGCGTATCGTCCGCCACCACCACACCACCGTGACCGAGCATCGCGCCCATGGCGGCGAAGGCCTCGTAATCCAGCGGCGTGTCGAATTGCGCCGGCGGCACCCAGGCGCCAAGCGGGCCACCCACCTGCGCAGCCTTCAGCGGTCGGCCACTGGCAGTGCCGCCGCCGTAGCCTTCCACCAACTCGCGCAGGGTCAGGCCAAAGGCCCGTTCCACCAGGCCGCCGTGACGAACATTGCCCGCCAACTGGAAGGGCATGGTGCCCAGGGAACGGCCCATGCCGTAGTCGCGATAGAACTGCGCACCCTTGGCCAAAATCAGCGGCGCCGAGGCCAGGGTCAGCACGTTGTGCACCAGCGTCGGCTGGCCGAACAGGCCCTGCAACGCGGGGATCGGCGGCTTGGCGCGAACGACCCCGCGCTTGCCTTCGAGCGAATCCAGCAGCGCGGTTTCCTCACCGCAGATGTACGCGCCAGCACCGACCCGCACTTCCATATCGAACGCCTGGCCGCTGCCGCCGACATTGGCGCCGAGGTAACCGTTCGACCGGGCAATCTCCAGCGCGTTGCGCAAGGTGGCCACGGCATCCGGGTATTCCGAGCGCACATAGATATAGCCGTAGGTGGCGCCGGTGCAGAGACCGGCAATGGCCATGCCTTCGATCAGCAGGAAAGGGTCGCCTTCCATCAACATGCGGTCGGCAAAGGTGCCGGAGTCGCCTTCGTCGGCGTTGCACACAATGTACTTTTGCGCAGCCTGGGTGCCGCGCACCGTGCGCCATTTGATCCCGGCGGGGAAAGCCGCGCCGCCACGGCCACGCAGGCCCGAATCGAACACCGCTGTGGCGGTTTGCTCGCCGCCGATGGCGACAGCCCTTGCCAGGCCTTCGAAACCGCCGTGGGCGCGGTAGTCGTCCAGCGATAGAGGCCGGGTAATGCCGGCGCGGGCGAACAGCAGGCGTTGTTGGGTCTTCAGATAAGGCAGCTCTTCTACCAGGCCCAGGGACAGAGGATGTTCGGTTGAGCTGCTTAGGGCTTCGAGAACGGACGGCACATCGGCAGCGGTCAGCGGACCAAAGCCGATCCGGCCTTGTGGCGAGTCCACCTCCAGCAACGGCTCCAGCCAATACAGGCCGCGCGAACTGGTGCGCTGCAACTCCAGCGGCAGGTTGCGCTCCCTGGCCTGAGTGATCAGCGCCGTGGACACCTCATCGGCCCCCACGGCACGGGCCAGCGAGTCGGTCGGCAGATAAAGAGTCGGCATCATGCGTCCTCCCGGCAAGCGTCGAGCAAGGCATCCAGACGCTCAGCGCTCAGCCGCGCATGCACCCGGCCGTCCAGCTCCAGGGCCGGCGAGCAGGCACAAGCACCCAGGCAATACACCGGCCGCAAACTGATGCTGCCATCGGCGCTGCTGCCGTGATCATCCAGCTGCAGACGCTCACGCAATTGCGCCGCCAACTGCTCGGCACCGCGGCTCTTGCACGACTCGGCGCGGCACAGCCGCAGGATATGCCGGGCAGGCGGCGCAGTACGGAAGTCATGGTAAAAACTGATCACCCCGCGCACCTCGGCCTGACTCTGGTTCAGCGCGTGGGCAATCTCGGGCACGGCCGCATCGGGGATATACCCAATGCGCTCCTGAATATCATGAAGAATCGGCAACAGAGCACCGGGAGTGCCCTTATGGCGCTCCAGCAGGGTATTGACCACAGACAGGTGCAACTCAACATCAGGCATTCAGCAATCCTCACGGTCACGGACAAACCAGAAGGTCGTCGGTCGTCCGAAAGTGTCGGCTGCGGCACTCACACCACGTCACGGCATCGTGGCATTGACAGGCCGTTGGCCAGGGCACCCTGAGCGGGCATCTTGTTGTGCCCGGCACGGTCTTCGCCGCACCTCAACTGGGCATAAAGGGCAGCTTGCCACGCCGCTATTGATCAAACCGCACCAAAGCGACGTGCTCGGTTCTGCCTACGACTATGCATTAAGTCTAGATGAGCGCCACAAGGGGCGTTCACACACTGGCCTAACGGCCTGAAGGCTTGTCGATAAGGGATGTATAACAAGCATTACAGGTGGAAAGAAGCCTCAGAACCGTAGGCAATTCTGCGGAGCAGATGGGCAGATCCATTCCGGGAAAAGCAGCGGTCCGCTCAACCAAAGCCCCGAAACCTCGGGGCTAATCCAAACACCGAACGGCACGCAAAACCCCTGTGTGAACCCCCTGTGGGAGCGAGCCTGCTCGCGAATGCGCCAGCCCAGCCAACACAAATGCCAAATGGGGTCCTGCATCAAAAAGCAACTCACCCACCAGGGCCAAACAATACCCACCAGCCTTCCGCAATACCCTGTAGGAGCTGGCTTGCCAGCGATAACGCCAGCCCAGCCAACATCAGTGCTGAAGCTAGCCACCCGCACGGGTGTCACCAAAACCAGTGTTCAATGCGAAATCGAAATTGCCACATCATCAGACTGGCTCAGTCCGGCATTACATTCGGGCCTTCTTGTTTACAAACCACGAAGATTGCCCATACCAGCTTCCTGTAGGAGCGAGCATGCTCGCGAAAAACCCAAGGCAACCCCCACGCCCACAGAATGCCCAAAGCCCCCGCAACCAAACCCATCCCTACAAGCGTCATGCCTGACGTCTAAAACGCAAAAGCTACCCTCCAGCCTCCGCCGCCCGCTTGCCCATCGGACCAACCGCCCGATCCCGCTCCAGCACCTTCACCGCATCATCCACCAACGCCTTACTCATCGACGTCAAATAATGCGCAGCCCAGGCATGCCGGTCGGTATCCCTGGCATAGGCAGCATCTTCAGTCAGCGTCTTGGCGAGAAACAGAAAATCAGAAGCCATCGACAACGCATCACCGAGCGGAACGCCGCGAGTAACGTGGAACAGTGGTTGATCGGAGCAGTAAATGGCGGGGGTTAATCCGATGGTTTTGAGTTCGGGTTGTTCGGTCATTGGTCACCTCCGAGGATGGAGAGGCAATGGGGGAGGGGGGCATGCAATTGGGAATTACGTAATGGGAAAAGCCAAATTTCAAACGGATTTGTCTTGGTCATGGTCAACATCCTTGATTTGAGGAGCTGCCACGAGCCTTCTCACGGGCTTGGGTGACAGCCGTGCGCGGGGTGAGAAACCGGCAATCAAGGCAACCGGCAGACCCGAAGGTCTCCCACGCACAGCCGCCATAAAGCCATATCGCAGACGAAAAAAAACGCCACGATAGGTTTTGGGGCGCTTTGCGCCTTGATTTCCACGGGTTCTCACACCCGGTCGCTGAATTGGCAGCGACGGCGGAAGGGTATCGTGCAGTCACCACTGGTGCAACCATCAATCGAGCAGTACATGACCTGCCGCCGAGAAGATAATGGGGCGAAGGACGATTAAGTTATTAATGTATGTTTTTTTGACGTTTTTACGAATTAAGGGCGAATTTGTATTTGTCCTATCTACATTTTCTTCAGCTTTTTCCGCATGGTTTGTGGGATCTTTCCTGATTTTCTCGACCATCTTGAGTTTCCTCTCTGTCCACGTACTTTGCGTTAAGCCACTCACCCCGAGTCGGCTTATCGATCGTTAACCGTGGTGCGCTATCTGGGGCGCTAGCAGAGAGGGAGATCAACAATGGCACAAGGACATTTCATTCGCCTGGGTGACAAGACCACTTGCGGTGGCCAGGTTTTAGAGGCCGACACACGCGTCATGATGTTTGGTATCGCCCATGCCCGTGAAGGCGACCGTATTTCCTGCGGGAAAAACGACGAAACCTACACAATTGTGGGAGGCGTCTCCTACATCAACAGTCATGGCAGGATCGTGGCGGGCTCGCTGGACAGCTACAGCACCTGCCCGTGCAGAGCCAGGTTGATTCCCTCGGTGTTTACCGCCAGTTATGAGTCGCGTAGCAGTGCTGCGCCCCAGACCACAAGGGCCGCGTCCCAACCGACCACACCTCTCGCCGGCAATCCTGCAGCGCCACGATCAGCCGGTTTCGCAGCGGCGTCGAGCACTCCCCAGCCAGTGTCCTTAGGCGGTGCAGCAGCCCAGGAACCAGGCTTCTACATCGTGCCCAAGAGCACCACCCGCGAACAGCTCGAAGCCTCCTTGTTCACCCTGCGTGACCCGGCGGTGATGGGAAAATTCAAGCTGCTCAACCCCAACCTGCGCGATGTCAAAGCCGGTTCGATGATCGTGCTGGGCGACCCCAACAACTACCAGTGCACCCGTGAAGAAGCGCTGCTCATGGACGTGGCAGCCAAGACCAACCAGATCATTGAAACGCTTAGCCCCGAAGAGGCGGATTTCATGGTGCAACACCGTGATGTCATCCAGGCCTTCCTGACCTATGGCTCGAACGCTGTTGGCGTTGGCGCGAGTATTTTCAAGAACAACCTGGATAACGTAGGCAATGCCTTGAGGGATATTGAAGCGTTGCAACAGAATACGCTGCAAAGAGATGGGCACCTGCGCTCGCCAGCGTTCTTTGTAGAGCGCCAGCGTCTGCTCGCACAACTAAACAGCCATATGACGACACTGACCCGCAAGGGCATTGGATTCCCTGACCATATCAACTTGAAAAAAATGTTGGGTATTTCCAGCCAAAGCCTGGTCCACCACTGGACCCATGCCAGTCCCGGGGGGCACATACCGGGTCATGCCACCCATCTTGAAGGTGTGGCGAAGGCCTCTAAGTACGTTAAATACGGCGGTTGGGTCGGGACTGCCGTCGGCGGAGGAGCTTCCGCTTTGAAAGTTCAGGATGTGTGTACGGCGGGCAATGCCCAGGCCTGCAAGCGAGTTAAATTTACTGAAGCGGGAAGCTTTGCTGGCGGACTCGGGGGTGGTGCATTAGTTGGCGGTTTGACCGCTCCCTTAGTGGGTGGCCTCTGTGTGGCATTAACTGTACCTACTGCCGGTGTTGCGCCATTAGCATGTAGTATTCTGGTCGTTGGAGTTAGTTCTTATGCTGGAGGAGAATTTGGTGGTGTACTTGGCGAAATGGTCGGAGAACAGATTTACGAGGCAGTGAAGTGATTACAGCTAAACTAATCATCGGCGGTTTGGGTGGTCTGGTAATTCTCTGCCAATTCATCAGCATTGGAGTTGCTTTGTATCTGAGCTATACGAAGGGTGACTTGATGTCGTCGCACTTCAAAAACAGCTCGTCTCTGCTGGCTTTAGGGATATACAAGAGTACTAGTCTTCATGGCAGATTGCTGTTGGTAGGAAGCATTTCTAGTATTCTTACGTTTCCAGGGTTCTTCCTTAAGCGAGGTCTAGCCAATGCTGAGGATATAGATAGCTTCCCCCTCCCGCTTAAGCGCAAGCTTGTAATGTTGCAATGGGGCTTTATTGGGCTTGTAGTTTCAATGATATTGCTTGTCGTGATAGGGAAAGCGCATCTCCTCCATTAGTCGAAAATGGGGCAGTCGACCTGATGGCGGCCCCATTATTTGCACCCGTTCGCTGCTCGGTGTGAACAGATGGATCGAAAATAAATGAAGCCCAGAGTAAAGAAATGCAAAAAATGTGGAGTGCTGGATAGAGACGGCTTATCGCTAATAGAAGGGGGATGCTGTCTTTCTTGTCGATTAAAAAAATATGAGATGGGGAGCTTCAATATTTTGAAGGAGGCACCACTTCGATTAAAAATCCTACTTGGTGGGGTTTCGTTGATTTTTATAATGCTTTCTATTTACGCAATATATCATCAACATCTACTTTTGCCTGGAGGTGGTCGTGGTCAATCATTTCTAGTAGAGTTTTCAGGGCTTGGAGTGCTGATGCCGGTATTTTCATTAACGACGTTTTCAATAAGTTTTTTTTCGTTAATTATTTCCAATTGCCATCGGCATTCTAGTGATCATGTTTATAAAAAGATAATAAAGTATAGCTTTCATGCTGGTTGGATTTTGTACTTAATTTCGATATTCTTTTTTCGGAAATAATCAGGAAGTTAACAGTTGGCGATTTACAAGCGCATCGCATGTTGATCGAAAATGTTCTCGCTGTGGAGGTAAAGGGGGCAGGTAAGGGGGGGCAGTTTTATTTATTTGTGAAAATAAATCTGTCCCACTTTTTTTCAGATTTTTAAATAGGGTTAGTGTGGGGTTTCCGAATTTCTATTTTTTAATGCGGCGCTGCGTAAAGGCTGAGGCAATCATGCTACTTTTTATTGTGCCGGCTTATGCTCATGCGGAAATTACGGCGTAAAAAGCGGCGGCTAATTGCCTTAAAATTAGCGAGTACTCCGCCGAGGGCGGAAGGTATTACAAGCTTAAGCTATACGCCAAGGCTCGGGAGCAGTACGAGCGGCAGGTTGGCTGGTCGGAGAGTTGTCGGTTGGACGAAGATAAAATAGCGATGGCCTACAATAACGTCGCTCTCACCTATGCGCGCGAAGGAAATTACCTAAAGGCACGAGCATGGCTGAGCATTCTGCCAGAGGACAAAAAGTCGATTTTCAATGTTGGCAAGCTCGAGGGCGATATAAAAAAATTGGTAGAAAATATGTCCGCTAAGTTGGAGGCGCAATATTGGCAATACGCTGGGGCTTCATTGTGGAATACCATCAACAAGATCTGTTCGCTGTAAAGCGCACGACAGGTGACTGGTGCGGCTTTGGTCATAATGTAGGTGCTGAAGGTGTTTATCACAGGGTCGAGTTCTAGCCACTTTTGGAACACTCGCGTAGCTGGCAAGCTGCCAAAAACGCAGCAGTGGTCTGGAAAAGGAGGGCATTCCAGGAGAAAGGGACTGGGAGCAGAAGACAGATTTATCATTGGTCAAAGGGTGGCGGCCCGCGTCGGTGCGCCGGCGTTGATTCATTGAATGTCTTTCAGATAATCCTTAAGCGCAACGAGCGGCGCATCAAGCTCCTCCATCCCCCGAACCCCGGCAAACTCCCCCACCAACCTCCCCAACTCCCGCCCCAACGGCTTATCCACACCCCCAACCGCCTCCAACGCCAACCCCACACACTCACTCACCTTCACCTGAATCCCCTCAACATCCCCCCGGCGCACCAGCAACTCGAACACATCCCGCTGGTAATCGCCCATGACCAGATCATCCCGCAAAATCGGGCTTGAACCTTCCGTCTCATAAGCCAGCTTGAGGGAGAAGAGGGCGACGGTTTCCAGGTGCGATTCCATGGGGGAGTCCTTGTGAAATGTTCCGCGGGTGTGGGGCGCGTGGAGTAGCAGGATCAAAAGCATCGCCAGCAAGCCGGCTCCTACAGGTCAACGCGGTGTCAGGGCGTTGGCGGTGGGTGTCAGGTGCTTTTCTGCGGGCGAAAAAAAAGGCCTTGCTAAGCAAGACCTTCCTTAATTTGGTGCCCGAGGGAGACTGTAGTAGTCCAGTAAACTCGAGGCCTCCAGAGAGGTTTGCTATCTAGGGATACATGGAGGGATACATGATCGCGCTCGCTGGACAAGTATGAAGAGTCTATAGGGCACTATGCAAACCCTTCGAAGGGCCTAGCGGATGATGATTCGGGTGGGCACCGGGTTAGGCCAGGGCTTTTAATTGGAGTCGAGATGATGTGTCGGGGCCGATTTTGAGGTCTTGACAACAGCCGTAGGTTGCTAGGACGTTTTTAGGTGGGATCTTGAAGTCTTTCAGAAGGAGTGAACCACCCAAGCAATGCAGCCTTCGGATCTGAATTTATTGAGCTGATCGCTATTATCTGGCTTAGTAGCCGGGGTGTTTTTCAGTAGTTCGGTATGCGTTTAACCTAAACAAGGAGCAATGGCATGGATTGGCTACCGGTTTTGAGAGAGTTGCACTTATATGGTGGTGGACGTGTTCTTAATGGGATGGATCAAAAGGCGGATCTCAGCCCCAATGCGATGAGTGGAAAATCCGCAAGCTTCAATGTTAAAAGCTTTGGAAGTTTTTATGGTGACGTAAAACGGTTAGGGTTGCAGATCGTCGGGTGTGATTTTTTCCATACGGAAGAGCAAGCGAAGAGTTTCGCCCCCCCAGAGTGGAGGTCTATAAATCCAGCAGCCTCCCCAACGTGGCTTTGTGCGGATCAAGGGCACAATTGGTCTTTCATAGCAAACTCCGCGTTCTTACAAAAAGATGGGCTGTTTTACGATATAGCCTCCCGTATTTCCCACCAGATAAGAGCTTGTGAGTGGAGGCTTCGACAACTATCTGAAGCATACTCTGATCAGTTAAATGGTCGTTTACTCTCGAAAAAATTCACACCCAATGACCGCTTTCTTGATGGTTATACCTCATTATGCTATTTGGCTCTGCAGTCATTTCTGGTAGATGCCTGCACCCTAAGAGATTATCTTTCGGAATTTTATTCTGAGGCAATGATTAGAAAGGAGGATCCCTCTGCTACAAAAATTACCGCTTTAGTTGGCCTTTTAAAGGTTTGGAAATCTCAGCCTCCCCAGGATAAAGCAGGTAAAGAGTTGAGAGCTTCATCTCTGCCAGACAATTGGCTCTACGAACTTGGAGCGTATCGCGATTTAGTCGTACATGTCGCGCCTTTAGCAAACGCAGCAAAAACTCTATTGGTCTTTACAAAGACAATAGAGTTTCAGGGGGAGCTACTGCCAGCAATACAGTTGCCTATCCCCTTGAAACCCGCTCAGGTTAAGAATAGCCGTACTACCGGGCAGTATTTTGAAGATCCCGATTTGAATTTTGCGCGGGGTCTAAACTTTATCAAAGATATGGAGTCTGCTAGAGATGCACTTGAATATGCGCATATCTCTATGCAGCAGCTCGGCGCACTTTGTAATTCAATTGCTGGCATATCCCCTTTTGCTCCAGAAGTTCCGATCATCACGCCGATAGACTTGAAGATTACAAAGAGGTGAGAAGACAATCTCCATTGAGATTCAGATAGGACAACGTTAGTGATTGGGTTCAAGAACTGGGCGTCAAGAGACGACTTAAGGTCGAGATGCGGACAGTTGCAGTTTTTCTGATCGAGCGTCTCTCGGCAGCTCCGCGCACAAGGTTGCTCTTCCTCCTTCAGGTTTGTGAAGTATTAGGAAGGGTGGGAAATTCTCTCGGGGCCCCTGAGGAGTTCTAACCGATACGGGGTCGGTAACCCGCGGGTTCTCGTTAGCTGCAGACGCCCCAGCTTACTGAAATTTCAGCGTTGAAATTGGGAGGATCTTGAAGAAAAAAAGGCGTCGTTACCGTATCGGTAAAGATGGCCTAGGATCGGCCGTTTCTTAGGGCAATGCACGGGAGAACCAGCAGTTCACCCGGTTCACCTGTTCACTAAGCTGGGAGTTCTCCTGCTAACAAGGTCCGGCGGGTTTCCGACCCCGTATGCTTACAAACGACTTAGGGGCCCCGACATATTCTGGGCTCATACCATCGCTGATGGTATAGATGCTTGCGGGGAGCGGGGAAAGTATCGGTTAAACTCGTGTTACAAATGTTACTCGTGTAGCAGTATTCATCAACCTATTGAATTTAAAGGATTTTATTCAAGTAACACCCTCTTATAGATTCGTTTGTGAGTAGTGTTACAGATAAGGGTAGGTGTAACGCAAGTGGATGAGGTAAGTGATAATGGGCGTAAGGCGGAATATCTGAGGTTTCCAATCAAAAGCGGTAAGCCAAAGTCTGCTTTCGGCCGATTCCGTTGAAAAAGTCGGCCATGGTTTCCACCGTGGAAAAATACGCGCCTGAGATTGAAATCTTTACTCTGAGCAGTGGATTCCGGGTTCAGATTTCGCTTAACGGCGCGCAAAAAAGGATTTTTCAGCGATCGGTATGCGGGCAGTCTGGAAAAACCGACTTTTTCAACAGAATCGGCCAGAAGCGATCTGTCGTCGGTGTCTGATTTCGGGAGGAGCTTTAAACTTACGGCAGCATCATAGCCCCAGTCGTGCGAGATTTTCGGGACTAACACCGCCCAGACGAACCGCATTATGGGGTGTGAATTTTTTTGTCATGGGCGCGCCGCCACGTAGGGTCTGCCCCGAGCGTGCCACAACTGTTTCAGACGAGTCCTTAAACCCTTTCAGCTATTCCCAAGTTGGGTCAACTATGAATCCTGCAGGCATCGACACTAGTGCACTACTCACCATGCTGGGCTTGATTGCCGCGGTCTGGGCTGTCGTGCCCAGCACTGCCAAGCTCAGCTTTCGGTTGAGCCTGAACTGGTTCGACTGGTTGGTCATCTGGGCCGCGTTACTGACCATCCATGGACTTTTCTTCCAGCCCGTACTCACCACACTTGGGTTCCCTACCTTTGGCCCCTGGTTGTGGGGATTTGACAAGAGCGCCACCCAGTACTTACTGTTCTTGGTACTCGTTGCATTCGTATACTGGCGTTCGCGCAGGACGAGGCTGACGCGGTGGAACCTCGGACTCTTCGATGACCTGACCACGTCACTCTTATACGCCGGGAAGCTCGAGGAACTCGCCGATTTGCTGCATAGTCATCTCGCATCGGCTCTGAACCTGGCGGGGTCTGAGAGCGTGCGAAGTCGCTTGGCGAACGCCATTCGCCCACCCCGTCGCGGTTTCAATGTCGTCTTCCAAGACGACGGGTCGATCTCGTTGGGAGAGGGGGCTCCGACGAGCTGGCTATTCCGAAAATGGTTTAGCTTTCGCGAATGGCTCGCCGACCTGGTTGGCTCTTCGCAGCGGGTGCAGCGCCGTGCTGCTATCGTCGTGAAGCGGCTGCTGTCCTCCCGCCGTCTGGTCGTACACCTTGCCATCGCTCGCCCCTTCCTTTGTTTAGAGGTTATGGAGCGCGCAATGCGCTTTGAGGAAGGTTTCCAAGATGAGTTCTTTGACGCACTATTGGCCAATGAGGCCAGCGTCTTCTATAGCGAGCTGAAGAACAACCACAACTTTGTCGAGGGCGGACACCGCTTGGCGCTCCCTGATGAGAACCGTCTCTTGCGGTTCTATTGTGTCGATGTTGAGGTGGCCGCGCGTCTCGGAGTTTACCGGTCTGTCGGCGAGGCTGTACTCGCTCGGATTGATGCGGATGAAGCTCTCGAAAAGAAGCTCAATGGCCGGCTACTGACCTTTCAAGATGTCGGAAAGCACCACGACCCGGTGTATGCGGGTATCGGGTTCTTCAGAGTCATGGTCTTGGAGGGCCTGCATCAGCGTATCGCCGACCACTTGTGGCTGCACTATATGCCTCATTTGGCCAGCCGCCTGGTCGACCGTGCTCGCGAAGTTCGGCCGGAAGACGAAAACCACGAGTTCCCAACGCCGCTGGGCTACCTGTTGTACGAAATCGTTGACGCTACTACGGTATGGGTGAGGGACGCCGAAACTCTGACAAAGCGAGGCGACTTGCTGCGTCCTGACCAGTTTGAAGGCAATCACATCCACATTTCCTTTGAAGCCGCGGAAGCCATCGGCCGTATTATCCAGGCCATCCTGATGTCCTCGCATGTGCCTAGCCGACTTAAGGCAGAATTGCTTAGTGTGGCGCTCACCACTCTGCGGGACCTGGAACAGCGTGCGCACCTAGCGCCGTTAGCCAGAGTGATGCGGGCGCACCTCATAGAACCATACGGATTCAGCAGACAGAATGACTATCTGAGTGTCCTGAAACAATGCTTCGATGGACAAGACCATATGCTTCGGGCTCACTTAGGATCCTTTAGGGATGATCTCAACGCTGCTTGGAAAGCTGCGCTGTAGAACTACGTTGAGTTCAGAGCTTTGGTGCATAGGCATAAGAACCACGAGTCTGTCGATCCGTAAAGTTTAGTAAAATTGGCATCTAAGGACCCCTTCGTTGAGTGGTTTCATGCAGAGTCCTGGAGTCCTGTACGCCTCTCAACTCTTACTACTCACAACGTCAAATTTCGACAAGATAGCGACGGCCATGTCTTGCGCCTGCTCGTTCTAAAACTTGCAAAAGATTTCCTTTTAGAGGCTCTTGGGCGTTAACTAATAACGGTAACAATCGCTCTGTAATAAAGCTTTCAGTCGCAGCAGATCCAAGCAAGTTATTTCCATACCAATTGTCCATTTTTTCTCGTGACAATTCAGCTAGCAAAAACGAGATGGAGTCACTGCCAAGCTCATCAGTTGTCACGTCTAATTTGTGAATGATAAATTTCAGAATAATTTGGCGATACTGAGAGCCTTGATTGAACTCATCTACAAAAGCAGTCCTGGTAAAGCTGTCAACGTGGTTAGCTAAAACGTCGCCAAGTCTAGCTGAAAACCAACCTTCTACTTCCCTAGCTAGCGAGTCCTGCATCCACTCTAACCACCATGTTATATCACCTATCTCCAAAGTCCCCAGATTTTTAAGGTGTACAGGTATAGAGCCGCCAAAGATCGCACTAGCAAGATTGAAGTCGCGCAACTTAAGAAGCTTAATAAGAAACCGTTCGCGCCCTTTCCAATCTATATCCACCCGCTGGAGAAGCTGAAAGGATATTGCCTCACGTTCCTCTTTTGATAGATTGGCAATCCTTTCAAGTTCAGAAAACATAGGTTCCATATTTTCGGGGGCAACGCAGTACAGCAATACAGCAGTTTTTAACCCTATTCTTTTATACGCATCTTCTCTTACTTGGTCAGCAATATCTGGTCGTGCACGACATAATGCTTTCATAGCATCTATCGACCAATAGTCTTCTAAAAGTTCCTCTAGGCGAACAGCGTGACCGTAGGTAAAATTATCCCAGGACATTTTATCCCTGCGCTCGGAAAACAGCGCTATGTGAGAGATTGACCTAGCAGCCTCATCGACGCCCTTTAACAATAAGTCCCCAGCCACGGCAAGAGCCTCCGGCGTCGAATTTTCTCCGAGTATCTCGCATAGGACTTTTATTCTAAAATTATTAGCATAATCTCCGCTTTGAGTTATAGGTAATGAACGAAGGATAGCGGGCAACTCAAGCTCTCGCAAAAGAATACCAACCCCAATAACAAACCCGCCGTAATTGTCGTCATCTATATCAGGAGTCGTTTCGATCTCACATTGGATCATGTCAGTGAAACGTGCTATCGCTTTAACGTCTTCCTCGGTAACAATCGAAGAGAGTCCTTCTACAGCCCTGATGCAGAAGTTGAAATCACTTCTACGGTCGAACAGCATCTGTATAACCTCCTGCGTTACCAATTCTCCTTTTATTGAAGTTAGCAAGCTTGCAGCAGTCCCACCTAAAGAATCGCCAAACCTAATGAAGTTTCTGATAACCTCTTCGTGAGCCTCTGAGATTTGAAGTCCGAACTCAAATGCCGATTCAATTTTTGACCCAAGCTCGCCCTGATTAACCTTCATTTCATACAGCTTATTCAGCAGCTCTAAAACCACTTCATCGCGGCCCACTTCGATATATTTAGATGCATTTATTGCCAAGGCCATGTCAGCTTTAACAACATCGTCTAAAAATTCTTTCGATTGGCTGCCTGACAAAAAGCTTAGGGTAAGAAATAGCCCTTGATCCCACCTTCTCAGAGCTAGCTTTTCTTTAAGTCCTCTTGAGTCAGCGACATAACGCTTTGCCAGCTCTGTAGCGGCCAAATATTCTGTAACAGACTGATGAATGAAGCCAATTCTACCCTTGGAATACGGAATAAGAATGGATTCTGATACAAGCCAGTTGATTACCTCAATTGAGGTTACTGAACTTTCCAGTGGTAAAAAATCACCCAGCTCACCAATCAGAGTTGAAATTTGGAATGCTTCTGCACCTTTATCAAGAGCTGCGTAGGCTGTGTTGGAAAGCGCTTGCTCTATGTTTAACTCAAAATTAAATCGCTTGATAAAAGCACGACTGACATTGTCGAACAAGCATCTATAAAAGTCCCTAGGGTGTGCGTTATAAGGTAAATCAATCATCCTGGAAACAATATACTGAAAGTAAAATGGTCTTTGTATTAAACTCATTACTTCCTTGCTAAACCTGCCTTCGAAATTGACGCCTAGTCGTGAAAGCTCATTAGATACTGCCTCTGCCTCGATATAGTCGAGACGAAAAGTCGGAAATTCCAATCGCGACAAGCCATCAGGTGTTCTTGAACCAATGATAAATGAGGCTTGCCCAAGCTCTGCTATAAATGCTAAAAAATCAGACTCGTATGAACCGCTTTCGAGATACTCTCGAGGCATTTCATTAAAGGAGTCGATGAATATTTTTACTTTGTACGATTGGATGAGATCTTGGAGTGGCAAGCTTTCAGGTAAGGTTTGATTCACCAAGCTGCTGATATCGCCTCGATAAAGCTTTAAATCTACAATTACTGGTACCACTATACTTTCTTTATCGAACACATTGGAAAGGCAAGCGTCATTGAGTCGATCTGCCAGTCTAGCCGCCGCCCGACGGAGAGAGTAAGTTTTTCCAGCTCCTGGCAGCCCTACTAATATTAATCGATCAGGCCCAGTATCAAGTAGCCTCTCAACTGAGCCGTAGTTAAATCTTTGCGCATCTGTTCCTGTCCACTTTTGTTTTCCCAAATCAGAATTTACACGAATTGGAAATTCAGGGCTGAGCTTAGGGTACCTCCCTAAAACCGCCGCATGCCTTGCTAGCGCGAGAAGCACATCAGAAGAGCAGGGATTAAAAGAGGATTTTTGTTCTTCATTAGGAACTTCTAAAAAAGTATCGAGCAAGGATAGGAGCGGACTATGGTCTCTTGATTTATCGGGTCGCTCAAGAGTGTTATAACCTAAAAGATGAATTCCATAATTACGTCTCCAGTAGTCAATCTCTTGCTCATGCACGTCTGCCATTATTGCATAATGATCCCGCACTCCGCCCTTGTAAGTATTAGCTAGCAAATCTCGGACGTATATAAAATCTGGATCGCGAAGGCCAAATCCAAGATACAAAACAGGTCTACTAGCAAGTAGCATTTTTACCGACTCTAGAGCAGCTTGACTTTCGCCTTGCGGCAACAACCGCCTGTATTGCTCTCTGGTCAAAATTATACTTTCGCTATCAGCAGCATCACCATGTGGCTTGAATATGAAGTCTATTGCTCTAGCGTGTACAATTTCTGCCGTTTCGGTCAATTGTCGATTAGTGACGGGGGGACGATAAAATCGCTCTTGTTGCCATTCCCGTAGGCTTTGCTCAATTAAGTTGTCATAGTTAGTGGTTATATAGCATCGGGGGCCTAGCGAAACAATTTTACGGTGAATTTCATGCGGCTTTGCTTTACCATAACGGCACGTCTCCCGTATAAATTCACCAATCTGCTGCTTTGTTAGTTTGTCAAATCCATAGCTTGCCGCTTGTAGCAAATCTCCTTTTTTTGCTTCAGCTCGAATCAGTTCGGCACTTCCTCCCCCCTGTTCCACAAACTTAGCTAGCTCTTCTATCATCCCCGACCACGTGGGGAGGCCTGCCCACAACGATATTCCAGATCCAACAAATATGATGGTGTCAGATTGAGCTAGTATTTGTTTGAGTTTTATCATGTTATAAAGTAGTCGTTAGTTACTGGACTTTGCCTAAGCTTTTTGCTCGGGAAGTCTTGGTGGCTATCATCACTCAGCATTCACAACATCCTTGATTGCTGAAATTTTGGTGAGGCTTCGACACTACTCAGATTTTTTTGGTAATCAGGCACGCTATAGGCAATTTGGCGGTGCGTATGCCTTGTCGCGGATGCCGTCTACTCAATCCGAAATCTATCGTGCCGCAAATGAGGGTTTCTGCATAGCGTGAAAGGAACCATCTGAATATCATTCCTGTGGTGAGTAACCTCAATACTCTCTAACCCGTTTAAGTCGAAGGTAGTCGAACAGTCCCTGATCGAACGTCGGCTGATGGCCGTTTTTTACCTGTCACGAAAGGCATCTGTCGACCCAAGCGGATCAGCAGAAACGTTCCTGGCGTCGATGCTAAGCCAGCAAGCACGTCGTCAAGAACAAGGCTAGGAATGCCAATTGGTCGTAGGGGATGATCTCGCATATTCAGTTCTGTTAATCACCCCGTTCTTCTTTACGCGAGTTCGTGGGGGTGAATGACCGCTTCTCGGCGATTCTGTTGAAAAAGTCGGTTTTTCCAGACTGCCCGCATACCGATCGCTGAAAGCCCCTTTTTTGCGCGCCGCTACGCGAAATCTGAACCCGGGAATCCACTGCTCAAAGTAAAGATTTCAATCTCAGACGCGTATTTTTCTGCGGTGGAACCCATGGCCGACGTTTTCAACGGAATCCGGCGATAGCGGTCATCCGGTTGCGCGGTACCTTCAGGCCCTTTTTTTCAGTTGGCAGTCCAGCGTACTAATCATGGTTTTTATTGCGTCGGTGGTGAGCTTTTCTATCTTGGTCGCTTTACCTCTATTCACATCCAGAAGCGCCAGCAAATCGGCTAGGTGGGTTCTTT
Source organism: Pseudomonas umsongensis (assembly GCF_002236105.1). Classification (GTDB taxonomy): domain Bacteria; phylum Pseudomonadota; class Gammaproteobacteria; order Pseudomonadales; family Pseudomonadaceae; genus Aquipseudomonas; species Aquipseudomonas umsongensis. The sequence continues at coordinate 343,241 of NZ_NIWU01000002.1, forward strand.
TCGCTTTCAAGGCGTCGGTAGAGCTTGAGGCGTTGCGTGTGTGAGGGTTCATGACGAAGTCCTTAAGTTTTCTAAACAGCCCACGGCTGTGGGCTGTTTCGGGTGAGACGGTTCGTTACATCGCCAGCACGTCTTGAACGTTGTGCTTGTAAGCACGATCCGCAAGTTCACCACTTTTCCAGCTACTAAAATTTTCGCCTTCCTCCGGAAGGACCAATTTCATAAGGCCGATCTGATCGCGGTCAATCAGGCGATAAGAAGCCCAGAGCTTGCCGCCGATATCGAGCAACGCCTCGGCCGCTTGATTCCACTTTTCCTCCAGCACGGTATGAGCCAGGAGAAGAGCATTTCTCTCGATGGCATTGTGGTTTTGCTGAGCTTCGGCGATGTATCGATCAACCGTGGCCAGTTCCTGCTCCAATGCGGTGATGATCAGCTGTTGTCGCCGATTATGCTCGGTTGCCGTCGCGAGGTTTTTCGCCGCCTTTACTGCATCAGTGTTGGCGTTCTTCTCGCCCTCTGTGTCGCCCCAGGCCACTGCTTGCGCATAGGCCGTCGCCGCATCAGTTTCGGCTTGTCGGGCTTTCGCCATATCGTCGATCGCTTGCTGGCGTACCTGCTGCAGGCGGGTGCTGAGGCTTAGGCGTTTTTCATGTAGCTCTTGCTCGTCGGCTTTCCAGTTGGTCATTGCCTCAATGTAGCCCGTCATAAGAGATTCACAGTGCACGAGCTTTTCGCGACGGTTGATCTTCTGATCCAAAAGGCTGGCGTTGTGTTGGCGTGAATCGAAATCTCTTTTCAGGTCGTTATACTTGCCGCGTATCTCGTGTTTTTGATCGGGATCGATAGGATCTTCGCTTTCCAGCGCCGCTTCGTAGGGAAGTAGTTCAGCATGGAGGTTGTCCGCTTCACTGAGTAACTGGTCACGTCGGCTTTTGAGTTCTCGGATCTCATTTAGTCGCGTTTGATCTGCGCTATTCCCTTGATCGGTGGTTTCGAGGCTGTTTGACGCTGTCTCAGGAAGCAAAGTGGACTGAAGGTTCCGCATTTCATTGGTCAGCGATTCGTGTTGCTCTGTTGGTTCTTGAAGTTGGTTCATTTGTGTTCTTCCAGTGCAATTTGATTGTGGTTGAATGAGCGGCTGGCGAGGCCGGAATGAGCCGGCGCTACCTCGATCAGCGGAGATGCCCTTAGGCAGCTCGAGCCTCGCTCTCATCCGTTCCAGGAATCGTCTTCACGATGTAGCAGCGTTGCGGGCCAAGGCCGGGTAACCGGACTAGACTCGATGCCTTGCCGTCGCTCGCCGGTTCCAGTACGCCACGCTGCAGCAGTTCCTTGTTCACTGCGTTGATGTTCATGCCCCGGAAGATCTCGGAGCGCCACGCCTCGGGCAGCACGTAATAGGTGTTGGTCGTGTGCATGGTGTCGCCCATGCCGTGCTCGAGCGTCTTGCGAAACCCGAGGCGGTCAATGGTGCGCGGGCCGTGTTCGTCGATCTTTGCCGCCGCCGATTCCCAACGGGTGAAGCGGCTTTCACCGAAGCGCTCGATGACTTGGCGCAGCCGTGCCAAGATCGCATCGCCTTCGAAGTTACCAGCGCCGCCGCGTTCGTTGAGCCAAGCGTTCAAACACACACGAGCGGCGGTGGTGGCGGTTCCATCCGGCCAACCGGTGATACCCATCGCGGTGGCCAGCTCGCCTGCTGCAGCCGCGAGGCCGAAACGAGCCGCTGCCCGGTATGCCTGCCCGCTGGCGGATGCTGGGAGCGACTTGGCGATAAAACCTTCCAGCGTGCGGCGGAGAATGGCCGACCAACCGTGGCGTTTGCCGGGTTCGCAGAGCGCCGTCAGGAACGCGGTGAGTGGTGTGCCGTAATAGTTCGCCACCCGCGCTTTAAGCGCGTCGGACAGTGCGGCGGCATCTTCGAAACCGTTCAATGTGTCGAACATGCCGAGGCCTTTGCTGGCATCGGCCGGAACGGCGAGCATGCGCACCTCCATGCCCGCTTTGAGCTCCTTGTTGGCTTCGGCCATGTGCTGGGCCAAGGTCTTCTCGCCAGTGGAAAGAAACAGCAGGCGCCACTCCTGCACCTGCCGGCCAGCTTGGCCCCGGTCATTGGCGCGTGCCTTGCCGGTACCGTTACCGAGCATGTACACCGTCTCGCCGATGATGCGCGGATCGCACATGCCAATCTCGTCCAGTACCAGGAGACCGTCGGAATGTGCGGCGGCGATGGATTCCAAGGCGTTGTCGGTGGAGCGCCATGAGCGCACCAAGCGAGGGCCGCCGTAGATCGAAGCGGCAACCTGCAAGTGAGTGGTCTTGCCACCGGAGCTGTCGCCGTACAGATGGAAGCCGCCCGACTCATGCCCGAGCATGTGCAGTAGTGGGCCAGCAAACGCCACGCCGACGACAAACGCCAAACGATGGTTGCCGACGCACAGTGCGCCGATCTGCTGTTGCCACTGCTCTAGCGTGCCCGCTTCGCTAATAGGCGGAAGCTGTGCGCCGGCTTCATAGAAATGCAGGTGTTCGGTGTGCACGCCGACTTGCTGCTCGGGCAGAAGAAAGGCGCTGTCGTGCCACCCTAAACGGGTGACCAACCTCGCCCGTTGCGCGCTGTCGAAACCGCCAAGGTAACCCTGCAGGTCATTGCGCGCATTGCGTCCCGACCGACTGCCGGCGAGGCGTAGGCCCATGTCCACTAACGGACCGAGAACGTCCTTGCCGAAGTCGCCGGTCATGGTGCGCGCCGGGATGTTCCAGCGCTTTTTGGTACCATCGGGATCGTCGAACTCGACTAGCAACCCCCAGTTCTGGCCTTTGTCGTCACGCGTGCGAGCGAGGATTTCCAGAGGTGAACACACCGGGCGTGCCTCGCCATCGTCGCCAGCATAAAACACACCGTCGAGCGTCAGGCGAAAGCCACCGGGTATTCGGTCATTTTTCGATTTTGCGGGACGCTTGGCTGCTGTTTTCGTCTTCGGTGCCGGATTGGTGTCAGCCTGCTCCGTAACTGACTTTTCTACAGCCATACCAAACAACTCACCGCTGCTTTCGAGCTCGTCGAAATGGGCCGCTGTCCAGCCATTGGCGAGTGCATCGGCCGCGTCATCGCCGTCGTCCCACTGACCGCCTTTGGCGAAGGCGGCACGGTCGTTCTTCTGCGTGGGCTTGCGTTTGAACACATCCATCGCGATGACACGGACCGAGGCGGCACCGATCTCGCATAATTTGTCGGCGACGGCTTCCATGCAGGTTTTGCCGCTGATGTCATTGTCTGGCCACAACAGCACGTCCCGACCCTTGAGCGGTGTCAGATCGGCTTTGTGCCAGGAGTTGGAGCCGTTCGGCCAGCAGGTGGCCACGTATCCAGGCAGCAGTTCAGCGGCGGCGTCGGCGGCTTTTTCACCTTCGCACAGGGCGACCGGTGCGTCACCGCGCTGGGTCAGTTCATCAAGGCGCAGTAACGGGCGCGGATCCGGCAGACCCTGCCAGCGCCATTGTTGGATTTGGCCATCAGCGCGCTGGCACCACGTTAGTGGCGCAAAGACCTTCCTCGGCTTGCCGTCTTCATCGGGGCCGAGGTCGAAGCGGTAGAGCGCCATAAGTGGCTGGCCCTGCGCACCACGGTAGAACCATACCTTAGACGGTGCGCCGTGCTGTCGGTGTTTGGCCGGGCACTTGTTCATGGCCTGGGCCGGGATCGGCTGGATGGCAATCCACTCGGGTGTGTTGGTCTTGCCGGGGGCAGTCTTCGACTGGGTTATGCCGGGCGAGACGTTCAGATGGCCTGCCAGTTTATTGCAGGCATCCACGTCGGTACCACCGTCCAGATAGCGCACCAGATCGATCAGGTCGCCGCCCTTGTCGCCAGTGGCGAAGTCGGCCCAGGTGCCCTTGCTCAAATTGACCTTGAGCGAGCCGGCGCGCTTATCGCTGCGGGTTGGGTTCGGGGCGGTGTATTCCTTACCGCAATCCACGAGCTTTCCGTTGGGCAGCCAGTGCGAAAGAACGCGATCAATGTCTTTCAGCGCGGCTACCTTCACTTCGGCAAAACTCGGACGTTTTGCGGTGCTGTTTGGGTATTGGCTCATGTATCAGCCCTCTGCAGAAACAGCGCATCGTTGATGTCATCGATCAGCGCTTTGGCCATCTCGCCCAGGTACAGAGCTGGCCAGCTGAAACGATCGCCCTGATCGCTCATGGCCGCGTCGAAAGTGAGCTGGTTGGCGTGATGTTGCAGCAGCGACACCATCTCCAGTGCATCCTCGACTGGAACTCCGGCGTTCACCCGAAACAGTTTTAAATCGGTAGCGTTGACGCGGGAAAAGGTGGCGTGGCCAAGGGTGGTGGAAGTGCTCATAGCACACCGCCTTTCTGCACAGCAGGAGTCGAAGTGGTGTCACCGTGCAAGGCGAGCGTCTTGATCAGACCGAGGGTGCCGCGCACGTCCCAAAGGACGGCAGCAATGACGTGATTGGCAAGGCGCGAAGATTCGCTTTCGAAGTGGTCCTCCAGTAGCGTCAGTACCGAGTCGGCGCGTTCAATGGCGCAGGTGATGGCGTCGATGGGCACACCGGCTTCGGCGGTTGTGCTGACGCACAGCAGATCTTCAGGCAGGGCAAATCTCAGGGAGCTGTTCACTGGGCACCGCCTGCGGTTTCGAGGGCGCGGGCTTTGGCCATGTGGTCGTTGTAACGGCTGAGGCGTGTGGCGAGGCTGGAATTGGCGTGTAAAGCGGCGAGAGCCATTGCACGGTGTGCAGCGGCGCGAATTTTGGACGGATTGAGAGCAGGCATTGGTGACACTCCAAGTTTGAAGATGGAGCTGCCACTGATCGTCGCCAAACGATTTAGGGTGGCAGCTGTGCGCAGGTTGGCGAACCGGGAACTTGGAACCCGGCAGACCCGAAGGTCTCCCACGCACAGCTGCCATAACACGAAACGGCGGGCACAAAAAAAGCGCCTGCTGTCGGTTGGGGCGCCTGTGCGCCAAGTATCTCGGGTCGCCAAACCCGGTCGCTGAATTTGCAGCGACGGCCAGAGAGTAACGTCCGTTGTTCGAAAGTGCAACCGCGCTGATGGCTTGCGGATTTTTCGGGTGCGGCATAAATTGTCTGTGCATGTAGATTTACCTCAACGCCTCCGGATCGCCCCCGGAGGCGTTTTCGTTTCAGGCATGCGCTTCCCAGCGCAGGGAAAGTAGGGGCAGGAATCCGCCACTTAGCATGGAGCGGGCGACTTCGTAGGCTTGCGTTTGCTGGCCTTCGTCGACGATCACGGCTCCGGTCTTTTCGCAGTGGAGGGAGAGGGCGCACCAGGTGCCATCGGCCCAGCTGAGTACGCCGACCACGCGGCCTTGTCTGTCCTGCTGGTCGCGGTAGCGCTCAAGGCGCTGCATAAGGCGAGGTGAAAAGCCAATTCGGCGCAGCACGGAGAAGGGGTGCATCAAGGCGTTGTTTGCGGTCTTATTGCTCATGCAGCCTCCTGCGCGTTGGCGAACAGAGGTGGCGGTGTTTCGCCTTTGAGCCAAGCCAGGATTTTGCTGTCCTCGCCGCACCGACGACGGTGCTCTACGGCCATTTGCTCGCGGCGTTGTGCCACGCACTCATCGACATAGCCGGTCAAGTCGGAGGTCAAGCGCATGTCGTGGTGAATGCGTTTGCTAGCTGTCTTTTCCACCACGAGATCTTGTTCGGTGATGCGCTGCCATACCGCCGGATCGTTCGCGTATCCGCCCGACTGATCAACCAACCAATAGGTGACCCAGTCGCTCATGCCGAGAGATTTCAGCGAGGTCAGGCGACCCGCGTTCATGGCGAAATGCCCGGTGCCATGAACGCTGGAGAACTCTCTGCGCACCGCGTTTCGGCGAATCAGCTCTGGCAGTTCCCATGGGTTGGCTTTCAGCGGTAGGGCTAGGCCATCAGGACTGAAAAAGAATGCTTCCTGATCAACTCCGTTCCAGCTTACGCCCGCGATGGTGCGGTGCCGCCAGTTGATCGCGCCAGGGAGATAGAGACGGAAGCCGATCGCGTAGGTATCGTGAAAAGGGCCCTTGAACGGGTTATAACTGCGCTTCATGCGGCCACCTGATCACGCGCCTCGATGCGGCTGCGTGCCCACGCTTGAACTTCGGAAAGAACCCAGGCCACAGGAGCGCCGCGAGCGTTGCTGTTGCTCAGTTTTACGGGCTGGGGGAAACCGCAGTCGATGCGCTGCATTAGCTTGTAGATGGTCGAGCGCTTCATGCCCACGATGCCCTCCACCTCACGCATGCGGATCAAGGTCGAAGCGGCATCAAAAAGTGACGGGGAGTTGGTGGGTGTCTTGCAGGAAAAATCGGTGACAGAGGTGTTCATAGGTATTGCTCTCGATTGATTTGGACAACGAGAGCAATGGTCTAGAGATTGGTCGGCGGTGAGCAGTTCACTTCCAATTGAAATTTTGGTTTACAGCACGAAATTTCGTTTGAGGATGCTGTCAACGGATTTACGCGATAGCGCCTTATCTGTTTCGAGTGTGATCCAACTAAGGCGCTGCTTTGACGGTTTATCCACTTCCCGTTTTAGCCAGGCATGCACCGCAGTGGCAATGTTCCTCTCAGGCATTCCACTCGCCAAGTAGTGCCGCCCCTGATGGATTATTGCAGTGTCGCGGGCAACGATGTCTTTATTGCGCTCCAGGCCGCTGATGATGCCCCCCTTGCTAAGGATGGCGTTTTTGATTGCGCTGTCCGCGATGGGGAGCAGTTCATCGTTAATCAAGCAAGGCAAGGAAGTGATGGGCTCCAGATAAAGAACATACTGATCGAGTGCCTGGATACGTTCGTTGGGATCGACTTGCATCTCCACAAATTGACAATAGAGATCCCATGGCCAGTCGGTCGGAGGTTCAGCAACGTGCGACCAAGCCGCCTTGTCGGTGTCACGCATCCAATCGACCAAAGCTCCCAGCGCCTTCACTGCGCAGGCCATGATGTAGGCGGCATGCGCCTCGCGTTCCGAAGCCGAGTGGCACTTGCTGTACTGGCGAACCCAATGTGCAAGACGCGCTCTGTTGTCAGTTGAGGCGTATTGAAAAATTGTCTCTTCGTGCATTGTTGTCTGGATGCACATACTGCTGAGATCGCCGTCGATGTCGCCGGTCTGAATGCGCACGCAACATTGATCGATCAGCTCGAAAACCTCAGCGAGCTGTTCTTTGCAGTACTTGTAGAGCGGTTGCCCTGAGAGATTATGGATCAGGCCAGCGGTTAGCGCTGAGTGCAAGATTGGGTGATTCTTAATCATTACCATTGGCTCTCAACGTGTACCGCTTTATCCCACGCCCTGGGTCGTGCATGCGTATCCAGCGATATTTGTGCTCTCGCCAAGTGTGCCGAGAGTCGGCCCGCAGCAAGTGAGGGACTTGGAATTGCGTTACACATTAGAGGTGCGGTACATCGAGTGTACGGAAGGTCGCGCAAGGGTGTAACGGGCGCGAAAGTCAATGAGTTCGGGAATTTGGCGAAAGTCGTTACACTAGTAACACCTGTAACATGCATTTTGGAGGAGTGGGGGATGGGCGCACTCATACCGCTTTTCCAAACTGTCCCTTGATCACCTTTCCGCTCGCTAACGCATCAAGGTGATCTGCGTACCACTGCATCATTTTCACTCGGTGCTCAAGGTATTGAGCCTTGTTGTACACTCCAGAGATTCCCTCCTCTTTGTGAGCAAGCTGCGCTTCGACATGCTCTTTCGGCCAGCCGTGTTCTCTGAGCAGAGTGCTAGCGGTATGGCGAGTGCCATGGCCAACTAAGCGACCTTTGTAACCAACCGTCGCAAAGACTTTGTTGATGGTGTTTTCACTAATCGTCGGATTCTTAGCGCCGACTCCGGGGAACAGCCATCGACTGCGCCCGGTGAGGCATTGGAGTTCTTTGAGGGCGGATAGCGCCTGCTTAGGGAGTGGGCACACAAAATCCCTGCGCATCTTCATCTTAGCGGCAGGTGTCGTCCAGATTGCTTTATCAAGATCGAACTCTTTCCATTCAGCTAGTCGAACCATTCCCGGTCTCGATGCTGTCCATATGCAAAGCCATGCTGCAGTTCGGGCTGTCAGTCTGCTGGGGGTGTTTTTCAACGCGGTCAGAAAGTCGCCAAGTTCAGGTTCTAGCAGATGTGGATGCTGTTGAGTCTTTGGTGCTTGGGCGGCAATATCGCGAAGACGGCTTCCCGGATCGTTTTCAGTAAGACCTAAGCCAATCGCTCTCCCGAAGATTTGATTTATCCAGGTACGACACTTTTCCGCGACGTTGTGTGCGTCTCGGGCTTCGATGGATGCCTGGAGTTCCGCACAGTCGGTTCGGGTGATTTCGTCGAGAGGTTTGTCTCCCAGTGCCGGGAGTATGTCTTTATCGAGGTAAGTACGGATTTTGTTGAGCGTTGAGGGTGCAAGACCCTTTTCCTCTTTCGCCTTGAGCCAGGCATCAGCAGCAGCTCTAAAGGTTCGAGTTTTGGCCGCATCGATTGCCGCTTTCGCAGATCGCTTTTGCTCCAGGGGATCGGCACCACTACTTACTACCTTACGCAGTTCAGCGGCTTTGTCCCGTGCCAACGCACCACTTACTTCCGGGTAACCCCCAAGCCCCATCCAAGCCCAATTGCCCGCCGGTCGTTTGTAGCGGAGCTGCCAGGATTTACCACCATCAGGTTTGACCCTGAAGTAGAGGCCGTTTCCGTCCAGCTCCCGGTATTCCTTTGATTCCGGCTCCAGTCCCGCAAGTGTCGTGTCAGCGAGAGGGCGGCGCTTGATGTCTGCGCGCTTCATCCTTGTATCCCAAAGTTCGGTATTTTTCTCAGGATACAAGCAGGGATACAGGGATACAACGGATAAGGGGAGACAGGGGTAGATAGATAGGCACAAAAAAACCGGCCAAGTGGCCGGTTTCTCTGGGTCTGAGAGGCTGGTAGAGACTCTCAGATACTGCTATGTGGTGCCCCGAGGGAGACTCGAACTCCCACTCCTTTCGAAAACGGATTTTGAATCCGCCGCGTCTACCAATTCCGCCATCAGGGCAATGGCCGCGGAGTATAAAGATGAGATAACCGTCGGTCAATCAGGTACATGGAGAATTTTTGATATTTCCGCTAGACTTCCCGGCCCTGCTAGACGAACCCCATCATGCGCGTTGCTGACTTTACTTTCGAGCTCCCTGATTCGCTGATCGCCCGCCACCCTTTGGCCGAGCGTCGCGGTAGTCGCCTGTTGACCCTGGATGGGGTCAGCGGCGCCCTGGCACACCGTCAATTCACTGATTTGCTGGAGCATTTGCGCTCTGGCGATTTGATGGTGTTCAACAATACCCGGGTGATCCCGGCGCGGCTGTTTGGCCAGAAGGCTTCCGGCGGCAAGCTGGAAATCCTGGTGGAGCGGGTGCTGGACAGTCATCGCGTGCTGGCCCATGTGCGTTCCAGCAAGTCGCCCAAGCCCGGGTCGAAGATTTTGATCGACGGCGGTGGCGAGGCCGAGATGCTGGCGCGTCATGATGCGTTGTTCGAGCTGGGCTTTGCCGAAGAGGTATTGCCGCTGCTCGACCGCGTCGGGCACATGCCGCTGCCTCCTTATATAGACCGCCCGGACGAAGGCTCGGACCGCGAGCGTTACCAGACCGTCTACGCCCAGCGCCTGGGCGCGGTGGCGGCGCCGACGGCGGGGCTGCATTTCGATCAGGTGCTGATGGAGGCGATTGCCGCCAAGGGCGTTGAGACGGCGTTCGTGACCCTGCACGTGGGTGCTGGCACCTTCCAGCCGGTGCGGGTCGAGAAGATCGAAGACCACCACATGCACACTGAATGGCTGGAAGTTGGCCAGGACGTGGTGGATGCGGTGGCCGCCTGTCGTGCGCGCGGCGGTCGGGTGGTGGCGGTGGGGACGACCAGCGTGCGTTCCCTGGAAAGCGCCGCCCGCGATGGCGTGCTCAAGCCGTTCAGCGGCGATACCGACATTTTCATCTACCCGGGCCGGCCGTTTCATGTGGTCGATGCCCTGGTCACCAATTTCCATTTACCTGAATCCACGTTGTTGATGCTGGTCTCGGCGTTTGCCGGTTATCCGGAAACCATGGCTGCCTATAAAGCCGCCGTCGACAACGAATACCGCTTTTTCAGCTACGGTGATGCGATGTTTATCACCCGTAACCCCGCACCACGTGGCCCCGAGGACAAAGAATGAGTCGCCAATGTCGTATGTCGTTTGAGTTACTTGCTACTGACGGCAAGGCTCGTCGCGGTCGTTTGACCTTCCCGCGCGGTACCGTCGAGACCCCGGCCTTCATGCCGGTGGGCACCTACGGCACGGTCAAGGGCATGTTGCCGCGGGATATCGAGGCCACTGGCGCGGAAATCATTCTGGGCAACACCTTCCACCTGTGGCTGCGCCCGGGCATGGAAGTGATCAAGAAGCACGGCGACCTGCACGATTTCATGCAGTGGAAAGGCCCGATTTTGACCGACTCCGGCGGTTTCCAGGTGTTCAGCCTGGGCGCCATGCGCAAGATCAAGGAGGAGGGCGTGACCTTCGCCTCCCCGGTCGACGGCGCCAAGGTGTTCATGGGTCCGGAAGAGTCGATGCAGGTCCAGCGTGACCTGGGCTCGGACATCGTGATGATTTTCGACGAATGCACGCCGTACCCGGCCGACGAAGACGTCGCTCGCGTGTCCATGGAGTTGTCGCTGCGCTGGGCCCAGCGCTCGAAAAACGCCCATGCCGACAACACGGCGGCGCTGTTCGGTATCGTTCAGGGCGGCATGCACCAGGATCTGCGCATGCGCTCCCTGGAAGGCCTGGACAAGATCGGCTTCGACGGCCTGGCCATCGGCGGTCTGTCGGTGGGCGAGCCCAAGCATGAAATGATAAAGGTGCTGGACTATCTGCCGGGCCAGATGCCGGCTGACAAACCTCGTTACCTTATGGGCGTTGGCAAACCGGAAGATCTCGTGGAGGGTGTGCGCCGCGGTGTGGACATGTTCGATTGCGTGATGCCAACCCGTAATGCCCGCAATGGGCATCTGTTCATTGACACAGGCGTGATCAAGATCCGTAACGCGTTCCATCGCCATGATGATTCGCCGCTGGATCCGACCTGCGATTGCTATACCTGCCAGAACTTCTCCCGTGCTTATCTGCATCACCTGGACAAGTGCGGCGAAATGCTGGGAAGCATGCTCAATACCATCCATAACTTGCGTCATTATCAAGTGCTTATGGCTGGTTTGCGCGAGGCTATTCAACAGGGTACATTGGCCGCCTTTGTCGATGCCTTCTACGCCAAACGCGGGCTACCCGTGCCGCCTTTGGACTGAGTTTCCTGACCCCAATATTCAACATTTGCAACTGGAGTGCTAAATGAGCTTTTTTATCTCTAACGCCATGGCAGACGCTGCTGCACCTGCGGCAGGCCCTATGGGCGGCGGCTTTGAGTGGATTTTCCTGGTCGGCTTCCTGGTCATCTTCTACCTGATGATCTGGCGTCCACAGGCCAAGCGCGCCAAAGAGCAGAAGAACCTGCTGAGCAGCCTGCAGAAAGGCGACGAAGTCGTGACCACCGGCGGCATCGCCGGCAAGATCACCAAAGTGGCCGACGATTTCGTGGTTCTGGAAGTTTCCGACACCGTCGAAATGAAGTTCCAGAAAGGCGCCATCGCCGCCACGCTGCCAAAAGGCACGCTCAAAGCGATCTAAGTTTCAACTTTTACTCAATCGACGGGGCGCGCAAGGCGCCCCGCGTCATAAGCGGGCGGCGTGATGCTGAACAAATACCCTCTGTGGAAATACATTCTGATCCTGGCGGTGCTGGCGATCGGTCTGATTTATTCCGCTCCCAATCTTTATCCTGATGACCCGGCCATTCAGGTCAGCGGTGCAAGCACTGCACTGCAGGTCAATCAGGCTGATCTGGATCGTGTGAGCGCTGCGCTCAAGGAATCCGGGATCAGCGTCAAGGCTGCCACCCTGGCTGCCAACGGCAAGGGCGGTTTGATTCGCCTGACCAAGGCTGAAGACCAGTTGCCGGCCAAAGACGTCGTGCGCAAGGCATTGGGTGATGACTACGTCGTTGCACTGAACCTGGCGCAAACCACCCCGCAATGGCTGCGCAGCCTGGGCGCGCACCCGATGAAGCTGGGCCTGGACTTGTCCGGTGGCGTGCACTTCCTGCTGGAAGTGGACATGGACAAAGCCCTGGATGCACGTTTGAAAGTGTACGAAGGCGATGTGAAGAGCCTGTTGCGTAAAGAGAAACTGCGCTATCGCAGCCTGCCGCAACTCAATGGCGCCATTCAGCTGGGCTTCTCCGATGAAGACAGTCGTGAACAGGCCCGCAGCCTGATCCGCAAGAATTTCAACGATTTCGACATTGTTCCGGCCGACCTCAATGGCCAGCCGGTGCTGCGTCTGGCGATGACCCCGGCCAAGCTGGCGGAAATCCGCGAATACTCCATCAAGCAGAACTTGACCACGGTCCGTAACCGCGTCAACGAGCTGGGTGTTGCCGAACCGATCGTCCAGCGTCAGGGCGCCAACCGCATCGTGGTTGAGCTGCCGGGCGTGCAGGACACTGCCGAAGCCAAGCGTATCCTCGGCAAGACGGCCAACCTTGAGTTCCGCCTGGCCGCCGAGCCTGGCGCTTCGAAGGCCACCTCCGAGGAATTCGAGTTCCGTGAGGGCAAGCGTCCTCCTGCGCTGATCGAGCGTGGCCTGATCATCACCGGTGACCAAGTGACTGACGCCAAGGCTGGTTTCGGCGAGCACGGTACGCCAGAAGTGAACATCCGCCTGGATGGCCACGGTGGCGAGCTGATGAGCCGTGCGACCCGTTCGAACGTGGGTCGCAGCATGGCGGTGATCTTCATCGAGCAGCGTCCGGTTACCACTTACACCAAGCAGATGGTTAATGGCGTCGAGAAAGACGTTCCGGTTCAAACGTTCAAAGAAGAGAAGAAGATCATCAGCCTGGCGACCATCCAGTCGCCGCTGGGTGCGCAATTCCGCATCACCGGCCTGAACGGCCAGGGCGAGTCGTCCGAACTGGCCCTGCTGCTGCGTGCCGGTGGCCTGGCTGCACCGATGTACTTCGCTGAAGAGCGCACCATTGGCCCGAGCCTGGGTGCCGACAACATCACCAAAGGTATCGATGCGTCGCTGTGGGGCATGCTGTTTGTCTCGCTGTTCATCATCGCCATCTACCGCTTCTTCGGTATCATCGCCACCGTTGCACTGACGGTGAACATGGTGTTGCTGCTGGCCTTGATGTCGCTGCTGGGGGCCACGCTGACCCTGCCGGGCATCGCCGGTATCGTGTTGACCATGGGTATGGCGGTCGACGCCAACGTGCTGATCTTCTCGCGGATTCGTGAAGAGATTGCCGCGGGCATGACTGTGCAGCGCGCAATCAACGAAGGCTTCGGCCGGGCATTCACCGCGATTCTCGACGCCAACCTGACCACCTTGCTGGTCGGCGGCATCCTGTTTGCCATGGGCACAGGGCCGGTCAAGGGCTTCGCAGTGACCATGTCCCTCGGGATCTTTACCTCGATGTTTACGGCCATCATGGTGACCCGCGCGATGGTCAACCTGATCTTCGGCGGACGTGACTTCAAGAAGTTGTGGATTTAAGGGGCTGCCATGTTACGTACAATCAACTTCATGGGCGTTCGCAACGTTGCGTTCGGCGTCACATTGTTCCTTACCGTGCTGGCCTTGTTCAGCGTCGCCACCAAGGGCATGAACTGGGGCCTGGACTTCACCGGCGGTACGCTCATCGAGCTGACCTACGAGCGTCCGGCCGACGTCACCAAGGTGCGTGAGCAACTGGTGACCGCGGGTTATCACGAAGCCATCGTGCAGAACTTCGGTGCGACCACCGACCTGCTGGTGCGTATGCCGGGTGAAGATCCACAACTGGGTCACCAGGTGGCCGAGGCCTTGCAGAAGGTCGGCGGCGAAAACCCGGCGACGGTCAAGCGCGTCGAGTTCGTCGGCCCGCAGGTGGGTGAAGAGCTTCGCGACCAGGGCGGCCTCGGCATGCTGATGGCGCTGGGCGGCATCCTGATCTACCTGGCGTTCCGCTTCCAGTGGAAGTTCGCGGTCGGGGCGATCGTGTCCCTGATCCACGACGTGATCGTGACCATCGGTATCCTGTCGTTCTTCCAGATCACCTTCGACCTGACGGTGCTGGCGGCGGTACTGGCGATCATCGGTTACTCGCTCAACGACACCATCGTAGTATTCGACCGGGTTCGTGAGAACTTCCGGGTACTGCGCAAGGCCAGCCTGATCGAGAACATCAACATCTCGACCACGCAAACCCTGCTGCGCACCATGGCCACCTCGATCTCCACCTTGCTGGCGATCGCGGCCCTGCTGTTCTTCGGTGGTGACAACCTGTTCGGCTTCTCCATCGCGCTGTTTATTGGTGTATTGGCGGGTACTTACTCCTCGATCTACATCGCCAACGTGGTGCTGATCTGGCTGAACCTGAGCTCCGAAGACCTGATTCCTGCGGCCAACACCGAGAAGGAAGTCGACGACCGTCCTTGAAGGCCAATTCCTTCGGCGATGTAGTCCAAAAAGGCGCGAGTTGAACTCGCGCCTTTTTTTATACTCCAAGGCTGGGAGAAGCGCAGACGCGCTCCGCATGTGATGTTCAGGAGGTTCATGTGAACAAGTCGATGCTGGTTGGTGCTGTACTGGGTGCTGTCGGTGTAACTGCCGGCGGTGCTGTGGCCACCTACAGCCTGGTTAAGGATAATGGCCCTGAGTACGCGCAAGTACTCGCCGTTGAGCCGGTCAAGACGCAAATCAAGACTCCACGTGAAGTGTGCAAGGATGTAGCGGTCACCCGGCAAGCGCCGGTCAAAGATCAACACCAGATTGCCGGTACCGTGGTAGGTGCGCTGGCAGGTGGTTTGCTGGGTAACCAGATCGGCGGCGGCACGGGCAAGAAGATTGCCACGGTTGCAGGCGCTGTCGGTGGTGGTTATGCCGGTAACAAGGTGCAGGAGGGCATGCAAGAGCGTGACACCTACACCACGACGCAGACCCGTTGTAATACGGTGAATGACATAAGCGACAAGGTCGTGGGTTACGACGTGCGTTATTCGCTTGATGGCAAGGAAGGCAAGGTGCGGATGGATCGCGATCCAGGGAACCAGATCCCTGTGGATAAAGAGGGCAAGTTGATCTTGTCGGAGAATCAGCAGGCGCATTAATCCGCTGAAGTCAGATTCAAAAAGAAGCACCCTGCGGGGTGCTTTTTTGTGCGCACGAGTCATGCCGCACCCCAATCCCCTGTGGGAGCGAGCCTGCTCGCGAAGGCGTCCCCGCATCCAGCAATGATGGCGGCTGATACACCGCTTTCGCGAGCAGGCTCGCTCCCACAGGGGGGTAGTGTTGCCGCCGGAGATGGATTCCAGGCATAAAAAAAGCACCCCGTAGGGTGCTTTTTCTGTCGCTTGGGCGCTTAGCGCTTCAGCGAGGCCGGCAGGTGCGGCTGGATGGCCGTCAATACTGCCTTGAAGCATTTGGTGTTGCCGGCTACGACGTGGCCTTTTTCAAGGAAGTCGTGACCGCCGGTGAAGTCGCTCACCAGGCCGCCTGCTTCCTGGATCAACAGGGCGCCTGCTGCCATGTCCCACTCGGACAGGCCCGACTCCCAGAAGGCGTCGAAACGACCGGCGGCCACGTAGGCCAGGTCCAGGCTCGCCGAGCCAGCGCGGCGGATGCCGGCGGTCTGGCCAACCAGGGCGCGGAACATGCCCAGGTAGTTGTCGAGGTTGTCCATCTGGTCGTCACGGAACGGGAAGCCGGTACCCAGCAAGGCGCCGTCCAGGCTTGTGCGACCGCTGACGCGCAGGCGGCGGCCGTTCAGTTGGGCGCCGCGACCACGGCTGGCGGTGAATTCTTCCTGACGAACCGGGTCCAGGACCACAGCGTGTTCCAGGCGACCGCGGTATTTGCAGGCGATGCTGACAGCGAAGTGAGGAATGCCGCGCAGGAAGTTGGTGGTGCCGTCCAGCGGATCGATGATCCACAGGTACTCTTCGCCTTCGATGCCGGTGCCGGCGTGCAGGCCGGTCTCTTCACCCATGATCGAGTGATTCGGGTACGCCTTGCGCAGTGCGTCGATGATTTTCTGTTCGGCGGCGCGGTCCACCTCGGATACGTAATCCTTGGCGTCTTTTTCGTCGACCTTGATGGTATCCAGGCGCTCGATGGAGCGGAAGATCAATTCACTGGCGCTGCGGGCGGCGCGCAGCGCGATATTCAGCATGGGCTGCATGGATGTGTCACCTAAGGTTGTTAAAGAAAGCCGGGCATTCTATCAGAAAGTTTCTACAGGAGAAGGACGACGTTCGCTTTCATGGCTTAACGGTAGTGGGCGCTGTAAGATTCTGCTCCCGATAATGTGTTCGAGAGCGCCTCCCTTGCTGCAAAACATTCGTGTCGTCCTGGTCAATACCAGCCATCCGGGCAATATCGGCGGGACCGCGCGCGCCATGAAAAACATGGGGCTGTCGCGCCTGGTGCTGGTCGAACCGCGCCTGTTTCCGCACCACGAGGCCGATGCCCGTGCTTCCGGTGCCGGTGACATCCTTGAAAAGGCGCAAGTCGTCGCCACCTTGGAAGATGCCTTGGTCGGCTGCAATCTGGTGCTGGGCACCAGTGCTCGCGACCGGCGCATTCCCTGGCCGCTGCTGGATCCGCGCGAATGCGGGACCAAAGTGGTCGAGGAGGCCGGGCAGGGGGCCGAGATCGCCCTGGTGTTCGGTCGTGAAGATTCCGGCCTGACCAACGAAGAGCTGCAGCGATGTCACTATCACGTGCACATTCCATCAGACCCTGAGTTCAGTTCGCTGAACCTTGGGGCGGCGGTGCAGGTGTTGAGTTATGAAGTGCGCATGGCCTGGCTGGCCGCCCAAGGTCAGCCAACCAAGGTCGAGAAGGAAGAAGTGGCATCGGTCAAAAGCGCTGAGCTGGCGACTATGGATGAGCTGGAGCGGTTCTATGAGCACCTGGAACAAACCCTGGTGTCCATCGAATTCCTCGACCCGGAAAAACCACGGCACTTGATGGCGCGCCTGCGCCGGTTGTACGGACGCAGCTCGGTCAGCCGAGCGGAAATGAACATTTTGCGTGGCATCCTCACGGAAACCCAGAAAGCGGCCCGTGGTGAGCTTCTTAAGCGGAAGGATTAATGATGTTTGAGCGTTTGCGTGAAGATATCCAGAGTGTTTTCCATCGAGACCCGGCAGCGCGTAACGCTTTTGAAGTCCTGACCTGCTACCCCGGCATGCATGCCATCTGGATCCACCGTTTGTCGGCGATGCTGTGGCGCGCCGACCTTAAATGGCTGGCGCGGCTGGTGTCGAACTTCGGCCGCTGGCTGACCGGGATCGAGATCCACCCGGGGGCCAAGGTCGGCCGGCGATTCTTCATTGACCATGGCATGGGCATCGTCATTGGTGAAACCGCCGAAATCGGCGATGACGTGACCATTTACCAGGGCGTGACCCTGGGCGGCACTAGTTGGAACAAGGGCAAGCGCCACCCGACCCTGGGTGATGGTGTGGTGGTCGGCGCCGGTGCCAAGGTGCTTGGCCCGTTCACTGTGGGGGCGGGTGCCAAAGTCGGCTCCAATGCCGTTGTGACCAAAGAGGTGCCGCCTGGCGCCACGGTGGTGGGCATTCCGGGGCGGATCATCGTCAAGCCGGACCAGGAGCTGGATGCCAAGCGCAAGGCCATGGCCGAGAAGATTGGCTTCGATGCCTATGGCGTGACTGAAGACATGCCGGACCCGGTGGCACGCGCCATCAACCAGTTGCTCGACCACCTGCAGGCGGTCGATGGGCGTCTGGAGGGGATGTGCGGGGCGTTGAAGGACCTGGGCAGTAATTACTGTGCCAAGGACCTGCCTTCGCTGCGCGAAGAAGACTTCGCCTGTGTGAAGGACAAGGACCAAAGCCAGGCCGGCTGAATTCCCCCCCCCTGTAGGAGCTGCCGCAGGCTGCGATCTTTTGATCTTGTCTTATAAAAGCAAAATCAAAAGATCGCAGCCTGCGGCAGCTCCTACAGGTCGCATTTAGACAATGGCACCGCGCTAAGCGGTGTGCCATTAAGTCGCAGATCCTGATATGATGCGGCCGCTCTTTTGCGGGTAAACCTGACTAAAGTACTAGGTCTTATAGTTGACTTAAATACTCGGGAATTGCATACTCGCCTCATTCCGAACTCCGTGGTAATTGTCCATGCGACTGACTACAAAAGGCCGATACGCCGTGACCGCCATGCTCGACCTGGCGTTGCACGCGCAGCACGGGCCCGTGTCCCTGGCCGATATCTCCGAGCGCCAAGGCATCTCCCTGTCCTACCTCGAGCAGCTGTTTGCCAAATTGCGCCGTAGCAATCTGGTGTCCAGCGTTCGCGGTCCAGGCGGCGGTTACCAGCTGTCACGCGACATGCAAGGTATCCAGGTCGCCCAGGTGATCGATGCGGTGAACGAATCGGTCGATGCAACCAAATGCCAGGGTCAGGGTGATTGCCATCAAGGCGACACCTGCCTGACCCACCACTTGTGGTGCGATCTGAGCTTGCAGATTCACGAATTTCTGAGCGGTATCAGCTTGGCTGACCTTGTGACTCGCCGTGAGGTGCAAGAAGTAGCCCAGCGTCAGGATCAACGCCGTTGCAACAGCAAGGCGCCACGCCTGGACAAGATTGAAGCGTCCGCCGTCGAATGACAGCCAGAGAGCTAGCGGCACGCCAGCCAGCCTGATTTAGGAGATAGTCCATGAAATTGCCGATTTACCTTGATTACTCTGCGACTACCCCGGTTGATCCGCGTGTCGCGCAAAAGATGAGTGAATGCCTGCTGGTCGACGGAAACTTCGGTAACCCGGCGTCCCGTTCCCACGTGTTTGGCTGGAAGGCCGAAGAGTCCGTCGAAAACGCCCGTCGTCAGGTGGCCGACCTGGTCAACGCCGACCCGCGTGAAATCGTCTGGACCTCCGGTGCCACCGAATCCGACAACCTGGCAATCAAGGGTGCGGCACATTTCTATGCCACCAAAGGCAAGCACCTGATCACCACCAAGATCGAGCACAAGGCTGTCCTGGACACCATGCGCCAACTGGAGCGTGAAGGTTTCGAAGTGACCTACATCGAGCCTCGCACCGACGGCCTGGTCACGCCTGAGATGATCGAAGCCGAACTGCGCGACGACACCATCCTGGTTTCGGTCATGCACGTGAACAACGAAATCGGCACCATCAACGACATCGCGGCCATCGGCGAACTGACCCGTTCCAAGGGCATCCTGTTCCACGTCGACGCCGCCCAGTCCACTGGCAAGGTCGAGATCGACCTGCAGAAGCTGAAAGTCGACATGATGTCGTTCTCCGCCCACAAGACCTACGGTCCTAAAGGCATCGGCGCCCTGTACGTCAGCCGCAAGCCACGTGTTCGCATCGAAGCGACCATGCACGGCGGCGGTCACGAGCGCGGCATGCGTTCGGGCACCCTGGCGACCCACCAGATCGTCGGCATGGGCGAAGCTTTCCGCGTAGCCAAGGAAGACATGGCTGCCGAGAACGTGCGCATCAAGGCCTTGAGCGACCGTTTTTACAAGCAGGTCGAGCACCTGGAAGAGCTGTACGTCAACGGCAGCATGACCGCCCGCGTCCCGCACAACCTGAACCTGAGCTTCAACTACGTTGAAGGCGAGTCGCTGATCATGGCGCTCAAGGACTTGGCGGTTTCGTCCGGTTCGGCCTGCACCTCGGCGTCCCTTGAGCCTTCGTACGTACTGCGCGCCCTGGGCCGCAACGACGAGCTGGCACACAGCTCGATCCGCTTCACCTTCGGCCGTTTCACCACCGAAGAAGAAATCGATTATGCCGCGCAGAAAGTCTGCGAGGCCGTTACCAAGCTGCGCGCTTTGTCGCCGCTGTGGGACATGTACAAAGACGGCGTCGATATCTCGAAGATCGAGTGGGCGGCACACTAAATAAAGAAGCCGCCAGATACAGCTCCTGTAGCGACGCGGCGACTGACGCAAGCGCAGCTACAGGGTCTCAAGAGCGGCCCTGATGAGTGAGGATTGAGAATCATGGCTTACAGCGAAAAGGTCATCGACCACTACGAAAACCCGCGCAACGTCGGCAAGATGGACGCGGAAGATCCTGATGTCGGCACCGGCATGGTCGGCGCTCCGGCGTGCGGCGACGTGATGCGCCTGCAGATCAAGGTCAACGACGCCGGCATCATCGAAGATGCCAAGTTCAAGACCTACGGCTGCGGTTCGGCTATCGCTTCCAGCTCCCTCGCCACCGAGTGGATGAAGGGCAAGACCCTGGACGAAGCGGAAACCATCAAGAACACCCAGCTGGCTGAAGAGCTGGCCCTGCCGCCAGTCAAAATTCACTGCTCGGTACTCGCCGAAGACGCCATCAAGGCGGCCGTTCGCGATTACAAGCAGAAGAAAGGCTTGATCTGACTTTCAGTTTTTGGCGACGAGTAAGGAGTCACCGATGGCTATCAGCATGACAGAAGCGGCTGCTCGACACGTGCGACGCTCCCTTGACGGGCGCGGCAAAGGTGAGGGGATTCGCCTGGGTGTTCGCACCACGGGCTGCTCCGGCCTTGCCTACGTGCTGGAGTTTGTCGACGAGGTGGTTGCAGAGGACCAGGTGTTCGAGAGTCACGGCGAGAAAGTGATCATCGACCCGAAAAGCCTGGCCTACCTGGACGGCACCGAGCTCGATTTCGTCAAGGAAGGGTTGAACGAAGGCTTCAAGTTCAACAACCCCAACGTGCGCGGTGAATGTGGCTGCGGCGAAAGCTTCAACATCTGAGGCTTGTCGTGGGTACTCCTTGTCATTTCGCTTTATTCGAGCTGCAACCGAGCTTCAACCTGGATCTCGACCAGCTGGCTACGCGCTACCGTGAGTTGGCGCGCAGTGTTCATCCAGACCGCTTTGCCGACGCTTCCGAGCGGGAGCAGCGGCTGGCGCTAGAGCAATCCGCGAGCCTCAACGAGGCCTACCAGACGCTCAAGAGTCCACCCAAGCGCGCGCGTTACCTGCTCGCTTTGAATGGTGGTGAGTTGCCGCTGGAGGTCACGGTGCATGATCCGGAGTTTCTTCTGCAACAGATGGAGTTGCGCGAAGAGCTCGAAGACCTGCAGGACAGCGCCGACCTCAATGGCGTTGCCGTCTTCAAGCGCCGCCTGAAAGTGGCCCAGGAAAAACTGAACGACAGTTTCGCAGCTTGCTGGAATGATGCAGTGCAACGTGAACAGGCCGAACGCCTGATGCGGCGCATGCAGTTTCTCGACAAGCTGACCTACGAAGTGCGCCAGCTGGAAGAGCGCCTCGACGATTAACCCAGTGCCGCTCCGGTCGCACGCCTGATATACAGATAAGTCCTGATAACGATGGCCCTACTGCAGATCGCCGAACCCGGCCAAAGTCCTCAACCGCACCAGCGTCGCCTGGCTGTGGGGATCGACTTGGGCACTACCAATTCGCTGGTCGCTGCGTTGCGCAGTGGTCTTTCCGAGCCGCTGGCTGATGCGCAAGGGCAGGTCATCCTGCCGTCTGCCGTGCGCTATCACGCCGATCGCGTCGAGGTTGGCGAATCCGCCAAGCTGGCTGCCGCCACCGATCCCTTGAACACCGTGCTGTCGGTCAAGCGCTTGATGGGTCGTGGTTTGTCCGACGTCAAGCAATTGGGTGATCAGTTGCCGTACCGCTTTGTCGGCGGCGAGTCGCACATGCCGTTCATCGAGACGATCCAGGGGCCGAAAAGCCCGGTCGAAGTCTCGGCGGACATCCTCAAGGTCTTGCGCCAGCGTGCCGAAGCCACTTTGGGCGGCGAGCTGGTAGGTGCGGTCATCACTGTTCCGGCCTATTTCGACGATGCCCAGCGTCAAGCCACCAAGGATGCGGCCAAACTGGCCGGCCTGAATGTGCTGCGTTTGCTCAACGAGCCGACCGCGGCGGCGGTGGCTTACGGTCTGGACCAGCACGCCGAGGGCCTGGTTGCCATCTATGACCTGGGCGGCGGCACCTTCGATATTTCGATTCTGCGCCTGACCGGCGGTGTGTTCGAAGTCCTGGCTACCGGCGGCGACAGCGCCTTGGGCGGTGATGACTTCGACCACGCAATTGCTGGCTGGATCATCGAGAGCGCCGGTCTGTCCGCCAACCTCGATCCGGGTGCGCAGCGTCAGCTGCTGCAAACGGCTTGCGCCGCCAAGGAAGCCCTGACCAACGCCTCGTCAGTCGAAGTGACTCATGGCGACTGGAAAGCCGAGCTGACCCGCGAAGCCTTCGATGCCTTGATCGAGCCGATGGTCGCGCGCAGCCTGAAAGCCTGTCGCCGCGCGGTGCGTGATTCCGGTGTAGAGCTGGAAGACGTGCATGCGGTGGTCATGGTTGGCGGCTCGACTCGCGTGCCTCGCGTTCGCGAAGCTGTCGCCGAAGCTTTTGGGCGCCAGCCTCTGACTGAAATCGACCCGGATCAAGTGGTGGCCATCGGTGCCGCGATCCAGGCCGATACCCTGGCCGGCAACAAGCGCGATGGCGATGAATTGCTGCTGCTGGACGTGATTCCGTTGTCCCTGGGCCTGGAAACCATGGGCGGCCTGATGGAGAAGGTGATTCCACGCAACACCACCATCCCCGTCGCTCGGGCGCAGGACTTCACGACTTACAAAGATGGCCAGTCGGCCATGGCGATCCACGTGTTGCAGGGCGAGCGCGAGCTGATCAGCGACTGCCGCTCCCTGGCGCGCTTCGAATTGCGCGGTATTCCGGCGATGGTGGCCGGCGCGGCGAAGATTCGCGTGACCTTCCAGGTCGATGCCGATGGCTTGCTCAGTGTTTCCGCTCGCGAACTGGGTTCGGGCGTCGAGGCCAGTATCCAGGTCAAGCCGTCCTACGGCCTGACCGACGGCGAAATCGCCAAGATGCTCAAGGATTCGTTCCAGCACGCCAACGACGACAAGGTTGCCCGCGTTCTGCGTGAGCAGCAGGTCGATGCCCAGCGTCTGATCGAGGCGGTACAGGCCGCCCTGGAAGCTGACGGCGAGCGCTTGCTGGACGCCGACGAGCGCATGGTCATCGAACTGCAAGTGCAGGAACTGACCGAACTGATGAAAGGTACCGATGGCTACGCCATCGAGCAGCAGACCAAGCGTCTGTCGCAAGTGACCGACGCCTTTGCTGCCCGCCGCCTGGACTCGACGGTGAAAGCCGCGCTGGCGGGGCGCAACCTGAATGAGATTGAGGAATAACGATGCCGCAGGTCATTTTTCTGCCACACGAGAAGTTTTGCCCTGAAGGCATGGTCGTCGAGGCTGAGCCGGGTATTTCCATCCTCGAGCTGGCTCACGAACACCATATCGAGATGGAAAGTGCCTGTGGCGGCGTCTGCGCCTGCACCACCTGCCACTGCATCATCCGCGAAGGTTTCGATTCGCTGGAAGAGGCTGACGAGCTGGAGGAGGACTACCTCGACAAGGCCTGGGGGCTGGAGCGTGAGTCGCGCCTGGGCTGTCAGGCCAAGGTCGGCACCGAAGACCTGACCATTGAAATTCCGAAGTACTCGCTCAACCACGCAGCCGAAGCGCCGCACTGATTCAAGGAACTGTCATGAGTCTCAAGTGGACTGATGTGCTGGAAATCGCGATCCAGCTGGCTGAAAGCAAGCCTGAAGTGGACCCTATGTCGGTCAACTTCGTCGATCTGCGTAAATGGGTGATGGAATTGCCCGAATTCGATGACAAGCCTGAGCATTGTGGCGAAAAGATCCTGGAGGCCATTCAGGCCCACTGGATCGAAGAACGCTTGTAGGAGCTGACTCGCGAAGCGAGGCTGCGATCTTTCCGGTGCCACTTGAATCTCAAGCGAAAGGCCAGGATCAAAGGATCGCAGCCTTCGGCAGCTCCTACAGAGCTGGCGACCTGTACACAGTTAGGCAATACCCAAGAACCCGCGTATAATTCGCGGGTTTAATTTTTCGCAAATTACCGTTTCTGGAGTTACACCATGGCTGTTCAACGTACTTTCTCCATCATCAAGCCTGACGCCGTTGCTAAAAACGTGATCGGCAAGATCGTTTCCCGTTTCGAAGACGCTGGCCTGCGCGTTGTAGCTTCGAAAATGAAGCAACTGTCCAAAGCCGAAGCCGAAGGCTTCTACGCTGAGCACAGCGAGCGCGGTTTCTTCGGTGACCTGGTAGCGTTCATGACCTCCGGTCCGGTTGTTGTCCAGGTTCTGGAAGGCGAAAACGCCATCGCTCGCAACCGTGAGCTGATGGGCGCTACCAACCCTAAAGAAGCTGCTGCCGGCACCATCCGTGCTGACTTCGCTGAATCGATCGACGCCAACGCCGTACACGGTTCGGACTCCGAAGCCGCTGCCGCTCGCGAAATCGCATACTTCTTCGCAGCTACTGAAGTAACCACTCGCTAAGCATTGGCTTAAGAGTGAAGGTGAATCCATGACTACATCGACTGTAAAAACCAACCTGCTGGGTCTGACTCAACAGGAAATGGAAAAATTCTTCGACTCAATCGGGGAGAAGCGTTTCCGTGCCGGTCAGGTAATGAAATGGATTCACCACTTTGGCGTCGATGATTTCGACGCCATGACGAACGTCAGCAAGGCCCTGCGCGAGAAGCTCAAGGCCGTTGCTGAAGTTCGCGGTCCGGAAGTGGTCAGCGAGGACATCTCCAGCGACGGCACCCGCAAGTGGGTGGTGCGCGTGGCGTCCGGCAGCTGCGTCGAGACCGTGTACATTCCCCAGGGCAAGCGCGGCACCTTGTGCGTTTCGTCCCAGGCAGGCTGTGCCCTGGATTGCAGTTTCTGCTCCACCGGCAAGCAAGGCTTCAATAGCAACCTCACCGCCGCCGAAGTCATCGGCCAGGTGTGGATTGCCAACAAATCCTTTGGCAGCGTCCCGGCAACCGTCGACCGTGCCATCACCAACGTGGTGATGATGGGCATGGGTGAGCCGCTGCTGAACTTCGACAACGTCATCGCGGCCATGCACCTGATGATGGACGACCTGGGCTACGGCATTTCCAAGCGCCGCGTGACCCTGTCGACCTCCGGCGTGGTGCCGATGATCGATGAGCTGTCCAAGCACATCGACGTCTCCCTGGCGTTGTCCCTGCACGCACCGAATGACGCATTGCGTAACCAATTGGTGCCGATCAACAAGAAGTATCCGCTTAAGATGCTCCTCGAATCGTGCCAGCGCTACATGTCGTCCCTGGGCGAAAAGCGCGTGCTGACCATCGAGTACACCTTGCTCAAGGACGTGAACGACAAGGTCGAGCACGCCGTTGAAATGATCGAGCTGCTCAAGAACATCCCGTGCAAGATCAACCTGATCCCGTTCAACCCGTTCCCGCACTCCGGTTACGAGCGGCCTAGCAACAATGCCATTCGTCGGTTCCAGGATCAGCTTCATCATGCCGGTTTCAACGTCACTGTACGCACCACCCGTGGTGAAGACATCGACGCGGCCTGTGGTCAATTGGTAGGGCAGGTGCTGGATCGCACCCGTCGCAGCGAACGTTATATCGCCGTGCGTGAACTGAGCGCCGACAACGATATGGCGTCGAACGCTGCTAAGTAATCAAGAGAGGATCTCCATGTCCCTGCGCTTTGCGCTGCTTTTGCTAATGGCCAGCCTGTGCGCTGGCTGTGTGCTTTCGGGCGATTACAACCCGATGAAGACCAGCAAAGGCCGTGGCGAGGCGCGCGAGGCCTACGTGCAACTGGGCATCGGTTATTTGCAACAAGGCATGACCGAGCGAGCAAAAGTGCCTCTGAAGAAGGCGCTGGAGCTGGACGCCGCAGACCCGGACGCCAATGCCGCGCTGGGGTTGGTGTTCCAGGCCGAAATGGAGCCGGAACTGGCTGACCAGCATTTTCGCAAGGCGCTGGCTTCCCGTCCCGCCGATGCGCGAATCCTCAACAACTACGGCAGCTTTCTCTACGAGCAGAAACGTTACAAGGAAGCCTACGAGCGTTTCGAGCAGGCCGCCGCCGATACCCTGTATCCTGAGCGTTCGCGCGTGTTCGAGAACCTGGGCATGACGGCTTCGATGCTCGGCCAGCGCGAGTTGGCCCAGCAGCAACTGGAAAAAGCCCTGCGTTTGAATCGACAACAGCCTCGGGCATTGTTGGAAATGGCTGAGTTGTCTTACGAAGACAGGCATTATGTGCCCGCGCGTGACTTTTACGACCGTTTTAGCCTGCTTGCCGAGCAAAATGCACGTAGTCTATTGCTCGGCATTCGCCTGGCAAAAGTGTTTGATGATCGCGACAAGGCCGCCAGTGCGGGCCTGCAATTAAAACGACTTTATCCCGGTACATCGGAATATCAGCAATACCTGTCGGAGCAATGATGAAAGCGGCGCATCCCGAAGTTGTAGCAGCGAATCGCGTTAACCCCGGTGAGACCTTGCGCCAGGCCCGCGAAAGCAATGGCTGGTCGCTGGCCGAAGTGGCCCTTAAGCTCAACCTTACCGTCAATTCCCTGAGCAATCTGGAAGCCGGCGATTTCGACAAGCTGCCAGGGCATACCTTCGCCCGCGGCTATATCCGTGCTTATGCCAAATTGCTCGGCATGGACCAGGCCGTCCTGGTCCAGCAGTTCGACCAATCCACCGGTACCGACTCCAAGGGCAGCAGCGTTCACAGCCTGGGCCGTATCGAAGAGCCAGTTCGCGTGTCCCACACCATCTTGCGCATTGTCAGCCTGTTGTTGCTGGTGGCCGTGGTGGGTGGTGGTTTTGTCTGGTGGCAGGACCAGACCTCGCTGCGCACCAAGGACCTGATCAGCCTGACCCCGGAACACGTGGAAGTCGAAGGTGCCGATGGCACTACCCAGATTCATCCGCTGGATGAGCCGGAAGACCAGGCGGTGGCCGAGGGTGAGGCGCAAAACACCACGGCCCTGGCATTGCCGCAGGCCGACTCCGCGACCCCGGCTCCGGCTGAAACGCCAGCGCCGGCACCCGTTGCACCGACCGCCGCCGCACCGACCGCCGCCACGCCTGTGACGCCAGCCCCGGCTGTTCCTGCAGCTCCAGCTGTTGCAGCGCCGACGGTGAATGCACCGGTTGCTCCAAGTGTTGCAGCGCCAACCGCTGCGGCACCGGCGCCAGCAGCGCCTGCGGTGGCAGGCCAGGGCCAGGTCCAACTACAGTACAGCGCCGACTGCTGGACCCAGGTCACCGACGGCAACGGCAAGGTGCTGTTGAGCGGCCTGAAGCGTAAAGGCGAAAGCGTTTCCCTCAATGGCAAGCCGCCGTTTTCCGTGCGCCTGGGTTATGCCCGCGGCGCGCAGGTCAGCTACAACGGTCAGGCGGTCAATGTCGCTCCGTTCACCAGTGGCGAGACTGCTCGCCTGAAGTTGGGTCAATAAGTCATGCACGGCGAATCTCCAATCAAACGTCGCGAATCGCGCAAGATCTGGGTCGGTAATGTACCTGTTGGCGGCGATGCGCCCATCGCTGTGCAAAGCATGACCAACAGCGACACCAACGACGTCGCTGCGACCGTCGCGCAAATCAATCGCCTGGAAGCCGCGGGTGTCGATATTGTGCGGGTGTCCGTGCCGGACATGGACGCCGCCGAGGCCTTCGGCAAGATCAAGCAACTGGTCAAGGTGCCCTTGGTCGCCGACATTCACTTCGACTACCGCATCGCCTTGCGCGTGGCCGAACTTGGCGTTGACTGCCTGCGGATCAACCCGGGCAACATCGGTCGCGAAGACCGCGTGCGCGCGGTGGTCGATGCCGCCCGCGATCGTGGCATTCCGATCCGTATCGGGGTGAACGCCGGCTCCCTGGAAAAAGACCTGCAGAAAAAATACGGCGAGCCGACGCCAGCCGCGCTGGTTGAATCGGCGCTGCGCCACGTCGAACACCTTGAGCGCCTGAACTTCCAGGACTTCAAGGTCAGCGTGAAAGCCTCCGACGTGTTCATGGCCGTCGAAGCCTACCGCTTGCTGGCGAAGGAAATCGTCCAGCCGCTGCACCTGGGCATCACCGAAGCCGGTGGTTTGCGTTCAGGCACGGTGAAATCTGCCGTGGGCCTCGGTATGCTGCTCGCCGAAGGGATTGGCGATACCATTCGCATCTCGTTGGCGGCTGATCCGGTCGAGGAAGTGAAAGTCGGCTACG
Organism: Pseudomonas umsongensis; assembly: GCF_002236105.1. Lineage (GTDB taxonomy): Bacteria > Pseudomonadota > Gammaproteobacteria > Pseudomonadales > Pseudomonadaceae > Aquipseudomonas > Aquipseudomonas umsongensis. The sequence continues at coordinate 371,489 of NZ_NIWU01000002.1, forward strand.
ACATTCTCAAGTCCCTGCATCTGCGTTCCCGTGGCATCAACTTCATCGCCTGCCCGAGTTGCTCGCGGCAGAACTTCGATGTGGTCAAGACCATGAACGAGCTGGAAGGGCGCCTCGAAGACCTGCTGGTGCCGCTTGACGTCGCGGTCATCGGTTGCGTGGTCAACGGGCCGGGCGAAGCCAAGGAAGCCCATATCGGCTTGACCGGCGGCACGCCAAACCTGATTTACATCGACGGCAAGCCGTCGCAGAAACTGACGAATGACAATCTGGTGGATGAGCTTGAACGCTTGATCCGCGAGAAAGCGGCCGAAAAGGTCGAAGCTGACGCTGCAGTGATTGCGCGTGGCTGAGCCCGACCGAAGCGCCGAACGAATTTAAGGATTTAATGTGAGCAAGTCTCTGCAAGCCATTCGTGGCATGAACGACATCCTGCCCGAACAGACCCCCCTGTGGCGTCATTTCGAAGGCACCGTTTCGCGCCTGCTGGATAACTACGGTTACAAGCAGATCCGCATGCCGATCGTCGAGTTCACCGAGCTGTTCAAGCGCTCCATCGGTGAAGTGACCGACATCGTCGAAAAAGAGATGTACACCTTCGACGACCGTAACGGCGACTCCCTGACCCTGCGTCCCGAAGGCACGGCAGCGTGCGTGCGTGCGGTGCTCGAGCACGGCATCACCGGCGGTGGCCAGGTGCAGAAGCTCTGGTACATCGGTCCGATGTTCCGCCACGAGCGTCCGCAGAAAGGCCGTTACCGCCAGTTCCACCAGATCGGTGTCGAGGTGTTCAACCTCGACGGTCCGGACATCGACGCCGAACTGATCGTGCTGACCTGGCGCCTGTGGGGCGAGCTGGGCATCCGCGATGCGGTCAAGCTCGAACTCAACAGCCTGGGCACCAGCGAGTCCCGTGGCCGCTATCGTGAAGCGCTGGTCGAGTTCCTGTCCGGTCACCTGGACAAGCTGGACGAAGACAGCCAGCGCCGCTTGAAAACCAACCCGCTGCGGGTCCTGGACACCAAGAATGCCGATACACAGGCGATTCTGGTCGATGCGCCGAAAATGGCCGACTACCTCGACGAAGAATCTCGCGTGCACTTCGAGGGCCTCAAGGCTCGCCTGGACGCCGCCGGCATCCCCTATGTGATCAACCCGAAGCTGGTTCGCGGGCTGGACTACTACAGCAAGACCGTTTTCGAATGGGTCACCGACAAACTTGGCGCCCAAGGCACCGTGTGTGCCGGTGGTCGTTACGACGGCCTGGTCGAGCAGATGGGCGGCAAGCCTACCGCCGGCGTCGGTTTCGCCATGGGTATCGAGCGCTTGGTATTGCTGCTGGAAACCCTGGAGCAGATCCCGGAAGAAATCTCCCGTCAGGTTGACGTCTACCTCTGTGCCTTCGGTGAAGCCGCCGAGCTGGCAGGCCTGGCCCTGGCCGAGCGCGTGCGCGACCAGTTGCCCAACCTGCGCCTGCAAGTCAATGCCGGCGCTGGCAGCTTCAAGAGCCAGTTCAAGAAGGCCGACAAGAGCGGTGCGCTGTTCGCACTGATCCTCGGCGACGACGAGATGGCCCAGCAAGTGGTAGGTTTCAAACCCCTGCGTGGCCAGGGCGAACAACAAAGCATTGCCTGGGATGCGCTTGCTGCACACCTGGCCACCTGCGTCGTGCAGGGTTGAAGCTGTCTTAACAGCCGAATTAGCGATTAAGGAGTATTGGGGTGTCGAGTACCGAAGACGAACAGCTGGCGGATTTTAAGGAATGGTGGTCACGCAACGGCAAGCCCCTGGTTACTGGCGGCCTGTTGGCGCTGGTCATCGTGTTCGGTTGGCAGGCGTTCCAGAAGTATCAGAGCAACCAGTCGCAAGGTGCCTCGATGCTCTATCAGCAATTGCTCGAAACCACGCTGACGCCTGACGGCAAGCCAGATGCGGCGCGTGTCTCGGACCTGGCCGGCAAGCTCAACAGCGAGTTCGGCGGCAGTGCCTATGCGCAATACGGCAGCCTGTTCGTGGCGAAAGTCGCGGTCGACAGTGGCAAGCTCGATGACGCAGCCAGCGAGCTCAAGGCCATCGTCGCCAAGCCGGCCAACCCGGCACTGGGCGAAATCGCCCGTCAGCGCCTGGCGCAGGTACTGGCCGCGCAGGACAAGGTCGATGAAGCCCTGAAGCTGCTGGAAGGCGATGCCGACAAGGCGTTCCTGGCCACTCGTGAAGAACTCAAGGGCGACCTGCTGGTGCAGTTGGGTCGTTCCGACGAAGCGCACGCGGCGTATCAAAAAGCCAAGGCGGCACTGTCGGATGAAGCGGCGGTCGGTGGCCTGCAAATCAAGCTGGACGACCTGGCCAAAGGGGATGCGTGACGTGATTCGTTGGAAGCATGCAGCATTGCTGGCCCTGGCCATTTTGGCCGCGGGTTGCAGCAGCAACAGCAAGAAAGAATTGCCACCGGCCGAATTGACCGACTTCAAGGAAGAAGTGGTCCTGCAGAAGCAGTGGAGTCGTTCGATCGGTGACGGTCAGGGCGAAACCTACAACATGCTGGTTCCGGCCATCGATGGCGATACCATCTATGCCGCCGATGTCACCGGTGTGGTAATGGCGCTGGATCGCAGCAACGGCGACGTCAAATGGAAGAAAGATCTCGAACTGCCTGTTTCCGGCGCTGTTGGCGTGGGTTACGGTCTGCTGACGGTGGGTACGATCAAGGGTGAAATCGTTGCCCTGGACGCCATCAACGGCGAAGAGAAATGGCGCGCGCGCGTGTCCAGTGAAGTCCTCGCACCGCCGGCCAATAATGGCGATGTGGTCGTGGTCCAGACCCAGGACGATCGTTTGATCGGTCTGGATGCCGCCACTGGCAACCAGCGCTGGTTGTATGACAGCACGCCTGCGGTACTGACCCTGCGCGGTACCAGCGCACCGATCGTGACCAACCGCCTCGCGGTGGCTGGCTTCTCGACTGGTAAAGTGGTCGCTCTCGACATTTCCAACGGCGTGCCGGTGTGGGAACAGCGTGTAGCGATCCCGCAAGGTCGTTCGGAACTGGAGCGTGTTGTCGACATCGATGGCGGCTTGCTGTTGTCCGGTGAGACGATTTATGTCGCCAGCTACCAGGGTCGCGTTGCGGCACTGGACCTGCAAAGCGGTCGGCAACTCTGGCAGCGTGATGCTTCCAGCTATGCCGGTGTCGCCCAGGGTTTCGGCAGCGTCTACGTGAGCCTGTCCTCGGGCACCGTTGAAGGCGTCGACGAGCGTTCCACCACAGCCTTGTGGAGCAACGATTCGCTGGCTCGCCGCCAACTGTCGGCTCCAGAAGTGTTCTCCAGTTATGTTGCAGTCGGTGACCTGGAAGGTTACCTGCACCTGTTGAGTCAGGTGGACGGTCGATTCGTCGGCCGCGAGCGCATCGACAGCGACGGCCTGCGTGCCCGTCCGCTGGTGGTGGGTGACACGATTTATGTATATGGCAACAGCGGCAAACTGGAAGCCCTGACCATTAAGTAACGACTATGCTTGGGGTTAATCCCCCGGGCTGCTTCACTTGTGGATATGAATGTGGGAGCGAGCCTGCTCGCGATGGACGTCAACGATAACGTTTGCATCCTGAATAAACGCGGTGCTCCGGCGTTTTTCGTCGGAACGCCGCCCGGAGCAGGCTCGCTCCCACAGACAAGCGCACAGTGTTGCCCCGAGCACCAGCCGCTGCCCTCGCAGCGGCTTTTGTATTTTCTGAAATAAACGAAGTGGAGAGCCGCATGGTTCCCGTAATCGCCCTGGTGGGCCGACCGAACGTCGGCAAGTCCACCTTGTTCAACCGCCTGACCAGGACTCGCGACGCTATCGTCGGCGACTTGTCCGGTCTGACCCGTGATCGCCAGTACGGTGAGGCCAAGTGGCAAGGGCGTTCCTACATTCTGGTCGACACCGGCGGTATCTCCGGTGACGAGCATGGTATGGACGAAAAAATGGCCGAGCAGTCGCTGCTGGCCATTGAAGAAGCGGATGTCGTTCTATTCCTGGTAGATGCCAAGGCCGGTTTCACCGCCGCCGACCAGATGATCGCCGAGCATTTGCGCAAGCGTAACAAGCGTTCCTACGTGGTCGCCAACAAGGTCGACAACATCGACCCGGAAATGGCCCGCGCTGAATTCGCTCCACTGGGTATGGGCCACGCGATCCCGATCGCCGGTGCTCACGGTCGTGGCATCACCCAGTTGCTGGAAATCGCCTTGGGCGACTTCCCGAAAGACGAAGACGAGCCGGAAGAAGGCGAGGAAGAGGACGTCGCCGAAGGCGAGGAAGCCAAGCGCATTCCTGGCCCGAGCGAAAAAGACGGGATCAAGATCGCGATCATCGGTCGCCCGAACGTTGGCAAGTCGACCCTGGTCAACCGCATGCTCGGTGAAGACCGGGTGATCGTGTACGACCAACCCGGCACCACCCGCGACAGTATCTACATCCCGTTCGAGCGTAACGACGAGAAGTACACGCTGATCGACACCGCCGGTGTGCGCAAGCGCGGCAAGATCCACGAAGAAGTCGAAAAGTTCTCCGTGGTCAAAACCCTGCAGGCGATCAAAGACGCCAACGTGGTGATCTTCGTGATGGACGCCCGCGAAGGTGTGGTGGACCACGACCTCAACCTGCTGGGCTTCGCCATCGAGTCGGGTCGTGCGCTGGTCATCGCGATCAACAAGTGGGACGGCATGACGCCGAGCGAGCGCGACTTCGTGAAGGTCGAGCTGCAGCGTCGTCTGTTCTTCGTTGACTACGCCGACATCCACTTCATCTCGGCCCTGCACGGCACTGGCGTGGGCAACCTTTACGCCTCGGTGCAGAACTCGTTCAAGTCCGCGGTCACCCGCTGGCCGACCAACCGTCTGACCCAGATCCTGGAAGACGCGGTTGGCGAGCACGCACCGCCAATGGTCAACAACCGCCGGATCAAGCTGCGTTACGCCCACTTGGGTGGTGCGAACCCGCCGATCATCGTGATCCACGGTAACCAGATCGAGAAGGTGCCGAAGTCTTACGTGCGTTACCTGGAAAACACTTACCGCCGTGTCTTGAAGCTGGTCGGTACGCCGATCCGCATCGAGTTCAAGGGCGGCGAGAACCCGTATGAAGGCAACAAGAACTCGCTGACCGACCGCCAGGTCAACAAGAAGCGTCGCTTGATGTCGCACCACAAGAAAGCCGACAAGAAGCGCCGCGACAAGCGCTGATCTAAGGCTTGCCTCACTCATGTGGGAGCGAGCCTGCTCGCGAATGCAATCTGTCAGTCAACGTTTATCGCGACTGACACACCGCCTTCGCGAGCAGGCTCGCTCCCACAGGGTAGGACGAGAAGAAGGGCGCTTTTGGCGCCCTTTTTTTATGGGCGCCGTTTGGGCTATCCTCGGGCTCTCCCGCGCCGCCGTTAGAGCCGGGTGTAGAGCAGGGAATCCTCGATGATCACCAGTAAGCTGCCGAATGTCGGCGTCACCATCTTCACTCAGATGTCTCAGCTCGCGGCGCAAACCGGGGCGCTCAACCTGTCCCAGGGCTTTCCCGATTTCGCTGCTCCGCAGGCCCTGTGCGATGCGGTCGGCCGGCATATTGCCAATGGCCACAACCAATACTCGCCAATGACCGGGCTGCCGGTACTGCGTCAGCAGATCGCGGCGAAAATCGCCCGCAGCTATGGCGTCAGCGTCGATGTGGACAACGAAGTGACCGTGACGCCCGGCGCGACCGAGGCGATTTTCTGCGCCATCCAGGCCGTTATCCACAGCGGTGACGAAGTCATCGTGTTCGACCCGGCTTATGACAGTTACGAGCCTTCGGTTGAGCTGGCCGGTGGCCGTTGCGTTCATGTGCAACTGGGGTTGGATGACTTCAGCATCGATTTCCAGAAGCTCGCCCAGGCACTGAGTCCGCGTACGCGGATGATCATCCTCAACACTCCGCACAATCCCAGCGGCGCACTGATCAACCGTGCGGAGCTGGACCAACTGGCGGCGTTAATCCGCGATCGTGACATCTATGTGATCAGCGATGAGGTCTACGAACACCTGGTCTACGACGGTGTGCCCCACGTCAGTGTGCTGGCCCATGAAGAGTTGTATCAGCGCGCCTTCGTGGTCAGCTCCTTCGGCAAGACCTATCACGTCACCGGCTGGAAAACCGGCTATGTGGTCGCGCCACCGGCCCTGACGACAGAGCTGCGCAAGGTGCATCAATATGTCAATTTTTGCGGCGTAACACCCTTGCAATACGCCTTGGCTGATTACATGGCCGAGCATCCGGAACATGTCGAAGAACTGCCGGGCTTCTATCAGGCCAAGCGTGACCTGTTTTGCGACCTGCTGGCGCCTTCGCGCTTCAGCTTCACCCGGGTAAGCGGTACGTATTTCCAGCTGGTCGACTACTCGCAGATCCGCCCGGATCTCAACGACGTCGAGATGGCCCTGTGGATGACCCGTGAACACGGCGTTGCGAGCATCCCGATCTCGGTGTTCTACCAGACGCCGCCTGAAGGCCAGCGCCTGATACGCCTGTGCTTTGCCAAACGTGAGGAGACCCTGCGTGAAGCAGCGGAAAAATTATGCGTGATCTGAGTGCGCTGCCGAACCTGACCGTTGCGCTGATCCAGACCACCCTGGCCTGGCACGATCGCCAGGCCAACCTGGAGCATTTCGAGCACTTGCTGGAACAGGCTCGCGGCGCGGACCTGATCATTCTGCCGGAGATGTTCACCACCGGTTTCTCGATGGAGTCCGAGACCCTCGCTGAAGCGGAAAACGGACCGACCAGTAAATGGTTGCGGGCTCAGGCGGCAAAATTCGAGGCAGTGATCACCGGTAGCGTGATTGTGCAGGCCGCTGATGGCAGCCATCGTAACCGCCTGTTGTGGGCGCGGCCGGACGGCGAAGTGTGGCACTACGACAAACGTCACCTGTTCCGCATGGCCGGCGAGCACAATCACTTCACCCCGGGCGAACGCCAGGTGCAGTTCGAACTCAAGGGCTGGCGAGTGCGGCCGCTGATTTGCTACGACCTGCGCTTCCCGGTGTGGAGTCGCGATGCGCAGGACACTGACCTGCTGCTGTACACCGCCAACTGGCCGGGTGCACGGCGCCAGCACTGGAACCGCTTGCTGCCGGCGCGGGCCATCGAGAACCTGTGCTACGTGGCAGCGGTGAATCGCATCGGCACCGATGGCAAAGGCTTTGCCTATACCGGGGACAGCCAGGTGCTGGATTTCCAGGGCGAGACGTTGCTCAGCGCGGGAGAGGCGGACGGGGTGTTCAAGGTGGTGCTGGATGCGGCGGAACTGGCAGCGTATCGCACGCGTTTTCCGGCGAACCTGGATGCCGATACCTTCGAGTTCACCTGAGACTTGCACTGCCTGAGCTGGCCCCTTCGCGAGCAGGCTCGCTCCCACATTGGAATGCGTTCTCCTGTGGGAGCGAGCCTGCTCGCGAAGATGGCATGACAGGCACTACAAAAACTACAGGCAAACAAAAAGGCCCCGAGATCGCATCTCGGGGCCTTTTGTATTTCAGCGAAGGCTAATTACGCCGCTTTCGCTTCCGGCTGGCTCAGCGAGCGGTTCAGCGCGCTGAACAGGGCCTTGAAGCTGGCGGTGGTGATGTTTTCATCGATACCCACGCCGTGCACCGCACGCTCACCATTCACTCGCAGTTCAATGTAGGCCGCCGCCTTGGCATTGGTGCCCGCGCCGATGGCGTGTTCGTTGTAGTCCATGATTTCCACCGGGATCGGCAGGCCGGCCACCAGTGCTTCCAGGGCGCCGTTGCCCTTGCCGCGCCAGTGCAGGTTGGTTTCGCCCTGGCCTTTGCTGGCCACTTCCACTTCGACGGCGCTGTGGCCGTTTTCTTCCTGCAGGCGATGGCTGACCAGCGCATACGGGGTGTTGGCCTGCAAGTACTCGCTGTGCAGCAGCGCGTGGATTTGCTGGGCGGTCATTTCCAGGCCCAGGCGATCGGTTTCGCGCTGCACGACCTGGCTGAATTCGATCTGCATGCGACGTGGCAGGCTGATGCCGTATTCCTGCTCCAACAGATAGGCGATGCCGCCCTTGCCCGACTGGCTGTTGACGCGGATGACCGCCTCGTAGCTGCGGCCGATGTCGGCCGGGTCGATCGGCAGGTACGGCACTTCCCACAGGGCGTCCGGTTTCTGCTGGGCGAAACCCTTGCGAATCGCGTCCTGGTGCGAGCCGGAGAATGCGGTGTGCACCAAGTCGCCAACGTACGGGTGACGCGGGTGAACCTGGATCTGGTTGCACTCTTCGACGACCTTGCGCACGCCGTCGATGTCGGAGAAGTCCAGCTCAGGGTTCAGGCCCTGGGTGTACATGTTCAGGGCCACGGTCACCAGGTCGACGTTACCGGTACGCTCGCCGTTGCCGAACAGGCAGCCTTCGACGCGGTCGGCGCCAGCCATCAGGCCCAGCTCGGTGGCGGCAACGCCAGTGCCACGATCGTTGTGGGTGTGCAGGCTGATGATCACGCTGTCACGACGGTTGATGTGACGGCCGAACCATTCGATCTGGTCGGCATAGATGTTCGGGGTAGCGCATTCGACGGTGGCCGGCAGGTTGAGGATTATCTTGCGCTCGGGCGTCGGGTTCCAGACTTCGATCACCGCGTCGCAGACTTCCTTGGCGAACTCCAGTTCTGTGGCGCTGAAGGTTTCCGGGGAGTACTGGAAGGTCCACTCGGTTTCCGGCTGCTGGGCGGCATATTTGACGAACAGCTTGGCCGCGTTTACGGCGATTTCCTTGACCCCTTCCAAGTCCTGGTTGAAGACAATGCGGCGGAAAGAAGGAGACGTGGCGTTGTACAGGTGAACGATGGCTTTTTTCGCGCCACGCAGGGATTCGAAAGTACGCGCGATCAAATCTTCACGTGCCTGGGTCAATACCTGGATGGTGGTGTCGTCCGGGATATGACCGTCTTCGATCAGGGTGCGTACGAAGTCGAAATCGGTCTGCGAGGCGGACGGGAACGACGCTTCGATTTCCTTCACGCCGACCTGCACCAGGGTTTTCCAGAAGCGCAGCTTCTTGACGGCGTCCATCGGTTCGATCAGCGACTGGTTACCATCGCGCAGGTCGGAGCTGCACCAGATTGGCGCGGCGGTGATGGTCTTCGACGGCCAGGTGCGGTCCGGCAGATCGATGGTCGGGAACGCGCGGTATTTCGAAGACGGGTCTTTGAGCATGCTCATCGGGAAATCCTTATTGTGTTGGCCGAAAAAAGGCGGCCTGCCGGTGGATCAAAATGTTCTTGGAGTAACGCTTGGGACGAGGCGCCGCGATTCAGCCCGGCAGTCGTGCGCTGACAAGGCACAAACTGCGGTGCTGACGAAGCTGAATGAGGGTGTGAGAGGTTTTCATGCCTTCAACCCTAACCGCGGGGGGGAAGGATGGCAAGCGGTGGGAAAAAATTGAGAGGAATCCTCTTTAGGGCTTGTTTGGCGAGATTTTATTGCTCTGGAGTACGGTGATCTTCAGGTTGTTTGCGCAAGGTTTGAACTGTGCGCAATCGATGATGCTGGCGTCTTATTCTGGTGGCGAAGCTATTCTTAAGTCTTGGAGGCCCAGCAGGAGTCGGTGATGAACGAGTCTGATTGGAAGCAATACTGCGTGTTGCGTCCGATAGCCCATGAGCGGATGTGTGAGCGGATTCTATCGGATGTCGAAAAGACGCTATTGGACAAGAGTATCGCGCCGTACGAGCGGATAGATCGCAGCGAGGAATTGCTCAAGGCTGGGCAAAAGGAGCTGTACTGGGCGTTTGGCGTGTTCAGGTTCTCGCGGCATGAAGCCCGTTCGCATTTGCTCGGGCTGTGTGCGCGGGAATTGATTACGGCGCAGGAGTTGAGCTGGTTTTCAGTGGAGACTCAGGAGTGGGTCAGGCATTGCCTGGCGGACCGGGAAGTCCATGGCATTGAGGATCTGGATGCGGAGTAGTGGCCTTGAAAGATCGCAGCCTGCGGCAGCTCCTACAGGGTTCAGCGATACGACACGAACCTTGTAGGAGCTGCCGCAGGCTGCGATCTTTTGATCTTGCTTAAGGTTGAAACGCCCCGATAAAGATAGCCGGATCCACCCGCGCATCATTCAGGCTGACATTCCAGTGCATATGCGGCCCGGTTGCCCGACCGGTCGCCCCGACTTTTCCGACCACACCGCCACGCGCCATCTGCTGGCCGACCTTCACGTCGATTTTCGACATGTGGCAGAACATGCTGATGAACCCTTGGCCATGGTCGACAAACACCGTATTGCCGTTGAAGAAGTAGTTGCCGATCAAGATCACCTTGCCTGCGGCCGGCGTCTTGATCGGCGTACCGGCAGGCACGGCGAAATCCAGGCCTGAGTGAGGATTACGCTCCTCACCGTTGAAGAACCGGCGTACCCCGAACTTGCTCGACAGCGGTCCGTTTACCGGTTTGTCCAGCAGCACGTTACTTGGCGAATTCGGGCTGAACGTACGGTAGGCAGCGATCTGCTCGGCCAGTTCGCGCTCGATGCGCTTGAGATTGTCCGGGTCTGGATTGACCTGTTGGGTGTTTTTCAGGGTGATTCGCTGCTCCGGATATTTCTTGTTGCCGACGGTGAAACCAAGGCTGCGCCCACCGCTGCTGATGGCCTGTGCGCCCGGCTTGACCGTCAACGGCACGCCGACAATCGCCAGCCAGTTGTTCTGTTCCTTGATCACCAGGACGGGTTTGCCCTGATAACTGGCTTTCGGCGCTTGCGCGGCAGCTCCCAGGTCGACCACCGCCACGCCGCCCGGCACCGGTTTGTTCAACTGGCGGGTGATGTAGCTGTCGGCGTGGGCGTTGAAGGTCAGGCAAAGCAACAGCAGAGGAGCTAAAAAACGCGGCATGGATCAGTCCAGTAAAGAAAGGGTGACGGGCGTCAGGTGATTGTCTTCGACCCGCACGTGCAGTTCGCCTTCACCCAGCTTGGCCTTCAGGCGCTGGCCGGTGTGGGTCTGTGCGGCGCTGCGGATCGCATTGCCACGCTCGTCGAGCAAAATGCTGTAGCCACGGCCAAGAGTCGCCAGGGGGCTGACCACGTGCAGTGTTTGCATCTGGCTCTGCAGCTGCATGCGACGGTTTTTCAGGCCTTCGCGGATGGCGCGGGGCAAGCGTTCGGCGAGGCTGTCGAGACGTTGGCGCAGCATCGCCAATTGACGTCCCGGATGCTGCCCGGCCAAGCGGGTTTCCAGGCGGATCAGCCGTTCGCGACGGGTGTTGAGGCTGCGTTCGAAGGCCCGACGCATGCGCATGTCCAGATCATCCAGGCGTTGCGCTTGCTGGCGCAGGCGTTCGCCGGGATGGCGCAGGCGCCGAGAGATGCCTTCCAGGCGCAGCCGGTCACGCATCAAGCGATCACGCATGCGCATCACCAGGCGCCGATGCAGGCTCTCGACCCGGCGGACCAGATCGCTGGAATCCGGTGCCAGCAGCTCGGCGGCGGCCGATGGCGTGGGCGCGCGGACGTCGGCGACGAAGTCACTGATAGATACATCGGTTTCGTGGCCGACGGCGCTGACGATCGGCGTCACGCAGGCATCCACCGCGCGCGCTACGGCTTCTTCGTTGAAGCACCAGAGGTCTTCCAGCGAACCGCCACCGCGGGCCAGGATCAGCGCGTCGAAACCGCGGGCATCCGCCAGTTTTAACGCGCGGACAATCTGCGCGGTGGCTTCGCGGCCCTGCACGGCGGTGGGGATCAGGGTCAATTGCACCTGCGGCGCGCGGCGGCGGAACACGCTGATGATGTCGCGGATGACCGCGCCGGTGGGCGAACTGATGATGCCGATGCGTTGTGGATGCGCCGGCAGCGGTACTTTGCGCTCGGCGCTGAACAGGCCTTCGGCGCTGAGTTTTTCCTTCAAGGCATCGAACGCCAGGCGCAATGCTCCATCACCGGCCGGCTCCACGGTATCGAGGATCAGTTGGTAATCGCCGCGTCCCTCGAACAACGAGACTTTGCCGCGTACCTTGACGGCCAGGCCATCCTTCAGCGCTTGACGCACACGCGCGGCGTTTTGCCGGAACAGCGCGCAACGCACCTGGGCGCCGCTGTCCTTGAGGGTGAAATACACGTGGCCAGACGCGGGGCGGGCGAGGTTGGAGATTTCGCCTTCGACCCAGATGTTGCTGAAAACGTCTTCAAGCAACACCCGCGCGCGGCCGTTGAGCTGGCTGACGGTCAGGACTTCGCGGTCCAGGCCGAGTCTTGCAAAGGGATCTTTAATCATGGGGCGCAGTTTAAAGGCATTCTCCAGGGGAATGCACGATCCCCTGTAGGCGCGAGCACGCTCGCGATGGAGGTCAACGATGACGCGGGGAGCCTGACACCCCGCGGTGTCCTCAGGTTTTTCGCGAGCATGCTCGCTCCTACAGGGGTAGAGTCTGCTTCGCGATTCATGGATGACTGGGGATGAATGTGTTTGAGCTGATGAACCAATGGCCCTTCGGCGCCACGGACTGGCTGGTAATCGCGCTGGGCATCGCCCTGGCCTATATCGTGTTCGGCATTGCCGGTTTCGGCACGGCGCTGGTCGCCGGGCCGATCCTGATCCTGTTCCTGCCGCTGTCGAAGATCGTACCGTTGCTGGTGTTGCTTGATTTTGTCGCGGCATTCGGCAACCTGCTGCCCTCGCGGCGGGATGTCGCCAGGCCTGAGCTGCTGCGATTGTTGCCCTGCATGGCGGTGGGTTGCACGCTGGGCGTGATCTTCCTGTTGAACCTCAAGTCCGACCTGTTGCTGCTGTTGATGGGGCTGTTTATCAGTGCCTACGCCATCTACAGCCTGTGGATTAAAACCCGTCCGGCGCAATTGTCTGCCGCCTGGGCATTGCCGATGGGTACCGTGGGCGGGATGTTTGGGGCGTTGTTTGGCAGTGGCGGCTTTCTGTACGCGATCTATTTGAACAGCCGCTTGCCCAAGGAGGCGGCTCGAGCGACCCAGAGTGCGTTGATCAGTTGCAGCACGGTGGTGCGCCTGAGCCTGTTCATTGTCGCCGGTGTCTATGCCGAGCTACCCTTGTTGGTGCTGGCGTTGTGTTTGCTGCCGGCCATGGCGCTGGGCCTGTGGATCGGTCGACGGCTGACCCTGAAATTGTCACGTGAGGCGTTCGTCCGCCTGGTGACCTGGCTGGTCCTGGCCAGCGGTATCGCCCTGATCGGGCGTTACTTGAGTACTTGACCTCTGAAGCCTTGGGCTTAAGCTGCCGGGCTTCCTTCAAAGCGTTACAGCAGGTCGCCCCATGAATTCCCAAAGCATCATTGTCCCGAAAATTTCCACACTGCCGGTGCATGAGCCACGGGCCCGGGCGATCGTGCGTTGGCTGGTGCGCAAGAACATCATCAACGAAGAGTTGACCACCTGTGGCCGCACCGGCAATCGCATGGCCCACGCCATCGCCGAGGGTGCCAGGGAAGTGGTTCTGCACCCGCAAGCCCTGCCGTTCGGCGAGCCGATCAATGGCCTGGAGATCGTCACCAAACGCTGCATCTATACGCCGGCCAAAGGGTTTCTTGGCGAGGCCGGTTGTGCCGAGTGCCGCAAGGAAGTCGGTGAAGCACTGTTTGAAAGCCTCGAAGACTGGATGCCCGGGCGTACCGATAACTTCACCTGCCCCGAATGCGGGCATGAAGACGACATCAACGGTTTCCTGTTCCTGCAGGAGTGCGGCTTTTCCAACCTGGGCTTCATTTTCAACAACTGGGCCGAGGCGGGGTTCAAGCAGAGCTTTCTCGACGAATTTGCCGATTGGCTGGATCAACCCGTTAGTTGGGTGAAAGTAGAGCTCTGATCGTTGCATCCTCCTGTAGGAGCTGCCGCAGGCTGCGATCTTTTGATCTTGCTTTTGAAGATCAATGTCAAAAGATCGCAGCCTTCGACAGCTCCTACAGGGGGCGATATGTTCCGTATATCCATAAGGTCGATAATAGACAGAGTTTTACATTGAACCCGAGGGGGTGTCTGACTATAATGGCGCGCTTCCATTTTCCCGCTCGGGAGCCCCCGCGATGCTGCGTATCAGCCAAGAAGCTCTGACATTCGACGACATTCTCCTAGTGCCTGGTTATTCCGAGGTGCTTCCTAACGAAGTCAGTCTCAAGACCCGCCTTACCCGTGGCATCGAGCTGAATATTCCACTGGTCTCCGCCGCCATGGACACCGTCACTGAAGCCCGTCTGGCAATTGCCATGGCTCAGGAAGGTGGTATCGGTATCATCCACAAGAACATGACCATCGAGCAGCAAGCTGCCGAAGTGCGCAAGGTCAAGCGTTACGAAGCCGGTGTGGTCAAGGATCCGATCACCATCGATGCTGACGCTACCGTGCGCGAACTGTTCGAATTGACCCGCATGAACAACATCTCCGGCGTTCCGGTGCTGCACAATGGCGACCTGGTCGGCATTGTCACTTCCCGTGACGTGCGTTTCGAGAACCGTCTGGAAGCCACTGTCCGTGAAGTGATGACGCCTAAAGAGCGCCTGGTCACGGTCAAGGAAGGCGCCGACAAGAACGACGTTCGCGAGTTGCTGCACAAGCACCGCATCGAACGCGTACTGATCGTCGACGACAAGTTCGCCCTCAAGGGCATGATGACCGTCAACGACATCGAAAAAGCCAAGGCTTACCCGCTGGCCAGCAAGGACGATCAAGGTCGTCTGCGCGTGGGCGCCGCGGTCGGTACCGGTAAAGACACCGGTGACCGTGTTGCTGCCCTGGTCAACGCCGGCGTTGACGTGGTGGTGGTCGACACCGCCCACGGTCACTCCAAAGGCGTGATCGACCGCGTTCGCTGGGTTAAACAAAACTTCCCTGAAGTGCAGGTGATCGGCGGCAACATCGCCACCGGCGCTGCCGCCAAGGCCCTGGCCGAAGCGGGCGCTGACGCAGTCAAGGTCGGTATCGGCCCTGGCTCGATCTGCACCACCCGTATCGTCGCCGGTGTCGGCGTGCCGCAAATCAGTGCCATCGCCAACGTCGCCGCTGCCCTCGAAGGCACTGGCGTTCCGTTGATCGCCGACGGCGGCATCCGTTTCTCCGGTGACCTGTCCAAGGCCATCGTGGCCGGTGCTTCCTGCGTGATGATGGGCTCGATGTTCGCCGGTACCGAAGAAGCGCCAGGCGAGATCGAACTGTTCCAGGGCCGTTCGTACAAGGCTTATCGCGGCATGGGTTCGCTGGGCGCCATGTCCCAGGCCCAGGGTTCCTCCGACCGTTACTTCCAGGACTCCTCCGCGGGTGCCGAGAAGCTGGTTCCGGAAGGTATCGAAGGGCGTGTGCCGTACAAGGGCACCCTGAGCGCCATCATCCATCAACTGATGGGCGGCCTGCGTTCCTCGATGGGTTACACCGGCAGTGCCGACATCGAAGAAATGCGCACCAAGCCTGAGTTCGTGCGGATCACCGGTGCTGGCATGGCCGAGTCCCACGTCCACGACGTACAGATCACCAAGGAAGCGCCAAACTACCGCGTAGGTTGAGGCTTCAAGCAAATCGTTAAGCAACCGGGGCTGTTCTATTCAGCCCCGAGTTGTTTCTGAATCACGACTGTTTCTGAATTACTTAGACGAGACTGAATCATGGCCCTCGACATTCACGCTCACCGCATCCTGATCCTCGATTTCGGTTCCCAGTACACCCAACTGATTGCCCGCCGCGTGCGTGAAATCGGCGTTTACTGCGAACTGCATCCGTTCGACATGGACGAGGAAGCCATTCGCGAATTCGCTCCAAAAGGCGTGATCCTCGCCGGCGGCCCCGAGTCCGTGCACGAAGCCGACAGCCCTCGCTGCCCGCAAGCAGTGTTCGACCTGGGCGTGCCAGTCTTCGGTATCTGCTACGGCATGCAGACCATGGCCGAGCAACTGGGCGGCAAGGTTGAAGGTTCCGACCTGCGTGAGTTCGGCTATGCTCGCGTAGACGTGGTCGGCAAGAGCCGCCTGCTCGACGGCATCGAAGACCACATCGACGCCGATGGCCTGTTTGGCCTCGACGTATGGATGAGCCACGGTGACAAGGTCACCAGGATGCCGGAAGATTTCCACATCCTGGCCAGCACCCCGAGCTGCCCTATCGCTGGCATGTTCAGCGACGAGCGTCGTTACTACGGCGTGCAGTTCCACCCGGAAGTGACCCACACCAAGCAGGGCGGCCGCATCCTGTCGCGCTTCATCCTCGACATCTGCGAGTGCGAAGCGCTGTGGACCCCGTCGAAGATCGCTGAAGACGCCATCGCCCAGGTTCGCGCCCAGGTCGGCACCGACAACGTCCTGCTGGGCCTGTCCGGCGGCGTGGACTCGTCCGTGGTTGCCGCACTGCTGCACAAGGCCATCGGCGACCAACTGACCTGCGTCTTCGTCGACAACGGCCTGCTGCGCCTGCACGAAGGCGAGCAAGTAATGGCCATGTTCGCCGAGAACATGGGCGTCAAGGTGATCCGCGCCAACGCCGAGGACCAGTTCCTCGACAACCTGGCCGGCGAAGCCGACCCAGAGAAGAAGCGCAAGATCATCGGCCGTACCTTCATCGACGTGTTCGATGCCGAATCCTGCAAGCTGGACAACATCAAGTACCTGGCCCAAGGCACCATCTACCCGGATGTGATCGAGTCGGCTGGCGCGAAAAGCGGCAAGGCCCACGTGATCAAGTCGCACCACAACGTGGGCGGCTTGCCGGAAGAAATGAACCTCAAGCTGGTTGAGCCGCTGCGTGAGCTGTTCAAGGACGAAGTCCGTCGTCTGGGCCTGGAGCTGGGCCTGCCGTACGACATGGTCTACCGGCACCCGTTCCCGGGCCCGGGCCTGGGCGTGCGCATCCTCGGCGAAGTGAAGAAGGAATACGCCGACCTGCTGCGTCGTGCCGACCACATCTTCATCGAAGAACTGCGCAAGGCCGACTGGTACCACAAGGTCAGCCAGGCGTTCGTGGTGTTCCAGCCGGTGAAATCGGTTGGCGTTGTCGGCGATGGCCGTCGTTACGCCTGGGTCGTGGCCCTGCGTGCCGTGGAAACCATCGACTTCATGACCGCGCGTTGGGCACACCTGCCTTACGAACTGCTGGAAACCGTCAGCGGCCGCATCATCAATGAAATCGAAGGCATCTCCCGCGTCACCTACGACGTGTCGAGCAAGCCGCCAGCGACGATTGAGTGGGAATGATCCCGCACCAGCCCTGAGGGGTTGATCGCAGGATAAAAAAGCCGTGTGAACGTGAGTTCACGCGGCTTTTTGCATTGATGCCGGCCCTGCCTGCGGCTCGTCGTCACGTCCGCTTTGCTGTTTCTTTCGCAACTGCGGGTGTATCGTATTCGCCTTTTGCGGGTCTTGGGCCTGCCGCTTTCGTGTGAGGTAGTTGAGTTCATGTCCTTTACCCGTCGCCAAATCCTCGGTGGCCTGGCCGGTCTTGTTGTCGTTGGTGTCGGGGCGGGGGGCGCGTCGCGGTACTGGTTGGGCAAGATGGCCGACGCTGAGGCGGGCCATGACTATGAGCTGATCGCCGCGCCGCTGGACGTCGAGTTGGTGGCGGGGCACAAGACCGAAGCCTGGGCGTTCGGTCCCTCGGCACCGGGCACCGAATTGCGCGTGCGTCAGGGCGAATGGCTGCGAGTGCGGTTCATCAACCACCTGCCAGTGGCGACGACCATCCACTGGCATGGCATCCGCCTGCCGCTGGAGATGGACGGTGTGCCGTACGTGTCGCAGTTGCCGGTATTGCCCGGTGAATACTTCGACTACAAATTCCGCGTGCCCGATGCAGGCAGCTACTGGTATCACCCCCATGTGAGCAGCAGCGAAGAACTCGGGCGCGGTCTGGTCGGCCCGCTGATCGTCGAGGAGCGCGAGCCGACCGGTTTCAAGTACGAGAAAACCTTGAGCTTGAAGAGCTGGCATGTCGATGAGCAGGGCGCTTTTGTCGACTTCAGCATTCCACGCGAAGCCGCCCGAGGCGGTACGGCGGGGCGCCTGTCGACCATCAACGGTGTCCCGCAGGCGATCATCGACTTGCCTGCCGGGCAGATCACCCGGGTGCGGGTGCTTAACCTCGATAACACGTTGACCTACCGCCTCAATATCCCCGGCGTCGAAGCGCAGATCTATGCGCTGGACGGCAATCCCGTCGAACCGCGCCCGCTGGGCAAGGAATACTGGCTGGGCCCAGGCATGCGTATTTGCCTGGCGATCAAAGTGCCGCCGGCGGGTGAAGAGTTGTCCCTGCGCAACGGCCCGGTTCGCTTGGGCACGCTGCGCTCCGTGGCCAACACCGACGCGCCGACTGCATGGCCTGCGGCACTGCCCGCCAACCCTGTGGCGGAACCGGACCTGGCCAATGCCGAGAAACTCAACTTCAATTTCGAATGGGTGGGGTCAGTGTCGGTGAATGTCGACAACGGCAAGCCGCCAAGCCTGTGGCAGATCAATGGCAAAGCCTGGGACATTACGGATAAAACCTGCGCCGACCGCCCGATCGCCAAGCTGGAAAAGGGCAAAAGCTACATTTTTGAATTGAAAAACATGACTCAATATCAGCATCCGATTCACCTGCATGGCATGAGCTTCAAGGTCATCGCCTCGAATCGGCACAAGGTCATCCCGTATTTCACCGACACGTATTTGTTGGGCAAGAACGAGCGTGCGCAAGTGGCGCTGGTGGCGGATAACCCCGGGGTATGGATGTTCCATTGCCATGTGATCGATCACATGGAAACCGGCCTGATGGCCGCGATCGAGGTGGCGTAATGCGTCAGATACGTCCCGCTGCGATCATCGACCGCAGCCGTGATCGCGACTTCATGCGCGAAGCCCTTGCCCTCGCCGCTCAAGGTGCCGCGTTGGGCGAAGTGCCCGTGGGTGCGGTGCTGGTGCAGGACGGTGAAATCATCGGTCGCGGCTTCAACTGCCCGATCAGTGGCAACGATCCGAGTGCCCATGCCGAGATGGTCGCGATCCGCGCCGCCGCACTAGCCGTCAGCAACTATCGCCTGCCGGGCAGCACGCTGTATGTGACGCTGGAACCGTGCAGCATGTGCGCCGGGCTGATCGTGCATTCGCGGATTGCACGGGTGGTGTATGGCGCGCTGGAACCCAAGGCCGGGATTGTGCAGAGCCAGGGGCAGTTTTTTACCCAGGGCTTTTTGAACCACCGGGTGCTGTATGAAGGTGGGGTGTTGGCCGAGGAATGCGGGGCGGTGCTCAGCGAGTTCTTCAAGGTCCGTAGAGCCAAACCAACCGAGAAATGATCGTTCCCACGCTCCGCGTGGGAATGCCGCCCGGGACGCTCCGCGTCCCTTCACGGGCGTGACGCAGAGCGTCACAGGATGCATTCCCACGCAGAGCGTGGGAACGACCATTGCTACTTACGGGCGACGATGACAGCCCGCATCGGCGCCGGCAGCCCTTCGATGGTCTTGCTGTGGTCTTCGGGATCGAGGAAGTCGCTCAGCGACTGATACTTCATCCATTCCGTGCCGCGCTGTTCTTCAACCGTGGTCACACTCACGTCCACGCATTTCACATCAGTGAACCCGGCACGGCGCAACCACAACTCCAGCGCCGGCACTGACGGCAGGAACCATACGTTGCGCATCTGCGCATAACGGTCTTCCGGCACCAGCACTTGATGTTTGTCGCCTTCGACCACCAGCGTCTCCAGCACCAGTTCGCCGCCCTTGACCAGGCAATCCTTCAGCGCCAGCAAGTGCTCGATCGGCGATCGGCGGTGGTAGAAGACACCCATCGAAAACACTGTGTCGAAGCCTTCCAGATTCGGCGGCAGGTCTTCGAAAGGAAATGGCAGGTGCCACGCATTCGGCTCGGACAGGTAACGTTGCACCGCCTGGAACTGGCAGAAGAACAACCAGTTTGGATCGACACCGATTACGCTGTCCGCACCCGCGCCGAGCATGCGCCACATGTAGTAACCATTGCCGCAGCCGACGTCGAGGATGCGCTTGCCTTTGAGGTCCAGGTGCGGGGCGACACGCGACCACTTCCAGTCCGAACGCCATTCGGTGTCGACATGCACGCCAAACAGATCGAAGGGGCCTTTGCGCCACGGCGACAAGCCCATCAGCGCGGTGCGCATTTGCGCACGGGTTTCATCGTCGCAATCGGTGTCCAGCTTCAAGCGGTTCAACAGGTCGATTTCGTTTGGCTGGATCTGAGGCAAGGCATCCAGCGCGCTTTGCCAGCGCTCCAGGTCGCCGTGACCTTTCTCCATTTTCTTGTCGAGTTGCGCCTGCAGTGTGTTGGCCCATTCGGCCAGCGGTGTGCCAGCCAGGCGGCGGGCGAGGGGGGACAGATCAATCATGGCAAGGCAATCAACGAGGCAAAGTTAAGACACTGGAACCACGGCACGACTTTCGAGAACCCGGCAGCCAACAGGCGTTCGCGGTGTTCTTCGAGGCTGTCGGGCTTCATGACGTTTTCGATGGCGCTACGCTTCTGGGCTATTTCCAGTTCGCTATAGCCGTTGGCGCGCTTGAAGGCGACGTGCAGGTCGGTGAGCAACGCATGCTCCTGCTCGTCTTCAAACCGCAGTTTTTCCGAGAGAATCAGTGCACCACCGGGCAACAGGGACTGGTGGATGCGCGACAGCAGCGCGCTTCGCTGATCCGGAGCAATGAATTGCAGGGTGAAGTTCAGCGCCACCACCGAGGCAGGCTGGAATTCGAGGGCGAGGATGTCACCTTCGATCACTTCCACCGGCAGCAACTCCTGGAACATCGAGTCCTGGCCGTTGAGATACTCACGGCATCGCTCGACCATCGCCGCGGAGTTATCCACAGCGATGACACGGCAGCCGTCAGTGCGCACATGTCGACGCAGCGCCTGTGTCACAGCGCCCAGGGACGAGCCAAGGTCGTAGAGCACAGTGTTGGGCTGGGCGAATTGTGCGGCGAGCACACCGAGGTTTTCGACAATGGTCGGATAACCCGGCACCGAGCGCTTGATCATGTCCGGGAACACCCGCACCACGTCCTCGTTGAAGGCGAAGTCAGGCACCTGGGCCAAAGGCTGGGCGAAAAGGCGATCGGATTCTTTGCTCACGGCGGTTCCGGCGGTGTTGGTGGAAAGGCCGGCATTTTAGCCAAGTTGGCGCGGGGATGCGCGGGTTGTCTGATAAACCGACGGGACTGACGCTTTGCTCGCTCCCACGCTCACAAAGCGGCTGATACCCATCACGCTATCGGAGCACGCGAACGCCACGGCTCCGTCGGCTACCTGTATTCAAGCTTCCACAGAAAAAGCAAACTTGGCTTCGGATATAAACTCACGGTTTTCTTTGTCCTTGAAGCTAACATTGAATGTGCCGGAGTAGTCTTGCTTGTCAGCGTTAACGACCAGATCCATTGCGCCCTTGAATGCCCAGTAACTGGTGTAAGTCGGGAATTTTTCAGTCAAGGCGATTTCTATCAGTTGATCCGGTGAATTTAATTCGTAGTAACCGGTTTCGATATTTTTAGGGATATAGATATCGAAGGCGCGGTCTTCAGGGGTGTCTTTTTCTCCAGCTTTGAAAACAGCCAATATTTCCCGGGAGCCGACGCTGATGTAAAACTCCTCGGAGTTGAACTCATCGCGATCCTGAAGGGTGGCACTCAGATAGTTTTTCTGACAGCACTGGCGGAATTTCATTTCAACAGGGATGCGACTGTCGACAAAGCTTCTTCGTTGTTGGATATCCATAGGGCCTATCTCTTCAAGGATTGTTGGAATCTTGAATGTACGGCCTGCGAGCGGTCCGGACGACTATTCGAACTAACAGGTTTCAACAGACATTAATGACAATGTATGTATTGGTGTTCGATCGATCGTTCCCACGCTCTGCGTGGGAACGCCGCCCGGGACGCTCCGTGTCCCTTCGCGATCTAACGCGGTTTTTGATCGAACGCCGATGCCGTGATGCCCCATTGCCCCAGCCAATAACTGAGGATGATGACGTACGGCGCCGCCTCAAACGGCACGACAAAGCGGCTGATACCGATCACGCTATCGGAAAACACGAACGCCACGGCTCCGGCTGCCGCAAGCAGCGCCGAACGCTTGGGCACATCGGTGCCCAGACGTGCCAGTGCGCGCCAGAGCATGGCGCTGATCGCCAGGCCATAGACGATCACGGGAATCAGCAAAGGCCCGAGACCGTGGGCAATCAGTACCCCCAGCAGAATCGCGCCGACGCCGAGGGCCAGGACCAGTGGCAACAGGGCCAACCGTCTGCAGTCCGTTAAATAAGCTTTCAGATAAGCCAGGTGGGCGACGAGAAACGCCCCGAGGCCGAACACAAACAAATCCCCCGGCCATGCCAGCAGCACGTCGCCGAGCAGGGAGAAAATCAGTCCAAGACTGATCCAGCGCCGATACTCCCCGGGTGGTGCGTCGTGCAGCCAGCCGAGCAGGGCCAGGACAGGCAGCGGCTTGACCAACAGGCAAAGCAGCGCGGCGTGCACGCTCAGGCCATAGAGGAAAGTCACTGCGCCCATCAGCGCCAGAATCAGCCAGCCCACGGTTAGTTGACCGAAATGGCGCAGTCGAAGGCGTCCACCGGCAGCACTTCCGGTGCCCAAGGTTGTTGCGAGGTCAAGCGTAAGCGTCCAGTGCCGGGGGCGAACGCCTGGAATCGCCAGGTCGAAACACCGGCAGCACCTACGACGCCGGCATCTTCCGGGTTGCTGTAGACCTCAGGGCTGAGCGCGCGCAATACGCCACCGGCCGAGTCCTGGACCGACCAGCGGTAACCCGTAGTCGGATTGCTGGGCAGGGTCAGGATCAGGTTCTGCCCGCTGGTGAGCTTCACCGGGCATTCGCTTTGTTTTTCCACGGTCACGTTATGTTTCGGTTGCGTGGCACAGGCGGCCAGCAAGGCGAGGGCGAGGGGAACAAACAGGCGGGTGGGGGACATGGGGTCAGTGGCTCCGGCATTCACGACGAACGGCGAGCATAACTGAAGATGAGACAAAATGTGACCAGAGCCGGGTCGAGGAATGGCTAACGTACAGGCTCTGGCGCGAGTGGTGCGCATTTAAGCGGATTGAGTATCTACTCGCTAACGTCGAGCTTACATTGAATTAATAGGCCGCCACCAAACAGTAAGTCGAACGATAACTTATACTGTTTAGTGTGTTTGTTGAGAGTGGCAGTGTATTTTCCGGTAATGGCATAAGCCGATCCGCTATCAGCTTGATAACTCACTTCCTTAAGCCACGTTGGAGGGTCAAATGTTTGCTCCTCTCCAGGGGTATCGCGATCGATAAGGACAGTCATTATTTTTTGGTTTGGGCCGGCAAAATCGAAATAACCGTTGATTTGTATGTTGGGTCCTTCGTGCCATATATAAATTTGGTCGGTATAAAATTTTTCTCCTTTAATTGTCCATTCGAAATGACCGCTAGACTTCGTCCCGCGCGGAGTTTTATCAGTCGACATATTGTGGTCGTCCCTTGAAAATGTTCGGATAGTCGAGTGACAGGCTAGGGCATTAGTAATAGGGTTGATACTGTCATTAATGACAGTTTTTTATATCCGATCGCGATAGCTGTTCAGAAAATCATGTGTGCAGTGGCCAGAGCACGCTCTGGCCACTGCAGCGTGTGACTAGAACAACACCTTCGCCACATCCGCAAAACGCTTGGCAAAGTGCACGGTAATCCCTTCCTTCAGGTAGTCCGGCAGTTCTTCAAAGCTGCCACGGTTGGGCTCCGGCAAGATCAGCTCGAAAATCTTCTGCCGCCGCGCTGCAATCACCTTCTCACGTACTCCGCCAATCGGCAGTACATGCCCGGTCAACGTCAGTTCGCCGGTCATGGCCACGCCTTTTTTCGGCGGCTGGTTGCGTGCCAGCGACAACAGGGCACTGGCCATGGTCACGCCAGCGCTCGGGCCGTCTTTCGGAGTGGCGCCTTCCGGAACATGCAGGTGCACGAAGGCTTCGTCGAAGAATTTCGGATCACCGCCAAACGACTTCAGATTGGAGCTGACGTAGCTGTAGGCAATTTCCGCGGACTCTTTCATCACTTCGCCCAGTTGCCCGGTGAGCTTGAAACCGCGATTGAGGGTATGAATGCGTGTGGCTTCGATCGGCAGGGTTGCACCGCCCATGCTGGTCCAGGCCAGGCCGGTGATTACCCCCGTCCCGGACAGTACTTGTTCATTACGGAACACGGGTTTGCCCAATGAAGCCTCGAGGTCTTTCGGACCAAATTTGATCACCGCTCCTGGATCTTCGAGCAGCTTCACCACGGCTTTGCGCACCAGTTTGCCGAGATTTTTCTCCAGTTGGCGAACGCCGGCTTCACGGGCATAACCGTCGATCAGCGCTCTGAGGGCGCTGTCGCTGATGCTCAGGCTGCCTTTCGAGACTCCGGCCTTCTCAAGCTGTTTGGGCCACAAGTGGCGTTTGGCGATGGCGACTTTTTCTTCGGTGATGTAACCCGACAGGCGGATGACTTCCATCCGGTCCAGCAGGGGGCCGGGAATCGAGTCCAGGGTGTTGGCGGTGCAGACGAACAGCACTTTCGACAGGTCCAGGCGCAGGTCCAGGTAGTGGTCGAGGAATTCGACGTTCTGCTCCGGGTCGAGGGTTTCCAGCAGCGCCGAGGCCGGGTCGCCCTGATAGCTTTGGCCCATCTTGTCGATTTCGTCGAGCATGATCACCGGGTTCATCACTTCGACGTCTTTCAGCGCTTGCACGAGTTTGCCCGGCATCGCACCAATGTAAGTACGGCGGTGGCCCTTGATTTCCGCTTCGTCGCGCATGCCGCCGAGGCTGAAGCGATAGAACGGTCGGCCGAGGGATTCGGCGATGGATTTGCCGACGCTGGTCTTGCCCACGCCCGGCGGCCCCACCAGCAGCACGATGGAGCCGCTGATTTCACCCTTGTAGGCACCGACCGCGAGGAACTCGAGGATGCGGTCCTTGATATCGTCGAGGCCGGCATGGTGGTTGTCCAGGATCTTGCGGGCGTGCTTGAGGTCCAGTTTGTCCTCGCCGTACACACCCCATGGCACCGATGTCGCCCAGTCCAGGTAGTTGCGCGTGACCGCGTACTCCGGTGAGCCGGTTTCGAGGATCGAGAGCTTGTTCATCTCTTCTTCGATGCGCTTCTGCGCCTGCGCGGGCAGCACCTTGCCGGCCAGCCGTTGCTCGAATTGTTCGATGTCGGCGCTGCGATCGTCCTTGGTCAGCCCCAACTCCTGCTGGATGACCTTGAGTTGTTCCTTGAGGAAGAATTCGCGCTGATGCTCACCGATCTTGCGGTTCACTTCGGCGGAAATCTCTTTCTGCAGGCGTGCGACCTCGACTTCCTTGCGTAGCATCGGCAGGACTTTTTCCATGCGCTTGAGCATGGGCACGCAGTCGAGCACTTCCTGCAGTTCGCTGCCGGTCGCCGACGTCAGTGCGGCGGCGAAGTCGGTCAACGGCGATGGATCGTTGGGGCTGAAGCGGTTGAGGTAGTTCTTCAGCTCTTCGCTGTACAGCGGATTGAGGGGCAGCAGCTCCTTGATCGCATTGATCAGCGCCATCCCGTAGGCCTTGACCTCGTCGGTCGGCTCGGTGGGCTGGTGCGGGTATTCGACTTCCACCAGGTACGGCGGGCGATGGTGCTTGAGCCAGGTCTTGAGGCGCACACGGGTCAGGCCCTGGGCGACGAATTGCAATTTGCCGTTTTCGCGACTGGCGTGGTGCACCTTGACCAGGGTGCCGTACAGCGGCAGCGCCGAGGTATCAAAATGGCGCGGGTCTTCCTGGGGCGTGTCCATGTAGAACAGGGCCAGGGAGTGATGTTCGGATTTGGCGACCAGGTCGAGGGTTTCCGCCCAGGGTTCTTCATTGACGATGACCGGCAGCACTTGGGCCGGGAAGAAAGGGCGGTTGTGAATCGGAATGATGTAGACCTTGTCCGGCAGGTTCTGGCCGGGCAGGGCGAGGCCCTTGCCGGTGTGGTGGTGTTCGGCGTGTTCCGGGTCGGCGTATTCGCTGGGGGCTTCGGGGAATGCTTGCTGGTCGCTCATGGGGCACCTGCGCAATGGGGTATGGGTCTTAGATGGGGCAGGCCGAGGGTGGTTTCAATGGGGGAGGGGATATTCGGGGAGCGTTCAGGACCTGGACAGGTCCCGGGGATCAGTCTGTTACACGCCTGGCGCGCAGGGCAAAACGGGTAGCGTTCCCATAGTAAGAGAACGCTCATTCGTCAAATCAAGGGCGAATCTCGATCATCGTGCCGTCCGGCACCAGGTTCCAGATTTCACGCATGTCCATGTTGCGCATGGCAATGCAACCGTCGGTCCAGTCCAGGGTGTGGAACAGGTGCTCGGGGTTTTCTTCGGTGTCCGGGGTGCCGTGGATCATGATCATGCCGCCGGGATCGACGCCTTCACGCCGTGAGCGGGCGGAATCGCTGATGTTCGGGTAGGAAATGTGCATCGCCAGGTTGAAGCGGTCGCTGACCTTGCGCCAGTCGATCCAGTAGAAACCTTCTGGTGTGCGTTTGTCGCCTTCCATCAGCTTGGGGCCCTTGGGCCGTTTACCCAGGGAAATTCGGTAGGTCTTGAACGGCTTGCCGTCATTGATCAACTGCAATTGATGGGCCGACTTGAGAACCAGGATTTTCTCGATGACCTTGCCGTCCAGGGGCTCCATGGCAGTAGCCTGGGACACCGTGATGAACGACAAGCAGAACAGGGCAAGCAACCAGCGCATTGAAACGATTCCCCAAGAGGTGTCGCGACCATATATCTATTTATAGGTGTTTTTGCAGGCGCTGCCGAAGGTCCGGGCCGAGTTCGGACGATCTGTATGCGCCTGGCGATGATACCAAGATGACATCAAGTGATGACAGACTGAACCAGCGGCGGGATCGATTCGGACCGCACGGGATAGACTTCGGTTTTCCGGTCAGCGAAGAAGCATTCTAAGGTACGGCCCACCGTGCGGAAAGCCAGCTCGTCCCAAGGGATGTCGGCTTCGTCGAATAGTTGCACCTCAAGGCTCTCTATACCGGCGGCAAAATCGAGGTCCGCCAACTCGGCGCGGAAGAACACGTGCACCTGGCTGATGTGCGGCACATCGATCAGCGTATAGATGCTCAGGTTGCGCACACGGGCGCAGGCTTCCTCGGCCGTCTCGCGAATGGCCGCCTGCTCGATGGTCTCACCGTTTTCCATGAAGCCGGCGGGCAGGGTCCAATAGCCCCGGCGCGGCTCGATGGCACGACGGCACAACAGGACCTGGGTGCCCCAGGTCGCGACACAACCGGCGACGATGTTGGGGTTCTGGTAGTGAATGGCGTGACAGCTGTCGCAGACAAAACGCAGGCGTGAATCGCCCTCGGGAATGCGTTGGGTCACCGGGTTGCCGCACTGACTGCAAAATTTCATGCTTGGGTTCCTGAATGCTGCGCCTATCTTGGCGTGCGGCGGTGGCTGTCGGCAAGTTGTCGTTTCGCGACATGCCACTGTCCGGGGGGTTGGGCGACCGAAGCGATTGGTGCATGATGCAGGGTAAGGCACTGATCGAGAACACTCATGCTGGACGAGCTACTGCATCGGGTAAGTCACCACACACCGCGTACGTTGGAGACCGACCGACGTTTCCCAGAGGCCGCCGTCCTGGTGCCGATCACTCGCAGTGACGAGCCGGAACTGGTATTGACCCTGCGCGCCAGCGGGCTGTCGACCCATGGTGGCGAAGTCGCCTTTCCCGGTGGTCGACGCGACCCCGAAGACCCCGACCTGGTTTTTACCGCGCTGCGTGAAGCCGAAGAAGAAATCGGCCTGCCACCGGGCCTGGTCGAAGTGATCGGCCCGCTGAGCCCGCTGATATCCCTGCACGGCATCAAGGTCACACCTTATGTCGGGGTGATTCCGGATTTTGTCGAGTACCGGGCCAACGATGCCGAGATCGCCGCCGTGTTCAGTGTGCCCTTGGAGTTCTTTCGCAAGGACCCGCGCGAGCACACCCATCGCATCGATTACCAGGGACGAAGTTGGTACGTGCCAAGTTATCGCTATGGTGAATTCAAGATCTGGGGCCTGACGGCGATCATGATTGTCGAGTTGATCAATCTGCTCTATGACGCGAAGATCAGCCTGCACCTACCGCCTAAAAGTTTTATCAATACCTGAAGCCATCACTCGAATGGCTTGAACACGCCGCTGCCTGAGCCTTGAGGACAACAAGATGAAATACCGCCTGGGCGACGCCCGTGTCGAGACCCATCCGCAGAGCTGGGTCGCTCCCAATGCCGTGCTGGTGGGCAAGGTCAAACTGGAAGAGGGCGCCAATGTCTGGTTCAACGCCGTGCTGCGGGGCGACAACGAGTTGATCCTGATCGGCAGGAACAGCAACGTCCAGGATGGCACCGTGATGCATACCGACATGGGGTACCCGCTGACCATCGGTACCGGCGTGACCATCGGCCATAATGCCATGCTGCACGGCTGCACCGTGGGCGACTACAGCCTGATCGGTATCAACGCGGTGATCCTCAACGGCGCGAAAATCGGCAAGAACTGCATCATCGGCGCCAATTCGCTGATCGGCGAAGGCAAGGAAATACCCGACGGTTCGCTGGTCATGGGGTCCCCTGGCAAAGTGGTGCGCGAGCTGACCGAACCGCAGAAAAAGATGCTGGAAGCCAGTGCCGCCCACTACGTGCATAACTCACAGCGGTATGCCCGCGATCTGGCTGAGCAGGAAGAATGAGCACTCCCGAACGCCCGGTTGCATCGCCTTGTGTGAATATCTGCGCACTGGACGACGATGATATTTGCACGGGCTGTCAGCGCACGGTAGAGGAAATCACCCGCTGGAGCCGCATGAGCAACGACGAGCGCCGCACGGTGTTGGGGTTGTGCCATGAGCGGGCCAAGGCCAGTGGGTTGGTGTGGATGATCGGCAAGACACCCGGCCGATAAGATCAAAAAATCGCAGCCTGCGGCAGCTCCTACATTTGATCCCCTGTAGGAGCTGCCGCAGGCTGCGATCTTTTGATTTGGCGTTTGGTTGAAGTACCCTGTGCGCCAAATTGACAGGTGCCTCCATGTTCTTCCTGATCGCCTACATCGGCAGCGTCGTGCTGATCAACTACGCCTTTTCCACCGCCCCGCACCTGGACATCATCTGGTCGGCCTGGGGCGGCCTGGTGTTCGTGTTGCGCGACATGGTGCAAATCCGCTTCGGTCACGGCGCAATCGCGGCGATGCTGGCGGCGCTGGTGTTGTCCTACATCACCTCCGATCCCTCCATTGCCCTGGCCAGCGCCACGGCATTTGCCGTGTCGGAGTGCATTGACTGGCTGGTGTTCAGCATCACCCGGCGCCCGTTGCGCGACCGGCTGTGGATAAGTTCAGCCCTGAGCATTCCGCTCGATACGTTTATTTTCTTCGGCATGATCGACGCTCTGACTCCGGGCGTGATTCTCACCGCGCTGGGGTCCAAGTTCGCCGGCGTTACGGCGGTATGGCTGATCATGGCCTGGCGCTTGCGCAAGCAGGCGCTCGTCAGCTGAAGCCAAACCCTGCGGTTCATGTAAAATGCCGCGCTTTCTCCCCATGGGAAGCGCGCCAGGCGCCGCATCCCTCGATGATCCGCTTCTTGAGGACTTGAGATGACCCGTATCGGAACTCCATTGTCGCCCACCGCGACCCGCGTATTGATGTGTGGCTGTGGCGAACTGGGCAAGGAAGTGGTGATCGAGCTGCAGCGCCTGGGCGTTGAAGTGATTGCCGTGGATCGCTACGCCAATGCGCCGGCCATGCAGGTGGCGCATCGCAGCCACGTGATCAACATGCTCGATGGCGCGGCACTGCGCGCGGTCATCGAAGCCGAGCAGCCGCACTTCATCGTGCCGGAAATCGAAGCCATTGCCACCGCGACCCTGGTGGAGCTGGAGTCCGAAGGCTTCACCGTGATCCCCACTGCGCGGGCTGCACAGCTGACCATGAACCGCGAAGGCATCCGTCGCCTGGCCGCCGAAGACCTGGACCTGCCGACCTCGCCTTACCACTTCGCCGACACCTTCGAGGATTACAGCAAGGCCGTCGAGGATCTCGGTTTCCCGTGCGTGGTCAAGCCGGTCATGAGCTCGTCGGGCAAGGGTCAGAGCCTGCTGCGCAGCGTCGATGACGTGAAGACAGCGTGGGATTACGCACAGGAAGGCGGACGTGCCGGTAAAGGCCGGGTGATCATCGAAGGTTTCATCGATTTCGATTATGAGATTACCTTGCTGACCGTGCGTCACGTCGGCGGCACTACCTTTTGCGCGCCGGTCGGGCATCGCCAGGAGAAGGGCGATTACCAGGAAAGCTGGCAGCCTCAAGCCATGAGTCCAGTGGCGCTGGCGGAATCCGAGCGCGTGGCCAAGGCGGTGACCGAGGCATTGGGTGGTCGTGGCCTGTTTGGCGTCGAGCTGTTCATCAAGGGTGATCAGGTGTGGTTCAGCGAAGTATCGCCGCGTCCGCACGACACCGGTCTGGTGACGTTGATTTCACAGGACCTGTCGCAATTCGCCCTGCATGCACGGGCGATCCTGGGGCTGCCGATTCCGCTGATCCGTCAGTTCGGCCCATCGGCTTCGTCGGTGATCCTGGTGGAAGGGCAGTCGACCCAGACCGCGTTTGCCAACCTGGGTGCAGCGTTGAGCGAGCCGGATACGGCATTGCGTCTGTTTGGCAAGCCTGAAGTGAATGGCCAGCGCCGGATGGGTGTGGCGCTGGCGCGGGATGAGTCGATCGAGGCGGCTCGTGCCAAGGCGACCCGCGCATCCCAGGCTGTTGTTGTAGAGCTGTAACCGCGGCGCGGCATTCGCGAGCAGGCTCGCTCCCACATTGGATCGGTGTACACCAGAACCATGTGGGAGCGAGCCTGCTCGCAAAGCTTCTGATCGTTCCTACGCTCTTATGAGACTCGATTCAGGTCGTTATTGCGTGTTTCCTTCAGGCACAGCACAGCAATCAAACTCAGCACCGCCGCCCCCGACACATACCCGCCGACGTAACTCAGTCCGCCCATTGCCACCAGTTTCTGCGCAAAGAACGGTGCCGCCGAAGCGCCGACGATCCCGCCCAGGTTGTACGCTGCCGAGGCGCCGGTGTATCGCACGTGGGTCGGGAACAGCTCTGGCAGCAGCGCGCCCATCGGCGCGAAGGTCACACCCATCAGAAACAGTTCGATGCACAGGAACAGCGCCACGCTCCAGGTCGAACCTTGCGTCAGCAGCGGTTCCATCAGGAAGCCCGACAGGATTGCCAACACGCCGCCGATGATCAGCACGGGTTTGCGTCCGAAACGGTCGCTGGCCAAGGCTGAGAGCGGCGTGGCCGCGGCCATGAACAGCACCGCGAAGCACAGCAGGCCGAGGAAGGTTTCGCGACTGTAGCCGAGCGTCGCCACACCGTAACTCAACGAGAAAACGGTCGAGATGTAGAACAGCGCATAGCACACCACCATCGAACCGGCCCCCAGCAATACCGGTACCCAGTATTGGCTGAACAGTTCCACCAGCGGGATCTTCACCCGTTCCTGGCGCGCCATGGCGTTGGCGAACACCGGTGTTTCGTGGAGTTTGAGGCGCACATACAAACCGACCATCACCAGCGCCGCGCTGAGCAGGAAAGGAATCCGCCAGCCCCAGGAGCGGAACTGTTGATCATCCAGCGTCATGGCCAAGGTCAGGAACAGGCCGTTGGCCGCGAGGAAGCCGATGGAGGGGCCCAATTGAGGGAACATGCCGAACCAGGCGCGCTTGCCCTTAGGGGCATTTTCCGTGGCGAGCAAGGCGGCACCGCCCCATTCGCCGCCCAGTCCCAGGCCCTGGCCGAAGCGCAGCACGCACAGCAGGATCGGTGCCCAGGCCCCAATGCTGTCGTAACCCGGGAGCACGCCGATCAGCGTGGTGCACACACCCATCAACAATAGGGACGCGACCAAGGTCGATTTGCGGCCGATGCGATCGCCAAAGTGCCCGAACAGCGCTGAACCCAGTGGTCGTGCCAGGAATGCGATGCCGAATGTGAGGAAGGCCGAGAGCATCTGGGCCGTGCCGGAGGTCTGCGGAAAGAACACCGGGCCAATCACCAGCGCGGCTGCGGTGGCATATACGTAGAAGTCGTAGAACTCGATGGCCGTGCCGATGAAGCTCGCGGTGGCCACGCGGGTAGCGGAGTTCACCGGTTGTGCGGGTGTGGCGTCGTTGTAGGTCGTGCTGGTCGTCATGCGGTAATCCCTGACTGTCATGTGCCCCAGTGGAGCGAATTATTATGGTCGATTACCCAGGGATGTGGGTGCAGGCGCGAGTCGCCGTTCCAGGTGGGAGCAGGCGTCGGTTTGTAGCGGGCGTGTCTGATGGTCAGGCCGGAACTTGCGGTGTGCAGGGTAAGCACGGGACGGCGAGGCTCGGGTAAGCCGCTCGATTATAGGAAGGTGGCTAACGATTCAACAAGTGCAAAAAAGATCGTCCGAACGCGGCCCGAGCCTTCGGACGATCTTTTACCGGTCTATTGGACTGATGCAACTGCCGGTACAGAACTGTTGTGCCAGATCAGCACCCGCGTGACACGGTTATCCTCGGTCTCGAGAATTTCCAGTCGATAGCGGCCGATTTTCAGGCATACCGGGCAGTCCGGGATGGTTTCCAGCGCTTCGGTCACCAGGCCGTTCAGGGTTTTCGGGCCGTCGCTGGGCAGGTGCCAGCCGAGGCTCTTGTTCAGGTCGCGGATCGAGGCGGCACCGTCGATCACCAGGCGGCCATCGGCCTGTGGATGGATGTGCGGGTTGTCCTGGCTTTGCTGGCTTTCGAATTCACCGACGATTTCTTCGAGAATATCTTCGAGGGTGACGATACCCAGGACTTCGCCGTATTCGTCGACCACCATGCCCAAACGCCGCTGTTGCTTGTGGAAGTTCAGCAGTTGCAATTGCAGCGGGGTGCTTTCAGGGACGAAATAGGGTTCGCGACAGGCCGCCAGCAAGGCTTCCAGGGTCAGGCTGCCGTCGGGAAGCAAATGGCCGATTTGCCGGGTATTGAGCACCGCTTCCACTTGGTTGATGTCGCTGTGGAACACCGGCAGGCGGGTACGCTGGTTATGGCGCAGTTGCTCGATGATCTCTTCGATCGGGTCGTCGAGGTTGATCCCGTCGACCTCGCTGCGCGGTACCAGGATGTCGTTGACCGTGATGTTATCCAGTGCATGGATGCCCGGCAGCGCGTGCGTGCGGCTGACAGCATGCTCTTGATGGCCGTGAGGGTCGTGCCGCAGCGGTATGGGCTCGTCTTCGCTCTGTTGCACGACATTTGCTTTGCGAGCGAACGGGCGCAACAGAAACTGGCTGATGGCGTTGAGCAGCCACGCTGCGGGATATACAAGCTTCAGGGGGATGGCCAGCAAGTTGTTGCCCAGGGCCAGGATCGCATCCGGATGACGGGTGGCGAGGGCTCGCGGCAGGTAGTCGGCCAGGATCAAGAGAAGGGCACCGGCGCCTGCACATGCCAGCCACGGGCCGTTTTCAGCCCAGGTGAAAATCGCCAGCAAGGTACAGATGACCATTACCAGGGCGCGGCACAGGGTATTGCAGAAAATCAGGCTGACGAGGGGGAAGCTCAACCTGGCCAGCGGTTTGTCGCTGGCGCGCGAGGCATTGCGCTGGGCCAGCAAGTGCTGCTGCGCGGCTTCTATGGCAGTAAACAGGCCCGACCACAATATCAGCAAGGCCACTACTGCAAGCATCGGCCCTATGGGCAAGTCGTCCATTATTGCCGCCCGTCAGATGTGCAGGATGTATTCACGAACCAGCTTGCTGCCGAAATACGCCAGCATCAACAGGCAGAAACCGGCCAGGGTCCAGCGGATGGCCTTGTGACCTCGCCAGCCAAGGCGGTTACGGCCCCAGAGCAGCACGCTGAAGACGATCCAGGCCAGGCAGGCCAGCAAGGTCTTGTGCACCAGGTGCTGGGCGAACAGGTTGTCGACAAACAGCCAGCCGGAGATCAGCGACAGCGACAACAGTGTCCAGCCGGCCCAAAGGAAGCCGAACAGCAGGCTTTCCATGGTTTGCAGCGGCGGGAAGTTCTTGATCAGCCCGGACGGGTGCTTGTGCTTGAGTTGATGATCCTGGAGCAGCAGCAGTAGCGACTGGAACACTGCAATGGTGAACATGCCATAGGCGAGGATCGACAACAGGATGTGGGCGAGAATGCCTGGCTCCTCATCGATGATTTGCACAGTACCGGCGGGGGCGAACTGCGCCAGCAGCACGGTCAATGCGCCCAGGGGGAACAGCAGCAACAGCAGGTTTTCCACCGGAATCCGTGAGCAGGCCAGCAGCGTCAGGGCGATGACTGCGACGGCAATCAGGCTGGCGGCGCTGAAAAAATCCAGGCCCAGGCCAATCGGGGTCAGGAGGTGGGTCACCAGGCTGGCGCTGTGGGCCAGCACCGCCAGCACGCCGAGCGTAACCAGCAGGCGCTTGTTGGCCTTGGCTCCGGTGGCCAGGCGAGTGCCTTGATAGAAGGTCGCAGCGGCGTATAGGCAGGCGGCGGCGAGGGTAGCAAGCAAACTGGGTGACAAGGGGAGCATAAGTCCTGTTAGGCAAGCCCGAAAGGCGCTGAGTTTGGCATAGAACCCACGCGACACGAAAGTGCGAGGTGTCCGCCAGACGCAGTCTTCGCTATAATCCGCGACCTGCCCACGCCGCAGGCTCGCCGAGCACACGTTTAGTCCGGTCTGGGCCGCCATTATCCCGGTCTACACAGGGCCTGAAAGGATCGCGCAATGTTTGAAAACTTAACCGACCGTCTCTCGCAGACGCTGCGCCATGTCACCGGCAAGGCCAAGCTGACCGAAGACAACATCAAAGACACCCTGCGCGAAGTGCGCATGGCGTTGCTCGAAGCCGACGTCGCCCTGCCGGTGGTCAAGGACTTCGTCAATTCGGTCAAGGAACGCGCTGTCGGCACCGAGGTGTCGCGCAGCCTGACGCCGGGCCAGGCCTTCGTGAAGATCGTCCAGGCCGAGCTCGAAAGCCTGATGGGCGCGGCCAACGAAGACCTGAACCTGAGCGCCGTGCCGCCAGCGGTCATCCTCATGGCCGGTTTGCAAGGTGCTGGTAAAACCACCACCGCCGGCAAACTTGCGCGCTTCCTTAAAGAGCGCAAGAAAAAGTCGGTCATGGTTGTGTCCGCGGACGTTTATCGCCCAGCGGCGATCAAGCAGCTGGAAATGCTCGCGGGTGAAGTTGGCGTTACCTTCTTCCCGTCCGACCTGAGCCAGAAGCCGGTCGCGATCGCGCAAGCGGCTATCAAGGAAGCAAAACTCAAATTCATCGACGTGGTCATCGTCGATACCGCCGGTCGCCTGCACATCGATGAAGAGATGATGGGCGAGATCAAGGCGTTGCACGCCGCGATCAATCCGGTCGAAACATTGTTCGTGGTCGATGCCATGACCGGCCAGGACGCCGCCAACACGGCCAAGGCCTTCGGCGATGCGCTGCCACTGACCGGCGTGATCCTGACCAAGGTCGACGGCGACGCCCGTGGCGGTGCCGCCCTGTCGGTGCGTGCCATCACCGGCAAGCCGATCAAGTTCATCGGTATGGGCGAGAAGAGCGAAGCGCTCGACCCGTTCCACCCAGAGCGTATTGCCTCGCGCATCCTCGGCATGGGCGACGTGCTCAGCCTCATCGAGCAGGCGGAAGCGACCCTCGACAAGGACAAGGCCGACAAGCTGGCCAAGAAGCTGAAGAAGGGCAAGGGCTTCGATCTCGAAGACTTCCGTGACCAGCTGCAACAGATGAAGAACATGGGCGGCCTCGGCGGCCTCATGGACAAACTGCCGAACATGGGCGGTGTGAACCTGGCGCAGATGGGCAATGCCCAGAGCGCGGCAGAGAAACAGTTCAAGCAAATGGAAGCCATCATCAACTCCATGACCCCGGCCGAGCGTCGTGACCCTGAGCTGATCAGTGGTTCGCGCAAGCGTCGTATCGCCATGGGTTCCGGCACCCAGGTGCAGGACATCGGTCGCTTGATCAAGCAGCACAAGCAGATGCAGAAGATGATGAAGAAATTCACCGCGAAAGGCGGAATGGCCAAGATGATGCGCGGCATGGGCGGTATGTTGCCCGGCGGCGGCATGCCAAAAATGTAAAGAATTCGCGCAAGGGCTTGCTCTTGCGCAGCCCACACGGACGTGGGATCCCCAGCAAACCCGCACTTGGCGGGAGCTGACCGGCCGTTTTTACCGACGGCTCTATAGCAAATCTTGATGGCGGCCGAAAGGCAGCCGGAAAAAGTCATTTGCAAAAGTCCGGATATTCCTTAGAATATGCGGCCTTTCGGGCACCCATGCCCGCTGTGCCTTTAGATTTGCAGCACCGACTACAGGAACGATGTTCACATGCTAACAATCCGTCTTGCCCTTGGCGGCTCCAAAAAGCGCCCGTTTTACCACTTGACCGTAACCGACAGCCGCAACCCGCGCGACGGTTCGCACAAGGAACAGGTTGGTTTCTTCAACCCTGTTGCTCGTGGTCAAGAAGTTCGTCTGTCCGTGAACCAAGAGCGCGTAGCCTACTGGCTGAGCGTTGGTGCACAACCTTCTGAGCGCGTTGCTCAGTTGTTGAAGGAATCTGCTAAGGCTGCGGCCTGAGCAATATGAACGCGACGCCAGCTGCTGCTGATGATTTGATCGTTATCGGCAAGATTTACTCGGTTCACGGCGTTCGCGGCGAAGTGAAGGTGTATTCCTTTACTGATCCGATTAAGAACCTGCTGGATTACAAAACCTGGACGCTTAAGCGTGACGGCAATGTAAAGCAGGTAGAGCTGGTCAGCGGACGCGGGAACGACAAGTTCCTGGTCGCAAAGCTCAAGGGTCTTGATGATCGTGAAGAAGCGCGTCTTCTGGCCGGTTATGAGATCTGCGTGCCGCGCAACCTGTTCCCTGAACTGACCGACGGCGAGTACTACTGGTACCAGCTGGAAGGTCTGAAGGTCATCGATACTCACGGGCAACTGTTCGGGAAAATCGATCATCTTCTGGAAACCGGCGCCAATGATGTAATGGTGGTCAAGCCTTGCGCTGGCAGCCTGGATGATCGCGAACGCCTGTTGCCCTATACCGAGCAATGCGTGTTGGCCGTCGACCTGGCCGCGGGTGAGATGAAGGTGGATTGGGATGCGGATTTCTAAGCGTGGCTAACTTGCGCGTAGAAGTGATCAGTTTGTTTCCCGAGATGTTCTCCGCCATCAGCGAGTACGGCATCACCAGTCGGGCGGTGAAACAGGGGCTGTTGCAGCTCACCTGTTGGAACCCGCGAGACTACACGACGGATCGACATCACACTGTGGATGATCGCCCTTTTGGCGGTGGTCCGGGCATGGTGATGAAGATCAAGCCCCTGGAAGATGCTCTGGTCGAGGCCAAGGCAGTCGCCGGGGAGGGAGCGAAG
The DNA here is from genome assembly GCF_002236105.1 of Pseudomonas umsongensis. Taxonomy (GTDB): domain Bacteria; phylum Pseudomonadota; class Gammaproteobacteria; order Pseudomonadales; family Pseudomonadaceae; genus Aquipseudomonas; species Aquipseudomonas umsongensis. Next base: position 408,990 of record NZ_NIWU01000002.1, read on the forward strand.
GTGATTTACCTGTCCCCCCAAGGCCGTCAACTGACTCAGTCGGCGGTACGCGAGTTGGCGAATCTGGATGCACTGATCCTGATTGCCGGTCGTTATGAAGGCATTGACGAGCGTTTTATTGATGCTCATGTCGATGAAGAGTGGTCGATTGGCGACTATGTACTGTCTGGCGGCGAGCTGCCGGCGATGGTCCTGATCGATGCGGTTACACGACTGCTGCCTGGAGCTTTAGGGCATGCGGACTCCGCCGAGGAAGATTCCTTTACGGATGGTTTGCTGGATTGCCCGCACTACACCCGACCGGAGGTGTATGCGGATCAGCGTGTTCCCGACGTATTGCTAAGTGGCAATCACGCGCACATCCGGCGTTGGCGTTTACAGCAGTCCCTTGGTCGGACCTATGAACGACGCGCCGATCTTCTGGAAAGCCGCTCGCTTTCTGGAGAAGAGAAGAAGCTGCTCGAGGAATACATCCGCGAGCGGGACGATAGTTAACAACGTATCGATGGTAGATCCGACGATTTACCTTAGGAGCACAGCATGACTAACAAAATCATCCTTGCACTCGAAGCAGAGCAGATGACCAAAGAGATCCCTACCTTTGCCCCGGGCGACACCATTGTCGTTCAGGTGAAAGTGAAGGAAGGCGACCGTTCGCGTCTGCAAGCGTTCGAAGGCGTTGTAATCGCCAAGCGTAACCGCGGCGTTAACAGTGCATTCACCGTGCGTAAGATCTCCAACGGTGTTGGCGTAGAGCGTACTTTCCAGACCTACTCCCCGCAAATCGACAGCATGGCTGTCAAGCGTCGCGGTGACGTACGTAAAGCCAAGCTGTACTACCTGCGTGACCTGTCGGGTAAAGCAGCTCGCATCAAGGAAAAACTGGCTTAAGTCCAGCTTCCGATGCAGAAAAAAGCAGCCTACGGGCTGCTTTTTTGTTGCCTGCGATTTCTCCGGTTCGCGGCCTGACATGCAACCGAGTCACGGCCATCGCGAGCAGGCTCGCTCCCACAATGATCTTGGGTGCTCACAGATATTGCATCCACTGAAGATCCACTGTGGGAGCGAGCCTGCTCGCGATTCGATTCATGCAGCGCCGCTGACCTGCGGCTGAATCAACGCCAGCAACGTCCACCCCGCCGCAGGCTTGACCGCACTGTCCGGCGTCACCACATGCACCCAGCCACTGTCATCACGGGCAAACAGCAACGTGGCACGTTCGCCGTGCAATGCCTGATAGTCCTCCCAACCAAAGCCCTCGGTCAGGTGCGTGCTGTAGAACTCAGCCCCCTGGTGCAGCTGGTTGGCCAGCTTGACGTAGGTTAAATCCTCATCACCCAGCAATCGTCCTCGATGCTCATGGCTGGCGCGATGCTTGTCGGTGCGTCGGCTCTCCTGGCCACTGGCGAGCCCGAATAAGCGTTGATGTCCAAAGTCATGACGAAAGCGCATCGACGCCAGCGTGTTCAGTTCGCCGGACGGCGACAGCGTCAGCAAATGCCCCAGCCCGACCAGGTCCAGGTGCGCGTCAGCATGCTGCGATGCCGGATTGCCGAAGTACGTCGGCAAACCCTCCATGCGCGCCGCCCGAATATTTTCCCAGCTCGAGTCTGTCAGGAGCACGCGACTGCCCAATTGCTGCAAGGCCTTGCCCAGGTTTCGCGCCGGACCGTTGGCACCGACGATCAGGAAGCCGCTGGGCGCAGGTTCAGCAACGCTGAGCAAGCGTGCCAGTGGCCGCGCCGTGGCACTTTGCAGCACCACGGTGCCAATGATCACGGCAAAGGTCAGTGGCACCAGCAGCAAGGCACCCTGGTGGCCGGCCTCATGCAGGCGAATCGCGAAAATCGCCGACACGGCCGCCGCGACGATTCCTCGAGGGGCTATCCATGACAGCAGCGCCCGTTCGCGCCAGCTCAGATTCGAGCCTGCGGTAGAGAGCATCACGTTCAAGGGGCGGGCGATGAGCTGGATGATCAGCAGCAGGATCAGTACCAGCGGCCCGAGGCCGATCATGGCGTGCAGATCCAGACGCGCCGCGAGCAAGATGAACAAGCCCGAAATGAGCAGCACGCTGAGGTTTTCCTTGAAGTGCAGGATGTGCCGGACATCCACGCCCTTCATGTTAGCCAGCCACATGCCCATCAAGGTCACGGCCAGCAGGCCGGATTCGTGCATCACAGCATTGGCGGTGATGAAGATCCCCAGCACCGAGGCCAGTGCGGCCAGGTTGTGCAGGTACTCTGGCAGCCACTGACGTCGGATAATCATGCCAAGCACCCAGCCACCGGCTATCCCGAACACGCTGCCGCACGCAATCACACCGCCGAAAGTCAGCAGGCTATGGCTCAGGCCTTCGCCCGCCGCGCTGGCGATGATGAAGCTGTAGACCACCACGGCGAGCAACGCGCCAATCGGGTCGATGACAATGCCTTCCCAGCGCAAGATATTGGCGATCGAGGCTTTGGGGCGCACCACGCGCAGCATCGGCACGATCACCGTGGGGCCGGTGACCAGCGTCAGGCTGCCGAAGAGAATGGCGAGCAACCAGTCAAAATCCAGCAAGTAATGGGTCGCGACCGCGATGACCACCCAGGTCGAGAGCGCACCGATGGTAACCAACCGATGCACGACGCTACCAATCTCGCGCCATTCCGAAAGATGCAGCGTCAAGCTGCCTTCAAACAAAATCAGCGCCACTGCCAGTGACACCAATGGCATCAGCAGCGGTCCGAACATCGCTTGCGGGTCGAGCCACCCCAGGATCGGTCCGACCAGAATCCCGGTTAGCAACAGAAAAAGGATCGCGGGCAATTTCAAGCGCCACGCCAACCACTGACAACCCAGCGCCGCCGCGCCGATTCCGCCAATCGCCAACAGTATTTGCTGTTCGTTCATTGAGGCTCCTGTTCCTTGAAGTAGCCGGCTATGAAAGACTAGCGGCGATTTTTCCGTTCACCCTTTTTTCGCATGCTGTCCCAGGATCGCGTGCCTAGAGCGATCATGCCTGCTATCGATCATCCACTGATAGACCAATTTCTCGACGCGCTGTGGTTGGAAAAGGGTCTTTCCGACAACACCCGCGATGCCTACCGCAGCGATCTGGCCCTGTTCAATGGCTGGCTGCAGGAGAAGGGCCTGGAGCTGGTCAATGCCGGTCGAGAATTGATTCTCGATCACCTGGCCTGGCGCCTGGAACAGAACTACAAACCCCGATCCACGGCGCGATTTCTCTCGGGTGTGCGCGGCTTTTATCGTTATCTGCTGCGGGAAAAGCTGATCGCCATCGATCCGACCTTGCGCGTGGATATGCCGCAATTGGGCAGGCCCTTGCCCAAATCCCTGTCGGAAGCTGACGTCGAAGCCTTGCTCAAGGCACCGGATTTAAGCGAGGCCATCGGCCAGCGCGACCGGGCCATGCTCGAAGTGCTCTATGCCTGTGGCCTGCGGGTGACAGAGCTGATCAGCCTGACGCTGGAGCAGGTCAACCTGCGCCAGGGTGTGTTGCGGGTGATGGGCAAGGGCAGCAAGGAGCGGCTGGTGCCGATGGGCGAGGAGGCGATTGTCTGGGTTGAACGTTATCTGCGCGATGGTCGTGGTGAGTTGCTCGGCGGGCGGCCCAGCGATGTGTTGTTCCCGAGCCTGCGCGGCGAGCAGATGACCCGCCAAACGTTCTGGCACCGGATCAAGCACCAGGCCAAGGTTGCCGGGATCGGCAAGTCGCTGTCGCCGCACACCTTGCGCCATGCGTTCGCCACGCACTTGCTCAATCACGGTGCGGACCTGCGGGTGGTGCAGATGCTGCTCGGCCACAGCGACCTGTCGACCACGCAGATCTATACCCACGTCGCCCGGGCGCGGTTGCAGGACCTGCACGCCAAACACCACCCTCGAGGTTGATGTTGTCCCCTGTGGGAGCGAGCCTGCTCGCGAATGCGGTGGACCAGCTACACCATCTTTGGCTGGCACACTGCTTTCGCGAGCAGGCTCGCTCCCACAGAGAAACGGTCTGCGATGCCTTGTATCACCGGGAGTCGGCCACGCGAGCCTTATGTGGTAGGCTTTGCCGGTTTGCACGATGGGCGTTTATGACCCGGTGTTTCGGCACGGGCGTTCTGAGCGTCTCATTTGTCCGCCTTCAGGAGTTCTCATGCGTCTGACCCAGATTTTCGCCGCCGCCGCCATTGCGTTGGTCAGCACCTTTGCCGTCGCCGATGACGCGGCCGATAAAGCTATTCGTAAAAGCCTGGAAAACCTCCAGCTCGAAGTTCCGGTAGAAAGTATCTCCGCCAGCCCGCTGCCGGGCCTGTATGAAGTCAAGCTCCAGGGCAGCCGTGTGCTGTACGCCAGTGCCGACGGCCAGTACGTCGTCCAGGGCTACATGTTCCAGCTCAAGGACGGCAAGCCGGTCAACCTGACCGAGAAGACCGAACGCCTGGGCGTTTCCAAGCTGGTCAACGCAATCCCTGTCGCGGAAACCGTGGTGTACCCGGCCATTGGTGAAACCAAGTCGCACATCACCGTGTTCACCGACACCACCTGCCCGTACTGCCATAAACTGCACGCCGAAGTGCCTGAACTGAACAAGCGCGGCATCGAAGTGCGCTATGTTGCGTTTCCGCGCCAGGGCCTGGGTTCGCCGGGTGACGAGCAGTTGCAGGCGGTCTGGTGCTCCAAAGACAAGAAAGCGGCCATGGACAAGATGGTCGACGGCAAGGAAATCAAGGCCGCCAAGTGCGATAACCCGGTGTCCAAGCAGTTCGCCCTCGGCCAGTCGATTGGTGTGAACGGCACACCGGCCATCGTTTTGGCGGACGGTCAGGTCATTCCGGGCTACCAGCCAGCGCCACAAGTCGCCAAACTGGCGCTGGGCGCCAAGTAATTCGAGTCAGCCTTTGACGCGTGTGGTCCGACGGCAGCTCAGTCGGGCCATCAATAGTGAGCCGCGAGCATGCGGCTGTTTTCACGGCCGGCCTCGAGTCGGCCGTTTTATGGGGAGTTCACAGTGAAACCGGTCAAAGTAGGCATCTGTGGGTTAGGGACCGTCGGTGGCGGTACCTTCAACGTACTTCAGCGCAACGCCGAGGAAATTGCTCGTCGTGCCGGGCGTGGAATCGAAGTGGCACAAATTGCCACGCGCACGCCAAAGCCTCAGTTCCAAACGACCGGTATTGCGATTACCACCGATGTCTTCGAAGTGGCCACGAACCCTGAGATCGACATCGTCATAGAGCTGGTGGGCGGCTACACCGTTGCCCGCGAGCTGGTACTCAAGGCCATCGAGAATGGCAAGCATGTGGTCACCGCGAACAAGGCGCTTATCGCCGTTCACGGTAATGAAATTTTCGCCAAGGCACGCGAGAAGGGCGTGATCGTTGCGTTCGAAGCAGCCGTGGCTGGTGGCATCCCGGTGATCAAGGCGATCCGTGAAGGCCTGTCCGCCAACCGCATCAACTGGGTGGCTGGCATCATCAACGGCACTGGCAACTTCATTCTCACCGAGATGCGCGAGAAAGGCCGTACCTTCGAAGACGTGTTGGCCGAAGCGCAAGCCCTGGGCTACGCCGAAGCCGACCCGACCTTCGACGTCGAAGGCATCGATGCGGCGCACAAGCTGACGATCCTGGCGTCCATTGCCTTCGGCATCCCGTTGCAGTTCGACAAGGCCTACACCGAAGGCATCACCAAGCTGACCACCGCTGACGTGAACTACGCCGAAGCGTTGGGCTACCGCATCAAGCACCTGGGCGTGGCGCGCAGCACCGCGGCCGGTATCGAGCTGCGCGTGCACCCGACGCTGATCCCGGCCGATCGCCTGATCGCCAACGTCAACGGCGTGATGAACGCGGTGATGGTCAACGGCGACGCCGCCGGGTCGACCCTGTTCTACGGTGCGGGTGCTGGCATGGAACCGACCGCTTCGTCGGTGATTGCCGACCTGGTGGACGTGGTTCGCGCCATGACCTCGGACCCGGAAAACCGCGTACCGCACCTGGCCTTCCAGCCGGATTCGCTGTCGGCGCACCCGATCCTGCCAATCGATGCCTGCGAAAGCGCGTACTACCTGCGGATCCAGGCCAAGGATCATCCGGGCGTCCTCGCCCAGGTTGGCAGCATCCTGTCCGAGCGTGGCATCAACATCGAATCGATCATGCAGAAGGAAGCCGAGGAGCACGATGGCCTGGTACCGATGATCCTGCTGACCCACCGTGTGGTGGAACAGCGTATCAACGACGCCATCAAGGCACTGGAAGCGCTCCAGGGCGTGGTTGGCCCGGTCGTGCGGATTCGCGTCGAGCACCTGAACTAAGCCGTTATCGATTACCGGGCGCCGTGACCGGCGCCCGGCATTGCGAACACTGTCCCAATGGAGTCAGTCATGCGTTACATCAGTACCCGCGGCCAGGCACCGGCCCTGAATTTCGAAGACGTCCTGCTGGCAGGCCTTGCCACCGACGGCGGTCTGTACGTCCCGGAAAACCTGCCACGTTTCACCCAGGAAGAAATCGCTTCCTGGGCCGGCCTGCCGTATCACGAGCTGGCCTTCCGCGTTATGCGTCCGTTCGTCACCGGCAGCATCCCGGATGCCGATTTCAAAAAGATCCTTGAAGAAACCTACGGTGTGTTTGCCCACAGCGCCGTCGCGCCGCTGCGTCAGCTGAACGGTAACGAATGGGTGCTGGAGCTGTTCCACGGCCCGACCCTGGCGTTCAAGGACTTCGCCCTGCAACTGCTCGGTCGCCTGCTCGACTACGTGCTGGAAAAACGCGGCGAGCGCGTGGTGATCGTTGGCGCCACTTCCGGCGATACCGGCTCGGCGGCCATCGAAGGTTGCAAGCACTGCGAAAACGTCGACATCTTCATCCTGCATCCACACAACCGTGTGTCCGAAGTGCAGCGTCGGCAGATGACGACCATTTTTGGCGAGAACATCCACAACATCGCCATCGAAGGCAACTTCGATGACTGCCAGGAAATGGTCAAGGCGAGCTTCGCCGACCAGGGCTTCCTCAAGGGCACGCGCCTGGTGGCGGTAAACTCGATCAACTGGGCGCGGATCATGGCCCAGATCGTCTACTACTTCCACGCAGCCCTGCAACTGGGCGGTCCGGCGCGCTCGGTGGCGTTCTCGGTGCCAACCGGTAACTTCGGCGACATCTTCGCCGGTTACCTGGCACGCAACATGGGCCTGCCGATCAACCAGTTGATCGTCGCCACCAACCGCAACGACATCCTGCACCGCTTCATGAGCGGCAACCAGTACGTCAAGGAAACCCTGCACGCGACCCTGTCGCCGTCGATGGACATCATGGTGTCCTCGAACTTCGAACGCCTGCTGTTCGACCTGCACGGTCGCAATGGCGCGGCGATTGCCGGGCTGATGGACAGCTTCAAGCAGGGCGGCGGTTTCAGCGTCGAGCAGGAGCGCTGGACGGAAGCGCGCAAACTGTTCGACTCACTGGCCGTGGACGATGAGCAAACCTGCGAAACCATCGCCGAGGTCTTTGAACAGACCGGTGAAGTGCTGGACCCGCACACCGCGATCGGCGTCAAGGCCGCCCGCGAATGCCGTCGCAGCCTGGATATCCCGATGGTGATCCTGGGCACGGCCCATCCGGTCAAATTCCCGGACGCCGTGGAGAAAGCCGGTGTAGGAAAAGCCCTCGAGCTGCCTGCACATCTTTCTGATTTGTTTGAAAGAGACGAGCGCTGCACCGTATTGCCGAATGACCTGAAGGCCGTGCAGGCCTTTGTCAGCCAGCACGGTAACCGCGGTAAGCCTTTGTAACGGGCAAACCCTGTCACACAACAAAGCCCGTCTACTGACGGGCTTTGTTGTTTTTGCATGCCACACTTGCCAACAGGATTCGTCCACGGAGAGGGGCGAACGGATCTGCAAGGATGTGGCAATGCCGGTTTACAGACGATCCAGGCCAGCGGTGTGCTGGCTGCTACTGCTCAGTGTCCTGGTCATCTTGGCTCAGTGGGCAATCGCCGCGCCTGATCCGGCTCGTGAACCGGAAAAGGCGGGCGGCGGTGTCCGGATCGCGCTGGATGCCCGGGAACTTGAATGGATTGCCGGGCACCCGCCCGTCAAGGTAGCGTCGCTGGAATACCCGCGCTACCTGTTCAAGAATGAACATGGCCAGTGGAGCGGCCTTAACAGGGACATGCTCGATCGCATCAGCGCCATGACGGGGCTGCGTTTTGTCCATGTCGAGTCATTCTCCATCGAGCATATGCTTCAAAGCCTGGAGCGCGCAGAAGCGGACATGAGCACCACGCTGGCAATGAATGACGAGCGCAAGGTGTTCCTGGATTTCAGCCATTCCTATGGCGGCTCTGGCTGGGTGTTTGTCGGGCGGGCCGGGGCACCGCAGGTCGAGTCACTGCAGCAGTTGGCCAAGCACGTGTTGGTACTGCCGACCCGGCATGTGCTGGAAGCGGTGATTCGTCGTGACCACCCCACCATCGATTTGCGTTCGGTCAAGACCTACGCGCAAGCCCGCGCGCTGGTGGAAAGCGGGGAGGCCCATGCCACCATCGAAAGCGAAACAGGCGCACGACTCTTACCCTTGGGCCAGCTTCAGGTGGGGCAAATCGTGGAAGGCCAGTGGGACCCGGACTACCTGACGGTGCGCAAAGGCCAATCGCAACTGCTCTGTATCCTCAACAAGGCCCTCGAGGCTTTTCCTCCCGCTGAACTACGTGCCTTGCGTTCGAAGTGGCTCGATGGCGATCCACTCCCGACAGCCTGGCAACAATTTGCCCCATGGGCTGGCTGGGGCCTTTTGGCCGCCAGCCTGTCTGGCTTGCTCTCGCTACTCTGGAGGTGCCGTTTGGCCGGACAGGCGTGAGGCTGATGTTTTTTCCCTGTCATCTTCGCCGTGCATGCTCTATCGACCGCAGGCGCAGGCTCAACTGCACGCGGTTTTCAGAACTTTCTACTCGGCCCAGCGGTCATCTACAGTACACACGCCCCAGGCACTTTGTTTTCGGACTATTGAGTGGTGATCGGATGGAAAGTATCAGTCTATTGCTCGGTGAGGCTCTGAGCCCGTACCAGGTGACGTTGACCCCGTCAGGCATACATGGCGAATGCCGGGTGACCTTGAAGAATGCTATCGGTGCCATAGTGGTCGATCGGGTGTTCAATCAGGCGCAGTTGGCCGACAAGCGTCAGTTGACGGATGTCGTCGACGGCCTGCACCGCGATGTGCTGATTGCTGAAGGACGCCTGGAGCCCTGTGTTATCGCAGCGTTGCGCAATGCGGCACAGGACAAGTTGGTGGCTAGCCGAAATTGAATGGCAGGTTGTGGGAACCTTCCTGCATCCTTATCAGTCAGATCCAGTAACAGCGGGATCAAGCATTGTGCTCCGGTGCTTGCCGCTTGCTGTTACTGGTCTTTGAAAGACCACGTTTAACCCCGAGTCGTCTCCCCACTTCTCGGGGTTTCTTTTTGCCTGGCAATTGTCAGTAGCCGTCCTGATGCTCGAAAAATTCCCGGGCTGCTCGCAGGTAGTCGGTGCGGCTTTGCGGGTCGAGCCAGCCGGCATACGCCTCGCTCAAATGGTCTCGGGGCAGGGCACGCAGCAATTGGTTGATCTCGATGATCGCCTGCCGCCCCTGGGGCGTATTGGTGCAGCCGATGTAGCCGGACAGGTATCTGCCGGTGCCACGAACCGGATAGAACTGCAGCTCCTCTTCGGCGATCCCTTGTTGTCGCGCCTGATAGCGAATTTCCGGGCGATAGCCCAACAGCAACTGCAGGCGTCCCAGGCGTTGCATTTGCAGCAGGCTGCCCAAGGCGTCGTTGCCGTAATGAAGGGTCAGCGCCTTGCCCGGCGCCTGTTTGAGCAGGGCGTCAAGGTATTCGCCATAGTTGCGTTCGGCAACAATGCCCAAGGTCACGTTGCCGGTGGCCAACAGGGCCGCCAGGTCCACCTCACCATCCTTGAGGAACGGCGTCAGTACCTCCCGCTCGTTGCTGCGCACGGCCAGGCCATTGCTCATGGCGCGAAAGACCGGCAGGGAAAATGCGATCCAGCTTTCGCGTTCCTTGCTCCAGTTCAACGCTGCATCGCAGGTGAGGGACGGTTCGTGAAGCATTTGCAAGCCACGGGCACGATTGACCTTCATCACGCTGTGCCGGTACTGCGGCATGCCGGCGATCAGCTGCCGCAGCAATTGATCGATGATCCCCTGGCCTTTTTCCGGCCCGTTGAAAATGAACAGCGGCGGTAGATCGCGTTTCAGCCAGACCAGGGATTCCTTGGGCTGCGCCGACACCGGCGAGGCCAGCGTAACGATCAGGGCCAGGCTCGCCAACGCGCCCAGGCGCTGCCCGGCCAACAGCAGGCCGGGCTTGATGAGTCGCGCAAACAAACGCTTGAGCTCAGATGGCTCCGTCTTTGCGCAGTTGTGTGATCTGCGACGCGTCATAGCCAAGTTCCTGGAGTACCTGGGCATTGTGCTCACCCAGTTGCGGGCCGACCCATTCACAATCACCGGGTGTCTCTGAGAGTTTCGGCACGATCCCTGGCATCTTGAAGTCCTTGCCATCGGGCAGCTTGGCCTGCAGGAACATTTCCCGGGCGAGGTACTGAGGATCGCTGAACATGTCTTCGGCGCTGAAGATCCGGCTGGCCGGTACGTCGGCCTGGTTCAACTGCGCGATGACGGTGTCCAGGGGCAGCGAATTGACCCAGCGATCAATGACCCCATAAATTTCGTCGCGACGGCTGTCGCGGCCGTCGTTGCTGGCCAGCAGCGGATCGTTGGCCAGGTCTTCCCGACCAATGAGCAGCATGAAGCGCTTGAAGATCGCATCGCCATTGGCGCCAATCTGCACATGCTTGCCATCGGCACTGGTGTGGATCGATGAAGGCGTAATGCCCGGCATGATGTTGCCGGTGCGCTCGCGGATGAAACCAAACACGTCGAACTCCGGCACCATGCTTTCCATCATGGCGAAGATCGCCTCGTACAGCGCCACGTCCACCACTTGTCCCTGACCGCCATTGACCTCGCGGTGACGCAGGGCCATGAGGGCACCGATCACGCCCCACAGCGCGGCAATCGAATCACCGATGGAAATCCCGGTGCGCACCGGCGGCCGATCCTCGAACCCTGTGATGTAGCGCAGGCCGCCCATGGATTCGCCGACCGCGCCAAACCCGGGTTGATCCTTCATCGGGCCGGTCTGGCCGAAGCCCGAGAGCCGCACCATGACCAGCTTTGGATTCAATGCATGCAGGACGTCCCAGCCCAGGCCAAGCTTTTCCAGTACGCCGGGGCGGAAGTTCTCGATCAGGATGTCCGCTTCACTGAGCAGTTTCTTCAGGACCGCCAGGCCGTCCGGATGCTTGAGGTTGAGCGTCAGCGATTTTTTATTGCGAGCCTGGACGAACCACCACAACGAAGTTCCCTCGTACAACTTGCGCCATTTGCGCAATGGATCGCCGCCGTCCGGCGATTCGACCTTGACCACATCGGCACCGAATTCAGCGCAAATGCGCGAGGCGAACGGGCCGGCGATCAAGGTACCCAATTCGATGACTTTCAGACCTGAGAGCGGTTTGGCAGAGGACGGCATGCGGGCTCCTGTTGGACAAAGGTTGAGCGAGTACAGAGTTTTAACATAGCCGACTGTCAGGCGCCCAAGGGAGATCGCCTTCTATTCGTTGATTGGTGGCTGCATCGGTTAGACTTGCCGCCTTTCCACGTATCAAGAAGCCCGTTCATGGCCCAGCCGTCCACGACCTACAAGTTTGAACTGAACCTCACCGACCTCGATCGCAGCGTCTACGAGTCCGTCAAGCAGACCATCGCCCGCCACCCTTCGGAAACCGAAGAGCGCATGACCGTGCGCCTGTTGGCCTACGCCCTCTGGTACAACGAGCAACTGTCGTTTGGCCGTGGCCTGTCGGACGTGGATGAACCGGCCCTGTGGGAAAAGAGCCTGGATGACCGCGTCCTGCACTGGATCGAAGTCGGTCAACCCGACGCCGATCGCCTGACCTGGTGCTCGCGCCGCACCGAGCGCACCAGCCTGCTGGCCTACGGCAGCCTGCGCGTCTGGGAAGGCAAGGTGATCCCGGCGATCAAGAACCTGAAAAACGTCAACATCGCGGCGGTCCCTCAGGAAGTCCTGGAAACCCTGGCCAAAGACATGCCCCGGGTGATCAAGTGGGACGTAATGATCAGCGAAGGGACGATTTTCGTCACCGACGACCGCGGCCAGCATGAAGTCCAGTTGCAGTGGCTGTTGGGCGAACGCGGCTGATCAGTCGCTGCCTCACCGGTTTTATCCTACGTATTGAAGAGAAGCCCCTGTCACCCCATGCGCATCGAACCTCGCCAGCTGCCCGACACCCTGCCATTTCTCGGTGATATTCCACCGCTGCTGACCCGGCTGTACGCAGCGCGGGGCGTGCAATCCGAAGCCGAACTGGACAAAAGCCTGGCACGGCTGATTCCGTTCCAGCAGCTCAAGGGCATCGAGGCAGCGGTGGATCTGCTGGTGACCGCACTCCAGCAGCGCCAGAGGATCCTGATCGTTGGCGACTTCGATGCCGACGGTGCCACCGCCAGTACCGTGGGCACCTTGGGCTTGCGCCTGTTGGGTGCGGCGCATGTCGACTATCTGGTGCCCAACCGATTCGACTACGGCTACGGCCTGACCCCGGAAATCGTTGCGGTGGCCCTGGAGCGTCAGCCGCAGTTGCTGATTACCGTGGACAATGGCATTTCCAGTGTCGAAGGCGTGGCCGCGGCGAAAAAGGCCGGGCTCAACGTGTTGGTCACCGACCACCATTTGCCGGGCGATGAACTGCCGCTGGCCGATGCCATCGTCAATCCGAACCAGCCCGGTTGCACGTTCCCGAGCAAGGCGCTGGCCGGCGTCGGGGTGATTTTCTATGTGCTGATGGCCTTGCGCGCGCGTTTGCGCGAACTCGGCTGGTACGCCAGCAAGCCGCAGCCGAACATCGGCGAATTGCTCGATCTGGTGGCGCTGGGCAGCGTGGCCGACGTGGTGCCGCTGGATGCCAATAACCGCATCCTGGTGCATCAAGGCCTGGAACGCATACGCGCCGGACGTGCCCGGCCGGGGATCAAGGCGATTCTCGAAGTGGCCAAGCGTGATCATGCGCGCATCACCTCCACCGACCTGGGGTTTATCGTCGGTCCACGCCTCAACGCCGCCGGGCGACTGGATGACATGAGCCTGGGCATCGAATGCCTGCTGACCGAAGACGTGGCGCTGGCGCGGGAAATGGCGGCGCAGTTGGACGGGATGAACCAGGACCGTAAATCCATCGAGCAGGGCATGCAGCGTGAAGCGTTGGCCCAGCTCAAGGATTTGCCGGTGGAATCGATGCCATTCGGTTTGTGCCTGTTCGATCCCGAATGGCATCAGGGCGTCATCGGCATCCTGGCCTCGCGCATGAAAGAACGTTATTTCCGTCCGACCATCGCCTTCGCCGATGCCGGCGACGGGTTGCTCAAGGGCTCGGGGCGTTCGGTACAGGGCTTTCATATTCGCGATGCCCTGAGCGTGGTGGCGGCGCAGCATCCGAACCTGATCACCAAGTACGGTGGTCATGCCATGGCCGCTGGCCTGACGCTGCCAGAAGCAAATTTTCCGTTGTTCGCCGAAGCTTTCGACGCCGAAGTGCGTCGGCAACTGCGCGACGAAGACCTGACCGGGCGCTTGCTGTCGGACGGGGTTCTGGCGGTCGAAGAATTCCACCTCGAACTGGCCCGTGCATTACGCCACGCCGGGCCTTGGGGCCAGCACTTCCCGGAGCCACTGTTTCATGGCGTGTTTCAGTTGGTCGAGCAGCGTGTCGTCGGTGAACGCCACCTCAAGGTGGTGCTCAGGAGCGAGTGCGGCTCGGTCAAGCTCGATGGCATTGCCTTCGGGATCGACCGTGAGGTCTGGCCAAACCCGACCATCAAGTGGGTGGAGCTGGCTTACAAACTCGACGTCAACGAGTTTCGCGGCAATGAGACCGTGCAACTGATGATCGCCCACATCGAACCGCGTTGAACCCCTGGCACTGTAGGAGCGAGCATGCTCGCGATGGTCGCCAACGATGACGCTGGCTACCTGACACCCCGCGGTGACTGGGACCCCATCGCGAGCATGCTCGCTCCTACAGGGAGGGGCGACATCCCCCGATGTCGACTAGGCTCTAAAGCACTGCTTGATTATCCTTGTGACGTCTTGTCAATTTTTTGCCCGCGGGGGCGGGTGCTGCATCCCTTTCATGTCACTCGTCGACTATTCAAACAGAACCCTGGAGCCTGCCCACTGATTTGAGAGGTGCCCCATGAGTCTGCTGCTTGAACCCTACACTCTTCGTCAATTGACCCTGCTCAACCGCATTGCGGTATCGCCAATGTGCCAGTATTCGAGCGTCGATGGCCTGGCCAATGACTGGCACCTGGTCCACCTCGGTAGTCGCGCCGTCGGCGGCGCCGGACTGGTCTTTACGGAAGCCACGGCAGTCACGGCCGACGGGCGAATCACCGCCCAGGACCTTGGCCTGTGGAACGATGAACAAATCGAACCCTTGCAACGCATCACCCGTTTCATTGCCGCTCAAGGCGCCGTTGCTGGCATCCAGCTGGCCCACGCAGGGCGTAAGGCCAGTACCTATCGACCCTGGCTCGGCAAGCATGGCAGCGTAAAGATTGACGAGGGCGGCTGGTTGCCGGTTGGCCCGTCGCCAATCGCCTTTGATCCGCAACACACACAACCCAAGCAGCTGGACGAAGGCGAGATCGCTGACGTCATCCAGGCCTTTGTCGACTCGGCGAAGCGCGCGTTGACCGCCGGTTTCAAGGTGGTCGAAGTGCATGCGGCTCATGGCTATCTGCTACACCAGTTTCTTTCGCCCCTGAGTAATCAGCGGCGTGACCAGTACGGCGGTTCATTCGAAAACCGCATTCGCCTGGTCTTGCAGGTCACCGAAGCGGTGCGCAAGGTCTGGCCCGAAGAATTACCGCTGTTCGTGCGGGTGTCCGCCACCGACTGGGTGGAGGATGGCTGGAACCCGGATGAAACCGTCGAGCTGGCGCGACGCCTTAAGGACTTGGGTGTGGACCTCATCGACGTGTCGTCAGGCGGTACGGCCGTCAACGCGGAAATCCCCACGGGTCCGGGTTATCAGACCCGCTTCGCCGAACGTGTGCGCAAGGAGTCAGGCATCGCTACCGGTACGGTAGGAATGATCACTGAGCCTGCACAGGCCGAACATATCCTGCGCACCTGCCAGGCCGACATCATCTTCCTCGCTCGTGAGCTGTTGCGTGATCCTTATTGGGCATTGCATGCCGACGATGACCTGGGTGGGCGCAAAGCCATTTGGCCGGCGCAATATCACCGCGCGACCCATCGTGACCAACCCATTCATGAGTCGGATTTGCGGGATTGAGTGAGGTTTTTCAAGATCAAAAGATCGCAGCCTTCGGCAGCTCCTACAGAGGAATACGATCCCCTGTAGGAGCTGCCGAAGGCTGCGATCTTTTGCTTTTTTTTTTCTCCGTCAGCTGTACTTGCGCTTGTCCGGTGCTGGCGGGAAGTACTGGTACAACCAGGTTTCACTCAGCGTCCGGTCATTGGTGCGAATGAACAGGCGCAGCTCCACCGGCTCGACACTGTCGTTGGTCGGATACCAGTCAAAGGTGATGCGGTAGCCCTTGATGTCATCGAGCACCAGCACGTTGAAGTCCTTCACCTCGCCGTTGGAACAGGTGACCACCGGTTCGATGCCCGTGCCTGGCGGCAGGCGATCCAGGCCGCCACCGTTGAAATCCACGGCGAAGCGTCGGGCCCAGACCTTCGGGTAGTGTTCGCCCGGCGCCCAGCCTTCAGTGAAACCGCCCATGCCTGAACGGGTTGCGTTGACCCGTGCCAAGGGCGTGCCGACAGGCGGCAGGGCGCTCCAGTACAGTTTGTAGCCGTAATTCAGAGAGTCGCCGGCCGCCACCGGTTTTTTCGGGGTCCAGAAGGCAACGATGTTATCGAGTGTCTCTCCGGTGGTAGGAATTTCCAGCAGATCGATAGAGCCTTCGCCCCACGCGGTCGTCGGTTCTACCCACAGGCTCGGGCGTCTGCTGTACCAATCGACGGTGTCCTGATAGCTGGCGAATTCATGATCGGTCTGCACCAGGCCGAAACCTTTCGGGTCCTTGTCGGTGAAGGCGTTGAATTGCAGGGTGGCCGGATTGTTCAGCGGGCGGCAGATCCACTCGCCATTGCCGCGCCACATCGCCAGGCGATCGGAGTCGTGGATTTGCGGGTGAATGGTGTCGCACATACGGCGCTCGTGGGTACCGCAGCTGAACATGCTGGTCATCGGCGCGATGCCCAGTTGTTCGATGGCGGTGCGCGCGTTGACATGGGCGTCGACCTCCATCACCACGCGTTCGGCCTGGCAATCGATGTCAAAACGGTAGGCGCCGGTCGCGCTCGGAGAATCGAGCAAGGCGTAGACCACGAAGCGCGTGCTGTCCTTGTCTGGCGTCTCGAACCAGAACTTGGTGAAGTCGGGGAATTCTTCGCGCTTCTTCGCATAGGTGTCGATTGCCAGCCCGCGGGCCGACAAGCCGTACTGGCCAGTGGCGTCTACCGCTCGGAAATAGCTGGCGCCGAGGAAAGACACCACGTCGTGTTTGTCCAGTTCCGGCGCCTTGAACAGCTTGAACCCGGAAAAGCCCAGGTCGCCCTTGAGCTGCTGGGTGTCGACGGACGTATTCTCATAATTGAACAACGAAGGGCGGAAATGCACTTCGCGGGCCATGTGGGTCTTGGGATCGACGCTGTACATGCGCACCGGCTGGCGGAAACCCATGCCGACATGGAAAAACTGCACATCCAACTGACCATTCAAGTCATTCCACAGCGAATGCTTGCCGTCATAGCGAATGGCATTGAAATTCTGCGGGGTCATGGTCGCCAGGGTGGGCGGCAGCACCTGCTTGGTATCCTGGTAGCGGTTGCTGGCCAGTTGCTTGGCCTGGACCTTCAGCGCTTCGAAGTCGAACGCCTGGGCTTCGCCGTCCGCTGTGCCATTGCTTGCCCAGGCACCGGCAGCGAGCAGGCCGGTGGCCGACAAACCGGAGTAGGCGGCGATGGCCATGGAGGCTTTTAGCAAATTCCTGCGATGCATAAGTACAACCTGTCGTGAACGATCCCGCGCCGTTCCTGGCACTGCTGGATCAAAAATTTCGGTTCGGACATGCCTTCGGCCAAACGCAACTGCCTTAAAACAGATAAGGGATAGCTTAAACCGTTCGGTTGCGCAGCAAAAATGATTGATGGCGTGACGATGGCGCGGCAATGAAACAAGAGATGTCGGTTAACGTTTCCGACAGGGGTTTCTGATTTATAGGGCATTTACGCTTTTTTCGACTAATTACTCTAAAAAGCCCTTTTCAGCGCCCAGATAATTTCTATTCTATGGGCATGACCGGTTTCTGCCCTTCGGGCCGGTGGGCTTCAGTGGACACAGGGTGCTACTGAAAAGGGTAGGGCGATGCAATATCTGAAGTTTTCTTTGACGTAGAGAAGGACATCGTCCATGTCGAAAGTACAAGGCATCACCGAAATCCTGGGAATCTTTGCGTGCCTATCTACTGGCCGGCGGAGACGTCGGCTCAATAACGAGGAGATGAAGTTGGTGGAGCGCTATCGCGAGTTGTCGGAGAGTGATCGCATTGCGATGCGTTATCTGGTGGATGCGATGCGCAGTGTTTCGCGGTTTTGAAGAAATGGAACATCCAGTCGCGGCAATCCTGTCGCGGCTGGACGTTCTCCCTTTACCAATCCTGAGAACGTTCAGAACGCTGATGCAGCACCCTCAACACCTGTACCTGGCCATTGGCAAATCGATACGGCGCAATGAAGGGATAACGACCAAGTACCAATTCTCGTACATCAGGCATGATAGAAGGCCTGCCTGAGCCGGGGAACTGTTCCAACTGCCGGAAACATTGCAGCATGGTGGAAATGATCTCGATGGCAGTACCCGCGCCTACGACCTCTCGGTAATGTTCATGGATGGCGTCCAGGTCGCTTTCGGCTTTCTCAGTCAGTACTACGCTCGGCACGTTTTTCCCACTTAGCCTTCACGGCGTCCAGGTCGGTCAGTTTTCCAGCATCGGCATCGGATATGCCGTCGCTTATGGCTTGCAGATGCCATGACTCGGCTTCTACATATCGAACCAATGCACGCTTGAGGTGGTACTGACGGTCGCGGTCGGTGGCAGCCGCTAGCTGATCCAGTTGTTGGGCCAGGAGTTCTTCGACACGAAACGACAAAACGGGCGAGGCCATGGTGGCTCTCCTAAAGATGTATACGCTGTAAACGACGTAAACACCCTAGGCCTTGCAGCGATTATCGTCAACCAGTACCACTTGCGTGGTAGGGAAACTCTAGCTGGGGATACATCCACGGGATGCCAGGAACTGTTTCGAAATGCTTGACCGCTAAAAGCGTTTGGTTGCCCCGGTGTCTTTTGGCACCGGGGCAATTTCCATTAGCGACTAACCTTCCACGCATCCCCCGCAGGCGCTGTGCCGTGGTCATACGGCTTGGCGATCCACATGTAGAGCAACCCCAGGCCAATGACGATGGTGGTGCTCAAGACCATGGCGTAGTTGATGTACCACGCCGCATCCGGCGTCCGTGGCCAGGCCATGTTGACGATTGCGCCGACGCCATAGACCAGCGCGCAGATGTTCACCGGCCAGCCCCAGGCGCCGAGGGTGAATTGGCCGCTGGGCTTCCAGCCTTTGAGGCGGGCATACAGCGCCGCAAGCACGATCATCTGGAAGGCCAGGTAGATGCCGATGGCGGCGAAGCTGACGATGGTGGCGACTGCATCCTGCAGGAAGAAGCCGAGGATGATGATCAGCGCTGGCAGGACGCCGGACACGAACAGCGCCGCAACTGGAACCTGGGTTGTAGGAGAGATCTTCTTCAGCAGTCGGCTGCCGATAACCATTTCATCCCGGGCGTAGGAGTACAGCAGGCGACTGGCCGCCGCTTGCAGGCTGATGACGCAGGAGATGAAGGAAATCATCACCACGCCCATCACCATTTTCGAACCGATTGGGCCGAAGGCGTTGTTGAGGATGGTGCCGACCGGGTCCTTGTCGGTGCCGTCGATCACCGCTTGCATGTCTGGCACGGCGAGGATCAGTGCCAGGCAGGCGAACATTGCCGCAATGCCGCCGATGTAGATGGTCATGCGCATGGCCACCGGGATCTTCTTGCTCGGGTTCGGGGTTTCTTCGGCCACGTCGCCGCAGGCCTCGAAGCCGTAGTAGAGGAACATACCCGCCAGCGAGGCGGTGAGGAAGGCCGGCAGGTATGAACCATCGACGCTGATGTCGAAGGTGTTGAACAGCACGCCAATTGATTGATGGCGCTCGAAGACCAGCAGGTAAACGCCGACGATCACTGCACCCACCAGTTCACAGAGGAAGCCGAACATGGCAATGCGCGCCAGTACCTTGGTGCCGCTGAGGTTGATCAGGGTGGCAAACAGCGTCAGCACCAGGGCAATGACGATATTGGTGTTGTTGCTCGGTTCAAAACCGAGCATGGCAGCCAGGTACGGGCCGGCGCCGACGGCTACGGCGGCAATCGTGACGCACAGGGCGATGGAGTAGATCCAGCCGACCATCCACGCCCAGCGCTTGCCCACCAGGCGACGCGCCCACGGGTACACGCCACCGGAAATCGGGAACTGCGACACCACTTCACCAAAGATCAGGCACACCAGCAACTGGCCGCAACCGACCAGCAGATAGGCCCAGAACATCGGCGGCCCGCCAGCGGCGAGGCACAGGCCGAAGAGGGTATAAACCCCTACGACCGGCGAGAGATAAGTGAAGCCCAGGGCGAAGTTTTCCCACAAGCTCATGCTGCGATTGAAGTTGGAGGTGTAACCCAGTTTTCGCAGTTGCTCGGCGTCGCTGTCGACGACGGCGGTAGAGAGATCGGGTGATGCAGTCATGTGTGTTTCTCCGGAAAATCGGCAGATTTCGGATGTCCGAAGCCGTGGCAGGGCCGTGGAGGCGCTGTCCGGATCGGTGGTTATTGTTGTGTTTGAAACCAGTGGTGCGTAATGCCGGTTTCGACCTTGAAACCGTGGTGAAATCATCGCTGTACTGTAGGAGCGAGCATGCTCGCGAGAAACCGGAGGGCACCGCGGGGCGTCAGGTTCCCCGCGTTATCGTTGACCTCCATCGTCGGAAACCCGCCCGGAGCATGCTCGCTCCTACAAGGGGTTAGTGTTTGAACATCACATGCCGCACGACGGTGTAGTCCTCCAGCCCATACATCGACATGTCCTTGCCATACCCCGACAACTTCTGCCCGCCATGGGGCATTTCGCTGACCAGCATGAAGTGCGTGTTGACCCAGGTGCAGCCGTACTGCAAGCGCGCCGACAGGCGATGCGCGCGGCCGACGTCGGCGGTCCACACCGAGGATGCCAGGCCGTAGTCGGAATCGTTGGCCCAGCCCAGCACCTGTGCCTCGTCACTGAATTTGGTCACCGACACCACCGGCCCGAACACTTCGCGGCGCACGATCTCGTCGTCCTGCTGCGCATCGGCCAGCACCGTCGGTTCGAAGAAGAAACCGTTGCCTTCCACGGCCTTGCCGCCGGTGACCAGGCGGATGTGCGGCTGTGCCACGGCACGCTCGACGAAGCCGGCGACGCGGTCGCGGTGTTGCGCGGTGATCAGCGGGCCGAGTTCGGTCGATGGATCGTCCTGCAAGCCGTACTTGATGCTGCTCACGGCGGCGCCGAGCTTCTCGACGAATTTCTCGTAGATGCCTGCCTGGGCATAGATGCGGCAGGCGGCGGTGCAGTCTTGACCGGCGTTGTAGAAACCGAAGGTGCGAATGCCGTCGACCGCGGCGTCGATGTCGGCGTCGTCGAAGATGATCACCGGGGCCTTGCCGCCCAGTTCCATGTGCATGCGCTTGACGCTGTCGGCGGTGCTGGAAATGATGTTCGCGCCAGTGGCGATCGAACCTGTCAGCGACACCATGCGCACTTTCGGATGGGTGACCAGCGGGCTGCCAACCGTAGGGCCGCGGCCGAACACCAGGTTGAGCACGCCAGCCGGGAAGATTTCCGCTGCCAGTTGCGCCAGGCGCAACGCGGTCAACGGCGTCTGTTCCGAGGGCTTGAGCACCACGGTATTGCCGGCGGCCAGGGCCGGGGCGATTTTCCAGGCGACCATCATCAGCGGGTAGTTCCACGGCGCGATGGAGGCGATCACCCCGACCGGGTCGCGGCGGATCATCGAGGTGTGGCCGGGCAGGTATTCGCCGCCGGCCGAGCCGCTCATGCAACGGCTGGCGCCGGCGAAGAAACGGAACACGTCGGCAATCGCCGGGATCTCGTCGTTGAGCGCGGCGCTGTAGGGCTTGCCGCAGTTGTCCGATTCGAGCTTGGCCAGCTCTTCGCCGTGGGCCTCGATGGCGTCGGCGAGTTTGAGCAGCAGCAGCGAACGCTCCTTGGGCGGAGTCTGCGACCAGCTGTCGAACGCGGCATCGGCGGCGCGCACGGCGGCATCGACCTGGGCTTCGCTGGCCTCGTTGATTTCCACCAGCACGCGCCCTAGCGCCGGGTTGAACACCGGTTGGGCGGGGCCTTCGCCATTGACCAGTTGGCCGTTGATCAAAAGTTGGGTTTGCATGACATCGTCCTCTTCAAAGCTAATTATTTTTATCTGCAGAAACCGGCCCCTGTAGGAGCTGCCGCAGGCTGCGATCCTTTGATCTTGATCTTCAAAAGCAAGATCAAAGGATCGCAGCCTGCGGCAGCTCCTACAGGTTTGTAATCAGTTACTTCCCGCCGCTACCGGCCACGCTCTCACCCCCCCGGGTCAGGTAATAGGCACCGAGGATCGGCAGCATCGTCACCATCATCACCAGCATCGCCACGACATTGGTCACCGGCACGTCCCGTGGGCGGCTGAGCTGGTTGAGCAGCCATAGCGGCAGGGTGCGTTCATGGCCGGCGGTGAAGGTGGTGACGATGATCTCGTCGAACGACAGCGCGAACGCCAACATGCCGCCGGCCAGCAGCGCCGAGCCGAGGTTCGGCAGGATGATGTAGCGGAAGGTCTGCCAGCCATCGGCGCCCAGGTCCATCGAGGCTTCGATCAGGCTGTGGGAGGTACGGCGCAAGCGGGCGATGACGTTGTTGTAGACGATCACCACGCAGAAGGTCGCGTGGCCGACGATGATGGTGAACATCCCCGGCTCGATGCCCAGTGTCTTGAACGTCGCCAGCAATGCGATACCGGTGATGATCCCCGGCAGGGCAATCGGCAGGATCAGCATCAACGAGATACCTTGCTTGCCGAAAAAGTCCCGTCGGTACAGCGCCGCCGACGCCAGCGTGCCAAGCACCATGGCAATCAACGTGGCAATGGCCGCGATCTGCAGCGACAACTTGATCGCTTCCAGTACGTCGGGCCGTGAGAACGCCACGCCGATCCACTTCAGGGTGAAACCCTTGGGCGGGAAACTGAACGCCGCGTCTTCGGTGTTGAAGGCATACAGGAAGATGATCAGGATCGGGAAGTGCAGGAACACCAGCCCGCCCCAGGCGGCGATACGCAAGCCCAGGGATGCTTTGTCAGAGTGCATCGAAGGCCCCCAGTCGTTTGACGATGGACAGGTAGATGGCGATCAGCACGATCGGCACCAGGGTGAAGGCTGCAGCCATTGGCATGTTGCCGATCGCACCTTGTTGGGCATACACCATGCTGCCGACGAAGTAGCCGGGCGGGCCGACCAGTTGTGGCACGATGAAATCGCCCAGGGTCAGGGAGAACGTGAAGATGGAGCCTGCCGCAATACCCGGCACCGACAGCGGCAGGATCACCTGCATGAAGGTCTGGCGCGGCTTGGCGCCGAGGTCGGCGGACGCTTGCAGCAGTGACGGTGGCAGGCGTTCCAGCGAGGCCTGGATCGGCAGGATCATGAAGGGCAGCCAGATGTAGACGAACACCATGAAGCGCCCCAGGTGTGAGGTCGACAGGGTACTGCCGCCGACCCCCGGGATGCCCAGCACGAACTGCAATAGAGGCTCCAGCCCCAAGTGCTGGACGAACCACTGCGCCACTCCGCCCTTGGCCAGCAGCAGCGTCCAGGCATACGCCTTGACGATGTAGCTGGCCCACATCGGCATCATCACCGCGATGTAGAAGAACGCCTTGGTCTTGCCGGTGGTGTAGCGCGCCATGTAATAGGCAATCGGGAAGGCGACGATGGCGCTGGCGATCGAAACCACGATGGCCATGCCCAGGGTGCGCAGGATGATGTCGAAGTTCGATGGCTGGAACAGCGCGGCGAAGTTCGCCAGGGTCAGGTCGGGGGTGACCGCCATGGTGAAGTCGTCGAAGGTGTAGAAACCTTGCCACAGCAACGTCAGCAGCGAACCCAGGTAAATGGCGCCGAACCACAGCAGCGGCGGCACCAGCAGCATCGACAGGTACAGGTTCGGCCGGCGGTACAGCAGGTTGGAAAACCTGCGCAACGCCGAGCCGCCCGACGAGGAATGAGGAACAGCCAGGGTGCTCATGTCACACCCCGCCTGTCAGGGTGTCATGCAGCGGGATCATCGCTTCACGGGCCCAGCGTGCGCTCAGGCGTTGCCCGGTCTGGTGCTGGGCGCTGGTGTCGAGCCATTGATTGTTGGCCTGGCTGATGTTCAAGGTCTGGCCGTTTTCCAGCTTCAATTCGTAGCGGGTGGCGCTGCCCTGGTATTGGATATCGTGCAGCAGGCCGCTGACTTCGATCTCATGGCTGGCCAACGGGCCTTCGGCGAAGCGCACGTGTTCCGGGCGAATCGAGAACGGCTGGGGATTGCCGCTCAACTGCTTCGCCAGGTCACCGCGAATCACGTTGGAAGTGCCGACGAATTCGGCGACGAAGGTGGTCGAAGGTTTCATGTACAGGTTGCGCGGCGAATCGACCTGTTCAATGCGACCCTTGTTGAACACGGCGACGCGGTCGGACATGGACAGCGCTTCGGTCTGGTCGTGGGTGACGAAAATGAAGGTGATGCCCAGCTGGCGTTGCAGCTTCTTCAATTCGCCTTGCATCTGCTCGCGCAACTTCAGGTCCAGCGCGCCGAGCGGTTCGTCGAGCAGCAACACCCGTGGGCGATTCACCAGGGCACGGGCCAGGGCCACACGCTGGCGCTGGCCCCCGGAAAGTTGCACCGGCTTGCGCTCGCCGTAGCCGCCGAGGGCAACCATGTCGAGGGCTTCTTCGGCGCGCTTCAAGCGTTCGGCCTTGGCGACGCCTTTGACTTTCAAGCCGTAGGCGACGTTGTCGCGAACGTTCATGTGGGGGAACAGCGCGTAATCCTGGAACACGGTGTTCACATCACGCTGGTAAGGCGGAAGGCCGGCGGCTTCCTCGCCATGAATACGAATGGAACCCGCGCTCGGTTGTTCAAAACCGGCGATCAGGCGCAGGCAGGTGGTTTTGCCTGAGCCGGAAGGCCCCAGCATGGAGAAAAACTCGCCGTCCTGGATGTCGATGGAAACCCGGTCAACGGCTTTCACTTCGCCGAACTGACGGGAAACGTTGGTGAACTGGACTGCAAGCGTCATGGTGCGGTGCTCCAAAAAGGCGCGCTTTCTAAAAAATCTGAATCGGTTGTGGCGTCGAAAAGATCGCAGCCTTCGGCAGCTCCTACAGGATTTGCAGAAGGCACCGAATCTGCGGTGCCTGCGGTCGCGGTAGGAGCTGCCGCAGGCTGCGATCTTTTGATCTTAAGAGGGCTTACCTGCCGCCCATGATCGCGATGTAGTCCTGGGTCCAGCGGCTGTACGGCACGAATTTGCCGCCCTCGGCCTGCGGGGTTTTCCAGAAGGCGATCTTGTCGAAGTTGTCGAAGCCGTTGGTCTTGCAGCCTTCGGCGCCAAGCAGTTCGCTCTCTTTGCACGCTGCCGGTACCGCCGGCAACGAACCGAACCAAGCCGCCACGTCACCCTGGACTTTCGGTTGCAGCGACCAGTCCATCCACTTATAGGCACAGTTCGGGTGCTTGGCATCGGTGTGCATCATGGTGGTGTCGGCCCACCCGGTGGCGCCTTCTTTGGGGATGGTCGAGGCGATCGGCTGTTTCTCATTGATCAGGCCGTTGACCTGATACGGCCAGGCCCCGGACGCCACCACACCTTCATTCTTGAAGTCACTCATCTGTACGGTGGTGTCGTGCCAGTAGCGGTGGATCAACGGCTGCTGGGCGCGCAATAGATCGAGCACGGCCTTGTATTGCGCTTCGGTCAGTTCGTAGGGGTTCTGGATCCCCAGTTCCGGCTTGGCGGATTTCAGGTACAGCGCTGCGTCGGCGATGTAGATCGGACCGTCATAGGCCTGCACGCGGCCCTTGTTCGGCTTGCCGTCCGGCAGGTTCTGCGCGTTGAACAACACGCCCCAGCTGTCGGGCGCGGTCTTGAAGACGTTGGTGTTGTACATCAACACGTTCGGCCCCCACTGGTACGGGGTGCCGTAGGTCTGCTTGTTGACCACATACCACGGCGCATCCTTCAGGCGCGGATCGAGGTTCTTCCAGTTCGGGATCAACGCCGTGTTGATCGGCTGCACGCGCTTGCCGACGATCAGGCGCAGCGAGGCATCGCCCGACGCGGTCACCAGGTCATAACCGCCCTTGGCCATCAGGCTGACCATCTCATCGGAGGTCGCAGCGGTTTTCACGTTGACCTTGCAGCCGGTTTCTTTCTCGAAACCGGTCACCCAGTCGTAGGCCTTGTCGCTTTCGCCACGTTCGATGTAGCCAGGCCACGCGACGATATCCAGCTGGCCTTCGCCGGCACCGACGGCCTTCAATGGCTCGGCGGCCTGGACAAACACGCCACTGGCCAGCAGTAAGGGGGTGATGGCACTGAGCAGTGCGGTCTTGTGCACGAACATGGGGTTTCCCTCTTCTTCAAATTATGGTCGGGGCAGTGGTGAACGTGGTGAAGCATGCCGTTAACGGCTTGTTATTAGCGTAGTCAGAGATGCTGCCCGTGGCGTGCCATGATGTGCCGCACCACGCTGTAGTCCTGGAGTGAATCGCTGGACAGGTCCTTGCCATAACCCGAACGCTTGAGCCCGCCGTGGGGCATCTCGCTGACCAGCATGAAATGGCTGTTGATCCAGGTGCAGCCATACTGCAACCGCGCGGCAACCTGCATCGCCTTATCCAGGTTCTGCGTCCAGACCGACGAGGCCAGGCCGTATTCCGAGTCGTTGGCCCAATCCACCGCCTGTTCCAGCTGATCGAATCGGGTCACGGTGACCACCGGCCCGAACACTTCGCGCTGGACGATTTCATCGCCTTGCTTGCAACCGGCGAGCAACGTCGGTTGGTAATAGAAGCCGGCGCCGGAATGCACCGCCGCGCCGGTCACCCGTTCGATATGCGGCTGGCCGAGGGCGCGCTCGACGAAACTGGCCACGCGGTCGCGCTGGCGAGTGCTGATCAACGGGCCGATTTCGTTGTCGGAATCGCGTTTACCGGCAAAGCGCAGGCTGCTGACCGCCGCGCCGAGTTCGGCCACCAGGCGATCGTGAATGCCGGCCTGGGCGTACACCCGGCAAGCGGCGGTGCAATCCTGCCCGGCGTTGTAGTAGCCGTAGGTGCGCACGCCTTCGACCACCGCCTGGATGTCGGCATCGTTGCAGACAATCACGGGGGCTTTACCGCCCAGTTCGAGGTGTGTGCGCTTGAGGGTCTTTGCTGCGGCCTGGAGGATTTTCTGCCCGGTGACGATGTCGCCGGTCAGCGACACCATGCGCACCTTGGGGTGGCTGACCAGATGACTGCCGACGCCTTCGCCGCCACCGCAAACAATGTTGATCACGCCAGGCGGCAGGATCTCGGCCAGCGCCGGGGCCAACGCCAGGATCGACAGGGGCGTGTGCTCCGAGGGCTTGAACACCAAGGTATTGCCGGCGGCCAGGGCCGGGGCGATTTTCCACGCCGCCATCATGATCGGGTAATTCCACGGCGCAATCGATGCAACCACGCCAATCGGATCGCGCCGCACCATGCTGGTGTAGCCCGGCAGGTACTCGCCGCTGAGCTGGCCGGTCTGGCAGCGCACGGCGCCAGCGAAAAAACGGAACACATCGACCGTGGCGCTCAGGTCGTCCTGACGCGCCAGATGCAACGGCTTGCCACAATTGAGGGATTCGAGGCGGGCGAGCAGGTCGGCGTTTTTTTCGATGGCGTTGGCGATATCGAGCAACAGGTTCGAGCGTTGCTGCGGCGTGGTCCGCGACCAGCCGGCGAAGGCGCGGTGCGCGGCGAGAATAGCGGCTTCGACTTGTTCGGTGCTGGCTTCGGCGATGTGCGTCAACACTTCGCCGGTGGCCGGGTTGAGGATCGCCTCGACACGGCCTTGCCCTGCGACTAATTCACCTTCGATCAACAATGCGGTGAACAACGGGGTCTGTGCGCCAGCCATTCTTCGGGTTCTCTTTTCTTGTGTGGCCATGCTGCTCCCTGTGACTGGGGCTGGCCGTCTTATATACATATGACAAGACTAGTGCGCAGACCCGAGGTCGACAAATTCTAAATACTGAAGGTGGCGTTCGATTAAATAGATGGCTTGCGCCCGCCGTGGGGTTGCTCGCGAGCGACGGTCAGGAACGGGTCCACCAAGGCCGGGCGCGCAGTGCCGCGGCGCCAGGCCAGGCCGACATCGAGGGTCTGGCTCAGGTCGGCAATCGGCCGCGCTTCAATGATGTCGCCCTCCAGCGACCACGGGCGATAAGTCATGTCGGGCTGGATCGAAACACCCAGCCCGGCCGCCACCAGGCTACGCACCGCTTCGGTCGAGGCCGTGCGCAGGGTGATGCGTGGTTGCAGGGAAGCGGCTGTCCACATGCGCTGGGCGTTGCGATCCATTTCATCGACGTTCAATTGAATCAGCGGCTCGCGGGCCACGTCGGCGAGGTTGATGCTGTCGTGTTCCAGCAGCGGATGCTGGGCCGGCAACCACAGTCGATGGGGTGAATGGGTCAGCACTTCGGTCTGCAAGGCGTGACGGTCTTCAAGGTTGGAAAGGATCAGCACCCCTACATCGATCTCGCCGCTGACCAGCAAATGTTCGATGTAGGGGCGTTCGTCTTCCATCACGCGGATTTCGACGTTGGGGTAGGCGCGCTGGAAACGCGTGAGCAGGTCCGCCAGGTAGTAACCGGCGACCAGGCTGGTCACGCCAACGATCAATTGCCCGGCCACCTGGTCGGTGCTTTGTTGCAGGCTGCGCTTGGCATTGTCCACGGTGGCCAGGATCAAATGCGCCTGGCGCAGGAACTGATGCCCCTGATGGGTCAGGGTCATGCCCTTGGCGTGGCGATTGAACAGGCCAACGCCGATCTCCTGCTCGAGCTGCTGGATCGCCAGGGTCAGGGTGGATTGTGAAATGAACGCGGTTTGCGCGGCGGCAGAGATCGAACCGGTCTCGGCCACCGCAATGAAGTGCCGGATTTGACGCAGGGTCATCATGAGGCCGTACCAGGTAAGCGGTTTTTATAGATTTTATGCAGTGTATATCTTTTTTTTCGATGGGCTTCTGGGCAGTAATGGGACAAGCACTGGCAGGAGCTCTTTCCCAGCAACATCTGGAAGCAAACTCACCGGGGGCGCCGGGCACTTTCGATTTAGGCTGATGGCCTTAGTGTCCGGTTAAACCCTTTTGTGGAGGCGGAAAATGATCACCCGTGGATTGCTCGACCAACTGCTCAAGTCTGGCCAGGATCTGTTGCAAAAAAATACCGGTGCGGCGCAGAACAAGGGGGCGAGCAGTGGCATCGGCAGCTTGCTCTCCGGTGCGGGCGGCGGGGCCCTCGCCGCTGGGGCCATGGGCCTGCTGCTGGGTAACAAGAAGGCGCGCAAGGTCGGAGGCAAGGTCGCGGTTTATGGCGGCCTCGCCGCATTGGGCGTGCTGGCCTACAAAGCCTACGGCAACTGGCAAGCCCAGCAGGGCACGGCCCCGAAGACCGAACCGCAAACCCTGGATCGCCTGCCAATGGCGCAAGCCGAGCAGCACAGCCAGGCGATTCTCAAGGCCCTGGTGGCCGCGGCCAAGGCAGACGGTCATATTGACGCGCGCGAACGCGAGCTGATCGAAGGTGAGTTCAGCAAGCTCGACAACGATCAGGAGCTGCAACACTGGCTTCACGCGGAACTGAACAAGCCACTGGATCCGACCGATGTCGCCCGCGCCGCCAGCACCCCGGAAATGGCTGCCGAGATGTACATCGCCAGTGTGATGCTGGTGGATGAGGAGAGCTTCATGGAGAAGTCCTACCTCGATGAGCTGGCGCGGCAACTCAAGTTGGCGCCAGGGTTGAAGGCCGAACTGGAGAAGCAGGTGCGCCAGGCTGCGATCTTTTGACTATAAACCGACCACTTCGATTTTTTTTGCCAAGAGATGAGAAGTGGCGCAACCGTCTTATAAATGAAACAGCGCCCTCGGCTATACTCCCCGCATTTCAAAATGGCCCCGAGGATTGACTGTGAAGAACTGGACGTTGCGCCAACGCATTTTGGCGAGCTTTGCGGTAATTATCGCCATCATGTTGCTGATGGTGGTCGTCTCGTATTCGCGCTTGTTGAAGATCGAGACCAGCGAAGCCAGCGTTCGTGAGGATGCGCTGCCGGGCTTGTATTACAGCTCGATGGTCCGCGGCGCCTGGTCCGACAGTTACTTGCGGATGTTGGAGATGCTCGGGCTGGAGCAGGGACAGGGCTTCACCGCCAAGGATGCCTCGGATTTCAAGGATTTCTCCGCGCGCTTGCAAGAGCAGATGGAGCTTTATCGCGCCACGGTGACGACGGATGAAGACAAGGTCGAATATGCCGCGTTTGAAAAACTCCACGCGGACTACCACCGCATCCTGCTCGCCGTTACGGATTTGCATAAACGCAACCAGGACGCCGAAGCCATCAGGATGTTCAACGAAGAGCTGACCCCCGTCTGGACAGCGGGTCGAATGAAGCTCAGTGATATTCTGCGCCACAACAAAGCAGTGGCAGACCAGGCTGTGGCGGCCATCGACGATGCGGTACTCACCGCCAAGATCATCATGGGTATTTCCCTGGTGTTCGCGGTATTGGCCGCCGGCCTTTGCGGCCTGCTGCTGATGCGCGCCATCATGGCGCCGATGAATCGTATCGTGCAAATCCTCGAAATCATGCGCACGGGCGATCTGAGCTCGCGTCTCAATCTTGAGCGCAAGGACGAATTCGGTGCCGTGGAAACCGGCTTCAACGACATGATGACCGAGCTGACCGCCCTGGTGTCCCAGGCCCAGCGCTCGTCGGTGCAAGTGACCACATCGGTCACCGAGATCGCCGCGACGTCCAAGCAACAGCAGGCCACCGCCACCGAAACGGCCGCGACCACCACTGAAATCGGCGCGACTTCCCGGGAAATCGCCGCTACGTCTCGTGACCTGGTACGCACCATGACCGAAGTGTCCACCGCCGCCGACCAGGCTTCGGTGGCCGCCGGTTCCGGGCAACAGGGCCTGGCGCGCATGGAAGAGACCATGCATTCGGTGATGGGCGCGGCCGACCTGGTCAACGCCAAGCTGGCGATCCTCAACGAGAAGGCCGGCAACATTAACCAGGTGGTGGTCACCATCGTCAAGGTCGCCGATCAGACTAACCTGTTGTCGCTCAACGCGGCTATCGAAGCCGAGAAGGCCGGCGAATACGGTCGAGGTTTTGCCGTGGTTGCGACTGAAGTCCGGCGTCTGGCGGACCAGACCGCCGTCGCCACCTACGACATCGAGCAGATGGTGCGCGAAATTCAATCGGCGGTGTCGGCCGGTGTGATGGGCATGGACAAATTCTCCGAGGAAGTGCGCCGCGGCATGTTCGAGGTGCAGCAGGTGGGCGAGCAGTTGTCGCAGATCATCCATCAGGTCCAGGCGCTGGCGCCGCGGGTGTTGATGGTCAACGAAGGCATGCAGGCCCAGGCCACCGGCGCCGAGCAGATCAACCACGCGCTGGTGCAATTGGGTGATGCCAGCAGCCAGACCGTCGAATCCCTGCGCCAGGCCAGCTTCGCCATCGACGAGCTGAGCCAGGTGGCGGTAGGGCTGCGTAGCGGCGTCTCGCGATTCAAAGTCTGATGAGCGAACTCACGGCCAAGCGCTCTGCCGTGAAACAGGCGGCGCACGCGTTATTCCTGGTGTTTCGCATCGGTCACGAGCGGTATGCCTTGCAGGCGATCGAGGTGGCGGAAGTGCTGTCGCGCCTGCCATTGAAGCCGATTGCCCAGGCGCCGCATTGGGTCGCCGGAGTATTGGCCTATCGTGGCGCGGTGGTGCCGGTCATCGACCTCAGTGCATTGACCTTCGGCACGCCCGCGCAGGCGCGCACCAGCACGCGCCTGGTGCTGGTGCATTACCGGCCGGATGCAACCGCCCAGGCGCAATTACTCGGTCTGATTCTGGAACGGGCCACCGACACCGTGCGTTGCAATCCGGCGGAATTTCAGCCCTATGGCCTGGACAATCCACAGGCGCCGTACCTGGGGCCCGTACGTGAAGATGCCCAGGGTTTGTTGCAATGGGTGCGGGTGGCCGACCTGCTGGACGATCAGGTCCGTGCGCTGTTGTACCCGACGCCACCCCTTGACCCGGCATTGCTGGAGCAGTGGCAATGAGTAGCGACCAGCGGTTTTTCGATTTTCTCAAGGAGCGTATCGGCCTCGACGTGACGTCGGTCGGCCCGGCGATCATCGAGCGTGCGGTACGCCAACGCAGTGCCGCGTCCCAAGCGCAGACGGCCGACGAATATTGGTGCACCTTGCAGTGTTCAAGCGACGAGCAGCAGGCGTTGATCGAAGCGGTGATCGTCCCTGAAACCTGGTTTTTCCGTTACCCGGAATCTTTCACCACCCTGGCGAAACTGGCGACCAGGCGCCTGGCCGAGCTCAACAATATGCGCGCCCTGCGGATTCTGAGCCTGCCGTGCTCCACCGGCGAAGAGCCTTATTCCATTGCCATGGCGCTGCTGGATGCCGGGTTCAAGCCGCACCAGTTCAAGGTCGATGGCATGGACGTCAGCCCTTTGTCGGTGGAAAAAGCCCGACGAGCGCTATACGGCAAGAATTCGTTTCGCGGTCAGGACATTGCGTTTCGTGACCGCCATTTCAGCGCCGAAAACGACGGCTATCGACTCAGCGCCCCGGTACTGGAGCAAGTGCGCCTGCAGGTCGGCAATCTGCTCGATCCGACCTTGCTCGCCAGCGAGCCACCCTTTGACTTCGTGTTCTGCCGCAATCTGCTGATCTACTTCGATCTGCCAACACAGAAACAGGTTTTCGAGGTACTCAAGCGCTTGACCCATGTTGATGGGGTACTGTTTATCGGCCCGGCGGAGGGCAGTCTGCTGGGGCGCCTGGGCATGCGTTCGATTGGCATCCCACAATCCTTTGCCTTCAGTCGCCATGGCGCTCCGGAGCCCGAGCCGCTGCCGGCATTCGTACCCACACCGTTGCCAGTGCCGCAACCCGTGCGCAGGGTTGCGCCGGTACCGACTCAACGGCGCCCGTTCGCCAGCGTCAAGCAGGTATCGCACCCGGTCGCACCAAGCACATCCGACGCCGCCGCGCTGCTGGCGAAC
Organism: Pseudomonas umsongensis; assembly: GCF_002236105.1. Taxonomy (GTDB): domain Bacteria; phylum Pseudomonadota; class Gammaproteobacteria; order Pseudomonadales; family Pseudomonadaceae; genus Aquipseudomonas; species Aquipseudomonas umsongensis. The sequence continues at coordinate 441,707 of NZ_NIWU01000002.1, forward strand.
GTCGCCGCGCTGGCCAACGAAGGCAAAAGCGCCGAAGCCCGTGCCGCTTGTGATAACTATCTACGCCACCACGAACCGGTGGCCCAGGTGTTTTATTGGCTGGGGCTGCTCAGCGATGTCGCCGGCAGCGTCCTCGAGGCCCAGGGTTTTTATCGCAAGGCGTTGTACCTCGACCCGCAACATGCCGATGCGTTGATGCACTTGGCCGCCTTGCTGCAATCCCAGGGTGATACCGCGGGCGCCAGACGATTGCAGGACCGCGCCGCCCGCAGCGAGCGCTCCGCCGACAGTGAGCGTAAACGATGATCGCCTCCGACTCCTTGAACGTCACCCATGAAGATGCCCAGTCCATCGACGACTGCTGGAATCGCATTGGCATTCACGGCGACAAGTCCTGCCCGCTGCTGAGCGAACACATTCACTGCCGTAATTGCGCGGTGTATTCGGCGGCCGCCACGCGCCTGCTGGATCGCTACGCGTTGCAGCAGGAGGAACGCGCGTCAGCGTCCATTGCCGTCGAAAGCGAGGTGAAAACCCGTTCGCTGCTGATGTTCCGCCTCGGCGAAGAATGGCTGGCGCTGGCCACTCGCAGCCTGGTCGAAGTGGCGCCGTTGCAAACCATTCATTCATTGCCCCATCAACGCTCCCGGGCCTTGCTAGGGGTGGCGAATGTACGGGGTGCGTTGGTGGCGTGCCTCTCTTTGGTCGAGTTGCTGGGGCTCGATAGCACCAGCAGCGTTGCCAGCGGCGCGCGAGTCGTGCCGCGCATGCTGATCATCGCCGCCCACGGCGGTCCCGTGGTGGTGCCGGTAGACGAAGTGGACGGAATACATGCCATCGACGAACGCATCCTCGAAGCGGCGTCCCGCTCTGGCGCGCAGGCCAGTGCCAAGTACACCCGTGGCGTGATGCAATTCAAAGGTCGCGGCCTGCGCTGGCTGGATGAAGATCAGCTGATGTCCGCCGTGACCCGGAGCCTCACATGACCCCCGAGCAAATGCGCGACTCTTCGTTGCTGGAGCTGTTCAGCCTGGAAGCCGAGGCCCAGACCCAGGTGCTGAGCGCAGGTTTGTTGGCGCTGGAACGTGATCCGACCCAGGCTGATCATCTCGAATCGTGCATGCGTGCGGCACATTCGCTAAAAGGCGCGGCCCGGATCGTCGGCGTCGATGCTGGCGTCAGCGTTGCCCATGTCATGGAAGATTGCCTGGTCAGTGCCCAGGAAGGGCGCTTGTACCTGCGCCCGGAACACATTGATGCGTTGCTGCAAGGTACCGACCTGCTGATGCGCATCGCGACACCGAACAATGCGCCGGGCGCTGCGGACATCGAAGCGTATGTCGCATTGATGGGGCGCTTGCTCGATCCAATGGCTGCTGCGATACCGAGCATGACCCCCGCCGCGCTGGTGATGGCCGAGCTGCAAGTTGAAGCGCCCGCACCCACGATCGAAGAGCCGGCGGCGCCCGTCGAATCGCTGGCGGTATCGCCGAAACTGGCCAGGCGCACCACCGAAAACGGCGAGCGCGTACTGCGCGTCACTGCCGAGCGCTTGAACAGCCTGCTCGATCTGTCGAGTAAATCCCTGGTGGAAACCCTGCGGCTCAAACCGCACCTGGCAACCATGCAGCGGCTCAAGCGCATGCAGAGCAACAGTCAGCGGGCGCTGGAAAACCTCAACGTCCATCTCAAGGAGCAAGTCCTGAGCCTCGAAGCCCGGGAAGCCCTCGACGATGCACGCCGGCTCCTGGCGGAGTCCCAGCAATTGCTGGTGGAAAAAAACGCCGAACTGGATGAGTTTGCCTGGCAGGCCAGCCTGCGCGCGCAGGTGTTGTACGACACCGCCCTGGCTTGTCGCATGCGGCCGTTCGCCGATGTCTTGACGGGGCAGGTGCGGATGGTCCGCGACCTCGGTCGTAGCCTCGGCAAGCAAGTGCGGCTGGAGATCGAGGGCGAAAAGACCCAGGTCGATCGCGACGTCCTGGAAAAACTCGAAGCGCCACTGACTCACTTGCTGCGCAATGCCGTCGATCACGGTATCGAAAGCCCGGAACAAAGGCTGTTGGCGGGTAAGCCGGCAGAGGGCCTGATTCGTCTGCGCGCGTCCCATCAGGCCGGATTGCTGGTGCTGCAGCTGAGCGATGACGGTAACGGGGTCGATCTGGAAAAGGTCCGTCGCAGCATCGTCGAACGCCAGTTATCCCCGGCCGATACCGCCGCGCAATTGAGTGAAGAGGAACTGCTGACCTTCCTTTTCCTGCCCGGCTTCAGTCTGCGCGACACTGTCACCGAAGTCTCCGGGCGCGGCGTTGGCCTGGATGCGGTGCAGCACATGGTTCGCCAGTTGCGCGGTGCGGTGGTGCTGGAGCAGACGGCGGGCGAGGGCAGTCGTTTCCATCTCGAGGTGCCCCTGACCCTGTCCGTGGTGCGCAGCCTGGTGGTGGAAGTCGGTGAAGAGGCTTATGCCTTCCCGCTGGCCCACATTGAACGCATGTGTGATCTGGAGCCGGCGGATATCGTTCAGGTCGAGGGCCGCCAGCATTTCTGGCATGAAGGCCGGCATGTCGGGCTGGTCGCCGCCAGTCAACTGTTGCAGCGTCCGGCCAGTCAAGGCAGCCAGCAAACCCTGAAAGTCGTGGTGATCCGCGAGCGTGATGCGATATATGGCATTGCGGTAGAACGCTTTATCGGCGAGCGGACATTGGTTGTATTGCCCCTGGATGAGCGCCTCGGCAAGGTCCAGGATATCTCCGCCGGCGCTCTGCTCGACGACGGTTCGGTGGTGTTGATCGTCGACGTCGAAGACATGCTGCGTTCGGTGGATAAGTTGCTCAACACCGGGCGGCTGGAGCGCATTGCGCGCCACAGCAACCAGGTCGTCGCAGCGGCCCGCAAGCGAGTCCTGGTCGTCGATGACTCCCTGACCGTGCGTGAGCTGCAGCGCAAACTGTTGCTCAATCGAGGTTATGACGTGGCCGTGGCGGTCGACGGCATGGATGGCTGGAATGCCTTGCGTTCCGAAGATTTCGACCTGCTGATCACCGACATCGACATGCCGCGCATGGACGGCATCGAGCTGGTGTCGTTGTTGCGCCGGGACAATCGTCTGCAATCGCTGCCGGTGATGGTGGTGTCCTACAAGGATCGTGAAGAAGACCGTCGTCGTGGACTGGACGCCGGGGCCGACTATTATCTAGCCAAAGCCAGTTTTCACGACGATGCCCTGCTCGATGCAGTGGTTGAGCTCATAGGAGGAGCACGGGCATGAAGATCGCAATCGTCAATGACATGCCAATGGCCGTGGAAGCCTTGCGCCGGGCATTGGCTTTCGAGCCGGCCCACCAGGTGATCTGGGTGGCGAGCAATGGCCGCGAGGCGGTGCAAAAGTGTGCCGAACAGACGCCAGACCTGATCCTGATGGATTTGATCATGCCGGTGATGGACGGAGTGGAAGCCACCCGGCACATCATGGCTGAAACGCCCTGCGCGATCGTCATCGTCACCGTCGATCGCCAGCAGAACGTGCATCGGGTGTTCGAGGCCATGGGCCATGGCGCCCTGGATGTGGTCGACACGCCAGCCCTCGGCGCGGGCAATGCCCAGGAAGCGGCGGCACCGCTGTTACGCAAGATCATGAATATCGGCTGGCTGATCGGCGACAAGGGCAATCGGGAACGATTGGCACCGGATCCGACGCGCAGTTCGGGCCCACGCCAGAGCCTGATCGCCATCGGTTCATCCGCTGGCGGGCCGGCGGCTTTGGAATGCCTGCTCAAGGGATTGCCGCGGGATTTTTCCCCGGCCATCGTCTTGGTCCAACACGTTGACCAGGTATTTGCCGCTGGCATGGCCGAATGGCTCGGCAGCGCCAGCGGCCTGAACGTGCGCCTGGCCCAGGAGGGCGAGCCGCCGCAAAGCGGCACCGTGCTGCTGGCGGGCACCAACCACCATATTCGTTTGTTGAAAAACGGCAAGCTGGCCTACACGGCCGAACCGGTCAACGAGATCTACAGGCCCTCTATCGATGTGTTTTTCGAGAGCGTGGCCAGTTACTGGAATGGCGATGCGGTTGGCGTTTTGTTGACCGGGATGGGGCGTGATGGCGCGCAAGGGCTTAAACTCATGCGCCAGCATGGCTACCTGACCATCGCACAAGATCAACAAAGCAGTGCGGTGTACGGCATGCCGAAGGCTGCAGCCGCCATCGATGCCGCCGTGGAAATACGCCCGCTGGAAAAGATAGCGCCACGATTGCTGGAGATATTCCCCAAGTGACCCTTTCAACCGCATTCCTGGCCCAAGTAGTATTCAGGTGAACGCACATGAATGATTTACAGCTCGACGACTTCAAGACTGACGAAAATGCCGCCATGGTGCTGTTGGTGGACGATCAGGCGATGATCGGCGAGGCCGTACGACGCGGTTTGTCGAGCGAAGAAAACATCGACTTCCACTTTTGCGCCGACCCGCACCAGGCCATCGCCCATGCCGTGCGCATCAAGCCGACGGTGATCCTGCAGGACCTGGTCATGCCCGGCCTCGATGGCCTGAGCCTGGTACGCGAATACCGCAACCACCCGGCGACCAGGGACATTCCGATCATCGTCCTGTCGACCAAGGAAGACCCGCTGATCAAGAGCGCGGCGTTCGCGGCCGGGGCCAACGACTACCTGGTCAAGCTGCCGGACAACATCGAGCTGGTGGCGCGCATTCGCTATCACTCGCGCTCCTACATGACGCTGCTGCAGCGTGATGCGGCCTACCGCGCTTTGCGGGTCAGCCAGCAACAGTTGCTCGACACCAACCTGGTGTTGCAACGCCTGATGAACTCCGACGGCCTGACCGGGCTGTCGAACCGTCGGCATTTCGATGAATACCTGGAACTCGAATGGCGCCGCTCGCTGCGTGAGCAGACCCAATTGTCGTTGCTGATGATCGATGTGGACTACTTCAAGACCTACAACGACACCTTCGGCCATCTGGAAGGCGACGAAGCCCTGCGCCAGGTCGCCGCGGCGATCCGCGACGCCAGCTCCCGACCTTCCGACCTCCCGGCCCGCTACGGCGGCGAAGAATTCGCCCTGGTACTGCCCAACACCTCGCAGGGCGGCGCGCGGCTGGTGGCGGAAAAACTGCGCATGACCGTGGCCGCGCTGAAGATCCCGCATATAGCCCCGACCGAAGGATCGAGCCTGACCATCAGCATCGGCCTGTCTACCATCATCCCGATATCTGGCAGCAATTGTCGTGAATTGATCTCGGCGGCGGACAAGGGGTTGTACCAGGCGAAGAACAACGGGCGTAATCAGGTGGGCATAGGCTGACCGACACAAAACACCCTGTGGCGAGGGGATTTATCCCCGCTGGGCTGCGAAGGGGCCCCAACAACGGGACTGCACAGTCCAACGGGGATAAATCCCCTCGCCACAGGTGATCTCCACAGTTGCAGAGGGCGTAGGTGAACCCCGCCTTTTCGGCCAAGCGGACTGCCGTTTCCGGCCGTTTACCGTTATACTCGCCGGCTTTCAAAAGTTCGCCAACGAGTGCTGCCCGCCATGGAAATCAACCCGATCCTTAACACCATCAAGGACCTGTCCGAGCGCTCCGAAACTATTCGGGGGTATCTTTGACTACGATCAAAAGCATGAGCGCCTGACCGAGGTCAATCGCGAGCTTGAAGATCCGAGTGTCTGGAACAAACCTGAATACGCCCAGGAACTGGGCCGCGAGCGCGCTGCGCTGGCGCAGATCGTCGATACCCTCGACGAACTGAACACGGGTCTGGCCGATTGCCGCGACCTGCTGGACATGGCTGTCGAAGAAAACGACGAAGGCGCAGTGGGCGATGTCGTCGCCGAGCTGGCCCGTCTTGAGGAAAACCTCGCCAAGCTTGAATTCCGCCGCATGTTCAGCCATGAAATGGACCCGAACAACGCCTACCTGGATATCCAGGCCGGCTCCGGTGGCACCGAGGCCCAGGACTGGGCCAACATCCTGCTGCGCATGTATCTGCGCTGGGCTGACAAACGCGGTTTCGACGCCACCATCATGGAACTGTCGGCCGGTGAAGTCGCTGGCATCAAGGGCGCGACCGTGCACATCAAGGGTGAATACGCCTTTGGCTGGCTGCGTACCGAGATCGGCGTACATCGCCTGGTTCGCAAGAGCCCGTTCGACTCTGGCAACCGTCGTCACACTTCGTTCTCGGCGGTTTTTGTCTCGCCAGAGATCGATGACAAGGTGGAAATCGAGATCAACCCGGCGGACTTGCGGATCGACACCTATCGTTCCTCCGGTGCCGGTGGTCAGCACGTAAACACCACCGACTCGGCCGTACGTATCACCCACGTACCGACCAATACCGTGGTCAGCTGCCAGAACGAACGTTCCCAGCATGCCAACAAGGACACCGCCATGAAAATGCTGCGGGCCAAGTTGTATGAGCAGGAAATGCAGAAACGCAACGCCGCGTCCCAGGCGCTGGAAGACACCAAGTCGGATATCGGCTGGGGTCACCAGATCCGTTCTTATGTGCTCGATGCGTCGCGGATCAAGGATCTGCGTACCAACATCGAACGCAGCGACTGCGACAAGGTGCTCGACGGCGATATCGACGAATACCTGGAAGCCAGCCTGAAATCAGGGCTGTAAGACATGCAATACGGGATCGGTCCCGATCCCTGTAGGAGCCGGCTTGCTGGCGATCCCCGGGCCGCAGGCCCGGGGGCAACGAACCTGTGATGGAATATTTAAAGACATGAGCGACCTAGAACTCGACCCGCAAGCCCTGCAACAGGAAGAAAACTCCCTGATCGCCCTGCGCAAGGAAAAGCTTGCTGCCGAGCGCGCCAAGGGCAATGCCTTCCCCAACGACTTCCGCCGCGAAAACTACTGCAATGACTTGCAGAAACAGTACGCGGACAAGACCAAGGAAGAGCTGGCAGAGGCTGCAATCCCGGTCAAGGTTGCCGGTCGCATCATGCTCAACCGTGGCTCGTTCATGGTGATCCAGGACATGACCGGTCGCATCCAGGTCTACGTCAACCGCAAGACCCTGTCCGAAGACACCCTGGCCGCGGTGAAAACCTGGGACATGGGCGACATCATTGCTGCCGAGGGCACCCTGGCCCGTTCCGGCAAAGGTGACCTGTACGTTGAAATGACCAACGTGCGCCTGCTGACCAAGTCCCTGCGCCCGCTGCCGGACAAGCACCACGGCCTGACCGACACCGAACAGCGCTATCGCCAGCGTTACGTTGACCTGATCGTCAACGAAGACGTGCGCCAGACGTTCCGCGTACGTTCGCAAGTGATCGCGCACATTCGCAGCTTCCTGATGAAGCGCGACTTCCTCGAAGTCGAAACGCCGATGCTGCAGACCATTCCTGGCGGTGCCGCGGCCAAGCCGTTCGAAACCCACCACAACGCGCTGGACATGGAAATGTTCCTGCGTATCGCGCCAGAGCTGTACCTGAAGCGTCTGGTGGTTGGTGGCTTCGAAAAAGTGTTCGAGATCAACCGCAACTTCCGTAACGAAGGCGTTTCGACTCGTCACAACCCTGAATTCACCATGTTGGAGTTCTACCAGGCCTACGCCGACTACGAAGACAACATGGACCTGACCGAAGAACTGTTCCGTGAGCTGGCACAGCTGGTCCTGGGCAGCACCGACGTGCCGTACGGCGACAAGGTGTTCCACTTCGGCGAGCCGTTCGTGCGCCTGTCGGTGTTCGACTCGATCCTCAAGTACAACCCTGAGCTGACCGCCGATGACCTGAACGACATCGACAAGGCTCGCGCCATCGCCAAGAAGGCCGGCGCCAAGGTGCTGGGCTTCGAAGGCCTGGGCAAGCTGCAGGTGATGATTTTCGAAGAGCTGGTCGAGCACAAGCTGGAGCAGCCGCACTTCATTACCCAGTACCCGTTCGAAGTATCGCCGTTGGCTCGCCGCAACGACGAGAACCCGAATGTCACCGACCGCTTCGAGCTGTTCATCGGTGGTCGTGAAATCGCCAACGCCTACTCCGAGTTGAACGACGCGGAAGACCAGGCCGAGCGTTTCATGGCCCAGGTGGCCGACAAGGACGCCGGCGACGACGAAGCCATGCACTACGACGCCGACTTCGTGCGCGCGCTGGAGTACGGCATGCCACCGACGGCCGGTGAAGGCATCGGCATCGACCGCCTGGTGATGTTGTTGACCAACTCCCCGTCGATCCGCGACGTGATCCTGTTCCCGCACATGCGGCCACAAGCGTAAGTGTTTCAATAAAAAGCCGCCTCTTCAGGCGGCTTTTTATTGCCTGTCTGGTACAAACGTATCAACTTGTTAGTTTCATCTGAGAGGAAAGACCTGTCGTGAATCGTGCAATGGCTCAAGAAGGTGCAGCGGGTATCGCCACTGCGGTTGCTGAAAGTGTTCAGTACCAGGGCCGCAAGGCCAGCCGGCAGGGCAGCGAGCAACGTCGACAGGACATTCTCGATGCCGCGATGCGCATTGTCGTGCGCGATGGCGTACGGGCCGTAAGGCATCGCGCGGTGGCTGCCGAGGCACAAGTGCCGTTATCGGCGACCACTTACTACTTCAAGGATATCGATGACCTGCTCACCGATACCTTCGCCCAGTATGTGGAGCGCAGCGCGGCCTACATGGCCAAGCTGTGGGTGAATAACGAGGGCCTGCTGCGCGACATGATCGCCAGTGGCGACGGCAGTGCGCAGGCTCGTTCAAAACTGGCGGACGACATTGCGCGGTTGATGACCGACTATGTGCACCGGCAACTGATCACCCGTCGTGAGCACTTGATGGCCGAGCAGGCGTTCCGCCAGGAAGCGCTGCTGAACCCGCGCCTGGCCGAGTTGGTGCGCTCCCATCAGCAAATCCTGTTGCAGGGTTCCTGCCAGCTTTTCCAGGTGCTGGGTTCTCGCGAACCACAGCAGGACGCCAAAGTGTTGACGGCGATAATCGGACGGATGGAATATCAGGGCCTGCTCAACGACGCCGAACCGGACGCCGAAGAGGAGATGCTGGGCATACTGACGCGTTATATGCATTTGGTGCTGGCTTCGGTATAACGCGCCCCCCGTACCGATCGTTCCCACGCTCCGCGTGGGAATGCCGCCCGGGACGCTCTGCGTCCCTTGCCGGTGTGACGCAGAGCGTCACTGGATGCATTCCCACGCGGAGCGTGGGAACGATCAGCGTGGACAAGTCATCGTGTGTCGATAGGGAGTGTTGAATGAAAGCTTGGTGCGCCGTAGTAATCGCCTTGTCGTTCCTGCTGCTCAGCGGCTGCCTGGTGACCTTCAAGGAGCCGCTGCCCACGAGCGAGCCCGCACCAAAAGGTTTATTGGGAAAATGGACCAGCACCAATGCCTGGGGTGAACCGCTGAATCTTGAGTTGACGCGCATCGGCGACAATCGCTATCAGGCAGTCAGCTACTTCAAGGCCAGGCCCAAGGAACGCGAGTCCTATCCATTTACCGTGTCTCACCACGGTAGCCGCTGGTATCTCTCGGCGAAAGCGCCAGCCCGGTTCGGCGGAAATTTCACGATTGCCGGCTTCGAACTCACCGACAAGCGCGAACTGGTGGTGTACAACCTCGACCTCGAGCAAATCAAGCAGGCGCTTGGGCAGAAAATTCTCAGTGGCGAAGGCTTCCAGACCGACGACGGCGAGGGCGTGTTGATCGACAGCAAGATGGACCAGGTATCGGCCTACCTCGACGATCCCGCCAACTCCGATGTATTCGTCGAAGCGGTCCGCTACCAGCGCCAGGCCAAGGCCCAATAACCAACAGGTTTCAACAGGAGTTCCGGGTGGACGATTACCAGCAGTCGATACGCATTTTGTCCGATCGCATTGTGCTGGCACAGACGCCGATTCGCGTCCTCGATGCGGTGAAATGGGACGACAACATCCGCAAGGGCTTCCTCAAGGCCAAGGGCAAGGAAATGCCCGCGGTGGACCGTGATTACTATCTCAACCGTCCGCTGGCCTTCGATTCCAGCAAGGTGAAGCTGGAATTCCAGAACATCGAGCGCGACATCACCCGTCAACTTGGCCAGTTCAACCCGGTCGGGCAAATCATGCGCCGCATGTGCAAGGAATACCGGATGGTGGTGCGCATGCTCGAAGCGCGTGGCACCGAGGATTTCGGCCTGATTTCCCAGGAGTTGTATGGCGCTGCCTCGGACGCCTTTCATGCTGGCGACCCGACCCTGTCCGACCTGGGCATGATGCTGTCCGAGTACCTGAACAACATCGACGGTCGTGGCGACCTCAAGGATGAACCGAAGACGCTGACGGCCAAGGAAGCGGTCGACCTGTTGCAACATCGCTTGAACAAAGTATTTGGCGAAGCCGAGGAAACCATCCGCGTGTTCGAGTCTGACGGCATCGTCGCCGATGCGGCTGCCGGCGCTGACTACATCAAGATCCGCTCCGATGCGATGTTCAATCAGCGCGATGTGCGCGCCCTGGAGGTCCACGAAGGGCTGGTGCATGTCGGTACCACCCTCAACGGTTTGAACCAGCCGATCTGCACCTTCCTGTCCAAGGGGCCGCCCTCGTCGACGGTGACCCAGGAAGGCCTGGCGATCCTGATGGAAATCATCACCTTTGCCTCCTACCCGAGCCGCCTGCGCAAGCTGACCAACCGCACGCGGGCCATTCACATGGTCGAGGAGGGCGCGGATTTCCTGCAGGTGTTCGAGTTCTTCCGCGAACAAGGCTTCGAGATGCCCGAGAGCTACAGCAACGCCAGTCGCGTTTTCCGCGGCTCGGTGCCGACAGGTCTGCCATTCACCAAAGACTTGTCCTACCTCAAGGGCTTCATCATGATTTACAACTACATTCAACTGGCCGTGCGTAAAGGCAAGCTGGAGCAGATACCGCTGTTGTTCTGCGGCAAGACTACCCTGGAAGACATGCGCACCTTGCGCCTGCTGGTGGATGAAGGCCTGGTGGTGCCGCCCAAGTACCTGCCTGAACAGTTTCGCGACATGAACGCGTTGTCGGCGTGGATGTGTTTCTCCAACTTCCTCAATCACCTGAGCCTGGACCGGATCGAGGCGGATTACTCCAATATCCTTTGATCAGATCGTTCCCACGCTCTGCGTGGGAATGCCGCCATGGACGCTCCGCGTCCACTGTGACGCGGAGCGTCACGTTATGCATTCCCACGCGGAGCATGGGAACGATCACCCACATTGAGGTTTCACCGGATGAGAATCCTCGGCATCTTCTGCCTTCTCCTGGCCCTGAGCGGTTGCAGCTCACTGCTGTTCTACCCCGAGCCCGGCCAGTTGTTCACCCCAGAGAAAGCCAAGCTCGAATACCGCGATATAACCCTGACCACCGCCGACGGCCTCAAGCTGCACGGCTGGTGGCTACCGGCAAAAAAAGGTGTCGAGGTCAAAGGCACCGTTTTGCACCTGCACGGCAACGGTGGCAACCTGCCCATGCACCTGGGCGGGAGTTGGTGGCTGCCTAAAGAGGGTTACCAGGTGTTGCTGGTGGACTATCGCGGTTACGGCTTGTCCGAGGGCGAACCGAGCTTGCCGGCGATCTATCAGGACATCGACGCCGCGTTCAAATGGCTCGACCAGGCCCCGGAGGTCAAGGGCAAGCCGCTGATCTTGCTGGGACAGAGCCTTGGCGGTTCGATGGCGGTTCACTACCTCGTGCAACACCCCGAGCGGCAAAAACAACTGAAGGCGGTTGTGCTCGATGGTGTGCCTGCCAGTTACCGCAGTGTCGGTCGTTATGCGCTGAGCAATTCATGGGTGTTCTGGGCGTTCCAGGTGCCGCTGTCCTGGCTGGTGCCTGATGGCGACAGTGCGATCAATTCCATGGCTCAGCTCAATGGCGTGCCGAAACTGATCTACCACAGCATCGACGATCCGCTCGTGCCTCTTTCCAACGGCATCCGTCTGTATCAAGCTGCGCCGCCGCCCAGGGTGCTGCAACTGACCCGTGGCGGTCACGTGCAGACATTCGCCGACCCGGTCTGGCGCAAAGTCATGTTGCGTTATCTCGATGACCCGCAGCATTTCAACGGCCTGCGCCGCTTGGGCGAAATCCCCAATTACCCGGCACCCGAACATTCTGAAAATGAACCACCAGAGAGCCCGCAATGAGTGAAGAACGTAACGCCATCCCGCTGATCATCACCGGTATCTGCAGCATCCTCGGCACCGTCGCGGCCTTGTGGTGGTACGGCTACCTGCACTTCGCCAAGCCAGAGGATGCGTTGCTGCTCAACGAATTCACCATGCTCAAGACCGTGCCGGGCGAAGACTACAAGGTCTCCCTGGAACCGGCGGCGCAAGTGGCGCAGTGCATTGATGGCGTGTTGGTGCTGTTCGACACCGAACAGAAAGGCCTGACCGGCGTGTTGGTTAACAACAAGAAGAAAGCGGTGCGTTGCATGGGGCAGGAAACCCCGCAGAAGCTGGAACAGTAGGCGCTGCCGAAGGCTGCGATCTTTTGATCTTGAAAACTAAAAGCCCCGCCTGATCAGATCAGGTGGGGCTTTTGGATTATTGCGTGATGCTTAATTCGAGCTCACCGCCGAACGCGGAATCACCGGCTGGTTGTCATTGGAAATCGTCACTTCCACCCGACGATTCTGTGCCCGGCCCGAGACACTGGTATTTTCCGCCACGGGATATTCCTTGCCATAACCCTGGGCGACGATGCGGGTTGGATCAACACCCATCTTCACCAGCGCCATGCGCACGGAGCTGGCGCGGCGTTCCGACAGTGACTGGTTGTGCGAGGCGGTACCGGTGCTGTCGGTGTAACCCTCGACAATCACCTTGCGGTCCGGATTCTCCTGAAGGTACTGGGCCAGTTTGTTGATGTTCATCATGCCGTTGGATTTCAGCTCGGCCTTGTCGGTGGCGAACAGCACATCACCGAAGGTCACCAACGTGCCGCGCTCGGTCTGTTTGGCATTGAGGCTGTCCTGCAGCTGCTTGATCTGCTGGTCGCGGGCGTCAAGACGCGCCTGGGCCCGTTGTGCAGAAGCGTTTTTCAGATTGGCTTCGGCGGTGCGCAGGGCGATGGTCTGTTTCGCCACTTCGACACGCTGGTTGGTCAGGTAGGCCAACTGGTCAACCTTGGCCGGGTCTTCCTTATCCAGATAGGCCTTGTCGGCCTTGTCCAGGTAATCGCTGGCGTCCTTGGTTTCCAGCGCCGCGACTTTGCTCGCCTGCGGGTTGGCTTGCAGGCCGGAATAATTGGTGCGGGCCTGTTCCAGATTGGCGTTCGGTGGCGTTGAGCATGCGGCCAAAGTAACGCTGGCGGCCAGCAGGGCAGGGATCATCAAATTTTTTGAATTCATGGTTTTAGTCCTTTTCAATCGAGTAAGAAATACGTCGTGCAGCGCTGTTACTGAACGGTGCGCTGGCTTTCCTGACGCAGTTCCTGAACCCCTTTCTGAGAGTCCTTCACAGATTGTTCGGCTTTCATCGCCTGGGCTTTGCGCTCGGCTACACGAGCGTCCCACTCAGCCTGTTCGGCCAAGGTCTTGGCTTGATCGAACTTCTTGTCGTGCATGGCAATTTCGGCTTGCTTGAGTTTGTCTTGTGCAGCCTTCATTTCCACTGCAGCGAATTCGGTACCACCGGCACTGACGGCGCTGTTGACCGCTGACTCGGTGACGGCGAATTGCTCGGTGGGTGGGTTACCCGCGCAGCCGGCCAGCACGAGGCCTGTGCCGATGGCCAGTGCCGCCATTTTCAGTCCGTGCAGGGAAGAGGATTTGCCAGTTCGGGTTTTCATCGTTTTCAACTCCATTGGGCTAACTCCTGAGCAACGTGAATATCCATCCTGGGCAATGAGCCGAAACCGTATTTCACAAGGCTTTTTGAAACGGCCGTCCCAGGCGTGGTTACTGGGTTGACCCGAGGCGTTTTTTGAAAGTTCAGAAATTTAGCTGGCTATCGAAAAAATTTCGACGCAGCGCGAAGGGCTCTATATCGAGGAATGTGGCGATGAACACAGCTGATCACACCCCTCGAAGGGGGTGCGAACAGTGATTTTCAGGAGGGACAAATACAAAAAAAATCAGTGCTTTTGCTTGTCGCCAGCGGCCGACAGGTCATGCAAATGACGACGGGACAAAGCGAGGAAACGTGGGGTCGGGCCGATGTCTTCGTACAACGGATCGCCCTCTTCATCAGTGGCCACTACGGTGGAACCTTTCACATAGGGAAAGCTTTTTTCCAGTTCTTCCAGGGCAGCCCCGATCAGTTCGCCCAGCAGTTCTTCAGGATGCCGCTTGGGGTACATCTCGATAATCGCCGCAAGCCGTGCGGCAGCCTCCACGTCCAGATGAATCGAATAGCCTGTGTCGGTCAGGCGACCCTTGGCGTTTTCTTCCCAGTGGTTGGCAAGCTCGCGGATTTTCATAATGACCTCATTGCACTCCTGCTCCCGGCAGGCGGGGAATGTCCGGCAGATGCCGGCGACAGCCGTTGTACGGCTTACCCTTGAGACTAGCTTTTACGCCAAAGGTTTAAAGGCCCTTCGTCGTCTTGCTTGTAAGAACCGGTCTGGAGCGGCACTCTTAAGGTTCCTGGTCGACCGGATTTTTCGCTGGAGAACTGTTGATGACCGATATTGATGCACGCTTGCGCGAAGACGTTCACCTGCTCGGTGAGTTGTTGGGCAACACCATTCGGGAACAGTACGGGGACGGCTTTCTCGACAAGATCGAGCAGATCCGCAAGGGTGCGAAGGCTGACCGTCGCGGTTCCATGGATGCCGAGCTCAGCGCCAGCCTCAACCAGTTGACGGAGGACGAGCTGCTGCCGGTGGCGCGGGCGTTCAACCAGTTTCTCAACCTGGCCAACATCGCCGAGCAGTACCAACTGATTCATCGTCGCGAAGAATCCCAGCCCGCGCCATTCGAGGCGCGGGTACTGCCGGAGCTGCTCGCCCGCCTGCGCGCCGAAGGTCATGGCGCCGAGTCCCTGGCCCGTCAGTTGGGACGGCTGGAAATCGAGCTGGTGCTGACGGCGCACCCGACCGAAGTCGCGCGCCGCACGCTGATCCAGAAATACGACGCCATCGCTGCGCAACTGGCGGCGCAGGACCATCGCGACCTGACCAGCGCCGAGCGCGAGCAGATCAAGTCGACATTGCAGCGCCTGATCGCCGAAGCCTGGCACACCGAAGAAATCCGCCGCACGCGCCCGACGCCGGTCGACGAAGCCAAATGGGGCTTCGCGGTGATCGAGCATTCACTGTGGCAAGCGATCCCCAACTACTTGCGCAAGGCCGACCAAGCCCTGCATGCCGCCACGGGACTGCATTTGCCATTGGAAGCGGCGCCGATTCGCTTCGCCTCGTGGATGGGCGGCGACCGCGACGGCAACCCCAACGTGACGGCGGCCGTGACCCGTGAAGTGCTGCTGCTGGCGCGCTGGATGGCGGCCGATTTGTACCTGCGCGATGTCGATCATCTGGCTGCCGAGTTGTCGATGCAGCAGGCCAGTGAAGAATTGAAGGCCAAGGCTGGCGACAGCGCCGAACCTTACCGCGCTGTGCTCAAGCAGCTACGCGAACGCCTGCGCGCCACGCGAAGCTGGGCGCACACCGCGTTGTCGACGCCGACGCCTGCACCGGCCGATGTACTGCAAGACAATCGCGACCTGCTCGACCCACTGGAGCTGTGCTACCACTCGCTGCATGAGTGCGGCATGGGCGTCATCGCCGACGGTCCCTTGCTCGATTGCCTGCGCCGGGCCGTGACGTTCGGCCTGTTCCTGGTGCGCCTCGATGTACGCCAGGACTCGTCGCGCCATACCGCGGCCATGACCGAAATCACCGACTACCTTGGCCTGGGTCGCTATGAAGACTGGAGCGAAGAAGAGCGCATCGCCTTCCTGACGCGCGAACTGAATAACCGTCGACCCTTGTTGCCGGCCTACTACAAGCCTTCGGCCGATACCGCCGAAGTGCTGGCGACTTGCCGGGAAATCGCTGCGGCGCCAGGAGCGTCGCTGGGCTCCTACGTGATTTCCATGGCCGGTGCCGCTTCCGATGTGCTGGCCGTGCAGCTGCTGCTCAAGGAGTCCGGGGTATTGCGGCCGATGCGCGTGGTGCCGCTGTTCGAAACCCTTGCCGACCTCGATAACGCAGGTCCGGTGATCGAGAAGCTCTTGTTGCTGCCGGGCTATCGCTCGCGCCTGCAAGGCCCGCAGGAAGTGATGATCGGTTATTCCGACTCGGCCAAGGACGCAGGGACCACGGCAGCCGCCTGGGCCCAGTACCGGGCGCAGGAACAACTGGTGGATATCTGCCGCTCGCACGACGTGGAACTGCTGTTGTTCCATGGTCGCGGCGGCACCGTGGGGCGGGGTGGCGGCCCGGCGCACGCGGCGATTCTGTCGCAGCCGCCGGGTTCGGTCGCCGGACGTTTCCGCACCACCGAGCAGGGAGAAATGATTCGATTCAAGTTCGGCCTGCCGGACATCGCCGAGCAAAACCTCAATCTGTATCTGGCCGCGGTGCTCGAAGCGACCTTGCTGCCACCGCCGCCGCCGACACCTGAGTGGCGCCATCTGATGGACGAACTGGCCGCCGATGGGGTCAGCGCCTACCGTGCGGTGGTGCGGGAAAATCCGCAGTTCGTGGAATATTTCCGCCAGTCCACCCCGGAACAGGAGCTTGGGCGCCTGCCGCTGGGCAGTCGCCCGGCCAAGCGCCGTGCTGGCGGGATCGAAAGCCTGCGGGCCATCCCGTGGATCTTCGGCTGGACCCAGACCCGGTTGATGCTGCCCGCCTGGTTGGGCTGGGAAGCGGCCCTGAGCAAAGCGCTGGAGCGCGGTGAGGGCGAACTGCTGCAGCAGATGCGCGAGCAGTGGCCGTTTTTCCGCACGCGCATCGACATGCTGGAAATGGTCCTGGCCAAGGCCGACGCGGATATCGCCCGCTCCTACGACGAGCGTCTGGTCGAGCCGGACTTGCTACCTTTGGGCGCGCATTTACGCGACCTATTGTCGCAGGCATGCGCCATCGTTCTCGGCTTGACCGGTCAGTCGCAGCTGCTGGCACATAGCCCAGCCACCCTGGAATTCATCCGCTTGCGCAACACTTACCTCGACCCGCTTCATCTATTGCAGGCAGAGTTGCTGGCACGATCGCGGCAACCGGATGTGGCCCAGGACAGCCCGGTAGAACAGGCGTTGCTGGTGTCTGTAGCAGGGATTGCCGCCGGTTTGCGCAACACCGGCTGAGGATTTTTGCCATGCTTTTGGGCATCCGGCGGGGGCGCCGGATGCGGTTCCAAGGCGGGTTAAAAAGTGCTGCCAGGCGACAGTTAATGATGGGGTTGCGACTTGGGGAACCCGGTTGCGCGGTCACGACAGGCAGTGGTTTCTCCGACTTTTGGCGGCTTGTGTGGGCGAAGCCTGCTGTGTATCTTGATCAGCCTTTGGCCGTTTGGGCGGTCACGACCCTATTTTTGAGATTGGCCCCACGAGGCGAATCTGACGTTATCCATATAAAAAATTGAGGAGCACATCGATGCGCGTCATTCTGCTGGGAGCTCCCGGGGCCGGTAAAGGTACTCAGGCTAAGTTCATCACCGAAAAATTCGGTATTCCGCAAATCTCCACCGGCGACATGCTGCGTGCCGCGGTCAAGGCTGGCACCGAGCTGGGCATCAAGGCCAAGAGCATCATGGATGCCGGTGGCCTGGTGTCCGATGACTTGATCATCGCCCTGGTCAAGGACCGTATCGCCCAGTCCGACTGCGCCAACGGTTTCCTGTTCGACGGTTTCCCGCGCACCATTCCACAGGCTGAAGCCCTGGTGACTGCCGGTGTCGAGCTCGACGCGGTGGTTGAAATCGCCGTTGAAGACGAAGAGATCGTGCAGCGTATCGCCGGTCGCCGTGTTCACGAGGCCAGCGGTCGTGTCTACCACATCGTCTACAACCCGCCGAAAATTGCTGGCAAGGACGACATCACCGGCGAAGAGCTGGTACAGCGCAAGGACGACACTGAAGAAACCGTGCGTCATCGCCTGTCCGTCTACCATTCGCAGACCAAACCGCTGGTGGACTTCTACCAGAAGCTGTCTGCTGCCAACGGCAAGCCGAAGTACAGCCATATCGAAGGCGTCGGCTCGGTTGAAGCGATCACCGACAAGGTGCTGGCTGCCCTGAGCTGAAAATAGCTTGATCTTCTACGGCCCGCTTGCGGGCCGTAGTTGTTTATACTGACGGACTTTTTTCTGACCTCTCTTGTGGAAACATCGATGAGCACCTTGCTGGCCCTGGACACCGCGACTGAAGCTTGCTCCGTTGCCTTGCTGCATGACGGCAAAGTGACGAGCCATTACGAGGTGATTCCGCGCCTGCATGCACAGAAGCTGCTGCCGATGATCCAGCAGTTGCTTGCCGATGCCGGTACCACCCTGCAAGCGGTCGATGCCATCGCCTTCGGTCGCGGGCCGGGTGCATTCACCGGCGTGCGGATTGCCATCGGTGTGGTGCAAGGCCTGGCCTTTGCACTCGATCGCCCAGTCTTGCCGGTGTCGAACCTGGCGGTGCTGGCCCAACGCGCCTATCGCGAACACGGTGCCAGCCAGGTCGCGGCGGCCATCGATGCGCGGATGGACGAGGTGTATTGGGGCTGCTACCGAGAAACCGCAGGGGAGATGCGCCTGGTCGGCTCCGAAGCGGTATTGCCACCGGAAGTCGCTGCATTGCCGGCCGATGCCAGCGGTGAGTGGTTCGGCGCGGGCACCGGTTGGGGCTATGCCGAACGCATTGGCGTCAGCCTGAGCGGGCAGGATGCGGGCATGTTGCCCCATGCTGAAGATTTGCTGACCCTGGCGCGTTTCGCTTGGGATCGTGGCGAGGCGATCGTGGCGGATGAGGCGCAGCCGGTTTACCTGCGCGATAAAGTGGCGACGCCGAAAGCGCGTTAATCCCTTGGTCCCAGGTGTCCGCTTCGCGAGCAGGCTCGCTCCCACAGGAGTTATGCCAATCCCTGTGGGAGCGAGCCTGCTCGCGAAGACGATCATGCCTGGCGAAGCCAATCGTCGTTTTCTAACCCCGGGTTTTAAACCTTTTGCCTTTTATGTGTTCTAGTTATCACTAGGCAGTTTGCGATGTGGGTTATGTGCCACTAGAATGCCATTACTGATACCGAGCATGCACCTATGCGTATAGACGGCGTTTCCTCTCAGTCCTACCCCATCAAGCGCAAGCCTCGCAAAGACCCGCGAGTGGAAGACGAGTCCGTCGATATCGAAGGCGAACTTGCATTTGCGACTGAAGAACAGCTGGCTGCCCGTGCCGCCAAAGCCGCTGCGCAGAAGCTGAGCAATCTTCCCGCCCGCCAGCAGGACATGCTTTATCACCGCGCGATGAACAAAAGCGTGGCAATGGCGCTGGCCAGTTACCTGAGCACCGCCAGTTTCGTCGATTGGGATGCACAAGTGCTGGGCCTCGACCTGTACATCTGATGTTGCCTTACTACCTTGGTTGCCCGTCCTGGAGCGAAAACGCCTGGCGTGATTACCTCTACCCGGCAGCGGCCAGGCCCGCCGATTTTCTGGGTCTCTATTCCCAAGTGTTCAACGCCGTGGAAGGCAATACGACCTTCTACGCGAGTCCCTCTGCCAGTACCGTGCAGCGATGGGCCGAGGTCATGCCCGCACACTTTCGCTTCACCGCGAAGTTTCCCCGCGAGATCAGTCACGGCGGGGACCTGCGAGAACAACTGACTGCCGCCGAAACCTTCACCCGATTGCTCAGCCCGCTGGGCGAGCGGATAGCGCCGTTGTGGCTGCAATTATCCAAGGGCTTTACGCCGCAACGCTTGCCCGAGCTGGCCGGATTCATCGACGCGCTGCAGCGCCCGCTGGCCGTTGAAGTGCGGCATGACGAGTTCTTTGCCAAGGGCGAGAACGAGCGGATGCTCAATCGCCTGTTGCTCGATCGTGGGGTCGAGCGCATTTGCCTTGATCCCCGTGCTTTGTTCAGCTGTACCTCCACCGACCCTTCGGTGCTGCACGCCCAATCGAAGAAACCCCGTGTGCCGCCGCGCCCTGCAGCGTTCACGCAGTTCCCGCAGGTGCGTTTCATCGGTCATCCGCAGCTTGAGGCCAATGAACCGTTCCTGTTGCCGTGGGTGGAGAAAATCGCCCTGTGGATCGAAGAAGGTCGTACGCCCTACATCTTCCTGCACACCGCCGACAATGTGCTCGCGGCGAAACTGGCACAACGTTTCCACGCGCGCCTGATGCTGCGTCTGCCTGGCTTGCCGGCGCTGCCTGAGCTATACAGAGAGCCCGCGGCGGAGCAACTTGGCTTGCTCTGAAGCGGACTCGTTTCCCTTCAGAGGAGCCTGCCAATGGATGCGCAAACCCTTCGAGCCCAAGCGTTCAGAGCCTTGCACGAACGCGACGGGGTTTTTGTGATTCCCAACCCGTGGGATGCTGGTTCGGCCAAGATGCTCGCCAGCCTGGGTTTCGAGGCGCTGGCGACCACCAGCGCCGGTTACGCTTTTTCCCAGGGTCGCCCTGATGGCGGCCTGACGCTTGACGACACCCTGGCCAACGTCCGGGCGATTGTCGCCGCCACCGACCTGCCGGTCGCGGTCGATCTGGAAAACGGATTCGCCGATGATCCCGCCGAATGCGCGCAAAGCATTCTGGCGGCGGCGGCCGCGGGTGCCGTCGGCGGTTCGATCGAGGACTTCACGGGCCGACCGGACGCTCCGATTTATTGCTTCGAACATGCCGTGGCGCGCATCGAGGCCGCCGTCGCTGCCGCTCGCAGCTTGCCTTTCGCGTTCACGCTGACAGCCCGTGCCGAGAACTATCTGCATGGCAATCCGGATCTGGCCGACACGATCCTCCGCTTGCAGGCGTTCGCCGAAGCGGGTGCCGACGTGTTGTATGCGCCAGGGTTGCGCAGCGCTGAAGAGGTATTGGCGGTGGTTCGCGCCGTGGCGCCGAAACCGGTCAACGTGTTGATGTCCGGCGGCTTGAAGCTGACGGTCGAGCAGTTGGGCGAAATGGGCGTCAAGCGCATCAGTGTCGGCTCGGCGCTGGCCCTGGCGGCGCTGGGTGAGTTCTACCGCGCGGCCGAAGAGATCAAGACGGCGGGCACGTTCGGCTTCACGTCGCGCTCCATGCCCTACGCCCAGGCCAATCAGTTTTTCAAAGGCTGACGGTGCGGTTTCGCGGGTGGCTGCTGCTGATCCTGTTGATCATCGCAGCTGCGGGAGTGGGCGCCTGGCGCGGTTGGATCTCACTGCCGCCGCAGTGGAATGCCTGGGCGCCGCTGGACGTCAAGGCGGAGCCCAACCTGCTGACCCGCTACAAACTGATGCGTCTGCGCGCTGATTCGCAGCTGTGCGATCAGGCGTTGAGCAGCTCCGGATTGCGCGTGACCCATCAGGCCGACAGCCCGGACGCCAAATGTCCGCTGACCAATGCCCTGCGTGTGCAGGGCGGGGACGTGGCCCTGAGCAGCAGTTTCCTTGCCAGCTGCCGACTCGCCGTGTCGTTTGCCCTGTTCGAGCATCACGCGCTGCAACCTGCGGCGCAGGCGATCTACGGGCAAGCGGTCACGCGGGTCGATCACCTTGGCAGCTTTGCCTGCCGCAATGTCTACAGTCGCGAGAATGGCAGGCTCAGCCAGCACGCGTCGGCCAATGCACTGGATATCGCCGGTTTTCGACTGGCGGATGGCCGGACCGTCAATGTGCTCAAGGATTGGTCGAAGGATAATCAGGATGGAAGATTTTTAAGGCAGGTGCGCGATGGCGCCTGTGGGCTATTCAGCGTGGTGCTGAGCCCGGATTACAACGCGGCCCATCGCAATCACTTTCATCTGGATGTCGGGCCTTGGTGGGTCTGTCGGTGATGCTTAGGCGGCGAGGCGCAGGTTCTGCAGGATGATCGGGCGTGCCCAGCCGTTATCGAAATCGAGTTGTTTCTGTTGCTCCAGCAGTTCTTCCGGCGAGAACGGCGGGAATGGCTTGTCCAGCAGATCGAGCTCGAACTCGGCGATCGGCAAATGCAGTGGACGCGGTTGCGGCGCGGGACCGACTTGCGGCAACGGCTGACCGGCGGTGAGCACGATCGGGCGCACCCAGCCGCTCTCGAAGTCTTGCTGTTGCTGCTGGGCAACGATTTCTTCGGCGGGGAACGGTGGGAATGGTTTGTCGGCCAGGTCCATTTCGAACTCGGCAATTGGCAGGAACAGCGGTTCGGGCGGGCGAACTTCGTTGTCTTTCACGTCGCATTCGCGCTGGGAAACGATGTGTGCCAGCAGGTCACTGCCCACGGTAGGTTCAACCGGGCTTTGCAAATCGACCGGTGGAAAATTCAGCGATTGCGGAAGCACTTCACCCGACTGTTCGGCCAGCGCACGGGCAAAGAAATCCTGCCATATGTGACTGACGCCGCCCAGTACCTGGGTATTTCGCAGGTTGTAATCGCCGTAGGGCGAGATAAAGCCTGTGATTGTGGGTTGAATGTCTGACATTTCTCTCGGTCGACGCTCAGCTCTGGCAAAATGCTCGATAGTTTTGTTATCGGCCGTTTTTGCCGATCATTAATTTTTTGAGCGTGTTTTCCCATGATTGATCAACCTGCGGCCTGCCGCATCCATGTCGAGGCGCTGAGCGCGGCCTTCGAGACCCAGGCCGAGCAATGGGCCGAGCGTCTGGGCCTGCCGCTGCAAGTGACTGATGGCGAGTTCGCGTTGCAGGTGGGTGACCAGGGTCTGCAGCTGCAACAGCTGGGGCCGGACGCGCCCGGACCAGTGCGGGTGGATTTCGTCGAGGGTGGCGCGGCGCATCGCCGGTTGTACGGTGGCGGCAGCGGGCAGATGATCGCCAAGGCCGTCGGCGTCGCCCAAGGCGTGCGTCCGCGTGTGCTGGATGCTACCGCGGGGCTGGGCAAGGATGCGTTCGTGCTGGCTAGCCTGGGTTGCGAGATGAGCCTGATCGAGCGTCAGCCGTTGATTGGTGCCTTGCTTGAAGATGGCCTGGCCCGTGGCGCGGAAGATTTTGACGTAGCACCCATCGTGGCGCGCATGCGCTTGCTCAAGGGCAACTCGATCGAGGTGATGCGCAATTGGCAGGGCGAACCGCCGCAGGTGATCTACCTCGACCCGATGTTCCCCCATCGTGAGAAAACCGCGCTGGTAAAAAAGGAAATGCGCCTGTTCCGGCCACTGGTTGGGGATGATCCGGATGCGCCGGCTTTGCTTGAAGCCGCCCTGGCCCTGGCCAGCCACCGGGTGGTGGTCAAGCGTCCGCGCAAGGCGCCGTGCATTGAGGGGCCCAAGCCGAGCCATGCACTGGATGGCAAGTCCAGCCGGTATGACATCTACCCGAAGAAAGCGCTCAAGCCCTAAGACCGAGTCGCCTTCATCGCGGGCAAGCCACGCTCCCACAGGATTTGTGTTGAACACAATTTCTATGAATACCTCGAACCCTGTGGGAGCGGGCTTGCCCGCGATGGCGTCAGATCAGCCAACCAATATCTGTCAGGCCTACTCCGGCCGATAAGCCCGCATAAACAACCCCACAACCTCCCGCACATGGCTCTCCGCCGCGTCCCCGGTCAGCGGCTCGCCACAGCCATACAACAAGCGGAAGTTCGCCGCGCCCTTGAGCAGGCAAAAAAAGTGTTCTGCTGCGTTGCGCGGTTTGTCGATAGACAACGCGCCACTTTGATCGACCTTGGCCAGCAATCGCTCCATGCCGTGCAGCATGCGTTGAGGTCCGGCCTCGAAGAAGATCAGCGAAAGTTTCGGGTCCTGGCTACCCAGGGCCATGATCAGTCGATGCAGGTTCACCGACTCGTCGCTGTTGATCAACTGGTGAAAGCCGCGGGCGATGTTCAGCAGTACGGTTTCCACTGCCACGCCTTCGGGCAATTCAAAGAACAGTGACGGCAACTGTTCCTCGCACTTGGCCACCACGGCAGCGGAGAACAGCGTCTCCTTGTCGTTGAAGTGGCTGTAGACCGTGAGCTTCGACACACCGGCCTGCGTAGCGACAGCATCCATGCTGGTGTTGGCATATCCCTTGGTCAGAAACAGCGTTTTCGCTGCATCGAGGATCGCCTGGCGCTTGGCCAGATCCTTGGGGCGGCCCGGGCCATTGGGTGCTGAAAGATTGTTCGGCATATTCGCTTTTATTACTGGACTGGTGAGTTTGCTATTAATAACATACTCGTCAGTATAATTATTCCAAGCACCATTGGCGAAAGGTCCTTCACCATGTTCCGCTATGCCTTGCCCCTCGCGTTGCCAGTCACCCTGGCGTTTTTATTGACCGCGTGCGGTCACGAAGAGGCGCCTCAAGTCAGCGTTCGACCGGCCATGGTGGTCCAGCCAGAGCCTTCAACCCAGGCGATGGAAAGTTATCCCGGTGAAGTCCGTGCCCGCTTTGAACCGGAGCTGGCGTTCCGCATTGGCGGAAAAGTCAGCCGACGACTGGTCGACGAAGGGCAGCGGGTCAAGGCCGACCAGCCACTGGCGGAACTCGATCCCCAGGACGTGCGCCTGCAACTGGAGGCCACCCGTGCCCAGGTCGCGGCCGCCGAGGCCAACCTGAACATGGTGCGTGCCGAGCGTGATCGCTATAAAACGCTGATGGAGCGCCAACTGGTCAGTCGCTCGCAGTATGACAATCACGAAAACCTGTACCGGTCCGGTGAAGCGCGTCTTAAACAGATCAAGGCCGAGTTCAACGTCTCCACCAATCAGGCCAGTTACGCGGTGCTGCGGGCGCCGCAAGATGGCGTTGTGGCCAAGCGAGCCGTGGAAGTCGGGCAAGTGGTCGCGGCGGGGCAAACGGTGTTTACCCTGGCCACCGATGGTGAGCGTGAAGTGTTGATCAGCTTGCCGGAGGCAAGCTTCGGCCGCTTCAAGGTGGGTCAACCGGTTTCGGTAGAACTGTGGACGCAACCGGATCAGCGCTTCGCCGGACACATCCGCGAACTGTCGCCGGCCGCCGATCCAAAGTCGCGCACCTTCGCCGCGCGTATCGCCTTCAATGCGGGCACGGTACCGGCCGAACTCGGCCAGAGCGCCCGTGTCTTCGTTCAGAGCGCCCAATCCGTGCCGTTGTCAGTGCCACTGTCGGCGCTGACCGCGGAGAACGGCGTGACCTACGTCTGGGTCGTCAGCGCCAACAACACCTTGAAAAAGACCCCGGTTCGGGTCGGTGCCTTCGGTGAGAAAACCGTCCCGGTACTCGAAGGCCTCAATGCCAGCGACTGGGTGGTGGCCGCCGGCGTCCATGTGCTTCTCGACGGGCAGTCCGTGCGCCCGGTGGATCGCTCCAACCGCGTGGTCAATCTGGCTGGCAAGGAGTAGTCCCCGATGGGTTTCAATCTTTCTGCCTGGGCGCTGCGCAATCGCCAGATCGTCCTGTTCCTGATGCTCTTGCTGGCGATTGTCGGCGCACTGTCCTACACCAAGCTGGGTCAAAGCGAAGACCCGCCGTTCACCTTCAAGGCCATGGTGATCCGTACCAACTGGCCGGGGGCGACCGCACAGGAAGTCTCGCGCCAGGTCACCGAACGCATTGAAAAGAAGCTGATGGAAACCGGCGAGTACGAGCGCATCGTGTCGTTCTCGCGCCCGGGTGAATCACAGGTGACCTTCATCGCCCGAGACTCCATGCACTCGGTGGAGATACCGGACCTCTGGTATCAGGTGCGCAAGAAGGTCAGCGATATTCGTCATACCCTGCCGCCAGGTATCCAGGGGCCGTTCTTCAACGATGAATTCGGCACCACCTTCGGCAATATCTACGCCCTGACCGGTGAAGGTTTCGATTACGCCGTGCTCAAGGACTACGCCGACCGCATCCAGATCCAGCTGCAGCGGGTCAAGGATGTGGGCAAGGTCGACCTGCTCGGTTTGCAGGACGAAAAGATCTGGATCGAGCTGTCCAACGTCAAGCTCGCCACCCTCGGATTGCCGCTGGCGTCGGTGCAGCAAGCCCTTGAAGAACAGAATGCGGTGTCCACCGCCGGCTTCTTCGAAACCACCAGCGAACGATTGCAGCTACGGGTCTCGGGGAATTTCCAGACGGTCGAAGAGATCAAGAACTTCCCGATTCGTGTCGGCGATCGTACGTTCCGCATCGCCGATGTCGCCAACGTGCGCCGCGGTTTCAACGATCCACCGGCGCCGCGCATGCGCTTCATGGGTGAAGACGCCATTGGCCTGGCCGTGGCCATGAAGGACGGCGGCGACATTCTGGTGCTGGGCAAGGCCCTGGAAATCGAGTTTGCCCGTATCCAGAAGAACCTCCCGGCCGGCATGCAGTTGCGCAAGGTCTCGGACCAACCGGCCGCCGTGAAAACCGGCGTCGGCGAATTCGTCCAGGTGCTGGTCGAAGCGCTGGCCATCGTCTTGCTGGTGAGCTTCTTCTCCCTCGGGGTGCGCACCGGCATGGTGGTGGCCCTGGCCATCCCGCTGGTATTGGCGATGACGTTCGCCTGCATGTATTACCTCGGGATAGGCCTGCACAAGATCTCCCTCGGCGCCCTGGTGCTGGCGCTGGGCTTGCTGGTGGACGACGCCATCATCGCCGTGGAAATGATGGCGATCAAAATGGAGCAGGGCTTCGACCGGATCAAGGCGGCGAGTTATGCCTGGACCAGCACCGCGTTCCCGATGCTCACCGGTACGCTGATCACCGCCGCCGGTTTCCTGCCCATCGCTACCGCGCAATCGGGCACCGGCGAATACACCCGTTCGATCTTTGAAGTGGTGACCATTGCACTGGTGGCGTCCTGGGTGGCGGCGGTGCTCTTCGTGCCTTATCTGGGGGAAAAGCTCCTGCCGGACCTGGCGAAAATTCACGCGGCCAAACATGGCACTGATCAACCCGATCCCTATGGCACGCCGTTTTATCAACGCGTACGGCGTCTGGTGGAGTGGTGCGTGCGCTGGCGCAAGACCGTGATCACGGCGACTGTGGTGCTGTTCATTGCCTCCATCGTGCTGTTTCGATTTGTGCCTCAACAGTTCTTCCCGGCCTCGGGCCGACTGGAGTTGATGGTCGACCTGAAGCTGGCCGAAGGCGCGTCCCTGAGCAATACGGCCGAGGAGGTCAAGCGCCTCGAAGCGTTGCTCAAGGACAAAGCCGGCATCGACAACTACGTGGCCTACGTCGGGACCGGCTCACCGCGTTTTTACCTGCCGCTTGATCAGCAATTGCCAGCAGCGAGCTTCGCCCAGTTCGTCGTCCTGGCAAAAACCATCGAAGATCGCGAACCCTTGCGCACCTGGCTGATCACGACCCTCAACGAACAATTTCCGGCCTTGCGCTCGCGGGTCACGCGCCTGGAGAACGGTCCGCCGGTTGGCTATCCGGTGCAATTCCGGGTGACCGGTGAGCACATCGAGGAAGTCCGCGCACTGGCCCGAAAGGTCGCGGCCAAGGTTCGCGAAAACCCGCATGTGGTCAACGTCCACCTGGACTGGGAAGAGCCCAGCAAGGTCGTCTATCTGAATATCGATCAGGACCGTGCACGGGCATTGGGCGTGAGCACGGCAAACCTGTCGAAGTTCCTGCAGAGCTCGCTGACCGGTTCCAGCGTCAGCCAGTACCGCGAAGACAACGAGTTGATCGAGATCCTGTTGCGCGGCACCGTGCATGAGCGCACCGAACTGTCGCTGCTGCCAAGCCTGGCGGTGCCGACCGACAATGGTCGCAGCGTTGCGCTGTCGCAGATCGCGACCCTGGAATACGGCTTTGAAGAAGGCGTGATCTGGCACCGTAATCGCCTGCCCAACGTGACGGTTCGCGCCGACATCTATGGCAAGGAACAACCGGCGACCCTGGTGCAGCAGATCATGCCGACCCTCGATCCGATCCGCGCCGAATTGCCGGATGGCTATCTACTGGATGTCGGCGGTACGGTCGAGGATTCCGCTCGCGGGCAGAACTCGGTGAAGGCGGGCGTGCCGTTGTTCATCGTGGTGGTGTTGACGTTGCTGATGCTGCAGTTGCGCAGTTTCTCACGCACGGCGATGGTGTTCCTGACGGCGCCCCTGGGGTTGATCGGGGTGACGCTGTTCCTGATGGTGTTCCGCCAGCCGTTCGGGTTTGTGGCCATGCTCGGGACCATCGCATTGTCGGGGATGATCATGCGCAACTCGGTGATCCTGGTGGATCAGATCGAGCAGGATATCGCGGCCGGGTTGAAGCCGTGGCAAGCGATTATTGAGGCGACCGTGCGGCGGTTCAGGCCGATTGTGCTGACGGCGCTGGCTGCTGTTCTGGCGATGATTCCGTTGTCGCGCAGTGTGTTTTTCGGGCCGATGGCGGTGGCGATCATGGGTGGTTTGATCGTGGCGACGGCGTTGACGTTGTTGTTTCTGCCTGCGTTGTATGCGGCTTGGTTTCGGGTCAAGAAAGAATCGGCCTGAGTTCGTTGGACTTGGCGGCCTTTGGGCCGACCAAGCTCTGGTTTTTCGAGTACATATCCGTTTCTGCGGTAAGGGCGGCTGACGGTTTCGCCCTTACGGCGACTCACTTTTTTTCAAACCCCTCCGGTTGGCTTCGCTGGCACCTACATGCAGCGTGTTCGACTGCGTCGAACGGCGCTGCGCGCCACTCCCCGGATGAACACCTCCGCTCAGCCTCCCGAAGGGACGGGTGGATCAAGATCAACAGCTGAAGGCGAGCTAACGCTCGGCCTGATGAGTGGTGAAGAGCGGAGGGTGTATACCCTGTGGGAGCGGGCTTGCTCGCGAAGGCGGCCTGCTGGCCGACCTGCATCTGGCGGATGTACCTGATCCCCTGTGGGAGCGGGCTTGCCCGCGAAGGCGGCCTGCCAGCCGACCTGCATCTTGATCGTTCCCACGCTCTGCGTGGGAATGCCGCCGGGGACGCTCCGCGTTCCGCTGTCGACGCAAGGCTTGAGTCCTGCGCTGTGACGCGGAGCGTCACGGGATGCATTCCCACGCGGGCGTGGGAACGATCAGGGTGGTGGCTTAGAGCGTACCAAACACCTTCTTCGCCAAACTGGTCGCCGCCGCCGTCGGGTTCTGGCGGATGGTTTCTTCCTGTTTGCCGATCATTTCGAACAAACCGTTCAACGCCTGCTCGGTCACGTAGTTTTCGACGTTGGCACTCTTCGCGTCGATCACGCCCATGGTCGCGGCCTGCCCGGCGAATGAGTTGTACTGCTGGGCCAGGCCAACCTGGTCGGTGGCTTGCTTGACGATGGGCAGGAATTTGGCGCGGATTTGTTCGCGGCTGGTCTTGTTCAGGTACTGGGTGGCCGAGTCATTGCCGCCGCTGAGAATGCCCTTGGCATCGTCGACCGTCATCTTCTTCACGGCGTCGACGAGGATCGGTTGGGCCTGGACCACGGCGGTTTCCGCCGCTTTGTTCATGCTGGCTTCCAGTTGATCGACCTGATCGCCCATGCCGAACTGTTTCATTTTGCTGGCAACTTTGCCCAGTTTGCCCGGCAGTTCGATCTTCACGTCCGGGTTGTTGCTGAAGCCGCCCGGGGTGCCGAGTTGTTTCACCGCCAGTTGCGCGCCTTGGGTCAGGGCGTCCTTGAGACCGCCGGTGGCGTCTTTTTGCGACAGGTCGCTCAGAGACAGTGCCAGGGCGCTGGCAGAGATCATCAAGCCTGCGCACAGGCCGGCAAAACGGAGGGTAGGGCGGAGCATGGCAACTTCCTTTTTCAAAGACACTTATTTGAATAAGCTCTAGCGGGCCGCGTCAACGCGGACCTTCACGGGCTGCGGATCGGAGCCGTCCAGGCGCACGGCGTGATTTTCGGTGGTGATAAACAGCAGTTTGCCATCGACTTCGATGCGTGCGTTGATCGAGTAACGGTGGTTGGGCTCGATCTTCAGCGGGTCGTAGCTCAGGTGGAACGGTAGCGGCACCTGGCCTTTGACCGGGCCACGTTGTTCGTCGATGACCTTGGCCGGGGCGTCGGCGAGTGAGATGTCTTGCAGGCTGACACTCAGGATTGCCGTCGGTGGCAGTGCAATGCGTTGCAGGTAGAAGACTTCGCCATCAAGGGATGCCTTGGGCGCGGGAGTCGGGTGCTGGCAGGCTGTCAGCAGCACTGCGGCTGCTATCAGGGAAAGCTTTTTCATTGGCAGATCTCCGTATCGACGGCACCAGGACCGACTGGCGCCTTGATCAATCTAGACGGTTTGTTCGGGCGTAGCGGGTTGGTCGGCGGCATCTTCACTGCGATGCAGCGCCACCTGACGGATCGACAAGCGAATCTCCGCCGGCAGCACCCGCTTCGCCGCACCTTCGGCCAACTCACCAAGCAACTCGTGATAGCTCAGCTTGCCGGCTTCATCGCGCTTGAGCACGTCCAGGTCCAGCAAAGTCTGGATGAAATGGCGGAACAGGCTCTTGTCGAAGAACTCCGGGGCGTTCAGGCCATGCAGGATCGACAGGCGCTGGGCCATGACCGTGCACAGGTCTTCCAGTTCTTCGGCGCTGATGCTGTTCTGGCCGCTGTTGAGCAGCAGGGACACCGTCATGTAGAAGCGCTGCAAGGTCTGGGCAATACTTTTCGATAGCAGCGTCAACAGCACGAAATGCCGCGAGCTCGGGGCCGGACGCAGGTAGACGTCATTCTCGAAACGCAGCAGGCCTTGTTCGACGAACGCTTGCAGCCATTGGTCGATCACCCCGTCCAACTCGTCCAGCGGCCAGCGAATGAACAGTTCCGCTTGCAGGTAGGGGTACAGCGCACGGGTGTAGCGCAGGATCTGTTCGCGGCTCATGCGCGAGGCGCTCTGGAAGAAGCTC
Source organism: Pseudomonas umsongensis (assembly GCF_002236105.1). Classification (GTDB taxonomy): domain Bacteria; phylum Pseudomonadota; class Gammaproteobacteria; order Pseudomonadales; family Pseudomonadaceae; genus Aquipseudomonas; species Aquipseudomonas umsongensis. The sequence goes on from NZ_NIWU01000002.1 coordinate 472,518, forward strand.
GCCAGCAGCGCTGGCAGCGCGAAGATGTGCAGCACGTTGTTGCGGTAGTAGGTCATCAGGACGGCGTTTTGCTCGTCCAGATAGAGAATCTTGCCCAACGCATCGCTTTGTTCCGAGAGCAGGTCCATGTCCTTTACATGCTCGATCAACGCTCGGCCATCACCTTCGGGCAGGGTGGTGTGCGGCGAGTACGGGACTTTGCGCAACAGCGCCAGGTACAGGTCGAGAACCCGCGCCATGGCGCGATCATCCAGGGCCAGGCGGCTTGTGGACAGCAGCGCCAGCGCGACCAGGTTGACCGGATTGATCGCCGCCGCTTCGTTCAGGTGCTGCGCGACTTTTTGACCAAGGCGGTTGGTGGTTTCGTTGAGCCAGGCGGGTTTGAACTGGGGACCCAGTTCCTGCTCGCGCCAGTCCGGCTGCTCGCTGTCGAGAAATTGCGCCAGTTTGATCGGCTCACCAAAGTTCACCGCGACTTGACCGAAGCGCTGCTTGAGCGCGCCGATGACCTTGAAGATGTCGAAGATCGATTCTTTCTTCTTGCTCGCGCCACGCAACTCGCCCAGGTAGGTCCGGCCTTCCAGCACGCGCTCGTAGCCGATGTAAACCGGCACGAAGACAATGGGCATGCGTGACGAACGCAGGAAGCTGCGCAGGGTGATTGCCAGCATCCCGGTTTTCGGTTGCAACATGCGCCCGGTGCGCGAACGGCCGCCCTCGACGAAGTACTCCACCGGGAAGCCCTTGGTGAACAGGGTGTGCAGGTATTCGTTGAACACCGAGGTGTACAGCGGATTGCCCTTGAAGGTGCGGCGCATGAAGAAGGCGCCGCCACGGCGCAGCAGGCCGCCAATCCCGGGCATGTTGAGGTTGATCCCGGCGGCGATGTGCGGCGGGGTCAGGCCATTGCGAAACAGCAGGTAGGACAGCAGCAGGTAGTCGATGTGGCTGCGATGGCAGGGTACATAGATCACTTCGTAACCCGGGGCAACCTTTTGTACGCCTTCGATGTTGTTGACCTTGATGCCATCGTAGATTTTGTTCCAGAACCAGCTCAGCACCACTTCCATGAAGCGGATGGCGGTGTAGGTGTAGTCCGAGGCGATCTCGTTGCCGTACCGCAGGGCCTGGGCCTTGGCTTTCTCCGGCGAGATGTTCTCGCGCTCGGCTTCGTCGAGGATCGCCTGCTTTACCAGCGGCTGGTTGACCAGACCCTTGACCAGGTTGCGACGGTGGGAAATATCCGGACCGATGACCGCGGCTTTCAGGTTGCGAAAGTGCACCCGCAGAATTCGTTGGGCCATGCGCACGGTGCGCTCGTGACCTTTGTCGTGCTCGATCAGTTCACGCAGGTGGATCGGCGCGGAGAACTGCACGCGGGTCTTGCGCCCCAGCACGATGATGCTCAGCAGGCGGCGCAAGCGCCCGGTGACCGCCCAACTGTCGGCGAACAACAGTTTCCACGGGCTGTTTTCGCTGTCCGGCGACTGCCCCCAGAACACGCTGACCGGAATGATCTGCGCATCTTCGGCGGCGTTTTGGCTCAAGGCACTGACCAGGCGGGTCAAGGTGGGCGGTGCGCCGCGCTTGTCCTGGCGCCCGAGCCAGTCCGGGTCCGGTGTCAGGTAGAAGAACGCGGCCGGTTCCAACAGGTTGCCCACCGATACCGGCAGCACCGGACGCGGCAGGCCGGCCTTGGTGCATTCGGTGTCGACCACGGCCAGGTCGGTCAACGAAGGATTTTGCAGGACGTAGAACACCGGGCGACTGCGGTCGAGGTTGAGGGTGAACGACGACTGGTTGATCGTCTCCGAGCGAACCCAGAGGTACAACAGTCGGCGCAGGGTGCCAAACACAAGACGGCGGAACGGGGAGCGGGTCATACGGCTTCTGCGTGAGTGAATAAAACCGAGCGTTTGCTCGGGCGGGAGACAGTGTGCCGGATTCGTCGAAAATCGGCAAAAAAGCACTCAACCAATCTGTAGTTGAGAGTTTCTGCGCCTGTCATATACTCGGGCGCTCAAAATAAAAACAAGGGGGTACTGAGATGGCAACGCGCGAAACCGGCAATGTGAAGTGGTTCAACGACGCCAAGGGCTACGGCTTCATTCAACGCGAGGACGGGGTGGACGTGTTCGTGCACTACCGCGCGATTCGCGGTGAGGGGCACCGTTCGCTGACTGAAGGCCAGCAGGTCGAGTACGGGGTGGTGACTGGCGAGAAGGGTTTGCAGGCTGAGGATGTGGTGGGGCTGTAATCCTGAGATCAAAAGATCGCAGCCTGCGGCAGCTCCTACAGGTGTACACATAACCCTGTAGGAGCTGCCGCAGGCTGCGATCTTTGGCGGTTAAGCAGTTTTCCAGGTGATCTCTTCTTCACCGTCGGCGCTGATGCGAATCCAGCGATCCGCCGTCTCTTCACCTTCTTCCTCGACCCAGCTACCCGGTGCGCAGCGCACTTCGACGTTCAACGCGGCAAAGGCAGCGCGGGCGCAGGCGATGTCGTCTTCCCACGGCGTCTGGTCGCTTTCCAGGTACAGGCTGTTCCACTTTCCTACGGCCTTGGGCAGCCAGGTCACCGGCACGTTGCCGGCCTTGCACTTGTAGGTCTGGCCTTTCTGGACCCAATCGGTGCACGGGCCCAATGCCGCGCCGAGCCAGGCCGAGATGGCCTTGTGGTCGACGTCGGCGTCTTTCAGGTAAATCTCGATATCGGGTTGGCGCATGGATGTCCTCACTGCGTGTCTGAAAAATCCATTCGCGGATTTAGCCGGTCTTGAGCCGTTGCCCAAGACCAAAAATGGTTGAAGTTATTGAAGTACGAAGTAATCGTAGCGCATCGATACGGTGACTTCGAAAGGCTCGACCTGCTCAATGACTGCTGCCCGGCGCTCGGCACTGGCGCGCCAGCCGTGGGGGGTCATGGCCAACAGGTTCGCCCGGTCCTGACCACTGGCAAGCGTCAGTTTGAACGTCAGGGTTTCGCTGTGAGCCAGCGCCATGCCTTCAGGCACCAGATCCAGGTGCTTGTCGTCGATGTACTCGCGGACTTCGTCGTACAGCCGCTCACGCAGCTCCATCAGGTGGCCGCTGGTCGGACCGACTTTCATCAGGCCACCACCGGGGCTGAGCAGGCGCTTGGCTTCGTCCCAATCCAGCGGGCTGAAGACGCTGGCCAGGAACTGACAGCTGCCCGATGCCAGCGGCACGCGGGCCATGCTGGCGATCAACCAGGTGAGCTTGGGGTTGCGTTTGCAGGCGCGCTTGACCGCTTCCCGGGAAATGTCCAGGGCGTAGCCGTCGGCGTCCGGCAAGGCGTCGGCGATTTGCGCGGTGTAATAGCCCTCGCCACAACCGATATCGATCCAGCGCTGTGGCGCGTAACTTGCCGCCAGTTCCGCCAGGCGCTTGGCCACCGGCGCGTAATGGCCGGCGTTGAGGAAGTCGCGGCGGGCTTCGACCATCGCCTGGTTATCCCCAGGGTCGCGGCTGTTCTTGTGCTGCACCGGCAACAGGTTCAGGTAACCCTGGCGCGCACGGTCGAAACGATGCCCGGCGGGGCAGGCCGCGCCGTTGTCCACCGCGCTCAGCGGTTCACTGCAGATCGGGCAAGCGAGCATCAGGCGAGCAACTTGATCAGGGTCTGGTAGTAGATTTCGGTCAACACATCGAGGTCGGCCGCCAGCACGCGCTCGTTGACCTGGTGGATGGTCGCGTTGACCGGCCCCAACTCGACCACTTGCGTGCCCATGGTCGCAATGAAACGGCCGTCGGAAGTGCCACCGCTGGTGGAAGCCTGGGTTTCACGACCGGTGATGTCCTTGATGCTCGAGGACACGGCGTCGAGCAGCGCGCCCGGTTCGGTGAGGAACGGCAGGCCGGACAGTGCCCAGTCGATGTGCCAGTCCAGGGCATGCTTGTCGAGAATGTCGGCGACACGCTTTTGCAGGCCTTCGACGGTCGACTCGGTGGAGAAGCGGAAGTTGAATACGGCGACCAGGTCACCCGGGATGACGTTGGTCGCGCCGGTGCCGGAGTTGACGTTGGAAATCTGGAAACTGGTCGGCGGGAAGAAATCGTTGCCGTGGTCCCAATGCTCGGCGGCAAGTTCCGCCAGCGCTGGAGCGGCCAAGTGGATCGGGTTCTTGGCCAGGTGCGGGTAGGCCACGTGGCCCTGTACACCACGCACGGTCAGCTTGGCGCCGAGGGAACCGCGACGGCCGTTCTTGACCACGTCACCGACCAGGGTGGTGCTCGACGGTTCGCCGACGATGCACCAGTCCAGGCGCTCCTTGCGTGCGACCAGGCGTTCAATCACGGCCTTGGTGCCATGGTGCGCCGGGCCTTCTTCGTCGCTGGTGATCAGGAAGGCGACCTTGCCCTTGTGATCCGGGTAATCGGCGACGAAACGCTCGGCGGCCACGGTCATGGATGCCAGGCTGCCTTTCATGTCTGCCGCGCCACGGCCGCAGAGCATGCCGTGTTCGTCGATGACTGCGTTGAACGGATCGATTTGCCAGGCGGTCACGGGACCTGTCGGCACCACGTCGGTGTGACCGGCGAAGCAGAGTACCGGGCCGTCGTGTTTGCCGTGGGTGGCCCAGAAGTTATCCACATCTTCGATGCGCATCGGTTCCAGCATGAAACCGGCATCGCCCAGGCGCTGCATCATCTGCTTCTGGCAATCGGCGTCGACCGGCGTCACGGACGGACGGCGGATCAGGTCGATGGCGAGTTGAAGGGTCGGCGAAAGGTCGGCGTGGGCCGTCATGGGAAACTCCGGAAATCATGAATGTGGGCGCGGACCCACTGTGGGAGCGAGCCTGCTCGCGAAGGCGGCGTGTCAGTCAACATAAACGTTGATTGTTACAACGCCTTCGCGAGCAGGCTCGCTCCCACAGGGATCAGGTCCGGCCATTGGGCCGTAGCCCCTGCAAAATGGCGGTTATCTTAAAGCAAAACGGCGACCATTGGCCGCCGTTTAGTGCATCGGTGAAGATTTAGACCGCTGGCGCCGTTTCGGTTTCGGCGGTCGGCTTCGGCAGGGAGGAGAGGAACGCCATGATCAGCGCCGCCAGGTACGGCAGCGACTGTACCAGCAGCATGGTTACCCAGAAACGCATGTCGTTGCTCGGCATGCCGTTCACCAGGTAGATCCCCAGGGCCGCGCCCCACAACAGCAGCATGATGAACACCTCTTCGCGGGCCTCGGAAATCGCCACCCAGAAGCCGTGGTTATCGGCATTCTTAGGCGTGCGGAAGAACGGAATGCTGCTGGTGAAGAAACCGTACAACACCGCCTTGGCGATGGTGTGCGACAACGCAAGTCCCGCCAGTGCCGCGCAGAACGCATCCTTGAGGTTCACCCCCACCGCCCGTCGGTAGAGGAAGATGATCTTGCCGACCTTGAACACGAACAGCGCCAGGGGCGGGATCGCGAAAATCAGCAACGGCGGATCGACCCGCTGCGGCACGATGATCATCGCCGCCGACCACAACAGCGCGCCGACAGTGAAGAAGATGTTCATGCCATCGGCGACCCAGGGCAACCAGCCCGCAAGGAAGTGGTAGCGCTGGCCGCGGGTCAGCTCGGTGTCCTTGCCGCGCAGCAGGCTGCGGGTGTGACGCTTGATGATCTGGATCGCGCCATAGGCCCAGCGGAATCGCTGTTTCTTGAAGTCGATGAAGGTGTCGGGCATCAGGCCCTTGCCGTAGCTGTCGTGGTAATACGCCGCCGACAGGCCTTTTTCAAACACTCGCAGGCCAAGCTCGGCGTCTTCGCAGATGCACCAGTCGGCCCAGCCCAGTTCCTCGAGCACCGAGCGCCGGGTCATGGTCATGGTCCCGTGCTGGATGATCGCGTCACGGTCGTTACGGGTAACCATGCCGATGTGGAAGAAGCCTTTGTATTCCGCGTAGCAGAGCTTCTTGAAGGTGCTTTCGTTCTGGTCGCGGTAATCCTGCGGCGACTGCACCACGGCGATTTTCGGGTCGGCGAAGTGCGGCACCATGTGCTTGAGCCAGTTGGGGTGCACGCAGTAATCGGAGTCGATCACCGCGATCACTTCGGCATCCTTGGCGGTGTGGGGGATCAGGTAGTTCAGCGCACCGCCCTTGAAACCGGCCAAGGGTGCGACGTGGAAGAACTTGAAGCGTGGGCCGAGGGTTTCACAGTAGTCGCGCACGGGTTCCCAGACCGCCGGGTCCTTGGTGTTGTTGTCGATGATCAGGACTTCGAAGTCCGGATAGTCGAGATTGGCCAAGGCGTTGAGGGTCTCCTTGACCATCTCCGGAGGCTCGTTGTAGCACGGCACATGGATCGAGACTTTCGGTCGATAGTTTGAATCACCGACCACCGGCAGGAATTCCCGGCGCCGTTTGTGGATCCACACGGCTTCGGCCAGTTCGTGGGCCTCGGTCAGCAACACGATGAACACCCCGAGTGCACCAAGGGCGAGTAGGAAGCCCACCGTCAGGCTGAACCAGGTGCTGTATTGCTGGCTGTAGTCATAACCGATCCACACCAGCACCGAACCGCAAAGGAACGCGATAAAAGTCAGGAAGGTGCGACCACGTTGGCGCAGGGCCGAGCCGTCGATCATCAGCAGGGTCAGCGACAGCAGCGCCAATACCACCGAGCCAATGGCCAGCACGCGCCATTGCGGGATCGCGACCACCGGGCCTTCGAAGTTGAATTTCTGTTGGCGTGCGGCGTTGAACACACCCCAGTAGGCGCCTACCGAACCTTCGTCACTGGCCTTCCACGGCTGGTCGAACGCTTCGATCACGAAGTAGTTGAAGCCCTGGCGGTTGAGCTTGTTGACCAGGGTTCGCAGATAGATCGCCTGGTCTGCCGGCGACGCATCGGCGCCTCCGCGCATGCGGCCGTTGCTTGGCCAGCCCACTTCGGAAAGTAGCAGCGGTTTTTTCGGGAACATCTTTTTCAGGTCGCGGGCCCGGTCGAGGACGAACTGTCCCGCCTTGTCCATCGGGATGAACTCCCAGTAAGGCAGCACGTGCGCGGCAATCAGGTCGACGTGCTTGGCCAGTTCCGGGTGTTCTTCCCAGACGTGCCACTGTTCGGACGTAGTCACCGGCACCTTCACAGCGGCGCGGACGCGATCAAGGATCACACTCAGTTCGGCAGCGGTGATTTCCTTGCGGAAAATGGCTTCGTTACCTACAACGACGCGCACGACGCTGCGCGAAGAATTGGCGATTTCGATGGCACGGGTGATTTCCCGCTCGTTGCGTTCCTGGTCCGGGCTGATCCAGATCCCCAGTGTCACCCGCAGGCCAAACTCTTCCGCCAGCTTGGGAATGTTTTCCAGCGTACCGTCGACCGAGTAAGTACGGATGTTGTCCGTCAGCTTGCTCATTATCTCCAGGTCACGACGCATTTGATCGTCGGTTGGGTACTGCTCCTTCTGTGGGAATTGACCCTGCTGGAAAGGTGAGTACGAGAAGCCGGAGATCTGTTCGGGCCAGTTGGGAGCGGTTACCGGGCGATTGATCAGCGCCCAGAAACCGGTAAACAAGGCAGCGATGGCGAGCACCACCACCAGGTTGAGTCCAAATTTACGCGATGACATAGTTATTTCGGGTTCCAAAGACTGTGGAACGAAGGAACGGTCGGACCGCCAAGGGGGGCGAATCCTACACTAGGCATTCTCTGAACCTATAGCGGACAGGGAATTACCCGACATTGGGCAATTCACTTTCACATAAGTTCTTACACTAACCGCTCGAACCCTAAAATTTCGTGCGACGAAGCCCTATACTGCGCGCCGGTTTTTGAGGTGATGGTCATGAGTACAGAAGATCCGCGGTTTGCAGGCATCGCCCGTTTGTATGGCATCGAGGGCCTTGAGCGCCTGCGCGCGGCGCATGTGGCGATTGTTGGCGTCGGTGGCGTCGGCTCCTGGGCGGCGGAAGCCATGGCCCGTTGCGGTGTCGGCGAGATCTCGTTGTTCGACTTGGACGATGTCTGTGTCAGCAACGCCAACCGCCAGTTACACGCATTGGACAGCACCGTCGGCAAACCCAAGGTCGAAGTGATGGCCGAGCGCTTGCGCGGGATCAATCCCGATTGCACGGTGCACGCGGTGCCGGATTTCGTCACCCGCGAGACCATGGCCGAGTACATCACGCCGAACATCGATTGCGTGATCGACTGCATCGACAGCGTCAACGCCAAGGCGGCGCTGATTGCCTGGTGTAAGCGGCGCAAGATCCAGATCATCACCACCGGCGGTGCGGGCGGGCAGATCGATCCGACGCTGATCCAGGTCTGCGACCTCAACCGTACGTTCAATGATCCGCTGGCGTCGAAAGTGCGCTCCACCTTGCGCCGCGACTATGGCTTTTCGCGCACCGTGACCCGTCATTACAGCGTGCCGTGTGTGTTCTCCACCGAGCAACTGCGCTACCCGAAACCCGATGGCAGCATTTGCCTGCAGAAGAGTTTCGTCGGTGATGGTGTGAAGCTTGACTGCGCCGGTGGTTTTGGCGCTGTGATGATGGTGACGGCGACCTTCGGCATGGTCGCGGCGACCAAGGCGGTGGACAAGATCGTGGCGGGTGTGCGGCGGCCGGCGGAGCGCGTCAAACCTTCCTGACTCCGATCGTTCCCACGCAGAGCGTGGGAACGATCAGTCAGGCGGCGAGTTCACGCATCCGTTGTAAAACCGCATTCAAGCCATTGCTGCGCGACTGGGACAACTGGCGACCCAACCCCAGCTGATTGAACCAGTCCGCCAAGTCCACCTGCTGAAGCTCATTCGCCGACAACCCGTTGACCCGCGCCAGCAGCAACGCCACCAATCCGCGAATCAACCGTGCATCACTGTTGGCCCTGAACTGCCAGTGGCCATCCTTCAGTTCGCCCACCAGCCACACCTGGCTTTCGCAGCCGTGCACCCGGTTGGTGTCACACATTTCTACTTCGTTCAGTACGGGCAGGCGCTCGCCCCACTGCATCAGCAGGCGCGCCCGTTGTTCCCAGCCCGGCAGATCTTGAAAGGCTTGCAGCGCGTCCACGGCTTCAGCGGGAAGGCTCATCGCAATAACTCCAGTGCTTGATCCAGCGCTTCAAAGAACCGTTCCAGGTCTTCGGAGTCGTTGTACAGCGCCAACGACACCCGAATCGCTCCGGCCAGGTGCAGGCTTTTGAGCAGCGGCATGGCGCAGTGATGACCGGCGCGGACCGCAATGCCCTGTTCGGTCAGAAGGTGCGCCAGATCCGAGTTATGTACACCTTCGATGGTGAAGCTCGCCAGTGCCACTTGCGGCTTGCCCAACAGGCGGATGCCGTCACGCGCAGCGAGTCCCTTGAGCAGATAGTCATGCAGGGCCGATTCATGGGCGCAAGCGGCGTGCTGATCGAGCCCGGCAAGGTAATCCAGGCTTGCCCCCAGTCCAATGACGCTGGAAATCGGCGGCGTGCCGGCTTCGAATCCCAGCGGAGCAGGGCGGAAGCGGGCGTCATGATAGTTGGCATCCAGCACCATTTCGCCGCCGAACTGCCAGGGGCGTAGCTGTTGCAGCGCTTCATGGCGCCCAAACAACACGCCCAGGCCATCAGGGCCATAGAGCTTGTGGCTGGAAAATACATAGAAGTCGCACCCTAGCGCTTGCACGTCATGCCGACCATGGACCACGCCCTGGGCGCCATCGATCACGGTCAAGGCGTTATGCGCCTTGGCCAGCGCCAGCAGCGGGGGCAGGGGTTGCCAGGCGCCGATGACGTTGGACAGCTGGCTGACCGCTAGCAGCCGCGTGCGTGGGCCGATCAACCGTCCGGCAGCGTCAAGGTCGATCACACCGTCGGCATCCAGTGGCAGGATCACCAGTTTCAGCTCGCGGCGCTGCGCCAGTTGCTGCCACGGCAGCAGGTTGGCGTGATGTTCCAGGGCGCTGATGACAATCTCATCGCCTGGATTGAAAAGATGCTCCAAGCCATAGGCCAGGAGGTTCAGCGCGGACGTCGCACCGTGCGTGAAGATGATTTGCCCGCGGTCGCCGGCATTGAGCCATTGCGCGGCTTTGCGCCGACTGTCCTCGAATGCTTGGGTCGCATGGGCGCCGGGCAGGTGTTGTGCCCGATGCACGTTGGCCGCGCCGTTGGCGTAGTAATGCGCCAGGGCATCGAGCAGGGCTTGCGGTTTTTGCGTGGTGGCGGCGTTGTCCAGATAGGTCTGGCCTTGCCGTTGCAGGGCGGCGATGGCCGGAAAGTCGGCGCGCCAGGGGGAGAGAATCATCATGTTGTTCGGCCTTTACGCCTGACCCTTGTAGGAGCGAGCATGCTCGCGATGGACGCCTGGACGACACGGGGTGTCTGGTGCCCCGCGTTATCGTTGACGTTCATCGCGAGCATGCTCGCTCCTACAGGAATCGACTGACGCTTAGTTGTGAGCGTGCAGCGCTTCGTTCAATTCGATCGCCGATTTGTGGGTCTTGCACTCCACGGCACCGGTTTGCGAATTGCGACGGAACAGCAGGTCGGCCTGGCCGGCCAGCTCACGGGCCTTCACAACTTTCACCAGCTCGTTGTTCTCGTCCAGCAGCGCCACCTTGGTACCGGCAGTCACATACAGGCCCGACTCAACGGTGTTGCGGTCGCCCAACGGGATACCGATACCGGCGTTGGCGCCGATCAGGCAGCCTTCGCCAACCTTGATCACGATGTTGCCGCCACCCGAGAGAGTGCCCATGGTCGAACAGCCGCCGCCCAGGTCCGAACCCTTGCCGACGAATACGCCAGCGGAGACGCGGCCTTCGATCATGCCCGGGCCTTCGGTGCCGGCGTTGAAGTTGATGAAGCCTTCGTGCATTACGGTGGTGCCTTCGCCCACGTAGGCGCCCAGGCGCAGGCGCGCGGCGTCAGCGATACGCACACCGGCCGGTACGACGTAGTCGGTCATTTTCGGGAACTTGTCCACCGAGAACACTTCCAGCAGCTCGCCGCGCAGGCGGGCTTCAAGTTGATGCTCGGCCAGTTCGGACAGGTCGATGGCGCCCTGGCTGGTCCAGGCTACGTTTGGCAGCAGCGGGAACACGCCAGCCAGGTTCAGGCCGTGTGGCTTGACCAGGCGATGGGACAGCAGGTGCAGCTTGAGGTAGGCCTCAGGCGTGGAGGTCAGTTGTGCGTCTTCGGCCAGGACAGTGGCGACCAGCGGCTTGTGGCTCTCGGCCAGGCGGGTCAGCAGGGCGGCCTGGGCAGCGTCGACACCTTTCACGGCTTCAGCCAGTTGCGAAGCTTGCGCGGTGGTGAAGGTGATGGCCTGGTTGCCTTCGGTGTAGGCCAGGATCGGCGCAATGGCAGCGACCAGTTCGGCAGACGGGTTGAGCAATGGCTGTGCGTAGAACACTTCCAGCCAGGCGCCTTGACGGTTTTGGGTGCCGACACCAAAGGCCAGGCTGAACAGGGTAGTGGACATGTTGATACCTCTAGCAAATTGAAACGGGCTGCTTATTTGAGCGCGGCCGCGTAGATATCTGGCTTGAAGCCAATCAGGGTTCGGTCACCGAGATCGAGCACCGGGCGCTTGATCATCGAAGGTTGTGCGAGCATCAGTTCGATGGCTTTCGACTGGTCGAGATCGGCTTTGCGTTCGTCGTCGAGCTTGCGAAAGGTCGTGCCTGCACGGTTTAACACCACTTCCCAGCCGTGCTCGTTGCACCATTGGGTCAGGTGTTCACGATCGATACCGACCGCTTTGTAATCATGGAAGTCATAGCTGACAGCGTGTTCATCAAGCCAGGTGCGCGCCTTTTTCATGGTGTCACACGCCTTGATGCCGAAAAGGTGCAACGTTTTACTTGAAACGGTCAAGGAATCGCCCCCTTTACAGGTGTTGGAAATAAAAGGTGCCGGATTATGCCATGGCCGGATGGTTTCGCGGCGGCTGTAGGACAAAACCCCTGGGAATACAGTTGTGACAGGGTGCGACATAGGTGTAAGGGCAAGCGCACAGTCTAAGCGGCTAATATGGCACTTCAATGCTGTCGATTGTCCGGGAACCACGCTTTATGCAAACCGCCTACACCGTTCTGATTCTGTTGATGCTGGTAGGTGTTTCGCGCCTGCTCGGACGGGTGATCCCACTGCCGTTGCCGTTGGTGCAAATTGCCGCGGGTGCCTTGCTTGCCTGGCCGACCCTCGGCCTGCATGTGGCGCTGGATCCTGAATTGTTTCTGTTTCTGTTCCTGCCACCGTTGTTGTTTTCCGATGGCTGGCGCATGCCCAAACGTGAATTCTGGCGTTTGCGTGGACCGATCCTCACCCTGGCCGTGGGGTTGGTGCTGTTTACCGTGGTCGGTGCCGGGTATTTTATTCACTGGTTGCTGCCGACTATCCCGTTGCCGGTGGCGTTTGCATTGGCGGCGGTGCTGTCGCCCACGGACGCCGTGGCGGTGTCGGCGATCTCTCAGAATCGCTTGCCGACGCCCTTGATGCACATGCTGCAGGGCGAGGCGTTGATGAACGATGCCTCGGGTCTGGTGACGTTCAAGTTCGCCCTGGTGGCGGCAGTGACCGGGGCATTTTCGCTGGCCAACGCCAGTGTCACCTTTGTATTGGTGGCGGTCGGCGGCCTGGCCATTGGCGTGGCCTTGAGCTGGCTGGTAGGGCGCCTGCGCTCGTGGATGATCGCCCGTGGCTGGGATGACCCGGCCACCCACGTCGTCTTCATGTTGTTGCTGCCATTTGCCGCCTACGTGCTCGCCGAACGCGTGGGAGCGTCGGGCATTCTGTCGGCGGTAGCGGCGGGGATGATGCAAAGCTGGCTCGATCTGCTGCCGCGCCAGACCAACACGCGGTTGCTTAATCGCAGCGTCTGGTCACTGCTGGAGTTCGCCTTCAATGGCTTGATTTTCCTGCTGCTGGGCTTGCAGTTGCCGGACATCATCAAAGCCGTGGCCAGCCATGAAACTTCGCTGTGGCCGACGCTGTTTTATCGCTGTGTCGATGTGCTGGCGATTTTCCTGGTGCTGCTGGTGTTGCGGTTCGTCTGGGTGCAGAGCATCTGGCGCCTGTCCATTGTGCTGCGGCGCTGGCGCGGCAAGGATGAGATCACCCGGGTGCCGAGCGCGCGCTCCTGCTGGTTACTGACCGTTGGTGGCGTGCGCGGGGCGGTAACATTGGCGGGTGTGATGTCGGTGCCAATGTTCATGGGGGCAGAGGCATTTCCCGAGCGTGACCTGCTGATCTTCATCGCTGCCGGGGTGATTTTGCTGTCGTTGATCGCCGCGTGCGTGGCGTTGCCGTTGCTGCTGCGAGGCATCGAAAAAAGCCCGGACGACAAGCGCCGCAATGAAGTGCGCGACGCCTGGCGCAAAACCGCCGAAGCGGCCATTCATGCCCTCGAAACCGAAGAGGTCAACCCACAGGACGCCGCTCAAGCGGCGCTGGCGGTAGAACTCAAGGCGCGGATCATGTCCGAGTATCGGCATCAGCTTGAAGTATTCAATGACTCGGCCGAAGCCCAGGCACTGGCCTTTCAAATGGACTTGCTGGAACGGCGCCTGCGTTTGAAGGCCCTGCGAGCGCAGCGCCTGGAGTTGTATAGCCTTAGTCGTCATCACCAGATTGGGGATGACGTGTTGCGCGAGGTATTGGGTGAGCTGGACTTGAGTGAGGCTAAACTGGGGGCGGTAAAGTAAGCGGATTGTCGAGCTGGCGCGGTTATGGGTAAATCATGCGCACGGCCGCAATGTCGCCTTGGCTGATATGCAAGTTTAGAGGTTGATGCCAGTCACCCACGGTAAGTTCGTTGAGGACTTCATAGTGCATTACGGAATGCCGGTCATAGGGGGTGAAAGCCTGAAAGGCACTGCGCTCCAAGGGAAAGACATTGGCATCAACTTCAGCTCTGGTAAACGTACTGCTGATCATGTGGGCGTATGTTTTTTCTCGGTCCCAAGGTATCCCTGCATCTGGATGTTGATGCTCATGACCCAATCCGAGTGCATGCCCAAATTCATGAATAACCGTATATTCGAAATAGGGAGAGGAAAATTTGGTTCCCAGGGTCATGGACGGCGCTTGGGGGTCGCCGGTAATCGCGTCGGTACCGATTCTTGAACCGCCGCTATTATCGAACGAGGGTTGAAAGTCGATGCGAATGTCACCCAGGAATTCTTCCGAAGAAAAAATGTCTTGTTCATCCATTTCAATGAATTCGAAATTGAGATTGATGTACGGCAGCCATTTGCTTGCAGCGTTTTTTACCGCGGCAAAAGAGAGTTCATTGTATTCGAAGATCAGGATTCTCAGGGTTTTCCCTGGCTTCCAATATTTGGTGTGGTCGCTGATACTGCGCTTTTTACGATTGCCGTGAGTGACTCCGTTAGAGGGGTGCTCATTGATGGCGGCTTGATAAGAGGCAGCAGGGTCGGAAGTTGCAATGGTTTTGCAGCATTTAAGTTGATTCATTTGGTTGTGCTTAGTGGTCTGTGAGTGAGGCCTCAAATTAAAGGGTGGGTAGGGGGTTGTCTAGATTGTTAATTGTTCAGTTTGTTGCGCGTATAAGTTTAGTTTGTTGGGTGTGAAGTTGTTTAAGTTGGCCTGCACCGCGTTGCACGGTGCAGGGGAACTCATTGTTATTTACTGCGTGCATCAATGAAGTTGCGAATTCGCTCTGCGGCCTCTACACACTCCGCCAGCGGCGCAACCAATGCCATGCGCACGCGCCCGGCACCCGGATTGACGCCATCGACATCCCGCGACAGGTAGGAACCCGGCACGACGGTCACATGCTCCTGCTCGAACAGGTCGCGGCAGAAGGCTGCGTCGTCACCGGCCACATTCGGCCACAGGTAAAAACCGCCGTCCGGGCGTTGCACGTCCATCACCGGGCTGAGGATTTTCAGCACCGCGTCGTACTTCTCGCGATACAGCGCACGGTTGGCGCGCACATGCACTTCGTCGTTCCACGCGGCAACGCTGGCCAGTTGGGTTTGAACCGGCATCGCGCAGCCGTGATAAGTGCGGTAGAGCAGGAAGCCCTTGAGGACGTCAGCGTCACCGGCCACGAAGCCCGAACGCAGGCCTGGCAGGTTGGAGCGCTTGGACAGGCTGTGGAATACCACGCAGCGCTTGAAATCCTTGCGGCCCAGTTCCACGCAAGCGCTGAGTAGGCCTGGTGGCGGCGTCTGTTCGTCGAAATACAGCTCGCTGTAGCACTCGTCCGCGGCGATCACGAAGTCGTATTCGTCAGCCAGGGCGATCAGCTTTTTCAAGGTCTCGACCGGGATCAGCGCGCCGGTTGGGTTGCCCGGCGAGCACAGGAACAGGATCTGGCAGCGTTGCCAGATGTCCGGCGAAACGGCATCGAAATCCGGATTGAAGCCATTTTCGTCCAGGCACGGCAGGTAGTGCGGCTTGGCCCCGGCGAGGAACGCGGCGCCTTCATAGATCTGATAAAAGGGGTTCGGACTGACCACCAGCGCGTCGTCACTACGGTTGACCACGGTCTGGGTGAACGCGAACAGCGCTTCACGGGTGCCGTTGACTGGCAGCACGTTGCGCGCCGGGTCGATCCAGCCGCTCGGAACGCCGAAGCGGCGCTCGCACCAGGCGGCGATGGCTTCACGCAGGGCCGGGATGCCGAGGGTGGTCGGGTACACGGCCATCTGATCCAGGTTGCTGGCCAGGGCTTCGGCGACGAAGCTTGGCGAGCGGTGTTTCGGTTCGCCGATCGACAACGCGATAGGGCGTTTGTCCGGGTTTGGCGTGACGCTGCCGAGCAGGGCGCGGAGCTTCTCGAACGGGTAGGGCTGGAGCTGGGTCAGAGCGTTGTTCATCGATGGATCTCGTTCAATGTGAAGACCTGCACTCTGTAGGAGCCAGCAAGCCGGCTCCTACAGAGGGGAGATACTTAATTCAAATGCTGATGCGCGACAGTTTGATATCGGGTTCCTGGTTGACGCTCAACTGTTCGACGATTGCATCCTGCAAGCGACTGCACAACAACGGGTCGGACAACGGTTGGTTGTTCGCGTCGGTGATGAAGAACACGTCTTCCACGCGCTCCCCGAGGGTGGCGATCTTGGCGTTCTGCAGCGACAGGTCGAACTCCAGGAAGATCGTGCCGACCCGTGCCAGCAGGCCAGGGCGATCAGGGGCAGTCAGTTCCAGGACGGTCACCGGGCGCTGGGCGTCGTTGTGGATCGTCACCTGTGGTGCGAAGGCGAAATGCTTGAGCTGGCGCGGCACTCGGCGCTGGATGATGGTCGGGTAATTGTCCGGATTGCGCAGGGCTTCGGTCAGGCCGTCACGGATCTGCTTGACCCGTGCCGGATTATCACCGATCGAGTCGCCATCGGTATCGAGCACAATATAGGTGTCGAGGGTGAACTGGCTGCTGGAGGTGATGACCCGGGCGTCATGGATGTTCAGGTTGAGCTGGTCCATCGCGGCCACGGTTACGGCGAAGAAATCGTGCTGGTCCGGCGCGTAGATGAAGATTTGCGTGCCGCCCTCGAACTCGCGTTGAGTGGTTTCCTTGATCAGTACCAGCGGCCCGCCGTCGGCCGGCTGCTGGAGGATCGCATCGCTGTGCCAGGCGACATCGCCGGCGGTGTGGCGCAGGAAATAGTCGTCCCCCAGTTGCGCCCACAACTGCTCGACATCGTCCGGGTCGGTGCCGCCGCGCACCAGGATGTCCAGTGCGGCGCTCTGGGTCTGGCGGATCTGTTCTTCGCGGTCCACCGGGTTTTCCAGGCCGCGACGCAGGGCGCGCTTGGTTTCGGTGTAGAGCTGGCGCAGCAGGCTGGCCCGCCAGGAGTTCCACAGGGTCGGGTTGGTGGCGTTGATGTCGGCGACCGTCAGCACATACAGGTAATCGAGGCGTGTTTCATCGCCCACTGTCTGGGCGAAATCATGGATCACCTGGGGATCGGACAAATCCTTGCGCTGGGCCGTGGTCGACATCATCAGATGGTTTTGCACCAGCCAGACGATCAGGCGGCTGTCCCATACCGGCAGCTGATGGCGCTGGCAGAAGGCCTCGGCGTCCACCGCGCCGATGTCCGAGTGATCGCCATGCCGGCCCTTGCCGATGTCGTGGTACAGGCCGGCGAGATAGATCAGTTCAGGCTTGGGCAACTTGGCCATGAGCTTGCTGGCCAACGGGAATTTTTCCGAAACCTGGGTGTACTGCAACTTACGCAGGTGCTTGATCAGGTTCAGGGTGTGGGCGTCAACCGTATAGATGTGGAAAAGGTCGTGCTGCATCTGGCCGACGATGAAACCGAATTCCGGCAGATAACGCCCGAGAATGCCGTAGCGGTTCATCCGGCGCAGGTTGCGGTGGATGCCGATCTTGCATTTGAACAGCTCGATGAACAGGCTGGTGTTGCGTATGTCGTTGCGGAAATCGTCGTTGATCAGGTGCCGGTTTTCGCGCAGCAGGCGAATGGTATCGGCGCGCACACCCTTGATTTCCGGTTGCTGGGCCATCAGCACGAAGATTTCGAGCATGGCGAACGGCGTGCGGCGGAACACATTGTCGTTACGCGCCTCGATGTAGCCGTCGTGCAACTGGAATCGTGAGTTGACCGGTTGTGGCGGTGTCGCATCCTCAGGCGCGAGGATGACTTCCTCGAAGTGCTGGATGATCAGGTCGCTGAGCTGGGCAATGCTCATGACCACGCGGAAATACTGTTGCATGAAGTTCTCGACGGCTTGCTTGGCGTCGTCCCCTTCAAATCCCAGCAGCCCGGCAATGGTGCGTTGGTGATCGAACAGCAGGCGGTCTTCGGAGCGTCCGGCGAGCATGTGCAGCGCATAACGCACCTTCCACAGGAACTCCTGGGAGGAGGCCAGCAAGGCGTTTTCGCTTTCGACCAGGAAACCTTCGCCGGCCAGTGCCCGCAGGTTCAGGGTGCCGTACTCGCGACGGGCCACCCAGAGAATCGTCTGGATATCCCGCAGGCCGCCGGGCGAGCCCTTGACGTTGGGTTCCAGGTTGTACTCGGTGTCGTTGTACTTGTGGTGACGGGCTTTCTGCTCGGCGCGCTTGGCCAGGAAGAACTCCTTGCTCGGCCACATGTGTGCGGTGCTGGTGACGTCCAGCATGCGCTGGCGCAGGTGTTCGGGGCCGCAGATGGTGCGGCTTTCCATCAGGTTGGTGACAACCGTGAGGTCAGCGCGGGCCTCGACGGCGCACTCGTCAACCGAGCGAACGCTCTGGCCGACTTCCAGGCCAATGTCCCACAGCAGGGTCAGGAAGCGCTCGATGGGCTCGCGGAAAACTTCGTGGTCCGCACTGTCCAGCAGGATCAGCAGGTCGATATCGGAATAAGGATGCAATTCGCCACGACCGTAGCCGCCGACCGCGACCAGCGCGATGTCGGCGTCTTCGCTCCAGCTGAATTGCTCCCAGGCCTTTTGCAGGATGTTATCGACGAACCAGGCACGGTCCTCGATCAAGCGGCGAATCTCCCGGCCACTGCGAAAGCGCCCGTCGAGCACCTCGCGAGCCTGGCGGATCGCCTTCTTGAAGGCCGGGATCGGGCTGGCCTTCAGGGCCAGTTCAGCCTGGAACTGGCCGCGATCGAAGAGTTCTGGATCCACCTGCGGCATCGATTGCTTTCCTTTCTATAGGCTGGATACGGTGACGGGATCAGGCCGAAACGCGAGGGATGGTGTCATCGCTGCGCAGGGTGAAGATCTCGTAGCCGGTTTCGGTTACCAGCAAGGTGTGTTCCCACTGTGCCGACAGCTTGCGGTCCTTGGTGATCGCGGTCCAGCCATCGCCCAGTACCTTGGTGTCGGCGCGGCCCTGGTTGATCATTGGCTCGATGGTGAAGGTCATGCCAGCCTTCAGTTCCATGCCGGTACCGGCACGGCCGTAGTGCAGGATCTGCGGCTCTTCATGGAACACCTTGCCGATGCCGTGGCCGCAGAACTCGCGAACCACCGAAAAGCCGTTCTTCTCGGCGTGCTTCTGGATGATTTCACCGATGTCGCCCAGGCGGCACCCCGGCTTGACGATTTCAATCGCCTTGTACATGCATTCCTGGGTCACTTGCGACAGGCGCTCAGCCCAGACCGGCACGTTGCCGACGTGGAACATGCGGCTGGTGTCGCCGTGGTAGCCGTCCTTGATGACCGTGACGTCGATGTTCAGGGTGTCGCCATCCTTGAGCGGCTTGTCGTTCGGGATGCCGTGGCAGACCACATGGTTGATCGAGGTGCAGATCGACTTCGGATAGCCCTTGTAGTTCAGCGGGGCAGGGATGGCCTTCTGCTCGTTGACGATATAGTCGTGACAGATCTGGTTCAGTTGATCGGTGGTGACGCCCGGTTTGACATATTCGGCAATCATTTCCAGCACGTCGGCGGCCAGTTTGCCGGCGACACGCATGCCAGCGATGTCCTCTGGGGTTTTGAGGGTGACGGTCATACAGGCTCTCTCTACGCTCGATGGCGCTTTCCAGACGAAAAGGGCATTGCGCGATCGATCTTCGCAGCCCTGAAAAACGCGATTCTAACAGACGATCAACGCAAATCCGCGGCTCTGTAGATCGCTTCTCTCTATAGAATGGTGCATTCTGGGCCGATTCCAAGGGATGGTGTTGTGCATTCGCCTCGATTTCAGAATCCGGGTTCCGTTTTTTCCTGCCTTGTGATATAAAATGCGCCGCTTTCCGGGGATGCCCCGAAAAGCTTAAATCCACACACGTGTCGACACGATGACCTGGGTGCCGCAAGCGAAATGCTGGTGGTTGGTCATTGGGATACGTGGAGGCCAAACCCGACTTATTAAGGAACTATCATGTCCCAAGTCAACATGCGCGATATGCTGAAGGCCGGTGTGCACTTCGGTCACCAGACCCGTTACTGGAACCCGAAAATGGGTAAATACATTTTCGGCGCGCGTAACAAGATTCACATTATCAACCTTGAAAAAACCCTGCCAATGTTCAACGAAGCTCTGACTTTCGTAGAGCGCCTGGCCCAGGGCAAAAACAAGATTCTGTTCGTCGGCACCAAGCGTTCCGCTGGCAAGATCGTTGCTGAAGAAGCAGCACGTTGCGGTTCGCCGTACGTCGATCACCGCTGGTTGGGCGGCATGCTGACCAACTTCAAGACCATCCGTGCTTCCATCAAGCGTCTGCGTGACCTTGAAGTACAAGCCGAAGACGGTACTTTCGCCAAGCTGACCAAGAAAGAAGCGCTGATGCGCTCCCGTGACCTGGAAAAGCTGGATCGTTCCCTGGGTGGTATCAAGGACATGGGCGGTCTGCCAGACGCTCTGTTCGTTATCGACGTTGATCACGAGCGCATCGCGATCACCGAAGCCAACAAGCTGGGCATCCCGGTTATCGGCGTAGTCGATACCAACAGCAGCCCGGAAGGCGTTGACTACATCATCCCAGGCAACGATGACGCAATCCGCGCTATCCAGCTGTACATGGGTTCGATGGCTGACGCTGTTATCCGTGGTCGCAACAACGTTGCTGGCGGCACCGAAGTTTTCGTTGAAGAAGCTCCGGCAGCTGCAGCTGAGTAATTGACGCCCTGGCGTTGACTCAGTAAGCAAAAAGGGGGCTTGGCCCCCTTTTTGCCACCTCGAAAACCGTTTGTCGGCGCCCACTGCTCTATCTGTAACGTGCGGCAGCTAACAAGGGTGGTTCGGGAAGAATTGAACGCCCGTTCGATCGGGTGGAATGGTTGATAACCTATCCAAGAGGAATTTTGAAATGGCAGAGATTACTGCAGCGTTGGTCAAAGAACTGCGCGAGCGTACCGGCGAAGGCATGATGGATTGCAAAAAGGCCTTGACCAAGGCCGGCGGCGACATCGAGAAAGCCATTGATGACATGCGTGCTTCGGGCGCCATCAAGGCTGCCAAGAAAGCGGGCAACGTTGCCGCTGAAGGCGCAATCGCCATCAAGGCCGACGACAAGTCCGCCGTACTGCTGGAAGTGAACTCGCAGACCGACTTCCTGGCCCTGCAAGACGACTTCAAGAACTTCGTTGCTGCCAGCGTAGAAAAAGCCTTCGCTGAAAAACTGACCGACGCAGCTCCGCTGATCGCCGCTCAGGAATCGGCTCGTGAAGCCCTGGTGGCGAAAGTTGGCGAAAACGTCAACATCCGTCGCCTGGTTCGCGTTGAAGGTGACGTGGTGGGTACTTACCTGCACGGTAACAAGATCGGTGTTGCTGTTGTTCTCAAGGGCGGCGATGTTCAGCTGGCCAAAGAGATCGCCATGCACGTGGCGGCAAGCAACCCTGAATTCCTGCTGCCATCGCAGGTTTCTGCCGAAGCCATCGAGCGCGAGAAAGCTGTATTCCTGCAGCTGAACGAAGACAAGATGAAAGGCAAGCCTGCTGAAATCGTCGAGAAGATGATTGCTGGCCGTATCACCAAGTTCCTGGCTGAAGCCAGCCTGGTTGAGCAAGCTTTCGTAATGAACCCAGAGCTCACCGTGGGTGCCCTGGCCAAGAAAGCTGGCGCTGAAATCGTTTCCTTCACCTACTTCAAAGTCGGCGAAGGCATCGAGAAGCCAGTGGACAACTTCGCTGAAGAAGTTGCCGCACAGCTGGCTGCCGCCAAGCAATAAGACAGTTTTTTTAACTGTCGCCCTGAAGAGGCTGCCCGCTCACGCGCGCAGCCTCTTTTCAGATGGGTAACCAATTTTTATTGGTTTCCGTTTGGAACTGGCTTACAAAGCCATGTTCCGATGGCGCTGAAGCAGCGCCACGCTAGAGTGAACGCCAGCTGAAAACAGCTCGCAAAGAATTTTTTAAAATACGCCGCAGGAGAGATTCGCAATGGCTCAGCAGGGCAGTGGTTATCAGGCTCGCTATAAACGCATTCTACTCAAGCTTAGCGGCGAGGCCCTGATGGGCTCGGAAGAGTTCGGGATCGATCCGAAAGTTCTGGATCGCATGGCGCTGGAAGTCGGCCAGTTGGTTGGCATCGGTGTCCAGGTCGGCCTGGTGATCGGCGGCGGTAACCTGTTCCGCGGCGAAGCGTTGAGCAAGGCGGGCATGGACCGGGTCACGGGCGACCACATGGGCATGCTGGCCACTGTGATGAACGCCTTGGCCATGCGCGATGCGCTGGAACGTGCCAATATCTCGGCCATCGTGATGTCGGCCATCTCCATGGTTGGCGTGACCGATCACTACGATCGCCGCAAGGCCATGCGCCACTTGAATTCCAAGGATGTGGTGATTTTCGCGGCCGGCACCGGCAACCCGTTCTTCACCACGGATTCGGCTGCCTGCCTGCGTGCAATTGAAATCGACGCCGATGTCGTGCTCAAGGCAACCAAGGTCGATGGCGTCTACACCGCTGACCCATTCAAAGACCCGCATGCCGAGAAGTTCGATCATCTGACCTACGATGAAGTACTGGATCGCAAGCTGGGCGTGATGGATCTGACGGCCATTTGCCTGTGCCGCGACCACAAGATGCCGTTGCGCGTATTTAACATGAACAAGCCCGGCGCCCTGCTGAATATCGTGCATGGTGGCGCTGAAGGGACCCTGATCGAGGAAGGCCAACAATGATCAACGAAATCAAGAAAGACGCTCAAGAGCGCATGCAGAAGTCCGTGGAGTCGCTGGCGCACAACTTTGGTCGTATTCGTACCGGCCAGGCGCACCCAAGCATCCTGGAAGGTGTGATGGTTCCGTATTACGGTGCCGATACCCCGATCAAGCAAGTGGCGAACATCACCGTCAAGGATGCGCGTACCCTGCAAGTGGTTGCCTTTGAGCGCAACATGCTGGGCGCCGTCGACAAGGCCATCGGCAGTGCCGGCCTGAACCTCAACCCGACCAACCTGGGTGAGTTGCTGCTGATCTCCATGCCGGCCCTGACCGAGGAAACCCGCAAGGGCTTCACCAAGCAGGCGCGTGACGTGGCTGAGGATGCCCGGGTTGCCGTGCGCAACATCCGTCGCGACGCCAACAGCCAGCTCAAGGATCTGGTCAAGGAAAAGGAAATCAGCGAAGACGAAGAGCGTCGCGCAACTGGCGAAATCGATGATCTGACCAAGAAGTACGTGGCTCAAATCGACGCGAACCTGGCGCAGAAAGAAAAAGACCTGATGGCCGTATAAGGTTCGCGCTTTCATGGAAAAGACCAAGCAGGTTGCACCGTCCACGGTGCCGCGCCATGTCGCGATCATCATGGATGGTAATAATCGCTGGGCGAAAAAACGCTTTATGCCGGGTGTCGCCGGGCATAAAGCGGGTGTGGATGCGGTGCGCGCGGTCATCGAGGTGTGTGCCGAGGCGGGGGTCGAGGTGTTGACCTTGTTCGCCTTCTCCAGTGAGAACTGGCAGCGTCCCGCCGATGAAGTCAGTGCCTTGATGGATCTGTTCTTCAAGGCATTGCGTCGAGAGGCCAAGCGCCTCAACGACAACAACATCAGCTTGCGCATCATTGGCGACCGTTCACGCTTCCATCCGGAACTCCAGGCTGCCATGCGTGAAGCCGAAGCCATGACGGCCGGCGCCAATCGCTTCGTCCTGCAGATCGCCGCCAATTACGGCGGTCAGTGGGATATCGCGCAAGCCGCGCAGCGCCTGGCGCGTGAAGTCCAGGCCGGGCACCTGCGGCCGGAAGACATCACGCCGCAGCTGCTGCAAACCTGTCTGGCCACAGGCGACCTGCCATTGCCGGACTTGTGCATCCGTACCGGTGGCGAACATCGCATCAGTAACTTCCTGCTGTGGCAACTGGCCTACGCCGAGTTGTACTTCTCCGACCTGTTCTGGCCGGACTTCAAACACGACGCCATGCGCAATGCGCTGGCCGATTTCGCATCTCGCCAGCGCCGCTTCGGTAAAACGAGCGAGCAGGTCGAGGCTGGAGCCCGGGTTTAATGCTTAAACAACGTATCATCACCGCGCTGATCCTGCTGCCGATTGCCCTGTGTGGGTTTTTTCTGCTGGAAGGTTCCGCTTTTGCGCTGTTCATCGGCCTGGTCGTGACCCTGGGTGCCTGGGAATGGGCGCGCCTGGCCGGTTTCGCTGCTCAAGCGTTTCGTGCCGGCTATGCCGCCGCCGTTGCATTGATGCTGTTCGTCATGTACATCCTGCCTGGCCTCGCGCCATGGGTGTTGGGTGCTTCGGTGCTCTGGTGGGCGGTGGCGACCTATCTGGTGCTGACCTACCCGCGCTCCAGCGAGCATTGGGCGAGCGCTGCCTGCAAGCTGGTGATCGGCCTGTTGATCCTGTTGCCGGCCTGGCAAGGCCTGGTGCACATCAAGCAGTACCCGTTGGGCAACTGGCTGATCATGGCGGTGATGGTGCTGGTCTGGGGTGCCGATATCGGTGCTTACTTCTCGGGACGTGCTTTCGGCAAGCGCAAGCTGGCGCCGCAGGTCAGCCCGGGTAAAAGCTGGGAAGGTGTATACGGTGGCCTGGCCCTGAGCCTGGTGATCACCACCCTGGTTGCCCTGGTGCGTGACTGGACAGTGGCGCAATTGTTCAAGGGCTTGATCGGCGCTGCGCTGATCGTGTTCGTCTCGGTGGTGGGTGATCTCACCGAAAGCATGTTCAAGCGCCAGTCCGGGATCAAGGACAGCAGTAATCTGTTGCCGGGGCACGGCGGCGTGCTGGACCGCATCGACAGCCTGACCGCGGCGATCCCGGTGTTCGCAGTGCTGTTGTGGATGGCTGCGCCGTGAGCCGTCCTCAACAGATTACCGTCCTGGGGGGCACGGGCTCGATCGGTTTGAGCACCCTGGATGTCATCGCCCGCCACCCTGGGCGCTATCAAGTCTTCGCCTTGAGCGGTTTCAGCCGCCTGAGCGAACTGCTGGCGCTGTGCGTGCGTCACGCCCCACAGTTTGCCGTAGTGCCTGAAACCGCAGCTGCCCGCCGTTTGCAGGATGATCTGCGCGCCGCGGGCCTGTCGACTCGGGTTCTGGTGGGGGAGGAGGGGTTGTGTCAGGTTGCTGCCGCCCCTGAAGTCGATGCGGTCATGGCGGCCATCGTCGGCGCGGCGGGCTTGCGCCCGACCCTGGCGGCCGTTGAGGCTGGCAAGAAGATCCTCCTGGCCAACAAGGAAGCGCTGGTCATGTCCGGCGCGTTGTTCATGCAGGCCGTACGCAAGAGTGGATCGGTATTGCTGCCGATCGACAGTGAGCACAACGCGATTTTCCAATGCATGCCCCGGGATATTGCCCGAGGCCTGGACGCGGTCGGCGTGCGTCGCATTCTCCTGACCGCTTCTGGCGGTCCGTTCCGGCAGACGCCCATGGCCGAGCTGGCGCATGTTTCGCCGGAGCAGGCCTGCGCCCACCCTAATTGGTCCATGGGGCGCAAGATCTCGGTCGATTCGGCCAGCATGATGAATAAAGGGCTTGAATTGATCGAGGCCTGCTGGCTGTTCGATGCCAAGCCGTCCCAGGTTGAAGTGGTGATTCACCCCCAAAGTGTGATTCATTCGCTGGTCGACTACATCGATGGCTCGGTATTGGCCCAGTTGGGTAATCCGGACATGCGAACCCCGATCGCCAATGCGCTGGCATGGCCTGAGCGAATTGACTCAGGCGTGCCGCCGCTGGACCTGTTTGCCGTCGCGCGCCTGGACTTCCAGGCGCCTGATGAAGATCGATTCCCGTGCCTGCGCCTGGCTCGGCAGGCAGCCGAGGCGGGCAACAGCGCTCCGGCGATGTTGAATGCGGCAAATGAAGTCGCCGTCGCGGCCTTTCTCGACGGACGGGTTCGTTACCTGGAAATCGCGAGTATCATCGAGGAAGTACTCAATCTCGAGCCGGTGGTTGTAGTGAATGATCTTGATGCAGTGTTCACGGCGGACGCCAAGGCGCGTGAGCTGGCCGAACAATGGTTGAGTCGTCACGGGCGGTAAGATTGCAGGCCTGGATAGGAATGCGGAGAAAATAAATGAGCGCGCTCTATATGATTGTCGGCACCCTGGTAGCTTTGGGTGTGCTGGTCACCTTCCACGAGTTCGGCCATTTCTGGGTCGCGCGACGCTGTGGGGTCAAGGTGCTGCGTTTCTCCGTAGGCTTCGGCATGCCGCTGCTGCGCTGGCACGACAAGCAGGGCACTGAATTCGTGGTGGCTGCCATTCCGCTGGGCGGCTACGTGAAAATGCTCGACGAGCGTGAAGGTGAAGTGCCGGCCGATCAGCTCGATCAATCCTTCAACCGTAAATCGGTGCGCCAGCGCATTGCGATTGTGGCGGCAGGGCCGATTGCCAACTTTTTGTTGGCGATGGTGTTTTTCTGGGCGTTGGCGATGCTCGGTACCGAGCAGGTTCGCCCGGTCATCGGTGCTGTCGAATCCGGCAGCCTTGCTGCCAAGGCGGGCCTGGGCGCCGGCCAGGAAATCATTGCTATCGACGGCGAGCCGACTTCAGGTTGGGCTGCAGTCAATCTGCAATTGGTCCGTCGCCTGGGTGAAAGCGGCTCCCTGCAACTGCTGGTTCGTGAGCAGGGATCCACCGTGGATTCGCCTCGTGAGCTGGTGTTGGACAAGTGGCTCAAGGGTGCTGATGAGCCGGACCCGATTCGTTCACTGGGTATTCGTCCATGGCGCCCGGCATTGCCGCCGGTATTGGCTGAGCTGGATTCCAAAGGTCCGGCCAAGGCTGCTGGCCTGAAGACCGGCGACCGACTGTTGGCAGTGGATGGCAAGGCGGTAGATGACTGGCAACAGGTCGTCGATACGGTCCGTATGCATCCTGATACCAAAATCATGCTGCGGGTCGAGCGTGACGGTGCTCAAATCGACATCCCCGTGATGTTGGCTGCCCGTGGCGAAAGCAAGGCGCCCACCGGTTACCTTGGGGCGGGGGTGAAAGCGGTCGATTGGCCACCAGAGATGATTCGCGAAGTCAGTTACGGGCCGTTGGCAGCCGTGGGGGAGGGGGCTCGACGCACTTGGACGATGAGCCTGCTGACCCTCGATTCGCTGAAGAAAATGTTGTTCGGCGAGCTCTCGGTAAAAAACTTGAGTGGACCGATAACCATTGCTAAAGTGGCGGGCGCTTCGGCCCAGTCGGGCGTCGCTGATTTCCTGAATTTCCTTGCTTATCTGAGTATTAGCCTGGGGGTTCTGAATCTGCTGCCCATTCCTGTGCTGGATGGGGGGCATTTGTTGTTTTATCTGATTGAGTGGGCGCGTGGTCGTCCCTTGTCGGATCGGGTGCAAGGTTGGGGGATACAGATTGGCATCAGTTTGGTAATCGGAGTGATGTTGCTCGCTCTGGTTAATGATCTGGGTCGTCTGTAACGTCGCTGAATTGCGAATCTGCCGCATTTTGCGGCAGTTTGTTTATTGCCAGTTGGAATAAGAAAGGACTTCATGAAACGTCTGCTGCTAACTGCGGTTCTCACCGTATTGATGATCGCCGAAGTTCACGCCGAGTCCTTCACTATCTCTGATATTCGCGTCAATGGCCTCCAGCGGGTCTCCGCGGGTAGCGTCTTTGGTGCTTTGCCGTTGAACGTCGGTGAACAGGCGGATGATCGACGCCTGGTGGAGTCCACTCGTGCGCTGTTCAAAACCGGGTTCTTTCAAGATATCCAACTGGGCCGCGATGGCAACGTCCTGGTCATCACGGTAGTCGAACGTCCGTCGGTTGCCAGTATCGAGATCGAGGGCAACAAGGCGATCTCCACCGAAGACCTGATGAAAGGCCTCAAGCAATCCGGTCTGGCCGAAGGCGAGATCTTCCAGCGCGCCACCCTCGAAGGCGTACGTAACGAACTGCAGCGCCAGTACGTCGCCCAGGGTCGCTACTCCGCTACCGTCGACACCGAAGTGGTGCCGCAGCCGCGCAACCGCGTTGGTTTGAAGGTCAACATCAACGAAGGCACCGTTGCAGCTATCCAGCACATCAACGTGGTAGGCAACACGGTCTTCCCTGATGAAGACCTGATCGACCTGTTCGAACTCAAGACCACCAACTGGCTGTCGTTCTTCAAGAACGATGACAAGTACGCCCGTGAAAAACTCTCCGGTGACCTGGAGCGCCTGCGTTCCTACTACCTGGACCGTGGCTACATCAACATGGATATCGCTTCGACCCAGGTGTCCATTACCCCGGACAAGAAGCACGTCTACATCACCGTCAACATCAACGAAGGTGACAAGTACACCGTTCGTGACGTGAAACTCAGCGGTGACCTGAAAGTCCCTGAAGACCAGGTCAAGTCCCTGTTGCTGGTGCAGAAAGGCCAGGTGTTCTCGCGCAAGCTGATGACCACCACGTCCGAGCTGATCACCCGTCGCCTGGGTAACGAGGGCTACACCTTCGCCAACGTCAACGGGGTTCCTCAGCCCCACGATGACGACCACACCGTAGACATCACCTTCGCTGTCGATCCAGGCAAGCGTGCCTACGTGAACCGCATCAACTTCCGTGGCAACACCAAGTCGGAAGACGAAGTACTGCGCCGTGAAATGCGCCAGATGGAAGGTGGCTGGGCGTCGACTTACCTGATCGACCAATCCAAGACTCGTCTGGAGCGCCTGGGCTTCTTCAAGGAAGTCAACGTTGAAACCCCGGCCGTACCGGGTGTCGATGACCAGGTAGACGTCAACTACAGCGTTGAAGAGCAGGCATCCGGTTCGATCACCGCCAGCGTCGGTTTCGCCCAGAGCGCGGGCCTGATCCTCGGTGGTTCGATCACCCAGAACAACTTCCTGGGTACCGGTAACAAGGTCAGCATCGGCCTGACCCGCAGTGAATACCAGAGTCGCTACAACTTCGGTTATGTCGACCCCTACTGGACTGCCGACGGCGTGAGCCTAGGTTACAACGCTTTCTATCGTACAACTGACTACGATGACCTCGACGTCGACGTTGCCAGCTATGCCGTGGACAGCCTGGGTGCAGGCGTGAGCGTCGGCTACCCGATCAGCGAGACTTCGCGCCTGACCTTCGGCCTGACGGCCCAGCAGGACGAGATCAAGACCGGTGTCTATACCGTTGACGAGATTTTCGACTTCGTTAACAAGGAAGGCGACAAGTACCTGAACTTCAAGGCTTCGGCCGGTTGGTCCGAGTCCACCTTGAACAAGGGTGTACTGGCGACGCGTGGCCATTCCCAGAGCCTCGTGCTGGAAACCACTACGCCGGGCAGCGACCTGTCGTTCTTCAAGCTCGATTACCGTGGCCAACTGTTCCAGCCTTTGAGCGACAACTACACCATGCGCCTGCACACCGAGTTGGGTTATGGCGATGGCTACGGTTCGACCGATGGCTTGCCATTCTATGAAAACTACTATGCTGGTGGTTTCAACTCGGTTCGTGGCTTCAAGGACAGCACCTTGGGTCCTCGCAGTACGCCAAGTACCGGCAAGAACCCTGGCACTGCGTTCGACCCGGACCAGGATCCGCTGCCGTTCGGTGGTAACGTGTTGATCCAGGGTGGTGTGGAAGTTCTGTTCCCGCTGCCGTTCGTCAAGGACCAGCGTTCCCTGCGTACTTCGGTATTCTGGGATGTGGGTAACGTATTCGATTCGTCGTGCTCTGATACCACCAACGCTGATGGCACGAAGTCCAACACCAAGTGCAACGACATCAGTCTGAGCAATATGGCCAGTTCCGTCGGTGTGGGTGTGACCTGGGTCACCGCACTGGGTCCTCTGAGCTTTGCGCTGGCCATGCCAGTCAAGAAACCGGATGACGCTGAAACTCAAGTGTTCCAATTCTCCCTCGGCCAGACGTTCTAAGCGTCTGCCCCAAGATAACGACAATGGATTTTGTAGGAGTGCATCGTGCGTAAGTTGACTCAATTGGTTCTCCTGGCTTCCGTACTGGTTGCAGGCCCGGCATTTGCCGACATGAAAATCGCTGTTCTGAACTATCAGATGGCTCTGCTGGAGTCGGATGCGGCCAAGAAATACGCCGTGGATGCCGAGAAGAAATTCGGCCCTCAGCTGAGCAAGCTCAAGACGCTGGAAAGCAGCGCCAAGGGCATCCAGGATCGTCTGATGGCCGGTGGCGACAAAATGCAGCAAGGCGAGCGTGAGCGTCTGGAGCTTGAGTTCAAGCAAAAGGCGCGTGACTTCCAGTTCCAGTCCAAGGAACTGAACGAAGCCAAAGCCGTTGCCGACCGTGAAATGCTGAAGCAGCTCAAGCCGAAACTGGACAGCGCTGTGGAAGAAGTCATCAAGAAAGGTGCTTTTGACCTGGTCTTCGAGCGTGGTGCAGTGATTGATGTCAAGCCTCAGTACGACATCACGCGCCAGGTCATCGAGCGCATGAATCAGCTGAAGTAATCCATGACCGTGACCATTAAGCTCGGCCAGCTGGCCGAGTTCCTCGGCGCCACGCTACGTGGCGACCCGGAGAAAGCAATTACTGGGCTAGCCACCTTGCAGGAGGCTGGCCCAACTCAGTTGAGCTTTCTCGCAAACCCCCAATACCGCAAATACCTGGCAGGCAGTCAGGCGGCAGCGTTGTTGCTCAAGACCGCTGATGCCGAAGGTTTTGCCGGCGATGTATTGGTGGTGCCTGACCCTTACGCAGCGTACGCGCGTATTTCCCACCTGTTCGACCCAAAGCCCAAGGCGGCGGCCGGAATTCATCCGACGGCGGTGATTGCGGCGGATGCGGTGGTCGATCCGACGGCGAGTATCGGTGCATTTGCGGTCATCGAAAGCGGGGCGCATATTGCTGCCGGTACGAGCGTGGGGGCGCACTGCTTCATCGGTGCCCGTAGCGTTATTGGCGAGGGAGGCTGGCTTGCCCCGCGCGTCACGCTGTATCACGACGTGCGCGTCGGCAAGCGGGTGGTGATTCAGTCAGGTGCAGTGCTTGGTGGTGAAGGCTTTGGCTTTGCCAACGAGAAAGGCATTTGGCAAAAAATCGCCCAGATTGGTGGTGTGCTGGTCGGCGACGACGTGGAAATTGGCGTTAACACCGCCATTGACCGCGGTGCGCTGGCTGATACCGTCATTGGCAACGGCGTGAAGCTCGACAACCAGATTCAGATCGCCCACAACGTCCAGGTAGGTGATCACACCGCCATGGCGGCGTGCGTGGGTATTTCCGGCAGCACCAAGATCGGCAAGCACTGCATGCTCGCCGGTGGCGTAGGGCTGGTGGGGCATATCGATATTTGCGACAACGTTTTCATCACCGGGATGACCATGGTGACCCACTCGATCACCGAGCCGGGTGCCTATTCCTCCGGTACGGCGATGCAGCCAGCCGCCGAATGGCGCAAAAGCGCGGCACGTATTCGTCAGCTCGATGACATCGCGCGACGTCTGCGACAGCTGGAAAAGCAAACAGGGGAAGTGACCCCTGGCGGTAATGCTTCATCAGATGGCTGATACCATTTCCATATCAAGTGTGCACAGCCGCTAGACTGCGTCCTTGATTTGCTAGCGGAGTGTGCGTCAGTCGCGCGCTCCCAATCTTTACATAGGCTTCCCCCCGAAATGATGGACATCAACGAGATTCGCGAATACCTGCCTCACCGTTACCCGTTCCTGCTGGTGGACCGGGTCGTGGATCTGGATGTGGAAGGCAAGCGCATTCGCGCCTACAAGAATGTCAGCATCAACGAACCGTTCTTCAATGGTCACTTCCCCGCGCATCCAATCATGCCGGGCGTTCTGATCATCGAAGCGATGGCTCAGGCTGCCGGGATCCTTGGTTTCAAAATGCTCGACGTGAAACCGGCCGATGGCACCCTTTACTACTTCGTCGGCTCCGACAAGCTGCGCTTCCGCCAGCCTGTATTGCCGGGCGATCAGCTGATCCTCGAGGCCAAGTTCATCAGCTGCAAGCGTCAGATCTGGAAGTTCGAGTGCCAGGCTTCGGTCGATGGCAAGCCGGTCTGCTCCGCTGAAATCATCTGTGCGGAACGCAAACTATGAGTTTGATCGACCCTCGCGCAATCATCGATCCGACAGCCGTCCTGGCTGACGGTGTCGAGGTCGGCCCGTGGTCGATCGTCGGCGCAGGTGTGGAAATCGGCGAGGGAACGGTCATCGGGCCACACGTTATTCTCAAAGGCCCGACCCGAATCGGTAAGCACAACCGTATCTACCAGTTTTCCTCGGTAGGTGAGGACACGCCCGACCTGAAATACAAAGGCGAGGAAACCCGCCTGGTGATCGGTGACCACAACGTCATCCGCGAAGGCGTGACGATTCACCGTGGAACCATCCAGGATCGTTCAGAAACGACTCTGGGCGATCACAACCTGATCATGGCCTATGCGCACATCGGTCACGACAGCGTTATCGGCAACCACTGCATCCTGGTCAACAACACGGCGCTGGCCGGCCACGTACACGTGGATGACTGGGCGATCCTGTCCGGTTTCACCCTGGTTCACCAGTACTGCCACATCGGCGCCCACAGCTTTTCCGGCATGGGGACCGCCATTGGCAAGGACGTCCCGGCCTATGTCACGGTGTTCGGCAACCCGGCTGAAGCCCGTAGCATGAACTTTGAAGGCATGCGCCGTCGCGGTTTCAGCGAGGACGCGATCCACGCCCTGCGTCGTGCCTACAAGGTGGTCTATCGCCAGGGGCTGACGGTTGAGCAAGCGCTCGCCGAACTGGCCGAGTCCTCTGCCCAGTTCCCGGAAGTGGCAGTGTTCCGCGACTCCATACAGTCCTCGACCCGCGGCATCACCCGCTAATCATGGCCAATCTGCGTATTGCGCTGGTGGCGGGCGAGGCTTCCGGCGACATTTTGGGTGCGGGTCTGATGCGTGCGCTCAAGGCGCGCCATCCGGTGGTCGAATTCATCGGTGTCGGCGGCCCATTGATGCAGGCAGAAGGCCTGGTGTCCTATTTTCCCATGGAACGCCTGTCGGTCATGGGCCTTGTCGAAGTGCTGGGTCGGTTGCGTGAATTACTCAAACGCCGAAAAAAGCTGGTAGCCGACCTGATCGCCGCGAAGCCGGATGTCTTCATCGGTATCGACGCCCCGGACTTCAACCTCAATATCGAACTAAAGCTGCGTCAGGCCGGGATCAAGACTGTGCATTACGTCAGCCCGTCCGTCTGGGCGTGGCGCCAGAAGCGCGTGCTGAAGATTCGCGAAGGTTGCGACCTGATGCTCACGCTGTTCCCGTTCGAAGCGAAATTCTACGAAGAGAAAGGCGTGCCCGTGCGGTTTGTCGGGCATACCTTGGCCGATGCCATTCCGCTGGAAGCCGACCGCGCTGCTGCGCGGGCCGAACTGGGATTGCCTGACGGGCCGTTGGTTGCGTTGATGCCCGGTAGTCGTGGCGGCGAAGTCGGCCGTCTCGGCGCCTTGTTTCTCGATACGGCCCAACGCCTGCGGGCCCTGCGCCCCGGAGTGCGGTTTGTCGTGCCTTGCGCGAATCCGCAACGCCGGGCACAGCTTGAAGAGCTGTTGGCCGGTCGCGATTTGCCGCTGACCTTGCTCGACGGCAAGTCCCATCTGGCGCTGGCGGCGTGCAACGCTGTGCTGATTGCCTCCGGTACAGCAACCCTTGAAGCGTTGTTGTACAAGCGACCGATGGTCGTAGCCTATCGCCTGGCACCGCTGACGTTCTGGATTCTAAAGCGCATGGTGAAAAGCCCCTACGTGTCCTTGCCGAACCTGCTGGCCCAACGCCTGTTGGTGCCTGAGTTGTTGCAGGACGATGCGACAGTTGAAGCGCTGGCCCAAACCTTGTCGCCACTGATCGAAGGTGGTGAAGAGCAAACCCGCGGTTTTGATGAAATTCACCGGACCCTTCGTCTGGATGCCTCCAACCAGGCTGCGGATGCAGTGCTGAACCTGATCGACCCGGTAAAATGAGTAAAGAAAGTATGCAGATGGGGCTGGATTTCACCTTGGTCGCGGAGGTTGAAGAATTGGTAGCCGGAGTCGATGAAGTCGGTCGCGGGCCGCTCTGTGGCGCGGTGGTGACGGCGGCGGTGATCCTTGATCCGAATCGTCCGATCCTCGGTCTCAACGACTCGAAGAAACTCACCGAAGCCCGACGCGAAAAGCTCTTCGACGAAATCTGCGAAAAAGCCCTGAGCTGGTGCATTGCCCGCGCCGAAGTCGAAGAGATCGACGAGCTGAACATCCTTCACGCCACCATGCTGGCCATGCAGCGCGCGGTTGCCGGGCTGCACATCCAGCCGAAACTGGCGATGATCGACGGCAACCGTTGCCCGAAATTACCGATGCGCGCCGAAGCCGTGGTGCAGGGCGATGGCAAGGTACCGGCCATCGCCGCGGCATCGATTCTGGCCAAGGTCAGTCGTGACCGTGAAATGGCGGCTTTCGAGTTGATCTACCCCGGTTACGGCATCGGCGGACACAAAGGCTACCCGACGCCCGTTCATCTGGAAGCGCTGGCACGCTTGGGTCCGACTCCGATTCACCGCCGCTCGTTTGCTCCGGTACGGCTGGCTTATGAGGCTCGGGAGAGTCTCATCGAGAGTTAGTTGTAAGGCTGATTTTTTTTACCAAGGCCCGGTACAATCCGGGCCTTGTTGTTTTCATGACTTAACGCAGGATCACTATGCCGGCTTCATTCGTTCACCTACGCCTGCACACTGAATACTCCCTGGTCGACGGTCTGGTGCGGATCAAACCGCTGGTCAAGACCCTGGTCGGCATGAACATGCCTGCCGTAGCGGTCACTGACCAGAACAACATGTGTTCCCTGGTCAAATTCTATAAAAACGCCATGGGTGCCGGGATCAAGCCGATCTGCGGCGCTGACCTGTGGCTGTCGAACAAGGACCCGGATAACCCCCTGAGCCGGATCAGCCTGCTGGTGATGAACGCCGCGGGTTATCGCAACCTCACCGAATTGATTTCTCGCGGGTTCATCGAGGGTCAGCGCAATGGCTCGATCATCATTGAGCGCGAATGGGTGGCCGAGGCCAGCGATGGCCTGATCATGCTGTCTGCGGCCAAAGAGGGCGAGATCGGCCAGGCCATGCTCAGTGGTAACCCGCAAGAAGCGGAAAACCTGGCGCGTGAATGGATGGCCGTGTTTCCGGATCGCTTCTATCTGGAAATCCAGCGCACCAACCGCCCCAACGATGAAGAACAACTGCATGGCGCCGTGGCGTTGGCCGAGAAAATCGGCGCACCGCTGGTCGCGACCAACGACGTGCGTTTCCTCA
Organism: Pseudomonas umsongensis; assembly: GCF_002236105.1. Classification (GTDB taxonomy): domain Bacteria; phylum Pseudomonadota; class Gammaproteobacteria; order Pseudomonadales; family Pseudomonadaceae; genus Aquipseudomonas; species Aquipseudomonas umsongensis. The sequence continues at coordinate 507,588 of NZ_NIWU01000002.1, forward strand.
AACAGGAAGATTTCGCCGCCCACGAAACCCGCGTGTGCATCGGCGAGGGCCGTGCCCTCGACGACCCGCGACGATCGAAGAACTACAGCGATCAGCAGTATCTCAAAAGCGCCGAGGAAATGGCCGAGCTGTTCAGCGACATTCCCGAGGCGCTGGAAAACACCGTCGAGATCGCCAAGCGCTGCAACATCGAGGTCAAGCTGGGCACGCACTTCCTGCCCAATTTCCCAATCCCCGATGGCATGACCATCGATGAGTATTTCCGCAAAGTTTCGTTCGATGGCCTGGAAGAGCGGCTCTCCGTCCTGCTGCCCAAGGACACCACCGAAGACTATGAGGCCAAGCGTCAGGTCTACGTCGACCGGTTGAATTTCGAGCTGGATATCATCATCCAGATGGGCTTCCCCGGTTACTTCCTGATCGTGATGGACTTTATCCAGTGGGCGAAGAATAACGGCGTGCCGGTAGGCCCCGGCCGGGGGTCGGGTGCCGGCTCGCTGGTGGCCTACGTGCAGAAGATCACCGACCTCGACCCGCTGGAATATGACCTGCTGTTCGAACGTTTCCTTAACCCGGAACGGGTCTCCATGCCCGACTTCGACGTCGACTTCTGCATGGACGGTCGCGACCGGGTGATCGACTACGTGGCTGAAAAATACGGCCGTAACGCCGTAAGCCAGATCATCACCTTCGGTTCCATGGCGGCGAAAGCGGTGGTCCGTGACGTGGCGCGGGTGCAGGGCAAGTCCTACGGCCTGGCGGATCGCCTGTCGAAGATGATCCCGTTCGAAGTTGGCATGACCCTGGAAAAGGCCTACGAACAGGAAGAGATCCTGCGTGACTTCATCAAGGTCGATGAAGAAGCCGCAGAAATCTGGGAGATGGCCCGCAAACTTGAAGGCGTTGTGCGAAACGTCGGCAAGCACGCCGGTGGCGTGGTGATCGCGCCGACCAAACTGACGGACTTCTCGCCGATCTATTGCGACGAAGCCGGCGATGGCCTGGTAACCCAGTTCGACAAGGACGACGTGGAGGCGGCCGGCCTGGTGAAGTTCGACTTCCTCGGCCTACGAACCCTGACGATCATCGACTGGGCGCTGAAGACCATCAACCGCGACCGCGCCAAGGTCAACGAACCGCCGCTGGACATTGCGTTCATCCCGCTGGACGACAAACCGACCTATCAGCTGCTGCAAAAAGCTGAAACCACCGCGGTGTTCCAGCTTGAATCGCGCGGCATGAAAGAGCTGATCAAAAAGCTCAAGCCCGACTGCCTCGAAGACCTTATCGCATTGGTGGCCCTGTTCCGTCCGGGCCCGCTGCAATCGGGCATGGTGGACGACTTCATCAACCGTAAGCACGGTCGCGCCGAGCTGGCGTACCCGCACTCCGACTATCAGTACGAAGGCCTCAAGCCCGTATTGGCCCCGACCTACGGCATCATCCTGTATCAGGAACAGGTGATGCAGATCGCCCAGGTCATGGCCGGCTACACCCTCGGCGGTGCGGACATGCTGCGTCGGGCGATGGGTAAGAAAAAGCCCGAGGAAATGGCCAAGCAGCGCGGCGGTTTCATTGAAGGTTGTGCCACCAACAACATCGATGCGGACCTTGCCGGTAACATTTTCGACCTGGTAGAAAAATTCGCCGGTTATGGCTTCAACAAATCCCACTCCGCGGCCTATGGCCTGGTGTCATACCAGACCGCGTGGCTGAAAGCGCACTACCCGGCACCGTTCATGGCCGCAGTGCTCTCGGCGGACATGCACAACACCGACAAGGTCGTGACCTTGATCGAAGAAGTGCGCACGATGAAGCTGCGTCTCGACGCGCCGGACGTGAACACTTCCGAGTTCAAGTTCACGGTAAACGACGAAGGTCGGATCATCTATGGCCTGGGCGCAATCAAGGGGGTGGGCGAGGGCCCGGTAGAGGCGATCACCGAGGCGCGGCTGGACGGTCCCTTCAAGGACCTGTTCGATTTTTGTGCCCGGGTTGACCTCAAGCGCATCAACAAACGGACCCTCGACGGCTTGATCCGCAGCGGTGCGCTGGATCGCCTGGGGCCGTACTTCCATGACGAAGCCAAAGCCTACCAGGCCAATATCGACCGTAACCGCGCGGTCTTGCTGACCGCGATGGAAGAGGCAATCAAGGCCGCCGAGCAAACTGCCCGGACCCACGACAGCGGCCATGCCGACCTGTTTGGCGGGCTGTTCGTGGAAGAAGACGCTGACGTCTACGCCAATCATCGCAAAGCCAAGGAACTGACCCTCAAGGAACGTCTCAAGGGCGAGAAAGACACCCTGGGCCTGTACCTGACCGGTCACCCGATCGACGAATACGAAGGCGAAATCCGCCGTTTCGCCCGCCAGCGCATCATCGACCTCAAGCCGGCGCGCGATACCCAGACCGTTGCCGGCATGATCATCGCCCTGCGGGTGATGAAGAATAAAAAGGGCGACAAGATGGGCTTCATCACCCTCGACGACCGTTCGGGGCGGATCGAAGCATCGCTGTTTGCCGATGCGTTCCATTCCGCGCAATCGCTGTTGCAGACCGATGCGATGGTGGTGGTCGAAGGCGAAGTCAGCAACGACGACTTCTCCGGCGGCCTGCGGTTACGGGTCAAGCGGGTGATGAGCATGGAAGATGCGCGCACCAACCTGGCCGAAAGCCTGCGCCTGAAGCTGCATGCCAAGGATCTCAAGGGCGATCAGCTACGCTGGCTGGGTGAGCTGTTGAAGCGTCACCGCGGTGCGTGCCCGATTACCATGGACTACACCAGTCCCGATGCGAAAGCCTTGCTGCAGTTCGGCGAAGGCTGGCGAATCGACCCGGCGGATGCGTTGATTCAAGCCCTGCGTGACCAGTTCGGGCGAGACAACGTCTTCCTCCAATACCGTTAAGGTCAGGGTGACATTACGCAACCCTGGGCTTGAGCAGAATTTTTAATCTCGACCTTAGCGCGCCTCTCCCTTATGGTAGGGCGCGAATAGACAACCGGCCGGCCCAAGCTCCCTTGGACGCCGACCCAAGACGGACGCCTATGAACCCGAATTTTCTGGATTTCGAACAGCCGATCGCCGACCTGCAAGCCAAGATCGAAGAGTTGCGCTTGGTCGGTAATGACAATTCGCTGAATATCGGCGATGAGATCTCCCGCCTGCAAGACAAGAGCAGCACGTTGACCGAAGACATCTTCGGCAAGCTGACCAGCTGGCAGATCGCGCGTCTGGCGCGTCACCCGAAGCGTCCATATACCCTGGACTACATCGAACACATCTTCACCGAGTTCGATGAGCTGCACGGCGACCGCCACTTCTCCGACGACGCCGCCATCGTCGGTGGTATTGCCCGTCTGGAGGACCAGCCTGTGATGGTCATCGGCCACCAGAAAGGCCGCGAAGTACGCGAAAAAGTTCGCCGTAACTTCGGCATGCCGCGTCCGGAAGGCTACCGCAAGGCTTGCCGCCTGATGGAAATGGCCGAGCGTTTCAAGATGCCGATCCTGACCTTCATCGACACCCCGGGCGCCTACCCCGGCATCGACGCCGAAGAGCGTAACCAGAGCGAAGCGATTGCCTGGAACCTGCGCGTGATGGCGCGCCTGAAAACCCCAATCATCGCCACCGTGATCGGTGAGGGTGGTTCCGGTGGTGCGCTGGCGATCGGTGTTTGCGATCAGCTGAACATGCTGCAGTACTCGACCTACGCGGTGATCTCGCCGGAAGGTTGCGCATCGATCCTGTGGAAAACCGCCGAGAAAGCCCCGGACGCCGCTGAAGCCATGGGCATCACCGCCGAGCGCCTCAAAGGCCTGGGTATCGTGGATAAAGTGATCGGCGAGCCCCTGGGTGGCGCTCACCGTGACCCGGCGGCTGCGGCTGCATCGATCCGTGCCGAGCTGAGCACGCAACTGGCGATGCTGAAGAAGCTCGACCACAAGGCGCTGTTGGATCGTCGTTACGAGCGTCTGATGAGCTACGGTCTGTAACAGACCTCGCGGTACCCTTGTAGGAGCTGCCGCAGGCTGCGATCTTTTGATCTTGCTTTTTCAAGATCAAAAGATCGCAGCCTGCGGCAGCTCCTACAGTGGATTTATGTGAAGTGATCGATCTCTATGAATCCTTTCAATATCGATCTATCTGCCAGGCTCCTGCTGAATCTGAAACCCTGGCGCAATGCCCCAGCTTGGCACATCGCATTCTCTGGTGGCCTCGACTCCACCGTCCTGCTGCACCTGCTCGCACAGCTCGCCAAAACCGAATCCCTGCCGGCGCTCAGTGCCATCCATGTCCATCACGGCCTTCAGGCTGTGGCCGACGCATGGCCGGATCACTGTCAGTCGGTCTGTGGTGCGTTGGGCGTGCCGCTGCACGTCGTCCGCGTGCAAGTGCAACCCGGCGCCAGCCTCGAGCGAGCCGCCCGCGATGCACGATATGCGGCGTTCAGTGAGGTCACTCAAGCCGATGAAGTGCTGCTGACGGCCCAGCACCGTGACGATCAGGCGGAAACCTTGCTGTTTCGCTTGTTGCGCGGCGCCGGGGTAAGGGGTCTGTCGGGGATGCCGCGCCAGCGTCCTCTGGGAAAAGGGCATCTGTTGCGACCCATGCTCGATGTTACGCGCGCTGAGCTGGAAGCCTATGCATCGGAACACAAGCTGAGCTGGATCGAGGATCCTTCCAATCAAGACCGGCAGTTCTCGCGCAATTACCTGCGTCATCAGGTGTTCCCGGCATTGACTGCGCGGTGGCCACAGGCACTCGTGACCATGGCTCGCAGTGCTGCGCATCTCAGTGAGGCGCAGGGATTGCTCGATGATCTTGCGCAAATCGACTTGAGCCAGGCGAACACGCCAAGTGATTTCGATTGGCTGGGTCTGCCGTCGCTCGACCTCGCTCCCTTGGAAAAACTCTCCGCCGCTCGCCAGCGCAATGCGCTCAGCCATTGGCTCGAACCCCTGACCCGACTGCCGGACAGTGACCATTGGTCGGGTTGGGTCGATTTACGCGATGCCACCGGCGACGCCCGGCCGATCTGGCGCCTCGCCGATGGCCAGCTGCATCGGGCGGGTGGGCGTATCTGGTGGTTATCCGGTGCCTGGTTGCGCGCGGTGCCCGCGCCTGGAGCATGGCTTGAACCCGCGCAGCCGCTGGTGTTGCCCGATAACGGCGTACTCACGCTCAGTGGACAAATCCCCGCAGGCATACTGCAGATCCGCTATCGTGAGGGGGGCGAGGTGATGGCTCTGCCGGGTCGTGGGCATCGCGATCTCAAGCGTTTGCTCAATGAAACCGCGGTGCCGCAGTTCGTGCGCGGCAGATTGCCGCTGCTGTACAAGGGCGAGCAATTGCTGGCGGTGGCGAACCTGCCGGGGTTGGACGGCAAGGCCCAGGGTGACTGGCATTTACATTGGCAACCACCAGGCGAAGATCAAGGTTTGAGCTGAAAGGGGCTTTCCGGTAGACTACGCTCCCTTCTTGATACAACTTCTGTGGATTCGCCTGAATTGCAGGAGTTGCCGATTACCAAGCAGTCTTTGCTGGGCGATTCCAAAAAATGTGTAGCGAGCAACGAACCGGTGTTTCATTTCCCGGTCTGTCCCAACGCGGCGGTTTTTTTGAAAGGTGCACTGTGATTAATGCAGGTGATCGGGGGCTTCGGCCTTCCTTCGCTTTCCCCGGCGGCTCGGACCGCTTTAACGCAGACTTCTAGGGTTTTTCATGACGCGCTACATATTCGTCACGGGCGGTGTTGTTTCTTCATTGGGGAAAGGCATTGCATCGGCATCATTGGCGGCCATCCTGGAGGCGCGGGGACTTAAGGTCACCATGCTGAAGCTGGACCCGTACATCAACGTCGACCCGGGCACCATGAGCCCGTTCCAGCACGGTGAAGTGTTCGTCACCCACGACGGCGCCGAGACCGACCTGGACCTGGGCCACTACGAGCGGTTCATCCGCACGACCATGACCCAGAACAACAACTTCACCACCGGCCGTGTCTACGAACACGTGCTGCGCAAGGAGCGTCGTGGTGACTACCTGGGTGCAACCATCCAGGTGATCCCGCACATCACCGACGAAATCAAGCGCCGCATCATCAAGGGCGCCGGCGATGCCGACGTGGCGATGGTCGAGATCGGTGGCACCGTGGGTGACATCGAGTCGCAACCGTTCCTCGAAGCCATCCGCCAGTTGCGTTTCGAAGTCGGCGCCAAGCGCGCGATGCTGATGCACCTGACGCTGGTGCCGTACATCGCCACTGCTGGCGAAACCAAAACCAAGCCAACCCAGCACTCGGTCAAGGAGCTGCGCTCCATCGGCCTGCAACCAGACGTGCTGGTGTGCCGCTCCGATCACCCGATCGATGTTTCTTCGCGTCGCAAGATCGCGCAGTTCACCAACGTTGAAGAACGTGCGGTGATCGCGCTGGAAGACGCCGACACCATCTACAAGATCCCGGGCATCCTGCACTCCCAGGGCCTGGACGATTTCGTCGTCGAACGTTTCGGCCTGCAATGCGGCGGTGCCGACCTGTCCGAATGGGAAGCCGTGGTCGACGCCAAGCTCAACCCTGAGCACGAAGTCACCATCGCCATGGTCGGCAAGTACATGGAGCTGCTGGATGCGTACAAATCGCTGATCGAAGCGATGAGCCACGCCGGTATCAGCAACCGCACCAAGGTCAACCTGCGCTACATCGATTCCGAAGACATCGAGAACCAGGGCACCGCTCTGCTCGAAGGCGTCGACGCGATCCTGGTGCCTGGCGGCTTCGGCCTGCGTGGCGTGGAAGGCAAGATCACTGCCGTCCAGTACGCTCGCGAAAACAAGGTTCCATACCTGGGCATCTGCCTGGGCATGCAGGTGGCCGTGATCGAGTTCGCTCGTAACGTGTTGGGCTGGAAAGACGCCAACTCCACCGAGTTCGATCGTGCCAGCGGTCACCCGGTCGTGGGCCTGATCACCGAGTGGGAAGATGCCACCGGCGCCGTCGAAACCCGTACCGAAGCCTCGGACCTGGGCGGCACCATGCGCCTCGGCGCGCAGGATTGCCTGCTGGAGCCGGGTTCCCTGGTCCATGACTGCTACGGCAAGGACGTGATCGTCGAGCGTCACCGTCATCGCTACGAAGTGAACAACAACCTGCTGCCGCAGATCATCGAAGCCGGCCTGAAAATCTCCGGCCGTTCCGGCGATGGCGCTCTGGTTGAAGTGGTTGAAGCCCCGGATCATCCATGGTTCGTCGCCTGCCAGTTCCACCCTGAGTTCACCTCGACGCCTCGCGACGGCCACCCGTTGTTCAGCGGTTTCGTTAAAGCAGCTTTGGCTCAACACCAGAAGAAGGCTTGAACCCCATGGCGCAGAAGATCATCCGCGTAGGCGATATCGAGATTGCCAACGACAAGCCAATGGTTTTGTTCGGTGGCATGAACGTGCTGGAAAGCCGCGACATGGCGATGCAGGTCTGTGAAGAGTACGTGAAGGTTACCCAGAAACTGGGTATCCCTTACGTGTTCAAAGCCAGCTTCGACAAGGCTAACCGTTCCTCCGTGACCTCTTACCGTGGTCCCGGCCTGGAAGAGGGCATGCGGATTTTCCAGGACATCAAGCAAGCCTTCGGCGTGCCGATCATCACCGACGTCCACGAGCCGGAGCAGGCCGCGGTCGTCGCTGAAGTCTGTGAGATCATCCAGCTGCCGGCCTTCCTGTCTCGCCAGACCGACCTCGTGGTCGCGATGGCCAAGACCGGCGCGGTGATCAACATCAAGAAAGCCCAGTTCCTCGCACCTCATGAAATGAAACACATCCTGAGTAAGTGCGTGGAAGCGGGTAACGATCAGTTGATCCTCTGCGAGCGTGGTTCGAGCTTCGGCTACAACAACCTGGTCGTCGACATGCTCGGCTTCGGCATCATGAAGCAGTTCGAATACCCGGTGTTCTTCGACGTGACCCACGCGCTGCAAATGCCTGGCGGTCGTTCCGACTCCGCCGGTGGGCGTCGCGCCCAGGTCACCGACCTGGCCAAGGCCGGCATGAGCCAGTCCCTGGCGGGCCTGTTCCTCGAAGCCCACCCGGATCCGGACAACGCCAAGTGCGACGGTCCTTGCGCCTTGCGCCTGGACAAACTGGAGCCATTCCTGGCCCAGCTCAAAGCCCTGGACGAACTGGTGAAGAGTTTTCCGACGGTAGAAACCGCGTAATCCTCAATTCTCCGGTAAAGTACCGCACGATTTAATGCTCAGGCCCTCGGGCCTGATCCTTATCGTCCGCAAGCCTGCCCGCTGCAACTCACTTGCCGACGGTAAAAGATTTCCTCTAGCTGCGTCGTTTTCGTCAACTTTGGAGTGTTTACAACAATGGCTAAAATCGTCGACATCAAAGGTCGTGAAGTTCTCGACTCCCGTGGCAATCCCACCGTGGAAGCGGATGTGCTTCTCGATAACGGCATCATCGGCAGCGCTTGCGCGCCGTCCGGTGCTTCCACTGGCTCGCGTGAAGCGCTCGAGCTGCGTGATGGCGACAAGAGCCGTTACCTGGGCAAGGGTGTACTCAAGGCCGTGGCCAACATCAACGGTCCGATCAAAGACCTGTTGAAAGGCATGGACCCAAGCGACCAGAAAGCCCTCGACCTGGCGATGATCAAGCTCGACGGTACTGAAAACAAAGGTTCCCTGGGCGCCAACGCGATCCTCGCCGTTTCCCTGGCCGCGGCCAAGGCAGCAGCACAGGACCAGGACCTGCCGCTGTACGCGCACATCGCCAACCTGAACGGCACCCCGGGTGTTTACTCGATGCCGGTTCCGATGATGAACATCATCAACGGTGGCGAGCACGCCGATAACAACGTCGACATCCAGGAATTCATGGTGCAGCCGGTTGGCGCCAAGTCTTTCTCGGAAGGCCTGCGCATGGGCACCGAGATTTTCCATCACCTCAAGGCTGTTCTGAAGGCCCGTGGCCTGAGCACTGCAGTGGGCGACGAAGGTGGTTTCGCACCTAACCTGGCTTCCAACGAAGACGCTTTGAAAGTGATCTCCGAAGCTGTGGCCAACGCCGGTTACACCTTGGGCACCGACGTGACCCTGGCCCTGGACTGTGCAGCCAGCGAATTCTACGAAGACGGCAAGTACAACCTGTCCGGCGAAGGCCAGGTGTTCACCGCTGAAGGTTTCGCCGACTACCTGAAAGGCCTGACCGAGCGTTACCCGATCATCTCCATCGAAGATGGCCTGGACGAGTCCGACTGGGCTGGCTGGAAAATCCTCACCGACAAGATCGGCGAGAAGACCCAGCTGGTAGGCGATGACCTGTTCGTAACCAACACCAAGATCCTGAAAGAAGGCATCGACAAGAAGATCGCCAACTCGATCCTGATCAAGTTCAACCAGATCGGCACCCTGACCGAAACCCTGGAAGCCATCCAGATGGCCAAGGCCGCCGGTTACACCGCCGTGATCTCGCACCGTTCGGGCGAAACCGAAGATTCGACCATTGCCGACCTGGCCGTGGGCACTTCGGCTGGCCAGATCAAGACCGGCTCCCTGTGCCGTTCCGACCGCGTTTCCAAGTACAACCAACTGCTGCGTATCGAAGAGCAGTTGAACGGTAAAGCCAAGTACAACGGCCGCAGCGAATTCCGCGGTTGATAGAGTGCCGTGCCTCGCCAATACTGCTCATTTTTGACGGTGCCTGTTGTCGTCATACTGCGTTGCCGCTCCTCGCCATAGCCAGCTATGACTCGTCGCGGCGCCTTGTCTGACAACAACAGTCACTCGTCAAAAAGGAGCGTATTGGTGAGGCACGGCACTGGCTGGTAAAAAAGACACCGGATTGTGTCGGAAAAATCGCAACAGCGACGCTTTTGCCACTAATCTGATGCCTTGAAAGCACAAGCCTGGTTCTTCCAGGCTTCGTGCTATCAGTAGCTTCACGTTTTGGTATGGCTGTCTTTTTTCACTGGATACCTGATATTCGATGCGCAGTCCCAATTGGTTGTTTCTCGTCTTGCTCCTGTTGCTGGCTGGCCTGCAATACCGCCTGTGGGTGGGTAATGGCAGTCTGGCGCAAGTGGCTGAGCTGACGCAGCAGATTGCGGATCAGCAGGCCGAGAACCAGACATTGCTGGAACGTAATCGCGTGATGGACGCGGAAGTCAGTGAGTTGAAAAAGGGCATGGAGACCGTTGAAGAGCGGGCTCGCCATGAGTTGGGCATGGTCAAGGACGGTGAAACCCTTTACCAGTTGGCGCAATGAACCTGTCTCTGCCGGCCTTCTGGGCCGTGATTCCTGCCGCGGGCGTCGGTGCCCGTATGGCCGCGGACCGTCCCAAGCAATACTTGCAACTGGGCGGGCGCACTATTCTCGAACACAGCCTTGGCTGTTTTCTCGATCATCCTTGCCTGAAAGGCCTGGTGGTCAGTCTTGCTGTTGATGATCCTTATTGGTCGAGCCTGACGCTTGCCGGCGATCCGCGTATAACACGGGTCGAGGGTGGCGCCGAGCGTTCCGGATCGGTGCTCAACGCATTGCTGCATTTGCATGCCCAAGGTGCCGATGATGAGGATTGGGTGTTGGTTCACGATGCCGCACGGCCAAACCTGAGTCGGAACGATCTGGACAAGCTGCTGGCGGAGTTGGCGGATGATCCTGTCGGTGGACTGCTGGCGGTTCCGGCGCGGGATACGCTCAAACGGGTCGACAAGCACGGTCGTGTGGTCGAAACCGTGGATCGCAGTGTGATCTGGCAGGCCTACACGCCGCAGATGTTTCGCCTCGGTGCGTTGCATCGGGCATTGGCGGACAGCCTGGTGGCTGATGCCGTGATTACCGATGAGGCTTCCGCCATGGAGTGGGCCGGGCTGGCTCCTCGCTTGATTGAAGGACGGTCGGACAACCTCAAGGTTACTCGCCCTGAAGACCTCGAGTGGTTGAGACAACGTTGGGCCAACCGCCGCTAAAAGATCGCAGCCTGCGGCAGCTCCTACAGTAGACCGCATTCAATGTAGGAGCTGCCGCAGGCTGCGATCTTTTGATCTTAGGTTCGATACTCCGGCCTCTCGGCCAACCCCTCCTTCAAATAATCCACCAGCTTGCGCACCTTCGGCGACAAATGCCGCTGCTGCGGATACAGCGCCCAAACAGCTGTATTCGGCGGTTGATGGGCTTCGAGCAACGAAATCAACGCGCCGCTTTTCAGGTGCTCCAGCACGTAATAGTCCGGCAGCTGACACAACCCCACACCCTGTAGCGCCGCGTCCAGCACCGCTTGTCCACTGTTGCACCGCCAGTTTCCCTGGACCCGCTGGGAAAATTCCCGCCCGTTCTGTTCCAGTTGCCAGAGGTCCGAACTGCCAACAAGACAATTGTGCCGGCTCAGTTCCGACAAGCTGTGAGGTCGACCATAGCGTTCCAGGTAGGACGGAGAGGCACAGAGGAACATGCGCCGAGGAGCGAGGCGCGTGGCGACCAGTCGTGAGTCCTGCAAGCGCCCCAGGCGGATCGCCAGGTCCAGGCCTTCATGCACCAGGTCGAGTTGTCGATTGCTCAGTTCGATGTCGATTCGAAGTTGTGGATAAAGCCCCATGAAGCGAGTCACCAGGGGTACTATGAAACGTTCGCCGTACGCCACGGCACAGGTCATGCGCAGCATGCCCTTGGGTTCGCTGGTCAAGTCGCCGACCGCCCGCAGGGCCTCTTCGCGGCCATCCTGCAAGCGCTGGCAATGTTGCAGGAAGGTTTGCCCGGCCTCGGTCAGCGTGACCCGGCGAGTACTGCGATAGAGCAGGCGGGTTTGCAGGCGCTCTTCCAGGCGTACGATTTGTCTACTGATATGCGAGGACGAAACTCCAAGGCGTTCAGCGGCAGCGGTGAACTGGCTGCACTCGGCGACGGCAACGAATTCGTCGATCCCTTCCCAGCGATTTTCAGACATGGAGGATTATCCCTGTACAGCAATAATATTTTGCATTTGCCTCGATTATTCATCGTTGAGGCATGTATTACACTCCCTGTCTCGTTTTTATTCACTGGAGAATCACCATGATCAAGTCGCGCGCCGCCGTTGCCTTCGAGGCCAAGAAACCTCTGGAGATCGTTGAAGTCGATGTCGCCATGCCCAAGGCCGGTGAAGTATTGCTGCGCGTGGTGGCTTCCGGTGTCTGCCATACCGATGCCTACACCCTCTCGGGCGCTGACCCGGAAGGCATTTTCCCGTCCATCCTCGGTCACGAAGGCGGGGCTATCGTCGAAGCGATCGGCGAAGGCGTGACCTCGGTGGCGGTTGGCGATCATGTGATCCCGCTGTACACCCCGGAATGCCGTCAGTGCAAATTCTGCCTGTCGGGCAAAACCAACCTCTGCCAGGCGATTCGCGCAACCCAGGGCAAAGGCCTGATGCCGGACGGCACAACTCGTTTTTCCTACAAGGGCCAGCCGATTTTCCACTACATGGGTACTTCGACCTTCTCCGAGTACACCGTGCTGCCGGAAATTTCCGTGGCCAAGATCGCCAAGGAAGCGCCGCTGGAAAAAGTCTGCCTGTTGGGTTGTGGTGTCACCACCGGCATCGGCGCCGTGTTGAACACGGCCAAGGTGAAACCGGGTGATACCGTGGCCATTTTCGGCCTCGGCGGCATTGGTTTGTCGGCCATCATCGGCGCAGTCAAAGCCAAGGCGGCACGGATCATCGCCATCGACATCAACCCGGCTAAATTCGAGATCGCCAAGCAGCTGGGTGCAACCGATTGTGTAAACCCGAAAGACTTCGACCGTCCGATCCAGGAAGTCATTGTCGACATGACCGACGGCGGCGTCGACTTTTCCTTTGAGTGCATCGGCAATGTGCAACTGATGCGTGCTGCCCTCGAGTGCTGCCACAAGGGTTGGGGCGAGTCGGTCATCATCGGTGTGGCCGGTGCTGGCCAGGAAATTTCCACCCGTCCGTTCCAGCTGGTCACCGGTCGCGTCTGGCGCGGTTCGGCGTTCGGCGGCGTGCGCGGTCGTACCGAATTGCCAAGCTATGTGGAAATGGCCGAGGCCGGTGAAATCCCGCTGGATACCTTCATTACCCACACCATGGGCCTGGAAGATATCAACAAGGCGTTTGACCTGATGCATGAAGGCAAGAGCATCCGTTCCGTCATTCATTTCTGAGGTCAGTCATGAGCCTGGAAAATATCTCCTGCCAGAAAAGCTTCGGTGGTTGGCACAAGCGTTATCGCCATCGCTCGGAAACGCTCGGTTGCGACATGGTGTTTGCCGTGTACCTGCCGCCGCAAGCCGAGCAGGGCGGCAAGTTGCCAGTGCTGTACTGGTTGTCCGGCCTGACCTGCACAGACGAGAACTTCATGCAAAAGGCCGGCGCCATGCGCATGGCCGCCGAATTGGGACTGATCATCGTCGCACCGGACACCAGCCCTCGCGGTCCCGACGTGCCGGGCGATCCGGACGGTGCCTGGGACTTCGGCCTCGGCGCCGGGTTTTATCTGAACGCCACCCAGGAACCCTGGTCGCGCCACTATCGCATGCATGACTATGTCGTGCAGGAACTGCCGGCGTTGGTCGAGGCGCATTTCCCGGCGTCGGACAAACGCGGCATCAGCGGTCACTCCATGGGTGGCCACGGTGCGCTGGTTTGTGCCTTGCGCAATCCGGGGCGTTATCTGTCGGTATCGGCATTCTCGCCGATCAACAATCCGATGGATTGCCCGTGGGGGCAGAAAGCCTTTTCCCGCTATCTGGGAGAAGACCGTTCAAAATGGCGTGAATGGGATGCCTGTGCATTAATCGCCGAGGCCGATGAAAAGCTGCCGCTGTTGGTTGACCAAGGCGATCGCGACGATTTCCTCGCCAATCAGTTGAAGCCTGAAGCCTTGCAACAGGCGGCCAAACTGGCCGGTCACCCGCTGACGTTGCGCCTGCAACCGGGCTATGACCACAGCTATTTCTTCATCGCCAGTTTCATCGATGAACACTTGCGGCATCACGCGCATGCTCTAGGTGCCTAATGCAGGTAGAATCACGCCCTGACAAAATTCGGGGCGTTTTTTTATGCGTATTGGCCACGGCTATGATGTGCACCGTTTCGCTGAAGGCGATTTCATCACTCTGGGCGGCGTGCGCATTGCACACGGCTTCGGGCTGCTCGCTCACTCCGACGGTGACGTCCTGCTGCACGCCTTGAGCGATGCCTTGCTCGGCGCGGCTGCGCTGGGTGACATCGGCAAGCATTTCCCGGACACCGACCCGCAATTCAAGGGCGCCGACAGCCGAGCGCTGTTGCGTCATGTCGTCGCATTGATCCACGCCAAAGGCTGGAAGGTCGGTAACGTCGATAACACCATCGTTGCCCAGGCGCCAAAAATGGCCCCACATATCGAATCGATGCGCGCGCTGATTGCCGCGGATCTCCAAGTTGAGTTGGATCAAGTGAACGTGAAAGCTACCACCACCGAGAAGCTCGGCTTCGTCGGTCGCGAAGAGGGCATTGCTGTGCATTCCGTTGCCTTGTTGCTGCGCGCATGAACGAACTGCAATTGCTCGGCCCGCGGGCCTATGGGGAACCGCTCGGCAGCGCCGTACTGAAAGCCATCGCGGAAGATTTCCAGGTCGATGAAGTCCTTGATATTCCCTTGAGCGGTGATGGCGAACACCTGTGGATCTGGGTGGAAAAACGCGGCCTGAATACTGAAGAGGCGGCACGTCGAATCGCCAAGGCCGCCGGGGTGTCATTGCGCACCGTCAGCTACGCCGGACTCAAGGATCGCCAGGCGCTGACACGCCAGTGGTTCAGCGTACAACTGCCGGGCAAAGCCGATCCGGATCTGTCCGCGGCAGAAAACGACACGCTTAGAATCCTCAAGACCAGCCGGCATAAACGCAAGCTGCAACGCGGTGCCCACTCGGCCAACGGCTTCACCTTGCGCCTGACACAGTTCGCTGGTGACAAGGCTGCCATCGAAGCGCGGCTGCAGCTGATTGCCAAGCAAGGCATCCCCAATTATTTCGGTGCCCAGCGCTTTGGGCATGACGGCGGCAACGTGGTCGACGCCCGCGCCTGGGCTGCGCGCAAGGCCTTGCCGGAGCAGCGCAACGTGCGTTCGCGCCTGCTTTCCACAGCTCGCAGTTTTCTGTTCAACCAGGTGTTGGCGGCGCGTGTCGCCGACGGTACCTGGCAGCAAGCGCGGGTCGGCGATCTGTTGGCATTCACCGACAGCCGCAGCTTCTTTGCGGCCGGCGAAGCTGAATGCAGTGACCCGCGACTGGCGATTCTCGATCTGCACCCGACCGGTCCACAGTGGGGCGAAGGTGACTCGCCGGCCATGGGCGCTGTCCATGAACTGGAGCAGGCGATAGCCGCGCGCGAAGTGGAACTTCGCGATTGGTTGGTCAACGCCGGAATGAGCCATGAACGTCGCATCCTGCGGCTGCCCATTGCCGGGTTGACGTGGCATTATCCCTCGCCTGACATTCTGCAACTGGAATTCGTCCTGCCGGCCGGATGCTTCGCCACCGTATTGGTGCGCGAGCTTGTCGATCTGGTGCCGGTGGGGCAGACGGACAGCCCATGCGTATTCTGATTTCTAACGACGACGGGGTAACCGCACCCGGACTCGCCGCGCTTTATGCTGCGCTGGCGGATTACACCGAGTGCGTGGTGGTTGCCCCGGACCAGGACAAAAGCGGCGCGAGCAGTTCGCTCACGCTGGACCGTCCGTTACATCCACACACGCTTGCCAACGGCTTTATCAGCGTCAATGGCACGCCGACCGATTGTGTGCACCTGGGCCTCAACGGCTTGTTGGAGCGTGAAGCGGACATGGTGGTGTCCGGCATCAACCTGGGCGCCAACCTGGGGGACGACGTGCTCTACTCGGGTACGGTTGCGGCGGCGCTCGAAGGTCGATTCCTGACGCGGCCTGCGTTTGCCTTTTCGCTGGTCTCGCGACAGGTCGACAACCTGGCCACGGCGGCCCACTTTGCGCGCAAACTGGTCGAGGCCCATGCGGATCTCGAGCTGCCACCGCGTACGGTACTGAACGTGAACATTCCCAATTTGCCGCTGGAGCACATCCGCGGTATCCAGTTGACCCGCCTCGGGCATCGCGCCCGCGCGGCAGCGCCGATGAAGGTGGTCGACCCGCGAGGCAAGTCCGGGTACTGGATCGCTGCGGCGGGGGACGCTGAGGATGGCGGTCCTGGCACCGATTTCCATGCCGTAATGCAAGGCTATGTTTCCATCACCCCTTTGCAGCTTGATCGCACCTTCAATGATGCCTTCAGGAGCCTCGACGGATGGTTGGAGGGCCTGCGACCATGACGCGTGGACAAGACGACATGATGCGTCGCGGCATCGGCATGACCTCGCAACGGACCCGCGAGCGCCTGATCCAGCGCCTGTATGAGGAGGGGATTTGCAACGCCAAGGTGTTGGAAGTCATTCGGCGTACTCCGCGTCATCTGTTCGTCGACGAGGCATTGGCGCACCGAGCCTACGAAGACACGGCGCTACCCATCGGCCATAACCAGACCATCTCCCAGCCCTACATGGTGGCTCGCATGAGCGAGTTACTGCTCGAAGCCGGGCCATTGGACAAGGTCATGGAAATTGGTACGGGGTCGGGGTATCAGACGGCGGTGCTGTCGCAACTGGTCGAACGGGTCTTTTCCGTGGAACGTATCAAGGTGCTGCAAGACCGGGCCAAGGAACGCCTGGTCGAGCTGAACTTGCGTAACGTGGTATTTCGCTGGGGCGATGGCTGGGAGGGCTGGCCAGCACTGGCGCCCTACAACGGCATTATCGTTACGGCGGTGGCAACAGACGTTCCTCAGGCGCTGCTCGATCAACTGGCCCCGGGTGGGCGCCTGGTGATCCCGGTGGGCTCCGGTGAGGTGCAACAATTGATGCTGATCATCCGGGAAGAACATGGCTTTTCCAGGCGTGTCCTGGGGTCGGTGCGCTTCGTCCCGTTACTCAATGGTCCACTGGCCTGAGCATTTATTTAAACGCGCTGAATTCTCTTCGATTGCCTCTGTCTTACAGCGGGGTCGATTGGTTAAACGGGTTGTTTCGGCGGACAGCAAACGTGTGCGCCAAGCGAGTTCGCTTCATTAAGGGTAAAGCCGGCACGGCCCGTTATACTTGCGACACTTCGTGCCGGAACACGGCAAATTACATTTTCAGCCACCACAAAGGGAGCGGCGGGTGAGTCTCACAGTCATAGCGCAGCGTATGGGTACAACGAGCTTTCAGCGCCTGGTGACTGGCCTTGTCATGAGCACCCTGCTGGTCGGTTGCTCCAGTAACAAATCCAGCGACGTACGCGTTGTCGACCGCAACAATGCCGCCGCCCAGCGTCCGGCCGTGACCACCGGGCAATACGTCGTTCGCCCCAAGGACACGCTGTTTTCCATCGCCTTTCGCTACGGCTGGGATTACAAGGCACTGGCGGCGCGCAATAACATAGCGCCGCCGTACACCATCCATCCGGGTCAGACGATTCGCTTCGATGGACGCAGCGGTTCAACGCCGACAACGGTGGTCAGCTCCTCCAGTTCTTCGCCTTCATCGTCAAGTAAGACCACGGTCATCCGTCGCTCTGCAGACGGTACGACCACGACGACACCGGTGGTTGTACCGTCCGTCGCGAACAAGCCGGCACCCACTCCACTGCCTCCACCGGGTCCAGCCCCGACCGGCTGGGGGTGGCCATCTAATGGCATTTTAATCGGCAAATTCTCCTCAAACGGTAGTTTGAATAAAGGAATTGATATCGCAGGGGATTTGGGACAGCCTGTTTTAGCTGCGTCTGATGGGACGGTGGTATACGCCGGGAGTGGCTTAAGGGGCTACGGCGAATTAGTCATCATCAAGCACAGTGAAACCTACGTCAGTGCCTACGGACATAACCGCAGGCTGTTGGTTCGGGAGGGGCAGCAGGTCAAGGTCGGACAGACAATTGCCGAAATGGGGTCAACGGGTACAGACCGGGTGAAACTGCATTTTGAGATTCGCCGCCAAGGTAAACCTGTAGATCCGCTGCAATTCCTGCCGCGTCGTTGATCGCTTTCCAGCCTGTTCCGTCACGTAGAGGGGACAGGCTCCAGCGTTGCCAGGGATAAAGGCGCCGCTTGAGCTTGAGGTCGAACTCACCAAAGGACTATAACAATGGCTCTCAGTAAAGAAGTGCCGGAGTTTGACATCGACGATGAGGTTCTCCTGATGGAGGCCGACGTCGGCACGGATTCGATGTCGAATGATGAAGGGGCGGCTCCACCTTCCGTTCGTGCCAAATCCAAACACTCCGCGACATTGAAGCAACACAAGTACATCGATTACACGCGGGCACTCGATGCCACGCAGCTGTACCTCAATGAAATCGGCTTTTCCCCTCTACTGTCCCCCGAAGAAGAAGTGCATTTTGCGCGCCTGTCGCAAAGTGGTGATCCGGCCGGGCGCAAACGCATGATCGAAAGTAACCTGCGCCTGGTGGTGAAAATCGCCCGACGTTACGTCAATCGGGGCCTTTCGCTGCTCGATCTGATCGAAGAGGGCAACCTCGGATTGATCAGGGCGGTGGAGAAATTCGACCCTGAGCGCGGCTTCCGCTTCTCAACCTACGCAACCTGGTGGATTCGTCAGACCATCGAGCGCGCAATCATGAATCAGACCCGGACCATCCGGTTGCCGATCCATGTGGTCAAGGAGCTCAACGTGTACCTGCGGGCCGCACGGGAGTTGACGCAAAAACTCGATCATGAACCCTCACCCGAGGAGATCGCCAACCTGCTGGAAAAACCGGTAGCGGAGGTCAAGCGCATGCTGGGCCTCAACGAGCGGGTTTCTTCGGTCGACGTCTCGCTGGGTCCGGATTCGGATAAGACCCTGCTGGACACCCTTACCGACGATCGCCCAACCGATCCATGCGAGCTACTGCAGGATGACGACCTGTCTCAAAGCATCGACCAATGGCTCTCGGAGTTGACCGACAAGCAGCGCGAGGTGGTTGTACGCCGCTTCGGCCTGCGCGGTCACGAGAGCAGCACCCTTGAAGATGTGGGCCTGGAAATTGGCCTGACCCGGGAGCGGGTTAGACAGATTCAGGTAGAAGGCCTGAAGCGTCTGCGGGAGATCCTGGAGAAAAACGGGCTATCGAGCGAGTCGCTATTTCAATAAGCCATTCGTTTGCTGGATAACAAGAAGCCCCGACTGGTTCGGGGCTTTTTGTTATCTGCAATTCTGGTTTTGATCTCGGGGACGCCAGCGCGGCTTTGTAGCTTCAGGGTGTAAGTCTTCGCTTACTCTTTGCGTAAGTGTTCACTATTTTTACAGGTTGGCAGTCGACCATATTTTTCGCAGGTCTTTTTTATCCGACTGATAAACAAGCAGATTTTCTAACATGAACGGGATGTGACAAGGCATCAGGGCCTGATCGGACGATTGCTCTTGGCGGTAAAAACTCTAGTATCGGTGTTGTGTCAACGGATAGACACGCCCTTCAAGGATGAGGGGAAAGGACATCGCAGGAAGCGATTCATCAGGATGATGAAAAGGAACACAGGGAATAGGGAAAAAATGTGGGCGGGTCATACCGCCCCTTTTTTTTGCCTGCACCTGTAGGAGCTGCCGAAGGCTGCGATCTTTTGATCTTAAAAAAAAGGCCCTTGTGGGGCCTTTTTCAGGAACGCGGGGATAATCAGCGTTCGAGGTGTTCGATCTTGCCTGGCTTGCCATCCCACTCAGCGGCATCGGGCAACGGATCTTTGCGTTCGGTAACGTTCGGCCAGATCTCGGCCAATTCGAGGTTCAGCTCGATAAAGTTTTCCATGCCTGCAGGCACCTCATCTTCGGAGAAGATGGCCACGGCAGGGCATTCAGGTTCGCACAGTGCGCAGTCGATGCACTCATCCGGGTGAATCACCAGGAAATTCGGGCCTTCGTAAAAGCAGTCCACCGGACAGACTTCTACGCAGTCGGTGTACTTGCACTTGATGCAGTTGTCGGTGACGACGAAGGTCATTTCTAATTTTCTCCTCAGGCGCGGCTTGCAGCGCCCCTTCACGTAGGGGTCGCAAGGTTTGGGAGCGATAGTCTGCAAGCCAGGCTAATAGCCCGCAGCATCCCAAACCGCGCGAGATTCTAACAGCTTGCAAGCCTGTGCGTTAGACCCGTGTCTTTAGTGTATAGAGCATTTCGAGTGCGCGACGTGGCGTCATGTTGTCCAGATCAAGTTTGGCCAGTTCATCCAGCACCGGATGCGGCAAGCTCGCGAACATGTCGCTCTGCTGCGGCGTGGCCGGTTTGCCTTTGGCTGGCGCAGGCGCCTCATGGGGCAGGGCGGTGTCTTCCAGCCGGCTCAAGTGCTCACGGGCGCGTACGATCACTTCGTTCGGAACACCAGCCAACTGCGCGACTGCCAGGCCATAGCTCTGGCTGGCCGGCCCTGGCAGTACATGGTGCAGGAACACGATGCGTTCGTTGTGCTCGGTGGCATTGAGGTGCACGTTGGCCACCAATGGCTGGGCTTCCGGCAGTACCGTCAGCTCAAAGTAGTGGGTGGCGAACAACGTGTAGGCCCGCAGGTGTGCCAGGCGTTCCGCCGCCGCCCACGCCAGGGACAGGCCGTCGAAGGTGCTGGTGCCGCGCCCGACTTCGTCCATCAGCACCAGGCTGCGTTCGGTGGCGTTGTGCAGGATGTTGGCGGTTTCGCTCATCTCGACCATGAAGGTCGAGCGCCCGCCGGCCAGGTCATCGCTGGAGCCGATTCGGGTGAAGATGCGGTCGACCAGGGACAATTCACAACTGGCCGCCGGCACGAAGCTGCCGATGTGTGCCAGGAGTACAATCAAGGCGGTCTGGCGCATGTAGGTGGACTTACCGCCCATGTTCGGACCGGTGATCACCAGCATGCGGGTGTTGTCGTCGAGACTCAGGTCGTTGGCCACGAAAGGCGTGGTCAATACTTGTTCAACCACAGGGTGACGACCCTGGGTGATCCGCATGCACGGCTCGCTGACAAAACGCGGGCAGTTCAGGTCGAGGTTCAGCGCCCGTTCGGCCAGGTTACTCAGTACGTCGAGCTCGGCCAGCGCTGCAGCAGTGTCCTGCAAGGGTGGCAGTTGGGCGATCAGGTCTTCGAGCAGCGCTTCGTACAGCATCTTCTCACGTGCCAGGGCACGGCTCTTGGCAGAAAGAGCCTTGTCTTCGAAGGCCTTCAGTTCCGGCGTAATGAAGCGCTCGGCGCCTTTGAGGGTCTGGCGGCGAATGTAGTCGGCGGGTGCGGATTCAGCCTGCTTGCTCGGCAGTTCGATGAAGTAGCCGTGGATGCGGTTGTAGCCGACTTTCAGGTGAGACAGGCCGGTGCGGGCTTTTTCGCGGGCTTCGAGGTCGATCAGGAATTGCCCGGCGTTTTCGCTGAGTGATTGCAGTTCATCGAGTTCGCTGTCGTAACCGGTTTTCAACACCCCGCCGTCACGGATCACCGCGGGCGGGTTGTCGATGATGGCTTTTTCCAGCAAGGCCGCCAGCTCCGGGTAGGTGCTGGTAGTGTCTGCCAGTTGGTTGAGGTGCGGCGCTTCAAGTTCGGTCATTGCCGCTTGCAGTTGCGGCAGCGCGCCGAGGGCATCGCGCAGGCGCGCGAGGTCGCGCGGACGGGCATTGCGCAGGCCGATCCGGGCGAGAATGCGCTCGATGTCGCCGATTTCCTTGAGCTGCGGCTGCAGCTTTTCGAAACGGTAGCCGTCCAGCAGGCAGGTGATCGAGGTCTGCCGCGCCAGCAACACGTTCAGGTCACGCAGCGGGCGGTTCAGCCAGCGAGTCAGCAGGCGGCTGCCCATGGCGGTCTGGCAACGATCGACCACCGACTGCAGGGTGTTGTCACGACCGCCGGCCAGGTTGGTGTCCAGTTCCAGGTTGCGGCGACTCGCCCCATCCAGCACCACGGTATCGTCCAGGCGTTCGTGGCGCAGGCTGCGCAAGTGCGGCAGGGCGGTGCGCTGGGTTTCTTTCGCGTAGGCCAGCAGGCAACCGGCGGCGCCGATGGCCAGGGTCAGGTTTTCACAACCGAAACCCTTGAGGTCCTGGGTCGAGAATTGCTGGCAAAGACTCTTGAAGGCCGAATCACGCTCGAAATCCCACGGCGCACGGCGACGAACGCCACGACGTTTCTCGGCAGGCAGATCCTTGGGCCAGTCATCCGGGATCAGCAATTCCACCGGATTGACGCGCTCCAGTTCCGCCAGCAGGTTTTCCCAGCCCTTGATTTCCAGCACGCTGAAGTTGCCACTGGTGATATCCAGCACCGCCAGGCCGAACAGGCGCTCGTCGCCCAGGACGGCGGCGATCAGGTTGTCCCGGCGCTCATCGAGCAGCGCTTCGTCGCTCACCGTGCCCGGGGTGATGATCCGCACTACCTGGCGATCCACCGGGCCTTTGCTGGTGGCCGGGTCGCCGACCTGCTCGCAGATCACCACCGACTCGCCGAGCTTTACCAGTTTCGCCAGATAACCTTCCGCCGCATGGTAAGGAATGCCGCACATCGGAATCGCCTGGCCGGCTGACTGCCCGCGAGCGGTCAGGGTGATGTCGAGGAGCTTGGCGGCCTTCTTCGCGTCTTCATAGAAGATCTCGTAGAAGTCGCCCATGCGATAGAACATAAGCTGGTCAGGGTGCTGGTTCTTTAGCCGCCAGTATTGCTGCATCATCGGCGTGTGCGAGGACAGGTCGGAGAGGGCTTTATTCATCGGATTGCCAGGAAAACTCATTCAAAAGGTGTGGGGCAAAAGCGAGCATGGGCACGGCTTTTCCGCGATGGGCGCAAGGTTACCATGGGCAGTCTGGTTGACGCAGGCATCACGGCCGGGTGACGTCTTCATTGATCAATCATGCATCGTTTATGCAATTAAGCATTTGTCGTGGCAAAAAACTTCGAGCATTATGCGCATTATGCAAAAACGCAATGTTTCGACCGTTTTAAGAGCGCTGCTCGATCAGCACGGTATCTCCCCAACGGAGCTTCACCGTCGCACCGGCGTGCCTCAATCCACACTTTCGCGCATCCTCGGCGGGAAGATTGTCGACCCCTCTGATAAGCACATTTCGAAGATCGCCGAATACTTCGCCGTCAGTACCGATCAATTGCGTGGCCGGGTGCTTATCGCGCAGGCGTTGGGTGCCCGGCGTGAAGCCGCGCACTCGCAACTTACCGACATCAGTCTGTGGGACGACGATACCCCTATTGATGACGACGAGGTCTCGGTACCCTTTCTTCGCGAGGTTGAATTGGCTGCAGGATCAGGAAGATTCGTCATCGAAGAGAGCGAGCGCGCCAGCCTGCGCTTCGGCAAGCGTAGCTTGCGCCATAACGGCGTGCAGTTCGACCAGGCCAAATGCGTGACGGTGCGCGGCAACAGCATGCTGCCGGTGTTGCGCGACGGTGCCACGGTGGGCGTCAACGCCGGCAAGTGTGGGATTGGCGATATCGTCGATGGCGACCTCTATGCCATCAATCATAACGGCCAGTTGCGAGTGAAACAGCTGTATCGGCTGCCGACAGGGATTCGCCTGCGTAGCTTTAACCGCGAAGAGCATCCTGACGAGGACTACACCTTCCTGGAAATGCAGGAGGAGCAGATCCTGATCCTGGGTCATGTGTTCTGGTGGGGCATGTACGCGCGTTGACCTTTGGTTTGCCGCCTCGCAGGAGCCAGGCTTGCCGGCGAACCAGACACCGCGGTTTTTCTACAATACGGCGTTATCGTTGTTCGCCCTTACGAAGCCAAGTATTTTACTCGGCAAATAAATGCATTAATGCATTGACTGTATATGCATACATGCATAATCTTGCGCTTAACCGCTAGCATCACAAGCCAGGCATCCTGGAGGCCCGACATGACAAACGAGCAGCAACTGTTGCTGGACCTGCCTATCTGGCTCGTCGTCGCGCTCGCAGTGGTCAGTGGGGTGTCCGGGGAAATGTGGCGCGCCGACAAGGAGGGCGCCCGTGGCTGGTCATTGCTGAGACGCCTGGCTTTGCGTTCCGGGGCCTGCATGGTGTGCGGCGTCTCGGCGATGATGTTGCTGTACGCCGCCGGGATGTCGATCTGGGCCGCCGGCGCCTTCGGTTGTCTCACCGCGATAGCCGGGGCTGACATGGCCGTAGGATTGTACGGGCGCTGGGTGGCCAGGCGTATCGGTATCGATGATGCACCGCCGCGCGATTCTCGCTCCGACCCATAGTGAATGGCTGGCGCTCTGCGCGCTGCGCTGGCAACACAACACGGTGCAACAATTACCGGCGGGGCTTGCGTGGGAGAGGTGTGTAGTCTGGCGTTCGGGATGCGGCGTTCAATACGCTGCCGGCGTATTTCTCCCGGCGCCATCTTGCGAATTTCATGCATCAATCAAAGGAACGAGCGATGCGCCTCACTGAGCAGCAGTTACTCATGATTTTCCCAGGTGCCCGCACTCGATCGGGCCTGTTCATTCTCGCCCTCAATAACGCCATGGCACGTCGTAACATCAGTACCCCCGGGCGTATCGCCGCCTTCCTGGCGCAAATCGGCCACGAGTCGGGGCAACTGCAATATGTGCGAGAGTTGGGCGGCGAAAAATATCTCGAGAAATACGATACCGGGGACCTGGCCATGCGCCTGGGCAACTCCCCTGAAGCCGACGGCGACGGTCAACGCTATCGGGGGCGTGGGCTGATCCAGATCACCGGTCGCAGTAATTATCTGCAGTGCAGTCGGGCACTTTTTGGTGATGAGCGTTTGTTGCAGCAACCGGAACTGTTGGAGCTGCCACAATGGGCCGCTGAATCCGCGGCCTGGTTCTGGGAGCGAAACGGCCTCAATGAACTGGCCGACGTCGATGAGTTCAACAGTATTACTCGACGTATCAATGGCGGTTTGAACGGGCTGCAGGAACGTTTGCTGCTTTGGAAGCAGGCAAAGACGGTGTTGCTCCCGCCTGCAAGCCTGTGAGATGTGTGTCCGGGCGGCTCGTGCCTGTAACTTGCAAGCACCATTCGCTCGTGTACGTTAAGCCTCATTCCGTTCGATCAGGAGATGACCGTGAAAGAAATCACACAGCTGGCCGCTGAACTCGGCAGGCGCCTGCAGGTTCTCAATGCCCATGTCACCGCCGCCGAATCCTGTACGGGCGGCGGCATCAGCGAGGCGATTACCCGGATACCGGGTAGCTCGGCGTGGTTCGAGGCCGGTTATGTCACCTATTCCAACCGACAGAAGACGCTCCAGCTGAATGTGCCGCCCGAGCTGTTTTCAACGGTAGGGGCGGTCAGTCGGGAAGTGGTCGAGGCCATGGTCCGTGGTGCGCAGGAAAAAAGCCATGCGCGTTTTGCCGTGGCGGTCAGTGGGGTGGCGGGGCCGGACGGCGGTTCACCGAAGAAGCCGGTGGGCACCGTATGGTTGGCCTGGGGCGTCGACGATCAGGTGTTCAGCGAGGTGCAGCACTTTGCCGGTAACCGTGACGAGGTTCGCCGACAAACGGTGAAGGCCGCGCTAGAGGGGCTGCTGCGCCATGCTGCGGGAGAAATCTCAAATCAGGGGTAGGCGATCCGCAAACGCTGTGGAATAATACTGGCTACTTATACAGGTGTTGGCCGTCAGGCCTTATTGATTACGTGAGGACTTTAATGGACGACAACAAGAAGAAAGCCTTGGCTGCGGCCCTGGGTCAGATCGAACGTCAATTCGGCAAGGGTGCCGTAATGCGTATGGGCGATCAGGACCGTCAGGCGATTCCGGCCATCTCCACTGGCTCTCTGGGTCTGGACATCGCTTTGGGCATTGGCGGTCTGCCAAAAGGTCGCATTGTTGAAATCTACGGTCCTGAATCTTCCGGTAAAACCACACTGACATTGTCCGTGATCGCCCAGGCTCAGAAAGCCGGCGCGACCTGCGCATTCGTCGATGCCGAACACGCCCTGGACCCTGAGTACGCCGGCAAGCTGGGCGTCAACGTCGACGACCTGCTGGTGTCCCAGCCTGACACCGGTGAGCAAGCCCTGGAAATCACCGACATGCTGGTGCGTTCCAATGCGGTCGACGTGATCATCGTCGACTCCGTGGCGGCGTTGGTGCCGAAAGCTGAAATCGAAGGCGAAATGGGTGACATGCACGTGGGCCTGCAAGCCCGTCTGATGTCCCAGGCTCTGCGTAAAATCACCGGTAACATCAAGAACGCCAACTGCCTGGTGATCTTCATCAACCAGATCCGCATGAAAATCGGCGTGATGTTCGGTAGCCCGGAAACGACTACCGGTGGTAACGCTCTGAAGTTCTACGCGTCGGTTCGTCTGGATATCCGCCGCACGGGTGCGGTGAAAGAAGGTGATGAAGTCGTCGGTAGCGAGACCCGCGTCAAGGTTGTAAAGAACAAGGTGGCTTCGCCGTTCCGTCAGGCCGAGTTCCAGATTCTTTACGGCAAGGGCATCTACCTCAACGGCGAGATGATCGACCTGGGTGTTCTGCACGGTTTCGTCGAGAAGTCCGGCGCCTGGTATGCCTATAACGGCACCAAGATCGGTCAGGGTAAGGCCAACTCGGCCAAGTACCTGGCGGATAACCCGGATATTGCCGCAACGCTTGAGAAGCAACTGCGTGACAAACTGCTGTCTCCGGCTTCGGTAGCGGATGCCAAGGCTTCTGCGGTCAAAGAGACCGAAGACGATCTGGCTGATGCTGATATCTGATTGATCCGATGACCGCTGTACTCGATACCCTCGTCGCGGTGCGGCGAACCGCAATGGACCTGCTCGCACGACGCGAGCATGGGCGCGTCGAGCTGACGCGTAAACTGCGTCAGCGCGGGGCTCTCCCCGAAATGATTGAAACAGCACTCGACCGATTGACGGAAGAGGGTTTGTTGTCCGAATCCCGCTACCTTGAAAGCTTCGTT
The DNA here is from genome assembly GCF_002236105.1 of Pseudomonas umsongensis. GTDB lineage: Bacteria > Pseudomonadota > Gammaproteobacteria > Pseudomonadales > Pseudomonadaceae > Aquipseudomonas > Aquipseudomonas umsongensis. The sequence continues at coordinate 534,516 of NZ_NIWU01000002.1, forward strand.
TCCTACCGTGCCCGTAGCGGCTATGGCCCTTTACGCATTCGTGAAGAGTTAAGTCAGCGTGGCCTGCAGCGCAGTGATATCGAACTCGCCCTGCGCGAGAGCGGCATCGACTGGCAGGAACAATTGCAGGACGCCTGGCGACGCAAGTTTTCCGGGCAATTACCGATAGATGCCCGGGAGCGCGCCAAACAAGGCAGGTTCCTGGCGTATCGGGGATTCTCCATGGAAATGATCAGCCGCTTGTTCAGCGGCCGAGGGATGGACGATTGACTGAAACGGCTCACTATTTCGATAGCGGGCCGTTTTTTTGTCTCACGTAACCTTTAATGGCTCTCGCGTACGCTGCTGTGCCGGTGGCTGGGTTTGGGCCCAGTTTTCCGCCAGGTTGATGTAATCCACCAACTCGCGAAGCCGGCCGTGGTCACGAGCGGTAAAGTTAAAGGCCAGCCGCGCGAGGTGGCTGAACCGTGCTTCGTCCTGCTCCTCGCCGTTATAGGCATGTTGATGAAATTGATCGCTCAGGCACAAGTCTGCGAATGATTCCTGCATGTGTTCGAGTGCCCTGTCACTGAGCTTGTGGTTCATGCGAATCACGAACTGATGTTTGAGCCAGCGGCTGGAGTGGTAATTGCTGTAGAACTGGTTGATCTGCTCCACCGCTTCTTCGGCGCTGTAGACCAGTTTCACCAGCTTCATGTCGGTAGGCAGGATGTAACGATTCTCCTCCAGTTGATGGTGAATGAAGTCCAGTGCGCCCTGCCAGAATTTGCCGCCCGGCGCGTCCAGCAGCACTACGGGCACCAATGGGCTTTTGCCCGTCTGGATCAGCGTCAGTACTTCCAGCGCTTCGTCCAGGGTGCCGAAACCGCCTGGGCACAACACCAGTGCATCCGCTTCCTTGACGAAGAACAGCTTGCGCGTGAAGAAAAAATGGAAGGGCAGCAGGTTGGTAGTGCCCTGGACGGTGGGGTTGGCATGTTGCTCGAAGGGCAGGGTGATGTTGAATCCCAGGCTGTTTTCCAAGCCTGCACCTTCGTGGGCTGCAGCCATGATGCCGCCGCCCGCACCCGTGATGACCATCATGTCGGAGCGAGCCAGGGCGGCGCCGAGTTCGCGAGCGAGACCATATAAGGGATGTTCCACTGGCGTGCGCGCGGAGCCGAAGACTGTGACTTTGCGTCGCCCCTTGAACTGCTCAAGCACTCGGAAAGCGTGCTCCAGTTCGCGCAGGGTTTGCAGGGTTATCTTGGCATTCCAGCGATTGTGGTCTTCCTGCGCCATGCGCAGCACGGTCAGGATCATGTCGCGGTAGATCGGGGTATTCGGGCTGTTGGGTGAAACCAGGTTGAGTTGCTCTTCGACCTTGCTGATGAGGTCGTGGCCGCTTTGTTCAAAATGGCGGCTTAGGAGGTCATTCGGTTGGTAAGGCATTCAACTTCTCCTTCTGGACAGAGCCGTCGGCTTCGACCATTGACGCGTCGGCGCCACGACACTTCATGTGTCGCTGTTTGCCCAGGCCCATGCCTGGGCGATTCACTTGACCCTGGTCGGGTCACCATACCGGCTCTGTTTTTCCCTTGGATGAAAGAAACGTTCGCACAGCGCAAGACGAAACGGGCGGCGCCTTTTCCAGTCCTGACACAATGAACGTAGATACCTGAAATCTAGACCGTCGCGATGATTGTTGCCTTGATCATTGCGCCGCAAAGTCTTTCCTGGCAACCGGTTATTGACGATTTGCAAGGTGATTTCACCGCCCGTCTGAACCCGCCCCGAGTGTTCAGTACTCTGATTTACTTAGGTACAGGTATTACACGACAACTTGGCGTCAAGGGCAGGGCGCAGGGTACAAGCGGTTCAAGGATTTGCCGCTCATCACGAGTGAGGTGCAGGGAGCCGGAAAGCCATGGCCAGGGTCATTCTGGAGATCGATACGCAACTGTATCGATTGCTGAAGTCATCAGCCGAGATCAATCATTTGAGTCTCGAGGAGGAGTGCTGCCGGCGTCTTATGGACGCGCATCAGCGTTCACGTTATTTGCAGGCGCTGGTGGCGGAACTGCGCGCCGAGGATGAGCAGCGGCGCGCAAAATCCCACTGACTTACTTTTTCTTCTGGGTCGCTTTCGGGCAATCCGATTCCTGGTAGCTTGCAGAACCGACCGCGCGGTTGGTCTTTACCTCGGTGAAGTCATAACGCATGACCGCCCCCTTGGCCATCAGCTTGCGGAAGGACGGGTTGTTGCATACCGAGGCGCCAAGCTGGAAGTACACAGCCTTGGGGTCGGCACGCATCTTGTTGGCGTGGCTGCTTTGCACACTCAGGTGGTTGATCAGCACATTGCCTTCGACCGTGTAGCCCTGATCGAGAATGTCTTCATTGATCGCCCGCGGAGTGCCGACGCTGCTTTGTGTGGCGACGTTTCGCAGCTCTCTGTTCAGATTCTGCTCACTCAAGGACGCCGCCTGGGCGTTGAAGGTCGACGCCAGCAGAATGGCAGCGGTGGGAACGATAAGGCGCAGCATGAAACTCTCCTGGGGCAGTGATGGGTGTTTGACCCATCACATGACTGTGCGTTCAGTGGCGGCGAATTATAGGGGAGCAGGCCTGCACGGTACAGGTTTGCACCGGCGGGTCTGGTAAACTGCCGGCACTTTCACCCATCCGAGTGCTTTTCGTGTCGATCTCTTTTGTCTGCCGGTGTGGCCTGCGATGAACCATGCCCCCAACGCCGTAGCCCGCCTGCGCGACCAGCGCGAAGAGGAAGGTATCAAGCCGATTCAGGCCCGTGGATGGCGGGCAACAAGGTGCCGCGCTTGCCGCGTGATCGAGAGTCACTGCCTGTGCGCCTGGCGTCCGCAGGTTGAGACTCGCTCCGGGGTATGCCTGATCATGACAGGCAAGGAAGTGTTCAAGCCCAGCAACACCGGTTGGTTGATTGCCGATGTGGTGCGTGACAACCATGCCTTCATCTGGTCGCGTACCGAAGTCGATCAGCAGTTGCTGGCCTTGCTGTCCGACCCACAATGGCAGCCTTATCTGGTGTTCCCGGGTGAATATGTCGCGCCCGAGCGGGTGACTCATAGCGTGGCGGTCGATCAAGGCAGGAGGCCGCTGTTCATCTTGCTCGACGCGACGTGGACCGAAGCCCGGAAGATTTTCCGTAAAAGCCCCTATTTCGACGCGCTTCCGATCCTCAGTTTGTTGCCCGAGAAGCTTTCACGCTATCAATTGCGCCGCTCCACCCGTAGCGAACACTTGTGTACTGCGGAAGTCGCGGCGTTATGTCTCGATCTTGCAGGCGATGTAGAGGCGGCCTCGGCGCTCGACGCTTATTTCGATGTGTTCAGCCAGCATTACCTCGATGCCAAGCGTCAGCTGGAAATGGATGTTTCGACCCCGGCGCACACCGAGTTGATGGCCTATCTTCAACCAGCAGTGGCAGTGACGGCCTGATTGTCTCCGATGCTGCAATAAAGTGTACCGGCCATGTCGCTTGACCACCCCGGTTTGGCTGGGCATGCTTGGCGCCCATTAGGGTGCGGCCAGAGTTTGAAACGCCGTTTTTTGCGTTGAACGTGCCCCGTTGGAGCGGCTGCGTGGCTGTTACCTCGAGTTGTTTGGCGATACCCGAATGCATCGGGCATCCCATGAAAAACAGGATCATTTGAAAAATGGCCACATACGAAATCCTGATTGCCGATGACCACCCTCTTTTTCGTTCCGCCCTGCATCAAGCGCTGACCCTGGGCCTGGGCCCGGATGTCCGGTTGGTGGAAGTGGCGAGCATTGCCGAGCTGGAGGCACGCCTGAGCGAAAAGGCCGACTGGGATCTGGTGCTGCTGGACCTGAACATGCCGGGCGCGTATGGTTTTTCCGGGTTGGTACTGTTGCGCGGCCAGTATCCGCAAATTCCTGTGGTCATGGTCTCGGCCCAGGAAGAAGCGACGATCATGGTCAAGTCCCGTGAATTTGGTGCAAGCGGTTTCATACCCAAGTCCAGCGATTTGAGTGTTATCCAGAAAGCCGTGCGCGCGGTGCTCGATGGCGATGTTTTCTGGCCACCGCAAGCATTCGAAGCCGTCAGCGTTTCCGATGAGGCCAAGGCGGCCAGTGAAGGCCTTGCGAGCTTGACTCCGCAACAGTTCCGGGTGCTGACGATGGTTTGCGAAGGGTTGCTGAACAAGCAGATTGCCTACGAACTGAGCGTTTCCGAAGCGACCATCAAGGCCCACGTCACCGCGATTTTTCGTAAACTGAATGTGCGGACCCGCACCCAGGCGGCGTTGCTGCTGCAACAACTCGAGTCAATTTCAAGCCATTAAGCGCTGGCGCCTTCACGTTTTTTTGACTTTGGTTAATCTAGCTTTCCCACTCCTTTTTTGGTCAGTTCCTACTCTATGTCACCTTTCAAAGGCCAGACCGGCCTGAAACGTATCCTCAATGCTTCCGGCTACTCGCTGGACGGCCTACGCGCAGCATTCACCGGCGAAGCGGCTTTTCGGCAATTGGTGTTGCTCAACGTCATTCTGATCCCGCTGTCGTTCTTCCTGAACGTGAATCGTGTCGAGCAGGCGTTGTTGATTGCGGTCTGCCTGTTGGCGCTGATCGTCGAGCTGCTCAATTCGGCCGTGGAAGCGGCCATCGACCGCATTTCCCTTGAATTGCACCCGTTGTCGAAAAACGCCAAGGACATGGGCAGTGCCGCGCAATTGGTGGCCTTGACCATGATCGCGCTGGTCTGGGCGGTGATTCTGCTTTAAGCGATCGCCGGCAGGACGATCTCGTCGCTGCGCTGCACCCCGGCGGTGAATGCGCGGCACAGTTCGAGGAATTCACGCATCGCCGAGGTCTGGTACTTCTGCTTGTGCCAGATGAAATAGAACTGTCGCGCCAGGTCCAGGTCCGGAGTCTCCACTGCTACCAGGCTGCCGCGACGGAACGCGTCCCGTAGCGCCAGCCGCGAGATACAGCCGATCCCCAGGCCGGACTCTACGGCGCGCTTGATGGCTTCGGTGTGTTCCAGCTCCAGGCGGATGTTCAGCGCGCTCCGGTGATGGCGCATGGCTTGATCGAACGTCAGGCGTGTGCCTGAGCCTTGTTCACGCAAGATCCAGGCTTCCTGGCTCAGTTCCTCCATGCTCGCTGTGCCCCGCTGGGCCAGCGGATGCTGTGGCGCACAGAAGACCACCAACTCATCTTCGACCCAACTTTGCACTTCGATGTCAGGGTGGTTGCAATCGCCTTCGATCAGACCCAGGTCAATTTCGTAGTGGGCGACCTGTTGCACAATATTGGCGGTGTTCTGCACATGCAGCTTTACCTGGCTTTCCGGGTGGCGCTGCATGAAACCGCCGATCAGCAGGGTCGCAAGATAGTTGCCAATGGTCAGGGTCGCGCCCACTGCCAATGAGCCGAATCCGGACTTGCCATTGAGCAGGTCTTCGATTTCCTTGGCCTGGTCGAGCAAGGCAACGGCTTGGGGCAGCAACTGTTTACCCAGGGCGTTGAGGCTTAATCGCTTGCCGGCGCGGTCGAACAGTTGGCAGCTGCACTGGCGCTCCAGCTCGGTAATCGATGTACTCGCCGCCGACTGTGAGAGGTTGAGCAGACCCGCAGCACGGGACACGCTTTCCTGCTGGGCGACGGCAACGAACACTTGAAGTTGACGGAGAGTAAATCGCATATCGATATAACCGATAACCCTTATCTTAATAATCCAGTTAACAGATATTGTCGTCGCTATTAGAATGCGATGCAATTGCGCACCGCAGGTCTGTTCCTGAAAGAGCTAGCGCAGATCCAATCTCCAGGAGTCCCCGTACATGAGCAACATGAACCACGAGCGTGTCCTCAGTGTTCATCACTGGAACGACACTCTGTTCAGCTTCAAGTGCACCCGTGATCCGGGCCTGCGCTTCGAGAACGGTCAGTTCGTGATGATCGGCCTGCAACAGCCCAACGGCCGCCCGCTTATGCGCGCTTACTCGATTGCCAGCCCGAACTGGGAAGAGCATCTCGAGTTCTTCAGCATCAAGGTGCCTGATGGTCCGCTGACTTCCCAGTTGCAGCATCTGAAGGAAGGCGACGAGATCATCATCAGCAAGAAGCCCACCGGCACGCTGGTGCTGGATGACTTGAAGCCTGGCAAACATTTGTACCTGCTCAGCACCGGTACTGGTCTGGCGCCGTTCATGAGCGTCATCCAGGACCCGGAAACCTACGAGCGTTTCGAAAAAGTGATCCTGTGCCACGGCGTGCGTTACGTCAACGAAGTCGCCTACCGCGAGTTCATCACCGAGCACCTGCCGCAGAACGAGTTCTTTGGCGATGCATTGCGTGACAAGTTGATCTACTACCCAACCGTGACCCGCGAGCCGTTCGAAAACGAAGGTCGCCTGACCGACCTGATGCGCAGCGGCAAGCTGTTCAGCGACATCGGCCTGCCACCGATCAACCCGCAGGACGACCGCGCCATGCTGTGCGGCAGCCCGAGCATGCTCGACGAGACCAGCGAAGTGCTGAACAGCTTCGGCCTGAAAGTGTCGCCGCGCATGCGCGAGCCGGGTGATTACCTGATCGAGCGTGCGTTCGTAGAGAAATAAGCACCGCCTCAAAAAAAGCCCGCATTGCCTATACAGGTAATGCGGGCTTTTTTATGCCGGACGCGTTCTCTGTAGGAGCTGCCGCAGGCTGCGATCTTTTGATCTTGATCTTCTATCGCGATTTCAAGATCAGAAGATCGCAGCCTGCGGCAGCTCCTACATGTTGGATGCGGGAATGACCTCAAGCACGCGGATCATCTGCGGCGTTGGATAATGCCAGCGCACATCCACGTCCCAGAATTGCGCACCATATTCGCGTTCCGGGGTAGGCGTCTGGTACGCCGGGCGCGGATCCTGCGCCAAGCATTGCTCGATCAACTCAACCAACGGCTCTGCAAGGCGTTCAGCGTGCCCATGAGCCTGTTGCAGGGCGCTATCTGTCCATTGCACGGCAATCAACTGCGGCGCGGCGCTGGCGATGCTATTGATGGCTGTGTCGATGATGTCTGCGTAAGGCACGTAGGGTTTGATGTCGAGGATCGGCGTGCCATCGAGCAGGTCGATGCCGGATATCCACAGGCGATTGGCCTCGACCTTGTCCAGCTTGACCACGGACTGGCCAATGCCATTGGGCCGGTGAGTCGCGCGCGTGGCGAACACGCCCATGGACTTGTTGCCGCCCAGGCGCGGCGGACGAACTTTCAGGCGCGGCTTTTCTTCCAGTGCCTGATGGAACAGGAACAACAGCCAGACATGGCTGACCTGTTCGAGGCCCTGCACGGCATCACCCTGATCGAATGGCGCCACCAGTTCGAGCACGCCGCGCGCGGCGGGGGCCAATTGCGGCTGCCGAGGGATGGCGAACTTCTCCTTGAAGCAGGAACGCACGAAGCCGATGGGGGAAACGCTGTAGGTCATGGTTTGGGGTCGAGTCGGGATGGTGGCGGGCATGATAACCCGATCGACCTGTATTCAGTGGTGGCTGTGCCGGCCCCTTCGCGGGCAAGCCCGCTCCCACAGTGGAGCTCGGCCGGCCACAGATTTTGTGAGCACCAAAGAAACCTGTGGGAGCGTGGCTTGCCCGCGATGGCAGCACCGCCGATTTCAGAGGCTGAACCCACCATCCAGCGGAATGATATTCCCGGTCATGTACGCCCCGGCCGTACTCGCCAGGCTGATCGCCAGCGCCGCCATCTCTTCCTCCCGGCCCCAACGCTTCATCGGAATCAGCGCCGTATCCTGCGCCAATGCCTGCGCATCTCTGTCGATGTGTTGGGTCATCTTGCTCGGAAAGCGACCCGGGGCGATCACATTGACGTTGATGTGCTGGCTCACCAGTTCCCTTGCCAGAATCCGTGAGAGTTGATGCAGGGCGGCTTTGCTCGGCCCGTAGGCATACGCCTGTTCGCCAAAGGAAGAAATCCCGGCGACTGAGCCGATATTGATGATTCGGGCCGGGTTCGCGGGGGAACCGGCTTTGCGCAGCAGTGGCAGAAATTGCTGGATGCAGTTGAATACTGACGTCACATTCAGTTGCATGACCTTTTCCCAACCCTTGATCGGGTAGCTTTCCAATGGCGCCCCCCAAGTGGTGCCGGCGTTGTTCACCAGGATATCGAGATGGGTCATCTGCTCACCCAGGCGTGTTGCCAACTGCTGCACGCCTTCTTCAGTGGCCAGGTTGGCGGCCACCGCGTGACAGCGGCCCAATGCACCGAGCTCATCGGCAGTTTGCCGGCAGGCTTCGACGTCGCGGGCACAGACGTAGACGGTGGCGCCAGCCTCGACATAGGCCTTGGCGATCATTTTGCCGATACCACGGGTGCCGCCGGTCACCAGTGCGGTGCGGCCTTGCAGGGAGAAATAGGGGTGCATGGCGAATCCTGAGCGCTGTAGGTCATTACACCCTAGTCGTCAGGCTCGATCAGTGGAGCCACTATTTTTGCGCGGAATGGGGGGGCATACGGCCTTGTAGGAGCGAGCATGCTCCGGGCGGCGCTCCGACGAAAAACTCCAGAACAACACGGGCATTCAGACAGCCCTCGTCATCGTTGACGTCCATCGCGAGCATGCTCGCTCCTACAGGGTAGATCCGCGTCGCACGTTATTGCGGGCGAACGCGCAGGGTCAGGCCCTTGAGGAAGTTGCGCAGCAACTGGTCGCCGCACGGGCGATAGTTGGTGTGGCCGAATTTGCGGAACAGAGCGCTCAGCTCAGGCTTGGATACCGGGAACTCGGCGGCCTTGAGGATCGCGTGCATATCGTCTTCTTTCAGCTCGAAGGCTACGCGCAGCTTTTTCAGGATGATGTTGTTGGTTACCGGCACTTCGATTGGTTGCGGAGGGCGGCTTTCGTCCTTGCCGCGCTTGAAGATCACCAGGCCGTCGAGGAAATGCGCCATGACTTCGTCCGGGCAGCGTACGAAACCTTCCTCGTCTTCCTCTTTCTTGTCGAGGTAGCTCACCAGGTCGGCCAGGGCCACGTCCATGCCGCCGAGCTTGATGATCTCGATGACTTTCTTGTCGCTGATGTCGAGCATGTAGCGCACGCTGCGCAGTACGTCATTGTGAATCATGGTGTGCAATCCTGATATTCAGCAGTGGGCGCCGCACAAGCAGCGGCACCAGAATGTGTGGCGGCGGGAGAAGCCTCAGAACTTCTCTTTGCCGGACAGGTAGCGCCATTGCCCCAGGGGCACCTTGCCGATGGACACGCCGCCGATACGAATGCGGCGGATGCCCACGACTTTCAGGCCGACGGCCTGGCAGAACAGGGCGATCACGCCCGGTTGCGGGTTCTTCATGGCGAAACGCAGGCGGTTTTCGTTCTGCCAGCTGGCCTTGACCGGAGGCAGTTCCTTGCCCTTGTAGGTCAGGCCGTGTTGCAAGCGATTGAGGCCATGTTCAACCATGTCACCTTCGACTTCGACCACGTATTCCTGCTCGATCTTGCTGGAGTCGGCAGTGAGCTTGCGCAGGATCTTCCAGTCCTGGGTGAACACCAGCAAACCGCTGGCATTGGCTTGCAAGTCAGTGCTGGCGGTCAGGCGCTGGAAGTGGCCCTTGAGCGGACGTTTGCCGTAGCGGTGCTCTTCACTCAAGGTCTCGGCGCTGATGGTCGCCATGGCGGTGTCCGCGTCCATGCCGGCTGGCACATTGAGCAGGATGGTGACGGGCTCTGGTGCCGTGGCCTTGGCCTCTGGATCCAGCTCGACTTTTTGATTGGCGACCTTGAACTGCGGCTCGTCAACGACTTCGCCGTCGACGGTGACCCAGCCGCCCTCGATGAACAGCTCAGCCTCCCGACGGGAGCAGCCGACGAGTTCGATGAGGCGTTTGGAGAGTCGAATCGGGTCAGTCATGACAGGGCCGTAACAAAAAAGGGGTGGGCATTGTACCTGCCTGGCGCCGGTTAATCCCGGAACCATTTGCCGCATATGTTTTTTTAATGTGGGAGCGAGCCTGCTCGCGAAAGCGTCATCAGCTTCAACACGAATGTCGACTGATAGGTCGCTTTCGCGAGCAGGCTCGCTCCCACAGTGGTTTCATGTTGTGTCAGCCATTGCGTGTCTTTTGTTGAGCCTGGCGCAAACGCATGTGTAACAGCGGATACGGCTGGCCCATGCCGTCGACTTCCGAACGACCGATCACCTCGAAGCCCTGCTTGAAGTAAAACCCCAGGGCTTGCGGGTTCTGTTCGTTGACGTCCAGTTCATCGGCGTTGAGGTTCTCCAGGGCATAGCGCAGTAACCGCTTGCCCAGGCCCTGGCCGCGATGCGCCGGGTCGATGAAGAGCATCTCGATCTTGCCCGCCGCGACACCGGCGAATCCGGTGATTCGCTGCTGCGGGTCTTTGGTGCAAATCAGCATCACGGCGTCGAGGTAACGGGTCAGCACCAGGTTCTTCAACAGTTCGATGTAGCTGTCCGGCAGGAAGTCGTGGGTAGCGCGGACCGAGGCCTCCCAGACCCTGGTCAATTCTTCGTAGTCGCTTTGTTTTGGGGTATGAATGACCGAATGTTGGCGCATGCCAGCCTGCCCTTGGGTTATTGGAGATGAGAATCCGTTCCTCATCAAACGATAGCCGTAAAAAAGCCCCGCATCTCGTCAAGAGAGCGGGGCTTTGCATATTTTTTGCGACTAGATCTGTTCAGCCCACAGGTCGTATTCGTCGGCGTCGGTCACTTTGCACCAGACTTTGTCGCCCGGTTTCAAGTTGCTGCCATTGTCGATGAATACGTTGCCGTCGATTTCCGGGGCATCGAAGAAGCAGCGGCCTACCGCGCCTTGCTCATCGACTTCATCGACCAGCACTTCGATTTCACGGCCGATGCGCATTTGCAGGCGCGCCGAGCTGATGGCCTGCTGGTGCGCCATGAAGCGCTCCCAACGGTCCTGCTTGACGTCGTCCGGCACGACTTCCAGGTCCAGGTCATTGGCCGGAGCCCCTTCAACCGGCGAGTACTGGAAGCAACCGACGCGGTCGAGCTGGGCTTCGGTCAGCCAGTTCAGCAGGTACTGGAAGTCTTCTTCGGTCTCGCCGGGGAAGCCGACGATGAAAGTCGAACGAATGATCAGGTCCGGGCAGATTTCGCGCCAGTTCTTGATTCGCGCCAGGGTCTTGTCTTCGAACGCCGGGCGTTTCATCGCCTTCAGCACTTTCGGGCTGGCGTGCTGGAACGGGATGTCCAGGTACGGCAGGATCTTGCCGGCGGCCATCAGCGGGATCAGCTCGTCAACGTGCGGGTACGGGTAAACGTAGTGCAGGCGTACCCAGACACCGAGGGTGCTCAGGGCTTCGCAGAGTTCGGTCATGCGGGTTTTCACCGGCGCGCCGTTCCAGAAACCGGTGCGGTACTTGACGTCGACACCATAGGCGCTGGTGTCCTGGGAGATCACCAGCAGCTCCTTGACGCCGGACTTGACCAGGCGCTGGGCCTCGTCGAGTACGTCACCGACCGGGCGGCTAACCAGCTTGCCGCGCATCGACGGGATGATGCAGAAGCTGCAGCTGTGGTTGCAGCCTTCGGAAATCTTCAGGTAGGCGTAGTGGCGCGGGGTCAGCTTGATGCCTTGTGGCGGCACCAGGTCGATCAGCGGGTTGTGGTCCTGGCGTGGCGGCACGACTTCGTGCACGGCGTTGACCACCTGCTCGTACTGCTGCGGACCGGTGACGGCCAACACGCTCGGGTGTACGTTGCGGATGTTGCCTTCTTCGACGCCCATGCAGCCGGTCACGATGACCTTGCCGTTTTCCTTGATGGCTTCGCCGATCACTTCCAGGGACTCGGCCTTGGCCGAGTCGATGAAGCCGCAGGTATTGACCACCACGACATCGGCGTCCTGGTAGGTGGACACGACATCATAGCCTTCCATGCGCAGCTGGGTGAGGATGCGCTCGGAGTCGACCAGTGCTTTGGGGCAACCCAGGGATACGAAGCCAACCTTGGGATTGGCCGGCGCAGGAGTGGTGGACATGTCTAACCTCGGTGTTTTGTGACGCCGCTTGCCGAACTGGGCAAAACCGACGGACGGGCGCTTGAACTGCGCCTCTGATCAAAAAGTGCGCAATTCTAGCGATGAGACGATCACTTGACCAGCTTTATGCAGGGAAATACGACGAGTGCTGCGCTATGCTTCGCGCCGTTGGGCTTTACCGATTTTTTACAGTCAATAAAACGTCTGTAACAACAAGTAAAACGGCGCATGCTGCATGACAAAGCATAGTGCTTCTTCATAGAAGCCCGGGTCTGGGTAGTAGGAGTGGTGGATGGGGCAGGCAAGTAGTCAGACTGCGGGCGCCGCGCATACGTCGGCGAATCCGATTGGCATGTTGGTCGCGGCGGTCGGGGTGGTGTATGGCGATATCGGCACAAGCCCGCTGTACACCCTCAAAGAGGTATTTACCGGTGGTTATGGCGTAGCGGTCAACCACGATGGGGTGCTTGGGATTCTGGCGTTGATCTTCTGGTCGTTGATCTGGGTCGTGTCGATCAAGTACATGATGTTTGTACTGCGTGCCGACAACCAGGGCGAAGGCGGAATCATGGCCTTGACCGCGCTGGCTCGGCGAGCGGCGGCAGGTCATGCGAAATTGCGCACGCTGCTGGTGGTCTGCGGGCTGATCGGCGCGGCGCTGTTCTATGGCGACAGCATGATCACGCCCGCAATTTCGGTGCTGTCGGCCATTGAAGGCCTGGGGCTTGCATTCGAGGGTATCGACCATTGGGTGGTGCCGCTGTCATTGGTGGTGCTGGTCGGGTTGTTTCTGATCCAGCGACACGGTACGGCGCGGATCGGCATTCTGTTCGGGCCGATCATGGTCACCTGGTTTCTGGTGTTGGCGGCTCTGGGCCTGTATGGCATTGCCCAGCATCCGGAGGTGTTACAAGCGGTGAACCCGATGTGGGGTGTTCGTTTCTTCAGGGAGCATCCCGGCATGGGCGTAGCGATCCTTGGCGCCGTGGTGCTTGCACTGACCGGTGCCGAAGCGCTGTATGCCGACATGGGCCACTTCGGCCGCAAGCCGATTGCCCGCGCGTGGTTCATTCTCGTGCTGCCAGCGCTGGTGCTGAACTATTTCGGCCAGGGCGCCTTGCTGCTCGGTGATCCAGAAGCTGCGCGCAACCCGTTCTACCTGCTGGCGCCAAGCTGGGCGTTGATCCCACTGGTCGGGTTGTCGACACTGGCCACGGTCATCGCTTCGCAAGCGGTGATTTCCGGGGCGTTCTCCCTGACCCGCCAAGCCATCCAGCTCGGCTATATCCCGCGTATGCATACCCAGCACACGTCCAGCGCCGAACAGGGCCAAATCTACATTGGTGCCGTCAACTGGGCGCTGATGGTTGGTGTGGTTCTGTTGGTCCTGGGCTTCGAGTCTTCCGGCGCCCTGGCGTCGGCCTACGGCGTGGCGGTGACCGGAACCATGCTCATGACCACTATCCTGGTGTCGGCGGTCATGTTGCTGCTGTGGAAGTGGCCACCGATTCTGGCGGTACCGGTGTTGTTGGGCTTCCTGCTGGTAGACGGTCTGTACTTCGCCGCCAACGTGCCGAAAATCGTCCAGGGTGGTGCCTTCCCGGTGATTGCCGGTATTGCGCTGTTCGTATTGATGACCACCTGGAAGCGAGGCAAGCAACTGTTGGTGGAGCGTCTGGATGAAGGTGGACTGCCGCTGCCGATTTTCATCAGCAGTATCGCCGTACAACCACCGCATCGCGTTCAGGGTACCGCTGTATTCCTCACTGCGCGGCCAGATGCCGTGCCTCACGCCCTGTTACACAACCTGTTGCATAACCAGGTGCTGCACGAGCAAGTCGTGCTGTTGACGGTGGTGTATGAGGATATTCCGCGCGTGCCGCCGTCGCGACGCTTTGAGGTCGACTCCTACGGCGAGGGTTTCTTCCGGGTGATCCTGCACTTTGGCTTCGTCGACGAACCGGACGTGCCGCAAGCGCTGAAGCTGTGTCATCTGGAGGACCTGGATTTCAGTCCGATGCGCACGACCTACTTCCTCAGCCGCGAGACAGTCATCGCCTCCAAGCTCGAAGGCATGGCCCGCTGGCGGGAGGCGCTGTTCGCCTTCATGTTGAAAAACGCCAACAGCAACCTGCGCTTCTTCAACCTGCCGCTGAATCGGGTGATTGAGCTGGGGACGCAAGTGGAGATGTAGGCCCACTGTAGGAGCGAGCATGCTCGCGATGGTCGTCAACGCTCACGCGGGAATCCTGGATAAACGCGGTGTATCTGAGATCATCGCGAGCATGCTCGCTCCTACAGGGGGTGTGGTGTGGAACGAAAAAGCCCCCGGAGCCTTCAGGCTGCGGGGGCTTTTTTGTGCGACTCAGATCACTCCTGGGCTTCAGTTTCCTGCACTTGCCGCTTCTGGATCACATCCACCAACCGCTGCGCGAGTGCCGGGTAGTTCTCGTCGAAGTGGTGGCCGCCAGGCAGCTTGATGGCTTCGCCCACCGCGCTCTTGTCGGTGCAGCCGCTTTCGTCGACTTCTTCTTCGCCGTAGATGCACACCACTTTCGCGGCGGGCAGCTTGGCCATTTCCGGGCCGGTGGCGGCTTCTTTGCCGGCGTTGCCGAGCCAGCCTTCGACTTCGATTTCAAAGCTGCCGGTGCGAGCGAAGGCCAGCAGGATAATGGCGTCGACGCGTTGCTGCTCGGACTCTGCCAGGCGGTTGTAGATGGCTGGCAGCACATCGGCGCCGAACGAGTAGCCGGTCAGGATGAAGCGCTTGGTACCCCATTTCTGCCGGTAGTGCTGCATCAGCTCGGCGAGGTCCAGGGCGCTTTGCTCGGGGCTCTTGTGCTGCCAGTAGTAGCGCAGGGTGTCGATGCCGACCACCGGGTAGCCAATCTTGGCCATTTCACCGGCGACGTCGCGGTCCAGGTCACGCCAGCCGCCGTCACCAGAGAGGAACAAGGTGACGGTGTCCTTGGCCTGGCCGGCGGGCACTTCAACCACTGGTATCTGCAAGCCACCGGCGTCCTTGTCGCCACCGACCAGCAGTTTGCGCAGTTCGTTGTTCAGCACTTGCGGCAGGTTGATGTCGTAGTCGCTGATGCTGGTTTCGGCGTTGGGCTGGTCGCGCACGAAGCCGGCGCTGGTGTCGTCCGGGTTGTCATTCCACGCCACCAGCCAGTGGCCATGGGCGGCGCTCTTTGGCAGCAGGTGGGTGCAACCGGGTTTTTCCAGGGCCAGGTCAACCGACACGGCTTGTGCCTTGTCGTTCTTCTGTCCGGACAACCAGCGCCAGGCCAGCACCGCGCCCGGGCCGATCCCGCTGACCAGGGTCGCCGGGCCGTTGAGTTCCCGCAAGCCCGACTGTAGGGCACGGCTTTGCAGCAGGCAGTCCTTGGGCAGGATCACCTGGACGATCTGCGCAGCGCCGCTGCGGCTCAGGGTCAGCAATTGCTTGTCGCTGAGTTTCTGGTCTTCGTTGACCGCCACCAGTACCTGGGCCTTTGGCGTGGTGCCGGGGATCACGCGGGTCATCGCCGCGCCATCGGTTGGGGTCAGCAGTTCGAGGGTCGGTTCCGGTGCCGGGCGTTTGAGGTACCAGTAGCCACCACCGAGAATCAGGGCCACCACTACCAGGGTGCCCAGTACATAGCGCAGGGAGCGTTGAATCATCAGCGTTTCACCAATCCAGTCAAGCCGCCCGCGATCAGGGCGGCAGTGTCGGCCAAGGCCACCAGCGGATCGAGTCCGGCGGGCACGGCCATATAACGGGGTTCCCAGTCAGGCTGGAACTTGTCTTTGAAGCGGCGCAAGCCTTGGAAGTTGTAGAGCTGCTCACCACGGCGGAAGACCATCGAGCCCAGGCGCTGGGTCAAGGGTGCACCCCGACGGGGTTGCAACCCCGACAACGGCACCATGCCCAGGCTGAAACGCGCGTATCCGTGACTCTTATAATGTTGGATCAGGCCGACCATCATGAACTCCATGGTCAGCTTGGGGGCGTCCGGGTGCGCGCGCATCAGGTCGAGGCTGGCCAGGTCATGGCTGTAGGTCTCGAGCAGGTTGGCGAACGCCACCGGGCGCCCTTCGAAACGGATCACGGCAATGCGAAAGTGCTTGAGGTAATCGTCGCTGAAGCGGCCGAGGGAGAAGCCTTTCTCGCGCACGTTCTTGCCGGTCAGCCAGGCATCTGAAATCACCTTGAGCTCATCCATGGGCGCCTGGCCTGGTTCATGGATTTCCAGCGACAGGCCATCGCGGGTGCCACGGTTCCAGGTGTAGCGCAGGTCCTTCATCTCTTTGCCCTTGGCCTCGAGGTCAAAGCGCTTGAGGTCGACCCTGGCTTCTTCGCCGAGCTTGATCGCGGTCAGGCCGATGTCCATGTAGTACGGCAGGTTCTCCGCACGCACTTGATAGAACACGGGGCGGGCGTGATGGATGTCGCACAGGTCGCGGAACTGCCAGATCATTTCCGCCCGTTGCTGGCCGGGACCGATCGGGTCATACAGTGCTACAAGGCTGCGGCCGCGGCGGGCGTACATCAGGAACGCCTCGTCGTTGGGGTGGAACAGCAGTGCCTTGTCGCCGGTCAAGGCCAGGCCGCCATCCGGTTGCGCGGATGCCATGAGGATCTTGCTTGCGCGCTCCAGTTCATCGGCTGTCGGCAGGTGGATGACCGGGCGAGCGGTGCGTAGCAACCAGGTCAGGGATACCACCACCAGCAGGACCGCCGCGCCGAGCAGCGAGCGCAAGCCGCGGGGGGCATCGGCATCGAGGGTGAACTGCCACCAGAGTTGATGGCTGTATGGCACGTCCTGGTACGCGAATAACAGCAGCCACATCGAGGCGCCGAGTACGCACACGCTGGCCACCAGGTATAACGGGGAGAACGGCACTTCGGTCAGGCGACTGGGGCGATAGAACGAACGCCGGAACACCCCCAGCAGGCTCGCCGTCAGCACCATCAGGCTGGCCTCCTCCCAGTCGAAACCCTTGAGCAGGGAGAGCAGGGCGCCAACCAGCAGCAAAATGGTGGTCAGCATCCAGGCAGCCGACAGTCGACGACGCAGGCCCTGGGCCAGCAACAGGCACAACACGCCGATCAGGCTGGCGCCAAAGTGCGAAGCATCGACCAGGCGGTGCGGGATCAGAAAGCCGATATGTTCAAGGCGCGTGTCGATTTCCGGGGTCGCGCCGGAGAACAGCAGTACAACGCCGGACAGGAACACCAGCACCGCCAATATCGGCGCGGCCAGGCCTGAGGCAGCGCGCAAGGTCTGGCGCGTCTGAAACAGGCGCTGGCCTTCGCTGATCAACAGAAACAGGCAGGCCACCAGCATCGGCAGCACCACATAGATCAAGCGGTAGAGCAGCAGGGCGGCGGCCAGCGGCGCGGCACCGAGTTTGTCGGAGAAGGCCGCGAGCAAGATCGCTTCGAACACGCCGACCCCGCCCGGAACATGGCTGAGCACGCCAGCGGCCAGGGCCAGCAGGTAAACCAGGAGAAACGCGCCGAACGGCGGCGCTTCGGGCAACAACAAATAGAGCACCGTGGCGGCGGCGGCCACGTCGAGTGCGGTAATGACCAGTTGCAGGAACGTCAGGCGGCGCCCGGGCAGGCGCAAGGTGCGGCGGCCGATCTGCACCAGGAGGTTGTCGGCGTACGGTTGTTCCGGCAGGCGCCGACGGTAGATGCCGATGGCCAGTACCGAGAACAGCAACAACACAGCCGTCGCGATGCTGCCCAGCAGAACCGGCGAAAGCCTTAGGGCGGCGGAGGCTTCGGACAGGTCACTGAGTGTCGCCAGCGCGGCGAGCGGTGGCAGGGCGCAGCCGAGCGAGAGGCTGGCGAACAGCGTCATGCGTGCGACTTCAGTGGCCCCCAGGCCATGGCGCGCATACAGGCGGTAGCGGACCGAGCCGCCGGACAGCATCGAAAGACCGATGGCATTGCCGATCGCGAAGGCGGTGAAACCGCCCAGCGCCAAGGTTTGCGGTGCCAGATTGACGCCTGCGTAACGGCTGGCCGACCATTCGTATCCCAGCAGAATGATGAAGCCCGCGACGGTAGCGCCCAGCGCACCCAGCAGTGCCGGTTGCGGAACCTCGAGGATCGAGTCGTGCAAAGCGTCCAGGTCGAGTTCGCTCAACAAGTGACGGCAGGCTATCAGCGCAATGGTGAACAGCAGCAGGGTGACCGCCAGGCCGATGGGTTGGCGGTATTTGCTGATCAAGTCAAGCAAGCGCAGCCGCTGCGCCTTGATCGGTTGGGTAGCTGTGACGGTGTCTTGTGGATCAGACGAGTTGGCGCGCATCAATCACCTCTTGGATTGTGCGCGACAGGATGGGGGTATCCAGCCAAGTTACCAATCCCTGTAGAAAAAAATAATCACGAATATTAACGCCTGGCACCGGGTCCCGGTGGCAGTTCGTCTTCAGTCGTAGGGTGTGGAATGTGCGATTGAGCATAGTCGGAACCCAGCGCATCGGTGGCCCGCAAGGCTCACCACACAGTGACAGATCATTGTTGCGAAAGGACTTTTTCTACAGATACAAAAAAGGCCACTCTTTCGAGTAGCCTTTTTTGATGTTTGGTTGCGGGAGCCGGATTTGAACCGACGACCTTCGGGTTATGAGCCCGACGAGCTACCAGACTGCTCCATCCCGCGTCTGTGTGGCGGCATTCTATAGAGAATCGCAGGGGTGTCAACCGTTAATGCAGAAATGAATCAAATAAGTGTGAGAAAGAGCAAAACAGCAGGCGGAGGGGCGTAAGTTTCGGAATCACAACGATTTCTCTTGTCCACGTGCTCTAGGCGGCCATGAGGGGGGAGAGGGGGCCTTAGGACAAAACTGACGCGCACAAAAAAGGCCACTCTTTCGAGTAGCCTTTTTTGATGTTTGGTTGCGGGAGCCGGATTTGAACCGACGACCTTCGGGTTATGAGCCCGACGAGCTACCAGACTGCTCCATCCCGCGTCTGTGTTGGCAATTCTATAGAAATGCGCGGGGGTGTCAACCTGCAATTTTGATAAAACCTGTTCCTGTTCAATCGCTTAGCTGCAAATTGGGACGCTCGATCGGCCTGAGAGGCAGGCCTGGCAAGGCCTGCGGCTCTATTAGAGGTAACTTTTCGATTGAGAAAATAAATTTATGGTGGTTCGCCTACGACTGAAAAGAACCGTCAAGGTACTGGTGCTATATACAGTTGTCAGTGAGATACTGTTTTTCCTACATCGCGTGACGCTATTTCTACTCCATGAACACCGCGTTGAAATGACCCAGCGAAAAATCATCCACGTCGATTGTGATTGCTTCTACGCCGCCATCGAGATGCGGGACGACCCGCGCTTGGCTGGAAAGCCCCTGGCGGTCGGCGGGTCGGCGGACCGGCGCGGGGTGATCGCCACCTGCAACTATGAAGCCCGGGCTTATGGCGTGCGCTCAGCCATGTCTTCGGGGCACGCATTGAAGCTGTGTCCGGACCTGACGATCGTCAAGCCACGAATGGACGCCTATAGAGAAGCGTCCAGGGAAATTCACACGATCTTTCGCGACTACACCGAGATCATTGAGCCGCTTTCCCTGGACGAGGCTTACCTCGATGTGTCGGACAGCGCGCATTTTGGCGGCAGTGCGACGCGAATTGCCCAGGACATTCGCCGGCGTGTCTCCAATCAGTTGCATATCACCGTCTCCGCCGGCGTGGCCCCCAACAAGTTTCTGGCCAAGATTGCCAGCGACTGGAAAAAGCCCAACGGGTTATTTGTGATCACCCCGGATCAGGTCGAGGCGTTTGTCAGTGGCTTGTCGGTGAGCAAGCTGCACGGGGTCGGTAAAGTCACTGCCGAAAGGCTGGGCAAGCTCGGTATTGTCGACTGCTCACAGCTACGCGAGTGGGACAAGTTGGCTTTGGTGCGCGAATTCGGCAGCTTTGGCGAGCGACTCTGGAGCCTGGCACGTGGGATCGATGATCGCTTGGTCCATAACGACAGTCGCCGCCAGTCCATCAGTGTCGAAAACACCTACGACGTTGACTTGCCGGACCTGCGCAGTTGCCTGGAAAAACTGCCGGAGCTGCTGGATACCCTTGCATCCCGCATGGCGCGAATCGACAGCAGTTATCGGCCGGGCAAACCCTTCGTCAAAGTGAAATTTCATGATTTCACCCAGACCACGCTGGAGCAGGCGGGGGCGGGGCGGGATTTGGGCAGTTATCAGTTGTTGCTGACGCAGGCGTTCAACCGTGGCGGTAAGCCGGTGCGGTTGTTGGGCGTAGGGGTGAGGCTGGAGGATTTGCGGGGCGGGTTTGAGCAAATGGAGTTGTTTGAGCGTTAACAACCTTAAAGTCAAAAGATCGCAGCCTACGGCAGCTCCTACATGAGCGCGCGTTCCCCTGTAGGAGCTGCCGCAGGCTGCGATCTTTTAAAAGGCCTTAGTTCGGTCCCGGATCCGCCACCAGCCGCCCGGCATCCTTGGTCAAGGACTTGAGGAATTCGGTCTGCAGCTCCGGGTCGTTGCGAGTCAGTTCGATCAGGCTCTGTTCAAGCTCGGTGGCTTCTTCCTCCAGGCCCAGCTCCGACAGGCGCTTGACCCGGTGAACCCACTGGCTCACTTCGTCATCTTCAAGGTCGTCGTAAATCAAGCCGTGGGCTTCGAGCAACTTGCCGCGCAAGGTGTTGCTCAGTGCCAGCGACGAATCGCTGTGCACATCGTCCTTGGCGTCCTGGACGTTGATCTGCAGCTTGCTCAGGTGATTGAGGTCATGTTCGGCGAACGGGCTGTCCAACAGGTTCAGGCGCAATACGCCATTCTTGTCGGTGCTCAACTGGAAGGTTTCCTTGCCAGCCTTGACTTCGACCGGGCGCTCGCTCCAGGGCAGGCTCGAGTACTCCGTGCGCTTGTCGAGTTGCACTTCGTCGATGCCCGCCAGGTTCTGCTGGGCGCGTCCATGGGACTGCACGTTCATGAACGGGTTGAGCCCGGCGAAGCCGTAGCTGAACCAGTCCCTGGTCATGCTGTCTGGCAGATTGCCCAGGGCAAACACGTTGGCCACATTGGCGCCGACCCCGGCCACCACCGCGACCGCGCCCAGCGGGATCTCATAGACCTCCCGCCAGGGTTGGTACGGCGTGTAGCGATCGTAATGGCGGGTAACCTCGAACTCGGTGACTTCGAAAGTCTTCTGCTCGTGGATTTTCACCCGGCGTTGAGGCAGCTCAAGCACCTTGGGCTCACCCACATCGATCTGCAGGCTGTGATCAAGCAGTTTGCGCTCGATGCGTTCCTCGTGCTCGCTGCGTTGTGACATGTGATTGGCACAGCCGCTGACCAGCAGGGTGCCGCACAGGGCGGCACCACCGAGGCCTAAGGTGTTTCGCTTGAACATGACGTCTCTATCTGGTTTCAGCGGCGGATACGGGCCTGAAGGAAAGGCAGCACGTCGGCGACCGGCAGCGCTTGCGGCTCGGCCTCGGTACGGCTCTTGTATTCCAGGTTGCCTTCGGCAAGGCCGCGGTCACTGACCACGATCCGGTGAGGAATGCCGATCAGCTCCATGTCCGCGAACTTGATGCCCGGGCTGGTTTTCTTGTCGCGGTCGTCCAGCAACACTTCAAAGCCTGCCGCAGTCAGTTCTGCATACAGCTTGTCGGTGGCTTCGCGAACCAGGTCGGTTTCGTAGCGCAGGGGTACCAGGGCAACCTGGAAGGGTGCCAGGGTGTCGCTCCAGATGATGCCCTTGTCGTCGTTGTTCTGCTCGATGGCAGCCGCAACCACGCGGGAAACGCCGATGCCGTAGCAGCCCATTTCCAGGGTGACCGGCTTGCCGTTTTCCCCCAGTACTTCGCACTTCATCGCCTTGCTGTACTTGTTGCCCAGCTGGAAGATGTGCCCGACTTCGATGCCGCGCTTGATTTCCAGGGTGCCCTTGCCGTCCGGGCTTGGGTCGCCGCTGACCACGTTACGCAAGTCGGCCACGGTCGGCACGGGCAGGTCGCGTTCCCAGTTCACACCGAAGTAGTGCTTGTCGTCGATGTTGGCACCGATGCCGAAGTCGCTCATCAGCTCGACGGAACGGTCGATGATGATTGGCAGCGGCAGGTTCAGCGGGCCCAGGGAACCGGCGCCGGCACCAATGGCGTCGCGCAGTTCCGCTTCGGAAGCCATGACCAGCGGGCTGGCGACGCCAGGCTGGTTGGCGGCCTTGATTTCGTTCAGCTCGTGGTCGCCACGGATGATCAGGGCAATCAGCTTGCCTTTCTCTTCAGCGTGCACCACCAGGGTCTTGATGGTCTTTTCAATCGGCAGATTGAATTTTTCCACCAGCGCGGCAATGGTCTTGGTCTCTGGCGTGTCGACCAGACGCAGCTCTTCAGCCGGTGCCGGACGGGAAGTCTCACGCGGCACGGCTTCGGCTTTCTCGATGTTCGCCGCGTAGTCGGAACCGTTGCTGAAGACGATATCGTCTTCGCCGGACTCGGCCAGTACGTGGAACTCGTGGGAGCCGGCGCCGCCGATGGAGCCGTTATCGGCCTCAACCGGGCGGAACTTCAGGCCCAGGCGGGTAAATACGTTGCAATACGCCTGATGCATGCGGTCGTACGTGACCTGCAGCGATGGCTGGTCGGCGTGGAACGAGTAGGCGTCCTTCATGATGAATTCGCGACCGCGCATCAAGCCGAAGCGCGGACGGATCTCATCACGGAATTTGGTCTGGATCTGATACAGGTTGATTGGCAGCTGCTTGTAGCTGCTCAACTCGTTGCGCATCAGGTCGGTGATGACTTCCTCGTGAGTCGGGCCGGCGCAGAAATCGCGACCGTGGCGATCCTTGAAGCGCAGCAATTCAGGGCCGTACTCTTCCCAGCGCCCGGATTCCTGCCACAGCTCAGCCGGTTGAGTGCTCGGCATCAACACTTCGAGCGAGCCGGCGGCGTTCATTTCTTCGCGAACGACGGCTTCGACCTTGCGCATCACTCGCAAGCCCATCGGCAGCCAGGTATACAGGCCCGAGGCGAGTTTGCGGATCATGCCGGCGCGCAGCATCAGCTGATGGCTGATCACGACCGCGTCGGAAGGCGTTTCTTTCTGTGTGGCAAGCAAAAATTGACTGGTGCGCATGGTTGGCCGTTATCGATTGCTGATGACGAGAAATGACGGAGCATTGTACGGGCGAGTTCCGCTGCCGTACAGGCGTGCGGTCGGTGCGGTGGCAGGAGGACGGGATTGACCCCGTCCTCTGTAGGATTTCTGCGCGTGTTCCCTACGATTCTTCCACGATCTGGGTAGGCGCCGGCTCCGGTTTCGGTGTCGGACCGGCGCGACGGTTCTCCTGGAACCAGTGCAAGGCGATCAGCAGGAGCGTCGGAACCCCGAGCAGGGCGGTGATCAGGAAGAAGTTGTGATAGCCGAACTTCTCTACCATGACGCCTGAATAGCCGCCGATCAGGCGCGGCAGCAAGAGCATGATCGAGCTGAGCAGAGCGTATTGGGTGGCGGAGAACTTGAGGTTGGTCAGGCTCGACAGGTAGGCAACGAACGCCGAGGTCGCCAGGCCTGAACTGAAGTTGTCCAGGGAGATGGTGAGGACCAGCATGTTGAGGTTGGCGCCCATGTCGGCGAGCAACAGGAACAATATATTGGTGCCCGCCGACGCGACACCACCAATGAACAGGATCGGCAAGATGCCAAAGCGCACGATCAGCAGGCCGCCCATGCCGGCGCCCACCAAGGTCATGATCAGGCCGAAGATCTTGCTGACGCTGGCGATCTGGTCCTTGGTGAAACCCTGGTCGATGTAGAACACGTTCGCCATCACGCCCATCACCGTATCGGACATCCGGTAGGTGGCGATCAGCCCCAGCAGCAGCAGCGCTTGCCAGCGATAACGCAGAATGAAGTCGTTGACCGGCGTCAGCACGGGAGCCAGGCCGCGACGGCCCATGGCCGACAGGCACAGGGCGGTGAGTGTGGTGTAGAGGATCGCGCGCAGGAGCGCGCGGTCTTCGAGCAGCAGGTCGAGCAGGCTCACGCCTTCGAACAGCACGCTGGCAAAGTCGGTGTTATAGAGCTGGGTAAACATGGCCGGCACGGACACCAGCAGTACGATCAGGACGAAAACCGAGGCCAGTTGATGCACAAAGCTGTAGCGCCCGGCCTGCAATTGCGTGCGCAGAGGCACCGCAGGTTCACGCATGAACAGCGAGGTGAGCAACGCCGGCACCATCAAGGCGCCGAACAGCAGGTAAGTGCCAGCCCATGCCGAATGCTTGTAGTTGAAGCCGGTTGAACCGAAGCCCTCGGCGAAGAACAGCGCGCCGGCCGTGGCCAGCAGTGCTGCTATGCGATAGCCGGACATATAGCTGGCGGCGAGCGCTGCCTGGCGACTGTCTTCGGCGATTTCCAGTCGGTAGGCGTCCACTGCAATGTCTTGCGTCGCCGAGGCGAAGGCGACGACCACTGCGATGGCGATCAGCCAGGACAAATGCTTTTGCGGGTCACAGAAGCCCATCCCGACCAGGCCGAGAATGACCAGTGCTTGCGACAATACCAGCCAGGAACGTCGTCGGCCGAGTTTGCCGAGCAACGGCAGGCGCCATTGGTCGAGCAGGGGGGACCAGACCCATTTGAAGGCATATGCCAGTCCGATCAAGCTTGCATAACCGATGGTTTCGCGCGCCACACCGGCTTCACGCAACCAGACCGAAAGCGTCGAGAACACCAGCATGTAGGGCAAGCCGGCGGCGAAACCCAGCAATAACAGTACGAGCGTCGAAGGGCTGGCATAGGCAGCAAGCGCGGCGCGCCAGGTTTTACGGGGCATGGGCTGGAGTCTGCCTCAAGAAATACGGAAACAAAG
Organism: Pseudomonas umsongensis; assembly: GCF_002236105.1. Classification (GTDB taxonomy): domain Bacteria; phylum Pseudomonadota; class Gammaproteobacteria; order Pseudomonadales; family Pseudomonadaceae; genus Aquipseudomonas; species Aquipseudomonas umsongensis. The sequence goes on from NZ_NIWU01000002.1 coordinate 559,391, forward strand.
CGCGCACTCTAACCGCTGTGCTCTACCGGGCGCCACCCATGACGCTGAATATCAACACGATTGTTCTGGATACTGATGCCCTCCATGCGCAGTCGCGCGCGCTGTTCGTCCCCGGATGGGCTGCCTGCGGGCAGGCTCAGGCGCCCGCCGGCACCGAGTACGCGGTGCCAGGGCAATTTGCTGTCGCCGGGCAATTGACTCAATGTCCTGCCGACCCAGCGAGCGGCGCGTCCCAGTCCCGCCAGTTCGGCGAGTTGACCATAACTCACGACCTTGCCTTCGGGTACTTGCGCGAGCGTCAGGTACAGCGCCGTGCGTCGGATTTGCGCGGCACTCTCGGGTTTTTCGGTCAGCTCGATCACGTTCGCAGTTCCTGAAGTCGTTCGCAGTACCGTCTGTAGAGTAAATGCTGGATTGCCAGTTGAGAAATGAACTCAATAGAAAAAGTTGGGTCACTCCTTGCTAGGGTCTTATTCCTGAGGATAATGCCGACTTTTTTTCGCGAACCTGAGCCTGTATTTGCTTATGTTGTCCAGAACCTTGCTATGCCTCGCTGTCGTCAGTGCTTCCACTCCCTTGCTCGCGGACACCGTCTGGTTGAAGAACGGTGACAAGCTGAGCGGCAAGATCATCCTGTTCGACGGTGGCAAGCTGTTGGTCCAGACGGAGTACGCCGGTGCCGTGCCGATCGACTGGAAACAGGTCAAGACCCTGGAAAGCGATCAGGAGCTGCTGGTCAAGCAGGACGCCTACACCGGCGAGAAGGCCAAGTCGCTGCACGCGGCGGAAGATGGCAAGGTAACCCTGGAAAACGGCGAGGCGCCCAAGACTGTTGAGCTGGCGAGCGTCCAGCAAATCCTCAAGCCCAAGCCTGTGGTCGAGGATCTGGTGTGGAAAGGCAATATCGATGCGGCGCTGGATTATCAGCGGGCAGACAAGGATACCGACGACTACGACATCGACTTCAAGACGACGGCGCGCCATGGTCGATGGAGGCATATTGCGGAAGGCGAGTACAACCGCGAATTCCAGGATGACGTGGTGACTACGGACAATTGGCGGGGAGAATACTCGCTAGACCGTTTCCTGACGGAAAAATGGTTCTGGCAAGGTCGCCTGGTGTACAAGCGTGACAAGGTCGAAGACCTCTCCCGCCAGCGTACTGTCGGTACCGGTCCAGGTTATCAATTTTGGGATAACGAGCTGGGGGCATTCTCCCTGGGCTCTCTGATCAACCGCACTGATTACCAATTCAGCGATGGCAGCAAGGAAAACTTCTACTCTGTCGCGATGAAGTGGGACTACAACCGTTACCTGATTGGCAAGAAAGTGGAGTTCTTCACCAATGGCGAGGTGGGCAAGCCGTTGTCGGGCGTGGCTGAGTATGCACTGGATGCCGAGATGGGCCTGCGTTACAAGGTTACGGACTGGGCGTCGCTAAACCTCAAGGCCGAGCGAGATATTATCGACGGAACTGACGATGCCGACCTGGACAAGACCCGCTACACGGCAGGATTTGGCGTGACCTGGTAAGACGCATAAAGATCGCAGCCTGCGGAAGCTCAGAGGATTGATGTACATCCGGTAGGAGTTGCCGCAGGCTGCGATCTTTTTTGGCCTGCGAAAAACCTGCAGGCACAAAAAAGCCCCGCTTTTGAGAGCGGGGCCTTTTACTAAAGCAAGTACAAGTTAGATAACTTGAACTTCTTCAGCTTGCATGCCTTTCTGACCGCGGGTAGCGATGAAAGAAACCTGTTGGCCTTCTTTCAGGCTTTTGAAGCCGTCGGATTGGATAGCTTTGAAGTGAACGAACAGGTCGTCACCGGATTGTGGAGTGATGAAGCCGAAGCCTTTTTCATCGTTGAACCACTTAACGGTACCGGTTTGGCGATTAGACATGGTGTAACTCCTTGAACAAAGATAACTGCGACTCAGGAAGAACCCTGGCCGAGACTGAGTGCAAAGAGCAGGAAAAATTCTTGTAGATGGTTGGATCGAAATTCAACATATCGTGTAGAGATTCTCAGTGACACAAGCAGCACAGTGGCGCCACCTTAACCCTTTTTCCGGAACGTGCCAATGCTTCTTGCGAAGGTTTATCTGTTTTAAGGATCGACGGTGTGACGCTTCGTCGCCATTGCAGGTAATTCCTGGCTGTTTGGCGAGAATTGCAGCGCGGACTTTGAACCCGGCGGCGCGCCCGGTAAGATGCCGGACAGATTTTTTCGACCTCGCTATTCAGGACACCCGCCATGAGCATCAAATCGGACAAGTGGATTCGCCGCATGGCGCAGGAACACGGCATGATCGAGCCTTTCGTCGAGCGCCAGATGCGCGGCAGCGATGACAGCCGCGTGATCTCCTACGGCGTGTCCAGCTACGGCTACGATGTGCGTTGCACCAATCACTTCAAGGTGTTCACCAACATCAATTCGGCGATCGTCGACCCGAAAAACTTCGATGCCGGCAGCTTCGTCGACATCCATAGCGACGTGTGCATTATTCCGCCGAACTCCTTCGCCTTGGCCAGCACCGTCGAGTACTTCCGCATCCCGCGTAATGTATTGACCATTTGCCTGGGTAAAAGCACCTACGCGCGCTGTGGCATCATCGTCAACGTCACGCCGCTCGAGCCTGAGTGGGAAGGTCACGTGACCCTGGAGTTCTCCAACACGACCAACCTGCCAGCGAAGATCTACGCGAACGAAGGCGTCGCGCAGATGCTGTTCCTCGAATCTGACGAAGAGTGCGAAGTCTCCTACAAGGACCGTGGCGGCAAGTATCAGGGCCAACGTGGCGTCACCCTGCCACGCACCTGAGTCAGCCGTCCGACGAACCTTGGGAATTCCTGGGCGAGCGTACACTCTATGGAATGTACTGTTCCGATTCGCGTAAGGCGGATCGGGCCATCGCCCAGGAGTGCTTTATGAAGATCGATCCGCGTATAAGTGCCGAACTGGCAAGGCTTGAGCCCAATCAGGTTGGCGTCCTGGCCTGGTCCTTGTTGGCACATCCGCCCGTCAGCATGGCGGGGGGCATCCCCGGCCAACCTGATCCTGATACGCCCAATGAACAACCGAGCGAACCCGGTGAGCCGACCCTGCCGGATGAGCCACCTCCCGCGCCAGTTGTCTGAGACCCGCTGCCTTCTTCTGTAGGAGCGAGCATGCTCGCGAAGAACGTGAGGGCGCTGAGTTTTCCAGAAAGCCCGCATTAACGTTAACTTCCATCGCGAGCAGGCTCGCTCCTACAGGGACACCGGCCAGATTTCGTCGTCGCCGATGACGAAAATCCTACAGTCGTCGTCCTGTTCCACCAGATAACCTCCGGTAAACGCCCCGAAGGCCGGTAGCAGGCTGATGTCCCCGCCCAGTCTGAAACATGGCTGCCGCAGGCTCTGCCGACCCCGACCGTTGAGTCGATAAACTGGATGCACGTGACCGGCGAGTACATGTCGATCCGCATGCGGCTGGGGTTCGTGCTGCAAAGCGAACGGCCCCAGCAGCAACGGCTCAGGCACCACTCGAATGTTCAGCGAGGCCGGCGGGTCCCCGGCACGCTTGTCATGGTTGCCGCGAATCAGCGTCATGGCCAGCTTGGCATTGCGTGTTCGCCAGTCAATCAATGCTTGCAGCGTGGCGCTGGCATGGGAACCCGGTCCGTGAAGAAAATCGCCTAGGAAAATCAGCTGTCGGCAGGGCAATGTGGCCAGCAGTTCGTCAAGCACGGCGATGTTGCGGCGGGTGGTACCTTGGGGGACTGGTTGGCCAAGGCTTCGGTAAGCGGCGGCCTTGCCGAAGTGCACGTCAGCGATCAACAACGCTTGCTGAGCAGGCCAGTAGAGGGCTTTTTCCGGCAGCAGCCAAAGCTCTTCGCCGGCCAGTCGCACGGGGTAGGGCGTACTCATCAGGCTTTCCCTGTTCCGGCTGTTATCTCAAGGTCGCTGACCATGCGTCGGATGCGGTCGGCGAGTTTTTCTGAACTCATGCTCTCTCTCATACGTTCCACCAGCAGCGGAAACCCGAGGGGTGTAGGACGTTTGACTTGATGCAGGTCGAGACGTAGCTGACTGATGTGCGCCAACGTCTGTTCCAGGCGATGAATATCCAGTTCCTCGCGCAGGACTTCTTCTCCGGCCTGGGCCAATAGCAAATTGTCCGCGTCGTACTGTTTGAACACTTCGAAAAACAACCCGCTCGAGGCTTGAACCTGGCGTGTGCTCTTGGCTGCACCGGGGTAACCGGCGAACACCAGTCCGGCGATCCGGGCTATTTCCCGAAAGCGCCGCAAGGCCAGCTCTCCGGCATTCAGGCTGGCGAGTACGTCCCTGAGCAGATTGTCTGGGCTCAACAAGTCCGGACTCAGGGCTTGCACCCAGTCCACCGGGGTGGCACTCAGCAATTCCAGCCCGTAATCATTGACCGCGATGGAAAACGTCACGGCTTGCTGCTGACTGACTCGCCACGCCAGCAAGCTGCCCAGGCCCAGATGCACCTGACGGCCGGCGAAGGGATACAGGAATAGATGCCAGCCCTCACGGGACTTCAACGCCTCGGCCAGCAACGATTGCGACGTTGGCAAGCCAGACCAGCGTTGCTGTACCTCCAGCAGCGGGCGCAATGCCAGCATTTGCGGGCCGCTGAACTCGCCGCGCGCCGCCTCACTAAAGCGCGTGACCACCGCTTGCGCCAGCTCATTGGAGAGGGGCATGCGACCGCCATTCCACCGCGGCACCGCGGCTTTCTTTACGGTGCTGCGTTTGACATAGGCGGTCATGTTTTCCACGCGTACCAACTCCAGCAGCCGCCCGGCAAACAGAAAGCCATCGCCCGGCTTAAGTCGCGCGATGAAACCTTCTTCAACACTGCCCAGTTGTTTGCCGCCGCCGCCCTTGCTCCAGAATTTCAACTGAATGCTCGCATCGCTGACAATCGTGCCGATGCTCATGCGATGGCGGCGGGCCAATCGTGCATCGGGTACACGCCAGATTCCCTGTTCATCCGGCTCGACCCGGCGGTAATCCGGATAGGCTGTCAGGGAAAGCCCGCCGTGACGTACGAAAGCCAGCGCCCAGGTCCAATCCGCCTCAGTGAGATCACGATAAGCCCAGGTGGTGCGTACCTCATCAAACAACTGATCGGGCACAAAACCGCCACCCAGTGCCATGCTGACCAGATGCTGGACCAGCACATCCAAGGGTTTATGCGGTGATATTCGAGGTTCGATCCGTCGCTGCGCCACTGCATCCTGTGCCGCTGCGGCTTCGATCAGCTCCAGGCTGTGCGTCGGCACCAGCGTCACCCGGGAAACGCGTCCCGGCGCATGCCCGGAACGCCCGGCGCGCTGCATCAGGCGGGCCACGCCTTTGGCCGAGCCAATTTGCAGCACCCGTTCCACTGGCAGGAAATCCACGCCCAGATCCAGGCTGGAGGTGCAGACCACGGCTTTGAGGTGACCTTCCTTGAGGGCACGCTCCACCCAGTCACGGGTTTCACGGGACAGCGAACTGTGATGCAACGCGATCACCCCCGCCCAGTCCGGTCGGGCTTCAAGCAACGCTTGATACCAGATTTCCGATTGCGCACGCGTATTGGTGAAAACCAGGCTGCTGGCGCTGTCATCCAGTTGCGCGACGACCTGCGGCAACATTTTCAGGCCGATATGTCCGGCCCATGGAAAGCGCTCGATCGCGGGCGGCAGCAGCGTATCAACCTGCAGTTTTTTATCCGTCTGGCCTTGAACGCTGATACCGCCGCCCTGTGGGATTAATACCTGCTCGGCGTGGTCCTGATTGCCCAGCGTCGCGGAAACGCCCCACACGATCAATTGCGGGTTCCAGCGGCGCAGGCGGGCGAGCGCAAGTTGCAGTTGCACGCCGCGCTTGTTGCCGAGCAATTCGTGCCATTCGTCGACCACGACCATGCGCAAGGTCGAGAGTGCTGTGTGTGCATCCGCTCGGGCGAGCATCAACGTCAGGCTTTCCGGGGTGGTGATCAGCGCGGTAGGCAAGCGTCGGCTCTGGCGTGCACGTTCGCTGCTGCTGGTATCACCCGTGCGCAGGCCGACGTTCCAGGGGATCTGCAAGTCGAGCAGCGGCGCCTGCAGTGCACGGGCGGTGTCGGCAGCCAGGGCGCGCATCGGGGTTATCCAGAGAACGGTCAGGGGATCGACTACGGGTTTTCGTTTGCGTGGTGTTTCAACCGCAGGTGCAGAGCGTGCGAAGCGATTGAGCGCGCCGAACCAGACCGCATAGGTTTTGCCGGCGCCGGTGCTGGCGTGCAGCAGACCGGATTGTCCTTGTTTGACGGCTGCCCACACCTGTTTCTGAAAGGTGAACGGCTTCCAGCCGCGAGCGGTGAACCAGCGTTTGGCGAAGTCGGTGGTGGTTCCCATACCGGCGGCGTGCGCTCTGAGAGTGTTCTTTGACTGACCACGGCGCAACGCGAAAGGTTTAATGACTGATGCGTGCGGTCTTCGCCGAGCAGTTCTCATATTCGGAAATAACTGTGTTTGTCGTTGAAACCTATTGGCCGATGGGCCGTGGTTTTATCGCTGCGCTGTTCGTCCTGCCGCGTCTTGCCAGGGCCGACAGCGAGCCGTCGACCATGAATATGAAAAGGAACATTCAGATGAAGTCAGTTCGTGCAGGGCATTTGCGCGCCGATTTGATCACGGAGAGTGGGAAGCTCCTCGCGTTTCGGGCAGCGCCAACGCTCGACTATTTCGAACAGCCAGGCTTGCACTGCCTTGGCGCGAGCGATGGTCTGGACAAGGCGTTTTATCTCTATCTGCCGCAGGGTATCGACAGCGGCAGGTTTCATCTGGGATTGAGTGAACGCTCCCCGATGATCATTCACGTGACGGGCAGTTCGGAAGCGGAGTTGTATCGAGGCGCGCTTGAATTGACGGTGGGAGGCGACGCACAGTTTGCCGGAAGTTTCCGCGGCCTGGATGCCGACGGCATCGAGGTGGAAAACGGCAGCTTCAGGCTTGAGCGTGAAGCCAGTTGAGTGACGGAAGCCAGTCAGCCTGGCTCCCGTTTCAAGGGTTGAACGCTTATTTCAAGTTGCCGCTGAGGAACTGTTTCAGACGCTCGCTCTTCGGGTTGCCCAGCACATCCTCCGGCGCGCCTTCTTCCTCCACCAGGCCCTGGTGCAGGAACAACACCTGGCTCGATACTTTGCGCGCGAAGCTCATTTCATGGGTGACCATGATCATGGTCCGGCCTTCTTCGGCCAGGCCCTGGATCACCTTGAGCACTTCACCCACCAGTTCCGGGTCGAGCGCCGAGGTCGGTTCGTCAAACAGCATCACTTCCGGTTCCATGGCCAACGCGCGAGCAATCGCCACCCGTTGTTGCTGGCCACCGGAAAGGAATGCCGGGTATTGATCCGCTACGCGTGCTGCCAGCCCGACCTTGTCGAGGTAACGTCGGGCGCGATCTTCGGCTTCCTGCTTGCTGCAGCCCAGCACCCGGCGCGGGGCCATGGTGATGTTTTCCAGCACCGTCATGTGGCTCCACAAGTTGAAATGCTGGAACACCATGGCCAGGCGGGTGCGAATTCTTTGCAGTTCATCGGCATCGGCCACGTGCATGCCATGACGATCCTTGATCATGCGAATTGCCTGGCCGTCGAGGCTCATGGCCCCATCGTTGGGCTGTTCGAGGAAGTTGATGCAGCGCAGGAAGGTACTTTTTCCGGAGCCGCTGGCACCGATCAGGCTGATGACATCGCCCGTGTTGGCCTTGAGCGACACGCCCTTGAGCACCTCATGATCGCCATAGCTTTTATGCAGGCCTTCAATGGTCAGTTTGTACATGGAGCATGCATCCTCAAGGCGAAAGTAGGTAGCCGCTGCGATAGGCTTCGGCGCCCGCGACGTGGGCGATCACCATGCCGGCGGTGGCCATGCGGCGCAGCGAGCGGGCGTACATCAGGCCGGCGGCAGTGCAATGGACAGGCGTGACACGGTCGCTGATGGGGTCAATGATTTCGGCGATCAGTTGCCCGGCTTCCAGGTATTGCCCCGGCAGCGCACTGAACACCAGCAGCCCGCCAACAGGCGTCGCCACGGGTTCCACTCCGGCCAGGGGGGTGGCCGGGTAGGGCAGGTCGGGCAATGGCGCCGACTCACCGGCAATCGCGCCGAAATGAATCAGATAGTCGATCAGCGCCTGGCTGTCCTGGCTGGCCAGCGGGTGGTTGACGTCGCCCTGGCCGCGCAGCTCGACGGTGACCGAAAAGCTCCCCGGCGGAATATCGAAGTGCTCGCCGAAGCGCTCCTTCAATTGCCACCAGAGCAGCGTGAAGCATTCATCGAACGACTGGCCACCGGAATCGGTGGCCAACAGGCTGGCTTCGGAACCGATGTAGCGAGCCAGCGGCTCGACCTGTGGCCAGGCTTCGGGCGTGGTGTACAGGTGCGCCACTGCTTCGAAGTCACAATGCAGGTCCAGCACCATGTCGGCATCGCAGGCCAGCCGTTGCAGGGTCAGGCGCTGGGATTGCAGCTGGGTGCTGGCGGTCTGCCGCGCCAATGCCTGGCGCAGGTTGTTGCGGATCAGTTCGAGGTTGCGCTGCGGGTCGTCGCCGAGTTGGCCTTCGATCGCGTTGCCCACCTCTTCGCTCAAATCAATGAACCAGCGGTTGAAGTTCTGCCCACTTTCGAGCTCATAGCGCCCCAGCGGTACATCCATCAGCACTTGCTCCAGGCCCGGCGGGTTGGCCACGGGCACCAGGACGATTTCACTGCGCAGCCGGCCGGCGGCTTCCAACTCCGCCAGGCGTTGCTTGAGGTGCCACGCCACCAGCATGCCGGGCATTTCATCGGCGTGCAGGGACGACTGGATGTAGATCTTGCCGTTGGCCGGTTGCGGCCCGAAGTGAAAACTGTGGATCTGTCGTGCGGTCCCCGGCAGTGGGGCGAGCAATTCATGTATCTGGTGGCGCATTTGTCGTGTTTCCCGAAGCGGGGTCCTAGTGAGTCGGCCCGAGGAAGGCCAGCCATCGGCGTTCGGCGAGGCGGAACAGGCCGACCAGCGCAAAGGTGACGGTCAGGTAGATCAGCGCGGCGATCCCGAACGACTGGAAGGTCAGGAAGGTCGCCGAGTTGGCGTCCCGAGCGACTTTCAGGATGTCCGGGATAGTCGCAGTGAACGCCACGGTGGTCGAGTGCAGCATCAGGATCACTTCGTTGCTGTAGTACGGCAACGAGCGACGCAGCGCCGAAGGCATGATCACGTAGGCATACAGCTTCCAGCCTGTCAGGCCGTAGGCCTTGGCGGCTTCGACTTCGCCGTGGGCCATGCTGCGGATCGCCCCGGCGAAAATCTCCGTGGTGTAGGCGCAGGTGTTCAGGGCGAACGCCAGGATGGTGCAGTTCATCGCATCACGAAAGAAGCTGTCGAGCAGCGGTTGCGCGCGCACGGCGGCCAGGCTGTAGATCCCGGTGTAGCAGATCAGCAGCTGGATATACAAAGGCGTGCCGCGAAACAGGTAGGTGTAGAACTGCACCGGCCAGCGAATGTAGAAGTGCGGTGAAACCCGGGCGATCGACAACGGAATCGAGACGATGAAGCCGATGAAGATCGATGCACTGAGCAACCACAGGGTCATGGCCAGGCCGGTGATGTTCTGACCGTCGGTGTAGAGGAAGGCTTTCCAGTATTCCTGCAGGAGTTCGATCATCGCACAGCCTCCCGGGTACCCGCGGCATAGCGGCGTTCGAGCCAGCGCAGAATGACGTTGGAGGCGCTGGTGATCGCCAGGTAGATCAGGGCGGCGAGCACCAGGAAGTAGAACAGCTGATAGCTGCTTTTACCCGCATCCTGGGCCGCCTTGACCAAGTCGGCGAGGCCGATGATCGACACCAGTGCAGTGGCCTTGAGCATGACCATCCAGTTGTTGCCGATACCCGGCAGGGCATAACGCATCATTTGCGGAAACACCACGATACGGAACCGCTGGCCGCGCTTGAGTCCGTAGGCCGTGGCTGCTTCGACCTGCCCGCGAGGCACGGCGAGGATCGCGCCGCGGAAGGTTTCGGTGAAGTAGGCGCCGTAAATGAAGCCCAGGGTCAGTACCCCGGCGCTGAACGGGTTGATCTCGATGTATTCCCATTCCATGTAATCGGTGAGCGACGTCAGCCAGGTTTGCAGGCTGTAGAAGATCAGCAGCATCAGCACCAGGTCTGGCACCCCGCGAATCAGCGTGGTGTAGCACTGTGCAAGCAGGCGTAGCAGTTTGACTTTCGACAGCTTGGCACTGGCGCCGAGTAGACCGAGCAATACGGCCACCAGCAGTGACATCGCCGATAACTTGATGGTCATCCAGGTGCCTTCCATCAGCAGCGGGCCAAAGCCCTTGAGGCTGAAGGCGGAGAGCCCCAGTGTGTTTAAGAGGTTTTCGAACATAAATCAGCAACCTGATCGGATGAAAAAAGCGCCCATCGCGAGATGGGCGCCGGGCATTACTTGCCGCTGTACAGGTTCAGATCGCCGAAGTGTTTCTTTTGAATAGTGGCGTAGGTGCCATCATCGTGTAACGCTTTGATACCTTTATCCAAAAGTGCTTTCAGCTCGGTGTTACCTTTCTTAATGCCGATTGCCGTCTTGGCGGGCAGCAGTTCGCTGTCAACCGGCTTGCTGACTTCGTAGCCTTCACCTTTTGGCGACTTCAAGAAGCCCAGTTCGGCTTGCAGCATGTCCTGGATCGCGGCGTCCAGACGGCCGGAAGTCAGGTCGGAATACACCTGGTCCTGGTTCTGATAGGCCTGGGTCTTCACGCCGGCCTTATCCAGCACAGCCTTGGCGTAGGCTTCCTGGATGGTGCCTTGTTCGTAGCCGACGGTCTTGCCCTTGAGCGACGCGACGTCTTCGGTCAGGCCGGAACCTTTCTTGAACACGTAGGCGGTTGGACCGGAGAACAGTTCGCTGGAGAAGTCGATGACTTTTTCGCGGGCCGGGGTGACGGTCATCGAAGAGATCACGCCGTCGAATTTATTGGCCTTGAGGCCAGGAATCATGCCGTCGAAGTCGCTTTCGACCCATTTGCACTTGACCTTCAGCTCAGCGCAGATCGCGTTCCCCAGGTCGATGTCGAAGCCTACCAGGCTGCCGTCGGCCGCTTTCGACTCGAACGGCGCGTAGGAAGGGTCAACACCAAAACGCAATTCCTTGTATTCCTTTGCCAGCGCGGAACCGGCTGCCACGCACAACGCCAGTGCAGAAAGGGTCAGCAATGCTTTTTTCATTATTCAATCCCTAAGAACCAATATGAGCGCTTGTGGCGCAGAATTATTGTTACTGGTAAGCGTAAGCCCTAATGAAAGTAGCAATTTCCGAACCAGAGTACCGAACAAGCGTTTAAAAGGTATTCGGGAAATTGCAGGAGGGGATTAGTGCACGAAAATGGGCGTCGTGAAAAGCCTGCACTTTTCTGGTTCTGCACAGCGCTCGCATACAGCGGTTCAGCCGAGCAGATCCTGTAATGTACCCAGGTGATCAGCCTCTTCGACCGATTTGTCCTGCCGCCAGCGCAGCATCCGCGGAAACCGCACCGCAATCCCGCTTTTGTGCCGTTTGGACAAGGCGATGCCTTCGAAACCCAGTTCAAACACCAGGCTCGGCTTGACGCTGATCACCGGGCCGAATTTTTCTACCGTGGTTCTGCGCACGATGTTGTCGACCTGGCGCATTTGTTCATCGGTCAACCCTGAATAGGCCTTGGCAAACGGCACCAGCGCGCGTTCGCTGGCGTCGGGTGGCGCGTCCCAGACGGCGAACGTGTAATCGCTGTAGAGACTGGCGCGGCGGCCATGGCCGCGCTGCGCATAAATCAGCACCGCGTCGACACTGAACGGGTCGACTTTCCATTTCCACCAGACCCCCATGTCCTTGGTGCGACCGACGCCGTAGAGCGCGTCCCGAGCCTTGAGCATCATGCCTTCGACCCCGAGCCGGCGCGATGCTTCCCGCTGGCGGGCGAGGTCGAACCAGTCTTCGCCGGTCAATAAGGGCGAGGCGAGCAGCAGAGGATTGTTGGCCTGGGTGATTACCTTCTCCAGTTGACTGCGCCGCCGGTTTTGCGGCTGATTGCGCCAATCCTCGCCTTGCCATTCCAGCAAGTCGTACGCGAGGATGACCACCGGCACGTCATTGAGAATCTTGCGGGTGAGGTTTTTCCTGCCGATCCGCTGCTGCAACAGGGCGAAAGGTTGTACGGCAGGGGAATCCGGAGGCGGATCGAAGGCATCTTCGGTCCCTGTGTGAGCGGCTTTCCAGGCGACGACCTCGCCGTCGATCACGGTGCCGTCGGGCAAGCAGTGGATCATACTGTCAAATTCAGGAAAGCGATCGGTGACCAATTCTTCACCGCGCGACCAGATCCATAGGCGTCCTTCGCGTTTGACGATCTGGGCGCGGATGCCATCCCACTTCCATTCGACCTGCCACTGGCTGGCGGTGCCGAGCAGCGCTTCGAATTGTTCGACCGGTTGTGCCAGGGCGTGGGCGAGGAAAAACGGATACGGCTGACCGCCGCGTTGCGCATGTTCGTCGGGAGATTGCGCGGCGACCAACTTCAAGTAGCTGGCGGCAGTGGGGCGGTTGGACAAATCGGTGTAGCCGACCATTCGTTGGGCCACGCGCTTGCTGTCCAGGCCAGTCATGGAGGCCAGCGCTCGGGTCACCAGCAACTTCGAGACACCGACGCGAAAGCTGCCGGTGATCAACTTGATGCACAGCATAAGGCTGGGGCGGTCCAGTTGCGACCAGAGAGCGGGGAGGCGTTCGGCGAGCACCTGCGGGGATTCGCCGCGCAATGGCAGCAGTTTTTCTTCGATCCATACCGCCAATCCGTCGCTGGAGCGATAAGGCGATTCGGGCAACACCAGGGAAATCGTTTCCGCCAGGTCGCCCACCGCCTGGTAGCTTTCTTCGAACAGCCACGCCGAAAGCCCGGAATACGCGACTGCCAACTCCGGCAGGACGCGCACCGGCACTAATTGCCTGGGGCGTCCTCCGGACAGAAAGTACACCGCCCACGCGGCATCTTCCGGCGCGGCCTGAGCAAAATACTCTTGCATCGCCGCCAGCTTGGCGTTGCTCGATGTCGTGGCGTCGAGTTCGGCGTACAGCTGGGCGAAAGCCTTCATGGCAGTGCCTCGACGCTCTCGGCTTCGGCGGTCGATGCCTCCTCATCGTCACCGTACTCGGTGCGAAAGCCCTGGGCATCGAGGCCTTGTTCACGCAGGTGGCGCACCAATACCGCGACGGAACCGTGCGTGACCATTACCCGCTCAGCGCCAGTCTGTTCGATGGCCCACAGCAATCCCGGCCAGTCTGCGTGATCGGACAACACGAAACCGCGATCCACCCCACGTCGCCGACGCGTTCCGCGCAAGCGCATCCAGCCGCTGGCGAAACCGTCGCTGTAGTCGCCGAAACGGCGCATCCAGGTGCTGCCACCGGCCGAAGGCGGAGCGATGACCAGCGCTTTGCGCAGAATCGGATCGTTTTTTTGGAAATCGCCAGCGTAGAGCGTTGGCGGCAGGTCTATGCCGGCCTCGCGATAGACACGGTTCAGCGGCTCCACCGCGCCATGCGTCAGGATCGGCCCGAGGCTGGCATCGATGCCATGGAGAATGCGCTGGGCCTTGCCGAAGGAATAACAGAACAGCACGCTGGCTTTATCTTGCTCGGCATTGGCCTGCCACCATTGATTGATCTCGGTAAAGACCTGCGCCTGGGGCTGCCAGCGATAGATCGGCAGGCCGAATGTCGACTCGGTGATGAAGGTGTGACAGCGCACCGGTTCGAACGGTGCGCAGGTGCCGTCGGGTTCGATCTTGTAGTCACCTGACGCCACCCAGACTTCCCCGCCATATTCCAGGCGCACCTGAGCCGAGCCGAGGACGTGGCCGGCGGGGTGGAAACTCAGGGTAACGCCGTGATGCAGCAACCGCTCGCCATACGCCAGGGTTTGCAGGTCGATGTCCTGGCCCAGTCGTGCCCGCAGTATCCCTTCACCGGGTGCTGCCGCCAGGTAGTGCTGGTTGCCGGTGCGGGCGTGGTCGCCATGGGCGTGGGTGATGACCGAACGCTCGACCGGCCGCCACGGATCGATGTAGAAATCGCCGGCGGGGCAATACAAGCCTTCAGGGCGCGCGATGACAAGGTCCACGTTGCTGTCCAAGTGCAGGGGCTTGTTAGCTAGGAGGCTGGCGCGGGCGAAGAAGTTCTATCGGGAATTCCCGGGTAAACAACCTACCCCCTGTAGGAGCTGCCGCAGGCTGCGATCTTTGACCTTGTTTTTTCAAAGATCAAGATCAAAAGATCGCAGCCTGCGGCAGCTCCTACAGGGAATGTGGTTATTTTCCAGGTGTCAGGGTCAGGCGCTTGGTTCCATACACCCGGTCGAAATTCTCCGGCTGCATTGGCAAGCTCTGATACTGCCCCTTCAGCCATGGCTCGATACCGTTGAGGTAGTTCGGGCTGGCCGGGTTGCCGGACTGGCCGGTGGCGATCTGGCCCATCAGCGGTTCGGGTTGGCCGAAGTCGACGATCAGGCGCATGGCCGGCACCCGTGTGGTGTTGAAGTCTTGGCCCACGGAATAGGCGGCCGTGTTGAGGGTGGTGTGGTCGCCGCCGGCTGGCTGCGGACCTCGCACGGTCTGGCCGCTGGCGTTCTTCCACTCATAGCGGTGAAGTTTGCCCCACTGCCAGGCTTTATGATCGCCACCCAACTGACTGTCGCCAGCGGTGATCGCCGCCGCCAGGCTGCGGGCGAGGATCGCCGGTTTGTCTTCTTTCTGCGCGGTGTGCACATCATCCCAGAATGGACTGTCTTCGCGCCCCAGCAAGTGATCGGCCTGCGCCGCGTAAGACAAGCTGCCATTGGCGATGAAAGCTTGCCACGCCGGGCTGCCTTGTGGCCCCAATTCATCGAGGAAAATCTGCCGGGTGCTTTCCTGCAGGAACAGCTGATAGATGGCCGCATCGGCGGAGGTCGGGCTGAGTTTGCCGTCAAATGCCATCAAGCGGGTCAGGGCCTCGCGTGCCTTGCCGCGATCCGCCACGGGCAAGGCCTCGATGGCCTGCTTGAGCGGCTGTGACATCCCCGGTGCTTCGAACATTTTCTTCAGTTTGGCGGCGAAGGTGGTGGTCTGGTCGTACTGCATGGCGATCAGGCTACGGGTGTCGTGCTTGCCCACGCCGGCCAGTTCGGCCAGGCGCTCGCCACGTTCCGGTGCCGACCAGGAGTTGGATAGCTGCATGCCATAGCCATGGGGAATGACCCGCTGGTTGGCGGTGCCGAGCCAGCCTTGGGCCGGGTCCTGATCGTAGGGGTGCAGCATCGGGTCGGCGTAACCGTCCCAATCGTAACGCCCCTCCCAACCAGGCGAGGGCAACAGGCCTTCGCCTTCGCGGCGGTTTGGATAGCGGCCGGTGACTTGCCAGCCAATGTGGCTGGCATCGGCGAACATCAGGTTCAAGGTAATGGCGCGAATCTCGCGGCTGGCGTCCGAGGCTTTCTCGACATTCTGCGCCCGGGACAGGTCAAAGAAGGCGTCCAGGCTCTTGTCGTCGGTAAAGTTCGGCGTTTGCAAGGCCAGGCCGAAACCGCTGCCCTGCGCCAGGCCCTGGGCACTGTTGAGCAGGGGACCGTGGCGGGTTTCGAATATCGCTTCGCGAATCGGCCGCTGGCCTTTGACGAAGTAGGTTTCATTGCGCACGATCGCCGGCTGCCACTTGCCAGCGGTTTCGTAGGACAGCCCATTACCCTGGCGTTTGATTTTTTCCAGGAACAGGTCCTGGTTGTCGCCCATGACGCTGGTCATGCTCCAGGCCACTTTGCCATTGAAACCACCCAGGATCATCGGCAACCCGGCGAGGGTCACACCGGAAGCCTGGTACTTCGATGTGCGGATCTGCACGTAGCTAAACAGCGCCGGTACCCCCATCGGCCCGTGGCTGTCGCTGGCCAACAGGCTTTTACCGCTGCGGCTGCGCTGCGGGGCAATGGCCCAGTTGTTCGATGAGGTGGCGCCCAGTAGATTAAGCTCGGACAGCTGGCCGGTGGCCTTGCTGATCTCGGCCAGCCCCGGTACCTGCCCGCTGAGCTTGATGCCTTGCAGCTTTTCACTTTCGGCCAGTGGCAGTTTTTCATCCGGGGCCGAAGGGGTCAGCCACGGCAGTTTGTCGGTAGTGACGCTCTGGGCCAGCACCAGCGAGGCAATTTCCTCGGGCAGGTTGGCTGACTGACTGAAGTTGAGCAGGCAGAAAATCAGCGCCGAGTCTTCCGGCTTCCAGTACTCGGGCTTGTACCCGGTGGCGGCGAGGTCGGCAGGCAGCTTGTCGCGGTAGCGGAACAGATAGGCGTTGACCCCGCGGGCATAGACTTCGAAGAAGCGCTTGAGTCGCGGTGAGGAGGCCTTGTACAGCTCGCCAGCGCTCTTCTTCAGGTTGACCGCGCGCATATAGCGGTCGGCGTCCAACAGGTCCGCTCCCTGCATCTCGGCCAATCGACCCTGGGCGAGCAAACGCAGGGTGACCATCTGGGTGATGCGGTCACTGGCGTGCACATAGCCGAGGGAGAACAGTGCGTCGTGGAAAGTGCTGCTTTCGATCAACGGCATGCCCATCGCATTGCGCCGAACCGAAACGTTCTGCGCCAGGCCTTTGAGCGGCTGTACGCCGGAGGTGGGCGGGAGGGTGTCCTGGGCATTGAAGCTCTGACAACCGGTCAGGCTCAAGACACCCGCCACTGCTGCGGCAACGCCGAACCGGGGTAGAAAATGTGAAAGGGCTGGCGAGGCCATGGCAAAGCTCCTGCGGGGGGTAAAGGCGGCGGCGCGCAATAAAGGCGCTACGTTAGTGAGCAGGAGGGGGGCGCGCAAGCGGGATGCGGGGTTATTTCAACAATCGGCCGGGCGGTGCCATCGGTCGAGCCTGTTATTTCTGACAGTAGACAATCCATTGTGCCGGGCAGACGCTGTTTTCCTGCTCACGCTGACTGTGTTCAGCGTTCCTGGCAAATGGAGTCTCTACATGAACAGCAAATGGCTGGTTGCGTTCGTGGCACTCTGCCTCGGTGTTGGCGCACTGTTTTTTTCGGCGAAACAGGCGACAGTCGAGCGCAGCCCCTATGCGTTGTTCGAGCCCGGCATGACGACTGAGCAAAAAGTCATGGTGCAACGACAAATCGAGCGCCAGCTCAGTCGAAAATCGGGAGGCAAGCAAATCAGTACCACTCAAGTGGTATATGACAATGGTGCCGCTGTGGTGACGTTCCCGGTACCCGGCGACGCAGGTCAGTCCGATCGCAACTGTGATTACGGTTACGTCTGTTTCTGGACCGCGTCGGATTTTGCCGGCAGGAAACTGTCATTGCTCAGTACGGCGAAAAACGGGCCCGTCAATCTGTCCGACTATGACATGAGCGCCCAGGTCTTCTCCTGGCAGCACAACAACAAGACCGGCACAGTAAAGATCTTCGGAGTGGATGGGCCGGGCGCGAAGGGCAACATGGTGATGAGCAATATCCGGGAGGTGATCCTGGGCAAGGGCTGTTGTCCGTTCAGCGTTCCCGAAGATGCCCGCGTCGTCGGCACCTGGACGGAGATCAATGCCCAGAGCCGACTGACCGAGAATAACAACAGGATCATGAGCATCGCGTTTGCGCCCATGTTCATGTTATTTGCCCATTAGAGGTCAGGCTTCCCACCGGAGCAGCCCTTGGGCGCGCTGAACCGATTTTGTCCTCGATACTGGCCGACTAGTGGCCTTGCAAGCCGAAGGCCGATGTCTATGCTGACGTCTAACTAACCATGCCGACCGTTATCGCCGGCATTGGATCATCGAGCCAAGCTGCCAGAGTGCGCAATTCAAGGCACCGACACACTTGCAGGAAGCTGTATGGAAATGGAGTTCGCTTATGAGCACGTTAGGGCTGGCCCGACGCCGGGCTATCAAGAGAAGGATGTCTTGATGGGAGTGTCGCGATAAGGACTCCCTCCGATCGAACATCACCTATCACCTGTTCATTCCTCCTTTTTGGAGGGATGCGTGTACCTGTTCTATTGAACGTATTGGTGGATTTGAAAGACCAGCAACTTTCATAAACGCGCATAGGTGGTACGACCATGTTTAACCTGCATCACAAGGCTGACCTGCTGGAAATCGAACGTTTCAGCTGCGCGTTGACTGAGGCCAACGCCAAGCTGGCTGCCGTCAGCCGGTCGATGGCGATGATTGAATTCAGTCCCGATGGCACGGTCCTCGATGCCAACGAGAATTTTTGCAAGGTCATGGGTTACAGCGCCGACGAAGTGCGCGGCAAACATCACCGGATATTCTGTGAAGAGGCGTTTTACCGCAGCGAGGAGTACGCCAAATTGTGGCGTGATCTGGCGCGGGGCGAACCGATCAGCGGCACTTTTCTGCGTTTGGACAAAAGTGGCAAGGAGATCTGGCTCGAAGCCAGCTACATGCCGGTATTGGGACCTGATCGGCAGGTGCGCAGCGTGATCAAGGTGGCCACCGATATTTCTGCCAGGGTCATCAAGGAACACGAAAACGAAAGCCGGCTCGCCGCCATTGGTCGCTCCATGGCAGTGATCGAATTCACCCCGGAAGGCCGAGTGATCAGCGCAAACGAAAACTTCCTGAAAACCACGCAGTACTCGCTCCATGAAATCGTCGGTCAGCATCACAGCATGTTCTGTCATCGTGCCGAAGCGGAATCCCAGGGCTACAGGAATTTCTGGGCCTCGCTGAACCGAGGCGAATATCACTCGCATCGTTTCGAGCGCAAGAACAAGCAGGGCCAGACGATATACCTGGAAGCTTCCTATAATCCGTTATTCGACGCCAAGGGCCGCCTGTACAAAGTGGTCAAGTTCGCCAGCGACATCACCCAACAAATGACGACCCTGCAAACCGCCGCGGATTCGGCCCACAGTACCTCGGTGCAAAACGACGCCTGCGCGCGCAAGGGCTCCGAGGTGGTGCAGCAAACGGTGCAGATCATCCAGGACATCTCCAGGGACTTGAACCAGGCGGCGCTGAGCATCGATGCGGTGAGCCAACAGTCCGACATCATCGGCACCATCGTCCAGACCATCCGCGGGATTGCCGATCAGACCAACTTGCTGGCGCTCAACGCCGCCATCGAAGCGGCCCGTGCCGGCGAGCATGGGCGAGGGTTTGCCGTGGTGGCCGATGAAGTGCGCAGCCTTGCCGCACGCACCAGCCAGGCCACCCTGGAAATTGTCGATGTGGTGCGCAAGAACCACGACCTGTCATTGAGTGCGGTGTCGAGCATGCAGTCGAGCCTGAGTCGAACCGGGCTGGGCGTGGAGCTGGCGAACGAGGCGGGGGAGGTGATCCTGGAAATCCAGCAGGGATCGCGACATGTGGTGGACGCGATCAGCCAGTTCAACTCGACCTTGCAGTTGAACTGATCACCCCCTTGATTTCCCTGTAGGAGCGAGCTCTGCTCGTCAACGATTACGCGGGGAGCCTGGCGCCCCGCGTCGTTCTCGGGTTCATCGCGAGCATGCTCGCTCCTACAACAACCATCACCGCGTCGTTACAGCGAGGCGATGAGCTTGTCCACACCCTCGATACTGGTGTGTTCACCCCTGCGCTGGTCTTTCTCGGCTGCAGCCATCTGCGCCTTCTCCCGCACGCGCTGGGCTATTTCTTCGCCGATGGCTTGTTGTTTCTCCGGTGGCATCTGATTGATCTCCTCCTGGGTCAAGCCCATCTCTTGCAGGATCGCATCGCGCATGCGCTGTTCCGGGGTCTTGCTCATGTAGTCCTTGAATTCGGCTGTCGCTGAACCATCGCCGATCCTGTCCTTGACGTCGTCGGGCAGCGGCGCGGAGGTTGCCTGCAGGCCAACGCGGGTCTTGGCGAACGCTTCGTCGACGTTATCGCTGATGCGAGTGGCCTCATTCACCTGTTGCGTGGACAGTTGCGTGGCGGATTCCTCGACCTGGGTGCTGGTTTGCGTGGTTTGCGCCTGCAGGTTGTTCTGCAAGGCCTGCGTCATGACGCTTTGCAGGCCGGCGGCGGCTTCAGCTGTCGGATCCTCACCGGGGCGCTTGGGAAGGGGGGTTACCAGGTTTGATTTTGCACTGACCAACATGATAAGCAGACCTTGTAGGTATTGGCGGTACAGTGCTTCAGCAAATAGTATGCCCGTAGATAAAATATCAATTAAATCAGATTGTTAGAATTATTTAACCCGGTAGGCAAGGTGGGTTTGCGGTCAGGCCTTGCCGCCGGGCGGCAGCGGTCGACCGCTATCGGAAGTGGCTCAAGGCAAGCCGTTACAGCAGTGTTTGAGAAAACCCGGGTGTTGCGCCAGGCGTTTGAAATACTCGTCGACGGCCGAATAGTCGGGACGCTCGATGGGCGTCATCAGCCAACGGTTGACCGAGAGGCCGATGACAATGTCGGCCACGGTGAATTTTGCCCCGGCGACATACGCCTTGGTGGTTGCGAGCTGATGTTCGAGGATGGCCATTTTCTGGTTCCAGCCGCGCACACTGATGTCGATGCGATGAGCATCCTGGTATTCCGGATCCTTGCGCACCAGCGCCATGAACGCATAACTCCACGACGAGTTGAGATCGGTGGCTTGCCAATCCATCCACTGTTCCACCCGGGCGCGGGCGGCCGGTTCGCCGGGTAGCAGCTCCGTGTGGTGATGCTGGTGCCTGGCGCAGAGGTAGCGGCATATGGTGTTGGACTCCCACAGCACACCGGCCTCATCGATGATCACCGGTACCTGTGCGTTGGGGTTGTACCGGAGAAACTCAGGGCTGTGGGTCGAGGCGAAACCGCTGCCCCAATCCTCGCGTTCGTAGGAAAGGCCCAACTCCTCACAGGTCCACAGGACCTTCCTGACGTTGATCGACGAGGCTTTTCCCAGAATCTTCAGTGTGTGTTCCATTGTGCTACTCCGTTAGCGTATGTGCGCTTCAGGAAATTAACAGTTTTTCAGCCACAGCGAGCACTCAGCGGGATGAGAAACACATTCAAGACTAGTTGAAATCCCAAGGCATGGGCGTCGCACCGCTTGATGGTACGGCGTGTTGGATCGGGTGACTTTCGCTCCTTATTTCTCGCCTTGGAATAGACCGGTCCAGATAGGCCAAGAGCAGGCGCTGGGAATCTGTTGGTTGAGGATGGGTTGGCGCAGGACCCAGCCCTGAAGCTGTTGGTCGATGAACACCGGGGTGGATACGATGCACTCGCCTTGGGGCGCAACCTTGGCTTGATCCACTGAAACGAACAGCGGACCAGGCAGATCGAACACGGTCTTGGACCGGCTTACCAAGCCTGTGTCCTTGCTGGCGTAGCATTCATTTCTACGTCCTGTGAGGTCAGTGGTCATGACGCCTGCATCTTCCATGCTCGAATGCCAGACATCCATTACGACGGCAGGGCCCTCGCCCTTCGGGTGAGCGGCCAGACAGTTTTTTATCGCTGGAATGAAGCGTGGATCTGTCAGGAGGTGAGTCCAATCACTCGGCTGCGACACTTGCGCCTCAGATACCTGTCCGAGCGAGAGCATCAGCAGGGAGGTCATGAAGATCGTCTTGCGCATAGGAATGTCAGCCGGGAACGGAATTTGCGGATTCTGTATCCGCCATCCGTGAAGCGCAGGACAAAATGTGTTTCGAAATACCGCTGCGGGGCCGGACTGCCTCGTAGGCGTGGTCACCAGGAGGCATCCGGTTTCGCGGCGCTATCGTTTCACAGCGGGGAAGCACCGGTCTCACGTACTCTCGCGCACCTTCAACTCAAACCCCATGTCCTGCACCGGTTTGGCCACGGTGTTACCGGCCATCAATGTGAGCATCTGCTCCGCCGCACGACGGCCGATGGCTTCGCGCGGTGTGTTGATGCTGCTCAGGCGCGGGACCATGTGTTCCGACATCGGCAAATCGTTGAAGCCAAGAATCGCCACCTGTTCGGGAATCTTGATCCCGCAGCGCATGGCCTCAAGCAGGGCGCCCTGGGCCAGGTCGTCGTTGCCGAAGAAAATCGCATCGACGTCCGGGTGACTGGCCAGCAGTTGCAGAAACAGCTCGCCGCCCAAGCCGACGGACGAGGCGCGCGGGGTCAGCACTTCCAGGTCGGGGTCATACAGGCCGGCCTTTTTCAGGGCTTTGCGAAAACCTTCACCGCGCAACAGAGTGCGTTGGTCCAGCTGCGCACCGATGTAGGCCAGGCGCTTGCGCCCACGCGAGAGTAAATGCTCGGCCGCCGTTTCGCCGGCAGCCAGTTGCGAGAAGCCGACGCAATTGAGCCCGGCAGCACTGTCGAGCTCCATCATGTACACGCACGGGATGTTGCTGGCTTCGATCATCCGTCGCGAACTTTCGGTGCGGTCGAAGCCGGTCAGCAGCAAGCCTCGGGGTTGATAGGCCATATAGTTGCGCAGCAGGTTTTCTTCTTCGTCGCGCGAGTAATGGAAGTTGCCGATCAGCACCTCGAAGCCCTTGGGGCGCAACACCTGATGAATGGCTTCCAGGGTGTCGATGAACAGCAGGTTGGACAAGGACGGCACCAATACCACCACCGAATGGCTCTGCGCCGAAGCCAAGGCACGGGCCGCGGGGTTGACCACGTAGTTGAGTTCCAGCGCGGCTTTCTGGACTTTTTCCACCAGTTCGGTGGCCACCGTACTGACCCCGCGCAAGGCGCGCGAAGCGGTAATCGGACTGACACCGGCCAGGCGTGCCACTTCGTTCAGGGTTGGGCGGCCAGTGGTGCGGGTATTTTTATCGTTTTTAGTTGAAGTCATCGACGGCTTGCCAAACAAAATTCAAGGCACTAAGGTAGCGCTGTCTCGATGCAGCTGCAAATGCGTAAGTGGGGGTTCGCCTGATCCTCGCTTTTTGGCATTGGGACAAACATGCTGCAACCCACAAAAATGACAAGAAGGCGTCGGCAACTTCTACTTTTGATCCAGTGTCATAGCTTGCAAAGGTAGCGCTGTCTGCGCGCTGAGGTGTTACATGAATCATCCCATCACCGCCCTGGTCATCATGGGCGTTGCCGGTTGCGGCAAGACGTGCGTCAGCGAAGCCCTGTGCCAACTGAGCGGCGCCACTGCCATTGAAGGCGACTCTTTCCATCCTGCCGCCAATATCGAAAAGATGAGCGCGGGAATTCCCCTGAACGATGAAGACCGTGCCGGCTGGCTCGACAGCCTGTGCGATGAGTTGCGCCGCATCGATGCGCTGGGTCAGCGCCCGGTGTTGACCTGCTCGGCGCTCAAGCACATCTACCGCGAACGCCTGCGCAGTGCCTTGCCAGGCCTGGGTTTTGTGTTCCTGGAGCTGACCCCGGAAGTCGCCGCCGAACGCGTCTCCCATCGGCCAGGCCATTTCATGCCGGCAACCTTGATCGAAAGTCAGTTCGCCACCCTCGAGTCTCCCAAGGGCGAGCCACTGACATTGGCGCTCAATGCCTCGATCCACAGCGTTGACGAACTGGCTGTCCAGGCACACCTCTGGTGGCTCGAGCATGGCTTGAAGCGCGCCAGTTAATTTTTTGCTTGTAGAGATAGCGCTGTCCTTATGGCTTTCGAATTACCCGCTTTAATAACAACAACAACCAGGAGACACCCCTAATGTTTGGCATGTCCCACGAGACGTTTCTGCTGCTTGACGCAGTGGTCACGGTTATCGGGCTTATCGTCCTGATCACCAAGTTCAAGTTCCACCCTTTCATTGCCCTGATCATCGCCGCCGCTTTCCTCGGGCTGACCTCAGGCATGCCGATCGGCACCATCATCAAGGCGTTCCAGGACGGCTTCGGTGGCGTGCTCGGTTTCGTCGGGATCATCCTGGCGCTGGGGACCATGCTCGGAAAAATGATGGCCGAGTCGGGCGGGGCGGACCAGATCGCCCAGACCCTGATCCGCGCCTTCGGCAAGGACAAGGTGCAGTGGGCAATGATGTTCGCTGCCTTCCTGGTGGGCATCCCGCTGTTCTTCGAAATCGGCTTCGTACTGTTGATCCCGCTGGTGTTCATCGTTGCCCGCCGCACTGGCGTGTCGATCATCAAGATCGGTATCCCGCTGCTGGCTGGTCTGTCCGCGGTGCATGGCCTGGTGCCGCCGCACCCGGGTCCGTTGCTGGCCATCGGTGTGTTCGGTGCCGACATCGGTAAAACCATTCTGTACGGCCTGATCGTTGCGCTGCCGACGGCGATCATTGCCGGCCCGATCTTCGGTACGTTCATCGCCAAGCACATTCCCGGTCATCCGAATCAGGAACTGGTGGACCAACTGGCGCGTGAGTCGGATGCAGGCGATCTGCCGAGCTTCGGCATCACCCTGGTCACCGTGTTGTCGCCAGTGTTCTTGATGCTGCTGAAAACCTTTGCCGATGTGGTGCTGCCGGACGGCAACTTCTTCCGCACTTTCATGGACCTGATCGGTCACCCGATCTCCGCGCTGCTGTTGGCGTTGCTTCTGTCGCTGTACACCTTCGGCTACAAGCAGGGCATCGGTTCGCAACAGATGCTCAAATGGCTGGACGCGAGCCTCGCACCGACTGCCGCGATCATCCTGATCATCGGTGCCGGTGGTGGCTTCAAGCAGATGCTGGTGACCAGCGGCGTGGGTGACGTGATCGGCCACATGGCGGTGGCCGCGCAGATTTCGCCGATCCTGCTGGCGTGGCTGGTGGCGGCGGTGATTCGTATTGCCACCGGTTCGGCGACCGTTGCAACCATTACTGGCGCGGGCATCGTGGTGCCGGTGGTGGGGATGATTCCGGGTGTGAACCGTGAGCTGCTGGTCCTGGCCACCGGTGCCGGTTCCTTGATCCTGTCTCACGTGAACGACGCCGGTTTCTGGTTGGTGAAGCAGTACTTCAACATGACCGTGGCAGAGACGTTCAAGACCTGGACAGCGATGGAAACCATCCTGTCGGTGGTGGGGTTGGGCTTTATCCTGTTGTTGTCGTTGTTCGTCTAAGCGTTTCGCCAGACAAAAAAAACCGCAGCGATGCGGTTTTTTTGTGGGTGATGATCTCAGGAAGAACGAGATCCAGTGTGGGAGCGGGCTTGCTCGCTCCCACAGGGTTTTGTGTCAGGCGTTGGTTTTGGTGCCTAGCCCATCCGCCCGGAACATCCCGCGAATCCCGCGTACGGCCTGACGAATCCGGTCCTGGTTTTCGATCAGCGCGAAGCGCACGTGATCGTCACCATACTCACCAAAGCCCACACCCGGCGAGACGCAGACCTTGGCCTCGGCCAGCAGTTTCTTGGCGAACTCCAGCGAGCCCAGGTGCGCGTACGCGTCGGGAATCTTGGCCCAGACGTACATCGACGCTTTCGGGTTTTCCACCATCCAGCCCAATTCATGCAAGCCTTTGACCAGCACGTTACGGCGCTGCCGATACTGTTCGGCGATATCGCGCACACATTGCTGATCGCCTTCAAGCGCCGCAATGGCCGCCACTTGCAGCGGGGTGAAGGTGCCGTAGTCGTGGTAGCTCTTGATCCGCGCCAGGGCGTTGACCAGTTCCGGGTTGCCGACCATGAAACCGATACGCCAGCCCGCCATGTTGTAGCTCTTGGACAGGGTGAAGAATTCGACGGCGATGTCCTTTGCGCCGGGCACCTGCATGATCGACGGGGCTTTCCAGCCGTCGTAGACGATGTCGGCGTAGGCCAGGTCATGCACC
Source organism: Pseudomonas umsongensis (assembly GCF_002236105.1). Lineage (GTDB taxonomy): Bacteria > Pseudomonadota > Gammaproteobacteria > Pseudomonadales > Pseudomonadaceae > Aquipseudomonas > Aquipseudomonas umsongensis. The sequence goes on from NZ_NIWU01000002.1 coordinate 585,110, forward strand.
ACCAGCACGTCGTACTGCTTGGCGAGAGCGATAACCCGTTCGAAGAAATCCAGCTCCACGCACTGGGCGGTGGGGTTGGACGGGAAACCAAGGATCATCATCTTCGGTTTCGGGATCGAACCGCGAATGGCTCGTTCCAGTTCAGCGAAGAAATCCACGCCCGGCACCAGCGGTACCGAACGCACCTGGGCGCCGGCAATAACGGCACCGTAGATGTGGATCGGGTAGCTCGGGTTGGGTACCAGCACGGTGTCGCCCTGGTCAAGGGTGGCCAACATCAAGTGTGCCAGGCCTTCCTTGGAACCGATGGTGACAATGGCCTCGCTTTCCGGGTCGATGTCGACCTCGTAGCGCTCCTTGTACCAATTGGAAATGGCTCGGCGCAGGCGCGGAATACCCTTGGACGTGGAGTAGCCATGGGTGTCTGCGCGCTGGGCGACAGTGACCAGTTTTTCGACGATGTGTGGCGGGGTGGCGCCGTCGGGGTTGCCCATGCTCAAGTCGATGATGTCTTCGCCACGACGACGGGCGGCCATCTTCAGCTCGGCAGTGATGTTGAAAACGTAAGGGGGGAGTCGATCGATGCGCGCAAAGCGGCGCGGCGAACCTTGTTCGGCCATTGTTGCCTCGGATAACGTAAGCGCCCGGAACCGTCCGAGCGACGCTGGCCACTGCGGTGGCCTGTGGCGGAATGTACGATCAGCTATGGCAGGCTGTCCAGCCTCAACGTAAACAAATTTTTCCGAAGGAAAGGGTCTGATGGAATTTACCAGTGGCTTTTTGTTGAGCCTGTCGCTGTGCCTGGACATCGGCGTGGCCAATATCGCGATGATCACGTTGGCGATGCAGCGCGGCTATTTTCAAGGCTTCGCCCTGGGCTTGGGCACCTGCGTCGGTGACCTGATCTACGCCGTGCTGGCACTGGCCGGCATGACGGTTTTGCTGCAATACGAAACCGTGCGCTGGGTGCTGTGGATCGGCGGTTCGGCGCTGCTGGTGTACTTCGCGGCGAAGATGATTTACTCGGCGATCCACCATGAGGCGCTGCTGGCCGAAACCGCCGAGGTGGGACATAACTCCCATCGCAAAGAGTTTTTCCGTGGGATTTTTCTCGCCATGTCGTCGCCGAGCGCGATTCTCTGGTTCGCCGCGGTGGGTGGCACGTTGATCGCCCGTTCCGGTGGCGGCGGTCCGCTCAGCTCCGCGCTCTTTCTTGGCGGGTTTCTCTGCGCTGGCTTGCTGTGGTCCGCCGGCCTATGTTTCGCAGCGAGCCACGGCGGCAAGATGCTCGGCGACAAGCTGCTGCGTTATTCCTACCTGGCATCGGCGGCGATCTTCTGCTATTTCGCGGTGTACGTGATTCTATCGGGTTACAACGAATTTGTTGGCGCAGGTGCCGTCGAGCAGTTGCACGCCCTGTAAGTGGGCGAATCGGGTTTGGCTTCTATACTCCCAGCCGAACCCACTTTTTACCTTCCAGGAGTCGAGTCATGGAAGAACAAACAAACGTCGAAGTGACGGAACCCCGCTTCGAACATGGACACTTCCTGCTGATCGCAGGGCTTGGCGGACACTTCACCCAGCAAACCGTAAAAGACATTCCCGAACTCTGGGAAAAATTCATTCCTCATATTGGCAATGTTCCAGGGCAAAAGGGCGAAGTGACCTACGGCGTCTGCTGCAATTTCGACGGCAATGGCGGCTTTGATTACATCGCCGGTGTCGAGATCAGCAAACTCGACGACTTGCCGGACACTTACCGCTGGGTCGAGGTCCAGCCTCAGCTGTATGTGGTTTTCGAACACAAGGGGGCGCTGCAGTCGTTGCCGCAGACCTTCCAGCACATCCATGGCACGTGGTTGCCACAGTCCGGTCGCGAGCTGTTGGACGCACCGGAATTCGAACGCTACAGCGAAGACTTCAACCCGAAGCTCAATACCGGCAAGCTGGAAATCTGGTTGCCGATCAAGGCATGACACCCTGGCGTCGGGAGGCGGATCAAAAACGATTCGTCTCTCGATGACGCTGCTTTATGATCCACGTCCTTTCCAACTGATTTGCGACTCGCCATGAACACCGTCATCCGTCACGTCACGCCCGCTGATCTGGACCGTTGCTTCGCCATTGAAACCGTTGCCTACGAAGGCGACGAAGCCGCCACCCGAGAGAAAATCGCCACCCGCATCGCCACCTGGCCCGAGGGTTTCATCGTCGCCGAAGTGGACGGCGTTGTAGCCGGTTTCATCAATTCCGGAGCGGCGTTCCAGGTGGAAATGTCCGACGAAGCGTTCAAGGAACTGATCGGCCACGACCCGGCGGGCCCACACGTGGTGATCATGTCGGTGGTCGTGCACCCGGATTACCAGGGGCAGGGCCTGGCGAAGCGCTTGATGGGCGAGTTCATCGAACGTATGCGTGCGATGGGCAAGGTCAGCATCAACCTGATGTGCAAGGAACGACATATTCCTTTGTATGCGGGCTTTGGTTTTGCCTACATCAAGCCATCGGCGTCCGACCATGGCGGCATGGCGTGGCATGAGATGGTGCTGAATCTCTAAACCCGACGCAGAATCCTTGTAGGAGCGAGCCTGCTCGCGAAAAACCAGAGGGCACCGCGGGGCGTCAGGTTTCCCGCGTCATCGTTGACCTCCATCGCGAGCATGCTCGCTCCTACAGGGGGGCGTGTGTGCCAGTCAGAACACCAGGCCCATCCGCCGCTCATAGCCGATCCGCCCCTTGTATGCCTCGCCACTGTCGACAAATCCATACTTGGCATACAACGCAATCGCAGACTCATTGTCCGCGTCCACCGACAATTCCAGCCCCCTGATTTCCGGCCACGCCATGCGTGCCACCTCGGGTAGCGCTTGCAGGCAAGCCTTGCCGTAACCTTTGCCTTGAACGCGCTGATCGACTTGCAAGGCGTGCAGTGTGGCGCTGTGTTCGTTGGCCCAGGCGGGCAATACCGGTGGGCGTTTGAGCAGCAGGAAGGCCACGGGCACCGCATCGGCCAGCAGGGCAAATCCCTTGACGCCGGGGCCGGGCTTGGACAACAGGGTGTGCAACGCACCGTGAATGTCGCCTGAAAACCTGGTTTGTTCCGGATGCACTTCGATGGCCTCGACTTGCTGGCGCTGCAGCGCATTCAGGCTTTCGTAAGGCACGAGTCGGGCTGTCACTGGAGTGTCCTTTTTCCAACAGGAATGAGTCTTGGATTCTAGCGAGTTTGCGTTCATGGATTTTTTTTATTTCGACTGTCGATCAGGCGGATCGCCAGTCGACTAAGGGTGTCTTCACTCTAAAAACCACGGAGAACCACCATGAGCGATACCCACGAAATCCAGACCCTGATCGCCACCTACCGTGAAGCGGTCATCTCGAAGGACGTCGAAAAAATCATGGCCCTGTACGCCGACGACATCGTCTCCTACGACGCCGTCAAGGCCCTGCAATTTCGCGGCAAGGCCGCCTATCGCGCGCATTGGCTGGAGTGCATGGAAATGTGCCAGGGCCAGCACACATTCGACTTCGACCACATGAACATCGTGGCCGATGAGCACATCGCCTTCGCCCATTGGCTGGCCCATTGCGGCGGCACTAACGAACAGGGTGAAACCCAGGCCTGCTGGATGCGCGTGACCGCCTGCTATCGGCGCGAAGCCGGGCAATGGCGCATCGTCCATGAACACTGGTCGGCCCCGTTCGACATGACGAGCGGCACGACCTTGTTCAATCTGGAACCCTGATCATCGGGAAACCGCACGAAACTGCCGATCTGCAGCCATAGTTATCCGTTCAATCAGGAGAGTGCGATGAAGTATTTATGCCTGGTCTACAGCGAAGAGCACTTGCTGCATTCGCTGCCCGAGAGCCCCAAGGACGAGGAATGCCTGGCCTATGCCGAGGCTGTCCAGGGCAGCGGCCGGATGATCGCCGCCGAGGCCCTGGAATCGGTGCAGACCGCCACCACGGTGCGCATGCGCAACGGAAAGATGTCGATCACCGACGGCCCGTTCGCCGAAACCAAGGAGCAGTTGGCCGGCTTTTACCTGATCGATGCCAAGGACCTCAACGAAGCCCTCCAGATTGCCGGGAACATCCCGGCGGCGAGGGTTGGCAGTGTCGAAGTGCGCCCCGTCCGACAGTTGAATCCTTAAGATGCCGGCGCTGTCGGTACAGGCCAGGGTCGAGCAGGTTTATCGCCAGGAATCGCGACGCATTCTTGCGACCCTGATTCGCCTGCTCGGCGATTTCGACCTGGCCGAAGAGGCGTTGCATGAGGCGTTTTTCGTAGCGGTCGAACGCTGGCAGCAGGACGGTGTGCCGGACAATCCGCGCGCCTGGCTGGTCTCCACCGGGCGCTTCAAGGCCATCGATGTGCTGCGCCGGCGCGCACGTTTTGCCGCGTCCCGACCGCTGCTGGTCGCGCAGCTGGAGGCACTGGAGCAGGCCGACTGGAGTGACGAAGACGTGGAAGACGATCGCCTGCGCCTGATCTTCACCTGTTGCCACCCGGCATTGGCGCCTGACGCGCAGGTGCCGTTGACCCTGCGCGAAGTCTGCGACCTGACCACGGAAGAAATCGCCCGGGCTTTTCTATCGGCGCCGGCCACCATCGCCCAGCGCATCGTGCGCGCCAAGGCGAAAATCCGTGATGCGAAAATCCCCTATCAGGTGCCATCCCTTGCGGAACTGCCCGAGCGCCTCGACAGCGTGCTGCGGGTGATTTACCTGGTGTTCAACGAAGGCTATTCGGCGTCCGTCGGCGCGCAAGTGACCCGCGAAGACTTGACCCGTGAAGCGATCCGCCTGGGGCGTTTGTTGATGGAGTTGCTGCCGGAACCGGAGGTCATGGGCTTGCTGGCCCTGATGTTGTTACACGAGTCTCGGCGCCTCGCCAGGACCTGCGCGGACGGCGACCTGATTTTGCTGGACGACCAGGACCGCACGCTGTGGGACGCGCAAATGATTGCCGAAGGCTGTGCACTGGTGGAGCGGGCATTGGGCTCCAGACGATTTGGTCCGTATTGCCTGCAAGCGGCGATTGCGGCGGTGCACGCCGAAGCGCCGTCGATCGAGGAAACCGACTGGGCGCAGATCGTCGGGCTGTATGAGGTGTTGCTGCGAGCGTGGCCGTCTCCGGTGATCGAATTGAACCGGGCGGCGGCGATCTCCAGGCGCGATGGACCGTTGGCAGGGCTAACGCTGGTCGAGGGGATTCTGGCGCGTGGTGAGCTGCTCGAGTACCACTTGGCGCATTCGGCGCGGGCGGAGTTCTGTCGACAGTTGGGCAGGGTGGAGCAGGCGCGGGCCGCCTATGAGCGGGCGCTGGAATTGACGCAGCAAGCACCGGAGCGGCGGTTTATTGAGGCTCGATTGCGGTCGTTGGAGTGATGTGATTTTTGCTGGCCTCTTCGCGAGCAGGCTCGCTCCCACAGGGAATGACGTGCACCACAAACCCCTTGTGGGAGCGGGCTTGCCCGCGAAGAGGCCAGTAGCGACACCCCTATTCCAGCATCTTGCCCAGCAACCAACTCCCAGCCGGCCCCGGCGGATGCAAGCGTGACCACAGCGCATCCACCGACACCGTTTTTGGCCAGCCACGCACCTGCAGCTCTTGCAAGGTTCCCGGGCCGAAGCGCGCCACCAGCCAGCGTGGCAGCGGTGCCCAGCCAAAACCACCCTGGGCCATTTCCAGCAGCATCAAATAACTCGGCGCCGACCAGACGCGCCCTTTTGCACGGCTCTCATACGGATTGACGATGGTCGCCAGGCGCAGTTCGCGATGCTGTTGCAGTACGTCCTGGTCGATGTGTTCCAGCGTCGCCAGAGGATGTTCGGGTGACACGAACAGGGCGATTTCCGTGCGTTCGTCCACCGTCGAATTGACCAGGTCCGGTGGATAACTGTCCTGCATTTCGGCAAAGGCTATCTGCGCCCGGCCACTCTGCACCAAGGCCACCAGATCGTCGCATTCGGCGATCAGGCATTCGAGCTCCAGGTCCGGATAACGCTGTTCGAACGCACTGAGCGAGGCTTCGAAGCGGTCGGATTGATAAGTGTCCGAGAGCGCCACGGTCAGCTTCGCCTCGACGCCTTGGGACAGTTGGCTGGCGGTCATTTCCAGGCGGCTGGTGGCGGCCAGGATCTCTTCGGCCCGTTGCAGCATCACGTGCCCGGCCGGGGTCAGGCTGGGCTTGCGGCTGCTGCGGTCGAACAGCGTCAGGTTCAGATCGATTTCCAGGCTGGCGACGGCGGCGCTGATGGTCGACTGACTGCGGCCCAGCTTGCGCGCTGCCGCGGAAAACGAGCCTTGGGTCGCCGCCTGGACGAACGCCTGCAACACTTCCTGGGACGCCATGAACTATCGCCTTGATCGATGGTTATTGGTTATGAAGTATCGGTCTGAAGTTGGATGATGGCAATCGTCGTCACTCAAGGAGTCAGGCCATGAGCGCCAATAAATCCATTACCGAACGTATTTTCCAGGCCATTGGTTTCGAACTGCTGGCGATCCTGATTTGTACGCCTTTGCTGGCATGGATCATGGACAAACCCATGGTGGAAATGGGCGTCGTCACCGTCGTCATTGCCGTATTGGCCCTGGCCTGGAACGTGGTCTTCAACGGCCTGTTCGACCGCGTGCTCAAGCGTTTCGCCATTGCGCACAACGCCTGGGTCCGCGTGGTGCACGCGCTGTTGTTCGAAGGCGGCCTGGTCGCCCTCGGCGTACCGTTGATTGCGTGGTGGCTGAATGTCAGCCTGTGGCAAGCGTTCCTGCTGGATATCGGCGTGCTGCTGTTTTTCCTGCCGTACACCTACGTTTACCACTGGGTGTATGACGTGGTGCGCGAGCGGGTGCTGATGCGCGAATCCTGTAACGCATGACTTTTTGTAGGAGCGAGCACGCTCGCGATGGACTCGAGAACGCCGTGGGGTGTCAGGCTCCCCGCGGTATCGTTGACGACCATCGCGAGCACGCTCGTTCCTACAGGTAGAATGCTAGAAGATCTGGGTGAACAGCCAATACAGACTGCCCGACAACACAATCGCCGCCGGCAAGGTCAACACCCAGGCCATCAGCAGATTGCGGATGGTCTTCATCTGCAAGCCTGCGCCATTGGCAACCATGGTCCCGGCCACCCCCGAAGACAGCACATGGGTGGTCGAGACCGGCAAGCCGAACATGTCGGCAGCACCGATGGTCAGCATGGCCACGGTCTCCGCCGAGGCACCTTGCGCGTACGTCAGGTGGGTGTTGCCGATTTTCTCGCCCACGGTCACCACGATACGCTTCCAGCCGACCATGGTGCCCAGGCCCAGCGCTATCGCTACGGCGATCTTCACCCACAACGGGATGAAGCGCGTGGCGTTGTCAATTTGCTGCTTGAACAGCTGCAGTTTGCCGGTGGTGTCGGCGTCGAAGTTACCGACCTTGTTCTTGCCCATCAGGCGAATGGTTTCGCTGGTCAGGTACATGTCGTTGCGCACGTTGCCCATGGCCTCGGCCGGCACTTTGGACAGCGAACCATACCCCTTCACTTCGTTGCCGATGTTGCCGGCCAGCGCCGCGAGGGCGGGGATCAGTTGCGGCGTGACATCCTTGCTGCGCACGAAATCGGAGAGGATCGCTCGCGGGTCGGCCGGAGCCGGCAACGGCGCACTCTTGACCAGCGCCTGTTGGGTCACTTCAGCGACCGCGGCGAACTGCAACGCCTGATCTGCGGGCATGGTGCGGTTCAGCGCATACGCCATCGGCAAGGTCCCGACCAGGATCAGCATGATCAGCCCCATGCCTTTCTGGCCGTCGTTGGAGCCGTGGGCGAAGGACACGCCGGTGCAGGTCAGGATCAACATGCCGCGAATCCACCACGGTGGCGGTGTATTGCCCTTGGGCGCCTTGTACAGCGCGCGATTCTTGACGAAAACCCTCAAGGCCAACAGCAGCAGTGCGGCGCAGCCGAAGCCGACCAGTGGCGAGAGCAGCAAGGCGTAGCCGACCTTGGTCGCCTGCGCCCAGTCCACACCGCTGGTGCCGTCACGCCCGTGCATCAGGGCATTGGCCACGCCGACTCCGATGATCGAGCCGATCAGGGTGTGCGACGACGATGCTGGCAAGCCCAGCCACCAAGTACCGAGGTTCCACAGGATCGCGGCGATCAGCAGGGCGAAGATCATGGCGAATCCGGCCGAGGAGCCGACTTGCAGGATAAGCTCCACCGGTAACAACGCGATGATGCCGAACGCCACCGCGCCACTGGACAGCAGCACTCCGAGGAAGTTGAAGAACCCGGACCAGACCACCGCGAAATTCGGTGGCAGCGAGTGCGTATAGATCACCGTGGCGACAGCGTTGGCGGTGTCGTGGAAACCGTTGACGAACTCGAAGCCCAAGGCAATCAGCAAGGCCACGCCCAGCAGGAGGAATGGCGTCCAGGTGGTCACCACCGTGCCGAGTTCATTCACGTCGCGCATCAGGCTGTACGCGGTGAACAGCAGTCCGATACTCAGTACTGCAAAAAACACCACCAGGGTGAATACACCGGGTTTCTTGTCGAAATGTGGATGGGCGCTACGGGCGGGCGCCGGGGCGGCAATAAAGGAGGGGCTGGCCATGCCGGACATTCCTGGGAAGGGTAGGAGTGTCGCCCATGATCGTTGCGAAGTTTTACAGGAGAACTGCGCTGGATCAGGGTTTGGTATTTTTGCGGCGACCACCCGTCGAAAGATCGCTCGCGTCTACAAATCCTGACGCTTGCGGAACGCCCAGCGTCCTGCAATCAGGGTAAAGGTCGCAACCAGCGCCACCAGAATCCAGAACCCCTCCGGGTCCTGTGAGAGCGGCACCCCACCCACGTTCATGCCGAAGAAACCGGCAATGATGTTGATCGGCAGAGCCAGCACCGTCACCACCGTGAGGGTGAACAGGGTGCGGTTACTCTGTTCGTTGAGGTTGGCGGCGATTTCCTCCTGCAGCAGCTTGATCCGTTCGCCCAGTGCCGTGAGGTCGTTGATGATCAGCGCAAACTCCTCAGTGGACTTGCGCAACTCCTTGACGTCTTCCTTCTGCAACCAGGGCGGCGGGCGATTGAGCAGGCGCAGCAACGAGCCGGGCTCCAGCGCCAGCAGGCGTTGCAGACGCACCAGCACCCGACGATTGGCCCCCAGTTCCGCACGGTTGGTCGACAGGCGCGAGGACAGCAGCTCATCTTCGACCTGATCCACGCTCAGGCTGGTCTTGCGCACGTTCCCCTTGGTCACGCAGCAGATGCACCAGTAACTCCAGCGGCGAGCGGAAGCATTCGCCAGCCTTAACCGACGAACGAAGCTTGTCCACCGAATGCAGCGGTTGCAGGCGTGCGCTGATGAGCAGTCGACTGCGGGCGCAGACCCACAGGGTCGAGACATCCGAGGACGTCATGCTGCTGAGGTTGAACACCACGTCGTTGACCACCGCCAGCAATGCCGAATCCACATGTTCGATGCGCGTCGACCGTGAGCCCTCATGCAGGGCCTCGAAAAACTCGTCGGGCAGTTCCAGATGGCTCTTCATCCAGCGTTCGCACGCGGCATGGGCGAGGTTCAGGTGCAGCCAGAGAAATTGCTCGGTGTCTTGCGGATGTTGCAGGTACTGCAAGGCCCTGGCCGAATCGATTTCCTGGCCGCGCTCACCGGGACGAAAGCTGAAACCGTAGAGCAGGCCGAACAGATCCGGATCGCGATGACTGTGATCGATGCTGTGGTTCATGAGGGCTCGCATGGGGGGCGCCTGTCGCGTGTTCTACAGGTTCACGTGAGCCGCATCATCGCAAGGCTGGATGACGAATTTGTGACCGTGGCCGGATCGGTCACTCAAACGCAAAAAAGCCGCACGAGGGGGAAATCGTGCGGCTTTTTTGTGGTGTGCATCAGTCGTCTTTTTTGTTCTTCAGGACTTCGCCGGTTGCGGCATTCAGGTCCACGTCCCATTCAACTTTGTTGGCATCGAGCAACTCGACTTCGTACTCATAGCCGTTGAAGTGGTTGTCCAGCTCGCTGTCAGTAATCGTGGCACCCGGGTGCAGCTTCATTACGATCTGGTTCAGCTCTTCCAGCGGCTTGATCTTGCCATCCTTGACCAACTGAGGGATCTGGTCGACGGGCACGTCTTTGGCCTGGGCCAGGCCGGCGGTGAAGGTCAGGGCGGCAGCGGTGAACAGTGCGGTCAGGGTTCTCATGAGGTTCATTCCTTGGGTGAGCCGTTTAAGTGGGATCAGATTAATTGTGGCAACTTAATTCACGCTTAAATTCCCTTGAACCGAATGATCAATACCCATTATTGCGCAGCACCTGCGCCACACTTGCCGTCGCCGGGCGCTTGTAGAACTTGAGCAATTCGCTGGCGCGGTTGGTGAAAATACCGTCGACCCCGGCATCCATGACTTTCTGGAAGTCCGCCGCCTCATCAATGGTGTAGACATGCACCAGCAGGCCCTGATCGTGGGTGTACTGGTTCATCCACGGCTGCACCAGGTCGGCGTAGCTCTGATCGCCCCCGTGGGTCAGTGCAGCGGACGGGCCTGTGCCGATCGCACCCTGAGACTTGGCGTAGTCGACCCAACGCTGGAATTCGGCTTGGTCTTTCGGTTGCTGTTTAGCGTAGTAAGCGGCCTTATCCTTTTCGCCGGACTCGGCAAAGCTCACTGTCGATTTTGGCTCGATGCTGCCTTCGCCGACCCACAACAACAGGATCTTCGGCACCTGCGGCATTTCCTTTTGCAACAGTTCGAGGCTGCTCTTCTCGAAGGTTTGCAGCACCACCTTGCCTTTGCCCTGGCCAACGCCCAGTGCGCTTTTGGCCAGCTTCGACCCCGCGGGGCTCAGCCAGCCGCGATCCTGGAGTTTTTCCTTGAGATCGTGTTCGATGCCGGGAAACTGCTTTGGCTCCTTGGTTTCGATATACAGGCCAGGCTTGTGCAGTGGATTGCCTTGGGCGATGTCGATGATTTCATCGAGGGTGAGGATTTTCAGGCCGGCAAACGCAGGCTGCGCGCGATCTGGATAGGCCGTGTTGAACCAACTGCCGGCGTCCAGGGTTTTCAGCTCGGCCATGGTGAAGGCGTTGGCCGGGCTGTCCTTGCGTTCGGGGAACTTGCTGGCGACGTCGGTGGTGCGTTGCAGATTATTGTCATGCAGGGCGAACAGCACGCCATCCTTGCTGCGCTGCAGGTCCAGTTCCAGATAATCGACGCCCAGGTCGCGGGCCAATTTATAGGCGGCAGCGGTGGATTCCGGTGCATCGAAAGACGCGCCACGGTGGGCAATCACCGCCGGGTGTGGAATGCCCGCGCGGGTCGCCAATGCAGCGGGGCCGGGTTCGCTGGCGGCCTGGGCTTGACCCAGCAATAGCAGCAAGCTCAGGAGCAGGGCGCTTTGGGTGAAGGTGGCCGGCATGGTCGAGATCCTTTCGCGATAGGTTTCAAAGAGGTCTCTTTTAACAAGTGAACCGGACAAGCGCTATCGTCAGACCGACATAAATCTGTTCAAAGCAGATGTTTACTGCGCTTTTGTGCACTGTCGCTGCTTTTGCTTTTCTTGCCCCCTCACACCTTGAGGCTGTCACAGGTTGACAGAGCGCTAGCTGAAGTTGCCGTAGGGGCCTATCACGTTTTTGGTTCATCCTTGCGCACCAGATGCTGATGCAATTCTGTGGTCAGGTTCTCGATGCGTTCGCTGAGGGTTTTGGTCATTTGCGTGAGGCGGGTGTTTTGCTCAAGCAGTTCCATCAGTTGTGCGGTGTTTTTCGCCGCTTCCGCCTGTCGTTCACTGTTGGCGATCGCCAGCGCTTCGCGGTGCTGCGCATCGGCATCGGATTGGGCTTTGTCCCGTGCGGCCTGGCGGGTCTGGGCCAACAGAATCAAAGGGGCGGCATAGGCCGCTTGCAGGCTGAAAGCCAGGTTAAGCAGGATGAACGGGTAGGCGTCGAAGTGGGTGAAGCCAAATAGATTCAGGCACATCCAGATCACCACGATCAGTGTTTGCGCACCCAGAAAAGTCGGTGTGCCGAAGAACCGCGCAAAGGCTTCGGCACGCAGGGCGAACTTGTCATTGCCAAAGGTTGGCGCCAGATGGGCATGTGCGCGATGGAACCGCAGGTGATCGACGGGGGCGGGGGCTTCGTTGCTCGAGGAGGTCATGATGCTCTCTGCAGGGCGCTAGGACTGAGATTCACTATAGCCTCAGCGCGAGTTTCATTCTGAAACACATACCCCCGTAAAAAACGCCGCGATCAATCGTTCGGCGCCGCCGTCGAATTGTCATTTATTGCAACTCGTAGCAGGCCAGGAACATGTCCAGCGCCGATTCCACCACAGTGCTCCGCATCTCGGCCGACAAGCCCGGTAACCCCATTGAGATCTGCGGCCAAAAGGCAAAGGACTTGAGCATTCCATAGACTTGTTGCGCGGCAAACGCCGGGTCGACCGCTTTCAAGCGTCCATCGGCCTGGGCAGCGCGAATCCACAGGGTCAGGTTTTCTTCGCGCTCACCCATCCGGGTCACCATGCTTTGCGCGCGCTCGGGAGAATGAATAGTGGCGGCTATGGCCACCCGCGCCAGGTCGAGCAGATTTTCATCGCTGAGCATCTGCAGTTTTGCCGTCAACAGGTGGTGCATCTGTTCACGCAAGGGCAGGTCGGGGCGGTAGGGTACTTCCTGTTCCGCCGTTACCCGGACCCACAACTGATTGAGGATTTCGGCGAACAGTTCTTCCTTGCTGGGGAAGTGGTTGTACACCGTGCGCTTGGACACCCCGGCGGTGGCGGCAATCTTGTCCATGCTGGTGATGTCGAAACCATTGGCACGGAACTCGACAATTGCCGCCTGAATGATGGCTTCGCGTTTACGGTCGGTGAGGCGCTGTGGAGCTGTCATAAATACGCTTCGGCAGGAAAAAAAGGAAAATTACACTCAGCAGTTTACTTGTCGATGGCTTTGCTGCAACCTTAAAACTACACTGTGCAGTGTAATGTTTTGTTAATCCTGCCCGGTAAAAATAGCGTGTTCGGCTGATGCGTGCGTGCCTTGGCCATTTATCGTCCCAACACGAAAAATCGTGAAACGTGCGGTTTTTCTGGAGTCATTTCCTCATGGCCAAATCAACTCCCCCGGCGAACGGCACCTCCAGGCCTGAAGCTTCCCGACAGGCTCAAGGGCAGTTTCAAAACCATAGGCCGATACAGCATTTGAGCCTTGGCAAAACCCTGCGCATCCTCTGGAATGCGATGTTTCACAAACCACGCAACACCCGCCCGACGGCGCCTGTTCCAGTGCAACCGCTGACGCAAGCGGCATTGATGGCGGCGCCCAACCACAGCGTCTATCGCCTGGGCCATTCCACTGTACTGCTTAAGCTGCGGGACAGATTCTGGATTACCGACCCGGTGTTCGCCGAGCGTGCTTCCCCCGTGCAATGGGCCGGCCCCAAGCGTTTTCACCAGCCGCCGATCAGCCTCGACCAATTGCCGCCGATTGAAGCGGTGATCCTGTCTCACGATCACTACGATCATCTGGACTATCACGCAGTGCGTAAACTGGCCGACAAGGCCAAGTACTTCCTTACTCCATTGGGCGTGGGCGACACCCTGATCAAATGGGGTATCGACGCCAGTAAAATCCGCCAACTGGACTGGTGGCAGGGTACCGAGGTGGAGGGTATCCAGTTCGTTGCCACCCCCTCGCAGCACTTTTCCGGTCGCGGCCTGTTCGACGGCAACAGCACCCTCTGGGCCTCTTGGGTGATGATCGATGGCGATACGCGGATCTTCTTCAGTGGCGACAGTGGATACTTTGACGGCTTCAAACGCATCGGCGAACAATACGGCCCTTTCGACCTGACCCTCATGGAAACCGGCGCCTACAACGTCGACTGGCCCCATGTGCACATGCAGCCTGAGCAGACCCTCCAAGCCCATCTCGACCTCAAGGGGCGCTGGCTGCTACCGATTCACAATGGCACCTTCGATTTGTCGATGCATGCCTGGTACGAACCCTTCGACCGCATCCTGGCCCTGGCCTGGGAGCGCAATGTATCGATCACCACGCCACGGATGGGCGAGGCATTCAATGTGCTGGCTGCCAAGCGTGGCATTGCGTGGTGGTATGAAGTCGAAGAGCAGGTCTACCAGAACCAACAAAGCCTCGGGTGAAGCATCTACAAAAAGAGGCGAGCATTCCTGGATGGATCAGGTCGTAGCTCCAGTATTGAAGTTGCGACCTTATTCAACCATTGCAAAATCCGCCCGCCCCACCGGATTCGGCGTAGACCCTTGCACATTCATCCCTCTACCCGGCGCAAACCCCGGGAAGAACACCAGCCCCTCCGATTCAAGCCGATACGCCAATGCCAGGCGAGTGACATCCAGCACCTCCTGCCGCGCCTCGAAGCGCTCAATGGCTTGCACCGAAACCCCGGCTTCGCGGGATAACGTTTCCACGGTCCAGCCCAGCATCGCTCGGGCCTGGGCACAGTGGGCCGGGGTGAACTGGAAGAGGGCGATACGTTCCAGGGTGATTTTCATCGCTTGAGAGGCCATGGGTTTCTCCGGGCTCGAGAGTGTTGAATTCAAATGTACTGTGTTTTTGTACAGTTGTTTTCGCTCCGGATCAAACGCATTTTTCGATTTTAGCTATTTCCCGCCCATGGCCAGACGGAAGGTCGCGGGGTCACCACTGCGCGCGATGTGCTCCCAGTTCAGATGCCGCAAGCGTCCACTGCAGTGGGGTCCCGGTGATTTTCAGCGGCACGTGCAAGCGATGCGCCGGGCCCCATGGCGTTTGCTCGACCAGCATGCCCTGATCGTGCTCATCCTCGGCCCGTAATGGCGTGTTGCTGCCGGGACCATTTTCGATCAACAGTTTTGCCGTACGCGCCAATGACAATCGCGCCGAACCACCCTGTCCGCTGTTCAAGCGTTCTGCCAACAACTTGATCGCGCTGGCCGCCATCAAATACCCGGTGGCATGATCGAGCGCCTGCAACGGCAAGGGCGTCGGTTTGTCCGCTTGCGTGATGTGCATCCCCGCGTCAGCGATGCCGCTGCTCATCTGCACCAGGCTGTCGAAGCCGCGGCGGTTCTGCCACGGGCCACTCCAGCCGTAGGCGTTGAGGCAAACGTCGATCAGGCCAGGGAACCGTTGCTGGCGTTCGGCGGCACCATAGCCCAGACGCTCCAGGGCATCGGCGCGGTAACCGTGGAGCACGATGTCGGCGTCCTTGAGCAGGCTTTCGAATACCAATCGATCGGTTTTATCGTGCAGATCCAGGCGTGCGCAACGTTTGCCCAGTGTCATTTCCGGCACTACGCCCGGCTCGTTCCAGGAGGGTGGGTCGATGCGCAGCACATCAGCGCCCAGGCCCGCGAGAAAACGGCTGGCGACGGGGCCAGCAAGCACGCGGGTCAAGTCCAGCACCTTGATGGCAGCCAGTGGTCGCGCCACCGAACCTTGCCAGGGTGTGCCGGGTCGGTTGTGGCCGGCGATGAATTGAATCAGCGGTTCGGCGTTGACCGCGAGTCCTTGCGCATGGACCTGCCATTGGTCCCAGCTGCGCATTTCGGCGGCACAGCCACCGGCCTTGACCACGGCCTGTTCCAGATCACTCTTGGCCCATTGCGCCACTTTGCTGGCCATCGCCTTGCGGTCGACGCAGGCGCCCAACACCGATTCGGCGGCGGCGCGGTGATGGGGCGCATTGGTGTGCAGGCGGATCCAGCCATCTTTGGTGGCGTAGTCACCGGCGATCGGGTCCCACAGCGGTGGTACGTTCCAGCCTAGCGGGCGGATCGAGCTGGAGAACCAGAATGACGCCAGGCGCCGGTCGACTTCCAGGCCTGGCAAGCGACCGGTTTGCTGGTGCAACAATTCGCTGACAGCCTGGCCGGCGGCGGCGATGCTGGCGCAAGCCAGGTCGGTAACGGCAAACACCGAGGGCAGGGCGCCGCTGGAGGTGAACGCAACAGGGGTGTGCGGCATGCCGAGTTCGGCTTGAATGGACGTGAGTAAATCAGTCATCGACGGGCCCTCCGGAACGAGAGCCCGAGCATAAATCAAAAAACCTTTACACCCTGAACTGATCCATCAGTTTCATCTGCTGGGTGGTCAGGGCATTGAGCTGGCTGCTGATCTGCGCCGATTCGGTGGCTTGTCCGGTCAGGGTTTCGGTGACGGTACGAATCGCCGAAACGTTGCGGTTGACCTCTTCAGCCACGGCGCTTTGCTGTTCGGCGGCGCTGGCGATCTGCAGGTTCATGTCGCTGATCACCGTGACCGCGTCGCTGATTTTGCCCAGGGCCTGGACCGCTTGCTGGATCTGCCCGGCGTTGCTGTGGGCCTGGGTCTGGCTTGAGTGCATGGTGGCGACCACGCCGCGGGTGCCGCTCTGGATGCGTTCGATCACCAGGCGAATTTCTTCCACCGAGTCCTGGGTGCGCTTGGCCAGGTTGCGCACTTCGTCGGCGACCACCGCAAAACCGCGACCGCTCTCGCCGGCACGGGCGGCTTCGATCGCCGCGTTGAGCGCCAGCAGGTTGGTCTGTTCGGCGATGCTGCGGATGACTTCCAATACCGAACCGATCTGCTCGCTGTTGACCGCCAATGCCTCGACTTCAGTCACGGCCTTACTGACTTCGTCGGCCAGTTGATTGATGTCGCGGGTGCTGCGCTCGATGATCTGCATGCCATCGCGGGCCGACTGATCGGCACCCTTGGCCGCGTTGGCGGCGTTCGACGCGCTGTTGGCGACGTCGTGGGCGGTGGCGCTCATTTCATTGGACGCAGTGGCGACCTGGTCGATTTCGCGAAATTGCACCTGCATGCCTTCGCTGGTCTGGCGCGCGATTTCCGAAGACTGGTCGGCGGTGCCGCGGGCATCGGTGATGCTCTGCTTGATCTGCGCGATGGTCGGCTGCAGCTTGTCGAGGAAACGATTGAACCAGTTGACCAGTTCGCCCAGTTCGTCCCGCTTGCCGTAGTTCAGGCGCTGGGTCAGGTCGCCGTCGCCACTGGCTATCGCCTTGAGCATTTGCGCCACGCTGTTGATCGGCCGGGTCACGCCCGAGGCGGTCAGCCACATCAGCAGCAGGCCAATCAGGCCGGCAATGATCGCCACGCCCACCGCTTTGATCGTGCCGCTCTGCTGGGCGTCATCGAGTACCGCTTGCAGTTTTACCGAATCGGCCAGCAGCACTTGCCTGGGCAGGTCGATCACCACGGCCCACGCCTTGGCGTCGGCAATCGGACTGACCGGGTACACCGCCCGAATCAGGTCGCCCTGTTGGAGAATCTTCGGCGCACCGCTGGCAAGCAATTGCAAGATGTCCTTGCCGTCCGCACCCAGGGTGTCACCGATGCTCTTGCCTACCTTCGTCGGATCGACGCTGTACGCCGCCACCACGCCGGTGCCGGAAACGATCAGCATGTGGCCGGCGTTGTTGAACAACTCACGCTGGGAGTCGACCGCCGCTGCTTGCAGCGCGTCGAGGGCGATGTCGATACCGACCACGCCGATGGACTTGCCATCCACCAGCAGCGGTACGGAAATGGTGGTCATCAACACTTCCTTGCCGCCAACGGTATCGGCATAAGGGTCGAGCAGGCAGGTGCGCTTGCTGTCCCGAGGGCAGGTGTACCAGACGTTGTAGGGCGTGCCGCTGAGGTTCAGGGTGGTCTTGGTCATGTCCTCCTCGACCATGATCGTGTTCAGCGCTTCGCCCCCGGCACGGCTCCAGTAAGTGGCGAAGCGTCCGGCTTCGTTGGATTGGCGGGCCGCGTCATTGACGAAATCGCTGTCCTTGCCGTCCAGGCCATTGGGTTCGAATGCCAGCCAGATGCCCAGCACTTTACCGTTGCGTTCGAAGGCGGTTTTCAGGCTCTGGTTCAACTCTTCACGCAGGGCGCCGGGCTCAAGCGACCGCTTGGCGGCCATGTTGCGCATGTCCTTGATCTGGTCCGCCAGGGCGGTCACCACGGTCTGGGTCTCAGCAAACGTCTTCTGCACCCGCACCCCTTGCTCGGCGGCCTTGGCTTGCAGCAGGTTCTGTACGCTCTCGGTGAGCATCCTGCTACTGGAAGCGCTGACCAGTTCATCGTTCTGATTGGTCTGGTAGAGGTTCATGCCCACTATCGAGGCGACCACGCCAAGCAGGCACAGACCGGACAGCAGGACGATTTTCAGGCGGATGGACAGTGAGTCGAACATAGGGCGAGCTCGCGAATGGATGAGGGGGCGGCTGTGAGCCATTGCGGCTCGACACGCCAAATCCATTTAGCGCCATTCAATGCACATCGGCCTGGGGCACAGATTGCATGAGCGCGCGTCCGACGAACGGTCGTGGTTAAACGTTTGCGCGGAAAAATATGCCGAAAAGTGGATAAAAAACGGAGAAAGTCGCGGCGACCTCTAAGGTTGTCGCGCCAGTGACTCCGGTCGCGACCAGATCCACAAATTGCCCAGGCCCATCCCGGTAATTGCCAGGTAGATCGGCCAGCCGTGATCGAGCATGACCAGCATCAGCGTGGCGCACAGCAGCATGCTGACGGTGGCGCTGACCTTGGCCCGGCGCGCGATGATCTTGCCGTTGCGCCAGTTACTGAGAATAGGGCCGAACAGCCGATGATTGTCCAGCCAGGCACTCAAGCGCGGCGAGCTTCGGGTGGCAGCCCAGGCGGCCAGCAGGATGAATTCGGTGGTCGGCAGGCCGGGTATGACGATGGCGACCAGGCCGATGGCGAGGCTGACATAGGCCAGCAGGCCGAAGAGGAGGCGGGCGAGTTTGGAGGAGGCAGGCATGGGGCGCTTGATCGAAATTTATGGACTGACTCGATCCATTGTGGGAGCGAGCCTGCTCGCGAATGCGGTGTGTCATTCGACATAAACGTCGCATGTGCTGACCTCTTCGCGAGCAGGCTCGCTCCCACAGGGGAGGGTGTTTCTTCAGGCAAGTTCTGGGGCGTAAGCCTGTTCCAGCAACACCGTGAAGCGGTTGAAGGCATCGATGGCGCCTTTGTCCAGCTCGACTTCTTCCTGGGCGCTGAGCTCCAGTTCATCGAGGGTCTTGACGAAGTTTTTCCAACCTTGCGCACGACCACCGGCCGGTTCGCCAAGGTGACGGGCACCGAGGGTCTCGCTCAGGCCGAGGCCCACGGCACGCTTGAGCAAAAACGCTGCGCCCAGCTTCGAGCCTTCGGAGACGAAGAGCCAGCCCATGGCCTGGGCCTTGGTCGGGTTTTGCAGTGCGCCTGCAACCGGCGCCGGCACCTCGGTGTCAAGGTCCGCCAGGTCCGCCTTCGCCGCCTCGGCACGGCAACGGGCTGGCAGGTCCGGAACGACGGCTGTCAGTTCGGCATCGTTGTATAGCGCCACCAGTTCCGACTGGAACAGGTATTGCGCTACCACGAAGCGGGCGAAATTGGCCTGGGTTTCAAAGGGGGCATGGGCTTTGACCAATGCATCGAGCTTGCTGTGCGGCTCGTTGGTGACCTGGTTCAAGCGTTGCGAGCGCAGGGTGGGGCGTTGGGCGGTGTCCTGGGTGGTCATGGCAGATCCTTGGGAAAGAAGAGGCGCTTGGTAACGAGACGAATGAGCAGGTGCATGACAGTAAAAAATCCTCATCGGGCGGCTGTTACAGCGCCCGGTGAGGTGCACGGGGTCAGATATCCCACACCAGATTGATCGCGAAATTGCGTCCAGGCTGGGTCAGGCGATCGAGGTTGGCGGGCTGTGTCACCGAGGCTTCGCCGACGCTGTCGTAGCCGCGTACGTCATCCCACTGCCAGTACTTTTTGTCGGTCAGGTTGTACAGGCCGGCATTCACGGTCAGGTCGTCGGTCACCTTGTAGAAACCCGCCAGGTCGAGCACGCCGTAACCCGGTGTCTTGAACTGCGTGCTGGTGCCGTCCGGGGTGTTGAAGCTGGTGCTGTCGACCCGGGTCTTGCGTTTGACCAGGGTCCAGCTCAGCAATGTGCCGTACTTGTCCTGGTCATAGCCCAGACCGAATACGCCGGTCAGCGGGTTGATGCTGTTAAGAGGTTCGCCGCTGTCATCGTTGCGACCATACAGGTAGGCCACAGAACCCTGGGTGTAGAGGCCACGCGGTGCGCCAAAGCTATCCAGGTTCAAGCGCCCCTTGAGCTCCAGGCCCTTGATGGTGGCGTGCTTGATGTTGTTGCTCTGGAAGGTGGTCTCGGTGTAGCCGGGAGTAATGGCGTTCTCGTCGATGAAGTCGCGATATTTGTTGTAGAACACCGCGATATCGAAAGTACCGGCCTCGAACTGCCCGCGCAGGCCGGTTTCATAACTCTTGCTCTTTTCTGGCTCGAGGTCGGGATTGGGCGCGACCTGATACCCGCCAGCCAGGTTTTCGAAGCGACCATAGAGAGCCTTGGCGGTCGGCGTGCGGAAGCCTTCAGCGTATTGGCCGTACCAGGTGTAGTTGTCATCGAAGCGGTAGGTCGTGCCGAATTTCGGTGACAGGCGATGCCAGGTTTTTTCGTCGTCGTTCACCTCACCGTTGCCGCTCTGGTCGGCAGTGGCCAGGAACTCTTTGGTCAGGTGCGGCTTGAGCTGGGTGTAGTCGTAGCGCAGGCCGGGCACGAAGGTCCAGTTGTTCCAGGCGATCTGGTCCTGGGCGAACAGGCTGTAGGTGTTGATGGTCGGATCCGGAAAATCACTGGCCGGGGTCAAAGTGTCGGCAGCGCTCGCAGCATTCATGACGCGGCAAGCGCCGGCCACGGTCAGGCAGGTGCCGCTACCGGTGCGCAGGCCGGTGACTTTGTCCTGCTTGATGGTGGTGCCATAAGTGATCGCATGGTCGGTGTCGGCAATGGCAAACGCCTTGTCAGCCTGGGCATCGAATACCCATTGGCGATCCTTGTAGGTGGTATCGCGGTGACGCAGCACCGTGCGTGACGGTGCGTAGATTTCTTCGGTGCGCTGGTCGGTCTTGGCAATCTGGTAATTCAACGTCCACTTGATGTTGTCAGCCAGGAGGCTGTCCACAGCGAAACGGTGATCCAGGCCGAAGCGCTCGCGGGTGATGGTGTCGTTGCCGGTGCGCGATTTGTAGAAGCCGAAGCCGCGTCCTGCGTTGAACGGGCCACCCACGGCGCTTAGCTGATTGGTGTCGCGATCGTCCTTGTAGTGCTCGTAAGTCAAGCCGAAGCGCGCATCGTCGGCGTAGTTCCAGTCGAGCTTGGCCAGCACGTTGGTGGTGCGCACGTCCTCGGGGTTGGCTTCGGTGCGGTCCAGGCCGGTTCCACCGGTTTCGCCATGGGACTGCGTTTCGTGGCCATTGCGCTGGCTCAGGTGCAGCAAGCCGTCGAAGTCGCCGGTGCGACCGGCCACGGTGCCGGAGGTGAGCCAGCTTTCATCGGCCGAGCTGTAGCCGGTCTTAAGGCGAGCACCGACGTCCTGGCCTGGCTTGATGATGTCGTCCGGGTCCAGCGTGTAGTAGCTGACCGCGCCACCAATGGCGCTGCTGCCGTACAGCACCGAAGCCGGGCCGCGCAGTATTTCCACGCGCTTGACGATTTCCGGGTCGACATAGTTGCGGTTGGTCTGGGCGTACGGACCATTGAAGAAACCATCGGGCACCTGGACTCCGTCGACCTGGGTCAGCACGCGGTCACCGTCGATACCGCGGATGTTGTAGCCGGAAAGGCCCGCGCGGGTCCCGGTGCCGCCTACCGATACACCCGGTTCGTAGCGCACCAGATCCTTGATGCTGTTGACGTTGTTGCGGTCGAGTTCCTCGCGGGTGTGGACGGTGACGGTGCTGGGCACGCTGCTCACGTCCTGTTCCTGGCGCGTGGCGCTGATGGTCACCTGTTCCAGATTCAGGGTCCCGGCGCTGCTTCGGCGCTCCAGCACGATGTTGTTGTTGCCGAGTTTGCGATAGCTCAGGTTGGTCCCCACCAACAGGCGATCCAGGGCTTTTTCCGCTGGCAGCGATCCGCGTACGCCCGGTGAGTCCATCCCTTGCGCCAGTTCGGCTGAAAAGCCGACCTGCCAGCCGGTCACTGCGGTGAACGAATTGAGTGCCGACACCAGCGACTGTGGCGCAATGGCGAATGCGTAATCGCCCATTTTGCGCGCCGACTGTTCAGGGGCCGTGGCGGCCATGACGGGCACAGCACCGGCCATCAGAATGGCGGCGGTCAGCAGCGACAGTACGCAAGAAGGTGAACTAACTGGGCGGGTAAGGCGAGAGGACATCGATAGCGCTCCGTGTCGCACGAATCTTTATAGGTGCTGATTGGCATTTAGAGATGCGAATCAATTGCATTGGCTATAACGAGACGTACGAGGTTCAGCTATCGAGTAAAAATAATTCTCATTTAGTTCAAGATGACCAGCGCCGGGTATTCCTTGAGCTGTGCCGAGGCAATGTGAGCCAGCGAGCGGACCACGTCCAGCGGCTGGTCGAGACGATAATTTCCGGTCACGGCAACATTCGCCAACTGCTCATTGTTGTTGATGATCCAGCCCGGATAGTAGCGACGCAGCTCTGCCAGCACCTGGCTCAGCGGGCAGTTTTCAAACACCAGGCGACCCTGGACCCAGGCCAGGTCAGTGGCCGCATCCAGTTTGGCCGGCTGGTCGAAACCATTGGGGCCGATGCGGATGCTTTCCCCGGCTGTCAGGCGCACCCTCGCATCGTCGTCGCCGGTGGCGCGCAAGTCGACATCCCCGCGCTGCACTCGAACCTGGGTTACGCCGTCGAGGTAACGCACGGCAAATGCCGTATCGCGAACACTCGCGGTAACCAGGCCCGCGTCAATTTCCAACGGCAGACCGCGATGCGGCGGCACGTCGAAAAACGCCTCGCCCTGATACAGGCGGGCCACGCGCTTCTGGTCGTTGATGGTGCTGGAAAACGCCGAGTTGGTATTGAGCAGGACTTTCGAGCCGTCCTCCAGTTGCAGGCGCTGGCGTTCACCGACCACGGTCAGGTGATCGGCCTGCAGGCGCATCGGCAGATTGCTGAAGCTGAACAACCCGAGGATCAGCACGGCGGCGGTGGCCAAGGGTCTCCAGTGCGGGCGCAGACGCGACAGCGCAGTGACTTTGACTGGGCTCGATGCCAGTTTTTGCGCGCATTGCGTGACTTGCGCACCGTTCCATATCGCCTGCGCCCTGGCGAACGCCTCGGCGTGCGCTGGGTCTGCCGCGAGCCATTGGTGGAACTGGCGGGTCTGTTCTTCGCTCGGGCTGTCCAACACGATCAGCCAGTCCAGGGCCTGGTCCATCGCCTCGGCTGTGGCCTGCGCCGGTGAGGGCGAAGGGGCGCGGTGGGTGTCCGTCACGGTGTTTCCTCGGCGTGTCTGTGCACGGCTGTTTTTTTAGTGAAGCGCAAAAGAGGGCCAAGGGTAGCCCTGATGAACAAGGTCGTCGAGCCGCGGGTGGCTCAGTGGCCTTTCGACCGGTCGGCGACGCTGATGCAGATGGTCATGATCAACTTCAGCTCCTTCTGCACGGTACTGAGTGAGACGCCGAGTTTCTCGGCAATCTCCAGATAGCTATGGCCGTGCAGGCGGCTGAGGATGAAAATTTGCTGCTGGCGGGAGCTGAGTTGACTGAGGCGCACGTTCAAACGCTCGAGCAATTGTTCGGCATGGGCGGCGTCCTCGGCACTGCTGGCGGGGGCGGCAATACTTTCCACCACGTCCGGTGGCACGTCATCGACCATGGTGCGCGAGTGGATGCGCCGCGCGCGCAAATGGTCCAGTGCGAGGTTGCGGGCAGTCTGGAAAACGAAGGGTTCCAGGTGATCGATGGCTCGCTCGCCGAGTGCGCGGCTCACCCGCAGGTAAGTCTCCTGCATGAGGTCTTCGGCGGTGCTGTGATTGTTGACCATCCGCTCCAGCGTGCGCAGCAGAGAGATTCGCTGGGAGATGAAGACGTCGTTGAAACGCGATTGACTCACGGGAGGACCTGATCCATTTCGAGCGAATGATAATGCTTATCATCCGCTCTGGTGGTCAAGCCCTGATTTGTGAAGGTTTACGCCCGACCTTGCAAATACATGGGGTAATCCGGAATCCGATGACCGTGTGCCTGATCCATCAGCGGGCTGCTGAGCAGGTAGTCGGCGCTGCATTCATTGCACGCCACGGGAATGTTCCAGACCGCCGCGACCCGTAGCAATGCCTTGATGTCGGGGTCGTGTGGCTGAGGTTCGAACGGGTCCCAGAAGAACACCAGCATGTCGACCCGTTGCTCGGCGATTCGCGCGCCGAGCTGTTGGTCACCGCCCAGCGGGCCGCTGATCATGCTCTCCACCGGCAGGTCGAGGCGTTGTTGCAATAACAAACCGGTGGTGCCGGTGGCGACCAGTTCATGTTGCGCGAGCCGGTCTTTCTGCCGTTCCGCCCAGTCCAGCAAAAACACTTTGCAGTGGTCATGGGCGACCAGGGCGATACGCTTGCGCGCAGCCATGGTTTTTTGGGTAAACGTAATGCCGATCATGGGTACAGCTCCAAAGCTTTATGCGTCCTGTGTAGGAGCTGCCGCAGGCTGCGATCTTTTGATCTTGTTTCTAAAAAACAAAATCAAAAGATCGCAGCCTGCGGCAGCTCCTACAGGATTGCGTCAACGCGGAACGAGTCGTCGTAATTCATCGCTTATTCGGCGTTGCACAGCGCCAGGCAGTTATCGAGCATGCGGTTGGAGAAGCCCCATTCGTTGTCGTACCAGGCCAGCACCTTGAGCAGCTTGCCGCTGGACTTGGTGTGGTTGGCGTCGAAGATCGACGACAGCGGGTTATGGTTGAAGTCGCTGGAGACCAGCGGCAAGGTGTTGTAGCCGAGAATTTTCGAGTGCTGGCTGGCTTGCTTGAGCAGTGCATTGACCTCTTGTGCGCTGGCTTCTTTTTTCAGCTGCACGGTCAGGTCGACCAGGGATACGTTGATCACCGGCACGCGCACCGCCATGCCCGTCAATTTGCCCGCCAGTTCCGGCAGCACCAGGCCGACCGCTTCAGCCGCACCGGTCTTGCTCGGGATCATGTTCTGCGTGGCCGAACGGGCGCGGTACGGGTCGGTGTGGTAGACGTCGGTCAGGTTCTGGTCGTTGGTGTAGGCATGGATGGTGGTCATCAGGCCACTTTCGATGCCCAGTTCGCGGTGCAGCACCTGGGCCACCGGGGCCAGGCAGTTGGTGGTGCACGAGGCGTTTGAAATAATCTGGTGCGACTGGCGCAGAATGTCGTGGTTGACCCCATATACCACGGTGGCGTCGGCACCCGTGGCCGGGGCCGAGATAATCACTTTGCGTGCACCGGCCGTAATATGCGCGGCGGCTTTGGCGCGGTCGGTGAACAGACCGGTACATTCGAACACCACATCAATCTTTTCCGCGGCCCAGGGCAAGTCGGCCGGATTGCGAATGGCGCTGACCGCGATACGGTCGCCGTTGACGGTCAGGCTTTCCTGATCATGCTGGACATCGGCGTCGAACGTGCCGTGAACCGTGTCGTACTTGAGCAAATGCGCATTGATTGCGCTGTCACCCAGGTCGTTGATGGCGACGATCTGCAGATCCTGGCGATAGCCTTGGGTATAGAGTGCTCGGAGGACGTTGCGACCAATACGGCCAAAACCATTGATTGCGATTCGTAGAGTCATTTGTCAGCGCCGCCGTCGTTTTGTTGTTGGAATTACAAGATTATTCGCAAAAAAATAGAAAACAAGCCTTTTTAATGGCAATATTTTGTTCAATCTACAACGAGTGACCTGAATCAACTGGTCCGAATGGTCAGAAAAGCCGTCTGTCATCCCATCGACACCGGTGTTTGATCAGCATAGACAATCAGGTCGCCACATCCGTTAGCCTGGAGTTCTACACATGCATCCCCGCGTACTTGAGGTCACCGAACGGCTTATCGCCCGCAGCCGCGCCACGCGTGAGGCTTACCTTGCACTGATCCGTGATGCCGCCAGCGACGGTCCGATGCGCGGTAAGCTGCAATGCGCCAACTTCGCCCACGGCGTGGCCGGTTGCGGCAGCGACGACAAGAACAGCCTGCGGATGATGAACTCCGCCAACATCGCGATTGTTTCGTCATATAACGACATGCTCTCGGCGCACCAGCCGTACGAAGTCTTCCCGGAGCTGATCAAGAAAGCCCTGCGCGAAATCGGTTCCGTCGGCCAGTTCGCCGGCGGCACCCCGGCCATGTGCGATGGCGTGACCCAGGGCGAGCCGGGCATGGAACTGAGCCTGCCGAGCCGTGAAGTGATCGCGCTGTCCACCGCCGTGGCGCTCTCGCACAACATGTTCGATGGCGCGCTGATGCTCGGCATCTGCGACAAGATCGTCCCGGGCCTGATGATGGGCGCGCTGCGCTTCGGCCATCTGCCGATGATCTTCGTGCCGGGCGGGCCGATGGTGTCGGGTATTTCCAACAAGCAGAAAGCCGACGTGCGCCAGCGCTACGCCGAAGGCAAGGCCAGCCGTGAAGAGCTGCTGGAGTCGGAAATGAACTCCTACCACAGCCCTGGCACCTGCACCTTCTACGGCACCGCCAACACCAACCAGTTGCTGATGGAAGTCATGGGCCTGCATTTGCCGGGCGCTTCCTTCGTCAACCCGAACACGCCACTGCGCGACGCCCTGACCCGCGAAGCGGCGCACCAGGTGACGCGCATTACCAAACAGAACGGCGACTACCTGCCGATCGGCGAAATCGTCGACGAGCGTTCGCTGGTCAACTCCATCGTTGCCCTGCACGCCACCGGCGGCTCGACCAACCACACGTTGCACATGCCGGCGATTGCCATGGCGGCGGGCATCCAGTTGACCTGGCAAGACATGGCCGACCTCTCCGAAGTCGTGCCGACCCTGAGCCACGTCTACCCGAACGGCAAGGCCGACATCAACCACTTCCAGGCCGCGGGCGGCATGTCGTTCCTGATCCGCGAACTGCTGGACGCCGGGTTGCTCCACGAAAACGTCAACACCGTGCTGGGCCACGGATTGCGCCGCTACACCATGGAACCGTTCCTCGATAACGGCGAACTGGTCTGGCGCGAAGGCATCACCGAAAGCCTCGACGAAAGCATCCTGCGTCCGGTTGCCCGGGCGTTCTCGCCGGAGGGCGGCCTGCGTGTGATGGAAGGCAACCTCGGTCGCGGCGTGATGAAGGTGTCGGCCGTGGCATTGGAAAACCAGATCGTCGAAGCGCCGGCCATGGTGTTCCAGGATCAGCAAGACCTGGCTGATGCGTTCAAGGCCGGTTTGCTGGAGAAGGATTTCGTCGCGGTGATGCGTTTCCAGGGCCCGCGTTCCAATGGTATGCCGGAATTGCACAAAATGACGCCGTTCCTCGGCGTGCTGCAGGATCGCGGCTTCAAGGTTGCCCTGGTCACTGACGGGCGCATGTCCGGCGCGTCGGGGAAAATCCCGGCGGCCATCCACGTCAGCCCCGAGGCCTACGTGGGTGGGCCTTTGGCGCGGGTGCAGGAGGGCGATATCATCCGCGTCGATGGCGTCAAAGGCACCCTGGAGCTTAAGGTGGACGCCGAAGAGTTCGCAGCGCGCACGCCGGCCAAGGGCCTGTTGGGCAACAACATCGGCACCGGTCGCGAACTGTTTGGTTTCATGCGCATGGCCTTCAGCTCGGCAGAGCAGGGGGCCAGCGCCTTCACTTCTGCCCTGGAGACGCTTAATTGAAACTGGCTTTGGTCGGTGACATCGGTGGCACCAACGCACGGTTCGCGTTGTGGAAAAACCAGCAGCTGGAATCGGTCCAGGTGCTGGCGACGGCCGACCATGCCAGCCCGGAAGAGGCCATCAGCCTCTACCTGGACGGGCTGGGCCTGGCGCCGGGTGCGATCGGTTCGGTGTGCCTGTCGGTGGCAGGCCCCGTGAGCGGCGACGAATTCAAGTTCACCAACAATCACTGGCGCCTGAGCCGCAAGGGTTTTTGCCAGGCCTTGCAGGTGGATCAACTGCTGTTGGTCAACGATTTCTCGGCCATGGCCCTGGGCATGACGCGTTTGCAGCCGGGCGAATTCCGCGTGGTCTGCGAAGGCACGCCGGAGCCGTTGCGCCCGGCGGTGGTCATTGGCCCGGGCACGGGTTTGGGTGTCGGCACCCTGCTAGATCTCGGGGAAGGGCGTTTTGCCCCGCTGCCGGGGGAGGGCGGTCACGTCGATCTGCCGCTGAGCAGTCCGCGCGAGACTCAACTGTGGCAGCAGATCTTCAACGAGATCGGACATGTCAGCGCCGAAACGGCATTGAGCGGCGGCGGCTTGCCCCGAGTCTATCGGGCGATCTGTGCGGTGGACGGCCACGAGCCGGTGCTCGACACGCCAGAAGCGATTACGGCTGCCGGTCTGGCGGGTGATCCGATTGCATTGGAAGTACTCGAGCAATTCTGCTGCTGGCTCGGTCGCGTGGCGGGCAACAACGTGCTGACCACCGGTGCGCGTGGTGGCGTGTACATCGTTGGCGGGGTGATTCCACGCTTCGCCGATTTCTTCCTCGAAAGTGGTTTCGCCCGGTGCTTTGCCGACAAGGGGTGCATGAGCGATTACTTCAAAGGGATACCGGTGTGGCTGGTGACGGCGCCGTATTCGGGGCTGGTTGGTGCGGGTGTGGCGCTGGAGCAGGCATAAGATCGCGTCGTGCCATTCGCGAGCAGGCTCGCTCCCACAGGATCGCCGATAATCTTGTGGGAGCGAGCCTGCTCGCGAAGAGGCCCGCACAGACACCAAAGATTTACGCTCAATCAGGCATAATCCGCCCAATTCAAACAACAAGGACGCCGCCCCGTGAGCTCAGTCAACAAGTCGATTTTGTTGGTCGATGACGATCAGGAGATACGCGAGTTGCTGGACACCTACCTGACCCGCGCCGGGTTCCAGGTGCGTACCACGCCCGATGGAGCGGGCTTTCGCCAGGCCCTCAACGAGGCCCCCAGCGACCTGGTGATCCTTGACGTGATGCTGCCGGACGAAGACGGTTTCAGCCTGTGTCGCTGGATTCGCCAGCACCCGCGCCAGTCGCAGGTGCCGATCATCATGCTCACCGCCAGTTCCGACGAGGCCGACCGGGTCATCGGCCTGGAACTGGGCGCCGACGACTACCTAGGCAAACCTTTCAGCCCTCGCGAATTGCAAGCACGCATCAAGGCTTTGCTGCGCCGGGCGCAGTTCGGTCAGGAGCGCTCCGGCAGCGAAGTGCTGGCCTTCGATGACTGGCGCCTGGACATGGTCAGCCATCGCCTGTTTCACATCGATGGCGAAGAGGTGATTCTGTCCGGTGCCGATTTCGCCCTGTTGAAGCTGTTTCTCGACCATCCGCAGGAAATCCTCGACCGCGACACGATTGGCAACGCCACCCGTGGCCGCGACTTGATGCCTCTGGATCGCATCGTCGACATGGCGGTCAGTCGCTTGCGCCAACGCCTGCGCGATACGGAAAAACCACCGCGACTGATTCGCACCGTACGGGGCAGCGGTTATCAGTTGGCAGCCAGTGTGGTTGCCTCCAATGGTCACTGATTTCTTGCGCAAGCTGGCCGGCCGCGTGCCGGTGCCACGCTCGCTGCTCGGGCGCATGTTGTTGCTGACGCTACTCGCGGTGTTGTTCGCCCAGGCATTGTCGAGCGTGATCTGGGTTTCCCAACTGCGTGCGACCCAGCTTGAAGGCCTGGTCACCAGTGCGCGCAGCCTCGCTCACTCGATGAACGCCAGCGTCAGTTACCTGCGCTCGTTGCCGGTGGCGTACCGCCCGTTGGTGCTCGACCAGTTGCGCAGCATGGGCGGCACGCGTTTCGTGGTGACGCTCAATGACAAACCCCTGGGCATGGAAGTGCTGCCGATCACCCCGCGCAAGGAGGCGGTGATCAACGCGGTGGACGAAGTGCTGCGCCAGTCCCTGGGGCAGGACACCGACATCTCGGTGACCTTTGTCAGCCCCGAAGACCTGCGGATCTTCAATGGCGGTCTCAAGCTCGACGAACTGCCGCGTTCCTGGGCGCACTACGCATTGACCCTGGAACCGGTGAACCCGCCGGTGCTGGTCACGCAGATCCAGATGGCGCCGGGGGAATGGCTGTACATCGCCTCGCTGCTGCCCGAACCCTACACCAGCCTCGAAGAGCAGGGTCTGCCGGCGCAGCAAGTGTGGTTCATCGTCCTCACCAGCGGTTTCCTGCTGTTGTTCATCGGCCTGCTGGTGCACTGGCAAAGCCGGCCGCTCAAGCGCCTGGCGCGGGCGGCGCGCGACCTGTCGCTGGGTGCCGACGTCGAGCCGGTGGCCGAAGGTGGCGGCAGTGAAGTGGTCGAGGTCGGCCGCGCCTTCAACACCATGCGCGAACGGATCAGCCGTTACCTGACCGAACGCAGCCAGTTGTTCAGTGCGATTTCCCACGACCTGCGCACGCCCATCACCCGTTTGCGACTGCGCGTCGAGTTGTTGGAAGACGAAAAGCTGCAAGCCAAGTTCGGTCGCGATCTGGATGAGCTGGAGCTGCTGGTCAAGGGCGCACTGCAGTGTGTGAAAGACACCGACATCCACGAGAACATCGAACCGGTGGACCTCAATCATGTGCTCGAGTGCCTGGTGGAGCCGTACCTGTCGCCCACCGGTAACGGTCGCGTGACCCAGGAAGGCCGTGCCCTGGCGGCCTATCCGGGCAAACCGCTGGCGCTCAAGCGTTGCATCGGCAACCTGATCGACAACGCCCTGAAGTACGGCCAGAACGCCCACCTGTACATCGACGATGACGACAGCGCCTTCGTCCTGCATGTAGACGATGAAGGACCGGGGGTTCCCGAACAGCGGCTGGAGCAGGTGTTCGAGCCGCACTTTCGCTTGGCTGGGCAGCAGCAGGGGTATGGGTTGGGCTTGGGGATTGCGCGCAACATTGCCCATAGTCATGGCGGTGAAGTGAGTTTGCAGAATTTGCGCGAGGGCGGTTTGCGGGTGACCCTGCAATTGCCTCGTAGTGTTGATTAGGGATACCGCGTCATCGTTCTTCGCGAGCAGGCTCGCTCCCACAGGAATCGGTGGTGACTTTGTGGGAGCGGGCTTGCTCGCGAAGGCGCCAGGCCATTCAGTACATCCTTCAAGGTAAATGTCACAGGTTGGTGACATAACTCGCCCCCTTCGTTACAAGCCCGCCATCGCCCGTTGTTTAGACTGCCCCTCAGTCATAACAACAAAAAAGGCACCCCATGAACTCCTCTCAACCCGCCTTCAGCAGTTGGCTGAACGCCCCCGCCCACCAGCAATGGCTCGCCGCCGAAGGCTTGCGGCTGCTGGCATTTGCCAAGGCTTCGAAGCTCCCCGAGGGCTTCGGCAACCTGGATGAAAAGGGCCGCTTGCCGTCCGACGCGCAAGCACAAACCATGAACACCGCGCGCATGACCCACAGCTTCGCCATGGCGCACATCCAGGGCCTGCCGGGTTTTGCCGAGCTGGTGGATCACGGCATCCGGGCCCTGCGCGGGCCGTTGCGCGATGCCGTGCACGGCGGTTGGTTCGCGGTTGCCGAACACCGCGACGGCAACACCGGCAAGAATGCCTATCTGCATGCCTTCGTGGCCCTGGCCGCCAGTTCCGCGGTGGTTGCACAACGGCCCGACGCGCAAGCCTTGCTCGATGACGCGATCGACATCATCGACAGCTGTTTCTGGAGCGAAGAAGAGGGCGCCATGCGCGAATCCTTCAGCCGCGACTGGAGTAGCGAGGAAGCCTATCGCGGCGCCAACAGCAACATGCACGCCACCGAAGCCTTCCTCGCCCTGGCCGATGTCAGCGACGACAAGCGCTGGTTGTGCCGCGCCCAGCGCATCGTCGAGCGGGTGATTCATGGTCACGCCGCCGCCAACGGCTTTCTGGTGATCGAACATTTCGACCGCGACTGGCAGCCCCTGCGCGAGTACAACCGCGACAACCCGGCCGACGGTTTCCGCCCCTACGGCACCACGCCAGGCCACGGTTTCGAATGGGCCCGATTGCTCTTGCATCTGGAAGCCGCGCGGGTGCGCGCCGGCATGCTCACGCCGGGCTGGTTGCTCACCGACGCGCAAAAACTCTTCGAACAGAACTGCGTGCACGGTTGGGAGATCGATGGCGCACCGGGCATGGTCTACACCCTCGACTGGGACAACAAGGCGGTGGTTCGCCATCGCCTGCACTGGACCCATTGCGAAGCCAGCGCCGCTGCCAGTGCCTTGCTCAAGCGCACGGGCGATGAGCAGTACGAACGCTGGTACCGACTGTTCTGGGAATTTTGTGAGTGTCATTTCATCGACCGTGAATGCGGCAGCTGGCACCACGAACTCGACCCATTGAACCGCCCCAGCGGCGATATCTGGGCGGGCAAACCCGATCTCTATCATGCCTGGCAAGCGGTGCTGATCCCGCGCCTGCCGCTGGCGCCGAGCATGGCCAGTGCGCTGGCAGCGTTGTCCCAGAGCGTTTCCATGTAACCATGCGGTGACATTCGCGCGTCCCTTCGTTACCTGCGAAGGGACTTCCCCTGTTTAAACTCCTCTGCAGCGCAAGCACCAGACTTGCATGCATAACAACAAGAAAGGTACTTATCGATGAATGCGATTTCTCGCCTCGCTACTGTCATTTCTCTCGTCTCCCTGTCTGCGCTCCCTCTCAGTGTGCTTGCCGCCGAATCCAAGGGTTCCGTGGAAGTCGTTCACTGGTGGACGTCGGGTGGTGAAAAAGCAGCGGTCGATGTCCTCAAGGCTCAAGTCGAAAAAGATGGCTTCACCTGGAAGGATGGCGCAGTCGCCGGTGGTGGCGGTTCCACGGCCATGACCGTGCTCAAGAGCCGCGCTGTAGCGGGTAACCCGCCGGGCGTTGCCCAGATCAAGGGGCCGGACATCCAGGAGTGGGGCAGCACTGGCCTGCTCAGTACCGAAACGTTGAAAGACGTCGCCAAGTCGGAAAACTGGGACAGCCTGCTGCCTGTGAAAGTCTCCGACACCGTGAAATACGAAGGCGATTACGTCGCCGTGCCGGTGAACATCCACCGCGTCAACTGGCTGTGGATCAACCCGCAAGTATTCAAGAAAGCCGGGATCGACAAAGCGCCAACCACCCTCGAAGAATTCTATGCCGCTGGCGACAAGCTCAAGGCCGCCGGCTTCATCGCGCTCGCCCACGGTGGCCAGCCTTGGCAGGACAGCACCGTGTTTGAAGACGTGGTGCTCTCGGTCATGGGCGCCGACGGTTACAAGAAAGCCCTGGTAGACCTGGACCAGAAAACCCTCTCGGGCGCCGAGATGACCAAGGCCTTCACCGAGCTGAAAAAAATCACCACCTACATGGACCCGAACCGCGCCGGTCGTGACTGGAACATCGCCGCCGCCGACGTGATCAACGGCAAGGCCGGCATGCAGATGATGGGCGACTGGGCCAAGAGCGAATGGACCGCGGCGAAGAAAGTCGCGGGCGAGGACTACCAGTGCGTGGCGTTCCCGGGCACGGAAAAAGCCTTCACCTACAACATCGACTCCATGGCTGTGTTCAAGTTGAAAGCTGATCGCAAGGGCGATATCGCCGCGCAGCAAGACCTGGCCAAGGTCGCCCTGGGTAAAGATTTCCAGAAAGTCTTCAGCATCAACAAGGGCTCGATCCCGGTGCGTACCGACATGTTGAACGACATGGCGGGCCAAGGCTTCGATTCCTGCGCCCAAGCGGCGGCCAAGGACTTCCTGGCGGACGAGAAAAACGGCGGCCTGCAACCGAGCATGGCGCACAACATGGCCACCTCCCTGGCCGTTCAAGGCGCGATCTTCGACGTCGTCACCAACTTCATGAACGACAAGGACGCCGACCCGGCCAAGGCCAGCGCCCAACTGGCTTCCGCGGTCAAAGCGGCCCAGTAATCCCTGACACCGAGCACCCCTCTGTGGGAGCGAGCCTGCCCGCGAACGCGGTCTGACATTCAGAAATGATGCCGACTGAAACACCGCCTTCGCGAGCAGGCTCGCTCCCACAAGGGATCACTGTGTCGATTCATTTCTCTAACCTGGATTATCCCGATGAGCTCTGTGGCGGTTTTCAGCAAAGCCTCACCGTTCGATGCGCTGCAACGCTGGTTACCCAAGTTGGTACTCGCGCCGAGCATGCTGATCGTGTTGGTTGGCTTCTACGGTTACATCATCTGGACATTCATACTGTCCTTTACCAACTCCAGCTTCATGCCGACCTACAAGTGGGTCGGCCTGCAGCAATACATGCGCCTGATGGACAACGACCGCTGGTGGGTCGCGAGCAAGAACCTGGCGCTGTTCGGCGGCATGTTCATCGGCATCAGCCTGGTGCTGGGCGTGTTCCTCGCCGTGCTGCTGGACCAGCGCATCCGCAAGGAAGGCTTCATCCGCACCGTCTACCTGTACCCGATGGCGCTGTCGATGATCGTCACCGGTACCGCGTGGAAATGGCTGCTCAACCCAGGGCTCGGCCTGGACAAGATGCTGCGTGACTGGGGCTGGGAAGGCTTTCGCCTGGACTGGCTGGTGGATCAGGATCGCGTGGTCTACTGCCTGGTGATCGCTGCCGTGTGGCAAGCCTCCGGCTTCGTGATGGCGATGTTTCTGGCGGGCCTGCGCGGTGTCGATCAATCGATCATCCGTGCCGCGCAAGTCGACGGTGCGAGCCTGCCGACCATCTACCTGAAGATCGTGCTGCCGAGCCTGCGCCCGGTGTTCTTCAGCGCCTTCATGATCCTTGCGCACATCGCGATCAAGAGCTTCGACCTGGTGGCGGCGATGACCGCTGGTGGCCCCGGATACTCGTCCGACCTGCCGGCGATGTTCATGTATTCCTTCACCTTCAGCCGTGGCCAGATGGGCATCGGTTCGGCCAGCGCCATGCTGATGCTCGGCGCCGTGCTGACCATCCTGGTGCCGTACCTGTACTCCGAGCTGCGAGGCAAGCGACATGACTAATCAACTCGCAAAACCAGGCATCAGCTTCAGCCGCATCGCCATCTACGCCACCCTTTTGCTGGCCGCGGCGGTGTACCTGATCCCGCTGGTGGTGATGCTGCTGACCAGCTTCAAGACTCCGGAAGACATCCGCACCGGCAACCTGTTGAGCTGGCCGACCGTGATCGACGGCATCGGCTGGATCAAGGCCTGGGACGTGGTCGGTGGCTACTTCTGGAACTCGGTGAAAATCACCGTGCCGGCGGTACTGATCTCGACCTTCATCGGCGCCATGAACGGCTACGTGCTGTCGATGTGGCGCTTCCGTGGTTCGCAATTGTTCTTCGGCCTGTTGCTGTTCGGTTGCTTCCTGCCGTTCCAGACCGTGCTGCTGCCGGCGTCGTTCACCCTCGGCAAGTTCGGCCTGGCGAACACCACGACGGGGCTGGTGCTGGTGCACGTGGTCTACGGTCTGGCGTTCACCACGCTGTTCTTCCGTAACTACTACGTGAGCATTCCGGATGCGCTGGTCAAGGCCGCGCGGCTCGATGGCGCGGGCTTCTTCACGATCTTCTGGAAGATCCTGCTGCCGATGTCGATCCCGATTGTGATGGTCTGCCTGATCTGGCAGTTCACCCAGATCTGGAATGACTTCCTGTTCGGCGTGGTCTTCGCCAGTGGCGATGCCCAGCCAATTACCGTGGCCCTGAACAACCTGGTCAACACCAGCACCGGGGCCAAGGAATACAACGTTGATATGGCCGCCGCGATGATCGCCGGGCTGCCGACACTGCTGGTCTACATATTCGCTGGCAAGTATTTCCTGCGTGGGCTGACGTCCGGCGCGGTCAAGGGGTAGAACATGGCAACTCTCGAATTACGCAACGTCAACAAGACCTACGGCGCCGGTTTGCCGGACACCCTGAAGAACATCGAGCTGAAAATCGATGACGGGGAATTTTTGATCCTGGTCGGCCCGTCCGGCTGCGGGAAATCCACCTTGATGAACTGCATCGCCGGGCTGGAAACCATCAGCGGCGGCGCGATCCTGGTGGACGACGCCGACATCAGTGGCATGAGCCCGAAAGATCGTGACATCGCCATGGTGTTCCAGTCTTACGCGCTGTACCCGACCATGAGCGTGCGCGACAACATCGCCTTCGGCCTGAAGATTCGCAAAATGCCGACCGCCGACATCGACGAAGAAGTCGCCCGGGTTTCCAAGCTGTTGCAGATCGAGCACCTGCTCAGCCGCAAGCCCGGCCAACTCTCCGGTGGCCAGCAACAACGCGTGGCAATGGGGCGCGCCCTGGCGCGGCGGCCGAAGATTTATCTGTTCGACGAGCCGCTGTCCAACCTCGACGCCAAGCTGCGGGTCGAGATGCGCACCGAAATGAAACTGATGCACCAGCGCCTGAAAACCACCACGGTGTACGTGACCCACGACCAGATCGAAGCCATGACCCTGGGCGACAAAGTGGCGGTGATGAAGGACGGGATCATCCAGCAGTTCGGCACGCCGAAGGACATCTATAACAACCCGGCCAACCTGTTCGTGGCGAGCTTTATCGGCTCGCCGCCGATGAACTTCATTCCCCTGCGCCTGCAACGCAAGGATGGGCGTCTGCTGGCGTTGCTCGACAGCGGCCAGGCCCGATGCGAGTTGCCGCTGGGCATGCAGGACGCCGGTCTCGAAGACCGCGAAGTCATCCTCGGCATGCGCCCGGAGCAGATCATCCTGGCTAATGGCGAAGCCAACGGTTTGCCGACCATTCGCGCTGAAGTCCAGGTCACCGAACCGACCGGTCCCGACACCCTGGTGTTCGTCAATCTCAACGACACCAAGGTCTGCTGTCGCCTGGCGCCTGACGTCGCACCGGCCGTGGGCGAGACCCTGACCCTGCAATTCGATCCGGCCAAAGTGCTGCTGTTCGATGCCAAGACCGGCGAGCGCCTGGGGGCTGCCGGTCAAGCACACGCCGAACACCGGCCTGCCAACGTGACCCAGTTCAAGGGTAGGTAGAGATCAACAACTGTGGGAGCGAGCCTGCTCGCGAAAGCGGTCTATCAGTCGACATTTGCGTTGAATGACACACCGCCTTCGCGAGCAGGCTCGCTCCCACATGGGGGCTCCGTGATGGGCGGCCTGTCGCCTGCCACAACCGATGGAACCGCGTTAGAAAAACAAAAGTTAATAACAATAAGACGAGGAAGTAGGGATGAAGAAGAACAACAGCGCTCAGCTTATCTGCCAGTTATCGGCCGTTGCAGCCATGATGCTGGCCGGCAGCGTTCACGCGGCTGAAGCGTTCAGCGCCGATTCCGAATGGATGACCGGCGATTGGGGGGGCGAGCGGACCAGGCTGATCGAGCAGGGCATCGACATCAAGATGGACTACGTCGGTGAAGTGGGCGGCAACCTCCACGGCGGGTTCAACGATGACAAGACTGCACGCTACAGTGACCAGTTTGGCCTGGGCGCGGCGCTGGACCTGGAGAAACTGTTCGGCTGGGATAACACCCAGGCCAAGATCCAGCTCACCAACCGTAACGGTGAAAACATCTCCAATGACCGTATCGGCGACCCGCGTGCCGGCACCTTGAGTTCCTCGCAGGAAGTCTACGGTCGTGGGCATATGGTCCGGCTGACCCAACTGTGGATCAAGCACCAGTTCCTCGACAATAAACTCGACATCAAGGCCGGTTACTTCGGTGAGGGTGAAGACTTCAACTCCTTCCCGTGCGAATTCCAGAACCTGGCGTTCTGCGGCTCCCAGGTGGGTAACTGGGCCACCAACATCTGGTACAACTGGCCGGTCAGCCAGGCCGCTATCCGCCTGAAGTGGAACATCTCGCCTGAGTTCTATGCGCAGATCGGCGCCTACAACCAGAACCCGTCGCAACTGGAACACGGCAATGGCTTCAAGCTCAGCGGCAGTGGGACCGAGGGCACCGTCCTGCCGGTCGAGCTGGTGTGGTTGCCTAACCCTGGCAACCTGCCGGGCGAATACCGTGTCGGTTACTACAAGAGCACGGCCAGCGCCGATGACGTTCTTGAAGACGACAACGGCAATAACGCGGCAACCAGCGGCAACGCCTATCGCAGCCACAGCAGCAAGCACGGCTACTGGTTCGTTGCACAACAGCAACTCACCAGCCATAACGGTGACTCGACCCGCGGTCTGAACATTGCCGCCAACGCCACTTTCCACGACAAGGACACCAACATCGTCGACAACTACCAGTCGCTGATGTTTGTGTACAAGGGGCCGTTCGATGCGCGTCCCAAAGATGACCTGGGCATCGGTTTCGCCCGTATCCATGTCAACGATGACGTGAAGAAGAACGCTGAACTGGTCAACGCCTCCAATGGCGTCAGCGACTACAACGATCCACTGTTCTCGCCGCTGCGTGACACCGAATACAACTACGAGCTCAACTACGGCTTCCACGTGACCAACTGGCTGACCGTGCGTCCGAACCTGCAATACATCACTCACCCAGGTGGCGTCGATGAAGTTGATAACGCTTTGGTCGCCGGCCTGAAAATTCAGTCGGTGTTCTAACGCGACTGCGATAAGCTCTTCTCCATGTGCGCATTTTGCGGACGGCTATGGCTGTCCGCTTTTTTTTGCGGGTCGCGCACCCCGGTAACAGATGATTTTCAGGACCGTGGCACATGCTTGAGCATCCGCTACAACGCTTCTTCAAATCCCTGCGTGAACGGCCGGTGTTCGCATGGGAGCGCTATCAGAAGCGCGACGTGTTGGTGATCGATCATCCGCTGTGTCAGGCGGTGTTCAGTCGTCAGGGTGCGCAGTTGCTGCACTTTCAGCCCAAGGGCCAGAAGCCCTGGCTGTGGTGCGCGGCGAAGTGGCCGCAGGTCGGGGCCATTCGCGGTGGCGTGCCGGTGTGCTGGCCATGGTATGGCCGGCATCCAAGCGAAAACGCCTGGCCATCCCATGGTTGGGCGCGGTTGCTTGACTGGAAACTGATCGACAGCAGTAGCGATGACGATGGCGTGCGCCTGCATTGGCAGCTTGAGCTGTGCGACTGGCAGGTGGACCTGCACGCGCACCTCGGTGAGCGCATGGATTTACGTCTGAGCACTGAGCATCAGGACGACATGCCGTGCCAATTGAGTCAGGCTTTGCACGCTTACTGGCGTATTGGTGATGTCAGTGAGATAGCGCTGTCTGGGCTGGAAGGTGTGCAGGGTTATGACCAGTTGAACCGCCAGGTTTGCCAGCAGGAAGGCGAGTTGCGCGTCGATGGAGGTTGTCAGCGGGTGTTCCAGCATGACGGTGAACTGCAGCTCAACGACCATGCCTGGCAGCGGGCGTTATGTATCGATACGGGTGCCAGTGCCGACACGGTGGTCTGGCATCCGGGCTCGCGGCCGTTGCTGGGGGTGAGTTGGAATGAGATATCTGAATTCGTTTGCGTAGAGGCGGCTAGCGGCGGCACCGACAGCCTGTGCCTGAAGCCTGGGGAGCGGGCGTATTTGAGTTTGCAGGCGCGGGTTGGGGCATGATTTTGCGGTGTTGCGGCTGGCCCCTTCGCGAGCAGGCTCGCTCCCACAGTAGATCTTCAGTGAACACAGTATTTGCGTTGAACAAAGGTCCACTGTGGGAGCGAGCCTGCTCGCGAAGAGGCCGGGCCAGGCAATGAAGCTGTCGTCAGCTGAACTCGTCGCCCACCGGATACCGGCTGGCATTCAGGCTCTCCTTGATCTTGCGCAAATGCGGCTGGAAATCCACCCCGCGGCGCAAGGTCATGCCGGTGGCGAGCACATCGAGCACCGTCAACTGAATGATCCGCGAAGTCATCGGCATGTAGATGTCGGTGTCTTCCGGCAGCGGGATATTCAGGCTCAAGGTACTGGCCTTGGCCAGGGGCGAGTTCTCGGCGGTCAGGCCAAGTACCGAAGCGCCGTTCTCCCGGGCGATGCGCGCCACTTCCACCAGTTCGCGGGTGCGGCCGGTGTAGGAAATGATCACGAACAACTCGCCGGTGTGCGCAACCGAAGCAATCATGCGCTGCATCAGCACGTCGGCATGGGCGGTCACAGCCAGGTTGAAACGGAAGAACTTGTGCTGTGCATCCAGTGCCACAGGGGCTGAAGCGCCCAGGCCGAAGAAGTGAATCTGTCGGGCCTGGATCAACAGGTCGACGGCGCGGCTGATCAGGTTCGGGTCCAGTGCCTGGCAAGCACTGTCCAGGGACGCGATGGCGCTACCGAAGATCTTTTGCGTATAGGCTTCGGGGTTGTCGTCGGCCTCCACCGCACGGCTGACGTAGGCCGCGCCACTTGCCAGGCTCTGGGCCAGCTGCAACTTCAGCTCGGGGTAACCGCTGACGCCGAACGAACGGCAGAATCGGTTG
The DNA here is from genome assembly GCF_002236105.1 of Pseudomonas umsongensis. Taxonomy (GTDB): domain Bacteria; phylum Pseudomonadota; class Gammaproteobacteria; order Pseudomonadales; family Pseudomonadaceae; genus Aquipseudomonas; species Aquipseudomonas umsongensis. The sequence continues at coordinate 625,434 of NZ_NIWU01000002.1, forward strand.
ACCGTCGGTTCACTGACCGAGGCGGCCTGGGCGAGGGCGGCGATGCTGAATCGGGTGGCCTGCTGTGGATTGAGCAGGATCACCTCGGCCACTTTGCGTTCGGCCTTGTTCAGCTCTTCAAGGCGATTCTGGATCTGCTCCAGTAAATTTCGCACGCGGTCCATATGAGTTTCCTTGATTCACCTGCGCCAATAAGCGCGCGGCTAATGCAAAAAGGGCCTTTGGTGAGGCCCGTAACGGTGGCCTATCCTACTGATGGCTCCGACCGACCACCACTCGGAATCTGTATTTTGCGAAAATGTTGTGGTTATTACTACATTTTCCCTTGAGTGATGCCTTGAAAAAAGGTATTTGTAGCTTAACTTGATAAAAGAACAAACATCATGCCTTCGATTACGGTTGAACCGTGCACCTTTGCCTTGTTCGGCGCTTTGGGCGATCTGGCCTTGCGCAAGCTGTTTCCTGCCCTTTATCAACTCGATGGCGCAGGCCTCCTGCACGAGGACACGCGCATTATCGCGCTGGCCCGCGAGCCGGGTAGCGCGCAGGAGCACCTGGCGTTCATTACCTCCGAGCTGCGCCGCTACGTCGGTGCCAAGGAGCTGGACGAAGCCGTGGTCGAGCGTTTCCTTGCGCGCCTGAGCTACCTGCACGTCGACTTCCTCAAGCCTGAAGATTACATCGCCCTGGCTGAAGTGGCCGGCAGTGCGCAACGGGTCATCGCCTATTTCGCCACGCCAGCGGCGGTCTACGGCGCGATCTGCGAGAACCTGGCCAAGGTTGGCCTGGCTGAAAATACCCGCGTGGTACTGGAAAAGCCCATCGGTTCGGACCTGGAATCCTCGCGCAAGGTCAATGACGCCGTGGCGCAGTTCTTCCCGGAGAACCGCACTTATCGCATCGACCACTACCTGGGCAAGGAAACCGTACAGAACCTGATCGCCCTGCGTTTCGCCAACAGCCTGTTCGAGACCCAGTGGAACCAGAACTACATCTCCCACGTGGAAATCACCGTGGCCGAGAAGGTCGGCATCGAAGGCCGCTGGGGCTACTTCGACAAGGCCGGCCAGCTGCGCGACATGATCCAGAACCACCTGCTGCAACTGCTCTGCCTGATCGCCATGGACCCGCCGGCCGACCTGTCCGCCGACAGCATCCGTGACGAGAAAGTCAAAGTGCTCAAGGCGCTGGCGCCAATCAGCCCGGAAGGCCTGACCACCCAGGTAGTGCGTGGCCAGTACATCGCCGGGTACAGCGAAGGCAAACCGGTGCCTGGCTACCTGGAAGAACCCAATTCCAACACCCAGAGCGACACCGAGACATTCGTCGCCCTGCGTGCCGATATTCGCAACTGGCGCTGGGCCGGCGTGCCGTTTTACCTGCGCACTGGCAAGCGCATGCCGCAGAAGCTGTCGCAGATCGTCATCCACTTCAAGGAACCGTCGCACTACATTTTCGCTCCCGAGCAGCGCCTGCAGATCAGCAACAAGCTGATTATCCGCCTGCAACCGGACGAAGGCATTTCCTTGCGTGTGATGACCAAGGAACAAGGCCTGGACAAGGGCATGCAGCTGCGTAGCGGTCCGTTGCAGCTGAATTTTTCCGACACCTGGCGCAGCGCACGGATCCCCGATGCCTACGAGCGGTTGTTGCTGGAAGTAATGCGTGGCAATCAGAACCTGTTTGTCCGTAAAGATGAAATCGAAGCCGCGTGGAAGTGGTGTGACCAGTTGATCGCCGGGTGGAAAAAATCCGGTGATGCGCCCAAGCCGTACGCGGCCGGGTCCTGGGGACCGATGAGTTCCATTGCTCTGATCACGCGGGACGGGAGGTCGTGGTATGGCGATATCTGATTTGAAACTGCCCAAGGGCGTCCACGCACATGCGTTCAAGAGCCCGGTGCTATTGGCTGAAAGCCTGGCGCTGAACGTGGCCAAGCAACTGAGCGATGCCATAGAGGCCCAAGGCACGGCGACCCTGGTGGTCTCCGGTGGCCGCAGCCCGGTGGCGTTCTTCCAGCACCTGGCCAAGCAGGCGCTGGACTGGTCGAACGTGGTGGTCAGCCTTGCCGACGAGCGTTGGGTGCCGGTCGAGCATGCCGACAGCAATGCCGGCCTGCTGAAAAAATACCTGTTGCAGGGGCCCGCAGCCAAGGCGCAGTTCCTGAGCCTGTACAGCGCCAGCGCCAACCTGGAGCAGGCCGCCGAGCAGGCCGATCGTTTGCTGTCCGAACTGCCGGTGATCGACGTGCTGGTGCTGGGCATGGGCGATGACGGCCACACTGCCTCGCTGTTCCCCAACAGCCCGAACCTGGACGAAGCCTTGAAGGCGGATGGCATTCGTCGATGCTGGCCGATGCTCGCACCGACCGTACCGCATCAACGCCTGACCATGAGCCGTGCGCTGTTGGCCTCGGCCAAACACAAGATTCTGTCGATTTCCGGTCAGTCCAAGTTGACCACCCTGAGTTTCGCGCTGGCCGGTGACGATGTCGCCGAAATGCCGGTGCGCGCCTTTCTGCAACCCACGTTAGAGATTTACTGGTGCCCATGAGCCAAGGAACAGCCGCTATGACAAACCCATCCCCGACCGTTTCCATGGCGGATAAAGTTGCCCTGATCGACAGCCTCTGCGCCAAGGCGCGGATCCTGCCGGTGATTACCATTGCCCGCGAGCAGGACATCCTGCCGTTGGCCGACGCCCTCGCAGCCGGTGGCCTGACCGCCCTGGAAGTGACCTTGCGTTCGCAGTTCGGCCTCAAGGCCATCCAGGTCCTGCGTGAGCAGCGTCCGGAACTGGTAACCGGTGCTGGCACCGTACTCGATCGTCACATGCTGGCTGCGGCGGAAGCGGCCGGTTCGCAATTCATTGTCACGCCAGGCATCACCCGTGACTTGCTGGAAGCCAGCGTAGCCAGCCCGATTCCGCTGTTGCCGGGCATCAGCAACGCCTCGGGCATCATGGAGGGCTACGGCCTGGGCTATCGCCGCTTCAAACTGTTCCCGGCAGAAGTCAGTGGTGGCGTCGCCGCCATCAAGGCGCTGGGCGGTCCGTTCGGCGAAGTGAAATTCTGCCCGACCGGCGGCGTGGGGCCTGCCAATATCAAGAGCTACATGGCATTGAAAAACGTCATGTGCGTGGGCGGTAGCTGGATGCTCGATCCGGAGTGGATCAAGAACGGCGACTGGGCCCGCATTCAGGAATGCACCGCCGAGGCCTTGGCGCTGCTGGACTGATCAGCTTTACCTGACACGTAGTTGTGTGTTTTACGGCTTTACGGTGCGCTTGGTCGGTGCACCGTTTTTTTTTGCCCGCAAAAAAAACCTGGTATCGGCGCGTTTCTCTGTAGGAGCAAGGCTTGCCCGCGATGGCGTCCTGTCAGTCGACATCAATGTTGAATGGGATGCCCTCATCGCGGGCAAGCCTTGCTCCTACAGATGGTCCGTTATCGCAGTTCAGTCAGTGCCGTGGTCAACAGCATCATGTCAGCCGCGGTGGTGGTCAGTCCCGGCGTGATGCGGATACACGGACCACAGGCCGCACCGCTGCGAACCACGGTGAACAGGTTGTAGTCGCGCAGCAAGCGTTCGACCATCGGCTGTTGGTCGGCATGCGCGACAAAGCGCATCGACGTAATGCCGCAATACAGCCTCGGGTCATCCGGCGTCATGACTTCAATGCCCGACAGTTCGCGTGCTGGCTTTACCCAAAGGTTGCGCAAATAGTTCAGCCGCGTCCCCTTGGCTGTCGAACCGCCCATCGCATGATGTTCCTCGATGACCAGCGGCAGGGTCAGCAAGGCAGGAATGTTCGGTGTGCTGTAGGGCGTGCGGGCGCGGATGTCGGTCACCGGGAAGTGCATCTCGCCCATGTCGGGGTCGATGTCGGCCAGGCGCTCGGGGGCGATGAAGATGAAACCCAGGGTCAGAGGCGCTCCGATCCACTTGTGCAGGTTGTAGGCGGCGAAGTCGATACCCAGCTCATTGAGATCGAATTCGAACTGGCCCAACGCGTGGGCGCCGTCGAGAATCACGTCGATGCCATGTTCCCTGGCGGCGGCTGCAATCGCCTGGACGGGCATCACCAGGCCGGTGCGGTGGGTGACGTGGGTCAGGGCCATCAGCTTGAGTCGCGGGTAACGCGTGAAGGCTTCGCGATAGGTGTTCAGCAGGCTGTCGAAACTGGCGGGATGCGGATGCTCGATCTCGATCACTTCGACGCCTCGATTGCGCGCCAGCCAGCGCATGGCGCCCTTGACCGTGTCGTACTCGAGGTCGCTGAAAAGAACCTGGTCGCCCGGCTGCAAGCGGTTGTAGTTGCGGATCAACGCTTGCAGCCCGTCCGTCGCATTGCGGGTGAGGGCGACGCTTTCTGCGGCAACGCCAATCAAACCGGCCACCTGCGAACTGATCTTCTGGCTCTCGCCTTGTTCGAAACGCTGGCGCACATAAACCGAGTTGCTGCGGTTGATCAGCTCGATGTTGCGTTGGTATTCCTCGACCACCGTGCGCGACATTCGCCCGAAGTAACCGTTTTCCAGATTGATCGGGCCAGGTTGGACTTCGTAGCGGTCGGCAAAGGTTCGCCAGAAAGCTTCATCACGGGCACGGAGGGTGTTGTCGGGCATGGATTACTCGATGAGTGGGCGATTTCAATGACGGGGCGCGGGTTTGCCATGTTTGGCGCGCAAGGGTTCGAGCAACTCGGACAAGCCGTTGTGATCGATTTCCTGCATCAGGGCCAGCAAGCCACCCAGTTCGCCATGGGGGAAACCTTCCCGGGCGAACCAGTTGAGGTAGGGGCCGGGCAGGTCGGCGATGATTCGCCCCTTGTATTTGCCAAAGGGCATTTGGCGAGTAATCAGCAATTCGAGCTTTTCAGGGTTCATCAATCGGTCGCCTTGAATCAATCAGTCTCGAAAATACAGGCATTCTGCATGCAGGCCAAATGACAGATCATGCAAATAAAACGGGTACAGATTTTCTGTTCTATTCTAACTTATTGAAAATTAACAAATTAACGATCGGTTCCAGGCTGGCATGACCAGTGCAATACCTATTGCATCTTTCATCAACCCGCAAGGAATTGAAAAATGACCGACATGAATAAAGAAGCGATTTCTGTACTCAACGACCTGATTGAAACCAGCAAGGACGGTCAGGAAGGGTTCAAGACTTGCGCTGAAGACATCAAGCACCCTGAGCTCAAAACCCTGTTCGTGCAACGTTCGGCCGACTGTGCCGCGGCGGCTGCAGAACTGCAAAGCGCCGTGCGCTCCATGGGTGGCGATCCGGAAACTTCCACCAGTGTCAGCGGTGATCTGCACCGTCGCTGGGTCGACGTGAAGTCGATGTTCACCGGCAAGGACGAAGAGGCCGTGCTCAATGAAGCCGAGCGTGGTGAAGACCATGCACTGAAGGCCTACAGGGACGCCATGGAAAAAATCAACAAGCACAACCTGGTGGGCATTCGCGACCTCGTAGAGCGTCAGTACCATGGCGTACAACGCAATCACGATCAGGTGAAAGCCCTGCGCAACCAGGCTCGCGCACGCTCGTAAGCGTCCGTTAGCTGTCAAAAACGCCAGCCAGTCTGGCGTTTTTTTGTGTTATGGATTTACTGCTGGACGCGATATAGATAGCTAGCTAATAATTTGTTTTCAAGTTACACGGCTCAGGCCGACTATCGTTCGTTAAATCGTGCTCCCAAGAGTCCATTCCGTGCCTATCACTTTGCAGGCCTTGTTCCTGCCCGACCGCCGCGCCGTGCAATTCGCGATCAAGACCTTGATCGGCGGGGGCGTGGCGTTGTGGCTGGCGTTGCGCTTGGGGCTTGAGCAACCGGCCTGGGCGTTGATGACGGCCTTCATCGTGGCCCAGCCGTTGTCCGGTATGGTGCTGCAAAAGGGCCTGGCGCGGCTGCTGGGGACCCTGGTCGGGACAATAATGTCAGTCGTGTTCATGGGTGTCTTCGCCCAGACGCCCTGGTTGTTCCTGCTGGCCCTGGCGTTGTGGCTAGGGCTGTGTACCGCCAGTTCAACGCTGTTGCGCAGCGCCTGGTCCTATTCATTTGTGTTGGCCGGCTACACGGTGGCGATCATTGCCTTGCCCGCTATCAACCATCCGCTGACGGTGTTCGATCAGGCGGTGGCGCGCTGTACGGAAATCTGCCTGGGGATTATCTGCGCAACGGCCAGCAGTGCCTTGCTCTGGCCGCTGCGGGTCGAACGGCAATTAGCCGATCAGGCCCGGGCTGCCTGGCAAAGCGGTTTCAATGCGGCGCAGGCGACCCTGGCCGGTGATGCCCAGGCGCGCAAGGGGCTGCTGGAAATCCTCGGACGAATCGTCGCGGTGGACGCCCAGCGCGAACATGCCTGGTTCGAAGGCAGCCGTGGTCGGCAACGTGCGCGGGCCATCAGCGGCTTGAGCCAGAAGCTGTTGATGCTGCTGCGTATTGCCCGTTCGGTGCGCAGGCAGTGGAAGCAGTTGGCGCCGCCAGAGTCCGAGCTGTTGTTGCCCTGGATGAACGAGGTTCAGGAGGCGCTGAACAACGCCGATACCGCGACCCTGCAAGCATTGCGCCCGCGCTTGCTCGATGCTTCCCATGATCCGGGCATCAGTTCTGCGCAGAGTTACTGCCTGGTCCGTTTCACCTTGTTGATAGATACCGCCATGGCGGCAAACGCAGCGTTGAAAGTGGTGGAGCAGGGAGGCCAATCACTCGACCCACCGAGAACCCTGACACCACATCGCGATCTGTCTCTGGCCCTGGTCTTCGGCGCCCGCAGCGCATTGGCCTTCCTGGTGGTGTCGAGCTTTTGGCTGGCAACCGCCTGGCCCGCCGCAGCCGGTGCACTGGTATTGACCTGTGTGGTCTGCAGCCTGTTTGCCAGTCGCGAGAACGGTGCGCAGATCGGCATGAGTTTCATGCGCGGCATTTTTCTGGCTATTCCGGCGGCGTTTATCGTCGGGCAAATTCTACTGCCGCAATGGAGCAGTTTCGCGATGCTTTGCCTGGGCATGGGTGTACCGCTGTTTTTTGGTGCCTTGGGCATGGCCAAGGCGCAGATCGGCGCTACTGCCACCTCGTTTTGCCTGCATTTCATCGTATTGGTCGCCCCGTTGAACCAGATGCAGTTCGACGTCGCAACGTTCTTCAACAGCGCGCAGGCCATGGTGATTGGTGTCGGTGCGGCGGTGCTGGCGTTTCACTTGCTGATCCTGCGCAACCCGGCCTGGCATGGCCGACGCCTGCTGGCGGCAACCCTGGACGATCTGGTACGCCTGACACGGCGTAACCTGGCGGGCGCTGAAAGCTGGTTCGGTGGGCGCATGGCCGACCGCTTGCTGCAATTGGCGCGGCACTATCCGGAACTGCCGGAGCCAGCGCGCAGTCGTTGGGACGATGGCTTGCTCGGCCTGGACATCGGCGATGAATTGTTGCACCTGCGCTTGAGCCTGGCGGTGGCGCAGGTGCCGGTCACAGAGCCGCAACGGCGTTATCTCGATGACCTGGAAAATGTCCTGCGCCAAGGCCCCGCTGGCAGTCGCGCCGAGGCATTGGCCGAACCGAGTGCAGCGTTGCTGCAAACCTTGTACGCCTTGCCACCCGGCGATGCGGTGAAACTGGCCCAGGGTGCGGTGCTGCAATTGCAACACAGCTGGCGCGCCTGGTGCCGCCAGCAGGAGGACATCGATGGGCTTGCGTGAGTGGTCAGTGGGCGGTGTGCTGCTCAGCCCGTTCCTGATTTATGTGGTGTTGGCGCTGCTGGTGACCGGCGCCTTGCGCCTGCTGTTGCGCCTGACGCCGGTGAGCCGCTGGATCTGGCATGAAGCGTTATTTGATTGCGCCTTGTACGTCTGCGTATTGACCGTGATCACCGTCGTCCTCGGACCTTTGTAAGGAGTTGAATATGCGTACTTCTGTACGTGTCGCGGTCACCCTGTGCCTGGTGGCGGTGGCAATTTTTGCCGGTTTTCATTTGTGGCAGTACTACATGCTGACACCCTGGACCCGCGACGCGCGCATCCGTGCGGACGTGGTGGTGATTTCCCCGGATGTGTCAGGTTGGGTGCGAGAGCTCAAGGCCTACGACAACCAGCAGGTCAAGGCCGGCGACCTGTTGCTGAGCATTGACCGCGACCGTTTCGAAGCTGCGTTGGAAAAGGCTGAAGCCGTGGTGCAGACCCGCCAGCAACAACTCAATCTACGCGAGCGCGAAGCCAGCCGGCGCGCCAGTCTTGGGCCGCAGGCGATCAGTGCGGAGCTGCGGGAAAACGCGCAGATCAACGCCGGCATCGCCCGTGGCGAACTGCGCGAAGCCCAGGCCGAAGCCAAGGCTGCGCAAATCAATCTGGACCGCAGCCAAGTGCAAGCCCCGCGCAACGGGCACATCACCAACCTGCGCCTGGCCCAAGGCAATTATGTGAATGCTGGGCAATCGGTGATGGCCCTTATCGATGACTCGACCTTTTATGTGCAGGCGTATTTCGAAGAAACCAAACTGCCGCGCATCCATGTCGGCGACCCGGTGAAAGTCTGGTTGATGAGCGCCGGGGATGCCTTGCAGGGGCGGGTGGAAAGCATCAGTCGGGGGATTGCCGACCGAAATACCACGCCGGATGGCCAGTTGTTGGCAGAGGTGGAGCCGACATTCAACTGGGTTCGGCTGGCGCAACGGATACCGGTGCGCATCAAGTTGGAGAACGTGCCTGAGGGGCTCAACTTGAGTGCGGGGATGACGGCGAGCGTACAGGTGCAGGAGGGTTCACACTGATCGTTCCCCACGCTCCGCGTGGGAATGCAGCCCGGGACGCTCTGCGTCCCAAAAAGCCGAACGCGGAGCGTCCGTTGAGGCATTCCCACGCGGAGCGTGGGAACGATCATAACGACACGTCAGCCAATGCTGATCGGCGGCAACTCGGTCAAGGTCACCGACTGTTGCTTGCGCGGTGCGAGGATCTGCGCCTCGCCGTCCACCACCAGCTCATCGCGCTGGTTGAACACGCGAGTGGCAATGCGCACGCGAAACTTCGGCAGTTTCTCGAGGATTTCCAGGCGCACCGTCAGGGTGTCGCCAATCTTCACCGGCTTCTGAAAGCTCATCTGCTGGCCGATGTAGATAGTGCCCGGCCCAGGCAGCTCGCAGGCCACCGCGGCACTGATCAGCGCACCGCTGAACATGCCGTGGGCGATTCGCTCCTTGAACATGGTACTGGCGGCGTATTCGGCGTCCAGGTGCACCGGGTTGTGGTCGCCGGACATCGCGGCGAACAGCTGGATATCGCGCTCTTCAACGGTTTTGCTGAAGCTGGCGGTCTGGCCGACTTCGAGGTCTTCGTAAGGGGTGTTGGTAACCTGGGTCATGTCTCTCGATTCCTGTGACGAATTAAAAAATTCACAAAAAACTATTCGGTTCGGTGTGGTCGTGGACTGCTCAACGCCTGGTTGATCCAGGCCAACACGTCGCTCGTCACTTCATCACGGTTGATGTCATTGAACAGTTCGTGCCGCGCCTGCGGGTAAACGGTCAGTTGCAAGTTCTGGCTGCCAGCCTTGCGCAGCGCGTTGGCCAGATCCTTCAGACGCTTGCCCTCACTCACCGGATCACATTCGCCGCCAATCACCAGCAGCGGCAGGCCCGGATCGATCTGGGCGAGATTGGACGCTTTGCTGATTTGCTGCAACCCGCCGAGCAAGTCGATCCAAAGCTGGTTGGTACAACGAAAGCCGCACAGCGGATCGTTGGCGTACAGGTCGACTTCCACCGGGTCACGGCTGAGCCAGTCGAAGCGGGTGCGCGCCGGTTTGAATTTTTTGTTGAACGAGCCAAACGACAGCCATTCGATCAGGGCGCTGCGGCCCTTGGGGCCCTGGCGCAGGCGTTCGACACGGGCGATTTGCCGGGCTGCACGATAAAGCGCCACCGGCTGGAAGTTCGAACCGCTGAGAATGGCCCCGTGCAGGCTGGCACTGTGATGCAACAGATAGGCCTGGGCGATGTAGCTGCCCATGCTGTGCCCAAGCAGCACGATAGGCACCCCGGGGTGTTGCTGGCCGATGTGCTGGTTGAGGCACGCCAGGTCACCCACCACTTTGGCCCAGCCGTCACTGTCGGCGAAATGGCCGAGCGTCCCGTTTTCGGCAGTTTTGCCATGTCCGCGCAGGTCCGGCGCGTAGACACCGTAACCCTGCTCGCAGAATTTTTCCGCCAGGCGCGCGTAGCGGCCGCTGTGTTCTGCCATGCCGTGAGCCAGCAAAATCACGGCCTTGAGCTCGCCAGCAGGTAGCCACTGGTTGGCGAAGAGGCGGTTGCGGTCACTGGTGGTCAGCCAGAACGTGTCGTGGATCATGGCGATTCCTTTCCATGCAGGGTGCGCGAGGTGGTTGCATTGTATAGCGCATAAAGCCGCTGGCATCAGCCCACGCCACGGCGGGAAGATTCACACGATCAATGACGCCTTGGCCCATATTTGCCTGATTCACCATAGCTGCTAGTGTCCGTGAAGCTCCGCGTTCTGTTGTTGCGAAAAGACAGGGCAGCGGCCCCGGATAGGTTCAGGTAAAGAGGACAAGAACAATGCAACCTGATTTCTGGAATGACAAACGCCCGGCCGGCGTCCCCCTGGACATTGATGTCGCTGAATACAAGTCGGTCATCGAGGTGTTCGAACGTTCCTGCAAGAAGTTCGCGGATCGCCCGGCATTCAGCAACATGGGTGTCACCCTGACCTACGCCGAACTGGAACGCTACAGCGCAGCGTTCGCCGGTTACCTGCAAGCCCACACCGACCTGATGCCGGGGGATCGCATCGCGGTGCAGATGCCCAACGTCCTGCAATACCCGATCGCCGTATTCGGCGCCTTGCGCGCCGGGCTGATCGTGGTCAACACCAACCCGCTGTACACCGCGCGGGAGATGCGCCATCAGTTCAAGGACTCCGGTGCCCGGGCACTGGTGTACCTGAACATGTTCGGGGCCAAGGTCCAGGAAGTGCTCCCGGACACCGACATCCAGTACCTGATCGAAGCGAAGATGGGCGACCTGATGCCCACCGCCAAGGGCTGGTTGGTCAATACGCTGGTGAGCAAGGTGAAAAAAATGGTCCCGGCCTATTCCTTGCCCCAGGCCATTTCCTTCAAAAGCGCCTTGCATCAGGGCAAAGGGAAGAGCATCAAGCCGCTGAACGCCGGCCTCAAGGATATTGCCGTGCTGCAATACACCGGCGGTACCACCGGCCTGGCCAAGGGGGCGATGCTGACCCACGGTAACCTGGTGGCGAACATGCAGCAGGCGCGGGCCTGCCTTAGCCAGTTCGCGGCCGACGGCCAGGCGCTGCTGCGCGAAGGCCAGGAGGTGATGATTGCACCGCTGCCGCTGTACCACATCTATGCCTTCACGGCCAATTGCATGTGCATGATGGTGACCGGCAACCACAACGTGCTGATCACCAATCCGCGGGACATTGGCGGCTTCATCAAGGAGCTGAAAAACTGGCGGTTCTCGGCATTGCTGGGGCTCAACACGCTGTTCGTCGCGCTGATGGACCACCCGGATTTCAAGACCCTCGACTTCTCCAGCCTGAAACTCACCAACTCCGGCGGCACCGCACTGGTCAAGGCCACGGCCGAGCGCTGGGAGCAGTTGACCGGTTGCCGCATCACCGAAGGTTACGGCCTGACCGAAACCTCGCCGGTGGCCTGCACCAACCCGTACGGCGACCAGTCGCGCATCGGCACGGTCGGCCTGCCCGTGCCGGGCACCACGTTGAAGGTGATCAACGACGAAGGGGTCGAGCAGCCATTGGGCGAGCGGGGCGAGTTGTGCATCAAGGGCCCGCAGATCATGAAGGGCTACTGGCAGAAACCCGAAGCGACCAACGAAGTGCTGGATGCCGAGGGCTGGTTCAAGTCGGGTGACATTGCGGTGATCGACCCGGACGGCTTTGTGCGCATCGTCGATCGCAAGAAGGACATGATCATCGTCTCGGGTTTCAACGTGTACCCGAACGAAATCGAAGACGTGGTCATGGCTCACCCGAAAGTCGCCAACTGCGCGGTGATCGGTGTGCCGGACGAGCGTTCGGGCGAGGCGGTGAAGTTGTTCGTGGTGGCTCGTGAGGCAGGGGTCAGCCTTGAAGAGCTGAAGGCCTACTGCAAGGAAAACTTCACGGCATACAAAGTGCCCAAGCACATCGTCTTGCGTGAATCGCTGCCGATGACGCCGGTCGGCAAGATTCTGCGGCGGGAGTTGCGGGATATCGCATAACCGCCAATAAATTGAGGCGATCCCAAAAGATCGCAGCCTTCGGCAGCTCCTACAATGGAACGCGATCCCTGTAGGAGCTGCCGAAGGCTGCGATCTTTTGCTTTGATACCCCGATTTACGGGGCTTTCAGCGACATATAGGTTTTTTGCTCTAAAATGACCGATTAGCAATCTTGAGTCACGATTGTGACCGTAGAGGCCGATTTTGGCTCTAGTCGACCCTTTTTAAAGCTGCTACTCTCGGCGCGCTTTGTGACTTCTCGGCCTAGTAAAAGCCAGACTCACCTATAGACAAACACCAATAATAATCGCATCAAATGCGGTGTTGAATTCGCGTTGCTGAGGAGTGGGCTTCCATGATCGAAGACTTTTGGAAGGATAAGTACCCAGCTGGAATTGCTGCCAACATCAATCCAGACGAGTACCCGAATATTCAGGCAGTGTTGAAGCAGTCCTGCCAACGCTTCGCCAACAAACCGGCATTCAGCAACCTGGGCAGGACAATCACCTACGGTGAGCTGTACGAATTGTCCGGTGCCTTTGCCGCTTACCTGCAACAGCATACCGATTTACAGCCGGGCGATCGAATCGCCGTGCAACTGCCTAACGTGTTGCAGTACCCGGTTGCCGTCTTCGGCGCCATCCGAGCCGGCTTGATCGTGGTCAACACCAACCCGCTGTACACCGCGCGGGAGATGGAGCACCAGTTCAACGACTCCGGTGCCAAAGCCCTGGTTTGCCTGGCCAACATGGCGCACCTGGCTGAAACCGTCGTGCCGAAAACCGGGGTCAAGCATGTAATCGTCACAGAAGTGGCGGACCTGCTGCCACCGCTCAAGCGCCTGCTGATCAACAGCGTGATCAAGTATGTGAAGAAGATGGTGCCGGCCTATCACTTGCCCAAAGCCGTCAAGTTCAACGATGTGCTGAGCAAGGGCCATGGCCAGCCCGTGACCGAAGCCAGCCCGGCCAGCAGCGATGTCGCGGTGCTGCAATACACCGGCGGCACCACTGGCGTCGCCAAGGGCGCGATGCTGACCCACCGCAACCTGGTGGCGAACATGCTGCAGTGCAAGGCGTTGATGGGCTCCAACCTTAATGAAGGCTGCGAGATCCTGATCACGCCGCTGCCGCTGTACCACATCTATGCCTTCACCTTTCATTGCATGGCGATGATGCTGATCGGCAACCACAACATCCTGATCAGCAACCCGCGCGACCTGCCGGCGATGGTCAAGGAACTGTCGAAGTGGAAGTTCAGCGGTTTCGTCGGCCTCAACACCTTGTTCGTGGCCCTGTGCAACAACGAAGGCTTCCGCAAGCTGGATTTTTCGGCGCTGAAAGTCACTCTGTCCGGCGGCATGGCCCTGCAACTGGCGGCGGCCGAGCGCTGGAAAGCAGTCACCGGTTGCGCCATCTGCGAAGGTTACGGCATGACCGAAACCAGCCCTGTGGCCACGGTCAACCCGATCCAGAACATCCAGATCGGCACCATCGGCATTCCGGTGCCGTCGACCCTGTGCAAAATCGTCAATGATGCCGGTGTCGAACAGCCATTGGGCGAAATCGGTGAGTTGTGCGTGAAAGGCCCGCAAGTCATGAAGGGCTACTGGCAGCGCCAGGAAGCCACTGATGAAATCCTCGACAGCGAAGGCTGGTTGAAAACCGGCGACATCGCGCTGATCCAGGCGGATGGCTACATGCGCATTGTCGATCGCAAGAAAGACATGATCCTGGTGTCCGGCTTCAACGTGTACCCGAACGAGCTCGAAGACGTGCTGGCGACCCTGCCGGGCGTGCTGCAATGCGCGGCCATTGGTGTACCGGACGAGAAATCGGGCGAGGCGATCAAGATATTCATCGTCGCCAAGCCGGGCGTGACCCTGACCAAGGAGCAGGTGATGGAGCACATGCGCGCCAACGTCACCGGCTACAAGGTTCCAAAAGCGGTGGAGTTCCGCGATGCGCTGCCGACCACCAACGTCGGCAAGATCCTGCGTCGTGAACTGCGTGATGAAGAGTTGAAGAAGATCAACGCGAAGAAAACCGCCGCGTAATCAAACAAAAAGCCCCGCAGATGCGGGGCTTTTTGTTTGTGTTCTGATCGTTCCCACGCAGAGCGTGGGAACGATCAAGCAAGAGGGGCGTTATTGGCGGAACGGCGCGAAATTAACGTTGGTGCCCGCCGGGCGCATGTCCTGCAGGAACGAGTCCTTGTCGGCGCTCAGTTCCAGGCTCAGGGCCGCCTTGCGCTTGCCTTCGTTGCGTACCACCAGGCCTTCGAGTTTTTCGCGCAGGAACACCGTCGGCACTTTCAGGTGCAGCAGTTCGTCGGTGTCTGGCGTGTGCATCAGCAGGTGAATCCACTCGTACTGGCCAACAGCCAGGCGCGACACCGGAATGTCGAACCACCAGATGTTGCGGTTGCGGTTCAGTTCGGTGAAGTGGCAATTGTTGACGCCAAGCACAGCACCGCCGAGTTCCTGATTTCTGCGGGCAATGGCCTGCTTTTTATCGAGTTTCATAACATTCCTACAAAATTGGATCTTCAGCGCCAGGGCCTGAATACGTTGCGCATTCTCGGGGGTTGGCCGGTAAACATAAAGCCCAACCTGCTCGGATCGATGAAATGTCGCGATAAAAATAAATGAAACTCCGTGCAAACGCCTCCGGTCAACCTTCTGTAACCACTTTATTCATCAATATGTTCGGGAGAAATACCATGAGCAGCACAGGCGATAAAGTTAAAGGCATGGCCAATGAAGCCGCTGGTAACGTCAAGCAAGGCGTTGGCAAGGCTACCGGCAACGACAAGATGCGCGCCGAAGGCGTTGTGCAGGAAAAGAAAGGCGAAGCTCAGCAAGCCGTGGGCAAAGCCAAGGACGCTGTCAAAAAAGGCGTCGACAAGGCCTGATTCGGCCTGATTGGCAAACGCGACGGCCATCCACGGATGGCCGTTTTTGTGTCAGCCTGAACTTGAGCACGGAAATCGTTTCAAAGTCGCCAAGTAAACTGCTTTGATGTAGAAAACAGCCCCTGAGTCGCCACGACTTCAACCCTATCTTGATTGCGGCGAATGGAGACGCTAATGATTTTTCCAGACATGAGAGGCCTGCCTATCCACCGTGTGATGATGCGCACGGTCACCGAGTTCGTCGATGACGAGATGTCGACCTATGCCTCGGCGCTGGCCTATCAGATGCTGTTTTCGTTGTTTCCTTTCATCCTGTTCCTGATTGCCCTGATCGGCTTCCTGCATCTGCCAGACTTTTTTTCCTGGTTGCGCCTGCAATCGGAGCTGGTGTTGCCACCCCAGGCGCTCGAGCAAGTGAACCCGGTGATCGACCAGCTCCAGCAATCCAAGGGGGGACTGCTGTCGGTGGGTATCGTGATTGCCCTGTGGACCGCGTCGGCCGGCGTGCGCTTGATGATGAGCGCGATGAATGCCGCCTACGATGTGGTTGAAGGCCGGCCGGCGTGGAAGCGCTTTCCGCTGTCGATCATCTACACCGTCGGCATCGCCGGTATGCTGCTTATCGCTGCCGCCCTGATGGTGCTAGGGCCGCAGGTGATGAGCTGGATCGCATCGCAAGTTGGTCTTGAGTACTTCATTGTCACGCTGTGGAGCATCGTGCGCTGGCCGATGATCGTGATTTTGTTGATGGTTGCCGTCGCTTTGATCTACTACGTCATGCCCGACGTCAAACAGGAGTTCCGCTTCATCACGCCAGGTTCGGTGCTGTCAGTGGTGGTTTGGATCATCGCGTCCCTGGGCTTTGGTTTGTACGTCAAGGAATTCGCCAACTACAACGCCATGTATGGCAGTATCGGTGCGATCATCGTGCTGTTGCTGTACTTCTACATTTCCGCCGCAGTGTTGCTGCTGGGAGCGGAAATGAATGCGGTGATCGAGCACATGTCGCGAGAGGGCAAAGACCCTGGCGAGAAGGTTCCCGGCGAGCATGGACCCGTCCATGAGGAAAAACACCACGTGTCGGGACTGGGCCGGGATCATTCAAAACCCAAACCGACCATTGACGAAACCTGACCATGATCCGTGAAATCCTGAAAATGGGCGATGAACGCCTGCTGCGCATCGCCCCGCAAGTGCCGGCCGAGATGTTCGACAGCCCCGAATTGTGGCAACTGATCGACGACATGTTCCAGACCATGGAAAGCGTCGGCGGGGTAGGCCTGGCCGCACCGCAGATCGGAGTCGACCTGCAGCTGGTGATCTTCGGGTTTGAGCACAGCGAACGTTACCCGGACGCCGAAGCGGTGCCGCAGACCATTCTGATCAATCCGCTGATCACGCCGCTGAGCCCGACGATGGAAGAAGGTTTCGAAGGGTGCCTGTCGGTGCCTGGCCTGCGCGGCGCGGTGGATCGATATCAACACATCCGCTACGAAGGGTTCGACCCCAAGGGCGAGCCGATCGTGCGTATCGCTTCAGGGTTTCACGCGCGGGTGGTGCAGCATGAGTGCGATCACCTGATCGGTCGGTTGTACCCGTCGCGCATCAGCGATTTCAGCAAGTTCGGGTTTACCGAGGTGATGTTCCCGGACCTTGATCCCAACGCAGACGACTGACTGTTACGGCTCCAGGCCCATGGCAATCATCGGCTTGCTGCGCGCGTAGCGACTCAGGCGCTCGACCATGGCGTAGGGCATTGGCGGATCGAAGGCAAAGCCACGACGTTGGTAAAAATCACGCAAGTCCGGATGACAGAACAGCCATACCGGGCTTTCAATGTTTTGGGTGGCGGCGGCGATCAATGCCGCGGCGACACCCTGTCCGCGACAGGCCGGGTCGACAAACAGCCCGGTCAACCAATGCCCGCCGGACACCGGCCGCAAACACAGCGCCGCGACGATCCCGTCGCGCCGCGCAACCCACAATTGTGCGTCGCGGACCGCCTTCATCGACGATTGGTGGGCGCGATAAAACTTGTTCATCAGCGGCCATGACGGCTCGTCGAGACGGGTGTACTGGGTGTCGGGCATGGTCTGGGACTGTCGGTGCGCAAAGCGGGTGATTATAAAAGAACACGCCGCCGAAGATAGGTGTATACCTGATCTCACATCCCCAGTCAGTGGAGTACGCATCATGTCCAAAGGTATGGATTCGAAGAAAGCAGCGAAGAAAAAACCGCTGAAAACCGCCATCGAAAAGCGCACCGAAAAGAAAGCCAAGAAGGTAGGCGTGTTCGGTCACTGAGCTGGCGTTGATGGCCGCTCCCATGCAACATGGGAGCGGTCCTTATGAAAAAATCTGCAAAAATTGCCCCTTTGAATCGTCTGAGAGAAGTCTGCATGGAGCTCAAGACCAACGCGACGCTGATCATCATCGACCAACAGAAAGGCATCCTGCATCCCAAACTCGGTCGGCGGAACAATCCCCAGGCCGAGGAGCGCATGCTGCAACTGCTCGGCCATTGGCGCCGTAGCGCTCGGCCGGTGATTCACGTGCAACATTTGTCCCGTTCAGAGGATTCAGTGTTCTGGCCTGGGCAGACCGGGGTGGAGTTTCAGACGCGGTTTCTGCCTGCTCCTGGCGAACGACACGTTCAAAAACAGGTACCGGACGCGTTTTGTTCGACGGGGCTGGAAGCCGTTTTGCGCGAGGCGGGGATCGAGCAACTGGTTATCGTTGGCGTGGCGACTCACAACTCGGTGGAGTCCACGGCGCGCACGGCAGGCAATCTGGGGTTTGAGACCTGGGTCGTGGAGGATGGCTGCTTTACCTTCGACAAGGCCGATTTTTTCGGCAATGCCCATTCAGCCGAAGAGGTTCATGCGATGTCGCTGGGGAACTTGCACGGCGAGTACGCCACCGTCACCAGCACCGCACATATCCTGGACGCGGTTGAAACCCTGTAGGAGCCGGCTTGCCGGCGAAGGCGGCCAGCCTGATACACCCGTAGCCCCTACAGAGAATCGGATTCAGCCGATCAAGCGCCGTGGCACTTCTTGAACTTCTTGCCGTTGCCGCATGGGCAAGGATCGTTGCGGCCGACGTCTTTCAAGGCGTTGCGCACCGGTTCCTGGTGGGCGTGGCCGCAGTTCGGGCCGTGAACATGGCCATGGTCGTGATCATGCTGGTGATGGTCATGATCGTGGTTGCAGTCTGGGCCATGAACATGGGGTTGCTGGGTCATCGAGGTTGCTCCGGAATTAGATCGGCGGGGATTATCACGCCATTACGCGCCAGGTGCACGTAGTGAGCGATGAATAAACCGGTTTCCATCTCACCTTCAAGACGATAGGGAATGGCCTGCTCGGAGTTTTTCAGTTGTTTGACCAGGTCCCTGACCTTAGGCCACAGGTTGGTGCGGATCGGCACCTTGTAAAAACGACTGCTCTTGGGGTTTACGGTGATCCAGTGCTCGTGCTCGCCCTCGGCCAGCAGGATGTCGCCCAAGTGGATGCGGTACTCCAGGCCGCGCACGGTCAGCTCGCTGTCATTGCGGTTGTCGATGCGAAAATGCAGGACGAACCGCTGCTCCAACAGCTTGGCCCGCACGACTTCGACCCTGACCAGATGCACCTCGGGGTCTGGCTCATCGTTACTGAACCAGGACGCGCAGCCGCCGAGCCCCAGGCAAAGAGCCAGTATGAGCAGAATGCGTGCGAGTTGCTGGGTGATCATGGTCGTTTTTCTCTCCCTAGAACCCCAGTCTAGCCGCTAAAAGATCGCAGCCTTCGGCAGCTCCTACAGGGTGTACGTCAATTCGACGTAGGAGCTGCCGCAGGCTGCGATCTTTTGACCTTGTATCAGCTACCGAAATACCCCGAACAGCACTTCTTGAACTTGTGCCCACTGGCGCAAGGGCAGGCGTCGTTGCGCCCGATGTCCAGTTGCACGGTAGGGTCGATGAAGTACCAGCGTCCGGCATTCTGTACAAACGATGAGCGTTCACGATGGCTGTGCTCGCCGCTGCCGTCGTGCCAGCGTGCGGTGAACGTGACGAAGGCATGCTCCGGCTGGCCGCCGAGCACTTCGGAGCTTTCGACTTCAAGGCCCAGCCAGGTGCTCTGGGCACTCCAGTCAGTAATCGATTGGCGATCGAGCCCGCTTTGCTGGGCGGGAAGGGTGGTGGCCACCAGGTAATCGATCAGGCCCAGCACGTAGGCGCTGTAGCGCGAGCGCATCAGGGCTTCGGCGCAGGGTGCCGGATGTCCGGCATGGTAATGGCCGCAGCAGGCATCGAGCAGGGTGCCGCTGCCGCAAGGGCAAATGGATGTACTCATTGCGTTACCACCAGTATTTCCCAAAGTTTTCCGGATTGGCCCAGAACCGCGAGTTGAGCCAGTCGGGTACTTGTTTGTAGTCAAGCAGATCATAAGTGAACAGCGTCAGCACCTGCTCGTCACGCTGGAAGCGTTCGCTGGCTTGCAGTGCCAGGGAGAAAAAATCGGTTTCCTGCCAGCCGCTCGCGGGCAAGTCGGCCAGCACCGCGATGCGGCTGGCATTGAGGTTGCGAATGCCACCGAGCAGGTTCAGCCCATCTCGCTTGGGCAGGTGTTCGAGGCAGTCGACCACCAGCGCGAGGTCAAAGCGGCGCGCCGCCAGCTCGGCAGGCAGCGATCCGGGCGCCGTATGCGCCACGCTGCTGTCCGGATGCGCAAGCTTGAAGGCCTCAAGCGCGGGGAATTCGCTGGCGCCAATCAACAACAGGCGCGCAGGGGCATAACGGTCCAGCAAAGCAGCCAGCGCCTGCTGCGGCGTGCGTGAAGAAATACCTGCATTCATTGAAGATCCTCAATCAGATTTGCCAAGACTAGCCTGCCCGCTTGTTCGATCCTAGAGCGGCTTTGCGTGAAAAGTCACGATTCCCTGTGAACACGAGATAAAACTGCCATGGCCTATTGCTGGCGGAGATTAAAACTCCGGTCTTTACTCCCTGAATCGGTTCTAAGCCGATCCTTCAGGAGAAAACTAGATGAGCATAGTTCGGACAGCATTACCCCTGGTTCTGCTAACCAGTGTGTTGACTGGTTGCGCAGGTTTGCAGAAAACCGACTGGCCGACCTGTGCCGCGGTCGGTGGTGTCGTAGGTGCGGGTCTCGGCGCGACCGAGAGTTCATCATGGGCCGGTTATGGCGCGTTGGTAGTCGGTGCTACGGCGGCAGCCTATTGCTGGGTTCACGGTGATGGTGACGAAGATGGCGATGGTGTGCTCGATAGCCGCGACAAGTGCCCGGGCACGCCACGGGGCGTGAAGGTCGATGCCGATGGTTGCCCACCACCAGCGCCTGCTCCAGTGGTTGAAGAGGTCGTGGTCGTCAAGGAAGAAACCATCGTCATCCGCGATGTCAACTTCCAGTTCGACTCGGCCAAGCTGACAGCCGCCGATAAAGAGAAGCTCAACACCATCGCCACTCGCCTGAAACAGGAAGCAGCCAGCGCCCAACTGACCGTGACCGGTCACACCGACAGCGTGGGCAGCGATGCCTACAACCAGAAACTGTCGGACCGCCGCGCGCATTCGGTGGTGGAATACCTGATCGAAAGTGGTGTGCCTCGCAGTAGCTTCGTATCGGTCTCCGGGGCCGGGGAAAGCCAGCCGGTTGCCGACAACAAAACTGCTGACGGTCGCGCGATGAACCGTCGCACGGAAATCAAAATCAACCGCTAGAGCCCTCGCATCCACGGCTTGTGCAGTCGTGGATGCGGGTCTTTACTCCTGTGTAACCGGCATCGGCCGGTGGCACAGGAGCTTTCAAAAATGAGCAATTTCACAAGGACCGTCTTGCCGGTTCTGCTGCTTGGCAGCCTGTTGACCGGTTGCGCTACTCACAGCGATGGCACCGCCCCCCTCAATCAACGTACCTGGCCGATCTGCAGCCTCATCGGCGGACTCGTCGGTGGAGGTCTGGGCGCTATCCAAAGTAGCGGTTGGGCGGCCGGTGGAGCGGCGCTCGGGATCTTGACCGGTGGTTTGATCTGTTATGCCCAGGATGGCGACGAAGACGATGATGGCGTATTCGACCGTCGCGATCGCTGCCCCGACACGCCCGCCAATACCCCTGTGGAACATCATGGCTGCCCGCTTCCGCAATACCCGGCCAGCGTGAAGGCTGAACCTGTGCAAGCCGAAGTCATTACCCTGAGCGATGCCGACGATGTGCTGTTTGCCTTCAATAGCGCTGACTTGACCCCCAGCATGCAAAGCAAGCTGGATTCGGTGATGGGTAAACTGCAGGACCCCAGCGTCGCGAGCATCAAGGTGGTCGGGCATACCGACAGCGTTGGGTCGGATGAATACAACCAGGAACTGTCGCAAAAACGTGCCAGCAGCGTCGCCGAGTATCTGCTCAGCCAGCACGTTACGCCCAATAAAGTCACCAGCGAAGGCAAGGGCGAGAGCGAGCCCGTTGCCGATAATGATACCGAAGAAGGACGCGCGCAAAACCGCCGCGTGGAGTTGCACATCAATCGCTGAACCGCGCAATAGAGCCGTCGGACGATGATTTACGTCGTTCCGTCGGCCATTTAACGCACTTGAGGAAGAATTTGCGCTTGCCCTCTGGCTTATCCCGCGTGGAAGCCGTTACTGTGCGAGCAAATAATAATTCTGCCCGGGGGCGTGTATGAAGGTGATATGGGGGCTGGGGAAGCTGTTGACCCTGGTGTTCTGGCTGGTGGTGCTGCTCAATCTGCTCACGCCGTTCATCTATCCGCTGCACCCGTTGGTCAACCTGGCCGGCTGCCTGCTGGCGGGGCTTCATCTACTGGAGGCGCTGTTCTGCTACCGCAGCCTCAGGGGCCGCGCCCACCCTTGGCTCGATCGCTTGAACGTGCTCTTTTTCGGCGTTTTCCACCTGCAAACCCTCCCGGCTCCCACCGCATCTAAGGCTTCCCATGCGTAAACTCTGTCTGCTCGCCGCCCTCATCAGCCCATTGGCTTGCGCCCAGGTGGTGAGTGTTGAAACCAACTCGTTGATGCGCCTGCCCAACACTGCCAGCATCTTGCAACTGGAACGCCTTGAAGTGGCCGACTACGGCACCTTGCTGATTCCCTCGAACGTGACCGAGGTCAGCGTTGGTGAACTGCGCCTGGGCCGTGACGCGCGGATTACGATCGTCCCTGGTGAGCAGGCGCTGGAGTTGAAGGTCAACCGAGCCGAGCTGTCTGAAGGCAGCCAGATCACCGCGCGCGGCGCATCGGGGACTTACCAGAAAGCTGCCCGCTCCGGGCGTAACCTGAACTTGCAGATCAAGGCACTGACGGCACCGCAACTGATGGTGGATGGTCGCGGTGGCGCGGGCGCACCAGGATTCGTCGGCCTCGACGGGGCCAACGGCCAGGCACCAGGCTGTGCCTGGGGCCAGGCGGGTCGCGGTGCCGACGGCAGCGATGGCAGCAATGGCCAGGCCGGTGCGCCTGGCGCGGCGGTCAGGCTGGCGGTGCCTCGCGATTACCCCGCAGACAAGATCAAGGTTCAAGTGGCCGGCGGTGCCGGTGGCGTAGCCGGGCCAGGCGGCAAGCCGGGGGCGGGCGGTAAAGCCAAGGGCTGCTTGGTCTACAAGGCCGATGGCGGCAAGAGTGGCAAGCCTGGCCTGGACGGGCAACCGGGAGAGGAGGGGGCTGCAGGTTCGGTGACGGTGCAGCGGTTGTAACCCCCATCCCCCAGACCGATCGTTCCCACGCAGAGCGTGGGAACGATCACAATTAAAGCATCGGCCGAAGCGCCGCAATCACCACCAACACCAGGCCTACAATCAGATTGATCCCCACCAACCGGCGAATCCTCCCCAGCACCGCAGCCCCCGCCGGCCAATCCTGGGTCGTCACCGCGGCGCGCAACTCCGGCAACATCAACGCCTGGATCCGGATGAACAGCGCGGTCATCACCACATACAACCCCATCATCACCTGCACGTAACGCGGCGCGGTTTCAAATCCTGTGTATTGCAGATGAATCATGCCGACGCCGCTGATCGGCAACAACAGCACCGCGACCCAGACCCAGCGGAAAAAACCCTGAAACACTTCCAGCCACAGCTTCAACCGGGCAGGGCCCTCCAACGCCTTCAAGGCCGCGGGGCGCAAGACCATCCAGGCGAAAAACATGCCGCCGACCCAGACCAGGGCCGCCAGTACATGCAGGCTATAAATGAGGCTAAAAGGTGTCATCGGGTTACTCCGTTCTGCGCGGGATTCATTAGCGGGGTATGATAGCGGCCGAACCGAACTACTGAAAATTTATCCAGCGTTATTTGCGCCCGACAATCCATGATCAGCACTGAACTCAAAACCACGATCCAGGGCGCCTATTCGCGTTTTCTCGAAGCGAAGAGCCTCAAGCCGCGTTACGGCCAACGCCTGATGATCGCCGAAATCGCCAAGGTCCTCGGTGACATCGACACCGACGACGAAGGCCGGCGCAGTGGCGACCCCGCGATTGTCGCGGTGGAAGCCGGCACCGGTACCGGCAAGACCGTGGCCTACAGCCTGGCGGCCATCCCCACGGCCAAGGCGGCCGGCAAGCGCCTGGTGATTGCCACGGCCACCGTCGCCTTGCAAGAGCAGATCGTCTACAAGGATCTGCCCGACCTGATGCGCAACAGCGGGTTGAATTTCAGTTTTGCGCTGGCCAAGGGGCGTGGGCGCTACATGTGCCTGTCCAAGCTCGACATGTTGCTCCAGGAAGGTCACGCACAAACCGCCACTGCCCAGTTGTTCGAGGAAGAAGGTTTCAAGATCGAGGTCGATGAGGCCAGTCAGAAGCTGTTTACCAGCATGATCGAGAAACTCGCCGGCAATAAGTGGGACGGTGACCGCGACAGCTGGTCCACTGCCCTGGAGGACGCCGACTGGGCGCGCCTGACCACCGATCACAGCCAGTGCACCAACCGCCATTGCCCGAACTTCGGCCAGTGCGCCTTCTACAAGGCCCGCGAAGGCATGGGCAAGGTCGATGTGATTGTCACCAACCACGACATGGTCCTGGCTGACCTGGCACTCGGTGGCGGTGCCGTGCTGCCCGATCCACGCGACACCATCTATGTGTTCGACGAAGGCCATCACCTGCCGGACAAGGCCATCGGTCATTTCGCCCACTACACGCGCCTGCGCTCCACCGCCGACTGGCTGGAAACCACCGCCAAGAACCTCACCAAGCTGCTGGCCCAGCATCCCTTGCCGGGTGACCTGGGCAAACTGATCGAGCAAGTGCCAGAGCTGGCGCGGGAGATCAAGACGCAGCAGCAGTTCATGTTCACCGCCTGCGAACAGGCTGCCGATTTCAAGCCCGGCGAAGACGTCGAAGGCCGCGAACGCCCGCGTCACCGTTTCGTCGGCGGGGTGATTCCCGAGCACATGCGCGAAATGGGCATCGAACTGAAGAAAGGCTTTGCGCGCCTGACTGATTTGTTCACCCGCCTCACTGAATTTCTTAAGGAAGGCATGGACGGCGAGGTCAATATCGGCATCGCCAGTAACCAGGCCGAAGAGTGGTATCCGCTGTTCGGCAGCCTGTTGTCCCGTTCTTCGGGCAACTGGGAATTGTGGGTCGCGTTCACCGCTGAAGACCCCGAAGACAACCCGCCAATGGCGCGCTGGCTGACCCTGTCGGAAAGCGGCTCGCTGTTCGATATCGAGGTCAACGCCAGTCCCATCCTGGCGGCGGAAATGCTCCGGCGCAACCTGTGGAACGTGGCCTATGGTGCGCTCGTAACCTCCGCGACCTTGACTGCCCTGGGCACCTTCGACCGCTTTCGCATGCGCGCCGGCCTGCCGAAAAAGGCCGTGACCGCCGTGGTGCCGAGCCCGTTCCATCACGCCGACGCCGGCGTGTTGCGGGTGCCGAACCTGAACGCCGATCCGCGGGATGCAGCGGCCCATACCGCGGCGATCATCCGCGATCTGCCGGAACTGGTCGAAGGCTCAAGGGGCACGCTGGTACTGTTTTCCTCGCGCAAGCAGATGCAGGACGTGTTCGATGGCCTGGATCGCGACTGGCGCAAGCAAGTGTTCATTCAAGGCAACCTGTCGAAGCAGGAAACCCTGAACAAGCACAAGGCGCGGGTCGATGGCGGGGATTCGAGCGTGTTGTTCGGCCTGGCGAGTTTCGCCGAAGGGGTCGACTTGCCGGGCGCGTACTGCGAGCACGTGGTGATCGCGAAGATTCCATTCTCGGTACCGGATGACCCGGTGGAAGCGGCATTGGCCGAATGGATCGAGGCCCGTGGTGGCAATCCATTCATGGAAATCTCGGTTCCCGATGCCTCGCTGAAACTGGTCCAGGCCTGCGGCCGCCTGCTGCGCACCGAAGAGGACCGCGGCACCATCACCTTGCTCGATCGGCGCCTGGTCACCCAGCGCTATGGCAAGGCGATCCTCAATGCGTTACCTCCCTTCCGACGTGAAATTTCCTGATAAACCGGTGGGCAGTTTTGCCCACCGCGCTGTCTATCTCTCTACCATCGCTTTTCCATTGGCCCATCCGGGTCGCTAGGGAGAATATCGTTCTCATGATTCGCCGTTATGTGCGTCGCTCGCTACCTGCCGTTCTTGCCCTGTTCGCAACGCCCTTGTTGGCCGCACCCGCAGGCCAACAGACGCTGTTCAACTTTGTGCGCCCCGCCGATGTAGTCCAGGTGGCGACCCAGGACGCCAGCCTGCCGCAATCCAACGCCGAACAAACCGCCGAGGGTGAAGTGCTGCGTCGGGTGACGTTCAACCCGGTAGCCCGGCCGACCCTGCGCCTGTCTCCGCAGAGTGGGGCATGGGACTGGTCGCAGTCGGGCGTGATGAGCTTGCGGATCCAGAGCGCGATGAACTGGGCCGTGACCCTCTACGTGACCATCCAGAGCAACGACGGCAAGACTTTGGTCAGTCGCGTCGATCTTCCAGCCGGCCCAGCGCAGACCCTGCTGGTGCCATTGCAGCCGACTTCGCCGCTCAGCCAAGGCATGAAGGCGGGGCCACCGATGCCGATGACGGTCGACGGCCAGCGCGTCCTGCTGGCCAGCAGTGCCGGTGAACTGGACCGTAGCCAGGTAGTGTCGGTCAGCCTGTCCATGGATCAGCCGAAAGTTGCCCAAAGCATCCTGCTGGAGCGTTTTGGGGTGCAGGACGGCGAAGGGGTGACCCAAACGGTCTATGGCGCGTTGGTGGACACTTATGGCCAATCGACCCGGGCCAAATGGCCAGAAAAAATCAGCAGCGACGAACAACTGAAAAGCGTCGCCGCCAAGGAGCAACAGCAGCTGAAAACCTGGCTGGCTGAGCGCGAAAAGTCTTCCCTGGACAAGTTCGGCGGGTGGACCAACGGGCCGACGTTCAAGGCCAGCGGCTTTTTTCGCACAGAAAAACGCGACGGCCGCTGGTACCTGGTGACGCCACAAGGTCACCCGTTCTACTCGCTGGGGGTCAATGCCGTTACGGCGGACGTCAACCAGACCTACGTCGCCGGTCGTGAATGGATGTTCGAATCCCTGCCCAAGGCTGACGAGCCGCTGGCCAGTCACTACGGTGAAGGTGATAACCGCGGTGGTAATGGTGTGGATCAGGGCCGCGGCTTCAATTTTGGCCAGTGGTACGACTTCTACGGCGCCAATCTGCAGCGTCTGTATGGCGACCCCTGTGCATTGGGTAGCAATAACAAAGCCGGAGTCGCTGAGGCGGCCAAGGCTGACGCGGTAGAGGCAACGGCCGAGAAGGCTGCCGAGCCCACCGTCGCGCCATCAACCGCCGAATCCGGTGTCGCCGAAGCCGCCAAGGCCGGCGCCGTCGATGCGACGGTGGCGAAAGCCGCGGAGCCAACACCTGTCGAGCCGTGCAAGGCGACGTTTGATGAACAACGCTGGACCGCTCACACCCTCGATCGCCTGCAAGCCTGGGGCTTCAACACCCTCGGCAACTGGAGCGCCTCGAGCCTGGGTGACGCGGAACGCGTTCCCTACACCTTGCCGCTGTCGATCGTCGGCGATTACGCCAGCATCAGCACCGGCAGCGACTGGTGGGGCGGGATGCCCGACCCGTTCGACCCGCGTTTCGCCATGGCGACCGAGCGCGCCGTGGCCATTGCCGCCCGCGATCACCGTGACGATCCATGGCTGATCGGTTACTTCGCCGATAACGAACTGGCCTGGGCCGGTCCCGGCGACGACCCGAAAGCCCGTTACGCGCTGGCGTACGCCACCTTGAAAATGACCACCGACGTGCCGGCCAAGCGCGCGTTCCTCAAGCAGTTGCGCGACAAATACCGCAACCAGGCGGGCTTGTCGAAAGCCTGGGGTATCGATCTGCCGGCCTGGGAACTGATGGAAGACCCAGGCTTCGTACCGCCGTTGCCAAGCGCCGAGCACCCGGAAATCGAGGCTGACTTCAAATATTTCCAGAAGGTTTTCGCCGACACCTACTTC
Source organism: Pseudomonas umsongensis (assembly GCF_002236105.1). Lineage (GTDB taxonomy): Bacteria > Pseudomonadota > Gammaproteobacteria > Pseudomonadales > Pseudomonadaceae > Aquipseudomonas > Aquipseudomonas umsongensis. Next base: position 653,077 of record NZ_NIWU01000002.1, read on the forward strand.
AAGACCATTTCCGATTCCCTCAAGTGGCACGCGCCCAACCAGTTGCTGCTCGGTGGCCGGTTCGCCATCAGCACCCCGGAAGCCGTGGAGTCCTGTGCGCAGTATTGCGACGTCCTGAGCTTCAACATGTACACCTTGCAACCGCAGGATGGTTACGACTTCGCTCAACTGCGCAGCCTCGACAAGCCGGTGTTGATCACCGAATTCAACTTTGGCTCAACCGATCGCGGCCCGTTCTGGGGCGGCGTGACGCAATTGGCGAAGGAAGAAGACCGTGGCCCGGCCTACGCGAATTTCCTGAAACAGGCGCTGAACGAACCGTCGATTGTCGGGTTGCACTGGTTTCAATACCTCGACCAACCTGTGACCGGGCGCCTGCTGGATGGCGAAAATGGTCACTTTGGCTTGGTAGGCGTTACCGATCTGCCATTCCAGGGCTTTGTCGACAGTGTGCGCAAGAGCAACCTGTCGGCGCTTGATCAGTTGGGCAAAGAGGCCCGGAAGGCTGCAGCTGAGGTCGACAAAGCCAGCCACGACGCCGAGGGCGGGCGCAAGGCCGAAGCCGGGAAAGGCCCGGGGAAGGGCGCTGGTGGGCATTCCGGCAAAGGTCATTGAGTCCGATCCCTGTGGGAGCGAGCCTGCTCGCGAAGGCGCCTGAACAGACACTCCAAATGTCCAGTCATTTTTGCGAGTGATTGACCGCCCAGCCCGCACCTGTTCCCAAAACCCTCAAGGGCTGGAACAATGCGGGCCACTTTTACAGAACGTTCTTCGGGGAGTCGCGGGTGCAGATTCAGGGTCATTACGAGCTTAAGTTCGAGGCAGTGCGCGAAGCGTTCGCGGCGTTGTTCGACGATCCTCAGGAACGTGGCGCCGCGTTGTGCATCCAGATCGGCGGCGAAACCGTCGTCGACCTGTGGTCCGGCACCGCCGACAAGGACGGGGCCGAAGCCTGGCACAGCGACACTATTGCCAACCTGTTCTCCTGCACCAAGACCTTCACCGCCGTCACCGCCCTGCAGCTGGTGGCTGAAGGCAAGCTGCAACTGGATGCCCCGGTGGCTCGCTACTGGCCGGAATTCGCCGCCGCAGGCAAAGAATCGGTCACCTTGCGCCAGCTGCTTTGCCATCAGGCCGGGCTGCCGGCGTTGCGCGAGCTGCTTGCTCCCGAAGCGCTGTACGACTGGCCAACCATGGTCGAGGCGCTGGCCGCCGAAACGCCCTGGTGGACGCCAGGCGAAGGTCACGGTTATGCGGCCATCACTTATGGCTGGCTGGTCGGAGAACTGTTGCGCCGTGCGGATGGTCGTGGTCCCGGTGAGTCCATCGTGGCGCGGGTTGCCAAGCCTTTGGGCCTGGATTTTCACGTCGGTCTGGCCGATGAAGAGTTCTATCGCGTGGCGCACATTGCCCGCGGCAAGGGCAATGTCGGCGATGCGGCGGCCCAGCGCCTGCTGCAAGTGACCATGCGTGAGCCAGCGGCCATGACCACCCGCGCTTTCACCAATCCGCCGTCGGTTCTGACCAGTACCAACAAGCCGGAGTGGCGACGCATGCAGCAGCCGGCGGCCAATGGCCACGGCAATGCCCGTAGCCTGGCCGGGTTTTACACCGGGTTGCTCGATGGCAGCCTGCTCGAAGGCGAGTTGCTCGATGAACTGACCCGCGAGCACAGCCTCGGCGAGGACAAGACCTTATTGACTCGAACGCGCTTTGGCCTGGGCTGCATGCTCGATCAACCGGATGTGCCCAATGCCACCTTCGGACTGGGCGCGAGAGCGTTCGGGCATCCGGGTGCTGGCGGCTCCGTTGGTTTCGCCGACCCCGAGCATGATGTGGCGTTCGGTTTTGTGACAAATACCCTGGGGCCGTACGTCTTGATGGATCCGCGCGCACAAAAGCTTGTGCGGGTACTGGCCACTTGTCTGTAAATCACGCTCAACGGTTCCGGAGCTGGAACCCGATGGCCTTTTCAGTTTCCAACCGTCTGTTTATGCGGGCCGATCCGGCCTGATTTTAACTACTTCATTTTTGTGGATATCCAATGTCAACCAAACCCACCCTCGCCTTGGCACTGTGCTTCGCTATTACAGGTTGCGCACAGACTCCTAAAAGTGATGTAGACGGCGGCAGCTGGTGGCCGTTCGGGTCTTCCGACAAAGTCGCGGCCAAGGAGCCAGCGCCAGCCCCGGCAGCGCTGAAACCCGTTGCCGCACCGGTTGCCAAGGCTGAGAGTTCCAGCCCTTGGTACTGGCCGTTCGGTTCCGAGGAAGCGCTCGATAAAAAACCAGAAGTAAAACCTGCAGCCAAGCCGGTCGAAGTGGCCAAGGCCAAGGCTGAGGCTGATGCAGATGGCAAGTGGTGGTGGCCGTTTGGTGGCAAAGAGCAGAGCACAGCCAAAGCCGTGCCGATGCCCGATCCGAAAGTCACCCAGGCTTGGCTGGACGACTACGAACCGCGTCTGCGCACAGCGATCAAGGACAGCAACCTGCAACTCGAACGCCGTGAAAACGTATTGGTGGTGACCGCGCCCGTAGAGGGCTCGTTCAACCCGGACCGCCCGGCCATGCTCTTGCCGGTGACGCTCGGCCCGTTCACTCGCGTTGCGAAAATCCTTGAAGCTGACCCGAAGACCGCCGTGCTGGTACTCGGCCACAGCGATACCTCGGGCGCAGCGCCCGCCAATGTGAAGCTGAGTCAGGAGCGTGCGCAGTCCGTGGCGGCGATCTTCCGCCTCAGTGGTCTGCAGCGTGATCGCCTGATGTTGCGAGGCATGGGCGGCGACGCTCCGCGTGCCGCCAATGACAGCGTTGAGGGCCGGGCCTTGAACCGTCGAGTGGAGCTGTTGGTAACGCCGCAAAACACCATGGTCGCTTTGCTGAGCAAGTACAATATGCCGGCCCCGGCGCCCGTGCGCATGGTCGCAACCCAGGACATCAAACCGGTGGCCAAGCCTGTGACTCCAGCACCAAGCGAAGCGAAGAAAGCGGCTGCACCGGTGGCGAAAAAAGCGCCGGCCAAGAAAGTCGCCAAGGCTCCAGCCAAGAAGGCACCGGCTAAAACCGCAACGCCAGCGAAAAAGACCGCACCGGCCAAAGCCGCTGCCGACGCGACCAAAGTCGCCGCCGATACCACAAAGAAGTGATTCGTTAACCATAAGGATTGCGCCATGACCAAGGCCCTGGCTGATATGCGCCGCGACTACACCCGTGATGGCCTGACCGAGGCGCAAGCCCCGGCCGAGCCGTTTGCGCTGTTCCACCAATGGTTTGCCGATGCGGTGAAAACCGAGCAGGCACCGGTGGAGGCTAATGCCATGACCTTGGCCACTGTCGACCAGGACGGGCGGCCGCATTGCCGCATTCTGCTGCTCAAGGGACTGGATGCGCAGGGCTTCACCTTTTTCACCAACTACGACAGCGCCAAAGGCCAGCAGCTGGAGGCGAATCCATTCGCGGCCATGACGTTTTTCTGGCCGACGCTGGAGCGTCAGGTACGGATTGAAGGTCGGGTGGTGAAGGTCACACCCGAGGAGTCCGATGCGTATTATCAGGTGCGCCCGCTGGGCAGCCGCCTCGGTGCCTGGGCTTCGCCGCAGAGCCGGGTGATAGCCGATCGTAGCGAACTGGAGTCGCTGCTCAAGGATACCGAGCAGCGTTTCAGCGATACCCAGCCACATTGCCCTGAACATTGGGGTGGGTATCGTTTGCTGCCAGAGCGCATCGAGTTCTGGCAGGGTCGTCCAAGCCGTCTGCACGACCGGCTCAACTATCGTCTGCAGGGCGCCAACTGGATTCTTGAACGTCTGGCGCCTTAAGCAGTCTACCGCTCGGAATAGCTTGCCGCTGCGGCCTCGAGCCACCGCGGCAGGTCTCGACGCTTGATTTTCTGCGCATGAGCGCTTGCCAACTGTTCGAGCATGAAGGCTTTTTTCTGCTCGTCCTTGCCAGCCAGCGCTAATGCCAGGTCACGGTCCACCCAGCGTCTGATGCGCACATATAGCCACCCATGGAAGTACAGTCCAGCGACGGTTGTGACGACAATGATAAAGTAATCCATATAGATCCCTGGTCAGTGGCGCAGTTTTGCAAATAGCCACAACTGTGTGGTGAGCTCGTCAAGGGGCCTGTACAGAGCCTGAATCGAAGCAATTTTCTCCAGGCAAGGCCGTGACAGGCGTTCAGCTGCGGAGTTTAATGGTTACTTGTCCTTTGGAGTTGATGCTATGCGTAAGTCTGTTCTGCTGGTTGCTTCCTTTTCCACCATGGCGATGTTGCTCACTGGCTGCCAATCGAGCTTGACCGGTGACTCCTATTCCCGTGACGAAGCGCGTCGCGTGCAGACGATTCGCATGGGCACCATCGAAGCCCTGCGGCCGGTGAAAATCGAAGGTACCAAGACCCCGATCGGCGGCGCTGCGGGTGCAGTGGTCGGCGGAGTTGGCGGCAGTGCCATCGGCGGCGGCCGAGGCAGTATCGTCGCAGCGGTCATCGGCGCAGTGGCCGGCGGGCTGCTGGGCTCGGCTACCGAAGAAGGCCTGACCCGCACCCAGGGCGTGGAGATCACCGTGCGTGAAGACGACGGCAGCATGCGTGCCTACGTGCAGCAGGTTCAGGAAAACGAAGTGTTCCGCGTCGGCGAGCGCGTGCGTATTGCCACGGTTGATGGCACCAGTCGCGTTTCTCACTAAGCGGTAATACGGGTAAGAGAAAACCCCGACCAGGGTGACTGGTCGGGTTTTTTTTGCGCCGGTTTCCGGCATCGGGCTAAAAATCGTTCTTTAGGGCTGTTTCAATGACTTGCTCGGGTATTAATTCTCGAGCGTCGTCCCCATCACCAAAATATTCGCCGGGCCAGATAAAAAGATCGGAAATACGAGCATCTGGAATATTGAGGGCCAACATTTGCAGCCAAAAGCAGGTGGCGTGTTCCGGGATATCCGCATCCATGACTCTTCGAGCCATTTCGATCATTTCAGGTTGGGAGATATCCTTCAGGCGGCGCTCATAAGGCCCCATCAGGATCTGGCGAACCCAAGTGTCATGATCCTGGGCTTCGTCAATACCTGGAAAATCGAGAGAGGTCAGATCCGTCATAGCCTCTCGATTGAATTGAGCCAGCTGATCCCTGGTCTGATCCTGATTTGCGCCATCAATTTGCGCAGCAAGGTTTGCAAGGCGAGCAACCTTGGTTTCGCAAAGGTGCGGGGGCATCAGTTCCTGACGTAGCGCCATAACCCTCTCCAAAATTGCTGAATTTGACCATGTCTGCATAAAGCAAAAGGCACGGTCACAAATCGCAACGTTAACGAGAAAGGCTTGGGGATTTATGCAGGCAGCTTCCGTAAAGCTCGTAGGAAGAATCCGAAGTTCTGTACGGTTTTTTGTAGGAGCGAGCTTGCTCGCGAAAAACCTGAAAACACCGTTGGGTTTCAGATTTCCCGCATCATCGTTGACGTCCATCGGAACGCCGCCTGGAGCCAGCTTGGTCCTACAGGTGCGCCGTTTGCAGTGCAGGCTTGCGACTCGCCGCAGCCGTGACGGCATAGCCAATCAAGGCCGCCAGAATCGAACCGGTGAGAATCCCCATCCGATCCATCCCCGCATAGTCACTCACGCCTGGCTCAAAGGCCAGCGAACCGACAAACAGGCTCATGGTGAAGCCTATGCCGCAAAGAATCGCGACACCCAGCACCTGGCCCCAATTGGCACCCTGGGGCAGGGCGGCGATGCCGGTTTTCACCGCCAGCCAGGTCAGGCCGTAGACGCCGATTGCCTTGCCCAGAAGCAGGCCAATCGCGATGCCCATTGGCACGTTATGGGTGAAGCTCTCGGCGGTAACGCCACTCAGCGACAGGCCGGCGTTGGCGAAGGCGAACAACGGCAGGATGCCGTAGGCCACCCAAGGGTGCAGCGCGTGTTCCAGTGTCAGCAGGGGCGACGGTTCGGCGTTTTTCGTGCGCAACGGTATGCAGAAGGCCAGGGTCACGCCCGCCAGCGTGGCATGCACACCGCTCTTGAGTACGCAGACCCAGAGGATCAGGCCGATGATCATGTACGGTCCGAGCTTTACCACGCCGAGCCGGTTCATTCCGATCAGCGCCGCGATGCAGGCTGCAGCCAGTGCCAGGGACAGGGTCGACAGCTCGCCGGAGTAAAAAATCGCGATGATGATGATGGCGCCGAGGTCGTCGATGATCGCCAGGGTCATCAGGAACAACTTCAGCGAGACCGGAACGCGTTTGCCCAGCAACGCCAGTACACCCAGCGCGAAAGCGATGTCGGTGGCTGTCGGGATCGCCCAGCCGTTCAGGGCCGGCGGGTTGTCGCGGTTGAGGAACCAGTAGATCAACGCTGGCACGACCATGCCGCCAATGGCGGCTGCGCCGGGCAGGACGATCTGCGACGGCTTGGACAGTTGCCCGTCGAGGACCTCGCGCTTGACCTCCAGCCCGATCAAAAGGAAGAACATCGCCATCAGCCCGTCATTGATCCATAGGAGCAGGGGCTTGGCGATTTTCAGCGCGCCGATCTGGGCGACAACGGGGGTTTCCAGGAGGCCGTTGTACAGCCACGACAGCGGGGAGTTATTGATGATCAGCGCGAGGATAGCCGCGGCGATCAATAACAGACCGCTGGCAGCTTCCAGCTGAAAGAAACGCGTGAACGTGCTACGCAGAGGCACAGTCGCTCTCCATCGATTAGTCAAAAGGTGGCACACCCTAACCCGTACCGTTAGTTGTTAAAACAAAAGTTATATTCTTTTTTGTTATATGTCGTAACAACACGATTCTGCGGCAAGGTCTTGAGCCTAGCAGTTGCCGGATGCATTGGAACCCAGCTGTATCTGTGCTGGATGTAGGATTTTTCCTAAGCTTGAAGGCTCAGGCTTGTGAAAAGGCCGCCAATTGCCCGATCCATCGAGATAACTACCATGAGCGACATCCGACAGTGGTCCCGCGAAGCCATCCGGATCATCGAAGCCGATTTCCAGCGCAGCGCCGACACTCATCTGATCCCCTTGTCGCTGCCAGGCTTTGCCGGCATCGAGTTGTACTTCAAGGATGAGTCGAGCCATCCCACCGGCAGCCTGAAACACCGTCTGGCGCGTTCGCTGTTCCTGTACGCGCTGTGCAATGGCTGGCTCAAGCCCGGAGCGCCAGTCATCGAGGCGTCCAGCGGTTCGACGGCAATTTCCGAAGCGTACTTCGCGCGTTTGCTGGGGGTGCCGTTCATTGCGGTCGTGCCGGCCAGCACCTCGAAGGAGAAGATTGCGCAAATCGCTTTCTATGGCGGGCAAACGCATCTGGTCACGGACCCTACGCAGATCTACGCCGAATCCGAACGCCTGGCGCGCGAACACGATGGCCACTTCATCGACCAGTTCACCTACGCCGAGCGCGCGACCGACTGGCGGGCGAACAACAACATCGCCGAATCGATCTTCCAGCAGATGCGCTTCGAAAAGCACCCGGAGCCGAGCTGGCTGGTGTCCAGCCCCGGTACCGGGGGCACGACGGCGACCCTGGGACGTTACGTACGCTATCGCCAGCACGCCACCCGCGTGTTGTGTGCCGATGCCGAACGCTCGGTGTTTTTCGATTACTACCAGAGCGGTGATGCCAGCCTGCGCCTGGCTCACGGTTCGCGGGTCGAGGGCATTGGACGACCCCGGGTGGAGGCGTCATTCCTGCCCAAGGTCATCGATGCGATGGTCAAGGTGCCGGACGCGTTGTCGTTGGCAGCCATGCATTACCTGGCGAAACGTCTGGGGCGTCATGTCGGCGGATCGAGCGGGACCAACCTGATCGGCGCCTTGATGGCCGCGCAGCAGATGGCTGCAGCGGGGGAGGAGGGGTCGATCGTGGCGATTCTGTGCGACAGCGGCGAGCGCTATGCCACGACGTATTACGATCAGGCCTGGCTTCAGGCCGAGGGGTTTGAACTGGGTGGGTTGATCGATGCGGTGGCGGCGACGGTCGAGCGCGGCGAGGCGCTACCGGCTACGGTGTTGCGCGCCAATATCTGAATTCGTCATGCGCAGAAATCACTGTGGGAGCGAGCCTGCTCGCGAAAGCGGTAGATCAGTCAACATTTCTGTTGAGTGTTAATCCGCCTTCGCGAGCAGGCTCGCTCCCACAAGGGATATGCGTCAGGCCTGCAAGCCCAGGATGTCCCGCGCCACGGCTTCGGCGATGCGAATGCCATCGACACCCGCCGACAGAATCCCACCCGCATAACCTGCGCCTTCACCCGCCGGGAACAGGCCCTTGACGTTCAGGCTTTGCATCGACTCGTTGCGGGTGATGCGCAACGGCGACGACGTGCGGGTCTCGATCCCGGTCAACACGGCATCGTGCAGCGAGTAACCGCGAATCTGTTTCTCGAATGCCGGCAAGGCTTCGCGAATCGCTTCGATGGCGAAGGCCGGCAAGGCCAGCGCCAGGTCACCCAGGGCAACGCCCGGTTTGTAGGACGGTTCAACGCTGCCCAACTCGGTGGACGGCTTGCCGGCGATAAAGTCGCCGACCAGTTGCGCCGGTGCCTCGTAGTTGCTGCCGCCTAGCACAAAGGCGTGGGATTCCAGGCGTTCCTGCAACTCGATACCGGCCAACGGGCCGCCCGGGTAATCGACTTCCGGGGTAATCCCGACAACGATCCCGGAGTTGGCGTTGCGCTCGTTACGCGAGTACTGGCTCATGCCATTGGTCACCACGCGATTTGGCTCGGACGTCGCCGCCACCACCGTGCCGCCCGGGCACATGCAGAAGCTGTAGACGGAACGGCCATTCTTGGCGTGGTGCACCAGTTTGTAGTCGGCGGCGCCGAGTTTCGGGTGGCCGGCGTACTTGCCCAGGCGCGCGCGGTCGATCAGCGACTGCGGGTGTTCGATGCGGAATCCTACCGAGAATGGCTTGGCTTCCATGAACACGCCACGGCCGTGCAACATGCGGAACGTGTCCCGGGCACTGTGGCCGAGAGCCAGGATCACGTGTTTCGAATGGATCTGCTCGCCGCCATCGAGTTCGACGCCAACCAGTTGGCCGTCCTCGATAAGCACGTCGGTAACCCGCTGCTGGAAGCGCACTTCACCGCCCATGGCGCGAATCTGCTCACGCATGTTTTCCACCACGCCTGTCAGGCGGAACGTACCGATGTGCGGTTTGCTGACGTAGAGGATTTCTTCCGGGGCACCGGCCTTGACGAACTCATTGAGGACTTTGCGCCCGATGAACTTCGGATCCTTGATCTGGCTGTAGAGCTTGCCATCGGAGAATGTCCCCGCGCCGCCCTCGCCGAACTGTACGTTGGACTCGGGGTTGAGCACGCTTTTACGCCACAGGCCCCAAGTGTCCTTGGTGCGCTGGCGCACTTCGGTGCCGCGTTCGAGGATGATCGGCTTGAAGCCCATTTGCGCCAGCAGCAAGCCGGCGAAGATCCCGCATGGACCAAAGCCGACCACGACAGGGCGCACACTCAGGTCGGCCGGCGCCTGGCCGACCATTTTGTAGCTGACATCCGGTGCCACGTTGACGTTACGGTCATCGGCGAACTTGTGCAGCACCGAGGCTTCATCGCGAACATCGAGGTCGATGGTGTAGATGAAGCACAGCTCGGAGGACTTTTTGCGCGCATCGTAGCTGCGCTTGAACAAGGTGAAATCGAGCAAGTCATCGCTGGTGATGCCCAGGCGCTGCAGGATGGCAGGGCGCAGGTCTTCATCGGGATGGTCGATTGGCAGCTTGAGTTCGGTGATTCGTAACATGGCAGGATCCGGTTCGCGGGGCGCACAACTGCGCCAGGGCGTTTGAAACCGGCGATTATAAGCCTCAAAGGCTCAGGCCCGTGAGGCTTAAACGATCAGTCGTCGCGCGATCCGCCGAAATACCCACAACCCCGTTGCACCTGGCCGTTGATCCGCAGTTCAGCACTCATGTGCTGGATGCTGCCGGTGCTGTTGTCGACGCAGCGTTGCGGTGCGACCCACAGTTCGATGTGCTGCTGGTTGGCTTCGGTGCTGAGGTTGAAGCGGCCTTCGCCCAATTGCTCCTCGACATAGGGCACGGCCAACGGCGCCTGGCCGGCGCGTTCAAGGACCATGCCTTTGCCGGTGACTCTCACGCTCCACTCAGGGGCATGGCCGGCGGCGCGCAGGATCAGCTTCTTGAAGTCGGGATCGGCACAGGCATTGCCCGAACGCTCGATGCGATACAGCTGTTCGAGGTCCAGTTGCCCGTCGCCGGAGCCGGAAACGATCCGCCCGCGCACATCGGCAAACAGTTTGCCTTGGGCATCGGCCAGGCTCGCGGCCTGTTGCAGGACGCTGGTACCGCCCGTGTCGTTGACCGCATAACGTTTCTGCTCGCCGCACGGCTGGAACAACAGCTTGCCGTCGGCTGCGCTCAATTGGCCCTGCATACGGGCCTGGCCGACGTGGGAAGCGCTTTCCCTCGAGCCATCGAACAACTGGCATGCGGCGAACAGTGGAAGAAGGGCAACGAGGACTAAGGAACGGGCAGCACGCATCTTGGGGTCTCCTGACAAGTGCCGTCACGTTACTCAGCCTGACCGTTCATCACAAGGCTTTAGCCCACGTGAAAGGTCTGACCTGTCTGCAAGCCTTCGACACTCTTTGCGTAGGCCAATGCCACATCGGCCGCCAGAACCGGTTTGAAGCCGCGGAAGTAAGGTGCGTATTTGCCCATGGCTTCGACCAGCACGTTCGGGCTGATCGAGTTGACCCGCAGGCCACGCGGCAATTCGATCGCGGCGGCACGGACAAAGCTGTCCAGGGCACCGTTGACCAGCGCTGCGCTAGCACCGCTGCGGATCGGATCGTGGCTGAGCACGCCGGTGGTGAAGGTGAACGACGCGCCGTCATTCGCGAACTCGCGACCGACCAGCAGCAAGTTGACCTGGCCCATCAACTTGTCTTTAAGGCCCAGGGTAAAACTCTCTTCGGTCATTTCATCCAGTGGCGCGAAGGTCACGTTGCCGGCGGCGCAGACCAACGCATCGAACTTGCCCGTTTGCTCAAACAGTTTTCGAATCGAGGTGCTGTCACTGATGTCCACTTGGAAATCACCGCTTTTGCGGCCGATGCGCACGATCTCGTGGCGCGGGGACAGTTCCTTGTCGACGGCCGAACCAATGGTGCCACCTGCGCCGATCAAAAGAATTTTCATGCTGGCTGATCCTCGTATCGATAAGTGAGGCCTCAGTTTAGAGTGGTTTTTTCCACGGATAAGCGCGCTAATAGGCAACCTTTGGTTTTCAAATGGAAACAATCCATGAGCGAGATGGATGACCTGGCGGCATTCGCCGTGTTGGTCGAAGCAGGCAGCTTTACCTTGGCGGCGCAGCAATTGGGTTGCAGCAAGGGCCAGTTGTCCAAGCGCATCAGTCAGTTGGAAGCGCAGTTTTCCGTGGTCCTGCTACAACGCACCACGCGACGCTTGAGCCTGACGGCGGCAGGCGCTGCGTTGTTGCCCCAAGCCCAGGCGCTGGTGGTGCAAGTCGAGCGCGCGCGCCAGGCCCTGGCACGGTTGAAGGATGACATGGCGGGCCCTGTGCGGATGACCGTACCTGTGTCGCTTGGGGAAACGTTCTTCGATGGCTTGTTGCTGGAGTTCTCGGCCCAGTATCCCGAGGTGCAGATCGAACTGGAGCTCAACAACAACTACCGCGATTTGTCCCGTGACGGCTTCGATCTGGCGGTCCGCTCCGATGTGGCGATTGACCAGCGCCTGGTGGCGCGCCCGCTACTGGCGTGGCGGGAGTTGACCTGTGCCAGCCCGGCCTATCTGGAGCAATACGGTGAGCCGCAGTCCCCTCAGGCGCTGGCCGGGCATCGCTGCCTGCTCAACAGCCACTACAGCGGTCGGGAGGAGTGGTTGTATCACCAACAACACGAGTTGTTGCGGGTGCGGGTTTCGGGACCGTTCGCCAGTAATCATTACAACCTGTTGAAAAAAGCCGCACTGGCTGGCGCCGGCATTGCCCGCTTGCCGTCCTATGCATTGCCGGCGGAATTGGCTGACGGGCGTTTGCGCTGGCTGCTGCGTGATTATCAGACACGCAGCATGCCGATGTATCTGGTGCATCCGTATCAGGGTGGGCTGCCCAGGCGTACGCAGGTGCTGGCGGATTATTTGATGGGCTGGTTCAAGCGCAGCGGCGAGGCGCTGGACAGGCTCTAAACCATCACGCCCCCCCTGTAGGAGCGAGCATGTCGAATCGTCGCACCGTCGCGATGGTCGTTAACGATAAAGCGGGAAGCCTGATGCCCCGCGGTGGCCTCAGGTTCTTCGCGAACATGCTCGCTCCTAAAGGGGGGGCGATGTTGTTGAAGTTTGGTGGGCATAAAAAAACGGCCCGCAAAGGCCGTCTTTTTGTTTACCGCAAAGGCTTAGCCACCGAGGTACGCATCGCGCACTTTCGGATCGGTCAACAGCGCTTCACCGGTGCCTGTCATCACCACCCTGCCGTTTTCCAGCACGTAGGCGCGGTCAGCGATTTTCAGCGCCTGGTTGGCGTTCTGCTCGACCAGGAACACCGTTACACCGTCCTTGCGCAGCTGTTCGATGATATCGAAGATCTGCTGGATGATGATCGGGGCCAGGCCCAGTGAAGGCTCGTCGAGCAGCAACAGCTTGGGTTTGCTCATCAGCGCACGGCCGATGGCGAGCATTTGCTGTTCGCCGCCGGACATGGTGCCGCCACGCTGGCTAAAGCGCTCTTTCAAGCGTGGGAAAAGTCCGAGGACTTTGTCCATCTGTTCCTGATAGTCGCCTTTGGCGGTGAAGAAACCACCCATGGAGAGGTTTTCTTCGACGGTCAGGCGGGAAAACACCCGACGACCTTCCGGCACCACGGCAATGCTCTTGCGCATGATCTGCGAAGAATCCTGCCCGACCAGCTCCTCACCCATGTAGCGGATGCTGCCGCTGTGGGCCCGCGGCGAACCGCACAGGGTCATCAGCAGCGTGGACTTGCCGGCACCGTTGGCGCCGATCAGGGTCACGATCTCGCCCTGGCGGACTTCGACGTTGACGCTGTGCAGGGCCTGGATCTTGCCGTAGAAGGTGGAAACGTTTTCGAACTGCAGCATTTACGCTTCCCCCAGGTAGGCTTTGATCACTTCAGGATTGTCACGGATCTGTTCCGGCGTACCGTTGGCCAGAGGCGTGCCCTGGTTGATCACGACGATGTGGTCGGAAATGCTCATGACCAGTTTCATGTCGTGCTCGATCAGCAGCACGGTGACGTTGTGCTCTTCACGCAATACGCTGATCAGCGCCTTGAGGTCCTCGGTTTCCTTCGGGTTCAGGCCGGCGGCCGGTTCGTCGAGCATGAGGATCCGCGGACGGGTCATCATGCAGCGGGCGATTTCCAGACGCCGTTGCTGACCGTAGGCCAGGGTGCCGGCCGGACGGTTGGCGAACTCCTTGAGGTTGACCTTTTCCAGCCAGTACTCGGCAAATTCCATGGCCTCGCGTTCGCTCTTGCGGAACCCCGGGGTCTTGAACAGGCCGGACAGGAAGTTGGTGTTCAGGTGGCGATGCTGGGCGATCAAGAGGTTCTCGACCGCGGTCATGTCCTTGAACAACCGCACGTTCTGGAAGGTACGCACCACGCCTTTGAGGGCGATCTTGTGGCCCGGCAGGCCTTCGATCGGCTCGCCATCGAGCAGGATGCTGCCGCCGCTTGGCTTGTAAAAGCCGGTGAGGCAGTTGAACACGGTGGTCTTGCCAGCACCGTTGGGGCCGATCAGGGCAACCACTTGTTTCTCTTTCACGCTCAAGGCAACGCCGTTGACCGCCAGCAAGCCGCCGAAGCGCATGCTCAGGTTTTCTACTTTAAGGATCTCGCGGCTCATTTGCGCAGCTCCATGTGAGGACGTTGCATGGGCAGCAGACCCTGAGGGCGCCAGATCATCATCAGTACCATCAAGGCACCGAACATCAACATGCGGTACTCACTGAACTCACGCATCATTTCCGGCAGCAGGATCATTACCACGGCGGCCAGGATCACACCCAGCTGCGAGCCCATGCCACCCAGTACCACGATGGCGAGGATGATCGCCGACTCGATGAAAGTGAAGGACTCCGGCGTCACCAGGCCCTGACGGGCAGCGAAGAAGCTACCGGCGAAACCGGCGAAGCTGGCACCCAGGGTGAACGCCGACAATTTGATCACGGTAGGGTTCAGGCCCAGTGCACGGCAGGCAATCTCGTCTTCACGTAACGCTTCCCACGCGCGGCCCAGGGGCATGCGCAGCAGGCGATTGATGACGAACAGCGCGCCGAGCGCCAGCAACAGCGCAACCAGGTACAGGAAAATCACCTTGTTGATCGAGTTGTAGGCGATGCCGAAATACTCGTGGAACGTCTGCATCCCTTCAGCGGCCTTACGTTCAAAGGTCAGGCCGAAGAACGTTGGTTTCTCGATGTTGCTGATGCCGTTCGGACCGCCCGTGAGGCCGGTCAGGTTACGCAGGAACAGACGGATGATCTCACCAAAGCCCAGGGTCACGATCGCCAGGTAGTCACCGCGCAGACGCAGCACCGGGAAGCCGAGCAGGAAGCCGAAGGTGGCCGCCATCAGGCCGGCGATCGGTAGGCAGATCCAGAAGCTCAGGCCGTAGTAGTGCGACAGCAGCGCGTAGCTGTAGGCGCCAACGGCGTAGAAACCGACGTAACCGAGGTCGAGCAGGCCGGCCAGGCCGACCACGATGTTCAGGCCCAGGCCCAACATTACGTAGATCAGCACCAGCGTCGCGATATCGACTGCACCGCGAGAGCCGAAGAACGGCCAGACCAGGGCGCCGGCGATCAGCGCGATAATGATCCAGCGCTGAGTGGTAGGCAGGGTCAGGAAGTTGCTGGCCTTGGCTGGGATCAGCGGCATGCTCGGCGAAGAACGCCAGGCCGAGCTGATCTGCTGGTCGAACAGCACACGCAGGAACATCAGTACCGAGCACACCGCGATGGTGATCAGGGTGGCGTCGCTGGTGCCATGAACTTCGAGGTTGATGCCGACGATGGTCAGCTTCAGACCGAGTACCGGGTAGGCCACGGCCCACACCAGCAAAGCGCTGAACAGCGCCTGTTTAAGATTCCTAGTCATACCTTCTCAACCTCCGGACGGCCCAACAGGCCAGTTGGCCGGAACAACAACACCAAAACCAGGAGGCCGAACGCCACGACGTCCTTGTATTGGTCGCCGAAGATATCGGCACCAAAGGCTTCCGCCACACCCAGCACCAGTCCGCCAAGCATGGCGCCCGGAATGCTGCCGATACCGCCCAGTACCGCGGCGGTGAAGGCCTTGAGGCCGACCAGGAAACCGGCGTTCGGGTTGATCACGCCGTACTGCATGCTCAGCAGCACGGCCGCGATGGCCGCCAGCGCGGCACCGATGACGAAGGTCAGGGCGATGATGTTGTTGGTGTTGATACCCAGCAGGTTGGCCATCTTGATGTCTTCGGCACAGGCGCGGCAGGCGCGACCCAGGCGAGAGCGGGAGATGAACAGCGTCAGGCCGAGCATGGCGACCAGGGTCACCACGAACACCACGATTTGCATGTAGGAAATCAGCACTTCATGTGCGCCACCTGGTCCGAAGGCAAAGTTGCCCGGAATCAGGTTGGGGATGGATTTGTCCTTGGAGTCTTGCGCCAGCAGAACCGTGTTCTGCAGGAAGATCGACATGCCGATGGCGGAAATCAGCGGGATCAAACGGTTGCTGCCGCGCAAGGGGCGGTAGGCGATCCGTTCGATGCTGTAGCCGTAGGCACTGGTGACGACGATGGTCGCCAGGAAAGCGGCGGTCATCAACAGCGGAACACTGTCGAGTCCCAGCATGGCCAGCCCGGCGATGGCGATGAACGCCACGTAGGAGCCGATCATGTACACCTCGCCGTGGGCGAAGTTGATCATTCCAATGATGCCGTAGACCATCGTATAGCCGATGGCGATCAGGGCATACGTGCTGCCAATGGTCAAACCATTAACCAGCTGTTGGAAGAAGTGATAGATGTCAGGCATTACAGCGCTCCTAAAAACCTGATACGCATTTCACTGGTGGAGTCATTTTCCCGCCCGGGCCCCGTGGATCTGCATCCACTTCGAATCCGGGATTTGCCAGCGAACCGCTGATGACGGTTTTGAGATTTTCAGGTGGGGAGACTAGCGGATCACGCCAGCACGGCCCAGATACGTTCGTAAAACAAAGCCCACGGCACGCCGTGGGCTTTGTTGGCAGTCAGTCAGGCAGCGCCTTACTGAGGCTTGGCTTCAGTTTTTGGTTTGCCGAAGTGCCACTCGTAAACCACGAATTTGAAGTCTTTCAGGTCGCCCTTCTCGTCGAAGCTCAAGTCGCCGGTAGGGGTCTTGAAGGTGCCTTTGTGGATGGCTTCAGCCACTTTGGCGGAGTCTTCGGACTTGGCCGCCTTGATGCCTTCGGCAATCACTTCCACAGCCGAGTAGGCCGGGAACACGAACGGACCGCTTGGATCTTCTTTCTTGGCCTTGAACGCGTCAGCCAGGGCGATGTTGGCCGGATCCTGGTCGAAGGATTTCGGCAGGGTCACCAGCAGGCCTTCGGAAGCGTCCTTGGCAATCTGCGAGATGGAATCGTTACCCACGCCTTCCGGACCCATGAACTTGGCTTTCAGGCCTTTTTCCTGGGATTGACGCAGGATCAGGCCCAGTTCCGGGTGGTAGCCGCCGTAGTAGACGAAGTCGACGTTGGCTTGCTTGAGCTTGGCGATCATCGACGAGAAGTCCTTGTCGCCGGCGTTGACGCCTTCGAACACGGCAACCTTCACGCCTTTGCCTTCCAGGGTTTTCTTCACGGCAGAGGCGATACCTTCACCGTATTGCTGTTTGTCGTGCAGCACGGCAACGATTTTCGGTTTTACGAAGTCGGCGATGTAGTTACCGGCGGCAGGGCCTTGGGCGCTGTCGAGGCCGATGGTGCGGAACACCATTTTGTAACCACGGTTGGTGATGTCCGGGCTGGTGGCTGCCGGGGTGATCATGATCACGCCTTCGTCTTCGTAGATGTCCGAAGCCGGTTGAGTGGAGCTGGAGCACAGGTGGCCAACCACGAATTTCACGCCGTCGTTGACGACTTTGTTCGCGACCGCTACCGCTTGTTTTGGATCACAGGCGTCATCGTATTCAACGGCTTCGAGCTTCTTGCCGTCTACGCCGCCTTTGGCGTTGATCTGTTCAATGGCCATTTTGGCGCCGCTGAACTGCATGTCGCCGTATTGGGCTACAGGACCGGTTTTTGGGCCGGCGATGCCGATCTTGATGGTGTCAGCTGCGAACGAATGGCTGGCAACCCCGGCCAGAACCATAGCGGCAAACAGTTTGGAAATCTGCTTAGTAGCCTTAGTCATAGTGCTCCACTCTTACTGTTGTAATTTTTATAGTCCTGGCGCCGTCGGCGGCAGAACCGGGTCAGTATCTACGACATTCCCCGGAAAAGCCCCTCGGCAACTGTACCGGTACAGTGTAGAGCGCCGATTGTCAGCCTGGGAAGCTGGCGCCGGGGGGCAAAACTTGGGGGTGTCGCTTTTTCGAAAGAAAAAGTCAGAATTGCGGCGGGGCTTTGACGGGCTTATAGCCAGATTCCGTGCATTCCTTGGCATTCCTGCGCTTTTCATTCGATCCTGCAAATTGCATCTGGGTTTTTCTGCCTGACCACCGACGTTATCATTGCGTCGATTTCTTTTCCGGACCGGACCCATGATTGAAGAACCTAGCACCCTCTATGCCAAGCTGCTTGGAGAAACCGCATCTATTACCTGGAAGGAGTTGGAGCCGTTCTTTGCCAAGGGTGCCCTATTGTGGGTCGACCCCGGCCTTGATTTGATCGCTGCCGCCGAAGCCATGGCGACCGATGACGGCGAGAAAGTGGCCGCCTGGCTGGCTGACGACAAGGTCGCCAAGCTGTCTGAAACGCGGGCGCTGGATCTTTTTGAAAGGGATCCGGAGTTGTGGGCGGTGGTGGTTTCGCCCTGGATCATGATTCAGGAAAAGGCGCAGGCTTGAATGGTTGCACTGTCTTGGTGCGATGGCTTGGCGGAGATAAGTGTGTAGCCGAGTAGCGTGATGGCACGTTGCCGTAGAGAAAGGCCACGCTTCACGGTGACGTAAACGTAACGGGAACAGTTGGGTAGGCAATTAAACGACTGCCCAATTGTTTCGCGCGCGCGCGCCTTCGCGAGCAGGCTCGCTCCCACAGGGATCGCATTTACCCAGAAGGTACGCGGTCAACTGTGGGAGCGAGCCTGCTCGCGAATGGGCGTGCCACGGATTAAGCGGTTCTACCCGTATGGTTATTCAACGAAATCACCTTGGTCTTGCCAATCCGGTGACGATAGATCTCACGCAGGTACTTGATCGCTTTCTTCACGCAGTCGCGTGACAGGCGGATATCGTTGATCGAGACAAACTTGTCCTTGTCGTTGATCAGCTCGCGATACTTCTTCTCGTACATCGGTTTGATCGCATACCAATTGGTATCAAGAATTTTCGCCGGGTTCTCGAACTCGTTGAGCAGGTCGTCGATCAGGTCTTCATCGAATTGTTCGTTGATGATGAAGTCCAGGACCGAGTTGTCCAGGGTGTCATCGAAGCGGTAAGGCGCACGCGCAAAGCAACGCTTGATGAACGCCACGATCAAGGTCAGGAAATCGTCCGACAGGCATGGGCTCTTGGCGATCAGGGTGGTCAGCGACAGGTTGGCCGAGGCACCGATCACCAACGCATAACGCTTGAGCGTGGTGTTGGGGAACAGGTTGTTGAGGTGCGTCTTCAGCCGGTTCAGGTCCATGTAGGACAGCTTGTAGTCCTTGGGCAGGGAAACGATTGACACCACCGACGAACAGTTCTTGAAGAAGTGCAGGTCGTGCAGGGCTGCCGCGTCATATCCCGAATTCTTGTATTGCTCCAGCGACGCACGATAGCGCTTGGACTCGATCGGCAACAGGCTGATGCCTTCGATGGCCTGGGTGACCTTGTTGAAGTGCGGCAGGTCGATGGAGCGGAAGAACAGATCGTCGATGTTCAGGCGCTGTGGCTCTTTTTCGAACACCTTGAACTTGTCGCCGGTAGGCGCCTGGGTTTCAGGCACCACGGACTCGGCGTAGGCAATCGCCACGGGGCCGGCCAGACTCATGAACAGGTCGTTGGCATCCAGGCGAATGGTTTCGCCGATGTCGATGCCGGCACGCCGGAAATAGTTCTGGTCGTAATCGGTCGTGACTGCCTGCGCGGTCAGGATGTTGAAGATCTGCTGCGAGATGTACTGGTTGGCATGCTTTTCCATGGCGTTGACGTCGATGTTCTGGATGTTGCCGTCATCGCTTTCTTCGGCATAACGCATGATGTCATTGGAAATCAGCATCATGGCGTTCCATGGGCGGATACGTCCCATGACACTGGCTTCGCTGCTGTCTTCGTTGGCGAAGTTGTAGGAGAAGTCCCACTCTTCCGATAGGTATTTGCACAGCAGGCGACCGGCGTTGATGTGCAGCGCTTCGGACATTTCACTGCGGTGATCGGAGATGTTCGGCAGTACGCAGATACCGCTGGTAAAGATCGGCTCGAAGACGAAGGCATGGCCGCTCTTGCTGTCGTGCTCGTCCATCGGCTTGGTGTCGAACGTCTTGTTCATGTACGAGTGTTGCTGGGCCAGGCCGAACTCCGAGGCCATGCCCGAACCGGTGCCGCCACCGGCACTGAAGATCGAAAAATACAGGCGCGACTGGTTGGCCTTGATGCCACAGCTGTCGATCAAGTACGAGTGAATCATCTTCCAGTCCGGGCTGGAGAAGCGCTGGGTGTCCTTGTTCAGGATAATCTTGGCCAGGTACTGTCCGAGGATCGGTGCGTTACCGGCACCCCCGGCATGGACTTCCGACAGGTCCATGATCTTCATCTTGCTGTAGTCACGCAGGAACCCGCTCTTTTCGCCCTTGCGCGAGAAGCGGATACGCCCCGCAATGTCTTTGTCCAGGTCGCCCAGCATCACCAGGGGTTCTACCAGGAACACCGGCTTGGTGGCCTTGTTCGACCCCAGGCGCAAGTTGTTACGAATCCACTGCGCCGGGCTGTAGCCTTTTTCCGCATAGCGTTTGTCTGGCGAGAGGCGATCGTCGTTGTTGAATTCGTTGAGGTAGAACTTGCGGGCGTTGTAGACCAGTTCTGCGACATCCAGCGCGATGTTCGAACCGCAGCGGCCCAGGCCAATAAGGCACACCGACGGGAATTGCTGGTCGTTGTGTTGTTCGTTGTCGCCTTCCAGATGCGGTGGGCGGGGGAATACCATGTCGCGCAGGCCGTCGAGGTTGTCGAGGATGCGATCGGTATTGGTTTCGGTGAAGTACAGGTATTGCTGGGTCGCGAGCGGGCGCGACGGTGTCAATGGCTTCGACGGTGCGGGGCTGTTCGCCGCCGGGCTCAGCGTCAGGTCGGAAAGCGCAGGGGCCGGGTTGTTTTTGGAAGTCATTGTTCGCCATGTACCTGGGCTGGTTGGTCGGGCGGCATACTGTCGTCGACCATCACGGAATGAGAACTCGCGTCTTTTATCAGCGCGTATTAGTCCCGGGCGGCGCAGTCAGCTTGCGCGTCGCTCGGCGGAATCCTTTCCTGCGTCTTGAAGAATCGGCCAATATTCAGTGTTCTTTAATCCAAAGGAGGCAAAATGATGTCAACGCTACCGGCCCTGGGATTTGCCGGAATCGGCCTGATGGGCCTGCCGATGTGCCGGCGTTTGCTCGCCGCGGGGTATCCGCTGGCGGTGTGGAACCGCAATCCGGCCAAGTGCGCGCCGCTGGTTGAAGCCGGGGCACGCCAGGTCGCCACGCCTGCCGAGTTGTGCCAGCACGCCGAGGTGGTCATGTTGTGCCTGGCGGATACCGCGGTGGTTCGCGAGGTGGTTTTCGGCAAGTCGGGCATTGCCGAAGGCGCGAAGAAGGATCAACTGCTGGTAGATTTTTCCAGCCTGGAGCCCACGGCGACCCGGGAAATGGCGACAGAGCTTGGCAAAACGGGCATGGGCTGGCTGGATGCGCCGGTGTCCGGTGGTGTGGTGGGTGCCGAAGCGGGTAGCCTGGCGATCATGGTCGGCGGCACCGTGGAAGACCTTGAGCGGGTCAAGCCGGTCTTGTTGAATCTCGGCCAGCGGGTGACGCACATGGGCGCCGTGGGCGCAGGGCAGGTGACCAAGGCCTGCAACCAGATGATTGTTGCCTGCAATGCGCTGGTCATCGCCGAAGTGGTGGCCTTGGCGGAACGCTCCGGGGTCGACGCCCGCCTGATCGCCGAGGCATTGGCCGGTGGGTTTGCCGATTCCAGGCCGTTGCAGTTCCTGGCTCCGCAAATGGCCGAGAGCCGTTTCGAACCGGTCAAATGGCACGTGCGGACCTTGCTCAAGGATCTGGACGGTGCGGTGAAATTTTCCCGCGAACAGGGTTCGGCGACGCCGATCAGTGGCTTGGCCGCGCAATTGATGCGCCTGCACGGGGGGCAGGGTTTCCTGGAGAAGGACCCGTCTACGTTAGTGCAGATGTACCGTGAGCCAGACCCAAGCGCCTGACGCTGTACGAATGCTTGCGCTGGTTGATTTCGTTCAGCACCGGTTGCAGTTCGGTCAAAGGTATCGGGCGGCTGAGCAGGTAGCCCTGGACGAAATCGCAGCCGTGGCATTCGAGAAACTGGTACTGCTCGAAGGTTTCTACGCCTTCGGTAACCACCTCCAGATGCAGGGTGTGGGCCATGACGATAATGGCCTGGACGATCTCCATGTCCTGGGTGGATTTCGGAATGTCCTGGATGAATGAACGGTCGATCTTCAGCGTGTTCAGTGGTAAGCGCTTGAGGTAAGCCAGGGATGAATAACCGGTGCCGAAGTCATCGATCGACAACGAAACGCCGAGGGCGCGTATCTGCTGCAGCAGCACCAGCGTCTCGGCAATGTTGCCCATCAGAGCGCTTTCGGTGACCTCCAGCTCCAGTCGATGGGGCTCCACCCCGGCGCTGCGCAATGCCAGTGAGATTTCGTCGCTCAATTCTTCGCGTGCCAGGGTCAGGGGTGAGCAATTGATGGCAATCTTCAAGTGCCCGCAGCCCTGGCGCGCCAGCTCGCCCAGGTCGGCGCAAGCCTTGCGCAGCACCCAGTTGTCCAGCTCGGTAATCAGCCCATTGGCCTCCGCTATGCCAATGAAGCGGTCCGGCGCGAGGAATCCGTGGACGGGGTGTTGCCAGCGGATCAACGCTTCGAGCTTGCTGACCTGGTCGGTCTTGAGGTCAAGGATCGGTTGGTAATAGAGCATCAGGCCGGTGTCTTCGCGCAGGGCGTGGCGCAACTCTTCCTCCATTTGCAGTTCGAGCATGGCGCGTGCCTTGAGGTTGGCACTGAAGAAATTCAGGCCATTACGGCCACCGTCCTTGGATTGATAGAGCGCCAGGTCGGCGTTTTTCAGCAGTTCTTCACAGGTCTTGCCGTCTTCGGGAAATACGCTGATGCCGATGCTGGTGGTCATGACCATGCGCCGCCCGGACAGCTCGATGGGTTCCTTCATTTTCAGCATGATGCGCTGGGCCATCTGTCGCGCCTCATCACGGTCATGCAGGTCGATGAGAATGCAGAATTCGTCGCCGCCAAAACGTGCTACCACATCGTCATGACTGCGCACTGAACTTTTGATGTGCCGGGCGAGCACCTTGAGCAATTCATCGCCGGCATCGTGGCCGAGGCTGTCGTTGATACGCTTGAAATGGTCGATGTCGAGGAACAGGACGGCGAGCATGCCGCCTGCGTGAGTGCGCTCCAGGAGCTTTTCGGCGAAGAGCTGATTGAACCCGCGACGGTTGAGCAGATTGGTCAGGGCGTCATAGTGCGCCACCTGTTGCAGGGACATCCGCGCCTGGTCCAGTTGGGTGAGTAGCGAATTCACCCGCAGCAGATCGCGATCCTTGTGCTGCAGCTTCTTGTCAGCCAATGCCGCACTGATGCAGCTGCCTATTATCAGGAGCGTCATGACGGCTACCGTCAGGCCCAATTGCAGATGGTTATTTTCGCCTGGCTGGGTTAACTGGCTGCCAGTTGGCAGGGCCAGGTCGAAGGCGGCCATGCCGGTGAAATGCAGGCTCATGATGCCTGCGCCCAGTACCAGGCTGGCGGCGCATTTGCGCAGTTGGTGAAAAATACCCAAGCCATTACGCAGGTAGCTCGCCAGCAGCAGTGCTGCCAGACTGGCTCCGATGGCGATCATGATCGAAAGGATGAACAGCCCCGGATGGTAGTAGGCCGTGGCTTGCGAGCGCATGGCGGCCATGCCCACGTAGTGCATGGTGGCGATGCCCAGGCCAATGATGATCGACGCCTTGCAGCATTGTCGAAAATTCAGGGTAGGCAAGCTGAGGGTGTGCATCGCCAGCCACGACGCACACAGGGCGATCAGTAGCGACAAGAGTGTGATGGGCAAATGATAATGAACGTCGATCGGCGCCTGGAACGCCAACATGCCAATGAAGTGCATGGCCCAGATTCCGCCGGCCAGGCATCCGGCGCCGATCCAGCGCCAGAGGCGTTGGGACGCTGGTTTTTGCGCATGATTGATCCGTTCGGCCATATCCAGCGTGGCAAAACAGCTGGCGCAGGCGACCAGATACGCCAGCAGCACCAGAAAAGGGTCATGTACACATTGGAGTATGACCTGTCCGCTTTCTGCTAGCTCTGTAGTGAAATGCAGACCAAGCCACTCCATTAGCATGCCCCGTGTTTGTCTCCCTGCCGACGTTATCAACGCTGGCGAATGTCTTGGAGTATAGAGGCCATGGATTGAACGCAAGCGATGGTGGCACATTGTCTACCAATGATTTTGGAATGGACCTTAGTTCGTTTGGAAATAAAATGTTGCCTGGGCCGCGTCTGTCCCCATGGGCGGGTATCAGCTTTACGAATAATTACAGACAGTCCCGGCCTGCCTGACTAGATTGCAGGTTCCGGGCTCGGATGCACTGGCAGTGAAGCCCCCATAACAATAAAAGAGACGGACCCATGCAGAACTCGACCCAAGCGGCGAATGCCTGGCGCATTCTGTTCCTGCTGTTCCTGGCCAACCTGTTCAACTTCTTCGACCGCACGATCCCAGCCATCATCATTGAGCCGATCCGCATGGAGTGGCAGCTCAGCGACTTTCAACTGGGGATCATCGGTACTGCCTTCACTATTGTCTACGCGATCGCCGGCCTGCCACTGGGACGAATGGCCGATACCGGCTCGCGCAGCAAGTTAATGGGGTGGGGCCTGGCGGCTTGGAGCGGCCTGACCGCCGTCAACGGCATGGTCGGCAGCTTCTGGAGTTTCCTGATCGTGCGCATGGGCATCGGCATCGGTGAAGCCAGTTACGCACCGGCCGCCAACTCGCTGATCGGCGACTTGTTCCCGGCGCATCGCCGGGCGCGGGCCATGGGTATATTCATGCTCGGACTGCCGTTGGGCTTGTTGCTGGCGTTCTTCACCATCGGCGCGATGGTCAAGGCTTTCGACAGCTGGCGTGCTCCATTCTTTATTGCCGCAGTACCGGGACTGATCCTGGCGATCTTCATGTTTTTCATCAAGGAACCGAAACGCGGCGCGGCTGAAAGCGTGCAGGTGTCGCAGGAGAAGATTGATCGACCGATTCGCCGGGTGCTGGCGGTGCCGACATTCCTGTGGCTGGTAATGGCTGGACTTTGTTTCAACTTCGCCACCTATGCCTGTAACTCGTTCCTTGTGCCAATGCTGCAGCGTTATTTCCTGATGCCGTTGCAGGAGGCTGCGGTGGCGACCGGGGTGATCGTCGGCGTGACAGGGTTGTTCGGACTGACACTGGGCGGTTGGGTGGCGGACAAGATCCACCAGCGCGTCGCCAACGGTCGCCTGCTGTTCGCCGCGTTCAGCCTGATCATTTCAACGCTGTGCACGGCGTGGGCGCTGCATTCTGGGCGAATAGAGATCGGCGTATTCGTGGCGGTGTTCAGCCTGGGTTGGTTGTTTGCCTATAACTTTTATACCTGCGTCTACACGGCGATTCAGGACGTGGTCGAGCCGCGGTTGCGGGCGACGGCCATGGCGCTGTTCTTTGCCGGGTTGTACTTGCTGGGTGGTGGTCTTGGACCGGTCGTGGTGGGCGCGTTGTCCGATCACTTTGCCCACACGGCGATGCTCTCGGCCGGTGCCGGGCAGATGACCGAGGCGTTCAAGGCGGTCGGCCTGCATGACGCGATGTACCTGATTCCGGTGGCGCTGTTTTTCACCATGGTGTTTCTGGTGTTGGCGTCGCGGTGTTTTGTGAAAGATGCCAAGCGGATGAAGGACGGGTTGGTGGCGGTGGTTGAGCCGGTGGGTTCTGCGGCGACTGCGTAGCCACTTGCGTTGATCGCTCCCACGCGCAGCAAAGGAATGCAGCCCGGGACGCTTCGCGTCCCTTTCGAGAGCTGGAACGCGGAGCGTCCCTTGAGGTATTCCCACGCAGAGCGTGGGAACGATCAGGCCCGCATCGCTGCGGGCCTGATCGTTCAAGCGGTGGAGCAGGGGGGGCTTAACCCGCCACCAACACCCGGATCGCTTCCAGTCGCAGCGCAGCCTTGTCGAGCATCGCCAGGCCTTGTTCGCGTTGCTTGCGCAAGGCAACCAGTTCGCTGTCACGAACGGTCGGGTTGACCGCTTGCAGCGCGGTCAGGCGTGCCAGTTCTTCTTCGGTATCGGCGGCCAGGCGGCGTTGCGCCTCTGCCACACGTTCGGCGTGACGTGGGTAGATCTTGTCCTCGCCAGCGTTGATCCGTGGCGTCAACTGATCGCGCTGGGCCTGGATGAACTTGTTGGCGCTGGCGCGCGGCACGCTTTCCAGTTGATCGTTCAAGGTCTCGAACGACACCCGGGCCGACAGGTCGTTGCCATTGGCATCGAGCAGGCAGCGCAGGGCGGCCGGCGGCAGGTAGCGGCCCAGTTGCAGTGAGCGCGGGGCAACCACTTCACTGACGTAGAGCAGTTCCAGCAACACGGTGCCAGGTTTCAGCGCCTTGTTCTTGATCAGCGCCACGGCGGTGTTGCCCATGGAGCCGGACAGCACCAGGTCCATGCCGCCCTGGACCATCGGGTGCTCCCAGGTGATGAACTGCATGTCTTCGCGAGACAGCGCCTGGTTGCGGTCGTAGGTGATGGTCACGCCTTCGTCGTCGCCCAGCGGGAAACTGGCGTCGAGCATTTTTTCGCTCGGCTTGAGGATCAGGGCGTTTTCCGAATGGTCTTCGCTGTCGATGCCAAATGCATCGAACAGGGTTTCCATGTAGATCGGCAGGGCGAACTGGTCGTCTTGCTCAAGAATCGCTTCGACCAGCGCATCGCCTTCGCCAGCACCACCGGAATTGAGTTCCAGCAAGCGGTCACGGCCAGTGTGCAGTTCGGCTTCCAGGCGCTCGCGCTCGGCACGGGCTTCGTCGATCAGCGCTTGCCACTCGCCATCGTCGGCTTCTTCGAGCAGCGGCAGCAGGCGCGGGCCAAACTGATGCTGCAGGGCGTTGCCGGTCGGGCAGGTATTGAGGA
This sequence comes from Pseudomonas umsongensis, assembly GCF_002236105.1. Taxonomy (GTDB): domain Bacteria; phylum Pseudomonadota; class Gammaproteobacteria; order Pseudomonadales; family Pseudomonadaceae; genus Aquipseudomonas; species Aquipseudomonas umsongensis. Next base: position 679,689 of record NZ_NIWU01000002.1, read on the forward strand.
ACGCGTTCAGGGCTTCGTGGTACCACTGGAACAGGCGCTCTTGCGGGCTGGTTTCCAGGTACGGCACGTGCAGTTCGATCGTGTGCTTCTGGCCGATCCGGTCCAGACGGCCGATACGTTGTTCAAGCAGGTCCGGGTGCGATGGCAGATCGAACAGCACCAGGTGATGGGAGAACTGGAAGTTGCGGCCTTCACTGCCGATTTCCGAGCAGATCAGCACTTGCGCGCCAAACTCTTCGTCGGCGAAGTAGGCGGCGGCGCGGTCCCGCTCGAGGATGTTCATGCCCTCGTGGAACACCGTGGCCGGGATGCCGGAACGCACGCGCAACGCGTCTTCCAGGTCCATGGCGGTTTCGGCATGGGCGCAGATCACCAGCACCTTGGTGCGCTTGAGCATTTTCAACTGGTCGATCAGCCACTCGACACGCGGGTCGAATTTCCACCAGCGCTCTTCTTCGCTAGCGTCCGGCTGGGCCTGGAAGCTGACTTCCGGGTACAGCTCGGCGTGATCGCCCAGTGGCAGTTCAAGGTATTCGTCCGGGCACGGCAGCGGGTAAGGATGCAGTTTGCGCTCCGGGAAACCCTGGACCGCCGCTCGGGTATTACGGAACAGCACGCGGCCGGTGCCGTGGCGGTCCAGCAGTTCGCGCACCAGGCGGGCGCTGGCTTCGGTGTCGCCATCGTTGACGGCGGTCAGCAGGGCTTCGCCTTCGTTACCGAGGAAGCCGTGAATTGTTTCATGGGCTTTCGGCGACAGGCGACCTTTTTCCAGCAGTTCCTGAACGGCCTCGGCCACCGGGCGATAGTTTTCGCTCTCGGCGCGGAAGGCGGCCAGGTCGTGGAAGCGGTTCGGATCGAGCAGGCGCAAACGCGCGAAGTGACTGTCCTGGCCCAACTGTTCCGGGGTTGCGGTCAACAGCAAGACGCCCGGGATCGTTTCAGCAAGTTGCTCGACCAGAGAGTATTCAGGGCTGACCTGATCTTCGTGCCACACCAGGTGATGTGCTTCGTCGACCACCAGCAAGTCCCAACCGGCTGCGAACAGCGCGTCCTGGGCTTTCTCGTCGTCGACCAACCACTCCAGGGCCACCAGGGCGAGCTGGGTGTCCTCGAACGGGTTGGAGGCATCGCTTTCGATGAAGCGTTCTTCGTCGAACAGCGCGACCTGCAGGTTGAAGCGACGGCGCATCTCTACCAGCCACTGGTGCTGGAGGTTTTCCGGTACCAGGATCAGCACGCGATTGGCGCGGCCCGAGAGCAATTGGCGATGGATCACCAGGCCGGCTTCAATGGTTTTGCCCAGGCCTACTTCGTCTGCCAGCAACACCCGTGGCGCAATCCGGTCGGCCACTTCGCGGGCGATGTGCAGCTGGTGCGCGATCGGTTGCGCACGCACGCCACCCAGGCCCCACAGCGACGACTGCAGTTGGCGGCTGGTGTGTTCCAGAGTGTGATAGCGCAGGGCGAACCAGGCCAGGGGGTCGATCTGCCCGGCGAACAGACGGTCGCTGGCGAGACGGAACTGGATGAAGTTCGACAGTTGGGTTTCCGGCAGGGTGACTACTTCGTTCTGCGCGTTGAGGCCGTGGTAGACCAGCAGGCCATCGATGTCGTCGACTTCGCGAACGGTCAGTTTCCAGCCTTCGAAGTGAGTGATGGTGTCACCCGGCGAAAACCGTACACGTGTGAGGGGCGCATTCCGTAGCGCGTACTGGCGAGTGTCGCCAGTGGCCGGGTAGAGCACGGTCAGCAAGCGGCCGTCCTGTGCCAGAACGGTGCCCAAACCCAGCTCCGCTTCGCTGTCACTGATCCAGCGTTGCCCCGGTTGATACTGCTGCGCCATGCTGCCTGACTCCCACCTTGAAAAAGCGGGCTATCTTAACGGAATCAGGTCTCCAGACCAAAGGAATACCTGTGCGGGAACTGCCTTGGGCTACGATCCTTTGATCTTGCCAGGCTGAAGAAATCGTAGCCTGTGGCAGTTCTTGTCGTGCCGATAGACACACAGTTTGCGACCGATGGCTCAAGTCGCCGTCGCCGCGGCCGACAGCCTGCAGACAGGAGACCGAAAAAATATGCTGCAACCGATGCTCCCCTTGAGTGCCGTGCCGATCACTTCCCAGCACGACCCGGTCCGCCCGCGCCCGGACATCGCGCCCGTCGTGCCGATGCAGGAAAGCGCCAGCGACAGCACCATCGACCTGCAACATCGTGATCCAGAAGAGGCCGCCCTGCTGCTGCGCGAGGAGCAGCGGCGCAAGCAAGAGCAGCAAAGGCGCCGCCGTGAGGCCGATGAAGACCCTGAGGCGCACCTGGCGATCCCGGGTAACGAACTCAATGCCGACAACACCGTGCCGGTGGCCCCGTTGATGGAAGGCCAGCCTCGCCAGGGACTGTGGGTCGATATCGAGATTTGAGCCGGTGGCTGGTCAGCGCCGTCGCCAGACCGCATTATTGGCACAATCCCGCCGATACCTGCGGCAATTGAATTTCATTTCAAGCGATGCACTGACGCCATGAGCCAAGATGACAAGCTGATCGACCTTAATGCCGAACGCGCCAAGCGTGTCCACGATCTCAACGACAAGCGCCTGAATGAAGTGCGCCAGGCGTTCGAGCAGGCCATGCCGTTGGGCAAGGCGAAGAAAAAGCCGAAGAACAAACCGAAAAAGCGTTGAATCCCCCTGCATCGATTGATGCAGGTCAGTTTTTCCCTCCTTCTATGCCCGGTCCCGGGCAACATTGATCCCGGTCAATATTCTCTCCTGCCCAAATGGTTACCTTGGCTCCATCGCAACAGGGCAACTGCAGGAGACGCGTCATGTTTTTCGACAACGTGGTGATCGCCGGAGTGCTGACCGTCAGCCTCATGTTGGTGTTTTTTGCAGGGTTCGGATTCTTTATCTGGAAAGACTCGCACAAGCGCAAAAAGCCGTAGGTCTTTCTGGATGCAATGAGCACGCAAGGCATTTTGGGCAACTTCGGTTGCCCTTTTTTTTGTCTGCGATTCCTGTCGAGACGTAGCAAGCCCAATGTGGGAGCGAGCCTGCTCGCGAAGACGGAGGTCGTCGCAATGAAAATGGCGACAGGTTAGTCGCTTTCGCGAGCAGGCTCGCTCCCACATTGGAACAGTGGTGATTGAATGAAAGCGGTAATAAAAAAGGCGCGGTCCTCACGGAGCGCGCCTTTTTTCGTACGACTGCGTATCAGCTACCCAGTGCCTTCGACGCCAGCCAGAACAGGCCGGCCGACAGGGCGACCGTGGCTGGCAGGGTCAATACCCAGGCCAGCAGGATGGTCTTGACGGTGCCGCCTTGCAGGCCGCTTTTGTTGGCGACCATGGTGCCGGCCACGCCCGAGGACAGGACGTGGGTGGTGGACACTGGCAGGCTGAAGATGTTGGCCATGCCGATCAGGCTCGCCGTGGTGATCTGCGCCGACATGCCTTGGGAATAGGTCATGCCTTGCTTGCCGATCTTCTCGCCGATGGTCAGCACCACGCGTTTCCAGCCAACCATGGTACCCAGGCCCAAGGCCAGGGCGACCGCCAGAATGACCCAGAACGGAGCGTATTCGGTGGTGGTGGTCAGGTCCTTGCGCAACTTGTCGAGGTCAGCCTTTTCCCGGGCGCCCAGGATTGGCAACTTGCTGACTTTCTTCGCCGTGTCGTCCAGGCACAGCAGGTAACGGCGTACTTCGATGCGGCTTTCCGACGACAGCGAGTGGTAGTCAGATACACCTTTGAGTGTGCCAAGCAGAGCGTCGATGGTCGGTTCGGTCTGCTGCGGGTTGCAGCGGAATTTCTCCGGCAGATCGCCTTCGACGCTTTTGCCCAGTGCCAGGAACTCGCCCAGGGAGTCGGCATTGCGCTTGTAGAACTGGCTCAAGTGCAAGGTGGCATCGCGGGTACGTTCGATCTGGTAGGTGGTGCTGTTCAGGTCGAGCACGAATTGCGCCGGCACGATACCGATCAGCACCAGCATGATCAGGCCGATACCTTTCTGGCCATCGTTGGAACCGTGCACGAAGCTCACGGCCATGGCGGAGATCACCAGCACCAGGCGGTTCCAGAACGGCGGGTGTTTCTTGTCGTCGATCTTGCGGCGCTGTTCCGGCGTCTTGTGCATCTTCGACAGCGGACGCCACCATTTAAGGCCGATCAAAATCAGCGCGGCAATCAGGAAGCCTGCCATCGGCGAGAACACCAGCGACATGGCGATATCGATCGCCTTCTGCCAGTTCACCCCGTCGGCCAACGCAATATCGTTGATCAAGGCATTGGCCAGGCCTACGCCGAGGATCGAACCGATCAGCGTGTGGGAGCTGGAGGCCGGGATACCGAAGTACCAAGTGCCCAGGTTCCAGGTGATGGCCGCCGCGAGCAGCGAGAAAACCATTGCCAGGCCGTGGCCGGTGTTCACGTTGATCAGCAGTTCAACCGGTAGCAGGTGAACAATGGCATACGCCACGCCCACGCCACCGAGCAATACGCCGAGGAAATTGAACACACCGGAAAAGAACACCGCCAGATGTGGGGGCATGGCTTTGGTGTAGATAACAGTGGCTACCGCGTTAGCGGTGTCATGAAATCCATTGATGAACTCGAAGGCGAGGACAAAAGCCAGGGCGAGCAAGAGGCTCACAAGCACCCAAGCATCCAGTCCGCTGAATAAATCGATCATGAAGGTTTTCTGACCCGGTCATAAGGGGGCGCGATTATGCCAGAAAAGACTGGAAATCGATGCACTTGCTGCTCATCGGTAACATTCTTCAACGAATTATTTTGCAACGGTGCCGATAACCCCCGTGAATTACAGGGTTTTGCAAGTGATTGAATTTCTTTGAGAAGCCCGCAGGCACAGGGGTTTGCCTCACCTGAAGGGGGGGTGAGCATGCTTGTATGAAATTTCTGAAAAAAGGGTCAGATTCGAGCCTTCGACCTCGTCCGGTGGGCAAGGCGGCCGCTGCCCGCTCGTAGCGGGCGCAAAAGGCAATATCTATACATTCCGCTTTTAACGGATGCAACGCAGACCCCGGCAGGCATTCAAGCCCAGGCCTTCATGGCTCCTCGGCTTTGAGTTCCTTTTCCATTTTTTCCAGTTCTTGCTTGAAAACCTGATCCTGAACGGTGGCGCGTTTGCGCCATGGCTTGCGTTCCGGTTCTGGCTGGGCGGCGTAGGTGGTGACTTCCCCGCCGTAAACTTCCTTGTAACGTTGTTCCTGGCGCTCAAGTTCCGCGCGCAGTTCGTCTTTTGTCACGGTGCTACCTGATTGAGATGAGATGAGTTCTGGTGAAACGCACTGCACCTGATGTATTGACCGCACGCATCGAATGCAAAAAGCCTTTGCAGGCATCGCGTTTACGACAGGGCGATCATTACTTCCATGTTGCAGGCGGCCACGGCACCAGAGATAAACAGCTGACGTAGCATCAGATCCTGTTTCAGCGAGCGCGTTGGCGCGATGCGGATGCAGTCGGCGTCAGGTGCTTGCTGTGGAGAGCGGCGATGGAACATCGCGCCACCGGGTAGCGGTATCGGCCAATAAAAATCCGAATGGCTACTGAACTACATTATAGCGAGCGATTTACAGAACACTATCACGAGAGAGTTAAAAGTGGATCTTGATGTGTGATTGTTTTTTACCCATAACCGTAACTGGCAACTAGGGCATAGGAGGATGCCACACTACGGTGATGTCTTTCTGACGTCATTAAGTCGCACAACTTAAGACAGTTACATTGCGTCATGAAGTCTGCAGCGCTTGCACAAAAAAACTTGTATCGATGGCTGCATGGGCGATTGCGTCGTGAGCAGCATCGGTTGCGATTATCGCGCAATGGTTCGATAATCGCCCGATGATACCGAGTCGGGCTTGTATACCCTGCACCCAGTGCCCTGTAATAGCTCGCCGATCCGTCCGGGAAAAGGACCTTGTATGAACGATCAACTGCGCAACTCCTTCGCTTCGGTGGCACCGCCGATCGTCGCTTCACCCGCCAAGCGCATCCAGGCCCTGACCGGTGATCCGGATTTCATGACCTCGCTGGCGCGTGGACTGGCCGTGGTGCAAGCCTTCCAGGAGCGCAAGCGGCACTTGACCATTGCGCAGATCAGCCATCGTACGGAAATTCCCCGCGCCGCCGTGCGACGTTGCCTGCACACGCTGATCAAACTCGGTTATGCCACGACCGATGGCCGAACGTATTCGTTGTTGCCCAAAGTCCTGACCCTGGGCCATGCCTATGTGTCCTCGACGCCGCTGGCGGTTTCTGCGCAACCCTACCTGGACCGCATGAGCGAGCAACTCCACGAGGCCTGCAACATGGCTACCCTGGAAGGCGATGACATTTTATATATCGCGCGTTCGGCGACCACCCAGCGCCTGATTTCGGTCGACCTTTCGGTGGGCGGGCGCCTGCCGGCCTATTGCACGTCGATGGGCAGGATCCTGCTCGCCGCCCTCGATGACAGTTCATTGCGCGAGTATCTCGACCACGCCGACCTGCAAGCCAAGACCAGTCGAACCATTCATACCCCCCAAGCCTTGCTCGAATGCCTGCAGGAAGTACGTCAGCAGGGTTGGTGCATCGTCGATCAAGAGCTCGAGCAGGGGCTACGTTCGATCGCCGTCCCGGTATACGACGCTTCCGGCCAGGTGGTCGCGGCTCTCAACGTCAGTACCCACGCCGGTCGGGTTAGCCGCAGCGAGCTCGAGCAGCGTTTCCTGCCCGGCCTGCTGAGTGCCAGTCGTGACCTCAGTACCCAGCTGTTTTCCTAAGCTGTTCGATAATCGCACAGACTCGCGTTTGACGAATTGACGCTCTTTCCCTTGCCTCATTAATGTCGCGCCAGCGCCACCCGGCGCTGGCGATCTCGATCCGGCTCCGGACGACGACCCCATAATAATGAGAAGAGGCACCCATGCGCACATTCCCTGACTGTCGCCGTTCTCCCCGGTTATTTTGCCGGAGCTCGATCACCTGATCCCGGCTCCCCCTTTCTCGTGACAGCCTCGTTAGAGGTTGATATCTGTTCGACTGCGTTCTTTGCGTGGAAAAAAATAATGAACCAGCCCCAGTCTGCTGTAGGTAACTGCCTCGACGTGCAGTCCTTCATCAATGCCCAACCCATTTCGCGCTATCAGTGGCGAGTGGTGATCCTGTGTTTCCTGATTGTCTTCCTCGATGGTCTCGATACGGCGGCGATGGGCTTCATCGCGCCCGCCCTGTCCGAGGATTGGGGTATCGATCGCGCCAGCCTTGGCCCGGTGATGAGTGCGGCGCTGATCGGCATGGTCTTCGGGGCGTTGGGCTCCGGGCCGCTGGCTGACCGGTTTGGGCGAAAGGTCGTTCTGGTCGGGGCTGTGCTGCTGTTCGGTGCCTTCAGCCTGGCTTCGGCCTACAGCACCAACGTCGACCAGTTGCTGGTGTTGCGCTTCCTGACCGGCCTCGGCTTGGGCGCGGGCATGCCCAACGCCACGACCCTGTTGTCGGAGTACACCCCGGAGCGCAAGAAATCCCTGCTGGTGACCAGCATGTTCTGCGGCTTCAACCTGGGCATGGCCGGTGGCGGATTCATTTCGGCCAAGCTGATCCCCGCGTTCGGCTGGCATAGCTTGCTGTTGATCGGCGGGATCCTGCCGTTGATCCTCGGCGTCGTGTTGCTGATCTGGCTACCCGAATCGGCGCGTTTTCTGGTCGTGCGTAATCGTGGCACCGACAAAGTACGCAAGACGCTGGCACCCATCGACCCGAAGGTAGTGGCCCAGGCATCGAGCTTCAGCGTGCCGGAACAGAAAACCGTGAAGGCGCGCAACGTGTTTGCCGTGATCTTCTCCGGCACCTACAGCGTCGGCACCTTGCTGCTATGGCTGACCTACTTCATGGGCCTGGTGATCGTTTACCTGCTGACCAGCTGGCTGCCGACCCTGATGCGCGACAGCGGTGCGAGCATGGAGCAGGCCGCGTTCATCGGCGCGCTGTTCCAGTTCGGCGGGGTGTTGAGCGCGGTGGGCGTTGGCTGGGCCATGGATCGCTTCAATCCGCATAAGGTCATCGGTACTTTCTATCTGTTGGCCGGGGTGTTTGCCTACGCGGTAGGGCAGAGCCTGGGCAATATCACCTTACTGGCGACCCTGGTGTTGGTGGCGGGCATGTGTGTCAACGGTGCGCAATCGGCGATGCCTTCGCTGGCGGCGCGGTTTTATCCGACTCAAGGGCGTGCCACCGGGGTGTCATGGATGCTCGGGATTGGCCGCTTCGGCGCGATCCTCGGTGCATGGATGGGCGCGACACTGCTGGGCCTGGGCTGGAATTTCGAGCAAGTGCTGACGGCGCTGGTGATTCCGGCGGCTTTGGCGACTGCGGCAGTGGTGATCAAGGGTGTGGTCAGTCATGCGGATGCGACCTGATCATGGCTTGAAATAGCGGTGTGGCAGCAAAGATCGCAGCCTGCGGCAGCTCCTACAGGTGTATGCATCCCTCTGTAGGAGCTGCCGCAGGCTGCGATCATTTGAAGCAAGATAAAACGGTAGCCTGACAACAATGTGTTCGATAAACGAACACTCAGTCGATTATCGGATTGTTTGGTGTGGGGCACGCGCTTAATCTTTAACCACTCCGGCGCTGCGCATCGGCGCCTTTTTATCAGTTGGTTAATAACAAACGGGAGCCTGCCCCGATGGCTGAAATTCTTTCGCTGCACGACGCGGTAAAGCAATTCGTGAACGACGGCGATACGGTCGCACTCGAAGGCTTTACCCATCTGATCCCGACAGCGGCGGGTCACGAAATCATTCGCCAGGGCAAGAAAGACCTGACCCTGGTGCGGATGACCCCCGACCTGATCTACGACCAGTTGATCGGTGCCGGTTGTGCGCGCAAGCTGATTTTCTCCTGGGGCGGCAACCCGGGTGTCGGTTCGTTGCATCGTCTGCGTGACGCCGTCGAGAAGCAGTGGCCCCATCCCCTGGAAATTGAAGAACACAGTCACGCCGACCTGGCTAACGCCTATGTTGCCGGCGCTTCCGGGCTGCCGTTCGCGGTGCTGCGTGCCTACGCCGGTTCTGACCTGCCGAAAGTCAACCCACTGATCAAGTCCGTCACCTGCCCGTTCACCGGTGAAGTGCTCGCCGCCGTGCCTTCGGTACGCCCGGATATCACCGTGATTCACGCGCAAAAAGCCGACCGCAAGGGCAACGTGCTGTTGTGGGGCATTCTCGGCGTGCAGAAAGAAGCCGCGCTGGCTGCCAAGCGCTGCATCGTCACCGTTGAGGAAATCGTCGACGACCTGAACGCACCGATGAACTCCTGTGTCCTGCCCACCTGGGCCCTGAGCGCGGTTTGCCACGTCCCTGGTGGCGCGCATCCGTCCTACGCCCATGGTTACAACGAGCGGGACAACCGTTTCTACCAGGCCTGGGACCCGATTGCCCGCGACCGTGAAACCTTCACTGCATGGATCAACGAGTACATCCATGGCAGCGCTGACTTCAGCGAGTTCCAGGCCAAACTGGCCGCCGCTTCGGAGGCGAAGTAATGACTTACACCACCAATGAAATGATGACCGTGGCTGCCGCCCGCAGGCTGAAGAACGGTTCTGTGTGCTTCGTGGGTATCGGCCTGCCGTCGAAAGCGGCCAACCTGGCGCGCCTGACGTCCTCGCCGGACGTGGTCCTGATCTACGAATCGGGCCCAATCGGCGCCAAGCCGAGCGTACTGCCACTGTCGATCGGTGATGGTGAACTGGCGGAAACCGCTGATACCGTGGTCCCGACCGGTGAGATTTTCCGCTACTGGCTGCAGGGCGGGCGTATCGACGTCGGTTTCCTCGGCGCTGCGCAAGTCGACCGTTTCGGCAACATCAACACCACCGTGGTCGGTGATTACCATGCACCGAAAGTGCGTCTGCCGGGTGCCGGTGGCGCGCCGGAGATTGCTGGTTCCGCCAAGAGCGTGCTGATCATTCTCAAGCAGTCGTCGCGTTCGTTCGTCGACAAACTCGATTTCATCACTTCGGTCGGCCATGGCGAGGGTGGTGATTCACGCAAGCGTCTGGGCCTGCCGGGCGCCGGTCCAGTGGGAATCATTACCGACTTGTGCATCATGGAGCCGGAAGCCGACACCCACGAGTTCGTGGTCACCGCACTGCACCCGGGCGTGACCCGCGAGCAAGTGGTCGCGGCGACCGGTTGGCCGATCCGCTTTGCCGATAGCGTCGACACCACTGCCGAGCCGACCGAAGTCGAGCTGACCGCGCTGCGTGATCTGGAAGCCCGCACCGCAGCCGCCCACGGCCAAACCCCAGGAGAAGCATGATGCGTGAAGTTTATATCTGCGACGCGATTCGTACCCCCATCGGCCGTTTCGGCGGAGGCTTGTCGGCGGTTCGCGCCGACGACCTGGCCGCCGTGCCGATCAAGGCCTTGATGGAGCGCAACCCGTCGGTGGACTGGAATGCAGTGGACGAGGTGTTCCTCGGCTGTGCCAACCAGGCCGGTGAAGACAACCGCAACGTGGCGCGCATGGCGCTGCTGTTGGCGGGTCTGCCGGAAACCATTCCCGGCGTGACCCTTAATCGCCTGTGCGCTTCGGGCATGGATGCCATCGGTACCGCGTTCCGCGCCATCGCCAGTGGCGAAATGGAGCTGGCGATTGCGGGTGGCGTCGAATCGATGTCCCGCGCGCCGTTCGTGATGGGCAAGGCGGACGCCGCGTTCTCGCGCAACATGAAGCTGGAAGACACTACCATTGGCTGGCGCTTCATCAACCCGTTGATGAAGGCCCAGTACGGTGTGGATGCGATGCCGCAGACCGCCGACAACGTCGCCGACGATTATCAAGTGTCCCGTGAAGATCAGGACGCTTTCGCCCTGCGCAGCCAGCAACGCACCGCTGCCGCGCAAGCCGCGGGCTTTTTCGCCGAAGAAATCGTCGAAGTGCGCATTGCCCACAAGAAGGGTGAAACAGTGGTCAGCCAGGATGAGCATCCGCGCGCCGACACGTCCCTGGAAACCCTGGCCAAACTCAAACCGGTCAATGGCCCGGACAAAACCGTCACCGCCGGCAACGCTTCCGGTGTGAACGACGGCGCGGCGGCCTTGATCCTGGCCTCGGCCGAAGCGGTGAAAAAGCACGGTCTGACCGCTCGCGCCAAAGTATTGGGCATGGCCAGCGCCGGTGTTGCACCTCGGGTGATGGGTATTGGCCCGGTGCCAGCGGTGCGCAAGTTGACCGAACGCCTGGGTGTGGCGGTCAGCGATTTCGACGTCATCGAACTCAACGAAGCGTTCGCCAGCCAAGGCCTGGCGGTACTGCGTGAACTGGGGCTGGCGGACGACGCACCTCAAGTCAACCCGAACGGTGGTGCCATTGCCTTGGGGCATCCGTTGGGCATGAGCGGTGCACGACTGGTTTTGACAGCCCTGCATCAGCTGGAAAAAAACGGTGGCAAAAAAGGTCTGGCGACCATGTGCGTCGGTGTCGGCCAGGGTCTGGCCCTGGCGATCGAGCGCGTCTGACGCGCTCGAAAAGACTTATAAGAACTGAGGAATGTTTCATGACTGACAAGCCTGGTTACCGTCGCCCGCAGGAAGGCACCCAGCCTGCCTACCTGCACCCGACCTATCAATCCACCAACCTGCGCTCGCCGTCCAAGCCGCTAGTGTTCTTGCCGCACTCGTTGTCGGAAATCACCGGTCCTACCGTTGGTGCCGAGCGCATCAACGAGAAGGACAACGACCTGACCGCCCAGCACGAAGGGCAGCCTCAGGGTGAGCGCATCATCATCCACGGCCGTGTGCTGGATGAAAACGGCCTGCCGGTGCCGGGGATCCTGGTGGAGATCTGGCAAGCCAACGCCGCCGGACGCTACAACCATCCCCGGGACCTGCACGATGCACCGCTGGACCCGAACTTCACCGGCACCGGCCGTACCGTGACCGATGCCGATGGCTGGTACCAGTTCCAGACCATCAAGCCCGGCGCGTATCCATGGGGTAACCACCACAACGCCTGGCGTCCGGCGCACATCCATTTCTCGCTGTTCGGGCCGAGCATCCTGACGCGCCTGGTCACGCAGATGTATTTCCCCGGGGACCCGCTGCTGGCGTACGACCCGATCTACAACTGCGTGCCCGATACCAGTGCCAAGGAGCGTTTGATCGCCAGTTTCGATCTGGAAAAAACCATCCCTTCCTACGCCCTCGGTTATCGCTGGGACATCGTATTGCGTGGCCGCGACGCCACGCCGATGGAGAAATAAGATGACGCTGACTGCGACCACGTCCCACACCGTAGGGCCTTACTACCATATCGGCCTGACCTGGCTTAATCGCGAAAACCTGACCGTCGAACAAACCCTGGGCGAGCGCGTGGCGATCACCGGGCAAGTGGTCGATGGCAACGGTGATGTCGTCAACGACGCGATGCTGGAAGTCTGGCAGGCCAACGCCGCCGGCAAGTACGACCACCCTGAAGACGATCAGGACAAACCCCTGGACCCGAACTTCGAAGGCTTTGGCCGGGTGCCGGTGGACGCCGAAGGGCGTTTCCGCTTTACCACCATCAAGCCGGGCACGGTTCAAGGCCTCAAGGGCACGACCCAGGCGCCGCACCTGGTGGTGCTGGTGTTTGCCCGTGGTTTGGTAAAGCACTTGCTGACGCGGATCTACTTCGATGGCGAACCGGCCAACGTGGACGACCCGTTGCTCGAATGCGTTCCGGCCGAGCGCCGCAGCACCTTGCTGGCCAAGCAGGATGCCAGCGGTGTTTATCAGTGGAATGTGATTCTGCAGGGCACTGATGCCGAGACGGTGTTCTTCGATTATTGAGAACGCCGTAAATCCCTGTGGGAGCGAGCCTGCTCGCGAAAGCGGACTGACAGTCGACATGGATGTTGAATGGAGCGGCCTCTTCGCGAGCAGGCTCGCTCCTACAAGGGAATCGTGTTGGTGATCCATCTGCGGAACGGGACTGTTACAAAGTGTGTCTAGACTCTCACTGTCCCCATTGAGTGAACAAAACAATGACAACCCCAACTACAGCTCCTGCAGCGCTCTACACAGGCGAAGAACGCAGCAAGCGGATCTTCGCCATCGTCGGCGCATCGTCGGGCAACCTCGTCGAATGGTTCGACTTCTACGTCTACGCCTTCTGCGCGATCTATTTCGCGCCAGCCTTTTTCCCGTCCGACAACCCCACGGTGCAGTTGGTCAACACAGCGGGCGTCTTTGCCGCCGGGTTCCTGATGCGTCCGATTGGCGGCTGGATTTTCGGCCGTCTCGCAGACAAGCACGGGCGCAAGAATTCGATGCTGATATCGATTCTGATGATGTGCTTCGGTTCGTTGCTCATCGCCTGTCTGCCCACCTACAAGGACATCGGGGTCTGGGCCCCGATCATGTTGCTGTTCGCCCGTTTGCTCCAGGGCCTGTCGGTGGGCGGCGAATACGGCACCACCGCTACCTACATGAGCGAAGTCGCCCTCAAGGGCCAGCGCGGTTTCTTCGCCTCGTTCCAGTACGTAACCCTGATCGGCGGGCAGTTGCTGGCGGTGTCGTTGGTGGTGGTCCTGCAACAGTTCCTCTCCGAGGATGACTTGCGTGCCTACGGCTGGCGGATTCCGTTCGTGGTCGGTGCCATGGCGGCCTTGGTTTCGCTGTACCTGCGTCGTTCGCTGAAAGAAACCACCAGCAAGGAAATGCGCGAAAACAAGGACGCCGGCAGCATTCGCGCGTTGTTCCGCGACCATAAAGCCGCGTTCATCACCGTGCTCGGTTACACCGCCGGCGGCTCGCTGATTTTCTACACCTTCACCACGTACATGCAGAAATACCTGGTGAACACCGCCGGCATGCACGCCAAGACCGCCAGCTACATCATGACCGGCGCACTGTTCCTTTATATGTGCATGCAGCCGATCTTCGGCATGCTCTCGGACAAGATCGGCCGCCGGAACTCGATGCTGTGGTTTGGCGCACTCGGCACGCTGTGCACCGTGCCGATACTGCTCAGCCTGAAAAGCGTCACCAGTCCATTCCTGGCCTTCGTGCTGATTACCCTGGCGCTGGCGATCGTCAGTTTCTACACCTCGATCAGCGGTCTGGTAAAAGCCGAAATGTTCCCGCCTGAGGTGCGTGCACTGGGTGTTGGCCTGGCTTACGCGGTGGCGAATGCAATCTTCGGCGGTTCGGCGGAATATGTTGCCCTGAGCCTCAAGGCAGTCGGCATGGAAAACTCCTTCTACTGGTACGTGACGTTGATGATGGCGATAGCGTTCCTGTTCAGCCTGCGTCTGCCCAAGCATGCGAAGTATCTAGAAAACGACCTTTGATCCACATCCGCGGGCCTGAGCGGCCCGCGCCTCCAGGGACTGTTTATGAACGAGCGACCGGGCAATCAATTGTTCGATGCCTATTTCACTGCCAGCGATATGCGCGAAGTGTTCTGCGATCAGGGCCGGGTCCAGGCCATGCTCGATTTCGAAGCGGCGCTGGCCCGGGCCGAAGCGCGGGTCGGCGTGATTCCGCCTACCGCGGTGGCACCGATTGAAGCGGCGTGCCAGGCCGGGCATTACGATTTTGCCGCCCTCGGCGAGGCAATTGCCACGGCGGGTAATTCGGCGATCCCGTTGGTCAAGGCGCTGGGCAAGCAAATCGCCGCGAGCGATGCGCAAGCCGAACGCTACGTGCATCTGGGCGCCACCAGCCAGGATGTAATGGATAGCGGCCTGGTGTTGCAATTGCGCCGGGCGCTGGAATTGATCGACAGCGATCTGGCGCAACTGGGCGACACCCTCGCCACCCAGGCCCAACGTCATGTCGCCACGCCACTGGCCGGGCGCACCTGGTTGCAACATGCGACGCCGGTGACCCTCGGCATGAAAATCGCCGGTTGGCTGGGCGCCGTCACCCGCAGCCGTCAACGTCTGCAAGAGCTCAGGCCGCGCCTGCTGGTGCTGCAATTCGGTGGCGCCTCCGGAACCCTCGCGGCCCTCGGTGAACAGGCGATGCCGATTGCCCAGGCGTTGGCCGAAGAGCTGCAACTGAGCTTGCCCGACCAACCCTGGCACACTCAGCGCGATCGCCTGGTGGAGTTTGGCTCGGTGCTCGGATTGATCGCCGGTAGTCTCGGCAAGCTCGGTCGCGATATCAGCTTGCTGATGCAAACCGAAGCCGCCGAGGTGTTCGAGCCTTCGGCGCCGGGCAAGGGTGGCTCTTCGACCATGCCGCATAAACGCAATCCAGTCGGCGCGGCGGTGCTGATTGGCGCGGCGACTCGCGTGCCAGGCCTGCTGTCGACACTGTTCAGCGCCATGCCGCAGGAGCACGAGCGCAGCCTGGGGCTTTGGCATGCCGAGTGGGAAACCCTGCCGGAAATTTGCTGCCTGGTGTCCGGCAGTCTCAAGCAGGCGCTGCTGGTCACAGGCGGCCTGGAAGTGGACGCCGAACGCATGGCCCGCAATCTCGACCTGACCCAGGGCCTGGTGCTCGCCGAAGCGGTGAGCATCGTCCTCGCACAACGGGTCGGCCGCGACACCGCGCATCACCTGCTGGAACAATGCTGCAAACGCGCCGTCGCCGAACAACGCCATTTGCGTGCCGTACTTGGTGACGAACCGCAAGTGACTGCCGAGCTGTCGGCCACTGAACTCGATCATCTGCTGGACCCCGCCCATTATCTCGGTCAGGCCCGTACCTGGGTCGAGCGAGCGGTGGCTGAACACTCTGCAATGACTGCCTGAAGGAGACTGCTGTGGCTTTCGTAAAACTCGCCGATGGCGAACTGCACTACCAAATTCAAGGGCCGCAACTTGATGGGCCGGTCGATGCGCCGGTGCTGGTGCTGTCCAACTCGCTGGGCACCGACCTGCACATGTGGGACGCGCAGATTCCGGCGTTCACGGAGCACTTTCGTGTGCTGCGTTTCGACACCCGCGGCCACGGCCAATCGTTGGTGACACCGGGCCCTTACAGCATCGAACAACTGGGCCGTGACGTATTGGCACTGCTGGATGCCTTGCACATCGAACGCGCACATTTCTGCGGCCTGTCCATGGGCGGCCTGATCGGCCAGTGGCTGGGGATCAACGCCGGCGAACGTCTGAATAAGCTGATCGTGTGCAACACGGCGGCGAAAATCGGCGATCCGTCGATCTGGAACCCGCGTATCGAAACGGTGTTGCGTGACGGTCAGGCAGCGATGGTCGCCTTGCGCGATGCCTCGATTGCACGCTGGTTCACCCCGGACTTCTCCGAAGCCAACCCGGCGGCGGCCAAGCAGATTACCGACATGCTGGCGGCGACATCGCCTGAAGGCTATGCGGCCAACTGTGCGGCGGTGCGCGATGCCGATTTCCGCGATCAGTTGTCCTCGATCAAGGCGCCGCTGCTGGTGATCGCCGGCACCCAGGATGCGGTCACGCCGCCGTCCGGCGGGCACTTCATCCAGGAGCACGTGCCGGGTGCCGAGTACGCCGAGTTCTATGCCGCGCACTTGTCCAACGTCCAGGCCGGCGCTGATTTCAGCGACCGCGTGCTGGCCTTCCTGACGGCTCGTTGAGGGGAATTCCGTGGACGAGAAACAACGTTACGACGAGGGCATGAAGGTCCGTCGCGCTGTTCTGGGCGATGCCCATGTCGATCGCAGCCTGACCACCCTGACCGAGTTCAACTCGGAGTTCCAGGAAATGATCACCCGCCACGCCTGGGGCGACATCTGGACCCGTCCGGGCCTGCCGCGTCACACCCGCAGCCTGATCACCATCGCCATGCTGATCGGCATGAACCGCGAGGGCGAACTCAAACTGCACCTGCGCGCCGCCGCCAACAATGGCGTGAGCCGTAGCGAGATCAAGGAAGTGATCATGCAGAGCGCGATCTACTGCGGGATTCCGGCAGCCAATGCGACGTTCCACCTGGCTGAGTCGGTGTGGGATGAGTTGGGGGTTGAATCGCGGGAGTGATCCCCCGCGATTGATCGTTCCCACGCTCTGCGTGGGAATGCCTCAACGGACGCTCTGCGTTCGGCTTTGGAAGGGAAGGGACGCGGAGCGTCCCGGGCTGCATTCCCACGCAGAGCGTGGGAACGATCAGGCAGCAGAGGTTTAGAGCAGGCTGATCGGATAGCTGATGATCACGCGGTTCTCATCAAACTCGTTGTTGCTGTAGTCGCGGCGCATCGTCGAGTTGCGCCACTTCACATTCAGGTCTTTCAGCGCACCACTCTGCACGGTGTAGCCCAGTTCACTTTCACGCCCCCATTCCTTGCCATCGGTGATCGTGCCGGTGTGCACGTTATCGCCGCTGATGTAGCGGTTCATCAGGGTCAGGCCCGGCACGCCGAGGGCAACGAAGTTGTAGTCGTGGCGCACTTGCCAGGATTTTTCCCGGGCGTTGTCGTAGCTGGAGTTGTAGCTGTCGTTGGCCAGGGTACCGCCGCTGGTGCCGTTGACCCGCATCCACGGGCTGTCGCCGGTAAGTTTCTGCAGGCCGACGTAAAAGGTGTTGCCGCCGTACTTGGCCGAGAACAGGCCGTACATGGTTTTGTTGTCCAGCTCGCCGGCTCGGGCGCTGCCGTCATCCTTGCCGTAGAAGTAACCGAGGTTGGCGCCGAGGGTCCAGGCGCCGATGGGTTGGCTGTGGGTCAGGCTGATGAATTGCTGGCTGTAGATGTCCTTCAGTTCGGCGTTCCACACACCGATCTGGGTGCGTTTATCGTTGAACAGGTACTCGCCGCCCTGGAAGTTGAAACGGTCGGAGGTGAACGCGGCTTTGCCGGTCATCGACATGTCGCCCATGCTGCTGTCGTCGCGCGGGCTGTTCTGGCGGAACTGACCGCCGTACAGCGTCAGGCCGTCGATTTCCTTCGAGGTGAGTTGGCCGCCGCGGAAGGTTTGCGGCAGGGAACGACCGTCGTCCGAACGCAGGATCGGCAGCACCGGCATCCATTCGCCCACTTTCGCTTCGGTCTGCGACAGCTTGGCCTTGAACGCCACGTTGGTGCGACCGAAGTTGTCGGCCGGGCGGCCGTCACTGTCCAGCGGCAGCAGTTGGGTACCGCCAGTACCTTTGCCGCCATCGAGTTTCACCGAGTACAGGCCCAGCACATCCATGCCGAAACCGACGGTGCCTTGGGTAAAGCCGGACTTGGCATCGAGGATGAAGCTTTGCGTCCACTCTTCGGCCTTGCCTTGGGCCTTGGTCGGGTTGGTGAAATTGCGGTTGATGTAGAAGTTGCGCAGGTTCAGGTTGACCTTGGCGCCCTCGACAAAACCCGGCTCTTCGGCGGTCACGGTAGTTGCGGTTGCGGTCAAGGCGACGGCGATCAAGCTTGGGAGGAAATAATGCGCGGTGGAAGGCGTCATGGGCTCGGGTCTCTCTAATTGTTGTGGATGCAACAGGATGTGCCGCAACCTGAGGCTGCATTTGAAGATTCGGATCGGGTGATAGCGGAACGGGATCAGCCGGGAAGGGCAGGGCGCTGGGGCACGGTGTGGATCCTTATTTTTATTGGTCTGAGATGGAATGGTGCGGTGAATTAACTAGATAGTTCAATTGTGAGGGATGAATTTTGGGCGATTATCGAACGAAAACGAATGACATTATTTAAGGCAGGTAGGGAGAAGGGCGGTGGTGTTATTGGAAAAGTTTTCGCTATAGATATCAGGTATATATAACTTTTTTGTTTGTCGCGCTGTCACTTATGACAGTTGTTTTGATCCTGATCAAGGAATACGCTCGCCTTTGTGGTTGTTGTGTTTTTAACTATTATTTAATAGAGGGCGTGGTCATGGGTATCGAAAAAGAAGAACAAGGCAAGGCTGCCATTAGTGGGGCGAAAGATCATAATCCGGGAGTCGGAGGAATTAGAACAACCATTAAAAAAGGTGATATAGAGCGTCGGATCAATTTTGGTGATATTGATTTTCTTTCCTGGACTCCTGGTAATTTTTTGCTGAAGGCCTCAAATTCAGGAGCGGGTGGTGAAGCGAATTTAGAGTTTGGTTCGAATCTGGATCTTTTAGTGGATACAGAATACGCAATCTCCTCAGATCCAGATGCAGTGGAGGCATATTGTGAAATTAAAGAGTTTATGGGTTTTGGATATTACACGTTAGGAAATATCACTTTTACGACCTTGATTGAAGCTGGAGGTGAATTAAAAGTAGCCGGTAAATTTGATTTTAAGATTGTAAATTCCGCAGATCCAACGGAAATCGTATATGTGCATTGCCCTGAGTTCGCTGTGAGTGCCAAGGTGCGCAAGTGATTGGCCTGTTGTAATCATGTGCCGATAAGTATTTTAACGAAAAAGGCTTCGCCGACTCGCTCTAGGTGGGCTGTATATTTTAATGGCTAGATAGCGTGGATGTGGAATGTGAATTTGAGGGGTTTACCGGCAGCTGTATGTCATTCGGCAAGTTATCAGGCTCAGATGCCGGCGATGTATATGATCTTTGGCCGCCATACCAATAAGCCCACCATCGGTGGGCTTATTGGTTTTACTACTATCAGAATAATTTCAACTTCGGCGCTTCTTCTTTTAGCGGCTCGTTCTTCGCCGTCTGTTCATTCCAGCCACCGCCCAGGGCCTTGTACAGGTTGACCTGGCTGACCAGTTGCGCCAGACGGTCGGTGATCAATGCCTGTTGGGCACTGAACAGCTGACGCTGGGCATCGAGGAAGGTCAGGTTGCTGTCGACACCGATGCGGTAACGACGCTCGGCCAGGCGGTAGTAGTCCTGGTTGGCGTTGACGAAGTCCTGCTGCGCCTGCAACTGCTGGACGTAGGTCTGGCGCGCGGCCAGGCCGTCGGCGACTTCCTGGAAGGCGGTCTGGATGGACTTCTCGTAGTTCGCCACGCCAATGTCTTTCTGGATTTTCGAATAATCCAGGCTGGCACGCAGGCTGCCGGCGTTGAAGATCGGCAGGTTGATCTGCGGCTGGAACAGCCAGGTGCCCGAGCCACCCTTGAACAGGCCGGACAGGTCCGGGCTGAGGGTCCCGGCGTTGGCCGTCAGGCTGATGCTCGGGAAGAACGCTGCCCGCGCCGCGCCAATGTTGGCGTTGGCGGCCTTGAGGTTGTACTCGGCTTGCAGGATGTCCGGGCGACGCTGCAGCAAGTCCGACGGCAGGCCAGGCGGCACTTCGGCCAGCAGGTCGTCGTTCAGCGGTTTAGCCGCTTGCAGGTTGGCCGGGATGCCGGTGCCAAGCAGCAGCACCAGGCTGTTTTCATCCTGGGCGACCTGACGGGTGTACTTGGCCAGTTGCGCACGGGCGTTTTCCACCGAGGTGCGCGATTGTGCCAGGTCCAGGGCCGAAGCGACGCCCACTTCGTTGCTGCGCGCGGTGAGCTTGTAGCTCTCCTCGAACGCGGCGAGGGTGTCCTGGGTCAGCTTGAGCAGTTCCTTGTCGGCCTGCCAGGTCAGGTAGGCATTGGCCACGCTGGCCACCAGGCTGATCTGGGTGCTGCGCCGGCCTTCTTCGGTGGCGAAGTACTTCTGCAGGGCTTCTTCGTTCAGGCTGCGAATCCGACCGAACATATCCAGTTCATAGGCGCTGATGCCAACCGTGGCCGAGTAGGAACTGGTGATACCGGCCTCGCCGGTCTGCGAAGCGTCAGCCGGCAAGCGCTGGCGGCTGCCGGTACCGTTGGCCGAAACGGCCGGGAACAGATCGGCGCGCGAGATGCGGTATTGAGCCGCAAAGGCGTCGATGTTCAAGGCCGCGACACGCAGGTCGCGGTTGTTTTCCAGGGACAGCTGAATCAGTTGCTGCAGCGCCGGGTCATGGAAAAACTGCTTCCAGCCCTGCTCGGCAGCGGCCTGCGCCGGAGCCTGGGCTGGCGAATACGCCTGGCCCTGCGGGTATTGATCTGCCACCGGAGCGTCCGGCCGCTGATAGTCAGGTATCAGCGAGCAGCCACCAAGCACGAATGCGGCGACGGCCAGGGAGAGTAGCGACTTGCTCATTAGCCAGCCTCTTTAGAAGTTTCAATGGCGTCTTGCTGGTCGACGTTTTTACGCTGACCCAGGGCCGACACGGTGACGAAGAACAGTGGGACCCAGAAGATCGCCAGAACGGTTGCGGTGATCATACCGCCAATCACGCCGGTACCGATGGCATGCTGGCTACCGGAACCTGCACCCGTGGATATCGCCAGGGGCACCACGCCGAGCACGAACGCGAGCGAGGTCATGATGATGGGTCGCAGACGCATGCGGCAGGCTTCGATGGCCGCCTCGCGCAGGCTGCGCCCTTGTTCGTGCAGTTCCTTGGCGAATTCGACAATCAGGATGGCGTTTTTCGCCGCCAGGCCGATGGTCGTCAACAAGCCCACCTGGAAGTACACGTCGTTGGACAGGCCGCGCAGGCTGGTGGCCATCAGCGCACCGATGATCCCCAGCGGTACCACCAGCATGACCGCGATCGGAATCGACCAGCTTTCATAGAGGGCCGCCAGGCACAGGAACACCATCAGCAACGACAAGGCGTACAGCGCAGGCGCTTGCGAACCCGACAAACGTTCCTCGTAGGACAACCCGGTCCAGGAAATACCGACGCCGGCCGGCAGTTTCTTGGCGATGGCCTCGACTTCGGCCATGGCTTCACCGGTGGAGTAACCCGGTGCCGGGGCGCCGAGGACTTCCACCGCTTCCACGCCGTTGTAACGGGCCAGTTTCGGCGATCCGTAGATCCACTCACCCTTGGCGAACGCCGAGAACGGAACCATGGTGCCGACGCTGTTGCGCACGTACCACTTCTGCAAGTCCTCAGGGCTCATCCGCGCACCGGGCTGGCCTTGCACGTAAACCTTCTTCACCCGACCGCGGTCGATGAAGTCGTTGACGTAGCTACTGCCCAGGGCGATCGACAGGGTGTTGTTGATGTCGGCGATGGTAATGCCCAGGGCACTGGCCTTCTCGTCGTCGATTTCCAGCTGGTATTGCGGCTCATCGTTCAAGCCGTTCGGACGCACTTGAGTCAGGATCTTGCTTTGCGCCGCCATGCCGAGGAACTGGTTGCGGGCTTCCATCAGCTTGTCGTGACCGATACCGGCGCGGTCCTGCAGGAACACGTCGAAACCGGTGGCGTTACCCAATTCCAGTACCGCCGGTGGCGCGAAGGCAAACACCATGGCGTCACGGAAGGTGAAGAAGTGCTGCTGGGCACGGGCTGCGACCTTGAACACGCTATTGTCGGCGTTACGGTCTTCCCATGGGCGCAGCATGATGAACGCCATGCCCGAGCTTTGGCCACGGCCGGCGAAGTTGAAGCCGGTCACGGTAAACACCGAGTTCACCGCGTCGCCTTCACCGCCATCCTTGCCCGGACGCAGCAGGAATTCACGCATTTCGTCCACGACCACCTGGGTGCGCTGGGACGTTGATCCGGCGGGGGTCTGTACCTGGGCGAACAATACGCCCTGGTCTTCTTCCGGCAGGAACGCGGTTGGAATGCGGGTGAACAGCCAGATCATGCCAACGACGATGATGATATAGGCCAGCAGGTACGGCGCCTTGTGCGTCAGCATGCTGCCGACGCCACGCTCGTAGCTTTTGACACCACGGTCGAAGTTGCGGTTGAACCAGCCGAAGAAACCGCGTTTCGGGGTGTGGTGCTCGCCCTTGGGAATCGCCTTGAGCATGGTGGCGCAGAGCGCCGGCGTGAAGATCAGGGCCACCAGTACCGACAGGGCCATGGCCGAGACGATGGTGATCGAGAACTGCTTGTAGATCACACCGGTGGAGCCGCTGAAGAAGGCCATTGGCAACAGCACCGCCGACAGCACCAGGGCGATACCGACCAGTGCTCCCTGGATCTGCCCCATGGATTTCTTGGTCGCTTCCTTGGGCGACAGGCCTTCTTCGCTCATCACCCGTTCGACGTTTTCCACCACGACGATGGCATCGTCCACCAGCAAGCCGATGGCCAGCACCATACCGAACATGGTCAGGGTATTGATGCTGAAACCGGCTGCCGCGAGGATCCCGAATGTACCGAGCAATACCACCGGTACCGTCATCGTGGTGATGATGGTGGCGCGGAAGTTCTGCAGGAACAGGAACATCACCAGGAACACCAGCCCGACCGCTTCGACCAGGGTGTGAACCACGCCCTTGATCGATTCGGTCACCACCGGCGTGGTGTCGTACGGGAACACCACTTCCATCCCTTCGGGGAAGAACGGCTTGAGGTTGTCGATGGTCGTGCGCAGGGCCTTGGCGGTATCCAGGGCGTTGGCGCCAGTGGCCAGTTTCACGGCCAGGCCGGACGCCGGGGCGCCGTTGAACTGGGCGTTGATGCTGTAGTTCTCACCACCCAGGCCGACGCTGGCGACATCCCTGAGGCGAACCTGGGAGCCGTCCTTGTTGACCTTGAGCAGGATCTTTTCGAATTGCTCGGCGGTCTGCAGGCGGGTCTTGCCGATGATCGTCGCGTTCAGCTGCGTGCCGGGCAGGGCGGGCAGGCCGCCGAGCTGGCCGGACGAGACCTGGACGTTCTGTGCGGCGATGGCGGTTTTGACATCGATCGGGGTCAGGTTGAAGTTGTTCAACTTTGCCGGGTCGAGCCAGATGCGCATGGCGTACTGGGAGCCGAATACCTGGAAGTCGCCGACGCCGGCGGTCCGCGAGATCGGGTCCTGCATGTTGGACACGATGTAGTTGGACAGGTCGTCCTTGGTCATGCTGCCGTCACGCGACACCACGCCGATGACCAGCAGGAAGTTCTTCACTGCCTTGGTCACGCGGATACCTTGTTGCTGCACTTCCTGCGGCAACAGCGGGGTGGCCAGGTTCAGCTTGTTCTGGACCTGGACCTGCGCGGTATCGGAGTTGGTGCCTTGCTCGAAGGTCGCGGTAATGGTCATGGTGCCATCGGAGTTACTTTCCGAAGACACATAACGCAAATTGTCGATACCGTTTAGCTGCTGCTCGATCACCTGGACCACGGTGTCCTGCACGGTTTGCGCAGAAGCGCCCGGGTAGGTCACGGAAATGGCGATAGCCGGAGGCGCAATGCTCGGGTATTGGTTGATCGGCAACTTGAGGATCGATAGAGCCCCGACCAGCATGATCACCAGGGCGATTACCCAGGCGAAGATCGGACGGTCGATGAAGAATCTGGACATGGATTACTCCCCTTGGCCGCTGGAAGCCTGCTCAGCTGGCTTGGCGGGGGCCGGGTTTTTTGTGCCGACGTTGGTGGCGTCAGTGGGCTTGACTTCGATGCCCGGCTTGACGAATTGCAGGCCTTCGGTGATCAGGCGATCGCCGGCCTTCAGGCCGTCTTCGATCAGCCATTGGTTGCCGACGGTGCGGTTAGCCTTGAGCTGACGCAGTTCGACCTTGTTGTCGGGACCTACGACCAGCGCGGTCGGCATGCCTTTGAGGTCGCGGGTGACGCCTTGTTGCGGCGCCAGGATCGCGGCGCTGTTCACGCCTGCCTGCAACTGGGCGTGCACGAACATGCCCGGCAGAAGGGTGTGGTCAGGGTTCGGGAACACGGCGCGCAGGGTCACAGAGCCGGTGGTCTGGTCAACCGAGACCTCGGAGAACTCCAGCTTGCCGTCGAGCTTGTACTGGCTGCCATCCTCGAGGGTCAGTTTGACTTTCGCGGCGTTGTCGCCGGCTTTTTGCAGACGACCGCTTTCCAGTTCGCGGCGCAGCGTAAGCAGCTCGACCGAAGACTGGGTGACGTCGACGTAGATCGGGTCCAGCTGTTGGATCACCGCCATCGCTTCGGCCTGGCCGTTGCTGACCAGTGCACCTTCGGTGACCGACGAGCGACCGATCCGACCGGTCAACGGCGCATAGACCTTGGTGTAGCGCACGTTGATCTGGGCCGTTTGCAGTGCGGCTTCCGATTGCAGGCGATTGGCCACGGCGGTGTCGTATTCCTGGCGGCTCACGGCCTGTTCGTCGACCAGTTGCTTGTAGCGGTCAGAGATCGACTTGGTCGAACGCAAGTTGGCTTCGGCGCTTTTGAGCGTAGCGTCATAAACCGATGGATCGATCTGATACAGCTGCTGACCGGCCTTGACGTCGCCGCCTTCCTTGAAAAGACGCTTGAGAATGATGCCGTTGACCTGTGGGCGCACTTCGGCAATGCGGAATGCACTGGTGCGACCCGGCAGATCGGACGTCAACGTAAACGTTTGCGTCTGCAGAGTGACGACGCCGACCTGAGGCGGTGGTGCGGCCGGAGGGGCCTCTTCTTTTTTACATCCGCTGAGCAGCGATGCCAGGGCGACGGCGGCGACCAGAGCGGTAACAGCTGGCTTGAATTGCATGAAAATCCTCGGGTCAGGCGCGAAACAAACGCACAAGAAAAAATTGAAGGTTAAAAAGTGGGGGCCGAGTGGATAAGTAGCATGCTAAGGAATATACTTACGTTCATGGCTGTTTGTAAATACCTTGGTCACGTACCCATTCCGTTACAAACGCCGTCGCAAGGTTCGAATTGTAGGCCCGGGGACGATACCCAAGAGCACTCGCCCCGCTTTTATTCAGCTGATATCCAGACATCGCTGAAGCATCCTGATTGAGGTTGTACTGCCATGGTCCGTCGTACCAAAGAGGAAGCTCAAGAAACCCGCAGCCAGATAATTGAGGCGGCAGAAAAAGCCTTTTTTGAAAGGGGCGTGGCGCGCACGACACTGGCGGATATCGCGACCCTGGCCGGCGTCACTCGTGGGGCTATCTACTGGCATTTCAGCAACAAGGCGGATCTGGTGCAGGCCATGCTCGACACCCTGCACGAGCCTCTGGATGAAATGGCCAAGGCCAGCGTAGACGCGGACGAACTCGACCCCTTGGGCTGCATGCGCAAGCTGTTGATTCATTTGTTTCATCAAGTTGCTTTGGACCCGAAAACCCGACGCATCAACGAAATTCTGTTTCATAAGTGCGAGTTCACCGATGAAATGTGCGACCTGCGCCTTCAGCGTGTGGCGGCCAGCCTGGACTGCAATGTACAGATCGACCTGGCCTTGAGTAACGCCGTGAATCGCGGGCAATTGCCGGAAAACCTCGACACGGCTCGCGCGGCCATCAGCCTGCATGCCTATATCGATGGCATCCTGTACCAGTGGCTGCTGGCGCCCGACAGTTTTCAACTGCACCTTGACGCAGAGCGTTGGGTTGAAACCGGGTTGGACATGCTGCGCTTGAGCCCCAGTCTGCGCAAATGAAACAATATGTAGAATTGGAGGCGAGCGCTGATCCTTCAGCGCTCGTCTGTTCGCGATGGCATGCTTTTATATACGTACGCGTGCCAGGTTGAAAGGTAGCGAGTTTCGTATTTTGTAGGGAATTTGTGTCGTGGGTAGTAAGGCAGGCTCAGACGCAGAGGTGAACACTCGCGTGACAAATGCCCTGGCTGACCACGCTTGTCGAACCGGCGGATTGGCCACCATCAGCCCAGGATGATTTCTACCTCGAAGTCGAAGGGCGCCTCATCACCCATTCGAGTGGTTGTGGTCGAGCACTTGATACTGGATGAGCCAATCGACGTGACGGTGTTTTTTACACTTGGCCTGAGCGTTGGCGTATGAACGCCAAATGACGTATTCATGATCATGCCCAGATCGAAGCGGACTCCGATATGATTATCGACGAAGTCTATAAACTGATTGAACATGATTTTGTTTTTAGGCCAGGGGTAGGCATAGCTATAGTCAAAGTCGCATTTAAATGCAGTTTGTCCTTGGGTGGGCGTCTGGAACGATTCGCGCTCTGCCTTGCTCATGGGTAAGCTGGTCTGGGCAATACCGAATGTATGAGACGTGTTATTGATGATTTTGACAATCACACGCGTATGTTTTGGACCCCTTTTCTGATTTCGCCATTGTTCGATTTTTTGATTCAGCGCGTTCGTATATTCCGCTTCTTCCAGCAAATCAATCAGCTCCACCTTGGCCTTGCCTACCAGATCGTCCAGCATGGCCTGGTATTCCTCGCTGAGCAGGTGCGGCGAAAGCTGGTAAAGAATACCGATAGAGGTAGCTTTAAAGAACGCGAACAATTGGTCGTAGGGTTGGTTAACTTCGTTGTCAGTGTCTTCACTGGTGTTCATGTCGATTCCTTTCGATAAAGTTTTGTCTTAGTTATGAGGAGTACAGCTGTCTGTGGAAAATTTATTATCTGTATTGGTGGTGCGTGCCGGAAGAGGTGGATGATGTCTGGATGTGTGTTGAATGCTTTTTTAGTGTGCTCGAAAGTTATTTTAATAAAAAAGCCCCGGCGCTTTCGAGTCGGGGCTTTTGCGTTTCAAGCTATGAAACTTACAGCGTCGGGTAGTCGATGTATCCCACCGGGCCCTTGGCGTAGAACAGCTCCGGACGAGCCTCGTTGAGCGGCGTATCCGCTTTCAGGCGCGCCGGCAAGTCCGGGTTGGCAATGAATGGCACACCGAAGGCGACTGCATCAGCCTTGCCGCTCGCCAGCCAGGCATTGGCGCTGTCCTTGGTAAAGCGTTCGTTGATGATGTACGGGCCACCGAAGGCTTCCTTGATTTGCGGTCCCAGGCTGTCGGCGCCTTCTTTTTCGCGCGAGCAGATGAAGGCGATGCCGCGTTTGCCCAGTTCGCGAGCGACGTAGGTGAAGGTTTCGGCCAGGTTGTCGTCACCCATGTCATGGGAGTCGGCGCGAGGTGCCAGGTGCACACCGACACGGCCGGCGCCCCAGACCTCGATCGCGGCATCGGTCACTTCCAGCAACAGCCGGGCACGGTTTTCCACGGAACCGCCGTATTGGTCGGTGCGCTGGTTGGTGCTGCTTTGCAGGAACTGGTCGAGCAGGTAGCCGTTGGCGCCGTGGATTTCCACGCCATCAAAACCGGCGGCCTTGGCGTTTTCGGCACCCACGCGGTAAGCGTCGACGATGTCGGCGATTTCAGCGGTTTCCAGCGCGCGGGGCGTTGGGTAATCGGCCAGTGGACGCACCAGGCTGACGTGGCCTTTAGGCTGGATGGCGCTTGGGGCGACCGGTTTTTCGCCATTCAGGTACGACTCGTGGGACACCCGGCCGACGTGCCACAGTTGCAGGAAGATCTTGCCGCCCGCGCCGTGGATCGCCTTGGTGACGTTGGTCCAGCCGCGCACCTGGTCGTTGGACCAGATGCCCGGGGTGTCCGGGTAGCCGACGCCCATCGGGGTGACCGAAGTGGCTTCGCTGAGGATCAGGCCAGCCGAAGCGCGTTGTACGTAATATTCGGCCATCAACGCGTTGGGCACACGGCCTTCGTCGGCGCGGCAGCGGGTCAGCGGGGCCATGATGATGCGGTTAGCCAGCTCGAGGTCGCCCAGTTTGATCGGATCGAAAATAGTCGTCATGAAATAGCTCTCTTGTGAAGATCAGTTGGTAACGGGGGCCAGTTCGGGGTCACCGCTCTGACGGAAAGTGATCAGGGTCGCCAGCAGGGCGAGTACCGCGAGGGCCGCTGCCGCGAGAGGCACGCTGGTCAGGCCGAAACCGTGGGCGATGACGCTGCCACCGACCCAGGCGCCCAATGCGTTGCCGACGTTGAAGGCGCCGATGTTCAGGGTCGAGACCAGGTTCGGTGCCGCCTTGCCGTAGGTCACCACGTTGACTTGCAGGGCAGGCACGGCGGCGAAACACGCGGTGGCCCAGAGGAACAGGGTGATTTCGGTCGGGATCAGCGCGACGCTGGTCCAGGTCAGTACGGTGGAGACCACGGCCATGGCGATGAAGACGCCGATCAGGGTTGCCGCCAGGCCTTTGTCCGCCAGCTTGCCACCGATGATGTTGCCGACGGTCAAACCCAGGCCGATGAGCATCAAGGTCCAGGTCACGCCACGGGGCGAGACACCGGTGACTTCGCCCAGCAGTGGCGCTACGTAAGTGAACAGGGTGAATACAGAGGCGGCGAACAGTGCCGTCATGCTCAGGGACAACCAGATACCGGCGCCTTTGAGGGCGCGCAATTCGGCGCGCATGTCGAGTTTTTCTTCATCGCGGTTGGCCGGCAGGAAGCGGATCAGGCCGATCAATGCGATTACGCCGATCACGGTCACCGCCCAGAAAGTCGAGCGCCAGCCGGCCTGTTGGCCGAGCGCGGTGCCCAGCGGTACGCCGAGGACGTTGGCCAGGGTCAGGCCGGTGAACATCAAGGCCACGGCCGAGGCGCGCTTGTTGGCGGGCACCAGGCCTGCCGCCACCACCGAACCGATGCCGAAGAACGCACCATGGCACAGGGCGGTCACCACTCGGGCAAACATCAGCACGTTGTAGTCACTGGCTACCGCGCAAAGCAGGTTACCGACAATGAAAATGCCCATCAACGCTACCAGGGCGGCCTTGCGCGGCAGCCGGGCGGTGGCCAGTGCCATGAATGGCGCACCAATGGCCACGCCCAAGGCGTAACCGGTTACCAGCCAGCCGGCACCGGGGATCGACACACCGAGGTCGGCCGCCACATCGGGCAGCAAGCCCATGATGACGAACTCGGTGGTGCCGATGGCGAAGGCGCTTAACGCCAATATGAGTAGCGAGAGGGGCATGGGTGGATTCCTTGTCGGCTGGCTGACGTAAAGGGTCAGAGCTCTTTGCTGAAGACTTTGAGGAACTCCTGGATGGTTTCCTCGTTACGTTTGAAAAAGTGCCACTGGCCGACCTTGCGGCTGCTGATCAGGCCGGCGCGTTGCAGGGTCGCCAGGTGTGCCGACACCGTGGACTGCGACAGGCCGCAACGTTGATCGATCTGCCCGGCGCAAACGCCGTGCTCGTTACTGTGGGACTGGTCGGGGAATTCGACGGTCGGGTCTTTGAGCCAGTGCAGGATGTCTCGCCGTACTGGGTGCGCCAGGGCTTTTATTATTTCGTCGAGGTCAAGGTTCATGGTCGGGGGCTCGTGATTAGTAAAACGCTATATCGCGATGAAGCGAACTTTAAATCGGTATTTCGCGATATACCAATATGATTTCGATCTGATGACCGAGTAAATCGATATATCGGGTTATAACGATACGAGGATTGTATAGGGTCAAGGGCACAGTGCTAAGCTGCGCCCATGAACTATCTCGCACATCTTCACCTCGGTGGCCATCGTCCCGGTCAATTGCTCGGCAGTCTCTATGGCGATTTCGTCAAGGGACGGCTGCAGGGGCAGTTCGATCCGGAAATCGAAACGGCCATCCAGCTGCATCGCAGCATCGACGTATTTACCGATCGCCATCCGCTGGTGGATGTCGCGTTGTCGAGGTTTTCCCTGACGCGCCGGCGTTATGCCGGAATCGTGCTTGATGTATTTTTTGATCATTGCCTGGCCCGGGACTGGACGCTGTACGCGGATCAGCCGCTGGAACTGTTCACCTCGGACGTGTACCGGGTGTTGTCCGCCCAACCTGAACTGCCGGATCGCCTGGCGACAATCGCGCCGCACATGGTGGCCCATGACTGGTTGGGGTCTTATCGGGAATTCGAAGTGCTGGAGCAGGTATTGCGGGGGATTTCTCGACGCTTGACCCGACCGGAGGAACTGGCGGCGGCGATGCAGGAGTTGCGCGTGTTGTATGAGCCGTTGAGCGAGGATTTCCGGTTGTTCTATCCGCAGCTGCAGGATTTTGCTCTGCAACAGATGTAGCCAAGATCAAAAGATCGCAGCCTTCGGCAGCTCCTACATTGATCCGGTGTAGGAGCTGCCGAAGGCTGCGATCTTTTTCTTTCAGGCGGCGATCAGTTCGCCGGCACGCCGTGGTTCAGCAGGTTTCGCCACTTCGCCAAACAATGCCTTCTGCACCGCCTGCTGCGCTTCGAACGCCAGCGCAGCACGTTCGCGGCCTTCGCATGGGATCGGCTTGAGCAGATGAATCTCCACTGCGCCGCGGTCGTTGGCAAACAAGCGCATCAGGTGCGACAGCAAATCATCATCGCCAATGAACGGTGCCAGTGTGTCGGGCTCACCGTTGCGCACATAACGAATCGCCACCGGTTGCAGTTTCACCTCGGAGTCGATCGCCGCCGACAGAAGGCGACCGTGAAAGGTGCGCAGCGAACGGCCATCGGTAGTCGTGCCTTCCGGGAACATCAGCAGCGGATGTGCCTGTTGCAGGTGGCGCGTCATCTGTTTGCGGATCAACTGGCTGTCACCCGAACCGCGACGGATAAACAGGCTGCCGGCCTTGGCCGCCAACCAGCCCGCCACCGGCCAGGTGCGCACTTCGGCCTTGGACAGGAACGACAGCGGCGTGAGCATTCCCAACAGCGGGATGTCGGTCCAGGACACGTGGTTGCTGACCCAGAGCATTGGCGTCTTGGGCAACTCACCGTGCAGGGTCACGTCGAAGGGCAAGGAGTTGCTCAGGCGTGCCATGAAAAACCGCGACCAGCGCTGGCGGCGTTCCATCGAGTGAGCCAGCCCCAGGCGTTCGAACATACCGAATACGCTGGCCATGCTCAGGCCGAGCGCGACCACCAGAAGCACCCGGGCGATTCGCGCGTACACGCGCAAGCGACTCATCAGACAGCCGCCTTGAAGTGTTTGGCGTAACGCGGGCAGAGTTCGTCGCGCTTGAGCAGGATGAACACATCGGCCACCTGGAAATCTTCGTCCCAGCACGGCTCGCCGCAGATCTTCGCGCCCAGGCGCATGTAGGCCTTGAGCAGTGGCGGCATTTCGGCGATCACGTTCGAGGGAATGTCCAGGGTGGGCAGCGGCTTTTTCGGTTCCGCCCGCAAGTGTTCGGTGCACAGGTAGCGTTCACGCAGGCGCTGCATGATTGCGTGGGCCTGGATCCCGCCGTCCTGCATCGGAATGCTTGCGCAACCCATCAAGTAACTGTATCCGCCCTGGTTCAGGACTTCGGCCAGTTCGCCCCAGAGCACGGCGATGGTACCGCCATTGCGGTAGGCCGGGTCGACGCAGGTGCGACCGATTTCCAGGATCGGGCCTTTGAGGTGAACGAGCCCGTGCAGGCTGAATTCTTCTTCGCTGTAGAATTTGCCCAGGCTGCTGGCGGCGGTATGGTCGAGCAGCCGGGTGGTCGCCACCAGGCGCCCGGTGTTCAGGTCACGCACGCCGATGTGAACGCAGTGAACATCATAGTCGTCCATGTCCAGACCCAATTCCGCGCCCTTGAGCTTGGCGTTGAACTCGCCGCTGAACACGTTGAAGCGCAGGGCCTGGGCTTCCTGCAAAGCCTCGGCGCCGACCAGGCGTTCGGCTTGCAGGCGGCGTTCGTTGCCGGTGTCGCTGATGCGTGCGATCTGAGTCATGGCGAATCTCCGTGCGGGCTGCTCTCCCGTCTTGGGGTTACAGCGAATCGACTTTCTTTATCCAGCCGTGTTGTGCAAAGTCAGGCTATGTAGCCCCGGTGTCATCGCCGTTAAGCTTTGGTGATGCTTGTATGACAGCCCACAAGGAGCCTCTTATGCCCTGGCAAACCCTGTTGAACCGCCACGCTCGCTTGCCCGCCAATCCGGATCTGGGCGAGGGGTTCGCAACGTTGTTGCAGCAGCTGGGTAACGTCGCCCCGTTTGAACTGGCCGTGGTCGGTGCACGCTTGATGGCGACGCCGGGGCTGGCATTCCTGGTGGGCTATCAGGCGGCGTTGCGCATGCTGTGGCCAAGCGCGCCGTTGAGCCTTGGCGCACTGTGCGCGACCGAGCAACGCAGCCTGCGGGTGGCTGACATGCAAACCCGTCTGCACGATTTGCGCTTGAGCGGACGCAAGGATTTCGTCACTGCAGGCGATGCCGCCGACTGGCTGCTGATTGCCGCCCGCAGCGAACAGCAAGGCGAAGCTCCGCGCCTGAGCCTGGCGGTGGTCTACCCCGATGAACCGGGCGTGCGGGTGGAAAAACTGCCGCCGATTCCGTTGATGCCGGACATCAGCCATGGCCGGCTATTTCTCGACAATGCATTGTGCGAATTGCTCGCGGGGGATGGCTGGGATGCGTACGTCAAGCCATTCCGGACCCTGGAAGACATCTATGTCTTGAGTGCCATGACCGCCTGGCTGTACGGCGTTGGCCAGGACAGTGACTGGCCGCAAGCCTTGCAGTTGCGCTTGCTGGCGCTGCTGGCCGGGTGTGCGGAGGTCAGTCGACATCCCCCCGTCAGTCCGGCGGGGCATGTGTTGCTCGGTGGTCTGTTTGCGCAGTTCGAGGGGCTCAAGGGTGAGATCAACGCAGCGCTGGCCGAGGGCCCGCCACAGTGGGCGGCGATGTGGCAGCGCGATCAGGCGGTACTGGATCTGGCGGCCGGGGCCAGGGGCAAGCGGTTGGCCAAGGCACTATCCGGATCTTCGCTGAATTGACTGACGCCTTCGCGAGCAAGCCCGCTCCCACATTTGATCGCAATCATTCTGGGAACCCGGTTAAATGTGGGAGCGGGCTTGCTCGCGAAGGCGGTCGCAGTAACAACACAAATCCCGGAACTGTCATCAACCTCGACTAGGCTCAGCAGGTTCATCGCCACGAGCCCCCGCCATGCCCAAAGGCCTGTTCCTGTTTTTCATGCTGTTGCTCAGTCTCCCGGCCCACGCTGAAGACTGGCCCACTGAGCAATGGCCCACAGGGCCAGCCATCACCGGTCCGGCGCTTCAAGCACTAGAGGCATATGCCTTCCCACCCCGCGACGACACCACCCGCCGAGGCATTCGCAGCGACGCCTTGCTCGTCATCCGCGACGGCCAGTTGATCTACGAACGCTACGCCGGCCCGACCAATGCCCAAACGCCGCATCTCACCTGGTCCATCAGCAAAAGCCTGATGGCCACGGTCCTCGGCGTAGCTTATGGCGATGGCCGGTTCAGGCTCGAGGACCCGGTGGCCAAATTTTACCCGCCACTGGAAAAACACCCGGACCTGACCATGGCCGACCTGCTGCACTGGGCCTCCGGCATCGACTGGCAGGAAGACTACGAATACGCACCGTTGAAGTCGTCGGTGGTGGCCATGCTCTACACCCGTGGTCACTCGGACATGGCTGCCTTCACGGCCGATCACCACTCGTACGCAGCAGCGGGGCAGGCGTTTCGCTATTCCAGTGGCGACACCAATCTACTGTCCGCCGCGCTGAAAAACATCGTTGGTGCAGAGCGCTACCCGAACTATCCGTGGAGTGCGTTGTTCGAGCCATTGGGCATTCGTAGCGCGGTTTGGGAAACCGACGCTACGGGAACGTTCGTCGCCTCGTCCTATGCCTACCTCACCGCTCGGGATCTGGCTCGCATCGGTCTGTTGATGGCGCGAGACGGTCGCTGGGGCGATAAACAACTGCTACCCAAAGACTGGGTTGTTTTCAATCGCGAGCCCTTCATTGGCTATCGCGCCAATCAGGATGAGGCGGTTCCCGGCGGCCACTGGTGGCTCAATCGTGCAACAGGCGGTGGCGCCCGACCCTGGCCCGATGCACCTGCCGACACCTTCGCTGCGCTGGGCCACTGGGGGCAGGCGATGTACGTGATTCCTGGCGCGAACCTGGTGATCGTCCGCTACGGCGATGATCGCGACGGCAGCTATCGGCACAATGAATTGCTCAGGCTTGCGCTTGAGGCGTTTGCCGGGAGTGAGCAGCCATGAGCAGCTTCATTCGTCGCCGTCCTTTCAGTGCGCTGCTGCTGGTCCTGTTGCTCGCCTTGGTAGGCTGGGTCTGGCATGAGCGAGTGGCGCTGATGGCGTTCCCCGACATCATCAGTGCATACACTGCGAAAGAATATTGCTCATGCCGCTACGTGATGGGTAACGACACCGAGTATTGCCTCAGCTATGTAAAGCAGTGGTTGCCCACCAGCGGTTTTTACGATGACGCCCCCAACAAGCGCATCACCGTCAGCGGCATGGGGCGCACTAATCGTGCAGCCTGGATCGGTGAACGCCAGGGCTGCCGCTTGAACCCCTGACGCCACACACAACACCCGTGGGAGCGAGCCTGCTCGCGAAAGCGTCGGCAGACTCAACGCAAGCAGTGGGACTGGTAGAGCATTCGCGAGCAGGCTCGCTCCCACAGGGTATTGGGCGAATTTCAATTGATCGGCCACCCAGGTTCCATCCAGTGGAACCACATTCGATTGTCCTCGTGCGTGACTCGCGGTTATCTGGTGGCGAACGCGACCTGCCGTTGATACGTCGCGCAATCACAGCGAACAAAAAGAACGGGAATACACCCGGCCCGAGGACATTCGACATGACCCGACATCAGCACATCCTTGCCTGGCTCAACGACGTCGCCAGCGACCTGCATGCCACCCGACAGGATATCCACGCCCATCCGGAACTCGGTTTCGAGGAAAGTCGCACCTCGGCGCTGGTCGCCAGGTCTCTCGAAGAATGGGGCTACGAGGTTCACACAGGTATCGGCAAGACCGGCGTAGTCGGCGTCCTGCGCAACGGCAGCAGCCCGCGCAAGTTGGGGATACGTGCCGACATGGATGCACTGCCGATCATCGAGAACACCGGGGCGGCCTACAGCAGCCGGCATCAGGGCTGCATGCACGCCTGTGGACACGATGGCCACACCGCGATGTTGTTGGGCGCAGCGCGCTACCTGGCGGCGACTCGCCAGTTCGATGGCACGCTGACCCTGATTTTCCAGCCAGCCGAAGAAGGCCAGGGCGGCGCCGAAGCAATGCTCGCCGATGGCCTGCTCGAACGTTTCCCTTGCGACGCACTGTTCGGCATGCACAACATGCCGGGCTTGCCAGCGGGGCACCTGGGGTTTCGCGAAGGGCCGATGATGGCTTCGCAGGATTTGCTCACCGTAACCCTCGAAGGCGTCGGCGGGCACGGCTCGATGCCGCATCTGGCGGTAGACCCATTGGTGGCGGCGGCCAGCGTGGTCATGGCCCTGCAAACCGTGGTCGCGCGCAACATCGATGCGCAGCAGGCGGCGGTGGTGACGGTCGGTGCATTGCAAGCCGGGGAGGCGGCCAACGTCATCCCCCAGCAGGCGATCCTGCGCCTGAGCCTGCGCGCGCTGAACGCCCAGGTGCGTGAGCAGACCCTCGACCGAGTGCGCGCGATCATCCAATCCCAGGCGCAAAGCTTCGGTTGCAGTTCGAAAATCGAACACCGTCCGGCTTACCCTGTACTGGTCAACCACGCCGCCGAAACCGAATTCGCCCGGCAAATCGGCGTCGAGCTGGTCGGTGCCGATGCCGTCGATGGCAACACCCCAAAACTGATGGGCAGCGAGGACTTCGCCTGGATGCTGCAACGCTGCCCCGGCGCCTACCTGTTCATCGGCAACGGCGTGTCGCGGCCGATGGTGCACAACCCCGCCTACGACTTCAACGACGACATCCTGCTGACCGGGGCTGCGTATTGGGGCGCGCTGACCGAGAGCTGGCTCAAGCCGGCCTGACCCTTTCACTTTCTACTGCCGCTGGACCGGGCGCGTCGAGTCGCGCCCGGCATCACCCAACAGGTTATTGGAGAGTTCCCCATGCACACTTCGAGCACAGGTGTTTCGCGCACCCGGCAGGTGGTCGCTGCCGTGATCGGCAACGCGCTGGAATGGTATGACTTCATTGTTTACGGCTTTCTGGCGAGCATCATTGCCCGGCAGTTTTTTCCGTCCGAAGACGAATACGCGTCGTTACTGATGGCCCTGGCGACGTTCGGCGTCGGGTTTTTCATGCGCCCCGTGGGCGGCATCCTGCTAGGCATGTATTCGGACCGCAAAGGCCGCAAGGCGGCGATGCAGATGATTATCCGCTTGATGACCGTGTCGATCGCGCTGATCGCCTTCGCGCCGAACTACGCCGCTATCGGCATGGGCGCCCCGTTGTTGATCGTAGTGGCGCGGATGCTCCAGGGTTTTGCCACCGGCGGCGAATACGCCAGTGCCACGGCGTTCCTGGTGGAAAGCGCGCCAGCGCACCGCAAGGGGTTGTACGGTTCGTGGCAGTTGGTGGGGCAATGCCTGGCGGTGTTTTCCGGGGCAGGGATGGTGGCGTTGTTCACCCATCTGCTGACCCCCGAAGCCCTGGACAGCTGGGGCTGGAGGATTCCGTTCATGATCGGCCTGTTGATCGGGCCGGTCGGCCTGTGGATTCGCAAGCACATGGAGGAACCGGAAGAATTCCTCGAGGCACGCAAACAAGCCAAAGGCGCGAGCCCGGGTTTGCTGCAAGTGATCCGCGAACATCGTCGCGCCATCCTGGTGTCGATGGGCCTGGCGTGCGGCGCGACGGTGTCGTTCTACGTGGTGCTGGTGAACATGCCGACCTTCGCCCACAAAAACCTCGGTTTGCCGCTGGATCAGGTGCTGCTGGTGCAAATGCTCGCGGTGGCGGTGATGACCGTGGTGATTCCGCTGTCTGGCGCATTGTCGGACCGTCTTGGTCGCCGTCCGGTGTTGATGGCTTTCACCCTGGCATTTTTCCTGATGGTGTATCCGCTGTACGTGTGGGTCGCGGCGGCGCCCTCGGTGGAGCGCTTGCTGGTGATGCAACTGTTGTTGTGCAGTTCAATTGGCGGCTTCTTTGGTCCGGCACCGACGGCGCTGGCCGAGCAGTTTCCGATTGAAGTGCGCTCCACTGGCGTGTCGGTGGCCTATAACGTTGCGGTCATGGTGTTCGGCGGTTTTGCTCCGCTGATCGTCACCTGGTTGAGCAAGGTGTTGGCGACACCGGTGGCGCCTTCGTTCTACGTATTGTTCGCTTGCGTGCTGACGCTGTTGGGCACTTACTGCATGCAGGAAGCACCACGGGCAAAGCGATCCGTTGCACTTAACCTTGGGGTGAAACCTTGAGCATGAATCCGATTGTTGAAATGGACGCCGATGCGTTGTCCCAGGCCATCCACGCTCGCGAGGTGTCCTGCCGTGAAGTGATGCAGGCCTATCTGGCGCAGATCGAGCGCTTCAATCCGCAGGTCAATGCGCTGGTGTCGCTGCGACCTGCCGAGGAGCTGCTGGCAGAGGCCGACGCCTGCGACCGACAACTGGACCAGGGCCAGTCCCGGGGCTGGATGCACGGTATGCCGCAAGCGGTGAAGGACCTGGCGGCCACCGCCGGGTTGCGCACGAGCATGGGATCAACGCTGTTCGCCGAACACATTCCACAGCACGACGCCATCAGTGTGGCGCGGGTTCGTGATTGCGGCGCGATCATCATCGGCAAGTCTAACGTGCCGGAATTCGGCCTCGGCTCGCAGACCTACAACAGCGTGTTCGGCACCACCACCAATGCCTACGACCCGTCGTTGATTGCCGGTGGCAGCAGCGGCGGGGCGGCGGTGGCGCTGGCGTTGCGCATGCTGCCGGTAGCCGACGGCAGTGACATGATGGGCTCGCTGCGCAATCCGGCGGCGTTCAATAACGTGTTTGGTTTGCGTCCGTCCCAGGGCCGCGTGCCGCATGGCCCGCAGCCGGAGGTGTTTGTCCAGCAACTGGCCACCGAGGGGCCGATGGGCCGCACCGTCACCGATGTCGCGCGTTTGCTCGGGACCCAGGCCGGGTACGACCCTCGCGTGCCATTGTCATTGACTCAGTGCCCGCAGGTTTTCCATCAGTCGCTGGCGCGGGACTTCAGCGAGGTCCGCGTGGGTTGGCTGGGCGACTACAACGGTTATCTGCCGATGGAGCCTGGCGTAATGAGCTTATGCGAGTCGGCGCTGCAGGACTTTGCGAGCCTGGGCTGCAAGGTCGAAGCCTGTCAGCCGGATTTCTCCATGGAACGCCTGTGGCAGACTTGGTTGGTGCACCGTCACTGGCTGGTGCACGGCAGTCTCGGCGCGTTGTATGCCGACCCGCGCAAGCGCGAACAACTCAAGCCCGAAGCCCAGTGGGAAATCGAGGGTGGCCTGCGCCTGATTGCGGCCGATGTCTATCAAGCCTCGGTCAGCCGCAGCGAGTGGTATCGCGCCTTGAACGAATTGTTCGAACGTTACGATTTCCTGCTGCTGCCCACCGCCCAAGTGTTCCCTTTTGATGCACAAACCCCTTGGCCGCGGGTGGTCGGCGGGCAAGATATGGACACCTATCACCGCTGGATGGAAGTGGTGATAGGTCCGACCCTGGCAGGTTTGCCAAGCATGAACGTGCCGGTGGGATTCAACCCGGCCGGACTGCCGATGGGCCTGCAAATCATTGGCCCGGCCCAGGCTGACCTTGCGGTTTTGCAGCTGGCTTACGCCCATGAGCAGCTAACGCAATGGGTTACGCGTCGGCCACCCGGTTGTCTGCAAACTGCGTAGAACCTTCGGGCAGGCCCGCATCTTGCTGTGCTTTTTAATAAAAAGAGAGCAGCGATCATCCGATCCGGGCTTAGGGATATCGAATCCATGGAAAACAAGGCAGAAACCGGCAGCGTACGTTCCGTCGAGCGCGCTTTGGCGATCGTCGAGTTGCTGGGTGAGCATCAGGCATTGGGCTTGGAGGAGTTGCACTATTTGACCCGCCTGCCCAAGGCC
This sequence comes from Pseudomonas umsongensis, assembly GCF_002236105.1. GTDB lineage: Bacteria > Pseudomonadota > Gammaproteobacteria > Pseudomonadales > Pseudomonadaceae > Aquipseudomonas > Aquipseudomonas umsongensis. The sequence continues at coordinate 719,069 of NZ_NIWU01000002.1, forward strand.
ACGGTGTCGCGCATGTTGCTGACGTTGCAGGAGCAGGGCTGGATCTATCGCGGCTTGAGCGACCGGCGCTACCGTTTGTGTGCCAAGCGCCTGTTCGGTGACAGTCGGCAACGCTTCAAGCGGCGGCTGGTGGAAAGCGCCGCGCCGCTGTTGCTGGAGTTATGCGAACGCACCGGCTTGGTGGCGGACCTGTCGTGCTTCGATGGCGAACGGGTGGAGGTGATGGAAAGTGCGATCCCCTCGGTGCTGCGCAAACGCTATCCGAACAACTGCCAGATCGTCGGCCAGCATGCCAGCCTGTTTCATTCGGCCATGGGACGGGCCTGCCTCGGTGAACTGGAACGTCATGAGGTAGAGCGCCTGGCCGAGCGTGAACGGGTGAGCGACGAATCTCTGTTCAGCGCCACCGAACAGGCATTGCAGCAAGGTTTCGGCCAGCGCACCGAAGGCTACTGGGAATACCCGGTGCGCCTGCCCTTCCTGATTCGTGCGGTGGCCTTGCCGATTCACACCGATGGTCGGCTGGTCGGCAGCATGGCGTTGCACTGGCCGATGGACCAGGCGCCGGTGGAGCGGGTGTTGAGCCTGCACCTCAATAGCCTGGCGGCCACGATTGGCGATGTGCAGCAGGCGATGGCTTGATTGACGCCTAACCTGTAGGAGCGAGCCTGCTCGCGATGGTCGTTAACGATAACGCGGGGTTGCAGGATAAACGTGGTGCTCTTGAGTCCATCGCGAGCATGCTCGCTCCTACAAGTTTGCAATTGGCTCGTGGGCAGTTAAGGTTCAGCACAGGTTTATCTGCCCCCACGAGTTTTTATGTTCAAGCGGTCTGTCACCCAAACCCTCGCCTGCCTGCTATTGGCCGGCGCTTCGCTGTCGGCCCAGGCTAACTGGTATCTGGACGGCGAATCCTCGCGGCTGTCGTTCGTCAGCACCAAAAACGCCAATGTTTCCGAAGTGCAGCGCTTTTTGGTGTTACACGGCAAAGTCGATCCCAACGGCAAGGCCGAGGTAGAAGTCGAGCTCGAATCGGTCAACAGCGGCATTCCCCTGCGCGACGAACGCATGCGCAAGGAGCTGTTCGAAATCCAGACCTTTGCCGAAGCGCTGATCACCACGCAAATCGATCTGCGGCCGATCAACGATCTCGCGCCCGGTGCGCAACTGGAATTGCGCCTGCCGCTGACCGTTGACTTGCACGGCAAGCAACACACCTACAACGCCGAACTGCTGGCTACCCGGCTCGATGACCGGCGTTTCCAGGTGGTGACGCTGGAGCCGGTGGTGATCAATGCCCAGGACTTCGATCTGGCGCCGGGCCTGGAAGCGCTGCGCAAGGTTGCCGACCTGTCGGCCATCAGTCTGTCGGTGCCGGTGGGTGCGGTACTGATCTTCACGGCGCGTTGACATGGCCGGCCCAATCTTTCCCTGGCGTGAAGGCAATCGCTTCGAGTTGCTGGTCGATGGCCCGCAATTCTTCCCACGCATGCTGGTGGCGATTGCCCGCGCCGAAGAACAGGTCGAGCTGGAACTGTACCTGGTGGAGGCGGGCGCTTGCGCCGAAGCCATGGTCCAGGCACTGGTCCAGGCCGCCGAACGCGGTGTGCGGGTGCGCTGCCTGTTCGATGATTACGGCAGCCTCGCCTTTACCCTGACCCTGCGCCATCGACTCATGGCCGCCGGCGTCGAACTGCGCTTCTACAATCGCTTGAGCTGGCGGCGCTGGGTTGGCAATTTCTACCGCGATCACCGCAAGCTGCTGCTGGTGGACCAGAGCATGGCCGTGGTCGGCGGTACCGGTGTAACCGACGAGTTCTGGACGCCAAACGAGGACGTCAGCGAGTGGCACGAGGTGATGGTGGAAATAACCGGCCCGCTGGTGCTCGACTGGCAATTGCTGTTCGATCGCCAATGGATCGCCAACCGCCATCGTCGCGCCTGGCGACCGGCCTCGCATTTCGGTCTTCCGCGCTTGCCCCGTGTGCCGGCCATGGGCGAGGGCATGGGCCGGGTCGCCTATGCCGACGCCCGCCAGCACCGAGACATCCTGCAATCGCTGATTCGTGCATTGAACAGCGGGCAGAAGCGGATCTGGCTGGCGACCCCGTATTTCCTGCCGACCTGGAAAGTCCGCCGTTCACTGCGCCGCGCGGCCTCCCGCGGGGTCGATGTGCGGCTGCTGTTGACCGGGCCACGCACCGATCACCCGTCGGTGCGGTACGCCGGGCATCGCTACTACCCGCGACTGCTCAAGTCCGGGGTGAAGATTTTCGAGTACCAGCCGTGTTTCCTGCATCTGAAAATGGTCCTGATCGATGACTGGGTGAGCATCGGCTCGTGCAATTTCGACCACTGGAATTTGCGTTTCAACCTGGAAGCCAATCTTGAAGCGCTGGACCCTGGATTGACCCGTGACGTGGTGGCGAGCTTTGTGAAGGACTTCTCGCTAAGCCAGGAAGTCAGCCTGGAGGCATGGCAACGCCGACCGCTGTGGAAGCGGATCAAGCAGCGGGCTTGGGGGTGGGTGGACCGGCTGGTGGTGAATCTGCTGGATCGACGGGGGTAGATCCCGATCGTTCCCACGCAGAGCGTGGGAACGATCAGTACACGGGGTTTACAGCAATTCGAAGCTCTGCTGCGTCACGTCCTGGGAGTCCAGGCCGATCTGCACGTTGAACTTGCCCGGCTCCGCTGCGTACTTGAGCTGGGTGTTGTAAAACTTCAGGTCATCCTCGGTGATGGTGAAGTGCACGACTTTCTGCTCACCGGCCTTGAGCATGACTTTCTGGAAGTTCTTCAGCTCCTTGATCGGGCGGATCATCGAACCGGTTTCGTCCTGGATATACAGCTGCACCACGGTTTCGCCGTCACGCTTGCCGGTGTTTTTCACCGTGATGCTGGCGTCGAGCTTGCCGGTCTTGTTCAGGGTGGTCGACGACAGCGCCATATCCGACAGGCTGAAATCGGTGTAGCTCAGGCCGTAGCCGAACGGGTAAAGGGGCCCGGTGGTGTCATCGAAATATTGCGAGGTGTAATTGCCCGGTTTGCCCGGGGTGAACGGCCGGCCAATGGTCAGGTGATTGTAGTAGGTCGGAATCTGGCCTACCGAGCGCGGGATGGTGATCGGCAGTTTGCCCGACGGGTTGTAGTCGCCGAACAACACGTCGGCGATGGCGTTGCCGCCCTCGGTGCCACTGAACCAGGTTTCCAGGATCGCGTCAGCCTGTTCCTTCTCTTCAAGAATCGACAGCGGGCGGCCGTTCATCAGCACCAGCACCAGTGGTTTGCCGGTGGCCTTCAGGGCACGGATCAGCTCGCGCTGATTTTCCGGGATGTTCAGGTCGGTGCGGCTCGACGATTCGTGGGACATGCCACGGGACTCGCCGACGGCGGCAACGACAACATCGGCATCCTTGGCGGCTTTCACCGCTTCGTCGATCAGCACATTGGTCGGACGCGGGTCATCCACCACTTCCGGCGCGTCAAAGTTCAGGAAGTTCAGGTAGCCGAGGATTTTCGGATCGCTGGTGATGTTGGCGCCACGGGCGTAGATCAGTGTCGATTTATCACCCAGGGCGTTAGTCATGCCGTCGAACAGGGTCACCGATTGCGCAGGGCGACCGGCGGCGGCCCAACTGCCCATCATGTCGATCGGCGCCTTGGCGAGCGGGCCGACCAGGGCGATTTTCGCGGTTTTCTTCAGCGGCAGGGTTTCGTTCTGGTTCTTCAGCAACACCAGGCTGCGACGGGCCACATCTCGGGCCTCGGCACGGTGCAGACGGCTGTCGGCGTAGGTGTCGGCCGGATCGTCCTCGGCCTTGCCGATGCGCAGGTACGGGTCCTTGAACAGGCCCATGTCGTACTTGGCGTCCAGCACCGCACGCACGGCGTTGTCGATGTCGCTCTGCTGGATCTCGCCGGCCTTGAGCAGCCCCGGCAGTTCCTTGCCGTACAGGGTGTCGTTCATGCTCATGTGGATGCCGGCCTTGATCGCCAGCTTCGCCGCCTCACGACCATCGCGAGCGACACCATGCTTGATCAGCTCGAAAATCGCGCCGTGGTCGCTGACCGCCAGGCCCTTGAAGCCCCATTCCTTGCGCAACAGGTCGTTCATCAGCCAGGTGTTGGCGGTGGCCGGCACGCCATTGACCGAGTTCAGCGCGACCATGACCCCGCCAGCGCCGGCGTCAATCGCGGCGCGGTAAGGCGGCAGGTAATCCTGGTACATCTTGACCGGGCTCATGTCGACCACGTTGTAGTCGCGACCGCCTTCGACTGCGCCATACAGGGCGAAGTGCTTGACGCTGGCCATGATGCTGTCGGCGGCGTTCGCGCCCGTGCCCTGGAACGCCTTGACCATCACCCCGGCAATGCGTGACACCAGGTAAGTGTCCTCGCCGAAGCCCTCGGAAGTACGGCCCCAGCGCGGGTCGCGGGAGATGTCGACCATGGGCGCGAAGGTGATGTCGAGGCTATCGGCCGCGGCTTCCTTGGCGGCAATGCGCCCGGACAGGCCGATGGCGTCCATGTCCCAGCTCGAGGCCAGGGCCAGCGGGATCGGGAAAATGGTGCGGTGGCCGTGGATCACGTCGTAGGCGAAGAACATCGGGATCTTCAGGCGGCTGCGCATGGCCGCGTCCTGCATCGGACGGTTTTCCGGGCGGGTGATCGAGTTGAACGTACCGCCGATGTTGCCTGCCGCGATTTCCTTGCGAATCAACTCCCGGGGCATTTCCGGGCCGATGCTGATCAGGCGCAACTGGCCGATTTTTTCATCGAGGGTCATCTGCTTCATCAGGTTACTGACGAAAGCGTCCTTGTTCTCCAGGGGTGCGGGCGTCGTGGCGGCCAGTGCGTCATGACTGGCCAGGCTGACGAACAAGCCCAGCAAACACAGCTTCTTCATGAATAGTTTTCTCAAGGGCCCAAGCGGCGATGTAAATGCCGGCCAGCCAAAATTTAGGGAGCGACTATTGTTGTTCGGGGGCAGCCTGGAAAAGCGGCAGCCGAATGCCCGATGCGTTTTTTGCGCAGGGCATCTTTTAGCCCATTGCCCGGATGCAATCCAGTGGCGCGGCCGATTATGCCCCAAGAGCCGGCCGAGAGGGTCGCCGGTTGTTTTTTCCATGAAATGTGAAGGGAGTACCACCCTGATGAATGTTCGACAGTCCTACCGGTCGAGGCTGCAGGTCGCCACCTTGCTCATGCTGGCCACGTTGCTGACCGCCTGCGGCATCAACAACATACCGACCCTCGATGAACAGGCCAAGGCGGCCTGGGGCCAGGTGCAGAACCAGTATCAGCGCCGTGCCGACCTGATTCCCAACCTGGTGGAAACCGTGAAGGGCTACGCCGCGCATGAGAAGGAAACCCTGACGGCCGTGATCGAAGCCAGGGCCAAGGCCACCTCGATCCAGGTCGATGCCTCCACACTCGACAACCCGGAAAAGCTCAAGCAGTACCAACAGGCCCAGGATCAACTCAGTGGTGCCTTGAGCCGCCTGATGGTGGTGTCCGAGCGCTATCCGGACCTGAAGGCCAACCAGAACTTCCTGGCCTTGCAATCGCAGCTTGAAGGCACCGAGAACCGGATCAGCGTGGCCCGGCGCGATTTCATCCTGGCGGTGCAGAAATACAACACCGAGATCCGCACGTTCCCCGGTCGCCTGTGGCACAGCGTGCTGTACAGCAGTCTGCCGGAACGCGAGACCTTCGAGGCCACGCCGGGGTCGGAAAAGCCGCCGGAAGTCAAATTCTGATCTGGATGAATAACCCTGTAGGAGCTGCCGCAGGCTGCGATCTTTTGACTTTGCTTCTCAAGATCAAAAGATCGCAGCCTGCGGCAGCTCCTACGGTTGGATCGATGAGGTTGCCAATGCGAGCGTTGAAGATCGGCCTGGTGCTATTGCTATGGGTGTTTGCCCTGGCGGTCCAGGCCCAATTGAAGTTCCCGGAGCTGACCGGGCGGGTGGTCGACAACGCCGAGATGATCGAGCCTTCGGTGCGCGAGCAGTTGACGCAACAGCTTCAGGCCCATGAAAAAGCCACCGGTGAGCAGCTTGTGGTCGTGACTTTGCCGGACTTGCAGGGCACCGACATCGCCGACTTCGGCTATCAACTGGGCCGTTACTGGGGGATCGGCCAGAAAGACAAGAACAACGGCGCACTGCTGATTGTTGCCCGTGATGAGCGCAAACTGCGCATCGAAGTCGGTTATGGCCTGGAAGATCGCCTGACGGACGCCCAGAGTTCGGTGATCATCCATCAGGTCATCACCCCGGCGTTCAAGGCCGGCAATTACAGCAAAGGCATCAGCGACGGGGTGGCAGCGATGCTGGTGGTACTGGGCGGCAATCCCCTGGACGAACCCTCGACTGTGTACGAGTCCAGCGGCGATCCGGGCGATGATTTCATGTCGCGGCATCCGGGGCTGTTCGTATTCCTGGTGTTGTTGTTCATCCTGACAGTATTCGTTTTCCAAATGCTCGGTATCCTTCCGGCCGGTCGCGGCGGCTCCGGTGGTTCCGGTGGCGGTTTTGGTGGCGGTGGTTTCGGCGGCGGTGGCGGTGGAGGCTTCAGTGGTGGAGGGGGCAGTTTCGGTGGCGGCGGTTCGTCGGGCGGCTGGTGATGACACAGCAAAAAAAAACAATAGCGAGCAGGCATTTAACGACATGGCATTACTGACTGAACACGAACAACGCAAGGTCGCCGAGGCGATTGCCCGGGTCGAGCGCGATACCGACGCCGAACTGGTCACCGTACTCGCGGCCCGCGCCGACGATTATGTGTACATCCCGCTGCTCTGGGCCAGCCTGCTGGCACTGGTGCTGCCCGGGATTGTGCATTACCTGAGCGGTTGGCTGACCTTGCACAGCCTGCTGCTGGTGCAATGGATCACCTTCATCGTGCTGTGCCTGGTATTGCGCATACCGAAAATCACCACGTACCTGGTTCCACGTTCGGTGCGTCACTGGCGCGCCTCGAACCTGGCGCGCCGGCAATTCCTGGAGCAGAACCTGCACCACACGGCGGGCAGTACCGGAATCCTGATTTTTGTCTCTGAAGCCGAGCGCTATGTGGAAATCCTGGTGGATGAAGGTATTTCCAGTCGGCTGGACAACAGCCATTGGGATGCGATTGTCGCGGCGTTTACCCGGCAGGTGCGCCAGGGCCAGACGTTGCAGGGCTTTGTCACCTGCGTCGAGGCATGCGGCGAGTTGCTCAGGGTGCATGTTCCGGTGACGCATGCGCGCAACGAGCTGCCAAATCGACTGGTCGTGCTCGGCTAGGGCTGGTTATCGAACATTTTTGTAATGCTTGGCGGTACAACTGCGGCAAGTTGTTTGGCTACTGTTCAGTCTTCAACATCTCCCTCCAATAGCGAACGCCCTGTGATGGGTGTTCTGACGCAGAGGGAGTGTTTATGTCAACGTATCTACCGCTCGACTCTTTTGCCGGTGCCGCCCCCAAAGGCGGGAGAGATGTATCGCCGGTCCATCTGACAGCGAAAGAAATACAAGCCTTAATATGGTGTTACAAGGGCAAGACTTCCTGGGAGATTGCCAGGATCCAGAATTGCTCACCCACCACGATAAATTTTCACTTTTTTAACATTCGCCGAAAGTTTGCTGTCAGGTCCCGTCATGCCGCCTTGCTCAAAGCCATAGAGTCGGGAGTTATTGTCATCGACGACGTCGATGAGCGAGGTCTCCATGAACTGGACTGATTCGGCTTACAACAGCATCAGTGGGCTCCTGTTGGGGTTGGGCATCGCAACGCTGCCCGCGATTGATGGCGAAGCGCTATTTGGTGCTTCGCTTGGGGCGTGGCTGGTCACTTCCACTCGCGTTGACTTCAAGGCCTGGCAGCGTATCGGTTCCTGGGTGCTATCGGCCGGCGTCGGTTATCTATTTACCCCCGTTGCGCTGCCGCTGGCGCCTTTCCTGACTGCGGGGGTAACGGCATTTCTGTGCGCGCTGATCATTATTCCTATCAGCATCAAGGTCATGCAGTGGGTCGATGGTGCTGGCCTGGGCGAAATTATTGAGCGCTTTAAAGGGCGACGCTGATGGATGTTAATACTGCATGGTCAAGTGTCCTGGCAATATTGCCCGTCTTACGCGTCTTCAAGTAAAGCGCGTATAACATTATGTTTCGCGCAGCTGTTGAAGTGTCGACAGGATAGACGCCATCTCTGAAAGTTTGAGTTCCATTTCACGCAGGCGGCGTTTTTCCTCCAGGGCATGTTGTATGGCGTTGCGATCTTCTTCATTGAGCAATCGCCACATCGCGAGAATTGTATTTTCCCGTGTGATTGTTTCCTGGGTTTGTTCTGAGGCATTGCCAGCAGTGCTTAGCCGCAAGACCGGTCCTTCGCCAAGCAACAACCAGTCAAGTGAAATACCGCGGGCCTGGGCAATTTCTACGCATAATGAGTACGGTGTACTGTCTCGACCTTTCCAGCTGCTGAGGGTTTGCGGACTGACTTTCAGCGCAGAAGACAGGGAGGCATCACTTTTTGTGCCAGTAATTTGTTTTAGGCGGGCTAAAACAGTCTGAGATTTTTTGCTACGCAATTTGAGCCTCTACCTTTTGACACATGCTTTTTGAGTGCTTAATGTATGCGCAATGAGTATTCTAAAATGAGTAATCAATTTTCAACTATGAGTCAGATAAATGTGATGTCGAAAATTCCTAATGGTAGCAGGGTGATTTCCTACATGTTTGGTTCTTGCCCATTGCACCGTTTTCCGTTGCACTTTCTTTTATCAGGTAAGCGTTATTTGCAGCGCCAGGTTGCAGCGATCCTCGCTCGCAGCAGTATTGCGTTTGATTATGTTGATTACCACCCGATGAACAGCGGGACCCAAGCATGAGTACTTACAAAATGGTGTGCCCGCATTGCTTGAGCCGCATGCGAATCCGCACCAGCGAGGGCCGACATATTTTCCTGCGGGTGGCCTACTTGCAATGCACGTCGGAAGCCTGCGGCTGGTCGGTTCGGGCCGAGTTCGAAATGACTCACGAGCTCTCTCCCAGTGGCATGCCCAATCCTGCCGTACGCCTGCCTTTCGCCGGACCCGATTTGCGGCACGCCGCCCGGCCTGTTGCGCCAATTGAGCCGACGACGTCGGCGCCTGTGGAGTCATGAACATGGGCGCAATCGTTGAAGACGAGGATCTGAACGAGCAATTGTTGACCATTGCCCAGGGGTTTTTGGCCCGCCATGAAAGCGATGCGGTCGTTGATGACCAGGTGCTGTTCTGTCGTGCCGTGAAGCACTTGCAAGGGATTGATGTGCCGATGCACCTGGCGGAGCGGCTGGTCAGCCACGCCTATGGGGAACTCAAGTCCTGCAACGATCGACGACGCCTGGACATCGGTGCCAGCTCCGAAACCGTCGCTGTCATCACTGATCCGGCCAACGGCATGACATGGGCCGTACCGGTGGGATTGATCGTCAGGCATGTGATCAATTCACCGAGCAATCGCAAACTTCGGCTGGTGGAGCCCTGAGGTATCGGCCATTACACTGCAGGTCTGGGGGGGGATGACCGGGCCTGCGAAAAATAACCCCGTGCCCAAAACCCGCATCCCCCCTAAAATACCGGGCATTCTCCGATTTGCTCTGCCCGAGGCCGTTTTTTCCATGTCCGTCACCGCCACCCCCGCCAGCCTCGCGCCGGACCATCACGCCCAATTCATCGACCTGCTGCAATCGAGCCTGGAGCAGAACGCCTTCATCAAGTTGGTGTTGGCCAAGTACGCTGGCGATGAAGCGGACTTGCAGCGCATCATCATCAAGCCGGTGACGGTCAAGGCGCAGGCTTGCCTGTCCTTCGTCTATCGATACAAGACCCGCGACATCACCAAGAACCTGCCATTGGCCGAAGGTGTAGCCCTCATCAAAAACTTGTTGCCGGCATCGTTCAAGAATGCGCATTTGTTGTCATTAACTGATGAAGCCCAGCTCGAATACAGCAAAAAGGGCAAATCTTCGCTGTTCAAGAGCAAACCCCAGCAATTACGTGAAGTGCCATCCGCCGGGCACAACCGTGAGAAAAACCGCTTTCTCGATTTAAACCGGCCGTTTCTCGCCGACTTGGGCGTCACCAACAAGCAGCATGAATTAATTCCTGCGATGTCGCGCAAGTGGAAGCAGATCAACAAGTTCATCGAGGTTTTCAGTCATGCGCTGACCTCGTCGCCACTGGCTCTGGATAGCCCGGTTCGCGTGGCAGACTTCGGCTCCGGCAAGGGTTACCTGACGTTTGCGATCCATGACTATCTGCGCAACACCCTGAAGGCCGAGGCGCAAGTGACGGGTGTCGAGTTGCGTGAAGACATGGTCACCCTGTGCAACGCCGCCGCGGCAAAGCTCGAGCACCCCGGGCTGGTCTTCAAGTGCGGTGATGTACGCAGCGTGGCGCCGAGCGAGCTGGATGTGATGATCGCGTTGCATGCCTGCGACATCGCCACGGATTATGCGATTCACACCGGCATTCGTTCCGGTGCCTCGATCATCATGTGTTCGCCGTGCTGTCACAAACAGATTCGCCTGCAAATCCAGAGCCCGGCATTGCTCAAGCCGATGCTGCAGTACGGCTTGCACCTGGGACAGCAGGCGGAAATGGTCACCGACAGCTTGCGTGCGCTGTTCCTCGAAGCCTGCGGTTACGAGACCAAGGTGTTCGAGTTCATCTCGCTGGACCACACCAACAAGAACAAGATGATCCTGGCGGTCAAGCGTGCCGAACCGGGTGATCCGGCCCAGCTGTTGGCGAAGATCCAGGAACTCAAGGCGTTCTACCACATCACCGAGCATTGCCTGGAAACCCTGTTGCGGGCTGACGGTTACCTCTGAAAGCCGTTCGATTTACGCCGTGACAATGCGTGCGGGCTTGACCGCCGTCTTGCGTCCCAGCACGACGGTCAGGATCACCCCGCCAGCAAACAGCCACGTAATCGGTTCGACGTGCTCGCCAAAAAACAGCGCGGAAAAGCCAATGGTGAAGAAAATCTGCAGCAGCTGGATCTGGCTGACCCGGGCAATGCCACCGATGGCCAGCCCGGCATACCAGGCAAAGAATCCGATGAATTGCGAAAACAGCGAGACGTAGCCGAAAGCCCACCAGGCCTTGGCCGAAATCTCGCCCTGATGTTGCAACCCAAGGTACAGCACCGGCCCGATCAACAGCGGGGTCGACAGCACCAGTGCCCAGCAGATCACTTGCCAGCCGCCCATTTCCTTGGCCAATCGGCCACCCTCGGCGTACCCCAGGCCACCCACCGCAATTGCGCCGAGCATCAACAGGTCGCCCGCCTGAATGCTGCCGGCCCCGCTGATCAGCGCATAACCGAGCACCAGTGCACTGCCCAGCGCGGCGCAGGCCCAGAAGGCTTTCGACGGGCGTTCGTGAGACAACCACGCGGCGTACAGCGCCACACACAGTGGCTGCAAGCCATTGACCAGTGCGCCATGGGACGCCGGCAAGGTTTGCATGGCCCAGGCCGATAGGACCGGAAAACCGAGGATCACCCCGGCAATCACCAGCGTCAGGCCTTTGACTTGCTTCCAGGTTGGCCATTTCTCACGCCGCCACAACAACAGCAACGCCGCGGGAACAGCCGCAAACAGTGCCCGGCCCAGGCCATTGAGCAGTGGATGCATCTCTTGCACGACGATGCGCGTGAAGGGCAGGGTAAGGCTGAAGATCACAACGCCGAGCAGGCCCAGGGCCATGCCGGTGTTTTCGCGGGTGGACATGATGGCAACCAGAATTTAATAGGTGCTGTTATCTAGCCATAAACCCAAGGTAGCGCGCTGTTACAGCTGGGCGCAGAGTTATCCGTACAGTTGGGCGCGAAGCTCCCAACGTAGGAGCTGCCGCAGGCTGCGATCTTTTGATCTTGTTTTTAAGATCAAGGTCAAAAGATCGCAGCCTGCGCCAGCTCCTACCAAGTGATCGGCGTAGTAGCAGGTTATTACCCACCCCTGCGGATAAGGACTACCTTGAATACTCCTGCATGCCAAGCATTTCCCAGAGGAGTCCTCCCCATGGCCGCGAAAAAAATTCTGATGCTGGTCGGCGATTACGTCGAAGACTATGAAGTGATGGTGCCGTTCCAGGCCCTGCTGATGGTCGGTCACACGGTGCATGCCGTTTGCCCGGACAAGAGCGCCGGCCAGACCGTGCGCACCGCTATCCATGACTTCGAAGGCGACCAGACCTACAGCGAAAAACCCGGTCACCTGTTTGCCCTGAACTTCGATTTCGCCAAGGTCAATGCGGCGGATTACGACGCCGTGCTGATACCCGGTGGTCGTGCACCAGAGTACTTGCGCCTGAATGAAAAAGTGTTGGAGCTGGTGCGCGATTTCGACAAGGCCGGCAAGCCGATCGCCGCCGTGTGCCACGGTGCGCAATTGTTGGCCGCCGCCGGGATTCTTGAGGGGCGTGAGTGCAGCGCTTACCCGGCCTGTGCGCCAGAAGTGCGCCTGGCGGGCGGTACGTTTATCGATATCCCGGTGACGGACGGCCATGTTCAAGGCAATCTGGCGACGGCACCGGCCTGGCCTGCCCACCCGAGCTGGCTCGCCGGTTTTCTCGGCTTGCTGGGCACTAAAATCACGCTGTAACAAAGGACCCGTCCATGTGCGAGCTCTACGTCAAGGCCGATCCGATTCTCTACGAATCGCGCTCCCGCTCGCTGCGCATTTGCGGGGTGGTCACCACCTTGCGGCTGGAGAATCAGTTCTGGGACATCCTCAGCGAAATCGCCGAGAGCGACGGTATGACCACCAATCAGCTGATTGCCAAGCTGTATGAGGAGGTCATGGACTACCGTGGCGAGGTGGTCAATTTCGCCTCGTTCCTGCGGGTGAGTTGTACGCGGTATTTGAGTCAGCGGCGGATTGCTCCTCCTCAGATGAGTGTGGTGCGAACGGCGTGAAAATCAAAAGATCGCAGCCTTCGGCAGCTCCTACAGGGATCGATGTAGGAGCTGCCGAAGGCTGCGATCTTTTGATCTTGTTGTTCCGGTGGTCTTTACTCTGAAGCGCGCAATCCCTCATTCGCCAAGGAGAAAGAGCATGTCTGGATGGTACGAAGTGAGCAAGAGCAGCAGCGGTCAGTTCAGGTTCGTCTTGAAGGCGGCGAACGCCGAAACCATTCTGACCAGCGAGTTGTACACCACCCGCGCCGCGGCCGACAAAGGCATCGCGTCAGTCCAGGCCAACAGTCCGCTGGATGAGCGCTACGAGAAGAAAACTACCAAGGATGGCCATCCTTATTTCAACCTCAAGGCGGGCAACCACGAGATTATTGGCAGCAGCGAAGCCTATTCCTCTGCATCCGCGCTGGACAAAGGCATCGCCAGTGTAAAGGCGAACGGCCCGACCAAGGTGATCAAGGACAAGACCTTGCCGGTGCTCTAAAACTCAACACAAATCCCCTGTGGGAGCGAGCCTGCTCGCGAATGCGGTTTAACAGTCAGCAAGATGTTGACTGACACGCCGCCATCGCGAGCAGGCTCGCTCCCACATGGGGTTATGCGTATGGCTGAGCGATCAGCGCAGGGCTTTTAGCAGGCCTTGCAACTGGCTCAGACCTGCTCCGTCCAACGGAAACACCGGCAACCGCGGATCACCCACCTCCAGCCCGGTAGCCCGTAAGCCGGCCTTGATCGTCGCCGGCAAACCACCCTTGAGAATGAAGTCCAGCAACGGCAACTGGCGATAGAACAGTTCACGAGCCTTGTTCAGGTCGTTGGCCAGCACGGCGTCGTACAGGTCGAGATTGAGTTGCGGGATCAGGTTCGGCGCTGCTGTACACCAGCCTTTTGCCCCGGCTGCGAAGGCTTCCAGCGCCAGGGGGTTGCAACCGTTGTAGAAGGGTACCTGGCCTTCGCCCAAGCGATACAGTTGATGCATGCGCTGGATGTCACCGGTGCTCTCCTTGACCATGGTCACGTTTTCCACGCCCTTGACGATACGCAGGATCAGCTCCACCGACATGTCGGTGCCGCTGGTGGCCGGGTTGTTATAGAGCATGATCGGCACGCCGATGCTGTCGCCGATGGCGCGGTAATGCGCGAGGATTTGCGCTTCGCTGAGTTTCCAGTAGGACGTCGGCAGCACCATCACCACGTCGGCGCCATGGGCTTCGGCGAAGCGGGCGCGACGCACCGCTTTGGCGGTGGTCAGGTCAGACACGCTGACGATGGTCGGCACACGCTTGGCCACATGCTTGATGCTGAACTCGGCGACCTGGTCCCATTCGGCGTCACTCAGGTAAGCGCCTTCGCCGGTGCTGCCCAGCGGTGCGATCGAATGCACACCGCCGTCGATCAAGCGGTCGATGGAGCGTCCGAGCGCCTCCAGGTCTACGCCCTCGCCGTTGGCGGTGAAGGGGGTGATGGTGTAGCCAATGATGCCGTGAATGTTTGCGCTGGGCATGGTGTCTCTCCGTTCAAATGAGCTCTGGGGTTCAGTTCAGGCAATCGGCGTGTCGACGCAGGTTCTGCCGGGCGTAGTAGTTAAAGGCGGCGGCATGGCGCTTGGGCCGGGCAATCCAGTCATGGGCTTCACGGCCCAGTTCGGGGATGATCGGCTTGATGGTTCCGGCGCTCATCGCCAGCAGCTGCAACCTGGCGGCGCGTTCGATCAGTTGGGCAATCACACAGGCCTCCTCGATGGTGGTGCCGGTGGACAACTGGCCGTGGTGGGAAAGCAGGATCGCGCGCTTGTCGCCCAAGGCGCCGGCAATCAATTCGCCTTCTTCATTGCCCACCGGTACGCCAGGCCAGCCTTCGAGAAACGCGCAGTCGTCATAGAGCGGGCAGAGGTCCATGTGGGAGATCTGCAGCGGCACTTCCAGCATCGACAACGCTGCGACGTGAGTCGGGTGGGTGTGAATGATGCAGTTCACATCTGGCCGGGCGCGGTACACCCAGCTGTGGAAGCGGTTGGCCGGGTTCGGCATGCCGTGGCCTTCGAGCACTTGCAGGTCTTCGTTGACCAGCAACAGGTTACCCGCAGTGATTTCGTCGAAACCCAGGCCCAGTTGTTGAGTGTAATAGGTGCCAGGCTGCGGGCCGCGGGCGGTGATTTGCCCAGCCAGGCCAGAGTCGTGGCCATTCTCGAACAGAATGCGGCAGGTCAGGGCCAGCTTTTGCCGATCGGTCCACGTATTATCCACAAGGGTGTTTTGCATCTGGTTCAGCGCTTGCTTGACCAACTGATCTTTGGGCAGTGCTAAAGTCTCGGCCATGTCGGTGTCCTCGTTGGCTGGGTCATGCATATGACACTAAAGATGCTATATGACACTTTGTGTCATGAGCAAGGACAATTCGTCACCATCCTCGATGGATTAATCGTTCTACATGTCTATCCGTTTGAAATTATTGAGAAAAAAACTTGGCGTAACCCTTGAGGCGCTGGCGGAAAAATCCGGCATGACCAAGAGTTATCTGTCGAAAGTCGAACGCGGCCTGAACACGCCGTCGATTGCGGC
Source organism: Pseudomonas umsongensis (assembly GCF_002236105.1). GTDB lineage: Bacteria > Pseudomonadota > Gammaproteobacteria > Pseudomonadales > Pseudomonadaceae > Aquipseudomonas > Aquipseudomonas umsongensis. The sequence continues at coordinate 734,587 of NZ_NIWU01000002.1, forward strand.
CGCATTGAAGCTGGCCAAGGCACTGAACGTAAAGGTCGAGGAGCTGTTTTCCGAAGATAAGGTGAGCCTTGACAGCTACAGCCTGGTACGCAGCCATGAGCGTCAGTCACTGGGTGCCAGCGACGACAATCCAGGCTACGCGGTACTGGCCCGTCAGGTCAGCGAACGCAGCTTGTTGCCGTTCATCATTTACCCGCCGACCGAGTTCACCGACAGAACCTTCAAGGAGCACCTTGGGGAAGAGTTCCTGTTTGTCCACGAAGGGCAGGTGGAGGTGGATTTTGTGAACGAGCGAGTGCTGCTCGGTCGTGGCGATGCGCTGCACTTCAACTCGCAGAAACCGCACCGGATCCGCTCGGTAGGCGAGGTGCAGGCGCAGTTGCTGGTGGTGGTGCATAGCCGCGAGGAATGAGTTGACTTCAAAGCTTCGCGAGCAGGCTCGCTCCCACAGGAGGAATGCATTCCATTGTGGGAGCGAGCCTGCTCGCGAAGGCATCAGCTCAAACAACTAAACTTCCACTGGAACCGCTAGCTTCGGGCTACCCAGCGCATGGGTCTTGGAATCAAAAAACTGCAACTCAACCCCAGTCCCCTCGAACAGCTTCGCGTAATGCCGCTTCTGGTGCTGGATGAACGCCTTGCTGCGCGGGTAAATCGAGATGGCCACCTTCTTCGGTTTCGCCAGGCGCAAGGCGTGCACGATGTGACTGTCCTGCTCGCCCAATGCATGCCCGAAAATACACAACCCGCCGCCATGGCCGAGTAACTGCTCGTAGCAGAACGACAGGTAATCGGAACTGCGGATGGTCTTGAGCTTGTCTGCGCTCGGCCCTTCATTGATGAACAACGGTACATCGTCGAGGGTCTTGATCGTGTTGTTGATGGCGAAATTGCCCAGCAACGTGCCTTCGGTCGACATCAATTTGCGCGCCGTTCCGTCCTGGTTGCGCACCAGGTGCAGACCGCCGTGCAAGTACAGCAAACGGGTCTTGTCGGTGTCGGTAACGCTCAGGTCGAAGACAGGTTCTGACCCCTGGAACAGATCGGTGATCGCCTCGGGTTGCTGCTGGATCGCCCAGTAATTGAGCAAGTCGTAGTTAGTGGTGAACACTGTACGATAACGGCCCAGTTCCTCACCGATGGTCGCCAGGCTCGAGGCTTCGACCAACCGCCACGGGATGTGGACGGCGTGCACGGTGTTGATCAGCGCTTCCTTGATCGCGTAGTAACGATTACGCGGTGCGGCAGAGCTGACGGCCAGGGCCTTGTTGACCCGGCTGGTGGTTTTCAAAGCGCTGAGTACCTGTTCGAAGCTGCGTGTCTGCAGCGCATCGAACACACTCAACTCGGATGGGCTGAGAGGTTTTTCTTCGACGGTGCGGGCGTTTTCGAACAGCGAGTCGTAACCGAAGTCATCCCACACCGCACGGCTGGCCCCATTACCCACCAGCAAACCGTCGAACGCAGCGCCGCTGCGCAAGACGTTCCAGTCTTCAAGTTGGGCGTCGACATCCTGGAAATCGGTCATTGCGGTGTTCATCTCGAAGCAAAAGGTCTGATGGGCGGCGACTTTATCATGGTCGAGCACTGAGCCTGGTCTGCATCACTCAGATCATCGCGCCAATCGCGGCAGCCGTCAGTTGATGGACGAATCCGCTCAGCGTCATCGCATAAGCACCGCCGACCGGCGCTGTTGTGGACTTGCCGCAGAAGCTGCGCACGCTCGACAAGTTCTGACGGTTACTGAATCCTGCAGCGCCTGCAGATAGCAATGCATTCCCCTGTGGGAGCGAGCCTGCTCGCGAAGACTGACTGGCAATCAACATTGAACGCTCGGTAACAGCTTCAACCCGCAGCCGCCAAAGACTTGGCCGGCATGGCCCCAAACTGAATCAACACCACACCGCCGATCAACAACATTGCCCCAGCCAATCGCGGCAAGGTGATTAGCCGCTCCTCCAACCCAAACCACCCAAAGTGGTCCAGCACCAGCGAGGCCACCACTTGCCCCGCCAACGCCAACGCCATGAATCCCGAAGCGCCAAGCTTGGGCAGCAATACCAGCGCCAGTGAAATAAAACACACGCCAAACGCACCACCGGCCCACATCCACAGCGGCGCCTTGCCGATGAACGCCATCGACGGCAATGGCAAGCGCATCGCCAGCATGATCGGCAACAGCACCAGGATGCTCACCATCAATGAAGCGAGGGTCGCCCACAATGGATGACCCAGGCCGCGTCCCAGATTGACATTGATTGCGCTCTGAAACGGCACCACCGCACCGGCGAACGCGGCAAGCAGCAACAGACTCGCCCAATGCAACGTACTCATTTTCATTCTCCAACAGGTTTTGCTGGACTCTAGAGCATTCGTCGCGCAGATTTAAATTCCGTTTTGCTATCCAGAACATGCATCAGATCAATGATCTGCGGCGCATTGATCTCAACCTGCTGGTGATCCTCGACGCCTTGCTCAGCGAGCAACACGTGACCCGTGCGGCCGAGTGCCTGCACCTGAGCCAGCCTGCTGTCAGCCATGCCCTGGCACGCTTGCGCGATCTGCTCGGTGATCCGTTGCTGGTGCGCGCTGGCGCAAGCCTGGTGCCGACTCCACGAGCGCTGGAGGTGATGGCTCCGCTGGGTGAAGTGTTGGCCCAGGTGCAATCGCTGCTGGCACCGAATGCCTTTGATCCGGCCACGGCCAAACGCACTTTTCGCCTGGCGATGTCTGACTATGGCGCCGCTATCGTCCTGCCGGAATTGATTCGCACGCTGCGTCGTGAAGCGCCCGGCATCGACCTGCAGATCAGCCACGCCAGCCGTGAAGGCATGCTCGAAGGGGTGCTCAACGGTGATATCGATGCTGCCGCCGGGGTGTTTCCGGAAATGCCCAACGAGTTGCGCAGCACGCCGTTGTTCGAAGAGCACTATGTCTGCCTGCTGGACCGCAACAGCCTGGCTGACGCGAGCGTGCTCGAGCTTCGCACCTATTTGAGCCGCCCCCACGTCTTGTTGGAAATGCGTGGCAGCGGTACCCCGGAAATCGAGCGCGCCTTGACCCGCCTGCGCGAGCGTCGTCGAGTCGCCGTCAGCCTGCCGCACTGGAGCGTCGCCCCGCAGTTGATCAGCGGCACCGACCTGATCCTCACCGTCGCCTCTCGTGCCTTGCGCGATATCGACGAGCAGTCATTGATTATCGTGCCGCCGCCGTTTGATATCCCGTCGTTCACCTTTGTCCTGGCCTGGCACAAACGCCGGGGCAGCGACCAGGCGTTGAATTGGTTGAATGCGCAAATTGAGCGAGCCTCAGCTGATATAAACTGGCGCCCATTCACCCAAACAGCGCAAAAGGACTTCCCATGACTCCCTCCCTGCTAATGGCTGTTCTCGCCTCGGGCTTCATCTATGGCATCACGCCAGGGCCTGGGGTATTGGCGGTGTTCGGCATCGGCGCCGCCCACGGAAGGCGGGCGGGGGCGGGGTTTCTCTGCGGGCATTTGTTGGGCGACGTGGTCTGGTGCAGTACCGCATTGATAGCGATTGTCGGTGCGCGGGAAATCGGCAGCACGGCCTTCGATGTACTGGGCGTGCTCAGCGGGCTCTACCTGTTCTGGCTCGGCTGGCGTGCGGTGCGCGCGCGCCAGCGGGTGGGCGAGGCGCCGCAGGGGCCTGCGCGGCAGCCATTCTGGCACGGCATTCTGTTCGGCCTGACCAATCCGAAAGCTTACCCGGTGGCGGTGGCCACCTTCACTGCGCTATTGTCCAGCCGGGCAGAGTTGCTGAGCTGGTCGATGTTGCCGTGGCTGATCGTCTTGAGCTTCGTCGGCGGCCTGCTGGCCTACGCTATCCTCATCGGCATCGTTGGCGCGCGGCGCGTGCGCACCTTGTATCAACGCCATGAACTGGCTATCACCCGGTTATGCGGGCTGATGTTCATCGGTTTCGCCATCAACGCCCTGGCGCATGCACTGCCGGGGCTGGTGACGAACAAGGCGTGAGATTGAAGGGATGCGTCGGTTGTACCGTCGGCGCTCAGGCGCCTGACCGGTCAGGGAGAGTTTCCAATGGCTGCAATGTCCGGACAAAATCACGGCACCATGACCAGCACAAACTCCGCGCCGTTGGCGAGCTACATTGACCTCCTGCTGGACGCCGTTTGCGCGGTCGACAAACAAGGCCGCTTCGTATTTGTCAGCGCGGCGTGCGAGCGCATTTTCGGCTATACCCCCGACGAACTGATCGGCCAGCCAATGATCGATCTGGTGCACCCGGCCGATCGCCAGCGCACCCTCGACGCCGCGCGGGAAATCATGGGCGGCGAACCCAAGCTGAATTTCGAAAACCGCTACCTGCGCAAGGACGGCCGGGTGGTCAATATCCTGTGGTCGGCGCGTTGGTCGGAGGTCGACCAGCTGCGCATCGCCGTGGCCCGCGACATTACCGAGCGTAAGCTGGCCGAATCCCGACAAGCGGCGTTGTATGCGATTTCCGAAGCGGCACATGCCGCGGAAGACTTGCTGGCGTTGTTCAAGCGTATCCATCTGATCATCGGCGAATGGCTACCGGCGTTGAATTTTTCCGTGGCGCTGTATGACGAGCAGTGTGCGCAGCTGAACTTTCCCTATCACGTCGACGACCACGAACCGCATCCCGAACAGCCCGGGGCCATCACTGCACGCCTTTGCGCAGAGGTCGTCCACAGCGGCCTGCCGATCCTGCTGACGCCGGACCAGAGCGACCTGCCCTTGGAGTTCGAGTCGCTGGTGAGCGGGCAGCATTCGCCGTGCTGGCTGGGTGTACCGCTGAGCTCGCAAAACGGCACGATTGGTGCCCTGATCGTCAAAAGCAAGCCGGGCGACGAGCGCTACACCGAACAGGACAAGGAGTTGCTGCAATACGTTTGCGCGCAAGTCGCGACGGCGATCGAGCGCAAGCAATTGCACACGCGCCTGCAGCACATGGCCCAGTACGACCAGTTGACCCAGCTGCCCAACCGCGAACTGCTACGGGACCGACTGAAGCTGGCCTTGGCGTCGGCGCTGGAGGAGCGTGGACGCATGGCCCTGTTGTACGTCGATCTTGACCGCTTCAAACAAGTCAACGACACCCACGGGCACGCGGTCGGCGACATGTTGCTGCAAACCGTGGCCAATCGGCTCAAGGGCTGCGTGCGCGAAACCGACACGGTGGCGCGTATTGGCGGTGACGAATTCGTGGTGTTGCTGCACAGCATCCACGCCTCCGGGGATGCCGACTGTGTGGCCGGGAAAATTCGCCAGGTACTGTCTGCGCCCATGCGCCTGGACGGACACAGCTTGCATATCCAGCCAAGCATCGGCGTCGCCCAATACCCCGAACACGGCACTGAAGAAAAGCAGCTGTTCAGGCACGCCGACGAGGCGATGTACAGCGCCAAGCGCGAGCAACACCTGCGGCTCGTCTGACATTATCGCCACCGTTCGTCCTGGCGATTCCAGCTTTTCTAAACCTTTTGATGGATGGAAATTCAGATTCTATGCGGGCAATGGCTCGCCGAGATCATCATCAAGAGGTAGAGAATCATGCCTAACTCAAGAAACTCGAGCTCGGGACACGCCAACGATCGAACGAAGACGTCTGAAGCCGGTCGTAAAGGTGGGAAAACCACGACCACGACTGTTGATAAAGACTCCACGAAGTCCGAGATGGGCCGCAAACCCGGCCAGAAATCCAAGTAATGGATGCAGGTGGTTCTGATTGAGAAGCGGGAGCGAAAGCTCCCGTTTGAATTTTTACTGAGGAGGGCGCGACCATGAACCCTATGGCCACCCGATTACGCAACTGCGGTCTAGCCGCGTTACTGGGCCTGTGTGCCAACAGTGCCTTCGCCCAGACGCCCACCGAATTCATCAACGATGCGTCGGCCAAAGGCATCGCTGACATCGAAGCCAGCCGACTGGCGCACCAGAAGTCCGAATCCAAGGAGGTCAAGGACTACACCATCGTCGTGATCAACGATCGCACGACCGCCAACCAGCACCTGGCGAAAATCGCCAAGCAACTGGATCTGCCGGTGGCACCGCGTGAAGAAGTGATGGAAAAAGCCAAGGCGCTGATGCCGCAGGTCATGGAAGGCGAGACCTTCGACCAGGCCTACGCGGCCAGTCAGGTCAAGACCACCCAGGAAGCCATCGAGCAGCTGGAGCAAACGGCCCAGACCACTGACGTGCCGCAAATCAAGGCGTTCGCAGAAGAGACCCTGCCAAAGCTGCAGAATCACCTGCAAATGGCCAGGGCCTTGCAAGCCAGTCGCTAACGCTTCGCGTGCGTGGGTGACTTGCGGTCACCCACGCACTGTCGATCAGCATTTATTCAGATCCTGCTTGCCTTTCTCCTGGACCACGGTGCCATCAATGGAAATGGTCTGGCCTTCGCCAAGGCTGCGGTAGTGCTTTCTCAGTGCTTCCAGTTCCTTGAGGTCCAGGGCCTCGAGCCCGAGCATCGCGTTCTGTGCTTCTTTCGTCACTCGCAGCAACTCATCGACCTTCAGGTGCAGAATGTCCGTGTCGCGGTTCTGCGTGTTCTGGATCAGGAACACCATCAGGAAGGTGATGATGGTAGTCGAGGTGTTGATGACCAACTGCCATGTATCGTTGAAACCGAAGATCGGCCCACTGAATCCCCACAGCAAAATCAGGATGATCGCCCCGAGGAATGTCGAAGGGCTGCCGGTCCACAAAGCAAGTTTCTGTGCGATTTTTGCGAATTTCATGGCCGTTTTCCTTATAAGTGGGCGCCTGAATTTCAGACAGTGGCGGCGGGGTGAAAATTCGGCTTATTTCAGATCAAAAGATCGCAGCCTGCGGCAGCTCGTACGGGTTGATCCGATGTAGGAGCTGCCGCAGGCTGCGATCTTTTGATCTTGAAGTTTTGCCCATTGAAAGGCTCGCATTGGGTTGCTGGCGATGTATGGTTACGATTGAAATTTTTGCCCGTGCCGAAAAAACAAATGCACCGACAGGAGAACGCAATGAGTTGGTCCGCCAAACAATACGTCACTTTCGAAGATGAACGGACCCGTCCCGCCCGCGACCTGCTGGCCGCCATCCCCTCCGGTGCAGTGCGCTCGGCCATCGACATCGGTTGCGGTCCCGGTAACTCGACCGAGTTGCTGGTGGAGCGCTTCGCTGATGCCACAGTGCGGGGGCTGGACAGTTCGACCGACATGATCGAGGCCGCGCGCAAGCGCCTGCCACAGGTGCGCTTCGATGTCGCTGACATCGACACCTGGAATGACACTGGCCCATTCGATGTGATTTTTGCCAACGCGGTACTGCAGTGGGTGCCCGATCACGCAACGTTGCTGCCGGCGCTGGTGAGCAAGCTCGCACCCGGTGGCAGCCTGGCAATCCAGATGCCCGACAACCTCAATCAACCCTCACACCGCTTGATGCGCGAAGTCGCGGCGGACGGTCCCTGGGCAGGCAAACTTGCTGAAGTCGCCGAACAACGCACGGAAATGGCCGATGCCAGCGCTTATTACTCGATGCTGAAAGCCTGTTGCACCCGCGTCGATGTCTGGCGCACCACGTACCATCATCCGTTGGCGGGCGGCGCGTCGGGGGTGGTGGAGTGGTTCAAGGGCAGCGGACTGCGGCCCTTCCTCGAACCGCTGGATGAGACCGAACGCACGCAGTTTCTGCAGCAGTATCAGGCTGCAATTGCACAAACCTATCCGGCATTGGCCGATGGTTCGGTGCTGCTGCCATTCCCGCGATTGTTTCTGGTGGCGACGCGCTGATTTATCAATCATCGCTGAACACTTACCAACATCATCAGGCGATCCCGCTTTTGGGTCAGTGTCGGTTGCGCGACGACCTCGGCATCTGAGGGGCCCCATTCGTTGACGAAAAAACCGGCCGCGCGGGCCGGTTGATAGATCGCTGCAATCAGCTTATTTGTTGCAACACCTTGAGTGCTGCCGAAGCCAGGAAGCCCGAACGGCTTTTCTCTTCCGGGTGGTGCAGCACATACTCATCAATACGGTTGAGCAGGTAACCAGGCAGCGTGATGTTCAGCTTCTGGGCCTTGCCTAGATACTTGGTAACGTCGATGTCCACTAGTGCCCATGCGCACCCCGTGTACTTGGGATTGGCTGCGTGCAATGTCACTTTGTTCGCAGGAGGAATGGGTGAACCGCCTTCGGCCAGAATCTCGAAATGGCCTTCAATGGCTTCTCGGGCCATCGCCATCGCATCATCCAGATCTTCCCCGGCGGAAAAACAGCCGGGAATGTCAGGGACTTCAACGCCCCAGGCGTGCTCCTCATCTCCCATTGAAATCGCAATCGGGTAAAGCATTGTCATTGTCCTCCGAGGACTCAGCGCAGCATTAATCAGAGCAACGCCTGTTGCAAAATACTAATGGCCGTTTTCTTGAGAAGATCTTTCTTCGGGTGAGGGACGGTCACCAGCCCCGGTTTGGTCGGATGCTTGAAGTGATGGTGGCTGCCTCTTATACGTACCAGATACCAGCCGTCCGCAACGAGTTGGCTAATCAAAAATCGGCTATTCACAACACCTCCCTGTGGTGTGCTTGTGGTTACTATACCCACTGAATTTTTTTAATCAACACTATAACCACCAAAGTCTTCCTGGCTCGGTGGGGCAGCGATAGGAATCGAGTCCAGGAGGGCGATGCGAAAAAGCCTTGGACAACCCGAATGGATGTATTGCGAAGGTTTTCCTTTAGTCTTTCCAGCAGATGCTCCTTTGCTCTCTGGAAGGTCTTGAAACCGACTTGCTTTAACGAAATTCTTTACTGAGGCAAGAAAAACGCTAGCGGAACGTCGATCCTATGCGAAAACGCTAATGTAAGCAGAGCGGTTGGGAGCACTGCAGTGGCGACCAGCGGAAATGACAAGCTGGAATCTCATCAAATTCCAGACACAAAAAAACCGGCCCTGAAGGCCGGTTTTTTTCTATATCTGCATCCCCCGTCAAAAAACAACGTGAGACAAAAATTCGATTGGAGCGGGTGAAGGGAATCGAACCCTCGTTATCAGCTTGGGAAGCTGGAGTAATGCCATTATACGACACCCGCTCAGAGCGGTGACTTTGTACCAGATGTGCGCGTGGAAATGAAGTTTTTCTTTGCGTTTGATGGCTTTAGCTCGGGTGAATGACGTCCACAGACCGTGAGACGGTCATTCGCGGGCAAGCCTCGCTCCTACAGGGAAGGGTGGGGCTTGCTCGCGATGACGCTACTTCACAGGGACAATGCATGGCGGTCCTGAACGTGGTGGAAACGCGGTCGGCTTTCGTGCTGTGCTGGCTTCAGGAACCCCAGCAGTGCATTGCGGCTGTCTCGGCAGGCGGCTTTGTGCTCCATGTCGAGAAAATGGCCAGTTGCATCCAGGGTCGTGAAGGTGGCGTGTTGCACGTGGTCGGCGAACAACCGTGCGCCCTCGGCGGCGGTGTATTCGTCCCATTCGCCGTTCATGAACAGCACCGGTACGTTGATTTTCTGCGCCGCCTTGAAGAAGCACTGGCGATCGCTGTGCAGCAAGTCGTTGATGTGGAAATGCATTTGCCCGTATTCGTGATCGGCCAGGCTGCTGACGTGGCGGTAGTTGAAGCGCTTGAACAGCGTCGGCAAGTGTTTGCCGATGGTGCTGTTGACCAGGTTGCCGACCCGGTCGCCATCGCGGCTACCGAGGTAGTCGACTCCGCGCTCGAGGTAATCGAGCATGTGCGCATTGATCTCCGGGGAGAACGAGCTGATCACGGCTTTTTCGATGCGCCGAGGTTGTTGGGCCAATGCGACCAGCGTCGCGGCGCCACCCCAGGAAAACGACAGCACGTGCTCGGCGGCGAAGTGGTCGATCAGTTCCAGGAGGATCTGCCCTTCGACTTCCTTGGTCAGCAGTTTCTCATGCAGGTTGTGGGCTTTGGATTTGCCCGCGTAGGGCTGGTCGTAGCAGACGACATTGAACTGCGGGTGGAGGTTTTTAACGGTTTGTGCAAACGACGCAGTCGTGGCAAGCGAGCCGTTGACCAGAATAATGGTCTTTTCTGCGGCGTCTGCGCGATAGAACTCCGTGTAAACCCGATACTGACCCTGTATATCCAACACAGCGATTTCTGGCCTCATGTCATAAGACTCCTGGCAAGCGGGTATGCGCGCAAATGAGATTGCACGAGCTTTGTGACAGGTAGGCATACGCCTTGAAATTGTTAGCCCATGTCGATCCATGCAGCCCGGTCGACGGGTATTGTTATTGGCGGGCAGTCTGCCGGGTGAGGCCGGAACCCAAGGGTTCCTACCGGCAAAAAGTTTCTTGGATGTAATCCGTGACTCATCGGTCACATTTCGGCCGACGTCCTGATTCAAGCAGGCGTCACGTCATCGCGCAAGTGTCTTTGGTAAATTGTTCGACAACTTCTGCTGAGCGGTAGATTGCTTAGATCAATTCGATCTCATGGTCGCTCAAAGGGCGGTATTCGCCGGGTTTCAGCGCGTTGTCGAGCGTCAGCGGGCCCATGCGTTCGCGGTGCAGGTGCGTTACTTTGTTGTTGAAGTGACCGAACATGCGCTTGACCTGGTGATACCGGCCTTCGACGATGCTCAGGCGCGCGCTTTTGGGACCCAGAAGCTCTAGCCCGGCGGGTTGGGTGGTGAGGTCTTCGAAGGCGAAATACAGCCCCTCGCGGAATTTGACCGCGTATTCGGGGCCGATGTCCTGCTCGGTTTCGACGTAGTAGACCTTCGCCAGTTTGGTCTGTGGCTGGGTCAGGCGTCGCGACCAACTGCCGTCATTGGTGATCAGCATCAGGCCGGTGGTGTTGAAGTCCAGGCGGCCGGCGATGTGCAGGTCATCCTTGTCTGGCTCCGCGATCAGGTCCAGTACGGTGCGGTGTTGGGGGTCGCGAGTGGCGCTGACGCATCCGGCGGGTTTATGCAGCATGAAGTGACGCAACGCCTTGCCGGCTTGCAGCACTTCGTCGTCGACTTCGACGCGGCTGAATTCGCGGACGTCGGCGTGGGGATCGCTGACGGTCTGGCCGTCGATCCTGACGCGTTTTTCCACCAGCAACAGGCGCACCTGCTTTCGGTTGAAGCAGGGCAGGTTGCTGAGAAAACGGTCGACGCGCATGACTTGAAGATCGGTGAGTAAAGGGCGGCGTATCTTACGTGATCGGCCGGGCCGTTGCTTGCAACTGCGCCTCGACCTCGGCGCAACGCGGGCACAGGCAGGCTGCGTTGCGCAGCTCTGCAGGCAGCGCCTGGAGCACCGCCGGATCGATGCTGACGCCGTAGCACCAGCACGCCCTGTCCGCGGTTCGCGGGTCGGCCAGGGTGCAATCGTTGGGTGCGCCGCAAGCGGGGCAGAGGTCAGGCTTGGTCATAGACAGGGTGTGGGAGCTCCACGCAGGTTCGGTTGCGGCCCGATTGTTTGGCCCGATACATCGCATGATCGGCCCGCGACAGCAGGGTGTGCAAGGTGTCATCGGGTTGCAGGGAGGTCAGGCCGATGCTGACGGTCAGTTGCAAGCGGTTGCCATTGTACGCATATGGCTGGTGTTCCACATGCCGGCGTATTTTCTCGGCGATCACTTGACCCGTCTCTGCGTCGGTGTCCTTGAGCAGCACGATGAATTCCTCGCCGCCCCAGCGACTGACGATGTCGGAGTGGCGCAGGCAGCTTTCCAGGTCACGGGCGAAGCCGATCAGCACCTGATCGCCGGCCAGGTGGCCGTAGGTGTCGTTCAAGGCCTTGAAATGGTCCAGGTCCAGCAGCAACGCCGTCAGCGGCCTGGGTTCGCGCTGGGCTTCTTGCATCGCTTGCGCGGCCAGCAGGTCGAAGCCGCGACGGTTTGGCAGCTCGGTCAGGCTGTCGAGTGTCGCCTGGGTCTGGATCTGACTTTGGTAGCGATTGATCACGCGGTTGAGCAGGGCCAGCACGGTCAATGTGACCACCAGGCAAATCAGCAAGTTGAGGTACAACGAGCGACGGATGTCGTTGAGGTCGCCATCTTCGCGCTTATCTACGAACAGGTACCAGTTCAGCTCCGGGATGAACCGCACGTTGAGGAAATGCCCCTGGCCTTGGCCCGAGTATTCGTAGCTGCCGCTGTGGGGCTTGGGCAACTGATTGAGCAGGTTTTTCATGCTGTCGAGTTCGGCCAGGGTCTGCCCGGCCAGGGCACCTTGCGGTCCGCCCTCGGCCCCGGTGAGCACCAGGCGGCCGAAGGTGTCGACGAAGTACACGCTGCGCTGGTAGCGCTGCTGGTATTTGTCGATCAGCTTGATCACCGCGTCGACCGTCAGCCCGACACCCGCGGCGCCGATGAAGCGGTTGTGATAGTCGTAGACCTTGTAGTTGATGAAGACGGTCAGGTTGTCTTTGTTGGCGAGGTCCGGATCGACGTTGATCTCGTAGGGGTCTTTCATGTCACGGACACGAAAGTACCAGGCATCGCGGGGTTCGGTGGTCTTGACCTGCTTGAGCACGCCCTTGGCGTGGTAGTAGGTCAGGCTGGTGTCGGAGACGAAAAACGCCGTGTAGGCGCCGTAGTGGGTCATGACCTCGTTGAGGTAGCGGGTCATCTGGCCGGTGTCGCGCTCGCCATTGACCACCCAGTCGCGCATGAAGGTGTCGCGGGACATCATTGAGGAAATCAGGATTGGCCTGACCAGGTCTTTCTGGATTTCCGAGTAGACGGTGTCCGAGGTCAGCGGCAGTTCGGTATTGACGATGTTGTCGCGGATCGACGCGCGCGAGGCGTAGTAACTGAGAAAGGAGGTGGCCAGGAAGCCTGCACCCAGCAACGCGACCAGCGTGAGGACCAACGACCGTTGGGAATACAGCGGCGAGCGAAGCGGCATGGCAGTTCCATTGTCAGCTATCCGGTGGCGAGCATTCTAAGGACTGTCGGGGGAAATAGCTGCTCCATGTACGTCGCGAATGGTCGTTCCTGTGTTTTGACACAGATCGTTCCCACGCTCTGCGTGGGAATGCCTCAACGGACGCTCCGCGTTCGGCTCTGGAGGGGACGCGGAGCGTCCCGGGCTGCATTCCCACGCAGAGCGTGGGAACGATCTCACGTCAGGAGGTGTAGGTAGGCCCTCCAGCCGCCCAGATGGCTGATATCCACCGCCCCCTCCAACCCATAGGCCTCACAGATGAACCCGCTTTCCCAGCGACCATCCGCCAGTTGCACCTTACCCAATCCCAACGGTGCCGGGATGCCGGTCAGGAACGAGCCCAGTTCGCTACTCGGCAGTTCCCAGACTTCCACGGCAATCGCCACGCCGCCGTCCTTGACCCGAACCATGCCCGGACGAAACGGCGGGCCACCGGCCAAGGCATACAGTTGATAGTCGGGTGAGCTGAACGTGCTTTCCACCAGGCGCGCACCGCGCTGCTTGAGTTGCCAGTTCAACGCCAGGCCATCCAGGTGCGCGCCACAGACCACCAGCCGCGCCCGGTCATTGCGCGCAACAACCGTCGGTGCCGGTGCCGCCAATCCTTGCTGGCGCTGCAAGCCATCGGCCAGGCTCAACAGGTATTGATCGGTGAACGCCCGTCCGAACAGGGTCACGCCCCAGGGCAAACCGTTGTCCATGAACGCGCTGGGCACGGCGATGGCGGCGTAGTCGAGCAGGTTCATGAAGTTGGTGTAGTAGCCCAGTTCGCTATTGCGCTGGACCGGTTCGGCGTGGAGTTCCGCCAGTGTGACCGGGCGGCCAATGGTCGGCGTGACTACGCAATCGAGGCCATCGAGTGCTTTGTCGCACAAGGCTTTCAGCGCTTGCAGGCGATACTGCGCGCGGAAGGTTTGCACGCCGTTGACCGCCGGCGCCTTGGCCAATACGGCGCGAATCACCGGCAACACGGCTTGCGGATTTTCTTCCATCAGCTCGCCGGCCACGCTGTAGCGCTCGGCTACCCAAGGGCCTTCGTAGAGCAGACGTGCCGCTTCGAGGAACGGCGACAGATCGAGCTCCACGGCGTAACCGCCCATGGCTTTGAGTTGCTCGACGGCGTCGGCGAACAATAACGGGCCTTCAGCGCAGCCGAAAAACTCCAGGTCTTGCGCCCGGGGCACGCCGAAACGGAAGGCACGCATGGCACCGAACGCCGAGCCGTCATTCCACGACGGATTGCTGCGGCTGTACTCGTCCCGTGGGTCGAGTTTGGCGGTCAATGCAAGCAACTGACTGGCCTCCCGGGCGGTTGCGGTGAACGTCGTCACGCAATCGAGGGTGCGACAGGCCGGCACCACGCCGGCGGTGGAAATCAGGCCCTTGGTGGCTTTCATCCCGACCAGATTGTTCAACGCCGCCGGCACGCGCCCGGAGCCCGCCGTGTCGGTGCCCAGGGAAAAACTCGCCACACCGAGCGCCACCGCCAGTGAAGAACCGGCGCTGGAACCACCCGACGGATACTCCGGCAACACACTATTGGAGCATGCGCCATAGGGCGAGCGAGTGCCGTTGAGGCCGGTGGCGAACTGATCGAGGTTGGTCTTGCCCAGGGGAACTGCGCCCAGCGCCAGCAGTTGCTCGACGATGGTCGCCGAACGTTGCGGTACGTAGGCGAATGCCGGACAGGCCGCCGTGGTCGGTATGCCCGCCAGGTCGATGTTGTCCTTGATCGCGAACGGCACGCCGTACAGCGGCAGGCTGTCGATGTCGCGGCCGTCGAGGGCGGCGAGGTAGGGCTCCAGTTCTTCGGCGCTGAGCAAGTGGATGAACAGGTGATAGTCCGGGTTCAGTGCCGCCGCTTTGTCCCGAAGGCCCGGCAGCAGTTGCCGGGGCGTGGTGCTGCCATCGCGGTACGCGTTGCGCAGGGCGTCGAGTTGCAGATTGATGTTCATGGTATTTGTCCTTTCGAAATGGCTTCAGTCGAGTTCCAGCACCACGACGCGTTGTCCGGCACGCACCGCCGAACCTGGCTGCACGCGAATCTCCCGCACCACGCCGGCCATCGGCGCGAGCAGCGGGATTTCCATCTTCATCGACTCCAGGATCACCAGCACGTCACCGGCCTCGACGCGATTGCCAGTCTGCACCTGAACCTGCCAGAGGTTGCCGGCGATATGGCTGTCGATGCTCTGCTGACCGTTGGCCAGAGGCGCGTCTTCGGTCACCTCCGGGGCCAATTCCTCGCTGTCGTAATGTGCCTGGCCGCTGGCGATCCAGCGTTCGCGTTCGGCATTGAAGGCGCCTTTTTGCTGATCGCGAAACGCGTTGATGCCTTGGGCCTCTTGCGCCAGGAAGGCCTGGTAATCGGCGAGGTTCAGCTGACTGTGCTCGATGTCCAGGGGGAAGCGCCCGAGGGGGAAGTCCCGGCGAATGCGCAGCAGTTCATCGGCGCTGACCGGGTAGAAACGGATCTGGTCGAAGAAGCGCAGCAGCCATGGCTTGCCATCGAAGGCGGCGACTTCGCGGTAGCGATTCCACATCTGCAGCGTACGCCCGACGAACTGATAACCGCCGGGGCCTTCCATGCCGTACACGCACATGTAGGCGCCACCGATGCCCACCGAGTTTTCCGCGGTCCAGGTGCGGGCCGGGTTGTATTTGGTGGTCACCAGGCGATGGCGCGGATCGAGCGGGGTGGCGACCGGTGCGCCGAGGTACACATCGCCCAGGCCCATCACCAGGTAGCTGGCGTCGAACACCGTGCGCTGCACCTCATCGAGGTTCGGCAGGTCGTTGATGCGGCGGATGAACTCCAGGTTGCTCGGGCACCAGGGGGCGTCCTTGCGCACGGTGGTCATGTATTTCTCGATGGCCAGCTGACAGGCCGGGTCGTCCCAGGACAGCGGCAGGTGGACGATGCGCGAGGGGACCTGCAGGTCCTTGGCGGCGCACACGGCGTCCCATTCGCCGGCAACGATGCCGAGCAAGTCGGCAAGCGGCAACTGCTCGGGTTGGTAGTGCACTTGCAGCGAGCGAATGCCCGGGGTCAGGTCGATCACGCCGTGCAGGTGTTTGCTTTCCAGGGCTTGCATGAGGGCGTGGGCGCGAAAGCGCAGGACGAGGTCGAGTTCGGGGGCGCCGATTTCCAGGAGCAGGTGTGTATCCCCCGACAGCCGCGCAACCAGCCGCGTATCCTCCTGACCAATATCCAACACCACAGGCGACACAGCCCCCTGTGGGAGCGAGCCTGCTCGCGAAGAAGTTGATGCGGTGTCTGATCTGGCCCCTTCGCGAGCAGGCTCGCTCCCACAGGGGGTATTCCATTTCAAGGCGAGGTTGCGGGCAGTCTTGAGGTCGACCGGTTGGAACTTCACCTTGTCCCCAGCCTTGAGTTGCCCCAGCTGCCAAAGATCCGCCTCGATCACCGTCACCGGGCAGACAAATCCGCCCAGGCTCGGACCATCCGGGCCGAGGATCACCGGCATGTCGCCAGTGAAGTCCACTGCGCCGATCGCGTACGGATTGTCGTGGATGTTCGACGGATGCAAGCCGGCCTCACCGCCATCGGCCCGCACCCATTCCGGCTTCGGCCCGATCAGCCGTACGCCGGTGCGGCTGGAGTTGAAATGCACTTCCCACTGGGTCGCGAAGAAGGTGCCGATGTAGTTTTCAGTGAAGTATTCCGGTGCACCATGGGGGCCGTAGATCACGCGTATCTGGCGTACGGCAGGCAACTCGCCGAGCTGATCGTCGGCCAGCCGCGCACCGACATTACGATCACTCAAGGCTGGCACATGCAACACGTCGCCGGCCCGCAGAGCACGGCCGCCATGCCCGCCAAACTGGCCGAGGGTGAAGGTACTCTTGCTGCCCAGGTAATCCGGAACCTGCAAGCCGCCGCGCACGCACAGATAGCTGCGCGCGCCAGCACCGGCAATCGTGCCGAGGCTCAACGTGGCACCGGCTGGAACCAACATTGCCGTGTTCATCGGCACGCTTTCGCCGTTCAGCGTCAGCGCAATCACCGCGCCCGTGACGGCAACGACCGCGTCGCAATTGAAGCGCAGCAAGGGCCCGCACATGGTGATTTCCAGCGCTGCGGCGCCTTCATCGTTGCCCAGCAGAAGGTTACCCTGGCGCAGCGCACGACTGTCCATCGGCCCCGACGGCGGCACGCCTACCGCCCAATAGCCGAGGCGACCGGGATAGTCCTGGACGCTGGTCTGGGTGCCAGCGCTGAGCACTTCGAAAGTGTTGGCCTGATACGCCAGGGCTTCCAGGCAACGGGTCCAGGGCTGACCGCTGGCAAAGGGCGCATCGAGCAGGATCTGCCTCAGGTAGTCCCGGTTGGTTTGCACCCCGTAGAGCAGGCTTTCGCCCAAGGCCTGATGCAGATCGGCTGCGGCTTGCTCACGGGTCGGGGCCCAACTGATGACCTTGGCGATCATCGGATCGAAGTAGGGCGGAATCTCACAGCCGGCTTCGACCCAGGTGTCGATGCGCAGTTCTACGCCGTTGGCCGGTGGAAAATGCACCGCCGTCAGCAAACCCGGACTCGGTTGAAAGTCGCGTCCTGGATCTTCCGCATACAACCGTGCCTGAATCGCATGACCCTGCGCTTTCAAACCCTGGCTCAACGCGCTCAACGGCGGCAGGTCACCCGCTGCCAGTTGCACCATCCAGCGCACCAGGTCGACGCCCCAGACTTGCTCGGTGACGCCGTGTTCCACCTGCAAGCGGGTGTTCACTTCAAGGAAATAGAAACGCTGGGCATCGCTGTCGAACACGAATTCGACCGTGCCGGCGCTGCGGTAATTCACCGCCTTGGCCAGTTTGATCGCCGCCGCGCACAGTTCATCGGCCATGCCTTCGGGCAGGTTCGGCGCCGGGGTTTCTTCGAGGACTTTCTGGTTGCGCCGCTGCACCGAGCAGTCGCGCACGCCGAGGGCAATCACCTCGCCACGGCCGTCACCGAATACCTGCACTTCCAGATGTCGGGCGCGCTGGATGTACTTCTCGATGAACACCCCGGCGTCGCTGAAATTGTTCTGGCCCAAGCGCTTGACCGCTTCGAAGGATTCGCTCAATTCGGCCGCGCTGCAGCACACGCGCATGCCGATGCCACCACCGCCGGCGGTGCTCTTGAGCATGACCGGATAACCGACTTGCGCGCCGGCGATCAGTGCCGCGTCAAGGCTGTCGAGCAGTTCGGTACCTTCGAGCATCGGCACGCCGTGTTGTTTGGCCAGGGCGCGGGCGGTGTGCTTGAGGCCGAATACGCGCAGTTGTTCGGGCGTCGGGCCGATAAAGGCAATGTCGGCGGCCTCGCAGGCTTCAGCGAACGCAGCGTTTTCCGAGAGAAAACCATAGCCTGGATGGATCGCGGTGGCGCCTGTGGCCTTGGCGACGGCGAGGATTTTTTCCACTGCCAGGTAGGTGCCGGCGGCTGCGCCTTCACCAAGGCTGTGGGCCTCGTCGGCTTGCAGGATGTGCAGGCTCGCGGCATCGGCTTCGGAATATACGGCAACACCTGCAACCTGCAGTTCGCGCAAGGTGCGCAGGATGCGGCAGGCAATGGCGCCACGGTTGGCAATCAGGACTTTTTCGAACATGGCATAACCCCTGGAGGGGATGCGGGCCGTCCCGCAGTTTTTCGATGAGCGCCAGGGTCGTCCCCGACGGAAAAATCATTTCTCTTCAACGCTGACCCCCTGTAGGAGCGAGCATGCTCGCGATGGACGTGAACGATTACGCGTAGCACCAGATGCCCAGCGGTGGCTTCTGGTTTTTCGCGAGCAGGCTCGCTCCTACAGTGGCTGGTGGTGTTCTTTAGGTTTGAGGCACTGCCCTGAGCGGGCCTGGCACAGGGCAAACAACCAGCGGCGCAAACGACTCAGTTCCATACCAGCACCTGCGCAGGAGTCGGGTTATAGGCATTGCACGGGTTGTTCAGTTGCGGGCAATTGGAGATCAGCACGATCACGTCCATCTCGGCGCGCAGGTCGACGTATTTGCCCGGTGCGGAGATACCGTCCTCGAAGGTCAGCCCGCCGTCCGCCGTCACCGGTACGTTCATGAAGAAATTGATGTTAGGCCCGATGTCGCCTTTACCCAGGCGCCCGTCGTGAACGCAGGCGCGCAGGTAGTTGTCGCGGCAACTGTGCATGTAGCGTTTTTCCAGGGCGTAGCGCACGGTGTTGCTTTCTTGCGCGCAGGCACCACCGAGCGTGTCGTGGCGGCCGCAGGTGTCGGCGATGATCGTCAGCATCGGCTTGCCGAGGTTGGAATACAGCACGCTGCCGGTGCTCAGGTACACGCTGTTCTGGCGGCGCAACGTGCGTTGCACGTCGTAGCGCTCCCTGGGATTGGCGACGCTGTAGAACAGGGTGTCGACGGCCTGGTTGCCTTCCAGGTCGAGGATGCGCAGGGTCTGGCCGGCCTTGACCTCCATCAACCAGGGTTCGCCGGCGGGGATGGTGGCGCGGTAGACCGCGGTTTCGGGTAGCCTGCTCGTAGTAACGTCGGCAGTGGCGATTGCGAGTGACATGGCGGCGATCCTCAGGCGAACAGACGGTCAGTGTTGATGAAGCCACGCTCGTTTTCCGGGCGCGAGGTGCGGCAGTGTTCGGCGACGCTGGGGTCGGCGTTCATCCAGCTGAGCTTCAGTGGTTTGGGGGCATATTCCGGCACCGGGTCCATCGGGTGTTGCAGGGCGGTGAGCACCACCAGGGTGTCCATCGGTGCGTACAACTCGATGTAGTCGCCAGCTTTGGAATTGCCTTCAACGAAGTGAAAGCGCCCGGCGTCGTCGACGTTCACCCGGCTGAACAGGTTGAGGGTCATCAGCAGGTCGGACAGGCCCAGCCCCCACTTGCCCAGCTCCACCAACAGGTTGTCGGTGCCGTTGCGGAAGAAGCCATTGCGCAGTTCCTGATAGCGGCCCTGGCCGTATTTTTCGGCCACTTCTTCAGCGCAGAGCACGCCGCCGAGGCTGTCGCTCCAACCGCAGGTGTCGGCGGTGATGGCGGCCAGTACGCGGCCCATGTCCGAGTACAGGCAATGGCCGGCGGTGAGCTTGGCGGTGTGTTGGCATTTGAGGCTGTCGGGCAGGTTCAGGCGTTCGGTTTTTTCGTTGGCGTTGAGCAGCGTCAGGCTGACGTTGGCACCGCCGCGCAGGTCGGTCAGGCGCAGCAGTTGGCCGCGTTTGAGCACGAAGGAGCGATGGCCGCCGCCGGGTAGCATTTCTTCGGCGAAGGGCGGGAACAGTCGGGTCGAATCAGTCATTGTGCAAGTCCTCTCAAGCGGTTCTAAGCGCGCCTGCCAGTTGTACTGGCAAGGCATCGACGGCGGCACGGCAGGCGCGGCGGTCGCTGTTCAAAGGGATGTCGTAAGTGATGCGTGCGCCATAGGCGCCGGGGGCGTGCGGGTCGACGCGGACCTTGTCGAACACCAGCAAGCGGGTGCCGAGGCTGAAACCTTCGGACAGGTCATGGGTGACCATGAAGACCGTCAATTGGGTCTCGCGCCACAGCTCCAGCAGCAAGGCGTGCATGTCCTTGCGGATGCCCGGATCGAGGGCGCCGAAAGGCTCGTCCAGCAGCAGCACCCGCGGTTTCATGATCAGCGCCTGGGCGATGGCGAGGCGTTGTTGCATGCCGCCGGACAGTTGCGCCGGGTACTTGTCCAGGGAATGACCGAGGCCGACTTTGTGCAGCAGCACCGAAGCCTGTTCGCGGGCAGCTTTTTTGGCACTGCCGAACAACCTGCCCAACAGCGCTGAACGCGGCAGTTCCAGGCCAAGGGCGACGTTGTCCAGCACGCTCAAGTGCGGGAACACCGAGTAGCGCTGGAACACTACGCCACGGCTGGCGTCCGGTTCGCCCGCCAGTGGTTGACCGTCGAGGAGAATCTCCCCTCGACTGGCTTTTTCCTGACCGAGCAACAACCGCAGGAAGGTCGATTTACCGCAACCGGAAGCGCCCACCAGGGTGCAGAACTCACCCTCGTTGACGCTCAGGTTCAGGCCTTCGAGCACCACCTGGTCGGCGTACTGCTGCCAGACATTTTTCACCGTGATGAAACTCATGCCCGCGCTCCTTCATACCAGGGGAATGCGCGCAGGGTCAGGCGCTTGAGCCCCCAATCCATCAGCCAGGCGAGCAGGGTGATCCACACCACGTACGGCAAAATCACGTCCATCGCCAGGTAGCGGCGCACCAGGAATATCCGGTAGCCGAGACCGTCAGTGGAGGCGATGGCCTCGGCGGCAATCAGGAACAGCCACGCCGAACCCAGCATCAGGCGCAGCGAAATCAGCAGGCGCGGCAGCAACTGCGGCAAGACCACCCGCAACATCAGGGTCCAGGTCGATGCCCCGAGGGTCTGGGCCTTGATCAGCAGCTCAACGGGGATCTCCCGGGCGCGCTGTTCGAGGTCGCGGGCCAGGGCCGGGGTGATGCCGATCACGATCAGCATCACTTTCGACAATTCCCCCAGGCCGAAGACAATAAACAGGATCGGCAGGATCGCCAGCGGCGGCACCATCGAAAGCACGGTCAGCAACGGCGACAACGGCGCGCCAAACAATGGCAGGGTGCCCGCAGCGATGCCCAGGCACAGCCCGGCCAGCGCACTGATGCCCAGGCCGATGGCCAGGCGTCGCAGGCTCGCGGCGCTGTCCTGCCACAGCAGGTATTCGCCGGTGCGGCTGTCGGCAACGAAGGCCAGGCGCTTGACCGCGTCGCTCATTTGCACGGCGCTGGGCAGCAGTTTGTCGTTGGGGTTGTCCGCCAGGCGCTCGGCCGAGCCCATGAAGTAGGCGAACAGCAGCAGGGCGAAAGGCAGGATCACCAGCAACAGGCGACTCGGGCGATCCGGGTGGCGATTGATCAGGCGCATGGCCAAGTCCTCTGGTTACAACTTGGCATCGGCAGCCATCTGCACGTAGCTGGGGTCGAAACGCAGCTTGAGGTTGCCCTTGTCGCCGCTGGTCACCCCGTTGGCGAAGGCCATGCCGACCGCGCTGGTGTCTTTGGCACCTTCACCGAGCAAGCCGTGCTGGAAGGAGAATTCCGCGACCTTGCGCATGGTTTCCGGCAGTTGCTTGCTGGTGCTGAACGCCAGGGCTTCTTGAGGAGTGGCGAACAATTTGGTGGTGTCCAGTTGCGCCTGGAAACCGGCCAGGTCGGTGCCCGAGGCCTTGGCCATGTGCTCCAGTGCAGCCTTGCCCGCGGCGTTCTTCGCGTTCATCAACTCGACCACTTCGAACCAGGCGCCAGTCAGCGCCTTGCCCAGGGCGGGGTTGTCCTTGAGGGTCTGGGAGTTGACCACCATCATGTCCATGATCTCGCCGGGGATCTGGCTGGAATTGAACACCTCGGTCACCCCGGGCTTGGCCTTGATGTCCGAAAGCATCGGGTTCCAGGTGGTGACGGCGTTGACCTGATCGGTGTTGAAGGCGGCGGCGATATCGGCATCCGAGGTGTTGACCACTTTCAGGTCTTTCTCGGTGAGGTCCACCGAATCCAGGGCCCTGGCCAGCAGGTAGTGCGACACCGAGAGCTCGACCAGGTTGACGTCCGCCCCCTTGAGGTCGGCGACCTTCTTGCCTTCGCCCTTGAGCACGATGCCGTCGTTGCCGTTGGAGAAGTCGCTGACGATCAGCGCGGTGCTGTCGACGCCGCCAGCGGCCGGGATGGTCAGCGCATCCATGTTGGTCATGGTGCAGCCATCGAACTGGCCGGCGGTGTACTGGTTGATCGATTCGACGTAGTCGTTAAGCTGCACCACATCGATCTGGATGCCGTATTTCTTCGCCCACTTGTCGACGATGCCTTGGCTACCGGCGTATTCCCAAGGCATCCAGCCGGCGTAGATCGTCCAGCAGACGCTGAAGTGGTCTTTTGGGGCGGCGTGGGACGAGACGCTCACGAGGGCTGCGAAGGCAGCGGCGAAGAGGGCGGGTAAACGATGCTGGGACATGGTGGTTCTCCAGTTGATCAAGGGCGGACAGGAAGGCAGCAGCACCGCGAACGGTGGCTTGTCTCCCGGGCTTTTGTCCCGCCGTGTAACCTCAACTGGAGGTCGCCAACTCTCGGACCAGTCACTCGCGCTTGCGAGCCGGAACCCTAGTCAGCCATTGCAAATTGTGGTGCCGCGAACCTGTGATGACTCCTGCACGTCTTTGCTAAAGCGAGAGACGTGCCAAGTCGAGCGGAGTGCTCTGGCACGCGGGATTGGTCGATTGGTGATGTAGGAAGACAGTGTGCGCTTGCCTTGCAATGGTGCGCGACTGCACCGCAATGGGACGTGCCGGCCGCTGATCCGAAGGTTGCCGGGGCGCTGCACTTGGTCGGGGATAATGAGTCAAAACAGGTGTCAGCCGGCCTGTACCGGCTGTGGGTCTTTCAGGAGGCCGCCATGTTTCGTCGATTGTTGCTCGGCTGCGTACTCGGCTTGGGCCTGGCCGGTTGTTATTACTATTCCGGTGGTTACGACGTCGCGTATCCCGCACCTTATTACTATCCCGGTTATTCACCTTATTACTACCACGGCGGCCCGCGCTTTTATGGCGGCTATCGCTATTACTACTGGGGTGGTCACGCGCCACGTTATTACGGCGGTGGATATCGTCACGGCCACCACTAATCAGCGTGTGAATGGATGAAAAACCTTTCATCGGCGAGATGTATCAAGGTGTTGCGGGAGCGCACGGGATCTTCAATTCGATGTCTGATCTATCGACAGTCGCAGAAACTTTGACTGTCGCCTGCCAGCGTCGCTGGTGTGGCTCACTCGCGGTCCAGGAGGCCGCCAATGTATCGACGAATTCTTCTGATTGCCGTGTTGGGTTTGTCACTGGGTGGATGCGTAGCTTATTCCGATGGAGGCGGTTACTACGGTTCAGAGGTCTACTCATCGCCGGCGCCCTATTACGCTGGCGGCAACTCCTACTACTCCAATGGCGGCGGTTACTACACGCCACCGCGCCGGTACTACGCGCCGCCTGCCCGGTATTACCAACCAACGCCGCGCTATTACCACCAGCCGCGGGTTTATCAACCGGCGCCGCGCTATTACCAGCCGGCTCCCCGTTACTATCAGTCCCGCCCCGACTACAGGGCGCACCAGAACCAGGGTTGGGACGGTCGCCACAACCGTGGCGGCTGGGACAATGATCATCGTCGCGGGCGAAACGACAATCACGATCGCCGAGGCGGCCGCAATGGGCGTGGCGATCACGACGGCCGTGGTAATCACCGCTAATCCGGTTGAAATCCATACCCTCCTGTAGGAGCGAGTATGCTCGCGATGGACGTCAACGATAACGCGTGCTTAAAGGTTAAACGCGTTGTCAGACGTTTTTCGCGAGCATGCTCGCTCCTACAGAGTCATTTTTTTCAGTACTCTGACAGGTCCGCCAAGGGATGCCGACCTTCCCAGATTTTGTGAAAATGAGCATCCACCACCGCATCCGGCACATTGTTGACGTCCGGCCAATGCCAGCGAGGTTTCTGATCCTTGTCGATCAATCGCGCACGCACGCCCTCGCTGAATTCCGGATGGCGACAGCAGTTGAGGCTCAGGGTGTATTCCATCTCAAAGACCTGCGCCAGAGACATATGCCGGGCACGTTTGATCTGCTCCCACACCAGATGCGCGGTCAGCGGCGAGCCTTCGATCAGGTTGCGCGCGGCGCGGTTGAGCAGCATGTCGGTGTGATCGAGCAGCGTGACAATGGCTTTCCAGGCACAACGCACATCACTGACGTCCAGCAATTCATCGATCTGTTGGCGGCGCGGCAACCACTGGGCCTCGGGCATTTGCGCAACGGCTTTCTGCTGCAAGGCCTTGAGCAGGCTGTTGAGCTGCATCGGCGTCTGTTCCTGCCAATTCAATTGCAGCAGGCCTTCGATTAGTTCCTGCTGCTGCTCGTCGAGCAGGAAACGGTCGGCCAGGTCCAGATCGATCGCGTCGCGACCGTTCATGTGGGCGCCGGTCAGGCCGAGGAACAAGCCGAGCTTGCCCGGCAGGCGAGACAGGAACCAACTGGCGCCCACGTCCGGATACAGGCCGATACTGATCTCCGGCATCGCCAGTCGACTGCTCGGTGTGACAATGCGAATGCTTGCCCCCTGCAACAGGCCCATGCCACCGCCGAGCACATAGCCGTGACCCCAGCAGATCAACGGTTTGGGATAAGTGTGCAGGCTGAAGTCCAGGCGATATTCGGAGTTGAAGAAGTGCGCGGCCAGCGTCGGCACTTCACCCGGATGGGCCCGGCAGGCCTCGACCAGGCTGCGCACTTCACCGCCTGCGCAGAAGGCCTTGATGCCGTTGCCGCGCAGCAGGACGCAAACGATTTGCGGTTCCTTCGCCCAGGCGTCCAACTTGTCGCGCATGGCATTGATCATCGGCAGGGACAGGGCATTCAACGATTTTTCGGCATCCAGCGTGGCAATGCCAATGCGGGCGCCGTCAGTGCCGGTGAGTTCTTCGAAGTGCAGATTCATCGTGACCTCGCTCGGGAATTTGAGGGTTAAGTATGATCGCTGTGTGGGAAAGTGCCGGATTGGTGTCAGATCAATTGACAAGCGTGATGGGCTTTCCTAGGGTGCGCCCCATTGCTTTTGCCGGATATAACCATGACTGCTGACGACCGTATCAAACTCGAACCGAGCTGGAAGGAGGCACTGCGTGCCGAATTCGACCAACCCTACATGGCAGAGTTGCGAAAATTCCTCCAGGACGAGCGCGCGGCGGGCAAGGAAATCTATCCGCCGGGCCCGATGATCTTCAACGCGCTCAATTCCACGCCGCTGGACAAGGTCAAGGTGGTCATTCTTGGCCAGGACCCCTATCACGGCCCCGGCCAGGCCCATGGCCTGTGCTTTTCGGTGCAGCCGGGCGTCCCGGCGCCGCCGTCGCTGGTCAATATCTATAAAGAGTTGAAGCGCGACCTGAACATCGACATCCCCAATCACGGCTATCTGCAAAGCTGGGCCGAGCAGGGCGTGTTGATGCTCAATACCACCATGACCGTGGAGCGTGCCAACGCCAATGCGCACAAGGACAAGGGCTGGCAGTTTTTCACCGACCGGATCATTGAAGTGGTCAGCCAGCAGCAGCCGCATCTGGTGTTCATGCTGTGGGGCGCCCATGCCCAGAGCAAACAGAAGTTGATCGATGCCACCAAGCACCTGGTGCTGACCTCGGTGCACCCGTCACCGCTGTCGGCCTATCGTGGCTTCCTCGGGTGCGGGCACTTCAGCCGGACCAACAAGTTTTTGGAGCAGAATGGCGAGACGCCGATCGAGTGGCGGTTGCCACCGGTTTGAAAGAGCTTCGCGAGCAGGCTCGCTCCCACAAGGATCACGCGAACCCTGTGGGAGCGAGCCTGCTCGCGAAAAGGGCAACTCGGTTTATCAGACTGAATTCGGCTGACGGTTCCAATACCTGAACAACGGCTCCGCTAGAAACAACACAAACAGCAACCGCATCACCTGCATCGCCGTCACCAGCGGCACCGACAGTTGCAAGGTTTCGGCCGTCAGGCTCATCTCGGCAATGCCGCCGGGCATCATGCCCAGGGTCAGCGAGCGCAAATCCAGGTGGGTCAGCGCACTCAGTCCCAGTGCAGCCGCTGTGGCGATCAGCATGGTCAGCAGCGTGCCGATCAACGTGCGCCCCATGAACGACGGCGCGCGACGGAAAAACTGCCGATTGAAGTGACAGCCCAGGCCGCTGCCAATCAGCCATTGGCCGATCTGGCTGCCGCCGTTGGGCAAGCCGATATGCAGGTCCCAGCCGATGCTGACCGCGGCGCTGACCAGCAAGGGCCCGAACAGCCATGGGTTGGGTTGCCGCAGGCGTTCCCAGATCCAGGCCGCCAGCGCTCCCGCCGGAAACAATAGCGCCAGCCAGCGCCAATCGATGCTGCCGGCGTGGGACATCGGTGCGCCGTCCCCCAGCAGGTATTTGAACGCTGCCGGAACGCAAAGCACCACCACCAGCACCCGTAAACTCTGTCCCGCCGCCACCCGACTGAGCACCGCGCCATTGCGCGCGCCAAGGTTGACCATCTCCCCGGAACCGCCCGGCATACTGGAAAAAAATGCAGTGGCACGATCTTCGCCGGTGCGACGCATCAGCCAGACACCGACCACCGCCGAGAGGCTGGTGACCAGCGCACCGAAGAAGATCAGCCCGAAATGACTCAGCACCTGCTCCATCACCACCGGGGTGAAGTGCAGGCCGATACCGATGCCGACGATCCACTGGCCGCACTTGCGGCCGCCAGGGATCTCCGCCAGTTGCCAGGGTGTCAGACAGCGCACCAGGATGATCGCCAGCAACGAGCCGACCATCCACGGTAGCGGCCAGCCGACCTGGCTGGCGAGGAAACCGCCCAGCAGGCCGACCAGCGGGGTACCCCACCAGGCTTTGAGCGGTGTTCGATCAGACATCGGCGATGGCGCGTTGCGCAGCCGAACGCTTACGCCAGATCCGCAGGATCGGCATCAACAGCATGATCGCTGTCAGGACCCAGCAACCGAAAGTGATCGGGCTCGACCAGAGGATTTCCAGCGCACCGTTGGAAATCGACAGGGCGCGGCGCAGGTTTTGTTCCATCAGGCCTCCGAGAATGAACCCCAGCAGCACTGGCGACAGCGGGAAGTCCAGCTTGCGCAGGATATAGCCGAAGATGCCGATGCCGATCATCAGGAACAGGTCAAAGGTGGTGGCGTGCACCGCGTAGACGCCGATCCCGGTAATGATCGCGATCACCGGCACCAGTGCCCAGTTCGGCACAGCGAGGATACGGGTGAAGATACGGATCATCGGGATGTTGAGGATCACCAGCATGATGTTGGCGATGAACAGCGAGGCGATCAGGCCCCAGACGATGTCCGGTTGCTGCTGGAACAGCAGCGGGCCCGGGGTGATGTTGTACAGCGACAGGGCGCCGATCATCACCGCCGTGGTGCCTGAGCCTGGAACACCCAGGGTCAGCATCGGTACCAAAGCGCCGCACGCTGCGCCGCCGATGGCCGTTTCCGGAGCGGCGAGGCCGCGCATGTCGCCTTGGCCAAATTTACCCTTGGCGCCTGCGATGCGTTTTTCCGTCATGTAGGCCACGGCGCTGGCCAGGGTGGCACCGGCTCCCGGTAACACGCCCATGATGAAACCCAGAACGCCGCAACGGATGTTCACCACGAACACCGACGCCGCTTCCTTGAAGTTGAACATCATGCGCCCGGTGGCTTTCACCGCTTCCTGGCCGTGATGGGTTTTTTCCAGCAACAGCAGAATTTCACTGATGGAAAACAGGCCCAACACCAGCACCACGAACTGAATACCGTCGGTCAGGTGAATGTTGTCCCCGGTGAAGCGGTACACACCGCTGTTGGCGTCGATGCCGACCGTCGACAGGAACAGGCCGATCAGTGCTGCAATAAAGGTTTTCAACGGTCGGTCACCGGCCATGCCACCCAGGCAAACGATCGCAAATACCATCAGCACGAAGTATTCCGCCGGTCCGAAGGCGATCGCCCATTTCGCCAGCAGCGGGGCAAACAGCACCATGCCGCAGGTGGCGATGAAGGCGCCGATGAATGAGCTCCACGCCGACAGCGAAAGCGCCACGCCGGCCAGGCCTTTGCGGGCCATCGGATAGCCGTCGAGGGTGGTCATCACGGTGGAGGCTTCGCCCGGTATGTTCAGCAGGATCGAGCTGATCCGGCCGCCGTATTCGCAACCCAGGTACACGGCTGCGAGGAGGATCAGCGCCGATTCCGGCGGCAGGCCGAGGGCGAATGCGATGGGGATCAGCAATGCCACGCCATTGATCGGCCCCAGGCCCGGCAACAGGCCGACCACCGTACCGATCAGGGTGCCGCAGAGGGCGGTCACCAGGTTGTACGGGCTCAGCGCGACGCCGAAGCCCTGACCCAAATAGCCAAGAGTATCCATATCAGTTCTCCAGAACGTCGAGCACGCCCAAGGGCAACGGTACGTCCATCAACTTGTCGAACAGCAGGTAAAGGCCGACGGCCATCAAGCTGATGATCACGACGCTGGGCAGCCAGCGGCCGCCATACAGGCGCGCCATCGGCACACCGATGAGGATGCTGGCAACGATGAAGCCAAGCGGTTCGAAGGTGCCGGCGAACACCAGCAGCAGCGCCACGCAGATGGCGATCTTGGTCAAGGTTTCGCGATCCAGCGGCGGCTCGTCATCACTGTGCTTGATCGGTGCGGGACGAAACACCATGTACAACAGCGCCGAGCCCATCAGGCCAAGCATCAGCAACGGGAAGGCCCGAGGGCCCACCGGTTCGTAGGAAAAAGCCGCCTGATACGGCCAGGCCATCAGCGCCAGGCCGACACAGGCCAGCAACAGCACCGAAGCAAAAATGCGTTGTAAGAGCATGGGGAACTCCTGGGTCACGGCGGCGCTAGCCCGCCGTGACCGCTAGACAGAGACGATCACTGGATCAGGCCGAACTCTTTGGCCAGCACTTTGTAGTCCGCTACCTGCTTCTTCACGTAGGTGTCCAGTTCCGGGCCGGTCATGGCGAACGGGAACAGTTCACGCTGATCGCGCAGCTTGGCGAACTCGGGTGAGGCCAGCAGTTTGTCGAAGGAGTCCTTCCACCAGGCATAGTCTTCATCGCTGACTTTTGGCCCCAGGTAGAAGCCGCGAACCACTGGCCAGACGATGTCGTAGCCTTGTTCCTTGGCGGTCGGGATGTCTTTCATTTCCGGCTCGTCCAGGCGCTTGTCGGAGAACACCGCGAGCAGACGCATGTCGCCGCTCTGGATGTGCGGCATGGAGTCGGAGATGTCGGTGCTGCCGACCTGGATGTGGCCGCCGAGCAAGGCAGTGGCGATTTCACCGCCGCCTTCGAGCGCCACGTAACGCAGGTCGCGCGGATTGATCCCGGCGGCCTTGGCGATCAGGGCGGTCTGCATCCAGTCCTGGCTGCCGACGGTGCCGCCGGAACCGATTACCACTTTGCTCGGATCTTTCTTCAGCGCCTGGACCAGATCGTCCAGGGTCTTGTAGGGCGAATCGCTCTTCACGGCGATGGCGCCGTAGCTGGTGCCAACGGCGGCCAGCCAGCGCACGTTGGTTTCATCGAAGCGACCAAACTTGCCCTGGGCCAGGTTGAGCAGCGAACCGCTTGACCAGGCCACCAACGTGCCGGCATCCGCCGGGCGCTGGGCGACTACCGCGTTATAAGCCACCGCGCCGACACCGCCGGGCATGTAGGTCACGCGCATCGGTTTGGTCAGCAGCTTTTCGTTGACCAGCGCGCTTTGCGCCAGTTTGCAGGTCAGGTCGAAACCGCCGCCGGGCGAGGCCGGTGCGATGCATTCCGGGCGTTTGGGCTCGGCCATCAGTGGGCCGGCGAACAGCATGACGCTGGCGGCGAGGGCGAAACGGCGCAGTGATCGATTCATTGTTGTCTCCACAGGAGTTGTTGTTTTTTGGGATGTTTCAGATGCAGCGGTTTCGCTTCGCGCAGGCGTTGACGGCGCCGGCAAGCGAATACGAGGGGGTTCGAGAAAAGGGGCGGGACGGACAAATGTGGAGCTGGGTGGACAGCATGGCGACGTACCTCGTTATTGTTCTTATTGGCGAAAACGCATCGAGGCGTTTTTCGGGAGCTACATTTCAAATCACGATCGATGGCTGCGAGATAAACCATCCGTAGATCGACTCTAACGGTCCAACCTTTCGCTAACCTTTCATCGGGCTTTCACGGTTTTTCAGGCTTCACAGCGGCGGATGCCGCTGTAAACTCCGCGCCAAAGAATGGCGTCGACCATCCCTGAACGAGGTAATGATCCATGCGTGTCCTGCTCGTCGAAGACCATCTGCAGCTCGCTGAAAGTGTCGCTCAGGCGCTCAAGAGCACCGGCTTGACCGTGGATGTGCTGCACGACGGCGTGGCGGCCGACCTGGCGCTGGGTAGCGAGGAATACGCCATGGCGATTCTCGACGTCGGCCTGCCGCGCATGGACGGTTTCGAAGTGCTGGCGCGCCTGCGTGCCCGGGGTAAGAATCTACCGGTGTTGATGTTGACCGCCCGCAGCGACGTCAAGGACCGGGTCCATGGCCTGAACCTGGGGGCCGACGACTACCTGGCCAAGCCTTTCGAACTCACCGAGCTTGAAGCCCGGGTCAAGGCCTTGTTGCGCCGCAGTGTGTTGGGTGGCGAGCGCCTGCAGCGCTGCGGTGTGCTGGCCTACGACCTGGAGACCCGGCGCTTTACCCTCGGTGAGGAACTGCTGACCCTGACCTCCCGCGAGCAAGCGGTACTCGAAGCCCTGATCGCCCGTCCTGGCCGGGTGATGAGCAAGGAGCAACTGGCGTCACAGGTCTTCGGCCTGGACGAAGAGGCCAGTCCGGACGCCATCGAAATCTATGTTCACCGCTTGCGCAAGAAACTCGACGGCCACCCGGTGGCGATCGTAACGTTCCGCGGTCTCGGTTATTTGCTGGAAAGCCGTGATGCATAAGGCCAGCAGCCTGCGTTGGCGGTTGCTGTGGAACCTGGCGCTGTTGCTGGTGGTATTGATGCTGGCCAGCGGCTTGAGCGCTTACTGGAACGGTCGCGAAGCGGCCGACACGGCCTATGACCGCACGTTACTGGCCTCGGCGCGGACCATCGCCGCCGGCCTGTCCGAACGTGATGGCAGCCTCAGCCTGGACGTGCCTTACGTGGCCCTCGATACGTTCGCCTACGACAGCGCGGGGCGGATTTTTTACCTGGTCAACGATATCAACCAGAAGCTGATCTCCGGTTATGAAAACCTGCCGCCACCCCCTCCCGGTACACCGCGCACCGACAACTACCCGGCGCTCGCGCGTTTTTACAACGCGACTTATCGGGGACAGAACGTGCGCGTGGTCAGTTTGCTCAAGCCGGTCAGCGAGCCGAACATGAACGGCATGGCGGAAATCCGCGTGGCGGAGACCGATGAGGCACGCGTCAGCATGGCCCGCAGCCTGGCCGGCGATACATTGCTGCGCCTGGGCATGCTGGCGGTCGGGGCACTGATGATCGTGTGGTTTGCGGTCAGTGCGGCGCTGCGCCCGCTGGAGCGTTTGCGCACCGCAGTGGAGGAACGTCAGCCGGATGACCTGCGGCCGCTACCCCTGGTGGAAGTGCAACGCGAGTTGTGGCCACTGGTGCGTGCGCTCAACCATTTCACCGAACGCCTGCGCGGGCAGTTCGAGAAGCAGGCGCAATTCATCGCCGACGCCGCACACGAACTGCGCACGCCGTTGGCAGCGCTCAAGGCCCGGCTGGAATTGGGCTTGCGCTCGAACGAGCCGCAAACCTGGCGCAGCACGCTGGAAACCGCTGCCCAAGGCACTGATCGCCTGACCCACCTGGCCAATCAATTGCTCTCGCTGGCCCGGGTGGAAAACGGCGCCAGGGCGATTGCCGAGGGCGGCGCGCAGTTGCTCGACCTCAGTCAATTGGCCCGTGAGCTGGGCATGGCCATGGCGCCGCTGGCCCATAAACGCGGCGTGGCCCTGGCGCTGGAAGCTGACGAGCCGGTCTGGTTGCGCGGTGAGCCGACCTTGTTGAATGAGCTGTTGAGCAATCTGGTGGACAACGCCCTGGCCCACACGCCACCGGGCGGCAACGTCATTTTGCGGGTCCTGGCGCCGGCGGTGCTGGAGGTCGAGGACGACGGGCCGGGCATTCCCCTTGATGAGCGCGATCGGGTGTTCGAGCGCTTTTACCGGCGCAATCAGCAAGTGGCCGGTTCAGGCTTGGGGTTGGCGATTGTTGGCGAAATCTGCCGGGCGCACCTGGCGCAAATCAGCCTGCATGATGGGGAGAAGGCGGGGTTGAAGGTGCGGGTGAGTTTTATGGCTGGGGAATGATGGGGCCTGTTCTGGCCTCATCGTCGGAACGCCGCCCAGAGCAGGTTCCTACAGGGTTATCCGACACGGTTAACCCGGGATACCAATACAGAAAAGCCCTACACCATCCTCAGAAACGTCCTATTTCCAGCTTCCTTCCATTTCGCCAAAGCTTTCACCCCTCAGGACCCGGGTGAACGCTAAACCCTTCCTGTGTGTTTCCCCCACAGACCAGGAAGGCCTGACATGAGCACACAACCGCGCATCTTCTTCAACCACACCCGTCACAAATTCGCGATCCGCTGGTTCGACGCCGCGTTCGATGTCCTCGCCTTCGAAGGCGAAGAACACCTCAGCCAACCCTTCACCTACCGCATCGAATTCACCTGCAGCGAGCAAGACCTCAGCGCCGAGAAGATGCTCAACAAGGACGCCAGTTTTAGCCTCTATCCGCCGCCGGCAAAGCCTCCTTACCCTGGCCTGCCAGTGCCCGAGGTCAAGCCGTTGCGCAGCCTGTATGGGATGGTCAATAGCTTCCAGCGCCTGTCCGCCTCCCGCGACGAAGCGCGCTATGAAATCACCCTGCAACCGCGCCTTGCCCTGCTCGATCGTGGCCGTCAGTACCGCCTGTACCAGCAGCAGTCGGTGCCGGAGATCGTCGAGCACATCCTGCGCAGCCGCCACGATTTCCTCGGCCAGCACTTCTTGTTCCAATTGGTGCGCGAATACCCCCGGCGCGAGCAGGTCATGCAGTACGGCGAAAGCGACCTGGCGTTCATCGAGCGGCTGCTGGCCGAGGTCGGCATCTGGTACCGCTTCAGCCACGACGACCGCCTGCGGATCGACGTTGTCGAGTTCCACGACGACCAGCGCCACTACCAGTTTGGCGTGAAATTGCCACTGCGTGCACCCGCCGGTTTCGCCAGCGGTGAGGACGGCGTGTGGGGTTTGCAGACCCGCCACCAGGTGGTGGAAAAATCCATCAACTTTCGCGCCTATCACCCCCTTGATGCCCGCGCCTTTCTCGATGGCGAGGTCGACCAGACCCGTGGCACCACGACCAGCACCTACGGCGAGGCCTACCACTACGCCGAACCCTATCGCGTGCTCGGTGACAAACTGGACCAGGACGAAGACCTGCTAAGCGAAAGCGGCTTTTTCTACGCGCGCCTGCGCCACGAGCGCTACCTCAACAGCCAGACCCATCTCAGCGGCGCCAGCAGCAGCGCCACCCTGGCGCCAGGCCAGGTGCTGAAAATCGCCGGCGCGCCCCAGGCCTTTGCCCCTGGCGCGGTGATCACCGGCCTGCGCACCCGTGCCGCCCGCGACCGCAACATCGAAGTGCATTTCGAAGCCATTCCCTACGCCGAGATGGTCTGCTTCCGCCCAAAGGTCCCGCCCAAACCGATCATCGCCGGCACCCTGCCAGCCCGGCTGAGCAGCCCCGAGCGCAACGACCGCTACGCCGAAATCGATCTCGAAGGCCGCTACCGCGTGCGCTTCCTGTTCGACCGCGACACCTGGAAACCCGGCCAGGAAAGCACCTGGCTGCGCCTGGCCCGGCCTTACGGCGGCGACACCCACGGCCTGCACCTGCCAATGCTCGCCGGCACCGAAGTGGCGGTGGCTTTCGAACAGGGCGACCCGGACCGCCCCTACATCGCCCACGCCCTGCACGACAGCGAACACCCGGACCACGTGACCCTGCGCAGGCGCGACCACACCCGCAATGTGCTGCGTACACCGGCGAACAACAAGCTGCGCATGGAAGACCTGCGGGGGCAGGAGCACCTCAAGCTCAGTACCGAGTATGGCGGCAAGAGTCAGCTGAATCTGGGGCATTTGGTGGATGCGAAGAAGCAGAAGCGCGGGGAAGGGTTTGAGCTAAGAACGGATGATTGGGGGAGTATTCGTGGGGGCAAGGGGTTGTTCATCAGTGCCGATGAACAACCGAAAGCCCAGGGCCAGGTGCTGGAAATGAGTCCGGCCCTCGAACGCCTACAACAGGCCGGCGAACAACTGCAAAAACTCTCGGTCGACGCCCAGGCCGCCAACGCCGATCCGGCGGACGTCAGCGCGCAACTGAACCTGCTGCGCCAGGACCTGGAGCAGCTCAAGGCCTCGGTCCTGCTGCTCAGCGCCCCGCAAGGCATTGCCCTCACCAGCGGCCAACACCTGCAACTGGCAGCGCAGGACAACCTGATGCTCAACGCTGGCGGCCAAGCCGATATCAGCGTGGTCAAGCGCCTGTTCATGGGTGTGGGCCAGGGCCTTAGCCTGTTCGTGCGCAAGCTGGGGATCAAGCTGATCGCCAATCAGGGCGCCGTAAAAATTCAGGCGCAGAACGATGGCATGGAACTGCTGGCTCGCCACGGGCTATCGATCACCAGCACCGAAGACGAAGTCCATATCACTGCGAAAAAGAAAATCACCCTCAATGGCGGCGGCAGCTACTACATCCTCGATGCGAGTGGCATCGAGTCGGGGACGGCGGGGGATCACAAGGCCAAGGCTGCGCATCACGAGTTCAAGGGGCCTGGCGAGCAGGTTCGGCAAATGCCGTCGCTATCTCAACGGTCTGAATACCCTGTCCAGTTCCTGGACCGTACGGATTTCTCTGGCTGATTCTTTCGCAAACCTGGAGCGACACACCATGGCAAAGCTGCTCGACTGGATTTTCGGACGCCTCTACGACTCAAGTACCCCCAGTGCCATGCCCCCGGTCTGGCCAACGCACGATACCCAGCCCATCCCCTCAACGACGGCTTCGAAAGCCGATCAATTGCCACCCCTGAAAAACTGGTGCCACCCGTTCAAAGACACGCGCGACCCATTGCAGCAACTGACCCATCTGGCTAACGCCACCGCCGGCTTCTACCCTTTGGGCTGCAATGGCCTGTGGCACGGCGGTGTGCATTTCGATAGCGGCACCGCCGCGGGCCTGAAGCAGCAATCCGCCGTGCACTGCCTGGCCGACGGCGAAGTGGTGGCGTACCGCATCGACCGCGAATCGCCGAAGACCACTTACTACGCCCACAAATTGACCGTCCAGAAACCCTTTTCGCGCAACTTCGTGCTGGTGCGCCATCGCCTGCAGCCGCCGAAGCTCCCGAACAGCACCGATAAGCCGCCGAGCCTGATCTTCTACAGCCTGTACATGCACCTGGAGGATTGGGCGAAGTATGAGAAAAATTCGACCCTCGCGCGCCCTGGGTTCTGGCCCGAGAGCGAAGTGCATCGGGTCAAGGCATCGGCGAACGATCCCCACCCCGACGATCCTGAACAGCGCGGCCTGAACGTGTACTACCGCCCCTGGTCCGGCAAGGTCGCCGACTTCTTGCCCTGCGGCGCCGAGGTGATCATCAGTGACAAGGGCGATTACCGCCGCCTGGAAAACCGCCTGGGCCCGGCCAGCCTGAGCGAAGCCGACGGTTCGCTGCGCGGTTACCTCGCCTCCCGCTATCTGCATCCGTTGGTTGACGGCGAGCACCGCATCGAAACGAATGGCGATGCGCTCAAAGTGCGTTCCGAAGCGAGCCTGCACAACCAGGAAATCAGCAAATTGCCCAACGGCACGATCGTCACCGTCAGCGGTGAAGGTGAATTTCGCAAACTGGAACGGGTCAGGCAGTACGTCCAGTTCGCTTCGTTGCAAAGCGCAATGGAACCGCAGGCGACGGACCAGATCGTGGTGCTCGACACGCCCGTCGCCATCCAGGCCGGCGCGCTGATCGGCCATGTCGGCGATTATCACAGCGAAGGGGCCGAACGAGCGGAAAAAAAGCTGCACCTGGAAACGTTCAGCGAACAAGACGTGGAAGTCTTCATTACGGCCAGTCGCGCCTGGGCCCAGCGCCTGCCAGCCCGCGAACGCACCTGGCTGAAACTGGCCAAGGGCACCGCAGTGATGGCGCCTCTCGAGGGTGCGAACGTCACGCGCTGGCCAGTGCCGAGCGAGACTGACCCGCTGAGCGCCGCCGACCTGCTGATCCCCAAAAGCCTGCTTGAGAGCCTGCCGGCCGAGGACAGGATTGCCGTACCCGCCACCCCGGACCGAAGGGCCTTCAACTGGTACCACCTCAAGGACCTGCTGCACGACGCCGATGGCAACCCGCTCAACGGCTGGGTCCGCGAAGACGTGGGGCTCACACCCTGGGTCAGTCCCTGGGATTGGGTAGGCTACGAGGTCCTGCACGACTACGGCCGGCCCATCCACGCCATGGCCTCGTTCATGCGCGGCATGCGTCGCTTCAGCGAAGCGCAGCTGGAACGCTACCAGACTCTGGCTGACGACGAGGACCGGGGGCCGATCAGGAGCCGCTTGTTCGACATCATCGACCGCAACCGCGACGGCAAGATCACCGCCGAAGAACTGCAAGCGGCGCTCAGAGTACCCGCGCAGGCACAAGCCATCGCGCAGATGATCATCCGCAAGGAAAGCGAGTGGTTTCACCGGGCGCATGTCTGGGACGTGCTGGATGAAATGCTCGGGCATAGCGGCTCGACCCCGCACTTGAACTGGTTGGCGGAGAAGGAGCGGATCAAGGAAATAAGTTGGTGGGAAGAGGTGGCGGAGAAGGTGGGGTTGCCGTCGTGGGGGAAGGTTTATCACTTTCATCCGATTGGGCTGATTGCTAGTTTCTGTGCTGCTATCGATGAAGACGATTTGGGCTGGCTGATAGTCCCTTATGGTCAACTGACTTTCGATGCAGAGGGGAACGACATTGATGATGAACTACATCCATTGTCTAAATACTTCAGCCGGGTTGCTCATTGGCCAGGTGGCGTGTCTGGCGTAACAATTGGACGTGGTTACGATCTAGGGCAACGACCTAATCCTGGAAGAGATCTTAATGATGCCGGCGTTCAGGAGCCATTACGATCTTGGCTGATTGGTGCTAAAGGCCTACAGGGTGCCGCAGCGAGGGACTACATTGCCAATGCTTCGGACGAAATACGAAAACACCAAATTAACAGGTGGCAACAATATTGCTTGTTTTTGCTAGTTTACGATCATATGAAAAAAGAAGTGATTCGTATATCGAATTCAAATATTAATAAGGCTGATTATGGTGTGCTCCGTTGGGATGAGGTGAGTGGCAAAGTACAGGATATTGTAATTGATCTGATTTACAGAGGTGACTACACCACAAATTCAAGATCCTATATTCAAAAGCCTTTTGTAGATAACAATATTTGGGCGGTGAGGAGCATCATATCCAACCGGGTTTATTGGGGAGGTGTTCCTGATGATAGGTTTAAACGTCGTGCGGAGTATCTGTAGATGAATATATCAATTTTCCTTGTGTTACTAATTTGTGCGGTGAGTCTGGTTGAAGCTAAGGAGCATGACTATAAAAGAGTAATTATGGCTGGTACGGGAGATGTAGGAGAGCTGTTTGTACGATTTTTGCTTCTGTCGGGGGAGTCTTGCCTTATTGTTCAAAGCTTAGTTCCGGGAGGCGGTGGGGAGATATTAGGCGAGAAAGATATCTGCTCGATAGATGGAAAGAAAATTGCAGATGATTATGCAGCGGTGGATTTTAAAGTTGGAGCTTTTAAAGCTGGGAAACTTGTTTTTGAGGTTGGGGTTACACCGCTTCAGCCTATTGGTGAAATAGTAATGTCCTGCGAGATAATATTTTCAAATGGTTTGGCAGATCACCTCTCCTGTAAGGAGAAAGATTTCGTGCGTAAAGAGTTTTGTGCGGATTTCGAGAGGTAGTCGCAGTCTGAAACGGGTTCAGTTAAAGGGCGTTGGAAGCTACTTTGGTGGAGTGATGAAATTCTTAAAAAGTAAATTTTCTGTGTTAATGGTATTTCTGCTGATTAATTTGAGTGCGCAGAGTTGTGCAAGTATTGATGGCAATGCTGAAGTTTACAGTTCCAATTTGGCTGATGATTTTTTTTTGAGGTAAAGCTCGAGCGAGGTAAGTATTGGTTTCGAATTGTTGGCAGTGAGTGGGAGCTACTCAAAGAGGGCGTTCAGAGAACTGGGAGATCGAAGGAAGTCTTGTTTGTGGATGTCAATGATAATGATGTTAAGGATATATTTGTGAAGGTGTTCGAGGCAGGGCCAAATAGCGTGTACGCTTTATTTTTTTCTGAAATAAAAAGCGGCTTGATTTCCTTTGTTGAGCAGGATGAGTTATTTGGTTCTCCTTATGTCAATGAAAAAGGTCAGATGGTTAGTGTTAAGCGCGATGGACCCTTTTCGACGCTAGAGACGTACAAGGGCTATCAAGGGAGGTTTTATAAATTTGAGTTAAGGGAGCCCATAAACTCCGATTTGGATAGAGTGACTATTTATGATGAGGGTGGCATAGGAAAACTTTCGATTAAATTTCTTGGTGCAAGTATAGATGCTTTCGCCTGTATATCTGTTGAGCGTGTACATCTTTCAAGCACGCCTTCAGTTTCAAAAAAATCTCAACCATACCTGGTAAAGGGAGACGCCGTTTCAATACTTGATGTTCAGGGCGAAGGCGAATGGGTGAAGGTTCGTTACTCTGCGAAAAATATTTTTGAGGCATGGGTGCCGCAAAATTCGATAAAACTTAATGAGACGGGCCATTGTGAAAAAGAATAGGCATCGATGGGGTCAGAATTCCATTATTTTCTGCTCGTCAGGTAGTGTATTAACCTCTTTCGCCTCAGTATTATCGGGTGAAAGGTAATCATGCCTATCAGACTGGATAAAATCTCTCCTCCGGCCCCACGTCCCGCGCCCCCTCGTATCGGGTTCTGGGCATGTTTGTTGCCACTGCTTCTGTTGTTGGGCGTGGGGGAGTCCTTATTGTTCAGCGGTGAACCGTTGCATACGCAATCCATTGATGGCTGGCAGCGAGCATTGGGCTTACCGCTTCTCCTTTGGTGCGTACTGCTGTTCGGTCGGCTGCTCTTATACAACGGTCAATACGGCGCAGCCGAGGGCTGGGACGCGGCCCGCGATGAAGATCTGCGCCGCAAAATGCGCCGAGGTCGGCGCTCCCAGCAGGTGTTAAGCACGAGCCTGTTCACTGCCCTGCGAAGTCCGGGTGAAGAGGGGGCCATACAACTCGATGGCTTGCTGAGCAGGATAGAGGTACTGACGTCGCAACCAACCCGGTTGGATGAAGCCGTCGTGCGTCATAGCCGCTTATCTGGCGCAAAGCATGAGGATTTGGAAAAGGTACTGCTCGGTATCTTCAGTCAGGTTCTCGCTGAACTGGCGCAAACGCTGACACATCTTCCGGACGAAAAGCCGTTGGCATTGTTGCTGGAGGTTGAGAGCGGACTGTCGCCGGG
This sequence comes from Pseudomonas umsongensis, assembly GCF_002236105.1. Taxonomy (GTDB): domain Bacteria; phylum Pseudomonadota; class Gammaproteobacteria; order Pseudomonadales; family Pseudomonadaceae; genus Aquipseudomonas; species Aquipseudomonas umsongensis. The sequence continues at coordinate 774,673 of NZ_NIWU01000002.1, forward strand.
ACAGTGGCGTCCGGCATGGCAACGGGCGTGGAACGCCTCCGGAATCCGACAGTCAGCGGTGCCCGTGGAGGGGCAAGGGTTAGTTGCATTGGACCAGTGGCTCGATCAGCGCATTGATGATCAGGCGCTACTGCTGGTGGTGGCATTGCAGTTTGCTCTGCTACAGCCTGAAGGCAAGGTAGAAGCGGCCGTAGGGCTACTGCTGGGCAACCGATTGACGCAAACCACTTTACCGCCAATCGCCTACCTTCACCGGCCGGAGCAGGCGCGAGCGCCCACTCCTGAGGCATTGATGTATGCCACTCGCCAAGCGCTGGATTGGGTGCCACTGGATGCCCAGTCGATTGAGCAGATCTGGCGGGCGGGAACTGCTGCGCAATACCAGACGGCAATAAGCACCGTTCTGGCTGAAGTGCCGATGCCGGTCAAGCACAACCAAGGCTTGATCGACCTGGATGCGTTGTTGGGACACCCCGGTACCACTTCACCATGGCTGGCAATCGCAGCCGCGACACAGGCCATTCAGCGCAGTGCTGGGCCGCAATTCATTTTCAGTGGTGACAGCGCCGTCGACGCGGGGCTGTGGAGTACGGTGCTGGTGCCCGTCCTGCCGCTTTCAACGAAGGAATCTTGAATGCAGTCTCGACGCTCTCCAAGGCCGGATTTACGGGGCGGCCTATTGATCCTGACCGGAGTGCTCCTCGAAATTCTGGTCTGGTATTTTCCTCAGTGGCTAGGAATGGGTTCTGGCAGTGACCGACAAAACACTTGGTTGTTGGCGATACCAGCGCTCACTTTTATCGCGCTGATAGGCCTGGGAGCCTACCGCCTTTTGTGGTGCCGTCTGGGATACTCGGTGCATCGCGCAGAGGCTGCGGATGATGTGCCCAAGCGAACGCGTTCGGAGAGTCCGAAAGCCCCGAGCACCCATCAAGTTAGCGTGGCTCAGGTGTATCTTAATAAATACTACGGCCCCTTCTGGCGCTTCAAAGTCCGCCTGCTCCTGGTCGTCGGCGAACCCGAGCAGATCGAAGCCATCGCCCCCGGACTGACCACCCGACAGTTCCTGCATGGGCAGGACACCGTGCTGCTCCATGGTGGCAGCGTACAGTCGCCAACCCTGTTCAGCCAATGGCAGGGCTTGAGCCGCTGGCGCGCCCTCGATGGCGTGGTCTGGGCGTTGAATAAGCCACAATCCACCGACGCCGCAACGCTGGGCGACAGCGTGCGGCGCCTGCGCGATCTGGCGCGGACGCTGCATTGGCAGTTGCCGCTGCACGTGTGGCAGGTCTGCGACACTCAATGGGACCAGTCCATGCGGCAGACGCAGGCGGTGGGTTGCGCGTTGCCCGCCGACTTCACCGCGGTGGAGTTGGAGAGCCGCCTGAATCAATTGCTCGAGCCCTTGCGTCAGGAGGGTCTGGAGCAGATGCGCGGACAGATACCGCATGACTTTTTGCTGCGCCTGTCCCGTGATTTGCAAGTCGAGGGCATTCCCCGCTGGCGGCAGGCGCTGGCACCGTTGCTCGGTGAGTTTGCCGGGGGCGTGCCGTTGCACGGGCTGTGGTTCAGTCTGCCATTACCGGCGGTGGCGGCGGATCCCCATGACCGCGATCATTTCTGGTCGGTAGCGCCGGTGTGGCACGGCGTGCTCGGCGATCAAAAATCGCGCCCGCGTCGCCTCGGCTGGCCCGCGACCCGCATCGCGCAAACCCTGATGCTCGCCCTGACTCTGGCATGGGGCGCCGGCCTGCTGCTGTCCTTCGCCAGCAACCGCGTACACATCGCCCAGGTGCAAACCTCCCTGGCGACCTTGCAACACTCATCCACCCGTGACGAACAATTCCTCGCCCTCAACGAGCTGATCCGCGAACTCGGCCGCCTGGATTACCGCGCCACCCACGGCACGCCCTGGTACCAGCGCTTCGGCCTGAACAAGAACACAGAACTCCTGCAACTGCTCTGGCCCGCCTACGTCGAGGCCAACCAGCGCCTGTTGCGCGACCCGGCGGTGGCCAGCCTGCAACAACAACTCACTGCCCTGATCCAGTTGCCCGCCGACAGCCCCGAACGCCTCAAGCGCGCGCCCCAGGCCTACGAACAACTCAAGGCTTACCTGATGCTGGCGCGGCCGGAAAAAGCCGATGCGAGTTTTCTGGTCAAAGTGATGGGCTCGCTCGAGCCGAGCGCCGACGGGGTTTCGCCGGGGCTGTGGCACGGTCTGTCGCCGCTGCTCTGGCAGTTCTATGGCGAGCAGTTGGCGGCGCACCCGGACTGGCGCATCGCCACCGATCCGCAGCTGGTGGCCCAGGTGCGCCAGCTGCTGCTCGGCCAGTTGGGTCAGCGCAATGCCGAAGCCAGCCTGTACCGCCAGGTGCTCGACGCCTCGGCCAATCATTACCCGGCGTTAAATCTGGCGCAGATGGTCGGCGACACCGAGGCGCGAGCGTTGTTCGTCAGCCCGGCCAGCGTGCCGGGGGTGTTTACCCGCCAGGCCTGGGAGGGCCAGGTGCGCCCGGCGATCGAGGCCGTCGCCGAGGCGCGGCGTGAGGAAATCGACTGGGTGCTCAGCGACCGGCCGGGCGACATCGCCGCCGAGTTGACCCCGGACATGCTGCGCGAACGCCTGACCCGGCGCTACTTCCAGGACTACGCCAGCGCCTGGCTGAAGTTCCTCAATCGCCTGCGCTGGCAGCCGGCCAACAGCCTGGGCGAGGTGGTCGACCAGTTGACCCTGATGAGCGACGTGCGCCAGTCGCCGCTGATCGCGCTGATGAACACCCTGGCCTACCAGGGCCAGGCCGGCACCCGCAGCCAGGCGTTGGCCGACTCGCTGATCAACTCGGCACAAAAGCTGATCGCCCAGGCGCCGGCGCCGTTGATCGAGCAGGCGCAGCAGGGGCCCAAAGGCCCCTTGGACGCCACCTTCGGTCCGCTGCTGGCCCTGCTCGGCAAGACCCCCGAAGGCCAGAGCGATAACGAGCGCCTGAGCCTGCAAGCCTTCCTCAACCAGGTCACGCGCACCCGCCTGACCCTGCAACAGGTGAACCACGCCGCCGACCCGCAGGACATGACCCAGACCCTGGCGCAGACGGTGTTCCAGGGCAAAAGCATCGACCTCACCGACACCCGCGCCTACGGCAGCCAGCTCGCCGCCAGCCTCGGGGCGGAGTGGGGCGGTATCGGCCAGACCCTGTTCGTGCAGCCACTGGAGCAGGCCTGGCAGCGGGTCCTGCAACCCTCGGCCAGCAGCCTCAACCGCCAGTGGCAACGGGCGATCGTCAGCGAATGGCACGAAGCGTTCACCGGGCGCTACCCCTTCGCGGTCACCGCCAGCGACGCCTCGCTGCCGATGCTCGGGCAGATGATCCGCGCCGACTCCGGCCGCCTTGAGCAATTCCTGCAGCGCGAACTGGGCGGCTTGCTGCGCAAGGAGGGCAGCCGCTGGGTGGCCGACGCCCAGCACAGCCAGGGCCTGCGTTTCAATCCGCAGTTTCTCACGGCGATCAACCAGCTCAGCCACCTGGCCGACGTGCTGTTTACCGACGGCGGCATGGGCCTGAGCTTCGAGTTGCAAGGCAAACCGGTGCGCGACGTGGTGCAAACCACCTTCACCCTCAATGGCGAAAAACACGAGTACTTCAACCAGAAGGAAAGCTGGCAGCGCTTCAACTGGCCGGGTCGCAGCCAATACCCCGGCGCGAGCCTGACCTGGACCAGCGTGCAGGCCAACGAACGGCTGTTCGGCGACTACGCGGGCACCTGGGGCCTGATCCGCCTGCTGGAACAAGCCCAGGTCACGCCGCTGGACGACGGCGACAGCCGTTTTCGTGTGGTGCTCAAGGCGCCGGATGGGATTGGCCTGACCTGGTATTTACGCACCGAACTGGGGGCGGGGCCGTTGGCGTTGCTGAAGTTGCGTGGCTTTAAGTTGCCGACGCAGATTTTTTTGGGCAAGGGTGAAAAGGCCCAGCTGTGATTCTGCAGAGTAGGCGATAGTTTGTGGGGGCGGGGGCGTGTCAGGTTTCCAGCGTTATCGTTGACGACCATCGTCGGAACGCCGCCCGGAGCATGCTTGCTCCTACAAGGTTATTTGAGAACCCTGTAGGAGCGGGCGGTGTTCGATCAATAAAACATCAACCGCGTTTCTTCCAGATCGGCGCACATCGCCTTGTCGTCCGGATCGATCCCCAGCTTGACGAAGGCCGGTACGCTGAAGGGGTCGATTCGCGAGATCGGATGCTCGGTGTCTTTGAAGCAGTACAGGCTGGCCACCTGAACCAGGTCGACATAATCGATCTGCGCGGACTGTCGCTTGAAGTCCAGGTAAAGCTGCGGCACCTGCACCAGTGGTTCCGGAAACTCCCAAACGCGCAGCAGCTTGTCGCCGAGCAATGGGTGTATGCGGTCAATCACATGATTGAGGCTGACCGGATCGGACAACAGTTCATAGTGATCCTCGGCGTAGGTCAGGATCGGCAATATACCGATCTGGTGCACCAGCCCGCCAAGGGCCGCCTTATCGGGCTTGAGCTGGGTGTAGTGGCGGCACAGCGCGTAGCTGACGCCGGCGATTTCCAGGCTTTTGCGCCAGACATCGCGCATTTTCTGTTCCACTACCTCGGAGCGGGCATGGAAAATCTGTTCCATGACCAGGCCGATGGCCAGGTTGCTGCTGTAGTTGATGCCCAGGCGCGTAATCGCCGTGTGCAAATCGGTGACTTCCTGCGCCGCGCGCAGCAGTGGGCTATTGACCACCTTGATCAGGCGTGCCGACAGCGCGGCATCGCGGCCAATCACTTTGCTCAGGCTACTGATACTGATTTCCGGATCTTCGGCGGCCTTTCGAATCTGCAAAGCCACTTCCGGTAACGTTGGCAGAACCAGGTCATCGTTATCGATGGCCTCAACCAAATCCTGTTGGACCTTTTCCGCCAGCTCACTCATTACGCTTCTCTAGGTGTTGCAAAAAAGTACTGCGCTTAACGCTGGATTTCGCGATCGCGGTCCAGTTCGTACGGCAGGTCGAGCAAGTGCAGGGCCGGGCCGTCGAGGGCGCCCAGATGAATGTCGCCGCCTTCGGCTGCTTCCGCTTGCAACACGGCCAGCAGTTCGATGTGACCGGCAGCATTGGCGGCCAGCACCACTTCACCGATCGAGCTGCCGTGACTGGGGGCAAACAGTTGGGTGCCGGGCTCCGGTAGTTCGTCGGCAACCAGTTGCAGGCGATACAGGCGGCGCTTGAGTTTGCCCAGGTATTGCATGCGCGCGACGATTTCCTGGCCGGTATAGCAGCCTTTCTTGAAACTCACGCCGCCGACGGCTTGCAGATTGAGCATCTGCGGAATGAACAGCTCACGGGTGCTTGGCATCACTTGGCCGATCCCGGCCCGAACCTGGCCCAGAAGCCATTGATTGAGCTCCCCTTCGCTAAGTTGGGCGGACAGTTTGCCCTTGATGTCATCGGCTTGATCGGCCGCCACCCACAGCTCGGCGCGTTCGGGCGAGACGCGAATGGCGATCAAGCGGTCATTACGCACGACGCTGTCGGTGTCTTCCGGCAGTTCAAGGCCGAGGCTTTTCAAGGCCTCATCGCCTAGCTCGACGCCGAAGCGAACCCAGGCAGCGCTTTCATCGGTCAACTTGGACTTGGAAAACACCGCGTATTTTTTCAGGTCCGCCAATTGCGGTTCGAGTAATCCGCTGGCCATCGCCAGGAGTACGCCGTCCCCTTCAAGCAGGATGCGGAAGCTCGACTGCATCCGGCCTTTCTGCGTGCAACGCGCGCCAAGGCTGGCTCGGGTGTCGCTCAGGTAATTGAGGTTGCAGGTCAGTTGGCCTTGCAGGAACTTGCCGGCGTCCGCGCCGCGGACCGCCAGGACACCTTCATGAGACAGCGTGCAGAAAAAAGCAGAATCGGCCATGGGTCATCGCAGGGTAAAGAGTCTGGCGGACATGATAAGGGGCTGCCCTTGAAATGGGTAGTTCACAAAGGATCGTCCGTGCCCGACCAAAGCCGACTGTTCGATGAGGCGCGGCGCTGTATACTTGCGGCCTATTTGAGGAGCGCTCCATGGTCGAAGATGTTGAACTGAATCGCCTCTACTGGCACAGCCGCCGCGGCATGCTTGAGCTTGACGTGCTGCTGGTGCCATTTGTGAAAGAGGTTTATCCGCACCTCAACGATGTTGATCGCGCCTGCTACGTCAGGCTGCTCGAATGCGAAGATCAGGACATGTTTGGCTGGTTCATGGAACGCGCCGAATCGGAAGATCCGGAGCTTCAGCGCATGGTTCGCATGATCCTGGACCGTGTCCAGCCCAAGTAACGGGTTCGAATGCCGCTGGCACGCCTCGCGGCAGTTGCTGGCGGCGTATCTTGTGGCCCAGCTGTTCGCGTTGGGTTCGCTGTTTCTTCTCGCCATGCCACTCTGGGCCACTCTGCCCGGCGTTTTTTGCTGCCTGCTGCATGGTTTTTGGGTATTGCCGCGTCAGATCCTGTTGACGCGCCCGCAAGCATTTTGCGGTTTGCGGCGCGATGGCGATGGATGGCAGTTATGGAATCAGGCGCGGGGATGGCAGTCGGTGCAATTGCGCCCGGACAGCCTGGCATTGCCATTGGCGGTGGTGCTGCGTTTTCGCCTGCGGGGTGAGCGGCGCACCAGGACTGTTTGCGTGCCCCGGGATTCGCAGGCGGCGGATGTGCACCGACGCCTGCGGGTGCGGCTCAAGTTCACTCGGCGTAGGTGGACGGCACCAGGATAGTGTCCAGGGCAACCGGCAGCATCTTCGGATAATCGAGGGTGTAATGCAGGCCGCGACTCTCCTTGCGCTCCATCGCTGAGCGAATCATCAACTCGGCCACCTGGGCCAGGTTGCGCAACTCGATCAAGTCCCGGCTGACCTTGTAGTTGCTGTAGAACTCATCGATTTCGTCAAGCAGCAAGCGCACGCGGTGCTGGGCCCGTTGCAGGCGCTTGTTGGTGCGCACGATGCCGACGTAGTCCCACATGAATCGCCGCAACTCATCCCAGTTGTGCGCAATGATCACGTCTTCATCGGAATCGGTCACCTGGCTCGCGTCCCAGACCGGCAGGGCAGCGGGAGCCGACACCTGCGGCAACTGTTCCAGGATGTCAGTCGCTGCCGAGCGGGCGTAGACGAAGCACTCCAGCAAGGAGTTGCTGGCCATGCGGTTGGCACCGTGCAGGCCGGTGAAGCTGGTTTCGCCAATCGCGTACAGCCCTGGCACATCGGTGCGGCCGTGTTGATCGACCATGACGCCACCACAGGTATAGTGCGCCGCCGGAACCACCGGAATCGGCTGTTTGGTGATGTCGATGGAAAATTCGAGGCAGCGTTCGTACATCGTCGGGAAGTGCGACTTGATGAACGCTTCGGACTTGTGGCTGATGTCCAGGTACACGCAGTCGATACCCAGTCGCTTCATCTCATGGTCGATGGCCCGGGCGACGATGTCCCGCGGCGCCAGTTCGGCTCGGGGGTCGAAGCGCTGCATGAAGCGTTCGCCATTGGGCAGCTTCAGGTGTGCACCTTCTCCGCGCAAGGCTTCGGTGATCAGGAAACTCTTGGCTTGCGGGTGATACAGGCAGGTAGGGTGGAACTGGTTGAATTCCAGGTTCGCCACCCGGCAGCCCGAACGCCAGGCCATGGCGATGCCATCACCGCAGGCACCATCGGGGTTGCTGGTATAAAGGTAGACCTTGGCTGCGCCGCCGGTGGCAAGGATCACGAAGCGGGCGCCGTAGGTGTCGACTTCCCCCGTGCCGCGATTGAGCACGTAGGCTCCCAGGCAACGATCACCTTCCAGGCCCAGGCGCTTTTCGGTAATCAGGTCGACCGCGACTCGTTGCTCCAGCAACTCGATGTTGGGCCGTTGTTGGGCTTGGGTGAGCAGCGTTCGAAAAATCGCTGCGCCGGTGGCGTCGGCTGCATGGATGATGCGGCGATGGCTATGACCGCCTTCACGGGTCAGGTGGAACTCGAATCCACCGTCTTCAGTGCCGGACTGTTCGTCGCGGGTGAACGGTACGCCCTGGTCGATCAGCCATTGAATGGCCTCTCTGCTGTGCTCGACGGTGAAGCGCACGGCGTCTTCATGACACAACCCGCCGCCGGCGTTAAGGGTGTCATCGACGTGGGATTCGACGGTGTCGGTGTCATCCAGGACGGCGGCGACCCCTCCCTGGGCCCAGAACGTCGAGCCATTGGCGAGGTCGCCTTTGCTCAATACGGCGATGCGCAAATGACCCGGCAAGGTCAGCGCAAGGCTCAAGCCGGCAGCACCGCTGCCAATTACCAGGACATCGTGTTGAAACTGTTGGCTCATTTCAGGATTCCGCTCAAAGCGACCCGGGTCGGGGTAGGCGCCAGACATCTAGACAGGCATGCCCGGCAGCCGCACAGCCCACTAGTATATAGAGGGGGGGCGCGGCACAATAGCCGAGCCGATATGGCATTGTGAAACTACTGTGACGGTAAACTGGTGACGCTTCGTCGGATGTTTTTTCCACCGGTTCGGCTACAAGCGAACTGTATCGTGGATTTAACACTCTTTTTCGCTCCAGGGTTGCACAATGTCGGTTCTGCCAAGCTATAAATATTTGAACTTTTGCCAAAGGCCCAAGATCAATAGTCGGTTGCCTGAATCAAGGGACAGTGTCGGTTTCATCGCTGGATCGCGGTTGGGTCCTTGCCGGTCAAGCCGATGACAAGATTATTCGCGCAGCCGGGGAATCTCGCGCTGCGCTTTTCGTGCGTGCCGAATCAGAGCCCGCAGGAAACTTGCCTGGAGGGGGAGAACTTTTGCGAAAAGCCCGAGTCTATGTTTGCAAGCCCGGTCGTTTAGTAATGCAAGCCTCCTCCGAGCTTATCGAGGAGTGTTCATGCTAACCCAGGAAGAGGATCAGCAGCTGGTCGAACGCGTTCAACGCGGCGACAAGCGCGCATTCGATCTGCTAGTGCTGAAATACCAGCACAAAATTCTCGGGTTGATCGTGCGTTTCGTGCACGACACCCATGAAGCCCAGGATGTAGCGCAGGAAGCCTTTATCAAGGCCTATCGCGCACTTGGTAATTTTCGCGGAGACAGCGCGTTTTATACGTGGCTTTACCGCATCGCCATCAACACGGCGAAGAACTATCTGGTTTCACGCGGCCGTCGGCCGCCGGATAGCGATGTCAGTTCCGAGGATGCAGAGTTCTACGATGGCGATCATGGCCTGAAGGATCTCGAGTCGCCAGAACGGGCTTTGCTGCGGGATGAGATCGAAGGCACTGTCCATCGAACCATTCAGCAACTGCCAGAAGATTTGCGTACGGCGTTAACTTTACGCGAATTCGATGGTCTGAGTTACGAGGACATTGCGAGTGTCATGCAGTGTCCGGTGGGTACCGTGCGCTCCCGGATTTTCCGCGCCCGGGAGGCCATCGATAAAGCCCTGCAGCCGTTGTTGCAGGAAAACTAAAGACAGCGGCGACAGCCAAGAGAGGAACGCCATGAGTCGTGAAGCCCTGCAGGAATCGCTGTCCGCAGTGATGGATAACGAAGCGGACGAATTGGAATTGCGTCGGGTATTGAATGCCTGCGACGATGTTGAAACCCGTGAAACCTGGGCTCGTTATCAGATCGCTCGGGCGGTGATGCACAAGGATCTCCTGCTGCCACGCCTGGATATTGCCGCGGCTGTTTCTGCTGCATTGGCTGATGAAGCCGTACCGGCAAAAGCCACTCGTGGTCCATGGCGCAGCCTGGGTCGCCTGGCCGTTGCCGCTTCGGTGACACTGGCGGTACTGGCAGGTGTTCGTCTGTACAATCAGGACGAGATCGCTGGCGTTGAACTGGCGCAGCAATCCACTCAACCTGGCCTGGCTGTTCCACAAGTCAAGGGCCCGGCTGTTCTGGCAGGCTACAATGAGAATTCGGAAGCCACTGGCCCCATGGCCAATGGCGTATTGCAAGGTCAACCAGGCTTGAACGATCAGCGTCTGCCAGGCTACTTGCGCCAACATGCTCAACAGGCTGCACTGAAAGGTACTGAGAGCGCTCTGCCTTACGCTCGTGCAGCAAGCCTGGAAAACCGATAAGGAGGATCATGCGCGCCATACCTCTACTTACGCTATTGCTCAGTGGCTGGTTCGTTGTTCCAGCCCACGCCGATCAGGCTCAAGACTGGTTGACCCGTCTGGGCCAAGCCGAGCAGCAGCAAAGCTTTCAAGGTACTTTCGTCTACGAGCGTAACGGTAGTTTCTCTACCCACAATATCTGGCACCGTGTCCAGGATGGCCAGGTCCGCGAGCGTTTGGTCCAGCTCGACGGGTCCGCCCAGGAAGTCGTGCGCGTTGATGGAAAGACTCAATGCGTCAGCGGCAACCTGATGGCAGGGCTGGGAGATACTTCCAGCTCCGCTGCTCGTGCACTCGATCCACAGAAGCTCAAGAATTGGTATGACCTTGCTGTCATCGGCAAGTCGCGCGTGGCCGGTCGCCCGGCAGTGATTGTTTCGCTGACGCCGCGTGACCAGCACCGCTACGGTTTTGAACTGCATCTTGATCAACAAACCGGCCTGCCTCTCAAGTCATTGTTGCTCGATGACAAGGGACGGCTGCTGGAGCGCTTCCAGTTTACTCGACTCGATCCCGTCGCGGTCCCGACCGACAGTGACCTGCAGCCAGGCGCGGATTGCAAGGCGGTGAAGCTCGTTAGCGACAAGGCTTCGGCGGTCAAGGATGCACGGGTCTGGCATTCGGACTGGTTGCCGCCTGGTTTTGAGCTGACCAGCAGTACGGTCCGCAAGGATCCCGAGACCAAGGCTCAGGTCAGCAGCTTGATGTATGACGATGGTCTGGCGCGGTTTTCAGTGTTCCTTGAGCCTTTGAGTGGGTCCGGGGCTGCCGATACACGCACTCAACTGGGGCCAACCGTTGCCGTTTCCCGGCGTTTGAGTACGCCTCAAGGCGAGATGGTTGTGACAGTGGTGGGCGAGATCCCCATAGGCACTGCAGAACGGATTGCGTTATCCATGCGCACCGACGCTACTGCAACCCAGCAGTGACGTGAAATCGAAATGTTTCGTGAGCATTTCAATTTGCAAATCCCTCCAATATTTTTTATAGGTCAGAGCCCCTCGGCTCTGGCCTTGTTTGTTGTTCCCGGAACAAAAATACCGGCGTATCTTTCTCGGTGTTCCTTGCTCCATATCGCTTAACCATGCTCGTCGTAACGGGAGCCGTATGTCGATACCACGCTTGAAGTCTTACCTCTCCATTTTTGCCACCGTGCTGGTGCTCGGTCAGGCGGTCGCCGTTCAAGCGGTCGAATTGCCTGACTTCACGCAACTGGTCGAACAGGCTTCGCCTGCGGTGGTGAATATCAGTACCACGCAAAAGCTGCCTGACCGCAAAGTGAACCAGCAGATGCCTGACCTCGAAGGCTTGCCGCCGATGCTGCGCGAGTTTTTCGAGCGTGGCATGCCGCCGCAGCCTCGGTACCCCCGTGGCGATCGTCAGCGCGAAGCGCAATCGTTGGGTTCAGGTTTCATCATTTCGCCTGACGGCTACATCTTGACCAATAACCATGTGATCGCCGATGCCGACGAAATCCTCGTGCGTCTGTCCGACCGCAGTGAAATGAAGGCCAAGCTCATCGGCACCGATCCTCGATCCGATGTGGCGTTGCTAAAAGTCGAAGGCAAGGATCTTCCGGTCCTGAAGCTGGGCAAATCCCAGGATCTGAAAGCCGGGCAATGGGTTGTAGCCATCGGCTCGCCATTCGGTTTCGACCACACCGTGACCCAGGGCATCGTCAGTGCCGTCGGCCGCAGTCTGCCGAATGAAAACTATGTGCCGTTCATCCAGACCGACGTGGCGATCAACCCGGGTAACTCGGGTGGGCCGTTGTTCAACCTCAACGGTGAGGTGGTCGGCATCAACTCTCAGATCTATACCCGTTCCGGCGGCTTCATGGGCGTATCGTTCGCGATCCCTATCGACGTGGCGATGGACGTTTCCAACCAGCTCAAAAGCGGTGGCAAGGTCAGTCGTGGATGGTTGGGTGTGGTGATCCAGGAAGTGAGCAAGGACCTGGCCGAATCGTTTGGCCTGGACAAGCCGGCCGGTGCGCTCGTTGCGCAGATCCAGGATGACGGCCCGGCTGCCAAGGGTGGACTGCAAGTCGGCGATGTGATCCTGAGCATGAATGGCCAGCCGATCATCATGTCCGCCGATCTGCCACACCTGGTGGGCGCCTTGAAGGCGGGCTCCAAGGCTAATCTGGAAGTGATCCGCGAAGGCAAGCGCAAGAATGTCGAGCTGACGGTTGGCGCTATCCCGGAAGAAGGTAAGGAGCTGGACGACCTGCCGCTGTCGAGCATCGAGCGCAGCAGCAACCGCCTGGGCGTCTCCGTGGCGGAGCTGACGGACGAACAGAAGAAAACCTACGACCTCAAGGGCGGTGTGGTGATCAAGGAAGTCCAGGACGGCCCGGCGTCGATGATCGGCCTGCAGCCCGGCGATATCATCACTCACCTGAACAATCAGGCGATCGGTTCGGCCAAGGAGTTCACGGACATCGCCAAGGCGTTGCCGAAGAACCGCTCGGTGTCAATGCGCGTACTGCGCCAGAACCGTGCGAGCTTCATCACCTTCAAGCTGGCTGAATAAACAGCTGGTTCGCTAAATGAAAAACCGCCTCGAAAGAGGCGGTTTTTTTTGGGGGGGGCTTTCACCTGTCTCACGCCATTCCCTGTAGGAGCTGCCGCAGGCTGCGATCTCTTGATCTTGCTTTATTAAAATCAAAAGATCGCAGCCTGCGGCAGCTCCTACAGGTTGTGTGTTATCCGGGTTTTGTTGAAGCGTCAGCCCATCATGTCCTTGATCATGCGTTCCTGCTCCATCAGCTCTCGCTGGCGGGCATCGATTCGCGAGGCCAGCGGGAAATTGTTGCCGGCCTTGCGCTTGGCAAAATCGAGTTGCTGGATGGCCTGGCGATAGTCGCCCACCAGCGCGAAATACTCGGCACGCGCCTGGTGCAGGCCGATGATGTTGCCTGACAGTCCGCGGGTTTCGGCAACCTGATACCACACGTCTGGATCGTCCGGGCGCGACTTGAGCAGGCCTTCGAGTGCTTTCTCGGCATCGGCGGCGCGGTTCTGTTTCAGCAGCAGGTCAACGCGTACCTGGTTCAGTGGATAATTGCCGGGGTATTGCGTCAGCATCCGGTCAACCCTGGACTGTGCATCCGGCAGGCGATTGTTGGTAATGTCCAAATCGACCTGGGCGAGGTTGTAGATAATCTCGTTCGGCGCCTTGGCCAGCAGCGGCTTGAGGTTTTCCCGTGCTTCGTTCAGTTGACCGCCTTTGATCTGCGCAATCGCAAGACCGTAGCGCGCCGCATCGTTTTTCGGATTTTCCTCCAGCAGGGCGCGGAAACGCTTGGCGCCCAGGCCTGGGGTTTCTTCGTAGATCAACTGAACCCGCGTACGAATCAACTGATAACGCAGGGTGTCTTCGATGCCGCCCTGCGGGGCCTGCTCGGCACGGTTACGGGTGTCGGCGATTCGCGATTCGGTCACCGGGTGAGTCAGCAAAAATTCCGGTGGCTTGGCGTCGAAGCGGTATTGGCGCCCCAGGCGTTCGAACATGGTTGGCATGGAGCGGGGGTCGTAGCCGGCCTTTTCCAGGTTGAGGATGCCGATGCGGTCGGCTTCCTGTTCGTTCTGGCGAGAGAATCGCCGCTGTTCCTGGATGGCCGCCGCCTGCGTGCCTGCAATCGCCGCAATACCGGCATCGCCGGCGCCGGCCGCGGCAATCACGATGCCGGCCAGCAACGCGGCCATCATCGGTACCTGCATGCGCTGCTGGGCCTCGACACCGCGGGCAAAGTGGCGCTGCGACAAGTGAGCCAATTCGTGAGCCAGTACCGAGGCATATTCGCCTTCGGTCTGCGCATTGAGGAACAGGCCGCCGTTGACCCCGACGATCCCGCCTGGGGCCGCGAACGCGTTGAGCTGTGGGCTGTTGATCAGGATGAACTCCAGGCGCCGGTCATTGACCTGGCTGGTCTCCACCAGGCGGTAGACGCTGGATTCAACGTAATCCTTGAGCTGCGGGTCGTTGAGCTGTGCTACCTGGCTGCGCAACAGGGCAAGCCAGGCGCGGCCCAACTGATACTCCTGTTGCGGCGAGACGATGGCAGAACTGGCGTCACCGAGTGACGGCAGGTCGTCGGCGAAGCCCGGTGAGGCGAGCAGGCAAGCGAGCGTCAGCAGGGTGGGGCGCAAAAAAGTCATGCACAAGGCCTTAGTCGACAAAGAGCTTACTGTAGCCGGACACCAGCCTTGCGACCAGATATTCTAGGCAGCTCAACCACCTGAACCGGAGTGATGCAATGATCGACGCTGTAGCCCATGACGTTGAACTCGACGCCAGTGGCCTCAATTGCCCGCTGCCGTTGCTCAAGGCCAAGATGGAGCTCAACCGGATGGCCAGTGGCGCGGTGCTCAAGGTCATTGCCACCGATGCAGGCTCGCAGCGTGATTTCCGCACCTTTGCCCGATTGGCAGGTCATACGCTGCTTCGTGAAGAAGATGAAGCGGGCATTTACCGTTACTGGTTGAAAAAAGCCTGAAACCTGCTGCGTTCGATCTTAAGGATTATTGATGTTCAAAGTGTTGCGCGACTGGATTCAGCGCTATTTCTCAGACGAAGAAGCCGTGGTTCTGGCAGTCCTGTTGTTCCTGGCATTTACCGCCGTGCTGACCCTGGGCGGCATGCTGGCGCCAGTGCTGGCGGGGATGGTGCTGGCTTACCTGATGCAGGGCCTGGTGGTGAGCCTGGAACGAGTGCGCGTGCCGGGCGGGGTCGCGGTGGGGCTGGTCTTCGCCCTGTTCATGGGATTGCTGCTGGTGTTCCTCGTGGTCGTGGTGCCGTTGCTCTGGCATCAACTGATCACGTTGTTCAACGAATTGCCCGGCATGCTCGCCAAGTGGCAAACCCTGTTGCTGCTACTACCTGAGCGCTATCCGCATCTGGTGTCCGATGAGCAGGTGCTACGGGCCATTGAAGCGGCGCGGGGCGAGATCGGCAAGTTTGGCCAATGGGCGCTGACGTTTTCGCTGTCGAGCCTGCCGTTGCTGGTCAACATCATGATCTACCTGGTGCTGGTGCCGATCCTGGTGTTCTTCTTTCTCAAGGACCGGCAAATGATCGGCCAGTGGGTGCGCGGCTACCTGCCCCGTGAGCGCGCGCTGATCACCCGCGTCGGCCGCGAGATGAACCGGCAGATCGCCAACTACATTCGTGGCAAGGTCATCGAGATTTTCATTTGCGGCGGGGTGACCTACATCGCCTTTGTCGTCCTCGAACTCAACTACGCGGCCCTGCTGGCCTTGTTGGTGGGCATCTCGGTGGTCGTGCCCTACGTCGGGGCGGTGGTGGTGACCGTGCCGGTGTTCCTGATTGCGCTGTTCCAGTGGGGCTGGAGCGATCAGTTCATCTATTTGATGGCGGTCTACGGGATTATCCAGACGCTGGACGGCAACGTGCTGGTGCCACTGTTGTTCTCGGAAGCGGTAAACCTGCATCCAGTGGCGATCATCTGCGCGGTGTTGTTGTTTGGCGGGCTGTGGGGGTTCTGGGGCGTGTTCTTCGCGATTCCCCTGGCGACGCTGTTCAAGGCCGTATTGGATGCGTGGCCGCGCAAGGAGCCGATCGTGGCGCCGCTGCTTTAACGATCATCCCCGATCATTTCGGCTGATGGGCTCTTCCCGAGCAGGCTCGGTCCCACAGTTGATCCGCTTAACTGTGGGAGCGAGCCTGCTCGCGAAAGCGTCAAGACAGGCATCGAAGAAATCAGGCCTTGTTCAATGCCTGCGCCGCCGCGAGAACCGCATCCACATGCCCCGGTACCTTCACGCCACGCCATTCCTGGCGCAACACACCATCTTTGTCGATCAGGAACGTGCTGCGATCCACGCCCATGTATTCCTTGCCATAAAGCTTTTTCAGCTTGATCACATCAAACAGCTGGCACAGCGCTTCTTCCTTGTCGCTGATCAGTTCGAAAGTGAATGCCTGCTTGGCCTTGAAGTTCTCGTGGGACTTGAGGCTATCGCGGGACACGCCGAACACCTCGGTGTTGGCGGCCTTGAAGGCGTCCAGTTGGTCGCGAAAGCCCTGGCCTTGGGTGGTGCAGCCCGGCGTGCTGTCCTTGGGGTAGAAGTAGATCACTACCTGCTTGCCCTTTAGATCTGCGAGACGCACGGTTTGCCCGCTGGTGGCGGGTGCTTCGAAATCGGCAACCGGTTGGTCGAGTGCAACGGCCATGATGTTTCCTTACATTGGGTTCTGTGGGCGCCACGGTTCGATCAGGGCATCGAGGTTCAGCGCGTCGGCAAAGTCCAGGAACTGGTCGCGCAACCAGCTGATTTGCACGCCGGCCGGCAAGGTCACGGTAAACGTGGCATTGAGCATGGTGCCGCCGGTCTGGGGTGCCTGGTAGGTGTCACAGGTCAGGTTTTCCAGTTCGACGTTGTGGTCCATGAAGAACTGGCACAGCTCGTTGATGATGTCCGAGCGGTAGGCAGAGCTGACATACGCCACGTAGGGCAGGGCCTGGGGACGGTTCTCCAGGGCAGCGCTGCGCACCACGTTGACGGTAAAGGCGTGCCGTTTTGCCAAGGTCGGCAGGCTGCCCTCCAGGCGAGCCAGGGCGTCCCAGGTGCCGGAGATTTCGAGGACCAGCGCACTGCACTCGCCATGACGCGTCAGGCGGGAGGTGACCACGGCGCAGCGATTTTCATGGCTGGCGCGGCACAGGACGTTAGTCAGCTCCATGGGGTTGGCGCCGAGGGCACTGATGACAAGGAATTGTTCGCGAACTGTGGGGGTGGACATGCAGCATTCCTAAAGCGATGAGCGGTCGGTACTTCTATCGGCTGGTTTTGCCGGGAGCGAGCCTGCGCATGCGAATCATCAAAGCCCCGGGCACAAGGTCACAACGTGGCTCCAGAGTGGCGGGAGCGGGGGTGGCAACGCTGGATCGGGGGCTTGAGATGTCGAAAATGGAGGCGCGAACCCGAAATACGAGCTTAGCAGTATCGATCAAAGTCTGAAGGGTAGCGAAAAGCAGCGCCAAGGGGAATGGCGGCAGCGCAGTACTTCGCTTGTGCAAGCATCTTGGCGCCAGTACCATTACGGCTCTCTTTTTCCGGCAGGAGCGGTTGCATGATTGCGGGCAGTATGGTGGCACTGGTCACACCCATGGATGCACAAGGTCGTCTCGACTGGGACAGCTTGAGCAAACTGGTGGACTTTCACCTGCAAAACGGCACCCACGCCATCGTGGCGGTCGGCACCACAGGTGAATCGGCCACCCTTGATGTGAGCGAACACATCGAAGTGATCCGTCGCGTAGTCAAGCAGGTCAACGGTCGCATTCCGGTCATCGCCGGCACCGGCGCCAACTCGACCCGCGAGGCGATCGAGTTGACCACCAATGCAAAGACCGCGGGCGCCGATGCCTGCCTGCTGGTCACGCCTTACTACAACAAGCCGACCCAGGAAGGCCTGTACCAGCACTTCAAGGCGATCGCCGAAGCCGTCGACATCCCGCAGATCCTCTATAACGTGCCAGGCCGCACCGCCTGCGACATGCTGGCCGAGACCGTGATTCGCCTGTCGAGCGTCAAGAACATCATCGGTATCAAGGAAGCCACCGGCGACCTGCAGCGCGCCAAGGCCATCATCGATGGCGTCGACAGCAACTTCCTGGTGCTCTCCGGTGACGATGCCACCGCGGTCGAGCTGATCCTGCTGGGCGGCAAGGGCAACATTTCGGTGACGGCCAACGTCGCCCCGCGTGACATGGCCGACATGTGCATCGCCGCGCTGAACGGCGAAGCCGAGAAGGCGCGCGCCATTCACCAAAAGCTGATGCCACTCAATAAAACCCTGTTTATCGAGTCCAATCCAATTCCCGTGAAATGGGCGCTGCATGAGATGGGCCTGATGCCGGACGGAATCCGTCTGCCGCTCACCTGGCTCAGCGCTGAATGTCACGAACCGCTGCGGCAGGCCATGCGCCAGTCCGGCGTCCTGGTTTAATTGAGGAAGTACAACGCATGAAGCGAATGGCCGGACTTTCCGCACTTGCCCTGATCATTTCCAGCACCAGTGGCTGTGGATGGGTCTGGGGCCCGGAAGGTTATTTCCGTGACCGTGGTAGCGATTACCTGGAAGCGCAACAGACTGCACCCATGCAATTGCCGCCGGATGTCACCACCGCCAAGCGTCTGGATCCGCTGCTGCCGATTCCGCGCAACGTCGCCGATGACACCGCCAAGGGCGAATACATCGTGCCTCGTCCGCAGCCGTTGTCGGCCGCGGCCGACGCCAGTGCCTACTCCCTGCAAAAGAGCGGCGATTCGCGCTCGATCCTGGCGCAGAACCCGCCGGCGGAAGCCTGGCCCGTGGCCGTACAGTTCTTCCAGGACAACGGTTTCCGCCTGGACGAACAGCGCCCGCAAACCGGTGAATTCACCACGACCTGGCAGCGTTCCGACGAACTGTCGGCTGCCATGGCCAAGCGCCTGAGCGCGGCCGGTGTCGGCACCGACAGCGAAACCCGCGTGCGGGTGCGCATCGAGCCGGGCGTACAGCGCAATACCAGTGAAATCTACGTGGTCAGCGCCGAGCGTCCTGCCGGCAGCACTGCCGATGTCGCCTTCACCAACCGTTCGGTCAACACCGGCCTTGACGCGGCACTGGTCGACGACATGCTGGCAAGCATGAGCCGCATTTCCGAGAAGGGTGGTTCGGTCTCCATGCTGGCCTCTCGCGATTCCGACGCGCCAAGTCGCGTCAGCCTCAGCGAAGACGGCAGCGGCAACCCGGTGCTGAACGTCGGTACCGACCTGGATCGTGCCTGGTCGAGCGTCGGTCGTGCGCTGGAGCAGGGCGAGTGGCGCGTTGAAGACATCAACCGCAGCCTGGGCCTGTACTACATCAACCTCGCTGAAAAAGCCGAGAAGAAGGACGACAAGCCCGGGTTCTTCAGCGGCCTGTTCGGCAGTGCGCCGAGCAAGGAAGAAGTCGAGTCCCGTGCCGAGCGCTACCAGGTTCGCCTGAGCAAGGTGGGCGACAGCGTCCAGGTCACCGTCGAGAAAAACATCAATACCGTGGCGCCGGCTGACGTGGCGCGCAAAGTGTTGAGCGTCATTCAGGACAACCTGGGCTGATCACATGCGTTTTGCCGTTCTCGGCAGCGGTAGCCAAGGGAATGGCACGCTGATAGCCAGCGCTGATACGTATGTGCTGGTGGATTGTGGTTTCTCCCTGCGGGAAACCGAAAAACGCTTGCTGCGCCTGGGTGTAGATCCTGCGCAGCTAAGCGCGATACTCGTGACCCACGAACATGCCGACCACGTGCATGGCGTGGGTTTGCTGTCTCGGCGTTACAATCTGCCTGTCTACCTCAGTCGCGGGACCCTGCGCGGGATGCGCAAGCCGGTCGAGCCCGCGGGCTTGCTGGCCGGGGGCGAACAACTGCAGATCGGCGACTTGAGCATCGAGGTCATTGCCGTGGCCCACGATGCGCAGGAGCCGACACAATACGTTTTCAGTGACGGTGAGCGGCGCTTCGGCCTGCTGACCGACCTGGGCTCGTATTGCGACAAGGTGCTATACGGCTATCGCGACCTCGATGCATTGATGATCGAGGCCAACCATTGCCGGGACATGCTGGCTCGCGGTCATTATCCGTACTTTCTCAAGCAGCGGGTGGGCGGTGAGCTGGGACATTTGAACAACCATCAGGCGGCATTCCTGGTGTCCGAGTTGGGCTGGAAAGACCTGCAACACCTGGTCCTGGCCCATCTGAGCAGCAAGAACAACCTGCCGCGGCTGGCCCGGCAATGTTTTGTCGACACCCTCGGGTGCGACCCGGACTGGCTGCAACTGGCCGATCAAGATTCAGGGCTCGACTGGCGACACATCGCCTAGCCCACCTACTTAGCAAGCGGAGCCCATCATGGAAAAACGTGAAGAACTGTACCGCGGCAAAGCCAAATCGGTTTACAAGACCGACGACGCTAACCGCTTGATCCTGCTGTTTCGCAACGACACTTCGGCGTTCGACGGCAAGCGCATCGAACAGCTCGACCGCAAAGGCATGGTGAACAACAAGTTCAATGCCTTCATCATGCAGAAACTCGAAGCCGCCGGCGTGCCGACTCAATTCGACAAGCTGCTGGGCGACAACGAATGCCTGGTGAAGAAACTCGACATGATCCCGGTTGAGTGCGTCGTGCGTAACTACGCCGCCGGCAGCCTGGTCAAGCGCCTGGGTGTTGAAGAAGGCATGAAGCTCAACCCGTACACCTTCGAACTGTTCCTGAAGGACGACGCCAAGGGCGACCCGTTCATCAACGAATCCCACGTCGTGGCGTTCGGTTGGGGCACTGCCGAGCAACTGGCGCGCATGAAGGAGCTGTCGCTCAAGGTCAACGAAGTGCTGACCAAACTGTTTGACGACGCCGGCCTGCTGTTGGTCGACTTTAAACTGGAATTCGGCGTGTTCCACGACGGCTCCATCGTCCTGGGCGACGAATTCAGCCCGGACGGCTGCCGCCTGTGGGATAAGGCCACCATGAAGAAGATGGACAAGGACCGCTTCCGCCAGGGCCTCGGTGACGTCATCGAAGCCTACGAAGAAGTCGCCAACCGTCTGGGCGTACCGCTTTAATCGACGCAAGCATCTGATAGCACAGAAAAAATTACGAAAGAGGGTTTGCTTTCGGCAAAAGTGTTGTTATGATGCGCGCCGTTGGAGAGATGCCAGAGTGGCCGAATGGGACGGATTCGAAATCCGTTGTACCTTCACCGGTACCTAGGGTTCGAATCCCTATCTCTCCGCCATTACTTAGAAAAAGCCCCGTAGCTGAAAAGCTGCGGGGCTTTTTTGTTTTTGTTGTCTCGTCCTGAATTGGGTTCACAGCCTGCCTTCCTATCAGGAAGCTGCTCAGCAGAGCAGCTCCGTTCTAACCGGCCCGCCTTACGGTTGCGCGTAGCCCAGTTCCTTTTTGATCAGGTCATATACGTCCTTGTGTGTGGAATTGTGCAGGGATTTTTCTTTGCAGGCCGATGCCAGGAAATTTCTCACTTCGTCCTTGGCGTGAGGATAAAGACCGACGACGTAATCGGCTTCATGCGTTTCGGTGCAGTTGAAGTACCTGTCGTCTTTCGCTTTGTCTCTAGCCATTGAAATGCTCCTTTTGTGTTTGAAGGTTGTCGTCCGGACCGTTTTTGCCCGAAGCCTCCTGAGCTTAGGGGGATGTAGCTGTCCCGCCAGAGGCACGACGAAATCAGGAAGGGGCTGTAGGACCCGGCGCGTGAGCCTGTTGGCATTAAACGCAAATCGCTTGAGGCATTCGTTCAGTCGCGTAGACACCGCTTGTTACACCTCCCTAAACTGTCGATTGTTTTTGAGCGGGGTCAATGGATGAATCGCAACGAGCTACGCAAGGCTGACATCAACCTGATGGTGGTGTTTGAAGCGCTGATGCTGGAACGCAACGTCACCAAGGTGGCTAAGAAGTTGTTCCTCGGTCAGCCGACCATCAGTTCGGCGCTCAACCGCTTGCGTACCATGTTCAACGATCCGTTGTTCATACGTGTCGGCCATCGCATGGAGCCCACGGCGCGGGCTGAGGAGATCTTTCGGCATTTGTCGCCGGCGCTGGACTCGTTGTCGGTGGCGTTGAGCCTGACCCATGATTTCGACCCGAGCAGCAGCACCATGACTTTTCGCATCGGGATGTCCGACGATGTCGAGTACGGCCTGTTGCCGCCGTTGCTGCGGGCATTGCGCCAGGAAGCGCCGAAGGTGGTGTTCGTGGTGCAGAATGTCGATTACTGGCGTATTCCCGACTTGCTGGCGTCTGGTGATATAACGGTCGGCGTCAGCCAGACCCGCGGTCTTCCAGCCAACGCCAAGCGCAAATTGTTGCGGCATATCCAGCCCAGCGTGTTACGAGCCGATGCCAGCGATACACCGCTGACGGTCGATGAATACTGTTCGCGCCCTCATGTGCTGGTGTCCCATATTGCCAACGTCAGTGGCTTCGCTGACGAGTGGTTATCTGCAATCGGTCGCTCGCGCCAGGTGGTGCTCTCGGTGCCGCAATACAGTTCATTGCCGGCCTTGCTCGCCGGTACCGATCTGCTGGCCAGCCTGCCGGATTACACGGCAGAGGCCATGGCGGCGTCCGGTCAGTTGTTCAAGGAGCCGTTTCCGTTCAAGACGCCGACCCTGGAGTTGTCCATGGTCTGGCTCAGCCACGTCGACAGCGACCCTGCCGAGCGCTGGTTGCGCTCACGACTTGAAGCCTTCATGGGCGAGCGCAATCTGTTGTCGCTGCCCCAGTGAACAAGGTGGCGCTGTGCTATATGTAAGAATTTGCCCCAACCCATAGGAGTGATGTCATGCCTCACCTGCACCTTGAATACACCGCCAACCTGCCTGAGCTGAACGCCGATGTTGCGTTGATGCGCCTGAACAATACGCTGGTGGGGTCCGGGCAGTTCGGTGCCGAATTCGACATCAAGAGTCGCGCGGTGAAGCTCGAGACGTTCAGGGTCGGCACGGCATTGGCCGAGCGGGCGTTCGTGCATGTGAAGCTTGCGATACTGAGCGGTCGCTCGGAGCAGATCAAGAAGCAGCTGTCTGAAAGTCTGCTGGCAGTGGTCAGGGATCTGTGTGAATGGCCGGCAGGGGTAGAGGTGCAGCTGTGCGTGGAGATTCTCGATATCGATCGGGAATCATATTCGAAGACATCTGTTGGTCACTGAGCCGTATCGCGTCATTGGTCAGGTTGACCAGGTGTCTCTAAACCAAAAGCGGATCACGACTCATGGCCGGTATTCGGAAAGTTGCTCAGCTGGGCTACTCATCGCAAGCTGGAACCTATGCCAGGGGGCGCCCGAGCTATCCAGGTGAGCTGGTTAGCTGGCTTAGAGAGGCACTTGAGATTCATCCGGGATCGACGGTTGTTGATTTAGGCGCCGGCACCGGTAAATTCACCCAGTTGTTGGGATCAATGGACATCGATGTCGTAGCGGTCGAGCCCATAGAAGCGATGCGATCCGAGTTTGCCAGGAATCTACCGCACATCACGATCCTGGAAGGAACAGCCGAATCTATTCCGCTCAACTCCGGAGCAGCGCAAGCACTGGTATGCGCCCAAGCCTTCCACTGGTTTGCAGATGAAACGGCCCTTGCCGAGATACACCGAGTGCTTAAGCCAAACGGTCGGCTGGGCTTGATCTGGAACGTGCGTGATGAGTCGGTGGACTGGGTTGCAGCCATTACCGAGATCATTACGCCGTACGAAGGCGATACTCCACGCTTTCATACCGGTGACTGGAAGTTGCCATTCACGGGGCGTTACTTTTCTGAACCCGAACTTACCTGTTTCCCGTACACACATTCAGGTGGCGTCAACGAAGTCATCATGGACCGAATTCTGTCGGTGAGTTTTATCGCCGCTCTTCCACCTGCCGAAAAGGCGAAAGTATCCGCACAGTTGCAGAAGCTGATCCAGACTCACCCGTCCCTTTGCGGGCATGAAACTATTGAGTTTCCGTATCAAACCCAAGCTTATCTGTGTCGCCGTTTATAGAGAGAACGCTCCAGTAATTGAGCGTTGCTGGGTGCGCCGGTGCTTTTACGCTTGCGCACAGGCCGCGATCACTTGCTCACGTAACCAGGTGTTGGCGCTGTCCTGATCGGTGCCTTGGCGCCACTGCATGTCGAGGGTGAATCCGGGCAAGCCATCGGGCGCTTCACAGCGTTCGAAGGCGTTCTCATCGGCCAGCAATTGCTGGATGCGTCGGGGCAGGGTGAGGAGAAAGTCGGTGCCGCTGATCATCTTCAGGGCCGCGCCGTAGCTGTTGGCTCGCGCGACTATCTGGCGTTGCAGGGCTTGCTGGGCCAACCAGCCGTCAACCATGTTGCTGGTGGATGTCCAGGGTGTCGGAAACACATGCCGGCGCTCGATGAAGGTTTGCAGGCCCAGGCGTGGTTGCGACGGGGCCGCACGACGGTCGAAGACGCAGACGAAGTCATCTTGCAGCAACGTGTGCACATTGAAGTCAGCGTGCCTTCGATGGAAGTCCGGGCCGAAACCGATTGCCAGATCGAGGCTACCATCGCGCAGTGCCTGGGCCGGGATGTCGGTTTCGAGCCTGTGGACATTGACCGTCACTGCATGCTCGAAGCGCGCGAAGCGTTTCAACAGGTGGGGTAGAACCAGTTGCTCGAAGTATTCCGGTGCACAGAGATTGAAAACCGTCGGCTGCATGGACGGATCGAACGCTGACGCACTGGCATGGCACAGGTTGATGCTGTCGAGGATCTTCAGCACGTGGGGGTACATGCTGTCGGCCTTATAGGTGGGGCGCATCCCGGTGCGGGTATTGATGAACAATTCGTCTTCAAACCCGGCGCGCAGTTTTTTCAGGCAGTAACTCACGGTGGACTGGCTGACACACAGCGCTTCGGAAACGCCGGAGACGCTGTTTTGCTCATACACGGCGACGAATACCATCAAATCCTGCATGTCGAGCTTTCGTAGCACGTTACTGTTCAGCATCCTTTCCGGCTCATGCGCAAACTTGTGCGAACGATCCTAAAGCAATGAGGGCAGCAGGAGAATCTTTCGCAGGCATGCGAAGCGCGCTGCGAGTCAGTGCAGGTGCCTGGCGTAGTGCCGTGGATCGAAGCGCAACGCCATCATGATCATCAGTGCCATGGCCCCGGTGAGTGACCACCAGGCCCATTCGAAAGTGCCGAACTGATCGCGGATCATCCCGGCAACCAGCGGCGAGAGGCCGGCGATCAGATAGCCGATGCCTTGCACGAACGCCGTGAGCCCACCCGCGCGCCGGGGATCGTCCAGATGATCCAGCGAGACAATCAGGCTCATCGGGAACAGTCCGCCTATTCCCAGCCCCAGCAGGCATGGCCACAGAAGGCCGAGATGTTCGGGGCTCAGGATCAACCCGCAAAAGCCAGCCATGATCAGCGCCAACAGCACCACCAGCACCAGGCGTCGATCACGGCTACGGTTGGCGATGGCCGGAGTCAGCAGGCCGGACAACACCTCCATGGCGGTCAGGAAGCCCAACAGCAACCCGGCGTTTTCTTCACTCCAGCCTTTTTCTACGTAATACGGTGCCAGCCAAGCCAGTACGCAGGTGTAGGACGCGGTGCCCAGCCCGAAAAAAGCCGCGAGCAACCAGGCGCGTGGATGGCTGAAGAACGAGCGGTTGCTCGTGGAAGCCGGCATCGGCGCCCCCGCTCGATGGCTGCACCAGAACAGCAGTGCGATCACGGCCAGCACCGCCCAGATCGCCAGGCCGATGCGCCAACTGCCTGTACGGACCATCACCAGCGGGGCGAAGGCGGCCGCAATGGCGGCACCGCCCATGATCGACGTGACGTAGAGCCCCATGCACAGGGCCACGTTGTCGCTGAATCGGGATTTGATCAGCGTCGGCATCAGTGCCTGGATCAGGGCGATGCCGATGCCGGCGAGCACGGCGCTGAGGATCAGTTCCAACGCAGTATCGAGGAACAATCGCGCAGCCGTGGCCAGGCCGATGACCACCAGCGACAGTACGACCGTGCGGTGCTCACCGAGGCGTTGGCTGACTGCCAGTCCAAAGAACATCGCCAGCCCCATGGTCATGACCGGCAGCAGGGTTAGCAGCGACGCGAGACTGAAACTCAGCGGGATATCGCCGCGAATCGCCGACAGTAAAGGTCCGACGGCGGCCATGGAGGGGCGCAGGTTGAGGGCGACCAAAATGATGCTGAACATTATCCACAGGGCGGGGCGGGAGGTTTCGCGAATGTTTTCCATAGTCGGACCTTGATGAATCAGGAGCCGATTAGGCGCGAATGGTTGGCAGGCGGCAAATCAGAAAGTCTTGCGCATTATCGGGAAATTAAATACGGCGGTCATCAGCATGACTTGCAGCCTTCAGATGCTCAGAAGTTCGAGCTTGCTGAACAAGACCTGAACGATTCTCAAATAAGTAGAAAGTTTCATCGTGCATTAGGTTGGCAACCAATCGTTGGCTTCTTTTTCACGAAAAATTGATAGTCGGATGCCTAAAGTTAGTGTTGTCGCGATAAATGAAATTTTCACATTTATCGAAGGCACTTCTTTTCAGGAACAGTCGATCACCATGTTGAAGATTAAAGCCGTGCGCCCGGAGTGGGTGACACTGATTGCCAGCGCCTTTTTATTGACTGCCTTCAATTTTGTATTGTGGCAGCACCTTTTCGAAATCACCATCGCGGACGGTAAAGGCATCGTCATGCGTGTGGCGTTCGGTGCGATGATCCTTGCGGCTTTCAACATTATCCTGACCCTGCTGGCGTTCCGGCCGGTGCTCAAGCCCGTGCTGACCCTGCTGTTCATGATCAGTGCGGGCGTCGCATATTTCATGGGCCAATACGGCGTCTTGATCGACATCGGCATGTTGCGCAACTTCGCTCAAACCAATGCAACGGAAGTCCGCGACTTACTATCATTCAAATTGCTTGCGTATATCGTTTTTCTCGGTGTGTTGCCCTCCTGGTTGTTGTGGAAGACGCCGGTTAGTTATCGCCGCTGGCATCGCGAGTTATTGAGCAAGATACTCGTGACTTTTGCCTCGGCGGCGGTCATTGGTGGTGTCGCGCTGATTAACTATCAGGGGCTTTCTTCACTGTTTCGCAATCACCATGAGCTTCGCCTGATGGTGGTACCCAGCAACTACATTGGTGCCTTTTCCGGTTACTTGCGCGAGCAGGTCGCATCAGCGCGCCAGCCCTTCGTCAAGATCGGTGAAGACGCGCAACGCAACCCTGCCCTGCAAAACCATGATCGCAAGTCCCTGACGGTTCTGGTGGTCGGTGAGAGTGCCCGCGCCGAGAACTTCGGCATCCTTGGCTATAACCGCGACACCACGCCGAAACTGGATAAGGAAGCCGGGCTGATCGCGTTTACCGACGTGAAGTCCTGCGGTACTGAAACGGCGGTGTCGGTGCCTTGCATGTTCTCCAATATGGGGCGCAAGGGTTACAACGCGAGCAAGGCCAAGAACGAAGAAGGCCTGCTGGATGTACTCAAGCATGCGGGCCTCGATGTGATCTGGCGTGACAACCAGTCTGGCTGCAAAGGCACCTGCGATCGCGTCACCCTCGACGACGTCAGCAATTTGAAGGACCCGGTGCTGTGCGCCAACAGTGAATGCCGCGATGAAATCCTGCTGCAGGGTTTGCAACATTTCATCGATACCCTGGACAAAGACACAGTACTGGTATTGCACCAGATGGGCAGTCACGGTCCGGAGTATTACAAACGCTATCCGAAGGAATTCGAGCACTTTACCCCGGTCTGTCAAAGTAATGCACTGAACAACTGCAGTCGCGAAAGCATCATCAATGGTTATGACAATACGCTGGTGTACACCGACCATGTGCTGTCGACCCTGATCGATCTGTTGCGCAGCAACCAGGACAAAGTTGATACCGCGATGCTGTATCTGTCGGACCACGGCGAATCCCTGGGCGAATACAACTTGTTCCTCCATGGCACGCCTTACATGCTGGCACCGGAACAACAGAAACATGTGGCGATGCTGGCCTGGTTCTCCGACAGCTATCAGAAGTCCTTCTCGGTGGACACCCATTGCCTGCAAATGAGCCGTGAAAAGCCCTTGAGCCAGGACAACCTGTTCCATTCGATGCTGGGGCTGCTGGAGGTCAACAGCAAGGTTTATAACCAGGACCTGGATATGTTTTCCGGGTGCCGCAGGGCGGCGATCGATGGCGTACTGGCCAAAGATTGAGTGCTGCGATCTCTATTTCATACGACGGCCTGCGGCCGGCACATCTACGCTCGAGACCCCTGCAAATGCCTGCTCAGTCACCTTCCGCCATCGAGCTCGAGTTCGCCCGGCATTATGACCAGGAGCACGCCCGCGTCTGCCTGCAGCCGCGAGCGCAAGGCCTGGGCGAGCGCCTGGCGTTCTGGCGTGACGAGCAAATGGTGCGCCGGGCGCTCAAGGTCGCCGGCGAACCGGGCCTGATTCTTGATGTGGCTTGTGGTGTCGGGCGCTTCTGGCCAGTGCTGGGTGAGCATGCGAACCGGGTGATTCTCGCGACGGATCAGTCCCAGGCTATTCTCGAGCATGCCCGTACCCACCATCCGCAGAGCCTGATGAAGCGAGTCCGGACTTTTCAAAGCTCCGCCTTCAACATTGGCTTGTCGGAAAATGCCGTTGACAGCATTTTTTGCATGCAGCTGTTTCAGCACATTGCCTGCCCCGAACTCCGTTTGGCGATGTTGGGCGAATTTTACCGGGTCAGCCGCGATACGGTGATTGTGGCGGCGCGTGTGGCTGGCCGTTTCAAGGGATGGCACACCGACGGGCAGGGGGCCGCAGCAGGGTCACTGGTCAGTAAGACCGAGCTTGAGACGCAATTCAAACTGGCAGGTTTGCGCGTGCTCAGCCATCAGGATTTTCTGCCCGGCCTCGCAACGAGGCGGGTTTACGTGCTGGGTAAGGTCGGTTAGGCCAGGTTTGTCAGGCTATTCTTGCAGTCAGGCAGGCATTTTCGCTAAAGCTCTTGTTCAGTGGATGCGCGGAAATCGTCGGGGGCGATATATACTGCGCGCCATTCTTCAAGGGAGAGCCGTGTGGCCATCGATATTCACTGGATTCGCGACAACGATAGCCTCGGTCGGTTTTGCACCGAGTGGCAGCAGCTGCCGTTCGTTGCCCTCGACACCGAATTCATGCGGGTCGACACCTTCTACCCGATCGCAGGCCTGCTGCAGGTCGGCGATGGCGAACGTGCCTACCTGATCGATCCGTTGACCATCGATAACTGGCAGCCCCTGGCCGCCTTGCTGGAAAATCCAGCGGTGGTCAAGGTTGTCCATGCGTGTAGCGAAGACCTCGAAGTCCTGCTGCGCCTGACCGGCAGCCTGCCGGCACCGCTGTTCGATACGCAGCTGGCCGCCGCTTACCTGAACCTGGGTTTTTCCATGGGTTATTCGCGGCTGGTACAGGAAGTATTGGGGATCGACCTGCCCAAGGGCGAAACCCGTTCCGACTGGCTGCAACGCCCGCTTTCCGAGACCCAGATCAGCTACGCCGCCGAAGATGCCGTGCACCTGGCGGAAGTTTTCGTGAAATTGCGCCCGCAACTCTCCGATGACAAATACGCCTGGGTCCTGGAGGACGGTGCGGAGCTGGTGGCTAACCTGCGTCGTGAAATCGATCCGTTCGAGGTCTATCGCGACGCCAAGCTGGCCTGGAAATTGTCCCGCGCGCAGCTCGCTGTGTTGCGTGAGCTCTGCGCCTGGCGCGAGCAGGAGGCGCGTGCCCGTGACCTGCCGCGCAACCGCATCATCCGCGAGCATTCGCTGTGGCCGCTGGCGCGCACTCAACCGGACAACCTCGGCGCATTGGCGAAAATCGAAGACATGCACCCGCGTACCGTGCGTCAGGACGGCGAATTTTTGCTTGATCTGATCAAGCGCTCTGCCAGTGTGTCGCCCGAGCAATGGCCACCCGCCGTGCCTGAGCCGTTGCCGGTGGACGCCGCCGCGCTGCTCAAGCGACTCAAAGCCATCGGCCAGGCCGAAGCCGAACGCTTGAACATCGCGCCTGAGCTGATGTTGCGCAAGAAAACCCTGGAAGCCTTGCTCAAGAGTGGCTTCCCCAATGGTCCCTATCAATTGCCTGATTCGCTGCGTGGCTGGCGCCGCGAGTTGATGGGCCAGGCGCTGCTCGACAGCCTGGCCACCCCCGGAGAACAGCCTTGAAACGTATTTGCTCCATCTACCGCAGTTCGAAAAGAAACGAGATGTACCTCTATGTGCTCAAGAGCGATGCTCTGGAGCGTGTGCCAGAGCCCTTGATGGCTGCCTTCGGCAAAGCTATCCACGCGTTTGACCTGGTATTGAGCCCCGAGCGCAAACTGTCGCGCGAGGACATCACCGTCGTGCTGGAAAACCTCGAAAAGCAGGGCTATCACCTGCAAATGCCGCCAGCGGAAGACGAATACATCGAGCACTTGCCGGAAGAATTGCTGCGACGCAACGACCCCATGTGATCGACACTGGAATGATTTTGGCAAGGGCCGCATGGACGGAGCAGGACTCTGTCGGCGGCCGTATGCACTGTTTTTCGAAAGGTTTGAAGCATGCGCGTCCTGATTGCTGAACACGATCACCCGGTCTACGCCCGATTGTTGCAAGAGGCGGTGCCCGAGGTGGAAGTACTGACTAGCGGCGATTCCGCTGAATTGGCGCGTCTGGCTGCCGATTGCCCGGTCTGGCTCGGCCAACCCGACTTGCTGGCGACCCTGTTGCGCCAGGGGCATCAGCCTCAATGGTTGCAATCGACCTGGGCCGGGATCACGCCGCTGCTGGCCGATGGCTTGCCTCGGCACTATCGCCTGACTCGCGCGGTGGGAATTTTCGGTCAGGTCATGGCCGAATACGTGCTCACCTACATGCTCGGCCACGAACGTGAAGTGCTGGCACGGTTGGTCAGCCAGGTCGAGCGCAAATGGGACAGCCGTCACGGCCAGAGCCTGGCGGGGCGCAAGGTGTTGATCGTCGGTACTGGTGATATCGGGCAGACCGTGGCGCAATTTCTCGTACCCTTTGGTGTACAGCTGTATGGCATCGCCAGCGAAGCCCGTGAGCAGGCACCCTTTATCGAAGTCGGTTCGCTGGCGGACCTGCCTCGGTTGGTCGGTGAAGTGGATTATGTGGTCAATCTGCTGCCAAATACCCCGAACACCCACGATATATACGATGCAGCGCTGTTCAAGCAGTTCAAGCCAAGTGGTTTGTTCATCAATGTCGGGCGCGGTGTAGCGGTGGTGGATGCGGATCTGGTCGAGGCCTTGAAAGAAGGGCATCTGGTGGGCGCCGTGATTGACGTCTGTCGCCAGGAGCCGCTGCCGCAACGCCATCCGTTCTGGACGGCCTTCGGCCTGCTACTGACGGGCCATAGCTCGGCACCGACTTCGCCGTCGCTGATGGTGAATCTATTTGTCGAGAACCTGCGGGCGTATCAGGCGGGTGAAGCGTTGCGCGGGGAAGTGGATTTCAATCGCGGGTACTGAGCTGCCGACCCTGATCGTTCCCACGCTCTGCGTCACTAGCGTCCGGTAAAAACCGAAGGGGGAGCTTGCTCCCCCTTGCTGTTGGCGGCCGTCAGTCATAATCGGATTTTTCAGACTCGATTTTGGCTCATGTTTACCAGCACCCGTTTAGCCCACCTGCTCAGTGCGATCCCGCGCCAGTTCTTTCGGCAATCCACCGAAAGGCACCAGGCTGATCGCTACGTCAAACGCTGCACGTCCTGGCAATTGCTGGTGACACTGGTTAGCGGTCATGTAACCCAAGCCTTAAGCCTGCGGTCCTTGGCGACTTTCTCCGAAACTCTAAGCCCGCATAGCTACCATCTTAAAGCGGGTCCGGTCGCCCGCTCGACCCTGTCGGATGCCTTGAACAAGCGTGACTACCGGCCATTCCAGGACCTTTGCGAGTTGCTGTTGCGCGGCATCAGCCGCCAGCAGCGCAAAGAAGTCGGTGCCATGGTTAGCCTGCTTGATTCCACGTCGATCACTTTGCGCGGACCTCACTTCGATGGCTGGACAGCCGCCACGAAAACCCGCATTACGCAGGGCTTGAAAGTACATGTCGGGCTAGATTTGGCGAAGTTGGCCCCGGTGTACGTCAACATCACTCCTGCCAACGTCAACGACCTGAGCGATGCACTGGAAATGCCGATTCAGGCCGGCATGACGTATGTCTTTGACAAGGGCTATTGCGATTACAACTGGTGGCACCAGTTGCAGACCAAAGGCGCTTTTTTCGTCACCCGCCTGAAGAAAAACGCCAATATCAAAGTGCTGCACAAGCACTCGACCGTAGCCGAGCAAAGCCCGGTCATGACCGATGAAGTCATTCTATTCGGCAAAAAGCATCTGGGCGGTAAGCGTCTGAATGACTACCGAGAAACGCCGGTAAGACGCGTGGTGGTTGAGCGCGAGGGACATGCCACGCCGTTAATCCTGGTGACCAACGACTTCGCAAGAACAGCTGAAGAAATCGCGGGCTTGTACAAAGATCGCTGGAAGATCGAGCTGTTTTTCAAGTGGATCAAGCAACATCTGAAACTCAAACGCTTCTATGCCTTCTCTGAAAACGCCGTGCGCCTGCAGATTTACAGTGCCTTGATCAGCTACTTGTTACTGCACCTTTTCCATCGTCGCTCAGGATTTACCGGTTCGTTGTTCGAGCTGACGGTTCGCATATCTCACGTCCTGCACGAACGGCCCGCTACTCCAGAACTGAGGGATCGACGAAGGCAGGAGCGAGAAAAGCTGAAGGCTGCCCAAGGCAGCCTTCAGCTATGAAACATGTTTACCGGACACTAGTGACGCTCTGCGTGGGAATGCCTCTTGTGACGCTCTGCGTCACGCCGTTGGGACGCGGAGCGTGCCGGGCTGCATTCCCACGCAGAGCGTGGGAACGATCGGCTTAGAGGGTGAAGTCGCCTTCAGCAGCGAGTTCGTTCAACGGCCGCCGCGGGCTTGGCTCTTCGCGTGCTTGCAGGTACTCCGCCAGTGTCGCTTTATCCCCCAGCTTCCCGACTGCCACGGCGGCATGCAGGGCGTAGCCTTCAGGAATGTTCAGCTCCTTGCGGGTCAATTCCTGGTCGAAACCCGCCATGCCGTGGGTATGCCAGCCACTGATGCTGGCTTGCAGCGCCAGGTGGCCCCAGGCGGAACCGGTGTCGAACGTGTGCCACAGCGCCGGGGTTTCTTCGGTGGCGCCAGGCGCGGTGAAGGTGGTTTTCGAGATCACGATCACCAAAGCCGAGGCGTGTTGCGCCCAGCTGCGGTTGAATTCGTTCAGCAGGCCCAGGTAACGCTCCCAGTTCGGCGTATCGCGACGCGCATAAAGAAACCGCCAAGGCTGCGAGTTGTACGCCGACGGTGCCCAGCGTGCCGCTTCAAAGAAGCTCAGCAGGGTTTCCTCAGGAATGGTTTCGCCCGTGAAGGCCCGGGGCGACCAGCGATCGGTAAACTGCGGATGGATGGCGTAATCGGCAATGCGTGGATTTGCACTCATCAAGAGATTCCTTGCTACGTTTGAAAGTGGGAGCGACGCAAAACCCTACTTGGCGGCGCAATAACTGACAAGCGTGTTCTACCGACAGTCGCCAATGCTTGGCCCGCGGGGCTGCGGGCACTAGACTGGCGGCCTTTTCACCACCTGATGTCGATGCTCGAACCATGGCCGCCAAAGTAGAACCGTTCTGGATACGCAAAACCCTCGATCAACTCGATCAGCAGGAATGGGAATCGCTGTGCGATGGCTGTGGCCTGTGCTGCCTGCAAAAGCTCGAAGATGAAGACGACAACAGCGTCTATTACACGCGTATCGCCTGCAAACTGCTGGACTTGAAAACCTGCCAGTGCAGCGATTACCCCAACCGTCGCGCCTCGGTGCCAGACTGCATCCAGCTCACACCGGGCAAGGCCGACGAGTTCAAATGGCTGCCACCGACCTGCGGCTATCGCCTGGTCAGCGAGGGCAAGGATCTGCCGTTGTGGCATCACCTGGTGTGCGGTGATCGCGACGCGGTGCACCACGAACGTATTTCCCAGTCCGGGCGCATGCTTGCCGAAGGCAGCGTGGCCGAAGAGGATTGGGAAGACCATCTGATCTTCCGCGCAGGTTAAGGTTTTACAAAGGAGTGTGTATGGCTGTGGGATGGCAGCGGGCGCTGGCCGTTGGGTTATTGTCCCTGAGCGCTCCCGCGTGGGCGGCGACGAAGAAGGTCGATCTGGATTACCACGTGCGCCTGTTGCCGCAAAGCGACCAGGCTGAAGTGCGCCTCACCCTGGCCCAGGGCTCGGCGGTACGCAGCCTGGATTTCAACCTCGGCGACGGCAGCCACTACAGTGATTTCAAGGCTGATGGCCAATGGCAGCAGACACCGGGCAAACTCACCCGTGGTGTATGGCTCCCTGCCGGGGACAAGGCCAGCCTGACTTACCGAGTTCGTATCAGCCATGGCCGCAAGAGTGGCAGCTTCGACACTCGCATCACCCCGGCCTGGGCGCTGATGCGCGGTGACGATCTGGTGCCACCCGCCAAAATCGATCAGCAGGACGGTATCGAGTTGGTGTCACGCCTGGAATTCGAGCTGCCCAATGGCTGGCAAAGCGTCGAGACCGCCTGGCCGCGCATCGGCAAGAACAAGTTTCGCATCGATAATGTTTCCCGGTTGTTCGACCGGCCCACGGGCTGGATGCTGGCGGGTCACCTCGGTAGCCGGCGTACCCGATTGGGCGAAACCGAAGTCACCGTCACCTCACCGCGAGGCCAGGGCATGCGGCGCATGGACGTGCTGACGCTGCTGACGTTTGTCTGGCCACAGGTGCAAGCCGTGTTTCCTCGTCACCCGACCAAGTTGTTGATTGTCGGCGCCAATGACCCGATGTGGCGTGGCAGTCTTTCGGCGCATGAGTCAATTTACCTGAACGCCCGCCTGCCGCTGGTCAGTGAAAACGGTACAAGTGCGTTGGTGCGCGAGTTGGCCCAAGTGTTCGGACGGATCAACGATCAGCAGCGCAGCGATTGGATCAGCGAGGGGTTTGCCGAATACTACGCCATCGAACTGGTGCGCCGGGCCGGCGGTATGAGTGATGAGCGGTATGAGGGGCTGCACAGGAAGCTGGTCAAGGACAGCCAGAAAGTCACCAGTCTGCGCGGCGAGCAGATCAACGCTGCGCAGTTGGCCAAAGCGGTGCTGTTGCTGCAGGAACTGGACCGCGAGATTCGCCTGAAAACCCGCAACAAGCGCTCGCTCGATGATGTGATGCGCGGGGCGATGCGTCTGGGGAGCGTGGATACCAAGGAATTCGTGCAGCTTAGTGAGAGCGTGATTGGAGAGTCTTCCAAAGTCCTTGATACAGGGTTGCTTCAATAAAGATCAAAAGATCGCAGCCTGCGGCAGCTCCTACAGTGGGGGGGCGTACACCCTGTAGGAGCTGCCGCAGGCTGCGATCTTTTGCTTTAAGGTTTCGGCGACTTCAAAGAATCATTGCCGGTCACGGTGGCGGTTTTGGTCGCCGCTTCGGCATTGGCCTTCAGCGTCCTCAACTCTTCCCCCGCACGCTCGATCTTCGCCCGCACGTTATTCATGTCCTGACGGCTTTTTTCCAGCAGGCTTTTGGCCGAGCTGTGACCGGTGATGCCACGGGCCAGGGCCACACCGCCGATGGCCACCTGGATCAGGCCAAGCAGGCCGCCACGACGCAAGCCCTTGCCGACCATCACTACACCGCCAGCCAGTGAGCCGATGCGTTCCCAGCCTTGGACATTCTGCTCGGAAGAGGTCTGGAACGGGGTGGATTCGATGCGCTCTACGCGTTTGAGTTCGCTCATGATCTGACTCCAGGCTTGAGTAGTGGATAGATAAGCTGACTGCCTCGACTGGCCACTTGTTCCATCGGATGTACGGCGATTCAGCGGAATTTCGGCCCCGAACGGGTGTTGAGGCCCTTGGCCATGCGGTCGTAGAGCACGACATTGACCGTGGCGGCTAGGTTCATGCAGCCGGTGGTCGGGATATAGACCACGTCTTCGCACCAGTCACGGATCTCTTTGTCCAGCGAGCCGTCTTCCGGGCCGAAGATATACAACGCGCGGTCCGGATGGGTGTACTCCGGCAATGGGCGGGCGCCTTCGACAAGTTCCACGGCAACGGGTACGCAGTTGAGGGGCAGGATTTTCTTCAGGTCGTCGATGCCGATCAGCGGGATATCGTAATGAACGCGCTTGGTGTCGGTGACGAAGTCGGCGGCGCGCTCATAGCGCTTGCCGGTGTAGAACACCGACGCCACGCCATAACAGCCTGCGGCGCGCATCACCGAACCGACGTTCTCCGGTGACTTGGGGTTATACAAACCAATGCAGCTGTACCGTTTGTCTGCCACGAGCGGGGTGCCTTTGGGAAAAAAGCGCGATTATACGGGGATTGGGCGGCAGCGGGCAGTTTGGCGATTGAGCAATCGCCTTCGCGAGCAGGCTCGGGCGCTGAAGATCTTCAGTCTTCTTTCTTCATCAACCCTGCCAACGCTGCAAACGGGTTATGCGTTGCCTTGGCGATTTTTGGCGTGCTCAGCGAGCCCTCGCCGAAATACTGCTGGTCGGTATAACGCGAGTGTTCGTTGTCGTGGCAGTACAGGCACAACAGTTCCCAGTTCGAACCGTCCTGGGGGTTGTTGTCGTGGTTGTGGTCGCGATGGTGCACGGTCAGTTCGCTCAGGCGCTTGCCGGAGAATTCACGGGCGCAGCGGCCGCACACGTGCGGGTACATCTTCAGGGCCTTGTCGCGGTAGCCCATTTCCTTGTCGCGCTGGTTGTCGGCGAGGATGCGGTCCAGCTTCGAGGTGTTGGTCGGGGTGGACGAACTCATGGGTTCACCTTTGTTGAATGACTAATGACGGTATAAACGCAGTTTAGCTCAGCCCTTGAGCTTCTCGGCAATCCAGATGGTGTGGCGGGTGCCCTTATTGCCGTGGGCGAAGACCTGTACTTCCTCGGCCTTGAAACCGGCTTTCTTCAGTTTGTCGGAAAACTGTCGGTCTGCGCTGGCCGACCAGACCGCCAGCACGCCCTTGGGTCGCAGGGCCTTGGCGCAGGCGCTCAGGCCCCCGGCGGAGTAAAGCCAGCTGTTGGCCCTCTGGGTCAGGCCTTCGGGGCCGTTGTCGACGTCGAGCATGATCGCGTCAAAACCCTGCGGCTCTGCCTGCAGGACTTTGGCCACGTCTTCCAGGCGGATCACCGTGCGCGGGTCTTGCAGCGGGTTTCCGGCTTTTTCGCCCAGCGGTCCGCGGTTCCACTCCACCACGCCTGGCACCAGTTCGGCGACCACCACTTCAGCGGACTTGCCCAGGTGCTTGAGCGCCGAGGCGAGGGTAAAACCCATGCCCAGGCCCCCGATCAATACCCGTGAGTCGGGTCTTCCCGCGACCTTGCGGCAGGGGATTTCGGCCAGGGCATCCTCGGAGCCGTGCATGCGCGTATTCATCAATTGTCCACCGTCGCCACCCTGGATCTTGATGACGAAATCTTCGCCGTACTCGAACAGGCACAGGGCTCCGCCGTTCTCGGGAATAGGGGCGGTATCGAGCAGAACAAAACGTTTCATGGGGCTCACTTGAGGAAAAATGGCGGCACAGGGAAGGCAAACGGACGCAGTTGGGAGTAGCCTGCAAGTGACCACAAGGCCAACGGAGCCATTGATGAAGCGCACCATTCTAACGGCCATTGCCCTGGCCGCGCTCTCGATAACTGCAGTGCAGGGCCAGCAGCTACAGACGACGCCGATCAGTCCCGCGCCAATGCCTGGCTCGCCGGGCACCGCAACGCCCACACCGTACCCGCAGATCAGCCCGGCACCGCTGCCAAAAGTGGGGCCGGGCAGTAGCGGCCCACCGTTGGTGCCGATCGAGATGCCAAGCCCGCCGATCAAGGACCAGCCGGTGCCGGGGATCGAGCCGAACCCACCGAAGGTCAAGTCACCCGGCGGTTAAACCTGCTGCGAGAGCAACTGTCCATCGACCATGCGCAAGCGCCGGGACAGTGAGACGGCGAGGGCGCGGATGATCTTTGCCGCGACTTTCGGCGCGTCATTGAGCATCTTTTCCAGCGAATCCTTGCCCAGGTTGAGCAACTGGCAGTGACTCGCGGCCACGCAACTGGCCGAGCGCCGTTCGCCGTCGAGTACGGCCATTTCACCGAACGAGCGGCCGCTGCGCAGCGTCGCAATGGTCACCTGCTGGCCATCGTTGGCGGTCTTCTGCACGGCCACCTGGCCGGTATGGATGATGCACATGAAGCTGCCGGCATCGCCCTCGTGGAAAATTTCCTCTCCCTGGGCAATGGTGCTGAGGTTGAAATAGCCCGAGGCAGCGGCGAATTCCGCCGGTAGCAGCTGGTTGAACAGGCCGCAGTCCATCAGCCAGTTGCGAATTTCGTTGTTCAGTAAAGTGGGTTCTGACATGTCGTGCGGTCTTTATTGTTGTCTGGTTCTGTCACCACGAATTCCTGTCGGAGCTGCCGCAGGCTGCGATCTTTTGATCTTAAAAAAACAAAGTCAAAAGATCGCAGCCTTCGGCAGCTCCTACAGGGGGATCGGAATTGTATCGGCCCGAGGCGCCTGCAATTAAGACCGGTTCATCGGCCCAAGTTCCTCAGGCAACACCCAGCACCTTGAACAAAAATGCGTATTCGAGCGCTACGTCACGCAATCCCTGGTATCGACCGCTCATCCCCCCATGCCCGGCGCCCAGTTCGGTCTTGAGCAACAGCGGATTACTGTCGGTTTTGGTGACGCGCAATTTCGCCACCCATTTGGCCGCTTCCCAATACTGCACGCGGCTGTCGTTGTAGCCGGCGATCACCAGCATCGGCGGATAGGCTTGCGCGGTGACGTTTTCGTAAGGCGCGTAGGCCTTGATCCGCTCATAAACGTCAGGCTCTTGAGGGTTGCCCCACTCGTCGTATTCAGTGACGGTCAATGGCAGCTCCGGGTCGAGCATTGTGTTGAGCACATCGACGAACGGCACTTCGGCAATCGCCGCGCCAAACAGCGCCGGGCGCTGGTTGAGCACCGCCCCGATCAGCATGCCGCCGGCACTGCCGCCGCTGATCGCCAGTTGTGGCGCGGTGGTCAGGCCTTTGGCGATCAGGTGTTCGGCGCAGGCGATGAAGTCGCTGAAGGTGTTCTGCTTGTGCTCCTGCTTGCCGGCGCGATACCAGGCTTCACCCAGTTCACCGCCGCCGCGCACATGGGCGATGGCGAACGCCATGCCGCGATCGAGCAAACTCAGGCGGGCGTGGGAGAACCACGGGTCGAGGCTTTCGCCATAAGCGCCATAGCCGTACAGGTAGAGCGGAACCGGCTTGCCGAGCGCTTCGCGCTTGACCACCAGGCTGATCGGCACTTGTGTGCCATCGGGCGCCGTGGCCCACAGGCGCTGACTGACATAGGCGTCGGCGTCGAACGTGCCAAGCACCGGGGTTTGCTTGAGCACTTTCTGCTCGCCGCTGACCAGTTCCAGCTGGCGGATTTGCGCAGGGCGGTTCAACGCTTCGTAACGCAGGCGAATTCGCTCGCTGACGAATTCCAGGCTGTTCTGCACGTGCAGGCTATAGGCCGCGTCTGGCAATTGAACCCGATAGCTCGGCAGGTCCTGCGGGTGAACTTCGATCACCGGCAAGCCGCCGACCCGCAGGCTCAGGGTCATGGCGCCGGCATTCAGGCTCATGCCATCGATCATTACTGTGTCGCTGTGGGGAATCAGGTTCCGCCAGTCGGCCTCGGCTGGCGCCACGCCGTTATCGACGGCGGTGTACAGGGCAAAGTTGATGCCGTCGCGGTTGGTGCGGATGAACCAGGTCCATTGGCCATCGAGCGTGCCGTGGTCAACGTCGTACTCATGGTTTTCCACCCGTGGCGCTACGCAGGTAAAGGGCAGTTGTGGGAGGTTGGCGTCGAGCACCCAGACTTCGCTGGTGGTCTTGCTGCCCACCGACAGCAGCAATTGTTGTTCGGAGCTCGAACGGTAGCAGTGCATGAAGAAGCGGCCGTCCGTTTCATGGAACACTTCTTCGGCCGCCGTGCCATCGAGGCGATAGCGCAACAGCTTGTGCGGACGATGGGTGTCATCCAGCTCGCCGAAAAACAGGGTCAGGCTGTCGTTGGCCCAGGTCATGCTGCCGTCGCAGTCCTGGAACTCCAGTTCACTGACGCGACCGTCGGACAACTCCTTGACGAACAGCGTGTAGATTTCGTCGCCCGTGGAATCGATGCTGTAGGCCAGGCGCTGGTGATCGGGGCTGATGCTGAACGCACCGAGGGAAAAGAAGCCGCCTTTGGCCAGCTCGTTAGGGTCCAGCAGCAGTTGTTCCTGGCTTTCGTCGAGGACCAGGCTGTCGTCGGCCGGGCGCGGGCAGCGGTAGTGACGGGCGTATTCGTCACCCGCCGTGGTGCGCGTGTAGTACAGGTAGGGGCCCCATGGCGAGGGCAGGGACAGGTCGGTTTCGAGAATCCGGTTCTTGATCTCCTCGAACAGGGTTTCGCGCAACCCGGCCTGATCAGCGGTTTGCGCCTCCTGATAACGGTTTTCGGCCTTCAGGTAGTCGAGCACCGCAGCGCTGTCGCGCTCCTGCAGCCAGGCGTACGGGTCGGATCCTTCGGCCTTGCGGGCAATCGGGGCATCGGAAACGTTGGCGGGTAGGGGCATGAGGGGCTCTCGAACAATGTACTGAATAGGGACTGGCAACCTGTAGGAGCTGCCGCAGGCTGCGATCTTTTGATCTTGATTTTTTAAGATCAAAAGATCGCAGCCTGCGGCAGCTCCTACATGAAGGAGCCTGATGGACGAAAAGCCGTTATCATAAGCGCCTATTTGCCTGCCTTGCCATGGACACCATGACCGAGAACGACTATCTGATCGCTTGGGGCCTCTACGCCTTTGCCGCTTTGGGCTGCCTGCTGGTGTGGATGCGCATCACCCGCTGGATGTGGCGCTGGCTGCGCGAACCCCTGCGCTTGCTGGTGGCGGTGCTGCTGTTCAGCCCGACCATCATTGACCCGGTGAAGGAAAAAGTGGCCCCGGCCATTGCCATCACGGCGCTCGACCTGTTGTTCAAGGTCGGCAACAACGCGTGGCGGGCGATTTCCGACCTGCTGATGTACGGCATGATCGCTTTCGGCATTTACCTGGTGTTCGTGGCGATTCGTTTCGTCCTCGAGCGTGGTGCCAGGGCCCGCAAGGAACAGGCCGCCGCCGTCCAGGCCGCGATCCGTGCCGACGAGCCGGAAGAGGATCACCCCTTCGGCGGTGCCGGCGATGATCGCTACGGTCGACCGCCGGTGCCGAGCAATCCCCAGCGGATGCGCGTCGAACCCCGTCTGTAACCGTGCCCCTGCCATAAAGCGAGAGTTCGAGCATGTGTGAGTTATTGGGCATGAGCGCCAATGTCCCGACCGATATCGTGTTCAGCTTCACCGGGCTGATGCAGCGCGGTGGACGTACCGGTCCACATCGGGACGGTTGGGGTATCGCTTTCTACGAAGGTCGGGGTTTGCGCTTGTTCCAGGACCCGGCGGCGAGCTGCGAGTCGGAAGTCGCGAACCTGGTGCAACGCTACCCGATCAAGAGCGAAGTGGTGATCGGGCATATCCGCCAGGCCAACGTCGGCAAGGTCTGCCTTTCCAACACCCATCCGTTCGTACGCGAGTTGTGGGGGCGTAACTGGTGCTTCGCGCATAATGGCCAGTTGGCAGACCTGCAACCGACGGCCAGCTTCTACCGCCCGGTTGGCGATACCGACAGCGAAGCGGCGTTCTGTGACTTGCTCAACCGTGTGCGGGCCGCGTTTCCCGAGCCCGTGGAGGTCGAAGAACTGCTGCCGGACCTGGTCGCCGCCTGCGCCGAATACCGCAGCAAGGGCGTGTTCAACTGCCTGCTCAGCGATGGCGACTGGCTGTTCTGTTATTGCTCGACCAAACTGGCGCAGATCACCCGTCGCGCCCCGTTCGGCCCGGCGCGCCTGAAGGATGTCGATGTGATCGTCGACTTCCAGGCCGAAACCACGCCCAACGATGTGGTCACGGTGATCGCCACCGAGCCCTTGACCGAAAATGAAACCTGGACCCGCTACGAGCCAGGCCAATGGAGCCTGTGGCGACGTGGTGAATGCGTCAGCCAGGGCCGGACCGAATAAGGATCATCCCCCATGTTGCTCAGTTATTTGCGGCTGGTGTTGTTTGCGGCGGGCCTGTTGATCGGTGTCCAGGTGCCGGGGTTCATCAATGATTACGCCAAGCGGGTCGAAGCGCACCTGATTGAATCGCAGGCCGGGCTGAGCGGGTTTCAGAACACCGCCAATCAATTCTTCAAGGGCGACATGCAGGCCCTGGTCGCTCACTATCGCGCCAGTGAAGATCCGATCTTTCGCAGCGACGCCGACAGCCTGGGCAACCTGCTGACTCGCCAGGTGGCGTTGGACAAGCAATTCCAGGCGATGCAAGGGCCGTGGTATATCCGCTTCCTGCAAGTAGTGTTGGCCGCGGATCCGGACATTCGCAAGGAAACCTGGAATGGCTACAGCTACCAGATCCTGCTGACCCCGGAGGCGATGATCTGGGGCATGAGCGGCGCGTTGCTGCTGTCGTTCGGGATCGAGTGCCTGTTCCGCCTGATCGATTGGGTGGTGTTGGGCGGCAAGCGCCTGCGCCAGAGCCGGCCGATCGAAGAGCGGGATCTGCGCGGGTTGTAAGTGATGATCGTTCCCACGCAGAGCGTGGGAACGATCTTCAGTCAGCCAGGGTAATGTAGTTTTCACCCACCCGCCGCGCATAATCCTTAAGTACTTGCTGGCACAACGTCACAATCTCCTCGACCCATTCCACGCCCACCCGCCACGACACCACCACTTGCAGGTCTGGTGGTCTCTGGTCGATGTCCAGCAAGGTCAACTCACCCCGTGCCAGTTCCTCCGCCACCAACACCGGCGGCAATGCACCGATGCCAAAACCGTCGCGCAGTAACCGGGTGATCGCCGAGACCGAGTTCACGCAGTTCA
The DNA here is from genome assembly GCF_002236105.1 of Pseudomonas umsongensis. Classification (GTDB taxonomy): domain Bacteria; phylum Pseudomonadota; class Gammaproteobacteria; order Pseudomonadales; family Pseudomonadaceae; genus Aquipseudomonas; species Aquipseudomonas umsongensis. The sequence continues at coordinate 817,445 of NZ_NIWU01000002.1, forward strand.
ACCGTGGCGCCATGACGCCGTTGGCCTGCATCAGTGCGAGCACTTCCTGATGGGGGTGGGAGTTTTTCGAGTAGGTAATGATCCGCTCGTTCGCCAGGTCCGCGATGCGTGAGTAGTCGCGGTTGTAGAGCGAATTGCTGGCGACGATCCAGCCCATGGGGTGGCTGGCCAGTTCCAGGCTGCGCACGCTTTCCTGGCGCAGCAGGTCGGTTTGCAGGATCACATCGAGAAAGCCTTTTTGCAGCTGATCGCAGAGGTTGAGCGATGTATCGGCCACCAGTTCGATTTCCACCAGGGGGTAGTGATCGGTCATCTGCGCCACCAGCGGGCTTAGCCAGGTGTGGATCACCGTGTCCATGACACCGATGCGCACGCGGCCGGCCTTGCTTGAACGGGTCTCGATCGAATGCTTGAGCGCCTGCATGGTGTCCATCATCTGCTCGGCGTACTCGAGCACTTTCAAGCCTTCCGGTGTCAGGCTCACACCGCGCGAGTCGCGCAGGAACAGCTTCACCCCAAGCTCGCCTTCGAGCACGGCGATGCGGCTGGAAATCGACGCCTGGGTGGTGAAGAGCTTGTCGGCGGTGAGGCGGAAACTCTTGAGCCGGGCGACCCAGACGAAGGTTTCGAGAAACTTCAGGTTCATGTGATCAAGTTTTTCTTATGGCTAGGGCGGGTTTTTATTAGTTGGACGCAGAGGGCTGGCGCGTCCAAGAATCGACACATCCGGTTCCCACGATAGGCGTCGTCGGGGCTCAGAACAATACCAATAAAACCAGCGCGGAGATTTGCCATGAGTGCGCCCGACACCACCGTCATTTCGAAAGCCACGGCTCGCCCGGGACCTTTCGACTGGTATCGCAACATCAATCAGCAGGAACGCCGCACCTTCTGGAGCTGCAAGATCGGTTATGGCCTGGATGGCATGGACACCCAGATGCTCAGCTTCGTGGTGCCGACCCTGATTGCCATGTGGGGCATCACCACCGGCCAGGCCGGGCTGATCCACACCAGCACGCTGATCGCTTCGGCCATTGGTGGCTGGGTGGCGGGCATTCTCTCCGACCGCATCGGTCGCGTGCGCACCCTGCAACTGACCGTGCTGTGGTTTGCCTTCTTCACCTTCCTTTGCGGTTTCGCCCAGAGTTACGAACAGCTGCTGATTGCGCGGACCTTGATGGGCTTCGGTTTTGGCGGCGAGTGGACCGCCGGCGCGGTGTTGATCGGCGAAGTCATCCGCGCCCAGGACCGCGGCAAGGCCGTGGGCATGGTGCAATCGGGGTGGGCGCTGGGCTGGGGCCTGACCGCGATCCTGTATGCGCTGCTGTTCTCGATCATGCCGCCGGAAGACGCCTGGCGCGCGCTGTTTATCCTCGGCATCGTGCCGGCGATTTTCGTGATCTTCGTTCGCCGCCTGGTCAAGGACCCGGAAATCTACCGCGAAGCCAAAGCCAAGGAGGCGCCGAGCAATCCGTCGAAGTTCTACGAGATCTTTGCCCCCGGCATGCTCTTCACCACGATTCGCGCTTCACTGCTGACCACCGGTGCGCTGGGCGGTTACTACGCGATTACTTCCTGGCTGCCGACGTTCCTGAAAAACGAGCGTGGTTTGAGCGTACTCGGCACCGGCGGATACCTGGCGATGGTGATCGTTGGCTCGTACGTCGGTTACGTCATCAGCGCCTATTTGACCGATATCCTCGGTCGCAAAAAGAACTTCATCCTGTTCGCCGTCGGCTCGTTCACCATTGTGCTGCTGTACACGCAAATGCCGGTCAGCAACGGTGTGATGCTGTGGCTGGGCTTTCCGCTGGGCTTCTTTGCCTCGGGGATATTCAGCGGCATGGGCGCGTTCCTGACCGAATTGTTCCCGACCCGCATTCGCGGCTCAGGCCAGGGCTTTTGCTACAACATCGGCCGCGCGCTGGCGGCATTGTTCCCACTGCTGATCGGCCTGCTCAGCCAGACGGTGCCATTGAGCGTTGGCATCGGTGCCTTTGCGGCGGTGTCCTACGGCGTGGTGATTCTGGCAGCCCTGAGCTTGCCGGAAACCCGTGGCAAGCAACTCGACGCCCAGTAACTGATAATCTGCGGGCGTGTCATACGGATATGTCCCACAGTTAAGAAGAATAAAGCCTACAGGAGTGTTCAGCGTGAGCCGCCTGCTATTGAACTGCGACATCGGCGAGAGTTTCGGTAACTGGACCATGGGTCTGGACGCGGAAGTCATGCCCTTCATCGATTGCGCCAACATCGCCTGTGGTTTCCATGCCGGCGACCCGAGCATCATGCGCAAGACCGTCAGCCTGGCCCTCAGCCACGGTGTACAGATCGGCGCGCATCCGGCTTACCAGGATCTGGTCGGTTTTGGCCGTCGTTCCATGGCCTATGGTGCCCAGGAACTGCAGGACATCCTGCATTACCAAATCGGCGCCCTCGACGGCATCTGCCGCGCCCAGGGCGGTCGGGTCAGCTACGTCAAACCCCACGGTGCGATGTACAACGACATGATGGCCAACCCCGCGCAATTGCGCGCCGTGCTGCAAGCGGTGGCGTCCTACGATCGCAGCCTGCCGTTGATGCTGATGGCCACCCGCGACAACAGCGCCGCGCAGCAATTGGGCGAAGAATATGGCTTGACCCTGTGGTTCGAAGCTTTCGCCGACCGCGCCTACGACAGCGCCGGCAGGCTGGTTTCGCGGCAACTGCCGGGAGCGGTGCATCACGAACCGGAGAAAATCATCGAGCAGGCGTTGATCATCGCCCGTGGCGATCACCTCACCGCCAGCGACGGCAGCGCCTTGCACTTGCAGGCCAACACCCTGTGCGTGCACGGCGACAATGCCAGTTCGGTGGCGGCCGTGCGGCGCATTCGTGAAGCCTTGAACCAGCAGGGCGCGTCATGAAACTGCGGGTAGAAGTGGTCGCGCTCGATTGCCTGATGGTGCGTCTGTTCGATGAAATCGCTGAAGCCAACATGCCATGGATGCTGGCGGCCAGTGAAAGCCTGCGGGCGGCGTTCGGCAAGGATCTGATCGACCTGGTGCCGTCCTACACGACCTTGATGGTGCATTACGACCTGACCGCGTTGAGCCCGACCCAGGCCCGGGAATTGATTGCCGAAGCGCTTATCGACCTGTCGCCCAATGCGCGCACTCGTGGCAAATGTCACGTGCTGCCGGTGTGGTACGACTTGAGCGTCGGTCCAGAGCTGAGCTTGTTGTCGCAACGCAGTGGGTTGGCGATGGAGGAGGTGATCCGTCGTCATAGCGAACGTGAGTATCAGGTGTTCGCGCTGGGATTCGCACCGGGGTTCGCGTTCATGGGCCTGGTGGACGAGGCACTCGCCGCACCGCGCCTGAGCACGCCACGCAAGAAGGTCGCCGCCGGCAGTGTTGGTATCGCCGAAAGGCAGACGGCCGCCTATCCAGTGGTATCGCCCGGCGGCTGGAACCTGATCGGCCGCACACCGGCCAAATTGTTCGATCGCAACCGTGACGGCTACAGCTTGATGCAGCCGGGTGACACCGTGCGTTTCGAAGCGGTCGACCATGCCGAATTCATCAACCTGGGCGGTGACGACACGCCACTGGAGGCCCAGGCATGAGCCGTCTGACGATTGAAGCGAGTACACCGCTGTGCCTGTTGCAGGACGCAGGCCGTTTCGGCGTGCGCCATCTGGGCGTGACCCAGGGCGGCGCGGCTGATTGGCGTTCGATGTCGTGGGCCAATTGGTTGCTGGGTAACGGGCTGGAGGCGCCGGTGATCGAAATCACCCTGGGCGGGTTCACCGTAGTGGCCGAGGACGATTGCGTGCTCGCGCTGGCCGGGGCGGATCTTGGCGCGCGGGTGGACGACGAGCCGCTGGCACCCTGGCGCAGTTTCCGGCTGAACAAAGGTCAGCGTTTGCAGTTCAGCCAGCCCTTGCTCGGCGCCCGGGCCTATCTGGCCGCGCCAGGTGGTTTTGATGCGCCGAAGGTGTTGGGCAGCAGCTCGACGGTGGTGCGTGAGGAGCTTGGCGGACTGGATGGCATGGGCCATGCGCTGAGCAAGGGCGCGAGCTTGAGCTATTCGGGCAATTCGGTGATGTTGCTGCGCGAATTGACCGCCGATCAGCGGCCGGACCTGAAGCTTGATACGCCGTTGGATCTGGTGCTCGGTGCGCAGATCGGTGAGTTCAGCGGGCAGAGCCTGTTCGATGCATTCAACAGCGTGTGGAACGTCGACAGCCGTGCCGACCGCATGGGCATTCGGCTGTTGGGCACATCCTTGCAATACCAGGGAAAGCCGATGATTTCCGAAGGCATTCCATTGGGCGCTGTGCAAGTGCCGCCGGACGGCCAGCCGATCGTGCTGCTCAATGATCGGCAGACCATTGGCGGTTATCCGCGGCTGGGGGCATTGACGCCGTTGGCGCTGGCGCGATTGGCGCAGTGTTTGCCGGGGGCGCAGGTGCGGTTGCGGCCGGTGGTGCAGGATATCGCGCATCGCGAGCAGATTGAATATTTGCAGAAATTCATGAACCGCTAAAAGCATCGCGGGCAAGCCTTGCTCCTACAGGATTCGAGTGTGCCGGAAATTTTGTGCACGACTTGAATCCTGTAGGGGCAAGGCTTGCCCGCGATGACGCCAGTCCAGACAACCGAGATTATTTGGACAAAAACCGCATCCCTTCCTCCAAACCGCGAAGGGTCAACGGATACATCTGGTCCTCAATCAAATCCCTGACGATATTGGTCGACGAGGTATAGCCCCAGGTATCTTTCGGGTAAGGGTTGATCCAGATGAGCTTCTTGTACTTCTCCTTGAACCGCTGCATCCACACGTAGCCGGCTTCTTCGTTCCAGTGCTCGACGCTGCCACCGGCCTGGGTGATTTCGTAGGGCGCCATGGCGGCGTCACCGATGAAGATCACTTTGTAATCGGCGCCGTATTTATGCAGCAAGTCCATGGTCGAGGTGCGTTCGGAGGTGCGACGCATGTTGTTCTTCCACACCGACTCATAAATGAAGTTGTGGAAGTAGAAGTACTCCAGGTGCTTGAACTCGGTCTTGCACGCCGAGAACAGCTCTTCGCAGATCTTCACGTGGGCGTCCATCGAACCGCCGATATCGAACAGCAGCAAGAGCTTGACGGTGTTGCGCCGTTCCGGACGCATCTGGATGTTCAGCAACCCGGCATCTTTCGCGGTGTGGTCGATGGTGCCATCGATATCGAGTTCTTCGGCTGCACCCTGGCGGGCAAACTTGCGCAAGCGACGCAGGGCGACCTTGATGTTGCGCGTGCCCAGCTCGACTGAATCGTCGAGGTTCTTGTACTCGCGCTGATCCCAGACTTTCACGGCCTTGCCCTGGCGCTTGCCGGCATCGCCGACCCGAATGCCTTCCGGGTTGAAACCGCCTGAACCGAACGGGCTGGTACCACCGGTGCCGATCCACTTGTTGCCACCGGCATGGCGTTCCTTTTGTTCTTCCAGGCGTTTCTTGAATTCTTCGATCAGCTTGTCGAGGCCACCGAGGGACTGGATCGCCGCCCGTTCCTCGTCGGTCAGGGAGCGTTCGAATTCCTTGCGTAGCCAGTCTTCCGGGATCAACGCCTGAAGATGATCATCGAGCTTTTCCAGACCATTGAAGTAGGCCCCGAAGGCCCGGTCGAACTTGTCGAAATGCTTTTCGTCCTTCACCAGGATCGCCCGGGACAGGTAATAGAACTCGTCCATGTCGGCGAAGGTTACGCGCTGCTTCAGCGCGTTGATCAGGTCCAGCAGCTCGCGCACCGAGACCGGTACCTTGGCTGCACGCATTTCATTGAACAGATTGAGCAGCATGGCATTTGCCCCAGATGATCAACGACTACCGCGACGACTCATGAACGCCAGGCGCTCAAGCAATTGCACGTCCTGTTCGTTCTTCACCAGGGCACCTGCCAGCGGCGGGATGGCCTTGGTTGGATCGCGTTCGCGCAGCACCGCTTCGCCGATGTTGTCGGCCATCAGCAGCTTCAGCCAATCCACCAGCTCGGAGGTCGAAGGCTTCTTCTTCAGGCCCGGCACCTTGCGCACGTCGAAGAACACGTCCAGTGCTTCGCTGACCAGGTCTTTCTTGATGTCCGGGTAGTGCACGTCGACGATCCGCTGCATCGTGGTGCGATCAGGGAACGCGATGTAGTGGAAGAAGCAGCGGCGCAGGAAGGCGTCCGGCAGCTCTTTCTCGTTGTTGGAGGTGATGATAATGATCGGGCGCTTCTTGGCCTTGATGGTCTCGTCGATCTCGTAGACGTAGAACTCCATCTTGTCGAGTTCTTGCAACAGGTCGTTGGGGAACTCGATGTCGGCCTTGTCGATTTCGTCGATCAGCAGGATCACGCGCTCTTCGGACTCGAAAGCTTCCCAGAGCTTGCCTTTCTTCAGGTAGTTGCGAACGTCGTGGACCTTTTCCGTGCCCAGCTGCGAGTCGCGCAGGCGGCTGACCGCGTCGTACTCGTACAGCCCCTGGTGCGCCTTGGTGGTCGATTTGATGTGCCAGGTGATCAGCTTGGCGCCAAAGGAGTCGGCCAGTTGCTCGGCGAGCATGGTCTTGCCGGTGCCTGGTTCACCCTTGACCAGCAGTGGCCGCTCCAGGGTGATGGCGGCGTTGACCGCCAGCTTAAGGTCATCGGTGGCGACGTAGGCCTGGGTGCCTTCGAACTTCATCTGCTAATCCTCGAACGGTAACGCCGGCCTGAGCGAGGCAGGGCGGGAATATAAATGGTCAGCCTCGACTATAACGCGACGTCCGGTCGACTGTGAACGCAGACGGCTTATTCAGTCTCTGAATGGAGCGTCACATCTTGACTCAGTGTTGGCGGCAACGTTAACCGGCGTCCGGCTTGGGTTGTTCGTAGCGAGCATTGAATGCCTGGATGAAACCATTGCGTAAAATCTGCAAAAACGCCTGGAACGCGCTGATATCTTTTTGATGGACGTTTCCGCTTAGCTCGACACGGGTCGCAAACTGGTTCTTGCCCTGGTTTTTCAGTACGGTTTCGGTGCCGCCGACGAGCGCCTCCCAGATGGAACGAAAAATCCCCTTGTCCTTGTTTTCCACGTCCTGTTGCCAGTTGAACACGTCGACATCCCTGAGCAGCGGCTTGATATAGCCCGTCAATTTGGCTTTTTTGGCTTGGGCTTCGATCACGACGTCGCCATGGCCGGCATTGAAATCGAACTTGCCATAGGCCGAAGCGAAGTCGTTCATGCGTTTGAGCTGAATGTCCCGGGCTCGCATGCGAAACTCGAAGTCTTCGAAGTTACTCAGTGGATCGAAAGTGGCCGTGGTTTCCAGGGGGGCATGCCCCAGCAGCAGGGCCTTGCCTTCGAAGCGGGCGTCGCGCTTGCCTTTGGAATCGGCCACGTTGGTCAGGTTGTAGATGTTCAGGTCGACCTTGGTGGCATTCAGGTTCACCGGTGGTTTGGAGTTGAAGTTGCGAAAGCTGATCTTGCCATCATCGATTTTTACTTCGTTGAGGGTTATTGGCAGCAACTTACCCAGTTGGGCGCGCCAGTCGGTGCCTTCACCCGTTTGCGAGTTTTTCTTGTTGGCCCCGCCATCGACGAAGTTGACCTCGGGCTTGACGAACTTCACTTCGGCGACCACAGCGTGGTCATACCACAGCGAATGCCAGCTGACCGAAAGGTCGATCAATGGCGCGTTGACGAAGGGCACCGGCACCTTGCCCTCGACCTTGACGATTTTCAAACCGTTGATCTTGTAGGCTCCGCGCCACAGGGCCAGGTCCACGTCGGCGATCTCGCCGCGGTAGGCGCCCATGTTCGCCAACCTGTCATTGAGGTAGTCGCGCACCAGGTAGGGCAGGGCGAAGTGCAGGGCAACCAGCAGCACAACGAGGCCGGTGAAGCTCCACAATGGCCAGCGGTATCGACGTTTCATGGTGGTAATTCTCTGGCGTTCTAAAGCATTGACTACAGTCACCTCCGGACGTTCGACCTGACTGGACGCCTACGGGCAAGAGGCTTACCTTGGTGCCCTATTTCAATGCTGTCGTTAAGGACCCAGCCATGAGCCGTATCTACGCTGACAATGCCCATTCCATCGGTAATACGCCGTTGGTGCAGATCAACCGTATCGCGCCGCGCGGCGTCACCATCCTGGCCAAGATAGAGGGACGCAACCCGGGTTACTCGGTCAAGTGCCGGATCGGTGCCAACATGATCTGGGATGCCGAAAGCACAGGCAGGCTCAAGCCGGGCATGACCATTGTCGAGCCGACTTCCGGCAACACCGGCATCGGCCTGGCCTTCGTGGCCGCCGCGCGAGGCTATAAATTGATACTGACCATGCCGGCCTCCATGAGCATCGAGCGTCGCAAGGTACTCAAGGCGCTGGGGGCGGAACTGGTACTGACCGAGCCGGCCAAGGGCATGAAAGGTGCGATCGAAAAGGCCGGGGAAATAGTTGCCAGTGATCCGGCCCAATACTTCATGCCGGCGCAGTTCGACAACCCGGCCAACCCCGCCATCCACGAAAAGACCACCGGGCCCGAGATCTGGAACGATACCGACGGTGCGGTGGATGTATTGGTGGCGGGTGTCGGAACAGGCGGAACCATTACCGGCGTTTCGCGGTATATCAAGAATACCCAGGGCAAACCTATCGTCTCGGTGGCGGTGGAGCCCGCTGTATCACCGGTGATTTCCCAAGCGTTGGCCGGTGAAGAAATCAAACCGAGCCCGCACAAGATCCAGGGCATCGGTGCCGGTTTTGTGCCGAAAAACCTCGACCTGTCGATCGTTGACCGGGTGGAGCTGGTCACCGACGAGGAGTCCAAGGCCATGGCCCTGCGCTTGATGCAGGAAGAAGGCATTCTGTGCGGCATTTCCTGCGGCGCCGCGATGGCAGTGGCGGTGCGTCTGGCGGAGACCCCGGAAATGCAGGGCAAGACCATCGTCGTGATCCTTCCGGATTCCGGTGAACGTTACTTGTCGAGCATGCTGTTCAGCGATCTGTTTACTGAGCAGGAGAATCAGCAGTAACGGGCAGCGAAGCTTCAAACGATGGAGAGGGGCCTTCCCTTCTTCATCGAGTGTGGATGACGTGGATCAGCAAGCGTTCAGGCACGCTGTGTTAAGAAATGCTTTGTTACGCATTGCTTGACACTGTATCTCGGGTTCCGCGGGTTTTCCCCGTGATTGGTAGTGGTTATCATGCCAATGGCCGCGTCGGGGAATGGCGTTGCGCAGATGTCTATCGATCAAGGAGTAGTTGATGAGCGTTTCGATTGCCGCGAAAGCGTCGTTGTTGCTGCTGTTTCTGGGCAGTACCTACTATGTGCATGTGCGCGGCAAGGCGCGGTTGCCGGTCTTGCGTCAATTTGTCAACCACTCGGCCCTGTTTGCCCCCTACAACGCCCTGATGTATCTGTTCTCCGGCGTGCCTTCAAAACCCTACCTGGACCGCAGCAAGTTTCCCGAACTGGATGTGCTAAAGGATAACTGGGAAACTATCCGCGACGAAGCGATGCACCTGTTTGATGAGGGTTACATTCGCGCCGCGGAAAAAAACAACGACGCCGGATTCGGTTCGTTTTTCAAGAAGGGCTGGAAGCGTTTTTACCTGAAGTGGTACGACAAACCCTTGCCTTCGGCCGAACTGCTGTGCCCGAAAACCGTGGCGCTGGTCAGTGCGATTCCCAACGTCAAGGGGGCCATGTTCGCCCTGCTGCCGGGGGGCAGCCATCTTAATCCGCACCGCGATCCATTCGCCGGTTCCCTGCGCTATCACCTGGGGTTGGCGACGCCCAATAGCGACGCTTGCCGCATCTACGTCGACGGTCAGGCCTACGCCTGGCGTGACGGTGAAGACGTGATGTTCGACGAAACCTATGTGCACTGGGTCAAGAACGAAACCGACAAGACCCGGGTCATCCTGTTCTGCGACATCGAGCGCCCGCTCAGCAATCGTTTGATCACAGGAATCAACCGCTGGATCAGTGGCCTGCTGGGGCGCGCCACCGCGCCGCAGAACCTTGCGGATGAACGCGTAGGCGGGATTAACCAGGCCTATGCCTGGAGCAAGCGATTCAGCGACAGGTTCAGTGGGGCGATCAAGCAGTGGAAACGTCGTTATCCCAAGGCGTACCGGGTAATGCGGCCGGTATTGGCGATCGGCGTGCTGGCTTTGCTGGCTCATTGGCTGCTGGGCTGAACAACTGCTGGCCACAACGACAGGAAAAAAGATCGCCACCAGGCGATCTTTTTTTTATTTTTGGAAGCTTTGCTATATTACAAATGTCGCCCGTAAATGCCGTCAGGGCGCCCAGAGAGTATATGGAGCCGGTCGCAGAACTGGCGTGCGCTGAATGTTCAAAACCTAATTCAACCCTCGCGACAGCAGAATTGCCTTGGCCGTAACGCCATTGGGTTTTAACCGGGCTGCACGGTTTTCAAGCCTGCCGGTTTTGAAGGGGCAATGCGTCTTTGAGAACCTGGGCCCGATCCTCGCAACCTTACTGAAAAAGGTCTGAATCAATGACCATCCTGGTTACTGGCGGTGCAGGCTTCATTGGGGCAAATTTCGTATTGGACTGGCTGGCTCACTCCGACGAAACCGTAGTCAATCTGGACAAGCTGACCTATGCCGGCAACCTGGATAACCTCAGCAGCCTGACGGGCAATACGCAGCATGTATTCGTGCAAGGCGATATCGGCGACAGCGCCTTGGTCGAACGCTTGCTCGAAGAGCACCGGCCCCGTGCCATTCTCAATTTTGCCGCCGAGTCGCATGTCGACCGCTCCATCCACGGGCCACAGGCATTCATCGACACCAACATCGTTGGCACATTTCGTTTGCTGGAAGCCGTACGCGCCTACGTAAAAGGGCTGGCGAGCGATTCGTTGCAGGCCTTTCGCTTCCTGCATGTGTCTACCGATGAAGTCTATGGTTCGCTGGCCAAGGACGAGGCGGCGTTCACCGAACGTCACGCGTATGAACCCAACAGTCCCTACTCGGCGAGCAAAGCCGCCAGCGATCACCTGGTGCGCGCCTATCATCACACCTATGGCCTGCCCGTACTGACCACCAACTGCTCGAACAACTATGGGCCATATCATTTCCCGGAAAAGTTGATTCCGCTGATGATCGTCAACGCGCTGGCCGGTGAGGCATTGCCGGTCTATGGCGATGGCCAGCAAATCCGCGACTGGTTGTACGTCAAGGACCACTGCAGCGCCATCCGCCGCGTGTTGGAGGCCGGCAGCGTGGGTGAGGTCTACAACGTCGGTGGCTGGAACGAAAAAACCAACCTGGAAATCGTGCACACCGTCTGCGCGTTGCTTGATGAGCTACGTCCGCGCGCGGACGGCCAGCCCTACCATGCACAAATCAGCTATGTGACCGATCGGCCAGGGCACGACCGTCGTTATGCCATCGATGCCCGCAAACTCGAACGTGAACTGGGCTGGAAGCCGGCAGAAACCTTTGAGACCGGCATTCGCAAAACCGTCCAGTGGTACCTGGACAACCAGGATTGGGTGCGCAATATCCAGTCCGGTGCCTACCGCGAATGGGTCGAGAAAAATTATGCCGGGCGCCGCGCATGAAGCTGCTCTTGCTCGGCAAGAACGGCCAGGTGGGGTGGGAGTTGCAACGCAGCCTTGCGCCCCTTGGAGAAGTGTTGGCGCTGGACTCCTCAAGCCAGGCGTACTGCGGTGACCTGAATGATTTGCCGGGGCTGGCCGCTACCGTGCAACGCTTCGCGCCGGACGTTATCGTTAACGCCGCGGCCTACACTGCGGTCGACAAGGCCGAAAGCGAATCGCAGCTGGCCTATCGGATCAATGCCGATGCGCCGGCAGTGCTGGCGCAAGAGGCGCTACGGCTCAAGGCTCTGCTGGTGCATTACTCCACCGATTATGTGTTCGCAGGGCTTGGCGACCAACCCTGGCAGGAAACTGATCCGGTAGCGCCATTGAGTGTCTATGGCGCCAGCAAGCTGGCCGGCGAACAGGCGATTGCCGCCAGCGGCTGTGCGCATCTGATCTTGCGAACCAGCTGGGTGTATTCCGCGCGGGGCAACAACTTTGCCACGACCATGCTGCGCCTGGCCCGTGAACGTGAAAGCCTGGCCGTGATCGATGACCAGTTCGGCGCACCAACCGGTGCCGAATTGCTGGCGGATGTGACCGCCCATGTCATCCGCAGCGTACTGGCCGACCCGCAATTGGGCGGGATCTATCACCTTGCCGCCACTGGCGAAACCACCTGGTGTCGCTATGCTCGATTTGTACTAGAACAAGCCGAGCGCGCAGGCATGAATCTCAAGGTAACCCCGGCAATGGTCGAGGCGATCGGCACCGAGGCGTACCCGACGCCGGCACGACGCCCAGGCAACTCCCGACTCGATACGCGAAAACTGCAAAAGGCCTTTGCGCTGAGCTTGCCTGACTGGAAAGTCGGCGTGACACGGATGCTCGCAGAAATACTGGAGAAATGAATATGCTCAATCGTAAAGGCATCATCCTTGCCGGCGGCTCCGGTACACGTCTGCATCCGGCGACACTGTCCATCTCCAAGCAGCTGCTGCCGGTTTACGACAAGCCGATGATCTACTACCCACTGAGCACCCTGATGCTGGCGGGTATCCGCGATATCCTGATCATTTCCACACCCCAGGACACGCCGCGTTTCGAGCAGCTGCTGGGGGATGGCGCCCGTTGGGGCCTGAACATTACCTATGCCGTGCAGCCTTCGCCCGATGGCCTGGCGCAGGCATTCATCATCGGCGAAGACTTTATCGGCAACGACCCCAGCGCCCTGGTCCTGGGTGACAACATCTATCACGGCCACGACTTCATCAACATCCTGCAAAGTGCCATGGCGCGCCAGTCCGGGGCGAGTGTCTTTGCCTATCACGTCAATGACCCGGAGCGTTACGGCGTGGTCGAGTTCGACGGCCAGGGCAAGGCGATCAGCCTGGAAGAAAAGCCACTCAAGCCCAAGTCGAACTTTGCGGTCACCGGCTTGTATTTCTATGACCAGGACGTGGTCGAGATGGCAAAGAGCATCAAGCCATCGGCGCGTGGCGAGCTGGAAATCACCGATATCAACAGTCTTTACCTGGACCAGGGCAACCTGTCGGTAGAAATCATGGGGCGCGGTTATGCCTGGCTGGATACCGGGACTCACGACTCACTGCTCGATGCCAGTCTGTTCATTGCCACGCTCGAACGTCGCCAGGGCCTGAAAGTCGCGTGCCCTGAAGAAATTGCTTTCCGGCAGAAATGGATCGATGCCGATCAGTTGCAAAGACTGGCGGCCCCCTTGGCGAAAAATGGTTACGGCCAGTACCTCAACCGTCTTTTGCAAGCGGGTTGATGCCTGTCACGCCTTCCAATGCATTGCCAAGGGTGTCGAGCTCTGGGTATAGTCAACACAAGCAGGTCCTCATGACCTGCTTTCTTAATCCCTCGAAAAAGATCAGCCCAATGCCTGCATCCCTCATCAACGCGGTAGTCGATTCAGCGGTCAACGCTGGCGTCGTGCCGTGCGGGAACCAGCAGCCTGTGCAGATCAGTCATTACCCTCCACCTGTCAGTAGCACGTCGGTGTGCGCAGTCGTAGCGCCGCCGGGTGTTGGCATTTCGGGCTGATCAGCGTTTTCTGCTGTTTCCCTGCCCGCCTGCAAATACGCCCGTAAAAAAACTACTGGATTTCAGCTTCGGCTGAGTTGGCTTCTTGCCTGACTACAGGTGGTATTTCATGTTTGTCCTTTCAAAAAAGTCCGCGCTCGCGGCGGCTTCCACGAGCCTGTTCGTTCTGCTGTGGAGCAGCGGGGCGATCTTCTCCAAGTGGGGGTTGGCCCATGCGTCACCCTTTGCCTTTCTGTTGATTCGCTTCGTCATCGCCTTGTGCGGCCTGGTGTTGTTGATGCCGTTGCTCAAATTGAAGTTGCCCAAGGGCGGCAAGGCGATGCGGTATGCGATGGCCACCGGTTTGGTGTTGCTGGGGGCGTACCAGATTTTTTATCTGCTGGCGCTCGACCTCAAGGTCACGCCCGGAGTGATGGCGACCATCATGGGCGTGCAACCGATTCTCACGGTGGTGCTCATGGAGCGTCAGCGCTCAGCCAGCCGAATGTTCGGCCTGTCGCTGGGCTTGACCGGCTTGATCATGGTGGTCTATCAGGGCATCGGCCTGGCCGGCATGTCGCTGGCCGGGATGCTCTTTGGCTTGCTGGCGCTGGTGAGCATGACCTTCGGTTCGATCATGCAGAAACGCATCACCGACAATCCGCTCGGCACGCTGCCGGTGCAGTACCTGGCGGGGCTGTTGCTTTGCGGGATTTTCGTGCCGTTCCAGCCCTTTCATTTCGAACACGGTAGCGGTTTCATCGTGCCCGTGTTGTGGATGGGCCTGGTGGTGTCGGTGCTGGCGACCTTGTTGCTGTACCGCTTGATCGCCCGGGGCAATCTGGTGAATGTCACCAGCCTGTTCTATCTGGTACCCGCCGTGACGGCCGTGATGGATTACCTGATTTTCGGCAATCGACTGGCGATGTTGAGCATCCTCGGCATGGTGCTGATTATCGTCGGACTGGTGTTTGTATTCCGTAAAGCCGCGTAAACCATTTCCCTGTAGGAGCTGCCGAAGGCTGCGATCTTTTGATCTTTTAAAAAGCAAGATCAAAAGATCGTCCGAACGCGGCCCGAGCCTTCGGCAGCTCCTACAGGGGCCTTTTCATTTGCTCAGCGCCTGTTCGGCGCGCACCGAGTTCATGAACGCCTGCATCGCAGACGACTGAATGCGATGGCGACGGGTAATCAGCCCGTACGGTGGCAAGCGTGCTTCAAACTTGATCGGTAATACCGCCAGCAGGTCACGACCAGGATAATCCTCGACCACCGACACCGGCGTGACGCCGAGCATATCGGTTTGCTGAATCAATGAGAGCAAGGTCATGATCGAGGTGGTTTCGACGATGCTGCTGGGGATATCGACCCGCGCATTATGGAACACCTGGTTGATGATCGCGCGCATCGGGCTGGGTTGCTGTTGCAGCACCCAGGTCATGTTCTGCAGTTCTGCCCAACCCAGTTGCTTCTCCTTCGCCAGCGGATTCTGCGCACCGGCAATCACACACAGGGCTTCTTCACCCAGGCTGTCGAACAGCAGTTCTTCGGCCCGTGCTCCGGGCGGAATTCTTCCCAGGACAATGTCCAGTTGATCCTGCAGCAGCGCCTGCACCAGCACGTCGCTGGTATCGACCTGGATGCTCATGGACAAGCGTGGATGGCTTTGCTTCAAGGTCGCGATGGTGCGGGTCAACAGCCCCGAGGCCAGCGCCGGAATCGCGCCAACGGCGACTCGCCCCAGGTTGCCAGATTGCAGGGCAACCAGTTCTTCGCGCATGCCGCTGAGTTCGGCGAAGACCATGCGCGCGTAGTAGATGACAGTTTCCCCGAACGGGGTCGAGCGCATGCCCCGAGGCAGGCGTTCAAAGAGTTCGACGCCGAGCAGATCCTCAGCCTCGTGCAGCATCTTGGTCGCCGCCGGCTGAGTCATGCCGATGTGGTCGGCGGCACGGCGCAAAGAGCCGAATTCCTCCAGCGCCAGCATCAGCCGCAGCTGGCGCAGACGCAGTCGACTGTGGATTACATTGGCATCAGGAATTCGGGGCATGGGCCGTACTCGCAAACAAAACTGTGGCAAGCCTGACAACAAATGTCAGGCGTTGCCAGCATTGCTGTGTCACAGCACCGATTTTGCCTTGGCGACCTGGGGTTTGCGCAGGCCCATCAGGGTTTGCAGCGCCTTGGAAATCAACGGCCAGAACAGCATTAACAACGCCGCCGTGGTCAGGCTACCCACCAATGGGTTGGACCAGAAAATCCCCAGGTGCCCGTCAGAGAACAGCATCGACTGACGGAAAGCATCTTCAGCCTTGTCGCCCAGCACGGCCGCCAATACCAGCGGCGCGATCGGGTAGCCAAGTTTCTTGAACAGATATCCCAGCGCGCCGAACCCGAGCATCAGCACCACGTCGAAGAACGAGTTATGCACCGAGTAGGCACCGATGGCGCAGACCATGATGATGATCGGCGCGATGATCGAGAACGGAATGCGCAGGATCGAGGCGAACAGCGGCACGGTGGCCAACACCACGATCAGGCTCACCACGTTGCCCAGGTACATGCTGGCGATCAGGCCCCAGACGAAGTCATGCTGCTCGACAAATAGCGTTGGCCCAGGGTGCAGGCCCCAGATCATCAAACCGCCGAGCATCACCGCAGCGGTGGCTGAACCGGGAATACCCAGGGTCAGCATCGGCAGCAAGGCACTGGTGCCGGCCGCGTGGTCGGCGGTTTCCGGGGCGATCACGCCTTCGAGTTCACCCTTGCCAAAGTTGTCGCGGTTTTTCGAAAAGCGACGCGCCAGGCTATAGCTCATGAACGATGCGGCGGTCGGGCCGCCCGGCGTAATGCCCATCCAGCAACCGACCAGGGTGCTGCGCACAATGGTCCACCAGTAGCGCGGCAGCTTGGCCCAGGTGCGCAGGATCACCATCGGGGTAATGCGCGCATGTTCGCCGCGGAACACCAGGCCTTCTTCCACTGTGCAGAGGATTTCGCCGATGCCGAACAGGCCGATCACCGCCACTTCGAAGCTGATGCCGGTCATCAGGATCGGTTGGTCAAAGGTCAACCGCAGGTTGCCGGACACAGTATCCATGCCGACCGCCGCCATGGCGAAACCGATCATCATCGCCACCACGGTCTTCAGCGGCGGGTTCTTGCTCATGCCGATGAAAGTGCAGAACGCCAACAGGTACACCGCGAAGAACTCCGGCGAACTGAACGACATGGCGAAGGCGGCGATTTTGGTCGACAGGAACGTCAGCAACAACACTCCGGCCAGCGCACCAATCAGCGCCGAGCTGAACGCGGCGGTCAGGGCTTCAGCGGCGCGACCTTCGCGGGCCATCGGGTAGCCGTCGAACGTCGTCGCCACCGATGAGGGTTCACCGGGGATGTTGAACAGGATCGAGGTGATCGAGCCGCCAAACAGCGCGCCCCAATACATGCACGACAGCAGGATGATTGCCGACACCGGCGACATGGTGAACGTCAGCGGCAGCAACAGTGCCACGCCGTTGGGGGCGCCGAGGCCGGGCAACACACCGACCAGGATGCCCAGCAGCACGCCGATCACCATCAGGCCGATGTGGCCCGGGGTCAGGATCAGGTTCATGCCTTGCAACAGGGAATCGAATTCGCTCATTTGAAGTTTCTCCCGGCCAGGGCAATCCAGTCGCCCAATGGGCCTGCATCCAGCGTGACCTTGAACCACAGCGCGAAAATCAGGTAGCTGGCCAGGACCGCGCCGAGGGATACCGTAGCGATCATCCATTTTCCGTAAGGCTTGGCGCGGACCCTGTCACGCCACATGAACCAGGCGATGAAGCATGCCGAGGCGACGTAGATGCCGGTCAGTGGCATGGCTGCGACGAACAACGCAATCGGGATGAATACCGACAGCACTTGCCTGAATGCACTGCGACTGACAAATGCGATGCTCAGCGCTTGCCAGCGCACCACGGTCAACACGCCGTTGGCCACGCTCGCGGCGCTCAGCATCAAGCCGATGTAGAAGGGGAAGTAACCAGGCTCGGGGCCGGCATCACCCCAGCCGATACCTTGTTCGACGCTGCCGAACATCACCACTACGCCGATCAGCGCGGTGAAGAGTGTCAGGCCGAGTTCGACCCAACGGGTGCCGACCAGCGCGGGTGAATCCGAAGAATGGGACATGCAGACACCTCCAGCAAATGACGGCCGCCCGCAGGCGAGCGGCCGCGACAACGTCAGTTTTTCAACCAACCGGCTTCTTTGAATACCGGGGTGACGCGGGCGGTGTCTTTTTCGATGTAGGCAGTCAGCGGCTCGCCCTCGAGGAAGGTCGGCACCAGGGCGTTCTGCTTGACGTAGGCCTTGAACTCCGGCGTCTCGGTGACTTTACGCATCAGCTCGACATAGAACGCACGTTGCTCGGCGGAAACGTCGCCGGGCATGAACACGGTGCGCGGGAAGCGGTATTGATCGATGCCCAGGCCTTGCTCGTGGCAGGTCGGCACATCGGCCCAGGATTTATCACCGGCGACTTTCTCGGTGTAGCTCATGCGTTCCTGGCTGAAGACACAGAGCGGTTCGACCTGGTCGCCGCGCCATTGGCTGATGCTTTCGCTGGGGTTGTTGACGTTGGCGGCGATGTGCTTGCCAGCCAGTTGGGTGGCGGCTTCGCTGCCGCTCTTGAACGGGATGTACACCAGTTTGCTGTTGTTGGTCTGGTTCAGCAGCAGGGTCAGGGTCTGGTCGACGTCCTTGGACTGGCTGCCACCCATGCGCAGGTTCGACGGGTCAGCCTTGACCGCTTCGTAGAAGCTTTTCGCATCCTTCCACGGTGCGCCTTTGTAGCTCCAGAGAATGAAGTCATCCTCGGCCACGGCGGCAATCGGCGTCAGCTCCTGCCATTGATAGCCGAGCTTGGACACCAGCGGCAACAGGTAGATGTTGTTGGTGCCGATCACCAGTTTCTCGGCATCGCCCTTGTTCATCTTCATGTCGAGAAAGGCTTCGGCGCCATTGCCGCCGCCCTTGTTGAGGACGATGGTATTAACGTCGAGCAGTTTATGCGTGGTGATGATCGACTGGATCAGGCGACCGAGTTGGTCGGTACCGCCACCGGGGCCACCGGCGACAACGATTTCGACGTTCTTGTCCGGTTGCCAGGCGTGGGCCAGGGCGGGGAGGGCGCCCGCGGCGACCAGGGTGCAGCCAAGAAACAGACGGGATGTGCGACGGACGAATGCATTTCGCATGATGGAAGAGCCTCGTTTTTGTAGTTGTTATGAGTGACTTGTTGGCGTTCGAAAGCTGCAAGCCTGGCCAGAGTGTGGGAAGACGCCGTCGCCGCGTCTAGTCAAAACAATACATACACCGATAGCCTGGGGTTATAGCTCGTCCAGAACAATGTATGCCTTCGTTGAAAGCCCATTGAAAGCTTGGCATGCCATAACCCAAAGCTATCACCTGATTTCAAGTTTTGATTAGACGGTTATCACCGGTTTTTCGATAGTGCTCACCAACACCGCTACAAACGCGGCACGTCAAACCTGTAGGAGCCGGCTTGCTGGCGATAGCGGCGCCTCAATTGACATTGATGGCGCCTGACACTCCGCTATCGTCGGAACGCCGCCCGCAGCAAGCCGGCTCCTACAGGTCGATGTTTGCAACTTCACAAAAATAATAAATCGAGGTACGCACCATGGCTCGTCCCAGTGCTTCCCTGCATCTGCCCACGGCAGATGCGATCCCGCAGGCCGGCGCCGCGAAAGCCAGCAATGTGCGTTGGCGGATCTTCGCGATCATCTTTGCGCTGACCATGGTCAACCTGATCGATCGGGTGTCGCTGTCCATCGCCATGCCGACCATCGCCCATGAATTTTCCCTTTCTCCGAGCATGCAAGGGTTGATCCTCAGCAGCTTCTTCTGGGCCTACGCACTGTTGCAGATTCCCGGTGGCTGGTTGATCGACCGCTTCGGGCCGCATCGGGTCATCAGTTGGTCCACCGGGTTGTGGGGCACGTTCCAGGTGCTGGCGGCGTTCGCCACTGGCGGCTTGTCGTTGCTGTTTGCCCGCGTGGCGCTGGGGGCCTCGGAAGCTCCGCTGTTTCCGTCCGGCGGCAAGCTGATTTCCTTGTGGCTGGCGCCCAGCGAACGCAGCCGCGGTGCAGTGTTGATGGACAGCGGCAGCCCGTTGGGCGTGGCGCTCGGCGGGTTGATCATTGCCTATCTGATTGCTTCGCTGGACTCCTGGCGCCTGGCCTTTGTGATCGCCGGTGTCGCGACCCTGGTGCTGGCGTGGCTGGCGCGGCGTTATCTGCGTGATGATCCCGCCGGTCACCCGCAGGTCAATGCCCTGGAGCTTGCGAAAATCAACGCCGGACGCGCCACCCCCGCCGCCGAGGCCGCCCGTGCCCCGGTCAAGGGCCTGGGCATTGCCGGCCGTTCACTCAGCGGATTGCTGATCGGTCGTGCCAGTTGGGCGATGGTGTATTTCGGCCTGCTGACCTGGGGACCGAGCTATCTGGCGCAAGCCCGGGGTTTTGATATCAAGGGCATTGGCGCGGCGACTTTCGTGATTTTTGTCTGCGGTGCATTGGGATCGTTGACCGGTGGTTTCCTCTGCGACGGTTTGATCCGCAAAGGTGTCAGCCGTGGTGTCGCGGTCAAGAGCCTGCTGGCGTTTTCCGGCCTGGTGGCCCTCGGCGCGTTCCTGCTGTTGCCGACCCTGAGCGATCCCTTTGCGGCCGTGGCGCTGTTGGCCATGACCGCGTTTTTCCTGATGTGGGGCAGCCTCTACTGGAGCTTCCCGGCGTTGCTGGCAGCGCCAGCGCGGGTTGGGTTGATCGGTGGCGTGATGAACATGGCCGGCAGCACCGGCGGTATCGCGGTGCCGATCCTGGTGGGGGTGATCCTGCAAATGAGCGGTGGCTTCGCCCCCGTGCTCGGGTTCTTCGCCGCGTGCTCGGCAGTGTTTGTGCTGGCGACGTTGTTCATCAGTCTCGACGAGGTGCGTTATGGCTGAGCGTTGGAATGGACCGATCATCGATGCCCATCATCACTTCTGGGACCCAACGATCAACGACCATCCGTGGCTGGCGCCCGAAGCCAACATTGCGTTTCGCTACGGTGACTACAGCGCGATCAAGCGCCGCTATTTTCCCGAGGATTACTTCGCCGATGCCGGTGAGCATCGGGTGGTGCAAACGGTGTATGTCGAGACCGAATGGAACCCCCAGGACCCGATTGGCGAAACCCGTTTCATCGAACAACTGGCCGCCCGTTACGGGGTGCCGAATGCGATCGTCGCGCAAGCCTGGCTCGACCACCCGGACGCCATTGCGGTGCTGGCCGAGCAGGCCACCTACAAGTGCGTACGCAGCGTGCGGCACAAACCGGGCGGGCCGACGTCACCCGAACAGTTCGGGCGGGTGCGCAGCCTGATGAGCGACGAGCACTGGCGGCGCAGTTACGCCGCATTGGAGGGGCTGGGCTTGCACTTTGATTTGCAGACGCCCTGGTGGAACCTGCCCGAGGCCGAACGGCTGGCCCGGGACTTCCCCGGCATCACCCTGATTCTCAATCACGCCGGGTTGCCCAACGATCGCAGCGCCGAAGGCTTGGCGGGATGGCGAGCAGCGATGGCGCGGTTGGCGCAGTGGCCGAACGTGCAGGTCAAGATCTCTGGCCTGGGCCAGGCGGGCCGGGCGTGGCGCACCATCGACAACGCCTGGATCGTGCGCGAAATCATCGCGATGTTCGGCACCCGACGAGCGATGTTCGCCAGCAATTTTCCGGTGGACAGCCTGTGCGGCTCGTTCGACGACATCTACAGCGGTTTCAAATCCATCGTCGCCGATCTGCCAGTGGCCGATCAGGAACGACTGTTCTACAGCAACGCGCAGCGCATCTACCGCTGCGAACCTTGCGCCATTGACCGGGCGCTGCCTGAATCCTTGAGGAGTGAAGCATGAACAAGACAACCATCGCGATGGTCCTGGGTGACCCGGCGGGCATCGGCCCGGAACTGATCGCACGCTTGCTCGCTGAGCCCGATGTGCGCGGCCAGGCCAACGTGATCCTGATTGCCGACGAAGCGGAAATGCGTCGCGGTATGCGCATCGCCGGGGTGGAGTTTCCCTATCGTCGGGTGGAGTCTCTGGAGCAGCTGTCTTTTGTTGATGACACGCCGTTGTTCTTCGATTTTCGCGGCGACACCTTCGGTGAATTTCCGCGCAGCGAGGTCAGCGTCATTGGCGGTCGCTACAGCCTCGACACGTTGGAAAAAGCGCTGCGCCTGACCGAGGCCGGGACCACCGACGCAATATTGTTCGGGCCGTTGAACAAGACCTCGCTGCACATGGCCGGCATGGCCCACAACGATGAGCTGCACTGGTTCGCCGAGCTGCTGGATTTCCACGGGCCATTCTGCGAGTTCAACGTGCTCGACAATCTCTGGACTTCACGGGTGACCTCTCACGTCGCGTTGGCTGAAGTGCCGGGGTTGCTCAGCCAGGAGCGGGTGGTGGAAGCGATTCAGTTGATCGACACCGCCCTCAAGCGCAACGGCCTGGAAAAACCGCGCATCGGCGTCTGCGGTTTGAACCCGCACAACGGCGACAACGGCTCGTTCGGCCGTGAAGAACTGGACATCATCGGCCCGGCGGTGCGCAAGGCCCAGGCGCTGGGAATCGCGGCGGAAGGGCCGTACCCGGGCGACACGATCTTCCTCAAGGTCCAGGGCGACGCCAGTGCCTTTGATGCGGTCGTCACCATGTATCACGACCAAGGGCAGATCGCGATCAAGTTGATGGGCTTCTCCCGTGGCGTCACGGTTCAGGGTGGCCTGCCCATTCCCATCACCACACCGGCCCACGGCACCGCGTTCGATATCGCGGGGCAGGGCAAGGCGAATGTCGGCGCGACTCGCCAGGCATTCGAGATTGCTTGCCGGATGGGGGGCAACAGCTACTAAAAGGGCAAGATCAAAAGATCGCAGCCTTCGGCAGCTCCTACAGGGGATGGCATACATCCTGTAGGAGCTGCCGAAGGCTGCGATCTTTTTGTTTTTGGTCTGATAACTCGATCTACCTGATAACCGCTTTTTCCTATCACCCCAGGTTATCGCCGGATACGCATAAGTGATTATCCGCAGCCCCTTGGCGCTGGCTAAAGTCGCTCCATCGAATGCGCACAACCGCTCTCCAGCGGCTCTACGCAACGACACAACAATGACAAGAAGCCGGCAGCGCAAGGAATCTGTATTCATGAAAATCAAAGCGATCCGTACCCGCGTTTTCGAGTGGAAAGGCAAAGTCGTCCCACCTCAAGCGCACTTCTGCACCAACGCCAGCGACATCCTGTTCGAACGCGGCGATGCCATGGGCTCGTTCCGATTCCACGGCTGGCTGGTGGTGGAAGTCGAGACCGACACCGGTCTTGTCGGCATCGGCAACTGCGCCCTGGCGCCACGGGTGGCCAAGGAAATCATCGACACCTACCTGGCACCCATCGCGATTGGCGAAGACCCGTTCGACAACGAATACATCTGGCAGAAGATGTACCGCCAGAGCCATGCCTGGGGCCGCAAAGGCATCGGCATGGCGGCCATCTCGGCGATCGATATCGCCATCTGGGACATCATGGGCAAGGCGGTCAACAAGCCGGTGTTCAAGCTGCTCGGCGGCCGCACCAAGGAAAAGATCTGGACCTACGCCTCCAAGCTCTACGCCAACGACAACCTCGACCTGTTCCTCGAAGAAGCCCAGGGGTATCTGAACCAAGGCTTCACCGCGCTGAAAATGCGCTTCGGTTACGGCCCGAAAGACGGCCCGGCGGGCATGCGCAAGAACATCGAACAAGTGCGCGCCTTGCGTAACCTGGCCGGTCCCGACGTTGACATCATGCTCGAATGCTACATGGGCTGGACCCTCGAATATGCCCGCCGCATGTTGCCGAAACTGGTCGAGTTCGAGCCACGCTGGCTGGAAGAACCGGTGATCGCCGATGACATCGAAGGCTACATCGAGCTGAAAAAAATGGGGATCATGCCGATCTCCGGCGGTGAGCACGAATTCACGTCCTACGGCTTCAAGGACCTGCTCGAACGTCGCGCCGTCGACGTGATCCAGTACGACACCAATCGCGTCGGCGGCATCACCGCCGCGCGCAAGATCAACGCCATGGCCGAAGCCTGGTCTGTACCGGTCATTCCGCACGCCGGGCAGATGCACAACTATCACCTGACCATGTCCACCACCGCCTCGCCGATGGCCGAGTTCTTCCCGGTGTTCGACGTCGAGGTCGGCAACGAACTCTTCTACTACGTGTTCAAGGGCGAGCCGCAACCGGTCAACGGCTATATCCAGCTCGACGACAACAAGCCGGGTCTTGGCCTGGAAATCTCCGATGAGTACCTGAGCGACTTCAACATCATCGAGTGACCCCACGACTACCGGAGGACGACATGCGCCTGATTCAATTCGAAAACACGGCCGGTGAACGCCAGGTCGGGCTGGTCGACGGGGCACAAGTGCAGGTGCTCCAAGGCACCCGCAGCACCCGCGAACTGGCACTCGCGGCGATCCACGCCAAACGCAGCCTGGCAGAAGAAGTCGCTTTGCGCGGCACCGCGCCGGGCCCGGACTACGCACAGCTGTTGGGCCAAGGCCAGGTCCTGCCACCACTGGACCACGAAGACCCCGCCCATTGCCTGATCAGCGGCACCGGCCTGACCCACCTGGGCAGCGCCTCGACGCGGGACAAAATGCACCAGCAGGAGGGCGCCGTCGAAGCCGGCATGACCGACACCATGCGCATGTTCAAATGGGGCCTGGAAGGCGGCAAGCCAGCGGCCGGACAGGTCGGTGCGCAGCCGGAATGGTTCTACAAGGGCGACGGCAGCATCGTCGTGCGCCCTGGTGCGGACTTCCCGGCGCCGCCCTTCGCCGAAGACGCCGGTGAAGAACCGGAGCTGACCGGGCTCTACGTGATCGGCGACGACGGCCAGCCGTATCGCGTCGGTTATGCCTTGGGCAATGAGTTCTCCGACCATGTCATGGAACGGCGTAACTACCTGTACCTCGCCCATTCGAAATTGCGCTGCTGCTCCTACGGACCCGAGTTGCGCGTCGGTGAATTGCCCAGGCACCTGGTCGGCACCAGCCGCATCAAGCGCAATGGCGAAACGATCTGGGAAAAGGAATTTCTCAGCGGCGAAGACAACATGTGCCACAGCCTGGCCAACCTCGAGTTCCACCACTTCAAGTACGCACAATTCTTGCGGCCCGGTGACGTTCATGTGCACTACTTCGGCACCGCCACACTGTCGTTTGCCGACAGCATCAAGACCCAGCCGGGCGATCGCTTCCAGATCAGCCTCGATGAGTTCGGTGCGCCACTGGTGAACGGCATCGGCGAAAGTGCCCAGCCGTTGCCTATCGGTCAGGTGCGCACACTCTGACCCCCTGTAGGAGCCGGCAAGCCGGCTCCTACAGGTCTGCCATTGATCAAGGAACTCACATGACTCAATTTCTTGGCCACAACTACATCGGCGGCCGCCGCAGCGCCAACGGCACCTTGCAACTGCAAAGTCTCGATGCAAGCACCGGCGAGCCATTGCCCGGCACCTTCTTTCAGGCGTCCGAAGCCGAAGTGGATGCCGCCGCCAAAGCCGCCGCGGCGGCGTACCCGATCTACCGCATCTTGAGCGCGGAAAAACGCGCGACCTTCCTCGACGCCATCGCCGATGAAATCGATGCGCTGGGCGAGGATTTCGTTGCCACCGTTTGCCGCGAAACCGCGTTGCCGGCCGGGCGTATCCAGGGCGAACGCGGTCGCACCAGCGGCCAGTTGCGCTTGTTCGCCAAGGTGCTGCGTCGCGGTGATTTCTACGGCGCACGCATCGATCGGGCGCTGCCGGAGCGCCAGCCATTGCCGCGCCCGGATCTGCGTCAGTACCGCATCGCCCTGGGGCCGGTGGCCGTGTTCGGCGCGAGCAACTTTCCGTTGGCGTTCTCCACGGCGGGTGGCGATACCGCCTCGGCCCTGGCCGCCGGTTGCCCGGTGGTGTTCAAGGCCCATAGCGGGCACATGGCAACCGCCGAATGGGTGGCGGACGCGATCATCCGCGCCGCCGAACGCACGCAAATGCCGGCCGGGGTTTTCAACATGATTTATGGCGGTGGCGTCGGTGAGTGGCTGGTCAAGCACCCGGCGATCCAGGCCGTGGGTTTCACCGGTTCGCTCAAAGGTGGCAATGCCTTGAGCCACATGGCCGCAACCCGGCCACAGCCGATTCCGGTGTTCGCCGAGATGTCGAGCATCAACCCGGTGTTCCTGCTGCCCGAGGCGCTGGCGGTGCGCGGCGAGCAGATCGCGGCGCAACTCGCCGGCTCGGTGACCCTGGGCTGTGGTCAGTTCTGTACCAATCCAGGGCTGGTCATCGGCCTGCGTTCGCCGCAGTTCAGCAGCTTTCTCGAAATTTTTTGCGCGAGCATGAACCAGCAACCTGCGCAAACCATGCTCAATGCCGCAGGGCTGGACAGCTACAGCCGAGGTTTGGGTGAACTGCACGAACATCCGGGGCTGACTCATCTGGCGGGCAAGCCGCAACAGGGCAATCAGGCGCAGCCGCAAGTGTTCAAGGCCGATGTCAGCCTGTTGCTCAAGGGCGATGAGTTGCTTCAGGAAGAAGTATTCGGGCCGACCACCATCGTCATCGAAGTCGAGGACCGCGCGCAGTTGGCGGCGGCGCTACAGGGCCTGCGCGGGCAGTTGACGGCGACCTTGATCGGCGAGCCTGACGAGTTGCTGCAGTACCGCTGGCTGGCGGAGATGTTGCAGGAAAAGGTCGGGCGGATTCTGCTCAATGGCTATCCGACCGGCGTCGAGGTGTGCGAAGCGATGGTGCATGGCGGGCCGTATCCGGCGACGTCCGACTCGCGCGGCACCTCGGTCGGTACCCTGGCCATCGACCGCTTCCTGCGCCCGGTGTGCTTCCAGAACTACCCGGACGCGTTGCTGCCCGAGGCGTTGCAGAACGCTAATCCGCTGGGGATTCGGCGATTGGTGGATGGGGAGGTGAGTTCGTTGGCGTTGTGATTTCCCCCTGTAGGAGCTGCCGCAGGCTGCGATCTTTCGATTTTGCTTTTAAAAACAAGATCAAAAGATCGCAGCCTGCGGCAGCTCCTACAATCATCGTCGCAGCAACTTACCTGGTCCTGGCCTGCTTCAACACCAGCCACAACGCCGCCGCAATCAACACCCCGCCATAGACATGCGCCATCGACAATGGCTCATCCAGTAACAGCGCCCCCCACAACACGCCGAACGGCGGGATCAGGAAGGTCGTGGTCATCGACCTCACCGGCCCGACCGAACTGAGCAAGCGGAAGTAAACGATGTACGCAAGCGCGGTGCACACCAGCCCCAATCCCAGCAGCGACAACCAGACACTCCAGCCGCCCCAGCTTGCCGGCGGTTGGCTGATCACGCTGTAGCCGAACAACGGCAACAGGAACAGCGTGGCGCCGAGCATGCTGCCCAGCGCAGACAAACGGCTGTCGAGGCCGCCGGCCTGATCCAGCCAGCGGCGGGCGAGGAATCCGGCGAAACCATAACAGGTGGTGGCGAGCAGGCAGGCGAAGGCGCCCATCAGCAACTGCAGGTCGAATGCGACCGGGCCTGCGCGGGTCAGCACACCAACGCCAAGCAATCCGAGCAATACCCCGCCGAGCTTGGCGGCGGTGAGTCTCTCATGAAAAAACAGCCCACCGATCAAAACGCCCATCAGTGGTGTGGTGGCGTTGAAAATCGCCGAGTACCCGGCCGGCAGCACCTGGGCAGCCACGGAATACAGAGTTGCTGGAATCCCGGAGTTGATCACCCCGAGCAGCATCACAGTCTTGAGCTTGCCTTTGAAATCCCAGCTGATGCGCATCAGCCCGAGGATCAGCAACAAGCCGGTAGCGGCAATCGACACGCGGAAAAAGGCCGTAGGGATCGTGCCAATCACCGGGGCGATGATGCGCATGAACAGAAAGCTCGCACCCCAGATGGCCGCCAGTGACAGTAAACGGACTATATCGACGGGGTTCACGCTGCTCTCCTTCCTTGATCGGGGGAGAGTGTTGCCGAGCGGCTGATCCATGGCAACCGGAAAACGGGCAAATAACCCGCGCGCAAAATTACACTTCTCCTGCACCCGCTTCACTGGCTAAGCTCAGGGCTCACGAATTCCCGCAGAGGTCTCACCATGCCGCAGCAATGGCCAGCCGCCGACATCGCCCGCCTGATCCTCGATGGCTTTGACGATTACCGCGAGCATTTTCGCCAGATCACCGACGGCGCCCGGGCCCGCTTCGAGCAAGCCAGGTGGCAGGAGACGCAGTCGGCGTCGGCGGCGCGGATCAATCTCTACGAAGAAAAAGTCAGTGAGACAGTGGCACGATTGCACACCGCCTTTGACACCGACACGCTGGACGTCAGTTGCTGGCCGCTGGTCAAGAGCGCGTACATCACCTTGATCGACCTGCGCTTCGACGATGAATTGTCCGAGACCTGGTACAACTCGATTTTCTGCGGCCTGTTCAGCCATGACCTGATCAGCGACGGCTGCATGTTCATCCACACCACACGGCCGAGCCTGCGCCGGGCCCGCGCCGCGCAAACCCGCACCTACAAGCCCCAAGGCCAGCTGGCGGGCATGCTGGCGAGCATCTTCGCCGATTATCGCTTCAGCGAGGACTACGCCGACCTGCCCGGCGACCTGCGCCGCCTTGAAGCGCAACTGCGCGAGAACCTGCCCGATTGGGTGTGCAAGGACCCTGAACTGAGCGTCGAACTGTTTTCCTCGGTGCTCTACCGCAACAAGGGCGCCTACCTGGTGGGGCGCATCTACACCGCCGATGAGCAATGGCCATTGGCGATCCCGCTTCTGCACCTCGAGGGGCGGGGGATCCAGATCGATGCACTGATCACCGACGAGGCGGACGTGTCGATCATCTTTTCCTTCACCCGTTCGTATTTCATGGTGGATGTGCCGGTGCCGGCGGAGTTCATCGGTTTCCTCAAGCGCATCCTGCCGGGCAAGCACGTCGCCGAGTTGTACACCTCGATCGGCTTCTACAAGCATGGCAAGTCTGAGTTCTACCGCGCGCTGATCAACCACCTGGCCAACACCGACGACCAGTTCATCATGGCGCCGGGCGTGCGCGGCATGGTCATGAGCGTGTTCACCCTGCCGGGTTTCAACACGGTATTCAAAATCATCAAGGACCGTTTCTCACCGTCGAAAAACGTCGACCGCGCTACGGTGATCGAGAAGTACCGGCTGGTGAAAAGCGTCGACCGTGTCGGGCGCATGGCCGACACCCAGGAGTTCGCCGACTTCCGTTTCCCGCTGAGCAAGTTCGACCATGCGTGCCTCGAAGAACTGCTGGATGTCGCGCCGTCCACGGTGTCGGTGGAAGGCGACACGGTGCTGATCCGCCACTGCTGGACCGAGCGGCGGATGACGCCGCTGAACCTGTACCTGGAAAACGCCAACCCGGCGCAGGTGCGCGAAGCCCTGGAGGATTACGGCCTGGCGATCAAGCAACTGGCGGCGGCGAACATCTTTCCCGGGGACATGCTGCTCAAGAACTTCGGCGTCACGCGGCATGGGCGCGTGGTGTTTTATGACTATGACGAGATCTGCTTCCTGACCGAAGCCAACTTCCGCCACATTCCGCAACCGCGTACGCCGGAAGATGAGATGGCGTCCGAGCCTTGGTATTCGATCGGGCCGCTGGATGTGTTTCCTGAGGAATTCCCGCCGTTTCTATTTGCCGATTCGGGCCAGCGCAAGTTGTTCGATCAACTGCACGGCGAGCTGTATAACGCCGATTACTGGAAGAGCCTGCAAGAGGCCATCCGTGCCGGCAAGGTGATCGATGTGTTCCCTTATCGGCGCAAGGGCCTCGATAACGAGTAACCCCCCACACAGATCGTTCCCACGCTCTGCGTGGGAACGATCAGGGAACCAGCGATCACACGGAAGCCCAAATCTGCGACAATCCGCCCCCTGCGCCACTAGACGACTGAATTGCGTACCTGATGACCGACGAATCGCCCTCCATCGACAAACTGCTGAAAAACCTCGATCACGCCATGCTCGCCGACCGCCACCGGCTGCGGCGGCAGTTGCTTGAGCTGCGCAAGAAACCCGACGAGGCCAAACTGGCCCAGTGGGTAGCGCGGATGCAGGCGTCTTGTGACCAGGTGCTGGCCCGCCGTGCCAGCCTGCCGGTGATTCGTTACGACGACAGCCTGCCGATCGCCGCCAAGCGCGACGAAATCAAGAAGGCCCTGCAACAGCATCAGGTGCTGATCATTGCCGGCGAAACCGGGTCGGGTAAAACCACCCAGCTGCCGAAGATCTGCCTGGAAATCGGGCGCGGCCAACATGGCCTGATCGGCCACACCCAACCGCGTCGGATCGCCGCGCGCAGCGTGGCCGCCCGTGTGGCCGAAGAACTCGGCACGCCGTTGGGTGCCCTGGTCGGCTATCAGGTGCGGTTCGAGGACCAGAGCGATTCCAATACGTTGATCAAGCTGATGACCGACGGCATCCTGCTGGCGGAAACCCAGAACGACCGTTATCTGGAACGCTACGACACGATCATCGTCGACGAAGCCCACGAACGCAGCCTCAACATCGATTTCCTGCTCGGTTACCTGAAAACCCTGCTGCCGCGTCGTCCGGACCTGAAAGTCATCATCACTTCGGCGACCATCGACCTGGAGCGCTTCTCCAAGCATTTCGACGATGCGCCGATTGTCGAGGTCTCCGGTCGCACCTTCCCGGTGGACACCTGGTATCGCCCGCTGACCCTGGAACAGGACGAGGAAGGCAACCGCGTCGAAGACGACCTGACGGTGGATCAGGCGATCCTCGCCACCCTCGATGAAATTGCCGCCTATGAGCGCAGCGAACGCCGCAGCCCCGGTGACGTGCTCGTGTTCCTGCCCGGCGAGCGCGAGATTCGCGACGCCGCCGACATGCTGCGCAAGGCCCAGCTCAAACACACCGAGATCCTGCCGTTGTACGCGCGCCTGTCGCCGGCCGAGCAGCAGCGGATTTTCCAGTCGCACCCGGGCCGTCGCGTGGTGCTGGCGACCAACGTCGCGGAAACCTCGCTGACCGTGCCGGGCATCCGATACGTGATCGACAGCGGCACTGCGCGCATCAGTCGCTACAGCTACCGCGCCAAGGTCCAGCGCCTGCCGATCGAAGCCATTTCCCAGGCCAGCGCCAACCAGCGTAAGGGCCGATGCGGACGGGTCGAGCCGGGCATCTGTGTGCGCCTGTACAGCGAAGAGGATTTCCTCGGGCGTCCGGAATTTACCGATCCGGAAATCCTGCGCACCAACCTGGCCGCGGTTATTTTGCAGATGCTGCACCTGCGCCTCGGCGAAATCACCGCGTTCCCGTTTATCGAACCGCCAGATGGCAAGGCGATCAGCGACGGTTTCAACCTGCTGCAAGAACTCTCGGCAGTAGACCGCAACAGCCAGTTGACCCCCCTTGGTCGCCAATTGGCGCGGCTGCCGGTGGACCCGCGCATGGGCCGCATGCTACTCGAAGCGGCGAAGCTCGGCAGCCTGCAGGAAGTGCTGATCGTCGCCAGTGCCATGTCGATCCAGGACCCGCGCGAACGTCCGCCGGAACGCCAGCAAGCGGCGGATCAGGCCCATGCGCAATGGAAGGACAGCGACTCGGACTTCGCCGGGCTGGTCAACCTGTGGCGCGGTTTCGAAGAGCAGCGCCAGGCGCTGACGGCGAGCCCGCTGCGCAACTGGTGTCGCAAGAATTTCCTGAATTACCTGCGTCTGCGTGAATGGCGCGACTCCCATCGCCAATTGAGCCTGATCTGCCGCGACATGCAGTTGAGCCTCAATAAAGAGCCGGCGGACTATCCAAAACTGCACAAGGCGGTGCTGGTGGGGTTGCTGAGCCAGATCGGCCAGAAAACCGAAGACGGCGATTACCTCGGCGCGCGTCAGCGACGATTCTGGATTCACCCCTCGTCAGGTATCGGCAAGAAGCGTCCGCAATGGCTGATGACCGCCGAACTGGTGGAAACCACCAAGCTGTATGCACGCATGGTGGCCAAGATCGATGCCGACTGGATCGAGCCGCTGGCCGGGCACCTGATCAAGAAAAACCACTTCGAACCCCATTGGGAGAAGAAGCGTGGCCAGGTCGTGGCCTTCGAGCAGATCACCCTGTTCGGGCTGATCGTGGTCGGCCGCCGGCCGGTGCATTACGGCCCGGTCGATCCGGTGGTGTCCCGTGAACTGTTCATCCGTGAAGCGTTGGTGCGCGGCGAGATCCAGTCCAAAGCCAAATGCCTGACCGCCAACAAGCAGTTGCTGGAACAGCTTGACGAGCTGGAAGCCAAGGCCCGTCGCCGCGACATCCTGGCTGACGAAGAAACCCTCTACGCCTTCTACGATGCGCGCCTGCCGGCAGAAATCCACCAGACCGCGACCTTTGACAGCTGGTATCGGATCAACAGCCAGAAAGACCCGCAACTGCTGATCATGCGCGAGGAAGACGTGCTGGCCCGCGAAGCCAGTGAAGTCACCGCCCAGCACTATCCGGACACGCTGCACATCGGCGACCTGGAACTGGCCCTGAGCTACCACTTCGAACCGAACCACCCGCGTGATGGCGTGACCCTGCGGGTACCGGCACCGCTGTTGCCGATGCTGCCGCCGGAGCGCCTGGAGTGGCTGGTGCCGGGCGTGATCGAAGCCAAGTGCATTGCGCTGGTGCGTAACTTGCCCAAGGCCTTGCGCAAGAATTTCGTGCCGGTGCCGGATTTCGTCAAAGCCGCGTTGCAGCGCATGACCTTCGCTGAAGGCTCGTTGCCACAAGCCTTGGGTCGCGAGTTGTTGCGCATGACCGGCGCCCGGGTCAGCGATGAAGCCTGGAGCGAGGCGGCACAACAGGTCGAAAGCCATCTGCGGATGAACCTGGAAATCGTCGACGCCCAGGGCAAGTTTCTCGGCGAAGGACGCGACCTGGCCGAACTGACGGCGCGTTTCGCCGAAGCCAGCCAGGCTGCCCTGGCGGTACCGCAAACCGCGAAAAGCCAGCAGCCGGTCGAACCGAAAGTGTTCGCCGCCGTCGCCGAGAAAACCCAGCAGAAGATCGCCGGCCTGTCGATGACGGTCTATCCGGCGCTGGTGGAAGAGGCGGGGACGGTCAAGGAAGGACGGTTCTCGACTCCGGCCGAAGCCGAGTTCCAACATCGCCGCGCCCTGCAGCGCTTGCTGCTGCAACAACTGGCGGAACCGGCGAAGTTCCTGCGCGGCAAGTTGCCGGGCCTGACCGAACTGGGGCTGCTGTATCGCGACATGGGCCGTGTTGATGCACTGGTCGAAGACATACTGTTGGCCAGCCTCGACAGCTGCATCCTCGACGGTGAAGACCCGCTGCCACGCGACGGTGCCGGGTTGGCGTCGTTGGCCGAACGCAAGCGCGGTACCTGGACCGAACATGCCGAACGCGTGGCGAAACTGACTCTGGAAATCCTCAAGCACTGGCACGGCCTGCAAAAGCGCTTCAAGGGCAAGATCGACCTGGCGCAAGCCGTGGCCCTGAACGACATCAAGCAGCAGCTCAGCCACCTGGTGTATCCGGGATTTGTCCGGGAAACGCCGATGCAGTGGCTCAAGGAACTGCCACGCTACCTCAAGGCCATCGAACAGCGTTTCGAAAAAATCGGCGCCCAGGTGCAACGGGATCGGGTCTGGAGCGGCGAGTTGTCCGGCCTCTGGACGCAATACCAGACCCGAGCCAACAAACACGCCCAGGAAGGCAAGCGCGATCCACAGCTGGAGCTGTATCGCTGGTGGCTGGAGGAATACCGGGTTTCGCTATTCGCCCAGCAGTTAGGGACGAAGGTGCCGATCTCCGACAAGCGTCTGAGCAAACAGTGGAGCCAGGTCGAGCCCTGACACGAACCCCTGTAGGAGCGAGCATGCTCGCGATGGACGTCAACGATTACGCGGGGTGCCTGATGCCCGCGGCGCCCTCGAGTTTTTCGCGAGCATGCTCGCTCCTACAGGTATCGCGTCGTACCGCCGTATTTGCAAAAGGGGCGAAAATCCAAGGTTTATGGCAAACTTCGCGACCATAAGCGCCAGTTTCACGGGCTAGAGCCTTCGGCCAGCTCGCGCGACGGATCAAGCGATGCCAGGTTTGCGTCCCCGGGACGGAAATAGACCCTTTGCGTATTGGTACGACTGTGCCAATACTTTCTGCCTGAACAGATTAGAGACACGACCATGCATAACGTCGTCATCAGCGGCACCGGCCTGTACACCCCGGCCAACAGCATCTCCAACGAAGAGCTGGTGCAGTCTTTCAATGCTTATGTCGCTCAATTCAACACCGACAACGCCCAGGCCATCGCCCGCGGCGAAGTCGAGGCGTTGACCGAATCCAGCGCAGCGTTCATCGAGAAAGCCTCCGGCATCAAAAGCCGTTTTGTCATGGACAAGGAAGGCATTCTCGACCCCCAGCGCATGGCGCCACGCTTGCCGGAGCGTTCCAACGACGAATGGTCGGTGCTTTGCCAGATGGCCATCGGCGCAGCTGAACAAGCCCTGCAACGTGCCGGCAAAAACGCCGCGGACATCGACGGCGTGATCGTCGCCTGCTCCAACCTGCAACGCGCCTACCCGGCCATCGCCATCGAAGTCCAGGAAGCGCTGGGCATCCAGGGTTTTGGTTTCGACATGAACGTGGCCTGCTCCTCGGCCACCTTCGGCATCCAGGCCGCGGCCAACAGCGTCCAGCTGGGCCAGGCCCGGGCGATCCTGATGGTCAACCCGGAAGTTTGCACTGGCCACCTGAACTTCCGCGATCGCGACAGCCACTTCATCTTCGGCGATGCCGCTACCGCGGTGATCATCGAGCGCGCTGACCTCGCCACCTCCAGTCACCAGTTCGACATTGTCAGCACCAAGCTGCTGACCAAGTTCTCCAACAACATCCGCAATAACTTCGGCTTCCTCAACCGCGCCGCGGAAGAGGGCATCGGTGCCAAGGACAAACTGTTCGTGCAGGAAGGCCGCAAGGTGTTCAAGGAAGTCTGCCCGATGGTCGCCGAGCTGATCGCTGCGCACCTGGAAGAGAATCAGCTCAATGTCAATGACGTGAAGCGTTTCTGGCTGCACCAGGCCAACCTCAGCATGAATCACCTGATCGTCAGGAAGCTGCTGGGCCGTGAAGCCACCGAGCAGGAAGCGCCGGTGATTCTCGATACCTATGCCAACACCAGTTCGGCAGGTTCGGTGATTGCGTTCCACAAGCACCAGGATGATCTGGCCGCGGGCTCGCTGGCGGTGCTCAGCTCGTTCGGCGCTGGTTACTCGATCGGTAGCGTGTTGCTGCGCAAACGCTGAGTTTTTCGCCGTAGCTGAAAAGATCGCAGCCTGCGGCAGCTCATTACATGGATCGATGTTCAATCGCGATATTGCGTTGAACCCGATCGCGTAGGAGCTGCCGCAGGCTGCGATCTTTTTTTACGCCAATAGAAACAGCCCGGCGTTGACCTATCGGAGGATGATGGGGACCGATAGATCAACGCCAGGCTGCAAGAGTGGCTCAGGCATCCGTGCCGGAGTCGTGTAGCGGGAAATCAGAACTTCGCTTCGGCATCCAGTTGCAGGGTGTTGATGTCGGAGTCCTTCAGGTTGACGCTGGCGTTGGTGTAGTCGGAGTTCGCCATGAAATACGTCGCGCCCAGGGTGAAGTTCTTGTCGAGCTCGTAGCTGACTTTCAGCTTGCTGCCACGCGAACCGGTGAAGCCGTTGGCAAAGTCAGAGTCGGTGAAGGCACCCACCACAGCGTTTTGCTGCACGTCGCGGTAGTTGTAGTCCAGGCCGAAGCCGTAGACCTTGGTCTTGACGCCGGCCAGCCAACCGGTGTCCTTGTCGTTGCTGGCTTCGGCGTTGTGCACGTACTGGCCGTACAGCGACAGCGGCATTGGCAGGCCGCCGATGTCGATCTGGCTGAACCCTTCCCACAGGCGGAACTGCTCGCCCGGGGTGTTACCGTTGACGGCCAGTGCGCAAGGCGAGGTGCTGGCGGTGCAGGCGCTGTCTTCGTCGTTGTCGTAGTTGTAGAGGCTGCCGCCCACGGTCATTTTCAGGTTGTCGGTGATGGCGAAACGCGCACCCAATTGACCAGCGTACAGGCGCAGGTCGTGCTTGAACTGCACCCCTTCGCCGTCGACGTTGTCCTTGAGAGTGTAGTGACCGGCGCTGCCGAACAGTTCGGTATTGCCCAGCGGGTATTTGTAGGTCAGGGCCAGGCCTTCAGGGTTGATGTCGCTGTCCCAGATGATGTCGCCCATGCTGACCCACGGCTGCAGCATCTTGCCACCGATCACGTGCAGGTTCTTGATGGCGTCGGGGTGGTAGTCGACATAACCCAGGTCCAGCCAGATCTGCTTCTTGTCGAAGTAGTTGTTCAGGTCCTGGTTGGTGGAGCGAGCGTCGTCGCTGCTGCCGGTGGCAATACGAATGCCGGTGTCCACTTGCGGGTTGATTTCGCTGAACGCACCCAGGCGGGCACGAATGCGTTGGCGATCCTGGTCTTTGTTGTTGGAAACGCCATCGTTGTGGACGTTTTCCTGACGGAAACGCACGTCGCCCTTGAATTGGGTCTTGGCCGCCCACGCCAGTTTCTGGTCGAAGGTGCTCAGCTCATTGGTTTTCTTCGCGGTTGCCGCGATCTGCTCGTTGGTCTCTTGCTGGGCCTGACGAGCGATTTGCTGGTCTTTCTGGTCCCGTGCCAGCTCGGCTTGCAGTCCGCTGTACTGGGCGTTGGTAATCGAGCCATTCGCCTTGAGCATGTCGAGCAGTTTGGCGTCGACTGCAGCGCTGGCAGGAACACTGATGGCCAGCAACAGGCCGCCACACAAGGCCGCCGCAGTTTTCGTGGAAGCAAGACGCATATCAATCTCCGAAGATGAGAGTGGATGGCTGGACCATCCTGGGCACAACCGACCATGGGGTGGACGGAAAACAGTGGCCGGATATAACCCGGCGCTCTAAAAACAGGCGCCAGTATCGCGATGGTTTATGACAGTGCAGTGGCAGAGTGATGGCATGTCTGTGACGGTGCCCAGTCGTTGCAAACGATTGATCCAGAGCGCTGTCGTCGAATTGCCCGTGTGCAATGCACAGCGATAGGCGATACTCGCCAAGCTTTCACGCCATGAAGAGTGAGGACGGTGATGCCGTTGCAACGCCTGCAAAACCTGTCGGAAATCGACCCGCAAACCTGGGATGCGCTGGTACCCGAGAACCAGCCATTTCTGCGGCACGGGTTTCTCGGCGCGCTGGAAGACAGTGGCAGTGTCGGGCCTCATTCCGGCTGGCAGCCCGAGCATTTGCTGCACGTTGAAGGCGAACGACTGATCGCTGCGTTGCCCAGTTACCGCAAATGGCATTCCTACGGCGAGTACGTGTTCGATCACGCCTGGGCCGATGCCTGCGAACGCGCCGGCATCGATTACTACCCCAAGCTTTTGACCGCCGTGCCGTTCAGCCCGGTTAGCGGGCCACGCCTGCTGGCGGCCAGGGTCGAAGATGGTTTCGAATTGCTCAAGAGCCTGCCGGGCTACCTGGAGATCGAACAGCTCT
Source organism: Pseudomonas umsongensis (assembly GCF_002236105.1). Classification (GTDB taxonomy): domain Bacteria; phylum Pseudomonadota; class Gammaproteobacteria; order Pseudomonadales; family Pseudomonadaceae; genus Aquipseudomonas; species Aquipseudomonas umsongensis. The sequence continues at coordinate 854,766 of NZ_NIWU01000002.1, forward strand.
CCAGTGCCCATATCAACTTCACCGACCCGTTCACCGACGCCGCACTGGCCGAACAACCTGGCTGGCTGCAACGCATCGGTTGCCAGTACCACTGGCAGAACCGTGGCTATCGAGACTTTCAGGATTTTCTCGACGCCCTGAGTTCGCGCAAGCGCAAGCAGATGCGCAAGGAACGCGAGCAAGTCGCCGGACAAGGGATTGAATTCGAATGGCTCGAAGGTCGGCAACTGACCGAGGCACAGTGGGATTTTGTCTATGCCTGCTACGCCAACACTTACGCGGTTCGCCGGCAACGACCTTACCTGACGCGGGAATTTTTCAGCCTGCTGGCCGAGCGCATGCCGCAGGCGATACGAGTCGTTTTGGCCAAACAGGGCTCACGCCCGGTGGCGATGGCCTTCAGCTTGGTTGGTGGCGACAGTTTCTATGGTCGTTACTGGGGCTGCCTGGCGGAGTTCGACCGCCTGCATTTCGAGACCTGTTTCTACCAGGGCATGGACTACGCGATTGCCAACGGCTACCAGCGTTTCGATGCCGGCGCCCAGGGCGAACACAAGTTGATTCGCGGTTTCGAACCGGTCATCACGCACTCCTGGCATTACTTGCGTCATCCCGGCCTGAAAGCGGCCGTGAAGGATTTTTTGCAGCAAGAGCGGATCGGGGTGTTGGCATACGCGGATGAGGCGAAGACCGCCTTGCCTTACCGGCAAGGCTGATCTTCGCAGTGCCTCCGCTCAGAGTTGTTCCTTGCCCAACCAGCGATAGAGCACACCGCCGACGACCGCGCCGAGCAGCGGCGCGACCCAGAACATCCACAATTGCTGAATCGCCCAGCCGCCAACGATGAGTGCCGGGCCGGTGCTGCGTGCCGGGTTGACCGAAGTGTTGGTGACCGGGATCGAGATCAGGTGGATCAGGGTCAACGCCAGGCCAATGGCAATCGGCGCAAGCCCCGCCGGCGCACGATTGTCGGTGGCGCCGAGAATGATCAGGATGAACATGGCGGTCATCACCAACTCACACACAAACCCCGCCGCCATCGAGTAGCCGCCAGGGGAATGTTCGCCGAAGCCGTTGGACGCCAGGCCCCCCGCCAGTTCGAACCCGGGCTTGCCACTGGCGATGAAGTACAACAGGGCGGCCGCAATCACCGCGCCAATCACTTGGGCAATGATATACGCTGGCAGCTCCTTGGCCGGGAAGCGTCCGCCGACCACCAGTCCCAGCGACACCGCCGGATTCAGATGACAACCGGAAATGTGGCCAATGGCAAATGCCATGGTTAGCACCGTCAGGCCAAACGCCAGGGATACCCCCAGCAAACCGATCCCGACATCCGGGAACGCAGCGGCCAGTACCGCACTGCCACACCCGCCCAACACCAGCCAGAAGGTACCTACCAATTCTGTAGCGGAACGTTTGAACAGAGACATGAGAGAGTGTCCTTTCGAGAGTTTGCTGCTTTGTGCATCCAGCAGATGGACTGCAGAACCACCTCCAGAACCTTGGATCAGTACAGCACCGTTTTTATAAAGTTCCAGTGGGCATAAAAAAACGCCAACGCCCGTTGCACGGGCGTGGCGGCTTTTTTTGCTGCATTTGTAGGCGCAAGTTAGCTCCTGCAGACCTAGTCGATCCCCACAAACCCTCCGGTCTGGTGCTGCCACAACCGCGCATACAAACCGCCGTGGGCCAGCAGTTCAGCGTGAGTGCCGGTTTCGGCAATCCGGCCATTCTCCAGCACTACCAGCCGGTCCATTCGGGCGATGGTCGAGAGTCGGTGGGCGATGGCGATCACGGTCTTGCCCTGCATCAGGGTTTCCAGGCTTTCCTGGATGGCCGCCTCGACCTCCGAATCCAGGGCCGAGGTAGCCTCGTCCATGATCAGGATCGGCGCGTCCTTGAGCAGGACGCGGGCGATGGCAATGCGCTGGCGCTGGCCGCCGGAAAGCTTCACCCCGCGTTCCCCGACATGGGCATCGAAACCGCTGCGGCCTTCAGCGTCGGACAACAGCGGGATGAACCCGTCGGCCCGGGCCTTGTGCACCGCTTCCCAGAGTTCGGCATCGGTGGCGTCGGGTTTGCCATACAACAAATTATCGCGGATCGAGCGATGCAGCAGCGAGGTGTCCTGGGTAATCATGCCAATGCGTTCGCGCAGGCTTTCCTGGCTGACGTCGGCGATGTTCTGGCCGTCGATGAGAATGCGCCCGCCTTCCACGTCATACAGGCGCAGCAGCAGATTGACCAGGGTCGACTTGCCCGCACCGGACGGACCGATCAGGCCAATCTTCTCCCCGGGTTTGATCGTCAGGTTGAGCCCGCCGATGATCCCGCTCTGTTTGCCGTAGTGGAAATCCACATTTTCGAAACGTACTTCGCCACGGGCGACCGCAAGGGGTTTGGCCTGGTCGCGGTCAGTCACGCTGACCGGCTGCGAAATGCTCTGCAAGCCATCCTGGACCATGCCGATGTTTTCGAAGATGCCGGTAACCACCCACATGATCCAGCCGGACATGTTGACGATGCGGATCACCAGCCCGGTCGCGAGTGCAATGGCGCCCACGGTGATCAGCGACTGCGTCCACAGCCACAGGGCCAGGCCGGTGGTGCTGACGATCAACAGGCCGTTCATGCTGGTGATGACCACGTCCATGCTGGTGACGACACGGCCGGCCAGCTGGGCTTTTTCGGTTTGCTCCTTGATCGCTTCGCGGGCGTACTGTTGCTCGAAGTTGGTGTGTGCAAACAGCTTCAGGGTGGTGATGTTGGTGTAGCCGTCGACGATCCGCCCCATGAGTTTGGAGCGCGCATCGGAGGCCACCACCGAGCGATCCTTGACCCGTGGCACGAAGTAGTAGAGCGCGCTGATGAAGGCGATGATCCAGGTCAGCAGCGGGATCATCAGGCGCCAGTCGGCTTCGGCGAACAGCACCAGCGAGCTGATGGCGTAGATCAGCACATGCCACAGCGCATCCACCGCCTGCACCGCGGAATCGCGCAGGGAGTTGCCGGTTTGCATGATGCGCTGGGCGATGCGCCCGGCGAAGTCGTTCTGGAAAAAATTCAGGCTCTGCTTGAGCACGTAGCTGTGGTTCTGCCAGCGAATCAGGCTGGTCATGCTGGGGCTGAGGGTCTGGTGCACCAGCAGGTCATGCAGGCCGACGAATACCGGGCGCAAAACCAGTGCTACCACCACCATCCAGGTCAGTTCGAGGCTGTGTTGCTTGAAAAAATCCGCGTTGGGCGTGCCCTGGGCCAGGTCGATGATGCGGCTCAGGTAGCTGAACAGCGCCACTTCGATCAGTGCACCGATCAGGCCGACGATAAGCAGGGCGGCAAAACTGGGCCAGACCTGCTTGAGGTAGTAAGTATAGAAAGGCAGGACCCGATCCGGCGGTGCGGCTGTCGGGGCATCGCGGAAGACGTCGATCAGTTTTTCGAAACGGCGATAAAGCATCGGTTATTCACCCGCGAACGGGCTCTCCTTCAACGGTTTGAGCGTTGCCGGCAACACCGGCAACGGCCCGGACATCCTTGTCCAGCTTAGTCTTAGTCGATGCGCTTGGCCGACTTGATGAACACCGGGTCGGCGGGCACATCCTTCATGCCATTGCGCACGGTAGTGGGCGAATTGACGATGATGTCCACCACGTCCATACCTTTGACCACTTTGCCGAACACCGCGTAGCCATCACCCTGGTCGAGGAAATCGTTGTCCTTGACGTTGATGAAGAACTGGCTGGTCGCCGAGTCAGGGACCGAAGTACGTGCCATGGACAAGGTGCCACGAACGTTGACCAGGCCGTTCTTGTGCTCGTTCTTGATCGGCGCCTTGGTTTCCTTTTGCTGCATTTGCTGGGTGAAGCCGCCGCCCTGGACCATGAAACCCGGGATCACGCGGTGGAAGATCGTGTTGTTGTAGAAGCCGCTGTCCACGTACTCAAGGAAGTTCTTGGTACTGATCGGGGCCTTGACCGGGTCCAGTTCGATTTCGATCTGGCCGTTGGTGGTTTCCAGAAGAACGTGCGGCGCCTTGGCAGGCGTTGCCGCCATCAGGTTGGCGGCAAACAGTACGGAGCCAGCGGCGAGGGCGATTTTTTTCAGCATGGGTCAGTGATCCTGAGTGTGGAAGTGTCGACTGCGGTGAGAAATTCGAGCAGCGTCTGGTTGAAGCGTTCGGGCTGGTCCAGCGGGGTAGCGTGACGCGAATCGGCGATCACGGCCAGCCGCGCATTCGGCAGCAGCCTGACGTAGTTTTCCTTCAGCGCGACCGGCGTGTAGTCACGGTCGGCGCTGACGATGAGGGTTGGACAGGAAATCCTCGAAAGTCGTTCCTGCACCCCCCAGCCAACAATGGCATCGAAGCTGGCGAGATAAGCATGTTTGTCGTTTTTTGCCCAGCGCTCGGCCATCTTTTGTCGCAAATCAGCCTGTTCTGGCTTGGGGAACAGTTTGCCGCCCAGGGCTTTGCCGATGCGGTGAAGGCTGAGTACGCGCATCAGGCTCCAGCGCTTGAACCACTGCCAATAATCGTCGCGGGTGTGCAACTTGACCTCGGGTGCGCTATTGACGATGCACAGGCTCTTAAGCAATTGCGGCTGGTCCACGCCCAGCTGAAAGCCGATCATGCCCCCCATCGACAATCCTACGTAATGCACGGGCTCCAGGTTCAGGTGCTCGATCAGTGCCACCAGGTCGGCGCTGAACCCGGCGATGCTGTAGCGCTCGCGGGGTTTGTCGGAGCGCCCGTGACCGCGTACATCCGGGACGATCACCCGGTAGCGGGCGGCCAGCGCCGGGATCTGTTCTTCCCAGTCGAGGGTACTGGAACCCAGGCCGTGGACCAGCAGCAACGGCGTGCCGTGGCCATATTCCTCGTAGTGCAGGTTGCAACCTTCGTGTTCGAAATAGGCCATGCATTACCTCCGTGTCAGGCTTGTTCTGGGGCGGCGAACGGTGCGTCCAGGGGTGCAGTGTCGAATGTGCGCAGCAGCTCGACAAGAATCTGCGTCGCCGGGCCGAGCGGTTTTTCCTTGTTCGAATACAGGTAAAAGCTCGGGTTGCGGCTGCCGCCCTGGTCCAACGGTAGCACCTTGAGCGTACCTTCCTTGAGTTCGCGTTCGATCATGTGCCTTGGCAACCAGGCGAACCCCAGGCCGCTGCCGACAAAAGTGGCGGCGGTGGCCAGGCTGCCGACGGTCCAGCGTTGTTCGGCACCGAGCCAGCCGACGTCCCGTGGTTGCTGGCGCCCGGAGTCGCGGATAACTACTTGCAGCTGGCTTTCCAGGTCCTGGAAATTCAGTTCGCGGTTGAGGCGGTGCAGGGGATGTTCCGGATGCGCGACCGCGACGAACTCGACATCGCTCAATTCCGCGCCCAGGTAACCGGGAATGCTGAAACTGCTGATGGCCAGGTCGGCCACGCCTTCGAGCAGGACCTCCTCCACACCCGACAGCACCTCTTCGCGCAGACGCACGCGACAGCCGCGGCTTTGCGGCATGAACGCGGTCAGCGCGCGGACCAGGCGGGCGCTCGGGTAGGCGGCATCGACCACCAGGCGCACTTCGGCTTCCCAGCCTTGCTCCATGTGATGGGCCAGGTCTTCGAGCTGACTGGCCTGTTTCACCAGTTGCCGGGAGCGGCGCAGCAACACGCCGCCAGCCTCGGTGAGTACCGCTTTGCGCCCGTCGATGCGCAACAACGGCACGCCGAGCTGGTCTTGCATGCGCGCCACGGTGTAGCTGACCGACGATTGCGAGCGGTGCAGCGCTTCGGCGGCCTGGGCGAAACCGCCGTGGTCGACCACGGCTTGAAGCGTTCGCCATTGATCAAGGGTCACGCGGGGCGCTTTCATGATGGGCTCCTGTTGTCCTAAGCTGCGCAGTTCTTATTGGAGACTGCTGAATGAAAAAAATCTGTTCTTTGTTGCTGGCGATGCTGCCAATGACTGCGTTTGCTTATCCGATCGACGTACAAAAAGAGCTCAATGGACTGAAGATCGACTACACCACCTATGCCTCCGATTACGACATGGGCTCGATCACCGTGAACAACTACGGCGACACCGCTGCCGAATGCTCGGTGGTGTTTCGCAACGGTCCTGAATCGCCAAAGACTCGCAGGGTCAACTTGGACGCGGGTAAGAGCGCGGATCTTTCAGCCAAGTTCAACCGCAAGATCATCAAGCTGTACATCACCATGACCTGCAAGCCGAAATGACCTCCAGCGGAGCACGCGAATTGCCGATGCTCCGCTTATAAACGAAATTATCGATTGGTTATAGCAGTTATTTGCGCTTTTTCATCGATATGACTCTGTTTAACCTTCACTCCATCGACTTACAGCATTCTCAGATGGAGCCTACAAACCATGTCCCGCGTTCTGATCATCGAAAGCAGTGCCCGTCAGCAAGACTCGGTTTCCCGTCAACTGACCCAGACCTTCATCAGCCAGTGGCAAGCCGCGCACCCCGGCGACCAGATCACCGTTCGCGACCTGGCTGTCAATCCGGTGCCGCATCTGGACATCAACTTGTTGGGCGGCTGGATGAAGCCCGCTGAGCAACGCAGCGACATCGAACAGCTTTCCCTTGAACGCTCCAACCAGCTGACCGACGAGTTGCTGGCCGCGGACGTGCTGGTAATGGCCGCGCCGATGTACAACTTCGCCATCCCGAGCACCCTCAAGGCCTGGCTTGACCATGTGCTGCGTGCCGGCGTCACCTTCAAGTACACCGAAACCGGACCGCAGGGTTTGCTCAGTGGCAAGCGCGCTTATGTACTGACGGCGCGCGGCGGGATCTACGCCGGCAGCACCGCGGATCACCAGGAACCCTACCTGCGCCAGGTCATGGGCTTCATCGGCATCCACGACGTGACGTTCATCCACGCCGAAGGCATGAACCTGGGCGGCGACTTCCAGGAGAAAGGCCTGAACCAGGCGAACGCCAAGCTTTCCCAGGTGGCCTGAGCCGTTAATCGCCAGATAATCACTGGATGGTCTAGTGACCTGGCGCGTAACCCTTCAAGCCTGCACGCGCATCGAACCTCCCTTTGCACTTGTTGCTCCTGAGTGCTCTAGCCCGATTGAACGCTTTAGCGAGATCGGGCTTTTTTTTGCCCAGGGTTTTGTGAACGGACCCATAACCACTGTGGGAGCGAGCCTGCTGGCGATTGATCGTTCCCACGCTCTGCGTGGGAATGCCGCCAGGGACGCTCCGCGTTCCACTGACAACGCATTAATTGAGCCCTGCGCAGCGGTGATGCGTAGCGTCACAGGAAGCTATGTGTGAGATTTATTGTCGGAGTGCATATCCATTGCTGCGGTAACGGCGGCTTATGGTTTCGCCCTTACGGCGACTCCCTTTTTCAAACGCCAAAAAGGAAGCAAAAGGCTTTTGCCCCACCACTTGGTGCCTCGCTTAGGCTCGGCATGCCCTCACTCCGGCATTGCTCCGTGGGTCGCCGCGATGGGCCATCCCTGGCCCAGCGCGGCTAAACCGGCGTCCTGCCGGTTTCCCCACTGCGCAATGCCTGCGTTCGGCCATCGTGGTTAACGGGGCGCCTGCGATCAACAGCAAAGCGAGGCGGCCTGACAGCCGACCTGACTTTTTCGGGTGCACCTGGATCTCCTGCGGGAGCGAGCCTGCTGGCGATTGATCGTTCCCACGCTCTGCGTGGGAATGCCGCCAGGGACGCTCCGCGTTCCACTGACGACGCGTTAATTGAGCCGTGCGCAACGGTGATGCGAAGCGTCACAGGAAGCTGTATGTGAGATTTATTGTCGGAGTGCATATCCATTGCTGCGGTAACGGCCACCTATGGTTTCGCTTTTACAGCGACTCCCTTTTCCAAACGCCAAAAAGGAAGCAAAAGGCTTTGCCCCACCACTTGGTGCCTCGCTTAGGCTCGGCATGCCCTCACTCCGGCATTGCTCCGTGGGTCGCCGCGATGGGCCGTCCCTGGCCCAGCGCGGCTAAACCGGCGTCCTGCCGGTTTCCCCACTGCGCAAGGCCTGCGTTCGGCCATCGTGGTTAACTGGGCGCCCGCGATCAACAGCAACGCGAGGCGGCCTGACAGCCGACCTGACTTTTGCAGGTGAACCTGGATCCCCTGTGGGAGCGAGCCTGCTGGCGATTGATCGTTCCCACGCTCTGCGTGGGAATGCCGCCAGGGACGCTCCGCGTTCCACTGACGACGCATTAATTGAGCCCTGCGCAGCGGTGATGCGTAGCTCACAGGAAGTCCTTTCTGAAACTTGCTGTCGGAGTACATATCCATTGTTGCGGTAAAGGCCACTTAGGGTTTCGCTCTACAGCGACTCCCTTTTTCAAACGCCGGAGTGCCGGCCCAGCAAAAAGGAAGCAAAAGGCTTTGCCCCACCACTCGGTGCCTCGCTTGGGCTCGGCATGCCCTCTCTCCGGCATTGCTCCGTGGGTCGCGGCGTTGGGCCATCCTTGGCCCAGCGCGGCTAAACCGGCGTCCTGCCGGTTCACCCACTGCGCAACGCCTGCGTTCGGCCATCGTGGTTAACGGGGCGCCCGCGATCAACAGCAAAGCGAGGCGGCCATAAAGCCGACCTGACTGTTACGGGTGTACCTGGATCCCCTGTGGGAGCCTGCTCGCGATGACTGAGTGTCAGACGGCATCGATGTTGCCTGTAATACCGCTATCGCGAGCAGGCTCGCTCCCACAGGGTTTTTGTATCGTTTGACTGTTCGCGATCCCCGTCAAAACCCGCTATCTTCGCCGCCATTCGAAACGAGGCGAGCATGGGCTATCTACTTTTTGTCACGCTGATCCAGGCGTTTTCCTTCAGTCTGATCGGCGAGTACCTGGCCGGTCATGTCGACAGTTACTTCGCGGTGCTGATACGCGTGCTGTTGGCGGGGCTGGTGTTTATCCCGCTGACCCGCTGGCGCTCGGTGGAACCGGCCTTCATGCGCGGCATGCTGCTGATTGGCGCCCTGCAATTCGGTGTGACCTACGTCTGCCTGTACCTGAGCTTTCGCGTGCTGACAGTACCGGAAGTGCTGCTGTTCACCATCCTCACGCCACTGCACGTGACCCTGATCGAAGACGCGTTGAACCGTCGCTTCAACCCCTGGGCCCTGATCGCGGCACTGGTGGCGGTGGCGGGGGCCGCGGTGATTCGCTTCGACCGGATCAACCCGGACTTCTTCATGGGTTTCCTGCTGCTGCAACTGGCCAACTTCACCTACGCGGCCGGACAGGTGCTCTACAAACATCTGGTCGCACGTCACCCCAGCGACTTGCCACATTACCGGCGTTTTGGCTATTTCTACCTGGGCGCATTGGCGGTGGCATTGCCGGCGTTCCTGCTGTTCGGCAAACAGAACTTCCTGCCTGAAGCACCGCTGCAATGGGCGGTGCTGTTGTTCCTCGGCCTTGTCTCGACCGCGTTGGGGCTGTACTGGTGGAACAAGGGCGCGTGCCTGGTGAATGGCGGGACGCTGGCGGTGATGAACAACTTGCATGTGCCAGTGGGGTTGCTGATCAATCTGTTGATCTGGAATCAGCATGAAGAATTGGGACGATTGTTGCTCGGTGGTTCGGTGATCTTGATGGCTGTGTGGATCAGCCGGTTGGGTGTACGCCAACCAGCCATCGCGCACTGATCCGTCGGATTGCGCAAACGGCCGTCTATCATTCTAGCGTGCGCCTTTAAATCGACCGATTGAGAAAACAGAACCTCGTTGTTTTTTTATAGGGCACTGTATGTGCCGCGTCCAAGGAATCGAGCGCACACAAACTCAACAATTACCGCATTTCCGCCAAGTGTAGGTGAGACAAGAAAATGGCCAAAGCTGCCGATGTGGTTGTGCAATGCCTGGAAAGTGAAGGCGTCGAGTATGTATTCGGCATTCCTGGCGAGGAAAACCTTGACCTGCTTGAATCCCTACGCAAGTCGACGATCAAGCTTGTGCTCACGCGTCACGAGCAATCCGCCGGCTTCATGGCCGCCACCTACGGCCGCCTCACGGGTAAGACTGGCGTCAGTCTTTCCACCCTCGGCCCTGGTGCGACGAATCTGGTGACGGCCAGCGCGTACGCCTATCTGGGCGGCATGCCCATGATGATGATTACGGGTCAGAAGCCGATCAAGAAGTCCAAGCAAGGCCGTTTTCAGATCATTGATGTGTGCGGCATGATGGCGCCGATTACCAAGTACACCCACCAGTTCGCCTCGGCAGACAACATCCCGGCGCGGATGCGTGAAGCGTTTCGCCTCGCTGAAGAGGAAAAGCCCGGAGCCGTCCACCTGGAACTGCCGGAAGATATCGCCGCCGAGCAAACCGATAGCATGCCGATGCCGCGGAGCTTGCATCGCCGTCCATTGGCCGAGCACAAGGCTGTCGAGGCTGCTGTCGAGAAGTTGCAGAACGCTCGCAGTCCAATCCTGGTGATTGGCGCAGGTGCCAACCGCAAAATGACCGCCAAGGTTTTGAAGCAACTGATCGACGATACCGGCATTCCCTTTATCACCACCCAGATGGGCAAGGGCGTGGTTGATGAGCGCCACCCGCGCTTTCTCGGCAATGCCGCGTTGTCGTCGGGAGACTTCGTGCACCGCGCCGTCGAGGCTGCCGACCTGATTGTCAACATCGGCCACGATGTGATCGAGAAGCCGCCATTCTTCATGGTGCGTGGCGGCACCGAAGTCATCCACATCAACTTCCGCTCTGCTGAAGTCGATGCCGTGTATTTCCCGCAGATTGAAGTCATTGGCGATATCGCCAACGCCGTCTGGCAGATCGGCGAAGCGCTGAACGATACCAGCCATTGGGATTTCACACGGCTGATGGCGATTCGTGATGCGAACGAAGCCCAGATCATCGAAGGGGCGGACGACAACAGGTTCCCGGTCTACCCACAGCGCCTGGTTGCCGACATTCGTCGCGTGTTGCCTTCTGAAGGTATCGTTGCCCTGGACAATGGCATCTACAAGATCTGGTTTGCCCGCAACTACAAGGCTCACAAGCCCAACACCGTGCTGCTGGACAACGCGCTGGCGACCATGGGGGCGGGTCTGCCTTCCGCCATGGCCGCGCATTTGGTGTACCCGGATCGTCCGGTGATCTCCGTGTGTGGGGACGGCGGTTTCATGATGAACAGCCAGGAGTTGGAGACAGCGGTTCGCCTGAACATGAATTTGACCGTGGTGATCCTGCGGGACGACGGCTACGGCATGATCCGCTGGAAGCAGGCGAACATGGGCTTTACCGATTTCGGCCTGGATTACGGTAACCCGGACTTCGTTAAATACGCCGAGGCCTATGGCGCCAATGGTCACCGCGTGGAGAGCGCCGAGGGTTTCCTGCCGCTGCTGGAACACTGTGTCAAGACACCCGGTGTGCATGTGATCGACTGTCCTGTCGATTACAGCGAAAACGACCGCATACTGAACATGGAGTTGCGCCAGCGTAGCGCGGCCATTTGATTTCGCAGCAAGATTTTTTGACGGGCTCGTATACCTGATCGCGAGCATAGGCGGGCGCAGGCTGAAGCATTGAAGTCCTGGCAGGTGCAAATACAAAAGGGCCCTTCAAGGGCCCTTTTGGCGTATGCGTTGTCTGAACTCAATGGCCAATCAAGCCTGGCGCGCTGCCATTGCCGAGTAGCTGTTCATCAGGTTGCGGTAGTTCGGGATGCGCTGGGACAACAGGTTGCCCAGGCCTTCAATGTCGTTGCGCCAGTCACCCTGCAATTCGCAAGCGACCGAGAACCAGTTCATCATTTGCGCCCCGGCCTGGGTCATACGGTTCCAGGCTGCCTGTTGTACGGTGGAGTTGAAGGTGCCGGAAGAATCAGTGACTACGAACACTTCAAACCCTTCTGCGAGGGCAGACAACGTTGGGAAGGTCACGCAGACGTCAGTCACCACACCGGCGATGATCAGTTGCTTGCGACCGGTCGCCTTGATGGCCTTGACGAAGTCTTCGTTGTCCCAGGCGTTGATCTGGCCAGGTCGGGCTATGTAGGGCGCGTCCGGGAACATTTCCTTGAGTTCGGGTACCAGTGGGCCATTGGGGCCTTGTTCAAAGCTGGTGGTGAGGATGGTGGGTAGCTCGAAGAATTTTGCCACGTCGGCCAGTGCCAGTACGTTGTTCTTGAACTCGTTGGGCGAAAAGTCTTGAACCAGGGAAATCAGGCCAGTCTGGTGGTCAATCAACAAAACTACGGCGTCGTCTTTGTTCAGGCGGTTGTAGGTAGCGTTGCTCATGATGAAATCCTTTCGAGGTAGGTGAGTGGCGTCGTTCAACATGAGCACAGATTAGGGTTTGCGATGAGGCAGAAAAAGCCGGTGAAAAGCGTTTAACTGTCAACCTGGAAGAGACAATCTGGACAGGGTTTGCGTTGCTACATAACGTGTTTTTCGGCCTCCGGCATGTGGCTCGCGCCCAGCACCGCTGGCAACAGCCCGGCCCGCAAATCCCCGCCACTCGGCTGCTGATAAAGGCTCAAGCCAAACTCCGGCAACACCGCCAGCAGGTAATCGAAAATATCCCCCTGGATCCGCTCGTAATCGGCCCACGCCGTGGTGCGGGTGAAGCAGTAGATTTCCAGCGGAATACCTTGGGCCGTGGTCTGCATTTGTCGAACCATGCAGGTCATATTCGGCTGAATCTCTGGGTGACTCTTGAGATACGCCAGCGCATAAGCGCGAAATGTGCCGATATTGGTCATGCGCCGGCGGTTGGCCGACATCGCCGCGACATTGCCCTGGGCTTCGTTCCAGGCCTTGAGTTCGGCCTGTTTACGGCTGATGTAGTCGGTCAGCAGGTGTACCTGGGACAGCCTCAGTTCCTCGTCATCGCGGATGAACCGCACGCCACTGGCGTCGATGAACAGGCTGCGCTTGATCCGCCGGCCGCCGGACTGCTGCATGCCGCGCCAGTTCTTGAATGATTCGGACATCAGGCGCCAGGTCGGGATCGAAACGATGGTCTTGTCGAAATTCTGCACCTTGACCGTATGCAGCGTGATGTCGACGACATCGCCATCGGCACCGACCTGTGGCATCTCGATCCAGTCGCCGACCCGTAGCATGTCGTTGCTGGTCAACTGCACGCTGGCGACGAACGACAGCAGGGTGTCCTTGTAGACCAACAGGATTACCGCCGACATGGCGCCCAGGCCCGACAGCAGCAACAGCGGCGAACGGTCGATCAATGTGGCGACGATGATGATCGCGCCAAACACGTACAACACCATTTTCGCCAGTTGCACATAGCCCTTGATCGAGCGGGTGCGGGCGTGTTCGGTGCGGGCGTAGATGTCCAGCAGGGCATTGAGCAGGGCCGTGATCGACAGCAGCAGGAACAGAATTGTGAACGCCAGTGCCACGTTGCCGAGGAAGACCATCGCGGTTTTGCTCAGCTCCGGTACCAGGTGCAGGCCGAACTGGATGACCAGCGACGGTGTGATCTGTGCCAAGCGTTGGAACACCTTATTGTGACGCAAGTCGTTGATCCAGTGCAGCGCCGGCTGGCGGCCGAGGATTTTGCTGGCGTGCAGGATCAGGTAGCGCGCCACTCGTCCGAGGACCAGGGCAATGACCAGCAACACCACCAGTGCCAGGCTGGCATGCACGAGCGGGTGCTGGTCAAGGGCACCCCAGAGGTCTTGGGCATTGAGCCAGAGCTGTTTGATATCCATGGGCAAAAACGATTCTTTAATGGGACACGGGGGACGATTAGAGCACTTAAGACGTTTTGTATGACCGTCGGTGACAAATCGGGCAATAAAAAAACCACTGTTTACCGCCTTTTGTACAAAGAAACTCGGCCTACGCGCTCGAAACCGGTAACCTATGCAGCTGTTTTTTTGTATTTCTTCGAGGTAGCACCCGTGTTTTCCGAATTCGCCTTGCACGAACGCCTGCTCAAAGCCGTGGCCGAGCTTAAATTTGTCGAGCCAACGCCAGTGCAAGCAGCGGCTATTCCGCTGGCGCTCCAAGGGCGTGACCTGCGGGTGACAGCGCAAACCGGTAGCGGCAAGACCGCTGCATTTGTCTTGCCGATCCTCAACCGCTTGATCGGCCCGGCCAAGATCCGTGTCAGCATCAAGACCCTGATCCTGCTGCCAACCCGCGAGCTGGCCCAACAAACCTTGAAAGAGGTTGAACGCTTCGCGCAGTTCACCTTCATCAAGTCCGGCCTGATCACCGGCGGTGAAGACTTCAAGGTCCAGGCTGCCATGCTGCGCAAGGTGCCTGACATCCTGATCGGTACGCCGGGGCGGATGATTGAGCAACTGAACGCCGGTAACCTCGATTTGAAAGAAGTCGAAGTGCTGGTGCTCGACGAAGCCGACCGCATGCTCGACATGGGTTTCGCCGAAGACGTGCAGCGTCTGGTGGACGAGTGCACCAACCGCCAGCAGACCATGTTGTTCTCCGCCACCACCGGTGGTTCTGGCTTGCGCGAGATGGTCGCCAAGGTGTTGAACAACCCTGAGCACCTGCAGCTCAACGCGGTCAGCCAGCTGAACGAGACCACCCGTCAGCAGATCATCACCGCTGACCACAACCAGCACAAAGAACAGATCGTCAACTGGCTGCTGGCCAACGAGACCTACCAGAAGGCCATCGTCTTCACCAACACCCGGGCCATGGCCGACCGCATCTATGGCCGCCTGGTAGCCCAGGAATACAAGGCGTTCGTGCTGCACGGCGACAAGGACCAGAAGGATCGCAAACTGGCGATCGACCGTCTGAAGCAGGGTGGGGTGAAAATCCTCGTGGCTACCGACGTTGCCGCTCGCGGCCTGGACGTGGACGGCCTGGACCTGGTGATCAACTTCGACATGCCGCGCAGCGGCGACGAATACGTACACCGTATCGGTCGTACTGGCCGCGCCGGCAACGATGGCCTGGCCATCTCGCTGATCTGCCACGGCGACTGGAACCTGATGTCGAGCATCGAGCGCTACCTCAAGCAGAGCTTCGAGCGTCGCACCATCAAGGAAGTCAAAGGCGCTTACGGCGGACCGAAAAAGGTCAAGGCCTCCGGCAAGGCTGTCGGCGTGAAGAAGAAAAAGACCGACGCCAAGGGCGACAAGAAAAAAGTCGCCGCCAAGACTCCAACCAAGCGCAAGAGCGTCAACCGGCCCAAGAGCGACTCTCTGGTCAGCAAAGACGGAATGGCCCCGCTCAAGCGTCGCAAGCCAGAAGCGCCGGCCGCTGAGTAAGCACCTCGGCTAGCCCAATAAAAACCCGGACAGTGTCCGGGTTTTTTACATCAAAAGATCGCAGCCTGCGGCAGCTCCTACACCAAATCACCGGTAGGAGCTGCCGCAGGCTGCGATCTTTTGATTTTTTGATCTATTGATCTTTAGCTTTCCGCTTTCTTCTCTGCGGTACCCAGTTCCTTTAGCCGCTGATCGATCAACTGGCACTTGTCCGGCAAATCCTTGGAAGCAGTGCCCAGGTCCATCTTCTGCAACTCGTCGTTGATCTCCTTGGCCTTGGCCGGGTTCTGCTCGGTGAGCTTGGTGACTTCCTTGGCCAGCTGCTCGCGCTTGAGGGTGGCCTCCTCGGGAGTGCAGGCCCAAACGGGCAGGGCGCAGGCGAGGGTAGTGGCGAGGGTGAGTTTCAGCAGGATTTTCATCTGTCGGGCCTCGGTTCCGGTTAAGGCGGGTTAACCGGTTGAGGCTTGCAGCAGGGAAAAAGTTCACCCTCATCCCCCATGGCAGCAGCTCGTCGGTGCTTTATCCTCATACCGATCATGATGTCGCACCCAATCCATGATTTCATCTTCGTTGCGTCCCTTGGGCGTCAGGTCGAGGTAGTTGTAGGTCCCTACCAGCAGGTCCAGCCCTCGGGCATAAGTGGAGTAGGTGTGGAAAATCTCGCCGGTGTCGTTGCGATAAAACACACTGAGGCCGGGAAGCTCTTCTTCCGAACCGTAGGTTTTTTCGTAGTTGTAGGTGGCCCTTCCGGCGGCGACGTCTTCGGGGCGGGCCGTCACACCGAAGTCATAATTGAAATCACAGCCTTCGGACGACACCCAGTCGAATTTCCAGCCCATGCGCCGCTTGAACGCCTGGAACTGGGCGAACGGTGCGTGGGATACCGCCACCACAGAGACATCGTGGTGCGCCAGATGCTGGTTCGCCCCGTCGATGTGGTCCGACAGGAAAGAGCAACCTGGGCAGCCTTCGTCCCAGCCGTCGGCGAACATGAAATGGTAAATGACCAACTGGCTTCGGCCACCGAACAGGTCGGCGAGTTTCAGTTCACCGTCAGGCCCCTGGAAGTGGTAGTCCTTGTCGATTTTCACCCACGGCAAGGCGCGGCGCTCTGCGCTGAGCCTGTCCCGCTCCTTGGTGAAGGCTTTTTCATGGGCCAGGTGTTGTTTGCGCGCGGCAAGCCATTCTTCCCGCGACACAACGGGGTGGTTCTGAATATTCATTTGGTTTTCTCCTGCGTGATGCGGGGAGGCGACTTACACAGCCTAGTCGTTTGGCGTACCGGCAAATCGACATACCGTCGGTCGGTAGCGGTATGGAAACTCGGGCTGAACGGCTGCCGTGCTCTTTTGTCACAACTATGAAGACCCTCTCACTCACGGCTACCGGAGGTTGATTCGGGATGATGACTTATAACTGGGATTTGATTGAGCGCTTACTGCATGAAGTGCAGAACGGTGAGGCTAGCTTTACCCCGCGCCACTACGCCGAACAGTACGCCGCGCAGAAAGCCGCTGAAGGTGAGCAGCCTGAAAACCTGGACCACCTGAAGGCGGTGGCCGGCGAGTATGAAAAGTTACTGTTAATGCGCGGTTATATCGAGCCGCGGCCCGAAGAGCAGGGCGGTACTGGTTCGAACTACATTTTAACGATGCGTGGTTCGAGGCTGTTGAGCCTGATTGACAGCAGTATTCCGGGCGATGAGCATCCGCGTCAGGTGCTGGACGAGCAGGAGGACGCATTAAACGAATTGACGTTTGATGAAGTGGCTTCCAAGGCGCAGATTGCCTGATTGTATTTAATGCTCCTGTGGGAGCGAGCTGGCTCGCTCCCACAATGTATACGTGGCATTCAACCTGATTTGAGACACTTCAAATCACTGAAATCCTTCTTCACGCCCTCGATCTTCGTCAACAAGCGCTCACGTTGTTGTGGCGTACTTTGCGCCATCAAATCCACAAACAGCGCCCGCGCCTGGGCTTCGGTGTTGGCGAAGGCCTGTCGATAGGCGGGTGTCCATAAGCTTTCGCGGTTGACCAGGAGCGTCTCGATTCGCTGTGGGAATTGTGGTGCCTGGCGCTGCGCCACGGCGGCACTGAACTGTTTCTGCCAGTGGACGCGGTTGGCAATCCACTCGGTGTTCTGGTCGCCCAAGGCATTCGACCAGGCCATGACTCGCTGTTGTTGCGAGGGGCCGAGTGGTCCGAGCCATTCATTCAGGCGCTTCACCATGCGCTCGCCACGCTTTTTTATCTGCTGGTCCAGCGGTGGTTTCACGTATCGCTCCTGGCGCTTGCGCTGGTCCTTGGCGAAGGCCTCGTTCATTTCCGCGACCTGATTGTCGTCCAGGCCCTGCAGCAATTCGATGGCTGACGGGGTGATTTCCCGGGCTGTTTCGGCAATCGCTTTTTCGGCTTCCGCCGTGCGCGCCTTCAGTGCGTCATCGGTGACCTGATTGGTCGCGATCATGGTCTGCAAGCGGTCCAGCCAGTCGAGATAACCCGGCATTTGTGTCGTGCAATGCCAGCTCAGGTGTTCCTTCAGGCGTTCATTGAGCCAGCTTTTCTGCTCGCCGTTCATGTCCAGGTAATCGCTGAGCGTCCAGGGAATGATCACGTCGAGGTTGCGATAAGCCAGGCCCATGCGGTTGCACGCGCCGAGGGCGAGGGTGAACATGAGCACAAAGGCAATGTGTTTGATCCAGCGTGACATGGGCGAATCCTTGCGAAGCCTGGTTTCTGGCGCTGATTCTCATCTGAACGCGCAATGAACCCGGCAGTTCAGCCCATCAGTAGAAGGTGTGTTCGGCCTTGAGGGTGAGGAGTGCGTCGCACTGGCTGTTTTGCCCGGTATAGGCTGAACAATAGCTGCCGCTGAGGCTGGAATCGCTATAGATTAAATCGAGGTCGATGCCCATGAACGGTCGGGACAGTTTTACCGACCAATCGGTGAAGCTACCGACATACCCACCGTCCACGGCGACCGGCGTGTTCAACTGATGGGTGGTGTATTTCATGCTGACGCCGATGCCGAACGGCTGGTTGCCGCGCAGGTCGGCAAACAGCGTGCTGTTCTGCTTGTCTGGATCGTTGCTCAAGGCTGCGCCGAAGCGGCTGCCCAGCAGGGTCAGGCCACCGAAGATTTCCTGGCTGTCGAGGGTCGCAACTTCGGGGTAGCTGTAATGGATGATGCCCACTTCGTAGCCAAGGACCTGGTCGAAGGGTTGCTTGAAGCCCGCGTAAGAGTCGATTTCGAGGTTTTTTCCCGGGCTGATGCCCATGCTCGGCGACCATTGGCCGACGTAGAAACCGCTGTCATGGGTCAGGTCCAGGCCGCCATGGAACGAACCGATGGCCGATGGCTTGACGAGGCCTTGGGCCATGCTGCGGCTGGGACTGCTCCCGAGCTTGAGGTCGAAATCCCCCAACTCGCGTTGAAAGATTTGCCCGTGCACCGCCTGGCTCGCCAGCAGGCCGCCGAGCAGCAAGGATAAAAAAGAAGGTGTGCGCATGCGTCACTCCATGAACTGCGGACAGGCTAAGGCCTGCTGAAACGCTTGATCTAGACGCGTGCAAGGATACCGACGAATAATGAGCCGCGTAGGCCGTTCGTCGATTTTTACAAGAAAGGAGGGTCAGGCGAGGATGTTGCCAGGTTCCAGTCCAAGCGCTTCGAAGCTCAAAGCGCTTAGGGACCAGGTGCAGCGCAGGCTATTACTTCTTGCCCAGGGTGATCTGCTTGGATGGGCCGAACGACTGGCCGCTGACACCTTTGGCAATTTGCTGGATTTCACCACCGGATTTGAGGAACGCAGCGATCTGGTTGTTGATCGATTCGCTGGTTTCGACGGCTGGAGCTGGCTTTGCTTTGCTGTTGGATGCTTTTACGCGCATGGCGGCCATTAACCTGTAGAAAATTAACTTGGCCAGGCATCGTACAGGATTAACTGCCTATTTGCTTGGCAAATATCCGCTGGGGCACATTGAGTGGGGGTGCCATAATAGGCGAGTTGGATTATGAAATATCGCCCTAAGCCGCTGTTTTAACTAAGAACCCGATGAAAATATAGCGTTTTCGCCTTGGGCGGGCGGCAAGGACAATCGCCGATCCGGTCTGACGAGCGGCGGCCAGAAAATGGCAAAGCCTGGAAAAATTAAGGCCTTGCAGGGAATTTCTGGCGCCATCGGGCTGACTGGCGATCCTGACCGCTAAAACCGGGTAGAATGCCGCCACGCAATGAGGGTATTGGACATGGCTTTAGTTGGGCGTTACAACAGTTTGCAAGTAGTTAAACACACTAACTTCGGTTTATATCTGGACGGTGGCGCGGATGGCGAAATCCTGTTGCCTAATCGTTATATTCCAAAAGATATTCCCAGCGAAGATGAAGACTGGCTAAACGTTTTTGTTTATCTGGACAGCGATGACAAACTCATCGCAACGACTGAAAAGCCGAAAGTTCAAGTCGGTGAATTTGCCAGTTTGAAAGTTGTGGAAGTCAACAGCATTGGCGTATTCCTGGATTGGGGGCTGCCCAAAGACCTGCTGCTGCCGTATTCGGAAGAAAAACGCCAGATGACGGCCGGGGAATACGCCGTGGTGCATGTCTACCTCGACAAGCATACCCGTCGCATTACGGCGACCGCGCGCCTGGATCGGTACCTGGACAAGACGCCCGCCAACTACACCCCAGGCCAGGAAGTTGACTTGCTGGTGGCCGAAGCCACCGACATGGGTTTCAAGGCCATCATTAACAACAAGCACTGGGGCCTGATTCACAAGAACGAAATCTTCAAGTTCATGCGCGCTGGCAAGGAAGAGAAGGGCTTCATCAAGGAAGTTCGTAGCGACGGCAAGATCAGCCTGAGCCTGCAACCCGTAGGCGTCGAAGCGGCCAGTAGCCTGAACTCCAAGATCCTCGCCAAGTTACGCGAGAACAACGGCAGCCTGGCAGTCAGCGACAAAAGCGATCCGACCCTGATCAGCAGCATGTTCGGCGTCAGCAAGGGCAACTTCAAAAAGGCTATCGGCGCGTTGTACAAGAACGGCCAGATCGTGATTCATGCCGATCGTATCGAATTGAGCTGAGTCGCCCATGTGCTTTGATGTCGAGGTATCAGGGTGAGCGTCACCCGGCGCAGCGCCGATGGATTTGCCCTGCA
Source organism: Pseudomonas umsongensis (assembly GCF_002236105.1). GTDB lineage: Bacteria > Pseudomonadota > Gammaproteobacteria > Pseudomonadales > Pseudomonadaceae > Aquipseudomonas > Aquipseudomonas umsongensis. The sequence continues at coordinate 875,143 of NZ_NIWU01000002.1, forward strand.
AGTGATGGTGGGGTTGTGCCTGGTCTGGGGCATTCAGCAGGTGATGATCAAGTGGGCGGCGCCCGATATTGCGCCGGTCATGCAGGCAGCAGGGCGTTCGGGAATGTCCGCGCTGCTGGTGGGATTGTTGATCTGCTGGAAGGGTGGCTGGGATCAGGTAGGCGCCACCTGGCGTGGCGGGCTGTTGGCCGGGGCCTTGTTTGGCCTGGAGTTCCTGTTCATTTCCGAAGGCCTGCAATTGACCACGGCGGCGCACATGTCGGTGTTCCTCTACACCGCGCCGATTTTTACGGCGTTGGGCGTGCACTGGTTGCTGCCGAGTGAGCGTCTGCGGCCTGTGCAATGGCTGGGCATTTTCCTGGCCTTCGTCGGGATCGGCATTGCGTTTGCTGCAGGGGTGTCCTGGGATAACCTCGATCGCCGCATGTTGCTGGGCGATGCGTTGGGCGTACTGGCGGGGGCTTGCTGGGGGGCGACCACTGTGGTGGTGCGCGCGTCGCGTCTGTCGGAGGCGCCGGTGACCCTGACTTTGTTTTACCAGTTGATCGTCGGTTTTGTCGGCCTGCTGCTGATTGCATTGCTCAGCGGCCAGATTACCCATGTCAGCTTGACCGGCGTCGCGCTGGCCAGTGTGCTGTTCCAGGGCATCGTGGTGTCGTTCTTCAGCTATCTGGTCTGGTTCTGGTTGCTGCGCCGTTATCTGGCGGCCAACCTCGCGGTTTTTTCATTCATGACGCCCTTGTTTGGCGTCACGTTCGGGGTTGTCCTGCTGGGGGAGGCGCTGAGCCTCAACTTCGTCATCGGTGCCGTGCTGGTGTTGCTGGGGATTACCTTCGTCAGCGCTGAACAGTGGGTACGTCGCCGGTTGCGCAGGGTCCTTGGGCAGGCTTGAACGGCTGGCATGCAGGCCGCCCGCGGTCTGTGATGCGCCAAGATGAAGTCAGGCCGTCGGATTGTGATCCATTCAGTAACAGATCGTTGTGATGTTCGACGAGCATTGCTCGACACTTCGGACTATTATCAGTGCGAAGCGGCTACAGAATTCCGGTCGCCCGGCACTACCCTGAAGGGGGCATCATGAAAGAGAAAATTCAAAACTGGCTGCACGACTTGGGTGTTGCACTCGGTTTGATCGAACCGCCTCTGCAACCTGTGCCTATTCGCACCGACGACGAACAGCGCCGACGCCAGCAGCGTCGCCGGTAATCGCGACGCCGTCTTTGCAGCAGCAGCCAAGGGCTGCTGCTCGCTGCTCCATGCGCAGTGATGCGTGCAGGAAGATCGGCCAGGTCAATGCCGACCGATCTCCATCAAGAACCGGCTCAAGTCGTTCGCCGTCCTGGCGGTCTTGAGCATCTGGTCTTCCTCGGCGGTGAAAGCCGTCAAGCCAAGTTCGTCTTCGAGATGGAAGATCAAGTCTTCGATATCCGCTTTATCCAATCCCAACTGCGCCAGGCTGGCGTTGTCGTCGAAGTCAACCTGGCCTTCCAGCAGACGGCTGATGAAGTGATGTACAGCGGCACGCACGGCAGCTTTCTTCATGGCAGGTCTTCTACGATTGTGGTGACTGTCCCTGCTGGTTGTTCCTGAGGTTGAGTACAGCAGGCTTCAGGCGTGTGAGCGCTGCCACTGGTCAATCATGTGCCGCAGATGGTCCCCGGAAAAACTGCCGAAGTGCCCGCCATGTACCGTACGGATCGGCAGGGCGCGCAAGCGCTGCAGGCTGCGTGCGTAATCATCGAGGTTGGAGTGGTAGGCGTCTTCGATCAACGGCCCATCGTAGATGATGTCGCCGCTGAACAGGGTCTCGGTGGCCGCTTCGTACAGGCTGATGCCTCCCGGCGAGTGCCCTGGCGTATGCAGCACTTGCAGCACCCGGTTGCCCAGGTCGAGCACGTCGCCTTCGTCGATTGTCCCGGTGGCCGGTGCAGCCTTGACCCGATATTCGGCGTAGCACAATGGGCAATCGGGGTGCGCTTCGAACATGTCATCGCCGACAAAGGCTTTGCTCAAGTCATTTTCGCCGTCCGGCGCGGCGAGGATGTTCGCTTCGGCCGGGTGTACCAGGCGCTCGGCGAATTCGTGATGCCCGGCAATGTGGTCGAAATGGCAGTGACTGGCCACTGCCACCAAGGGTCGCTCGGTAATCCACGGCAGCTGTTCGCGCAGGCTGACCAGCCCCGAGCCGCTGTCGAGTAGCAGGTCTTTGTCGCGGCCTTGTATGTGCCAGAGGTTGCAGCGATAGAAGGGGCGAATGTAAGGCTCGTGAATCAGGCGGATGCCATCACTGAGCTGTTTGACTTCGAACCAGTGATCGCGGCTGACGATCTTCATGGGCAGTTTCCTTCAAGCGAAAAAAAACGAGTGTGGCAACCGACGCCACACTCGTCGAAGAAAGCATCAAGTCGTTATGTTTCAGCTTAGGCGGCGCTTGCCTGCATCGCGGGGCGAGGGGACAACAGGCTGACCACCACGAAGCTCACCAGGCCTACGGCGAGGCTGTAGTAGATCGGCGTATTGGCGTCCAGGCCGTCCTTGAACATGAACACCAGTGCGGTGGCGAAGCCCAGGCCCATGCTGGCGATGGCGCCGGCGGTGGTGGCGCGTTTCCAGAAGATGGCGCCAATCAGCGGAACCAGCATGCCGCCCACCAACAGGTTGTAGGCCAGGGTCAGGGCGCTGATCACGTCGTTTACGACCAGGGCGATACCCAGCACCACGACACCGGTCAGCAGGGTAACCAGGCGGTTCAGGCCCAGGCTCGACTGTTTGCCGCCGCGCAGTTTTGGCAGCAGGTCTTCGGTCAGGGTGGTGGCGGCGGCGAGCAGGCCGGCGCTGGCGGTGGACATCATGGCGGCCAGTGCGGCAGCGATCACCAGGCCACGGATACCGTCCGGCAGGGACAGTTTGACGATGGCGGCGAAAGCGTTGTTGACGTTGTCCAGGTCCGGGATCAGTACGTGGGCAGCCATGCCGATCAGGGCGCAGGCCAGACCGTAGAGGATGCAGTAGACACCGGCGAACGTACCGGCAACCTGGGCCACTTTGGCGGTCTTGACGGTGAACACCCGTTGCCAGATGTCCTGGCCGATCAGGATGCCGAAGAAGTAGATCATGAAGTAGGTGATGATGGTGTCCCAGCCGATGGTGGTGAAGCTGAAGCTTGCCGCCGGCAGTTTCAACACCAGTTCATCCCAGCCGCCGACGCGGTACAGGCAGATTGGCAACAGGATGAACATCAGGCCCACGGTCTTGATGACGAACTGGACAATGTCGGTCAGGGTCAGCGACCACATGCCGCCAATGGCCGAATAGACCACCACGACGCCACCGCCGAGCAGGACCGAGACCCAGAACGGCAGGCCGAACAGGACTTGTAGCACGGTGCCGATGGCCAGGATCGAGGTCACGCCGATCATCAGCGCGTACGCCAGCATGATTGCCGCGCTCGCGGAGCGCGCCATCGGGTTGTAGCGTTTTTCCAGCACCTGGGTGACGGTGTAGATCTTCAGTTTCAACAGCGGTTTGGCGAGGAACAGGTTCAGCGCGACGATCCCGCAACCCAGTGCGGCGCACAGCCAGAAACCGGAGATGCCATGCACGTAGCCCAGGCGCACGGTGCCCACGGTGGACGCGCCGCCCAGGACGGTGGCAGCCATGGTGCCCATGTACAGGCTCGGGCCGAGGTTACGACCGGCGACCAAAAAGTCTTCGTTGGTCTTGGCCTTGCGCATGCCGTAATAGCCGAGTATCAGCATCGCGGCGGCGTAGATGAGTACGACGAATAAATCCAAAGCCATTGTGGCGTGTCTCCGATTGTCTTTTTTATGTGAAACAAAAGCGTTTCTGTGGGGCTGCTTTCTGTGGGAGCGAGCCTGCTCGCGAAAGCGGTCTGTCAGTCACATCAGGGTTGAATGTGCCGCCGTCTTCGCGAGCAAGCCCGCTCCCACAGGTGGATCTGCGTCAGGCCGGCTGACGCAGATCAGGTTTTGTCGTAATGCTTGTGCGCTTGCTACGTGAATCATTGGGTCCGAACACCGCGCTCGATTCCGGGAACAGGCTCAGCAGCGCCAGGTACACCAGCGAGGCCAGGCCCAGGGTGACCGGCAGGCTGATGTCGATACCGCCAGCCATTTCGCCCAGTGGTCCGACGAATTGCCCCGGCAGGTTCACGAAGCACAGGCCGACAGCCGCGCTCGGGATCCAGGCACCCAGGCCACGCCAGTTCCAGCCGTGGGTGAACCAGTAGCGGCCACCTTTCTCGCCACGGGTAAACACTTGCAGGTCATCCGGGCAGTAGAAGCCGCGACGCACCAGCAGGCCGATGATCATGATCACCATCCAGGGGGTGGTGCAGGTGATGATCAGCACGGCGAAGGTCGAGACGCTCTGCACCAGGTTCGCCGCGAAGCGACCGATGAAGATGAAGGCAATCGACATCACACCGATCAGCAGCGTGGCCTTGACCCGCGACAGTACCCGGGGGAACACGCTGGACATGTCCAGGCCAGTGCCGTACAGCGAAGTCGTACCCGTGGACATGCCGCCGATCACCGCAATCAGGCAGACAGGCAGGAAGAACCAGCTCGGCGATACCGCCAGCAAGCCGCCGACATAGTTGTTGGCTGCGATGTAGTCCGGTGCCTTGATCGCTACGATGGTGGCGGTGGTCAGGCCGAACAGGAACGGGATGAAGGTCGCGATCTGCGAAATCACCACCGCTGCCATGATCCGGCGCTTGGAGGTCTCACGCGGAATGTAGCGCGACCAGTCGCCCAGGAACGCCCCGAAGGAGATCGGGTTGCTCATGGCCACCAGCGCGGCGCCGATAAACGCCGCCCAGAAACCCGGTTGTCCCATGTTCACGGTGCCGGCGTAGTTAACATCGAAGGGACCTGCGAACGCGAAAACGCCCAGCAGGAACAACAGGCTGGCGCTCCACACTGCGATCTTGTTGACCCACAGCAGGAAACGGAAACCATAGATGCACACGGTCAGCACCAGGATCGCGAACAGACCGTAGGCCAGGCCCAGGGTCAGGTCGGTTTCCGGCAGGCCGATCAGGCGTTTGGCGCCACCGATCAGCGCATCACCCGAACTCCACACCGACAGCGAGAAGAAGGCGATGGCGGTCAACAGCGACAGGAACGAACCGACGATCCGCCCGTGCACGCCGAAGTGCGCACCGGAAGACACGGCGTTGTTGGTCCCGTTGATCGGGCCGAACAGGCCCATCGGCGCGAGGATCAGCGAACCCAGCAACACGCCCAGCACAATCGCCAGCACGCCCGCCTGAAAGGACAGGCCAAACAGCACCGGGAAGCTGCCAAGTACGGCGGTGGCAAAGGTGTTGGAACCCCCGAAGATCATCCGGAACAAGTCCGTCGGGCCTGCGGTGCGTTCGTTGTCCGGGATCTGTTCGACCCCGTGGGTTTCAATTTGCGTAAGGCTTTGGTCGTTGTTGTTGTTATTCATGATCTGCTCCGATCATAAAGGCGCGCTCATCGTGCGTGAGCGTCACCTGTGTTGGCTAAGGGGATGGCAGCCCTTCCGGCATCGCGGACAAATGTTCGTGGCAGGCCAGCCATAGGCCTTGTTGTTCTTGGCCAGACGCTTGTTTCCTGAAAACAATCGTCTCGCGCTCCTGGCTAAAGTGCTGCTCCCCTTGCATGCGCAGCTCGGTGGCCACGTCATGGATGAAAATCGCCGCGTCACCTTGCAGGCTGACGAAAGCGTTGCTCGAGGTGCATGAGAGCACCTCGAAGCCGTCCTCGGCGCGCCAGCTGTCCCACAATGCCTGGTAGGCATCGCGCGACAGCAGGGGCTGTTCGAGGGTGTAGAAGACGAAGCTGGCATCGGCGTTGAACGCGCCGAAGTAGGCTTCGCGATCGTTGCGGGCGAAGGCGGATACCAGATCGGCAGCCGCTTTCAAGACCTGATCGCGTTCATTCATGACCGATCCTCAGCGATGGACCACACCAGGCAGTACGCAGAGCATTTCGTACAGCAGGTTGGCGGCCAGCAGCGAGGTGTTACCGGTGGTGTCGTAAGCGGGCGAGACTTCTACCAGATCGCAACCGACCAGGTCCAGGCCTTGGCAGCCACGAACGATCTCGATTGCCTGAATGGTCGTCAGGCCACCGATTTCCGGGGTGCCGGTGCCAGGTGCCCAGGCCGGGTCGATACCGTCGATGTCGAAGCTCAGGTACACCGGACCGCCGCCGACTTTCTCGCGCACTTCGGCCATCAGGGGGGCCAGGGATTTGTGCCAGCACTCTTCGGCCTGAACCACGCGGAAGCCCTGGTTACGGCTCCAGTTGAAATCGTCAGCGGTGTAGCCCTGGGCGCGCAGACCGATCTGGACCACACGGTCCGGGTCGATAAGGCCTTCTTCAACGGCGCGACGGAACGTGGTGCCGTGGGCGATTTTCTCGCCGAACATGTGATCGTTCACATCGGCGTGGGCGTCGATGTGCACCAGGCCGACCTTGCCGTGCTTTTTATGGATGGCACGCAGGATCGGCAAGGTGATGGTGTGGTCGCCACCCAGCGTCAGGGGGATCACATCGTGTTCGAGGATATTGTCGTAGGATTCTTCGATGATCCGTACGGCATCCAGCAGGTTGAAGGTGTTGATCGCCACGTCGCCGATATCGGCAACCGACAGCGAATCGAACGGCGCAGCGCCAGTGGCCATGTTGTACGGGCGAATCATCACCGATTCAGCGCGAATTTCGCGAGGCCCGAAGCGGGTGCCAGGGCGCAGGGAAGTGCCGATGTCCAGCGGCACGCCGACAAAAGCGGCGTCCAGACCTGCAGCGGTCGGTACGTGGGGGAGTCGCATCATGGTGGCGATGCCGCCGAAGCGCGGCATTTCGTTGCCGCCCAGTGGTTGGTGAAGAATCTTGTCCACGGGTAAGGCCTCATCGTCGTTGTTTTATTTATTGGGTTTCGCCGTTCACGGAGGGCACGGGCGAACCTTGTGGCAGCGATTCTGCGAAATGTAGTGGCCGGGAAGAATCGCTACGGGCAAATACTTAGTTCAGATTTTTCTAAACTAATGGAAGTGGGAGAGATAGACTTCACAGGTTGAACGCCGCAACCCATGTGGGAGCGGGCTTGCTCGCGAAGGCGTCGTGTCAGTCGATATCAATGTTGCCTGATACACCGCCTTCGCGAGCAAGCCCGCTCCCACAGTTGATCTCCATCGCCATGAGCATCACGCGCTATTTTGTAATCGGAGCCCCCATGGCCAACGCTTTACCCGACCTGAAACTTTTGCGCATTTTCGTCAGCGTGGTCCGCCATCAGGGCTTCGCCAACGCCCAGCAAGAGCTCAACCTTTCGACGTCAGCCATCAGCACCTACATGAGCCAGCTCGAATCCGCCCTGGGGCTGGTGCTGTGTCATCGCGGCCGTGGCGGGTTCAGCCTGACCAGCAAGGGTGAGCTGTTTCATCAGGAAACCCTGCGTTTGCTAGGTGAGCTCGAAGGTTTCGAACAATACGCCGCCGCGCTCAAGGGCGAGTTGCGTGGCACGCTGAACCTGGGGGTGATCGACTCCACGGTCAGCGACAAAGCCTTGCCGTTCGCCGAAGCCATTGGCGCCTACAGCCAGGAGCACCCGGCGGTGCACTTGCACTTGTCGGTGATGAGCCCCTATGAACTGCAACTGGGTGTGCAGGACAACCGCCTCGACCTGGCCATCGGCGCGTTTTCCACGCGCATGAGCGGTCTGGTGTACATGCCGCTGTACCGCGAACAGCACTGGTTGTATTGCAGCACGCGGCACCCGTTGTTCAATGAACGGCGCATTCCCGAGCAAGTCATCACCCAGCAACGTATGGTCGGCCGAGGCTACTGGAGTCAGGCCGAGCTGGCCCGTCACGGCTTCAAGCACAGTGCCGCGACCGTGGAGAGTATGGAGGCGCAGCTGATTCTGGTGCTGTCCGGCGCCTACATCGGTTACCTGCCGGAACACTATGCCCAGGCGTGGGCCGACAAGGGTGACCTGCGTGTGTTGCTGCCGGCGACCTTCGGTTATCAGGCTCCGTTCTCGATGATCGTGCGCCGGGGGCGTAGTCGCGAGCCGTTGATCCAGACCTTTCGCGATTTGCTCAAAGCACAACTCAACCAGGCGTGAAGAAGATGCCGAGAATTCAATGCCCCCGCTGCCTGCGTCCTCAGAGCCATTGCCTGTGCCCGCTGATCCCCAGCCTCGACAGCCGCACCCGAGTGTTGCTGCTGCAACACCCGAGCGAAGTGAACCATGCGCTGAACACCGCGCGGTTGGCGGCGCTTGGGTTGAAGAACGCCGAGCTGATCGTCGGTGAGGTGTTCGAGGATCTGCCGAGGTTATTAAGTCAGACGGGCTATCAGGCGCGGTTGTTGTTTCCCGGCGAGGATGCGCATCCGATGCAGGCGTATACCGCATCCGATGAGCCGCTGTTGCTGGTGGTCCCGGACGGAACCTGGCGCAAGGCGCGCAAGATGTTGCACTTGAACCCGTTGCTGGCGGCGCTGCCCAGGGTAACCCTGGCCGAGGGTGGCGTGTCCCGCTATCGACTGCGCAAGGCGCCAGGGCCCGGAGCGTTGTCGACGGTGGAGGCAATAGTGCAGGCGCTGGAAACTCTAGAGGCGCCGACCTCGTTTGCGCCGTTGCTCAAGCCGTTTGAAGCACTGATCGAGGGGCAGATTGCGGCGATGGGGGAGGAGACTTTCCTACGCAATCACACCCACCAATAGTTCCCACGCAGAGCGTGGGAACGATCGGTAGCTAGCGCTCGCGCATCGCCTCGGTCCGTGCTTTCAGCACCGGTTTAAGCAGGTAGTCCAGCACCGTCTTTTCCCCGGTAATGATATCCACCGTCGCCACCATCCCCGGAATGATCAGCAATGGTTTCGCGTCCCCGCCAAGGTGGTTTTTATCGGTGCGCACCTGGATCAGGTAAAAGCTGTTGCCCTTGTCGTCGGTGATGGTGTCGGCACCGATCAATTCCAGCTTGGCACTCAGGCCACCGTAGATCGTGTAGTCGTAGGCACTGAACTTGACCATGGCTTTCTGGCCCGGATGCAGGAACGCCACGTCCTGTGGTCGAACCTTGGCCTCGATCAGCAGGTTGTCTTCCAGCGGTACGATTTCCACCATGTCACTGCCGGGCTGGACCACACCGCCGATGGTGTTGACCTTCAACAGCTTGATAATGCCCTTGACCGGCGAGGCCACGGTAGTGCGGGTCACGCGGTCGTCGATGGCAATGCTCGAGGCCGTGATTTTCGACAGGTCGGTGCGTTTCTCATTCAGCTCTTTCGCTGCATCCGAGCGGAACGACTGTTCGGACTCGTCGATCTTGCTGCGGATCTCGGCAATGGCCGATTCCGCCCGGGGAATGGCCAGGGTAGTGGCGTTCAGTGAGCCGCGGATTTCCACCGCGCTGCGCTTGAGCCGCAGGATCTCCACCGGCGACACGGCGCCGGTCTTGACCAGGGGCTCGGACATTGCCATCTCCTGGTTGACCAACGCCAGGCTGGAGCCGTACTGCCCGGCTTTGGAACGAAACTCCGCCAGTTCCTGGGTTTTTTGCCGCAGTTGTTCGGTCAACGTGCGTTGTTCGCTGGCCAGTCGGCGTTGGCGCTGTTCGTACAGCGAGCGTTCGTCTTCGGCGACTTGCGGCGCCTTGGCGATCACCTCTTCCGACAGCTTGAATGGCCGTCCTTCGGCTTCGGCCGACAGGCGTTCGACCTGAGCGGTCAGCGCGTAACGATCGACCTCGCTTTCGCCCTTGTTCGACAGGTAGCGCGTGTCATCCAGGCGTAGCAGGGTATCGCCCTTGTTCACCATTTGCCCTTCACGCACGAAGATCTCGGTGACGATGCCGCCCTCAAGGTTCTGGATCACCTGGACCTTGCTCGACGGAATCGCCTTGCCTTCGCCCATGGTGACTTCCTGCAGTACCGCGAACTTGGCCCAGGCCAAAGCGCTGATCAGCAACGCGGCGGCGAGCCACACGGTGATCCGCGACCAGCGTGGGGAGTCCTGTAGAGCGGCGCCAGCCGTTTCCGGCATGTACTCGGCTTCGGCACTTTTGCCGAAACTGTCAAAGTAGCCACGTGCTTTCGATGCATTCGATGAAGCAGGCATAGGCGACTCCTAGACGGCCGCAGAGCCGACACGGCCCTTGCGCAGTGCATCGATGACCGCTTCTTTCGGGCCGTCGGCGACGATCCTCCCGTTGTCCAGTACCACCAGGCGATCGACCAGACTGAGCATCGAGGTGCGATGGGTCACCAGCAGCAGGGTCTTGCCCTGGACCCAGGCGTGGAGTTTTTGCCGCAAGGCGTCTTCGCTGCTGTTGTCCATGGCACTGGTGGGCTCGTCGAGCAGTATGATCGGTGGGTCGAGCAATAAAGCGCGGGCCAGCAATACTGCTTGGCGTTGACCACCGGACAGCAGTTGCCCACGCTCGCCGACCGGGCGGTCGAAGCCTTGCGGGTGTTGCCGGGCGAGTTCGGTGACGCCGGTCAGTTCAGCCACTTCGAGCATGCGTGCGTCACTGATGTAGCGCGCGCCCAGGGTCAGGTTGTCACGCAGGCTGCCGGCCAGCAACGGCAGGTCATGGGCAACGTAACCGATCTGATGGCGCAGGTCGGCGACGTCCAGTTGGCGCAGGTCCAGGCCATCGAGCAGCAATTGGCCTTGCGCCGGTTCGTAGAACCCCATCACCAGGCGCGCCAGGGTGCTTTTGCCGGAGCCGCTGCGACCGATGATGCCAATCCGTTCGCCGGGTTTCACGCTGAAACTGACATTGGCCAGCGCCGGGGCGTTCTGGCCGTTGTAGTGGAAGGTCACGCCGACGACATCCAGGGCGCCTTGCAGTTGTGTGCGTTCCAGCGGCCGTTGTCTGGCATCGCGCTCCTGGGGCAGGGACATCAGCGCGTCGGTGCTTTTCATGGTCAGTTGCGCTTGCTGGTAGCGGGTGATCAGGCCGGCGATTTGCCCCAGCGGCGCCAGGACGCGACTGCCGAGCATGTAGGTCGCTACCAACGCACCGACGCTGAGGTTGCCGGCGATGATGCTGTAGACCCCGGCGACGATGGTCGCCATGCCGGAAAACTGTTGGATGAACAGCGTGCCATTGGTGGCCAGCGCCGAGAGATTGCGCGCGTGGCTGTCGAGGCGGGTGAGGGCGCCGTGGGTGCTTTCCCATTTGTGCTGGCGTTCGCTTTCGGCGCTGCAGGCCTTGAGGGTTTCCAGGCCGCCCAGGGTTTCGATCAGCAGGGCTTGGCGTTCGGCGCCCAGGGCCAGGCTTTTCTGCACGGTGTCACGCAAGCGCGCCTGAATGATCATGGCGAAAATGATCGTGATCGGAAACGCCAGCAGCGGAATCACCACCAGCCAGCCACCCAGCAGGCCGATCACCACCAGCATCAGCAGTGCGAAGGGCAGGTCGATCAGGCTGGTGAGGGTGACGGCGGTGAGGAACTCGCGCAGGCCCTGGAAATCGTGAATGCTCTGGGCGAAGCCACCAATGGTCGCAGGCTTGGCTTTCATCGCCATGCCGGTGATGCGTTCGAACAGGGTCGCCGAGAGAATCACGTCGGTTTTCTTGCCGGCAGTGTCCAGTAGATGCGCGCGCACCACCCGTAGCACCAGTTCGAAACCGGTGCCGATCAGCAGGCCGATGGACAACACCCACAGGGTCGAGGTGGCCTGGTTCGGCACCACGCGGTCGTAGGTCTGCATCACGAACAGCGGCACCATCAGCCCCAGCAGGTTGATCAGGAAGCTCGCCAGGATCGCGTCGCTGTACAACCATTTCGACAGCTTCAGGGTGTCGCGAAACCACGCCTCTACCCGTGGCACCAGCGGTGAACGAAGGTCTTCGAGTTCATGCCGTGGCCGGGCGAACAGCGCCTGGCCACTGTAATGCCCGGCAAGCTCTTGCGTCGTGGTCCATTGTTCGCCGCCATCGGCTTCGCTGGGCAAAACCAGGACCCGGCCATCCTCGCCAAAGCGGCGCAGCACGGTAGTACGACCGTTGTTGAGCAACAGCAACACTGGCAGGTTAAGTGCAGAGATGTCTTTGAGGTCGCGGCGCAACAGGCGCGCCTGCAATCCGGCCCGGGCCGCTGCGCGGGGCAGCAGGTCCAGGCTCAGGCGTTGGTGTGCCATAGGCAGCCCGGCACTCAGGCTGGCGCGACTGACCGTCGCGCCGTGGAGTTTGCAGAGGATCAACAGACCGTCAAGAAGCGGGTCATCGAAGCTCAGGCGTGGATCGACACCGGTGTTGGCGGTTTCCATGCTGGTCACATTGATCGCTCCGGTAATTGCATAGATACCTGCACATCAGCCCGTAGGAGCTGCCCCAAGCTGCGATCTTTTGACTTTGATTTTAAGAAAGAAAAGATCAAAAGATCGCAGCCTGCGGCAGCTCCTACAGGGGGTTATTTGAGTTCAGGCAGGCGAGCTTCGCTTTTCACTTCGGCCTGGGCGATTGCATCGGCCGGCAGCACCACGCGCTGTTTGCTCAGCAACTGACCCATGTTCGCCAGCACCCGGTACATCGAAAACTCCTCGGTGTAGCGTACTTCGGTGTAGCGGCGATTGGCGTTGTAAAGCTCGTTTTCGCTGTCCAGCAGGTCGAGCAGGGTCCGTTGGCCGAGGCCGAACTGATCCTGATACGCCACGCGTACGCGTCGGCTGGTTTCGGCATACTCGCGGGCGGTCGGGGTTTGCTTCTTGGCGTTGACCATCGCGTTCCAGGCCAGGTGGATGTTTTCGTTGAGCTGGCGCAGGGCGTTGTTGCGAATGTCCATCGCCTGATTGATCTTGTGGGCATCGGACTGCAGGCGCGCCTTGTCACTGCCGCCGCGGAACAGGTTGTAGTTCATCACCACCCCGACCCGCCACTCGTTGTCATGGCCTTCTTCGCCCGCGATGTTGTTGTTCGCGCCCACCGCGGCTTCGGCGTCGAAGCGCGGGTAGAACGGCGACTTGGCGACTTCGTACTGGCTCTCGGCTGATTGCACGTCGGCCTGGGCGGATTTCAGGTAGGGGTTGTTCTCCACCATGCTTTGCTGGGCATCCGGCAGGGAGGCTGGCACCTCGCCGCGGATCGACGGCGGGGCTTCCAGTTCATCGGGTAGGCGCCCGACGACGGCGGCGAAGTTCGACTCGGCATCGGCCAAATCGACTTCGGCGGTGTCGAGGTTGTTTTCCGCCAGTGCCCGACGGGCAGTGGATTGGTCGGCGTCGGCGGTGCTGCCGATCCCCCGCTGGGTGCGCATGCCGATCTGGTCGTTGACTCGCAGGTGCGCTTGCAGGTTGTTCTTGGCCAGGGTCACCAGTTCACGGCGCTTGAGCACTTCGAGGTAAACCTCGGCGGTGCGCAGGGCCAGGTCCTGGGCGGTGCCTTGGGCGTAGTACGCCCGGGAGTTGACGACGCCCTTGGTCCGCTCGACTTCGTTGGCGGTGTTGAACCCATCGAAGAGCATTTGACGAAGGCGCAGTTCTGATTGGGTGTAATTGAGGATTTCGGTGTGGTGATTACCCAACGCGCGGGTGTTGGTGTTGTCGCTGTACCCGCGCCCGTACGCGGCATTGAGGTCCACCGATGGATAAAAGCCCCCCTTGGCGACCTTCACATCTTCATCAGCCGACAGACGGCTGTCCACCCGCGATGCAAGCTCCGGGTGGGTGGCGATAGTGCTCTGGATCGCTTCCGTCAGTGACATTGCATGCGCTTGGGTACCGCAGGCAATCGCCAGCAGAACCGCGCTGCAGAGGGGGTTTAAAAGACGCATGGTTCATCTCCCTGAATCCTAATGATGCTTTATGAGTCGCCAATTATTTGACGACATTTATAGGTAAAACCGTTTCATGCTTGTAACAAGAGAGCTAAGAACATTTTGAGGCGAACCTAAGAAGTTTTTCTCATAAGACTTATGCCAAAAAAAACTTATGTACTCTGCCAAATCCAGCACATTGTTCACTGCGAAAGCCCTTGATTTATGTGCCTTATGGCGATCATCAGGGCTTAAGGAAAGTTCAAGTCCAATTATCGAAAAAGGACGGAGAGGTGCTGGAGGGGAGGGATGCGGCGCAGACTGGGGTGACGGTTTTTTGTCGCCAATGTGATTCAGGACTGTTACGCAACGCTGGTGGATGACGTTGTAGAGGCGGCTAGCCCAATGCCATTGATTGCAAAGGGTTTATCGAGATCGCGGACAGCGCACACAATTCGCCAGGGAATCCAATTGAGCCCACAGGCATGTTCTCCGCATTCAGACAGGGTGCCGACAAAGCGTTGGCAGCGGAGGGAATGCACATGGCTACGCTCATCGGTATCGTCAGCAAGGTTATCGGTCAGGTCTTCGCGGTGGCGGGTGACGGCACCCGTCGAGTGTTGATCGAGGGGGACCGGTTGTTTGCCGGCGATCAACTGGTGACCGGGGCCGAAGGCGCAGTGGCGGTGCATCTGCAAAATGGCCAGGAACTGACGCTGGGTCGCGGCAGTAGCCTGCAAATGACCGCCCAGTTGTTGGCGCATTCGTCGCCCCATGTGGAGACGGCTGAAGCGACGACTCCGAGCCAGGCACAGTTGACCGATGTCGAGCAATTGCAAAAAGCCATCGCCGCCGGTGACGACCCAACCCAGACCGCCGAAGCGACGGCGGCCGGCCCGGGTTCGACCGAACCTGCCGATGGAGCACAGGGTGGGGGCCACAGTTTCGTCATGCTCGAGGAAGTCGGGGGGCGGGTCGAGCCGACCATTGGCTTCCCCACCGCCGGGTTCAATGGCATTCCAGAGTTCCCGCTTGCACGGCACGACGGCGATAACAACTCTGACAACGCTGAGCCTGCGCCGCTGATTACACCGCCAGTGGTCACACTGCCCGAAGTCCCATCGTCGGAGGTCACGCCGCCAGCCGTCATACCACCGGATGTCACGCCACCTGTCGTCACGCCACCTGAAGTCTTGCCCCCGGTCATCACGCCACCGGTGAACCATCCGGTCATCCTCGATGGTCTGTCAGTGGAGAGTGGTGAACTGACCGTCAACGAAGCCAACCTGCCTGACGGTTCGGCAAGCAATCCCGCCGCACTGACCCAGAACGGCACCTTCACCGTCACGGCGCCTGACGGGCTGACCAGCCTGAGCATCGGTGGGATCGCCGTGATCAGCGCTGGCGTAGCCAACGGTTTTCCGCAGTCGATCATCACGCCGCTGGGCAGCACCCTGACCATCACCGGGTACAACCCAACAACAGGCGTAGTGAGTTACAGCTACACCCTCAACGACAACGAAAACCATTCGAGCGGCGACGGCACTCAACTCAGCGAACACTTCACCGTGATTGCCGGTGACAGCAATGGCGACTCCGCCACCGGTTCCCTGGACGTCACCATCGTCGACGACATGCCCAAGGCGAACGATGACAACAACCTCGACACCGCCTCGGAAACCCGACTCACCCTCGAAGGCAGCGTCCTGGGCAATGACGTGCAAGGTGCCGACCGTGTAGCGATCGGACCCAACAGCGGCCCAATCACCCCCGGCACGTTCATCGGCACCTACGGCACCCTGGTGCTCAACGCCAATGGCACCTACACCTATACCCTCAATCCCGGCGATGCCGACTTCAAGGCCTTGCACGCGGGCGGCAATGGCACCGAGACCTTCACCTACACCCTGACCGACGCCGACGGCGATACCAGTACTGCCAACCTGGTGCTGAACGTGCACAACAACGATGACGGGGTGACCCTCGGCGGCCTGGACGTCGCAGGCGGCGAACTGACCGTCTACGAAAAAAACCTCATGTACGGCAGCGACCCCGATGCCCCGGCGCTGACCCAGCACGGGACCTTCACCGTCATCGCCCCTGACGGCCTGCAGAGCCTGAGCATTTCCGGTGTCTCGATCATCAGCGGTGGCGTGGTGCAGCCCTTGCCGATCTCCGGCAGTACCTGGCTGGGCAGCACCCTGACCGTCACCGGCTTTGACCCTGCCACCGGCGTGGTGAGCTACAGCTACACCCTGAACTACACCGAGACCCACCCCAACGCCGACGGCGCCAACAGCGTCAGCGAGAACTTCGAGGTCATCGCCATCGATGCCGATGGCAGCGAGGCGCGTGGGGAAATCAACGTCAAGATCGTCGACGACTTGCCGACCGCCAAACCCGATGCGACCTCGGTGGTCGAGGGCGGCACTGTCACCGGCAACGTACTGTGGAATGACGTCGGCGGTGCCGATGGCTCCGGCGGTGGCGTGGTCGGCGTGCGCGCCGGCGCAGATACCTCGACCCCGGTGCATGGCGGCCTGAACAGCCAGATCAACGGCACCTACGGCTACCTGACGCTGGATGCCGCAGGCAACGCCGTGTACCACAGCTACCCGAACTCGGTGAGCGGCCCGGGCGCGAGCGATGTGTTCACCTACACCCTGCGCGACGCCGACGGTGATGAAAGCACCACCACCGTGACCATCGACGTGCACAACAGCTGCCTGGTCGCGGCCAGCGATCAGGACGTCACTGTGTACGAAAAAGCACTGGACCTGCACCAGGACGGCCAGGACCTGGCGCCCGGCAGCGTGAATGGCAGCCAGCCGAGTAGCGCCGGTGAAACCGCCAGCGGCACCCTGGTCGGCTCGGTCCATGGTGCCAGTGGCGCCATCACCTACAGTCTGCTCAGCAACGCCATCGGCACCTACGGCCAACTGCTGCTGAACTCCGACGGCAGCTACACCTACACCCTGACCTCACCGGCCAGCACCATGCCGCAGGTCAACGATGGTGCCAACACCCTGCACGAAAGCTTCACGTACCAGGTCACCGACAGCCAGGGCAATGTTGCGACCAGCACCATCGTGATCAATATCGTCGATGACGTGCCGATCGCTACTCCCGATATAGCCTCGGTGGGAGAGGGCGGCTACATCGGCGGCAATGTGCTGTGGAACGACCACGTAGGAGCCGATGGTCAGTTCGCCGGCGGTGGCGTGGTCGGCGTGCGTGCCGGCGATGACACTTCGACCCCGGTACATGGCGGCCTGAACAGCCAGATCAACGGCACCTACGGCTACCTGACGCTGGATGCCGCGGGCAACGCCGTGTACCACAGCTACCCGAACTCGGTCAGCGGCCCGGGTGCGAGCGACGTGTTCACCTATACCCTGCGCGATGCCGACGGTGACGAAAGCACCACCACCGTCACGATCGACGTGCACAACAGTTGCTTTGTGGCGACCAGCGACCACGACGTGACCGTCTACGAAAAAGCCCTGGACCTGCACCAGGACGGCCAGGACCTGGCCCCCGGCAACGTGAATGGCAGCCAGCCGAACAGCCCGGTCGAAACCGCCAGCGGCACCCTGGTCGGCGCGGTTCACGGCGGCAGCGGTGCCATCACCTACAGCCTGCTCAGCAATGCCATCGGTACCTACGGCCAGCTGTTGCTACACCCCGACGGCAGCTACACCTACACCCTGACCTCACCGGCCAGCACCATGCCGCAGGCCAACGACGGCGGCAACACCCTGCACGAAAGCTTCACCTACCAGGCCAAAGATGCCCAGGGCAATGTCGCCACCAGCACCATCGTGATCAACATCGTCGATGACATGCCCACCGCTAACATCGACCACACCTCGGTGGGAGAGGGCGGCTCCATCGGCGGCAATGTGCTGTGGAACGACAACGCGGGGGCCGACGGCCAGTTCGCCGGCGGCGGCGTGGTCGGCGTGCGTGCAGGCGGGGACACCTCGACCCCGGTGCATGGAGGCCTGAACAGCCAGATCAACGGCACCTACGGCTACCTGACCCTGGATGCCGCGGGCAACGCGCTGTACCACAGCTACCCGAACTCAGTGAGCGGCCCGGGTGCGAGCGACGTGTTCACCTACACCTTGCGTGACGGTGACGGTGACGAAAGCACCACCACCATCATCATCGACGTGCACAACAGCTGCCTGGTCGCAGCCAGCGATCAGGACGTCACCGTGTACGAAAATGCCCTGGCCCAGCCGTGCAACACCGGCGAAATCGCCAGTGGCACCCTGGTCGGTGCGGTCCATGGCGGCAGCGGCGCGATCACCTACAGCCTGGTCAGCAACGCCATCGGCACCTACGGCCAACTGCTGCTGCACCCCGATGGCAGTTACACCTACACCCTGACCTCACCGGCCAGCACCACACCGGCTGCCAACGATGGCGCCAACACCCTGCACGAAAGTTTTACCTACCAGGCCACCGACGCCCTGGGCAACATCGCCACCAGCACTATCGTGGTCAACATCGTCGATGACGTACCGACCGCTATCGCCGATGCAACCTCGGTGGGAGAGGGCGGCTACATCGGCGGCAATGTGCTGTGGAACGACCACGTAGGAGCCGATGGCCAGTTCGCCGGCGGCGGCGTGGTCGGTGTGCGTGCCGGCGATGACACCTCAACCCCGGTGCATGGCGGCCTGAACAGCCAGATCAACGGCACCTACGGCTACCTGACTTTGGACGCAGCGGGCAACGCGCTGTACCACAGCTACCCGAACTCGGTCAGCGGCCCGGGCGCGAGCGACGTGTTCACCTACACCCTGCGCGATGGTGACGGTGACGAAAGCACCACCACCGTGACCATCGACGTGCACAACAGCAGCCTCGTGCCGTCCTGCGACAGCGACGTGACCGTCTACGCCAAAACCCTGAACCAGGACGGTCAGGACCTGATAGCCAAAGGCGCGGACTTTACCGGGACCCAACAGATCTACAGCCTGACCGGCAGCAATGCCGCCATTGCCCGCAGTGCGTTCGTCGCCAATACGGCAGCCATGACCGCAGTGCTGGTGGTCAGCGGAGCGCTTGGGTCCGTCAACGGCAACCACGACCATGACCTGATCACCGTCAATCTCAAGCAGGGAGAAACCCTCAACCTGGATCACAACCTCACAGCCGGGCACATCAGCCTGGAGTACTCGACCAATGATGGCGCCTACATCGCCATCGCTGACGACCAGACCATCACGGCGACCTCGGATGCGACCTATCACATCCACGTCACCAGCCTCCCTGATGGTCCGGCCCCAAGTGCAAGTGCTGTTGAAAACTACCAGTTGAAGATGACCGTCGATTACTCCGGGGCCCACGACATGGCACCGGACAACCATGACACCTACAGCGCCAGCGATAACCATGGCGGCAGCGACATCAGCTACCAGGATGGCCACACCCTCACCGGGACAGCGGGGGATGACACGCTGGTAGCCGGCAATGGCGACGCCATCATCCATGCCGGTGACGGCAATGACTTGCTGTACAGCGGCCTTGGCAACGATCTGCTCGATGGTGGTACGGGCATCGACACCGCCAGTTATGCCCACGCCACTGCCGGCGTCACGGTCAATCTCGGCGAGACCGGCGCACAGGACACCTTCGGTGCCGGCACTGACACCTTGACCGCCATCGAAAACCTGACCGGCTCCAACTTCAATGATGCCCTCACGGGAGACAACAACGGCAACCTCATCACCGGCGGCCTGGGCAACGACGTGCTCAACGGCGAGGGTGGCGACGACTTCCTGATCGGCGGGTTGGGCAACAACTCCCTGACCGGCGGCAGCGGCGCCGATACCTTCCAGTGGCTCAACGGCAACAGCGGCCACGACGTCATCACCGACTTTACGCCGGGGGCCGACAAGCTCGACCTGTCGCAACTGCTGCAAGGGGAGAACAGTACCGCCGCCTCACTGGACGACTACCTGCACTTCACCGTCAGCGGCAGCGGCGCTTCTCTGGTGACCAGCATCGACGTCAGTGCCATGGCTGGCGCGGCGCCGAACCAGACCATCGACCTGGCGGGTGTCAACCTGGCCAGTCACTATGGGGTGACGCCGGGGGCGGGCGGGGTCATCGGCGGCGCGGACACGGCCACCATCATCAACGGTATGCTCAATGACCACTCGCTGAAGGTGGATACCGTGTGACCTGAAACCGCAATGAAAAACTGGTTGAACGCCGATATCCCTGTAGGAGCGAGCATGCTCGCGATGGACGTCAACGATGACGCGGGGATCCTGGATGCACGCGGTGCACTTGAGATCATCGCGAGCATGCTCGCTCCTACAGGGGATAAGCCCAAAAAACCACAGTCCCTGTGCAAGGGGCTGCGGTTTTTTCTGTGTGCGAACCTTTGCAAATCACATCGGCAGCGGCTGTCCGATCAAACGCCCCATCACGCCATGTACCCCCAGTGCCTTGATCGTTTCCAGCTCGCCTTGGGTTTCCACTCTCTCGGCTATCAAGGGTAAGTCGATGCTGTGGGTCGTGCGGCAAATCGCCTCGATGAACAACTGTTTGTCGGTCTCCTCATCGATGCCACGGATATAGGCCCCGTCGATTTTAAGGTACGCCAATCCCAGTTGAGTGAGGTTGCCAATCTGGCTGAAATGACCGCCAAAATGCTGCAACCCGATACGGTAACCGGTGTCGAGCAGGCTGTGGCTCAAGCGTTGCAACTGGTCCGGCGGCGGCAGTTGGCGCTCATCGATTTCCAGGGTCAGCAAGGGCGCCAGTTCCGGCAGGGATTCGAGCATGTCGAGGATCAGTTGCACCTGCGCCTGATCGCGCAAGGTGCTGCCGGACAGGCTCAACGCCAGGGGCAAACGGTTGATGATGAGGTATTCGAGGGTGGCTTCAAGCATCGCCAGGTCGAATCGCGCCGACCAGCCAAAACGCTCGATCCACGGCAAGAACTGGCCGGCGGCAATCGCTTCGCCCTGTGGATCGAGCAGGCGTGCGAGGACTTTGTGATGCAGCACCTGGTGGGTGTCGGCGCATTGCACCACCGGTTGGAAATACAACTGCAGTTTACCTTCGTTCAGGGCGTCGTCGAGCCAGGCATGCCAGTGCTGTTGTGCCAGCTTTGGCGCACTGTCGCTACGGCCCAACACGGCCCAGGGGCGCTCGGGATGCTGCCGGGCTTCGTTCAGTGCCTGGTCCAGTTGATGCAGTACGTGGCTTGCCGGATCGCCGGGGTGGAAGGCGACGATGCCCAGATGGGCGACAGGCATGCAATCACTTTCACCGGTCAGGCGCAGGTTCTCCAGGGTGGCGCTGATCTCGGCGGCCAGGCGTGTTGCATCCTCGGTATCGAGGTCCGGTGCCATCAGGCTGAATTCGCCCCCGCGATTGCGTGCTGCCAGCCAGGTGCGACGTTGCGGAACTTGAGTCAGGCGCTTGAGCAATTCGCCGACCGCGCGGATCAACGCATCGGTGCGCTGCCCGCCGAGGCGTTGATTGAGGCCGGCCAGGTCGTTTAGCCGTAGCATCAGCAGGTGACCGTCGCCATTTTGCTCGGTGACCAGTAATTGATCGGCCAGTTGTTCGTCGAGCAATCGCCGGTTGGCCAGCCCTGTCAGGCTGTCCTGATAGGATTCGTTGAGCAGTTTTTCACTGCGCGCAGCCTCTTCGGCGAACAACGTCTTGAGTTTCTCGACCATCTGGTTCATCGCCAGCACTACACGTTTCAATTCCGGTGTGCGCGGTAGCGTCGGCAAGCTGAGAAACTCGCGTTTGCTGATGGCTTCGGCCTGGCGGACCATGCTGTCGAGCGGACGAAATTGTCGACGCAGCAACCAGCCGCCGAACACCGCACTGAGCAGCCCGCAGAGCAACAGCCAGACAAGACTGCCCAGTGTGCTGTCCCAGAGTTTGGCCAGGGCGAATTGTGGATTGCTCAACACCTCGACCCGCGCCACCTGTTGCCAGCCCCGGGTGATCAGTGCATCGCCACCCTCGGGACGCAAATCAACCAGGTTGACGAACCAGCCAGGCACGCCATCGATTTGTTCAGGGTTGCTGCGCTGCACCAACACCTGCCGATTCTCGAGGTGGGTGACGCGGATATCGCTGAAATAGCCACTGTCGAAAATCGAACTGACCATCAACTCCATCATGGCCGGGTCGTCGATTTGTGTGGTCAAGGTCAGGCCCAGGGCGGTTGCGGCGTCCTGGGCGTGGGCGCGCAACTGCCCAAGCGTCTGCTCGCGAGAACTTTCCAGGCTGGCATAAAAACTGCCGCTGAAGGCCACCAGCAAGAACAGGCAGATGGCGAGAAACAACTGGTTGCGCAGTTTCATCAAGCGCTCCTTGGCGTGGCGGCTAACCGTCGCCCACGGCGAATCCTTCGGCTTGCATTTTTTGCAAGACATCTTGCCAGCGAGACAACTTTTTCGAGTCGCCGCTGCGCTGGCTACCAGGCTTGCCGGGCAGGTAAAGGCCTTCGGCGTTGAACGCATACACCGGCAACAGGTCCTTGCGCTGCGAAGCGGGGCGAATTTCGCCGATCAGGTTGTCGAGCACCAGCGGTTCGGCGCCGGGGCTGCTGTAATAAGTCAGCACCATGTGCGCCTGGTTTTGGGTCAGGGCCTTCACATAGGTAATGCGCAGCTTGTCGCTGGGAATGCCCAGCTGGCGCAGGCTGAAATATTTCGCCAGGGCGTAGTCTTCGCAATCGCCGGCGGCCTTGATCAGCGCCTCGACCGGCGTGGCCCAGTAATCATTCTGGTGCCAGATGCGAGCATCGTCCTGGAAATCCAGCTGCTGGTTGAAGTAGCGATTCACCGCCTTCAATTGCTCCTGCTCGGGCAGGTTGCGTTCGCCTTGCAGCATTTCACTCCAGGACTGGATACGTCCCTGTGTCGGTCCCAGGCGGGCATAACGCTTTTCGGCGGTTTGCGCGATCTGCGCGAAATCCCAGCGGGGCCAGGCACTGCCAGGTACAACCAAAGGAAAACTGACCAGCAACAGCCATGCGCCAAACCGAAGTCGGAATGTTGACCATTCTGGACCACCCGGACTTCGTGGCATGCCTGGCTGCTCGAATGCAGAGAGATGAAGTCTAGGTGGTGGTTGGGTAGGCGTCGACCCTTGGGCGGGGGAGTAGCCGTCAGGATTTACGCAGGGTTTTCTGCCGAAGGATGTACAGGGTCACCAACACCGCACTGGTCAGCATGAACCCTCGGGCCCAAGGCATTGGCACCAGGTAGCAGGAGAACAGGATGCTGGTCCACATCAGGCCGATGGCGTAGACCTTGCCCTTGAGCGGAATGCCGTTACCCTCGAGGTAGTCACGGATCCACGGCCCGAGCCGCGGGTGCCCCACCAGCCAATGATAGAAACGCGGAGAACTGCGGGCGAAGCAGGCTGCTGCCAGCAACAGGAAGGGCGTGGTGGGCAACACCGGCAGGAAAATCCCGAGCACCCCCAGCGCTACGCTCAGCCAGCCGATAGCCAGCAGCACGTAGCGCAACATCAGGGAGCGGTTGCCTATGGGGTTGTCCATAGGCAAAACCTTAGTGGTGACGTGGCTTGAGGATCGCCGGTTTCTCGTCCGGTGCGTTGCACAGCAGGTACAGCGCGGTCAGGGCTTCCGGGATCTGCACGATCATGTCGTCCATCAGGTTGGCGTCCGCGGCAATGTCGGAGAATTCCGGTTGCTCGTCGAACAGGCCCGAACCGACCATGATCGGCAGCAGCATTTCGCTGACTTCGTCTTCGGCGGTTTCGAACCAGGCTTCTTCGCGCAGGAATACGCCTTCCATGAAACCGATGCACCAGCCGCGCAGGTCGGAATCGTCCGGGTCTTCGCCCAGGTCCAGGTCGCACGGCAGCTCGAACTCTTCATCGGAGGCCAGTTGACGGGCGATGTGGGCTTTAAGGCCGATCAGCGTGGCTTCGATCTCTTCGCGCTGGGCTTCGCTACTGTAATGCGGCTCTTCAGCGAAGAGGGCATCGATCCATTCACGATCGGGAACGACTTCGGAACAGATCGACAGCGCGGTGAGGTAGCCGTGGGCGGCCACGTAGTCCAGCGCCTCGTCATGCAGTTCATCGGCGTCGAGGAAGACTTGCAGGCGGGTTAGTTGCTCAGCGAAGGACATTAAAGGGCTACCTTGGGGAATATTCGATGCGGGAATTCTAGGCCTTCTTGAGCGCTTGGGCCAGCCGCACGGCATATTTGCACCCTAATGGACACCGCATTTCCCGTAGGAGCTGCCGCAGGCTGCGATCTTTTGATCTTGCTTGCAAAAAAACAAATTCAAAAGATCGCAGCCTGCGGCAGCTCCACATAGAACTCATGTTGATTCCCTCTTCTCAGTGGCGCCCTTTGCCGGACAGGGGTCGGGTATACTCGCGCGTTTTGTGATGCCCTGCTGGCTTCGCGGCTCGAATACACAGGGTCATGCAATCTGTACTTACTATTTGTCGGTGCAAAGTTGCGGGTCCTGTACCAGCCTTGCAGGGATGTTTCGGTGATTTTTGGAGTTTTTATGCTCGAACAGGCTCAGCGCGTCCTCAAGGACATCTTCGGCTACGACAGTTTCCGTGGCCGCCAGGGTGCAATCATTGAGCGCGTGGCCAGTGGCGGCGATGCCCTGGTCCTGATGCCTACCGGGGGTGGTAAATCCCTGTGCTTCCAGGTGCCGGCGCTGTTGCGCGATGGCCTGGCGGTCGTGGTTTCGCCGTTGATCGCGCTGATGGATGATCAGGTCGCGACCCTCGAAGAGCTCGGTGTGGCCGCTGCGGCATTGAACTCAACGCTCAGTGCCGAACAACAGCGTGACCTGGCGGCAAGGATCCGGCGCGGCGAGGTGAAAATGCTCTACCTCGCACCCGAGCGTCTGGTCCAGCCGCGCATGCTGAGCTTCCTGCAAGGGCTGGATATCTCGCTGTTCGCCATCGACGAAGCCCATTGCGTGTCCCAATGGGGCCATGACTTTCGACCGGAATACCTGCAATTGGGCCAGTTGGCGGAACTGTTCCCCGACGTCCCGCGCATCGCCCTGACCGCCACCGCCGACAAGCGGACCCGCGAAGAGATCGTCACACGCCTGCACCTGCAGGACGCCGAGCGCTTCCTGTCGAGCTTCGACCGGCCGAACATCTTTTATCGCATCGTGCCCAAGGAACAGCCGCGCAAGCAGTTGTTGGCGTTTCTCGCCGAGCGTCGCAGCGATGCCGGCATCGTCTATTGCCTGTCGCGCAAGAAAGTCGAGGAAGTGGCCGCGTTCCTCACTGAACAAGGTTTCCCGGCGCTGCCGTATCACGCCGGCCTGCCCAACGATCTGCGCGCTCACAACCAGAAGCGCTTCCTCAACGAGGAAGGCCTGATCATGGTCGCGACCGTGGCCTTTGGCATGGGCATCGACAAACCCAACGTGCGCTTTGTCGCTCACCTCGACTTGCCAAAGTCGCTTGAGGCCTATTACCAGGAAACCGGACGCGGCGGCCGTGACGGTTTGCCGGCCGACGCCTGGATGGCCTACGGCCTGCAAGATGTGGTGATGCTCAAGCAAATGTTGCAGAACTCCGAAGGCGACGAACGCCACAAGCGTCTGGAGCAACACAAGCTCGATGCCATGCTGTCGCTGTGCGAGGAAACCCGCTGCCGTCGCCAGACATTGCTGGCCTACTTTGACGAAGAAATGCCCGAGCCCTGCGGGCATTGCGACAACTGTGTCGACGGCGTGCAAACCTGGGACGCCACAGAGCCCGCCCGCCAGGCGCTGTCGGCGATCTACCGGACAGGCCAGCGCTACGGTGTCGGACACCTGGTGGATGTCTTGCTGGGCAAGGACAACGAAAAGGTGCGCAACTTCGGGCATCAGCACCTCTCGGTGTACGGAGTCGGCAAGGCGATGGCCGAAGGCGAGTGGCGTTCGTTGTTCCGCCAGTTGGTTGCCCGCGGCCTGGCCGACATCGATCTGGAAGGCTATGGCGGCCTGCGCCTGAGCGACACGTGCCGGCCATTGCTCAAAGGCGAAGTGACCCTGGAGCTGCGTCGCGACCTGAAGGCGCAAACCACAGCCAAGAGCAGCAAGAGCCAGGCGAGCCAGCTCGTCCGGGGCGAAGAGCGCGAACAGTGGGAAGCCCTGCGTGCCCTGCGCCGCAAGTTGGCCGAAGAACATGGCGTACCGCCGTACGTCATTTTTCCCGACTCGACCTTGCTGGAAATGCTGCGTAGCCAGCCCACCTCGCTGGCGCAAATGGCCCGTGTCAGTGGCGTCGGTGCGCGCAAGCTGGAGCGTTATGGCGAGGCTTTCCTCGAAGTCCTCGGTGGCCAGGCCGAAGCACCGAAAGTGGTGGCAGACCTACGCCACGAGCTGATCTCCCTGGCGCGTGCCGGCATGACGCCGTTGCAGATCGCCGGGCAGCTGCAATGCTCGGAAAAGAACGTCTACACCATGCTCGCCGAAGCCATTGGCAAACAGCAGCTGTCACTGGAACAGGCGCTGGATCTACCGGAGGACTTGATGGGCGAAGTCCAGGATGCGTTCCTCGACGGTGAGGGCGAACTGCCACCTGTGTCGGAAATTTCCGCGCTGTTTGCCGGTCGGGTGCCGGAAGGGGTTTTGTACTGTATTCGCGCCGCCCTGCAGTCCGAATTTGAACTTTGAGCGCCCGGTCCCGCTGATGTAACGATTCAGTACAGAACAAGCCTTGCCTCCAGCCAAGGCTCATGCTTAGCTGACTAATTATTAGTATTTCCCTAATTTCAGTCTGATCATGAGTGTTTTATGCCGTTGACCGATCAACACCGTTTTGGCATGCAACTGGCCCAGATGTCGCGTGGCTGGCGTGCCGAGCTTGACCGTCGTCTTGCCGGCCTGGGGTTGTCCCAGGCCCGCTGGCTGGTGCTGCTGCACCTGGCGCGCTTCGAACAGGCCCCGACCCAGCGTGAGCTGGCGCAAAGCGTCGGTGTCGAGGGACCGACCCTGGCTCGGTTGCTCGACAGCCTGGAAGGCCAGGGCCTGGTGCAACGTCAGGCGGTGGTAGAAGACCGTCGGGCGAAAAAAATCGTGTTGTGTGCCCCGGCGCTTCCCCTGATCGAACAAATTGAAACCATTGCCACCCAACTGCGACATGAACTCTTCGAGGGTGTCGATGAGGCCGATGTAAAGGTCTGCATGCGGGTTCATGGGCACATTCTGGCCAACCTCGAAAAATCCTGAGACAAAGCTTCCCGTCAGACTTTTTAGTGAGCGCATTGGGCAGACTATAAGAACTACTCGGCAATATCGTGTTCGTACCGGATGCGCGAACACGTGCAGATTGGTTTTTGGTTACCTAAGGGATGTTCATGCTCAAGAGTCGGCTGTTGGTTGTACGGTATGGTGCCAGGCTGTTGCTGGCCAGTGCCGCCGTCACGTACTCGGCTTGGGTGCCGGCGTTGGGCCTGGGTGAAATCACCCTTCATTCGGCCTTGAATCAGCCGCTGCGCGCTGACATCGCCCTGGTGGATGCTGCCGGACTGGAAGAGGGCGAGTTGTCGGTCCGCCTGGCAACGGCTGACGAGTTCAGCCGCGCCGGGGTCGAGCGTGTGTTTTTCCTCAACGACCTGAAATTCACGCCCATCCTGCGAGGCGATCGCAGCCTGATCCGGGTCAGCTCCAGCAAACCGGTGAAGGAACCCTACCTGGATTTTCTCGTTCAGCTCGACCAGCCCAATGGCCGCTTGTTGCGCGAGTACACCGTGCTCATCGATCCTCCGGGCGCCGCGGACATTGCGCCGATTGACGATGAACCGCCGCCGGATCGTTCTGCTTCTGCATTTCCGAGTGTGCAGCCGGCGACGCCTGTCGCCGCCCCGGAAACGAATCCCCTGGCTGAACAACTGGCCGCCAGAGTCCTGCACAACCAGCAGATGCAGGCAACCATCGATGAGCTTAACGGGAAGCTACAGGCAAAGGACGAGCAAATCGCCGTTGAGAAAAAGCAGGTGGCCGAGTTGCAAACCCGATTGGCCGAGGTCGAGCAGGCACCGACAGAGCCAGCTGCGCCGGTTGCCGTGGCGCCAGCGCCGGTCGTGGTTGAGGAACCAAGGGTGAATTGGCTATGGATGTTGGGGTTTGTGACGCTGTTGGCCGTGGCGCTGCTGCTTGCATGGGGACGTCGTCAACGACAGCAGGATCAGGTTTCACCAGAGCCATCACCACATCACCCCCAGGCTAGTCCACCCGAAATGCACGCTGGGCCGACATTTCAGGAAGTGCGCGTGGATTCTCCTCAATCGCGCACTCTTGCGCCGGTCGCGCTCGTTACATCGACGGTCTTGGCCCCGGCAGCACCCTCGCAGCCGCCACCCACCGAGGAGTTCCAGTTGAATCTGGATGATTTGTCGATGGATACGAATTGGGATTTGGGCCCGATGGAAAACATCCAGCCCTGCGAAGCGCCTGCGTTACCCGAACCTGAAATCGAATGGACCATCGAGCCCGCTTCCCTTGACGAAAGCCTTCGAACCAACAGATAACCCGTAGGAGCCAGGCTTGCTGGCGAACCAGGCGCTGCGGTGTAATTGCCAAACCGCGTTATCGTTCTTCGCGGGCAATAACGACCGTTATCTTGGTCGTCCCCTCCGTTTCAGGAAATGCGCCGATCATGACCACCAGCAAACCGGAAATCGTCATCACCTATTGCACCCAATGCCAGTGGCTTTTGCGTGCGGCCTGGCTGGCCCAGGAACTGCTCAGCACTTTTGGCGATGACCTGGGCAAGGTGTCGCTGGTGCCCGGCACGGGCGGGGTCTTTCACATTTTCTGTGATCAGGTGCAGCTCTGGGAGCGCAAGGCAGACGGCGGTTTCCCCGAGGCCAAGGTGCTCAAGCAGCGAGTCCGCGACCAGATCGATCCGGACCGCGACCTGGGCCACAACGATCGCACCACTCAGTGAGACACCGCCTCCGCAGCAACGGCTTTCTTGCCTGATCCGCTGGAAAGCCTGCTGGACACCATGATCGCGACGATGATCAATGCGCCGCCAAGCAGCATGCGCAGGGTCGGGTTTTCATTGAATAACAGCCAGGCCATGGTGATCCCGTAAACCGGCTCAAGGGCGAAGACCACCGCAGCGGTCCGCGCCTTGATCACCGCCAGGCTGGCGACAAACAGGCTATGGGCAACGCCGGTGCAGAACACCCCGAGCAGGCCGATCCACAGCCAGTCGATGGCTCGCACTTCGCTCAGGTGGGGGGCCGCTGCCGGTAGCAGGCACAATCCGACCACCACGTTCTGGCACAACGCCGCCTGCACCGGCGGGATGCGCGCGGAGCTGGCGCGGTTGGTCAGCGACAACAGGGAAAACAGCAGGCCCGAGGCGATCGACCAGAGCAGGCCGGTGGTGGCGCCACTGCCCAAGTCGAACTCAGGCGTGACCAGCACCAGCCCGACACTGACCAGTGCCACCAGCAGGATTTCATTGGCGCGGATGCGCTCGCGGAAAATCAGCCCTTCAAGGATCACGGTAAAGGCCGGGAAGCTGGCAAAGCCCAGGGTGGCGATGGCCACGCCAGCGATCTTCACCGAAACGAAGAAGCTCACCCAGTGCCCGGCCAGCAGCAAACCGCTGAGCAACAGTCGGCGCACATCCACGGCTTCGAGTTTCTGCCAGCGGGTCTGGCTGGCGAAGCGTGCAAAGAACGCCAGCGCCAGCACCGCGAACGCCGCCCGGCCGAAGACGATGATTGACGCAGAGGCGACGGCAAGTTTGCCGAACACGCCGGTCAAGCCGAACATCAATGCGCCGATATGCAGGGCGCCCAGGGCGGTACGGGGAGTCATGGCAATCCTTGAGGAAGTGAGCACGGTCATTTAACCGCGCCCGCTGGCGCTGTGTCTGTCGCCAGACTCGCGTTATTTGTCGCCAGCCTCGCGCCGCAGCTTACCGGGCGATGCGCCGAACTCGCGCAGCACTGCAGCGGCAAAGGCGCTTTGGGAGCTGTAGCCGACCCGACAGGCAATCTCGCCAATAGGCAGCGCCGAATGGCGCAGCAAGCTCATGGCCTTGTGCAAGCGTCGGCTGCGGATGTATTCCATCGGCGTCTGCCCGCATTCGGCCACGAACCGCGCATGCAAACGCGCGCTGGAAAGACCGGCTACGCGGGCCAAGTCGGCGACTTGCAGCGGGTAGGCGGCGTATTGGTCAATGTGCGCATTCAACGCGGCGTAGGGTAGGCGCCGGCCACCAACCGGGTCCGGCCTGGTGTTGTTGAGGCTGGCCAGTAATAGCACCGCGCCCTGTTGAGCGATCACCGGGTCATCGACCTGACTGTTGGCCAGCCATTCGACCAGTTGGCTCTGTCCCGCATCCAGCGACAAGCGACCGGCGTTGTCGAGCAGGCGCCGACTGGCATCGGCATGATCGCCCAGGGATTGGCCAAGCCATTGATCGCCGGGCACGTCCAGGACCAGGCATCGACTGCCATTGGGGCTGCCGCAGGCATGGTGAAAACCGGAGGGAATCACCACGAAGCTTTGCTGGACCACCTGGCTGCCACGCCCGTCGACCTCGAAATCCAGCGCACCCGACAGCCCGAACACCAATTGCGCGTGCTCGTGGCTGTGGACGATCAGGTCATGGGTGTAATGGCGCAGGGTAAGGATCGGTCTCATCGCGGTTCTCGTTACAAGCTTTCGTTACAGGCTCTCATTGCAGGGTTGATGAGTCAGGGCCCAGTCTACACCGACACGGCTTGCGCGCGCTGTCACAGGACTGACTTGCCATTGTCATGGGTCATTAACCCGACCGGTTCAAGCTTGCCAAAACTTGTCCTGAGGGTCGCCCATGACCAGCGCCGAGCTCGCCAAACCCAGTCGTAAGCAACGTGTGCGCACCTTGTGGATTTCCGACGTGCACCTGGGCACGCGCGATTGTCAGGCCGAGCACCTGTCGCAGTTTCTCAAGGGCTATCACGCAGACAAGATCTACCTGGTCGGCGATATCATCGACGGCTGGAAACTGCGCGGCGGCATGTACTGGCCCCAGGCGCACACCAATGTGATCCGGCGCCTGTTGACCATGAGCAAGCGCGGCACCGAGGTCATCTACGTCACCGGCAACCACGACGAATTCCTGCGCCGTTATTCGAAACTGATCCTGGGCAATATCCAGTTGGTGGACGAAGCGGTGCACGTGACCGCCGATGGCCGGCACCTGCTGGTGATCCACGGCGATCAGTTTGACGTGATCACTCGCTATCACCGCTGGCTGGCGTTTCTTGGCGACTCAGCGTACGAATTCACCCTGACCCTCAACCGCTGGCTCAACCATTGGCGCGCCCGATATGGCTACGGTTACTGGTCGCTGTCGGCGTACCTCAAGCACAAGGTCAAGACCGCGGTCAGCTTCATCAGTGATTTTGAAGAGGCCATTGCCCATGAGTGCGTCAAGCGCGAGCTGCATGGGGTGGTGTGCGGGCATATTCACCATGCCGAGATCCGCAAGGTCGGCGAGGTGGATTACCTCAATTGTGGTGATTGGGTGGAGTCGTGCACCGCGTTGATCGAACATTGGGATGGCACGATCGAATTGTATCGGTTGGCCGATGCGCAGGCGCGGGAGGCGCAGGTGAAGGCGGCGAAGGTGGCGGAACTGGCCTAAGAGTTTTGGCGTCTGGACTGGCCTCTTCGCGAGCAGGCTCGCTCCCACAGGTGACCGAATTCCTTCAGTAACGTGCGATCAAACTGTGGGAGCGAGCCTGCTCGCGAAGAGGCCGGCACGGGCACTGCAGATCTGTCAGGCTGGTGAATACTCTTCCATCGCCGCCTTGTAGATCGAATTCTTCGGCTGGGCAAACAAGCGCTCCATCATAGGCTCGAAGAAACTCAGCGGCAGCGTGTCATACGCTGGATCAAACGCCGCCGCATCGTACTTGGCACAGAACTCGATGGTCGCCTGATACTGCGGATGGTCGCAAAATTGCTCGCGCAGGTGCCGATCCATGCCCAGGTGATGGAAGAAGTAGTAGCCCTGGAAAATCCCGTGTTTCTCCACCATCCACAGGTTTTCAGGGCTGACGAAAGGCTTGAGGATCGCGGCGGCGATGTCCGGGTGGTTATAGGAACCCAGGGTGTCGCCGATATCGTGGAGCAGGGCGCAGACCACGTATTCTTCGTCGCGTCCATCGCGCCAGGCACGGGTGGCGGTTTGCAGCGAGTGGGTCAGGCGGTCCACGGGGAAACCGCCGAAGTCACCTTCCAGCAACTTCAGGTGCGCGACGATCCGTATTGGCAACTGACGAGCATAGGCGCTGAAGTCCGCGGCGATGATCGCCCAGTCTTCCTGCGTACCATCCTTCATGTGAGTAAAACGGGCATTGGCATTCATCGGCAATCCTCTGGTGATCTAGAACGGCACACGTCCCAGAATCATGTCGCGATACATGACGAAATCGCCGAGCAGGCTGTAGAAAGGGTGCTGGAAGGTCGCAGGACGATTCTTCTCGAAGAAGAAATGCCCAACCCAGGCGAAGCTGTAACCTGCCAGCGGCAAAACCCACAACAGCATCCAGGCGCCACGACCGATGGTCAGCGCCAGAATGAAAATCACCAACGTCGTGCCGATGAAGTGCAATCGTCGGCAGGTGCTGTTGCTGTGTTCGCTGAGGTAATACGGGTAAAACTCAGCGAAACTGTTGAAACGCTTGATGTTTTCCACGACTGCGATCTCTGTGGTCATTGTTCTGGCCGCA
The DNA here is from genome assembly GCF_002236105.1 of Pseudomonas umsongensis. Classification (GTDB taxonomy): domain Bacteria; phylum Pseudomonadota; class Gammaproteobacteria; order Pseudomonadales; family Pseudomonadaceae; genus Aquipseudomonas; species Aquipseudomonas umsongensis. The sequence continues at coordinate 907,669 of NZ_NIWU01000002.1, forward strand.
AGTTGTTCGGCGGGTAGCTTATTTGAGTCTAGAGTGATCATTGGCGCCAGCCAGTGACAATAGGCGCCACTTTAGTATCCTTCGGAAAACTTGCCGCGACAGACGGCTCACCAAGACAGTAAACGCCATGAGCGAACGAACGACTTCTGCAAGCTGGGCGATGGGGATTGTCAAAGCACTGGAAATGGACGGCCTGGATTGCCGGGTTCTGTTCAAGCAGCTGGGGCTCGACTACGCGGCACTCGATGATCCGGATGCACGCTTCCCGCAAGATTCCATGACACGACTGTGGCAACGGGCGGTTGAACTGTCCGGTAACCCGGCGATTGGCCTGAACATGGGCAAGGTGGTGCGGCCTGCACAGTTTCATGTGACGGGCTATGCCTTGATGTCCAGCCAGACCCTGGCCGAAGGGTTCAAGCGGCTGGTGCGCTACCAGCGGATCATCGCCGAAAGCGCCGACCTGAGTTTTCGCCTGCTGGATGAGGGCTATGCGCTTATTCTGACGGTGCATGGCGACCATTTGCCGCCTACCCGGCAAAGCGCCGAAGCCTCGCTGGCTTGCGCCCTGGCGCTGTGTGGCTGGCTGACCGGGCGCACGCTGCATCCGCGCAAGGTCCTGGTGCAAGGCGCTGAACCGCTCAATCTCGAACCCTACAAACAAGCCTTCCACGCGCCACTGGTATTCAACGCACCCTACGATGCGCTGATTTTCGAACGGGCGGACATGGAGGCGCCGCTGCCGACGGCCAACGAAGCCATGGCGTTGTTGCATGACCGCTTCGCCGGCGAATACCTGGCGCGATTTTCCGAGAGTCGAGTCACGCACAAGGCGCGGCAGGTTTTGTGCCGATTGCTGCCCCAGGGCGAACCCAAGCGCGATGCGGTCGCGCAGACGTTGCACCTGTCGCAACGCACCCTGCAACGGCGTCTGCAGGAGGAGGGCACGAGTTTCCAGACGTTGCTCGACGACACCCGCCGTGAGCTGGCCGAACAGTATCTGGCGCAACCGACCATGACCCTGCTGGAAATTGCCTACCTGCTGGGGTTCGCTGATCCGAGCAATTTCTTCCGCGCGTTCCGCCGCTGGTTTGACACCACGCCCGGCGAGTACCGGGCGCGATTGACGGGAACGCCGCTGCCGGTCAGTGACGCCAGAACGCCGGAATACACAGCACAAACACCGTAATGATCTCCAGTCGGCCCAGGAGCATGCCGAACGAGAGAATCCATTTGGCGGCGTCCGGCAGCGAGGCGAAGTTGCCGGCCGGACCGATGGTCTCGCCCAGCCCAGGGCCGACGCCGGACACGGTGCTGGCGGCACCGGTCAGGGCGGTCATCCAGTCCACCCCGAGCAGTGACAGCAGTAGCGCGATCACGCAGATGGTGATCGCGAAGAAGAACGAAAAGGTCAGGATCGAACGTACGATCTCTTCATCGAGGCGGTGACCGTTGTACTTCTGCTTGATCACCGCCCGCGGGTGAATCAGTTGGTTAAGGTTGGCCTTGAGCAGGATATAGGCGACCTGGAAGCGGAAAATCTTGATCCCGCCAGCGGTTGAGCCGGAGCAGCCGCCAACAAAACCCAGATAGAAGAACAGCATCAGCGAGAAATTTCCCCACAGGCTGTAATCCCCCAGCGCGAAGCCGGTGGTGGTGACCACCGACGTCACGTTCAGCGCCACATGCCGCAGCGCTTCGAGCCAATGCAGCTGGGTAGTCCACCAGTACCAGGTGCCGAGCACCAGCCAGGTCACCAGCAGCATCCCGAGCAAGCCCTGGACCTGTTGATCCTTGATCAGCGCCCGGCGGTTACCGCGCAGGGTCGCCACATACAGGGTGAACGGCAGGCTGCCGAGAATCATGATGACGATGGCTACCCAATGCACCGCCGGCTGCGTCCACTTGGCCAGGGATTGGTCCGAGGTGGAAAAACCGCCCGTGGAAATCGCCGACATCGCATGGTTGATCGCGTCGAACGGACTCATTCCGGCCCACCAGAACGCCAGGCTGCCCAAAATGGTGATGCCGACATAGGCCGCGACGATAAGGCGCGCCACCATGTGTGAGCGGGGCATGACTTTCTCGGAGCGGTCCGAGGATTCAGTCTGGAACAGCCGCATGCCACCGATGCGCAGCAGCGGCAGGATCGCCACCGCCATGCCGATAAACCCGATGCCGCCGATCCAGTGCAGCAGCGAGCGCCACATCAGGATCCCGGGGGACATGTCGTCCAGGTGGTTGAGCACCGTCGCACCGGTGGCGGTGATCCCGGACATGCTTTCGAAGAACGAATCGGTGTAGCTGATGTGCTGGGTCAGCAGGAAGGGCAGCGCGGCGAAGATACACACCACCAGCCAACTGCTGACAGTTAGCAGGTACATGTCCCGTGGTCGCAGATGAACATGCTCGGGGCGCCCGGGAATGACCAGGGCGAGGCCGGCGACAAAGGTGATCATGCTGGCCCAGAGGAACGACGGCAGGTCGCCGGTGCGATCGAAGATCACCAGCGTACCCATGGGTACGACCATGGCGATGGCCAGGGTTATCAGGAAGATGCCGATGATGAAACCAATGAGACGTAAGGTCGGCAACGCCATGAAATCCGCTCGGCTGAAGTAAGGAAGGCGCCATTCTACCTGCGGGGCAGGGCATGTAAACCGCACTGCCTCAGTAGTTACAGCTAGAATAGCCGCACAATTTTTTCTGGAGGTGGCCGATGCAGGCTCTCGACGTTTTGCTCAACCGTGTTTCCGTCCCGCGCCTGATCGAACCGGCCCCCACCCAGGCGCAACGTGAAGTGCTGTTTGCCGCGGCCATGCGTGCCCCGGACCACGGTCATTTGCAGCCTTGGCGTTTCCTGACTGTCGAAGGTGCGGCGCGCGAGCAAATGGGCGAGTTGCTGGCCGAGGCGGCAAAGTTGCAGGACGCTGAAGTGACCGAAGCGGCCATCGACAAGGCGCGTAACGGACCACTGCGGGCGCCCTTGGTGGTGGTCGTGATCGCGCGGGTGCAGGATCACGTCAAGTATCCGAAGTCCGAGCAACGGCTGGCGGCGGGTTGTGCAGCCCACGGGATCTTGCTGGCGGCCTATGCGCAAGGCATTGGTGCGGTCTGGCGTACCGGTGACCTGGCCTATTCGCCGCATGTGGCCAAGGGCTTGGGCCTGGCCGAAGACGAAGAGGTGATTGCCTTCCTGTACCTTGGCACGCCGCAAAAAGAGCCGCGGGTAGCGGAGAAGGTTGACCTGGCCAAGTTCGTCAGCGCCTGGCCAGCCGCATAAAGATCATTCCCACGCGGAGCGTGGGAATGATTACTTAGGCGACAGCCCCCGGCACCAGTGGCAATTCCAGGCTGGCTATAAACCCGCCCTCAGGGTGATTGGCCAGCACCAGGCTTCCGCCATGCCGTTCCGCCGCACGGCGCGCAATCGCCAGGCCCAGGCCATGCCCGGGCGCCGACTGTCCGGGCGCACGATAGAACGGCTCACCCAGCTGTCTCAAATGTTCCTCGTCCGCCCCCGGCCCATGGTCGCGCACGGTCACTACAATCCGTTCTCCTTTCCGCAGCGCCTGCATTTCAATCGGCAGGCCGCCCGCCGGGTTGAAGCGCTGGGCGTTGCGCAACAGATTGTCCACGGCTCGCTCGATCATCGTCGGCCAACCCTTGAGGGTCAGTTGCGACTCGGCTTCAAGGTGCACGAGCTGATCGGGTGAACCCAGTTGTGCATCCTTTTGCAACGTATTGAGCAGGGCGTTGAGATCCACCTCTTCGGCACTGGCGTTATCGGCGTCAACCCGTGCCAGCACGAGGATTTCGCTGATCAACGCTTCGAGGCGGTCGCATTCGCGGGTCAGGCGCGGCCAGAGTTTCTCTCGTTCCTGCGGCGTGGCTCGCTCGGCCAGAGCCAGCGCAATGCGCAGGCGAGCGAGGGGCGAACGCAGTTCGTGTGACACATCGCGCAGCAGCTGGCGTTGACTGCCGATCAGGCTTTGCAGGCGCGCACCCATGCGATTGAAGTCGTTGGCCAGCACGCCGAATTCATCGCGGCGGTTGGCCAGTTTGACCAGGCTGTTCTGTTGATAGGTGGTTTGTCCCAGGTCATGCACCGCACCGCGCAAGCGGCTGAGAGGGCGAGTGATGGATAAGGTGACCAACAGGCTGAACAGGGTCAGCACCACTAATGCGATCCCCAGTGCACTCAACGGCCAGAGCAGGCTTTCGCGGTGCCAGGCGTCGAGTTCTGGATGTGGAATCCGGTAGATGAACAGATAGGTGTCACCGCTTTTGTCGCTGGTGTATTCATCCGTCAGGCGACGCCATGGCAAGCGACGGTCATCGTTGTTCTGCCGCGCTTCAAACGCAGCGGCCCGTCGCGGGAAGGTGCCGCGTACTACCGGGTCGCCGCTTTCGTTGAGGACCTGGACATCGATGTGATACTGGCGCTTGCGCTTCTGCAGAAGATCCTGCGCCGCGTCTTCGCCTTGGGATTCGTAAGTCTGCGTCCATTGCTCAGCCAGTGTATTGAGACCTGGGTGGCGACTGAGTATCCACGCATCCTGGTTGAGCATGTGCCCGAGCAGAATGGAGAGCCCTGCAACGAGGGCGATGGCCAGCCAGAAGCTGGCCAGGATCCGCCAGAACAATGAGCGCACGGAAATTCCTCAAGCAAACACAAAATCACCTGTAGGAGCGAGCATGCTCGCGAAAAACTCAAGGACAACACGGGCTACCTGATGCCCCGCATTATCGTTGAAGTCCATCGCGAGCAGGCTCGCTCCCACAGTTCAGCTGTTGGGCCTAGGGGTTAGCGCATTATTGCGCTTTTTGTGCCTGTTGCGCTTTCCACGCCTTGAACTCGGCCCATTCGGCGCGACGTTCAGCCTGTTTCTTCTGGATCTCGTCGAATTTCTTCTGTTGATCCGGTTTCAGCAACGCACGCACGTCGGCTTCGGCTTTCTTGTGGTTGGCGGCCATTTCATCTTTCATGGCTTTCTGGTCGGCTGGCGAGAGTTTTTCCAGGTACTTGTCGACCACTTGCTTACGCTCATGCATCTGCTCGCCCATGATCTTGCGGATCTGCTCGCGCTGCTCGCGGCTCAGGTCCAGTTGGCTGTACGGGCCTTTGCCGTGCATGCCATGCATGCCGTGCATCTGCCCACCGTGGTGCGAACCGTCCATCTCGCCACCCATCGGGCCTGCGCCTTCGGGCATGGCCATGGCAACGGTCGGGAGGGCGGCGGCGAACATCAGAGCGATAAGAGTCTTGCGCATGGTGAATCTCCTTGTCTCATTCCCGGTACGTTCCGGATGAGTACAGATTACGCAGATCAAGGTCAGCAGCGGTCAGCGATACGTAAAGCTTGGGTAAAGACCGATTGCCGACGACCTGACAAAGACAAACCCTGTAGGAGCTGCCGCAGGCTGCGATCTTTTGATTTTGCTTTTTAAGATCAAAAGATCGCAGCCTGCGGCAGCTCCTACAGGGATCGCGTTCTATTCAGAGGCTGTAGTAGTAACCACGGCTACGCAAAGCCACGATGCGCGGGCGGCCATCAGGATGCGGGCCGATCTTCTTGCGCAGATTACTGACGTGCATGTCGAGGCTGCGGTCGTACAGGGTCAGCTTGCGGCCGAGGGCGATTTGCGCCAGTTCCTGCTTATCCAGCGGCTCGCCGGGCTGCTTGAGCAGGGCTTCGAGCAGGCGGCTCTCGGAAACGGTAAGGGTGAATTCCTGTTCATCGATGCTGACCACGCCACGCACCGGGCTGAAACACAGGTCGCCCAGCTCCATCTGGCTGGACACTGCCGCCGGATGGCTGCGACGCAACACGGCGCGCAGGCGGGCTGTCAGTTCCCGCGGGTCGCAGGGTTTGGCCAGGTAGTCGTCGGCGCCGAGTTCCAGGCCGAGGATGCGGTCCAGGGGTTCGCCGCGGGCTGAAAGCATCAGCACCGGCAAGTCGGGGTGATCGCTGCGCAGTTGCTTGAGCAGTTCCAGGCCGCTGCCGTCCGGCAACATCACGTCCAGTACCACGGCCGCCGGGGACGTTTCGGCCAACGCGCGGCGCGCGCTCTGGCCGTCATGACAGGCGCGCACCTGAAACCCTTCCTGGCTCAGCCAGCTGCCCAGGAGCTCGCACAGTTCCTGGTCATCATCAATTAATAACAACTCGCTCATGGATCACTCAATTTAGCCATTGTCGACGTTTTCGCCTCGCACCACTGGCGAAGATACCGCAGAGCAGGGCGAATAGCGCCACCCCGGCGCCAATGACGAACCACTGTTGCTGATCGGTCAACAAGCGCGGGATCGAACTGCCGGCCTGTACTTCCCGAAGTTGCAGCTTGAGTCGCTGATTCTCCTGGCGCAATCGGGCCAGCTGGACGCTTTCGCGCTCGCCATCGGCATTGTTCAATTGTTTGCTCAGTTCTTCTCGTTGCCGCTCGCTTTCCTTCAAGCGTTGCTGCAGTTCGTTGATCTGGCTACCAGCGCTCAAGGACAGCGGCGTGGAGTTCGCGCCCTCGGCGGCTTCTTCCCCGTGGGCGGGCGCCACGATCGACAACGTGACCAACATCAGACACAACGGACCCTTGCGCATCGCGACTCCTGATTCCAATACGGATATTGGGGAGTTTGTCGGCAGGCAAACGAGATTAATGAGCGATTGAGAACGCGATGAACCGAGAAGGTTCACCGCGCAGAGGGAGCTTACGGGAGGACTTGCTTGAAAGGTTTGACCAGAACGTTGGCGTAGACGCCTGCGGCGATGTACGGATCGGCGTCGGCCCAGGCCTGTGCGGCGCTCAGGGAGTCGAATTCGGCGACGATCAGGCTGCCGGTGAAACCCGCTGCCCCCGGATCATTGCTGTCGACCGCCGGATGCGGGCCGGCCAATACGATGCGACCTTCGCCCTTGAGCGCTTGCAGGCGCTCGAGGTGTGCAGGCCGTGCGGCCAGGCGGGCTTCCAGGGAGTTGGCGACGTCTGTGGCAATGATTGCGTAAAGCATGTCAGTCCTCGGTTTTCGGCGTTGTGGTATCGGCGTCGTGCAGGTGGCGGGACAGGTAGATGCCCTGGCCGACCAGGAACAGCAAAGTCATGCCCAGGCTGCCGAAGACCTTGAAGTCGACCCAGTAGCTCTGGAAGGTGAACGCGACGAACAGGTTGGCGGCGCCGCAAAACAGGAAGAACGCGATCCAGGCGATGTTCAGGCGCATCCAGACCGGCTCAGGCAGGGTCAGCGCATGGCCCATGATGCGTTTGATCAGCAGTTCGTCACCGATGAAGTGGCTGCCGATGAAAGCCAGGGCGAACAGCCAGTTGACCACCGGGGCTTTCCATTTCAGGAAGGTCTCGCTGTGGAAGGCCAGGGTCAGGCTGCCGAAGACCAGGCAGGCGATGAGGGTCAGCCACTGGCTCTTCTCCAGCTTGCGCTGCTTGATGAACAGCGTGCCGTAGACCACCAGGGAGCTGATGATCAGCATCGCGGTGGCACTGTAGATACCGCCTACAGTGACCTCGTGGCCGGCAATGTCGACGACCCGTGGATCGATTTTGAAGACGATGAAAAACAGCAGGAGCGGGATGAAATCGATGAATTGTTTCACAGTGGCAGCCAGAAGCAGGATGTGGCGGCATAATAACAAACATATGGGCGCGCGATAGCGCCAGCTGATTTGAGGTTACAAAGCCCTGTGAATGTTGATTTGCACTGCCATAGCACGGCCTCCGATGGCGCCCTGGCGCCTGCGGTTCTGGTTGCGCGTGCATTCGAGAAAGGCGTGCGAGTCCTGGCCTTGACCGATCACGACACCCTTGAAGGCCTCGACGAGGCCCGTCACGCTGCGAATGCGCTGGGGATGCAACTGGTCAACGGCGTCGAGTTGTCCTGCACCTGGGGCGGCGCGACCATTCACGTTCTGGGCTACGGCTTCGACGTCGATGCCGCGCCGTTGGTCGAGGCGATTGCCAGGTTGCGCGATGGGCGCTGGCTACGCTCCGAGGAAATCAGCCGCAAACTGGCGCTCAAGGGCATGCCGGGTGCGCTGGACGGCGCAAGGGAAGTCCAGCAGGCCTTGGGAGATAGCGGTAACGCACCGGCCCGCCCGCACTTCGCCGACTGGATGGTGCGCGAAGGTTTCGTCAAGGATCGCGCCGAAGCGTTCCGCAAATGGCTGGGCGCCGGCAAGCTGGGAGACGTCAAGCAGCATTGGCCGACCCTGGACGAAACCGTCGAGACCCTGCGCGCGGCCAAGGCCTGGGTCAGCCTGGCCCATCCCTGGCATTACGAATTCACTCGCAGCAAGCGTCGCCGCCTGATTGCCGACTATATTCAAGCAGGGGGCCACGCAATCGAGGTGGTCAATGGCTATCAGCCTGCCGAACAAGTGGGCAGCCTCGCGATCCTGGCCCGCGAGTTCGGTCTGCTGGTCAGCGCCGGCAGTGATTTTCATGGCCCTGGAGGCTGGTCCGAGATCGGTGAATACCGCCCGCTCCCGGAGGATCTGCCACCACTGTGGTGTCGATTCAAACATGACCCAATTATTGCCGCCGTCTGAACAGGTAGAGAATGTGAGTCAATTTTTCCAGATTCATCCGGAAAACCCGCAAGCGCGCCTGATCAAGCAGGCTGTCGAGATCATCCGCAAGGGCGGGGTGGTGATTTATCCCACGGACTCCTCCTACGCAATCGGTTGCCAGATCGGCGACAAGGTCGCCGTGGAGCGCGTTCGCCGCCTGCGTCAGCTCGACGAAAAACACAACTTTGCGTTGATCTGCAGCGATCTGTCGCAACTGGGTCTGTTCGCCAAGATCGATACGGGCACTTTCCGCATTCTCAAGGCCCATCTTCCGGGGCCCTACACCTTCATCCTCAATGCCACCCGCGAAGTCCCGCGACTGCTGTTGCATCCGAAGAAGCGCACCATCGGCCTGCGGGTGCCGAGCCATCCCATTGCCCTGGCGCTGCTGGAAGAGCTGGGCGAACCGCTGATGAGCGTGACGTTGATCATGCCGGGCGATGATGACCCGATGACCGATCCCTACGAAATGCGCCAGTTGCTCGAGCATCAGGTGGACCTGATCATCGATGGCGGCTTCGGCGGGATCAAGGCGTCCACCGTGATCAACCTCGCCGATGGCGAACCGGAAGTGATCCGTGTCGGTTGCGGTGACCCTGCGCCGTTCATGGTCGAGGCCTAGATGTCCGCAGTGGAACCCGTCGACAGCCAGGCCGGCGCCCAGCAAGAGCTGCCCTTCGCCATGGTCTATGGCCAGGCGGTCATGGAAATGCCGCTGGACCTGTACATTCCGCCGGATGCGCTGGAAGTCTTTCTCGAAGCCTTCGAAGGCCCGCTCGACCTGCTGCTGTACCTGATCCGCAAACAGAACATCAATATCCTCGATATTCCGGTGGCGGAAATCACCCGGCAGTACATGGGATATGTCGAGTTGATGCAGTCGGTGCGCCTGGAACTGGCGGCCGAATACCTGGTGATGGCCGCGATGCTGGCCGAGATCAAGTCGCGGATGCTGCTGCCACGGGCTGAAACCGTCGAAGACGAGGAAGAAGACCCGCGCGCCGAACTGATCCGCCGCTTGCAGGAATACGAGCGTTTCAAGGCCGCCGCCGAAGGTATCGACGGCTTAAGCCGGGTCGGTCGCGACGTGGTCGTGCCCAAGCTCGATGCCCCGGAGGCGCGGGCGCGCAAACTGTTGCCGGATGTGCGTTTGTCAGAGTTGCTGCTGTCCATGGCCGAGGTGCTGCGCCGGGGCGACATGTTCGAAAGCCATCAGGTCAGCCGCGAGGCGCTGTCCACCCGCGAACGCATGAGCGATGTGCTGGAACGGCTGAAGGGCGGCGGTTTTGTGCCGTTTGTCGAGCTTTTCACCGCCGAGGAAGGGCGCCTGGGGGTTGTCGTGACCTTCATGGCGATCCTCGAACTGGTCAAGGAATCCTTGGTCGAGCTGGTGCAGAATGAGCCGTTCGCCGCGATCCACGTCCGAGCACGAGCCGAATAACGAGTCCAATCATGAACCTGAGTGAACCCCGCGAGCTGGCGCCACTGCTCGAAGCCTTTCTGTTGGCCTCCGGAAAACCGCAATCGTTGGAGCGCCTGTTCGAGCTCTTCGAAGAGGCCGAGCGCCCGGAACCGGCGGTATTCAAGAAAGCGCTGACTATTCTGGGCAAGTCGTGCGATGGCCGCGCGTACGAGTTGAAGGAAGTTGCGTCCGGCTATCGCCTGCAAATCCGTGAGAAGTTTTCGCCGTGGGTCGGGCGTTTGTGGGAAGAGCGGCCGCAGCGTTACTCGCGGGCCATGCTCGAAACCATTGCCTTGATCGCCTATCGCCAGCCGATCACGCGGGGCGAAATCGAGGATGTGCGGGGCGTGGCGGTCAACAGCCAGATCGTCAAGACCCTGATGGAACGTGAGTGGATCCGCATCGTCGGTTACCGCGACGTACCGGGCAAGCCGGCGATGTTCGCCACCACCAAGGCGTTCCTCGATCACTTCAACCTGAAAAACCTCGATGACCTGCCGCCGCTGGCCGAGGTGCGCGAATTGGAGCCTGATCCGGTGCTCGATTTCGACGACGCGCCAGTACCCGCCGGGCTGCAGGAGCTGGCCGATGCCAGCGCCGAACCGGAAGAACCCAAGGAAGAGACCAGTTTTCATACGCTGTTGCTGGAACTGGACAGCATGGAGGAGGGGATCAAGACCGACTTCGATGATTTGTTGCGTGATGGTGATGCGCCGCAGACTGATCCAGAGGCGATCGACATCGAGCCGGAGCCGGTGGATCTTCGGGCTGAAGCTGAGCCCGAGCAGGAAGACGACATCCTCGGCGTTGCCGAGGCCCGTGAAAAACTGCTGGCTGCCGTCGCCGCCCTGGAACAGCCGAAACCCGAGCTTAGCGACGAGGAAGCCGAAGCATTGGCCCTGGCCGAAGCCATCGAAGCCGAACGCCGCGAGCTTGAAGATTGAAGATTGAAAAGATCGCAGCCTGCGGCAGCTCCTACAGGAATCGCATTCCAAATGTAGGAGCTGCCGCAGGCTGCGATCTTTTGATCTTGATGTTAATAGCGTGTCACCGGTCGGCGGAAAAATCAGTAAGTCACGTTCCATCAGCTACTCTCTGATGCGCAAACGCCCGCATGCGCGTATGATTCGCGACCCTTCGGCGATCCCTTCGCCCTAGTACCCAGTTTTCAGAACACACCGGGAGGTGCCCAGATGAGTATCAAAGACCAGAAAGACGACCAGGAAATCGGCCCAGCAGGCGAAAAACTGCAGAAAGTCCTCGCCCGTATCGGCGTCGGCTCGCGCCGTGACGTGGAAGCCTGGATCAGCCACGGCCGGATCAAGGTCAACGGCAAAGACGCCACCCTTGGCCAGCGCGTCGACATGCACGACGCCATCACCATCGATGGCAAGGTGATCAAGCGTGAAGAGGCCGCCGAGGCGGTCCGCCGCGTGATCATGTACAACAAGCCCGATGGCGAAATCTGCACCCGCGTCGACCCGGAAGGCCGTCCGACCGTGTTTGACAAGATGCCGCGTCCGAAAGAAGGTCGCTGGATCAACATCGGTCGCCTGGACATCAACACCACCGGCCTGCTGATGTTCACCACCGACGGTGAGCTGGCCAACCGCCTGATGCACCCTTCCTACGAAATGGACCGTGAATACGCGGTACGTGTGCGTGGCGAAGTCGACGACGAGATGATCGAGCGTCTGAAAGCTGGCGTGGTCCTCGAAGACGGCCCGGCCAAGTTCACCGACATCAAGCAAGCGCCGGGCGGCGAAGGTTTCAACCACTGGTACCACTGCGTGGTGATGGAAGGTCGCAACCGCGAAGTTCGTCGCCTGTGGGAGTCCCAGGGCCTGGTGGTCAGCCGTCTGAAGCGCGTGCGTTTTGGTCCGGTGTTCCTCAATTCGGACCTGCCGATGGGCCGCTGGCGTGAAATGAGCCAGTACGAAGTCGACATCCTGAGTGCCGAAGTTGGCCTGGCGCCGGTGGCGATGCCGCAGATGAACGCCAAGAGCAAAGACAAGCTTGACCGGATGCAGCGTAAATCGTCGCGTCCAATGGCCAAGACCGAGCGCGTACGTACCCTGCGTCCAGCCACTGGTGCCGCCGCACCGGCCTCGCCGCGTGCCAACCGCGAACCGCAGATCGAAGGCGAGCGTCCAGCACGCAAGCCAGCCGCCCGTCAGGACGGCGAACGCGGTCCACGCACACCACGTCCGGCCAATGGCCGTACCGAGCGTGGCGAAGGTCGTGGTACGCCGGTAGCCGATCGTCCAGCCGACACCAAGCGCCCGGCCAAGCCGGCATCGAAGCGTCCAGGCATCAGCCTGGTCGAGGGTGACAAGCCGTCGGGCAAGCGCCGCGGCGCGCCGGCCAGTTCCGGCCAGCGTCCGGGGTTTGGTCGTCGTAAGCCGGAGTAATCGGTAAGCGCTTCATGAAAAACGCCAACCTTCGGGTTGGCGTTTTTTTGCGCCTGGCTTTAGCCCGGTGGTGTTTTTGAGGGCGCCTTCGCGAGCAGGCTCGCTCCCACAAGGGATCACATTTCCATGAAACAACGCAGTCTCCTGTGGGAGCGAGCCTGCTCGCGAAAGCGCCAGTTGCAGCACCGAGGTGTCCGAAGTGGAAAGCCAAAATTACATGCTGTAAAGATTTCATGACGAAATCCACAGGTAAAACCCATGAAATCGCCTTTCTCTTGATCCCGTAAGAAAATGCTTACGCTTCATTCTCTCAGATCCTTCTTCCACCGCTCTATCCCGCTTGTTTCCCGATCCCGTGCAAGGTGTCATGCGCGCCATGCCTGTCGTGCAGGTGCATAACAAAAAGGAGGCGCAATGACCGCCGCAATCCGTTTCCAGCTCTCATCGGGGGCCGGTTTTTACGCCGTCCCCGCCCGTGACCTGCAAAGGTCTGACGTCCTTTTTGCTGCCACCCGATCGCTTCGGGGTGGACACATGCAATCCCGGCTACCGACACGCTGATCCAGCGGGGTCTGGCAGCAGGGGGTTACAGGTGTACAATGCGCCGCGTTTTACCTGTGACCTCCTGCGCATCTGCGCAAACCTCAAGGCTATCCGCCTTGTTCACTCCGCCGCGCCACAAGCGTGTCGGGTTCGATTTCGTCACAGATAAAAACAAACAGGTGACGCATGACCGTTGTAAATACGCTGAACTCCTGGTGCCTGCGCTGGGGTTTGATCGACGCTGCTTAACGTCCTTCTGAGTAGCAACGTCAACTGAACATCATCAAACCTTGCGTGAGACCCTTTTCATGAGTGGACAAAACTCGCATTCAGGCGAGCTGAAACGCGGCCTGAAAAATCGCCACATTCAACTGATTGCCCTCGGTGGCGCCATCGGTACCGGTCTGTTCCTCGGCTCGGCCGGGGTACTGAAATCCGCCGGGCCGTCGATGATCCTCGGCTACGCCATCTGCGGCTTCATCGCCTTCATGATCATGCGCCAGCTGGGCGAAATGATCGTCGAAGATCCGGTGGCCGGCTCCTTCAGCCATTTCGCGCATAAGTACTGGGGCGGCTTTGCCGGCTTCCTGTCGGGCTGGAACTGCTGGATCCTGTACATCCTGGTCGGCATGTCGGAGCTGACGGCGGTCGGCAAATACATCCACTACTGGGCGCCGGACATCCCGACCTGGGCCTCCGCAGCCGCTTTCTTTGTGCTGATCAACGCCATCAACCTGGCCAACGTCAAAGTCTTTGGCGAGGCCGAGTTCTGGTTCGCGATCATCAAGGTCGTGGCGATCGTCGGCATGATTGCCTTGGGCAGCTACCTGTTAGTCAGCGGCAACGGCGGCCCGCAAGCGGCGGTCAGCAACCTGTGGTCCCACGGCGGCTTCTTCCCTAATGGGATCACCGGCCTGGTAATGGCCATGGCGTTCATCATGTTTTCCTTCGGCGGCCTGGAAATGCTCGGTTTCACCGCAGCCGAAGCCGACAAGCCGAAAACCGTGATCCCCAAAGCGATCAACCAGGTGATCTACCGCATCCTGATTTTCTACATCGGTGCGTTGGTGATCCTGCTGTCGTTGACCCCGTGGGACAGCCTGCTGACCACCCTGAACGCCTCCGGTGATTCCTACAGCGGCAGCCCGTTCGTGCAAGTGTTCTCGATGCTGGGCAGCAACACCGCTGCGCACATCCTCAACTTCGTGGTCCTGACCGCGGCCTTGTCGGTGTACAACAGCGGCACCTACTGCAACAGCCGCATGCTGCTGGGCATGGCCGAGCAGGGCGATGCGCCGAAAGCACTGGCGAAGATCGACAAGCGCGGCGTGCCGGTGCGTTCGATCCTGGCCTCGGCCGCCGTGACCCTGATCGCGGTACTGCTGAACTACCTGATCCCGCACAGCGCGCTTGAGTTGCTGATGTCGCTGGTAGTGGCCACGCTGGTGATCAACTGGGCGATGATCAGCTACTCGCACTTCAAGTTCCGCCAGCACATGAACAAGACCAAACAGACGCCGCTGTTCAAGGCCTTTTGGTATCCGTACGGCAACTACATCTGCCTGGCGTTCGTGTTGTTCATTCTTGGCGTGATGTTGTTGATTCCGGGGATCCAGACGTCGGTGTACGCGATTCCGGTGTGGCTGGTGTTCATGTGGGTCTGCTACGGCATCAAGAACAAGCGCCATGCACAGCGCGCCTTGCAAGCAGCCGTGGAGTAACGCTGCACAGAAACAACAAACCCGGCCATGTGCCGGGTTTGTTTTTTTCAGGGTTCACACAAGACCCTGTGGGAGCGAGCCTGCTCGCGAAGGGGCCCTGTCAGTTGACATCACTGTTGCCTGGCACGCCGCCTTCGCGAGCAGGCTCGCTCCCACAAGGTCCGTATTCCTCCCACCTATTCGCGGTATCCTGCACCCTCTGATTACGGACGCTTTTCCATGCTGGTGATTTCCAACAACGTGCATCTGCCGGATGCCGAGATCGAATTGACGGCCATTCGCGCCCAAGGGGCCGGTGGGCAGAACGTCAACAAGGTTTCCAGCGCCGTGCACCTGCGCTTCGACATTCCGGCCTCGTCCTTGCCCGAGTTCTACAAGGAGCGGCTGCTGGCGCTGCGCGACAGCCGCATCACCAGCGAAGGCGTGCTGATCATCAAGGCCCAGCAATACCGGACCCAGGAGCAGAACCGCGCCGACGCGCTGGAGCGTTTGGTCGAGTTGATCCAGAGCGCTACCAAGGTCGAGAAGAAACGCCGGCCGACCAAGCCGACCCTCGGCTCGAAAACTCGTCGGCTTGAATCCAAGAGCAAGCGCGGCAACATCAAGGCCGGGCGCGGCAAGGTGGATTTCTAGCCAGCGTCTCGCGCTTGTCGATGCCTTGGGGCTTGCCGATACAGGTAGATGCAGAGCATCAGACTGCTTAGCGCGGCAATGGCGGCGAACAGGAAGATCGAGGCAAAGCCGAATCCCGCCGCAATCGCACCGGCCAACGGCCCGGTGATCCCCAGTGACAAGTCGATGAACAGCGAATAGGCGCCGACCGCCGCACCACGACTGGAGGCCGGCACCAGGTTGACCGCTTCGACACCCAGTGCCGGGAACACCAGCGAGAAACCAAAACCGCTCAATGCCGCGCCCGCCAACGCCCAATGCGCATCGGGTGCCAGCCACAGCAGTAACAGGCCGAGGGTTTCCACCGACAGGCAGGCAATCGCCACGCGAAAACCGCCAAGGCGATTGATCAGGTTGCCAAACAGCAGGCGCGCACCGATGAAACTCGCTCCGAACAGGCTCAAGCACAACACGGCGTTGTCCCAGTGCTGGGTGGCGTAATACAGGGTGATGAAGGTGGCGATGGTGCCAAAGCCAATCGAGCCCAGGGCGAGGCCGCAACCGTGGGGCAAGACCCGACCGAGCACGTGCATGAACGGCAAGCGTTCACCGACAACGATGGGCGCGGCGGTTTTCGGCCACGCCAGCAGCAGGCCAAGTACTGCCAGCAGCACAATGCTCACGCCCATGCTCCACAAGCCCATCTGCTTGACCAGCAACACGCCCAAGGGCGCGCCCACCGCCAATGCGCCGTAACTGGCGATGCCGTTCCATGAGATGACCTTGGCGGTGTTCGCCGCGCCGACCCGGCCGATGCCCCAGCCAATCGAGCCGGAACCCACCAGGCTTTCGGCGCTGCCGAGCACCAGGCGGCCGATCAGCAAACTGATCAGGCTGAGCATCGGCAGGCTTTGGGTCCAGGCCGATAGCAGCATGAACACGCCGCTCAAGCCACAGCCCGCCAGGCCATACATGACCGCCAGTTTGCTGCCCTTGTTGTCGATGATTTTCCCGGCGTAGGGGCGGCTGAGCAGGGTGGCCAGGTACTGCACGCTGATCACCAGCCCGGCGATTACGGCGCCAAAGCCCAGGTCGCTATGGACATAGCCTGGCAGTACCGCCAAGGGAATGCCGATGTTGAGGTAGCCGATGAAGGTAAACAGGACGATGGAAACGACTTGCAGCGTGACCGCCAGGGGGCGCTGTTGTTCAGGCATGGGTAAAGGTCCACGGGAAAGCAGGATAGATAGGCTGCTTATGATAGCGGCGCGAGCGGCTGCCGGTCGTGGAAAAAGTAAAACTATTTGCCGGACGGATAGATCAGGGCTTGGCAGGCGCTACCAGTTGCGTGGTGACCAGGGCGGCCAGGGCATTTTCTTCGCTGCCGAAGCGGGCGAGCAGGGCGGCTTGTTTTTCGGGGGAGAGGCGATTCCAGATTTCGATCATTTTCTCGGCGGTGCCGATCAGGACACTGGCTTGGGCTTCGGAAAATTCGTCGGTCATGGCGCGGGCTCACTGTTCAGGCGGTGTGGAAAGCGCATGTTAGCGCTTTCCACACAGTCTGTGCGGCGGGTGTGTCAGTCTTCGCTGTCAGCCTGGCGGCAGTCAGTGGCTTCTTTCGGCTCGGGCTGTTGGGCACCGGCTTGTTGCGTGGTCGTCTGCTCAGGTACGTGCAGGCTTGGGAAGGGGAGATTAGGAATCTCGTGCATGGTCGCGCTCCTCGCTAAGTCTGTTGATAGATCTGGTCGATCCGCGCTTTCAAAAAAGCCTTGGCAGGATACAGGAGTAAAAATGACAAATAGACTTTTATATCTATTTGTTTCGACGAATGGGATTGTCTAGACAGGTAGTGAAGAACGTGGCAGTCGATCGTTCCCACGCTCTGCGTGGGAATGATCAGTGAAGGAGAGTTATTTGCAGACTTTCGCGATGGCTTCGGCCAACAGGTCAAGACGCGACGCATCGATCCCCGCCACGTTCGCCCTGCCCGAGCTGACCATGTACACGCTGTGGTTATCCCGCAGGTCTTTCACTTGTTCAGGTGACAGCCCGGTGTAGGAAAACATCCCGCGCTGCACGCCGATGTGCGCAAAGCGCTCACGCAAACCGTAGGCCTCCAGCGCTTCGAGCAAACCGCTGCGCAGTTGTGCAATGCGCAAGCGCATGGTTTCCACTTCGTCGGCCCAGAGGTTTTTCAGCTCCGGGTCGCCGAGGATGGTCGCCACCACGGCAGCGCCGTGATCGGGCGGCGTCGACCACAGGTTGCGGGCGATGTTGGCCAGTTGGCTGCGGATGTCGGTCAGCTTGTCCGCAGATTTCGCGCAGACAATCAGTGCCCCGGTGCGGTCGCGGTACAGGCCGAAGTTCTTCGAGCAGGAACTGGTGATCAGGACTTCCGGCAATTCGGCGGCAAACAGTCGAGTCGACCACGCGTCCTGCTCCAGGCCGTCGCCGAAGCCTTGGTAGGCGAAGTCGATCAGCGGCAGCAACTCGCGCCGACGCACCACCTCCAGCACCCGGCGCCAGTCATCATGGGACAGATCGAAGCCGGTCGGGTTGTGGCAGCAGGCGTGCAACAGCACCACGTCGCCCTTGGGGGCTTCATTGAGCACGGCAAGCATCGCATCGACGTCGAGACGGTTGTCGCTGCCCACGTACGGGTAATGGCTGACCTTGACCTTGGCCGCGGCGAAAATGGTTTCGTGGATCGGCCAGGTCGGATTGCTCAGCCAGACCCCACGGCCTGGCAGGCACTGGGCGATGAAGTCGGCACTCAAGCGCAACGCCCCGGTGCCGCCCGGGGTCTGGGTGGCGCCGGCGCGCTGTTCGGCGATCAGCTTCGAGTCGGCGCCGAGCACCAACTCGTTGATGACTTTGCCAAAAGCCGGGTCGCCATGACCGCCGATGTAGGTCTTGGTGGTCTGGCGATCCACCAGTCGCGCCTCAGCGAGTTTCACGGCCTGGGGAATCGAGGTCAGGCCCTGGGCGTCTTTATAGACACCCACGCCAAGGTCGAATTTTCGCGGGTTGGGGTCCTGCGCATAGGCCTCCATCAGGCCGAGGATCGGGTCGCCGGGCACCCGGCCGATGGCGTCGAAATGCATTATTTGCGGCCCTCGGCGTCCTTCGCCACAACGTCTGTGCGCGCCGCCATGATGAAGTCGTTGCGGTGCAGGCCCTTGATCGAGTGGCTCCACCAGGTCACGGTGACTTTGCCCCACTCGGTCAGCAGGCCAGGGTGATGGCCTTCGGCCTCGGAGATTTCACCGACGGCGTTGGTGAACGCCAGGGCGTGCTTGAAGTTCTTGAACAGGAAAACCTTTTCCAGCTGCATGATGCCGTCGCGAACTTCGATGTTCCAGTCGGGGATCTGCTTGATCAGGATCGGCAGTTCTTCGTCGCTGACTTGTGGGGCGTCGGCGCGGCAGGCTTCGCAGTGGGCTTGGGTTAATGCGGTCATGATGGGTTCCTGAAATCGTATTATTGGAATTCGGCCGTCAATGTCACCACGCTAAAGCAAAGCGTCGGTTCCGGACAGGCTCACTTGATGCTAAAAGCTGCGGATCACGCGGCTTTTGGTTTTGGCGGAAATTTTGGCGCGTGCAGACCCATCTGCATCGCTTGCTTGACCATGCCCATGATGTCTTCGTGGGCCAGGTCGAACAGGCGCTTGAGGTTCGGCAGCACAAAATACAGCGGTTGCAAAATGTCGATCCGGTAAGGCGTGCGCATGCACTCCAGCGGATCGAATGCCTGGCGCTCAGGCTCATCCGACAGGCAATAAACGGTTTCCTTGGGCGAAGAAAGGATGCCGCCACCGTAGATGCGCTGGCCTTGCGGGGTGTCGAGCAGACCGAATTCGATCGTCATCCAGTACAGGCGCGCCAGGTACACGCGCTCTTCCTTGGAAGCCTGCAGCCCAAGTTTGCCGTAGGTGTGGGTGAATTCAGCGAACCAGGGGTTGGTCAGCAAAGGGCAGTGGCCGAAAATCTCGTGGAAAATGTCCGGCTCTTGCAGGTAATCCAGCTCTTCGCGGGTTCGAATGAAGGTAGCCACTGGAAACTGCTTGCTGGCGAGCAACTCAAAAAAGGTCTGGAAGGGAATCAGCGCCGGAACGCGGGCGACTTGCCAGCCGGTGGTTTCACCGAGGACCTTGTTGATCTCGCCCAGTTGCGGAATGCGGTCGTGGGGCAGACCGAGTTTTTCGATACCGTCCAGGTATTCCTGGCACGCACGCCCTTCGATCACTTTCAGTTGGCGAGTGATCAGCGTGTTCCACACCGCGTGTTCTTCAGCGGTGTAGTCGATAAAACCTTGCGCATCGGGCTCACGAGCCACGTATTGCGTCTGCTTCATGCTGCTCTCCTGCTAGGGGATCCGTTCTTGTTATGTACTGCTTTGGACCTAGGAATACCCCAACAATTGCTTCGATGCAGCCGGTGGAACGCGTCCTGTGCGGGAAATTCACGGTCAATTCGTAAAGTTTTCGTTACGTATTGGGCGTCATCGCGTAGATGTTGAGATTGGCGGGTAGGAAAAGCCCTTCACCTGTCACATAATCTTGACGACAAAGTGAGCGTTCCTGCAGAAAAAATCCTGCGAGGGGCCTCTTCATCACTGTCCAGGCCTCTATATGCGTATCAAAGTCCACTGCCAGAACCGCATCGGCATCCTGCGCGACATTCTCAACCTGTTGGTCGAGTACGGCATCAACGTCGCTCGGGGCGAAGTGGGGGGCGAGCATGGCAATGCCATTTACCTGCACTGTCCGAACCTGATCAATATCCAGTTCCAGGCGCTGCGTCCGAAATTCGAAGCGATTGCCGGGGTGTTCGGTGTCAAGCGCGTAGGGCTGATGCCCAGTGAGCGTCGGCACATGGAGCTCAATGCGTTGCTCGGCGCGCTGGAGTTTCCGGTGCTGTCGATCGACATGGGCGGTTCGATCGTCGCGGCCAACCGCGCGGCGGCGCAGTTGCTGGGCGTGCGGGTGGATGAAGTGCCGGGGATTCCCTTGTCGCGTTACGCCGAGGATTTCGACTTGCCCGAGCTGGTGCGCGCCAACAAATCGCGGATCAACGGGCTGCGGGTCAAGGTCAAGGGCGATGTGTTCCTGGCCGACATCGCGCCCCTGCAATCGGAACATGACGACAGCGAAGCCATGGCCGGGGCGGTGTTGACCCTGCACCGTGCCGACCGGGTGGGCGAGCGCATCTATAACGTGCGCAAGCAGGAGTTGCGCGGCTTCGACAGCATCTTTCAAAGCTCGAAGGTGATGGCGGCAGTGGTGCGCGAAGCCCGGCGCATGGCACCACTCGATGCACCGCTATTGATAGAAGGCGAAACCGGTACCGGTAAAGAGCTGTTGGCACGCGCCTGCCACCTGGCCAGCCCGCGTGGGCAATCGCCGCTGATGGCGCTCAATTGCGCCGGCCTGCCGGAGTCCATGGCCGAGACCGAGTTGTTCGGCTATGGCCCTGGTGCCTTCGAGGGCGCCCGGGCCGAGGGTAAGCTCGGCCTGTTGGAATTGACGGCCGGCGGTACGTTGTTTCTCGATGGTGTCGGGGAAATGAGCCCGCGGTTGCAGGTGAAACTGCTGCGTTTCCTGCAGGATGGCTGCTTCCGTCGCGTCGGCAGCGATGAGGAGGTTTACCTCGATGTGCGGGTGATTTGCGCGACCCAGGTCGACCTGTCCGAACTCTGTGCCCGCGGCGAGTTTCGCCAGGACCTGTATCACCGTTTGAACGTGCTGTCGTTGCACATCCCCCCGCTGCGAGAATGCCTCGACGGCCTGACGCCGCTGGTGGAGCACTTTCTCGATCAGGCCAGCCGGCAGATCGGTTGCCCGCTGCCGAAACTCGCACCCGCGGCCATGGACCGGCTGAGCCATTACCATTGGCCGGGTAACGTACGGCAACTGGAAAACGTGCTGTTCCAGGCGGTCTCCCTGTGCGATGGCGGGACGGTCAAGGCCGAGCATATTCGTCTGCCGGATTATGGCGTGCGTCAGCCACTTGGCGACTTTTCGCTGGAGGGTGGGCTGGACGAGATTGTCGGGCGCTTTGAGAAAGCGGTGCTGGAGCGTTTGTATTCCGAGCATCCGAGCAGTCGGCAACTGGGTAAAAGGCTGGGGGTTTCGCATACCACCATTGCCAACAAGTTGCGTGATTATGAGGTGGGCAAGACAGAGTCCTAGCTGATTTTTGCGGTGATAGCGCACGCCTCTTCGCGAGCAGGCTCGCTCCCACAGGGGATCTTCAGTGCGCCGCAGATCCAATGTGGGAGCGAGCCTGCTCGCGAAGGCGGCGGTGGCCATCGCCCAAGGCCAAGCCTTGCCACCGACCGGCACGACACCGCCGGTTTTTCGTCTCTGACACAATCCCCCATTTCCCTCTAAATACCCTCAAGTCCTTTATTTGCCGGGCTTCGCGCCACCAAAAACAACTTGGTCTGCAAATTGCTTATGCCACGTCAGTACAGCATCGGGCGGCAAACGTCCGGCAGGCAGAGGAAAGCGTGTGGACAAGTACCTTTATGTGGCAATGACCGGCGCCAGCCAGAATGCGCTGGCGCAAAAGGCTCATGCCAACAACCTGGCGAACATCTCTACCAGCGGCTTCCAGAAAGACCTGGAGCAGGCCCGCTCGATGCCGGTGTTCGGCGACAGCTTTCCGGCGCGCGCGTTTGCCTTGTCCGAGCGCCCGGCCACCGACTTTACCCCTGGCTCCCTGGTACAGACCGGGCGCGACCTGGATGTCGCCGTGCAGGGCAGTGGCTGGCTGGCGGTGCAGAACCCCGATGGCGGCGAAAGCTACGTGCGTACCGGCAGTCTGGTGGTGGACGCCTTGGGCGTACTGCGCGCTGGCAATGGCATGCCGGTGATCGGCAATGGCGGACCGATTGCCGTGCCGCCCGAACAGCAGATCGAAGTCGGCGAGGACGGCACCATCAGCATCCGGGCGATGGGCGAAGGCCCGCGCGTCATGGCCGAAGTCGATCGCATCAAGCTGGTCAACCCGGACATCAAGAACATGACCAAGGGCCTGGACGGTTCGATCCACACCAAGGACGGTGCACCTGCGCAAGCCGATGCTGGCGTCAAGCTGGTGTCCGGTTTCCTTGAGTCGAGCAACGTCAATGCCGTGGACGAGATGACCCAGGTGCTGGCCCTGTCGAAGCAGTTCGAGCTGCACATCAAGATGATGAACACCGCCAAAGAAGACGACCAGGCCATGGCTCGGGTCTTGCAGATCAGCTAATTACCAGAACGTCGCGCCGTAAAACAGGCGCACGAGGAGAATCGAATGCTTCCGGCTCTATGGGTTGCCAAAACCGGCCTGTCCGCCCAGGACACCAACCTGACCACCATTTCCAACAACCTGGCCAACGTGTCGACCACGGGTTTCAAGCGTGACCGCGCCGAGTTCCAGGACTTGCTGTACCAGATCAAGCGTCAGCCAGGGGCCCAGTCGACCCAGGACAGCGAACTGCCATCGGGCCTGCAACTGGGTACCGGTGTGCGCATTGTCGGCACCCAGAAAAACTTCAACGCCGGCAGCCTGCAAACCACCGAGCAACCCCTGGACATGGCCATCGACGGTCGCGGCTTCTTCCAGATCCTGCAGCCGGACGGCACCACGTCCTACACCCGTGACGGTACGTTCCACCTGGACTCCAACGGCCAGATCGTCAACGCCAGCGGCTTTGCCCTGGAGCCGGCAATCGTCATTCCGAACGACGCCCAGACCTTCACCGTGGGCAAGGACGGCACCGTGTCCATCACCGTCGCCGGCAACCCGGCTTCCCAGGTGATCGGCAACCTGCAGACCGCCGACTTCATCAACCCGGCCGGCTTGCAAGCGGTGGGCAACAACCTGTTCCTGGAAACCGCCGCCAGTGGCGCGCCGCAAGTTGGCACCCCGGGCCTCGCCGGTTTCGGCACCACGCTGCAGAACACCCTGGAAACTTCCAACGTCAGCACCGTTGAAGAGATGGTCAACATGATCACCACCCAACGCGCCTACGAGATGAACTCCAAGGTGATCTCCACCGCCGACCAGATGCTCTCGTTCGTAACGCAGAATCTGTAATCAAGTCTATGAGGCGGCCGTGCGGCCGCCTGCAGCACCGTGAGGTAGGGTCATGAAACGCTTCGTCTCTGTTCTGGCATTGAGTGGGATTACCGCGCTCGCAGGCTGCGTGCCCGTGTCGCCCAAGCCCAATGACCCTTACTACGCCCCGGTGTTGCCACGCACGCCGTTGCCGGCTGCCGCCAACAACGGTTCGATCTACCAGGCCGGTTTCGAGCAGAACCTGTACAGCGACCGCAAGGCGTTCCGGGTCGGTGACATCATCACCATCACCCTGAACGAGAAGACCCAGGCGAGTAAAAACGCCAACTCGCAAATTGGCAAGAACAGCAAGACCGGCATCGGCCTGACCTCGCTGTTCGGTAGCAGCGCAACCACCAACAACCCGTTTGGCGATGGCGACCTGAGCCTGAGCGCCAGCTATGAAGGTGACCGCGCGACCAAGGGCGACAGCAAGGCCGGGCAGGGCAACAGCCTGACCGGTTCGATCACCGTCACGGTGGCGGATGTCTTGCCCAACGGCATCATCGCCGTGCGCGGCGAGAAGTGGCTGACCCTCAACACCGGTGACGAACTGGTACGGATTGCCGGCCTGGTGCGCGCCGATGACATTGCCACCGACAACACCGTGTCGTCGACCCGCGTCGCCGATGCACGCATCACCTACTCGGGCACCGGTTCCTTTGCCGATGCGAGTCAGCCAGGCTGGTTCGACCGTTTCTTCCTCAGCCCGCTGTTCCCTTTCTAGGTGGTCACCTTGCATTTCAAAAGCCTCATGGTGGCCGCATTGTTGATGTCTGCGGCCTTCAACGCTCAAGCCGAGCGCCTGAAGGACATCGCCAGCATTTCCGGCGTGCGCTCCAACCAGTTGATCGGTTACGGCCTGGTGGTCGGGCTTAACGGCACCGGCGACCAGACGACGCAAACCCCGTTCACCTTGCAGACCTTCAACAACATGCTCTCGCAGTTCGGCATCAAGGTGCCGCCGGGTTCGGGCAACGTGCAGTTGAAGAACGTCGCGGCAGTCTCGATCAGTGCCGACTTACCGGCCTTCGCCAAGCCAGGTCAGCAGATCGACATCACCGTGGCCTCCATCGGTAACTCCAAGAGCCTGCGCGGCGGCACCTTGCTGCTGACGCCGCTCAAGGGGATCGACGGCAACGTCTATGCGGTGGCCCAGGGCAACCTGGTGGTCGGCGGTTTCGATGCCGAAGGTCGCGACGGCTCGAAGATCACGGTCAACGTGCCGTCGGCCGGTCGCATCCCCGGCGGTGCCTCGGTCGAGCGCGCCGTGCCGAGCGGTTTTAACCAGGGCAACAGCCTGACCCTGAACCTCAACCGTTCCGACTTCACCACGGCCAAGCGCATCGTCGACAAGATCAACGACATGCTCGGCCCTGGCGTGGCCCAGGCCATCGACGGCGGATCGGTGCGCGTCACCGCGCCGCTGGACCCAAGCCAGCGTGTCGACTATCTGTCGATCCTGGAAAACCTCGAGATCGATCCGGGGCAGGCGGTGGCCAAGGTCATCATCAACTCGCGCACCGGCACCATCGTGATTGGCCAGAACGTCAAGGTTTCGCCGGCCGCCGTCACCCACGGCAGCTTGACCGTGACCATTACCGAAGACCCTATCGTCAGCCAGCCAGGTCCGCTGTCCAATGGCCAGACGGCCGTCGTGCCGCGCTCGCGGGTCAACGCCGAGCAGGAAGCCAAGCCGATGTTCAAGTTCGGCCCGGGCACCACCCTCGACGAAATCGTGCGTGCGGTGAACCAGGTCGGCGCGGCACCGGGCGACCTGATGGCGATTCTTGAAGCACTGAAACAGGCTGGCGCCTTGCAAGCCGACCTGATCGTGATCTGAGGACGGCGACCATGGACATGAACAAGAGCGGTCGGGTCAGCAGCAGCGATTCCGGTGCTTTTTCCGACCTGAACCGGCTGAACCAGCTCAAGGTCGGCGACAAGAACAGCGACGCCAACATGCGCAAGGTGGCGCAGGAGTTCGAGTCGCTGTTCCTTGGCGAGATGCTCAAGTCGATGCGCTCGGCCACCGAATCGTTGGGCAAGGACAACCCGATGAACACCGCCGAAGCCAAGCAGTACCAGGAAATGTACGACCAGCAACTGGCGGTTTCGATGTCCCGCGAGGGCGGCGGTATCGGCCTGGCGGATGTGCTGATGCGCCAGATGTCGAAGAACAAGCCGCTGGCGCCGGGTGAGGCGGCAACGCTGTCCGCCGCCAAGCAGGAGGCCGCCAAAGCCGCTGCGCAAACCCCGGTGGCCGCCGGCACGACGGCGCTCAACGGGCCGCTGTCGCGGGTCAATGGCGAACGTCCATTGTGGGCTTCGCGCTCGGTCAGTGCACCGACAGGCGAGGGTGCGCATCGCAATGACATGGCGCTGATCAATCAGCGGCGCCTGGCCTTGCCGCCGAAGCTGGCTGATCGCCTGCTTGCAGGCCTGGTGCCTTCCGCCACGTCGAACAATGCTGGCGCGGTCAACAAGGCGCCATTGCCCGAGCGCGTCGCGAGCAGCGGTTCCGGGCCCCTGTACAACGGCGACTGGCTGGCCAATGCCCAGGCAGCGCAGAGTGGATCGCTGCAGATTCACGGGCGCGCCATCGCGCAAATCCCCTTGGCGCCGGCGAAAAAAGCCTTCGGCAGCGCCGACGAATTCATCAACACCATGCTGCCGATGGCCAAGGAAGCGGCCGATCGCATTGGCGTCGATCCGCGTTACCTGGTGGCCCAGGCCGCCCTGGAAACCGGTTGGGGCAAGTCGGTCATGCGTGCCCAGGACGGCAGCAGCAGTCACAACCTGTTCGGCATCAAGGCCGGCAGCAGTTGGAAGGGTGATTCGGCGCGGGCCATCACCAGCGAATTCAGGAATGGCGAGATGGTCAAGGAGACGGCCGAGTTCCGTTCCTACGACTCCTACAAGGACAGCTTCCATGACCTTGTGACGCTGCTGCAAACCAATAATCGCTATCAAGATGTGGTGAAGTCGGCCGATAACCCGGAACAGTTTGTGCGCGAGCTGCAAAAGGCCGGTTACGCAACCGACCCGGCTTACGCCAGCAAGATTTCGCAGATAGCCAGGCAGATGACGAGTTATCAGAACTACGCTGCGGCAGGCGTTTCAACCACGCCTTTATAGACTAAGGGTCTGAATCATGAGTTTGCTCAACATCGGAATGTCGGGGCTCAATGCCAGCCAGGTTTCACTGGCGACCGTCGGCAACAACATTGCCAATGCCAACACGGCCGGCTATTCACGTCAGCAGACCACTCAGGTGAGCAACGCGTCGAACCTGTATGGTGGCGTGTTCATCGGCAGCGGTACAACCCTGGCCGATGTGCGTCGGGTCTATAACGCCTACCTCGATAATCAGTTGCAGACCTCCACATCGCTGAGCAGTGATGCCAACGCCTACCTCGATCAGGTGAACCCGCTCGACAAGCTCTTCTCCGACAAGAACACGGGGATCAGTGCGGTGTTGAGCAGCTTCTTCACTTCGGTCCAGACGGCCGCCGGTACACCGAGCGACACCGCCGCCCGGCAACTACTGCTGACCAATGCGCAAACCCTGAGTAATCGCTTTAACGCCCTGGCGTCGCAGATGACGCAGCAGAACGAAGGGATCAACAGCCAGTTGACGACCTTGACCGGGCAGGTCAACCAGTTGACGGCGTCGATCGCTTCGTTGAACCAGCAGATTGCCCAGGCCAGCACTTCTTCCGGCAGTGGCCCGAGCAACTTGCTCGATGCGCGCAATGAAGCGGTGCGCTCGCTCAACGAGTTGGTGGGTGTCACGGTCCAGGAGCAGAACGGCAGTTACAACGTCTCCCTGGGGAACGGCCAGCCCCTGGTGTTGGGCAACACCTCCAACACCCTCTCGACCGCCCGCACCGGCATCGACAAAAGCCAGCTGAATATCCAGCTCAACTCGCCGTCTAAAACCAGTGACGTCACCTCGGTCATCAGTGGCGGCAAGATTGGCGGCCTGCTGCGTTATCGCGACGATGTGCTGGTGCCGGCGCAGAACGATCTGGGCCGCACCGCCCTGGTGATGGCTGACAAGATCAATAGCCAATTGGGCCAAGGGCTCGATGCCAATGGCGAGTTTGGTGCTTCGCTGTTCTCCAACATCAACAGTGCCACCGCGATCAGCCAGCGCAGCCTGGGGGCGTCGAACAACAGTACCGGTTCGGGCAATCTGGATGTCACGATCACCAATTCCAGCGCACTGACCACCTTCGATTATTCGGTCACCTTCACTGCGGCCGACAAGTACACGGTCAAGCGTTCCGACGGCAAGGACATGGGCTCTTTCGACCTGTCCCCGGCAGCAGAAATCGATGGTTTCAAGCTGGATCTGAACGGCGGCGGTCTCAGCGCGGGTGATTCATTCAAGGTGACGCCGACTCGCAATGCCGCGAGTTCCATCAAGACCCAGATGACCGACTCGAACAAGCTCGCGTTTGCCGGCCCGCTGGTTGCCACCGGCAGCACGAGCAATGGCGGCACCGGCGCATTGACCCCGCCGGTGCTGTCCACGCCGTTGGATATCTATGGCGGTGCCGATCTGGCCGCGCTGCAGGCAGGGATCAAGGACTCGATGCCGGTGACCCTGGCGTTCAAGGATGCGGCCGGCGGCAGCCAGGCCTATGAAGTGTTCAACTCGAAAGGGCAGAGCATCGGCACGGGCACCATCGTCCCCGGCCAAAGCAATGACCTGACCATCAATGTGCCGATGCTCGATGCCTCAGGCGCTCCGATCCCTGGCCAATCATTTTCGTTCAACACCACGGTCAGTGGCTCGCCGTCGAAGAACGACAAGTACGAAATCGCGTTCAACGCGGACGGCAAGAAAGACAACCGCAATGCCAACGAGTTGTTGGCTCTGCAAACCAAGGCAACGGTAGGCGTGACGGGCGGCAACGCCGGGATGAGCATGACCACCGCCTACAGCCGTCTGGTCGAACAGGTGGGCGCCAAGGCCAGCCAGGCCTTGGGTGACAGCACCGCCAGTGGCGCGATTCTGTCCCGGGCCAAATCCGAAGTCGCGTCGGTGTCCCAGGTCAACCTGGACGACGAAGCCGCCGACCTCCTCAAGTTCCAGCAGTACTACACCGCGTCGTCGCAGATTATCAAGGCCGCGCAAGAAACCTTCAGCACGCTGATCAACAGTCTTTAAGGGAGTCTTAGACGATGCGCATTTCTACAGCCCAGTACTTTGAGACGAGTGCGGCCAAGTACCAGAACAACTTCTCCTCGATTGTGAAGACTCAGGAGCAGATCACGTCGGGCGTGCGGATCCAGAGTGCTGGTGATGATCCTGTTGGCGCTGCAAAGTTGCTGATGCTGCAACAGCAGAAAGACTTGCTGGGGCAGTACAGCACCAACATGGGCAGTATCAAGAATTCGCTGACCAACCAGGAAAGCGTGCTTGAAAGCATTAACACTGCGTTGCAGCGTGGTCGCGAGTTGGCGCTTCAGGCGGGTAATGGTGGTTACAGTGATGCTGATCGAAAATCCATCGCCAGCGAGATAGGCGAGATTGAACAGCAAGTACTGGGTTTGCTCAACAGCAAGGATTCGTCGGGCAACTACATGTTTTCTGGCTCGAAAACCTCTATACCGCCCTACGTGCGTAACAATGACGGCACCTACACCTATCAGGGTGACGACACGCAGTTGAGCCTGCAGGTGTCGGACACCTTGTCCATGGCCAGCAACGATACCGGTAAAAGCATTCTCGAATCGGCGACGAACTCGGGGCGTACCCAGGCGGTCCTCGATCCGTCGAAGCCTAATGACGGTACCGTTTCCGTGTCTGCCGGCCTGGTGCAGTCGAATGCGACCTACATCAAGAAATTTTCCGCGGGAGAGCCCTACGAGCTGAAGTTTGTAGACAGTACTCATTACACTATCGCGGACAAGGACGGTAACGATGTCACGAGCGAGGTGTCCGGAAATGGCACGTTCGACTCAAGTAAAGAGGGTGGCTCGACCATCAGCCTGCGGGGGGTGGAGTTCGACATCTCGTTGCGCCTCAAGGCGCCTGTGGATCCTGCGACCACGCTGCCAATGACCCCTGATGAAGAGGTCAAGGATCACATCTTTTCTCTGGGCACCAAGCCTGACAGCTTCAATGCATCGCGGACCCCGAGCAACGGTTCGACGGCCCAGATCACCGGGTCCGGCGTCGCTAACCAGGCAGACTACGTCAACGGTTTTCCCAACAGCGGGGTGGTTATCAAATTCACCGATGCCAGCAATTATCAGGTCTATGCCCAGCCAATGAGTGCAGACAGCAAGGCGATTGGTGGGGGTGTACTGGCGGGGGGCTCGATCACGGTCGCGGGCGTGAAGCTTGATTTTACCGGTGCCCCGCAAGCGGACGATCAGTTCGTGGTGGGTGCGAGTAGTCACCAAACGCAAAGTGCCCTGGATACCTTGAGCCAGTTGCGTCAAGCATTGGAAACGCCCGCCGATGGCAATGATCTGGCACAGATCAAGCTGAAGGACTCGGTGAATGCGGCGATCAGTAACCTTTCCAATGCCAGTGAGCAGGTCGATAACGTTCGAGGAGCGATAGGGGCGCGATTGAACGCCATTGAAATCCAGAGCGCCGAAAACGTCAGCATGGGCCTGGCTAACACCAGTACCCAGGCGGCTATTGGTGATACGGATGTCGCAACGGCATCCATCGACTTGGCGTTCCAGCAATCGCTGTTGCAGGCCTCGCAACTGTCCTTCGTCAAAATTGCCCAGTTGAGCCTGTTCAACAAGCTTTGATCTCTTCTCTAATTGCCGGCATCAATGATGCCGGCAATGTCTCGTTGGTTCGTTGTCGCGCCTTTTTTGCTCAATCATTTCCGATTTTTTCCTCTTCCACTGGGCGGTTGAACGCTTGTTTGTGGCTGGATGTTTTGCGCAAGGCACGCATAATGCGTGACCTGTGAGTCAGATAGCGCATCTTCACTGTATTGTGTCAAAAAGGATGGGCAGGGGTTTGACCCTTGTCGGGCGTGTTTTCAGGGTTTCTGGAGCGTCTGTGCCGTATTTTTTCGCTCGGTGAAATCCAGTATTGTCGTACCTCTCGGTCATGCGAGCGGTGATCTCCAGCTATTTAGTATTGGGAAGCCACAATGATTGGCATAAAAAGCATTGCCAGCTACGTGCCAGCGAGTGGGCTGGATAACTATGCTCAGGGCGCAAAGTTCGAGAAGGATGAAGAGTTCATCCTCGGGAAAATCGGTTCGGCGTTCCTGCCGCGCAAGGACGCTACCCAGGAAACCTCCGACCTGTGTGTCGAAGCGGCCAATGCGTTGTTCGCCAACAACCCCCAGCTCGACCGTCAAGCCATCGACGTGCTGATTGTCGTCACCCAGAATGGTGATGAGGAGGGCCTGCCGCACACTTCGGCGATCGTCCAGGACAAGCTCGGCCTGTCGACCAACGTTGCTGCTTTCGACATCTCCCTGGGTTGCTCCGGTTACGTCTACGGTATCTACGCAATCAAGGGCTTCATGGAAGCTGCCGGGCTGAAGAACGGCCTGTTGATCACTGCAGACCCGTATTCGAAGATCGTCGACCCGGAAGACCGCAACACCACCATGCTGTTCGGCGATGCCGCCACCGCCACCTGGATGGGCGAAGACGCCATCTGGCAGTTGGGCAAGGCCAAGTTCGGTACCGACGGCTCCGGTGCTCCGCACCTGAAGGTGACTGATGGCGTGTTCTTCATGAACGGACGGCAGGTGTTCAACTTCGCCCTGCTCAAGGTGCCGGCGCACTTGCACGAACTGCTCAATCAGTCCGGCCTCACGTCCCAGGACATCGATGCCTTCTGCATCCACCAGGGCAGTGCGGCCATCGTCGATGCCGTGGCGCGCCGCTTTGAAAGCGAGCCGGAGAAGTTCATCAAGGACATGGTCGAGACTGGCAACACCGTGTCTTCGAGCATCCCGCTGTTGCTGGAAAAGCACATGTTCGATTCCAGCTGGAAGCGCGTGGCGATCAGTGGTTTTGGTGTGGGGCTGTCCTGGGGCTCGGCGCTGATCCATCGCACCTGAGGCGTCAGTTAAATAACGCCAAAAAAAACGCCCATGACCGCGAGGTCATGGGCGTTTTTGCATTCTGGGTCGGCATTTAACGCCTTGAAATGCAAGGGGTGGCACGGTGCTAGTAAAAAAAATCAAAAAAGCCCTCAAGCAACCTGCTTTCACGACGATAACTATTACGAAGGTTCTCTAGGCCACACCCGGCGGTTGCCAGGGCCGGAAGCCGCAGCACCCAACCAACGAGGAATTCGTCATGTCGTTATCCGTAAACACCAACATCACCTCCCTGGGCGTTCAGAAAAACCTGAACCGGGCTTCCGATGCTCTGAGCACCTCGATGAGCCGTCTGTCTTCCGGCCTGAAAATCAACAGCGCCAAAGACGACGCTGCCGGCCTGCAAATCGCCAACCGTCTGACCAGCCAGATCAACGGTCTGAACGTTGCCGTGAAAAACGCCAACGACGGTATCTCGATCGCCCAGACCGCTGAAGGTGCGATGCAAGAATCCACCAACATCCTGCAGCGTATGCGTGAGCTGGCCCTGCAATCGGCGAACGGATCGAACAGTGATGACGACCGTACTTCCCTGAACCAGGAATTCACCGCCCTGTCGGGTGAGCTGAACCGTATCTCCAACACCACCACTTTCGGTGGCAAGAATCTGCTTGATGGTTCGTTCCAAAACACCAGCTTCCAGGTTGGTGCAAGCGCTAACGAAACTATTTCGTTTGGTATGGGTGACTTGAGTGCTTCGGGTTTGAAGGGTACCTACAGCAGCGCTGAAGTGACTGGCAAAGAAATGTCGGGTATGGCTGCTAGCGTGCAGGGTTCGACCACTACGTTGAAGCAAACTATTGTAGCGGGCGTTGCTGCTACTGGCTTTACTGTATCTGGCAATGAGAAGCTCAGCATCAACG
Organism: Pseudomonas umsongensis; assembly: GCF_002236105.1. GTDB lineage: Bacteria > Pseudomonadota > Gammaproteobacteria > Pseudomonadales > Pseudomonadaceae > Aquipseudomonas > Aquipseudomonas umsongensis. The sequence continues at coordinate 940,073 of NZ_NIWU01000002.1, forward strand.
GTGTTGATATCAAGCTGGCTGGAACTGAAACCAGTAACGCCGATGTTGCGACTACGATCACTGCCGCGTTAACTGCTGCTGGTTCTGCCGTAACTGTCGCTGAGGCTGGTGATATACTGACCTTCACCAATGCTTCTGGTCCTGTGTCTATTTCTGGTTCCGACGCTGGTAAGTTCGGTCTGACGGCTGGCACCACCAGCAACAAAACCGATGGTGGATCCGTTCCTCCAAAAGCCGGTAGCATCCTCGTCAATGGCTCTGCTGTTTCTTGGAATGGTACTACGGATGACGTTGACTCCATTCTGGGTCAGATCGAAGCATTGGCTGGTGTTGGTACTGGTAACGCCAAGATTGTTGACGGTCAAATCTCCATCACCTCCCAGAACGGCAACAAGATAACACTGGCAGACAATACTGGTGCCAACGATAGTGGTTCTCTCGCCTCGCTGGGCCTGAAAAGCGGTACTTCGGACGTCAAAATGACTGCTGATACTTCGCTAAAAATCGGCACCACCGAAATCAAGATCACTAAGGGCAGCGACCTTGACGCTGTTATTTCGTCGATCAACAGCGCCAGTGCCGGCGCTACCGCAACCAAAACTGCCGATGGCAAGATTCAGCTCAGCGGCAAGGCTGACATCGTGATCTCGGCAGGCAACACCGGTTCCCTAGGCGACCTGGGTCTGGAAGCAGGTATCTCCAATGCCAGCGAAACCCAAACCACCGTTGGCGACCTGGACATCCTGACTGCTGCTGGTTCGCAACAATCGGTACAGGCTCTGGACGCTGCCATCCAGCAAATCGACAGCCAGCGCGCCGCATTGGGTGCTGTTCAAAACCGTTTCGACAGCACCGTAGCCAACCTGCAAAGCATCGCCCAGAACTCCACCGCTGCCCGCGGTCGCGTTCAGGACGCTGACTTCGCTTCCGAAACTGCAGAGCTGACCAAGCAACAAACCCTGCAACAGGCTTCCACTGCGATCCTGTCCCAGGCCAATCAGCTGCCGTCCGCTGTACTGAAGCTGCTTCAGTAATCTCCGCGTCTGGTCAGTGAAATAAAAGGGCGCGTTTAACGCGCCCTTTTATTCATTCCGTTGATTTTTCATCTGAGGTGATGGCAATGGACATGAGCGTCAAGATGAATCAGCCCCCATCTGTGACTGCATTGCAGGGGACAACCAGCCCCAAACCTTCGCCACTCTCGGCATCGACTGATGTGGGCGCAACGGCGTCGATGGACAAGCCCAAGCGGGCAGAATTGGAACAAGCGGTAACCGATATTCGAGAATTTGTTCAGTCCAGCAAACGCAACCTGGATTTCTCGATTGATGACTCGACCGGCAGGGTCGTGGTCAAGGTGATCGCGACAGAAAGCGGTGAAGTCATCCGCCAGCTGCCTTCAGAAGCGGCTTTGAAATTGGCTGCGAGTTTAAGTGACGCCAGTAGCCTTCTATTTGATGGAAAGGCTTAAGCTGGCACGTGTTTTGATAGTGGCTGGCATTGGTGAATTGTTCGTCAAGAACATGGCGACCTTCCGGGAAGGAGAAAAAGCATGGCAAGTTCAACCGTCAGTGGCATAGGCTCGGGGATCGACACCCAGAAAATTGTCACCGCATTGGTGGATGCCGAGAAAGCACCGAAACAAGCCCAGATCGACAAGCAGACTGCTTCGACCAGCACCACTCTGTCCGGGATCTCGGTGATCAAAAGTGCGCTTGACACATACCGGGCGGCGATCGCCAAGCTCAACACGGCCACAGCTTTTGGTAGTATTTCCGGCGCTTCTTCCGACGAGAAAATCGCCAAGACAACGGTCAACGATGCGGCTACCAATGGTTCCTACGCCCTGGAAGTCACCAAGCTGGCCACGGCTTCAAAAGTCTCTACCTCCGTGTTTGCAGGTGGCGCGTCGAGCGTGGTCAACTCCGGTACCGTAGCGACCACGTTGACGATTTCTCAGTCTGGCAATGATTACGGTGTGGTCATCGAGCCTGGTGCGACCCTGCAAGAAACGCGCGATGCGATCAACACCCAGCTCAAATCGAAGAACATCAGTGCCAACATCCTGACCGATGCCAACGGTTCCCGATTGGTTTTGAGTTCGAATACGACTGGTAAGGGTACTGATTTGACACTCAGTGGCGCTGATGAGCTGACCAAGGATTATGTGGTTACTACCGTCCCACAGAATGCCGAGTACACGCTTGATAATGTGAAGATGGAGTCTGCTTCCAACTCCATTTCCTCGGTCGTCAGTGGGGTTAATCTGGAGTTGCTGACAGAAGGCAAATCCACAATCACGGTGTCTAGCAGTACCGCGCAGTTGAAAACCTCCGCGCAAGCTTTCGTATCCGCTTATAACGCGCTGATGACGGCGATCAACACGCAAACCAAGGTGTCGGCGACGGCGACCGCAACAGGTGGATCTACTACGACCGCTGGTGCGCTCACGGGTGATGCGACGATGCGCAGCCTGGTGACTTCTGTGCGGAATGAGTTGGTGTCCGGGGAGTCGGGTGCAGGCACCAGCGGCTTGAGCATGCTTTCGCAGCTGGGCATCAACACGGACAAAACCACCGGTTTGCTGACTATCGATGATGCCAAGTGGGACAAGGGCGTGAAAGCGTTTGGTTCCGAAGTCGCCGAACTGTTCACCGGCAAGAATGGCGTTATCAGTCGCATGACGAGTGCCACCGATGCCTTCGCGAAATCCGATGGCGTCCTGGCTCAGCGGCAGACCAGCCTGACTGACTCCCTGGACTCGCTCAAGGTTGATCAGGAAGATCTGAATCGTCGAATAGCGAACCTGCAAACTACGTTGACTGCCAAGTACACAGCCATGGATACCTTGGTCGCACAATTGACTGCGACTTCCAAGAGCATCATGACTACGCTGAATGCGTTGAACAAAGTCAGCGACGACTAACGGTCGCCAGATGGAAAAAACCCGGATCCTTTTTCAGGCGCTCCGGGTTTTTTCGTTTTGCCATGCGGGCCGTGGCTAAAGTTTTATCCGTTCAAGTCGATAGTTCGTTATAGCCGATGAATGCCAGATAATCGTTTTTTCAAGGAGTCAGACATGAACCCCATGAGAGCCCTGCGTCAATACCAAAGTGTCAACTCGCACGCTCAGACTTCCGAGGCTAGTCCTCACCGTCTCGTCCAGATGCTGATGCAGGGTGGACTTGATCGTATTGCCCAGGCCAAGGGCGCTCTGGAGCGTAATGACACGGCTACCAAAGGGCTTTGCATTGGCAAGGCGGTGGCAATCGTAGGCGGGCTGCGTGAGGGGTTGGACCCTGAGAAGTCACCTACACCATTGTCTGATCTCGACAGCCTCTACGACTACATGATGCGTCGGCTGACTGAGGCCAATATCAAGAGTGATCCGCTCATTCTCGATGAGGTCTCCGGGCTGCTCAGTAACCTCAAGGAAGGTTGGGATGCAATTGCGCCTTGAGACGCTTCGTTAAATTTTCGAGGGTGATGCAATGAGCCAAGCACTGCAACGGATCGAACAAACCCGCGAAGCGCTGATCGATGCGCTGGCCGCGCGTAACTGGGATGCAATCGGCGAGCTGGATTCGGCTTGCCGCGAATGCGTGGACGAAGTGCTCAGTGAAGCGCCCGTCGACGAAGAAGCGCTGCGCACCCACCTTGAGAGCCTGCTGGCGGTGTACAAAGATTTATTGACGGTGACGATGGGTGAGCGTCAGGCGATAGTCGATGAGATGTCGCAGATCAACCAAGCGAAGAGTGCCGCAAAGGTTTACCATCTGTTTGGTTAATTATTTTCTGCTTAATCCGTGCTTATTGCGCCATAAATTTGACTGTGAACGGTTTTTTGACTTTACTAGTGGCTGTTTCCAGATTTCGGGCGTCTACAGGCATTAACGGTCTGCAAGCGTCTAGCTTGCCCACTCATTTCGGGCACCGGGTCGACTAGGGAAGTTACGATTGCATGTGGCGTGAAACCAAAATTCTGCTAATCGATGACGATAGCGTCCGCCGCCGCGACTTGGCGGTGATTTTAAATTTTCTCGGCGAAGAAAATTTACCCTGCGGTAGCCACGACTGGCAGCAGGCTGTCGTCTCTTTATCTTCTAGTCGTGAAGTGATCTGTGTCCTTATCGGGACGGTCAATGCTCCGGGTTCTCTTCAGGGCTTGCTAAAGACACTGTCGACATGGGATGAGTTCCTTCCGATTTTGCTGATGGGCGATAATTCTTCCATCGACCTGCCGGATGACCAGCGTCGCCGGGTACTGTCGACCCTCGAAATGCCACCTAGCTACAGCAAGTTGCTCGATTCGCTGCACCGTGCCCAGGTCTATCGCGAGATGTACGACCAGGCCCGCGAGCGCGGGCGGCATCGCGAACCCAATCTGTTCCGCAGCCTCGTCGGCACCAGCCGGGCGATCCAGCACGTGCGCCAGATGATGCAGCAAGTGGCCGACACCGATGCCAGTGTGCTGATCCTCGGTGAGTCCGGGACCGGCAAGGAAGTGGTCGCGCGCAACCTGCATTACCACTCCAAGCGCCGCGAGGCACCGTTCGTGCCGGTCAATTGCGGGGCGATTCCGGCCGAGCTGCTGGAAAGTGAATTGTTCGGTCATGAGAAGGGCGCGTTCACCGGGGCGATCACCAGCCGTGCCGGGCGTTTCGAGCTGGCCAATGGCGGCACGCTGTTCCTTGACGAAATTGGCGACATGCCACTGCCGATGCAGGTCAAGCTGCTGCGCGTGTTGCAGGAGCGTACGTTCGAGCGCGTGGGCAGCAACAAGACCCAGAGCGTCGATGTGCGCATCATTGCGGCGACCCACAAGAATCTCGAAAGCATGATCGAGATCGGCACCTTCCGCGAAGACCTGTACTACCGCCTGAACGTGTTCCCGATCGAGATGGCGCCGCTGCGCGAGCGCGTAGAAGACATTCCGTTGCTGATGAACGAATTGATCTCGCGCATGGAGCACGAGAAGCGCGGTTCGATCCGCTTCAACTCCGCGGCCATCATGTCGCTGTGCCGTCACGGCTGGCCGGGCAACGTCCGCGAACTGGCCAACCTGGTGGAGCGCATGGCGATCATGCATCCGTACGGGGTGATCGGCGTGGTCGAGTTGCCGAAGAAATTCCGCTACGTCGACGATGAAGACGAGCAACTGGTTGACACCCTGCGCAACGATCTCGAAGAGCGGGTGGCAATCAACGGCCATACCCCGGACTTCACCACCCATGCGATGCTGCCACCTGAAGGCCTGGACCTGAAGGATTATCTCGGTGGCCTGGAGCAAGGCCTGATCCAGCAAGCGCTGGATGATGCCAATGGCATTGTTGCGCGCGCCGCTGAACGCCTGCGTATCCGTCGGACCACGCTGGTGGAAAAAATGCGCAAGTACGGCATGAGTCGTCGTGACGGTGATGAACAGGCGGATGATTGACGCCTGTTTTTCAAGTTGTTCATTTTCAAGCAGTTTTTTTTAGGCACGGGTATTGCTATAGCCCTCGCAACGTTCCGTTTCACTGACGGTCAGCCAAGCGAGAGAGCACCCCATGCCCCCATCCGCCCAGATGTCTCCTGCTTCAGATACCTTGGGGGATGCCCTGGGGCAATCGTCGTCGGTAGAGCAGGCGAGCCGGCTTGGCCTTGAGCAGGCGTTTGCCCTGTTCAACCAGATGTCGAGCCAATTGACCAACTCCTACAGCATGCTCGAAGCCCGGGTGACCGAGCTCAAGGGGGAGTTGGCGGTGGTCAGCGCCCAGCGCATGCAGGAGCTGGCGGAGAAAGAGCGCCTGGCCAATCGCCTGCAACATCTGCTCGACCTTTTGCCTGGTGGCATCATCGTCATCGACGCCCAGGGCATCGTGCGCGAAGCCAATCCGGCGGCGTATGAACTGCTCGGCCTGCCCCTCGAAGGTGAACTGTGGCGACAGGTCATTGCCCGTTGCTTTGCGCCCCGTGAAGACGACGGTCATGAAGTCTCCCTCAAGGATGGTCGGCGCCTGTCGATTGCCACGCGTTCACTGGATGCCGAACCTGGGCAACTGGTGCTGCTCAACGACCTGACCGAGACCCGTCATCTGCAAGATCAACTGGCGCGCCACGAACGCCTGTCTTCCCTGGGGCGCATGGTGGCGTCACTGGCGCATCAGATTCGCACGCCGTTGTCCGCGGCCTTGCTCTACGCCAGTCACTTGACCGAGCAGACGCTGCCGGTGGCCACCCAGCAACGCTTTGCCGGGCGGCTCAAGGAGCGCTTGCATGAGCTGGAACATCAGGTGCGCGACATGCTGGTGTTCGCACGCGGCGAGCTGCCATTGACCGACCGCGTGACGCCGGCGCAGCTGATGCAGGCGCTGCAGGCGGCGGCACTGGCGCATGTGCAGGACTTGCCGATTCGCTGGCAATGCGACGCCCATGCCGGCGAACTGCTGTGCAATCGCGACACCCTGGTGGGCGCGGTCCTCAATCTGATCGAAAACGCCATTCAGGCCAGTGCCTCTGATGTGCGCTTGAAGGTGCACCTCTACACCCGTGGCAATCACCTGCGCTTGTGCGTCAGCGATAGCGGCAGCGGTATCGACGAAGCGGTGCTGGCGCGTCTGGGGGAGCCGTTTTTTACCACCAAGGCCACCGGCACCGGTCTCGGCCTGACCGTCGTCAAGGCGGTCGCGAGGGCGCACCAGGGCGAGTTGCGCTTGCGCTCGCGGATCGGTCGCGGCACCTGTGCGCAGGTACTGCTACCGCTTTTTGACAGCGCCCAGGGAGTGGAGTGAAGCTCATGGCTATCAAGGTTCTACTGGTCGAGGATGACCGCGCGTTGCGCGAGGCGCTGGCAGACACGCTGTTGCTCGCCGGCCACGATTACAAGGCCGTGGCGTCGGCGCAGGAAGCCCTGGAAGCTGCGGCGGCCGAAGCGTTTAATCTGGTGGTCAGCGACGTCAACATGCCGGGCATGGATGGTCATCAGTTGCTCGCTTTGCTGCGGGCGCGACAGCCGCAACTGCCGGTGCTGCTGATGACGGCGCACGGTGCCGTCGAGCGCGCGGTGGATGCGATGCGCCAAGGGGCGGCGGATTACCTGGTCAAGCCGTTCGAGCCCAAGGCGCTGCTCGACCTGGTCGCACGGCACGCCCAGGGTAGTGTCGGCGCCACCGATGGCGAAGGGCCCGTGGCGTTCGAGCCGGCCAGTGCACAGTTGCTGGAGTTGGCCGCGCGGGTGGCGCGCAGTGATTCCACGGTGCTGATCTCCGGTGAGTCCGGCACCGGCAAGGAAGTGCTGGCGCGCTACATTCACCAGCACTCTCATCGGGCCAGTCAGCCGTTCATTGCGATCAACTGCGCGGCGATTCCGGACAACATGCTGGAGGCCACGCTCTTCGGGCACGAAAAGGGCTCGTTCACCGGCGCCATCGCGGCGCAGGCCGGCAAGTTCGAACAGGCCGATGGCGGGACGATCCTGCTCGATGAAATTTCCGAAATGCCCTTGGGGTTGCAGGCCAAGTTGCTGCGGGTGCTGCAGGAGCGCGAGGTTGAGCGAGTAGGTGCGCGCAAGCCGATAGCCCTGGATATCCGCGTGGTCGCGACCACCAACCGGGACTTGGCGGGTGAGGTGGCGGCGGGGCGTTTTCGTGAAGACCTGTACTATCGCCTGTCGGTGTTCCCGCTGGCCTGGCGGCCGTTGCGCGAGCGCACCGCCGATATCCTGCCGCTGGCCGAGCGACTGTTGGCCAGGCACGTCAATAAAATGAAGCATGCCGCGGCCAGGCTGTCGCCCGCGGCCCAGGCGTGCCTGATCGCTTATCCGTGGCCGGGCAACGTGCGTGAACTGGACAATGCGCTGCAGCGTGCGTTGATCCTGCAACAGGGCGGGGTGATCGAGCCGCAGGATTTCTGCCTGAACGGACCGATCGCCTGCGCACCGTTGCCGGCATTGGCGCCCGCGCCGACGACAGTGCGGGCGGTCGAGGCCGAATCTGGCGGCGGGTTGGGCGACGACCTGCGGCGCCGTGAGTTCCAGATGATCATCGACACCTTGCGCACCGAGCGCGGCCGCCGCAAAGAGGCCGCCGAGCGCCTGGGCATCAGCCCGCGCACCTTGCGCTACAAGCTGGCGCAGATGCGCGATGCCGGAATGGACGTGGAAGCGTATTTGTTTGCCACCTGACCCACCGTGACGCCCGGTTCTCCCGTAGGAGCCAGGCTTGCCGGCGAACCAGGCGCTGCGGTGTATCTGTAATACCGCGTTCGTTCTTCGCCTGTAGGAGCGAGGCTTGCCCGCGAAGAACGATGACGCGGTCTACCAGAAATACCGTGGTGTCTGGTTCGCGGGCAAGCCTCGCTCCTACGGGAGGGGGGCGCGCTGCCGGTTTTGTTTGAGGTGGACGCTGAGCTGGCACCCTTGTTGCTAACACCTCGTTACCCGCTGAGTGAGCGTCAAAAAATTGCGGGCCGCCAGAGAGAGTAGAGCATGAGCCAAGGTATTGAATTCAATCGATTGATGCTGGATATGCGGGCCATGCAAATGGACGCCATGTCTGCGCCGAAATCGACTGCCGCCGTCCCTGAATTGAATGGCAGCAGCTTTGCCGACATGCTCGGTCAGGCCGTCAACAAGGTCAACGACACCCAGCAGGCTTCCACGTCGTTGGCCAACGCCTTCGAGATCGGCAAGAGCGGTGTCGACCTGACGGACGTGATGATTTCCTCGCAGAAGGCCAGCGTGTCTTTCCAGGCATTGACCCAGGTGCGCAACAAGCTGGTTCAGGCGTATCAGGACATCATGCAGATGCCGGTTTAAGGACGAGATTGAGTCATGGCAGATGCTATCGCTGACAATGTTCCGGCCAAGGCCAACTCCGTAGACGGCAAACCGCCGCTGTTCGGGTTGTCCTTCCTGGAAAACCTCTCCGAGATGACCATGCTGCGCCAGGTGGGGCTGTTGGTCGGCCTGGCCGCGAGCGTGGCGATTGGCTTTGCCGTGGTGTTGTGGTCCCAGCAGCCGGATTACCGTCCGTTGTACGGCAGCCTTGCCGGCATGGACGCCAAGCAGGTGATGGACACCCTGGCTGCCGCCGATATTGCCTATACCGTGGAACCCAATTCCGGCGCCTTGCTGGTCAAGGCCGAAGACCTGTCCCGTGCGCGTCTCAAGCTCGCGGGCGCTGGTGTCACTCCCAGCGATGGCAACATCGGTTTTGAAATCCTCGACAAGGAACAGGGCCTGGGCACCAGTCAGTTCATGGAGGCGACCCGTTATCGTCGCGGCCTTGAAGGCGAACTGGCGCGCACCATTTCCAGCCTGAACAATGTCAAGGGTGCCCGCGTGCACCTGGCGATCCCGAAAAGTTCGGTGTTCGTGCGCGACGAGCGCAAGCCCAGCGCTTCGGTGTTGGTCGAGCTGTATTCCGGGCGTTCGCTGGAGCCGGGGCAGGTCGTGGCCATCATCAATCTGGTGGCGACCAGCGTGCCCGAACTCAGCAAGTCGCAGATCACCGTTGTCGACCAGAAAGGTAACCTGCTGTCCGATCAGGCGGAAAACTCCGAACTGACCATGGCCGGCAAGCAATTCGATTACAGCCGCCGCATGGAGAGCATGCTCACCCAACGCGTGCACAACATTCTGCAACCGGTGCTGGGCAACGACCGCTACAAGGCCGAGGTCTCGGCCGATGTCGACTTCAGCGCCGTCGAGTCCACCTCCGAACAATTCAACCCCGACCAGCCGGCATTGCGCAGCGAGCAGTCGGTGAACGAACAGCGCACCGCCAGTAACGGCCCGCAAGGTGTGCCGGGTGCCCTGAGCAACCAGCCGCCGTCGCCAGCCTCGGCGCCGCAAACCACCGGTGGCGCCACGGCGTCGGCCGGCATGGTGCAGCCAGGCCAGCCATTGCTCGATGCCAACGGCCAGCAGGTCATGGATCCGGCCACCGGCCAGCCAATGCTCGCACCGTATCCGGCGGACAAGCGCCAGCAATCGACCAAGAACTTCGAGCTCGACCGCTCCATCAGCCACACCAAGCAACAGCAAGGGCGATTGAATCGCCTGTCGGTCTCGGTGGTGGTCGATGACCAGGTCAAGATCAACCCGGCCAACGGTGAGATCGCCCGTGCGCCTTGGAGCGCCGATGAGCTGGCCCGTTTCACCCGCCTGGTGCAGGACGCGGTCGGCTTCGATGCCAGTCGTGGGGACAGCGTGAGCGTGATCAACATGCCGTTCTCCACCGAGCGCGGTGAAGTGATTGCCGATGTGCCGTTCTACTCCCAGCCGTGGTTCTGGGACATCGTCAAGCAGCTGTTGGGCGTCCTGTTCATTTTGGTGCTGGTGTTCGGTGTGTTGCGTCCGGTGCTCAACAACATCACCGGTGGCGGCAAAGGCAAGCAGTTGGCGGGCATCGGCAGCGACGTCGAGCTCGGCGGCATGGGCGGCCTGGACGGCGAACTGGCCAACGACCGTATCAGCCTCGGTGGCCCGACCAGTATCCTGTTGCCGAGCCCGAGCGAAGGCTATGACGCGCAGTTGAACGCAATCAAGAGTCTGGTGGCAGAAGACCCGGGCCGTGTCGCCCAGGTCGTGAAAGAGTGGATTAACGCAGATGAGTGATAACCGAGCCATTGCCGCCAAACTGAGCAAGGTCGACAAAGCCGCGATCCTGCTGCTGTCTCTGGGCTCAACCGACGCTGCCCAGGTGTTGCGCCACATGGGGCCCAAAGAGGTCCAGCGTGTCGGCGTGGCCATGGCGCAGATGGGTAACGTGCACCGTGAGCAGGTCGAGCAGGTGATGAGCGAGTTCGTCGACATCGTCGGCGACCAGACTAGCCTGGGCGTCGGTTCCGATGACTACGTGCGCAAAATGCTCACCCAGGCCCTGGGCGAGGACAAGGCCAACGGCCTGATCGATCGCATCCTGCTGGGTGGCAATACCAGCGGCCTTGACAGCCTGAAATGGATGGAGCCGCGCGCGGTCGCCGACGTGATCCGCTACGAGCACCCGCAGATCCAGGCGATCGTGGTGGCGTACCTCGATCCGGATCAGGCCGGTGAAGTGCTGGGCAACTTCGACCATAAGGTGCGCCTGGACATCATCCTGCGGGTTTCCTCGCTCAACACCGTGCAGCCTGCGGCCCTCAAGGAACTCAACCAGATTCTCGAGAAGCAGTTCTCCGGCAACTCCAATGCTTCGCGCACCAGCCTGGGCGGCATCAAGCGCGCAGCCGACATCATGAACTTCCTCGACAGCTCGATCGAAGGCCAGCTCATGGACTCGATCCGCGAAGTCGATGAGGACCTGTCCGGTCAGATCGAAGACCTCATGTTCGTGTTCAACAACCTGGCCGATGTCGATGACCGCGGCATCCAGGCGTTGCTGCGCGAAGTGTCCTCCGACGTGCTGGTGCTGGCCCTCAAGGGCTCGGACGAAAGCGTCAAGGAGAAGATCTTCAAGAACATGTCCAAGCGTGCGGCCGAACTGTTGCGCGACGATCTCGAGGCCAAGGGCCCGGTGCGTGTCAGCGATGTGGAAACCGCGCAGAAGGAAATCCTCACCATTGCCCGTCGCATGGCCGAAGCGGGCGAAATCGTGCTCGGCGGCAAGGGCGGCGAGGAAATGATCTAACGCCATGGCCAAGAATGACGAGCTGCCCTCTGACCTGATCCGCGCCAGGGATGTCGGAGGTTTCGATACCTGGGCGCTGCCCAGCTTCGATCCGCCGGCCCCTGAGCCGGAGCCCGAGCCCGAACCCGAGCCGCCGGAAATGGAGGAGGTGCCGCTCGAAGAGGTCCAGCCACTGACCCTCGAAGAGCTCGAGAGCATTCGCCAGGAAGCCTATAACGAAGGTTTCGCGGTGGGCGAAAAAGAAGGGTTCCATAGCACCACGCTCAAGGTTCGTCAGGAAGCTGATGCGGCGTTGGCGGCCAAGGTTGCCGCGCTTGAAAAGTTGATGGCGCATCTGTTCGAACCCATCGCCGAACAAGACACGCAGATTGAAAAGTCCCTGGTCGAACTGGTGCGGCACATGACCAAACAGGTGATCCAGCGCGAACTGGCCATGGACTCGACGCAGATCGAACACGTGATGCGCGAAGCCCTCAAGCTGTTGCCGTTGGGCGTCAACAACGTGCGGCTATACATCAATCCGCAGGATTTCGAACAGGTCAAAGCCCTGCGCGAGCGACATGAGGAAACCTGGCGCATCGTCGAGGACGAAGCGCTGTTGCCCGGTGGTTGCCGAGTCGAAACCGAACACAGCCGCATCGATGCCACGGTCGAAACCCGTGTGACGCAGGTGATGGACAAGCTGTTCGACCAGCTTCACGAGCAGGCCTTGCACCCGGCGGCGCCGGATCTGAGCATCGATCTGTCCAGCGCAAGCAAACCAGTGGCGGTTCCCGATGCACCTTAAACGCACCAGTTTCGCCAAGCGCCTGGGCAGTTACGCCGGGGCGATCGAACTGGCCGGCGCACCGATCCTCGAAGGCCGCCTGTTGCGCATGGTCGGCCTCACGCTGGAAGCCGAGGGCTTGCGCGCGGCCATGGGCAGCCGCTGCATGGTCATCAACGATGACAGCTATCATCCCGTGCAGGTCGAAGCCGAAGTCATGGGCTTTTCCGGCAGCAAGGTGTTTTTGATGCCGGTGGGCAGCGTAGCCGGCATTGCCCCCGGTGCCCGGGTAGTGCCCCTCTCCGACAGCGGTCGCTTGCCGATGGGCATGAGCATGCTCGGGCGCGTACTCGACGGTGCTGGCCGCGCCCTGGATGGCAAGGGCGGAATGAAGGCCGAAGACTGGGTGCCGATGGACGGCCCGACCATCAACCCGCTCAAGCGCGAGCCGATCAGCGAGCCCCTGGATGTGGGCATTCGCTGCATTAATGGCATGTTGACGGTCGGGCGCGGTCAGCGGCTTGGCCTGTTCGCCGGTACCGGCGTTGGTAAATCCGTACTGCTGGGCATGATGACGCGCTTCACCGAGGCCGACATCATCGTCGTCGGCCTGATCGGTGAGCGCGGTCGAGAGGTCAAGGAGTTCATCGAGCACATCCTCGGTGAAGAAGGGCTCAAGCGCTCGGTGGTGGTGGCGTCGCCCGCCGACGATGCACCCCTGATGCGTCTGCGCGCCGCCATGTATTGCACGCGAATCGCCGAGTATTTCCGCGACAAGGGCAAGAACGTGCTGCTGCTGATGGATTCGCTGACGCGTTTCGCCCAGGCCCAGCGGGAAATTGCCCTGGCCATTGGCGAGCCACCGGCGACCAAGGGGTATCCGCCCTCGGTGTTCGCCAAGTTGCCGAAACTGGTAGAGCGCGCGGGCAATGCCGAGAAGGGCGGTGGCTCGATCACCGCGTTCTATACCGTGCTGTCCGAAGGCGACGACCAGCAGGACCCGATTGCCGACTCGGCGCGGGGCGTGCTCGACGGGCACATCGTGCTGTCGCGGCGTCTGGCCGAGGAAGGCCATTACCCGGCCATCGATATCGAGGCGTCCATCAGCCGGGTCATGCCGGCGGTAGTCTCGCCGGAGCACATGACTCGGGCGCAGTACTTCAAGCAGTTGTGGTCGCGCTACCAGCAGAGCCGCGACCTGATCAGTGTCGGCGCCTACGTCGCCGGCGGTGACCGCGAGACCGACCTGGCGATTTCCCTGCAGCCGCAACTGGTCAAATACCTGCGCCAGGGCCTCAACGACAGCATCAGCCTGGGCGAAAGCGAGGCGTATCTCGCCTCGATCTTCGCGCCCGCGGCGGGCGGTTAACCGGCCATGGCCCAGACTCGGGCGGGCCGCCTGGCTCCCGTGGTGGAAATGGCCGAGAAGGCCGAGAAAACCGCGGTCCAGCGCCTGGGACACTTCCAGGGGCAAGTGCGCCTGGCCGAAAGCAAGCTGGCCGACCTCGAAGCCTTTCGGCTCGACTATCAGGAACAGTGGATCGTACGCGGCAGCAGTGGCGTGTCCGGCCAATGGCTGCTGGGCTACCAGGGCTTTCTCGCGCAGTTGGGCACGGCCATCGATCAACAGCGGCAAAGCCTGGCCTGGCACCAGAACAACCTGAACAAGGCGCGCGACACCTGGCAGCAGGCGTTCGCCCGGGTAGAAGGCTTGCGCAAACTGGTCCAGCGCTACCAGGACGAAGCGCGGGCGCTGGAGGACAAGCGCGAGCAAAAGCTGCTGGATGAATTGTCCCAGCGGTTGCCGCGCCATGATGCGTATTGAGTCATATGGACCGCGTTATCGTTCTTCGCGAGCAGGCTCGCTCCCACAGGAGAAAGGCGGTCAACCTGTGGGGCTCAAGGCCTCTAAAAATATCCTGCCTTGCCCCAACCTCTACCCAATGCTAAACCTTGTACAAGAAGGTTTACCAACGACAAGGAAGCCATGACATGTCAGTTGTTTCAGAAGTGTCCCCGGATGGGCAAAAGCTGACGATATCGGTCAAGGGACGATTCGATTTCGCCAAGCATCAGGAATTTCGTCAATCCTACGAAGACAAGGCGCTCGCCGAAGTCGTCGTCGATCTGAGGGAAGCCACCTACCTCGACAGTTCCGCCCTGGGCATGTTGCTGCTGTTGCGAGATCACGCTGGCGGCGACGATTCCGATATTCGCGTGGTCAACAGCAATTGCGACGTGAGGAAAATCCTCGCCATTTCCAACTTCGACAAGCTGTTCGACATCAGTTGATCACTGTGCAACCGGCACTCGAATCGCTGACGATCCTGATCGCCGAAGACAGCGCCGCCGATCGCATGCTGTTGTCGAGCATCGTGCGCCGTCAGGGGCATCAAGTGCTGACGGCCGCCAACGGCGCCGAAGCGGTGGAAATATTTCGCCAGCAACGCCCGCAGCTGGTGTTGATGGACGCGATGATGCCGGTGATGGATGGCTTCGAGGCGGCCGCGCAAATCAAGGCATTGGCCGGGGAAACCCTGGTGCCGATCATCTTCCTCACCTCGCTGTCGGAAAACCAGGCATTGGCTCGTTGCCTGGAGGTCGGGGGTGACGATTTTCTGGCAAAACCGTACAACCAGGTGATTCTTGCCGCCAAAATCAAGGCGATGGACCGCTTGCGGCGCTTGCAGGCCACTGTTGTACAGCAGCGCGACCAGATCGCCAGGCACCACGAATACTTGCTCAACGAACAGCGCGTGGCCAAGGCGGTGTTCGACAAGGTGGCTCATTCCGGCTGCCTGAATGCGCCCAATATCCGCTACCTGCAATCGCCTTACGCATTGTTCAACGGCGACTTGCTGTTGGCCGCCTTCACCCCGGCAGGGGACATGCATGTGCTGCTCGGCGATTTCACCGGCCATGGCCTGCCCGCCGCCGTTGGCGCCATGCCCCTGGCCGAAGTCTTCTACGGCATGACCGCCAAGGGCTACGGCCTGGCGGAAACCCTGCGCGAGATGAATGCCAAGCTCAAGCGCATCCTGCCGGTGGACATGTTCTGCTGCGCCACGATGCTGTGCCTGAGTGCCCAGAATCACTCGGTGGAGGTCTGGAACGGCGGCATGCCGGACGGCTACCTGTACAGCGTTGCCAGCGGCGAGCGAACGCCACTGACCGCGCGGCATTTGCCACTGGGGGTGCTGAGCCCGCCTACCTTCGATGATCGCACCGAAGTGTTTCCGATGGCCCCGGGTGATCGGATATTCCTGTTGTCCGACGGGGTGATCGATACCTGCGACGCCGATGACCAGCTGTTTGGTGTGCAGCGGTTGCAGCAGGTATTTGCCGCCAATCGTCAACCCGACACCTTGTTCGAGGATATCGAGCAGGCGCTTCGGGACTTTCGTGGTGAGGCGCGCGACGACGTCAGCATGGTCGAGGTCAGCCTGCCTGCGCCCACGCAGGCGAGCCCGCCGCTGCCGATCTATTCCGACAGTGGCCAGTCCTGCCCTCTGGACTGGTCGGCCAGTTTCGAGTTTCGCGCTGCGACGCTCAAGCGCTTCAATCCGTTGCCCCATCTCTTGCAACTGCTGCAGGAAGTGCACGGTCTGCGGGCTCAAAGCGGGGCGCTCTACAGCGTACTGGCCGAGTTGTACTCCAACGCCCTGGAGCATGGAGTGCTAGGCCTGGATTCCAGCCTTAAACGCGATGTGTCGGGTTTCACCCGCTATTATCAACAACGCAATGCACGCCTGGACGAGCTTGAGGACGGTTATGTCCGGGTGCATTTACAGGTTACCCCGCAAGGCGAGGGTGGATGCCTGGCAATTCGCGTCGAGGACAGCGGCAAGGGATTTGATGTCGGGCGGGTACTGGAACGTCCTGTCGATCCTGTCCGTCTGTCTGGACGTGGAGTCAGTCTGATCCGTCAGTTGGGTCATAATGCAAGCTGGTCTGACGATGGTCGAAGTGCCCGCGTGGAGTTTCTCTGGAAGGCTCTGGCATAATCCATAAATTCTTGATCAAGGAGCGAACAAGTGGCTGATGAACATCTGGACCTCGACGCGCTGAACGAGTTGCGCGAGGTCATGGAGGACGCGTATCCGCAGTTGCTGGATACCTTTCTCGCCGATTCCGAAGAGCGCCTTCAAGCATTGCGCGAGGCAGGGAAAGCTGCGCAGCTGGTAGACGTGGCGCACAGCTTCAAAGGCAGCAGCAGCAACATGGGCGCCGTCAAGCTTGTCGCGCTATGTGGCGAACTTGAGAAAAATGCTGAAAAGCTTTCGCCCTCCGAAATCCAGGAGCTGATCACTGCAATCGACCTTGAGTTCGCGATCGTTCGGCCTCTTTACGAAGCTGAGCGGCAACGGTCCCTGGCGGAAAGCTGAGGCGCAAGACGCTTTTCGTCGCCATCAGGCGAAACTGGCCCGCCCCTTGCTATTAACTCTTGCAACTGTACCTACGATCCCAGTGCAGCGGAGACCGTTAAATGCCCTTTACCCCAAATTCTCTTCTTCAGGCCGCCGCTCAGGCCAAGAGTCAGGCCGCCGCCGCCCCTTCCACGAAGGTCGCCGCCGAGCCCGGGGACAAGGCGTCGAGCTTCTCTCAGGTGTACGCCGCACAAGGCCGGAACCCGGCTGCTGACGGACCTTCGAAACCACAACCTCACAAGGCTGCCGACAGCCTCGGTAAAAAGGACGACGTCAAGGATAACGCTGCCGCCGAGAAGCCTGTCGTTGCCGATAGCGGCAAAAGCTTGCCCGCCGACAAGCCGGCGCAAGCCGACGACAAGCAGGACAGCGCCGATGCGACGGACGAACAGGCAGGGGGCGTCGAAGCTGCGCCGGTTGATCCTGTCGAGGTGCCTGTCATCGCGGCGCCTGTTGTGGCTGATCAACCAGCCGTCGAAGCGCCCGTTGCGGCGGTCATCCCGCCAATCGTCCCCGCCACTGACACAGGATTCGATCCCGAAGCCGACCCACTGGACGCCCTGCCAGCCCTGCGCATGGCCATGGAGCAGAGTGGCCATGTCTCGGCCTCAAGCCAGGCACAACCCAAGGCAGCTCCGACCGAGGTCGACGGTGAACGGACGGCGGCGCAGACCTTCGCCGCTGGCATGGCGAACATGCTCGACGTGCAAACCGACATGGACAGTACCGACCAGGGCGGCGACCAGGCCTTCAGTGGCCTGATCGATGATGGGCTCAAGGACCTCAAGTCTGCCAGCAGCGATACCCGGGTCGACGATTTCGCCGACCGCCTGGCGGCACTGACCCAGGCAGCGACGCCAAAAACCGCCAACGCCCTGCCGGTCAACCAGCCCATCGCGATGCATCAGAGCGGTTGGACGGAAGAAGTGGTGAATCGGGTCATGTACCTGTCCAGCGCCAATCTCAAGGCGGCCGACATCCAGTTGCAGCCGGCCGAACTCGGCCGTCTCGACATTCGGGTGAACATGGTGCCCGATCAGCAGACCCAGGTGACGTTCATGAGCGCGCATCCGGGCGTGCGTGAAGCGCTGGACGGGCAGATGCAGCGTTTGCGCGACATGTTCACCCAGCAGGGCATGGGCCAGGTTGACGTCAACGTCTCGGACCAGTCCCGGGGCTCACAGGACCAGGCGCAACATCAGCAGGCGCAGAGTGGACGCGCCAGTGCTGGCGGCGGTCGCCTTGATTCGATGGATGACGAGCTTTCGGCCAGCGTTACCCAAGTTGCGGCCAGCCCGACTAGCGTGATTGGCTCCAGCGCAGTCGATTATTACGCCTGATAATTCGCGGCGCCCCCTAAAAGATCGCAGCCTTCGGCAGCTCCTACAGGATGTACGCAGTCCAATGTAGGAGCTGCCGCAGGCTGCGATCTTTTGCTTCTGGCATAACACTTGCTCTTGCCTAGTCGCGCGACTGTAAAAACCGAATAGTGACGGATTATTGGCATGGCGAAGAGCGACGCAGCAGTAAAAGACCCCGCAACCAAAGGCAAACTCAAGCTGATCATCTTGATCGTGGTGGCGCTGTTGCTGGCGATCGGCTTGTCCGTGGGGGCGACCTGGTACTTCATGCACAGTGCCCAGAGCAAGCCTGCCGTCGTGGCCGAAACCACCCCCGTGGGCAAGCAGCCTGCCGTTTTCGAGCCGATGGCCCCGGCGTTCGTGGCCAACTACAACCAGAACGGACGCCAGCGCTACATGCAAGTGAGCATTACCATGCTTGCGCGCAACCAAGCGGATCTGGACGCGCTCAAGGTGCACATGCCGGTGATCCGCAACAACCTGGTGATGCTGTTCTCCAGTCAGGATTTCGCGACCCTCGCCTCGCCGGTCGGCCAGGAAATGTTGCGCCAGAAGGCCACCGCCAGCGTCCAGGAAGTGGCGCAGAAAGAGCTCGGCAAAGTGGTGATCGAACAGTTGCTTTTCACTAATTTCGTACTGCAGTAGGAACACGACATGGCCGTGCAGGACCTGCTGTCCCAGGATGAGATCGACGCGCTGTTGCATGGCGTCGACGATGGTCTGGTACAGACCGATATCGCTGCCGAACCCGGCACCGTCAAGAGCTACGACCTGACCAGCCAGGATCGCATCGTCCGTGGACGCATGCCGACGCTGGAAATGATCAACGAGCGTTTTGCCCGCTACACGCGCATCAGCATGTTCAACATGCTGCGCCGCTCGGCAGACGTGGCGGTCGGTGGTGTGCAGGTGATGAAGTTCGGCGAATACGTACACTCGCTGTACGTGCCGACCAGCCTCAACCTGGTCAAGATCAAGCCGCTGCGCGGCACGGCGCTGTTCATCCTCGACGCCAAGCTGGTGTTCAAGCTGGTGGACAACTTCTTCGGCGGCGACGGTCGCCACGCCAAGATCGAAGGCCGTGAGTTCACCCCGACCGAGTTGCGCGTGGTGCGCATGGTCCTGGAGCAGGCATTCGTCGATTTGAAGGAAGCTTGGCAGGCGATCATGGAGGTGAACTTCGAGTACATCAACTCGGAAGTGAACCCGGCCATGGCCAACATCGTCGGCCCGAGCGAAGCCATTGTAGTGTCGACCTTCCACATCGAACTCGATGGCGGTGGCGGCGACCTGCACGTGACCATGCCTTACTCGATGATCGAGCCGGTGCGCGAAATGCTCGATGCCGGCTTCCAGTCCGACCTGGACGACCAGGACGAGCGTTGGGTCAACGCCTTGCGCCAGGACGTGATGGACGTCGATGTACCGATCAACGCCACCGTTGCCCGTCGCCAGTTGAAGCTGCGCGACATCCTGCACATGCAGCCAGGGGACGTGATTCCCGTGGACATGCAGGAAGAACTGGTGATGCGCGCCAACGGCGTGCCGGCCTTCAAGGTCAAGATGGGTTCGCACAAGGGCAACCTTGCGCTGCAAGTGATCGAGCCGATCGAGCGCCGTTGAAGCGACGCAACTCCCCCTATTAATCAACTCTTCTAATTGAAGAGTTGTTCGCCGAGGACAAATGATGGCTGACAATATGAATACCCTGGACGATCAGGCGCTGGCTGATGAGTGGGCTGCTGCCCTGGAAGAAACCGGCGACGCCGGGCAGGCCGATATCGACGCATTGCTGGCCGCCGATGCTGGCCGTTCTTCGTCCAACCGCCTGCCCATGGAAGAGTTCGGCAGCGTGCCGAAAAACAACGACCCGGTGAGCCTCGAAGGCCCGAACCTGGACGTGATTCTCGATATCCCGGTGTCGATCTCCATGGAGGTCGGCAGCACCGACATCAACATCCGCAACCTGTTGCAGCTCAACCAGGGCTCGGTCATTGAACTGGATCGCCTGGCTGGTGAGCCGCTGGACGTGCTGGTCAACGGCACCCTGATCGCCCATGGCGAAGTGGTTGTGGTCAACGAGAAGTTCGGCATCCGCCTGACCGACGTGATCAGCCCAAGCGAACGCATCAAGAAGCTGCGCTGAGTGAAAAGGCTCCTGGGGTTGTTTTCGGGGCTGGCCCTGGCGTTGCCAGGCCTTGTGCTGGCCGCCGAGCCTGTCGCCAATGCCGCCGCCGCGCCCGCGGTCAACAGCGGCGTGGCCGGGCAGTTGACGCAACTGGTATTCGGCTTGTTGCTGGTGCTGGGGCTGATTTTCTTCCTCGCCTGGCTCTTGCGCCGGGTGCAACAGGCCGGGCCGGCCGGCAAGGGGCAGGTGATCGAGCTGATCGGTTCTCGCGCACTGGGGCCCCGTGATCGCTTGATGCTCGTGCAAGTCGGCAACGAACAGATCCTGCTCGGCCTGAGCCCGGGGGCCATCACGGCGTTGCATGTGCTCAAGGAGCCGGTGCAGGTGCCGAGCGGCACTGAAAAAGCTACCCCCGAGTTTGCCCAGCGCCTGATGGAGTTGATGGGCAAGGATCAGAAGGATAAGAAGTAATGGGCGCGCTGCGCATCATCTTGACCCTGGCCATGATGCTGGCCGCGCCGCTGGCGTTCGCCGCCGATCCATTGTCGATCCCGGCCATCACCTTGGGCACCAACGCCGAAGGTGCCCAGGAATATTCGGTCAGCCTGCAGATCCTGCTGATCATGACCGCGCTGAGTTTCATCCCGGCGTTCGTCATGCTGATGACCAGCTTCACCCGGATCATCATCGTCTTCTCGATCCTGCGTCAGGCCCTGGGCCTGCAGCAGACGCCGTCGAACCAGATCCTCACCGGCATGGCGCTGTTCCTGACGATGTTCATCATGGCGCCGGTGTTCGACCGGGTGAACCAGGATGCCTTGCAACCCTACCTGGCGGAAAAGATGACCGCCCAGGATGCCGTGGCCAAGGCCCAGGTACCGATCAAGGACTTCATGCTGGCCCAGACGCGCACCAGTGACCTAGAGTTGTTCATGCGCCTGTCCAAGCGCACCGACATTGCCACGCCGGACCAGGCGCCGCTGACCATCCTGGTGCCGGCCTTCGTGACCTCCGAGCTCAAGACCGCGTTCCAGATCGGCTTCATGATCTTCATCCCGTTCCTGATCATCGACCTGGTCGTGGCCAGTGTGCTAATGGCCATGGGTATGATGATGCTCTCGCCGCTGATCATTTCCCTGCCGTTCAAGATCATGCTGTTCGTGCTGGTCGATGGCTGGGCGCTGATCATCGGCACCTTGGCCAGCAGCTTCGGCGGTGTGTCGCCATGACGCCGGAAGTTGCCGTCGATATCTTCCGCGAAGCCTTGTGGCTGACCACGCTGATGGTCGCGGTGTTGGTGATCCCGAGTCTGCTGGTCGGCCTGGTCGTGGCGATGTTCCAGGCTGCGACGCAGATCAACGAACAGACCTTGAGCTTCCTGCCGCGCCTGCTGGTGATGCTGGTAACGCTGATCGTCGCCGGCCCTTGGCTGGTGCAGACGTTCATGGAATACATCCTGCAGCTGTACGGCAGTATTCCGCAGGTCATCGGCTAAGCCATGTCGTCGCTGCTGCAGCTGACCGATACCCAGATCAGTACCTGGGTGGCGACGTTCATGTTGCCGCTGTTTCGCGTCGGCGCCTTGCTGATGGTGATGCCAGTGTTCGGCACTGCCCTGGTACCCAAGCGCATTCGCCTGTACTTCGCCCTCGCCATCACTGTGGTCATCGCGCCGGGCCTGCCGCCGATGCCGCCAGTGAATGCACTGGACCTGAGCGGTCTGCTGCTGATTGCCGAGCAGATTCTCGTCGGCGCAATCCTGGGGTTCTCCCTGCAACTGTTCTTCCAGGCCTTCGTGGTGGCGGGGCAGATCGTCGCGATCCAGATGGGCATGGGCTTCGCCTCGATGGTCGACCCCACCAACGGCGTGTCGGTGGCGGTGATCGGGCAGTTCTTCACCATGCTGGTGACGCTGATGTTCCTCTCCATGAACGGCCATCTGGTGGTGTTCGAGGTACTGACCGAGAGCTTCACCACCTTGCCGGTCGGCAGCGGCCTGATGGTCAACCATTACTGGGAACTGGCCGGCAAACTCGGCTGGGTGCTCGGCGCGGCGCTGCTGC
Organism: Pseudomonas umsongensis; assembly: GCF_002236105.1. GTDB lineage: Bacteria > Pseudomonadota > Gammaproteobacteria > Pseudomonadales > Pseudomonadaceae > Aquipseudomonas > Aquipseudomonas umsongensis. Next base: position 962,430 of record NZ_NIWU01000002.1, read on the forward strand.
TGGTGCTGCCGGCGATCACCGCGTTGCTGGTGGTCAACATCGCGTTTGGCGTGATGACCCGCGCCGCGCCGCAACTGAACATCTTCTCCATCGGTTTCCCGCTGACCCTGGTGCTGGGGATGTTCATCCTCTGGGTCGGGTTGGCGGACATTCTCAACCAGTATCAACCGCTGGCCTCCGAGGCCTTGCAGTTTTTACGCGAACTGGCACAGGCGCGCTGAGGCATGGCTGAGAGCGAAAGCGGTCAGGACAAGACAGAAGACCCCACGGAGAAAAAGAAAAAGGACGCCCGTGAGAAGGGTGAGATTGCCCGTTCCAAGGAGCTCAATACCCTGGCGATCATGCTTGCCGGGGCCGGTGCGCTGCTGGTCTTCGGTGGGGCCCTGGCGCAGGACATGATGGACCTTATGCGCCTGAATTTTTCCCTGTCGCGTGACGTGGTGCTGGACCAGCGTTCGATGGGCACCTACCTCCTGCATTCGGGACAGATTGCCTTGCTGGCGATCCAGCCGGTGATGATCACCCTGCTGCTGGCCGCCTTGATCGGCCCGATCTCCCTGGGTGGCTGGCTGTTTTCCGCCGGCACCATGGCGCCCAAGTTCAGCCGCATGAACCCCGGCGCGGGTCTCAAGCGCATGTTCTCGGCCAAGGCCCTGACCGAACTGCTCAAGGCCCTGGCCAAGTTCTTCATCGTCCTGTTCGTGGCCCTGGCGGTGTTGTCGGCGGACATCGACGACCTGCTGCGCATCGCCCATGAACCGCTTGATCGGGCGATCACCCATAGCCTGCAAGTGGTCGGCTGGAGCACCTTGTGGATGGCCTGCGGGCTGATCATCATCGCCGCCGTCGACGTGCCGATCCAGATCTGGGAAAGCATCAAGAAGCTCAAGATGACCAAGCAGGAAATCCGCGATGAGCACAAGGACCAGGAGGGACGGCCGGAGGTCAAGCAGCGGATTCGCCAACTGCAGCGCGAGATGTCCCAGCGCCGGATGATGGCGGCGGTGCCGGATGCCGACGTGGTCATCACCAACCCGACCCACTATGCCGTGGCCCTCAAGTACGACCCGGACAAGAGCGGGGCGCCGATGCTGATTGCCAAGGGCAGCGACTTCCTGGCGTTGAAGATTCGCGAGATTGCGACGGCCAATGAAATTCTGCTGCTGGAATCCCCGGCGTTGGCGCGGTCGATTTATTACTCCACCGAACTTGAGCAAGAAATCCCTGGCGGCCTGTACCTCGCCGTCGCCCAGGTCCTGGCCTACGTCTACCAGATTCGCCAATACCGCGCGGGCAAGGGCAAGCGCCCGGACCCACTCAAGGATGACTTGCCGATTCCACCGGATTTGCGCCGGGATTCCTAGCAGCGTGATCGGTGTTGTGCACAAGCAGTGTTGCCCGGGCCGATCCCCTTGTGGGAGCGAGCCTGCTCGCGAAGACGGCCGTCCATGCGACTTGATTTTTCCCGACCAATCCCTCTGTTTCAACCCCTCACGAAAGTTGGAAGGCTTCTTGCAATAGCCGCTTTGCGCCAGCTTCTGGCGTCAAAAGTTTTGCTTCAAAGGAACGGGGAATACCGGTGGATCGCTCTCAGTTAATCAACAGTGCCCGCACGAACATGGCCGACCTCAGCCGAGGCAATCTGGGCGTGCCGTTGTTGCTGCTGGTCATGTTGGCGATGATGATGTTGCCGATGCCGCCGTTCCTGCTCGACGTGTTTTTCACGTTCAATATCGCGTTGTCGATTGTCGTCTTGCTGGTCTGCGTCTACGCCTTGCGGCCGCTGGATTTCGCGGTGTTCCCGACCATTTTGTTGGTGGCGACGCTCTTGCGCCTGGCGCTCAACGTGGCGTCCACCCGAGTGGTAATGCTTCACGGCCAGGACGGTCATGCCGCCGCGGGCAAGGTGATCCAGGCCTTCGGCGAGGTGGTGATCGGCGGTAACTACGTGGTCGGTATCGTGGTGTTCGCGATCCTGATGATCATCAATTTCGTCGTGGTGACCAAAGGCGCCGGGCGTATTTCCGAAGTGAGTGCGCGGTTCACCCTCGATGCGATGCCCGGCAAGCAAATGGCTATCGACGCCGACCTCAACGCCGGCCTGATCGATCAGAACCAGGCCAAGGCACGGCGTTCGGAAGTGGCGCAGGAAGCCGAGTTCTATGGCTCGATGGACGGTGCCAGCAAGTTCGTGCGCGGTGACGCCATCGCCGGCCTGCTGATTCTGTTCATCAACCTGATCGGCGGCATAGCGGTCGGTATCTTCCAGCACAACATGTCCTTCGCCGATGCCGGCAAGGTATACGCCCTGTTGACCATCGGTGACGGTTTGGTGGCGCAATTGCCATCACTGTTGTTATCCACAGCGGCGGCGATCATGGTGACCCGTGCTTCGGGCTCCGAAGACATGGGCAAGCAGATCAATCGGCAGATGTTCGCCTCGCCCAAGGCGTTGGCGGTGTCGGCGGGCCTGATGGCGGTGATGGGGCTGGTGCCCGGCATGCCGCACTTTTCCTTCCTGTCCATGGCGGCCCTGGCAGCGGGCGGTGCGTACCTGTTCTGGAAAAAACAGAACAGCGCCAAGGTGCAGGCCCTGCAAGAGGTCAAGCGTCAGCAGGAACTGTTGCCATCGCCGGCCCGGGCCCAGGAAACCAAGGAGCTGGGTTGGGATGACGTGACGCCGATCGACATGATTGGCCTGGAAGTGGGCTATCGCCTGATTCCGTTGGTGGACCGCAACCAGGGCGGGCAATTGCTGGCGCGGATCAAGGGCGTGCGCAAAAAGCTGTCCCAGGACCTGGGCTTCCTGATGCCCACGGTTCACATCCGCGATAACCTCGACCTGGCTCCGAGTGCCTATCGCCTTACCCTGATGGGGGTGATCCTGGCCGAGGCGGAGATTTACCCGGACCGCGAACTGGCGATCAACCCGGGGCAGGTCTACGGCACGCTCAATGGCATTACCGCCAAAGATCCGGCTTTTGGCCTGGAGGCGGTGTGGATCGAAATCAGCCAGCGCGCCCAGGCGCAATCGCTTGGCTACACCGTAGTCGATGCCAGTACCGTGGTGGCCACCCACTTGAACCAGATCCTGTACAAGCACTCCAGCGAGCTGATCGGCCACGAAGAAGTCCAGCAACTCATGCAATTGCTGGCGAAAAACTCGCCGAAGCTGGCCGAAGAGCTGGTGCCGGGCGTGCTGTCACTGTCGCAATTGCTCAAGGTCTTGCAAGCGCTATTGGCCGAGCAGGTACCGGTACGCGACATTCGTAGCATTGCCGAAGCCATCGCGAACAATGCCAGCAAGAGTCAAGATACCGCCGCGCTGGTCGCCGCGGTGCGTGTCGGCGTATCCCGCGCAATCGTGCAAAGCATTGTAGGCACTGACTCCGAGCTGCCAGTGATCACGCTGGAACCCAGGTTGGAACAAATATTGCTCAATAGTCTGCAGAAGGCAGGACAAGGCTCTGAAGAGGGTGTTCTGCTGGAGCCAAGCATGGCTGAGAAGCTGCAGCGCTCGTTGATCGATGCGGCGCAGCGGCAGGAGATGCAAGGTCAACCGGTGATTCTGCTGGTGGCCGGCCCGGTTCGCGCGATGCTCTCGCGATTTGGCCGGCTCGCAGTCCCGGGTTTGCATGTGTTGGCTTATCAGGAAATTCCTGACAACAAGCAAGTGACCATCGTTGCGACAGTAGGGCCCAACGGCTGAGGTAGTGATTCATGCAAGTTAAGCGTTTCTTCGCCGCCGATATGCGTCAGGCCATGAAGCTGGTTCGCGATGAGCTGGGCGCCGATGCCGCGATCATTGGCAACCGCCGCATCGCCGGTGGCGTCGAGATTACGGCTGCCCTGGATTACCAACTGTCGGCGCTGGCCCCGCGCGTTCCGAACATGGAGCTCGAGGACGAACTGCGCAAGACCCAGTCGCGCATCGTCAACGCCCAGGCCGAATTGAGCCTGCGAGGCGAGGGCGAAGGCGATAGCGACAAGAGCACTAATCGCCAGTTGTTTGCCGGCCTGCCGCTGACGGCTGCCGAGCCGCTGATCGAACCGACCCTGGCCGAGCCGCGCCGTCCCGCGCCCACGCCGGCCCCGGCGGCGACTATCGATACGCGGGTCTTCGACTCGATGCGTTCGGAACTCAACAGCCTGCGCGAACTGATGGAAGTACAACTCGGTTCCCTCGCCTGGAACCAGCTGCAGGGCAGCCGCCCGGACCAGGCGAACCTGTGGCGTCGCCTGCAGCGCATTGGCCTGTCCGGCCCGTTGTCGCGGGACCTGCTGGCGCTGGTCAGCGAAATTGAAGAACCCCGTCAGGCCTGGCGCATGTTGCTGGCGCACCTGGCGCGGATGATTGTCACGCCGGAAATGGAACCGCTGGAAGAGGGCGGCGTGATTGCCATGGTCGGCCCGGCCGGCATGGGCAAGACCACCACCCTGGCCAAGCTGGCGGCCCGTTACGTGCTCAAGTACGGCGCGCAGAACATTGCCCTGGTGAGCATGGACAGCTTTCGCATCGGTGCCCAGGAGCAGCTCAAGACCCTCGGGCGGATCCTCAATGTGCCGGTGACCCACGTCGATCCGAACCAGTCATTGGTCCAGGCGCTGGACCCTTTGTTGCGCAAGCGCGTGGTGCTGATCGATACCGCCGGCCTGCAAGCCAGCGACCCGGCCCTGCGCATGCAGCTCGAAAGCCTGGCCGGTCGAGGCATCAAGTCAAAAAATTACCTGGTCCTGGCAACCACCAGCCAGAAACAGGTTCTAACCGCTGCTTATCACAGTTACAAGCGTTGCGGGCTCGCTGGCTGCATCCTGACTAAACTGGATGAAACGGCAAGTCTGGGCGAAGTGTTGAGTCTGGCCATCAGCCATGAATTGCCGGTGGCCTACCTGACCGATGGCCCGCGGATTCCAGATGATCTGCATCTGCCGCGTCGTCATCAACTGGTCAGTCGGGCCGTCAGCGTGCAAATGCAGGAAGAACCCAGCGAAGAGGCCATGGCTGACATGTTCGCTGATATCTACCACAGTCCGACCAAGCAGGTTGGCTGAGGTAACAATGAATAGTTTTTGTACCCTACATCGATGGCCTGCCATGCATTGTTCCGGTTGTGAACGCGCAGCCAGTTATGTGGCCCCGTCTATGCAGAACAAGGTAAAGAAATAACATGGGCAGCATGCATCCTGTACAGGTGATCGCGGTGACCGGCGGCAAAGGTGGCGTCGGCAAAACTAACGTGTCAGTGAACTTGTCCCTGGCTTTGGCTGAGCTTGGCCGGCGCGTCATGTTGCTGGACGCTGACCTTGGGCTGGCGAATGTCGACGTTCTGTTGGGGCTGACACCCAAACGTACCCTGGCCGACGTGATTGAAGGCCGCTGTGAATTGCGCGACGTGCTGTTGCAGGGGCCCGGCGGCATCCGCATCGTTCCGGCGGCGTCCGGCACCCAGAGCATGGTTCACTTGAGCCCGGCGCAGCATGCCGGCCTGATCCAGGCCTTCAGCGACATTGGCGACAATCTCGACGTGCTGGTGATCGACACCGCTGCGGGCATTGGCGAGTCGGTGGTCAGCTTCGTGCGCGCGGCCCAGGAAGTGTTGCTGGTGGTCTGCGACGAGCCGACCTCGATCACTGACGCCTACGCGTTGATCAAATTGCTCAACCGCGATTACGGCATGAACCGTTTCCGGGTGCTGGCCAACATGGCGCAGAGCCCCCAGGAAGGGCGCAACCTGTTCGCCAAGTTGACCAAGGTCACCGACCGCTTCCTCGACGTCGCCTTGCAATATGTCGGTGCGGTGCCGTACGACGAAAGCGTGCGCAAGGCCGTGCAGAAGCAGCGCGCGGTCTACGAGGCCTTCCCGCGCTCCAAGTGCTCGCTGGCATTCAAGGCGATCGCGCAGAAGGTCGATACCTGGCCACTGCCCGCCAACCCGCGCGGGCACCTGGAATTCTTCGTCGAGCGCCTCGTGCAACAGACGGCAGGACCCGTGCTATGACCGCAAGCGGTTACAACCTCTACAAGGCATCGGCGCGTGACGCGCAGTACGAGCTGATCGAGCGTTACGCGCCGCTGGTTAAACGCATTGCCTATCACTTGCTTGCACGACTGCCGGCCAGTGTCCAGGTCGAAGACCTGATCCAGGCCGGGATGATCGGCCTGCTGGAAGTCTCGACCAAATACGACGCCAGCAAAGGCGCGAGTTTCGAAACCTACGCGGGCATCCGCATCCGCGGCGCCATGCTCGATGAAGTGCGCAAGGGCGACTGGGCGCCTCGTTCGGTCCACCGCAATACGCGGATGGTCAGCGACGCGATTCGCTCGATTGAAGCTAAAACCGGGCGTGACGCTAAAGATCACGAAGTTGCGGCCGAACTCCAATTGAGTCTTGACGATTACTACGGGATTTTGAACGACACCCTGGGCAGTCGGCTGTTCAGTTTCGACGACCTGTTGCAGGACGGCGAACACGAAGGGCTGCACGAGGATGGCGCCAGTGCGCATCTGGAACCGTCTCGCGATCTGGAAGATGAACGCTTCCAGGCGGCGCTGGCGGACGCGATCGCCAACTTGCCGGAGCGTGAGCGATTGGTGTTGGCGTTGTACTACGACGAAGAATTGAATCTCAAGGAAATCGGCGAGGTCCTGGGGGTCAGCGAATCCCGGGTCAGCCAGTTACACAGCCAGTGCGCGGCCCGTTTGCGGGGGCGTCTGGGAGAGTGGCGAGCGCGCTGAAGGCAGTGTGGGGGCACTGCGACGCGGCTGGTGGGGTGATGAACCGCGCCGGTCTCGATCCGTTGTATCCCAAACAGTCATCGAGTGTTTTGCCAGATTGATAGAAATGGCGTGTCCAGGTGCTGGGCGCGTTTTAGTCTGCTTGGAGGTCGAATTGGACAAGAACATGAAAATCCTCATCGTTGATGACTTCTCAACGATGCGGCGGATCATCAAGAACCTGTTGCGTGACCTTGGGTTCACCAACACGGTCGAGGCCGACGATGGCACTACCGCCATTCCGGTACTCAACAGCGGGAGCATCGACTTTCTGGTGACGGACTGGAACATGCCTGGCATGACCGGTATCGATCTGCTGCGTCATGTGCGCGCCGATGAAAAACTCAAGCACCTGCCAGTGCTGATGGTGACTGCCGAAGCCAAGCGCGAGCAGATCATCGAAGCGGCCCAGGCCGGCGTAAATGGCTACGTGGTCAAACCCTTCACGGCCCAGGCGTTGAAAGAAAAAATCGAGAAGATTTTCGAACGCATCGGTTGAACTGCGCCACGGGGGAGCTATGGAGCATAACGAGTCATCCCAGGGCGATTTTGAATCGACCCTGAAAAAACACGCCGTTGAATTGGTCGCGAGCCTTGAAAAGGGCAGGTTCGGCGATGCTGTGCAATTGATCCATGAGCTCAACCAGACCCGTGACCGTGGCCTGTATCAGGAAGTGGGCAAGCTCACCCGCGAGCTGCATAGCGCGATCGTCAATTTCCAGATTGACCCGCACATGCCGCAAGCCGAGGAAGTGTCACAGATCACCGACGCCACCGAGCGCCTGGGGTATGTGGTCAAACTGACGGAAGCCGCCGCCAACCGCACCATGGACCTGGTGGAAAACGCCACGCCATTGGTCAACGGCCTGGCTGAAGAGGCGCAGGGCTTGAGCGCCGACTGGGGACGGTTCATGCGGCGCGAAGTCGGGGCCGAAGAGTTTCGTGAACTGGCCCGGCGCGTCGATGGTTTCCTGGCGCGCAGCAGCGCAGACAATCGCGCCGTGTCCAGCAACCTCAACGACATTCTGCTCGCCCAGGATTACCAGGACCTTACCGGCCAGGTGATCAAGCGTGTGACCCAACTGGTCACCGAAGTGGAAAGCAACCTGCTCAAGCTCGTGCTGATGGCCAGTCAGGTGGACCGCTTTGCGGGCATCGAACATGACCGTGCGGCAATGCTTGCAGAAAAAGATCCACAAAAACATCTTTCCAAGGGTGAAGGTCCGCAGATTCATGCCGATAAAAGAGAAGACGTTATGTCCGGTCAGGACGATGTGGACGATTTGCTATCCAGCCTGGGTTTTTAAAGTTCAGGTTTTTTGGGTTTTTAGACCTGTAGGAGCACCCCCTTAATGAGCTTCGGCGCCGATGAAGAGATCCTTCAGGATTTCCTGGTTGAGGCCGGCGAGATTCTAGAGCAACTGTCCGAGCAACTGGTCGAGCTGGAAAGCCGTCCGGATGATGCGGACTTGCTCAATGCAATTTTTCGCGGTTTTCACACTGTAAAAGGGGGCGCCGGCTTCCTCCAGCTCAACGAGCTGGTGGAGTGCTGCCACATCGCCGAGAACGTGTTCGACATCCTGCGCAAGGGCGAACGTCGCGTCGACTCGGAATTGATGGACGTGGTCCTCGAAGCGCTGGATGCGGTGAACGGCATGTTCAGCGAAGTGCGCGAGCGTAGTCCGGTCACGGCTGCAACACCTGAGCTGCTGGCGGCACTGGCGCGTCTGGCCGAGCCGCAATCGGCTGACGAAGTGGCTGCTGCGCCTGTTGCTCCAGAGGTCGAAGCGCCTGTGGTTGCCGCCGATTCAGGCGATATCACCGATAACGAATTCGAACAATTGCTGGACTCGCTGAACGCCGTGAAGGCTCAGGCCGAGGCGCCGGCAGTTGTTCCAGCACCCGCCAGCGAAGTGCCTGCCAGCGACGAAATCACCGACGCCGAGTTCGAGTCGTTGCTCGATCAACTGCACGGCAAGGGCAAGTTCGCCGTCGATGCAGTGGCCCCGGCACCCGCCGCGCCGTCAGAGCCGTCAGCGGCGAAAGAGGCGGGTGATAGTTCCGACATCACCGACGAAGAATTCGAGGCCTTGCTCGACCAGCTGCATGGCAAGGGTAACTTTGCCGTTGAGGCGCTGGAGTCGGCCATTGCCTCTGTTCCAGCACCGGCAGCGCCAACCGCAGCGGCGGTCGGCAGTGATCTGATCAGCGATCATGAATTCGAGGCACTGCTCGACGAATTGCACGGCAAAGGCAAGTTCAGCGAAGTCGGCACCGCGACAACGGCCAGCAGCTCGAACGCCTCCGTGGCGGCATCGACCGCCAAGGTTGTCGCACCCAAGCCCGTTGCCAAGGCGCCCGAACCGCAAGCCAAAGCGCCGGCAGCCGCAGCACCAGTCGCGGCCCGAACTCCGGCCGCGCCGCCTGCGGAAAAACCGGCCAGTGAAGCCGAGACCACCGTGCGGGTCGATACCGCACGGCTCGACGAGATCATGAACATGGTCGGCGAGTTGGTGCTGGTGCGTAACCGCCTGGTGCGCCTGGGCGCCAACAGTGCCGACGAAGCCATGTCCAAGGCCGTGTCGAACCTCGACGTGGTCACGGCCGACCTGCAGACGGCGGTCATGAAGACCCGGATGCAGCCGATCAAGAAAGTGTTCGGACGCTTCCCGCGCCTGGTTCGCGACCTGGCGCGCCAGCTCAAGAAAGAGATCAACCTGGAACTGGTCGGCGAAGACACCGACCTCGACAAGAACCTGGTCGAAGCCCTGGCCGACCCGCTGGTCCACCTGGTGCGCAACGCGGTCGACCACGGCATCGAATCGCCGGAAGAGCGCGAAGCGTCGGGCAAGGCCCGTGGCGGCAAGGTGATCCTGGCGGCCGAGCAGGAAGGCGATCACATCCTGTTGTCGATTTCCGATGACGGCAAAGGCATGGACCCCAACGTCCTGCGTGCCATCGCGGTAAAACGCGGTGTGATGGACAAGGACGCGGCCGACCGCCTGAGCGATACCGAGTGCTACAACCTGATCTTCGCCCCGGGCTTCTCGACCAAGACCGAGATCTCCGACGTGTCGGGTCGTGGCGTGGGCATGGACGTGGTGAAAACCAAGATCTCCCAGCTCAACGGTTCGATCAACATCTACTCGGCCAAGGGCCAGGGATCGAAGATCGTCATCAAGGTGCCGCTGACCCTGGCGATCATGCCAACCCTCATGGTCATGCTCGGCAACCAGGCGTTCGCCTTCCCGCTGGTGAACGTCAACGAGATTTTCCACCTCGACCTGTCGCGCACCAACGTGGTGGACGGCCAGGAAGTGGTGATCGTGCGGGACAAGGCACTGCCGTTGTTCTACCTCAAGCGCTGGCTGGTCAGCTCCGCCGCTCACGAAGAGCAGCGCGAAGGCCATGTGGTGATCCTTTCGGTGGGCACCCAGCGGATCGGCTTTGTCGTCGACCAGTTGGTGGGCCAGGAAGAAGTGGTCATCAAGCCATTGGGCAAAATGCTCCAGGGAACCCCGGGCATGTCGGGCGCCACCATTACCGGTGACGGCCGCATCGCGCTGATTCTCGATGTTCCGAGCATGCTCAAGCGTTACGCCGCACGGCGTATTTGATTCTGGCGCAGCGGTGGCGACTGACGCCTCGCTGCGTCTAATGGAGTGTTTATGGCAGTCAAGGTCCTGGTGGTGGACGATTCGGGTTTTTTCCGCCGCCGCGTCTCGGAAATTCTTTCCGCGGATCCGAATATCCAGGTCGTCGGCACGGCGACCAACGGCAAAGAGGCGATTGATCAGGCGTTGGCCCTCAAGCCGGACGTGATCACCATGGACTACGAGATGCCGATGATGGACGGCATCACCGCGGTACGGCATATCATGCAGCGCTGCCCGACCCCGGTCCTGATGTTTTCGTCGCTGACCCACGAAGGCGCCCGGGTCACCCTGGACGCGCTGGATGCCGGCGCGGTGGACTTCCTGCCGAAGAACTTCGAAGACATCTCGCGCAACCCCGAGAAGGTCAAGCAACTGCTGTGCGAGAAGATTCTCAGCATCTCGCGCAGTAATCGTCGTGTCAGCAGCTACAGTGCGCCGGCGCCGGTGGTAGCACCGACTCCAGTGCCAACGCCAACGCCAACGCCATCGAGCAGCATCGGTTATGGCAGCAGCGCGCTTGTGCGCCCGTCTCCCGCACCGATCCCGGCCCGTGCACCTGCGCAGGCTCCGTCGTCGCCAGCGCCGAAACGCAAAGCCTACAAATTGCTGGCCATCGGTACGTCCACCGGCGGCCCGGTGGCCTTGCAGCGGGTATTGACCCAGCTGCCAGCCAACTTCCCCGCACCGATCGTGCTGGTCCAGCACATGCCGGCGGCCTTTACCAAGGCGTTCGCCGAACGCCTGGACAAGCTTTGCCGGATCAGCGTCAAGGAAGCCGAGGACGGCGACATCCTGCGTCCGGGCCTGGCGTTGTTGGCGCCTGGTGGCAAGCAAATGATGATCGACGGCCGGGGAGCGGTGAAAATCCTCCCGGGCGACGAGCGCTTGAACTACAAGCCGTGCGTGGACATCACCTTCGGTTCGGCGGCCAAGTCCTATGGCGACAAAGTTCTGGCGGTGGTACTGACCGGCATGGGCGCGGACGGTCGCGAAGGCGCGCGCCTGCTCAAGCAGAGCGGCAGTTCGATCTGGGCCCAGGATGAAGCCAGCTGCGTGATCTATGGCATGCCCATGGCCATCGTCAAGGCCGAACTGGCCGACGCAGTGTATGCGCTGGACGACATCGGCCGGCACATCGTCGAGGCCTGCGTCTGATGGACGTTTTAAGTCTCATCGGCATCATCATGGCGTTCGTCGCCATCATTGGCGGCAACTACCTCGAAGGCGGGCATATCGGTGCGCTGGCCAACGGACCGGCCGCGTTGATCGTGCTGGGCGGTACCATTGGCGCGGCGTTGTTGCAATCGCCCATGAGCGCCTTCAAGCGGGCCATGCAAATTCTGGCGTGGATACTCTTTCCTCCGCGGGTCGACCTGGCCGGTGGCATCGATCGCGTCGTCAACTGGAGCCTGACCGCCCGCAAGGAAGGCCTGCTCGGGCTGGAAGGGGTGGCCGATGCCGAACCCGATAACTACTCGCGCAAAGGCCTGCAGTTGTTGGTCGATGGCGCCGAGCCGGAAGCGATCCGCAGCATTCTGGAGGTGGACTTCTACACCCAGGAAAGCCGCGACATCGAAGCCGCCAAGGTCTTCGAAAGCATGGGCGGTTATGCGCCGACCATCGGCATCATCGGTGCGGTGATGGGCCTGATTCACGTCATGGGCAACCTGGGCGATCCGTCGCAGCTGGGCAATGGCATCGCCGTGGCCTTCGTCGCCACCATCTATGGCGTGGCCAGTGCCAACCTGGTGTTGCTGCCGATTGCCGCCAAGCTCAAGTCCATCGCGTTGCGCCAGTCGCGTTATCGCGAAATGTTGCTGGAAGGAATCCTGTCGATCGCCGAAGGTGAAAACCCGCGCTCTATCGAGTTGAAGCTCCAGGGCTTCATGGATTGATGGGGGTAATGGACTATGGCTCGTCGTCGTCAACATGATGAACATGTAAATCATGAACGTTGGCTGGTTTCCTACGCCGACTTCATCACCTTGCTCTTCGCGTTTTTCGTGGTGATGTACTCGATTTCGTCGATCAACGAAGGCAAGTACAAGGTCATTTCCGAGGCGCTGGTGGGCGTCTTTACCGATAGCGATCGTGCGCTCAAGCCGATCCCCATCGGTGACGAGCGGCCGAAGACCGTGACTCCGGCCAAGCCATTGGTCAAGGACAGCGACCAGGTCGATGCCGGTGTCTCGGGTGCCAGCGATCCGCTTAAAAGCATTGCCGATGACATCAGCGCGGCCTTTGGCGACCTGATCAGCTCCAATCAAATGACCGTGCGCGGCAACGAGTTGTGGGTCGAGATCGAACTCAATTCCAGCCTGTTGTTCGGCAGCGGCGATGCCATGCCCAGTGACATTGCCTTCAACATCATCGACAAGGTAGCGGCGATCCTGAAGCCGTTCGACAACCCGATCCACGTCGAGGGCTTCACCGACGACCAACCGATTCGGACCGCGCAGTATCCCACCAACTGGGAACTGTCTTCGGCGCGCTCGGCCAGCATCGTGCGCATGCTGGCGATGCAAGGGGTAAACCCTGGTCGCCTGGCATCGGTGGGGTATGGCGAGTTCCAGCCAGTGGCCAATAACGCCACGGCCGAGGGCCGCGCGCGCAACCGTCGCGTGGTGCTGGTGGTGTCACGCAACCTGGACATACGTCGCAGCCTCACGGCAACCGGAGCGGCCAATGCACAACCGGATGCCGCGTTGAAGCGTGCTGGCACACAAACTGCACCGACCAAGGTCATGTCGCCGGTACGAGAGAACGCCGTCAATTCTCCGTCACCCGCATTAACACGTTGAGCTAATTCCCGGTCGATCCGTTCGGGCGGGAGGAACAATCGAATGAGAGTCTGGGCAGTCGCCAATCAAAAGGGTGGTGTCGGTAAAACCACTTCCTCCATCGCTCTAGCCGGGTTACTGGCCGAGGCGGGCAAGCGCGTGGTCGTGGTCGACCTCGACCCCCACGGCTCTATGACCAGCTATTTCGGTTACGACCCCGACAGCCTGGAACACAGCAACTACGACCTGTTCCTGCATAAAGGCAGCGTGCCCCAGGGCCTGCCCGGTCAGTTGTTGCTGTCCACCAGTCACGAGTCCATTTCGTTGTTGCCATCGAGTACCGCGCTGGCCACCCTTGAACGCCAGTCGCCGGGCCAGAGTGGCCTGGGCCTGGTGATCGCCAAGAGCCTGGCGCAGTTATGGCAGGACTTCGATTACGCCGTGATCGACAGCCCGCCACTACTCGGGGTGCTGATGGTCAATGCCTTGGCGGCGAGCCAGCAACTGGTGATTCCGGTGCAGACCGAACACCTGGCGGTCAAAGGCCTGGAGCGCATGGTCAACACCCTGGCGATGATCAATCGTTCGCGCAAGCAGGCCTTGCCGTTCACCATCGTGCCGACCCTGTTCGATCGCCGCACCCAGGCGTCCCTCGGTACGCTGCGGGTGTTGCGCGATAAGTTTCCAGAAGAGATCTGGCAGGGCTACATCCCGGTCGACACACGCCTGCGCGATGCCAGTCGGGCGGGGCTGACGCCTTCGCAATTCGACGGCAAGAGCCGTGGCGTCGTTGCCTACCGCGCGCTGCTCAAGCATCTGCTGGCGGCCCAACTCGTCGCGCAGGTGGCATAAAATGACACCGATCCCTGTAGGAGCTGCCGCAGGCTGCGATCTTTTGATCTGGCTTTGCGGCGCGTCTGAAATCGCTAAAAGATCGCAGCCTGCGGCAGCTCCTACAGGTGCGCGCCCATGAACCGGCCATTGAAGATCACATCGCGCCCGCAACTGGCGCTGCAGTCTTATCTGGACAGCCTGCTGCAAGACATCACTGAGGAACTTGCGCCGCCCTTCGAAGCCCCTCCCGAGGTGGTCGAGGTTGAAGCCGCGCTGGATGAATTCCAGGCCGCGGTGCTTGAAGAGCAAGCTCGCGATGCCGTAGTGGCTACCTCACAGGTGGCAGCGCCTATTGCGCAGGCACCCGTCGCCGTGATCGACAGCCCAGCACCCGTTCTGGCACCGGTCTCGACTATCGCACCGTTGCTGCAAGCCTTGGCGCCGCCGGCCATGGACGAACCAGAAATTTCGGTTCCTGCCCCTGTCGAAGTGCAACAGGTGCGGGTACCACCCGTGGTCGAAGTCCACCTGCCACCCGCCAACACGCCGCCACCGGCAGAAACCGACGGTCGTCCGGCCTGGGCGGCCGAGCCCTTCGAATGCCTGTTGTTCGATGTCGCCGGGTTGACCCTGGCAGTGCCGCTGGTGTGCCTGGGTTCGATCTATCCACTGGCCGGTCATGAACTGACGTCGCTGTTCGGCCAGCCGGAGTGGTTCCTCGGCATCCTGCCGAGCCAGGCGGGCAACCTGAAGGTTTTGGACACGGCACGCTGGGTCATGCCCGACCGCTACCGCGAGGACTTCAAGCAGGGTCTGCAATACGTGATTTCCGTCCAGGGCTACGAGTGGGGGCTGGCAGTGCATCAGGTCAGTCGCTCGTTGCGCCTGGACCCGAACGAAATCAAATGGCGCAGTCACCGTGGCCAGCGGCCATGGCTGGCGGGCACGGTGATTGAACACATGTGTGCATTGCTCGATGTTTCCGAACTGGCCGAATTGATTGCCAGCGGTGGAGCCCGGCACATGGGTGGCACCAAGCCGCCGCATAAACCTACATAACAGAACAATACCGCCAGGGCGGTTTCTTGAGGGGATCAGGGTATGAATGACAAGGCGACGGCGGCAAAGGGTTCCGAAGATCCGATCCTGCAATGGGTCACCTTCAAGCTGGACAACGAAACCTACGGCATCAACGTGATGCGCGTCCAGGAAGTCCTGCGCTACACCGAAATCGCCCCGGTACCGGGCGCTCCGAGCTATGTGCTGGGCATCATCAACCTGCGCGGCAACGTGGTCACCGTGATCGACACCCGCCAGCGCTTCGGCCTGATGAATGCCGAAATCAGCGACAACACCCGCATCGTCATCATCGAAGCCGACAAGCAAGTGGTGGGGATCATGGTCGACAGCGTGGCCGAAGTGGTTTACCTGCGTCAGTCGGAAATCGAGACAGCGCCGAACGTCGGTAACGAAGAGTCCGCCAAGTTCATTCAAGGCGTGTGCAACAAGAACAACGAACTGCTGATCCTGGTCGAACTCGACAAGATGATGAGCGAAGAAGAATGGTCGGAACTGGAGAGTATCTGATTGATTCTAGAGGTGGCGGTGATTGTCCTGTTCCTGTTCTGGGCAGGCACGCTGGCAATGTTCTTGTCCTACATCCGTGGGCAAAAGCTGATCGCCGCGCAACAGGCCCAGGGCGATGCGCAGCGTGACCAGCGCATCAAGGACCTGGGCAGGCGCGTCGACAACTACCAGGATGGCAATGTGCGCATGGGCGAAGAGCTGCATGAATTGCGCACGCTCGTCGCGCCATTGCCGGACAAACTCACCCGACTGGAACAGCGCGATCCCAAGAGCCTGTCGTTTGACCAGGCGGCGAAGCTGGTCGGTATGGGTGCCAGTGTCGACGAACTGACCCAGTCTTGTGGCCTGACCCAGGCCGAGGCGGAGTTGATGAGCAAGGTGCATAAGAACTGAGCGTACACCCGGATCATTCCCACGCTCTGCGTGGGAATGCCTCCAGGGACGCTCCGCGTTCCGCTTCCAGGGTGTGACGCGCAGCGCCAGGGGCTTGGTCCGGGCGGTATTCCTACGATGGCGTTCTACAACCCTCAACAGTCTTCCATGTCATTGCCTGTTTCAAGAGTAAGGTATCGAAAAAGTCATTGCGAATCATGCCAGCGATATTCGTGGTGATTTCCCTGGCCTCGCTCAATCACTCCAAAGGCGTTGCAATACCGCTCTCGGTGTATGTGCTCGGCATAAATTCAGGGTGGGTAGGTGGCAAAGCGTTTCTACCCGAATCACAGTGGGGAACTCAAGGGAGGGTTTGGTGCTGGGAGGCACGATCAAGGTGTTGATTGTGTATTAGTGTTTCTTTGCCTGGCGTTACTACAGTGGCTGCCAGGAGGCAATGCATACCGAGCGAGCCAATGAAACCACGGCGGTGGCGTGGTCTGCACTCGGGGCTGGACTTATCAATGGCTTTATGTCCGGTCGTAGCTATTGGCTATTACGTTACTTTTGATAGTTGCGCTGTTTTATCAGAAGTCTTAATTTTGTCGTCGAACTTATATAGTCGGTTCGATAACTAATTTATTGATTTCTATTTTAAGGATTATATAGCATGGAGCAGGAACTATCTCGTTATACAGGATGCATCGAGACTTTTGAGTTGGAATATCCGCATTTGACCATAACGGCCGGCGCGAAAGGAACAGTTCGGGCCCCATTTAATGGTGCTCTCTGTGAACTGCGCGGGCGTGACTTAATGGGCATGGAATATCTGTTGCCACTTGTTGGGGTGCGTATTTCTTTTAATATCTACACAATGCAAGGTAGAAAAATTGCGGGTGATATTAGGCCGGAAGTAAGTGTTAGCGATGCCTGATTGAGGTATTGCTCAAAGTTGTCACGATGGCTGTCACTTCAAATGAGTGGCAGCCAACACGTTGTCGTTTTAATAATTATCCCCCCGCTCAGTTATATCGCGTTCCACTATCCCTCCATCCGGGTCCTGCTCCGCCGGAAACTTACCCTTCAAATTCCACGCAAACGCAATGATCTCGGCAACCGTCAGATAAAGCTCCTGCGGAATACTGTCCCCCAACTCCATCCGCGCCAGCAGGCTCACCAGTTCGGCGTTCTCATAGATCGGCACTTCGCAGTCGCGAGCGATGCGCAGGATTTCTTCCGCCAGTTCTTCGTCGCCCTTGGCCGAGAGGGTGGGGGCGTGGGTGCCGTCGTACTTGAGGGCGATGGCCTGGCGGGGAGCGTTGGGGTTTTTCATGCGTTTTCGTCGACCCAGCGTTGTTCGAGACGGGTTTGCATTGAGGCGGTTGGTAATTGAGACAGTGGTCGCCTGACAATCGGATGGGGGAGTTGGCTTTTGTAAGTGTTACGGAATGATTCATGTTTCATTCTCATTAAGTAAGTTAAGTCCTACTCTTAAGAAGATCTATTTAGACTGTTGCGGTCAATTTGAGTCCTACACAGTAATGTACGAGGTTTCCTACAGGCTTGCCTGTTTTTGAACGGTCTGAGTGTGTTGAATTTTGTTTGGTTGTGGCTTTTGCATTGACAGGTTTGAGCGTCAGTCATTAAGTTTGTTCTGCAGGTGGATATTGTTTTATCAAGTCTTAGGGGGTTGAGTGCTGCGCAATTAACGTACAAGAGGACGGTTTCGTGAATAATATTCATATTATAGGTGTTGGTCAAATGGGACGGGCAATTTTGTTCGGGCTAAGACGGAGCATTATTGATTGCCATTTAAAGCCGATTGAAGTTTGTGCTGATCGAGCAGCCTATCTGGCTTCCTGCGGGGTTGAGGTAAGTAAGCGAATTGAAAGTATTGATGATGACGATGTTGTTATTTTAGCTGTCCCACCCCAGCAATTTCAGAGCGTGGTTCGCGACAATCAATTATTGCTTTCTCACCGTGGACCGGTCATCTCCGTCATGGCTGGCATCACTACTAATTCGCTTTGCCGTACCCTAGGTCATACGCGGATAGTTCGTTCGATTCCAAATACTCCGTCAGAGGTGCAGGAAGGCGTTACTTTTTACTATGTCCAAGAAAGTGCCGACAGTGATTTGATAACTGTCGCAGAAAAAATTTTCGGCACGATTGGCATTTGCATGCAAGTTGATAATGAGTGGCAGCTTGATTCAGGTACAGCGCTCGCAGGAGGTGGCCCCGCATTGGTCGCGTATTTTGTCAATGCGTTACTGTTATACGCAGAGAGCGAAGGGTTTGACTCCAAGGTCGCTTGGGAAGTTTCTACGCAGTTGTTATACGGAACCTCCTTGCTTTTGAAATCAACCAGAAAAACGCCGATGCAATTGTGTGAGGAGGTGCAAACCAAAGGCGGTACAACCGAACGAGCAGTACAGTTGTTCGATCAGCATGACTTCAATGGCGTTATGTTATCTGCTCTAACTGCCGCTGCGGAGCGTTCAAAAGAATTGGAAGCGTATTTTCTTTCGGAGAATCGTAATGAGCGTAGACAGGTCGACTAAAGTTCACTTTGATTGTCTCAATGAATCCAGGGTGAAGGGTGACTTATATAGCGTCTATTTTGGATTAGGGCACTGTATTGAACTTATTGATGATCCCGCAGTTTTTAAAGTGAGTCTCGCGGGAGAAGCCTTTGGGTCGCTGATAGCGCGCTATGTTACTGAAGAGTGTAAGGGGTTCAGGTTTTTGGATCTTGGAACCGGGAGTGGTGTGCATTCATTGTTGCTAAAAAGTATGGGTGCTATATCCGTTACTGGGTCTGATATATCCAGAGAGGCGGTTGCAGCGGCAAAGAAAAACGAGTTTCACAACTTTGGCGTCAATACCATTGAGTTTGCTTGTGGCGACCTTTTTCAAGGACTTCCAGAGGTTCCAGAGAAATACGATTTGATTTTGTTTAATCCTCCTGGCTGGAGAACGCCTTCCGATTCGTTCCTTGAGGTGCTCGATAGGTCTAACGGGGAGGGACTCGCTATTGATTCTATGTTTTATGGGGATAGAACCTTGGAGAGGTTTTTTGAATCGTTGCCGAAACATTTAATTGATGGTGGAAAGGTCTTGCTAGGCCTTAACTCACTGGTCGGGATTCGACAGGTTATGAGGAGGCTACGAGACTTGCACGAAGAGAGATATGTAATTAACTGCAGGCTTCTAGAGCGACATGACCTTCCTTTGCTACTGTATTCTGAGAAGTGGGCGAGGATACAGGATCATCTGATCGAAGAGATATTGAGCTGGACAAGGGAGGGCGACGCGTACTGCAGTAGGCAGGAGAATGGTCAGATAATCTGGTGTTATGAAATAGTTGAGCTAACTTTGTGGAAGAGATAGCCGTATGTTGCCCTCAAGCAAGCAGCGGTATTTTTTTATCGGATCCCTCAGTGGCGTTCTTGCAAATGTGCTGTTGGGGTTCTCTTCTGTTTTTTGGAGATATATCGGGTCTTTGAGCGCAGTAGAATTGGTTGCTTATAGGGTATATTTGTCTCTGTTGACGGTTTTTCTAATTTTGTGCGCTTGTAAGGGGGTGGGGAGGTTTTTTGCTCAGCTTAACATCAGGCTATTGTTTGTACATGCTCTTGCGGCCCTGTTATTAGCCGTTAATTGGGGAGTGTTTATCTGGGCCTCTATCCATGGTCGCGTCCTGGAAAGCAGCTTTGGTTACTTAGTTGCACCAATTATAAGTATTGCAGTAGGTGTTGTCCTGTATAAAGAGCCGGTCACAATATGTAAAGTGGTGGCTGTGGTGATTATGGTAATTAGTGTGCTTTGGCTATTGGTTTTGAATGATGAGCTCGTCGTGAAGGTTTACTTGACTATCGGCATGTCTTGGGGGGGTTACTCATGCCTGAAAAAAATGACATCGCTGAACGTTTTTAACGGTTTGTTCTTGGAGTCTTCTGTGCTTGCCTTTTTTTACACGTTGATTTTACTTTACTCAGATTTAAGTATGGCGATTCCTGAGGATTTTGGGCTGGAGCGTACGATACTGGTGTTTAGCTGTGGTGTAGTGTCAATTGTTCCTTTGGCTTTGTTTTCGCTTTCAGCTAAGCGTCTTACTATGACTTCTATGGGGTTGTTGCAGTTTGTATTGCCGGTCACGCAGTTTTTTGTTGCGGCAGTAATTTACAGGCAAGAATTTTCAACGGCTGTTTTATGTGTGCTATTGGTCGTCATTAGTGGATTGGCTTTGGTAGTGCTTGAGCCGTTTGTAAAAAACAGGTTTTCGCGAAAACGGGGGCAGTATGGGGCGTAGATACAGTGTGGTTGTGATTGGGTTAGGTGTTGTAGGAAGTGCATCGCTTTGGAGGCTTTCGTGCTCGAAAGTCGATGTGCTAGGCGTTGATTCAGCAGCGCCTATAAATTTATTTGGATCATCACATGGGGGGTCCCGAATTTTTAGGCGTGCTTACTGGGAGGGTACGTCATATCTCCCCTTGCTTTCTCAGTCAGATAACCTATGGCAAGAGTTAGACAGGTCATGTAGTAGACGTCTTGTTTTTCATACTGGGGGGCTATTTGTCGGGCCGGTGGACTCGGGAGTTGTTCCAAAAAGTGTCGCAACCGCGCTGCAGGGGGGAATCAAACACACGCTTTTGTCTGCGACTGAAATTGCTGAGTCGTTTCGTGCTTTTCATGTTGTGGAAGACATGGAAGCTGTATATGAAAAGGGGGCATACACTATTGCAGCAGATGACTCAAAATTGCACATGGTCAACTTGGCTGTCAGGAACGGTGCTGAGGCTCGGTTCGGTACTTCGGTGGAAAGTATACTGAAAACTTCGCAAGGTTTAGCTGTTCAATTGAGTGGCGGCGAACTTATTCATACGGCGCGAGTGATTTTGTCGACGGGGGCTGCGATAGGTAAGATGCTTGTTGATGATCTCTCAGGTTTGGTGCGCTCTCAAAGTGTGCCTGTTTACTGGTTTAAACCTAAGTCGCGGAGAAGTTTGGATTTTTTAAAAAACTTTCCCGCTTTTTTGTATCAGATGTCAGATGGGCGTTTACTTTATGGTACACCTGAAATCAGTAGTGAGGAACCAGGGGTCAAGATTGGATTTCATAATTACCAGCAAACACCATTTGATTGTTTGTCGCACGGCCAGCCTGTGGAAGGCAGAGCTATCGACCAAATTTCTTCTTGTGTAATGCGGATATTTCCTGGTTTGAATCCAATTCCGTACGCATCAAAAAAATGTATTTATACAATGACTCCGGATGGTTCTTTTATACTGGGGGAGTCAGTTGATTTACCTGGTGTGTTTTATGTTTCGGCATGCTCTGGGCATGGGTTCAAGTTTGCAACTGGGTTGGGAGAGGTGCTTGCGAGAGCTGCATTGGATGGGCGGCTTGAAGAAGAGGTGTCAATATTTAGCATAAGCAGGTTCGCTGCTACCGAAGGATGATTTATTCGCTATTTAATTACAATAAAATAATAAATGTATTTATGATTGGATAACTCTATGGCAATCACTTATTTGATTGGTAGCTCCCGCAGTCCGTTACATCCTTTTCCGCTACTTCAGCAACTGGATCCTGCCCCACCGGAAACTTACCCTTCAAATTCCACGCAAACGCAATGACCTCGGCAACCGTCAGATAAAGCTCTTGCGGAATACTGTCCCCCAACTCCATCCGCGCCAGCAGGCTCACCAGTTCGGCATTCTCATAGATCGGCACTTCGCAGTCGCGAGCGATGCGCAGGATTTCTTCCGCCAGTTCTTCGTCGCCCTTGGCCGAGAGGGTGGGGGCGTGGGTGCCGTCGTACTTGAGGGCGATGGCCTGGCGGGGAGCGTTGGGGTTTTTCATGCGTTTTCGTCGACCCAGCGTTGTTCGAGACGGGTTTGCGGACCTTGGGGTGGTTTGCCGAGGTGGCAGTCGAGATCGCCGACGTTCAGCCCGGCGGCCAGCATTCGCTGGCGCAATGCCGCCAGGTTGCTTTCAATCAGGCTGGCGGTGTAGGCGCGTTCGGCCCAGAGCTGGCTGCTGAGGCTGCCCTGGATCAGTTGTGCCTGAACCTGCAACGGCCCGAGCGGTTCCATGTCGAACGCCAGTTCGATGCGCCACAGTTGTTGCTTGGGCGCTCGTTCCTCCTGGCGTTCCTTGGGTTGTTCTCTTTCGGGGGCCTCCTCGCGCTGGAACTTGACCTGCAACGGCACGATGTCCTGCAGGTTGCGCATCGGAATCTCCAACTGCCAGGTACTCATCAATCGCCCATCCGGTGTGACGCCGGACTGCTCAAGGCTCGACAGTTGGTGGCTTTGCAGGCGTGAGACCGCCGCAGCGGCCAGGCGCAACAGATGCTCCAGGTCGTCTTCGCCGTCGGCGCTTTGCAACAGCCGCTCAGGCAACGGAAAACCAGTCGGCGACGGCTTGGCGCTGACCTGGCCGAGCATGCCCAGGGCATTGCGCACGAAACTCGGCATGGCCTGGGCCAGGGTGTTGGCGGCGATGATCGCACTGAGCTGGGTGCTGGCCGGCAGCCCGGATGACAACTGGCCGATCAGTTTGAGCAGGTCGCCTTTTATGTCAGGCGCCAGGTTCTGGCCGCCCAGCAATTTCGACTCCAGGAAGGCTCCGCTGCTGGCCAGCGCCTGGGCCAGGCCTTTGGCGCTGCTCAATTGCTGGATGTCCGGCAGCCCGGCGAGCAATCTGTCCACGGCCGTGCGCAGCTCGCTTGAAGTCTGCGTCGAGGCTGGCAGGTTTTGCAGCTGTTTGAGCAAACTATCCAGCGAACCCTGGCGGCTTTGTTGGCTGAGCAATTGCTGGGTCACGGCCAGTTGCTCCTGGCGGCTGCTCAAGGGCACGAACTTGAGGGTCTGACCATCCTCTACCTGTGCGCTGAGCAACGTGCCGATGCGCAACGGTTGCGAGCTGTCGATGCTGAGGGTGCTGCCGCTCAGCGCTGTATTGAGCAGGCTGACCATCGAGCGAAACACCGTGGCTTGCCCCGGTACAGTCGGCAACACCTGGGAGGTCAGCACCTTACCCTGCAGCAGGGTGCCCACCGGCATTTTCGCAGTGTCGATACGGGTGAGGGTGGCGACGCTGGCGGCGATAGCTTGCTGCACGGTGACCGCCAGGTTGCCCGCCGAAGGCTGGGTAACCGCGATGCTGCTGCCTTGGGCCAGGGGTTGATTGCTGATGGCCTGGAGCGTGGTCTGCCGGCCGCTCTCGAGAGTGAGCTTGAGCAGCAATTGAAAGGCCTGATCCGCCTGTTTGAGCGACAGCACTTCAGCTTTGGCGGTCTGGCCTGCGCTGATCAGGCCCTCCATCGGCGTCAGCAGCTTGAGCAACTCGCCACTGACCGCTGGCGCACGCGGGGTCGTCGCGGTGGCCTGCGGTAGGGGGAGGATGTTCATTTCGCCTGTCATACGCGGTCACAACCTTGGGAAATTGCACGCTTGAGAGTAGGAAATGGCATGTATAATGCCGCCCCGTTGTATACAGAATGCGGAAAATTTCCCAGTTAATTGACGCAGCTCTCTCGTCCGGGCCGCCAATACCTTTATTCTGCATCTCTTTAACGGCCGCGCCAGCGCCGACTTGAACCGTATAAGGCCCGTGAACCCTTGACCAGTCCAGTCTTGCAAACCGTTGCCCTTGCTTGTGAGCGAGACCTTCGGCTGCTCTTCGAAAATCTCGATTTGAGAATGGCCAGTGGCGAAATGGTACAAATCAGCGGCCCCAACGGCAGTGGCAAGACCAGCCTGTTGCGCCTGTTGTCCGGCCTGATGCACCCGACCGCCGGTCAAGTACTGCTTAACGGTCAGCCGCTGAGCGAGCAACGCACAGAACTTGCACGCAATCTCTTGTGGATCGGCCATGCCGCTGGCATCAAGGATTTGCTGACTGCGCAAGAGAACCTGAGCTGGCTGTGTGCCCTGCATCAACCGGCTTCCCATGAGGCAATCTGGCAGGCTTTGGCCGCAGTCGGGCTGCGCGGTTTCGAGGATGTTCCCTGCCATACGCTGTCCGCGGGTCAACAGCGCCGAGTGGCGCTGGCGCGGCTTTATCTGGACAGCCCACCGTTGTGGATACTCGATGAGCCCTTTACCGCCCTCGACAAGCAAGGCGTGGCGCAGCTCGAAGAACACTTGGCAGGCCACTGCGAGCGCGGTGGCATGGTGGTCTTGACCACTCACCACACGCTGAGCCGCGTGCCGGCCGCGTACCGCGACATTGATCTGGGGAACTGGGCCGTATGAGTGTTTTTGGCCTGTTGGTTGCCCGCGAAGCCCGTCTGTTGTTCCGCCGTCCGGCTGAACTGGCCAACCCGCTGGTGTTCTTCGCCATCGTCGTTTCGCTGTTCCCGCTCGCGGTCGGTCCCGAGTCTCAATTGTTGCAAACCTTGTCTCCGGGGCTGGTCTGGGTGGCGGCCCTTTTATCGGTCCTGCTCTCGCTGGACGGGCTTTTCCGCAGTGATTTCGAGGACGGATCGCTGGAACAGTGGGTCCTTTCGCCGCACCCCCTGGCTCTTCTGGTTTTGGCCAAGGTACTGGCACACTGGGCGTTTTCCGGCCTGGCACTGGTTTTGCTCGCGCCTTTGCTGGCGTTGATGCTCGGGTTGCCTGCCGCCTGTCTGCCGGTGTTGCTGCTTTCTTTATTGCTGGGTACACCGGTACTGAGCCTGCTCGGTGCGGTGGGCGCGGCGTTGACGGTAGGTTTGAAGCGTGGCGGGCTGTTGCTGGCGTTGCTGATCCTGCCGTTGTACATCCCGGTGTTGATTCTTGGCAGTGGCGCCTTGCAGGCAGCCTTGCAGGGCATGCCGGCGACCGGTTATCTGTTGTGGCTTGGGAGCCTGACCGCCCTGGCGATAACCCTGACACCCTTTGCAATAGCCGCTGGCCTGAAGATCAGCGTCGGCGAATAATGAGGTCTGGTCAAAATTTGACCAGTAAAGACCCTTTGGCTGTCTCGTGATAGCGAGCAGCAACCGTGATGGAAACAGCAATGAACTGGACGTGGTTTCATAAGCTCGGCTCGCCCAAATGGTTTTACGGCATCAGCGGCAGAATGCTGCCATGGCTGAGCATTGCGGCGTTGCTGCTGATCGGCGTTGGCGTGGTCTGGGGCCTGGCCTTCGCGCCGCCGGACTACCAGCAGGGCAATAGCTTTCGCATCATCTACATCCACGTTCCGGCCGCCATGCTGGCACAGTCCATCTACGTGATGCTGGCAGTGTGTGGCGTCGTCGGGCTGGTGTGGAAGATGAAGCTGGCCGACGTCGCCTTGCAGTGTGCGGCGCCCATCGGTGCCTGGATGACCGCCGTGGCGCTGGTCACCGGGGCGATCTGGGGCAAGCCGACCTGGGGCTCGTGGTGGGTCTGGGATGCACGACTGACGTCCATGCTGATTCTTTTGTTCCTGTACTTCGGTCTTATTGCGCTGGGCAACGCCATCAGCAATCGTGACAGTGCGGCCAAGGCCTGTGCGGTGCTGGCCATCGTCGGCGTGATCAACATCCCGATCATCAAGTACTCGGTGGAGTGGTGGAACACCCTGCATCAGGGCGCAACCTTCACGCTCACGGAAAAACCGGCGATGCCCGCCGAGATGTGGCTGCCGTTGCTGCTGACGGCGCTGGGTTTCTATTGTTTCTTCGGCGCGGTATTGCTGCTGCGCATGCGCCTTGAGGTGCTCAAGCGCGAAGCCCGGGCCAGTTGGGTCAAGGCCGAAGTTGAAAACAGCCTGGAGGTTGCTCGATGAGTTTTGCTTCATTCGGCGACTTCCTCGCCATGGGCCATCACGGCCTGTATGTCTGGTCGGCCTATGGCATTTGCCTGGCAGTGCTGGCCCTCAACGTGGCGGCGCCGATCCTGGCCCGCAAGCGGTATCTGCAACAAGAGGCGCGCCGTCTGCGCCGGGAGAACGGCAAGTGAATCCGCTGCGTAAAAAGCGTCTTATCATCATTCTGGCGATCCTGGTTGGGGTCGGCTCCGCCGTGGGCCTGGCCCTCAGCGCCCTGCAGCAGAACATCAACCTGTTTTACACACCGACCCAGATCGCCAACGGCGAAGCCCCGCAGGACACGCGCATCCGCGCGGGCGGCATGGTCGAGGCCGGTTCCCTGCAGCGCTCCGGCGATTCGCTGGACGTGAAGTTCGTCGTCACCGACTTCAACAAATCCGTGACCATCAGCTATCGCGGCATCCTTCCGGACCTGTTCCGCGAAGGGCAGGGCATCGTCGCCCTGGGCAAGCTCAATGCCGAAGGCGTGGTGGTGGCCGATGAAGTGCTGGCCAAGCACGATGAAAAGTACATGCCGCCGGAAGTGACCAAGGCCTTGAAAGACAGTGGTCAATCCGCCCCAACACCCGCTAAGGAGGGTTGATCCATGACTTCCGGCATCTTCATTCCCGAACTGGGTCATTTGGCGATGATCCTGGCCCTGTGCTTTGCGCTGGTTCAGGCCGTCGTGCCATTGGTCGGCGCCTGGCGCGGTGACCGATTCTGGATGAGCCTGGCCCAGCCGGCGGCATGGGGGCAGTTCGCCTTTCTGCTGTTCGCTTTCGGCTGCTTGACCTATGCGTTCATGGCCGACGATTTTTCCGTCGCTTATGTCACCAACAACTCCAACAGTGCCTTGCCCTGGTACTATAAGTTCAGCGCCGTATGGGGCGCGCACGAAGGTTCGTTGCTGTTGTGGGCGTTGATCCTCGGCGGCTGGACGTTCGCCGTGTCGGTGTTCTCCCGACAGTTGCCGCAAGTAATGCTGGCACGGGTGCTGGCAGTGATGGGCATGATCAGCACCGGTTTCCTGCTGTTCCTGATCCTCACCTCGAACCCGTTCAAGCGCATCCTGCCGCAAGTGCCTGGCGACGGTGCCGACCTCAACCCGTTGCTGCAAGATATCGGCCTGATCGTGCACCCGCCGATGCTGTACATGGGCTACGTCGGCTTCTCGGTGGCCTTCGCCTTCGCTATCGCCGCGCTGATGGGCGGTCGCCTGGACGCCGCTTGGGCGCGTTGGTCGCGGCCATGGACCATCGTCGCCTGGGCATTTCTCGGTATCGGCATCACCCTCGGTTCCTGGTGGGCCTACTATGAACTCGGCTGGGGCGGCTGGTGGTTCTGGGACCCGGTGGAAAACGCCTCGTTCATGCCCTGGCTGGTGGGCACCGCGCTGATTCACTCGCTGGCCGTCACGGAAAAGCGTGGTGTGTTCAAGAGCTGGACCGTGTTGCTGGCCATCGCCGCCTTTTCGTTGAGCCTGCTGGGCACTTTCCTCGTGCGTTCCGGCGTACTGACCTCGGTGCACGCCTTTGCCTCGGACCCCGAGCGCGGCGTGTTCATCCTGATCTTCCTGCTGTTCGTGGTCGGTGGTTCGCTGACGCTGTTCGCCTTGCGCGCACCGGTGGTCAAGAGCCAGGTCGGCTTCAACCTCTGGTCCCGGGAAACCCTGTTGCTGGGCAACAACCTGGTGTTGGTGGTGGCCGCTTCGATGATCCTGCTGGGCACCTTGTATCCGTTGATTCTCGATGCCATGACCGGTGCCAAGCTGTCGGTCGGCCCGCCGTACTTCAATGCGCTGTTCATTCCATTGATGGCCTTGTTGATGCTGGTGATGGCGGTCGGCGTGATCGTGCGCTGGAAAGACACCCCGGTGAAATGGCTGCTGGGCATGCTCACCCCGGTACTACTCGGCAGCGCCGCGCTGGCGGTGGTGGCGGGCGTGGCTTATGGCGATTTCAACTGGGCGGTGCTGGCGACCTTCATGCTCGCGGCCTGGGTGTTGTTGGCCGGTGTGCGTGACATTTTCGACAAGACTCGCCACAAAGGCCTGATCAAAGGCCTGCCGACCCTGACCCGCAGCTACTGGGGCATGCAGGTTGCACACCTGGGCATCGCCGTCTGCGCCCTCGGCGTGGTGTTGTCGAGCCAGAACAGTGCCGAGCGCGACCTGCGCCTGGCGCCGGGCGAGTCCATGGCCCTGGGCGGTTATCAATTCATCTTCGAAGGTGCCAAACATTTCGAAGGCCCGAACTTCACCTCCGACAAGGGTACCGTGCGGGTGATCAAGGACGGCAAGGAAGTCAGTGTCCTGCACCCGGAAAAACGTCTCTACACCGTACAGAATTCGGTGATGACCGAAGCCGGGATCGACGCCGGTTTCACCCGTGACCTCTACGTCGCACTCGGCGAGCCCCTGGGGGATGGCGCCTGGGCAGTACGTGTGCACGTCAAGCCGTTCGTGCGCTGGATCTGGTTCGGTGGTTTGCTCACAGGTCTGGGCGGGTTGCTGGCAGCGCTGGACCGGCGTTATCGGGTCAAGGTGAAAAGCCGTGTGCGGGAAGCACTGGGCATGACGGGAGCGACTGCATGAAGCGTTGGTTGATGTTGTTGCCACTGGCGATTTTCCTAGTGGTGGCTGTTTTCCTGTATCGCGGTCTGTACCTGGACCCGGCCGAGTTGCCCTCGGCGATGATCGGCAAACCCTTCCCGGAGTTTTCCCTGCCAGCGGTGCAGGGCGACAAGACCCTGACCCGCGCCGACATCCTCGGCAAACCGGCATTGGTCAACGTCTGGGGCACCTGGTGCATTTCCTGCCGGATCGAGCACCCGGTGTTGAACAAACTGGCCGAGAAGGGCGTGGTGATCCACGGCATCAACTACAAGGACATCAATGCCGACGCCTTGAAATGGCTGGCGGATTTCCATAATCCGTATCAGCTGGATATTCGCGACGACGCCGGCACCCTGGGCCTGAACCTCGGTGTGTACGGCGCCCCGGAAACCTTCTTCATCGACGCCAAGGGCATCATCCGCGACAAATTCGTAGGGGTGATCGACGAGCAGGTCTGGCGCGAGAAACTGGCGGCCAAGTACCAGGCGCTGGTCGACGAGGCGAAGCCATGAAGCGCTGGATTGCCGCCGTTGTCCTGGGCTTGAGCCTGGCCGGCGTGGCCCACGCTGCCATCGACACTTACGAGTTCGCCAAGGAAGGTGATCGCGAGCGTTTTCGCGAGTTGACCAAGGAGCTGCGTTGCCCGAAGTGCCAGAACCAGGACATCGCTGACTCCAATGCCCCGATTGCCGCCGACCTGCGCAAAGAGATCTTCCGCATGCTTGGCGAGGGTAAGGACAACCAGCAGATCATCGACTTCATGGTCGATCGCTACGGTGATTTCGTTCGCTACAAACCGGCCCTGAACGCCAAGACCGCACTGCTCTGGTTCGGCCCCGCTGGCCTGCTGTTGGGCGGTGTGGTGATCATCGCGGTGATCGTGCGTCGTCGTCGCGTGCAACGCGCCGAAACGCCAGGCTCGCTTTCTGCCGAGGAGCGCGAGCGCCTCGACCAACTGTTGGATAAAAACCAAGAATGATTGATTTCTGGCTCGCTGCAGGTCTGCTGCTCCTGGTGGCCCTGAGTTTTCTGCTGATCCCCGTCCTGCGTAGTCGTCGCGCCCAGCTCGAAGAGGATCGTACTGCCCTGAACGTGGCGCTGTATCAAGAACGCGTGGCTGAGCTGCAGGTTCAGCAGCAGGAAGGCGTTCTCGATGCCGCGCAAATGGACGCCGGCCGGGCTGAAGCCGCCCGTGAATTGCTCGCGGACACCGAAGGCGTTGCCGCGCCTCGGGTGACGCGCCTGGGCAAGGCGGCACCGTTGCTGGCAGCCATCCTGGTCCCGGTGCTGGGCCTGGGGCTGTACCTGCATTTCGGTGCCAGTGACAAAGTCGAGTTGACTCGGGAATTCGCCCAGGCGCCACAGTCGATGGAAGAAATGACCCGGCGCCTGGAGCGCGCGGTCGCGGCGCAGCCCGATTCCGCCGAAGCGCTGTACTTCCTCGGTCGCACCTACATGACCCAGGATCGTCCGGCGGATGCGGCGAAGATCTTCGAGCGCACCGTCAACCTGGCCGGGCGCCAGCCTGAACTGTTGGGGCAATGGGCCCAGGCGCAGTATTTCGCCGATGGCAAGAAGTGGTCGGACAAGGTCCAGGCCCTGACTGACGAAGCGCTCAAGGCCGATCCAAAAGAAGTTACCAGCCTGGGCCTGCTGGGCATCGCCGCCTTCGAAGGCCAGCGTTTTCAGGAAGCGATCGACTACTGGAATCGCCTGCTGGAGCAACTGCCGCCGGACGACCAGTCCCGTATTGCGCTGCAGGGCGGTATTACCCGCGCCAGCGAGAAACTGGTGGCCAGCGGTGGCAAGGTGGCCCAGGCGCCAGCGGCCAAGCCGGCAGCGCTGCTCAAGGTCCGGGTTGACCTGGCGGCCGACCTGAAGGCCAAGGTCCAGCCGGGTGACAGCGTGTTCATCTTCGCCCGCGCCACCTCTGGCCCACCCGCGCCGTTGGCGGCCAAGCGCCTGACCGTGGCTGATCTGCCAGCCACCGTCGAGTTGGGCGATGGCGATGCAATGATGCCGCAGTTGAAACTGTCGAACTTCCCTGAAGTCCAACTGGTTGCGCGCATCTCCCGCGCCGGTCAACCGACGGCAGGCGAGTGGATCGGTCGCAGCCAGCCCCTGGCCAGCAGCACCACCGCGCCGCAACAACTGACCATCGATAGCCCGGATAAGTAAACCCGGATCAGTAAGCCCGGATCAATAACAGGAAGCGCCACCATGACCGCCATTGCTCGTATCACCCTGCTCAGCGTTGTTTTGGGGCTGAGCGCTTGTGCGGTCCAACGGCCACCTGAGCAGCCGAGCCCGCCACCGATCCCGCCGTCGCAGCCCAGTACCAAACCGGCGCCGTCGACGGTGCCGGGCAAACCGGCGACTCCCGCCAAACCGGCCAAGCCGCTGCCGCGCACCTCGGCCAGCTTCGCGCCGCCACCGGGTGGCAACAGTCATTGGGACCCGAAACTGGGCGTGTATGTGCTCGACGATCAACCGAACACGTTCTATCGCCAGCGCACCTACTACCGTTGGGATAACGGCTGGAGCCGTTCAATCAGCCCGAAGGGACCCTGGGAAGAGACCGATATCCATGGCGTACCGGGTGGGTTGGGGCGCCAGTTCGGGCAATAACGCAAATTGCGACCCTCGGGGGGTTGGATGGCAGGCAGGTTGATCTACCTCATCGGGCCTTCGGGTTCGGGCAAGGACAGCCTGCTCGATGCCGCGCGAGCGCGGTTGGCCGAGCGGGGCTGCCGTATCGTGCGCCGAGTCATCACGCGTTCCGCCGAAGCCGTGGGCGAGGCGGCACTGGGTGTGAGCCCGCAGCAGTTCGTCCAGATGCAGGCCCAGGGCGCGTTTGCCCTGAGCTGGCACGCTAATGGCCTGTCCTACGGGATCCCGCGGGAAATCGAAGATTGGCTCGCCGCTGGCCAGGACGTGCTGGTGAACGGCTCGCGCGGGCATTTGCAGGATACTCGCGAGCGTTATCCGAATGTGTTGGCGATATTGCTGACCGTGGACCAGGCAGTGCTGCGCCAGCGCTTGCTGGCGCGTGGTCGTGAGTCCTTGGCCGAGATCGACCAGCGCCTGGCGCGCAATGCCCGTTTCGGTGAGCGCCTGCTGGCCGAGGATCCGACAGTGCATGTGCTCGACAACTCCGGGCCACTGGAACAAACCGTTGAACAACTCTTGGCCTGCCTCGTCGAGCCGGCTGCATGCGCCTGATCGCTGTGCCGGCCATTTTGTCGATTTAAAACCTTCTTTCTTCATACCCCGCAATACAACCGAACGTCGTGCATTCAGTTTTTGTGCTTGAGTAAAGATAACTCTAGGGTTATTTTTGTTGAGGCCAAAGCAAGGAGGCTGGTGGTGCAGAGCAGGCTATTGATCAAGGAATTGATGGAGGCGGGATGGACCCTGGACCGGGTCACAGGCAGTCATCACATTTTCACCCACCGATACAACCCGTACACCATTCCCATCCCCCATCCGAAGAAGGATTTGCCGGTCGGGGCGGTCAAGAGCATCAGGAGGCGAGCCGGGCTGTACTGCCCGCCAGCCAGTTACGCAGGAGATCCATAATGCAATATCCAATCTGTATCGAATGGGGCGATGAGAACACCGCCATCGGTATCCAGATCCCCGATATCCCAGGTGCGGTAACCGCCGGGGATAGCTTTGAAGAGGCCTACAACGCAGCGGTCGAAGTTGCCCACATCATGCTGCAGGAGTTGGCTGCGGATGGTGAGTCGATTCCGATGCCGACGTCGGCTTCGGTGCATCGCAGTAATCCCGAGTTCGCCGACATGGGCTGGGGCATGCTGGAGCTGGACATCTCGCCGTACCTGGGCAAGACCGAGAAGGTCAACGTGACGTTGCCCGGCTATGTGATCCAGCGCATTGATCGTTATGTGCGCGAGCACAATGTAAAAAGCCGGTCGTCGTTCCTGGCGGATGCGGCGATGGAGAAGCTGGTGCGCAATTGATGGATTGGTAACCTTGCCTTGGCGGGCGATCCTACTCGCCCACCAAGCGCTTGAATCTTTACGCCGTCGCCAATGAAGCCTTCTGCGAAACACTCAGGAAGCGCAACAACGCCAACAGTGGAAACGCACTGCCAACCACCACGATCCACAGCCAGCCGCCGTGCTCATATACCGCGCTGGCCACGGATGAGCCGAACGCACCGCCGATGAAGATGCTGGTCATGTACAACGCATTCAGACGGCTGCGGCTTTTGGCGTCCAGGGCGTAGACCGCGCGTTGACCGAGGACCATGTTCATTTGTACACAGAAATCCAGCACCACGCCGGTCACGGCCAAGCCGATCACGCTATAGACGGGGTGGATGAAAGCGGGCAGGAAGCTCAGGCTGGCGCACAGCAGGGCCAGCAATGAAGCGATGCGGGTATGGCCGGCGTCGGCCAGGCGTCCGGCGATAGGCGCGGCAATGGCGCCGATTGCGCCGACCAAGGCGAAAATCGCGATCTGGCTTTGCGACAGGCCATGATTGCGCGCCAGTTCCAGCGGCACGGCGGTCCAGAACAGGCTGAACGTGGCGAACATGCAGCCTTGATAAAACGCCCGCTGGCGCAATACCGGTTGTTGACGCAGCAGCGTCCAGAGCGAACCCAGCAATTGGCCATAGGACGCGCTGTGGTCAGGCTGGCGCTTGGGGATGGTCAGCGCCAATACGATGCTGATCGCTGCCATCAATAGCGCGGCAATCACAAACATTGCCCGCCAGCCAAAATGATCCGCCACCACGCTGGACACCGGTCGCGCCAGCAATATTCCCAACAACAAACCGCCCATGATCCCGCCGACCACGCGGCCGCGAGATTCTTCCGGCGCCAGGTGTGCGGCCAGCGGAATCAGGATCTGCACCGACACCGAGCTGAAGCCCACCAGTAGCGAAATCAGCAAGAACACGTTCGGCTGATCGGTGAACGCCGCGCCCAGCAGACTGGCAATGGCGACCACGGTGGTGATGATCATCAGCCGCCGGTTTTCCAGCAGATCACCCAAAGGCACGAGGAAGAACAGGCCCAGGGCATAACCGATCTGCGTCAGCGAAACGATCAGGCTGGCCATGGTGCTGGTCAGGCCGATGTCCGGTGCGATCAGGCCGATGATCGGTTGCGCATAGTAGATGTTGGCGACGATCGCGCCACAGCAGAAGGCGAACAGCAGCACCATGCCTCGGGTCATTGTCGCGGTGCCATGGGGCAGTTGGGGCGCTGGAGTCATAACGTGTCTCGCTGGAAATAAGTGAATGCGCGCAGGCTAAACGGCTGGCTGAAACGGCGGAAGTGGAATTGGAATGATAGTAATCATTCTTCTGCGCAATGAATGACGAATGCGGGCGTGTTGCAGGGACCACCGGCCATCCGAAGAACTGCCCGTTTTGCCGTGACAGCTAGAATCTACAGGGGGATCACTTCAACGTGTCCTTACAAAGCGGGAGTATCACGATGAAAATCGTATCTTCGCTGGCGTTGGTGGTAGCGGTTGGGTCGATCTTCGGGTGCTCGACAGTGCCGGATGCTCAGGTCACCAACGTTCCCATGAACGCTACTGCCATCAATGCTGGCAACATCGCCCGGCCAATCATGATGCCCGACGGGCAAGCAACAGTGTTCTGGTTTGCTGTCAGTGGAGAATCCATGGGTAGCGCGTTACCAGGTCGTTTGCAGGCCTACATCTACCCGGGAAGCTGTGGAAGTCTGGGTGCCAAACCCGCCTATGACATGAATGACGGCCCGAATGCGCGGTTCTATTCGCAAGCGTCCATGCAATATTTCTGGAAAAGTGCACCCGTACCAGTCGAGACACTTCGAGCGGGGGGCTATGCGTTGGTGGTGCGTGAAAGCCCGGCCGATGGTCACCAGGCGATTTTCTGCGGCAACCTGAGCTAGCGGCATACCCCTGTAGGAGCTGCCGAAGGCAGCGATCTTTTGATTTTGCCTTTTGAAAAACAAGATCAAAAGATCGCAGCCTTCGGCAGCTCCTACAGGGGATCGCGTCTGCTCAGTGGTTACTGGGCGTAAATCTGATCGAAAATCCCGCCATCATTGAAGTGGGTCTTCTGCACGGTGCGCCAGTCGCCGAAAGTTTTTTCCACCGACAGGAAGTCGACTTTCGGGAAGCGGTCGGTGTACTTGGCCAGAACGGCCGGGTCACGTGGACGCAGGTAGTTGGCGGCGGCGATTTCCTGACCTTGTGGCGACCAGAGGTACTTCAGGTATTCCTCGGCTGCGGCGCGGGTGCCTTTCTTGTCGACGGTCTTGTCGACCACCGACACCGGAGGCTCGGCTTCGGCGGATACGCTTGGGTAGATGACCTCGAACTGATCGCGGCCAAACTCGCGGGCGATCATTTCCGCTTCGTTTTCGAAGGTCACCAGTACGTCGCCGATCTGGTTGGTCATGAAGGTCGTCGTTGCGGCGCGGCCGCCGGTATCCAGCACTGGAGCCTGCTTGAACAGCTTGCCGACGAAGTCCTTCGCCTTGTTTTCGTCGCCGCCATTTTTCAGCACGTAGCCCCAAGCGGAGAGGTAGGTGTAGCGGCCGTTACCAGAAGTCTTCGGGTTTGGCACGATGACTTGCACACCGTCCTTGAGCAGGTCCGGCCAGTCTTTCAGGGCTTTGGGGTTGCCTTTGCGGACGATGAACACAGTGGCCGAGGTGAACGGGGCGCTGTTGTTCGGCAGGCGGGTGACCCAGTTGTCCGGGATCAGTTTGCCGTTATCAGCCAGGGCGTTGATGTCGGTGGCCATGTTCATGGTGATCACGTCAGCGGGCAGGCCATCGATGACCGAGCGCGCCTGTTTGCTGGAGCCACCGAAGGACATCTGCAAGGTGATGTTTTCGTTGTGCTCGGCTTGCCAGTGTTTCTGGAACGCAGTGTTGTAGTCCTTGTAGAAATCGCGCATCACGTCGTAGGAAACGTTGAGCAGGGTCGGTGCGGCCTGGGCCACGCTGGTCAGTGCCAGGCCAGCGGCCAGAAGTGAGGCGCCAAAGAGTTTTTTCACTGCGAATTCCTTGTTCTATGTAGGAGCTGCCGCAGGCTGCGATCTTTTGATTTTGATCTTCAAAAGCAAGATCAAAAGATCGCAGCCTGCGGCAGCTCCTGCGGGTTATGTGTATTGAACGCGATACTAATTTGCCAGCGACTATAGCCGGCCCCGCATAGTCGTTTAAAGATTAAAAAGCTCTTTGCTTATTCCAGTTTCTTGAACAATGCATTGCCGCAGCGAGAGCAGAACGCGGC
Source organism: Pseudomonas umsongensis (assembly GCF_002236105.1). Classification (GTDB taxonomy): domain Bacteria; phylum Pseudomonadota; class Gammaproteobacteria; order Pseudomonadales; family Pseudomonadaceae; genus Aquipseudomonas; species Aquipseudomonas umsongensis. Next base: position 998,107 of record NZ_NIWU01000002.1, read on the forward strand.
GCCGTGTTCGTGGTGGTTTTTCTTGCACACCGGGCAGTCATGTTGCAACTGTTCGCCACGCATGGCGTTGGCCAGCTCGGCAGTGAAAATACCGGTGGGCACGGCAATGATCGAATAACCGGTGATCATGACCAGCGAGGAAATCACCTGGCCCAATGGCGTCTTCGGCACGATGTCGCCGAAGCCCACCGTGGTCAGCGTCACGATGGCCCAGTAGATGCCTTTGGGAATGCTGGTAAAACCGTGCTCCGGGCCTTCGATCACATACATCAATGTGCCGAACACCGTCACCAGGGTGCAGACACTGACCAGGAACACCACGATTTTCTGCTTGCTGCCGCGCAACGCGGACATCAGGTAGTTGGCTTGTTTCAGGTAGGGGCTGAGCTTGAGCACGCGGAAAATCCGCAGCATCCGGATGATCCGGATAATCAACAGGTACTGCGCATCGGCGTAGTACAACGCCAGTATGCCGGGCACGATCGCCAGCAAGTCCACCAGTCCATAGAAGCTGAAGGCGTAGCGCAGGGGTTTGGGCGAGCAGTACAGGCGCAGGCCATATTCGATGGCGAAGATGACGGTGAAGCCCCACTCGATGTACGCCAGCACGTCGGCGTAGTTGCGGTGGACTGTATCGATGCTGTCGAGCATCACGATCACCAGGCTGGCGAGGATGATCAACAGCAAAATGCCGTCGAAGCGCCGACCCGCCTTGGTGTCGCTCTGGAAAATCATGACGTAAAGGTCTTCACGCCAGTTTTTGCTGCTGTCCATGGGAAACGCCTGAATCGGGAATCAGCGCAGCCTAGGTTGATTCTCCCCAGAAGCGCAAGGCGCAGTGGCCCCTGTCGCCTTGCCGAGTACTTGAGCCACCGTACGAATCAGCCAGCAGGCGAGGATGAACGACGCGGTCAGCGTGGGCAGGCCAACAGCGGCAAACATCGGCGTCAACAGCAGCGCGCAGGCAATGCCCACCAGTGGCAGCCACGGCTGCTGGCGCTGGGCGCTGAAGGCGAGGGCGGCGAGCACGGCGTTGTAGCCACCCAGGCCCAGCAGTGCGGTGTAGAAGTCGTGGTTCAACAGGCTCCAACCCATGCCGGCAACAGACGCCAACAACGCCCAGCAGAAGGCGCGACGATCAGCCACCAGCAAACCGGCGGCAATCATCGCACCGGCCAGCGGATGACCGAGGAACATCACCTGGCCGAGGCCCTTGAGGGGGGCGGCGAGCATGTTCAGCGTGCTGACTTCGATCAGATGCGCCTCGGTCGAGGGCGTGGCGAAGCACAGCAGCAACCAGCCCAAACCCACGAAGGGCGCGGTATAGGCCGGCAGGTATTGGCTGAAGCGGGTGCGTTTGAGCCACTGCTGTGTGAGCATGGCGCTCAGGCCACCTGCGGCGAGGATCAGCGGCGGCAACATCGCCGACCAGGGGAAATACAGACTCAGCAGCAAGCCAAGCAAGACGCCGTTGTAACTGAAGAGTCCGGCCTGGCGATCGGCCTTGGCGTAGCCTCGACGTTGCGCGGTGAGCAGCCCGGCGACGCCGCCAAGCAATGCACCGCCGAGCAAGGCGGGCGCGGTAAACAGAATGGCGAGCAGGCACGCCAGACCAAACAGCGGATGGCGTTGGAGGAATATCTGGCTGAAGCCGTTGAGCAAGGCTTCGGCCCAGTCGGGGCAGTGGGTGTTGAAGTGGTTGGCAGGCATGGCAAGGGTCGTTTCAGTACAGATCGTTCCCACGCTCTGCGTGGGAATGCCTCAATGGACGCTCTGCGTCTGCTCTTGGGACGCGGAGCGTCCCGGGCTGCATTCCCACGCAGAGCGTGGGAACGATCATGTAGGGGTTAAATCAATGTTTCGATACGCAAAGAGTTAGTCGACCCCGGCTGCCCAAACGGCACACCTGCAGTGATCAATAACGTATCGCCCCGCTGCGCCATGCCTTGGGCCTGGGCAATTTCCAGCGCCGTAGAGCACACCTCGTCCACCTGACGCAGGCGATCGTTGACCACCGAATGCACCCCCCATGCCACGGTCAGGCGTCGAGCGGTTTGCCGGTTCGGCGTCAGGTTGAGGATCGGCACTGTCGGCCGTTCCCGGGCCGCACGCAAACTCGAGGTGCCTGATTCGCTGTAGTTGACCAAGACCGCCACCGGCAACACGTTGCTGATACGGCGAATCGCGCAGCTGATCGCATCGGAAACAGTCGCTTCGGCTTTTGGCCGGCTGACGTCCAGCTGGGTCTGGTAGTCCGGGCCGTTTTCCACTTGGCGGATGATCTTGCTCATCATCTGTACAGCTTCCAGCGGGTATTCGCCGGAGGCGGTTTCCGCCGACAGCATCACCGCGTCGGCACCTTCGGCCACCGCATTGGCGACATCGGTGACTTCGGCGCGGGTGGGCGCCGGGGAGAAGCGCATCGATTCGAGCATCTGCGTCGCCACCACCACCGGCTTGCCCAACTGGCGACAGGTGCTGATGATGTTTTTCTGGATCTGCGGCACGCTTTCGGCCGGCACCTCCACGCCCAGGTCACCGCGAGCGACCATGATCGCGTCGCTCAATTCGGCAATTTCGCGCAATTGCGCCACCGCTGACGGCTTCTCGATCTTGGCCATCAGGAACGCCTTGTCGCCGATCAGGGCACGGGCTTCGCGAATGTCCTCAGGACGCTGCACGAACGACAGGGCCACCCAGTCCACCCCCAGTTCAAGGCCGAAGCTCAGGTCGCGGCGGTCCTTGGCGGTCAGCGGGCTCAGTTCGAGCAGCGCTTGCGGCACGTTCACGCCTTTGCGGTCCGACAGTTCGCCACCATTGAGCACGGTCGTGTCGATGGCATCGGCATACTTGGTGACCACTCGCAGGCGCAGCTTGCCGTCGTCCAGCAACAGGTCCATGCCGGGCTCCAGCGCAGCGATGATTTCCGGGTGCGGCAGGTTGACCCGGCGTTCGTCACCCGGCGTGGCATCGAGATCCAGGCGCAGGGCTTGACCGCGATGCAGCTGGACTTTGCCTGCGGCAAATTTGCCGACCCGCAATTTCGGCCCTTGCAGGTCCATCAGAATGCCCAGCGGATAATTCAGCTGGCGCTCGACTTCGCGGATCCACTGGTAGCGCTTGGCGTGGTCGGCGTGATCGCCGTGGCTGAAGTTCAGGCGAAAGATATTGACCCCGGCCTGCACCAGTTCACGAATGTCGTCGATTCCGTCGGTAGCGGGGCCCAGGGTGGCGAGGATCTTGACCTTTTTGTCAGGCGTCATGTTTAGGGCTCTCAAGAATCAGGATGGCGCGGAAGTCGTTGACGTTGGTGCGGGTCGGCTCGGTGACGATCAGTGCGTCCAGCGCCTCGAAATAGCCGTAGCCATTGTTGTTGTCCAACTCGTCGCTGGCGCTCAAACCGAGGGCCGCGGCGCTGGCGTAACTGTCCGGGGTCATGATTGCCCCGGCGTTGTCTTCGGAGCCGTCGATGCCATCGGTGTCCCCGGCCAGGGCGTAGACGCCGGGCAAGCCCTTGAGGCTGTCGGTCAGGCTGAGCAGGAACTCGGCGTTGCGCCCACCACGGCCGTTACCGCGAACGGTAACCGTGGTTTCGCCGCCAGAAAGAATCACGCAGGGCGCCGCCAGTGGCTGGCCGTGCTGGACGATTTGCCGAGCGATACCGGCATGCACTTTTGCCACTTCACGGGACTCACCTTCGAGGTCGCCCAGGATCAACGGACTGTAACCGGACTGACGGCACTTCACCGCCGCGGCTTCCAGTGATTGCTGCGGGCGCGCGATCAGCTGGAAGTGACTGCGGGCCAGGCTCGGATCGCCAGGTTTCACAGTCTCTGATTCCGGGCTTTGCAGCCAGTTACGCACGGAGGCGGGCACGTCGATGGCGTAGCGCTTGAGGATTGCCAGCGCTTCCGCCGAGGTGCTCGGGTCGGCCACTGTGGGACCTGAGGCGATGACCGTGGCGAGGTCGCCCGGCACATCGGAAATCGCATAGGTATAGACAGTGGCTGGCCAGCAAGCCTTGCCGAGGCGGCCACCCTTGATCGCCGAGAGGTGTTTGCGTACGCAATTCATCTCGCCAATGGTCGCGCCGGATTTGAGCAGGGCTTTGTTGATCGATTGCTTGTCGGCCAGGGTGATGCCTTCGGCCGGCAGGGCGAGCAGCGCCGAGCCACCGCCGGACAGCAGGAAGATCACGCGGTCTGTTTCGTCGAGGTCGCTGACCAGTTCCAGAACGCGTTTGGCAACGGCCAGGCCGGCGGCGTCCGGAACCGGATGCGCGGCTTCGACCACTTCGATTTTTTCGCAGGGGGCGCCGTGGCCGTAACGCGTCACCACCAGGCCGGACACTTCGCCCTGCCAGCAGCGCTCGACCACCTGGGCCATGGCGGCCGCGGCTTTGCCGGCACCAATGACGATCACCCGACCGCTGCGGTCGGCAGGCAAATGGGCTTCAAGGACTTGCTGCGGATGGGCCGCGTCGATGGCTGTGGCGAACAGCTCACGCAGCAATTGTTGCGGATCGACCGACATGGCGGGCTCCCGGAATTCTTGTTATTCGAAAGGGCAACTCGGTCCAGTGTGGGAGCGGGCTTGCTCGCGAAAGCGGTGGGTCAGTCAGCCAATATGTTGCTGACACTCCCACTTCGCGAGCAAGCCCGCTCCCACATTGGGGATGGGGCAGGGCTTAGTTCTTGTCGCGAATCGAGAAATTTGCCATGTGTTCCAGGCCCTTGATCAGTGCCGAGTGGTCCCAGTTGCTGCCACCGATGGCCGCGCAGGTGCTGAACACTTGCTGGGCGTTGGCGGTGTTCGGCAGGTTGATGTTCAGCTCCTTGGCCCCTTGCAGCGCCAGGTTCAGGTCCTTCTGGTGCAGGCTGATGCGGAAGCCTGGATCGAAGGTGCCCTTGATCATGCGCTCGCCGTGTACTTCGAGGATCTTCGACGAGGCGAAACCGCCCATCAGTGCTTCACGCACCTTGGCTGGATCGGCACCGTTCTTGGCAGCGAACAGCAGGGCTTCGGCCACGGCCTGGATGTTCAGGGCGACGATGATCTGGTTCGCCACCTTGGCGGTTTGACCGTCACCGTTGCCACCCACCAGGGTGATGTTCTTGCCCATGGCCTGGAACAGCGGCAGCGCGCGTTCGAAGGCATCGGCATCGCCGCCGACCATGATGCTCAGGGTCGCCGCCTTGGCACCGACTTCACCGCCGGACACTGGCGCGTCGAGGTACTGGGCGCCTTTTTCGTTGATCCTGGCCGCAAATGCCTTGGTGGCGGTCGGCGAGATCGAGCTCATGTCGATCACCACCTTGCCTTTGCCAAGACCGGCGGCAACGCCGTCGGCACGGAACAGCACGTCATCGACCTGTGGGGTATCCGGGACCATCACGATGATGAATTCGGCTTCCTGGGCGACTTCTTTCGGGTTCGCCAGGGCGACGGCGCCGGCGGCAACCAGGTCAGCAGGAGCGGCGTCGTGGTGCGCCGACAGGAACAGGCTGTGACCGGCTTTTTGCAGGTTCGCCGCCATTGGGTGGCCCATGATGCCGGTGCCGATGAATCCGATTTTAGCCATGAGAAAATCCTCTCTTTTTGTTTGTCACCCTGTAGGAGCTGCCGAAGGCTGCGATCTTTTGATCTTGATCTTGAAAAACAAAGTCAAAAGATCGCAGCCTTCGGCAGCTCCTACAGGAATGTCATGTTCAATTAAATCGCGTTATGGGTCTTGAGCCAGCCCAAACCCGCTTCGGTGGTCGTCAGCGGCTTGTATTCGCAACCGACCCAACCCTGATACCCAATGCGGTCCAGGTGTTCGAACAGGAAGCGGTAGTTGATTTCACCAGTTCCCGGTTCGTTGCGCCCCGGGTTGTCCGCCAACTGCACATGGTTGATTTCGCCCAGGTGCGATTGCAGGGTGCGGGCCAGGTCGCCCTCCATGATTTGCATGTGATAGATGTCGTATTGCAGGAACAGGTTGGCGCTGCCGACCTGTTCGCGAATCGACAGGGCTTGCGCCGTGTTGTTCAAGTAGAAGCCCGGGATGTCGCGGGTGTTGATCGCTTCCATCACCAGCTTGATACCGGCTGCCTGCAGCTTCTCGGCCGCGTACTTGAGGTTGGCGACGAAGGTTTTTTCCACGGTGGCATCGTCAACGCCTTGTGGGCGGATGCCGGCCAGGCAGTTGATTTGGGTGTTGCCCAGCACTTGTGCGTAGGCGATCGCCAGGTCGACACCGGCGCGGAACTCTTCAACTCGATCCGGCAGGCAGGCGATACCACGCTCGCCCTTGGCCCAGTCGCCGGCCGGCAGGTTGAACAGCACTTGAGTCAGACCGTTGGCATCGAGCTTGGCCTTGATTTCGGCAGAGCTGAAGTCGTACGGGAACAGGTACTCGACACCACTGAAACCGGCCTTGGCGGCCGCTTCGAAACGGGCAAGAAAGTCCTGTTCGGTGAACAGCATGGACAGGTTGGCTGCGAAACGCGGCATGGTGGTCTCCCGTAAATATGTGAGGGCGGCCCCTGTGGGAGCGAGCCTGCTCGCGAAAGCAGTGTGCCAGCCAACATTGTTGCTGGATTTGAAGCCGCCTTCGCGAGCAGGCTCGCTCCCACAAGGGGAACGATCAATCGAGCAACGAAATCGCCGTTGGGGCGTCGTTGCCAACCAGCGCCAGGTCTTCGAATTCGTTGACGGCGTTGATCTCGGTGCCCATGGAAATATTGGTCACGCGCTCCAGGATGATCTCGACGATCACCGGAACCTTGAACTCTTCGATCATCTGTTCGGCCTTGCGCAGGGCAGGGGCGATGTCAGCCGGTTCGAACACACGCAGCGCCTTGCAGCCCAAGCCTTCGGCTACCGCGACGTGATCGACGCCATAACCGTTGAGTTCCGGAGCGTTCAGGTTGTCGAAGGACAGCTGCACGCAGTAGTCCATCTCGAACCCGCGCTGCGCCTGACGGATCAGGCCCAGGTACGAGTTGTTCACCACCACATGAATGTACGGCAGCTTGAACTGCGCACCCACCGCCAGTTCTTCGATCATGAACTGGAAGTCATAGTCCCCCGACAGGGCCACGACTTTGCGGTTCGGGTCAGCCTTGACCACGCCCAGCGCAGCAGGAATGGTCCAGCCCAGTGGGCCTGCCTGACCGCAGTTGATCCAGTGGCGCGGCTTGTAGACGTGCAGGAACTGCGCGCCGGCAATCTGCGACAGACCGATGGTGCTGACGTAGCAGGTGTCCTTGCCGAAAACCTGGTTCATCTCTTCATAAACGCGTTGCGGCTTGACCGGAACGTTGTCGAAGTGGGTCTTGCGCTGCAGGCTGGCTTTACGCTGCTGGCAGTCTTGCAGCCAGGCGCTGCGGTTTTTCAGCTTGCCGGCAGCTTGCCACTCGCGAGCGACTTCGATGAACACGGTCAGCGCGGCGGCGGCGTCGGAGACGATGCCCAGGTCCGGGGTGAAAACGCGGCCGATCTGCGTGCCTTCGATGTCGACGTGAATGAACTTGCGGCCTTCGGTGTAGACGTCGACCGAACCGGTGTGGCGGTTGGCCCAACGGTTACCGATGCCCAGTACCACGTCCGATTTCAGCAGGGTCGCGTTGCCGTAGCGGTGCGAAGTCTGCAGGCCGACCATGCCCACCATCAACGGGTGATCGTCCGGGATGGTGCCCCAGCCCATCAGGGTCGGGATGACCGGGATGCCGGTCAGTTCGGCAAACTCCACCAGCAGGTCGCTGGCGTCGGCATTGATGATGCCACCACCGGCCACCAGCAATGGGCGCTCGGCCTGGTCCAGCAGCGCCAGGGCTTTTTCCACCTGAACGCGGGTAGCGCTCGGCTTGGCCAGTGGCAGTGGCTGGTAGGCATCGATGTCGAATTCGATTTCGGCCATCTGTACATCGAACGGCAGGTCGATCAGCACTGGGCCTGGACGACCCGAGCGCATTTCATAGAAAGCTTTCTGGAACGCATAAGGCACCTGGCCCGGCTCCAGAACAGTGGTTGCCCACTTGGTCACTGGCTTGACGATGCTGGTGATATCGACAGCCTGGAAATCTTCCTTGTGCATACGGGCGCGGGGTGCCTGGCCGGTAATGCAGAGGATTGGAATCGAGTCGGCCGAGGCGCTGTAGAGCCCAGTGACCATGTCGGTACCGGCCGGTCCCGAAGTGCCAATGCACACGCCGATGTTGCCGGCCTTGGTGCGGGTGTAGCCCTCGGCCATGTGCGAGGCGCCTTCAACGTGGCGAGCGAGTACGTGATCGATGCCGCCGACCTTTTGCAGGGCGGAGTACAGCGGGTTGATGGCGGCACCGGGGATGCCAAAAGCGGTATCAACCCCTTCACGGCGCATCACCAGAACGGCGGCTTCGATTGCTCTCATTTTGCTCATGGTTTTGTGCCTCTTTACGTTTTGTAATTGTATACAAGTGGCTTTGCGCAGAGTGTATTCACGGCGGACGGCGCAGGTCAATCCATTTTCTCAAGCGCTCGTTTCATTCGTCGGAAGCCCGTTCTACTGTGGCTTTTCGTCGCATGCGGCGCTTTTCGAGAATTATTGTATACAAAAAAATAATCCATTGTGTTCTATTTGTTGCATCTGCCTGCGGCACAACGAAGCAGGCTACCGGCTTTCCGAAAAACAAAATGAGGACGGCACCATGAGCGCTTTAACCTTGAAAGTCGCAGTCAACCTGGTCAACGAGGCCATCACCGCCGCACGGGCAATCTCCGCCGCGCCCCTGGCCATCGCGGTACTGGATGCCGGCGGGCACCTGGTCACCTTGCAGCGTGAAGACGGCGCCAGCCTGCTGCGCCCGCAAGTCGCCATCGGCAAGGCCTGGGGCGCCATCGCCCTGGGCAAAGGCTCACGCCTGCTGGCGTTGGACGCCCAGCAGCGCCCGGCCTTCATCGCGGCATTGAATAGCCTGGGGCAGGGCAGCGTGGTGCCGGCACCGGGCGGTGTGCTGATCCGCGATCAGGATGGGAATGTGTTGGGGGCGGTGGGGATCAGCGGGGATCTATCGGATGTTGATGAGCAGTGTGCGATCAATGCGATCGAGGCGCTGGGGTTGAGGGCGGATGCTGGGGTGGCTGCTTGATTTGCGCAGGCTGATTTACCGCTATCGGGAGTAAGTTCGCTCCCACAGCGATTGCAGGTGTTCACAAGTTTTGTGTCCACCAGCAGGCCCTGTGGGAGCTGGCTTGCCAGCGATGACTTTCTGCCAGACACATCCAGCTAAAAGTGTGTATTAGAGTTTAGAATTTCGAGGTCTAGCCTTTTCATGAATTCGTCATGAGAGAGGCAAGGGAATGCCCAATTTACCCGCATCACACAAACTGCGAACGGGTCGCTATGCCGAGCCCAACAGAATCTACTTACTGACCACCATTACACTTGATCGTGCGCCGATTTTTGCCGACTTCGCGCTGGGCAGATTGGTGGTTCATCAATTTCGCCGAGCACAAGATATTGGATTGGCAAATTCCTTGGCGTGGGTTGTCATGCCCGACCATTTTCATTGGTTGATCGAATTGGAAAATTGTTCGCTCAGAAAGCTGATGCGCCAGACTAAATCCCTGATTACGAGGGAGGTGAATCTTTCAAGTCGTCGAAGCGGGCCGCTTTGGCAGCAGGGTTATCACGACAGGGCCTTAAGGCGAGAGGAGGATTTGGTGACATTGGCCCGGTATGTAGTAGCAAACCCACTGCGGGCCGGGCTCGTTGAAAAACTTGGCAACTATCCGTTGTGGGATGCTATCTGGGTTTGAGGCCACACCGAGTCGACTTCATCGCTGGCAAGCCAGCTCCCACAGGGATTTGTGTCGTTCACAGAATGTGAGCTCAACACAGAAACCTGTGGGAGCTGGCTTGCCAGCGATAGCCGCACCGCGGTATATCAGTCCGGCTCACACCCCTTGAGCACCAGCCGGATAATCGTCTGCGCAGCCGCTTCATAATCCTCTTCATCCAGCTTGGCCTTGCCGGTGATAGCAGTGATCTGCCAGTCGAAGTCGGCGTAGGTCTGGGTCGCGGCCCAGATGCTGAACATCAGGTGATTGGGGTCGATTGGCGCAATCTGGCCACGATCGATCCAGGTCTGGATGCAGTCGATGTTGTGCTTGGCCTGGCCGTTGAGCTGTTCGACCAGGTCGGAACTCAGGTGCGGCGCGCCATGCATGATTTCGCTGGCGAACACCTTGGAGGCAAAGGGCAGGTCGCGAGAGATGCGGATTTTCGAGCGGATATAGCCGCTCAGCACTTCACTTGGCACACCGTCGGGATTGAACGGTGTCGAGGCCTGCAGAATCGGTTCGATGATGCTTTCCAGGACCTCGCGATAGAGGTTTTCCTTGGATTTGAAGTAGTAGTAGACGTTGGGCTTGGGCAATCCCGCCTTGGCTGCGATGTCACTGGTTTTGGTCGCAGCGAAGCCCTTGTCGGCAAATTCTTCGCTGGCGGCACGCAGGATCAGTTGTTTGTTGCGCTCGCGGATGGTGCTCATAAACCAGGGGGTTCCTTGCCTGTACTGGCGGTGGCGCATGGTAGCACCGGCCTTCGGCGAGGCTCAAGAATGCTCCGTGCGGCGTCAGGCCGCGCTATGCTGCACGGCATTCATTCAAGAAGGAAAGCCGATTCATGGCAGGAAGCAGTTTGCTCGTGCTGATCGACGACATCGCAGCCGTACTGGACGATGTGGCGTTGATGACCAAAATGGCCGCCAAGAAGACCGCCGGGGTGCTGGGCGATGATCTGGCGCTCAATGCCCAGCAGGTCAGCGGCGTGCGGGCCGATCGGGAAATCCCGGTGGTCTGGGCGGTCGCCAAGGGCTCATTTATCAACAAGCTGATCCTGGTGCCATCGGCACTGGCCATCAGCGCGTTCATCCCATGGCTGGTCACGCCATTACTGATGTTGGGTGGCGCTTACCTGTGTTTCGAGGGGTTCGAAAAGCTCGCCCATAAATTCCTCCACAGCAAGGCTGAAGACCAGGCCGAACATGCCGAACTGGTCGAGGCAGTGGCGGACCCGGCGGTCGATCTGGTGGCGTTCGAAAAGGACAAGATCAAGGGCGCGATCCGCACCGACTTCATCCTTTCGGCGGAAATCATCGCCATCACCCTCGGCGTCGTGGCCGACTCGGCGCTGACCCAACAAGTCGTCGTGCTCTCGGGCATCGCCATCGTCATGACTATCGGCGTCTACGGGCTGGTGGCCGGCATCGTCAAGCTCGATGACCTGGGCCTGTGGCTGACCCAGAAGCCTGGGCAGATGGCCAAAAGCATCGGCAACGGCATCCTGCGCGCGGCGCCGTACATGATGAAAAGCCTGTCGGTGATCGGTACGGCGGCCATGTTCCTGGTCGGTGGCGGCATCCTCACCCACGGTGTTCCGGTGGTGCATCACTGGATCGAAAGTGTCAGTGCGGGGGCGGGCGGTGCCGGGTTTATCGTACCGACGCTGCTCAATGGGGTGGCGGGGATTGTGGCGGGGGCGGTGGTGTTGGTGGGGGTTCTGGCCGTCAGCAAAATCTGGCGAGCAGTCAAAGGTTAAACCCGTAGGAGCCGGCTTGCTGGCGATTGGCCCTTGAGTCTTGTGTAGACCTTTCGAGCGCTATCGCTGGCACGCCAGCTCCTACAGGGTGTTTGTGGCCGATGGTATTACTCGGCGATCTGCAACTTGCGCGACTCGGTGTACACGTAGCGCACCTTCTCATACTCGAACGGCGAGTTCAGTTGGCCATAACGGAAGCTGGTCTGGTTGCGTTTGTCGATGCCGCGCAGGATCCAGACTTCTGGATGGGTGGAGCTGACCTCGGACACATTGAGGAAGTTGATCGCATTCTCGGCGCTGAAGTCGACTGCCAGCCCGCCCGTGTCACGCAGATTGGACGGTCCCAGGATCGGCAGTACGAAATAGGCGCCGCCCGGTACACCATAGAAGCCCAGGGTCTGGCCGAAGTCTTCGTTCTGGCGCGGCAGGCCCATGGAGGTGGCCGGGTCCCACAAGCCGGCGATGCCAATGGTGGTGTTGAGCAGCAGTCGACCGGTGATCTCCATCGAACGCTGGCCCTTGAACTGCAACAGGCTGTTCAGCAGGTTCGGTACGTCGCCGAGGTTGTTGAAGAAATTGCTGACGCCAGTGCGCAAGAAGCTCGGCGTGATATAGCGATAGCCGTCGACCACTGGCAGGAACACCCACTGATCGAACCGGTAGTTGAAGTGGTAGACACGGCGGTTCCACTGCTCCAGCGGGTCGTAGACATTCAGGGCGCCGAGTGTCGAGCGTTCGAATTCGCGCTGGTCCAGGCCCGGGTTGAACTTGAGTTTGCTCAGGGGTTCCTTGAAGCCGTCGCTGTCGATGACGACAGGGGCGTTAGCTTTGCTGTTATCTGCATGGGCAATGCCTGCACTGAGTAACGCGGCGATAAGCAGGAGGTATTTAGCCACGGAAGAACTCCAGCATGGCGTCGCTGTTGACGCGATAGTTAAGGTTGCCGCAATGGCCTCCCAGCGGGTAAACGGTCAGGCGATCGCCAAATGTCTTGCGCAGGAAACCCAGGTCTCCAGGGCCGAGAATCACGTCGTCGGCATTGTGCATCACGGCGATTTTCGGGCTGTCATGCAGGTAGTCCTTCAGTGCATACAAGCTCACCTGGTCGATCAATTGCAGCAGGCTGCCGCCGTCGGTGCGGGCGCGCCACATCGGGATGACCTGTTCGGTGATGTAGCAGTCGAAGTCGCACTGCAGTGCTCGCTTGAAGTACGGCGAGAGGCTGGTGCCTTCGGTGATGGGCGTCTTGGGTGGAGTGATCAGGCCACGACGGTTGATCAGGTCCGACGTAAAGGCGATATCGGCGGCTGAAAAGCGGAACGAGGTGCCGATGAGCATGGCCATCTGTTCGTTGCTCAGGTGCTGCTTGGACTGCTGGAAGTCGTAGAGCAGCGCGTCGTTGAGATCGATGTAGCCCTTCTGCTGGAAGTAACGGGTCAGTTTGTTCAGCACCAGCTCATAGAACGTTGTGGTGTTGGTGATGCCCTTGACCTCGGTCTGGACCAGCCGGTCCAGGTTGGTGATCGAGGTGTAGAGATTGACCGGAGGATTAAGCAGAAGCACTTTCTTGAAGTTGAAGCTGCGGCGGGTTTCGTCCAGGTGCGCAACGAATGCCGCATCCAGCGCGCCCAGGCTGTAGCCGGTCAGGTAGTAATCGGTGACCGGCAGTTTAGGGTTTTGCGCTCGCACCGCTTGCATCACGCGATACATGTCTTCGGCGTCGTCCTTGGTGATACCGGGCGTGGCAAAGCGTGAGGCGGCGCTCATGAAGTCGAAGCTGGTGGGCGACGACAATTGCACCACGTGGTACCCGGCCTTGTAATAGAGCTTTTTCAGGTATTCGTTAAGGCTGCTGTCATAGCGCGCGCCCGTGCCGGCGATCAGGAAAATCAACGGCGCGGCTTTATCCTGGGTGGCAATGCGATAGGTGAGCTTCTTCACTGGCCAGAAGTTGTCAGGCAGTTCGAATGCGCGTTCCGGGCGCAAGGTGACGCTGCGATCCGCCTGATCGATGTCGTCGTCCAGCGGCAGCTCGGGGCGCAAATCCGGCGGCGTCGTGGCAATCGTTGCCTCGAACGGGTTGGTCAAGGGATAGCCATAACTGGCAGCGTCGATATCGACCGCCAGTGCGGACGCACTCAAAATAAGGCCGCCAAACAGGGCGGCGAAGCGCAAGGAACGGAGCATGACTAGATCCCTTAGAGAAGGTGCCGAATGAAGTTCGCAGGCTATGACCACTGGATCCGCGCCAAAGTGCCACGCATCGGCACCAAACAGGCCTTAATTCCGAGTAATAGTAGCGCGACGATACACTTTGCAGTGATTGAATGACCAGTTATCAGTTGTTATTGCTTGCGTCGGGCTGCCGGGGGATTAAGCTGGCCGCCGTTTTTGCGTATTGGAGCGCCCCATGTCCCGCCGTCTGCCCGTGATTCTGTTGCTTGTCCTGTTGCCACTCTGGCTGGCCGCCAGCTATGGCGCGCGTTATGGCTTCATGGAAGATGCGCAGTGGGTCGGTATTTGCGTGGATGAGGCAAGCCGTTGGGAATGCCAGGTGCGTTCGAACCTGGGGCTGATGATTCACTTCCAGGTATTGGGCTGGGGCGCGTTGGCTGCCGCCGTGATCGGCTTTGTGCTGCCAGGGCGGGCAGGGTGGTGGTTGGCGGTGCTGGCGCTGGTGTTCGGGTTTCCGGCATTGGTGTTGTACAACACGACGATGGCGGTGTTTGCGGTGGTGATTGCGGGGTTGCGGTTGGTCAGGGCCTCCGGTAGCACGCGATAGTGAGCTTTCGCGAGCAGGCTCGCTCCCACAGTAGATTTTCAATGAACACAGATTTTGTGTACTGCGATGATCACAATGTGGGAGCGAGCCTGCTCGCGAAGAGGCCGGATGCAGCGCCAAATCAGCCCTTGCGAACCCGCAAGCTGCGCCACAACGCCGCCACCATCAATCCACTCACCAGCGCCCAACCCCAGGCCTGCTGGTTGTGCAAACCTTCCTGATAAAGCTGAGGTGCAATACCGGCGCCAATGATGAAGGTCAGCAAGGCGATCTCCCGACGCGGCACACTGACCGGGCGGCATAGATAAACCAGTGCCGGCACGATGAACGCAACGCTGGGGAAGCTGCGATAGCGCGGATCAAATACCAGTTCAAGCATCGTTACCGCCGCGGCAAATCCTGCCACTGCCAGTATCCAGCCAGCCCGACGTTCCAGCGCATTGAATGCCCATCCGCGCCAACCGGTGCGGGGACTCAAGGTTAGCGCGGCATGGGCCAGCACCAGCACATTCAACGCGGTCAGCAAAGCAACCCATAGCCACTCACTGGCAAAACGCGTGGTGATCCGTGCCAGGTCGCCCCAGGCGCCAATCGAGCAAGCAGCCAGCGCCCCCAGCAGTGGCAGGACCAGTGCAGCGCGAGTGCTGCGCACGCGTCCACCGAGAAGCAGTGTGCCCAGGAAGATGAACCCACCCACCACCAGCCACTGCGACCAGTACGGCACATTGGTCACCGGTCCTGCGAGCACGCCCTTGTCCTGGCGATCCGCATCGAACAGTCCCCAGTAACCGCCGACTGCGCCCTCGCTGGCACGTTTCCACGGCTGGTCGAAGGCTTCGATGAGGTTGTAGTGCCAACCATGTTGCTCGGCCATGGCGACAAAACCACGAATGAACCTGGCTTCGTCGACCCGGCTTGGCAGGGCAATCCTGCGTTGACGGCCTTCACTCGGCCAGCCGGTCTCGCCTATGAACACATCCTTGGGGGCAAACATGCTGGCGAACGATTCGCGAATCATGGCGAGTTGCGACAGCGAGACCTCGACGTCCCAAGGGTAATCAGCCCAGTACGGCAGCAAATGGATGGTCACGAAGTCCACCGCCGGAGCGATTTCCGGGTGCTTTTGCCAGAACTCCCAAACGTCCGCATAGGTGACGGGCTGTTTGACCTGGCTTTTGACCCGCTCAATCAGTTTCACAAGCTGTGTGCTGGTGACTTCCTTGCGCAGCAGTGCCTCGTTGCCGACGATGACCGCCGTCACCACGTCCGGGTTGGCATTGGCTTCGGCGATCAGCAGCTCTACTTCCTTGGCGGTGTCCACCGGGCTGCTGTTGACCCAGGCGCCGATCATCATTTTCAACCCATGCTTGCGCGCCAGATCGGGTAGCGCCTCGAGCCCCGTCATCGAGTACGTGCGTATGCATTCGAAGCGAGTTGCCAGCAGCGCGAGGTCCGCATCCATGCGCTCGGGACGCAGGTTGAATGGCACGTCGAACGGCGACTGGTCCTTGTCGAAAGGAGTGTAGGAAGCGCATTGCAGCTTGTGCGTGGCACTGGCGACGTCCGGCAGGATCACCGGTTTGCCCAGGCCATACCAGAAGCCGCCGAGAGCAAACAGCCCCAGCAGGCAAGCAAATAAATACGCAAAAAAAGGAAAACGGGATGTCGCGGACATGGTCAGGCCGTGTGGGAGCAAAGCGGCGCATGTTACCTGCATTTATCTCCCGCTTGGTGGCCTGCATGATTTTGACATGCAAAGTTCGGGCGGATTGCCCGGAACGGTTGTCTGGCGCGGGATTAATGGCGTTCTGATGTCGTTTCTCGCTGCCTTGAGGTCGCTGGCAGAGCAGGTCGCTGATAGCGTCAGGTTGATGATCGCAACTGTCAGTACTCCACTGATGATCGAACGAGTTTGCGGTGGGGCGTGATGGGGGCGCTGTGCACTATAACTATACGTTGACGCGACTCGGCATCCGTCGAGCGCAGCACTTTCGGGGAAGTAACGATGAAGATGCGACGACTTTTAGGCGCAGGTGCCGCTCTGGTGCTTGCGATGGGCTCCACATTCGCCAATGCCGAGAACAAGACCCTGAGCATCGGTTACGTTGACGGCTGGTCCGACAGCGTTGCTACCACTCACGTGGCCGCTGAGGTGATCAAGCAGAAGCTGAATTACGACGTGAAGCTGCAAGCCGTCGCCACCGGGATCATGTGGCAGGGCGTGGCCACCGGCAAACTCGACGCCATGCTGTCGGCCTGGCTGCCAGTGACCCACGGCGATTACTGGGCCAAGAACAAGGACCAGGTCGTCGACTACGGTCCGAACTTCAAGGACGCCAAGATCGGCTTGATCGTACCGGAGTACGTCAAGGCCAAGTCGCTTGAAGACCTGAAGACCGATGACAGCTTCAAAAAACGCATCGTTGGCATCGACGCCGGTTCAGGCGTGATGCTCAAGACCGAGCAGGCGATCAAGGACTACGACCTGACCGGTTATCAACTCAAGGCCAGTTCCGGCGCCGGCATGATTGCCGAGCTGACCCGTGCCGAGAAGAAAAACGAATCCATCGCCGTGACCGGCTGGGTGCCACACTGGATGTTCGCCAAGTGGAAACTGCGTTTCCTGGAAGACCCGAAAGGCGTGTACGGCGCGGCTGAAACCGTGAACAGCATCGGCAGCAAAGAGCTGGCGACCAAGGCACCGGAAGTGGCCAAGTTCCTGAAGAACTTCCAGTGGGCTTCGAAGGATGAAATCGGCGAAGTCATGCTGGCGATCCAGGAGGGTGCCAAGCCTGAAGCAGCGGCCAAGGATTGGGTAGCCAAGCACCCGGAGCGCGTGGCTGACTGGATCAAGTAATAGCTGCACCGCCTTACCCTGTGGGAGCGAGCCTGCTCGCGAAGCGTTCTGTCAGTTGACCGAGATGTCGACTGATCTGACGCTTTCGCGAGCAGGCTCGCTCCCACATTTATTTATTCTTGCTGGACTTTGGCGAATACGTCACGTGGTTCTAAGACTAAGGTCGTCTGGAACCTGCCCCGCAGCCGCATAGAGTGGATACCGTTCCAACTAAATCTGTGCTGCGAGGATAAAAACAATGAACGACAGCATTTACCTCTCGATTCAAAACAGCCCGCGATTCAAGGAGCTGGTTAGCAAGAGGGAACGATTCGCCTGGATTCTTTCGGCGATCATGCTAGGGCTTTACTCCGGATTCATCCTTTTGATTGCTTACGGGCCGCAGGTGCTGGGGGCGAAAATCAGCCCTGAGTCATCGATTACCTGGGGCATACCGATAGGTGTCGGGCTGATTGTTTCAGCCTTCATCCTGACCGGGATCTACGTACGACGCGCCAATGGCGAATTCGACGACTTGAACAATGCGATTCTCAAGGAGGCTCAGCAATGATCCGGCGTCTAATGGCTCTCTTGAGCATCGCAGCCTTCGCACCGGGCGCCTGGGCGGCTGACGCCCTGACCGGCGCCGTGCAGAAACAACCGCTTAACGTGTCGGCGATTCTGATGTTCGTCGCATTCGTTGGCGCGACCCTGTGCATCACCTACTGGGCGTCCAAGAAAAACAAGTCGGCCTCCGATTACTACGCGGCGGGCGGCAAGATCACCGGCTTCCAGAACGGCCTGGCGATTGCCGGTGACTACATGTCGGCGGCGTCCTTCCTGGGTATTTCCGCGCTGGTGTTTACCTCCGGCTACGATGGCCTGATCTACTCGATCGGCTTCCTGGTGGGCTGGCCGATCATTCTGTTCCTGATCGCCGAGCGCCTGCGCAACCTGGGCAAATACACCTTTGCCGACGTGGCGTCCTATCGCCTGGGGCAAACCCAGATCCGCTCGCTGTCCGCTTGCGGTTCACTGGTCGTGGTGGCGTTCTACCTGATCGCGCAAATGGTCGGTGCCGGCAAGCTGATCCAGCTGCTGTTCGGTCTCGACTACCACGTTGCGGTGATCCTGGTCGGTATCCTGATGTGCATGTACGTGCTGTTCGGCGGCATGCTGGCGACCACCTGGGTGCAGATCATCAAGGCTGTGTTGCTGCTGTCCGGCGCTTCCTTCATGGCGCTGATGGTGATGAAGCACGTCAACTTCGACTTCAACATGTTGTTCTCCGAGGCGATCAAGGTTCACCCTAAAGGTGAAGCGATCATGAGCCCGGGCGGCCTGGTGAAAGATCCGATCTCGGCATTCTCCCTGGGGTTGGCGCTGATGTTCGGTACCGCTGGCCTGCCGCACATCCTGATGCGCTTCTTCACCGTGAGTGACGCAAAAGAAGCGCGCAAGAGCGTGTTGTACGCCACCGGCTTCATCGGCTACTTCTATATCCTGACCTTCATCATCGGCTTCGGCGCGATCCTGCTGGTCAGCACCAACCCGGCCTTCAAGGATGCGGCTGGCGCGCTGTTGGGCGGTAACAACATGGCGGCGGTGCACCTGGCCAATGCGGTCGGTGGCAGTATCTTCCTGGGCTTCATCTCGGCGGTAGCGTTCGCAACCATCCTGGCAGTGGTGGCCGGCCTGACCCTCGCCGGTGCCTCGGCGGTGTCCCATGACCTGTACGCCAGCGTGATCAAGAAGGGCAAGGCCAACGAGAAGGACGAGATCCGCGTGTCGAAAATCACCACCATCGCCCTGGCGGTGCTGGCGATCGGCCTCGGCATCCTTTTCGAAAGCCAGAACATCGCGTTCATGGTCGGCCTGGCATTCTCTATCGCGGCGAGCTGCAACTTCCCGGTGCTGCTGCTTTCCATGTACTGGAAAAAGCTGACCACTCGCGGCGCGATGATTGGTGGCTGGATGGGTCTGGTGAGCGCTGTGGGCTTGATGGTGCTTGGCCCGACCATCTGGGTGCAGATCCTGCATCACGAGAAGGCGATCTTCCCGTATGAGTACCCTGCACTGTTCTCGATGATCATTGCCTTTATCGGGATCTGGTTCTTCTCGATTACCGACAAGTCGACGGCGGCTGACAACGAGCGGGCGCTGTTCTTCCCGCAGTTCGTTCGTTCGCAGACTGGTTTGGGGGCGAGCGGGGCGGTTTCGCACTAAGGCTTCAAGTTTGTTGGCTTAAATAGAAATGCCCCGATTGAGAGATTGGGGCATTTTTTTTGGGCGGTTATCGGACATTTTAGACGTGAGATTTGTCTGCGAAGGCGGCCTTACAGCCGACCTATCTTTTGTTAACCGGGTACATATCCATTCCTGCGGTAACGGCGACTTATGGTTTCGCCCTTACGGCGACTCACTTTTTTTTCAAACGCCAAAAAAAAGTAAGCAAAAAAAGGCTCGCCCCAGCGTCCGGCCCCTCGCTGGGGCTCGGCGTTCCTTCGCTCCGGTGTCCATCCGGGGGCATCGCCCTCCGGTTGGCTTCGCTGGCACCTACATGCGATGTGTTCGACTGCGTCGAACGGCGCTGCGCGCCACTCCCCGGATGAACACCTCCACTCAGCCTCCCGATAGGGCGGGTAGATCAAGATCAAAAGCTGAAGGCGAGCTAACGCTCGGCCTGATGAGTGGTGAGGGGCGGGTGTGCGCCAAAGTGTTTTTGTAGGGGAAAGGGTTGCCCGTGATGGCGGCCTGCGGCCGACGTGATTTTTGCAGATACCCCCAATTCCCTGTGGGAGCCAGCCTGCTGGCGATGGACGTCAACGATAACGCACCCTGTCTGGATGAATGCGTTGCCTGGATGTTCATCGCGAGCAGGCTAGCTCCCACAGGGGAATGTGGACAGACCTGCAATCAGGTCGGCTGTCAGGCCGCCTCGCTTTTGCGTTTGATCTTGATCTGGCTTTTGATTTTCTTGCCACATCGAGAGGCCGAGTGGAGGTTCTGCGCAGTGGGTAAACCGGCATGGATGCCGGTTTAGCCGCGCTGGGCCATGGATGGCCCATCGCGGCGGGCCCACGGAGCAGGACCGGAGCGAGGGCATGCCGAGCCTTGGCGAGGCACCGAACGTCAGGGGCAAGAGCCCTTGGTTACTTGGGGCTCTTCCAAGTGACTCGCCGTAAGGGCGAAACCCTAAGTGGCCGTTACCGCAGCAATGGATATCTACTCAATACCAATCCCAAACAGCCACCATCGCCCAAACAAAAACGGCCCCTATATATAGAGGCCGTTCCCGGTACAACTCAACACGCTACAGCAAGACAAATCTTACTTGCGGTCTTCCAGCTTGGTGATGTCACGCGACTCGTAGCCGGTGTACAGCTGGCGCGGACGGCCGATCTTGTACGGGCTGGAGAGCATTTCTTTCCAGTGGGAGATCCAGCCCACGGTCCGCGCCAAGGCGAAGATCACGGTGAACATGCTGGTTGGAATGCCGATCGCCTTGAGGATGATCCCCGAGTAGAAGTCGACGTTCGGGTACAGCGAGCGTTCGATGAAGTACGGGTCGGTCAGGGCGATCTCTTCCAGGCGCATGGCCAGTTCGAGTTGCGGATCGTTCTGGATGCCCAGTTCCTTCAGTACTTCGTCGCAGGTCTGCTTCATCACAGTGGCGCGAGGGTCGCGGTTTTTGTAAACGCGGTGACCGAAGCCCATCAGCTTGAACGGATCGTTCTTGTCCTTGGCCTTGGCGATGAACTTGTCGATGTTCGAGACATCGCCGATTTCATCGAGCATGGTCAATACGGCTTCGTTCGCACCGCCGTGGGCAGGGCCCCACAGTGCGGCGATGCCGGCAGCGATACAGGCGAACGGGTTGGCACCCGAGGAGCCCGCCAGGCGCACGGTGGAAGTCGACGCGTTCTGCTCGTGGTCGGCATGGAGGATGAAGATCCGGTCCATGGCCTTGGCGAGTACCGGGCTGATCGGTTTGATCTCGCACGGGGTGTTGAACATCATGTGCAGGAAGTTTTCCGCGTACGACAGGTCGTTGCGCGGGTACATCATGGGTTGGCCCATGGAGTACTTGTAAACCATCGCGGCCAGGGTTGGCATCTTGGCAACCAGGCGGATCGCGGAGATTTCGCGATGCTGCGGGTTATTGATGTCCAGGGAGTCGTGGTAGAAGGCCGAGAGGGCGCCGACTACACCACACATGACGGCCATCGGGTGGGCGTCACGGCGGAAGCCGTTGAAGAAGGTCTTCAGCTGCTCGTGAACCATGGTGTGGTTCTTCACGGTGCCGACGAACTGGGCCTTCTGCTCTGCGGTCGGCAGTTCGCCGTTGAGCAGCAGGTAGCAGGTTTCCAGGTAGTCCGACTTTTCAGCCAGTTGTTCGATCGGGTAGCCGCGGTGCAGCAGGATGCCGTTGTCGCCGTCGATATAGGTGATCTTCGACTCGCAGGAAGCGGTCGACATGAAACCAGGGTCGAAAGTGAAGCGGCCCGTGGCCGTCAGGCCCCGAACATCGATAACATCGGGACCAACGGTGCCGGTTAAAATGGGCAGCTCGACGGGGGCTGCGCCCTCGATGATCAACTGCGCTTTTTTGTCAGCCATGTGGCCTCCTATTTATGCTTGAAATCATCAGACAGACCCCCCACGCAGGGCCCGCACCACTATAGTGAGATAAATTTGAATGTCAATTTGCCTAAAGTCTTGCTCCAGAAGGCTTTAACCCTACTTTTTTATCGAAATTGACCGCCATTTACGCCTTTTATACGTGTTGCGCAATGCGCCGTTTTGGGAAGGTATGTCCGTTGTCATTAGTAGCCTAACTGTCTATACTCGGCCACCGACCGCCAAGGGCTTTTGGGCTTGCGTTATTGGGGGTCGCCTCCCTGGGTGGTGATTACCTGACCAGTGCACTCCCCAACAACTTTGCCCTGATTGTTAGGGGCTCTTCAGTGTGAAAAAAAAGCCGTGAAAAGCCAACGACCTGTAAACCTAGACCTAAGGACCATCAAGCTCCCCATCACCGGCGTTACGTCGTTTCTTCACCGTGTTTCCGGCATCATCCTCTTCCTGGGCCTGGGCTTCATGCTTTATGCATTGGGCAAATCCCTGGGTTCGGAGGAAGGCTTTGCCGACGTGAAGGCAACCTTGACCAGCCCTCTGGCCAAGTTCGTAGCATGGGGCCTCCTATCCGCTCTCCTGTATCACCTGGTAGCCGGTGTGCGCCACATGATTATGGACATGGGCATCGGTGAGACGCTGGAAGGCGGCACGCTGGGCTCGAAAATCATTATCGCCGTATCTGCGGTGCTGATCATTCTGGCGGGAGTTTGGATATGGTAACCAGCGTAACGAACCTGTCGCGTTCGGGCCTCTATGACTGGATGGCACAACGTGTGTCTGCGGTTGTTCTCGCGGCTTATTTCATCTTCCTGATCGGATACCTCGCAGCGAATCCGGGCATTGGCTTTGACCAATGGCATGGCCTGTTCGCTCACAACGGGATGCGTATCTTCAGTCTGCTGGCCCTTGTTGCCCTCGGCGCTCACGCCTGGGTTGGCATGTGGACCATCGCGACCGACTACCTGACGCCGATGGCGCTGGGCAAGTCCGCAACTGCAGTACGTTTCCTTTTCCAGGCAGTATGCGGCGTTGCGATGTTCGCTTACTTCGTCTGGGGTGTGCAGATTCTCTGGGGTATCTGATTCATGGCTAACATTCCAACGATTTCTTTCGACGCCATCATTATTGGTGGTGGCGGTGCCGGCATGCGCGCAGCGCTGCAACTGGCGCAAGGCGGTCACAAGACCGCGGTAATCACCAAGGTTTTCCCGACCCGTTCGCACACCGTATCCGCCCAGGGCGGCATCACCTGTGCCATCGCGTCCGCCGACCCGAACGATGACTGGCGCTGGCACATGTACGATACCGTCAAGGGCTCCGACTACATCGGTGACCAGGACGCTATCGAATACATGTGTCAGGAAGGCCCGGCCGCCGTTTTCGAGCTGGACCACATGGGTCTTCCGTTCTCGCGTACCGAAACCGGCCGTATCTACCAGCGTCCGTTCGGCGGTCAGTCCAAGGACTACGGTAAAGGTGGCCAGGCTGCCCGTACCTGCGCCGCTTCCGACCGTACCGGTCACGCGCTGCTGCACACCCTTTATCAGGGCAACCTGAAAGCCGGTACCACGTTCCTGAACGAGTACTACGCCGTTGACCTGGTGAAAAACCAGGCTGGCGAATTCGTCGGCGTTATCGCCATTTGCATCGAAACCGGCGAAACCACCTACATCCGTGCCAAGGCTACCGTTCTGGCCACCGGCGGTGCAGGTCGTATCTATGCGTCCACCACCAACGCCCTGATCAACACCGGTGACGGCGTCGGCATGGCCCTGCGTGCTGGCGTACCGGTACAAGACATCGAGATGTGGCAGTTCCACCCGACCGGCATCGCCGGCGCCGGTGTACTGGTGACCGAAGGTTGCCGTGGTGAAGGTGGTTACCTGATCAACAAGCACGGTGAGCGTTTCATGGAGCGTTATGCTCCGAACGCCAAGGACCTTGCCGGTCGTGACGTCGTGGCCCGTTCGATGGTTAAAGAGATCATCGCCGGCAACGGCTGTGGTCCGAATGGCGACCACGTGATGCTCAAGCTCGACCACCTGGGCGAGGAAGTGCTGCACAGCCGTCTGCCAGGCATCTGCGAACTGTCGAAGACTTTCGCACACGTTGACCCGGTTGTTGCTCCGGTTCCGGTTGTTCCTACCTGCCACTATATGATGGGCGGCGTTGCCACCAACATCCACGGCCAGGCGATCACCCAGGACGCCGACGGCGTAGACACCATCATCCCGGGCCTGTTCGCTGTAGGCGAAGTGGCTTGCGTGTCGGTTCACGGCGCCAACCGCCTGGGCGGCAACTCGCTGCTCGACCTGGTGGTCTTCGGCCGTGCTGCCGGCCTGCACCTGGAAAAGGCGCTGACCGACGGTATCGAGTACGACGACGCCACCGAAGCCGACATCACCGCGGCCCTGTCGCGCCTGGCCGCCCTGAACGAGCGTACCGATGGCGAAGACGTGGCAACCCTGCGTCGCGAGCTGCAAAACTGCATGCAGAACTACTTCGGTGTATTCCGTACCGGCGAATACATGCAGAAGGGTATTGCCCAGCTGGCCGATCTGCGCAAGCGCATCGCCAACGTCAAGATCAACGACAAGTCGCAGGCGTTCAACACTGCGCGTATCGAAGCTCTGGAACTGCAGAACCTGCTGGAAGTGGCTGAAGCTACCGCCATCGCCGCCGAAGTACGAAAAGAGTCTCGCGGTGCTCACGCCCGTGAAGACTTTGAAGATCGTGATGACGAAAACTGGCTGTGCCACACCCTGTACTTCCCGGGTGAGAAGCGCGTTGCCAAGCGTGCCGTGAACTTCTCGCCGAAGACGGTTCCGACTTTTGAACCTAAGATTCGGACTTATTAAGGGTGGCCGCCATGTTGCAAGTCAGTGTTTATCGTTACAACCCTGATCAGGACGCTGCGCCGTTCATGCAGGAATTCCAGGTCGATACCGGTGGTAAAGACCTGATGGTGCTGGACGTACTGGCCCTGATCAAAGAGCAGGACGAAGGTTTCTCCTATCGTCGCTCCTGCCGTGAAGGTGTTTGCGGCTCCGACGGCATGAACATCAACGGCAAAAACGGCTTGGCGTGTGTCACGCCGCTGTCCGCCGTCGTAAAAGGTAACAAGTTGATCGTTCGTCCTCTGCCAGGCTTGCCGGTTATCCGTGACCTGGTCGTCGATATGAGCATCTTCTACAAGCAATACGAGAAGGTTAAGCCATTCCTGCAGAACGACACGCCGGCTCCGGCCATCGAGCGTCTGCAGTCCCCTGAAGAGCGTGAAAAGCTCGACGGTCTGTACGAGTGCATCCTGTGCGCCTGCTGCTCGACCTCTTGCCCGTCCTTCTGGTGGAACCCGGACAAGTTCCTGGGTCCAGCTGCACTGCTGCAAGCGTACCGCTTCCTGGCAGACAGCCGTGATACCAAGACGTCCGAACGTCTGGCTGCGCTGGATGACCCGTTCAGCGTATTCCGCTGCCGCGGGATCATGAACTGCGTCAACGTATGTCCGAAAGGCCTGAACCCGACTAAGGCCATCGGTCACATCCGTCACATGCTGCTCTCGAGCGGTGTGTGAAACAGCTGTTGTAACCCAGCTGTTGTAAATGCAGTACCGCTGTAAATGTAGAGGCTAAGGCGCGGGCTTCAACCCGCGTCGTAGCTATAACCAGAGCAGCAGCTTAAAAGGCTGCGGCTCTTATTTTGAAGAAATGAGACAAGCAGGGGCATCCGGGCTGGTACCCGGACTATCAGTGTGATCCTAGTGGCTTGTTTTGGTCGCTGCATTTGGACTTCTGCAAGTTTGCTCGGTGTCGACACCGGTGGTGTTCCCCTAACCGAGGGTGACCAAGCATGCAAGAAAGCGTGATGCAGCGCATGTGGAACAGCGCCTACCTATCCGGTAGTAACGCTGCCTATGTGGAAGAGCTCTACGAGCTCTACCTGCACGACCCTAACGCTGTGCCAGAAGAGTGGCGCACCTACTTCCAGAAGTTGCCTGCTGACGGCAACCCTGCCACCGATGTTTCGCACTCCACAATTCGCGATCATTTCGTCTTGCTGGCAAAGAACCAGCGCCGCGCCCAACCGGTTTCCGCCGGCAGCGTGAGCAGTGAGCACGAGAAGAAGCAAGTTGAAGTGCTGCGATTGATCCAGGCCTACCGTATGCGTGGCCACCAGGCAGCCCAGCTTGACCCGCTGGGGCTGTGGCAGCGTCCTGCACCTGCAGACCTGTCGATCAATCATTACGGCTTGACCAATGCCGATCTTGATACGACCTTCCGTGCCGGCGACCTGTTCATCGGCAAAGAGGAAGCGAGCCTACGCGAAATTCACGAAGCGTTGCAGCAGACATATTGCCGCACCATCGGCGCTGAGTTTACGCACATCACCGATTCCGAGCAGCGCCAGTGGTTCCAGCAGCGTCTGGAAAGCGTGCGTGGCCGTCCGACGTACTCCGCCGACATCAAGAGCCACCTGCTCGAGCGCGTGACCGCCGGTGAAGGCCTGGAAAAATACCTGGGCACCAAATACCCGGGTACCAAGCGTTTCGGCCTGGAAGGCGGCGAAAGCCTGATTCCGATGCTCGACGAGCTGATCCAGCGTTCCGGTTCCTACGGCACCAAGGAAATCGTCATCGGCATGGCCCACCGTGGCCGTCTGAACGTACTGGTCAACACCTTCGGCAAGAACCCGCGCGAGCTGTTCGACGAGTTCGAAGGCAAGAAGAAGGTTGAGCTGGGTTCCGGTGACGTTAAATACCACCAGGGCTTCTCGTCCAACGTGATGACCACCGGCGGTGAAGTTCACCTGGCCATGGCGTTCAACCCGTCCCACCTGGAAATCGTTTCCCCGGTGGTCGAGGGTTCGGTGCGCGCCCGTCAGGATCGTCGTAACGACCTGACCGGTGAGAAAGTCCTGCCGATCTCCATCCACGGTGACGCGGCATTCGCCGGTCAAGGCGTGGTGATGGAAACCTTCCAGATGTCGCAGACCCGCGGTTTCAAGACCGGCGGTACCGTGCACATCGTGATCAACAACCAGGTCGGTTTCACCATCAGCAACCCGCTGGACTCGCGTTCCACCGAGTACGCCACCGACGTTGCGAAGATGATCCAGGCGCCGATCCTCCATGTGAATGGCGATGATCCGGAAGCCGTGTTGTTCGTGACCCAGTTGGCCATCGACTACCGCATGCAGTTCAAGCGTGACGTGGTGATCGACCTGGTCTGCTACCGTCGTCGCGGCCACAACGAGGCCGACGAGCCAAGCGGCACCCAGCCGATCATGTATCAGCAGATCACCAAGCAGCGCACTACCCGTGAGCTGTACGCTGATCGCCTGACCCAGGCCGGTGTACTGGACGCTGAACGTGTCCAGGCCAAGGTCGACGAGTACCGCAACGCGCTGGACAACGGTCTGCACGTCGTGAAATCGCTGGTCAAGGAACCGAACAAAGAGCTGTTCGTGGACTGGCGTCCGTATCTGGGCCACGCCTGGACCGCGCGTCACGACACGCGCTTCGACCTGAAGACCTTGCAGGAGCTGTCCGCCAAGCTGCTGGAAATTCCGGAAGGCTTCGTGGTTCAGCGCCAGGTTGCCAAGATCTACGAAGACCGTCAGAAGATGCAAGCCGGCGGCCTGCCGATCAACTGGGGTTACGCCGAAACCATGGCGTACGCGACCCTGGCGTTCGAAGGTCACCCGATCCGCATGACCGGCCAGGACATCGGCCGCGGTACGTTCTCGCACCGTCATGCCGTGTTGCACAACCAGAAGGACGCGGGCACCTACATCCCGTTGCAGAACCTGTACGACGGTCAGCCACGCTTCGACCTGTACGACTCGTTCCTGTCCGAAGAAGCGGTACTGGCGTTCGAGTACGGTTACTCGACCACCACGCCGAACGCGCTGGTTATCTGGGAAGCCCAGTTCGGCGACTTCGCCAACGGCGCCCAGGTTGTAATCGACCAGTTCATCACCAGTGGCGAGCACAAGTGGGGCCGTCTGTGCGGTCTGACCATGCTGCTGCCGCACGGTTATGAAGGTCAGGGGCCGGAGCACTCCTCGGCTCGTCTGGAGCGTTACCTGCAGCTGTGCGCCGAGCACAACATCCAGGTGTGCATGCCAACGACGCCGGCACAGATCTACCACTTGCTGCGCCGCCAGGTGATTCGCCCGCTGCGCAAGCCACTGGTAGTCCTGACTCCGAAGTCGCTGCTGCGCCACAAGCTGGCCATCTCGACCCTGGAAGATCTGGCCGAAGGTTCCTTCCAGACCGTTATCCCGGAAATCGACGCCCAAGACCCGAAAAAGGTCGAGCGCGTTGTCCTGTGTAGCGGCAAGGTCTACTACGACCTGCTGGAAAAACGCCGTGCCGAAGGCCGTGACGATATCGCCATCGTGCGTATCGAGCAGCTGTACCCATTCCCTGAGGACGACTTGAAAGAAGTCCTGGCTCCCTACACCAACGCCAAGCATGCCGTTTGGTGCCAGGAAGAGCCGATGAACCAGGGCGCGTGGTACTGCAGCCAACACCACATGCGTCGCAGCATCAGCAACCTCAACAAGTCTCTCGTACTCGAGTACGCGGGCCGCGAGGCTTCTGCTGCACCGGCATGCGGTTACGCATCGATGCACGCCGAACAGCAGGAACAACTGCTGCAAGACGCCTTTACTGTTTAACGCCTTCGCGCACCTGAAACCGAATTTAAGGAACCACAGATAATGGCTATCGAGATCAAAGCCCCCACTTTCCCGGAATCGGTTGCCGATGGCACCGTTGCCACCTGGCACAAAAAACCGGGCGACGCGGTCAAGCGCGACGAACTGATCGTCGACATCGAAACCGATAAAGTCGTACTCGAAGTGTTGGCTACCGCTGATGGCGTGCTGGGCGCTATCGTCAAGAACGAAGGCGACACCGTTCTGTCCGACGAAGTCCTGGGCTCCATCGAAGCGGGCGGCGCTGCTGCCGCTCCAGCTGCTGCGGCTCCTGCCGCCGCTGCCCAGGCTGCTGCCCCTGCCGCCGAAGGCGAAGACGATCCTGTTGCTGCACCGGCTGCGCGCAAGCTGGCTGAAGAAAACGGCATCAACATCGCTTCCGTTGCCGGCACTGGCAAAGGCGGTCGCGTGACCAAGGAAGACGTGGTTGCAGCCGTTGCTGCCAAGAAAGCCGCTCCGGCTGCCGCGCCTGCCAAGGCTGCCGCACCTGCCGCTGCTGCTCCGGTGTTCGCTGCCGGCGATCGCATCGAGAAGCGTGTACCGATGACCCGCGTGCGGGCCACCGTTGCCAAGCGCCTGGTCGAAGCCCAGTCGAACATGGCGATGCTGACCACGTTCAACGAAGTCGACATGACCGAAGTCATGGCGCTGCGTTCGAAGTACAAGGATCTGTTCGAGAAGTCCCACAACGGCGTGCGCCTGGGCTTCATGTCCTTCTTCGTGAAAGCGGCCACCGAAGCGCTGAAACGCTTCCCGGCTGTCAACGCCTCGATCGACGGCGCTGACATCGTTTACCACGGCTACGCTGACGTCGGCGTTGCGGTTTCCAGCGATCGCGGCCTGGTTGTTCCGGTTCTGCGTAACGCCGAACTGATGAGCCTGGCTGAAATCGAAGGCGGCATCGCCACCTTCGGCAAGAAAGCCCGCGACGGCAAACTGTCGATGGACGAAATGACCGGTGGTACCTTCACCATCACCAACGGCGGTACCTTCGGTTCGATGATGTCGACACCGATCGTCAACCCGCCACAAGCAGCCATCCTGGGCATGCACAACATCATCCAGCGTCCTATGGCCATCAACGGCCAGGTCGTTATCCGTCCGATGATGTACCTGGCCCTGTCCTACGATCACCGTCTGATCGATGGCAAAGAAGCTGTGACTTTCCTGGTGACCATCAAGAACCTGCTGGAAGATCCGGCTCGTCTGTTGCTGGATATCTGATAGAAGCAGTCGCGAGCTGCAAGCCCAGGCTGTCGGAAAACCCGCAGCCTGGCTTGTCGCTTGCGGCTTCAAGCTTTTCGCTAAAGAGGATTTTTTGAATGTCGCAGAAATTTGACGTAGTAGTGATCGGCGCGGGCCCTGGCGGCTACGTAGCTGCCATCAAGGCCGCTCAGTTGGGCCTCAGCACTGCCTGCATCGAGAAGTACACCGACAAGGATGACAAACTGGCTCTGGGCGGTACTTGCCTGAACGTCGGCTGCATTCCGTCCAAGGCGCTGCTGGACAGCTCCTGGAAGTACAAGGAAGCCAAAGAAGGCTTTGCGATCCACGGTATCAACCACGCTGGCGTGACCATGGACGTGCCAGCAATGGTCGGCCGTAAAGCCACCATCGTCAAAGGCCTGACCTCCGGTGTTGCAACCCTGTTCAAAGCCAACGGTGTGACCTCCATCCAGGGTCACGGCAAGCTGCTGGCCGGCAAGAAAGTTGAAGTCACCAAGCCTGACGGTTCGGTAGAAGTCATCGAAGCCGAGAACGTGATCCTGGCTCCAGGTTCGCGTCCGATCGACATTCCACCGGCTCCGGTCGACCAGAATGTGATCGTCGATTCCACCGGCGCCCTGGAATTCCAATCCGTACCAAAACGCCTGGGCGTAATCGGCGCTGGCGTGATCGGTCTGGAGCTGGGTTCGGTCTGGTCGCGTCTGGGTGCAGAAGTGACTGTCCTGGAAGCCCTGGACACTTTCCTGATGGCCGCTGACGCAGCCGTTTCCAAGGAAGCGCTGAAAACCCTGACCAAGCAGGGCCTGGACATCAAGCTGGGCGCTCGCGTGACCGGCTCCAAAGTGAACGGCGACGAAGTCGTGGTGAACTACACCGATGCCAACGGCGAACAGAACATCACTTTCGACAAGCTGATCGTAGCCGTTGGTCGCCGTCCAGTGACCACTGATCTGCTGGCTGCCGACTGCGGCGTGACCCTGGACGAGCGCGGTTTCGTGCACGTCGACGATCACTGCGCCACCACCGTACCGGGCGTCTACGCCATCGGTGACGTGGTTCGCGGCATGATGCTGGCGCACAAGGCGTCGGAAGAAGGCATCATGGTTGTCGAGCGCATCAAGGGCCACAAGGCCCAGATGAACTATGATTTGATCCCTTCGGTTATTTATACTCACCCGGAAATCGCGTGGGTTGGTAAAACCGAGCAGGCCTTGAAAGCTGAAGGCGTTGAAGTTAACGTCGGCACCTTCCCGTTCGCAGCCTCCGGCCGTGCCATGGCTGCCAACGACACCGGTGGTTTCGTCAAGGTCATCGCAGATGCCAAGACAGACCGCGTATTGGGCGTCCACGTGATTGGCCCAAGCGCTGCCGAACTGGTTCAGCAGGGTGCGATCGGTATGGAATTCGGCACCAGCGCTGAAGACCTGGGCATGATGGTTTTCTCCCATCCGACCCTGTCTGAAGCCTTGCACGAAGCTGCTTTGGCAGTGAATGGCGGCGCCATCCACATCGCCAACCGCAAGAAGCGTTAAGACAATAAGAAACCACGGCGGAATGGCCCGTCGTGAGCCTTGCATGCAAGACTCACCGCGGAATATCCGCTGGACGCAGCCTTGCATGGCTGCACCGGTTGTCCGGAAAGGCCATGCAAGCAGCAGTCACAGGTGGTGCGGCACTTGAATGAGTGCAGCACCGAATGCGCAGTACCTAACGAAGACGGTAAAAAGCATGAATCTTCACGAGTATCAGGGTAAGCAGCTGTTCGCTGAATACGGCCTGCCAGTTTCCACTGGTTACGCGGTAGACACCCCGGAAGCAGCAGCAGAAGCTTGCGACAAGATCGGCGGCAGCGAGTGGGTTGTCAAAGCCCAGGTCCACGCCGGTGGTCGCGGTAAAGCGGGCGGCGTTAAGCTGGTTCGCAGCAAAGAAGACGCTAAAGCATTCGCACAGCAGTGGCTGGGCAAGCGTCTGGTGACTTACCAGACTGACGCCAATGGTCAGCCAGTCACCAAGATCCTGGTTGAATCGTGCACTGATATCGCTAAAGAGCTGTACCTGGGCGCTGTCGTTGACCGTTCGAGCCGTCGCATCGTGTTCATGGCTTCCACCGAAGGTGGCGTGGACATCGAGAAAATCGCTCACGACACTCCAGAAAAAATTCTGAAAGCCACTATCGATCCACTGGTTGGCGCTCAGCCATTCCAGGGTCGCGAGCTGGCATTCCAGCTGGGTCTGGAAGGCAAGCAGGTTGCTCAGTTCGCCAAGATCTTCGTTGGCCTGGCCAAACTGTTCAAGGATCACGACCTGGCCCTGCTGGAAGTGAACCCGCTGGTGATCAAGGCTGACGGCGATCTGCACTGCCTGGACGCCAAGATCAACATCGACGCCAACGCCATGTACCGTCAGCCTAAGCTGAAGACTTTCCACGATCCGTCGCAAGACGATCCGCGCGAAGCGCACGCTGCCAAGTTCGAACTGAACTACGTAGCGCTGGAAGGCAACATCGGTTGCATGGTCAACGGTGCTGGCCTGGCCATGGGTACCATGGACATCGTCAACCTGCATGGCGGCAAGCCAGCCAACTTCCTCGACGTGGGCGGCGGTGCTACCAAAGAACGCGTTACCGAAGCGTTCAAGATCATTCTGTCCGACACCAACGTCGCTGCAGTACTGGTTAACATCTTCGGCGGCATCGTTCGTTGCGACATGATTGCCGAAGGCATCATTGGCGCCGTGAAAGAAGTCGGCGTGAAAATCCCGGTTGTTGTTCGCCTTGAAGGCAACAACGCTGAGCTGGGCGCTAAAGTACTGGCAGAAAGCGGTTTGAACATCATCGCTGCTACCAGCCTGACCGACGCTGCTCAACAAGTTGTCAAAGCTGCGGAGGGCAAATAATGAGCGTCCTGATCAATAAAGACACCAAAGTTATCTGCCAGGGTATTACCGGTTCGCAAGGTAGTTTCCACACCCAGCAAGCCATCGAGTACGGCACCAAGATGGTGGGTGGTGTAACTCCAGGCAAAGGCGGTACCGAGCACCTGGGCCTGCCAGTGTTCAACACCGTGAAAGACGCTGTAGCTGCCACTGGCGCCACCGCCAGCGTGATCTACGTTCCGGCTCCTTTCTGCAAGGACTCGATCCTGGAAGCTGCCTTCGGCGGCATCAAGCTGATCGTGTGCATCACCGAAGGCATTCCTACCCTGGACATGCTGGACGCTAAAGTTAAGTGCGACGAGCTGGGCGTAGTCCTGATCGGCCCTAACTGCCCAGGCGTGATCACCCCAGGCGAATGCAAGATCGGCATCATGCCAGGTCACATTCACTTGCCAGGCAAGGTCGGTATCGTTTCCCGTTCCGGCACCCTGACCTACGAAGCTGTGAAGCAGACTACTGACGCCGGTTTCGGTCAGTCGACTTGCGTCGGCATCGGTGGTGACCCGATCCCGGGTTCGAACTTCATCGACATCCTGAAGCTGTTCCAGGAAGACCCGAAGACCGAAGCGATCGTGATGATCGGCGAGATCGGCGGTTCGGCTGAAGAAGAAGCGGCTGCCTACATCAAGGCACACGTGACCAAGCCGGTTGTTTCCTACATCGCTGGTGTGACTGCTCCTCCGGGCAAGCGCATGGGCCATGCTGGCGCAATCATCTCTGGCGGCAAAGGCACTGCAGACGAGAAATTCGCTGCTCTGCAAGACGCAGGCGTTAAAACCGTGCGTTCGCTGGCAGACATCGGCAAGGCCCTGGCCGAGCTGACCGGTTGGGCTGTCAAGTAAGCCTCGCGCTTAGCTGACGCTTCACCAAACAAAGGCCACCTTCGGGTGGCCTTTGTCGTTTGTGGCTGATCGTTCCCACGATCTGGGTCGGGGCGGGAAAATTAAGTATGTAAACGCGACATGGAAACGTCGTGTATCGGATAGTTCGCCCTCAAACAGTGCGTTTGTCGCCCAAATTCGTTAGGCTACGCGCCATTTTTGCGTCCGCGCCCACAAGGCTGCAACGCGCTTAAAGGGTTGGCCCCATACGGACCGACAGCATTTCCCTCACCCATAGGGAAATCCCTCTCTAAATTCCGATTCAGTAGTGTGGTATTTCCTTAATGAAAGTGTTGAAAGGCCAGGACATCCTGGCACTTGGTTTTATGACGTTTGCCCTGTTCGTCGGGGCTGGCAACATCATCTTCCCGCCTATCGTCGGTTTGCAGTCCGGGCCTCATGTCTGGATGGCGGCACTGGGCTTCCTGATCACCGCAGTGGGCCTGCCCGTGGTCACTGTCGTTGCCCTGGCCAAGGTCGGTGGCGCCATGGATGCGCTGAGCAGCCCGATCGGCAAGATCGCCGGTGGCTTGCTGGCAGCAGCGTGCTACCTCGCTGTCGGCCCGCTGTTCGCCACGCCGCGTACCGCTACCGTGTCCTTTGAAGTCGGCCTGGCACCCCTGACCGGCGAAAGCCCACTGGCGTTGTTCCTCTACAGCTCGGTGTACTTCCTGGTGGTGTTCTTCATTTCGCTCTATCCGGGCCGCCTGCTGGATACCGTCGGGCGTTTCCTCGCACCGCTGAAGATCATCGCTTTGGCCGCGCTCGGCATCGCTGCGTTCGCTTTGCCCGCCGGTGATATCGGCCATGCTACGCCTGAGTACGTGGCGGCGCCGTTTTCCCAGGGGTTCATCAATGGTTACCTGACCATGGACACCCTCGGTGCGCTGGTGTTCGGCATCGTGATCGTCAATGCCATTCGCTCGCGCGGCGTCGAGTCGCCAGCGCTGATCACCCGCTACGCGATCATTGCCGGCTTGATCGCCGGCGTGGGCCTGGCGCTTGTCTACATCAGCCTGTTTCGCCTGGGCTCGGGCAGCCATGAAGTGGCGGCTGGCGCTACCAACGGCGCGGCGGTCTTGCACGCCTACGTACAACACACCTTCGGTTCGCTGGGCAGCGGATTCCTTGCGGTGCTGATTTCCCTGGCGTGCCTGGTGACCGCTGTTGGCCTGACCTGCGCCTGCGCCGAATACTTCAGCCGTGTGCTGCCACTGTCCTACAAGACGCTGGTGATTATCCTCGCGGCGTTCTCGCTGCTGGTGTCCAACCTGGGCCTGACCAAGCTGATCGCGTTCTCGATCCCTGTCCTGACCGCGATCTACCCGCCGTGCATCGCCTTGGTGGCCCTGAGCTTCTGCAAGGACTTCTGGCATGAACAAGGGCGCATTGTCGGCCCGGTGATGCTGGTGTCGTTCATCTTCGGCCTGATCGACGCGCTTAAGGGCGCGGGTCTGGCGGACTGGATGCCGACGCAACTGGCGCACTTGCCACTCAGCGAGCAGGGCCTGGCCTGGCTGGTGCCTTCGGTGATGACCCTGGTGGTTGCCGTGGTTTGCGATCGCCTGCTGGGCAAGCGCGAAGAAGCGTTGGCTTAAGCTTTACCGGCCCGCCACAAGCGGGCCTGTAAACGACACAGAAATGCCCCGTATCAATCGATACAGGGCATTTTTTTATGGGGTGATGCGGTGTCTTTTCTTCTGCGCTAACGTCGAAAGACTGCGCAATCCCCTGTAGGAGCGAGCATGCTCGCGAAAAACCTGAGAGCAACGCGTGTATTCAGTAAACACGCGCCATAGTTCGCGACCTTCGCGAGCATACTCGCTCCTACAAGGGGTACGGTGTTCCGCCACCACATCACAAGGACCTGCATGTCGTTCATCCAAGCCAACCTGATCCACATCCTCGCTGCCATCTGGTTCGTCATCTGCTGGGGCGGCTACACCCGCTATGCGACCTGGAAAGGCCGAGATACCGCCTGCCTGGCCAGCGTGCTGCATCTGTATCGCGAAGACTGGATGCGCCGCATGCTGTTGCGTGACAACCGCATCGCCGATGCCAGCGTGATCGGCAACCTGGAACGCAATGCGTCGTTCTTTGCCTCCAGTACCCTGATTATCCTGGCCGGTATTCTCACGGTACTTGGGGCGTCCGAAAGGGCGGTGTCGTTGCTGGCGGATATCCCGATGGTGCAACAGGCTTCCCAGGGGATGTCCGAGATCAAGTTGTTGTGCCTGGCACTGGTGTTCGTCTACGCGTTCTTTACCTTCAGCTGGTGCATGCGCCAGTACAACTTCGCGGCCATCCTGGTGGGCTCGGCGCCCATGGTCGGTGAGCGACATGTGTCGGAGCTGGAGCGCAAAGCCTTTGCCAACCGTGCTGCCCGGGTTATTTCCATGGCCGCCAACCAGTTCAACTTCGGCCTGCGTTCCTACTATTTCGGCATGACCATGTTGGCCTGGTTCGTCAGCCCCTGGTTGTTCATGTTGATGAGTGCCGGCGTCGTGTTCGTGCTGTACCGCCGTGAGTTTCACTCCGACGTTCTCGATGTCATGGTCTATACCCCTACAGAGGCACCGTTGCCCGAGGCGAACAAAGAGGCCGCTTGATGAGTATTCCATTCTGGTGCGTATTTATCAGTGCCGTGCTGATTTACGTGGCGCGCATGCCCGTGACCACGGCGATGAAACAGCAGGGGGGTTACAACAACCACCTGCCGCGCCAACAGCAGGCGCAACTTACAGGCCTGGGCGCGCGCGCGGTGGCGGCCCATCAGAACAGCTTCGAAGCTTTCATATTGTTTGCGGTGGGTGTGTTGATGGCCCACACCACGCAAACAGCGGGATGGCTCATCGATTTGCTGGCAATTATCTTTGTGGTAGCGCGAGTTATCTATCTGTTGTGCTATTGGAAGGACCTGGCCTGGCAGCGAAGTCTGGTGTGGCTGGTGGGTTTGATCTGCTCGTTGTTGTTGATGATTAGTCCGACTTTTCGAACGATTTTGCTCTAACGAGTCAATCGCCGATAAAAGAAAACCCGCACTTGGCGGGTTTTCTTTTATCGCAGCGAGAAGCGGCTTATTGCTTCTTGGCAGCTTCTTCTTGTGCTGCTGCGTTCGATTCAGCCTGAGCTTTGGCAGCTTCGGCGTTTTCTTTCGCCGCATCGTTCACTTTATCCTGAGCTTCGCTCATTTTTTCCTGGGCTTGCTCAGCATGTTGGTTGGCATCTTGAGCTTTGTCCTCGGATTTTTTATCGCAGGCAGCGAGACCGAGGGAAGCGGTCAACATCAAGGCAATAGCTAAAGTCTTACGCATGGGGTGTTTCTCCTTATGGAAATTATCTACTGGCCTTAAGAGCACAGCCAACAGGGTTAAGTTCCTCAAATCCCAGAGATATATAAGTTTGTTCTACGCGGAACTTTTACCTGGGCCCCGACTTCACTGAAGCACTGTAAACAAGAGTCTTTATCAAATGGCTGAAAATCCCGTTTTTGAGCGTGCAACACGATTTTTGTCGGCGCTGCGGCATTGCCAGGTGCTCGGATTACGAGTTCACAGCGCCAGTGCCGACGGGCTCACCGTGGTGCTGCCTTATAGCCCGCAGATCGTCGGCAATCCCCTGACGGGCGTGATTCACGGCGGCGTCCTGACCACATTGATGGACACCGCTTGCGGCATGTCTACCCTCTGCGTGCTCCCGGAGTTTGAAGTTTGCCCCACCCTCGACTTGCGCATCGACTACATGCACGCCGCCGAACCGCACAAGGATGTCTACGGTTTCGCGCAATGCTATCGGGTGACCACTGATGTGATCTTTGCCCGCGGCTTTGCCTATCAGGATGATCCCGAACAGCCCATTGCCCATGTCGTGGGTACTTTCATGCGCATGGGCAAGGGCATCAAAGGCACCAAGGGTTTTGGCGGCGCCATCGCCGGAGGTGCGGCATGAGTGAGTCGTTCAAGGAGCAAGTGCAACTGGCCCATGAGCGGGGAGAGTACGCCCCGTTGTTGAGCCTGATTCCCTACGCCAGTTTGATCGGTGTCGAATGCTCGCGGGTGGGGGATGAGTTGTTGTTTCGCCTGCCGGCCAACAAGGACAACATAGGTAACCCTTTATTGCCGGCCATCCATGGCGGCGTGATCGCCGGTTTCATGGAGCTGTCCGCCGCGCTGCACCTGTTGGTGGCCACCGGTTCGCCGGGCGTGCCGAAAATTATCGACTTCTCCCTCGATTACCTGCGCGCCGGGCAGTTTCGCGATACCTGGGCCCGCTGCCAGGTCTGTCGTCAGGGGCGCCGGGTCGCCAACGTGGCGGTGACCGCGTGGCAAAGCACCGAATCCGAACCCATTGCCACGGCACGGGCGCATTTCAAACTCGATGAGCCCTTGAAATCCTGAATGGAGCCCCCAACTCTGATGACAACCCGCCGCCGACCCTCATGGTCGCGGCTTATGCCATCTGATTGGAGTTTGATGACCATGAGTGTGGAAACTCAAAAGGAAACCCTGGGCTTCCAGACCGAGGTGAAGCAACTGCTGCACCTCATGATCCATTCGCTGTATTCCAACAAGGAAATTTTCCTTCGCGAACTGATCTCGAACGCCTCTGACGCTGTAGACAAATTACGTTTCGAAGCGCTGGCCAAGCCGCAATTGCTCGAAGGCGGCGCTGAGCTGAAAATCCGTGTGAGCTTCGACAAGGACGCCAAGACCGTCACCCTCGAAGACAACGGCATCGGCATGAGCCGCGAAGACGCGATCACCCACTTGGGCACCATCGCCAAATCCGGTACCGCCGATTTCATGAAGCACCTGACGGGCGACCAGAAGAAAGACTCGCACCTGATCGGTCAGTTCGGTGTTGGCTTCTACTCGGCCTTCATCGTCGCCGACAAAGTCGATGTGTACAGCCGTCGTGCCGGCAGCGATGCCAGCGAAGGCGTGCACTGGTCGTCCAAAGGTGAGGGCGATTTCGAAGTCGCGACCATCGACAAGGCCGAGCGCGGTACCCGTATCGTCCTGCACCTGAAATCCGGTGAAGACGAGTTCGCCGATGGCTGGCGCCTGCGTAACATCATCAAGAAGTATTCCGACCACATCGCCTTGCCGATCGAGTTGCCCAAAGAAGTGGCAGCTGTCGAGGGTGAGGAGAAGCCTGCCGTTGAATGGGAAACCGTCAACCGCGCCAGCGCCCTGTGGACCCGTCCGCGTACCGAAATCAAGGACGAGGAATACCAGGAATTCTACAAGCACATCGCCCACGACTTCGAAAACCCGCTGAGCTGGAGCCACAACAAGGTCGAAGGCAAGCTGGAATACAGCTCGCTGCTGTACGTGCCGGCCCGTGCTCCATTCGACCTGTACCAGCGTGAGGCGCCGAAAGGCCTGAAGCTGTACGTGCAGCGCGTGTTCGTCATGGATCAGGCCGAGTCCTTCCTGCCGCTGTACCTGCGCTTCATCAAGGGCGTGGTCGACTCCAACGACCTGTCGCTGAACGTGTCGCGGGAAATCCTGCAGAAAGACCCGATCATCGACTCCATGAAGTCGGCACTGACCAAGCGCGTGCTGGACATGCTGGAAAAGCTGGCGAAGAACGATCCAGAGCAATACAAGGGCTTCTGGAAAAACTTCGGCCAGGTCATGAAAGAAGGCCCGGCAGAAGACTTCGCCAACAAAGAGAAAATCGCTGGCTTGCTGCGTTTTGCCTCGACCAATGGTGATGACGGCGAACAGGTTGTCGGCCTGACTGAGTACCTGGCACGCGCCAAGGAAGGCCAGGACAAGATCTACTACCTGACCGGCGAAACCTACGCGCAAGTCAAGAACAGCCCGCACCTGGAAGTCTTCCGCAAGAAAGGCATCGAAGTGCTGCTGCTGACCGACCGTATCGACGAGTGGCTGATGAGCTACCTCAGCGATTTCGACGGCAAGGGCTTTGTCGACGTGGCACGCGGTGACCTGGACCTCGGCAACCTGGACTCGGAAGAGGACAAGAAAGCCGCTGAAGAAGTCGCCAAGTCCAAAGAAGGCCTGGTTGAACGTCTGAAGACTGCACTGGGCGAATCCGTTGCTGAAGTACGGGTATCCCATCGCCTGACCGATTCCCCGGCGATCCTGGCCATCGGCGAGCAGGACCTGGGCCTGCAGATGCGTCAGATCCTCGAAGCCAGCGGGCAGAAGGTTCCGGATTCGAAGCCGATCTTCGAATTCAACCCGGCTCACCCACTGATCGAGAAGCTCGACAGCGAGCAGAGCGACGAGCGCTTCGGCGATCTGTCGCACATCCTCTTCGATCAAGCGGCCCTGGCGGCCGGCGACAGCTTGAAAGACCCGGCGGCCTATGTGCGCCGTCTGAACAAGCTGCTGGTTGAGCTGTCGGCTTAACGGCGTTGTAGAAAAACCCGCTTCGGCGGGTTTTTTCATTCTGGTGTTTAAATAATCAGGAGTCAGATATGAGCCAAATCACTGTACGTTCTGTTGCTTATCAGATTGACGGCCAGCCGTACGAAAGCCGCCTGGCCTTCGACGCTGATCACAAGGGCCCGCGTCCGGGTTTGTTGATGGCGCCGAACTGGATGGGCGTGGGTGCCGGTGCCGAGGAAATCGCCAAATCGGTGGCGGCCAAGGGCTATGTGGTGCTGATCGCGGACCTCTACGGCCAATCGGTGCGCCCGCAGAACAATGATGAGGCAGGCGCGGCAATGATGCCGCTCAAGAATGACCGGCCGCTGCTGCGCAAGCGCATGCAAGTGGCGTTCGAACAGTTGCAAAGCCAGGGTGAGGCCGCTGTCGATACGTCGAAACTGGCCACGTTCGGTTTCTGTTTCGGTGGCTGCTGCGCGCTGGAGTTTGCCCGTACGGGTGCGCCGGTGAAAGCGGCTGTCTCGTTCCACGGCACGCTGGATACACCGAATCCGGCCGATGCGAAAAACATCAAGGGCAAGGTGCTGGTACTGCATGGCGCTTCCGATCCATTGGTGCCTAAAGAACAGCTGCCCGCGTTTGAAGATGAAATGAACGCGGCTGGCGTGGATTGGCAACTGCTGAGTTACGGCGGTGCGTTCCATTCGTTCACCGATCCGCATGCGAACGTGCCGGGCATGATGATGTACGACGCGAAGGTCGCCGCACGCGCGTTCACTTCGATGCACAACTTGCTGGATGAAGTGTTCAAGGGCTGATTGCGGTAGTTTTGCTTCACCTGGTTGGTGTTAGTGCCGGCCTCTTCGCGAGCAAGCCCGCTCCCACATTAGAATGCGGTCAACTGTGGGAGCGGGCTTGCTCGCGAAGGCGGTGTAACTGCTAAAAAGAATTTAAGGCAGTTCAATCCTCTCAACTTCCCCCGGCACCGTTGGCCAATCCCCGGCCGCCCAGCGCCGCCGCGCTTCATCGATAGCCGCCGGGTCGCTCGCCACGAAATTCCAGTTGATCCGCCGTGGCCCGTCCAGCGGCGCGCCACCGAACACCACCGCATGACAGTCGCTCTCGGCGAACAATGTCATCTCTTCCCCGGGCGGCAACACCACCAGCGAATGCGGCTCTATCGATTCGCCATCCAATTGCACTTCACCGCTCAACACATACAGCGCGCGCTCTTCATGCTCGGTGGGAATCAAGAAGGTCGTCGCCGTTTGCAGGTGCAGTTCGGCATACAGCGTAGGGGAAAGCACCGGCACTGGCGATTCCAGGCAAAAGCCCGAGCCTGCGATCATGCGGATCTTCACCCCAAGGTTCTCGCTGACTGGCAAGGTGCTAGCCGGGTGATGACTGTAGTGTCCCGGGCCCTGCTCCCGGTCTTTTGGCGACGCCAGCCAGATCTGCAGGCCGTGCATCGTAAAGCCGCTTTCTTTCAGTGCCTGGGGTGTGCGCTCGACATGGGCGATCGCGCTGCCGGCGGTCATCCAGCTGACATCGCCGGCGCTCACCACCTGATCCGAGCCAAGGCTGTCCTTGTGCTGCAGCTGGCCTTCAAAGAGGTAGGTGAGGGTGGACAGGCCGATGTGCGGATGCTGGCGGATGTTCATGCCTTCTCCCGCGGCGTAGCGGGTTTGCAGCATGTGGTCGAAAAACACGAAGGGCCCGACATTGCGGCATTTGGCTGACGGCAAAGGGCGAAGAATCGGTTGGCCTTCGACATCTTCGGCGCGGGGGCGGATCACGAGCGGAGTGTTCATGGTGCGTTCCAGGCTGAGCGGGTGATGCGGTCGAGCATAACCCGCTTGCGCAGCCGTTGCCGCTATTGGCTGAACGCGCCTTCGGACAGATGGGTTTCGATGCTGACTTCACTGCTGGTCATCAGCTTGTGTACCGGGCAGCGGTCAGCCACGCGGTGCAGCTCTTCGCGCTGGGCGTCGGTGAGTACGCCCTTGAGGGTCAGTTTCACATGCAGGGCATATTTGCCTTTCTGCTCTTCACTGTTGTCGCGTTTGACCTCCACGCCAACCCCCGTCAGCGGAATGTCCTTTTTCTTCGCATACATCTTCAAGGTCAGGGCCTTGCAGGCGCCCAGTGCGGCATCGAAGTAATCGTGTGGCTCCGGGGCCGAGCCTTCGCCGCCGGCGGATAGCGGGGCATCGGCAAAGAGTTCGTGGTCATCGATCTGTACGGTATGGCGCAAACCTTCGGCGGAGACGGTGTTGACGGTGACAGTCATGGGAACCTCGCAAGCGACGGGAAAGGTCATTCGATCAAAAAAGGCGTTGAAGGTATAGAGCCTTGCTCCGATGGTGCGTTCCAAGAAAAAGCCCCGCAATCGCGAGGCTTTTTCATGTCGGTGGGCTCAGCTGCCTTTAACCGGCTTGCCGTTGACCGTGCCGTCCAGGAGCATGATGTTGTACTCCTTGCCGTCGGTCTCGACCTGTTGCAGGCGGACCAGCAGGTAATCCCAATCCTTGGCGAACCACAGGACGGTGATGCGCTTGCTTTGTGTCGGGTCGCGCACGCGCTCGACCTTGATCGCATCGATCTGGCCAGCCTTGGTGTCGACTTTTTCCGCACCCAGCACGCGGAAGTCATAGGTATCGACTTCGCCATCATCGACCACCTGATAGCTCATGCTTTTCTTGCCGGCGGCCACGTCATGCTGCAGCGCCAGCTGGTAGGTGGATTTGTCGAGCATGCCGCGGTTCAGCGGGATATTGACCGCGTCACCACGATCGGTACCGGTAACCTTCTTGGCGGTCCAGTCGAAGTCCAGGTCGGCCTTCTTGGCTTTGCCCAGGCCTCCGCGTTCGAAATGGTAGGACTGTGGCAGCAAGGTGTCCTTGTCGACGGTCAGGGTGCTTTCTTCGGACAGGCTGGCGATCATCATCGACGCCTTGAAGTTGAGCTTCCAGACGCCGTTGGCTTGCTTGGTCAGGCTGCGTTCAGCCGTGCCGCTCATGGGCAACTGTTTCCAGTCGGCGGTGTAGCTGGCGGAGAAGGGTTGAAGGTCTGCGGCCTGTGCGAAGGGCAAGGCGAGCAGAGCACAAGCGAAGAGCAGGGCGCGACGCATAAAATCTCCTAGGTTCGAATCAAGTGGCCGCTGGGCGCAAGCAACTGTCCATCCAGTAAAGCACCTTGTTCACTGAGCGATAGCCGGCCTTCGGCAAACCAGCGTACGGCCATGGGGTAGATCAGGTGTTCCTGTACATGGACTCGCTGCGCCAGGCTCTGCGGCGAGTCGTGCAACTCTACCGGTATTACTGCTTGTACGACCAGTGGTCCGCCATCGAGTTCCTCGGTGACGAAGTGCACGGAGCAGCCGTGTTCGGCGTCCCCGGCCTCCAGCGCGCGCTGATGAGTGTGTAACCCTTTGTATTTGGGCAACAGCGAGGGATGGATATTGAGCAGGCGACCGGCGTAATGGCGTACGAAATCAGCGCTGAGAATGCGCATGAATCCGGCCAGCACCACGAGTTTGGGATTGAAGGCGTCGATCAGTTCGATCAGCGCGGCGTCGAAGGCCTCGCGGCCTTCGAAAGCCTTGTGATCCAGGGTGCGGGTTTCGATACCCGCGTCCCTGGCACGTTGCAGGCCGTAGGCGTCGGCGCGGTTGGAGATCACCGCAGCGACGCGGACCGGGCTGTCGCCGGTCTGCGTGCTGTCGATCAAGGCCTGCAAGTTACTGCCGGTGCCGGAGAGCAGCACCACGACATCACAGGTCTGGGACATCAGTGAGCCTTGAGGTTCTTCAGTTCAACCTGGGCCGCGCCTTCGGCAGCGGTGGCGATCTGACCGATGACCCAAGGCTGCTCGCCCGCTTCACGCAGTACGTTCAGCGCGGTTTCCACGTGCTCTTGAGCCACGCAGATAACCATGCCCACGCCGCAGTTCAGCACGCGGTGCATTTCGTTTTCGTCGACGTTGCCTTTTTCCTGCAGCCAGTCGAACACCGCAGGGCGAGTCCAGCTTGCCACGTCAACCACCGCTTGTGCGCCTTTTGGCAGGACGCGCGGGATGTTGTCAAGCAGGCCGCCACCGGTGATGTGGGCCATGGCCTTGACCGCGCCTGTTTCCTTGATCAGCTTGAGCAGCGGCTTCACGTAGATACGGGTCGGGGCCATCAGCAGGTCGGTCAGCGGCTTGCCGTCGAGTTGGGTGTTCTCGATGTCGGCACCGGATACTTCGATGATCTTGCGGATCAGCGAGTAGCCGTTGGAGTGCGGGCCGGAAGACGGCAGGGCGAGCAGGGCATCGCCAGCAGCGACCTTGGAACCGTCGATGATCTCGGCTTTTTCCACGACGCCAACGCAGAAGCCGGCCAGGTCGTAGTCTTCGCCTTCGTACATGCCAGGCATTTCTGCGGTTTCGCCGCCCACCAGGGAGCAACCGGACAGTTCGCAACCAGCGCCGATGCCAGTCACGACCTGGGTCGCGGTTTCGACGTTGAGCTTGCCGGTGGCGTAGTAGTCGAGGAAGAACAGCGGCTCTGCGCCGCACACCACCAGGTCGTTGACGCACATGGCAACCAGGTCGATGCCGATGCTGTCGTGCTTGTTCAGGTTCAAGGCCAGGCGCAGCTTGGTGCCGACGCCGTCAGTACCGGAAACCAGCACGGGCTGCTTGTAGCCGGCCGGGATTTCGCA
Source organism: Pseudomonas umsongensis (assembly GCF_002236105.1). Lineage (GTDB taxonomy): Bacteria > Pseudomonadota > Gammaproteobacteria > Pseudomonadales > Pseudomonadaceae > Aquipseudomonas > Aquipseudomonas umsongensis. The sequence continues at coordinate 1,042,756 of NZ_NIWU01000002.1, forward strand.
GAGGGCGCCAAAACCGCCCAGGCCGCCCATGACTTCCGGGCGCGCAGTGCGCTTGGCGACGCTCTTGATGCGTTCGACCAATGCTTCACCGGCGTCGATGTCTACACCGGCGTCCTTGTAGCTCAGGGAGGGTTGCTTGCTCATGATCCAGGCCTTTAGGGGGGATTTCTGGGTAACGACCGAGTCCAGCGGGACCGCCGACATCGACGAAGGTGATTGCCTCACGCGATATTCGAGGGTGCCCGGCTGTTGCCGGTCTGCGAAGGCGCGCGATTTTATCAGGCTTGAAGGGCAGCGGCCATCCTCACGCCGACGGCAGGGGGCATATCGGCCGAAAAAAACTGCCATTAGTTGGTGTGGATGACATCCTGCTCGCCAGTACGGGGTGTCGTCATTAACCGTCTATCGTTAGCACAGTGCGAAAACTTACCCAGGGCGTGTGAATGTTTTGCGTTCGGCAATGGTCACAGCCTTGCCCGGCCGCCTTCATGCGGTCTGTTCCAGCCGCCTTTGTCTTCAGGAATATTCCATGGGTTTTTGTAAATTCTTGTTTGTGGGCTGTTTGTCACTGGTTAGCCTGACCAGCCTGGTAGGCCATGCTGAAACCGTCAAAGGCCTCTATCAAGTGCGCGAACCGGTCAACGGCCAGTCGCCAGAGGAGCGTGAGCAAGCCACGCAGCGAGCGCTCGATACACTGGTCTTGCGCCTGACCGGCGATCCCAAGGCGCCGCAGAATCCTGGGTTGGCGGCGATTCGCAAAGACCCGCAGCAAATCATCAGCCAATACGGCTTTGAGGCAGGCCCGCCGGAAGTGTTGAAAGTCGATTTCGACCCGGGCACCACCGATCAGGCCCTGCGTCGGGCCGGGTTGGCGATGTGGGGCGCCAATCGGCCGTCGATACTGGGCTGGTGGTTGAACGATTACACCGAGGGTTCGAGCCTGGTGGGCGATGGTCAGGCTGGTGCGACACCCCTGCGTCGCGCCGCGCAGCACCGTGGTTTACCCCTGCGTCTGCCGCTGGCGGACTTGAACGAACAAATCGTCGGCACCGGGCCGAATCTGGAAAGTGCCGATCCGTCGGCACTGCGCAGCGCGTCACAGCGTTACAATGCCGACGCCTTGCTGGCGGTCCATGCCCGTGAAGAGGGCGGCCAATGGCAAGCCAAGTGGCAATTGTGGCTGGGCGACCAGAAAGAGGCCGGCAGCGCCCAAGGCGCCGATCAAGCCGCATTGGCGGACGCGGTGATGCTGGCGGTCAACCAGCGGCTGGCGCCTCGATTTGTCGTAAAGCCTGGGGCCTCGGCCGCGCAGTTGCTGGAGGTCCAAGGCATGAATCTGGAGCGGTATGCGACCCTGGGGCGCCTGTTGGAGCCTTTCGGCGGTCGTCCGCAAAGTGTCGACGGCGACCGGATTCTTTATCGGGTCAATGGCAGTACCGATCAACTGCGAGCGCAATTATCGCTGGCCAGGTTGCAGGAGGTTGCGGGGGAGCCGGCGCCGGTGCCCGCGGTGCCGGTCCAGCCTGTCGCCGGTGGTTCGGTTCCCGCGGTAGCGCCCGCACCGGCACCGACGCCGCAATTGCGTTTCCGCTGGTAGGATTTTCTTTCTTTATATAGAAGCAATGGAGTGGTTCATGGCCGATACGCGGCGTTGGTTCTGGTTGGGTGGAGTGCTCTTGCTCTGCGCGTTTGTCTGGCTGTTGCACCCGATCCTCACGCCGTTCCTGGTGGCGTTGTTGTTGGCCTATCTGTTTGATCCCCTGGTGGATCGGCTGGAAAACGCCGGACTGTCCCGGACCTGGGGCGTGATTGCGGTATTTGCGTTGTTCACCCTGATCTTCACCACGCTGTTGCTGGTGTTGGTGCCGATGCTCGCCAAGCAGTTGTTTCGCTTGTATGAACTGGCGCCGCAGATGCTCGATTGGCTGCAGCACACTGCATTGCCCTGGGCGCAATCGAAGTTCGGCCTGTCGGAGGGCTTCTGGAAGTTCGACAAGCTCAAGGCTGCGATCAGCGAGCACATGGGGCAGACGACCGACATCGTGGGCGTGGTGTTGAGCCAGGCGACGGCATCTGGTTTGGCGTTGATCGGCTGGCTGGCGAACCTGGTGTTGATTCCGGTGGTGAGTTTCTACTTGCTGCGGGACTGGGACCTGATGATGGCCAAGATCCGCAGCCTGCTGCCGCGCGATCGCGAAGAGCGCGCAGTGGCGCTGGCTGCGGAGTGCCATGAAGTGCTTGGTGCCTTCGTCCGCGGGCAATTGCTGGTGATGGTCGCGTTGGGCGTGATCTACGCCGCGGGTCTAATGCTGGTGGGCCTGGAGCTGGGTCTGTTGATCGGGATGATTGCCGGTCTGGCGGCGATTGTGCCGTACATGGGCTTTATCATTGGCATTGGTGCGGCGCTGATTGCCGGGCTGTTCCAGTTTGGCGGCGATCTGTACCCCATGATGGGTATTGTCGCGGTGTTCATGGTCGGTCAGGCGCTCGAGGGCATGGTGCTCACGCCCTTGTTGGTGGGGGACCGCATCGGCCTGCACCCGGTGGCAGTGATCTTCGCCATTCTGGCCGGGGGCGAACTGTTTGGTTTCACCGGTGTGTTGCTGGCGCTGCCCGTGGCGGCGGTGATCATGGTGCTGTTGCGCCATGTGCATGATTTATATAAGGATTCTGGTATGTACAGTGGTGTGGACGAGCCAGAGCTGTAGAGGGGGGGCGCGGGCAGCCCGGATTGACGCCCGGTGGCTGCCCATGGCGCCAGAGAATCTGTCATAAAACCGGTGCGCTAACGCAAACCTTTGATTTTGCTTGTGGTCTGTCGCATTGTGCGGTCGGCTTCACGGGTATAAACTTCGCAAACTTTACACAGAGGCCACTAACGGTTCCTTTGGAACTGTTCAGTCAGCATGAAACCGATTCAGCTGCCCCTAGGTGTGCGTCTGCGTGACGACGCCACCTTCATCAACTACTACCCAGGCGCCAATGCCGCTGCACTCGGCTATGTCGAGCGGCTGTGCGAAGCCGACGCCGGCTGGACCGAAAGCCTGATCTACCTGTGGGGCAAGCATGGGGTAGGGCGTACGCATCTGTTGCAGGCCGCGTGCCTGCGCTTCGAACAGATGGGTGAGCCAGCGGTGTACCTGCCGCTGGCCGAGTTGATGGATCGCGGCATCGAGATTCTCGACAACCTCGAGCAATACGAGCTGGTCTGCCTGGATGACTTGCAGGCGGTGGCGGGCAAGGCTGACTGGGAAGAAGCGTTGTTCCACCTGTTCAACCGCCTGCGTGACAGTGGTCGGCGCCTGTTGATTGCCGCGTCGACTTCGCCACGCGAGCTGCCGGTAAAGCTGGCGGACCTCAAGTCGCGCCTGACCCTGGCGCTGATATTCCAGATGCGCCCACTCTCCGACGAAGACAAGTTGCGCGCCCTGCAACTGCGTGCGTCGCGTCGCGGCCTGCACCTGACCGACGAAGTCGGGCATTTTATCCTGACTCGCGGTACTCGTAGCATGAGTGCGCTGTTCGAACTGCTTGAGCAGCTCGACCAGGCCTCTCTTCAAGCGCAGCGCAAGCTGACCATCCCGTTCCTGAAAGAAACCCTGGGCTGGTAGCCAGGTCCCGTAAATTCAAGGCTTGCAGCGAATTTCGACAGATTCAAGGCGTCAGAAAATCCGCTTTCCTGATGGGGGCAGGCTGCGCAAGTGTCTGGAATGGGCTTTAGCGCTTAGATGTAATCGGGAAACCAAGAAGTCACAAAAAGTTCGATTGAATTTGCAAATGAGGATGATAGAAGGCATAGTCTCGGCTCTTGAAAACCATTCAGCCACGGTCGTGCCCATGCTAAATCGCTTTGCACCCCTCGTGCCCCTCGCACTCGTTACCCTGTTGTTCGGTTGCGCTGCCCACACGCCAGTGTCCGAGCAAGCGCAACAACAGCAGGTTCAACATTCCGGTTCCGCCCAGTCTTCCGCTCTCTATAAGCAAGCGTTTGAACTCGAAGAAGCGGCTACTGAAAAAGAACTGGCCAGCTTCGCCGATGGTAAGTCGTACCAGCTTCCGGTTCTGGCCGACAGCATCCTCGAACGCGGCATGTCCCTGATCGGTACCCGTTACCGTTTCGGCGGTACCTCCGAAGCCGGTTTCGATTGCAGCGGTTTTATCGGTTATCTGTTCCGTGAAGAAGCGGGCATGAACCTGCCACGCTCCACTCGCGAAATGATCAACGTTGACGCGCCGCTGGTATCGCGCAGTAAACTTGAGCCAGGTGACCTGCTGTTCTTCGCCACCAACGGTCGTCGCGGTCGCGTCAGTCATGCCGGGATCTACCTGGGTGACAATCAGTTCATTCACTCCAGCAGCCGCAAAAGCGGTGGTGTGCGCATCGACAACCTCGGTGATAGCTACTGGAGCAAGACCTTCATCGAAGCCAAGCGAGCACTCGCCATGGCTCCTGCAGCGGCGCCAATCGTCACTGCCCGCAAGTAAGCGCACATTTCGTAAGGCGAACTTAAAGTCTTACTTGAAGTTTGCCTGATAAGCGCTAAAATTCTGATTCATGAATGATGGCAAACCGCCTGCGTGATCCGCAGGCGGTTTTCTTTTCTGCGCTCCCGCAGAAATTAGCCGCAGCCTGATCAGGATGCTCTGCTTATGACGATGTCGGCCCGCCTCGCAATCATGTTGTTCGCAGCGCTGCTCAGTGCCTGTGCAAGCCGTACACCGCCGCCTGCGCCGGTGGTTCGCGCGCCCATCGTGTTCAATTCCTCCCAGGACTTTTCGCCTGAAGCGCAAGACGTGCTGTTTCGCGCGTTGGGGCTGGTCGGCACGCCTTATCGCTGGGGCGGTAACACGCCGGACTCCGGATTTGATTGCAGTGGCCTGATTGGCTACGTCTACCGTGACATGGCCGGTATTTCCCTGCCCCGTACCACCCGCGAAATGATCTCCATGCAAGCGGCCAATGTCGGCAAGGAAGGCCTGCAAACCGGTGACCTGATTTTCTTCGCCACCAACGGTGGTTCCCAGGTCAGCCATGCCGGCATCTACGTTGGCGAGGGCCGTTTCGTGCATGCGCCGGCTACCGGTGGCACGGTCAAGCTCGACAGCTTGTCCAAGGCTTATTGGCAAAGAGCCTACCTGAGTGCCAAGCGCGTCCTGCAACCCGAGCATTTGGCGCGCAACCCGTAACCGCCAGAGGGTGTTGTCATGACTGCCCGCACGCTCAATCTCGACGATTCGCTCTATCAGTACCTGCTCGACGTCTCCCTGCGCGAAACCCCGCTGCTCAAGCGCTTGCGCGATGAAACCCAGGCGCTGCCCATGGCGCGCTGGCAGGTGGCGCCGGAACAGGGGCAGTTTCTTGCGTTGCTGGTGAAGCTCACCGGTGCGAGGCGTGTGCTGGAAGTCGGCACGTTCACCGGTTACAGCGCCCTGTGCATGGCAGCGGCATTGCCGACTGACGGTTCGCTGATTTGCTGTGACATTCCCGGGGATTACAACGCCATCGCGCACCGCTATTGGCAGGAGGCCGGCCTGTCCGGGCGAATCGATCTGCGGCTGGCGCCTGCGCTGGAAACCCTGGGCGCGCTGGATCAGCCAGGCCAGTTTGATTTGATTTTCATCGATGCCGACAAGGCCAACTATCCGGCGTACCTGGAGCAGGCGCTTCGTCTGTTGCGCAACGGTGGACTGGCAGTGTTCGATAACACCCTGTGGAGTGGCCGGGTGCTTGAGGACAACCCCGAGAGCGCCGATACCCGCGCCATCCAGGCGCTGAATCGCGCCCTGAAGGATGACGCGCGGGTGGATCTGTCGCTGTTGCCGTTGGGGGATGGACTTACCCTTTGCCGTAAGCGCTGATCTCTCGCGTTTGTACCCGATTCAAACTGTAGGAGCTGGCTTGCCGGCGATGGCGGTCTGACAGCCGGCCTATGTTTTGTTGACTGTGTACATATCCATTCCTGCGGTAACGGCCACCTAGGGTTTCGCCCTTACGACGAGTCACTTGGAAGAGCCTGTAGGAGCGAGCATGCTCCGGGCGGCGTTCCGACGATGGTCGTCAACGATGACGAGGGCTATCTGAATGCCCGTGTTGTTCTGGCGTTTTTCGCGAGCATGCTCGCTCCTACAGGGGTCGCCGCGATGGGCCATCCTTGGCCCAGCGCGGCTAAACCGGCATCCATGCCGGTTTACCCACTGCGCAGAACCTCCACTCGGCCTCTCGAGGGGGCAAGAAAATCAAAAGCCAGTTCAAGAGCCAAAGCCAAAGCCAAGGCGAGGCGGCCTGACAGCCGACCTGATCGGGAGCCGTACGCATTCCCTTGTAGGAGCCAGGCTTGCCGGCGAACCAGGCGCTGCGGTGTGTCTGTTGTACCGTGTTATCGTTCTTCGCCGGCAAGTCGGATCGCCGCACCGCTGGCTCCTACAGGGGATTGGGGTTCCTGCAAAAGTGAGGTCGGCTGTCAGGCCGCCTCGCTTTGGTTTTTGATCTGGGTGCCCCGTTAACCACGATGGCCGAACGCAGGCATTGCGCAGTGGGGAAACCGGCAGGACGCCGGTTTAGCCGCGCTGGGCCAGGGATGGCCCATCGCGGCGACCCACGGAGCAATGCCGGAGAGAGGGCATGCCGAGCCCTAGCGAGGCACCAAGTGGTGGGGCAAAGCCTTTTGCTTACTTTTTGCTGGGCCGGCACTCCGGCGTTTGAAAAAGTGAGTCGCCGTAAGGGCGAAACCATAAGTAGCCGTTACCGCAGCAACGGATATGTACTCAGAAAACAATCTCCCACAACAAGCTTCGATGCGGCATGGATCAACGTTGGTAGAGGCCCCGATGGACGTCGTCACAGGTTGACGGACAGGCTCAGGGTGTGAGGGGGCAAGAAAATCAAGATCTAAAGCCAAGCAAAAGCCAAAGCCAAAGCAAAAGCCGACCGGTCGGCCTGTTTTTCAAGTGCAGGTTAATGAGCGGCCGACACCCGCCACACCTTATTCCCCACATCATCGGCCACCAGCAAGGCGCCTTGCTGATCGATCACCACGCCCACCGGCCGACCCATGGCTTTTTCCTCGTCATTGAGGAACCCGGTGAGCACATCCACCGGTTGCCCGCTTGGCTTGCCACCGCTGAAGGGCACGAAAATCACTTTGTAACCGCTGTGCGGCTTGCGGTTCCAGGAGCCATGCTGGCCGATGAACGCACCTTCCTTGAACTGCGCCGGCAATCGGTTGCCTTCGGCAAAGGTCAGGCCAAGTGAAGCGGTGTGAGGCCCCACCGCATAGTCCGGGGCGATCGCCTTGGCCACCAGGTCCGGGTTTTGCGGGTCGACACGCTCGTCGACATGCTGGCCGTAATAACTGAATGGCCAGCCATAGAAGGCGCCGTCTTTCACCGAGGTGATGTAGTCCGGCACCAGGTCGCTGCCGATTTCGTCCCGCTCATTCACGGCCGTCCACAGCGCACCGCTTTGCGGCTCCCAGGCCATGCCGTTGGGGTTGCGCAGGCCTGAAGCGAAGATCCGGTGGTTGCCGGTGGCGCGATCCACTTCCCAGATCGCCGCGCGCCCTTGCTCCTGGTCCATGCCGTTTTCGCCGACGTTGCTGTTGGAGCCCACCGTGACATACAGCTTGCTGCCGTCCTTGCTGGCGATGACGTTTTTGGTCCAGTGGTGGTTCAGGGTGCCCCCTGGCAAGTCGACGACCTTGATCGGTTTGTTCTGGATTGCCGTGTCGCCGTTCTCATAATGGAAGCGCAACAGCCGGTCGGTGTCGGCCACGTACAGGTCATTGCCGACCAGGGTCATGCCGAAGGGCGAGTTGAGGTTTTCCAGGAATACCGTGCGGGTTTCGGCAACGCCATCGTGGTTGCCATCTCGCAGCAGGGTGATGCGGTTCGGGCTCGGCACGCCGGCACCGGCGCGCCCCATGACTTTCTTGGTGATCCAGCCCTTGATGCCTTTGTTGTCATCGGGTTTGGGCGGGGCATTGGTTTCGGCAACCAGCACGTCGCCATTGGGCAGCACATAAAGCCAGCGTGGATGATCGAGGTTCTCGGCAAATGCGCCGACATGAGTACCGCTGGCCGCGACGGGTTTTGCGCCGTCCGCCCAGCCAATGGCCGGGGCGATGTTCATTGTCGGGAACAGCGTCTTGTTCGGTTCCGGTAGCTTGGGGGACGGCCCGATGCCGTCGGTGACTTGCAAGCGGGCGGTTTCGCCACAGGCGACGAGCCCTCCCGCTAATGCGATGACGAAAACCAGTTCGGATGTGCGCATTGCTGACCTTCCCTATGAATGCAGTGACTTAAATCATAGAGAAGCGGCAAAGCCCGATGGTTCAACCTTTAGCCGCGAGCTTCCTTGAGCAACACGGCAATGCCTGGGTGATAGTGACCGGCTTCATTGCGCAATTTGCGATAGGCATAGGGGAAATACCAGGCCACGGCGCAGCAATGCTCCTTTTGCAGGTCATCGACCATGTCCTGGAGTTCCTCCGGGGTGGCGCCTTGCTGGCTCTTGTGGGGAGCGACGAACAGGCAGCCGATTCTCAGGTCGCTGGCGTAGCTGATTTTTTTCGCGTCACTGGTGATGTCCAGCAAGGCCTGGGTCAGGTTCAGGCTGTTAACGCGTGGCCAGCGCTGCGTGGCCTGCAGCCAGGCGCGATCTTCGGTGGTGGCGATAAACAGGTCGGCGCGGCCGTTGCGTTCGCCTTCTTCGGTCTGTTTGCGCGTGGGCGATTGTTGCAGCGTGACCATCTCAGCCATCCATGCCGCGGCAGAAAGCAGGCCGAGGTTGGCTTTTTCATCGAGCCAGTAGGGTGTCTCGTTGTCGCCGCGAACGGCGTTATAACGATCGATACAGTCGAACCAGCGCTCCAGCACCGGACGCAGGAATTCCAGCTTCGGATTACTGATGATCATGCCTTGCATGGGGCTCACCTTATTATTGTGTTGTGAGATTGTGGCAAATTGATATCACTGAAGTGAGTGTGACACAAGATTGACGTCATTTTATGAATGGTTGGCAGTTATTCGTTCCGGCACCCTGTCTTCAATTGACGCTCCACCCCCAACCCTCTAACCTTCGCCGCTTGTTTCAGGTGCTCTGTGGCTTGGGTCGACAGAGTGAAACAGGGAAGCCGGTGAGTGAGCGCTTCAGTCGATGAAGCCCTGCGATCCCGGCGCTGCCCCCGCAACGGTAAATGAGTGAACACTGCGCTTGAAGCCACTGCGTCGATCCATCGATGCGGGAAGGCGCGCAGCGAGGCTTCACGCCGCTCATGAGCCCGGAGACCGGCCTGATCCATCCAAGCGGCATCACGGTGGGCGATGCCAGGCTTCTTGCCGTCTATTCTTGTGCCTGCCCGCCGTTAATCCTGCCTCAACGGAGAGCTCCCCCATGTCTGACAATCCTGATCGTGACGAACGTCACCTGGCGCGCATGCTGCGCAAAAAGGCCGTGATCGACGAACGCATCGCCAATTCCCCAAACGAATGTGGCCTGCTGCTGGTGCTGACCGGCAATGGCAAAGGCAAGAGCAGTTCGGCGTTCGGCATGCTGGCGCGTGCCATGGGGCATGGCATGCAGTGCGGCGTGGTGCAGTTCATCAAGGGACGTAACAGCACCGGTGAAGAGCTGTTCTTCCGGCGCTTTCCCGAGCAGGTGCGTTTTCATGTGATGGGCGAGGGCTTCACCTGGGAAACACAGGATCGCCAGCGCGACATCGCGGCTGCCGAAGCGGCCTGGGCGGTGTCGCAGCAACTGCTGCGCGACCCGTCCATCGGCCTGGTGGTGCTGGACGAACTGAACATCGCCCTCAAGCACGGCTACCTCGATCTCGATCAGGTGCTCAGCGATTTGCAGGCGCGTCCGCCTATGCAGCACGTGGTGGTTACTGGTCGCGGCGCCAAGCCGGAGATGGTTGAACTGGCGGATACCGTCACTGAAATGGGCATGATCAAGCACGCCTTCCAGGCCGGTATCAAGGCGCAAAAAGGCGTGGAGCTGTGAACCAGCCTCGACGTTGCCCGGCGGTGCTGATTGCTGCGCCGGCGTCCGGCCAGGGCAAGACCACCGTGACCGCTGCGCTGGCCCGGTTGCATCGTAACCAGGGCCGTAAGGTTCGCGTGTTCAAGTGCGGCCCGGACTTTCTCGATCCGATGATCCTCGAACGCGCCAGCGGTGCGCCGGTGTATCAACTGGACATGTGGATGGTCGGCGAGCAGGACAGTCGCCGCCTGTTGTGGGAGGCCGCTGGCGACGCTGACCTGATCCTGATCGAAGGCGTCATGGGGCTGTTCGACGGTACGCCGTCCAGCGCTGACCTGGCGCGGCATTTCGGCGTGCCGGTGCTCGCTGTGATCGACGGCACCGCCATGGCCCAGACCTTCGGCGCACTGGCCCTGGGCCTGGCGCGTTATCAGCCGGACTTGCCGTTTGCCGGCGTGCTGGCCAACCGCGTGGGCACCCTGCGCCACGCGCAACTGCTCGAAGGCAGCCTGACCGAAGGCCTGCGCTGGTATGGCGCCTTGTCACGGGAGACCGGGATCGAATTGCCGAGTCGACACCTTGGCCTGGTGCAGGCCAGCGAGTTGAATGACCTGGATGTGCGCCTCGATGCGGCGGCCGAGGCCCTGGCCGGCAGTTGCGAAGTCGAACTGCCGCCGGCGGTGGAATTCGCCGCGCCCGATGTGGTGACAGTCGAGCCCTTGCTGGCTGGCGTGCGCATCGCCGTGGCCCGTGACGAAGCGTTTGCCTTTACCTATGGCGCCAGTCTCGATGTGCTGCGGGCGATGGGCGCCGAGCTGCGGTTTTTCTCGCCGATCCGTGATGCAGGTTTGCCAGAGGCCGACAGCCTGTACCTGCCGGGTGGCTATCCGGAATTGCACCACGTGGCATTGGCGCAGAACACTGCCATGCTCAGCGCCATCCGCGCCCACCACGCGGCAGGCAAACCCTTGCTGGCCGAATGCGGCGGCATGCTTTATTTGCTCGATTCGCTGACCGATGTCGAGGGCACTCGTGCCGAGCTGGTCGGCTTGTTGAAGGGCGACGCGGTGATGCAAAAGCGCCTTGCTGCATTGGCTCTGCAAGCGGTTGAGCTGCCGGAAGGTTCTTTGCGCGGGCATACCTATCACCATTCGTTGACCACGACCGAGCTTGTTCCGATTGCCCGTGGCCTGAGTCCTAACGGCGGGCGTGGGGCCGAAGCGGTTTATCGTGAGGGGCGGATGACGGCCTCTTACGTGCACTTTTATTTCCCGTCCAATCCATCAGCGATTGCCGCTTTGTTTGCGCCTGACTGGACGGACGCCTTCGCGAGCAGGCTCGCTCCCACAGGGGAACGCATATCAAATGTGGGAGCGAGCCTGCTCGCGAAGAGCCATGACTGACAACGCCTTCAGCCAGGCCGAACGCGACGCGGTCTACCGCGCCATCGGTGAACGCCGCGACATGCGTCACTTCGCCGGCGGCACGGTCGAGCCCGAGCTGCTGCGACGCCTGCTCGAAGCCGCGCATCAGGCCCCAAGTGTCGGCCTGATGCAGCCCTGGCGGTTCATCCGCATCAGCGATCGAGCCTTGCGTGGCCAGATCCAACAGCTGGTGGAGCAAGAACGTATCCGCACCGCCGAGGCCCTGGGTGAGCGCACCGACGAATTCATGCACCTCAAGGTCGAGGGCATCAACGATTGCGCCGAAGTGCTGGTCGCCGCGTTGATGGACGATCGCGAACGGCACATCTTCGGTCGTCGCACCCTGCCGGAAATGGACCTGGCCTCGTTGTCTTGCGCCATCCAGAACCTCTGGCTGGCGTCCCGCGCCGAAGGGCTGGGCATGGGCTGGGTCTCGCTGTTCGAACCGCAAGCCTTGGCGGACCTGCTGGGCCTGCCGCCTGGTGCCAAGCCCCTGGCCATTCTCTGCCTGGGACCGGTCAAGGCCTTCTATCCGGCGCCAATGCTGGTGCTCGAAGGCTGGGCGCAGGCGCGTCCGTTGAGTGAGCTGCTGTACGAAAATTATTGGGGAGTGAGTCAATGAGTGTGGCGTTGTTGAGTGTCGCCGCGGTAGCGCTGGATGCGCTGCTGGGTGAGCCCAAGCGCTGGCATCCGCTGGTGGCGTTTGGCCGTTTCGCCGAGCGCATCGAGCAACGTTTCAATGGTGGCGGTCGCGGCTGGCGCAGCCATGGGGTCACCGCGTGGGTGATCGCCGTAGTGCCGCTGACCCTGTTGGCCACGGCGCTCTCATGGGCGCCGTACGTCGGCTGGATCGTCGAGATTCTCGCGCTCTATTGCGCCCTGGGCATGCGCAGCCTCGGCGAGCACGTCACGCCGGTGGCCAAGGCCTTGCGCAGCGGTGACCTTGAAGAAGCGCGCCAACGCGTGAGTTATCTGGTCAGCCGCAAAACCAGTGATCTGGATGAAACCGCCGTGGCCCGTGCCGCCACCGAATCGGTGCTGGAAAACGGCAGCGACGCGGTGTTCGCCGCGCTGTTCTGGTTTGCCGTGGCCGGTGCGCCCGGCGTGGTGCTCTACCGTTTGAGCAACACCCTGGACGCGATGTGGGGCTATCGCAACGAACGCTTCGAGCGTTTCGGCTGGGCGGCGGCCAAGATCGACGACGTGCTCAATTACATTCCGGCGCGCCTGGTGGCGCTGACCTATGCACTGCTGGGCAAGACCCGACTGGCGTTGAAATGCTGGCGTACCCAGGGGCCAACCTGGGACAGCCCGAATGCCGGTCCGGTGATGGCGGCGGGGGCCGGTGCGTTAGGCGTCGAGCTGGGCGGGCCGGCGATTTATCACGGTGAACTGCATCAGCGCCCGACGCTGGGCGAGGGCGTGCCGGCGGATGCCGACGCCATCGACCGCGGCTGGCAACTGGTGCAGCGTGGGGTATGGTTGTGGCTGCTGATTCTGTGCGTGGGGTCTGAATTTTATGCTTGAGCACGGCGGACGACTGCGCAAGGCGGCGCACGATTACGGCATCGATGAAGCCGATTGGCTTGACCTGTCCAGCGGCCTGGCCCCCTGGCCGTTTCCAGTGCCGGACATCCCGCAACGGGCCTGGGCGCGATTGCCGGAAACCAATGACGGTCTGGAGCAGGCGGCCTGCGACTACTACGGCACCTTGCAAGCGTTGCCGGTCGCCGGTTCGCAGATGGCCATCCAGTTGCTGCCGCGTTTGCGGCGGGCGGGCAAGGTCGGCGTACTGTCACCCTGTTATGCCGAACATGCCGAGGCGTGGCGGCGCAATGGCTACATCGTGCGCGAAGTGCTGGAGCAGGAGGTCGACTTCTTCGTCGATAGCCTCGACGTGCTGGTGGTGGTCAACCCGAATAATCCAACCGGGCTGAACCTGACGCCCGCGCGGCTGCTCGACTGGCATTCGCGCCTGGCCCCGCGCGGTGGCTGGCTGGTGGTGGACGAGGCCTTCATGGACAACACGCCGCACCTGAGTGTGGCGCCGTTTGCCCATCAGGTAGGCTTGATCGTGCTGCGCTCCTTTGGCAAGTTTTTCGGCCTGGCCGGCGTGCGCCTGGGTTTTGTCCTGGCTGAGCGCAAGTTGCTCAAGTTGCTCGCCGAGCAAGTAGGGCCGTGGGCGGTCAGCGGGCCGACCCGAGTGCTGGGCCAGGCGTGCCTGCGCGACACCGAAGGGCATGTTCGGCAGCGCGAGCGCGCTGATGAGGCCAGTGCGCGGCTGGCCACCCTGTTGACCCGGCATGGCTTCCAACCCCAAGGCGGGTGCGCCTTGTTCCAATGGCTAATCACCGAGCGTGCCGAAGTACTGCACGAGTTCATGGCCCGGCGCGGCATTCTATTGCGCCTGTTCGCCCACAACAGCAGCCTGCGTTTCGGCCTGCCTGGCGATGAAGCCGACTGGGCACGCCTCGACTGCGCGTTCGACGCCTTCACCAGGGAAAGCCAATGACCACGCTAATGGTGCAGGGCACCACATCCGACGCCGGTAAAAGCACGCTGGTGACGGCACTGTGCCGCTGGGTTACGCGCCAGGGTGTCAGCGTGGTGCCGTTCAAGCCGCAGAACATGGCGCTCAATAGCGCGGTGACTGCCGACGCTGGCGAGATTGGTCGCGCGCAAGCCGTGCAAGCCCAGGCTGCTTTTCTTGAGCCCCACACCGACATGAACCCGGTGCTGCTCAAGCCCAACAGCGATACCGGCGCCCAGGTGATCATCCATGGGCGTGCAGTCACCACGATGAATGCCGTGGCCTATCACGACTACAAATCCATTGCGATGCAAGCGGTGCTGGCGTCCCACGAACGCTTGAGCTCAGCGTATCCAGTGGTGATGGTCGAGGGGGCGGGCTCACCGGCCGAGATCAACCTGCGCGCTGGCGACATCGCCAACATGGGCTTCGCCGAAGCGGTGGATTGCCCGGTGGTGCTGATCGCCGACATCAATCGGGGCGGGGTTTTCGCTCACCTGGTGGGCACCCTGGAACTGCTGTCGCCCTCCGAGCAGGCGCGGGTCAAAGGTTTCGTCATCAACCGTTTTCGCGGTGACATCGCCCTGCTGCAACCCGGTCTCGACTGGCTGGAAGCGCGCACTGGCAAGCCGGTGATCGGCGTACTGCCTTACGTGATGGACCTGCACCTGGAGGCCGAGGACGGCATCGACCAGCGCCAGGCCGACAAGGCCGGGCAGCTGTTGAAGGTGGTGGTGCCGGTGCTGCCGCGCATCAGCAACCACACCGATTTCGATCCACTGCGCCTGCACCCGCAAGTGGATCTGCAATTCATTGGCCCCGGCCAGGCGATTCCAGCGGCCGACCTGATCATTCTGCCAGGCTCGAAAAGCGTGCGTAGCGATCTGGCCTATCTGCGCGCCAATGGCTGGGACGCCGCGATCTCGCGACACCTGCGCTATGGCGGCAAAGTCCTGGGTATTTGCGGTGGCCTGCAGATGCTCGGCGAGCAGGTGCATGACCCGCTGGGACTTGAAGGCGCGCCGGGGTCCAGTGATGGCCTGGGCCTGCTGGCATTCACCACGCAGCTCGAAGAACACAAGCAGCTACGCAACGTGCGCGGGCGTCTTGCACTGGAGAATGCCGAGGTCTGCGGCTATGAGATTCACGCTGGCGTTACCACCGGACCTGCCCTGGAAAATGCCGCCGTGCAGTTGGACGATGGTCGTTGCGATGGCGCGCAGAGTGTCGATGGGCAAATTTTCGGCACCTATTTGCATGGCCTGTTTGAATCCCCGGCGGCGTGCAGTGCGCTGTTGCGATGGGCGGGTTTGCAGAATGTGCAGGAGGTGGATTACCACGGCTTGCGCGAGCGGGATATCGAGCGCTTGGCGGATCTGGTTGAAAAGCATCTGGATACCGGGCTGTTGCGCGAGCTCTGTGGTTTTTGAGGTGGCTGTGCTGGCCCCTTCGCGGGCAAGCCCGCTCCCACAGGGTTACCGGGTGTACTCAAGTTTTGTGACCAACCCAAACAACTGTGGGAGCGGGCTTGCCCGCGAAGGGGCCCGTCATGACACTGCACATTTTATGGAATAAACCATGCTCCAACTGATCCTCGGCGGTGCCCGCTCTGGGAAAAGTCGCCTGGCGGAAAAACTCGCCAGCGAAAGCGGCCTTCAAGTGACCTACATCGCCACCAGCCAACCCCTGGACGGTGAAATGAACGAGCGTGTCGCCCATCACCGCGCCCGCCGTCCGACCGAATGGGCGTTGATCGAAGAGCCTGTGGAACTGGCCCGCATCCTGCGCGAAACCGCCAGCAGCGAGCGCTGCCTGCTGGTGGACTGCCTGACGTTGTGGATGACCAACCTGCTGATGCTCGATGACACCGAGCGTCTGGTGGCCGAGCGCGAAGCCTTGCTCGAATGCCTGGCGTCGTTGCCGGGTGAAATCATTTTTGTCAGCAACGAGACCGGAATGGGCGTCGTGCCGCTGGGCGAATTGACTCGCCGCTATGTCGATGAAGCCGGTTGGCTGCATCAAGCCCTGGCCGAGCGTTGCCAGCGTGTCGTCCTGACCGTTGCCGGCCTGCCCCTGACTTTGAAAGGAACTGCTTTATGAGCCCAACCTGGTGGCTGAACCCCTGCAAACCGATCGACGCCCAGGCGGTCGAGCAGGCGCAAGCCCGTCAACAGCAACTGACCAAGCCGGCCGGCTCACTCGGTCAGCTTGAGTCGGTGGCGGTGCAACTGGCCGGACTGCAGGGGCAGGTGAAGCCGAGTCTGGAGCGGTTGTGGATCGCGATTTTTGCCGGTGACCATGGTGTGGTGGCCGAGGGAGTGTCGGCCTATCCCCAGGAAGTCACCGGGCAGATGCTGCTCAACTTCGTCAGCGGCGGTGCAGCGATCAGTGTGTTGGCGCGGCAGTTGGGCGCCTCCCTGGAAGTGGTCGACCTGGGCACCATCACACCGTCGTTGAACCTGGCGGGTGTGCGACACCTGAACATCGGGCCCGGCACGGCGAATTTTGCGCATGGGCCAGCGATGACCGCGGCGCAAGGCGAACGCGCGTTGCAGGCCGGTCGCGACAGCGTTGAGCGCGCCGTTGCGATGGGTGCGCAACTGTTCATCGGTGGCGAAATGGGCATCGGCAACACCACGGCGGCCAGCGCCCTGGCCTGTGCCTTGCTCGATTGCCCGGTGGTGCACCTGGCCGGGCCGGGTACGGGGCTGGATGCGGCGGGTGTCAGTCGTAAAGCGCAAGTGATCGAGCGCGCGCTGGTGCTGCACGGCGCTCAACGTGGCGATGCGCTGCAGACCTTGTTCAATCTGGGCGGTTTTGAAATCGCGGCACTGGTGGGCTCCTACCTGGCGTGCGCCCAGCAAGGCATTGCAGTGCTGGTGGACGGGTTCATCTGCAGTGTCGCGGCCTTGGTCGCGGTGCGGTTGAATCCGTCGTGCCGCCAATGGCTGTTGTTCGGTCATCGCGGAGCCGAGCCGGGCCATCGTCATGTGCTGGAAACCCTGAAGGCCGAACCCTTGCTGGACCTCGGCTTGCGCCTGGGCGAGGGCAGTGGTGCCGCGCTGGCCGTGCCATTGCTGCGTCTGGCGTGCGAGCTGCACGGGCAGATGGCGACGTTTGCCGAAGCGGCGGTGGCGGACCGTCCGGCATGATCTTGCATCTGGACTTGTTGCGTCACGGTGAAACAGAACTCGGTGGCGGCTTGCGCGGCAGCCTCGACGATGCGCTGACCGACAAGGGCTGGGCGCAGATGCGCCAGGCGGTGGCGGGGCAGGGGCCTTGGGATCGCCTGGTCAGTTCGCCTTTGCAGCGCTGTGCGCGTTTCGCCGAAGAACTGGCGATGCAGTCAGGGCCGCCGATCGAGCTGAACAAAGACCTGCAGGAACTGCACTTCGGTGCCTGGGAAGGACAGAGTGCCGCGGCACTGATGGAAACCGACGCCCAGGCCCTGGGTTTGTTCTGGGCTGATCCGTATTCGTTTACCCCGCCAGAGGGTGAACCGGTCGCGGAGTTTTCAGCGCGAGTACTCGCGGCGGTCGCACGCTTGCATGGGGCGTACGCCGGAGAGCGTGTGCTGCTGGTCAGTCATGGCGGGGTCATGCGTTTATTGCTGGCCCACGCCCGGGGCTTGCCCCGCGAGCAACTGCTCAATGTCGAAGTGGCGCACGGCGCGCTGTTCTCGCTCTTGGTCGAGCCCGGTGGTCTCTTGAGGGAAGTGCGCTGAACATGTTGCCATTCTGGATCGCCCTGCAATTTCTCAGCAGCCTGCCGGTTCGTTTGCCGGGCATGCCGACGCCTGAGGAGCTGGGGCGCTCGCTGCTGTTTTATCCGCTGGTGGGTGTGCTGTTCGGCGTGATTCTGTGGGCGCTGAACGGGCTGTTGCTGGGCACGCCACTGCTGCTCCATGCCGCACTGCTATTGACGGCGTGGGTGCTGCTCAGTGGCGCGCTGCACCTGGACGGCCTGGCCGACAGCGCCGATGCATGGCTGGGCGGATTCGGCGACCGCGAGCGCACGCTGACGATCATGAAGGATCCGCGCAGCGGGCCGATCGCCGTGGTCACGCTGGTGCTGGTGTTGCTGCTCAAGTTTGCCGCGTTGCTAGCGTTGATTGAGCAGCAGCACAGTGTGCTATTGATCATCGTCCCACTGATTAGCCGCAGCGCGTTACTGGGGTTGTTCCTCACCACGCCCTACGTGCGTCCCGGTGGATTGGGCCAGGCGCTGGCCGATCATCTTCCGCGGTTGGCGGGCAAGCAGGTGTTGGCGGTCAGTGCCTTGTTGTGTGTGCTGATCGCTGGGTTCAACGGCGTTTGGGCGCTGCTGCTGGCGGCGCTGATGTTTGCCTGGCTGAGGCAGGTGATGCTGCGCCGATTGGGCGGCACGACAGGTGACACGGCAGGGGCGTTGCTGGAACTATTGGAAGTAGCAGTGCTGGTGGGCGTGGCGCTAATCCTGTAGGAGCGAGCATGCTCGCGATGGAGGTACAAGCACCGAGGGGTGTCAGGCAGTCAGCGTCATCGTTGACGTCCATCGCGAGCATGCTCGCTCCTACAGGTAGAGGGGTTTGGTGTAACATAAATTTGCTTTCATTCAACCACGGGTATATACACGCACCATGCTCGAATCCCAATGTTTATGCATCAACCTGCGTCGCGCCGCCCGTGGCGTCAGCAGGCATTACGACGGCGCTCTCGATGGCTTCGGGATCAACGTTGCGCAGTATTCTTTGCTGTGCAACCTGCAGCGCCTGGATCAACCGAGTATCTCCACCCTCGCCGAAGCCATGGGCCTGGATCGCAGTACCCTGGGGCGCAACTTGCGTGTGCTGGAGGGTGATGGCCTGGTGACGCTGGTCGAGGGCGAGGACATGCGCAATCGCATCGTCCTGCTCACCGAAGCGGGCGCCGAGCGCCTCAAAGCCGCCTTGCCCGCCTGGGAGGCGGCGCAACAGCGCTTGGTCGATCGCTTGGGCGCGGAAAAGCGTGAAACGTTATTGAAGTTGCTGGACGAACTGGCTTGAGGTCAGTTTTTTCGAGTTTAAGCGGGTATATACCCGTAAATGGAGAACAAGAATGACCTCGATGTGGCGTACGTGCGGCTGGGTTTTACTGGGAAGTGCGCTGATCCTGGCGTTGTCCCTCGGGGTGCGACACGGTTTCGGGCTGTTCCTGGCGCCGATGAGTGCCGAGTTCGGCTGGGGGCGTGAAGTCTTCGCCTTCGCCATCGCCCTGCAGAACCTGATCTGGGGCCTGGCGCAACCCTTCACCGGCGCCCTGGCCGACCGCTTTGGCGCGGCCAAAGTGGTGCTGGTCGGCGGCGTCCTGTACGCGGCGGGGTTGGTCTGCATGGGGCTTTCCGACTCGGCGGTGACCTTGTCCCTGAGCGCCGGCCTGCTGATCGGGATCGGCCTGTCCGGCACCTCCTTCTCAGTGATCCTCGGCGTGGTCGGGCGTGCGGTGCCGCCAGAAAAACGCAGCATGGGCATGGGTATCGCCAGTGCCGCCGGTTCGTTCGGCCAGTTCGCCATGCTGCCGGGCACGCTCGGTTTGATCGGCTGGCTCGGCTGGTCGGCGGCATTGCTGGCGCTGGGTGTGCTGGTGGCACTGATCGTGCCGCTGGTGAGCATGCTCAAGGACAAGCCGCTGCCGCTGCTCGGCCACGAACAGACCCTTTCTGAAGCGTTGCGCGAGGCGTGCTCCCATTCGGGGTTCTGGCTGCTGGCATTCGGCTTTTTTGTCTGTGGCTTCCAGGTGGTGTTCATTGGCGTGCACCTGCCAGCGTACCTGGTGGATCAACATCTGCCGGCGACGGTGGGTACCACGGTGCTGGCCTTGATCGGCCTGTTCAACATCTTCGGCACCTATACCGCCGGCTGGCTCGGCGGGCGCATGTCCAAACCGCGTCTGTTGACTGGCCTGTACCTGCTGCGCGCCGTGGTGATCGGGTTGTTCCTGTGGGCGCCAGTGACGACGACCAGCGCCTACCTGTTCGGGATGGCCATGGGGTTCCTATGGTTGTCGACCGTTCCCTTGACCAACGGCACCGTGGCCACCTTGTTCGGCGTACGAAACCTGTCCATGCTCGGTGGGATTGTTTTCCTGTTTCACCAGCTCGGGTCATTTCTCGGTGGCTGGCTGGGCGGGGTGGTGTACGACCGGACCGGGAGCTACGACTTGATCTGGCAGGTGGCGATCCTCTTGAGCCTGATGGCGGCCGCGCTTAACTGGCCCGTGCGTGAGCGGCCCGTGGCGCGTCTGCAAAGCCAGCTGAGTGCGACATGAACAGCCTCTGGTCGCGGATCGTGATCGCCGCTGTGTGCGGCTTGCTGCTGGCCGTGGCCTGGTGGGGCTGGCATCAGGGCGGCCTGGCGTTGATGCAACTGGGAATGGGGGCGTGCTAGAGGGCGGCATTCTTCAAGGACGCTTGCTAGCAGCAAGTGAGGGCGAGTAACTTCAATCTCACAAGAACTCTCAAGGAAGCACCGATATGCTGATGCGCTGGCTGGCGGTTCCCGTGTTACTGGTAGCGTTTACCGGATTGGCCCAGGCGGCAGAGTGCCCGGCGCTGCTCGAAGGCTCGTTGCCCAAGCTGCGCGCCAAGGAATCCATCGATCTGTGCCAGCGTTTCGCCGGCAAGCCGCTGGTGGTGGTCAATACCGCCAGCTTCTGTGGTTTTGCCCCGCAGTTCAAAAGCCTCGAGGCGCTCAATCAGCGCTACAAGGAACAGGGGCTGGAGGTGATCGGTGTGCCGTCCAATGATTTCAAGCAAGAGTCCAAGGACGGCGCCGAGACCGCCAAGGTCTGTTACGTGAACTACGGGGTGACCTTCACCATGACCGAACCGCAGAAAGTTCGTGGTGACGATGCCACGCACCTGTTCCAGGTCCTCGCCAAACAAAGCGGCGCGCCGAAGTGGAATTTCTACAAGTACGTGGTCGATCGCCAGGGCAAGGTGATTGCCAGCTTTTCCAGCCTGACCAAGCCCGATGATCCCGAGTTCATTGAGGCCGTGGAAAAAGCCCTGGCTTCGCCACCATTGGCCTCCACTCCTTGATCTGTGGGAGCGAGCCTGCTCGCGATGGACTTGAGAGCGCCGCGGGGTGTCAGGCTTCACACGTTATCGTTGACGTCCATCGCGAGCAGGCTCGCTCCCACAAAAAAGCCCCGCCTCTGTGTAAGAGCGCGGGGCTTTTTTTGATTCAGGCGGCGAGCCTTTCAAACTCCCTGACGGTCATCAGAAGCGGTAGGTCGCACCGACACCGAAACCGTTCGCCCAGTTTTCATACTTGGAGCTGTAGGCTTGGCGGCCGTTGTTATCGTTGACCTTGACCGACTCTTCATGCAGGTACGAATACGCAACGTCGATGGTCAGGTCGTCGGTCGGGCTCCAGCCGGCACCCAGGCTGAAAATCTTGCGATCGCCGGTGGGGATGCGTGGAGAGCGGTTTTCGTTGTTGGTTGGCGCCTGGTCAACCGACAGACCGGTACGCAGTACCCACTGCTTGTTCAACTGGTAGGAGGCACCGATGGCGTGAGCCCAGGTGTCGTGCCAGTTCTGCTCTTCGGTGATGGTGCCAAACGCTGGGTTCAAAGCAGCAGGCACGCCACTGTTCTCGACGGTGATTTCTTTCAGGCGGCTCCAGCGAGTCCAGGTGCTGCCTGCGTAGAGGGTCCACTGGTCGTCCAGTTGATGGGTGACCGAGAAGTCGACCGACTCAGGCGTGGTGATGTCCAGTGAAGCGTCGTACTTCTGGTTCGGGTTCTGACGCAGGTTCGTGAGGAAGCCGTAGTTGACCTTGGTGTCACCCTCGAGCTTGTACTTCACTTTCGAGTGGTAGGTCAGGCCGACGCGAGTGCTGTCGGTGGCTTGCACCAGGATACCGATGTTGTAGCCCAGAGCGGTGTCGTCACCCTTGATCTTAACTTCGCCGTCCGGAGCCGCCGGGTTCAGCGAAAGGTTCGATTCCAGCTTGCCGTCGATGCGGTTAATGGTAGGACCGAAGCCGATCGACACCTTGTCGTTAAAGGCGTAGCTGACGGTTGGCTGCAGCGTCACGATGGTGACTTCACTCTTGCTGCCGAAGTAACGGCCGGCAAAGCCGTTCTCGTAGTCGGTCACCAGGCCGAATGGCGCGTAGACGCCGAAACCGACTGCCCACTGGTCATCGAGTGGCTTGACGTAGTAGCCCATCGGCACGCCCATGAAAGGGACCATGTCACCTTTGTTGGTGCCGCCATTGGGACGGGAGCTGGCATCGCTGATATCAGCGTGCGCGTCGATGAATGCAACACCGCCAGTCACTTGTTCGCGCTTGAGGCGCGACATGCCAGCAGGGTTGCCAAATACGGTGGATGCGTCGTCGGCAGCGGAAGATCGCCCGGCAAAACCTGTCCCCATCCCGCTGATGCTTTGTTCGTTGAGGGCGAAACCACTCGCGAAGATCTGGGTGGATGCCAAGGCAACGGCGAGGCTAATGGTGGTTTTGAGCATTACTTTTTTCATTATTAGAACTCCTGGTGATCACCGGGGCGAAAATTACCAACATTTTCGTCCCAGCGCCATAGGCTGTAATGCTTGATTTAGAGCGGTTTTGTAGGACAATCCGACCAAATTCGCTGCCAGTTGAGCGATCTTTGAATTCGGGGCAGTCAGCAGGCGACCTGATTCAGCGGTGCAACACAGGTTTGCCAGGCGCAGGTGAAATCTCTCAGGCGTCCCTGGGGCTGGAAGGTCTGGCGCCAGATTCGGGCCATGCCCAGCAAGTCGTCTGGTTCGGGGAGGGGGGTATTCTGTTCTTCGACCAGCAGCCAGGCGATGGCGGTGGCGTAACGCAGGTTGACGGTCAATTCCAGGTGCGGGCCGCTGAGGAATGCATGTTGGCTGGCCAGGCCACGCACCAGGCTGGCGCGTTCCGGATCGAGTGCCAGGTAATGGTCCCAAAGTGCCTGGTGGCGGGGTTCGGCGATTCGATACAGGCCGTGTCCACGGCGGTCATGCAGGGCGGAACCAAGGGCTGACTGGCTGGCGGCGATGCCTAGCAGCAGGGATTCGGCGGTTGCGCTATGGCGTCCAAGGTAGATCAAGGTCGGACGGATTACATAACGGCACAGTTCGCTGGCAGCGATACCCATAAAACCCTCGATACATCAAATTGGCGACGAACCTGAAAGGCTTTGGCAGCGGTGAATCGACTCAGGCTCGTCGGAAGCGGATCAAGCCGCTTGAGTTGAAGTCTAGTGTCATATTCACCGCGTAAAGGACTGTTTTTAAAATATTTCTGCCGGCGAGTTATAAACGTTATATCTATCCGTGCTTAGTCATCGTGAAACCTTGCGCAACAAAAAGCCCCGCTTTTCGGGCGGGGCTTCTGGTGTTTCAGGCTTGCTGGCGTATCAGGCGACCAAGGCCTGACGCGTACGCTCGATGACCGCCTGCAGCGGTTCGGCGCTGGAATATTGGTCGGGGTACAGGCGTTCGCTGTGACGGGCGATGCCGTGTTCGTTGACCAGGGTGAAGCTGAAACAGCCTTTGCGAGCGGCCATGATCAGGCAGTTCATTGGTGCAAAAGCGTTGGTTAGGGTGCGGATGGCATCCTGGGTGTGGATTTGAGTAGACATAGTCATTGGGTGTTCCTACAAGCGACACGGATAAGAGCCGTGCAAAATTAAAACGTTCCAGTAACGACGACCACCGTTGGTCGAACGAAGAACCCTGATTGGAACAAAGCAGCCAGTTTGAAGCGCTGATAAATTGGCGCGCTTGGGCTGGCAGGTAGGTACTTAGGAGGGCAGGCAACACATCAAGGGCAAAGGTTCTGGGCCCGGGGTGAAGATCCTGATCAATTTGCAGGCTGGTTCGGTCAGCGTAAATGAGCTTGGCAACACCCTTCGTTTATTCAAAGGCTGTATTGGCGCAAGATTTACCTGGAAACCATCGAGGTGGTCGATCCCGCTTTTTCGGTAGCGGCTTCCTGTGGGAAGGCTGCGCCGGGGGGATTTGTTCGACCAGAATTGACTTTCAGCTTGGTACTAACGCCGCGGATAGTAACGGATTGAAAAGGCAAAGGGAAGTGTGCTGGCAAAAAATCCTGGATGTTCGCTTGGCGTCATCCTTCGCCTACGCTTCGACGAGCCTTGGAAATTGTTCGATCATCGAGCGTAATCCGACCGGCGGTCATCGCTGGGAGCTGCCTGGAGCGCGGGTTTTACGGGGGGTTATCCCCAACGAGCAAGAAAATTGCGCCGAAAAAAACCGGTGATATAACCATCCAGAAGGTAGTTGTGCACATTAGTTGCGCAGACTGTCACCCTGCTGTCATCCAGCCTTCAAACGCAGTGGGTGCCTGTAACCAAAATTTAAGTCAATGAAAAATATCGTCTTTTTTAACTGGTGAAAAAATCGTCAGTTTGACTGCAGGCCCCATTCCATAAGCCTTTGCGCGAGTTCAATGGCGGTTGTCCACTGAGTTATCCACAGCTTCTGTGGATTGTCCCGAGCGCTTGCTCTAGGACGGGCGTGCCGGGTTTTTTTCGGCTTTACCTGTAAGAAAAAGAGAGTAGAGTGGCGCGCCTTCCGATCTGCCCACAGTGCTTTATGAAGTTTCGTACACCACCTCCTTCCTCTTCCGCCAAATCGTCCACGGTAGCCTCACCCAAGCGCTTTTCGATGCGGGTGGCCGAGTGGTTGCTGGACAGCCCGCGCCTGGGCGAAAACTCCAACGTCAAACACATCGCCGGACGTTTACTCAAGCAACCGGCCCGTGAAGGCGTCGTCGCCGCGCAAAGCCGGTTGGGGCAACTGATGTGCCGTGAGTGCGGCAATGCCCGGGATCGCCGGATTGGCCAGGATCTCTTGCGTCAGGCCGCGCGGGCAGGGGACCTGCGTGCGCAACAGGAACTGGGCCTGATCGAAGACTGAGCTGTCCAAGACCTGACGCCTTGGTTAACCTTCAGGCTTTATTTCAATGGCAGGAGTGGCTATGGCTATGGACTTGACCAGCGCATTGCTGGGGCTTGCGGGCGCGGCGTTGCCATTGCTGGTGTTGGCCTGGCAACTGCAGCGCCGGGCGAGCACCGCCCAGGCCCAGGCATCGTTGCTGGAAGAGCGCCTGGCCACGGCGAATCTGGCGCAGGATGGGGTGAATGCGCAACTTGAGGCCTGTCGCGATGAAATCGCCGATCTCGGTCAAGCCAACGCAGCCAAGCAAGCGGACCTCGCCGCGGTGCGCCGTGAGGTCGAGCTGCTGCAAATCGAGCGTGACGATGCCCGCGATGCTGCTCACGCCTGGAATATCGAACGCGCTGGCAAAGAAGTCGAACTGCGCCGCCTCGACGCCCTGGCCGCTTCTCTCAAGGCCGAGCTGCGCGAGCAACAGGAAAGCCATCAGCAGCGCCTCAACGACCTGCAGGGCTCACGGGACGAGCTGCGTGCGCAGTTCGCCGAACTGGCCGGGAAAATCTTCGACGAGCGCGAGCAGCGTTTTGCCGAAACCAGCCAGCAGCGCCTGGGGCAATTGCTCGATCCGTTGAAAGAGCGCATCCAGTCTTTTGAAAAGCGCGTTGAGGAAAGTTATCAGGCTGAAGCCCGAGAGCGCTTTTCCCTGGCCAAGGAACTGGAGCGCCTGCAACAGCTCAACCTGCGCTTGAGCGACGAAGCCACCAATCTGACCCGCGCCTTGAAAGGACAGAAAACCCAGGGCAACTGGGGCGAGTTGATTCTGGAACGCGTGCTTGAGCATGCGGGGCTGGAGAAGGGGCGCGAGTACCAGACCCAGGTCAATCTCAAGGGCCCGGACGGCGAGCGTTTCCAGCCGGACGTGATCATTTACCTGCCCGGCGACAAGCAGGTGGTCGTCGACTCCAAGGTCAGCCTGACGGCCTATCAGCAGTACGTGGCGGCCGAAGACGAAGCCATCGGCCAGATCGCCATCAAGCAACATGTGCTGTCGCTGCGCAACCACGTCAAGGGCTTGGCCGGCAAGGACTACAAACGCCTGGACGGCTTGCACAGCCTGGACTTCGTCCTGTTGTTCGTACCGATCGAAGCGGCGTTCTCTGCCGCGTTGCAGGCGGAGCCCACACTGTTCCAGGAAGCCTTCGACCGCAACATCGTGATCGTCAGCCCGACCACGCTGCTGGCGACCCTGCGTGTCATCGACAGCCTGTGGAAGCAGGAGCGGCAAAGCCAGAACGCCCGGGAAATCGCCGAGCGGGCAGGATGGCTGTACGACAAGTTCGTGTTGTTCATCCAGGATCTGGACGAAGTCGGCAATCGCTTGCAGCAACTGGACAAAGCCTACAGCTCGGCGCGCAACAAGCTGACAGAAGGCCGCGGCAACCTGGTCAGCCGCAGTGAGCAGCTCAAGCTGCTGGGCGCGCGGGCGAGCAAGAGCTTGCCAGCGGATTTGCTGGAGCGGGCGATGACCGATATTGACGGGTTGGTCGAATTGCCGGAATAGGCGAGCCTGCCCGCGATTGTTGATCGTTCCCACGCTCTGCGTGGGAATGCATCCCGTGACGCTCGGCGTCACCCTTGCACCCGACTAAAGCCTTGCGTCAAAAGCGGAACGCGGAGCGTCCCCGGCGGCATTCCCACGCGGAGCATGGGAACGATCGGTGCGCAGGGCCCGCAACGCCGCCGGTTGATCGTTCCCACGCTCCTGCGTGGGAATGCATCCCGTGACGCTCCGCGTCACACTTGCACCTGACTCCAGCCTTGCGCCGAAAGCGGAACGCGGAGCGTCCCCGGCGGCATTCCCACGCGGAGCATGGAAGCGATCGGTGCGCAGGGACCGCAACGCCGCCGATTGATCGTTCCCACGCTCTGCGTGGGAATGCATCCCGTGACGCTCCGCGTCATTCTTGCACCCGACTCAAGCCTTGCGTCAAAAGCGGAACGCGGAGCGTCCCCGGCGGCATTCGCACGCGGAGCATGGGAACGATCGGTGCGCAGGGACCGCAACGCCGCCGATTGATCGTTCCCACGCTCTGCGTGGGAATGCATCCCGTGACGCTCGGCGTCACCCTTGCACCCGACTCAAGCCTTGCGTCGATAGCGGAACGCGGAGCGTCCCCGGCGGCATTCGCACGCGGAGCATGGGAACGATCGGTGCGCAGGGACCGCAACGCCGCCGATTGATCGTTCCCACGCTCTGCGTGGGAATGCATCCCGTGACGCTCGGCGTCACCCTTGCACCCGACTCAAGCCTTGCGTCGATAGCGGAACGCGGAGCGTCCCCGGCGGCATTCGCACGCGGAGCATGGGAACGATCGGTGCGCAGGGACCGCAACGCCGCCGATTGATCGTTCCCACGCTCTGCGTGGGAATGCATCCCGTGACGCTCGGCGTCACCCTTGCACCCGACTAAAGCCTTGCGTCAAAAGCGGAACGCGGAGCGTCCCTGGCGGCATTCCCACGCGGAGCATGGGAACGATCGGTGCGCAGGGCCCGCAACGCTGCCGATTGATCGTTCCCACGCTCTGCGTGGGAATGCATCCCGTGACGCTCGGCGTCACCCTTGCACCCGACTCAAGCCTTGCGTCGAAAGCGGAACGCGGAGCATGGGAACGATCGGTGCGCAGGGCCCGTGGGCTAAAGCGAAAGCGTTATAGCGGCAAATGCCGACTCAACAACGCCCGCAACGCCGCCGGTTTCACTGGCTTGGCCAAATAATCCAACCCCGCAGCATGCACCTGGGCCACGGTCTCGGGGCGCCCGTCGGCGCTGATGACCACGCCGGGTACCGGCTCGCCCAGTCGGGTGCGCAGCCAGGCCATCAGTTCGGTCCCGGTTTCGCCATCGTCCAGGTGGTAATCCACCAGTGCCAATTGCGGACGCAGGCCATCGCTGAGCAGGGCCATGCATTCCTCGCGGTTACGCGCGGTCCAGACTTGGCAGCCCCAGCGGGTGAGCAGGCTGTTCATGCCGATCAGGATGCTGTCTTCATTGTCGATGCACAGTACCTGGGCGCCGCTGGGCAGTTTGCCATTGAGTTCGGCGGGCTGGGCCGGCAGCGCGGCTTGCGCGCGGGCCAGGGGGACGCTGACGCTGAACACGCTGCCGCGTCCCGGCCACGAGCGTACGCGTAGCTTGTGTCCCAGCACGCGACATAATCCGTCGGCGATCGCCAGCCCCAGGCCAAGCCCTTTCTCGGCGCGGGTCTGATGGCTGTCGAGGCGTTTGAATTCTTCGAATATCACCTGTTGCTTGTCTTCCGGAATGCCTGGCCCACGGTCCCACACTTCAAGGCACACCTCACCCTGGCGACGGCGCACGCCCAGCAGCACCGGCCCCTTGGCATAGCGGAAAGCGTTGGTGAGGAAATTCTGCAGGATGCGGCGCAAGAGCTTTATGTCGCTGTTGATGCGCAGCGAACTGCGCCTGACGCGAAATTCCAGGCCCTGGTCCCGCGCCAGCGCCTTGAACTCGGCACCCAGGGTGTCGAACAACTCATTGAGCGCGAACGGCTTGGCATCCGGGTTGATCTTGCCGTTTTCCAGGCGGGAAATGTCCAGCAAATCGCTGATCAGGTCTTCGGCCGATCGCAGCGAGCTGTCCAGGTGCTGGACCAGTTTTTGCGCCTCGGTGGACAAACCGTCGTCCTGGTGAGTCAGGGCGGCGGAAAACAGGCGCGCGGCGTTCAACGGTTGCATGAGGTCATGGCTGACCGCCGCCAGGAATCGGGTCTTCGACTGGTTCGCGGCCTCGGCGGTGCCCTTGGCTTCGGTCAGGGCTACGTTGAGTTGCGACAGCTCGTGCGTGCGCTCCGCGACACGCTGTTCCAGGCCCTCATTGGCCTCGGTCAACGCCTGCTCGGCTTCGCGGAACGCCGTGATGTCGGTGAAACTCATGACGAAGCCGCCGCCGGGCATCGGGTTGCCGATCAGTTCGATCACCCGGCCATTGGGGAACAGCCGTTCGGACGTGTGCGCCCGACCTTGGCGCATCCAGTGCAGGCGACGCGCGACGTGCACTTCCGCTTCACCGGGGCCACACAAGCCGCGCTCGGCGTTGTAGCGGATGATGTCGGCAATCGGCCGGCCGACGCTGATCAGGCCATCCGGGTAGTTGAACAGCTCCAGGTAGCGGCGGTTCCAGGCCACCAGCTTCAGCGACTGGTCGACCACGCTGATGCCCTGGGTGATGTTCTCGATCGCGCCTTGCAGCAGCGCGCGGTTGAATTGCAGGACTTCGGAAGCCTCGTCGGCGATGCGCACGACGTCTTCGAGTTGCATTTCACGGCCTTCAATGGCGGCTTTTACCACCGCACGCGTCGATGAAGCGCCCAGCACACCCGCGAGCAATCGTTCGGTGTGGGCGATCCACTCACCATCGGCGTTCTGGTTCGGATTGAAGCCCTTGCCCTGGCGGTAGGCAAAACGAATGAAGCTCTGCCGCGCGCGTTCTTCACCGACGAAGCGCGCGGCCAGTTGCAGCAGATCGTCGATCTGTACCGCGAGCATCGAGCGGGCGCTGGGTCGGGCACTGATTTCCTGGCCGATGAAGCGCCCGGCCTGCCAGTGCTCCGACACGCGGGTGCGCGACAACACCGAGACCCAGGCGAACAGCGTGAAGTTGCCCGCCAGCGACAGCACCACGCCTTGGGTCAGCGGGGTGATTGGCAGATTCAATGGATTGCTGTGCAGCCAGGCCAGACCCGGAAAACTGTTCAGGGATAAACCCAGGCTATGGGCGGCAATCGGCAGGACCAGTGTGTAGAACCATAGGAATGTACCGGCGGCGAGTCCGGCAAATACGCCGCGGCGGTTGGCCTGTTTCCAGTACAGCGCGCCGAGCATCGCCGGTGCCAGTTGCGTCACGGCGGCGAAGGCGATCTGGCCGATGGTCGCCAGGCTGGCGGTCGATCCCAGCAGGCGATAACTGACGTAGGCCAGCAGCAGGATGACCACGATGGTCACGCGGCGCACCGACAGCATCCACTGGCGAAACACCTCGAACGGGCGCTCGGCATTGTTGCGGCGCAGCAGCCAGGGCAGCAGCATGTCGTTGGAGACCATGGTCGACAGCGCCACGCTGGCCACGATCACCATGCCCGTGGCCGCCGATGCGCCGCCGATAAAGGCCAGCAACGCCAGGGCAGGATGAGCCTGGGCCAGGGGCAGGCTGATGACAAAGGAGTCCGGTAGCACGGAGCTGGGCAGCAGCATCTGGCCCGCCAGCGCGATCGGCACGACAAACAGGGCCGCCAGGGCGAGGTAAGCCGGGAACACCCATTTGGCCAGGCGCAGATCCTGCGGGTCGATGTTCTCGACCACGGTCACGTGAAACTGCCGCGGCAGGCAGATGATCGCCATCATCGCCACGCCGGTCTGCACCACCATCGATGGCCAGTTGATGGTCTCCTTCCAGTATTCCTCCAGGCGCGGGGCGAGCATGGCCTGGTCGAACAGGTCATCGAAACCGTCGTAGAGGCCGAAAGTCACGTAGGCGCCCACCGCCAGGAAAGCGAACAACTTGACCAGCGACTCGAACGCAATCGCCAACACCATGCCGCGGTGGTGTTCCGTGGCGTCGAGGTTGCGCGTGCCGAAGACAATGGTGAACAGCGCCAGTACGAGGGACACCACCAGCGCAGTGTCTTGCGCGCGAACCCCCATGGCATCGGCGCCGGCACCGATCAGCAGGTTCACGCCGAGCACGATGCCCTTGAGCTGCAGTGCGATGTAGGGCAGCACGCCGACCAGGCAGATCAGCGCCACCACCACCGCCAGGGACTGCGATTTGCCGTAGCGGGCGGCAATGAAGTCGGCAATCGAGGTGATGTTCTCCTGCTTGCTGATCATCACCATTTTTTGCAGGACCCACGGCGCACCGAGCAACAACAGGATCGGCCCGAGGTAGATCGGCAGGAAGGACCAGAGTTGTTCGGCCGCCTGGCCCACCGCACCGAAGAAGGTCCAGCTGGTGCAGTAGACCGCCAGCGACAGGCTGTACACCCAGGCTCGCATCCGCGGCGGCAAGGGCGCGCTGCGGCGGTCGCCGTAGAAGGCGATGGCGAACATGATGGCCATATAGGCCAGGGCGACGACGGCAATCAGCCCGCTGGACAGCGACATGGGAACTCCAGGCAACCAAAGACACCCGGACCTCCCGCCCGGACAGACAGTCTCGCACGATGGCCGGGGTTAGTCAGTGTCGACCAAGGTCGTGGCGTGGCGGGGTGTCGCAGGGTTGTGCGCTGTCAGATCTTTGGTGTCTGTGCGGTCCTCATTCGCGAGCAAGCCCGCTCCCACATTTAATCCGTGTACGACGCAGATCCAATGTGGGAGCGGGCTTGCTCGCGAAGGCGGCCTCACTGCCCCAACGCAATCTCGATCAACCGATGCAACTCCTCACTCTCCAGCGGCGCCTCGGAGAACAGGATACGAAACACAATGGGTGCCGCCACCATATTGATCAGCCGGTCGACGCCAGGCTTGGGTTGATCCGGATAGCGATCCAGAATCACCTGCAATTGCCCGCCAATGATCGTCGCGCAATAGCTCGGTTTGAGGCTCGATTGCACGTCGCGCAGCATGTTGCGCCCCGGCGCGGAGCTCATTTCATCCAGATACTGATCCGCCCAGGCTCGCACATCACCCAGCAGGCTGCCGGTATTGGCCGACTCGGTTTCCGGTCGCATGCGGGCCAGGGCGACGTCCGCCAGCAGCGCCGACAGGTCCCCCCAGCGCCGATAAATGGTCGAAGGCGTGACCCCCGCGCGCGCGGCAATTTGCGGCACGGTGACGCTGGCGCGGTCTTGCTCTTCAAGCAGTTCGCGCACGGCGGTGTGGATCGATTCCTGAACCCGGGCGCTGCGGCCGCCGGGGCGTAGAGTGGGCGCTGTCATTGCAAATGTCCTGTTTTACGGGGCTCTGTAGGGCCATGCCGGACCTTAACACAAAGAATTTGCTTTAAGCGCCAGCCGGTAGCACACTCCGCAAAAGCAAAAAATTAGCTTTTGCGGAGCGTGTCCATGCCCAATTCCCATCCGAACCGTGCCAGCCTGTGGTTCCTGGCTATCACCTTGCTCAGTTTCCTGGCGGCTTCCACGGCGCCGACGCCGTTGTATCACTTGTATCAGGAGCAGCTGCAGTTTTCCGCTGCCATGCTCACCCTGATTTTCGGCGTGTATGCCCTCAGCCTGTTGGCTGCGTTGCTGACGGTGGGTTCGCTCTCGGACTACCTGGGGCGCAAGCCAGTGATTTTCACTGCTGTCGTGCTCAATGGCGTGGCGATGCTGCTGTTTATCTACGCCGATAGCGTTGCCTGGCTGATCGGTGCCCGGGTGCTGCAAGGTTTTGCCACCGGCATGGCGACCGCCGTGCTCAGTGCCACCTTGCTGGATGTCGATCGCCAGCAAGGGCCGCTGATCAATAGCGTTGCGCCCTTGCTCGGCATGGCCATGGGCGGCATGGGCTGTGGCCTGCTGGCGGAGTTCGCCCCCGCGCCCCTGCAATTGACTTACTGGCTGCTGCTCGCCCTGTTTGCGCTGCAGGCGGTGTATGTCTGGCGTTTGCCGGAAAGCGTATCGCCACAGGCCGGGGCCTGGGCATCGTTGCGCCCGACCCTGCATGTGCCCGTACAAGCACGCTCGACCCTGTGGCGGGTATTGCCGCTCAATGTGGCGACTTGGGCGCTTGGCGGTTTTTACGCATCATTGGCGCCGTCGCTGGTGCGTACGGCCACCGGTTCGACCTCGAACCTGATTGGCGGAGCAACCGTCGCGGCCTTGACGTTGACCGGTGCCTCGATGATTTTCACCCTGCGCAACCAACCCGCGGGCAAGGCGCTGCAGCTGGGCACAAGTTTGCTGCCAGCGGGTATCGTGCTGATCCTGTTGGGCGTGCACAGCGCGAGTCTGCCACTGTTTTTCCTTGGCACCCTGGTGGCCGGCTGTGGCTTCGGCGCCGGTTTCCTGGGTGCTGTACGCAGTCTGGTGCCCTTGGCCTTGCCCCATGAGCGGGCGGGATTGATGTCGGCGTATTACGTGCTCAGTTACCTGGCGTTCTGCCTGCCGTCGTTCCTGGCCGGAAACCTGACGCATACGTTCGGCCTGGTGGCGACTGCCGATGGCTATGGGGCGGGGCTAATTATTCTCGCTGTCGGCGCCTTGCTGATGTTGTGGCGGCAGCGCACAGCCCGGGCGTGTGTTGCGGGCGAATGATTTTATATCTGCAAAATAGATAACAGTTAGAGATATTACCCGTTATATAGATATTCTATCTGGATCTAAGATGGACTCCACCTCACGAGAGGACAGGAGTTCGCCATGACATGCCCCAATACCCTCAATCCCGGAATCAAACCGTTCAGCCATTTGCAGCACCCGCGCGAAGTCATCCGCCAGTTCACCCCTAACTGGTTCGCCGCCACCATGGGCACCGGGGTGCTGGCCTTGGCGTTGATGCAATTGCCCGTTGCCAGTCCAGTGCTGCACGCCATTGCCGAAACCCTTTGGTTGTTCAACATCTTTCTATTCCTGTTGTTCACGGTGCTGTACGCGGCACGCTGGGTGCTGTTTTTCGATGAGGCGCGGCGGATTTTCGGCCACTCCACGGTTTCGATGTTTTTCGGCACGATCCCCATGGGCCTGGCGACCATCATCAATGGCTTTGTAGTCTTCGGCTTGCCGCGCTGGGGCGAGGGTGTGATTCACCTGGCAGAGGCCTTGTGGTGGCTGGACGTGGCGATGTCCGTGGCGTGCGGGGTGCTGATTCCCTTCCTGATGTTCACTCGCCAGGAGCACAGCATCGATCAGATGACCGCTGTATGGCTGCTGCCGGTCGTGGCAGCGGAAGTCGCGGCCGCCAGCGGTGGCTTGCTGGCGCCACACCTGGCCGATGCGCATGGGCAACTGGTGATGCTGGTGACCAGCTACGTGCTCTGGGCATTTTCCCTGCCGGTGGCGTTCAGCATCCTGACGATTTTGCTGCTGCGCATGGCGCTGCATAAACTGCCCCACGAAAACATGGCGGCTTCGAGTTGGCTGGCGCTTGGGCCGATCGGTACCGGTGCACTGGGCATGTTGCTGTTGGGCGCCGATGCGCCGGCAATTTTTGCCGCCAACGGTTTATCGGGTGTCGGTGAAATTGCCGCGGGGCTGGGCCTGGTCGCCGGGGTCACCCTGTGGGGATTTGGCCTGTGGTGGATGCTGATGGCGGTGCTGATTACCTTGCGTTATCTGCGCGCCGGCATTCCTTTCAATCTCGGCTGGTGGGGTTTCACCTTTCCGTTGGGCGTCTATTCTCTGGCAACGTTGAAACTGGCCAGCACGCTGCACCTGGTGTTTTTCAGTGTCTTTGGTTGTGTGCTGGTGAGCCTGCTGATCGTAATGTGGCTGATCGTCGCCAAGCGTACGGTGCAAGGCGCCTGGCGCGGCGAATTGTTTGTCTCGCCGTGCATTGCAGGATTAAAGAAATAACCGGCAAAGATTAGGTAATGTGTGGCCTGGATCGACGTGCGACATTCCAATGACGGTATCCACGCCATTCGTTACCCACTCACAAGCTTCAGGGACACATGGAAGATGAGTCACCCTTCACAGTTCACCTTGCTGCGCACCCGGCGTTTCCTGCCGTTCTTCGTGACCCAGTCCCTCGGGGCGTTCAACGACAACATCTTCAAGCAGTCGTTGATCCTCGCCATCTTGTACAAGTTGTCGATCGAAGGCGACCGTTCGATCTGGGTCAACCTGTGTGCGCTGCTGTTCATCCTGCCGTTTTTCCTGTTTTCGGCGCTGGCCGGGCAGTTCGGCGAGAAGTTCGCCAAGGATGCGCTGATCCGCCTGATCAAGCTGGGGGAAATCGTCATCATGGCGGTGGGGGCGGTGGGCTTCCTGTTCGATCACCTGTCGTTGATGTTGCTGGCCCTGTTCGCCATGGGCACGCACTCGGCGCTGTTCGGGCCGGTGAAGTACTCGATCCTGCCCCAGGCCCTGCATGAAGACGAACTGGTGGGTGGCAACGGCCTGGTGGAAATGGGCACCTTCCTGGCCATTCTGGCCGGGACCATCGGCGCCGGCATCATGATGTCGTCCAGTCATTACGCGCCGGTGGTTTCCACCGCGATCATCGCTATCGCCGTGCTCGGCTACCTGGCCAGTCGCGGTATTCCGAGGGCCGCGGCGGCCTCGCCGGAATTGCGCCTGGACTGGAACATCTTCAGTCAGTCCTGGGCCACCCTGAAGCTGGGCCTGGGGCAGACGCCGGCGGTATCGCGTTCGATCGTCGGCAACTCATGGTTCTGGTTTGTCGGGGCGATCTACCTGACGCAGATCCCGGCCTATGCCAAGGAATGGATGCACGGTGACGAAACCGTCGTGACCTTGATCCTGACGGTGTTCTCGGTCGGCATTGCCGTGGGCTCGATGCTTTGCGAAAAACTCTCCGGGCGCAAAATCGAAATCGGCCTGGTGCCGTTCGGCTCATTCGGGTTGACGGTGTTTGGCTTGTTGCTGTGGTGGCATTCCGGCGGGATTCCCGACAGCGCCGTGGGCCATGGCTGGCTCGAGATCCTTGGTTTCGGCCACGCCTGGCTGGTATTGCTCGACATCCTCGGCCTGGGCGTGTTCGGCGGTTTCTACATCGTGCCGCTGTATGCCCTGATCCAGTCGCGCACCGCCGAGAACGAACGGGCCCGGGTGATCGCCGCCAACAATATTCTCAACGCGCTGTTCATGGTGGTGTCGGCGATCGTCTCGATCATCCTGCTGAGCCTGGTCAAGCTGTCGATACCGCAGTTGTTCCTGGTGGTGTCGTTGCTCAACATCGGCGTCAACGCCTACATCTTCAGGATCGTTCCCGAGTTCACCATGCGTTTCATGATCTGGCTGCTCAGCCATTCGATGTACCGCGTAGAGCATCGCAACCTCGACATGATTCCCGATGAGGGGGCGGCGTTGCTGGTGTGCAATCATGTGTCGTTCGTCGATGCCTTGCTGATTGGCGGTGCGGTGCGTCGACCGATCCGCTTCGTGATGTACTACAAGATCTATAACTTGCCGGTGCTCAATTTCATCTTTCGCACCGCGGGGACGATTCCGATCGCGGGTCGTCACGAAGACATCCAGATCTACGAAAAAGCCTTCACGCGCATCGCGAAATACCTGAAGGACGGAGAGTTGGTGTGCATCTTTCCCGAGGGCAAATTGACCACCGATGGCGAGATCAACGAGTTCAAGGGTGGGCTCACGCGCATTCTCGAAGAAACTCCGGTGCCGGTCATTCCCTTGGCGTTGCAGGGGTTGTGGGGCAGTTTCTTCAGCCGCGATCCGGGCAAGGGGCTGTTTCGCCGGTTGTGGTCGCGGGTGACGCTGGTGGCGGGGCCGATGGTGGCTGTTGAGGCGGCGCAGCCGGCCCGGTTGCAGGCAATGGTGGGTGAGTTGCGGGGTGCGGTGCGGTAGGTCCGAGAGAAAATCCTGAGGGAGGTGGCTTGTCGAGTCGCCGCGTCGCAACGATGGCGGCATTAAAGCCGACCAGTCGTTCGCAGCTGTACCCGATCTACTGTAGGAGTGAGCCTGCTCGCGATAGCGGCCTGACAGCGTACATATCCATTCCTGCGGTAACGGCCACCTAGGGTTTCGCCCTTACGGCGAGTCACTTGGAAAAACGGAACGCCGCCCGGCCCTAAGTAACCAAGGGCTCTTGCCCCTGGCGTTCGGTGCCTCGCTGTGGCTCGGCATACCCTCGCTCCGGTCCTGCTCCGTGGGCCCGCCGCGATGGGCCATCCTTGGCCCAGCGCGGCTAAACCGGCATCCATGCCGGTTTACCCACTGCGCAGAACCTCCACTCGGCCTCTCGATGGGGCAAGAAAATCAAAAGCCAAAGCAGATCAAAAGCGCGCGAGGCGGCCTGACAGCCGACCTGATTTCGCGGATGTACTAATTCCCCTGTAGGAGCGAGCCTGCTCGCGATGGACTTCCAGGCAATGCGTTCATCCAGACAGGGCGCGTTATCGTTGACGTCCATCGCGAGCAAGCATCGCTCCTACAGGGGTACGTGCTCACTTGAAATCAGGTCGTCTTTAAGGCCGCCTCGCTTTGGCTTTAGATTTTGGGCGCCCCGTTAAACCACGATGGCCGAACGCAGGCATTGCGTAGTGGGGAAACCGGCAGGACGCCGGTTTAGCCGCGCTGGGCCAGGGACGGCCCATCGCGGCGACCCACGGAGCAATGCCGGAGAGAGGGCATGCCGAGCCCAAGCGAGGCACCGAGTGGTGGGGCAAAGCCTTTTGCTTACTTTTTGGCGTTTGAAAAAGTGAGTCGCCGTAAGGGCGAAACCATAAGCGGCCGTTACCGCAGCAATGGATATGTACTCAGTCAACAAGCCCCACAGGCTTTGACGCGGCATGGATCAACGTTGGTAAAGGCGCCAATGGAGGTAGTCACAGGTTGCCGGACAGGCTCAGGGCGTGAGGGGGCAAGAAAATCAAAAGCCAGCCGTGCGGCGACCCGACTTGCCGACGAAGGCAGCTTTGAATCCTGCATCGAATTCGGGATCTCACCCCGCCATCGTCAGCCGGTTACGCCCCTCGCGCTTGGCGACGTACAGCGCGCTGTCGGCCCTGCGCAACAGGCTCTCGGCGGATTCGCCGGGCAGCAGGGTCGAGCAGCCGAGGCTGACGGTCAGCTCCACCGTGTGGCCATCGGCTGGATAATCCTCGGCCTGCGCTGCACACCGCAGGCGTTCGCCGACCAGGGCTGCCGCTTCCCGGCTGGTGTTGGATAACAAGATCAGGAACTCTTCGCCACCGTAGCGAAACACCATGTCGACGTTGCGCAGCTGATTCTTGATCGAGGCGGCCACCGCCTTGAGCACGTCATCACCGGCGCTGTGGCCATGGGTGTCGTTGACCCGCTTGAAGTGATCGATGTCCAGCATCAACAGCGACAGGGGCTGCATATGACGTCGCGCCAGCTCGATTTCCCGCTGCAGCGTCTGGTCCATGGCGATGCGATTGCCGGTGTCGGTCAGTGGGTCACGCAATGCACTTTGGGTGGCGGCGCGGTACAGCAGGGTATTGCGCATAGGGTAGAGCAACGCGGCCAGCAGAGACTCGAGGTTGGCCTGTTCCTGTTCGCTGAAGCGCTGGTTGCGGCGAAAGATCAGTTCGCCCAGGTGCTCGCCTTCGTGGCTCAGGCTGTAGCTGATCGAGTGGTGGCCCCGCTGGCCGAATTCCAGGCGCAAGTCACTGCTCTTGTGCTGGTAGATCAAGGCATCAAGGGGAACCAGTCGCTGGATTTCGCGGTAGAACAGCCCGAGTATGCGTTGCGGCTCAAGGCTGGTTTGCAGCTGTAGGTTCAATTGCTGGCGCAGCTGTGCAAGGCTGACGGGCCTTTCCAGAATCGGTGGCTGCTGACCAAAGCCCAGGCGTTGCAATTTGGCGCTGTCAAAGTCAATTGCGTTGGTCTGGGAAGGTGGTTTCATATGGCGTTCGCCCTTGAGCAGTAAGGCTGTCTTACAAGCTGGGTGCGAGCGCTTCTTGGCTACGCCTCATACTGGTCCGTCAGTCCCTTAGGACATTTCGTACAAGCTTAATCTGCTTTATCGCAGATTAGTAATCGGCAATTTGGTCTTGCGCACTCTGCTTTCCCACGGCCTGTTCAGGCAAATGCTGAGCGAAAGTCGTGCCAATTAACTGGATTTTCGTAAAAGCCCTTATCAATCAATAGGTTGATCAGCGATAAAGCTGGTGGGGGCATTTGCGCGACGGTTGTTTGACTGAAAGCGTGTTGTAACGGGCATGCCGCGTCGGGAAGTCGACGCGGCACAAAAGCGACAGACGGTATTACTGGGCGTTGAATGCCTGGCCGTTGATACCGGTGCTGTCCGGGCCCATGAGGTAGAGGTAGACCGGCATGATCTCCTCAGGCGTTGGGTTGTTCAGCGGGTTTTCGCCCGGATACGCCTGGGCGCGCATGCTGGTGCGAGTGGCCCCTGGGTTGATGCTGTTGGAGCGGACCGGCGCCACGCCGTCGACTTCGTCGGCCAGCGTTTGCATCAGGCCTTCGGTGGCGAATTTCGAGACACCGTAGGCGCCCCAATACGCGCGACCCTTGCGCCCGACGCTGCTGGAGGTGAACACCACCGAGGCGTCCTGGGACAGCTTGAGCAGTGGCAACAGGGTACTGGTCAACATGAACATGGCGTTGACGTTGACCTGCATGACGCGCATGAAATTTTCCCCGGACAGCTGTTCGATCGGGGTGCGCGGGCCGATGATCGATGCGTTGTGCAGCAAGCCATCCAGATGGCCGAATTCGCTCTCGATCATCGCGGCCAGCTCATCGTATTGATGGGGCAGGGCGGTCTCGAGGTTGAACGGGATCACGGCCGGTTGCGGATGGCCGGCGGCTTCGATCTCGTCGTAGACCTGGGTCAGGTTGGCTTCGGTCTTGCCCAGCAACAGGACGGTGGCGCCATGGGCGGCATAGGTTTTGGCGGCGGCAGCGCCAATGCCGCGACCGGCACCGGTGACCAGGATGACCCGGCCTTTGAGCAGATCGGGGCGGGCGGAATAATCAAACATGAAAAAACCCTCTACATAATCCATCAATAGAGCTGAAAAGATCGCAGCCTGCGGCAGCTCCTACAGGATGCACATCGATCCCCTGTAGGAGCTGCCGAAGGCTCGGGCCGCGTTCGGACGATCTTTTGACGTTAATCAGCAGCCACATAGGGCGCTATCAAGCACCTTGCGCAACTCCAGCGGATGATCGACCACCACGTCCGCTCCCCAATGCCGCGGATTATCGTCCGGGTGGATGTAGCCGAACGTGACGGCGGCCGTCCGGGTGCCGGCATCACGCCCGGATTCGATATCGCGCAGGTCATCGCCCACGAACAGCACGCTGGCCGGATCAAGGTCGAGCATCTTGCAGGCGAGGATCAACGGCTCTGGGTCCGGCTTGCTGTTCTTCACGTGATCCGGGCAAATCAGCAGGGCCGAACGCTCGGCCAGCCCCAGTTGCTGCATGATCGGCTTGGCGAAACGCAGCGGCTTGTTGGTGACCACGCCCCAGATCAGGTTGGCCTTCTCGATATCGGCCAGCAGTTCGCCCATGCCGTCAAACAGTTTGCTGTGAACCGCGCAACCCACCAGGTAACGCTCGAGGAACTCCAGGCGCAATGCCTCGAAACCCGGGGACTCCGGGTCCATGGAGAAGGTCACTGCGACCATCGCCTTGGCACCGCCGGAGATTTCATCGCGGATGTGCTTGTCGTTGATCGGCGGCAAGCCGCGGTCGGCACGCATCGCCTGGCAAATCGCAATGAAGTCCGGCGCGGTGTCGAGCAGGGTGCCGTCCATGTCGAAAAGAACTGCTCTGATACGCATCGGCTTACTCCTCGCGCAGGGTCTGGATCATGTAGTTGACGTCCACGTCGGACGCCAGTTTGTAATGCTTGGTCAGCGGGTTGTAGGTCAGGCCAATGATGTCCTTGACGGTCAGGCCGGCCATGCGGCTCCAGGCACCGAGCTCGGAAGGACGGATGAATTTCTTGAAGTCGTGGGTGCCGCGTGGCAACAGCTTCATGATGTATTCGGCGCCGACGATGGCGAACAGGTACGCCTTCGGGTTGCGGTTGATGGTGGAGAAGAACACCTGGCCGCCCGGCTTGACCATGCGGAAACAGGCGCGAATCACCGAGGACGGGTCCGGTACGTGCTCGAGCATTTCCAGGCAGGTCACCACGTCGAACTGTTCAGGCATTTCCTCGGCCAGGGCCTCGGCGGTGATCTGCCGGTATTCGACGTTCACGCCCGATTCCAGCTGATGCAGTTGTGCCACCGCCAGTGGCGCTTCGCCCATGTCGATACCGGTCACGGTCGCGCCGCGCTGGGCCATGGCTTCGCTGAGGATGCCGCCGCCGCAACCGACGTCGAGGACCTTCTTGCCGGCCAGGTTGACGCGTTCGTCAATCCAGTTCACGCGCAACGGATTGATGTCATGAAGAGGTTTGAATTCGCTCTCGCGGTCCCACCAGCGATGGGCCAGGGCTTCGAATTTGGCGATTTCGGCGTAGTCGACGTTGCTCATGGTTTAAGTCCTCTAAAACTTGAAAAATCCTGTAGCCCCGGTGTTGAGTCCGGGGAGGCTTACGATTCTTTGCGGCCGCTGATGCGCTGGCCCCAGGCCTTGGCGATGGCGACGAGTTGTTGTTCATCCATGCATGTCAGGCGGCGGTCGTCGAGCAGTTGCTTGCCCGCGACCCAAAGGTGTTTCACGCAATCGCGGCCTGACGCATATATAAGCTGCGATACCGGGTCATAGACCGGTTGCTGGGCCAGGCCCGAGAGGTCGAACGCCACAATGTCGGCGGCCTTGCCGATTTCCAGCGAGCCCACCTCGGCTTCGATCCCCAGTGCGCGTGCGCCGTTGAGGGTGGCCATGCGCAGGGCGCTGTGGGCGTCCAGTGCGGTGGCCGAACCCGCGACGGCCTTGGCCAGCAGGGCGGCGGTGCGGGTTTCACCCAGCAAGTCCAGGTCATTGTTGCTGGCGGCGCCGTCGGTGCCGAGGGCCACGTTGACCCCGGCCTGCCACAAGCGCTCCACCGGGCAGAAGCCGCTGGCCAGCTTCAGGTTCGACTCCGGGCAGTGAATGACATGGGTGTTGCTTTCTACCAGCAACGCCAGGTCTTCGTCGCTGACCTGGGTCATGTGCACCGCCTGGAAGCGCGGCCCCAGCAAGCCCAGGCGCGCCAGGCGGGCCAGCGGCCGTTCACCCTGCTGTTCGACGGCTTGCCGCACCTCGAAGGCGGTTTCATGCACATGCATGTGGATCGACGCATCCAGCTCTTCGGCGATCACCCGGATCTTTTCCAGGTTTTCATCGCCCACGGTGTAGGGGGCATGGGGGGCGAAGGTGATTTTAATGCGTTCGTGATGCTTGAGATCGCCGAACAGCTCGACACCCTGGCGAATCGCCTCGTCCGCCGTGCTGGCGCCCGGGATCGGGAAATCGAGGATCGGAATCGCAATTTGCGCGCGAATGCCGCTGTTGTGCGCGCACTCGCTGGCAACCTTCGGGAAGAAATACATGTCAGAGAAGCAGGTGATGCCGCCCTTGAGTTGCTCGGCGATGGCCAGGTCCGTGCCGTCGCGGACGAAATCCTCGTCGACCCACTTGGCCTCGGCCGGCCAGATGTGGTTTTCCAGCCACGTCATCAGCGGCAGATCGTCGGCCAGGCCGCGAAACAGGGTCATTGCCGCATGCCCGTGGGCATTGATCAGGCCGGGGCTGAGCAGGATGTCCGGCAGTTCACGCACTTCGATTGCGTTAAGCTGCAGGGCGTTGCGGCGCGGACCGATGAAAACGATGCGCCCGTCGCGGATGCCCAGGCCATGATCCTTGAGCACGACGCCAGCGGGTTCGACGGGTACCAGCCAGGTTGGCAGCAACAACAGATCGAGCGCAATGGCAGTGTTCGGCATCGAGGATCGGTTCCAGGGCTTTTGTAAAGGATGGCGAAGTATACCCGAGCGTCTTCGCCGGGGGATCGCTATAATCGGCGGCTTTTGTTTCTGACTGCGGGGTGTGGGATGCGCGATCGACTGTTGGCTGCTGAGAAGGTTAAGGCCATCGATTGGCGTGATGGCACCCTGTACCTGCTGGATCAGCGTGTTTTGCCGTTCGAGCAAACCTGGATCGCCTGCACCAGTGCGGCGGGCGTGGCGGAAGCCATTCGCTCGATGGTGGTGCGCGGCGCGCCAGCCATCGGCATCAGTGCGGCCTATGGCGTGGTGCTGGCGGCGCGGGCCCGATTTGCCGAGGGTGGCCATTGGCAGGAAGCGCTGGAAGAGGATTTCGCGCAGTTGGCCGCCACCCGTCCGACCGCCGTCAACCTGTCCTGGGCACTCGGTCGCATGCGCGAACGCCTGGCTCGGCTGAAAAAGCACGCCGACCCTTTGTCCGTGCTGGAGGCCGAGGCCCTGGCCATCCATGAGAGCGACCGCGAAGCCAACCTGACCATGGCGCAACTGGGCGTCGACCTGATCCGCAAGCACCAGGGCAATGCCCAGGCGATCCTGACCCACTGCAACACCGGCGCACTGGCCACCGGTGGCTTCGGCACGGCGCTGGGGGTGATTCGCGGCGCCTTCATCGAGGGGATGGTCGAGCGTGTGTATGCCGGCGAAACCCGGCCATGGCTGCAAGGCTCGCGACTGACCGCCTGGGAGCTGGCCAACGAAGGCATCCCGGTGACCCTCAGTGCCGATTCCGCCGCTGCGCACATCATGAAGACCAAGGGCGTCACCTGGGTCATCGTCGGGGCAGACCGCATTACCGCCAATGGCGACGTGGCCAACAAGATCGGCACCTACCAATTGGCCGTCAATGCCATGCACCACGGGGTGCGCTTCATGGTGGTGGCGCCGAGCTCGACCATCGACATGGACTTGGCCAGCGGCGACGACATTGTGCTCGAGGAGCGCGATGAGCGCGAATTGCTGGAGGTGGGTGGCCAGCGGCTCGGGGCCGATATCGACGCGTTCAACCCGGTGTTCGACGTGACCCCGGCAGACCTGATCGACGTGATCGTCACCGAAAAAGGCATCGTCGAGCGCCCGGATACGGCGAAGATGGCGCAGTTGATGTGTCGCAAGCGCCTGCATTGATGATCTCTGGTGCCTGATAAATTGCCTTCGCGAGCAGGCTCGCTCCCACAATATTCGCGGTGTGGCCGCAATGGGCGGCGCAATGACGAATCATTGTGGGAGCGAGCCTGCTCGCGAAGGGGGCCTGAAAGCATTAAAACAGCGTGAATCTGCCCCTGGTTCTCCATTCAGCACTGCTCTAAGCCCCTCTGATCCCCTTCAAGCCTGTCATCGGTCAACTAACTATGCTCCATGCGCATCAGGGGGATAGGTGCGTGGCGGCTCTTGTGATAACATCCGGCGGTTTCCAAGGTTGCCCCGCGGGGTGACCTTTACTGCGCAGATCCATGGCATAACTCGTTGATTTGTCGTAAGTCGGTGCATGGCACTCAGCCTGCAGCGGCGAGCTTCGTTCGTCCCATATGGATGAGACGAAGTTTCACCAGAAAAAGGAATCAGGCTTCTCATGGGCGAACTGGCCAAAGAAATCCTCCCGGTCAATATCGAAGACGAGCTGAAGCAGTCCTATCTCGACTACGCGATGAGCGTAATTGTCGGGCGGGCACTGCCGGATGCGCGCGATGGCTTGAAGCCCGTGCACCGGCGCGTGCTGTTCGCGATGAGCGAGCTGGGCAACGACTTCAACAAGCCGTACAAGAAATCTGCCCGTGTTGTCGGTGACGTGATCGGTAAGTATCACCCGCACGGTGACACCGCGGTGTACGACACCATCGTTCGGATGGCGCAGCCATTTTCCCTGCGCTACCTGCTGGTAGACGGCCAGGGCAACTTCGGTTCGGTGGACGGCGACAACGCCGCGGCCATGCGATACACCGAAGTGCGCATGACCAAGCTGGCGCACGAGCTGCTGGCTGACCTGCACAAAGAAACCGTGGACTGGGTGCCGAACTACGACGGCACCGAAATGATCCCAGCGGTCATGCCGACCCGTATTCCCAACCTGCTGGTCAACGGCTCCAGCGGTATCGCCGTGGGCATGGCGACCAACATTCCGCCGCACAACCTCGGTGAAGTCATCGACGGTTGCCTGGCGCTCATCGACAACCCCGA
The DNA here is from genome assembly GCF_002236105.1 of Pseudomonas umsongensis. Taxonomy (GTDB): domain Bacteria; phylum Pseudomonadota; class Gammaproteobacteria; order Pseudomonadales; family Pseudomonadaceae; genus Aquipseudomonas; species Aquipseudomonas umsongensis. The sequence continues at coordinate 1,087,361 of NZ_NIWU01000002.1, forward strand.
GCTGACCGTCGACGAGCTGATGCAGTACATCCCCGGTCCGGACTTCCCGACCGCCGCGATCATCAACGGTCGCGCCGGCATCATCGAGGCCTACCGTACCGGTCGGGGGCGCATCTACATGCGCGCCCGCTCGATGATCGAAGACATCGACAAGGTCGGTGGCCGCCAGCAGATCGTCATCACCGAACTCCCTTACCAGCTGAACAAGGCCCGTCTGATCGAGAAGATCGCCGAGCTGGTCAAGGAGAAGAAGCTCGAAGGCATCACCGAGCTGCGCGACGAGTCCGACAAGGACGGTATGCGCGTCGTGATCGAGCTGCGTCGCGGCGAAGTGCCTGAGGTGATCCTCAACAACCTCTACGCCCAGACCCAGCTGCAAGCGGTATTCGGCATCAACATCGTCGCGCTGATCGACGGCCGTCCACGCATCCTGAACCTCAAGGACCTGCTGGAAGCCTTCGTGCGTCACCGTCGCGAAGTCGTCACTCGTCGTACCGTGTTCGAACTGCGCAAGGCGCGCGAGCGTGGCCACATCCTCGAAGGTCAAGCGGTTGCCCTGTCGAACATCGACCCGGTCATCGCCCTGATCAAGGCTTCGCCGACCCCGTCGGAAGCCAAGGAAGCGCTGGTCAGCACCCCTTGGGAGTCCTCGGCGGTAGTGGCGATGGTTGAACGTGCCGGCGCTGATTCGTGCCGTCCGGAAAACCTCGACCCGCAATACGGCCTGCGCGACGGCAAGTACTTCCTGTCGCCAGAGCAGGCGCAAGCCATCCTGGAACTGCGTCTGCACCGCCTGACCGGCCTGGAACACGAAAAGCTGCTGGCCGAGTATCAAGAGATCCTCAACCAGATCGGCGAGCTGATCCGCATCCTCAACAGCGCCACGCGCCTGATGGAAGTGATCCGCGAAGAGCTGGAAGTGATCCGTGCCGAATACGGCGACGTACGCCGCACCGAGATCCTCGATGCGCGTCTCGACCTGACCCTGGGCGACATGATCCCGGAAGAAGATCGCGTGGTGACCATTTCCCACGGTGGCTATGCCAAGACCCAGCCACTGGCGGCGTACCAGGCCCAGCGTCGTGGCGGTAAAGGCAAGTCGGCGACCGGCGTCAAGGATGAGGACTACATCGCTCACCTGCTGGTTGCCAACAGCCACACCACGCTGCTGCTGTTCTCCAGCAAGGGCAAGGTGTACTGGCTGAAAACCTACGAAATCCCTGAAGCCTCCCGTGCTGCCCGTGGTCGTCCGCTGGTCAACCTGCTGCCGCTGGATGACGGTGAATACATCACCACCATGCTGCCGGTCGAGGAATACACCGAAGGTCACTTCATCTTCATGGCCACCGCCAACGGCACCGTGAAGAAGACCCCGCTGGAATCCTTCAGCCGTCAACGCAGCGTCGGCCTGATCGCGCTGGAGCTGGACGAAGGCGACGTGCTGATTTCCGCGGCCATTACCGATGGCGAGCGCGAAGTCATGCTGTTCTCCGACGGCGGCAAGGTAACGCGCTTCAAGGAATCCGACGTTCGTGCCATGGGCCGTACCGCTCGCGGTGTGCGCGGCATGCGCCTGCCAGAAGGGCAGAAGCTGATTTCCATGCTGATCCCGGAAGAAGGCAGCCAGATCCTCACCGCTTCGGCGCGTGGTTATGGCAAGCGTACGGCGATCACCGAGTTCCCTGAGTACAAGCGTGGCGGCCAGGGCGTGATCGCCATGGTCAGCAACGAGCGCAACGGCCGTCTGGTCGGTGCGGTCCAGGTGCTCGACGGCGAGGAAATCATGCTGATCTCCGACCAGGGCACCCTGGTGCGTACCCGTGTCGACGAAGTGTCGAGCCTGGGGCGTAATACCCAGGGCGTGACCCTGATCAAGCTGGCCAACGATGAAACGCTGGTTGGTCTGGAGCGGGTCCAGGAGCCTTCGGAAGTCGAGGGTGAAGAGCTGGAAGGTGAAGAAGGTGCTGTGTTCGAAGGCACTGCAGTGATCGACGACATCGTCGAAGACCAGCAACTCGACGCCGCCGCTGACGAAGAACCACAGGAATAAGCGGGTAAACAGGGGGCGGATGAAAATTCGCCCCCTTGTTGTTTGTCCGAGAGGAAAATGTCGACACCCATGGATATCCCCTGTGGGAGCGAGCCTGCTCGCGAAGCAGGCGCCGCGGTATCTCTGAAACACCGCGGTGATGCATTCGCGAGCAGGCTCGCTCCCACAGGTGCCTGCTTCAGCAGGGCCCCTGTGTCGATTGATAATGTGATTTATTGCGTGATACCACCAAATCAGAGCGAGATTGGATGTGAGCAAGAGAGCCTATAACTTCTGCGCCGGTCCTGCGGCGCTTCCCGAAGCTGTCCTGCAGCGCGCCCAGGGTGAACTCCTCGACTGGCACGGCAAGGGCCTGTCGGTCATGGAAATGAGCCATCGCAGCGATGAGTTCGTGTCCATTGCCACCAAGGCCGAGCAGGATCTGCGTGATCTGCTGAATATCCCCTCGAACTATAAAGTGCTGTTCCTGCAAGGCGGCGCCAGCCAGCAATTTGCCCAGATTCCGCTGAACCTGCTGCCTGAAAGCGGCACCGCCGACTATATCGACACCGGTATCTGGTCGCAGAAAGCCATCGAGGAAGCGTCGCGCTTCGGCCACGTCAATGTTGCCGCCACCGCCAAGCCCTACGACTATTTCGCCATTCCCGGCCAGAACGAATGGCAGCTGTCCAAGGACGCGGCCTACGTTCACTACGCGCCGAACGAAACCATCGGCGGCCTGGAATTCCAGTGGGTTCCCGAGACCGGTGACGTGCCGTTGGTGGCCGACATGTCTTCGGACATCCTCTCGCGCCCGATTGATGTCTCGCGCTTCGGCATGATCTACGCCGGCGCCCAGAAGAACATCGGCCCGAGCGGCATCGTCGTGAACATCGTTCGCGAAGACCTGCTCGGTCGCGCCCGTTCCATTTGCCCGACCATGCTCGACTACAAGGTCGCGGCCGACAACGGCTCGATGTACAACACCCCGCCGACCCTGGCCTGGTACCTGTCCGGCCTGGTGTTCGAGTGGTTGAAAGAGCAGGGCGGTGTCGAGGCCATCGGCAAGCTCAATGACGTCAAGCAGCGCACGCTGTACGACTTCATCGACGCCAGCGGCCTCTACAGCAACCCGATCAACAAGTCGGACCGCTCGTGGATGAACGTACCGTTCCGCCTGGCCGATGACCGTCTGGACAAGCCGTTCCTGGCTGGCGCCGACGAGCGTGGCCTGCTGAACCTCAAGGGCCACCGCTCCGTGGGCGGCATGCGCGCCTCCATCTATAACGCCGTCGACATCAACGCGATCAACGCGCTGGTGGCGTACATGGCAGAGTTCGAGAAGGAACACGGCTAATGTCTGAGCAAGAACTCAAGGCACTGCGCCTGCGCATCGATGCCCTGGACGAAAAGGTCCTGGAGCTGATCAGTGAGCGCGCACGCTGCGCCCAGGAAGTTGCGCGAGTAAAGATGGCTTCGCTGGCCGAAGGCGAAGTGCCGGTGTTCTATCGTCCCGAGCGCGAAGCTCAGGTGCTCAAGCGTGTCATGGAGCGCAACCAGGGGCCGCTGGGCAACGAGGAGATGGCGCGGCTGTTCCGCGAAATCATGTCCTCGTGCCTGGCCCTCGAGCAACCGTTGAAAGTCGCGTACCTGGGCCCTGAAGGTACCTTCACCCAGGCGGCGGCCCTGAAACACTTCGGCCACGCGGTGATCAGCAAGCCGATGGCGGCCATCGACGAAGTGTTCCGCGAAGTGGCGGCCGGTGCGGTGAATTTCGGCGTTGTCCCGGTGGAAAACTCCACCGAAGGCGCGGTCAACCACACCCTCGACAGCTTCCTCGAGCACGACATGGTGATCTGTGGTGAAGTCGAGTTGCGGATTCACCACCACCTGTTGGTCGGTGAAAACACCAAGACCGACAGCATCAGCCGCATCTACTCCCACGCCCAGTCCCTGGCCCAGTGCCGCAAGTGGCTGGACGCCCACTACCCGAATGTCGAGCGCGTGGCGGTGTCCAGCAACGCCGAAGCGGCCAAGCGGGTCAAGGGCGAGTGGAACTCGGCGGCGATTGCCGGCGACATGGCGGCCGGTCTCTACGGGCTGACCCGATTGGCCGAGAAAATCGAGGACCGTCCGGACAACTCCACGCGCTTCCTCATGATCGGTAACCAGGAAGTGCCGCCGACTGGCGACGACAAGACCTCGATCATCGTCTCGATGAGCAACAAGCCGGGCGCGCTGCACGAATTGCTGGTGCCGTTCCACGACAATGGCATCGACCTGACGCGAATCGAGACCCGTCCGTCGCGCAGCGGCAAATGGACCTACGTGTTCTTCATCGACTTCGTCGGCCACCACCGCGACCCGCTGGTAAAAGGTGTGCTGGAAAAGATCAGTCAGGAAGCAGTAGCACTCAAAGTGCTGGGTTCCTACCCGAAAGCAGTTCTCTAAGGGGCGGTAGCAAATGAGTGGCAATTTCCTCGCTCTGGCACAGCCGGGCGTGCAACAACTTTCGCCTTACGTTCCGGGCAAACCCGTGGACGAACTGGCGCGTGAGCTGGATCTCGATCCGGCCAGCATCGTCAAGCTGGCCAGCAACGAAAACCCGTTGGGCGCGAGCCCCAAGGCCCTGGCCGCCATCCGTGATGCCCTGGTCGAACTGACCCGTTATCCAGACGGCAATGGTTTTGCGCTCAAGACCCTGCTGGCCGAACAGTGCCGCGTCGAGCTGAACCAGGTGACATTGGGCAACGGCTCCAATGACATCCTTGAGCTGGTCGCACGCGCCTACCTGGCGCCGGGCCTGAATGCGGTGTTCAGCGAGCATGCGTTTGCGGTCTACCCGATCGTGACCCAGGCCGTCGGCGCCCAGGCCAAGGTTATTCCGGCCAAGGACTGGGGGCATGACCTGCCGGCCATGCTGGCGGCCATCGACGCCAATACCCGCGTAGTCTTCATCGCCAACCCGAACAACCCCACCGGGACCTGGTTCGATACCGAGGCGCTGGACGAATTCCTCCAGGACGTGCCGGAGCACGTGTTGGTGGTGCTGGACGAAGCCTACATCGAATACGCCGAAGGCAGCGACTTGCCGGACGGCCTGGACTTCCTGGCGGCTTACCCGAACCTGCTGGTGTCGCGCACGTTCTCCAAGGCTTACGGCCTGGCGGCATTGCGAGTCGGTTATGGCTTGTCCACCGCCGTGGTCGCCGATGTGTTGAACCGCGTGCGCCAACCGTTCAACGTCAACAGCCTGGCCTTGGCCGCTGCGTGCGCTGCACTGCAAGACGCCGAATACCTGGCGGAAAGTCGTCGCTTGAACGAGTCGGGCATGCAGCAACTGGAAGCGGGTTTCCGTGAGTTGGGCCTGGGCTGGATTCCTTCCAAGGGCAACTTCATCTGCGTTGATCTAAATCGCGAAGCGGCCCCGGTGTTCCAGGGCTTGCTGCGCGAAGGCGTGATCGTGCGCCCGGTGGCCAACTACGGCATGCCGAACCACTTGCGCGTTACCATCGGTCTGCCGGCGGAAAACAGCCGCTTCCTTGAGGCGCTGGCCAAGGTTATGGCTCGTGGTTGATGTCACTGTGCCGCAATCTACTGAGCCTTTGATCGGGCGCCTGGTGGTGGTCGGCCTGGGGTTGATCGGCGGTTCGTTTGCCAAGGGTTTGCGCGAAAGTGGCCTGTGCCGCGAAGTGGTCGGGGTCGACCTCGACCCGCAGTCGCGCAAGCTGGCCGTTGAATTGGGCGTGGTGGATCGTTGCGAAGAAGACCTGGCGGTGGCTTGCCAGGGTGCCGACGTGATCCAGCTGGCTGTGCCGATCCTCGCCATGGAAAAAATGCTCGGCCGATTGGCCGGCATGGACCTTGGGCAAGCGATCCTGACTGACGTTGGCAGTGCCAAGGGCAACGTCGTGCGTGCGGCGAGCGAAGCCTTTGGCGGCATGCCGGCGCGTTTCGTGCCGGGCCATCCGATCGCCGGTTCCGAGCAGAGTGGGGTGGAAGCCTCCAATGCCGACCTGTTCCGTCGCCACAAAGTGATCCTCACGCCGCTGGATCAGACCGATCCGCAAGCCTTGGCCGTGGTCGATCGCCTGTGGCGCGAACTGGGCGCCGATGTCGAGCACATGCAGGTCGAACGGCACGACGAAGTGCTGGCGGCCACCAGTCATCTGCCGCACTTGCTGGCATTCGGCCTGGTCGACTCGCTGGCCAAGCGCAATGAAAATCTTGAGATCTTCCGTTACGCTGCGGGCGGCTTCCGCGATTTCACAAGAATCGCCGGGAGCGACCCGGTCATGTGGCATGACATCTTCCTCGCTAACCGCGAGGCTGTCCTGCGCACACTCGATACATTTCGCAGCGACCTCGACGCCTTGCGCGACGCGGTCGATGCAGGGGATGGGCACCAATTGTTGGGCGTTTTCACGCGCGCCCGGGTTGCCCGCGAGCATTTCAGTAAAATCCTGGCCCGTCGGGCCTATGTGGACGCTATGAATTCCAACGATCTGATTTTCCTGGCTCAACCTGGTGGCCGCCTGTCCGGTCGGATTCGCGTACCAGGTGACAAGTCGATTTCCCACCGTTCGATCATGCTGGGCTCCCTGGCCGAAGGCGTCACCGAAGTCGAAGGTTTCCTCGAGGGCGAAGACGCCCTGGCGACCCTGCAGGCGTTCCGTGACATGGGCGTGGTCATCGAAGGCCCGCACCATGGTCGTGTGACCATTCACGGCGTCGGCCTGCATGGCCTCAAGCCAGCACCGGGCCCGATCTACCTGGGTAACTCCGGCACCTCGATGCGCCTGTTGTCCGGCCTGCTGGCCGCGCAAGACTTCGACAGCACCCTGACCGGCGACGCTTCGCTGTCCAAGCGCCCGATGAATCGCGTGGCTAACCCGCTGCGCGAGATGGGCGCGGTCATTGAAACCGCTGCCGAAGGTCGTCCGCCGATGACCATCCGTGGCGGCAACAAGCTCAAGGGCCTGACCTACACCATGCCGATGGCCAGTGCCCAGGTTAAATCCTGCCTGCTGCTGGCGGGTCTGTACGCTGAAGGCAAGACCACCGTCACCGAACCTGCGCCAACCCGTGACCACACCGAGCGCATGCTGCGTGGCTTCGGCTACCCGGTGAGCGTTGACGGTGCAACGGCCTCGGTCGAGTCCGGCGGCAAGCTGACCGCGACCCATATCGAAGTGCCGGGCGACATCTCGTCGTCGGCGTTCTTCCTGGTGGCCGCATCGATCGCCGAAGGTTCGGAGCTGGTGCTCGAGCATGTCGGCATCAACCCGACCCGTACCGGCGTCATCGACATCCTGCGCCTGATGGGCGCTGACATCACCCTGGAAAACCAGCGTGAAGTGGGTGGCGAGCCAGTGGCTGACCTGCGCGTGCGGGCAGCTAAACTTAAAGGTATCGAGATTCCCGAAGCGCTGGTTCCGCTGGCCATCGACGAATTCCCGGTGCTGTTCGTGGCTGCCGCTTGTGCCGAAGGGCGCACCGTGCTGACCGGCGCCGAAGAACTGCGGGTCAAGGAGTCGGACCGTATCCAGGTCATGGCCGATGGCCTGCTGGCACTGGGTGTCAAATGCCAGCCGACGCCGGACGGCATCATTATCGACGGCGGCCAGATCGGCGGCGGTGAAGTGCACGGCCACGGCGACCACCGGATTGCCATGGCCTTCAGCGTCGCCTCGCTGCGCGCCACTGCACCGATCCGCATCCATGACTGCGCCAACGTCGCGACCTCGTTCCCCAACTTCCTCGCGCTGTGCGCGCAGGTCGGTATCCGCGTTGCCCAAGAGGCTCAGTCGTGAAGCGCATTGCACCGGTCATCACCATTGATGGGCCAAGCGGCTCGGGCAAAGGCACCATCGCCGGAATCCTGGCTCGGCGCCTGGGCTGGAACCTGCTGGATTCCGGTGCGCTGTACCGCCTGCTGGCCTTCGCCGCGCACAACCACGGCGTCGACCTGACCAATGAAGAGCTGCTGAAGAAACTCGCCGCTCATCTGGATGTGCAATTTATCGCGGCGACCGAAGGTCAGCTGCAGCGCATCATCCTGGAAGGGGACGAGGTCAGCGACGTGATCCGTACCGAAAGTGTCGGCTCGGGTGCCTCCCAGGTGGCGGCATTGCCCGCGGTGCGCGAGGCGCTGCTGCAGCGCCAGCGCGCCTTCCAGGAAGCGCCGGGCCTGGTGGCCGATGGTCGCGACATGGGCACCGTGGTGTTTCCGGATGCGCCGCTGAAGATTTTCCTGACCGCCAGTGCCGAGGAAAGGGCGCGTCGTCGATATTTGCAGTTGAAGGGCAAAGGCGACGATGTTAGTCTGTCGAGTCTGCTAGATGAGATCCGTGCACGCGATGAGCGTGACACCCAGCGAGCGGTAGCCCCGCTTAAACCGGCGGCTGACGCCATACAGCTGGATTCCACGGAGTTGTCCATCGACCAGGTGCTGGAACGCATCATGAGCGAGATCGCCATTCGCGATATCGCCGGGTGACCAAGAAGGCCGCAGGGGACCAGTCATAGTCCTGTGGCGCTTCTTTTAAATGAAACTAACCCACACCGTCTGGGGTGTGGAGATGGGCGTATCCTTCGCCCTCATTCACAGGAATTAAAATGAGCGAAAGCTTTGCGGAACTCTTTGAAGAAAGCCTAAAAACCCTGAACCTTCAGGCAGGCTCCATCATCACCGGTGTTATCGTTGATATCGATTACCAAGCTCGCTGGGTAACCGTTCACGCTGGCCTGAAGTCTGAAGCACTCATCCCGCTTGAGCAGTTCTACAACGACGCTGGCGACCTGACTATCAACGTCGGTGACGAAGTTCACGTTGCGCTGGACTCGGTTGAAGACGGCTTTGGCGAAACCAAGCTGTCCCGTGAAAAAGCCAAGCGCGCTGAATGCTGGATTGTTCTGGAAGCAGCCTTCGCAGCCGAAGAAGTGGTCAAGGGCGTTATCAACGGTAAGGTTAAAGGCGGCTTCACTGTCGACGTTAACGGCATCCGTGCGTTCCTGCCAGGTTCTCTGGTTGACGTCCGTCCAGTGCGCGACACCACGCACCTGGAAGGCAAAGAGCTGGAATTCAAGGTCATCAAGCTGGACCAGAAGCGCAACAACGTTGTCGTTTCCCGTCGTAGCGTCCTGGAAGCCGAGAACTCCGCCGAGCGCGAAGCTCTGCTGGAATCCCTGCAGGAAGGCCAGCAAGTCAAAGGTATCGTCAAAAACCTCACCGATTACGGCGCATTCGTCGATCTGGGTGGCGTGGACGGCCTGCTGCACATCACCGACATGGCCTGGAAGCGCATCAAGCATCCTTCCGAAATCGTCAACGTTGGTGACGAAATCGACGTTAAGGTTCTGAAATACGATCGCGAACGCAACCGTGTTTCCCTGGGCCTGAAGCAACTGGGCGAAGATCCATGGGTTGCTATCAAAGCCCGTTACCCAGAAGGCACTCGCGTTACCGCTCGTGTAACCAACCTGACCGACTACGGCTGCTTCGCTGAGCTGGAAGAAGGCGTTGAAGGCCTGGTACACGTTTCCGAAATGGACTGGACCAACAAGAACATCCACCCTTCGAAAGTCGTACAAGTCGGCGACGAAGTGGAAGTTATGGTTCTGGACATCGACGAAGAGCGTCGTCGTATCTCCCTGGGCATCAAGCAGTGCAAATCTAACCCATGGGAAGATTTCTCTGGCCAGTTCAACAAGGGCGATAAAATCTCCGGCACCATCAAGTCGATCACCGATTTCGGTATCTTCATTGGTCTGGACGGCGGCATCGACGGCCTGGTTCACCTGTCCGACATCTCCTGGAACGAAGTTGGCGAAGAAGCTGTTCGTCGCTTCAAGAAGGGCGACGAGCTGGACACCGTTATCCTGTCGGTTGACCCAGAGCGCGAGCGCATCTCCCTGGGTATCAAGCAACTGGAAAGCGATCCGTTCTCCGAGTACGTTCAAGAGAACGACAAAGGCGCAATCGTTAAGGGCATCGTGAAAGAAGTTGACGCTAAAGGCGCCATCATCACCCTGGCCGACGATATCGAAGCGACTCTGAAAGCCTCCGAAATCAGCCGTGACCGCGTTGAAGACGCGCGCAACGTTCTGAAAGAAGGCGAAGAAGTAGAAGCCAAGATCATCAGCGTTGATCGCAAGAGCCGCGTAATCCAGCTCTCGATCAAGTCGAAAGACGTTGAAGACGAGAAAGAAGCTATCCAGAGCCTGCGCGACAAGCCAGTAGCTGGTGACGCTCCAGTAGCCACCACCCTGGGTGACCTGCTGCGTGCTGCACAAGCGGAAAAACAGAACTAAGTTCTGACTTTCTGTAAAAAAAGGGCGACTTAGGTCGCCCTTTTTTGTGTGCGCCCAGCATGGGCGCAATCTTGTGGGTGAAAGTCCCGCCGTAAGCTGACCACAGCGAACGAAGTGAAGCGCAACTGCATGAGGGCGACCGAGTGTGGGGAGGAAGCGTGAATCGAAGCCATGAGCCGATGTACAAGAACCGGATAAAAGGCAAAGCCGATCAGGGCGAGCGGGCACAAAACCGCGAAGCTTTTGTGGTCAAGGATCAGGCTGTGTAAATCCGGCGGTTGTGTGGTGAAGGATTGCGTTCTTACCTGGGGAGATCTCGCCTTGTGCCTGAAAGGGCGACGGCGCCAGCCGGAGCGAGAAGTCAGCAGAGGCCGTAGTAGTCTTTTTTTTTTGACGAAGGGCCGAACGAGAGAAAGCGTCATAGGCCATGTTGATGCGAAAGACCGGAAGTCAGATGCCTGCCAAACGCGGGGCGGACGGAGATAACGAGCGGTGAAACCGTGAGAGATCCCATCAGCGACGAGGTCAATCGCCCGCAAGATGAACCCTATAACGCAGGGCAAGGGCTGCTGGAGCGGGCCTTTGCGAGAGAAAACCTGAAGCAGGCGTGGAAGCGGGTCAAGGCCAACAAAGGTGCAGCGGGAGTCGACGGTCTGAACATAGATCAGACGGCCGAGCATCTGCTGACCCAATGGGTCGTGATTCGTGAACAGCTTATGTCTGGTGTCTACCGGCCCAGTCCGGTACGCCGAGTGGTCATTCCCAAGCCCGACGGCGGTCAGCGCGAGTTGGGCATTCCCACGGTCACCGACCGCCTGATCCAACAGGCGTTGCTGCAAGTCTTGCAACCACTACTCGATCCGACTTTCAGTGAACACAGCTACGGTTTTCGCCCGGGGCGCAGTGCGCAGGACGCCGTTTTGGCGGCCCAGCGCCACGTGTCCTCGGGACGCAAAGTGGTGGTGGATGTTGACCTGGAAAAGTTCTTCGACCGGGTCGATCACGACATTTTGATGGAGCGCTTACGCAAACGGATCACGGATCGGGCGGTTATCCGGCTGATTCGTGCGTATCTGGATGCAGGAACGCTGATCAATGGCGTGGTCGAGAAAAGCCGCTGCGGGGCGCCGCAAGGCGGCCCGCTGTCGCCGTTGCTGGCGAATGTGCTGCTGGACGAAGTGGATCGGGAGCTTGAGCGTCGAGGTCATTGCTTCGTGCGTTATGCCGACGATGCGAATGTGTATGTTCGCAGTCATAAGGCGGGGGAGCGGGTAATGGCTCTGCTGAAGCGTCTGTATGACAAGCTGCACTTGAGTGTCAACGCGAGCAAGAGTGCAGTGGCGAGTGCGTTTGGTCGCAAGTTCTTGGGCTATGAGATGTGGTCAGCCCGCGGCGAAGTCAAGCGTGCTGCATCCTATAAAGCGCAGAAGCAGTTCAAGCAGCGAATACGCTGGTACACCCGACGCTCGTGTGGCCGTAGCTTGCAGCAGATTGCTGATGAGCTGCGACCTTACATTTTGGGCTGGAAGGCTTACTTCGGTTTGTCGCAAACCCCAGCCGTCTGGCGTGAGTTGGACGAATGGATGCGACACCGATTGCGAGCTATCCAGCTTAAACAATGGGGGCGTGGAACGACGACGTATCGTGAGCTACGAGCACTTGGTGCAAACATCCAGGTGGCACAGAAGGTGGCGGGAAATACCTGCCGCTGGTGGCGTAACAGTCGTCTTGATCTGAATCGCGTGCTTAATATTGCGTGGTTCGACAGGCTGGGATTAGTGCGTCTCTCATAACCTCAATCTCTCGAACCGCCCGGTGCGGACCCGCATGCCGGGTGGTGTGGCAGGGGAACGGCCTGTGAAGGCCGTCCCCTATGCCGATGCCTGGAATTCGGCTCTCCGTCGTGGATGCGATCTTCTGCGCGCTAACCACGAAACATTCCGTCGCTAAAACTGTCTCTTTCCTTAGCAGGATCAATCGCTTATTTGCAGCTAGTCTTAGCGTGGGGTAAGCGACAGCCGGGCGTTCTGCCTGGCATAAGGAATCAAATGAAGAGGCTCGTTGTCGTGATGGCAGTGCTGGCATTGGTGGTGGGTTGTACAACTAATGCAAGAACGCATGCCGTGCGTGGGGTCAGTGGTATCGAGATCGATTGCTCAGGGCTGGGGTCGGGATGGGATAGGTGTCAGAAGCGTGCAGGTAAAGAATGCAAAGGCGCGGGCTACAAGGTCGTGGCCAGGTCCGACGACGCCAAGGAAGAGCAAGAATTTCTCTTCGGTTTCAACCCCGCGGGCTTTAGCACTCGGACGATGCTGGTTATCTGCAGGTGAGTGGGCGGGTAGGGCATCAGAGTCCCAGGGGAGAAAAAGCAGGGTGCAGGATGGGGCTGTTCAAATTTGTCAGGGCATGCTAAAACCTTTGAAGCGCTGATCTAGCTGCTTGAAAAAGAAGGGAAAATTATGACGAAGTCGGAGTTGATCGAACGAATTGTCACCCATCAAGGGCTGCTCTCATCAAAGGATGTGGAGCTGGCCATCAAGACCATGCTTGAGCAAATGTCCCAATGCCTGGCCACCGGCGATCGCATCGAGATCCGTGGGTTTGGTAGCTTCTCCCTGCATTATCGTGCGCCTCGGGTAGGGCGTAATCCGAAGACCGGCCAGTCGGTTAGCCTGGATGGCAAGTTTGTACCGCATTTCAAGCCGGGGAAGGAGTTGCGGGATCGGGTGAATGAGGAGGATGAGGGTGAGTTTGAGTGAGTTGGATGGGAGGGTGACGTATGCGTAGCCTCAGGCGCGTGGCTTTCATATTGTTTTTTTTGTTGCTTTTTTTTGTGATCTTGGCATTTATCCTAGAAAATCAACAAAGCGTTTCCCTGCTTTTTATGGGTTGGTCAATGCCACAACTACCAGTTTCACTTTTGGTGATAACGGCGTTGCTGGGTGGAATGCTAATTGGGCCATGCGTGGGTTGGTTATGGCGTCATGTGGTGAGAAGGCCATTGCGTCATCCGGTCTGATTTTATGGACGGGTTGAGTTGGGGTGGGGGGGAGTGCTCGAATCGATAGCCTAACTGCTTCTTAGCTGTCCTATGCCTAATCAGGCATGATGGAGTTTTTTTTCAGGCATGAATACGCGGTCAGTTTGTCGCTATCCGTTTTTTGTTTATAGAGTTATCAAGTATTTTGTTTCGCTATCAGTTTTTAATTTTGTGATTTTCGAAGAAAGAGTTTGACGATAATAATGAAAATGAATGTTTTTCTTCGGAAGTTCCTGCTTTATGTGCCGGTGAAAATGGTGCCAGCCGTTTCTGGCATATTTTTGATATTTTATCTGTATAGATTGTTTCCGGAAGGGCAATATGTCAGTTATTCTGTGAGTTTGTTTTGTTCGCTGATTACTGCTCAATTATGTGCGGGATGGGTTGGTAACTCTTTTATTTACTATTATTCGGGGTTGGAGGATAAGCGACTATTTGTTTCTAATTGCATTTCAGTTGTTTTTCTTATTGCTCCCGTATCTTCAGTTTTAGCAGCAGTCGCTTCTGTTTATTTCTCATCGGCTGCGTATGTTTTTATCAGTGTCTGGTTGTTGTGTTTTGGCCAGATTTTGTTTTTCTTTCTTTCTTCTGCATGTCAGGCCGGATTCTTTGTAAAGCAGCAGTTGGTGGCAGTGGTATTACAGGCTGTTACGCAGATTGCACTGATAGTTGTATTTTTTAAATTCTTTGAGGTTGATTTTAGATTTGCGTTGCTGTCTTTGGCTATTGGCTATTTTGTTGCGGCATTTTATTTGCTGTATACGGTGCTGAAGATTTTCGGTGTTTCTAATCCTTTCTCGAACGTCGGTCTTTTTAAAGATAATTTGAAGTTGATTTTTCAGTATGGCGCTGCGCTGTCGCCGTGGATACTTGGAATGCTTGTGATGGTTGGGGCTGATAGGTTCGCGATTGGTTATTATAATGTAGAGTCTGGTGATGCATATTTGTCGCTGAAGGATTTGTTTGTGGGGGCGGCTGGATTATTAAGCATGCCTTTGTTGATGATGGTCCATCCTTTTGTAATCAAGCGATTTCGGGAGGGTGTGTTTGCGATTAATGTGATAGAGAGCTCTTCCGGATTTTTGATAGTGGCATTTTCTCTTCTGTGGGGGGCGCTGCATTTTGTCGGGTTTGGGTTTTTCGAGATTATCACCGGAAAAACAATAGGTGTTTCAAAGTTAGCAATTCTCTTTGCATTTATTGGCGTGTTCTTGAACAGTGCCTCTGTGTACTTTCAAAAGCGTCTTGAAGTACATCGCAAGATGAAGCTTCTGGCATATCTTTCGGTTGTTTCTTCGCTCATTTCTGTTTTTTTTGCGTGGGTCGGCGCCCGGTATTGGGGGGTGATCGGTGCGTCTCTTGGTGTGTTGCTGGCCCAAATGCTGTATTTTTGCCTCGTCACTGCGAGTCTGTTCAAGCGTCTGGATTTCTATCGAAGCTTTGGCGCGCCAGCTGTGGTTTCATTACTGGCATTGCTGGCAGGGTACGCGCTCAGCGTTGGTTTGGATGCGGTTGCCAGTGCAATGATTGAGTGGAAGAGGTCCATTTTCTGGCTAGCCGGATTTACGGCAATTTCTCTATTTTCTCTATGGAAAGGGGTAAAGTGGAGCGAATTCATGAAGGCCTCCGTGTAAATGGATCGGTGCGTGATGATAAGAGATGAGGTTGATGGCTTGACCGCCTGTCTGCAGCCGGAATGGAATGCTGATGCGTAGTTAGATTATCTTGTGGTATCTGGATGGATCGATTTCGTTGATAATTTTATAGGTAGGTGTTCTGGCAATGATGCTCCTTGACAAACTGAGAGTGTGGATTTCAAAAAACCTGGCACCGCTGATATTTTTGTCAGCATATTTTGTGACAGTGGTTTTGGGGAATGTCCTTTATTCGCTGCCCTATGGGCGAGAACAACTCGAAAAAAATCGCTATACGGCAGATATCCTGCAGTTTGAAACCTTGTTTAGTCCGGGTTTTTGGTTGCTGCTGTTTCTTCCGTTTTTAGTAACTCCCATTGTTATTACTGTGGTGCGCAAAGTTTCCGGAAGATATTTGGAGCGGTGGAGTAAGATATTTCCAGAGTTTACAAAGTCTGAATATCTATTTATTGTAACTGTTAGTTATTTGTTTGTGCTGTACTCGATGTTCAAGGCCGATGCCTTTTCTTTGTTCTTGGCAGGTACCGACCCGGTGGCCTCTGTCGAAGCGAGATTCAAGATCAGGAATCAACTTGGTTTCATACCTTTGGTGGTGCTGATGTCACTCTTGCACTATCTATCCATCTACTCGTTGGTCAGATGGATAATGGCGAGTAGCCGTTTTTGGGTGATGGCGACCATCGTGAATGCCATCTTGATGTCGGTGTTTCTGGTACTGCTGAATATGAAATGGCCGATTCTCATATTCTATGCAGGCTTGGTATTGGCAGTATTTGTATATGCCAAACGCTACCCCTATCTAAAAGCCGTAGTGGGTGGCGTTCTGCTGATCACTATGTATTTCATGATTTCAGCGTTTGTTTTTCGACTGATACCTGCGGCGCAGGCACCGGAAGAAAGTATTCCGCAGATTCCTCAAATTGCTCTGACTCCTGAGAAGCAGCAGGAAAGTTCAAAAGGTGCGGAGGAGGCTAAAGGTGCAACCGGAGTTGGAGCTATCGATAAAACGTTGATAGTTGGACAAGCAGCAGCAAGCAATGCGCCAATGCTGCTTTTCAATGTTGTACACCGAATGGCAATTATATACCCATATTATTACCAGGTTTTCACTAAGGAAGGGCAAGTTTGTGGCGGTATTATTGCTCAGGCTAGAATTGGCCCAGCCTGCCGCCCGAGCACCTTCATCTATAGTCGAATCTTCAATGATAGTTTCAATGGCCGCGGTACTGCCCCTGCGGCGGTACATATATCAGGTTATTCCTTGGGTGGGTGGCCAATTGCTATATTTGCATTATTGTGTGCCTCGGTGGTTCTCGGGTTGTTTGCGTCGCTTCCGTTAAATGCTGGAGCGGCTGTTGGCTCACTGGCATTAACAGGTGCAATTGTGGGCTACCACTTCTCGCAGATACCTGGCGAAGGCCCGATTTTTTATGATCATGGTGTTTTTTGGGTGATCCTGGGCCTGGTCGTATTCAAGGGGTGGCGTACCCTGGGGCGGCGATTTGGATTCGGAAATCAATCGCTAGACATAAAATAAGATGAGCATTGCCGGTCTCTCCTTTCGGTTTGCCGGAAACGAAGTTGTTGAAGGAGCGCAGCCCGGCATCTCTGGTTCAAAAACCAAAAGGTGATCGGGTTGCCTTTTCAGATGGAGAGTATCCATTTTCGGTGCGGTCTATCGATTTGGTTATTGAGAAGGCGAAAATGGGCAAAAAAATAGTGCTATTGGGGTTTTACGTAGGTGACTCATATTTTGATAGGTATTCAAAAGATGACGCTTTCCCACAGATAGCTGCATACAAGCTTGAGAAGCGATTTCTCGATGCGCTTCGTTTTGGTGGCGCATGCGTACAAACCATTGCCAGCATCGCGGTATCAACATATCCACGTAATAAAAACTGGTTTTTTCCCGGTGGTTCCTTTTCAGATGTGTCGGGAACCGGGGTTGTCACACCAATCGTAAATTTGCCGATATTTAAAGTATTCACTCGATTGCTAGGGTCACTGGCGGGGTTGATCAAACACAAAAATGGGCTCGATGCAGTTTGTGTCTACGCGGCTCATACACCCAATCTGCTGGCAGCATTCATGATGCAAAAGCTTTGCGGTGTCCCTTTCTTCGTCTTTATTCCTGATTTGCCTTCTTACATGGATATGGGTATGAAGAGGTCTAAGGTGCTTAGGGGTTTAAAGAAGATAGATGCCTACATTATCGATCGATTGATAGCTGCTTCGTCAGGTGTTTTTGTGACGAGCCAACACATGGTTAAAGACAGCCTGGTGTGGTCAGACAAAAATTATTTGGTGGTTGAGGGGATTTCAAACGCCTCTGCTGTGTCGGTCGAGAGTGTTGACAACTCG
Source organism: Pseudomonas umsongensis (assembly GCF_002236105.1). Classification (GTDB taxonomy): domain Bacteria; phylum Pseudomonadota; class Gammaproteobacteria; order Pseudomonadales; family Pseudomonadaceae; genus Aquipseudomonas; species Aquipseudomonas umsongensis. The sequence goes on from NZ_NIWU01000002.1 coordinate 1,104,759, forward strand.
CTCGAGCGTAAAAAAGTGATTTTTTATGCGGGTGGTCTGAATAAGGCGTACGGCATAGTTGAACTGATTGAGGGCTTTATTGAGTCTGAGGTGGATGCCGAGCTTTGGCTCTGTGGGCGGGGGGAGTTGGAGGGATACATTTCTGAGACTTCCAGAATGCACCCTTCTGTAAAATATCTCGGATTTTTAACTGCTTCAGAAGTTGAACACATTCAATCGTCAGCATCCTGCCTAGTGCTGAGCAGAAGCCCCGAGCACGCTTATACTCGATACTCATTTCCATCCAAGTTACTTGAATACCTCGCTAGCGGTGTACCGATCCTGACAACGCGCTTGGAGGGGATTCCCGATGAGTATTACGAGTTTCTCAATGTTATCGAGGATAGCACCGCTGGCGGTGTCAGCACCGCGCTGAAGCGGTTTTTCGCAGCTGATCAACAATTTTTGTTGGAAAAGGCCGCCTGTGGTAGAATTTGGGTTTCAGAGACCAAGTCTAGTTTTGCCGTCGGTCAAAAAATTGTAGATTTTATGGAGAAGAGTAATTGACTATTTTTAACGGTAAGAAACTGTTGATCACCGGCGGCACTGGCTCTTTCGGTAATGCTGTACTCAAGCGCTTCCTGGATACTGATATTGCCGAGATTCGAATCTTCAGTCGGGATGAGAAGAAGCAGGATGATATGCGTAAGCATTACGCAAACTCCAAGCTTAAGTTTTATATTGGCGATGTTCGCGATTATCAAAGTGTGTTGAATGCAACTCGCGGTGTTGATTATATTTTTCATGCTGCCGCGCTAAAGCAAGTTCCTTCTTGCGAATTCCACCCGATGGAAGCAGTCAAGACCAATGTCATGGGTACTGAAAATGTGCTCGAAGCTTCCATTCAGAACGGCGTTAAGCGCGTTGTTTGTTTGAGCACTGACAAGGCTGTTTATCCAATTAACGCCATGGGTATCTCAAAGGCGATGATGGAAAAGGTCATGGTAGCCAAGTCGCGTGGAGCAGATGACGATAAAACTGTCATTTGCGGTACACGTTATGGCAACGTGATGGCGTCGCGTGGTTCGGTCATTCCCCTGTTTATTCAGCAGATTCGTGACGGAAAGCCTCTGACGCTGACCGATCCGAACATGACTCGCTTCATGATGACGCTGGCCGATGCGGTTGATCTGGTGTTGTACGCCTTCGAGCATGGCAATAATGGTGATTTGTTCGTGCAGAAGGCTCCGGCGGCGACCGTGGAAGTGCTCGCCAAGGCATTGACTCAAATGCTCAATCTCCCGGAACACCCGATTCAGGTTATCGGCACTCGCCACGGCGAGAAGCTATACGAGGCATTGCTGAGCCGAGAGGAAATGGCATGTGCAGAGGATCGCGGTGAGTACTTCCGCGTCCCGCCTGATCTGCGTGATTTGAACTATGCAAAGTTCGTTGAAGTGGGTGAGGAAAAAATCTCTCGTATGGAAGATTACAACTCCCACAATACACAGCGCCTTGATGTGGAAGGGATGAAAAAACTCCTTCTGAAACTTGAATTCATGCGCGCAATTCAGCGTGGCGAATTTGCGACACCAGAGGAATGACGTGATGAAAGTCTTGATCACGGGGTCAAATGGTTTCGTAGGCAAAAATCTGATCGTTCATCTGGGTGAGCGTAAAGACATAGACGTCCAGTGCTTTACTCGGGCGGACGATATCGAGCAACTACCAGGACTAGTGAAAGACATTGATTTTGTTTTTCACTTGGCGGGCGTGAATCGTCCGCAAGATCCTGAGGAGTTTAAGACTGGCAACACCGATCTGACTCGTGCGCTTTGTGATGCAATCATTGCGAGTGGGAAGCGTGTTCCTGTTCTTTACACCTCCTCCAGCCAGGCCGAACTGGATAACCCTTACGGTAACAGCAAACGGGGTGCGGAAGAGTTGTTGGAGGAATTGGCTGAGCAGCACGGTTCATCCGTGTATATACTCAGGTTGCCAAATGTATTTGGCAAATGGGCAAAGCCAAACTATAACTCTGCCGTTGCCACGTTTTGCAACAATGTTTCGCGCGGCTTGCCGATTCAGATTAACGACCCGAACGCAGTCATTAATCTCGTTTACATCGACGATGTTATCAGCTCTTTCATTGCTGTAATGGACGGAAAGTCATCCGCCGAACGATTTGTGCAGGTGGAGCCACAATATAGTATTACCGTCGGAGAGTTGGCTCGGCAGGTGCAAGCGTTTCGCGATAGCCGCGATACATTGATTACTGAGTCGGTAGGTAAGGGGCTGATTCGAGCTCTCTACTCAACGTATGTTAGTTATCTTACCCCAGACCGCTTTACTTACCAGGTTCCCAAATATGGGGATGCCCGCGGTGTATTTGTCGAAATGCTGAAAACGGGAGATAGCGGCCAGTTTTCTTATTTTACTGCGCACCCAGGCATTACTCGTGGTGGGCATTACCATCACACAAAAACTGAAAAATTTTTGGTGATCAAAGGTTCCGCGTGCTTTCGTTTCCGTAATGTGGTTTCTGACGAGTTTTATGAGCTGTTTACGACTGGAGATCAGCCAGAGATCGTTGAAACAGTCCCTGGTTGGACGCATGACATTACCAATGTCGGGACCGAAGAAATGATCGTTATGCTTTGGGCTAATGAGATTTTCGACCGCGAAGCACCAGATACATATGCGCGAACTATAGTCTCTGAGGCGTAAGCATTGGGACTTCGCCCCTGTGTTAACAAAAGCAGTGTGGCGTTTTCATCACTAATTAAATGTGACGTTAAAAAATGAAAAAATTGAAAGTCGTAACCGTAGTGGGTACCCGTCCCGAAATCATTCGTCTTTCCCGTGTTATGGCTGCCTTGGACAGGGATTGTGATCATGTTTTGGTGCATACTGGGCAAAATTACGATTATGAACTGAACGAGATTTTCTTTCAGGATCTCGGCATTCGTAAGCCTGATCACTTTCTTAACGCTGCAGGTTCTACCGGCGCGGAAACCATCGGCAATGTGATCATTAGTGTGGATCGAGTGCTTGCTGAGGTCCAGCCTGAGGCGCTCCTGGTGCTTGGGGACACCAACAGTTGCATGGCGGTAATTCCGGCAAAGCGTCGCAAGATCCCGACATTCCACATGGAAGCTGGTAACCGCTGCTTCGACATGCGTGTACCCGAAGAGATCAACCGTCGTATTGTCGATCACACGGCTGATATCAATCTGACTTATAGCACTATTGCTCGCGATTATTTGCTGCGCGAAGGCCTGTCTCCAGACATGGTAATTAAAACAGGCAGCCCGATGTTTGAAGTGCTTAATCATTATCGGGCAGGCATAGAGGCTTCGAATGTTCTGGAGCGTTTGAGTCTTGAGCCTGGAAAGTTTTTTGTGGTGAGTGCTCACCGCGAAGAGAATATTGATTCCGATACGAATTTCCTCAAGCTGGTTGATGTGCTGAATCAGACAGCCGAAGTTTTCGGGCTTCCTGTTATTGTTTCCACTCACCCCAGGACACAGAAGCGTGTTGATGCCATGGGCGTGAAGTTCCATGCAAATGTACGCTTGCTTAAGCCGTTGGGCTTCAAGGATTACAATAAGCTGCAACTTGAATCAAGGGCTGTTCTTTCCGATAGCGGCACTATCAACGAAGAATCATCCATTCTGAACTTCCCGGCGTTGAACATCCGGGAGGCCCATGAGCGTCCTGAGGGTATGGAAGAAGCGGCCGTCATGATGGTCGGTCTGGAAGTCGATCGCGTAATGCAAGGGCTGCACTTGTTGCAGGCGCAGGCTCGTGGCGAGCAGAGAACCTTCCGTCTAGTTCAGGACTACAGCATGCCTAACGTTTCGGAAAAAGTAGTCAGGATCATTCACAGTTATCGTGACTATGTTATGCGTGTTGTTTGGAAAAAATACTGATCAGGGCGAGACGTATTAATGTCGAAGGTTTTTATTGTTTCGGAATATGTGGGTGCACATCAAAATTCTACCGGTTTTTTTTGGTCAAAAATCGTAAATAAGATTGGGGCTGAGCTTGGGGGCGTGACAGTTATTTATCCAGGCACGGATGAGCGTTCAAGTTTTTTTGAGAGTCCCAAAGTTAAAGAAGTTGCATTCACATCACTGAAGTTTAATAAAAACAAGCTTTTGCTCAGAGTGGTCGGTCAATTTTGCCAAGTGATGGGTTTTTGTTGGCATATCCTCCGCAATGTCAAGAGAAATGATGTTGTGCTGAGCGGGACAAATCCGGCATTACTTTTGATGGTTATTCCCCTTTTGAAGTTGATCAAAGGCTTCAAATGGGGAGTGCTGGTTCATGATGTATTTCCTGAGAATTTGATTCCTGCAGGTATAATAAAGGCTTCCAGTCCCGTTTATCCTGTAATAAATCGGCTGTTTTCGAGTATTTATAACTCTGCTGAGTTATTGATAGTTATTGGTCGTGATATGCAGGAGTTGGTCGTTGGGAAAGTAAGCAAACCGTCCAAAGTCGTATTCGTACCTAATTGGGCAGATGAAAAAGAGGTCTTTCCTGTACCTCGTCACACCGCACCTTTTCTCAAGGAGCTGGGGTGGCAGGAAAAAGTTGTATTTCAGTTTTTCGGAAACATCGGTCGTCTGCAGGGCATCGAAAATATTCTCGAAACCATCGCTCTCGTCGAGGATGATCGCGCAGCGTTCATCTTTATAGGAGATGGTGCGCTCGTTGCCAAGGTGAAAGAGTTTGTTAAAAATAATCCTCAAAAGAATGTTGCCTATGCGGGCTCTATTCCATTGAAGGATAAGAATCAGGGGCTCGCTGCAGGTGATGTAGCACTTATTACTCTGGAAAAGGGAATGCTCGGGTTGGGTGTGCCCAGCAAGGCCTATTTTTCTCTTGCTGCAGATAAACCTCTTTTGGCGGTTATGGACGATGATGCCGAGATATCTCGAGTTATTCGCGAAAACGGAGTTGGCTGGCAGTGCAAGCCGGCTGATCCTCGTGCGTTGGCCGACGTGATAGCGACAATCTGCAACGCTGATCTTGTGGCCTTGACGGGTTGTTCGCTAGCTGTTTTTCGTGAGAATTACGCCGAGGATCTCGCGTTGAATAAGTTCTACGCAAATGTCGCTAATCTCATTGGAATGAACAAGGTATGAAAGTGCTCATTACTGGCGCCAATGGATTTGTAGGGCGACGGTTGGCTAACGTACTTCGCTCTGAATACGACCAGTTGGTTTGTTGCTCGCGAAACTCCGGGTCAGACCCTGAATTTATTACTTCTCCTGCATTAAGTGCCAATGCAGATTGGGGCCCGTTATTGACGGGGGTTGATGTCGTGGTCCATTTGGCCGGTAAGGCTCACAATTTGGGGGAGCCAAGGAGCGTGGCCTTGGAGGGTTTCAAGCAGACAAATGTCGAGGGAACTCTTCGGCTGGCAGAGCAGGCGCTCGCTGCTAATGTAAAAAGATTCATTTTTATCAGTTCAATCGGTGTGAACGGCTCGTCGACGAGCGAAATTGCATTTGACGAGTCTTCGCCGGCTGCCCCTCATGCGGATTATGCTGAGTCCAAGTTAGCCGCTGAGCGAAAACTCGAGGTGCTGTGTCGGGGGACTTCGATGGAACTGGTAATTATAAGACCACCTTTGGTGTATGCAGCTCAAGCACCTGGTAATTTCCGGAGATTGCTGAAAATAGTCTCACTAGGGCTCCCTTTGCCTTTTGCTGCCATCAACAATCGACGTAGCATGATTGCATTGGATAATCTGGTAGATTTCATCCGTGTTTGTGTCGCGCATCCGAAAGCCGCCAATAGTCTGTTTCTTGTTTCCGATGGTGTCGATCTTTCCACTGGTGAGATAGTCAAGCTTATCGCCAAGGGTATGAATAAAAAGGTCCGACTTGTAGCTGTGCCCAAGTTTCTTTTGTTGGCTGGCGCTACGCTGTTGGGAAAACGTGCGATCTATGCACAGCTTTGTGGTTCGCTGGTAATTGATTCTTCGAAAGCACAATCAACATTGGGTTGGGTCCCGGTCGTCTCACCTCAACAAGCGTTGATGGAGTCAGGTCGGGATTTCAAGATCCCTTAAATTTTTTGTGTATGGTGTTCTTATAATGATAAATGCACATTTGATAACTGAGTATTTCTGGCTGGTATTTCCTGTAGTGATTTCTTTGTCGCTCGTCTTGACCGGGGCCCTGCGTGTTTACGCGTTGAAAAACAGTCTTATTGATGTTCCAAATGGGCGGAGCTCACACTCAGTTCCCACGCCACGTGGTGGTGGAGTTGCAATTGTTGTCTGTTTTTTACTCATCCTGCCGGTTCTCGCGTTGACTGGAATTGTGAGTTGGTCAAATGCATTGGGGTTGATTGGCGCCGGTGCCTGGATTGCCGTGATCGGCTTTCTTGACGATCATGGTCACATTGCAGCTCGCTGGCGCCTATTGGCTCATTTCATTGGCGCGATTTGGGCTTTATTCTGGATTGGGGGCTTGGCACCGGTCAGCGTGTTCGGAGTGACGATCGATCTCGGTTGGGTAGGTCACGTCATTGCCGCTTTCTATCTGGTCTGGATGCTCAACCTGTATAACTTCATGGATGGAATCGACGGGATCGCAGGGGTTGAGGCTGTCACTGCGTGCTTCGGTGCCTGCCTGATTTACTGGATTGGTGGTTTTGAGTCTCTGGTCTGGGCTCCCTTGCTGCTCGCCGCTGCGGTGCTCGGATTCCTTTGTTGGAACTTTCCCCCAGCGCGGATTTTCATGGGGGATGCGGGCAGTGGCTTCCTAGGTATCATCCTGGGCATTTTTTCCCTTCAGGCATCCTCCACCGCACCACAATTATTGTGGGTCTGGTTGATTCTGCTTGGCGTATTTATTGTCGATGCTACATTCACCTTGTTGCGGCGTCTAATGCGAGGCGATAAGGTTTATGAGGCGCATCGCAGTCATGCTTATCAGTTCGCTTCGAGGAGCGCTGGCCGCCATTTGCCGGTGACAGTAGGTGTTTTGATTATCAACCTGCTTTGGCTGCTTCCGATCGCCTTGGGTGTTGGAGTATGGGGCGTGGATGGCATGCTCGGTTTGTTAATAGCTTATGTTCCGCTCATTTTACTCGCTGTCAGATACCGCGCAGGAGAGCTGGAGAAGGCGAATTGAGGTGTATGTCACCTGATTCGCCAGGTTATTGACGCTGTTCCGGTGTTTAAATAATGGATCTCTGTTACAGGAATCCAGCGCTTGAAGCTTTCAGGAGTGCGAAAGGGGTTTTATGGATAATGTTCGGGCATATTTGTTAAGCCTTCCGCGTAGACGCAAACGCATCTTGCAAGTCATCACTGACTGCCTGCTTGTATGGGCAGCCTTGTGGATGTCTTTTATCGTTCGCTTGGGTATTGACGAGATGATCAATCCGTTCACCCAGCACTTTTGGCTGTTCGTGGCCGCTCCGATTGTCGCAATTCCTCTGTTCATCCGCTTTGGAATGTATCGAGCTGTGATGCGTTACTTTGGTAACGATGCACTGATCGCAATTATCAAGGCAGTCAGCCTCTCCGCGCTAATTCTCGGGGTGGTCGTGTTTTGGTATAGCAATCACCAGAATGTTGTGCCCCGCTCAATCATTTTTAACTACTGGTGGCTCAGTCTGATCATGGTCGGCGGATTGCGTCTCGCCATGCGCCAGTTTTTTCTGGGCGACTGGTTTGCAGCCGCTCAACACGTTCCATTCACCAATCGTGACGATGGGCTGCCGCGCGTCGCGATTTATGGTGCAGGTGCAGCAGGTAATCAGCTGGTCGCAGCCCTGCGCATGGGGCGCGCCATGCGCCCTGTTGCTTTTATCGATGATGATAAAAGTATTGCCGACCGTGTGATTTCCGGGTTACAGGTTTACAAGCCTAAGCACATTCAGCGCATGATTGATGTTACGGGCGCGCAAGAGATACTGCTCGCGGTACCATCTGTGAATCGCGCTCGTCGACGTGAGATTCTCGGCTTCCTGGAAAGATTTCCACTGCACGTCCGTAGCGTGCCCGGGTTCATGGATTTGGCTAGCGGTCGGGTCAAAGTTGATGACATTCAGGAGGTCGATATTGCAGACCTGCTTGGTCGGGATGCGGTGCCGGCACAGGGTGATCTACTAGAGCACTGCATCAAAGATCAATCTGTGATGGTAACGGGGGCTGGGGGCTCTATCGGCTCCGAACTTTGTCGCCAGATTTTGATACTGAAACCAACGACGCTTTTGCTGTATGAACACAGCGAATTTAACCTTTACAGCATCCTGTCAGAATTGGAGCATCGCGTTGCACGTGAATCACTAACCGTGCGCTTGATACCTATCCTCGGTTCGGTGCGTAACCAGGATAAGCTGTTGGATGTCATGAAAACCTGGCATGTAGATACGGTTTACCATGCCGCGGCCTATAAACACGTGCCGATGGTTGAGCACAATATCGCTGAAGGCGTGTGGAATAATGTCATTGGTACGTTGAATACCGCACAGGCCGCGCTCCAGGCTGGAGTTTCGAACTTCGTACTAATCTCTACCGATAAGGCCGTTCGACCTACAAACGTAATGGGTAGTACTAAGCGTTTGGCGGAACTGACGCTGCAGGCATTGAGTCGGGAGGTGGCCCCTGTAATGTTTGGTGATAAGACGAACGTTTCCCGGGTGAATAAAACGCGGTTTACCATGGTCCGCTTTGGCAACGTGCTCGGGTCTTCCGGTTCAGTCATTCCTCTTTTTCATAAGCAGATCAAATCGGGTGGTCCGTTGACCGTTACCCATCCCAAAATCACTCGTTACTTCATGACGATTCCGGAAGCTGCGCAGTTAGTGATTCAGGCTGGATCGATGGGGCAGGGAGGAGATGTATTTGTTCTGGATATGGGCGAACCCGTCAAAATTGTCGATCTTGCCGAAAAAATGATTCATCTTTCCGGTTTCAGCGTTCGTTCCGAAAAAAACCAGCATGGCGATATTGCCATACAGTTCACAGGGTTGCGTCCTGGTGAAAAATTGTATGAAGAATTGCTGATTGGCGACAACGTGGCTGCTACCCCACATCCAATGATTATGACTGCCACCGAGGATTATCTCAGCTGGGACGTGCTTAAAGTCAAGCTGGGAGAACTACTTTCGGCTGTTGAGCGCGATGATTATTCGCAAGTTCGCCAACTGTTACGAGAAACAGTCAGTGGCTATAACCCCGACGGCGAAATCGTCGACTGGATCTACCAGCAACGTCGCCTCGAACCCTGATTGTTTCACATCCCGCAACAGACACATTTTTGACACCCTCCCCACATCACCTAACGTTGAGGAAGCAGCTGCGGAAAAGCTGCTTCCTCAACCGATGTCATGGAGCGTCATTTATGCGTATAGGCTATTTCTACTCCCTGGTTTTTGCCCTGCTCACCAGTGCTTCTATCACCGCCAATGCAGCGCCTACGGGCAAGCCGGAGGCATCCAAGGCTCCGGTGGCTATGGAGGCTTCGGCGGGTGTGGAATCAGGCAAGGTGAATCTCAATAAGGCTGATGCGCCGACCTTGCAGCGTGAGTTGTCCGGTGTGGGGGAGGCCAAGGCCAAGGCGATTGTTGCGTATCGTGAAGCTAATGGGCCGTTTGCCTCCACCGAGGAGTTGCTCGAGGTGAAGGGGTTCGGCAAGGCGCTCCTGGATAAGAATCGCGAGAAGCTTCAGGTGAACTAAGCTTGTAAATCTGCCTTGGAAGGCCGGTCATTGACCGGCCTTTTTGCTATCTGGCGGAGGGTGAGCGGTTTTGCCTTTCGTCGCCGAGCAAAAAATTACGACTATCATATGATGCTTAAATTATGGCTATAATAAATACGATTTCCATGTCGGCGCGCTGACAACCTTGGCGCGTATCATTTTCTCTGGCATCTCCCAGGAGCAATCATCATGACTTCCATCCAGTCCCAAGGCACAGCCCTCGTCACCGGCGCTTCCTCCGGCATCGGTGCTGTCTACGCACAGCGTTTGGCTGCGCGTGGTTTTGATTTGTTGTTGGTCGCCCGTGATCAAGGTCGGCTTGAAGCGGCGGCGAGTGCGTTGCGTGATGCCCATGGTGTTCAGGTTGAGGTGTTGAAGGCGGATTTGACGCAGAAAGATGACGTGCTGAAGCTTGAGCAGCGTCTTCGCAGTGATTCGAGTATCAGTCTGTTGCTGAACAATGCGGGGATAGCGGCGGATGGGTTGTTGGCCAATGCCGACTTGGATCAGATGGAACGCATGATTCAGTTGAATATCACGGCGGTCACGCGTTTGGCGTCGGCGGCGGCGGCGAGTTTTGGCAAGGCGGGTCGGGGCACGATTATCAATATTGCATCGGTGGTGGCGTTGTTTCCCGAGCGGTTTAATGCGACGTACAGCGCGAGCAAGGCTTATGTGTTGAGTTTGACCCAGTCGTTGAGCGCCGAACTCGACGGCACCGGTGTCAAGGTCCAGGCTGTGTTGCCAGGGGTAACACGCACGGAGATCTGGGAGCGTTCGGGTATCGATGCTTCGCAGATTCCGGAGGATATGGTGATGGAGGCGGGGGAGATGGTCGATGCGGCGCTGGCGGGACTGGATCAGGGTGAGTTGGTGACCATTCCTTCATTGCCGGATGCTGGCGACTGGGATGCATTTGTGGCGGCGCGTCTGGTCATGGCGCCTAATCTTTCCAAAAGCAAGGCGGCTGCGCGTTACAAATGACGCGGGCGAACCGGTGTGAGGTGGTGGCGGTATGAGTGATCGTCGAGTAGTAGTGACAGGCATGGGGCTGGTGTCTCCGCTGGGTAGCGGCGTGGAGGCGGTCTGGGCGCGCTTGTTGGCTGGGCGTTCCGGGTTGCGCAATTTGCCGGATGAGGTGGTGGCCGATCTGCCGGCCAAGGTCGGCGGGGCGGTGCAAACCGTTGCGCAGGACCCGGAGGCAGGTTTTGATCCGGATCGGGCAACGGCGCCCAAAGAACAGAAGAAGATGGATCGGTTCATCCTGTTTGCCATGGAGGCGGCGCGCCAGGCGATCGAGCAGGCGGGGTGGCAGGCACAAACAGCGCAAGCCCAGGAGCGTACGGCAACCATCATTGGGTCCGGCGTGGGTGGTTTCGGGGCGATTGCCGATGCGGTGCGTACCACGGACAGTCGTGGGCCGCGACGGTTGTCGCCGTTTACCATCCCTTCCTTCCTGGTCAATCTGGCCGCGGGGCATGTGTCGATCGATCATGGCTTCAAGGGCCCGCTGGGCGCACCGGTCACTGCCTGTGCGGCTGGCGTCCAGGCGATTGGCGATGCGGTGCGATTGATTCGTTGCGGCGAGGCGGATGTTGCGGTGTGTGGGGGCGCAGAGGCGGCGATCGATCGGGTCAGTCTTGCCGGCTTTGCGGCGGCGCGTGCTTTGTCCAGCGCTTTCAACGACACCCCGGAGCGCGCTTCGCGTCCGTTCGATCGCGACCGCGATGGCTTTGTCATGGGTGAAGGGGCTGGCCTGCTGGTGGTCGAATCCCTGGAGCATGCCTTGGCCCGTGGTGCTCAACCCCTGGCAGAGGTGGTTGGTTATGGCACCAGCGCCGACGCCTATCACCTGACCGCGGGCCCTGAGGATGGCAGCGGCGCACGCCGGGCCATGTCATTGGCATTGGCTCAGGCCGGGATTTTGCCGGAGCAGGTCCAGCATCTGAATGCGCACGCCACTTCGACACCAGTGGGCGACCTGGGGGAGTTGGCAGCCATCAAGGCGCTGTTCGGTTCGCAAAACGGCATTGCAGTGACCTCGACCAAGTCGGCCACCGGGCACTTGCTCGGTGCTGCTGGCGGGATCGAAGCCATTTTCACGCTGCTGGCGATCCGGGACCAGATCGTGCCCGCAACCCTTAATCTCGATAATCCGGACCCGGCCAGCGAGGGCGTGGACATTGTTCGCGGCCAGGCACGACCCATGGCGATCGAGTACGCGCTGTCCAACGGGTTCGGGTTTGGCGGGGTGAATGCCAGCGTGCTATTCAAGCGCTGGGTTGGCTAGTTGTCAGGCTGAATAAGGTGGGTGCGTGTCACCTCGAGGATCTCGGCAGCCAGCTCGGGGTTCTCGACGCTGCGCGATAGCAGCAGCGCGCCGATCAGAGTGGACATGATGACAATGCTGCGTCGCTCGGTGTTTTCGCCCTCGAGGGTGCCCTGGATCTGGCGAAGTCGTGCATGGAGCACCGCGTCTGATGTTGGGCTTGGCTGGCCGCGCATGCCGAGTTCCGAGGACATGGTCGGCAGTGGGCAGCCTTCGTGGGGCGAGGTCTGGTGCCATTCGGACAGGTAGGCGTTGATGAATGCCTCCAGCGGGCGGTCTTGGGAAAATAGCTCGGCGCAGGTGACGTCCACTTGATCCCCGGCGGCCTGCAGCGCTTTTTCCACCAACTCGTCCTTGGACTTGAAGTGTGAATAAAAGCCCCCGTGGGTCAAGCCCAGCGCTTTCATCAGCGGTTGCAGGCCGGTCGCGCCGATGCCGTCACGGCGAAAGCGTACAGAAGCTTCCTTGATGATGCGTTGGTGTGTCTGGGCTTTATGGTCCTGCGAGTAACGCATCTGATATCTCCACATCAATGCGCCATATTAACCAATGAAAATTGGATGGTGACTGTACTTCTATTTCTAAAAAGCATGCAGATGCGTCGAACTTGATCGAACCCCAATGAAATATGGCACGAATAGTGATTACTCATTCACCAACGATTGTTGAACAATCCGGGGTAATGAGTATGAACAGCGGGCTGTCATTGGCCGATCAGATCACACTGGAGTTACGTGGCGACATCATTGGTGGGCGATTGCTGCCGGGCATGTCCCTGGTGGAAAGCGATTTGGTGGCCGCCTATAACGCGTCGCGCAATACCATTCGGGAGGCCTTGCACCGCTTGGGGCAGGAGGGTTTGACCCGCTATGTGCGCAACAAGGGAGTCATGGTGCGCCGGCTGGGGATTGAGGATGTGCGGGACCTGTTCCGAGTTCGACGCACGCTCGAATTGCAGGCCATCAGTGCCAGTCGGCCCCTGCGCGAGTATGAGTCCGACCGCATGCTCGAAGCCCTGGAAGCCGCCGAGCTGGCCCGGGAGCGCGAGGATTGGCGCGCCGTTGGCACCCATGGCCTGGCCTTTCACCAGCACATTGTCGGGTTGTTGCGCAGTCCTTTGTTTGACGCGTTCTTCACCAACGTCGTCGCGCAATTGCGCCTGGTGTTCTGCAGCGCTCCCGATGAAGCGCGTTTCCAGGCGCCCTGGCTGGCTCGCGATCGGCAAATCCATGAGCTGCTTGCCGAGGGCGACAAGCGCGGCGCCGAAGACGCCATGTGCCTGTATCTCGATGATTCCGAACATCTGCTGTCGCAATTGTTTGCCACTGCTTCCCATCACTGATCGAGGGTGTGTGCCATGTACAAAGACTATCCGGCGGCTTATCAAGTCAGCAAAGGTTCGGCCTTGCAGGTGGACAAGGCTTTCTACGAGCGGGTTCGCGACGCGAAGGACGGGCGTACCCTGATCGAGTCATTCGAAGTGCCGATCCGTACTGGTCGTGCCTGGAAAGTGCCGGCCGGGCACGTGTTTCGCGTGACCACGCCGGTCGGGCCGCAGGTGGGGGATTTCAACGTGTGGAACGCCAACGATCCGCGCGAACGCTTGTGGGCGGCGCGGACCCGGCAGTTGCAGGGGGCGCACGTCAGCATCCACGATCGGCTCTGGTCGAACCTGCCATTCTTGCGGCCGCTGGTAACCATCACCGATGACAGCCTCGCCGCGTACGGTATCGACGAACATGGCGGGCGCCTGCACGACTTGCTCGGTACCCGCTGCGATCCGTACGTGAACAAGATGCTCACCGGCGAGGACTTTCACCATCACTGTCATTCCAACCTGACCCGTGCGGTACTGCCTCACGGCCTGACCGAATTCGATGTGCATGACGTGCTGAACATTTTCCAGTGCACGGGGCTGAACCACGACGACATGTACTTCATGAAGGCCTGTCCGGCGCAGAAGGGCGATTACCTGGAGTTCTTCGCCGAAATCGATTTGCTCTGCGCACTGTCGACCTGCCCGGGAGGCGATTTGTCGCTGGCCATGTGGGGACCGGATGCGCAGGACCCGCTGAGCGTGTGCCGGCCGCTGGGGGTGGAGGTTTATCGATTGGATGATGCGTTGCTTGAGGGTTGGAGCCAGCCGGAGCGTGCGGCGTACCAGGGGATGCATGGGTTGCACATTGCTAAGGCCGATTGGGAATTGTAGATAGGCGAATCACGCAAGAGTACCGCGCCCTGTAGGAGCGAGCATGCTCCGGGCGGCGTTCCGACGAAAAACCTGAGAGCACCGCGGGGTGCCAGACTCCCCGCGTCATCGTTGACCTCCATCGCGAGCATGCTCGCTCCTACAGGCTCTTCCGGTGACTCGCTGTAAAAGCGAAACCCTATGTGGCTGTTACCGCAGGAATGGATATGTACGCCGTCAACCCACCACGAGATTTTCAAGGCAATTGCATGTCCTTGACCCAGCTCATTTTTTTTAATCCACTCGAACGGTTGTAACTTCGTCCCAGATAGGTACAATGGCGCGGCTCGCCGTCAGGTGAGCGTCGTTATGGTGACCCCATCGGTCCCCCCGCAACGATCAGCCGTGAACCCGGTCAGGCCTGGAAGGGAGCAGCCGCAGCGGTGACATTGTGTGCCGGGGTGTGGCTGGTGGGGTTACCACCTATCTAAAAAACCGTTGTAAATCAACGCGTTATCAGTCAAAAAATCTCGAAGTGTGACAGCGTTTAAGTACATCCAAGTGGTGCACTATGCGTTGCATTCTAGTCCGCTACACCATTCCCTCCAAATTTATATCGTTGTCACGTTTCTTGTGCTTTTCAGAAAGTTCGGCTTTGTTGGTGTGAGCAAAAGAGCTTCACGCCAAGGCAAGGGAAATCTGTCTCGGTGTGTTGGCTGGTAATTGGGTTCGGTGGGGCAGATAAGGCTCAAGCTCCGCCGGTAAGCTCGCCAACCATTACTGCGTGGCAGTTGGAAAACAGCTCTGCAACCTGCTTCAGCGTGCCAATGATCTCTTTGGATCGAGTGTCATCAAGCGAGAAAGCTTCGATGACGTTTTGGTCTTGACCGACCATAAGGAATGCTTTCACTGGCCTTTGGTTCTGCTTCACCTTTGAAAGCATTGCACCATAGTCATCTTCCCTGATAGCTGATTTTTCCTTGTCCTTCGCTTTGTCCTTCGTGACTGGATAGCGGAAGAATGTGCTTGATGAATCCGTCTCCTCGATGTCACTGATCCATTGACCTAGCTCAGCGGGGAAGCTCCAGTCGGTGTTTGTATGGGTTGACAGGTACTCAGCGTGATCTTCAAAAAGGAAGCAGAAGTGGCGATAGAGCGGCTGCAGGCCGTGGACGTTAAACATGGGCTTCCACTTCGCCCCATCGAGGACTTTGGGTTCGCCGCTTGCTGGGGTGTCTCCATATGGAATGTTGAGCTTGCGATGAAAAATGATGATCGCTGACTTCAGGTAAAGCTCTATAGCGTGCCGGTACAGATAGCTTATTGGCAGGTGGTCGTTCAGGGTCGGTGTGTTCTCTCGGGTATTTTCGAGGGCGTCAGCGGCATCCCTGAACGAGTCCGCAACCGCACCGAATCCAGAATCAAAATGCCTATCGAGCGGCAGCATCATATAGAGCATGGTAGCGTTCCTTTCTGGCAGTTGGTTCTGTTCGTGTGACTCGCGTCGCCCTGCATGTAGGAACATTTCAGCTCACATGTTCTTACCAGCGGTCTCGAAAAATCTCAGCGTGTCATCTGGAAGGTTTCCTAAGTCCTTGAACATCGGCACGAACCTTGAGGTTTTACCAATGTAGTACTCGATTATCGGGGCGTAATGAGCGTCTTTTTTCTGTGGATACCGGATGAGGAATCGATGCATTGTGATGACTTGATTTTTCAGCTCTCTTGTTGGAGCCTCAAGCATAGAGCCGTGTTGCTTGGCGGTGAAAATGAACTGAGCATAAGCATCCGAGCTGTCCAGTACACCAGCTTTACGCTCGGACTCGGCAACCATATGGTGCATGAACAACTCTGCCTTGCCCACGCCCCCAACTGAAGTCCCCAGCAGCTCTCCGATTCTTGTATCGATGTCCTTTATGACCAGAAGAATCTCTTCGCTCTGCTTGTCTATTGACATCTGCCTGACTTGCTTCATTTGCAAATCAAGCGACCAGAGCACCCCGAAAAAAGCGGCCAATGCGAATATCGGATTCAAGATGCCGCCGAAGTAGTCCCCGAAAGCTCCCCAGATCGCTTGATCATGGACGCGGTTGATGCCAAACATGTCAAGGTATAAGGCGACGATTGCAGCTATGAAAGAAAGAGCAACGCCTGCAACAATCAAAAAAAATCTAGGACTCATGGTAACTCCCTGTAATGAAGCGCGGAGACTAACTGGAAGCACTTGAGATTCCCAGCCAAAACCATTTCCCGCCGCTGAGAAAAGAAGGCACATCGGCATGCATTTGATTCGGTCGCTGGAAAAATAATTTGTCGGTTTTGCCCGGGGTGCTTAGCCATGTGCGAGGGGGGCAAATGACAGTCCCCGTAATTTGAAAATAACCTTCGCCACTCAAGCGCCGTAACACACGAGCAGAGTGACAACGTGATTCAGTCCTTCATGGCACGTTGAGCGGTGCTCAGGCTCACGACAAGAGCCTTGGTGGTGGCACGATATGACACGCCAAAGGCAGTGAAGGCTTTGACTGGCTTGGTACTACGGTTTCCACTCGACCTGCCTAGGCATCGCGCTCCTTGGCTTTGGCTACTTAATCGGATAGCTCACGATAGACATGCTGCCATTCAATGCGACCATCTGATTACCTCTTAACTCGACCGCAGGGAAGCTAGAGAAGTGGACGTTTCGGGATGAAAGGTCTACGAACAATGATTTGTCAGACAGATCAAGCTTCACTGCGCCAGCTGGGTATATGCCCTTGTCTTTTTCAGTGACGAGGAACGCAAGAGGAAAGAACGAAAGTAGGCTCATGCAACAGGTATGACCCGAATTCCACACGCTGAAGAGTTTGATGCTTTGGTGATGTCGATGGGGAAAGAACCAGTAAAACACGTCGTGAGTATCGTTCATCGCGTGATCATCACCCAGCACAAATTTCTTCAGTGGGTCGAAGTACGGAGTCGGCTGGCTGGGTGCAATGCATTCCGTCACTGATGTAGCGGATAGAATGTGGCCCACCATGGCTCGCGTGTACTTCAAGGCATTGACTGGGACGTGCGCACTCGACACGGGGCTGTTTGCATAAGTGAAAAAATGACGGATTTTCTGAGTCAGTACCTTGCAGACCTCTGCTACTTCACCGTCGTTCTGACCCAAAGCTGTCATGTTGCAAGTTCGGCAGATCGTCTTGAATTTACTTCCATTAGGGGATCGGATGCCTTTGACTTTTGGGGAGCGGAGGTCAAACATCTCGGTCAGATGCACCTGCTCAACCTTTGTGACAGTAATGCTGCCTTGGGGTGGCACATGATCTTGAGAAAGACTTCCATATGTGCCGCAAATTAGGCAATGACCTTTGGTGATTCTGGTGTGCTTGTCTCGTTCGGATAGCGAGTTGGCGTAATTGCCCATGGCGTGTTCCCGTCCGTTGGTATCGCCCAGATGGTATCAGCGAAGATGAGTTACAGGGCTAGTCCCAAGAAATCGAAGCAGGTACGACATCAGGCGATGGTCGTTTCTCGCTTGATTCTGTACACCGTGGCAACACCACAGTCAGCCTGCTTGGCGATCATATCGGCAGACATTGTCGGATGCTTCTCCATCAGCGACCTTACCTTTGCCCACTTGGCATTGTTCCTGCCTTTGCCTGTTGGCCTCCAATCTGGATCAGCAGCTTTCTTGTTTTCCAGTCCTTGCTTGATGCGCTCCACACGCTTCTCTTGATCCAGTCGTGCCATGGTTGCCATCAAATCAATCAGCATGTTGTTGATCACATCCATGATTTGCCCAGTGATTCCCTTGGCCTCAACCAGCATATGACTGGTAGGCAGATCAGCTACAACCAGACGCAGTCCCTTTGCCTTGATAGTGCCCTTGAGAGTGTCCCAGTCAGCTTGCGAGAGGCGACTCAGGCGGTCTACGGACTCAACCAATAGCACGTCTCCACTCTCGGCAGTGTCGAGCAAGGAAAGAAGCTCAGGACGGTTGAGCTTGGTCCCACTGATGTTCTCGGCGTACACGCCAACGATGCTCAAACCTTTCTCGATAGCGAACGACTCCAGAGCCACTTTTGCACGATTGGCATCTTGGTCTTTGGTCGATGCACGGAGGTAGAGGTGGGCGTTCATGGCTTGCTATCCTTTGTCATTCTATTTGATAGACAAATGATAAATTAATCATATAGCTTTCCGCAATAGTCTATTGATAGTGGTTTCCTGACGGCTCTCGGACTACCGGATAGGTCTACTGCTTTGATAGTGGGTTTGCGAGCTGGGAAAGGCTGTGAAGGCGAGCTTCGCCTAATGGCATGATCTGCACGTCCAAGAAATGACGCTCACCAAAGGTGCTGCTCTCCGCACCTGTGACATAACCGCTGCAGATCAATTCGTCCATCAGGGCCACTTCATTCGCGTTTGTGATCTGTGTTGTACCTGCGGCGATCTTCTGTAACAGAATGCGATGTAGCCTTTCTTGAGTTTCCACTTTGATCACCTGTCCGTAGGTCACGGAGCATCAGAGGTCATGATGGTCGATTGACTACGAGCTGATCGGGAGGTTCACATTCATTCGCCGCTGAGTAACCATCACGCACGCGTATTCCCTGCACTGGGAAATCAGCGTTGTTTGTATGCAGCGGCTCATCGAGCGAGTACAAGCTATCTCCGAAGGTACTCGATGCTTGAAGCAATGGCGTCCGCATTCATGTCTAGGATCGATAGGATCGACAACACATTCTCGTGGGCGGTCGTTGCCCCTTGCCGCTTGATCCAGAGCGATAGTTCTTCAAGTCCTGCTCTGAGCGCCTGTTGGTTGTGTATCAGCAGCTCCAGCGTGTCGCCAGTGACTGAGGTGCGATCGTACATGAGGGCTGTCCTTGTCAGTGTGGAAAGCCCTTCAGTGTAGCCCCAACAAGCACCTTGATAGCCCTGATGCTGCTCTGTGCGAGTGAGATTGCAACGGTCTCAATATCAGCCTCCAGACTTCTGTAGAATGGGGCAATTGAAATTGGAAGAGTTGTGCGGGGAATTGGAATGAAACATCTGGTAATCAAGGTTGTAAGTTTTTTCGCATGGGTAGGTATTCTCTTCAGTGTCATCGGAGGTGCCATTGTGGGTTCTGGAACAGGCCACGAAGTCATCGGTGCAATACTGGGCTTTATGGTTGGCTGCTTCGGTTCGGGCATTTGGTTTCTGCTGGTGTCTATGCACGACAAGCTCACGACCATTGCTATGGCTGCCAAGCGAATTAGTCCCAGTGAAGCGCAGTCGCCATCTCTTGCACCTGAAGAAAAATCACCGGGATGGCTGGACGTAATCTCAGGCAGCAAGCCATAGACCAGAAACCATTCCAGCTCCATTGGATCGCTTGCACCGAAAGCGGCCAGCTTTCAGTAGTTCACGCTTTGATTGTTGATCACCACTGACCTGACGGTCGAACAAAGCACCAATAAAATTTCTACACAAATCTAGCTCTTGCCTTTGCCCTTGATCTTGTTTGTTGGTGCAGAAACGAATGCGGACGCATTGGGTAGTACCCCCGTCAGCGGATGCTGGCAGGTATTGCACGTCACCTTCGGTGGAGCAGATCAAGAGCAAAGAGCTTGGATGTGTGTTGATTTCATTTTATTTATTGGTGTGCTGATCCAGAATCGGGACGATGCGGTATTTCTAGCCTCTTATAAATCTGTCGTTAACTGATTTTACTGACCCCCCCCCAACGGTTTTCTCGTCGGGGGCGAGCAGTCTTGATTTAGGCAGTCTGCAATTCTACTTGCCATTTCTTGACAGTGGTCTTGGATACTCCGGATTGTCGTGCAATCGCTTTGATAGCCTCACCTTGTTCCAGCAGGCGTAGTACTTCCTGTCGCTTCGGGTGTTCCATCCGAGCAGGCTGCTTTTCCTCACTCATGTTGGTCCGCCAAAACTGGTTGAAGTCAGTCGCCAAATCGAGCTGAAGCAGAATCTCTGGGTGGCGTTCAAAGTACAGTGCAATGCCCCTCAGGGCGACTCTCGTAGCTTCAACGACCCGTTGAATCTGCCTCACGCTCATCGGTTCGTGATCGTGGTTCAGCAAGCACCTTGAGGCGCTCTCCACTGAAATCTCTGGCAGATAGAGCAATTTAGTGACATCAGTAGGAGAAACGCTGTACCTACCGTTGATCACGCCCGGCCCCGTGTTGATAGCACCTCGAACGTAGTGGTCCAGCCAAGGCAGACGAACCTCTTCGATCTTAGCGGCCCACATCAAGTCCCACAGTTTATTCTCGATGATCTGTGCTTTTCTGCCTTTACCAGTCTTCGCCTCGGGGCGTGAAGGAGCGGTGGCTATGGGGAAGCTGAGAACTGGCGCTGTGAGCCCGGCATTCACAACTGGGGAGTGAATTGCGATAGGACTACCATGTTCATCTATGACGAACGCAGTACTTTCTTGGAAGGGGGCGACTGGGTAATCAATTGGCTCTGGGCTGTAATCAGAACAGGTGTAGTTACCCAATATCTCGCCGCTCACCTTGTCGACAACGAAACTGTCAATGGTGGTGGTGCGGTGCTTGGTCAGTGTGGAACGAATGTCGGTAGCTGGTGCGGCGATGGGCAATACTTTGTTGCGGGCGAGCGTAGTCATCGTGTTTTCTCCTGTGTCAGTTCATTTCAATAGGCAATTCCTCTCGGGTAGCTGCCGGTTAGGGTTGGTAATTCACAGGCGTTAAAAAGCCCCCTTGCAAGGCACCAAATCGGTGGTCGCGGCGGAGGCTTCTGAGCTGTCTGTCTACCTACTGGGTAGGCGGCGAATTATACAGATTTTCGGTCGCCTGTCAAGAAGTTGTTGCGGATAGAATCAGAATGTGCTTGGGTTCAGGGCTGGGCGCTAATCATTCTGAGCCCCTATAGCACCGTGCAATTTTGCATAAACCAGTTTCCAGCGAAGTGGAAGCGCCCTGCTTAGTGCTGACGGTCAGTTTGCCTAGTAAACACTGGGCGTAATGGACGTGGGCGATTGGATTCTGAAGACAGTGATGCAAGTTTTACCGAGGTTTATCAGGGTTTTCGACAAGTTTCGGAGCCGTGCTCAAGTAGCTCGAAAAGCTCGGGCGTTTGCCTCCATAAGCGATTGAGCAGGCAAACTGATGGTGTCCCGTGAGGGGGCGCTGAGATGTGACCAGTCGCCCAGTCTCTGCTGGTCAGGTGATGTGTTGCAGTGCCGCCGCCATCGCTTTCAACGGTGTCCTGCTGCCATAGATGCCGAATGTCACCGAGCTGTCCTCATGTCCAACGATTCGCTTGATCAGTGAATCTTGCACGCCAGCGTCCCGCAAATCATCAATCAGCGTATGGCGGAAGCTGTGGAACGTCTTCTTCGGATCAGTGATGCCCCGCTTGGTCTTGTAGCGTCCGAACCACTTCGATGGTGCATGGCCCAGCTTGCCTCGTACTGGTTCTAGTTCTGGGAACAATCGATCTGCACCGGTGGCTTTGACTGACTCAACATGCCCCAGTAGACCAAATTCGAACAAGGCGGGGTGGAGGGGTAGCAAGCGTCGGCTACTGGAGTTCTTCAGCTTCTGGCTTTCGCTGCTGTCATCGATACGGATGCATTGAATACCCTGTTGCTGGATGAAGTCATCCACATGCAGTTGGCATAACTCTTCCAATCGTGCCCCCGTGAAGCGGCCCAGTAGTGGTATCCAGTACCGCCAAGGATGCTTACGGGACTCCGTTTTGAGTTCATCCAGATTGAGTAGGGCCGTCAAGTCTTGTTGCTCAAATGAAAGCCGTGCGTCCTTGGCTGATCCCGTCATTACCTTCAGACCTGCCAGCGGATTGTCCGTGATATAGCCGTTGGCCTTGCACCAATTGAGAAAGGCAGAGAGTTTACGCAGCCGGTTGTTCACTGTTACCGCAGAGATCGTCTTGTACGTTCCGGCTGACTCGACAACCTGTCGTAAAGTCTTACCTTCGAACTCAGGGCGTAGGCCGAAGTATTGAGGGCATCGGCTCAATCGTTCTTTCAGCAGTCGGGCTTGCCGAGCGTCGAAGGCTTCGACTGGCATGTCACCCATCAGCTCGAACAGATCACGTAGGGCGCGCTCCACCTCGAAGGTGCTGACGGTTCGCCACGTACCTCCACGTTTTCCCTCATCTATATAAAGCTTCGACAGGGTAGACAGAGCCGGACCTTCAGCGACTGATTTCGCAGGCTTGGCTATGGGTTTGTGTGAGCGATGCGTTGAGGGTGGGGGTGGGCATCTATCTCGCCATTCAGTGCAAAGCCTACGCAGCGTCAGGATGTCTGCCAGAGGGTGCTCACACAGGTAGCTATGCACTTGCTGGGCCAGTGAGCTGGCGAGGAATAATGCAGCCTGACGTTCTCGTAAGTTCAGGCACATACGCAAGGTGTGACGGTTTGGAAACAGATGCTTGGGCAATCGAAGGTTCAGGTAGTAGACCGATTGGCGGCGGACGATATAGGCCATGAGTGGAACACCAAAGTGGAACAGCAGAGTGGAACAATGCTGGCCGCACCTTGAGTTTTAACTGCCCGTGCAGTGATTTTGCACGGTAGATATCTTGCAACCTCAAAAGCCTGAAACCCTTATTGCACAAGGTCTGCAACGATCAGCGAGCATGCTTGCATGCCACCTCGGTGGACTGGAAGGGAGCAGCCGCAGCGGTGACATTGTGTGCCGGGGTGTGGCTGGTGGGGTTACCACCTTAACGAACCGCGAGACCCTCTCTCGCGTAATCAATCAAACCGGTTTCCTGTACCGCCATGGCGCCTGCCCATCGCGGCTTTTTGTCGTCTGCGATTTGGTGGCGACATAAAAAAGGAGCTCGACCTGTCGGACGCGACACGTCGATCATCGTTCTTGCTGGCTCTAAGGCTTGGACAAGGCCTGGTCAACCGCTGCAATCAGCTTTCCCAGATCCTTTGGGGGGGCTTTATGTATGACATCGAACAGGTACGCCCGTTGTTCGTCCTCATCGCCAGGGTCGGCGAAAAAGGCTTTCAGCTTCACCCCCAGCACATTGGCAAACATGAACAGTGCGTCCACGCTGGGGGTATAGGTACCGGTTTCGAAGCGGCTGATGGTTTTGGGGTCAAAACCGGTTCTTTCGCCAAGTTCAGCCTGAGTAAGCCCCGCGACCTTGCGGTACCGCCGGATGGCTGGACCCAAACTTGAAATGTGCATCGCTTTAATTCCCATTTAGAATCAAGAACTTAACGATTGATGTAGTAATAGGCAACTGCATTAACCATCACCTTGCTTTGCAAAATGTGATGCATTTCGTAGAATTGCCGTCCAAAAGCGACATTGAGTGAGCTTGTTTCAGATTATGGAATAATATGAAAAAGCCACTATTGCGTAGTTACGCAAGGCGGCGAAAGCCACTTGCAGTCTTGCAGAATATTACCAGCATCGGTGTTGCTGCCTTGAACGGGTTCCACCGCCGGCGACAACGAGCCTGACTCATGGATGAGAAATACCGCAGGGCGGTGGATGCCGCCGCGATTTTTTCCGAGACCGACCTGGGCGGCCGGATCACCCACGTCAATGAACAGTTTTGCGCAGTGTCCGGGTACAGCCGTGAAGAGTTGCTTGGGCAAAACCATCGCATGCTCAATTCCGGCATGCACGCCACTGACTTCTTCGTCGACATGTGGCGCACCATCTCCCGGGGTCATATCTGGAAGGGTGAGATCTGCAATCGTGCCAAGGATGGCAGCCTGTATTGGGTCGAAAGCACCATGGTGCCGGTGATCGAGACTGCCACCGGGCGGGTAGAGCGGTATCTGTCGATTCGCTTTGACATCAGCGAAAAACGCCAGCTCCTGCATTCCCTGCAATGGCGGGTCGGTCATGACGTGCTGACCGGGCTGCCCAATCGTGCATTTCTCTCGGATCTGCTCGATCAGGCGTTGGAGTTCTCCCGGCAGGAGAGCATTCCGCTGGCAGTGTGCATGCTCGATCTCGACGGCTTCAAGGCGATCAATGACGGCTACGGGCATGCCACCGGCGATCTGTTGCTGGTGGAGGTGGCCAAGCGCCTGCGCAACGTCGTGCGTGGCGAGGATGTGGTCGCGCGGCTGGCCGGCGACGAGTTCGTCCTGGTGTTGCGCTACGTCCATGACCTGCCGAAATTGCGGGCCGCGCTGAACCGGGTACTGGGGGCGATATCGGCACCGTACTCACTGCACGGCAAGGACATCAATGTGTTTGCCAGTATTGGCGTCACGCTCTTTCCTCACGACAACGAAGATGCCGGGACCTTGCTGCGTCATGCCGATCAGGCCATGTACGTGGCCAAGCAGAGCGGTCGCAAGCGCTTTCACTTGTTCGACGTGAGCCGCGACCGCGAGGTCAAGGCCACTCACGAGACGGTCGAACGGGTGCGTCAGGCGCTGGATGCCGGAGAGCTGCGCCTGCAGTTCCAGCCCAAGGTCAACATGCGCCGTGGCCAAGTCGTTGGCTTTGCGGCGGTGCTGCGCTGGGAGCACCCGCAAATCGGCTTGATGCCTGCCCGGGATTTTTTGCCTCAGGTGGAGGAGACGGACCTGATCATCGATATCGGTGAGTGGGTGCTGGACCGGGTGTTGGCGCAGCTGGATCAATGGCGCCAGGCCGGGCATGACTGGCCGGTGAGCATCAATATCGCGGCGCGGCATTTTCAGCGGGCGGATTTCGTCGAGCGCCTCAAAAACCTGTTGGCGCGGCACGAGCGAGTCGCTCCGCAGCGGCTTGACCTGGAAATCGTCGAGTCGGTCGCGGTCGAGAACATCCAGCATGTCAGTGCCTGTCTGCAGGCTTGCCAGGCGCTGGGGGTGCAGTTTTCCCTGGGGGATTTCGGCACCGGCTACTCATCCCTGAGTTACCTCAAGCGCCTGCGCACCCAGGCCATCAAGATCGACAAGTCCTTTGTGCGCGGCATTCTTCATGATGGCGATGACTTGGCATTGACCACGGCCGTGATCGGCCTTGCCCGGGCATTTGGCCGCCAGGTGATCGCCGAGGGGCTGGAAAGTATCGAGCACGGTGAGTTGCTGTTGCGCCTGGGGTGCGAGGTGGCCCAGGGCAATTTCATTGCGCAGCCTATGCCTGCTGACGATGTGCCCGGCTGGGTCGCGGGTTTTGTCGTGCCGGCGCAATGGCGGGCGGCAGATGCCACCGCACAAGGTCATGGCCTGGGTTCAGTCTTGCCTCCGACATAAAGGGCAATGATGTCGTCGATCTCCCCGGACATCTTCATGCGCAGCAGGGTGCGCAGGATGCGCTGCACCGGCACCTTGGGGTCGTTGCGCACGTAGCAGCCGACGCGTTGCTCCTGCAGGAGCGCCACGCTTTGCAGTTGCTGCTGCGGCAACAAGCGCTGGTTGAACCAGTCAAGGGTCCATTGGTTGCTGACCGCATAGCGGTTGCGCCCGGCATGCAGCTTCTCCAGCACCTGTTCCTGATTGCGGGCATCGTCGCGATACAGCCGGTTGGCGTCGAACAGGGGTTGCAGGGTTGGGTAGCTGTAGCCCAGGACCGTCCCGATCGATTGATGGGGCAAGTGTGTCGGCGTGACGGAGGCGATTGCATCGGGACGGCTGACCAGCAGGTCGGGTTGAGTCCAGAGCGGAATGCTCCAGATATAGTCGCCGGACTGGTTCGGCGTCCAGGACTGCGCGGCGTAGCAGCGTATGTCGACCTCGCCCTGTTCCATGGCGTTTTGCACCCGGCCGCGGGGCAATACGTGGAACTGCGCCGGCACGCCGACCTGGGTCGCGAGGCTGAGCATCACGTCATACAGGATGCCCTGGGTCGGCCGGCCACGTTCAAGTTGCACCATCGGCATCGCCCAACTGTCAGGCACCACGAAGCGCAACGGCGCATCAGCGGCCGTTCCGTCCAGGCTTAACAACAGCAGTGCCCCCCAGGCTAACCGCATAAACGCTCCGCTAACTTTGACGCAAAAAGCCCGCAAAATGCAGCTTAGCCAGATTAGACGAGCGCACCGGATGCAATTTGTGCCTTGCTCCGCTAGCATTAGCCGCTTCTGCTTCCTTCGCTGCGACGGTTTTCGATGAGTTATCAGGTTCTTGCACGTAAATGGCGTCCGCGCTCGTTCCGCGAAATGGTCGGCCAGACCCATGTGCTCAAGGCTCTGATCAATGCCTTGGACAGCCAGCGGCTGCACCACGCCTACCTGTTTACCGGTACGCGCGGGGTCGGCAAGACCACTATCGCGCGGATCATAGCCAAATGCCTGAACTGTGAAACAGGTATCACTTCAACGCCCTGTGGCGAGTGTTCGGTGTGCCGCGAGATCGATGAAGGCCGCTTCGTCGACCTGATCGAGATCGACGCCGCCAGCCGCACCAAGGTCGAAGACACCCGCGAGTTGCTCGACAACGTGCAGTACGCCCCCAGCCGCGGGCGTTTCAAGGTCTACCTGATCGACGAAGTGCACATGCTCTCCAGCCATTCTTTCAATGCGCTGTTGAAAACCCTCGAAGAGCCGCCACCCTACGTCAAGTTCATCCTGGCCACCACTGATCCGCAGAAACTTCCTGCAACGATTCTTTCGCGTTGCCTGCAGTTCTCCTTGAAGAACATGACCCCGGAACGGGTGGTCGAGCATTTGAGCCATGTGCTGAGTGTCGAGAACGTGCCGTTCGAAGACGACGCACTGTGGTTGCTCGGTCGCGCCGCCGACGGTTCGATGCGCGATGCCATGAGCCTCACCGACCAGGCGATTGCCTTCGGTGAGGGCAAGGTCATGGCCGCGGACGTTCGGGCGATGCTTGGCACCCTTGATCACGGCCAGGTCTATGACGTCCTGCATGCGCTGATCGAAGGCGATGCCAAGGCCCTGCTCGAAGCGGTCCGCCACCTGGCCGAACAAGGCCCGGACTGGAATGGCGTGCTCTCGGAGATCCTCAATGTGCTGCACCGGGTTGCCATTGCCCAGGCCTTGCCGGAAGGCGTCGACAACGGTCATGGCGACCGAGACCGGGTGCTGGCCCTGGCCCAGGCGTTGCCGGCCGAAGACGTGCAGTTCTATTACCAGATGGGCCTGATCGGCCGCCGCGACTTGCCGCTGGCGCCGGATCCCCGTGGCGGCTTTGAAATGGTGCTGTTACGCATGCTGGCATTCCGGCCCGCGGACACCGCGGACGCGCCGAGGCAACCGCTAAAGCCAGTGGGGATCAGCCAGGCCACGGTTGATTCCGCCAAATCAGTGGCTGCCACGCCGGTCGTTGCAAAGGTCGTCGCTGCACCGGTTGCACCTGTCGCGGCGGTGGCTCCGGCACCCGCGCCGGTTGTCGCTGAACCTGTACCTGTACCTGTACCTGAGCCGGTGGTCGAGGCGGTCGTGGTCGAGGAAGTGGTCGACCTGCCATGGAACGACCCGGTCGAGCCAGAAGCCGTTCAAAAGCCAGCTGTCGAGCCGGTGCTGGAAACCGCCAGCGAGCAGCCCGAGTTGCCGCCCATGCCGTTGCCGACCCCGGACAGCGTGGTACCGGACGCGCCGGAGTGGGCCGCCGCGCCCATTCCGGAACCGACGGTGGCGCAAGTCGATGCCGCTACCCCAGGCATGGATCTGGATGACGAGCCGCCACTGGACGAAGACTATATCGAGCCAGACATGGACTCGGCCTACAGCTACCTCGACGAACTGGCCAGCGAACACACCGCCGAGCCTGCCGCGGCGCCCGAGCCTGAGCCCGCCGCAGCGCCGGCCACGGGCCTGGCCCTGCAATGGCTGGAGCTGTTCCCGAAACTGCCGATTTCCGGCATGACTGGCAGCATCGCCGCCAACTGCACGCTGATCGCGGTCGATGGCGACAACTGGTTGTTGCACCTGGACCCGGCCCACAGCGCCTTGTTCAACGCCACTCAACAACGTCGTCTCAATGAAGCATTGAACCAGTATCACGGGCGGACCCTGACCCTGGCCATGGAGCTGATCAAGCCCGAGCAGGAAACCCCGGCCCAGGCGGCGTCCCGTCGGCGTGCCGACCGTCAGCGCGAGGCCGAGGAGTCGATCCACGGTGATCCGTTCATCCAGCAAATGATGCAGCAGTTCGGTGCGGTGATCCGTAACGATACTATTGAACCTGTCGAGGCCCTGGCCAGTCAGGGCTAATAACTGAAGGCGCTCGCCCGTACGGGTTGGACGTCGTTTAATCCAAGTACTTTTGAGGTGATTCCCATGATGAAAGGTGGCATGGCCGGCCTGATGAAGCAGGCGCAGCAGATGCAGGAAAAAATGGCCAAGATGCAGGAAGAGCTGGCCAACGCCGAAGTCACCGGTAAAGCCGGTGGCGACATGGTCACCGTGGTGATGACCGGTCGTCACGACGTCAAGCGCGTGACCATCGACCCAAGCCTGGTCGAAGGCCTGAGCGAAGATGACAAGGAAATGCTCGAAGCGGTGTTCGCCGCGGCCGTCAACGACGCCGTGCGCAAGATCGAAGCCAACAGCCAGGACAAAATGGGCAGCATGACCGCTGGCATGCAACTGCCACCGGGCATGAAACTGCCATTCTGATTCGCCTTCGGGCGTTGGATGAGCTACAAAAAATGCCAGGCATCGCGCCTGGCATTTTTGTTTCTGGTCACTGATCGTTCCCACGCGCAGCAAAGGAATGCCTAAAGGGACGCTCCGCGTTCCAGCTTCAGAAAGGGACGCGGAGCGTCCCGGGCTGCATTCCCACGCAGAGCGTGGGAACGATCATGTGCCAGGAATAAACATCGAACGCCGTACCGCCACCAAGGTCTGCTCCCTATACCCCCGAATTCATCGATCACAGGAGACGCTGACATGTCCGACCCCATGACCCTCAACCAACGTATCGTCCTGGCCTCGCGCCCTGTCGGCGCACCGACGCCGGAGAATTTCCGGATGGAGCGGGTCGCGCTACCCGACCTGGCCGAGGGTCAGGTGCTGCTCAAGACCCTCTATCTGTCGCTGGACCCCTACATGCGCGGGCGCATGAGTGACGCGCCGTCTTATGCCGCGCCGGTGGAAATCGGCGAAGTGATGACCGGTGGTGCTGTCAGCCGGGTTGAGCGTTCGTTGCATCCCAAGTTCCACGAAGGCGACCTGGTGGTCGGTGCCACGGGATGGCAAAGCCACAGCATCAATGACGGTCGCAGCATCATTCCAGTGCCCTCGGGCCTGCCCAGCCCCTCCATGGCCCTGGGTGTGCTGGGCATGCCGGGCATGACCGCCTACATGGGCTTGATGGACATCGGCCAGCCCAAGGAAGGCGAGACCCTGGTGGTCGCGGCGGCCTCTGGCGCCGTCGGTTCGGTGGTGGGCCAGGTGGCGAAGATCAAGGGTCTGCGCGTGGTCGGCGTGGCGGGCGGGGCGGAAAAATGTCGTTATGTCACTGAAGAGCTGGGCTTCGATGCCTGCATCGACCACAAGAGCCCGGATTTCGTCGACGACCTTGCCAAGGCGTGCCCCAAGGGTATCGATATCTATTATGAGAATGTCGGTGGCAAGGTGTTCGACGCCGTGTTGCCGTTGCTCAACCCCAAGGCGCGGATTCCGCTCTGTGGCCTGATTGCTTCCTACAATGCGAGCGAAGCGCCGAGCGGCCCGGATCGCCTGCCGCTATTGCAGCGCACGCTGTTGACCAAGCGTGTGCGAATCCAGGGCTTTATCGTGTTCGACGATTACGGTGACCGTCAGCCGGAGTTCATCAGCGCGATGGCGCCGTGGGTACGTGATGGCAAAGTGAAGTTTCGCGAAGACGTGGTCGATGGCCTGGAGCAGGCGCCCGAGGCGTTCATCGGGCTGCTGGAGGGGCGCAACTTTGGCAAGCTGGTGGTGCGGGTCGCGCCCAACGACTAAATGACGCTGTGAATTGACGGTCAACAGAGGCGCGGGTATAAACCGCGTCTCGTTGTTTTCGTCGGACTTTTCCCCATGAGCTTCAGCCCTTTGATTCGCCAACTGATCGACGCCCTGCGAGTTTTGCCAGGTGTGGGTCAGAAAACCGCCCAGCGCATGGCGTTGCAGTTGCTCGAGCGTGATCGCAGTGGCGGCTCGCGCCTGGCACTGGCCCTGAACCAGGCCATGGATGGGGTCGGTCACTGCCGTCAGTGCCGCACGCTGACCGAAGACGACCTCTGTCCGCAATGCGCCGATACCCGCCGCGACGACACCTTGCTGTGCGTAGTGGAAGGGCCGATGGATGTCTATGCCGTGGAGCAGACCGGTTACCGTGGCCGCTACTTCGTGCTCAAGGGGCATCTTTCGCCGCTTGACGGGCTGGGGCCGGAGGCAATCGGCATCCCGCAATTGATGGCGCGGATCGAAGAGGCGGGCACCTTTACCGAAGTCATCCTGGCCACCAACCCGACCGTGGAAGGCGAGGCGACTGCGCACTACATCGCCCAGTTACTCAGCAGCAAAGGCCTGATCGCTTCGCGCATCGCCCATGGCGTGCCGCTGGGCGGCGAGCTGGAGTTGGTGGATGGCGGGACGCTTGCGCATTCGTTTGCGGGGCGTAAGCCGATTTCTCTCTAACGTTGTGCGTGGTCTGGGCTGACGCCATCGCGGGCAAGCCCGCTCCCACAGGATCGGCGTCGTACACAAAATCGTTTGCACACCAGAGATCACTGTGGGAGCGGGCTTGCCCGCGATGCAGGCGCCTCGGTGTTCCGGATTGACAAAATCCTGTTGAAAACCAAGCAAGCGCTCGGTTAACTTCGCTGAACCCTTCAGTGGAGCTCGCCCATGCCTGCCTTTGAGGAATACTTCGACCCCAGCCACCAAATGGTCCGCGACAGCGTCAGGCGTTTCGTCGAGCGCGAGATTCTTCCGGACATTGACCAATGGGAAGAAGCCGAAAGCTTTCCCCGCGAGCTCTACCTCAAGGCCGGTGCGGCGGGGATTCTCGGCATTGGCTACCCGCAAAGCCTGGGCGGCAGTCACGAAGGGGATGTATTCGCCAAGATCGCCGCCAGCGAAGAGCTGATGCGCAGTGGCTCGGGTGGCCTGGTGGCGGGGCTGGGCTCCCTGGACATCGGCTTGCCGCCGATAGTCAAATGGGCCAGGCCTTGCGTGCGTGATCGGGTGGTGCCGCAGGTGTTGTCCGGCGAGAAAATCAGCGCCCTGGCCGTCACCGAGCCCGGCGGCGGTTCCGACGTCGCCAACCTGCAAACCCGCGCCGTGCGTGAAGGCGACTTCTACCGGGTCAACGGCAGTAAAACGTTCATCACCAGCGGCGTACGCGCGGATTACTACACCGTCGCGGTGCGCACCGGTGAGCCGGGTTTCGCCGGCATCAGCCTGTTGTTGATCGAGAAGGGCACCCCGGGTTTCACCGTGGGGCGGCAATTGAAGAAAATGGGCTGGTGGGCGTCGGACACGGCCGAATTGTTCTTCGATGATTGCCCAGTGCCTGTAGGCAATCTGATCGGCGGCGAAAACATGGGTTTCGCCTGCATCATGGGCAATTTCCAGAACGAACGCCTGGCCCTGGCCTTGATGGCCAACATGACCGCGCAGCTTGCCCTGGAGGAGAGCCTTGAGTGGGCGCGTGAGCGTGAAGCCTTTGGCAAGCCGATCGGCAAGTTCCAGGTGATCAAGCATCGCCTGGCGGAGATGGCCACGGCCCTCGAAGTCTCACGGGAGTTCACCTATCGGCAGGCGGCAAAAATGGCGGCGGGCAAGAGCGTGATCAAGGAGATTTCCATGGCCAAGAATTTTGCCACGGACACGGCGGACCGGATTACCTACGATGCCGTGCAAATACTGGGTGGCTCGGGTTACATGCGCGAGAGCCTGGTGGAGCGGTTGTACCGGGATAACCGGATTCTGTCGATTGGCGGCGGGACGCGGGAAGTGATGAACGAGATCATCAGCAAGCAGATGGGGCTTTGAGACTTGCGGTGTAGCGATTGACGCTTTCGCGAGCAGGCTCGCTCCCACAGGGGATTTTCGCTGTACACATATTTTGTGCACCACTGTGGGAGCGAGCCTGCTCGCGAAGGCATCGGTGAAGTCGCCGCTTATTTATCGGAAAGGGCAAACTGCGTCAGGCAAAACGTCGGAATCCCCATGTCTTCCAAACGCTGGGACCCACCCAGCTCCGGCAAATCGATGATCGCCGCCGCTTCATGCACCCGCGCGCCCATGCGGCGAATCAGGTTTGCCGCCGCAATCAGGGTGCCGCCTGTAGCGATCAGGTCATCGAACATCACCACAGAATCGCCTTCGCACAGACTGTCGGCGTGCACTTCAAGAAACGCTTCGCCGTATTCGGTCGCGTAGCCTTCTGCCAGGACGTCGGCCGGCAACTTGCCTTGCTTGCGAAACAGCACCAGCGGCTTGTTCAACTGATAAGCCAGCACTGAGCCAATCAGGAAACCACGGGCATCCATGGCGCCAATGTGGGTGAAGTCCGCCTCGACATAACGGTGGGCGAAGCTGTCCATCACCAGGCGCAGGGCCGTGGGCGACTGGAAGAGCGGGGTGATGTCGCGAAAGATCACACCGGGCTTCGGAAAGTCGATCACGGGGCGGATGAGGGATTTGATGTCGAAGGAATCGAAGACCATCGAAGGAGTCCTGGCAGGCTGCAAACGACACAGTATAACGGCGGCTGAACCGTTTCGCTCAGCCGCGATCCACCGAATCAGCCTTCGAGGGAGCCACCGGCCAGGGCGCAGAGCTGGATCGGGTCGAGGATGCGGATTTCCTTGCCCTCGGCGGCGATCAGTTCGTTCTGCTGGAAGCGCGTGAACACCCGCGACACGGTTTCCACCGCCAGGCCCAGGTAATTGCCGATTTCGTTGCGCGACATGCTCAAGCGGAACTGATTGGCCGAGAAGCCGCGGGCACGGAAGCGTGCCGACAGATTGACGAGGAAGGTGGCGATGCGCTCGTCGGCGGTTTTTTTCGACAGCAGCAACATCATTTGCTGGTCATCACGGATCTCGCGGCTCATCACGCGCATCAGCTGACGGCGCAATTGCGGCAGTTGCAGGGCCAGTTCGTCGAGACGTTCGAAAGGGATTTCACACACCGAGGTGGTTTCCAGCGCTTGCGCCGACACCGGGTGTTTTTCGGTGTCCATGCCCGACAGCCCGACCAGTTCGCTCGGCAAATGGAAGCCAGTGAGCTGTTCTTCGCCGGCATCGCTCAGGTTGAAGGTTTTCAGGGCGCCGGAGCGTACGGCGTAAACCGAGTCGAACTGGTCGCCCTGGCGAAACAGAAACTCACCCTTTTTCAGCGGGCGGCCTCGTTTGACGATTTCGTCCAGCGCATCCATATCTTCCAGATTCAGAGAAAGTGGCAAACACAACGGGGCCAGGCTGCAATCCTTGCAGTGGGCCTGAGTGTGAGCGCGCAATTTTACTGGCTCGGACATTTCTTCAATCCTTGTGGGAAAACACACATAAGACGTAAGGGTAACCCACTGCAGGACATTGAAGCCAGCGCACGGCGGATTTGTCGCAGGGTCTAGATCACTCGGGAGAACCGTTGGCGACTGTGTTGCTCCAGGTAAGCGTCAAACACCATGCACACCGAGCGAACCAGCAAGCGACCTGCCGGCAGTACAGTGATGCGTTCGCTGTCCAGCTCAATCAGGCCATCTTTGGCCATGCCCTGCAATTGCGGCCAAAGTTCGCCGAAATAACCTTGAAAATCTATGTTGAAGGCTCGTTCGATCTGGACGAACTCAAGGCTCAAATTGCAGATCAACTGCTGGATCACCGCCCGCCGCACGCGGTCATCGGCATTGCACAGCAGGCCGCGGCTGGTGGCCAGCTGCGCCGACGCCAAGGCGTTCTGATACTGGTTGAGGTCGCTGTTGTTCTGGCAGTACAGGTCGCCGATCTGGCTGATTGCCGACACGCCAAGGCCGATCAAGTCACAATGGCCGTGGGTGGTATAGCCCTGGAAGTTGCGCTGCAGGGTCGATTCCTCCTGGGCGATCGCCAGCTCGTCATCGGGCAGCGCGAAGTGGTCCATGCCGATGTAGCGGTAGCCAGCGTTGGTCAGCTGTTCGATGGTGCGCTGCAGCATCTCCAGCTTTTGTGCTGGCGTCGGTAACTCGTTACTGTTGATCCGCCGTTGCGGCATGAAGCGTTCCGGCAGGTGCGCATAGTTGAACACCGAGAGCCGGTCGGGTTGCAGGTTGATGACTTCGTCGACGGTGCGGGCGAAGTTTTCCGGGGTCTGCTTGGGCAGTCCGTAGATCAGGTCGATGTTGATCGAGCGAAACTGCAGTGTCCGGGCGGCATCGATGACCGCACGGGTTTCCTCCAGGCTCTGCAGGCGATTGACCGCGCGCTGTACGGCCGGGTCAAGGTCTTGCAGGCCGATGCTGACCCGATTGAAACCCAGTTCGCGCAGCAGGCCCATGGTCGACCAGTCGGCTTCGCGAGGGTCGATTTCGATGCCGTAGTCACCGCTATCGTCATCGAGCAGATTGAAATGCTTGCGCAGGTGCGCCATCAGCTGGCGCAGTTCGTCGTGGCTGAGAAAGGTCGGCGTGCCGCCGCCAAAATGCAGTTGCTCGACTTTCTGTGCGGGGTCGAGGTGGCAGGCGATCAGCTGGATTTCCTGTTCCAGGCGCTGCAGGTAAGGCAGCGCCCGGCCGCGATCCTTGGTGATCACCTTGTTGCAGGCGCAGTAGTAGCAAATGTTCGCGCAAAACGGCACGTGCACATACAGCGACAACGGGCGCACGGCCTTGCGGCTGTCGCGCAGGGCATGCAGCAGGTCGAACGGGCTGATCTGGCTGTGGAATTGCACCGCGGTCGGGTAGGAGGTATAGCGCGGTCCCGCCAGGTCATAACGGCGGATCAGATCGGTGTCCCAACGAATGGCGTCGAGCATCATGCGGGCAATTCCCCGGATAGGCTGGCAGTGTTGGCGAGTCTAGGGGGTGGGGCGTTTGGGGATCTTGATTTGCGTCAAAGGGGATCAAGATCAAAAGATCGCAGCCTGCGGCAGCTCCTACAGGGGAATTGCGTAACACCTGTAGGAGCTGCCGCAGGCTGCGATCTTTTGCTTTTAATGCCCCATGAGCCAATGCTGATGCGGCCCCGGCAAGGTCCAGATGCCGAACAACATCACCAGCAATCCGCCCGCCATGCGCACGCTGCGTTTGCGCAACAACGCTGTCACCCGTTCGGCTGCCAGCCCCGTAGCGAGCAGCACCGGCCAGGTGCCCAGTCCGAACGCCAGCATCAACAATGCGCTGTCCAGCGCATTGCCCTGACTGGCCGACCACAGCAGGGTGCTGTAGACCAGCCCGCAAGGCAGCCAGCCCCAAAGTCCGCCCAACAACAACGCCCGGGGCAGGCTCGACACCGGCAGCAGTCGGTTGGCGACCGGCTGGATATGCCGCCACAGGCCGCGACCGAGGCTTTCGATGCGGGTCAGCCCGCTCCACCAGCCGGCCAGGTACAGGCCCATGGCGATCAGCAGCAGGCCCGCGAGCACGCGCATGAACATCGCCGCCGGGCTGTTGGCCACCGCCCAGCCGGCCAGGCCGATCAACAGGCCGGCGGTGGCATAGCTGAGGATGCGCCCCAGGTTGTAGGCCAGCAGCAGGCGAAAGCGGCGACTGCGTTGTTCCTTGGGAATGGCCAGCGTCAATGCGCCCATCAAGCCGCCGCACATGCCCAGGCAATGACCGCCACCGAGCAGACCGAGGATGACCGCCGACACCAGCAGCGGCGCCAAATCAAGCATGGGGCGGCGCCTTGTCGTCGGGTTTGGGCGGATGGCCGCTGGCCTCGTCGACCGCCGCGGTGTGGTTCGGGTCCTGGTCGTCGAACAGGATGCTGTGGGCCGGACCGTCGAGGTCGTCGTACTGACCGCTGTCGACGGCCCAGAAGAAGATGTAGACAGCGATGGCCACGATCAACAGCGCGGCCGGAATCATCACGTAGAGAGCTGGCATCTGGACTCCATGCCCGCGCGGCTCAGGCCGGCAGCGGGCGGGTTTCTGGCGTGGTGCGTGCAGCCGGCGCGCTCGGCAGGCGAGTCAGGCGCAGGGCGTTGAGCACCACGGTCAACGAACTGAGCGACATGCCGACGGCTGCCCACACCGGTGTGATCCAGCCAAGGGCGGCGAACGGCAACATGAGTCCATTGTACAGCGCGGCCCACAGCAAATTCTCGATGATCACTCGGCGGGTGCGGCGCGCCAGGTTGAACGCTTGCACCAGGGCATCGAGGCGGTTGGACAGGAGTACCGCGTCGGCGCTGGTTTTCGCCAGGTCAGTGGCCGAGCCCATGGCCACGCTGATGTCGGCGGCGGCCAGTACCGGCACATCGTTGACCCCGTCTCCGAGCATCAACACCTTGCGACCTTCCTTGTGCAGTTGTTGCAGGACTTGCAGCTTGTCGTCCGGACGCAAGCCTCCACGGGCTTCATCGATGCCCAATTCAGCCGCGACACTGGCGACCATCGGCGAGCTGTCGCCCGACAGCAACAGGGTGCGCCAGCCACGGGCCTTGCAGGCCGCCAGTAGATCAGGGGCATCGGCGCGCAAACGGTCGTCGAGAACCAGCCACGCCAGCGGGCCCTGGCTATCGCCTAACAGCAGCCATTGCCCGGCTTCCTCCGGTATGGAGGGCACCGTGGCGCCGCTGAGTGCACAGACAAAACCGGGTTGACCGATGCGCAGGCGTTGCTCGCCCACCAGTCCTTCGAGGCCCAGCCCCGGCGTGCTGTGAACCTCTTCGGCGGCCACCGGCGCGCGACCAAAAGCGCGGGCAATCGGGTGTTCTGAGCGGTTCTCCAGTGCGGCGGCGAGACTCAGGCATTGATCGCTGGCAAGCGCGCCGAGGGGGCGGATCGAACGCAGCGCCAGGCGCCCTTCGGTGAGGGTGCCGGTCTTGTCGAAGATCACCGTGTCGATCTGGTTCAGGCCCTCGAGCACGTGACCGCGGGTCAGCAACAAACCCAGCTTGTGCAAGGTGCCGGTGGCGGCGGTCAACGCGGTCGGCGTGGCCAGGGACAGGGCGCACGGGCAGGTCGCGACCAGCATCGCCAGCACGATCCAGAAGGCGCGAGACGGGTCCAGCTCCCACCACAACAGTCCGATACAGGCGCAGGCGATCAGTGTCAGCAACAGGAACCATTGCGCGGCACGGTCGGCGATTTCCGCCAGCCGTGGTTTTTCGGCCTGGGCGCGGTCGAGCAGGCGCACGATGGCCGAGAGACGGGTGTCATGACCGAGGGCCAGGACTTCGACAGTCAACGGGCCTTCCACATTCAGGGTGCCAGCGGTGACGGCATCGCCCGGGGTGCGTGGCTGCGGCAGGTATTCGCCGGTCAGCAGCGATTCGTCGATGCTCGACTGGCCTTCGAGGATCTTGCCATCGGCCGGCAAAATCGCCCCCGGATGCACCAGCACGTGATCGCCCACCCGCAGTTCACTGAGCAGGATGCGCTCGCTCTGGCCGTCGGCGCTCAGGCGCAGGCAGGAAGCGGGGAGCAAATTGACCAGTTGCGCGGTTGCGGCGGCGGTGCGCTCCCGGGCTCGCCGCTCCAGGTAGCGCCCGGCCAGCAGAAACAGGGCGAACATGCCCACGGCGTCGAAATACAGCTCGCCGACCCCGGTGATCGAGGTCCAGATCCCGGCGATGTAGGCACTGCCAATGGCCAGCGACACCGATACGTCCATGGTCAGGTGCCGTGTGCGCAGGTCGCGCATGGCGCCCTTGAAGAACGGCGCACAGCTGTAGAACACGATCGGTGTGGTGAGGAACAGCGCGACCCAGCGCAGGATGGCGTGCAGCTCGGGGCTGAGGTCGATGTTGAATTCCGGCCATGTCGCCATGGTTGCCATCATCGCCTGGAACCACAACAGCCCGGCCACGCCAAGCTGGCGCAGGGCCAGGCGATTTTCGCTGGCCAGTTGTTCGCTGGCGCGATCGGCTTGATAAGGGTGGGCGGCGTAACCGATGTGGCGCAATTCGGCGAGCACCCGGCTCAGGGGCAATTGCCCGTCGGCCCAGCGCACGTGCAAGCGATGGTTGGACAGGTTCAGGCGCGCTTCGGCAACGGCCGGCAAGGTGCGCAGGTGTTTCTCGATCAGCCAGCCGCAGGCGGCGCAACTGATGCCTTCCATCAGGAGCGTGGTTTCGGCCAAATCGCCTTCGTGGCGAACGAAGGGTTGCTGTACGTCGGCGCGGTCGTACAGCGCCAATTCATCGACCAGTTGCACCGGCAGCGCCTCGGGGTTGGCCGAGGCTTCGCTACGATGCTGGTAATAGCTTTGCAAGCCACCTGCGACAATGGCCTCGGCCACGGCTTGGCATCCCGGGCAGCAGAATTCCCGCGGCTCCCCGAGTACGACGGCGGTGAAGCGGCTGCCGCTGGGGACGGGCAGGGCGCAGTGGTAGCAGGGGGTCGGGGTGGTGGTCATGAGGTGTTGTCCGATGATCGTTCCCACGCTCCGCGTGGGAATGCCTCCCCGGACGCTCCGCGTCCGCTTCGGCTGGAACGCGGAGCGTTCCTGGCTGCGTCCCCACGCAGAGCGCGGGGGCGATCAGGTAAGGCTTATTTTTTCAGGTCTTCCGCGCCTTGCAACGGTTCATCACCGAGCAGCAATTCCTTGTCATGGTTGACCAGCTCTTCCTCGAACATGCGCCAGATGTGGTCATCCTGGGTGCCGAGCAGTTCGATAAAGCGGCGGCCTTCGATCTTGTCGCTCAGTTGGCCGATATAGCGGCCCTGTTCGGTGTCGCTGCGGGTGAGGGTGATCTTGCGATCCTTCTCCGGTTGCGTCGGCGAGATCAGG
Source organism: Pseudomonas umsongensis (assembly GCF_002236105.1). Lineage (GTDB taxonomy): Bacteria > Pseudomonadota > Gammaproteobacteria > Pseudomonadales > Pseudomonadaceae > Aquipseudomonas > Aquipseudomonas umsongensis. Next base: position 1,143,750 of record NZ_NIWU01000002.1, read on the forward strand.
TTCAGCTCAAGCGTGGCAGGCTGGCTATTGCCGCTCAGGCGCAGGTCGACTTCACCGGTCACGTCATCCAGATGAATGCTGGCGCGCATCAGCAGGGTCTGCGCCAACAGTTCACGGTCCAGGGAGCGGTTGATGCCCTTGCCGGCCTCGTAGTAGTTGTCGTTGACCAGGTTGTCCGGGTTCTTCACCGCGATGGTCACCATGGACAAGGTCAGGGTCACCGAGCAGGCCAGGATCCCGATGATGATCCACGGCCAAAGGTGCTTGTACCAGGGACTTGCGGCAGTTGCTGCGGGCATGATCACTTCTCTCAACGATTTTGTGGGCCGATGAATCGGCTCTTGGCTTCAACGTGAATGCTGGCGTCATCGGCGTCCCTGAGGATGAATTTCACCTCGTTGGTGCTCGATGGCAATTGTTCCGGGGCCACGGACAGTTCGACCGGCTGGCTGACGATATCGCCTGCCGCAACCTTGATCTCGCGCCGGCCCTGCAGCTTGAGGTCCGGCAGGCCGGCGGCCTCGAGCAGATAGGTGTGGTCGCGCTGGTCCTTGTTCATCACCTTCAGGCTGTAGACGTTCTCGATCCGGCCTTCGGCGTTCTCACGGTACAGCACGCGGTCCTTGCTGACGTCGAAACCGACCAGCGAGCGCATGAAGAACGCGGTCACCAGCACCCCGATCATCGCCATCAGCACCACGGCATAGCCAATCAGGCGCGGGCGCAGTTTATGGGTTTTCTGCCCGGACAGGTTGTGCTCGGTGGTGTAGCTGATCAGGCCGCGCGGGTATTCCATCTTGTCCATGATGGCGTCGCAGGCATCGATGCACGCCGCGCAGCCGATGCACTCGATCTGCAGGCCGTCGCGGATGTCGATACCGGTCGGACAGACCTGGACGCACATGGTGCAATCGATGCAGTCACCCAGGCCCTGGGCCTTGTAGTCGATGCCTTTCTTGCGCGGGCCACGGCTTTCGCCACGGCGCGGGTCGTAGGAAACGATCAGCGTGTCCTTGTCGAACATCACGCTCTGGAAGCGTGCGTACGGGCACATGTAGATGCACACTTGCTCACGCAGCCAGCCGGCGTTGCCATAGGTGGCGAGCGTGAAGAAACCGACCCAGAAATACGACCAGCCATCGGCTTCACCGGTGAAGAACTCGATCACCAGCTCGCGAATCGGCGTGAAGTAGCCGACGAAGGTCATGCCGGTGACGAAACCTATCAACAGCCACAGGCTGTGCTTGCTGAATTTGCGCAGGAACTTGTTGGCGCTCATCGGCGCCTTGTCGAGTTTGATGCGCTGGTTACGATCGCCTTCGGTGATCTTCTCGCACCACATGAAGATCCAGGTCCAGACGCTCTGCGGGCAGGTATAACCGCACCAGACCCGACCGGCGTACACGGTGATGAAGAACAGGCCGAAGGCGGCAATGATCAGCATGCCGGACAGCAGGATGAAATCCTGAGGCCAGAAGGTGGCACCGAAGATGAAGAACTTGCGCTCCGGCAGATTCCACCAGACCGCCTGGTGCCCGCCCCAGTTGAGCCACACCGTGCCGAAATACAGCAGGAACAGGAAAGCGCCACCCGCCATGCGCAAGTTGCGAAACAGGCCGGTGAAGGCGCGGGTGTAGATTTTTTCCCTGGAGGCGTAAAGGTCGACGCTGTTGTTTGCGTTCTTGGTGGGCGGGGTGACGTCGTGTACCGGAATCTGGTTGCTCATCATTGCATCCCACGGCAGTGGAAAAATGCCTCGGTCAGTACGTGCCGACCGCGGTCAAAAAGAGGTGTTGCAGTAGCGCAATGATACGCCTGTCGCTCTAGCTCAAGGGTGCGACCTTTGGTCGCGTTGGGGAAAAAACTCGAATGGTGTAGCGAATGTAACAAAACATGATGCAGGTCAATTGACTATAGCTCAACGGTAGAGCACGACCGAACTGTCGGGGGGCGTGGCTTTAGAGCGCAGCGGATGTCCGCTGCGCTCATGAATCACCGCTTAAAGGATATTTCCCCCGCCCAGGCCGTCGAGCCCGCTGCCGGAAAAGTTGGCACGACGCGGCGCAGTTTCCTCAGGTTCAGGTTCTTCGGGTATTTCGCACTCGGTGATGAGGCGCTCGACTGCCGGAACGATTACTTCCTTTGCAGGCTCAGGCATTACCGGACCCCTACAGTCGTCAACGATGTGTTCTTGATCAGACATGGTATGCATTCCTTGTGTAATGACGATTGACTTCCTTGTCCTGGCCAACCCGCTTCATGCTGGTTGCCAGGTCAGTCGACGTTACCCCTGACCGGCCCGCAATCCCATCGAATATAGGTTTCAGATTATGAAACCAGCGCCCATGACAAAACGGCCCCGCCAATTCTCATTGGCGGGGCCGTTCGTTACTGCATCAGGCGTATGCCTTACTGGGCGTCTGCCACTGGAGCCTTCTCGCCATGCGACAGGCTGTAGACGTAAGCGGCCAGCAGGTGAACCTTGTCGTTACCTTGCAGCTGTTCCTGGGCAGGCATCTGGCCCTGGCGTCCGTAACGGATGGTCTGCTGCAGTTGCGCGAAGCTCGAACCGTAGATGAACGCGCCCGGGTGGGTCAGGTTAGGTGCGCCCATCGCTGGGGTACCTTTACCTTCCGGACCGTGGCAAGCCACGCAGTTGGCCGCGAACAGTTTCTGCCCGGCAACCGGGTCAGCCTTGGCGCCTTCCGGCAGCTTGCGGCCATCGAGGTTGGTCAGGACGAAAGCGGCAACGTCCGCTACGCCTTGCTCGCCGATCACATCAGCCCACGCCGGCATCACCGCGTGGCGACCGCCCATGATGGTGGTCTTGATGGTTTCCGCTTCGCCGCCCCAGCGCCAGTCGGCGTCGGTGAGGTTAGGGAAGCCGTAGGCACCCTTGGCGTCGGAGCCGTGGCAGACCGAGCAGTTGGAGGCAAACAGGCGGCCGCCCATTTTCAGCGCTTGAGGGTCCTTGGCGACTTCTTCGATCGGCATGGACGCGAACTTGGCGAAGATCGGACCGAACTTGGCGTCCGAGCGAGCCATTTCCTTTTCCCACTCGTGAACGCCGGTCCAGCCGGTCTGGCCGTTGGCGAACGCGGTCTGCTTTTCGTTATCGAGGTAGTTGTAGCCTGGCAGCAGGCCTTTCCAGTTGCCCAGGCCCGGGTACAGCACCAGGTAACCCAGGGCGAAAATGATGGTGCCCACGAACAGCATGAACCACCATTTCGGCAGGGGGTTGTCGTACTCCTCGATACCGTCGAAGGAGTGGCCAACCGTCTCTTCGGTCGACTCGGTGCGCTGGCCCTTACGGGTCGACAGCAGCAGCCAGGTCAGGGAAAAGATCGTACCGAGACTGAGGACTGTGACATACAGACTCCAGAATGTAGTCATTCTTTGTTACTCCTAGAAGCTTGCTCGACGTGCTTGATGGCTTCGGGATCATCCGCAAAAGGCAGCAAGGTCGCGTCTTCGAACTCCGACTTGCGCTTGGGACTGAACACCCACAACGCCAGACCGATGAAGGCCACCATCACGACAACGGTGCCCAGGCCACGAATCATCCCGATATCCATTTAGATCACCGTTTGCTTTTGATGATGGTGCCCAGGCCTTGCAGATAGGCCACCAGCGCGTCCATTTCGGTTTTGCCCTTCACGGCATCCTTGGCACCGGCGATGTCTTCGTCGGTGTAAGGGACGCCGAGCGCGCGCAAGACTTCCATTTTCTTGGCGGTGTCCTTGCCGTCGAGCTTGTTTTCCACGAGGAACGGGTAGGCCGGCATTTTCGACTCAGGCACCACGTTGCGCGGGTTGTACAAGTGCGCACGCTGCCAGTCATCGGAGTAACGACCGCCGACACGGGCCAGGTCCGGACCGGTACGCTTGGAACCCCACAGGAACGGGTGGTCCCACACGCTCTCGCCGGCGACCGAGTAGTGGCCGTAACGTTCGGTTTCAGCACGGAACGGGCGGATCATCTGCGAGTGGCAGCTGACACAACCGTTGGCGATGTAGACATCCCGGCCTTCCAGTTCAAGGGCAGGGCGGGGCTTCATGCCCTCGACCGGCTTGTTGGTGACATCCTGGAAAAACAGCGGAACGATCTGGGTCAGGCCGCCGACACTGACGGCGATAACCATGAAGAAGGCCAGCAGGCCAATATTCTTCTCGACTGCTTCATGCTTCATCAGTGAGCTCCAACTACAACGATCTGTTCGGCAGCTTTAGCCTCTGCCGGGTGCGAGGCACGTACGGTACGCCATACGTTGTAGGCCATGAACAGCATGCCAGTGGCGAAGAACGCACCGCCCAGGGCGCGAACGATGAAGCCAGGGTGGCTGGCTTGCAGCGCTTCGACGAACGAGTAGGTGAGGGTGCCGTCGTCGTTGATTGCACGCCACATCAGGCCCTGGGTGATGCCGTTGACCCACATCGAAGCGATGTACAGCACGGTACCGATGGTCGCGAGCCAGAAGTGCGTGTTGATCAGGCCGATGCTGTGCATCTGCGCGCGACCGAACAGTTTCGGGATCATGTGGTAGATCGCGCCGATCGAGATCATTGCTACCCAGCCGAGTGCGCCGGCGTGTACGTGGCCGATGGTCCAGTCGGTGTAGTGCGACAGCGAGTTGACGGTCTTGATGGCCATCATCGGGCCTTCGAAGGTCGACATGCCGTAGAACGCCAGGGACACCACCAAAAAGCGCAGGATCGGGTCGGTACGCAGCTTATGCCAGGCGCCCGACAGGGTCATCATGCCGTTGATCATGCCGCCCCAGCTTGGCGCCAGCAGGATGATCGACATGGCCATGCCCAGCGATTGGGCCCAGTCCGGCAGTGCGGTGTAGTGCAGGTGGTGCGGACCGGCCCAGATGTACAGGGTGATCAGCGCCCAGAAGTGCACGATGGACAGGCGATAGGAGTAGATCGGACGCTCGGCCTGTTTCGGCACGAAGTAGTACATCATCCCCAGGAAACCGGTGGTCAGGAAGAAGCCTACGGCGTTGTGGCCGTACCACCACTGGATCATCGCGTCGGTCGCGCCCGAGTAGGCCGAGTAGGACTTGAACAGGCTGACCGGCAGCGACATGTGGTTGACGATGTGCAGCATCGCGGTCACGACGATGAAAGCACCGTAGAACCAGTTGCCCACATAGATGTGCTTGGTCTTGCGCTTGGTGATGGTGCCGAAGAACACCAGGCCGTAGGTAACCCAGACAATGGCCAGCAGAATAGCCAGAGGCCATTCCAGCTCAGCGTATTCCTTGGTGGTGGTGTAACCCAGCGGCAAGGTAACGATGGCGCCGACGATCACCGCTTGCCAACCCCAGAAGGTGAAGGCCGCGAGGCTGTCGGAAATCAGTCGCGTTTGGCAGGTTCGCTGCACGACGTAGTAGGAAGTGGCAAACAGTGCACAACCACCGAAGGCGAAAATCACCAGGTTGGTGTGCAACGGGCGCAGGCGTCCAAAGCTCGTCCACGGCAGGCCGAAGTTCAACTCCGGCCAGACCAGTTGCGAGGCGATGAAGACACCGAGCCCCATGCCAAGGATCCCCCAGACCACCGTCATGATGGCGAACTGGCGGACTACCTTATAGTTATAAGCAGTCGGACTGATTGCTGTGCTCATTCTAAGGTTCCACGGTTTGGGTGTTTTATTAGGATTAAAAATCGGCCGCAAGTATGGAGAAAGCAGGGGGTCATTGCAACGCGCCATGACCTGGGTCAATGCGTTCAAATGCTGATTCTGCGGCCTTTCCATGCGCCGCGTAAGGACAAAAATGGCCTCGGACAAAATGTCGCAGTGAACGGAAAAAGCGAGGGGGTTCAGGTCGCTTGTAACAAGGTGTGTTGAAAAGGCCTGGTCGGCGACCGACGGTATTTGGCTCGACAGCCGGTATCTACCAGCGTTTGCGGCCTGTCAGTCAGTCGACGGGGGCGAACACATCGCGCAAGGATGACCTGGAACCGGCACGGGCCAGTCCGCATCGATCAAGCGTAGACCCGAATGCGGGGATTCGAAAGGAGGACTCAGGAAGGGTGTGACAAAAGGAAGCAGCCTGGAGCGTAAAGCTGCAAGCTTCAAGAGTGATCTCGTCGCTTGCAGCTTCTTGTTTTTACTTTTCGCTTGTTGCTTGAAGCTTGCCGCTCAATTGCTCATTCCCTTTCGAAAGGCTGAACACATAAGCCGCGAGCAGTTGCACTTTATCGTTGCCCAGCAACTCATTCTGCGCCGGCATGTGACCCTGGCGACCGTGGCGGATGGTCTGTTCGAGCTGGGTCAGGCTGGTGCCATAAATGAACCCGGCCGGGTGCGTCAGATTCGGCGCGCCCATGGCTGCGGTGCCCTGGCCGTTTGCCCCGTGACAGGCGGTACAGGTGGTGCTGAAGGCTTGCTGACCGGCTTGCAGGTCGGCCTTGTCGTCCGCCGGCAATGGCAGCCCGGCCAGTTCGTGGCGTACATAGGCAGCAACGTTTTTCACCCCTGCTTCGCCGAGGATTTCACCCCAGGCGGGCATCGCCGCCATGCGCCCACCGAGGATGGTGGCCTTGATGGTGTCGGCGTCGCCGCCCCAGCGCCAGTCACTGTCCGCCAGGTTGGGGAAGCCGAACGCGCCCTTGGCATCCGAGCCGTGGCACACCGAGCAGTTGGAGGCGAACAGGCGCCCACCCATTTTCAGCGCTTGCGGGTCCTTGGCCACTTCTTCCACCGGCATGGCGGCGAATTTGGCGAAGATCGGTCCGAACCGGGCGTCGGCCCTGTCCATTTCCTTTTCCCACTCGTGCACGCCGGTCCAGCCGTTGGCGTAGCCGGGCAGGATGCCTTTCCAGTTGCCCAGGCCGGGATAGAGGATCAGGTAGCCGACGGCAAACACCAGGGTGCCGGCGAACAGCATGAACCACCATTGCGGTAACGGGTTGTCGTACTCCTCGATGCCGTCGAAGCTGTGGCCCATGGTCTGGTCGACGCTGCCCTTGGTTTCGCCCTTGCGGGTGCCGATCAGCAGCCAGGTCAGGCCAATCAGGCTGCCGATGGTCAGTACGCAGATCCACGTACTCCAGAAAGTGGTCATGGCCGGGTGCTCCTTGTGGCGGATTCTTCGGGGGGCTGGGCTTGCGGCTCGTCGGCGAACGGCAGCAGGCGCGCTTCGGCGAATTGCGCGCTGCGCTTGGCGTTGAACACCCACAGCGTCAGGCCGACGAAGGCCACGAACACCACGACGGTGCCTAGGCCGCGGATCATTCCAGTACTCATTTCAACGACCATGACTCACCTCTTGCTCTTGATCGCAGTGCCGAGCACTTGCAGGTAGGCGACCAGCGCATCCATCTCCGACTTGCCCTTGAGCGACTCGACGCTGCCCGCGATGTCCTCGTCGGTGTAGGGCACGCCGAGGGTACGCATGGCACGGAGCTTGGTTTCGGTGTGGCCGCTGTCGACCGCGTTGGCCACCAGCCACGGGTACGCCGGCATCTTCGATTCCGGTACCACGTTGCGCGGGTTGTACAAGTGCGCGCGGTGCCAGTCATCGGAGTAGCGCGCGCCGACCCTCGCCAGGTCCGGGCCCGTGCGTTTCGAGCCCCAGAGGAACGGGTGATCCCAAACGCTTTCACCGGCCACCGAGTAGTGCCCGTAGCGTTCGGTCTCGGCGCGAAACGGGCGGATCATCTGTGAGTGGCAACCCACGCAGCCTTCGCGGATATAGATGTCGCGGCCTTCCAGTTGCAGTGCGGTGTAGGGCTTCATGCCTTCCACCGGTTTGTTGGTCACGTCCTGGAAGAACAACGGGACGATCTGGGTCAGGCCGCCAATGCTCACGGCCAACACCATCAGCAGCATCAGCAGGCCGACGTTTTTCTCGATTGTTTCGTGTTTCATGGCGGACTCCTCAGGCCATCTGCGTGGCAGCGACGGCGTCGGCAGGCTGCGAGGCCCGCACGGTGCGCCAGGTGTTGTAGGCCATCAGCAACATGCCACTCAGGAAGATCGCCCCGCCTACCAGCCGCACGACGAAGCCCGGATGGCTGGCCACCAGGGTTTCGACGAAGGAGTAGGTCAGCGTGCCGTCTTCGTTCACCGCGCGCCACATCAGGCCCTGGGCGATGCCGTTGACCCACATCGAGGCGATGTACAGCACGGTGCCGATGGTGGCGAGCCAGAAGTGCGCGTTGATCAGGCCGATGCTGTGCATCTGCTCGCGTCCGAAGACTTTGGGGATCATGTGGTACAGCGCGCCGATGGAAATCATCGCCACCCAGCCGAGCGCGCCGGCGTGCACGTGGCCGATGGTCCAGTCGGTGTAGTGGGAGAGGGCGTTGACCGTCTTGATCGCCATCATCGGCCCTTCGAAGGTCGACATGCCGTAGAACGCCAGCGATACCACGAGGAAGCGCAGGATCGGATCGCTGCGCAACTTATGCCAGGCACCGGAGAGCGTCATCATGCCGTTGATCATGCCGCCCCAGCTTGGCGCCAGCAGGATCAGCGACATCACCATGCCCAGCGACTGCGCCCAGTCCGGCAAGGCGGTGTAGTGCAGGTGGTGGGGGCCGGCCCAGATGTACAGGGTGATCAGCGCCCAGAAGTGCACGATCGACAGGCGATAGGAATACACCGGGCGCTCGGCCTGTTTCGGCACGAAGTAATACATCATCCCGAGGAAACCGGCGGTGAGGAAAAAGCCCACGGCGTTGTGGCCGTACCACCATTGCACCATCGCATCGGTGGCGCCGGAGTACAGCGAGTAGGACTTGGTGAAGCTGACGGGCAGTTCCATGTTGTTGACGATGTGCAGGATCGCCACGGTGATGATGAACCCGCCGAAGAACCAATTACCGACATAGATGTGCTTGGTCTTGCGCTGCATCACCGTGCCGAAGAACACCACGGCGTAGGCGACCCAGACGATGGTGATCAGGATGTCGATCGGCCATTCCAGCTCGGCGTATTCCTTGGAACTGGTGTAGCCCAACGGCAGGCTGATGGCCGCCAGGACAATCACCAGCTGCCAGCCCCAGAAGCAGAACGCAGCTATTTTCGGCGCAAATAATTGCGTCTGGCAGGTGCGTTGTACCGAATAGAACGAACTGGCGAACAGGGCGCAGCCACCGAACGCGAAGATCACCGCGTTGGTGTGCAGCGGGCGCAGGCGGCCGAAGCTGGTCCAGGGCAAATTGAAGTTGAGTTCGGGCCAGACCAACTGGGCAGCGAGAAAAACCCCGAGCCCCATGCCGACGATGCCCCACACCACCGTCATAATGGCGAATTGGCGGACCACCTTGTAGTTGTAGGCGGTACTGATAGAAGTGTTCATGGTTCCCCATCCACGGTTCAGCCGCTGGCTGCACAAACGGTGCACCCTGCGCCTGGAGTTATAGGCAGACTAAAAGCGAGGCAAGCATGGACAAACAGCACATGGCCGGTATTGACGGGGATCAATGGGCGCAGTGCGTGCGCGAAAAGGGATGGTTGTGGGATGCGGCTTCGGGCAAGGCCTCGGCAACCCTGATCCTGGCCCACGGCGCTGGAGCGCCAATGGACAGCGACTGGATGAACGACATGACCGCACGCCTTGTGGCACAAGGCGTCAACGTATTGCGCTTTGAGTTTCCGTACATGGCGCAGCGGCGTGTCGACGGTAGCAAGCGCCCGCCCAATCCGATGCCAAGGCTGCTGGAGTGCTGGCGCGAGGTGTATGACCAGGTGCGACGCCATGTCACTGGGACGCTGGCCATTGGCGGCAAGTCCATGGGCGGACGGGTCGCCAGCATGCTCGCCGATGAGTTGGGTGCCGATGCGCTGGTGTGCCTGGGTTATCCATTTTATGCCGTGGGTAAACCGGAAAAACCGCGGGTGGAGCATCTGGCGGCGTTGAAGACGCGCACGTTGATCGTGCAGGGCGAGCGGGATGCGTTGGGCAATCGCGAGGCGGTCGAGGGCTACGCGCTGTCACCGAGTATCGAGGTGTTTTGGCTGGTGGCGGGGGATCATGATTTGAAGCCGTTGAAGGCGTCGGGGTTTAGCCATGAGCAGCATCTGGCGTTGGCTGCAAAGCGCGTTGTGGATGTTGTTCGCGCTGTTAGCTGAAGATTGTGAGTTTGAAATGAGTTTTTAGAAAGGCGGGCACAGGGGTGCCACGCCTTCATCACCAGGTCAGGGGATTTTTCGTTCGAAAGAGAACTTGCCTTCGGGCGATTGATGAATGCCCAGGAAGACTGTTTCGAAATAGCCCTCGCTTTGTCGGGTTTTTGGGTCGAGTTTTATATGAACCGTTGCTGAATGCGCAGGGGCGACGTCGAGCTGTCCGTTCCCTTTTGAAAAAGCATGATCAAAGGTCAGTCCACCTGTACCGAGAGTGAAGCTGCGGTCTATGATTTCATCGTCTACATAGGGGATGGAGAAGTCATAAAAAAAGATATCGTTGGTGTCATGAGAGCCGGTCCAACCCTCCCATACCCAGTAAAACTGGCCTGGCCTGCCTTCCCATAGGTATGCACCTGTATCACTTGCCTCAATGAATTCGCCTTCAGCGTTGAAGCGCCACTTGAAGATGTCATTGGTTTTTAGAGAGCGCACTTTTTTTAGGGTTTGCAGTCTGCGTTTGTTGTTCATTGTGAATATCCCATTCCTTGAGGTTGATTGATTAAGGCGTTGCCTTCCAAGGCCAATCTAAGCTCAATTGGAATGGTGGGTAACTGTCAAAAGTGACAGTTGCGAAGCCTGTTAGCGCAGCGACGCCATTCGAAAGATCGGCGCAATGCCAGGGACGCTCCGCGTTCCATCCCGCCGCACCGCAAGATTCAAGGACGAATCCCATGGGCCGAAGCCGTTACTCCATCACTGAGCCTGACAAACCCCACTTCCTCACCTGTACCCTCATGGAATGGCTCCCGCTGTTCATCCGCCCCTATATCGTCGACCACCTGCTGGACTGCTGGCGTTACCAGCAAACCCACCACAGCCTGCAGCTGTTTGGTTATGTGGTCCTCGAAAATCACCTGCACTTCGTTGCCCAGGCTCCTGACCTGGGCAAGTCCCTGAGCCAGTTCAAATCCTATACCGCGAGACAGATCATCAACGACCTGCAAAGCAAGGGGGCGGATAGAGCCCTACAGCGACTGCGCTTCAGCAAGCGGGCGCACAAGCAGGATCGGGTGTACCAGTTGTGGCAGGAAGGCTCGCACGCGGAAATGGTTTTCAGTGAGTCGGTGATGCGCCAGAAACTCGATTACATCCACAACAACCCGGTGAAGCGGGGGTATGTGGACTTGCCGGAGCACTGGCGTTACTCGAGTGCGAGGAACTACGCGGGGTTGGACGGGTTGATCGAGATTCAGCGCTGGTATTGACGTGCACCACTACATACTGCGGCGCGACTGGGACGCGGAGCGTCCCGGGCTGCATTCCCACGCAGAGCGTGGGAACGATCAAGATCAACAGCCTCGCACCCCGATCATTCCCACGCGCAGCAAGGAATGCATCCAAGGACGCTCCGCGTTCCGCCTTTGCGGCCAGAGGGAACGACGCGCCCCCGATCGTTCCCACGCTCCGCGTGGGAATGCATCCAGGGACGCTCCGCGTTCCGCTTTTTGCTGCCCGTGGGAGGGAGGGGCAGGTCAGCGGTTAAACCGCTCCACCAACGAGTACTGGGTATTCGCGGTCTTGGTCAGTTCTTCGCTCAGCAATGCCGAGTTCTGCGCCTGTTCCGAGGTCTGGTCCGCCAGTGCCGAGATGTTGCTGATGTTGCGGCTGATTTCTTCGGCCACGGCGCTTTGCTCTTCGGTCGCGGCGGCGATCTGGGTGGTCATGTCGGTGATGTTGGCCACCGCTTCGCTGATCCCCACCAGGGCCTGGTCCGCTTCCAACACTCGTGCCACACCTTCTTCGGCCTGGCGATGCCCGGCTTCCATGGTCTGCACCGCGGTGCCCGCGGTTTGCTGGAGCTTGGCAATCAGGGCGTGGATCTGCCCGGTGGATTCGCTGGTGCGTTGGGCCAGTTGGCGAACTTCGTCCGCCACTACCGCAAAGCCACGCCCCATCTCGCCGGCGCGCGCCGCTTCGATGGCCGCGTTCAGTGCCAACAGGTTGGTCTGGTCGGCGATGCCTTTGATCACATCGACCACGCCGCCGATTTCATTGCTGTCCTTGGCCAGCTGGGTCACGGTCAGGCCGGTTTCGCCCACCACCACCGACAGGCGCTGAATGGCTTCGCGGGTTTCCCCGGCGATGTCGCGGCCTCGACCGGTCAGGCGGTTGGCCTCCTGGGTGGCGTCGGCGGTGCGCTGTACGTGGCTGGCGACTTCTTGGGTGGTGGCAGCCATCTGGTTGACGGCGGTGGCCACCTGTTCGGTCTCGACGCGTTGGCGTTCAAGGCCGGTGGAGCTGTTGTGTGCCAGGGCGTCGGATTGCTTCGCCTGGTCGGTCAGGTGCTCGGCGGTGTCCTGCAGTCGGGTCAGGCAGGTTTTCAGGCGGGCTTCCTGGCTGAGGATCGACATTTCCAGGCGTGCCTGGGCACCGCGGCTGTCGGTGTACATCTGCGCGATCAGCGGGTCGGACGTGGTCTGCTCGGCCAGGCGCAGCAAACGCTTGATGCCGCGTTGCTGCCAGCCCAGGCCCAAAAGGCCCAGTGGCACCGAAAGAGCGGCCGCCAAGGCAAAGCCCCACTGCGAGTTCAAGGTCGCACCGATCATGAAGCTCAACTGGCTGACCAGAATGAACGGCAACCAGTCCTGCAGGACCGGCATCCATTTATCCGAAGAAGGAACGGCCGACTTGCCCTGGTTGATGCGTTGATAGAGCGCTTCGGCGCGGCGAATCTGTTCGGCGGTGGGCTTGACCCGCACCGACTCGTAACCGATCACCTGATTGCCTTCGAAGATCGGCGTCACATAGGCGTTAACCCAGTAGTGGTCACCGCTCTTGCAGCGATTCTTGACAATGCCCATCCATGGCAAGCCTTGTTTGAGTGTGCCCCACATGTGCGCGAAGACCGCCGCGGGAACGTCGGGGTGACGCACCAGGTTGTGCGGCGCACGGATCAATTCCTCACGGGAAAACCCGCTGATCTCGACAAAATCGTCGTTGCAGTAGGTGATCATGCCCTTGGCATCGGTGGTGGAAATCAACCGTTGCTGAGCCGGAAAGGTCCGTTCGCGTTGTGTAATGGGCTGGTTATTACGCATGGCTTGTTTAATCCGCAAGGCTTTGACAGGTTGTCGGCCGTGCAGCGGCTTTATTGAATTTATTTTTTTTGCCGATCGCCAGGTGTCGATCAAAGCAGCTAGGCGACGACGGGTCGTAATGTAACGGTTTGTAAGGGTTTCCCTCGGAGGGCGCTCAGCGTATGATTTTCCGCCCCCGGCGCTGGCGCTTTAGTGGTTCACCCTGGAAAGGGCACTGGAGTCGATGCCGGGCAGAAAAAGTACTCCTAATAATAAATACAGAGTCACTACCCAACGGAATTTAGCAAGTTTCTCAACGTTATGTTGAACCCATGAGGGCGTTCGACACACCCATCGCACGAAGTGATGGCGGGACCGTTGAGAATATAAAAAGGTGGATTAAGTCATGCGTAAAAAAGTTGCAATTATTGGGGCTTCGTTCCGTTTTCCAGGCTCCACTTCCGCAACTTTTTGGCAGAACCTGCTGGAAGGGCACGACTTCATCACGCAGGTCGACCCGTCCCGCTGGTCCCGAGATGCGTTTTACCACCCCGACAAGGCCAACCCTGGCACCGCCTACACCCTGGCGGCCGGTACGCTGGGCGACATCTCTACCTTCGATGCTGGCTTCTTCAGCATTTCTCCGCGCGAAGCGGCGATCATGGACCCCCAACAGCGCCTGTTGCTGGAGCTGGGCTGGGAAGTGTTCGAGAACGCCGGGGTAAAACCCTCGAGCGTGCGCGGCAGCAATTGCGGTGTGTACCTGGGCATTGCCAGTACCGACTATGCGTATCGCCTGTCCCATGACCTGTCGTTGGTGGATGCCTCGACGGCCACGGGCAACACCTTCAGCATCGCGGCTAATCGCCTGTCGTACTTTTATGACTTGCACGGCCCGAGCATGGCGGTCGATACCGCGTGTTCCTCGTCGCTGGTGGCGTTCCACCAGGCTTGCCAGGCCATCCAAAGCGGCGATATCGACCAGGCACTGGCCGGCGGTATCAGCCTGCACCTGCACCCGTTTGGCTTCCTGATCTTCTCCAAGGCCTCGATGCTGTCGCGCAAAGGGCGCTGCAACGTCTTCGACGAAGCCGGCGACGGTTATGTGCGTTCCGAAGGGGCAGGGCTGTTCTACCTCAAGGATTACGACAAGGCAGTGGCCGATGGCAACCAGATCCTCGCCGTCGTCGCCGGCACTGCGGTCAATACCGACGGGCGCAAATCCGGGCTGACCGTGCCGAGCGCCGACGCGCAGGCGGCCTTGATGACCCAGGCCTACGCCAGTGCCGGGATCTCACCGGCCGACATCGATTACCTGGAAGCCCACGGCACCGGTACACCGGTGGGCGACCCCATCGAAAGCCGGGCCATCGGCCTGGCGCTGGGCCAGGTACGCGGCGCGGACAAGCCGTTGTTGATCGGCTCGGTCAAGAGCAACATCGGTCACCTGGAAGCCGCGTCCGGTGTGGCCGGCTTGATGAAGGCGCTGTACTGCGTCACCGAGCGCCAGGTGCCGGCCACCATCGGCATCAAGAACCTCAACCCGCGTATTCCGTTCGCCGACCTCAACCTAAACGTCGCCACCCGCAACCACGCCCTCAAACCGAGTGGCACGCTGGTGGTGGGGGTCAACTCCTTCGGTTTCGGTGGCGCCAACGCCCACGTCATCCTGCAAAGCCACACGCCGGACGTAACACCGCCGGTTGTCCCGGCAGGCCCGGTGCCGTTGATGGTCACGGCCAAGGACAGCGCCGGCTTGGCGGCCATGGCAGAAAGCATCGCCCAGCACCTGGGCGATCACCCGGCAGACGGTCTGTACGACGTCGCGTACCAGGCAATGCTGCGTCGCGACCTGCATCCGCAGCGCGTGGTGGTGTTCGAGGCCGATCAACAGCAAAGCGCCCAGGCGCTGCTGGATTTCGCCCTTGACCCGGCTGTGTCGGCCTTGAGCTCGGTGGTCGAAAGCGGTCGCGCGCTGGATCAGGCCAAGGGCCCGGTGTTCGTGTACTCCGGCAATGGCTCGCAGTGGCAGGGCATGGGCAAGGCGCTGCTCGCCGATGCGGTGTTCCATGCCGCGGTGACGGAAGTCGATTCAGTGTTCCAGCCACTGTCGGGCTATTCGCTGATAAAGGAACTGGCGGGCGACTACGGCCAGGAGCGTTATCACCTGACCGAACTGGCCCAGCCCGCGCTGTTCGCGCTGCAAGTGGGCGTGACCCGCATGCTGGAAAGCAAAGGCGTGGTGCCGCAGGTGGTGATGGGCCACAGCGTTGGCGAAGTGGCAGCAGCGTGGGCGTGTGGCGCCCTGAGCCTGGTCGATGCAACCCGCGTGATCTACCACCGCAGTCGCCTGCAGGGACTGACCGCCGGTTCCGGGCAGATGTCCGCCGTGGGCCTGTCGGGCAGTGACACCGCCAACCTGCTGCTGGAGCTGGGCCTGGATGACGTGGTCGTCGCCGGCGAAAACAGCTTCAAGGGCGCCACCGTTGCCGGTTCCCTGGCGGGGCTTGAGCGTCTGGAGCAGGCATTGACCGAGCGCCAGGTGTTCGTGCGCCGTCTTGGCCTGGACTACGCCTTCCACTCCCCGGCCATGAACGTCATCGCCGAACAGGTGGTCGAGGCTTTGCGCGATATCGCGCCGCGCGCCAGCACGATCCCGATGTATTCCACGGTCACCGGTGGCTTGCTCGATGGCGAACGCCTGGACGCCGAGTACTGGTGGCAGAACATCCGTTTCCCGGTGCTGTTCCAGTCCGCCAGCGAGACCCTGTGCGAGCAGGGCTACAACGTCTTCGTCGAAGTCGGTCCGCACCCGATCCTGCGCAGCTATGTCAGCGATGCCCTGGCGGCACGCGAGCAACAGGGCGTGGTGATCGCCACGCTCAAGCGCCACGACGACGCGCCGGCAATGGTCACCCGCGCGGTGGCCAAGGTGCTGATCAGTGGCGCCGATACCGACCTGGCGTGCCTGTTCCCGAGCACCGGGCGCTTCGTGCGCCTGCCCAACTATGCCTGGCAGCGCGAGCGCCACTGGCACGGCGACACGCCGGAGTCGGCGCGCACGCTGTACCACGATCGGGTGCATCCGCTGCTGGGTCATGCGGTGCCCGGCCACGAACTGACCTGGGACAATCGCCTGGACACGCAACTGTTCCCGTCCCTTGAAGACCACAAGGTCGGCGATGCCGTGCTGTTCCCCGGCGCCGGTTTCACCGAGCTGGTGCTGGCGGCCGCGCAGTGCTACCAGCCGGGCGAATTCGTCGACATCGAAGAGCTGGAAATCCACAGCCCGCTGGTGCTGCACGCCGAGTCGAGCAAGCGCGTGCGTGTGCAGATCGACAGCAGCGATGGCACCGTGTCGATCGTGTCGCGCAGCACCTCCCAGGAAGAACCCTGGGCCCGCCACGTGGTTGCCCGCCTGCCGGGTGAGGCCCGTGGTGTGCTGCTCAACGAGCCGGCGCCCGTGCTGCCGACCCGTGCCGCGGATTTCACCCGCACTGAACATTTGCAACTGACCACGGCGGTCGGCCTGAACTACGGCCCGGCCTACCAGGCCATCGAAGCCGGCTGGATCGACGGTGACCAGGTGCTGGCGCAACTCAGCCCACCGAGCGTGATTGAGTCGGAGCTGGCGGCCCTGCACCTGCATCCGGCGTTGCTGGACAGCGCGTTCCAGCTGATCACCCAGTTGCTCAGCCGCGATCCGAAGGCGCGTAACGGCCTGGCATTCATTCCGGTGAAACTGGGGCGCATCAACTTCGCCGCGGGCAGCCTGACACCGTGCCTGGCCAAGGTGCGCCTGGTGCGTCGCTCGGAGCACTCGCTGCTGGCGGATTTCACCCTGTTCGACGCCCAGGGCCGTGCCGTGGTGTGCATCAAGGACGCGCGTTTCCGTGCGGTCAAGCTGCACAAGGATCGCAGCGGCGACCTGAAGCTGGTGGATTTCGCCGGTATCGCCAAACCCTATCCATTGGTCGCCCGCGCGCAACCGCAACCGGGTGCGCCCTTGCACAGCGCCCTGGCGCAAAGCCTGGCGTCGGTGAGCGATGAACCGACCCTGATGCGCTACAGCCAGGAAGTCGATCCACTGCTCGACAGCCTGTGCGGCAGTTTCGTGCTGGAGGCCATCGCGTCCCTCGGCGGCCAGCTCAGCGCGGCGCAACGGGCAACCTGGCAGGCTGACGCGCAAGGTTTCTCGGGCTACCTGGACCATCTGCTGCAGCAGGCCCTGGACGACGGCAGCCTGGTTGCCAGCGGCGATAACTGGCAGCTGGTCGATCAGGGCGAGATGCCCAGCGCCCAGGACATCTGGCAGGAACTGTTCCGCAGTTATCCCGAGCATTTCCAGATCATTCACTCGGTGGGCCGTATCGGTATCCACCTGCTGGACCTGGTCAGCGGCGCGGTGCAGATCGAAACACTGCTGCCCCGTGAAACCTCGCCCGCGCAACTGGCCCGTCAGGTGCTGGGCGCCAGCGGCTATCACGCCGTGCTGGACGCGATCACACACCATATCGAACAACGCCTGGCCGTGCTCCCGGCGGGCCAGCGCCTGCGCATCCTCGAGCTCGGCTTCGGCGGTTCGCCTTTCGCCGCGCAACTCTGTGCGCAGCTGGACTTCGACCGAGTCGACTACCAGTACAGCGCCGACGACCTGGACCCGGCCAGCCTGCTGCAAGCCGACTTCCCGGACCTGCGCTTGCTCAGCCTGGGTGACGCCGCGCAACAGCCGACCGTACCGGCCGCGGGCTTCGACCTGGTGCTGGTCGCCTCCGACCTGGCGCCGCTGCAGGCCATCAGCGCAGGACTGACTCATGGCGCGGCGCGCTTGTCGGCCGGTGGCCAGCTGATGTTGTTGGCGCAGCACCCGGCCCGTTGGGCGGATTTCGTCTTCGGCGCGCAACCTTCGTGGTGGCTGGCCGGGCAGGGCCAGGGCAGCTTGTCGGTGCAACAGCGCCCGGGCTTCTGGCAACAGGAACTGCGTCGTCACGGCCTGAGTGTCGGCGAAGCGCTGGAATTGTGCCCGGGCATGTCCAGCGGCAGCTACCTGCTGGTGGGCGCGGCCGCAGCGGCGGCAGCATTCGAGCCGCAACCACTGCCGGCCCAGCGCTGGTTGCTGGTGGCCGATGAGCAGGGCGCGGAACACGCCTTCGCCCAGCAATTGGCCACCGCCCTGCGCGAGCAAGGGCAAAGTATTGACTGGCTGGCGCCGGCGTCGGCCCAGGACCTGGCCGAGCAACTGCGCGCCATGGCGGCGCCCCAGCACGTGCTGTTGCTCAGCGGCCTGTTCGGCAGCCAGGGCCTGGATGACCAGGCGCGGCGCTGCATGCTGGCCGCGGCACTGACCCAGGCCTGCGAGCAGGCGGGCATCAGCCCCGATTGCTGGCTGCTGACCCGAGGTGCGGCAGTGCATTTGCTGCCAGCCGCTGCACAGGTCGCAGGGAGCCTGGCATCCGTTGCCGATGCGGCGTTGTGGGGCTTTGGTCGCACCCTGGCCAACGAAGCCGTGGGTTGCCGCGTGCGTCTGCTGGACCTGGCCGAAGGCGCCGGGGTCGACGCGTTGCTGCCGGCCTTGCTGAATGCCGATGACGAAACCGAACTGGCTATCAGTGCCGAAGGCGATCGTTACGTGGCTCGCCTGCGAGTGCGCCCTGATCAGCTGGATGCCAGCGCCCTGCAACAAACCGCGACCCAGGTCAGCCTCGGCTTCGAACTGCCGGGCCAGTTGCGCAACCTGCGCTGGGAAGCCCACGAGCCGATGGTGCCGAAGGGCGATGAACTGGACATCGCGGTCCAGGCCACCGGCCTGAACTTCCGCGACGTCATGTATGCCCTCGGCCTGTTGTCCGACGAAGCCATCGAGAACGGGTTCTCCGGCCCGACCCTGGGTTTTGAATTCGCCGGTGTCGTGCGCGCCAAGGGTGCGCAGGTCGAAGGTGACTTCCAGCCGGGCGACCGGGTGGTCGGCTTTGGTCCATCGAGCTTCGCCAACCGCCTGGTCACCAATGCCAATGCGGTGGCGCGAATCCCCGAGGGCATGTCCTTCGAGGCGGCGGCGACCATCCCGAGCACCTTCTTCACTGTGTACTACGCGCTGCACCACCTGGCGCGCCTGGAACCAGGCGAGAAAATCCTCATCCACGGTGCCGCCGGTGGTGTCGGCATCGCCGCGATCCAGATCGCCAAATGGTGCGGGGCCGAGATCTACGCCACCGCTGGCAGCGACGAAAAACGCGACTTCCTGCGCTTGCTCGGGGTCGAGCACGTGTTCGATTCGCGCTCGCTGGCGTTTGCCGACGAGATCCTGGCGATCACCGCCGGCCGTGGTGTTGATGTAGTGCTCAATTCCCTGGCGGGCGAGGCTATCAACCGCAACCTGCAAGTGCTCAAGCCATTTGGGCGCTTCCTCGAACTGGGCAAGCGCGACTTCTACCAGAACACCAAGATTGGCCTGCGGCCGTTCCGCAACAACATCAGCTACTTCGGCATCGACGCCGACCAACTGATGAGCGAGCGCCCGGACCTGACCCGCCGCCTGTTCGCCGACATGATGCAGTTGTTCCGCGACGGCATCCTCAGTCCGTTGCCGTACCGTGAATTCGACGCCAACGATGTGGTCGAGTCGTTCCGCTACATGCAGCAGGCGCGGCAGATCGGCAAGATCGTCGTCACCTACCGCACGCCGATCCAACAGGTGTTCCGTGCGCCGCTGGCACAGGCACCGGCCTTGCAACTCGCCGCCGACGGCACCTACCTGGTGACCGGCGGGCTCAGCGGTTTTGGCCTGCGTACCGCGCAATGGCTGGTCGACAAGGGCGCGCGGCACCTGGCATTGCTCGGCCGTCGCGGCGCGGCCACGGAAGAAGCACAACCGGCGCTGGCGGCTTGGCGCGAGCAGGGCATCGAGGTCCAGGCGCTGGCTTGCGACATCACCGACAGCGCCCAGTTGCGCAGCGTGTTGGCCAGTATCGAAGCCTCCAAGGCGCCGCTGCGTGGCGTGGTGCACGCGGCCACCGTGTTTGAAGACGGGCTGGTCCGCAACCTGACCCAGGCGCAATTGCAACGGGTGCTCGAACCCAAGGCCAAGGGCGCGCAGTACCTGCACGAACTGACCGCGCACCTGGCGCTGGACTTCTTCGTGTTGTTCTCTTCGGCGACGACCCTGTTCGGCAATCCGGGGCAGGCCAACTACGTGGCGGCCAACCACTGGCTCGAAGCCCTGGCCCGTCATCGCCTGCTGCAAGGCTTGCCGGCCACGGCGGTGCTGTGGGGGGCGATTGACGATGCCGGGTTCCTGGCGCGCAACCAGGACATCAAGGACGCCCTGCAAAGTCGCATGGGCGGCGCGGCCCTGCAGTCGCAAGCGGCCCTCGACACCCTCGAACGCTTGCTGCTGCAACAGCGCTCCGGATTGGGTGTGCTGGAGCTCGACTGGAAAGCCCTGTCGCGCTTCCTGCCGGCTGCGGGTTCGCCGAAGTTCAGTGAACTGGCGCGGCTGCACAGTGGCGAGCAAGAGGAAGAGAGCAACGTCGATGACATCCAGCGCCTGTTGCTGGAGATGAACGACCAGGAACTCACCGAACTGTTCGCCGAAATGCTCAAGCAGGAAATCAGCGAGATCCTGCGCATGCCGACCAGCAAGCTCGACAGCAACCGACCGCTGCAGGAACTGGGGCTGGACTCGTTGATGAGTGTGGAGCTGGTGGTGGCGGTGGAGGAGCGCTTCGGCATTCGCTTGCCGGTGATGGAGCTGAGCGAAACCTCCAGCATCGCCAAATTGACCGTGCGCATTCTTGAACTGCTGCGCGGCAGCCAGGACGCCGAGGCCGCGCCCGTTGCCGAAGACAACCTGCAGGCGCTGACCCTGGCTCGCCATGGCGCCGAATTGTCTGAAGCTGAGCTGGCCCAGGTCCGCCAGGGCGCGCGCGACCCTGATTCTCAACTATCTCGTTTGATCAATTGACTATGACCTCAAAAAGTTCACCAGGGCTTGGCGCTTCGATGAAAGACAAGCTGATCCAGCAAGCCCTGGAACGGCGCCAGCGGCAAACCGGCGACGGCGCGCCGCCAGCCTCGCTGGCGGACGTGAGCCGCCATGCGCGAGCGGTGCCGGAGCAGTTCTACCGCTTCGATCAGCATCCTGGTTATCAGCAACTGCGGATCATGCATGACGGCGCTGCGCGCTTTGGCCTGGCCAATCCGTTCTTCAAGTTGCATGAAAGCCTGGCGGGCGCCGAAACGACGATCCAGGGGCAGCGCTTCGTCAACTTCGCCAGCTACAACTACCTGGGTTACTCCGGTCATCCGGTGGTTGCCGAGGCGGCCAAGGCGGCCATCGATCACTACGGCACGTCGGTGTCGGCCAGCCGCCTGGTGTCCGGCGACCGGCCGATCCATCGCGAGCTGGAAGCCGAACTGGCTCGCTTGTACGAGGTGGATGACGCCGTGACCTTCGTCAGTGGGCATGCCACCAACGTCACCACCATCGGCTACCTGTTTGGCCCGCGGGACCTGGTGATCCACGACGAACTTATCCACAACAGTGTGCTGCAAGGCATCCAGTTGTCCGGCGCGCGTCGCTTGAGCTTCGCTCACAACGACGTCGAAGCCCTCGATCGTCTGCTGGGCGATCAGCGCCAGCATTTCGAGCGGGTGCTGGTGGTGCTCGAAGGCATCTACAGCATGGATGGCGACTACCCGGACCTGCCGCGTTTCGTCGAGCTGAAGAACAGGCACAAGGTGTTCCTGATGGTCGACGAGGCCCACTCGCTGGGTGTCATGGGGGCCAATGGCAAGGGTATTCGCGAGCACTTCGGCCTGGCGGGCAAAGACGTCGACATCTGGATGGGCACCCTGAGCAAGACCCTGGCCAGCTGCGGCGGTTACATTGCCGGCGAGTCGGCCCTGGTCGAGCACCTGAAGTTCATGGCGCCGGGTTTTCTCTACAGCGTTGGCATGCCGGCCTCGGTGGCGGCGGCGGCACTCGCAGCCGTACGTTGCATGGCCCACGACGCCGAGCGCGTGGCAACCTTGCAGGCCCGCGGCCAGCAGTTCCTTGCCCTGGCCCGCGAGGCGGGGCTGGATACCGGCACCAGTACCGGGCTTGCAGTCATTCCGGTGATCACCGGCAGCTCGGTCAAGGCCACCCAATTGTCCAGCGCCCTGGCCAAACGCGGGATCAACGCCCAGCCGATCCTGCACCCGGCCGTCCCGGAAAAAGCCGCCCGCGTGCGTTTCTTCGTCTCTTGCCTGCACACCCCCGAACAAATCGCCCAGACCGTGGCCATTGTTGCGCAGGAACTGCAGAAGCTGTAACGCTGCACCCCTGCGCTCGCGGCTGTACCCGATCTGCTGTGGGAGCGAGCCTGCTCGCGAAGGCGTCCTGGCAGCCGACCAATTTCTTTCAGGTGTACATATCCATTCCTGCGGTAACGGCCACCCGGGGTTTCGTTTTGACTGTAGGAGCCAGGCTTGCCGGCGAAGGCGTCCTGGCAGGTGATGATTGTCTTTCAGGTGTACATATCCGTTGCTGCGGTAACGGCCACTTAGGGTTTCGCTTTTACTGTAGGAGCCAGGCTTGCCGGCGAAGGCGTTCTGGCAGACGGTGATTGTCTTTCAGGTGTACATATCCGTTCCTGCGGTAATGGCCACTTATGGTTTCGCTTTTACAGCGAGTCACTTGGAAGAGCGGAACGCCGCCCGGCCCCAAGTAACCAAGGGCTCTTGCCCCTGGCGTTCGGTGCCTCGCTAAGGCTCGGCATGCCCTCGCTCCGGTCCTGCTCCGTGGGTCGCCGCGATGGGCCATCCCTGGCCCAGCGTGGCTAAACAGGCGTCCTGCCGGTTTACCCACTGCGCAGAACCTCCACTCGGCCTCTCGAGGGGGCAAGAAAATCAAAAGCCAGATCACAATCAAAAGCAAGGCGGCCGACCGGCCGGCCTGATCGGAAGCCATACGCTTACCCCCTGTAGGAGCGAGCATGCTCGCGATGAGCCTGAGAGCGCCGCGGGGTGTCAGGTGCCCCACGTCATCGTTAACGACCATCGCGGGCTTGCCGGCGAAGGCGTCCTGGCAGGCGATAATTGTCTTTCAGGTGTACATATCCGTTGCTGCGGTAACGGCCACCTAGGGTTTCGTTTTTACTGAAGGAGCCAGGCTTGCCGGCGAAGGCGTCCTGGCAGGTGATGATTGTCTTTCAGGTGTACATATCCGTTGCTGCGGTAACGGCCACTTAGGGTTTCGCTTTTACTGTAGGAGCCAGGCTTGCCGGCGAAGGCGTTCTGGCAGACGGTGATTGTCTTTCAGGTGTACATATCCGTTCCTGCGGTAACGGCCACTTATGGTTTCGCTTTTACAGCGAGTCACTTGGAACAGCCCCAAGTAACCAAGGGCTCTTGCCCCTGGCGTTCGGTGCCTCGCTAATGCTCGGCATGCCCTCGCTCCGGTCCTGCTCCGTGGGTCGCCGCGATGGGCCATCCTTGGCCCAGCGCGGCTAAACCGGCATCCATGCCGGTTTACCCACTGCGCAGAACCTCCACTCGGCCTCTCGAGGGGGCAAGAAAATCAAAAGCCAGATCACAATCAAAAGCGAGGCGGCCTGACAGCCGACCTGATTGCAGGCTTGTCCGCGATCCCCTGTAGGAGCGAGCCTGCTCGCGAAAAACCTGAGGGCACCACGGGGTTTCAGGCACCCCGTATCATCGTTGACGACCATCGTCGGAACGCCGCCCGGAGCATGCTCGCGCCTACAGTGCTCGCCGCACTCCGATCGAGGGGGCAAGAAGATCAAAAGGCAAAGCGAGGTGTCCCGATCGGGAGCCGTACGCACTTCCCTCTGTAGGAGCCGGCTTGCTGGCGAAGGCGGCCTTATAGCCGACCAGCCACTCACGGCTGTACCCAATCCAATGTAGGAGCGAGCATACTCGCGATGAACCAGAGAGCCCCGCGGGCTACCAGGCACCCCGCGTCATCGTTGACGACCATCGCGACGGTGCGACGATTCGACATGCTCGCTCCTACAGTGCTCGCCGCGTACGAACATCCCCTTGAGGTACCGCCGAATCTGTCGATAACGTGCGCAGCTCTCGAGCAAGCCGGCTTTGGGGCGGGCGTTGTGTGCCTGGGCTTGCTGCGGGCTGCAAGGCAAACCACGTATCTGCGCCAGCGGTTGTTCATCCCCGCACGGCAACTCCAACGCATCCGGGCGGATACGCCACAACGGCACGCCATGCGCCTCGGCACGGGCTTGCAGCTCACCCGATTCGCGCGCATGCCACACCAACAGCTTCCCCGTTTCGCGAGCCACCGCCGGGATCAGATCGGCGTTGTCGCGTGCGAACGTCAAGCGACCCCAGCGGCTATTGAGCAACCCACGCAGCGCCGACCGCTCGCGCCGAGGCACGCCAACCACCGTCACGCTACCGGCAAACAGGCTGTCCTGCTGCTTCTGCCGGGCCAGTTGGCGGGCCACGGTCATCACGTCGCAGCGCTGGTCGGTCAGCGGGTCGACGTAACGGCAATAGCGGATATACGCCGCCGCCACCAACTGCTCCAGGGTCGGGCGTGCCTGGCGACGGGGGATGGCCAGGCGGTCATCGGTCAAGCCCCAGCCGGCATAGAACGGCAGTCCGAAACAGGTCACCGGGATGCCCTGGATCAACGCCTCAAGCCCGGCCTGGCTGGTGCCCACATACACCCGTTGGGCCCGGCGCGCCAGGGAAGCCCAGGACACATGGCGACTTTCCAGCACCAGGCCGCGTTCGCGCGCGGCGTCGAGCAGGCAGCTTTTCTTGTGGCCGTTGACGCAGTCCGGGTGAATCCGCACCCGCACATCCGCCTCGGGATTTTCCGCCAGCGCCGCGTCGAGCATGCGGATAAAGTCCGCTTCACACAGCCCGCCACCGGGAATCGAAAAGTCGCCGTAGGTCTGGTCCACCACCAGCACCAACGGCCGCTCACGCCCCAGCGGATCGTCATCGCTCAAGTCCGGCGCATTGTTGTACTTGCCGATGCCGCTGCTGCGCATCAGCGCAATCAACTCCCGCGCGGTGGCCAAATCTGCATCGCTCAAGGTGTGCGGCACCTGCAGGATGTTTTCCAGCAGCGACGGCCGATCGGCCAGGTAGTGAATGCCGATCGGATCGACCACCATCGACATCGGCGTATCGCCTTCCACCCCCAGCGACGAAGAACGCAAGAAGCCGTCCTCCAGCGCCACATAGGGAATCCCCCAGCGCTTGCACAGCACCCGGGCGTGGTCCGACGAGCTTTTGTAGCCGATCCCGGAAATCGCCTTCAACCCCGCCGGCCGCTGTCGACCGCGTCGCCACAACCACTGCGGCGTTCCTTCAGGGTCGAGAAATTCGCCCAGGTGAAAGACTTTCCACATCACCCATTGCGACATGATGCCCACCCAGCCGGGGCCTTCAACCAGGGACTCAAGGGCGACGGGTCGATTCATTTCGAGGGCACTCGTGAAGGGGGCGACAACGTGCGACGCAGATTGATGACAGTGGGAATCGGCACCAGGCGGCTGAGCCAGCTCATGGTGCGTATCGACACAAAGCCGTGGTGGGCATAGAACGTCCGTGCGGCGAGGTTTTTCGCTTGCACTTCCAGCTCGACTTTTTCCTGCCCGCAGCCCAAAGCCTGCTCGCACACGGCCTGCAGCAAGGCACTGGCAACGCCCTGGCGGCGGGCGACTTTGCGCACGCGCAAGCCATACAGGTAAAACCCGTAGTACCACTCGCGACACTCGCTGATCATGAACAACCCATAGCGCAGCGAGCCCCCCAGCCAGCCGAACTCACGCACGAAGGGCGCGGGGCCAGGTGAAAAAGGCCCGCGTCGATGGTGTTTGAACGCCGCGTAACCGATAGCGCCTTCACTGCAATAGGCAATCAACACCCGATCCCAATTGATCCCGTCCGCCAACAGGCGATGACGACATTCTTCATCGCCGAGGATGAACGCCAGCGAGCCGCGCCCCGAGGTGATCCAGCGTGCAATCGCAGGCTCGCGCTCCGAAAGGCTGGAAGCCAGGACGATCTGCACGGGTTCACGCTGCATCGCCTACCGACGCCAGGTGATCGATAAACGCCTTGGCCAAATGCTCGACCCCCATATCCATCGGAGTACTGGCGCTACGCACGCGATTGGACCAGATGAAATACTCGGTATCGCCGTCCGGCTCACCCAGGGCGCCATACACGTCGGGCAGGATCGGCACGTGGTCACCGAAGAAACACAGCCCGGCCGGCGTATCGCGGGCCAGCAAGTGCTCGCGCAACTGGCCGAGCATGCGGTCGGCATTTGCCAGGTGGCGCACATACGGCGCCAGGTCGCGCAGGCCTTCAGCCAGAGGACGGTCGAACCACTGCGCGAGATCAGTCGCCTCGACGTTTTCCAGGTGCAACGGCCCATGGTTCTCCATGGTGATGGCATGGATGTACAACGGCTGCGTGCGACCCGGCGCATCGAGCAATTCGCGGATCTTGTCGGCCACGGCGCAGTCACCGATAAACGGACCGGCCTTCTGCTGCTCGGTGAAGCTGCGCACGTCGATGAACTCGTCGAAGCCCAGCGCCGGCAGCACCTTGTCGCGACCGTAGAAACTGCCCACATAAGGGTGCACGCACACCGTGCGATACCCTCGGCGCTTGAGTTCCAGCGCGACACTGGCAACCCCTTGGCGCGCCAGGTGGCGATAGGGATTGAAGCGATGGACGCCGAGCTGGTCGACCTTGATCCCGGTCAGGAAGGCGAACTCGGTCCGCACCGTATTCGCCCCCCAGGCCGCCACCTGCAAACGGCCCTGGGCCAGCGCTTCACCCCGCAAGGTATCGAACTGTTCGAGGACCTGCCCACGAACGCCGGGCCAAAGCCTGCGCGCATCGAAAAACGATTCGCTCTGCACCGACACCAGGTCCGCCAGGGTGGCATCGGCCATGGGGCGTGCTTCCTCGCCAAGGAACGGCGAGTTCAAAGATGCCAGGGCCACCGGACGGCGAGCGGCAAAAAAGTACGTCCACAAACTGGCCGCCAGGCCCCAGCGACCCAGGTCCAGGCCAGCGTCAAAGGTCGGCTTCAGGGGCTTGAAGCCACCTAGCCAGAGCAACGCCAAACCCCCGAGCAAGGTGCCCGTCGCCACGGCGTGGGCATTGGTGCCGACCGGCTCGAAATACAGCCCGCAGCCCAGGTAGACCACAAACAGCAACGCCAGGCCAATCGCCTTGCCGATGCCGAAAAACGGCAGGTACAGGCGCGGAAAACGCACCGCATCGCTGAAGTATTCGAAGTCGGCGCACACGAAGGGCTCGCGCAGCGAATGATATTTGGCGTTACTCACCAACACGATCAACAGCCACAGGGCTAACACGTTCACCGCGCTGAACCAGGCGCGGCCGGTGATCAGGTACAGCAAGCCGACGGCGAACGCCCAGGCACCGGCGTGCAACAGCCAGGCGCGCAGCGGGCGACGCCAGCCGGGGTAGGGCACCAACAGTCTTTCGAACCCGCACGACAACAGAAAACCGAGCACAACCACCCAGCCAAACGCACTACTCAACACATCAGGCACCGTAATCCAGCCACCGCAAAATGATCGACGACAGCCGTGGCGGAATGACTCCCAATGCCCAGCATCCAAGGTTCAGCGGGAACGGAAAACTGATCCGCGCCTGGTTCGCCGCCAGGCCGCGGCGAATCCTGCGCGCGGCTTTGTCCGGTGCCCAGAGCAAGGGTTTGGGCCCGGGCATCTCAAAGCACATCTTCGATTCGACGTAGCCAGGCATGATCACGTTGATCTTCACCCCGTCCACCGCCACCAGGTCGCGCATGGCTTCGCCGTAGGCCTTGATCGCCGCCTTGCTCGCGCTATAGCTCGGCGTGGCGGGCAACCCGCGCCAGCCGGCCAGCGAACTGAACAGGGCGATCTGCCCGGATTTGCGCGCGCGCATGAACGGCAATGCGGCCTGCACCGTGGCCAGGGCCGCCAACACATTGATCTCGATCAGCGCCTGGGACAGCGCCCAGACTTCGCCCTCGCCATTGTCGCCTGCGGAGGTGTTGACCCCGGCGCCGACGATGATCAGGTCCGGCGCCTCGCTCTCGCTGATCTCACTGATCCAGCGGCGCAAGGCTTCCAGGTCCTGGACGTCGAGCGGCTGCAGCAACACCCGCGCACCGAGGGCGCGGCACTGCGCGGCCATTTCTTCCAGGCGATCCAGGCGCCGGCCTTGCAGGATCAGGGTCACCCCCGGCGCCGCATACGCAGGCGCCAGGGCACCACCGATGCCGCCTGTGGCACCGGTGATGAGAATGCAGCGTGGAGACTTGTGCAGCGTCATAGGTACTGTTCGATCTTCGAGGTCTTCGCCATCAACACTTCCAGGGAGTTGTTCACCGCCATGTCGATGCCACAGCGGGTATAGAAGCCGCCGTTGACCTGCGTGGTGTGAATGACCGTGCTGCGAAAACGTTGAAACAGCGTGGAGTCAGGGGGTTCCGGGTGGTCCCAGAACGCGTCGAGGCCGCCCTGGTGGGTCAGCCCCTTGAGGTTGTAGATCGGGTCGCTGAGGGCGATGGTTGGCACGTTGTGCATCAGCGACGAGCCGCCCACGGTACTGTTGACCGTGACCACGCCGGCCACGTGCGACAGCAGCGTCGGCATGTGCCCGCTCTCGAGGAAGTCCACGCGGTCTTCGATGCCCAGCTTGTGGGCAATGCGCCGGGTGATGCGCTGATAGTTGACGATACCGGGCGTCAACGGATGGTTCTTCACCACCAGCCGCACATCGCTGCCGGCATGGCGGGCGAACGAGCCCATCACGTGCTTGAGCACATCCTTCATGTGGCGGAACGGCGAGTGATCGCGGATCTGCGCATCGCTGTCCAACTGCAAGGGCAGCAGGAAGGTGCGGTAGCGATTGCGCGCCACCTCACTGATCACCTCGGAATCGCGACCCTTGGCACTCAACAGCCGAATGCCCTGGCGAATGTAGCCCGCATACTCCACCGCCGCGTTGAACGGCGCGTGGGTCTTGTAATGGGGAAACACCACTTTGTTCAGCGCGCCACCGACGTGATACATCACATCGTGTAGCGCCCGGGAGGCAAACGACAGGCGAAACTCGTTGCCGTTGTGATAACGCGGAATGTACTTGCCCACCTCGCGATACCACTCCGGGTCCCGGGGCAGCAGCGAGTGATTATTCACACCGTTGCGCTCAAGGGTGATCCAGTACGGCCGGAAGTAACCTTCCTCGAACACGTGCACACGAATCCCCAGCGACTTGGCCAGCGTCACCGCCGGTTGATGCACCGGCCGGCAATCGCCGAACAGCACCACGTCGGTGATGTGCTCCGTCTTGAAGCAGTGGCTGTAGAAATCCGCCAACTGCTCGGGGCGCGCCGAGTAATACACCCGCGCACCGCTGCCATACAGGGTATCGCCCATGTTGAAACTGACGGACTTGACCTGCTGTCCCTCGTTTCGCAGGGCTTGCGCCAGGCGCGCGAAAAACGGCGAACTGACGCCCTGCAAGAACAGGAACGAGTTGCGCGGCTTCACCGGCACCGGTCGCAGGGAGCGCTGCTTGGGAATCAGGATTGCCTGAGGCGTGGTTTCAAAACCGTAAGGAGCAAACGCCGAATCATCTCTCGCCATGTTGGAGTTCTTCCTTGCGTTGGTACTTCATCCCAGTTCTGGATCTCGATAAGCGTGCGTTCAGGAGTGGTAAATTTTCGGGTGATGCGGCTGACATAAGTCGGGTAGCGGATCAGCGTTGCGGCCACCAGCTCGTCGAGGCTCAGGCGCCGGGTTCGTCGCGCCTGAACGTCCGGGCTCAGGTCGCGATCCTCGGTCAATCCCCAGCCGGCATAGAACGGCTGGCCATACGTGGTCACCGGCACGCCGCGCAACAAAGCTTCGAAGCCCGATTGCGAAGTCAGCACATGCACCTCGTCGACCTCGGACAACAGCGAGTGGAAAGGCACATCGCCCACCACCTGGTTGCACCAGTCGCTGGTGCGTTCTTCGTCTACGCCGGCCTCGCGTGTGCCGGCCAGTACTTCGGGGTGCGGCTTGTACAACAGCCACGCCATCGGATGACGCTCGCGCACCGCCTTGAGCAAATCCAGGTTGCGGCGGATCCGGTGCGCGCCATAACGAATCGACGCATCGGACTCCACCTGGCCCGGCACCAGAATCACCCGCTCAACACCGGCCGGGCGTTTCCACGGCGTGCCAGGCAGGTTGTACTTGGTCACGCCGGCCGCGCAGATCGCTTCCCGCAAGGCCGCCGCCCGCTGCAACAAGCCCGGTGCACAGGGCTCGTTCTGCAATATGTGTTCCAGGCGCGAAGGGCGGGTGGCGTCGTAGTAAATGCCCAGGTCGTCGAACACCCAAGACAGGGGGCGGGTTTTCTTCGCGCCCAGGCCGACGGAGCGCAGGAAGCCGTCTTCGACGCGGCCGAGGTGGCGACCCAATTTCCCGGACAGAGGCGTATCGTGCTGGCAACCCCAGGTGATCACCGGAGCAGCCACGCGACGACGGGAAAAACGCCCGAGAAACCGGATGGACGAACCGTTGAAAAAGTCCTGCACCAACGGCTGCTTCCACTTGCTGAAGCCAACCATCTGCAAACTGTGGGGCAGGCGACTGCGCATCCGTCGCTGCAAACCCAACCACGCCAGCACCGTCTCGGCCTGGCACGGCGCGCCCGTTTCCGGGTCGACATAGCGTGGGTATTCCACCAGCGCGGCATGCAGCAACTGCTCAAGACTGACCGGCTGACGTCGCTCAGGCGCCGGCAGCGCATCAACGGTCAAACCCCAGCCGGCATAGAACGGCATGCCAAAAGTGTGCACCGGCACGTTCCACAACAGGGCATCGAAGCCCAGTTGCGAAGTCATTACGTACACCGCCTGAACGGCCGACAGCAGCTCCGCCGGGTGCACGTTTTTGCTGATCAGATGAATTCGTGGATGCTTGCGCAGCTTCGCCAGATCAAAGTGCCCCTGCTTGCGCCCGGCCACCACATCCGGGTGAACCTTGACCACCACCGTACACTGCGGGTGACGGGCCAGCGCGACTTCGAGCATGTGCTCGAAATCAGCAGCGCTGGCGCCTTGCAGCGAAGCGTCGCCCCGCGTCTGATCAGCGACCAGCACGCAAGGTTGCGGCAATACACAGGTTTCGATCCGCGCGCTGTTGTACTTCGAAACGCGTTCTTCGCACCAGCTCGCTTGCAAGGCACGGGCACGATCCGACTGCGCCAGCGTCAGCGGCTGCGCAATCAATTGTTCCAGGCGAGAAGGGGCGGTGGCGTCGTAGTAGATGCCCAGCGGGTCGACGATCAGCGACAACGGCGGGTCTTCAGCACCCAGGCCCACGGAGCGCAAAAAACCGTCTTCGACCGTGATCAGCGGCAACCCGGCAGCATCGGCTGCTTCCTTGGCACGCAACGCACTGGGCTTGCGCCCCCACGCCAACACATCATCGGCCCGGGCAATGTCGCCCACCGTTCCACACAGCAGCCGATACTCAGGCAACAGCGCGGGGAGGGTAGGGATTTGTTGCGCACCTTTAGACAGAATCAGCAAAGAGCGACGCGGTGGAGCGACATTGTCCATAAAAAACAGCGGATATCCATATCGGGCGCAATCATCACTCAGGCGCGCATCAGTGCGCGTACCTGGAGGAAATGCTCAATGAAATTTGGCGCGAATGATAATACAAACGTAGGGTAGCCATTCATAAAAGTAGGAAGAATCTGACGACTTTTTCACATAAATCGACATTTCCCATCGTACCTGCAGCCCCGCCAATCAACGGCCCGATGAGTGGCATCCACAACGCTTGCCGCGCGGTTGACAACCAAAAAAAGCCAACCGCCGACCCTGTAGGAGCTGGCTTGCCAGCGAAGACCCCGGCACGTCCGATACCGGTGTTCTCGTGTCCCCGCCAAATGACGCGATGACACCGTTCAAGATAGAAGGCCGGCCCAAGGCAATCACTCGGTGCATCAAGGGCGGGTTCAGTGGGCGGACAGATCGCCTGAAGCGCTAGGCGAAGGCTTCGGCGTGCTAGCGTGATCACGCTGTCGAGGCCTTGCCGCTGGCTGTATGCAAGGCGTACGTGGGTGATTTGAATCGACAGGATTTTCGGGCGAGTAATACAGGTCGTCTTCGTCATCTCGTAGGTGGCAATACCACCCATACAGCGATGCCGCGAGGGTGACAACGATCATGGCTATGAGGATGAAGATTAGATAACGCATCGTACTCGGCTGCCTTGTAATGCTGCGAGTGTATGGTTGAGATGCGTCCTTGCTTGTAAGCGAATTTAAGCCACTTGGAGAAACGGCTGTCTGTAGGGAAAAGCCCTAGATGACGGTTTTTTTTCCTTAGGATGTAGGAGATGGTTTGCCAGCGAAGACGTCCATCCCAGCCAATCCAAACCGCCTGGATTCACTCAACCTGCGAAGAAACATCCCACAACCCTTTCAGGTTGTCCCTCGGAAGCGGCATCTCTAGCCTTTGTCCGCCGCTGTCAAATCAGCGGCCGGGACTGGAAACCCCGAAGTGTAAACGGCGCCAAAGCGCCCCTCATAACGTATGATTGCGCGCTTTTAATGTGTGCACTCCGTTATGGCGGCTGTGCGCGGGAGACCTCAGTGTCTACCGGGTTGCCGTTTGCCCGTGTTTCCAGCCTGCGTACAGCTGCCACCCCTTCGTCTGGAAACGGATGGGGCAGCTCCAATCACCAAACGGAGTTCCACAATGCCCAAACCTTCCCCTAATCCCCCCGAATCAGAAATCGACCCGCATCTCAAACCCGCGATCCTCAAATCCCTCGCGCCCCACAATCCAAGCACGATGTTCTACATCGCCCCAGGCATCGACACCGAAACGCTGCTGGCACACGCTTGCGAATCCCTGGCGTCCGCCAGTGTTATGGCCAGTGATTTCGCAACATTCGTGGATGGGCCGCAGCGCAGTATGTTGTTGGGTATTCAGCAAGTGATCATGCTGGCCGATATGGCGGTGAATCGGGCGCTGGATAATCTCGATCCGCAAGAGTAATCACGCTCGCAAATCCTCCGGCATGAAGACGCCCTCTCATCAACCAAGCCCCCCCTGTAGGAGCTGGCTTGCCAGCGAGGCGTCCTCACCTCAAACAAAGATCCTGTGTATCGACTCGCCTAACGATCCGAATTCAAAGGCAGCGCCAACAAGTACTCATACTTCTCATGCAACAGATCCAGCTTGCCCCGTCGCTGATAGTCAGCAATGGTCTTGGGCCTCAAGAAATGCCACAGCGCGTTCTGTAAGAAAAAGTAATCCACATTGCGCAACGCGCTCTGCTGGTCGAATCGCTCATCCAGCGCCTCGACATAAGCGTTCAAGAATTCGCTGCGAACCTTGGCAAATCGTGCCATTTCACCTTGACGGAAGACCGCACTCAGGTAAGCGCCACCATCGAAACCGATCCGGCCGATCTTCACCTCGCTCCAGTCGATCATCTGCAAGCCCTCAGGCGAGACAAAGAAGTTCTTGGCCAGGTAATCCATATGGCAAAAACAACGCTGGGTGTCACGGGCGCGGGACTGGGCACGACGAAGCGCCGGCTGCAAGCGCCGCAAGCGCTCCGCCAGGCCTTGAAATCGCACATCGTCGGCAGGCAATTCCTTGAGAGAGGGCAGGTAGCGGACAAAATTGAAACGCCAGCGCAGCAGATACCAAGGCCGAAAATAATCCATTTCCCAGAACCGATACTGTCGCCGCCAGTTGGCAAGTTGCAGGTACTGATGGGACAGTTTTTCGATTTCCGCAATGCCCTGGGCAATCTGCGGCGCAATCTTCACCATCCCCGGCGCCCGTCCTTTGACGAAGCGCGTGAAGATCAGGCTTTCTCGGGGAGTTTCAATAACCCCTAGGCACCCTGGATGCTTGAAGTGCACGCCGCCCGCCAACGCTCCGCGCTCACGATAAAAACGCGACTCCAGGCTGGAAATGAACAGCAACTTGCGGATCGACTTTTCCACCACTTCCAGCGTCGCGCCGCTAGGTTGGTGAGTCAGGTGATGATGGCGTACGTAGTCGACGAACGAGGCATTGGACTCAAGGTCCCGGGTCGTGATGCTGTATTCATCCAGAGGGTGGCCGAGCACATGGCTCAAGCGTTTTTCAAGGGTGCCACGGCCCCACCAGAACACATTTTCGCGGTCAAACATTCCATGTCGCTTTGATTCGATATCCATGATTTCCAACTGTCTACGACCACTCGAAAGCACGCCCGAACCTTTGTCTCCCCGGTTCAGACGAGGCGCGATAGTACGGATTCCGCCCGTTGATTGCCAATTATCTGGCGCGCAACGGCCTGTTCCTAGGAAATTTCCTACATACGGAAGACTATCTACGTTCCCTGACCGGTGTTGAGCCGTTACCATACGCGCCTTCAAAATCAAGGAACGATAAGGTCCCCCCATGAATCACCTTCCAATAGCCAAAGAAGCCCTCAGCGCCCAGGCGCAAGCCATCAGCCAGTTGGCGGAGCGCCTGGATGGCGAATTCCAGCGTGCGGTCGAACTGATCCTCAGTTGCAAAGGTCGTGCAGCGGTATGCGGCATGGGTAAATCTGGGTTGATCGGCCAGAAAATGGTTGCCACCTTTGCCTCCACTGGCACTCCAAGCCTATTCCTGCATCCAGCCGAAGCCTTCCACGGCGACCTAGGCATGCTCAAACCGATCGATGTGCTGATCTTGATTTCCTACAGTGGCGAAACCGAAGAAGTCATCAAGCTGATCCCTAGTCTGAAGTCATTCGGCAATAAGATCATTGCAATGACCGGTAACGGCCAGTCTACCTTGGCCAAGCACGCCGACATCTGGCTCGACATCTCGGTTGAGCGCGAGGTTTGCCCGAACAACCTGGCACCCACTACCTCCACGTTGGCCACCATGGCCATGGGCGATGCCTTGGCTGTGGCTCTGATCAGTGCCCTCGACTTCAAACCGATGGACTTCGCGCGCTACCACCCCGGTGGCAGCCTCGGCCGCAAACTTCTCACTCGCGTCAACGACGTGATGCATACCAACATTCCCAAAGTCTCCCGCGCCACTTCATTTCACGACTGCTTGTTGGTCATGACCTCCAGCCGCCTGGGGCTCGCCTTGGTCATGGACAACGACAAACTTGTCGGCATCGTCACCGACGGCGACCTGCGCCGTGCGTTGCTAGACAACCCGGGTGTTGTGAATGAAAACGTCGAGACATTTCTGACGCCGAATCCACACACCGTAAAGGCTTCAACTCAGTTATCCGAGGCAGAGGTTTATATGTTGGAGCACAAAATTCGGGCGTTGCCGGTTACGGCGGATGAAGGTGATGAAGTGGTGGGAGTTGTTGAGATTTTTGACTGAGGCGTTTTCAGTAATATTTCAAATACTGTATCCAGTAGCTAATCTCAGTCAACGGAGTACGGAAGCGCTCTCTGTATTTGTTTGGTGTTATTAGGGGTTAGTATTACCAATAAAAGAAGGTGCTCAAATTTCAATCAGGCTAGGGGGCTTGGCCCCCTTCCCTCCACCAATCGTCAGCGGTGCTATAAAAAAGCTTGTCAGTAGTTGCAGGGTGGCTGTATGCGACTGATTTAGCGGGCGAGCAGGGGGCTGTGTGCTAACAGGCTGTCTCAATTGATTGGAAAAAAACTCGTTAGTGCTCAATGGTTCTCTATACTTTGGTACTAATTGTAAAGAATATTAGTGTTGTTGTGATCTTGCAGCCTTGCGAGGCGTAAGGGTTAAGGAGTGTAAGTTGTAAGGCGTGTAATATTTATATGGCAGTAGAAAATTATAACTGAAGCTATGTAATTGGGGGTGGCAATTTGGACGCGGATCTTCTACGGCAACTTAAGGCGCATCGAATTTCATTTGGGGAGAATGCCTCCATAGGTCGAGGTGCGAAAATAGACATCGAAGCCCCTATAGGGTTCAACTGCCACCTAGATCTCGCAGGAAAGATCGGGTGTTATACGTATATAAGGGGGCCAGCAAGAATCGGTCGAGGTTTGAAGAGGATTGGTCGATATTGTTCGATCGCTCCTGGCCTAACGGTGGGGGACGGAACTCATCCTATTGATTGGCTTTCGACTCACCCATTTCAATATGCGGGAGCCAGTGCTAAACGCTGGTTAGAGAATCCCGATGAGGGATTTCTCAAATATACCCCTGAGCAGTCAACTCATGTGGGTATAGGCCACGATGTCTGGATCGGAGCTAATGTTACAATTTTGCCGGGCGTAGAAATTGGCCATGGCGCTATTTTAGCCGCAGGTGCAGTCATTACTAAAGATGTTCCTCCGTATGCTATAGTTGCTGGCGTTCCAGCCAAGGTCATCCGCTATCGCTTCTCCGAAATATTGATCGAGCGGTTACTTAAAATTAAGTGGTGGCGATTCGATGCTAATGATTTGGCCGGAGTGCCTTTCGATAAGCCAGAAGAAGCTATTGATATTATTGAGGAGAAAATAATTAAAAAAATGCTGTTTCCGCGACAGTACAAAAGGATTAGATTAACTCGAGATTCGATTATTGAGTTAATTTGAAATGGTCTGTTTGTTGCTATGTTTTTTGGTATTGTTGGTGGCTTTGTTTGGTTGGTTTTTTTTGGGGGGTAGTGAAGAATTAACTTTGAGTGGGTAATAAAAATTCAGCTTCGATGAATCTAAAAGCTTATAAGTTGTGTGTTGTCGTCGATGGGTAAATGGCGTTTGGCGGGGGCGATTATCCTCTTTGGCTGAAGTGGCGAGCGCCTGAATGGTTAAAGTCCTCCCAAAAATTCCTCTAGCGAAGGCATCGTTTTAAATAACGCTGATACTAGAATTTAGTAAGCGCTCCATGAGTTCGCATGTTACATCTGGGGGCTGTGAGTATTTTTGAGTTTGCAGCTTTGCCTCGAAGTCAATTAGGCTGGAAACTTATGGCAGGCGATCATGTGTGGCGCAACCACGCATAGAATTCTTGGTCATTGGCTTTAGTTGTCTCGGCCAAACGATATAACTCAGCGCTCGCCATCGCGTTATTGTAAGTGTCGTTGAGTATCTAATTTCAGCTTCCCATACCGAAGGGGCTTATCGCACCCTCTGTCGCACTGTTGTCGATCGGGCAGTAACTGATTTCGGTGTAGCGCACCTACTTTATACAGATGGTACTCCGGTAGCTAATGGTTTTGCCCAGTGTAATTTGAGTCGTCACTGAGGTTGGGTGTTCTCCAGTCATGTATTTGACTGTGCCAATACCGGCATGATGCTCTACTGTCGGCTTTCGTGATGATGCTAAATGCCCTTCTTTTGACTCTCGCTCAACTGCGACTGCGACTTCAACTGCAGGTCAGTTCGTGATCGAGCAGATCATGAATTAGTGGTAGATCGGCGGGAAGATGCTTGCGTTTGCCCCATCGCCTGGACGGCGCTAAGGCCTCGTCTTCAAGTCTCTTCGACAGGCTCGGCAACGATTCAGTTTCGTTAAATAAGGAAGTTTACGGGGGCGTGGGGCCGGCTGTCTGTTCTGATTTAGCCCGAAAGGCGGCGCTTTTTCTTCTTCCAGATGAACGATCTTGCCCTTATCCGACTCGCTCTCGCTCAGCATCTTCTCAGGCAGATGCTTGAGCAAAACAGAGTCGTTAGAAAGGGCTTTGGGCATTAAACTATGCCTAGATTTTACCGGAGCACGAGATAAATCGAGGCGTCAAAACTTGATGTGGACAGTAGTGCAACAAATGATAACCGTCCAATAAACAGTAGAGTTCTTGAACCGGCAGTGCGGTGGCTTCATCCGAACAATCCGGAAATTTTATGAAATGCTCAGGCTTCAGCCGCTTTAGCCGCTTTAGCCGCTTTAGCCAACGATAAAAGCCGTTACGCTCCTAAGACAAAACATTCTCTCGGTTTCAGGGATTATTGAGAGGAGCTCGAAAAGCAACGGGTCAAGAGGCGCGGCCATGATGTTCAGTTCGACCAGAGCTCCGAGGTCGTCGATTTTCGGAAGTGGATGGGTTTGGGGTAAAGATAAAATCTTTAGGCTTGTGCGTTGAAACGTATCATGCGCTGCTGGCTTCGGAAAAGAATCGGGCGAACAGCATCGGGGGATAAGTGATGACTACAAATGTGGGATTTATGTACCGATTGCATGACATTTAATCTGAGCAAAGGACAACGGGGACCAACTTCGGTCTCGTTATCCTTTAAACGTTTTTTGTTCTTATTGTGCCATCTTCGCCATTACCTGCGCATAACCCGCCGCAGTGCCCAGTACCGCATCCTTGCCCTGAGCAAACAGAATACTGTCCGCCACTTCACGGAACGCGCCGGTACCTCCCACCGCATTCAGCACATGGGTGGCCGCCGCTTTCACATACACCGGCGCATCCGCTACGGCAAACGACAAGGCGCACGCTGCAAAGGCCGGGAGATCAATGCAATCGTCACCAATGCACGCCGTTTGTGCGGCAGCAACACCGGCTTCCGCTATCAACTGGTTACAGGCCACCAGCTTGTCCTTTACACCGAACTGGCAAAGGGTAATGCCCAGATCAGCCACGCGCTTGCGCAGCGTTGCCGAATCACGCCCGGACAACACAGCCACCCGCACGCCGTTTTCTTCCAGCAGCCGCATGCCCATGCCATCACGCACATGGAAGCGTTTCAGGCATTCGCCCGTGGCGTCGTAATAGATGCCGCCGTCGGTGAGCACGCCATCCACATCGGTGATCACCAGGCGAATGTCGTTGAGAGTTGGTCGTGGGGCAGGAGTTTGGCCGCTCATCAGCGCCCGCACTTGCTCCAGGCACTCAGGTGTATCTACACCCGGGCCGGTTGGTTCGACCTGGTACGCCCGAATGCAGTAACCCGCGGCCATGAGCCTCAGTTGCTCCAGCTTCTCCGCATGCTCCAGCATCGGCTGTGGCAGGCTGCTGTAGTCGGCCAGCACATCGCGACGGTAGCCGTAGACACCGACATGCTTGAGGTAGTGAGCGACTTCGCCGTCCCGTGGGTAAGGAATCGGCGAACGGCTGAAGTACAACGCATTACCGTTATTGGCCAGCACCACTTTCACGGTGTTGGGGTTGCCGGCTTCGTGCGCTTCGATCGGGTGGCACAAAGTACCAACCTTTACGTTTGCATCAGCGAGCATGCCTGCAGCCAGCGCCTCGATGTCCGCTGGACGCACCAGTGGTTCATCGCCTTGCAGATTGATGTAAATGTCCGCATCGATCTGCACCATGACTTCTGCCAGGCGGTCGGTGCCTGATGGGTGATCCGGCGAGGTCATGACGCATTCCCCACCGAACGCCTGCACCGCTTTTGCAACGCGTTCGTCGTCAGTGGCGATAACCACCACATGAGAATTGGCTACTTGCAGGGCGCGTTCGTAAACGTGTTGCACCATCGGTTTGCCGGCAATATCAGCCAGCGGCTTGCCCGGCAGGCGGGTCGAGCCGTAGCGAGCCGGAATGACAATCGCGACCCGTTGTTCTGTACTTGCCATGTTCACAATCCTTGTTTCAAAAGATTTGGCTTCATGCAATGTTCAGTGGCGGGAACGATTTGACCAAGTCATCCAGTGCCTTGATCTGCGCCAGGAACGGCTCCAGTTGATCCAGTGGCAGGGCGCTTGGGCCGTCGCACTTGGCTTGATCCGGGTTCGGGTGAGCTTCCAGGAACAGACCAGCCAGGCCAACACCCATGCCGGCGCGGGCCAATTCAACCACCTGCTCACGGCGACCACCCGATGCAGCGCCCGACGGATCACGTTGTTGCAGAGCGTGCGTCACGTCGAAAATGATCGGCAGGTTCGCGCAGGTACGCTTCATCACGCCGAAGCCCAGCATGTCCACTACCAGGTTGTCGTAACCCAGGCATGTGCCGCGGTCGCACAGGATCAACTGGTCGTTACCGGCTTCCTTGAACTTGTGCACGATGTTCTGCACTTGCGATGGGCTCAGGAACTGAGGTTTCTTGATGTTCACTGGCTTGCCAGTTTTGGCCAAGGCCATTACCAAGTCGGTCTGGCGAGCCAGGAATGCAGGCAGTTGCAATACGTCGACCACTTCGGCGACAGGTGCACACTGATAAATCTCGTGAACATCGGTAATCACCGGTACGCCGAATTCAGCCTTGACTGCTTCGAAAATACGCAGACCTTCTTCCATGCCAGGGCCACGATAGGAGTGGATGGAGGAACGGTTGGCTTTGTCGAAGCTGGCCTTGAAGACGTAAGGAATGCCCAGTTTTTCGGTGACACGAACGTACTCGGCGCATGCGGTCAGAGCCAAGTCGAGGGACTCGAGGACGTTGATGCCGCCAAAAAGGACGAAGGGGGCGGTGTTGGAGCAAGAGATATCATTATTAATTTTAATCATTATTTCTACGTTTAGTAAGTTAATGAGTGCTGAAGAGATATGTAGATATCACGTACGGATCAATATCAAACCACGCCGTACCCTTCAGGGTTTTTGTGCTGCCACGCCCAGTGATCATTACACATTTCTTTTATTCCGAGTTCGGCTTCCCATCCCAAAATTTCTTTTGCAAGCTTTGGATCTGCAAAACATGTAGCGATGTCACCATTTCGTCGCTCTGCGAAACGGAATGGGATATCTCGATTGGAGGCGCGCTTGAACGCATTGATTACGTCAATTACGCTATATCCGACACCTGTGCCCAAATTGATTTCAGAGCACTGAGGCATGCCAATTTGCTCAATTGCCTTCAGGTGACCTTTAGCAAGATCTGAGACGTGTATGTAGTCTCTTACGCCTGTACCATCTGCTGTATCATAGTCATTTCCGAATACTGTTAGTTCTGCGAGTCTACCTATTGCGACTTGTGCAACATATGGCATCAGGTTGTTAGGGATGCCTCTTGGGTCTTCTCCGATCAAGCCACTAGAATGCGCGCCAACGGGATTGAAGTAGCGGAGTATTGTTATGCTCCAATCGGGTGATGAGATGTGTATGTCACGCAGAATGTCTTCTATGATCAGTTTTGAGTTGCCGTAAGGGTTGGTTGCGGATAGAGGGTGGTCTTCTGTAAGCGGAAGAAATTTAGGGTTGCCGTAAACAGTTGCTGACGAACTAAAAACTAATTTATTTATGTTGCAGTTAGTCATTGCTTTTAATAGTGTCAGCGTTCCGACTACATTGTTTTCATAGTAATTTATCGGTTGTTTGACCGATTCTCCTACGGATTTTAAACCCGCGAAATGTATTACTGTGTCGCAATTACTTGCTTTTATTGTATTCTCTAAAAGATATTGGTCAAGAATGTCACCTTGAATAAATCTAATGGCTTTCCCAGTGATTTTCTCAACTCTTTCAATTGCAATAGGAGAGCTATTTGAAAAGTTGTCGTAGATGAAAACTTCATGGCCTGCGTTCATAAGTTCGACACAGGTGTGTGAACCGATATAGCCGGCACCGCCGGTGACAAGAATTCTTTTCATGCGTTTAACCTCTGGTGTGGCTAATGCCGTGAGTGGCTGTGAGAGTAGATGCTAGTGAAAGCAGCAGGTAGGTGTATCTGGAAAAAATGTATAGTGGATTGATCTGAACGCGTTGCGCGCTTCCAGATGCTGGCTTTCAATGGAGCTGACTTTTGAGAGGATGTTGTGATTGATTTAATTTTATGTGACTCTGATATAGATAGTTTCATTTGTACGGAAGGCGCAAGATTTGTAAGTCAAAATAAAATTGTAATCACTGGCGACAATAACAAAATAGAAGTTTCATCCGGCGTTATTATGAAATGTCTAGTGATAAAGATCTCATCTAGTAATAGCGTTATAAGGCTTGAGGTTGGGGTGCGATTTTTCGGTCATGTACTGGTAAAGAAAGGGGTTTGTAATAGTTTTGTAATTGGTGAAAATACAGGGTGGTGCGAGGATTATTTGCAACGAGGGTACAAAGGTTGCTATTGGAAAAGATTGCATGTTTTCTAACGGTGTAGAAATTCGGAGTACGGATAGTCACCCAATCATGGATTTGGATGGGGGCGTATTAACTATGCTGCCGACGTATCATTGATGATCATGTCTGGCTGGCTGCGCATGTTTCCATTCTGAAAGGTGCTCGCATTGGGGAAAATTCCATTGTTGGTACTAGGTCAGTGGTTTCTGGGACCTTCCAACAAGGTAATGGGGATATTTCTGGTAATCCAATACGAATCGTCAGATCTGGCGTCACTTGGGATAGAGAGCATCTGGGGTGAAATTTTAAAGAGCGTAATCCTAAGCTGAATATTA
The DNA here is from genome assembly GCF_002236105.1 of Pseudomonas umsongensis. Classification (GTDB taxonomy): domain Bacteria; phylum Pseudomonadota; class Gammaproteobacteria; order Pseudomonadales; family Pseudomonadaceae; genus Aquipseudomonas; species Aquipseudomonas umsongensis. Next base: position 1,186,215 of record NZ_NIWU01000002.1, read on the forward strand.
CCCCGCCTACTGATTGAGGCGGGGTAATTAATTTACTGTCAGGTCATTGATACTGGAAATGGAGAACTGAAAGTAAAAGTGCGGCGCCATGCTGGAGCCGTCAATCCATTTAAGCGTTTAGCTACATTCTTATTTTCTGGTGCAATCTTCGATGCCTGAGTCAAATAAATGATTGCTACATCTTTGCTGCCGGCTGATATATGAGCCTCTGCTGCCATTCGAAGTGTTTTGAGGTGAGCAGAATTTAATTCAACGGCACGGTCAAAGTGTTTCGCAGACTCTGCAAAGGTTCCTTTTTGATAGCATTCTGTGCCATATTTAATGGATTCATCATAGCTATAGGAACGTACAACTGCGACATCTGTTGCGATAGGCGTAATCGGTGCAGTCGTACTGTTGGGTGCAGTTGTAGTGTTGGGTGCAGTCGTACTGTTGGGTGCAGTGGGTTTAGATTCAGGGGCTTTACTCACAACCTTTGGTGCTGTATTGGCCGCGACGCTAGTTGTATTGCCATGAATGATTTGACCACTTCCACCTTTGTATCTATCGAACAAAGGGCTAGTAGTCGGGATTATAGCTGGTTTTCTTTGCAGTTTTCGGGTGTTTTCAGTAAAGCCACGTATTTCGTAATAATTGATTTCTGTGGTGGCGGTGATAGGAGTGCCATCTTCATAGCGTGCGCGACGTGTCACCATTTCGCCAAAAGAGTAAAAGTCGAAGCGTAAGTATTTGACAAAGCGAAGAACCTTTTCGTAGTCCACTTCAAAGCCTGCTTTTATTAAATTGGCGGCTTCATCGGGGTTGCTAACTGTTACACAAAGTCCTTCGCTTGCGTACCAAGAGTTACCAAAGACATATAAAGGTTTGCCGTACATCATCGCATACAAACCAGTCCCCGAGTTTATCAGTGCGACGCTGTGGCATAAATCTAGCAAGTCGTGAAGGTTTACATCATGAACTGCTATTGCACCCGGAATTTCGGAAATATCGTCTTCAACGGGATGTTTTTTATATAAGATTTTCCAGTCAGGTCCGAGCTCTTCCACGAGTGAACAGATTTTCGCATGGAAATTTTCATAGCTCTCTATTGGGCCGGAAAAATAGCGAATAACGGTGTCATTTGGTTGTTGGAATGGGACAAAAAGAACTTTTTGACCTGGCTTTATACCTAGGCGTTGGCGCAGTACGAACGTATCAACTCGATCTGATTGACGCTCAAGATTTTCTTTGCCTTCTTTGACTTCCTCAATATAAGAGGTTATTTCATCGTGATCTTTGCTGTCTAGATTAAAGTTCCAGCGGTCTTCTTTGTAGTTGGCGCTGTCATTCAGAAAACCACTGCGGTCATGGTATACCGCGCCTGGCAACGCGCCACGTTCGGATACAATGAACGGGAATCCAGTATTCTTGCACCACTGATAGAGGCTTAGCAGTTTTTCGTTGCTGTACGGATTGCCGAAGACAACTCTATCAATGCCTTGGTCTTGAAGGAATTCGCTGAAGTACTCTTCATTCTCAAACTCAAACTCGGTTGTTTGGACAATTTCTCCCAAGAAAGGAGCAAACTCTCTCTGGCAACTAAACGGGTTTCTACGCATGAGCAGGGTTTTGCCGTGCTCTAGAGCAGGCAAGGGGTCGTGTTCTACGCCAGTTTTAACAAAGTCTGCCATTCGATGCTGTAGATATCGCAAGTTGATATCTTTGCGTCGATGATATTTTACTTCGATAGGATGAGGTGAGTGAAACATATAGATGCCTTTGGCAGCCATCCAATCGCCATACAAGCGATACGTTGCTTTCCAACCATCATATTTGTTTATTTTCATGAAGTTGCCGGCCATAGATAGCCAGTTACTTGGAAGAGGGAATTTTCGGACCTTTCGAATTAGTCTTGTTGCAAATTCGTAGTCCTCGAAACCCCAGCCTTCGAATTGCTCGTCTTGCCCGCCTCGCGAGAGGTAATAATGCCGGTCGAGTACAACTACAGATGTACCCGAAGAAAATTTTTCAATCTCTTCGCTGTTGTTTTTCAGCATAGAGTTAATAAAATACGGGCGCCAGTGAGCGGGCGCCATTTTTTGCATGTTATCAAAGCCGAGATCTGTGAGGTAAATCACGGGCAACATGAGAAATTGATCAACTTGATTTTTCAAGTCTGATACGTGTATTTCTCTCAGAATATCCTTGAAGAAGCCTGGATAGGGAACCAAGTCTGCATCAAGAAACATCAAGAACTGACCTTTCGCTCTTTGCGCTGCAAAGTTTCGCGCTCTCGCCAAGCTGAAATCTTGGAACGGTTTTGCTCCGGTCCTGTAAACCGTAGTTCTATCGCTCGCTTTCTTCTGGATTTCTTGATAGAGCTTGTCAGGTGAGCCGTCATCAATGACGATAAAATCTACCTCTGGAGGTAGTTCGGAGTCCAGTTGGTAGTAATTGATTCTGTCCAGCAAATCCATGCGCTGTTCTGTTAGGCGTAGCGGGATTATTACTGTCAGGGTCGGATTAGGTATCTCGGCTATTGTATTCAATTTATTCACAGGAAGTGTGCGTTTAGGAGATTCGGTTGTTGAGTTTTAGGTTGCTATCTTTGATTGCTCGTTCAAAGTTATTCAAACGATGACGATAGATCTCATGGAAAATACCAATAGATTCGTCTGTCAGTTTTTCTCTTACTGCGTCTTCCACGCCCACGCTATCCAGATAATCCAGGGAGCATGAGGTGATACCGTGAAAGCCGGTCAACTCTTCAATGCGGGCGTCCGCGAAGCATATAAGAGCTGGTACGCCTGCTTGAATTGCGGCGACACCACCGTGGATGCGCTCGCCTACGTACACGTCATATTGACTGCACGCTTGTCTCCAAGAGCCGCAATCAACAAACGAGTAGTACTTTTCAAACGGTGATGTTTCACCTGTTTTTTGTTCGATTTGTTGGTTTATGAGTAGGGAGCTAGGTTGTTGCAGTGCTTCGTTGAAAGAATCAGGAGTGTCGAGTATTTCCGCGAACTGTTTGAGCTCGCCTTGAAATACATAATCAGCACTCTTATTGCGGAAAGCGCGCATTAGCTTATGTCCGCGGCTTTTTTTGTAGGTGCTTAACGCGAGATGGCCAGCAGTCAAGATTTTGTTGAGATCTTTCGGGGGTTTGATTGATAGTACGTTTTTCGGATATGCAAACATGCTAGGGCAGCCGATAGCGGCAGCATTCTTGATTCCTATGCTTTTTACCCACTCAAGGCTGTTCTCTCCTCGCACCCCAAATAGTTCGGCCTTCTTGTCGAGTACTTTTAGAAGGTTCAAAATGCTAATGTCGATTGAATCTGGTTCGCCGGTGGGAAGTGTATCTTGCAAACCGATCCCGACGCACCAAACCTTAATCGTAAGATTCTCAATGAGCTCCGCAATACCTGGCTCGGTTGCATCACCACGCAGGATGTTGGACATCGTGATCATCAAGCCATCGAAGTTTTCATTGAGCGCTTGGGCTGCCAGCTCTGGTGACCCGTAAGACTTAATGAAGCGGAATAGGTCGATTTGACTTGATTGGCTTCGATTGAAATCAAGCATTTGAATCATGGCGGAACGGTGAATCATATTGCCGTTGTTGCCAACAAGATCGGAGAATTTCAGGTGTTCGCGTAGAGTATTTCCCGCTGAAAGTGGAACTCCTGTCTGGAAAGGGAGTGCCTGCATTGGAGGGGTGCTAGTACCGGAAATTCTGGAAAAAGCAATGCGCATAAAGTTCTCTAATTCGAAAGTTTAATAATTAGTTTGCTACGCCAATGGCGCGGCCAAGTAACATGGTCTGCACGATTGGCGAAATGACTTTTTGCCATTCATAAATCGCTGCGTTAGTCACGTATATAGTGTCGTCCGGCTTAATCATGATCTGACGGGCATAGAACAGTGCTGATGGGTCGCGCATGTCCAAGCGCAGGACAGTTGGTTTCGCGTTGGCCTCTTCGCCCATACGAAATACGAATACGCCTTCCGGGTTGGCATTTGCTTCTCTCAGGCCGCCGACGCTCCCCAGAGCGTCAAGCAAACTGGTATTTTGCGCCGGCAGATCTTTCAACCCAGGCTCGCCCACCGCGCCCATGGCAACAAAGCGCTGGCGCGCGCGGTCCAGTACCACTTCTGAATTTGGGCGCAACACCATGTTGTTACCGGCTAAAACGTCTTCATAGTTGAACTGCTGAACCTGGCTGCCTGTACGTACGGTGACGTTGACAAGATGTGGCTCCATTACCGGACCGCCAGCTTGGTTGACGGCGTCAAGCAGTGTCAGTGGGCCTTGCAGGGTACTGAAACGGCCAGGGGATTTAACCGCACCGGCTACCAGTACCGAGCCCGACAAATCACCGACCAGTTCGACATGGGTCTGCACGTCGGTGGTCACCCCTTTGAGCTGTCTGCGGATCATGTTCTCAACTTCGTTGAGCGTCATGCCGGCGACGAACTGACGGCCGACGTAGGGCAAGGAGATCATGCCCTGGTCGTCGATGCGGGTCTTGAGCTGCGTGCCGCCAGCTGACAGCGGTGCAAACAGCGCCGAGCCTTCCGGTGCGTTGTCGGTGATCAATACGTTGAGGATGTCACCGGCCATCAATCGCGCCGAGGGAGCGACTGGTTTGGCGATGCTCGATTGCACCGGGCGAACTGCGCCACGCATGTACGGGGCAATGGTGTTAGCGCTGATCTCGACCAGGTTGTACGGCTGGTTTTTGCTTTCGATATCGCCCTTGTACGGGCCGGCGCCCGACAAGGTGCCACCACATCCGGCGAGACCCAGGGTTGCCAGGGTCAATGCTGCCAGTGTCAGGTTGAACTTGTGGGAGATTACAAGGGATTTAATCACGGTGATCCTCGATCGAAGCCAGGATGAAGCGAGTTATGCCGTACAACATGAGCAGGGCAAGCAAGATGGTTGCCAGGTTGTAAAGACGCTCGGGGTACAGGGCCAGTTGTGGGCTATTCGGGCTGACCACGGTGACCAGGGTGCGGATTTTCTTGCTCGCCTCGATACGGGCATTGTCGAGGGCGGCGACTGCGGTTTTGTAGCTTTCTTCAGCGATGCCGGCGTCTAGGGTCAATTGCTGGAAGCGTGAGGCGACGACGTTCAACTGGGAGCCGTCAGGCGACGAGACCAGCAGACGTTTTTCCTTGGCCAGTTGCTGGGTGATAGCGCTGACCTTTTGTTTTTGCTGTTTGACCTGTGGCGAATCAGGCCGCAGTTTGTAGAGCATTTCGGTGAGTACGGCCTGCTCTTTGGTGTATTGGCCTTCGAGATCGGCAATGATGGTGGCGCGGCTTTGTGCAGTGTTGCCGCCATCCAGGACCTTATTGTCATTCTGGAAGTCGATCAGTTCGGTTTTGCGTTCGGCGTAATTGGTGCGCGCGTTTTGCAGCTCACCTTTGGCGAAGTTCATTTGCTCACGGGCAATGCTGTGACTTACTTCGTTGACGAAGTGTTCGCTGGCTTCAAGAATGGTGCGCAGCATCTGCTCAGACAGTTTAGGGGTAAAGGCTTGCACCTCGACCCGTAGCAGGCCGGTAGTTTCGTCGTAATGCGCGGAGACCATGCGCTGGTAGTACTCGAGCAAGTCCTCGCGCTCGGCATCTTTGTCAAGCCAGAAGAAAATATCGTTGCGCTGGGCTGCGTATTGCTCGATCCAGTGCAGACGTTCTTCCAGTAGTAACATCATGTCCATCGACACGATGTATTCGCGCAGGTAAAGGGTTTCTTCCCGGGAGGCCGGGTTAGTGCCGGTTAGCAAGGTGGCCAGCCCGGGCATTGCGGCGCCCTGATTACCGCCATCCTGGCGGACTACCACCTGAGCGGAGCTGACATAACGGTCGATAGCGAACATGCCGTAATAGATGGCCGCCAAGGCCAGTGGCAGAACCACCAAACCAATTGCCAGGCGCCAGCCCTTGAGTTTACCCGTACTGCTCATATGTGATGCATCCTTGAAGTGGAACGGTGCTGCGATATAAGGGGGGGTCAGCTGTGGTAAGCCTTGATGCCTTCGGCGACGTCGTCGTAAATCTGGATTCCTCCATCGCGCACCAATAACACGACGTCACAGAGTTTTTGGATTTCGGACATGTTGTGGGAAACCAGCACCATTTTGGATTTCTGCAGGCGCTCTTGGAACACGTCAGCACATTTGCGCTTGAACTGGGCATCACCCACCGACATAACTTCGTCGATCAGGTAATAGTCGAAGTCGAAGGCCATGCTTAGGCCAAAGGCCAGGCGCGAGCGCATCCCGGAGGAGTAGGTTTTGACCGGCTCATCGATCCAGTTACCGATTTCGGCGAAGTCTTGAACGTACGCGACCTTTTGACGCATTGCGTCACCTTCGGCGCCATAGACTCGACTGACGAATTTGATGTTCTCGCGACCGGTCATACTGCCCTGGAAGCCACCGGACAATCCGACGGGCCAGGAGATGCTCTTGTCGGTTACAATGGTACCGGAGTCTGGCACGTCGGCACCGCCTAACAGGCGCATTAAGGTTGACTTGCCGGCACCGTTACGGCCGATCAGTCCGATGTTCTTGCCAGCGGGAATCTTCAGCGACAAGTCGCGAAACACGTGACGGCGACCTTTAGGGGTCAGGTACGACTTTGTGATATTTCTAAGTTCGAACACAGGAAGCCTACCGTTAGCCGTTCTTGGTGGAAATCAAATGCAGTCGACGAACCCTGTAAGTGCCAAGGGAAACAAATAGCAAAATCAGGGTACAGGCAATCACGTACTGCACCGAAACCCCATCAACCGGAACGTAGTGGGGGAAGATTTCGGAGCGAATTAGTTCCAGCAAGTGTAGAAATGGATTGAGTAGAAGCAAAGGAAGCATTGTGTGTGGCAGATAAGCAGCAGGGACGAACACGCCCGAAATGAAGTACAGCGGGAAAAACATCATCCGCAGAAATAGCGTGCTGCTGGGCAAGGCATGAGCGATCAGCGATAACAACATCCCCAAGCCAAATGAGAAAAAAACCCCGAGCAGAATGGTCAGCATCCATTCAATAGGGGATTTGATGGACATATCGAAACCGTACCAAGCGAAGCCAAACACCAGAATGGCGTACACGCACGCTGAAATACTGAACTCCACTATAACGCGGGCAATAAAAGTATCGAGCGGCTTAATCTGTTTATAGGCAAACAGTGAGCGATTTTCTTTAGGGCTATTCATCAGCCGCAACGCGGTGTTGCGAAATGTCAGAAAAGGCGCCATGCCAACCAACACGAAGACTGGAAAGTCGATGCCGGTCACCGATCGTCCGCGAAGCAGGCCGAATAACACACTGAGAATCAACAGGTGGCAAATCGGCTCGATCAGCGTCCAAATAGCACCCATGCGCCGTTGGCCGAAACGCGACCGCGCTTCACGCAGCACCAAGGCAAAAATGACGGATTTTTTGATCTGTAGGGGGGAGCGAGGCTTAAGCATGATTTACCGCACAGCACAACGGCGCGATAAACGCGTTGCTTGAATTCATTTTCAGAGGACTATCCGCCAATGTAGGGCAGATTGCTTCCATTCGTGGGGCGGGAGGTTAAACGTTGGGCAGGACAGGAGTCAAGTCGCATAGTTCCCTACCGATAATCGGCCGTTTTTGCCATCGGGAAGGGCATTTTGACAAAATTTGTCCAGTCGGTCAGGACTTGGGGTTGTGCGAGGGATGATGGCTCATGTGGCCATCATTGGATAAGAGAATAAGCCGAAGTGCAGCAGATTTAAACCGAAATGTGTGGAGATTGCAGCGGCCAGTCCGCCGAATCGATAGGCCAGGCCGTAACCGACGCCCGCCAGGGTCGCCAGCAAAACCCACTCCCAACCGGCCCCCCAGTGCGCCAGCCCGAATAATAGAGAAGCGATTAACAGGGCAAGGTGTTCGCCGTAGTGCAGGTGTTGGAAGCGCCGGCTCAGGCCACCTTGTATGTAGCCGCGAAATAGCGCTTCTTCTACTAGCGTCACCAGTAGCAGGTTGTTGTTTATCCACAGCCATGCCTGCGGCGGCCATTTCGGCGACCATTCTACGATTCCCAGCAGCGATGCTCCCCCGAGCGTAACGAGTGCCGTTAGGCTGAGGGTCAGGGCGCCTGCTTTTATCGCTTGCATAAATGAGTGGCGGCCGATGATCCATGGGCACACGAGTAACAGCCAGAAGCCTATCAGCGGTTTATCCAGGTTGAGATACATCGAGAACGGCACGGCGTTCTCGGTGAAGCGCTCCTGATCGATCATCCTGGCGTTTTGAAACCCCGGCCACCAATGCAGAGCGAGGGTGAGGGCCAGGAGAATGAATATGGCATGACCAAGATAGCGGACGTAGCGGGCGTGTTGTTGCCGGGCGGCGAAACCGGTGAGCAGCAACAGGATGATGGCGATGCTCGCCTGGGCGGTAATTTGCCCGTAGGTGAGGGCCAGGACATAGCCGGCAGAGAGGAGTGTCAGGTATGGCCAGGGCATGACGAGCATGAACGTTTCCTTGTTTCGGGTGAGCTCGCTTTAATGTGGGGCATTTAGGCAGATATGGCCGTGCTTCTGCAATTGTGATGCTGTGTCTTAGTGCGTAAAACAGAGTGCGTGACTATGTTTAAAGGTGGCTGAAGTTCGTTTAAGGGCGCGTTGCCGAATCCTGCTGGAAAAAGGGGAAGCATATGACAAGTTGGCCCGTGATCGCTGTGACGTTGTTGATGTTGATGCCTCTGATGGCCCTGGTTACTTCGATAAGGGGGTGGGTCATGCATTTCAAGATCGAAGGTGATACTGAGTATTAGTTGCGGTTTGACGTAGTACCGGTCATTTCTATAACGCGAGTATTGAGCACAGGGATGTGGTCCCCCACAAAGTCAGCATTTTGTGGGTAATGCTGTTCCCTTCAGAGAGTATGGGCTGAACAGCCAGCGCATAAAGTGTGGGTGACATAGGGCTGTCGCGCTGGCGATGGCGGGCTTGAGTAGTGCGTTGGACTTTCGGGAGGTTTCGCCGGCAAGTCAGATCTCCGCACCGCTGGCTCCTACAGGGAGCCGCGTGCATTCGACATCAGGTTGTCCGGTGGCCGCTCGGCCAGGCTGCGACGGCGGGCTATCGGAAAGCAAATCGCAGATGCTGCTGGGATGCGTCAGCACGTGCGCGAGGCTCAATGAACGGCCGAGGACCTTGGGACGGGGACGCGATCAAACTTGGAAACCTCTTTGATCCAGAATCGACGGTACTCCGTTTGATCCGGCGCTAACGGCTTGTGATTTGACCAGGCGTGTCCTGTTTTCAAGGCTTCGCGATACGCCTCCCACTCTTTTTCCTCGGCGACTTCCTTCGCCCTTTTCTCATCATCGAACCAACCAAGAACATACACTTCGCCTTGATCGATGCCGTGCTCGATCAATAGATAAATCTCTTTCATACGCTAAACCCATAACGACACATTTCTAAAATACCCTACCACAGCGTATTGCCCTGATTATCGGCAGGGGTTTGCATTTCTTGAGCTTATGGGTTGGGGCAGGGCCACGAAATATTGTTTTGGGTTCAGTTATAAAGCTTTCCAGGTAGCCAGGCAGGTGCTTTTTTCGTGTGTCACCTGTAAGGCGGTCATTGGTTGTGAGTACGCATTCGCCGGCAAGCCTGGCTCCTGCGGGGGGGGGGGATGCGTATGGCTTCCGATCATGCCGGCCGGTCGGCCGCCTCGCTTTTGATTGTGATCTGGCTTTTGATTTTCTTGCCCCCTCGAGAGGCCGAGTGGAGGTTCTGCGCAGTGGGTAAACCGGCATGGATGCCGGTTTAGCCGCGCTGGGCCAAGGATGGCCCATCGCGGCGGGCCACGGAGCAGGACCGGAGCGAGGGCATGCCGAGCATCAGCGAGGCACCGAACGCCAGGGGCAAGAGCCCTTGGTTACTTAGGGCTCTTCCAAGTGACTCGCCGTAAGGGCGAAACCATTAGGCGCCGTTACCGCAGGAATGGATATGTACGCGGTCAACAAAATCCAGGTTGGCTATTAGGCCGCCATCGCTGCGATGCGGCGGCCCGACAAGCCAGCTCCTACAGTGGATTTGGGTGTATTCGGAAGTGATGGGTTGGCGTCGGGCCGTCATCGCTGACAAACCAGCACAGGGGGTATGTGTATGGCTTCCGATCAGGCCGGCCGGTCGGCCGCCTCGCTTTTGATTGTGATCTGGCTTTTGATTTTCTTGCCCCCTCGAGAGGCCGAGTGGAGGTTCTGCGCAGTGGGTAAACCGGCAAGGATGCCGGTTTAGCCGCGCTGGGCCAAGGATGGCCCATCGCGGCGACCCACGGAGCAGGACCGGAGCGAGGGCATGCCGAGCATTAGCGAGGCACCGAACGCCAGGGGCAAGAGCCCTTGGTTACTTGGGGCTCTTCCAAGTGACTCGCTGTAAAAGCGAAACTATAGGTGGCCGTTACCGCAGGAACGGATATGTACACCTGAAAGACAATCATCGTCTGCCAGCACGCCTTCGCCGGCAAGCCTGGCTCCTACGGGCTTTTCCAAGTGACTCGCTGTAAAAGCGAAACCATAAGTGGCCGTTACCGCAGGAATGGATATGTACGCGGTCAACAAGCCACAGGTTGGCTGTCAGGACGCCTTCGCGAGCAGGCTCGCTCCCACAGTTGATTGGGGAGGGCCGCGGGAGATGGGTTGGCTGTCAGGCCGCCTTCGCGAGCAAGCCCGCTCCCACAGTTGATCGGGTAGGGCCGCGGGAGATGGGTTGGCTGTCAGGACGCCTTCGCGAGCAGGCTCGCTCCCACAGTTGATCGGGTAGGGGCGCGGGAGATGGGTTGGCTGTCAGGACGCCTTCGCGAGCAGGCTCGCTCCCACAGTTGATTGGGGAGGGCCGCGGGAGATGGGTTGGCTGTCAGGCCGCCTTCGCGAGCAGGCTCGCTCCCACAGTTGATTGGGGAGGGCCGCGGGAGATGGGTTGGCTGTCAGGCCGCCTTCGCGATCAGGCTCGCTCCCACAGTTGTTCCGGTAGGGCCGGGAGAGATTGGTTGGCTGTGATGATGCCTTCGCCGTTTCAAGCCTGGCTCCGCATGGTGGTGGGCAGGTTGTAAGGGGGGCGTCAGGCGCCGCTAACGAAGAACGGCACCTGAAGCATCAACAGCTATAGCCACGCGATTACGAGGCAATCAACTGCCGCAACACGTAATGCAAGATCCCCCCCGACTTGAAGTATTCCACCTCATTCAGCGTATCAATCCGACACAGCACTTCGATTTTTTCCTGGCTACCGTTTTCCCGAGTGATGACCAGGGTCAAATTCATCCGTGGTGTCAGCTCAACGCCCGTCAGCCCCAGGATGTCCAGGGTTTCCCGGCCAGTCAGGTTCAGGCTCTTGCGGTTCTGGTCGAGCTTGAACTGCAGGGGCAGTACGCCCATGCCCACCAGGTTCGAGCGATGGATGCGTTCGAAGCTTTCGGCGATGACCGCCTTGATCCCCAGCAGGTTAGTGCCCTTGGCGGCCCAGTCGCGGCTGGAGCCGGTGCCGTATTCCTGGCCGGCGATCACCACCAGCGGGGTGCCGGTAGCTTGGTAGCGCATGGCGGCGTCGTAGATCGGCAGTTTTTCGCCGGTAGGGATGTAGTAGGTGTTGCCGCCTTCCTCGCCATGGAGCATTTCGTTGCGGATGCGGATGTTGGCGAAGGTGCCGCGCATCATCACCTGGTGGTTGCCGCGGCGTGAGCCGTAGGAGTTGAAGTCGCGCGGTTCCACGCCTTTCTCGCGCAGGTAGTGGCCTGCCGGGCTGTCGGCCTTGATGTTGCCGGCGGGGGAGATGTGGTCGGTGGTCACCGAGTCGCCGAGCAGGGCGAGGATGCGTGCGCCGCTGATGTCCTTGACCACCGGTGGCGGGCCGCCGATGTCGTCGAAGAACGGCGGATGCTGGATGTAGGTCGAGTCGTCCTGCCAGACGTAGGTGGCCGCTTGCGGTACTTCGATGGCTTGCCATTGTTCGTCGCCAGCGAATACTTCGGCGTATTCCTTGTGGAACATGGCGGTGTTGACCTGTTCGACCGCTTCGGCGATTTCCTGGCTGCTGGGCCAGATGTCGCGCAGGTACACCAACTTGCCGTTCTGGTCTTCGCCCAGGGGCTCTTGGCTGAGGTCGATGCGCACGGTGCCGGCCAGGGCGTAGGCGACCACCAGCGGCGGCGAGGCCAGCCAGTTGGTTTTCACCAGCGGATGGACCCGGCCCTCGAAGTTGCGGTTGCCCGACAGCACCGAGGCCACGGTCAGGTCGGCCTTCTGGATGGCTTGTTCGATGGGCTCCGCCAGCGGCCCGGAGTTGCCGATGCAGGTGGTGCAGCCGTAGCCGACCAGGGCAAAACCCAGGGTGTCGAGGTACTGCGTCAAGCCGGCCGCCTTGTAATAATCGGTGACCACTTTCGAGCCCGGGGCCAGGGAGCTTTTTACCCATGGTTTGCGGCGCAGGCCTTTTTCCACGGCTTTTTTCGCCACCAGCCCGGCCGCCATCATCACGCTCGGGTTGGAGGTGTTGGTGCAGGAGGTGATAGCGGCGATCACCACCGCACCGTTTTTCAGGCGAAGGGTCTGGCCTTCATACTCGTAGTCCACTTCACCGGCCATGTCCGCGTTGCCCACGGCTACGCCGCCACCGCCTTCGCTTTCCAGGCGGCCTTCTTCCTTGCTGGTGGGTTTGAGATGCAGGCCGACGAAGTCGCTGAAGGCTTGCGCCACATTCGGCAGCGACACACGGTCTTGCGGGCGCTTGGGGCCGGCCAGGCTGGCTTCGACGCTGGTCATGTCCAGGGCCAGGCTGTCGGTGAATTGTGGTTCCTGGCCTGGCTGGCGCCACAGGCCTTGCACCTTGCTGTAGGCCTCGACCAGTTTCACCGTGGCGTCGGGGCGGCCAGACAGGCGCAGGTAGTTGAGGGTGACGTCGTCCACCGGGAAGAAGCCGCAGGTGGCGCCATACTCCGGCGCCATGTTGGCGATGGTCGCGCGGTCGGCCAGCGGCAGGTCAGCCAGGCCGTCGCCGTAGAACTCGACGAATTTGCCGACCACGCCTTTCTTGCGCAGCATCTGGGTGACGGTCAGCACCAGGTCGGTGGCGGTGATGCCTTCCTTGAGTTTGCCGGTGAGCTTGAAGCCGATCACTTCGGGAATCAGCATCGACACCGGTTGGCCGAGCATCGCCGCTTCGGCTTCGATACCGCCGACGCCCCAGCCGAGTACGCCGAGGCCGTTGATCATGGTGGTGTGGGAGTCGGTGCCGACCAAGGTGTCGGGGAAGGCGTAGGTGCGGCCGTCTTCGTCCTTGGTCCAGACGGTGCGGCCCAGGTATTCGAGGTTGACCTGGTGGCAGATGCCGGTGCCCGGCGGCACCACGCTGAAGTTGTCGAAGGCGCTCTGGCCCCAGCGCAGGAAGGCGTAACGCTCGCCGTTGCGCTGCATTTCGATGTCGACGTTCTGTTCGAAGGCGCTGCTGGTGGCGAACTTGTCGACCATCACCGAGTGGTCGATCACCAGGTCCACCGGCGACAGCGGGTTGATCCGCTGCGGGTCGCCGCCGGCCTTGGCCATCGCCGCGCGCATGGCGGCCAGGTCGACCACGGCGGGCACGCCGGTGAAGTCTTGCATCAGCACCCGGGCCGGCCGGTACTGGATTTCGCGGTCGGAGCGGCGCTCCTTGAGCCAGGCGGCGATGGCCTTGAGGTCGGCGCCGGTGACGGTCTTGGCGTCTTCCCAGCGCAGCAGGTTTTCCAGCAGCACTTTGAGCGACATGGGCAGCGCGTCCAGGTCGCCGAGGCTTCTGGCGGCCTCCGGCAGGCTGTAATAGTGATAGAGCTTGTCGTCGACTTGCAGGGTTTTAAGGGTGTTCAGGCTATCGAGGGACGGCATTACGATCACTCCTTTGAGTCCGCACGGTGGCGGACTGAGGGGACGGGCAGAGCATTAAACCTAGCCCTGTTTGAAGTTGCTGGCTAATAACTGGACTCTATGGGCAAGTCCGAGGTTCCGAAGTCGGCTATCATGCGCCGGTTTTCGTGACAGACATTGCGTTAGCGCAAGTCTGGGCATCGCGCAGGGGTTGAATGTCTCGCCCTCTGCCCAGGAGTAAGAATGAACACCCTTTTCATGCATTGCCGGCCGGGCTTCGAAGGTGAAGTCTGTTCCGAGATTTCCGACCTCGCCGCCCAACTGAACGTGGCCGGTTATGCCAAGGCCAAGGCCGCCAGCGCCTGCGCCGAGTTTGTCTGCACCGAAGAAGACGGCGCCGAGCGCCTGATGCGCGGGCAGCGTTTTGCCAACCTGATTTTCCCGCGCCAGTGGGCCCGGGGGATTTTCATCGACCTGCCGGAGAGTGATCGCATCAGCGTGATTCTCGCGCACCTGGCGGATTTTCCGACCTGCGGCAGCCTGTGGCTGGAAGTGGTCGATACCAATGATGGCAAGGAGCTGTCGAACTTCTGCAAGAAATTCGAAGGCCCGTTGCGCAAGGCGCTGATTGGCGCCGGCAAGCTGGTGGACGACGCGAACAAGCCGCGCTTGTTGCTGACGTTCAAGAGCGGCCGTGAAGTGTTCGTCGGCCTGGCGGAGTCGAACAATTCGGCGATGTGGCCGATGGGCATTCCGCGTTTGAAATTCCCGCGCGAGGCGCCGAGTCGTTCGACCTTGAAGCTCGAAGAGGCCTGGCATCACTTCATTCCGCGCGACCAATGGGACGAGCGCCTGCACAGCGACATGACCGGGGTCGACCTGGGTGCTGCGCCTGGCGGCTGGACCTGGCAACTGGTCAACCGCGGCATGCTGGTGACCGCCATCGACAATGGCCCGATGGCTGAAAGCTTGATGGACACGGGCCTGGTGCAGCATTTGATGGCCGACGGTTTCACCTTCAAGCCCAAGCAGCCGGTGGACTGGATGGTCTGCGACATCGTCGAGAAGCCGGCGCGTAATGCGGCGATGCTCGAGGAGTGGATCGGCGAGGGGCATTGCCGCGAGGCGGTGGTCAACCTCAAGCTGCCGATGAAGCAGCGTTACGCCGAGGTGAAGCGCTTGCTGGAGCGTATTGCCGAGGGTTTCAAGGCCCGGGGCATTCGCGTGGAGATCGGCTGCAAGCAGCTGTACCACGACCGTGAGGAAGTGACCTGCCATTTGCGCCGGCTGGACGTAAAGAAACCGAAATCCCGCTAGCAACCCGGCTCCCTGTACCGATCGTTCCCACGCTCCGCGTGGGAATGCATTCCGTGACGCTCTGCGTCACATCCAGAGCTGGAACGCGGAGCGTCCCTGGCGGCATTCCCACGCAGAGCGTGGGAACGATCAGTCAGCGGTGTACAATGCCGGCAAGTTTCAGGAGTTAATCATGAGTGAAATGCTTGATAAGCCGGTAGACGGCACCCTCGACGCCACCGGCCTCAACTGCCCGGAGCCGGTGATGATGTTGCACCAGCACATCCGTGACCTGGTGCCTGGCGGCCTGCTCAAGGTGATCGCCACCGATCCGTCGACCCGCCGCGATATCCCCAAGTTCTGTGTGTTTCTCGACCATGAACTGGTAGGGCAGCATGAAGACGCGGGCACCTACCTCTACTGGATCCGCAAAAAATCCAACTGACCCACAAAGCCCTTGTAGGAGCGAGCATGCTCGCGAAAAACCCGAGGGCGCCGCGGGGTGTCAGGCTCCCCGCGTAATCGTTGACGTCCATCGTCGGAACGCCGCCCGGAGCATGCTCGCTCCTACAGGCGAATCCGCTTGCGTGCACTGCGCGTCAGGCGGATCGACAGCATCAGCGCCGCGCAGCTCAGGCCGACGATCAGGCCCTGCCACAGACCGCTCGGGCCGCTTGGCGTGCCCAGCCAGTCGGTCAGGCCCAGGGCGTAGCCCACCGGCAGGCCGATGCCCCAGTAGGCGAACAGGGTCAGGATCATCGTCACCCGGGTGTCCTGATAGCCGCGCAACGCGCCGGCCGCCGTGACCTGGATCGCGTCGGAAAACTGGAACAGCGCCGAATACACGATCAACATCGCCGCCACCTTGATCACCGTCGGGTCCGCCGTGTAGATCGTCGCGATGTGCTCACGCAGCAATAGCATCATGCTCGCCGACAGGCAGGCGTACGCCAACGCCGTGCCCATGCCGACGCCTGCGGCGAAACGCGCTTCACGGGGTTGCTCGCGCCCCAGCGCCTGGCCGACCCGCACGGTCACGGCCATGCCCAGGGAGTAGGGGATCATGAACACCAGCGAGCTGAAGTTGAGGGCGATCTGGTGACCGGCGACCACGGTGGCGCCGAGGCTGCCGATCAACAGGGCGATTACGGCGAAGATGCTCGACTCGGCGAATACGGCAATGCCGATAGGCAGGCCGATGCCCAGCAGGCGCTTGATCACCGACCATTGTGGCCAATCGAAACGGCTGAACAGCTGGCTCGATTGATAGGCCGGCGCCCAGCGCTCCCAGCCGGCCATGCCCAGGGCCATCACCCACATCACGATCGCCGTGGCCCAGCCGCAACCGACGCCGCCCATGGCCGGCACGCCGAAGTGGCCATAGATGAACACGTAGTTCAGCGGAATGTTCAGCGCCAGGCCGCACAGGCCCAGGACCATCGCCGGGCGAGTGCGGCCCAGGCCATCACTGAAGCAGCGCAGCACATGGTAGATCGCGACCGCAGGCAGGCCGCTGGCGATGCCGTGCAGGTACTGCATGCAGGGGCCGATCAGTTCGGGATCGACCTTCATCACGCGCAGGACCGGCTCGGCGCCCAGTAGCAGGCCGGTCGCGATCAGGCCCACCACCAACGCCAGCCACAGCGCCTGACGCACGATCGGGCCGATCTCGCTGTGGGTCCCGGCACCAAAGCGCTGGGCGACTTTCGGCGTGGTGGCCAGCAACGTGCCGGTCATCAACAGGAACACCGGCACCCAGATCGAGTTGCCCAGCGCCACCGCCGCCAGGTCGCGCGGCCCGACCCGGCCAGCCATCACCGCATCGACAAAACCCATCGCCGTGGTGGCCAGTTGCGCGATCATGATCGGCAAGGCCAGGCCGAGCAGGTTTTTCAGCTCCAGGCGGACCCGGGCGGGGCGGGAGAGGGAAGGGCTGGCGGTGTGGGAAGTCACGGAATTCAAGGGCAAAGCGTCCAAAGATTGTTCATGCGCGGCTGCGCATTCTACGCGTTGACGCAGCGGTCAGGAAAAGACTGTGTTGGGGATTTGTAATCCCACCCCTCCCTCTGTAGGAGCGAGCATGCTCCGGGCGGCGTTCCGACGATGGACGTCAACGATGACGTGGGAAAGCTGACACCCCGCGGCGCTCTCAGGTTCATCGTCGGAACGCCGCCCGGAGCATGCTCGCTCCTACAAGGGATCGGTGATCAGTGATCGATGATCGGGGAGGGCATCGGCGCTAGGCGCAAGACATCAACTACGCCTACACTGCCGGTCCGCCAAAGGAGCCTGACATGCTGATCGTTGCCGACGAAAATATCCCCCTGCTCGACGCTTTCTTCCAGACATTCGGTGAAATCCGCCGGGTGCCGGGGCGTTCCATCGACCGCGCCACCGTCGAACAGGCCGATGTACTGCTGGTGCGTTCGGTCACCCGCGTCGACCGTGCATTGCTCGAAGGCAGCAAGGTGCGTTTTGTCGGCACCTGCACCATCGGCACCGATCACCTGGACCTGGAGTACTTTCAACAGACCGGCATCACCTGGTCCAGCGCGCCGGGCTGCAACGCCCGGGGCGTGGTCGACTACGTACTCGGCAGCCTGCTGACCCTGGCTGAAATCGAAGGCGCCGACCTGACCCAACGCACCTACGGCGTGGTGGGTGCTGGTGAGGTCGGGGGACGACTGGTCAAGGTCCTGCAGGGGCTGGGCTGGAAGGTGCTGGTCTGCGATCCGCCACGCCAGGCCGCCGAGGGTGGCGACTACGTCAGCCTTGAACAGATCATCGAGCAGTGCGATGTCATCAGCTTGCACACCCCGCTGACCCGCAAGGGCGCCCAGCCCACTTGGCACCTGTTCGATCAACGCCGCCTGAACCAACTCAAGCCCGGCACCTGGCTGATCAACGCCAGCCGTGGCCCGGTAGTGGGCAACACCGCCTTGCGAGAGGTGCTGCTGCAGCGCGAAGACCTGCAGGCGGTGCTCGATGTCTGGGAGGGCGAGCCCGAAGTCGATGTGGCCCTGGCCGAACTCTGCGTGCTGGCCACGCCGCACATTGCCGGGTACAGCCTCGATGGCAAGCAGCGCGGCACGGCGCAGATCTATCAGGCGTACTGCGAGTTCCTCGGGCAAGCGCCCCAGGTCAGCCTCGGCGACTTGCTGCCAGCCCCGTGGCTGTCGCAGGTGACCTTGAGCGGGGATACCGACCCGGCGTGGGCCCTGGCGATGTTGTGCCGTGGCGTGTACGACCCGCGCCGTGACGATGCGGATTTTCGCCGCAGCCTGGTCGGCCGTGTGAGCGAGCAGCGTGCGGCGTTCGATGTGTTGCGCAAGAACTACCCGTCACGACGGGAGATCGACGGGTTGCAGGTGCGTATCGACGGGGATGCGCCAGCGTTGCAGCAGATCGTGGCGGCGCTGGGCGCGACGGTCATTTGAATATCCGCCAATAAAAAACCCGGCCCTCAAAGGGCCGGGTCAATGAAGACGGTGGTTACATCACTTCTCTTCGGCAGGCTTGACCAATCGCTTCTCCAGTTCTTTGCACGCTTTCTGGATCATCTTTTCAGTGATCGGTACTTCGCGGCCCTGTTCATCGATTATCGAGCATCCCAGAGACTGGTCTGGCTGCGTGCGGATCACTTGAATCTTGTCATCGCTGCGTTGTTGCAAGGACATGGCCTGTCTCCTCATCAGGTTGTGTGCCTAGATTAAAACCGTCAGGTGACCAGGCTGTGACAACTCCCTGCGATCGCTCCTGAACGGCATCGCCAGTCGACCAGAAATATCCCGACATGGCTACCCGAACTTTAGACCAATACTGTCTAGGCACTAGACTGCATGGTCATAATTAACCTGACTCATTCTGATTCAGCCATTGCACCTTGTTGGTCGGTGTACGCTGGTCCTGTTTATGGCTCCTTTCTGGATGATGCCAATGCTCACTGTTCGTCACCGTCGTGCGCTCCGCCTGGCCGGTCGTTTCATCGCACCTTACCGCTGGCAGGCACTGGGCGCCCTGTTCGCGCTGGTCGTCACGGCGGGTATTACCTTGTCCATGGGGCAGGGCATTCGACTGCTGGTGGACCAGGGTTTCATGACCCAGTCCCCGCATTTGCTCAACCAGTCCATCGCTCTGTTCATGTTGTTGGTGATCGGCCTGGCGGTCGGCACCTTTGCGAGGTTTTACCTGGTGTCGTGGATCGGCGAGCGTTGCGTCGCCGACATCCGTCGCCGGGTGTTCAACCATTTGGTGTACCTGCACCCGGGTTTCTACGAGGACAACCGCAGTTCCGAGATCCAGTCGCGCCTGACCGCCGATACCACGCTGCTGCAATCGGTGATCGGCTCGTCCCTGTCATTGTTTCTGCGCAACTTGCTGATGGTGATTGGCGGGATTGTCCTGCTGTTTGTCACCAATCCAAAACTCACCAGCATCGTGGTGGTCGCCTTGCCGTTGGTGATCGCGCCGATCCTGATTTTTGGCCGCCGGGTGCGCAGCCTGTCGCGCCTGAGCCAGGACCGGATTGCCGACATCGGCAGCTACGTGTCCGAGACCCTGGGCCAGATCAAGACCGTGCAGGCCTACAACCACCAGGCCCAGGACGAACAGCGGTTCGCCGTCACCGTGGAGGAGGCGTTCGACACCGCGCGCAAGCGTATTTTTCAGCGCGCCTGGCTGATTACCCTGGTGATCGTGCTGGTGTTGGGCGCCGTCGGCGTGATGCTCTGGGTTGGCGGCATGGACGTGATTGCCGGGCGGATTTCCGCGGGTGAGCTGGCGGCGTTTGTCTTCTACAGCCTGATCGTCGGCAGTGCGTTCGGCACCTTGAGTGAGGTGATCGGCGAGTTGCAGCGCGCAGCGGGCGCGGCAGAACGGATCGCCGAATTGCTGCGGGCGCAGAACATCATCCAGCCGCCGTCCACTGGCCTGGTGACCTTGCCCGAGCGGGTGAAGGGTGACCTGGTGTTGCAGGATGTGCGCTTTAGCTACCCATCGCGCCCTGAAAGCTACGCCGTCGACGGCCTGAGCCTGACCATTCAGGCCGGGGAGACCCTGGCGTTGGTCGGGCCGTCCGGGGCGGGAAAATCGACGGTGTATGACCTGCTGCTGCGCTTTTACGACCCCGCCGAAGGGCGCATCCTGCTCGATGGCGTGCCCCTGACCCAACTCGATCCGCTGGACCTGCGGCGCTGCTTTGCACTGGTGTCGCAAACCCCGGCGCTGTTTTTCGGCAGCATCGAAGACAACCTGCGCTACGGCAACCCGACGGCGACCTCGGAGGAGGTCCGCGAGGCGGCAAAAATCGCCTATGCCCACGACTTCATCGAAGCCATGCCCAACGGTTACCAGACGCACCTGGGCGACGGCGGCCTCGGCTTGTCCGGCGGCCAGCGCCAGCGCCTGGCCATCGCCCGCGCGTTGCTGGTGGATGCGCCCATCCTGCTGCTGGACGAAGCCACCAGCGCCCTCGACGCCCAGAGCGAGCACCTGATCCAGCAGGCATTACCCAGCCTGATGAAAAACCGCACCACCCTGGTCATCGCCCACCGCCTGGCCACCGTCAAAAACGCCGATCGCATTGCGGTGATGGACCAGGGCAAGTTGGTGGCAGTGGGCACGCACCAGTCGCTGATTGCGAGCAACGCGCTGTATGCACGGTTGGCGGCGTTGCAGTTCAGTGATAAACGCGAGGTTTCGTGAGATGGAGTTGTTGAGCGACCCAGTAACCGACCCAGTAACTCACCCGGTAACGGCGCTCTGAAATATGCAGAAATTGCGCATATCAGCGGTCTCATCTCAGTGGGCTAATCTTGTGCAATCCGCATATTCAGGGAGGGCAACGGAATGCCCATCGCCGCAAATGGGTGTCGCCTGCGCAAGTCCAGATTTGCTGAACAGGGTCGCCTCTATCTGCTGACAACAGTCACTCAACAGCGCCAGCCGGTATTTGCTGATTGGCGTTTGGGTCGTCTTTTGGTGGATCAACTGCGCTGCGCTGATGAAAGCGCGTCGGTCACTTCCATGGCCTGGGTCGTAATGCCGGATCACCTGCATTGGCTGATTGAATTGAAAAATGGGTCCCTGGCGGAGTTGATGTGCCGCATCAAATCCAGAAGCAGCCGTTCGATCAATCTGGTGCGCGGTGAGCAGGGGCGATTGTGGCAGCGGGGGTATTACGATCGCGCGTTACGGCGTGATGAGGATATCAAGGGAGCTGCGCGGTATATCGTCATGAATCCGTTGCGGGCCGGGTTGGTTTCCAGGGTTGGCGAATATCCCTTGTGGGATGCCATTTGGATTTGAGAATCAGAATCAAAAGATCGCAGCCTGCGGCAGCTCCTACAGTGGGACGGTGTACACCCCGTAGGAGCTGCCGCAGACTGCGATCTTTTGACCTTGCTTCAATCAAACTCACTGATCGTCGAAATACCGCTCATGCCAATCCACCAGCGGTTGCGGCGAGTTGAGTTTCTGGCCGTAGATCACTGAATACGACAGCACGTTCTGTACGTACTGGCGGGTTTCGTCGAACGGGATGCTTTCCACCCAGACGTCGAAGCTCAGGTGATCGGCACCACGCAGCCATTGGCGCACGCGGCCGGGGCCGGCGTTGTAGGCGGCGGAGGCGAGGACGCGGTTGCCGTTGAACTGGCTGTGAACCTGGCTCAGGTAAGCCGCGCCCAGCTGGATGTTCTTGTCCGGGTTGAACACCTGCTGCGGCGAGGCCAGCGGAATGCTGAACTTGCGCGCGGTTTCCTTGGCGGTGCCCGGCATCAATTGCATCAGGCCGCTCGCACCGACGCTGGAACGGGCATCTTCCATGAAGGCGCTTTCCTGGCGGGTGATGGCAAATACCCAGCTTGAGTGCAGGCCACGGACCTTGGCTTCACGCACCAGGGTGTCGCGGTGGGCCATCGGGAAGCGAATGTCCAGGTCGTCCCAGTACTGCGCCTGGCTGATGGTGCGAATCGCCGGGAAATACCATTTCAGGTCGTAGGCCAGTTTCGCCTGGGCAACCATTTCATCGCGACTGAAGTGGCGGCTGACGTGATACCACTCGCGGCGACCGTCGACGATCTGTCCGCGGGCATGAAACTCCAGGGCGCGGCGTATGCCAGGGGTGTTACGCACCTTGTTGATCAGTGCCTGGCTGAGCACCAGCGGTTTGTTGTTCAGTGAATACGGCGACTGCGAACGGTCGGCGGCGAGGAAGCCATAGAAATCGCGCTCGCGGGCCAGGCTCTTATAGAGATTGAGTGCCTCGGGGTTTTGCGGCTGCGCCAGTTCCAGGCTGCGGGCCTGCCAGTAGCGCCAGCGGTTGGTGGTGGCCAGGTCCTGGGGCAGGCGGCGAGTCAACTGGTAGGCATCGTCCCAGCGCGCCAGGCGCAGCAACAAACGCATGCGCCACTCAGACACCGTGTTGTCGCGCAGTTCCGGGTCGTATTTGGTCATCATGTCCAGCGCGCGGCTGTCGAAACGTCGCGCCAGGGTCAGCCCGATTTCCCGGGCGATGGCCACTTTTTCGTCGCGCGAGAAGTGCATGCTGCTGGCGTAACCGTCGAGCAGGGCCATGGCCCTGTCCGGATCCTGACGGGCTAAGCGGCGCAGGCCGAGGCTGACAATGTCCGACATCGGTTCGTCGGCCGGGGCGAAGCGCGACGGCGAATTGAGCAGCTCGGGATTCTGGGCTACATCGACCAGCAGGCGACCACGGGGGGCCAGGGTGGTCAAGCCATTGACCAGGCTGTTGGCCAGTGGGTAATTGCGTGCCTGGGCGGCGAGCTTGGCGCGTTCCCAGCGCTTCTGCTCGGTCAACTGGCCTTCGGCGGCCCACATGCCGAACAGGGCATCACAGGCTGCCGGTTGCGTTTTACCGCTCAGCCAGAGCTTGTTGGCGTTGGCGTAGCCTTCGGTCTTTTGGTTGTGGCTGATCTGGTACTGCGCGTTGAGGCAGTCCAGTTCGGTGAAATTCATCTTGGGGTCGTAGTACTTGACGAAGGTCGCCCAGTCGCCGCGTTCCGCCAGCCAGCGCAACCAGCGCAGCTTCATCCAGTTGGCCTGGGGCAGGTCACCGTGTTCGGCGAGGAACTTCTCAATCTCGGCATTGCTCGCGGTTTTCAAGCGCGCGGTCAGCTCGTCGTAAGCCAGGTACGGCTCCAGCGGATAGTCGGCCAGGGCCTGGCTGTAGCGGAAATACGGCCCTGTGTCGCCCTTCGCCAGGGCGCGCTTGGCTTCATCGTAGTATTGGCGTTGGGTAGACAGGTCCACCGCCTGTGCGGATTGAACGGCAGCGGCAGAAAGTAGAAAACATGACAAAAAATTGAGAAGGCGACTGCGCATGAGACGTCCGGACAGAAAAAACATGACAAGTGCTGGCAATGCCCGCACTGATTATCTGTAGCTTAGCCTTTTGCCAGCAACGGGCGAAAGCTTTGCCGACCGGTCTGCATCAGTTCGCAACATTTGTTGTGCAGAGTGCTGCGAAGGTGAAATTGCCGGCCTGCTGGAGCCCCGTTTCAGGTAGAATGCGCGCCCGGTTTTTGGAGAAGCTCATGACCCTGCTCAAATTCAGCGATGTGTCCCTTGCTTTCGGCGCTATGCCGTTGTTGGACAAGGTGTCCTGGCAGATCGCCCGTGGAGAGCGGGTGTGCATCATCGGCCGCAACGGCACTGGCAAATCCAGCATGATGAAGCTCGTCAAGGGCGACCAGAAGCCCGATGACGGCTCGGTTTGGCGCGCATCCGGGCTCAAGATTGGCGAATTGCCGCAAGAATTGCCAGTAGCCGACGAGCGGACAGTGTTCGACGTGGTTGCCGAAGGCCTGGACGGTGTCGGCGCGTTGCTCGCCGAGTATCACCACCTGAGCCAGAACTGCGTCACCGATGCCGATCTGGACAAGCTGATGCACGTCCAGCACGACCTCGAAGCCCGCGACGGCTGGCGTTTGCAGACCTTGGTCGACAGCACCCTGAGTCGCCTGCAGTTGCCGGCGGACAAGACCCTCGCCGAATTGTCCGGTGGCTGGCGTCGTCGCGTGCTGCTGGCCCAGGCCCTGGTGTCCGAGCCAGACCTGCTGTTGCTCGACGAGCCGACCAACCACCTGGATATCGGTGCAATCGCCTGGCTGGAAGAGGCGCTGAAGGATTTCCAGGGCGCCGTGCTGTTCATCACGCACGACCGTTCCTTCCTGCAGAACCTGGCGACCCGCATCCTGGAACTGGATCGCGGTGGCCTGATCGACTGGAACGGCGACTACGCCAGTTTCCTGGTGCACAAGGAAGCCGAGCTGGCCGCCGAAGCCACCGCCAACGCGCTGTTCGACAAGCGCCTGGCCCAGGAAGAAGTGTGGATTCGCCAGGGCATCAAGGCCCGTCGTACCCGTAACGAAGGCCGCGTACGCGCGCTGAAAGCCCTGCGCGTCGAGCGCAGCGAGCGTCGTGAGCGCACCGGCAAGGCCAACATCCAGCTGGAAACGGCCGACAAGTCCGGCAAGCAGGTGATGGTGCTCGAGAACGTGAGCTTCGCTCACCCGGGTGGTCCGTTCCTGATCAAGGACTTCTCCATGGTGCTGCAGCGCGGCGACCGTATCGGCCTGCTCGGCGCCAACGGCACCGGCAAGACCACGCTGCTGAAATTGATGCTCAGTGGCCTGCAGCCGACCAGTGGCAAGGTGGAAGAAGGCACCAAGATCGACGTCGCCTACTTCGACCAGTTGCGCCATCAGTTGGACCTGGAAAAGACCGTGATCGATAACGTCGCCGAAGGTCGCGACTTCATCGATATCGACGGCCAGAGCCGCCACGTGCTGAGCTACCTCGGCGACTTCCTGTTCAGCCCACAGCGTGCCCGCACGCCGGTCAAGGCGCTGTCCGGTGGCGAGCGTGCCCGCCTGTTGCTGGCCAAGCTGTTCAGCAAGCCGGCGAACCTGCTGGTGCTCGACGAACCGACCAACGACCTCGACGTTGAAACCCTCGAACTGCTCGAAGAAGTGTTGCTGACCTTCAACGGCACCGTGTTGATGGTCAGCCACGACCGGGCATTCCTCGACAACGTGGTTACCAGCACCCTGGTCTTCGAAGGTGAAGGCAAGGTTCGCGAGTATGTTGGCGGTTATCAGGACTGGCTGCGCCAGGGCGGTTCGCCGCGCCTGCTGGGCGTGACCGAGAGCAAGTCCGGCAAGGCCGACCTCAACTCCGCCGTGGTCAAGGCCGAGCCCGCGCCTGTTGCAGCCGCCGTCGAGGCGCCAGTGGCGAAGAAGAAGCTCAGCTACAAGGTGCAGCGAGAGCTGGAAGCGTTGCCTGGGCAGATCGAAGCCATGGAACAGCAGATCGTCGCGGTTGAGGGGCAGATGGCCGATGCGGGCTTCTACCTGCGTCCGGCTGCGGAAACCGCCGCGGTGATTGCTCAGCTTGCGCAGTTGCAGGCTGAACTCGACATCATGGTCGAGCGCTGGGCCGAGCTGGATGCCTGATTGATCCGGCAATAAAAAAGCCCGGCTTCACGCACGTGAACGCCGGGCTTTTCATATGCAACGCAAATCCTCCCCTGTAGGAGCATGCTCGCTCCTACAGGGGGCGGTGTTGTCAGCTTTTGCTTTGCAGGCGCACTGCAAGCACATCGCAAGGCGCACCGTGCAGCACGTCGTTGGCCGTAGAGCCCAGCAGCAGTGCCAGGCCATGGCGGCCGTGACTGCCGACCACGATCATGTCGCACCCTTGCTCCTTGGCCAGGTGGTGGATTTCCTGGCGTGGCTGGCCGTAGGTCAGGTGGCTGTATTCCCTGGAGAGCTCAGGGTATTTCACGATCAGGCGATCGAGTCGCTCCTTGGCCTGGTCGAACTGCTGTTGTTGCAGTTGTGACAGGTCCATTGGCACATCGCCACCAAAGGCCATGGCCATGGGCTCGACGATATGCACCAGGGACAATTTCGCCCCGTTGCTCACCGCCAGCTCGCGAGCACGGTGGATGACAGGGTCGCACTCTTCGGTCAGGTCTACAGCGACCAGAATGTGGTTGTAGGGCATGAGGTGCTCCTCCTGAGGGTTGCAATATTGGTAAGTATGGCTGGTTTCAAGCGCAGTGTTTCCAAAGTGACTCAATGCGCTCATCAAGAATCGGGAGTACAGATATGACGGTCTGGATAGTGGTGTCAATCCTGCTGGTGGTGTTGAGCCCCTTGGCATGGCTGCGACCCTCGCGCCATCAGAGTGGTCGCATGGCCCTGCGCATGGAGGCGCGACGCATTGGCCTGGCCATGCAGCTGGCGCCTCAGGAATGGCCGCACTGGCTCGTCCAGGAACCGCCAAACCCTTGTGCGCAGTACCACCGACCACGGCGGGGCAATCAGCCGGCGTGCTGGAGTTATTGGCAGAAATCACCGGGTTTGTGGGTCAACCAATGGCAGGAACCCTGCGAGGATCGGGCACTGCTAAATCATTTCGAAAAATTGCCAGACAACGTCTACAAGGTCGAGGCTGACAAGCAGATGATCACCCTGTATTGGGGAGAGAAGGGCGACGCAGCCGTTTTGCAAAATATCGATGCTACCCTCAAGGCGCTGGCCTGAACCCCGCAGACACCCCCATCCCCTGTAGGAGCTGCCGCAGGCTGCGATCTTTCGATTTTTTAAAAGCAAGATCAAAAGATCGCAGCCTGCGGCAGCTCCTACAAGGGCGCGCGTGATTTTTTGCAGGCAATAAAAAGCCCGACAACGTCATCGGGCGGGTTGGCCAGGCAGGCCGGTAATTCGGTTTGGGCTGATCTTACGCTGGGCATTCGCCAAAAGCGTTCAGTTTTTTCCCCAGGTTTCGCCAGCGTAGCTTGTTAAACAAAGGCTGCAGTGAATTAGGGCGAATTTTCTAAAGATTGATTCTATGAATGATTGCTCATGCAACCTCGTGTTGCAGGCCTTCGTCCTACAGAAATGACCGCCAAGTCGCCTCTCAACCCACACTTTGGGCGATTGACAATTGTCGGAATTTCCGTGAAGGTGGCGTACCCAAATCAAACGGGCGTATGAAATGAGCGTTTGTACGACAAACAGCTCCTACAGAATCCCGACTATCGCGTTGGCGGGTGTGCCGGGTGGATAGGCGTAGCATCGACGAGTGACGTCCCTGCCAGCCATCCGCCTGCGTCCGGCGTGTACTGTTCAGCTTCCATATCGTGGAGATCAGTTGATGATTTACGAAGGTAAAGCCATCACGGTTAAGGCTCTTGAAAGTGGCATCGTCGAACTGAAGTTCGACCTCAAGGGTGAGTCCGTCAACAAGTTCAACCGTCTAACCCTGAACGAACTGCGTCAGGCCGTGGACGCCATCAAGGCAGATGCTTCGATCAAGGGTGTGATCGTCAGCAGTGGCAAGGACGTGTTCATCGTCGGCGCCGACATCACCGAATTCGTCGACAACTTCAAGCTGCCGGATGCAGAGCTTGTGGCTGGCAACCTCGAAGCCAACAAGATTTTCAGCGATTTCGAAGACCTCAACGTCCCGACTGTCGCCGCGATCAATGGCATCGCGTTGGGCGGTGGTCTGGAAATGTGCCTGGCAGCGGACTTTCGCGTCATGTCGACCAAGGCCAAGATCGGCCTGCCGGAAGTCAAGCTGGGCATCTACCCGGGCTTCGGCGGTACCGTGCGCCTGCCGCGCCTGATCGGTACCGATAACGCCATCGAGTGGATCGCCGCCGGCAAGGAAAACCGTCCTGAAGACGCGCTGAAAGTCGGTGCCGTCGATGCCGTGGTTGCCCCTGAAAAGCTCCAGGAAGCTGCGCTGGAAATGATCAAGCGCGCCATTTCCGGCGAGTTCGACTACAAGGCCAAGCGCCAGCCGAAGCTTGAAAAGCTCAAGCTGAACGCAATCGAACAAATGATGGCGTTCGAAACCGCCAAGGGTTTCGTGGCCGGTCAAGCGGGCCCGAACTACCCGGCCCCGGTCGAAGCGATCAAGACCATCCAGAAAGCCGCGAACTTCGGTCGTGACAAGGCCCTGGAAATCGAAGCCGCCGGTTTCGTCAAGCTGGCCAAGACCGCCGCTGCACAGAGCCTGATCGGCCTGTTCCTGAACGATCAGGAGCTGAAGAAAAAAGCCAAGGCCTACGACGAAATCGCCAAGGACGTGAAGCAGGCTGCCGTATTGGGCGCCGGCATCATGGGTGGCGGTATCGCCTATCAGTCGGCGTCCAAAGGCACGCCGATCCTGATGAAGGACATCAACGAGCACGGTATCGAGCAGGGGCTGGCCGAAGCCGCCAAACTGCTGGTTGGCCGCGTTGACAAGGGCCGCATGACCGCCGCGAAAATGGCTGAAGTGCTCAACGGCATTCGTCCGACCCTGTCCTACGGTGATTTCGGTCACGTGGACCTGGTGGTTGAAGCCGTCGTCGAGAACCCGAAGGTCAAGCAAGCCGTACTGGCCGAAGTCGAAGACAAGGTCAAGGAGGACACCATCCTCGCGTCCAACACCTCGACCATTTCCATCACCTTGCTGGCCAAGGCCCTCAAGCGTCCGGAAAACTTTGTCGGCATGCACTTCTTCAACCCGGTGCACATGATGCCGCTGGTGGAAGTGATCCGTGGTGAGAAGTCCAGCGAGCTGGCAGTGGCCACTACCGTTGCCTACGCCAAGAAAATGGGCAAGAACCCGATCGTGGTCAACGATTGCCCGGGCTTTTTGGTCAATCGCGTGCTGTTCCCTTACTTCGGCGGTTTCGCCAAGCTGGTCAGCGCCGGTGTGGACTTCGTCCGTATCGACAAGGTCATGGAAAAGTTCGGCTGGCCGATGGGCCCGGCGTACCTGATGGACGTGGTCGGCATCGACACCGGCCACCACGGTCGCGACGTGATGGCTGAAGGCTTCCCGGACCGCATGAAGGACGACACTCGCTCGGCCGTGGACGTGCTCTACGAAGCCAAGCGCCTGGGCCAGAAGAACGGCAAGGGCTTCTACGCCTACGAGACCGACAAGAAGGGCAAGCAAAAGAAAGTCGCCGACCCATCGGTTCTGGAAGTGCTCAAGCCAATCGTCTTTGAACAGCGCGAAGTCACCGATGAAGACATCATCAACTGGATGATGATCCCACTGTGCCTGGAAACCGTGCGTTGCCTGGAAGACGGCATTGTCGAAACCGCCGCCGAAGCCGACATGGGCCTGGTCTACGGTATCGGTTTCCCTCCATTCCGTGGCGGTGCGCTGCGCTACATCGATTCGATCGGTGTTGCAGAGTTCGTTGCCCTGGCTGACCAGTACGCTGATTTGGGCGCGCTGTACCACCCGACCGCAAAACTGCGTGAAATGGCCAAGACCGGCCAGCGGTTCTTCGGTTAAGCGTCCCAACTTTTGAGCGAGAGTGAAATTTTATGAGCTTGAATCCAAGAGACGTCGTGATTGTCGACTTCGGTCGTACTCCGATGGGCCGCTCCAAGGGCGGCATGCACCGCAACACCCGCGCCGAAGACATGTCGGCGCACCTGATCAGCAAGCTGCTGGAACGCAACGTCAAGGTCGACCCAGCTGAAGTTGAAGACGTGATCTGGGGCTGTGTGAACCAGACCCTGGAGCAGGGCTGGAACATCGCGCGCATGGCGTCGCTGATGACCCAGATCCCGCACACCTCGGCCGGCCAGACCGTCAGTCGCCTGTGTGGCTCGTCGATGAGTGCCCTGCACACGGCTGCGCAAGCGATCATGACCGGTAACGGTGACGTTTTCGTGGTTGGCGGCGTCGAGCATATGGGTCACGTGAGCATGATGCACGGTGTCGATCCGAACCCGCACATGTCGCTGTACGCGGCAAAAGCTTCGGGCATGATGGGCCTGACCGCGGAAATGCTGGGCAAGATGCACGGCATCACTCGCGAACAGCAGGACGCTTTTGGCTTGCGCTCCCACCAACTCGCCCACAAGGCGACCGTGGAAGGCAAGTTCAAGGACGAAATCATCCCGATGCAGGGCTACGACGAGAACGGTTTCCTGAAAACCTTCGACTACGACGAAACCATTCGTCCGGAAACTACCCTGGAAAGCCTGGCGGCTCTCAAGCCTGCTTTCAATCCAAAGGGTGGCACCGTGACCGCTGGTACTTCGTCGCAGATCACCGACGGTGCCTCGTGCATGATCGTGATGTCGGCGCAGCGTGCGCAGGACCTGGGCATCCAGCCTCTGGCGGTAATCCGCTCGATGGCAGTGGCAGGTGTGGACCCGGCGATCATGGGCTATGGTCCAGTACCGGCCACGCACAAAGCATTGAAGCGTGCGGGTCTGAGTATCTCCGACATCGACTACTTCGAGCTCAACGAAGCTTTCGCCGCACAGGCCTTGCCAGTGTTGAAAGATCTGAAAGTGCTCGACAAGATGAACGAGAAGGTTAACCTGCACGGCGGCGCGATCGCCCTGGGTCACCCGTTCGGTTGCTCCGGTGCGCGGATTTCCGGCACTTTGCTGAACGTGATGAAGCAGAATGGCGGCAACCTTGGGGTAGCCACCATGTGCATTGGTCTCGGCCAAGGCATCTCCACCGTCTTCGAACGCGTTTAAGCGTTGCGTTGACGGAAGCCGGGGCCAAGTGCCCCGGTTTTTGTTTTTGCGGATTTTTTTATTTTTTATTTAAAGCTGATTTGAGTGAGGGCCGAAGCATGCCGATACAACCTGGGCTCTACCAACATTACAAAGGTCCGCAGTACCGTGTGTTCAGTGTCGCGCGGCATTCGGAAACCGAGGAAGAAGTGGTCTTCTACCAAGCCCTGTATGGCGATTACGGCTTTTGGGTACGCCCCTTGAGCATGTTCCTGGAGTCGGTCGAGGTTGACGGCGAACAGGTGCCGCGCTTTGCTTTGGTGCAAGCCGAGCCAAGCCTTTTTAACAAGCCATAAGCTGAGTGCGCGCAAAACCCTGCGCTTGACCTCACCTTGTAGCCACTATATATAGCGGTGCCGCGTCAGGCGCCAACCGCCTTTCACTTCTAGAATTCAGGAATTTTCTGATCCATGGGCAAATCGCTGGTCATTGTGGAATCCCCGGCTAAGGCCAAGACCATCAACAAGTATTTGGGCAACGAATACGTGGTGAAGTCGAGTATCGGCCATATCCGAGACCTGCCCACCAGCGGTTCGGCTAGCGCCAGCAAAGAGCCAGCCGCCAAGCGCGGCAAGGCTGCCGCGGGCGAAGCGCCGGCCTTGTCGCCGAAGGAAAAGGCGCGCAAGCAGCTGGTCGCGCGCATGGGTGTCGATCCCGATCACGGCTGGAAAGCCAAGTACGAGATCCTTCCGGGCAAGGAAAAGGTCATCGAAGAGCTGCGCCGGCTCGCCAAGGATGCTGACACCATCTATCTCGCAACCGACTTGGATCGCGAGGGGGAAGCCATTGCCTGGCACCTGCGCGAAGCCATTGGTGGTGACGACAGCCGCTACAAGCGCGTGGTGTTCAACGAAATCACCAAGAAGGCGATCCAGGAAGCCTTTTCCCAGCCAGGCGAGCTGGACATCGATCGGGTCAACGCCCAGCAGGCGCGTCGTTTCCTCGACCGCGTGGTGGGTTACATGGTGTCGCCGCTGCTGTGGGCCAAGATCGCCCGTGGCCTGTCCGCCGGTCGTGTGCAGTCGGTTGCCGTGAAGCTGGTGGTGGAGCGCGAGCGTGAAATCCGCGCGTTCATCCCGGAAGAGTACTGGGAAGTCCACGCCGACCTCGGCACCGCCAAGGGCGCGACCGTGCGTTTCGACGTGGCTCGGGAGAAGGGCGAAGCCTTCAAGCCGCTCAACGAAGCCCAGGCCATGGCGGCGCTGGAGAAACTCAAGTCTTCCAGCTACAGCATCGTCAAGCGCGAAGACAAGCCGACCAGCAGCAAGCCGTCGGCACCGTTCATCACGTCCACCTTGCAGCAGGCCGCGAGTAACCGCCTGGGCTTTGGCGTGAAGAAAACCATGATGATGGCCCAGCGTCTGTACGAAGCCGGCTACATCACCTACATGCGTACCGACTCCACCAACCTCTCGGCCGATGCCGTGGCGATGGCGCGTACTTATATTGAAAGCGAGTTCGGCAAGAAGTACCTGCCGGAAAACCCGAACGTCTACAGCAGCAAGGAAGGCGCACAAGAGGCTCACGAAGCGATTCGTCCGTCTGACGCCAACACTGAGCCAAGCAAGCTGTCGGGGATGGAGCGTGATGCAGAGCGCCTCTACGAGCTGATCTGGCGCCAGTTCCTCGCCTGCCAGATGCTGCCGGCGCAATACCTGTCGACCACAGTCACCGTCGGTGCCGGCGACTTCGAGCTGCGTGCCAAGGGCCGTATCCTCAAGTTCGACGGCTACACCCGCGTCATGCCGCAAATCGCCAAGCCGGGCGACGACGACGTACTGCCGGACATGGCCCAGGGCGACGCGATGAAGCTGATCAAGCTTGATCCGACCCAGCACTTCACCAAGCCACCGGCGCGTTACTCGGAAGCCAGCCTGGTCAAGGAAATGGAAAAACGCGGCATCGGTCGTCCTTCGACCTACGCGGCGATCATTTCGACCATCCAGGACCGCGGCTACGTGGCGCTGCACAACCGTCGCTTCTATTCGGAAAAGATGGGCGACATCGTCACCGAGCGCCTGGCCGAAAGCTTCTCCAACCTGATGGACTACGGCTTCACCGCCGGCATGGAAGAGCACCTCGACGACGTGGCCCAGGGCGAACGCGACTGGAAAAACGTGCTCGATGAGTTCTACGGCGACTTCAAGAAGAAACTCGAGGTAGCCGAGAGTCCGGACGGTGGCATGCGCGCCAACCAGCCAGTGATGACGGATATTCCGTGCACCACTTGCGGGCGTCCGATGCAGATTCGTACCGCGTCGACCGGCGTATTCCTCGGTTGCTCGGGCTACAGCCTGCCACCGAAAGAACGCTGCAAGGCGACCGTCAACCTGGTGCCGGGCGATGAAATCGCCGCAGACGACGAGGGTGAGTCGGAATCGCTGGTGCTGCGTGGCAAGCACCGCTGCCCGATCTGCAGCACGGCAATGGACGCCTACCTGCTGGACGAGAAGCGCAAGCTGCACATCTGTGGTAACAACCCGGATTGCGATGGTTATGAAATCGAAGAGGGCACCTATCGCATCAAGGGCTATGAAGGTCCGAGCCTGGAATGCGACAAGTGCGGCAGCGAGATGCAGCTCAAGACCGGCCGTTTCGGCAAGTTCTTCGGTTGCACCAACCCGACCTGCAAGAACACCCGCAAACTGCTGAAAAGCGGTGATGCGGCGCCGCCGAAGATGGACCCGGTGAAGATGCCTGAGCTGAAATGCGAAAAGGTCAACGACACCTACATCCTGCGCGACGGTGCGTCGGGCCTGTTCCTGGCCGCCAGCCAGTTCCCGAAAAACCGCGAGACCCGCGCACCGCTGGTGCTCGAGATCGTGCCGCACAAGGATGAGATCGATCCGAAGTACCACTTCCTGTGCGAAGCGCCAAAGAAAGATCCGGATGGCCTGCCTGCCGTGATCCGTTACAGCCGCAAGACCAAGGAGCAATACGTACAGTCCGAAGTCGACGGTAAGCCGACTGGCTGGAAGGCGTTCTACGACGGTGGCAAGTGGAAGGTCGAGGACAAGCGGCCGGCTGCGAAGGCGTAAAAGTCGCCAAACCGAAAAAGCCGCATGAGAACCTTCGGGTTTTCATGCGGCTTTTTTGTGCCCGTTGTCTGCGGAGTTTCGGGTTGCCGGCGAAGGCGGCCCGCCAGCCGACCAATCCCTCGCGGACATACCCGATTTACTGTAGGAGCCCGGCTTGCCGGCGAAGGCGTCCTGGCAGACGATCTATTGTTTGTTGACGCGTACATATCCATTCCTGCGGTAACGGCCACTTATGGTTTCGCTCTTACAGCGAGTCACTTGGAAGCACGGAACGCCGCCCGGCCCTAAGTAACCAAGGGCTCTTGCCCCTGGCGTTCGGCCCCTCGCTAAGGCTCGGCATGCCCTCGCTCCGGTCCTGCTCCGTGGGCCCGCCGTGATGGGCCATCCTTGGCCCAGCGCGGCTAAACCGGCATCCATGCCGGTTTACCCACTGCCCAGAACCTTCACTCGGCCTCTCGATGGGGCAAGAAAATCAAAAGCCAGATCAAGATCAACCGCGAAAGCGAGGCGGCCTTAAAGCCGACCTGATTGCAGGGCTGTCCGCGATCCCATTGTGGGAGCCAGCCTGCTGGCGATGGACTACCAGGCAATGCGTTCATCCAGACAGGGCGCGTTATCGTTGACCTCCATCGCCAGCAGGCTGGCTCCCACAAGGAATTAGGTGCAGCCGTAAAAGTCAGGTCGGCTTTAAGGCCGCCTCGCTTTTGTTTTTGATCTGGGTGCCCCATTAACCACGATGGCCGAACGCAGGCATTGCGCAGTGGCTAAACCGGCAGGACGCCGGTTTAGCCGCGCTGGGCCATGGATGGCCCATCGCGGCGACCCACGGAGCAAAGCCCTAGCGAGGCACCAAGTGGTGGGGCAAAGCCTTTTGCTTACTTTTTGGTGTTTCCGGTTTTGAAAAGTGAGTCGCTGTAAGAGCGAAACCCTAGGTGGCCGTTACCGCAGGAATGGATATGTACTCAGACAACCATTTCCCACAGGCTTTGACGCGGGGTCGGCCGCCCTGATCGGGAGTGGTGCACTTTTTCTGCAAGGAGCGGTTTCATTCACAAGGATGGTGGCAATTTATTGAGTGGGAGTGTCATTCGGGATCAGACAATGCTTGCGGGAGAAGGAGTTGATCCACGACACTGTCTGACCTGCGTGAAGCAATTATTTCGTTGTGGAGGCTGCCGTCATGGCCCACGAACTCTATACCCGTACCAACCAGAAGATTTATTTCGCCGGCCTGTCGCTGGAAGCGCTCGCCAAGGCCGAACAGGGGCGGGCGATGAATGCCTTGGCGCTGATCCAGGCGGAGCGAGAATCGGCGTTGTTTCATCTCTACGGAGCCTTGTTGGGCTTGTGTCACGAAATCGCCGGTTTCTATCGTTTGCCCCAGGCTAATGCTTCCCGGGCCGAATCGTTGCTGACCCGCGAAGTGCTGGAAAGTATCGCCATTCCGGAAATGGCCGAGATGGTCGAGCTGGCCAACAACCCGGAAACCTGGCTGGCCAAGTTGCTGGCTGCCCATGCTGCGTTGTTCCAGCCGCCTCGAGCGCCGCGCAAGCCTAAAGGTGATGTGACGCAGCCGTTGATCGTGGCGGTAAATCTCGATGAAGAAGAGGCACCTCAGGAGCTGGGTCGTGAGGAGCTGGAGAGCTGGCGGCAAAACCTGAAAAGCCTGGCCATCCGTTTTCGCGAAGGCTTGAACGAGTGCTGATCAACTAAACAGCGCAGCAGGCGACCCTTGGGGTTGTTTGCTCGGCTGCCGAGTCATTTTTGCAAGGGTATCTGGTCAAGATCCCGAGCGAAGCTCGGCTGATGCCTATATAATGCTCGCCTTCCGTGGAGAACAGACCTTTATGCCAACGTCCTTTCTAGAAATTGTCGAGTTACCAGACGGCCGAATCGAACTGCGCAGGGCAGAGGACGAGGGTTCTCTGGTTACTTTGGATTTCTCCGAGGATGCCAAGGCGTTCCTGCAAGGCCAGCACGTGGAAGTCGCCAAGGCGATGTTGAGCGTCGGTGTGCAGATGGCGGGACGTATGGTTGAAGGTGAATTCGAGAAGGAAGAGGGGGCGCGGGTCCTTCATTGATCTCCGCCTGTCGGTTTTTCCGGCACTGCCTTCAATAGGCTTCTCTATCCTTGCAGAAGCCCCTCGCGTTCAGCGTGTGCCGTTAACCCAGTCGAATATTCAGGCTTTGAGCGTCCCCGGTCCGGGCGGCGCTGATCAGTTGTTGCCGTGAGATTTTGCTCAACGGGTTGAGCCAGCTGACCACTGTGTGGCTGCGACCAAGGCGAAGGGCTTCGCAAGTCAGTTGCTGGGCGCTTTGGGCGCCACGGGGTTGTAGCAGCAGGATGCGTTCGCGATTGAGTCCGGCATCCCTCAGCCAGGCCTGGGTCAGGCTGGCAGGCGGGGCGATCAGGGTCAGCCAGCGAGCATCCTGGTCCTGGCTGAGCTCGCGCAGGATCGGCGCCAGAAGGTTCAGGCAGTTCCCGGCTGCACCACGCAAAGACAGTTCACTGAACACTTCGGGTTCGGCGCTCCAGGGCGACTCCACTTCCTTCAGGATTGGCGCCATTGGCTGTGCCATGAATGCCTCGAACTGAAGTGGCAGTTGTGCTTGCTGTGATGTGTAGGGGAACTGCATAAAGCCTCCTTTAGCGGCGAATGACGCCGACGCTCAAGCCTTCGATCACCAGTTCCTGATCTTTCAGGTTCACTTCGATAGGGGCAAACTCGGGGTTTTCAGCCAGCAACCAGACTTTGCTACCGTCGCGCTTGAAGCGCTTGACGGTGACTTCGTCGCCGATTCGCGCAACCACGATCTGGCCGTTGCGGGCTTCGCGGGTGGTGTGGACGGCCAGCAGGTCGCCGTCGAAGATACCCACATCCTTCATGCTCATGCCGTGCACGCGCAGCAGGTAATCGGCGCGTGGGTGGAAGAACGCAGGGTTGATGTTGCAGGACTCTTCAACGTGTTGCTGGGCGAGGATCGGCGCGCCAGCCGCGACGCGGCCAATGATTGGCAGGCTGGAGTCGTCGGCCTTGGCCTCGAAACCGGGAATGCGAATACCGCGCGAAGCTCCCGGAGTCATCTCGATCGCGCCCTTGCGGGCCA
Source organism: Pseudomonas umsongensis (assembly GCF_002236105.1). Classification (GTDB taxonomy): domain Bacteria; phylum Pseudomonadota; class Gammaproteobacteria; order Pseudomonadales; family Pseudomonadaceae; genus Aquipseudomonas; species Aquipseudomonas umsongensis. Next base: position 1,223,111 of record NZ_NIWU01000002.1, read on the forward strand.
GCGCCTTGAGGTGTTCTTCTGCCGCGTTAGGCGATTTGAAACCCAGTTCCTGAGCGATTTCCGCGCGGGTCGGCGGGTAGCCGTTGTCTTCCAGGCAGCGTTTGATAAAGGCCAGAATCTCGGCTTGGCGTGGCGTCAGCTTTAGCATATTGATCGCTCTGTCTTTTTATACAGTGACTGGGATTATATACAGTGGAACGGTCTTGGCAATGCCCCTTTTTTTGTGCGCCGCCAGACGGTCGCTCAACCGGCTGATGGAAGCTTTGCGGTTGTGTGGTTAAATGCATGACCGACCATTCCCGAAACGAACTGCCAGACTTGACAACGCACGGGCTGAAACGTATGTTTCAAACAAGTGTTTGTCAGGCGGAGTAGCCATGGCCCAGTCGGAAACCGTTGAACGCATTCTCGATGCTGCCGAGCAGTTGTTCGCGGAAAAAGGTTTCGCCGAAACCTCGTTGCGTTTGATCACCAGCAAAGCGGGTGTGAACCTGGCGGCGGTGAACTATCACTTCGGTTCCAAGAAGGCGCTGATCCAGGCCGTCTTCTCGCGCTTCCTGGGGCCATTCTGCATCAGCCTCGATAAAGAGTTGGAGCGGCGCCAGGCCAAGCCAGATAACAAGCCTTCGCTCGAGGAATTGCTGGAAATCCTCGTCGAGCAAGCCCTGGTGGTGCAGCCACGCAGCGGCAACGACCTGTCCATTTTCATGCGATTGCTCGGACTGGCCTTCAGCCAGAGCCAGGGGCATTTGCGCCGCTACCTGGAAGATATGTACGGCAAGGTGTTTCGCCGCTACATGTTGCTGGTCAACGAGGCTGCCCCGCGCATCCCGCCGATCGAACTGTTCTGGCGCGTGCACTTCATGCTGGGTGCGGCCGCGTTCAGTATGTCCGGTATCAAGGCCTTGCGCGCCATCGCCGAAACCGACTTCGGGGTCAATACCTCCATCGAGCAGGTCATGCGCCTGATGGTGCCGTTCCTGGCAGCCGGCATGCGTGCCGAATCCGGTGTCACCGACTCGGCCATGGCCACCGCGCAACTGCGTCCTCGTAGCAAATCGACACCGGTTGCCGCCAAGGTTTAGCCGCTCATGGGTGGGCGCGGCAGCTGGCATCCGATAAGCTAGCCGCCCATGCCGACTCTCGTTTTGAACCCGTTCCCACCGATGATCGCCGACCTCCCGGGTGCAGCCCAGGGCGGCGTATCGTTGCGAGCCGGGTTTATCGTTATCAAGGAATTGTTATGACTGCTGGCCTGCAAGGCTCGTTGATGGTGGACGTCGCCGGTACCTGGCTGACGGCTGAAGATCGCCAATTGTTGCGCCAGCCCGAAGTGGGCGGCCTGATCATTTTCGCCCGCAACATCGAACATCCGCGCCAGGTCCGCGAGTTGAGCGCGGCGATCCGCGCCATTCGTCCCGACCTCCTGCTGGCGGTGGATCAGGAGGGCGGGCGGGTCCAGCGCCTGCGCCAGGGCTTCGTGCGCCTGCCGGCGATGCGCGCCATTGCCGACAACCCGAACGCCGAATACCTGGCCGAACAGTGCGGCTGGATCATGGCCACCGAGGTGCTTGCCGTTGGCTTGGACCTGAGCTTCGCCCCGGTGCTGGATCTCGATCACCAGCGCAGCGCCGTGGTCGGGACCCGTTCGTTCGAAGCGGATCCGCAGCGTGCTGCGCTGCTGGCCGGTGCTTTCATTCGCGGCATGAACAGCGCGGGCATGGCCGCCACCGGCAAGCATTTCCCTGGCCACGGCTGGGCCGAGGCGGATTCCCACGTCGCGATCCCCAATGACGAGCGCAGCCTCGAGCAGATTCGTGCCCATGACCTGGTGCCTTTCGCCAAGTTGAGCAAACAGCTGGCCGCCGTCATGCCTGCCCACGTTATTTATCCACAGGTCGATACCCAGCCGGCGGGCTTCTCGCGGCGCTGGCTGCAGGACATCCTGCGGGGCGAACTGCAGTTCGACGGGGTAATTTTCAGCGACGACCTGTCCATGGCCGGTGCCCACGTGGTGGGCGATGCCGCCAGCCGTATCGAAGCGGCGTTGACCGCCGGCTGCGACATGGGCCTGGTGTGCAACGACCGCGCAGCCGCCGAACTGGCCTTGAGTGCCGCCCAGCGTTTGCAGGTCAAGCCGTCGGCGCGCATTGCACGGATGCGCGGCCAGGCGCATGCGAGCACCGAATACCGCCAGGACCCGCGCTGGTTGGCGGCCGTCGGTGCGCTCAGGGATGCACAACTTATCGATTGAGAAGGGGGCGCCATGACGGTTTACGCGATTATCGGCGGCAGCGGCCTGACCCGGCTGGAAGGCCTGCAGATTCGCCAGTCATTGGCGCTGGACACTCCCTACGGTGCGCCGTCTGCAGAAGTGCAGATTGGCGAATATGCCGGCAGCGAAGTGCTGTTTCTCGCCCGTCATGGTCACCCGCACCGTTTTGCGCCGCATCGGGTGAATTATCGCGCCAATCTCTGGGCGCTGAAGCAGGCCGGTGCCGAGGCCATCCTGGCAGTCAACGCAGTGGGCGGCATCAACGGGGCGATGGGTACCGGGCATTTCTGCGTGCCGCATCAATTGATCGACTACACCAGTGGCCGCGAGCACAGCTACTTTGCCGATGACCTGGAGCCGGTGACCCATATCGATTTCACCTACCCCTACAGCGAATCGCTACGCCAGCGCTTGATTGCAGCGCTGGTGGTCGAAGGCGCGGGTTTCAGCGATCGGGGCGTCTATGCCTGCATGCAGGGTCCGCGGCTGGAAACCGCCGCCGAGATCCTGCGCCTGGAGCGCGATGGTTGCGACATCGTTGGCATGACCGGGATGCCCGAAGCGGCCCTGGCCCGCGAGCTGCAGCTGGATTACGCCTGCCTGGCGCTGGTGGTGAATCCGGCAGCGGGCAAGTCGGCATCGGTGATCAGCATGACAGAGATCGAGCGAGCGTTAGGAGAGGGGATGGTTAGGGTGAGGTCTACGTTGGCGCGGGTGCTCCGGGCTGACTAGCCGATATACCGAGTCGCTCCCTTCGCGAGCAGGCTCGCTCCCACAGGTTCGGTGACATTCCTGTGGGAGCGAGCCTGCTCGCGAAGACTATTTGTCAGGCGCTGCAAACTTTAACGCTTCTCCAGCTTATCCGGCAACGGCGCAAACAGCGCCTCGATGTCATCGCTCTGCAACTTCCAGTCCCCGGCCTGTCGTCCATCCAGCACGCCCGCCGCCAGGTCGGATTTTTCCTTCTGCAGGTGCTGGATCTTCTCTTCCACCGTGCCGCGCGCGATCAGTTTGTAGACGAACACCGGCTTTTCCTGGCCGATGCGATAGGCGCGGTCGGTGGCCTGGTTTTCCGTTGCCGGGTTCCACCAGGGGTCGTAATGGATCACGGTATCGGCTTCCGTCAGGTTCAGGCCAACACCACCGGCCTTCAGGCTGATGAGAAAAATCTGACGCTTGCCGCTCTGGAATTCCTTCACCGGTGTACGACGGTCGCGGGTCTGTCCGGTCAGTAGCGCGTAGGGCACGCCGCGCTTGTTCAGTTCTTCTTCGATCAATGCCAGCATTGAGGTGAACTGCGAGAACAATAGAATCTTGCGGCCTTCCTCGAACAGCTCTTCGAGCATTTCCATCAGGCTGTCGAGCTTGCCCGAGGTGCTGCCCCGCGCCGGAAGGGTGGCTTCATTGACCAGGCGCAGATCGCAACACACCTGGCGCAGCTTGAGCAGCGCCTCGAGGATGATGATCTGACTGCGCGCCACGCCCTTGCGGGTGATTTCGTCGCGGACTTTCTTGTCCATGGCCAGGCGCATGGTTTCGTACAGGTCGCGCTGGGTTTCGTTGAGTTCGACCCAGTGGATGATCTCGGTTTTCGGCGGCAACTCGGTTGCCACCTGTTCCTTGGTGCGACGCAGCAGGAAGGGTTTGATCCGGCTGTTGAGGTGTTGAAGCCTGACTTCGCTGGCGCGCTTTTCGATGGGCACCCGGTAATCACTGTTGAAGCTTTTGACGTTGCCGAGCCAGCCCGGCAGCAGGAAGTGAAACAGTGACCACAGTTCGCCCAGGTGGTTTTCCAGTGGCGTGCCGCTCAGGCACAGGCGCTGGCGGGCATTGAGCTCACGGGCAGCCTGGGCGGCCTTGCTGTTGGGGTTCTTGATGTATTGCGCTTCGTCCAGTACCAGCACGTGCAAGGGCTGCGCCGCCAGGCGTTCCACGTCCTTGGGCAGCAAGGCATAGGTGGTCAGGATCAGGTCGTAATCGGCGAGGTTGTCGAAATGTTTTTTGCGACTGGCGCCGTACAGTGCCAGTACCTTGAGTTGCGGAGTGAAGTGCGCCGCTTCGTCGAGCCAGTTGGGAATCAGGCTGGTGGGCATCACCACCATGCAGGGGCGATCGAGGCGACCGGCGTTTTTCTCGCTGAGGATGTGCGCCAGGGTCTGCAGGGTTTTGCCCAGGCCCATGTCGTCCGCGAGGATGCCGCCGACTTCCAGTTGGCGTAACGACTGCATCCAGCTCAGGCCCTCGAGCTGATAGGGGCGCAGTGTCGCGTTCAGCCCGTCCGGCGCCGAGGCGGTGTAGTCCTTGATGTCGCGCAGGCGTTGGGCAAAGCTGCGGATCTGCTCGCCACCTTCCCAGAGCAGTGGCAGGTCTTCCAGCGAGTTGAGACGCGTGGCGTCGGCCTTGCTCAGGCGCAGCGTGGTTTCGCCAGGTTCTTGAAGGTAGAACTCGCCAAGCGTCGCCAGTACCGGTTTCAGGCGGCCGAAGGGCAGGGCGACTTGCAGGGGGCCGTGCTCGGCGTTCGGCCGGCTGGGTATGTTGACCAGGATCAGCTCGTCGTCGCGCCGGCGAGCGAGGCGTTCCGGATTGAGCAGTTCGGTGTGGGAGCGCATCAGGTTCAACAGGATCGGCAACAGGCTCAGCCGCTCGCCATTGACGATGATCCCCAGCTCCAGGTCGAACCAGTCGCGCTCCGGAACCTGTTCGACCGTGGCGTACCAGTCGTCCACGGCCGTCAGGTCGAAGCCGAAGTCCTCGTTGATCTGCAGCTCCCAACCCTGGGTGCGCAACTTTGGCAACTCATTGAGGGTGAAGGTCAGCCAGGCGCTGTCGTTGACCATCTCGAACAGTTCGCCAGCGCTTTCCGGCAGGGCCTTGCTTTGCCGGGTGGCGATCTTGAAACCGAGGATTCGCAGCTGCTCCCGGTAGGACTGTTCGACGTCCGGGTGGCGTTTTATCCGCAGTGTCTGGGTCTCCTGGCGAATCAGGATGTCGGCATTCTTCTGGCCTGAAACGTACTCGTCCAGGTAACCGAAAGACAGCGCCGCGCGATGCTGGATGTAACGCTGCATTCGCCCGTTGCGCGGTTCGAAGGCGCTGAACTCAATGCTCGCCAGCCACAGGCGCGGTACCGGTTGCACGTTGTCCACCAGCACTTGCGGTGGTGCCTTGGGGCTGCGGTTTTCCAGCACCGCCTGGAGTTTTTCCAGGAGTTCGGCGTCTTTGGCGGCGGCGGGGTAGTCGAGGGTTTCCTGGATTTGCAGGAGCACCGCTGCGCAATGTTTGCAGTTGCTGTGCACCGGGCAGGAGCAGGTGGCATCGACCATCAGCAAGGTGCCTTTGGCCGACTCGCGCAGGCGAATGGTCTGACGGTAAACGTTACCGCCAGAGCCTTCGCACGCCGCGGTGATCGTCGCGTCGCCGACCTCGACGATCCTGACGCGATTCTCCAGGGCATACCGGCGACCGCGCTCCAGGCTCTGTTCCTTGAATCGGCTGACCCAGGAAGGTGCCAGGGGTTTGCTCAGGGTCGCGGACATGGGGGGCTCGATCAGTCCGGGACGACTTCAGGGGCTTCCCGGGGAGCGGGCGCCGTCAATGAGGTGATCTTGATCAGCAGGCCCAGGTGGCCGTTGTCGAGGAAATTGAGCTGGCCGTTCTTGGTATGGCTTTCCTGTTTCAGGCGTTCGCTGGCGGTGACCAGGCCGTCTTCGTTGAACTGGTTGACCCAGAAATCGGCATCTACATCGGTGAAGCGTCCCAGCGTCAGGTTCAGGGTGCCTTCGATCGGGTACTGGCCGTACTGTTCCTTGCCGTCGCTGACCGCCACCTTGACCGGTGTCTCGCCGAGCGTCTGCTGCCACGCCTTGTGCAGCAGCACGCTGTATTCATTGCTGGCGGTGAGTTTTTCCACTTCGTTGTTGAGGCTCGGCGTGCGCAGGCTGTCAGGGCTGACGGTTTGCGCGCCTGCGGCCCAGTCTTCCGGCGCGGCACGGCTGATAATCGCCGGCACGGCATTCTGCCGCACCAGAATCATTTCAATCTGATACAGGTCATCGGCAAACACCGAAGGGGCGACCAGGGTTATCAACAAGGTCAGTGAGCGAAACAGGCGCATGCGGCGTCCTTCAAGCAGTTTTCGGGATAAGACGCTCAAACAGCGCCTCTACAGTATTAAAGCGTTCTTCCGGGCGCTCCATCGGGACCTGGAATTTAAACATCGTCGCGCCTTCGAATTTGTAGCGCTTGGGCTGGCTCTGGATCAACTTGATCAGGGTCAGGGGGTCGACCGGGGTTTGTGTCGCGAATTCGATTCGACCACCCTGCGGGCCGCCGTCGACTTTCTTGATGCCCAGCAATTCGGCCTGCAATTTCAGTGCGGTGATGCGCATCAGGTTCTTGGTCGGCTCGGGCAACAGGCCGAAACGGTCGATCATCTCGACCTGCAGGTCCTTGAGGCCGTCCTCGTCGGTGGCCGAAGCGATGCGCTTGTAGAGAATCAGGCGGGCATGGACGTCCGGCAGATAGTCTTCGGGAATCAACGCCGGTACGCGCAGGTTGACTTCCGGACCACCGCCCAGCGGTTGATCGAGGTTGGGCTGTTCGCCCTTGCGGATCGACTTCACCGCGCGCTCGAGCATTTCCATGTACAGCGTGAAACCGACCGCCTGGATCTGCCCGCTCTGGCCGTCGCCAAGCAATTCGCCGGCGCCGCGGATTTCCAGGTCGTTGGTGGCGAGCACAAAGCCCGCGCCGAGGTCCTGGGTGTTGGCGATCGCTTCCAGGCGCTTTTCCGCGTCCGCGGTGATCTGCTGGCGCGGTGGCGTCAGCAGATAGGCGTAGGCCTGGTGGTGACTGCGACCGACCCGACCGCGCAACTGGTGCAACTGCGCCAGGCCGAACTTGTCAGCGCGCTCGATGATGATGGTGTTGGCGCTCGGCACGTCGATGCCGGTCTCGATGATGGTCGAGGCGATCAGCACGTTGAAGCGCTTGTGGTAGAAGTCGCTCATCACCTGTTCGAGTTCGCGCTCGCGCATCTGCCCGTGGCCGATGCCGATCCGCGCTTCCGGTACCAGTTCGGCGAGGTCGGCGGCGCATTTCTCGATGGTCTTGACGTCGTTGTGCAGGTAATAGACCTGGCCGCCGCGCAGCAGCTCACGTAGCAGGGCCTCTTTAACCGTGCTCTTGTTCTGCTCCATGACGAAGGTGCGCACCGACAGGCGACGGGCCGGCGGCGTGGCAATGATCGACAGGTCGCGCATGCCCGACACGGCCATGTTCAGCGTGCGCGGAATCGGCGTTGCGGTCAGGGTGAGGATGTCGACTTCGCTGCGCAGCGCCTTGAGCTGTTCTTTCTGGCGGACACCGAAGCGGTGTTCTTCGTCGATGATCACCAGGCCCAGGTTTTTGATTTTCACATCGTCGGACAGCAGCTTGTGCGTGCCGATGACAATGTCGATCTTGCCTTCGGCCAGGTCGGCGATCGCCGCGTTCACCTCTTTAGCCGACTTGAAGCGGCTCATCACTTCCACGCTCACCGGCCAGTCGGCGAAGCGGTCGCGGAAGCTGTTGTAGTGCTGCTGGGCGAGCAGGGTGGTCGGTACCAGGATCGCCACCTGGCGACCGCCGTGCACCGCAATGAACGCTGCGCGCATGGCCACTTCGGTCTTGCCGAAGCCGACGTCGCCACACACCAGGCGATCCATCGGCTTGGGCGCGAGCATGTCTTCGCGCACCGCTTCGATGGTGGTTTGCTGGTCTGGCGTTTCTTCGAACGGGAAGCCGGCGCTGAAGGTGGCGTAATCGGCTTTCGGGTCGGCGAAGGCATACCCTTCACGAGCGGCGCGGCGTGCGTAGATATCGAGCAATTCAGCCGCGACGTCGCGCACCTGTTCAGCGGCCTTGCGCTTGGCTTTTTGCCAGGTCTCGGAGCCCAGGCGATGCAACGGGGCGAGGGCGTCGTCGCTGCCGGTGTAGCGGGCGATCAGGTGCAGGTTGGCCACCGGCACATAAAGCTTGGCGTTTTCCGCGTATTCAAGGGTGAGGAATTCGGCGGCCTGGTTGTCGATTTCTAGGATCGTCAGCCCCAGGTAGCGGCCGACACCGTGATCGATGTGCACCACCGGCGCGCCTTCGCGCAGCTCGGTGAGGTTCTTGATGACCGCGTCGTTGTTGGCGTCGGCGCGCTTCTCACGGCGTCGGCGCTGCATCACGCGCTGGCCGAACAACGGGCTTTCGGCGACCAGCGCCAGGGCCGGATCATCCAGCAGCAGGCCTTCGTCCAGCGGCGCGATGGTGATCGCCAGGCGCTCCTTGCTGGCGACAAAGTCCGGCCAGCTGTCGACGGTCTTCGGTCGCAGCTTCAGGCGTTCCAGCAGTTCGAGCAGCACTTCGCGACGGCCCGCGGATTCGGCGGTGAACAGCACGCGCCCAGGGAACTCGTCGAGGAAACCCGAGAGCGCCGCCAGCGGCTGGGTGGCCTTGGCTTCGATGGCCAGGTTCGGCAATTCCCTTGCGGGGAAGCGCTCGCGGCCAGCGCCGGACTCCACATCCTGTTGGCTGGCGACCACTCGCGGCCAGTTTTTCAGGCGGGCGAAGCAGTCTTCTACTGGCAGGAACAACTCGGCAGGCGGTAATAAAGGACGCGAAGGATCGACGCGCCGCTCTTCATAACGATTGCGCACGTCGTTCCAGAAATTTTCCGCGGCCTGCTCGATGCCTGGCAACGAGAACACTTGCGTGTCCTGAGGCAGGTAATCGAACAGCGTCGAGGTTTCTTCGAAGAACAGCGGCAGGTAGTACTCGATGCCGGCGGGGGTAATCCCGCTGTTCAGGTCCTGGAAGATCGGGCAGCGCCGGAAGTCGACATCGAAGCGCTCGCGAAACCGTGCCTTGAAGCGGGTGACGGCTTCTTTCTCCAGCGGGAATTCCTTGGCCGGCAGCAGCTTGACCGAATCGACCTTGTCGATGGAGCGCTGGTTTTCCGGGTCGAAGGTGCGCAGGGTTTCGATTTCGTCGTCGAACAGGTCGATCCGATAAGGCAGCTTGCTGCCCATCGGGAACAGGTCGATCAAGGAGCCGCGCACGGTGAATTCGCCATGTTCGTACACGGTATCGACGTAGCGATAGCCTGTGGCCTCGAGGCGGGTGCGCATTTGCTCGACGTCTAGCTTCTGGCCGACGTCCAGGACCAGGCTGCTGCCGAGCAAAAATTTGGTCGGCGCCAGGCGGTGCAGCGCAGTGGTGATCGGCACCACCAGCACGCCATGACTCAGTTCCGGCAATCGATAAAGCGCCGAAATGCGCTGGGAAATGATGTCCTGGTGCGGCGAGAACAGGTCGTAGGGCAGGGTTTCCCAGTCGGGGAAATGCAGCACGGGCAAATCCGGGGCGAAGAAACCCAGCTCCTGTTCCAGTCGTTCGGCACTTTGGCTGTCGGCTGTGAGCAGCAGGGTAAAGCGCTTGGCAGCGCTGGCGGCCTCGGCGATGGCCAGGCTCAGGGCGGCACCGGGCAGGTTGCCCCAGTGCTGTTTACCTGCCGCGGCAGGGAGAAGCGGTAGACGCAGAACGGGCACGGAAGGTTGAGCTCCAAGCGTTGCGACAAAGTCGGTAATTGTAGCGGTCCCGGGTGCCGGCTGTCAGTCGCTGATGTGTCTATTACGTGGGTAAGGAGAAATGTAGTGGTAAAGACAAAATCGCGGTGTTTTTTACCGGAAATTAGCGATTATGTAGTGGCAAAACCAACCGGTGTTACGGATGGTTACGGACAAGGTTGCGCTGTACCCAAAAAATTGACGAAGCTGGAGGCCCCGGTTTCATTGGGTTTCAGCGGTGCGCGATTTTTTTGAAAGGGATTTTGTTACTGGCGGTGCGACAAGCGCGCATTGCTACACGAGGCGCGCGGCGGCATAATGTAGCCCCTTTTTTCTGCCCCTACATGTGGAAGGTTCCCGTGACTCAGAAGCCCGACCAGTGTCTTGGTGAATGGATCGACCGTGAAGCACTCGCAGAAGCGATGATTCCGCTTATCGGTCAGCTTTACCGCAATAACAATGTGGTGAGCTCGATCTATGGCCGCAGCCTGATCAATCGTTCAGTCATTGCGATTCTCAAAGCTCACCGCTTTGCTCGTCACCGTCAAACCGACGATACCGAGCTGTCCGTCCACGAAACATTCCCGCTGCTCAAGGCGATGAGCGAGCTCAAGCTCGGCGCCGCTTCGGTAGACCTGGGCAAGCTGGCAGCCAAGTTCAAGGCTGAAGGCAATGGCCGTACTGCCGAGCAGTTCGTGCGTGAAGAGCTGGCAGACGTGGTTGGCCAGCAGAACGCTTCCGCCCGCAAAGGCACCGACGTTGTCCTGTACGGCTTCGGTCGTATCGGCCGTCTGCTGGCGCGCATCCTGATCGAAAAAACCGGTGGCGGCGACGGCCTGCGCCTGCGCGCCATCGTCGTGCGCAAGGGCGCCGAGAACGACCTGGTCAAGCGTGCCAGCCTGCTGCGTCGCGACTCGGTTCATGGCCCGTTCGATGGCACCATCACCATTGATGAAGCCAACAACACCATCACCGCCAACGGCAACCTGATCCAGGTTATCTACGCCAAGAGCCCGACCGAAGTCGACTACACCCAGTACGGCATCGAGAACGCACTGATCGTCGACAACACCGGTGTATGGCGTGACGCCGACGGCCTGGGCCAGCACCTGGCCTGCCCGGGCGCTGCCCGCGTGATCCTCACCGCACCTGGCAAGGGCGCGCTGAAGAACATCGTGCACGGCATCAACCATGGCGACATCAGCCCTGACGACAAGATCATCTCGGCCGCATCCTGCACCACCAACGCCATCGTGCCGGTGCTGAAGGCTGTGAATGACAAGTTCGGCATCGTCAACGGCCACGTCGAAACCGTTCACTCGTTCACCAACGACCAGAACCTGATCGACAACTTCCACAAGGGCAGCCGTCGTGGCCGCGCCGCGCCGCTGAACATGGTAATCACCGAGACCGGTGCCGCCACCGCAGCCGCCAAGGCACTGCCAGTGCTCAAGGGCAAGCTGACCGGCAACGCGATTCGCGTTCCTACGCCAAACGTGTCGATGGCCATCCTGAACCTGAACCTGGAAAAGGCCACCACCCGCGAAGAGATCAACGAGTACCTGCGCCAGATGGCCATGCACTCGGACCTGCACAAGCAGATCGACTACGTCAATTCGCAGGAAGTGGTTTCCACCGACTTCGTTGGCTCGCGCCACGCAGGCGTCGTGGACGCTGAAGCGACCATCACCCAGGATAACCGCGTTGTACTGTACGTCTGGTACGACAACGAATTCGGTTACAGCTGCCAGGTGGTTCGCGTGATGGAAGACATGGCCGGTGTAAACCCGCCAGCTTTCCCGCGCTAAGCTCCTTTAGCTGCACGTGAAAACGCCCCGACTTAGGTCGGGGCGTTTTTGTTTGTGCGTGAAGACTTTTTCTTACGGAATAAATGCTCTTTAGAAAGACTCTTGTAGGAAAAGGATTGTTTCTTTCGGCGAAACTTCTGAATCGTCTTTTTGACCCTGCCGTGAGGCTCGCAACGCTGTTAGCGTCCGCTGCATTATTTCTGAACACCCTTCCAAGGATAAGGAGTTTGAAATGAATGCACCCTTTTAGTTCTTGTATGGCAATGCTGTTTCCCCAGAATACCTCCGCAGCCTGGACACCCCGCACTTCACTGAGCAGCACATTGCGCGATTCGATGAGGAAACCCAGGCGACTGTTCGCGAACAGCAGGCATACCTTGATGACATCCCGCCATCGCCATCTTCCGCTTTGCCACCGAGGGCAGTCATACCCGTAACGGCGGAGTGATCCAGCAAGGGACCGGACTGCAGGAGTTCAAGCTGGAAAATGGACAGTCGGTGCGTGGAGCGCGCAAAGGCGACTACGTCATGTATGTCGATGGCAGTACGGCGCAGATCATCACAGGCGCCGGGCAGGTTAACAATGATGTGGCGTTGGTCGGCAGCTTGCTCAGCAATGGCGACGAGATCATCAATACGCCGCAGGACGGCTTGGTGTTTGTTGCGCGCGAAGGGGAGTCGATGGTTAAGGATTTTCTGCCAGCTATCGCGGACTGAGCGATCAAGTCTGGCGCTGCCCAAGGCTGTCTCAGTGCGGCGTTGCTTGAATGCTGACGCAACTGACGGTCGCAACCCCTCGGCGTAAACCTTCTGGACTCTACCGGAAGTCATGGAGAAGAAATTCAATGAGAGAAGGACATTTCATCGGTTTGAATGACCGAACCACCTGTGGCGGTACAGTTCTTGATGGTGACACCCGGATCATGATGTATGGCGTTGCCCACGCCTGCGATGGTGATCGAGTCACCTGTGGAAAGGACAGAAAGACCTATCGGATCGTCGGTGGCATCTCGTATATGACCAGTCATGGAAGGCCCATGGCTGGCACGCTGGATAGCTACAGTAACTGCCCTTGTAGAGCCGGTCTGATCCCCACGGTGCTCACGGCAACTTACACGAAAGCGGACGCTGCACCGCCGGTGTCCAGAAGAGCGGCTGAGCCAACTGCTTCAACTGCCAGCACCCAGCCAGCAGTGCCACGTCAATCCGGTTTCGCTCCTTCCAGTCATCCGGCACCAGCCGCATTCAACAAAGCAGACCTACCGGAACCCGGCTTCTACGTTGTCCCCAACAGCATGACCCGCGAACAACTGGAAGCCACGCTTTTCCCCTCGCGCCAACACGCGACCATGAGCAAGTTCCAGGCGCTCAACCCTGATCGAAGCGACCTCAAAGCCGGTTCAATGATCGTGCTGAGCGATCCGAGCAACACTTCCTGTACCTACCAGGAAGCCCAACTCATGCAAACCGCTCAACAGGTCAAGGCAGCCCTCGATCCCCTGACGCCAACAGAAGCGGAATTCATGTTTCGCCACGGCGCCGAAATCGCCAGTTTTACCGGCGAGACTTCGACCTGGCTCGGTGTCAGTGCAGCGGTGATGGAAAAGCACCTTTCCCGACTGCGTGACACCCTTCAAGCGATGGAACGTCTGCATCAAGCAACCTATCGCCAACACGGCCATCTTAAATCACCGCAATTCTTCGCCGAGCGCCAGCGCCTGCTCGCCCAGCTGGAAGCCCATCTACTGAATTCCACGCGCCTTCGTGGGGTGACCACATTGGGTGATCATCCCAAATTGAAGACTGCCCTCGGCATTTCCAGTCGTAGCCTGGTGCACCACTGGGACAAGGCCGGGGCGCCTGGGCAGATACCGGGTTATGCGACTCATGTGAATGCGGTCAGTCGGGCTGCCAAGTACATGAGCACTGGTGGATACATCGGTATAGGAATTGGCGGGGTTTCTTCATTGTTGGCCATACAGGCGGTTTGTGTCGGGGATTCTGGCGCTGCTTGCGAGAAGGTTAAGCTTACTGAAGGGGGGAAATTTCTAGGGTCCACCGGTGGCGGCATTCTGGGCGCACGGCTAGGCCTGGTTGCCAGTGGTCCAATCTGCCTGGCACTTGGAGTCACTACAGGTATTGGAGGGGTTGTCTGCGTCGCTACGCTTATAGGTGTTGGGGCTTGGGTGGGTACGACCGATGGAGGTGAAAGGGGAGAGGTCATCGGTGAGACACTGTATGAGGCTATGCAGCCATGAACAGCAGTTGGCCTGTCTGGGCGGCTCTGATTTTCAATGGCGGGCCAATACTGCTGGGATTTGTGAGTTTCGCGTACGCCCTATACCTGGGACGTCACCTGGATGCCATGATGGAGGCTTTGAAGAACAGTCGTTGTATCTATATTTGGGGGCCAGGTCTGCGGAAACAGGGTTGGTTTGGGTGCTTTCTCTTAGTGACCAAAATTACCGGAGTGGTAATGATGCCAAAAACGTCAATCCGCCTCGGTGAACTGGACCCTGTCGATATTGAAAACTTTCCTCCATATCTAAAACGACTTCTGCAAGTTGATGCGGTGATACTGGTTGGTGGTGCAATTTGGCTGGTGGTTGCATGCTTACTGGTAAAAATATAAGGAGCTTGGTGGATATTCCAGTCTCTACAGGTATAGGTGGTGTCGTTTGTGTCGCAGCAATAGTTGGGGTTGGCGCGTTGGGGGGGACGACTGTTGGCAGTAAAGGAGGTGAGCTAGCAGGGGAAATACTCTATGAGAAAAATTGGCCATGACCTCCGAAGAATTTTGGGCGTCTTGGCTAGCTTTTTGGCTTGTGGCTGGCCCAATCCTTCTGAGTTACGTGAGCTTTTTTTACAGTCTGTACTTGAGTCGCTGTCACTTGGAGCGCCTTGTTGAGGCCTTGAGCGGTAGTCGCGATATCGTTATTAGCGCTGCAGGATTGATGCGAGGCGGATGGCTGAGTCGGATTATGTTAGTTGCAAAGATCACCTTTGTGGTGATGTGGCCTGGGCCGAGACTTCGTGCAGGGGATCTTGATCCTGATGATTTCCGTAACTTTCCTTTGAACTTGAAGCGACTGCTAAAAGCGAAGGCCATTCTGACGTGCGTCATTGTGGTTTGGGGAGCGATTGCGTTTGCACTAGTGGAGCTTAGGTAATTTAATGCTTGGCCATCCCATGCTGGAATCGGCCCAGGTAAATTTCAGTAAAAATCTGGCGTGTCCCAGGGGAGATCTGTTCGCCAAGCCAATAAGCGCAGAAATGTGAACGGCACCATAAGGTGCCGTTTTCATTTGTACTTGATTCCCTTAAACGCACCAACGCCTGAATACAGGTTGTTCTACAAGCCGATCACGGGTGACTTATATCGTTTTAATCTCTCCACTAAAAATTTAAGAATTATCTAGAAATCGATACAAAGTTCATTTCGCAATAAAAAATAAAAATCACTAGTAAAAATAACAGCTTGGCAATCAACTCAGCTGAAACGGCTTATGTGGATCCAATCATCGGGCCGCTACATATTTGACGCCATTTAATTGCTCCATTCATTTACTTGACACCCCAAGGCACTGAATCTAGTGTCGCCAATGACACCGCCCGCTCTGCCTCGGGCAACACAATAGTCACGCTCCACAGCAACTCTCCAAAAAGACGGGAATCCCATTCCCGCTCACCTCACAATAAAAATCATATCAATCAGCGTCGGCTTAATTGCCGTCCAGCGATCAATTGCGTTTGCTCACCCTGCCAAAAGTGTTTTCGCAGTCAGGCCTGCTATTGCCTGGCTGTTATGCGGTTGGTCTATCGGGAGAGTTGAACATGGCGCAAGAACGCTCGAAGTTGTTATCGCTGTTACCGCGCCTGGTGGGATTGGGTGTGCTGGGGTTTATCGTCTGGCTGTTGCTCTCGACCTTGCTCATGCCGCTGGTGTCGGCCTCTGCCACCCGGGCGATTTTGAATGCGCCGGTGATTCTGTTGACCACGCCGATCGATGGCGTGGTGAGTTCCCTGGCGGTCAAGCCCGGGGTGACGTTTAGCCAGGGCCAGAAGATTGCCGTGGTGGAAAATCCGCGGGCGAACCAGGAAACCTTGCTGACCCTGCAAACCCGGCGCCTGACCCTGGAGCAACAGCTGTCGTCTTCGGCCAGCCAGGCCGAGCACGATCAGCGTTATTACGAGGAGCTGGAGAAAACCAGCCAGCGTTACCAGGCCGCGTTTCACACCCGCCAGCTTTACACGCAAAAAGCCTTGAAAGCCGAGAACAGTGCCGCCAGCGCGCGGTTGATCGATGCCCAGGAAACGGTCGAGCGCAATCTCGAGTTGTTCGTCCAAGGGGCGGTCAGTGGTGCGGTGGTGGCTTCGTCGAAAGCGCAGCTGGCTTCGTTGCAAGGCGCGGCCGAGTCGGTCCGTTCGCAGTTGCGGATCACCGATGGTGACGTCAGTGCCGCCAATAAACAGGTGTACCTCGATCCCGATCAACTGCGCATGTTCGATCTCAGCGCGCAAATGACCACGCTGAAACTCAGCCTGGAGAATCAGGCGCGCAACCGGGTGACCTATCAACAGGAACTCGACAATCTCAACCAACTGATCGAAACCGAGCAGAACCGCGTCCGGATGATGGCCGGCTACGACGTCGTGGCGTATTCGCCCGGTACTGTCCAGGAACTGCTGGCGCCCCAAGGCACGCTGGTGCAGGCCGGTTCGACCTTGCTGCGGGCCACCGATTGCGCGCAGAGCTATGTGATCGCGGTGTTCCCCGAGCGCATGGCCAGCAAGATCGACCGCGACAGCGTGCTCACCGTGAAAATTCGCGGCCTCGACCAGCCCCTCAAGGCCAGTGTGGTGCAGTTGTTGTCCAGCGCCTCGGATATCCGCGCCAATACCTACAGCGTGCCGTTTCCCTATGCCGAGCAAAATTCCGTGTACGTGGTCGGCACCTTTGCCGCTGACCTCACGGACAGCCAGCGCGCCATGACCTGCAACCCGGGGTTGTGGGCCAGTGCCGAGGTGTCGCGGCCATGAGCATTGTATTGCGAGCGATGGTGGGGCTGATGTTGATGATCGGCACGGCAAGCGGATGGGCTGCACAAGCCCAACCGCAACTGGCGGCAATGACCTGTGCGGCGCTGGATCAGGCCGTGACATCGCAGCCGGCGGGGCCGGTGCTGGTAGCCAGTTATCCGCCGCTGGATGGCCAGCCTGCGCCGATCCTGGCGTTGCGCGGCGTGGCGTTCACCTACGACAACGCACTGGCGAGCATTGCCTTGTTTGCCTGCGGCAAGGCCGGGTCGGCGCGGCGGATCGCCGATGCATTGGCGTTCGCCACAGGCCATGACCCGGAGTACCGGGACGGACGCCTGCGCAACGCCTACGCCGCCGGCCCGGTGGCGGCGCCGTCGATGAAGTTGCCGGGCTATTGGAGTGTCGAGCGCAATGCCTGGAACCAGGACGCCTATCAAGTCAGCAGCGCCACCGGCAATCAAGCCTGGGCGGCATTGGCGCTGCTGGAAGCATTTCGCCAGAGCGGTGAGGCGTCCTACCTGGAAGCCGCGCGAAAAGCCCTGCACTGGTCGCAGCAAAACACCTACGACGGGCAAGCGCCCGCCGGATTCAGTGGTGGCTATTACGGGTACTTTGACAAGCAGGTCCAGCAGAACTGGAAATCCACCGAGCACAATGTCGACCTCGCGGCGGCGTGGTCGGCACTCGACGCGGTGGCCCCAAATCAGGAGGCGGCAAAGCAAGCGCAAATTGCCCGGCAGTTTGTCTCCAGCCAATGGGACGCCGGGGAAGGGCGTTTCCTGATCGGCACGGGCGCGGACGGCCAGACCTCGGACCGCGTGCGCTCGGGGCTGGATGCGCAGATTTGGCCGTTGATCGCCCTGCATGAGCCACCCAAGGACTGGTGGCGCGTTTTCGCCTTCATCGACCGCGCTCACCGTGCCGGCGAAGGTTACGGTTTCAATCGCGATCCCGATGGCCTGTGGACCGAGGGCACCGCCCAGGCCGCTGCCGTGGCGCGCTTGAGCGGGCTCAGTGACAAGGCGCAACCGTTGTGGAGCGTGCTGCTGGCCCAGCAGGCCGGCAACGGCTGGCTGTTCGCAACACCGGCAGAACGCATCAGTACCGGGCTGGCCATAGGCCCGGACTCGGTCAGCAACGATTTTTTCTACTACCACCTGCCTCACCTGGGCGCCACAGCGTGGGTGGCCATTGCCGCCACCGGCGTCAATCCCTTTACCGGTTTGCGAGAGGCTGACTGACATGCAGGCACTGGACTCGCTGCAACTGCTGCAAATCAATTTCTGGACGCTGGCAGCGGTGATTCTGTTCACCTGCCTGACCCACCGTGATCAATGGGCCGCGCGGGTCGGTTTCGGTGCCATCACCGCCTTCCTGCTGATCAATTATGCGGCCTGGCGGATTCGCGACACCTTGCCCGATGGGCATTCCGGATTCGCTACGGTGTGGGCTTACACCTTCCTGTTCTTCGAGATGCTGGCGATTGGTTACACGCTGTTTTCCATTGTCGTGATGCTCTGTCGGACGGATCACCGCACAGATGCCGATGCCGGTGAACGCCGGCTCAGAGAGCAAGGCAGCGCGGTCCCTGCGGTGGACATCTTCATCGCCACCTACAACGAAGGCCTGGAAATCCTCGAAAAAACCATTATTGCCGCCCAGGCCATCGACTACCCGAACTTCACCATCTGGGTACTCGACGACACCCGCCGCGACTGGCTGCGCGACTACTGTGCGCAAATGGGCGTGCAGTACGCGCGGCGCCCCGACAACTCCCACGCCAAGGCCGGCAACCTCAACAACGGTCTGCGTCAGTCGGCGGCCCTCAGCAATGCGCCGTACATCCTCGTGCTCGATGCCGACTTTGCGCCGCAGCAGCCGATCCTCTTGCGCACCCTGGGGCTGTTCGACGACCCCAGGGTCGGCCTGGTGCAGACGCCACAGTTCTACTACAACCCCGATCCGATCCAGCACAACCTCGGCACGTCGGCCTGTTGGGTGGATGAGCAACGGGTGTTCTTCGATGTGTTCCAGCCGGCGAAGGATGGCTGGGATGCGGCGTTTTGTGTTGGCACGTCCTTCGTAGTGCGGCGCGATCTGATTACCGAAATCGGCGGTTTTCCTACAGGCTCGGTGTGCGAAGACATCTACACCACTTACCGTTTGTTGCAAAAAGGCTATGTCACCCGCTGGTTGAATGAGCGTCTGTCCATTGGTTTGTCTGCCGAAGGCTTGACCGAGTACATCAATCAACGTGGGCGCTGGTGCCTGGGCACGATCCAGGTGGCATTGCTCAAGGAGGGGCCGTTGCGCGGCAGCGGCTACACGCTCAATGACCGGCTGCACTATATCCATGGGCTGATGCACTGGTTTTCCAAACCCTTCATCTTGATGATGCTGGTGTCGCCGGTGCTGTACTGGTACTTCGGCATCGCTGGGTTCTACGCCAATCCGCTGGATTTCCTGGCGTTCGGCATGCCGGCGCTGATTGCGTTCTGGGGCTATGGGACCTGGGTGACGGACCGGCGGACCTTGCCGATTTTCACCGAGGTCACGCAGATCGTTGCCTCGCTGGCGGTCACTGCCACCATCGCCAGCGCCATGATCCGACCGTTCGGGCGCCCGTTCAAAGTCACCGCCAAGGGCCTCGACCGGACGAAAACCATGGTGCATTGGAAGCTGTTCGGGTTCTTCCTGGCCTTGACCTTGCTTTCGCAGTTTGGCGCCTATATCGCCATCAGCACGGCTGCCTCGTTCGACGGCAACATGCTGTTCAATCTCTGCTGGACGGTGGTTGCGCTGGTGTACAACCTCGCGACCCTGGTGGCCTGTGTCGACCGCCCACGCTTGCATGGCGAAGAGCGCTTTCCATTCGATAAACCCACCGGGTTTCGTTTCGGCGGCAAGGTCCTGGCGGGGCGCCTGGTGGATATTTCCCTTAGTGGCGCGTCGCTCAATTGCGCCTTCGCTGCCTCGATCAAGCCGGGGCTGTGCGGTCAGATCTGGATCGACAAGCTGGGTTGGCTCGATGTCGAAGTCATGCGCAATCACGGCGAGGACCAATTGGGCCTGCGTTTCGCCGACCTTGATGAAGGGGTGCGCCAGCGCCTGATCGCGCGGTTGTTCAGCGACGCGACCATCAATGTCGTCAGCAAGGCCGAGCCGGCACAGGCCTTTGGCACTTTGCTGCAGCGCTCGCTACTGGGCGAAAAAAGTCTGGCGCCGCGTTCCGTCAAGCCGCTCAAGACGCCGAGCCATGTCTCGCCGCCTCGTTGGCGGCCGATCAGTGTTCCTTCGCGCAAACCGGCTGTGCCGCACATCAGTGTCGAGCGGTCGGGTCTGTGGTCGTTGCTTCTTTCCCCCTTGCGAGCTTTGCTCGGCCAACGTTTTTAGGTGCGCGCCATGAACCATTGCCTACCCACCTCATGTTTCATGACCTTGTTTTTGCTTGGCGGTTGCTCGCTGGAACCGACCTACGAGAAACCCGAGGCACCGATCGACCAGCAGTGGCCGGCGAACACGGCCGGTGAATGCTGTAACGGCAAGCAGGCGTTCGATAAGGATTGGCGCGGTTTTGTGGTCGACGAGCGCCTGCGCCAGTTGATTGACATGGCCCTGGCCAACAACCGCAGCCTGCGACAGTTCGCGGCCAGCGTCGAGGAGGCGCGGGCCGGGTATGACAGTGCGCGCTCAGGGCTTTTTCCTACGATCGGCATCGACACTTACGCCGGTCGCAGCAAGTTACCGCCATTGGTGCGCACACCGGGAGGCGGCGATACGGCGGGCAGCATCGCCAACACCTATCAGGCAACGGCCGGCTTTACCTCCTACGAGTTGGACTTGTTCGGGCGTATCCGCAGCCAGCGTAATGCCGCGGGGGCACGGTTCGAAGCGTCCGAGGCGGATTACCAAACGGCGCGGCTGGCGCTGATCGGCGAAGTTGCCAGCACCTGGTTGAGCCTCAAGGCCAATCAGCATTTGCTCGACCTTGCGCAGAACACCTGGCAATCCCAGGACCGCTACGGGCAGTTGTTGCGCAAAAGTTATAACCTCGGTTCCAGTGCGCGGATCGATGTCCACCAGGCAGATGCACAAACCAACACGGCGGCGGTGCAGGTCAACACCTATCGCATGCAAGTGGCGCAGGACATGAACGCGCTGCGGGTGCTGGTGGGGCAACCGGTACCGGTGGGGTTGCTGCCGACCGGCGCGCTGGGTGAGCAGTTGGCGACCCTGGACGTGCCGGCGGGTTTGCCTTCGGCGCTGGTTGAGCGACGGCCGGACATCATGTCGGCCGAGGCGCAGTTGCGTGCAGCCAACGCGGATATCGGCGCGGCCCGTACGGCGTACTTCCCGACTTTTTCCCTGACGTCGGCGCTGGGCAGCCTGACCGGGGAGTTTTCCCAATTGCTCAGTGGTCCGGCCGAGTTCTGGTCGGTGGCGCTGGCCGGCTCGTTGCCCTTGATCGACGGGGG
Organism: Pseudomonas umsongensis; assembly: GCF_002236105.1. Classification (GTDB taxonomy): domain Bacteria; phylum Pseudomonadota; class Gammaproteobacteria; order Pseudomonadales; family Pseudomonadaceae; genus Aquipseudomonas; species Aquipseudomonas umsongensis. The sequence continues at coordinate 1,244,301 of NZ_NIWU01000002.1, forward strand.
CGCGCGGCGGGCGCAAGTGGACGCCAGTCATGCCCGCTTCGCCGGCCAGGCGGCGGCCTATGAAGCCACGGTGCAGAATGCATTTCGAGAAGCGGCCGATGCCTTGAACGCCCGGCAGGAAATGCTCACCCAGGTCGAGTTCCAGAAAAAACTGGTCGGGGATTATCAGGAAGCCTACCGCCAGTCTCGCCTGCGTTTCGAGTCGGGGCTGGACAGCTATTTTTCTACCATGGATGCCCAGCGCTCATTGTTTGATGCGCAGCAGAAGTGGGCGCAACTGGAGTTGGCGCGGGAGATCAACCAGGTGACGTTGTACAAGGCGTTGGGGGGAGGGTGGAGCCAATCGTTGAAGATGGCGGATCGTTGAGGCGCGCGATACCCTCACACCACAAATCCCTTGTGGGAGCGGGCTTGCTCGCGAAGGCGGTGTGTCAGACGGCATTGTTGTCATCTGGTGCACCGCCTTCGCGAGCAAGCCCGCTCCCACATTTGTATCGCATAATGGCTGAGCCTGGCGTTGTGTCCGGGAATGATTGGGGGGAGATTTGTTGACCTGGCGACGGTATGGTCTTTTGGTGCTGATCGGCACCTTGTCCGCCTGCGGCAATGGCGATTCCCTGGAAAGCTTCGGCGGTCCAACCATGGGCAGCACGTATTCGGTCAAGTACGTGCGTCACGCCGGTCTTCCTGCCCCGGCAGACGTCCAGGTCGAGGTCGAGAAGATCCTGGCGGAGGTCGACCGGCACTTATCGACCTATCGCAGCGACTCGGACATCGCGCAATTCAACGCATTACCGGCCAACCACTGTCGGGTAATGCCTGCGTCGGTCCTGCAATTGGTCCGCGTCGGCGAGCAGCTGTCCATGCAAAGTGCAGGCGCTTTCGATTTGACGGTCGAGCCGCTGCTCAATCTCTGGGGGTTCGGCCCACAGGCCCGTGAAGAAAAAATCCCCACTGCACAGGCGCTGGCCGAGGTGCGTCAACATGTCGGTCACGATCATCTGCGCATTGACGGCGAGCAGCTATGCAAGGACGCCGCCGTGGAAGTCGACTTCAACAGTATCGCCGCCGGTTATGCGCTGGACACGATTGCCGCGAAGCTCACGGCCATGGGCATCCACGACTATCTTGCCGAAGCCACCGGTGAACTCAAGGCCGCCGGCAGGAAACTCGACGGCACCGCATGGCGCATCGCTGTGGAAGAACCTCGCGACGATCAACAGGTGGCCGAGCGCATCATCGCCATCGACGGTTATGGCCTGTCGACTTCGGGTGACTACCGTAACTATTTCGTGCAGGGTGGCCAGCGCTTTTCCCACACCCTCGATGCGCGCACAGGTTTACCGGTCTCACACAACCTGGCGTCTGTCACGGTGATTCATCCTTCAGCGTTGATGGCCGATGGCTTATCGACGCTGTTGCTGATTCTCGGCCCGGAGCAGGGTTGGGACTACGCGGAAAAACACGACATCGGCGCATTTTTTGTGATGCGTGCCGATACAGGTTTCGTCACACGCAGCAGTCACGCCTTTGAGCGTTTGAGTGGCAGGAAAACCGAGTGATTGCGGCGATTCGGGCATTGAAACCTGGCGTTGTAGTGCAGGCAAAACTAGCCTACGACGCGACCAAGGGTTAATGTGCGCGGCGTTGACGCTTCTATAGACTGTGTCCGGGTTCTGCATGGACCCCAAATTGTTCCTTCATGCCACAGATTGGCGTGATTTAGCCGCAGGTGCCGCTGGTGCCGCGGCCTGTTCTGAGGAGTACGCATGGCTGTCTACAACTACGACGTGGTGGTGTTGGGTTCCGGCCCGGCGGGGGAAGGCGCGGCAATGAACGCCGCCAAGGCAGGGCGCAAGGTCGCGATGGTCGATAGCCGTCGCCAGGTCGGCGGCAACTGCACTCACTTGGGCACCATCCCGTCCAAGGCACTGCGTCACTCGGTCCGGCAGATCATGCAGTTCAACACCAACCCGATGTTCCGGGCCATTGGTGAGCCGCGCTGGTTCTCGTTCCCGGACGTGTTGAAAAGCGCCGAGAAAGTGATTTCCAAGCAAGTCGCCTCGCGCACCGGCTACTACGCCCGTAATCGCGTCGACGTGTTCTTCGGCACCGGCAGTTTCGCCGACGAGCAAACCATCGAAGTGGTCTGCGCCAACGGCGTGGTGGAAAAACTGGTGGCCAAGCACATCATCATCGCCACCGGTTCGCGCCCTTATCGCCCGGCCGACATCGATTTCCATCACCCGCGTATCTACGATAGCGACACCATCCTCAGCCTCGGCCACACCCCGCGCAAACTCATCGTCTACGGTGCCGGCGTGATTGGTTGCGAATACGCATCGATCTTCAGTGGCCTGGGTGTACTGGTCGAGCTGGTGGATAACCGCGGTCAGTTGCTGAGCTTCCTCGACTCGGAAATTTCCCAGGCCCTGAGCTACCACTTCAGCAACAACAACATCACCGTTCGCCACAACGAAGAGTACGACCGCGTCGAAGGCGTGGACAACGGCGTTATCCTGCACCTCAAGTCTGGCAAGAAGATCAAGGCCGACGCCTTGCTCTGGTGCAACGGCCGCACGGGCAACACCGATCAGTTGGGCCTGGAAAACATCGGCGTGAAGGTCAACAGTCGTGGCCAGATCGAAGTCGACGAGAACTACCGCACCGGCATCCAGAACATCTATGGCGCGGGCGATGTCATCGGCTGGCCGAGCCTGGCCAGTGCCGCCCACGACCAGGGCCGTTCGGCCGCTGGCAGCATTGTCGACAACGGCAGCTGGCGCTTCGTCAATGACGTGCCGACCGGGATCTATACCATTCCGGAGATCAGTTCGATCGGCAAGAACGAGCAGGAGTTGACCCAGGCCAAGGTGCCGTACGAAGTGGGCAAGGCGTTCTTCAAGAGCATGGCGCGGGCGCAGATCGCCGGCGAGCCGCAAGGCATGCTCAAGATCCTGTTCCACCGTGAAACCCTGGAAGTGCTGGGCGTTCACTGCTTCGGTTACCAGGCGTCGGAGATCGTGCACATCGGCCAGGCGATCATGAACCAGCCCGGCGAGCTCAACACCTTGAAGTACTTCGTCAACACCACGTTCAACTACCCGACCATGGCCGAAGCCTATCGGGTTGCCGCGTACGACGGCCTCAACCGGCTTTTTTGAGCGGCTCCGGCCGGTGGCCTGAGCCGGCCGGGGAGACCGATTTCAGCAATTCTCGAGCGTGGCAGTGGCCAAACCGGGAAAGTCTGTAATCAGGCTGTCAACGCCGAAATCAGCGAGCCTGCGCATCAGCGCGGGTTCGTTGACTGTCCACACCGACACATGCAGCCCCTGGCGCTGCGCCTTCTCCAGGCGTTCCGGCGTACACAGGGTCCAGTTCAACGCGAGGATCTCGCAGCCATAGCCTTGCGCAACCTTCAACGGGTCGAGCCAGGCGTATTCGGCCACCAGTCCGCGGGACACGTCCGGCACCAGGTCCAGCGCCGCCTTCAATACTTCCCGTGAACTCGACGTGATGGTGATCTTGTCCAACAGGCCATGTCGTTGCGCCATTTCGCGAATCGCCAGCACCGTTGTGGCGGCGCGGGTGCGTGACGCGCTCTTGACTTCCAGCTGCCAGTGCTCGAAATCGCATTTCTCGAACAGCTCTTCCAGGGTTGGAATCGGGCACGGCGTGATCCAGCCCGGTCCGCCCTTGCGCGCGTCGTAGGTCACCAACTCTGCCGCCGTGTGCTCCACGACCTTGCCGCGCCGGTCGGTGGTGCGCTTGAGCGTCGGATCGTGGATGACCATCAGCTCGCCGTCCATGGACAGGTGCAGGTCCAGTTCACAACGGCGCACGCCGTGCTTGAGACATTGCTGGAAGCTGGTCAGGGTGTTTTCCGGTGCTTCGCCCTTGGCGCCGCGGTGGCCGTAGATGAGGGTCACGATCGTTCCTTAATTTAAATGCCTGATTCGTTCAGTTCGCGGGCCAGGCGTCGTTCCTGGGCCTGCCTTTGCAAAATGTAGCGCGCCAACAGTTGTCGCTGGGCATCGGTCAAGTGTTCGAACTCGGTGCCGACGTCGTAGCCCTCGCCCTTGCGGTCGCAGTGGGTGACGCGTGCGCGCAGCAACAGGCCCAGGGCCTGGGGCATCAGCACCAGCTTGATCGACAGGCGCGCGTCGGCGGCGATGGGGGTCGGGTGCTGGAAGTCGATGCCGCCTTCGGAAATGATCACCGGCTGGGGGACGCCGATCTGCCCGAGCACGGTGATGGCGATCACCTGGCTGAGCAGGTCGATGCGCTTGTTCTGGGATTTGAGGAACGCCGCGAGGTTGCGGTCGCGCTCGCTGATCTGGCGCAGCAGGTGTTGCGACTCGAATTCGCTCAGGTGCAGTTCGCTGAGCAGATTGAATAGCGGGGAAGCATCCTGCAACACTTCCTGCCCTGCGGCTTCAAGGGCGGACAGGGGCCGAATTTCCAGTGCGATCATGTCCTCGATACGGTAGTATTCGCGGCGATCTTCTTCATCTAATGTCGACATGGCGAACCCATGGTAGCGGCGGTGGTCTGAGTGTAAAGCTGGTTATCGACCCCCGCCACAAGGACGTTCCTTTTCCCTCCGAACAAGCCCCGACATGTTCAGACCTCTCTTCGTATTTATCGGCACGCGTTATACCCGTGCAAAGCGTCGCAATCATTTTGTGTCATTCATTTCCCTGACCTCGATGATCGGACTCGCCCTTGGCGTGGTCGTGATGATCGTGGTGCTGTCGGTCATGAACGGCTTCGATCATGAGATGCGTACCCGCGTGCTGGGCATGGTGCCCCACGCGACCATCGAATCCGGCGAGCCGATCAGCGATTGGCAAGGCCTGGCCGCCAAGGTCAAGCAGAACCCGCAGGTAGCGGCCGTGGCGCCGTTCACGCAAATGCAGGGGTTGCTGACCAACAACGGCAAGGTCAACAAGATCCTGCTCAATGCCATCGACCCGGCGCAGGAACGCCAGGTGTCGATCATCGACAACTTCATGCTGCAGGGCAAACTCGACGACCTGGCGCCGGGCGAATTCGGCATCGTCATCGGTGACAAGGCCGCGGCCAAGCTCGGTGCGGCCGTGGGCGACAAGCTGACGTTCGTGGCGCCGGAGGTCACTGTGACGCCCGCCGGGATGTTCCCGCGCATGAAGCGCTTCACCGTGGTCGGCATCTTCCATGTCGGCGCCGGTGAGCTCGATGGTTACCTGGGCATCACCAACCTGCAGGACCTGGCGCGCTTGCATCGCTGGAAACCGGACCAGGTCCAGGGCCTGCGGCTGAAGTTCGACGATCTGTTCCAGGCGCCGCGTGAGGCGTGGAGCATCGCCCGCGAGCTGGGCGAAGACCGCTACTACGCCCGCGACTGGACCCGCACCCACGGCAACCTGTACCAGGCCATCCGCATGGAAAAAGCCATGATCGGCCTGTTGTTGTTGCTGATCGTTGCGGTCGCCGCGTTCAACATCATTTCCACGCTGGTGATGGTGGTGAACGACAAGAAGGGCGATATCGCGATCCTGCGCACCCTCGGCGCCACGCCGGGCACGATCATGCGCACCTTCATGGTCCAGGGCACGGTCATCGGCGTGGTCGGCACGGCCATCGGCGCGGTGGTCGGGATTTTCGCCGCGCTCAACGTCAGCGCAGCGATCTCGGCGCTTGAAGGCCTGATCGGCCACAAGTTTCTCAATGCCGACGTGTATTTCATCGATTACCTGCCGTCGCAAGTGCAGAGCCAGGACGTGGTCATGGTCTGCTGTGCGGCGCTGGTCCTGAGTTTCCTCGCCACCCTGTATCCCGCCTGGCGTGCCGCGCGCACCCAGCCGGCGGAGGCGCTACGTTATGAGTGAGTCGCGCATGAGTGATAAAGCAATCTTGAGCTGCCGCAGCCTGGGCAAATCCTACGAGGAAGGCCCGGAGTCAGTGGAAGTGTTGGCGGGCCTGCAACTGGAGTTGCACCCGGGCGAGCGTGTGGCGATCGTCGGCAAGTCGGGCTCGGGCAAGAGTACCTTGCTCAACCTGCTGGGCGGCCTCGATACGCCGACCAAGGGCAGCGTCTGGCTCGACGGTGAAGAACTGTCGGCGCTGAGCGAAAAGAAGCGCGGCCTGTTGCGTAACCGTGCCCTGGGCTTCGTGTACCAGTTTCACCACCTGCTGCCGGAATTCACTGCCCTGGAAAACGTCTGCATGCCGCTGCTGATCGGCAAGACCGCGATTCCCGAGGCGCGCAAGCGTGCCACGGCGTTGCTGGAGCGGGTCGGCCTGGGCCATCGCCTGGAGCACAAGCCTGCCGAGCTGTCCGGTGGCGAACGCCAGCGCGTGGCCATCGCCCGTGCCCTGGTGAACAACCCCGGCCTGGTGATGCTCGACGAGCCGACCGGCAACCTCGACGCCCACACCGCCCAGGGTATCCAGGACTTGATGCTGGAACTCAGCACTTCGATGCGCACGGCGTTCCTGGTGGTAACCCACGACATGAACCTGGCCCGCCAGATGGACCGCGTCCTGCATTTGCAGGAAGGTTGCCTGACGCCTATCTGACGGGTTGAAACCCGACGGCACTGAAAAGTCCGTCGGGTCTTTTATTTTTATACGGTGCCCCAGCGAATGTTCAGACCGTTATCGATCTTTATCGGCACGCGCTATACCCGCGCCAAGCGCCGCAATCGCTTCGTTTCCTTCATCTCGATGACCTCGATGATCGGCCTCGCCCTGGGCGTGCTGGCGATGATCGTGGTGCTGTCGGTGATGAACGGCTTCCAGCGCGAAATGAGCTCGCGCATCCTCGGCATGGTGCCGCATGCGACCATCGTCGGCGTTAATCCGATCGACGATTGGCAGCCGGTGGCCGCCGCCGCGATGAAAAATCCGCAAGTGACCGCCGCCGTGCCGTTCACCGAGATGGAAGGCATGCTGTCCTACAAGGGCACCATGCAGCCGATCCAGGTCAGTGGCGTCGACCCGGCGCTGGAAGGCCAGGTGTCGATCGTCGCCAAGCACATCGTCCAGGGGCGGCTGGATGCCCTGAAACCGGGTGAGTTCGGTGTGGTGATCGGCGAAATCACCGCGCGCCGTTTTCGCTTGAACGTGGGCGACAAGATCACCCTGATCGTGCCGGAAGTCAGCAACGCGCCGGGCGGTATCACCCCGCGCATGCAACGGCTGAACGTGGTCGGCGTGTTCAAGGTCGGTGCCGAACTGGACGGTTCGATGGCGCTGATCCACCTCGCCGATGCCGCGCAAATGCAGCACTGGGAGCCGAATCAGGTGCAGAGCGTGCGCCTGGCGGTGAAGGACATGTATGCGGCGCCGCAAGTGTCGGGCGACATCGCAAACGCCCTCGGCGCAGCCTACAAGGCTGACGACTGGACCCACACCCAAGGCAGCCTGTTCAGCGCCATGAAGATGGAAAAAACCATGATTGGCCTGTTGCTGCTGATGATTGTCGCGGTGGCCGCGTTCAACATCATCGCGACCTTGATCATGGTGGTGAACGACAAGGGTGCGGACATCGCGATTTTGCGCACCATCGGCGCCACGCCACGGCAGATCATGGCGATCTTCATCGTGCAGGGTACGGTGATCGGGGTTGTCGGCACATTGATCGGTGGGGTGTTGGGCGTGATTGCGGCGTTGAACGTCAGCGCCATGGTCGGCTGGGTAGAGCGGGTCAGTGGCCAGCACATCTTCAGTTCCGACGTGTATTTCGTCAGCAACCTACCCTCTGAGTTGCAGGGCGCGGACGTGGCCCTGATCTGCACGGCGGGGTTTGTCATGAGCTTCTTGGCCACGGTTTACCCGGCGTGGCGGGCGGCGAAGGTCGAGCCGGCTACCGCATTGCGCTATTCGTAAGCCGTTACACCGCCTTCGTCGGAACGCCGCCCGGAGCAAGCTCGCTCCGGGCGGCGTTCCGACGAAGGGGGTCAGGACTGCTGGCCTCATTCTCCCTTTGGTAACTCAATCACAAACCGCGTCCACCCATTTTCCGATTCACAACGAATCTGCCCACCATGGGCGCGGACAATCGACTGGGTAATCGCTAACCCCAATCCCGCATGCTCGCTGCTGCCTTCATGGCGCGCCGGGTCTGCGCGGTAGAAGCGATCGAACAGGCGTGGCAGCAGATCTGCCGGAATTCCTTCACCGCTGTTTTCCACCGACAGGCTCAAGCTTTTGGCCTGGTCGTTGATCCGCACCCGAACCTCACCCCCGGCCGGGGTAAAGCGCAACGCATTGTCCAGCAAGTTGGACAGCGCCCGGCGCAACATGTTGCGGTCGCCTTGCAGGCGGGCATCGCCATCACGGCTCAACGTCACTCGCGCGTCTTCGGCCAGGGGCGCAAAAAACTCCAGCAACAGGTCCACTTCCTCTGCCAGCTCCAACGGTTCGCGCTTGGGCATCAACAGCCCGTGGTCGGCCTTGGCCAGGTAAAGCATGTCGTTGACCAGTTGCGCCATCCATTGCAGCTCCTCGAGGTTACTGTGCAGCGCTTCGCGGTAATCCTCGAGGGGGCGGGGGCGGGTGAGGGTGACCTGGGTGTGGGTCAGCAGGTTTGACAGCGGGGTGCGAAGTTCATGGGCAATGTCGGCGGAGAACGCCGACAGGCGCTGGAAGGAGTCGTCGAGACGCCCGAGCATGGCGTTGAAATGGTGGGCCATTTCCGCCAGCTCCGGCGGCATGTCTTCTTCCGGCAGGCGTGCGTTGAGCGATTGCGCCGAGACACCACTGGCGACTGCGCTCATGCGGCGTAACGGTCGCAGCCCGCTGCGTGCGGCCCAGGCGCCGAGCAGGGCGGTGGCCAGGGCGGACAGGCCGACGGTCAGCCAGATCAGGTGTTGCATGCGCTGCAGGAAATGCTGGTGATGGGTGATGTCCAGCAGCAAGCTCAATTGCGGCGAATCGGGTGTGTCGGGGTACAGCGGTGCGTTCAGCACGCGGTAGTCGGTGCCATCGTGGCTCACCGTGGACAGTCCGGGTTGGCGCGGCAAGGTCTGCGGCAGGTTGGAGGAGCTGTCATACCAGCGGCGGCCATCGCTGCCACTGATGCGCAGTGAAAGATCGGCCTGCCGGCTCAACTCGTCGGCCAGCCGGGCGTCACGCTGGCTTGATTGAATGTCCGGCAATGCCCGTCGCAAGCCAATCAGCTTGTCCTCGAGCAACTGCTGGTCAAGCTCGATGAAGTGCGCCTCGCTGGCGCGGCTGAACAGCACGCCGGCGAACAGCGAGACCACGGCGGTGCATGCGGCGAATAACAGGGCCAGGCGAGCGCTCAAGGACAGCCGGCGCATCAGCACTGGCGCTCTTCGAGCACATAGCCCATGCCGCGCACGGTATGGATCAGTTTGTTCGGGAACTCGTCGTCGATCTTCAAGCGCAAGCGGCGGATCGCGACTTCGATGACGTTGGTGTCGCTGTCGAAATTCATGTCCCAGACCTGGGACGCGATCAGCGATTTGGGCAGGACTTCGCCCTGGCGGCGCAGAAGCATTTCCAGCAGGGCGAACTCCTTTGCGGTCAGGTCGATGCGCTGGCCGCCGCGCTCGACCCGGCGGCGGATCAGGTCCAGGCGCAAGTCGGCCAGTTGCAGGCTGGTTTCCTGAGGCGTGCTGCTGCCACGGCGCAAAAGGCTGCGGACCCGGGCGAGCAATTCGGAGAAGGCGAATGGCTTGACCAGGTAATCGTCGGCGCCCAGTTCCAGGCCATAAACCCGGTCCTCGACGGCGTCCCGGGCGGTCAGGAACAGCACTGGCGTGTCGAGGCCGGCGCTGCGCACCGCTTGCAGGATCTGCCAGCCGTCGCGGCCGGGCAGCATCACATCGAGAATCAGCAGGGCATAGTCGCCACTCAAGGCCAGTTGCTGGCCAGTGCTGCCGTCGGCCACCAGTTCCGTATTGAACCCGGCCTCGGTCAGGCCCTGGCGCAGGTAATGGCCGGTTTTCGGTTGGTCTTCGACGATCAGCAGTTTCATGGGCGACTCGGGCTAAATGGAACGACAGCGTTATACCGTGGGCGACGAGGCTGCGGGCCTTGCTGACAAAGTTGTAATTTGGCTGTCAGGTAAAGGGCAGCGGTGACAGTTTAGAGTTTTCCACAGGCTGAACCTTAATCTTGTTGGAGTACTTCGATGTTTTTGCGTAAATCCGTGTTGCTGGCCAGCTGTCTGTTGGCACTGGGTTCGCCGGTTTGGGCGGCTCCAGAGGTTACCTATGATTTTGGTCAACCGGCCCCGGCAGCCAAGGCGACCCGTAGCGTGGAGGTGGTCATGGCTGACATGACATTCACCCCCAAGTCTATCGAGATCAAGGCAGGGGAGACCGTGCGTATCGTGCTGGTGAATAAAGGCCAGTTGCTGCACGAATTCAACCTCGGCGATGCAGCGATGCATGCCCGGCACCAACAGGAAATGTTGCAGATGCAACAGAGCGGCATGCTTACGCCTACCGGCATGAAGGCAATGGACCACGGCGCCATGGCCGGAATGGGGCATGCCATGCAGCACGACGACCCCAATAGCGTGCTGGTGGCGCCTGGCAAGACCGCCGAGCTGACCTGGACCTTCAGCAAGGCCACTCGCCTGGAATTTGCCTGCAACATCCCCGGTCATTACCAGGCCGGCATGGTCGGCAAGTTGACTGTCAGTCAGTAAGCACTCAAAGGCTGCGGCAAAGGCTGGTAGAATCCGCTGATTCTTCAGTCAGGTTTCCGCCATGCATCCCGCAGCCGAACACTCGCCGCTGGGCAAATCCAGCGAATACATCGCCACTTACACGCCGTCCCTGCTGTTCCCGATCCCGCGTACCGCGAAGTGGGCCGAGCTCGGCCTGACGGCTCAGACACTGCCGTACAAGGGCGTGGATTTCTGGAATTGCTTCGAACTGTCGTGGTTGTTGCCATCGGGCAAGCCGGTGGTGGCGATCGGCGAGTTCAGCATCCCGGCGGATTCGCCGAACATCATCGAGTCGAAGTCGTTCAAGCTCTACCTCAACTCCTTGAACCAGACGCCGTTCGCCGACACCGCGAGTCTTGAAGCGACCCTGGCCAAGGACCTGTCGGCCGCGGCCGGCAAGCCTGTGGGCGTGCGCATCCGCAGCCTGAAAGAGGTCGAGGCCGAAGGCGTGGTGGCGTTGCCCGGCGTGTGCATTGACGATCTGGACATCAGCGTCAGCAACTACGAGCACCCGCGCCCGGAACTGCTGCGTTGCGATGAGTCGCGCATTGTCGAGGAGAGCGTGCACAGCCATTTGCTCAAGTCCAATTGCCCGGTGACCAGTCAGCCGGACTGGGGCAGCGTGGCGGTGGAGTACCGTGGCGCGGCGCTGGATCACGCAAGCCTGCTGGAATACATCGTCAGCTTCCGCCAGCACTCGGACTTCCATGAGCAGTGCGTGGAGCGGATTTTCCTTGATCTGCAGCGGTTGCTGAAACCGGAGAAATTGACGGTGTATGCGCGTTATGTGCGGCGGGGTGGGCTGGATATCAATCCGTATCGCAGTACCGAAGAGGTGCAGCTGCCGAACCATCGCCTGGTCCGTCAGTAACGATTCATTGTGTAGGAGCGAGCATGCTCGCGAAAAACCAGAGGGCAACGCGGGGCATCAGGTTTCCCGCGTTATCGTTGACCTCCATCGCGAGCATGCTCGCTCCTGCAGGGGATTTCTGCGTTTGGTTCAGATTCCCATGCTGTGCAGGGCCGTGCCAATCTGGCGCAGCGTGCTGGCGAGGGTCGGGTGTTCGAGTTCGAAGCGATCGACAGCCAGGTTGACGTTATCGGCGAGGCTCGAGTCCTGTGTCTTGGTTTCGAGCTCCAGCTCAAATTCGATCTTCTGCATCAGTTCGCGCAGGTCGTCACGCTCTGCGTCGGTCAGCGGAGGATTCTGTTCCAATTGCTCGCGCAGGGCATTGAGCTGTTCTTGCAGTTCGCGGGCAGACATGGCGTTCTTCCTTTTATCGATAGGCACTGGCATAGACCGCGACGGCGCGCCAAAGGTCTATGGCTTACCTTTAGATTAATCCACCCGCGCGTAACCTGCATGATCTGAATCAGGGCTTTTCGCCCTTGAGCCGACGCAAGCTGATGTCGGCCAGGCAAGTGTCGAGTTCACCAAGGTGATCGATTACCGAATGCACGCCCAGGCCGAACAGCTGCACCGTTGCCTTGCTGCGCTTGATGTCGCGCTCCTGCGCGGACAATGCCTGCCATTGCTCGGGCGAAAGCCCGCAGAGCGAGCCACAGGACGCCAGGCCGATGGTCCACAAGCCGGCATTGAGTCCCGATTGCAGCAGTCGTGGTTCGCCGCTGACCAGCACGCAGCCATCGAGTCTTTCGATGTCCAGCGCCATCAAGGCTTGCCAACACGCATCGGGCGCCGGCCAGGGTTTGATTGTTTCAGCGTATTGCGAAGGTCTTATCCATTGCGGCAGGCCGCCGGCCAATGCCTGGCTGATGGCGGGGGAGAGCTCATCGAGCCAGGCGCAGGGGATTTGCTGGCGCTGCAGGCTGATCAGACTGTCCAGGGCGCCGGGGGTGGCTTGTGCGTGATCAGTGCCTGGGTTGCCCTGAAGGCGCGTGCGGGCACCGAAATCCACCAGGCAGCCACTCAGCCCGAACAGCACGGCAGTCAGGTTCGGCGCATTTTGCGGGGTGGTTTCGGCGTGCGGCATATCAACGTCCCTGAAATAGTCTCAAGGCTAGAGGGCGACGGTGACAGTTGAGTGACACTGTTGTGAATTGCTCGCATTCTGCCAAGATCGTGCGCGGGGACGGGCCCCATGCTGCCTAAAGTGGCCGAATCGTCTTATACTGGCAGCCTTTGCGCCGGGCCAAGCGTCCGGCGACGGTATAGTCCAAGGAGTTTTTTTATGCGCTGGAGCAATCCTCTCGCTCGGCTTTGTGTATGCGCCGGTGCGCTGCTGATTCCGTTTGCTGCGCAGGCAGCCTCGGAAGATGATCCTTGGGAAGGCATCAACCGTCCGATCTTCAAGTTCAACGACTTCGTCGACACCTATGCCCTCAAGCCTCTGGCCCAGGGCTATCAGTTCGTGACACCGCAGTTTCTTGAAGATGGCATCCACAACATGTTCCGCAACGTCGGCGACGTGACCAACCTCGCCAACGATATCCTGCAGGCCAAGCCCACCGCCGCGGGTGTCGACACCGCGCGACTGATCTTCAACACCACCTTCGGCGTGCTGGGCTTCTTCGACGTGGGTACCCACATGGGGCTGCACCGCAACGACGAAGACTTTGGCCAGACCCTCGGTTACTGGGGCATGGGCAGCGGGCCTTATGTGATGCTGCCGCTCCTGGGGCCTAGCACCGTGCGTGATGCGCCATCCAAGTTCGTCGATAGCTACACCGGTCCTTATCCGTACATCAACGACGTGCCGGTGCGTAATTCGATCTTCGGCCTGAACATCGTCGATACCCGGGCGGACCTGCTGTCCTCCGAGAAGTTGATTACGGGCGACAAGTACACGTTCATCCGCAACGCCTATCTGCAGAACCGCGAATTCAAGGTGAAGGATGGTCAGGTCGAAGACGATTTCTGATCCACAGCGGTAAAAAGAAGGCGGCCATCGAGCCGCCTTCTGCATTTTTGTCGTTCGCCAGGACCTTTCATTGGGTTTCGGTCAGGACGGTTCTTATAACTCCCGGTGATTTCAAAAGTGCCGGCGCCAAGCGACCATCGGCGTGAGCTTGAAACGCCTCGCGGATGGGAGTACCGTCTGCGCCTTAGAAGGGCACCTCTGGTGTACGTGTGGATCGGGTAAATGCTCGAAAACAGTGCGCCAGAGAGGCTAGAAAGCGAATCCAGTAGTCAGAGCCGGGCCAAAATCCGCGCCGCTACGCCAACCTAATTCTGGCGCCGTTTGCCCACATGCCAAAAACCAGTGCCACGCTGCTGATAATCGATGATGACGAGGTAGTGCGCGCGAGCCTCGCGGCCTATTTGGAAGACAGTGGTTTCAGCGTCCTGCAGGCCAGCAACGGTCAGCAGGGTCTTCAGGTATTCGAGCAAGACAAGCCCGACTTGGTCATCTGCGATCTGCGCATGCCACAGATGGGCGGACTCGAACTCATCCGCCAGGTCACCGAGCTTTCGCCGCAAACACCGGTGATCGTGGTGTCGGGCGCCGGCGTAATGAACGATGCGGTCGAGGCCTTGCGCCTGGGCGCGGCGGATTACCTGATCAAGCCTCTCGAAGATCTGGCCGTGCTCGAGCACTCTGTGCGTCGGGCCCTGGATCGTGCGCGCCTGCTGATGGAAAACCAGCGCTATCGCGAGAAGCTGGAGAAGGCCAACCGCGAGCTCGCCGCCAGCCTGAACCTGCTCCAGGAAGACCAGAACGCCGGTCGCCAGGTGCAGATGAACATGCTGCCGGTCAGCCCCTGGGCCATCAACGACTTCAAGTTTGCCCACCAGATCATCCCGTCGCTGTACCTGTCGGGGGATTTTGTCGACTATTTCCGGGTCGACGAGCGCCGCGTGGCGTTCTACCTGGCGGATGTTTCCGGGCACGGTGCTTCTTCAGCCTTTGTCACTGTGCTGTTGAAATTCATGACCACGCGCCTGTTGTTCGAGTCCAAGCGCAGCGGTACCTTGCCGGAATTCAAGCCGTCTGAGGTGCTTGGGCATATCAACCGGGGCCTGATCAGTTGTAAGCTGGGCAAACACGTCACAATGGTCGGTGGAGTCATCGACGAGGAGACAGGTTTGTTGACCTATAGCATCGGTGGTCATTTGCCGTTGCCTGTGTTGTACACACCCGACAGTGTCAGTTATCTGCAAGGGCGTGGTCTGCCGGTAGGCCTCTTCAATGAAGCCACCTACGAAGATCACGTGCTGGAGTTGCCGCCGACGTTCAGCCTGACGCTGATGTCAGATGGCATTCTGGACCTTTTGCCAGAACCCACACTCAAAGAAAAAGAAGCTGCGTTGCCCGAACGGGTCAAGGCGGCGGGCGGCAGCCTGGATGGCCTGCGGCAGGTTTTTGGATTGGCCACGCTAGGGGAGATGCCGGATGATATCGCCCTGTTGGTGTTGAGCAGGAATCTTTGATGAGTACCGGTAGAATCCAGTTCGCCGAACAGGACGGCACCTTTGTCCTGAAATTCGTCGGTGAAGTTCGCCTGACCCTGTGTTCGGCGTTGGATGCGACTATTGATCGGATCTTCACCGCGTTGAATTTCAACGCGATCGTGATCGACCTGACCGAGACCCGCAGCATCGACAGCACGACTTTGGGCCTGTTGGCCAAATTGTCGATCCTGTCGCGGCAGAAGGTCGGGCTGCTGCCGACCGTGGTCACCACCCACGAAGACATCACCCGTCTGTTGCAGTCGATGGGGTTCGAGCAGGTGTTCAACATCGTCGACCAGCCAGTGCCATGCCCGGAATGCCTGGACGACCTGCCTGATCAGGATCAGTCGGAAGAAGTGGTGCGGATCAAGGTGCTGGAAGCGCACAAGATCCTCATGGGGCTGAACGACTCCAATCGTGAAGCCTTTCATGACCTGGTGAATGCGCTGGAGCGGCATTGATGGTTGGCCGGGCTGGCCCCTTCGCGAGCAGGCTCGCTCCCACAGGGGAGCGAGTTACGTAATACGAAGGACATTGTGGGAGCGAGCCTGCTCGCGAAGGCGTCAGAAAGATCGCCACATCCAATCAGGACGCACAAAAAAGGGCGAACCCACCAAGGTTCGCCCTTTTTGCAATTCGCCGATTCAGATCACAGCTTGGCCTGCAACAACGCCTCCAGCTTCTCCTGGTCACGGGCGAACTGGCGAATGCCCTCGGCCAGTTTCTCGGTCGCCATGGCGTCCTCGTTGGATAGCCAGCGGAATTGCGCTTCATTGAGGTTCAAGCGCGCTTCACCGGCATTGCCCGGCGCCAGTTTGCGCTCCAGCTTGCCGGTGTCTGCCGCCAGCTTGTCGATCAGGTCCGGGCTGATGGTCAGGCGGTCGCAGCCGGCCAGTTGCTCGATCTGGCCGAGATTGCGGAAGCTTGCGCCCATGACCACTGTCTTGTAGTCATTGGCCTTGTAATAGTTGTAGATGCGGGTCACCGACTGCACGCCTGGATCGTCCGCGCCGACGAAGTCGTTACCGGTGGCTTTCTTGTACCAGTCGTAGATGCGGCCCACGAACGGCGAAATCAGGAATACCCCGGCGTCGGCACAGGCAGCGGCCTGGGCAAACGAGAACAGCAGGGTCAGGTTGGTCTGGATGCCTTCCTTTTCCAGGATCTCGGCAGCGCGGATGCCCTCCCAGGTGGAGGCGATCTTGATCAGCACCCGGTCACGGCCGATGCCGGCGTTTTCGTACAGCTCGATCAGACGATGCGCGCGCTTCAAGACGGCGTCCGTGTCGAACGACAGGCGTGCATCCACTTCGGTGGAAATGCGGCCAGGAATCACCTTGAGGATTTCCTGCCCCACCGCGACGCCAAAACGGTCGCTGGCCAGGCCTACATCGCCCTTGCAGTCGCTGACGCAGGCGTTCAGCAATTCGGCATAAGCGGGAATCGACGCCGCCTTGAGCAGCAGCGACGGGTTGGTGGTGGCGTCCACGGGTTTGACGCGAGCGATTGCTTCGAAGTCGCCGGTATCGGCAACAACAGTGGTCATCTGTTTGAGTTGTTCCAGCTTGGAAGTCATGGGCGTGCTCTGTCCTATGGGTCTGATGACATTACCCGAGCGCTGACAGCCACTCAAGGGCATGTAGGTGTATCGACGGCCCCAGTGGCAACAACCGCGAAACGGCTGTTTGAATGGTGGGGCGCGGTATCGGTAGATTCGATACCGAAACGCCGCGCAGGTTCCAGGCAACTGACCGGTTGTGCGGATTCATATAGACCTGTGGGAGCGAGCCTGCTCACGAAAGCTTTATATCAGCTGACGTATACGTTGGCTGACACACCGCTTTCGCGAGCAGGCTCGCTCCCACAGTTGATGGGGGGGTTGGTTAGACGCGGAACTGGTCCATCAGGCTCTGCTGTTGATTGGCCAGGCGATTGAGCGACTGGCTTACCCGCGCCGACTCATTGGCTTGCCCCGACAGCGATTCGGTGACGTCGCGGATGGTCGCCACGTTGTGGTTGATTTCCTCGGCCACGGCGCTTTGCTCTTCGGCGGCGCTGGCGATTTGCAGGTTCATGTCGCTGATCACGGTGACCGCGTCACCGATCTGCTGCAGCGCCGTCACGGCCTGGCCAACCTGTTCGACACTGTCCTGGGCCTGGCGGTGGCTGTTGCCCATCGAGCCGACCACGTCCTGGGTGCCGCTTTGCAGTTGTTCGATCACCAGGCGGGTTTCTTCGACCGATTCCTGGGTGCGGCGCGCCAGGTTGCGCACTTCGTCGGCCACCACGGCAAAACCGCGCCCGGCTTCACCGGCACGGGCGGCTTCGATGGCGGCATTGAGGGCCAGCAGGTTGGTCTGTTCGGCAATGGCGCGAATTACTTCCAGGACCGAACCGATTTTCTCGCTGTTGGCCGCCAGGCCTTCGACCTGGACCATTGCCGCGCTCATGTCGGCGGCGAGGTTGTCGATGCTGGTGGTGGTGCGGTCGATCACGGTCAGGCCCTGGCGGGTGGCCTGATCGGCATCCCGTGCCGCCTGTGCCGCTTGGGCGGCGCTGCGGGCGACGTCCTGGGCGGTGGCACTCATTTCGTGGGAGGCGGTCGCCACCTGGTCCACCTGGCGGTATTGCTGCTCCATGCCGGCGCTGGTCTGGGTGGCAATGGCGGACGACTGGTCCGCCGTGCCGCGGGCGTCCTGTACCGAGCGCTTGACCTCGGCAATGATCGGTTGCAGCTTGTCGAGGAAACGGTTGAACCAGCCAGCCAATTGCCCCAGCTCATCCTGCTTGTCATAGGCCAGGCGGCGGGTCAGGTCACCTTCGCCACTGGCGATGTCCTGGAGCATGTGCGCCACGCCGAGAATTGGCCGGGTCACGCTACGCGCCATCAGCCAAACCAGCAGCAAGCCGATCAGCGCCGCGAGGATGCCCAGGCCGAGTTCGGTCAGCGTGCCGGCGGTGTTGCTGTCATCCAGTTGTTTTTTCAGGGCCTCAGCCGGGCCGACGAGGACTTTTTCCGGCACATCGAGCAGCACGCCCCAGGCTTTGCCGCCGGGAATCGGCTGGAACGGCGCCAGCACTTTCAATTGCTGATGGCTGTGCAGGCTGGCGGTCTTGCTGTTGGTGGTGAGCATGTGCATCAGTTCGGCGCCGGTGGTGGTGTCCACCGCTTCCAGGCGCTGACTGAGTTTGCTGGCATCCAGGCTGTAACCGGCGAGCAGACCGGCCGGGCTGACGATGCTGACGCTGGTCTGGCCGTCATAGAGCTTCTGGCTTGCGCTCTGGCTGATCGCCTGCAGGCTGTTGAGGTTGATGTCCACCGATAGCGAGGCGATGACCTTGCCATTGACCATCAGCGGGAAAACGATGCTGGTCATCAGCACGTTCTGTCCGTCGATCATATAAAAGTACGGCTCGATCACGCAGGGTGCGAGGCGGATGCGCGGGCAGGTGAACCAGGCGTTGGCCGGTTCGCCGCTGGGGCCGGTGCGCGTGTCGGCGATGTCGCTTTCGGGCAGCGCCATGGACGTCACCTTGCCCGGTGTCGGTTGCGACCAATAGAGGGCGAAACGGCCCTTGTCGTTGCTCCCCAGTTCGGCCTGGCCGCTGAACAGATCGTCCTTGCCGTCCAGTGCGTTGGGTTCGAAAACCAGCGATAGGCCCAGCAGCTCGGGGTTGGCTTGCAAGGCCGACTTGACCTGGCGGGTCAGGTCTTCGCGCAGGTCGAAGGCATCGAGGAAGCGCTTTTCCGCCTGCTCGCGCAGAAACAGCACCTGGCGCGAAAAACCGTGGCCATATTGATAAGCGTCCATGAACTGCTGGCGGATCATCAGCGCCTGGTTTTCACCCTGGGACTCGATCCGGGCCTGGGCGGCTTCGGTCAGCATCTCCATGCTCGAGGCTTTCACCAGTGCGGAGCTATGCTCCATGCGATACAGCGAAAGACCCACCAGCAGGGTCACGATGCCCGCCAGGCATAACCCGGCCAACAGGGTGATTTTCCATTGGATGGAAAGTTGTCTGAGCGACATGGACGCGTCCTTATTCGATAAATATCTGCGACTTTGCTCTGTAACGGCCGCGATCGGCCTTTCTTTACGCCGCCCCACAAATATCGAATTATCCCCTGTAGGAGCTGCCGAAGGCTGCGATCTTTTGACTTTCAACCTCCTTGAAGGCGCTGAAGATCGAAAGATCGCAGCCTTCGGCAGCTCCTACAGGTGCAGTGTTGGCTTTGACAAGGCGGCAGCCGTCCGGCAAAGTGCGCGCCCTCTAATAAAACCCATTCCTTTATCCGTAGACGGCGCTCGCAGACTGCCGGCCGGACTCTTTTCGCTTGCCCAGAGGTAACGACAATGAATGCAGTAATTGCCGCGGTCGGCATCATGCTGATACTCAGCCTGTCCCGCGTGCATGTGGTAATCGCTCTGATCGTGGGGGCGCTGGTTGGGGGGCTGACCGGTGGCCTTGGCATCGACGCGACGCTCAAGGCGTTCAACAGCGGCCTGGGCGGTGGGGCAACGGTGGCATTGTCCTATGCGTTGCTCGGCGCGTTTGCGGTGGCGATTGCCAAATCCGGACTGGCCCATGCCTTGGCGGACAGGGCCTTGGCGATGGTCGACCGGCAGCATGCCAGTGGCGGTGGCCAGGTCAAATGGCTGCTGATCGGCCTGTTGTGGATCGTGGCCATCGCTTCCCAGAACATCCTGCCGATTCACATCGCGTTCATTCCGTTGCTGGTGCCGCCGCTGCTGTATGTGTTGACCCGGCTGCAACTGGATCGTCGATTGATCGCCTGCGTCATGACCTTCGGCCTGATCACCCCGTACATGTTCTTGCCGGTGGGCTTTGGCAACATTTTCCTCAATGAAATCCTGCTGGCCAACGTCGCCCGCAGTGGCGTCGATATCAGTGGCATCAACGTGACCCATGCCATGGGTATCCCGGCACTGGGTATGTTCGTGGGCCTGCTGATCGCGTTTGTCAGTTACCGCAAGAAGCGCGTCTACGACCTGGAAAAGATCGAGCAGGTCGAGCAGGTCGCGGTGCAGTACAACCCCCTGAGCCTGATTGTCGCTGGCGTGGCGATTGCCGCGGCATTCATCATTCAGTTGCTGCTTGATTCGATGATCATTGGCGCGTTGGTGGGCTTCCTGATTTTTTCGGTGTCGGGCATCGTCAAGTGGCGCGACACCGATGACCTGTTCACCGAAGGCATGAAGATGATGGCGATGATCGGTTTCATCATGATTGCCGCTTCCGGTTTTGGCGAAGTGATCAAGGCCACCGGGCAGGTGCAGACGCTGGTCGAGACCTCGGCCTCGTGGATCGGCCACAGCAAGGCCGTCGGTGCCTTGCTGATGTTGCTGGTCGGGTTGTTGGTGACCATGGGGATTGGTTCGTCATTTTCCACCGTGCCGATCCTGGCGGTGATATTCGTGCCCTTGTGCGTGCAGCTGGGCTTCAGCCCGATTGCCATCGTGTCTATCATCGGGACCGCAGGTGCATTGGGCGACGCCGGATCACCAGCGTCGGATTCGACCCTGGGCCCGACCTCTGGACTGAACATCGACGGTCAGCATCACCACATCTGGGACACCGTGGTCCCGACTTTCCTGCACTACAACCTGCCATTGCTGGTGTTTGGCTGGATAGCGGCGATGGTGCTCTGATTTCACCCATCGCCTCGCCAGCAAGCCGGCTCCTACAGGTCCCAATAGGGGACTTCGCCAAAGCATTCGACAAAGAAGTCGATCACCGTCCTGACTTTCACCGACAGGCGGCGGCTGCCGGGCCAGAGCACGGCGATCTGCTGCGGCTCAAGGCTGTTGGAGACCTGGTAGTCCCCCAGCACCGGCACCAGCGTGCCGTTGCGCACCGCCTCGCCGATCAACCATGACGGAAACATCACCAGCCCCAGGCCCTGCACGGCGGCCTGGGTCAGGGTGTCGGCGTGGTTGCCGGTGATCGGCCCTTTCACCGCATAGGGGGTCCATGGCAGCTGGCCTTTGCGGAAAAACCAGCGTTGCAGGCCTGCCACCCCTTTGTAGGCCAGGCATTGATGGGCGGCGAGATCGTCAGGGTGTCGCGGCGTGCCGTAGCGTTGCAGGTACGCCGGGCTCGCCGCGACCTGAAAGCGCTGTGGTGCCAGTATTCGCCCCTGCATGCTGGAGTCGTGCAGGGGGCCGATGCGAAACAGCAGGTCGGCGCCTTCCTGCAGGGGGGCGACGTAGCTGTCGGTCTGCTGGATATCCAGTTGCAGTTTCGGATAACGGGCGCACAACTGCCCCAGCCACGGGGTCAGATGCCGCTGGCCGAACACCACCGGCGCGTTGATCCGCACCAGTCCGCTCGGCTCGCTTTGCTGTTCCTGCAGGGCCTGTTCGGCTTCTTCCAGTTGCACCAGTACCAATCGCGCGTGTTCTCCCAGCAGCCGTCCGGCCTCGGTCGGCGTGACGGCGCGCGTGTGGCGGTAAAGCAATTGCTGGTTCAGGGCCTGTTCCATCAACTGGATCTGGCGGGAAATCGAAGAGGGCGCCACGCCCTCGCGGCGGGCTACTTCGGAAAAGCTGCCGTGGTCGAGCACCGCGACAAATAGCCGGAGTGCCTTGAAACCCAGTTCGTTGAGGCCGTGCATCGTTAGTCCTGCTGTGCGCGTTGCGCAAAAGTGTTGTCCAGATGCTCCCATTTATCGCACAGAAGTGACAATCGATAATGCGCGCCATGTTTCCTTGAACGGAGTTTTACCGTGCAGTCTTCTTCTCTCGACAGCGTCGCTGCCGTTGCAACGCCGACCGCTCGGCCAGGGCTGCGCCTGTTGCTGCTGCCCCTGGTGATCCTGGCGGGCATGGGCCTGTCCGTGGAGGCCGGGTTGCTGGGGCCGTTGGGCATTCAGGTCGGTCATTTATGGGCGACCTTGAGTATTTTTGGCGTCGGCTCGGCGATTCTGTTTTTCCTGTTGCTGCTCAGCGGCCCGCAACAGGGCCCGGCGCTGAGCCAATTACCGCGCTGGCAATTGATCGGCGGTTTTCTCGGGCCGGTCTATGTCGTGGTGCTGACGCTGGCCACACCGCACATCGGCATTGCGATGACGATGATCGCGATCCTGTCCGGGCAGGTCGGCAAAAGTGTGCTGATCGACCATTTCGGCTGGTTCGGTACCACCCGCAAGAAAGTCAACGCTGAGCGCTGGCTGGCCTTGCTGCTGATTGTCGCGGCACTTGTCCTGATTGCACGGGGTTGATGATGAGTCTGATTATTTTGTTGGCGCTGGTCGTGGCGGCCGGTGCGATCCTGAGCGTGCAGGCGGCGATCAACGGGCGCCTGGGTGAAACGGTTGGCGTGTTGCGCAGCAGTTTGCTCACTTTCGTGGTGGGGACGGTGCTGACCGGGCTACTGATCGTATTTTTCGAACCGGCTCACGCCGTGAGCCTGCTGGACGTGCCGAAGTGGCAGCTCGGCGGGGCGCTGTTCGGTGTGGTCTACATGATGGTGATGGTGGGGGCGGTGCCACGGGTGGGCACGGCGGTGGCGACGGTGGCGGTGATCGTCGGGCAACTGGGGATGGGGATGCTGATCGATAATTTCGGCTGGCTGGGCAATCCGGCGATCGAGTTGTCGGGGAGTCGGGTGCTGGCGATGGTGCTATTGGGCCTGGCCCTGGTATTGATGTATCGCAGCAGCAGTCGGGTAACGGGTTGAACGCTTGAGGCGGCCTGCCTCCTGATCAACTCCTACACTGGTACAACGGGCTGCTCATCCAGCCCGCCGACGACCACTGCCAAAGGAGTCTGCGCCATGACCGATGAAAAAAGCATCTGTGACTGTCCGAAGTGCAACTGCAAGCTCGGTGAACATCCTGTCGTGCGTCACGGCAAGCATTACTGCTGTGAAGCCTGTGCCAAGCACCACGAGCACGGCGAAGAGTGCGCCCATCAAGGCTGCAAGTGTGCGCACTGACCCTTGTGCACAGGAACGTGGGGCCTAGTCGGGCTCCACTTCCAGTTTCAGGCTGTCGTCATCCTGCCGTTCGCTGTGGCGCACGGTGCCCGCCAGGCGTCGACCATCGACCCTGACCACCACCGTCTTGGCCTGCTCCAGATCGTCCGGCAAAGGCGCCGGGACTCTCACTGCAAAGCGCGTCGGATCACCTTCGACCTGTTCCAGGCCGACCCGGCACTCGGTGCTGCGGGTGACGCGGCCGAACAACGTATCCAGACCGTAGTCCAGATGTGCAGGGCTGCTGACGAGTGTCGAAGTCATTTTCTTCCCCCCAATCCTGATCGCTGCCCGGCTAGCCGGCCGGGCGCCACTTGACGTTCTCCACGCCGAATTTTTCTGCCATCGGTTTGCTGGTCTTTTGCACTTTTTCACGGCC
This sequence comes from Pseudomonas umsongensis, assembly GCF_002236105.1. Lineage (GTDB taxonomy): Bacteria > Pseudomonadota > Gammaproteobacteria > Pseudomonadales > Pseudomonadaceae > Aquipseudomonas > Aquipseudomonas umsongensis. The sequence goes on from NZ_NIWU01000002.1 coordinate 1,267,779, forward strand.
AAAGCGAGGGATGCGTCCAACCCCCGCGTCGCAGCTTGCCCAATGCCAGGCCTCCGCGTTGTCCATTTTGTCCAGACGGATGATGAACGACTTGGGGACGCCATGAAGAGTGTATTCAATGACGAACAGTTTTGCGTTGTTCATAGAGCCTTTGTTCCTCCCTGTTGTACATAGAGGGATCGTTGGGCGCTGGGAAAATTCATTCGGATTGTCCGACGGTGCATGTCATCCGCGCATTCCGGCAGGCGGCGCCCACTTGGGCAGTGGCGGCTCTGGTAGAATCGGCCCCATTGATCCCAAGAGGTGCCCCCATGAGCGAGCCGATCCGCCTGACCCAATACAGCCATGGTGCTGGTTGTGGCTGCAAGATTTCCCCCCAGGTGCTGGAAGTGATTCTGGCCGGCAGCGGGGCGCAGAATCTTGATCCGAAACTGTGGGTCGGCAATGCCTCGCGTGATGACGCGGCGGTTTACTCCATCGATGAGGAACGTGGCGTGGTGTCGACCACCGACTTTTTCATGCCGATCGTCGATGATCCTTTCGATTTCGGCCGCATTGCCGCCACCAATGCCATCAGCGATATCTACGCCATGGGTGGCGATCCATTGATGGCGATCGCGATCCTTGGCTGGCCGGTCAATGTGCTGGCGCCAGAGATTGCCCGGGAAGTGATTCGCGGCGGGCGCTCGGTGTGCGATGAGGCCGGGATTCCCTTGGCGGGCGGGCATTCGATCGACGCACCGGAGCCGATCTTCGGTCTGGCCGTCACCGGTTTGGTGCAAAAGCGCCACATGAAGCGCAATGACACGGCCACGGCCGGTTGCCTGTTGTACCTGACCAAGCCCCTGGGCATCGGCGTGCTCACCACGGCCGAAAAGCAGGGCAAATTGCGCAGCGCCGATGTGGGCCTGGCCCGCGACTGGATGTGCACCCTGAACAAACCCGGCAGCCGTTTTGGCAAGCTGGACGGCGTTACCGCAATGACCGATGTCACCGGTTTCGGCCTGCTTGGGCACCTGGTGGAAATGGCCGATGGCAGCGGCCTCACCGCCCGCATCGACTATGAACGGGTGCCACGCTTGCCGGGCGTCGAGTATTACATCGACCAGGGCTGTGTGCCGGGTGGCACATTGCGCAATTACGACAGCTACGCCGACAAGCTCGGGCGTCTCCAGGAACTGCACAAGCGGGTGCTGTGCGACCCGCAAACCAGCGGTGGCCTGCTGGTTGCCGTGACGCCCGAGGGCAACGCCGGCTTCCTCGCGGTTGCCGCCGAACTGGGGCTGAGCCTGACGCCAATCGGTGAACTGGTCGAGCGACAGAGCCGCGCGGTCGAGGTGTCGTGATGCCCGTCGACTGTACTGATTACCGCGACATTTTTCTCAACGACCGGCCAATGATGGACGCTCGTGCGCCGGTCGAGTTTCTCAAGGGCTCGTTTCCCGGCGTGGTCAACCTGCCGCTGATGAATGATCACGAACGGCAGCGTATTGGTACCTGTTACAAACAACACGGGCAGCAGGCGGCGGTTGAGCTGGGCCATCAGTTGGTGTCCGGCACCACCAAGGCCGAGCGCATCCAGGCCTGGGCGGATTTTGCCCGGGCCCATCCTGATGGCCTGTTGTATTGTTTTCGTGGTGGCCTGCGCTCGCAGATCGTCCAGCAATGGCTCAAGGACGAGGCGGGCATTGACTATCCGCGGGTAGGCGGCGGCTACAAGGCCATGCGCACCTTCTTGCTGGAAACCCTGGACCAGGCCGTGGCCCAATGCGATTTCGTCTTGTTGGGCGGCATGACCGGCACCGGTAAAACCGAGCTGCTCACGCAACTGGACAACGGCCTGGACCTTGAGGGACATGCCAACCATCGCGGTTCCAGTTTCGGCAAGCGCGTAACTGCCCAGCCGTCGAACATCGACTTCGAAAACCGCCTGGCCGTGGACGTGCTGAAAAAGCGTGCCCGCGGTTTCGAACAGTTCGTGCTGGAAGACGAAAGCCGCGCGGTCGGCAGTTGTGCACTGCCACTGCCGCTGTACCAGGGCATGCAGCAGTTCCCGATGGTCTGGCTCGAAGACAGCCTGGAGGGGCGGATCGAGCGAATCTTGCGCGATTACGTGGTGGACCTGTGTGCAGAGTTCATCGCGGTGCATGGCGAGGAAGGTTTTGCGCTGTTTTCCGAGCGCTTGCTGGCGAGCCTGGACAATGTGCAAAAGCGACTGGGCGGCGAGCGGCACCGGCGCATGCTGATCCTGATGGAAGAGGCTTTGGCCGAGCAAGGGCGCAGTGGTGCGGTGGATTTGCACCGGGGCTGGATCGAGGGCTTGCTGGTTGAGTATTACGACCCGATGTATGCCTTTCAGCGGGAGAAGAAAGGGGCGCGGATCGAGTTTGCCGGGGAGCGGGGGGCAGTGTTGGAGTATTTGCGCGAGCGGGGCATTCAGCGCGGGTGAGGGTGGTCTTGCCGGCCCCTTCGCGAGCAGGCTCGCTCCCACAGTAGATCTTCAATAAACGCCGAATTTGTGTACGCCGAAGATTTACCGTGGGAGCGAGCCTGCTCGCGAAGGCGTCCTATCAGGCACCCCAAAATCAGGTCGGGCAACTCTCCTGCCCGTTATCCAGCCCCTGCTTGTAGCTATGGCTTTGCAAGCTGGCCTTGCCGTTGTGCCAGGTCAGGGTCAGCACGTACAGCGAGTCATAGTCGCTCGATTCCCAGTCCTCGGTGATCTTCTGTTTCTTGCCGACGGCTTCACCGGCGACCTTGTTGATCAGTTCTGGCAGATAGCCGTGGGACCAGGCCGTATAGATGACCGAGTTGTGGTACTTGTCGTGGAGCAGTTCATCGGCGAGGTCACTGGTGTCGTTGGCCGAGAAGTTGATGTTCACCGGCAAACCGAGCTTGATCGCGCTGGGGCTGATGGTCATCAAGGGGCGGATGTAGCTGTAGGAGTTGTCCAGTTCGCCTTCCTCGACATTGCGCGTCGGGTTGGCGGCGAACACGTAGTCGGCCTTGCCGAATTTTTCTGGCAGCAGGGTGGCCAGGTCGATGGCGCGGTTCAAGCCCTGGCAATTGAGCTGGCCCAGGCCGCCCTCGGGCTTTTCCGCATGGCGCAGGAACACCAGGGTCTGGGTGCCATCCACCGGCTGGGCGCGGCTTTCGCTGGACTCCAGCGTCAAAAACAACGTGCTGGCTGCCAGCAAGGCGGGCAGGAGCAAATACGCACGATGTTTAAAGTGTCGGGTGAATTTCAAGGGATTGATCATTGAATAAAAGGTTCTTCAGCGCATTGGGTTAAGGCTGACAAACCTTTGCACCGCGACTTTCCTGCGTCGGGTGTTTTCCATGTCGTGGAGCCGTTCCGTATCAAAGGGACATTACTCAGAGTCCCCTGAAGCCCGTTTGGTTCGATTCCGGCCGAGAGCGCAGCACTTTACCGGTAACCTTTGGCGGGTTGCAGCGAAGGTTATCGACAGGATGTTGCGAAATTATGGACACCCTACACGAGCGGTCAGACAAACACAGTTATCTCGCTTGATCTTGACCATCAGCGATAATCATGGCGCCAGGCGCCGCAGTCCGGGTCATCTCCTTTATGATCGGCATTCTCAATTTCTCGTGGAGGCTCCCATGACCGATTTGTCTGCGTTCCCCATCACCCGCAAATGGCCGGCACGCTACCCTGAGTGGATTCAACTGTATTCCTTGCCGACCCCCAATGGCGTCAAGGTTTCGATCATGCTCGAAGAGATCGGCCTGCCCTATGAGCCCCATCGCGTCGGCTTCGACACCAACGACCAGCTGTCGCCCGAGTTCCTGTCGCTGAACCCGAACAACAAGATCCCGGCCATTCTCGATCCCCATGGTCCGGACGACCAGCCGTTGCCGCTGTTCGAGTCCGGGGCGATCCTGATCTACCTCGCCGACAAGAGCGGGCAATTGCTGGCCCAGGAAACGGCGGCGCGCTACGAGACCATTCAGTGGCTGATGTTTCAGATGGGCGGCATTGGCCCGATGTTCGGCCAGCTCGGTTTCTTCAATAAATTCGCCGGCAAGGACTACGAAGACAAGCGTCCGCGTGACCGCTATGTCGAGGAAAGCCGACGCCTGCTCAGTGTCCTCGATGCACGCTTGCAAGGGCGCGACTGGATCATGGGCGAACGCTATACCATCGCCGATATCGCGACCTTCCCGTGGGTGCGCAACCTGATCGGTTTCTATGAAGCCGGCGACCTGGTCGGCATCCAGAACTTCCCCAACGTCACGCGGGTGCTGGAGAAATTCCTGGCACGGCCGGCGGTCAAGCGCGGGCTGGAAATCCCCAAGCCAAACGATTTGATCTGATCAGGACCAGGGACGGCCATGCATTCATTCAATTTCAAGCAAGTCGATGTCTTCAGTCGCGTACCACTCAAAGGCAATCCGCTGGCGGTGGTGTTTGCTGCCGACAAGCTGAGCGATGAACGCATGGCGGCGTTCGCGACCTGGACCAATCTCAGCGAAACCACGTTCATCCTGGAACCGCAGGATCCCCGTGCCGATTATCGGGTGCGGATATTCACCACCCTCAAGGAGTTGCCATTCGCCGGACATCCGACCCTGGGCACTTGCCATGCCTGGCTTGAAGCTGGCGGTGTGCCCAAGGGCGAAGAGATTATCCAGGAGTGCGGTGTCGGCCTGGTGCGGGTTCGTCGGCAGGGCGCGGAGCTGGCGTTTCTCGCTCCGCCACTGCTCAAGACCGGGCCGGTGGACGCCACTCTGATGACGCGTGTGTGCTTGGGCTTGGGGCTGGAGCCGCAGGCGATTGTCCGCGCGCAATGGGTCGATAACGGTGCGGGCTGGCTGGCGGTGATGCTCGCGGATCGCCAGCAAGTCCTGGACTTGCGACCGGACCATTCGCACATGCTCGGCCTCGCCGTGGGTGTCATCGCGCCGTGGCATGCGGAACGCGATGGCGATGAAGCGCAGTTTGAAGTCCGCGCATTCATCTCCGGTGACGGTATGCCCGAGGATCCGGCCACGGGCAGCCTCAACGCCGGGATTGCCCAATGGCTGCTCGGTGAAGGGCTGGCGCCGGCCCGCTACGTGGTCAGCCAGGGATTGACGATGGGCCGCGCGGGGCGCATCCAGGTGGAACAGGTGGGGGAGGAAATCTGGATCGGCGGGGCGGTGGTGACCTGTATCGACGGCACGCTGGCCCTTTGATTGACCCGACCTGTGCAGGAGCGATTATTGCGGGTGCGGTAAGGGTAATTTCTCCCGGGTGATTTGTGCCCTGCACCTTGCAGGGCATAAGCTTTGCCCCCTCTACGACTTTCGTCTTGTTTTTCGTTTTTTGAGGCATCTCCATGTCCAGTCAGTTCCCCGAAGCACGCCCACGCCGTCTGCGCCGCAATGCAAGCCTGCGCAGTCTGTTCCAGGAAACCGAGTTCAGCTTGAACGACTTGGTACTGCCGATTTTCGTCGAAGAAGAAATCGACGATTTCGTGCCGATCAAGAGCATGCCCGGTGTGATGCGCATTCCGGAATCGAAGCTGGCGGGGGAGATCGAGCGATATGCCCGTGCCGGGATCAAGTCGGTGATGACCTTTGGCGTGTCCCATCACCTGGACAGCAATGGCAGCGACACCTGGAACGACAATGGCCTGGTGTCGCGCATGTCGCGCATCGCCAAGGACGCCGTGCCGGAAATGATCGTGATGTCCGATACCTGTTTTTGTGAGTACACCGACCACGGGCATTGTGGCGTGATGCACAACCTTGAGGTCGATAACGACCAGACCCTGCTCAACCTCGGCAAACAGGCGGTGGCTGCTGCCCGTGCCGGTGCTGACGTGATTGCCCCATCGGCCGCCATGGACGGGCAGGTCCAGGCTATTCGCCGGGCGCTCGATGCCGCCGGGTTCACCCAGACGGCGATCATGGCCTATTCGACCAAGTTCGCCTCGGCGCTCTACGGACCGTTCCGCGAAGCTGGCGGCAGCGCGCTCAAGGGCGATCGCAAAAGCTACCAGATGAACCCGATGAATCGTCGTGAGGCGGTGAGGGAGTCGCTGCTGGACGAACAGGAAGGCGCCGATGCGCTGATGGTCAAGCCGGCCGGAGCGTACCTCGACATCATCCGCGACATTCGCGAAGCCTCGCGCCTGCCCTTGTCGGCGTATCAGGTGAGCGGGGAGTACGCGATGATCAAGTTCGCCGCACAGGCCGGGGCTATCGATGAAGATCGCGTGGTGCGCGAAAGCCTGGGCGCCATCAAGCGGGCCGGGGCTGATCTGATTTTCACGTATTTTGCGATGGACCTGGCACTGGCGGGGATCTGAAAACAACCACAACCCTTGTAGGAGCCAGGTTTGCCGGCGAAGAACGATGACGCGGTCTAGGGGTACATATCCATTGCTGCGGTTACGGCCTCCTATGGTTTCGCTCTTACAGCGACTCACTTTTTCAAACGCCGGAGTGCCGGCCCAGCAAAAAGGAACCAAAAGGCTTTGCCCCACCACTCGGTGCCTCGCTAAGGCTCGGCATGCCCTCACTCCGGCATTGCTCCGTGGGTCGCCGCGATGGGCCGTCCCTGGCCCAGCGCGGCTAAACCGGCGTCCTGCCGGTTTCCCCACTGCGCAATGCCTGCGTTCGGCCATCGTGGTTAACGGGGCATCCAGATCAAAATCAAAAGCGAGGCGGCCTTAAAGCAGACCTGACTTTTCCGGTTACCGCCAATGATCGTTCCCACGCTCTGCGTGGGAATGCATCCTGTGACGCTCCGCGTCACATGTGCGCAGGACTCAAGCCTTGCGTCGTCAGTGGAACGCGGAGCGTCCCTGGCGGCATTCCCACGCAGAGCGTGGGAACGATCAATGCGCACGGCTCCCGATCAGGTCGGCTTTAAGGCCGCCTCGCTTTGGCTTTTGATCTTGATCTGGCTTTTGATTTTCTTGCCCCATCGAGAGGCCGGAGCGAGGGTTCCCCGAGCCCCAGCGAGGGGCCGAACGCCAGGGGCAAGAGCCCTTGGTTACTTGGGGCCGGGCGGCGTTCCGTTTTTCCAAGTGACTCGCCGTAAGGGCGAAACCCTAGGTGGCCGTTACCGCAGCAACGGATATACACCCAATCCAAATACCCCAACCTAAAATCAGGGCGCACCAAAGTACGGTCGGATCCCGCGGTCGCGAAAATACCGTTCGATCACCTTCGGGTCCGAACAGGTTTCGGCAATCGCCACGTATGTATCCGGCCGTAGCAGGTAGAACCCGTTGCGCCCAAGGCCGGCCGTTTCGAATGCCGGGCGCCAGCTGAACACATGCAGCGGCAGATGGTGCTCGTGGCACCAGGCGATCATCTCGTCGCTGGTGTCGCCATACACATGCACCTGCCAGGTCGGGCATTTGAGCGATTCAAAATTGTCACCTTCACCGTCGTGCGCCCAGGGCAGGCGGTCGCCACCATGCACCTGCCCGGCAACGCCTGTGCTCAAGGGCATGGCGCGATAGTTCAGGGTGATTTGCGACACGGTGCGGAACAGGAATTCGCGGGTGGTTTCGAACGAGGCCATTTTCGGAATCAGCAAGGGCGCCAGCCGCGTGCGCAACACATCCGCCATGGGCCCCTCGGCGGTAACGAACGTGAACACCCGGTCGGTGGTGGCCACCAGCTTGCGGGCGAAGGCGATGCGCTCGGTTTCGTAGGAGTCGAGCAATTTCGCCTCGGCGCCACCGCTCAGTACCGCCGCGAGTTTCCAGGCCAGGTTGATGGCATCGCCAATCCCGGTGTTCATGCCCTGGCCTCCCGCGGGGCTGTGCACGTGGGCGGCATCGCCCAACAGGAAGGCGCGTGCGCTGCGAAAGTGATCCGCCACCCGATGATGCACGCGGTAGGTCGAGAACCAGTTCAGTTGTTCGACCTTGACCTGCATATGCTCGATGGCCCGACTGCTCACGTCGTCAAATTGCAGGGTTTGCGCCTGTTCGGCGCGTTCGTCGCGCACGGTGCCGATCAAGCGTGCCCGGCCGCTGCCAGCCAGTGGGAATACCGCGAGGAAATCCGCCTCATCCAGGTCCACATGCAGTTCGCCATTGAACGCCGGGCCGCTGGCGTGCACGTCGGCGACGTAGAAAACCTGCTGGTAGGTGCCGCCTGGAAAACCGGTGTCCAGGGTCTTGCGAACGATCGAACGGGCGCCGTCGCAACCGGCCAGGTAGCAGGCCTGGCAGGTTTCCTGTTGGCCGTCGGGCAAGCGCAGCGTGGCGCTGATGCCGTCATCGGTTTGCTCGAAACCTTCGAGCTCGGTGTTGCGTTCCACCGTGATGCCGAAGGTTTGCAGGCGATCGATCAGCAGCCGTTCGTGTTCGTCCTGCGGGAATATTTCGAGGAAGGCGTAGGGCGTCAGGCCTTCACCGACGCGGTTCAACGGCAGGCGCGCCACGGGCTGGCCTTTTACCCAGAAATTGGCGGCCGCGACCTGATGACCGTCGCGTACGATGGCGTCGGCCAGGTCCAGCTGGCGATACAGCTCCAGCGTGCGCGCCTGCACCGCCAGTGCCCGTGAAGTGGTGCCCGGTGCAGAAGTCTTGTCGACGATCCGCACGCGAACCCCCAGTTTGCTCAGCCATAGCGCCAGCACCAGCCCCGTCGGGCCGGCGCCGATGATCAACACATCGCTACGCTGCATGACCCCGTCCTCTTGCCGTGTGCTGCAAGTATGGTCCAGCCTTGCGCAGCGGCCAGCGTTTTTCATCGGCACCTGAGGAACAGCCGGGTTCGCGCCACGGTCATAGCCTGCGCCATGCATTGATCGTATGGTTAACCCGGTTCAACGAACGCCCTGGAGCAACATGCAAGCCCATCGATTGATCATGAGCATCACCGCGTTACTGGTGGTGGCCGGTTGCAGCAGTCAGCGACCCCAGGAAACCGCGGCGCGCAAGCCCGCCGAGGTCAAGGCGCAAATCGTGCGCTTGCTGCCGGCCAAAACCGTCGATCGCCAAGGGTGGGCCACGGACATCTACGCCGCGTTTGCTGCGCAGAACATCGCACCGACCACGCAAAACCTCTGTTCGGTGCTGGCGGTCACCGAGCAGGAGTCGACTTTCCAGGTGGATCCCGGCGTGCCAGGGCTGGGCAAGATCGCCCGGGATGAGATCGATCGCCGGGCGGCCAAGGCGCATATCCCCCAACTGTTGGTCAGCGGTGCACTGCGGGTGAGTTCGCCCAACGGTAAAACCTACAGCGACCGGCTGAACGCCGCCCGCAGCGAAAAGGAACTGAGCGCGATTTTCGATGACTTCATTGGCATGGTGCCCATGGGCAAGACCCTGTTCGCAGGCTTCAACCCGGTGCACACCGGCGGGCCGATGCAGGTCAGCATCGACTTTGCCGAACAGCAGGCCAAAAGCTATCCGTATCCGGTGGAAGGCTCGATACGGCGTGAAGTCTTTACCCGCCGTGGCGGCATGTACTTCGGCATCGCGCATCTGCTCGGTTATCCGGCGAGCTACAAGCAGCCGTTGTACCGCTTCGCCGATTTCAATGCCGGTTGGTACGCCAGTCGCAATGCTGGCTTCCAGAACGCCGTGAGCCGGGCCTCGGGCATCCCGCTCGCGCTGGATGGCGACCTGGTCCGCTACGGTTCGATCATGCCTGGCACCACGGAGCTGGCGGTGCGCACCTTGGGCAAGCAGTTGGGCATGCGCAATCCGACGATCAGGGATCAACTGGAGGAGGGCAACACGCTGGCGTTCGAGGACAGCGAGCTCTATCAGCGGGTTTTCGCCTTGGCTGAACAGGCCGAAGGTCGTTCCCTGCCGCGCGCGGTACTGCCGGGCATCGTGCTGCAAAGCCCGAAAATCACCCGCAAGCTCACCACTGCCTGGTTTGCCAAGCGCGTCGATGAGCGTTACAAGCGCTGCATGGCGCGGGCAGGCTGAAGATATTGGCGAACGTCCACACGCTGTATGACTTTCGAGTTTTAACAGGCATGAAAAAGCCCGGCTGATCAGGCCGGGCTTTTTGTGGGTGCGGTGAAGCGAAGGGGTTAGGCGACGGTGTTGCCTTGCAGGCGGTCGGAGCCATCGGCGGCGACGGTGTTGCCTTGCAGGCGGTCGGAGCCATCGGCGGCGACGGTGTTGCCTTGCAGGCGGTCGGAGCCATCGGCGGCGACGGTGTTGCCTTGCAGGCGGTCGGAGCCATCGGCGGCGACGGTGTTGCCTTGCAGGCGGTCGGAGCCATCGGCGGCGACGGTGTTGCCTTGCAGGCGATCCGAACCATCGGCAGCCACGCGATTCTCGATCAAGCGATCCGAACCACCCTCGGCCACCCGGCTTTCAATCAGACGATCCGAGCCACCTTCAGCCACGACAGGCTGAACAGAGGTAGCGGCAAAAGCGTTAACTGCGAAAACCGAGAAAGCAATGCTGAGGAGAGTTTGGCGTTTCATGATCGTGTGCTCCGGGGTGTAGTTGTTTGGTATGGAGCTGATGTTACGCCGTGGATTTTTTTAGAGAACTTCATTGACGTGATGGTGAACATCGACGCTATTGATAGGGGCGGTGCGGTACCGTTCGTGGGCGTGATGGTGCAGTCGTCGGACGCTCGGGTCGTGGTCGATGGCGCCTTCTACACTGGATAGCTGGTGCTGATCGCGGCCAACCAGGAGGTATGTATGTATCAACTCTACGGACACCAGAACTCGGGCGCGGCTGCGATCGAGGCCGCCCTGGAGCTGTGTGAGATCGCCTATCGCTTCATTGATGTCGAAACGTCCCCGCAGGCGGCCCAGGCACTGGAGAAGCTCAATCCGCTCAAGCAGATTCCGACGCTGCAACTGCCCGACGGCAGTGTCCTCACGGAGAGCGCGGCGATCCTGATTCATCTCGGGCTGACATTTCCCGAGTCGAACCTGTTACCGGCTGACCCTGCCGAGCGTGACCAGGCCATTCGGGGCCTGGCGTTCATCGTCAGCAATTGTTATGCGGCCATCGGCATCATCGATTACCCGGAACGCTGGCTGGCCAATGCTGATGAAGCCTCGCGGCAAAACCTCATGGCCGGTACCCGGCAGCGCTTGCATTGGAGCTGGGAAGTGTTTGCCGACCAGTTTTCCGCTGAGCTGTACCTGGGTGAAGAGGCTCCGGGCGCGCTGGATGTGCTGGCGGCCGTGGTCACACGCTGGGGCGGCAGCCGCGAGCATTTGCGCCGAACCCGGCCGGGCTTTTCCGCCTGGCTGGAACGCATTGACCGGCATCCGATATTGGCGCCGGTCTTTGCCAGGCATTGGCCTGCCTGATCACCACAAATTAATAATGTGGGGGGATTTGCAGTGTACCCGTACTATTCGCCGCGAATGTACTGCTCCAGCTGGCGAATCAACTCGGCCTGTTCGGCGATGGCTTCCTTGACCAGGTCGCCGATCGACAGCAGGCCGATCAACTTGCCGTTTTCCACCACCGGCAGGTGACGCAAGCGTCTGTCGGACATGATGCCCAGGCAGGTGTCGACGGTTTGATGGGTGTCCACGGTGATGACGGGCGATACCATGATGTCGCGTACCGGCGTGCCCACAGAGGAGCGGCCATGCAGCACCAGTTTGCGCGCGTAGTCGCGTTCACTGATGATGCCCAGTACCTCGTCATTCTCCACCACCAGCAAGGCACCGACGTTTTTTTCGGCCATCTTCATCAGCGCTTCGAGCACCATGTGATCAGGTTTGATCTGGTGCACTTCCTGGTTCTTTTGATCTTTCAACTTGAGCAGTTGCGCGACGGTTTTCATGGCGGTTTTCCGGGTGTTGTCGTTGTCCTTGAAGAATCGTAGACCCAGGCGTTCAGGGCAAGGGCAAAAGCGGCAGATAGCACACAAAAAACGTCATTCGGCGGATTTTTTCCGAACCCGAAAAAATCGCAGCCTTTGTAGGAGCTGCCGCAGGCTGCGATCTTTTGATCTTGCGCCTGTAAATCAAAATCAAAAGATCGCAGCCTGCGGCAGCTCCTACAGGTTTGGATGACGCGTAGAATTACTCGCTTGAACAAAACCCGAGGTCTGCAGTGGTGGATTTACCCCAGGGCTTCGTCCTGACCCGGCATTGGCGCGACACGCCGGCGGGCACCGAAGTCGAGTTCTGGCTGGCGACCGATAGCGGTCCCCGGCGCATCCGCCTGCCGCATCAGCCGTCGGTGGCGTTTATCCCGGCCGATCAGCGCGGGCAGGCCGAGGCGCTGTTGCGCGACGAAAAAAACGTCGAGCTCAAGCCCCTGGCCCTGCAGGACTTTGAACATCGCCCGGTACTCGGCCTGTATTGCCAGCAGCACGGGCAACTGATGCGCCTGGAAACCGCACTGCGCAGGGCGGGCGTCGAGGTGTACGAGGCCGATGTGCGCCCGCCGGAGCGCTACATGATGGAGCGGTTCATCACCGCGCCAGTACGCTTTGGCGGCACGCCGGGGGGCGATGGCCTGCTGCTCGAGGCGCAGATGAAACCCGATCCCGACTACCGTCCCAGCCTGAAACTGGTGTCCCTGGACATTGAAACCACCGCCCAGGCCGAGTTGTATTCCATTGCTCTTGAAGGTTGCGGCGAGCGTCAGGTGTATATGCTCGGCCCGCCCAATGGCGACCACGGCGCGGTGGATTTCCAGCTCGAATACTGCGAATCGCGAACCCTGCTGCTCAAGAAGCTCAATGAATGGTTTGCCCGCCACGACCCTGACGCGATCATTGGCTGGAACGTCGTGCAGTTCGACCTGCGGGTCTTGCATGAACACGCCCGGCGCCTGGCCGTGCCGCTGAAACTGGGGCGAGGCGGCGAGGAAATGCAATGGCGCGAACACGGCAGCGGCAATCATTACTTTGCATCCGCCGCCGGCCGGCTGATCATCGACGGCATCGAGTCCCTGCGCTCGGCGACCTGGAGCTTCCCATCGTTCAGCCTGGAAAACGTCGCGCAAACCCTGCTGGGCGAAGGCAAGTCGATTGATAACCCGTACCAGCGCATGGATGAAATCAACCGCATGTTCGCCGAGGACAAGCCGGCGCTGGCCAAGTACAACCTCAAGGACTGCGAGCTGGTCACGCGGATCTTCGCCAAGACCGAGCTGCTCAAGTTCCTGCTGGAGCGGGCCAGTGTCACCGGGTTGCCAGCCGATCGCATGGGCGGATCGGTGGCGGCGTTCACCCACCTCTACATGCCGTTGATGCATCGCCAGGGCTTCGTTGCGCCAAACCTGGGCAGCAAGCCGGCACAAGCGAGCCCTGGCGGATTTGTCATGGACTCGCGACCGGGGTTGTACGAGTCGGTGCTGGTGTTCGACTACAAGAGCCTCTATCCGTCGATCATCCGTACCTTCCTCATCGACCCGGTAGGCTTGATCGAAGGGCTCAAGCACCCCGATGACCAGGACTCGGTACCGGGTTTTCGCGGGGCGCGGTTTTCCCGCACCCGGCATTGCCTGCCCGCCATTGTCGCCCGGGTCGCCGAAGGCCGGGAAACCGCCAAGCGTGAGCACAATGCGCCGCTGTCCCAGGCGCTGAAGATCATCATGAACGCGTTCTACGGCGTGCTCGGTTCCAGTGGCTGCCGCTTCTTCGACACGCGCCTGGCGTCATCGATTACCTTGCGTGGCCACGAGATCATGCTGCGCACCCGAAAGCTGATCGAAGACCAGGGCCATACGGTGATCTACGGCGACACCGACTCGACCTTCGTCTGGCTGCGCCGCGCCCACGGCCAGCAGGAGGCCGCGCAGATCGGCCGCGCGCTGGTCGACCACGTCAACCAGTGGTGGCGTGAGCACGTGCGTGAAGAGTACGGCCTGGAGAGCGTGCTGGAGTTGCAGTTCGAAACCCACTACAAACGCTTCCTGATGCCGACCATTCGCGGCGCGGAGGAGGGCAGCAAGAAGCGATACGCCGGATTGGTCACGCGCGCCGATGGCAGCGACGAAATGGTCTACAAGGGCCTGGAAACCGTGCGCACCGACTGGTCGCTGCTGGCCAGGCAATTCCAGCAGGAGCTGTATTCACTGATCTTCCACCGCAAACCCTATCAGGACTACGTGCGCGAGTATGTGCGCAAGACCCTGGCCGGTGAGTTCGACGACCGCCTGATCTACCGCAAGCGCCTGCGCCGCACGCTGGACGACTACCAGCGCAACGTCCCGCCCCATGTACGGGCGGCGCGGATTGCCGACGATTACAACGATCGCCAGGGCCGCCCGCGGCAGTACCAGAATGGCGGCTGGATCAGCTACGTCATCACTGTCGCCGGCCCCGAGCCGCTGGAGATCCGCAGTGCCCCCATCGACTACGACCACTACATCACCCGGCAACTGCAACCGGTGGCAGACGCTATCCTGCCGTTTGTCGATGACGATTTCTCAACCCTGGTGGGGGGGCAACTTGGCTTGTTTTGAGTCCATCAGCGACAGGGTCCAGTCATCCAGAATGCCGTGAAAGTATTGGTTCAAGGCTTGATGAAAGAGACTGTCGTCGTCCGCGACCTGGGCGAACAAGGTCATCGAGGAGCGAAATTTCAGGTCGTCGGGGTGGCCGAATATCGCTGCCACCGAGCGCTGCCGGATGTTCAGCACCTGTTGGGTACACGTGCGCAGCCGGACACCCAGCAGCGGGTGTTCTAGGTAGGCCTGCGCTTCTTCCCGGGAACGGATCGCGAAGCGCCGGGACATTTCGCTGTCACCCAACCCGGCGAACTGCGGGAAAACGAACCACATCCAGTGACTGCGCTTGTGGCCGGCTTCGAGTTCGGCCTGGACCCGGTCGAACACCGGGTTCTGCGCCTGGACGAAGCGTTGCAGGTTAAAGGCGTCCGGTTGATCGGTGCTTCTCATGTCGAAGCCCTCTGACACCGCGATGGCTTAGACCATGGCCAACCGCTGCTTGCGTTTGGGCGCCTGAAACGCTTGGTCCAGCGCCTCCAGATCCCCAGCCTCCAGCTTCAACTGCGCAGCTTGCGCATTGAGCCGCACGTGTTCGGGGCGGACGGCCTTGGGGATGGCGATCACGCCGTCCTGGCGCAGCAGCCAGGCCAGGGAAACCTGGGCAGGCGTGGCGTCGTGGCGGGCAGCTACTTGTTTGAGCGTAGCATTGGCCAGCATTTTCCCTGCCTGGCCGATCGGACAGTAAGCCATGACCGGCATGCGTTGCTCCTTGCACCAGGGCAATAGATCAAATTCTATGCCACGTTCCTCCAGGTTGTAGAGCACTTGATTGGTGGCACAGCCCTCTGTCGAGAGCTCTTGCAGGTCGTCGAGATCAAAGTTGGACACGCCCCAACGGCCAATCTTGCCGGCTTCACGCAGGCGTTCGAAGGCTTCTACCGTTTCTTCCAGGGGATACTGGCCGCGCCAGTGCAACAGGTACAGGTCGATGGAGTCGGTCTTCAGCCGTCGCAGGCTGCGCTCGCACGCCTGGGGAATGCCCTGGCGGCTGGCGTTGTGCGGGTAGACCTTGCTGACGAGGAAGACCTGGTCGCGCTGGCCGGCGATGGCGTCGCCCACCACTAGTTCGGCACCGCCTTCGCCATACATTTCGGCGGTGTCGATCAGAGTCATGCCCAAGTCGATGCCCAGGCGCAGTGCGGCGACCTCCTCTTGATGGCGGGCAGGGTCCTCGCCCATTTGCCAGGTGCCCTGGCCGATGACCGGTACCCGGGTGCCGGCCAATTGCTGGGTACGCATGCTTTGCTCCTTCTGGTCATTATTTCTGTTGGCATCAGGATAGCCCCTCGGGTTCCATCCGGGTGGCTGTAGGAGCGAGCATGTCGAATCGTCGCACCGTCGCGATGGGCGTCAACGATGACGTGGGAAACCTGACACCCCCACGGCGCTCTCAGGTTCATCGTCGGAACGCCGCCCGGAGCAGGCTCGCTCCCACAGGTGCCGGTGATCGATTGGCGACGCTCGTCACCGCACTTTTGCGCAACTTGCGGCTCTATCCATTGCCAGCCGACGGCGATCCCCCCGTCGGCCCATGCCAAGTTCATCACCCATGGCTCGAGTTTCACCCCACATCATTCGCTCAATCGGCCTGCTACTGGGTGGCCTGTCGCTGTTGCTGGCCAGCGGTTGCAGTCATCAACCAGGCAACGACCTGTTCACCCAGATACGCGATGGCAAACCCCAGGAGTTCCTGCAGACCAGTGTCGACCGCATGGCGACGCTGGCCATGCGCGACAACCTCGACAGCCTTTACCTGCTGATGAGCAAGCTGTACCTGCGCAACCCCGAGGAGTTGAAGAAATCCGGCTTCCTCGATGCCCGGACCGCGGGCAAACAGGTGCGCATGGCCATTGAGCAGCAGCAGCCGTTGCCTACGCTTGGGGGCAAGAAGGACCTGGCAGCGCTGCGGTTTGCCATGAGCCCGGAGTTTCTCGGCGATCGCGTCGGTGCGTTCATCTATGCCATTGGCAGCATGCTGGTCACCGCCCACGGCAATCGCCTGGAGTTCTACATGACGGACGCGATCAACCCGACGTTCGTCAGCAACGCCGCGCGCAACATTGAAATCGCTACCTGGATTCTCAGCCAGCGGCAGACCAAGGACGGCCAGCCCATGCTGTTCTCCAACGAAATCTCGGAGGAGGGCAGCAACCTGAGTTTCGCCGTGGAGTTTGGCAAGATCGTCGCGCGACTGGACCTTTTGACCCAGATGCTCGACGAGCGCTATCGGCGGATCGGCTTGAACTATGCCCAGAGCCTGCTGTTCCTGAATTTTCTGCCGGTGCAATGACTGTTCCGCTCGGCGTCGCGACGAATGACCACCTGTAGGAGCTGCCGCAGGCTGCGATCTTTTGATCTTGTTTTTGAAGATCAAAAGATCGCAGCCTGCGGCAGCTCCTACAGGGGCGGGATGCAGGATGCAAACAGGGCGGGATGCGAACAGGGCATAAAGATAGATCGCATCGATATAACTGGTTATAAGAAATATCGCTATGCTGCGGGCCAGTTATTTCCTGCAGTTTTTGTGGATGTTTCAATGGATTTGTTGAATATCGGGTTGGTCGTGGCCGGGCTGGTGGTCGGCTTTATCGTCGGCATGACCGGCGTGGGTGGCGGTTCATTGATGACGCCCATCCTGCTGTGGTTCGGCATCAACCCGGCCACCGCGGTCGGCACCGATTTGCTGTACGCGGCCATCACCAAGTCCAGTGGCGTGCTGGTCCACAGGAAGAACAACAATATCGACTGGTCGATCACCGGATGGTTGACCCTCGGCAGCGTGCCCGCGGTGATGTTGACGTTGTGGTTCCTCAGCAGCCTGAACGAAGCACCCGACGCGATGAACGCGATCATCAAGCAGGCCTTGGGTTTTGTCCTGTTCGCCACGGCGCTGGCGATCCTGTTCAAAAAGCGCCTGCTCGACTTCGCCCACAAGCGCGCCGGAGGCAACTACAAGCCCAGCGGCTCGCGCCTGAATGTCCTGACCGTAATCACCGGCCTGGTGCTGGGCACCATGGTCGCGCTGACCTCGATCGGCGCGGGAGCCCTGGGCACCGTGGCGTTGTTTATCCTCTATCCGTTGTTGCCGACCCGCCGCCTGGTCGGCACGGAAATCGCCCACGCCGTGCCCCTGACCCTGGTCGCCGGCCTTGGCCATGCGAGCATGGGCAATATGGACTGGCACGTGCTCGGTTACTTGCTGGTCGGTTCGTTGCCGGGGATTTACCTGGGCAGCCACCTGACCGGGCGCATCTCCGATGAATGGTTGCGCCCTTGCCTGGCGACGATGCTGGTACTGATCGGCTACAAACTGGCGTTCTAATCGTTCTAATAATGTAGGAGCGAGCATGCTCGCGAAAAACGTCAACGATAACGTGGGGTGTCAGGCTTCCCGCGTCATCGTTGACCTCCATCGCGAGCAGGCTCGCTCCCACAAAAAAAATGCAGTTCAAGGCAGTGCATACACCTTGAACAGCTTTTTCATCGTCTCGTTGATCCCGCCCAAGTACTTGTCGTAAGCCTGCTCAATGGCGCCGGAACGATAGGCCTCGCTCAGTGCCATATCCACCAGCAGGCGGAAGTCCTCGTCACCGCGTTCGACGATCATGGCTACCGGGGCGTACTCGAAGATGCGGTCCAGGACCATCAGGTCATTGTTGGCGCCGCCTTTTTCCACCTGGTTTTTCAGAAACATGCGTTCGGCGAAGAACGCATCGGCCTTGCGCGCGGCCACCAGCCCGGCCCCTTCTTCGGTATTGGCCACGGTCACCAGCGAAGCGATCACGCCGAGCATGCGCATCTGTTCGCGAATCCAGTCTTCGACTACACCGCCCTCGATGGTGGCAAAGGTCTGGTTGGCCAGGCCGCGGTTGATTGTCGCCCGCCAGGTCGGGCCGGGGATAGCTTCCTTGCCGTTGAGCGCGTTGAGCAGCGGTTCGGCGGCATCCTTGCGCACCAGCACCGAGAGGCCGGCGGTGTATACCGGTATCGAGTAACTGATGGTCTTGCGCCGTTCGAGGGTAGGCGGGGTGGGGGTGCAGAGGATGTCGACCTTGGCCAGTTTCACCGCGCTGGTCTCCTCGGCAGACGTGACGGGCTGGTAGCGCACCTGCAGGTTGGGCAGGTCGAGTTCGGTCTTGAGCTTGTCGGCGATCTTCAGGCACAGGTCGATGGCATAGCCGCTGGCCTTGTCGCCCTGCGCAACGCTGAAGGGCGCCAAATCAGGCACGTAGCCCAGGGTAAAGGCGTTGCTGGCGCGTATGCGCTCCAGGGTGTTGGCACCCGCCACCATGGGCAGCGCGGTAAACACCAGGGCGAGCAGCAGGCGTGTGGTTTTTGCAAAGGGTGCGTTCATGTCCGGTTCCCCCGTGTAGGAATGTCGGTGCAATCCTGGTTGCGATGCCTAAACATTGCCGGTCCTGGCCTGGACGGCGGCTGGCACGTCGACGAAACGCTTGGCGAGGAAACCATAGAGCAGGTAACCCAAGGCGAGCACCAGTGTGCCGCCAAATACCGCATCCTTGCCGCAGGCATACAGGGCGTACAACGAGTAGGCCACCGCCACCAGCAGCACCACCAGGTTGCGCGAGTACACCGCGGGCCCCACTTGGGCTTTGTGCATGATCACCAGCAAGCCGGTCAGCGCCGTTATGTAGGGGATCAGGTTGGTCACCGCCGCCAGGCTGACCAGTTTGCTGAACTGCGCAGCGGCATCGGGTGAGATGGTCGACACGGCCATGATTGTCTGCAACACGCCGCAGACGATCATGCCGATCACCGGTGCGTTGCTGGCGTTGACCTTGCTGAACAGCTTGAGGAACAGGTTCTGGTCGGCGGTCATCTTCGCCGTTTGTGCCAGGGTGAATTGCCAGCCCAGCAGCGAGCCAATGCAGGCCATGATCGCCAGGGCCATGACGATGTTACCCACCAACGGGTTGAACATCTTGGCGTAGACCAGCGCGAATGGTGCCGAGGAATTGGCCAGCTCGGCATTGGGAATGATGCCCTGGATGACGGTGGTCGACAGCACATAGACCGTGGCGGCGCCCAGGGTGCCGAACAGGCAGGCCAGCGGTACGTTGCGCTTGGGGTCTTCCACCGCATCGGTGGCCTGGGCTGCCGATTCCATGCCCAGGAATGCCCACAGGGTCAGGGGGATGGCCTTGCCGATGGCTTCGGAGATGGCCAGGTTGTTGGGGTTCCAGGCGGCTTCCAACAGTTTGGCGTCGAACCAGAACCAGCCGATGATACTCAGGCCCGCCACCGGAATGATCACGCCCCACACGGTGAAAGCACCGATCTTGCCGGTGATGCTCGGGCCGCCGAAGTTGGCGATGATGGTGATCCAGATCAGCGCGACCGTGCCGACGAACAGCGGGATTGCACCACTGCTGAGCCAGGGCAGGAAGGCGCTCATGTAGCCCACCGCCGAGATCGCGACGGCGACGTTGGCGATTGCCAGGGACAGGAAGTACAGGTACGAGCAGAGGAAGAACCCCGACTTCGCATGGGCTTCCTCGGTGTAGGCGGACAACCCGCCGGAACGTGAGCAGAACACCCCGCACTGGGCGAAGCAATAAGCGATGGCCATCGAACCGATCGCCGTGAAAATCCACGACAATAGCGAGACTGCACCGAGTTGGGCCATGTTGGTGGGAAGCATGATAATGCCTGAACCCATCATGTTGACCGTGACCAGCGTGGTGAGCCCCATCAGGCCCATTTTCTTGCTTGAATCAGCCATCGCACACTCCTTGCCCTGTTCAAGTGTCGCGGATCAGGTCTTGAGCACATACCCATAGGCACGGGTACGGCCACTTTGCTCTTGCAGATACACGCCTTGCAGTTCCGGGGTGAACCCGGGCAACGCGTTGATGCCTTCTTCCAGCGCCAGGAAATACTTCAGGACCGCACCCCCCCAGATTTCCCCCGGCACCACGCACAACACGCCGGGCGGGTAGGGCAGCGCGCCTTCGGCAGCGACACGGCCATCGGCATCGGCCAGCGCGACCAGTTCGACATTGCCACGGATGAATTCGATTTGAGCCTGTTGCGGGTTCATGGCTTTTTTCGGGAAGTGCTCCTTGCGGAACATGTCCTTCTGCAATTGCTGCACGTTATGGCTGCGGTAGAGATCGTGCATTTCCTGGCAGAGCTGGCGAATCGTGTAGTTGCGATAGCGGTCTTCAAAGCGTGCATAGATGGCCGGCAGTACCCGGCTCATGGGCGCGTCATCGCTGATGAACTGTTCGAAGCGTGCGAGTTGCGCGGCAAGATGGGCCATCTTCGCCCAGTCTTCGGCGGGCGTGAGCAGGAACAGGATCGAGTTGAGGTCGCACTTTTCCGGAACGATGCCGTTCTGGCGCAGGAAGTTGGCGAGGATGCCGGCGTGAATGCCGAAGTCGGTGTAGCTGCCGTCAATCGGGTCAATGCCGGGAGTGGTAAACAGCAGCTTGCAAGGGTCGATGAAGTATTGCTTGTCGGCATAGCCGGGGAAGGCGTGCCAGCGATCCTTGGGATGGAATTCGAAGAAGCGCAGGTCGCTGGCGATGGCGTCGGTGGGGTGATCCTGCCATGGGCGCCCGTCGATGGTTTCCGGCACGAACGGGCGCACCAGGGTGCAGGCTTCCAGGATCAACTTGCGCGCGTTGATGCCGAACTTCACGCAGTCTTCCCACAGGCGCAAGCCACTGCGCCCGGCGTGGATACGCGCGTTCACATCCAGCGAGGCGAACAGCGGGTAGAACGGGCTGGTGGAGGCCTGGGCCATGAACGCGTTGTTCAACCGCGCATGATTGCAGTAGCGCGGCTGGCCCTTGATGTGGCGGTCCTTCTTGTGGATCTGCGAGGCCTGGGAGAAGCCGGCCTGCTGTTTGTGCACCGATTGAGTGACGAAAATACCCGGGTCGTCTTCACCCAGTTCGAGCAGCATGGGCGAGCAATCCTTCATCATCGGGATGAACTGTTCGTAGCCCACCCACGCCGAGTCGAACAGGATGTAGTCGCACAACTTGCCGATGCGGTCGACCACCTGGCGAGCGTTGTAGATGGTGCCGTCATAGGTTCCCAACTGAATGATCGCCAGGCGAAATGGCCGCGGCAGCCGGGCCTTGTCCGGGGCGACTTCATTGATCAGTTCGCGCAGGTAGTTTTCCTCAAAGCAGTGGGCGTCGATGCCGCCGATAAAGCCGTAGGGGTTGCGCGCGGTTTCCAGGTACACCGGCGTGGCACCGGCCTGGATCAATGCGCCCTGGTGGTTGGATTTATGGTTGTTGCGATCGAACAGCACCAGGTCGCCAGGCGTCAGCAGGGCATTGGTGACCACCTTGTTCGACGCCGATGTGCCGTTGAGCACGAAGTAGGTCTTGTCCGCGTTGAACACTGTCGCGGCATGCTTCTGCGCCTGCAGGGCCGGGCCTTCGTGGATCAGCAGGTCGCCGAGCTTGACGTCGGCGTTGCACATGTCGGCACGGAACAGGGTTTCGCCAAAGAAATCGAAGAACTGGCGGCCGGCGGGGTGCTTGCGAAAAAACTGGCCGCCCTGGTGACCGGGGCAGGCGAAGGTCGCATTGGCGGCCTCGGTGTAGTGCTTGAGGGCGTCGAAGAAGGGCGGCAACAAGTTTTCTTCGTAGGCCTTGGCGGCGGTTTCGAGTTGGTTGCCGTAGTACTCGGCGTTGTAGCTGGAGAGGTCGAACACACCGTTGACCAGCAGGATTACCTCGTGCAGGCGCTTGTAGACATCCAGTGCCCGATTGCCGGCACCGCCGCGAGGCACCACCAGAAACAGCGGGATGTCGAAGCCTGTTCGTTGAATGGCATCCAGCGCGCCACCCATTACATCGTCTACGGTCAGCACCGCGGCGGCGACATCGGTAAAGTCGGTCTGATCCAGGGCAACAATCGGGCGAGAGGTATGGAAACAATTCAGGACGGCATCGCTTGCAGCAACTTTCAAAACATTCATGCCCAGTGGCTCCTGGTCTGTTTTGACGATCTGTCATGGCAGGCAAACTTGCCCAGTTGGGTATAGTTCATTTTTTTTTAAGCTGGAAATTTTAATGATCTTTATAAGTCCAGGGATTGACTGGAAGATTGACGAGTCGAACACGGCGTGAAGGGGGCGTTGCCTCGGGAACTTCATGGCGATAACCGGGTCAACAGGGGCCCTGTATCGGAGTTTCCGAGCAGTGCTGGTGGCCTGCTTTCATGGCGGTGCCGTCCGAGATCAGCTGAGTCTGCCCCTGATGCCAACCAAGCGTTTTCTGCCGAGCCTCATCCTGGCGTGCTGCGCCATCGCGTCGCTTTACTCGCAGGCTGGCGAGCGAACAGCGCCCGCGCAAAGTAACAGCGCATCCACCACCCTGATCGAAACCGCCTCTCGCCAGTACGAAAATGGCCAGTTGGACCAGGCCGCAGCCACGCTGGAGCGTGCCCTGCATATCCAGCCGAACAATCCCGCGACCCTGCATTACCTCGGTGTGCTGCGCCTGCAACAGGGGCAATATCAGCAAGCTGAAACCCTGGCGATGCGCTCGAACATGCGGGTTGGTGGCAATGTCCAGTTGCGCAACCGCAACTTCCAACTGATCCAGGCGGCGCAGCAGGCCCAGGCTTCGGGGACCCCACCCAAGGCCCAGGAGGACCTGCTCGCCTTGCAGAAGGCACGCGAGGAGGAGGCGCAAAGTCGCCGCGAAGCAGAACTCGCCGCGGCTGGACCAGCCTTGGAGAACACGGGGCCGCTTGCCGGCAATTTCGCTCGGGTGGCCGACTCTGCGGCGACTGCCACGCCACGGCCAGAAGGACAATTTCAGGTGGCTGCCGCCGAGCCAGGGCCCGTGTCCGATGAGATTGCGATTCCACGCGGCCATTGGCCACCGCCGGGTCAATGCCGCATCTGGTTTCCTGATCGCCCACCGGGCCACCAGCCCCCCGCCGGTAGCTGCAAGAAGCTGCGAAAACGGGTTCCGCCAGGCGCCTTCCTGATGCAGGGTTGAGTGGCCGCCAGGGAAGGGGCCTCATTCGCGGGTGAAGATCTCCAGTAGATGCCCATCCGGGTCGTCGAAATACACCCGCCGTCCTCCGCCATGGTCATTGATTTCATTTGGCCGCCGCTTGCCCGGATCGGCCCACCATGGCTGCCCGTTTACCTGCAGGCGAATGAACGCCCGGTCGAAATCGTCGTCGCCGAGCAGGAACGCGTAATGCTGGGAGGCGATCGGCGGATCGTTGTCGTAGAAGTCCAGCGATACCTGGTTGTCGAGCCTGACGATCAGCATCGGCCCGAAAGGCTCTGGAGGCGGCAAGCCGAGGAGTTCGACCAGAAAATGTGCCGACCTGTGCTTGTCGCGGCACCAGACAATGGTGTGGTTCAACCGGGCGCTCATGACGGTCCCTCGCATCGATTCAGGACATGTTTTCAGATTAGTCCAGCCTGTTGCGCAATGACCGCCCTCGCCTAAGCTTGGAGCAAGGCGAAACACATTTGCCGAGCGTCACCGGAACGAACGCCGCGATGCGCAATCATTAGAGCGTGGATATCAAAAGGAGATGCGCATGCTCATCAGGTCACTGACCCTGGCTACCTTGCTGGCGATTGCTGGCCCCTTGTTCGCCGCCGATGGCGATTCACCTCTGGATATCGACAAGGGCAGGGCCCGGCCGCTGATCGTGATTGCCCCGAGCACCGCCGACCCCGTCTGGGTCAACCTGAAAAAGTCGCTGGAAGATCCCGCCAACAAGCAGGGTGTCGCCGACCGCAACATCCGGGTGTACAGCGTGCTGAACATGTCCGGCCAACTGGACGGCAAGGACCTCGGCCAACAGGACACTATGGCGTTGATCCGTGCGCTGAAACTAGGGGCCGGCGCCTTGCCCAAAGTGATCCTGGTGGGCAAGGACGGCGAGAAGAAACTTGAAAGCTCAGGGGAAGAATCCAAGTCGGTCGACCTGAAGAAAATCTTCGCCACCATCGATGCCTTGCCGGCGACCGAGAAGGAAGCCACAGCGCCAACCCCACCACCGGTTGCCGAAACCCCACCGCCAAAAGGGGCTGCCAAGGCTGCCAAAAACGCCAAGCCGGCAAAACCGGCCAAGCCACCGGAAATGCCGGATGATTAGTCTGGGTGGCGCTGGAAACAGGTTTTCCAGTGGGTGGGAGTGACTGGTAAATCAGGCGCTGGACAACATCGCCCCCCCGCAATAGCGCTAATCCTCTGTAGGAGCGAGCATGCTCGCGAAAAACTCGAGGGCGACGCGGAGCATCTGGTTTTACGCGTTATCGTTCACGACCATCGCGACGGTGCGACGATTCGACATGCTCGCTCCTACAGGGCCAAAGCGCTCAGAATCTGATGAGCAATCTTCACCCGCTCTGCATTCGGATAATTCTTGTTGGCCAGAATCACAACTCCCATGTCCTTCGAGGGCACATACGCTACATAAGCCCCAAACCCACCCGTCGACCCGGTTTTGTTGAGTAACACATTCCCTGACGGCGCTTGCGGCGGATTCAGCCACTGCACTTGATGCGCCTGCATGGCCATTGGCGTCGAGTTACCCGCCAGCAGTCGATCCAGTGTGATCGGGTAACGGTACATCTCCCACCCCAGTCCCTGGGTCATATCACCGACGCTGTAGTAACCGGTATGGGTCAAGGCGATGGCCTGTTGCAAGGGTTTGTCCAGGCTTGCCGGTTTGAGGTTGGCCTGAACAAAACCAATCAAATCCGCAGCGCTGGTTTTCACCCCGTAGGCTTCGGCATCCAGCGCTCCCGGCCCGACCCGCACGGTTTTGTCCGCCTTGTCGTAGCCCTGGGCATACAGCGCCATTTGATCCTGCGGCACCTTGGTCCAGGTGTGTTTCAGCCCGAGTTGGGGCAGCAGGGTGTTTTCCATGGCGTCATCGAAGGGCTGACCCAGGGCCTGGGCGGCGAGGTAGCCGGACAACCCGATGCTGGGATTCGAATACAGCCGTTGGCTGCCGACGGGATATACCGGTTTCCATTGCTGGTAGTAGCCGAGCATCTTATCGGCCGAATCCGCCTCGGCAGGAAATTGCAGGGGCAACCCGCCGGCGGTGTAGGTGGCTAGCTGCAACACACTGATGTGGTCGAACGCGCTGCCGCGCAAAGCCGGCAGCACCTTGCTGGCCTTATCGGTCAAGGCCAGTTTGCCGGTGGCCTGGGCGTAGGCGATGAGGGTGGCGGTGTAGGTTTTGCTGACCGAGCCAATCTCGAACAGGGTGTCTTGCGTCACCGGCTTGCCGGTCTCTTTTGACGCTATGCCATAGTTGAAATATTGCTGTTTGCCGTTGACGGTGACGGCGACGGCCATGCCGGCAATGCCCTGGGCGTGCATGACGGGGCGCACGGCGTCGCTGACGATCGATTCTAGGTGATCCTGCGCGAGCGACTGGCCTGCCGCCAGCATCGCGGCACAAACCGCTAACATCTTCAATCTGCCTGGATTGAGGGTGTCCGTCACAGGTTTCACTCCTTTCGTTTGTCGCGCCGTATCGGAAAGTAGGGCAGCAAGCGTTCGGTTTCTCTCTTGACCACGGCGTAACATTCGCAACTCAGCTCCTCCAGACGAGCCCTGTCCAGGACCTTGATGTGTCCCCGAGTATATTCGATGACGCCCAGGCGCTGTAGCTTGCCGGCGGCGTCGGTCACGCCTTCGCGGCGTACGCCAAGCATGTTGGCGATCAGTTCCTGGGTCATGGTCAGTTCATTGCCCGGCAGGCGGTCGAGCGACAGCAGCAACCAGCGACACAGCTGCTGGTCGATGGCGTGGTGACGATTGCACACCGCCGTCTGGGCCATCTGCGTGATCAGTGCCTGGGTGTAGCGCAGCATCAGCAGCAGCATTTCTTCATGGCGGTTGAACTCGTCCTTGAGTTGCTGGCCGGGTAGCCGGAAAGCTTGCCCGGCACTTTGCACAACGGCTCGACTGGGTGTGCTTTCGCCGCCCATGAACACGGCAACGCCGATCAGGCCTTCGTTGCCGACCACCGAAATCTCGGCGGAGGCGCCGTTCTCCATCACGTACAACAGCGACACGATGGCATCAGTGGGGAAGTAGACATGCTGAAGGGCGCCACCGGACTCATAGAGCACTTCGCCCAGTGACAGTTCGACAGGCTCCAGGTGGGGGAGCAGGCGTTCCAGCGCTGGCGCCGGAAGGGCTGCCAGGAGGTAGTTCTGTTGTGGCTTGGGTACGACAAACATATCAGCCACCCTTCGAGGGAGAATTCCCTGAGGGGGACAGGTTACTCCAAAGCGCGCGCCATCAGGGCCCAGGCGTTGATGCCTGAACCCGGGTGAGTCAAGCGCGCGGCACCTCAGCGCTCCAGATCGGTTTCGACGGTTCTGTCGTACCCTGGCAATGGCGGCTGATGCGCTTTGACCGGGCAGGTCACCAGCACCTGATGGTCCCTGCCGTCATCTGACAATTGCAGCGCGTCCTGGCCCAGCAGCTCGCCGTCCAGCATGATCGCAAGCGTGGTGGTCGTGCCGGGTCGCACTTCAATATGGTAAGTCGTCACCCCATGGCGGTAGTGCAGCGTGTAGCCCGCCCAGCCCGGCGCCAGCAACGGCTCGATATGCAATGAAGTCCCGACCCGCTGCAAACCGAGCAATGACTCGACGATGAAGCGGTACGTCCAGCCGGCGGAACCGGTATACCAGGTCCAGCCCCCGCGGCCCGCATGTGGCGGGGTGCCGTAGACGTCGGCCGCCATGACGTAGGGCTCGACCTTGTAGGTATCGATCCGCTTGGCGATTTCATGGCCCGCGGGGTTGATCATGTCGAGCAATCGCCAGGCCCTGGTGTTGTCGCCAAGTTCGGCGAAAGCCATGCCGGCCCAGACTGCGGCGTGGGTGTACTGGCCACCATTTTCCCGTACGCCCGGCACATAGCCCTTGATATAGCCGGGCTCCAGCACGCCTGCGTCGAAGGGCGGATCGAGCAGCAGTACCGCGCCTGTGTCGGGGCGTACCAAGTGCTGCTCCAGTGATGCCATGGCCGTGCGGCGCCGCGTTTGCGAGGCTGCCCCCGAGAGTACCGACCAGCTTTGCGAGATCGAGTCGATGCGGCATTCGTCATTGTTGGCCGAGCCCAGAACCTGGCCGTCGTCAAACCAGGCGCGCCGGTACCATGAACCGTCCCAGGCATGCTCTTCCAGGCTGGCCTGCAGCAAGGCAGCCTGCTGGGTGCAACGCTGTGCGAAAACAGGGTCGCCGTGCAGTTGCGCCGTGATGGCGAACTGTTGCAGCACCTCGAAGCCGAAGAAGCCCAGCCACACGCTTTCCCCACGGCCCAGATGGCCGACCCGGTTCATCCCGTCGTTCCAGTCGCCCGTGCCGATCAAGGGCAGGCCGTGGCTGCCGCGCTGCAGGCTGTGTTCGATGGCGCGTACACAATGCTGGTAAAGGCTTTCTTCGAGGTGCGACTTGCCCGGCAGGTCGTAATAGGACTCCTCCCCGGCATTGAGCGGGCGGCCTTCAAGGTAACCCACCGGTTCAGCCAGCACGCTGAGGTCGGCAGTGACGCTGACATAGTGGCTGGTCGCCAGCGCCAGCCACAGATAGTCGTCCGAACAGCCGCTGCGCACGCCCCGATCGAGCGGCGGGTGCCACCAGTGTTGCACGTCGCCTTCGGCATATTGATGGGCTGCACACAGCAACAAATGGCCGCGCACGCTGGCGGGATCGGCATGGATCATCGCCATGCTGTCTTGCAGTTGATCGCGAAAGCCGATGGCCCCGCCGGACTGATAGTAGCCACTGCGGGCCTGGAAGCGGCAGGCGATCACCTGGTACATCAGCCAGCCATTGACCATGACGTTGATGCTCGGGTCGGGGGTCTGGACCTGGATCACGCCCAGCTGCGAACGCCAATGCTCGCGAACCGCCTCGAGTTGCGCGGTTGCCGCTCCCAGGCCGCGGTACTGTTGAACCTGGCGCAAGGCTGACGCCGTGTCCCTGGCTGCACCGAGCCGGAACACCACGTCCTGGTCGTCACCGTTGTCCAGGTCCACGGCAACCTGAATCGCCGCGCAAGGGTCGAAGCCGCCACCGGTACGGCCCGACAAGCGTGCCTGCTGCAGTCCGGCAGGGGCCTTGAGGCTGCCGTTGCGGCCGATGAACTCGGTGCGATCGCCGCTGAGGGTGGTGTCGGTCGAGTCGGTATCAAGGAACGCCACCCGTTCGCAAAACTCGATCGAATAGGCGTTCCTGGCGAATAAGGCGCCGCTTGTGGGGTCGGCTTCCGTCACCACATGCATCGCCGATTTGCTGCGCAAGTCGCCCAGCACCCACTCGACATAACACGTCGTCGACAGGCGTCGGGCGCGGCCCGAGCGATTGCGAACCTGCAAGTGCGAGAACTTGATCGATGCGTCCAGCGCCACATACACCCACAACTCGGTGTGGATACCGTCTTCATCGTGCTCGAAGACGCTGTAGCCGAAGCCATGTCGAGTGCGGTACGCGCCAGTGCCGGGACAAGGCTGTGGCGTCACGGACCAGAAATGCCCGGTTTCTTCATCACGCACATAGATCGCCTCGCCGCTGGCGTCGGTGAGCGGGTCGTTGTGCCAGGGGCTCAGGCGAAATTCGTGAGCGTTTTCCATCCAGGTGTAAGCGCCACCACTTTCGGAAATGACCGTGCCGAAGTGCGGGTTGGCCAGCACGTTGGCCCATGGCGCTGGCGTCGGCCTGCCAGGCTGCAAGGTCATGACGTACTCGTTGCCATCGGCACTGAAGCCGCCATAGGCATTGCCCAGGAGCAAACCTTCGACAACGGGCAAGGCAGCGGCCGCCTTTGCCTGGCGCTTGAGGAGAGGGACCAGCGCCGGGTATACCGGGCTGGCATGACGCCGCTGAATCTGTTCGGCAATGCCGCCTTTGTCTTCACTCAGCACCAGGCGCGCCACCGACAGGATCAGCGTGCGATCCTCATTGGACAACTGCTGGGCCGGACGCACGAAAATGCCCCCCGGATGGTCGATCAGCGAGGCTTCGCTGCCGGATGTCACCACGCCCATGATCAGGTCCTGGAGTTGCTGGCGATAGCCGGCCTGGTCTTCGTTCCAGATCACCAGATCCACTATCAGCCCCTTTTGCCGCCAGTAGGCATGGGCCTTGACCAACTGGTGGACGAGCTCGATGTTCTCGACGGTGGCGATCTGCAGCAGGACGATGGGCAGGTCCCCGGAGATCGCCTGTCCCCAGAGGCTCGACTGATTACGTCGATTGGCCATCAATACGCTGTTTTCCGCGCGCAACGCGGCATTGGCGTAAAGGATTGACGCGGCCATCTGTTCAAACAGGCGGGCGTCTTCCTGCGATACATTGAGTTGGCGCAGCAACACCTGGCTGTGGGTCCATGCCAGGTCGAAAACACGATCGGCGAGGTGCCGGTCGCGGTATTTATTGATCAGGTACAGACAGCCCTCACGGCTGTCCGCGATGCCGGTCACCAGGTCGATGGTCGCTGTTTGCCCGGGTTCCAGGGTGATACGGCAGCGGATGGCCACGATCGGGTCAAGCACCGAGCCTGCGCTGCCGGACAACGTCTTGACATTGCCATCGAGCGCCGCCGGTGCGGCAACGTTGCGTCCGCGACCAATGAACCGGGCTCGATCGGTCTCGTAGGAAATCGCGTCGATGTCCACGCCATGGGCGGCCAGCAGGTGGCACATCCAAGGCACGGCTTCCTCACTGGAACGCCGCCTGCGAGTACACACGATGGCCTGCAGCGCCGGCACCAGTTCGGTCTGCACGAACAGGTTGCTGAAGGCAGGGTGCATGGCATCACTGATGGCCGGCGCCAGCACCACCTCGGCGTAGGTGGTGATCTCCACGCTGCGCCGTACGCGGCCGCGGTTGGTGATGTGCAGTCTGCGCAGTTCGATATCGTCTTCGGGAGACACGACGATCTCGGTGTGCGTATCGAAGTCGAGCTCGCGCACACGAAACTCCGCCCGGGCATCGCTGAAAATCGCCTCGTGGCTTTCTGGCTGGTGCAGGGTCGGCTGGTGGGCCGAAGACCAGAATGCGCCGCTGCTGACATCGCGCAGGTAGCAGAACATGCCCCAGTTATCGCGGGTCGCATCTTCATGCCAGCGGGTCACGGCGATGTCGTTGCAGCGGCTGTAGCCGCCGCCGGCACTGCTGAGCATGACGTGGTAACGGCCGTTGGAGAGTAGCTGGACGGCGGGGCGCTTGCGCCCGGGATCGGCGAACACGCGCAGCCGGGTTTCCTGCGTGCCGTTTTCCCCGTTGGCAGGCGCCTGGGTCGCATGCAGGTACGGCGCGGCGGTTTTCGGTACGCGCTCCTGCAGCAGCAGGACGGTCGCCTGGAAGGCCGGGATCGATTCGAAACGTCGCTGCATGGGCCGGTCCAGCAACAGGCTGGTGAGGGCCAGCAGGCTCATGCCTTGATGGTGCGCCATGAACGAGCGCACGACCGCATAACGCTGGCCGCGTGGCAAACGTGCCTCGGTGTAGTCCACCGCCTCGTACAGGCCATAGCGGCCGGCCGACCCCTGGGCCGCCAGGCGTTGCAGGTTGCGACAGGCCGCTTGCGGCTCGACCATCAGCGCCAGGGCGCTGGCGTACGGCGCAATCACGGTGTCCTCGGCCAGCCCGCGCTTGAGGCCAAGGCCTGGAACACCGAACGCCCGATACTGATAATTGAAGTGAGCATCGAGGGTGTTGTAACCCGACTCGGACACGCCCCAGGGGATGCCCAACTGGTGGCCATGTTCGATCTGCAAGGCGACGGCCGCGCGGCAAGTCTGCTCCAGCAGCGTCCCTTCATAGCTGGGCATGATCAAGTTAGGCATGAGGTACTCGAACATCGAGCCGGACCAGGAAAGCAGTACCGGCACGCCTCGATTGTTACTGAGCAAGCGCCCAAGGGTGAACCAGGCCTGTTGCGGCAACTGGCCCTGGGCGATGACCACGAAATTGGTCAGGCGCACCTCTGACGCGAGCAAGTCGTAGTAGCCGTTGTCCAGCCGGCGTTCGTCGGCGTTGTAGCCTATCGAGAAGAGGTCGCGTTGTGCATCGTAGAGGAACGTAAAGTCCATGCTGGCCAGTGACGCGGACAACTCGGCCAGTTGTTCAAGGTGGATGATGCGTGCGCGAGCCAGGCGTTGTACCACCTGCACTTGCGCCTGATCAGCGGGCGGCCACAGCGTGCAATCGAGCTCGGCCAGTTGCCGCAGGCTGCTGGTTGATGTCGTCGGTGTCGGTTTCGCTGCCTTGGCCTGGGCAGGTGCCGGCGGCAGCGTGAAGCGCAGTCGTTCTGCCCGCAGCTCAGTGCACTGTGCCTGTAATGCCTGGAGCCAGTAGTGGACTTCTTCAGCAGAGGGGGGCGCAGTGTCGATGGCCAAGGCATCCGCCTGATCGAGTACTTGCAGGAAGCTGTCCGGGGTGTCCTGGACAATCGCCGAGTCCACCTTCGCGCGCAGTTCAAGCACGGTGCGGTCGTCGAGGTTCGCGTCTTGTAGCGCCTGTTGCAGCACATCCAGGGTGTCGGCCAGACCGCCAAGGGTGCGCTGATCGAACAGAGGCGTGTCGGCCAACCCCAGCAGCCCCGGTCGCAGGGTCAGCAACAGGCCCACCAGGTTGCCGCTGTCTACGGTAGACACATACCGAGGCGCCAGCGGCTGCAGTGTCTGGGTGTCGTACCAGTTGTAGAAATGCCCATGGTGACGCTCAAGACCGGTCATGCTTTCAAGCATGGCAGTGATGCGTTCAAGCAAGAGCCCGGTACTCAAATAGCCGAAATCGTGGGCCGCCAGGTGAGAGAGCAAGGCCATGCCCATGTTGGTCGGTGAGGTTCGATGGGCAATGGTCGGCTTGGGGATCTCCTGGACGTTGTCCGGCGGTAACCAGTTGTCCTCGGGGCCTACATAGCGATCGAAGAACGCCCAGGTCTGGCGTGACAGCATGCGCAGGAATCGCAGGTCCTGTGCTGACGGATTAAAGCCGACCGGTGTAGTCGGCAGGCTGATCCACCAGGCAATTGCCGGGCTCGCCAACCACACCAGCAGCAGGGGTGCCGCCAGTGCGAGTACGGCGACGGAGGGGAGCAGGGCAGCGAACAGGATCAGCGCCAGCGCCGGGGCAATCCACATGCTTTTATACATGCCCGGCAGAGTATTGCCACTGGAGCGCTCCACTTCACGAGAAGGTTGCCATTGCAGCAGGCGGCGTTTGCTGACCAGCATGCGCCACAGTGAGCGGCCAATCGCATCCAGGCTCAACAATGCATCGGAGGGCAACCAGACAATCGACAGCAGCGCACGCATGAAATGCTGGCCCGAGGTCCGCAATGCCGCACTCAGGTGTTGTCCCAATGGAATATCGGCAGGTTTCTGTACCAGCGCCAGTACCGATTGCAGCAAGGGTTGGAGAAAGACCAGGATGACCACCGCCAATGTCCAGGAGGCGGCTTCGTTGGTTTCCAACCAGCCCCAGGCCAGCATGGTCAGGAAAGCGCCTGGTTCCAGGCTGCGGCGCAGGTTGTCAAAGATCTTCCAGCGGGCAAGGTTGCTCAGGCGGTTGGGCGCGAAGCCTCCCTGGGGTTTGGGTGCCCACGGCAAGGCCCAGTACAGCACTTGCCAGTCTCCGCGAATCCAGCGATGGCGACGTTTGGCATCGGCGCTGTAGCGCGACGGGTACTCCTCATACAGCTGTACATCGCTGAGCAGCCCGCAGCGGGCGTAGCAGCCTTCGATCAAGTCATGGCTGAGGATGCGGTTGTCGGGCAGGCAGCCTTCGAGCGCCTGTTCGAAGGCGTCGACGGCATAGATGCCCTTGCCGATGAAGGAACCGTTGCGGAACAGGTCTTGATAAACATCAGAGACGGCGCGGGTATAGGGGTCGATACCCGCATCGCTGCCAAACAGGCGGGCATAGGTGGAACGTGCCGTGCTCGGCAGGCTGATTCCCACGCGGGGTTGGAGGATGGCGTAGCCACTGACGATCTTGCCGCTTTGTTCATCGAAAACCGGATGGTTCAACGGGTGCATCATGGTACCGATGCACTGACGCGCGACATCCCGGGGCAGCAAGGTATCGGTGTCCAGGGTGATGACGAAGCGCACCGCACTCAGCGGAGCGATATCCCCGACGATCAACGCAAAACGCTCCTGCCCTTTGCCCCGCAGCAAGGCGTTGAGCTCGGCGAGCTTGCCGCGCTTGCGTTCATGCCCCATCCATACCCGCTCGGTGGCGCACCACTGCCTGGGCCGGTGCAGCAGGAAGAACCGGTCGTCCTGGCCATCGGCATACTTGTGGTTCAGCGCATCGATCAGTTGACGCGCCAGTTCAAGCAGCTCGGCGTCCTCGGGCATCACTTGGGCAGGGGCGTCCATTAAGTCACTGAGCAGGGCGAAATGCAGATTGGCATCGCGATTGGCCAGAAACCGCACTTCGAGGCCTTCCGCGAGGGCCTCGATGTCGCCAGCGTTGGCAAACAGCGTCGGCACTACGACCAGCGTTCGCGCCTCGACCG
This sequence comes from Pseudomonas umsongensis, assembly GCF_002236105.1. Taxonomy (GTDB): domain Bacteria; phylum Pseudomonadota; class Gammaproteobacteria; order Pseudomonadales; family Pseudomonadaceae; genus Aquipseudomonas; species Aquipseudomonas umsongensis. The sequence goes on from NZ_NIWU01000002.1 coordinate 1,301,743, forward strand.
GTATGCCCTTGCTGTAGTCCAGGCGCGGCAGTAGCGACGGGGCTACCGTGAGGGTCACCAGCCAGTTGACCAACCCGATCGCCAGACGGCTGGTCATCAACAGCGCGGGCACGGCGAGCAGCACCAGGCACCAGATGGGCGTGCCGCTGTAGTAAGCGCTGCTGAGAAATGGCCAGGCCAGCAACAGTGTCAGCAGCAGTGCAGGGCCCAGGTAGAACTTCAGCGGGGCGCTCTGCAACAGCCGCTTCCAGCGCTCGAGCAGCGACACGCTGGCGTGCAGCGCCTGCTCAAGGTGGGGCAACCCTTCAGCCACCAGGTAATAACCCACATGCCCGGTCACGTGGCCCGTGGACTGTGGGGTCGCGGCCAGTTCGATGGCCGCTTCTGCCACCATGGTTTCTGACTGCACGCAATGCCGGGCGAGGCGTTCGACCACATGGCGGTAACGATCGCGGGTGGCGAAGTCCATGTTCGCGTAGACGCCTGCCGGGTCCGTGCACAATACCTGTTCGACATGACTGAGCAGCTCGACGAACTCGCGCCAATCGGTCGCTGCCAGCAAGCGCAGGCTGGCGATGCTGTTGCTGATGGACACCTGGTCACCGGATTGCTGCTGGGCATCCATCTGCACCAGGCGTTCGACGGTGAAGCCGGACTCGCTCAGCGTTTGTTCAATCCATGCCATGGGCAATATCAGCGCGGCGCTTTGCCCTTGCAGGCGGCGGGCCAGTTCCGCAACGAATGAGGGGGTCATCGGCGGTGCCGAGCGCGCCATGTCGGCAACGGTCAACACCACGCTCTTGGCGTCGCGCTCGGCAATCTCGATCAACCGATCGGCCCAGTCATCGGCGAGGTTGCGGTCTTCCCGGTTGGCCATTACCCGGGATGCCACGCGCCGCAAGTTCTCGATCAGCGCCAGTCGTAGCATGATCGGGATTGCCCAGAGCTCGCCCAGGGCCAACGGCGTGATGGTCTGATAAGAGGCGATGAAACAATTGAGGCTTTGCGCGTCGACCCGGCCATCGCCATGAGCAATGGTCTCCAGGGCGATGTCGTAGACCCGCGGCAGGCCGGTCGAAGGGCCTTCGGCCAGGCGGGGCAGCTCGCGGCTATAGCCGTCGGGCAGGTGGGTCCTGGCGGTACGGATGTTTTCTTCGATCAGGTAGAAGTTGTCCAGCAGCCATTCCGCCGCAGGGGTGGCGCGTCGGCTGGAAAGTTGTACGGTCTTGAGCGCCGCGCAGCTGCGTTCGAGCAGCAGCTGGTTGTCAGTCAGGCGGCCCAGCAAGGCGTCCTTTCTTGAAAGACGCCCAAGCACATGTTGGCGGGCCAGTACGATACCGTGATCTGCCATCTGCTGCGCATTGAACAGGTCGGAACGCAGGATGGGCTCGTACTCGAACTTGTGTCGCGCGGCACTCCACCTGAGCCAGATGGTCGGTGAGCGCCACAGGCTGGACAGCGTGCGAGTCAGGATATTTTGCATGAAATCCTTCGTACGACCCGCGCAGCGCAGATCGCATATGGAATGAAGGCGGTTCTACGCCAGGCCAGGTGTGCGGGCGTTGCGCCGCCGGGCGCAGCATTCCAGTGATGAGTGTGGGGTGTTCAGCGGCGCGAAGTCTGTTCGGTAGCGAACATAGGCAGTGTTGGAGGCAGGCAGCGGTAGGGTCGGCGCAAGAGAAAATCGGCAGGCCAGGTATCTGCGACGGCGATGACTGTGGCCGAAGACAAGGGACCAGCCGTTGATGACTGATCAGTTCTGTTTGCGACCGAACACGGGTCCCGTGTCGAGATCAGGTACGGAGGTGGCGTGATCAGGTAATTGATTTGGCGGAAAAGCCGGGTAAGGTGGCGCATCTTTTGCCGCGGTGCCCACAATGACAAGCCCCAGTTTCAAGGATTCGAACGGCCAATTGGCGCAGGGCTTCAAGCCTCGTCACGTCACCATGCTTTCCATCGCCGGCATCATTGGTGCCGGCCTGTTCGTCGGGTCGGGGCATGCCATTGCCGCCGCTGGCCCGGCCGTCTTGCTGGCCTATCTGTTCTCCGGCCTGCTGGTCGTGCTGGTCATGCGCATGCTCGGGGAAATGGCGGTGGCCAATCCCGATACCGGATCGTTCTCTACCTATGCCGACCAGGCCATCGGGCGCTGGGCCGGGTTTACCATCGGTTGGCTTTATTGGTGGTTCTGGGTCCTGGTGATTCCCATCGAAGCCCTAGCGGCCGGCCATGTGCTGCACCAGTGGTTTCCCCAGGTCGATGCCTGGCTGTTCGCCCTGGGTTCGATCATCGCCCTGGTGGTGACCAATCTGTTCAGTGTGTCCAAGTACGGGGAGTTCGAATTCTGGTTCGCCATGGCCAAGGTCGTGGCGATCATCGGTTTCATCGGTGTGGGTTTTGCCGTGCTGATGGGCTGGGTTCCCGATCGCCAGGTCAGCGGCTTGAGCGGCCTGATGGCCCAGCACGGCGGCTTTGCCCCCAACGGCTTGTCCGCGGTGGTCGGCGCTTTCATCACCATCATGTTCAGCTTCATCGGTACGGAGGCGGTCACCATCGCCGCTGCCGAATCGAATAACCCCGCGCAAAACATTGCCAAGGCCACTCGCTCGGTGATCTGGCGGATCGGGGTGTTCTACCTGTTGTCGATTTTCGTGGTGATCTCCGTGGTGCCCTGGAATGATCCGCTGTTGGCTTCCGTGGGTTCCTACCAGCGCGCGCTTGAGCTGATGAACATTCCCCACGCCAAGTTCATGGTGGACGTGGTGGTACTGATCGCCGTGGCCAGTTGCATGAACTCCTCGATCTACATTGCCTCGCGCATGCTGTACTCGCTGGGCCGTCGTGGTGACGCACCGAAGGCGCTCAAGGCGACCTCCTCCGAAGGCGTGCCGCGTGCCGCCGTCATCGCCAGCACGGTGCTGGGCGCCGCGATCACTGTCTGGAGCTACTTCATGCCCGCCGGCCTGTTCGAGTTTCTGCTCGCCAGTTCCGGCGCCATCGCCTTGCTGGTGTACCTGGCCATTGCCGTGTCACAACTGCGCATGCGACGCATGTTGCGTCGGCAGAAGGTCGAACTGGCCTTTCGCATGTGGTTGTTCCCATGGCTGACCTGGTTGGTCATCCTGTTCATCTGTGCGGCGCTGGCGGTGATGATGATCACGCCCGAGCACCGCACCGAAGTGAGCGCGACCATCGGCCTGGCGTTGGCGATTTCCTTCATCGGCCTGGTGACATCCCGTGAACCGGCGCGGGCTGCAAGGGCGACGTCGGTGGGATAGCTGGCTAGACTGCTTGTCGGGCTCTTAAGTATGTGGCCGATGGTTATGGTGGTGATACGGCCAGGAGGATGTCGTAGTGTCTGCCGATGTACCGTGTGATGGGGCGGCCAGTTCCTCCAGGTGGGTAATGATGTCGTCCGGTTTGAGCACCAGTACGTCGCTGTCCAGGGTGTCCAGGATCATCTCGGCGGTGTTGCCGATCAATGCGCCAGACAGTCCGGTGCGGGCCACACTACCGATCACTGTGAGCACCGCTTCGAGCTTGTGCGCGATGTACGGGATCAGAACCTCGGCAGGACCTTCCTCGATATGCAGGCGTTCGTCGCTGACGTCGAATTCGGCCTGGAATGTCTTGCACAGTTCGCGATAGAGCGCCTGAATACTTTCCTTGAGCTGGAATACGGAGTCGGCCGCCGACAGCATGGGGTAGGGGTGGGCACTCAACATGTGCAGCGTGCCCCCGGCCAGTGTGGCGATGTCATAGCCGTGGCTGACGATGCCGGAATGCAGGACGCGATGTTCCATGTCACTGCTGCCAGCATCGATGGCCGCGAGAATGGCGCCACCGGTCCAGGGCCTTGTGGTTTTTACGATAAGCACCGGGCTGGGGCAGTATCGCAGCAGCTTCCAGTCCTCGGGGGTAAGCAGGGCCTTTATCAGCGGGTTGTCGGGCAGGTGCTGCTTGATCACCAGGCCGCAGCCTTGCGCTTGCTGGGCGGCGATGATGGTCTTGTACGGACTCCCTTGCCAGGCCTGCTGGGTACTTACACTGTAACCCTCCTTTACCAGGGCGCCTTGCATGTCGTTCATGTAGGAGGAATGTTGATTGCCTTTGTCGCAAGCCAGCAGGTGCAGGTGCGACTGGGTAGCGCTGGCAATCATTTTGGCCCGGTTCAGGATCAGGTCGCTGGACTGCTGCCAATCCACCACCACCAAGGTGTTGCGAATGGTGTGCATGAGAGTCTTCCTGTGCGTGAGTACAGTTTTTTATTGGGGCGGCGGCAAGGGCGTTCTTGGCCTTACCCGCCCGTCAACCGGAAGCTCACTTACCGACTTCATGCACGCGACAGCTAATTGCGAATCCTGCCAGCCAGATTGTTGACGCTAGATCGCGCTGGCATTACTTACTGGAACGGCTGCTGATCGCTCATGCAACTGCGTAAGTTGACTCCATATCACTGGCGCTGTTCTTCCATGGCATCTATATTAAGTTGTAACGCGGCCGATACACTGCGTGTTGAATGACCTGCGTTAGTTCCTGGTGGTTGCGTTGCCGGCAATGAAGCGCGTGAGCATCTGCCACGTTCAATGCCATGCCTGCCTGCGCCTTTCCGTCCGCACCAATGTAACGCGCAGAGGAATACCTCCAAACTTGGTGAAGTAAATCGAGTTGCCTTATTGCGTTTTCTTGCCCGCTCAACTCGATTGCTAAGTATGCGGGATATATTGTTTAAAGTTCAGTTAGCCCGTCGCTTGAGTTAGTTGATTTTCACCTAAAGATCCTCCGGGCAAACCCTATTCGATCTGATGAAAACGCGCCGTATTGCAAATGTTCGCACTGGACTCGCTCACCCTGCAGTCCTGCCATACTGTTGAGCATGACCAGCGCAACCTTCCGCTTCTACGAGGAGCTCAACGATTTCCTGCCGGCCGAGCGGCGGCGGCAGTCATTCACCTGCGAGTGCGCGCGAGGGGCGACGGTCAAGCACATGATCGAGGCGCTCGGGATACCGCACACGGAGGTCGAGTTGGTGCTGCTCAACGGTGAGTCGGTGGGCCTGGATCGGGTGATCATCGATGGTGACCGGCTGGCGGTGTATCCCAAGTTCGAAGCGCTGGACATCAGCCCGCTGCTGAAGGTGCGTGCGCAGCCTTTACGGGTGTTGCGCTTCGTCGCTGATGCGCACCTGGGTGGGCTGGCCAGCCTGTTGCGCATGAGCGGTTTCGACACGCTCTACGACAATGGCTTCGAGGATGGCGAGATCGCCGAGATCGCAGCAACGCAAGGGCGCATCGTGCTGACCCGCGACCGCGAGCTGCTCAAGCGGCGCATCATCAGCCACGGCTGTTACGTGCACGCTTTGAAGCCGTCGTTGCAGCTGCGTGAAATCTACGAACGCCTGGACCTGGCGCGTAGCGCTCGACCGTTCAGCCTGTGCCTTCATTGCAACCTGCCGCTGCACGAGATCAGCGCGGAACTGGCCCGCTTGCAGGTGCCGCCACGGGTTGGCGCGCTCTATTCGCACTTCCTGCGCTGCGACGGCTGCCAACGGATTTACTGGGAGGGTTCGCACTGGCGGGGCATGTGTGCACTGCTGGCACCTTTGCTGGATCGATAACTGAACTTGCAAGACAGACGAGCACTTTTGCGCTGCTATGCTGATTACATCTGTTTCCATACTCGAGACGAGTAGCATGGCAGCACAAGGCAAGCATTCTCCGTTCATGTTCAAGGCCATGGCCTACCCGGCGGGAATTTTCCTGGTCGCCGGGGTTGCCATGACGCTGCTCGACACTTACTTCGACCTGACGTTGCTGACAGTTACCACGGGCTGGCTGCTGTTTTTTTGGGATTGGCTTTTACTGGAAACGCCAATGCCGAATTGGTCGCTGCTGATGATTATCGCGATTTTAATCGGTACGCTGTCTGTCGCGATTTTCTACGCCCGCATCACCGAAGGAACGGACGGCGAGTTACACGAGATAGAGCGAAAAATTTACAAAAAGAACAACCCTCAGTTTCCACGGCTCACGGAAAACCAGACGCTGTTGATGGAAGCGCTGGCCTATCATGCAAACTTCAGGAAAGTTGCAAATCTGGACTCGATTTGCAAGCTTGTCTCCCTCAGCACGCTGGAAGTCGAAACCGGTCTGAAGCAACTCCAGGCCAAACGTCTTGTGAAGCAAAAAGTCACAAGGGGGACGTTCGGCTCCACCATTTTTGAACTGACCCTGGCCGGCAAGGATTACGCGTTAGAGCGCTTTGAGCTGACGTAGCCTGCACAGCCCCGCTGCAAGCCTCGCATCATGGCTTGAGGTTCAAGTGCGCATGTGCGCTCTTCGGATCGACAAACCAGTGCTGCGCATTGTGATCACTTGAAGTCAGGTCGGCACTCAGGCCGTCTCTTGCGATAATGCGCAGGACGCAACCCGTGAGTAGTTCCGTCAGCTGCCGTTCAGCAATCTCCAATTCGTTCCAGTGCAACTGGCCATAGAGCATACCCATCACTGCATGGGTGATCAGGCAGGTCTCGGCATGGGGTTTGTCTTTGCGTGCATGTTCATCGGCGATGATGTCGCTCAACATCGCACGGTGCGCGTGCTTCAACTTGTCGACGTGGTGTTTGTGGGCCTCGTCGAGGTTCACGAACTCGCGGGTCACCAGGATCAATCGGTGCTTTTCGGTCAAGGCAAAGCCTACGAAGGCCTGGACAAAGCGACGTACCCGTTCGGCGCGGGTTTTGGCGCCTTTCATGCGACGCCTGGTGATGATCAGCAAGTCGGACAAAGCGGATTCGATGAGCTCGAACAACAGGCACTGTTTATTTTCGATGTGGTGGTAAAGCGACCCGGCCTGCAACCCGACGTGACTTGCCAGGTCACGCAAGCCAATGGCCTGGAAGCCACGTGTTGCGAATAGCTCGACTGCAGCGCGAACCAGCCGGTCGCGAGCGCTGAGTGGCGAATGGGTGGAGGCGTCGATTGCAAGCATGGTGGTTTCATCAGGGAAAAAGTGATTGTTCAGGGTTACGGACAGGGCGGCCCTGGCGCGCCGCCCTGCAGCCGGATCAGAGCGGATTGGACTCTTGCGGAAGAATCAGCCGCGAAGGCACGCGCTGGTGCGAACCCCGTGCCACCCAGTAGTAGATGAAGGCGGGCACTATCAGGCCGATCAGCCATGAGATATCGGTGCCACCGAGGGTTTCTACCAGCGGGCCGGTGTAGAAGCTGGTGGCAATGAATGGCATCTGGATCACCACGCCGAGGGTGTACACCGCGATGCCGGGCAGGTTCCAGCGTCCGTAGCGGCCATCAGGATCCGACAGGGCCGGAATGTCGTAGCGCTCTTTGGTCACCAGGTAGAAGTCCACCAGGTTGATCGCGCTCCAGGGGGTGAAAAACGCCAGCAGGAACAGGATGAAGGCGGAGAAGTCATGCAGGAACGAGTGGCGGCCCATCAAGGCCAGTGCTGTCGCCGCGCCGACCATGACCAGGATGTAGAGCAGGCGCGACACCCTGGAAATTTCCTGATTGCCGCGAAAACCGCTGACGATGGTTGCCAGTGACATGAAGCTGCCATAGGCGTTGAGGGTCGTGATGGTGACCTTGCCGAACACGATGCTGAAAAACAGCAGCGACGCCACAAAGCCACTTGCACCCAGGCCAACGATGTAGGACACCTCGTGCCCGGCGAACTGATCCCCCGCCAGCGCGGCGACGAACACACCGAAGATCATGGAGATCTGGGTGCCGATGACCGATCCCAGCCCAACGGCGAGAAAGGTTTTCAGGGCCGATGTGCTTCTCGGCAGATAGCGCGAATAGTCGGCGACGTAGGGGCCGAAAGCGATCTGCCAGGAGGCCGACAGCGAGATCGCCAGCAGAAAACTGCTCAGGGAAAAGTGCCGGTTGGCCAGCAGTTCGCCGATGTCGTGGGCCGACAGCAAGCGGTAGAACAGGTAGAAAAACGACACCACGCCAATCAGGCTCGACAGCCGTCCGATCCAGTGGATGGTGCGATAGCCCAGCACGGTCAGCACGACGATCATCGCCGCGAAAATGAGAATGCCGGTGCCATCACTGACGTTTAGCAACTGGCTGATAGCCTGGCCGGCGAGCACCGAGCCGCTGGCGGAGAATCCCACGTACATCAGGCAGGCCAGAACGATGGGGATGACGGCGCCGTAGACACCGAACTGCACACGGCTGGAGATCATTTGCGGCAGGCCCAGCTGCGGGCCCTGGGCTGCGTGCAAGGCCATGATCGCGCCGCCCAGCAGTTGACCGATCAGCAGGCCGATCAGCGACCAGAACACATCGCCGCCCAGCACCACGGCCAAGGCTCCGGTGACGATGGCGGTGACTTGCAGGTTGGCGCCGAACCAAAGGGTGAACTGACTGAGCAGCCGTCCATGGCGCTCGGATTCGGGAATGTAATCGATGGATCGCCGTTCTATATACGACTTGCGCTGCGCACTTTCTTTGGAGGCGGACATGGCGGTTCCTCTCGGGTGTCGTGGAATACGACAGCCTTCTCAGGTGGGGACATTCGGGATGAGGCCTGCAAGTCAGGCCCCGGTTTTTGCCTGGTTAGCGCTGGGCGTCGAGTACGCTTCGCGAAATGATGATTTTCTGCACTTCCGAGGTGCCCTCGAAAATCCGCAGGATCCGTGCGTCGCGCACATAGCGCTCCAGCGGCAGGTCGCGGATGTAGCCGTAGCCGCCGTGCAGTTGCAGTGCGGCATCGGTAATGAAGCCGGCGCATTCGGCGGCGAACAACTTGGCAGTGGCCGATTCCAGGCTGAAGCGTTCGCCGCTGTCACGGCGCGCGGCGGCTTTCCAGGTGAGCATGCGAGCCGCTTCCAGCTGCGCGTACATGTCAGCGATGCGCCATTGGGTGCCTTGATAGGCCGCCAGCGGCTTGGGCCCGATCTGCCGTTCGCGCACCCAGGCAAGGCTTGCCTGCAACGCCGCATTGGCAACCCCCAGGGACATGGCGGCGACTTCGACGCGGCCGCGATCGAGTACGGCCATGGCGGTGTTGAAACCGGCGCCTTCGCTGCCCAGCAGTGCCGATGCCGGCAGCCAGCAATCCAGGGCCAGTTCATAGATGGTGCTGCCGCGCAGGCCCATGGTTTTTTCCGGGCTGGAGAAGCTGATGCCCGCAGTGCCCTGGGGAATCATGAAGGCGCTGATGCCCTTGTGCCCGGCGTCGGCGTCGGTCTTGGCGTAGAGCACGATGAAACCGGCTTCACGGGCGTTGGTGATGTAGTGCTTGCTGCCACGGATTCTCCAGCCGCCGTTTTCAGCCTGCGCCCGGCAGCGCATGTCGGCCGGGTTGGAGCCCGCGGCCGGTTCGGTCAGGGCAAATGCCCCGAGCAACTCGCCGCTGGCAGCGCGGGGCAGCCATTCCTGCTTTTGCGCTTCGGTGCCGCCGATCAGGATCGAGTCGGTCGCCAGGAAGTGCGCGGTCAGGGCCGACGCGGTTGAGGCACAGGCGCCGGCGACGGCTTCGACCACGCGACTCATCGCCAGACTGCCGATGCCCAGGCCACCATATTCTTCGGGCAGGTTGATGCCCATGCCACCCAGTTCAGCCAGGGCTTGCAAGCTCTCGGCACAGAACGTCTCGGTTTCGTCGTAATGCTGGGCGCGCGGCTGGATCACCTCGCGGGCCAGTTTTTCAGCGGTTTCGATAACGGCCAGTTCGACCTGGTCCAGTTCAAAGTTCATGGGAAATCTCCTGTTTTTTCAGTCCGAATGCCTCGTTGTCAGCGCCCAGGCGAGGGGCGAGGGTGAGGGCGTGGGGTTTATGGCCATTGAAGAAAACCGGTTGCGGCACCAGTGGCTGCTCGCAGCCCGCGGGGCGAACCAGCAATTGACGAACCTGTGCCTGTTCGCTGTCGGCCGCCTGGGCGAGGTTCCACACCGGGGAGGACGGTACGCCGGCATCGAGGAGCGTGTCGCAGGCCTGGTCGACGCTCAGTTGGCCGGTCCAGTGTTCGATTTCGGCGCGCAAGGCCGGCTCGTTTTGCGTGCGTTGCGGGTCATCGACGAAGCGTGGGTCGCTGGCCAGTTCTGGCTTGCCCATGCATTCGCACAGGCGCTGGAACAGTTTGTTGCTGGCGACCGCAATAACCACCTGGCCATCCGCCGCGCGATAGGTATCGAAGGGGGTCGACACCGGATGGCGGTTGCCGACCAGGCCCGGCGCGACGCCATTGGCAAAGAGATTGGACAGGCCGGTCATTTGCAGGCTGAACAGCACATCGAACATGGCGACGTCGATGTATTGCGGGCCCGGCGCGTGCCGCTCGCGGGCGAACAACGCCGAGCTGATGGCCCAGGCGGCGTAGACCCCGGCACACAAGTCCCCGATGGCCTCGCCGCTGCGGGTCGGTCCTGTGCTGGCAAAACCGGTGACGCTCATCAGCCCGGACATCGCCTGCGCGACGATGTCATAGGCCGGGTTGGTTGACAGCGGACCATGCTGGCCGAAGCCGGAGATGCTCGCGTAGATCAGCCTGGGGTTGTATTGCTTGAGGGTATCGAAATCGATGCCCAGGCGACGGGTGACGCCGGGGCGGAAGTTTTCCACGACGACGTCGGCGTCGCGCACCAGTTCATACAGGCGGGCCAGGTCTTCGGTGGACTTGAAATCCATCTCGACACTGCGCTTGCCGCGATTGATCAGGCCAAAGTAAACACTCTCGCCGTCCTTGAAGGGACCCAGGTGACGGCTGTCATCGCCGTGTCCCGGCACTTCGAACTTGATCACGTCGGCGCCAAGGTCCGCCAGCATCGCGGTGCAATGCGGGCCGGCCAGGACGCGGCTCAAGTCCAGCACGCGAACGCCTTGCAGTTGTTGGGTAAACGGGCTGCTGCTCATGGCAGTTTCCTCGTATGGGGGGATTTCTGTAGGAGCCGGCTTGCTGGCGATGCAGGCACCCCGGTGGGGCAGGCGAACCGCCATCGTCGGAGCGCCGCCCGCAGCAAGCCGGTTCCTACAGGGGTGCGTTATTTACCGGTAATCATCGGCAGGTTCAGCCCCTGCTCCTTCGCGCAGTCGATCGCGATCTGATAGCCCGCATCGGCGTGACGCATGACGCCGGTCGCCGGGTCGTTGTGCAGCACGCGTGCGATACGCTCGGCCGCTTCATCGGTACCGTCGCAGACAATCACCATGCCCGAGTGCTGGGAGAAGCCCATGCCGACGCCGCCGCCGTGGTGCAGGGACACCCAGGTCGCGCCGCTTGCGGTGTTGAGCAGGGCGTTGAGCAGTGGCCAGTCGGACACGGCATCGGAACCGTCCTGCATCGATTCGGTTTCGCGGTTCGGGCTGGCGACCGAACCGGAATCCAGGTGGTCGCGACCGATCACGATGGGCGCCGACAGCTCACCGCTGCGCACCATTTCGTTGAACGCCAGGCCCAGCTTGGCGCGCAGGCCCAAGCCAACCCAGCAGATACGTGCCGGCAGGCCCTGGAAGCTGATGCGCTCGCGAGCCATGTCCAGCCAGTTGTGCAGGTGGGCGTCGTCCGGGATCAGCTCTTTTACCTTGGCGTCGGTCTTGTAGATGTCTTCAGCGTTGCCCGACAGTGCAGCCCAACGGAACGGGCCGATGCCACGGCAGAACAGTGGACGGATGTAGGCCGGTACGAAGCCTGGGAAATCGAATGCGTTTTCCACGCCTTCTTCCTGGGCCATCTGACGGATGTTGTTGCCGTAGTCGAAGGTCGGGATGCCTTGCTTTTGAAAATCCAGCATGGCCTGGACATGCACGGCCATCGATTGTTTGGCGGCCTTGACCACCATGGCCGGATCGGTAATGGCGCGGTCGCGGTACTGTTCCCAGGTCCAGCCAGCCGGCAGGTAGCCGTTCAGTGGGTCGTGGGCGCTGGTCTGGTCGGTGACCATGTCCGGGCGCACGCCGCGACGGACCAGTTCCGGGAGGATTTCAGCCGCGTTACCCAGCAGGGCGATGGAGATCGCCCTGCCTTCCTTGGTGTATTTGGCGATGCGCGCCAGAGCGTCGTCGAGGTCTTTGGCTTGCTCGTCGACGTAACGGCTGGTCAGACGGAAGTCGATACGGCTCTGCTGGCATTCGATGTTCAGCGAGCAAGCGCCGGCCAGGGTGGCAGCCAGAGGCTGAGCGCCACCCATGCCACCGAGGCCGGCGGTCAGGACCCAACGACCTTTCAGGTCATCGTTGTAGTGCTGGCGACCGGCTTCAACGAAGGTTTCGTAGGTGCCCTGGACGATGCCCTGGCTGCCGATGTAGATCCAGCTGCCGGCGGTCATCTGGCCGTACATGGCCAGGCCTTTGGCGTCGAGCTCGTTGAAGTGCTCCCAGCTCGCCCAGTGCGGTACCAGGTTGGAGTTGGCGATCAGGACGCGCGGGGCGTTGGCGTGGGTCTTGAACACACCGACCGGCTTGCCGGATTGCACCAGCAGGGTCTCGTCGTCGTTGAGGTGGGTCAGGCTCTCGACGATCTTGTCGTAGCACTCCCAGTTACGCGCCGCACGACCGATACCACCGTACACCACCAGTTCCTTGGGGTTCTCGGCGACTTCCGGGTCGAGGTTGTTCATCAGCATGCGCAGCGGAGCTTCGGTCAGCCAGCTCTTGGCGGTCAGCTTGTTGCCGCGGGCAGCGCGGATTTCGACGTCACGCAGGCGGGTGGTCTTGGCGGTCATGGTCATCTCCTCTCATTCACTGGTTAGCGGGTTGGCGGCGCGGTTTAGCTTATCTATCTGCGCTTATATCAACCTGTATGTACAAGTGAATGCAAGTGAGGGGCCAAAATCTGAATTTACGACCTGAGGAAAAACTTAAAAGTCAAATAATATGAATTAATTCAATGACTTAAGAGATCAAAGAAAAAATGGCTCATGCGAGGTGGAAAGAAAATTCTGTTGCAACTTTGCGATAAGCTGATGCGAAGACGAGCAATCCGTAACACTTTTGTGCGGCGGGGAACGACGAAATGTCACCTTTTTGCCACTCCGGGCGGTGGCGGTAACAATGTCGGCAGGGTATCTGCAACAACAGGCAGGTCGAGCGGCAAGCGGGGGCCGCTCGACCCGTGGGATCAATTACCGAACTTGCCTTCCAGTCGATAACGCGACCCCGGATAGACCAGTCGCGCGCAGCCGACCTGGCCTTTGGCTGCCCAGGTACGGCGGCGAATCAACAGGCACGGCTCATAGCGTTTTATCTGCAACAGCTTGCACTCGGCGGATTTGGCATGGATCGACTCGACCACATGTTCGCCCTCGGTCAACGGCGCCAACTGGATCAGGTAGGCATAAGGCGTGATCTTGGTGAAGTCCTGCTGCAGGTAAGCGGGTGCTACCTCGGCGTTGACGAAGCGTTCTTCGATCTGCACCGGCACGCCATTCTCGTGATGCACCACCACCGAATGGAACAGGCGCTTGACCCCTTCGAGGGGGAAGGGCATCGAAGCACGAGCCCGTTCAGGCATCTCTTCGAGCACGATCACTTCGCAGCGATGTTCATGACCCCTGGCCTCGATTTCTTCGGCGATGTTGTGGATCTCGAACAATGCGGCATGCCCCTTGGGCTCCGCAACGAAGGTGCCAACCCCTTGCATCCGTACCAGCGAGCCTTCAATGGTCAGCTCGCGCAAGGCGCGGTTGATGGTCATGCGACTGACCCCCAACAAATTCAGCAATTCGCTTTCCGACGGCACCTTGGAATTGGGCAACCAGGCACCGGAGCGAATCTTCTGCATGATGATTTGCTTGACCCTCGCATACAGCGGGGAGGGACTCTCGAGCGAAAAAGACTCGAGAGACGCATTGTCCTCAATAGATTTGGCCACGTTGATTCCTGAATTGAAAAAATGCCCCGACTAGCTTGCTCGCTAGTTTACCGAGCTACGGCAGATACGCCTATGCGTAGTCGAGGCCCCAGGCGATTGATGCGACATCACCCAGGCATGCGTCGAGTCACGTCGAACGCTTTTCAATCCAGCGGCGATATTGGCGAGTGCGACAGGCATTGGCGAGCTGTTGCAGGATCAGCGCGCGCAACGGTGACACCCACTCCGTGTCCGGTGCATAGTCGCGATACCCATTGGCTTTGCGCGCGACAGACTTGATCAGGCCGCTCGCTTCGTAGAAGCGGATGCGTGAAGGCGCCAATCCGCTGATTTTCGCCAGTTCGCCTATTCTCATAGTCCACCCAAAAAACTATTGACCTTAAAGTTGACTTTAAACCTAAAGTCATTGGGCAGCCAAGCGGCCCAGGTTTAATGCTTTTGGTCATGGCCTCCCTACCACACAGGAGATGCGAGCATGAGTTATGTCACTACGCAGGACGGTGTCGAGATCTTTTACAAAGACTGGGGTCCACGGGACGCCCAAGTGATTTTCTTTCATCACGGATGGCCACTCAGCGCAGACGACTGGGATGCGCAGATGCTGTTTTTCCTGGCCAACGGCTATCGGGTCATAGCACACGATCGGCGCGGCCACGGGCGATCCAGCCAGGTCTGGGACGGGCACGACATGGATCACTATGCCGATGACGTCGCAGCCGTAGTCAACCATCTTGGCGTGCAGGGGGCCGTCCATGTGGGGCACTCCACCGGCGGCGGTGAAGTCATCCACTACATTGCTCGGCACGGCGAGGACCGCGTGTCGAAGGCCGCCATCATCAGCGCCGTACCGCCGCTGATGGTCAAGACTGAAAGCAATCCGGGCGGGCTGCCGAAATCGGTTTTCGATGACTTGCAGGCACAACTCAAAGCCAACCGCGCCCAGTTCTATCGCGACGTCCCGGCCGGGCCTTTCTACGGTTATAACCGCCCGGGTGCGAAACCGTCCGAAGGCACCATCGCCAACTGGTGGCGGCAAGGCATGATGGGTTGTGCAAAGGCGCACTATGACGGGATCGTGGCCTTTTCCCAGACCGACTTCACCGAAGACCTGAAAAGCATCACGATCCCGGTGCTGGTGATGCATGGTGATGATGACCAGATCGTGCCTTATGAAAACTCCGGGCTCCTGTCAGCCAAGCTGTTGCAAAACAGCACGCTGAAAACCTATTCGGGCTTCCCGCATGGCATGCCCACGACGAACGCCGAAACCATCAACGCCGATTTGCTTGCTTTCGTGCGGGGTTAGGCAACCGGGGAGGGGCGGGTAAAACATCCTGCCCCTCTGCATTTTACCGGCCTCACTCCCTGCTCAGGTTACTGCGGTCTCCATATCAGGACTTAACGTTCCCAACCAGGCCACCAGCCCCACAATCAACACCGCTGCCGATAACTCGACCAACACGCTGCGCCTTAACGCATTAGCCGCCACTCGATACTCCCCCTCCCGCAACGACCGTTGCAAAAGCGGGCCAAGGTGAAATCGGTTCAACGCGGCCAGCACCAACATCCCGGCAAACAACACCACTTTGATGAGCAGCAAAGTCCCGTAGGTGCTTAGCAGCACGGCATCGAGTTCTGGACCCACGATGAACAGGTAGTTCACGACGCCTGTGACCGTGATCACGACTACGATCAAAGCGCCCACCGATTCGAATCGGTTGACGACCCGGGCCAGCAACTTGATGCTTTCTGCTGTTTGCAGCGTGTCGAGCATTGCCATCCTGGCAAAGGCGACCAATGCACCCAGCCAGGCGCCTGCCGCCAGCAGGTGCAGTATGTCCATCGCAAAATGCCAATAACGACGACTGCCCTCATCCATCGCCCCATGACCGCTCCAGGCGAGACTGGCCAGGGCTATACCACCGGCAATAGTTGCGACTGACAAGCTAACGACAGGTGCACGTTGGTGGAGCAGCACCACTGAACCGCCAACAACCAACGCGATGATGCGCACGACCCAGGCAAAGCCTACGTCCGTCTCCAATACCATCATTTCAATATGCGGGTGCAGCTCGGCGAAGTCCGACTCCCCACTCATGGCGCTCGCCATTAGTACCATGCTGGCGACAGACATGAGTACACCCAGCACCGTCGTCCCCGCCAGCATGGACCGAAACGGCAACACGGCCCCCGACACTCGCTTTCGTCCTTCAAGGCTGTACAACCCGAAAAGTGCCATGCCAAAGAGCAGCATGAAATCCATGTACAAGCCGAAGCGCAGGGCAATGCTGGCCCAGTCGCTCATCAGTTATTTCACTTTGAACGAAACGTTGCCTGTGATCGGATGAGTGTCCGACGACACCGCGCGCCAATCGACTTGGTAGCTACCAGCGGGCAATGGAGAGAGCGGCGTGATAACCATGGTTTTCGGGTCGCTGCCGCCAGAGACTTTGGCCTTCATGGGCATCGGGGCATGGGCCATGCCCGGCATTTCGGTCATGACCAGTTTCGCGCCAGAGAACTGGGTCATGAGGTTTTCGGAAAAGTGCAGCTCGATCTTGGCGGGGGCCGGGCCGACCGCGCCTTCCTGCGGGGTGGAGGAGAGCAATTTCGGGTGCGCCTGAGCGAAGGTGCTCATCAGCAGCGCGCTGGAAAGTGCGATGGCAACAGCGTTGGTTTTGATCAATCGCATACAAGGCCTCTCACCGCTTCAAGCGGTCATTTTTTTGATTGTAGTTAACGTGTACTAGAACCACAGCCGAACACCAAGGACCAGGCGTGCCTCACTGCGATCCTCGCCTTCTTCCCTGGCATAATCGGCTGTCTTGCCGTAGGTGCGGTTCCAGGTCACGCCGATGTAAGGGGCAAGCTCCCGGCGGATTTCATACCGCAGGCGCAGGCCCGCTTCAGTGTTGGACAGGCCGGAACCGATGCCTCGTTGCGGGTCGTTTTTGCCGTAGACATTAAGTTCGGCGGTTGGCTGCAAAATGAGTCGGTTGGTCAGCAGGATGTCGTAGTCGCCTTCCAGGCGCGCGGCGGTTTGGCCACCTTCACCGATGAAGGCCGTGGCTTCGGTCTCGAAGTTGTACAGGGCCATGCCTTGCACGCCGAACGCCGCCCAGGTTTGTGGGTCGCCGGGTTTGAAATCCTGGCGAACGCCGCCCACTACGTCCCACCACGGGGAGATGGCGTGGCCCCACAGTGCCTGGACCTCCGCATCTTCAGTCTTGCCATTGGTGCGTTCGCCTTCCGAGCGCAGCCACAGGCGGTCGATATCGCCGCCGATCCAACCCGAGATATCCCAGGCCAGGGTGCTGCCATCATCAGCGTCCTGCCATTCGAGCTTGTCGGCAAGCAAGTAATAGTTGAGTGCGGAGTCATGGACGTTATGGCCATGGGGGCTGACGAACACGGCGGCGCGGTCGGCATCGGTCAACGCCGGAATCGGCGTGCGGCTTTCGGCAGGCGCGGCAGGCTGCATCTGGCCGTCGTCCATGCTTTGCATCTGGCTGTGGTCCATGCCCTGCATTTGGCTATGATCCATGCCCTGCATCTGGCTATGATCCATGCCCTGCATATCGTTTGTGGCGGCCATTGCCGATGACAGTGTCAGGCTCGCGGTCACGAGCGCCAGAAAAATCGGAGTAATCCTGATCATGGGTAGCGCCTCATTCTTCCACGCGAACTTCACGGAACATGCCCATTTCCATGTGGTACAGGAGGTGGCAGTGATAGGCCCAGCGGCCGAGCGCGTCGGCAGTCACCCGATAACTGCGCCGTGAGCCTGGCGGCATGTCGATGGTGTGTTTGCGCACCATGAACTCGCCGTTCGCGTCTTCAAGGTCGCTCCACATGCCATGCAGGTGAATGGGATGCGTCATCATCGTGTCGTTGACCAATACGATGCGGATTCGCTCGCCGTACTTGAGGCGCAGCGGTTCAGCGTCGGAGAACTTCACGCCGTTGAACGACCAGGCGAACTTTTCCATGTGGCCAGTGAGGTGCAGTTCCACGGTGCGGCCGGGGTCGCGGCCGTCCGGGTCTGCGAAGGTGCTGCGCAAGTCGGAATAGGTCAGGACGCGACGACCATTGTCACGCAGGCCGAGGCCAGGGTCATCGAGTTTGGGTGAAGTGGTCATGGCTTGCATGTCCACCAGCGGATTGTTGTTTTCGGTCGCGGGATGGGACTGCATTTCGCCCATGCCGGTCATGCCGCTGTGATCCATGCCGGCCATGCCTTGCATTGAGCTGTGGTCCATGCCGGTCATCTGACTGTGATCCATGCCCGCCATGTCGCCGCCCATGCTGCCGTGATCCATACCGCCCATGCCCATGTCATCCATGGTCACCAGTGGTCTCGGGTCTAGGGCAGGGATCGGCGCGGACAAACCCACCTTCGCCGCCAGCGTGCCGCGGGCGTAGCCGGTACGATCCATCGACTGGGCAAACAGGGTGTAGGCATCCTGGGTCGGCTCGACGATCACATCGAACGTCTCTGCCACCGCGATGCGAAACTCGTCGACGCTCACCGGTTTGACATGCAGGCCGTCCGCTGCGACCACCGTCATTTTCAGGCCGGGAATGCGTACGTCGAAGTAGGTCATGGCGGAGCCGTTGATAAAGCGCAGGCGCAGTTTCTCTCCGGGACGGAATACACCGGTCCAGTTCATGTCAGGCGCCTGGCCGTTCAACAAATAGGTGTAAGTCGCGCCGCTGACGTCGGCCAGGTCTGTGGGATTCATCTTCATTTCGGCCCACATCTTTCGATCTGCGACGGTGGAGCCCCAGCCTTTCTCGCTGACGTCGTGGATGAAGTCGCCCACGGTGCGCTTGTTGTAGTTGTAGTAATCCGACTGTTTTTTCAACGTCTTCATCAAGCCGACCGCATCTTCGTCGGTCCAGTCGGTCAGCATCACCACATAATCGCGGTCGTACTCAAACGGCTCCGGCTCCTTCGCATCAATCACCAGCGGGCCGTAGACGCCTGACTGCTCCTGAAGCCCCGAATGACTGTGATACCAGTACGTGCCGTTCTGCCTGACCTTGAATTGATAGACATACATCCCACCGGGTTCGATGCCGTGAAAACTCAGCCCCGGTACGCCGTCCATGTTGGCCGGCAACAAGATGCCGTGCCAGTGAATGGAGGTATCGGCATTGAGTTTGTTCCTCACCCGCAGCGTAACCGTGTCGCCTTCGCGCCAGCGCAGCAGGGGGCCGGGAATACCGCCATTGATGGTCATCGCGGTGCGCCGGTTGCCGGTGATGTTGACCGGGGTTTCGCCGATGAACAGGTCAAAGTCGGTACCGGCCAGGACATTCGCCTCGCCCGGGCTGGTAATCGCCCAGACAGGTGTGCGCCATAGCCCGAGGCCGCCGAGAATCCCGGTGGCGGCGAGCCCCTTCACAAAGGTTCGTCTAGAAGTTTCAGGTCGCATGACGCTGTGTTCCCTGTCAGTCGGATGACGGAGCAATCAGGAGATGTTGCCACGTTTGATGAAGAGGGTAAGGGGGGCGACCTTTCAGAAGACTGAGCTGAAGATTACGGTTTTGTCAGCTTCACCCGCGACCTCGAATTGGATCCTGTCATGCCAGACTTTGCGAATGTGGGCTTCACGCTTAAGTATCTTGACGTTGAGGTTCTCCTTGGCAATCGCTATGCAGATGAAGTCATAGGCGCGGCGCGAAGCCCTCAGGGGCCATACCCATCTGATGGAAACGATCGGGGTGGGCCTTGGCGCAGTGGATGCAAAAAAGAGTTGGCGCATGACTTCAATTACTGATTTTGCGCTACCTCATCATCAACGCGGCCAGTTCCCGTTCCCGCCGCGTGACGTCCTCTTCCACCGCCCGCACTTCGCGCATGTAAGCCTCGACGGCGGGAGGCAGCGAGCGTTCCTTGAGGGAGATAAAACCGTAATGCATATACGACGCCTGATCGTGGAGCGGCAGCGGTATGATTTCACCCGCCAGCAACTCGCGCTCAAAGGCCGTCAACGTGCCGATTGCCAGCGCGTTGCTGTTCACCACGAATTGAACGATCTGCATGGGCACGTCAATTTCAATCGCCGGCACGAAATCGCCTGTCACTGTGTCATAGGCACCGGCGCAGCCTAATGTCGCGGGCGGTATAAGGCCGGCCAGGCGGGACGGAATACGCGACGCCACCCAAGGGTAATCGAGTGCTTGCGCCCGCTTCAGGGAGCGTTGCGCAAGCAGCGGATGGTCGGGTCGGCAAAACAGGCGTCCCTGATGCTCACCCAATAGCTCGCATTTGAATTCTTTTTCGCCTTGCAACGCGCTGATTTCAGCGATCCCCAGATCCACTACACCGTTGGCGACCTGCTGCGCAACTTCTCGCCAACCGGCAACATGGGCCGTCACCTTGAGGTTGGGATGGCGGGCGTGCAACCGGGCAATGGCGCGATAGCCGCTGATGACACTGGGGTACGGCCCCAAGGCCACCTTGAGTGTGCCGATGTCGCCCACTGCCAGCAGGGCGATGTCCCGCCGAAGGTCCTCTTCAGCCATCAACAAGCGCTGGCTTTTGGCCTGCAGCACCTGGCCGAACGCCGTCAGGGTCACACCGTCGGTGCGCCGATCGAACAGCGTAACGCCGAGCTCCTGTTCCAGCAGCTGGATACTTTTGCTCAGCGCAGGTTGCGAAACGCCCAACGCTTTGGCCGCCTGACCAAAATGGGCATGTTCGATCAGTGCCAGGAATTGACGTAGGCGGCGCGGGGTCATGTCATAACCTTAATGTTATCGATATCAAGTAAAACGGAATTTTTCGTAATCAAATGAATATGCTATTCCTTGCCAGGCGGGTCAAGACGAACAAGAGCAAACCCGCGCCATCAAGGCATCGATACTCTGGCGAAGGAACATTTCATGAACAACAAGACCCTCAGTTGCGCGCTGGCCATCGCACTGTCCACGGGCTTCAACCCCAGCATTTTTGCTGCTCAGACAACTGCCGTACCGGCCGCGATTGAGCATGTCGATAACCATTTCGACAACAAGGGCAAACCGCCCTCGACCTACACCGTCGAATTTCAGAAAGGTGTGCGCAACACGCTTCCTTTTGCAGACAAGCGCGATTTTGAAGAAGCCAGGAAAGGCTTCATCGCAGCGCCGGCCTACAACAAGATCATGGCCGATGCGGGGAACGTCGCCTGGAACATGGGCAGCTATGATTTCCTGCTCGCGGGCAAGGACTTCGACACGGTCAATCCCTCGTTGCAACGGCAGGCCGTGCTCAACATGGCCTATGGTCTGTATGAAGTGGTTCCAGACAGGATCTATCAGATCCGCGGCTTTGACCTGGCCAATATCACGTTCATCAAGGGCGACACCGGCTGGATCGTTTTCGACACCCTGACCTCGAAGGAAACCGCCAGGGCGGCGCTGGATTTCATCAATGAAAAACTGGGCAAGCGCCCGGTGGTGGCCGTGGTGATTTCTCACTCCCATGCGGACCACTTTGGCGGTGTCCGTGGCGTAGTCGAGGAAGCGGACGTGCGCAGCGGCAAGGTCGCGCTGATCGCCCCCGTGGGCTTCATGGAGCATGCGGTCGCTGAAAACGTATACGCCGGCAATGCCATGAATCGACGCGCGTTCTTTCAATACGGCCTGCTGTTGCCACGCAGTCCCTACGGTCATGTCGACATGGCGATCGGCAAAAACGCCGCCTCCGGCAACATCGGCTTGATCGAACCTAATCGATACATCGAAAAGGATTTCGAAAGCGTGACAATCGACGGGGTGCAAATGGAGTTCCAGAACACGCCAGGCACCGAAGCACCGTCGGAAATGAATACCTGGTTCCCGCAGTTCAAGGCGTTCTGGGCGGCCGAGAACGTCACCGGCACCATTCACAACATCTACACCCTGCGCGGTGCCTTGGTGCGCGATCCGCTGGTGTGGTCGAAGAACATCAACAACGCCCTGTATCGCTACGGCCAGCAGGCGGATGTGATGCTTGCCGCGCACAATTGGCCGCGCTGGGGCAATGAACGAATCCAGGAAGTGATGCGCGCGCAACGCGACGCCTATGCCAACCTGAACAACGCCGTCCTGCATGCGGCGAACCAGGGCGTCACCATCAACGAGATCCACAATGTCTACAAGTTGCCCGAGAGCCTCAAGAACACTTGGGCGACGCATAGCTATCACGGCTCGGAAGAACACAACAGCCGCGCGGTAATCAACCGCTACCTGGGTTATTGGGATGCCAACCCGGCCACGCTGATGCCGCTGTCACCGAAGGATTCGGCTCCGCTGTACGTTGAAATGATGGGCGGGGCTGCAAAGATCATGGCCAAGGGCAAAGCCTTGTACGATCAAGGCAAATACCGTGAAGCCTATGAGATTCTCAATAAGCTGGTGTACGCCGAGCCGCAAAACACCCAGGCCAAGGACCTGCTGGCGGACGTCTATGAGCAGGTGGGCTATCAGAAGGAAAGTGCCGGCGTGCGCAACAGCTTCCTGGCGGCGGCCTATGAGTTGCGCAACGGCATGCCCAACGGCCGGGCGCCAAGATCTGGCGGGCCGGACTTTATCCGCGCCATGAGCACGGAGTTGTGGCTCGAATATCTCGGCATCAGCCTGGATGGCAGCAAGGTTGCGGACTTGCATTTCGTCCTGAACCTCAAGACCCCGGACAATGGCGAACAATTCGTGGTGGAGCTGAGCAATTCAACGCTGACCAGCATCAAGGGCCAGCAGGCAAAAAAACCCGACCTGACCCTCACCCTCGATCGCTCGGCGCTTGAAGGCGTGATGGCCAGGCAGACCAGCTTCGATCAGCTCGTCGCGGACGGCAAGGCAACCTTTGAAGGCGATCGCAAACCGTTCGCCCAACTGATGGCCGCCATGACCCCATTCACCCCGGACTTTGAACTGCTGCCGGGGACGAAGCAGTAACGGCGATGGCGCGGTAGACAGTTAACCTGGCGCGTCTGAGGCTTGGACGCGCCTGTTAAACACCCGCTGGCTGGAAAGCTCCCGCCGCCGTGAGCTTCCCCTTGACCCCTGTCGTCATCAAGGAAGGGCATAGAGGTTGAAAAACATTCGGGAGGTATCACTGACGCCTCCCAGGTGTTTGTCATATTGGCGCTCAATCTCACCACTGCGATACATCTCGCTTAGCGCGCTATCAACTAACAGTCGGAAGTTTTCATCATCACGATCGAGCATCATCGAGGTCGTTGAGTACTCAAAGATGCGATCAAGCAATACGAGATTTCCGGTGACGTATTGGTCGGTGAGCTCATGTTTGAGCATTGTGCGTTCAGCGAAGAAAACATCTGCCTTGCCATCGGCAACACGCTTGAGGCCCGCGGCCGCGTCTTGCACCGTGACGAGTGTGGCGACCACGCCCAGGGATCGTATCTGTTGATTGATCCACTGCTCGGTGACGCCGCCAGCAATCGTGGCATACGTCATGTTGGCCAATGCGCGATTGACGTCTGTACGCCAGCTTGGGCCGGTTTTGACCACGTCGCCTTTCAGCACCCTGAGTAGCGCATTAGGCGCCTTTTTGTTGACCACGGCCGATAGGCCGGCCGTGTAGACAGGAATGGAGTAGCTGACTGTTTTCCGACGTTCCAGTGTTGCCGGCGTCGGGGTGCAGAGAATGTCGACTTTTCCAGTGCTGACGGCGCTGGTTTCTTCGCCCAATCCAACGGGCTGATAACGAACTTTTAGTGAAGGCAGGTTCAACTCGGTTTTCAGTGCGTTGAAGATGCCCTGACAGAGATCGATCGCATATCCGCTGGCCTTATCACCGTCCTGGGTACTGAACGGTGCGAAGTCAGGCACATACCCCAGCACTACCGAGTGACTGTTGCGCACCCGTTCAAGCGTGTCGGCTCCCGCGACGGCGGATACCAGGGAAAGCAGGCAGACAAGAAGCAGGTGGGCGGCTTTAATCGGTTGAGCGCTCATTCCTCTTTCTCCCGTCAGGTGTTTCTTCTGATCGGCAAAGATCCATCGTTCAGATGTCTTCGGGTGAAATCACCCACACGCTGCAGGGCATCTTGTACAGCAGATGTTCCACAGTGCTGCCAACCAAACGCTCCATGGCGCCGTGGCCGACGCGCCCCATGACAATGACATCAGTGTCATAGGCCCCGACATAGCTGGAAAGCACCTTGGCCGGATTGCCCATGATCATGTGCTGGCGCTCCGGCCCAATACCGTTGCGCTGAGAAAGCTCGCGGAACGCTTCAGCTTGCGCATCGAAAAGGGTTTTGGCTTTGCTCGAAGAAAAAAATGCCGAACCATTACTGAAGCCAAATTCATCTGCGCTGATCGATGAAAGATCGTGGGCGTAGACCACGTCGAGCTCGGCGTTGCAAATGGCGGCCAGTTTTGACGCCTCGCGCAAAATCCTGTCGTTGAAATCTGCATACTGGTCATCACGATGAAAAGGGTCGACTGCAGCGACGATTTTGCGCGGCAAAGCATGGTGCATATGGCTGACAAAATGCAGCGGCACCTTGCATTCACGCAACAAGTGGATATCCAGTGGAGTAAACATCAGGCGTGACAGCAGGGACTCATGTTCGAGTGCCTTGATCAATACGGCCATCGGTTGTTCCTTGAGATGGATGAGGATTTCCTGCAAGGGCCTCTCCACCCAGACCACTTCCGTGGTGACGTGAACGCCAATTTTGCGCAGTGGTCTAGCCTGGTCCTCAAGCCATTGGCGATGGCGCTCGACATAACCCAGCCGCATCTGTTCCAGCGCCTGTTCGTTGACCATTCCAGCCGTCGCCAGCCCTTCGAGGTAATCGAACGCTACGATGTGCAGTGCCGCGTCCGAAGCCTTGGCCAATGCGGCGGCCCGGTCGAAGGCAGGGCTGTTTTCCATCAACGGTGAAACGATCAGCATGAAACGTGATTGATCAGACATGACGGATCTCCGGTCGGTAATCGCGCGTTGGCTTGCCCCAAATAACCGAGGCCTTGGGCAGTTGAACCTTGCAATCATGGTGCTTGCGGCCGGGAGGGTGGACTTGATCTTTGTCAAATGAGAGGGGGACGGACGCTATCGCTCGACGTGCGGTTGCCCAAAGCCGCGTCCAGTGAAGAATTAGTTGACCATTATCAATCCTTCTCCTGTCACGGCGGTGCAGTCTTTGGATTGCGTGCTGGTGCCGGACGCCATTGCCAATTTGTGCCCGATTGCGCACGGGGTGATTCTCGTTGTCGGATGGAGGTATTTATGTTCATTGATATCACGGAGAAACCCGCCAGCCATTGTTGGGGCGTGTGCATTGATGCCCTGGAAGTGAATTTCAATAGCCTGGCGCAAGCGCAGGCATTCGTTGATCAGCTCAAGGCACGTATCGAAGCCCCCCATGTCTGGCCGAATGCTCGAGACTCGGCAGCCCGTGCCAGCCGAATACCGCAGGCTCGCACCGATCTCGTGTAGTCAGCAGGACGTGGGCCAGCACGGGGCCGGGCTTGTGCAGGTGACAACCCAATGAATGAAACCTTCGGGATGGCGGGTGCCGCTGCTGCGCTGGGAATTGGCATGCTCATCGGCCTTGAGCGCGAACGGCACAAAGGGCAGGAGGAGAACCGTGCGTGTGCCGGTTTGCGCACCTATGCGATCACTGCATTGCTGGGTTATGTGGCGATGCAGCTCGGTGGCAACCTGCTGATAAGCATCGTCGCGATCATCCTCGGCGTGCTCTTCACCGTAGCGTACTGGCGCAGCGTTGGCGACGATCCCGGTGTGACCAGTGAAGTGGCCCTGCTCAGTGTCCTGATACTGGGTGGGCTGTGTGGTGCCTGGCCGACGCTGGCGATTGCCATTGGCGTGGCCATCGCGGGATTGTTGGCCTATCGACAGAAATTGCACTACTTCGCCCGCAGTCAATTGACCGATGCCGAGCTGGGTGACGGCCTGATCCTGCTGACCGCTGCGCTGGTCGTGCTGCCCTTGGCGCCGGATCGTTTTATCGGCCCCTATGCTGCGATCAATTTGCGCACCATTTGCACACTGACCGTGTTGCTGATGGCAGTGGGGGCGATTGGGCATATTGCAGTGCGTACCCTGGGTATCCGCTACGGTTACCCCATCAGCGCCATTGCCTCCGGGTTTGCCTCCAGCGCCGTGACGATCGCCGCCATGGGCCATCTCGTCGCCCGGCAGCCCGACGACATAAAGCTCCTGAGCGCGGCCGCGATCCTGTCCAACATGGCCACCGTTACCCAGGTCGGCCTGATCCTGGGGGCGGTCGACACCGGTCTGCTGCGCCACATGTGGGGGCCCCTGATCGGCGGTGCTGTCGCGGCAGCGTTATATGGCTTGTGCCTGATGCTCCCCAAGCCGACGGCCGGCGCCAACCAGCCGATCAAGGTCGGAGGTGCGTTCAACCTCAAGCTGGCCCTGATCGTCACGTTGGCCATGACCGGTATCACCTTTGTTTCATCCATGATGCTTAGCCATTTTGGCCAGATGGGGGTCATGCTCACCGCCACGATCTCAGGTTTTGCCGATGCACATTCCTCGACGGCGTCGATTGCCACGTTGGCCAAGTCCGGCCGTTTACCGTTCGACGCTATCGTCGGGCCCCTGTTGATAGCGATCAGCAGCAACTCAGTCAGCAAATGCGTGGTGGCGTGGGTCAGCGGCGGACGTCGTTTCGCCGCCTACGTGATTCCGGGCCAGGTGTTGCTGACACTGGCAATGTGGGCGGGGATGAGCCTGAACTGACGGACATCGTGCGTATCACTGACAAATATCAAGGGGGCGCAACAACAATCGATCAATCTGAGCATCTACTACCGGATTGAAATGGCCGCGCGCCGAGGTGCCCCATGTCGCAGACTCAACGTTTACTCCTGATCGCCCCTTCAACCATGAAGCATACCCCGGCGTTCGACCGGGCCGCGGCGTTGGCGCAGGCGATGCATTTGCCGTTGCACATCGTGGCGTTCGACTACTCACAGGCGTTGGCGGTAGCCGGGTTGTTTGCCCCGGAGCAATTCAGCCTGGCCCGGGATGGCTATCTGCAAACTCATCGGCAATGGCTCGCGGATCAGGCCGGATTGATGAGCAAGCATGGCGTCGAGGTCACCAGCGAGGTGGTGTGGGTACAGGATCCTTATGCAGAGATCCTCAACTTTATCAACGAGATGCCACTGACGCTGATCATCAAGGACGCCCATGAAGAATCGGCGCTCAAGCGCGTGTTTTTCACGCCGCTGGATTGGCAACTGCTGCGTGATTGCCCGGTGCCGGTGCATCTGGTGACCACGCCGCTGAATCCGCGGCCGCGTCATGTGCTGGCCATCATCGATGTAATGCGCGATGAGGATCAGGACCGGGTGTTCAACGACCACATTATCGACGCAGCGGCGAAACTGGCCGCGATCTGCGATGCCGATCTTGACCTGCTGCATGTGTATGACTGGACGGTTGTATATGCCCAGGACATGGGCTTTGGCGCATTGCAACTGGCTAACGGGGTGTATGAAATGTTGGGAACGGCTCAGCAGGAGGCGTTTGCGGCCATCGCTGAACGCCACGGCGTGCCTGTGCAGCATCGTTTCTTCAGGGAAGGCGCGCCCGTGCCCAGTATCTGTGAGTTTGCCGCCGAACACCGCACCGATGTCATTGTCATGGGCACGGTGCAGCACAAGGGTTTGAGCAAGTTGCTGGGCACCACGGCCGAGCACCTGCTGCATCAGGCACCGTGCAGTGTATTGGCGATCAAGCCGCGACAAATGCTGCAATCCTGATGTGGGGAACGCCCCGCGATGAGCCGTTGGCCGAGACATCGCGGGGCGACTTTTCTACAGGTGAAGACGATGGATGACCTGGCGGCTGTCGTCAGGATCACACTGTCTCTCGAAGCCAAGTGCCTTGGCCAGGTCGCGCATGGGCGCATTACTGGCGGCGTCCACGGAATACATCTGGCGAAAGCCGTTGCGGCGGGCGGCCTCGATCAAATGCGTCATCAGCAATGTGCCCAGGCCCAGGTGCGTCCACAGATCGGCGACCGTGACGGCGCATTCGCATTCATGTTCCCCGGTGGCCGCATAACGACTGATGCCAACCTCGATCAGTTGCCCGTTATCGTGGACCAGGGCGATATAGGCCACGCGCTGTTTGTTGTCGGTGTCCATCAATTGGTTGAGCATCGTCGTGCCGGGCTCGTTGATCTGTGCGAGAAAACGCATGTGCCTGGATTCGGGAGACAGCCGCTTGATGAAGTCATATTCACGGTCGCGGTCCTGTTCCGTCAGTGGCCGGATCAACACGTGGCGGCCGTCCCTGAGTGCTTCAATCCAGTATTGGCCATCGACGGCGGCATAGGCGGCTGCAGCCCGATCATTGTGGTCTTTGACAGTGAGCATGGGGTATTCCTCCAGTGCAGTTTCAAGGACGTGCGGGCGGCAAAAAATCCGCGCTCGAGTTCTTTTTACCCTGCTGTCCAGGTTGGAATTTGATCTGGATCAGAGACAGGCGTCAGGCGCGTCAGTGCGTGCGGGTTGATTTACATCAAGCACGCGAGAGGGATCAGGGCGCAGTGTTGAAGCATGCCGGCGAGTGATGACCGGGATCGAATGGAGGTGTGTGATGAGTCAATATCAACGGTTGCTGCTGATCGTCGATCAAAACCTGCAACGCTCTCCCGCCGAACAGCGTGCCGTCGCGCTGGCCAAGGCCGCCGGCGCAGTCCTGGATGTACGGGTGTTTGCCGAACCGGTGCCAGTGGTTCATTTGTGGGCCGAGAAAGTCGACGACACAGAGCATCAACGCTATATGCGTCGCTACCGCCGCTGGGAGGCCGAAGAGCTCGATCGGCTCAACGATATGGGGCTGGATGTGACAGTCAAAGCCGTCTTCACCACCCATCCGTTGCTGGACATACTGAAAACGGTCGAGGATCTGAAGCCCGACCTGCTGATCAAGGATGTCAGCCTTGAACCGGTGCTCAAGCGAGTATTCATCACGCCACTCGATTGCCACCTGTTGCGTGAGTGCCCGGTCCCCGTGCACTTGGTCAACCATGTCCGCTACAGCTTGCCGCATCGAATCGTGGCAGCCGTGGACCCCTTCGATCCAGCGACTCAAATCAGCGGCTTGAATGACACCATCATCCAGACCGCCAATGCCCTGGCCTTGCAATGCGACGCGCCGTTACACCTGCTGTACGCCTATGACCTGTCACCCCTCTTCAACAGCGATGCGCCACTGGCCGGGGGAGGGTGGGGCGTGGACGTTATCGAGGAGCTGCGTCAGTCCTTGCACCAGGCGTTCGTGACATTGGCGGAGCGCTACGGCGTGCCGCCGGAACGACGCCATTTCGTCATGGGGTTGCCTGTGCCGGTGATCAGTGAGTTCGTCGAGGAGTATTTGGCTGACGTGGTGGTGATGGGCACTGTGCATCGGGTTGGGATCGACCGGCTGATCGGCAGCAATACCGAGCGGGCGCTGTACTCGGTGCCAGGGAGCATCCTGGCGGTCAGGCAGCGCGTCAGGGTATGAGTACGATTGCGCCGTTGAACTGCCCGCTCCGCAACCGTTCCAGCGCTTGATTGGCATCGTCCAGGGCAAAACAGGTGACGTCAGAGTGAACGGGCGTGTGCTGCAGTGCTTCGAAAAACGCTGTGCCATCCTCACGGGTCAGGTTGGCGACCGATCGAACGCTGCGCTCGCCCCACAACAGCCGATAGGGAAAGGCGGGAATGTCACTCATATGGATGCCGGCGCAAATCACGCAGCCTCCCTTGACGGTGACCGCCAGTGCCAGTGGCACCAAGGCACCGACCGGGGCGAAAATCAGGCTGGCATCGAGCAGATGCGGCGGAGGTTGATCCGAGGGCCCGGCCCATTCGGCACCCAGCGACCGGGCATAAGCCTGGCCTTCGCTGTCGTCTGGACGGGTGAAGGCATACACCTTCTGTTTACGTCCACGGGCGATCTGAATGGCCAGGTGTGCTGCCGCGCCAAAACCATAGAGGCCCAGATGGTGGGCGCCTCGGGCCATTTGCAGGGCCCGAAAGCCAATCAGTCCGGCGCACAGCAGCGGTGCGGCCTGGGTGTCGGAAAGTGACTCAGGGATCGGGAAGCAAAAACGTGCGTCGGCTACGGTGTACTCGGCATACCCTCCGTCCAGATGGCAGCCGGTGAACCGGGCCTTATCGCAGAGGTTTTCTCGTCCCGAACGGCAGAACACGCAGTGCCCGCAGGTCCAGCCCAGCCAGGGCACGCCTACCCGCCGGCCGATCCACTCGGCAGCGACGTCGGCACCGACGGCCGTGACTTCGCCGACAATTTCATGCCCCGGCACGCGTGGCAGCCGCGCTTGGGGCAATTCGCCATCCACCAGGTGCAGATCGGTGCGGCACACGCCGCACGCCAGGACCTTGATCAGCAGCTGCTGTGAGTCGGGCGTGGGAATGGGGCGCTCTTGCAATTGCAGTGACTGGCCGGGGCGATGCAGGACCATGGCACGCATGAACACACTCCAGGCGGCAGGTTTCAACTCAGGTGACGATGACAGCCCACTATCAGTTGCTTGAGTCCATCCATGTCCTGAATGTTGACGTCGCGGCCGGTTATTTCCACCAAACCTTGGTCACGCAGGTGAGCGATGCCCCGACAGACGGTTTCAAGGCGCAGGCCCAGATAAGAACCGATTTCCTCCCGGCGCATTTTCAGCACGAAATTGCGCGACGAATAACCACGGGAGTTCAAGCGTTGCGACATATTCAGCAAAAAAGCGGCCAACCGTTCATCCGAGTTCATGTTGCCCAGCATCATCATCATGTCGTGATCACGCACGATTTCCCGGCTGAGGATTTTGTTCAGGTTGTGCTGCAATGAAGGCAACTCTCGGGCAAGTTTTTCCAGGTGGGCAAAATGGATGGGGCAGACCTCGCTGTCCTCCAGGGCAACCGCATCGCAGGTATGCTGTTCTGTGCTGATGGCGTCCAGGCCGAGCATTTCACCTGGAATCTGAAACCCGGTGACCTGCTCGCGACCGTCGATTGAAAGCACGCTGGTCTTGAATGAACCCAATCGCACGGCATACAGCGAACGCAATGGATCGCCTGCGCGGTAGAGTGCCGAGCCCTTTTTGACCTTGAGCCGTTGAATGATCAGCGTGTCCAGGCGCTCGATTTCCGCACCGGTCAAGCCTAACGGCAGGCACAGCTCCAATACGCTGCAACTGGAGCACGCCGTTTTGAGATGTTGATCGCGATACGATCGAGTTTCAGTCACATGGAAGCCCTCGATATCAGCCTATTGAGCATAGTGTCTATTGCCGCTGGGCGTTGAGAATAGACGCCTGGAACTGAGTGATCAGACGAATGGACCCTGATCCGGCTTTGTTACAGATAAGAATCAGAGCGGCGTTGAAACTTGAGGTAAATCAAGTCTGAACGCTTGCAGACCCACAGAATCAACCTATTGATCGGTGTACGGGATACGACTGGAGAATTGCGATGAGCGACTGTCTGAGTACCGAGCAACTGGAAGGGCTGGATGCCTATTGGCGGGCGTCCAATTACCTGGCGGTCGGGCAGATTTATCTCAAGGACAACCCGTTGCTGAAGGAGCCGCTGGCCCTGGCGCACATCAAGCCACGGTTACTGGGCCATTGGGGCACGACGCCGGGATTGAACCTGATCTACACGCACCTCAACCGGTTGATCAACCAGCACGACCTGAACATCTTGTTCATCGCCGGTCCTGGCCATGGCGGGCCGGCGGTGGTGGCGCAGACTTATCTGGAAGGCACTTTTACCGAGTGCTATCCCTCGGTGGAGCGCAACAGTAATGGCCTGGTCCGTCTGTTTCGGCAGTTTTCCTGGCCGTATGGCATTTCCAGCCATGTGTCGGCGCAAATCCCAGGGTCGATTCATGAGGGCGGCGAACTGGGATATAGCCTGGCCCATGCCTACGGTGCGGCGTTCGATAACCCCGACTTGATCGTCGCTTGCGTGATCGGTGATGGCGAGGCCGAAACGGGGACGCTGGCGGCCAGTTGGCACTCCAACAAGTTCCTCAACCCCGCGCGTGACGGCGCGGTGCTGCCAATCCTGCATCTGAACGGCTACAAAATCGCCAACCCCACGGTGCTCTCCAGAATCAGCGAGGACGAGCTGTCGGCGCTGATGTATGGCTATGGCTACGATCCCTATTTTGTCGAAGGCGATGACCCCATGGCGGTGCATCAGGCGCTGGCCAGGACACTGGACACGATCACGCTCAAGATTGCCGAGATTCAGCGCGTTGCGCGCCAGCATCCGCAGAATGAGCCATCGGAGCGCCAACTCTGGCCGATGCTGGTACTGCGCACGCCCAAGGGCTGGACCGGGCCGAAGTTTGTCGACGGTCATCGGGTCGAGGGGACTTGGCGGGCACATCAGGTCCCTCTGGCCGATTTCCGCCAGGCGCTGCACCTGCGCCAGCTGGAGGAATGGCTCAACAGTTACCGGCCTGATGAATTGTTCGATGCCAACGGCACCTTGCTCCCCGAGCTGGCCGCCCTGGCGCCCACCGGACAGCGGCGCATGAGCGCCAATCCCCATGCCAATGGCGGCCTCTTGTTGCGCCCCTTGAACCTGCCGCGTTTTACCGACTATGCGGTTAAGTGCAACGCCCCCGGCACCCTGCGGGCCGAAGCGACACGGGTCATGGGCACCTACCTGCGCGACGTCATGAAAAACAACCTGGGCGCCAGCAACTTTCGGTTGTTTGGCCCGGATGAAACCGCCTCGAACCGACTCGATGCGGTCTATGACGTCAGCGCCAAGGCGTGGATGGACCCGCTGGAGCTTGAGGACCTCAATCTGGCGGCCGATGGTCGTGTGATGGAAATTCTCAGTGAACAAGTGTGCGAGGGTTGGCTCGAAGGGTATCTGCTGACGGGACGCCATGGATTGCTGTCCTGTTACGAGGCCTTTATCCACATCGTCGATTCGATGGTCAACCAGCATGCCAAATGGTTGAAAACCGCCGCCGAGGTGCCATGGCGCAAACCGATCGCCTCGCTGAATTTGCTGCTGACCTCCCATGTCTGGCGCCAGGACCATAATGGGTTCTCCCACCAGGACCCGGGCTTCATCGATCTGGTGGCGAACAAAAAGTCGGACGTGGTGCGCATCTATCTGCCGCCCGACGCCAATTGCCTGCTCTCGGTGACTGACCACTGTCTCAAAAGCCGCGACTACATCAACGTCATCGTCGCCGGTAAACAACCGGAATGGCAGTGGCTGGAAATCGACGCTGCCCTGCGCCATTGCCAGGCGGGTATCGGCCGATGGGGCTGGGCCTGCCACGAGGACGACGACCCGGACGTCGTCATGGCCTGCGCCGGCGATGTGCCAACCCTGGAAACCCTGGCCGCCGTGACCTTGTTGCGTGAGTACGTACCGGATTTGCGGGTGAGGGTGATCAATGTCGTCGACTTGATGGTGCTTCAGCCTTCCTTCCAGCATCCCCATGGTTTACCGGACACGGCATTCAACGAACTGTTTACCGTCGACAAACCGGTCATCTTCGCCTTCCATGGCTATCCCGCGCTGATTCACCGGTTGATTTACAAGCGCACCAATCATGAGAGTTTTCATGTGCGGGGCTTCATTGAGGAGGGCGCGACCACGACGCCGTTCGACATGGCAGTGCTCAACAACCTGGATCGTTTTCGGCTGGCGCTGGACGTCATCGAGCGGGTGCCCCGGTTGCACGATCAGTTGCGAGACGCGCGCTCACGCTATTGGTCGATCCTGGAAAAACACAAGCTCTACCTCATTGAGCATGGACAGGACATGCCCGAAATCCTCAACTGGCAATGGACACCGAGAGTAACCAACTGACTGGAGGTCGGCGACAAAACCATTACTTGCGCTTCCAGTACTTCTGCATTTCAAGAAACAGAAAGGATGCGGTCCACGTGATCAGCACCAACCCGGTCAGGGCCTGCAAGCCGGTCAAATACTTGAGGTTGCCCACCGGTGAAATATCGCCGAAGCCGATCGTCGTGTAGGTCGTGAAGGAAAAGTAGACGCAGTCCATCAGCGTACCGTCGAAGTTGCCCGTCAGGCCGCCCCATTGGCCGCCCCATCGGCCGGAGTGCACCATCAGGTAATAAACCAGCGCGAAGCACCAGACCTCTATCGCATGGGCCAGCAGGGCACCAAATACCCCGACGACAATTCTGAAGCGGCTCCACAACTTGAGCCGAGGCAGCCAATCGTTCAAGCGCAACAGACATTCGTAATGGATCACTACAACGATGATGACCACCAGCGTATTGATCAGCGTGACTGCCAGCATGGCAAGACTCCATTTTTACGGGGTATTTAAGATGAATCGGGAGGACGCTGTACAGGTATGAGCGCTGGAAAGTCTTCAGGCGACAAGGTTTCCTTTTCAAGCAACAGATGGGCACCGGCGTCCAGATCGGCTCGACGACTTTCGAGCAACGCCTTGGCTCGTCCATAGGCTTCATCGAGCAGGGCGCGAATACCCAGGTCGACTTCCCTGGCTGTCTGTTCCGAATAGTCTTTATCACCCTGCGCCGGCATGCGTTCACCCAGGTACGTGGTGTTTTGTCGCTCCAGCACGGACTGGCCGAGCTCGGCGCTCATGCCAAACCGGGTGATCAATTGCCGGGCGATATCTGTTGCGTGGGCCAGGTCATCGGCAGCTCCAGTGGAAATCTGGCCATAAGCGAGGTATTCGGCAGCGCGCCCGGCCATCAGG
Source organism: Pseudomonas umsongensis (assembly GCF_002236105.1). Lineage (GTDB taxonomy): Bacteria > Pseudomonadota > Gammaproteobacteria > Pseudomonadales > Pseudomonadaceae > Aquipseudomonas > Aquipseudomonas umsongensis. Next base: position 1,336,326 of record NZ_NIWU01000002.1, read on the forward strand.
ACAACGATCCGGTCCTTGAGCATCTGGCAACTGATCAGGAAGTGATCTTCGGTTGGACGCTGTAGGGTATAGCCCAGCGAGCCAATCGCGCGAGGCACGATAGACACTTTGTGCACCGGATCCATGGCCGGAAGACTGCTGGCAGCCAGGGCATGCCCCATCTCATGATACGCCACCACCTGGCGTTCCTCGGGGCGCAGCACACTGCTCTTGCGTTCAATCCCTGCAACGATGCGTTCCACGGCGGCCGTGAAGTCGTCGAGACCGACCGCTTGCGCTCCACGACGCGTGGCGACGATGGCGGCCTCGTTGACCAGATTGGCCAAGTCAGCACCGGTAAAGCCGGTGGTGAGGTCGGCAATCTGTTCGGCATTGATCGCGGGTTCCACAGTGATTTTTTGCAGATGGACCTTGAGGATTGCCTGGCGGCCTTTTCGATCGGGGCGATCGATCAGCACCTGCCGATCGATCCGTCCGGCCCGCAGCAGCGCCGGGTCGAGAATCTCTGGCCGGTTAGTCGCGGCCAGCAGCACGACGCCCTCACGGGGATCGAACCCGTCCAGTTCTGACAGTAATTGATTAAGGGTCTGCTCTTTTTCGTCATTGCCACCAAACGCACCGACGCCGCGCATTTTGCCCAGTGCATCCAGTTCGTCGATGAAGATGATGCAAGGTGCCGCCTGGCGCGCCTGTTCGAACAGGTCATGCACTCGGGCGGCGCCTACGCCCACGAACATTTCGACAAACTCGGACCCCGATATCGAGAAAAAAGGCACGCCGGCTTCACCGGCGATGGCTTTGGCCACCAGGGTCTTGCCGGTTCCCGGAGGGCCGACCAACAAAGTGCCTTTGGGGATATGCGCCCCCAGGCGTGAGTATTTGGCTTTGTCCTTGAGGAAAGAGACGATTTCCACCAGTTCGGCCTTGGCCTCATCGATGCCGGCCACATCGGCAAAGGTCACGCCGGTCTCGCGCTGCACAAATACCTTGGCCCGGGACTTGCCGATGCTCATCAATCCTCCGACACCTTGCTTTTCCGCCAGCCCGCGAAACAGGAAATGCCAGATCACCATGATCAGGACAAAAGGCAGCAGCAAGCCCAGCAGGCCATTGAGCAACGTGTTTTCGTTGACCCCGGTGAATCCGACGCCCGAACGACCCAGTTCAGCCGCTAACGCCGGATCCACCCGCACCGTGGAAAACTGGTTATGCCCGTTGATAGGCTCTTGCAGTTTGCCGCTGATCTGATCTTTCTCGACCCGTAGATCGCTGACCTTCTGCTCGCTGAGCAATTGCACAAACTGACTGTACGGAATGTTTTGCACGACATTGCGTTCTAAAAACAGAATTTGAACCAGGGTCAGCACGACAAACGCTATCGCGAAGTAAGACAGGTTCCATTGGTGATTCTTTTTCATGGGCGTGGCTCTGCGTCGTGGCATCGACCAGGGACGAACGATGATGGCCGGTCAGTATTTTTCTACGCCTGGGCGCAGGAAAATGGTTGAGGTAAATCAACAATCTCTCCATGAGCACGGGAAGGGCGTACGGCCAGCGATTTGTTTGACAAAAATCAGTGCTCCCAATGTGTACCGCCCGATACTTGGGTCACTGCATTTGCAGTGAACGTTTCAGGGAGAGGCACGTGATGCTCAAACTCAAACGCATTCTGTTGATAGCCCCCGGCGAAATGACCCTTACCCCGGCGTTTGAGCGTGCCTATGCACTGGCCTGCGCGACCGGTGCGTTTTTGCATATTGTCGCGTTCGATTATGTCCCGGCACTGGCGGTGGCGGGTCTGCTCGACCATGAGGCGATGGCCCAGGCGCGGGAAGGTTATCTGCAAGTGCATCGGCAGTGGCTGGAGCAACAAGCCCGCTTCAAACGATGCATCGGCATGCAGGTGACCACCGAAGTAGTCTGGGCCAGATCGAGCCTGACGCACGTGCTTGAGTACGTGAATGACTTTCATCCGGATCTGGTGATCAAGGATACTCATTACGTGCCGACACTCGACCGGGCCTTTCATCGACCTTTGGACTGGCACTTGCTGCGCGCATGTCCTGCGCACTTGCACCTGGTGACCAGTGCCGCGCACCCCAAGCCGTTGAAAATCCTCGCAGCGATCGATCTGTCCCATCTGGAAGAGCTGACGCAGGGCCTCAATGACCGAATACTCGATGTGGCGTCTACCTTAGCGGCAAGCTGTGGTGCCGCGCTGCACGTACTCAACGTCAGCCATTGGTCTGTAATAAGCGATGCACCATTGAGTGTGCCGATAGACAGTCTTGATGACAGTTTGAGGGACGCGATCGAAGATGCGCAGCAAGAAGCCTTCGAAGCGCTTGCTGAGCGCTATTGCATAAAAGAAACGTGCCGACACTCGCTGACCGGTATCCCCCACAAGGTCATCGTGCTTTTCGCGCAACAGAATGCATTCGACGTGGTGGTGTTGGGCACCGTTTATCACTACGGCAAAGACCCGTTCATTGGCAGTACTGCTGAGCGTGTATTGAACAGGGCCCCGTGCAGTTTGATGATCGTCAAGCCATCACCCCCACCGGACTGAAAGGGGCACTGTCGCTCACAGTTGATAAAAATCAACTTGCCTGGGTGCAAAAGGCGCGATCAATAGCGCTCCCCTGCAAGCGCAAGGAAACGGCCATGCGAATCACATTTCTGGGTGCCGCGGGCACGGTCACGGGCAGCAAGTACTTGCTGGAACATCGTAACCAACATGTGTTGATCGATTGCGGTCTGTTCCAGGGCTACAAGCAACTGCGATTACACAACCGCGACCCGTTCCAGCTTCCGGTCAACGACCTCGACGCCATTGTGCTGACCCATGCCCATCTTGATCACAGCGGCTATCTGCCGGTACTGGTGCGCAATGGTTATCGCGGCCCGGTATATGCCACGCCAGCGACCTGTGAGCTGGTGAAAATCCTGCTGCTGGACAGTGGCCGGTTGCAGGAAGAAGAGGCTGAGTTCGCCAACCGGCATGGCTTTTCAAAGCACAGCCCGGCATTGGCGCTTTACACCGAGCAAGATGCTGAGCATGCACTGAAGTTGTTACGGCCGGTGGAGCTGAACCACAGTGTCCAGATTGTCCCTGACATGACCATTGAGCTGCGGGGCGCCGGGCACATTCTGGGGGCAGCGACGGTGGAAGTGATTGCCGATGGCCAGACCTTGGTGTTTTCAGGGGATTTGGGCAGACCTGACGATCCTTTGATGTTCGCTGCGCAAACCGTCGAACAGGCGGATTACCTGCTGGTGGAGTCGACTTACGGCGACCGTAGACATCCAGACGAATCGCCGCAACAGCAATTGGCTGAGGTCATCAACCGTACCGCGTTGCGCCGGGGTATTACGCTGGTGCCATCCTTCGCGGTGGGACGCGCCCAATTGCTGATGTACCACCTTTATCAATTGAAACGCCAACGTGCGATTCCTGATATTCCCATCTACCTGAACAGCCCGATGGCCACCGACGTCACGGGCCTGTACCAGCGGTTTCGCAGCGAGCACAGGTTATCCCTGGAGGACTGCGAGGGTATGTGCCATGTGGCGCAATTCGTCCGCACGGTCGAGGATTCGAGAGCGCTTGATCAGCAACGCACCCCGGCGGTCATTATCGCCGCCAGCGGCATGGCGACCGGCGGGCGCGTTGTCCACCACCTCAAGGCGCTGGCTCCCAATCCGCTTAACACGCTGTTGATGCCGGGCTTTCAGGCCGGTGGCACTCGGGGGGCACAAATTGTAGCGGGCTCTCGAACGGTGCGTATCCATGGCAAGGAGGTGCCGATAAACGCTGAGGTGGTGCCGATGCAAACCCTGTCGGCGCATGCTGACGCCGATGAAATCATGCAGTGGTTGCGTGGCTTCAAGCGCCCGCCCAAGCACACATTTGTGGTGCATGGCGAGCCAAACGCATCGGATGCGCTGCGCCGCCGTATCAGCCTGGAACTTGGGTGGTCGGTGTCGGTGCCGGAGTATCGCGATAGCGTCGACCTCACACCCGGAGTCGAATCATGAGCCAGTATCGACGGTTGTTACTCATCATCCACCTTGCCTTGGGTCATTCTCCGGCCATCACCCATGCTGCGGCATTGGCCCGGGCCAGTGGCGCAAGGTTGCATATCGCGGCCCTGGTTCCATCGTTGAAATTGTTGTCGCTGCTCGAAGATAGCGACCGGGAAAAGGCCCGGGAACGTTACCTGCAGGACCATCGCGATTGGCTGAAGGATCAGGAAAAAATACTGCGCGGCAAAGGAATCGACGTGACCAGCGAGGTGGCCTGGGCTGATGAAATGAAGCAAGGCATTCTGGATTACGTCGCAGAATTACAGCCCGACCTGTTGATCAAGGAAATCCAACATGAATCCGTGCTCAAACGCGCGCTCTTCAACTCGCTGGACTGGCGCCTGCTGCACCAGTGTCCAGTACCGGTTTATCTGGTAGGCGGGGCCGGTCACGCCTTGCCCCGCAAGGTGGTGGCGGCAGTGGACGTGTCGGCTGGCGAGTCCGGGCACAGCGAACTCAATGGCCGCATCATTCAACAGGCCTCCAGCCTGGCCATCCAGTGTGATGCCGAATTGCACCTGCTCTATGCCCATGAAATGTCAGAAGACTACCTGGAAGAGCTGAGCGATAGCTTGAAGCTGTCAGCGTTGAGTAAAGGGGTGCGCAAAGCGTTGGAAAAGTCGTTTCTTGCATTCGCCAGGCAATACGGGGTGCCCGCCGACCGCCGGCATTTCGTCTTGGGTCACCCCGTCACGGCACTCAGTGAATTTGCCAGCCAGAATCATGTGGATGTGATTGTGATGGGCAGAACCCAGTACCAAGGCCTGGAGCATCCTCTGGGCAGTACGACCGAACATATCCTGTATCAAGTGCCCTGCAGCGTACTGGCGGTTTGAAGTCGTCTCGGGGTTCCGCTCGCCTGGTGGGGCGGGCGAATGCTCAGGCAGGATCAAAGGCAGCATTTTCCGCCAGCAAGGCGGCGGTCAGGGCCGTGCTGTCGAGTATCTGCAGGTGACGCGTGGCGCAGTCAGGTGGCAGGCGAAACGGCGGCACGGAGTCAGCGATCGCAATGTGTTCAAAAAGAGGCCGGTCGAACAGCCGACTGCCTGCGGTAAACAAACCATGGGTAGCGGCTGCGAACAGTCGGGCGGCACCCGCCGTTTGGCAGGCGAGGCCGGCATGCGTCAGCGTTTCACCCGTGCTGATCAGGTCGTCGAAAACAATGGCTGTCTTGCCTGAGACTTCACCGATCAAGAGAGTGCCCGTCAGCGTGGCGTGATCGCGGTGCTTTTCCATCAGGGCACTGCCAACCGGACGCCCCAGTTGCCGTTCCAGGGCTTGACGAAACTGCTCGGCGCGCTTGCTACCCCCTGAGTCGGGGGAAACCGCAACCACTTCGGCGTCGTCGACCAGCCCGGCGAAATGCCCGGCGAACAATTCGGTGCACTGCAGGTTCCTGGTTGGAATGCGGAAGGCGTTGTCAAACGCTGCCGGATTGTGCACGTCCAGGGCGATCAGGCGATCCACGCCACTGGCTTCAATAAGGGCGGCTACATAACGCGTTATGGTCGGGTCCTGAGGCTGGTTGCGGCGATCCTTGCGCCCGTAGCACAAGTAGGGCGTCACCACTTGCACATGACGAGCGTCGGCATCCTTGAGCGCACCGCAGAAGAACAGCAAGCGACACAGCTTATCGTTTGCGCTCTGTTGGCCATCCCCATACAAGGAATGGAACACCACGACGTCACGACCGCCAACCGGATCCAGCGGGCGGCATTTATGTTCGCCGTCTTCGTAGTCACGCTCTTCGTGGCGTGCCAGTTGGCAACCAAGCCGTTGAGCGACGCGGCCGGCGTAGATTTCAGTGCCTTTGAGGGCAAAAAGAAGCGGGGGCAGGGTCAGCATGCAGCGGCTCCTTGGAGGCGGGATATGAAATGCGCCTTACCTGAAACTTCGAAAAGAAAGCGCATGTACCGTGACCTCGGAGGCAACCGCCGGATGAAGGTGTATTCACGCTCAGCTTACGCCAATCCTGATGCACTGGCGTACAAGGGTCGTGGTCAAGCGACCGAAGAACAACCCCCCGGCCGGTTTCCCGGCAGGGGGGCAGCTACGCGGTCAATCGGCCTTGATCGGCACGACCTTGTCGGCCTTCATGGCTTCGGGCTTTTTCGGCAACGAGATGCTCAGCACGCCTTTGCTGAAACTCGCTTCGATCTTCTCGGCATCGACCCCTTTGGGCAGGCTGAACGTGCGCTCGAAGGAACCATAGTGACGTTCGCTAAGATGATAGCCCTTACTTTTCTCTTCCTTGTCCTCTTTCTTTTCCCCCTTGATGATCAGGTTGCCGTTGGACAGTTTGAGCTCGATGTTCTTTTGATCCATGCCGGGGAGTTCGGCAGTGATTTCGAAGCTCTTGTCTTTCTCGGTGATGTCCACGGCAGGCAGGCCATGGCCGCTCAGTTCGCGCCGCCAGAAGGGCTCGACATCAAACAACCCACGGCTGAAGGGCGATAGCCCAGAACCGCGATTGAACTCGTCGAACAGGTGATCGACCTGTTGCCGCAGTTTTTCCAGGGGCCGCCAAAAGTCTGAGGTCGCTGGATGCTGGCTTGATTTGTCTTCGGTCTGGATCGGCATTTTTTTCACGGAATTGCTCATTTTTCACGACTCCTCTTGGTTAAAGGGCAGGCTCAAAACATTCCGTACACCCGTCCGCCCTGAAAAAAACAACCCGGCGCTGACCTTGCAAAGCCAGCGTCATTCACCCATGCGATGGTGCGAACGCTGACTCTAATGTCCATGGGAATGCCCAAAACTCGCTTGATATAAATCAGAAAGAGGGCAAAAACGGTTTGCTCCGATACCGCTGTCACCTCGTCACTGGCCAAGGCCTCTGTCCATCAACCAAAACGGACACGATAGACAATCGAGACCTAAGCTTTACCTCAATGGGCCACGGGCGTTTTTGCTTCGACAACGTGAATTGCCCTTCGAGGAAATCACCTCCATGTTCAGTAAATGGCTGGATCCCGCGCTGCTCCTGCTCAGCGCCATGACGCTGCTGGCGGGGGGTGTTGCACACCTTTGGCAAAGACCGGACTGGGCGTCGATGTGCTGGGCCGCAGGAAGCGTGGTGATGGCCTTGGTACTGTTGGTCGAGATCGTCAGGCGTCTGGCCCGGCGCGAGGCCGGTGTAGACATGATCGCGTTGCTGTCGATCACCGCCGCCCTGGCCTTTGCGCAGACACTGGTGGCAGCGGTGATTGCCTTGATGCTCGCCAGCGGACGTACCCTGGAGTTTTTTACCAGCCAACGCGCCGAACGTGAGCTTCGTGCCCTCATCGACCGGGCGCCACGTTTTGCCTGGTTGCAGGAGGCGGGCGGGTTGCGCGAGATCCCCGTAGAACAGATCCAGCCCAATCAAACATTGCTGGTGCGCCTGGGGGAGGTGGTACCGGTCGACGGGCGCCTGCTGAGCCCCACCGCCGAACTGGATGAATCGGCACTCAGCGGCGAATCGTTGCCCGTCACTCGTCGAGAAGGCGAGCAACTGCACAGTGGTGTTTCCAATGTCGGTGCACCCCTCCTGTTGAGCGCCACGCGAACGGCCGCACAGAGCACCTATGCCGGGATCGTTCGGCTGGCCGAGGAGGCGCGACGTTCACGCGCGCCATTCGTGCGCTTGGCCGACCGTTATGCGTTGTTCTTCATCCCGTTGACCTTGCTGATTGCCGCAGCGGCCTGGCAACTGAGTGGCGATCCCTTGCGAGCGCTGGCGGTATTGGTGGTAGCCACGCCGTGCCCGTTGATACTGGCGGTACCGATTTCGATCATGTCAGGCATTTCGAGGGCGGCGCGGCGCGGAATACTGATCAAGGACGGCGCGACCCTGGAGGCGTTGGCCGGTGTCAAACAGGTGTTTCTCGACAAGACCGGAACACTGACCAGCGGCCATGCCCGTCTGCAATCAATCGAGGTCAATGGACTTGCCGACCCCTTGCGTTTGCTTGGCCTGGCCGCTTCGCTGGCGCAGGCCTCGACGCACCCCATCTGCCAGGCCATTGTCGACGCCGCGCGCCAGCGTCAATTGCCTCTGAGCATCCCCCGACAGGTGGATGAGAGTCCGGGCGCCGGCCTTTGCGGGGTGGTCGATGGCAGGCGGGTGCGTTTCGGCACGTTGTCTTTTGCTCATGCCGACGCACCTGCGTCCGACTGGGGCGCAGCCATGTTGCGCCATATGGATTACCTGGCGTGCAGTGGAAGCTTTATTGACGTGGATGGAGAACTTGCCGGCCTGCTGGTGTTTTCGGACAACGTGCGTCGAGAAACACCACAAACCCTGCGCCGCCTGCGCGCCCGGGGCATAGAGAGGATCGTCATGCTCACTGGCGATCGCCTGGAAACCGCCGAAATGGTTGCGCTGTCCGCCGGGATTGACGAGCTGCGAGCAGGGCTGATCCCGGAGGACAAAGTGCGAGCGGTGCAGGAAGGGTGTTTGCGCGCCAGTACCTTGATGGTCGGCGATGGCATCAATGATGCCCCCGCGTTGGCGGCGGCCAACGTCGGCGTGGCCATGGGGGCCAGTGGTGCCACGGCTTCTGCACAAGCCGCGGGTGTGGTGCTGCTGGTAGACCGTCTCGATCGTCTGGTGGAGGCATTGGACATTGCCCGCCAAACCCGTCACATCGCCCGCCAGGGTGTGCTGGTCGGCATGGGCATGTCGTTGCTGGCCATGGTGGTGGCGGCCCTGGGTTATCTGCCGCCGCTTATCGGTGCCGTGGTGCAAGAGGGCATCGATGTGGCGATCATCATCAACGCCTTGCGTGCATTGGGGCCACTGCGCGGAGTGCGCCAACAAAAGTTGGCAGCGCAACAGATCGATCACCTGCAGGACGAGCACAAGGCATTGTCTTCAGTACTCAGCGACCTGCATCAACTGGCCATTGATTTTGCCCGGCGTCCATTGGCACAAGCACAGTCGGATTTGCAGGCGCTGGTCAACAAGCTGCAAACAACCCTGGCACGCCATGAACGTGAAGACGAAAACACACTGTATCCGCAACTGACGCAAAGCATGCCAGGCGAGGATCCCATGTCAGCCATGAGCCACGCACACCGGGAGATCTTTCGCCTGATCCATCTGCTGGCGCGCATGAGCCGTGACTTCTGTGCCGCCCCCGAAACGGCATCGGCAGATGAGATTCAGCACCAGTTGATTCGGCTGGATACGCTTGTGCGAATGCATTTTGATCAGGAAGAGGAGCTGTTTCGCTATCTGGATTGGCGCTGAATCAACGTCTGGGCAGGATGCGGATCAACGTGTTGTCACCCACCCAGTAATGATGAATCAACCCGGTCGCCGCGTGCAGTCCGATCAACCAATAACCGGTGCTCCCAAGCAGTTCGTGCCAGTGCTTGAACTGCTTGGCCAATGACGGATCAACTTCTATCGGCGAGGGCAGGAAAAAACCGAAATAGGGCATCGGTTTGCCTTCTGCCGATAGCAGCAGCCAAGCCAATAGGGGTGTGGCGATCATCAGTATGTACAGCATCGAATGCATCAAGTGTGACATGCCGGTTTGCCAGGCGGGCAAAGCCGGTGCGATAGGCGGGCGCGGCGCAAGACGGCGTGCGAGCAGACGAACCCAGACGAGGGCGAAGATGCTCAGGCCGAACAATCCATGCAGCCCCAGAAAAAAGCTCCTCAAATGGCCACCGCGCGGCATCAACCCCTTGATTTCGATACAAGCGTATACACCGACAAACAACAGCAGCATTAGCCAGTGCAGGGTGATCGTCAGTTGTCCGTAGTGCTGTGGCGTTGAGTGGCGTGTCATGGTGGCCTCGACAGATGGATGCTTCGAAAGAGCCAGTACCCTGCCTGCCAAGCCTTAAGGCAATCTGAAGAAGCAATGGGTCGATCTGTTCAACACAAAGGCGTTGCCTTTTTCCTCTATTGGCTGAAGCGTCGGATTAACCACTGCTGTGGCTTCGACGCCAGCTTCTGAATGAAGAGAGTGAGTACGAAAATGCGTCGCGGTGTCATTTTCATAATCTTTGGCAGTCAGTTTTTTTCTTACCGACTGCTGACGGTGCGATCTTTTTCGCCTGGGGCAAATACTTCAATTGCCAGCGGATGAACTACGCTCCAAAAACAACACTGCAGATCGAAGAAACAGTGTGCAAGGTCGATACGACCCGAATGCTGATGGATACCCACTGTCCATTCTGCGGGATCCGGCATCCCTGATCGCCAGCACCCGGTGTACGTTCCGTGAGAATCAAACAGCCGCTGCCAGCTCTCCTGTTACTCGCCTTGCTATCGGGTGGCTGCACGACACTCAATGTCCCTCACGAACCCAGTCAGGCGTTGCCTGCGAGGGATTCGGCATTCGGTCGTTCTATTCAGACCCAGGTAGCCCCCCATCAGGGCCAATCGGGCTTTCGCTTGCTATCCGATAGTGCAGAGGCTTTCACAGCACGCGCCGAGCTGATCCGTAACGCCCAAAGCAGCCTCGACTTGCAGTATTACATCGTCCACGACGGTATCACTACGCGGATACTGGTGAGCGAGCTGCTCGACGCCGCCGACCGGGGAGTCCGCGTGCGGATTTTGCTCGATGACACGACCAGCGATGACTTGGAACGAATCATTGCGACGCTGGCTGCCCACCCGCAGATTCAGGTCCGCGTGTTCAATCCACTGCATTTGGGCCGCAGCACTGTCGTGACGCGAACAATGGGCCGGCTGTTGAACCTGTCGCAGCAACACCGGCGCATGCACAATAAATTGTGGGTGGTGGACAACAGCGTGGCAATCGTCGGAGGGCGCAATTTGGGGGATGAGTATTTCGATGCCGAGCCCAACAAGAATTTCACCGACATCGACATGCTCAGTGTCGGCCCGGTTGCAGAACAGTTGGGTCATAGTTTTGACCAGTACTGGAACAGTGCCCTGAGCAAGCCGATCGAGCAGTTTCTCTCGACCCGGCCAACGACCAGGGACCTGAAAAATACCCGGACCCGACTGGACGAATCCCTCGAGGAAACGCGTAAACAGAATCCTGCTCTGTACCAGCAGTTGATGACCTACACCACTCACCCGCGCCTGCCTGTCTGGCGCCGCGAGCTGATCTGGGCCTGGAACCAGGCGATGTGGGATGCACCGAGTAAGGTTTTGTCGAAGGGCGAACCAGCCCCGCACTTGCTGTTGACCACCCAGTTGGCACCTGAGCTTAACGGGGTCACCAAGGAGCTGATATTGGTTTCTGCCTACATGGTGCCCGGCCAACCGGGGTTGGTGTACTTGACCCGTCGTGCCGACGCTGGCGTGTCGATCAGCTTGCTGACTAATTCACTGGAAGCCACCGATGTGCCTGCCGCGCACGGTGGCTATGCCCCTTATCGCAAAACCTTGCTCAAGCATGGTGTGCAGTTGTTCGAATTACGCCGCCAGTCCGGCGACAATGGAGACAGCGACAACGGACCACACCTTTTTCACAACGGATCCTCCAATAGTTCCGATTCCAGCCTGCACAGCAAAGCGATGATTTTCGACCAGCAGAAAGCTTTCATTGGTTCGTACAACTTCGATTCGCGCTCATTATTGTGGAACACCGAAGTCGGGGTGTTGGTGGATAACCCGCAACTCGCCGGACGGGTGCGCGAACTGGCCCTGGAAGGCATGGCACCCCCTCTCAGTTATCATGTCCTGCTGGAAAATACACAGCTGGTCTGGGTCACCGAGGATGACGGCAAACAACATACGTTGACCACTGAGCCGGGGGGGTGGTGGCGACGCTTCAGTTCGTGGCTCAGCAGCAATATCGGGCTGGAGAAAATGTTATAGCGAGAAAATACTGGAGGTCACTCCCTTCATTTTACTTTCGTGACCAGGATGAATCATGCGGATGTGGGTAGGTGGCACGGCGCGGCTTATCAGCCAATTGATGATGGCTGCGGGTATCAGCCTCGTCGCAATCGTCACGGGTGTGCAGGCTCAAGTCACACCTCAAACCACTCGAGAGATAAAGGCCTTGCTGGATTTTGTCGAACGCAGTGAGTGTCAGTTTGTGCGCAATGGAAGCGAATACCCAGGTCCCCGCGCTCGGGCGCACCTGGAGAAGAAGCTGGATTACCTCGAAGGCAAGAACATGTTGAACAGTGCAGAAGACTTCATTGATCTTGCAGCCACTAAAAGCAGTATAAGTGGACGCAATTATGAGGTTCGATGTTCGCAAGGTGTAGAACCGGCAAGCATCTGGTTGAAGCGGGAACTACAGAGGCAACGGCAACTTCATTGAGTCGCAAAGGAATGCACAGGATCGCAGGATGGTAAGCAGGACGGCCGTCTGTCGCTTGGTGCGCGTTGGCGCCAGCGGCCTCGCCTTGGCCGAGAAAGTGCCGCACGTCGAGAAAGCGAAGTCAGCCAGACGGCGGTCATCTGATACGGTTTTTTATGTTGGATCTGAGTCTTTTTTTAGCGAGTCGCTGCTCTATAGAGTGCGCGTCCGACGCACTAGTGGACAGTGATCGGCCGCCCACTATTTCAGGCTCTCTGAAGACGGACGACCTCGAGAGTCTTCAGGAACAATCGTGAATACTCGTCCTAGCTCTCACAGCAAGACACTTGCCGAGTCGCAACGTGACATTCTCGGCATGATCGCGACCGACCATCATCTGGGCGACATCCTCTGCGCCATTTGCCAGATGCTCGACGCACAGGCCCCCGAAACCTTCTGCTCTATCCTGCTCACTGATGCCGCGGGCACACACTTGCTGAGCGGCGCGGCGCCCGGCCTGCCGGTCGAGTACAGCGAGGCGATTCATGGAATGGCCATTGGTCCCCGGGAAGGCACCTGCGGCACCGCAGCGTTCCGGCGCGAGTTGGTGGTCACCGAAGACATCGCCCGGGACCCAAACTGGGAGCGTTTCCGCAGCCTGGCGTTGGGGCATAACCTGCGTTCCTGCTGGTCGGTGCCTTTGCTCTCCCATCAGGGCAACGTGTTGGGTACATTTGCCCTGTACCAGAACCGCGTCAATGCGCCGGACGAGGCGCAGATTCAACGACTGGCCTTTGCAGCCCAATTGGCAGTCGTTGCGATCCGCCATGAGCGTGACGGCCAGCGCCTGGAGGCCAGCGAACAACGTTTTCGCTCATTGTTCACCTACAACCCCAACCCGGTGTTCGCCCTCGATCTGGCCGGCAACATCCAGAGTGTGAATCCAGCAGGGCTGAAGCTCAAACCGCAGACCGCAACCGATTTCATTGGCCATCACTTTTCCCATCTGGTGCTCGAAGAAGACCTGCAACGGGTCTCCCAGCATTTTTCCGCAGCCCGCGCCGGAGAACCTCAACGTTTCGAGGCACGGGTATTCGACGAGAGTGAAAAACTGCTGACCCTGGACATCTCTAACCTGCCGATCATGGTCAACGGCGAGATCGTCGGGGTGTTTGGCATAGCCCGGGACATCAGCGAGCAGAAGCATTACGAGCGCCAACTGAGCTTCAACGCCAGCCATGACCGGCTGACCGGTTTGCTTAATCGTGTTTCGCTTGAAGACCGGCTGATTCTGGATTGTCACATCAGTCGTCGGCGCAAGCGTCGTCTGGCGGTAATGTGCATCGATCTGGATGGATTCAAATCCATCAACGATTCGATCGGGCACTACTTCGGCGATCAGGTGCTGATCGAGGTGGTGCAGCGCATGACCCAGCAGGTTCGTCCCGGCGATACCATCGTGCGCATGGGCGGTGATGAATTTATCGTGCTGCTGCCGGACCTGCTTCGTGATGAGGACGTTGTACCGGTGGCCGAGCGCTTGATGGCCTGCATTGCCAGACCCTACTGCATCCAGGGTATTGACCTGCATGTGAGTGCAAGTGTCGGCATCACCCTGAGCGATGGCTACATCGAGCAGCCGATGCAGCTGATCCAGCAGGCTGACATGGCCATGTACAAGGCCAAGCAGCACGGGCGCAACAACTTTCAGTGGTACACCAGCGATCTGAATCAGCGCGTTTGTGAGCATGCGAGCCTGCGCAATGACCTGCAAAAGGCTATCGAAACCCAGTCGTTCAAGCTGCATTATCAACCGCAGATAGACGCGCGCACGGGACGGGTGGTCGGGATCGAAGCGTTACTGCGCTGGGAGCATCCGGAAAAAGGATTTATCTCACCCGCGGTTTTTGTGCCGGTGGCAGAGGACAGTGGTCAGATCATCCCGCTGAGCCTTTGGGTGCTCGATACGGCCTGCGCGCAGCTGCGCCAGCTAAGCGAGCAGGGCATCACGGGCATCTCGATGGCGGTGAATATTTCGCCGATGCATTTTCAGCGTGGCCATTTTGTCCAGTGTGTCCAAGCCACCTTGGAGAAACATGGCCTGCGTGGTGAGCAGCTGGAGCTGGAGATCACCGAGTCACTTCTGTTGCATAACGCTGAACAGGCGATCGAGACGTTGCATCGGCTGAGGGCGTTGGGGGTGCGCCTTGCGCTGGATGATTTCGGCACCGGTTTTTCCAGCCTCAGCTACCTCAAGCGTTTGCCCATCGACAAGATCAAGATTGACCGCTCGTTCATTCAGGAAATCAGCACTGATCGTCATGATGCCGCCATCACTCAGGGCATCATCTCCATGGCACACCACCTGAGCCTGACGGTGGTCGCCGAAGGGGTGGAAACGGCGTCCCAGGTGGATTTCCTGACGGGCAGTCACTGCGATGTCTTCCAGGGGTATTACTTTGCCAAACCGATGCCCTATGCAGAAATCGAAGCGTTCCTGCGTCATCCCGCTTGCCTATCCCTGACCGGCTAGCCTGGCCGGTCCCCATCCTGAAAATCAGACGCTAAGGCAAATTTTCAGACCCTGGCGCAGAACTCCATCTCCCCAGGCAAGGCGCTCCCTGCGCCTTTCTCACACACTCGGCTCTAACGCTATCGCGCTGCAAAACAACAAGAGCCGCGAAAAAATGACTAGTTTCCAACCTGCTACCGAAAGCCAGACCGGCCACATCGGCGCCCGCCAGGCCCGGGTCGAGGACGCCGCATTGTTGCGCGGCCTCGGCTGCTATGCCGATGACGCTGCCATTCCTCCGGGTACGCTGCATGCGGCGATCATCCGTTCGCCCCACGCTCATGCGCGGATCACCTCGGTGGACTTCTCCAAAGCGCTGCTGATGAAAGGCGTGCACGGCGTGCTGGTCGGCGAAGACGTCAAACGCTGGGCGCTGCCTTTCCCGGTAGGTGTACGTCAGCCGATGGAGCACTGGTGCGTCGCCGTCGACAAGGTGCGTTATGTCGGAGAGCCGGTGGCCGTGGTGATCGCTGAGAGCCGCTATCTGGCGGAGGACGCCATCGAAGGTGTGCGCGTTGAATACGAGCGGCTGTCGCCGATCATCGATCCTGAACTGGCCACCGCCGAACAGGCGCCGATCCTGCACGAAGCGGTCGGCAGCAACGTGGTCAACGAACGGCACTTTCGCTATGGCGAGCCGGAACAGGCGTTCGAGCAGGCGCCGCACAAGGTCTCGCTCAAAGTGAAGTTTCCGCGCAGTTCCTGCACACCCATTGAATGCTATGTGGTGCTGGCTCAGTACGAGCGCGCCACTGGCATCTATGACGTGCTGGCCAATTTCCAGGGTCCCTATGCGCTGCACACGGTCATGGCCCGGGCACTGAATGTGCCTGGCAACCGCTTGCGTTTGCGCACACCGAAAGATTCCGGCGGCAGCTTTGGCATCAAGCAAGGCGTGTTCCCTTACGTCGTGATGATGGGCCTGGCGTCACGCAAAGTCGGCGCACCGGTGAAGTGGGTCGAGGACCGTCTGGAACATCTTCAAGGGGCTTCTTCTGCGACCAATCGGGTGACCGAGATTGAAGCGGCGGTAGAAGCCGATGGCCGTATCACCGCGTTGCGTTATGACCAGATCGACGACTGTGGTGCCTACCTGAGAGCGCCCGAACCTGCAACGTTCTACCGCATGCACGGCAACCTGACGGGGGCCTACGCGATCCGCAATTTGCAAGTGCGCAACCGCGTGGTGCTGACCAACAAAACCCCTTCCGGCCTGAACCGTGGTTTTGGTGGCCCGCAGGTGTATTTCGCCCTGGAGCGGCTGCTGCAACACATCGCCGTGCAGTTGCAGCTCGATCCGTTGGATGTGATCCGCCGCAACCTGGTGCCGGCCGATGCCTTCCCTTATCGCGCGGCCGCCGGTGCGTTGCTCGACTCCGGCAATTACCAGGCAGGCATTGCCTTGGCAGTCGCTGATGGCGGTCTCGACGAGTTGCTCAAGCGTCGTGATCAGGCGCGTGCCGAAGGCCGAATCTATGGCATCGGTTATGCCGCCGTCATCGAACCCTCGATTTCCAACATGGGCTACATCACCACCGCGATGACACCCGAAGAGCGGCGCAAGGCCGGTCCGAAAAACGGCGCTGTCGCCACCGCCACCATCAACGTCGGCCCATTGGGTGACGTCAGTGTGCACGTGTCCTCGGCACCGCAAGGGCAGGGCCATCAAACCACCGTCGCTCAGGTCGTCGCCGAAGTGCTGGGGGTGGCGCTGGAATCCATCGTGGTCAACGTCGAACTGGACACCCAGAAGGACGCCTGGTCGATTGCCTCGGGCAACTATTCCAGCCGCTTCGCCGGCGCTGTGGCCGGTGCCGTCTACAAGGCCGCGCTGAAGATCCGCGATCGCCTCGCCGCGATTGCCGCCGAGCAGTTGCAGGCCAGTCCCGAAGATATTCGTTTCGCCGGCGGCAAGATTTTTGTGGTCAATGGCGGGGCGGTGGCGCCATTCCATCGGATTGCCGGTGCGACCCACTGGTCGCCGGGCCTGCTGCCGGAAGGTGAAAGCGGCGGCCTGCGCGAAACCGCCTTCTGGAGCCCGCCGCAACTGGTGGCGCCGGACGACCAGGATCAGGTCA
>NZ_NIWU01000003.1:2500-705622 GCF_002236105.1 Pseudomonas umsongensis
TGTTGGTTGCAAAACGCGGATCGTCCGCCCACTGAGGCTGCCCAGCCACTTCGGCAAACTTGCGAAACTGCCCGTCATTCCCGACCGTCAGGATGAAGTCGCCATCAGCCGTAGGGAAGTCCTGATAAGGCACGATGTTCGGGTGTGCATTGCCCAGGCGCTTTGGCGCATTGCCCGTTGTCAGGTAGTTCATCGCCTGATTGGCCAAACAGGCGACCTGAACATCCAGCAATGCCATATCGATATGCTGCCCACCACCATCGTGGTCTCGATGCGCAAGCGCGGCCAGGATAGCCACAGTGGAATACAGCCCGGTGAGGATGTCCGTCAGCGCCACACCCACCTTGACCGGCCCAGCACCCTCTTCGCCTTCAGGTCGACCCGTCAAGCTCATCAGGCCACCAAGGCCCTGGATCATGAAGTCATAACCTGCGCGCTTGGCGTAGGGACCGGTTTGCCCAAACCCGGTGATCGAGCAATAAATCAGATCAGGATTGATCGCTTTCAGCGACTCATAGTCCAGACCGTAGGCTGCCAGACCGCCGACCTTGAAATTCTCGATGAGGATGTCCGACTTGGCCGCCAAGTCACGCACCAGCTTCTGCCCCTCTGGACGCGTGAAGTCGATGGTGACCGATTGCTTGTTGCGGTTGGCCGACAAGTAATAGGCAGCCTCGCTGGTGTTCTCGCCATAGGCGTCCTTGAGGAACGGAGGGCCCCAGGCGCGCGTGTCATCGCCATTGCCCGGACGCTCGACCTTGATCACTTCAGCGCCAAGGTCGGCGAGGATCTGGCCGGACCATGGCCCAGCCAACACCCGCGATAAATCCAGTACCCGTAGATGTGAAAGCGCGCCCATGACGTTCTCCTATTAATAGAACGCCTGGAGGCCGGTCTGAGCGCGACCGAGGATCAGCGCGTGGACGTCATGCGTACCCTCATAGGTATTCACCACTTCCAGGTTGACCAGATGACGAGCAACGCCGAATTCATCCGAGATACCGTTACCGCCCAGCATGTCGCGGGCCATGCGCGCGATATCCAGGGACTTGCCGCAGGAGTTGCGCTTCATCATCGAGGTAATTTCAACCGCCGCGGTGCCTTCGTCCTTCATGCGCCCCAGACGCAGGCAGCCTTGCAGCGCCAGGGTGATTTCGGTCTGCATGTCGGCCAGCTTCTTCTGGATCAACTGGGTCGCGGCCAATGGGCGACCGAACTGCTGACGATCCAGGGTGTATTGGCGAGCGGTGTGCCAGCAGAACTCAGCGGCGCCCAGCGCCCCCCAGGAGATGCCGTAACGGGCCGAGTTCAAGCAGGTGAAAGGACCTTTCAGGCCTCGGACGTCAGGGAAGATGTTTTCTTCCGGAACGAACACGTTGTCCATGACGATCTCGCCGGTGATCGATGCCCGCAGGCCAACCTTGCCGTGAATCGCCGGAGCGCTCAGGCCTTTCCAGCCCTTCTCCAGAACGAAGCCGCGGATGTCGCCGGCATCGTCCTTGCCCCAAACCACGAATACGTCGGCGATCGGGCTGTTGGTGATCCACATCTTGCTGCCGGTCAGGCTATAGCCGCCTTCCACTTTCCGTGCACGGGTGATCATTGCACCTGGATCGGAGCCATGGTTTGGCTCGGTCAGGCCAAAGCAGCCGATCCACTCGCCCGACGCCAGTTTTGGCAGGTACTTCTGTTTCTGGGCTTCAGTACCGAATTCATTTATCGGCACCATTACCAGCGAGGATTGCACGCTCATCATCGAACGGTAGCCGGAGTCGACGCGCTCGACTTCACGCGCAATCAAACCGTAGCTGACGTAGTTCAGGCCGCTGCCACCGTACTGCTCGGGAATGGTTGCACCCAGCAGACCCACTTCGCCCATTTCACGGAAGATCGCCGGATCGGTCTTTTCATGGCGGAAGGCTTCGAGCACACGCGGCGCGAGACTCTGCTGAGCGAACTGCGCAGCGGTGTCGCGGATCATGCGCTCTTCTTCGGTGAGCTGTTGATCCAGCAGCAGGGGATCGATCCAGTTGAAGCTAGCTTTACCGGCCATGAGTGTGTCCTCTCGAAACAGGTCAAATAACGTGCAGTGATCCTAGGCCGGGTTCGCCGTCTGGGCAAACGAGGATTTCGCATACTGTTGTGCTAATTTCTCACTCCGAGATGTCGCAAAAGCCATTTAAGGCGATGTATTAGTGAGGTTGACGTACATGCGCAGGAAAATACCCAGCACAACGGCCCTGATCAGCTTTGAAGCCGCCGCCCGCCATGAAAGCTTTACCAAGGCAGCCCAGGAGCTTTCGCTGACCCAAGGGGCAATTTGTCGACAGATCGCCAGCCTCGAGGAGTTCCTGGGCGTGGAACTGTTCCGACGCTCCCGACGCGGGGTCAAGCTGACGGAGGCGGGTCTTTCCTACAGTCGCCGGGTTGCCACCCAACTCGATGCGGTTGAGCGCGACACCTTGTCCGTGATGGGCCAACAGGGGGCCAACGTCATAGAACTGGCCGTAGTTCCAACGTTCGGGACCCAGTGGCTGCTGCCCAGGCTCAAGGACTTTCAACAGAAACACCCGGAAGTAACAGTCAACCTGACCAACCGCACACGGCCGTTTCTGTTTGCCGACACCGATTTCGACGCAGCGATCTACTTCGGTGATGCGGATTGGTCGGGTACTGAATCCCACAGGCTGATGGGCGAAAATCCGATGCCCGTGTGCAGCCCCAACCTATTGGGCCAAAAAAATGCCCTGACAGCCGCTGAAATCGCCGACCTTCCCCTTCTGCAACAGACCACCCGCCCCTACGCCTGGCGCCAATGGTTCGACTCTCAGCACCTGAACGTCCCACGCGACATGACAGGGCCGCGCTACGAGCTATTCTCCATGCTGGCCCAGGCGGCGATGCACGACATGGGGATTGCACTGATCCCGCCGTTCCTGATTCAGCGCGAATTGGCCGAGGCTCGCCTGGTGATCGCCAACCCGCAGGCGCTCTCCAGCATAAAGGCCTATTACCTGATGATTCCGGAGAGAAAGGTCGAATCGGCGTCTTTAAGGGCTTTTCGGGACTGGCTGGTAAATCAGGCCCATGGCTACAGCCTAGAAGGATAAAGGCCTGCAGAACTTATCTGACCTCGTAGTCAGAAAACTGAAAACCCTACAGATATAAGTAATTGTCGCATAGAGAGAAACTGTACGACGAAGCAGTACAAACGTGCCACAAGCGCCTGAAGACGCGGCTTTGCGCCACTATTCCAGGTCGATTCCGCATCATTCATATGGCCGATGTGTATATTGTTGGATTTGCGCCAAAATGCCCGAAAGGCACGGCCTACAAGGGATTGAGCCGTTTGGTTGCGACATTCGGTCACGGGGTGACTTGTAGTTAATTTTCCGTCACCCGTCATAATCCCTTGTAAGGGCACAAAGTTCGCCTGCAAAATGCCGCGCCCCGCCTGAATTTAGCGGGGTCGTGCTGATCGGCCGCCCCAGCCGCACCATCCGTAGTGCATGGGTTTACTCAATAAGATCACGCAGGAGATTTGACGTGCACATTGGTGTTCCTCTCGAAACCCAGACCGGTGAAACACGGGTTGCTGCAACCCCCGAAACCATCAAGAAGCTGATCGGCCAGGGTCATAAGGTCACTGTACAAAGCGGCGCCGGCGTCAATGCCAGTGTTGTCGACAGTGCCTATGAAGCCGCAGGCGCGGCCATTGGCAGTGCCAGCGAGGCGTTTGGTGCAGAGCTGATTTTGAAGGTGGTCGCCCCCAGCGACAGCGAGCTTGCGCTGATTAAGAGCGGCACCGTTGTGGTGGGGATGCTCAATCCGTTCAACAACGAAACCATCGCCAAGATGGCTGAGTGCGGCATTACTGCCTTTGCCTTGGAGGCCGCTCCTCGCACCTCGCGCGCACAGAGCCTGGACGTGCTGTCCTCGCAAGCCAACATCGCCGGCTATAAAGCCGTGTTGCTGGCCGCTCATCACTATCCGCGCTTCATGCCGATGCTGATGACCGCCGCGGGCACCGTGAAAGCGGCGCGGGTGCTGATTCTCGGCGCCGGTGTTGCCGGGCTGCAGGCCATCGCTACGGCCAAGCGCCTGGGTGCGGTGATCGAAGCGTCTGACGTGCGTCCGGCGGTAAAAGAACAGATCGAATCCCTGGGCGCCAAGTTCGTCGACGTGCCTTACGAGACCGATGAAGAGCGTGAATGCGCTGTCGGTGTCGGCGGTTACGCTCGCCCGATGCCTGCCAGCTGGATGCAGCGCCAGGCCGTGGCCGTGCACGAACGCGCCAAACAGGCTGACATCGTCATTACCACGGCGCTGATTCCGGGTCGCAAGGCACCGACGCTGCTCAGTGCAGAGACCGTGGCACAGATGAAACCGGGCTCGGTGGTCATCGACCTGGCGGCTGCCCAAGGCGGTAACTGCCCGCTGACCGTGGCCGACCAGGTGGTTGTCGAAAACGGTGTGACCATCGTTGGCCCGACCAACCTGGCGGCCGCAGTCGCTGCCGACGCCTCGGCACTGTATGCACGCAACCTGCTGGACTTCATGAAACTGTTGTTCGATAAAGAAGGACAACTGGTGATCAACCTTGAAGACGATATCGTCGCCGCGTGCCTGATGTGCCGCGACGGCCAGATCGTGCGCAAGAACGGCTGAGGATAAAAACAATGGAAGACATGCTGATCTCTCACGGTATCTACAACCTGATCATCTTCGTGCTGGCCATCTATGTCGGCTACCACGTGGTCTGGAACGTGACCCCTGCACTGCACACCCCTCTGATGGCCGTGACCAACGCGATCTCGGCCATCGTCATCGTCGGCGCCATGCTGGCTGCCGCCCTCACCGTGACCCCACTGGGCAAGACCATGGGCACCCTCGCCGTGGCCCTGGCCGCAGTGAACGTGTTCGGTGGCTTCCTGGTTACCCGGCGCATGCTGGAAATGTTCAAGAAGAAAGCGGCTCCAGCAAAAGCTCCGGCAGCCAAGGCCGAAGCAATCAAGGCTGAGGTGCAGCAAGCATGAGCATGAATCTGGTTACTTCCCTGTATTTGATCGCCTCGGTCTGCTTCATCCAGGCGCTCAAGGGACTCTCGCACCCAACCACGTCGCGTCGCGGCAACCTGTTCGGCATGCTCGGCATGGGCCTGGCGATCCTCACCACGGTTGGCCTGATCTACAAGCTGGGCGCCGAGCTGGCCCACGACGGTATCGTCTACGTGATCGTCGGCCTGCTGATCGGCGGCACTGTCGGTACGATCATGGCCAAACGTGTTGAAATGACCAAGATGCCCGAACTGGTCGCCTTCATGCACAGCATGATCGGCCTGGCGGCGGTGTTTATCGCCGTGGCCGCCGTGGTCGAGCCACAGTCGCTGGGTATCGTCCAGAACCTCGGCGATGCGATCCCGGCCGGTAACCGCCTGGAGTTGTTCCTCGGCGCTGCCATCGGTGCGATCACCTTCTCCGGTTCGGTCATTGCCTTCGGCAAACTGGCGGGCAAATACAAGTTCCGCCTGTTCCAGGGCGCGCCAGTACAGTTTGGCGGTCAGCACAAGCTGAACCTGCTGCTCGGCCTGGCCACACTGGCCCTGGGCGTGACCTTCATGCTCACCGGCGACTACACCGCTTTCGCCGTGATGCTGGCGCTGGCCTTCGTGCTTGGCGTGCTGATCATCATCCCGATCGGCGGTGCCGACATGCCGGTCGTCGTGTCCATGCTCAACAGCTACTCGGGCTGGGCGGCGGCGGGTATCGGCTTCTCGCTGAACAACTCGATGCTGATCATTGCCGGCTCGCTGGTCGGTTCGTCCGGCGCGATTCTTTCGTACATCATGTGCAAGGCGATGAACCGTTCGTTCTTCAACGTATTGCTCGGCGGTTTCGGCAACACGGCGGACGCAGGCCCTGCAGGCTCGAAAGAAGCGCGTCCGGTGAAATCCGGTTCGGCTGACGATGCAACCTTCCTGCTGACCAACGCCGACACCGTGATCATCGTTCCGGGCTACGGCCTGGCGGTAGCGCGGGCCCAGCATGCGCTGAAGGAACTGACCGAGAAGCTGACCCACCGTGGCGTGACCGTGAAGTACGCGATCCACCCGGTTGCCGGTCGCATGCCTGGCCACATGAACGTACTGCTGGCCGAGGCCGAAGTGCCTTACGACCAGGTGTTCGAGATGGACGACATCAACTCCGAGTTCGGCCAGGCCGACGTGGTACTGGTGTTGGGCGCGAACGACGTGGTCAACCCGGCGGCGAAGAACGATCCGAAATCGCCGATTGCCGGCATGCCGATCCTCGAAGCGTTCAAGGCCAAGACCATCATCGTCAACAAGCGCTCGATGGCCAGCGGCTATGCCGGCCTGGACAACGAGCTGTTCTACCTGGACAAAACCATGATGGTCTTCGGCGACGCCAAGAAAGTCATCGAAGACATGGTTAAAGCCGTCGAGTAAGACCGTTTCGCAGTGCCACAACGCCCCGACTCGTCGGGGCGTTTTTGTTTGTGCAAATCAATGGTCAAACCGTCGCGTTGTTACCGAAACGGTAACGGTGTTTTGTCTGAAAGCACCGGAATAGACACCTCGTTTGCGACCTTGGTAGCGGGACACAGCGCCGTGAAATTCAATAGACTGCATGTCCTGCTACCCGTTGCCCGAGATAACAATCCATGTACCGTGACCGTATTCGCCTGCCTTCGTTGTTGGATAAAGTGATGAGCGCCGCCGAGGCTGCCGCTCTGATTGAGGACGGCATGACCGTCGGCATGAGCGGCTTCACCCGTGCCGGCGAAGCCAAGGCCGTGCCCCACGCACTGGCCGAACGGGCCAAAGCCTCCCCGCTGAAGATCAGCCTGATGACCGGCGCCAGCCTGGGCAACGACCTCGACAAACAGCTCACAGAAGCCGGCGTATTGTCACGACGCATGCCGTTCCAGGTGGACAGCACCTTGCGCAAGGCGATCAACGCTGGCGATGTGATGTTCATTGACCAGCACCTCTCGGAAACCGTCGAGCAATTGCGCAACCAGCAACTGAAGCTGCCGGACATCGCGGTGATCGAAGCCGTGGCCATTACCGAGCAAGGTCATATCGTGCCGACCACTTCCGTGGGCAACTCGGCCAGCTTCGCGATTTTCGCCAAGCACGTGATCGTCGAGATCAATCTGGCGCACAACCCCAACCTCGAAGGTCTGCACGACATCTATATCCCGACCTATCGCCCGACCCGTACGCCGATTCCCTTGGTCAAGGTCGACGATCGCATTGGCAGCACCGCCATCCCGATTCCACCGGAAAAGATCGTCGCGATCGTGGTCACCAATCAGTCCGACTCACCGTCCACCGTGCTGCCACCGGACGTGGATACCCAAGCGATCGCCGATCATCTGATCGACTTCTTCAAGCAAGAAGTCGGCGCGGGACGCATGACCAACAAGCTCGGCCCACTGCAGGCCGGGATCGGCACCATCGCCAACTCCGTGATGTGTGGTTTGATCGATTCGCCATTCGAAGACCTGACCATGTACTCCGAGGTGCTTCAGGACTCGACGTTCGACTTGATCGATGCCGGCAAGTTGAGTTTTGCCTCTGGCAGTTCGATCACCTTGTCGAGTCGCCGCAACGCTGACGTATTCGGCAACCTGGAGCGCTACAAGGACAAACTGGTGCTGCGCCCTCAGGAAATCTCCAACCACCCGGAAGTGGTCCGCCGCCTCGGGATCATCGGCATCAACACCGCCCTTGAATTCGATATCTATGGCAACGTCAACTCCACCCATGTCTGCGGCACGCGGATGATGAACGGCATTGGCGGCTCGGGCGACTTCGCGCGCAACGCGCACTTGGCGATTTTCGTCACCAAGTCGATCGCCAAGGGCGGGGCGATTTCCAGCGTGGTGCCGATGGTCAGCCACGTTGACCATACCGAACATGATGTCGACATCCTCGTCACCGAAGTCGGCCTGGCGGACCTGCGCGGCCTGGCACCCCGGGAGCGGGCACGCGTCATCATCGACAACTGCGTACATCCAGATTATCGCCAGGCACTGAACGACTACTTCACGGCCGCCTGCGCCATCGGCGGACACACGCCCCATATCCTGCGTGATGCACTGAGCTGGCACATGAACCTGGAAGAAACCGGGAGAATGATCGCTGTTTAATTGATACAGATGGCAGCTGACGCAAACACAGTTTCGTCAGCTCGCTGTTGTCACCTCGTATTCTGACAAAAACTGTACTGCTGTACCGGTCATTTCCTACCGAATTTTCCTACTCCACCCCGCCAAATCAGTAAAATCGCACCATAATGGCGCAGATAGATACAGTTGCCTCATTTTTGACCAGTACACCCCCTATAAACAGTTAACTGAGCTCTCACAATACAGATGAACTGTATCTACAGAGACTAGGCAAACAAGAGGATCATGGGCACCAGTTAAGCCACTACCTAATCCCGCCATAAGCGGAAGGATGAAAACCATGGAACGTACACTCAGTTCCGAACTGTTCTTCGAAGACACTGCTGCAAAAACCCAGGCTTCCATGCCTCTGCGCGTTATCGCCAACCTGATGCTGTGGCAGCGCCGCATCTCCAGCCGCCACCAACTGGCTCGCCTGGATTCGCGTCTGCTGGCTGACGCCGGGATTAGCGAAGCACAACGCTACGAAGAGCTGAGCAAGCCGTTCTGGCGCTAAGTCAGCGTCGCTGGCTCTGACCCGCAGGGTCCACCGCCAGCAACCCGAATTGCACAAACAAAGCCCGTCGTGGGATTCCACGACGGGCTTTGTCGTTTCAGGTGTTATCAATGCGCAAACAGGTACAGTTTTTATAGTTCAGGATCAGACCATTACAGTTTGCAATCGACTATCGACCGCTCGAACTGATTTTTAGCAACCTTTTCTCTTATAGGCTGTTCGAAACGACCTGCTCAGGCCTAATATCAAGCCAGAACGTGGCGCCCCCCGAGTGTCTGGCGTCTGAATCACCAGACACTGCGCCACCTTTATCGTCTTATCCAAAGGAGTTACACCATGTCCCGTCTTCGTCTGCTCAGCGCTGCAGCCCTGCTTGCCGTGGCTGCCAATGCCCACGCCACCAGCTTCATCGTGACCACCGATGCCGTCGTCGGTGCACTCAAAGCCACGTCCGACGCCACCTCCGACGTGACGTCTTCGTTCAAGGACGACAAGATCGTGCTCGCGGCCCGTGACGATGCTGCCAGCTTCGTCGCCAGCGAAGGTTCGATCCGTGGGGTTAAACTGGAAAGTGCACTCGATCACATTCGCCACCAGGCTCCGCAACTGAATGCAACAGACGCCCAGCTGGCGCAAGCCATCCTGACTATCTAAGCGTTTTCCATGATGGGGGACACGCGTGACGTGTCCCAATGTTTCAGCGCTGGCTCTAGCCCGGGCCTTGCGCTAGCCTTGGGACTCACACTCAACTGTCGAGTCTCATGCGTTTTCTTTCAAACCTGCTGGTTGCTCCAGTCTTTCTAGCAGCCTGCTATTCGGGGGCAGCCCATGCCTTCGACGCGTTTAACCTGTCTACCCAAGGCATCGTGGCTAGCGTTTATGCCACAGGCCTGGTGACCTCTGCCCCCTTCGATCATAAACTGCTCCTCAACGCCCGGGATGATGCCGCGGTATTCATCGCCAGTGATGGTCGAATGAGAGGCGCACGACTGGAATCGGCCTTGGATTACCTGCGCCAGGCCCAGCCAAAACTTCATGCCAGTGACCTTGAACTGGCACGAGCAATTCTCGTCCAATAGTTATCCCATGTTTCTCCGGAGTCGTTCCATGCGTAACCCGCTGATTGTTGCCACCCTTGGCCTATTGTTGTTGGCTGATGTGGCCCAGGCCCAAACCCTGGTTGCCACCAGCAACATCCTCATTCGTGCCACCCAGCGCACACTGGATTTCACTTCCGACACCACGACGTCGATCCGCGACTCTAAAATCGTCCGTGAAGCCCAGGACGATGCCGCCAGTTTCGTCGCCAGCAACGGCGATATTCGTGGTGCACACCTGGAATCTGCGCTCAATTTGTTGCGCACTCGCGTTCCTGAAGCCCGCGATGCCAGTGATCAGGATCTCGCCGAAGCCATCCTCGCACTGTGAGGTCTCCAGCTTCCTGGCTGTTGGCCGGGGCCCTGCTGCTGTTTGGCAGCACGGCCCACGCCGACCTCGAACTACACCTCAAGACCGATGGCCTTAGCCCGGCGCAACAGCGGGCCAGCCAGGCTTTGCTTGATGAAGCCATGCAGGCATTGCCGCCACGGTTCATCGAGCAACTCGACCGGCGTATCGACGTCGGCTGGACCGATAAAATGCGCAGCGATGCCTACGGTCAGGCGTCGCTGGTTTCCGAACTCGATCTGAATCGCAATTTGTTGGCGAGCCTCACCGATGGCAGCGCTGCCACCAAGAAAACCTATCGTCCCCATGGCACTGTGCGCCGGGAAATGCTCGCGACGGTGCTGCATGAGCTGACCCATATTTATGATCGCTCGCGCCTCTGGCCAAACGCGGAACGCACGCTGATCCAGCGCTGCACCCAACGCAGCGGCAGTTCAGGGCTGATCGGTATTCCCGATCAATGCCGTGGGCAGTCCGATAGACGCTTTACCTTGAGCGATGATCCGCGCCTGCTCGACCTTGCCGGCTGGCAACAGTACGTTGGCCGTCGGGGCGAGCGCGAACAGCACAACCGTCAGATCGCCCGCAGCCCGGATATCTACGAGACCAGCAGCCCCAAGGAATTCGTCGCGGTCAACATGGAGTATTTCCTCCTCGACCCGAGCTACGCCTGTCGTCGCCCTGCGCTGTACCGCTACTACAAGGAGCGTTTCGGCTGGGCACCTGCGGCCAAGAACGATTGCGGCAAGACCTTCGCATTCCTCAACGCCGGCAATGACTTTGCCAAGACGCCTTTGGGCCAGGTCGATCCGGAGCGGGTCTACGCCGTCGACTATCTACTGGCAGAGGCCAATCAGAACTGGGTCAGCCGTTGGGGCCACAGCATGTTGCGCCTGGTGATCTGTGCACCTGGCCGGCCACGCGGGCCGGATTGCCGCCTGGACCTGGACCAGCACCTGGTGTTGTCCTACCGTGCGTTCGTGGGCGACGTGCAACTATCGAGTTGGGATGGACTGGTGGGTAAATACCCCTCACGCCTGTTCGTGTTGCCGCTGGCCCAAGTGATCGACGAATACACCAAGACCGAGTTACGCAGCCTCGCCTCCGTGCCACTGAACCTGTCTCGTGAAGAGGTTGAAAACGTGGTGGAGCGTGCCGCAGAGATGCACTGGAGTTACGACGGCAACTACTTCTTCCTGTCGAACAACTGCGCTGTCGAAGAGCTGAAGTTATTGCGTGGCGGCACCAACAACTCAAAACTGGTTGCCCTGGACAACATCATGCCCAATGGTTTGCTGGAGGTGCTCAAGGGGCGCGGTCTGGCGGATACCAGCGTGCTGGACGATCCACGTGAGGCGCTTCGCCTGGGCTATCGCTTTGACTCTTTCCGCGATCGCTATCAAGCAATGTTCGAGGTATTGAGAAAACAGCTACCGATCAAACAGGAGAAGGTCGAAGACTGGCTGTCCCTGACCGCCGCACAACGCCGCCAATGGTTCGATCAGGCAGATTTGCGCACCAGCGCGGCATTGCTCTTGCTGGAACAGGCAAGCTATCGCCAGCAGTTGCTCCTGGCCCAGGACGAAGTCAAACAACGTTACTTGGGTGCCCGTGAGCTGAAAAACGGCGGAATGGACAAAGCCAACGCGACACTGAGGCAAATTCTCGATAACAGCGGTTTCCTCAGTCGTCCGGCGGAATTACTCGGCAGCGGCGGGTATGGCTTGCCACAACCTGCTGAATGGCAACGCCTGGAATCGGAGACCAGCCTGCGGCAGAAGCAGCTTCAGGCACTGACCGGGGATCTGGACAAGGAAGTCCGGGCCCTGCTCGATCCAGACCGCGCAGCGGAAATGGCGGCCAACGAAGCCAACGTGAAACAGATCGGTGAGCATCTGCGTAAATTGCACAAGGCAGCAGGTGGCCTTCAATTGCCTTGAGGCTAAAAAAGCAAAAGGGCTTCAGAACATTGTCCTGAAGCCCTCGATCTTGCTGATCAACCTGTGACGAGAGGGTTTGATTCCTCTGTGTAGCAACTGTTCCGTTAGCTGACGCGGGCCTTACGCACGCCATCGGCCAATGCCGAGCACAGGCTCAGCACACCATCGATCGCCTGTTCCGGCGTCGTGGCATTGGCGATGTGATCGATCAGTGCCGAACCCACCACCACTCCGTCCGCCAGGCGCGCGATGGACGCCGCTTGCTCTGGCGTGCGAATGCCGAAACCGATGCTGATCGGCAGATCGGTGTGACGGCGCAGACGAGTGACCGCTTCTTCGACGTGTTCCAGGGTTGCTGCGCCAGCACCGGTCACACCGGCCACCGATACGTAGTAAACAAACCCGGAGCTACCATTAAGGACTGTTGGCAGACGCACATCGTCAGTGGTCGGGGTAGTCAGGCGAATGAAATCGAGACCGGCGGCCTGGGCCGGGTCGCACAACTCACCGTTATGCTCGGGCGGCATGTCCACCACGATCAGGCCATCGACACCGGCCTCTTTTGCATCGGTGATGAAACGCGGTACACCGTACTTGTGGATCGGGTTGAAGTAACCCATCAGGACGAGTGGCGTCTCGTTGTTGTCCTTGCGGAACTCACGCACCATTTCCAGGGTTTTCGCCAGGTTCTGCTTGGCCGCCAGCGCGCGAATATTGGCGAGCTGGATCGCCGGGCCGTCGGCCATCGGATCGGTGAAAGGCATGCCCAATTCGATCACGTCGGCGCCAGCGGCTGGCAAACCCTTGAGGATCGCCAGGGAGGTGTCGTATTCCGGGTCGCCGGCGGTGACGAAGGTCACCAGGGCGGCGCGGTTCTGTTCCTTGAGTTCGGCAAAACGCGTTTGCAGGCGGCTCATCAGTGTTTCTCCTGCTTGGATTGCTCGTGTTGAGAGTGTTCCATGTGGTGCATCACGGTCTGCATGTCTTTGTCGCCGCGACCCGACAGGTTGACCACCATCAGGTGATCCTTCGGCAGCGTCGGCGCGCGCTTGAACACTTCAGCCAGGGCATGGGCGCTTTCCAGGGCAGGAATGATCCCTTCCAGACGGCAGCACTGGTGGAATGCAGCGAGCGCTTCGTCGTCGGTCACCGAGGTGTACTGGACACGGCCGATGTCATGCAACCAGGCGTGCTCCGGGCCGATGCCCGGGTAGTCCAGGCCAGCGGAGATCGAGTGTGCGTCAATGATCTGGCCATCGTCGTCCTGCAGCAGGAAGGTCCGGTTGCCGTGCAGCACACCCGGTACGCCGCCGTTCAGGCTGGCCGCGTGCTTGCCGGTCTCGATGCCGTGGCCGGCCGCCTCCACGCCGATGATCTCAACGCTCTTGTCATCCAGGAACGGGTGGAACAGGCCCATGGCATTGGAACCGCCACCGATGCACGCCACCAGGCTGTCCGGCAGGCGGCCTTCCTGGGCTTGCAGCTGGTCACGGGTTTCCTTGCCGATAACGGCCTGGAAGTCGCGGACCATTGCCGGATAAGGGTGTGGACCGGCGACGGTGCCGATCAGGTAGAAGGTGCTGTCGACGTTGGTCACCCAGTCGCGCAGGGCTTCGTTCATCGCATCCTTCAGGGTGCCGGTGCCGGCCACGACCGGGATCACTTCAGCGCCCAACAGCTTCATGCGGAACACGTTGGCCTGCTGGCGTTCGATGTCGGTGGTGCCCATGTAGATCACGCAGTCCAGGCCAAAACGCGCAGCCACGGTGGCGGTCGCCACCCCGTGCATGCCAGCGCCGGTTTCGGCAATGATACGTTTCTTGCCCATGCGTCGCGCCAAAAGGATCTGGCCGATGCAGTTGTTGATCTTGTGCGCGCCAGTGTGGTTCAGCTCTTCGCGCTTGAGATAAATCTTCGCGCCGCCACAGAATTCGGTCAGACGTTCGGCGAAATAGAGCGGGCTCGGACGACCGACGTAGTCGCGCTGGAAGTACGCCAGCTCTTCCTTGAATGCCGGATCTTCCTTGGCCGCTTCGTATTCGCGGGCCAGGTCAAGGATCAGTGGCATCAGGGTTTCAGCGACGTAACGGCCGCCAAACGCGCCGAACAGGCCGTTGGCGTCAGGGCCGTTGCGCAGATTAGTCCGGGTCATGGGGCGCTCCAATTGAATGCGTGATATGACAATGGGATTAACTCTACCCCTGACGCCAGGCTCTGAAAACCGATAAGATCGCCACAACCTGTCAGGAAAACTCACAGATATCATGAGCCACGATCTGCCACCCCTGAACGCCTTGCGCGCCTTCGAAGCCACTGCCCGCCTGAACAGCGTCAGCCAGGCTGCCGAGCAGCTGCATGTCACCCACGGTGCTGTCAGTCGCCAACTGAAGGTGCTTGAAGAACACCTCGGGGTGAGCCTGTTCACCAAGGAAGGCCGTGGCCTGAAACTCACAGATGCCGGCATGCGTTTACGCGATGCCAGCGCCGACGCCTTCGAACGCCTGCGCACGGTGTGCGCCGAGCTCACGCAAAGCACTGCCGATGCACCGTTCGTCCTGGGCTGCTCAGGAAGCCTGCTGGCACGCTGGTTCATACCGCGCCTGGGCCGACTGAACGCTGATCTGCCTGATTTGCGCCTGCACCTGTCAGCCGGCGAAGGCGATCTCGATCCCCGTCGCCCCGGCCTGGATGCCCTGCTCGTATTTGCCGAACCGCCCTGGCCCGCTGATATGCAGGTCTTCGAACTGGCCAGCGAACGGATCGGCCCGGTCATGAGCCCACGGTTCGCCGGTTATGAGCACCTGGAAACAGCGCCGGCTGCAGCGCTGCTCACTGAACCCTTGCTGCATACCACTTCGCGACCGCAAGCCTGGCCCAGTTGGGCGCAGCAAAGCGGCCTCGACGCCAAAGCGTTGAAGTACGGCCAAGGTTTCGAGCATTTGTATTATTTGCTGGAAGCGGCCGTAGCCGGACTGGGTGTTGCGATTGCTCCCGAGCCGCTGGTGGCCGAGGACCTGAAGGCGGGTCGCCTGGTCGCCCCTTGGGGATTTTGCGAAACACCCGCTCAACTGGCCCTGTGGCTACCCAAGCGCGCCGCGGACGGGCGCGCCAGGCAACTGGCGCAATGGCTCAAGACTGAGCTGCGCCAGACAGATCATTCCCCGCGCTTAAACAGCAAATAGGCCGCCAACAGGCCCAGCGCACCAACGGCAACACCAGCAGTCGTCCAAGGGTGTTCCTGCGCGTAATCCCGAGTGGCAATTCCGGTTTCACGGGTTTTGACCTTGACCTCTTCATAGGCATCCGAGAGCAGATGGCGTGAATGCCTCAGAGCGTTCTCGGCATTGCCTTTAAGCACCTTGAGGGTTTTACGCGACTCGTCCGAGGCGTCGTCCTTCAGGCTTTCCAAGGATTTGAGCAGACTCTCGATCTCCGCTTCCATGCTTTGCAATGAGGCTTTACGTAACGAGCTGTTGGCCATGGTGGCTCTCCTGCATTGTTGATGAGTGGCGTGTGTTGGTTGGGACTTCAGGGACTCGAGAAAGTGCAGTAAATGTGAGTATCAATGTCGCAACGACCGAAGGAAGTAAGACAGAAAATCACTGCTAGGCTGTATTTCACACCCTAAGGAGAACGCCATGACTGACCATCACACCTATAAGAAAGTCGAACTCGTCGGCTCGTCCACCAGTAGTATTGAAGACGCGATCAACAACGCACTGGCCGAGGCCAACAAAAGTCTCAAGTACATGGAATGGTTCGAAGTCACTGAGACCCGTGGCCATATCAAGGATGGCAAGGCTGCGCACTTCCAGGTGACACTCAAGGTCGGGTTCCGGATTGCCAGTAGCTGACGTTGGTTCTAGTCTGTTGAACTTGAGCGCTGGCCGAATGCCATAAGGAATGGCAGTGCGCTAGATGCGTTTCCGGCCAATGGCTGGATGCCTTTTTTTGATCCGACCAGAGAAATGCGACTGATGAAGAAATTTATTTTGGCGGTAGGCTTGTTGAGCCTGGTGGGTACTGCCTTTGCTGATAACGGCAAAAATTGCGAAGAATTGAAAGCCGAAATCGCAGCAAAGCTCGACGCCAAGGGCATTTCCGGCTATTCGCTGGAAATTGTCGACAAAGGCAATGCGTCTGGCGGGAAAATCGTCGGCACCTGCGAGAAGGGCAGCAAGGAAATAGTCTATAAGCGGTAGCACCAGAAAACGGTAGCCCCAACCGATTGCCAGCAAAAAGCCGACGCCATCGCGTCAGCTTTTTTGCGGTCAACGTGTTCAGCCCTTCATGACTTGCGCCAGCAGCTCATAGGAATGCAGCCGATCCGCATGTTCGTACAGGTCGCAGGTAAAAATCAGCTCGTCGGCTTGGGTCTGCTCGATCAGCACGTCCAGCTTGGCGCGGATTTTTTGCGGGCTGCCGATCATCGCCAATCCCAGGAAATCGCTGACCGCCTCTTTCTCATGAGGCAACCACAGCCCGTCCATCGTCTTCACCGGCGGGCGCTGCACCAGGCTCTGACCACGCATCAGCGCAAGAATACGCTGGAATACCGAGGTCGCCAGATAGTCGGCTTGTTCATCCGTGTCGGCGGCGACCAGAGGCACGCCAAGCATCACGTACGGCTTGTCCAGCACGGCGGAAGGCTTGAAGTGATTGCGGTAGACGCGAATGGCCTCATGCATGAAGCGCGGAGCGAAATGTGACGCGAACGCATAAGGTAAACCGCGCTCCCCTGCCAGCTGCGCACTGAAAAGGCTTGAGCCCAGCAACCAGATCGGCACATTCGTGCCGGTACCCGGCATTGCGATGACGCGCTGGTCCGGGGTGCGCGGGCCGAGATAACGCACCAGTTCGGCCACATCTTCCGGGAAGTCGTCGGCACTGCCGGAACGTTCGCGACGCAGCGCACGGGCCGTCATCTGGTCGGAACCGGGCGCACGGCCAAGCCCCAGGTCGATGCGCCCTGGATACAGACTTTCCAGCGTGCCGAATTGTTCGGCGATGACCAGCGGTGCATGGTTTGGCAGCATTACCCCACCGGACCCGACACGGATGGTCGACGTACCACCGGCCAGATAGCCAAGCAGCACGGAGGTTGCAGAACTGGCAATACCGTCCATGTTGTGATGTTCAGCCACCCAAAAGCGGTTATAGCCGAACTTCTCGACGTGCTGCGCCAGGTCCAGCGAGTTGCGCAACGACTGGGCGGCGCTGCCGTTTTCGCGCACGGGCACCAGGTCGAGGGTCGAGAACTTGATATCGGACAGTCGTTTCATAAACCTGCTTCTCCAATTGAGGGCGCAGGTTTTTTTACAAACGAAAACCTGCCGAATCCATAAGCGTGTTTCATGCAATGAGGGCATATACCCGAGTTTCAATAGCAAGGCGAAATTTAGCGACAAAAAACCGAACGATCAGATGCGCTGAACGTTGCTCCCCGGTCTACCCTCAGAACCCTAACGACCGAAACCACAACGGCGCGACGCTTCGCGCCGGATCTTGAGGAGACAGGCATGGCTATCACCAAGAAAGCATCGGCCCATTGGGAAGGTGATCTGAAAACCGGCATCGGCTCGATTTCCACCGAAACCGGTGTGCTCAGGGACGCGCCCTATGGCTTCAAGGCCCGCTTTGAGGGCGGAAAGGGCACAAATCCGGAGGAGTTGATCGGTGCGGCCCATGCGGGCTGTTTCTCCATGGCGTTTTCGATGATTCTCGGTGAGGCCGGCCTCAAGGCCGACAGCATCGATACCAACGCCGAAGTGACCCTGGACCAGGTAGAAGGTGGTTTCGCGATCACGGCCGTGAAATTGATCCTCAAGGCAAAAATCCCCGGCGCGAGCCAGGCGCAGTTCGATGAGTTGAGCAACAAGGCCAAAGAGGGTTGTCCGGTCTCCAAGGTGCTGAATGCGAAAATCAGCCTGGATGCGACGCTGGTCAACTAAGTTCGCATGATCGCAGCCTTCGGCAACTCTTGATCCTGTAGGAGTTGCCGCAGGCTGCGATCTTTTTTGATTTGAAACAGATTTGCCCGGTAAAACTGTGGTCGAATAAATGACAGCAGCACAAACGCATGACCTATGCGCGCTGCCTCAAGGAGCTTCAACCATGAAACGTTTTACCTTGGCGATTATCTGCTGCGCCCTGGCCACTTCGGCCCTGGCGGCACCCAAACCTTGTGAAGAGCTCAAGGCCGAAATCGAAGCCAAGATCCAGGCCCGAGGCGTGACGTCCTACACCTTGGAAATCGTTACCAACGACGAAGTGCACGATCAGAACATGGTCGTTGGCTCCTGCGACGGCGGCACCAAGAAAATCATCTACCAGAAGAATGACCGCTGACCTGAATCAAGGCACACAGTTGATCTGGCTCGCTTCGGCGACGATCTCGCGCCTGGCGTTATACAGGCGCGCTTCAGGGGTGAACGCCATGGAACGGGCTTGTAACAGATAACGCTGACCGGCTTCGAAATGATCGTATTTAACGATTATGTAGCATAGCCGCTCCGTAGTACCGCCGAACAAGTCCGAGCTCCCGCCTGGCACTTCAAAATCGAAGCGCACGGTCAGCTCGTGGCTACCGGGAGTGACCTGGAAAAAACGCCCGTCACGCAAGCGCTGGTTATCCAGTCGCTCCGCCATCAGCAATTTATCGTTAGGAAATGGCGTAGAGAAGTCTACCCACGCCATGTGCGGATTGGCCGCCGGCATAGGCGTCGAACAGCCGGCCACGGCACTTGCAGCCAGTAACAGCATCAACCTGCGCATGATAAATATCCCTATGTCAGGATATTCAGGATAGCGCCGATCAGGATCGTTGACAGCCCGCTGGTGTGCCCTGGCCAATCACTTTTCGCTGTTGATCATACAGCTTGGCCCATGGCCGGAAACCAATATTCCCCGCCTGCAATTGATAGCGCTCGCCTGCATTGAAGTCGTTGAATTTCACATTCATCTGACAGTCTCGCCACAGCGGTTGCGCATCGGGACCGATATTGGTGGGCTGGACGGGGAACTGGTAGCGAACGGTCAACTCATGGCTGCCGGGTTGAACCTCGAAATAGCGCTTGTCGGTTGCCGCTTTGTTGTCCACTTCAAACGCCAGCAGGGCCGTGTCTTCCTGATGTGACTCCAGATCGATCCAGGCTTGCGTCGGATCATGGCGAGGTAATCCGAATCCAGCACATCCGGCCAGCATCAGCAGGCCTCCCGTCAGCATCAACTTGCGCATAGCGGAGCTCCAGTCAAGCGGGATAGTCTTGCGAGCAGACTTTCCAGGGATTTTTTTATTTTGATCAGGCCGCATCGAAGCCTTGGGTTACTTGATCGCGTTTTACGCATTTTGTTTCCGGGTGTGCTGTTTTTGTTACTCAACGGTTGTTCCAGCGTCAGCTACTACAGCCAGTTGGCCAGTGGTCAACTGCAACTGCTGCGGGCCCGAGAACCCGTTGCCCGCGTCATTGCCGACCCACAGCGCGATCAGAAATTGCGCGCGCACCTGGTCCAATCACAAAAAGCCAGGACCTTTGCCAGCCAGCAACTGCACCTGCCGGATAATCAGAGTTACCGCCTGTATGCCGACATTGGCCGTCCCTACGTGGTCTGGAACGTGTTTGTCACGCCGGAATTTTCCCTGAAGCCACAAAACCACTGCTTCCCCGTCGCCGGTTGCGTGGCTTATCGCGGCTATTACAGCCAGAGTGCGGCTCGCGGTGAGGCGGCGCTGCAGCGCATGCAAGGCATGGACGTGTCCATCGGTGGAGTAGAGGCCTATTCGACCCTGGGGTGGTTCAACGATCCGATCATGAACTCAATGATGGGCTGGGGTGATGAACGACTGGCCACGCTGATCTTTCATGAACTCGCGCATCAGCGTGTTTATGTGAAGGATGACACTGAGTTCAACGAGTCATTCGCCACCTTTGTCGAGCAGGAAGGCACCCGCCAATGGCGGGCTTACCGTAGCCTTCCACCCGTAAACAGAACACAGGAGAAACAACGGGGCCAATTCATTCAGCTGATTCTGGACACCCGCACCCGGCTTGAAAAGCTATACACCCTGCCGCTGCCGCCCGAACAAATGCGCCAGCGTAAAGCTGAGGCGTTCGAACAGTTGCGCGCCGAATACCGCCAGATGCGTGATGAACAATGGGCCGGGGACAAACGCTACGACGCTTGGATTAATGCGCCGATGAACAATGCACGATTGCTGCCGTTCGGTCTGTATGACCAATGGGTGCCGGCGTTTGCGGCGTTGTTCAGGCAAGTAGGTGGGGATTGGGTGAAGTTTTATGCGTGGGTAGAGCGGCTTGGGGCGATGCCGGTTGAACAGCGTAAAGCGGCATTGAAGGCTTTGAAAAGTTCTGACATTTGATGTGATTGACTCGACGTCATCGCGAGTGTTCGCTAGACCAGACTCATAACCAGATCGCATCCCATAACGGATAATCCCCTACCTTCTCCACTAATCCCGCCCGCAATGGATTGGCAACGATGTATCGAGCGACTGTCTGTAAATCCTCTTCTCTTCGAATGGCGCGATCGTGAAATCCCGGTTGCCACAATGAACCTGCTCTCTGTAGCTCGCGGTTGAGCGTAACGGTTGTCCGAGACTTTGTACGCGCCATCAAAGTCCGTAGCGGAGTATTTTGCAGTTCAATCAGCCAATGAAAATGATCGGGCATGACAACCCAGGCTAATGAGTTGGCAAATTGCTCCTCTTGAGCTTTTCGAAACGCTTCTACAACCAACCTGCCTGTCTTGAAGCTGGAAAAAACGGGCTGACGATTCAGTACGACGGCTGTCAGTAAATAGATTTGCCCTTCCTCCGAGTAACGTCCGGTGCGCAAGCGATGGGCATGATGACGGCTTGGCATTAAAGATCCTCCTTGATCTGGGCCTGAGCTGTCAGGCTAGATCGACTTAGGAAGATTGGCTTAATGTTAGTTGTTCTGGATGTGTCTCCGAGGCCGTCATCGCGGGCAAGCCTTGCTCCTACAGGCGTTATGGGTCGAGCCACAATGTTGTGAACGACATTAATCCGTAGGAGCAAGGCTTGCCCGCGATAGCGATTTAATCAGCGCTGCAAAAACGCCTGATGCATCTCCTCCAGCGTTTCGAAGTGATAGGCCGGTGCTTCGGCACTCAACTCCTCCCGACTGCCAAACCCATAACCCACCGCTGCCGCATCCAGCCCGTTACTGCGCGCGCCGATCAGGTCGTGCTTACGGTCGCCGATCATCAGGGTACTCGCCGGGTCGAGGCCTTCTTCGGCCATCAGGTGGGCGATCAGTTCGACCTTGTTGGTCCGGGTGCCGTCCAGTTCGCTGCCATAGATCACCTTGAAGTGTTTGGCGAAGTCGAAATGGCGAGCGATTTCCCGGGCGAAAACCCAGGGTTTAGAGGTCGCGATGTACAGCTGTCGTCCTTGCCCACCCAGGGTTTCGAGCAGCGGTGTAACACCGTCGAATACGCGGTTTTCATAAAGCCCGGTAACCTTGAAGCGTTCCCGATAGAAGTTCACCGCCTCCCAGGCCCTGGGCTCGTCAAAGCTATAAAACTGCATGAAAGCCTGTAACAAGGGCGGACCGATGAAGTGTTCGAGTTTGGTCAGGTCGGGTTCATCGATGCCCAGCTTACCCAGGGCAAACTGGATCGAACGGGTGATGCCTTCGCGCGGGTCGGTCAGGGTGCCATCAAGGTCAAACAGAACGGTTTGGTAATGCATGAAGATTCCTGGGCGATAGCGAGACATTTCAGATCTGGTCGTAGCCTTCGGCCAGATGCAAATCCTTGAGCTTCACGTAGTTCGCCGCGCTGTAGGTGAAAAAGGCTTGTTCCTTGTCAGTCAGTGGCCGGATCTGTTTCACCGGGCTGCCCACATACAGGAAACCGCTTTCCAGGCGTTTACCCGGAGGTACCAGGCTTCCGGCACCAATAATAACGTCGTCGGCGACCACCGCGCCGTCCATGACGATGCTGCCCATGCCGATCAGGACCCGGCTGCCCACAGTGCAGCCATGCAGCATGACTTTGTGGGCGATGGTCACGTCGTCGCCAATAAGTAACGGGAAACCATCCGGATTGAACGGCCCGGCATGGGTGATGTGCAGCACGCAGCCATCCTGCACGCTGGTACGCGCGCCAATGCGGATGCGGTGCATGTCGCCACGGATCACCGTCAATGGCCATACCGAGCTGTCTTCGCCGATTTCAACATCGCCGATCACCACCGCCGAACTGTCGACAAAAGCGCCTTTGCCGAGCAACGGCGTGTGGTTCTGGTACTTGCGAAGGGACACGATAGGTTCTCTCTCTGTCGCTGATAGCTGCGGTGAGTGTCGATTGTAATTAAGATGGCTGCATGTTTCTTCCAGCCAAGGTGCCAACCGTGAGCGTGAACAACCCTCTTTTGCAGTCCTACGACCTGCCGCCGTTCTCCGCGATCCGTGCCGAGCATGTGCAACCGGCCATTGAACAGATCCTGGCTGACAACCGCGCCGCCATTATCGAGATCCTCAAGACCCAGGGCAAACAACCGACCTGGGCCGGCCTGGTGCTGGCCATGGACGAGCTCAATGACCGCCTGGGTGCGGCGTGGAGTCCGGTCAGCCATTTGAATGCCGTGTGCAACAGTGCCGAACTGCGTGAAGCCTATGAGGCTTGCCTGCCTGCATTGAGCGCCTACTCCACGGAAATGGGCCAGAACCGTGAACTGTTCCAGGCGTATGAGGCCTTGGCCAACAGTCCGGAAGCCGCCGGTTTCGACGTAGCGCAGAAAACTATCCTGGAACACGCCCTGCGCGATTTTCGTCTGTCGGGTATCGACCTGCCGGAAGCCGAGCAGAAGCGCTACGCCCAAGTGCAGAGCAAACTGTCGGAGCTGGGTAGCCGCTTCTCCAATCAATTGCTGGATGCCACCCAGGCCTGGACCAAGCACATCACCGACGAAGCTGCCCTCGCCGGCCTGACCGATTCGGCCAAGGCGCAAATGGCCGCCGCCGCGCAAGCCAAGGACCTCGATGGCTGGCTGATCACCCTGGAATTCCCGAGCTACTACGCGGTAATGACCTACGCCCACGATCGCGCCCTGCGTGAAGAAGTCTACGCTGCGTACTGCACCCGCGCCTCGGATCAGGGCCCGAATGCCGGCCAGAACGACAACGGCCCGGTCATGCAGGAAATCCTCGACCTGCGTCAGGAGCTGGCCAAGCTCCTGGGGTTCGCCAGTTTCTCGGAACTGAGCCTGGCCACCAAAATGGCGGAATCCAGCGATCAGGTGCTGAGCTTCCTGCGCGACCTGGCCAAGCGCAGCAAACCGTTCGCCGCCCAGGACCTGGAACAGCTCAAGGCCTACGCGGCCGAACAGGGCTGCCCGGACCTGCAAAGCTGGGACAGCGGCTTCTATGGCGAAAAACTTCGCGAACAACGTTACAGCGTTGCCCAGGAAGCCCTGCGTGCCTACTTCCCGATCGATAAAGTACTGGGCGGCCTGTTCGCCATCGTGCAACGCCTATACGGCATCGAAATCACCGAGCAGCAAGGCTTCGACACCTGGCACCCGGATGTGCGCCTGTTCGAAATCAAGGAAAACGGCCAGCACGTCGGCCGCTTCTTCTTCGACCTCTACGCCCGCGCCAACAAACGCGGTGGTGCCTGGATGGACGGTGCCCGCGATCGTCGCCGCACCGCCGAAGGGGTGCTGCAAAGCCCGGTGGCCAACCTGGTGTGCAACTTCACTCCGGCCGACAGCGGCAAGCCTGCGCTGCTGACCCACGATGAAGTCACCACTCTGTTCCACGAGTTCGGTCATGGCCTGCATCACCTGCTGACCCGCGTCGAACACGCCGGGGTGTCCGGCATCAACGGTGTGGCCTGGGACGCGGTCGAGCTGCCAAGCCAATTCATGGAAAACTGGTGCTGGGAGCCCGAGGGGCTTGCGCTGATCTCCGGTCACTATGAAACCGGCGAACCACTGCCCCAGGACCTGCTACAGAAAATGCTCGCGGCGAAAAACTTCCAGTCCGGCCTGATGATGGTTCGCCAACTGGAGTTCTCGCTGTTCGACTTCGAACTGCACGCCACCCATGGTGACGGTCGCAGCGTATTGCAAGTGCTTGAAGGCGTGCGCGACGAAGTGTCGGTGATGCGTCCTCCGGCCTACAACCGCTTCCCTAACAGCTTCGCGCACATCTTCGCCGGTGGTTACGCGGCGGGTTACTACAGCTACAAATGGGCTGAAGTGCTCTCGGCCGATGCTTTCTCCAAATTCGAGGAAGAGGGCGTG
This sequence comes from Pseudomonas umsongensis, assembly GCF_002236105.1. Taxonomy (GTDB): domain Bacteria; phylum Pseudomonadota; class Gammaproteobacteria; order Pseudomonadales; family Pseudomonadaceae; genus Aquipseudomonas; species Aquipseudomonas umsongensis. The sequence goes on from NZ_NIWU01000003.1 coordinate 26,889, forward strand.
CTCAATGCCGACACCGGCCGGGCATTCCGCGAAGCGATCCTGGCGCGCGGCGGTTCTCAAGAGCCGATGGTGCTGTTCGTCGATTTCCGTGGTCGTGAGCCGTCGATTGACGCACTCTTGCGCCACAGCGGCCTGAGTGAGGGCGCAGCAGCATGAGTGAGAGCCCCGTGATTACCAAACGACGCTTTATCGCCGGCGCGGTTTGTCCAGCCTGCAGCGAGCCGGACAAGTTGATGATGTGGAGCGAAGACGACGTACCGCATCGCGAATGCGTGGCTTGCGGTTACTCCGATACGCTGAATGAACAAGGCCTGTCCGTTCCCAAGGAACTGGGTACCCGGGTCAACACTTCCGCACTCAAGCCTGCGGACACCAAGGTTCAGGCCGTGCAGTTTTTTCCGAATCCGAAGCTGAAGAAAAAGCCTGACGAGCAACACTGAGAGGAAAGCGACACCTCTCACGGCGCAACGTCGTGAGAGGTATCGAGATTCCGTCAAGGCGTGGAAATGCTGACGTAGGCTTTGGCCAGCGCCAGCAGTTTCATCATGTCCTCGGCATCAATATCGCCGTCACCATCGACATCTTTTTTGAGGTTACGGATCTTGAATGATTGTCCCCCATCATTTGAGGAGGCGATGAGGGTGGTGGCGTCCAGCAAAGCAGTAGTCTGCACGGAGTTTCCAGCACTCCAGTCCTCTTCCTTCAATGCGAACTGCATCGATACAAGCACTTCATTTGGATCGACGACAGTCGGACCAAGTTTCTGCAAAAAAATACCGCGGCGATTAAACATCGACATAATTAAATCCTTTTAATTAATGCTCCAATCAATGCATGGAGCGACCATAACAATACCGGTCGCTGGAGCGTTTCAACCAGACGCGATGTGTATCGTTCAATGACTTTCGAAACCAAGAGCTGCCCAACGGCACTGGTCACTCGAATCTTTCACGTATACTGTATAGACATACAGCATGCGAGCCATCCCCATGAACGCGCCATTGCCCCCACGCGGTCGCGGCACCGCCACCAACCCGCATAACCGCTTCGCCCCCCATCGCTCGGTGGCCGAGGACGACGGCTGGTACCAGGAAGCGCCGATGACCCAAGGCACCGAGGTGTCCATCGAGACCGCGAAAACCATCATCACCCGCAATAATTCACCGGACCTGCCCTTCGATCGCTCGATCAACCCTTATCGTGGCTGCGAGCACGGTTGCATCTACTGTTATGCACGGCCCAGCCACGCCTATTGGGACATGTCGCCAGGTCTGGATTTCGAGACGAAGCTGATCGCCAAGACCAATGCAGCGGACATATTGGAAGAACAGCTCTCCAAACGTGGCTATCAATGCGCACCGATTAACCTGGGTTCCAACACCGATCCTTACCAGCCCATCGAGCGCGACTACAAGATCACCCGCCAAACCCTCGAAGTGCTGCTGCGCTATCGTCATCCGGTAACCATCGTGACTAAAGGCTCGTTGATTCTGCGCGATCTGGACCTGCTGGCCGAACTCGCCCGTCAACGGCTGGTGGCGGTGATGATCAGCCTGACCACGTTGGACGACGAGCTCAAGCGCATCCTCGAGCCCCGCGCGGCGGCCCCCAAGGCCCGGCTGCGGGCGATCAGGGTGTTGCGCGAAGCGGGAGTTCCTGTGGGCGTTCTGTGCTCACCCATGATTCCGATGATCAACGACAGCGAAATCGAAAACCTGCTCACAGAAGCCCATGCCGCTGGAGCACAAAGCGCGGCTTACATGATGCTGCGGTTGCCCCTGGAAGTCGCGCCCCTGTTCGAAGAGTGGCTGGCGGCCCACTATCCGCAACGTGCGGCCCATGTCCTCAGCCTGATTCGCCAGAGCCGTGGCGGCGAGTTGTACGACAGTCGCTTTGGCGCACGCATGCGTGGTGAAGGCCCCTTTGCCGATTTGTTGGCACAACGTTTTGCCAAAGCCATTAAACGCCTGGGGCTCAACCATCGGGAAGGTTTCAACCTGGACTGCGATGCCTTCTGTCCGCCGGGTCGCCAAATGTCGTTGATTTGAGGACAATTAGCCTATGGTTGAGTACGAGCATCGCCCTCAACTTTTTCGCCAGTCACGTTTTTTGTGACCTGGAACACAGGTTCTAGAGCGGTCTTTTCAGTTTGAGTTAAGATTCGACGGCTACCTTGTTCATCGAGTGACTGACGGGTCGATCGACGACCTGGATGTTTTTTTAGACAGCCACTGGCTTCACACCGGACAAAACGGGAATATCCCTGACTCCGCCAAAGAGGATGAATCATGAGTGACAAGGATAAACAGCCGTTGGCTGCGTCGGCTTCTGCCCAACCCGGGGCGGAAAGCGCCGATGCAGCGCTGAAGCATATCGTTGACGGCTTTTTGCATTTTCATCATGAGATCTTTCCACAACAGGAAGAACTCTTCAAAAAACTCGCCACGGCCCAGCAGCCACGGGCGATGTTCATTACCTGCGCTGACTCGCGCATCGTCCCCGAGCTCATCACCCACAGCTCGCCGGGCGACCTGTTCGTCACTCGCAATGTCGGCAACGTCGTACCACCGTACGGCCAGATGAACGGTGGTGTGTCCACCGCCATCGAGTACGCGGTGCTGGCACTGGGCGTGCAACACATCATCATCTGCGGCCACTCCGATTGCGGAGCGATGCGTGCGGTACTCAATCCCGACAGCCTGGAAAAAATGCCTACGGTCAAAGCCTGGCTGCGGCATGCGGAAGTCGCGAAAACCATGGTGCACGACAACTGCAACTGCGCCGACGAAAACGAACGCATGCACGTCCTCACTGATGAAAATGTCATCGCCCAGTTGCAGCACTTGCGGACCCATCCTTCGGTAGCCTCGCGCATGGCGAACGGTCAACTGTTCATCCATGGCTGGGTCTATGACATCGAAACCAGCGAAATCAAAGCTTACGACGCGGATCAGGGTCGTTTCCTGCCGCTCGACGGCAGCCATCCGATTCCGGTGGCGACGCCCAAAGCGCGCTTCTAAATCCTCCTAACCATCTGTGTGGTTTGACGCCAGCCGCTGTTTCAGCGGCCCGGCTTCGCCATGCCTGAAGAAAACTTCGGGAGAATCATCATGCGTGCTGCACAACTTAAAGCTGTGCTGCCACGGGAGCTATTGGCTTCGGTGGTGGTGTTTCTGGTCGCCCTGCCCCTGTGCATGGGCATTGCCATTGCTTCGGGACTGCCACCGGCAAAAGGCCTGATCACCGGGATCATCGGTGGACTGGTAGTCGGTTGGCTGGCTGGCTCGCCGTTGCAAGTCAGTGGCCCGGCGGCAGGGCTGGCGGTGTTGGTATTCGAACTGGTACGCCAGCATGGCGTGGTCATGCTCGGGCCGATCCTGCTGTTGGCGGGTTTTTTACAACTGGTCGCCGGTCGCTTGAAACTGGGCTGCTGGTTTCGTGTGACAGCACCCGCCGTCGTTTACGGCATGCTCGCCGGCATCGGGGTGCTGATCGTCCTGTCACAGCTGCACGTGATGCTGGACGCCACGCCCAAGCCCTCGGGGCTGGATAACCTGGCAGCCTTCCCGGCCGCCGTGGCTCAGGCTTTGCCATCCTTTGGCTGGCAGGCCGGTTTGCTTGGGTTGGGAACGATCGCAGTCATGTGGTTGTGGGAAAAGCTGCGTCCCCATTCCCTGCGCTTCGTTCCCGGCGCGCTACTGGGGGTTGGGATCGCCACCGTCGTCAGCCTGGCCTTGGCGCTGCAAGTCAAACGGGTGGAAGTACCCGCAAACCTGTCCGAAGCCATCGATTGGCTTAAACCTGCCGACTTGCTGAACCTGGCTGACCCTGCGTTGCTGATTGCCGCATTCGCGGTCGCATTCATTGCCAGCGCCGAAACCTTGCTATCCGCTGCCGCAGTCGACCGCATGCACAGTGGTCAACGCTCGGACTTCGACCGCGAGCTGTCCGCCCAAGGCGTTGGCAACATGCTTTGCGGAATGCTCGGCGCGTTGCCGATGACCGGAGTGATCGTACGCAGCTCGGCCAATGTCCAGGCCGGTGCCAGCACGCGTTACTCGACGATTTTCCATGGATTATGGCTGCTGGCGTTCGTAATGTTGTTGTCGAGCGTACTGCAAAGCATTCCCGTGGCGAGCCTGGCCGGTGTGTTGGTTTACACCGGTTTCAAACTGGTGGATCTCAAGGCTTTTCGCGGTTTGGGTCGATACGGTCGAATGCCGATGTTCACCTACGCCACGACAGCGCTGGCGATCATCTTCACCGACTTGCTGACGGGCGTGCTGGTCGGCTTCGGCTTGACCTTGGTGAAGCTGGCGCTGAAAGCCTCACGACTGAAAATAAGCCTGATCGACCTTCCGCAGGACGGCGAAATGGAGCTGCGTCTGGTGGGGGCGGCGACCTTTCTCAAGGTGCCGGCGTTGACCCGGGTACTGGGTAGCATTCCGGCAGGTGCGACGGTGCATGTGCCACTCAATAACCTGAGCTACATCGACCATTCGTGCCTGGAATTGCTGGAGGAATGGGGACGGGCGAATGCGGCCAAGGGCTCGAAATTGTTGATCGAGTCGCGCGGGTTGAAGCGAAGGCTGGAGGGCCGGGTGCGGACCAATATCGGAATTGGTGCGGCTGGCTGAATAACCCACCTGTAGGAGCGAGCCTGCTCGCGATGGACCAAAGAACACCGCGGGGTGTCAGAATACCCGCGGAATCGTTGTCGACCATCGCGAGCATGCTCGCTCCTACAAGGGTATTGCGAACCTACGCCACCGGCTGTTCCAGCTCCAGGCCCACACCCAGGCGGCGGGACATGCACGGCCAGCGCTTCCATGCGGCGCCGGTGTCCGGGCTGCTGAGTTTCTCGCGGTAGGCTTCGACCGACTCCAGCGCAAAGCTTTCGTCGTTGAGCATCTCGTCCACAGCGTGATGCACCGCCTCGTCCAGTTGGTTGGCGAACTCCTCACCGATCAACTGGTGAGCAATCAGGTTGGCGACAGTCATGTCCAAGGGGATCAGTGGCTGGCCAAGATGCTTGATGTACAGGTCGTTGACCTCTTCGACGAACCGGTGCGCCAGATAGGCTTCGTCCAGCAGGCTGTCGAGCCCGACGTGCCCGGCCATGATCGCCGGCGGCTGGAGGAAGTACTGTTCGGCGATTTTCAGCACCGGTTTTACCTGCGATTCGATACCCGCTTCCCTGGCGACTTCATTGGCTGCATCCAGCAGATCAGGTACTTCCTCAATGTAGGCGGCGACAAAACGTGTCAGGACGCCGTTGGCATCCGCCTCCGGTAATTGGATCGCGCGGTGTAGGTGAGGCAGTTGGTTTTCCAGCTGACGCGTCAGCAGGCCGCTCTCGGCTTCGTGTTGTTGTGCTTTTTGGATCTGCTCGCGCAATGCGGCGGTGTTCATGAAAACTCCAGGAAACAAGGCAATGAAATAGGGAAGACATAACTTAGCTGGCATACGAAAAATGCTAAGACGCATTTGTCATAATTATTTCATCCTTGAGACGCCTCCGTTATATCGGTTTGCCACCACTCGTCTGCATCCTTCTCCATTCGTGCCCTGCAAAGCAAGTTAATGCTGTTTCAGATGATTTACGCCAGCACATTGCGAGGTGGGAGTCGCTGTCTATACTCGGGTTGGAATGGAGTTAGCTGATGACGCCCGACTGCAATGCAGCAAGGCCCGGCGATTCAAGTTCGTAGTCTGATGCAGCCGCTCCCTTGCCGCAGGTGAAAACCGGCGGGATAACAAGAACGATAAGGGGAACCCGCAATGATGCGACATCCACATGTCTGGATGGGCCTCCTGTTGTGGTCGATTTTCAGTCAGGCACAAGCGGCCTGGACTGTGAATATGGCGCCTGGAGCGACTGAAATCAGTCACGCTGTGTTTGACCTGCACATGACCATTTTCTGGATCTGTGTAGTGATCGGCATCATCGTCTTTGGCGCCATGTTCTGGTCGATGATCTTGCACCGCCGCTCTACCGGGCAGGTGGCGGCAAAATTTCACGAAAGTACCACCGTCGAAATTCTCTGGACCATCGTGCCCTTCATTATTCTGGTGGCCATGGCGGTTCCGGCGACTGCCACCCTGATCAAGATGTACGACGCCAGTGAGCCGGATATCGATATCCAGGTCACCGGCTATCAGTGGAAATGGCATTACAAGTACCTGGGCCAGGACGTTGAGTTCTTCAGCAACCTGGCCACTCCCGCCGATCAGATCCACAACAAGGAAGCCAAGAGCGAGCATTACCTGCTCGAGGTCGACAAGCCCCTGGTGCTTCCGATCGGCGCCAAGGTGCGCTTCCTGGTGACCTCTGCCGACGTGATTCACTCCTGGTGGGTGCCGGCCTTCGCGGTCAAGCGCGATGCGATCCCGGGGTTCGTCAACGAAGCCTGGACCCGTGTCGAAAAACCCGGTGTCTACCGCGGCCAATGCGCCGAGCTGTGCGGCAAGGATCATGGGTTCATGCCGATCGTGGTTGAGGTCAAGGACAAGCCCGATTACGAAAAGTGGCTGGCTGAACGCAAGGCAGAGGCTGCACAACTCAAGGAGCTGACCAGTAAGGAATGGACCCTCGACGAGCTCAAAGAGCGCGGCGACAAGGTCTATCACACCGCCTGCGTGGCCTGTCACCAGGCCGAAGGCCAGGGCCTGCCGCCCATGTTCCCGGCTCTCAAGGGCTCGAAAATCGCCACCGGCCCCATCAAGGATCACCTGAGCATTGTCTTCCACGGCAAGCCTGGCACCGCCATGGCGGCGTTCGGCAAGCAACTGTCGGAAGTCGATATCGCAGCGGTCGTGACCTACGAGCGTAACGCCTGGGGCAACAACAAGGGCGACATGGTCACCCCCAAAGAAGTGCTGGAGCTGAAACAGGCGGAAAGCAAATGACCCAGTCTATTGCGCACCCAAGGAACCCGTCGGGGCAGCACGCCCCGACCTGCCCAGCCCATCTGCTTGCAGGAGACAGGACATGACTGTTGTAGTCGATGACCATGTTCAGACCGGCACCGCACACGAACATGCCCACGGCCCTGCCAAAGGCCTGATGCGCTGGGTGCTGACGACCAACCACAAGGACATCGGTACGCTGTACCTGTGGTTTGCGTTTTCCATGTTCCTGCTCGGCGGCTCGTTCGCGATGGTGATTCGCGCCGAACTGTTCCAGCCGGGGTTGCAGATCGTCCAGCCGGAATTCTTCAACCAGATGACCACCATGCACGGCCTGGTGATGGTCTTCGGTGCGGTGATGCCGGCCTTCGTCGGCCTCGCCAACTGGATGGTTCCGCTGATGATCGGCGCACCCGACATGGCGCTGCCGCGGATGAACAACTTCAGCTTCTGGCTGTTGCCAGCGGCATTCATCCTGCTGGTTTCGACCCTGTTCACCCCAGGAGGCGGACCCAACTTCGGCTGGACGTTCTACGCGCCGCTGTCGACGACGTACGCGCCGGAAAGCGTGACCTTCTTCATCTTCGCCATCCACTTGATGGGGATCAGTTCGATCATGGGTGCGATCAACGTGATCGCCACCATCCTCAACCTGCGCGCCCCCGGCATGACGCTGATGAAAATGCCGCTGTTCGTCTGGACCTGGCTGATCACCGCGTTCCTGCTGATCGCGGTAATGCCGGTACTGGCCGGTTGCGTGACGATGATGCTGATGGACATCCACTTCGGCACCAGCTTCTTCAGCGCCGCCGGTGGCGGTGACCCGGTGCTGTTCCAGCATGTGTTCTGGTTCTTTGGCCACCCCGAGGTGTACATCATGATCCTGCCGGCCTTTGGTGCCGTCAGCTCGATCATTCCGGCCTTCTCGCGCAAGCCGCTGTTCGGCTACACCTCGATGGTCTACGCCACGGCGAGTATCGCGTTCCTGTCGTTCATCGTCTGGGCGCACCACATGTTCGTGGTCGGTATCCCGCTGGTGGGTGAGCTGTTCTTCATGTATGCCACGTTGTTGATCGCGGTACCCACCGGGGTCAAGGTGTTCAACTGGGCCAGTACCATGTGGCAAGGCTCGCTGACCTTCGAGACGCCGATGCTGTTCGCGGTGGCGTTCGTGATCCTGTTCTCCATCGGCGGTTTCTCCGGACTGATGCTGGCCATCGCCCCGGCGGATTTCCAGTACCAGGATACGTATTTTGTGGTCGCGCACTTCCACTACGTGCTGGTGCCGGGTGCAATCTTCGGGATCTTCGCCTCGGCCTATTACTGGATGCCGAAGTGGACCGGCCACATGTACGACGAAACCCTCGGCAAGCTGCATTTCTGGCTGTCGTTCATCGGCATGAACTTGGCTTTCTTCCCGATGCACTTCGTCGGGCTTGCGGGCATGCCTCGACGGATTCCGGACTACAACCTGCAATTCGCCGACTTCAACATGGTGTCGTCGATCGGCGCCTTCATGTTCGGTGCAACGCAGATTTTCTTCCTGTTCATCGTGATCAAGACCATTCGCGGTGGCCCGCCAGCACCGGCCAAACCGTGGGATGGGGCCGAAGGCCTGGAATGGAGCGTTCCCTCACCGGCGCCGTATCACACCTTCACCACGCCGCCGGAAGTGAAATGAAATGAGCGCCATGGCCTTTGTGGGAGCGAGCCTGCTCGCGAAAAACGATGACGCGGTCTACCTGCCAAACCGTGGCGTCTGCTTCGCGAGCAGGCTCGCTCCCACATGGCTCTCGGCGCAGGTGAGAAATCATGGCTGACTCGATTTCGATGAAGAAACTGGTCACCCGCCTGTTACTGGTGGTGGTAGCGATGTTTGTCTTCGGTTTTGCCCTGGTGCCGATCTACGACGTGATGTGCAAGGCATTCGGCATCAACGGCAAGACCGCCGGGCAGTATGAGGGTGAGCAAACGGTCGATACCTCGCGACAGGTTCGCGTGCAGTTCCTGTCGACCAACTCCGCCGACATGTCCTGGGATTTCTATCCCAAGCATGATGAATTGACGGCCAACCCCGGGGCAGTGAACGAGATGATCTTCATCGCGCACAACCCTACCGATCGCCCGATGAGCGCTCAGGCGGTGCCGAGCATCGCGCCCAGCGCGGCGGCGGCGTACTTCCACAAGACCGAATGCTTCTGCTTCACCCAACAAGTGCTGCAGCCCGGTCAACGAATCGAGATGCCGGTACGTTTCATCGTTGACCGTGACATGCCCAAGGATGTGAAGCACCTGACGCTGTCCTACACGCTGTTCGATATCACCGCCCGACATCCACCGGTCGCAGTAAATACTGGCGGTTGAGCGTGCCCGATAAGGAGAACAATAAATGGCAACTCATGAACATTATTACGTTCCGGCCCAGAGCAAATGGCCGATCATCGCTACGGTCGGGATGTTCGTCACGGTGTTCGGCCTGGCCACCTGGTTCAACGATCTGAAAGCGGCGCGGCCGGAATCCCACGGCCCGCTGATCTTTTTCGTCGGTGGCCTGTTGCTGGCCTACATGCTCTTTGGCTGGTTCGGTACGGTGATCAAGGAAAGTCGCGGCGGCTTGTACAGCGCGCAGATGGATCGCTCGTTCCGCTGGGGCATGAGCTGGTTCATTTTCTCAGAGGTGATGTTCTTCATCGCCTTTTTCGGCGCACTGTTTTATGTGCGCCATGTATCCGGTCCCGCCCTGGGTGGCGAAGGCACCAAGGGCCTCGCTCACATGCTGTGGCCTGCCTTCGAGTGGACCTGGCCACTGCTGAACAACCCCGATTCCAAGCTGTTCCCACCACCGAAGGAGGTCATCAGCCCCTGGGGATTGCCGCTGCTCAATACCGTGATACTGGTGACCTCCAGCGTCACGGTGACCATCGCCCACCATGCCTTGAAGAAGGGCCATCGCGGCGCGCTGAAAATCTGGCTGGCGCTCACGGTGCTGCTGGGCGTTGCGTTCCTCGGCTTTCAGGCCGAAGAGTACATGCACGCCTATAACGAACTGGGTTTGACCCTGGGTTCGGGCATCTACGGCGCCACGTTCTTCATGCTCACCGGATTCCACGGCGCCCACGTGACGATCGGCACCATCATCCTGTTCGTGATGCTGATGCGGGTCATGCGTGGGCACTTCGACAGCGAACATCAGTTCGGCTTCGAGGCAGCGAGTTGGTACTGGCACTTCGTGGATGTGGTGTGGATCGGGCTGTTTGTTTTCGTCTATGTGCTGTAGGAGCGAGCATGCTCGCGATGGTATCCAACGATAACGCGGGGAACCTGATACCCCGCGATGCTTTCGAGTTTTTCGCGAGCATGCTCGCTCCTACGGTTACCAGGGTGCGCGAGATACAAGCTGGCCGCTGAAAAAGCCCCAGGCGATCAAGCCGACGGTAATGGCGGCCAGTGCTACACGAACACTCAAGGCAATGACGAGGCGGTTCGAGCTGCTGTCGTCCTTGACCAGAAAAAACAGGCCGCTGAACAGGCTGACAACCGTGGCAATCAGCATCAGGACGATGGCTGCTTTGAGCATGGTGGGACTCCGGGGGACAAGCGATGCATCTGAGTATAGCTATCGCGACGACCGACTTTCTGGCGATGCCATGAAGCGCTTTCGGCCGGGCATCATTCCGACATTGGTGGTTGCGCTGTTGCTGCCCCTGCTGGTGTCGCTTGGGTTCTGGCAATTGAGCCGGGGCGCGGAGAAAAGCGCGCTACTGCAAACCTACACTGAACGCCGGGCTGCAGAACCGATGGCCAGCACCGAGCTGCAACACACGGCAGACCCGGCCTTCAGACGGATTCACCTGCATGGCCAGTTCGATGCCGCGCACAGCCTGTTGCTGGATAACCGTCAGCGTGGCGGAAAAGTCGGGGTCGAGCTGCTGCAACCGTTTCAGGATCAGGCAACTGGGCTGTGGCTGCTGGTCAATCGCGGCTGGCTGCCTTGGCCCGACCGCCGGACGCCGCCGCAATTCACTACACCGACCGATGCCTTGAGTCTCGATGCGTGGGTCTACGTTTCACCCGGCGCGACCTTCCAGCTCCACGCCGACCCAAGCACCAGCACTTGGCCAAAACTACTCACGGCCATTGACCCGAACGCACTCTGGGCAGCCCTGGGCCGTGAAGGCTTTGCCTACGAATTACGCGCAGAAACCGGGCCCGCGACGTACCAGGCCGATTGGCCGGTAGTGGCCATGGGGCCGGAAAAACACATCGCTTATGCCGTGCAGTGGTTCGCCATGTCGATCGCCCTGTTCGGTCTTTACCTCTACCTCGGCTGGCACAACGCAAAGGAGAAACACCATGGGAGCGGCCATGAATCCACCCAGCATGTCTGAGGCCAAAACGCCGGTGAACCGGCGCAAGGGACGGTTGCAGTTACTGCTGATTGTGCTCGGGGTGGTCGGTCCGATGATCCTGGCCACCGGCATGTACAAACTGAATTTCTGGGTGCCGGAAGGCCGCAGCTATCACGGCGAACTGATCGGCAACGGACAGAGCCGCGCCGACCTTGGCGTACGGGCGCAGGAAAACCGCTGGCAGTTGCTGGTGACGGCACCGAAAGAGTGCTCGGTGGACTGCCAGCAACTGGTTTATCTGGCGCGCCAAATCCAGATCGGCCTGGGTCGCGATGCCGGTCGCGCCAGTCACGCACTGGCGGCGACACAGCCGCTGAGCAGTGATTACGAGACTAAACTTCAACGCGAGTACCCGCAGTTGCAGCGCTATCCACTGGATTTGCCGACCTACACCAAAGGAGCTCAGAGTAATGACTCTCCACACCTGTGGATCATCGATCCCCACGGCAATCTGGTCTTGCGCTACGACCCGTCAGTCAAGGGCAAGGATCTGCTCAATGACCTGCGGCACCTGCTGAAACTGTCGAACATCGGATAAGGGCATCGTCATGGCCAAGCCTGGATTTCGCCTCGCGCTGTTTGCCACCTTTCTGGCACTGATTGTGGTGTTGCTCGGTGCCTATACCCGCCTGACCCACGCAGGCTTGGGCTGTCCGGACTGGCCTGGCTGCTACGGTTTTATCAGCGTGCCCAAAAGCGAAGCACAACTGGCCCATGCCGAATTGCATTTTCCGGACACGCCTGTAGAAGCCCATAAAGGCTGGAACGAGATGATCCACCGCTACTTCGCCGGCACGCTGGGGCTGCTGATATCGGTGTTGGCCGGTAGGGCCTGGGTCCATCGCCGGCATCCAGGGCAACCGGTGAAGCTGCCGTTGTTCCTGCTGGCAGTGGTGTTTGCCCAAGCCGCGTTCGGCATGTGGACGGTGACACTCAAGCTCTGGCCGCAAGTCGTCACCGGACATCTGCTTGGCGGCTTTGCGACCCTGAGCCTGCTGTTTCTGCTGACCTTGCGCCTGTCCGGCGTACTGCCCGCATTGACGGTGCCGCGACGCCTGCAGTACTGGGCGACGGCGGGGCTGTTGCTGGTCATCGGGCAAATCGCCTTGGGTGGCTGGGTCAGCTCCAACTACGCCGCTGTGGCCTGCATCGACTTTCCGACGTGCCACGGGCAATGGCTGCCGCCTGCGGACTTCGCCAATGGCTTTCACCTGACCCAGCACATCGGCCCGAACTACCTCGGCGGGCAACTGGACAGCGACGCCCGCACCGCGATTCACCTGACACACCGGATCGGCGCGTTGTTGGTGACCCTGGTGTTACTTGGCCTCGCCTGGCAACTGAAAGTCGTTGGCATGACGCGACTCGCCGGGTTGGTGCTGATCGCCCTCGCGGCGCAAATCACCCTGGGCATCAGCAACGTGCTGTTGCACCTGCCGCTACCGATTGCCGTCGCCCATAACGCCGGGGGCGCAGCGCTGTTGCTGACGATGGTGTTGGTCAATTACCACGCCCGGACCAGCCTGGTTCGGGTCAAGCAGCCGACACGCTGGCGTTTCAGCCCGCGTAAACATTCAGCCGGGCCCATAACAATAAAAGGAGAGACGCCATGGCGATTCTGATCGGCGAACGTCACAGCCAGGCAATCTGGCGTGACTACCTGGAGCTGACCAAACCAAAGGTGGTGGTGCTGATGCTCATCACTTCACTGGTAGGGATGTTCCTCGCAACGCGCGCCGGAGTGCCGTGGACCGTGCTGGTGTTCGGCAACCTGGGCATTGCCTTGTGTGCAGGCGGTGCGGCAGCGGTCAACCACGTGGTGGACCGCAGGATCGATGCGGTCATGGCTCGCACCCACAAACGGCCACTGGCCGAAGGCCGGGTGTCTCCGGCCGCCGCGCTGACTTTTGCCCTGGTGCTGGCACTGCTTGGCCAGGCCTTGTTGCTGGCCTTCACCAATCCGCTGACAGCATGGCTGACCCTTGCCTCCCTGCTCGGCTACGCAGTGGTCTACACCGGTTTCCTCAAGCGTGCGACGCCGCAGAATATCGTCATCGGAGGCCTGGCCGGGGCCGCTCCGCCGCTGCTCGGCTGGACCGCCGCCACCGGCCACGTCAGCGCCGAACCGCTGCTGTTGGTGCTGATCATCTTCGCCTGGACCCCGCCACACTTCTGGGCCCTTGCGATCCATCGCAAGGAGGAATATGCCAAGGCTGACATCCCAATGCTGCCGGTGACCCACGGCGAGCACTACACCAAGATCCACATCCTGCTTTACACCTGCGCGCTGCTGGCCGTCAGCCTGATGCCCTACGTGATCCACATGAGCGGCTTGCTCTACCTGGTCTGCGCCATCGGTCTTGGCGCCAGATTCCTGCAATGGGCCGTGGTGCTGTACCGTGGCACTCGGCCGCACGCGGCGATCAACACCTTCAAGTACTCTATTTACTACTTGTTCCTGCTGTTCATCGCCCTGCTCGTTGACCACTACTTATTGTTGAACCTATGACCCGAACCCAGAAAACCGTCTTCATCCTTGTCGCCCTGATCGCGCTGGTCCTGGGCCTGACCATCAACAAAGTGCTCTCCGGCAAAGGCCAGGGCGACCCGACGGCACTGATCGACGCGGGGATCATTCTCCTGCCGCAAAGCCGCAACCTGCCGGATGTGAAGATGACTGATCAGGACGGCAAGCCGGTGGCCATCAACGAGCTCAAAGGCAAGTGGAGCCTGCTGTTCTTCGGCTACACCTTCTGCCCGGATATCTGCCCGACCACCCTCGCCCAACTGCGCCAGATCAAGAGTGAATTGCCGCCGGAGGCTGTGGATAAGTTGCAGATCGTGCTGGTCAGTGTCGATCCGCACCGCGATACGCCCAAGCAGCTCAAGCAGTACCTGGGCTACTTCGATCCGCAGTTTGTCGGCCTAACGGCGACGTCGACCGAGGATCTGCAAAAGATCGCTAATGCCGTGAGCATCCCGTTCATTCCGGCCGATACAAGCAAGCCGAACTACACGGTCGACCACAGCGGTAACCTCGCGGTCATTGGCCCGGACGGAACCCAGCGCGGCTTCATTCGGGCGCCGTTGAACAATGTGAAGCTGGTGGCGCAATTGCCGGTGATGCTCAACCGCAAATAACCACCATACCGCTCCTACGGGAACGATATTTCAGGCACAAAAAAGGGGACGCTTATGGCGTCCCCTTTTTCGTTGCGTCAGCCAATCAGAACGCAGGCACCACCGCGCCTTTGTACTTCTCGAGAATGAAGGCCTTCACTTCCGGGCTGTGCAGGGCAGCAACCAGCTTCTTCATCGCTTCACTGTCCTTGTCGTCCGGACGGGCAACCAGGATGTTCACATAAGGCGAGTCGCTACCTTCAATGACCAGCGCGTCCTTGGACGGATCGAGCTTGGCTTCCAGCGCGTAGTTGGTGTTGATCAGCGCCAGGTCGACCTGGGTCAGCACGCGCGGGATGGTCGCGGCTTCCAGCTCACGGAATTTCAGGTTCTTCGGGTTCTCGGTAATGTCCTTGACCGTCGACAGGATGTTGTTCGAATCCTGCAACTTGATCACACCGGCCTTGGCCAGCAGCAGCAGCGCGCGGCCACCATTGGTGGCGTCGTTCGGGATCACCACGGTGGCGGTGCTTGGCAGCTCTTCCAGGGTCTTGTACTTGCTGGAGTAAGCACCCAGTGGTTCCAGGTGCACGCCGGCCACCGAGACCAGGTTGGTGCCCTTGGCCTTGTTGAACTCATCCAGGTACGGCTGGTGCTGGAAGAAGTTGGCGTCCAGGCGTTTTTCCGCGACCTGCACGTTCGGCTGGATGTAATCGGTGAAGACTTTAACCTTGAGGTCCACGCCTTGCTGGGCCAGGGCCGGTTTAACGAACTCGAGGATTTCCGCGTGCGGAACCGGAGTCGCGGCGACTGTCAGGGTGTCGGCGGCGTGGGCGGAAAAGGCTGCAACAGCAGCGAATGCGACGAGTAGTTTTTTCATTCAGCTAACTCCTTTTGGGTACCCGCTTGAGGCGCCAGTCTTCGGCGCCTCAAGCGAATGGCCGGCTCATTTGTCATGTACGAGAACGTTTTATTTCCGAGAGAAATGCACAACCAGCTTGTCGCCAACGGTTTGCAGGACCTGCACCAGCACCAGCAGCAGCACCACCGTCACCACCATCACGTCAGTCTGGAAACGCTGGTAGCCGAACCGGATCGCCAGGTCACCCAGACCACCGGCACCGACCACACCGGCCATTGCCGTGTAGGACACCAGTGTAATGGCAGTCACCGTAATCGCCGCGAAAATGCCCGGGCGGGCTTCAGGCAGCAAGGCATTGGTGATGATCTGCCGCGTCGTCGCGCCCATGGCCTGGGTCGCTTCGATGATGCCGCGATCCACTTCGCGCAGAGCGGTTTCCACCAGCCGCGCGAAAAACGGCGTGGCACCGACCACCAGCGGCGGGATCGCGCCGGCGACCCCCAGGGAAGTGCCAGTGATCAACACGGTGAACGGAATCATCACGATCAACAGAATGATGAAGGGCAGCGAACGCAGGATGTTCACCACCAGAGACAACATCGCGTAGACGCCTTTGGCTTCCAGCAACTGACGCGGGCTGCAGAGGAACAACAGCACACCCAGCGGCAGGCCCAGCAACACGGTGAACAGCAGCGAACCACCGAGCATCAGCAGCGTATCACCGGTGGCCAGCCAGATTTCGAACCAGTCGATGTTGGCGAAGAAACTAGTCAGGGCTTCCATTAGCGCAGCACCTCCATGTGAACGTCGGCCGCGGTGAAGCGGGCAAAAGCCGCTTCCATGTCACCACCGGTCACGGCCAGGGTCAGTTGCCCGTAAGGGACGTCCTTGATGCGATCGATCCGACCGGCCAGGATGCTGTAGTCCACACCGGTCTCCCGAGCGACGGTTCCCAGTAGGGGCGCGTAGGTCGCTTCGCCCTGGAAGGTCAGACGCACGATGCGGCCTGGCACGTGTGCGAAGTCGTCACGCTGTTCGCTTTCGTCGATGTGCTCGTCTTCTTGCACGAAACGCTTGGTCGTCGGGTGTTTCGGATGCAGGAACACCTCGGCCACCGAACCTTGCTCGACAATCACGCCAGCGTCCATGACGCCGACCTGGTCGCAGACTCGGCGGATCACGTCCATTTCATGGGTGATCAGCACGATGGTCAACTTCAGCTCACGATTGATCTCAGCCAATAATTGCAGGACCGACGCCGTGGTCTGCGGGTCCAGTGCACTGGTGGCTTCGTCGCACAGCAGGATTTTCGGCTTGGTCGCCAAGGCGCGGGCAATGCCTACACGCTGCTTCTGGCCGCCGGACAACTGCGCTGGATACTTGTTGGCGTGATCGGACAAACCGACCCGGGCCAACAACTCGGCCACGCGCAGATCGATCTCGCGGCGGGACAATTCACCGGCCAGCGTCAGCGGCAGCGCAACGTTGTCGGCAACGGTCTTGGACGCCAGCAGGTTGAAGTGCTGGAAAATCATTCCGACCTGCTGACGGAAACGGCGCAGTCCGTTGGCATCGAGCGCAGTGACTTCTTCGCCGTCCACGATGATCTTGCCGCCGCTGGAGTTTTCCAGGCGATTGATCAGACGCAGCAGGGTACTTTTTCCCGCACCGGAATGGCCGATCAGACCAAAGACCTGACCATTCTCTATCGTCAGACTGGTCGGATGCAGGGCGGGGATATCCTTACCGGCGACGCGGTAGGTTTTATGGACGTTTTGAAACTCGATCACGTAGCGAACCTTGTGGGGCGCGTTGGAAAAGGATCAGCGGTTAGCCGGGCGCGCATTTTAGCCTGTCCGTATAGCAGTTCTTAGCATTTATTTCGTATTCAACCAGTCATTTGGCAATAACGCGATCAAAGGTCAGATAAAAGGAACGGCTCGAAACGTCATCAGTCACTAATTAGGCCACTCGAAACAATCCCCGAGGAGTCATGCCTGATGAGCACCAAGAAGCCTGCCGCCCCCAAGAGCGCACTGGCCGGGACCGATACCCTGGACCGCAGCAACACCAATACCAAGCTCGATAGCCTGGAAAAATTCCGTTCCGACGCCACCGGTCAGGCCTTGCGTACCAATCAGGGCGTGAAGGTGGCGGACAATCAGAACACCTTGAAAGCCGGCGCCCGAGGGCCATCGTTGCTGGAAGACTTCATCATGCGTGAAAAAATCACGCACTTTGACCATGAGCGCATCCCCGAGCGTATCGTGCATGCCCGAGGCACGGGTGCCCATGGTTTCTTCCAGACTTACGAGAACCACTCAGTACTGACCAAGGCCGGTTTCCTGCAAGACCCGGCGCAGAAAACGCCGGTGTTCGTGCGTTTTTCCACCGTGCAGGGGCCCCGTGGTTCAGGCGATACCGTGCGGGACGTACGTGGTTTCGCTGTGAAGTTTTTCACCAATGAAGGCAACTTCGACCTGGTGGGCAATAACATGCCGGTGTTTTTCATCCAGGACGCCATCAAATTTCCCGACTTTGTCCATGCAGTAAAACCCGAGCCTCACAATGAAATCCCTACTGGCGGCTCGGCCCACGATACGTTTTGGGACTTTGTCTCACTGCAACCTGAATCAGCCCATATGGTGATCTGGGCCATGTCCGACCGGGCAATTCCGAAAAGCCTGCGCAGCATGCAAGGTTTCGGCGTGCACACCTTCCGGTTGATCAACGCCGAAGGTAAATCGCGTTTCGTCAAATTCCACTGGCGCCCCGCCGCCGGGACCTGCTCGTTGGTGTGGGATGAAGCGCAGAAACTGGCGGGTAAAGACACCGATTATCACCGCCGCGATCTCTGGGAAGCCATCGAGATGGGTGACTACCCGGAATGGGAACTCGGCGTGCAGATTATTGAGGAGGAAAACGAACACGCCTTCGATTTCGACATCCTCGACCCCACCAAGCTGATTCCTGAAGAGCTCGTGCCCATTACGCCACTGGGGAAAATGACGCTCAACCGCAACCCGGACAATTTCTTCGCCGAAACCGAGCAGGTTGCATTCTGCCCGGGGCATATCGTGCCCGGGATCGACTTCTCCAATGATCCGTTGCTGCAAGGTCGGCTGTTTTCCTACACCGATACGCAGATCAGCCGACTTGGTGGACCGAATTTTCATGAAATCCCGATCAACCGTCCGGTAACACCACTCCACAACGGCCAGCGTGATGCATTACACCGCACCACCATCGACAAGGGGCGTGCGTCCTACGAACCCAACTCCATCGACGGCGGATGGCCGAAAGAAACACCTCCTGCCGCCCAGGACGGCGGTTTCGAAAGTTATGCGGAGCGCATCGACGCCAATAAGATCCGGCAGCGCAGCGAGTCGTTCAGCGACCACTTCTCCCAGGCACGGCTGTTTTTCCACAGCATGAGCAAGCATGAGCAAGAACACATCATCGCGGCATACAGCTTTGAGCTGGGCAAGGTTGAGCGTGAGTTCATCCGGGCCAGGCAAGTGAATGAAATCCTGGCCAACATCGATCTGGAGCTGGCCAAACGGGTGGCACAGAACCTCGGGCTTGCGGCGCCGAAAGCGGGGACCGTCGATGTACCGAAAACGTCCCCGGACCGCTCGCCGGCCCTGAGCCAGGCCAACCTGCTGCCAGGCGACATCAAAACCCGGAAGGTAGCGATCCTGGCGGCCGACGGCGTGGACGGGGCAGCAATCGATGCCATGAAGAAAGCGCTGGAAGCTGAAGGGGCGCATGCCAAATTGCTCGGCCCGACCTCGGCCCCGGTGAAAACCTCCGATGGCAAGTCGTTGCCGGTAGATGCGTCCATGGAAGGCTCGCCTTCAGTAACATTCGACGCTGTGTTCGTGCCTGGAGGCGCGGCATCGATCAAGGCGCTGAGCACTGACGGTGTGGCGTTGCATTACGTACTGGAGGCTTACAAGCATTTGAAAGCGATTGCGTTGCACGGTGAGGCGAAGCAGTTGCTGGATGTGTTGAAACTGGAGGTTGATGCGGGGTTGATTGTGGGTACGGATGCGAAGTTGGCCAAGCCGTTCTTTACGGCGATTGGTCAGCATCGGGTTTGGGAGAGGGAGCCCAAGGTCAAGGCGATTCCGGCCTAGAAAGCTTTATCGTCGGATAGGATGCCATCGCGGGCTTGCCCGCGATGCTTTCAAGGGGCTTTGCGGGGACTCAATACCATCTGCGCCGGAACGCTGCGCAGAATCTGCCGCTCCAGCTTCAGATCAAACTGCGGATCGAGCTTCTGCACGCGCTTGATCAACAAATTGGCCAGCCAAGGATAATCATCGGTACGCGGAACCTGAAGGCTCACATCGCACTGAAAATTCACCACATCGGCGGCAATAGCATCCAATTGACGACGCATTTTCCCCATATCGGTGATTTTCAGCTTCACCGTCGTGCTTTCAGCCTCAGGGTCAATGACCTTGGCCTTGCGCTTGGCTTCGGCGGACTTGAGGTCTGCTTCGGCCTTTTCCAGCTCAGCCTTGCGGGCTTGTGCGATGGCACCGTTGACACCACCGGTCAGCGCAGGCGCTTTAGGCATCAAGACCCGAGCCCGGGCCAATGCGGTGGCAGCAGCGTTTACATCGCCCTTTTGCAGGACGATCTGACTACGCAGCAGATAGGCTTCGGCCAGTTGACGCTGGTATTGCTCTAGGGACTGATCGTTGGGGGACTCGGCCTGCAACGCTGCCAATTGATTCTCGGCTGTGGCCAGCTCGCTGCTGGCCAGGCTTTGTTCCAGCTGTGCAATGGCCGTGGCCCGCGCATCCGGGGCCTCGGTGGCTGCCGGTGGCGTGCTTTGGCAAGCGCCCAGCAGCAAAGAAAATGCGACAAGGAGCAGATAACGGGAGGCGAACGACTTCATTCCTGCGACTCTCTATTTGCGCAAAAAACGAGCAAGTCTACACCCCTCGACGGGGCAGAACAAAACTCAGCAGAAACAGCGCGGCGGCCGCCACTACAATCGACGGGCCCGCCGGGGTGTCCTTGAACCAGGACAACGCCAACCCGCCACACACGGCGAGCACGCCCAGCAGGCTGGCGCCCAGTGCCATCTGCTCCGGTGAGCGGGCGTGACGTTGTGCCGCGGCGGCCGGAATGATCAACAACGATGTGATCAGCAACACACCGACGATTTTCATCGCCACGGCAATCACTACGGCGATCAACAGCATCAGCGCCAGGCGCAATCCCGCCACCGGCAGCCCTTCGACCCTCGCCAACTCTTCGTGCACCGTGATTGCCAGCAATGGCCGCCACAATGTCACCAACAACGCCAGCACCGCAGCGCTACCCCCGAGGATCCATGCCAGATCGGTCGGGCTGATCGCCAGCAAGTCACCGAACAGATAGGCCATCAGGTCGATCCGCACTTCGTGCATGAAGCTTAGTACCACCAGGCCCAAAGAGAGGGTGCTGGGTGCGAGAATTCCCAAAAGCGTGTCGGAGGCCAACGGCTGGCGCTGTTGCAAGGTCACCAGCAATACCGCCAACAGCAAGCAGCCGACGGTGACGGCCACTGTCGGGCTGACATCCAGCAAAAAGCCCAGCGCCACGCCCAGCAATGCCGCGTGGGACAGGGTATCGCCGAAATAAGCCATGCGCCGCCAGACCACGAAGGAGCCCAACGGGCCCGCCACAACTGCCAGAGCCAATCCTGCAAGCAGGGCGTAGAGCAGAAAATCAGCCATGCTTGCAGCTATCTCCGTGAACATGGGTATGACCCGATGTGGGCGCCTTGACCACCGAGCCGTGCAGATCGTGGGCGTGGTCGTGGTGGTGGTGATAAATCGCCAGGCTTTGCGCGTTTTTTCCGAAAAGCTCGACAAATGCCGGATCGCCGCTGACCTGCTCGGGGTGGCCGGAGCAGCAGACATGGCGATTCAGGCAAACTACCTGGTCGGTGGTGCTCATCACCAGGTGCAAATCGTGGGAAACCATCAACACACCGCAGCCGTGACGATCTCGCAGGCGGGTGATCAGGCTATAGAGTTCAGCTTGGCCGGCCACGTCGACGCCTTGTACCGGTTCGTCGAGCACCAGCAGCTCAGGCTCACGCAACAAGGCCCGGGCCAACAGGACACGTTGCATCTCACCGCCGGAAACACTTTGCACGGGGCTGTCGATCACCTGCTCGGCGCCGACTTCCTTGAGCGCGGCCAACGCCATCGCGCGGTCCACACCCGGCACCAAGCGCAAGAAGCGCAGCACCGAGAGCGGCAGGGTCGGGTCGACATGCAGCTTTTGCGGCATGTAGCCGACCCGCAGTTTCGGCTTGCGCCAGACGCTGCCACTGTCGGGCTTCAGCAGACCGAGCACGGCGCGCACCAGTGTGGTCTTGCCGGCGCCATTGGGGCCGATCAGGGTCACAATCTGCCCCGGCTCGACGCTCAGTTCGATGTTATCCAGCACCGGTTGCCCGGCAAACGTGACGGCAACCTGCTCGAGGCGGATCAGCGCGTTGCTCATCAAGCCCCCTGGCAGCCCGAACAGAGACCGATCACTTCAACGGTCTGGCCTTCGACGACAAACCCGACGTCCCTGGCACTGGCGATGATCGCGTCGCTGATGGACTTCTGTTCGAGTTCGATGGCGGCGTGGCATTCACGGCAGATCAGGAACTGACCCTGGTGGGCGTGCGTCGGGTGATTACAGCCGATGAAGGCGTTGAGCGAGGAGATACGGTGTACCAGGCCGTTTTCCAGCAGGAAATCCAGAGCGCGGTAAACCGTTGGGGGTGCGGCCCGGCGCCCGTCCTGCTCACTGAGGACCGCAAGAATGTCATAGGCCCCCAGTGGCTTATGGCTTTGCCACACCAGTTCCAGCACCCGCCGACGCAACGCGGTCAGGCGCAAACCCTGGCGCGCGCACAGGGCGTCGGCCTCAGACAGTGCGCTGTGAACGCAATGAGAGTGGTCGTGAGGACGGCTGGCTATCGGTGTTTTAGGCATGAGCGGCGACGAGTATTGTGAGAGACGTTATTATGTTACCCGTTCTCGCCTCTTCGAGTGGTCATCGTGTCCCGACTTTTTTCCATCTTTGTCGCAATTTTCACAAGTTTTCTGCTGATCGGCTCAGCGCAAGCCGAAGTCAAGGTCCTCACCAGCATCAAGCCGCTACAGCTGATCGCCGCTGCCGTACAGGACGGCGTGGCGATCCCGGAAGTCTTGTTGCCACCCGGCGCCTCGCCGCATAACTATGCCTTGCGCCCATCCGACGTACGGAAGGTGCAATCGGTGGATCTGCTGTACTGGATCGGGCCGGACATGGAAGGTTTCATGCCTCGGGTGCTCAATGGTCGTACGCTGCCGAGCGTTGCGGTGCAGGACCTTCCTGGCCTGAAACTGCGACATTTCGCTGAGGACAACCACTCCCACGCTGAAGAAGCAGACGAACATGACCACGATCACCGTCCGGGCAGCCTGGATGCGCATTTATGGTTGGCGCCGGTCAATGCCCGGGTTATTGCGGCGAAAATGACTGAGGACCTGAGCGCTGCCGACCCGGTCAATGCAGCGCGTTACCAAAGCAACCTGAAGGCTTTCGGTGAGCGTCTCGACGCCCTGGACCTTCGTCTGAAGAAACGTCTGGCTGGTATTGAAGGCAAGCCTTACTTCGTGTTCCACGAAGCGTTCGACTACTTCGAAGACGCCTACGGCCTGAAGCACGCCGGTGTGTTCAGTGTCGCCGCCGAAGTGCAGCCCGGTGCCCAGCATGTGGCGGCGATGCGTGCGCGGCTGCAGGAAGTCGGCAAGACCTGTGTATTCAGCGAACCACCGCTACGCCCGCGCCTGGCGGAAACCCTGGTGGCCGGGCTCCCGGTGAAACTTGCGGAGCTGGATGCGTTGGGCGGGTATACGCCGGCGACCGCCCAGGGGTATGAGCAGATTTTGGAGAAGTTGGGGAATGATTTGGCGGGGTGCCTGGAGTCGTTGTAACAACCCAGCTCTCTGTAGGAGCGAGCATGCTCGCGAAGAAATCCCCAGCATCGCGGGGTGTCAGGCACCCCGCGTCATCGTTAACCACCATCGCGACGGTGCGACGATTCGACATGCTCGCTCCTACAGGGCGAAAGGCAGCGGCGTATTGACCGTCTGCCGCTGGGCTAGCCGCAGCTCAAACTCCATCGGATCGTGAATCAACACGTCCTGCCCGGCAAACGACTCCGCCGCGATCAAGCGCGACAACCAGAAACGCACGCACGCCACCCGCAACATGGTCGGCCACAGCTCGGCCTCGGCCGCGGTGAATGGACGCAACGCGGCATAAGCCCCCAGCAACGCCCGCGCCCGTGGGCCGTCGATCAAGCCGTCATCGTCCGAACACCAGTCGTTCAAGGCGATCGCCACGTCGTAGAGCATCGGCCCCGAGCAGGCGTTGTAGAAATCGATCAGACCGGTCAGGTGCGTGCCTTCGAACATCGCATTATCGCGGAACAGGTCGGCGTGGATATTGGCGCGTGGCAACGCCAGAATTTTCTCTTTCTGCTGTGTGATTTCTTCAAGCGCCCGCTCCAGCAAAGCTTTCTGCCCGGCATTGAGGTGCGAGAGAAATTGCGTGCCCTCTTCCAGCATCCAGTCCAGGCCACGATCGGTCTTGCGCTTGATCATCTTGGCCTGGGTCGCCAGGTGCAGGTGAGCAAGCAACTCGCCTACTTGCGCGCAATGCTGTGCGTTGGCTTGCTTGATGTGCTTGCCGGCCAGGCGCGGTTGCAGCAGCGCAGGCTTGCCGGCCAGCTCGCGCAACGCGACGCCGTCGGTAGTGCGCAGCGCGTAAGGTACCGGCAGGTCAGCTTCGTGCAGCACGTCGAGCAATTCGATGAAGAACGGCATCTCCTGGACCGGGCCGCGCTCGACCAGGGTCAGGACGAATTCGCCCTGCTCCAGGCTAATAAAGAAATTGGTGTTTTCGCTACCGGCGGCAATCCCCTGGAAATCAAGCAGGCGGCCTAGGCCATAAGGGGCGAGAAAAGCTTCCAGCTCGGGCCGAGCCAGGGGGGTAAACACAGACATGATTAAAACTGCCAGTAGGAGGCGCCGCCCTTGAGCCAACGCCGATTGAAATTAAGAAACTACTTCCACTCGAAGATCTTCCACGACGGTATCAGCATATCCGGCTGATCCGAGCGGATGAAGTTTGCATCGGTCCCATCCGCGCGCACCAAAAAATACGGCGGTGCGCCCTTCGGCGTGACCTTGATCGCATACAGGAAACCGTTTTGGCGGTACTCCTGAATGACCTTGTCGCCTTCCGTGCGAATGGTCACTTCCGGATCTGGCGATGGCGCATCGTCCGCCGCCATGACGGCCAACGGTGTAATTGCAAACAAGCCAGCCAGCAACAGGCGATTTAGTGTGCGCATGATAACCTTGTCCCTTTGTCGTCAACGGTCCCGCTATTCTAGCGCCAGACCCGCCGAAAAGGTTGATCCTGCTCATGAGCCAAGCCCCCCTCGTCCTGGTGGACGGTTCTTCTTACCTGTACCGCGCCTTTCACGCGTTGCCACCGCTGACCACGTCCAAAGGCCTGCCCACCGGCGCGGTCAAGGGCGTGCTGAACATGCTCAAGAGTCTGCGCAAGCAGTACCCGGACAGTCCCTTCGCCGTGGTATTCGATGCCAAGGGCGGGACATTTCGCGATGACATGTACGCCGAATACAAGGCCAACCGGCCGAGCATGCCCGACGACATGCGCGTGCAGATCGAGCCCCTGCATCAAAGCGTGATCGCCCTGGGCTTCCCGCTGCTGTGCGTAGAAGGCGTCGAGGCCGATGACGTGATCGGCACGCTGGCCCGCAGCAGCGCGGCGGCCGATCGCCCGGTGATCATCTCCACCGGGGACAAGGACATGGCGCAGTTGGTCGACGGCCACATTACCTTGGTCAATACCATGACCGGTAGCAGCATGGACGTAGAGGGCGTGAAGGAGAAATTCGGCGTCGCTCCCGAGCAGATCATCGATTATCTGGCACTCATGGGTGATTCGTCCGACAACATCCCAGGCGTTCCGGGCATCGGTCCAAAGACCGCTTCCGGCCTGCTGGTGGGTGTGAATGGTGGCTTGACCGAGCTCTACGCGCAGCTCGACATCGTCCCAACCCTGCCGATCCGCGGCGCCAAGACCCTGCCGGCCAAACTCGAAGAGCACAGGGAGATGGCGTTCCTCTCCTACCAATTGGCGACCATCAAGGTCGATGTGCCGCTGGACATTGGCCTCGACGACTTGCAGATGGGCCCGGAAGATCCGGCCAAGCTCTACGAGCTCTACACCCTGCTGGAATTCAAAAGCTGGCTGAACGATCTTGATCGGGACGCCAAGCGTCTTGAATTGAGCGGTGCTGCCTCTGAGCCTGCTCCGATAGTCGACCTGTTCAGTGCCGCCGAAGCCGGAGCTGAAGCTGAAGTGCCGGCGACAACGTCAGAAACCCGCTATGAAACCGTCCTCGATCAAGCGCGATTCGACGTTTGGCTGGATAAACTGAAAAACGCCAAGCTGTTCGCCTTCGACACCGAAACCACCGGCATCGACGCACAGCAGGCACAACTGGTGGGCCTGTCTTTTGCGGTGCAAGCCAACGAAGCGGCCTACATCCCGTTGACCCACTCGTACATCGGCGTACCCGAGCAACTGGATCGCGACACCGTCCTGCGCGCCCTCAAGCCGATCCTGGAAGACCCGAACAAACTCAAGGTCGGCCAGCACGCCAAGTTCGACATGAACATTCTCGCCAACTGCGCCATCGGTGGCGATCAGGCCAACGGCATCACCGTGCGCGGCGTCGCTTTCGACACCATGCTCGAATCCTATGTGCTCAATTCCACAGCCACCCGCCATGACATGGACAGCCTGGCGCTGAAATACCTGGATCACACCACCGTGAGTTTCCAGGACATTGCCGGCAAAGGCGTCAAGCAACTGACGTTCGATCAAATTGCGCTGGAGCAGGCCGGGCCTTACGCCGCCGAGGACGCGGACATCACCCTGCGCCTGCACCAGGCCTTGTTCGACAAGCTGTCCGCCATCCCGACCCTGGCCAGCGTGCTTACGAACATCGAAATGCCCCTGGTGCCTGTGCTCGCACGTATCGAACGCCAAGGCGCATTCGTAGATGCCGCCCTGCTGGGCGTGCAGAGCATCGAACTGGGCGATAAGATGGTGGCGCTGGAGCGTGAAGCCTTCGAGATTGCCGGAGAGGAATTCAACCTGGGCTCACCCAAGCAGCTCGGCGTCATCCTTTACGAGAAACTCGGGTTGCCGGTGCTGAAAAAGACCGCCAAGGGCCAACCATCGACCGCCGAAGAAGTGCTGGCCAAGCTGGCCGAGGACGACTATCGACTGCCCAAGGTGCTGATGGAATACCGCTCCATGAGCAAGCTCAAAAGCACCTACACCGACCGTCTGCCGGAACAGATCAATCCACGCACCGGGCGCATCCACACCTCCTATCACCAGGCCGTGGCGTCCACCGGGCGTCTCTCATCCAGCGACCCGAATCTGCAGAACATCCCGGTGCGCACCGCGGAAGGCCGGCGTATCCGCCAGGCCTTTGTCGCCCCGACCGGCTACAAGCTGCTGGCTGCCGACTATTCGCAGATTGAACTGCGGATCATGGCGCACCTGTCTCGCGATGAAGGCCTGATGAATGCCTTCCGCAATAACCTGGACGTGCACACCGCCACCGCTGCCGAAGTGTTCAAGGTCGAACTGGACCAGGTCACCTCCGACCAGCGTCGCAGCGCCAAGGCGATCAACTTCGGCCTGATCTATGGCATGGGTGCGCAAAAACTCGGCAAGGACATCGGCGTTGATACCAAGACCGCCAAGGCGTACATCGACACCTACTTCGCCCGTTATCCCGGTGTGCGCGAATACATGGATCGCACCCGCGTGCAGGCCGCGGATCAAGGCTACGTGGAAACGTTCTTCGGGCGACGGCTGTACTTGCCGGAGATCAATTCCAACAAGCCGCAGGAGCGTGCAGCAGCCGAACGCACGGCCATCAACGCGCCGATGCAAGGCACGGCAGCCGACATCATCAAGAAAGCCATGGTGGCCGTGGATGGATGGCTGACCTCCTCCGGCCTGGATGCCAAGGTCATCCTGCAGGTCCACGATGAATTGGTACTTGAAGTGCGTGAGGACCTTGTCGATCAAGTCAGCAACGAGATTCGCTTGCACATGAGCGGTGCGGCGAAACTGGATGTGCCATTGCTGGTGGAAGTCGGGGTAGGCAATAACTGGGATGAGGCGCACTGAGTACAAACGCTGCTGCGGCATGATGCCGCGGCAGCCCCCCCCGTCTGCGCTGCTTAGTCCAAAAAGCGATTGGGTTTATTCCAAAGCTTCTGAAAATAAACTGAACTAATCTCGCCAAGGCCACTCAGATTTACTGAATGGCTGGTGAAGCCCTTCGATGCTCCTATGTTGTGTTAAGTGTTGGCAGATATCTGGACCCCGCCCTAGCGGTCTAGAACTTGAACCCCGGAACTTCCCCCTCCCCATAGAAGTCCGGGGTTTTTTTTGCCTGAAAACTGCCTGATGCGGTCACGCCACGCTGGCCTGACCGCTCCTGAGACAGTTTTTTCACGCTTATCCAGTTACTTCGTCAGCGCCTTTGTCCGGCAGTTCCATCCAGTTTGCCAATACAGTGTAGGCGTCTTCCAGGCCCATGCGCTTGGGTGCCGAAAACAACTGGATCGTCACGCTGTCGCCCCAACCCTTGCGAATTTCCGATTGCACCTTGAGCAATGTGTTCTTGGCCGCGCCGTAGGTCAGCTTGTCCGCCTTGGTCAGCAAAATGTGCATCGGCATGCCGGCTGCGACGGCCCAATCGAGCATCAACAGGTCGAAGTCGGTCATCGGGTGGCGGATGTCCATCATCAGGATCAGACCTTTCAAGCTCTCACGACCGCCCAGGTAAGCTTCCAGGTGACGCTGCCAGTGTTGCTTGAGCGGGATCGGTACTTTTGCATAACCGTAGCCCGGCAGGTCGACCAGACGGCGTTCATCGTCTAGCTTGAAGAAGTTCAACAGTTGCGTGCGCCCCGGTGTTTTCGAGGTGCGCGCCAGGCTGGCATGCGTCAGGGTGTTCAGGGCACTGGACTTGCCGGCGTTGGAACGCCCGGCGAAGGCGACTTCAAAGCCCTCGTCATCCGGACATTGGTCGACTTTGGCGGCGCTGAGCATGAAGGTGGACTGTTGGCACAGACCGAGGATGGGATTCTTGAGTTGCATGGGATTTCCGATGTGGGCGGCGCCAGGAATGGGCGCGGCAAGCAGTGTCGCTTCCGTTTCAGTGACGCCAGTATATAATGCCGCAGATTTTGTGTGCGCTTTGTCCCGATGCAGGATGAAGTTCACGAGAGCGACAGACCTTGATTGCGCACTAGAACGCAGATCGCTCTCAACCCTGAAAAGGTCGTTTTATGACGAAATGGCTGCTAGTTACCGGAGTCTTGATGCCGCTTTACAGCGCTCAGGCTACACAGGATCCGGAAACTGTGTACAACCGTGTTTGTGGTGCCTGTCATTCCGGCCAACTACCCA
Source organism: Pseudomonas umsongensis (assembly GCF_002236105.1). Taxonomy (GTDB): domain Bacteria; phylum Pseudomonadota; class Gammaproteobacteria; order Pseudomonadales; family Pseudomonadaceae; genus Aquipseudomonas; species Aquipseudomonas umsongensis. Next base: position 55,779 of record NZ_NIWU01000003.1, read on the forward strand.
TGGCGCCCCGCAAGGGCGATCAGGAAGCTTGGAAGCCGAGGTTGGCGAAAGGTATGGAGACGCTGGTGCAACACGTGACCCAGGGTTTCAAGGCGATGCCGCCGCGTGGTTTGTGCATGGACTGCAGTGCCGAGGATTACCAAGCCATCATCCGCTGGATGAGCGAGTAAACCCGGTCCATAACTTAACCCTTAGCCGTAGTTGGATTAGCTGATGAACAAATTGATCGTGAGTCTGCTGTTGACCGTGGGGATCTCCGGCATTGCCCATGCTGCAGGTGAGCCAGTCAAACCTGGTGACGCCGCCGCAGGCCAGGCAAAAGCCGCCGTATGTGGTGCCTGTCATGGCCCGGATGGCAACAGCATGGCGCCTAACTTTCCAAAACTGGCAGGCCAGGGTGAACGCTACCTGACCAAGCAGTTGCACGACATCAAGTCGGGCAAGCGCACCGTCCTGGAAATGACCGGCCTGCTGACCAACCTGAGCGACCAGGATCTGGCGGACATCGCCGCCTACTTCGCCAGCCAGAAGGGCAGCGTCGGTGCCGCCGACCCGAAAATCGTGGCTCGCGGTGAAGCACTGTTCCGTGGCGGTGACCTGGCCAAGGGCCTGCCATCGTGCACCGGCTGCCACTCGCCGAATGGCGCGGGCAACGCGGCCGCCGGCTTCCCGCACCTGGGTGGCCAGCACGCTCAATATGTCGCCAAGCAACTGACTGACTTCCGCAAGGAAGAAGGCGGTCGCAATAACGACGGCGATACCAAACCGATGCAGAGCATTGCCAAAAAGCTGAGCGACGAAGACATCGCCGCAGTGTCCAGCTATATCCAGGGCCTGCACTAAGACCGATGGATCGGGCGTTGCGCAAGGCATAGAACCCTTGCAGCGTTAACGCTCGATTAATCCGTCACAGCAAGTATAAAAAGGGTGGCTTTGGCCGCCCTTTTTTGTGGCCGCTGCCGTTACACTACAGAACTCAAGCCCGCCATGACCTGTCTGAAATCAGGTCTCGCGAGGCGAAAAAATTGTCCAGGAGTAAAGCATGCGTAATCTGATCATCAGCGCCGTTTTTGCCGCTGCCAGCCTGTTCGGCATGACTGCCCAAGCCGCTGAAGCCCCCGCTGCACCTTATGTCGAGCTGAGCAACCCGGTGCCGGTCGCCGTGCCCGGCAAGATCGAAGTGGTGGAGCTGTTCTGGTACGGTTGCCCGCACTGCTACGCCTTTGAACCCGTGATCAACCCATGGGTTGAAAAACTGCCTTCGGACGTGAATTTCGTACGTATTCCGGCCATGTTCGGCGGCCCATGGGATGCACACGGCCAGATGTTCCTGACCCTCGAAGCCATGGGCGTCGAGCACAAGGTCCATGCTGCAGTGTTCGAAGCCATCCAGAAAGAACACAAGAAGCTGACCGACAAGAACGATATGGCGGACTTCCTGGCTACCCAGGGCGTCGACAAGGACAAGTTCCTCGCCACGTTTGACTCCTTCGCCATCAAGGGCCAGATCAACAAGGCGCGAGAGCTGGCGAAAAAATATGAAATCACCGGGGTTCCGACCATGATCGTCAACGGCAAATATCGTTTTGACGTAGGTTCCGCCGGCGGCGCTGAACAAGCCCTGCAACTGGCCGATAAACTGGTCGATCAAGAGCGAGCGGCTAACAAGGCTGCCGCCAACTGAGCGAGGCGCCCGCCATGCGCCGCTGGGGAACCGAACGCATCGTTGGCCTGCATGATCCGCGGGTCAACGAACATCACCTGGAATCGACAGGCCTGCCCGCCGACAGCCGTCTGCGCTTGCTCAGCTTCAATATCCAGGTGGGTATCAGCACCGAGCGGTATCGGCATTACCTGACCCGGGGCTGGCAACATCTGTTGCCGCACACCGGGCGTGCCGACAATCTGCAAAAGATCGGCAATCTGCTGGGTGACTTCGACCTGGTCGCCCTTCAAGAAGCCGATGGTGGCAGCCTGCGTTCAGGCTACGTCAACCAGGTCGAACACCTGGCCCAGCTCGGCGCCTTTCCCTACTGGTATCAACAACTCAATCGCAATCTCGGACGCCTCGGCCAGCACAGCAACGGTGTGCTCAGTCGCCTGCGGCCTTGGGCGATCGAGGATCATCCACTGCCAGGGCCGAAGGGTCGCGGAGCGATTCTGGTGCGCTTCGGCGAAGGTCCGGAAGCGCTGGTGGTGGTCATGATGCACCTGGCACTGGGCGCACGAGCCCGCAGCATGCAATTGGCTTACATTCGCGAAGTCATTGGCGGTTACAAGCACCAGGTGCTGATGGGCGACATGAACACCCACGCCAGTGACCTGCTGCAACACTCTCCATTGCGCGACCTCGGGCTGCTGGCCCCGCAAATGGAAGCGACGTTCCCCAGCTGGCGCCCGCAGCGCTGCCTGGACCATATTCTACTGAGCCCGAGCCTGACCCTTGAAAAGGTCGAGGTGCTGGCACAACCCATTTCCGATCACCTGCCGGTCGCGGTAGAGATTCGTCTGCCGGGTTCGCTCACGGCCGATGCATTGCCCGCGTTGAGTCCTGCCCCCCCGCGGATCCCATGAATGAGCGACGAAGCACAACGCTGGAAAGAGAAGTACCTGCAAAGCATCGAACAACAGGAAAAGCTCGAACGTCGCTGGGATGCCAGGCTAGACCTGTTGCGCCGGGGACTAGTGCGCAGCACGCTGGCAGCGGAAGGCACCGACCGCGCCGTTGACCAATGCATGAAGGAGATGCGCGAAGTCGTGCGCACCGACGACATGGACGCCGGACTCGCCGCCCTGCTGCCTCGCCTGGAAAAAGCCGTACTCGACTCCGAGCAGCGTCGGGAAACCCGGGTCAACCAGACCAGCGCCGCACTCACCGCCCTGGTCACGCAGCTGCAAACATTACCGCTACCCCGGGAAGTGAGCCGCCCCCTCAAGCACTTCGCCAAACAACTGGACAGTCGCGTCAGCCAGGCACGCGAGATCCCGCTACTGCTCGGCGAGCTGAGCGGACTGCAGGGCAAGGCCCTGAGCCAGCTGGAAAGTCCGGCAGAGCCGGAACGACCGGGACTGCTGCAGCGGCTGTTCGGTCAGCGTGACACCGAAGAGGCGACCGTCCCCGCAGAACACGCTCTTATCGTGCAGACGGCCGAAACCGTTCCGGCGTCCGTGGTCGCAACCCGACCGGTCATTGCAGACACCGTGCCGCAGGTGCTGCAAGTAACGCCAGATACGACCCAGCCCATTGCTGTCGCGCCAGCCCTGGAGCCACAGCAAGCGCCGGCCCGGCCTGCGCAAGTCATGTCCGAAGCCGAATCGCTACAACCCGTGAGACTGTCCGAACCTGTCGGCACTCCCACCCTCCCAGCTGAAACGGCAGTCAATCCCGACGAATTGAGCCCGGCGGTACTGCTCGATACCCTGCCGCTGCCCTCGCCCATCGCCCAGGCACTGGCTGCGATCGATCCGCAGCAGCCCGAGCAAGACATGCTCTACGCCCTGCCCGACTCGCCCGAGCCGTCCTATAGCTCGGTGGCCAAACACATCGAAGATACCTTGCTGGGCTTGCTCGAGGATCTGACAGTACCGGAGCGTCATCGCCCCCAAGCCGAATCAATGCGTGAACGGCTGAAAAATGGCCTTAACTGGTACGAGTTGCTGCCGATTCTCGACGATCTGGCGACTTTGATGCTGGCAATCTCCGACGGTGGCCAACACGAATTCGAAGCTTATCTGCAGCGGCTCAACGAACGCCTGGAATCGTTCCAGAGCAACTTGCAGGCCGCCAGCGCCGGCCATGCCGACAGCCGATCCGCCGCACATGCGATGGACACGCAGATTCGCGAACAGGTCGACGGCTTGCAGAACAGCGTGCAGGAAGCGGCCGATCTGGATGATCTCAAGCACGTGCTGGAAAACCATCTGGAAGTCTTGCTCGGCACCATGGACCAGCACCGCCAGCAGCGCGATGAGCGCGAGCAGGAAGTGGCGGCCCGCCTGCAGAGCCTGGCCGAGCGGGTTGCCCATATGGAACAGGAAGCCCAGGGATTTCGCGAGCACCTCGAAGAGCAACGCCAGAAAGCCTTGATCGATCCGCTGACCGGACTGCCAAACCGCGCGGCCTGGAGCGAGCGCCTTGAGTATGAGATCGGCCAATGGCAGCAACACGGCAACACCCTGATGCTGGCCATGCTCGACCTCGATCACTTCAAGCGCATCAATGATAATTACGGGCACCTGGCGGGCGACAAAGTGCTGAAAATCATTGCCAGCGTGTTGCGTAAGCGCCTGCGCCCGACAGACTTCATTGCGCGATTTGGCGGCGAGGAATTTGTCCTGCTGATGCCATCCACCGTCCCGGCGAACGGCATGAAACTCCTGGAAACCCTGCGCGCCTCTATCGAAGCCTGCCCTTTTCACTTCAAGGGTGAACCGGTGACCATCACCCTCTCCATAGGCCTGGCGGCTTTCAGGGCCGGCGAGCATGGCGATGCGGTGCTCAAAAGAGCTGATCAGGCGCTGTACCGTGCAAAAAATGCCGGGCGCAACCGGGTGGAGCTGGGCTGAGCGCTTATCGCTCCATGTTGTTCAAATCGTTGCGATGGCCCAACACGCACAAGACAGTACGTTACACTGTTGCATTACTGTCTTTAGCGTGTTGGCTTCCCCATGAAATATCTTGCTCTCATCGTGTCGCTGATCCTGCTGGCCGGCTGCGCCAGCGGTCCCCGCTACGACACCAGCCATGCTTCGGCCAATCACGACAGCCGTATTCAGTTCGTCGTGCTCCACTACACCAATGCATCACAGGAGCGCTCGCTGCAACTGCTAACCCATGGCGAAGTCAGCAGCCACTACCTGATCGGCGACGACAAGAAGGCGACCATCTACAAGCTGATGGATGAAAACCTGCGGGCCTGGCACGCCGGAGAAAGCCAATGGCAAGGCCGGACCTGGATGAATTCCAGTTCCATCGGCATCGAAATCGTCAACCCGGGCTTCAAGGACACCCCGACCGGGCGCCTGTGGTATCCCTACTCCGAAGCGCAGATCGAGTCCCTGATCGTCCTGCTCAAGGACATTAGCCAGCGCTACGCAATCAGTCCTCGCAGCATTGTCGGGCATAGCGACATCGCCCCCTTGCGCAAGCTGGATCCGGGGCCCTTGTTTCCCTGGAAGCGCCTGGCTGAGCAAGGGTTGGGTATTTGGCCGAACGAACAAGCCGTAGCCCGTCAGCAGACCCGGTTCGAAACACAGCTGCCGAGCATCAGCTGGTATCAGGCACAACTGGCACGCGTCGGTTATGACACACCGCAAACGGGCGAACTGGACGTCGCCACCCGCCACGTGCTGGCGGCCTTCCAGATGCATTTCCGACCGTCGCGCTTCGACGGTACGCCGGATGCACAAACGGCCGCGCTGCTTCAGGTTTTAAATCAGACAAAATAATGACGATCGCCCGACGGTCAGCGCGTTTCTCAAATAGCAGCTATAACTCATTGGTAATTCGTCGGATATTACATAATGACTGTTGCTCGAGAGACACTTCGCAGCTGGTTCTATCGCCCTTGGTTTCTGGCGATGCTGGCTGCTGTCTTGAGCGCTACGTTGATGATGGCCGGCAGTTACTTCGTTGCCATTCACCAGGTTGAGCAAAACGAAAGCTGGGAAATGAACGCCCAGGGTGAACGTTTTCTTGCTCGTCTGGAGCAACTGTTCGGGCAATTGCGCGAAAGCCTTGACGACCTGGAAGCCCAGCCGTTGCGCAGCTGCGATGACGACATGATCGCGACTTTGCAGCAGGTCACCTTCAATTATCGCTTCGTCTATGAGGCAGCCTACATGGACGCCTCGCGAATCTGTTCCAATCGTCCGCGCCAGGAAGGTTTGTCATTGATACGCCCACCGGACATCAAGGGCCCCACCTACAGTTACTGGTTGAATACCACCACCGAACCCGATGAAAACCGTGCCGCGCTGATGCTCGGACGCGGCAATTTCCGGGTTGCGACATCTCGCGGCCATTTGACCGACATGGTCGACCTTTCGCCGGGAAGCAGCCTGCTGGTGGTACTTGACCATGGCACCCGGGCAATTCCGGTACTGGGCGTCTCGCAAGCCTGGCCACCGAGCCAATGGCCGCCAAAAACCCGCGATGCGCTGCAAGTCACCCAGACACGCTTGATTTACCGCATGCCCACCGACAACCCGGAATACCAACTGGTGCTGATCAGCCCGCGCAGTGGCACCCATATACCGCCCGTGTGGTGGTGGTTGCTGCCCGCCTGTCTGCTATTGGCTCTTTGCGTGGGTTTCCTGGTGTTTTTGCTGGTGCGCCAGCGCCAGTCACTTGACGCGGAGCTGACGGGAGCCATCCGCCGAGGTGAGTTGCAGGTGCTCTATCAGCCGATCTTTGACCTCGACAGCCGCAACTGCGTCGGGGCCGAAGCCTTGCTGCGCTGGCGAAGGCCGGACGGCACCCTGACCAGTCCCGACCTGTTTATCCCGATGGCAGAGAACACCGGGCAAATCCGCCAGATGACCGACTTTGTCCTGCAACGCCTGCTTGAGCAACTGGGGCAACTGCTGCGGGCCAACCCGCAGTTGTACATCTCGGTCAACCTGGCGGCCTGCGATGTCATGATCCCGCGGATCGGCCAAGTGATGGCTCGCTTGCTGACCCTGCACCGGGTCGCGGCCAAGCAGATTGCCTTTGAAGTCACCGAACGCGGATTGATCGATGTGGTGGTGGCCCGGGAAAACCTGCAAGCCTTGCGGGATGTCGGGCACCAGGTACTGATCGATGACTTTGGCACCGGCTACTGCAGTCTCGCGTATCTGCAGACCCTGCCGGTGGATTGCCTGAAAATCGACAAAGCGTTCATCGATGCGCTGGGCCATGACGCAGCGAGCAGCGGCGTTGCGCCGCATATTATTCACATGGCCCAGTCACTGCATTTGAAGGTGATTGCCGAAGGCATCGAGCATGAAGCCCAGGCGGCGCTCCTCAGCAGTGAGGGGGTGAGATTCGGCCAGGGCTGGCTGTTTGCCCATGCATTAAGTGCGGTGCAGTTCATTGAGCTGATAACCCGAGGCCGCCGACTGGCCGGTCGACGCCTGGATGACGAAGCGTAAAAAGCGCTTACACCGTCAACGTCATATAAAACTGAGTCCCCTGCCCCGGTCTCGAGTAAACACCCATTCGTCCTCCATGCAGCTGCACAATTTCCTTGCACAACGCCAAACCGAGGCCGGCCCCGCCTTTCTTGCGGCCGACCTGGACAAACGGCTCGAAGATCCGGCCCTGTTGGCCATAGGCGATGCCTTCACCGTTATCTTCGACGCTGATGATGACCCGTTCCCCATGACGCCTGGCTTGCAGGCGTATCCGCCCGCCGGTGGCGGTATGACGCAGTGCATTATCGATCAGATTGTCGAGCACCCGGTCCAGTTGCGCCTGATCGGCTTGCAACCGTGGCAAGGGCCCCTGGACTTCTACCAACAGCTCGACACCCTTCTCTCGCGCCCCGTCGGTAAAACGACTCTGCGCTTGCTCCAGCAAATCCTCGATGGAGCATGGCGCCAGAGTGAGTTTCTGCAAGCCGTTCTGGTAACGGGAGAAATTCAGCAAGTCATTGATCAGTTGCATCAGCCGCTGCATTTCTTCGTTTACCGTGTTCAGCAGGTCCGCCTCCCGGGACTCCGGTGGAAAATGCGAGCGCTCGCGAAACAGCCCAAATGCCATGTGCATACCAGTCACGGGCGTGCGCAGTTCATGGGAGGCGCGCAAGACGAACTCGCTACGCACCCGTTCGAAGGCACGTTGTTCAGTCACATCGTGCAGCACCATCACTGCACCAAGAATATGCCCTTGGGTGTGGATGACTGGCGTCAGGCTATACGTCAGCAACCGCGTCTCGCCATCGACCTCGATGCTCAGGTCATCCGGCATACGTTCCAGCGTACCGCCACGCAGTACCAGCTGCAGTTGCTCATCGAGTTCGGGATGCTCAAGCGCCTCACCCAAGCCTCGCCCGAGCCGATCGGAGTCCCAGCCTAACTGGCGCTGCGCTACAGGGTTAAGGTGCTCCAGATGCCCCTGGCGATCAATCATCAGCAAGCCATCGTCGATACCGTCGAGCACCGCTTGCAAACGCTGCTGTCCCGCCAGCAACTCATCGACGTTAGTGGCCTGATGTTCACGCAACGCCTCCGCCATGATCCCGAAGCGCCGGGTCAGCTGATTCAGCTCCACGGCCGAAGACACCGGCAGCGTGACGTCGAAATCACCCTGGCCAATACGATCCGCTGCCTGCGCCAGAGCCTCGATGGGCTCACCGAATCGCCGGGCGATGGCGTGTGCGGTAATGAAGCCGATGATCAACACCGCCAGCCCAACCAGGCCAAGCAGCCCGGCGATCAGCAGTGCACGCTCACGGGCTTTGCGTTCGACAGTGCTGATGTCATCCAGCGCCCGCTTGTGCTCCGTGATCAAGCCATTGCGCAATAGATTGAATTTTTCGGTCAGCTCATCGTTGCCACTGAGTACGCGCGTCGGGTCAGCGGACACTTCATACGCACCCATAAAACTCAAATAATCGGCCTTGGCCTTTTTGAAGCCGTGGGTTTCATCTGAGGGTTCCTGGGCAATGCCTTCCTCCAGCAGCTCAAGGTAACGCTGCTTGGACGCCTCTAGGGCGGCGGGATCGCTTTTTTCACTGAGCATGATGAGCAGCTGATCACCCAGCGTCTGTCGCAACTTGAGCCCCAGGTCCAGAGTGACGAAGTTGTTACGCACCAACGCTTCCTGGCTCCCGGCCATCTGCAGCACACTGACAAGACCGAGCAGTAACCCAAGCAGTGCGACAGTGATCAGTGCAGAAATGCTGAGGAAAAGCCGGGTCTGCAACTTCATCGCCGGTTTCATCGCCGCGAACTCACAGGTTGTACTGCTTGCGCTTGCGGTACAGCGTCGACGCATCGATTCCCAAGGTCTTGGCGGCTTGATCCAGCGTGCCTGCGGTGGCAAGGACGGCACCGATATGGGCCTTTTCCAGCTCATCCAGGCTTAACGGCGCACCAATACGCGGTGCGTTGTTGATCGGCGCTTCGGCCATGCCCAAGTGGCTGATCTCGACCCGCTCCTGCGGGCAAATAATGCTCGCACGCTCCACTACGTTACGCAGCTCGCGAATGTTCCCCGGCCAGCGGTAACCCAGGAGCGCTTCACGGGCCTCGTCGCTGAAACCCCGCGCCGGACGTGCATATTCCTTGACGAAACGGGCCAGAAACCGGTCTGCGAGGTTGAGAATGTCTTCCCGGCGTTCGCGCAGTGGTGGCAGGTGCAACGTAATGACATTGAGCCGATACAACAGGTCCTCGCGGAAGCGCCCGTCGCGGACCATGTCTTCCAGGTTCTGGTTGGTGGCCGCAAGAATGCGCACATCGGCCCGGCGCGTGACGGGGTCACCCACCCGCTCGTATTCCTTGTCTTGAATGAAGCGCAGCAACTTTGGTTGCAAAACCAAGGGAAAATCACCGATTTCGTCGAGAAACAAGGTTCCGCCATCAGCTTGGTTAACGCGCCCCAAGGTGCTTTCACTGGCACCGGTAAATGCACCCCGGCTGTGGCCGAATAACTCGCTTTCCATGAGCTCGGCCGTCAGCGACGGACAGTTGATGGTGATACAGGATTTTTTCGAGCGCTTGCTCCAGCCGTGAATCGCCTGGGACAACTCGCCTTTACCGGTGCCGGACTCCCCAAGGATCAGGATGTTGGCATCGGTATTGGCCACCTGGCGGGCGGTCTCGAGCACGACCTTCATGGCCGGGCTGTGAGAGTCCAGACCTTCCTTGGGTTTACGCATCTCACCTTCCAGAGCCTCCAGACGAGCCGACAATTGCCGCACTTCCAGCTGTTTGGCCGTGGCCAAGCGCAATTGATCGGGGCTGCACGGCTTGACCAGATAATCCGCGGCACCCGCCTGAATCGCATCAACGGCGGTGTCTACGGCCGAATGCGCGGTGACGATCACCACGCGCATCCATGGGGCCTGGATGCGCATCTGTGCCAGAACGTCCAGACCGTTGTCCTCCCCCAGGCGCAAATCGAGGAAGCACAGGTCGAAAACTTGACGTTGCAGCAAGGCTTCAGCTTGCGCAGCGCTGTTAGCGGTCGCAACGCTGTAGCCTTCATCTTCAAGGCAATAGCGGAAGGTTCGCAGGATGGCAGACTCATCATCTACCAGAAGAATGCGGCCTTGATGCTCAGTGGCGGATTCCATTTTCCTACGCTCCTTAAAGAATGATCTTGGTTAGTCCCGGAAAAATCGGGCAAGTTGCATGGTTTATTCTGATCCATTCCTGCCTTAGCAGGGTAGCTAACTCCTGTCCCCTCGCTGCAACGCCCGAAATTAGCTTACTGGAACGCAAAACCCCTTTATCAGAGATGCCTTGCGTCCATTTCTGACAGCCGCGCCCTCCTCTCAATTCAAAAAGATTGCGATGTGTTTGCCAAGAGTCGTGCATTACGCACGACCGGACGAGGGCTCATCGTGCAGGATGCGTCGACTCACATTCACACGACAAACATAACTTGTTGTTTTTAACGGTTTTTTTTAATAAAAAAAGCTGGCATGCAGGCTGCAATAACCTGATTAACGCAGGGCAAGAAACAAATGCCCTCAGTCTGATTTCCCCAGCGTGGGAGGAGCTTCAGGATGAATCGCCAACTTGCCGCCCAATTGCATTTCTCGCCACTGCATGTTCAGCAAGGCCTGTTTGCGGTACTTGCACTGGTGATCACCTTGATCGCCGGTCAACAGTTTCTTCTATGGGAACAGAGTCAGCAGCCAGAAGCCCCGCGCATTTCGTTTGAGCATCCGACCCAAACCCATTTCAGCGCGGCAGGCAGCGGTTTGGTAGATAACACCCCGATGAGAATGATGGACGTCGACCAGGCGCAACCGGCCAATGAGATGCCCCGTCAGGAACGCTGGGTGTTCTGAGCACATCAACTTGGTGCGCTCGACGCGCCGGGATAGCAACACCTCTTAATAGAAGCGTAAGGAGAATCATCATGTTGAGCTGGGCAATCACGTTCCTGATCATTGCCATTGTCGCCGCCGTCCTGGGCTTCGGTGGTATCGCGGGCACCGCCACGGGTATCGCCAAGATTCTCTTTGTCGTGTTCCTGGTGATGTTCATTGCATCTTTCTTCTTTAGCCGTCGCGGTCGTGGCTGAACAAAGTTCAAGACGCGAAAGAAGCACATCGCTTCTTTCCCACTGCGCCACCTGAGGAAGGAAAGGCGCATGACCAAGGGGTCGGGACGTTCTGCCTGCTTCAGGGGCGGAGTGACCTACGGGTACAGGGAGTGCCTGCGCAAGGGCCGGGTCAGGTAAAGCTGCCACGCAAGTTCGCCGGCCGAGTTGGGTTCGACGAGCTTGCGTAGTGCTTGAAGGTTGCAGCACCTGCGGGAAAAGTCCCCAAGGGCGTCATGAGCGACCGTACATCGAGAAAAATCGCCTTTCTTTTGCGCTCATATCTCTGCGCAGATCTGCTGAATTCCAATCATTTTGACACCCTTCCCCGCTGTTCAAAAAACATACAATCTGCTCTGTAATGGCCGGTTCACGGCACTTATGCCTGCCAATATGTCGTATTCGAACCGGTTGGGACGCGCGTTTCACTCAAAAAACCTCATGCCGATTCGGCATAGGGTAGGCGTTTACGGCATTAGACGTCGCTTCCTTGCATCGGAATAGTTGCGCCTTTTTTCGCCTGCCAGAGAGCCATTAACAAGCGCTCCGGGGCTCCTTATACGGGGGCAAGTGCTCTGACGTTTTCGCCACAAGCGAGGCCGTTCATGCATCTGCCCGAGTCAAACTGAAGTAAGGGTAAAGATATGAAGAAGGCAAAGCTTAGCCTCGCCTGGCAGATCCTCATCGGTCTGGTATTGGGGATTGCAATCGGTGCGCTGCTCAACCATTTCAGTGCCGAAAAAGCCTGGTGGATCAGCAACGTCCTGCAACCGGCAGGCGATATCTTTATCCGTCTGATCAAGATGATCGTAATTCCGATCGTCATATCTTCCCTGATCGTCGGCATTGCTGGCGTCGGTGACGCCAAGAAACTTGGGCGCATCGGCCTCAAGACCATCATCTACTTCGAGATCGTCACCACCATCGCCATTGTGGTGGGTCTGCTGCTGGCCAACCTGTTCCATCCAGGTGCCGGTATCGACATGAGCACCCTGGGCACTGTGGACATTTCCAAGTACCAGGCAACAGCTGCTGAGGTTCAGCATGAACATGCGTTCATCGAAACCATCCTCAACCTGATCCCGTCGAATATCTTCGCGGCCATGGCTCGCGGCGAAATGCTGCCGATCATTTTCTTCTCTGTGCTGTTCGGCCTCGGTTTGTCGAGCTTGCAGGCGGACCTGCGCGAACCGCTGGTGAAGATGTTCCAGGGCGTTTCGGAAAGCATGTTCAAGGTCACCCACATGATCATGAACTACGCACCGATCGGCGTATTCGCACTGATCGCGGTGACCGTGGCCAACTTCGGCTTCGCTTCCCTGCTGCCACTGGCAAAACTGGTCATCCTGGTTTACTTCGCCATCGCCTTCTTCGCCTTCGTGGTGCTGGGCCTGATCGCTCGACTGTTCGGCTTCTCGGTGCTCAAGCTGATGCGCATCTTCAAGGATGAGCTGGTACTGGCCTACTCCACCGCCAGCTCCGAAACCGTGCTGCCGCGTGTGATCGAAAAAATGGAAGCCTATGGCGCGCCCAAAGCCGTTTGCAGCTTCGTCGTGCCAACCGGTTACTCGTTCAACCTGGACGGTTCGACCCTGTACCAGAGCATTGCGGCCATCTTCATTGCCCAGCTCTATGGCATCGATCTGTCGATCAGCCAGCAATTGCTGCTGGTGCTGACCCTGATGGTCACCTCCAAGGGCATCGCCGGTGTACCTGGCGTGTCCTTCGTAGTCCTGCTCGCTACCCTGGGCAGCGTCGGCATCCCGCTCGAAGGCCTGGCATTCATCGCCGGTGTCGACCGTGTCATGGACATGGCACGTACCGCTCTGAACGTGATCGGCAATGCCCTGGCCGTGCTGGTCATCGCTCGTTGGGAAGGCATGTACGACGACGCCAAGGGCCAGCGCTACTGGAACTCCCTGCCGCACTGGCGCAGCAAGGAAAAGCTGCCAGCGGGTGAAACCTCCAGCAACTAATGTAATACCAGACAAACCCCGGAGAAATCCGGGGTTTGTCGTTTCTGGCCACCCCGCTATCATTCGCGCATCTTTTGGGGGATTTGACTGATGCTTAATGGCCTGTGGCTTGGCTTCTTCATCGTGGCTGCCGTGTCGGCGCTGGCGCAATGGTTGATCGGCGGCAACGCCGGGATCTTCGCGGCGATGGTGGAAAGCATCTTCGCCATGGCCAAGTTGTCCGTCGAAGTCATGGTCCTGCTGTTCGGTACCCTCACCCTGTGGTTGGGCTTTCTGCGGATCGCCGAGAAGGCCGGGATCGTCGAATGGCTGGCCAAGGCCCTCGGGCCGCTGTTCTTGCGCCTGATGCCGGAAGTCCCGCCTGGCCACCCCGCCATCGGTCTCATCACCCTGAACTTCGCCGCCAACGGCCTGGGCCTGGACAACGCCGCCACGCCCATCGGCCTCAAGGCCATGAAGGCGCTGCAGGAGCTCAATCCCAGCGATACGATTGCCAGTAACGCGCAGATCCTGTTCCTGGTGCTCAACGCCTCCTCCCTGACCCTGCTGCCGGTGACGATCTTCATGTACCGCGCCCAGCAAGGTGCGCCCGACCCGACGCTGGTGTTCCTGCCGATCCTGCTCGCCACCAGTTGCTCGACCATTGTCGGTTTCCTGGCCGTAGCCTTCATGCAACGCCTGCGCGTCTGGGACCCGGTGGTGTTGGCGTACCTGATTCCCGGCGCCCTCGCCCTCGGCGGTTTCATGGCGCTTCTGGGAACGATGTCAGCGACCGCACTGGCGGGTTTGTCTTCGATCCTCGGCAACTTGACGCTATTTGGCTTGATCATGCTGTTTCTGGTGATTGGCGCGTTGCGCAAGGTCAAGGTCTACGAAGCGTTCGTCGAAGGCGCCAAGGAAGGCTTTGACGTGGCGAAGAACCTACTGCCATATCTGGTGGCGATGCTGTGCGCCGTAGGCGTGTTACGGGCGTCCGGCGCCCTGGATTTCGGCCTGGACGGGATTCGTCACCTGGTGGAATGGGCCGGCTGGGACACGCGCTTCGTCGATGCGCTGCCAACGGCGATGGTCAAACCCTTCTCCGGCAGCGCCGCCCGGGCGATGCTGATCGAAACGATGAAAACATCGGGTGTGGACAGCTTCCCGGCACTGGTGGCGGCGACGGTTCAGGGCAGTACAGAAACCACGTTCTATGTGCTGGCGGTGTACTTCGGCGCAGTGGGCATCCAGCGAGCGCGGCATGCGGTGGGGTGTGCGTTACTGGCGGAATTGGCCGGTGTACTGGGCGCCATCGGGGTCTGCTACTGGTTCTTCGGCTAACCACAATCCCCTGTAGGAGCGAGCATGCTCGCGAAAAACGTCAACGATAACGCGGGGTGTCTGCTAACCAGCGTTGCTTTGGCGTCCATCGCGAGCATGCTCGCTCCTACAGGGGTTTTGCGCCAGGTTCATGGCCTTGGGGGCGGTGCGACTTTTTGCCCTTGCTCAACCGCCCACGCCACCACCTGCGTCGTCAGTTGATCGCTGGCCTGGCCAAATCCGGCCACCACCGCCGGCACCTTCACATCACTCAAAGGCTGGCGAACTTCAAAACGCTTGCTGGCGAGGATGCGCTGGTCATAACCACGCACCAGCAAGGCGTCCAGGCGCACGATCACGCCGGCGTTTGTACCCTGATATTCGGTCTGAAACGCCTGCAAGCTGCCACCCAGTTCCAGGTCCGCCTGGAAGTTGCTGTCATCGGTGCTCAGCAGCGTCACCCGGCCATCACGCTGGAAACCATCGAGCAGGCGATTGCGCATCAGCACCGGCGCTGGGTCGCTCCAACGTGCGCCCTTATAGCTGCTGATCACGTCGCCTTGGGGGATGACGGCGATGTTGGGGCTGTTCAACGCTTCACTGGCCTGGGGTTTGTTCAGGCGCAACGACCAGCGCTGCGGCGTGGCGTGAGCAGGCGCCACACTGCTTTGCGCCGAAGGCAATCGATAGAGATCGAAGGGTTCGGGCTTGGGCAGGATCGAGCAGGCGCTGATCAACGTGAAGCTGGTGAGGAGGGCGAGGGTAGACAGCTTCATGGGGTGAACTCCTTGTTCTTGTCACTGCCCAGCAGGTAACCGCTGGGGTTGGCCTCAAGGCGCTGGGAGATGGAGCGCAACGAGGTCAGGGTTTCCCGCAGCTCGCGTATTGCCGGCGCCAGGCCATTGAGGCCCTGCATGCCGCTGTTCAACGAGTCCTGATTGGTGCTGAGCAGCTTGTTGATCGTCGCGCTGCTCTGTTCCAGGGATTTCATGGCTTGTTCGGCGCTGCCGAACATCTGCTTGCCCTGATCATTGAGCAAGCCGTTGGCGCTGCGCATCAGCGTCGACGTCTGTTCCATCATGGTGCTGGCCTGTTTGCCGACCGCCGCCAGTTGCTGCATGGCCTGGCGGATATCGCCACGCTGGTCGGCGATGGTGCCGGTGGTGACTTCAAGATGTTCCAGGGTCTTACTGATACGCTCGATGTTTTCCGTGGAAAACATCAGGTTGGCGTTGTGCATCAGCATGTTCACCCCGGCCATGAGGTCGTTGCTGTCATTGAGCAATCGGGCGATGGGCGAGGGCGAAGCGACAATGGTCGGCAGTTTGCCGTCCTTGCCCTTGAGTGGCGGGCTCTGGGGCGTACCGCCGCTGAGCTGGATGATCGATGTTCCGGTGACCCCGGTCAGCGCCAGCTTGGCCTGGGTATCTTCCTTGATCGGTGTGTCGCCACCCAGACGAATCCTGGCCAGCACCCGACGCGGGTCTTTCGGGTCCAGCCGCAGCAGCACGACATCGCCGACCTTGATCCCGCTGTACTGCACCGGGCTGCCCTTGGATAGACCACTGACCGCCTCGTTGAACACAACCTCGTAGTCCTTGAACTCGGTGTCGACACTGGACTTGGCCAGCCAAAGGCCAAAGAGCAGGGCGCCTGTCACCACAATCACGGTGAACAGGCCGATCAATACATGATGGGCTCGGGTTTCCATGTCAGACCTCGTTGAGCTGTTGAGCGGCCGTCAGCGCCGCGCGGCCGCGAGGGCCATGGAAGTATTCGTGAATCCATGCATCGTCGGTTTCCGAGACGACATCAATGGCATCGGCCACCAGCACTTTCTTCTGCGCCAGCACCGCCACGCGGTCGGTGATGGTGTAGAGCGTGTCGAGGTCGTGGGTCACCAGGAACACGCTAAGGCCCAAGGCATCGCGCAGGGTCAGGATCAGTTGATCGAAGGCGGCGGCACCAATCGGATCGAGACCGGCGGTGGGCTCGTCGAGAAACAGGATGTCCGGGTCCAGCGCCAAGGCCCGTGCCAGTGCCGCACGCTTGATCATGCCGCCGGACAGGGACGCGGGGTACTTGTCCGCCGCCGACAGCGGCAAGCCAGCCAGGGCCAGTTTTACCGCCGCCAAGTGCTCGGCATCGTCACGGCTCAATCCCGCGTGTTCGATCAGGGGCAGGGCGACGTTCTCGGTCACCGTCAACGAAGAGAACAGGGCGCCTTTCTGGAACAGCACTCCAAAGCGCCGTTCGATCAGGGAGCGCTCGTGCTCAGGCAGGGTCGGCAGGTTTTTACCGAAGACTTTCACCACGCCCTCGCTGGGCTGGCGCAAACCGACGATGCTGCGCAGCAGCACGGACTTACCGCTGCCGGAACCACCGACCACGGCCAGGATCTCGCCCTTGTACAGATCCAGATCGAGGTTTTCGTGCACGCTCTGGCTACCGAAACGATTGCACAGCCCACGGACTTCGATCACCGCCTCGGCGGGCGCTCGGGGTAAACGACTCACCAACTCATCTCCATGAAAAACAGTGCGGCCACGGCATCGAGCACGATCACCACGAAAATCGACTGCACCACGCTGGACGTGGTGTGAGCGCCGACGGACTCCGCACTGCCGCTGACTTTAAAGCCTTCCAGGCAACCGATCGCTGCAATGAGAAACGCGAAGATCGGCGCTTTGACGATCCCCACCAGAAAGTGCTGGACGCCGATGTCCGATTGCAGCAGCGACAGAAACATCGCTGGCGAAATATCCAGCGCTACTGCGCAAACGACGCCGCCACCGATAATCCCCGAGACCATCGCCAGAAAGGTCAGCATTGGCAAGGCGACCAGCAACGCCAGGACCCTCGGCACCACCAGCAACTCGATCGGGTCGAGGCCCAGGGTGCGAATGGCGTCGATTTCCTCGTTGGCCTTCATCGAGCCGATTTGCGCGGTGAACGCACTGGCGGTGCGCCCAGCCATCAGGATTGCGGTCAGAAGCACACCGAATTCGCGCAAGAAGGCAAACGCCACCAAGTCCACCGTGAACACACTGGCGCCGAACGTGGTCAACACCGTCGCCCCGAGAAAGGCCACCACGGCGCCCACCAGAAAGGTCAGCAGTGCAACGATGGGCGCGGCGTCGAGACCGGTCTGTTCGATGTGCGCCACCATCGGCGTGATGCGCCAGCGGCTGGGGCGAAACAGACCACGCACGATGGTTTCCAGAATCAGGCCGACGAACCCCAACAATTGCAGGGTGTCCTGCCAGACCGCGTCCACCGCGCGGCCGATGCGGGTCAGCAATTGAATGCCGACGCTGATTTCCGGCTCCTTGAGCGGCACGCAGAAATCCGTCATCGACTGATAGACGGTTTGCAACAACGCGCGGTCGGCAGTGGAGAGGGTGCAATCGGGATGTTCGGCGGATCGACCCAGGCGCTCGGAACCCAACAGTTCCACCAGCAGCGAGGCGCCGGCCGTATCAAGGGCCCCGAGGCCATTGAGGTCGATATGGGTGCTGTCGTCGTACTGGCCTTCGAGCTTTTCACTCAGGTGCTTGAGGTCGGCGTAATGGGCAAGCGTCCAGTCTCCCGTCACCCGAATCTGAGGCGGGGAGTGCGAGGTGTCCAATTGGGCATTGCCGGCCACTGTGCTGCTTGTCATAAGCTCCGTGCTTTTTCGGCTATTACGCAGAGCTATGTAATAACACGAACTTACTCACTTTTCTTTGACCGGTGTGCTGTCTAATACCTTGAAGCGCAGCACACCGATCAATTGGCCGTCTTCGGTCAACACCCGCACCTGCCATTTGCCTGCCGGATTGCCAGGAAAATTCTGCTTGTGAGTCCAGGCCCGGTAGCCTTCCTTGCGTCCACCGTGAATATCGAGAGGGATGCGATCGACCTCTTTGCCGTTGAATTGCCAGACGTGATAAATCCGCTCGTCCAGTCCGCGTGGCGCATTGATCGCCGTGTAGGCATAGAGGCCACCGCCGCGAATCTGCTCGGCGCTGACTTCTTCGAGGCTGGCGCCGGGGGTGCGATCCTGCATCTGCGTGCTGATGGCCACGTCGGTCATCCACAGGGTCGCGGGCGGTACCCACGAACGCAGTACCCAGCCGACACCGCCGATACCCACGGTAATACTCAGGATCGCCAGGGCATTGCGCACGGTGCGGATCGGAAAGATCGACGCGAGGCTGGGGAACGACAACAGCACGGCGATGCCCAGTGCCCATTTGAAGCTTTGCGAGGTGGTCAGGTGCATGATCACCGGCAATGCGGTGAGGAGGGCGGCGAACAGGGTCAGGGTGTGCAGCGCCAGGAACGCCCAGCGCCGGGGTGCCAGCCACTTGTAGTAGAGCGGGTCGATGATGGAAATCAGCGCCGCGATACCCAACAGCCCGGTGAAGAAAAACTGGCCGCTGTTCCACGTCGTGGTGATGAAAAAGAACGGCAGGACGAAGAACAGGCTTTCCTGGTGAATCATCTGCGTCGCATAACGCAGAAGAGGCTGGGGAATTTCCCGCTTGAAGATTCTGGTGAACAGCTTGGTCAGGCTGTTTTCCAGCATTAGCCAGACCCAGCTGATCAGCATGATGGTGGTGATCCAGCTCGCCAGACCCTGCTGGCGATCCACCAGAATGAAGCTGCCGATTCCGGAGATAAAGCCACCGGCCGCGATGACCCCGGGGTAACGCTTCATCAGCTCGAGGATGCGCTGGACGAAGAGGGTCAGGGTCGGCATTCGGCGGTTCACATTAGTCGTAGGAAAAATCCCTGACAGGTTACCGCCTCATCAGCGAAAGTGCTTACTTTCTGCGATGAAAACGCCACGCCGCCAGGCTCAGCAGCAACAATCCCGACAACCCGGCGATCATCCACATCAATTGGTCATAACTCACCAACGGTTTTTCGATCCGCACATAGCCCGGTTGCAAGAGCAATTCGCGCATGGCCTTGTTCGCTTGCGCCAGCGTGACGGCTTGCAATTCCCTGACCGGGTTGGCGAAACGGCCGTCTGCATAGTCTCCCAAGGAACTCCAGTAGTAATCGGCCAGGGCGCTGTTGCCTTGAACGGCCCACGACTGGCGGGCGATGGCGGCCTGTTTGAGGCGATTGAAGGTCTCGGCGTTGAGACCATCCTTGAGCAAACCGGCCTTCAGCTCATCCAGCACCTCTTGCGCTTCGGCCACGTCGTCGCGATCCAGGTCGGCATTCAGGCTCATGAAGCCAACGCCGCCAAACACCTCACGCTCGGCCCAGGGACCATAGGACAAGCTGTGCGCCAGGCGCAGTTGGCGATAGAGTGCCCAGTCCAGATAGTCCTTGAGCAGGTCGAAGGTTTCGTCGTGCTGATTGTCCAGCACCGGCTCCGGAACCAGCCAGTGCAGCTTGGCCCCACCACCGACGAAGCCGCGAATCAGGTTGCGCTCATGGGCCGCGCTGGCCTGGATTTGTGGCAGGGGCGGGTGCTCTGTCGGGTCGATGGCGGTCAGCGCGCCATAAGCCCGATCCAGATAGGCCGGCAGCAAGCGGTCGAGGTCGCCGACGACAATCAGCGTCATGTTGTTGGGCGCGTACCAGCCCTTGCGCACGTTCTCCAGCTGTTCGCGGGTCAGGTGATGGACTTGCGCACGCTCAGGGCATTTGAGGCCCAGTTCCACGGCCAGTTGTTTGCTGGCGGTATTGCCCAGGTCCTGTCGATCCAGCCAGCGTTGCAGGTGGGTGTAGTGGCCACCATCTTCACGCTCGACCACTTGCTTGGCGGCGTGGATGGCGTCGTCGTCGAAATGAGTCTGCGTCAGCAACGCCAGCAGCAGATCGAGCACCTTGCGCTGGTTTTTCGCCGGGGCCTCGATCACAAAGGTGGTGTCGGCGTTGCTGGTGAAAGCATTCCACTCGCCACCCAGCGCCTGCATGCGCTCCTCCAGGCCGCCTTCACCGCTGGCGTCGATGCCGCTGAACAGCAGGTGTTCGAGCAGGTGTGGCAGTTCTTTATCGGCGCAACCGAAATCATCCAGGCCTACCCCGACCACCAACCGGATCGCCACGTGGCCGCGCTCAGGGGCGGGCTTGAGCACCAACTGCAAACCGTTGCGCAGGGTGTAGCCTTCGACCTGGAAGCGATCCAGGGCAAACGAAGGGAATGAGCCAAGCAACAGACAGGCGAACAACAGACAACGCATAACGAGCTTCCATACGGCTGATTGGAGATCCGTGTCGCTTTCCAGGCAGCCATCGCGAGCAGGCTCGCTCCCACAGAGGCTTCTCAAATCAACTGTGGGGGCGAGCCTGCTCGCGATGATCTTGAACCCGAAACCAATGTTACTGACTGACCACCGTGCCAGACGTTCAAGGCGAATGCGTGATGTCAGCCAAATCGTCGACGGCCAGCGCCCCAGTGTCGGAAGTTTCCAGCACCACATAGGCACTGCTGCAAAACAGCGAATTCAAACGCTTCATGTCGGCAATCAACTCCAGGTGCAGCGAACTGGTCTCGATACTTTGCACGATCTTACGTTGCAAACGACTGACATGCGCGTGGGCCAGGCGGCGTTCCTGTGCGCGAAAGCGACGTTTCTCACGCAGTAACTGGCGGGCACTTTCCTTGTCGGCACTCAGGAAAACCGACAAGCCCAGGCGCAGGTTGGAGATCAACTGGCTGTGCAGCCCGGCCAACTCTTCCAGACCCACTTCGGAAAACGACCGGCGCTGGGAGGTTTTCTGTTGCTGGACTTTGCGCAGCATGCGCTCGATCAAGTCACTGGCAAGCTTGAGGTTGATCGCCAGTTCGATGATTTCCGCCCAGCGCCGGCTGTCCTGGTCACTCAAGTCTTCCCGGGGCATTTGCGCCAGGTACAGCTTGATCGCACTGTAGAGCGCCTCCACGTCATCACTCAGACGACGCACCTCCTGGGTCACTGCAGTTTGCTTGCCGTGCAGCACGTCGAGCATGGCTTCCAGCATGTTGTCGATCAGATCGCCCATGCGCAGGGTTTCCCGGGCCGCGTTGGCCAATGCCAGGCTTGGCGTGACCAATGCTGTCGGGTCAAGGTGCCGGGGTTTGGCCATACCGTTGGTTTGCGGACGTTCGGGCAGTATCCACGCACAGAACCTGGCCATCGGCCCGACACTGGGCAGCAGGATCAGGCAACGCGCCGTGTTGTAGAGCAGGTGGAAGCCGATGACCATTTCCTGGGGGCTGAAGTCGAGGCTGTCGATCCAGTGCACCAAGGGGTCGAGCACGGGAATGATCAGCAACAGCCCGATCATCTTGTACAACAGGCTGCCCAGCGCCACCTGGCGGCCGGCGGCGTTCTGCATGCTGGTGCTGAGGAACGCGAGAATGCCGCTGCCGATGTTGGCGCCGATCACCAGGCCGATGGCCACCGGCAGGCTGATCACGCTGGCGCCGGCGAGGGTTGCGGTCAGCAGGACCGCCGCCAGGCTGGAGTAGGAAATCATCGCGAACAACGCGCCGACCAGGGCGTCGAGCAAAATGTCGCCAGTCAGCGAGGCGAAAATCACTTTCACCCCTTGGGCGTGGGTGATCGGCGCGGCTGCTTCGACAATCAGTTGCAGCGCCAGAATGATCAACCCCAGGCCGATGCTGACCCGGCCCATTTGCCCTAGTCGCGTCTGTTTGCGCGACAGGAAGAAAATCACCCCGAGAAAAATCAGCAGTGGCGAGAGCCATGACAGATCGAAGGTCAGCACCCGTGCCATCAACGCCGTACCGACATCGGCCCCCAGCATGGTTGCCAGGGCAGGGGTCAGCGCCATCAGGCCCTGGCCGACAAACGACGTGACGAGCATCGCCGTGGCGTTACTGCTCTGGACCATCGCGGTCACGACGATCCCCGAGATGAACGCCAGCCAGCGCTTGGACATGTTCTGGCCGATGACGTGGCGCAGGTTGGAACCGTAGACCCGCAAGATGCCGGTTCGGACGATATGCGTGCCCCAGATCAGCAAGGCCACGGCTGAGAGCAAATTGAGCAGGGTGAGCATGCTGGCCCCCTGTGGTGGTAGCGCCCCAAAGGAGCAAGTTGGCGGTGCCGCGCGACATTCTACGTTCTGTAATTAAGCTGTAGTTGGCTAACGGTCTGGGCGCCAGCATCGCATAGCTAAAGAAGCGATTGAAATGAAACTGTCATGAAAACAGTTTGATGCAGACAAAAAAGGGGCCTCTCAAGGCCCCTTTTGTTCAGCACAACATTCCAGTTACTGCCCCGGAATGTCCTTGCGCAGTTTCACCGGGTCCTGCTGCTTTTTCTTTCTTGCAATGGCGGTGCGCATCTTGATGTTGATCGCTTCCACCGCCAGCGAGAACGCCATGGCGAAGTAGACGTAGCCTTTTGGCACGTGCACGTCGAAGGATTCGGCGATCAGCACCGTACCCACGATCAACAGGAACGACAGCGCGAGCATCTTCAGCGAAGGGTGCTTGTCGATGAACGCGCTGATCGTGCCCGAGGCTAGCATCATCACCAACACCGCCACGACAATCGCCGCCACCATGACCGGTACGTGGGAAACCATGCCGACGGCAGTGATCACCGAGTCCAGGGAGAACACGATGTCGATGATCGCGATCTGGATGATGGTGTAGAGGAAGTTGCCGCCCTTCATCGAAGGCTCGTCATCGGTTTCGTCTTCACCTTCCAGCGCGTGGTACATCTCTTGCGAGCTTTTCCACAGCAGGAACAGGCCACCGAAGAACAAGATCAGGTCACGCCCGGAGATACCCTGGCCGAACACTTCGAACAAGTCGGCGGTAAGGCGCATGACCCAAGTGATCGACAACAGCAACAGAATCCGCGTGATCATGGCCAGCGCCAGGCCGAAAATCCGGGTGCGCTGTTGCATGTGCTTGGGCATCCGGCTGACCAAGATCGAAATCATGATGATGTTATCGATACCCAGGACGATTTCCAGGGCAGTCAGGGTAAAGAAGGCAACCCAGATTTCAGGGTTGGTCAGCCATTCCATGTGTATTCCTTTGAGCGATTGTTAAACCAAAAAGGGCCCCGACTTCAAACCGCGAAGCCTGGACCCGAAATGGTGAGTCTTGGGCTTATAGAGTGCTGAACAGCGGAAAAATCCCCATCAGCAATGCGGCAACCAGTATGCACATGCAAACCAGCACTGCCCACTTCAGGGTGAAGCGCTGGTGATCACCAAAATCGATGCCAGCCAGGGCCACCAAGAGGTAAGTCGATGGTACCAGCGGGCTCAACAAGTGGACGGGCTGACCGACGATCGAGGCACGTGCCATTTCCACCGCGGTAATACCGTAATGGCTGGCGGCTTCGGCCAGTACCGGCAACACGCCGTAATAAAATGCATCATTCGACATGAAGAAGGTGAATGGCATGCTCACCAACGCCGTGATCACTGCCAGGTATGGGCCGAGGAAGTCTGGAATCACCGACAGCAGGCTTTTGGACATGGCATCGACCATGCCTGTGCCCGACAGGATACCGGTGAAGATACCCGCGGCAAAGATTAGCCCGACCACCGCCAGTACGCTACCAGCGTGGGCCGCGACGCGATCCTTCTGCTGTTGCAGGCACGGGTAGTTGACGATCATCGCGATACTGAACGCCACCATGAACAGCACCGGCAGCGGCAACAGGCCGGCGATCAGGGTGCACATCAGGACCAGGGTCAGGGCGCCGTTGAACCAGATCAAGCTTGGCCGACGTGCATCCGGGAATTGCGAAACGGTGATCTCGCTGTGATCCACCTCATCACCGACCAGATGCAACTCTCCCAGACGCGCACGTTCACGTTTGCCGTAGAAGTAGGCAATGGCAAGGATGGCCAGGACACCGGCGGCCATCGCGGGAATCATCGGCACGAAGATGGCCGATGGATCGACGTGCAGCGCACTGGCGGCACGGGCGGTCGGGCCACCCCACGGAGTCATGTTCATCACGCCACCGGCGAGGATGATCAAGCCGGCCATGATCCGCGGGCTCATGCCGATACGGCTGTAGAGCGGCAGCATGGCGGCCACGCAGATCATGTAGGTGGTCGCGCCGTCACCGTCGAGGGAAACGACGAGCGCCAGGACGGCGGTACCCACCGACACTTTCAACGGGTCGCCCTTGACCATTTTGAGGATCTTGCGCACGGCCGGGTCAAACAGGCCGGAGTCGATCATCAGGGCAAAATAGAGAATCGCGAACATCAGCATCACGCCGGTTGGCGCGAGCTTGGTAATGCCTTCGAGCATCATCGGGCCGATTTTCGGGCCGAAACCGCCAAACAAGGCGAAAACGATCGGGATGATGATCAAGGCGATCAACGCGGACAGGCGCTTGGTCATGATCAGGAACATGAACGTGATGACCATGGCGAAGCCAAGGAAAGTCAGCATGGGAATACTCCAGGCGTAGCGCGGCTAGGGAAATGGGCGGATCGGATGGGATCAGCGCAGAACGGGAAGCACGAGACGTACGGGCGGAGTTGCAGCGAAGCGGCGGATAGAAGAGGACATCAGGGTCACCATTGTTGTTGTTTAATGGGCTGGGCGAACAATCGAACATTCGCTTTAGCCAACCGGTCTGTTGCCGGCAGTGAGGGCGATCCTAATCGTGGAAGCTTTCAGCCAGCTTTCGCCGATGAAAGCATTGACCGGATGTGCAACCGGTCGTCGGACCGGGGCAGAGAGGGGAAACCGAGTTGTGCCCTTCGCGAGCAGGCTCGATCCCACAATGATTTTGATCCCCTGTGGGAGCGAGCCTGCTCGCGAAGACGCCAGTGAAAACGCATCCGGAGGAAAAGGAATGGTCGACTTTCACACAGGCGGATGCCACTGCGGACAACTGCGATATCAATTCAGCGGGCCTTTACACGATATCGCCCATTGCCATTGCTCGATTTGCCGGCGGGTCAGCGGCGGGATCGTGACCACCTGGATCACTGTGCCGGCGACAACCTTTCAATGGCTAGCGGGAAAACCGGCGCGGTACGACTCTTCGCCAACCTGCGCGCGCTATTTTTGCGGCAACTGTGGGGCGCAACTGGCATTGGAGACTCACCTGAGCCCGGGCAGCATCGACGTGACCATCGCCACCCTCGATCACCCGGAGCGGGCCCCGGCCGAACGCCACATCTGGACCGACAGCCGCCTGCCGTGGTTGCATCTGGATGAGCATTTACCGGGCGAAGCCGAAGAAACACTCTGATCAGAAAATAGACAGGTCGAGCGGGCGAATCGCGCCCATCCAGATCGCGTGCTCGCTGTGATCCAGCAGATCGTTGCCGGTGTCGGGGTGCAGGAACACCACCAATCCCTTGCGGTTGAGTGCCAACCACGGCAATACCTCACCGATGAGCTCAGGGCCGAACGCCAGTTGGCAGCTCCAATCCGGGTGCGGGCCGACGGGGCGTTCGTGCACCCGGCCCATTTTCAGCGGGAACAATTGTGCCGCTTGCTCACACAGGGCTCGCGCCTGGTCGATGGTGCTGGCATCGAAATAGACATGGGCGTGGTAACCCTTGATCTGTTGCATCTGAATCCCTCCAAAACCGAGTCGAACCCTCACCGTTTCCTAAAGGTCAAATGCCATACAGGAAAGAGAACAAGGGAGTTCAGCCATGAAAAATGCCGAAACCCCGGTGGTGAAAGTGGTGCTTTATGGTGCCATGAGTAGCTTGGGCAGTGCGCTGATGGCTGAAATGTTGCGGCGCCAACATGAAGTGATCGCCATTCTCGATGACTTGACGGCGCTGGCGCCGCGCCCGGGTTTGCGTACCAAGGCCGGCGACCTGTTCGACGCACAACGGGTCAAGCAAAGCGTGGCCGGCAGTTCGGCGGTCATCTGTTTATTAGACGCACCGGGGTTGCCATTCAATAGTGAACACGTGGAAAAAAACATTGTGCCCGGCCCGGTCGAGCAGGTGCTGGCGGTGGATGCATTGCTTGATGGCATGCAGGCAGCAGGCATTACCCGATTGTTTCTAGTGGGGGATTTCGAGGTGCTGGACGATCCGGAGTTCGAGGACGGGTTGCAACGCCACGCCGCCGAAGAAATCCGCGAAGCGCTACAAAGCAGCCCCTTGCACTGGACGATGGTAAACGCCCCGCGCGGGGTGCCGGGGCTGACCATCGAGCACTTCAGTCAAATCGGCGGCAACCTTGAGCCGGGACTGGCCGAGCCGCTCGCACGTTTGGCCCGCACGGCAGTGGGGATCGCTGATGAGTTGCATCTGAACCTGCATATTGGCGAGCACGTTAATTTTGTTGCCACCGATAGCTAGATCGCAATTGAGGGCAGTGCCATCCCGTTCAACGATTGCGCACTGCTGGCCTGCTCGGCCATCAACCAATCGACAAACTGCTGGATCAAGGCGCCACGCCGTTTGCGTTGTGGTAACACGACGTAATAACCCAGCCTGGAGATCACCGTTTCGGCAATCGGTCGACACAACAAACCTTGTGCCAACAAGTTATCCACAAGGTGCCGCCAGCCAATCGCCACGCCCTGGCCGCCAATGGCGGCTTGAATCAACAAGGTGTAATTATCGAAACGCAATTGGCCGGGCGCCGGGGGCGAAGTGATGCCCAACTCGCGAAAGACACCGCTCCAGTCAAACCAGTGGCTGCTGTTTTCGCCACGCAGGTGCAGAAGTGGAAACTCCAACAATGATCGAGCGGGTAGGGGCAGGGTGCGATCATTGAGTACTTGCGGGCTGCACACCGGGAACACTTCCTCGCTGAATAGCCAATGACTCTCTCCCTGTTTGAAGCGGCCATCGCCGAACAGCACTGCTACATCGATATCGCTGCGCAACATGTTATGGCTACGTTCACTGGTCACCAGACTGACGTCGACCTGTGGGTTGGCCGCGTGAAAACGGTGCAATCGAGGCATCAGCCAATAGGCGGCAAAGGCAAAATCGGTGGCGACTTGTAGCACTTCATGCTGATGCTGGGCGCTGATCGCGCTCAATCCTGCATCGATATTCTGCAAACCCAGCTGAACTTGCTCGAAAAGGATAGCACCCGACTCAGTCAGTTCAATGCCGCGATAGATGCGGTCGAACAGTCGAGCCCCCAACTGCTCCTCCAGTCGCTTGATTTGCTGGCTGACCGCCGGCTGCGTGGTTCCCAGCTCGACCGCCGCCGCCGTAAAGCTGCGTTGACGGGCCGCTGATTCGAAAGCGCGGAGCAAATCCAGAGAAAGGTCACCAAGCGCGTCATACATAAGCTGTGCTTATCCTAGTCATTGCCGCCCGTGGGCTTTACCGCAAAGTGTGTAGGTTACATCCTCGACCCCAGCACTCTCGCATAAACATTCACTATGGAATGCCGCGATCACATGAAGCGCAAGAACATTCTTTTCATCATGGCCGATCAAATGGCCGCGCCAATGTTGCCGTTCTACGGTCCTTCGCCTATCAAATTGCCTAATCTGAGCCGCCTCGCCGCCGAGGGCGTGGTATTCGACAGCGCTTATTGCAACAGCCCGCTGTGCGCACCTTCGCGCTTTACCCTGGTCAGCGGCCAGCTGCCGAGCAAGATCGGGGCTTATGACAACGCGGCGGATTTCCCGGCCGATGTGCCGACTTATGCCCATTACCTGCGGCGCCTCGGCTATCGCACTGCGCTGTCAGGCAAAATGCATTTCTGTGGTCCGGACCAATTGCACGGCTATGAAGAACGCCTGACCAGCGATATCTACCCGGCCGACTACGGCTGGGCCGTGAACTGGGACGAACCGGACGTGCGTCCGACCTGGTACCACAACATGTCGTCGGTTCTCCAGGCAGGCCCTTGCGTGCGCACCAACCAACTGGATTTCGATGAAGAGGTAGTGTTCAAGGCCCAGCAGTACCTGTTCGACCACATTCGCGAGGATGGCGAGCAGCCGTTTTGCCTGACGGTTTCGATGACTCACCCCCACGACCCGTACACGATTCCCAAGGCTTTCTGGGACCTGTACGACGACGCCGAAATTCCTTTGCCGGAAACACCGGATCAACACCAACTCGATCCGCATGCCCAGCGATTGCTCAAGGTTTATGACCTGTGGGACAAACCATTGCCTGTGGATAAAATCCGCGACGCTCGCCGCGCCTACTTCGGTGCTTGCAGCTATATCGACAGCAACGTCGGCAAACTCCTGCAAACCCTCGAGGATACTGGGCTAATCGATGACACCATCATCGTATTCTCCGGCGACCACGGTGACATGCTGGGCGAACGGGGCCTCTGGTACAAAATGCACTGGTATGAAATGGCCGCTCGTGTCCCCCTGTTGATAAGTGCTCCAAGGCAATTCGGCGCCGGCCGGGTCAGTGCATCGGTATCCACCGCCGACCTGTTGCCGACCTTTGTAGAACTGGCCGGCGGCACTCTGGAACCGGGCTTGCCGCTCGATGGCCGTTCGCTGGTTCCGCATTTGCAAGGGCAGGGCGGGCACGATGAAGTGTTCGGCGAATACATGGCCGAAGGCACCATCAGTCCATTGATGATGATTCGTCGTGGCGCTTACAAATTCATCTACAGTGAAGATGACCCTTGCCTGCTCTTCGATGTAGGCAATGACCCGCTAGAACTGGAAGAACTCAGCAAATCGCCGCAACATCGTCAACTTTTCGACGAATTTCTCGCCGAAGCTCGCGCCAAATGGGACATTCCAGCTATCCATCAACAGGTGCTCGCGAGCCAGCGGCGCCGGCGTTTCGTCGCCGATGCCCTGACCATCGGCAAGCTGAAGAGCTGGGATCACCAGCCACTGGTGGATGCCAGTCAGCAATACATGCGCAATCACATCGACCTCGACGATCTGGAGCGCAAAGCACGTTATCCACAACCCTGCCAAAACCAATAATGTTAAGGGGAAGTCCATGCATAAGTTATCCACAGTACTGACGGTCGGACTTCTGGCCCTGGGCAGTGCATCGGTGTATGCCGATCAAAGTTGCGAGACGGTGAAAATGGCCGACCCTGGCTGGAGCGATATCGCCGCAACCAACGCCATTACCGGGTTTCTGCTGGACGGCATGGGCTACAAGGCCAAGGTCGACACCCTCGCGGTGCCGATTACCTTTGGCGGGCTCAAGGATGGCCAGGTGGATGTTTTCCTCGGCAACTGGATGCCGGCGCAGCAGGGTTTCTACGACAAGTTCATCGCCACCGGGGACGTCACGCAACTGGCGAAGAACCTCGACGGCACCGAGTTCACCCTCGCTGTCCCGGATTACGTCTGGGATGCGGGTGTGCATAACTTTGCCGACCTGAACAAATACGCCGACAAGTTCGACCACAAGATCTATGGCATCGGGTCTGGTGCACCGGCAAACATTTCGCTGCAAGAGATCATCAAGAAAAATGATTTCGACATGGGTCAATGGAAACTGATCGAATCCAGCGAGCAGGCCATGCTTGCGGAAGTGTCCCGCGCGGTGAAGAAACAGAAGTTCGTGACCTTCCTCGGCTGGACACCGCACCCGATGAACGTGCAGCTGAAAATGCATTACCTGAAGGGTGGCGAGAAATACTTCGGCGACACCGGCAGCGTCCACACCCTGACCCGCAAAGGTTATGCACAGGCCTGCCCGAACGTCGGCAAGCTGCTCACCAACCTGAGCTTCACCCAAGAGATGGAGAACAGCATCATGGCCGAGGTGGTGAACAAGAAAGTCAGCAATGCCGATGCGGCCAAGGCGTGGATCAAGGCCAACCCGGCAGTGCTGGACAAGTGGCTCGATGGCGTGAAGACCGTGGATGGCAAGGATGCGTTACCGGCAGTGAAAGCCAAGCTCTAACTCCCGCCACTGATCGTTCCCACGCTCTGCGTGGGAATGCATCCCGTGACGCTCCGCGTCGCACTCCAAGGGCAAACGCGGAGCGTCCATGGCGGCATTCCCACGCAGAGCATGGGAACGATCAGCGTCTGTTAACCTTGTGCAAAACCCAATCCGAGAGGACCCATGGCCCTTCCCAGCCGCCATTCACTCTTCCCATTCCTCACATGGTTACCCAGGCAAACCCGCGCCAGCGTCGGTCGTGACCTGATCGTCGGCCTCAGTGGCGCGATTCTCGCGTTGCCGCAATCCATCGCCTACGCACTGATTGCCGGCCTCCCACCGGAATACGGCTTGTATGCGGCGATCATCCCGGTGTTGATCGCTTGTCTGTGGGGCTCGTCGTGGCATTTGATCTGCGGTCCGACGGCGGCCATTTCCATCGTCCTGTACGCCAGCGTCAGTCCCCTGGCCATTCCTGCGACGCAGGACTACGTCACCGTGATCCTGTTGCTGACCCTTCTGGCAGGGATTTTCCAGTGGCTGCTGGGGTTGCTGCGCTTTGGTGCGCTGGTCAATTTCGTCTCTCATTCGGTGGTGCTTGGCTTTACCCTCGGCGCGGCGGTGGTCATTGCCGTTGGCCAGTTGCCCAACTTGCTGGGGCTGGAGCTGCCCAGCCAGGCCACCGCACTGGACAGTTTCATCACACTGACCACACACCTGGGTGAAGTGGATAAACCTTCGCTCATTCTCGGATTGGCCACCGTGGCGGTCGGGCTGATCCTCAAGCTGTGCTTGCCGCGCTGGCCGACGCTGTTGATTACCCTGGTGCTGGCTGCCGTGATGGTCTGGCTTTGGCCCTCCATGTTCGGTCACGTAAAACTGGTGAGCGCCTTCACCGGTAAGCTACCGCCTTTTAGCCCATTGCCGTTGGACCTCGACCTGATCCTGCGCCTGCTGCCCAGTGCCGTGGCGGTCGGAATGCTCGGGCTGGTCACCAGCCTGTCGATTGCCCGTTCGCTGTCGGCGCGCTCGCAACAGTTGCTCGACGCCAATCAGGAAGTCCGCGCCCAAGGCTTGTCCAATATTGTCGGCGCGTTTTTTTCCGGATCGCTGTCGGCCGGCTCCTTCACCCGTTCAGGCCTGAGCTACGAAGCGGGGGCCTGTTCGCCGTTGGCGGGAGTCTTTTCGGCTTTGTGGGTAGCGTTGTTCGCCGTCTTCGGTGCCAGTCTGATCGCACACATTCCCATCCCGGCCATGGCCGGCAGTATTTTGCTGATCGCCTGGGGCCTGGTGGACCATCGTGGCATTCGTGCGTTGCTACGGGTCAGCCGCGCCGAGTTCGTGGTCATGGGCCTGACCTGTGTCGCCACGCTGCTGCTGGAACTGCAGACAGCGATCTATGCCGGGGTGCTGGCATCGCTGTTCTTTTACCTCAAGCGCACCTCGCAACCACGGGTGCAGCATTTGCGTGACGGCGATGAAGACATTCTGCGGGTCGGCGGCTCGATCTTCTTCGGCGCCAGCCACTACCTGCAAGTTCGCCTGCAACGAATGCAGGGTGCACGCGTGGTGATCGAGGCGCAGCAGATCAACTTCATCGACTATTCAGGGGTTGAGATGCTGCATCAGGAAGCACGGCGGTTACTGCGCCAGGACCGCAGCCTGACCCTGCGCCGGGCTCGGCCGCAGGTGGTGGATGAATTGAGGAAGCTGGAAGGGGCAGAGAAATGCCCGATCCGGTTTGAAGACTGAAACAACCTAATACGTGTAGGAGCGAGCCTGCTCGCGATGGACGTCAACGATAACGCGTGCATTCAGGATGCATGCGTTGTCCTTGGGTTCTTCGCGAGCAGGCTCGCTCCTACAGGGGGGCTTACGCAGCCAGTTGCCGACGAAGTTCGGCCAGCACCGGCGCCGTATCCGGACGCACGCCGCGCCACAGGAAGAAGGCTTCCGCCGCCTGCTCGGCCAACATCCCCAGCCCATCCATCGACACCGCCGCGCCATGCTCGCTGGCCCAACGGCAAAACGAGGTCGGCTCCTTGCCGTACATCATGTCGTAGCACACCGTCTTGCCCGGTTCGATCAGGCTGGTGGCAATCGGCGGAACATCGCCCGACAGACTCGCGGACGTCGCATTGATGATCAGGTCTACCGACTCTTGAAGCCAGTCATAACCACTGGCCGATACCGGGCCCAGATCGCAGAACAGTTCGGCCAGCAACTCGGCCTTGTCCACCGTACGGTTGGCGATGACCACCGACGCCGGCTGCTCAGCCAACAACGGCTCCAGCGCACCGCGCACTGCGCCGCCGGCACCGAGCAGCAGGATGCGCTTGCCCTTGAGGCTGAACCCGGCATTGACCGTCAGGTCCCGTACCAGGCCAGCACCGTCGGTGTTATCGCCCAGCAAACTGCCATCTTCCAGCTTGCTCAGTGTGTTTACCGCGCCGGCCCGCTGTGCCCGCGCCGTGAGTTTGTCGGCCAGGCGATAAGCCTCTTCCTTGAACGGTACTGTCACATTCGCGCCACGGCCTTCGAAGAAAAACGCCCGGGCACAGCTCGAAAAATCATCGAGGGGCGCCAGTGAAGTGCTGTAGTCGAGTTTCTGCCCGGTCTGCTCGGCGAACAGACGATGAATCAACGGCGATTTGCTATGGCCAATCGGGTTACCGAATACGACGTAACGGTCCATCTGGATTCCTCGTTCAGGCCTTGGCCAACCAATCGCGATCTTGCAGGAAATACTCAGTCAGGCGTGCTTCTTCGCTGCCAGGCTCGGCTTTCCAGTCGTAACCCCAGCGGACTTGCGGCGGCAGCGACATGAGAATCGACTCGGTGCGACCGCCCGATTGCAGCCCGAACAAGGTGCCACGGTCGTAGACCAGGTTGAATTCGACGTAACGCCCACGACGGTACTCCTGGAACTCCCGCTGCTTGGCGGTATAGGCGTCGTTTTTGCGGCGCTGCACGATTGGCAGGTACGCCTCGATGTAGGCGTCACCGATAGCACGCATGAACGCGAAGCTGGTGTCGAAATCCCACTCATTCAGGTCATCGAAAAACAAGCCGCCGATTCCCCGCGGTTCGTGGCGATGCTTGATGTAGAAGTAGCTGTCGCACCAGGCCTTGTAACGCGGGTAGACGTCCGCACCGAACGGCGCACAGGCCTGTTCGGCGACGCGGTGCCAGTGCACGCAATCTTCTTCATTCCCGTAGTACGGTGTCAGGTCGAAGCCGCCGCCAAACCACCAGACCGGCTCTTCACCTTCTTTTTCGGCGATGAAAAACCGCACGTTGGCGTGGGAAGTCGGTACATGCGGGTTGTGCGGGTGGATCACCAGCGACACACCCAGGGCCTCGAAACCGCGTCCGGCCAGTTCCGGCCGGTGGGCACTGGCCGACGGTGGTAAACCGGTGCCGAAGACGTGGGAAAAGTTGACGCCGCCCTTTTCAATGACCGCGCCATTTTCGACCACTCGGGTGCGTCCGCCACCGCCGGCAGGCCGGGTCCAGGCGTCTTCGACGAAGCGCGTGCCGCCGTCTTCGGCCTCCAGGGCAGCGCAAATACGGTCTTGCAGATCGAGCAGGTAGGCTTTTACGGCCTCGGTGCGGGTAGTCATGGCATCACCTTGGATCGGGCAAAGCTACGCGGCGCTCCACAGGAGCCAGCCTGCGCAAATGGGCGCGTAGCATACCACCGCCGAAGCGCTCGTCGCAGTTGACGCAGATCACGCTTCGCAGTCCCATAGGGCGCTTGGTAAAACAATCTCAGGAGAGTGCAGATGGCAAAGCGTATCCAGTTCCGTGCCCACGGTGGCCCCGAAGTGCTTGAGTATGTCGATTATCAGCCCTCCGAACCCGGCCCGCAGCAGGTTCGCGTGACCAACAAGGCCATCGGCCTGAACTTCATCGACACCTATTACCGCAGCGGCCTCTATCCGCCACCGGCCCTGCCATCGGGTGTCGGTTCGGAAGGCGCGGGCGTTGTCGAAGCGGTCGGTAGCGAAGTGACCCGATTCAAAGTCGGCGATCGCGTAGCTTACGGCAGCGGCCCGTTGGGTGCCTACAGCGAGGTCCACGTCTTGCCCGAGGCCAACCTGGTACACCTTCCGGACGCCATCAGCTTCGAGCAGGCCGCGGGTGTGATGCTCAAGGGCCTGACCGTGCAGTACTTGCTGCGCCAGACCTATGAACTCAAGGGTGGCGAGACCATCCTGTTCCACGCCGCTGCCGGTGGCGTCGGTTCCCTGGCCTGCCAATGGGCCAAGGCCTTGGGCGTCAAGTTGATCGGCACCGTGAGCTCGGCGCAGAAAGCCGCGCTGGCCAAGGCCAATGGTGCCTGGGCGACCATCGACTACAGCCATGAAAACGTCGCGCAACGCGTACTGGAATTGACTGACGGCAAAAAGGTCCCGGTGGTGTACGACGGCGTCGGCAAGGACACTTGGCTGACCTCTCTAGACTGCGCGGCGCCCCGTGGGCTGGTCGTGAGCTTCGGCAATGCGTCCGGGGCGGTGGACGGGGTGAACCTGGGGATTCTGGCGGGGAAAGGCTCGTTGTACGTCACTCGGCCGACGCTGGCGACCTACGCCAATAACGCGGAAAACCTGCAGCGTATGGCCGATGAGCTGTTCGAGATGATCATCAGCGGCAAAGTGAAAGTGGATATCAGCCAGCGTTATCCACTGGCGGACGCAGCGAAGGCGCAGACCGAGTTGTCCGCGCGGCGTACGACCGGATCGGTAATTTTATTGCCTTGAAGGCCTCTTCGCGTGCAAGCCCGCTCCCACATTGGATCTTCAGTGACCACAGAATTGGTGTTCGACACTAATCAAATGTGGGAGCGGGCTTGCTCGCGAATGGGGTCACCTCGGTCTTAATCGGGGCGCACAACATGCCCGGTCGCCAGATCCCGGATAACACTCGGGTTCTTGCGCCCACCCAGGTTCCCACCCAACACCAGATCAACCTGACCACGGAAATACTGCTCCACGCGAATCCGCGTGCGCGCTGCCGGCCGGCCCTGGGGGTTGGCGGACGTCGACACCAACGGCCCGACCAGTGCGCATAATTCCCGCACCTGCGGGTGATCGCTGACCCGCAACGCCACCGTTTCATGCACACCGGTAATCCACTGCGGCAACATGTTCTGATGCGGCACCAACCAGGTGTTCGGCCCCGGCCAGGTACTGGCCATACGATCCATCCACAGCTCGGGAAAATCGTCAAAGAGGAAGTCGAACTGGCGGATATTGTCAGCCACCAGTATCAGGCCCTTGTCCACGGACCGCCCCTTGATCAGCAGCAAACGATCCACTGCCTCTTCATCCCATGGGTCGCAACCCAGACCCCAGACAGCTTCGGTTGGGTAGGCAATCACCGCCCCTGCGCGAATTGCTCGTGCGGCTTGCTGCACACGCCAACTGTTGACCATGAAAAATTCTCCAGAATAAGGCTCTGCGCAGTTTACCGATCTTCCTTGTAAAACCTAGCTTACCCGCGCAAACCAGCGCCCGTTTTCGCAGACTGCGCGGCCATCCATTTCCAGCTCCGTCAACGTCGCCAGGACCTTGGGCAAGGTCCAACCGCTGGCATCGGCCAGTGCTTCACTGGTGTGGGGGGCCGCGTGGAGCAGTACAAGTAGCGGATGACTCGTTACGGTTGCGAGTGTTTCTGTTGAAAACGGTAGCTGCTGCCAGCCGCGCAAGGCTTCGAGGATATGCTCGATGGTTTCCACCAGCACGGCGCCGTCGCGGATCAACTGATGGCAACCGCGAGCACCGGGATGATGAATCGACCCTGGAATCGCATACACCTCGCGCCCCTGTTCCGCCGCCAGCCTGGCCGTGATCAATGAACCACTGGCAACACTGGCTTCGACCACCAGCACGCCGAGGGACAAACCGCTGATGATCCGGTTGCGTCGGGGGAAGTTGCTGGCGCTCGGAGCGGCGTCCAGCGGAAACTCCGAGAGCACCGCGCTGCCCGATGCGATCATTGCGTCCGCCAGTCGCCGATTGCGCTGTGGATAAAAATTTTCGAGTCCCGTGCCAAGTACCCCGACCGTTCGCCCGCCAACATCCAGTGCCGCCTGGTGCGCGGCTGCATCGATCCCCAGGGCCAGACCGCTGGTGATGACAAACCCGGCACCCGCCAGGCTGCGAGAAAACGCGGCAGCGATGTCCATGCCTGGCCGTGAAGCACGACGACTGCCGACCATCGCTAACTGCGGTTTTTCCAGGATCTGCGGATCGCCCGCCACGAACAACAACGGTGGCGCGTCGCTGATTTGCGCCAGCAGCGCCGGGTAGTCGGGCTGGTCCCACATCAGTAAATGCTGGTCCTGACGCTCTATCCAGGCCAATGCGTGGCTGGCGCCGTCACGAATTTCAGGGGCGCGCCGGGCCTCGCCACACACCTGCGGCAAGCCCAACGCTCGCCACGCACTGGCGGGTGCACTGATGGCTTTGGACGCCGAACCGAAGGCTTCCAGCAATTTCCGGAAACGCGCCGGACCAAGTTCCGGTAACCGGTGCAGACGTAAACGGGCTTCCAGTTCCGCAGGGGAAACCGATGAAACAGCGGGTATCGACATGGATCATCCTTGATCGTTATGAGCCCCCATCGAAATGGGAATAAGCTGTGGATAACTCTGTTGGTAACTTGTGAAGTCCGCTAAGGATTCCGCACCTTGTCCAGCACCGCCAAAGAACGCGAGGCCTTCAGCACCAGTCCATAGCTGAGCTTGTCGTAGGTGCGAAAAACCATCAGAAGACCGGCGCGTTCATCCGGAATTTTCAATGGCTGGCCGGTGATCCGGTCACGCACGGTTTCGCCGGTTTTCATCACTACCAGGACATTCCCTTCGGTCAGGCCGTCGCGTTTCCCCTTGTTCAAGGTGACTACATCCAGTGCACCGATCTGCGTGACCCCGCGCGGTACATCGATGATCAGGCCATTGACCTGGGTGTCGGGAGCGCTCGGCATGAACGTCGAATTGATCGAACGTTCTTCGCCGCTGAACAGGCGATCGCCGAGGCGCACCTCCTGGGTGGTGCGTTGCAGCACCAGCGTCGCGACGTCACCTTCAGTGGCGACGATCTCGCCACCGCCTATGTCATCGGCGTTGATGCCCAGGAATTCCTGGGTCTGCGGATCGGTGTAGACCTTGCCCTGACGAAAAATGCCGTACACCGGTTGAGCCGGGTCGACGAGGCCGCGGGCGAAGATACGGTCGCCGGTGCCGCTGAGTACGCGTTCGGCATCACCGGCAACGATATAAGGCGCCTTGTCGAAATCCTCGGCGTTGTCGACGATGCGGTTACTCAGCAAAAAGCTGTTGATCGATTTCAGCGGGATGCTCGGTATGGCGTCGGCCACCGGGCTGCTACGCACCTGTGGCGAAAGCTTAA
The DNA here is from genome assembly GCF_002236105.1 of Pseudomonas umsongensis. Taxonomy (GTDB): domain Bacteria; phylum Pseudomonadota; class Gammaproteobacteria; order Pseudomonadales; family Pseudomonadaceae; genus Aquipseudomonas; species Aquipseudomonas umsongensis. Next base: position 93,494 of record NZ_NIWU01000003.1, read on the forward strand.
TGGTGCCTCGCGAGGTGCCGCGGTTAAGGGTCAATCGTGGTTGGCCGTTGACGTAGACCAGCGATAGCGTGTCCCCGGGGTAGATGAGATTCGGGTTTTCAACCTGTGGATTGACCTGCCAGAGTTGCGGCCACTGCCAGGGCTCACGCAGGTACTTACCCGATATGTCCCAAAGTGTGTCGCCCGCAGCGACGGTGTACTGCTGTGGAAAACCCTCCCGAAGTTGCACTTGCCCGTGCGCAAAACCTGCCGAGGCCAGAAGGAGCAGGGCGAGTAGTGATTTCCTCATGCGATGAATCCCTTTATTATGTACGTTCGCGTAAAACGCCAGAGCCCTCGGTGGCTCGCTCCCCGCTTGCTTATGAAAAGAAGGGAGCTACGTTTTACAACGGTAGCCTGCATCTTCTCCGGAGCAGCCAGGCCATCGACCCGACTTTACTTCACACGTGCAGTAATCAAAGCTTATGGCCATTTTAAACATCCTCGAATTCCCTGACCCGCGCCTGCGTACGATCGCCAAGACAGTGACCGTAGTGGACGACGAAGTGCGTCAGCTGGTCGATGATATGTTTGAAACAATGTATGAAGCGCCAGGCATCGGCCTCGCCGCGACCCAGGTCAACGTGCACAAACGTATCGTCGTGATGGACCTCTCCGAAGACCGCACCGAACCACGGGTGTTCATCAACCCCGAGTTCGAGCCCCTGACCGACGAGATGGAGCAATACCAGGAAGGCTGCCTCTCGGTGCCGGGTTTCTACGAAAACGTCGATCGCCCGCAAAAGGTCAAGGTCAAGGCCCTGGACCGCGATGGCCAGCCATACGAACTGATCGCCGAAGGCCTGCTCGCCGTTTGCATCCAGCACGAATGCGACCACCTCAACGGCAAATTGTTCGTCGACTACCTGTCCACGCTCAAACGTGACCGTATCAAGAAGAAACTGGAAAAACTTCACCGCCAGAATGCTTGATGCCCCTCTTCAAAGGCTTGCTGCGGCAAGCCTTTTTCTTTTCAAGATGCTTTGTAATCGAGAGCTTTCATGACTGAGCCACTGCGCATTGTCTTTGCCGGCACCCCGGAATTCGCCGCCGAACACCTCAAGGCCCTGCTCGACAGCCCTTACGAGATCGTTGCGGTCTACACCCAGCCGGATCGTCCGGCGGGTCGCGGGCAAAAGCTGATGCCGAGCCCGGTCAAGCAACTCGCCCTTGAAAACAATATTGCGGTATTGCAACCCCCGACCTTGCGCAATGCCGACGCCCAGGCCGAATTGGCCGCACTGAAGCCGGACTTGATGGTGGTGGTTGCCTACGGCCTGATCCTGCCGCAGGTGGTGCTGGATATTCCGCGCCTGGGTTGCATCAATAGCCACGCGTCCCTGCTGCCTCGCTGGCGCGGTGCGGCGCCGATCCAGCGTGCCGTCGAAGCCGGTGACAGCGAAAGCGGCGTGACGGTAATGCGCATGGAAGCCGGCCTCGACACCGGGCCGATGCTGCTGAAAGTCATCACGCCGATCAGCGCCCAGGATACCGGTGGCAGCCTGCACGACCGTCTGGCCGAAATGGGTCCGCCCGCCGTGCTCCAGGCGATTGCCGGCCTCGCCGCCGGTACGCTGGAAGGTGAAGTGCAGGACGACAGCCTGGCCACCTACGCACACAAATTGAACAAGGATGAGGCGCGCATCGACTGGACGCGTCCAGCGCTTGAGCTGGAGCGTCTGGTTCGCGCTTTCAATCCTTGGCCGATCACCCACAGCACACTGAACGGCGAAGCGTTGAAAGTGCTGGCGGCGAACGTGGCCGAAGGGCAGGGCACAGCGGGGGAAATTCTTGCTGCCAGCAAAGACGGGCTGATCGTTGCCTGCGGTCAGCAGGCCCTGTGCCTGACCCGCCTGCAATTGCCCGGTGGCAAGGCGCTGAACTTTAGCGACCTGTTCAACAGCCGTCGTGAGAAATTCGCCATCGGCACCGTCCTCGGTCAAGCGGTGGACGCTCAATGAACCCGCGTTTGGCCGCCGCCAAGGCACTCGCCGCTGTCCTGAGCGGCAAAGCTTCCCTCAACAGTTCATTGCCGACACAACTGGACAAAGTCGAAGACCGTGATCGCGGTTTCACCCAGGATCTGGCGTTCGGCACCGCTCGCTGGCAGCCGCGCTTATCCGCGCTGGCGGCCAAGCTGCTGCAGAAACCGTTCAAGGCTGCCGACGCCGATGTTGAGGCGCTCTTGCTAGTGGGCCTCTACCAACTGCTCTACACCCGAGTCCCTCCCCACGCCGCGATCGGCGAAACCGTGGGTTGCGCCGACAAGCTGAAAAAACCCTGGGCCAAGGCCTTGCTCAATGCCGTACTGCGCCGCGCGCAACGGGAAAGCGAAACCCTGCTGACCGAGCTGGAACACGACCCGGTAGTGCGCACCGCCCACCCGCGCTGGCTGCAAAAATCGCTCAAAGCCTTCTGGCCCGAGCAATGGGAAGCCATTTGCACGGCGAACAACGCGCACCCGCCCATGATTCTGCGGGTCAACCGCCGCCATCACAGCCGTGAGGCCTACCTTGGCCTGCTCAGTGAAGCGGGTATCGCCGCCAATGCATGCGTTTACAGCCGCGATGGCATCATCCTCGATGCAGCCGCCGACGTGCGCAGCCTGCCAGGCTTCGCCGAAGGCTGGATCAGCGTGCAGGACGAAGCGGCACAACTGGCTGCCGATTTGCTGGACCTGGCGCCGGGCCAACGCGTGCTCGACGCTTGCTGTGCACCCGGCGGCAAGACCTGCCATATCCTCGAAGCCGAACCCAAACTGGCCGGCGTCGTCGCCGTGGACCTTGAAGCCAAACGCCTGGTGCGGGTGCGCGAGAACCTCGAACGCCTGAAATTGAGCGCCGAACTGATCGCCGCCGACGGCCGCGACACCGCCACCTGGTGGGACGGCAAGCCCTTCCAGCGCATCCTCCTCGATGCACCGTGCTCGGCCACCGGCGTGATTCGCCGTCACCCGGACATCAAGCTGACTCGCCAGCCCGATGACATCGCTGCGCTGGCGTTGCTGCAAGGTGAATTGCTGGACGCCCTGTGGATGACGCTGGAAGTCGGCGGCATCCTGCTCTATGCCACCTGTTCCACGCTGCCGACCGAAAACACCGAAGTGATCGAGGCCTTCCTCGCTCGCACCCCGGGCGCCCGCGAACTGGACCTGGCCACGACGGCCGGGATCAAGCAACTCCATGGTCGGCAATTGCTCGCCCAGGAAGGTGGTCACGACGGGTTCTACTACGCCAAGCTGATCAAGATCGCCGCCGCACGCGGCTAAACGGATTCAACGGAGTGACTGGATGAAAATCATCATCCTCGGAGCGGGGCAGGTCGGCGGTTCGCTGGCGGAGCACCTGGCAAGCGAAGCGAATGACATTACCGTGGTCGACACCGATGGCGAACGCCTGCGTGACCTCGGCGACCGACTGGACATCCGTACGGTACAAGGCCGCGGTTCGCTGCCCAGTATTCTGCGCCAGGCTGGCGCCGATGATGCCGACATGCTGGTCGCCGTGACCAGCAGCGATGAAACCAATATGGTGGCCTGCCAGGTTGCCCATACCCTTTTCCATACACCGACCAAGATCGCCCGCGTGCGTGAAGCGGCGTACCTGACCCGCAACGAATTGTTCGACAATGAAGCGATCCCGGTGGATGTGCTGATCAGCCCCGAGCAGGTGGTCACCAACTACATCAAGCGCCTGATCCAGCATCCGGGCGCCTTGCAGGTGATCGACTTCGCCGAGGGCAAGGCGCAGTTGGTTGCGGTGCGGGCCTATTACGGCGGGCCGCTGGTAGGTCAGCAACTGCGCCAGCTGCGTGAACACATGCCGAATGTCGAAACCCGCGTGGCCGCCATTTTCCGTCGCGACCGACCGATCCTGCCCCAGGGCGATACGGTGATCGAAGCGGACGACGAAGTGTTTTTCATCGCCGCTCGGGCGAACATTCGCGCGGTCATGAGTGAAATGCGCCGTCTCGACGAGACCTACAAGCGCATCGTCATCGCCGGTGGCGGGCAAATCGGCGAACGCCTGGCCGAAGCCATTGAAAGCCGTTACCAAGTGAAGATCATCGAGATGAATCCGGCACGCTGCCGACACCTCTCGGACACCCTCGACAGCACCGTGGTGTTGCAGGGCAGCGCTTCGGACCGTGACCTGCTGCTGGAAGAGAACATCGCCGACGCGGACATCTTCCTGGCCCTGACCAACGACGACGAGGCCAACATCATGTCGTCGCTGCTGGCCAAGCGCTTGGGCGCTAAGAAGGTGATGACCATCATCAATAACCCGGCCTACGTCGACCTGATCCAGGGCGGCGACATCGACATCGCCATCAGCCCGCAACTGGCGACCATCGGCACCTTGCTGGCGCACGTGCGTCGCGGCGATATCGTCAGCGTGCACTCATTGCGTCGCGGCGCTGCGGAAGCCATCGAGGCGATTGCGCACGGCGACGCGAAATCGAGCAAGGTGATCGGCAAGGCCATCGAAAACATCGGCTTGCCACCGGGCACGACGATTGGCGCGATTATTCGTGATGAAGAGGTCATTATCGCGCACGATGACACCGTGATCGCCGCCGGCGACCATGTGATCCTGTTCCTTGTGGATAAAAAGCATATTCGCGATGTGGAAAAGCTGTTCCACGTTGGACTCAGCTTCTTCTGACGATCATTCCCACGCTCTCTGTGGGAATACAGCCCGGGACGCTCCGCGTCCCAAAGCGGACGCAGAGCGTCCATTGAGGCGTTCCCACGTAGAGCGTGGGAACGATCATAAGAGGTGTCACCCATGATCGAATCCCTGGAAAAAATGCTCGCCAAGGGTGTGGATAACTCGTTACTGCGCTTCGGCCTGGGCAAGGGTTACCTGGATCTTGGGGAAAACGCCAAGGCCGTCGAGCATTTCCAGCGCTGCGTCGAGATCGATCCGAAGTACTCGGCCGCCTGGAAACTGTTAGGCAAGGCTCATCTGGCGCTGGCGGATGTCGCGGCTGCGCGACAAGCCTGGGAGAAAGGCCTGGAAGCCGCCCGAAACCACGGCGACAAACAGGCCGAAAAAGAAATGACTGTGTTTCTGAAGAAACTCGACCGTCAGGCGCACTGACTGCAGACAGCCCAAGCCATCCGGTTCAGTACCAGCGTTCTTCACCCGCAGGACGCTTCTTGAAGCGCTTCATGCTCCACATGTATTGGCTCGGATACGCCCGCACATAGCGCTCGACGACCTGGCTCATGGCTGCGCAAGAAGTGGCGGTATCGGTGCTGTACATGGCCTCGGGCGCGGCTTCCAGGATCACCTTGTAGCCCGAACCGTCCGGCAACCGCAGGGCATGCAGGAACACGCCCACCGCTTTGCCACCGGCGAGCATGTTCGGCACAAACTTGCTGGTCAGCGCCTGTACGGCGAAGAACGGCACGAAGATCCCCGCGGATTCGGCCGGTTCCGGGTCGGCTGGAATACCCACCGCACCACCTCTGCGCACTTCCTTGATCACACTGAGGATGCCTTCCTTGGTGGAAGCGGCCACCTTGTTGCCCAGTTGAACCCGTTGCTTTTGCAGCAACTCATCCACCGCCTTCAATTTTGGCGGGCGATAGAAAATGATCGGTTTGCACTGGCTGCAGTAGAAATGGTTGAGCACTTCCCAGTTGCCCAGGTGACTGGTGATGCCCACCACGCCTTTGCCGGAGGCGAGGGCGTCTTTCAATACGTCGAGGCCTTCCACCTCGCGAACCAGGTCGATGGAGCGCTGGGCCGGCCAGATCCAGGCACAGGCGCTTTCAGTCAGGGACTTGCCAATGTCCCGCAAGCTCTGGCCCACCAGGCGCTCACGCTCGGCGGGGTCCATATCGGGAAAGCACTTGGACAGATTGATCCGCACCACATCGCGGGAACGGTTCGGGGTTTTCCACATGACCCAGCCTATCGCCGAGCCCACGGCTTGAACGGCCCGCCACGGAAGCAGGGCAAACAGCCGCAGAGCGCCTACCAGCAAGGCGCCTTTCAACTTATCCACAGGTCACTCCTGATCTTGTGCTGTGCGCGAGGCGGCCATTCTAACCGCCGTTGACCAGCATCGCGTAGCGATCGCAATCGCGGGTGTGGTCCATGACCATGCCCGATGCCTGCATCAGTGCGTAGCAAATGGTCGGGCCAACGAAGGTGAACCCGGCCTTTTTCAAGCCTTTGCTCATCTCCACTGCCTCGGGTGTGATCGCCGGCACTTCGCTGCGATCCTTGAAATGATTGATCTTCGGCACACCGCCGACAAAGGACCAGAGAAACGCCACCGGATCCTCCAGCGCCATCCAGGCCTGGGCATTGCGTCGGGCCGCATTAAGCTTGAGGCGATTGCGGATGATCCCCGGGTCGAGCATCAGTTCATCGATTTCCGCGTCGCTCATCTGCGCCACGCGCTGGACGTCGAAGCCGTACATCACCCGGCGATAATGCTCGCGCTTGCGCAACACGGTGATCCAGGAAAGGCCGGCCTGGAACCCTTCGAGCAAAAGCAACTCGAACAATGCCTGCGCATCGCGTAGCGGCGTGCCCCACTCCTGATCGTGATAAGCCATGTACAGCGGATCTTCGGTACACCAAAAGCAGCGTGGCATAGGGCTCCAGGGGGCGTGCGCAGCAACGAATCGGGTATACTCCCGCTCTTTAAATCGCAGCCCAAGAAACAGGTGAATTTCGTGAGCCAGCCTACGCCAGCCGTGCGTACCTTCCAAGACTTGATCCTCGCCCTCCAGCAATACTGGGCCGAGCAAGGTTGTGTGGTACTTCAGCCCTACGATATGGAAGTAGGCGCCGGCACTTTCCACACCGCTACATTCCTGCGCGCCATTGGCCCGGAAACCTGGAACGCCGCTTATGTACAGCCAAGTCGTCGCCCGACTGACGGCCGCTACGGCGAAAACCCGAACCGTCTGCAGCACTACTACCAGTTCCAGGTGGTGCTCAAGCCGAACCCGGACAACTTCCAGGAACTGTACCTGGGCTCCCTCAAGCACGTGGGCCTGGACCCATTGGTGCATGACATTCGGTTCGTCGAAGACAACTGGGAATCGCCGACCCTCGGCGCCTGGGGTCTGGGCTGGGAAGTCTGGCTCAACGGCATGGAAGTGACCCAGTTCACCTACTTCCAGCAAGCGGGCGGCATCGAATGCTACCCGGTAACCGGCGAGATCACTTACGGCCTCGAGCGCCTGGCCATGTACCTGCAAGGCGTGGATTCGGTCTACGACCTGGTCTGGGCTGACGGTCCGTTCGGCAAAGTGACCTACGGCGACGTGTTCCACCAGAACGAAGTGGAGCAGTCGACCTACAACTTCGAACACGCCAACGTCGAGAAGCTGTTCGAATTGTTCGATTTCTACGAAAGCGAAGCCAAGCGCCTGATCGAACTCGACCAGCCGCTGCCGTTGCCAAGCTACGAAATGGTGTTGAAGGCGTCCCATACCTTCAACCTGCTGGATGCGCGCCGGGCGATTTCCGTGACTGCGCGTCAGCAATACATCCTGCGTGTTCGCACCCTGGCGCGTTCCGTTGCGCAAGCCTACCTGCTGGCTCGCGCCAAGCTGGGCTTCCCGATGGCGACCCCGGACCTGCGTGACGAAGTACTGGCCAAGCTGGAGGCTGCACAATGAGTGCTCTGGATTTTCTGGTTGAATTGGGCACTGAAGAACTGCCACCCAAGGCCCTGAACACCCTGGCCGAGGCATTCCTTGCCGGTATCGACAAGGGCCTGCAAGCTGCCGGCCTGAACTACGAGACCAAAACCGTATACGCCGCGCCACGCCGTCTGGCGGTGCTGATCACCTCGCTGGCCACCCAGCAGCCGGATCGCAGCATCAACCTCGATGGCCCGCCACGCCAGGCCGCGTTCGATGCCGAAGGCAACCCGACTCAAGCGGCACTGGGCTTTGCCAAGAAATGTGGGGTCGACCTGAGCGAAATCGATCAGAGCGGTCCGAAACTGCGTTACAGCCAGAGCATTGCCGGCAAGCCGACCGCGAGCCTGCTGCCGACCATCGTCGAAGATTCGTTGAACGACCTGCCGATCCCTAAACGCATGCGTTGGGGTGCGCGCAAGGAAGAATTCGTGCGTCCGACCCAATGGCTGGTGATGCTGCTCGGCGACCAGGTCATCGATTGCACCATCCTTGCCCAGAAGTCCGGCCGCGATTCCCGTGGTCACCGCTTCCACCATCCAGAAAGCGTGCGCATCGGTTCGCCGTCCAGCTACCTGGCCGACCTGCGTGCCGCTTACGTGCTGGCCGACGCCAACGAGCGTCGCGACATCATCAGCAAGCGCACCGAAGAGCTGGCCACCCGCCAGGAAGGCACGGCAATCGTTCCACCAGCCTTGCTCGATGAAGTGACCGCGCTGGTCGAGTGGCCGGTGCCGCTGGTGTGCTCGTTCGAGGAGCGTTTCCTCGACGTGCCGCAAGAAGCGCTGATCACCACCATGCAGGATAACCAGAAGTACTTCTGCCTGCTGGATGCTGAAGGCAAGTTGCTGCCACGTTTCATTACCGTGGCCAACATCGAAAGCAAAGACCCGCAGCAGATCATCGCCGGTAACGAAAAAGTGGTTCGCCCACGCCTGACTGACGCCGAGTTCTTCTTCAAGCAAGACAAGAAGCAGAAGCTCGAAGAATTCAACCAGCGTCTGCAGAACGTGGTGTTCCAGGAAAAACTCGGCAGCGTCTACGACAAGGCCGAGCGCGTTTCCAAGCTCGCCGCCTACATCGCTGCGCGCATCGGCGGCAACGCTTCGTGGGCCGCTCGTGCAGGCTTGCTGTCGAAATGCGACCTGGCCACCGAAATGGTCGGCGAGTTCCCGGAGATGCAAGGTGTCGCCGGCTACTACTACGCCCTCAATGACGGCGAGCCGGAAGATGTCGCCCTGGCACTGAACGAGCAATACATGCCGCGCGGTGCCGGTGCCGAATTGCCTGCCACCCTGACCGGTGCGGCCGTGGCCATCGCCGACAAGCTCGACACCCTCGTGGGGATTTTCGGGATCGGCATGCTGCCGACCGGTAGCAAAGACCCCTATGCCCTGCGCCGTGCCGCACTGGGCGTGCTGCGTATCCTGATCGAGAAACAACTGGATCTGGACCTGAACGACGCCGTGGCTTTCGCCGTGAATGCGTTCGGTTCCAAGGTCAAGGCTGCCGGCCTCAACGATGCCGTACTGGAATTCATCTTCGACCGTCTGCGTGCTCGTTATGAGGATGAAGGCGTCGATGTGGCCACCTACCTGTCGGTTCGTGCCTTGAACCCGGGCTCGGCCCTGGACTTCGACCAGCGCGTGCAAGCGGTGCAGGCTTTCCGCAAGTTGCCGGAAGCGGCGGCCCTGGCGGCGGTGAACAAGCGCGTATCGAACTTGCTGAGCAAGGTCGAAGGCTCGGTGCCGACCGTGGTGGAAGCCAAGTACTTCGACAATGCCAACGAGTTCTCCCTGTACTCGGCGATCCAGCAGGCTGACCAGGCTGTCCAGCCTATGGCCGCGGCACGTCAGTACAGTGAATCGCTGGCTCGCCTGGCTGCATTGCGCGAGCCGGTGGATGCGTTCTTCGAAGCGGTGATGGTCAATGCGGAAGACGCCAATGTGCGCGCCAACCGTTATGCACTGCTGGCGCGCTTGCGTGGCTTGTTCCTCGGCGTCGCCGATATTTCGTTGCTGGGGTAAGACTGTTTGAAACTGCTGATTCTCGATCGGGACGGGGTGATCAATTACGACTCCGACGCTTACATCAAGTCGGTGGAGGAGTGGATTCCACTCCCCGGTTCGATCGAAGCCATCGCGCAGTTGAGCAAGGCTGGCTGGACGGTGGCGGTTGCCACCAACCAGTCGGGCATCGCTCGCGGCTATTACGATCTCGCCACCCTCGACGCCATGCACGAGCGCTTGCGCTCACTGGTGGCCGAGCAGGGTGGTGAAGTCGGCCTGATCGTCTACTGCCCGCACGGGCCGGACGACGGCTGCGATTGCCGCAAACCCAAACCCGGGATGTTGAAAAACATCGCCGCACATTACAACGTATCGCTGACTGATCTATGGTTTGTCGGCGATAGTCTCGGTGACCTGGAAGCCGCCAAAGCCGTCGATTCTCAGCCAGTTTTAGTTAAGACCGGGAAAGGCGAAAAGACTTTGGGCAAGACCCTACCGGCAGGCACTTTGATTTTCGACGATCTGGCGGCGATTGCCGCAGAACTTATCCACAATTAGAGCGCTTTCGACAGATCGGGAGTGCGCTTGAACAGTCGGGCAGTGCCCGTAACGGTAAACGTCGCCATGTCGATACTGCAGGCCATCAGAACATTTCTCTTTTACCTGCTGCTGGGCACCAGTTCCCTGCTGTGGTGCAGCCTGAGTTTTTTTATCGCGCCCTTTCTGCCGTTCAAGGCGCGGTATCGGTTCATCAACGTGTATTGGTGCCGATGCGCCTTGTGGCTGAGCAAGGTGTTCCTGGGCATTCGCTATGAAGTGAAGGGTGCCGAAAACGTTCCGGCACAGCCCTGCGTGATTCAGTCGAACCACCAGAGCACCTGGGAGACGTTCTTCCTCTCGGCCTATTTCGAGCCCTTGAGCCAGGTCCTCAAGCGCGAACTGCTCTACGTGCCTTTCTTCGGCTGGGCCATGGCCATGCTGCGCCCGATCGCCATCGACCGGGACAACCCGAAAGCGGCACTCAAGCACGTCGCCAAGAAAGGCGATGAATTGCTCAAGGATAACGTCTGGGTGCTGATTTTCCCCGAAGGCACGCGCGTTCCCTACGGCACCATCGGCAAATTCTCGCGAGGCGGTACGGCGTTGGCCGTTAATGCCGAGCTACCGGTGCTGCCGATTGCACACAACGCTGGCAAGTTCTGGCCAAAAAACGGTTGGGCGAAGAAGCAGGGTGTCATCACCGTGATCATCGGCGCGCCGATGTATGCCGAAGGAAGCGGACCACGCGCCATCGCCGATTTGAACGATCGGGTTCAGGCCTGGAACGAGCAGATGCAGCGGGAAATGGGCTCTCTGCCACCGACTCCACAAGCACCTGCTGCCAACGATCAGGTGGCTGTCTGAGGTTCTGTGGATAACCTGTGTACCGTTTGTGAGAAAAGTGCTGTTTTTTGATTCTAACTTGATGATTTATATAGATATTTCTTAAACCGTAAAAAAACCAAAAAACGTGCATAAGTTTTTTTTGGGCGCAAAAAAACCGGCTGATATAGCCGGTTTTTTTATGCCTGTAATGTGGGTGTTTCACACTTGCAGAGGATTTACTTTTTTCCACAAAAAAGGCCAACGCGCGACGTTGGCCTTTTTCGTTTGGCGATTGAACCGGGATCAGAAATCCAGGTTGGAAACCGCCAGGGCGTTGCTTTCGATGAAGTCACGGCGAGGCTCGACCGCATCACCCATCAGGGTGTTGAAGATCTGGTCCGCGCCAATGGCGTCCTCGATGGTTACTTTCAGCATCCGGCGAACGCTTGGGTCCATGGTGGTTTCCCACAGCTGGTCCGGGTTCATTTCACCCAGTCCTTTGTATCGCTGAATGGTGTGGCGCTTGGTGCTTTCAGCCATCAACCATTCCAGGGCTTCCTTGAACTCGGTGACCGCTTTCTTACGCTCGCCACGCTGGATGTACGCTCCATCGTCGAGCAGAGTGCTCAACTGAGCGCCCAGTGATACGACGGTCTTGTAGTCGTTGCTACCGAAGAAGTCACGGTTGAACGTGACGTAGTTCGACAGGCCGTGGGAGATCAGCTCGACCTCTGGCAGCCAGACATTACGCTCACGGTCTTCACGCAGGCTGGCCTTGTAGACCAGGCCAGACTTCTCGACGGTGCGCAGACGCACTTCATACTGGGCCAGCCAATCCTGCATCGCTGCGTGATCGGACAGTTGCTCCAGGCTCACGGCCGGCAGGTAGATGAAGTGCTCGGTCAGTTCCTGTGGGTACAGGCGCGACAGACGCTTGAGGGTCTTCATCACCAGGCGGAAGTCATTCACCAGGCGCTCAAGGGCTTCGCCGGAGATACCCGGTGCCTCTTCATTCAGGTGCAGGCTCGCATCTTCCAGGGCCGACTGCGTCATGTACTCTTCCATGGCGTCGTCGTCTTTGATGTATTGCTCTTGCTTGCCCTTCTTGACCTTGTACAGCGGTGGCTGGGCAATATAGATGTAGCCGCGCTCGATCAACTCTGGGAGCTGACGGAAGAAGAACGTCAGCAGCAGGGTACGAATGTGCGAACCGTCGACGTCAGCATCGGTCATGATGATGATGTTGTGATAACGCAACTTGTCGATGTTGTACTCTTCGCGACCGATGCCGCAGCCGAGCGCGGTGATCAAGGTGCCCACTTCCTGGGACGAGATCATCTTGTCGAAACGTGCCTTCTCGACGTTCAGGATCTTACCCTTGAGCGGGAGGATCGCCTGGGTCTTGCGGTTGCGTCCCTGCTTGGCGGAGCCGCCAGCAGAGTCACCTTCCACGAGGTACAGTTCGGAGAGGGCAGGGTCCTTTTCCTGGCAGTCAGCCAGTTTGCCCGGCAGGCCGGCGATGTCCAGCGCGCCTTTGCGGCGGGTCATCTCACGGGCCTTGCGCGCCGCTTCACGAGCACGTGCCGCGTCGATCATCTTGCCGACAACCAGCTTGGCTTCGTTCGGGTTTTCCAGCAGGAAGTCGGAGAAGTACTTGCCCATTTCCTGTTCGACCGCGGTCTTCACTTCGGAAGAAACCAGCTTGTCCTTGGTCTGGGAGCTGAACTTCGGATCCGGCACTTTTACCGAAATGATCGCGGTCAGGCCTTCACGGGCATCGTCACCGGTGGTCGCGACCTTGTGCTTCTTCGCCAGGCCTTCGGCTTCGATATACGTATTGAGGTTACGCGTCAGGGCGGAACGGAAACCCACCAGGTGAGTACCGCCATCGCGCTGCGGAATGTTGTTGGTGAAGCACAACAGGTTCTCGTTGAAGCTGTCGTTCCACTGCAGGGCGATTTCTACGCCGATGCCGTCTTCGCGCTGGATGTTGAAATGGAACACCTGGTTGACCGGGGTCTTGTTGGTGTTCAGGTATTCAACGAACGCGCGCAAGCCGCCTTCGTACTTGAACAGTTCTTCCTTGCCGCTGCGCTCATCCTTGAGGACGATGCCGACACCGGAGTTGAGGAAGGACAGTTCACGAATCCGCTTGGCCAGGATGTCCCAGCTGAAGTGGATGTTCTTGAAGGTTTCGCTGGAAGCCTTGAAGTGGATCTGGGTGCCGGTGGTTTCGCTGTCGCCAACGATCTTCATCGGTTCCTGCGGAACACCATGGACGTAGGTCTGTTCCCAGATCTTGCCGCTACGGCGAACGGTGAGGACGAGCTCTTCAGACAGTGCGTTCACTACCGACACGCCTACACCGTGCAGGCCGCCGGATACCTTGTAGGAGTTGTCATCGAACTTACCGCCGGCGTGCAGCACGGTCATGATGACCTCGGCTGCCGAAACGCCTTCTTCCTTGTGCACGTCTACCGGGATGCCACGACCGTTGTCTTTGACGGTGATGGATTCATCCGGGTGAATGATGATGCTGATGTCGTCGCAGTGGCCGGCGAGCGCTTCGTCGATCGAGTTATCGACCACCTCGAACACCATGTGGTGCAGACCGCTGCCATCGTCGGTGTCACCAATGTACATACCGGGACGTTTGCGTACGGCATCCAGGCCTTTCAGCACTTTAATGCTCGTTGAGTCGTACGTATTTTCTTCGCTCAATGCCTTCACTCCCGATGGTCGTGGGTCTGGGTGATACGGCCCTGTTCCACGTGGAACAGGGCGACTGGCGTTTCCGTCTGCCAGCCTTCCCTCAATAATTCGTGGTCTACACAGGTGATAAACACCTGGCAGCGTAAGTCTTCCAGCAAGCGGCAAAGCGCACGGCGATGCTGCTCGTCCAGTTCGGACGGCAAGTCATCCACCAGATAAATACACTGACCGCGTCGGGCCTGGCTGACCAGGTGACCTTGGGCAATCCGCAATGCGCAGACCACCAACTTTTGCTGTCCTCGGGACAGGATGTCCGCGGCATTGTGAGCGCCCAATCTGAGGCGCAAATCAGCTCGTTGCGGTCCTGCCTGGGTATGCCCCATCTGCTGATCCCGCTGAAGGGATCCGGCGAGCACAGCGCTCAGTTCACGGTCTTTGTCCCAGCCCCGGTAATAGCTGAGCGTTAGGCCCTCAAGCTCAACCAGTTCGCTCAAGGTCTGTTCAAACACCGGTTTCAAGGCTTTGATATAGGCGCGGCGGTATTCATCTATTTCAGCGCTGGCCTGGCACAGCTCCCTGTCCCAAACCGCTTGCGAAACGGCGTCAAGTGTACCATGCCGCAGCCAAGAGTTTCTCTGGCGCAGGGCCTTCTGCAGGCGTTGCCAGGTAGACATGAACCGAGGTTCCACGTGGAACACGCCCCAGTCGAGGAACTGTCGGCGAATCTTCGGCGCCCCCTCCAGCAAGCGGAAGCTGTCCGGGTTGATCAATTGCAGCGGCAGGATCTCGGCCAGTTGCGCCGCGCTACGCGCGTTCTGCCCGTCGATCCGGATCTGGAACTCCCCCTGGCGGTCCCGCGAAATGCCCAAGGCGCTGTGTCCGCCTTCGGCGAGTTCGACCTGGCCGAATACCGTGCACGCCAATTGTTCGTATTGAATGACAGGTAACAGGCGGGTGCTGCGAAACGAACGCGCGAGCCCCAGCAGATGAATGGCTTCCAGGACACTGGTTTTGCCGCTGCCGTTGGCGCCGTAAAGAATATTGATTCGGGGGGAGGGGGAGAAGGTCACCGGATGCAGATTGCGCACCGCGGTGACCGAGACGCGACTTAAGGACATCTAGCTTCTGCTGAACATGATTACAGGCGCATCGGCATGACGACGTAGGCCGAGTCGTCGTTGTCGGACTCTTGTACCAGCGCACTGCTGTTAGAGTCGGACAGGATCAGGCGAACCTGCTCGGTGGTCATCACGCCCAATACGTCGAGCAAGTAGCTAACGTTAAAGCCGATTTCCAGGGAGCCGCCGTTGTACTCTACGCCAACTTCTTCTTCCGCTTCCTCCTGCTCCGGGTTGTTCGCCTGGATCTTCAGCTGACCAGGGGCCAGTTGCAGGCGGATGCCGCGGTATTTCTCGTTGGACAGGATCGCCGTGCGGCTGAATGCCTCGCGCAGCGCCTGACGATCACCCAACACCAGCTTGTCCCCGCCTTTTGGCAGAACACGCTCGTAGTCCGGGAATTTGCCGTCAACCAATTTCGAGGTGAAGGTGAACTCACCGGTAGTTGCGCGAATGTGGTGCTGACCCAGGACGATGCTGACGATACCGTCCGGCTCGGTCAGCAAACGTGCCAGTTCAAGGATACCCTTGCGCGGCACAATCACCTGATGGCGGTCCGGCTGGCCGATATCAGCCTGCATCGAACACATCGCCAAGCGGTGACCATCGGTGGCCACGGCGCGAATAACGCCTGCCGAGACTTCCAGCAGCATGCCGTTGAGGTAGTACCGTACGTCCTGCTGGGCCATGGCGAAGCTGGTGCGTTCGATCAGGCGACGCAGTTTGGATTGTTCCAGGCTGCACGTCAGCGAACCCGGACCTTCTTCCACAGTAGGGAAATCGTTGGCTGGCAAGGTCGAGAGGGTGAAGCGGCTTCGACCGGCCTTCACTACCAGCTTCTGTTCATCGACCTTGATGTCGATCAGCGCGTCGTTCGGCAGGCTTTTGCAGATATCCATCAGTTTACGTGCAGGCACAGTGATGGAACCTGTTTCAGCAGGCTCTTCGAGCTGCACTCGACCAACCAGCTCGACTTCAAGGTCGGTACCGGTCAGCGACAATTGCTGGCCTTCGACAACCAGCAGCACGTTGGAGAGCACCGGCAAGGTCTGTCGGCGCTCGACGACGCCTGCGACCAGTTGCAGGGGTTTCAACAGGGCTTCGCGTTGAATGGTGAAATGCATGGTCTAGTCCCTTGCCTTAAAAGCTGCGCTGGTGTTCATCAAGTGGTCAGTGTACGCAGCAGGTTCTTGTAGTCCTCGCGGATGTCCGCGTCGGATTCCTTAAGTTCGTTGATCTTGCGGCAGGCGTGCAAAACAGTCGTGTGGTCACGCCCACCAAACACATCACCGATTTCCGGCAAGCTGTGGTTGGTCAGTTCCTTGGACAACGCCATGGCGACCTGACGTGGGCGGGCAACCGAACGTGAACGACGTTTGGACAGCAAATCCGAGATCTTGATCTTGTAGTACTCGGCGACGGTGCGCTGAATGTTATCCACAGAGACCAGTTTGTCTTGCAGCGCCAACAAATCCTTCAGGGACTCGCGGATCAGCTCAATGGTGATATCGCGACCCATGAAGTGCGAATGGGCGATCACGCGTTTGAGCGCACCTTCCAGTTCACGGACGTTGGAGCGAATGCGTTGGGCAATGAAGAACGCTGCATCGTGGGGCAGATCGACTTTGGCCTGGTCGGCTTTCTTCATCAGGATCGCGACACGGGTTTCCAGTTCCGGCGGCTCTACAGCCACCGTGAGGCCCCAGCCGAAGCGAGACTTCAGGCGCTCTTCAAGGCCTTCAATTTCTTTCGGGTAGCGGTCACTGGTAAGAATGACCTGCTGGCCACCTTCAAGCAGAGCGTTGAAGGTGTGGAAAAACTCTTCCTGGGAACGTTCCTTGCGGGCGAAGAATTGAATGTCATCGATGAGCAATGCATCCACCGAACGGTAGAAGCGCTTGAATTCATTGATCGCGTTCAACTGCAGAGCCTTGACCATGTCGGCCACGAAGCGCTCGGAATGCAGGTACACGACCTTGGCGTTCGGATTCTTCTTTAATAGGTGGTTACCCACAGCGTGCATCAAGTGGGTTTTACCCAAGCCTACACCGCCATAAAGGAACAACGGGTTGTAACCGTGCTTGGGGTTGTCCGCCACTTGCCAGGCTGCGGCCCGGGCCAGTTGGTTGGACTTACCCTCAACAAAGTTCTCGAAGGTAAAGGTGCGGTTCAGGTAGCTGGTGTGCTTGAGCGCGCCTTCAACCTGGACGGTACGTTGCTCGGCGCGAACCGGAGCCTGTTGCGAACTGGCGCCGGCCATGGGGTCGAAGCTGTCACGCGAAGGTTCTTGCTCGCTGACTTCAGCGGGCTTGGGCGTCGAACGCTTGTTCGATGGTGCAGGAGGTGGCACAGCTGCAGGCGCGGCAGCAGCCTGAACCTGGGAGGCCGCCGCTGCGGCCAGTGGCGCATTCGGCGCAGCGCGCGGAGCGGAACTGCGTTTGCTGCCTATTAATAAGGAAAGCGCAGGCGCCATACCGTTGCCGTGCTCGTCGAGCAATTCCAGGACGCGACTCAGGTATTTCTCGTTGACCCAGTCCAGGACGAAACGATTGGGTGCATAGACACGCAACTCGTCGCCTTCGGCTTCGACCTGTAGTGGACGGATCCAAGTGTTGAATTGTTGGGCAGGCAGCTCATCGCGCAAAAGCTCCACGCACTGCTGCCAAAGTTCCACTGACACGGAGATCCCCTAAGTTGAAAGCCGGTGAGGCAAAAACAAGCGGCCATTGTAACGGCCAGACGCCGACTTATCCACACGTAGGTGAGTCGTACACCGAGAAGAATCAAGGTTCCATACGGTAAAAAGACGACCAATGGTCTGTGCATAAGGTCTGTGGATAACCACCTCTAAGCTCATTGCACAAGTGGGGGCGAAACTCGGTGGATAACCTGCCTGTGGATAAAGCTGCCTTTCACACACAGGTTTTCCGACAGTGCAGCACAGGCTGAACACGGTTTTCCACTGTAGTTGTCATTCTCTGTACAGCTTGTAAGACAAGGGCTTAAGGCAGTTATCCACAGATGAGGGTCGCCCTAGCCTTTATAAGCTTTACAGAAAAGCTTTAAATACTTTCCTTCTTTATTTTTATGTTTGTCGAAGGATCAGGGTCGGACAAAACCTCTGGAGATCTATTTATAAGGAAACGTTGGTTGGAAATTGACCTAGAGGCTTGCTTTCTCTAGAATCCCCGGTCTCTTAAAACGGGGGCCATTCCGGCCCGTTGTGGACGAACCAGGTAACACGACAATGAAACGTACTTTCCAACCAAGCACTATCAAACGCGCTCGTACCCACGGTTTCCGTGCTCGCATGGCTACCAAGAACGGCCGTGCCGTTCTGTCGCGTCGTCGCGCCAAAGGTCGTGCGCGTCTGGCAGTTTGATAAGCCGGCACTGGAGGTGAGTCAGGACTTCAGTCGGGAAAAGCGTCTGCTTACTCCCCGGCATTTCAAGGCAGTCTTTGACTCCCCTACCGGCAAGGTACCGGGGAAAAATCTCCTGCTCCTTGCGCGCAACAACGATCTTGATCACCCCCGTCTCGGGCTGGTTATCGGGAAAAAGAGCGTAAAGCTCTCCGTCGAGCGCAATCGCCTCAAACGTCTGATGCGCGAATCGTTTCGCCTGAACCAGGATTTGCTGGTCGGCTGGGACATCGTTATCGTCGCGCGCAAAGGTTTGGGTGACGTAGAAAACCCCGAATTGATTCAGCATTTCGGCAAACTCTGGAAGCGTCTGGCACGCAGCACGCCGGTACCAGCAGTCAAAACCGAAACTGTAGGGGTAGACAGTCCAGATGCGTAAACTGGCACTCGTTCCGATCCAGTTTTATCGCTACGCCATTAGTCCCCTAATGGCCAGTCACTGTCGTTTCTACCCCAGTTGTTCCTGCTACGCGTTAGAAGCCATTGAAAATCATGGCCTTCTGCGCGGTGGCTGGCTGACCTTTCGTCGTTTAGGTCGCTGTCATCCGTGGAATCCCGGTGGTTATGACCCGGTTCCATCTATCCCTACCTCCCGTTCTTCTTCGATGGCCGAGTAATCATGGATATCAAACGCACGATCCTGATCGTCGCCCTGGCAATCGTGTCCTACGTTATGGTTCTTAAATGGAACCAGGACTATGGCCAAGCTGCCTTGCCGACTCAGAATGTTGCTTCCAGTACGACCGCACCGGGCCTCCCGGATACGGCCACTGGCAATAAAGCGTCCGTCAGTGACGACATTCCACACGCCGCAAACGATACCAGCGCACCTGCCGAAACTCCGGTTGCTGCAAGCACCGACCTCATCCAGATCAAAACGGATGTGCTCGATCTGGCCATCGATCCACAAGGTGGTGATGTCGCCCAACTGAGATTGCCGCTGTATCCACGTCGCCAGGACCATCCGGAAATTCCATTCCAGCTGTTCGACAACGGCAACGAGCGGACTTATCTGGCGCAAAGTGGCCTGATTGGCAGCAACGGCCCGGATGCAAGTCCTGCCGGTCGTCCGGTTTACTCGGCGGAGAAGAAGGTTTATCAACTGGCTGATGGCCAGGACCAACTGGTCGTGGACCTGAAGTTCAGCAAGGACGGCGTCAACTACATCAAGCGTTTCACCCTGAAACGCGGCCTGTATGACGTAACCGTTTCCTACCTGATCGACAACCAGAGCGCACAGCCCTGGTCCGGTGCAATGTTTGCGCAATTGAAGCGTGACGCCAGCTCCGATCCATCTTCCAGCACCGCCACTGGCACCGCGACTTATCTGGGCGCTGCCCTGTGGACAAGTAACGAGCCGTACAAAAAAGTGTCGATGAGCGACATGGATAAGGCTCAGCTGAAAGAAACCGTCACCGGTGGTTGGGTTGCCTGGTTGCAACACTACTTCGTGACCGCGTGGATTCCGGCGAAGGGCGAAAACAACGTCGTCCAGACCCGTAAAGACAGCAAAGGCAACTACATCATCGGTTACACCGGTCCTTCGTTGACCGTTGCTCCGGGTGCCAAGGCTGAAACCAGCGCTGTGCTGTACGCCGGTCCGAAAAGCCAGGCTGTCCTGAAAGAGTTGTCCCCAGGCCTGGAACTGACCGTCGACTACGGCATCCTGTGGTTTATCGCGCAACCGATCTTCTGGCTGCTGCAACACATCCACGCGATTGTGGGTAACTGGGGCTGGTCGATCATCTTCCTGACCATGCTGATCAAGGGGATCTTCTTCCCTCTGTCGGCTGCCAGCTACAAATCTATGGCGCGCATGCGTGCAGTAGCACCGAAACTGGCTGCACTGAAAGAGCAACATGGCGATGACCGGCAGAAAATGTCGCAAGCCATGATGGAGCTGTACAAGAAAGAGAAGATCAATCCGCTGGGTGGTTGCTTGCCAATCCTCGTGCAGATGCCGGTATTCCTTTCGCTGTACTGGGTTCTGCTGGAAAGCGTTGAAATGCGCCAGGCGCCGTTCATGCTGTGGATTACCGACCTGTCGATCAAGGATCCGTTCTTCATTCTGCCGATCATCATGGGTGCAACCATGTTCATCCAGCAGCAGTTGAACCCGACTCCACCGGATCCGATGCAGGCCAAGGTGATGAAGCTGATGCCAATCATCTTCACCTTCTTCTTCCTGTGGTTCCCGGCCGGTCTGGTACTGTACTGGGTAGTGAACAACTGCCTGTCGATCGCCCAACAGTGGTACATCACTCGTAAGATCGAAGCAGCTGCCAAAGCGACTGCCTGACTTACACTGTGGGTAACCACTCAAAACGCCCCCTAGTGGGGCGTTTTGCTATCTGTCACTTTTGTCTGGATACCGGTTTATGAGCGCTCCTCGTGAAACCATTGCCGCCGTCGCCACCGCTCAAGGTCGGGGTGGCGTAGGCATCGTTCGTATTTCCGGGCCGTTGGCCAGCGTTGCGGCCGTGGCCTTTAGCGGTCGTGTACTCAAACCGCGATTCGCTCACTATGGACCGTTTCTTGGTGAAAACGACGAAGTGCTCGATCAGGGCATCGCGTTGTATTTTCCAGGACCGAACTCTTTCACTGGCGAAGATGTATTGGAGTTACAGGGGCACGGAGGCCCGGTTGTCCTGGATATGCTGCTTCAACGCTGTCTTGAACTCGGCTGTCGTCTGGCCCGACCGGGAGAATTCAGCGAACGTGCGTTCCTGAACGATAAGCTCGACTTGGCCCAGGCCGAAGCCATCGCCGACCTGATCGAAGCCAGTTCTGCACAGGCGGCTCGCAACGCATTGCGCTCCCTGCAAGGCGCCTTTTCGGCTCGTGTGCATAACCTCACGGAACAACTCATCGGGTTGCGTATTTATGTCGAAGCGGCGATCGATTTTCCGGAAGAGGAAATCGACTTCCTGGCCGACGGCCACGTACTGGGCATGCTCGACAAAGTGCGCGATGAGTTATCCACCGTGATGCGGGAGGCCGGACAGGGCGCCTTGCTGCGCGACGGCATGACCGTGGTCATCGCCGGTCGTCCGAATGCGGGTAAGTCCAGCCTGCTCAATGCGCTGGCCGGCCGTGAAGCGGCCATCGTCACCGAGATCGCCGGCACCACGCGGGACGTCCTTCGCGAACATATCCACATCGATGGCATGCCGCTGCACGTGGTGGATACTGCCGGGTTGCGCGATACCGATGACCATGTGGAAAAAATTGGGGTGGAGCGGGCATTGAAAGCCATCGGCGAGGCCGATCGGGTGCTGCTCGTTGTCGATGCAACCGCGCCGGAAGCGCTCGATCCTTTCGCACTATGGCCTGAGTTCCTTGAAACCCGCCCCGATCCGGCGAAAGTCACGTTGATCCGCAACAAAGCCGACCTTACAGGCGAGGCCATGGCCCTGGAAGTCAGCGATGACGGACACGTCACCATTAGCCTCAGCGCCAAGTCTGCAGGTGTTGGCCTGGAGTTGCTGCGCGACCACCTGAAGGCTTGCATGGGCTACGAACAGACCTCGGAAAGCAGTTTCAGTGCTCGCAGGCGCCACCTGGAAGCATTGCGTCATGCCAGTGCATCCCTTGAGCACGGCCGCGCGCAATTGACCCTGGCGGGTGCCGGCGAATTACTTGCCGAGGATTTGCGCCAGGCTCAGCAGTCGCTGGGAGAAATCACCGGTGCATTCAGCTCCGATGACCTGTTGGGACGAATTTTTTCCAGCTTCTGCATCGGTAAATAGTCTTTCTGTTATCTACAGGCAGGCCGTCCTGGCCTGTCTGCCCCCTCCATTTTCAAAACCATCCCCTCCAGTGCCGAGCAGATTTTTCTGCTTGAGCGGTTTTTCCTTGCCCGAATTTCCTTCGATCGACGCTTTTCTGTGGATTAAGCCCTGTTAATAACCGCGGCTAAGGGCAGTTGATAACAGGGCCTCAAAACTGAAGATAACCGCCCCTGTGGATAAGCGCCCCATTCATCCACAGGCTTAAACCGGTTATCCAAGGGCCTCATTGGCACATGACCACAGGGTTTTGAAACTCTGTACACAACGTATTTATTGGGCTGTAGCAATCTATCCACAGAAAGGTCGGTCAGTAGAAATAAACATAAAAACAAAGATTTAATAAATTTCTCTCTTTTTAATTTCTATAACCGCCACTTTTCCACAGCTGGTTAAATTTTGTGCAAAGGGTTCTTTAGGAAGGGCGAAGTCCCTATACTTGTCGACCAGGTCCGAAAACCTGAGCTCAAACTATTCCTGAATTACCTACTTAAGCAGGCACGAGGTGCGTGGTGGATTTCCCTTCCCGTTTTGAAGTGATCGTCATCGGCGGCGGTCATGCCGGTACCGAGGCAGCACTGGCCTCAGCACGTATGGGGGTCAAGACCCTATTGCTGACGCATAACGTGGAAACCCTCGGTGCCATGAGTTGCAACCCGGCCATTGGCGGGATAGGCAAAAGCCATCTGGTCAAGGAAATCGACGCCCTCGGCGGTGCGATGGCCATTGCTACCGATAAGGGCGGCATCCAGTTTCGCGTGTTGAATAGCCGCAAAGGCCCAGCCGTACGTGCAACCCGCGCTCAGGCGGATCGGGTTCTGTACAAGGCGGCCGTACGCGAAATCCTGGAAAACCAGCCGAACCTGTGGATATTTCAACAGGCAGCTGATGACTTGATCGTCGAGCAAGAACAAGTCCGTGGTGTTGTCACCCAAATGGGCCTGCGTTTCCTCGCCGATTCGGTCGTCTTGACCACAGGTACCTTCCTTGGCGGACTTATCCACATCGGTTTGCAGAATTTCTCCGGCGGTCGCGCTGGTGATCCGCCATCGATTGCGCTAGCTCAGCGTCTTCGGGAATTGCCACTGCGTGTTGGTCGCCTGAAAACCGGAACACCGCCGCGTATCGACGCACGGTCCGTGGATTTTTCCGTGATGACCGAGCAAGCAGGCGATACGCCGATTCCGGTGATGTCGTTCATGGGGTCCAAAGAGCAGCATCCGCGACAGGTCAGTTGCTGGATTACCCACACCAATGCACGCACTCACGAAATCATTGCCGCGAACCTCGACCGTTCGCCGATGTATTCCGCTGCTGGTGAGATCGAAGGTATCGGCCCGCGTTATTGCCCGTCGATCGAAGACAAGATCCATCGGTTTGCTGACAAGCAGAGCCATCAGGTCTTCATCGAACCGGAAGGCTTGACGACAAACGAGCTGTACCCGAACGGAATTTCCACTTCCTTGCCGTTCGATGTGCAATTGCAGATCGTGCAATCGATCCGCGGCATGGAAAACGCACACATCGTGCGTCCGGGCTACGCGATCGAATACGACTATTTCGACCCGCGTGACCTGAAGTACAGCCTGGAAACCAAAGTCATCGGTGGTCTGTTTTTTGCCGGGCAAATCAATGGCACCACCGGTTACGAAGAAGCCGGCGCCCAGGGTTTGCTGGCCGGGACCAACGCCGCACTGCGTGCCCAAGGAAAAGATGCCTGGTGCCCGCGTCGAGACGAAGCCTACATCGGCGTATTGGTCGACGACCTGATTACGCTCGGGACCCAGGAGCCGTACCGGATGTTTACCTCCCGTGCCGAATATCGCCTGATCCTGCGTGAAGACAACGCTGACCTGCGCTTGACCGAAAAAGGCCGCGAATTGGGTCTTGTCGATGACGTGCGTTGGGCAGCGTTC
Source organism: Pseudomonas umsongensis (assembly GCF_002236105.1). Lineage (GTDB taxonomy): Bacteria > Pseudomonadota > Gammaproteobacteria > Pseudomonadales > Pseudomonadaceae > Aquipseudomonas > Aquipseudomonas umsongensis. Next base: position 117,534 of record NZ_NIWU01000003.1, read on the forward strand.
TGCAAAAAACGCGAAAGCATCGAGCTGGAAGAGCAGCGTCTGAAAAGCACCTGGGTACGGCCGGGCACCGAACAGGGCGATGCGATTGCCGAAAAATTCGGTACGCCACTGACCCACGAATACAACTTGCTCAATCTGCTGAGCCGTCCGGAAATCGACTACGCTGGTCTGATCGCCGTGACCGGTGGGGGCGCAGAAGATCCACAGGTTGCCGAGCAGGTCGAAATCAAGACCAAGTACGCGGGTTACATCGACCGCCAGCAGGATGAAATCGCGCGTTTGCGGGCCAGCGAAGACACCAAACTGCCTGTGGATATCGATTACACGAACATTTCCGGCCTGTCCAAAGAGATCCAGAGCAAGCTCGGCGCGACCCGTCCAGAGACATTGGGTCAGGCGTCACGCATCCCGGGCGTGACACCAGCAGCCATTTCCCTGTTGATGATTCATCTGAAAAAACGCGGCGCGGGCCGTCAGTTGGAGCAAAGCGCTTGAGTTCGTTGGTCACCCCGCAACACGCAGAAGAGTTATCCACAGGCGCTCGTCAGCTCGGTGTCGCCCTGACCGAAACCCAGCATGCACAGCTGCTGGGTTATCTGGCCCTGTTGATAAAATGGAACAAGGCCTACAACCTCACCGCGGTCCGCGATCCTGACGAAATGGTGTCCCGTCATTTGCTCGATAGTCTGAGCGTGATGTCGTTCGTCGAAAACGGTCGCTGGCTCGACGTTGGAAGCGGTGGCGGTATGCCGGGCATTCCCCTGGCCATCCTCTTTCCCGAGTCACAAGTGACCTGCCTGGACAGCAACGGCAAGAAAACCCGCTTCCTGACCCAGGTCAAACTCGAGCTGAAACTGGATAACCTGCAAGTTATCCACAGTCGCGTCGAAGCGTTCCAGCCTGCACAACCCTTCAACGGGATCATCTCCCGGGCCTTCAGCAGCATGGAAAACTTCAGCAACTGGACGCGCCACCTCGGTGACACCGATACACGCTGGCTGGCAATGAAGGGCGTTCATCCCGCCGATGAGCTGGTAGCATTGCCGACAGACTTCCACCTCGATAGCGAACACGCCCTGGCCGTTCCTGGTTGCCAAGGCCAACGCCATCTGCTGATACTGCGCCGCACGGCATGATTGGGAACACAAGCAAGAATGGCTAAGGTATTCGCGATAGCGAACCAAAAGGGTGGTGTGGGCAAGACCACCACCTGTATCAACCTCGCAGCATCCCTGGTCGCAACCAAGCGTCGGGTATTGCTGATCGATCTCGATCCACAGGGCAACGCCACCATGGGTAGCGGTGTGGATAAACACGGCCTGGAAAACTCGGTCTATGACCTGTTGATCGGGGAATGCGACCTGGCCCAGGCCATGCATTTCTCCGAGCACGGCGGTTACCAGCTGTTGCCGGCCAACCGGGACCTGACCGCGGCCGAAGTGGTTCTGCTGGAAATGCAGATGAAGGAGAGCCGCCTGCGCAGTGCGTTGGCGCCGATCCGCGAAAACTACGATTACATTTTGATCGACTGCCCGCCGTCACTCTCGATGCTGACCTTGAACGCACTGGTAGCCGCCGACGGGGTGATTATCCCCATGCAGTGTGAGTATTTCGCACTCGAAGGCTTGAGCGACCTTGTGGATAACATCAAGCGCATCGCCGAGCTGCTCAATCCGAACCTCAAGGTTGAAGGCCTGTTGCGTACGATGTACGACCCGCGCCTGAGCCTGATGAACGATGTATCGGCCCAGCTCAAGGAACACTTCGGCGATCAGCTATACGACACGGTCATTCCGCGCAACATTCGCCTGGCGGAAGCGCCGAGCTACGGCATGCCGGCCCTGGCGTACGACAAATCATCGCGCGGTGCCGTGGCCTATTTGGCCCTGGCGGGCGAAATGGTCCGTCGCCAACGCAAAAACTCACGCATCGCCGCTGCTCAGGCAACTTAAGGAATCCCCATGGCCGTCAAGAAACGAGGTCTCGGACGTGGACTGGATGCACTGCTGAGTGGTCCGAGTGTCAGCGCGCTGGAAGAACAGGCGGTGCAGGCCGATCAGCGAGAGCTGCAGCACCTGCCGCTGGATCTGCTGCAGCGCGGCAAGTACCAGCCGCGTCGCGATATGGATCCCCAGGCGCTCGAAGAGCTGGCGCAATCGATCAAGGCACAAGGCGTGATGCAGCCGATCGTTGTGCGGCCGATCGGTAGTGGTCGCTACGAAATCATTGCCGGGGAACGCCGCTGGCGTGCCAGCCAGCAAGCTGGCCAGGAAACCATCCCGGCGATGGTGCGTGATGTACCGGATGAAACCGCGATCGCCATTGCGCTGATCGAGAACATCCAGCGCGAAGATCTCAATCCGATCGAAGAAGCGGTGGCCTTGCAGCGCCTGCAGACCGAATTCCAGCTGACCCAGCAACAAGTCGCCGAAGCCGTGGGCAAGTCCCGGGTAACCGTGGCCAACCTGCTACGCTTGATTTCGCTGCCGGAAGTCATCAAGACCATGCTGTCCCACGGTGACCTGGAAATGGGTCATGCGCGTGCATTGCTCGGTTTGCCGGATAATCAGCAGGTTGAAGGGGCGCGACATGTTGTCGCACGCGGACTGACCGTGCGCCAGACTGAAGCACTGGTTCGCCAGTGGTTGAGTGGCAAACCGGAGCCCGTGGAACCCTCGAAACCGGACCCGGATATTGCTCGCCTGGAACAGCGCCTGGCCGAGCGCCTAGGCTCTGCGGTGCAGATCCGCCACGGGAAGAAGGGTAAAGGACAACTGGTTATCGGCTACAACTCTTTGGATGAACTTCAGGGTGTGCTCGCACACATTCGCTGAAACAATTCCTTATGTAGCGCGCAGTCGGAAATCACTACCTGACAGTTGAATAGGGGCAGAACCGCCCCTATACTCTGCGCGCATTTTGTCGGCACAAATTATGCCAAGTTATTGAATTCTGGCAGCCGACCATTGGAGAGCAATAGTGATGGAAACCCGCACGCCAAACCGCTTGCCCTTCCATCGCCTGGCAGTTTTTCCGGTGTTAATGGCTCAATTTGTCGTTTTGCTGATTGCTGCTTTGGCGCTCTGGCAATGGCATGGAGTCGTTGCCGGGTACTCGGGACTTTGCGGAGGCCTGATAGCCTTGCTGCCCAATGTTTATTTTGCTCACAGGGCATTTCGGTTTTCCGGCGCCCGAGCAGCCCAGTCCATCGTCCGGTCTTTTTATGCCGGCGAGGCAGGCAAACTGATTTTGACGGCAGTGCTGTTTGCACTGGTGTTCGCAGGTGTGAAGCCACTGGCACCGATTGCAGTATTCGGTGTCTTCGTGCTGACTCAGTCAGTCAGCTGGTTCGCTCCCCTGCTGATGAGAACAAGACTTTCGAGACCTTAGGGCGTTTGAGGCAACCATGGCAGAAACAACCGCTTCGGGCTATATCCAGCACCACTTGCAGAACCTGACCTTCGGTCAGCACCCTACCGGCGGCTGGGGCTTTGCCCACACCGCAGCAGAAGCCAAGGAAATGGGCTTCTGGGCTTTCCACGTCGATACCCTCGGCTGGTCGGTCGCATTGGGTCTGATCTTCGTTCTTCTTTTCCGCATGGCGGCCAAGAAAGCGACTTCCGGGCAACCAGGTGCTTTGCAAAACTTCGTTGAAGTATTGGTCGAATTCGTCGATGGCAGCGTGAAAGACAGCTTCCATGGCCGTAGCCCGGTGATTGCACCGCTGGCACTGACCATCTTCGTCTGGGTGTTCCTGATGAACGCCGTCGACCTGGTACCGGTCGACTGGATTCCTCAGCTGGCCATCCTGATCTCCGGCGACTCCCACATCCCGTTCCGCGCCGTGTCGACGACCGACCCGAACGCGACCCTGGGCATGGCGTTCTCGGTTTTCGCACTGATCATTTTCTATAGCATCAAGGTCAAGGGCCTCGGCGGTTTCATCGGCGAGTTGACCCTGCACCCGTTCGGCAGCAAGAACATCTTCGTTCAGGCCCTGCTGATCCCGGTGAACTTCCTGCTGGAATTCGTGACCCTGATCGCCAAGCCGATCTCCCTGGCCCTGCGTCTGTTCGGCAACATGTATGCCGGCGAGCTGGTGTTCATTCTGATCGCTGTGATGTTCGGCAGCGGCCTGCTCTGGCTTAGTGGCCTGGGCGTTGTTCTGCAGTGGGCGTGGGCTGTGTTCCACATCCTGATCATCACCCTGCAGGCGTTCATCTTCATGATGCTGACCATCGTTTACTTGTCGATGGCGCACGAAGAAAACCATTAAGACCAGTCTCGACTAGTCTGATGTCCCTCCCGGTCAAACGGGAGGGTGCTCCTCACGGGGCATCTGAAACGATTTGTTTTACCGCTTTAAATTAAAAAAACCTAAACCATACGACGTAAAAGTCGGGAGGAAAGATGGAAACTGTAGTTGGTCTAACCGCTATCGCTGTTGCACTGTTGATCGGCCTGGGCGCACTGGGTACCGCAATTGGTTTCGGCCTGTTGGGTGGCAAGTTCCTGGAAGGCGCAGCGCGTCAGCCAGAAATGGTTCCAATGCTGCAAGTTAAAATGTTCATCGTTGCCGGTCTGCTCGACGCCGTAACCATGATCGGTGTTGGTATCGCTCTGTTCTTCACCTTTGCGAACCCGTTCGTTGGTCAGATCGCTGGCTAATTACTCGGATAATCCGGGTAATTTGGTGTGATGGACAACGTAACTGCGAGGTGTTGGCGTGAACATTAATGCGACCCTGATTGGCCAGTCCGTTGCGTTCCTGATTTTTGTACTGTTCTGCATGAAGTTCGTATGGCCTCCGGTCATTGCGGCATTGCACGAACGTCAAAAGAAGATCGCTGATGGTCTGGACGCTGCCAGCCGTGCAGCTCGCGACCTGGAGTTGGCCCAAGAGAAAGCGGGTCAGCAACTGCGCGAAGCGAAAGCTCAGGCAGCTGAAATCATCGAGCAAGCCAAGAAACGCGGTAATCAGATTGTTGAAGAGGCTGTTGAAAAAGCCCGTATCGACGCTGACCGTGTGAAGGTTCAGGCTCAGGCCGAGATCGAACAGGAACTGAACAGTGTCAAAGACGCGCTGCGTGCCCAAGTGGGCTTGCTGGCAGTCGGCGGCGCCGAGAAGATCCTGGGTGCCACAATCGATCAAAACGCGCACGCAGAGCTGGTTAACCAACTGGCTGCTGAAATCTAAGCGAGGGCGATCATGGCAGAACTGACCACGTTGGCCCGACCTTACGCTAAGGCGGCCTTCGAGCACGCTCAGGCCCACCAGCAACTGGCCAATTGGTCAGCCATGCTCGGCCTGGCAGCAGCGGTATCGCAAGACGATACCCTGCAGCGCGTGCTCAAGGCCCCGCGACTGACGAGCGCAGAAAAGGCCGCCACGTTCATTGACGTGTGCGGCGACAAGTTCGATGCCAAGGCACAGAATTTCATCAACGTCGTTGCCGAAAACGACCGTCTCCCGCTGTTGCCGGAGATTTCCGCTCTGTTCGACCTGTACAAGGCCGAGCAAGAGAAGTCGGTAGACGTTGAAGTGACCAGTGCATTTGCATTGAACCAAGAACAGCAAGACAAACTCGCCAAGGTTCTCAGTGCACGACTCAACCGGGAAGTGCGCCTGCAAGTTGCGGAGGATGCCGCCCTGATAGGTGGTGTCGTAATCCGCGCCGGCGACCTGGTTATCGATGGCTCGATTCGCGGCAAAATCGCGAAACTTGCCGAAGCATTGAAATCTTGAGTTTGAAGGGGCAGCAGAGCAATGCAGCAACTCAATCCTTCCGAAATAAGTGAAATTATCAAGGGCCGCATCGACAAGCTCGATGTGACCTCCCAAGCCCGTAACGAAGGCACTGTCGTCAGCGTATCTGACGGCATCGTGCGGATTCACGGTCTGGCCGACGTCATGTACGGCGAGATGATCGAGTTTCCGGGCGGCGTCTACGGTATGGCCCTCAACCTGGAGCAAGACTCCGTAGGTGCCGTTGTTTTGGGCGCATACCAGTCTCTGGCTGAAGGCATGAGCGCCAAGTGCACCGGCCGCATCCTCGAAGTTCCAGTTGGTAAGGAACTGCTGGGTCGCGTAGTCGACGCACTGGGTAACCCTGTTGACGGCAAAGGTCCACTGGGCAACACCGAGACCGACGCGGTCGAGAAAGTTGCTCCAGGCGTGATCTGGCGTAAGTCGGTAGACCAGCCTGTACAGACTGGCTACAAGGCTGTCGATGCCATGATCCCTGTCGGCCGTGGCCAGCGTGAGCTGATCATCGGTGACCGTCAGATCGGTAAAACCGCTCTGGCGATCGACGCGATCATCAACCAGAAGAACAGCGGCATTTTCTGCGTATACGTAGCCATTGGTCAGAAACAATCGACCATCGCCAACGTGGTTCGCAAGCTGGAAGAAAACGGCGCCCTGGCCAACACGATCATCGTGGCTGCCAGTGCTTCGGAATCTCCTGCGCTGCAATTCCTGGCACCGTACTCCGGTTGCACCATGGGTGAATTCTTCCGCGACCGCGGTGAAGACGCGCTGATCGTTTATGACGATCTGTCCAAGCAAGCAGTGGCTTACCGCCAGATTTCCCTGCTGCTGCGCCGTCCACCAGGCCGTGAAGCTTACCCAGGCGACGTGTTCTATCTCCACTCCCGTCTGCTGGAGCGCGCATCCCGCGTTTCGGAAGAGTACGTAGAGAAGTTCACCAACGGCGCAGTGACCGGCAAAACCGGTTCCCTGACCGCACTGCCGATCATCGAAACCCAGGCTGGCGACGTTTCCGCGTTCGTTCCGACCAACGTGATTTCCATCACCGACGGTCAGATCTTCCTGGAATCGGCCATGTTCAACTCGGGCATCCGCCCTGCAGTGAACGCCGGTGTTTCGGTATCCCGTGTGGGTGGTGCCGCTCAGACCAAGATCATCAAGAAGCTGTCCGGTGGTATCCGTACCGCTCTGGCTCAGTACCGTGAACTGGCGGCATTCGCCCAGTTCGCTTCTGACCTGGACGAAGCGACCCGTAAGCAACTTGAGCATGGTCAGCGCGTTACCGAGCTGATGAAGCAGAAGCAATACGCCCCAATGTCGATCGCTGACATGGCGTTGTCGCTGTATGCCGCTGAGCGTGGGTTCCTGACTGACGTCGAAATCGCCAAGGTCGGCAGCTTTGAACAAGCGCTGATTGCTTACTTCAACCGCGATCACGCCGAATTGATGGCGAAGATCAACGTGAAGGGTGACTTCAATGACGATATCGACGCTGGCATGAAAGCCGGTATCGAGAAGTTCAAGGCCACCCAAACCTGGTAAGCCGCAGCGGGAGCCGCAAGGCTCCCGCTTGCTAACCTGATAGGTGTTACATGGCAGGCGCAAAAGAGATTCGCAGTAAGATTGCGAGCATCAAAAGCACGCAAAAAATTACCAGCGCCATGGAAAAAGTGGCGGTCAGCAAAATGCGCAAGGCACAAATGCGCATGGCTGCTAGCCGTCCTTATGCGGAGCGCATCCGCCAGGTTATTGGGCATCTGGCCAACGCCAACCCGGAATACCGCCACCCGTTCATGATCGACCGCGAAATCAAGCGTGTTGGTTATGTCGTAGTGAGCAGTGACCGTGGTCTGTGCGGTGGCTTGAACACCAACCTGTTCAAGGCCCTGGTCAAGGACATGGCGGTAAACCGCGAGAAAGGCGTCGAGATTGATCTGTGTGTAGTGGGTAGCAAGGGTGCGGCCTTTTTCCGCAACTTCGGCGGCAACGTCGTAGCAGCTATCAGCCACCTGGGTGAAGAGCCGTCGATCAACGACTTGATCGGTAGCGTCAAAGTGATGCTGGATGCCTACCTGGACGGCCGTATTGACCGCCTGTCCGTGGTTTCCAACAAGTTCATCAACACCATGACGCAACAGCCTACCGTGGAGCAATTGATTCCACTGGTGGCAACCCCGGATCAGGACCTCAAGCACCACTGGGACTATCTCTACGAACCGGATGCCAAAGAGCTGCTTGACGGCTTGATGGTCCGCTACGTTGAGTCGCAGGTCTACCAGGCGGTGGTCGAGAACAACGCGGCTGAACAAGCTGCGCGGATGATCGCGATGAAGAACGCTACCGACAACGCCGGTGATTTGATCAGCGATTTGCAGCTGGTCTACAACAAGGCGCGTCAGGCTGCGATCACCCAAGAGATCTCGGAAATCGTCGGCGGCGCTGCCGCGGTTTAACGGTTCAAATATTCAGAGGATCCAGCTATGAGTAGCGGACGTATCGTTCAAATCATCGGCGCCGTTATCGACGTGGAATTTCCACGCGACAGCGTACCGAGCATCTACAACGCGCTGAAAGTAGTGAGCGCGGCTGAAACCACCCTGGAAGTTCAGCAGCAGCTGGGCGACGGCGTGGTTCGTACCATTGCGATGGGTTCCACCGAGGGCTTGAAGCGCGGTCTGGAAGTGACCGACTCTGGCGCAGCCATCTCCGTACCGGTCGGTAAAGCGACCCTGGGCCGGATCATGGACGTACTGGGCAACCCGATCGACGAAGCTGGCCCAATCGCCACCGACGAGCGTTGGGGTATCCACCGTGCAGCGCCTTCGTTCGCTGAACAAGCAGGCGGCAACGACCTGCTGGAAACCGGCATCAAGGTTATCGACCTGGTTTGCCCGTTCGCCAAGGGTGGTAAAGTTGGTCTGTTCGGTGGTGCCGGTGTAGGCAAAACCGTAAACATGATGGAACTGATCCGTAACATCGCCATCGAGCACAGCGGTTATTCCGTGTTCGCCGGTGTGGGTGAGCGTACTCGTGAGGGTAACGACTTCTACCACGAGATGAAGGACTCCAACGTTCTGGACAAAGTGGCACTGGTTTACGGTCAGATGAACGAGCCGCCGGGTAACCGTCTGCGCGTAGCACTGACCGGCCTGACCATGGCCGAGAAGTTCCGTGACGAAGGTAACGACGTTCTGCTGTTCGTCGACAACATCTATCGTTACACCCTGGCCGGTACTGAAGTATCCGCACTGCTGGGCCGTATGCCTTCGGCAGTAGGTTACCAGCCGACCCTGGCTGAAGAGATGGGCGTTCTGCAAGAACGTATCACTTCGACCAAGGAAGGTTCGATCACTTCGATCCAAGCGGTATACGTACCTGCGGACGACTTGACCGACCCGTCGCCAGCGACCACCTTCGCCCACTTGGACGCCACCGTCGTTCTGTCCCGTGACATCGCTTCCCTGGGTATCTACCCAGCGGTAGACCCACTGGACTCGACTTCGCGCCAGCTGGACCCGAACGTTATCGGCCAGGACCACTACGACACCGCTCGCGGCGTCCAGTACGTTCTGCAGCGTTACAAAGAACTGAAGGACATCATTGCGATCCTGGGTATGGACGAGCTGTCGGAAGCCGACAAGCAGTTGGTAAACCGTGCTCGTAAGATCCAGCGTTTCTTGTCGCAGCCGTTCTTCGTGGCTGAAGTCTTCACCGGTGCATCGGGTAAATACGTTTCCCTGAAAGACACCATTGCTGGCTTCAAAGGCATCCTCAACGGTGACTACGACCACCTGCCAGAACAAGCGTTCTACATGGTTGGCGGCATCGAAGAAGCGATCGAGAAAGCCAAGAAACTGTAATCCCGGCGCCCGGAAACGGGCGCTAATTTAGGTTGAGGCAATCAGATGGCTATGACAGTCCATTGCGATATCGTCAGCGCGGAAGGGGAAATCTTTTCCGGTCTGGTCGAGATGGTGATTGCGCACGGTGCACTGGGTGATCTTGGTATCGCTCTGGGTCACGCGCCGCTGATCACTAATCTGAAGCCAGGTCCGATCCGCCTGGTCAAGCAGGGCGGGGAAGAGGAGGTGTACTACATCTCCGGTGGTTTCCTCGAGGTTCAGCCGAACATGGTCAAGGTTCTTGCCGACACCGTGCAACGTGCTGCCGACCTGGACGAAGCTTCCGCTCAGGAAGCCGTCAAGGCTGCCGAAAAGGCCTTGCATGAGCGGGGCGCGGAGTTCGATTACGGTTCCGCTGCCGCACGTCTGGCCGAGGCCGCAGCCCAGCTGCGTACCGTCCAGCAGATCCGCAAGAAGTTCGGCCACTAAGGCAGCGCTTGTTGTGTGATTGATTAAAAAGGGTAGCCTCGGCTACCCTTTTTTATTTTTCCGATATTCATCACGTTGGTCGCAGCCGCTGACCACCCAGGATTGGTAGCCAGTCATGTCTCTTGAAATCGTTATCCTCGCTGCTGGCCAGGGCACCCGCATGCGTTCGGCCCTGCCAAAGGTCTTGCACCCGATTGCCGGCAATTCGATGCTCGGCCATGTTATCCACAGCGCCCGACAACTTGATCCACAGCGCATTCACGTGGTGATTGGCCATGGTGCCGATGTGGTACGCGAGCGCCTGGCCGCTGACGATCTGAACTTCGTCCTCCAGGACAAACAATTGGGTACCGGTCATGCCGTGGCCCAGGCCGTTCCTTTCATCAAGTCCGACACCGTGCTGGTGCTATACGGTGATGTGCCCTTGATTGAAATCGAAACCCTGCAGCGTTTGCTCAAGCTTGTAGTGCCTGGGCAGATGGGCCTGCTTACCGTCGAACTGGATGACGCAACCGGTTACGGCCGCATCGTTCGCGACAATGATGGCAAGGTCTCTGCCATCGTCGAGCACAAGGACGCCAACGAAGCCCAGCGCGCCATCAAGGAAGGCAATACCGGGATCCTCGCGGTTCCGGCCGATCGCCTGGCCGACTGGACGGGTCGCCTGTCGAACAACAACGCGCAGGGCGAGTACTACTTGACCGACGTGATTGAAATGGCAGTCAGCGACGGTCTGGTGGTGGCCACCGAACAGCCCCACGACGCCATGGAAGTGCAGGGCGCCAACGACCGTAAGCAGCTTTCCGATCTTGAGCGTCATTATCAGCTGCGCGCCGGCCGTCGCTTGATGGCTCAAGGCGTGACCTTGCGCGACCCGGCCCGTTTCGATGTCCGGGGTGATATCAGTGTGGGTCGCGACGTGCTGATCGATATCAATGTGATCCTCGAAGGTAACGTCGTCATTGAAGACGACGTGGTCATTGGCCCGAACTGCGTGATCAAGGACAGCACCTTGCGTAAAGGCGTCGTGATCAAGGCCAACAGCCATATCGAAGGGGCGATTCTCGGTGAAGGCAGCGATGCCGGTCCGTTCGCGCGTTTGCGTCCAGGCACTGTGCTCGAAGCGCGGGCGCATGTGGGTAACTTTGTCGAGTTGAAAAATGCTCACCTGGGCGAAGGTGCCAAGGCAGGCCATTTGACCTACCTTGGCGATGCCGAAGTGGGCGCACGCACCAACATCGGTGCGGGCACCATTACCTGTAACTACGATGGCGCCAACAAGTGGAAAACGGTGCTGGGTGAAGACGTGTTCATCGGTTCCAACAACTCGTTGGTGGCACCTGTGGATATCTTGTCTGGTGCGACTACGGCAGCCGGTTCGACTATTACCTCTACTGTGGATAAAGCGCAGTTGGCAGTAGCCCGTGCTCGCCAGAAGAACATCGACGGTTGGAAGCGACCAGAGAAGCTCAAGAAGAGCTAAGTTATCCACACCTCGGTGTTTTGTGGAAGTTATTCACAGCAAAATGGCTGTTAATAATATTAACCGGCTGGCCTCGCTTACCTCAGGGGGCTTGCTGTTAATTATTTTATCCATAGAGTCTTTTGATCGATCCGCGCTTGACGAAATTTCCTCGATAGGTTTTGATTGCTTCCGTTATCTTTCGAATCGAAACTTATCAAATCATGTCGAAGCGCAACACACCTCAAAGGCGCCACAACATCCTGGCCTTGCTCAACGAGCAGGGCGAAGTCAGTGTGGATGAATTGGCAAAGCGCTTCGAAACCTCTGAAGTTACGATTCGCAAGGATCTGGCCGCACTTGAAAGCAACGGTCTGCTGCTGCGTCGTTATGGCGGCGCCATCACCTTGCCTCAGGAATTAGTGGCCGACCTGAGTCAACCGGTCTCCAGGTACAAGCAGGCCATTGCCCGCGCAGCTGTTGCACGGATTCGCGAACACGCACGCATCATCATCGACAGCGGCAGCACCACCGCATCGATGATTCCGGAACTGGGGCAGCAACCGGGCCTCGTGGTGATGACCAACTCCCTTCACGTCGCCAATGCCTTGAGCGAACTCGAGCATGAGCCGGTGCTGTTGATGACCGGCGGCACCTGGGACCCGCATTCCGAGTCCTTTCAGGGGCAGGTCGCCGAGCAGGTACTACGCTCCTACGACTTCGATCAATTGTTCATCGGCGCCGATGGTATTGATCTGGTCCGCGGTACAACCACCTTCAACGAACTGCTGGGACTTAGCCGAGTGATGGCAGAAGTCGCCCGTGAAGTGGTCGTGATGGTGGAGGCCGACAAGATCGGTCGCAAGATTCCCAACCTGGAACTGCCCTGGAGCAGCATCCATACCCTCATTACCGATGATCGCCTGTCGCTCGAAGCGCGGGATCAGATTCAAGCCCGCGGTATCACTTTGATTTGCGCGGCTGTCAGTCAGGAGAAATAACATGTGTGGAATTGTCGGCGCAGTTGCAGAACGTAATATCACCGCCATCCTGGTCGAGGGCCTCAAGCGCCTGGAATACCGTGGGTATGACAGCGCCGGCGTGGCGGTGTACACCAACGATCAGAAGCTCGAGCGCGCGCGTCGCCCGGGCAAGGTCAGCGAACTCGAGCAGGCCTTGGCCGAAGAAGCACTGGTTGGTCGTCTGGGTATTGCCCACACTCGCTGGGCTACTCACGGTGCACCGTGCGAACGCAACGCGCATCCGCACTTCTCTGGCGATCTGGCCGTGGTGCACAACGGCATTATCGAAAACCATGAAGCCCTGCGTGAACAACTCAAGTCTCTGGGTTACGTTTTCACTTCAGACACTGACACCGAAGTCATCGCCCACCTGCTGAACCACAAACTCAAGGACCTTCCTGACCTGGCCGAGGCCCTCAAGGCAACAGTAAAGGAACTGCACGGTGCTTATGGCCTGGCAGTCATCAGCGCGAAGCAACCTGATCGCCTGGTGGCAGCCCGCAGTGGCAGCCCGCTGGTGATCGGCCTGGGCCTGGGTGAGAACTTCCTGGCGTCCGACCAATTGGCACTGCGTCAGGTGACTGACCGTTTCATGTACCTTGAAGAGGGTGATATCGCCGAAATTCGCCGTGACAGCGTGCAGATCTGGGATGTCAGCGGCAAGGCTGTCGAGCGTGAGACCGTGCAGTATCGCGATGGCGCCGAAGCGGCTGAAAAAGGCGAGTTCCGCCATTTCATGCTCAAGGAAATCCACGAGCAACCGTCCGTGGTGCAGCGCACCCTGGAAGGTCGTTTGAGCCCGAACGGCGTGCTGGTACAGGCTTTCGGTCCACAGGCCGCTGAACTGTTCGCCAAAGTGCGCAATGTGCAGATCGTTGCCTGCGGCACCAGCTATCACGCCGGCATGGTTGCGCGTTACTGGCTCGAAGAACTGGCCGGCATCCCCTGCCAAGTCGAAGTTGCCAGCGAGTTCCGCTACCGTAAAGTCGTGGTGCAACCCGACACCCTGTTCGTGACCATCTCTCAGTCCGGCGAAACCGCCGACACCCTGGCTGCGTTGCGCAATGCCAAGGAACTGGGTTTCCTCGCCAGCCTGGCGATCTGCAACGTCGGCATCAGCTCTCTGGTGCGTGAATCCGACCTGACCCTGCTGACCCAGGCAGGCCGCGAAATCGGCGTGGCGTCTACCAAAGCCTTCACTACGCAATTGGTGGGTCTACTGTTACTGACCCTGTCCCTGGGCCAGGTTCACGGATCGTTGGCCAAAGGCGTTGAAGCGACACTGGTCGAAGAACTGCGTCGCTTGCCAACCCGCCTGGGTGAAGCGCTGGCGATGGACAGCACCGTGGAGAAAATTGCTGAACTGTTCGCCGAGAAGAACCACACCCTGTTCCTGGGGCGTGGCGCACAGTTCCCGGTCGCGATGGAAGGGGCCCTCAAGCTCAAGGAAATTTCCTACATCCACGCCGAAGCCTACCCGGCTGGCGAGCTGAAGCACGGCCCGCTGGCGCTTGTGGATAACGACATGCCAGTGGTGACCGTAGCGCCAAACAACGAGCTGCTGGAGAAACTGAAGTCCAACCTCCAGGAAGTCCGCGCCCGGGGTGGCCAACTGATCGTTTTCGCAGATGAGAAGGCTGGCATGACCAATGGTGAAGGCACGCACGTTGTGCACATGCCGCACATCCACGACATCCTGTCGCCAATCCTCTACACCATCCCGCTGCAGTTGCTGTCGTACTACGTGGCTGTGCTGAAAGGCACCGACGTTGATCAACCGCGCAATCTGGCGAAATCGGTGACCGTGGAATAAGTTATCCACAGCTGATCGAGTTGATGCTTTCGAAAATTTTTCCGGAGCATTGACTAAACGAGTGGGGGGTGGCGGTTTGGCGTCGCCCCCGACAAGTCGATATTTTCAAGCAATTTTGTCGCTGTGGGTGTGTAGGTGGCACTAGGTGACAATCGTGCTAGCGCCCTTCGAAATCCTTCCACTTTAGATGCGTCTACTTGAGCTCTGTGCGTAATGACGCCAAAGGCGTAGGGGAATAAACCCTCCAGCCACTCTCGTGGGTGGATCTCTACACTGTTCTCAATTGTCGCTACGACCCAGTCTGGTAGCCACGATACATCTCGGTCAGAGAAGTTGACTTCGCCTGCGATCAGCAAGGCCAGGGTGATGCGCAACGGTGACTTCTCCTTAAATAATCGCTCTTGAAGCGCTTGGCATGCATCCGGGTCATCCAGTAACTCGCGAAGATCGCTGGGCGCGCTCAGCTTTAGTGAGGCTGGAAGCAATGCAGATAAGGCCGGTAACGATTCCATCCAGCGTTTTCGCACTTCCAGATCGATTCCGACGAAGTCCAGTGCGGGGGGTACAAGCGACGCGTGACGGATAACCGCGGGTGTCAGATAGCGCAAGCGAAGGCTCATGATGTCCATAAAGAGCCGGTCACTGGGGCATAAAAACTCCGCTGAAGGAATGGTATCCAGTTTAGTTGCAGGCGGTGGGCCGATAACGAAAGTCGCATTGCGGCGGTGAGGAAGGTAATGAATGTCGCCCCAACTGTCATTCAAACAGTGAGCGAGCCAAGCTTGGGGCGTTGGTCCATTGAACGGGTCCAAATTCATAGGGACGCCAAAACCGTTGAACACCACATGACCGAGGGGTTGGAGTCGGCATTTCAAAAGTTGGTGGAACCCGTGATCAAACACGATCGAGGCATAACCGCTCTGGGTATAGAGGTCGACAATAATGACGTCGTACCGGTCGGAGGTGACGACTAGGAAGTTAGCGGCATCGGCCACCACACTTTCAAAGTCGATATGCGCTGCAAGTCGGTTCCGATTGTCCAGGCTGCGCACCAGTGCGGTCTCATCCATATCAACGGCCAACAGACTGGCCACTCTAGTACTGGCGCCGATTGGCGCCAGCGCCACACCGTCCGAAAGTCCCAGCATCAGAACCGAGATACGATCCTTGGATGGATCCCCCAGGAAACCCGTGCAGCCCAAGTCGTCATAGTATTGGCCGCAGAAGATCTGTTTGTGTCGGACAGATTCAGGTCGATCCTTTAGGTCGGGCATCTGGAAGTCACTCCGTTTGTGAGATGCGAAGGGCGACGAAGCGCTTCAGTGCGCAAACGCTTTAGGGTATTTATCGAGGTAGGCATCGTTGAGCTGCATATCTTGGGAACGCATGAAAGTTTTGAAGTCGGGTACCAGAAAGACGAGCAGAGACAACAACAGCACCATGACGCCCAGAAGCGTGATTGTCATTTCGACTCCCAAAGAGGCAACTAGGGTATTCATCGCGAAACTGCCCAAGGGGCTGGCCGCTGCCGACAGAAATGACACGGTGGCAAAAATCCGGTTGCGGTGGAGCTTTGGCGTCGCCAATAACCTCACAGCTGAAGTTGGGATGTTGATCAACATCAAGCCGACACCGCCGCAGAAGAAGGCAGCAGGTACGATTAATGACGATGAAACGGTGCCAACTACCACCAGATTGCATCCCAATAATGCAAAACCGGCAGACACACACATATCACGGGGGACGCAGTCGGATAGCCAGCCGATGATTTTGTAGCTGCCCGCTAAAATACCCAGCCCGAAACAAGAATCCAGGAGACCGATATAAGTGACCGGGAACTGGATGACGTCCTTTACATATAGTGGGATCAGGATGGTGAAGAATGGAAATAGTGCAAAGTTAATAAGCATTGCGATGATCGCCAGATAAAATTCGACCTTCACTCCGTAAATAACTTTGAACCCGGAATAAATCATGTTGAAGCCGCTGACACACTCGGCCTTTTCGCCTTGATCAGTGGCACCGATGCGATTCGGGATGGTCGCTATCAGCGCTCCAGCGACGAGAATCGCAATAAAGTCGGCGACAAAGGCGAAGGTGATACCGAATCCGTAAATCAACCCGCTGGCCAGAGCCGGCCCGAGCAAAATTGAAAATGACGACATCACGCTTTTGGTCCGAAAGGCGAGGGAAACTTTATCGTCATCTGCAAATAAAGGAATGATCGATGCTTGGAGAGGGTCGCGCACGCCGACAATCGCGCTGCTGATCATCATTAGCGTGCCAACCGTCCAGGGGTTAAACGACCCCATAGCTGACAGCATCATCATCAACAGCGCTGTCAGCAAGCTTATCAATGAGGCCAGCTTGATGATCAGGATTTTGTTGTATTTGTCTCCCAGCCATCCCAGCAAGGGTTTGGCTAAGACCTCCGTCGCGATGGAACAAGCGACCATGTTGGCAAAATAGAGCGCAGAGCCTGTTTCCTGTAATGCCCACCAGGCGACCGCCAGTTGATTGCAACGTCCCCCCAGGACCATCAGCAAGAAGCTGAATTGCACTTTCAGCAAACGGCGGTCGGTGCCGGGAAAGACCCACGCATTACCCGAAAAATGTGCAGACATTGACGTTCCTTAGTGCGGATAGGGGGACTGCGTAATCAGGGGCGTTCAATAAGCGACGGGGTAGTGTTCATCAGGATAAATCGCCAGATATCGTTCTATGCCACCCTCCAGGCTATAGAGTTCCGCTTCCTGGTCGAGGCTGCGAACTGCCAGTAGGGCGGCCTTGCTCCTGACGCCGGATCTGCAATAAAAAACGATACGGCGGGTGGTATCGAGTTCTGCTTGGCGCTTGATGATGTCTTTGAGCGGAATCAGTCGGCCACCCAGCGAACCTTGTTGATGCTCGCTGACGTCGCGCACATCGACCAATTGAAATGGCACTTTTTTAGCTATCCAGTCATGTAGTGCGTCGGGGGACAGCCAGTCGCTATTGCGCCATATAGGCGTGGTCATAACACCAAGCATCTTACTAGGGGGGCGATCCTGGATTTTTGTGTTGATACTCAACAGGCGGAAAGTGTTGTCGAGGCAGTCGATAGACAACAATTGTCCGCTCAAGGGCTCCCCGACACGGAGGATAAGCTTGAGTACTTCATTAGCCTGAAAGCAACCGAGCAAACCAGGTATGACGCCAAGAACGCCTGCTTCCGAGCAGTTTTGGGTCAAATGCGGTGGGGGCGGCGTTTCGAACAGGTCCCGGAGACACGGCCCCCATTGTTGAGTATGCCGGTTGTAATAATTAAAGACCGCCACCTGACCCTCGAACTGACTGATCGAGGCATAGACCATTGGTTTTTCGCAAATGATACAAGCGTCACTTATCAGGTATTTGGCGACGAAGTTATCAGTTGCATCAACGATGATGTCGTATTCCGTCAGCAGCGGTAGAACATTCTCCGAGTTCAAAGTCGTGTCAAAGGTGTGGACCATAATGTCCGGATTCAACTCGTTGATGCGGCGTTTAGCTGCCAACACTTTCAGGTCGCCTACATCGGCAATCGCATAGAGAATTTGTCGGTGTAGATTGCTCACGTCGACGGTGTCGTTATCAACGATGCCGATTGTCCCGACACCGGCACCTGCCAGATACAGGATTACTGGACAGCCTAACCCTCCTGCGCCAACCACCAGCACCTTACTGTCTCTAAGGCGTTGCTGCCCCTGGGTGCCAACCTCAGAGAGGATGATTTGGCGAGCGTAACGGGTTGTTTCCGGTTTTAGGTGGCATTGCATGTCAGCCACCTGCCACTGCGCTGATCAGAATCAATTGCGCATTACTGTCCAGAGGACGAAGACGGTCGTGCTCACTGGTCACGGACATCCCGTCGACGAACAGCCCCACGAACGGCAGTGGGTGGAGATCCGCAGTGAAGACCGGCCCAATCAGATCGGGATAATGTGCAGTCAGATTATTTAGCACATCGCTGACACACGAACCCTCAGTGGTATGTGTTTTATGCTGATTGGTGTAGGACATGAACTGCCGGGGAAAGTGTACGACTGCCATGAGTCATCCTTAAATAGATTTGGTTGTCAGGTCGCCAGAAAACGCATCCAGCCTGGATGTGATCAATTTTCCCATTTCGGACAGTTCGTCCGAAGCCTGGAGAGTGGCCAGACTTTTGAAGAAATATTGGTGCAAGTAAACGAGGCGTTCGGAACGAGCTCTCACGGAACCGCTAGTCAGCAAGCGCTGATAGTAGTTCACTGCGCTGACCGCAAACAGGCAAGCCAGCAAGACACCCCTAGGGTTCTTCCCGCCTGTTCCTGATGGCAGTACGTAGTTGTTCGAACTGTTCTTGAGTTGGAAATCGTAAATCTCGGCGATCAAACTTGACCAGATATGGGATAGCTCATGCACCAAAAATTCTTCAAGGTCCGTAATGGTCGTAAACGCGGCTTCACCTAAGAACATCTGTTGGGGCAGTAAGGGGTTGGTCAGACTGACTTGTTGATTCAGCAGTTTGTGTATTTTAATCGGTATATCCAGTAAGTTTTTCCATTCCGGCAGCAACGCTTTTAGATTGTTCTTCGCTTCAGCTATCATTAACTGCTCGGCGTTACTAAGCGCTTGATGAGGCGGAAATTCTGGTGCACCTGCGACGTGCCGGTTATACAGGGTAGTAGCAAAATCCGGTTGCAAATAAGTAGTTAAATGTAACTCGCCTCCATCGATGTTTTTACGTACGACAGCGACAAGTGTCAAAAGTTTTGTACTATTGAACTCGGGGTGCACAAAGGGCAGGCCATTTATTTCATACAAAATCTGTGATGGAGTCATTTATTTTTTTCCGTCCTTGTCCATGGTTGCGTTATTAGAAAATTTTTCAAGTCATTGGTTTTAATTCTGTGGGTAGAAAAATTAGCAATAGCGTAGTCTATTTTTTTTGCATCAATCGGGAGCGTCAACAAAGATTTTTTTAAACAATCAAGGGTTCTATGTCCGTACCACATGTTTTTTAGATGGCTAAGTATGTGTTGTTCTTGTGCTGGCGTAATTATATTTTCAGCTGTCCACTGTTTTAAAAACTGTCTGATATGAATAAGCGGTTCGCTCAGTGGGAGATAAGGCTCTTGTGCTTGATGTATCAGCGTCACTTCGTCGTCGGAAAAATCCGGATCGTTCGCAAATTGTTTATATACTTCACCAAAACCTGTCATTCCAAGCCCATCCATTTCACATGCGCGAATGGCACCCATGGACGACAATCCCCAAATGCGCCAACCGGCACCCAGAGCGGCGAGAATCTCGGAATGACCGACGGCAGGGTGTGAATGAAACACTCCATCGACAATAGCGAGGTTCGACGGTGGCGATTGCAGCACTATGCGTTCTATATCGCCGCGTTTGACGGGGGGGCATAACTCCAGTCCGCCACCCCGCAGTAATTGACTGTCGATTCCTTGTAGGGAGGGGCCAGCAAACAGCGTGCATACCTCAAGCGCTTTGTTTGACATACGTACGTAACCTCGGACCGATCCTTTTCAAACCGGGTTCGAACGTTTCCAGCCCCGGAACAATGACTCTTACCACAGTAATGTCGTCAGTCGCTTTGCTGAGCAAGACCCTTAACACGGTATTCAGCCCTGCACGCTGCAAACGTTCAATGAGTAACTCCCAAGCTGACTCGATCGTGGGGATCGCCGCTTCCTGGCAATTGATGGAGGAGTAATCGATGGTCTGGGCCCGGGAAGTGGCTTCGGCACGCAAGCGTGATACAGCCTGAAGCTCGGCCGAACGGCCTTTTTTCTCGAAGTATTTGACACGCTCGATGATGTCGTCCCGGCCTCCATGGATGTGGCTTAAACGGCTTTGGGCTGCCTCACAGATAGCACGGATCAATGCAATTTCTTTTATTGGATGCAAACCCGAGCCGGTGGCTACCGATATGGGAGCCTGGAAGGACTCTTCCATGATAAAAGCTTGAAAATAGGCTAGACCAAAACAATTCTCGGTGTAACGAACCGACAAGCTCAATCCCGCGGCATTGATTTTATTGATCAGGGCTTCGGTTTCTGCACTGTAACAGTCTAGATTAACGAAGCAGGAACAATCATGTAGGTGATTAAAAGCTTGAACATCGCGTTCCATGAGTTCACAAACAGCGTGTACCGAGGCTTCCACCAAGTCATTGCCTGATGCCAAGCCGCTGGAGCTTTCCCCGAAGAGTCGTTGCCCAGGGTTTTCGGAATATGGAATGAACACCAGTTCTGCGGGCGCAAGCGCTTCTTTCTTGCGCAATACATCTTCGACTTCGATGGCCATGATGAGCGAGTCGGCGTCGGCGAAAAATCCATACAACATGCAGAACTGGTTGAAGTCTATCTGCCCATCGTGGCTTTCAATGATTTTTCTTGGAGTGGTCTTTATCAGTTTAAGTTGCGCAGTATTATATTGCGCAAGGCTGAACTCGATAGCCTCCATGTATGCGCCTATTTTGGCTTCTGCTGGTCTCAATCCTTTGCCGGCGTTTACGCACAGAGAGCCATTCAATGCATCTGGTCGTATGCTTGCAAATACCGGAATTCCAATACGATCCAACCAAGTTGTATCGGTAACTCGGGTGATTCCCAGTCGTGGAGCAATATCGTTAATGATAATATCTAATGTATTTTCGGCACTACGCCGACGAAGACTCGAACTAAGCCTTTGCATAAATTATCCCACTCTGATTAATAAGAGTTGTCAGTATCATGTTAGGCACAATGGAGAAAATGGAGGGAATCGCTTCCCTCCAATTTTGTCAGGCTGCGATTTTACTGTCTTCAGGCAGTGTCAACACGTTGTTGTTTGACTGGTGTGCTACAAAGCCGGCGTGCATCAGGCTTTCATCGTTAAGAATGTCAGAGAACTTCTCCGCAGTTTCTGCATCTAGTGCAAGATCGAAGGTTTCGTTATTGATTGTGGTATCCATTTTTCGTGTCCTTTCCCTAATATTTCGTTTTAGAAATTATCGTTGTGTAGCGGTGATGATTTTTTGCAGATACCACTGGTGGTGTCAAATTATTTGAGGTGGGGATATTATGGATTTGATATTTTACGGATGCGGCTTACAAAGGTTGGTAAGTTTTCTTACAGTAATTGGAGTGTTGGGGTGGAGTATTAATTTTGCCGCTTTATTAGTCGATATTAAATTGCCTTTTATAAGTTGTTGATTAGTAATGTTTTGCCGTATTTTCATGTCACTTCAACGTTGTAATGTGAAGTCCACTCACTGGATTCTCGATATTTTCGTGGTGGGCAAAGAAACGGACGCTTCAGGGGCAGATCTAATTTTTAGTAGCGACCAACATCTTCCCCAAAAACGTGCTGTCATACTATGTTCCTGCGCCGATAGGCACCGACGTCGACCAACCACGCAATCTGGCGAAATCGGTGACTGTGGAATAAGTTATCCACAGCTGATCGAACCTTAAAAAATCGCAGCCACTTGGTTGCGATTTTTTTTATCTGAATCGAGGACACGCCCATGGACCGCTTCCAGGAAATGCAGGTCTTCGCCGCCGTCGCCCAGGACCAGGGCTTTTCCGCAGCAGCGCGGCGTTTGGGTTTGTCCGCCGCCAGCGTTACCCGGGCGGTGGCGGCGTTGGAGAAGCGCATTGGCACGCAGTTGCTCACGCGCACTACGCGCAGTGTTTATTTGAGCGAGGCCGGGCAGCGATATCTGGAAGACTGTCGAAGAATTCTGGCTGAAGTGCAGGAAGCTGAGGATTCCGCGGCAGGCAGTCACGTCCAGCCCCGTGGGCATCTGACGATTACGGCGCCAGTTTTGTTCGGTGAGTTGTTCATCACTCCGCTGATGGTGAGTTTTCTCACGCAGTTTCCTGACGTGACGATCAATGCGCTGCTGGTGGATCGGGTGGTGAGTATCGTCGAGGAAGGGGTCGATGTGGCCATCCGCATCGGTGAGTTGCCTGACAGCAACCAGCATGCGATTCGGGTGGGCGAAGTGCGGCGAGTGATCTGTGCATCGCCGCAATTTCTGGGTATCCATGGTCGGCCAAAACATCCACAAGAACTGGCTCAGGCGCCGATTATTGCGACGTCCGCGATTGGACAGTTGAAGCACTGGCCCTTTCTCGAGCGAGGCGAGCCACTGAGTGTCCGGGTAGAACCGCGTCTGACAGTAACGGCGAATCAAGCAGCGATCACCGCGGCCGGGCTTGGACTGGGTTTTACCCGGGTTCTGTCCTATCAGTCGGCGAGCAAAGTGGCGGCAGGTAAGCTTGAAATTGTACTCGCGGATTTCGAAATGCCGCCTTTGCCCATCCATGTGCTTTATCAAGGCGGGCACAAGGCTGCGACGCGCGTTCGTAGTTTTGTCGACTTTACGGTGAAGGCACTCCGCGAGCATCTCGCTTTGCGGGACTGATGCTTTATTTCTCTGGGTGAAATAATTGATTGCGTTTGCTGGGTATTCTGTTGTTTTCGTGACTGGTAGAAGATGGCTGCCATCGGTGCTGATCTCTCCCCTGACAGCGCCACTGCCCAGCGGAGTCGACCATGCAAGCCATCAAACTCTACAACTTTCCACGTTCCGGCCACGCGCATCGTGTGGAACTGATGCTTTCGCTGCTGCAACTGCCGACCGAGCTGGTCCTCGTCGACCTGGCAAAGGGCGAGCATAAAAAGCCGGAGTTCCTGGCCATCAACGCTTTTGGCCAAGTGCCGGTGCTCGACGATCAAGGTGTGGTGCTGGCGGATTCCAATGCGATTCTGGTCTACCTGGCGAAAAAATACGGTAAAGGTCGCTGGCTGCCAGACGATCCGGTCGGTGCCGCCAAAGTGCAGCGCTGGTTGTCGGTTGCTGCCGGGCCAATCGCCTTCGGGCCCGCCCGGGCACGGCTGATCACGGTATTTGGTGCACCGTACAATCCTGATGAAGTGATTCCTTACGCTCATAGCGTGCTCAAGGTGATCGATCAGGAACTGGCCAACACAGCTTTCCTGACCGGCAGCGAACCGACCATCGCCGATGTGTCTGCCTACAGTTACATCGCCCATGCACCGGAAGGCAACGTCTCGCTGGAGGACTACGCTAACATCCGCGCCTGGTTGGCGAGGGTCGAAGCCTTGCCCGGTTTTATCGGCATGCCTCGCACTGTCGCCGGCCTGCAAAAAACTGCCTGATATTTTCGCCCGACTTCTATCGGGCCCTTCACGCTGTGCCGATGGCGCAGGGGAGAAGCCGCAATGGACCATTCACCGTGGCATGCTGGCGAAAAAGAATTGCAGGCTCATCTCGGTGTGGGTGAGCGAATGGACGTACTCGGGCGCAGGGTAATTCGCGACCAGATGCCGGATCAACATCGCACCTTCTATCAGCAACTTCCGTTCATGTTGTACGGCGCGGTTGATGCTGACGGTCGTCCTTGGGCCAGCGTGCTTGAAGGTCAACCGGGTTTCGTACATTCCCCCAATCCAGGTTTATTGCAATTTAGCAGCTTGCCGGCTGCTGATGATCCTGCGCAACTGGGCGCGGGTTCGGCGATCGGTCTGTTGGGCATTGAACTGCATACCCGTCGTCGCAATCGCATTAATGGCCATATCGGCGCAATGACCACCAGCGGGTTTGCTGTGACGGTGGATCAGTCCTATGGTAATTGCCCGCAATACATCCAATTGAGGCAGTTCCGCTCGGTGCCCCTGGCGGATCCGGCTACACGTCCGGCGCAGCAATTCAATGAATTGGATGACGCGGCCAAAGCCATGATTGCTGAGGCGGACACCTTTTTCGTCGCCAGTTACGTCGATGTCGATGGCGTACGGTCGGTGGATGTTTCACACCGTGGTGGACAGTCTGGTTTTGTCCGGGTGGAAGGGAACTGCCTGACCATCCCGGACTTTGCCGGCAACCTGTTTTTCAATACCTTGGGTAATCTGCGGGTCAATCCAAAAGCCGGTTTGCTGTTCATTGATTTCAATTCCGGTGATCTGCTACAGCTAAGTGGGCGCACCGAAATCATCCTTGAAGGCCCGCAGGTAGAGGCATTTCAAGGTGCTGAACGTTTGTGGATGTTCCACGTGGAACACGTTGTTCGTCGTCCCGCTGCCCTCGGTTTGCGCTGGCGCTTTGACGGTGTTTCGCCGACCAGTTTGCTGACGGGAACATGGGAGCAGGCCAAGGCGCGCTTGCAAGCCAAGACCTTGGGCGATCAATGGCGGCCACTGCGGGTGGTGCGGATCGAAGCGGAAAGCCAACACATCCGTTCGATATATATGGAGCCAGCCGACGACGTCGGGTTGCCGTTGTTTCAAGCCGGGCAACATCTACCGCTGCGCTTCAACATTGATGGTGAAACCCATATCCGCACCTACAGCCTGTCGAGTGCGCCATCGGATGACTTTTTCCGTATCAGTGTGAAACGTGACGGTCGGGTGTCTTCGCACCTGCATGACCAGGTTCGCGTCGGTGACTTGTTGGAGGCAAGGGCACCCCAGGGGCATTTCACTGTTGCGCCCCATGAACGGCGGCCGCTGGTGTTATTGGCCGCTGGTGTGGGTATTACGCCACTGCTGTCGATGCTGCGTGAGGTGGTTTATCAAGGTTTGCGCACTCGACACATCCGGCCGACCTGGTTCTTCCAGAGTTCGCGCACCCTGGCCGATCAGCCATTTCGTCCCGAGGTGGATCGCTTGCTCGATCATGCCGGTGACGCGATCAGGGTGGTGCGTCTGCTCAGTCAACCGGAGCCGGAGGCACGGGAGGGCGAGGACTTTGATGTGACCGGGCGAATTGATGTCGCTCGGCTTTCGGAACTGCTCGAGGTCGAGGACTATGATCAGCTGGATTTTGTCCTCTGTGGTCCCGGCAGTTTTACCCAGGCACTGTATGACGCCCTGCGCGAACTGGATATTCGCGACTCACGGATTCATGCCGAAACTTTCGGACCTTCGACTTTGCGTCGTCGGCCTGACCCCGATGCCATCGTCATTGAGCAACC
This sequence comes from Pseudomonas umsongensis, assembly GCF_002236105.1. Lineage (GTDB taxonomy): Bacteria > Pseudomonadota > Gammaproteobacteria > Pseudomonadales > Pseudomonadaceae > Aquipseudomonas > Aquipseudomonas umsongensis. Next base: position 142,941 of record NZ_NIWU01000003.1, read on the forward strand.
GCCAGCGGCTACCACCTCGGTGCCGGTGGTGTTCCAGCGCTCAGCCAAGGAAGCTCGCTGGCAACCGGATGGCGGCAGTCTGTTGGAGCTGGCGGAAAGTCGCGGATTGCACCCGGAATTCAGTTGCCGCGGCGGCTCCTGCGGCACCTGTAAGACACGGCTGATCAGCGGCCAGGTCAATTATCCACAGCTGCCAGCGGAGATACCGGATGAAGGTCAGGTGCTGATTTGTTGCGCAGTTCCGGCTCAAGGCACGCAGCCTTTGGTCCTGGATCTTTAACGGGTCAACTCGCGGGAGCCATTGCCCGACGGTCGTTGGCTGGGTAGGGTAGGTAGTACGAAAAAGGGCCGAAAAAAGGCCCTTTGTGCATTTCAGGGACAGGCGTTTTTTCATGGGTTTTCTCACTCGCGTGATCGTCTCGCTGACGGCGCTCGCGCTGCTTGGTGGTTGCGAGCAGCACGACGCACCGCCACTCGATCAGCAACTCTATGTGTGGCAACGCCAATGGACCCCGGCGCATGACGCTGCATTGCGGGAGAGTCGCGCCGACTTTTCCACCTTGCGGGTGCTGGCATTACAGGCCTTCCCTCAGGCGGGCTGGAGTCGCGCGCGGATTGATCCGGCGCTGCTCAAGCGCGATGGTCGGCGGCTGATTGCGGTGATTCGCCTTGATGGCCAGCTACAGTCGCTGGATCAGGATGAGGTCATGGAGCAGATCCAGCGCCTGATTAGCGATTGGCAGGGCAAGGGGCTGACACTCGCCGGGGTGGAAATCGACCACGATGCGGGCAACGCTCGGTTACCCGCCTATCGCGCGTTTCTGGCGCACCTGCGTTCTGCAATGCCAGCGCCCATGGCCTTAAGTATCACTGCATTGCCGGCATGGCTCGACAGTCCAGAGTTACCAGTGTTGTTATCCACCGTCGATAGCAGCGTGTTACAGGTTCATGCCGTGAGCGATCCCCGGCGCGGATTGTTCGATTCAGATCTCGCTAGCCAATGGGCAATGGCCTGGAGTCGTATCACCTCGAAACCCTTTTTCCTGGCCTTGCCGGCCTATGGCGTCGCGTTGTTGCCGAGTGTCGGTGGCGCTCCCATCGTGGAAAGCGAAGTAGCCATTGAGCGTAACGGCAAGCGCCGGGAGTTGTTGGCTGATCCACTGCAATTGAGCAAGCTTGCTGCGCGGTTGCGCGCAGACCCGCCGGCTCATATGGCCGGTTTGATCTGGTTTCGGCTGCCTTTGGCCAACGACCGTCGAGCCTGGAGCCTGGCGACCTTGCGCGCCGTGTCGCGTGGTGATGTCCTTGAGAGTCATCTGGCACTGAATCTTTCGGAGCACGAAGGCCTCCATGACATTGGTATCAGCAATGAGGGCAACCTCGACAATGCCTGGCCCGAGCGCGTGACGCTGGCGGTACAGGGTTGTGAGGGGGCCGATGCGCTGGCCGGTTATACGTTGCAACAAGAACCGAACCTGCTTACCTTCACCCGCCTGCGCGACGGCCGGATAGCGGCTGGCGGACAGCGCGCCATCGGTTGGGCACGCTGCGCAATCATTGATCAAGGAGCTTCGAATGTTCACCCGTAACTGGCCTCGTCACTTGCTTTGTCTGAGCCTTGGCCTGCCGTTGGCAGCCATGGCATGCGGGCCGGATTTCCCCATGCGGTTGCTGGACAATCGAGGTCAATCCCTTGCGGAATTACCGGAGGGCAATTTCAGTTTCGAGGTGAGCCGCCTCGGTCATGCGATTGCCGGTCTCAAGCCTGTTACGGCAGCCACCCTTGTCCCTGGCGCAGCCTATGGAGAGACCTCCGCTCATGTTGAACAGCGGGATCAGGCCGAGCAGGTTGGTTTGACCCATGAACAGCAGGCACAGGTGAAACAGTTGCGTGGGCTCGCCGATGCCCGGCAGGTTGAAGTACAGGGTACGAACCTTCCCGCCGAGCTCAAGTTGTATCTGGCGGGCGCGGTAGCGTTCAATGCCGGCGATCAAACGCTGGCCGCCGAATACTTCCGCAAGGTGCTGGCGCTGCCCGCCGATCAACGGGCATTGCGCAGTACCTGGGCTGCCTACTCGCTGGGGCGGGCGTTGTTCGCCATGAGTTCGCAGGCCGACGCCGCCCCCAACCTGCTGGAACAATCGCGCAAAGCCTTTGAGCAAACCCGCCAACTGAGCATCGACGGCTTCAGCGACCCATTGGAACTGGGCGTCGCCAGTCTCGGTGAAGAGGCTCGCGTGGCCCGGGCGGCAGGTGACTGGAACGGGGCGATCGAACTTTATGCGACGCAGAACCTTCAGGGTTCGGCAGTGGGTTACACCTCGTTGAAGCTGTTGATGGCTGAACTGGCTTCGATGCCCGAGGATCAGTTGGCCGGGTTGCTCAAGGGCAAGCCTGTGCAGCAGCTGGTGACCGCCGCCTTGATCAGCCGGCTGGGTTGGTCATTCGGTGATCAACCACCTAACGAGCAAAAACTGATCAAGCTGTTGCAGAGCAGTACGCGCGGCAGCCTCGACAATGCGGACCGCCTGGCCGCGGTGAATTATCAACAGGGCGATTTCAACAGCGCCAAAGCCTTTCTCGAGCGCGCTGGCGACGGCGGCCTGGCCTGGTGGCTTCGGGCCAAACTGGCGGTGCGCGATGGCGATAAAGCGGCGGCGGCTGCGGCGTATGCGAAGGCCGCCAAGGCTTTCCCGCAGAATGAATCGTGGGGTGATCGGAGAACGCCGGATTACGATTTCGAAACACTGCAACCCAAATGCCGGGTCGAAGGCGAAAGCGCGATCCTGGCCCTGCAACGCGGGGATTATCTGCAGGCGTTCGACCAGTTGTACCGCAGCCAAGGCATCTATTGGTTGGACGCGGCCACTGTTGCCGAGCGTGTACTGACGTTGGATGAGCTCAAGCAGTACGTCGATACTCAGGTACCGGCACCGCCACCCCTCAGCCAGCACAATGTGGACAACTACGTGCCTCTGCCGGTGGCGGCGAGCCTGCGCAATCTGCTTGGGCGGCGTTTGTTGCGCGAAGGACACTACGAGCAAGCGCCGGCTTATTTCGATAACGATGGCTTGCGCCACAAAGCCAGGCTGTACGGCCAGCAACGTATGGCGGCGGATTCGGCATGGTGGCCGACGCGACGCGCCGCGGCTCTGTTCAATGCCGCCTGGACCGCACGTGAATGGGGGATGGATATTCTCGGTTATGAAATGGCGCCGGACTACGCCACGTTCGGGGGCAACTTCAGCCTTGAGAGTGCTGAACTCAAGGTCGGGCCGCTAGTAGCCGAGGACGAAGTGAAGCGTCAGCGAGCCAGCGCCGCCCAACCCGATCAGCGCTACCACTATCGCTTCGTGGCGACGGCACTGGCCAGCCGTGCAGCCGACAATCTGCCACACACCAGCCAGGCGTTCGCCGCTGTGCTGTGTGAAGCGGCCGGCTGGAACAGCAGCCTTGAAGAACAAAGTGCGCTCTACCAGCGATATGTCAAAGAGGGACCATTCGTGGAGTGGGCAGCGGATTTTGGCCATCAATGCCCGTATCCCGACTTTGAAAGTGCAGACAAGCGCTATGTCACGCAGGTCACCGATGCTGCCCGCTCGGCCCTGCGGCCGTACAAGACAGCTCTGCAGATGGGAGGCGTGTTGTTGGTCATGGCGGTGGCGCTGGTGCAGGTCAAGCGTCGTCGCCGCAAAGTGCAATAAGGTTCAAGCCTGTTGAACAAAGGTCAGCCGCACGGCGAAACCGATCAACAGGCTGCCGAACAGCCATTGTTGAACGCGCTGGAAGCTGGGGCTGCGTTGCAGCCAACGACCCAGCGCGGCACCGGTCAACGCATAGGCGCTATCGAACAGCAAACCGACACCGACCAACACCAGGCCAAGGACCGCAAATTGCGCGAGTACCGGTCCATTGAGTGGATCGATGAACTGCGGCAGCAATACCGAGCAAAACAGCAGCGCCTTGGGGTTAAGCAGATTGGTCAGTAGACCGCGGCGAATCGCTTCGCCCCAGCGTGTTTTTTCGTCTGTTGTACCTGGGCCGTTCAGGGATGGCAGCATCGTCGTCCGCAGGCATTGAATACCGATCCACAGCAGATAAGCAGCCCCGACCAGGCGCACTGCGTCGAATGTCCAGGGAGCCGCCTTGAACAATGCCGCCAATCCCAACGCCGCCAGCACTACATGACAACCGCGGGCGATCGCCAGGCCGACGGCCGTGGCCAACGCTGCGCCTTTGCCCTGGCGGGCACCGGTTTGCAGCAGCAGGATCATATCGGGGCCGGGTAACAGATAGACCACCGCCAGCGCCATGAAAAATAGCCCGAGTCCCGCCATGTCGTACCCCTGTCCGTAGTCGATTCAGTGGTGCCAGTCTAGAGCCAGGGAGTAGGGCATGTGCTTGCGTAGTTTGCTTCTAAAGGTGGGTGTTTTGGCATAACCTGCCAACAAATAACGGTTCAACCAGCGGGATATGCCAAACGATGAAACTGGATGCCTACGACCGCAAGATTCTTGCCGCTCTGCAACGGGATGGTCGGCTGAGTAATGTGCAATTAGCTGAAGAAATCGGTCTGTCCGCCTCGCCATGTTTGCGCCGGGTACGGATGCTTGAAGAGGCCGGAGTGATTCGTGGTTATCAGGCCAATCTGGATCGCGATGAAGTTGGACTAGGGCTGACCGTGTTCGTTGGAGTAAAAGTCGAGCGCCATAACGATGAACAGGCTGAATCTTTTCGCTTGGCCGTGACAGCATTGCCGGAGGTGATTTCGGCGTTTCTGGTATCTGGGGAATCGGACTTTCTGTTGCAAGTGGTGGTACCGGATTTACGCGCCTACGACCGGTTTCTCACGGGGTGTTTGTTGAAGCTGCCAGGGGTGAGCGATATCCGCAGCAACTTTGCGATCCACACGGTGAAGACGCCGGGAGCGTTGCCGTTGGGGCATTTGCCGCTGTAGACCGAGGAGACTTCTTCAGGAGCAGGCTCGCTCCCACATACGAATGCATTCCAATGTGGGAGCGCACCTGCTCGCGAAGCGAAGGCCCAGCCACCAAAAATCTGGAGGCCTACATCTGCGTCGCCATCCCCTCCACATTCATCGCGGCCTGGCGCAAGGCTTCGGATCGGGTCGGGTGAGGATGGCAGGTCAGGGCAATGTCTTCGGCGGATGCGCTGAACTCCATGGCCACGCAATATTCGCCAATCATTTCACTGACGCTTGGCCCTACGAGATGCACACCGAGGATTTCGTCGGTACGCTCATCGGCCAGCACTTTGGCGAATCCTTCGGTTTCATGATTGATCTTCGCCCGGCTGTTGGCGGTAAACGGAAATTTGCCGACCTTGAATGCGCGACCTTCGGCCTTCAACTGTTCTTCGGTCTTGCCGACGCTGGCCAGCTCCGGCTTGGTGTAGATCACGTTGGGGATCAGGTCGTAATTGACCTCACCAGCCTTGCCGACGATCTGTTCGACGCAGGCCATGGCTTCGTCTTCAGCCTTGTGGGCAAGCATCGGTCCGGAGGTGACGTCGCCAATCACCCAGACGCCCGCCGCTTCGGTACGGTGCCCCTTGTTGGCGAGCATGCCGCGTTTATCGGTGGCGAGGCCGACGTTCTCCAACCCCAGACCTTGGGTATAAGGCCGACGTCCGATCGCCACCAGCACGTAATCGGCCTCCAGCGACTCGGCTGCTCCACCTGCGGCAGGTTCGACGCTGAGCTGCACGCCGGTTGCGGTCGTCGTGGCGCTGGTCACTTTTGAACTCAATTTGAAACTGATGCCCTGTTTGCTCAGTGAGCGTTGCAGGGTTTTTCCTGCTTCGCCATCCACACCCGGACAAATCCGGTCCAGGTACTCGACCACGGTCACTTGAGCCCCCAAGCGCCGCCAGACGGAACCAAGCTCCAGCCCAATCACCCCGGCGCCGATCACCACCAGATGCTTCGGCACTTCTGTGAGTGACAGTGCGCCGGTGGAATCGAGGATGCGTTGGTTATCGATGTCCACCCCAGGCAGGGGAGTGGGTTCGGAACCGGTGGCGATGATGATGTCTTTGCCAACCAGTTCGGTCTTGCCGCCGACGTTATCCGTCACGGTGACTTTGCCCGGCCCGTCGATGTGGCCCCAACCCTTGATCCAGTCGACCTTGTTTTTGCGGAAGAGAAATTCGATGCCCTTGGTCAGCCCGGTCACGCTTTCATCTTTCTGTTTCATCATCTGGGCGAGGTTGAGCGTGGGTTTGCCCTCGATCCCAAGGTTGGCGAATTCCGCTCCCATGGCTGCATCGTACAGCTCCGAGGCGTGCAGCAATGCCTTGGACGGCATGCAACCGACGTTCAGGCAGGTACCGCCGAGCGTAGCGCGTCCTTCTACGCACGCCGCCTTCAATCCCAGTTGGCCTGCTCGAATCGCTGCGTTATAGCCACCGGGGCCACCACCGAGTATCACGACGTCATAGGTGCTCATGGAAGTACTCCTGGATTGAAAGCGGACGGGGAGGGGTAAAAGTAGCCTTTGAATAAAATTACGAGCGTAATATGTGCGCTCCGATGCATTTCGGTCAAGGCTTCAGCTTGGCGACAGGTTGAGCATCTTTAGATAGGGCGATTGAGCACGAAAATTTCACCGGTACTGTTATATCGTTACGAAATGGCCCGCGGGGCAATTCTAAATACTGGAGTGGTATGCAAGTCGATCTCGAAGAGGGTGGTGATGGAGCGCAGGTAGCCGGGCTGCCGCGTTTTCAGCAGGCAGTTTTTCAGGGGCGACGATTGCGCCTGCTCGCCATCGGTCTCGGCGCGCTCGCGGCAATGGGCCTGGTGCTGGGTTTTTTTGTCGGGATGTTTGCTCCGCAATCCCTTTGGCCTGCGCTGTTGTTCAATCAGAGCGCCGCATTGCTGGTGCTGGTCGCCGGCTTGCAATCGGCCTGGTGGGTCACGCAATGGCGTGCGCAGGCGATGAATCCCTTGGAGTCGGTGGTCGATTCTGATGAAGCTGAAGTCCCGGCAGGCTGGTATGAGCGACTGCTTGAGAGAATCAGTCAGCACTGCCTGAAGCTACTCAGGCAAATCGGAGCCCCGACACTGTGGCTGGCCGGTTGGGCGCTGCTGGCGTTGTTGTGCGTCGAACAGGCATGGACCCTTGCTTTGCCTTCCGCAGCGCTGGGCATGTCGGCCACTGTCAGCGCGACCCTGGGGTTGTTGTTGGCCTTTGGTCTGTTGGTTCTCGAGCGTCAGCTTGCTCAGGAAAATACTGCTCAATGGCCCGAGGCAGGCGCCTTGGCGCAGCTGACCCGCGTGGCGATCATCAGCCTGATTCTTGGAGCGTTTTGCCTGCTGTTCGGCAGTGAGACTTCGGTTTGGCCGGTGCGTCTGGCGGTACTGATCGGCCTGCTGCCAGGCTTCGTTGCCTTCGAATTACTGCTGCGTGCCGTGCTGTCATTGTTCAGCCCGCGTCGCGAACAACTTGAACCTGCATTGCTGGCGAGTAGTTTTGTCGCCGACATGTTGCGCTGGCCGCCACGGCCATTGCAGGCGTTACAGCAAGAATTGCACAACCGCTTCGGCATCGACCTGCGGCAAATTTGGGCCTTCACTTACATGCGCCGGGCATTGTTGCCGGTGCTGGGGGTAGTAGGCATCGTCGGTTGGGTGCTGACCGGTGTTCACGAAATTCCGCTGCAAGGGCGGGGGATCTACGAGCGATTCGGTAAACCGGTGACGGTGTTTGGGCCTGGTCTGCATGCGGGTTTACCGTGGCCATTGGGGAGGGTGCTAAGTGTCGAAAATGGCGTGGTTCACGAATTGGCCACCAGTGTCGGCGAAACATCGGCCCCCGTGCAGGCAGACCCCGCCGAAGGCCCGGCGCCGATAACCGCCAACCGGTTGTGGGACGCCAGCCATGTGAATGACAAATCCCAGGTGATTGCCAGTAGCCGCGCAGACAAGCAGAGCTTTCAGATCGTCAACATGGACGTGCGTTTTGTTTATCGCATTGGTTTGAGCGATCAGGCGGCATTGGCTGCAACCTATAACAATGCGGATGTGCCGACGTTGATCCGCAGCACCGCGAGCCGAGTTCTGGTTCACGACTTCGCGTCTCGCACCCTTGACGGTTTGCTCGGTGAGGACCGGGTAGGGCTTGCCGAGGAAATCGGCCGGGCCGTGCAGGCCGACCTGCAGAAACTCGACAGCGGCGTGGAAATTCTCGCTACGGTCGTTGAAGCGATCCATCCCCCGGCAGGGGCTGCCAATGCTTATCACGGGGTGCAAGCCGCACAGATCGGCGCGCAGGCGTTGATTGCCCGTGAACGCGGAGCCGCCGCCGAAGCCACCAACCAGGCGCAGTTGCAGGCGAGCATTGCCCGGGATCAGGCAACGGCTACCGCCCATGAAATCAACGCGACGGCCAAGGCTGGCGAGCTGAAATTCAGCGCCGAGAAAAAGGCTTACGCCAATGCCGGCCAGGCCTTTGTGCTGGAGCAATACCTCGGTCAACTTTCCCAGGGCCTGGCCAGCGCCAGCTTGCTGGTTCTCGATCATCGTCTGGGCGGCAGCAGCAATGCTCCGACCATCGATCTGCGTACATTCACGTTGCCGGCTGACCCTGCGTCGTCGCGTAAAACTGCTCAGCCAGGAGTCGCCAATTGAGCCAGCTACATACCCACGATCATGCCAACCACAGTGGCCACGATCACAGCCATGGCGGCCATCACCACGGCCATCACCATCATGGTGATCCGCAAGAAGCCGGCCCGTTCCCCTGGCGACGCATGGGCTGGGCGGCGTTGTTGGTGGCGTTTGCCGTGGCGGCAGCAAGCCTGGTGCAAGTGCGTTCAGGCGAAGCCACGGTCATCACACGTTTTGGCAATCCATCGCGGGTGCTGGTAGAACCCGGGCTAGGCTGGCGCTGGCCGGCACCCTTCGAAGCAGCGATCCCGGTGGATCTGCGACTGCGCACCACGTCCAGCGGTCTGCAGGATGTGGGCACGCGGGACGGCTTGCGCATTATCGTTCAGGCTTACGTTGCCTGGCAGGTGCAGGGTGATCCGGACAACGTGCAGCGCTTTATGCGCGCTGTGCAAAACCAGCCGGACGAAGCGGCACGGCAGATTCGCACCTTCGTCGGCTCCGCGCTGGAAACCACGGCCAGTAGTTTCGATTTGGCCAACCTGGTGAACACCGATGCCAATCAGGTGCACATCGCCGATTTCGAAGCACAGTTGCGCAAGCAAATCGATCAGCAGTTGCTGAACACCTATGGCGTGCGAGTGCTACAAGTTGGCATCGAGCGCCTGACCTTACCGTCGGTCACGCTCACTGCGACGGTCGATCGCATGCGCGCCGAGCGTGAAACAATCGCTACTGAACGCACCGCCATTGGCAAGCGCGAAGCGGCGCAAATTCGCTCCGCGGCGGAACGCGATGCACGAATCGTCCAGGCCGATGCCACGGTGAAAGCGGCGGACATTGAGGCGCAATCCAGGGTCGAAGCCGCGCAGATTTACGCGCGTGCCTACGCTGGTTCACCGCAGCTTTACAATTTGCTGCGCTCACTCGATACCTTGGGCACGGTGATTACCCCGGGCACAAAACTGATTCTGCGTACCGATGCCGCGCCTTTCCGGGCATTGGTTGATGGTCCGCCGACGCTTGAAAATAAACCCGGGTCGCAGCCATGAATTTGGTTCCACGTGGAACAAATGAGTTGAGTAGCCCGTGGATTCAGGCCGGACGCGTGGCGTTTTTCGCTCTGTATGCCGTGACGGTGTTGGCCGCTTTGGCTTGGGCGTTCTCCAATGTGCGACAAATCGACCCGCAAAATCGTGCGGTGGTTTTGCACTTCGGCGCTCTTGATCGCGTCCAGAATGCCGGTTTGCTATTGGCCTGGCCGCGACCGTTTGAACAGGTGATTTTGCTGCCAGCGGCGGATAGGGTCATCGAGCGTCGAGTGGAGAACCTGCTGCGAACTGACGCCGCATTGCAGGCCGATCGCGCCGCCAGTTTTGCAACGCCGATCAGTGATGCGCTGGCAGGTTCCGGTTATTTGCTGACGGGGGATGCCGGTGTGGTGCAACTGGATGTGCGGGTGTTCTACAAGGTCACAGATCCGTATGCCTTCGTGCTTCAAGGCGAGCATGTGCTTGCGGCCTTGGATCGTCTGGTGACCCGTAGCGCATTGGCACTCACGGCTGCACGAGACCTGGACACAATTCTGGTCGCACGGCCGGAGTTGATCGGCGCTGATAATCAGGCGGCAGAAAGGCGCGAGCGTCTACGGGGTGATCTGGTGCAAGGCATCAATCAGCGTCTGGCGCAATTGGCCGCGACAGGGCAGGGGCTGGGGATCGAAGTGGCGCGGGTTGACGTGCAGTCGAGCCTGCCGGCGCCTGCGATCAACGCCTTCAACGCCGTACTGACCGCCAGCCAACAAGCCGACAAGGACGTGGCCAACGCGCGCACTGAAGCAGAGAAGCTGACCCAGGCCGCCAATGAACAAGCCGACCGTACGCTACAAGTCGCACACGCTCAGGCGAGTGAACGGCTGGCGAAAGCCTCGGCTGATACCGCCACGGTGATCAGTCTGGCCAATGCGCAACAACAGGCCGCCGATCCGCAAATGTTGCTGCGAATCTACCGCGAGCGGATGCCGAAAATTCTTGGCCAGGCCGGCTCAGTCATTACGGTCGATCCGCAAGACGATTCCCGCCTGATCATTCAGGGAGCTGCACAATGACCGCTCAAACTGCCGCCGCACCGAGCATGTTGTCCTCGGCCGAACAACGCAGCGCTGCTCGCCAACTGACTTTGGCCATGCTTGCACTCGGCTTGCTCGCGTTGGGCCTTGTATGGCGCTGGTTGTCCCCGGAGCAAAGTGGGGTCAGCCAATTGTTGCTGGGTTTTGCTTCTGTACTGGTGGCCGTGCCAGTGATGCGTTCAGCCTGGTACAGCTTGCGGTATCCGAGCCTGCAGGGCATCACCGATCAACTCATCGCCCTGGCGATGCTTGGCGCATGGGCGACAGGCGATCTGCTGACGGCTGCATTGCTGCCGATCATCATGATCTTCGGCCATGTGCTGGAAGAGCGCAGCGTGATCGGCTCGCAGGAAGCCATTCACGCCCTCGGCAAACTGACCCGCAGCCACGCGCATAAGGTTCAGGCCGACGGCTCCATCGTCGAAGTCGACAATGGCACGCTCAGGGCCGGCGATCTGGTGGAAGTCCGTGCCGGTGGTCGGGTGCCGGCGGATGGCCAGGTGTTGTCCGGCCAGGCGAGTCTGGACACCGCATCCATTACCGGCGAGTCGGTGCCGATGGAGGCGGGTGTCGGAATGGCGGTGTTCGGTGGCGCGATCAATCTCGATGGCCTGTTGCGCATTGAAGTGACACGGACCGGCGACGAATCGACCCTCGGCAAAGTGATCGCGCTGATGCAAAACGCCGAGCGATCGAAGCCACCAATCACCCGGTTACTGGAGCGATACGCCGGGAGCTACCTGGTGCTGGTGTTGTTGCTGGCCGCAGTCACCTGGTTCATCACCAACGATGCCCAGGCCATGCTCGCGGTGCTGGTCGCTGCTTGCCCTTGTGCGCTGGTACTGTCGGCACCCGCTACGGCGATTGCCGGGGTAGCAGTAGCCGCTCGGCACGGCATTCTGATTCGCAGCTCGGCGTTTCTCGAAGAGCTGGCAGACCTGACATCGCTGGTGGTCGACAAGACCGGAACCCTCACCTTCGGCACCTTGCGCCTGCAATCCATCGAGAGCTCGCTAGCGGATCGCAACCCCGTCTTGAGGCTCGCCGCCAGCCTCGGTTCCGCCAGCAGTCACCCGGTCAGCCGGGCGCTCGCCGGGCTCGTCCCACCAGAGCATTTTCAGTTGCTGTCGGACATTCGCGAGCGTCAGGGTCTGGGCGTGGTGGCCATGACAGAGCAGGGCGAGGCTGCGCTTGGGCGGCCGGAGTTGTTCGCCCAATTGGGTATAGCTACCCCAAATGTTCCCGACCACGATGGCCCCATTGCCGGGCTGGCACTCAACGGTGAGTTTCTCGCTTGGCTGTTGTTGGCCGACAGTGTTAAACCGGAAGCGAAGGTTGCCTTGAGTGAGCTGAAGGACCTTGGATTGGGCCGACAGCTTTTACTCACCGGCGACCGGTACAGCGTCGCTCACACACTCGCTCGGGATGTCGGCATCAGTGAGGTTGAGGCGCAGGCCTTGCCCGAGGACAAATTGAATCGCGTGTTGAAAGAAATCGGTAACGGCTTTCGGCCTATGGTGGTCGGCGATGGCATCAACGATTCCCTGGCGCTCAAGGCTGGCGTTGTCGGTGTGGCAATGGGTGCAGGCGGGGCGGATATCGCGCTGGCTTCAGCGGATATCGTGTTGATCGGTAGCGACCTGCGGCGCCTTGGCACCTGCGTGCGCTTGAGTCGGCAATGCCGTCAGACTTTGCAAGTCAACGTGATTATCGGTTTGGGCTGGACTTTGGCGATCGTTGCTTTCGCGGCGTTCGGCTGGCTCGGGGCAGCAGGGGCGATGATCGCTGCGTTGCTGCATAACCTCAGTACGTTGCTGGTGTTGGGCAATGCTGGGCGTTTGTTGCGATTTCAGGAGCCGCTGTTCAAGCTCAATGAAGAGCGGTTTTAACAATACAGAACTGTGGGCCGGATTTGCAGTCATTTAGCTAAGAGCGGTCATTTCTGCGAATTCGCAACCGTTGTATATTCGTAGAGTGCCGCTATGAAATCGATAGCCAGTTGTTTTTCCAGGATGGTCTAACCTCTCAGCAGACGTCTGAAACAAGGGGGATTTTCCATGCTCGCGCAACTTCCACCGGCCTTACAGAATCTGCAGTTACCGCTACGCCTGCGACTCTGGGACGGTCATGAATTCAATCTGGGGCCGACGCCCAGTGTCACAATTGTGGTCAAGGACCCACAAATGGTCACCCAGTTCACCCACCCTAGCCTGGACGCGCTCGGGGCTGCGTTTGTCGAGGGCAAACTGGAACTCGAAGGTTCCATCAGCGATGTGATCCGCGTGTGCGATGAATGGAGTCAGGCGTTGCTGGATGAGGACGACGGCAATCAGCCGGTCCGCACCATGCATGACAAGGAGACTGACGCCAAGGCAATCTCCTACCATTACGACCTCTCGAACGCCTTTTACCAACTGTGGCTCGACAGCGACATGGCGTATTCCTGCGCTTACTTCGAGACAGGCAGTGAATCCCTTGAACAGGCCCAACAGGCAAAATTCCGTCATCTGTGCCGCAAGTTGCGCCTGCAACCTGGCGAATATCTGCTGGATGTCGGCTGCGGCTGGGGTGGGCTGGCGCGGTACGCTGCCCGTGAGTTTGGTGCGAAGGTGTTCGGTATTACCCTCAGCAAGGAACAACTGGCCCTGGCCCGGGAGCGGGTAAAAGAGGAAGGGTTGGAGGACCTGATCGAGTTGCAGTTACTCGACTACCGCGACCTGCCTCAAGACGGACGCTTCGACAAGGTGGTCAGTGTCGGTATGTTCGAACATGTCGGGCACGCGAACCTGGCCGAGTATTGCAAAACCTTGTTCGGCGCAGTGAAAGAGGGCGGGTTGGTGATGAACCACGGGATCACCGCCAAGCACACCGATGGGCGTCCTGTGGGACGCGGTGCGGGTGAGTTCATTGAGAAATACGTGTTCCCCAATGGAGAACTGCCGCACCTGTCGATGATCTCTGCCGAGATCAGTGAGGCAGGCCTGGAGATCGTCGATGTCGAGAGCCTGCGCCTGCATTACGCACGGACCCTGGATCACTGGAGCGAACGTCTGGAAGACAATCTGGAGGCCGCCTCGAAACTGGTGCCGGATCAAGCCCTGCGCATCTGGCGCCTGTACCTGGCCGGTTGTGCCTACGCGTTCGCCCGCGGCTGGATCAACCTGCACCAGATTCTCGCGGTGAAGGCCCACGCCGATGGCAGCCATGAGCTGCCCTGGACGCGAGACGATATCTACAATCCCTGATCCCTAGAGAATGGGCGAAATAAGCCGGGCGACCCGCATGCCGATTTGCTGCAAGCGACGGGTCTCCCGGCCTTCTTCCTTGGCGATTTCGTGAGCCTGGTCGAAGTCGTCGTTTAGCATTTGCTCCACTTGGGCAGCAAACGCTTTGTCGACCGTCAGTAGCATCACTTCGAAATTCAATCGAAACGATCGGTTGTCCATGTTGGCACTGCCAATGGCGCTGATTTCACTGTCGATCAACACCACTTTCTGATGCAGGAACCCGGGTTGGTAGCGGAACACCCGCACACCAGCGCGCACGGCTTCAAAGGCATAGAGGCTGGAAGCGGCGTAGACGATTCGGTGGTCGGGCCGCGACGGCAGCAGGATTCGCACATCCACCCCGCGCAAGACCGCCAGGCGCAACGCTGCGAGTACCGCTTCATCGGGGATGAAATAAGGGCTGGTGATCCATACCCGTTCGGTCGATGCGTGAATCGCTTCGACGAAGAACAGTGAACAGGTTTCGTAGGCGTCCGCCGGGCCACTGGCGAGTACCTGGCACAGCACTCCGTCGTCCGGGTAAACCTGCGGCAGGATCAGCGGCGGTAATTCTCGAGCCGCCCAGAACCAGTCTTCGGCGAAGGACTCTTGCATGCAGGCCACCACCGGTCCCCGTACTTGCACATGGGTATCGCGCCACGGTGCCAGCGGTGGTTTCTCGCCCATGTATTCATCGCCAACGTTGTGGCCACCGACGAAGCCGAGCATGCCGTCGACGACCACGATCTTGCGGTGGTTGCGAAAGTTGACCTGGAAACGGTTGAGCCAGCCGCTGCGGGTGGCGAAGGCTTTGACCTTGACGCCGCCATCGCGCAGTGACTGGACGTAACCGTGGGGCAGGGAGTGGCTGCCAATTCGGTCGTAGAGCAGGTAAATCGCCACGCCTTCGCTGGCTTTGTGCAGGAGCAAGTCATGCAGGCGACGGCCCAGCCGGTCATCGTGGATGATGAAGAACTGGACCAGTACGGCTTCCCTGGCCTGGTCGATGGCGTGGAAAATCGCTTCGAAGGTCGCCTGTCCATTCACTAGCAAGCACACTTCGTTGTTTGCCAGGCACGGCATGCGTCCCAGTTTCGGCATGGCCCTCAGCGACGCGTAGGCGCTGGATGCGCGAGCGGTGAGGGCTTCCTCCACCCATGGCCGCCAGTTCAGCTCGGAGACCGCCTTGCGCATCTCCTCGTTGGCTTGGCGCCGAGCCTTGATGTAGCCGTCGAAGGAGCTGCGGCCGAATACCAGGTAGGGGATGAGTGTCAGGTAAGGCATGAACAACAATGACAAGGCCCAGGCAATCGAGCCTTGCGCGGTGCGGACGGTCAACACGGCATGGATTGCTGCAATCAGGCCCAATGAGTGCAGCAGCGCGATGAAATAACCAAAGACATGGGGTCCAAAATAATCCATGGGGGGCAACCTTGCTCCTGAAGATTCAATGCTTAACAGACCATGTTCCGTGCAGAATGTCGCTATTTAATTGGCCCATGAACCGAAGCCCGCTGGCGACGTCTAACGGCCACTACTGATCAGGAGTTACTCGATGAACGTTCGTCTGCTGGGTTTGGCCATGGCATTTGGTTTGGCACTTCCTGTGGCTGCTCAGGCGCAGATGCTTCAGCCAGGTTTGTGGGAATTGACTTCGAGCAACATGAAAGTCGATGACCAGAACCTGCCGGATCTGCAACTGATCCTGGGTCAAATACAAAGCCAGATGACTCCTGAACAGCGCGCGCAGCTGGAAAAACAGGGCATCACCATGGGTGGCAAAGGGATTCGGGCGTGCTTGACGCCAGAGCAGGTCAAGAGCGACAACATTCCGCTGACCGACCCACAATCGGGCTGCAAACAGGAAATCACCGAGCGCACCGGTAATCAGTGGAAGTTCCGTTTCAGCTGCCCGAAAGCACAGGGCGCGGGTGTAGCCACCTTCCTCAGTGATCGTGAGTTCACCACCAAGGTCAACGGTACGTTCAACGCCACCGGCATCCAGCAGAAGGGTAGCCTCGATACCCGCGCGGTCTGGTTGGGACAGGACTGCGGCACCGTAAAACCAAGAGCCTAAACCTCATCGGGGCGAGCCTTGCTTTTTTGTAGGAGCGAGGCTTGCCCGCGAAGACGTCCGTTCAGCCACCACCAATCCCCGGCTGACCTAACCACTCGCACACCGCCTCAACCTTCATCCTGCCAAAATCCTCTCCATTGCGATTGCGCACGCTGACATACCCGCCAGCTCTTTCCTGTTCACCAACCACCACCAGGTACGGCACCGTCTGACTGTGATGTCGAATCTTGTGGCGAACTTTTTCGTTACGCAGGTCCGCCAGGGCACGCACACCACTGCGGCGCAAGTGTTCGGTAACTGCGTGTGCGTAACTTGCCTGCCGGTCATCCATGCTGACCACCACCACATGGGCTGGCAGGCGCCAATGCTGCAGCTCGTGGTGGTTGGACCAGCAGGTACCATAGATCCTTTGCTGCAAGGTTCCGTTGATGTGATCGAGGGCGAAAGCTTGTAAGACCCTGGTGGTGGGCACATGAGGGCCGCTCGTCACATAGTCGGTATCCCCCAGGCGATACAGCGACAGATCGGCGCAAGAGGGCGAGTGGTTGCGATTGCGACGGATCGAGTGGTTGGCCGCCGCCAATGATTGCATACGCGCTTCGATCAGCGGCAGGTCAGCGGTCCTCATTGGACGTTCGACAGCGAACTCACAATAGAACCCGTCACCCAACGCCGAGCCGGTTCGCAATTGAGCATGGGAATGCAATTGCTTGACTGCCATCGCCAGCATCAGCGAACAGGAGCGTCGGAGGATCTCCAGGCCGTCGGGTTCCTGGGGCGTAACGATGCTGACCCTGGCATTGGCCCGGATCACGAACTCACAGTCGACCAACAGGCCGTCCACCCGACCCGCTACTGCAGCGTTGGCCAGCCCGGGGCCAATACTCGCGGCAATCTCATGTACGGACAGCGGTTGATCGTATTCACGCAATGAACCATCGGGCAGAGTGATCTGGATCATAGTTTTTGTTCTCGAATGCTTCGATCACATGCGTCAGCGGCTTAACCTTAGATCCAAAACCCGGCCGCTGTCATGTAGACGTTTGTCGTGCCCACTCAAAACTCTTTCTAGAAAGCCCTGTAGGCGCGCAGCAGATTGATTGTTGATGCGCGCCATAACTTCGGTACAGAGCCTGGCGCAATGCCTGTAAATGGATTATGCGGCCTCCCAGTTCCACCGACTCTCGGCAACGGCATCGTGGGCATGCAGGCTTTCAGCATGGATGACGCGTATCTGGAACCCACTGACGCCGGGTGAGCGTTTCAGGGCCAGGTTCAAGCGTCGAGCAGCGTCTTCGCAAAACATCAGGTTCTGACCATTAGCCAAGGCGAACGCCTGTTCATCAGCCCGTTTGACAGCGGTTTGTACGGCGGTGCCGAGGGCTGCCTCGGCGTCGTTGATGATTGCGACCAGCGGCAATTCATCCAGGCTCTCGTGCAATCGCAGACTCAGTTGCGCCGTACTGCGTTGACTATGGGGCGTCGCAACAATGCCTTCAGGGGAACCGAGCCAAGCGAGTACTTCGTCGTGATGCAAAGTCCGGTTGGCAAAATCATCGACGAATTGCTGTTGGATCAGTTGTCGGGACAGCGCGGCTGAACAAGGACAGGTTGAGGAATAAGGCAGTGCCATTTTTAGTTCCACGTGGAACATCTGGTTTTTCAAACGTGCTTCGATGCTGACGGGATAGCTTTTCCAGCCAGACAGAGGACTGACCAATGCCGGTCTTTTCAGCAGCAAATCGGTGTGAATAGTCAGGTAGGCGTTGTTTGATAGCCCTTCGTGACTGATCAGGAAACTATGCAAAACCCGTCGTAGCAGACCGGGCGAGAGCGTTTCTTGCTCAAGCGTTTCCAACCCCAGATACAGCCGCGACATATGAATCCCACGCGCCTCGCCGTTATCGAGGCTCACACCCGCGTCGGCCGTCGCAGGCAATTTTTTGCCGTCGAGTAAAACAGGAAGAGCAATGCCACACATGCCCACCCATTCCAATGGGTGGGCTTGGCGTAAAGCCTGCGCGGCGATATCCGGCAGAGTCAGCGCATTCATGAGCAGGTCCATAGTGGAGTTTGTTGTGTAATGTTATATGATAACATTAAGACAAGCCCGATAATTTCACCGGGTACCCTGTGAGGAGCTTCTGATGCCAAATCGCCTTCCCGTGACAGTCCTCTCGGGCTTTCTTGGAGCCGGAAAAAGTACACTTCTTAATTACATACTACGTAATAGAAATGGTCTGCGCGTTGCTGTCATCGTCAATGACATGAGTGAAATCAATATCGACGGCAGTGAAGTCCAGCGCGATGTCAGTCTCAATCGTGCGCAAGAGAAACTTGTGGAGATGAGCAACGGCTGCATCTGCTGCACGTTGCGGGAAGACTTGCTGAAGGAGGTTAGCTCGCTCGCCGGGGAGGGTCGTTTTGATTACTTGTTGATCGAATCAACTGGCATTTCAGAGCCGCTGCCAGTAGCGGAGACCTTTACCTTCCGCGATGAAAACGGCCAGAGCCTCACCGACATCGCCCGGCTCGACACGATGGTTACCGTGGTCGATGGCATGAATTTCCTGCTCGATTTCCAGGCTGCCGAAAGCCTGGCGTCACGAGGCGAAACGCTGGGCGAGGGAGATGAACGCGCGATCACCGATCTGTTGATCGAGCAGATCGAATTCGCCGACGTCATCCTGATCAGCAAGATTGACTTGATCAGTAGCCGAGAACGCGAGGAGCTGACGGCGATTCTTGAACGCCTCAATGCGCAGGCGCTAATCATCCCGATGGTCATGGGCGAAGTGCCGTTGGAGAAGATCCTCGATACCGGTCGTTTCAACTTCGAGAAAGCGGCGCAGGCACCGGGCTGGTTGCAGGAAATGCGTGGTGAACACGTGCCGGAAACCGATGAATATGGCATCGCGTCCTACGCCTATCGCGCGCGTCGCCCCTTTCATCCGCAACGCTTCTTCAATTTCATCGATGGCCCGTGGCTCAATGGCAAGCTGTTGCGCTCCAAGGGCTTCTTCTGGTTGGCGAGCAAACACACGGACGCTGGCAGTTGGTCCCAGGCCGGCGGAATGATGCGTTATGGTTTTGCCGGGCGCTGGTGGCGTTTCGTGCCGAAGGATCAGTGGCCGCAGGATCAGGAAAGCACCGCCGCCATCCTGCAGAACTGGGACGCTGATAGTGGCGATTGCCGGCAGGAACTGGTGTTCATCGGCCAGAACGTCGATTTCGCGCAACTTGCCGCCGAGCTGGACGATTGTCTGTTGAGCGATGAAGAGATGGCGCCAGGCGCAGAGAGCTGGTGCTCGTTGCCTGATCCGTTTGGCCCTTGGTATGAAGAGGCCGCTTGATCCTCAAGGCTCGAGCCAGGTTCCCTGGCTCTGGGCTTCGCAAAACGGCTTCAAATACGCCGCATCCGTGGCAACGCCGTAATAGTGAATATCCTGCCGGTAAGGCATATTGGCGACTTGGGCGTTGCTGCACAGGCCGAACGCCCCACCAGGGCATTGGTCGACGTACTGCACTTCGACTTTCTGCCCTGCAAGGGTTGGCTGGCAGAATCCATCGGCGAACAGTTTTTGCGGAATGTTGCGGTTTTGCTGGCAGACTTTCACGTCAAGCCGTTCCGCCTGGCTGTGGACCACGCAAGCCTGGGCCAGCGCCTCGCCACTATTGAGCGCCAGCAGCAACGACACGCCTATCCACCGCATTCTTACCTCCCAAGACACCTTCGATCATGTTGCAGAACATACCCACCCATGTCATCGCCGGGCCACTGGGGGCCGGTAAGACCAGCCTGATCAGCCACCTGCTGGCGCAACGTCCCGCTGGCGAGCGCTGGGCGGTGCTGATCAACGAATTCGGACAGATCGGTATCGATGCCGCGTTGTTGACCCGTGATGCCGATGGTATCGCACTGGGTGAAGTGGCCGGGGGCTGTTTGTGTTGCGTCAACGGTGCGCCGTTTCAGGTCGGTCTCGGCCGTTTATTACGCAAGGCGCGACCGGATCGACTGTTCATCGAGCCGTCCGGGTTGGGGCATCCGGCGCAGTTGATCCGGCAGTTGCGTGAAACGCCGTGGCAAGGTGTCCTGAGTGTCCAGCCCTGCGTTCTGGTACTGGACGCCCAGGCGCTGGCTGCTGGCAAGCCGCTCCCGCTGGCGCAACGGGAGGCGTTGGAGAGTGCTGGCCTGTTGCTGCTGAACAAGGCGGAACACCTCGATGAAATCGCTCGGCAACGCCTTGTCGCGCAGTTGCCGGAGCGCCCAATGTATTGGGCGCACCATGCAGCCTTGCCATTGAGCCAATTGCCAGGCCTGGCCGCGCAGGCTGTGGCGGGTGTGGATAACTTCGTGGCGCCCAAGGGTTTGGCACAGTTACCGGCGATCTGGACCGATCCGGCGCTACCGATTTGCTTGAGCCAGGCGCAGGAGGACAGCTGGAGCATTGGTTGGCGCTGGCATCCGAGCCAGACCTTTGACACTAACAGGATCGCTCGCTGGCTCGCAGGCCTTGATTGGCGGCGGGCCAAGCTGGTTATCCACAGCGTCGAGGGGTGGATGTCGGCGAATGCACTGGATAATGCGGCGCTGGAATGGCGGTCCAGCGAATGGCGCCAGGACTCGCGGATTGAGCTTATTTTCAGTCAGATGCAGGATGTTCAGGTGCTGCAACGAGGACTGGACGGCTGTCGGTTGGGGTGAGGATCAAAAGATTGTCCGAACGCAGGCCGAACCTGCGGCAGCTTCTACAGGGATCGCCAGTTGCGTTAGTTCAAGGCCGCCACTTGGTATGTTCCTGCCGCCACTGGCTCAATTCGATCACCTCGGCACGCGGCTTGACCACGTCGACCACCGTGGCGGTGTCGTCGAATGGCACAGGATAAGGCGCCAGTTCGATCTGTGCGCTGTGTGGGCCGAATTGGGTGATGGTGCCGTTGTGGCGGGTTTCGCCGGTTACAGTGAATTCGAAGTTATACACACGGGCCAATCGTCGCCGACCATTGGCATCCTTGATGAACGCGATTTTTTTCAATGCTACGTTGCCATCCAGCAACTCGATCCCGAGCTTGGCGCAATGCTGCTTGACCCGCTCGAGTGCGTGTTCGCGCAAGCCGTGGTTGTGCCATAGCCAGGCAGCCGCGGTAGCGAAAAGCATCAGCACTAGAATATTTCCAAGGGTCAGCATCTACAGGGCGCTCCAACAAGATAGTGTCAGCTTAACTGTGTCGTTGGTCTGTCGTACAGGCTGCGTTTAGTCGCATACTGCGCGGCACGAATTTCAATCGTTTTACGGATAACTCACCGCATGAAACGTACACCCCATCTGCTTGCTATCCAGTCCCACGTGGTGTTCGGTCACGCAGGCAACAGTGCCGCGGTTTTCCCGATGCAGCGGGTCGGGGTGAATGTCTGGCCGCTTAACACCGTGCAGTTTTCCAATCACACCCAATACGGCCAGTGGGCGGGTGACGTATTGGCACCGCACCAGATTCCCGATCTGGTCGACGGTATCGCGGCCATTGGCGAGCTGGGCAACTGCGATGCGGTGCTGTCCGGTTACCTCGGCAGTGCAGCCCAGGGCAGGGCGATCCTGACGGGTGTGGCGAAGATCAAATCGATCAATCCCAAGGCGTTGTACCTGTGTGACCCGGTGATGGGCCATCCGGAGAAGGGCTGCAGCGTACCGGCGGAAGTCAGCGATTTCCTGCTGGAGGAGGCCGCCAGCGTGGCCGATTTCATGTGCCCCAATCAACTGGAGCTCGACAGCTTCTCGGGGCGCAAGCCGCAGTCGCTGTTCGATTGCCTGGCGATGGCGCGGGCGCTGCTGGCACGCGGGCCGAAGGCGGTGTTGGTCAAGCACCTGGATTATCCCGGGAAAAAAACCGATGTCTTTGAGATGTTGTTGGTGACGGCCGAAGGCAGCTGGCACCTGCAGCGTCCGCTGCTGGCGTTTCCGCGTCAGCCGGTGGGTGTTGGCGACCTGACGTCCGGGTTGTTCCTGGCCCGCGTCCTGCTGGGCGATAGCCTGGTGGCGGCTTTCGAATTCGCCGCGTCGGCGGTGCATGAAGTGTTGCTGGAGACCCAGGCCTGCGCCAGTTACGAAATGGAACTGGTTCGGGCTCAGGACCGGATCACCCATCCGCGCGTGCGGTTCGAGGCCACGCCGATCAGTTTGTAATCCGGTTACGGCGAAAAGATCGCAGCTTGCGGCAGCTTCTACAGAGGCTGCGATCTTTTGCTTCAAGCGTCGCCCTTGATTTCCTGATAACGCTTTTCCAGCTCCTGACGAATCTGACGACGTTGCTGGGCCTGGATATAACGGCGCTTGTCTTCACTGTTTTGAGGTTGCAGTGGCGGCACCGGGGCGGGCTTGCGCTGGTCATCCACGGCGACCATGGTGAAGAAGCAGCTGTTGGTATGGCGTACCGAGCGCTCACGGATATTCTCGGTCACCACCTTGATGCCCACCTCCATGGAGGTGTTGCCGGTGTAATTGACCGACGCCAGGAAGGTCACCAGTTCACCGACATGGATCGGCTCGCGGAAAATCACCTGGTCTACCGACAAGGTCACCACATAGCGGCCGGCATAGCGGCTGGCGCAGGCGTAGGCCACTTCGTCGAGGTATTTGAGCAGGGTGCCACCATGAACATTGCCAGAGAAATTGGCCATGTCGGGGGTCATCAATACTGTCATCGACAGCTGGGCGTTTCCGGGTTCCATAGCGTTCTCACGGGTCAAGGCAAGGTTTGAGGGACGCACCTCTGCGGGCGCTTCAGCGGTTTTTTCAAACCAACAGATATCGGGACGCCGCGCGGGCGGCCGCCGTCACGCCTGATCGATCTGTTTCCATATATTGCACCGCCTTTTCGCCGGAAGTCGCGGTGTTACCCTGCAAAAGCCCGGACCAAGGGAAAAGTCCTACACGCAAAGCAGAATTTTACGCTGCTCGAATCGGACGCTTAGCCGCGTCCGATGATTAAGCCAATGCACCCAAGGAGCCCACGCCATGCATGCCATCAGTTTTATTCAGGATCTGGCAGTGATCATGTTGGTTGCGGGCGTGGTGACCGTACTGTTCCATCGGTTCAAGCAACCGGTGGTGCTGGGCTACATTGTGGCCGGCTTCATTATTGGCCCGCACACTCCACCGTTCGGCCTGATCCACGATGAAGAAACCATCAAGACCCTGGCGGAGCTGGGGGTGATTTTCCTGATGTTCTGCCTGGGCCTGGAGTTCAGCCTGCGCAAGCTGTTCAAGGTCGGTGCCACGGCGTTTATCGCGGCGTTCCTGGAAATCGTTCTGATGATCTGGATCGGCTACGAAATCGGCCGCTGGTTCGATTGGAACACAATGGACTCGCTATTTCTCGGGGCGATCCTGGCCATTTCCTCGACCACCATCATCGTCAAGGCACTCAATGACCTGAAGATGAAAAATCAGCGCTTTGCGCAGTTGATTTTCGGCGTACTGATCGTCGAAGACATCCTCGGTATCGGCATCATCGCCTTGCTGTCCAGTATCGCGGTCAGCGGCACGGTCAGTTCGGGCGAAGTGTTCTCCACTGTCGGCAAGCTTTCGCTGTTCATGATCGTCGCGCTGGTCATTGGCATTTTGCTGGTGCCGCGCTTGCTGGCGTACGTGGCCAGGTTCGAGAGCAACGAAATGCTGCTGATCACCGTGCTGGGCCTGTGTTTTGGCTTCTGCCTGCTGGTGGTCAAGCTTGAGTACAGCATGGTGCTCGGTGCGTTCCTGATTGGCGCGATCATGGCTGAGTCTCGTCAGTTGCTGAAAATTGAGCGCTTGATCGAACCGGTTCGCGATTTGTTCAGCGCGATCTTCTTCGTGGCGATCGGGTTGATGCTCGACCCGATGATTTTGCTGCAATACGCCTGGCCAATTGCGGTGATCACCGTGGCGGTGGTGCTCGGCAAGATGCTGTCCTGCGGCCTTGGCGCCTTCATCGCCGGCAATGACGGACGAACTTCGCTTCGCGTCGGGATGGGGCTGTCGCAGATTGGCGAATTCTCTTTCATCATTGCATCGCTGGGCATGACCCTGCAGGTCACCAGTAACTTCCTTTACCCGGTGGCCGTGGCGGTCTCGGTGCTCACCAC
Organism: Pseudomonas umsongensis; assembly: GCF_002236105.1. GTDB lineage: Bacteria > Pseudomonadota > Gammaproteobacteria > Pseudomonadales > Pseudomonadaceae > Aquipseudomonas > Aquipseudomonas umsongensis. The sequence goes on from NZ_NIWU01000003.1 coordinate 167,164, forward strand.
GCTAATGACGCCCTATCTGATCCGCGCGGCCGACCCGCTGTCGATCAAGCTGGCCGCGGTGATGCCGCAACGGCTGGCTCGGGTGTTGGGGATGTATGGCGAATGGCTGCGCAGTATTCAACCGCAGGGCGAGGGTGCGTTGCTGGCTTCGATGATTCGGCGGATTTTGCTGCAGGTGGGGGTCAATCTGGCATTGGTGATTGCGATCTTCTTCGCCGGTGCTTACTTTGCCGAAGGCATGTCTACCTATCTGCAAGACTGGATCAGCGACTCGAGCTGGCAGAAAGCGCTGATCTGGGGTGGGGCGCTGCTACTGTCGCTGCCTTTCCTGATTGCCGCGTATCGCAAGCTCAAGGCGTTGTCGATGTTGCTGGCGGAAATGGGTGTCAAACCGGAGATGGCGGGTCGTCACACGCAGCGAGTGCGCCGGGTGATCTCCGAAGTGATCCCGATCCTCTCGCTGCTGGTGATTTTCCTGCTGCTGGCAGCCTTGTCGGCCAGTATTCTGCCGACCAACAAGTTACTGGTCCTGATCGCCGTGGTCGCGGCCGCCGTAGCGGCGTTGCTCTGGCGCTGGTTCATCCGAGTGCACACACGGATGCAGGTAGCCTTGCTCGATACCCTGGAAAACCACAAGGATTCGCCGGGGCATTGATCATGTGAGGGGCGTCGAACGGCTCAGCTTTCCAGCCAGACGTCCCGCGCCCAGTGCCATACCGATTCCCAGGTTTCTTCGGCGATCAGCTCTTCTTCGGCCTGCCAAAGCACTACGGTGCCGTCTTCTTCGACGCAGTAGTAGTCGTCGCCGTCCTGGCAGATCGGGATCAGGCTGCGATCGACGCCTGCATCCCAGGCGTTGGCGGCAACGTCCGGCAGGTAAGTGTGGGATTGCGGGTCCGTGACGGTCACGGGCTCCAGGCTGCCATAGACCACGTCGCTGACGGTCAGCAGGAACTCCCTGAAGACGAACGGAATGTCGATGAACAGTTGTTCTTCGATTTCGACCAGCAGATCTTCGTCGGGCAACTCCAAGGGGACCGGTACCGGTTCGTTGGCTTCACGCAGTTGTTCGATGATTTCTTCCACGTCCGGGATCCTCTTGCTTGTATGGCGCGGTTTATATGGGGCGGTTTATACAGTAGCTCGCTATAGATGCAACCGCGAAATAGAAAACCCCAGCCGAGGCTGGGGTTTTTATTACAACAAGTGAAGCGCGGAGGGGAATCAGCCGTTCTGGCGGATACCAGCCACCAGCCAAGGCTGGTTTTCGCCCTGTGCACGTTCCATGTTCCAGCTTTCGCTGAACACTTCGCCCTGGTCGAAACGCGAGGTCTTCGACACGCCGCTGAAGGTCAGGGTGGCGATGGTCTTGTCGGCACGATCTTCTACGCCGTCCAATTGCACATTCAGGTTATCAATGTAGGTGGACTGGAAGCCGTCACCCAGGTCAGCACGTTCGCGCTTGAGGAACTCCAGCATTTGCGGGGTCACGAACTCGGCGATCTTGTCCATTTCGTTCGCGTCCCAGTGTTGCTGCAGGGACTGGAAGTGATTGCGCGCAGCTTCGATGAAGTTGTGTTCGTTGAACCAGGCCGGAGCGTTGATTACCGGACGAGCGGCAACCGGTGCTGCCGCGCCACCGAAGATCGAACCGCCAGCAGGCTTCTGTTCGAACGCCTCACGCTGCATCGGCGCGTAGCCTGCCGGAGCCATTTGCGGCTGCTGCTTGCGACGACGAGCGGCGATGAAGCGGAAGACCAGGAACGCGATGACCGCCATGATCAGGATGTCGAGGATCTGCATGCCCTGGAAACCGTCGCCCATGAACATGGATGCCAGCAGGCCACCAGCGGCGATGCCGGCCAGAGGGCCGAGCCAGCGCGAAGCGCCACCGGCCTTGGCTGCGGCGCCAGCGGCACCGGCTGCACCAGCGGTCGCTGCAGCGCCGCCCATGCCTGGAGAAGAAGGAGCCATCTGGCTGGTCTGGTGTGTCGGCGCAGCGCCTGCGCTTTTGCCACCACCAAAGCGCTTGGCGGCATTGGCGTCGAGGCTCATCGTCAAGCCGATGCACAACGCCATGGCGATGCTAAGAAAACGTTTCATAAAGGGAATTCCCATTTGTGGAAGGCACGCGCGCCATGTTGCACAGCTGAAGTGTTACTGGCTAGCGGCAGAGTGTTTCGAGCTTTTGCCTGACAGGTTGCATTCAGCTTCAGTCAGTGCAATAGGGCTTGTTAACTTTGGTCTGTAGGAAAAGTGGATAAGTTCTGTAGGAAGATGTTTATCGTCGCAGCGCGAGCATGATGACGCCCGCCGTGATCAGGCCGATCCCACTCCATTGGCGCAGATCAAGCTTCTCGCCCAGCAGGACCACACCGAGCACGGCTACCAGCACCACGCTGAGTTTGTCCACAGGGGCAACCAGTGAGGCCGGGCCGACCTTGAGTGCGCGGAAGTAGCAAATCCACGAGGCACCGGTGGCAAGGCCCGACAACAACAGGAACAGGTAGCTTCTGGAGGAGATCGATCCTAAAGACTGATATTGGCCCGTGGCGCACAAAATCAAGGCCAGGCTGACCAGCACCACCACCGTGCGTATCAGGGTGGCGAAGTCTGAATTGACGTTTTCGACACCGATCTTCGCGAAAATGGCGGTCATTGCCGCGAATGCTGCCGATAACAGGGCCCAGAATGTCCAGGAAGAAAAGAAGCCTGAGCCCATGAGTCGTTTCCTTTCAGTTCAGACGATGCATAACCCTGTGGGAGCGGCGGTCTTTAGATCGCTTCCAGCTTGGCATACCCCAGCATCAGCCACTTGCTGCCTTCGCTGAAGTTAACCTGTACCCGAGCCGCCGCTCCGGCGCCTTCGAAGTTGAGGATCACGCCGTCACCGAAGATCGAGTGGCGTACAGTCTGGCCCAGGCTGAAGCCGGTCTGCGGAATCTCGCTGCCGCTGAACAGATTGCTGCCACTCATCGACTGATTGCCGCCGTACGGCCGGCTGACGCTGTTGGAAAGCCGTACTTCCTGAATCAGGCCCTTGGGCACTTCGCGTACGAACCGCGAAACCTTGTTGTAGGTCTCGCTGCCGTAGAGGCGTCGGGTTTCGGCATAGGTCATCACCAGGTTCTGCATGGCCCGAGTGATGCCGACATAGGCCAGGCGACGTTCTTCCTCAAGACGGCCGGGTTCTTCCAGGCTCATCTTGTGCGGGAACAGGCCTTCTTCCATGCCCACCAGGAACACATAGGGAAATTCCAGGCCCTTGGCGCTGTGCAGGGTCATCAATTGAATGCTGTCTTCGTGTTCGTCGGCCTGGGTATCGCCGGCTTCCAGCGAGGCGTGACCGAGGAAGGCTGCCAGTGGCGTCAGGTCCTCGTCCTCTTCGCTGTTTTCGAAGTTGCGCGCCGCGCTGACCAGTTCCTCAAGGTTTTCTACCCTGGCCTGGCCCTTCTCGCCTTTTTCCGCTTCGTGATAGGCGATCAGCCCCGACTGTTCGATGACGGTCTGGGTCATCAGGTGCAACGGCATTTCCATGCACTTGGCGGCAAGGTTCTCGATCAACTCGACAAACGCGCCCAGCGCGCCGGCTGCGCGGCCGGTAACGCCTTTATTGGCCACCAGCTGGCGCATCGCTTCCCACATCGACACATCACTGTGGCGGGCGTGGTCGCGGATCGCTTCGACGGTTTTCTCGCCGATGCCCCGGGCTGGCACGTTGATCACCCGTTCCAGCGCGGCATCGTTGCCACGGCCTTCGAGCAATCGCAGGTAGGCCATGGCGTTCTTGATTTCAGCACGTTCGAAGAAGCGCTGGCCGCCGTAGATGCGGTAGGGAATGCGCTCGCGCAGCAAGGCTTCTTCCAACACGCGCGATTGGGCGTTGGAACGGTACAGAATCGCGATATCGCTGCGAGCCAAGCCGGTTTTCAGCGCACTTTCGATGGTTTCGACAACGTAGCGAGCTTCGTCGTGTTCGTTGAACGCGGCGTACAGGTTGATCGCTTCGCCGTCGCCGCCGTCGGTCCACAACTCTTTGCCCAAGCGCCCGGTATTGTTGGCGATCAAGGCGTTGGCGGCCTTGAGGATGCCTGCGGTGGAGCGGTAATTCTGCTCCAGGCGAATGGTTTCGGCGTCCGGGAAGTCTTCGGAGTACTGGTAGATGTTCTCGATTTTCGCGCCACGCCAGCCATAGATCGACTGGTCGTCGTCGCCGACCACCATCAGACTGTCGCCACCTTTGGCCAGCAGGCGCAACCAGGCGTACTGCACGGCGTTGGTGTCCTGGAACTCGTCCACCAGAATGTGCCGGAAGCGCTTCTGATAGTGCGCCAGCAAGCCAGGGTGATCGCGCCACAGGTCGAGGGCGCGCAGCAGCAATTCGGAGAAGTCGATGACACCGGCGCGCAGGCACGCGGCCTCGTAGGCCTCATAAATGCTGCGCATGGTCGCCAGGAACAGGTCGCCGCTGGCTTGAATGTGTTGCGGGCGCAGACCTTCGTCTTTCTGCCCGTTGATGAACCATTGGGCCTGACGGGCGGGCCAGCGCTGTTCGTCCAGGCCGAGCTCGCGGATCACCCGCTTGACCAGGCGTTGCTGGTCGTCGCTGTCGAGAATCTGGAAGGTCTGGCTCAGGCCGGCTTCCTGCCAGTGCGCCCGCAGCAAGCGGTGCGCCAGGCCGTGGAAGGTGCCGACCCACATGCCGGCCGGGTTGATACCCATCAGCTGCTCGATGCGATGGCGCATCTCGGCAGCAGCCTTGTTGGTGAAGGTCACCGACAGGATGGAGTGGGGCGAGGCGTTTTCGACCTGGATCAACCAGGCGATACGGTGCACCAGCACTCGGGTTTTACCGGAACCAGCACCGGCCAGGACCAACTGACGACCCACGGAGGCAGCTACGGCCTGGCGTTGGGCATCGTTGAGAGAGTTCAGCAGAAGGGAGAGATCATCGCGCATCGGGCCATTCTAGGGGGCCGCGTCACCCCGGGCAAACCCCGCTTCGTTTTAGCCGATGAAAGTTACGCAAGGGACGACCGGTCAGTCATCGGCTGCAATCGTTTGCCGTGCCTGTTTGGCGGCATTTTGCCACCGCTGGCGGCTGATACTTTGGTCTGTTTTTTGATCGGGAGCAGTTTGGTCCGGGCATTGGCTTGTGTATGCTCCGTCGACGTTTCGGGCACATGCTCATCATTATAAGAACAAGAACACTGCCTATGACCCTCAGCTTCGACCTGTCGGGCCCTACTGTGGAGCCCAGGGTTATTCGTAAACAATACGCCATGGAAATGGCGGTCGAACGCACGCGTCTGTTGTATCAGGGGTCCTTGCTGCCCACGCTGTTCATGTTGATCAATGGCCTGGTCTGCGCTGGATTGCTCTGGAGTCCGCAGCGCTACTTCCTGGTCAGTGTCTGGCTGGTGTGGTTGCTGTCGCTGGTGGCATTGCGGGTGATCCAGGTGGCGGCCTTCGATTCGGCGATTCCCAACCGCCAGGCTCATCCGATCTGGCGGCGCATGTTTTTACTGGGCTCGGGTCTCACGGGCCTGACCCTGGCTGGCGCCGGTATTGCTCTGGTTCCTGCCGATAACTTCATTCAACAAGCCTGGGTCTTTGGCCTGATCGGCGCCGCGGCGCTGTCGGCCAGCGTGGCCTATGCGGTGAGTTTGCCGGCGTTCCTGTCCTTCACCTTACCCTGCCTGTTGCCGGCCATTGCCTATATGTTCTGGGGTGGGGATGAGCACGGTTGGGGCTGGTTCGGCTTGATTTTGCTGGGTGCGCTGAGTGTGGTTGCCTGGCAAGTGAACCGGCTGATCGATCGGGGCCTGTTGCGACGCTTCCAGAATCAGGCGCTGATCGAGAATCTGCAGCAGGCGCAGAACTGCAGCGATCAGCTCAATCAAAAGCTGGCCAGGGAAATCGATCAGCGTCGGCGTGCCGAAGACGAATTACGCGAAATCCAGGTCGACCTGGAAAACCGTGTCGCCCAGCGCAGTCTGGAGCTGGACGCGGCCAACCAGGCGCTGAGCAAGAGTGAGGCGCGCCTGGCACTGGCACTGAAGGCCAGCGAACTGGGGTTGTGGGACTGGAACCTGCAAACCGATGAAGTCCATCACACGCAGATCCAGGAATTGTTCGGCCTGGAGCCGGACCAGGTGACGGCATTATTGCGCCACCTCAAACCGCGCTTGCATCCCGACGACCTTCCTGCACTGAAAAAAGCGTTGGTCGAGCATTTGAAGGGGCGCACCGAGGATTACCAGATCGAGTACCGCGTGCGGCATGGCGATGGCCATTGGGTGTGGATCGAGGACCGCGGACGGGCGGTGGAACGTGCCGCCAACGGCCGGGTGATTCGCATGGTGGGCACGCGGCGCGATATCAGTGTCAGCAAGGTCCAGGAAGAGCAACTGCAACTGGCGGCGACCGTGTTCGAGGCCGCCAGCGAAGGCATTGTGATTTTCGATCCGAATTATGCCGTGATCGCGGTCAACCAAGCCTTCAGCCGGGTCACTGGCTATGAAATCGAGGAGGTTCTTGGACGCAACGTGGTCGAGTTGCCCTGCAGTCGCGATGCGCGCCGGCATTACGGTGCGATCCATCTAACCCTGGAGCAGCACGGCAATTGGCAGGGTGAGCTGGTGGAAACCCGCAAGAGTGGCGAGATGTATCCGCAATGGCTGCAATTGACCGCCGTACGCGATACTCGGGGAAATGTCAGTCATATCGTGGGCTTCTTCGCGGATCTCTCGGCAAGGCGAGAATCCGAGGAGCGCATGCGCTACCTGACCCATCACGACGAACTCACGGGGCTGGCCAATCGCTCGATGTTCCGCGAACGACTCAGCGAAGCACATCAGCGGGTACGCCAGGGCGGTTATCGCAGCCTGGCTTTGTTGCACATCAATCTGGATCGCTTCAAGCAGCTCAACGACAGCCTGGGTCATGAGGTGGCCGATCAGCTATTGCAGAAAATGGCCCGGCGCCTGGTCAACGCATTGCCCGAGGCAGACACCATCGCACGCTTGTCCGGCGATGAATTCGCTGTCCTGTTCAATGCCTACGGCAACCTCTCCAGTCTGGCGCGAGTGGCGACTCGCTTGTCGGCCAAATTGCGTGTGCCGGTGACCGTCGACGGTCATGAGCTGGTGGTCAGCGCATCCATGGGTATCAGCCTGTTGCCGGACAACGCCCGGGAAATATCCGCATTGGTCAGTCAGTCGAACATGGCTATGCAGCACGCCAAGCATTTGGGGGGTAACAATTTCCAGTTCTACACCGATAGCTTGCAAGCCAGCACCCTTGAGCGCCTGCAGCTGGAAAATCATCTGCGCAAAGCGGTCGAAGAGAAGCAACTGAAGGTGTTTTACCAACCGAAGCTGTGCCTCGCCACGGGCAAGCTCAATGCTGCCGAGGCCTTGGTGCGTTGGGACCACCCGACCATGGGACGTGTGCCGCCGGGGGATTTCATTGGCTTGGCGGAGGAGACCGGTTTGATCGGCCCAATCGGCGAGTTCGTCTTGCGCCAGGCCTGCTGGCAAGCCTGCGAGTGGCAGCGCCTGGGGCTTGAGGGAATTCGGGTGTCGGTCAATCTGTCGGTGCACCAATTGCGTCAGGGCAAACTGGTAAGCCTGGTGCGTCAGGTCCTGGAAGAAACCGGGTTGGCGCCGCATTATCTGGAGCTGGAACTGACCGAGAGCCAGTTACTCGACAGCGTCGAGCACATTATCGCGACGTTCCAGCAACTGCGTGATTTGGGCGTTACGCTGGCGATCGACGATTTCGGCACCGGGTATTCGTCCCTGAGCTACCTCAAGCGCATCCCGGTGGATTACGTGAAGATCGATCAGGCGTTTATCCGGGGCCTGGGAGAGGGTACGGCAGACGCGGCGATCACTCGGGCAATCATTGCGATGGCGCACGGCTTGAAATTGAAAGTGGTGGCTGAAGGCGTGGAACGGCTGGAGCAGCTTGAATTTTTGAAAGCCGAACATTGTGATGAAGTGCAAGGCTATCTGATCAGCCGGCCGGTTGAGGCCGAGGCCCTGGCACGGTTGCTTCAAGTACAAGGTGTAAGTTGATCGACGAGGTTTTCCGCCAGACACCTGATGTGTCTGGCGGAAAGTTTTAAAGCGTGGGAAACAGGCTGATGGGTAAGCTTCGATGTATCAGGCCAGCTCCCCACACAAGTCCAGTTCAATTAGCCGCCGGACCTCCGCAGGTTCAAGTCCTGCCCCCAGCAAGCCATGCAGCTTGCCGAACGCCGCTTCACGGGTCATGCCGCCACCTGAAAGCACACCGGCCACCCGCAAACGACTGCCCGCCTCATACACGTCCAGTTCTACGCCACCTTCGTGGCACTGCGTGACTGCCACCACCACGACGCCCGCGTCCCGCGCCCGTTCCAGGCTGGCGAGGAACCCGGGATTGTCGCTCGGCCCGGTACCGCTGCCGTAGCATTCCAGCACCAGGCCCTGAATACCGCTGTCGATCAGGCCATCGAGTATTTCGGCGCCGATGCCGGGAAACAGCGGTAACACTGCAACGTTCGCCTGTTGCCGGGCTTGGTTGTAATGCAGTTGCGCCGGAATCGAAGACGCTTTCGCACCACCACCCTGACGTTCCAGTCGCTTGAACGGATGACGGCCGAAACTGCGCACTTTCGCGCAATGGGTTGGGTCCAGCAATTCACCGTGGAAGTACAAGTGCACACCCGGAGCCAGGCCCTGGCCCAATGCAACCAGGGCTCCGCCGAGGTTTTCCCAGGCATCGCTGTCGGTCACGCCGGCCGGCAACATCGAGCCGGTAAAGCAAACGCGTGCGTGCAGGCCGAGCAATTGAAAGCTCATGGCGGCGGCGCTGTAGGCGAGGGTGTCGGTGCCGTGCAGGATCAGCACGCTGTCGCAACCTTGCACGTCCACGGCATCGACCACTGCTTCACGCAATTGCTGCCAATACGCCGGGGTCATGTTGGCGCTGTCGATCAGCGGCGACATTTCGCGAAAGCGCCATTGCGGTACCACGAGATCAGGCTGGCTGTGCAGGTACTCACGCATCCGCGCTTCGAAACCGGACGCCGGCGCCAGGCCGTGGGCACTGGCTTGCATGCCGATGGTGCCGCCCGTGTAGAGCACCATGACGTGCTGGGCGGCAGGGTAGGTCGAGGAATTCATGGAGCTGCTCCGAGAACGATGATGTCCTGTGGGAGCGGGCTTGCTCGCGAAGAGGGAGTGTCAGGCGACATTAGTGTTGTCTGATACACCGCTTTCGCGAGCAAGCCCGCTCTCACAAGGGATTTCGCACTTTAACCGATCAGCGTTGCGCTGCGGGCACGCCTTGCGGCACGGCTTCGGCCTTGGTGGTGACTGTAGGCGGATTGGCTGGCCAGGCCTGGCGATCCAGATCCAGGTCCGGGAACTTGCTCGAATCGAACACCGGCGTCTTGATCCCGGCTGCACGCTGGTCATCGTAGTCGCGCAGGATGCGCATGCCGACCTTGAACAGCAGGAACAGCGCGATCAGGTTGACGAACGCGAGCATCGTCATGGTGATGTCGGCAAAGGCGAACACGGTCCCGAGGTTTTCGATGGCGCCCCAGAAGATCAGCACCAGAACCAGCGCACGGTAGCCCATCAGTGCCTTGCGGTTTTCACCGATCAAAAAGCGCAGGTTGCTCTCACCCAGATAGTAGTTGTAGAGGATCGAGGTGAACACGAACAACGCCAGCGCCACGGAAATGAACATCCGGCCCCAGTCACCGACCACGGCAGCCAGGGAGTTCTGGGTCAGGGCAATACCGTCGCCTTCGAAGCCCGGGGTGTAGAAACCCGAGAGCAGGATCAGCAGGGCCGTGCAGGTGCAGATCACGAAGGTGTCGAGGAACACACTGAACGCTTGAACCACGCCTTGGGCGACGGGGTGCTCGACCGAGGCCACCGCGGCCACGTTCGGCGCGCTGCCCAGGCCCGCTTCGTTGGCGAATACGCCACGTTTAACGCCCATGATAATCGCGCTGCCGATCAGGCCGCCAAATGCCTGGTCAAGGCCGAAGGCGCTTTTAACGATGGTCATCAGCATGCCCGGTACCTGATCGAACTGCAGCACGATCACGTAGATGGTCACGCCGATGTACACCAGGGTTTTCACTGGCACCAGCAGGTCGGCGACCTTGGCGATGCGCTTGATCCCACCGATGAACACCAGGCCCAGCAGTACGGCAAGGCCAAGGCCGGTCCAGGTGGTGTCGAGGCCGAAAGCGTTGTTCAGCGAGTGGGTCACGGCATGGGATTGCAGGCCGTTGAAGGCGAAGCCGAAGGTGATCAGCAGCAGGAACGCCATGATCATCCCCAACCAGCGCTTCTGCAGGCCGTGCTGAATGTAATAGGACGGACCGCCACGGAAGGTGCCGTCGGCATCGGTGCGTTTGTAGAGTTGGCCGAGGGAGCATTCAAAGAAGCTGCTGGACATGCCGACCAGTGCGGTCACCCACATCCAGAACACGGCACCGGGGCCGCCCAGTGTCACGGCAATACCGACACCGGCGATGTTGCCTGCGCCGACACGACCGGCAAGGCTGAGCATCAGGGCCTGGAACGAGCTGAGTTGCCCAGCGCTGCTTTTGAGGCTGTCCCGGAACACCGCGAACATGTGGAAGAAGTGACGCAATTGAACGAAACGCGAGCGGATCGTGAAGTAGCTACCGAGCCCGACAATGAGCACGATCAGTACTTTCCCTGAGAGGAAGTCGTTAATGACTTCGAGCATGGTTATTCCTCGCTGTTTTTTGTGTAGGCAGATGCTGGCCAGGAAGAAACATCGTGTTACATCCGTTCGCGCACGGCATAACGGATCAGGCGAAGTTCGTCCCGGATTCATATCGCGGGTTTGTTGTTAGTTCGGGTTTCGCATGGGTTGTGGCCTCGCTACCGACGACCGCTCACGCGAAGAGGGGCGGCACTATACCGATGACAGTGCCGTCCGTCTGCACGGTTGTGGTGCAAGATCAAAAGATCGCAGCCTGCGGCAGCTCCTACAGGGACCGCATTCCCCCGTAGGAGCTGCCGAAGGCTGCGATCTTTTCGCTTGTAAAAAAAAGGGCTTGGAGAGAAATCTCCAAGCCCTCAAAAGGTGAGAGGTGTCTAGTCCCTCGACCTGGTGAGCGGTGCTACAGCGTTGGTTAAGCCTTCAGAGGCACCAGACGCGGGGCAATCATGTTTTCCGGGCGCAGGATGTCGGCGAGCATGGCGTCGTCGAGCAGACCTTCTTCGCGCACCAGTTCCAATACGCCGCGGCCGCTTTCGAGGGCGATGCGGGCGATACGGGTGGCGTTTTCATAGCCGATGTACGGGTTCAGCGCGGTCACCAGGCCGATCGAGTGCTCGACCAGTTCACGGCAACGTTCTTCGTTGGCGGTGATGCCGGTGATGCAGTGCTCGCGCAGCATGTCCATGGCGCGTTGCAACAGGCGGATCGAGTCGAAGATCTTGAAGGCGATCAGCGGCTCCATCACGTTCAGTTGCAGCTGGCCGCCTTCGGCCGCGATGGTCAGGGCCAAGTCGTTGCCGATGATCTGGAACGCTACCTGATTCACGGCTTCCGGGATTACCGGGTTGACCTTGCCTGGCATGATCGAGCTGCCTGGCTGACGCGCCGGCAGGTTGATTTCGTTGATGCCGGTTCGTGGGCCGCTGGACAGCAGGCGCAGGTCGTTGCAGATCTTCGACAGCTTGACCGCGGTGCGCTTGAGCATGCCGGAGAACAGCACGAAGGCGCCCATGTCAGAGGTGGCTTCGATCAGGTCGGCTGCCGGTACAAGCGGGTGACCGCTGATGGTGGCCAGGCGCTGAACGGCCAGGTGCTGGTAACGCGGGTCGGCGTTGATGCCGGTGCCGATTGCGGTACCGCCCAGGTTCACTTCGGTCAGCAACTCGGGTGCCAAGGTCTTCAGGCGTGCCAGGTCTTCGCCCAAGGTCGTGGCGAACGCACGGAATTCCTGGCCAAGGGTCATCGGCACAGCGTCTTGCAGCTGGGTACGGCCCATCTTCAGGACGTGGCTGAATTCTTCACCTTTGGCGGCGAACGACTGGATCAGGCTGTCGAGGCTGGCCAGCAGCGCGTCATGACCCAGCAGCAGACCCAGGCGGATCGCGGTCGGGTAGGCGTCGTTGGTCGACTGCGCCATGTTCACGTCGTTGTTCGGGTGCAGGTACTGGTATTCGCCCTTCTGGTGACCCATGGCCTCCAGCGCGATGTTGGCGATGACTTCGTTGGCATTCATGTTGGTAGAAGTGCCAGCGCCGCCTTGAATCATGTCCACCACGAATTCTTCGTGGAAATCGCCGCGGATCAGTCGTGCACAGGCTTCGCTGATGGCCGCGTGCTTGGCTTCACTCAAGTGACCCAGCTCGCGGTTGGCGTCAGCGGCGGCTTGCTTGACCATGGCCAGGCCGACTACCAGCTTCGGGTAATGCGAGATCGGAACGCCGGAGAGGCGGAAGTTGTTCACCGCTCGCAGGGTCTGGATGCCGTAATACGCTTGAGCCGGTACTTCGAGTACGCCAAGCAGGTCTTTTTCTGTGCGGAATGATGCAGCGGAGGACATGATAGAAATCATCTCAATATGGACCCGGGCTGTGCCGGAACACTGCAAATGCTAGGCTTGTGGAGAATTTTGGGCCAATGCTGTTAAACACTGGCCTATGCACATTCGGCATAATGCCCATGTGACGCCATGTTGACGGCGAGCGTGTGACCTAATTTGGTGCGTGTCCGGGAGGATGTGATGAATCTGGAAAGTAAATGGCTGGAGGACTTCAGTGCCCTGGCCGCCACCCGCAGCTTCTCCCAGGCAGCGGAACGCCGCTTTGTGACTCAACCGGCCTTTAGCCGCCGAATCCGCAGCCTCGAAGCCGCGCTGGGATTGACCCTGGTCAACCGCTCCCGCACGCCGGTCGAGCTGACGGCGGCAGGCCAGTTGTTCCTGGTTACCGCGCGTACCGTGGTCGAGCAGCTCGGTGAGGTGCTGCGCCACCTGCATCATCTGGAAGGCGGGCAGGGCGAAGTGATGCAAGTCGCGGCGGCACACTCACTGGCTCTTGGGTTTTTCCCTCGCTGGATCGCGCAACTGCGCAATGAAGGCTTGAACATCGCCACACGGTTGGTCGCCACCAACGTTGGCGACGCCGTGCATGCGTTGCGCGAGGGCGGTTGTGACTTGATGCTGGCGTTCTATGACCCGGACGCGGCCATGCAGATGGACCCTGAGATTTTTCCTTCCTTGCACCTTGGGCACACCGAAATGCTCCCGGTGTGCGCGGCAGACGAGCAGGGCAAGCCCCTGTTCGACCTGGAGGGCGAGGCAAGCGTGCCATTGCTGGCCTACAGCGCCGGAGCGTTTCTTGGGCGTTCGGTCAATGGGCTGTTGCGCCAGCGCGCGCTGCGCTTTACTACTGTTTATGAAACCGCCATGGCCGATAGCCTGAAAAGCATGGCCCTGGAAGGGCTGGGGATTGCCTGGGTGCCGCAACTGAGTGTGCGCGCCGAACTGGCACGCGGTGAGTTGGTGGTCTGTGGCGGTCCGCAATGGCATGTGCCGCTTGAGATCCGCCTGTATCGCTGTGCGCTGGTGCGCAAGGCGAATGTGCGGTTGTTGTGGCGCAAGCTGGAGGGCGGGGCAGCGCAGGGCACCGCCGGTTAACGATGCCTTTGTAGGAGCACAGCTTGCTGGCGATGGCGTCTTCGAAATCGCCATCGCCAGCAAGCTGTGCTCCTACAGGGGGCGGGGCGATGGCGAGTATTTCTACTGACCTTAGAGTCAATAAATCCGGTGCTTTGCGGTGGGTGACAGATGGTCGCAATGGGGGCTGTTTATCTGCTTCATTGAGGTATACTGCGCGGCCTTCGGCCGGTTCGCCTGGCCATAATTCGTACAATCAAGCCACGCATTCTGCGTGGCTTGTTGTTTTTTGATGCGCCTGCGGGCGCCCAGAGAGAAGAGGCAGGACGATGAGTGCATTGGTTGGCGTGATCATGGGCTCCAAGTCCGATTGGTCCACCCTTAGCCACACCGCCGATATGCTGGAAAAGCTCGGCATCCCTTACGAGGTGAAAGTGGTCTCTGCCCACCGCACCCCGGACCTGCTGTTCCAGTACGCTGAAGAAGCCGAGGCGCGTGGCATCGAGGTGATCATCGCCGGTGCCGGTGGCGCAGCCCACTTGCCTGGCATGTGTGCAGCCAAGACCCATCTGCCGGTGCTGGGCGTGCCGGTGCAGTCGGCGATGCTCTCGGGCGTCGATTCGCTGCTCTCCATCGTGCAGATGCCAGCAGGCATTCCGGTCGCCACCCTGGCCATCGGCAAGGCCGGTGCGATCAACGCCGCCCTGCTTTCGGCGAGTATCCTGGGCGCCAAGCACCCGCAGTTCCACGCGGTGCTGAAAACCTTCCGTGCTGAACAGACAGACAGCGTCCTGGAAAATCCAGACCCACGCATCGCCTGAGGTTGTTGACGATGAAGATCGGTGTAATCGGTGGCGGCCAATTGGGTCGCATGTTGGCGCTGGCGGGAACTCCGCTGGGTATGAACTTCGCTTTCCTCGACCCGGCGCCGGACGCGTGTGCTGCCGCGTTGGGCGAGCACCTGCGCGCCGATTATGGCGATCAGGATCACCTGCGTCAGCTGGCCGATGAAGTCGATCTGGTGACTTTTGAGTTCGAGAGCGTCCCGGCGGAAACCGTGGCGTTCCTGTCGCAGTTCGTGCCGGTTTACCCGAGTGCCGAAGCCCTGCGCATCGCTCGTGATCGCTGGTTCGAAAAGAGCATGTTCAAGGACCTGGGCATTCCAACCCCGGCGTTCGCCGACATTCAGTCGCAAGCCGATCTGGACGCCGCCGTGGCTTCCATCGGTCTGCCAGCCGTGCTGAAAACCCGCACCCTGGGTTACGACGGCAAGGGCCAGAAAGTCCTGCGTACAGCTGAAGATGTGGTTGGCACTTTCGCCGAGCTGGGCAGCGTGGCTTGCCTGCTGGAAGGTTTCGTACCCTTCACCGGCGAAGTCTCGCTGATCGCCGTGCGCGCCCGCGATGGCGAAACCAGGTTCTATCCGCTGGTACATAACACCCACGACAGTGGCATCCTCAAGCTGTCCGTGGCCAGCACCGATCACCCGTTGCAAGCCTTGGCCGAAGATTATTCCAGCCGTGTGCTCAAGCAGCTGAATTATGTTGGCGTGATGGCGTTCGAGTTCTTTGAAGTCGACGGGGGCCTGAAGGCCAACGAAATTGCCCCGCGCGTACACAATTCCGGGCACTGGACCACCGAAGGTGCCGAGTGCAGCCAGTTCGAAAACCACCTGCGGGCGGTCGCCGGCCTGCCGCTGGGTTCGACCGCCAAGGTCGGCGAAAGCGCAATGCTGAACTTCATCGGTAAAGTGCCGGAGACCGACAAAGTCCTGGCCATCGCCGATTGCCACCTGCATCACTACGGCAAGGCATTCAAGGTCGGCCGCAAGGTGGGTCACGCCAATCTGCGCTGTGCAGACCGCGAAACGCTGGCCGCACAGATCCTCAAGGTCGAAGCGCTCATCGCCGAGTAAAACAGTTTCATGTGGCAGCGGCGGAACCATTCAGGGACCGCCGTTCTCTCATGGCAGGATGCCAAAGTCTGACTAGGCTTTGGACACTGCCATTTAATCAGAGGGAAATGCCATGGGAATCATCGGAACCATCTTTATCGGCTTGATCGTCGGCCTGCTGGCACGCTTCCTTAAACCGGGCGATGACAGCATGGGCTGGATCATGACCATCCTGCTTGGTATCGGCGGTTCGCTGGCAGCCACCTACGGCGGCCAGGCTCTGGGTCTCTATCAAGCGGGTGAAGGCGCAGGCTTCATCGGCGCACTGGTGGGCGCCGTCATCTTGCTGGTGATCTACGGCTTGATCAAAAAGAACTGACTCAAGCGACAAAGTCCTCTCGGCTGCGCAGCCCGGGAGGACTAGAATGCCCGGCGATCTCCTTAACCCTACCGGGCATTTTCATGCGACGTCTTCTGCTGACTCTTGTTTTACTGAGTACGGGCCTTGCCCATGCCGGCGAGCTGCCGGAAACCGACTGGCTCGAACTGATGCCCAAGTCGGACCAGAAAGCCCTCGAGGCCATGCCTGAAATCGACCACGACTCTCCGGAAGCCAATGGCACCTTCACTGAAAAAGGTGGCATGAAGCAGAGCAAGGGCTTGCCCGCGGTGATGTATTCGACCAAGACCGTAGCGTCCATGAACGACAAGGACATCCGTATCGGTGGCTATCCGGTACCGCTGGAGTCCGACGCCAAGGGCCGCAGCACCTTGTTTTTCCTTGTGCCATACCCGGGGGCCTGCATCCACGTACCGCCGCCGCCACCCAATCAATTGGTGCTGGTGCGTTATCCCAAGGGTTTGAAGCTGGAGGATATCTACACGCCGCTGTGGGTGACCGGCACGCTGAAGATCGAGAAGGTCAGCAATGACCTGGCGGATGCGGCGTATGCGCTGGACGCGGCGAAGGTGAGGGTGGTGCAGGAATCGGACCTGTGATCGAGTGAAGCAAAAAGATCGCAGCCTGCGGCAGCTCCTACAGGGATCTGTGTAGGAGCTGCCGCAGGCTGCGATCTTTTGATCTTAAAGCACTTTGCTGCCAATACTCACGCCGAGTGTATGACTGGCCCCCGGAGCCAAAGCCACCACATCACCCATCACATTTGCCGTTTCAATGCACAGCATGCGTTGCCAGCCATCGTCGGCCATGTCGCTGAAAGCCGCGGCGCGTTCGGTCCATGGGTTCCAGATTACAGCCGAACGTGAACCGGAACTGGTGAGCTCGATACGCCGCTCCCAGGACGGGTCGACAATGCTGAGCTGGGTCGGCGTATCGAGGTAAATGCGATCGGTTTCGCCGGTAAAGTGCAAGTCACCGGACTGGGTCACGGTTTTCCAGTCGTCCAGCGTCTCGATATAGCTCAGCCCGTCCAGCCCTTCGACATGCACATTTCGCACATCACTGACGGCGAAATAGCTGTGCAGCGCCTGGCTGATCGTGACGGTGTCGGTGCCCTGGTTGTGACTGGTCAGGCTGATATGCAGTTGCTCATCCAGACGAATGCTCAACTTCAGGTCGACCTTGTGCGGCCAGCCAGGCAAGCCGCCTTCGGGGCAAGGCAAGAGGAACTCGATCTTCAGGCTTTCGCCCTCGGCCTCGATGCCGCCCAATTCCCAGTCGATCGCCCGTACCAGCCCGTGAGGGGCGGCGGGTTCGCTGCTGATGCGCATTGCCTGGACACTCTGCGGGTTGCGCGCCAGGTTGCCGAACCACGGCCAGCACACTGGCACACCGGCGCGGATGCTTTTGCCCGCCTTGAACACGGCCTCGTCGTTGAGCCAGATCAGCGGTGGCTGGCCGGCCACTTGATAGCTGAGGATGTGCGCGCCTTGCTGGGCCACCAGCAATTCGGCCTGGCCGTGGCGGATGCGCCAGCAGTTCAGTTCATCCAGTTTGACGGCTTCAACGTTGGGCGTGCTCATGGGACAGCTCTCGATCAGTAACAATGACTGCAATGGACCGCAAAACGCTTATCGGGTTTAACGCAGCCCGTTTTTAACGTGCCCGGGGCGGAACCGAACGAGTACGGCCGCTGCCATCGATGGCGACGAACACAAACACCGCTTCGGTAACTTTGCGCCATTCGCTGGACAGTGGATCGTCGCTCCAGACCTCGACCATCATCTGGATCGAGCTGCGGCCGATTTCCAGTGCCTGGGTATAGAAGGAGAGCTGGGCGCCCACTGCGACCGGAACCAGGAATGCCATGCGGTCGATCGCGACAGTGGCCACGCGACCGCCAGCCACCTTGCTGGCCATCGCAGTACCGGCCAAGTCCATCTGCGCCACCAGCCAGCCGCCGAAAATATCGCCAAAGCCGTTGGTTTCGCGAGGAAGCGCGGTAATTTGCAGGGCCAGGTCGCCTTGCGGGATCGGATCTTCTTGTTCGAGCTCTATCATGCGGGGGGTGCCTCTGACCCGTGACTCTTCGTTGTGTAGCGGATAAATAGCCGTCCTGGAAAAACGATTCATCCCCGAACTCACTGCGTTCGTCACGTTTTTCGTAAGGCGCCTAAAGGGAAACTCTGCGAAATCGCCTATGAACCTGACAGGCGTTTTCGCACAGCAACCCCTTACAAGCTATTACACAATTGCGAGTATATCGGTCGATAGACTCCGATACGACCGTCCGGTTCTCATTTTGCCCATCAAATACGCGCCTCTATGTGCTTTTTCGAACAATTTGCTATCGTGCCGGTCCTGCCCGAGCCCTTGCCAGCGTTGTTGGGGCGGCAGACCTGACTATAAGAGAAGCCCTTGCCATGACCACAGCGCCCTCGAGTATCGCGCAGCCTTCCCCATCCGCACGTCCGCTGACCCGCAACGACTACAAGACGCTATCGCTGTCGGCCCTGGGTGGCGCGCTGGAGTTCTACGATTTCATCATCTTCGTGTTCTTCGCCACGGTGGTGGGCAAGCTGTTCTTCCCGGCGGACATGCCCGAGTGGCTGCGCTTGATGCAGACTTTTGGCATCTTCGCCGCCGGCTACCTGGCGCGGCCACTGGGCGGCATCGTGATGGCGCACTTTGGCGACCTGTTGGGGCGCAAGAAGATGTTCACCCTGAGCATCTTCATGATGGCGGTGCCAACCCTGATCATGGGCCTGTTGCCGACCTATGCACAGATCGGCATGTGGGCGCCGATCCTGTTGCTGCTGATGCGGGTGATCCAGGGCGCGGCAATTGGCGGTGAGGTGC
The DNA here is from genome assembly GCF_002236105.1 of Pseudomonas umsongensis. Taxonomy (GTDB): domain Bacteria; phylum Pseudomonadota; class Gammaproteobacteria; order Pseudomonadales; family Pseudomonadaceae; genus Aquipseudomonas; species Aquipseudomonas umsongensis. The sequence goes on from NZ_NIWU01000003.1 coordinate 185,992, forward strand.
CGGGTGCCTGGGTCTTCGTTTCTGAACACGTACCGCAACGGCATGTCGGCTATGCCTGCGGCACCCTGACCAGCGGCCTGACGGCGGGTATCCTGCTGGGTTCCCTGGTTGCCACGGCGATCAACAGCATTTACACGCCAGTTGAAGTGGCGGATTACGCCTGGCGGATCCCGTTCCTGCTCGGTGGCGTGTTCGGTCTGTTCTCCGTGTACCTGCGCCGTTGGCTGCACGAAACTCCGGTGTTCGCCGAGCTGCAGCAGCGCAAGGCTCTGGCCGAGGAGGTGCCGTTGCGCGCGGTGCTGCGTGACCATCGCGGTGCAATTGCCATTTCGATGCTGCTGACCTGGCTGTTGTCCGCCGCCATCGTGGTGTTGATCCTGATGACCCCGACCGTGCTGCAGACGGTCTACCACTTCGCGCCAACCACCGCGTTGCAGTCCAACAGTGTGGCAATCGTGTTCCTGAGCATTGGCTGCATCATTGCCGGTGCGTTAGCGGATCGCTTTGGTGCGGGGCGCGTGTTCGTTGTCGGATGCATGGCGTTGCTGGCCAGTTCCTGGACGTTCTATCACAGCCTGGCCGACCATCCCGACTGGTTGTTCCCGCTGTATGCCCTGACCGGTCTGCTGGTGGGCACCATCGGCGCGGTCCCGTACGTGATGGTCAAGGCGTTCCCGCCAGTGGTGCGTTTCAGCGGCCTGTCGTTCTCGTACAACGTGGCCTACGCGATTTTCGGTGGTTTGACGCCGATGGTCGTCAGCCTGCTGCTCAAGGAAAGCCCGATGGGACCGGCGTATTACGTGGCGGTGCTGTGCGGGGTCGGGATATTGGTGGGGGCGTATCTCTGGAAGAAAGGGCGCTAATTCACCGCCGATCGTTCCCACGCTCTGCGTGGGAACGCAGCCAGGGTCGCTCCGCGGCCCTTCCTAAAGCTGGAACGCGGAGCGTCCCTTGAGGCATTCCCACGCAGAGCGTGGGAACGATCTGTCGGCAGATGCTGGCCTTTCATCCAATTGTCATATTTCAGCCATAGAGTGTTCACACGGCCTGCTGATACTTGGCCCCGAATAACACACCCTATCTGCTAGGAGTAAGGCATGAAACTGAAGCGTTTGATGGCGGCAATGACTTTTGTCGCTGCTGGCGTTGCGACTGCCAACGCGGTTGCCGCTGTTGACCCTGCTATCCCGAGCTACACCAAGACCACTGGTGTGTCGGGCAACCTGTCCAGCGTCGGTTCCGATACCCTGGCCAACCTCATGACCCTCTGGGCTGAGAACTACAAGAAAGAATACCCGAACGTAAACATCCAGATTCAGGCCGCCGGTTCGTCTACCGCGCCACCTGCGCTGACCGAAGGCACCGCTAACCTGGGCCCGATGAGCCGCAAGATGAAGGATAACGAGCTGCAAGCCTTCGAAACCAAGTATGGCTACAAGCCAACCGCTATCCCGGTTGCCGTGGACGCCTTGGCTGTATTCGTGCACAAGGACAACCCGATCAAGGGCCTGACCATGGCTCAAGTCGACGCGATTTTCTCCTCGACTCGCCTGTGCGGCGCCAAGACCGACGTCAAGACCTGGGGTGATCTGGGCGTGACCGGTGACCTGGCCAACAAGCCGCTTCAACTGTTCGGTCGTAACTCGGTATCCGGCACCTACGGCTACTTCAAGGAAGAAGCCCTGTGCAAAGGCGACTTCAAGCCGAACGTCAACGAACAGCCAGGTTCGGCTTCGGTCGTGCAGTCGATCAGCTCCTCGCTGAACGGTATCGGTTACTCGGGCATCGGCTACAAGACTGCCAGCGTGAAAACCGTTGCCCTGGCCAAGAAAGAAGGCGGCGAGTTCATCGAAGACACCGAAGAAAACGCCCTGAACGGCAAGTACCCGCTGTCCCGCTTCCTGTACGTATACGTCAACAAGGCCCCGAACAAGCCTCTGGCGCCGCTGGAAGCCGAGTTCGTGAAGCTGGTTCTGTCCAAGCAGGGCCAGGAAGTCGTGGTGAAAGACGGCTACATCCCGCTGCCAGCCAAGGTTGCAGCAAAAGCACTGGCTGACCTGGGTCTGCAGGAAGGTACCGAAGTCGCAAAAAAGTAAAACCCTGATCCGGGGCTAACCCCGGATCTCTTTGGGGGGCTTGTGTGGTGAGGGGATTTATCCCCTCGCCACGGAGTTGCGTTCCAACACCCCCAAATTTTTCGCTCCGCTGCCGGTTTCACCGGGCGGCGGATTTGTTGCGTCACTGCACTGTCATCTTTCTGTCATACAGGATAGCTAGGGTGTGCGAATGAATGATCTGGCCAATTCCACAATGACTACAAATCCCCCCAAGCGAATTGATTTCAATACGCCTGAGCTACAACGCAAGCGCCGTATCCGCGCGCTCAAGGATCGCCTGACCCGTTGGTACGTCCTGGTGGGCGGCCTCGCCGTTCTCGGCGCGATCACGCTGATCTTTTTCTTCCTCGCCTACGTCGTTGCGCCCCTGTTTCAGGGGGCCAGCCTGACATCGAAGGACGCCATCACGCCGGCCTGGATGCAAGACGCCGGCAAGCCGTTGATGATCTCCCTGGAAGAGCAGAACCAGGTCGCGATGCGGGTTTCCGACAAGGGCCAGGCACTGTTCTTCGACATCGACAGTGGTGTCGAACTCAAGCGCGTCGATCTGCCGATCCCGGCCGGTGCCAGCGTGACGTCCATCGGTGACGACCAGCCAGGTCACCCACTGGTGGCGGTGGGCTTGTCCAACGGCCAGGCCATGGTGTTCCGCCACACCTACAAAGTCAGCTACCCGGACGGCAAGAAGACCATCTCGCCAGCCATTGAATACCCGTATGGCGAATCCCCGATCACGCTGAACGAGGCGGGTGGTGCGCTGGAACACGTCAGCCTCAACGCCAACGATTCGACCCTGATGCTGGTGGGTTCTACCGGTTCGCAACTCAATGTTTTGTCGCTGACCAGCGAAGAAAACATGATGACAGGCGAAATCACCAGCGAGCAGAAGCGCATCGATCTGCCGCAGATGACCGAGCCGGTGAAGAACATCTTCGTCGACCCGCGTCAGCAGTGGCTGTACGTGATCAACGGTCGTGCCCAGGCCGACGTCTTCAGCTTGCGTGACAAGAGCCTGAACGGTCGCTACAAACTGCTGGAAAACGGTGAAGCCGAAATTACCGCCAGTACCCAGCTCGTAGGCGGCATCTCGCTGATCCTTGGCGACTCCAAAGGTGGTCTGGCCCAGTGGTTCATGGCCCGCGACCCGGATGGTGAGCAGCGCCTGAAGCAGATCCGCACCTTCCAGATGGGCACCACGCCCATCGTTGAAATCACCGCCGAAGAGCGCCGCAAGGGCTTCGTCGCCCTCGACGCCTCGGGCAAGCTCGGCGTGTTCCACAGCACCGCACACCGTACCCTGCTGGTCGACCAGGTGGTCGAAGGCCAGGGCCTGTTCGGTCTGTCGCCACGGGCCAACCGCGTGATCGTGGAGGCCGGCGGCAAGTTGCAACCGTTGCTGCTGGACAACCCGCACCCGGAAGTGTCGTGGAGCGCGTTGTGGAGCAAGGTCTGGTACGAGAACTACGACGAGCCTAAATACGTCTGGCAATCGACCGCCGCCAACACCGACTTCGAACCCAAGCTGAGCCTGTCGCCGCTGACCTTCGGTACCCTGAAAGCCGCGTTCTACGCCATGCTGCTGGCCGCTCCACTGGCCGTCGCCGCGGCGATCTACACCGCGTACTTCATGGCTCCGGGCATGCGCCGCAAGGTCAAGCCGGTGATCGAGCTGATGGAAGCGATGCCGACGGTGATCCTCGGTTTCTTCGCCGGTCTGTTCCTCGCCCCTTATGTGGAAGGGCATCTGCCGGGCATCTTCAGCCTGCTGATGTTGCTGCCAATCGGCATCCTGGTCGCCGGTTTCACCTTCAGCCGACTGCCGGAATCGATTCGCCTGAAAGTCCCTGACGGCTGGGAAAGTGCCCTGCTGATTCCAGTGATCCTGTTCGTCGGCTGGCTGTCGTTGTACATGAGCCCGTTCATGGAGAACTGGTTCTTCGGCGGCGACATGCGCATGTGGATCTCCCACGACCTGGGCATCACCTACGACCAGCGCAACGCCCTGGTGGTCGGCCTGGCCATGGGCTTCGCAGTCATCCCGAACATCTACTCCATCGCCGAAGACGCCGTATTCAGCGTGCCGCGCGGCCTGACCCTGGGCTCGCTGGCCCTCGGTGCAACGCCGTGGCAGACCATGACCCGCGTGGTGATCCTCACCGCCAGCCCGGGCATCTTCTCGGCGCTGATGATCGGCATGGGTCGTGCGGTCGGCGAAACCATGATCGTGTTGATGGCCACCGGTAACACCCCGGTCATGGAAATGAACCTGTTCGAAGGCCTGCGTACCCTGGCCGCCAACGTCGCGGTGGAAATGCCGGAGTCGGAAGTCGGCGGCAGCCACTACCGCGTGCTGTTCCTCTCGGCGCTGGTGCTGCTGCTGTTCACCTTCGTCATGAACACCCTCGCGGAACTGATTCGTCAGCGTCTGCGCAAGAAATACTCGTCGCTTTAAGAAAGGTAGAAGTCTGTGAAACAGAACTCCCTGAAAGGATGGTTCAAGAGCGGCGCCCCGGGCGTCTGGATCAGCGGTGGCGCGGTGTCCATCGCGGTCATCATGACCATTGGCCTGCTGGCGGTGATTGCCGTGCGCGGCCTGGGTCACTTCTGGCCGGCGGACCTGATCCACGCCAGCTACGACGTGCCGGGCCAGGCCAATCATTTGGTCATCGGCGAAGTGGTGCAGAAGGAAGAAGTGCCACGTGCGCGTTTGAAGAGTGCCGGCCTGCCGGTGCCTGAGGACGGCCCGGAGTTCATGACCCGCGAGCTGATCAAGGTCGGCAACCGTGACCTGAACGGCACCGATTTCACGTGGATCGTCGGCGAGTGGCTGACCAATCAGAAAACGCCGGTCGAATTGATGGCGCTTGAGCGTCGCGAGTGGGGCAATTTCTACGGCTACCTGGTCAACGTCAAACAGGACGGCAAGGTGATTGCCGAAGGCGAGGCTGCATGGCCCGAGCTGCAGGCGCGGATCAACCGCGTGAATCAGCTGGCTGCCCAGCTCAAGACCCTGGAGAAGTCCGACATCGGCGCGATCAACGCCGGGTTGGAACGCATCCGCCTGCACGGCCGCAAACTGGAGCTGGACGGCAAGCTCGACGCCGCTGCGCAAGCGGACATGGAATCCGAGCGCGCCGAGCTCAATGCCCGTTATCAAGACATCGAGGCCCGTCTGGGCGATCTGCACGCGCAGTTCAACCGCGACAGCCTTACTGCCCGCGATGCCAACGGCAAGGAAATCGAAATCAGCCTCGGCAAAGTGGTTCACGCCTACCAGCCGAACGCCATGGGCACCTTTACCAAGATCGGTTTCTACTTCAGCAAGGTCTGGGAGTTCCTGAGCGACGACCCGCGTGAAGCGAACACCGAAGGCGGGATTTTCCCGGCGATCTTCGGCACCGTGATGATGACGTTGATCATGGCGATGATCGTGACCCCGTTCGGCGTACTGGCCGCGGTGTACCTGCGTGAATACGCCAAGCAGAACACCCTGACCCGGGTGATCCGCATCGCGGTGAACAACCTGGCGGGCGTTCCGGCGATCGTCTATGGCGTGTTCGGGCTGGGCTTCTTCGTCTACGTGCTGGGTGGCTCACTCGACCGCCTGTTCTTCCCTGAAGCCTTGCCGGCGCCGACCTTCGGTACACCGGGCCTGTTGTGGGCATCGTTGACCCTGGCGCTGCTGGCGGTGCCGGTGGTGATCGTGGCCACCGAAGAAGGCCTGGCGCGGATTCCTCGCACCGTGCGTGAAGGCTCGTTGGCCCTCGGCGCGACCAAGGCGGAAACCTTGTGGAAGATCGTATTGCCAATGGCCAGCCCGGCCATGATGACCGGCATGATCCTCGCCGTGGCACGCGCCGCGGGTGAAGTGGCGCCGCTGATGCTGGTGGGTGTGGTGAAGCTGGCGCCGTCGCTGCCGGTGGATGGTAATTACCCTTACCTGCACCTGGACCAGAAGATCATGCACTTGGGCTTCCACATCTATGACGTCGGTTTCCAAAGCCCGAACGTCGAAGCCGCGCGGCCGTTGGTGTACGCCACGGCGCTACTGTTGGTGCTGGTGATCGCGACGTTGAACCTGTCGGCCGTTTATATCCGTAACCACCTGCGCGAGAAGTACAAGGCGCTGGATAGCTGATTAGCAGCAGCAATTATTTCTATGTGGGAGCGAGCCTGCTCGCGAAGCTTTTGGCGCCATTGATGGCCCCTTCGCCAGCAGGCTGGCTCCCACAAAAATTGAACCGAATTTGTTAGCACAGGGAGCCTCCCATGCAGCACGAAGCACATACCCACGGCATCAACATGTCGGCCCTGGGTCGCGACAAACAGAGCCTGAGCCTCGAGCAGGAAACCGTGGCCATCGAAGTGCCGGGCCTGAGCCTGTTCTACGGCGACAAACAAGCACTGTTCGACGTCAGCATGAACATCCCGAAACAGCGCGTGACCGCCTTCATCGGCCCGTCCGGCTGCGGCAAGTCGACGCTGCTGCGCACCTTCAACCGCATGAACGACCTGGTGGACGGTTGCCGTGTCGAAGGCGCGATCAACCTCTACGGCAACAACATCTACCGCAAGGGCGAAGACGTGGCCGAGCTGCGTCGTCGCGTCGGCATGGTGTTCCAGAAGCCGAACCCGTTCCCGAAAACCATCTACGAGAACGTGGTCTACGGCCTGCGTATCCAGGGCATCAACAAGAAACGCGTACTCGACGAAGCGGTTGAGTGGGCGTTGAAAGGCGCGGCCCTGTGGGACGAAGTCAAAGACCGTCTGCATGAATCGGCGCTGGGCTTGTCCGGTGGCCAGCAACAACGCCTGGTGATTGCCCGTACCATCGCCGTGGAGCCGGAAGTGCTGTTGCTCGACGAACCCTGCTCGGCACTCGACCCGATCTCGACGCTGAAAGTCGAGGAGCTGATCTACGAGCTGAAATCCAAGTTCACCATCGTCATCGTGACCCACAACATGCAACAGGCCGCGCGGGTTTCCGACTACACGGCGTTCATGTACATGGGCAAACTGGTGGAATTCGGCGACACCGATACCCTGTTCACCAATCCGGCGAAGAAGCAGACCGAAGACTACATCACCGGTCGTTATGGCTAGTAAGCGGTTGTTGCTCACTAAACTGACGCTGCGGTCCACCGCACCTTACCGGACGCTCCAAGGACGCCAACATGATTAGTAAAGAAGGCCTTACCCACCACATTTCCGCGCAGTTCAACGCCGAGCTCGAGGAAGTGCGCAGCCACCTCCTGGCCATGGGCGGGCTGGTCGAAAAGCAGGTCAACGACGCGGTCACCGCGCTGATCGAGGCCGATTCCGGCTTGGCCCAGCAGGTGCGTGAGATCGACGACCAGATCAACCAGATGGAACGCAATATCGACGAAGAATGCCTGCGTATCCTGGCCCGTCGTCAGCCGGCGGCGTCCGACTTGCGTTTGATCATCAGCATTTCCAAATCGGTGATCGACCTGGAGCGCATCGGTGACGAAGCGACCAAGATCGCCCGTCGCGCCATCCAGCTGTGCGAAGAAGGCGAAGCGCCGCGGGGTTACGTCGAGGTTCGCCACATTGGCGACCAGGTGCGCAACATGGTCCGTGATGCGCTGGATGCCTTTGCCCGTTTTGACGCCGACCTGGCCTTGTCGGTGGCGCAGTACGACAAGATCATCGACCGTGAGTACAAGACGGCCCTGCGTGAACTGGCGACCTACATGATGGAAGACCCACGCTCTATCTCGCGGGTCTTGAGCATCATCTGGGTACTGCGTTCGCTGGAGCGCATCGGCGACCACGCACGCAATATCTCGGAGCTGGTGATTTACCTGGTGCGAGGCACAGACGTACGTCACCTGGGCCTCAAGCGCATGAAGGAAGAAGTTGAAGGAACCAGCGGCGAAACCGCTAATGTTCCGGGCAAATCTGACGATAAGTAAGATTGCCCAATTAAAGCGCCCGGCCTATTGGCCGGGCGTTTTCGTTTGGGGGTCGCCGGGATTTTTTAAAGGGGTTGTGGATGAGTAAGGTCAGTGTGTTGGTCGTGGACGATGCTGCGTTCATTCGTGACCTGGTGAAGAAATGCCTGCGCAACTATTTCCCGGGCATGCGCATCGAAGACGCGGTCAACGGCCGCAAGGCGCAGTCGCTGCTGGCCAGGGAGGCATTCGACCTGGTGCTGTGCGACTGGGAAATGCCAGAGATGTCCGGCCTGGAGCTGCTGACCTGGTGCCGCGAACAAGACAGCCTCAAAGGCATGCCATTCGTGATGGTGACCAGTCGTGGCGACAAGGAGAACGTCGTCCAGGCGATCCAGGCCGGCGTTTCCGGCTACGTCAGCAAACCCTTCACCAACGAGCAACTGATCACCAAGGTCAAGCAGGCGCTGCACAAGGTCGGCAAACTCGACAGCTTGATCAGCGTGGCGGCGACCAAAACGATCTCGGCATTTGGTAACGACACCCTGAACGCATTGACCAGTGGCAAGCCTGCCGTGAGTGCTCCGGCGCCCGCGGCAGCATCCCCAGGGTTGCTCAACAGCCCACCGGTCAAGGCTCCGGTGGCTGCTACTGGCGGCGGTGGACGCGGCCAGGGTCAGCTGCGGCTGCCCAACGGCATCCAGCCGTGCGTGATCAAGGCGCTGAGCCTCAAGGAAGCGCTGCTGGTGGTCAAGCGCACCGACAGCCTGCCGCAGGTCCTCGACAGCGCCGTACTGGATCTGGAGCAGGGCGAGAGTGCCGAAGTGGCCCGCCTCAATGGCTACCTGCACGCTGTGGTGGCCCACGAGCCCAAGCCCGACAGCGACTGGCTGCAGCTGACCTTCCGCTTTGTCGATCAGGATGCGCAGAAACTCGACTACATTTCGCGATTGATCGCTCGTGGTACGGCGCAGAAGCATTTCATTCCTGGCGCTTAAGACCGCCTTCGCGAGCAAGCCCGCTCCCACAGGGTTTGCGCCGACCTGTAGGTGCGAGCTTGCTCGCGAAGAGGCCCTCGAAATCACCGTACATCCATCTGAACATCTGCCGACTTCACAGGTCCATTGCGCCTGCTAGGCTCAATCCCAAACCTGAATCGACAGAATCCCGCCCATGTTCGCGCGCCTACTGTTTTTCTGTGGTCTTTTCATCGCCTCGACTTCGGCCATGGCAGTGACCATCTACAAGTCCACCGACGCCAGTGGCGTGGTCTCCTACAGCGACCGCCCCACGAAAGGCTCCAGCGTGTTCACGTTCCGCGATCGCATGGTCGAGAACCTCGAGCGTCAGGTGTACCTCGTGATCATGAAAAAGGACGGCGTGGACAGCGTCTACGTTCGCAATGACCTGTATGCGCCGGTCGAAATCGAATTGAGCTTTACCGGGTTGAACAACGTCAGCGGTGCACCGAGTCGTCCCATTCGTCGGGTAATGCCATTGCGAAGCAGCATTCGCCTGGCACAGCTCACGCCGACCAGGGCCGGGCGGCCGCTCGCCTACCTTCCCAAGTTCGAATATTCCCTGGGCGACCCCGAAGGCGCTGCCGTGGCCTACCGATACCCGTACCCCTGGCGTGGCGGACCGTTTCGCGTGAGCCAGGGCGCCGAAGGCCAATACAGCCACTTCGGCCCGAGGAATCGCTACGCCATCGACATCGCCATGCCGGAAGGCACGCCGATCATTGCCGCGCGGGGCGGGATCGTGGTGAAGACCGAAAACGGGCAGACCGGGCGCGGTACCGATCCGTCGGGCAATTTCGTGCGGGTGCTGCATGATGACGGGACGATGGGCGTGTACCTGCACCTGCAAAAAGGTTCGGTCAGCGTGCGCGAAGGGCAGCGGGTCGTCGTGGGCAGCCCGCTGGCGCTGTCGGGCAATACCGGCAACAGCAGCGGGCCGCATCTGCACTTCGTGGTGCAGCGCAATACCGGCATGGGGCTGGTGTCGATCCCGTACCAGTTCAAGCAACCGATGGGGGCGTTACCCAACTTCGCGCTGGGCAAACAATAATGCGTTGACTGATCTGACGCCTTCGCGAGCAGGCTCGCTCCCACATTTGAAATGCATTCCAATGTGGGAGCGAGCCTGCTCGCGAAGGGATCGACTCGGCTCTGGATCAGCCCATCAATCGAGCATCAACACCTTGGCCAGCACAATCTTCGGTCCCTTCATCTTCTTGATGATGATGCGCAGGCCTTCGACTTCCAGCACTTCTTCCTCTTCAGGAACGCGCTTGAGGCTTTCATAGACCAAACCTGCGAGGGTTTCGGCTTCAACGTGGTCCAGGTCGATACCCAGCAGGCGCTCGACCTTGAACAAGGGCGTATCGCCCCGTACCAGCAGCTTGCCTGGCTGATAAGCGAGGATGCCGCGTTCGGCCTTGCGGTGTTCATCCTGGATATCGCCCACCAGCACTTCCAGCACGTCTTCCATGGTCAGGTAGCCGATGATGTTGCCGTCGGCCTCTTCGACCACGGCGAAGTGCGAGCCGCCCTTGCGGAACTGCTCCAGCAGCTGCGACAACGGCATGTGCCGCGACACGCGCTCCAGCGGGCGGGTCAGTTCGGCCAGGTTGAACGACTCGGGAATGTGGTCCAGGGCCGCCAGCTCCAGCAGCAGGTCCTTGATGTGCAGCAGGCCGACGAACTCCTGGCGCTCGCTGTCGTACACCGGGTAACGGCTGAACTTGTGGCGACGGAACATCGCCAGGATTTCCTTGAGTGGCGCGTTGAATTCCAGGGTCACCAGGTCTTCGCGGGAGTTGGCCCAGTCGACCACTTCCAGTTCGCCCATTTCCACGGCCGAGGCCAGTACGCGCATGCCCTGGTCGCTCGGGTCCTGTCCACGGCTGGAGTGCAGGATCAGTTTCAGTTCTTCCCGGCTGTAATGGTGCTCGTGGTGCGGGCCGGGTTCGCCTTGCCCGGCGATGCGCAGGATCTGGTTGGCGCTGGCATTGAGCAGGTAAATGGCCGGGTACATGGCCCAGTAGAACAGGTACAGCGGCACGGCGGTCCACAGCGACAGCAGTTCGGGTTTGCGGATGGCCCAGGATTTCGGGGCGAGTTCGCCGACCACGATGTGCAGGTACGAAATGATGAAGAACGCGGTGAAGAACGACACGGCCTTGACCACTTCGGCCGAATCGACGCCCACGGCACTCAGTACAGGCGCCAGCAGGTGCGCGAACGCAGGTTCACCGACCCAGCCCAGGCCCAGCGAGGCGAGGGTGATACCCAATTGGCACGCCGACAGGTAAGCATCGAGCTGACTGTGCACGGTGCGCAGGATGTGTCCACGCCAGCCGTGCTGCTCAGCGATGGCTTCGACCCGGGTCGAGCGCAATTTGACCATGGCGAATTCCGCCGCAACGAAAAAGCCGTTGAGCAAAACCAGGATCAGAGCAAAAAGGATCATGCCGAAGTCGGCGAATATTGTTGCGAGGGTCAAGCCAGGGGAAGGGTCCATGATGGAGTTTTGCGGGTTCCGTGTAATCGAATGAAAAGAAAAAAGTGCACCTGAAAGGCAGGCACAAGTCAGCCAATGTAGCGGCTGACCGTGAAATTGCCTAGTGGCGTGTGCTGGCCGGTATCAGTCGGCGGTGCTGATCACCCGGGATTTGCTGACCTGAGCAGGTGCAAAGTGGCAGGTAAATGTACTCCCGTGGCCCGGCACACTGCTGATTTCCATGCGCGCGCGATGACGCAGCAGGACATGCTTGACGATCGCCAGGCCCAGCCCGGTACCGCCGGTGTTGGAATTGCGGCTGGAGTCGACGCGGTAGAAGCGTTCGGTCAGGCGCGGCAGGTGCTTGCTGTCGATGCCGATCCCGGAGTCCTGTACGCTCAGGTGCGCGCCTTGCTCATCGCCCCACCAGCGGATGCGGATGCTGCCTTCGGCGGGGGTATATTTCACCGCGTTGAACACCAGGTTGGAAAACGCGCTGCGTAATTCCGCTTCACTGCCCTTGAGCAGAATCGTCGGGTCGGCTTCCAGGGTGATCTGTTGATTCTTCTGGCCCGACAGCTGTTGAGCGTCGCCCTTGATCGACTGCAGCAAGCCATCAATGGCCACTGGCTGGTTGTCCGACGGGTAATCGGTGGCTTCCAGCTTGGCCAACAACAGCAGGTCATTGAGCAAGGTTTGCATGCGCCCGCCTTGCTGCTGCATCTGTTGCAGGGCACGGGTCCAGCGCGGGTTCACTTCCTCGACGTTATCGAGCAGGGTTTCCAGGTAGCCACAGATCACCGTCAGCGGCGTGCGCAGCTCGTGGGAAACGTTGGCGATGAAGTCTTTGCGCATCTGTTCCAGCTGATGGATACGGGTCACGTCGCGCACCAGCATCAGGTGCTCATTGTTGCCGTAACGGGTGATGTACAACTGGATGCGCATCCGGTCGTTGGTCGGCGAAGGGATTTCCAGCGGTTCGGCGTAGCTGTCCTGCTCGAAGTATTCCTTGAAGCGCGGATGGCGTACCAGGTTGGTCACCGGCTGGCCGCTGTCCTGCGGGGTCTTGAGGCCCAGCAGGGTTTCAGCGGCACGGTTCCACCATTCCAGATTGCCGTCGCTGTCGAGCATGACCACCGCGTCTTTCAAGGCAGCGGTGGATTCCTGGACCCGGTCGATGACCGCTTGCAGGCGCCCGCGAACGCGTTGGTCGCGACGTTGCAGATGGTAGATGCTGTCGAACACCTCGCCCCACAGGCCGTAGCCATCGGGAGGTGCTTCATCGGGTTTGTGCAGGCGTAGCCATTCGTGCAGGCGTAGCAGTTGCTTGAGGGTCCAGGCCAGGTAAACCCCAAGCCCCGCGGCGAGGCTCCAGCCGTAGTAGCCGGTGATCAGGCCGATCACCAGGCAGGCGGTGACCAGCAGCAGCATGTGGCGAATCAGGGTGCCATGCCAGTTTTGGTTCACTTGAAAGCGCGTCCTTGTCTACTTCTAAAACGGGGAAATCCGGGTCACGCTTTTGTTGAAAAGCGGTAACCGGTGCCGCGCACGGTTTGTACCAGGTTTTCGTAGGCATCGCCGAGGGCTTTGCGCAGGCGCCGGATGTGCACATCCACGGTGCGCTCCTCGACATACACATTGCCGCCCCAGACCTGATCCAGCAACTGGCCACGGGTGTAGGCGCGTTCCTGGTGGGTCATGAAGAACTGCAACAGACGGTACTCAGTCGGTCCCATTTCTGCCGGTTTGCCGTCGATGGTCACGCGGTGGCCAATCGGGTCCAGCAGCAGGCCGCCGACTTCGATCGGTGCTTCGCCATCGGAGGGGCCGGCACGGCGTAGCACGGCCTTGAGGCGTGCGACCAGCTCACGCGGGGAAAAGGGCTTGGTGATGTAGTCATCGGCGCCGACTTCCAGGCCCTGGATCTTGTTGTCTTCTTCGCCCTTGGCGGTGAGCATGATGATCGGGATATCCCCGGTCAGCTCGTCGCGCTTGAGGCGGCGGGCCAGCTCGATGCCGGACGTGCCGGGCAGCATCCAGTCAAGCAGGATCAGGTCCGGTTTGCGGTCGACGATAATGGCGTGGGCCTGCTGGGAGTTCTCCGCCTCCATGCAGTCGTAGCCGGCCATTTCCAACGCAACGGCGATCATTTCGCGAATGGGCGCTTCGTCGTCGACGATCAGAATGCTCCTGCCAACCATGCCTTAATCCTCTTGTCATTTAACTGTCTTGCGCCGCATTAGATAACGGAATTATTGCAGTCGTGTGACAGTATTTTAGTCACCCGGCGATTGTCATGAACCTGGGCTAAGCTCTAAGTCCGAATCCTGACAACCACAAACGGAAGGTTTCCATGAAACACATTGCTCAATCCTGGAAGGCTTTGCTGGTGACTGCTGCGCTAACGCTGCCGAGCATGGCCTTTGCCGATGAACCGGCGATGATGAAAGGCGGCATGATGGTCGACCATAAAGGCATGACGGTGTACACATTCGACAAGGACGAGGGTGGCAAGTCGATGTGTAATGGTGATTGTGCCAAGAATTGGCCGCCGATGATGGCACCGGCGGGCGCCAAGGCCGAGGGCAAATTTACGCCAATCAAACGCGATGACGGCACGATGCAGTGGGCTTATGACGGCAAACCACTTTATACCTTTGTGAAGGACGAAAAACCTGGAGACATGAAAGGCGACAAAATGAAGGACGTCTGGCACGTCATGCACGAGTCGCAGAAGTAAACGTGTAGGAGCGAGCATGCTCGCGATGATGGTCAACGATAACGCGGCAAGCCTGACACCCCGCGGCGTCTGTGAGATCTTCGCGAGCATGCTCGCTCCTACAGGAAAACGGGTCAACGCAACCCGTAATCCAGCACGATCCCGACAAAAATCGCCAACCCGGCCCAATGGTTGTGCAAGAACGCCTTGAAACAGCGCATACGGTCCTTGTCACGGGTGTACCAGAACTCCCAGGCAAAACAGCCCGCCGCCACCGCCAGTCCCAGATGGAACCAGCCGCCGAGCTCGAATTTAGACCCGGCCAGCAGCAGGCAACCCAACGCCAACCCTTGCAGGGTCAGGATGATCACCCGATCAGCCTCGCCAAACAGGATTGCCGTGGACTTCACGCCGATCTTCAAGTCATCGTCGCGGTCGGTCATCGCGTAGTAAGTGTCGTAACCCACCGTCCACATCAGGTTGGCGATCCATAGCAGCCACGCCGCCGCCGGCAGTTCTCCGGTCTCGGCAGTGAACGCCATCGGCATCCCCCAGGAAAACGCCGCGCCCAGCACCACTTGCGGGTAATAGGTGTAGCGCTTCATGAACGGATAGGTGAAGGCCAGCGCCAAGCCACCGAACGACAGCCAGACCGTTGCCGCGTTGGTGCATAGCACCAGCAGGAAGCTCAGGCCCATCAATAATGCAAAGAACACCAACGCTTCTTTGGAGCTGATCTTGCCGCTCGGCAGCGGGCGCTGTTCAGTGCGCTTCACATGGCCATCGACCTTGCGGTCCGCCCAATCATTGATCACACAGCCCCCCGCGCGGGTCAGCACCACGCCAAGGACGAAAATCACGATATTGGCCAGCGACGGCGAGCCCTTGCCGGCAATCCACAGCGCCCATAGCGTCGGCCACAACAGCAGGTAGATGCCGATCGGCTTGTCCATGCGCGTCAGCTGAATGAAATCCCAGGCCCGGGGATTCAAGCGGTTCAAGGACTTGAGCAGGCTCTGGTACATCAGCAATTCTCCGGATGGACGCGGGCGGCGCTCCACAGGGTCGGCAGGAAGATCTCGGCCACCAGCACACTCAAGGCGCCACGGTCGAAACGCGAGCGGCGAGCCCACAGCCCGGGCGCCCGCACTTCGCTCGGCAACCACGCCTGCGGGTAGTGGCAAACCTCGATGGCACGGCGCTGGAAGGCGTGATCGCAAAACAGCAGTTCGCCCAGGGAGCGGCTGCCCAATTCGTCCATGTGCAAGCCGTCGCCCTGCAACGCACTGCGCGCCGCTACGCTGCGGGCAAACACCAGGGCTTGCCCGTGGCCACGCAAATACACCTCGCGCACCCAGCCTTCACTGCCCTCGGCCAGGTCGAGCGCGGCGCATTCATCCGTGCGCAGGGGCTGCCACCCTTCGAATAATGGCGTGACGCTAAACGCATCATTCGTCAGATGAATGAGACGCCTGGTCAGCGAGCCATTATCGAACAACCAATCGAGGATAGACGTGTCGGGGAGAGGCGTCAGTTGGCTTTGAAAGAGCCAGGTTGGGGGAGGGCAGGGGGATTCTGTGTGTTGCACAATGAGTCATTATTGGCAGCAAAGGAGCCTGTGAGCTTACCATGTCAGCCACCAATGTTGATTGATCCGGGCCACCGGATGCTCCGAACCGGCTTGCATCTGTCGTGCCCGATCAGTAAAAAAACGCTTTGAGCTGGATGGCAACGCAGTAACCATCGACCGTCCGCGCCGGCAATAGCCTGAATCCCGAGGAATTACCTGAATGAAAAAGTGGCAATGTATCGTCTGCGGCCTGATTTATAACGAAGCCGACGGTTGGCCCGATGACGGCATTGCGCCGGGCACCCGTTGGGAAGACGTCCCGGCAGATTGGCTGTGCCCGGACTGCGGTGTGGGCAAAATGGATTTCGAAATGATCGAAATCGCCGCCTGAACAACTGAGGAGTAAGGAATGAACGCACCTGTCGTAATCGTTGGTACCGGGCTGGCTGGCTACAACGTCGCTCGCGAGTTTCGCAAACTCGACAGCGAAACCCCGCTCCTGCTGATTACCGCCGATGACGGGCGCTCCTACTCCAAACCGATGCTCTCCACCGGTTTCGGCAAAAACAAGGACGCCGACGGCCTGAGCATGGCTGAACCGGGCGCGATGGCCGAGCAATTGAAGGCCGAGGTGCGCACCCATACCCGCATCAGTGGCATCGACCCGGGCCACAAGCGCCTGTGGATCGGCGAGGAAGCGGTGATCTACCGTGACCTGGTGTTGGCGTGGGGGGCGGAAACCGTGCGCGTACCCATCGAAGGTGATGCAGGTGATTGCGTGTTCCCGATCAACGATCTGGAAGACTACGCGCGCTTTCGCGCGGCTGCGGCCGGCAAGCGGCGGGTCTTGTTGCTGGGCGCCGGCCTGATCGGTTGCGAGTTCGCCAACGACCTGACCCTGGGCGGCTACGAGGTGCAGCTGGTTGCACCGTGCGAGCAGGTCATGCCGACCCTATTGCACCCGGCAGCGGCCGCAGCGGTCCAGGCCGGGCTGGAAAGCCTGGGTGCACGTTTCCACCTCGGGCCGCTGCTCAATCGCCTGCAGCGGGTTGCTGACGGCCTGGAGGCCCATCTTTCCGATGGTCAGGTCATACCGTGCGACGTGGTGGTGTCGGCCATTGGCCTGCGTCCGCGCATCGACCTGGCCACCGCTGCCGGCCTGCAGGTCAATCGCGGCGTAGTGGTCGACCGGCACCTGCAAACGTCCCATGCCAACATCTACGCCCTGGGTGACTGTGCCGAGGTCGATGGGCTGAACCTGTTGTACGTGATGCCCCTGATGAGTTGTGCGAGAGCGCTGGCACAGACCCTTGCCGGCAACCCAACGGTGGTCAACTACGGCCCGATGCCGATCACTGTCAAAACCCCAGTGTGCCCATTGGTGGTATCCCCGCCGCCACGGGGTACGGAGGGCTTCTGGACAGTCGAAGGGCAGGGCGCCGACATCAAGGTTTTATGCCGTGATGCCCACGGCAAACTGCTCGGTTATGCCCTTACAGGCGCAGCCGTGATGGAAAAGCTGGCCCTCAACAAAGAGCTTCCGGCACTGCTGGCGTAAATACCGGTCGTTCTGTCGGAATCACCCCCATTTTGCCCGTACATTGGCCGTGCCGACACTGGCGCGGCTCCTCACTGCGTGCCATCCTCACTCCCGTCTGCCGCAGAGTAGAGCACCTGCGGCGCTTTGGGCGCTGCTCCATAGAGGGCGGCACGGACATAACAACAAAAAACCGTCAAAGGGGCTTCACTAATATGCGTAAACCAGAACTCGCCGCAGCCATCGCTGAAAAAGCAGATCTAACCAAAGAGCAGGCCAACCGCGTCCTCAACGCCGTTCTCGAAGAAATCACCGGCGCCCTGCACCGCAAAGACAGCGTGACGCTGGTAGGTTTCGGCACCTTCCTGCAACGCCACCGCGGTGCCCGCACCGGCAAAAACCCGCAAACCGGTGAGCCGGTTAAGATCAAGGCCAGCAACACTGTTGCATTCAAGCCGGGTAAATCGTTGAAGGACAGTGTTAATCCGTAATCTGTTTCGCGAACCTGCAGTTCAGGGGAGCGGACTGAAGAATGGGCACGCCAATGAGATTGGGTGCCCATTTTTTGTTAATCGAGAAGTCCTGCTTATCAAGCATGTAGCCAAGTGGCTTTTGTCAACTGTCAGCTATGACAGTTACCGAACTTCAACCGATGGTTTATAAAAGGAGTTCATTAAATGCGGGCAAGGTGACGACATGACTTCGGACACTGCTATTGCAAAGGCTTTTTCCCCTGTGATAATCCCGGCAAAGATAAGGACGCTCTTTGACGACCTTTCTTTTGCGCACATTGCGGCCGCACATATTTCAGAAGCCACGGGCATACCGGTGACCATCGACGATGTCGTGACGCAGGACATGCTTGATAAAGTGACGGTCTTGAGTGTGCTGAGCGGGGCGCCTGGAAAGTTCACCAGCCTGCGAGGCATTGGGCATCTGCGCAATTTGCAAAACGTAATGATAGAAAATCAACCTGTCACTCGCCTGCCTGAAGACTTCGGAACGTTGGCAAAGTTGACGTCGGCGCACTTCATCAACAGCGCACTCAAATCAATTCCGGACTGGATAGGGAATCTCACCAGCCTGACCCAGTTGAATCTGAGCTCTCAAAGGCCGCTGGGCATTATGAGAGGCAGTATTCCGGAGTCGATCGGTAATTTGACAAGACTGGAACGCTTCGACGTGGGTAATAACAATAATCTGTGCGGAAAACTGCCAGACTCAATGGCCAGGCTGACCGCCCTCAAAAACCTGTTGATTCAAAGTAACGGGTTTGAAGACATGACTGTGTTGAATGCCATGCCTTCCACCACCAATATTAATTTCCACAATCAAGCCTTGGGCATTTTCGACTTGGGCAAAGTACGCCAAAACAATTCGCTGACCATCAGGCTACCTGAAATATTTGTTCAGGCCCAAACACCGGATGACAAGCTGTATGAGCCGAGTGGAGTTCAAATCGTGGGCGCTCCAGGAACGCATCTGGACCCAAACCGGCATGATGTGCATTTGCCGACCGGCACCACTGGTACGTTCGAAGTGATGCTGGCGATTCATGGGCGGCTGACAAATGTGAACTATCGCTACGCGGTGATCGAGTAACGGCCAACGATCCTTTGGTTAGCGGATGAAGAACCCCGAGATACGTCCCGCGTCTTGCAGGAAGTTTCCGGCAAGCTTGCGGGACAAACATCAAAATGTCGCAGCCTTAGGCCATTCCTACAGGACGATTTTTTTCATGTTCAGGATCGGTGTGTGAGGGCAGTCCAGAGCCGAGTGCGATGAATTACCTATTTACCATTCTGCTGATGGCCATGGCGATTATGCTACCAAACGGCAGGTTTGGAATCGTTAAACGTATCTCGAAAATGATGAATTTCCTTACAAAATTGAGGAAGCATCTGACGCTTTTTTAAGGTTGGCCTTCGGAAGCGCGACGGTTAGTTTGGTCACTCCCAATCTTCATCGGAGATATACCATGCCCAAGGCCAAAGAATTGCCCGCCGGATTAGAAAGCGTTAGCACTACCCCGTACATGTCCGCGACTTCAAGAAAGTTGCACCATGCCGCCACCCGCGCCCTGGACCATTACCTGAAACCCAATGCCTTGGTCATGACCGGGGCTCATCCACCCGGCGCGATCTTTGTCGTGGCGCCTGACATCGACAACGAGACGCTATTAGCCCACGCCTGTGAGTCGTTGGCGTCGGCCAACGTGATGGCAAGTGAAATCGCCGCAATGCTCGAGGGGGTGCACCGCAGTACGATGCTGGCGCTTCAGCAGGTGATCATGCTCGGTGAACTGGCGGTAAATCGAGTGCTGGATAACGTCGCCCCACCACACCCCGTCTGAGTCCAGAAAAGGCAGGCTTTCGTCCGTGACTTGGTAGTCATCGGCGTCAAAAATCCAGGCATCTCCTCCAAACATATCTGGAAGGTGGCGTTCTGGAATTTAATCGCTACACTGCGCCGGCCGTTCATTTTTCTTCTGAGGCTTGCGCATGAAATTTCGTTTTCTGCTGTGGATGCTGGGTTTGTTGATGGGTAAGGCCAGTCGGACCAATCCGGCGTTTCAGCAGCAGCTGGGTGATAAAGAACTGGTGTTTCAACTGCAGACCCTGGACGGGAAAGTAGCGCGGCACTTCCGGGTGAAGGATCAGCGCATCACCAGCAAGGCGGGTGTGTATGCCGAGCCAGCGTTTGCGATTGCCTTCAAGGATGCGGCCTACGGCTTTGCCACGATGCAGGCCAAGAACAAGCAGTTGGCGTTCATGACGGGTATTCAGGACAAGTCGATTCAGATCAAGGGCAACCCGGCGCTGGTGATCTGGTTCCAGGGGTTGACCAAGTATTTGAAGCCGCGGAAGAAGCCAACTAAAGGTAGCTGAGTTCCGATTTTTTGGCCTGATAAGTCGGTTATCTTGCCTCAAAAGAATGTATAGCTATCATTTCTGACAGGTGTTTTAAATGAGGACATGCTCCATTGTGGGGGTCTTAGTACATCAATGCCGACCTGGTGGAGCCTGATCATGAGTCAATCGCAAGCTAAAATAGCTGGGAATTTTTACGATCAAACTTTTGGTATCGGAGGTGTTGTAACCTTCCCAATCGATAATGTCGCCGCTAGTGATTTTCCTCAGGCGATAGCTACCCTGCCACAAAACAAATTGCTGATGGTTACTACTGGTGACGATACAAGTCTAAAAATGGTAAGGCTAAATGAAGACGGATCACTTGACTCGTCGTTTGCCAGTGGTGGGAGTGTCGTTGTTCCGACGTCCCGTATCGGTTATTTTTATGCTAACTCATTGGATTTGTTGCCAGATGACAAGTTTCTTGTTAGTGGCGCGATAAATAACACTGTCGCAATTGTTCGGCAGGTAAAGGATGGTGCGCCAGATCCCTCGTTTGGCGATAATAATGATGGTCAAGTCAGTTATAACGTTTACAATTTTCTTGATAGCAATAGCTATCCTGGTGCCAGTTTTCACAGCAGTGAAGCTGAGGGGGAGCAGGTCGATAAATCAACCGGTTACTCAAGCGGTGTTAGAGGAGTCGCAACTGCACTGGATGGTCAAATTGTTTTGACTCGGACTATCAAAGTCGGCGCAAGCGATTTTAGGGTAATCGTGATTCGACTGAGCGAGAATGGTTCATTGGACGAAACATTTGGTGGTAAGGGCTATGTATTCATTGCTTCCGCTAGCTCGGAGGAGCGTTTTAGTCGTGGGGTACTGTTACAGCAGGACGGTAAAGTTTTGGTTTTCTTTAAGTATAACGGCTATGTCCATGTCATTCGCTATAATCAGGACGGAAGCGTTGACATAAGTTACGGTGATAAAGGAACTGGTATTGTGACCATTCCGAGTATTAACTTATCTAGCACGCTAACTTCGATGGCACTAAAGCCTGACGGGGGGGTGGTAGCAGCAGGCGATAACTCAAGCGTTTCTGGAAGGAGTACGCTACTCGTTTCACTAACTTCGAATGGCAGTTTTTCCAAAGATTTCAATGAGGGGCAGCCAGCGTTATCTGTTTATTCTGGATATTCAAACAATGTGGTGAAAAGCCTTGCTTTGCAGGATGACGGGCGAATCCTAGTGGGGCTGGCAGTGTTTGTTGGTGATAGTAGAGAGCTGGTCAACCTGGTTGCGCGTTACCTTCCTGATGGGTCTTTTGATACGACGTTTGGTGGCGGAAAAGGGTTTATTGCTTTCGACGCAACTGAGGGCTTTTTCAGATCTCTAGCAGTGTTGCCGGACCACCGGGTGGTTTTTTGTGGGTATGGACGCGTAAGCGGTCTAGCAGGCCATGTGGTGCGCTGCTTGGCTTGATTTCTTCGGCCACCTTTACCCATTGCCAGCATGCTTGCTCCCACAGGAAGATCCAAATCCTTGTAGGAGCGATGCTGGCCCGCGAAGCTTTTAGGGTTGACTGAATTGCGACGCCAGCTCACGCAATAACACTTCAGCCTCCAGCACTTTGCTGACAACGTCTTCGGCTTTAGCACGGCTCAGGCCGAGACGTTCGAGCAGGGCGTCCGGGATATCTTCGTCCGGTCCCGAACCAATGCCCCGGCTGCGCAGCAGGCGTACGGCCAGGCAAACAAGGTTCGGGTATTCGGCGTAGGTGCCGTCGTAGTTTGGGTCGTGCTGGAAGCGCAGCGCGGTGGTGAGTTCTTCCGGCATGTCCCAGTAGCGCATCAGCCATGAACCGATCTGTTCGCGACTGATGCCGAGCAGGTGTTGCTCGATGTAGCTGTGGCACAGGTGTGGGTTGACCTCCATGTGACGGCAGATCAGCGAGAAGTGCGGCGGGAACACGTGGGCCAGCAGCAGGTAGCCGAAGTTGTGCAGCAGGCCCGCCAGGTAGGTCAGGCCCGCTTCCGGGCGCTGGGTGCGGGGCATGGCCCGGGTCAGGCCTTCGATGACCGCGGCCGTGTAGATCGATTGCTGCCAGTACGGAGTGCTGTGTTGCGGGCGGTCCTTGGGCAGGCTCAAGGTTTTTCCCAGGGCCAGGCCCAGCGCTAGGTTGATCACCAGGTCGAAACCCAGTACCCGGACGATCGCGTCTTCTACCGAACGAATCTTGCCCGGTGAGGCGTAGTACGGCGATGCGGCCCAGCTCACCACTTGTGCGGCGAGGGCCGGGTCGGTTTCGACCACGCCGGTAATGTCGTCGATAGTGGCGTTAGGGTCGACGCGCAGCTTGATGATCTTCTGCGCCGTTTCGGCCAGCGGTGGAATCTCGATGGTCGCTTCCAGTCGTTGCTGGATACGTCGCGCCGTGAACGCCTGGACGGCTTGGGAGATCTCATCGCGGTCATCGTCAGGGCGATCGAGGTTGGGGCGGATGCTGCTCAGGTTCTCGCCGAAGTTGGCGGCGCTGGCCTTGGTCAGCATGGACCTGAAGGCTTCGCTGGTGATCTCCAGCAGCACGCCCGGCTCCCCCGAATTGACCAGCACCATGGGTTCGCGCAACAGGCTTTCTTCATACAGGCAGGGCGAACTGGTCAGCGATGGCAGGCCCGGCAGCAGGCTCAGGCTGTGTTTGCCGAGCATTTTCTGCAGACGCTCGGTCGACACGGCTGTGAGGCGGCGGCCTGTGAGTTCGGTCAGGCGATTGAGGTCCAGCAATTGACTCTGCGGATACAGCACCATCAGCGCGCCGACACTGTCATCGAGCAGCACGGCCTGGACTTTGCGCGCAGCGTTCAGGCCGTGATGGTCGAGCACTTCTTCGAAGGTAATGCCCATTTTGTCCAGCAGCAGCCGAATGACCGACGGAGCGTGCGGGGCAGCAGGTGCGAGGGCAACTTCGGTCATGGTCTGTATCCGTTCCAAAACAATTTCAGGAGTATAACCAGCTTGCTCAAAGCCATCGCCTGGAAACTGAGACACTGCTCACACTTGGCCGTATTGCTGCCCGTGGCGCAACCAGCGGTCGAGTAACGGGCTGACATGGTCAGGCCAGCGTTCCAGCAAGGCCTGGGCGGCGTCGCGTACGGCAGGCAGCAGGTCGGCATCGCGCATCAGGTCGGCGACCTTGAATTGGAGCAGGCCGGTTTGCCGTGTGCCGAGCATTTCGCCGGGGCCGCGCAGTTCGAGGTCTTTTTCGGCAATCACGAAACCGTCGTTGGTTTCGCGCATGATACCCAGTCGCTGACGTCCGATCTGGGACAACGGCGGATGATAAAGCAGCACGCAATGGCTGACCGCGCTGCCCCGCCCCACGCGGCCGCGCAACTGGTGCAGTTGCGCCAGGCCCAGGCGTTCGGGGTTTTCGATGATCATCAGGCTGGCGTTGGGTACGTCCACGCCGACTTCAATGACTGTGGTGGCGACCAGCAGTTGCAGGTTGCCGGCCTTGAACTCGGCCATCACCGCCGCTTTTTCGGCAGGCTTCATGCGTCCATGGATCAAGCCGACTTTTAATTCGCCGAGGGCGGCGGTGAGGTCTTCGTGCGTAGTTTCAGCGGCCTGGCAGGTCAGCTCTTCCGATTCTTCGATCAGCGTGCACACCCAATAGGCCTGACGCCCTTCGGCGCAAGCACCGCGCACTCGTTCGATCACTTCGACGCGCCGGGTGTCAGTGACCAGCACCGTGTTCACCGGAGTACGGCCGGGGGGCAGTTCGTCGAGGATCGAGGTGTCGAGGTCGGCGTAGGCGCTCATGGCCAGCGTCCGGGGGATCGGCGTGGCGGTCATGATGAGTTGGTGCGGACACATCCGCCCGCCGACGCCTTTCTGCCGCAGCGCCAGGCGTTGCTGTACACCAAAGCGGTGCTGTTCGTCGATGATCGCCAGCGCGAGATTCTTGAACTGTACTTCGTCCTGGAACAGCGCGTGGGTGCCGACCACCATCGGCGCACCGCCCGCGATCTGCTCAAGCGCGGCGACACGGTTCTTGCCCTTGAGCTTGCCGGCGAGCCACGCGACTTCGATACCCAACGGTTCGAGCCAGCGCTTGAAGGTGATGAAGTGCTGCTCGGCGAGGATTTCGGTGGGCGCCATCAGGGCGACTTGATAACCGGCTTCCAGCGCCTGGAGTGCAGCCAACGCGGCGACCACGGTCTTGCCCGCGCCGACGTCGCCCTGAATCAGTCGCAGCATGGGTTCGTGCTGGCTGAGGTCGTAGGCGATTTCGTTGCCCACCCGTTGCTGCGCGCCCGTCGGGGTAAAGCCGAGGTTGGCTAAATATTGGCCGGGCAGCTTCGTGGCTTTCGGCATCGCTGGCGCGCGCAGGGCACGCATGCTCTCGCGCAGGCGCTGCTGGGACAGTTGATGGGTCAGCAGCTCTTCGAAGGCCAGGCGGTGCTGGGCCCAGTGGTGACCCAAGGCGAGTTCGTCGACATCGGCATCGGCAGGCGGGTTATGCAGGTAGCGGATCGCATCGGCCAGCGGCGCCAATTGGTAGTCGCGGGCCAGTTCCTTCGGCAGCCAGTCGGGCAGGCTGCTCGGGCCGAGCAAAGTCAGGGTTTGCATGCACAGCTGCCGAAGACGCTGTTGGGTCAGGCCTTCGGTGAGCGGGTACACCGGGGTCAGGGTTTCATCCACGGGCGGTGGTTCGTCGCCGGTGATGGCGCGGTATTCCGGGTGGTAGATTTCCAGCCCCGAGGCGCCGGGCCGCACTTCGCCGTAGCAGCGAATCCGCGTGCCGCGCTTGAGGCCTTCTTTCTGTGCATTGCTGAAATGATAGAAGCGCAGGCTCAGGCCGCCGGTGCCGTCCTGCATGCGCACGACAAGGCTGCGGCGTCGGCCCATGACCACGTCTGCGCCGCTGACGGTGCCTTCGACGACGGCGTCCTGCCCTGGGCGCAGTGCGCCGATCGGCACTACGCGAGTGCGATCCTGGTAACGCAATGGCAAATGAAACAGAACGTCCTGGAGATTCTCCAGGCCGACCTTGGCCAGTTTTTCGGCCATGGCTTCACCGACACCCTTGAGTGCCGTCACCGACACTTGCGACAACTCGGTCATGGCGTGGCTTAACCGGCCGTTACCGGTGCGGCGGGTTTGGCCACCGAGCACAGGCGAATGGAGTCAGCGAGAATTTCAATGGCCTTGGGTCGCGGGAAGCTCGCACGCCAGGCAATGGCTACGGTGCGGAATGGCACTGGCGCCGACAGTGGTCGAACCTCGATCACGCCGGGGGCGTAGTGATGGCTATCGACCGCCGACAGCGGCAAGATTGAAATGCCGAGGCCGGAGGCCACCATGTGGCGGATGGTTTCCAGCGAACTGGACTCCACCGTGGTGTGCTTGGCGCCGTCGTTGCCCTTGGCCAGTGTCGGGCAGGCTTCGAGTACCTGGTCGCGGAAGCAGTGCCCTTCGCCGAGCAGCAGCAGGCTCTTGTCGTTGAGCAGGTTGGCGTCGATGGATTCTTTCTGCGTCCATGGGTGCTGAGCCGGCATCAGGACATAGAACGGCTCGTCATAGAGCTGCAAGGTCAGCACGTCGGCTTCGTTGAACGGCAGGGCGATGATGATCGCGTCGAGTTCGCCATTGCGCAGTTTGTCGCGCAGCACGTGGGTGAAGTTTTCCTCGATGTACAACGGCATCTGCGGGGCAACCCGGTGCAGTTGTGGAATCAGGTGCGGAAACAGGTATGGGCCGACGGTATAGATCGCGCCGACCTTGAGCGGCGCGGTCAGCTGGTTCTTGCCAGCCTGGGCCAGTTCGCGAATGCCTTGAGCCTGCTCGAGTACTTTTTGCGCCTGGGCGACGATGCCTTCGCCAACCGGGGTCAAGCGCACGGCGCTTTTGCTGCGCTCAAAAATCAGCACACCGAGTTCGTCTTCAAGCTTTTTCACGCCCACCGACAGGGTTGGTTGGCTGACGTGACAACGCTCGGCGGCATGGCCGAAGTGTTGTTCTTGGGCGAGGGTAACGATGTAGCGTAATTCTGTGAGGGTCATAGCAAGCGTCCATGAAGTTGCGAGCCAAGCATACCGGCTGCAATCGATAGACGCACGTTATCAGAAGGTATGTGGCGTGTAACACAGGGCAATACCGGTTTGCCGTATCCAGATATGCAAAAGGCACCTTATCGGTGCCTTTTGCAGAGCCAGGGGCCTGGATGGCCGGTGTGATCAGCGTCGGCGCTTGTCGATCGAGTACACAAAGGGTGCAACGATTTCGATGGAGCCATTGGTCAGCATGTCGGCCGGCGGCTTGGGCAGCGGCTGCGCTCGGCGAATCATGTCCAGGGTCGCCCGGTCCAGATCGGCTGTGCCCGAAGCGCCCACCAGCTCGAAAGACAGGACGTTGCCTTCGCCGTCCACCACGAAACGCAGACGGTTCATGCCTTCCTTGCCCCGTGCCTGTGCACTGGCAGGGTACTTCTTGTACTTTTGCAAGTGCGCCAGCAATGCGCCTTGCCAACTCGCCTTGGCCGCGACTTGAGCCGCTGAAGGGCCTGGTGCGGGCTGTGCGGACTTCTCCGTCGGCGCCTGGGTCGGCTGCGTGTCGGCGGGTTTCTCCTCCGACGGCTTTTCCTTTGGCGGATCAGGCTTCTTCTCTACCGGTTTGGGCGGCTGAGGCTTCGGCTTGGGTTTTACCGGCTTGGGCACGGCAATCTCGGCCTTCGGCGCTTCGGCAAGCTTGGGTATCGGCAATTCTTCAACCGGAGCGGGCGGCTGCGGTGGCGTGACGACCTTCGGCGGTGCAGGCGGTGGCGGGGCGGGAAGCGGTGCCAGTTCGACCATCATTGCCTGAGGTGGCAATTCGATGGGCGGGTTGGCAGTCCAGTTCACGGCCAGTGCGATGGCCAGCGCGTGAACGCCCAGCACAATGGCCAGGCTACCGCTGTAACGCGTCAGCTTATGGCGCGTATTGATCATTTCTTGGCTGCCGTCTCGAGTCCGACCAGGCCCACCTTCAGGTAACCGGCGGCGCGCAGATTGTCCATCACGCTCATCAGGTCGCCGTAATCCACGCCTTTATCGGCCTGGAAGAAGATCGTCGTGTCTTTCTTGCCCTGGGTCCTGGCGTCGAGCGTGGCGCCAAGTGCTTCGACCTTCACTTCGTCTTCGCCGAGGAACAGGCGCTGGTCAGCCTTGACGCTGAGGAACACCGGTTTCTCCGGCCGTGGCGCCGGCTTGGCGGTGGACGCGGGCAGGTCGACCTTAATGTCTACGGTAGCCAGCGGGGCCGCCACCATGAAGATGATCAGCAGCACCAACATCACGTCGATGAACGGCGTGACGTTGATTTCGTGGTTTTCGGACAGATCGTCGTCTGCCCCTTCTTTCAAATGCAGGCCCATGGCCGATTACCCCACTTTCACCATGTGCGGATGTGAGCTGCGCTCAGGCTGGTGGTCGAGGTCGCGGCTGACCAGCAGCAGGACCTCTGCCGACGCGTCGGAGACCTGCGCTTTGTAACCGGCGATGGAGCGGGCGAACACGTTGTAGATCACCACCGCAGGGATCGCTGCAACCAGGCCCAGAGCCGTGGCCAACAGGGCTTCGGCGATGCCGGGGGCGACGACGGCGAGGTTGGTCGTCTGGGTCTTGGCGATGCCGATGAAGCTGTTCATGATGCCCCATACGGTACCGAACAGGCCGACGAACGGCGCTGTGGAACCGATGGTGGCAAGCACGCCGGTGCCGCTGCTCATGTTGCGACCGCAAGCCGCTACCAGGCGCTCAAGGCGGAAGCTGACGCGCTCCTTGATGCCTTCTTTTTCACGGCTGTTGGCCGACAGGCGCATCTCTTCGAGGGCATCATGGACCAGCAGGTTGGCCAGGGTGCCTTCCTTTGCCGCAGTGGCGCTGGCTTCCTTGAGGGAGGCGGACTTTTTCAGCTGGGCGATTTCACCGCGCAGACGACGCTTGGCGCCCATCAACTCAAGACCCTTGGCGATCCAGATGGTCCAGGTGATGATCGAGGCGATGGCCAGGCCGATCATCACGATTTTCACGATGATGTCGGCGTTTTGGTACATGCCCCACGGCGACAGGTCATGGGCCATGCCCAGGGTGTTGTCGGCCTCGAGGACTTCGGGAGCGTCTTCACCAATCGCATCTGCCGGTACTGCCTGGGCAGGATCGGTCGCGACCGGCGCCGCTGCCGGGCCGGCGTGGTCGGCCTGGGCAGGTGCGGCGGCGGCAGTCGGGGTGGCGGGGGCTTGTGCGTCAGCAAAGGCGGCGGTTGGCGCCAGCATCAGGCTGAGTAGCAGGGCGGCCACCGCGCTCCAGGCGCGAGGTCGTTTGGTTGGCGAAGCGGAGAGTTGAATACGTGTCATGCTGGGCCGGACCTGAAGGAAAAAGACGGTTAATGTTCTTCCAGGCCTCGTAAGGCCGAGAACAAAAGTGGTCCGCATTATTGCAAGTAATTCTTGTTAACAGAAGTAATAGCGTCTCTTTTTTTCCTGCATTGCTAGCCGCTCGTCCATTGCCAGCGCTGGTTTGTCCATTTTCAAGGAGAGTTTTCTGATGTCCGCACCCTCTGTTTTGATCGCCGGTTGCGGTGATGTCGGCAGTCGCCTGGCCACGCAGTTGTTGGCTGGCGGGTGGGAAGTCCATGGCCTGCGCCGTGACGTTTCGCGCCTGCCCGACGGGGTTGTCGGAGTGGCCGGCGACCTGTTCAACAAGGACTGCCCGGCAACTTGGCCGGTCGGTGCGGTGGATTACCTGGTGTATTGCGCGGCCGCCACCGATCACGATGAAGCGGGTTATCGGGCCGCTTATGTCCAGGGCTTGCAGCATGTGCTGGAGTGGCTGGACGACTATGGCCAGGTGCCCAATCGCTTGTTGTTCGTTTCCAGTAGCAGTGTCTACGGCCAGCAGCAGGGCGAGTGGATTGATGAGACTTCGCCAGCCGTGGCGGCGGGTTATTCAGGGCGTGTGATGCTTGAAGCGGAGCAGATTGCTCTCAATAGCGGCATCCCGGCCAGTATCGTGCGTTTGACCGGTATCTACGGCCCGGGTCGTGAATGGTTGCTGACCCAGGTTCGCCGCGGGTATCGCGTGGCGATCGATCCGCCGCTGTACGCCAATCGAATTCATGCCGATGACGCCGCCGGCTTGATGGCGTGTCTGCTCGAGGCGGACCGGCGTGGAGTGGCACTGGACGATGTCTATATAGGTGTTGATGACGCACCTGCCGCGCTGGCGGATGTGGTGGGCTGGTTGCGCGAGTACATGGGTGTGACCGAATGGGCGGAGGACGCCACTGTGCGCCGCACCGGGAGCAAGCGTTGCAGCAATGCGCGGGCGAAGGCGTTGGGTTGGAAGCCGAAGTATCCGAGTTTTCGCGAGGGTTATGCGGCGATCATTGAAGGGAATTGTTAACTGCCAGACGCCCGAATCAATCGTGGGAGCGAGCCTGCTCGCGAAGAGGTCGTAACATTCAACATTTATGTTGACTGATACACCGCTTTCGCGAGCAGGCTCGCTCCCACATGGGGCATGTGTGGATTACTGTTTTTCCAGCAGCCACTTGCGATTGCCCGGTGTGTACTGGGGCATTTCGTCTGCCTGGGCGGTATTCACCGCCTGGAAGATTTCCAGTTCCTTGCCTTTGCGCGCAAAGATCCAGGGGTTTCCTTGTCCGTTGAGTTGCAACCACATGTTGTCGTTGCCACCGCTCATCGATGCACAATCACCCGCCAGGCACAGGGCATATCGATCGGCTTCCGGCAGGCCGATGACCTGGCCGTCGGCCTGGAACTGCACGCTATTGCCTTCGCCGGGGCCGCTGACGACCTTCCAGCTACCGCCCATGTACGCCGAGTACAGCGCGCGTTCGAAACTGGCGCCCATCGGTGCGCCATCCGGAACCGGAATCAATGCGCGGTCGAAGACCTGCTCGGGTTCGTTGTCGCTGGCGGCCTGGCTCAGTTGCTTGCCGTCACGCTTGAGCTCGCTGGCAGAGCTGCCATAAAAGTCGACTTTCCAGGCGCCGGACTGTTCGCCCAGCAACTTGCCTTCGACATTTTCAAAACCATTGGTGTAGCGGGCCTGACTGGCCTTGGTGTTGACGTCCCACTCCAGGTTCGGACCATAGGCCTGGAGGGCTTCACGCAGGGGGCCGCCTTTGGCTGCAGCATCGATCGCCGCCTGGTTGATCCAGGTGCCGCTGATATCACGGTCGGCAGGGTTGCTGGCACAACCGCCCAAAAACAGGGCGAGCAGCGAGAGAACAAGCGCTTTGCGCATGGTGGAATCCTTTCAGGCTTTCTTTACTGCAGAGCGGTCGGCGCAGCCATTGGCTGCGCCAGACGCGTTACTCGATGACCAGGATGGCATCCATTTCAACCTGCGAACCCTTTGGCAGGGCCGCAACGCCAATGGCGGCGCGTGCTGGGTAAGGCTGGTCGAAGTATTTGCCCATGATCTCGTTGACCTTGGCGAAATGGCTCAGGTCGGTGAGGAAGATGTTCAATTTGACGATGTCCTTGAACGAACCACCGGCGGCTTCGGCCACGGCCTTGAGGTTCTCGAACACCTGGACGGTCTGTGCTTCGAAGCCTTCGACCAGTTCCATGGTTTTTGGGTCCAGAGGGATCTGGCCCGACATGTAGACGGTGTTGCCAGCCTTGATCGCCTGGGAGTAAGTACCGATGGCGGCCGGGGCCTTGTCGCTGGTGATAACAGTCTTGGTCATGAATGACTCCTTGTAATGGATGGGTGGCTACGCGCGCATGCGGGTGATGCGGATCACCCCGGTCAGGGCGCGCAGTTTCTTGATCACACGGGCCAGGTGCACACGGTCGTGCACGCTGACCACCAGTTGGACCACGCTGATGCGACCATCGCGTTCATCCATGCTGATTTTTTCGATGTTGCCGTCGGCCGCGTTGACGCTGCTGGCCAGCAGGGCGATCAGGCCGCGCTGGTGTTCCAGCTCAACGCGCAGTTCGACGTTGAATTCGCCGGTGACATCCTTGGCCCACGAGAGCTGGATGCATTTTTCCGGGTTGTGGCGGATTTCGCTGATGTTGCGGCAGTTGTCCAGGTGCACGACCATGCCCTTGCCCGCGGACAGGTGACCGACAATCGGGTCGCCCGGGATCGGTGTGCAGCACTTGGCGTAGCTGAGGACCAGGCCTTCGGTGCCGCGGATCGCCAACGGGCCTTCGGGGCTGGGTAACTGCTCGCCTTCGCCAAGCAGGCGTCGGGCGACGACGTAGGCCATGCGATTGCCCAGGCCGATGTCTTCAAGCAAGTCTTCGATCAGTTCGAGGCGGTACTCGGCAAGCATCGCTTTCACGCGCTCGGCCGGGATTTTTTCCAGCGAGCTGTCGAAGCCGTTGAGCACCTTGTTCAGCAGGCGTTCGCCCAGGCTGATGGACTCGGAACGGCGCTGCAGTTTCAGCGCATGGCGAATATGGGTGCGTGCCTTGCCGGTCACCACGAAATTGAGCCACGCCGGGTTCGGCCGTGCGCCGGGAGCACTGACGATCTCGACCGTGGAACCGCTTTGCAACGGTTCGGACAGCGGCGCGAGGCGACGGTTGATCCGGCAGGCAATGCAGCTGTTGCCGACGTCGGTGTGCACCGCGTAGGCGAAGTCGACCGCCGTGGAGCCCTTGGGCAGCTCCATGATCCGGCCCTTTGGCGTGAACACGTAGACCTCGTCCGGGAACAGGTCGATCTTCACGCTTTCGATGAATTCCAGCGAGTTGCCGGCCCGTTGCTGCATTTCCAGTACGCCCTTGACCCACTGGCGCGCGCGCGCATGCGTGCCTTTTGGCTGCTCGTCGCCGCTGGATTTGTACAGCCAATGGGCGGCGATGCCGTTGTTGGCCATCTCTTCCATTTCGCGGGTGCGGATCTGGATCTCGATCGGAACACCGTGCATGCCGAACAGCGTGGTGTGCAGCGACTGATAGCCGTTGGCCTTGGGGATCGCGATGTAATCCTTGAAGCGCCCCGGCAACGGTTTGTACAAATTATGAACAGCACCCAGCACGCGGTAGCAGGTATCGACCTTGTCGACGATGATCCGGAATGCATATACATCCATGATCTCGTTGAAGGCCCGACGCTTGCCGCGCATCTTCTTGTAGATGCCGTAGAGGTGTTTCTGGCGCCCGCTGACCTCGCCCTGGATGCCATCGATGGCCAGGCAATGGCTGAGGGATTCTTCGATCTTGTTGACGATTTCCTTGCGGTTGCCCCGGGCGCGCTTGACCGCCTGGTAGATTCGCGCGGAACGCATCGGGTGCATGGCCTTGAAGCCGAGGTCTTCGAATTCTATGCGGATGGCGTGCATGCCCAGCCGGTTGGCGATGGGTGCATAGATTTCCAGGGTTTCCTTGGCGATGCGCCGGCGCTTTTCGCCGGACAGCACTTCCAGCGTGCGCATGTTGTGCAGGCGGTCGGCCAGCTTGACCAGGATCACGCGAATGTCGCGCGCCATGGCCATGGCCATTTTCTGGAAGTTTTCAGCCTGGGCTTCGGCCTTGGTCTCGAAGTTCATCTGGGTCAGTTTGCTGACCCCGTCGACCAGTTCGGCCACGGTTTCGCCAAATTGCGCTTGCAGCGCTTCCTTGGCAATGCCGGTGTCTTCGATCACGTCATGCAGCATGGCCGCCATCAGGCTCTGATGGTCCATGTGCATGTCCGCAAGAATATTCGCCACCGCAAGTGGGTGCGTGACGTACGCCTCACCGCTACGGCGGCGTTGGCCGTCGTGGGCTTGTTCGGCGTAGAAATACGCTCGGCGGACCAGGTTGACCTGGTCTTTGCCGAGGTAGGTCGATAAGCGATCGGCGAGGGCGTCTATGCTCGGCATGATGACTCCTGCCGCAAGCTGTGTTCCCGCGCCGTGCTACGTCGACCAGGCATAGGCTTAGACGGCCTCGTTGGACTCGTCCTCGAATGCAGCGAAAAGCGGTTCATCTTCAACGATTTCGGCTTCGGCGATAGCTGCGTAGTCGATCAGGCCTTCAGCGATTTCACGCAGGGCGACGACGGTAGGCTTGTCGTTTTCCCATGCTACTTTCGGCTCTTTGCCGCCGGTGGCCAGTTGACGGGCACGCTTGGTAGAGAGCATGACCAGCTCAAAGCGGTTATCCACGTGTTCTAGGCAGTCTTCAACGGTTACGCGGGCCATGGTCTTCCTCGTAGCAAATGCAATATGCGCGCTGCCCGGATGGGCGAGCGGACTCAACAGTTTAAAAAATCACCAGCGTTTAGGGAAGCGCTGATTTTTTGACCAAGCTCTTCAACGCGCTGCAAGTGCCAATGTAAAGCCCTTGCAGCTGTTTTGGGAAGAGCTCTTTAGCCGAGTAATTCAGCCAGTAATTTGCCAAAACGTTGCTGCTGGCGTTTTTGTTGCAACTGATTGGCGCGGAAAATCGCCTTCAGGTCGTCCAGTGCGTGGGCGAAATCGTCGTTGATGATCAGGTAGTCGTAGTCGACGTAGTGGCTCATTTCGCTGACGGCTTCGCGCATGCGACCTTCGATGATCTCGTTGCTGTCCTGGCCGCGGTTGTCCAGGCGCTGGCGCAGGGCCTCCTGGCTCGGCGGCAGGATGAAGATCGAGCGCGCCTGGGGCATCAGCTTGCGCACCTGCTCGGCGCCTTGCCAGTCGATTTCCAGGATCAGGTCATGGCCTTCGTCCAGCGTCTGCTGCAGATGGCTCTGCGAGGTGCCGTAGAGATTGCCGAACACCTCGGCGCGCTCAAGGAAATCGCCGTGCTCGATCATCTTCACGAACTGTTCGCGCGAGACGAAGTTGTAGTTCACGCCATCCACTTCGCCCGGGCGCATCGCGCGGGTGGTGTGGGAAACGGAAACCTGGATCTGCGGCTGGGCGTCGATCAAGGCCTTGACCAGGCTGGTCTTGCCGGCGCCCGAAGGCGCGGAAATGATGTAGAGGGTGCCGGTGCTGTGGGTCATGGGGTTTGCCTTACTCAATATTCTGCACTTGTTCGCGCATCTGCTCGATCAACACCTTGAGGTTGACCGCAGCCTGGGTGCTGCGCGGGTCGAAGGCTTTGGAGCCCAGTGTGTTGGCTTCGCGGTTGAGTTCCTGCATCAGGAAGTCCAGGCGCCGACCGGCGGCGCCGCCGGACTTGAGCACCCGGCGAACTTCGATGATGTGAGTGCTCAGGCGATCCAGTTCTTCGGCGACGTCGCTTTTTTGCGCGAGCATGACCATTTCCTGCTCCAGGCGCTGCGGGTCCATCTCGGCCTTCATGTCGGCAAAGCGGTCGAGCACTTTCTGGCGCTGGGTGGCGAGCATCTGCGGAACCAGTTCGCGCAGGGTCACCACGTCTTCTTCAATGGACGTCAGGCGATCGTTGATCAGCCGTGCCAGCTCCGCGCCTTCGCGCTCGCGGCCGGCCTTGAGCTCTTTGAGGCCCTGGTTGAACAGTGCCAGTGCCTCGGCGTTCAGCGCTTGCGGGTCGGTCGCGTCGCCCACCAATACGCCGGGCCAGGCCAGCACTTCGAGTGGGTTGAGCGCAGCTGGGTTCTTGATCAGGCTGGCAATGGTCTCGGCGGCCGCAACCAGTTGTGCTGCGCGTGCCTGGTCCACCTGCAGTGGTTTACCGGTATTTTCTTCGGTGAAGCGCAGGGTGCATTCGAGCTTGCCTCGGGAGACAGCCTGGCGCAGCGCTTCGCGTACGGCGCCTTCGAGGTCGCGGAAGGACTCCGGCAGGCGCAAGTGGGGTTCCAGGTAGCGGCTGTTGACCGAGCGCAGCTCCCAGCTCAGGGTGCCCTGGCCCCCGGCTTTCTCGACGCGGGCGAAGGCGGTCATGCTGTGCACCATGGAGGTACCTCGCAATGCGGATCGGCGCGCAACTGACGTTCCGGCAATCCGATATGAATGAATTTAAGCCGACTGGCAGCAAAGGCGCAGGATTGTAGCGCAGTGGCGTGGATGCGCCCAAACACACGGTGTGACAAAGGCCTGCAGGTCGTCGGCAGCGGGCTGTGCAGAGCCTTCGCTCGTCCGAGGATTTTTTTAGAAGTGCCCAGTCGTGGCTGGCGGCTCTATAATGCTCCGCAGTTTTCCGTCCCCGTACAGGTATCCCTTATGAAACGTCCAAGTGGTCGCGCTGCCGATCAGCTCCGCTCGATCCGCATTACCCGCAACTACACCAAACACGCCGAGGGATCCGTACTGGTCGAGTTCGGTGATACCAAGGTCATCTGCACCGTCAGCGTCGAAAACGGCGTGCCGCGGTTCCTCAAGGGCCAGGGCCAGGGCTGGTTGACGGCCGAGTACGGCATGCTGCCGCGCGCCACCGGCGAGCGTAACCAGCGTGAAGCCAGCCGCGGCAAGCAAGGTGGCCGTACCCTGGAAATCCAGCGCCTGATCGGCCGTTCCCTGCGCGCTGCGCTGGACATGTCCAAGCTGGGCGACATCACCCTGTACGTTGACTGCGATGTGATCCAGGCTGACGGTGGCACGCGCACCGCCTCCATCACCGGCGCCATGGTTGCCCTGGTCGATGCCTTGAAAGTGATCAAGAAGCGTGGCGGCCTGAAAGGCGGCGACCCACTCAAGCAAATGATCGGCGCCGTGTCGGTGGGCATGTATCAAGGCGAACCTGTGCTCGACCTCGACTACCTGGAAGATTCGGCGGCCGAGACCGACCTGAACGTGGTGATGACCAGCACTGGCGGCTTCATCGAAGTCCAGGGCACTGCCGAAGGCGCGCCGTTCCAGCCTGAAGAGCTGAACGCCATGCTGGAACTGGCGAAAAAAGGCATGAACGAAATCTTTGATCTGCAAAAGGCTGCACTGGCCGACTGATCTGGATACCTGTAGGCAAGGAGGGTGCCATGAGTGAAGAGCAACAGCTACTTCCCACCCCGAGCAAAGAGGTTCGGCAGTGGGCCATGTTTTGTCACTTGTCCGCCTTGCTGGGGATCTGGATTCCATTCGGTACGCTGATCGGCCCGCTGGTTCTGTGGCAGATGAAGCGCGAGATGGACCCGTTCATCGACGCGCAGGGCAAGGAGGCGCTGAACTTTCAGATCACGGTCGCCATTGCTTCCGCCATTTGCTTGCTGCTGATGCTGGTGATTATCGGGTTTTTCCTGTTCGGCCTGGTGGCGATTGGGGCGCTGGTCTTGACCATCATCGGTGGTGTGAAAGCCAATGAAGGGGTGCCATATCGGTATCCGTTCACCTGGCGGTTGATCAAATAACGATCAGCGAAGATCTTTTTGTGGGAGCGAGCCTGCTCGCGAAAGCATTGTGCCAGGCGACATTTGTATTAACTGACACTCCGCCTTCGCGAGCAGGCTCGCTCCGACAGAAAACTAATCACCCATAAAAAAGCCGACATCGCTGTCGGCTTTTTTGCATCTGACACTTAGATGGTCAGCGTCCAGTCGTAGTCCACGATCAGTGGCGCGTGCTGCGAGAACCGTGGCTGACGTGGCAGGCGTGCGCTGCGTACGAAGCGGCGCAGGCCCGGGGTCAGGATCTGGTAATCGAAGCGCCAGCCGAGGTTGAGCATTTCGGCCTGTTCGTTATCCGGCCACCAGCTGTACTGGTCGCCTTCACGGCTGACTTCGCGCAGGGCATCGACGTAACCCATGTTGCCGACAATCTCGTCCATCCAGGCGCGTTCAGGCGCCAGGAAGCCCGGGGATTGCTGGCTGTCACGCCAGTTCTTGATGTCCAGTTTCTGTTGCGCCACATACAGCGAACCACAATAAATGTACTCGCGGCGTTTGCGCCGCTGCTTGTCCAGGTACTTGGCGAAGTCGTCCATGAGCTTGAACTTCTGGTTCAAGTCCTCATCGCCGTTCATCCCGGAAGGAAGCAGCAGGGTTGCAATACTAACTTTGTCGAAATCTGCTTGCAGGTAGCGCCCGTAGCGGTCTGCCGTCTCGAAACCGAGACCGCTGATGACAGCCTTCGGTTGCAACCGCGAGTACAAAGCCACGCCGCCTTGGGCGGGAACTTCGGCGTCGCAGGCATAAAGGAAGTATCCATCCAGTTGGAAGGCTGGATCGTCCAGTTCAAAGGCGGAGGCACGGGTGTCCTGCAGGCAGATGACGTCGGCATTCTGTGCCTGCAGCCAACTGAGCAAACCTCGCTCGACTGCAGCCTGAATACCATTGACGTTCACACTGATGATCCGCATAAATGGCCCCAAAAATCGCGTGCGTGTATGATACACGGCGTCAACCTAATTAGCTAAATCCGTGGTATTTGGGGTTTTTTTCATGCAAGCGTATCAGCGCGATTTCATTCGTTTTGCCATCGATCGCGGCGTTTTGCGCTTCGGTGAGTTCACCCTGAAGTCCGGGCGCACCAGTCCTTACTTCTTCAATGCGGGCCTGTTCAACTCGGGTTCGGCCTTGGCGCAGCTGGGTCGTTTCTACGCTGCAGCCATTGCCGAAAGCGGTATTGGCTTCGATGTTCTGTTCGGTCCGGCCTACAAAGGGATCCCTTTGGCGGCGACCACTGCAGTGGCATTGGCCGAACATCACGGTCGTGACCTGCCATGGTGCTTCAATCGCAAGGAAGCCAAGGCTCACGGTGAAGGCGGTAGCCTGGTCGGCGCGCCGCTGACCGGCAATGTGCTGATCATCGACGACGTGATTACCGCTGGCACCGCGATCCGTGAAGTGATGCAGATCATCGCCTCCCAGGACGGCGCCAAGGCGGCCGGCGTGCTGATCGCCCTGAACCGTCAGGAGCGTGGCAACGGTGAGTTGTCAGCGATCCAGGAAGTGGAGCGTGATTTCGGTATTCCCGTGATCAGCATCGTTTCGCTGAACCAGGTGCTGGAATTCCTCGCCGACGATCCGCAGCTCAAGCAGCATTTGCCAGCCGTTGAAGCCTATCGCGCGCAATTCGGCGTTTAACACGATCCCTGTAGGAGCTGCCGCAGGCTGCGATCTTTTGATCCTGTTTTTTACAAGCCAAGTCAAAAGATCGCAGCCTGCGGCAGCTCCTACAGGGATATTCAGGTTTCATAGGGATCGTGGGCAAAAAAAGACCCCGTTCAGCCAGGCTGAGCGGGGGCTTTTTTGTGCGCTATCGCTTAAGGGCGCTTGCGATTGCTGATCAGGGTGCCCACACCGGTATCGGTGAAGATCTCCAGCAGAATCGCATTCGGTACCCGACCGTCAATGATCAGCGAGCTGCCCACGCCACCCTGGACCGCTTCCAGAGCACAACGGATCTTGGGCAGCATGCCGCCATAGATGGTGCCGTCGGCGATCAGGTCGTCGACTTGCTGGGTGGTCAAGCCGGTCAGGACCGTTCCCGCCTTGTCCATCAGGCCGGCGATGTTGGTCAGCAGCATCAGCTTCTCGGCTTTCAGCGCTTCGGCGACTTTGCCGGCCACCAGGTCAGCATTGATGTTGTACGACTCGCCGTTTTCGCCGACGCCGATTGGCGCGATCACCGGGATGAAGTTGCCTTTGACCAGCAGGTTCAGCAGCTCGGTGTTGATCCCGACCACTTCGCCCACCTGGCCGATGTCGATGATCTCTGGTTGGGTCATCTCCGGGGTCTGGCGGGTGACGGTCAGTTTCTTCGCACGAATCAGCCCGGCGTCTTTGCCGGTCAGGCCAATGGCGCTGCCGCCATGACGGTTGATCAGGTTGACGATGTCCTTGTTGACCTGGCCACCGAGGACCATCTCGACCACGTCCATGGTAGCGGCATCGGTAACGCGCATGCCGTCGACGAAGTGGCTCTCGATCGACAGGCGCTTGAGCAGATCGCCGATTTGCGGGCCGCCGCCGTGAACCACGACCGGGTTGATGCCCACGGCCTTCATCAACACGATGTCGCGGGCGAAGCCGGTTTTCAGCTCCTCGCTTTCCATCGCGTTGCCGCCGTATTTGATCACCAGTGTCTTGCCGACATAGCGGCGAATGTAAGGCAGCGCTTCGGACAGGACCTTGGCGGTGTTGGCGGCGGCTTCGCGTTCGAGGGTCATTCAGGGCTCCGGGTGAATCAGAACGGTAGTTGGAGATCAGGTGCAACACGCTTCAACTGGACGTGGAAAACGTCCTTGATGCGCGAAAGTTCTGCCTCGTCATCGGCCTCGAAACGCAGGACCAGCACCGGTGTGGTGTTGGAAGCGCGAACCAGGCCCCAGCCTTTGGCATAGTCGACTCGCACGCCGTCAATGGTGGTCAGGTCGGCGCCTTCGCCCCACTTCGCGTCGTGCAATGCATCAATGATGCTGAATTTGCTCTCTTCGGTCACATGGATATTGATTTCCGGCGTAGAAATATCGTTCGGGAAGGTCGCGAACAACTCTTCGGCCGTGGATTTCTCCTTGCTGAGGATCTCCAGCAACCGCGCGGCGCTGTAAATGCCGTCGTCGAAACCGAACCAGCGCTCCTTGAAGAAGATATGCCCGCTCATTTCGCCGGCCAACAGGGCGCCGGATTGTTTCATTTTCTTCTTGATCAACGAATGGCCGGTTTTCCACATGAGTGGACGACCACCGTATTCCTTGATCAGGGGGATCAAGCGGCGAGTGCATTTAACGTCGAAGATAATTTCGGCGTTCGGATTGCGCGCCACCACGTCGCGGGCGAACAGCATCAACAGGCGGTCCGGGAAAACGATGCTGCCAGTGTTGGTCACCACGCCGACGCGGTCGCCGTCGCCGTCGAAAGCCAGGCCGATATCCGCATTGGTTTCCTTGACCTTGGCGATCAGGTCGACGAGGTTTTCAGGCTTGCCCGGGTCCGGGTGATGGTTAGGGAAGTTGCCATCGACCTCGCAGAATAGCGGGATGACTTCGCAGTTCAGCGCCTCGATCAATTGCGGGGCGATCACGCCGGCTGCACCGTTGCCGCAGTCCACCACGACTTTCAGGCGGCGGGCCAGTTTGATGTCCTGGACGATTTCGGTGTTGTAGCGATCAAGGATCTCGACCCGGGTGATGCTGCCTTTGCCGCTGGTCAGGTTGTTGGTCTTGAGGCGGTCATGCAGGGCCTGGATCTGTTCGTTGGCCAGGGTATCGCCGGCAATGACGATCTTGAAGCCGTTGTAGTTCGCTGGGTTGTGGCTGCCGGTGAGCATCACCCCGGATTTGCCGGCCAGCACGTTGGCGGCGTAGTACAGTGCGGGCGTTGGCACCAGGCCGACGTCGCTGACATGGCAGCCGCTGTCGGCCAGGCCTTGAATCAGCTGTTCAACCAGCTCGGGGCCGGACAGGCGACCGTCACGGCCAACGGATACATTCGGTTCATCCTGGGCCAGGCTCTGTGCGCCGATGGCGCGACCGAGCCAGTAAGCCGTTTCGGCGTTGAGAAATTCCGGGACGGTGCCGCGTATGTCATAGGCACGGAAAATACTGTCGGGGAACTTGGGGGCAACGCGCACTGGGGTGCTCATCTGGGGAAATGCTCCATATTGAAAGTGGCTGGACCTGCCTGCGAACGACTCGACGGCAGGTTCAAACTGAAAGGTATGACGGCGTTTTTCGCCCAGAGTTCGTGGTGCGAAAAGGCCATGCCAGCGACGCGAGCGGCTTTGGGCCGTTCAATCCATTGATTTCAGAGGTATAGCGAACGTATCAGTGACTGCCGGAATGACCGAAACCGCCGGTACCACGCTGGGTTTCGACAAACTCTTCAACCATCTCGAAATGCGCCTGCACCACCGGCACCAGCACCAGCTGCGCCAGGCGTTCGCCGACGGCCATGGTGAAGTCGGTCTGGCCACGGTTCCAGCAGGAGACCATCAGCGGTCCCTGGTAGTCGGAGTCAATCAGTCCGACCAGGTTGCCCAGGACGATACCGTGTTTATGGCCCAGGCCGGAGCGCGGCAGGATCAGCGCCGCCAGGTTCGGGTCGCCGATGTAGATCGACAGGCCA
Organism: Pseudomonas umsongensis; assembly: GCF_002236105.1. Classification (GTDB taxonomy): domain Bacteria; phylum Pseudomonadota; class Gammaproteobacteria; order Pseudomonadales; family Pseudomonadaceae; genus Aquipseudomonas; species Aquipseudomonas umsongensis. Next base: position 227,124 of record NZ_NIWU01000003.1, read on the forward strand.
GTGGGGATCAGTACCGTTTCACCCGGCTTGATCACGATGTCCTGCTCCAGCATGGCGCGCAGGTCGAGGCCGGCGGAACCTGGCGTGGCGTACTGTGGCAGCGGAAATTCGGTACCGATGCGGGGGTCGAGGATCTTGGCTTGCAAAGCGTGCATGTAAATTAAACCTGGTTCAGACGTTCGGCGATAAAAGTGATCAGCTGGCGAGCAATCTTGCTCTTGCTGGTCTGGGCGAAGAGTGTGGCGTGAAGTTCACGGTCGATTACGCTGCAGGCGTTTTCTTCGCTGTTGAAGCCAATGCTCGGGTTGGCGACGTCGTTGGCGACGATCAAATCGAGGTTCTTGTCTTTCAGCTTGCGGGCAGCGTAGTCGAGCAGGTGTTCGGTTTCGGCGGCGAAACCGACGCTGAACGGACGGTCGGGGCGTGTAGCGATGCTGGCCAGGATGTCCGGGTTGCGCACCATTTGTAGCAACAAGCCGTCGCCGTTCGTAGGATCTTTCTTGAGTTTCTGTGGTGCAACGACTTCTGGGCGGTAGTCCGCGACCGCTGCCGAGGCGATAAACAGGTCGCAAGGAATCGCCGCTTCGCACGCGGCGAGCATGTCGCGGGCGCTGACTACGTCGATGCGCGTAACACGGTCCGGGGTCGGCAGATGCACCGGGCCCGTGATCAGGGTTACGCGGGCGCCGGCTTCAACCGCCGCTTCGGCCAGGGCAAAGCCCATTTTTCCGGAGCTGTGGTTGGTGATGTAGCGCACCGGGTCGATGTTTTCCTGGGTAGGGCCGGCGGTGATCAGCACGTGCTTGCCGGTTAGTGCCTGGCGCTGGAAGCAGTCTGCCGCGCATTGAGCCAGCTCCGTCGCTTCGAGCATGCGTCCCAGGCCGACGTCGCCGCAGGCCTGGCTGCCCGAAGCTGGACCGAAGGCCTTGATGCCACGGTTTTCGAGGGTTTGCAGGTTGGCCTGGGTGGCCGGATCGCGCCACATGGCCTGGTTCATCGCCGGAGCGATGGCAACCACTGCGTCGGTGGCCAGCACCAGCGTAGTCAGCAGGTCATCGGCAATGCCTTGGGCCAGGCGCGCGATCAAATCCGCGGTGGCGGGGGCGATCAGCACCAGATCGGCCCATTTGGCCAGCTCAATGTGGCCCATCGCCGCTTCGGCCGCCGGGTCCAGCAGGTCCAGGTGCACTGGATGCCCGGACAGGGCCTGCATGGTCAGCGGAGTAATGAATTCAGCGCCGCCACGGGTCATGACCACGCGCACTTCCGCGCCCTGATCGATCAGGCGGCGAACCAGGTCGGCGCTCTTGTAGGCAGCGATACCGCCGCCGACGCCCAGAACAATGCGTTTCCGATACAGCCGCTGCATAGGCCTGCCTTTCATTTTCGTTGATGACTGCGTTGCGATACCCCCTCCCCAGGAGTGAAATCGCCCGCAAAAAAGATGGGCTACGATATCACAGCGACCGCTACGGAACAGCGGCGCCCACAGACAGGGAGGTGCTATGAGTATTCGCGATTGGCCGGCGTCGGAACGGCCGCGGGAGAGGTTGCTTGAACAGGGCTCGGGAAGTCTTTCGGACGCCGAGTTGCTGGCGATATTTTTACGAACTGGCGTGGTGGGTAAAAGTGCCGTCGATCTGGCGCGACACCTGTTGAATCAGTTTGGCAGCCTGCGTTTGCTGTTGGAGGCCGACCAGGAAACGTTCAGCAAGCAGTTGGGGCTCGGTCCGGCGAAATTCGCGCAGTTGCAGGCTGCTCAGGAAATGAGCAGGCGTCACTTGGCTGAGCGTGTGCGCGAAAAATCGGCACTGGAAAATCCGCAGGCGGTGCGTGAATACCTCAAGTCGATGCTGCGACATGAGCCCCATGAGGTATTTGGCTGCCTGTTTCTTGACTCCAGGCATCAGGTACTGGCATTTGAGGTGCTGTTTCGCGGCTCGATCGACAACACCAGCGTTCACCCGCGGCAAGTGGTCAAGCGTGCATTGGCTCACAATGCGGCGGCACTGATCCTCTGTCACAACCATCCGTCAGGCAACACTGACCCCAGCCAGGCTGACCGGATGCTGACCAAGCGCCTGCAGAAGGCGCTGGACCTCATCGATGTGCGGGTGCTCGACCATTTCATCATTGGCGATGGCAACCCGCTGTCGATGGCGGAGTACGGGTGGATGTGACCCCCCGTGTAGGAGCGAGCATGCTCGCGATGGTGGTAGGGGCGCCGCTTTCTTACAGGCGGCCCTCGTCATCGTTGACGACCATCGCGAGCATGCTCGCTCCTACAGGGTTTTGTGTCGGGTGGCCTATTTGATGTTGACCTTCGAGTAATCCTGTCGTCCAAACGGGCTGACCGAGTATCCCTCGACGGCCTTGCTGGTCAGGGCGAAGGCGGTTGGATGCGCCAGGGGCAGCCACAGTGCCTGTTGCTGGATCTGCGTCTGGGCCTGTTCGTAGAGCTTGGTGCGCACGCCTTGCTCACCGGTGGTCTTGCCGGCATTGATCAACTTGTCCAGGTCCTGGTTGCAATAGCGCGCAAAGTTGGTGCCGGACTTGACGGCTGCGCAGGAAAACTGCGGCGTGAGGAAGTTATCCGGGTCACCGTTGTCACCCGCCCAGCCCATGAACAGCAAGTCGTGTTCGCCAGCTTTGGCGCGGCGAATCAACTCACCCCATTCGATGACGCGGATTTCGGCCTGAATGCCGATTTCCGCCAAATCGGACTGAAGCAGTTGAGCGCCGAGGCTCGGGTTAGGGTTCAGCAGGCTGCCGGAAGGGCGGGTCCAGATGGTGGTCTGGAATCCCTCCTTGAGCCCGGCCTTAGCCATCAACGCCTTGGCTTTCTCGACGTCATGCGGGTAACCCGGCAATGTTTTCGCATAGCTCCAGGTGTTGGGCGGGTAGGGGCCGTTGGCGGGTTCAGCGGTGTCTTCGAACACGGCCTTGACGTAGTTGGCCTTGTCGAAGGCGAGGTTGATCGCCTGGCGCACTTCGGGTTTGTCCAAAGGCGGGTGCTGACTGTTGATGGCAACGAAGGCGGTCATGAAGGCGTCAGTCTTTTCGACTTTCAGCGTCGGCTCCTTCAGCGCCGCCTGGACATCCAGAGGCTTGGGCGACAGCGCAATCTGGCATTCATTGCGGCGCAATTTCTGCAAGCGCACGTTGGCGTCAGGGGTAATGGCAAAGATCAGCGGATCGACCGAGGGCTTGCCGCGGAAGTACTCGGCGTTGGCTTTGTAGCGAACGGTGGCGTCCTTCTGGAAACGCGTGAATACGAACGGGCCAGTGCCGATCGGTTGGTTATTGAGCTTTTCCGGCGTGCCGGCTTTCATCAGCTTGTCAGCGTACTCGGCCGAGTAAATCGAGGCGAAGCCCATGCTCAGGGTGGCGAGGAAGGTGGAGTCCGGGTGATCCAGGGTAAAGCGTATGGTTAGGGGGTCCAGTGCGTCGATCTTCTTGATCAGTGCGGGCAATTGCATCGACTGAGCATGGGGGAAGCCGCTCTGGGCGACTTTGTGCCATGGGTTGGCCGGATCGAGCATCCGGTCAAAGCTGAACTTCACGTCCTCGGCGGTCAGTTCACGCGTTGGGCTGAAGTAGTCGGTGCGATGAAATTTCACCTGGGGGTGCAACTTGAAGATGTAGGTCAGGCCATCCGGTGTGACCTCCCAACTGTCCGCGAGGCTGGGGACAACTTTGCCGCTGGCATTGTCGAAGTCCACCAATCGGTTCATCAGCACGTCAGCCGAAGCGTTGGTGGTGGTCAGCGAGTTGTATTGCACCACATCGAACCCTTCGGGGCTGGCCTCGGTGCAGACGCTCAGGGCGGCGGCGTAGGCCTGTGGGCCCAGCAGGAGAGGGGCAAGCAACAGCGGTAGGGCAGCGAGGCGCATGGTCGGGTTCCTTTACAGATCGAAGGCCCATCTGCAAGTGCAGTCTGGAAAAGGCTTACCCTAGTGGGCTGGATTGCAAATGACTATCCCCTTTTTCGTTTTCAGGGGACTATAGCCGATCGATTCTGGCGAGCGCTGGTTGGGAAAAAGCTGGATCGGCTTGTTGCGCAGATTCTCTGCGACGAGCGGTCGCAAGCGACGATAGCCTTGATCCAAGGCGCCTGGCGCCTGAAAAACAGGGTTTTTATCAACTCAGCGCACACTGAATGTTGTTGCTCTCTAGTCTTTCTGGTATAAAGCAGCGCTCTTTTCTAGGGGCCCGGTTCCTTCGTTTGTAGGTGTAGCCGGTAAGACCCTTAAAGAAACGCGGCGCCTGGCGCCAAATGACTGAGAGATTAAGCGGCCAACCCATGCCGGGTTGGGCATGTGGTTTTAGAGGGCTGAGGCATGTCGAGAGTCTGTCAAGTTACCGGTAAGGGTCCGGTGACTGGGAATAACATTTCCCACGCAAATAACAAAACCCGTCGTCGTTTCCTGCCGAACCTGCAGCATCACCGCTTCTGGGTTGAAGAAGAGAAACGTTTCGTGCGTCTGCGCGTATCTGCCAAAGGCATGCGCATCATCGACAAGCGTGGCATCACTGTCGTGCTGGCCGAAATCCGCGCCGCTGGCAAGATCTAAGGGAGCTAATCATGCGTGAATTGATTCGTTTGATTTCGAGCGCCGGTACTGGTCATTTCTACACTACCGACAAGAACAAGCGTACTACTCCGGACAAAATCGAGATCAAGAAATTTGATCCGGTTGTTCGCAAGCACGTGATCTACAAGGAAGGCAAAATCAAGTAATTGATTTTTCCTGACTTACGAAAAAGGCCCGTATCGCGAGATACGGGCCTTTTTTGCTGCCTGCAAAAAAATCAGGCTTTCTGTTCAAACGCCACATAGATCTTGCGGCACGGCTCCAGCACTTCCCAGGTGCCACGGAAGCCTGCCGGGATCACGAAGCGATCGCCCGCGCGTACGGTTTTGCTGTTGCCGTCGTTGTCACGCAACACAGAAACACCCTGAACGATTTCGCAGTATTCGTGCTCGGTGAAATTCACCAGCCACTGGCCGACCGTGCCTTCCCACACACCGGCATTCAACTGTCCGCAAGGGCTGTTGTAGTGGTTGTACACGGCTTGCTCGGGATCGCCTTTGAGAACTTTCGCCGGGTCTGGGCGATAGCGTTCGACGGCAGTGGTGGCCTGGCTGAAGTCTACGATGTTCTGGATGCTCATTATTGTATTCCCCCGTCTTTGCGGTGCGAGTGGCTGGTAATGTTTAAGTCTATGTTTATTAAAATGAACATCGCAAGGCCGTTTGCCGGTGTTATGTCAAATATATTGAAACTTCACCTGCCGCTGGTTTAGGGTGGTGGTTGCCTTGGGCCGCAAGCTGGCTGGCCGGGCAGAATTCCTGACAGCGCCCGCGAAGAACGCGGGTGTCGTATTCAATAAGAGGAGGACACTCGCATGACCACCCTGACTCGTGCCGACTGGGAGCAACGCGCTCGCGATCTGAAGATCGAAGGCCGCGCCTACATCAATGGTGAATACACCGATGCCGTCTCCGCCGAGACCTTCGAGTGCATCAGCCCGGTCGATGGCCGCCTGCTGGGCAAGATCGCCAGCTGTGACGCCGCCGATGCCCAGCGCGCTGTTGAAAACGCCCGCGCCACCTTCAACTCTGGCGTCTGGTCGCGCCTGGCGCCGACCAAGCGCAAAGCCACCATGATTCGTTTCGCCGGCCTGCTGAAACAGCACGCCGAAGAGCTGGCCCTGCTTGAAACCCTGGACATGGGCAAGCCGATCAGCGACTCCCTGTACATCGACGTTCCTGGCGCGGCGCAAGCACTGAGCTGGAGCGGCGAAGCCATCGACAAGATCTACGACGAAGTGGCGGCAACCCCGCACGATCAACTGGGTCTGGTCACTCGCGAGCCAGTCGGTGTTGTCGGTGCCATCGTGCCGTGGAACTTCCCGTTGATGATGGCGTGCTGGAAACTCGGCCCGGCGCTGTCCACCGGTAACTCGGTGATCCTCAAGCCGTCGGAAAAATCCCCGCTGACTGCCATCCGCATCGCTGCCCTGGCCGTCGAAGCCGGTATTCCGAAAGGCGTGCTCAACGTGCTGCCGGGTTACGGTCACACCGTCGGCAAGGCCTTGGCCCTGCACAACGATGTCGACACCCTGGTATTCACCGGTTCAACCAAGATCGCCAAGCAACTGCTGATCTACTCCGGCGAGTCGAACATGAAGCGCGTCTGGCTCGAAGCCGGTGGCAAGAGCCCCAACATCGTGTTCGCCGATGCACCGAACCTGCAAGAAGCCGCCGAAGCCGCTGCGGGCGCCATCGCGTTCAACCAGGGCGAAGTCTGCACCGCTGGTTCGCGCCTGCTGGTGGAACGCTCCATCAAGGATAAATTCCTGCCGCTGGTGATCGAAGCCTTGAAGACCTGGAAGCCTGGCAACCCGCTGGATCCGGCGACCAATGTCGGCGCGCTGGTCGATACCCAGCAGATGAACACTGTGCTGTCATACATCGAGTCTGGCCATGCCGACGGCGCCAAACTGGTGGCCGGTGGCAAGCGTACGCTTCAGGAATCGGGGGGCACCTACGTTGAGCCGACCATTTTCGACGGCGTAAGCAACGCGATGAAAATCGCCCAGGAAGAAATCTTCGGGCCAGTGTTGTCGGTCATCACCTTCGACAGCGCCGAAGAAGCCGTCGCCATCGCCAACGACACGCCTTACGGCCTGGCCGCCGCGGTGTGGACTGCCGACATCTCCAAGGCTCACCTGACCGCCCGCGCACTGCGTGCCGGTAGCGTCTGGGTCAACCAGTATGATGGTGGCGACATGACGGCGCCGTTCGGTGGCTTCAAGCAGTCCGGCAACGGTCGCGACAAGTCGCTGCATGCGTTCGACAAGTACACCGAGCTGAAGGCGACCTGGATCAAGTTGTAATGTGACGCGAGCCCTGGCTATGCCGGGGCTCAACGCAGATCCCCTGTGGGAGCGAGCCTTTGTGGTGAGGGGATTTATCCCCGTTCGGCTGCGAAGCAGTCGCAAAGCCAGTGCAAGCGGTGTATCGATACTCCGCTGTTGCAGGTTTTGGGGCCGCTTCGCGACCCAACGGGGATAAATCCCCTCGCCACAAAGGCCCGCTCCCACATTGCTTTGTGCCGCCTGTAAAAATAACAATCCACAGGAGCGTGGAACATGCGTTGGGCGACGTATTTCGCCGTATTGGCGTCTGTCTTGAGTGTCGGCCTGGCCCTGGGTGTCAGCATGCCGCTGGTGTCGTTTCGCCTGGAAAGCTGGGGATACGGCTCGTTTGCCATCGGCGTAATGGCCGCGATGCCGGCCATTGGTGTTTTATTAGGCGCGAAGATTTCCAGTCACCTGGCAGCGCGTCTCGGCACAGCCAATCTGATGCGCTTGTGTTTGTGGGGTGGGGCTGTGTCCATCGGCCTGCTGGCATTGTTGCCCAGCTATCCGATCTGGCTGGTGCTGCGCTTGTTGATCGGTGTGGTTCTGACCCTGGTCTTTATCCTCGGTGAGAGCTGGATCAACCAACTGGTGGTCGAAGAGTGGCGCGGGAGGCTGGTGGCGCTGTACGGCAGTAGTTATGCGTTGAGCCAATTGGCTGGGCCGATATTGCTGGGCGTCCTGGGCACCCAGCACGATTATGGCTTCTGGGTTGGCGTCGGATTGCTGGTGGCGGCACCGTTGCTGTTGTTGGGCCGCAGTGGTGCGCCCAGTAGCGAGGCCTGCAGCGTGACCTTCGGTGATTTGCTGACCTTCTGCCGTGGCCTGCCGGCGATTGCCTGGGCGGTGTCGCTGTTCGCGGCGTTCGAAGCGATGATCTTGACGTTACTGCCGGTGTATTGCCTGCGCCAGGGCTTCACCACGGAAATCGCCCTGGCGATGGTCAGCACGGTGGTGGTGGGGGATGCGTTGCTGCAATTGCCAATCGGCGCGCTGGCGGACCGGATGTCGCGCCGAGCATTGTTCACCTGGTGCGCGATGGTCCTGCTGGTGTCGAGCCTGGCGATCCCGCTGCTGATCGACACTCTGATGATCTGGCCGCTGTGGGTGCTGTTCGGCGCCAGTGCTGGCGGGCTGTTTACCTTGTCGCTGATCCTGATTGGCGAGCGTTATCGCGACGATGCGCTGGTCCGAGCCAATGCCCACATCGCACAGTTGTGGGGCATCGGTTGCCTGCTCGGGCCGTTGATCGCCGGTGCTGGCAGTCAGTGGATCAGCGGGCACGCGTTGCCATTGCTAATGGCGGCGGGAGCGTTTGGCCTGGTGATTCTGCTGTCGCGCCAAGGGGCATTTGGCGCCGTACAGCCAGCATAAGATCAAAAGATCGCAATCTTCGGCAGCGCCTGCAGGCGATCGCATTTCAGTGGCAGGACTGCCGAACGCTCGGGTCTTTTAAAGCATGCGCTCCAGTCCCACTGTAGTGCTGAGCCAGGCATTGAAGCGTCGCCACCAACTGGCCGGCTCTTCGGTGAGGGTGTGCATCTTGCCGTCGTCTTCGGTCACCCATACCACTTGGCCATTCTCCAGCCGCGCCTGATAACTCAGGGCTGGCGCCATGCCTTCCAATGCCAGTTCGCGCACGCGGGCCGCGAGTTCCGGGCTGTCCACCAGCACGCCGACTTCGGTGTTCCACAGTACCGAGCGCGGATCGAAGTTGAATGAGCCGATGAAAGATTTCTGTTGGTCGAAGATGATCGCCTTGCTGTGCAGGCTGGAGTCGGACTCGCCATAGGACCTGCGGGAAAACAGGCGCGGTCCGCTGCCGCTTTCATCGCCGGGCTGGCGGCGCAGTTCGAAGAGTTGTACGCCATGCTCCAGCAACGCCTTGCGATACGGGGCGTAGCCGCCATGCACCGCCGGTACGTCCGTGGCCTCCAATGAATTGGTCAGCAACCTCACCGACACGCCGGCATCGGCGCGGCCGGTCAGATACACCAGGCCCGGCTGACCGGGCACGAAATAAGCGGAAATCATCACCAGTTCTTTACTGACGCCATCGAGTTCGGGTGCTAATTGGGTGGTCAGCAGCAGGTGCGGGTCTGGCTCGCCGTCCGCAAGCACTTTACTCGGTGCATCCCACAACGCCTGGTTCCAGGCCCAGATCAGCTCTTTGCGCCAGGTATCCAGGCGCGGGTCCGTGGCAAACTTCCTCAACTGCTGAAAGAGCGCATGGTTCTGTTTGCGTGATTGTTCCAGGGATTCTTCCAGTCGGGCCCGGGTATTTTTCAGGTCCTGTGCGGTCGGTTTGCTCGACAGAAACTGTTCGACCGGTTTGCTCAGGGCGCTATTCCAGTATTGGTCGAAACTGTGCCCGAGCTGCTCCGCGACCGGGCCGACGCCGAGGATGTCGATGTCGGTAAAATTCAGATTGGGTTCGGCATCGAAATACTCGTCACCCAGATTACGCCCGCCGACGATGGCCATGCTGTTGTCCGCCAGCCACAGCTTGTTGTGCATGCGCCGATGTTGTTGTGACAAGTTGAACAAGCGACCCATGGTCCGCGTTACGCCGGTGCTGCGCCCCAGGTGCAAAGGGTTGAACACTCGAATCTGGATCTGCGGATGCGCTGCAAGCGTGGCGATGGTGACGTCCTGGCCGTCACTGGTGGTGTCGTCGAGCAGGATGCGCACACGCACCCCGCGGTCGGCGGCCTTGAGCAATTCCTCCACCAGCATCCGCGTGCTGACGCCGTCATGCACGATGTAGTACTGCAAATCGAGACTACCTTGGGCGTTGCGGATCAGTTCGGCGCGGGCGGTGAAGGCTTCGGTGCTGTCCGATAGCAGGCGAAAGCCGGATTTCCCTTCATGGGGTGCCGCCTGCGCCTGGACCGAACGGCCAAATGCCGAAGCGCTCGCCGGCAGCGCCTGGCTTTGTTCGCGCTGCACGTCGAGGCTGGCGCAGCCGCCAAGGAACGAAGCAAGTAACACCAGAGCTAGCAGGGGCTGTCTGATTCTCACGTGGGACCGTTCCGATTGGCGGCAGATGTTGGTATATGGACGCTAGTTTGCGCAGAAAGGTCAGTCAGTCAGCCCGTTGGTTTGCGCCAGCAGTTGGATGGCAGCGGCGCCGACCTTGCGCACAGCTTCTTCAACCTGTGCTGTTGGTTTGGCAGCGTAGTTCATGCGCAGGCAATTGCGGTACTTGCCCGAGGCAGAAAAGATGCTGCCGACGGCAATCTGTACGCCCTGATCGTGCAAGGCGCGATTGAGTTTCAGGGTGTCGAAGCCTTCCGGCAACTCGACCCACAGCATGAAACTGCCTTGCGGGCGGCTGGCGCGGGTGCCTGCGGGGAAATACCGCGTGACCCAATCGATCATCGCGTCGCGATTGCGCTGGTATTGCGTGCGCATGCGCCGCAAATGCGGTTCGAAATGACCGGCCTTGAGAAACTCGGCGATGGCGATCTGTGGCTGCGGCGCGGTCGAGCCGGTGCTGATGTATTTCATGTGCAGCACGCGCTCCAGATAGCGTCCCGGCGCGACCCAGCCAATGCGCAGGCCGGGAGCGAGGGTCTTGGAAAACGAACTGCACAGCAGGACACGACCGTCTTCGTCGAAAGATTTGATGGTGCGCGGGCGAGGATAGCTGTAGGCCAGCTCGCCATACACATCGTCTTCGATGATCGCCACGTCAAAGCGCTGTGCAAGCGTCAACAGTGAGCGTTTGCGCGACTCCGGCATGATATAGCCCAGCGGGTTGTTGCAGTTGGGGGTCAACTGTATGGCCTTGATCGGCCACTGTTCCAATGCCAGTTCCAGTGCGTCCAGACTGATCCCGGTGAGCGGGTCGGTGGGGATTTCAAGGGCTTTCATCCCCAGGCCCTTGAGGGTTTGCATGGCGCCATGAAAGCTCGGCGAATCCACAGCCACGATATCGCCTGGCTCGCAGATCGAACGAATGCTGGTGGACAGCGCCTCGTGACAGCCAGTCGTTACCACCAGGTCGCCGGGGGCCAGTTGGCAGCCGGAATCGAGCATCAGCCGGGCGATCTGCTCGCGCAGTTCCAGGTTGCCGTGGATGTTGTCGTAATACAGGCCGGGCATGTCTTGTCGGCGGCTGAGCTGCGCCAGGCCGCGCAGCAGCGGCTTGAGGGTCGGCGTTGTGATGTCCGGCATGCCGCGACCCAGTTGCACCACATCCTTGCGCGGCACCGCACGGATCAGCTCCAGCACCTGGTCCCATTGGGAAATGTCTACCGGCCGCTGAGCCGGGCGACCCACCGCTGGAAGTTCGGGTAGATCGCGGCTGACCGGTACGAAATATCCGGATTTAGGCCTTGGCGTGGCCAGTCCGCTGTCTTCCAGCACGCGATAAGCCTGCTGCACCGTGCTCAGACTGACGCCGTGTTCAACACTCAGCGCGCGCACCGACGGCAATCGGTCACCGGGGCGATAGAAGCCTTGTTCGATTCGCGTGCCGAGCAGTTCGGCGAGGTTGACGTAGAGAGTCATGGTGCAGTCTCGTCTGAGGTCGTGGGATTGACCAGTACAGATGGAGCAAAAAATCAGGATTCAGTACCTACAGCGTTAAATCTGTATGGAGATAATACACTTTGGTTGAATCTGTAATGCTTTTCGCCGTCCACGCATCATGAAAGCTCTGGCTACCCAAGTAAACAGGAGCAATCAAAATGAACGGCTTGAGCGATGTGCGGCTGACGTTACACAGTCAGGAGCTGACGGCAGGGCAGGATCACGGTGCGCGCGAGGCGGACATGCGCGGCGCGCCGTCAGACCTGAAGCGCTGGGATCGGTTCTGGCGTCGTCTGCACACGCGCAAGGCATTGCTGGAATTGACACCCGCTCAGCTCAAGGATGTCGGGCTGACGCGTGAGCAGGCGCGGGAGGAGGGGCTTAAGCCATTTTGGCGGATTTGAGTCCTGTAGCGTTTTTGCGGACCTCATCGCGGGCAAGCCCGCTCCCACAATGACCCCGCCGGTCACAAATGCTGTGTACGACGAGAACCCTGTGGGAGCGGGCTTGCCCGCGATGGGGCCGCAAAGACCACAGCCAAATATCAGACCAACTCTTTGAGCCGATGCCACAACATCCCCAACGCCAACAACGGCGAGCGCAAATGCTTACCGCCGGGGAAAGTAATGTGCGGCACCTGGGCGAACAGATCGAAGCCACCGCTGTGCTGCCCGCTAATGGCCTCGGCCAGCAACTTGCCCGCCAGGTGCGTGGCGTTCACCCCGTGACCGGAATATGCCTGGGCGTAATACACATTTGGCTGATCTTTAAGTCGTCCGATCTGCGGTAGACGGTTGGCGCCGATTCCGATCATCCCGCCCCACTGATAATCGATCCTCACGTCGGCCAATTGCGGGAAGACGTCCAGCATTTTTGGCCGCATATAGGCGGCGATATCTTTCGGGTCCCGCCCCGAGTAATGGCAGGCACCGCCGAACAGCAGGCGGCGATCCGCCGAGAGTCGATAGTAATCCAGCGCCACCCGCTGATCGCAGACCGCCATGTTCTGCGGCAACAGTGCGTGGGCCAGTTCTTCGCTCAAGGGTTCGGTCGCGATGATATAGCTGCCGGCGGGCAACACCTTGCCGCTGAGTTCGGGATTGAGCTCATTGAGGTAGGCGTTGCAGCCCAGTACCAGCGTCTTTGCCCGGACCGAGCCTGTGGCTGTGTGCACCTTGACCTCGGGGCCGTAGTCGATGCGCGTGACGGCCGACTGTTCGAACAGTTTCACGCCCAGTTGCCGGGCGGCGGCGGCTTCGCCCAGCGCCAGGTTCAGTGGGTGCAGATGCCCGGAACCCATGTCGATCAAACCGCCGACGTAGCGGTCGGAGCCCACTACGGCGTGCATTTCATGGGGTTGCAGCAGACGGGTTTCGTAGCGGTAGCCGAGGCTGCGCAATTCTTCGGCGTCTTCGGCGAAACCTTCGAGATCACGGGGCTTGTTGGCCAGGTCGCAGTAACCCCACGTCAGGTCGCAGGGGATCAGAAAACGTTCGACCCGCTGTCGGACGATTTCAACTGCTTCCAGGCCCATGAGCTTCATCTGACGTACACCGTCGGCGCCTATCACGTTGGCAAACTGATCAAGGCCATGGCCAACCCCGCGAATCAGTTGCCCGCCATTGCGGCCGCTGGCGCCCCAGCCGATTTTATGGGCTTCCAGCAGCACCACGCTCAGGCCGCGTTCCGCCAGTTCCAGCGCTGTGTTCAACCCGGAGAAACCGCCCCCGACCACGCAGACGTCAGCCATCTGTTCGCCGGACAGCACCGGATAGTCAGGCTGAGGCAGGCTGCTGGCGGCGTAATAGGAGGCGGTGTGCCGGTGATTCGGGACAGGCTGCTGGGCACGGCCATTCATGTGCGTGATCCTGATGGGTGTGTCTAGAAAATTCGACGGAGCATAAGCCGGACCTCGAAGGCGGGCAACACTGGTCGCTCGGTGCTGTCTGGTTGGGGATTTTTACGTCAGAATCTGCCTCTGTTTCGAGATCGGTAATAGTTTGGATGAGCTGCAACAGTCAGAAAATTCGCACGTTGCGCCAGCAGATTCCCTCGTTCGAGTGCGTCACCGGCTGCCATGACTGCTGTGGTCCGGTAACAACCTCGCCGGAGGAAATGTCCCGCCTGCCACGCAAGAGCCGCGCCGAGCAGGATGCGGCGATGGATGAACTCAACTGCGTCCATCTGGGGCCGAACGGCTGCACGGTGTATGACGAACGGCCGCTGATCTGTCGGCTGTTTGGCACTACACAAACACTGCCATGCCCCAATGGGCGGCGGCCGGTAGAGCTGATTCACCCTCGGGTCGAGAAGCAGATCCATGAATACATGGCCAGCACCCGGCAGGTTCTTGTTTGATCGTTCCCACGCTCCGCCTGGGAACGATCCATGTCGAGTCAATCCGGAATCGGCAGGCTCAAGCTCTCTTTCACCTCTTCCATCACGATATAACTCTTGGATTCGCGCACATGCGGCAGCTTGAGCAGGATGTCGCCCAGCAGTTTGCGGTACGAGGCCATCTCCGATATCCGCGCCTTTACCAGGTAGTCGAAGTCGCCTGATACCAAGTGGCACTCCAGGACGTGGGGCAGTTTCAGCACGGCGCGTCGGAATTCTTCGAAGGTATCACCGGACTTGTAGTCGAGGCTGATCTCGACGAATACCAGCAGGCTTCCCTTGAGGTGCTGCGGATTGAGCCGGGCGTTGTAGCCCATGATGATCCCTTCGCGCTCCAGGCGCCGCACCCGCTCGGTACAGGGCGTGGTCGAGAGCCCGACCTTTTCCCCAAGTTCCGTAAAAGATATGCGCCCATCCGCTTGCAGGATCCGCAGGATATTGCGGTCGATCTTGTCCAGCTCACGTTTGGTTTGAGTGTTGGTACGCATAGGGGATGCGCCTCCGTGAAAAGGGTTTTTGCCGAGAATTGTCGCCAAATATAGGCGCTTATATAGTGAAAAGCACTGGCAAATCTTTTTTACACTGCGCACATCCGAAGCTTTGAACAACAAACGTCAGCGGTTAGCCGCGATGAGGGAAATGAAAATGCGCGTTATGGTCTTGGGTAGCGGCGTCATCGGTACCACCAGTGCTTATTATCTGGCACGCGCCGGGTTTGAAGTGGTGGTAGTGGACCGGCAGCCGGCTGCTGCCATGGAGACCAGTTTCGCCAACGCCGGGCAGGTCTCGCCGGGCTATGCCTCGCCGTGGGCCGCGCCGGGTGTGCCGCTCAAGGCTATCAAATGGCTGTTGCAGCGCCATGCGCCCCTGGCGATCAAGGCCACTGCCGACATCGATCAGTACCTGTGGATGGCACAGATGCTGCGCAACTGCACCGCCAGCCGCTACGCGGTGAACAAGGAGCGCATGGTCCGCCTGTCCGAGTACAGCCGTGACTGCCTTGACGAACTGCGCGCCGAAACCGGTATTGCCTACGAAGGCCGCAGCCTGGGTACTACTCAATTGTTCCGCACCCAGGCTCAGCTCGATGGCGCTGCAAAAGACATCGCCGTGCTGAAAGAGTCCGGCGTGCCGTTCGAACTGCTTGACCGCGAAGGCATTGCCCGCGTCGAGCCGGCCCTGGCCAATGTGACCGACATCCTCGCCGGTGCCCTGCGCCTGCCGAACGACCAGACTGGCGACTGCCAGATGTTCACTACCAAGTTGGCAGAGATGGCCACTAACCTTGGCGTGCAATTCCGCTTTGGCCAGGACATCCAGAGCCTCGACTTCGCCGGTGACCGCATCAACGGTGTGTGGATCGATGGCAAACTGGAAACCGCTGACCGCTACGTGCTGGCGCTCGGCAGCTACTCGCCGCAATTGCTCAAGCCGCTGGGCATCAAGGCGCCGGTGTATCCGCTCAAGGGTTACTCCCTGACCGTGCCGATCACCAACCCGGCGATGGCCCCGACTTCGACCATTCTCGACGAGACCTACAAAGTCGCGATCACCCGTTTCGACAACCGTATCCGCGTTGGCGGCATGGCGGAAATCGCCGGTTTTGACCTGTCGCTGAACCCGCGTCGGCGCGAAACCCTGGAAATGATCGTCAACGACCTTTATCCTCAGGGCGGCAATCTGGCCGAGGCCAGTTTCTGGACCGGCCTGCGTCCGACCACGCCGGACGGCACGCCGATTGTCGGCGCTACCCCGTTCAAGAACCTGTTCCTGAACACCGGTCATGGCACCCTCGGTTGGACCATGGCGTGTGGCTCTGGCCGCTTGCTGGCCGACCTGATGGCCAAGAAAAAGCCGCAGATCAGTGCCGAAGGGCTGGATATCTCCCGGTATGGCAGCAACCGTCAGGAGCCTGCAAAACATGTCAATCCAGCGCCGGCTCACCAGTGAGCCCACGCTAGGCGCGCTGCGAAAGCGATAATGCGAGATCCCTCTCCCGGTGCTACTGGCGGTTATCGCCGCCCGCAGCGCCGGTTTTTTTTTAACCGACCGACCAGAAGTCTGCCGCCATGCGTCCTGCCCGTGCCCTGATCGACCTCCAAGCCCTGCGTCACAATTACCAGATCGCCCGTGAAGTCACGGGTGCCCGTGCTCTTGCGGTGATCAAGGCCGATGCCTACGGCCATGGCGCGGTGCGTTGCGCCCAGGCGCTGGAAGCCGAGGCGGACGGGTTTGCCGTGGCCTGCATCGAAGAAGCCCTGGAGTTGCGGGCGGCGGGCATTCGCGCGCCCGTCCTGCTGCTTGAAGGTTTTTTCGAAGTCGATGAACTGCCGCTGATTGTCGAGCATGATTTCTGGTGCGTGGTGCATTCGCTGTGGCAACTCGAAGCGATCGAGAAAGCTGCATTGAGCAAGCCGATCACGGTCTGGCTCAAGCTCGACTCGGGCATGCATCGGGTCGGCCTTCATCCGAAGGACTATCAGGCAGCCTATCAACGGCTGCTGGCCAGCGGCAAAGTTGCGAAGATTGTGCTGATGAGCCATTTCGCCCGTGCTGACGAATTGAACTGCCAGGCCAGTGCCGAGCAGGTCGCGGTCTTTGAAGCGGCGCGTCAGGGCTTGTCGGCCGAGGTCAGCCTGCGAAATTCCCCGGCGGTGCTGGGTTGGCCGCAGATTCCCAGCGACTGGGTTCGCCCGGGGATCATGCTGTACGGCGCCACGCCGTTCGAGGAAGCCAACGCCGTGGCCTCGCGCCTGCAGCCAGTGATGACCCTTGAATCGAAGGTGATCAGCGTCCGTGAATTGCCTGCTGGAGAGCCGATCGGCTACGGCGCCAAATTCATTACCCAGAAGCCGATGCGCGTTGGCGTGGTGGCCATGGGGTATGCCGATGGCTATCCGCGGCTGGCGCCGACCGGGACGCCAGTATTGGTCGCCGGGCAACGCAGCCAGTTGATCGGCCGGGTGTCGATGGACATGCTGTGCGTCGATCTGACTGACATTCCACAAGCAGGCCTGGGCTCGACCGTCGAGTTATGGGGCAAAAACATCCTCGCCAGCGACGTGGCCATCGCCGCCGGCACGATTCCGTACCAGATCTTCTGCAACCTGCGCCGGGTGCCAATGCTCTATTCCGGGAGCTAGGGCAAAGCCGCCCAGACCGGAAGTCGCCTCGCCGAACAGGATTCAGGTCAAGGTGTTGTAAATACTGAACGCTGTCGCCATGATAACGCTCAATATTCCAGCAACCTGAATCCTTGGAGGCGCAAGCTTGGACGTCGGTGAACGACTGCAATCAATCCGCAAGCTCAAAGGTCTTTCCCAGCGTGAGCTCGCCAAACGCGCGGGCGTCACCAACAGCACGATTTCGATGATCGAGAAGAACAGCGTCAGCCCCTCGATCAGTTCGCTGAGGAAGGTGTTGGGCGGGATTCCCATGTCCATGGTCGAGTTCTTTTCCGAAGAAATCCTGCAGGAAATACCGACTCAGATCGTCTACAAAGCCAACGAGCTGATCGATATTTCCGATGGTGCAGTGACCATGAAACTGGTCGGCCGGGCTCACCCGAGCCGCGCTATCGCATTCCTCAATGAAATCTACCCGCCAGGCGCCGATACCGGTGAGGAAATGCTCACCCATGAGGGCGAGGAAACCGGCATTCTGCTCGAAGGGCGGCTGGAACTGGTGGTTGGGCTTGAAACTTTTGTGCTCGAAGCTGGCGATAGCTACTACTTTGAAAGTACCAAGCCGCATCGTTTCCGTAATCCATTCGATGCGCCGGCGCGACTAATCAGCGCAGCAACACCCGCGAACTTTTAAGGAAAGAGGCGTCCTGCCAGCACGACGGAGGCACTTGAGCCGTTTGACCGTTGCGCAACAAGACCCCTTCGACTTTGGGGTTGTTTCAGTGTCGCGGGCTTACCGCTATACTTGCGCCCGCCTGCGAACCGTGGCCGTAGGCGTGACTAGCCACCATTGAGGGTGAACGCGTGAATCTAATTATGAAAATGCTGGCCGTACCAGCAACCGTATTGGCCCTCTGGGCTGCCAGCGCTCAAGCTGCGACCAATGACGAAATCGCCAAGCGCCTTGAGCCAGTCGGCCAGGTCTGTGTCCAGGGCAAAGAGTGCAAGGGCATGGAAGTCGCCGCTGCTGCTGGCGGCGGCGGTGGTGCAAAAACCCCGGATGAGGTGATTGCAAAACATTGCAACGCTTGCCACGGTTCAGGCTTGTTGGGTGCACCGAAAATCGGTGATGCCGCCGCCTGGAAAGAGCGTGCCGATCACCAGGGCGGCCTCGACGGCATCCTGGCCAAAGCCATTACCGGTATCAACGCGATGCCACCTAAAGGCACCTGCGCCGACTGCTCCGACGCCGAGCTCAAAGGCGCCATCCAGAAGATGTCCGGCCTGAAATAAGCCTGAGTCTTCCTGCTGAAAAGCCGCTTTCGAGCGGCTTTTTTTGTGTGCGCCCAGCATGGGCGCAATCTTGTGGGTGAAAGTCCCGCCGTAAGCTGACCACAGCGAACGAAGTGAAGCGCAACTGCATGAGGGCGACCGAGTGTGGGGAGGAAGCGTGAATCGAAGCCATGAGCCGATGTACAAGAACCGGATAAAAGGCAAAGCCGATCAGGGCGAGCGGGCACAAAACCGCGAAGCTTTTGTGGTCAAGGATCAGGCTGTGTAAATCCGGCGGTTGTGTGGTGAAGGATTGCGTTCTTACCTGGGGAGATCTCGCCTTGTGCCTGAAAGGGCGACGGCGCCAGCCGGAGCGAGAAGTCAGCAGAGGCCGTAGTAGTCTTTTTTTTTTGACGAAGGGCCGAACGAGAGAAAGCGTCATAGGCCATGTTGATGCGAAAGACCGGAAGTCAGATGCCTGCCAAACGCGGGGCGGACGGAGATAACGAGCGGTGAAACCGTGAGAGATCCCATCAGCGACGAGGTCAATCGCCCGCAAGATGAACCCTATAACGCAGGGCAAGGGCTGCTGGAGCGGGCCTTTGCGAGAGAAAACCTGAAGCAGGCGTGGAAGCGGGTCAAGGCCAACAAAGGTGCAGCGGGAGTCGACGGTCTGAACATAGATCAGACGGCCGAGCATCTGCTGACCCAATGGGTCGTGATTCGTGAACAGCTTATGTCTGGTGTCTACCGGCCCAGTCCGGTACGCCGAGTGGTCATTCCCAAGCCCGACGGCGGTCAGCGCGAGTTGGGCATTCCCACGGTCACCGACCGCCTGATCCAACAGGCGTTGCTGCAAGTCTTGCAACCACTACTCGATCCGACTTTCAGTGAACACAGCTACGGTTTTCGCCCGGGGCGCAGTGCGCAGGACGCCGTTTTGGCGGCCCAGCGCCACGTGTCCTCGGGACGCAAAGTGGTGGTGGATGTTGACCTGGAAAAGTTCTTCGACCGGGTCGATCACGACATTTTGATGGAGCGCTTACGCAAACGGATCACGGATCGGGCGGTTATCCGGCTGATTCGTGCGTATCTGGATGCAGGAACGCTGATCAATGGCGTGGTCGAGAAAAGCCGCTGCGGGGCGCCGCAAGGCGGCCCGCTGTCGCCGTTGCTGGCGAATGTGCTGCTGGACGAAGTGGATCGGGAGCTTGAGCGTCGAGGTCATTGCTTCGTGCGTTATGCCGACGATGCGAATGTGTATGTTCGCAGTCAT
This sequence comes from Pseudomonas umsongensis, assembly GCF_002236105.1. Lineage (GTDB taxonomy): Bacteria > Pseudomonadota > Gammaproteobacteria > Pseudomonadales > Pseudomonadaceae > Aquipseudomonas > Aquipseudomonas umsongensis. The sequence goes on from NZ_NIWU01000003.1 coordinate 246,657, forward strand.
AAGGCGGGGGAGCGGGTAATGGCTCTGCTGAAGCGTCTGTATGACAAGCTGCACTTGAGTGTCAACGCGAGCAAGAGTGCAGTGGCGAGTGCGTTTGGTCGCAAGTTCTTGGGCTATGAGATGTGGTCAGCCCGCGGCGAAGTCAAGCGTGCTGCATCCTATAAAGCGCAGAAGCAGTTCAAGCAGCGAATACGCTGGTACACCCGACGCTCGTGTGGCCGTAGCTTGCAGCAGATTGCTGATGAGCTGCGACCTTACATTTTGGGCTGGAAGGCTTACTTCGGTTTGTCGCAAACCCCAGCCGTCTGGCGTGAGTTGGACGAATGGATGCGACACCGATTGCGAGCTATCCAGCTTAAACAATGGGGGCGTGGAACGACGACGTATCGTGAGCTACGAGCACTTGGTGCAAACATCCAGGTGGCACAGAAGGTGGCGGGAAATACCTGCCGCTGGTGGCGTAACAGTCGTCTTGATCTGAATCGCGTGCTTAATATTGCGTGGTTCGACAGGCTGGGATTAGTGCGTCTCTCATAACCTCAATCTCTCGAACCGCCCGGTGCGGACCCGCATGCCGGGTGGTGTGGCAGGGGAACGGCCTGTGAAGGCCGTCCCCTATGCCGATGCCTGCGATTTCGTTAATCGCTCCTACAGGGTTTCCTGTGTGGGTCGATTGTTTTTAATGGGCTGGTCAATGCAGCAAAGACCCGGCAAGCTCGGTCCAACCTCACTCATGGAATGTACGGGAGGATCGGATGGTACAGCTGTGTTCTATCGAGCAAGCGGTCGATGAAGTGTTGGCGAGGTTGCCGGCGCATATTCACATGGGCTTGCCCTTAGGATTGGGTAAGCCCAATCACTTCGTCAACGCGCTGTATCAACGAATTGCTCAGTTGCCTGAGCGACGGCTGACGATTTACACCGCGTTGTGCCTGGGACGCCCGCCCTTGGGCGATGGCTTGCAAAAGCGCTTCCTTGAACCCTTTATCGAACGGGTTTTCGGCGATTATCCGGAGCTGGAGTTCCTCGCCGACCTGCGTCGCGATGATCTACCGGGCAACATTCACATCCAGCAATTCTTCATGCAGCCCGGCAGTCTGCTCAACAGTGCCACGGCGCAACAGGATTACGTCAGCAGCAACTACAGCCATGCCGCCCGGGACATTAACGCTGCCGGTTTGAACTTGATTGCTCAATTGGTGGCCAGTCATCCCGAACATCCCGATCGCTTGAGCTTGAGTTGCAACCCGGACATCACCCTCGACCTGCTGCCGATGATTGCCAGGCGCCGTGCAGAAGGGGAGACGATCCTGATGGTCGGGCAGGTGCACGACGATTTGCCCTACATGCCCGGTGACGCTGAAGTCGGCATCGACACCTTCGACCTGTTGATCGACGAGAAAGACAGCACCACGCTGTTTTCCACGCCGAACATGCCGGTGGGTTTCCAGGATCATTTCATTGGCCTGCACGCCAGCTCACTGGTGCGTGATGGCGGTACCCTGCAGATCGGCATCGGTTCCATGGGCGATGCGCTGACCGCTGCGTTGCTGGCGCGTCAGGCTGACAACGACGCCTATAAGGCTTTACTGAGCGACCTGAATCTCGACCCGTGGGCGCAACTGATTGAGCGCGAAGGTGGCATCGAACCATTCGCCAAAGGCTTGTACGGTTGCAGCGAAATGTTCGTCAACGGCCTTCTGGTGCTGGCTGACGCCGGGATCGTGCGGCGCAAGGTTTACCCGGACGTGCCGACCCAACGGCAGGCCAATGCCGGCACCCTCGACGAAGCGGCGCAAACCGACGGTATTTCGGTGCACGGCGGCTTCTTCCTCGGCCCACGCAGTTTCTATCAGCGGCTGCGCGAATTGCCGCAGAGCAAGCGTCTCGAATTCAACATGACCCGCATCAGCTACATCAACGAACTGTACGGGCAGGAAGAGCTCAAACGCCTGCAGCGGCTCGATGCACGATTTATCAACACCGCGTTTACCGTAACCCTGCTAGGCGCCGGTGTGGCGGATCAGCTTGAAGATGGGCGCGTGGTCAGCGGGGTGGGTGGACAATACAACTTCGTTGTCCAGGGCCATGCGCTGGAAGGTGCGCGTTCGGTGTTGCTGCTGCGTAGTTGGCGTGAGTCGGCGGGTGACGTCAGTTCCAATATTGTCTGGGAGTACGGTCATTGCACCATCCCCAGGCACCTGCGGGACATCGTGGTCACCGAGTACGGCATTGCCGATCTGCGCGGCAAGACGGATGCGGCGGTGATCGAAGCCCTGTTGAACATCAGCGACTCGCGTTTTCAGCCGGGCTTGATCGAGCAGGCACGGAAGGTCGGCAAGTTACCGAAGGATTTCCATCTGGATCCGCGTTTCACCGACAACACACCACAGCGTTTACAGGCGATTGAAGCGCGTCATTCGCGGTTGTTTCCGGAGTATCCGCTGGGTTGCGATTTCACCGACGTGGAGCGTGACCTGTTACGGGCGCTGAACTGGCTCAAGAGCAAATTCAAACTCAGCGAAGTGCTGGAGTTGGGCAAGGCTGCGCTCGATGCGCCGGAGCCTTCTTCGTACCCGGAACATCTGGAACGGATGCAACTGACCAGCCCGGATGGCTTGAAAGAAGACCTGTTTCAGCGGTTGCTGCTAACCGGCCTGAAGGTCACCGCGCAATAACTAACACCACAAAACAAATGTGGGAGCGGGCTTGCTCGCGAAAGCGGTGTGTCAGTCAAAGTTGATGTCGACTGACCCACCGCTTTCGCGAGCAAGCCCGCTCCCACAGGGGAGATGCGGTGTGGCGGCTTTACTCGATGAAGGTCACGACGCCGTCAGCCAGCGACTGCACGCGCGCCAGCGACTCAACGCGATAACCCTGGGCATCCAGCTCCGCACGACCGCCCTGGAACGACTTCTCGATCACGATCCCCAAGCCGGCCACGGTGGCACCGGCTTGCTTGATGATCGAGATCAGCGCCTGGGACGCCTTACCGTTAGCCAGGAAGTCATCGATGATCAGCACGCGGTCGCTGCTGGTCAGGTGGCGCGGAGAAATCGCCACGGTGCTTTCGGTCTGCTTGGTGAACGAGTAGACGGTCGCCGACAGCAGGTTTTCAGTCAGGGTCAGGGACTGATGCTTGCGCGCAAAAATTACCGGCACGCCGAGGTTCAGGCCGGTCATGATTGCCGGCGCAATGCCCGAGGCTTCGATGGTGACGATCTTGGTGATGCCCGAATCCTTGAACAGCGTGGCGAATTCATCGCCGATCAGCTTCATCAGGGCCGGGTCGATCTGGTGATTCAGAAAGGCGTCGACTTTCAGGACCTGATCGGAAAGCACGATGCCTTCTTCGCGAATTTTCTTGTGCAGTGCTTCCATGAAGCTGTCCTCGTTTGGCGCCTTTTGCGCCGAAGGTCTAAATAAATGTGGTCAATTCTAGCGCTTTAACATCGCGCGTATATCCGCCAATGCGCTATTGCCACGCACGGCTTTGACTTCGGTCGGTGTGTCGTCGTTGCCTTCCCAGGCCAGGTCGTCCGGCGGCAGTTCATCGAGGAAGCGGCTCGGTGCGCAGTCGATGATCTCGCCGTATTGCTTGCGCTTGGCGGCAAAGGTGAAGGCCAGGGTCTGGCGCGCGCGGGTAATGCCCACGTAGGCCAGGCGCCGCTCCTCTTCGATGGTGTCGGCTTCGATACTGGAACGGTGCGGCAGGATTTCTTCTTCCATGCCCATGATGAACACATAGGGGAATTCCAGCCCCTTGGAGGCGTGCAAGGTCATCATCTGCACGCCTTCGGCACCGTCTTCCTCCTCCTGCTGGCGCTCGAGCATATCGCGCAGCACCAGCTTGCCAATCGCGTCTTCGACGGTCATTTCGCCTTCTTCGTCCTTCTCGAGCGTGTTTTTCAACGCTTCGATAAGGAACCACACGTTGCCCATGCGGTAGTCGGCGGCCTTGTCGCTGGAGCTGTTGGTGCGCAGCCAGTTCTCGTAGTCGATGTCCATGACCATGCTGCGCAGGGCCGAGATCGGGTCTTCGCCGGCGCATTGCTCGCGGACCTTGTCCATGAAGCGCTTGAAGCGCGACAGACGATCGGTGAAGCGGCTGTCCAGATGCTCGCCCAGGCCGATTTCGTCGGTGGCGGCATACATCGAGATTTTTCGCTCGGTGGCGTAGTTGCCCAGTTTCTCCAACGTAGTCGAGCCGATCTCGCGGCGCGGCACGTTGATCACGCGCAGGAAGGCATTGTCGTCGTCCGGGTTCACGATCAGGCGGAAGTAGGCCATCAGGTCTTTCACTTCCTGGCGCCCGAAGAAGCTGTTGCCGCCGGACAAGCGATAGGGAACCTGGTGATGCTGCAACTTCAGTTCGATCAACTTGGCCTGATAGTTACCCCGGTACAGGATCGCGAAATCGCTGTAAGGCCGGTCGGTGCGCAAGTGCAGGCTGAGGATTTCCACGGCCACGCGCTCGGCTTCGGCGTCTTCGTTGCGGCAGCGGATCACGCGGATCTCGTCACCGTGACCCATTTCACTCCACAGCTGCTTTTCGAATTCGTGGGGGTTATTCGAAATCAGTACGTTTGCGCAGCGCAGGATGCGGCTGGTGGAGCGGTAGTTCTGCTCCAGCATCACCACTTTCAGGGAAGGGTAGTCTTCCTTGAGCAGCATCAGGTTTTCCGGGCGGGCGCCGCGCCAGGCGTAGATCGACTGGTCGTCGTCACCTACCACGGTGAACTGATTGCGCTTGCCGATCAGCATTTTCACCAGCAGGTACTGGCTGGCGTTGGTGTCCTGGTATTCGTCCACCAACAGGTAACGCACCTTGTTCTGCCACTTTTCCAGGATGTCGGCGTGCTCTTCGAACAGCTTTACCGGCAGCAGGATCAGGTCGTCGAAGTCCACCGCGTTAAACGCCTTGAGCGTACGCTGGTAGTGGGTGTAGACAATGGCGGCGGTCTGTTCCTTGGGATTGCGCGCGTTCTCCAGGGCCTGGGCCGGCAGGATCAGGTCGTTTTTCCAGGCGCCGATCATGTTCTTGATCTCGTCGACGCCGTCGTCGCCCGAGTATTCCTTTTGCATGATGTCGGTCATCAGGGACTTGACATCGGTCTCGTCGAAAATCGAGAAACCGGGCTTGTAGCCCAACCGCGCGTGTTCCTTGCGGATGATGTTCAGGCCCAGGTTGTGGAACGTGCAGACCGTCAGGCCGCGGCCTTCACCGGCGCGCAGCAGGGTGCCGACCCGCTCCTTCATCTCGCGCGCGGCTTTGTTGGTGAATGTCATGGCGACGATGTACTGGGCGCGGATGCCGCAGTTCTGGACCAAGTGGGCAATCTTTCGGGTGATTACGCTGGTCTTGCCGGAGCCTGCACCGGCGAGCACCAAAAGAGGGCCGCCGACATAGCTCACGGCTTCTTGCTGCCGGGGATTGAGTCGGGACATAGGTAAATTCAGGAGTCAGTCACGAAATGGGCCGGCATTTTAACAGGCTCAGAGAATTGTGCTGCTCTCTCCGACTTGTGACGTACAGCGCGATCTGTATTTGCCGGTTTTGTTACTTTCACGCAGGATGCACGACGAATTCGCGTCTAATGTTCGTAATTCCGGATACAAAGGCCTCGGATGTCCATTGGTCATCAGGGATCGGCGCGGCATAATGCCGTCGCCTACATCTTTGCAGAGTCTAGGGAGCTAGCTTGTCTACGCCTGTCGAACCCTTGCGTTTGCTGCTATTGGCCGAAGAGCCAGCGTGGGCAGCGTTGTTGCGCGAGTGTCTGGCTCCGATGGGGAGCTTGGCCGTGCTCATCAGTGCGCCGAGCTGGGAGTCGGTCAGCAGTCTGTTCGATGACAACCGCAGCGCGGTGTTGTTGACGATCCCGGCTCTCCAGCCGGCGCCGGGCCGTTGCTGCCTGCCGACGGTGTTGCTGCTCGAGCATGAACCCGTGACCGCGCCCGACGGTGTAAGCGACTGGCTGGTGCGTGACCATCTTGACCCGGGCATGTTGCGCCGTTGCCTGCGCCATGTGCGTGAGCGCGGCTTACTGGAAAACACCCTGCAACGCCTGGCCGAGCAGGATCCGCTGACCGGCATCGCCAACCGCCAGGGTTTCCAGACCCTCTTGACGGCGCGGCTGGCGGAAAACGATGGTCGTGGCCTGGCCCTCGGCCATCTTGACCTCGACAACTTTCGTTACGCCAATGATGCCCTCGGCCACCAGGCCGGTGACCGCCTGATCCTGCAAGTGGTCGCGCGGCTCAAAGGCCAGCTTGAGGCCGGCGATCAACTGGCGCGATTGGGCAGCGATGAGTTCGCCTTGCTGATCGACACCCGCCGCGCTCCTGAGCGCGCCGAATGGATGGCCGAGCGCATTACCGAAGCGTTGGCCGAGCCTTATTGGGTCGACGGCGAAAGCCTGCTGATCGGCTCCAGCCTGGGCATTGCCCATGCACGAGCGCAGGCGGGCGCCGACCCGTTGATGTGGCACGCGCATATCGCCATGCAGCAAGCGAAAAGCACCCAGGGCTGCACATTTCATATTTTCAACGAACGCATCAACCGCAATGCCCGCAGTATCGCCGACCTCGAAACCGAGCTGCGCCGGGCCTTGCGCCGCGATGAGCTGGAACTGCATTACCAGCCGCGAATGAACCTTGAAGACGGGCAAATCGTCGGCCTCGAAGCCTTGGTGCGCTGGCGTCATGCCGAGCGCGGCTTGCTGCCACCGAGCGAGTTCGTGCCCCTGGCCGAGCAGAGCGGTTTGATCGTGCCGCTGGGTTACTGGGTCATTTCCCGGGCATTGCGCGATATGCAGGCGTTGCTTGAGCTAGGTTTGCCGCCGTTGCACATGGCGATCAACCTGTCGTTCCGGCAATTTCAGGACAGCCAGTTGCTCTCGACCCTGAGCCGGCTGATCAGCGAGCGCGGAGTCGAAGCGCAGTGGCTGGAATTCGAACTGACCGAAACCGCGGTCATGCGCCGCAGCGACCTGGTCAAGCAGACCATGGACGCCCTTGGGCGCCTGGGCGTGCGCTTCTCCCTCGATGACTTCGGTACCGGCTTTTCATCCTTTGTGCACCTCAACAGCCTGCCGATCACGTTGTTGAAGATCGACAAGAGCTTTGTCGGTGGCATGGAGCAGCGCGAAGAAAACCGTCAACTGGTGCACGCGATGATCAACCTGGCGCACAACCTCAATCTGGAAGTGGTTGCCGAGGGCGTGGAGACGCCGGAGCAACTGGATCTGTTGCGCGGGTTCGATTGCGATCAGGTGCAGGGGTATCTGATCAGCAAGCCGTTGCCGTTGGCGGAGCTGGTGGAGTACCTGATGTTTGACGGCAATCAGCAGGCGCCGCTGGAAATCGTGGTCTGAACACAAAACCTGTAGGAGCTGGCAAGCCAGCTCCTACAGAGTTTTCATTCGGCCTGGATGGCGTCGAAATGTCCTGGCACCGGCTCCCGCCGAATCATCCGCTTCATCTTCCATTCAAACGCCAGCGTCAGGGCCACCGCTGCACAGGCCAGTCCCAGTGCCAAGCCCCACCAGACGCCCGTTGGCCCCCAATTCAATTGGAACGCCATCCACCAGGCTGCCGGGGCGCCAATCAGCCAGTAACAGCCCAGGCCCACCAGGAAGGTGGTCTTGGCGTCCTTGAGCCCACGAATACAGCCCATGGCGATGGTTTGCGTGCCGTCGAACAGCTCGAACCATGCCGCCACTGCCAGCAGGCTCACCGCCAGGTTGATGACATCGCGAAACGCGGGGTCGTTGTGATCGAGAAACAGCCCGACCAACTGATTTGGCAACAGCCAGAAGACCATCGCAAAGCACAGCATCGCCACCGCGCCAAAAGCCAGGCCCACCCTTCCGGCTAGCCGTGCGTCCAGTAACTGCCCGGCGCCGTAGTGCTGACCGATGCGCATGGTGATCGCGTAGGAAATCCCCGCGGGCACCATGAATGCCACCGAGACAATTTGCAGGGCGATCTGGTGCGCCCCCAGCTGCGTGCTGCCCATGGTGCCCATGCACAAAGCGGCGAAGGCAAACAGCCCAACCTCCACGGCGTAGGTGCCCCCAATCGGCAGCCCCAGGCGCCACAGCTCCTTCAGGTACTGTCGGTTGAGCCGCAACAGACCCCGGCGCAGGGGATAGGCGTCGTAGGCCGGGTGCCGGCGAATGTGCCACGCCAGCGCCAGCGCCATCAGGTTGGCGACAATTGCCGTGACCAGGCCAATGCCCATCAGCCCCAGTTTCGGCAAACCGAACATCCCGGTGATCAACGCGTAGTTCAGCAGGAAGTTGGCGACGGTGCCCCCCAGGCTGATAACCATGACCGGCGTTGCCCGGCCGATCGCGCTGGTGAAGCCACGCAGGGCCATGAAGCTCAGGTATCCGGGCAGGGCGAACGGCAGGAAGATCAGGAATTGACCGGCCGACTGGACGTTGCTTTCGGTCTGGCCGAACAGCAGCAGTACCGGCTTGAGGTTCCACAGCAGCAAGCCCGCCACCAGCGCCATCAGCCAGGCCAGCCATAACCCGGCCTGGGTCAACCGGGTCGCGCCGAGGATGTCGCCCGCACCCTGGCGGATCGCCACCAGGGTGCCGACCGCCGCGATCACGCCGATGCAGAAAATCGACACGAACGAGTAAGTCGCCGCACCGAGCCCGCCGCCCGCCAGGGCCTCGGGGCTCAGTCGCGCCATCATCAAGGTGTCGGTGAGGACCATCAACATGTGCGCCAACTGCGAGGCGATCAGCGGCCCCGCCAGCCGCAGGATGGCCCAGAGTTCAATACGCGCTGGATGCTGCATGGTCATCACGCTCGATTATCAAAGGAGACAGGAAAGCGTCGATTCTCGGCGCTCTACGGGGATTGCACAAAGGGATAAAAAGGATGGGTAGCATGATTCAAACTCATGCTGGAGATTTTCTGCTAGGGTATTCAAAACCGCTGTAGGAGCTTTCCTGATGTCGCGTCGTCTTCCTCCTTTATATGCTCTGCGCGCATTTGAAGCAGCGGCGCGTCACACATCGTTTACCCGGGCTGCGGAAGAGCTGTCGATTACCCAAAGCGCGGTCAGTCGGCATATTCGTACGCTCGAAGAGCATTTTGCCTGTCGGTTGTTTCACCGCAGCGGGCGAAACCTGCAACTCACTGAGTCGGCGCGGTTGATCCTGCCGGGCATTCGCGACGGTTTCTCTGCCCTGGAGCGCGCTTGCAATACCTTGCGCGCCGAAGACGACATCCTGCGTATGAAAGCCCCGTCGACCTTGACCATGCGCTGGTTGCTGGCGCGGCTCAGCCGTTTTCGGCACCTTCAACCGGGCAATGAAGTACAGCTGACCAGCGCCTGGATGGACATCGACTCGGTGGACTTCAATCAGGAACCGTTCGATTGCGCCGTGATCCTCAGCAACGGGCATTTCCCGCCGGACTGGGAGGCTACTTTGTTATTTCCAGAGGAACTGATTCCGGTGGGCGCGCCCAATCTTCTGAACGATCAGCCGTGGGACGTCGCACGGCTGGCCAGCACCGAACTGCTTCACCCAACGCCCGACCGTCGCGACTGGCGCAGCTGGCTGGAGCGCATGGGCCTGACTGACCAGGTCTCACTCAAGGGCGGCCAGGTGTTCGACACGCTGGAGTTGGGGATGATCGCCGCCGCCCGAGGCTATGGCGTGTCCATGGGCGATTTGTTGATGGTGGCTGAAGATGTTGCGCAGGGTCGCCTGAGTTTGCCGTGGCCGACGGCGGTCGCCAGCGGTGAGAATTATTACCTGGTCTGGCCGAAAACCCGCCCCGGAGGTGAGCGTTTACGCCGCCTCAGCGTTTTTTTGTTGGGCGAGGTTCGGGCCATGGAGTTACCGGCGGTCGAGCACTTGAGCTGAATCATCGCCGGCAAGCCTCAATGGCGGATCCGTCGCCAAGCTAATCACACTTGGCATTGCTGGATACTTCCTTGCTCGCCTGTTTCAACAGGTTACCCAACTCAGCTGCGTTGGTGCTGTTGTAAATCCGACCTCCGGTATTTTCAGCGATACAGCGTGACGGGCCGCCCGCACCGATTTTCACCACGTTGACCCGCAGGCGTGGTTGTTCCCTGGCGATTCGACGGGATACCGCGCATACGTCCTGTCCGCAACCGTCTTCGCCGTCGACGAACATCACGATCACGGCATCGTTATTGCGCCCGTCGACCGTGCTCGCCGCGTGGGCCAGGCTGTCGGCCAGCGGTGTGCCTTCGTCGGGAACCAGGCCTCGAATCCCGTTGATCAACCGCGGGCGGTCGCCGAACTTGAACAAACCCCGGTCCGGCGTTCTTTCGCAGCCGGCAAAGGTGATCAGGCGTGTATCAATCTTCGGGTCCAGCCCGTTGATCATGCCGGCCAGCGACTCCTTGGCGACGTCCATGCGGCTGGGCTTGGCGGTAAGCCGCATCGTGCGGTTCGGGTCCAGCAGCTTGTTGATGTCAGGACCGTAGAACCAGTCCTCGTCGGCTCTCACTGCCTTGATGTTCAAATCCATCGAACCCGAGGTGTCGAGCACCACCACGAACTGCGGGACCTCTGACTTCGGCGCTGTTTTGCGGCATGCGAAATTGTCCAGCGTCGGGGCTGGGGGCGGGGCTGGTGGCGGGGCAGCCACTACCGGTTTTGGTGGTGGAACCGGTTTGGGTGGCGGGGCCGGCTTGGGTTCCGGTACGGGGGCCGGTGCCGGTTTTGGTGGTGGGACCGGCTTGGGCTCCGGCACCGGTTCTGGCGTGGGTTCGGGTGCCGGAACAGGTTTCGGTTCCGGTTCCACGACAGGCGCGGGGGCGGGCTCAACCGGTTTCTCAAGCGGTTTCTCAGCCGGCGTAACCACCGGCGCCACAGGCGCTACAGGCGGAGCCACGACCACCGGCTCATGGTGCAGGAACCACCAGAGCCAGAGCGCCAGAAGCAGCAACAGCAGCGCGAGCAAGGCCGCCGCGATCCACCAGCCACGCCGCGACGGCGGCACGACCGGTACCACCGGAATCACTGGCGGCACAATCGGTTTGGGCGGTCGCTGGTTCCAGCGCACCACCAAAGGCTCACCGTTGAGGCTGTAGAGTTTGTCCAGCTCAGGCGTGCCGAGCAGGCTGCGCAGGTCTTGCGCTTCCGTCGGTTGACCGCGTTTTTGCAGTTCATCCGCCAGCTGTGCGAGGGACGTCTGACGCACCTCATAGGTTTCCAGCAAACGTCGTTGCGCGTCCTCGTTGAGATCGGCATAAGGTGTGGGTTGGCCACCCAGTTCGGTCCACCATTCCAGCACGTCGCCGCTGCCCATCCGCGGGATGGCAAACAAACTGGCGACGGTCGGCGGAAAGTGTTTCTGGATGAGGGCGACTTTGGCTTGCAGCGCACTCATCCCCTCCGATGTGGCTTGCGCATCCCTGATGACCCGCTGCATGACGACGATTCCTGAAAAAGTGCAGGCATCCGTCGGGATGCCCTGCGGGGTGAAAAGTTACTCTTCGTAGCCGAGGCTGAATTGCAGCTGGTTGACCTTCTTCTGCAACGTTTTCAGTTCTTGCTGCCTGGCCGCCAGTGCCGCGGGCGTTGCTTTGGCCGTTGGCGGCGCTTGCGTAGCCTTGAGTTGCTTCTCGAGGTCGGCAATCTGCTTCTGCACTTGGGCTTCATTGCCACGCCGGGCCTTGAGCGAGTTCAGCAGCTGCGTCAGCGACTGATTCAGCGCCGCCTGGGATTTCTGCTGGCTGGCCAGGTCGGCCTTGGTGCTGAGCTGCTGGGCCTGAATGTTCTCGTACACCTGACGGAACATTGCGTTTTGCTTTCGGGATTCGCTCAGGGCCTCTTCTTTCTGCTTGACCTGATCGCTGTAACCACCGGAATAGTCGCAGTTCATCTTGGTCAGCATGCTGCTGTCGCGATTGGTCGCATCGCATTCGCCGGGCTGGGTCGCGCAACCGCTCAGGGCCAGGACGGCAGTGATGACCATCAGTTGTCTTGGTGTCATGTGTTTAGCCCAGGGTGATTGCGGAGCGTTGGCTGTACAGCGCGTCGACTTCCTTCTGGAGGCTGACGACTTTCTGGTTCATTCTCTGAATGTTCATCTCCACTTGCCTGATCTCGGCGCTGCTGCCTTGCGAACGCTCGGCGTCTGCCACCTTGCGGTACTCGGTGACTTTGGTCCGCATGTTGGCAAGGTCTTTGCGCAGGCGCGCGATGTCCGAATCGATCCCGGCGATTTGCGCCTGGGCTCTGCTCTTGTCGACTTTCTTGTTGGCGATGTCCTTTTTGATCTGGGCAATTTGCGCACGGTCATCATTGATCACTTGCTGAGCGGTCTCAGTCCGGGCGATCACTTTCTGCGTGTCTTGTTCGACGTCGCTGTTCATCTTCGCCAAGCGGGTGGTGGTGTCGGCGTATTCAGCGCGACGTTGATCCAGATAATAGTTCGCACCCATGGCCACGCCACACGCGGTAATACCGGCAGCGATGACGCACACGGTTTTGTTGCTGCTGTTGGACAGCGCGCAAGCGAGGATGCCGACACCGGCGCCGACGGCGCAGGCCTGGTATCCGGACTTGCTGAAGAACTCTGCGTCATTGCCCTGGGTCAGGCGCGGGTCGGTACCGTCGCCTTCACCTTCGCCGAGCATGGAGCTGCCGGTGTTGGCGCAACCGGTCATTAGCAGGCTGCTGGCGACTACGAAAGCGATCTGTAGTTTGAAGCGAGTCCAAAGGCTGCGCGACATGGTGAAACTCCTACGTAACGGTGTTGACGCATTGTTATTGAGTGACGGTTTTGCAGCTGTTCAACCAGGCTGCAGTGTCGATTTTCTGCTTTTGCAGGAACGCTTTCTGATTGGCCCAGTGCGTGCGCAAGTAAGGTTTCAGGTCTTGCAACTGCTTGTTGCGGGTGATGATTTCTTCCATCACCGGGACTTGCGTTTCAAGCAGTGGCTGGCCGTACAAGGTAGCCGATTCCACCAGGCTGCTGGCGTAGTAACGGCTGAGTTTGTGCAGGCGATCCTTTTGCTCCTCGAGCTTGCCTTTACGCATGTCGCAACTGGTGTCTTTGTCCGCGCCTTCGCAGTTGAGCTTGTAGTTCTTTTGCAGGAAGTCCACGTACTGGCCGTCGTCGAGCATCTTGGTGCACAGGAACGCACCCAGGTTGAGGCTGGCGCGGATCGCCTGGTCGCGGGTTTCTTCCTGCTGCTGGTTGCTAGCGCGCAGCTGGTTCTCCAGGGCCTGGAGCTTTTCCTTGAGCGCTTTGTCTTCGACGCCCGAGGCGAGGCTGTTCAGCGATTGCACGGTGCCTTTGTCGGCGGATTCGGCTTCGTTGCTTCCGGTGCCGAGTTTCTTCCAGCTGCTTTCGATGCTGGCGACCCGTTCGCGAGAGGTGAGGGTCGGGGAGACCAACACCAGTCGCAGGCCGGTGGTCTTGTTTTTCACCTGGCCCTCGGCATTGTAATACGGTTCTTCCTTACGTAATGCAGTATGCAGGTCGGCCTGCGCGGTCAGGTAGTTTCCGCCACGGACGACGTAGCCGCCGGCCTGGCCGTGCTGGCGGTCGAGCTTGTTCAGGCGAAACGGCTCGAACATCATTTCGTCGACGTTACCGAGCATGTCATGCAGGCCCAGCGGGTTGGGCTTTTGCAGGCCGGTCAATTGCACTTTGCCGTTGGACGATTGCGCCCCGGCGAACCACTCGTAGGCGTTGATGCCTTCTGGCATCGGGTAGTGCGTGTCGCGGAATTCAGCAGCGCCGACTTCCAGCCCGCCGCGCGCGGCGAACTCCCATTCGACCTCGGTTGGCAGGCGCAGGAACCCTTGGGCGCCGTCTTCCTTGGGCAGCTTGCCAGCGGCGTTTTTGCGTAGCCACAGGTTGTACTTGTCGGCGGCCTCGATGGCTTGCACCCAGCTCACCGCCGTTTGCGGCAAGCGCATCTTGGTGGCAGCGGTGGGGCAGGTTGCTTCGGTCAGCGCGGCGTATTGCAACTGACTCATCTCGTACTTGGCCATCAGGTAGTAGCGGGACTTGTCGCTCTTGGCGCCGGTAAAACTGCCGGCGATAAAGGTCGGGCGGGTCTGCTCGACATAGCCGTATTCCGCACCGTCCTGACCGATGTTGATCGGATAGTCGTCGAGCGGGCCGGCGACCGGGATGAACACCTTGCGGAACACCATCGAGCCTTCGCAGGGCATCGGCAGCACGACGTCGCCAGCCTCGGGCATCGGGTTGTAATACTTCTCTTCCCAGCCCGCCGCCGAGGCGTCGAGCAAGTAGCCGAGGCTCAGGGGTAACAGCAAGCCAAAACGTTTATAGCTCACGCAGACTCTCCGCAGGTTGGATGTTGATGGCTCTCAGGGCGCCGATCATGGCCACCAAGGCAGCGACCAGGAAGGTCAGGAGCAGGGCGGCGACGCCATGCCAGACAGTGATGTGGCAAACGAAGGTGCCGGTGGCTTGGCTGCTGCCGAGCAGGTAGTCGAACAAATGACTGCCCACCGCATAACATCCCAGCCCGCCCACGTAGCCAGCCAGACCCAGCACCAGCGCTTGCAGGACCACGAAGCCGCCGACAGACCTGCGCTTGAAACCCAGCAGGCGCAGGACCGCCAGGCTTTTGCGTTTGCGATCGATGTTGGCCAGGAACGCGCCAACCATGGACGCCACGCAGCCGATCAGCGCCGCCATGGCGATCACCCCGAAGATCAACCCCAGCACATGGTTGATGGCTTTGACGTTGTCGATGTCGGCCAGTCGGCTCGACGTTTCGATGTGTTGTTCGTTGAGCCAGCGTTCCAGCGGCGCGACCTGATCGATGTCGCGCGCATAAACGCGGGCGCGGGCATACAGCGGCTGTAGATTATCCTGAGGCTTGCCGGTGGTAACGCCAAATTCACTGACCTGATAACCGTCGCGAAAACGCTCCAGATCCAGCAATAGCGGCGGGGCGACAAACCCGGCAGCGCGACCGAAGCGGGCGCCGTCGAGCACGGCCAGTACCGTCAGCGTCATCTCGCCGCGTTCATTGACACCTTCCAGGCGGCGTAAGGCGCGCAGCTGCACGCTGTCACCGGCCTTGGCCTGCAAGCGCTGCGCTGCGCTGGCGCTGAGGATCACCTGATTGCCGACGGGGTTGAGGGATGCCAGGTTCAGCTGAGGGTCGCCGGGCTCAGTGGCGATGATTTCCGCACCTTCGACAAAGCGTTGCATGCCGATCAGCAGGTCCGCCTGGGTATTGAGCGAGCGGGTTTGGCCGAGGGCAAAACCGGTCTCGGGGCGCTGGCGCAAACGCTCGATCCAGGCCGAGTCGTAGTTGCCGTTGCTGAGCATCTTCACTTCAAGGTTGCGCGGGTCGCGCAGCAGTTCGTCCTGCAGCTGGCTGACCACCCCGTGTTTGAGCCCGAACAGCAGCAACAACGGCGCGATCACCGCCACCAGGGACGCGGCGATACACAGCGAGACCTTGCGGTCGTGCCAGAGGTCTTGCAGTGCCAGCGAGCCCAGCAGGCGCAAGCGATCAGTCCATCGGTTCAAACAGAGTCTCTCCCTGGTGGCTGATAGCGCCGAGTCGCGGCAAGCCGAAATTTTTCAGCAAGGCCCAGTCATGGGATACCACGAGTGCACTCAGGCCCATGCTCGACACCAGGCTCAGGAGCAACTCGAACAAACGTCGGGCACTGTGAGGGTCGAGCGCGGCGGTCGGCTCGTCGGCCAACAGCAGCAGCGGTTCATGGGCAATCGCCCGAACGCAGGCAACGCGCTGGCGTTCGCCAATCGACAAGGCTTGAGGTTGTTTATCCAGCAACCCTTGCAGGCGCAACACGTCAACGGCGTGGTCGATGTGATCGCTCTTCACCGGCATCCCGAGCAAACGGCGCGGCAGGCTGATGTTGTCGCGCACGCTCAGGAACGGCAGCAAGCCGCCGCTCTGCAAAATGAATCCCAAGTGCCGTGAACGCACCGCGGCTAGAGCAGGCTGATCGTCAGTGGCCAGCAGTTGGGCGATATCCTGGGCGTGCGTCGGGCCCAGCCGGAAGCGCTCGAGCTCCACCGGCGCGAGCAACAGGCCGATGGCTTCGAGCAATGTACTTTTGCCGCTCCCGCTCTCGCCGGTGATGGCGAGGATTTCCCCGGCGCCGACCTGCAAGTGCGGCAGTCGCACATGATGAGCCTGTGCGCCTTCACCACGGCGCACCAGCAGGTTCTTGATATCGAGCATGGACGTCTCGTCAGGGCATCATTTCCAGTGGCACGGGGTAGACGTTGTCCCGCGCATCGCTGTCTTTGGCTAAAGCGACCCAACGGTCGACATCGGCGTTGTAACGCTGGTAATGCCGCAGTTTGGTGTTCAGCGTGCGGATGAATTTTTCCTGGGCCAGGCCATCCCAACTCTTCCAGGTTTCTTCATCGAGGTTCAGCACTTCGCTTTGATAGGGCAGGTCTTCGAGGTATTCACCGAGGACGCCCATGTCCGCCAGTTTGGCATTGTTGTTCTGCTTGAGCTGATTGGGATCGGCGCCCATGGTCGCCGCCACCGAACGCAGGCGATTGAACATGTCCGTCGGCGAAATCAGGCCTTCGTTGGCGGCATCGAGAATCTGCTTCATCACATCACTCAAGTCGCTGAGCTGTGACTTGGTCAGCAGCACCCGCACGTCGGTGGTCGGGATGTTCTGCTTGATCAGGTCGCGGTCGGTGATCCATGCCTTGAACACTGGCGGGGCTTTGCTGTTGGTCTTCTCGCCGAGATAGGCCAGTTGCATGGCGTGGCCGATCAGCGCTGCGTCTTCGAGCATTTTTTTCTCGCCCGGGTCCTGCTTGGCGTTCGCCGCGCTGCCGATGGCGTCTTCGCCCATGTAGGCGGCTTTCACTTGTGTAGTGATCGCGCCGGCCAGGGCGTCGACCTTGCGCCCGAACTCTTGTACATCGCCAGCGTTCACTGGGTAGTACAGCGAAGTGTTGGTGCCCGGGTAGGTCGACAGGTTTTTGTATTGCGCCTCGGCCTTGGCATGGTCCTTGGCTCCCGCCGGGGTTTTCAGGTGCAGGGTGTAAATCGCCACGCCCGGGTTGGCGGCTTCCATACGCACCTGCGCAGCACTCAAGCCGGTCTTCGACAGCTTGTCGTCGCCTTCGATGGCGCCCGCATCGGTGATCAGCACCACGTAGCGTGCGCCGAACTGGTTCCAGTCGACCTTGTCGATGCTCTCCATGACGCCGGCAAACGAGTCTTCATCGAAGCTGCTACTCGACACGGTGGCCTGCTTGAGGTCTGCAATCTTGGCGAAAAAGTCGGCACTGTCTTTCACCTTGGTAGGGTCGGCGTACATCTTGGTGGTGTATTCCAGCCCCGGTACCGCCTGGGTGTTGGAGCGGAAAGCCACCAGGCCGAACTTGACCTGCTTGCCGAGGTTCTGCGCTTCGATCTTCTGGTAAACCTTGCGGATCGCCTCGCGGGTGCGGTCGATGTAGGGGTCCATCGAGATCGTCGAGTCGATGACAAATACCACGGCCGCACTGAATTCCTTCAGTTGGTTGGCTTTTTTCTCTTCGGCTTCCTTGCTGCCGGCAGCGCTGCTTGCAGCACCGCCCTTGGCGTTTTTGTCATCCGGCTTGCTGACGGAGGCGACGTTGAGCAGGCGCGTGCGAAAACCGCTTTCGGTCATGACTTCTTCGCCACTGAGCACCGGCAGCAGGTAAAACTGCTTTTGCAGGTCGACGAAGTATTCAGGTTCTTCAGCCAGTACGCCCGGGGCCTGCTGGCCCTTTTTCAGCGTGGCACGCAGCGGCGCAACTTTGCTGACCGGGTCCGGCGCATCAAGGATGCCTTCGACGGTGGCGCGGTCCTTGAAGAACAGCAGCCGGTCGCGGTTGGCCGAGTTGGTGAAGGCCAACGTCAGCTGCATCTTCCAGTCGGTGGTGCAGCTGGCAGGCAGCCAGCCAATGGTTTTGCCATAACTGTCGGGGCCGACTTTCAGCCATTCGGCATTGTTTGCCTGGGCGCGCTCGTACACATAGAAGCGGCTGAAGACCGGTTGTGCTTCACCTTCGGCACCGCCCGCCGTCGAGCTGATTTTGCAGCCCGGTGTGGTCAGCACGCGTTGGAACAGGGTCTTTTTACCGGTCTGGATCAGCGGTTTGTCATCGGCCTGGGACAGCGGGCTGATGCACAGAGCGAGCAAGGCGGCACCGCTCAGCAGGAGTCGACTCATGGGTGAACGCATCACTTCTGCAACTCCTCGAAACGCTGCTTGGCTTCGGCGTTGTTCGGGTCCTGGGTGAGGATGGTTTCATACCAGTAGGCGGCGGTGGCGTTGTCCGCGGCCGGGAAGCACTCGCTGGCCTTCAGGTATTTAGGGTCGTATTCGCGGGCATAGGCGTTGGCGATCAGCACGTCACCGGCCTGGGCACGGTTGGCGTACAGGCGCTGGGCGACGCCGCAATGTTTACTGTCCTTGGCCTGGTTGATGATCTCCAGCAACCTGGCACTGTCCGGCGCCGCCTTGATGCAGGTCTGGACGAAGGTAAGCTCGGGCAGGCTGTTCATGCTGTCGAGGGTGCAGGCTTGAGCATTGGCGCCAGCAGGTGCGGCGGCAGTGGCTGCAACCGCAGGCGCTGGGGTGCGTTTGTAGAACCAGAATCCGGCGCCCGCCGCCAGCAGCAACACTACAATCAACAGGCCGATCAGGCCTTTATTGCTTTTCTTCACCGGTGCGGGAGGCGGCGTATAGGCGCGCTCGGTGAGTACCGATTCCAACTCCATTTCTGGCTCGGCGGTGGACAGGGTCAGTTCAGGCAGATCCGGGATCTCCGGGATCTCCGGTGCCGGTGCCGGTGCGCTGGGCGCCGTCAATTCGACAGCGCCGTAAGTCGAGCGTGTCTGGCCGCCGGCCGTGGACGGCAACAAACCGACGCCTGGCCGAACCACGCCTTTGTCGGCGTGGCCTTGGCCCTGTTCACGCAATTCGATCTGGAATTGCGAGTTGGCGCCGCCTTCCAGCAGCGGGTCAACCACGTCTGGTCCGACCTGGGTTTCCAACGCTTCGCCGTTGGCCATGAGGTTGAAACGCGAGACCTTGAACCAGAATGGATTGTTGCTCCAGGCCTTGTGGTCCTGAAGGTAAAAACCGTCCTGGTTGCGCTGAATGGAAAACTCCAGCTGTTGCTCGTCACCCTGCCATTTCTTCACAGTGAGGCGGGCCTGGCCAGGCACATTGGGCTCTAACGCGAGCAGGTCGACACGAATTGGCATTGCTTATCTCGCTGCGAAGGCTTTGAGCACTTGGCCCAGCCGTTCGTTCTGTTCAGGGGTGATTTCACGTCCGGCACCATGGCCGGCATTGTCCTGCGTGATGTAGGCCAGGCCCGAAAGCCAGTCGCCCAGGTACCGTTGCGCCTGATTCGCCGGTTGCGCCGGCAGTACGGGCACTTGTCCCGGGCCAATGTCGGTGTAGAAAGAAAACAGGGGCTCCTTGGCACCGGCGCGGCTGTTCGGACGCTCGCTCACCGGTTTCTGGAGGTAGCCGAACCAAGACACGAAATCGCGCAGCACGCGCTGCACTTCCAGCACCTGGCGCTCGACCAGTTGATCACGCCGCGCGCCACTTTGTGCGCGCTTGAGGACGGCGCGGCTCAGTTGCCCCGGCAAGTCCTGGCGATAGCCGGCGGTGATCAGTTCATCGACCACCGCTTCCAGCAAGGCCTTTTCCAGCCCCAGCAGGTTGAGCAGGCTTTGCCGGGTGGTCAGTTCACGCAGGTGCGCGATCCAGGCCTTGAACGCCGCTTTGGCGAAACGGTGCTCATTGCTTTGCAGTTCGGGTGCCGGGGTGGCAGTTTTACTGCTGACTGGCGCGTCATGGCCCGGGTCGTCACTGAAATCGAAATTGAAACCGGCGTCGTTGCCGTAGAGGCTCTGGCTCGGTGTCGGGGTGACCGGCTCGTCGTTCACGACCGGCTCATCATCGGTTTCGTACACACCGCTGAGGTACAGGTCGCGCACCTCTTCGCTCGGTATGTCGAGTTGATCGATCAATTCGCCAAGTACCGCGGGGCGACGGCCCAGGCCCGTCAGAATCATTTGCGCCTTGGCTTTCTTGGCGGCTGCGGCGCCGTCGTCGTCAGCGTGGTACCAGGTGCTCAGTCCGTGAGTGGTCAGGCCTTCGAGGCATTCGCTCAATTGCTCGCGGATACGCTGCAGTTTAAATTCGATATTGGCCACGCCCTTGAAACTGCTGCTGAAGTGGCTGATGCCACCGTCGTCGTTGCGCAGCATTTCTGTCCAGGCGTTGACCGGGTTCTTGATGTGTTTGCACACCAGCGCGTTGCTGGCGAAGCTGGTGCCCAGCGCGCTGACACGTTCCTGATAGATGGCATTGAGGCCGGTTTCCGCACCCGTCGCGTCTTGCCCGATGAACGCCGCATCCATACGCGGTTTGCGCACCAGGTAGGTGTTCTGGAACGGTGTGCCGGCCCAGTCGTTCATCCAGCTCAGGCTGCCGAAACGCTCCAGCATGGTCAGTTTGACCATGCCGTTCCAGCTCTCATCGTACTGATCGGGTGTCAGGCTCAGGGAGTTGGTAATGCGCAGGTCGAGCATGGTCAGCGCCCAGATCAGGCCAGTATCGCGCTTGCTGCGAGCAGCC
This sequence comes from Pseudomonas umsongensis, assembly GCF_002236105.1. GTDB lineage: Bacteria > Pseudomonadota > Gammaproteobacteria > Pseudomonadales > Pseudomonadaceae > Aquipseudomonas > Aquipseudomonas umsongensis. The sequence continues at coordinate 267,296 of NZ_NIWU01000003.1, forward strand.
GAGTCGGCGCCTTGGGTTTTTTCGATCCAGCGGGTCAGCACCGGGCCCACGTCGTTGACGTCGCTCTGCTTGGTCGAACTGGTGCAGACCACCAGTGCGTTCATTTCCTGGTTGTCGGTGTAGCGTTCGAACAGGTAGGCGACCTTGCCGCGCAGGATCAGCTGGGAAACGGAATTGTCCTTGGCGCTGGATTGCGGGTCGTTGGAATCGGCGATCTCGTGCAGTTTCTGGCGCCCGCGATAACCGGGGAAATCCAGCAGGTCGACCTGATTGACGATGTCATCTACCGGCGCCTCGATCAGACGGAAGGTCATTTCGGCGGTCAGTGCCGCCAGTTGCGCGACCGCAATTGCCTGACTGTTTTGCAGGCGATCGCCAACAAGCGGCCGAACCTCGATCGGCAAGTCCAGCGGGCTGCCGAAGCGTTCGAGGATGTCGACGTTCATGATGCTGTCGCGCTGGCTGTAGGTGTCGTTGTCGAAACTCACCAAGGCCTTCAACGGTGCGAACACAGTCTCGGGCAGACCCAGCTTGTGCAGCGCGCCGGCCAGTTTCTGGTACACGCGTGTCAACTCGCTTTGCTCACCCCAGAGGATCGAAAACAGCTCGGCCCGCTCCTGGAAATTCAGCCGTGGCGCCAGCTGCAACGCTTTGGGCCAGTACAGGTGCTCAAGCTTCTTCACCGAGTTGCGAAAATTGTCGCGCAGGTAATCCCACAGCGACACCAGATCGTCGGCGTTGACGCCCGTTTGCAGCGGCCCGGTTTCGCGGCCTTCGAACGGTTTGAGCACGCGCTGGATGCGCTCTTCGTCGATCTCGTAGGAAATCCGCTCAAGGTCGAAATCCTTGAACCAGGCGTTGGCGAGAATCTTCGCCAGCTCGATTTCCTTGAACAACGTAAGTTCTACCGGGAAGTCCTTGTCCTGGCTTGCCGTCGCCCGACGGCTGAAGCGCGTGACCAGGCCGGTGGCTTCCTTGCCTCCACCCACCGGGTTGATGTGTTTGATGAAGTCCAGGCGATGGTCGCCGAACTCGGTTTCCAGCTTGCCGTTCTGACCGGCGGCGAGGGCCGAAATCAGGTAGGACTTGCCGGCCTGGGACAAGCCGAAAAAGCCAATGGTCATCGGCGTGCAGGCCACGCGACCGAGGCTTTGAGCCAGGTTGCGGGCGCGGTGCAGGCGGATGTTCAGGTTGTCGGCTTCGCTGTCCAGGCGTGGCGCATTGCCGCGCGTCTGTTCAATCCAGTCCAGCGCTTGACCGGCGCCTTCATAAACAGCGGCCCAACTGGCAGAGAGCTGAGTTTGATCGGGGGTCAGGTCATTCATTTGCGTTTCACACTTCCACTGTCGAGCCAGTACTTGGTCTCGCTCAGGCCGGCGTCGAGCATGGTGTTGAGTTCCAGCTCGAGGTCGCTGCGCGGGTTGAAGTTGACGTTGTTACTGTTGGATTCGATGTCGCGAACCGAGAGGCGATCGCTGACCAGATCCTGCTTGCGCGTGTATTTGTCCGCCGGTTTGACCTCGAACCGCACCTTGAGCAGCGGGGCGCTGCCGTTTTCACCGGTTGCCCGGGAAAACTTCTCCCGACCCGCCTTGGTGAACCGCAAGGTGTACAACGGCGAAGCGGCCCAGCGTTCGGTGGCCAACTGGCGAAAACCGAGGCGCAGGTCGCCGCGCATTTCCAGCTGCGGTGTGTCGACGGCGTCGCCAACGCCAATTTCAGGTAGCTTGATTTTGTAGTCTTCGGACTGGATGTCGCGGTACAGCACGTCGGCATCCTTGATCACGTTGTTCAGATCGATGACGCCGATGTGCTTGACCGTCGAATATGGCTTGAGCGCCGATGCCCGGAAGTAGAAGTTCGGCACGCTGTGGTTGGCGCACAACAGGCAGAGCATGGCGCCGACCGAGGCGGTGCTTTTCGGGTCGTCGATCCGGCCGTTCTTGTGAAACGGATACCAGCCGCCGGTGCGGTAGTTTTGCAGCGCCAGAATGCGCCCCGGTGGCAGCGGCAACAGCTTGCGAATGAACGCCTGGATGCCGGGCAGGCGCGAAGGGCGGCCGGTCAGCAGCAAGACGTCACAGGGGTAATGCGCGACCACTTCACACAGTGCACCCAGGATCTTGGTGATGTTGATCTGGTCATTGAGGAACGCGGCATGGAGCTTTTGCAGGTCGAAGCTGATCGGCGCGTCATACAGGTCGAAACTGCTCTGGGCGCCGACATCGCGACGCACGGCGACATTCACGTAGTCGAGCACGGTCTGGCTGATGGCATTGTCACCGAGCAATTGGCGGTAGCTTTGCGGGATGACTTCTTGCGGGACCTGCGGATCGTAATGCTCATACGCCTTGAGCAGCGCCAGGCCCAGCGGGACGAACACCTGGAGGTTCAATTGCTGACGCAGGATCATGTCCTGGGCACTGACCGATTCATCGCCGCACAGCCGTGACATCAATGAGTTCGGTGCCTTCACGCCGGCGTTCTGCAAGGCTTTTTCGAAACTCGGCAGGATGAAGTCCTGGATCACGTCCAGCAGGATGTCGTCGCCGGCCACTTTGAAGCCATCGCGAAAACGCTGTTCCGGCACGATGTGCACGTTGCTGCCGCTGCCGGTATTGCCCGCGCGGTCGAGGCGGTAGTCGGTGATCACCAGGTCGGTGGTGCCACCGCCGATGTCGATGGTCGCGAGGGTGATGCGTTGACGGTCGACCTTGTCCGGCCGGGCGATGGTGTCAAAAAACTCTTCCGGGTGACCGGCGAAGTTCTCGTTGACCTCGGTGTACAGGTACACCAACTGGCCGCAGGACGCTTCGTCCCATTCCACGCGGATACTCGGGATCGGCGTGCGCGGACTGACAGCCTGATCCAGATGTGGATCTTCCTCGCCGGCATGCCAGCCGAGGCTTTTCCACACCAGGCCGATGGCTTGCAGCATGCGTTCGTTGAGGATACTGCGCTCGGCCTGCGGCATGCCCGGCGGCACGGTCAGGGTAATGCTGTTGAGCTGGCGCGGCACACGGGTGTGACCCTGGCGCGAACGCTGGGCCGGGCTGTTGATTTGCGACAGCGCCTGGGCCAGTACTTCGGCGAGCATGAAGGTCATTAGCGAGCTGCGTGAGTAACGCGGCATGAACACCGGCAGACGATCGTCTTCTTCGAGGCTGTAAAGCGCCTCGCCGGTTTCGTTGATCAGGTGCGAGAACGGCGCGGCGGTGGCGTACGGCTCATTGTCGGTCTTTATGTACGAGCAGTTGAAACGCCAGCCGTGGCCATAGGCGTGTTCGTCCCACAGATAGCGTTTCGGGCTGGACAGGCCCGTGGAGCCTTCGGTGCCGCGACGACGACTGGCCAGGCGACTGGCCTCATTGCCGACACGGGCAATCGTCGCCCATTGGAACGCATCGTGGCGACCGCTCTTGACCGAGCAGTGGTCCTTGCCGAAGTACGCCTGGGAGAACTCCACGCGGCTTTCAAACGGCAGGTTATAGGTGTGTTCGGGGGTGATCAGGTCACGCAGTTCCAGCACGTAGTTCTGCTTCAGTCCGGAGCCGGCCTGACCGTGGTTTTCGATCAGGATGCCGCAGGTACGCGAGTTGCCGACGTCCAGCACCAGGTCTACCGGTATCGGTTTGACCAGGCCATTGCTGTCGTTGGCGACCACTTTCAGCTCGGGGATTTCAACTTTCGCCCGGGCCTTCGACTCCTGGGCGGCTGACGGTTTGCTCAACAGGCTGAGCAAGTTGAGGTAGTGCGCCAGGTGATGGTTGGCGCGGATATCGATGTCCAGCTCTGCGCGCGAACGGTGGGCATTGCCCTCATTGAACACTTCCAGCAACCACTCGTTGACCCACGGTTGCGCCAGGAACCAGCGGGTTTCGCTAGCCTTGGTCGCCAGTTTGAAAGACACGCCGGAGCTGATGTCTTCATCGTTCGGCGCCAGATAGGCAGTGCCGTCACGCTTGGGCATCACACGGCTGTCGAACGCCATCGTCAGGCGGTGGGTATTACCGTCGATGTCGGGAGTCGCCAATTTCACCAAGCGCATGCGCGACCAGTTGGTCGGACCTTCGTCGAAGCGATGCGGCGGCATGAAGCGGAAAAACGGAATCGGCAGCCAGATGCCGTCGAGCAAATCGAGGCTGCTTTTCATGTCGACGCTGAACGCAGGCTTGGCTTTTTCGACCTTTTCCGGTTCGGGTTCGTAGAAAAAGAAGTCTTTCTCTTCGTTGTACGCCAGGCGGCAGATCAGCCCGCTGATCATCGGTGCGAACTCGCCCGCCGGTTCCTTGCGGGGATCCAGGCGCAGGGCGAAATCCATGAACTGGATGCCGGTGTCGCTGACCAGCGTGACGGTGTCTTCGAATTGAGTGACTTCAGGCAACATGTCGAGTTATTCCGTTTTTATTCGGCCACTTGCCGCATGGACATGGGGAATTGTTCTTTTCCGTAACCGCCGGTGCAGTCCGCGATCGAGGTCGCCCCTTTGCTGCAGCTGACCTTGGGCATGTCGTAAGTGCTGCCATCGCCGCAAACGGCCTGGCCCTGGCTGTCGATGGCCAGGCTGCCACCCTTCATAGTAGCGCTCACTGGCCCGCTGCATTTCGAACCGTCGGCCTGGTGCACGGTGACTTGGCCCTTGCCGTCCTTGAGCTGGTACTCCAGACGCAGCGGCTTGCCGGTTCTGCGGTCCTGTATCCCGGCGCCTGCGCTGTACTGGCCATCGAGAAACTTGGCGGCACCATCGGCGGCGTCTGGCGGGATGCTGAGGGGAGGGCCGGGTTTGGCGGCGGCGGGTTTTTCTGCCTCGGGCGATGTGACATCCGGCGGTGCGGTTTTGTTTTCGGGTGTCGCGGTTTTGTTTTCGGTTGCCGGATCTTTGGCTGGGTCGGCCGCTGCTGCATCAGCCTCGGTGCCTTTGGCCAGGTCGGCCGCCGCTGCATCAGCCTCGGTGCCTTCGACTGGCGGCGCCTCTACGTCATGGGTTCCGGTCACGGCGGTACCGATGCCGGTTCCAGTGCTGGAGCCTATAACGGTGCCTGTCACCGGGACGCCATTGACCGTCGTGACATTGCCGGTCTTTGGCGGCTCTTCCGGCTGTTTTTCTACTGGCACAACGCTATCTGGCAGCAAGTCTACCGCCACCAACGGAATCGGAACGCACCCTCGCAGGCCGAGCAACAGCCACAACAGCAGGAGCAACAGCGGCAGCAACAGCCACCACCACCAGCGACGCCACCATGGACGAGCAACCACCGGCATGACGGGCGCGACAACAGGCGGTTCGACCTCGGGTGGCAGCGTGAACGCGGGTGGGACCTGATAGAGGCAGTGCAGGGGATCGCTATTGCCCGTACCGGCATGCTCGAAACCCCAGAAGGTCAGCACCGGTTTGCCTTGCACCAGGTAGACGAAGTTTTCGTCCGGGAAATGAATCACGCGCTTGAGTAGCTTACCGAACACGGCTTTGTCGCCTTGCGGCTGTTCGGCGGAGTCCGTACCCAGGAAACGCTGGCTCAATTCTTCGAGCGCGTTTTTCAAGGCTTCAAGCTGGCGGCGGGCAGGGGCGCGTTCTTCTTCGGTCGCACTGCTCCACGGAATCACGTCGCCGTCGAGGGCGCTGTACCAGTCGATCCGGTTGCCGAGTTCATCGCTTTGAGGGATGGCCAGATGATCTACCAACTCGGGGTTCTTGCGGCGAATGGCTTCGCGCAATTGCAGGGCTGCCCGGTAGACCGGTTGACCTGTTTCGCCGAGGGCAGTGAATGACCCGCTCTTACCGCTGCGTAATAGTGCCCCGCGCATTCAAACTCCATACGATCCGTTGCGCAAAAATGACAGACAGATGTGTCTGTACGTGCTCCTGCATTTGGCGGGCGGCCTTAATGCCATGATGATATCACCGCCAGTCTGCCGGAGGTTTAAACCTTATGAGACTAACGTAAGCGTGCGGAGGTTGCATAAGGTCAATATTAATTGACTTGGGAAGGCTCGGGCGTGGGCTTTTTAAGCTTGCTGAATCGTTTCATCAGCGCTATAAAAAATGCACAACTCCAAGAAAGGCTTCCCCCATGACCTCGCTCAAACTCCTCGTTGTCCTTGGCGCGCTGTCCGCCTCCCACGCCATGGCCTGGGATTACGTCCTGCTCGACAGCGATAAAGCTGCGCAAAACTGGCAGATCACCAGCCAGCAACTCGGTGTGAAAACCGACCAACCCTTCTCCGTGACTCTTCGTACCCTGCACGGCGGTCGGCAAGAGGGCGTCAGCATCGTCGAGATCGATAACGGCAGGATGAAACTCTCCGTGGTGCCGACTCGCGGGATGAACGTGTTGCAGGCGTCGGTCGGTAGTGTGCGCATGGGCTGGGATTCGCCGGTCAAGGAAGTGGTCAATCCGTCCTTCATCGAACTCAATGGCCGCGGCGGTCTGGGCTGGCTGGAAGGTTTCAATGAGCTGGTCACCCGCTGCGGCTACGAATGGGTTGGCCACCCCGGCGTCGACAACGGCGAACTGCTGACCCTGCACGGTCGGGCCGCGAATATTCCTGCGAGCACAGTCACCCTGCACATCGATGAAAAACCACCGTACGCCATCACCTTGCGCGGTGAACTGAAAGAGCAGGCGTTCAAGAAAGTCGACTTCTCCGTGGCGACTGAGCTGGTCACCGAGCCCGGCAGCGTAACGTTCGCTCTCAACGACACCCTGACCAACAACGGTGACTATCCGAAGGAATATCAGGCGCTGTATCACAGCAACTTCAGCACGCCGTTCCTGGAACAGGGCGCCCGCTTCGTCGCGCCGGTGAAACAGGTCTCACCGTTCAACGATAAAGCCAAAGGCGATTTGTCGGACTGGCAAACCTATCGCGCACCGACCAAGGACTACGACGAGACGGTTTACAACGTGGTGCCGTATGCCGATGCCCAGGGCGATACGTTGACCGTGCTGCATGACAAGGCCGGTAGCCTTGGAGTTTCGGTCGGCTTCAACACTCAGACACTGCCCGTGTTCTCCCTGTGGAAAAACACCGACACCCAAGGCCAGGGCTATGTCTCGGGGCTGGAGCCGGGAACAAGTTTTTCCTACAACCGCCGTTATCAGCGGCCACTGAACCTGGTGCCGACCATTGCGCCGAAGGAACACAAGCAGTTCCGCATCAGCTACAGCTTGTTGGCGGATAAGGCGGCTGTGGATAAGGCCTTGAAGCAGGTGGGCGAGATTCAGGCGGGGCGGGAAACTGAGGTGCGGCAGACGCCGTTGGTTGATCTAACCAAAGGGTGATGCCGGCTAGAGCGTTGTCGGCCGATATTGCAGCGCCTCGGCCAAATGTTCGCGTCCGATTCCCTCGGCTTGTTCAAGGTCCGCCAGCGTGCGCGCAACTTTGAGCAGCCGGTGCGCTGAACGCAGGGAGAGGTTTAGTCGTTCACAAGCGGTTTCCAGCCAGTTTTCATCGACTGTGGATAACTTGCAGTGCTTACGCAGCGCCGGTAGATCGAGAAAGGCATTGGCACAGCCCTGACGCTTCTGCTGGCGCTCGCGTGCCTCGGCCACTATCAATGCAGCGCTGGCGCTGTCCTCTCCCGGTTTCACGGGGGGATTCAGCGCCGTGGCCTCCCGTGCGACGGTCAGGTGCAAGTCGATCCGATCCAACAGTGGGCCCGACAGCTTGTTGCGGTAACGTTGCACCATGTCCGGTGTGCAGGAGCAGCGGCCCGTGGGTTCGCCAAGATATCCACAGGGGCACGGATTCATCGCCGCCACCAACTGGAACCGCGCTGGAAACCGCACGCGATCCTTCGCCCGGGAAATCACGATATGCCCGGACTCCAATGGTTCTCTTAAAACTTCCAGCACCCGGCGTTCAAACTCTGGAAGTTCGTCCAGAAACAGGACGCCATGGTGGGCGAGGGTGATCTCGCCCGGCTGCGGTTTCGAGCCGCCACCCACTAGTGCGGGGCCTGAGGCAGAATGGTGGGGTTGGCGAAACGGCCGATGCGGCCAATGGCTCAGCGGTACGCAACTGGTAACGGATTGGATCGCCGCCACCTCCAGGGCTTCGCTTTCGGATAGCGGCGGCAGTAGCCCGGGCAGGCGACTCGCCAACAGCGTTTTTCCGGTTCCAGGCGGCCCGCTGAACAACAGGTTATGAGCGCCTGCGGCAGCAATCAACAGCGCCCGCTTGGCCGCCAGCTGTCCCTGCACTTCATTCAAGTCAGGATAAGGTTTGCTGGCGTAGAGCAAACCATTGGAGACGTAAGGCTCGATCGGTGTATGCCCATTGAAATGCGCGACAGCCTCCAGCAAATGATCCACCGCAATCACTTTCAATCCCGACGCCAGGCACGCTTCCTCGGCATTGGCCCGTGGTACCACCAACGATCGCCCGGCCTTGCGCGCCGCCAAAGCCGCCGGCAATACACCGCGCACAGCCCGGACCGCGCCAGACAATGCCAGCTCACCCAGGCACTCCACATCATCGAGCGTCAACGTCGGCACCTGCACGCTCGCCGAAAGAATCCCCAGCGCAATCGCCAGATCGAAGCGCCCGCCATCCTTGGGCAAATCCGCCGGTGCCAGGTTCAGCGTGATGCGCCGTGGCGGAAACTGCAGCCCCGAATTGATGATCGCACTGCGCACCCGGTCCTTGCTTTCCTTCACCGCCGCCTCGGGCAGGCCGACCATGGTCAATGATGGCAAGCCATTGGCCAGGTGGACTTCAACAGTGACAGCGGGCGCATCCACGCCAATCTGGGCGCGGCTGTGGACGATGGAGAGGGACATGGTCGTTCCTTGAGGTGACGAGAGGCCGCTTCCTGCGGGTTTTTCAAGGGTAGACGTGGGAGAGGGGATTGGTGAAGTGGTTAGGCGGGCAAACTTTCACGGGATATTACGGTGACGCTCCGCGTCGCTTCAGAGGCGGAACGCGGAGCGTCCCTGGAAGCATTCCCACGCAGAGCATGGGAAGGATCAGTTACTTCAGTTATTCAGTTTCCGCTGGTGGGCTCAGCTTCGCTTCCAGCTCCGCCACTTTCGCCTCAAGAGCCTCCAACCGTGCCCGGGTGCGTGCCAACACGACCATCTGGCTATCGAACTCTTCGCGGCTGACCAGATCCAGCTTGCTGAATCCGCTCTGCAACAATGCCTTGAACTGGCTTTCGATTTCGCTTTTCGGCAGTGGAGTGTCGCCGCTGAAGAGGCGGGAGGCGGTGCCTGTCAGGGCGTCGAGGAAGTCTTTGGGCGCGAGCATGGGGGAATGTCCTGGTAGCAATGCCCGGCAGTGTACCACGCAGTGTCTATAGTCAAATTCGCGGGCAAGGGATGCACGCTTTTCGAGCATGGGGACGGACGGTATCGCACCGTTGTTGTGCGTAACGCGTTGGGTGTTGTCGTGAAGTGGTTGCGATCTGTTGGCAAAGGCTTGAAATCAAAGTGTTTTGTGGAGATGGCAAGCTTTCTGCTTAGATGCTGATGACCCATGCACTGATGCAGTCGCTGTGACGAATGCAGTGCGCCAGGCGAGACGCGGGGAGTGTTTCGCAAGGAGCGGTTAGCTGGCGTCGTACGGGCAGGTAAGGCCGACGATGCGTTACAAAGCCAGGCACTGCGCTTAGACTTGAGACGGGTTTGTTTTCCTGGGGCAAGTCCACCAAATTCGGGAGAGAGTTTTCATGAAGCTAGTCACTGCCATCATCAAGCCGTTCAAGTTGGACGACGTGCGCGAGTCGTTGTCCGAGATCGGCGTGCAGGGCATTACCGTTACTGAAGTCAAAGGCTTCGGTCGGCAGAAGGGTCACACCGAGCTGTATCGCGGCGCGGAGTATGTGGTCGATTTCCTGCCAAAGGTGAAGATTGATGTCGCCATTGACGACAAGGATCTCGACCGGGTTATCGAGGCGATAACCAAGGCGGCCAACACCGGCAAGATCGGTGACGGCAAGATCTTCGTGGTCAATCTGGAACAGGCGATTCGCATCCGTACCGGCGAAACCGATACCGACGCAATCTAAGCCGCCACAAACCCAACGCCCCAGGAGAAAACAAAATGACTCTGCGTAAATTCGCAGGGCTAGGAGCCCTGTTGTCCTTCGTAATGCCCAGCCTGGCCTTGGCGGCAGACGAAGTGGCGGCCCCAGTCCTCAACTCCGGCGACACCGCCTGGATGTTGACCTCGACAGCCCTCGTGCTGTTCATGACCATTCCCGGCCTCGCGCTGTTCTACGGCGGCATGGTGCGCTCCAAGAACATTCTGTCGGTGATGATGCAGTGCTTCGCCATTACCGGCCTGATCAGCGTCCTGTGGGTCATTTATGGCTACAGCATTGCGTTCGACACCACTGGCATGGAGCAGGGCGTCGTCAACTTCAACTCCTTCTTCGGTGGCATGGGCAAGGCTTTCCTCGCCGGTGTCACGCCATCCAGCCTGACCGGCCCTGCGGCGCTGTTCCCTGAGGCGGTGTTCATCACCTTCCAGATGACGTTCGCCATCATTACCCCGGCGCTGATCGTCGGTGCCTTCGCCGAGCGCATGAAGTTCTCCGCGATGCTGATCTTCATGGGCATCTGGTTCACCCTGGTGTATGCACCGATCGCGCACATGGTCTGGTCCGGCAACGGCGGCCTGATGTGGGACTGGGGCGTGCTGGACTTCGCTGGCGGCACCGTGGTGCACATCAACGCCGGTGTGGCCGGTCTGATTGCCTGCCTGGTGCTGGGCAAGCGCAAAGGTTTCCCGACCACGCCGATGGCCCCGCACAACCTGGGTTACACCTTGATGGGTGCGGCCATGCTGTGGGTCGGCTGGTTCGGTTTCAACGCCGGTTCCGCTGCGGCGGCCAATGGCACTGCCGGCATGGCGATGCTGGTCACTCAGATCGCGACCGCCGCCGCTGCGCTGGGCTGGATGTTTGCCGAGTGGGTCACCCACGGCAAGCCAAGCGCATTGGGTATCGCTTCGGGTGTCGTGGCCGGTCTGGTTGCGATCACTCCTGCTGCTGGCACCGTGGGCCCGATGGGTGCCCTGGTTATCGGCCTGGCAGCGGGCGTGGTGTGCTTCTTCTGCGCCACTACCCTGAAACGCAAGCTCGGCTATGACGACTCCCTGGACGCCTTTGGCGTGCACGGTATCGGCGGTATTCTCGGCGCGATCCTGACCGGTGTATTCGCTGCACCGTCCCTGGGCGGCTTCGGCACCGTGACCGACATCGCCGCACAAGTATGGATTCAGTGCAAAGGCGTGGGCTTCACGGTGATCTACACCGCCATCGTCACCTTCATCATCCTCAAGGTCCTGGACGCCGTGATGGGCCTGCGGATCACCGAGGAAGAAGAAGCGGTCGGCATCGATCTGGCGCTTCACAACGAACGCGGCTACAACTTGTAAGCACGCGCATGAAAAAATCTTGCCCGGCTTGCCGGGCATTTTTTCGTCTGGAGTTTGTCATTGAAGCAAAGGCTGAAAGGTTTTTTCTTACAGCTTTTACGACGTTTGCGATGCGAGTTTTTGTGCCGCCAATGGCTTACATGATTGAAGGATGATCAGGGCCTTTGTTTTTTCCCTGAGCGCGCTAGAATGCGCCCCGGACGTGCGGAGAACTGTATGTGGCAACAGACTCTGATAACCCTTCGGGCGAGGCCCCGGGGCTTTCATCTGGTAACGGACGAGTTACTCGCTGGCCTGCCTGAACTCAAGGCGTGCCGGGTCGGTCTGTTGCATTTGTGGATACAGCATACCTCGGCGTCGTTGACCATCAACGAGAACGCCGATCCGGCGGTACGTCGCGACTTCGAACGATTTTTCAATCGTCTGATCCCACAAGGAACAGACGGCTATGAGCATAACGACGAAGGCCTGGACGACCTCCCGGCGCATTTCAAGGCCAGTGTGCTTGGCTGTCAGCTCAGTTTGCCGATTTCGGCGGGTCGACTGGCGTTAGGGACCTGGCAAGGCGTTTACCTGGGCGAGCACCGTGATCATGGCGGTGCCCGTAAAGTCCTCGCCACCTTGCACGGTGAAGGGGCATAACCGCTGGTCAGCAGCGGCTGTTGATTTTTTTCCGGCAGCCTTCGACAGAGGGCAAAGCTGGGCTATAACTAATCTGCTTTTCGCAAGTCATGAGGTAGAACATGAGCGACGATGATCTGGAAAACGACGACCTCGAAGTAGGCGACGACGACGAAACCGAAGAAGGTCTGGAAGCAGCGGCGGAAGACGTCGCTGAAGACGACGGCGGTGATGCCCCCGTTCCGACCGCCAAAGGCAAAGCCAAGGCAGCGGTATCGGTCGATGAGCTGCCGAGTGTCGAAGCCAAGAACAAGGAACGTGACGCCCTGGCCAAGGCCATGGAGGAGTTCCTGGCTCGTGGTGGCAAGGTGCAGGAAGTGGAGGCCAATGTGGTCGCCGATCCTCCCAAGAAGCCAGACAACAAGTACGGCAGCCGGCCTATCTGAGCCTGCTACTCGCTTGCTGAAAAAGCCCGCCGTCGCTGCGGGCTTTTTCATGCCTGAAATAAAACTCTGGGCTCAACGAGACCCAATGTGGGAGCGGGCTTGCCCGCGAATGCGGTTTGTCAGTCGACACCTTTATTGACTGTCACGACGCCTTCGCGGGCAAGCCCGCTCCCACAGGTTGCTATGTCAGGCTGAGGTTGCATTCCACCGCGCCAACAACGCTGGCAACTCGGTCAGGCTGCGAATCTCGGCATCCGGCAAACGCTCGTTTTCCCAGACCTTGCCCGCCGGGTTGAACCAGATCGCCCGCAACCCTGCCTGTTGCGCACCGGCGATGTCATCCCCTGGATGATCACCGATATGCACCGCCGTCTCTGCGGTTGCACCACCGCGCTGCAGCGCTTCATGGAACAGGCGCGCATCGGGTTTGGCGACGCCGATGTCTTCGGCACACAACGCAAACTTGAAGTAGTCCGCCAGCCCCAGCCGGCGCACGTCGGCGTTGCCGTTGGTGACCACGCCAAGGGTGTAATGGTTGGCCAGTGCCTGGAGGGTGGGTTGCACCTCCGGGAAGATTTCCAGCTGATGCCGGGCATGCAGGAACACTTCGAAGCTCTGATCGGCCAGGTCCGACGCTTCAGCGTGAGCGTATCCGGCTTCTTCCAATGCGTGAAACAACACGCGCCGGCGCAGGGCGCTGATACGGTGCTTGAGGTTTGGCTCGATGCTCAGGATGCGTTCGCGAATGGCCCACAAATGCTCCACCGGTATCGCTCCAAGGTTGGGCGCATGTTCAGTCAGCCATTCCCGCAATACGGCTTCGGCGCTGACGATCACCGGGGCGGTGTCCCACAGGGTGTCATCGAGGTCGAAAGTGATCAGTTGGAGAGTCATGAATCGTCGCCTTTAATGCGTTTGGCCCGTGGGTGGGCGCTGTCGTAGACGGTTGCCAGGTGCTGGAAATCCAAATGGGTGTAGATCTGGGTGGTCTTGATATCCGAGTGGCCGAGCAGTTCCTGCACCGCCCGCAGGTCCTGGGAGGACTCCAGCAGGTGGCTGGCGAAGGAGTGTCGCAACATGTGTGGGTGCAGGTTTTGCCCCAGTTCGCGTTCGCCCGCCGCCTTGACCCGCAACTGGATCGCCCGCGGCCCCAGGCGCCGGCCTTGCTGGCTGACAAACACCGCATCGTCTGCCGGATTGGCCAAGGCTCGCAGTGGCAGCCACTGTTCCAGCGCCTCGCGAGCTTTTTTGCCCACAGGCAGCAGACGGGTCTTGCTACCCTTGCCGTGCACCTGGACCATGCCGTCCGCCAAATCCAGCTGATCGAGATTGAGCCCGGTCAGCTCCGACAAGCGCAGTCCGGAGGAGTAGAACAGCTCAAGGATCGCCTGATCCCGGCGCGCCAGGAAGTCGTCTTCCACGCCGCCTTCCAGCAGTTGCAGCGCACGATCAGTATCGAGGGTCTTCGGCAAGCGGCGCTCGCCCTTGGGCGGTGCGAGGCCATTGGCCGGATCGTGGTCGCAGAGACCTTCGCGGTTCAGGTAGTGATAAAGCCCGCGTACTGCCGACAGAAGACGCGCCAGGCTGCGCGACGATTGGCCTTGTGAATGCAGGCGGGCGACCAGGCTACGCAGGCGCTGGATGTCCAGGGCCGCCCAACTGGCGATGTTCTGTTTGACGCACCAGTCCAGCACTTTGTCGAGGTCGCGGCGATAGGCCGATAGCGTGTGCGGCGACACCTGCCGCTCACTGCGCAGGTGTTCGCAGTAAGCGTCCAGTTGCCGTTCCATTTTCAGCGTACCGAGCGCAGGGAGCTGTTGAATCGTGGCAGCACGCGGCCCATGACTTCGGCGATGTAGCTCAGGAACAGCGTGCCCACCGAGCTCTTGTAGTGCTGCGGATCACGGCTGGCGATGGCCAGTATGCCGTGGATGCCTTGATGGCTGATGGCAACGACGGCGGTGGAGCCAATCTGCTTGCGCTGTTCTTCGCCGAACAGAAAGTCCAGTTCATGCTCGCGCAGGGTGCCGCTGACGCTCTTTTCTTCCTGCAGCAAACCACCGATGGCCACTTGTGCCTCGGCGTGGGTCACCCAGCGGCCCACCGGCATGGCGTTGTCGCCCAGCAGGATGAGACTGACGAAGGGAACCTGGAAGTCCTGGCGCAGGCTGTCTTCGACGCAGATCACCACGTCTTCGAGGCTCGTCGCGTCGATCAGGGCGAGAATCAGGCGGCGGGTCTTGTCGAACAGGCGGTCATTGTCGCGGGCCACATCCATCAGGTGCGAGAGGCGATGACGCAGTTCTATGTTGCGGTCGCGCAGGATGGTCATCTGCCGCTCCACCAGCGAAACGGTATCACCGCGCCGGTGGGGGATGCGCAAGGATGCAAGCAGGTCTTCGTGCTCGACGAAGAAGTCCGGATGAGCCTCCAGGTACGCGGCAATGGCCGCCGCCTCCAGGCTTTCGGACGGTGATTCGTCGGGCTGTCGGGCGGGTACCTGAGGCTTATCGGTCATGGTTGTGGCTCACTCAAAGACGCACTTGTCCTTCATAAACGCGCACTGCCGGGCCGGTCATCATGACCGGTTGGCCAGGGCCTGCCCATTCAATGGACAAGCGCCCGCCAGGCAGGTCGATCAGTAGTGGCGAATCCATCCACCCCTGGCTGATCGCAGCGACTGCGGCGGCGCAGGCGCCGGTACCGCAGGCCTGGGTTTCACCAGCCCCGCGCTCCCAGACGCGCAACTGCGCACGGCTCCGGTCGATAACCTGGAGAAAACCGACATTGACCCGTGCCGGGAAACGCGGGTGATGCTCGATTTTCGGCCCCAGTTCATGCACCGGTGCGTTGTTGATATCGCTGACCCGCACCACGGCATGGGGGTTGCCCATGGACACGGCGGCCAATTCGACGGGCGTGCCATCGACGTCGACCTGATAGTTCAGGGCCTGTTCTTGCGCCTGGAACGGAATGTCGGCCGGCACCAGGCGTGGAGCGCCCATGTTGACACTGATCTGGCCATCGCTGCGAACATCGAGCTCGATAATGCCGCTTTTGGTTTCGACACGGATCTGCCGTTTTGCGGTCAGGCGCTTATCGAGCACAAAACGGGCGAAACAGCGTGCACCGTTGCCGCACTGTTCCACTTCGGAGCCGTCGGAGTTGAAGATCCGATAGCGGAAGTCAACGTCCGGGTTGCTCGGAGCTTCGACGATCAGCAGTTGGTCGAAACCGATGCCGGTATGCCGGTCGCCCCATTGCTTGGCATGCTTGGGCAGTATATGCGCGTGCTGGCTGACCAGGTCGAGGACCATGAAGTCATTGCCCAGGCCGTGCATCTTGGTAAAACGCAGCAGCATGGTTTTACTCCGGCAGCAGGCTTTCGCCAGCGAACAACTCGGCTACCGTCTCACGGCGACGCACTTCAAATGCCTGATCACCGTCCACCAACACTTCGGCGGCGCGGCCGCGGGTGTTGTAGTTGGAACTCATGACAAACCCATAGGCGCCAGCCGAATGCACGGCCAGCAGGTCACCTTCTTCCAGGGCAAGCTCACGCTCCTTGGCCAGGAAATCGCCGGTCTCGCAGATCGGGCCGACGATGTCGTAGGGACGCGCAGCGGTATTGCGCGGGCGCACGGCGGTGACGTCCATCCAAGCCTGGTAAAGCGCCGGGCGGATCAGGTCGTTCATGGCTGCGTCGACAATGGCGAAATCCTTGTGCTCGGTGTGCTTGAGGTACTCGACCTGGGTCAGCAGCACGCCGGCATTGGCGACGATGAAGCGGCCCGGTTCGAAGACCAGCGACAGGTCGCGACCGTCGAGACGTTCACGCACGGCCTTGATGTAGTCGCCAGCCAATGGCGGCTCTTCATCGCGATAACGCACACCCAGGCCACCACCGAGGTCGATGTGACGCAGGTAGATGCCGCAGTCACCGAGGCGGTCGACCAGGCCCAACAGGCGATCGAGGGCATCGATGAACGGTGGCAGGGTGGTCAGTTGCGAGCCGATATGGCAATCGACGCCTATCACTTCCAGGTTAGGCAGTTGGGCGGCCCGCACGTAGACGTCTTCGGCGTCGGCGATGGCGATGCCGAACTTGTTCTCTTTGAGACCGGTGGAAATGTACGGGTGGGTACCGGCATCGACGTCCGGGTTGACGCGCAGGGAGATCGGCGCACGAACACCGAGCTCGGCGGCCACCACTTGCAGGCGTTCCAGCTCGTCGGTGGATTCGACGTTGAAGCAATGCACGCCGACTTCCAGCGCACGACGCATGTCGTCGCGGGTCTTGCCGACGCCGGAGAACACGATCTTGTCGGCGCTGCCGCCAGCGGCCAGCACACGTTCCAGCTCGCCACGGGAAACGATGTCGAAACCGGCGCCAAGACGCGCCAGGACATTCAGCACACCCAGGTTGGAGTTGGCCTTGACCGCAAAGCAAACCAGGTGAGGCATACCGACCAGGGCATCGGCATAAGCCAGGTATTGGGCTTCGATGTGCGCACGCGAGTAAACGTAGGTCGGTGTACCAAAGCGTTCGGCAATAGCAGACAGTGCAACACCTTCCGCGAACAGTTCACCGTCACGGTAGTTAAAAGCGTCCATGATGTTCCCTTATTGGTAGACGTCGTGCTTGTGCGACTTGGAGGGCTGCTTTTGCGAGGACTTGGCTTGCTCTGCAGGGTCCTGATCTTCATCGGGAAGGTACAGCGGGCCTTTTTGACCGCAGGCCGACACAAGGCAGGCAACCGCGAGGAGCGCAGCAAGGGAAGAGATCAGGCGCTTCATGGCGAAATCCTTGAAAATGCATTAATTGCGCCGGAGTATACCGGCCACCCGGCAGCTTGCCTATGCGACGGGGCTCCCGTCCGGCGGGCCTTGCAAGATGCCAGTCGGTATCATGGAGTCCCTGTGGGAGCGAGCCTGCTCGCGAAAACGGTGGGTCCGGCAGCTATGATGTTGCATGTGCCGACCTCTTCGCGAGCAGGCTCGCTCCCACAATTAGTAATCCTTTGCATTCGGCAAGCAGCGTCCGTATCTTGCGGCGCTTGAGCCTGATCAGACATTTTTGAGGTTGCCGCAATGAGTTTGTCCGAAGCCCGTTTCCACGATCTGGTCGATGCCACCCAGGAAAAACTGGAAGACATCTTTGACGAAAGCGACCTGGATATCGATCTGGAGAGTTCGGCCGGTGTACTGACCGTCAAATTTGAAAACGGAACCGCACTGATTTTCAGTCGCCAGGAGCCCCTGCGCCAGCTGTGGCTGGCAGCTGTGTCCGGCGGCTTCCACTTCGACTACGACGAAGAAAGCGAGCGCTGGATGTGCGACAAGAGCGAAGAGCAGTTGGGCGAGATGCTTGAACGTATCGTCAAGCAGCAGGCTGACGTCGAGCTCGATTTCGAAGGCCTGTAATCTCGTGACCCAGTCCGCGCCTGCTCGCCCTCCCAAGCCGCTTTACAGCAACGTCAGCCCGGCGGTGCCTTCCCCGTGCAGCGGCGTGTGTCGGCTGGACGAGCAGAAGGTCTGTCTCGGGTGTTTCCGTCATGTGGAAGACATACGCGAATGGCGCTCGGCGGATGACGAACGCCGCCGGGTGATCTGCGCCCAGGCCTCGCAACGCAAAACCACCGACACTCCCCGGTAGGGACACACAGCCGTACGCCGGTGGCGGCTTGTATATTTTTTGAGCTGTGATAGTGTCCAGAAACGCCTCAACCCATCGAGGCTTGTGAAAACCCCGCCTTTTTCTGGCGGGGTTTTGCTTTTTTCGTGCAGAAGAAAGGAGTCTGCCCTGATCATGACCGCACCTTCCATCACCCTTACCCGTCTAGACGTTCAGCGTCTGGAGCGTCTGATCGACAGCCTGGATGAATCGCTGCCGGGCGTTATCGCGCTGCAAACCGAACTGGATCGCGCCGATACAGTGGTCGGCCACGATGAAGTGCCCGCCGATGTCGTGACCATGAATTCCCGCGTGCATTGCCGTGAAGAAGGCAGTGGCAAGGACTACCACCTGACGCTTGTGTATCCGAAGGATGCCAACGCCGATGAGGGCAAGATTTCCATTCTGGCGCCAGTCGGCAGCGCGTTGCTGGGCCTGAAAGTCGGCCAGCACATCGACTGGCCAGCACCGGGCGGCAAGACGTTGAAACTGACCCTGCTTGAAGTCGAATCGCAGCCAGCCAATGGCGGCTCCTTCCCCGAGTGACGCCCTTTCAGACCTGCCCGAGCGCCTCGTTCAATGCGCGCTCCAGGTCGGCCTTGTAGCGCAGATACAGATTGCTTGACCCCTGACCATCACCGAGCAGGCCTGACAGGTCCAGATCGGTGATGTAGCAGCGGTAGCGTTCGGTCTCGTGGCGCTGCTCGACGATTTCCCGGGCGACCACGCTGAACAGCTGGTCGCCATGTTCCAGCTCGCTAAACTCCCGCTGATTGCAATACAACGTGACCTGCAACTTGCCCGGAGCGGCTTTGCCGACGATCGCCTGTACGTCATAGAAGGGTTTGTTGACCGGGGTTTGCGGTGCCGACCGCGCATCCACCCGCCGCGCCCGGCCAGTACCCGAAGGCAGCAGTTGGTAATACCGGGTGTCCAGGTTCGCAGGCTGAGCCGTGTCCATTGGCAACGCGGCGTCGCGCCGGTACTGGATCGATTGCAGGAAACGCTGCAGCGGCGCCAGCAGGCTTTGCTCGTCATGCCACGGCAGGTGTTGCTGCCACAAGGCATTGAATTCATCGAGCACGTACAGGTCAGCCTGCGCTTCATTGACCCGGTAGAACACCTGGATGCAGCCGGGCCGACCCATCGGCAGCAGCAAGGACAGGTCGTGGTCGTCCAATGCCATCGGGTCCAGGTGCAGCGGGCTGTAGCTCGCCCGGTCTTCGCCGAGACAGTCCAGCAGTCCCGGCAGCGTGGCCTGCGTGATGTGATTGACCTGGCCGGGTATCAGCTCAAGTACGTGGTAATGCTGCTGGACCTGGATCAGATAGCGGTGATTGAGATTGCTCAGCAGCAGGTTCTGCGCGGTTTCGAGAATGTCTTCGACGCGCTGGGCAATGAATTGCGCACGGTTGTGACAGAAACAACGGACTCTCAACCTGGGTTGGCGTGGCCCACCAGGCAGAGCGTTGAGATAGTCGCGTAGGCAATCAAGCAGGGCGTGGGGACCGTCGTAGCGGCTGACCAGCACCTCGTTCCAGCTGTTGAGCGTGACCTGGTCCAGGGTCAGCACCAGGTTTTCCTTTACGCCTGCGTAGCTCAAGGAGTCGGTGCGCTCGGTGGTCATCAGGATGTTCAGTTCGCGGTGGTGCTTGAGTGGATCGATGCCAACGTTTACCAGAATAAGCACTTCGCTGGGCGCGCTGGCACGCAGCAGGGCTTTTTCGGCGACGGCCGGCAGTGGCAGGGGAATGCTTTGTTGCAGGCTGCCAAGCAGGTTGAACAGCTCGAATTCGCTGAGGTCGCTGCTGCCCGGGTGCAAGGCCAGGCGGGTGCTGCTGTCGATCACGCCGTTGCGGTGGCACCAGGCGAGTAGCTCGATTAAATGGCGACTGCGTTTGATCGGGGCGAAATGTTCCCACTCAAGGGCGGTGAGGCTGCCGTTGTACAAGCCCCACTGGCTTTGGTCCGGTTCTTTCCTGCTCGGCGCGTACACCAGCGTCAGGGTATCTTCGGCCAGGTCCGGGGCGATTCCGGGGTTGATGAACTCGACCTTGTTCGCCTTGCGTTCAAACGCTGCGTACAGTCGCCTGCCCAGTACGCTGAGGTCGCGCTTGTTGATCGGGCTGATGGTTTGTTCATGGCGGGCAAACTGGGTCAGGAAGCGATAGCTGAAATTCAGTTCGTTGACCAGGGCCCGGCGCTCCGAGATGACCTGGCGGACTTTCCACTGGCTGCGGCTATCCAGCAGGGCCAACTGGCGCTGATCCCATTGCCATTCGTGGGCCAGGCGCTCAAGTAATGAGCGTTGCCAGCCCTGGGTGCGCCCACCGGTGCCGGTGAGTTTGCGGTTGACCTTCAGGTACAGCGCCCGGCGCACCAACTCCAGCCGCTCCGGTTCGTTGCGGGCGATGAGGTACTGCGCGATGCGCCGATAGACCACGACGTACGGGTCCAGCTCATCGAGGTCGAGCCGATTGGCGAACACCTCCTGTTTGAAACGCAGGCTCAGGCATTGGACTCTGGGGTGTTCGCTGGCGTACACCTCGATCAGCAGGAGTTTGAGCACCGACTTGTACGGCGACTCGATGCCCTTGAACAGCTGCCAGAGCCCGGCACCAATGAACTCGCCGGGCGGAATGCGGGCCAGATGGCCCAGGTCCAGGGTTTCATCGGCGCGAATGAAGCGCTTGGACGTCAGGGTATGGGTGTACTGGGCATAGTTGGCTTCCTCATACACCGGCACCAGCCACCAGATCGGCGTGCGCCCCGCCAGCCAGATCGCAGTGCGATAGAACTCGTCCAGCAGCAGATAATGCTGGGTGGTACCGCAGTCTTCCGAACTCAACTGGCCGTCGCGCTCGCCTTTTACGAAACGGACCGGATCGATCAGGAAAAAGTGCGCTTCGGCGCCCTGGGTCGCAGCCCAGGCTTCGAGCAGATGGCATTTGCGGCGCAACTCGGTCAGTTCATTTTCGCTCAGGTCCGGACTGTGGCAGACCCACACATCCATATCGCTCTGGTCGGCCTGGGCCAGGGTGCCGAGGCTACCCATCAGGAACAGGCCGTGAATCGGCCGTGGTGGATTGCTGCCGTGGCGCGGCTTATAGGAAAAGGAGCGGGTCAGGCGCTGGGCTTCGGCGAGGACGTTGGCATCCGGCTCGAAATTCGACAGCCCGGCCGGCGTGCCGCCCGAAACGTAACCCGGCAGCAATGGGTGATTGACATGGAAGAACAGCGGAAGGAGGTTCAATACCCCTTGCTGGCGCGTCGACAACCCTTCCATGGCACGGGCCATGCGCCCCTCGTTGAGCTTGAGGAAGCGTGCGCGCAGTTGGCTGAGCACCTTGCGGTCAATTCCCTGGTCCAGATCGGGGCGGATTTCATGGGTGCGGGTCATGTCAGCTCAAACCGGCTCGCAGGGCTCGGACGTGGAGGCTCTCGGGATGAGGGGCAGTTTAGCGCCTGGGCCCCGGGACTTTTAAGCTGATTTTTTATTTCTGGCGTCAGATTTGTATCGTGTTACGAAAGCGGGCTACAAAGTGCGCCCGCGGAAATCCTTGAGCAGGAGTTTCCGTGGGCGGTGCAGGGGAATTCAGGCTGTTTCTTCGGCTCTCAGAATGGTGAGCACGGTTTGCACGTTTTGCGCGGCATCACGACCCAGGCTGGTCAGGTAACCGCCATCAGGCTGGTCGATCAGTTCTTTTTCATGCAGGCGTTTGGCAGCGGCAATGTGTTTCGGGGCAGCGGTTTGATGAATTTTCAAACCTTCCTGGGAACTGTCCAGGTTGAAGAGTGCGAGGACTTCCAGTTCGGCAACCAACTCAGGGGTAAGCGACATAAGGACTCCAGACTTTCTAGGAATTTGGCGACAGCGTCCCTAAGGTGATCCCACTTGTGCGGCATGTCCAGTGTTCGTGACAGGGTTATTTCTTTTCCGGCGGCAACTCGGGCAGAGCCCGCAGCGCGGCTTCGTACCATTCGGTATTGAACGCGCGGTCTTCGTCGAGCATCGTGTCGATTTCTATGGCCAAAACGTGAGCCATCAGATTGAGGATGTCTTCGCGCTCGTAGCCCACCAGCGTCAGCTTGTTGAAGGTCGCTTTGGCAGCCGGCGGATTGTCGCTTTCGATCTGGTTCTCGATGGCTTCGGTCAGCGTGGTTTCGGCGAATTCTTCTTCGTCGTTATCGATATCGGTTGGCTCGGTCATGGCAGGCTCCTCTGGGAAAGTTCATCAGTTTAACTGCATTCAGCCGCGTGATGCTGCTGGAAAGAAAGCCCGGAGCATTCTATAAACAGGCACTGCCCACCCCCGCACAGCCTGGAGGCTATGTGATGCTCAAGCTTTATGGTTTTTCCGTCAGCAACTACTACAACATGGTCAAGCTGGCGCTGCTGGAGAAAGGATTGCCGTTCGAAGAAGTGCCGTTTTACGCGGGCACCAGCCCTGAGGCGTTGGCCATCAGCCCGCGCGGAAAAGTTCCGGTACTGCAGGCAGAGCAGGGATTCATCAATGAAACCAGTGTGATTCTCGAATACATCGAGCAAAGCCAGGGTGGCAAGTCATTGCTGCCAAGCGACCCCTTTGAGCGGGCGCAGGTGCTGGCGCTGGCCAAGGAGATCGAGCTGTATATCGAGCTACCGGCGCGTGCCTCTTATCCCGAAGCGTTTTTTGGCATGACGCTACCGGATGCGATCAAGGAAAAAACCAAGGCCGAACTATTGCAGGGTATTGCGGCGCTAGGCCGGCACGGAAAATTCAGCCCCTACGTGGCAGGCGAAAACCTGAGCGTGGCGGATCTTTATTTCCTGTACAGCGTGCCGCTGGCGTGCGGAGTAGCGAAGAAGCTGTTCGATATTGATCTGTTGGCTGAGCTGCCGGCAGCCAAGGCGCTACTGGAGCGTCTGGGCGATAACCCGAATGTTCAGCGAATTGCGGCGGACAAGGAGGCGGCGATGCCAGCGTTCATGGCGATGATCGCGTCCAAGAAGTAGATTGTAGTGTTCTGAACTCAGTCATCGCGAGCAGGCTCGCTCCCACAGAATTTGATGTGTGAACACCATTCAATGTGGGAGCGAGCCTGCTCGCGAAGCTTTTAGCTTTTAGCGGCTGGCGAGCAGTGCCTGACCGCGTGCTACGGCGGCCTTGACCTGTGCTGGCGCTGTCCCGCCGATATGGTTACGGGCGTTGACCGAACCTTCCAGGGTCAGCACGGCAAACACGTCCTGATCGATCTGGTCGCTGAACTTGCGCAGTTCTTCCAGGCTCATTTCCGCCAGGTCCTTGCCGTTTTCCACGCCGTATTTCACGGCATGGCCAACGATTTCATGGCAGTCGCGGAAAGGCAGGCCGCGGCGTACCAGGTAGTCGGCCAAGTCGGTGGCAGTGGAGAAGCCGCGCAGGGCTGCTTCGCGCATCATCGCGTGCTTTGGCTTGATCGCCGGGATCATGTCGGCAAAGGCACGCAACGAGTCGCGCAGTGTGTCAGCGGCGTCGAACAGCGGTTCCTTGTCTTCCTGGTTATCCTTGTTGTAGGCCAGGGGCTGGCCTTTCATCAAGGTCAGCAGGCCCATCAGCGCGCCGAATACACGACCGCTCTTGCCACGTACCAGCTCCGGCACGTCAGGGTTTTTCTTTTGCGGCATGATCGAGCTGCCAGTGCAGAAACGGTCCGGCAGATCGATGAACTGGAACTGCGCGCTGGTCCATAGCACCAGCTCTTCGGAGAAGCGCGACAAGTGCATCATCGCGATGCTGGCCGCTGAGCAGAACTCGATGGCGAAGTCGCGATCGGACACGTTGTCCAGCGAGTTGCCGCCCACGGCGTCGAAGCCCAGAAGTTGGGCGGTGTATTCGCGGTCGATCGGGTAGGTGGTGCCGGCCAGCGCGGCGCTGCCCAGTGGCATGCGGTTGGTGCGCTTGCGGCAGTCGACCAGGCGCTCGTAGTCGCGGCTGAGCATTTCGAACCAGGCCAGCATGTGGTGCCCGAAGGTCACCGGCTGAGCCGTCTGCAGGTGAGTGAAGCCAGGCATGATGCTACCCGCTTCGCGCTCGGCCTGCTCCAGCAGGCCTTTTTGCAGGCGGGTGATTTCGCCGAGGATCAGGTCGATTTCGTCACGTAGCCACAGTCGAATGTCGGTGGCGACCTGGTCGTTACGGCTGCGGCCGGTGTGCAGTTTTTTACCGGTCACGCCAATGCGGTCGGTCAGGCGTGCCTCAATGTTCATGTGCACGTCTTCGAGGTCGACGCGCCAATCGAACTGGCCGGCCTCGATTTCACCCTGGATGGTCTTCAGGCCATCGATGATGCTGTCGCGCTCGGCATCGGTCAGCACACCGACCTTGGCCAGCATGGTGGCATGGGCGATCGAGCCCATGATGTCGTGGCGATACAGGCGCTGGTCGAAGGTGACGGAGGCGGTGAAGCGGGCGACGAAGGCGTCGACGGGTTCACTGAAGCGGCCGCCCCAGGACTGATTGGTCTTGTCAGTGCTCATGAATTCGCTCGTATCGGCTGTAGAAAGATGGCGTTGAAAGCTGCCGCGGATAATAACAGGGTTGCCAATCCTGTCGCTGGCACTGGTCGACTGGTTTTCATTGCCCAGGGTGTCAGAGCCTGTGTGCGAACAATTTGCACAACGATATTTTTCAATTGAGCAATAACGTTCCGGCAACCGTCTACAGTTGGACAGTAGGATGAGCGCACTTCTCGGTGCGCAAGAGGACTATAAGAAGAGGGGGTGTTCATATTGCGTATCAGCAAACCCTGTGGCGATGTGTCGCCAAAGCGGGCCTGGGCCGCTAATCGCCCGGCAGATAAAAATTTAGCTGCCCGACCAGCGGCACTTTTTGACGCTCGCGCTAGTCTTAGCGTGGATCGCGGTGACGGACGTCACTTCACCTGTCTACGCTATCCTTGTGCGAGACTCACGCAGGAATCCAGCGCAATATGAATGTCCTGATCGTTGATGACGACCCCCTTGCCCGCGAGCGCCTGAGCCGAATGGTTGGCGAGCTCGAGGGATACAGTGTCCTGGAGCCCAGCGCTACGAACGGCGATGAAGCGTTGGCACTGATCGACAGCCACAAGCCGGATATCGTGCTTCTTGATATCCGCATGCCAGGCCTCGATGGCCTGCAAGTGGCTGCGCGATTGTGCGAACGTGAAACCCCGCCTGCCGTGGTGTTTTGCACGGGGCCCGATGAATTTGCCGTGGAAGCCTTACAGGCCAGCGCCGTAGGCTATCTGGTGAAACCTGTGCGAACTGAACAATTACATGACTCGTTGAAAAAAGCCGAACGGCCCAATCGTGGCCAGCTCGCCGCCCTGACTCGCCCTGCCGCCGAAAGTGGCAACGGCCCGCGCAGCCATATCAGTGCTCGTACCCGCAAGGGGATCGAGCTGATCCCGCTGGACCAGGTGGTCTATTTTATTGCCGACCACAAGTACGTGACCTTGCGTCACGAAAGCGGTGAGGTGCTGTTGGATGAGCCGCTCAAAGCCCTTGAAGATGAGTTCGGTGACCGTTTCGTGCGTATTCACCGCAACGCACTGGTCGCTCGCGAGCGCATCGAACGGTTGCAACGAACACCGCTGGGGCATTTCCAGCTGTTTCTAAAGGGCCTGAACGGCGATGCATTGATCGTCAGCCGACGCCACGTGGCCGGCGTGCGGAAAATGATGCAACAGCTTTGATTCGCTGGTTGCTGGCGGACTTCACACCCGATTGCCGGATATCCGGGGCCAGGGAGGCCGAGTAGTTTCTGATACAAGTCAAAGTGGATTTGGCTGAGCTGTTATTATCCGCCGTATCTATTCAGTACGGATTGATCCATGTCCTCTCGCCAGATCCGCATCGCCACCCGCAAAAGCGCTCTTGCCCTGTGGCAGGCCGAATATGTCAAAGCCCGTCTGGAACAGGCCCATCCGGGTCTGCTCGTGACCTTGGTACCCATGGTCAGTCGCGGCGACAAGCTGCTTGACTCACCCCTGTCGAAAATCGGCGG
Organism: Pseudomonas umsongensis; assembly: GCF_002236105.1. GTDB lineage: Bacteria > Pseudomonadota > Gammaproteobacteria > Pseudomonadales > Pseudomonadaceae > Aquipseudomonas > Aquipseudomonas umsongensis. The sequence goes on from NZ_NIWU01000003.1 coordinate 293,428, forward strand.
CAAGGGCCTGTTCGTCAAGGAACTGGAAACCGCGCTGTTGGAAAACGAAGCCGACATCGCCGTGCATTCCATGAAAGACGTGCCGATGGACTTCCCCGAAGGTCTCGGCCTGTTCTGTATTTGCGAGCGCGAAGACCCTCGCGATGCATTCGTGTCCAACACTTACGCCAGCCTCGATGCATTGCCTGCGGGCAGCATCGTTGGCACGTCGAGCCTGCGCCGCCAGGCCCAGTTGCTGAGCCGTCGTCCGGATTTGGAGATCCGCTTCCTGCGCGGCAACGTCAACACGCGCCTGGCCAAGCTCGACGCTGGCGAATACGACGCCATCATCCTTGCGTCCGCCGGCTTGATCCGGTTGGGCTTTGAAGATCGCATCACCTCGGCCATCAGTGTCGACGACAGCCTGCCGGCCGGTGGTCAGGGCGCAGTGGGCATCGAATGTCGCACCGCCGACAGCGAAATCCACGCACTGCTCGCACCGCTGCATCACCAGGACACCGCGACTCGCGTGAGCGCCGAACGTGCCCTCAATAAACACCTCAATGGCGGCTGCCAGGTGCCGATCGCCTGCTACGCCGTGCTTGAGGGTGAACAGGTCTGGTTGCGTGGCCTGGTGGGAGATCCGAGTGGCGGCCTGCTGCTCAGTGCCCAGGCCCGAGCGCCGCGTGGTGACGCCGAGGCGTTGGGGGTGCAAGTGGCCGAAGACCTTTTGAGCCAGGGCGCCGCCGAAATTCTGAAAGCGGTCTATGGCGAGGCAGGCCACGAGTGACGGGCTGGCGCCTGCTGCTGACGCGTCCGGCGGATGAGTCGGCGGCGTTGGCCAGTCTTTTGGCCGACCAGGGGATTTTCAGCAGTAGCTTGCCGCTTTTAGACATAGTGCCGATCCCTGTCTCTGACACAATCTGCGAAGTGATCCGCGAGCTCGATCGCTACAGTGCGGTGATTGTGGTCAGCAAGCCCGCTGCGCGAATCGGCGTCGAACTGCTCGAGCGATTTTGCTCTCAAGCACCGCGTGTGAAGTGGTTTAGCGTCGGCTGCGCGACGGCACGGATTCTTCAGGATCACGGCATGGACGTGAGCTTTCCGGAGGAGGGCGACGACAGCGAAGCCTTGCTCGAGCTTGCGAGTTTGCGCGAGGCTCTCGCCGGGCCTGATCCGCGTGTGCTGATTTTGCGCGGGGAGGGCGGGCGTGAACTGCTGGCTGAGCGTTTGCGCGAGGCAGGTGCTAGTGTCGAGTATCTGGAGTTGTACCGCCGCGAGCTGCCGCAATACCCCTCGGCAGCCTTGGAGCAGCGGATCGAAACGGAACGCCTGAATGCACTGGTGGTCAGCAGTGGACAAGGTTTTGAGCACCTGCATCAATTGGCTGGCGATGCCTGGCCGCAGTTGTCGCGGTTGCCGTTGTTTGTACCAAGCCCCAGGGTCGCCGAGCTGGCACGTGCCGCCGGAGCCCAAACAGTTGTGGATTGTCGTGGCGCCAGCGCCACGGCATTGCTGACGGCGTTGCGGGAGTATCCCGAACCCGTTCTCTAATGCAAAGGATGGATACGTGAGCGAAACAGCCTTGCCAAAAGATGACGTCCGGCCAGTGCTTGAAGCGCCGGTTGATGAAATGCAGCCGCCACCTGCTGCGGTGCAGCGCCGCGGCAATGGGCTGGCCATCGTCGCGCTGCTGCTGGGCGCCGCCGGTGTCGCGGTGGGTGGTTGGGGGGTCTGGCAGGTGCGTCACCTGCAAGCGATCAACCAACAGCAGTTGGGTCAGGTGCAGGCGTTGAGTGACGAGGCGCAGAGCCTGAAACTCAATGATCAACGCCTAAGCGCGCGTCTGGAGCAACTGCCCGGCGCCGATGTGCTGGAAGAGCGCAGTCGGCTGGTGATTCAGCTTCAGGGTGATCAGCAGCGACTCAATCAACGCCTGGAAACCGTCCTCGGCGCCAGCCGCAAGGATTGGCGACTGGCAGAGGCCGAGCACTTGCTGCGTCTGGCCAGCCTGCGTCTTTCGGCCCTGCAGGACATCAGCAGCGCCCAAGCCCTGGTGCAAGGCGCCGATGAAATTCTCCGTGAACAGAATGACCCTGGCTCCTTTGCCGCTCGCGAGCAAGTGGCCAAGACCCTGGTGGCCCTGCGCAGCACCGAACAGCCGGATCGCACCGGTTTGTTCCTGCGACTGGGGGCGTTGCGCGACCAGGTGATCAACCTGACCGAGCTCGCGCCCGAGTACAAGGATCGCGGCGAATCCTTGCTGGGACTGACCGCCGATGGCGACGGCGCCAGCCGCTGGGCGCAATGGTGGGATCAGATCTCGCGCTACATCCGTATCGATTTCAACGCCGACAAGAATGTTCGTCCTTTGCTGGCCGGGCAGAGCCTGAGTCAGGTTCGCCTCGCCCTGAGCCTGGCGCTGGAGCAGGCGCAATGGGCTGCGCTCAACGGTCAGGCAGCGGTGTATTCGCAAGCCTTGGCAGAGGCGCGGGATGTGCTCAAGGGCAACTTCAACCCGGACAATCCCCAGAGCAAAGTGATGCTCGAACAGGTAGCGGAACTGAGCAAGCAGCCGGTCTCCGTGGTCACCCCGGACCTGACTGGCACCCTGAGTGCGGTCCAGGGCTATCTGGAGCGGCGTAACGTCAACGCCGAGGACTCGATCAAGCCGCTGGCCAAACCTGCCGCGAATACCGCGCAGGAGGCCACCCCATGAAACGCCTCTATGTGATCGTGTTCCTGGCCATTGCGGCTGCGGCTGCGCTGGGCTTGGCCATCGCCGAGCATTCAGGTTACGTCCTGATCGCCTACAAGAGCTTTCGCTACGAATCGAGCCTGTGGGCAACCCTGGCCTTGATCGCCGTTCTCTGGCTGGTCTTCTGGGGCATCAAGGCGTTGATCGAACTGGTGACGACCTCCGGTGGCGTGGTCAACCCGTGGTCACGGCGCAATCGCAGTCGCCGGATCCAGGTGGCGATAGAGCATGGGCAACTGGACCTGGCCGAAGGTCGCTGGGCCAGCGCGCAGCGTCATTTGCATCGGGCCGCAGAAGCCGAGCGCCAGCCGCTGCTTTACTACCTCGGGGCTGCACGGGCCGCGAACGAACAAGGTCGATACGAAGAAAGTGACAACCTGCTGGAGCGTGCTCTGGAGCGTCAGCCCCAGGCCGAGTTGGCGATTGCCTTGAATCACGCGCAGTTGCAGACCGATCGTGGTGATACCGAGGGCGCCCTGGTGACCCTGCAGGCCATGCACGAGCGTCATCCGCATAACGCACAGACGCTGCGTCAGTTGCAGCGCCTGCATCAGCAGCGAGGTGATTGGTCGGCAGTGATTCGCTTGCTGCCTGAGCTGCGCAAGGACAAAGTCCTGCCAGCGGCTGAACTGGCCGAACTGGAGCGTCGAGCCTGGGGTGAGAACCTGTCCCTGGCGGCGCATAAGGACGTGGAAGGGGCGCTCGGTTTACAGGCGCTCGATCGCGCGTGGCAACAGCTGACCTCGGCTCAGCGCCAAGAGCCGCAATTGGTGCTCGCCTATGCCGAGCAGCTGCGGCAACTGGGGGCCCAGGTGCAGGCCGAAGAAGTCTTGCGCACGGCGCTGAAGCGTAACTATGACAGTCATCTGGCGCGCCTTTATGGATTGGTACGCGGCAGTGACCCGGCTCGCCAGCTGCAACTCGCCGAGGGCTGGCTCAAGGATCATCCGACAGATCCTGGCCTGTTGCTGACGCTGGGTCGCCTGTGTCTGCAAAGCAGCCTGTGGGGCAAGGCCCGGGATTATCTGGAAAGCAGTCTGCGGGTACAGCGCAATCCGGAAGCATGCGCCGAACTGGCCCGCCTGCTGGCACAGATGGGAGACACCGAACGCAGCAACCAGCTATTCCAGGAAGGCCTGGGCTTGCTCGATGAGCGCTTGCTGGCGGCACCGTTGCCGGTGTTGGCCCGCGTTTGACCACTGAGTGAAGGATCGCTCGAATGGGCGATCCGCTGCTCCAGAGTCTGTCGGAATTCTCCCTTCACAATCCCGCTTCAGCAAAGTCCTACAGACCATTGCATCTTATCCTCCGATGCCTGTCGGGATTTCCTAACGTATTTGCTGAAGTGTCTGCATCTGCCCGCCTTGTAAGGGTTGCGCAGTTTCCACTACCGTAGCTGTCGGACTCTTATTGTTACGGAAACGCCATGTCGTTGGCCTGCCCCCGCTCCCTGTTTTTCACTGTGTTCATCGCAGGCGCCCTGGCCTTGGGCGTTTCCTATTACCTGGAATATGCAGTCGGCCTCCAGCCATGTGGCTTGTGTCTGTTGCAGCGGGCTTGCCTGGCGCTGTTGACCGGTTTGAGCCTGATAGCTTCGGTGCACGGTCCCGGTCGCCTGGGGGCCTTTGTGTATTGGCTGCTCGGGCTGTTCTGCGGCCTGTTGGGCACATTCACGGCCTGGCGCCAGGTGTTGCTGCAAAGCGACCCAGTGCATCAACTTTCCGCCTGCTCGCCCGACCTTGCCGAGGTATTTACCAGCGCCCCGTGGTTACGGGTTGCGCAGCAGTTGTTCCAGAGTGCCGTCGACTGCCCGCGGATAGCCTGGACGTTGTTCGATTTGAGCATTCCGGAATGGAGCCTGCTGTTCTTCGTAGCGGTGATGATTCCGGGAATTTATCAGCTCATTGGCCTGGCCTTGAGCGCCAGCAGACGACCGCTCGGCGGCGAGTCGTCGCATCGGGTGCTTGCCAAAGATTAAACACTTGTATGAACTTTATCGTCTGAGTACCTTGAAGCCACCGTCGTGCGGGCATAATCTGGCCCGCACGTGTCATTGGATTTATGTTGCTCGATGACGCTCTGCCTGGTCGATCTTGATTCTCAAGTGTGTGACAGGTGTAGAGCAGCATGACCCACAAGGGAAGAGAGACCGCCATGCTCGAAAGTTGTCAGAATGCTCAGGAACGTTGGGGTGGAGTTCATCTGCTGATTGACCGCTGGTTGCAGGAGCGTAAAGAGCTGATCGATGCGTACGACAAGCTCGGAGCAAAACCTGAGGCACTGTCCGAGAACCGCAAGCCCTTGCAAGAGTTCTGCGGCGTCCTGGTCGATTACGTATCCGCCGGCCACTTCGAGATCTACGAACAATTGACGGGGGAGGCCAAGGCCTTCAACGACAAGCGTGGCCTGGAACTCGCCGAGACCATCTACCCACGCATCGACGTCATCACCGAGAAACTCCTCGCGTTCAACGACCTGTGCGATGCCGGGAAGTGTGTTGCTGATGAGTTCAAGACGCTGGGTGGCTTGCTGCATGAGCGCTTCGAACTGGAAGACTGCCTGATCGAAGTGCTGCATACCGCTCACAAGGAAGAAGATTCGGTTCAGGCCTGATCGTTCTCCCCGCAAAACATGAAAACGGTGCGCCATGGCGCACCGTTTTTCGTTTGTGCTTTCAGCTGGAGGCGTCGCGCAATTCGACTTCGAATACCAGGGGAGTGAAGGGGGCGATCAGGTCGCCGGCACCGTCGGCGCCATAAGCCTGCGATGATGGAATCACCAGGCGCCATTTGGCACCGACCGGCATGTTTTGCAGCGCGCTGCGCCAGCCGCTGATCACGCTATCGAGACTGAACCATTGCGGTTGATTGTTTTGGTCGAACACTGTGCCGTCAGGAAGTCTCCCGATGTAAAGCACCTGGACCTTTACGTTTGGTCCGGCCTTGGTGCCGTTACCCGGTGCCAACTCGGTCAGCAGGATTCCATCCGCCAATTCGCGAACGCCAGGTTTGGCTTTTTCCCTGGCGAGAAAGTTTTGCTCGCTTTCCAGCGCCAACGTGTTTTGCGGCGCAGGCGTCTGCATGCTCACCCGAGCTTCGTGCTCGCTCAGAATCTGTTCGATCTGCTCGTCCTTCAACGCCAGTGGCTTGCCTTGATAGGCCTGCTGCAATCCGTCGACCAGTGCCTGAATCTGCAAGTCAGGAACCTCTTGGCGCAAGCGCTCGCCGAGACTTGCTCCCAGGCTGTAAGCGAGATCGTGAGCGTCTTTTTCCGGGTTTTTTTCGGCGGCTTGGGCTACGGAAAAAAACACGCAAAACGATAAAAACAGGTAGCGCGACATCGACACTCTCCAGCCTGGGATGCGGCCGATTATGCCAGTGCGAATGCATTCAAAGGTGAACTGCTTTTGCGCCAGCGCAGAACATTTTCAGTTCGTTGCAACGCAGCGCTTTGGATACTGTCAAGATGCCCTAGCGGCGGTAGCAGCAGAGGTCTAGTATGAGCCGCACTCACCCCAGCCAGGAGGTAAACCATGTCGGCCACCAAGAAGCCTGTAAGTACTCCGTTGCACCTGCTCCAACAACTCTCGGGCAGCCTGCTCGAGCATCTGGAAAACGCTTGTTCCGAAGCTTTGGCTGATGCTGAGAAATTGCTCGCCAAACTGGAAAAGCAGCGCGGAAAAGCGCAAGAGAAACTGCACAGATCCCGCACCAAATTGCAGGACGCAGCGGCGGCCGGAAAGGCCAAGGCACAAGCCAAGGCCAAGGGCGCGGTGAAAGAGCTCGAGGACCTGCTTGATGCACTCAAGGATCGTCAATCGGAAACTCGCGGCTACATCCTGCAACTCAAGCGCGACGCCCAGGAAAGCCTGAAACTGGCCCAGGGTGTTGGTCGCGTTCAAGAGGCTGTCGGCAAGGCGTTGTCCCTGCGTTCGGCCAAACCAGCTGCGGCTCCTGCGAAGAAAGCTGCTGCCAAACCGGTTGCCGCAAAAGCACCGGCCAAGCCTGCCGCCAAACCTGCCGCCAAGGCACCGGTGAAAGCCGCAGCCAAACCTGCTGCAACCTCTGCAGCGAAAAAACCTGTCGCGGCCAGTGCTGCAAAACCGGCTGCTAGAACCGCTGCTGCCAAACCTGCTGCCAAGCCAGCTGCTGCCAAAACAGCGGCCGCGAAACCGGCCGCCAAAACCGCCGCTGCGAAACCTGCCGTAGCCAAAACCGCAGCCGCCAAACCAGCCGCTAGAACTGCCGCTGCGAAACCGGCTGCCAAACCTGCCGTGGCGAAAACCGCTGCCAAGCCTGCTGCAAAACCAGCGGCCAAACCGGCGGCGAAAGCAGCTGCGAAACCTGCTGCAAAACCAGCGGCTAAAACCGCTGCGGCCAAACCAGCCACCGCCGCAAAACCTGCCGCGGCGAAACCGGCAGCAAAACCCGCCGCTGCCAAGCCAGCAGCAAAACCGGCAGCGAAACCTGCCGTGAAACCTGCCGTGAAAAAACCGGCCGCTGTTGCCAAGCCGGCTCCGGCCCCTGCTGCCAAGCCAGCGACGCCAGCGCCAGCGCCATCCGCTTCGGCTGCTCCTACGCCGACAGCAACAACCTCGACAGCCTCCACCGCGCCAACGCCAGTGGCACCGTCGAACTCCAGCACCAACCCAACCAGCGCTTCTTAAGTGCCGGTTACCGCGACGCGCAGCTGATGCAGCGCGTCGCGGTGCAGGTGGGCGGCATCTGCCGTCACACCTTCCAGCCAGATCGCCAGGTCGGTCGCGACACCGTGCGGCCAATCCCGAGACGATCGCTCCAGGCGCAACAGCAGATTTCTCTCGGCCTCCAATTCTAGTGCCTTGACCTGTTCGCGCAGCAAGTGCAGCTCGGCATCCTGTTCGGCGGCAACCTTCCATTGCACGCGCAGCGCCCGCAACGGTTGCACGACATCGACGTCCCAGGCTTGTGCCACACCGCGAAGTTTCTCCAGGCGCTGTTCATCGCAAGCGATACCCCGCTGTCCCAGCCATGCCGCGCACAGCAGCAGACACACACTGACGCCGGCCGCCTGCATTTGCAGGCATGCCTGTTCAACGCCCGGACGGGCATAAAGGGTCAGGGAAAAGCTCCACAGGTCAGAGGACATAGTGCTACTCGCGCCAGTTGCGAGCGAAGCTGGTAGACTCCGCCGCCATTATGATTCGACTTCAGAACCTGACTTTACAGCGTGGCCCGCAACGTCTGCTAGAAGACGCCGAGCTAACCCTGCACGCCGGCCAGAAAGCCGGCCTCATCGGTGCCAACGGCGCCGGCAAATCGAGCCTGTTCGCCTTGCTTCGGGGTGAGCTGCACCCGGACTCGGGCGATTGCTTCCTGCCGGCCGACTGGCGTATCGCCCACATGCGCCAGGAGGTCGACACGCTCGAACGCCTGGCGGTCGACTACGTGCTCGATGGCGACTTGCGCCTGCGCCAGGTGCAACGTGACCTGGCGGCAGCCGAAGCGGCCCATGACGGTGCCGCACAGGCCCGCTACCACTCCGAGCTGGATAGCGCCGACGGGTACACCGCCGACGCAAGGGCGCGCAAGCTGCTGGCCGGCCTGGGCTTCACCAACGAGCAGATGGATCGCCAGGTCGGCGATTTCTCCGGTGGCTGGCGGATGCGCCTGAACCTGGCGCAGGCCTTGATGTGTCCTTCGGACCTGCTGTTGCTCGACGAACCGACTAACCACCTGGACCTCGACGCCATCATCTGGCTCGAGGAGTGGCTCAAAAGCTATCCTGGCACCTTGATGCTGATTTCCCACGACCGGGACTTCCTCGATGCCGTGGTCGATCACGTGGCTCACGTCGATCAACGCAAGATCACCCTCTATCGCGGCGGCTACAGCGCCTTCGAGCGTGCCCGAGCCGAACGCCTGGCCCAGCAACAACAGGCCTATGAGAAGCAGCAGGCGCAACGGGCGCACATGGAAAGCTACATCGCCCGCTTCAAGGCCCAGGCGACCAAGGCCCGCCAGGCCCAGAGCCGGATCAAGGCCCTGGAGCGCATGGAAGAGCTGACGGCGGCGCACGTCGACTCGCCGTTCGACTTCGTCTTCCGCGAGTCGCAGAAAATTTCCAGTCCGCTGATCGACCTGTCTGATGCCCGCCTGGGTTACGGCGAGAAAACCGTGCTGGAGAAGGTCAAGCTGCAACTGACTCCCGGTGCGCGCATCGGCTTGCTCGGCCCGAACGGCGCCGGTAAATCGACCTTGATCAAAAACCTTGCCGGTGAGCTCTCGCCTCTGGCGGGCCGCTTGACCCGTGGCGAAAATACCGTCGTTGGTTACTTCGCGCAGCACCAGCTTGACTCCCTGGATGCCAAGGCCAGCCCGTTGCTTCACTTGCAACGCCTGGCGCCAACCGAGCGCGAACAGACCCTGCGCGACTTTCTCGGGGGCTTTGACTTCCGCGGCGCGCGGATCGACGAGCCAGTCCTGAATTTCTCCGGTGGCGAAAAGGCGCGCCTGGCGCTGGCGCTGATTGCCTGGGACCGGCCGAACCTGTTGCTGCTCGACGAACCGACCAACCACCTGGACCTGGAAATGCGCCTGGCGCTGACCATGGCCTTGCAGGAATTCAGTGGTGCGGTACTGGTGGTCTCCCACGATCGCCATTTGCTCAAAAGCACTACCGACAATTTCTATCTGGTGGCAGACGGCAAGGTCGAAGAGTTCGACGGTGACCTGGAAGACTACACCCGCTGGCTGGTGGAGTATCGCCAGCGCAATGCGCCGGTCAGCAACACCCCGGTTAACCCGGACAAGACCGACAAGAAAGCCCAGCGTCAGGCTGCCGCTGCATTGCGCCAGCAACTGGCGCCGCACAAGCGTGAGGCTGACAAGCTCGAAGCCGAGCTGGGCAAGCTGCACGAGAAACTCGCGAAGATCGATGCCAGCCTTGGCGACAGCGATATCTACGAGCCGATGCGCAAAAACGAGTTGCGTGACTTGCTGGCCGAGCAAGCCAAGCTGAAGGTGCGCGAAGGGGAGCTGGAAGAAGCCTGGATGGAAGCCCTGGAACTGCTGGAAAGCATGCAGGCGGAGCTGGAGGCGCTGTCCTGATGGAGGCGTTCAAGCTGCCGCTGCCAGCGATGTGGATCGAGCCGATCTGGCTCGCTGTGCAAATCCTGCTGATCCTGTTGGCTGGCTACATCGCCCAGCGTTTCGTTGCCAAGTGCCTGACCCGTCTCGGTGAGCGCTATCCGTTTCCGCCGCAGTTGCTGATGCCGCTGCGCGGCGGCCTGCGTTGGCTGATCATGGGCAGTGCATTGATTTTTGTGCTGGAGCGCCTGGGGGTTTCGGCCACGGTGCTCTGGACCGCGCTGTCGGGTTTCGTCGCGGTGGCGGCGGTGGCGTTTTTCGCCATGTGGAGCGTGCTCTCCAATCTGTTGTGCGCGATCCTGATCTTCACAGTCGGGCCGTTTCGCCTGGGCGATGTGGTCGAGTTGGTGGACACCACCGACAAGCCCGGCGTCAAAGGCCGGGTAGTGGCGATCAATCTGCTGTACACCACGTTGATCGAGGCTGAAGAGCTGGGTACTGGTAGCGCGATGGTGCAGGTGCCCAACAGTTTGTTCTTCCAGCGATCGGTGCGGCGTTGGCGCGGGACTGATGTGTTTCCTTCCAGCGGGTTTGAAAAGTAGGCCTTCTGTTGCCTGATACACCGCCTTCGCGAGCAGGCTCGCTCCCACACTCGACCAGGTTCAACCAGGAGAGACGCAAGCCAAGGTGGGAGCGAGCCTGCTCGCGAAAGGGGCCTAAAGGCATACAACGCTGGTCGGCAGTCGCCACTTCCTTCAAAAAATCGGTAGTCATCCACCCAAAGCCGCATTAGCTTAGACATCTGTCACGAGTCCGAGTCGAGGTGTGCAATGGAGCTTCAAACATGGCTGGCGTTTTTTGCCGCCTGCTGGGTGATCAGTCTTTCTCCCGGTGCCGGCGCCATTGCGTCGATGTCCAGTGGCCTGCAGTACGGTTTCTGGCGCGGCTACTGGAACGCCCTGGGCTTGCAGTTGGGCCTTGCTGTGCAGATTGCCATTGTTGGTGCCGGTGTCGGCGCGATTCTCACGGCGTCGGCCACTGCTTTCCATGCGATTAAATGGTTCGGTGTGGCCTACCTGGTTTTTCTCGCCATCAAACAATGGCGTGCGCTACCCAGCGATATGAGCGATGACGCGGCGATCCGGCAGATTGGCAAGCCAATGGCCCTGGTGTTCCGAGGCTTCCTGGTGAACATCAGCAACCCCAAGGCGTTGGTGTTCATGCTGGCGGTGTTGCCTCAGTTCATTGATCCGCACGCGCCACTGCTGATCCAGTACGTGATCATCGGTGTCACCATGGTCTGCGTGGACCTGATCGTCATGGCCGGTTACACCGGTTTGGCTTCGAAGGTGCTGCGTATGTTGCGCACGCCGAAACAGCAACGGCGCATGAACCGTACCTTTGCCGGGCTGTTCATTGGCGCGGCGGCGTTCATGGCCACCCTGCGTAAAGCCGCGGTTTAAACATCAAGCACAAAAAAGGCGACCTCTTCAGGTCGCCTTTTTCGTTTATGCGCTGTCGTGCAATCGACGACAAAGCTTGAGTGAAACTGATTGGGAGTGAACAATATGTTACTTCGTATTTCCAATTGAGATTCGTTCATGATTGCCCCGTCCCGATTCCTGGCCTGGCTGTTAGCGCCGGTGTTTGCCCTGTGCAGCTTTAATCTGCTGGCCGACACCGTGGAAGGCGCCCCGCAAGCGCTGCACTTGCTCGATTACCTCGGCGCGGACTATCCGCAAGCAGTGCAGGCAGGCAAGGTCGTCAACGAATCCGAATACCGCGAACAGCTGGAGTTTGTCCAGGTGTTGCAAGGCTTGATCGCCGGCATGCCGGCCAAACCGGAAAAAGCCGGGCTGGAGCAGGGCGTCAGCGCGCTGCGCGAGGCGATCTCCGAGCGTCGGGACGGTGCGGACGTTGCCCGCCAGGCTCGGCAACTCGGCGCAAAATTGGCCGTGGCCTATGAAGTCAGCCAGGCGCCGATCATTACCCCGGACCCGACTCGCGGCGCGCCACTGTACGCCCAGCATTGTTCGGTGTGCCACGGCGAAACCGGCGCTGGCGATGGTCCGGCGGGTGTGGGGCTAACCCCAGCGCCGGCCAATTTGCGAGATAACACGCGCCTGGATCACCTGAGCCTCTACGCGATCTACAACACACTGGGCCTGGGGGTAGAAGGCACCGATATGCCGGCTTTCGGCGATCAGCTCGATGATCGTCAGCGTTGGGACCTGGCAACCTATATCGCCAGCTTCAGCGCCGATCCGCAGGCCGCCAGTAGCGACAAGACCTACAACATTGCCGATCTGGCCCGTCAGACGCCGGCCGAAGTGCAGGCCGCCGACGGTCCGCAAGGCGCAGCGACTTTCCGCGCGCAACGGGCTCAGCCGCCGCAAGCCAAGCGTGGCCCGGCGCAGTTGCTCGACTACACCGCGACTACCCTGGACAAGAGCGTCGCGGCTTACCGCGCAGGCGATCACGATCAAGCCTACGACCTGTCGGTAGCGGCGTACCTGGAAGGCTTCGAGCTGGTCGAAAGCTCCCTGGACAACGTCGATGCCAACGTGCGCAAAGACACTGAAAAGTCGCTGATGGCTTACCGTCAGTCATTACAGGATGGCTTGCCGGTGGAGCAGGTGGAACAGCGCCTGGAGACGGCCAAGGCCAAGTTGAAAACCTCTGCCGGATTGTTGGGCAGCGATGGTTTGAGCTGGTCGCTGAGCTTCATTTCCGGCCTGCTGATTCTGTTGCGCGAAGGCCTGGAAGCCATCCTGGTGCTGGCGGCGATTCTCGCCTTCCTGCGTAATACCGGCCAACAGTCGGCGGTACGCAGTGTCAACGTCGGTTGGGGCCTGGCACTGGTGGTGGGTCTGGGTACCTGGGCGCTGGCGGCGTATGTGATTGATGTCAGCGGCTCGCAGCGTGAGTTGCTGGAGGGTGCAACGGCCCTGTTCGCCAGCGTCATGGTGTTGTGGCTCGGTGTGTGGATGCATGACCGTCGTCATGCCGCGGCCTGGCAGGATTACATCAAGAGCAGCCTGGTGGGCGGTGGTGGACGTTTCGGTTTTGCGATCCTGGCGTTTTTCTCGGTGTATCGCGAACTGTTCGAAGTGATCCTGTTCTATGAAACCCTGTGGTTGCAGGCTGGCCCTGCGGGCCATGACGCAGTACTGGCCGGTGGTGCGACGGCGCTGGTGTTGTTGGTAGGCCTGGCCTGGGTGATCCTGCGCGGCTCGGCGAAACTGCCGTTGGCGCTGTTCTTCAGCATCAACGCCGGCCTGCTCTGTGCCTTGTCGGTGGTGTTCGCCGGGCATGGCGTTAAGGCGTTGCAGGAAGCCGGTATCTTCGGCACGCGGCCGGTGCCGTTCTTTGAGTTCGATTGGTTGGGGATTCATGCGGATGCGTATTCGCTGAGTGCGCAGGCGGTGGCGATCGTTGCGATCGTTGTGTTGTATGGTCGTAGTCGTGTGGCTGAAAAGCGGCGGGTTACGGCTTAACAGCATTCGCTTCGCTCATATTCGCGAGCAGGCTCGCTCCCACAGGATTTGCGTATAACCTGTGGGAGCGAGCCTGCTCGCGAAGCTTTTTAGAGAGGACAAGAACATGCGCGTATGGATCGATGCCGACGCCTGCCCCCGGGCGGCCAAGGACCTGGTGGTGAAGTTCGCCCTCAAGCGCCAGTTCGAAGTGGTGCTGGTGGCCGGCCAGCCACAGATCAAGCCCGGCCTGGCGCTGGTGAAGTTGATCGTGGTGCCAAGTGGCCCTGATGCGGCCGACGACTACCTCGTGGAGCACGCGGTACCTGGTGAGCTGGTGATCTGCAGCGATGTGCCGCTGGCCGACCGCTTGGTGAAAAAAGGCGTTGCTGCGCTGGACCCGAGGGGCAAGGAGTTCGATGCGCAGAACATGGGCGATCGCCTGGCCGTGCGCAACCTGTTCACCGATTTGCGCGAACAGGGGCAGATGAGTGGCGGGCCAGCGCCGTTTGGTGAGCGGGAAAAGCAGGCGTTTGCCAATGCGCTGGACCGGATCCTTACAAGGCTGACCCGCCAAGCTTGAACCTTGTAAAGAACCCTGTGGGAGCGGGCTTGCTCGCGAATGCAGTGTATTAGTCACCATCATTGTTGAATGACACACCGCTTTCGCGAGCAAGCCCGCTCCCACATTTAATCGATGTCAGGCGTCGTTTTCGTGGGTCAGCTCGAGCACCCGGTCGACCAGTTTGTTGATGCCCGAAGCCGCTTCGCTGATCGATTGCGCCAGCATGTAGGCCGGTGTCGTCACCAGTTTGCGCGCCTTGTCTTCGACGATATCGCTCACGGCACATTCCTTGTGGGTGGCGCCCATCTTGTTCAGGGCCGCTGCCGTTTCTGCGTCGTTGCCGATGGTGCATGTCACGCCGGGACCATAGATTTTCGCCGCCAGGGCAGGTGAGATGCAGATCAGGCCGACCGGTTTGCCGGCCTCGGCAAAGGCTTCGGTCAATGCCAGGACATCCGGTTGCACCGTGCAGCCAGTACCTTCGATGGCAAAGTTGGAGAGGTTCTTGGCCGAGCCGAAGCCGCCGGGAATGATCAGTGCATCGAACTCCTCGGCGTCGGCTTCGCGGATATCCTTGATCTCGCCGCGGGCTATACGGGCAGACTCCACCAGCACATTGCGCGACTCGGGCATTTCTTCGCCGGTCAGGTGGTTGATCACGTGCAGCTGCGCGATATTCGGGGCAAAACACTGCACCTGCGCGCCACGCTGGTCCAGGCGCAGCAGGGTCACCACACTTTCGTAAATCTCGGCGCCGTCGTATACGCCACAACCGGAAAGGATCACTGCAACTTTTTTGCTCATGGGCTTTTCTCCAGATTCATGGCGTTAAATGTCCACTAATTTGTCACTCGTTGCCATAGGGATAATTCGAGGCTACACATAGGATCTGTCCTCAAGATTCCGACCAGGGCGCGTCATGGACTTCATTCTGTATGCGGTGCCGTTTTTCTTTGTGCTGATCGCTGTCGAGCTGCTGGCCGACCGTTGGCGCGGGGTCAGCAACTATCGGCTGGCGGACGCGATCAACAGCATCAGCACCGGTGTGCTGTCGACCACCACCGGCCTGCTGACAAAAGGCGTAGGGCTGGTGACCTATGCGTTCGCCCTCAAGCACCTGGCACTGTTCGAGCTCTCGCCCGACAGCATCTGGGTCTGGGTGTTTGCCTTCGTCTTTTACGATTTCTGCTACTACTGGCTGCACCGCATGGGCCACGAGCGCAACATCCTCTGGGCCGCGCATTCGGTGCATCACCAGAGCGAGGACTACAACCTCTCCACCGCCTTGCGCCAGACGAGCACCGGATTCCTCCTGAGCTGGATCTTCTACCTCCCCATGGCCGTCGTCGGTGTGCCGTTGCTGGTGTTCGTCAGTGTCGCGGCGCTTAACCTGCTGTACCAGTTCTGGGTGCATACCCGGCACATTCCCAAGCTCGGCTGGTTCGAGTGGTTTTTCGTCACGCCATCCAATCATCGGGCCCACCATGCACAGAACGCTCTCTACATGGATCGCAACTACGGCGGTGTGTTCATTATTTGGGACCGTCTATTTGGCTCGTTCCAGGAAGAAGACGACAACGAGCCGGTGATTTTCGGCGTAACAACACCGCTGTCGAGCTGGAACCCGGTGTGGGCCAACGTGCAGTTCTACACCCAGTTGTGGGCGGATGCGCGGCGTGCCGAAAGCACCTGGGACAAGCTGCGGATCTGGTTCATGCGCACCGGCTGGCGGCCGGCGGATGTGGCGGCCAAGTACCCGATGAACAAGCCGGACCTGAGCCAGTTCCGCAAATTCGAGGTGCCATTGGACGGGCGTCAGCAGCTCTACGTGCTGTTACAGTTCTGCGTCTACATCGCGTTTGGCAGCTATTTGATGAACCTCGCGCCCAATCTGTCGACGGCCGCGTTGGTGTTGGGCTGGGGAGCTGTGGCGCTGGGCCTGTTCGTGCTGGGCGTGGCCCTGGAGAATCGCCCGTGGGCGCTGAAGCTGGAGTTGCTGCGGCTGGCATCGAATGTGCCGCTGGTATGGCTGGCGCCGCTGGTGGGGCTGTGGCCGGCCAGCGCGGTGGGCTGGGTCGGCCTGCTCAGTTACAGTCTGATCAGCGGTATCGGGCTCTACTGCTGCAGAAACCGTTTTACTCGATTGGCGTCTTAGGGTTGCCGGCATTGTGCTGTTGGGCTTTCAGGGCTTGCTCGTCGGCATAGATCTGCCTGGCCAGGCGAGCATTCTTGAACCGGCGGCGCAGCCACAGGCCCAACCCGAGGACGAGCAGGGCACCGAGCACCCACAGTTCGTATTTCTTGATGCTGCCGAGCATCCCTTCCAGTACCGCGCCAAAGTGATAGGCCGCCGCCGCCAGTGCGGTGGCCCAGATCGCAGCGCCAATTCCGTTGAGCAGCAGATAACGGCCCGGCGGATAGCCAGACAGGCCGATTGCCACCGGCATCACGGTGCGCAGGCCATAGACGAAGCGAAAGCTCAGGACCCAGATATCCGGATGCTTGCGAATGTGCTCGAGCGCCCGATCACCCATTAACTGCCAGCGCGGCTTGCGTGCCAGCAGCTTGCGCCCGTGCTTGCGTCCCAGGAAGTACCACAGCTGATCGCCGGCATAACTGCCGAAGAACGCCACGACCACCACCAGGTTGATGTCCATGTATCCACGGAACGCGAGGAAGCCCGCGAGCACCAGGATGGTTTCGCCTTCGAAGAATGTGCCTAGAAATAGGGCAAAGTAGCCGAAGTCATGCAGAAATTGTTGGAGCATTGTCTGGGTGCTGGCGAAATGAACGCGCAGCCTAACCCTTCGTACACATTCAGGAAAGTGTCCAAATGTGTCTCGACGTGAACATTTCCTACAAGGACAATGGAATGCGGCTACCTGTCACAGGTTGCACACAACTGTCATGTGATCGTCATAATGGCCGCTTATAACTGTCACGCTCGCCCGTCCGCGCGGGCTCAGGAGTCTGCCGTGAGCTTTACCCCCGCCAACCGCTTGTTCCCCGCAACCCGCCTGCGCCGCAACCGTCGCGATGATTTTTCGCGTCGACTGGTCCGTGAAAACGTGTTGACCGTCGATGATCTGATCCTGCCGGTGTTCGTACTGGACGGTGAAAACCGTCGCGAAGCGGTGGCCTCGATGCCGGGCGTCGAACGCCTGACCATCGATCTGTTGCTGGAAGAGGCAGCCAAGTGGGTCGAGCTGGGCATTCCGGCGCTGGCGCTGTTCCCGGTGACACCTCCAGAGCTCAAATCGCTGGATGGCGCCGAAGCCTGGAACCCCGAAGGCATTGCCCAGCGCGCCACCCGCGCCCTGCGTGCACAGTTTCCTGAACTGGGCGTGATTACCGACGTCGCGCTGGACCCGTTCACCACCCACGGCCAGGACGGCATTCTCGACGAAGAAGGCTATGTGCAGAACGACATCACCGTCGACGCACTGGTCAGGCAAGCCCTGTCCCATGCCGAAGCTGGCGCCCAGGTGGTTGCGCCTTCGGACATGATGGACGGTCGCATCCAGGCTATCCGCGAGGCCCTCGAAGTGGCCGGTCACGTCAACGTACGGATCATGGCCTATTCGGCGAAGTACGCCAGCGCCTATTACGGCCCGTTTCGCGATGCGGTCGGTTCGGCACTGAACCTGGGCAAGGCCAACAAGGCCTCCTATCAGATGGACCCGGCCAACAGCAACGAAGCCCTGCACGAAGTGGCGGCTGACTTGTCAGAAGGCGCAGACATGGTCATGGTCAAGCCAGGCATGCCCTATCTGGACATCCTCTGCCGGGTCAAAGAAGAATTCAAAGTGCCGACTTTTGTTTATCAAGTCAGTGGCGAATACGCCATGCACATGGCGGCGATCCAGAATGGCTGGTTGAGCGAAGGGGTTATCCTCGAATCCCTGACCGCTTTTAAACGCGCAGGTGCTGATGGCATCCTGACATATTTTGCCGTTCGTGCTGCTCAACTGTTACGAGAGCAACAATAGCCCTCCCAGGAACATTCGATGAATACCGAAGTACTCACTGAAGTTGCCGTAAAAGACGCCCAGCCTGTGGTGGAGCAAGTCGACGAGACCCCGCCGGAGCTGGAGCCAGCTCCGCCCGCGGCGGTCGTCGAGACCGCTGTGGCAGCGCCAGCGATTGCCATTCCCGGCCTGGATGACAGCAGCCTGTACATCCACCGCGAGCTGTCGCAACTGCAGTTCAACATCCGCGTGTTGGAACAGGCACTGGACGAGTCATACCCGTTGCTGGAGCGCCTGAAATTTCTGCTGATCTTCTCCAGCAACCTGGACGAGTTCTTCGAGATTCGTGTCGCCGGCCTCAAGAAGCAGATCACCTTCGCCCGGGAGCAAGCGGGTGCCGACGGCTTGCAACCGCACCAGGCCCTGGCCCGCATCAGTGAACTGGTACACGGTCACGTCGATCGTCAGTACGCGATCCTGAACGACATCCTGCTGCCGGAGCTGGAAAAACATCAGGTCCGCTTCATTCGTCGCCGTCACTGGACGACCAAGCTAAAGACCTGGGTGCGCCGCTATTTCCGTGACGAGATTGCCCCGATCATCACCCCGATCGGCCTCGACCCGACGCACCCGTTCCCTTTGTTGGTGAACAAAAGCCTTAACTTCATCGTCGAGCTCGAGGGTATCGACGCCTTTGGTCGCGACTCCGGCCTGGCGATCATCCCGGCACCGCGCTTGCTGCCGCGGGTGATCAAGGTGCCGGAAGAAGTCGGCGGCCCTGGCGACAACTATGTATTCCTGTCGTCGATGATCCACGCTCACGCCGATGACTTGTTCCAGGGCATGAAGGTCAAGGGCTGCTATCAGTTCCGCCTGACCCGAAACGCCGACCTGGCGCTGGACTCGGAAGATGTCGAAGACCTGGCGCGTGCCCTGCGCGGCGAGCTGTTCTCCCGTCGTTATGGCGACGCGGTGCGATTGGAAGTTGCCGATACCTGCCCGAAACACCTGTCCGACTACCTGCTCAAGCAATTCAACCTCAGCGAGAGCGAGCTTTATCAGGTCAACGGCCCGGTGAACCTGACGCGTCTGTTCAGCATTACCGGCCTGGACAGCCAGCGCGAGCTGCAATACACGCCGTTCACCCCGCAGATTCCGAAACTGCTGCAGAACAGCGAAAACATTTTCAGCGTGATCAGCAAGCAGGACATCCTGTTGCTGCACCCGTTCGAGTCGTTCACTCCGGTGGTCGACCTGCTGCGCCAGGCCGCCAAGGACCCGCACGTATTAGCGGTGCGTCAGACCCTGTATCGCTCCGGCGCCAACTCGGAAATCGTCGATGCGTTGGTGGATGCGGCGCGTAACGGCAAGGAGGTCACCGCGGTGATCGAATTGCGCGCGCGGTTCGACGAAGAGTCCAACCTGCAGCTGGCCAGCCGTCTGCAAGCGGCCGGTGCGGTGGTGATCTACGGTGTGGTCGGCTTCAAGACCCACGCCAAGATGATGCTGATCCTGCGCCGCGAAGCGGGTGAGATCGTGCGTTACGCCCACCTCGGTACGGGTAACTATCACGCCGGCAACGCTCGCCTGTATACCGACTACAGCCTGCTGACCTCCGACGACGCCCTGTGCGAAGACGTCGGAAAACTGTTCAGCCAGTTGATCGGCATGGGCAAGACGCTGCGCATGAAGAAGCTGCTGCATGCGCCGTTTACCCTGAAAAAGGGCATGCTCGACATGATTGCCCGCGAAACCCAGTTCGCCCTCGAGGGCAAGCCGGCGCACATCATCGCCAAGTTCAACTCGCTGACCGATCCGAAGATCATCCGCGCGTTGTACAAGGCCAGCCAGTCGGGCGTGCGCATCGACCTGGTAGTGCGTGGCATGTGCTGCCTGCGGCCGGGCATCGCCGGGGTGTCGCACAATATCCATGTGCGCTCGATCATCGGTCGCTTCCTGGAGCACACCCGGGTCTTCTATTTCCTCAATGGCGGGGAAGAGCAGATGTTCCTCTCCAGCGCTGACTGGATGGAGCGCAACCTCGACAAGCGCGTCGAGACTTGCTTCCCGGTAGAGGGCAAGAAGCTGATCATGCGGGTCAAGAAAGAGCTCGAGCTGTACCTCACCGACAACACCCACAGCTGGAGCCTGCAGTCGGACGGCCGTTACATCCGCAATACACCGACCGGCAACCAGAACCCGCGCAGTGCGCAGGCTACCTTGCTGGAGCGGTTGGGTAGCCCGATCCTGGCGGTTCGGTAACACCGGCACGAGGTAAAAAAATGGCGATCCCTTTGGATCGCCATTTTTGTTTCCACCCTGTAGGAGCTGCCGCAGGCTGCGATCTTTTGATCTTGTTTTGAAGGGCAAAATCAAAAGATCGCAGCCTGCGGCAGCTCCTACAGGTTCAGCGCACGGTCAGTACGGTGTCTACGCGGGTAAGCCACTGCGCTTCGATCTCGAAGTCGGCCTGGGTCAGTTGGTTGTCCTCCAACCAGTTTTCCGGGAAAACAACTTCCAGGTGGTTGCCATTGGCGTTCAGTTCCACCTGAGGCATTTGCTGGGTGCCGCGGATGTGATGGAACAGGATCGCGAAGCGTAGCAACACGCAAAGACGAATCAGCTTGATGCCGTCATCGCCGAATTCGGCGAACTTGTCCTTGGGAATGTTGCGGCGGTGGCCGCGCACCAGGAGTGCAAGCATCAGTTGGTCTTCGCGGGAGAAACCGGCCAGGTCCGAGTGCTCGATCAGGTAGGCGCCATGCTTG
Source organism: Pseudomonas umsongensis (assembly GCF_002236105.1). Classification (GTDB taxonomy): domain Bacteria; phylum Pseudomonadota; class Gammaproteobacteria; order Pseudomonadales; family Pseudomonadaceae; genus Aquipseudomonas; species Aquipseudomonas umsongensis. The sequence goes on from NZ_NIWU01000003.1 coordinate 314,009, forward strand.
TGGTACTGGTAGTGGGCAATGTCCAGGCCCACCTCATGCACCTTGGCCGCCCAGCCGAGCAGTTCGCGCCAGACGCCGTCTTCCAGGTCCCAGTCCTTGGCCACCTGATCGAAGGCATGCAGGGCCTTGCGTTCGACTCGCACCGCTTGTTCCAGGTCGACGTGATAACGCTCCATCAGCGACGTCAGGGTGCGTTCACGCACGTCTTCGTGATGATGACGACCCAGCAGGTCATAGAGAACGCCTTCGCGCAACGCGCCTTCACAGTGGTCCATGCGTTGCAGTTCAAGTGAATCGAAGATGGCTTCGAGGATGGCCAGGCCGGCCGGGAAAATCGCCCGACGGTCCGGCTTGATGCCCTCGAAGTCGATTTTCTCGACATCGCCAAGCTTGATCAGCTTGCGCTTGAGCCAGGCCAACCCTTCGGCATTCACTTCACCGGTGCCGTGGCCGCCGGCTTTCAGCGCCAGGCCGATGGCGCGGATGGTGCCCGAGGAGCCGATGGCTTCATCCCAGGTCAGGCGATGCAGGGCGTGTTCAATGCTCATGATCTCCAGCCGCGCCGCGGTATACGCCTGGGCGTAGCGGGCCGGGGTGATCTTGCCGTCCTTGAAATAGCGCTGGGTGTAGCTGACGCAACCCATCTGCAGGCTTTCGCGCAACAAGGGCTCGAATCTCTGCCCGATGATGAACTCGGTGCTGCCACCGCCGATGTCGGCCACCAGGCGTTTGCCCGGGGTGTCGGCGAGGGTGTGGGACACGCCCAGATAGATCAGGCGCGCTTCTTCACGGCCGGAGATGACTTCCACCGGGTGGCCGAGGATTTCTTCGGCGCGGTGGATGAATTCGTTGCGGTTACGGGCTTCACGCAGGGCGTTGGTGCCGACGATCCGCACGGCGCCTGGGGGCATACCGTTGATCAGTTGGGCGAAACGCTTGAGGCAATCGAGCCCGCGTTGCATGGATTCTTCGCTGAGGTGGCGTTCGTCGTCGATACCGGCGGCCAACTGAACCTTCTCCCCGAGACGTTCGAGAATGCGGATTTCGCCGTTCTGGGCCTTGGCCACGACCATGTGAAAGCTGTTGGAGCCCAGGTCGATTGCGGCGATCAAGGACAGATTCTTGGCTTGGGATTGCGGCATGGTCAGGGGTCTCGGTCGATAACCTCGACATCCTGCCACGATCAAAGGCTGCCGCCAACGCGTTGTGTTCAAAGCCGATCGTTCCCACGCTCTGCGTGGGAATGCAGCCCGGGACGCTCTGCGTCCCAAAGCGGACGCGGAGCGTCCGTTGAGGCATTCCCACGCGGAGCGTGGGAACGATCAGGTGGTCGCCTCAACCGTCCCAATGAAATTCGCCAACTCCACCGTCCGCGGATTGGCAAACAACTCCTTTGGATCGCCCACCTCATGCACCAAACCTTGATGCATGAACACCAACTTATCCCCAACCTCCCGGGCAAAGCGCATTTCATGGGTGACCATGATCAGCGTCATGCCTTCCTTGGCCAGTTGCCGAACCACGCTCAGTACTTCGTTGACCAGCTCCGGGTCGAGCGCCGAGGTGATTTCGTCGCACAGCAGCACCTTTGGCGACATCGCCAGCGCACGGGCAATCGCCACCCGCTGTTGCTGCCCGCCGGACAGGCGATCGGGGAAGGCATCGAACTTCTCTCCAAGCCCGACCCGTTCCAGCATCTGTCGCGCCAGTTCGGCAGCCTGGGTCTTCGGTACTTTCTGCACCACCTGCGGCGCGAGCATCACGTTCTCGCCCACCGTCAGGTGCGGGAACAGGTTGAACTGCTGGAACACCATCCCGACTTTCTGGCGCAGGCTGCGCAGGTCGGCGCGGGCGGCGTCGAGGTATTCGCCGTCGACTTCGATGACGCCATCGTTGATCGATTCCAGGCCGTTGAGGGTGCGCAGCAAGGTCGACTTGCCCGAGCCGCTGCGGCCGATGATCGCCACCACCTGGCCTTGCTCGACACTCAGGTCGATGCCTTTGAGCACATGGTGGTCGCCATAGTATTTATGCAGGGCGGAAATTCTAAGCAGAGGCATGCAGTCTCCTTTCCAGGTAGCGCGCACTGAGGGACAAGGGGTAGCAGAGCAGGAAGTAGCCGAGGGCAACCAGCCCGTAGACCATGAAGGGCTCGAAGGTGGCGTTGGCCAACATGCCGCCGGTCTTGGTCAGTTCGGTGAAACCGATGATCGAGGTCACGGCCGTACCCTTGACCACTTGCACCGAGAAGCCCACGGTCGGCGCCACGGCGATGCGCAACGCTTGTGGCAGGATCACGTAGCGCAATTGCTCCAGGGGATTGAGCGCCAGGCTCGACGAGGCTTCCCATTGGCCGTTGGGGATCGACTCGACGCAACCCCGCCAAATTTCCGCCAGGTAGGCGCTGGTGAACAACGTCAAGGCGATTGCCGCCGCGGTCCACGGCGAAATCTCCACCCCGGCCAGCGCTATACCGAAGAACACCAGGAACAGCTGCATCAACAGCGGCGTGCCCTGGAACAATTCGATGTAGGTACGGGCAAAACTGCGCGGCAAGGCTTTGTTCGAAAGGCGCATCAGCATGATGAGCAAGCCGATCAGCCCGCCGCCAACGAACGCCACCAGCGACAGTGCCAGTGTCCATTGCAGGCCGGTGAGCAGGTTGCGCACGATGTCCCAGAAGGTGAAATCGCTCATCGAGTGCTCCTGGCAATGAATCGGTGTCCGATCCAGTTCAGCAACTGGCGGATCAGCAAGGCCATGCACAGATAGAGCAGCGTGGTCAGTGCATAGGTTTCAAAGGCGCGGAAGTTGCGTGACTGGATGAAGTTGGCGGCGAAGCTCAACTCTTCGGTGGCGATCTGCGAACAGACCGCCGAACCGAGCATGACGATGATGATCTGGCTGCTCAGGGCCGGCCAGACCTTGCCCAGCGCCGGCAGCAGCACCACATGGCGGAAGGCTTCGAAGCGCGTCATCGCCAGGGCCGCCGCGGCCTCCAGCTGACCTCGCGGGACCGCCTGGACGCCAGCCCGGATGATCTCGGTGGAATAGGCTCCCAGATTGATCACCATCGCCAGCACCGCTGCCTGCCATTCGGAAATCTGCACACCCAGGGAGGGCAGGCCGAAGAAGATGAAAAACAACTGCACCAGAAACGGCGTATTGCGGATCAACTCGACATAGACCGCAAAAAAACCGGCGAAGGGGCGGATGTTCCACGCCCGCACCAGCGCCCCGACGATGCCCAGCCCCACCCCCAGCACCGCGCCGATGGCCGTCAGCTCAAGGGTGAACAGTGCACCGCGCAGCAGAAGATCGGTGTTGTGCACCACCGGCAAGAAATCGAACTGATAAGCCATAGCGTGTCTCCTGCGCGCCGGATCAGAGGTCGGCCGGCAGCGGTTCTTTCAACCAGGCCAGGGCATTTTTCTCCAGCGCGCCGTCGCTCTTGGCGGTCACAAGAATCTGGTTGACCTTGTCCAGCAGCGCCGGCTCGTTCTTGTTCACGCCCACGTAGACGGGCGAGTCCTTGAGCTTCACTTTCAGCGCCGGCACGCGTTTCGGGCTCTTCTCGCTGATCGCGACCATCACCACGTTGCCGCTGGCAATCAGGTCCACTTGCCCCGCCAGATACGCGGCGATGGTCGAGTTGTTGTCTTCGAAGCGCTTGATGGTCACGCCTTCGGGGGCGACCTTGGTCAGCTCGATGTCTTCGATGGCGCCACGGGTGACGCTGACGGTTTTGCCCTTGAGGTCGTCGAGGCTCTTGATGTCGGCATCTGGAGGACCGAACACGGCGAGGTAGAAGGGCGCATAGGCGCGGGAGAAATCGATGACTTTTTCGCGTTCCGGGTTTTTGCCGAGGCTGGAGATCACCAGGTCGACCTTGCCGGTGGTCAGGAACGGAATGCGATTGGTGCTGTTGACCGGGGTCAGTTCGAGTTTGACCTTGAGCTGGTCGGCCAGCAGTTTGGCGGTGTCGATGTCCAGGCCGCGCGGCTTCATGTCCGGGCCAACCGAGCCGAAGGGCGGGAAGTCCTGCGGTACGGCGACCTTGAGAACGCCGCGCTGCACGACATCCTCCAGGGCGTCGGCGTGGGCGGGGGCCTGGCTCAGCACGAGGCTGGCGAACAAGGCTGCGAGGAGGGCGCTGTAACGCTGGGTCATGGCAAGTCTCCGGATCTTTGCGAAGGGATTTCTGCGGATCGACAGAGCATGGGCCATGCCAACATGGCGTTGGTGGGCCGCCAGGCCGCGGATTTGCTGGCGTCACACGGTCTTACTGGTCTGAACAGTCAGGTGGCGTTTCGCACCCCGATGGCGCAGCGGCGAAAGTCACCGAACCCCCATGGGGCACGACTTGCCGGGCGCTTCGAATAGCTTTACAACTGAGCGCTCATTGGCCTGGTTCGACTGGAAAACCATGAATTCGATCTCTCGCGCCGTACCTGAACTGGCGCTGCAAGCCATCCGCAAACTGATCACCGAACAGGGTTTCGGGCCCGGGGATGCCTTGCCCTCGCAGCGGGACCTGGCGGTGCAACTGGGGGTCAGTCGGGCGTCGTTGCGTGAGGCGCTGTCATCGCTCAGCGCACTGGGTGTCATCAGTATCCAGCCGGGCAAAGGCGTGTTCGTGCAGTCGCCGGTGGAGCTTGAGCGAAGCGAGGCCGCACCCGGTTGGCCCTTCGCGGCGCAGGCTTCGCCCCTGGATATCTTCCAGTTGCGTTACGCGCTGGAGGGATTCGCGGCGGGGCTGGCGGCCGTGACCTTGAGTACCGATGAGCTCGATGCGCTGGAAGATAACGTCGCCGCCATGCGCAACGACCTCAAGTGCGGCGACTTCGAAGCGGCAGCCCGCCTGGACTTCGAATTCCATCGGCGCATTTTGCTGGCCAGCGGCAATCAGGCGATGCTGAGCATCCTGACGGCCAGTGCCGAGATTTTCCTGGAGAGTCAGAAGCTACCGTTCATCCGGGCCGAGCGGGCCATGGAAACCTGGCATGAGCACCGCAAAATCCTTCGCGCGCTGGCGCGCCGGGCCTCGGGGGCCGCGCAAAAGGCCATGCACGAACACGTGCGCAATGCGGCGCTGCGTACCGGGATCGCTTTCGTCGCTCCCGCATTGGCGTGACCTGGGCTATACCCAAACTCATGGAACACCATAGCGAGACTCAATCATCTGCACCTTCCTGAACGAGGGAAGGGCGGCTATGATGGGCCACGTTTTTTTGCTTACAACCCTGGAGAATTCCATGAGCAGCGATCTTATCAAACACGTTAGCGACGCTAGCTTCGAGGCCGACGTACTCAAGGCTGAAGGCGCTGTACTGGTCGACTACTGGGCTGAATGGTGCGGCCCTTGCAAAATGATCGCTCCTGTCCTGGACGAAATTGCCGAGACCTACAAAGGCAAGCTGACCGTTGCCAAGCTGAACATCGACGAAAACCAGGAAACCCCCGCCAAGCATGGCGTGCGCGGTATCCCGACGCTGATGCTGTTCAAGAACGGCAACGTTGAAGCGACCAAGGTTGGCGCACTGTCGAAGTCGCAGCTGGCGGCTTTCCTCGACGCCAACATCTAAGCGTCGTAGTAGCGTGTCAGATAAAGGCCCCGCAGATAGCGGGGCTTTTTTCGTTGTAGAGGGCTAGACGCTCCGAAATTCAGGTGTTACATTCGGCCCCGCGCTGGTTTCTCCAGTGCCCCCTGCTAGCCGTCGCCGACGCTCTCCTTTTCGAATAAGTACGCGATCCTGTCGCCTTCTCCGCGGCGCGGCCTCATTAAGCCAAAAGCTTAATTTCCCCCCTCCATAAATGATTACGTCATTCCTATATGAATCTGACTGAACTCAAGCAAAAGCCGATTACCGAACTGCTCGAATTGGCCGAACAGATGGGCATAGAAAATATGGCCCGTTCGCGCAAGCAGGACGTGATTTTCTCCCTGCTGAAAAAGCACGCGAAAAGCGGCGAGGAAATCTCCGGTGATGGCGTGCTGGAGATTCTCCAGGACGGCTTCGGCTTCCTTCGCTCTGCTGACGCCTCCTATCTCGCCGGCCCAGACGATATCTACGTCTCGCCGAGCCAGATCCGTCGCTTCAACTTGCGTACCGGTGACACCATCGTTGGCAAGATCCGACCTCCTAAGGAAGGCGAGCGTTATTTCGCACTGCTCAAGGTCGACACGATCAACTTCGACCGTCCGGAAAACGCGAAAAACAAGATTCTCTTCGAGAACCTGACCCCGCTGTTCCCGACCGTGCGCATGAAGATGGAAGCCGGTAACGGTTCCACCGAAGACTTGACCGGTCGAGTCATCGACCTGTGCGCCCCGATCGGTAAAGGCCAGCGCGGTCTGATCGTTGCACCGCCCAAAGCCGGTAAGACGATCATGCTGCAGAACATCGCGGCGAACATCGCGCGTAACAATCCTGAAGTTCATCTGATCGTCTTGCTGATCGACGAACGTCCGGAAGAAGTAACCGAAATGCAGCGTACCGTGCGCGGCGAAGTGGTTGCCTCGACGTTCGACGAGCCGCCAACCCGCCACGTGCAGGTTGCCGAAATGGTGATCGAGAAGGCCAAGCGCCTGGTCGAACACAAGAAGGACGTGGTGATCCTGCTCGACTCCATCACCCGTCTGGCCCGTGCCTACAACACCGTGATCCCGAGCTCCGGCAAGGTATTGACCGGTGGTGTCGATGCCCACGCCCTGGAGAAACCGAAGCGTTTCTTCGGCGCTGCGCGGAACATCGAGGAAGGCGGCTCGCTGACCATTATCGCCACCGCGCTGGTTGAAACCGGCTCGAAGATGGACGAAGTGATCTACGAGGAATTCAAAGGCACCGGCAACATGGAACTGCCTCTGGATCGCCGTATCGCTGAAAAGCGTGTGTTCCCGGCCATCAACATCAACCGTTCCGGTACTCGTCGCGAAGAGTTGCTGACTGCCGACGACGAGCTGCAGCGCATGTGGATTCTGCGCAAGCTGCTGCACCCGATGGACGAAGTGGCTGCCATCGAGTTCCTGGTCGACAAGCTGAAAACGACCAAGACCAACGATGAGTTCTTCCTGTCGATGAAGCGCAAGTAAGTCGATAGACCAGCAAAAGCCGGGGAAACCCGGCTTTTTGCTATCTGATTTTTGATCAACCCGTAGTTCGTGGTTCTGAAGCATGAGGTTCGGCGCTAAACTGCCTGCCCCCGAACGCCACGGCCAACACGAGGCTCACGCATGCAGTATCGCGACTTGCGCGACTTTATCAGCGGCCTGGAACAGCGCGGCGAACTCAAGCGCATCCAGGTTCCGGTGTCCCCAGTGCTCGAAATGACCGAGGTCTGCGACCGCACCTTGCGCGCCAAGGGCCCGGCCCTGCTTTTCGAAAAACCCACCGGTTTTGACATTCCCGTGCTCGGCAACCTGTTCGGTACCCCCGAGCGCGTGGCGTTGGGCATGGGCGCCGAAGCGGTCAGCGAGCTTCGCGAAATCGGCAAGTTGCTGGCGTTCCTCAAGGAGCCCGAGCCGCCCAAGGGGTTGAAAGACGCCTGGTCCAAGCTGCCGATCTTCCGCAAGATCATCTCGATGGCACCCAAGGTGGTCAAGGATGCGATCTGCCAGGAAGTGGTCATCGAAGGCGACGACGTCGACCTGTCGACGTTGCCCGTGCAGACCTGCTGGCCAGGCGACGTCGCGCCGCTGATCACCTGGGGCCTGACGGTCACCAAAGGTCCGAACAAGGACCGGCAGAACCTCGGCATCTACCGTCAGCAAGTGATCGGCCGCAACAAGGTCATCATGCGCTGGCTGAGTCACCGTGGCGGCGCGCTGGATTACCGTGAATGGTGCGAAAAACATCCCGGCCAACCGTTCCCGGTCGCCGTGGCGCTGGGTGCTGACCCGGCGACCATTCTTGGCGCCGTGACCCCGGTGCCGGACAGCCTTTCCGAGTACGCCTTCGCCGGCCTGTTGCGCGGTAACCGTACCGAGCTGGTGAAATGCCGTGGCAACGACCTGCAAGTGCCGGCTACCGCCGAGATCATCCTTGAAGGCGTGATCCATCCAGGCGAGATGGCCGATGAGGGGCCGTACGGCGACCACACCGGTTACTACAATGAAGTCGACAGCTTCCCTGTGTTCACGGTCGAGCGCATCACCCACCGGATCAAGCCGATCTACCACAGTACCTACACCGGGCGTCCACCGGATGAGCCGGCGATCCTGGGTGTGGCGCTGAACGAAGTGTTCGTGCCGATCCTGCAGAAGCAGTTCCCGGAGATCACCGACTTCTACCTGCCGCCCGAAGGCTGTTCATACCGCATGGCCGTCGTGACCATGAAGAAGTCGTACCCGGGGCATGCCAAGCGGGTAATGCTCGGTGTCTGGTCGTTTTTGCGACAGTTCATGTACACCAAGTTCGTTATCGTCACTGACGACGATATCAACGCCCGCGACTGGAATGACGTGATCTGGGCCATTACTACGCGCATGGACCCCAAGCGCGACACGGTGATGATCGAGAACACGCCCATCGACTACCTGGACTTTGCCTCGCCGGTGTCCGGCCTGGGCTCGAAGATGGGGCTCGATGCCACGCATAAATGGCCGGGTGAAACCACGCGCGAGTGGGGCCGTGTAATCGTCAAGGACGACGCCGTGACCCAGCGGATCGATGCCATCTGGAATCAGTTAGGAATAGATTGATGCGTGTAACCTTGCAGCCCTCCGGAGCAGTACTGGATATCTTGCCCGGCGAGCGGATTCTCGATGGCGCACGTCGCCTGGGCTATGAATGCCCGCAAAGCTGTCGCAACGGTAACTGCCATGTGTGCGCGGCACTGCTGGTGGAAGGGCGCGTGGAGCAGGCGGGCGATGTGCGTGACCATGGCGAGTTCTACACTTGCATAGCAGAGCCGCTGGAAGACTGCATCGTGCTGTGGGATGGCGTGCTCGCGCTGGGAGAATTGCCGGTGCGCAGTCTGTCGTGTCAGGTCACCAGTTGCACCGAGGTCGGTGGTGATACCTGGCGGGTGCGGCTGCGGGCCCCCGCCGGCAAGCCGCCGCGATATCACGCGGGCCAGTATCTGATGATCCATCGCGACAACGGCGAGAAGTCGTCCTTCTCCCTGGCCTCGGCACCCTCCGGTGGCCGTGACCTGGAAATCCACGTGCTGGCGCGCGAAGCCAGCGCGCTCAACCTGATCGAGCAACTTCAGCGCAACAGCATGGTGCGTGTCGACATGCCGTTCGGTGATGCCCACCTGGCCGAGTTGCCGGACGGTCCGTTGGTGTTGATCGCCGCGGGCACCGGCATGGGCCAGGTCCATGGCCTGATCGAGCATTGCCGCGCCGAGGGCTTCAAGCATCCGGTGCACCTGTATTGGGGTGTGCGTCGTCCTGAAGACTTTTATGAAGTCGAACATTGGGATGAATGGCTGAAGCTGCCCAACCTGTTCCTGCATAAAGTCGTCAGCGATCAATGCGGCTGGCAGGGACGCTGCGGCATGTTGCATGAAGCGGTCTGCGAAGACTTTCCTGATCTCAAAGCCCTGCATGTGTACGCCAGTGGTTCGCCGGCCATGGTCTACGGCACGTTGGATGCGCTGGTCGAGGCGGGGATGGACGCCCACCAGATGCGCGCCGACGTATTCGCGTACGCCCCTCGATCTTGATCCACGATCTTGATCCAGCCCTTGTAGGAGCTGCCGCAGGCTGCGATCTTTTGACCTTGCCTTGAAGATCAAAAGATCGCAGCCTGCGGCAGCTCCTACAGTTCCTCCCGTTATAACTCTCTATATAGCCGATCGGTATTTATAAAATCATATAAATGTCGGTAGGTTATATATCGTTCAAGTAATTAATTAAGAGTTGCGCCAAGGCGCTTCAATTACTTGAATACATATGTGCCTTATTGCTACAGCGGTGCGTTCTATTTAGTAACTGTTTACTCGCGGGGAGCTGAACGCTATTCGCCATGAGCGCCATTGAATCTTCGTTTCTGAACCTGTCCTATCCTCCGCAGCTCGATCTGGGGCCGCAACTCACGCACGAACAATTGCTCAGCTCTATGCAGTCGACCATGGCGCGCCACAAAGGCGGGCCGGTGTGGTTGTTCGCGTATGGGTCGCTGATCTGGCGCCCTGAATGCACGGCGGTCGAGCGCGTTCGTGGGCGAGTGCATGGCTATCATCGCGGTTTGTACCTGTGGTCCCACGAGCATCGTGGCACGCCGGAAATGCCTGGGCTGGTCTTTGGTCTGGATCGCGGCGGCTCCTGCAGCGGTTTCGCCTATCGCTTGCCTGATGAACAGCTGGACGCGTCGTTGTATGCGCTATGGAAACGTGAGATGCCATTTCCGTCCTATCGCCCGCACTGGCTCAACTGCCGACTTGAAGACGGCAACCAGGTTCAGGCATTGGGATTTGTCCTGGAGCGGCATCTGCCCAGTTATGCCGGTAACCTGCCGGATCATGTCCTGAGCCACGTGTTCGAGAACGCTTGCGGGCGCTACGGCACTACTCGCGATTATGTCGAGCAGACCGCCCACGCCCTGCGTAGCCACGCCATGCCAGACCGCAATCTGGAGGCGCGGCTCAAGCGCTGCAAGTCAAAGGATGATCAAGCCAGTGCTTCGCGGCTCTGACTGGCGACTTGCTTGTGCCATAGGGTTGGCGCCAGGAAGGCCATCGCCAGCAGGCAGGCGCCGATCAGCAAGATGAAACCGCCGTCCCAGCCGAAATGGTCCACGGTGTAGCCCATCGCTGCACTGGCCGCGACCGAACCTCCCAGGTAGCCGAACAGCCCCGTGAAGCCCGCAGCCGTACCGGCGGCTTTCTTCGGTGCCAGTTCCAGTGCCTGCAGGCCGATCAGCATCACCGGGCCGTAGATCAGGAAGCCGATGGAGACCAGCGCAATCATGTCGACCGTCGGGTTACCGGCCGGGTTGAGCCAATACACCAGTGTCGCCACGGTCACCAATGCCATGAACACCATGCCTGTCAGGCCACGGTTGCCACGGAAGATCTTGTCCGACATCCAGCCGCACAGCAACGTGCCCGGAATACCGGCCCACTCATAGAAGAAATACGCCCAGGACGTCTTGTCCACAGTGAAGCCCTTGGCCTCCTTGAGGTAGGTCGGTGCCCAGTCCAGCACGCCGTAGCGCAGCAGGTAGACAAAGACGTTGGCCAGGGCGATGTACCAGAGCATCTTGTTGCGCAGCACGTACTTGACGAAGATTTCCTTGGCGCTGAATTCCTCTTCGTGGCTCGCGTCGTAGCCTTCCGGATAGTCGTTCTTGTACTTCTCGATTGGCGGCAGGCCGACCGATTGCGGGGTGTCGCGCATGGTGATGAAGGCAAACACCGCCACGGCCATTGCCACTGCCGCCGGTACATAAAACGCAGCGTGCCAGTCGTTGAACAGGCCCATGCCGATCAGGAACAGTGGGCCGATCAAGCCACCACCCACGTTATGCGCCACGTTCCACAGCGACACCACGCCACCGCGTTCCTTCTGCGACCACCAGTGGACCATGGTCCGCCCACTTGGCGGCCAGCCCATGCCCTGCGCCCAGCCGTTGATGAACAGCAGGATGAACATGATGGTCACGCTGGACGTCGCCCAATGTGCGAAACCGAACGTGAACATCACCGCTGCCGAGACCAACAGGCCGAACGGCAGGAAGTAGCGCGGATTGGAACGGTCGGAAACGATGCCCATCAGAAACTTGGACAAACCATAGGCAATGGCAATCGCCGACAGCGCCACGCCCAATTCTCCACGGGTATAGCCCTCTCGATCAGATAAGGCATGGCCAGGGAGAAGTTCTTGCGCAGCAGGTAGTAACCGGCGTAACCGATAAAGATACCGGCGAAGATCTGCCAGCGCAGGCGTCGGTAGGTGCTGTCTATTTTTTCTTCAGGCAGCGGAGCCTGATGTGCGGCAGGACGAAAGAAAGCAAACATTCAAGAGCTCCAAATTTCTTGTTTTGACTGCGGATGCGAATGTTACAGTTTCGTTACCGAAAATAGCATCGGTTCTCATCGACAAAACAGCGGAAATGTTGGAAATCGAGCGTTCTTTTATGAACATGCTCAGACGTAAATGAAGGGCGGTGTAGGAAGCGTTACCGTTTCGACGTAGATGTGCCTGATCTGAACGCAATAGGGCAGCTTTTTGGGAAAGGTCCTGCGCTTTTACCGGAAGCCATGACCTTCAGCCCAAAGCCTTCGATCTTTACCCTTTGTCTGGCAGCCAGGTTTGGCGATGCAGGGTAAGAAGGGGGATGCGTTATGCGGTGGGTTATGTGTTTGGTGCTGTTGGTTTTGTCTGTTGAAAGTAGGGGAGGTGACGTGTTCCTGATACCGGAGCACAACCCCAAGCCGATTTATCCGCCAGCGCTGCAACGGGCCGGAATCATCGGTGATGTCAGGGTCAGGTTTACGGTCCATGCCGATGGCTCGGTCAGCAAGGTAAGTATTTTGCAAAGCGATCATCATGATTTGGCCGAGGCGTGCAGGGTGGCGATAGGGCAGTGGCGGTTCAAGCCATGGACGGTTGAGGATGGGAAGCCTGCGGAGCAGGAAGTGATTGCGCCGATGGTCTTTGGATTCAATTCAGCGTTACCCCTTCATCTCAATGAATGGCTTAAGAAACTGAAATGTCGCGATCTCAATGAAGTCACGGTCAACACGCCCGAACACGCCTGGGCTGATACCACTGCGTTCCACTACACCCGTGCCTATTTATCGAATGCCTTTTCTGCCACAACGTTGCCTAACGAGCGTCGCCTGGCGCTGATAGCCGGGATGAACAGGAAGGTGCCGGTCATTGTCAGGGAATGCCTGAACAATCCGGTGTCCAGGTACGTGAGGTTTTTACCGGAGGATATTCGCAAGTTGCTTTAGTTTGGGGCGGCCTGGACACCATTGATGGGAGTCCAGACCGTGTGGCGGGCTCAGCGAACCTGCACAACCACCTTGCCAACGGCCTTGCGCTGGCCCAGGTCATTGATGGCCTGCGCGGCATTGCTTAGCGGATACACCTGCGACACCAGCGGCTTCAACTTGCCTTCGGCAAACCAGCCAAACAATTGCTGGAAGTTGGCGGCGTTATCCTGCGGCTGACGCTGGGCGAACGAGCCCCAGAACACGCCGAGTACAGCCGCGCCCTTGAGCAGTGCGAGGTTTACTGGCAGTTCGGGAATGCGTCCGCTGGCAAAGCCCACCACCAGCAGGCGGCCGTTCCAGGCGATGGCGCGGATGGCCTGGTCGAACAGGTCGCCGCCCACCGGGTCGTAGATCACGTCGGCACCCTGGCCATCGGTCAGGCGCTTGATTTCGTCCTTGAGGCTGGTTTCGCTGTAGTTGATCAGCTCGTCGGCACCCGCGGCCTTGGCCACGGCAAGTTTTTCCGCGCTGCTGGCCGCGGCGATCACCCGGGCGCCCATGGCCTTGCCGATTTCCACAGCCGCCAGGCCGACACCGCCGGAGGCGCCCAGTACCAGCAGGGTTTCGCCGGGTTGCAGGTGGGCGCGCTGCTTGAGGGCGTGCATCGAAGTGCCATAGGTCATGCTGAAGGCGGCGGCGGTGTTGAAGTCCATGGAAGGCGGAATCGGCAACACGTTGTAACCCGGCACCGCGACCTGTTCGGCGAAGCTGCCCCAGCCGGTAAGGGCCATGACCCGGTCACCGACTTTCAGGTGGCTGACTTTTTCGCCCACGGCGCTGACTACGCCGGCGGCTTCACCGCCGGGGGAAAAAGGGAAGGGCGGCTTGAATTGGTACTTGCCCTCGATGATCAGCGTGTCGGGAAAGTTCACCCCGGCGGCGTGCACCTCCAGCAGGATTTCGTTCTTCTTCGCGACAGGACTGGCGACGTCTTCCAGCACCAGCGATTCGGCAGGGCCGAAGGCTTTGCACAGCACGGCTTTCATCAGGGCTATTCCTTTGGGAGTGTTGGCCGATAAGTGTAGGTGTGTGAGTCGACGGGTCAACGAGCATGCCCGGCCCTGATAACCAGCCATAAGCTTGTGCTGGCGTAGCGGCTGGTTATGCTAGGCCGCAAACCGGATAAGGAGCGAATTGTGAAAGCGTGGATCATGTTGTTGCTGGGCCTTTCCTTGCCTATGGCAGCGGTGGCCGAAGAGGCCAAGGAAGAGGTGGCGCCGAAGGTCAATTACGTCACCTTGAGCCCGCCGTTCGTGGGCAACTACGGGCTCGATGGCACGCCGAAGCTCAAGGTCTACAAGGCTGATGTGGCATTGCGTGTGACGGGTGACGAGGCCGCCAAAGCGGTGAAGGCCAACGAACCGTTGATTCGTAATCAACTGGTGGCGCTGTTTGCCCAGCAGTCCACCGAGACGATGAACAATGTCGAGGCTAAGGAAAAGCTGCGTCAGGAAGCGCTGAAGCAGACCCAGCAAATCATGAATGATGAAACCGGCAAGCCGGTGGTTGAGGACCTGTTGTTCAACAACCTCATTATCCAATAAGACTTGCGTTGTCCGGGCAGGCCTCTTCGCGGGCAAGCCCGCTCCCACATTGGAATGCGTCCCCTGTGGGAGCTAGCCTGCTCGCGAAAGCATTCTGATTGCCGCCGCACATCTTACGGCTTAAGTGCTATCACCGCCGCCCACTGCTCCGCCGTCACCGGCATCACCGAAAGCCTCGAACCCTTCTGTACCAAAGGCATCTCCGCCAGCGCCGCCTGTTGCTTCAGATAATCGAGCTTCAACACCCTGGAAAACGTTTCGCCGTGAGCGACATCGATAGCGCTCCAGGCGTTTTTCTCGGCAGTGGCCTTCGGATCGTAGTAATGACTCTCGGGCTCCAGTGCGGTTGGGTCCGGATAGGCGGCTTTGACGATCTTTCCAATCCCGGCAATCCCCGGCTCAGGGCAGCTCGAATGGTAGAAAAAGAACTCGTCCCCCACCGCCATTGCGCGCAAAAAATTACGCGCCTGATAGTTGCGAACTCCGTCCCAGCGCGCTCTGCCAAGCTGCTCCAGGCCTTTGATCGAGAGTTCGTCGGGCTCGGATTTCATCAGCCAATAGGCCATGGTTTGGATCCTTGCGAAGTGGGTGGAAAGGTCGTCGGGCAATTTTATGACAAACCGACGGTCGGTTGACGCCAGCATTTGCGTGCGGGTTCACGTTGTCGCAAAATGCCGGCCTTTCAAGCTTGACGCTGCTGCACGGCCTACAAATGGAAACCGCTGCTGACATCGTGTTGATATGCCTTTGGGGGGCAATCGATGAAACGCAAACCGGATTTACTTTGGATTTTGGTTATTTTGTTCGGCCTTGGCGTCGTAACCACTGGTTATGCCCAAAGCCTGTGGAACAACAAGACCGATGCACCCATCGAGGTCTCGGCGCTGCAGCAACAGTCGACAGCCTTCAAGCGCTGATCCTTGCTTTTTGACGCCTGAGCGCGGTGGCGTCTAGCCTGCGTAATACCAGGCCTTGTCCGTCACCGTTCCTTGCAACGGCACATCCCAGCTCGCTTGAGCCAGTCGCTCGACCTTCTGGCATTCATGGGCCAGCCCTAGCAATGTCGGTTTACGCCAGTCATTGCGGCGCGCCAGGTAGGCGAGGCTTCGATCATAGAAGCCGCCGCCCATGCCCAGGCGTCCGCCAACATCGTCAAACCCCACCAATGGCAGCAGCACCAGGTCCAGCGCCCAGACTTTGCGTTGTCGTGCGAGGTTGTGCCTGGGTTCGAGGATACGGAAGCGATTGGGCTTGAGCTTTTCGCCGGGGCGGATGCGCTGGAACACCATTTTGGTTCGCGGCCAGGCACTGAGCACCGGCAGATAGGTGGCCTTGCCCCGACGTTGAGCCGCACGCAACAACAGGCGCGGATCGATTTCACCGTCGGTGGGCAGGTAAAGAGAGATGTGTTTGGCGCGGCGGAACAGCGGTTGCTGGGCCAATTGCTTGTACAGCCCGCGAGCCGCCTGGCGCTGCTGACTGGTTGTCAGTGCGCGGCGGGCCTTGCGCAGCATGCGTCGAAGTTGCGGTCGAGGGAGCAGCGCAGGTTCGGTCATGGATTTTGGCTTCGGCAATACGGTTACCTAAAGCGCCTCTGTAAAAAAGCAGAGCAGTAAAAACGCCGATGCCGGTATTAAAACCGGCATCGGACTGGAATCAGGCTCCCCGGATGTGCCGCTGTCGACTTAGCCCTTGAACCCGAAAGTTCAAGGTGGAAGACGCAGTAGGCTTTAAGGCTTTCCGTCTAGCGGACATGCACACCAGCCCAACGTGCGACCTCCAGGGTATAGCAAATCGGCTCAGGGACATCGCCAACTGGCAAGCACCCCAGGGAGTGATCAGAGTATACCGCAAGCGGTGACGCGAATCAGCCCTTGGTGACATCCGGATCAGTGGCGAGCACCAGATCGACGCGATCGAGCAGGTCGCGCACCTGTTCGCGGGTTGAACCGCTGGCCTGGATATCCGGTCGTTCTTCCTTGTGCAGCAAATCGTGCGTGATGTTCAGCGCGGCCATCACGGCGATGCGATCGGCGCCGATGACTTTGCCGCTGCTGCGGATTTCGCGCATCTTGCCGTCCAGGTAGCGAGCGGCGCTCACCAGGTTGCTGCGCTCTTCCTGGGGGCAGATGATCGAATATTCTTTGTCGAGGATCTGCACAGTGACGCTATTGCTTGAACTCATGAGTCTTGCTCCAGGGCCTTGAGGCGCGAAATCATCGATTCGACCTTACGCCGGGCGATTTCGTTTTTTTCAATGAGGTGCGCGCGTTCCTCGCGCCAGGTCTTTTCCTGAGCTAGTAAGAGTCCGTTTTGGCTCTTAAGTTGCTCGACTCGGGTAATCAACAGTTCGAGTCTGGCCATCAGCGCTTGCAGGTCGGTGTCTTCCATTGTGTCCACTGTTCGTCTGATGGGTGGTAACTGTAGGAGCGAGCATGCTCGCGATGAACCTGAGAACGCCGCGGGGTGTCAGGACCCCAGGGATATCGTTGACGACCATCGCGAGCGTGCTCGCTCCTACAGGGGTAGTCGATGTAGGATACAAGGCCTTCATTCTAGACATAGCGCCGTCTGGCGCCTAGCTGCCCATGACCATTCAGAATTCCCCGTACCAAGGCTTCGCCACCCTGCTGACCTCCAGCGGTCATAACGTCTCGCCTGCCGAACTGCACGGCCTGCTGCTCGGCCGCAGTTGCGCCGGCGCCGGTTTCGACGCCGAAGGCTGGCTGATCGACGCCGCCGAACTGCTCGAAAGCGAGCCGCAGGACAACGTTCGCAGCGCCCTGATCGGCCTGCAAGAGATGGTCAAGGGTGAGCTCACCGGCGACGACGTAACCGTGGTCCTGTTGCTGCCGACCGACGACGCTCCGCTGACCGAACGCGCCGTGGCTCTGGGCCAGTGGTGCCAAGGCTTCCTCAGTGGTTTCGGCTTGAATTGCCGCGACAGTAGCATGCTCAGCACTGAGGCAACTGAAGTGTTGCAGGATCTTGCAGCCATTTCCCAGGTGCAAGACGCGCTGGAAGAGTCCGAAGACGGCGAAACCGACTATATGGAAGTCATGGAGTACCTGCGCGTCGCGCCGCTGCTGCTGTTCTCGGAAACCAAGAAAGACGCAGCGGCTGCGGCCAAGCCGTCGCTGCACTGATCAATGCCAGGGAACGCCATCTGCCCATGATTCATATCCCGAAATCGGAATACAGCCGTCGCCGCAAGGCCCTGATGGCGCAGATGGAACCCAACAGCATCGCCATCCTGCCCGCCGCCGCGGTAGCCATCCGCAACCGCGACGTCGAGCACGTCTATCGCCAGGACAGCGACTTCCAGTACCTCAGCGGTTTTCCCGAGCCTCAGGCCGTGTTGGTCCTGATGCCAGGGCGCCTGCATGGTGAATACATCCTGTTCTGCCGTGAACGCAACGCCGAACGCGAGTTGTGGGACGGCCTGCGCGCCGGGCAAGAGGGTGCGATTCGCGACTTCGGTGCCGACGACGCCTTCCCGATCACCGACATCGACGACATCCTGCCCGGCCTGATCGAAGGCCGTGACCGCGTCTACTCGGCCATGGGCAGCAACCCGGAATTCGACCGGCACCTGATGGAATGGATCAACGTGATCCGCTCCAAGGCCAACCTCGGCGCCCAGCCGCCGAACGAATACGTTGCCCTGGATCACCTGCTGCACGACATGCGCCTGTATAAATCGGCGGCAGAGGTGAAGGTGATGCGCGAAGCCGCACGGATTTCCGCCCAGGCACACGTGCGTGCGATGCAGGCCAGCCGCGTCGGGTTGCATGAGTTCAGCCTGGAAGCCGAACTCGATTACGAGTTTCGCAAAGGCGGGGCGAAGATGCCGGCCTACGGCTCGATCGTCGCGGCGGGGCGCAATAGCTGCATCCTGCATTACCAGCAGAATGACGCGCTGCTCAAGGACGGCGATCTGGTGCTGATCGACGCCGGTTGCGAGATCGACTGCTACGCCAGCGACATCACGCGTACCTGGCCGGTCAACGGCAAATTCAGCGCAGAACAGAAGGCAATCTACGAATTGGTGCTGGCCGCCCAGGAAGCCGCGTTTGCCGAGATTGCCCCGAACAAGCACTGGAACCAGGCCCACGAAGCCACGGTGCGGGTGATTACCTCGGGCCTGGTCGAGCTGGGACTGATGCAGGGTAACGTCGACGAACTGATCGCCAGCGAAGCCTACAAGGCGTTCTACATGCACCGCGCCGGTCATTGGCTGGGCATGGATGTGCATGACGTCGGCGAGTACAAGGTCGGTGGCGAATGGCGCGTGCTGGAAGTGGGCATGGCGCTGACCGTGGAGCCGGGGATCTACATTGCTCCGGACAACCAGAGCGTGGCGAAGAAATGGCGCGGCATTGGCGTGCGCATCGAGGACGATGTCGTGGTCACCAAGGCCGGCTGTGAAATCCTGACGAAAGGCGTACCGAAAACCGTCGCCGAGATCGAGGCCCTGATGGCGCAAGCACGGACACAAGCGGCATGAATCGAGTCAACCTGGCGATTATCGGTGGCGGCCTGGTCGGCGCCAGTCTGGCGTTAGCCTTGCAGGCCGGGGCAAAGGCCCGTGGCTGGAAGATCGTGCTGATCGAACCGTTTGCCCCCGGGGACAGCTATCAACCCAGTTACGATGCGCGTTCCACGGCGTTGTCCTTCGGTGCGCGGCAGATTTATCAGCGCCTGGGCGCCTGGCAGGAAATCTCCCGCCGCGCAGAGCCGATCAAGCAGATTCACGTCTCTGACCGTGGGCGTTTTTCCACGGCGCGACTGTCGGCGATGGAAGAGGGCGTTCCGGCGCTGGGGTATGTGGTGGAAAACGCCTGGCTTGGCCATTGCCTGTGGCAAGGCCTGGACCAGGACGTGATCAGTTGGCGTTGTCCGGCGGAAGTCACGCGCATGGAGCCGCTCACTGATGGCTACCGCCTGACCCTGAATGACGAAACCACGCTCGATTGCGACCTTGCGGTGCTCGCCGATGGCGGCCGTTCAGGCTTGCGCGAGCAACTGGGCATCGGCATCAAGAAACGCCCATACAACCAGAGCGCGCTGATCGCCAACATCACCCCGAGCGAAGCCCATGACGGCATGGCGTTCGAACGTTTCACCGACGACGGCCCAATGGCGTTCCTGCCGTTGCCGGACAATCGTTGCGCGCTGGTCTGGACCCGCCAGGGCATGGATGCACAGCGCCTGGCCGCCCTTGATGAGCGCAGTTTCCTGAGCGAGCTGCAGGGGGTGTTCGGTTATCGCCTTGGCACGTTGAAGCAAGTCGGTGTGCGGCACTTGTATCCGCTGGCGCTGGTGGAGGCCGAAGAGCAGGTGC
Organism: Pseudomonas umsongensis; assembly: GCF_002236105.1. GTDB lineage: Bacteria > Pseudomonadota > Gammaproteobacteria > Pseudomonadales > Pseudomonadaceae > Aquipseudomonas > Aquipseudomonas umsongensis. The sequence continues at coordinate 333,845 of NZ_NIWU01000003.1, forward strand.
GCTCGCACCTGGTGGTTCTCGGCAATGCTGCCCACAGCCTGCATCCGATTGCCGGCCAGGGGTTCAACCTGTCCCTGCGCGATGCCCAGGCGCTGGCCGATGCGCTGCTCGCCAGCGAACGCCTGCCGGGCGACTTCGCCACCTTGCAGGATTACCGCGAGCGCCAGCGATTGGACCAGAGCCTCACCGTGGGCTTCTCCGACCAGGTCACGCGCCTGTTCGGCAGTACTCAGCCGCTGGTCTCATTGGGCCGCAATCTGGGCCTGCTCGGTCTTGATCTGCTGCCGCCGGCCAAGCGCTGGTTCGCCCGGCAAGCCATGGGCCTGGGTACTCGCCCTGATGTTTAAGTGGCTGACGCGCAGGTTTGGCAAGGCCCGCTTGATGTGCCGGTTCATGAACCTCTATCCGCCGTACCTTGGTGCCGGGGTTCGGGTGCGGTACATCAGCGATGACTTTCGTGATGTCCAGGTGTCCATGGGCTTGAGTTGGTACAACCGCAACTACGTCGGCACGCAGTTTGGCGGCAGCCTGTATTCAATGGTCGATCCGTTCTTCATGCTGATGCTGATGGAAAACCTTGGTCGCGAGTACATCATCTGGGACAAGTCCGCCGACATCGATTTCATTGCGCCGGGCAAAGGCCCGGTATTCGCCCGTTTCAACATCGATGACACCTTGCTCGACGAGATCCGCCGGCAGACGGCGGAGGGCAAGAAGTACCTGCCGCAATTGCAGGTCGATATCCATGACGGCGCCGGCCACCTGGTGGCGCGTGTCGGAAAAACCCTTTACGTGCGGCTCAAGCCGCAAGCGAGACAGGCTTAAAGCATGGAAATGCGCGCAGATCTGCTGATTGTCGGGGCCGGAATGGTCGGCAGCGCCCTGGCGCTGGCGTTGCAGGACAGCGGGCTGGAAGTCCTGCTGCTCGATGGCAGCCCGTTGAGCGTCAAACCCTATGACCCGCAGGCGCCGTTCGAGCCGCGCGTGAGTGCATTGTCCATTGCCAGTCAGCGAATTCTCGAACGCCTGGGTGTTTGGGACGGTATTGCCAGCCGGCGCAGCAGTCCCTACAGCGACATGCACGTCTGGGACGGCAGCGGCACCGGGCAAATCCACTTTTCGGCGGCCAGCGTGCATGCCGATGCCCTGGGCCATATCGTCGAGAATCGTGTGGTTCAGGACGCCTTGCTCGACCGCTTGCACGACTGTGACCTGGGCATGCTGGCCAATGCGCGCCTGGAACAAATGCGCCGCTCCGGCGACGACTGGCTGCTAACCCTGGCCGATGGCCGCACCTTGCGCGCGCCGCTGGTGATCGCGGCGGATGGGGCCAACTCGGCGGTGCGACGCCTGACTGGTGTCGCCACGCGGGAATGGGATTACCTGCATCACGCCATCGTCACCAGCGTGCGCAGCTCTAAACCTCATCAAGCGACCGCCTGGCAGCGGTTTACCGACAATGGCCCGCTGGCGTTCCTGCCGCTTGAACGCGACGGTCAGCAGGATTGGTGCTCGATCGTCTGGTCGACCACGCCGAGCGAAGCCGGGCACTTGATGGAACTCGATGACGAGGATTTCTGTCGTGCGCTGGAGCGGGCCTTCGAAGGTCGACTTGGCACGGTACTGAGTGCGGACCCACGCCTGTGCGTGCCGCTGCGTCAGCGCCATGCCAAGCGGTACGTGGCAGAGGGCCTGGCCTTGATCGGCGATGCCGCGCACACCATTCACCCGCTGGCCGGGCAGGGCGTGAACCTCGGTTTCCTGGATGCTGCCGTGCTGGCCGAAGTGCTATTGCAAGCGGCAACCCGTGGCGAGCGACTGGCGGACGTGAAGGTGCTGAGCCGTTACGAACGTCGGCGGATGCCGCATAACCTGGCGTTGATGGCGGCAATGGAAGGTTTTGAACGGCTGTTCCAGGCTGACCCGTTGCCGGTGCGCTTGTTGCGTAATGTCGGGTTGAATTGGGTCGATCGGATGCCCGAGGCCAAGGCGCTGTTTGTGCGTGAGGCGTTGGGGTTGATCGGGGATTTGCCGGCGCTGGCCAAGGCCTGATGTCCTTGGTGTGGCTGATGGCCTCTTCGCGAGCAAGCCCGCTCCCACATGGGAATGCATTTCAAATGTGGGAGCGGGCTTGCTCGCGAAGGCGTCAGCACATTCACTATCAATTCCCGCTGTGCAACATCTGGTAACTCCTCCGGAAACTGTTCGATTGAGAAGCGAAATGTGAGTCCTTATCATTTGACCTCACTTTTTCAATCGAGAGACCGCTCCCATGTTGGCACCGAAGCGTCTACTGACCGCACTGGCCCTGACCCTGATCGGCAGCACCGCCGCCCAGGCCGCTGACGAGGTGGTGGTCTATTCCTCGCGCATCGATGAACTGATCAAGCCAGTGTTCGATGCCTACACCGCGAAAACCGGCACCCAGGTGAAGTTCATCACCGACAAGGAAGCGCCGCTGATGCAGCGAATCAAGGCCGAGGGTGAGAACACTCCCGCCGACCTGCTGCTGACCGTCGATGCCGGCAACCTCTGGCAAGCCGAGCAGATGGGCATCCTCCAGCCCTTCACCTCGAAAACCATAGACGCCAACATTCCGCTGCAATACCGTGCGGCCTCCCACGCCTGGACCGGCCTGAGCCTGCGGGCGCGGACCATCGCCTATTCCACCGACCGAGTGAAACCGGGCGAACTGACCACCTACGAAGCACTGGCCGACAAGAACTGGGAAGGCCGCCTGTGCCTGCGCACGGCGAAAAAGGTCTACAACCAGTCCTTGACCGCCACCCTGATCGAAGTGCACGGCGCCGAGAAAACCGAGCAGATCCTCAAGGGCTGGGTCAACAACCTGTCCACTGACGTGTTCTCCGACGACGTGGCAGTGCTCGAGGCCATCAATGCTGGCCAGTGCGACGTGGGCATCGTCAATACCTACTACTACGGTCGCCTGCACAAGCAAAAACCGGATCTGCCGGTTAAACTGTTCTGGCCGAACCAGGCGGATCGCGGCGTGCACGTCAACCTGTCGGGCATTGGCCTGATCAAGCACGCGCCGCATGCGGAAGCGGCCAAGGCCCTGGTGGAGTGGATGACCACGCCAGAGGCACAGAAGATCTTCGCTGATGTGAATCAGGAATACCCGGCCAACCCGACCGTGCAACCCTCCGCCGAAGTCGCTGCGTGGGGCAAGTTCGTCGCCGATACCCTGCCGGTGGAAGTTGCCGGCAAGCGCCAGGCCGAAGCGATTCGCATGATGGATCGCGCTGGCTGGAACTGAGTCGCCCGCAATAAAGAGCAAAAGATCGCAGCCTTCGGCAGCTCCTACAGGGTGATCACCGACCCAATGTAGGAGCTGCCGAAGGCTGCGATCTTTTTGCGTTTTCCCTACACTTCAAGATTTTGCGAGAGCTATACCTTGGCCCACCCCGCCCAACGCCGCTGGTATCCCCTGGTCTTCGCCATCGCTGCGCTGGTCCTGCTTCCCCTGAGTGTCCTGCTGCTGTCCTGGCAAGCCATCGACCCGCAGATCTGGTCCCACCTCTGGGAAACCCAGATGCCGCGCCTGCTGGGCAACACCCTGACCCTGGTATTCGGTGTCGGCGTTGGCGTCACGGTCCTGGGGGTGAGCCTGGCCTGGCTCACCAGCCTTTGCGAATTCCCCGGTCGGCGTTGGCTGGACTGGGCGCTGATGCTGCCCTTTGCGATTCCGGCCTACGTGCTGGCATTCGTCTTTGTCGGGCTGCTGGATTTTGCCGGTCCCGTGCAAACCCTGTTGCGAGAGTGGTTCGGCAGCGGCCTGCGTTTGCCGCGTGTGCGCTCCACGGGAGGGGTGATCCTGGTCCTGGTGCTGGTCTTCTATCCTTACGTTTATCTGCTGGCGCGCACCGCTTTCCTGGCTCAGGGCAAGGGGCTGATGGAAGCGGCACGGGTGCTCGGTCAATCCCCATGGCAGGCGTTCTGGCGCGTGGCGATGCCCATGGCGCGCCCGGCCATCGGTGCTGGCGTAGCCTTGGCGCTGATGGAAACCCTGGCGGATTTCGGCGCCGTGTCAGTGTTCAACTTCGACACCTTCACCACCGCCATCTACAAGACCTGGTACGGGTTCTTCAGCCTCTCCAGCGCCGCCCAACTGGCCAGTCTATTGTTGCTGGTGGTGATGCTCGTACTGTACGGCGAGCGGCGTGCCCGCGGCGCCAACCGTGCGAGCAATGAACGGCCACGGGTCAAGGCGTTGTATCACCTGCGCGGTCTCAAGGCACTGTTGGCGACGGGGTGGTGCGCTCTGGTGTTCGCCTGCGCCTTTGTCATTCCTATGCTGCAGCTGGTGGTGTGGTTCTGGCAGCGCGGTCGCCTGGATCTGGATGAGCGTTACACCGGCCTGATCATTCACACGTTGTACCTGGGGGCGATGGCGGCGTTGATCACCGTCAGTGTCGCCCTGGTATTGGCGTTTGCCCGGCGGCTGGCGCCGACCCGGGGGATTCGCGCCGGGGTGAGCCTGGCCAATCTTGGCTACGCCTTGCCCGGATCGGTGCTGGCGGTTTCGATCATGCTGGCGTTCAGTTACCTCGATCGCGTGTTGGTGATCCCGCTCTCCGGCTGGCTCGGCGGGGCTGGCAAGCCGTTGTTGCTGGGCAGTCTGTTGGCGCTGCTGCTAGCTTACCTGGTGCGCTTCATCGCTGTGGCCTACGGTCCGCTGGAAAGCAGTCTGGCGCGTATACGGCCATCTTTGCCCGAAGCGGCACGTAGCCTGGGCGTCAGTGGGCCGCGACTGTTTTTCAAAGTGTATCTACCTTTGCTGCTCCCCGGTTCGATGAGCGCGGCCTTGCTGGTGTTCGTCGATGTGCTCAAGGAAATGCCCGCGACCCTTCTGATGCGCCCGTTCGGCTGGGACACGCTGGCGGTGCGGATTTTCGAAATGACCAGTGAAGGTGAGTGGGCGAGGGCGTCTTTACCGGCCTTGACCCTGGTTTTGGTCGGGCTGCTACCAGTCATCGGATTGATACGACGTTCGGCGCATCGAAACAGCTAGGTGCCAGTCCTACACCTTGCGGCTACAATGCGCGGCATTCGGTGCGGTCCGTCTGACAGATAAGGTAGTGAAAGCGGCTGGAAGCCTTTTATTTCAAGGTTCCCGCACAAATTATCACTCGACCGCACCTTCGCCACGCCCGGAAGGAGAAACCCATGGGACAGCGTACGCCTCTGTATGACCTTCATCTTGCCCTCGGCGCGAAGATGGTCGATTTTGGCGGTTGGGATATGCCTCTGCATTATGGATCCCAGGTCGAGGAGCACCATCAAGTGCGCCGCGATTGCGGTGTTTTTGATGTATCCCACATGACCGTGATCGATGTCGACGGCCCCCAGGCCAAGGCTTGGCTCCAGCATTTGCTGGCCAACGACGTCGAACGCCTGCATAAACCCGGTACCGCGTTGTACAGCACCATGCTCAATGAGCGCGGCGGTATCGTCGACGACATGATCGTCTATCGTCTCGAAAGCGGTTACCGCTTGGTGGTCAACGCCTCCACCCGCGACCAGGACCTGGCGTGGATGCAGGCGCATCTCGATGGTTTCGACGTACAGCTCAACGAGCGATCCGAATTGGCAATGCTGGCCATTCAAGGCCCCCATGCCCGGCACAAGATTGCCGAGCTGGTGAGCCAGGCACGCGGCGCACTGATCCAGAAACTCAAGCCGTTCGAAGGTCGGCCCGACGGTGACTGGTTCATCGCACGCACCGGCTACACCGGTGAAGACGGCCTGGAAATCATTCTGCCTGCCGACCAGGCGCCGGGGTTCTTCAACGATCTGGTGGGGGCGGGCATTTCCCCCATAGGCCTGGGCGCGCGCGACACCCTGCGGGTCGAGGCGGGCATGAACCTGTACGGTCAGGACATTCACCAGGACGTTTCCCCGCTGGCCTCCAATATGGCCTGGAGCATCGCGTGGGAGCCTTCCACTCGCCAGTTCATCGGCCGCCCGGCGCTGGAAGCCGAGCGCAGCGGTGGCGTACAACATAAACTGGTCGGTCTGGTCCTTGAGGAACGCGGGGTTTTGCGCGCTCATCAGGTGGTTCGCATCGCCAATGTTGGCGAAGGGGAGATCACCAGTGGTAGTTTCTCTCCTACGCTAAGCAAGTCCATTGCACTGGCGCGGGTGCCGATGGCCACCGCCGACCGCGCGGAAGTGGAAATCCGTGGCAAGTGGTACCCGGTCCGAGTGGTCAAGCCGACCTTCGTGCGCCATGGCAAAACCTTGATCTAACCTTTCCCGGCGGATGTTGACCGCCGATAAATTTCCTGAGGACACAGAACATGAGCAATATCCCTGCCGACCTGCGTTTTGCCGAGAGTCACGAATGGGCTCGCCTGGAAGCCGATGGCACCGTCACCGTGGGCATCAGCGATCACGCGCAGGAAGCGCTGGGTGATGTGGTGTTCGTTGAGCTGACTGAAGTCGGCAACGTCTTCGCCGCCGGTGATCAGTCTGGTGTGGTGGAGTCGGTCAAGGCCGCTTCCGACATCTATTCCCCGGTTGCCGGTGAAGTGATCGCGGTCAACGAAGCTCTGAGCGGTGAGCCTGAGTTGCTCAACTCCGACCCGTACGGCGCGTGGATCTTCAAGCTCAAGCCAAGCAACACGGCTGACCTGGACAAGCTGCTTGATGCAGCGGGTTACAAGGCCGCCATCGGCGAGTAAGCCTTCAGCGTTATCTCAAAGCCCCGACCTGTCGGGGCTTTTTTGCTTCTGGCGATTTTTCCCCTGTAGGAGCGAGCACGCTCGCGATGGTCGTCAACGATGACGCTGGAAGCCTGACACCCCGCGGTGTTCTCAGGTTCATCGTCGGAACGCCGCCCGGAGCATGCTCGCTCCTACAAGGGTTCGGGTCTGGCATCGACTGCTATGCTGGATTGACCGAGTTGCATCGACGCTGAGCGCCAGCCAAGAGAGAGCCCGTCATGTCCCAGTTGCCGTCCCTGAGCCAGTTACGCGACCCCAATGCCTTTCTTCGCCGCCACCTTGGCCCTGATGCCGCCGAGCAGCAGGCGATGCTCGACAGCCTTGGCCTCGGCAGCCGGGTCGAATTGATCGAGCAGACGGTCCCGCCGGGAATCCGCCTGAACCGACCACTCGACCTGCCGCCAGCCCTCGACGAAGAAGCCGCACTGGCCAAGCTGCGCGGTTACGCTGAGCAAAACCAGGTCTGGACCAGCCTGATCGGCATGGGCTATCACGGCACGTTGACCCCCGCCGTCATCCTGCGCAACGTCCTGGAAAATCCCGGCTGGTACACCGCGTACACGCCCTATCAACCGGAAATCGCCCAAGGCCGGCTTGAAGCGCTGTTGAATTTCCAGCAGTTGACCATCGACCTCACGGGACTTGAACTGGCCAACGCCTCGCTGCTGGATGAAGCCACTGCGGCCGCGGAAGCCATGGCCCTGGCCAAGCGGGTTGCCAAGTCGAAAAGCAATCTGTTCTTTGTCGACGAAAACTGCCATCCGCAGACCATTTCCGTGGTGCAGACCCGTGCCGAAGGCTTCGGGTTCGAGCTGATCGTCGACGCTGTGGATAACTTGAAACAGCACCAGGTATTTGGTGCACTGCTGCAATATCCCGACACCCACGGCGAGATCCGTAATCTACGTCCGCTGATTGATCATCTGCATGCCCAGCAGGCGCTGGCGTGTGTCGCCACTGATTTGCTGAGCCTGCTGCTGCTCACCCCGCCGGGGGAGCTGGGTGCCGACGTGGTGTTCGGTTCATCCCAGCGTTTTGGCGTGCCCATGGGTTACGGCGGCCCTCACGCGGCGTTTTTCGCCAGCCGTGACGAGTACAAGCGGGCGATTCCCGGCCGCATCATCGGCGTGTCAAAAGACGCCCGCAGCAACGTTGCCCTGCGCATGGCGCTGCAAACCCGCGAGCAGCATATCCGTCGTGAAAAGGCCAACTCGAACATCTGCACCGCTCAAGTGCTGCTGGCCAATATCGCCAGCTTCTACGCGGTTTATCACGGCCCCGAAGGGCTGAAACGGATTGCCCAGCGCGTCCATCGGCTGACCTGCATCCTTGCCGCGGGCCTTGAGCGCAAGGGCATTACCCGTCTCAACCAACACTTCTTCGACACCCTGACCCTGGAGGTCGGTGGCACCCAGACCGCAATCATCGAAAGCGCCCAGGCCGCGCAAATCAACCTGCGCATTCTGGGGCGTGGGCAATTGGGTGTGAGCCTCGACGAAACCTGCGATGAAACCACGGTGGCGAAACTGTTCGACCTGTTCCTGGGGGCCGATCATGGGCTCAGTGTCGACGAGCTGGACGCTGAAACCCTGGACGGCGGCATTCCCGACACGCTGGCACGGACCTCGCCCTATCTGCGCCACCCGGTGTTCAACGCCCACCACAGCGAAACCGAGATGCTGCGCTACCTCAAGCAACTGGAAAACAAGGATCTGGCACTCAATCAATCGATGATCCCGCTGGGCTCGTGCACCATGAAGCTCAACGCCACCAGCGAAATGATCCCGATTACCTGGCCGCAGTTCGCCAACCTGCACCCGTTTGCGCCCAGAGAACAGGCCCTCGGTTATTCATTGATGATCGAAGAACTGGAGCGCTGGCTTTGCGCGATTACCGGTTTTGATGCGATCTGCATGCAGCCCAACTCCGGGGCCCAGGGCGAATATGCCGGCCTGCTGGCGATCCGCAAATACCACGAGAGCCGCCAGCAGGGCGGGCGGGATGTCTGCCTGATTCCTTCGTCGGCCCACGGCACCAATCCGGCCTCGGCGCAGATGGCCGGGATGCGCGTGGTGATCGTCGAGTGTGACGAGGCGGGCAACGTCGATCTGGAGGACCTGAAAGACAAGGCCGCCCAGGCCGGGGATAAGCTGGCGTGCCTGATGGCGACTTATCCGTCGACCCACGGCGTGTATGAAGAAGGCATCAGCGAAATCTGTGAAGTTATCCACAGCCACGGCGGCCAGGTGTACATGGACGGCGCGAACCTCAACGCCCAGGTCGGGCTGGCGCGCCCGGCGGACATTGGCGCCGATGTGTCACACATGAACCTGCACAAGACCTTCTGCATTCCCCATGGCGGCGGCGGGCCGGGCATGGGGCCGATTGGCGTGCGCGCCCACCTGGCGCCGTTCGTGGCCAACCACCCGGTCGTGCCTATCGAAGGACCGCAACCACAGAATGGCGCAGTCAGTGCGGCGCCCTGGGGCAGTGCAAGCATCTTGCCGATCAGCTGGATGTACATCGCCATGATGGGGCCGCAATTGGCCGACGCCAGTGAAGTGGCGATCCTGGCGGCCAATTACCTGGCGCGGCACCTGTCCGGCGCGTTTCCGGTCCTCTACACCGGCCGCAACGAGCGAGTGGCCCACGAATGCATTCTCGACTTGCGACCCCTCAAGGCGCTGACCGGCATCAGCGAGGAGGACGTTGCCAAGCGCCTGATGGACTACGGCTTCCATGCACCCACCATGTCGTTCCCGGTGCCGGGAACGTTGATGGTCGAGCCCACCGAAAGCGAATCGAAGGCAGAGCTGGACCGTTTTATCGGCGCGATGCTGAGCATCCGCGCGGAAATTACCGAGGTGCAGAATGGCAACTGGCCGGCCGAGGACAACCCGTTGAAACGAGCGCCGCATACGCTGGCGGACATCACTGGCGTGTGGGAACGGCCTTACAGCATCGTGCAGGCGGTCACACCGGATGCGCACACCAAGGCGCACAAGTATTGGCCGGCGGTGAACCGGGTGGACAATGTCTACGGCGACCGGAACCTGTTTTGTGCGTGTGTACCGCTGGACGAGTACCGTTAGGCAAGATCAAAAGATCGCAGCCTGCGGCAGCTCCTACATTGAAGCGCGATCCCCTGTAGGAGCTGCCGCAGGCTGCGATCTTTGCTTTTAAACGTCCATAAAAAATGCCGCTCATGTGAGCGGCATTTTTCGTTCGGCAACCTGGCTTATTCCGAAGCCACGGCATTCTTCGCCAGGATCGCATTCGCCAGTTCCATATCCGTGGCCTGCAAACCCGGGTTGTCGGCGCGGACTTTCTGCATTGCCGCTTCCAGGTACGGGCCGCGGATGCTGCCGTCACTGGCCACAAAGCTGCCGGCATCGTCCTGGGCCGCGACGATCATCTTGTTATCCTTGAACGTCAGGTAGGTCGAGCCGGTGGTTGCACCGGAGGTAAGGACGTTACGCCAAAAGCTATCAGCCATCGCCGAGCCGACAGGCAGGGACAACAAGGCGATGGTAGCGACAGCAACTTTGAAACGCATGATGGGTGACTCCACTGATTAACTGCGATGTTGGATTGTCGACCCCCAATCGAGTTCCGTAACGGTCCACCTACTTCTGCTCGCTCTGCGGAGTCACCCGCAACACCTCCTCAATCGTCGTCAGGCCCGCCGCCACTTTCTGCGCCCCCGACAGTCGCAGGCTGCGCATGCCCTCCTTGAACGCCTGGCGCCGCACCGCCAGCAAGTCAGTGTCGGGATTGATCAGCGCCTTCAAGCCGTCGCTCAATTGCATGATTTCGTACACCCCGGCACGACCGTGGTAGCCGGTATCGCGACATTCCAGGCAGCCAATGGCGCGCTGGGCGTTGCCAGGCAAGGGGGCCTGCCAGGGCCGGGTCAGGGTTTGCCAGTCTTCCTCGCCCAGGGTTTGCGGGGCCTTGCAGTGTGGGCACAGGGTGCGCACCAGGCGTTGGGCCATCACGCCGAGTACGGTGGCCTTGATCAGGTAGTGCGGCACGCCCAGTTCCAGTAACCGGCTGATGGCGCTGGGTGCATCGTTGGTGTGCAGCGTCGATAACACCAGGTGCCCGGTGAGGGCCGCCTGGATGGCCATCTCAGCGGTTTCCAGGTCGCGGATCTCGCCGATCATGATGATGTCCGGGTCTTGCCGCATCAGCGCCCGGACACCGGCGGCGAAAGTCAGGTCGATGTTGTGCTGGACCTGCATCTGGTTGAACGCCGGCTCGACCATTTCTATCGGGTCTTCGATGGTGCAGAGGTTGACTTGCGGCGTCGCCAGTTTTTTCAGCGTGGTGTAGAGCGTAGTGGTCTTGCCCGAACCGGTCGGCCCGGTGACCAGGATAATGCCATTGGGCTGGCGGGTCATGTCCTGCCAGCGCCGCAGGTCATCGGCGGAAAAACCCAACTGATCGAAATCCTTGAGCAGCACTTCCGGGTCAAAGATCCGCATGACCATTTTTTCGCCGAAGGCCGTGGGCAAGGTCGAGAGCCGCAACTCGACTTCTCCACCCTCCGGAGTCTTGGTTTTCACCCGGCCGTCCTGGGGTTTGCGTTTCTCCGCAACGTTCATTCTGCCCAGGCTTTTGAGGCGACTGACGATGGCCATGGTCACCTGGGGCGGGAATTGGTAGACGTTGTGCAATACGCCGTCGATGCGGAAGCGCACCGTGCCCTGTTCGCGTCGGGGCTCGATGTGGATATCGCTGGCGCGCTGCTGGAAGGCGTACTGGAACAGCCAGTCGACGATATTGACGATGTGCGCGTCGTTGGCGTCGGGCTCCTGGTCGCTGGCGCCGAGGTTGAGCAACTGCTCGAAATTGCCCAGGTGGCTGACCTGCTGATCGGCGCTGTTCGCGCCGCTGACCGATTTGGCCAGGCGAAAGAACTCCACGCTGAAACGCTGGATGTCCACCGGGTTGGCCACCACGCGCTTGATCGGCAACTTCAGCACGTGGGCCAGGTCTGCTTCCCAACCCGTTACATAAGGCTGGGCGCTGGCGATGGTTACTGCGTCGCGATCGACCGACACCGCGAGAATCTTGTGGCGCTGGGCGAAGGCGTAGGACATCAGCGGCGTCACGGCCGCGACGTTGATTTTCAGCGGATCGATCCGCAGGTAAGGCTGGCCCGCCTGCTGGGATAGCCACAGGGTCAGGCTTTCAAGGTCGAGGTGCTTGCCCGGACGGCTGAGGTCGTCCAGGTGTTGGCTGGCGATGAACTCCAGCGGGTGTATCTGGCCATCGGCGGCGTGACGGCGTCGGGCGTTCAACGCCTGTTCGGCCGAGTCCTGGCTGACAAAGCCCTGGGCGACCAGTTCACGCAGCACATCATTGAGGTCCAGCCAGCGGTCCTGAAGGGCGATTTGAACGGACATGCGGGCTCCTTTTGAAAACAGTGCGCAAAGGATAGTCGTGACCCTGCAGGCCGTTGGGCCACTACCCGACGAAGCCGTATCGGGATTTTTCAGCCCGCCGCCAGAACCGCTTCTCCCCAGGCGCAATCCGCCGCTTGCAGATCGACCGAACAGACGCTGATCAGGTTGCGCAGTTTTTGCGCAATCACCTGGGCGCGATGCCAGCTCAAGCCGTCGATGACCACATCGATGGCCAGCAAATCGTCGTGACGCTGCACCTGCACCTGTTGCGGGGTCAGGCACTGCAAGGCGAACAGGTTGAGCGCGCGGCATAACAGGTCCGGTTCGGCTTCGGCGAGCAATTGATAGTGAACGCGGCAATGGGTGTTGCCGGCATTCCAGGCATCGGCGCGGGTTAGCGAGGTATTCACGGCTTCCAGGTAAGGCATGCTCGATCTCCAATCTGATTGGAGAAATTTTTACATTCGGTGGCGGGTATTTCTTATCTATGATTGGACATATTCGCGTTATGTTGAATTAAGTAATTCGCAAGATCATCATTTGAAGGTTTTTTTATGCATAGCGAGTTGGACAGCTACGACCGTAGGATTCTCGCCTTGCTGCAGGAGGATGCTTCGCTTTCAAGCGCGCAGATCGCCGAACAGGTGGGGCTTTCGCAGTCACCCTGTTGGCGGCGGATTCAGCGAATGAAAGAGGAGGGGATCATTCGCAGCCAGGTCACCTTGCTCGACCGCAAGAAAATCGGCCTGAACACGCAGATTTTTGCCCAGGTAAAACTCAACGCCCATGGCCGTTCGAACTTCACCGAGTTCACCGAGGCCATTCGAGGTTTTCCTGAAGTATTGGAGTGCTACGTGCTGATGGGGGCGGTGGACTTCATGTTGAGGATCGTCGCGGCGGATATCGAGGCGTACGAGCGGTTCTTCTTCGAGAAGCTGTCGCTGGTGCCGGGGATACAGGAGGTGAACTCGATCGTGGCGTTGTCGGAGATCAAATCGACGACCAGTTTGCCGGTGTTGCGGTAAAGCAAAAGATCGCAGCCTGCGGCAGCTCCTACAGGGGTACACAATTCTATGTAGGAGCTGCCGAAGGCTGCGATCTTTTAGCGGTGTTACAGACGCAGAAGCATCTTCCAGGCACGATTCTGATAAACCGCGATCGCCTGTTGCTTGCGCGCATCCAGGGTTTCGTCGGTGATCGGCTCGTTGGCCAGTTGCGCCAGCTTGTTCAGCTCGCCGTAGAGGCGATCCATTTCCGGGATCTCCAGCACGTTGCGTGCGTGGTGCAACCAGACCTGAATGCGCTCGATACGCGGCAGTTGCTCGGCCAGGTCTTCCGGCTGTTGCTGGTAGCGCTGCAATTGCAGCGAGGTGGCTTCCTCGCCCAGCAGGCGCGGCAGCCAGCTGCCCAATTGCGCGGCGCCCTGGCGATTGCCCCGGGTATTACGCTCGGCGGTCCAGGTGCGGGCCAGCAACCAACGCGAGGTGTTCAGGGAGAACAAGCCCCAACGCGGGTCTTCGAGTTCTTCGAGGAACTGCTCCGGCGCGGCTTTGCGAACGTCTTCATCGTCCAGGCCAGCCTGTACCAGCGGGCGCCAGTCTTCCAGCAGGGCGTCGAGGGCGACACGCAAATCGTGGGTCGACTGGCGCGGTGCGGCTTGACCGAGGCTGCTGATCAGCGCGCGCATTTCAGCCAGGTTCTCGACCCAGTCCTGCAACAGGCGCCAGTGGCCATTGAAACGATACTGCTCGGCCAGGCGCTGGCTGCTGCCCAGCAAGTGCCAGCTGAGTGCGGCGAAGGCGTCGTCCAGTGGCGTTTCGGCGCTGATCTGCGGTGCCGGCAGGCTCAAGGAGTAACTGTGGGCGTCGTACAGGCGATAGCCACGTTCGGCCTTGCTGATGTCGCATGGCATCAGCGCCAGTTTTTCAGCCAGTTCGGCGGCCAGTTCCAGCAGCGCAGCGGGTTCGCCTTCGCGCAATTCCAGTTCCAGTTCGCAGATTTCTTCTTTTTGCTTGCCGACCACCACGTGGCCCAGGTCCAGTGCCGCTTCGATGACCACTTTGGTCTTGCCGCGGCCCCAGGCGATTTCCGCGCGCTCGCGGACGAAGTCGGTGGTGAAGATGGCTTTCAGGGTTTTCTTGTCCAGCTCGGCCAGTTCTTCGGGCCAGCATTCGCCGTCCAGTTTTTTCAGGTCGAGCTTGGCTTTGGGCAGGTTCCAGTCGTACTCGTTACGTACGGACAGGCCAGCGACGCTTTGGCCGCGGGTCTTGAGGGTCTGGATCACTTCTTCGCCATCCTTGCGCAGGCGCAGGGCGACTTTGGCCCGGGCCAGGTCACGCTCAGGGGTGTCGAAGTATTGATTCATCAACTCACGGCGTTCCCAGCCACTTTTGTTGCGTTTTTTCAGTAACGGGTGCTCGCGCAGGGCGGCGAGGGTTTCGCGGCTGACGCGGAGCTTGATTTCGGTTTCTTTCTGCATGGCCGGAAAATCCAGGATCGGGAGCGCAGCCGGGGGAAAAGGTGGCTGCCAAGGTCGTGCAGTGTACAGGACTCAACCTGCCTACGCCGTGCGACGGTTTATTCCTGTCACCGGATGGCTCTATGATGGACTTCAATTCGGGAGTTGGAGTCAGCGATGCCTTTGCCGTCCATGAAAGATCAGTTCGCTGCACTGATCGCTGCGCCATCCGTCAGTTGCACCCAGCCAAGCCTCGATCAATCCAATCGTCCGGTGATCGACTTGCTGGCCGCCTGGCTCGGTGATCTGGGTTTTGCCTGCGACATCCAGCAGGTCAGCCCCGGCAAATTCAACTTGCTGGCCAGTTTTGGCAGTGGCCCCGGCGGGCTCGTGCTGGCCGGTCACAGTGATACGGTGCCGTTCGATGGCGCGTTGTGGCAGACCGACCCCCTGAAGCTGACTGAGGTCGACGGGCGCTGGGTCGGCCTGGGCAGTTGCGACATGAAGGGCTTTTTCGCCCTGGCCATCGAAGCCGTCCGGCCGCTGCTCGACCAACCGTTCAAGCAGCCGCTGCTGATCCTTGCCACCTGCGATGAAGAAAGCTCGATGTCCGGCGCCCGGGCACTGGCCCAGGCGGGACGGCCGCTGGGACGTGCAGCCGTGATCGGCGAGCCGACCGGGCTCAAGCCGATCCGCATGCACAAAGGCATCATGATGGAGCGCATCGATATCCTCGGGCAGAGCGGCCACTCCTCGGACCCGCGCCTGGGGCACAGCGCACTCGAAGCCATGCACGATGCCATCGGTGAACTACGCGGCTTGCGCCTGTTGTGGCAGCGTGAATTCCGTAATCCGCAATTCAGCGTGCCGATGCCGACCATGAACTTCGGCTGCATCCATGGTGGCGACAACCCCAACCGCATCTGCGGCCAGTGTTCGCTGGAGTTCGATCTGCGGCCGTTGCCGGGCATGGATCCCAAGATCCTGCGAGCCGATATTTCGCAGAAGCTCAAGGCGATTGCCGAGCGGCACCAGGTAAAAATCGATTACGCACCGCTGTTCCCCGAAGTGCCTCCTTTCGAGCAGGCTGAGGATGCGGAACTGGTGCGCATTGCTGAAAAGCTCACCGGCCATGGCGCCGAAGCAGTGGCATTTGGCACCGAAGCGCCTTATCTTCAGCGACTTGGCTGCGAAACACTGGTGCTTGGCCCGGGCGATATCGCCTGTGCCCACCAACCGGGGGAATTCCTCGAAATGTCACGTTTGCAGCCTACGGTGCATCTATTACGACAGTTGATTGAACATTACTGCCTGACGCCGGCCCAAAAATCGGTACCAACCGGTTGAATGCGCAGTTTAAATTGCCGGTGTCCCAACCCGTATTCATGAGGAGAGCGCGCGTGTCGCCAAGCCTGTTCCGAAGATAACCATCAGCCCGCTGTGCGTTTTCTGTTCCGCCCTTTTTTCGGCTGCTATTTATTACAGGCCCAGGTTCATGCCCGAATACGTCAATTGGCTTCGTCACGCTTCGCCCTACATCAACGCCCACCGCGATTGCACCTTTGTCGTCATGCTGCCCGGCGATGGCGTTGAACACCCGAACTTCGGCAACATCGTCCACGACCTGGTGTTGTTGCACAGCCTGGGCGTGCGCCTGGTGCTGGTGCACGGTTCGCGCCCGCAAATCGAAGCACGCCTCGAGTCTCGCGGCCTGACCCCGCATTACCACCATGGAATGCGCATTACCGATGCGGCGACCCTGGAGTGCGTGATCGATGCGGTCGGCCAACTGCGCATCGCCATCGAAGCGCGGCTGTCCATGGACATGGCGTCTTCGCCGATGCAAGGCTCGCGCCTGCGGGTGGCCAGCGGCAACCTGGTGACGGCGCGTCCCATCGGCGTGCTTGAAGGTGTCGACTATCACCACACCGGTGAAGTGCGTCGGGTTGACCGCAAGGGCATCAATCGCTTGCTGGACGAGCGCTCCATCGTGCTCTTGTCGCCACTGGGCTATTCGCCGACCGGCGAAATTTTCAACCTCGCTTGTGAAGATGTCGCCACGCGCGCGGCCATCGACCTGGGCGCAGACAAACTGCTGCTGTTTGGCGCCGACCTTGGTTTGATCGATGAACACGGCAGGCTGGTACGCGAACTGCGTCCGCAGCAGGTGCCGGCGCATTTGCAGCGTCTGGGCAGTAATTACCAGGCCGAGCTGCTGGATGCCGCCGCTGAAGCCTGCCGTGGCGGCGTGGCCCGCAGCCATATCGTCAGCTATGCCGAAGACGGTGCGCTGCTGACCGAGCTGTTTACCCGTGACGGTGGCGGTACGCTGGTGGCCCAGGAGCAATTCGAGGTGGTGCGCGAAGCGGCCATCGAAGACGTCGGCGGCTTGCTGGACTTGATCAGCCCGCTGGAAGAGCAGGGCATCCTGGTACGCCGCTCCCGCGAAGTACTCGAGCGTGAGATCGAGCAGTTCAGCGTGGTCGAGCGTGAGGGCATGATCATCGCCTGCGCGGCGCTGTATCAGATCGCCGATTCCGATGCCGGAGAGTTGGCGTGCCTGGCGGTGAACCCGGAGTACCGTCATGGCGGTCGCGGTGATGAGCTTCTCGAGCGCATTGAAACCCGTGCACGGGCCCAGGGGTTGAAAACCTTGTTCGTCCTCACCACGCGCACGGCTCACTGGTTCCGCGAGCGTGGCTTCGTGCCGAGCAGCGTCGATCGCCTGCCGTCGGCACGGGCGTCGCTGTACAACTACCAGCGTAACTCGAAGATCTTCGAAAAAGCCTTGTGATTGTGCGGTCACGGTCGACCGGATCGTTCCCAAGCTCTGCGTGGGAACGCCTCAACGGACGCTCCGCGTTTGGCTTCTGAGTGGGGACGCGGAGCGTCCCGGGCTGCATTCCCACGCGGAGCGTGGGAACGATCAAGTGCAGGGGGGGTTATTGCTGCACGAATTTTGCGCTGACATACGGTGAGTAATCCGGCAGCACCGTTTCAACCTTCCCCTGTTCCTTCAAGAATTTCGCCGTCTCGCCAATCGCCAGCGCCGTACCGCCGGCCAGCAGGGCGCTGGTCTGTTGTGCCTTGGCATCCGGGAACGCGGACCCGGCCAGCAATTCCGGTACATCGGCTGCATTGGCTCCGGTCAATTTGGCAATTTTCTGCACCGGTACCGAATCCTCGGTCCAGCTGTCCTTATGCGCCGCATAGTCGGCAAATGAGTCGAGGGTGACCTTGGCGAACCGGGCGATGACCTCTGGGTGCTTCTCGGCGTAATCCTTGCGCGCTACCCAGACTTCGAAGGTCGGTGCACCCCATTGGCCGACTTGTGCGGCATCGGTCAAGGTCTTGCCGGTCTTGCGGATTTCCCCCAGGGCTGGCGACCACACAAATGCGCCATCAATGTCTCCACGCTTCCAGGCGGCGGCGATTTCTGCCGGTTGCAGGTTCACCACTTTGACTTTCGACGCGTCCAGGCCCCAGTGCTTAAGCGCGCCCAACAGGCTGTAGTGGGATGTGGAAACGAACGGCGTGGCGATGGTCTTGCCGATCAGATCTTGCGGTTTTTCGATACCACTGCCATTGCGCACCACCAAGGCTTCGGCGGCATTGATCTGTGCGGAAACGAGGAACGCGACGATCGGCAGATTGCGCGAGGCCGCGGCGGCCAGTGGGCTGGAGCCGAGGTTGCCGATCTGCACGTCGCCGGAAGCAATGGCGGTGACCACTTCCGGGCCACTGTTGAAGCGCCGCCAGTCGATTTTCTCGCCAATGGTTTTTTCATAAAGGCCATCGGCCTGGGGGACTTTGCTTGGATCAATGCCGGTCTGGTAGCCAACCGTGAGGTTTGCCGCATGGGTGGAAAAAGAAAATACGAGCGATACACAAACTGTAACAAATGGCTTGGATAGTGCGCGTCTGATCGACATGGCGTTGGCCTTTATGAAAGGTTTTGTTTCGGAATTGCTTCCAAACCTAATCGATCTAAAAAATGCCTAATAAATACCATTTAGGAATTAGCTTATGAGCCGGAGGCTCTAGCCTGAGGAAAGGAAAAAAATGAGCGAAATTCCTAAACGGTATGAGAAAAGAAACCATCCATTCTTTTCAGGTTTATGACGAAAGCATGACCGGCAAGGACCAAAAAATCGGGGATTAGACTATGGTCGTAGACACATGTAGTTACGATTGACTTGTGGGTCACGCTCTGGCGCTAATCGCGCATCTTAGGATTCCAGGCATATGACCCGGAACCAGGACCAATAAGAATTAGAGACGAGAGGAGTTTAAACAATGAACAAGTCGACCTTGACCCTGGCCGTGGCTGTAGGGGTTCTGGCGCAGCAGGCAGGCGCCGCCGGTTTCATCGATGACAGCAAGGCTTCCGTTAGTTCGCGCACCTATTATTTCGACTCGGATAAGCGTGAAGGTGCCAGTACGCCTGCCAACCGGCAGCGTGAAGCGGCGGAAGGCCTGAAGTTCGATTACCAGTCGGGCTTCACCCAAGGCACCGTTGGCTTCGGTATCGACGCCCAGGCACTGGTCGGCATCCATCTGGACGGCGGCAAGGGCCATCACCCGGACAACAACTCCTTCTCCCCTAGCGATTCCGATGGTTCGGCAGAGAGTTCGTGGAGCCGTTTGGCGGGCAACGTCAAGGCACGCGTCTCGAAGACCGAGGCCCACTACGGTGGTGCCTTGCAGCCCAACATGCCTATCCTGATTGCGAACGACAGTCGCGTACTGCCACAAACCTTTGAGGGTGGCACCATCACCTCGAAGGAAATCGACAACGTGACCTTCAACGTCGGTCAACTCGAGCACGCGACGGGTCGCGCCTCCTCGAACAGCACTGGCCTGTCTGTGGCTGGCGCTACCCAGGACAGCAACCAGTTCCGTTACGCTGGTGCTGACTGGAAGGTCACCAAGGACCTGTTGCTGCAGTACTACTACGCGAACCTGGAAGACTTCTACAAGCAGAACTTCCTCGGCCTGGTGCACGTTTACCCGATCGCGCCTAACCAGTCGTTCAAGACTGACATTCGCTACTTCGACAGCAGCTCCGATGGCAAGAACGGCAGCGGCCAGGCGGGCTACCGGTTCAACAACAACAACGGCTTCGCCAAGACGCCGGGCGAGGTCGATAACAAGACCTGGAGCGCCACGTTCACCTATACCCTGGGTGGCAGTGCATTCCTGCTTGGGCATCAGCGTGTCAACGATGACGGCGGCTTTGTTTTCCTGAACCAGGCCAACGTTGTCGATGGCAACGGCCGCAACGAAGGTGCTGGCGGCGCCAGCTTCTACTCGTTCACCGACGCCACCGTCGGCAGCTTTATCCGTGCCGGTGAAAACACCACCTACGGTCAGTACTCTTATGACTTCGCTTCGCTGGGCGTTCCCGGTTTGAAAGCGTCGGCTGCTTACCTGTACGGCCAGGACATCAAGGCCACCAACGGCGTGGGCAAGGACCTGAACGAGCGCGAGACCGACCTGCGTGTGGATTACGTGATTCAAACCGGTCCGCTTAAAGGCTTCGGTACGACGCTGCGTCACGGTATGTATCGTGGTAACACCAGTACCCTTGATGAAGACCAGACCCGTGTGATCTTCAACTACACCTACGCCTTCAAGTAAGCCGTAGCAAAAAGCCTCGTCGGCGGACGGGGCTTTTTTTCGCCTCCCGTTTTATATTCCATAAACAATGCATATGATTATTTTTTATTCTTTTTAGAATTTTACTCAAGCGCTTAAAGTTAGGCCATCCGATACGCACCGTAAGCTTCGGATCGAGTTCCAAATCCCCGAACACCCAAGAATTCCAGGAATCGGCTTGTCGTCGATACCTCGGGCTTTACCGTCGGGGCATATTCCTAAATGCGATTAAAATTTATTTTTCAATTCTTTTTAGGATTATGAAGGGGTATTCTGCGCGGCCCAAAAAAAGACCGATCCAGACGGTCTGGCGCTAATGGCGCCGGCGGATCCAGGGCATTCGACCCAGGACCAAGAATTAGAAAACGATAGGAGCGAAACAATGAACAAGTCCAACCTGGCCGTGGCAGTGGCCGTAGGGGTTTTGGCGCAGCAAGCAAGCGCCGCCGGTTTCATCGAAGACAGCAAGGCAACGTTGGGGTTGCGCAACTTCTACATCAACACCGATTACCGTGATGGTACCGGTCCGAACAAAAACGAAGAGTGGGGCCAAGGCTTCGACCTGCGTTTCACTTCCGGTTATACCCAAGGCACCGTTGGTTTTGGTGTTGATGCGATCGGCCTACTGGGCGTGCGCCTGGATTCGGGTGGCGGTACAAACGGCGCCACTGCGACGTCCTATGGCGGTACAGTGTTCCCAAGCAAGTCCAACGGCGAAGCGGTTGATAACTTCTCCAGCCTGGGCCTGACTGCCAAGGCCAAGATCTCCCAGACTGAACTGAAACTGGGTACCTTGCAGCCAAAACTGCCGGTGATCGTCACCAACGATGGTCGTCTGCTTCCACAAACCTGGCAGGGTGGCCAACTCAGCTCGAGCGATATCAAGGACCTGACATTGATCGGTGGTCAGATCGAGCAGGTAAAAGGTCGTAACTCGAGCAACAACGAACAGTTGTCGATCTCGGGCGCCAACAGCCGTGCCTCAACAGGTCGAGACAGCAATAAGTTCATCTACGCCGGTGGTGACTACAAGCTCACCAAGGACCTGACAGCCCAGTACTACTACGGCAACCTTGAAGAGTTCTACAAGCAACACTTCCTGGGCCTGGTGCACAACTGGGCAATCGGCCCCGGTGTGTTGAAGTCGGATTTGCGCTACTTCAACAGTTCCGATGACGGTGCCAACGGTCACGATCCGCTGTACTTCACCACCGGCAACTATAACGCTCCAAACGGTAAAGGCAAGGTCGACAACAACCTGTACAGCGGCCTGTTCCTGTATTCCGTTGCCGGTCACACCTTTGGTGGTGGTTACCAGGTCAGCAACGGCAGCAGCGATTTCCCGTGGCTGAACCAGGGCGACGGATCGTCGGCCTACATCATCACTGACTCGCAAATCCAGAAGTTCGCCCGTGCCGGCGAACGCACCTGGCAGGCACGCTACTCGTATGACTTCGCCAAGGTTGGCGTGCCTGGCCTGACGGCGGGCGTGGTGTACCTGCATGGCGACGATATCGATACCGTCAACTCTGCCGGTCGCGAAGCGGCCAGCGGCGCTTCCGAGTGGGAACGCGACCTGACCGTGGGTTACGTCGTTCAGTCCGGTGCGTTGAAAAACCTCGGCGTGATGTGGAAAAACGCCAGCTGGCGTACCGATCTGCCGAACACTCGCTCCCAGGACGAGAATCGCCTGATCGTCAGCTACTCGATCCCGCTGTTGTAATAGCGTGTGGGAGCGAGCCTGCTCGCTCCCACAGGGTAACCGACGCAAAAAAAAGCCCCGCCCGGCATCACGCCGGGCGGGGCTTTTGTGTTTCCAAGGCGGCTCACCCCCGTAAACCGGCCTCGTATTTCCCCTCTTTTACAGCAACTCAAGGCCTTCTCGAACCTTGTGGCCGATGTTGGGGGCGATGGGTTCGGGCGTCCAGTGAAGAGATGTTTAATATTCCTTTACGATCTAAATAAATCGATATTTATTCTTTTTAATGAATAAAAAATGCAGGCACAGTTGAACTCAACCAGCACTCACCAGGAGCAGCACCATGAGTATCAGACTGGGCGATATCGCCCCGGATTTCGAACAGGATTCCAGCGCCGGTACCATCCGGTTTCACCAGTGGCTGGGCGATAGTTGGGGTGTGCTGTTTTCCCACCCGGCCGACTTCACGCCGGTGTGCACCACCGAGCTGGGCTTTACGGCGAAGTTGAAAGACGAATTCGCCAAGCGTGGGGTCAAGGCCATCGCGCTGTCCGTCGACCCGGTGGAATCGCACCACAGGTGGATCGAAGACATCAACGAAACCCAGGGCACCGTGGTCAACTTCCCGATTCTCGACGACGCCGACCGCAAGGTTTCGGACCTGTACGACTTGATCCATCCGAACGCCAACGACACCTTGACGGTGCGCTCGCTGTTCGTGATCGACCCGAACAAAAAGGTACGGTTGACCATCACCTACCCGGCGAGCACCGGTCGCAACTTCCATGAAATCCTGCGGGTGATCGACTCGCTGCAACTGACCGACAACTTCAAGGTGGCCACCCCGGCCAACTGGCAGGACGGTGATGAGGTGGTGATCGTGCCATCGCTCAAGGATGAAGATGAAATCAGGCAGCGCTTTCCCAAAGGCTATCGAGCCATTAAGCCGTACTTGCGCCTGACACCGCAGCCGAATCGCTGAAGTCTGCGCGTTCCCACGCGCAGCAAAGGAACGCCTCAACGGACGCTCTGCGTTCGGCTTTCGAGGGGACGCGGAGCGTCCCGGGCTGCATTCCCACGCAGAGCGTGGGAACGATCAAGAACACAAAGCAGGGGGTTTTCAGGCCGTTTCGACGGCCTTTTTTTTGTCAGGAAGAAACTGAAGTTATATCGCCAAAACGAATAACCAAATGAATAAATATGATTTATAGATATATAAATCACCTGTTAAGGTCACTCTATCCAAGCGAGATCGCAAACCGCGAATCGCAACGCCGCTCAAGGAATCGTCTGAATGTTGGTCGTCTCACTCGGTGGCAGCCCCAGCCAGCGCTCCCGTTCCGGGGTGTTGCTGGAGCGCTCCCAGCGTTGGTTGCAAGGGCAGGGTGTGGAAGTGGTGAGCTATCAGGTGCGGGACTTCCCGGCCGAAGACTTGCTGCATGCACGCTTCGACAGTCCGAAGGTGATCAACCTGCTTCAACAGATTGAAAACGCCGATGGCCTGCTGATTGCCACGCCGGTCTACAAGGCTTCTTTCTCAGGTGCGTTGAAAACCGTGCTGGATCTGCTGCCCGAGCGCGCCCTGGCGCATAAAGTGGTGCTGCCCATGGCAACCGGGGGCAGCATTGCCCACATGCTGGCGGTGGATTACGCACTCAAGCCGGTATTGTCGGCATTGAAGGCCCAGGAGCTGCTCCAGGGGATTTTCGCCGTCGACAGCCAGATCGCTTACGGCGAAGGCAGTGCGCAGGCACAGTTGGCGCCGGAGCTGGAGCAAAGATTGAACGAGTCGCTGGAGTTGTTTTTCAGCGCCATGGCGCGACGGCCCAAGCCGCTCGACCCGCAGCTATTGAATGATCGTTTGTTGAGTGCTCGCTGGAGCATCTGAGCTCCACTGAACATAAGCCCCATTCCAAATTGATGTACTGGCCTTACTCGCCCGCTAACGGGCAAGCAGGTGCAGCCAAAAACCCAACTGCAAAAAGGAGAGCGCCATGCGCCCTGTCATTTTGCGTCGTGGTCTGGTCGCTCTGTTTGCTGCGGCTGTCACCTTCGGCGCCATTACTCAAGCTCAGGCCGAGACGCTTCGTATCGGTTACCAGAAATATGGCACCCTGGTGCTGCTCAAAGCCAAGGGCACTCTGGAAAAACGCCTTGCCGCCCAAGGCGTGGACGTGCAATGGACTGAATTCCCCGGTGGTCCGCAACTGCTCGAAGGCCTGAACGTCGGCTCCATCGACTTCGGCGTCACCGGCGAAACCCCGCCAGTGTTCGCCCAGGCAGCCGGTGCTGATCTGCTCTACGTCGCCTACGAACCGCCGGCGCCGCACAGTGAAGCGATCCTGGTGCCGAAGGACTCGCCGATCAAATCGGTGAAGGACCTCAAGGGCAAGAAAGTCGTCCTGAACAAAGGCTCCAATGTGCACTACTTGCTGGTCCGCGCCCTGGAAGACGCCGGCCTCAAGTACAGCGATATCCAGACCGTATTCCTGCCGCCGGCCGATGCCCGCGCCGCGTTCGAGCGTGGCAGCGTCGATGCCTGGGTCATCTGGGACCCATACCAGGCCGCCGCCGAACAGCAGCTGCAGGCCCATACCCTGCGCGATGGCCAAGGCATCGTCGATAACCACCAGTTCTACCTCGCCACCAAGCCCTATGCGCAGAAAAACCCTGAGGTGATCAAGACCCTCGTGGAAGAAGTGCGCGCAGTCGGTGAATGGTCCAAGGCGAATCCGGACGATGTGACCCAACAGGTTTCGCCACTGCTTGGCCTGCCAGCGGACATCACCCTGACGTCCGTGAAACGCCAGGGCTACGGCGCGCTGTTCCTGACTCCGGAAGTGGTCGCCGCGCAACAGAAAATCGCCGACAGCTTCTACCAGCTCAAGCTGATTCCAAAGCCGCTGAGCATAAAAGACGTGATCTGGACGCCACCGGCGGCCGTTGCCAAAGCACAGTAATTCGATTCCCTAAGGAGACCACTCCATGAGCCTCAATATCTTCTGGTTCCTGCCTACCCACGGCGACGGCCATTACCTTGGCACCGCCGAAGGCGCTCGCGCCGTCGATCACGGTTACCTGCAACAAGTCGCGCAAGCGGCGGATCGCCTGGGTTTCGGCGGCGTGCTGATCCCTACCGGTCGTTCCTGCGAAGACTCGTGGCTGGTGGCCGCGTCGCTGATTCCAGTGACCCAGCGTTTGAAATTTCTTGTCGCACTGCGCCCCGGGATCATTTCCCCGACGGTGGCGGCGCGTCAGGCTGCGACCCTGGATCGTTTGTCCGGTGGGCGTGCATTGTTCAACCTGGTGACAGGCGGTGATCCGGAAGAATTGGCCGGCGACGGTTTGTTCCTGACCCACGAAGAGCGCTATCAGGCCTCGGTCGAATTCACCCGCATCTGGCGTCGGGTGCTGGAAGGCGAAACCGTCGATTACGATGGTCAGCACATCAGTGTGAAGGGCGCCAAGCTGCTCTATCCGCCGATCCAGCAACCGCGTCCGCCGCTGTATTTCGGAGGCTCGTCGGAAGCGGCCCAGGATCTGGCGGCAGAGCAGGTCGAAATGGTCCTGACCTGGGGCGAGCCGCCGGCCGCCGTTGCCGAAAAAATCGCCCAGGTGCGCGCCAAGGCCGCCAAGCTCGGGCGCACTGTGCGCTTCGGTATTCGCCTGCATGTGATCGTGCGCGAAACCAATGCCCAGGCGTGGCAAGCGGCGGACCGACTGATCTCACACCTGGACGACGACACCATCGCACGTGCCCAGGCTTCACTGGCGCGCTTCGACTCGGTTGGCCAGCAACGCATGGCGGCTCTGCACGGCGGCAGTCGCGATAACCTGGAAGTCAGTCCCAACCTGTGGGCCGGTGTCGGCCTGGTGCGCGGCGGTGCCGGCACGGCGCTGGTGGGTGATGGTCCAACCGTGGCTGCCCGTGTAAAGGAGTACGCGGACCTGGGTATCGATACCTTTATCTTCTCTGGTTATCCACACCTGGAAGAGTCGTATCGCGTTGCCGAACTGCTGTTCCCGCACCTGGACATCGAGCGTCCCGAGTTGCCGAAAAGCGCCGGTTACGTCAGCCCGTTTGGCGAGATGGTTGCTAACGACATTCTCCCTAAAGCTGCGTCCCAGAGCTGAGGCGCGCCATGAAGAAAGTCATTCACAGCCTTGCGCCATGGGCATTACCGGTCTTGCTGTTAGCGGTGTGGCAGTTGTCGGTGTCGGCGGGCTGGTTGTCGACGCGGATTCTGCCGGCGCCCATTGCCGTGATCGAAGCCGGGGTGAGCCTGGTTCGCAGTGGTGAAATCTGGACGCACCTGGCTATCAGCGGTTGGCGCGCGGCGCTGGGTTTCGCCATTGGCGGCGGCATCGGCCTGACCCTGGGCTTTATCACCGGCCTGTCGAAATGGGGCGAGCGCCTGCTCGACAGCTCGGTGCAGATGATCCGCAACGTGCCGCACCTGGCGCTGATTCCCTTGGTGATCCTGTGGTTCGGCATCGACGAGTCGGCGAAGATTTTCCTGGTGGCCCTGGGCACCTTGTTCCCGATCTACCTCAACACCTATCACGGCATCCGCAACGTCGACCCGGCGTTGGTGGAAATGTCGCGCAGCTACGGTCTGTCGGGTTTCAGCCTGTTTCGCCAAGTGATTCTGCCGGGGGCCTTGCCTTCGATCCTGGTCGGTGTGCGCTTTGCCCTGGGCTTCATGTGGCTGACGCTGATCGTCGCCGAAACCATCTCCGCCAGCTCCGGCATTGGCTACCTGGCGATGAACGCCCGGGAGTTCCTGCAGACCGACGTGGTGGTGCTGGCGATTCTGCTATACGCGGTGCTCGGCAAACTGGCCGACCTCGCGGCCCGTGGACTTGAACGCGTATGGCTGCGCTGGCATCCGGCCTATCAGGTCGTCAAGGGAGGTGCTGCATGACTGCCCAACAACCTCCACGCTTGCTGCGCGGAATCCCGCTGGCGGTGCGCAAGCTGCAAAAAACCTTCGGCTCGCGGCAGGTGCTGCGTGAGATCGACCTGCACGTTCCGGCCGGTCAGTTCGTCGCAGTGGTCGGCCGTAGCGGCTGTGGCAAAAGTACCCTGCTGCGCTTGCTTGCTGGCCTCGACAAACCTACGGCTGGTGAATTGCTCGCCGGCACCGCGCCGCTGAGCGAGGCGCGGGAAGACACCCGGCTGATGTTCCAGGAAGCGCGTCTGCTGCCGTGGAAAAAGATCATCGACAACGTTGGCCTCGGCCTCAAGGGCAACTGGCGTCCGCAAGCGCTGAAAGCCCTGGAAGCGGTCGGCCTGGCGGATCGCGCCAACGAGTGGCCGGCGGCGTTGTCCGGAGGGCAGAAGCAACGTGTGGCGCTGGCTCGCGCACTGATCCATCAACCGCGCCTGCTGTTGCTCGACGAGCCGTTGGGTGCGCTGGATGCGCTGACCCGAATTGAAATGCAGCAGCTGATCGAGCGGCTCTGGCAACAACACGGCTTTACGGTGTTGCTGGTCACCCACGACGTCAGCGAAGCGGTGGCGATCGCCGATCGGGTGATCCTGATCGAAGACGGTGAGGTCGGCCTCGACCTGCACGTGGAACTGCCGCGCCCTCGGGTCCGCGGCTCTCATCGGTTGGCGGCGCTGGAAACCGAAGTGCTCAACCGTGTGCTGTCACTGCCGGGGCAACCACCGGAGCCGGAACCTGTTTCACCCTTGCCTACGCAGTTGCGTTGGGCTCAATAACTCAAGCCTCAATCAACGACAGGAATCAACATCATGACTATCAAGGCCATCAACGTTCGCAACCAGTTCAAAGGCTCCATCAAGGAAATCGTACTCGGTGACGTGCTGTCGGAAATCGATGTGCAGACCGCTTCCGGCATCGTCACCTCGGTGATCACCACGCGTTCGGTGAAAGAGCTGGAACTGGCGGTGGGCAGCGAAGTGATCGCGTTCGTGAAATCCACCGAGGTGTCGATCGCCAAATTGTGAGTCGTACGTGTGATCGTTCCCACGCTCTGCGTGGGAATGCCTCAACGGACGCTCCGCGTTCGGCCTTTGGGGACGCAGAGCGTCCCGGGCTGCATTTCCCACGCAGAGCGTGGGAACGATCAGCGTGCGGAGCGCTTGGGCAGGTACGGCGGCAAGTACAGCCCCAGATACGCATCGAACACCCGCATCCCTTCCTCAGCCATGCGCGGCGTGATCTGCCCGTGCTGCTGCACCGAGCGCGCATAAACCCGGTCCCCGAGCTCCATGGCCAGGGCAAACACATCGACATCGTCCGGCAACCTTGGCAGCTCGAAATGATGATCGAACAGCTTGTGCATCAGGTCGCCCAGCTCAATGTCGTGCTGGCGGTCGGCCTGGGTGACTTCGGTCAGGCCGTGCTGGGCCAGAATCAATTGGCGGGCCGCGGCGTCTTCGCTGTAGATCTCAAGCATCCGTTGCTCGACCAGTCGCGACAGGTCACGCCAACCACTTAAAGCGTCATGGTCGATAGGTGCCTGCAGGCAGGCGCGGAAGGCCGCGTGGACGTCGGCCGTCAGCGCCTCCAGCAGGGACGGGACGCTGGCGAAGAAGTGGTAGACGGAGGAGGGCGGGATTTGTGCGCGTTCGGCGACACTGTAGATCGACAGACTGGCCACGCCCTCGGCGGCCAGCAGCGTGCGGGCGGCATCGAGTATCGAATCGATCCGGGCCTGGCTGCGTGCACGGGGTTTGCGAACGGTGGCGGTGCGCGTCATTGGAGTCTCCTGCGGGGCAGGGGGCATTGTACGAGCAGGGTTTGATGTTGTCTGCCTGGACGCCTTCGCGAGCAGGTCGCTCCCACAAGGATTGCCTGTGTTCACGAAAATGATGTTCACTGAAATTTACTGTGGGAGCGAGCCTGCTCGCGAACCGCCGCAGGCGGCCATAAAAAAACGCCGCTGGCTGTGAGGCCGGCGGCGCTTCTTGTTCACTGCAACCACTTACACGGTATGCAGGTACCAGTTGTACTCGAGGTCGGAGATGGAGTGTTCGAACTCCTCCAGCTCGCTCTCTTTACAGGCCACGAAGATATCGATGTATTTCGGATCGATGTACTTGGCCATGACTTCGCTGTCGTCCAGCTCGCGCAACGCATCACGCAAGTTGTTTGGCAGGCTCTGCTCGTTCTGCTCGTAGCTGTTGCCTTCCACCGGGGCACCTGGCTCGATCTTGTTGACCAGGCCGTGGTGCACGCCTGCCAGGACCGAAGCCATCAGCAGGTACGGGTTGGCATCGGCACCGGCCACGCGGTGTTCGATACGTACGGCATCGGCGGAGCCGGTCGGTACGCGAATCGCTACGGTGCGGTTGTCCAGGCCCCAGCACGGCGAGTTCGGCACATAGAACTGCGCGCCGAAACGACGGTAGGAGTTGACGTTCGGGCAGAGGAAAGCCATCTGCGCCGGTAGGGTCTCGAGCACACCGCCGATCGCGTGACGCAGCGCGGCGTTCTGCTCGGGATCCTCACTGGCAAAAATATTCTTGCCGTCTTTGTCGAGAATCGAAATGTGCACGTGCAGACCGTTACCCGCCTGGCCCGGGTAAGGCTTGGCCATGAAGGTGGTGTCCATTTCATGGTCGTAGGCGATGTTCTTGATCAGACGCTTGAGCAGCACTGCGTAGTCGCAGGCCTTGATCGGGTCGGCCACGTGGTGCAGGTTCACTTCGAACTGCGCCGGGGCACTTTCCTTGACGATGGCGTCGGCAGGGATGCCTTGCTCTTTGGCACCTTCCAGAATGTCCTGGAGACAGTCGACGTATTCGTCGAGGTCGTCGATCAGGTAGACCTGTGTCGAGTGCGGGCGTTTACCGGAAACCGGCGAGCGAGGCGGTTGCGGACGACCGTTCACGTTCTCCTGGTCGATCAGGTAGAACTCCAGTTCAAACGCGGCGCAGATGGTCAGGCCCATTTCGTCGAACTTGCGCACGACGTTGGCCAGCACTTCGCGAGGGTCGGCGAAGAATGGCTCGCCTTCGAGTTCGTGCATGGTCATCAGCAGTTGCGCGGTCGGGCGCTTTTGCCATGGCTCGTTGCACAGGGTATCGGGAATTGGATAGCAGATTCGGTCAGCATCACCGATGTCCAGGCCCAGGCCGGTGCTTTCCACCGTAGAGCCATTGATATCCAGAGCAAATAGAGAGGCCGGCAGGTTGATGCCTTTCTCGTAAACCTTGTGGAGGCTGGTGCGTTCGATGCGCTTGCCGCGCACCACACCATTCATATCCGCAATCAGAAGGTCAACGTACAGAACCTCAGGATGTTCCTTAAGGAACGCGTTCGCTTCGTTAAGCTGAACGGCACGCGGGGGTACCGACATGATGCAACACCTTTGTTGTTAAAAATATCAATCATTGATCTTTTCGGATTCCAGTCAACCCGAACGGCATGCCGAAGTCAAGCGAGGCCTTTTTTGCCCTAAAAAAGCGCTCGCATGGCTTTTTTGAGGCTCTTTGGGGCGTTTTCATCCCCCGTGGCCGTTTGACGCCCGCAGGCTTGAGCGGGCCGTGTTGTATTTTTTACGGGGGTGTTGTGTAAAAAAATGAACAAGGCTAAGCTCGAATCAAACCCATAACAGCAATAATACCGGGGTGCTTCATGTATCGCCTGCCGATAATCGGCGTCACCGCCTGCTCTTCGCAGACCGGTCTGAATGCTTATCACATCAGTGGCGACATCTGCGTCAGCGCCAAGGCTCCAGCGGCTCCTGGCCTGTCGGTGATCTTCCCGTCCCTGGCGGATCAACCGTTTCTGTCCGATATTCTGGACGGCCTCGACGGCACACCCATTACGGTTACTCCATTCAATATAGAACCGATTCACAATAGCGGCTCGGCCTTTGTGCAGGGCACCGCTCGTGATTCTGCACGCCTGGTATGTGCAGAAGTACACACAAGCACGATAGCCTGGCGCAAACTTGTATTTCAACGCGACGCCGATGCGTCAACTATCGCCTGACCTCAAGCGTCAGGAAACTCAAAGCCTAGAGGCATTTATGAGTAACAACCTCGACCAGCTCACCGATTGGTTGAAAGACCACAAGATCACAGAAGTCGAATGCATGATCGCCGACTTGACCGGGATTACCCGGGGCAAGATTTCGCCGACCAACAAATTCATCGCCGAGAAAGGCATGCGTCTGCCAGAAAGTGTGCTGCTGCAGACCGTGACCGGCGATTACGTCGAAGACGACATCTATTACGAGCTGCTCGACCCGGCCGACATCGACATGATCTGCCGTCCCGACCAGAACGCGGTGTTTCCGGTGCCATGGGCCATCGAACCGACCGCCATCGTCATCCACGATACCTATGACAAGCAGGGCAACCCGATTGAGCTGTCGCCGCGCAACGTGCTCAAGAAGGTCCTGAAACTCTATGCCGACAAAGGCTGGCAGCCGATCGTGGCGCCGGAAATGGAGTTCTACCTGACCAAGCGCAGCGACGACCCGGATTATCCGTTGCAGCCGCCGATCGGCCGCTCCGGGCGTCCGGAAATCGGTCGCCAGTCGTTCTCCATCGAGGCGGCGAACGAATTCGATCCATTGTTCGAGGACGTCTATGACTGGTGCGAATTGCAGGAACTGGACCTCGACACGCTGATCCACGAAGACGGCACGGCGCAGATGGAAATCAACTTCCGTCATGGCGATGCCCTGTCCCTGGCCGACCAGATCCTGGTGTTCAAGCGCACCATGCGCGAAGCCGCCCTCAAGCACGACGTGGCAGCTACCTTCATGGCCAAGCCGATGACCGGCGAGCCTGGCAGTGCCATGCACTTGCACCAGAGCATCATCGACATCGAGACCGGCAAGAACATCTTCTCCAATGAAGACGGGACCATGAGCGAGCTGTTCCTGCAGCACATCGGTGGCCTGCAGAAACTGATTCCCGAGTTGCTGCCGCTGTTCGCCCCCAACGTCAACTCGTTCCGCCGCTTCCTGCCGGACACCTCGGCACCGGTAAACGTGGAATGGGGCGAAGAGAACCGCACCGTGGGCCTGCGTGTACCGGATGCCGGGCCGCAAAACCGGCGTGTGGAAAACCGCCTGCCGGGTGCCGATGCCAACCCGTACCTGGCCATTGCCGCGAGCCTGCTGTGTGGCTACATCGGCATGGTCGAAGGCCTGAACCCGAGCGCACCGGTGGTGGGTCGTGGTTATGAGCGCCGCAACCTGCGCCTGCCACTGACCATCGAAGACGCGCTCGAGCGTATGGAAAACAGCGCAACCATCGAGCGCTACCTGGGCAAAACTTTCATCACTGGCTACGTCGCGGTCAAGCGGGCCGAGCATGAAAACTTCAAGCGCGTGATCAGTTCGTGGGAACGGGAATTCCTGCTTTTTGCCGTCTGACGCGCCGTGCGCCGCCGTTGTCGGGTGGCGCTCTCACCTGGAATTTTTAGGAGATTGGTATGACCAGCAACAACCCGCAAACCCGTGAATGGCAAACCCTGAGCAGCGATCACCACCTGGCCCCGTTCAGCGACTTCAAGCAGCTGAAAGAGAAAGGCCCGCGGATCATCACCAACGCCAAGGGCGTCTACCTGTGGGACAGCGAAGGCAACAAGATCCTCGACGGCATGGCCGGCCTATGGTGCGTAGCCATTGGTTACGGTCGCGATGAACTGGCGGACGCCGCCAGCAAGCAGATGCGCGAGCTGCCCTACTACAACCTGTTCTTCCAGACCGCTCACCCGCCGGTGCTGGAGCTGGCCAAGGCCATCGCCGATGTCGCGCCAGAAGGCATGAACCACGTGTTCTTCACCGGTTCCGGCTCTGAAGGCAACGACACCATGCTGCGAATGGTTCGTCACTATTGGGCAATCAAGGGCCAGCCGAAGAAAAAGGTCATCATCAGCCGCAAGAACGGCTATCACGGTTCCACCGTGGCCGGCGCCAGCCTGGGAGGCATGACCTACATGCACGAACAGGGCGACTTGCCGATTCCGGGCATCGTCCACATCGCCCAGCCATACTGGTTCGCCGAAGGCGGCGACATGACCCCGGAAGAGTTCGGGATCTGGGCTGCCAATCAGTTGGAAGAGAAGATTCTGGAAGTCGGCGTGGACAACGTCGGTGCATTTATTGCCGAGCCAATCCAGGGCGCCGGCGGCGTGATCATTCCGCCAGACACCTACTGGCCGCGCATCAAGGAAATCCTCGCCAAGTACGACATCCTGTTCGTGGCCGACGAAGTGATCTGCGGCTTCGGCCGTACCGGTGAGTGGTTCGGCAGCGACTTCTACGACCTCAAGCCGGACATGATGACCATCGCCAAAGGCCTGACCTCCGGCTATATCCCCATGGGTGGCCTGATCGTGCGCGATGAAGTGGTCGAAGTGCTCAACGAAGGCGGCGATTTCAACCACGGTTTCACCTACTCCGGGCACCCGGTGGCGGCGGCTGTAGGCCTGGAAAACATCCGTATCCTGCGCGACGAAAAAATTGTCGAGCGCGTCAAGGCAGAAACGGCACCGTATTTGCAGAAACGTCTGCGCGAACTGAACGATCACCCATTGGTGGGCGAAGTTCGTGGGGTAGGCCTGTTGGGGGCAATCGAACTGGTTCAGGACAAAGCTACTCGCAAGCGTTATGAAGGCAAGGGCGTCGGCATGATCTGCCGGCAGTTCTGCTTCGATAACGGGCTGATCATGCGTGCCGTGGGGGACACCATGATCATCGCGCCACCGCTGGTGATCTCGCCTGCGGAAATCGATGAGTTGGTGACCAAGGCACGCAAGTGCCTTGACCTGACCCTGAGTGCGTTGCAGGCCTAAGTGCTAGGCTCTGAGCGGGAGTCATGAAACTTTCGCTCAGAGCTGTCAGAAACGTTGGCCTTTCCTTGAAAGACCGCCTCGGATCTTGCCAGACTAGCCGCGGTTCCAGTTGTCCGGGTTCGGCCGCTGAACAAAGTGGTTCAAAAAAGAAAAATTTGGAGCATTACGCATGAAGGCATTAGGAAAAAAGCTTGCTGGCAAGACTCTCCTCGCCATGTCCCTGATGGGCATTATGGCGGGTGCGGTCCAGGCGGACGACAAGGTGTTGCACGTCTATAACTGGTCCGACTACATCGCTCCGGACACGATCAAGAAGTTTGAAGACGAGTCTGGGATCAAAGTGGTCTACGACGTCTTCGACAGTAATGAAACCCTCGAAGCCAAGTTGCTGGCAGGCAAGTCCGGTTATGACATCGTCGTACCGTCGAACAACTTCCTGGCCAAGCAGATCAAGGCTGGCGTCTACCAGAAGCTGGACAAGTCCAAGCTGCCAAACTGGAAAAACCTGAACACCGACTTGCTCAAGGCGGTATCGGTGAGCGACCCGGGTAACGAGCACGCCTTCCCTTACATGTGGGGTTCGATCGGCATCGGCTTCAACGCCGAGAAGGTCAAGGCTGCACTGGGCGCCGATGCGCCGACCAATTCCTGGGATCTGCTGTTCAAACCGGAAAACGCCGCCAAGTTGAAGTCGTGCGGTATCAGTTTCCTCGATTCGCCTACCGAGATGATTCCGGTGGCGTTGCATTACCTGGGCTATCCAACCGACAGCCAGGACAAGAAACAACTGGCCGAAGCCGAAGCACTGTTCCTGAAAATCCGTCCTTCGGTAGGCTACTTCCACTCGTCCAAGTACATCTCCGACCTGGCCAACGGCAACATCTGCGTGGCCGTGGGTTACTCGGGCGACATCTACCAGGCCAAGGCGCGTGCCGCCGAAGCCGGTGACAAAGTGAAAGTCAGCTACAACATTCCAAAAGAAGGTGCTGGCAGCTTCTACGACATGGTCGCCATCCCTAAAGATGCCGAAAACGTCGAAGGCGCCTACAAGTTCATGACCTTCCTGCAGAAGCCGGAAATCATGGCTGAAATCACCAACGCCGTGCGTTTCCCGAACGGTAACGCGGCCGCCACGCCATTGGTTGATAAAGAAATCACCGCCGACCCAGGCATCTACCCGCCAGCGGACGTGCTGGCCAAGCTGTACGCGATTGCCGACTTGCCGGCCGCGACCCAGCGGATCCTGACTCGCAGCTGGACCAAGATCAAATCCGGTAAATAAGCCGGTTTGATGCAACAACCTGTTGTTGCCACCTGCGCGGCGGCAACAACAGGATCAATTAAATGACAGAAAGTTTTGCTGGAACGGTTTTTCGAGGGTAAGTTGCGCGCCGGTTTTGTTGTAAGGCAGCCATGGCTGTCATGTAACGCGGGGCAACTTGAGCCCAACTCATTTTAGAGGACCTCCACTTGCCTATTTTTTCTTTGTTGCGCAATGCCATGCTGGTCGCTGCCGGGTTGACGCTTGTCGTCAATGTTCAGGCTGCCGGCACCGTGCATATTTATAACTGGTCGGATTACATCGGCGAGACCACCCTGGCCGACTTCCAGAAAGAGACCGGTATCAAACCGGTTTATGACGTATTCGATTCCAACGAAACCCTGGAAGGCAAGTTGCTGGCCGGGCGTACCGGTTATGACGTGGTCGTGCCGTCCAACCACTTCCTCGGCAAACAGATCAAGGCAGGTGCTTTCCAGAAGCTCGACAAATCGAAGTTGCCGAACTATTCGAACCTCGATCCGGTGCTGCTCAAGCGCCTGGAGCAAAACGATCCGGGTAACCTGTACGCCGTGCCGTACCTGTGGGGTACCAACGGCATCGGTTACAACCCCGAAAAGGTCAAGGCTGCGCTGGGCGTCGACAAGATCGATTCCTGGGCGGCGGTCTTTGAGCCGGAGAACATCAAGAAGCTGCAAAGCTGCGGCGTGGCGTTCCTCGATTCCGCCGATGAAATGATGCCGACGGTCCTCAACTACATGGGCCTGGATGCTAATAGCACCAACCCCGAAGACTACAAAAAAGCCGAAGCCAAGTTGCTGGCGGTTCGGCCTTACGTGACTTACTTCCACTCCTCCAAATACATCGCGGACCTGGCCAACGGCGATATCTGCGTGGCCATCGGTTTCTCCGGTGACATGTTCCAGGCCCGCAACCGCGCGGCCGAAGCGAAGAAGGGCGTGGACATCGCCTATTCGATTCCCAAGGAAGGCGGTGCGCTGTGGTTCGACATGCTGGCGATTCCGAAGGATTCGGCCAACGTCAAGGAAGCGCACGCGTTCATCAACTATTTGCTGAAACCTGAGGTGATTGCCCAGGTCAGTGATTACGTCGGCTACGCCAACCCTAACCCCGGGTCGGACAAACTGATGGAACAGTCCATTCGCACCGACGAAGCGGTTTATCCACCGCAAGCGGTACTCGACAAGACCTACGTGTCCATCGAGTTACCACCAAACATACAACGTTTGATGACCCGCAGCTGGACCAAGGTCAAGTCGGGTAAATAGCTTCAAGGCTCAAACTATCCAAGGTTGGCTCACCTTGAGCGAACTGCACTCTTTTTGTTGGGAGTTTCGTAAATGGCAGTTGCCTCCGGCGCCTATAAGAAAGCCCTCGAGGGCGACCAGACACCTAAACAGGTGCTGGTCAAAATCGACCGGGTCACGAAGAAGTTCGACGAGACGATTGCCGTGGACGACGTGTCCCTGGAAATCAAGAAAGGCGAGATTTTCGCCCTGCTCGGCGGTTCGGGATCGGGCAAATCCACCCTGCTGCGCATGCTCGCCGGCTTCGAACGACCGACTGAAGGGCGGATCTTCCTCGACGGCGTGGACATCACTGACATGCCGCCGTACGAGCGGCCGATCAACATGATGTTCCAGTCTTACGCCCTGTTCCCGCACATGACCGTGGCGCAGAACATCGCCTTCGGCCTCAAGCAGGACAAACTGCCCGCCGCTGAGATCGATGCGCGCGTGGCCGATATGCTCAAGCTGGTTCAGATGACCCAGTACGCCAAGCGCAAGCCGCATCAGTTGTCCGGTGGCCAGCGCCAGCGTGTGGCCCTGGCCCGTTCGCTGGCCAAGCGTCCAAAGCTGCTGCTGCTCGACGAACCGATGGGCGCGCTGGATAAAAAACTGCGTTCGCAAATGCAGCTGGAGCTGGTCGAGATCATCGAGCGCGTTGGCGTGACCTGCGTGATGGTGACCCACGACCAGGAAGAGGCCATGACCATGGCCGAGCGCATCGCGATCATGCACCTGGGCTGGATCGCCCAGATCGGCAGCCCGATCGACATCTACGAAACCCCGACCAGCCGCCTGGTCTGCGAATTCATCGGCAACGTCAACATCTTCGACGGTGAAGTGATCGACGACGCCGAGGGCCACGCGATCATCACCTGCAAGGACCTCGACCGGAAGATCTATGTGGGCCATGGCATCAGCACCTCGGTGCAGGACAAATCCGTGACCTATGCGATCCGTCCGGAAAAGCTGCTCGTGACCCCGACCATGCCGACCTGTGAATACAACTGGTCCAGCGGCAAAGTGCACGACATCGCCTACCTCGGTGGTCACTCGGTGTTCTACGTCGAACTGCCGAGCGGCAAGATCGTCCAGTCGTTCGTCGCCAACGCCGAGCGCCGTGGCCAGCGACCAACCTGGGGTGACCAGGTGTACGTGTATTGGGAAGACGATAGCGGCGTGGTACTTCGCTCATGAACATGCGCAAATTCAAACGCCGCCTCAATCGAATAATTCCCGGTGGCCGCCAGCTGGTCATCGGGGTTCCCTTCATCTGGCTGTTCCTGTTCTTCATGTTGCCGTTCTTCATCGTCCTGAAGATCAGCTTCGCCGAAGCCGACGTGGCCATCCCGCCGTACACCGAGATCTACAGCTACGCCGAACAGAAACTGCAGGTGCTGCTGAACCTGGGCAACTACGTGATGCTCGGCGACGACGAGTTGTACATCGCCGCTTACCTCGGCTCGTTGAAGATGGCACTCTTCAGCACCATCCTCTGCCTGCTGATCGGCTACCCGATGGCCTACGCCATCGCCAGTGCCCGCAAAGAGCTGCAAACGGTGCTGGTTCTGCTGATCATGATGCCGACCTGGACCGCGATCCTGATCCGCGTCTATGCGTGGATGGGCATCCTCAGCAACAACGGCCTGCTCAACGGTTTCCTGATGACCATGGGCTGGATCAGTGAGCCGCTGCAGATCCTCAACACCAACCTCGCCGTGTACATCGGCGTGGTGTATTCGTACCTGCCGTTCATGATCCTGCCGCTGTACGCCAACCTGGTGAAACACGACACCAGCCTGCTGGAAGCCGCGTCGGACCTCGGTTCGAGCACCTTCAACAGCTTCTGGAAGATCACCGTGCCGCTGTCGAAAAACGGCATCATCGCCGGCTGCATGCTGGTGTTCATCCCGGTGG
This sequence comes from Pseudomonas umsongensis, assembly GCF_002236105.1. Classification (GTDB taxonomy): domain Bacteria; phylum Pseudomonadota; class Gammaproteobacteria; order Pseudomonadales; family Pseudomonadaceae; genus Aquipseudomonas; species Aquipseudomonas umsongensis. The sequence continues at coordinate 372,112 of NZ_NIWU01000003.1, forward strand.
TGGGCGAGTTCGTGATCCCGGAACTGCTTGGCGGTCCGGAGACCCTGATGATCGGTAAAGTGCTCTGGCAAGAGTTCTTCAACAACCGTGACTGGCCGGTGGCATCCGCCCTGGCAGTGGTGATGCTGGCGATCCTGATTGTGCCGATCATCCTGTTCAACCGCAGTCAGGCCAAGGAAATGGAGGGTAAAGAATGAAACGCTTCCGTTTCTCCAGCCTGATGCTGGTACTGGGTCTGTTGTTCATCTATCTGCCGATGCTGATCCTGGTGATCTACTCCTTCAACGCCTCGAAGCTGGTGACGGTGTGGGGCGGCTGGTCGATCAAGTGGTACGTCGGCCTGATGGACAACACCCAACTGATGGGCTCGGTGGTGCGTTCGCTGGAAATCGCCTGCTACACGGCGGTGGCGGCAGTCGCACTGGGAACGCTAGCCGCGTTCGTCCTGACCCGCATCACCCACTTCAAGGGCCGTACGCTGTTCGGCGGCCTGGTCACCGCGCCGCTGGTGATGCCGGAAGTGATCACCGGTCTGTCGCTGTTGCTGCTGTTCGTGGCCATGGCACAGATGATCGGCTGGCCGCAGGAGCGTGGCATCGTGACGATCTGGATCGCCCACACCACGTTCTGTGCGGCGTATGTGGCGGTGGTGGTGTCGGCGCGCTTGCGTGAACTGGACCTGTCCATCGAAGAAGCGGCCATGGACCTCGGTGCGCGGCCATGGAAGGTGTTCTTCCTGATCACCATCCCGATGATCGCGCCATCCCTGGGCGCCGGCGGCATGATGTCGTTTGCCCTGTCGCTGGATGACCTGGTGTTGGCGAGCTTCGTGTCGGGCCCGGGTTCCACGACCTTGCCGATGGAAGTGTTCTCGGCGGTGCGCCTGGGCGTGAAGCCCGAGATCAACGCCGTGGCCAGCCTGATCCTGCTGGCAGTGTCGCTGATGACGTTCCTGGTCTGGTTCTTCAGCCGTCGCGCCGAAGAAGCGCGCAAGCGTGCGATCCAGCAAGCCATCGAAGAAAGCGCTGCCGATTCGTGGAAGCAACCGGACGTGCGTCGCGCGCAGCCGGAAGCGGCGTGAGTCTTAAATCGGGTTGACCACAATCCTGTGACCAACCCAAATCTAATGTGGGAGCGGGCTTGCTCGCGAAAGCGGAGTGTCAGTCACGAATATGTGGACTGACACTCCCTCTTCGCGAGCAAGCCCGCTCCCACATTTGCTTTAGGCAACCCAAGGGGATTGGCGAATGACTTCGACAAAATTCATCGGCTTGAACCCCGGTTCCTGATCTATCAAGACATCGGTCTTCACATTGCCGAACGTGGTCTGCGGACGATGGTGCAAGCCGTCGGCAAAGGCGCAGATGATGCACTCCTTGAACCCTTCGCCCCGTGGATGCGCATGCACCACCGCTTCACGCTGCACGGTGGAAACGCTGCGTAGTCCATGCCCAGCACATCCATTTCAACGCCAGCGGTCACCAGCGCCACGGTCGGCCGCAGGTGTTGCGGCACGCCCGGCGTGGGTGATGCTGGAAAGCACCCGCGCGCCGCTCAAGACCGTGGCTTACCAGTGCGGTTTCCGCGATGCCCAGCACATGCGCAGCGTGTTCAACCGCAGGCTGGTGGTGACGCCCCAGCAGTTCAGGCAGAATTTTTCGGCGATGGTTTGAGCCATTTATTCTTGAGGACCTCTTCGCGAGCAGGCTCGCTCCCACAGGTGACCGAGTGTCCTCTAATGTGGGAGCGAGCCTGCTCGCGAAGACGTCAGCCCGACCAATGAAAATCTATTGCCCGGACCGCGCTGGCAGCAACTTCAACGTACTGCGCGTATTCGCCGTCACCTCTTCATCATTGAGATGCGCCTGAAAGTAAATCCCCTCGATATACGCCTCAGCCTGATCGTCAAAGTGTTTGTCGAACGGCACGCCACTCTGGCCGACCGGGTTGACCGTCAAACTGTGCGCCGGATCGGCGAAGTCGATCAGGCGCCGGGTCGATGGGCCGTACGTCACCGGCCACGGTGCCGGGCCGATCTTGGCCGACAGGTTGTTCGGCACTTCATGGGTGCCCGGAGCCGCGAACGGACCGATATTGAAGATCCGATCCAATGGCTTTTGCTGCCCCAGCGGGTGGCCATGGGTCAGCGTGTGCGCCTTGCCCCATTGCCATTGCGAGGAATCGGCACCCAGGGTGGCCTTGAGGTGGGCGATGCTGGCAAGCCACGCGACCTTGACGGTGTCGGCGCGGGTTTCCTTGCCGAGGGTATTACGGTTGTCCCACCACGGTGAATCCGCCGTCGCTGCCAGGCGCGGCAGGGCGGCATCGATCACCCGGGTCGAGAGCAGCGTTTCGAAGAAGTCATTGCCCAGTTCGTCATGCATCGCCGCGTCAGCCAGGTTGAACAGGAGCTGGTTGAACAGCGTCGCGCTGGTGGACTCCAGCGGGTAGTCGCCTTGCCACTGGGCCAGTTGCTCCACCAGCTTGAGCTCTGCAGGGTCGCTGACCACTTCGCGCAGGGTCGGTAGGAGTGGCGCCAGCAGGCGCGTGCCGTAGGCGGTGGTGGTGCCCAGTTGCAGCTTCTGGCTACTGTCCAGATCCCACTTGACGTTCTTGTCGCTGAGCTGGCGATTGAGCTGCTGGCCTCGATCGGCGAGGTTGTAATAACCGGGGATCTCCATTCCCGTCGGCGACAACGGCTGGAAGTTGGCCGAGACGATATAGCCCCGTACCGGGTTCTCTTCCTGCGGGTTGGCGCTGAACGGATAGAAGCCGTCCTTGTCGGCATCGCTGGTACTGCCATCGAGGATAAACCACGGCAGCACCCCGGCCGGGCGCTTGGGCAATTGCGCTGCAGCCCACCAGCCGATATCACCCTTGGCATTGGCCCAGACGATGTTCAGGCCGGGAGCCTGGACCTTGGCGGCAGCGCCACGGGCCTTGGCCAGGGTGTCAGCACGGTTGAGTTGGTAGAAGCCTTCGATGATCGGGTTCTGGCTTTCGAGAAAGCCCCACCACATGGCGATCGGCGTTTTGCCGACGCTCTTGCCCAGCGCGTCGTTGACGATCGGGCCATGGGGTGACTGGCGCAGCGTCAGGGTGACCGGTGCCTGGCCCTTGACCGCGATCTGTTGTTCGCTGCTGACCATGTCCACCCACTTGCCGCGATACCAGACCTGATTCGGATTGTCCGGATTGACCTTTTCGGCAATCAGGTCGAGATCGTCGTTCTGGAACATGGTGATGCTCCAGCCGAAGTCTCGGTTCATGCCCAGTGAGGCGAACGGCATCAGGGCCTGGTAATGGCCATAGAGCTCGAAGCCCGGTGCCGAAAGCTGCGCTTCGTACCATACCGACGGTGCGGAAAAACGGATGTGGGGGTCTCCGGCCAGCAGCGGCTTGCCGCTTTTGGTGCGGTTGCCGGCAACCGCCCACGCATTGCTGCCCTCGAACTGCGGCAAGCCATTGTCGGCCAGGGCCTGTTCGCTCAGGCGGGCGAGGGCGTTGAGGTCTTTCCAGTCGGTGCTGGCGAGGGGCGACGGGGCCGCGCTGGGTCGGGTCGCCAGCACGCCCTTGGCCTGCCAGTCGAGATCGAAGACGCTCAGATAGCCGGCGCCCAATTGATCACGCACGTAGGTCAGCAGCGGTTCGGTGCGAAACGCCGCCGCAAAACTGTAGGCCATGTAGCCAGCGATGCTGATGGTGTCCTGCGCCGTGAACGGGCGCTTGGTTATGCCCAGCACATCGAACTCGACGGGTTTGGCGTGACCGTCCTGGTACTGGTTGATGCCGTCCAGGTAAGCCTGCAGGGCAAGGAAGGCGGGCGATTGCTTGTCCATGTTCGCCAGATAGGTTTCGGCGCGTTCGCGAATGCGCAGGCTGCGCATCAACTTGTCGGTGTCGAGCAGTTTCGGTCCGAGCACCTCGGCCAGTTCGCCCCGGGCAAGGCGACGCAAAACCTCCATCTGGAACAACCGATCCTGGGCATGGACATAGCCGAGGGCGCGGTACAGGTCGGTTTCGTTGTCGGCGCGGATGTGCGGGATACCGCGCTCGTCATAGCGCACGGTGACCGAACCTTGCAGGTGCTGCAGTTCCACCATGCCCTGGCGTGATGGCTGCTTGCTGTAGACGTACCAACCGGCGCCGACGGCGAGCGCGACGATCAGCAAACCGAGCGCGGTCAGGCTACGTTTCATGGTGACTCCTTATTGTTATGTGTGACAGCAATTCCCTGGCGAGACTGTTTAACACGACAAGCCGGTTTGGCCCATCGCCCGTAGGAGGGATTCTCGTTTGCTGCCTGCGTTAACTCGTCGGGACGACGGGCCACGGGCAGTAACACCCCACGGCCAGTGTGTGCGTGGCACTCACTTCGCGGCCTTCGTTCAGCGCCTGCAGGATCGGCTCGATAAAGCTGTTGCTGGAATTGCAGGTCAGGCCTTCACTGTAGGGCCCGAAGTACGCCAGCCTGCCATTGCGATCCCAGATCGCCACGGCGGGGCTGGCGGGAATCTGTTCGGAGCCCGGCAGGACGTCGATGGTTTCCAGGCTGCTGAGCGTGGCGGGTAGTTGGCCGTGGCTGCCAGGCCTTTGCACTGCATAGAACTCCACACCGTGCGGGACATAGCGCTCGACCAGTTCGGTCAGGTGCTGTTGATTGCCCACGTTGCACGGGCAGGCCGGGTCCCAGAAATGCACGAGTCGGATGGCGCCGGGGCCGGCGAGATGGTCGGGCAGGCGTAGCGGATCACCGGAGAATAACGCCGTGTGCTCGCTGAATGCCCGCAGATAGCGCCCCTGAAACCAATCGTAGGCCGCCCACAGCACCCCGGCGCACACGAGGGCGAGCAAGCTGGCGAGCAGGGTGGCGCGATAGTGCGAGCGCATGGTGTCACTCCTTGTGGGTCGGTTAGCTTGCCATGCTTGCCGCGACAGATGAATATCGCAGGTCTATAAAGTCCGCTTCGCGCTCTGGAATGCCCATGTCAGTGACCTTCGATCCCGATCATCTGCGTGCCAGCCTGCGGCCGCTGGCGCAAGGGCAGCCGTTGTCAGCGGAGGCCCAGGCTTATCAACGGTTTTATGGACTGGATTTTTCCTCGCGTAAGGTTCGCAGCGCCCTCGGTTGTTTTCAGGTCGATGGTTACGAAGTGGTCAGCCAGGTCTGGTGGCCAGAGCAGGTGAAGGCGACGCTGTTTGTCTTTCACGGGTTCTACGACCACACCGGCCTCTATCGGCATGTGATCGAATGGGCGCTGGAGCAAGGCTTCGCGGTGATTGCCTGCGACTTGCCGGGCCATGGGCTTTCCAGTGGCGAGCGGGCGAGCATCAAGGACTTCGCCGAGTATCAGGACACCCTGCAAGGCTTGTTTGCCGAGGCCCGATCGCTCGAGCTGCCACAACCCTGGCATCTATGTGGCCAGAGCACTGGTGGCGCCATCGTGATCGATCATGTGCTCAACGCGGGGGCGGGCAGTCCGGCCCAGGGCCAGGTGATCCTGTTGGCGCCGCTGGTGCGGCCACGGGCGTGGGGCTGGTCGCAACTGAGCTATTACCTGCTCAGGCCTTTCGTCAAAGCCATTGCCCGGCGCTTCAGCGAGAACTCCAACGACCCTGAGTTCTTGCCGTTCTTGCAAGCCGATCCGCTGCAGCCGCTGCGATTGCCGACGGCATGGGTCGGGGCGTTGGCGCGCTGGATCAAGCGTGTCGAAGCGGCGCCGGCAAGTACCAGGCGACCGTTGATAGTGCAGGGGCAAGCGGACATGACGGTGGATTGGCAGCACAACCTTGAGGTGCTGCGGGGCAAGTTCGATCGTCCGCAGGTATTGATGCTGCCTGAGGCACGGCATCATCTGGCGAATGAAACGTTGGTGCTGCGCGGGGAGTATTTCGGGTTTTTGACCAAGCGGATCAAGGGCCGGAATCTTTAGTGACCCTGCCGGCCTCTTCGCGAGCAGGCTCGCTCCCACATTAGACCGCGTCTATCTGAAAGCTCGATCCACTGTGGGAGCGAGCCTGCTCGGGAAAGCGGTCTAGCAGACGCTGAAAACTATTGGGTCAGATTCGAAGTGCTTTGCCCCACCGCCAACCCGGCCCGAATCGCCGCCAGCGCCGCCTGGTAATAGGCTTTGCCTTCAGCTGATTCGGCAAATGTGGCGAATTCTTCGAGCTCCTCATCCGACAGGTCGCGGTAGACGTACAGCAGCGTGTTGTTCAGGTCGTTGCCGATCTGTTCCATCAAGCGCTGGCGCTGCCCATTCAGCATGCTTTGGGTCTGGCCGGCGCCGAGCAGGCCGGGGATCATCGAACTGAGACTGTCGGCCGCAACACCGGCAATCGCCAGGCTGACTTCCGCGCCGGCCTCGCGAGCAGGCAGGGCCTGGGCCAGGTGGCCGATGATCAGCAGCCGGCTGTCGCTGGCCTGCATCTTGGGCAGGCCCTTGGCATTTTTCGCCAGTTGATCGCGGCGGGTTGCGAGCAATTCGGCGGCGACGATTTTCTTGCCCAGCGGCGATTGAAAGAACGCCAGCGCCGGCTTCGGATCGGCGAGGCTCTTGCGCAGCTGTGCTTCGGCACGCTGGTCCACGGCCTTGGGTGCGAAACGCTGATTGCTGTTGTCGACCAGCGCCTGGAAAACCGCCGGTGGCAGGCTGCTTTGGTAGCGCTGTTGCGCGGCCGTGAGGGCGTCGTTGAAATGCGCGCGTTGTTCTGGCCAGCCGGCGACCTTGTACAGTTGGGCGTGGCCGTCTGCCCAGGCGGGCATAACACAGAGCATCAGCAGGGAGAAAAGCAAACGGCGCATAGGGACTCCTGTCAGCAGGCGACTATTCTCCGTGTGGCATCCAGTCTTGTCGAGAATTCGTATCAACCCGCTGCATGGCTCTGTCGGATTTTCAGGCGCAGGAATACTATGCGCGCCATGCAAATACCTTCTGATCACCCACTGCTGTTACAAATCGTCGACGACCTGGCTACCCACGGTTGGTCGCAGCAGAATATTTTCCTGCCTCAGGATCTGACCCGAGCCTTGGCGGCTGAGTGCCGTAAACGTGCGGCCGAAGGTGAGTTGGCCCCGGCTGCCGTGGGTCGAGGGCCGTCGTCGGAGATTCGCGAGGGGATTCGCGGCGATCATATCCAGTGGATCGAGCCCGGCCAGGCCGAGGTCTGCGACAGCTATCTGGCGTTGATGGACAGCCTGCGCGAGGCGCTCAACCGTGGCCTGTTCCTGGGGCTGGAGGACTTTGAGAGTCATTTCGCGATGTACCCGCCTGGCGCTTTCTACCTCAAGCATGTCGACCGGTTCCGTGACGACGACCGGCGCATGGTGTCGGCGGTGGTCTACCTCAACGATGCCTGGCTGCCTGAGCAGGGTGGTCAGTTGCGCATGTACCTGGAAGAAGGTGCGCAATACGATGTAGTACCCATCGGTGGATGCCTGGTGGTATTCCTGTCGGGGGAGGTCCCCCATGAAGTCCTGCCTGCGAGCCGTGAGCGCCTGTCGTTGACCGGCTGGTTCCGGCGTCGAGGCAATGAGCCGTTCTGATCATGCAAAAGATACTGGTAAGCCGCTGCCTGCTGGGTCACCGCGTACGTTATGACGGCGGGGCCAGCGGGCCCTTCGATCAGTTGCAGCGGTGGATCGACGAAGGTCGGGTGGTGCCGTTGTGTCCGGAAGTTGCCGGTGGCCTGCCGACGCCACGGGCGGCGGCGGAAATTCCCGGTGGGCAGGGCGGCGAAGTACTCGATGGCCAGGCCGCGGTGATCACCACGGAAGGCGAGGATGTCAGTGCGCAGTTTCTGTCAGGGGCTTATCAAGCCCTTGAACTGGTGCAACAACACGACATACGCATTGCCGTGCTCAAGGCCAATAGCCCGTCGTGCGGCAATCTGCTGACCTATGACGGGACGTTCAGTGGAGTGAAAGTCACGGGCGAAGGGGTCACGGCGGCGCTGCTCAGGCGCCATGGGGTGCGGGTCTTCAGTGAGCTGGAACTCGCGAATGCGGCTCAGGCACTGGCAGCACTCGATTAACGACCCACACAAAACCACACAGGTTTGGCTTGCGACTCAGGGGTTCGGTGCCACACCGGTATCCGGCCCCAGCCACTTCTTCTCCAGCGCCTCCAGTCGCCCATCCGCCTTGATCCGTTGCAGCGCGCTTTCCAGGCTGGCGTGGAACGCCGGGTTACCCTTCTGGAATGGAATCGACAAGCTCACTGCCTGGGCCACTTTCGGTTTTGCCTCTGTCAACGACTGCACCAGCAATATCGAGCGTGGCTCTTCTTTCTGCGCGATCAATTGCGCATTGGCCTTGATGTAAGGCTCGGTGAAATCGAAACGATCCGAAAGCGCCGGGGTCTGTGCAATGTGGTTGATGGCGATGTCGTATTTGCCACTTTCCACGCCGGCCAGCAAATCACTGGCATCTGTCACGACAAAGTCGGCGCGAACCTCCAGTTCGTTGGCCAGCAGTTGGCCCAACTCGACTTCGAAGCCCTTTAGATTGCCATCCTCCTTGAAACTGAAGGGGGGGGTATTAGCCTCAAGGGCAATGCGCAATTCACCGCGATCGTTCACGTCGTCAATCAGTTCGGCATGAGCCAACGGGCTCAAAAGGGGTAGCAGGCAGATCAGGCCAGGCAGAAAACGCATGGTCACTCCTTTGAAATCATTATCGCGACGCTCTGGATCAGGCTCGCTTTGCTATGGTTGTCGAGTGCCTTTCGACAACGATTGACCATGAAGTTGTGATGGTCACGCGAATTTTACGTAAAAACTGGAGAAGAGAATGAAAACCTTTATGTCACGTGCTGCTCTGGCTGGTCTGCTGATGGGTGTTTCAGTGTTGGCCAGTGCAGCAACGCCAGCCCCGAAAGGTGCTGAAGTGTCCATTGTTTCTCCCAAAGATGATGCCACGGTTCCGCAGACGTTCGTGGTGAAGTTCGCTGTCGAGAACATCGCGTTGGCGCCAGCTGGCGATGCCACCAAAAACACGGGCCACCATCACCTGCTGATTGACGTGGACAAACTGCCGGCGGCTGGCCAGCCGATCCCGAACGATGCCAACCACCTGCACTTCGGCAAGGCGCAGACCCAGGCTGAAGTAACGCTGCCGCCGGGCAAGCATACCTTGCAGCTGGAGTTGGGCGACAGCGGTCACATGCCGTTCGACCCACCGATCGTCTCCGAGAAGATCACTGTAAACGTCAAATAAAAAAAGGGAGCCCCTTCGCAGGGGCTCCCTTTTTAATGCCGCACGCTGCTCTTAGAACAGAACGCGGCTACGAATGGTGCCGTTGACGTGTTGCAGTTTCTGTTGCGCCAGGTCCGAGTACTCGGCATCTACGTCGATCACCACGTAGCCGACTTTCTCGTTGGTCTGCAGGAACTGACCGGAAATGTTGATGCCGTTTTCGGCGAAGACCTTGTTGATCTCGCTCATCACGCCCGGGATGTTCTCGTGGATGTGCAGCAGGCGGTGCTTGCCAGGGTGAGCCGGCAGGGCTACTTCCGGGAAGTTCACGGACGATACCGAAGTACCGTTGTCGCTGTACTTGACCAGTTTTTCTGCCACTTCCAGGCCGATGTTGGCCTGCGCTTCGGCGGTGGAACCACCGATGTGCGGCGTCAGGATCACGTTGTCCAGGCCACGCAGCGGGCTTTCGAACTCTTCGTCGTTGGAGCGTGGCTCCACCGGGAACACGTCGATGGCCGCGCCGATCAGGTGCTTGTCCTTGATCGCGTCCGCCAGGGCGTCCAGCTCGACCACGGTGCCGCGCGCGGCGTTGATCAGGATGCCGCCCTTCTTGATGGCGCGGATTTCCTTCTCGCCGATCATCCACTGGGTGGCAGCGGTTTCCGGTACGTGCAGGGTCACGATGTCGGACATGCCCAGCAGTTCGTGCAGGTTGCCGACCTGGGTGGCGTTACCCAGTGGCAGCTTGGTCACGGTGTCATAGAAGTACACCTGCATGCCCAGGCCTTCGGCCAGGACCGACAGCTGAGTACCGATCGAGCCGTAACCGACGATGCCCAGCTTCTTGCCGCGGATCTCGAAGGAGTTGGCCGCACTCTTGATCCAGCCACCACGGTGGCAGGAAGCGTTCTTCTCAGGGATACCGCGCAGCAACAGGATCGCTTCGGCCAGCACCAGCTCGGCAACGGAGCGGGTGTTGGAGTACGGCGCGTTGAACACCGCGATACCGCGTTCGCGGGCAGCGCTCAGGTCGACCTGGTTGGTGCCGATGCAGAAACACCCTACAGCTACGAGCTTCTTCGCGTGATCGAAGATCTCTTCGGTCAGTTGAGTGCGCGAGCGAATGCCGATGAAGTGAGCATCAGCGATCTTTTCCTTGAGCTGGGCTTCCGGCAGAGAACCTGTGAGGTACTCGATGCTGGTGTAGCCCGCCGCCTTGAGGACGTCGACAGCCGATTGGTGGACGCCTTCGAGAAGAAGGAACTTGATCTTGCTCTTATCGAGAGAAGTCTTGCTCATCTGCGTAAACCTGTATCCCGGAGAAAAATGGCAGGGAAGGGAGCAGCCCGGAGCTGACCCGCACGGCAAGAAAGCCGTCACCGCAGAACAGCCGTTGGGCACTATGCTGCGGGGTCGGTATGCTAGCATATGCACCCCGCTAAACACTCATTCCTGCGACGTGAAGCGTTCTCAGGATGACCATGAATTGTTCGAGAGTTCTGTCGATGACCAATCCTGCCCTGATTGATGAGCTGAAGACCCTGGTTGAGCCTGGCAAGGTGCTGACCGATGCCGACTCCCTGAATGCTTACGGTAAGGATTGGACCAAGCATTTCGCTCCGGCTCCGACCGCCATCGTGTTCCCCAAGACCACCGAACAGGTCCAGGCCATCGTCCTGTGGGCCAACAAACACAAGGTGGCGCTGGTGCCTTCCGGTGGCCGCACCGGCCTTTCCGCCGCCGCAGTGGCAGCCAATGGCGAAGTGGTCGTGTCCTTCGACTACATGAACCAGATCCTCGACGTGAACCTCACCGACCGCACTGCCGTTTGCCAGCCGGGCGTGGTCACCGAACATCTGCAGAACGTGGCCGAAGAAAAGGGCCTGTACTACCCGGTGGACTTCGCTTCGGCAGGTTCGAGCCAGATTGGCGGCAATATCGGCACCAATGCCGGCGGGATCAAGGTGATTCGCTACGGCATGACCCGTAACTGGGTGGCCGGCATGAAAGTCGTCACCGGCAAGGGCGACGTGCTGGAGCTGAACCGAGACCTGATCAAGAACGCCACCGGCTACGACATGCGCCAGCTCTTCATCGGCGCCGAAGGCACCCTGGGCTTCGTGGTGGAAGCGACCATGCGCCTGGATCGCGCGCCGAAAAATCTTACTGCCATGGTCCTCGGCACCGCCGATTTCGACTCGATCATGCCGGTGCTGCATGCCTTCCAAGGCAAGCTCGACCTGACCGCTTTCGAATTCTTCTCCGACAAGGCCCTGGCCAAGGTCATGGGCCGTGGTGATGTGCCGGCTCCGTTCGAAACCGATTGCCCGTTCTACGCGCTGCTGGAATTCGAAGCGACCACCGAAGAAGTGGCCAACCACGCCCTGGAAACGTTCGAGCACTGTGTCGAGCAGGGCTGGGTCCTGGACGGTGTGATGAGCCAGAGCGAAACCCAGTTGCAGAACCTGTGGAAACTGCGCGAATACATTTCCGAAACCATTTCCCACTGGACACCGTACAAGAACGACATTTCGGTGACCGTGTCGAAAGTGCCGGCATTCCTCAAGGAAATCGACGCGATCGTCGGCGAACACTACCCGGACTTCGAAATCGTCTGGTTTGGTCACATCGGCGACGGCAACCTGCACTTGAACATTCTCAAGCCAGATAACTTGAGCAAGGACGAGTTCTTCGCCAAGTGCGCAACCGTCAACAAGTGGGTGTTCGAAACTGTCGAGAAGTACAACGGCTCGATTTCCGCCGAACACGGCGTGGGCATGACCAAGCGTGATTACCTGACCTACAGCCGCTCCCCGGTTGAGATCGAGTACATGAAAGCGGTCAAGGCGGTGTTCGACCCGAACGGGATCATGAACCCGGGCAAGATTTTCGCTGTTTGACTTTAAGAGCTACGAACCAGGAGTCGGTCCATGAGCTATCAGCACCAGTATGTCGACGGTACGCGTATTCACTTCCCGCTGGGGAAAGTGGTGTGCATCGGCCGTAACTACGCCGAACACGCCAAGGAACTGGACAACCCGGTGCCGACCGAGCCGCTGCTGTTCATCAAGCCGGGCAGTTGTGTGGTGCCGCTGGAAGGCGGTTTCAGCATTCCGACCGAGCGTGGCTCGGTGCATTACGAAGCGGAAATCGCCGTACTGATTGGCAAGCCGTTGTCGACCAAGCCCAGCGTTGAAGAAGTGCTGGACGCCATCTCCGGCTTCGCCCCGGCCCTGGACCTGACCCTGCGCGACAAGCAGGCCGAGCTGAAATCCAAGGGCCTGCCCTGGGAAATCGCCAAGTCCTTCGACGGCGCAGCAGTGATTGCCCCGTTCGTTTCCGGCAGCACCTTCGCCGACCTGACCGACATCGGCATCCGCCTGACCATCAACGGCGAAGTGCGCCAGGATGGCAACAGCAGTGCGATGCTCAACCCGATCGTGCCGATGATCCAGCACATGGCCGGTTGCTTTTCGCTACAGGCCGGTGACGTGATCCTCACTGGCACACCGGTGGGCGTGGGTCCGCTGAATGTCGGCGACGAGATCGTCCTGGAACTGCCGGGCGCAAGCAGCTTCACCAGCAGCGTTCGCTAAGCAACGCAAACCCTTTGTAGGAGCGAGCATGCTCGCGATGTACCTGAGATCGACGCGGGATGCCTGGTATCCAGCGTTATCGTTGGCGACCATCGCGAGCCTGCTCGCTCCTACATTAGGGTGTGCGACTGCTCCTATCCCGCCATTTCCCGTTTTTTTCACATGATGTCTGGATAATTTCCACGGCTTTCGGCATCTGAGCCGGGCCCAATTGTGCTATTACCCCTAGCCTGAATTTCTGGAACGCATGCCCTGATGGCCACTCAACCAATCTCGTCGCTCAAACCTGCCCGTCGCTCGCGCTTTGCCCTGCGTTGGTATTCCTGGCTGTTGCTGCTGGTCGCCGCTGCCTACGGTTTGGCGTTTGCCATGCATTGGGATGACCGCGGCGTGCTCTGGGTGCTGGAGCGTTTTGAAAGCCCGGCCGAACGTCAGGGCAGCGTCTGGCTGCCGGACTATCATGCGGTGATCGACGCCAAGCCACTTCCGGGCATGGAAAAGGACGAGGCGTCGGACGTCACCTACGATGCCCAGACCAAAACCCTGTTTTCGGTAATGGGTAAGAACCCGTTCCTGGTCGAGTTGTCGCTGCAAGGCGATGTGCTGCGCAAAATGCCCTTGGTAGGCTGGAGCAATCCTGAAGGGGTAACAGCGCTGGGCAATGGAATGCTGGCCATTGTCGATGAGCGTGACCACCAGATCTCCCTCGTCAAGGTCGATGCCGGCACTCGCGAGCTGAACTTCGCTGATTTCCCGAAGTTCGACCTTGGCCCTTCGAAAGACCAGAACAAGGCGTTTGAGGCGGTCGTATGGGATGCGCGCAATCAGCAAATGCTGCTCGGCGAAGAGCGTCCGCCCGCGCTGTTCACCTGGAAAGGCGACGGCACGACGCTCAGCGGCGACAAGCAAAAGCTGGCCAGTGACGAGCTGGACATCCGCAACCTGTCTGCCCTTGCCATCGATCCGCGCACGGGCCACACCCTGGTGTTGTCCGCTGACTCCCACCTGTTGCTGGAGCTGGACGAGAAAGGCGAACAGGTCAGCTTCATGACCTTGCTGGGTGGCTTCAACGGCTTGAAAAAAACCATCCCACGGGCTGAAGGCGTGACCATGGATGAGGCCGGCACGATGTACATCGTGAGTGAGCCAAATCTGTTTTACCGTTTCGAAAAGCAGAAATAATCAACTTTTCGTGTAGGCTTTTTCGCCTCTGGTTGTAGGATCAGGCCAATGGCCATTAAGCTTCAGTTCAGGCAGGCGTGATATTTCATCCGCCTGTCCTGAAGCCGAGCCCGCCTGAATGCGCCGATTAGCCCGCCCCAAACCTCTGCTGTTGCTCCTGTCGGTGATTGCCCTGAGCGTATTGATCGCGTTCGGGCAGCATTTACGCCTGTTCGAGCGCACCTGGTTCAACCTGCGTACGCTCTGGCAGCCGATGAGCACCCAGTCCATCGGCCTGGATCAGTATCGGGTGGTGCTGGAGGGGCAGGTCATTGAAGGGCTGGACGATGATGTTTCAGCCTTGACCTACGACCCGGTGCGCAAAAGCCTGTTCACGGTCACCAATCAAAACTCCGAATTGATCGAGCTGTCGCTCGACGGCAGGATCTTGCGGCGCATCGCGTTGGTCGGTTTTGGTGATCCTGAAGCTGTCGAGTTCATCAGCGCCGACACCTACGTGATCACGGACGAGCGCCAGCAGCGCCTGATCAAGATCCATCTGGAGCATGACACCAGCTTTCTCGACGCCGCGGACGCGGAACAGATGACCCTCGGTGTGCACATGAGCGGCAACAAGGGGTTCGAAGGCTTGGCTTACGATTCGGTAGGCAAGCGCTTGTTTGTCGCCAAGGAGCGCGACCCGATGCTGATCTACGAAGTGCACGGCTTTCCGCATTTCAATCCGGAAAAGTCCTACGCGGTACATGTGGTCAACAATCCCAAGCGCGACGCCGGGATGTTTGTGCGGGATTTGTCGAGCCTGCAATACGACGAGCGCAGCGGGCACTTGCTGGCGCTGTCCGACGAGTCGCGGCTGATTCTGGAGCTGGATGTGGATGGTCGACCGTTGAGCACCATGTCATTGAACAAGGGGCGGCAAGGTCTGCAAAAGACCGTACCGCAAGCGGAAGGTATCGCCATGGACGACGACGGTACGATGTACTTGGTGAGTGAACCAAATCTGTTCTACGTCTTCAAGAAACCACCGCAGAACTAACAAACACCGCAAATCAACTGTGGGAGCGGGCTTGCTCGCGAATGCGGTGTGTCAGTGACATCTCTGTTGACTGGCACACCGCATTCGCGAGCAAGCCCGCTCCCACAAGGGGGCGTATGTTTTACTCGGCGCGCAGGGTTTTCACACCTTCGCTCGTGCCCAGCAACAACAGATCCGCCGGGCGCGCCGCGAACAAGCCGTTGGTGACCACGCCGACGATCGCATTGATCTGCGACTCCAGTTCCACCGGATTGGTGATCTCCAGATTGAACACATCGAGGATGATGTTGCCGTTGTCGGTGACTACACCTTCACGGTAGACCGGATCACCGCCGAGTTTCACCAGCTGGCGGGCCACGTGGCTGCGGGCCATCGGGATCACTTCCACGGGCAGCGGGAAGGCGCCGAGGACGGGCACCAGTTTGCTGGCGTCGGCGATGCAGATGAAGGTCTTGGCCACGGCCGCGACGATTTTCTCACGGGTCAGGGCTGCGCCGCCGCCCTTGATCAGGTTCAGGTGCTCGTCGCTCTCGTCGGCGCCGTCGACGTAGAACTCCAGGTCGCTGACCGTATTGAGCTCATAGACCGGGATCCCGTGGCCCTTGAGGCGTGCGGCGGTGGCTTCGGAGCTGGCGACCGCGCCATCGAACGCGCCCTTGTGCTTGGCCAGGGCATCGATGAAGCAGTTGGCGGTGGAGCCGGTGCCGACCCCAACGATGCTCTTGTCGTCGAGTTTCGGGAGGATGAAGTCGACGGCGGCCTGGGCTACTGCCTGTTTGAGTTGATCCTGGGTCATGCGGGCTCCGAAGTGCCGAAGAGAGAACGAAAGGCTGGCATTATAGGCCTCGGGGCAGGGAAGGTCATTGTCCGATTGGCGGTCCGTGACTGTTCCCTGTAGGAGCGAGCATGCTCGCGATAGCCGTGAACGATAACGCGTGAAACCAGGCACCCCGCAGCGCCTTTGGGTTTCTCGCGAGCATGCTCGCTCCTACAACAGGTGGTCGTGCGGCTAAAAGCCGGGTTAGACTCCTTGATCCTGCCCAACCCGCTCAGTGATGCTTTCCGATGCTTGAACAGTACGTCAAAAAGATCCTCACCTCGCGCGTTTATGACGTTGCCGTAGAAACCCCATTGCAGACTGCTCGCCAGCTCTCCGAGCGGCTGGGCAACGAGATTTTGCTCAAGCGTGAAGACTTGCAGCCCGTGTTCTCGTTCAAGATTCGCGGCGCCTACAACAAGCTGACGCAGCTGAGCGATGAAGAGCGCGCTCGCGGCGTGGTTACCGCTTCGGCGGGTAATCACGCGCAAGGCCTGGCCCTGGCGGCCAAGGTCCTGGGCGTGAAAGCCACCATCGTCATGCCCAAGACCACGCCCGAGATCAAGGTCGAAGGCGTGCGTTCGCGCGGTGGCAAAGTGGTGCTGCACGGCGATTCGTTTCCGGAGGCCCTGGCCTACTCGTTGAAACTGGTCGACGAAAAAGGCTACGTCTACATTCACCCCTACGACGATCCCCACACCATTGCCGGGCAGGGCACAGTGGCGATGGAAATCTTGCGCCAACACCCGGCGCCCCTGGATGCGATCTTCGTTCCAGTCGGTGGCGGCGGCCTGATCGCCGGTATCGCGGCGTACGTGAAGTACCTGCGGCCGGACATCAAGGTCATCGGTGTCGAGCCGGACGACTCCAATTGCCTGCAAGCCGCCATGGCGGCGGGTGAGCGTGTGGTATTGCCGACCGTGGGCATCTTCGCCGATGGCGTCGCGGTGGCCCAGATCGGCCAGCACACTTTTGATATCTGCAAAGACTACGTCGACGAAGTCATCACCGTCAGTACCGACGAAATCTGTGCGGCGATCAAGGACATCTACGACGATACCCGTTCGATCACCGAACCTGCCGGCGCCTTGGGCGTGGCCGGGATCAAGAAGTACGTCGAGTCCCGCGGCGTCACCGGACAGACCTTCGTGGCCATTGACTCCGGGGCCAACGTCAATTTTGACCGCCTGCGCCATGTCGCCGAGCGCGCTGAACTGGGCGAAGGCCGTGAAGCCATCATCGCCGTGACCATCCCTGAGCAGCCGGGGAGTTTCAAGGCGTTCTGCGAAGCCATCGGCAAGCGTCAGATCACCGAATTCAACTACCGCTACAACACTGGCAGCGAAGCGCACATCTTTGTCGGGGTACAGACTCATCCGGAAACCGACCCGCGTCGCGCGCTGATCGCCAGCCTGGGCGAGCAGGGCTTTCCGGTCGTCGACCTGACCGACAACGAACTGGCCAAGTTGCACATCCGCCACATGGTCGGCGGTCGCGCGGCGCATGTGGTCGATGAAGTGATCCTGCGCTTCGAATTCCCGGAGCGTCCGGGCGCGCTGTTCAACTTCCTCAACAAGCTCGGCGGGCGCTGGAACATTTCCATGTTCCACTATCGTAACCACGGTGCGGCCGATGGTCGTGTGGTCGCGGGCCTGCAGGTGCCCCATGAGGAGCGTCACCTGGTGCCGGCAGCACTGGAAGAAATTGGCTACCCGTTCTGGGACGAAACCGACAACCCGGCCTATCAGTTGTTTCTTGGCTGAGCGGCTACGCTGATGGGCAGGCCCTTAAGGAAATCGAACCATGGAAACGTTGACGGCCCTGAAAGCGGCGCACACGGTGGCGACGGTGGTGTTGCTGGTCTGTGCGCTGGGCCTGGGGATTTGGGTCTGGCGAACCCGGCGTAACGGCGACGCGACAGCGGGCAGCCGTACGCTGCAACGGCCACGGGTGTTCGTCTGGCTGTTGATGGGGCTGGCATTGCTGAGCATGCCGTTTACCGGTTGGTGGATGGTGCACCTGGTGGGCTGGCCGTTGGGGCAGACCTGGTTGCTGGCTTCCAGTGTGCTTTACACCGTGGCGGCGCTGGCGTGGTTCTGGTTGTTGGTAAGGCTGAACAAGGTGCGCAACACGCCGGGTGGGGTGGGCAGATTTACCTTTGCCTTGGCGTTGTTCAGTTTTGTCTGCTTTGTGGCGATTGCCGGGTTGATGGGCGCCAAACCGGTTTAACCCTTTAAACCGTATTGCCCCATTCGCGAGCAGGCTCGCTCCCACAAGGGAATTGTGTCGTTCACACATCCACTGTGGGAGCGAGCCTGCTCGCGAAGGCAATATCAGCCGCGCAGACTGATTACTGGCCAGCCCCGCTTCTCGGCCTCGGCGCGCAAGTTCGGATCCGGATCGACCGCCACCGGGTTCGCCACCTGCTCCAGCAACGCCAGGTCATTCATCGAGTCGCTATAAAAGTAGCTGTCCTCGAGGTTGTGCCCGGTTTCTTCCAGCCAGCGATTGAGCCTTGTCACCTTGCCTTCACGGAAGCACGGTACATCGGTACTGCGCCCGGTGTACCGGCCGTCCTGCATTTCGCATTCGGTGGCGATCAGGGTCTCGACGCCCAGGCGCGCGGCAATCGGGCCGGTCACGAAGCGGTTGGTGGCGGTGATGATCACCAGTTTGTCGCCGGCATCGCGGTGTTGGGCCAGCAACTCGATCGCCTTGGGCAGCAGGATCGGTTCGATGCAGTCGCGCATGTAGTCGCTGTGCCATAGATCCAGGGTGGCCATCTCGGTACGGCCGAGCACTTCCAGGCAGAAGTTCAGGTAGGCGTCGTTATCGAGCTTGCCAGCCAGGTAGTCCTGGTAGAACTCATCGTTACGGGCCTTGTAGGCGACGGCGTCGAGGAAGCCGCGTTCACAAAGGTAATCGCCCCAGGCATGGTCACTGTCGCCGCCCAGAAGCGTGTTGTCCAAGTCGAATAAAGCCAGCCGCATTGCAGTTACTCGCTGAAAAGTCTGTAGAAAGGCGTCCAGAATACGGACTTTTCACAAGAGTGCACATAACGTAGGCCGGCGCGTTGCTGCCTTAACAACCTTTGTGGAACAATGCGATGACATGCGTTTGCGAGGTTGTTGCCGTGATCGACCCCGATGGTTTCCGTCCTAATGTCGGGATCATTCTCACGAATGATGCCGGCCAGGTGCTATGGGCTCGCCGTATCAATCAAGATGCCTGGCAGTTTCCTCAAGGCGGGATCAACCCCCAGGAGACGCCGGAAGACGCCTTGTACCGCGAGCTGAACGAAGAAGTGGGCCTGGAGCGCGAAGATGTTGAAATACTCGCCTGCACTCGGGGCTGGTTGCGCTATCGTTTGCCGCAACGTCTGGTCAGGACGCACAGCCAACCGCTGTGCATCGGCCAGAAGCAGAAATGGTTTCTCCTGCGCCTGATCTCCAATGAGCAGCGGGTGCGGATGGATTTGACCGGTAAACCGGAATTCGATGGCTGGCGCTGGGTCAGTTATTGGTATCCGTTGGGCCAGGTGGTGACATTCAAGCGCGAGGTGTATCGACGCGCCCTCAAAGAGCTTGCCCCGCGCCTTTTAGCGCGCGACTGACGACGGAGTTCGACCCCGAGCCATGCTCAATACGCTGCGCAAGATCGTCCAGGAAGTTAACTCCGCCAAGGATCTCAAGGCGGCGTTGGGGATTATTGTGTTGCGCGTCAAAGAGGCCATGGGCAGCCAGGTCTGCTCGGTCTACCTGCTTGATCCCGAGACCAACCGCTTTGTGTTGATGGCTACCGAGGGCTTGAACAAGCGCTCGATTGGCAAGGTCAGCATGGCGCCCAATGAAGGTCTGGTGGGTTTGGTCGGCACGCGTGAAGAACCCCTGAACCTCGAAAACGCCGCGGATCACCCGCGCTACCGCTACTTCGCCGAAACTGGTGAAGAGCGCTACGCTTCGTTCCTCGGGGCGCCAATCATCCACCACCGCCGTGTCGTCGGTGTGTTGGTTATCCAGCAAAAAGAGCGCCGCCAGTTCGATGAAGGCGAAGAAGCCTTCCTCGTGACCATGAGCGCGCAGCTCGCCGGGGTTATCGCCCACGCCGAGGCCACCGGTTCGATCCGTGGCCTGGGCCGGCAGGGCAAGGGTATCCAGGAAGCCAAGTTCATCGGCGTGCCGGGCTCGCCCGGCGCGGCGGTCGGTACGGCGGTGGTCATGCTGCCGCCGGCCGACCTGGACGTGGTGCCCGACAAGACCATCACCGACATCGAAGCGGAACTGGGTCTGTTCAAGACCGCCATCGAAGGTGTGCGCGCTGACATGCGTGCGTTGTCCGCCAAGCTCGCCACGCAATTGCGCCCGGAAGAGCGCGCGTTGTTCGACGTCTACCTGATGATGCTCGACGATGCGGCGCTTGGCAGCGAAGTGACCACCGTGATCAAGACCGGGCAGTGGGCCCAGGGCGCGTTGCGCCAAGTGGTCACCGATCACGTCAACCGCTTCGAATTGATGGACGACGCTTACTTGCGTGAGCGTGCGTCGGACGTCAAGGACCTCGGTCGTCGTCTGCTCGCTTATTTGCAGGAAGAGCGCCAGCAAACCCTGGTCTATCCCGACAACACCATCCTGGTCAGCGAGGAACTGACGCCGGCCATGCTCGGCGAGGTTCCGGAAAACAAGCTGGTGGGCCTGGTTTCGGTGCTTGGCTCCGGTAACTCCCACGTTGCGATCCTTGCCCGGGCCATGGGCATTCCAACGGTGATGGGCCTGGTGGACCTGCCGTATTCCAAGGTCGACGGCATAGGCATGATCGTCGACGGTCACCGCGGCGAGGTCTACACCAACCCCAGCGACGTGCTGCGCAAGCAGTTCGCCGAGGTGGTCGAAGAAGAAAAGCAACTGGCCCTCGGGCTGGATGCGCTGCGCGATCTGCCGTGCATCACGGTCGATGGCCACCGCATGCCGCTCTGGGTCAACACCGGCCTGTTGGCGGATGTGGCGCGCGCGCAAAAGCGCGGGGCCGAAGGCGTAGGTCTGTACCGCACCGAAGTGCCGTTCATGATCAACCAGCGCTTCCCGAGTGAAAAGGAACAGCTGGCGATCTACCGCGAACAGCTGGCCGCTTTTCACCCACAGCCAGTGACCATGCGTACCTTGGACATCGGCGGCGACAAGTCGCTGTCGTACTTCCCGATCAAGGAAGACAACCCGTTCCTCGGCTGGCGCGGCATTCGTGTCACCCTCGACCACCCGGAAATCTTCCTGGTGCAGACCCGCGCCATGCTCAAGGCCAGTGAAGGCTTGAACAACCTGCGGATTCTGCTGCCGATGATCTCCGGTACCCATGAGCTGGAAGAAGCCCTGCACCTGATCCACCGGGCCTGGGGCGAGGTTCGCGACGAAGGTTGCGACGTGCCGATGCCACCGATTGGCGTGATGATCGAGATTCCGGCAGCGGTGTACCAGACCAAGGAGCTGGCGCGGCAGGTGGACTTCCTGTCGGTTGGTTCCAACGACCTGACCCAGTATCTGTTGGCCGTGGACCGTAACAACCCGCGAGTAGCCGACCTATACGACTACCTGCACCCGGCGGTGCTGCAAGCCCTGCAAACCGTAGTGCGTGACGCCCATGCCGAAGGCAAGCCAGTGAGTATCTGCGGCGAGATGGCCGGTGACCCGGCGGCGGCGGTGCTATTGATGGCGATGGGTTTCGACAGCTTGTCGATGAACGCCACCAACTTGCCGAAGGTGAAGTGGATGCTGCGCCAGATCAACTTGAGCAAGGCCAAGCAGCTGCTCGCCGAACTGATGACCATCGACAACCCGCAAGTTATCCACAGCTCGCTGCAATTGGCGCTGAAGAACCTGGGGTTGGCACGGATGATCAATCCGGCGGCGATCAAGCCTCTCTGAATTTGCGACACCCCCTTCGCGAGCAAGCCCGCTCCCACATTTAACCGTATTTCAAATGTGGGAGCGGGCTTGCTCGCGAAGAGGGTCGCACGAATAACGCAACACTAAAGCCGAATATCCACTTCCCCAAGATGCCCGCCAAACGGCCCAAAACTCCGTTCGACCAAATGCCGCGAGCCATCCGCCCGCACAATCAACGCCGTACTCGCCCGCGTCCCATAACTCTGGCTGGCAATAAACACACTCGACAGCAGCGTCTCGGTGGCCAACCCCACTCCGGTGTCTGGCAGGTCTGCAAACGGCGCTTGCTGTGAATCGCTGAGCAAGGCCAGCAAAGACTGCGGTTGCGGATCATCCAGTACCTCGCCCAGTGCTGCCTTGGCCCTGAGCAGTTTCGGCCACGGCGTATCCAGCCCGGCGTTCGACAGGCCGTAGATCCCCGGCGGTAGCATCACCGCTTCCGATTCCCGCGCATTGAAATGCCACAACTCATTAGCGTTGCCGATCAGTAAGTTAAATCCGCCATATTCAGGCGAACGGGCGACAACGTCGGCTAAATAGTCATCAATTGGCACATCTTTGGTGAGGAATCCCGCCACTAACTCACCGCGAGACCGGCGCCCTGGCGGTCGATGCGGATCGCGGATGTTGGTCAGCGCCGCAAAGCGCCCGTTGGCGCCGAGACCGAGCCAGGTTCCTCCCGCCTCCAGGTCTCGCCCGGCGTGCACCTGGGGGGCCTCGGGCCATTGCGCCAGTGGCAGGCTGGGGCGGGCATAAAATTCGTCGCGGTTAGCCGCCACGATCAGCGGTTGGGCGTGGCCCGGTCGCCAAGCAAAAACAATCAGGCACATAAGGTGATCCTTGTGTGTTTTTTCCCCCACTCTACGCAGTCATCGTGCGGGTATCCATCGCCATCCAGTGGAGCCCGAGGCCATGCATCCGTTACCATGCCGCTCCGATTTTGGGGTTGGGAGGGGAAAAGCATGGAATTTCTGCTCTATCTGGCGCTCGGCGCCTGTGCCGGAGTGCTGGCCGGGCTGTTCGGCGTGGGGGGCGGAATCATCATTGTCCCGG
Source organism: Pseudomonas umsongensis (assembly GCF_002236105.1). GTDB lineage: Bacteria > Pseudomonadota > Gammaproteobacteria > Pseudomonadales > Pseudomonadaceae > Aquipseudomonas > Aquipseudomonas umsongensis. The sequence goes on from NZ_NIWU01000003.1 coordinate 394,931, forward strand.
TGCTGGTATTCAGCTTCAAGGCGCAGGGGTTTGATCCGTCGATCCTCACGCACCTGGCCGTAGGCACCTCGCTGGCGACGATTATCTTTACCTCGGTCAACGCCATTCGGGAGCACCATCGCCGTGGAGCGGTACGCTGGCCAATTTTTGCGTGGATGACCCTGGGCATTCTGATCGGTGCGGGTTTTGGCGCGCTGACTGCCGAAGCGATCTCCGGGCCCAACCTGCAAAAGATCATCGGCGTGTTTGCCTTGGTCATTGCTGCGCAGCTGGCGTTGGAACTCAAGCCCAAGGCCAGTCGAACGGTGCCGGGTAAACTCGGTCTGACCGTAGCCGGCAGCGTAATTGGCTGGGCTTCTGCGATTTTCGGGATTGGTGGCGGGTCACTGACCGTGCCGTTCCTGACCTGGCGCAGCGTGCCGATGCAGCAAGCGGTCGCCACGTCCTCTGCCTGCGGCCTGCCGATTGCGCTGTCCAGTGCATTATTTTTCATGATTCTGGGCTGGCACGATCCGTTGCTTCCGGCCCATAGTCTCGGTTTCATTTATTTGCCGGCGCTGTTGGGCATTGCCCTGACCAGCATGGTCTTCGCCCGCTTCGGCGCGCGACTGGCGCACAATCTGTCGCCAAGGTTGCTGAAAAGACTGTTTGCCGCTTTGCTGTTTGGCGTTGGCCTGAAGTTTCTAGTCTGAAGCATCTGCTCTGACGCACGACACAATCCTGGCTTAATCCTGAGGTGACAGCGTCGCCCGGGAATTGATTTGAACTCATGAGGAGTCGCAATGCTGCCTTACCCGCAGATCGACCCGGTGGCCTTGGCCATCGGTCCGCTGAAAATCCACTGGTACGGGTTGATGTACCTGATCGGCATCGGCGGCGCCTGGCTGCTGGCGTCGCGCCGGCTGAACCGTTTCGACCCGACCTGGACCAAGGAGAAGCTCTCCGACATGGTGTTCTGGATGTCGATGGGGGTGATTGTCGGTGGTCGCCTGGGTTATGTGCTGTTCTACGATTTGAGTGCTTATATCGCCAACCCGCTGTTGATCTTTGAAGTGTGGAAGGGCGGGATGTCGTTCCACGGCGGGTTCATCGGCGTGATGTTGGCAGCCTTGTGGTTCGGTAAAAAGAACAACAAGTCGTTTTTCCAGCTGATGGACTTCGTCGCGCCGATGGTGCCGATCGGCCTGGGCGCCGGGCGGATCGGCAACTTCATCAATGCCGAGCTGTGGGGCAAGGCTACCGATGTGCCGTGGGCGATGGTCTTCCCGACTGATCCGGCACAATTGGCACGTCACCCGTCGCAGCTGTATCAGTTTGCGCTCGAAGGCGTCGCGCTGTTCCTGATCCTGTGGCTGTTTTCGCGCAAACCGCGGCCGACCATGGCGGTATCGGGGATGTTCGCGCTGTTCTATGGCATCTTCCGTTTCATCGTCGAGTTCGTCCGCGTACCGGATGCGCAACTGGGCTATCTGGCCTGGAACTGGCTAACCATGGGCCAGGTGCTCTGCGTGCCGATGATCGTCGGCGGGCTGTTCCTGATCTGGCTGGCATATCACCGCGCCCCGGCGACTCCAGCGGCAGCCGTATAAAATTCGAACCCCGCAGCGATGCTGCGGGTTCAAGGACACAGGTAATTCATGAAGCAATATCTCGAACTGGTCGCCCACGTCATCAAGAACGGCACCAAACAGGCCAATCGCACCGGCGTGAACACCATCAGCTTCCCGGGCGCCATGCTGCGTTACGACCTGCAGGAAGGTTTCCCGGCGATCACCACACGCAAGATGGCCTTCAAATCGGCCATTGGCGAGATGTGCGGTTTTCTGCGTGGCGTGAACAATGCCGCGCAATTCCGTGCGTTGGGCTGCAAGGTCTGGGACCAGAACGCCAATGAAAACGCCCAGTGGCTCGCCAACCCGTTCCGCCAGGGTGAAGACGACCTCGGCGAGATCTACGGCGTGCAATGGCGTAAATGGCCGGCGTACAAGCAGATCCCGGTCAGCAATCCGGCCGCCATCGAGCAAACCCTGAAGCAGGGTTATCGCCAGATTGCCGAAGGTGAAGAGGATGGCCAGGCCTACGTGGTGTTGTACAAGGCCATCGATCAGGTTCGCCAGTGCGTCGACACCATCATCAAGGATCCGGGCAGCCGCCGTATCCTGTTTCACGGCTGGAACGTCGCACAACTCGATGAAATGGCCCTGCCGCCGTGCCATCTGCTGTACCAGTTCCACCCGAATGTCGAGACCAGGGAGATTTCCCTGACCCTCTACATCCGTTCGAACGACTTGGGCCTGGGCACGCCGTTCAACCTCACCGAGGGCGCCGCGCTGCTAAGCCTGATCGGTCGCCTGACCGGCTACACGCCGCGCTGGTTCACCTATTTCATCGGCGACGCCCACGTTTACGAAAATCACCTGGACATGCTCAACGAACAGCTCAAGCGCGAGCCGTTCCCGATGCCCAAGCTGGTGATTTCCGACCGCGTACCGGAGTTTGCCAAGACGGGTGTTTACCAGCCGGAGTGGCTGGAACTGGTGGAACCGAGTGATTTCTCGCTGGAAGGCTATGAACACCATGCGCCGATGACCGCGCCAATGGCGGTCTGAAGCCTGCCGTCAGATCGTTCCCACGCTCTGCGTGGGAATGCCGCCATGGACGCTCCGCGTCCACTGTGACGCGGAGCGTCACGGGATGCATTCCCACGCGGAGCATGGGAACGATCCTCTACTACTAATGGCCGTGGCTACGGCCGACATGTGAATGCTCAACCTCGGTCGCCACAACCCCGCCACTCACTTCCAGCCTCTGCAAAATCCCGCATTGATCAACATCCGGCCCTTCGCCACAGCGTTGGCGCAGGTCGAGCAGTTGTGTCTGCAACGCCAGCAAACCATCGATCCGCGCCTTGACGTGATGGATATGCTCGTCGATCAGCGCATTCACGCTTTCACATTGATCCTGCGGACTGTCGCGAAAGGCCAGTAGGCTGCGAATTTCTTCAAGGGTCATGTCGAGGGTGCGGCAGTTGCGGATGAAGGTCAGGCGTTCAGCGTGGGCCTGGGTATAGACCCGGTAGTTGCCGTCGCTGCGGGCCGGCTCCGGCAGCAGGTTCTCGCGTTCGTAGTAGCGAATGGTTTCCACGGCGCAGTCAGTGAGTTTGGCCAGCTCTCCAATCTTCATCACGGCAATCTCCAAATAGGTGCTTGACCCTATAGTGGCTACAGGGTCTTTACTTGGCAACAGGCACCTTCAAGGACGCGACCCGATGAGCGACTCCCTTCACACCCACAAACCCGAGGCTGATCACGATCACAGCCATAAATTTCAGCCTGCGCACAAACATGAGCATGGCGGCCCCGGGGATTCCTGCTGTTCCGCCAAAGTGGCGGCGCCGTCGCTGATCAAGTTGAACGAAACGCCGACCGCCAACTCGCGGCTTAGCAGCTTCCGCATCGAGGCCATGGATTGCCCGACCGAGCAAACGCTGATCCAGAACAAACTCGGCAAACTGGCGGGTGTGCAGCAGCTGGAATTCAACCTGATCAACCGTGTGCTCGGCGTAACCCACGACTTGCCAGGCACTGCACCGATCATCGACGCCATCAAGTCCCTCGGCATGCAAGCCGAGCCGCTGGAGCAGGGTGTTGAAGCGCCCGCCCCGGCGCCGGTGAAAAAGCCCTGGTGGCCATTGGCGTTATCGGGTCTGGGTGCGCTGGTGGCCGAAGTGATTCACTTCACCAGTGCTGCACCGAACTGGGTGGTGGCGGTCATCGCTCTGGTCTCGATCCTCAGTGGCGGCCTCGCAACCTACAAGAAGGGCTGGATTGCCCTGAAGAACCTCAACCTGAACATCAACGCCTTGATGAGCATTGCGGTGACCGGTGCAATCCTGATCGGGCAATGGCCGGAAGCAGCGATGGTGATGTTCCTGTTTACCGTGGCCGAGCTGATCGAAGCCAAGTCGCTGGACCGGGCGCGCAATGCAATCAGCGGCCTGATGCAGATGGCGCCGGAGCAGGCCACGGTGTTGCAAGCCGATGGCCGCTGGATTGCGCAAAACGTCAAGTCCATCGAACTCGGCGCGCGGGTGCGGGTACGCCCCGGTGAGCGGATTGGCCTGGACGGTGAAGTGGTGTCGGGCAGTTCGACCATCAACCAGGCACCGATCACGGGTGAAAGCCTGCCGGTGGAGAAAACCGTTGGCGACAAGGTATTCGCAGGCACCATCAATCAGGCCGGTTCCCTGGAATATGCCGTGACTGCTGAAGCGAACCATTCGACGCTGGCGCGGATCATTCACGCCGTCGAACAGGCTCAAGGCGCGCGGGCGCCGACCCAGCGCTTCGTTGACCGCTTCTCGAAAATATACACCCCGGCGGTGTTTGTCCTGGCCCTGGCGGTGGCGGTGATTCCACCGCTGTTCATGAATGCGCTTTGGTTTGACTGGATCTACCGCGCGCTGGTCCTGCTGGTTGTCGCCTGTCCTTGTGCCTTGGTGATTTCCACGCCGGTGACCATCGTCAGCGGCCTCGCGGCGGCGGCGCGCAAAGGTATTCTGGTGAAGGGCGGTGTTTATCTGGAGGGTGGCTACAAGCTCGACTATCTGGCGCTGGACAAGACCGGCACGATTACCCACGGCAAGCCGGTGCAGACTGATTATCTGGAGCTTGATCCCAAGGCCGATGCCTCGGTGCCGGCAATTGCCGCAGCACTGGCCGGTCGATCGGATCACCCGGTGTCGTTGGCCATCGCCAATGCCGCTGTGGATAAAAAACACCCGCTGTTGATTGTGGATAACTTCGAGGCGCTGGCCGGGCGTGGAGTGCGCGGTGACATCAACGGCCAAACCTATCACTTGGGCAACCATCGGCTGGTCGAAGACCTGAACCTGTGCTCGCCGGAGCTGGAAGAGACGCTGTTCGCGCTGGAAAAACAGGGTAAATCCGTAGTGCTACTACTCGATTCATCCGGCCCATTGGCGCTGTTTGCCGTGGCCGACACAGTGAAGGAGTCCAGTCGCGAAGCGATCCAGCAACTACATGACCTGGGCATCAAGACCCTGATGCTGACCGGCGACAATTTCTACACCGCCGAGGCGATTGCCGCGCAGGTTGGCATCGACCAGGCACAAGGGGATCTGCTGCCCTCTGATAAATTGCAAGCCATCGAAGCACTGTATGCTCAGGGCCATAACGTTGGCATGGTCGGTGACGGCATCAACGATGCGCCCGCACTGGCGCGCGCCGAAATTGGTTTCGCCATGGCTGCCGCTGGCACAGACACGGCAATCGAAACCGCCGATGTCGCCCTGATGGACGACGATCTGCGCAAAATTCCGACTTTCATTCGTCTGTCGCGACAAACCTCGAGCATCCTCAAGCAGAACATTGCCCTGGCATTGGTCATCAAGGCGATCTTTCTTGGGGTAACCTTCGCCGGGCTCGCCACCATGTGGATGGCGGTGTTCGCTGACATGGGCGTGAGCCTGTTGGTGGTGTTCAATGGCTTGCGCCTGCTGCGCAAATAAACGATGAGGGACAGTTGTGCTGAGTGCCGAGCTGAAGGCGTTTTACATGGTCGCCCGCCTGGGCAGCATCACCCTGGCAGCGAAAAAGCTCGGTTTGAGCCAACCCACGGTGACCACCCAGATTCGCAACCTGGAAAGCCAGTACTCAGTTGAGTTGTTCTACCGGGGCGGCCGTCGCCTGAGCGTCAGCGATGAGGGCGCGCGGCTGTTGCCGATGGTCAAGGGACTGCTGCAACAGGAAGCCGACATCGAGTTCTTCCTGCGTAACAGCGGGCAGGTCCAGGGCATGTTGCGCATCGCCGCTACGGCGCCGTACTACATCCTCGACTTGGTGAAAACCTTCCGCGAACGCCTGCCGCAGGTGGAGGTGTCGGTGGAAATCGGCAACTCCCAGCAGGTGCTCGAAGCTTTGGAGGAGTACCGGGTGGATGTTGCGGCATCTTCGCAGTTGCTGGAGGATGCGCGGCTGATTCGACGGGTGCTGGGCAGCGATCCGCTGGTGCTGGCGGTGCATCGCAATCATCCACTGGCGGTCCACGATCACGTGCCGCTGGGCGCATTGGCAGGGCACACATTGTTGATGCGAGAACCGGGTTCGACCACCCGGCGTTTGACCGAAGAGTTGCTCGCCAGCGCCGGTGTCGGTTTCGGGCCGCTGCTGGAGATTGGCAGCCGCGAATCGATCCGTGAGGCGGTGTTGCGCAATATCGGCATCAGCATTATTGCCCGCCAGGAAGTGCCGCATGATCCGCAACTGCGCGTGCTGACCATCGAGAATGCGCCGCAGATTCCGGAGTACCTGTACTGCCTCAAGGAGCGAAAAAACGCGCGGTTGCCAGCGGCGTTTCTGGGATTGGCGCAGGAAATGTCTCCTGCCTGAATCTCTGGTGTCTATGCCGACCTCTTCGCGAGCAGGCTCGCTCCCACAGGGGCGTGCGGTCAACTGTGGGAGCGAGCCTGCTCGCGAAGAGGTCAGTCCAGGCAACCAAAATCCTTGAATACCACTATCGGCGGTTTTTGCCTCACTGCCACATGACGGACGCATTACAACCCTAGGATGGCCCCATCTGCCAGATGAGGTCCGTCCATGAACAACTCGATCGCAACTGCCCTGACCAACCCTGGCGCACCGATGAAGGTGCGCGGTGTACAGAAGCGCTTTGGCGCGTTTACTGCGCTGGATAACGTTTCCCTCGACGTGGCGGCCGGTGAGCTGGTGTGTTTGTTGGGCCCATCGGGCTGCGGCAAGACCACCTTGCTGCGTTGCATCGCCGGGCTGGAAAAGCAGGACAGCGGCGAGCTGTACCTGGGCGATCGCGACGTTTCCCACCTGGCGCCCCAAGCGCGGGACTACGGCATTCTGTTTCAGTCCTACGCACTGTTTCCCAATCTCACCGTCGAAGCGAACATTGCCTACGGTCTGGCCGGCAGTGGCCGCGAACAGGTGCGTCAGCGTGTCGGTCAGATGCTGGAACTGGTCGGCCTGAGCGGCAGTGAGAAAAAGTACCCGGGCCAGTTGTCCGGTGGACAGCAGCAACGCGTAGCGCTGGCTCGCGCCTTGGCCCCGGCACCTTCGTTGTTGCTGCTGGACGAACCGATGTCGGCACTCGATGCCCGCGTCCGTGAGCACCTGTGCACCGAACTGCGTCAGTTGCAGCGCAGCCTCGGCATCACCACCCTGATGGTTACCCACAACCAGGACGAGGCCATGCTGATGGCCGACCGCATTGCCGTGATGAACAACGGCCAAGTCGAGCAGTACGCCACGCCGCAGGAAATCTACAACCGTCCGGCCACGCCGTTCGTGGCGGAGTTCGTCGGCCAGGGCAACTGGCTGCCTTTCAGCCGCAACAGCGACAGCCACGCCCAAGTCGGCGGGATGAACCTGCGCCTGGCCGACGGCAGCGCAAAAAATGCCTCGGGTCGTTTGTTCTGTCGCCCGGAAGCGATCAACGTCAATCCGCCGGTGCATGAAGAAAACCTGTTTCCGGCCAGGGTTCGCGAAATCACCTTCCTGGGTAATCGCTGTCGGATGAGCTTCGAGCTCGACCATTTGCCTGGCCACGCACTGTTGGCCGAGCTGGCACCCGAAGCCATGCCGCGTCTTGGCGCGCAGCAGATCATGGTGGCTTTGCCGCCACAGAGCCTGCAGGTGTTTGCCTGATGAATTCGAACATCGCGCTGCCGCTGACGCACAAGCAGGTGCGGAAGTATTCCCGTGCCGAACTTGGCGACCGGCTGTTCGTGGTCGGCGGCAAAGTCCTCTTGCTGGTGCTGCTTGGCGTCGCGGTACTGATGCCGTTGCTGGCCATCTTCTGGCGCGGCTTCAGTGCCGAAGCCGGGCAGGGCGGAGGCTGGTTGGCTGCTCAAGAATTGATCAGCAGTGCCAATTTCCATTGGTTGCTGGGTAATAGCCTGAAGGTATCTCTCAGCGTCGCCGCCATTGTCGTACCACTGGCCTACCTGTTTGCCTACGCCCTGCAACGCACCCTGATTCCCGGCAAGGGCATCTGGCGGGGGATTTCATTATTGCCGCTGATGGCGCCTTCGATGCTGCCGGGGATTGCCCTGGTTTATCTGTTCGGCAACCAGGGCCTATTACGCGGCTTGCTCTCGGATAACATCTACGGCTTCTGGGGCATCGTTCTGGGTGAGGTCATCTACACCTTCCCACACGCCTTGATGATTTTGCTGTCAGCGCTTTCCCTGGCGGATGCGCGCCTGTTCGATGCCGCCTCGAGTATGGGCGCCAGTCCGGCAAAAGCCTTTCGCAGCATCACCTGGCCGGCGACCCGTCAGGCGGTATTTGCTGCGTTCTGTCTGGTGTTCACTCTGACCATTACTGACTTCGGTGTACCCGTGGTGGTCGGAGGCGACTATCAAGTGCTGGCACTGGAAGCCTACAAGGCGGTGGTCGGCCAGCAACAGTTCGGTCGCGGCGCGTTGATCGGCATGGTGCTGTTGCTGCCGGCGCTGTTCAGTTTCGGGGTCGATGCCTGGTTGCGCCGGCGTCATGGCGATTCCATGAGCGGTCGGGCGCAAGTCTTTAAACCGGCACCGTCGAAGCTGCGCGACGGCTGCTACCTGGTCGTGGTTCTGCTGATCTGCGCCGCGTTGCTAATGGTGTTCGGCATGGCGGTGTTCTCATCGCTGGTGAAATTCTGGCCGTACAACCTGTCGCTGTCACTCAACCACTACCAGTTCAATGACACCGCGGGTGGCGGCTGGCTGGCCTATGGCAACAGCGTGAAGATGGCGTTATGCACGGCGCTGATCGGCAGCCTGTTGATCTTCACCGGCGCCTACTTGATGGAGAAAACCAAGGGCCAGCGCGGGCTGAACCTGACCCTGCGCATGCTCAGTTTCGTACCGATGGCGGTGCCGGGCCTGGTGCTGGGCTTGGGTTACGTCTTCTTCTTCAACCTCACCGGCAACCCGCTGCATGTGCTCTACGGGACCATGACCCTGCTGGTTGTCTGCACCATTGCGCATTATTTGACCACTGCGCAAATGACCGCCACCACCGCGCTGCGCCAACTCGATGCCGAGTTCGAAGCCGCCGCGCTGTCACTCAAGGCGCCGCTTTATCGGCATTACTTGCGGGTCACCGTGCCGATTTGCCTGCCGGCGCTGCTGGATATTGTGCGCTACCTGTTCGTCTCGGCCATGACCACCGTCTCGGCAGCGATCTTCCTCTATAGCCCCGACACCATTCTCGCGGCGGTCGCGGTGCTGAACATGGACGACGCCGGCAATGTCGGTGGTGCGGCGGCGATGTCGACCCTGATTCTGTTCACCTCGGCGGGTGTGTCCTTGCTGCTGGCCTGGGCTTCGCGCGGTTTGCTGCGTCGCTCGCAAGCCTGGCGGCAGACCGCGCCTGGTCACTGATTCACCCTCTCAACTCAACTACAGGAAAAGATCATGTTCAAGCCTATGGCCCTGGCCGCTGCTGTCCTCACCGCTTTCAGCCTGAACGCCTTTGCGGCGAAAACCGAGTTGACGGTGTACACCGCCCTCGAAGCCGAGCAACTCAAGACCTACAAGCAGGCGTTCGAAAAAGCCAACCCGGACGTCGAGATCAAATGGGTGCGCGACTCCACCGGCATCATCACCGCCAAATTGCTCGCCGAAAAAGACCGCCCACAAGCTGACGCCGTATGGGGCTTGGCCGCATCGAGCCTGGCAATCCTCGACCAGCATGGCATGCTGCAAAGCTACGCGCCCAAAGACCTTGGCAAGATTGGCGGCAACTACCGCGACGCCGCCAACCCGCCAGCCTGGGTCGGCATGGACGTGTGGGCCGCGACCATTTGCTTCAACACCGTCGAAGCCGAAAAGCAGGGCCTGAGCAAGCCCGTGAGCTGGCAAGACCTGACCAAGCCAGAGTACAAAGGCAAGATCGTCATGCCCAACCCGGCGTCTTCCGGCACCGGTTTCCTTGACGTCAGCGCCTGGCTGCAAACCTTCGGCGAGAAGCAGGGCTGGGCCTACATGGACGGCCTGCACCAGAACATCGGCCAGTACGTTCACTCCGGTTCCAAGCCTTGCAAACTGGCGGCGGCGGGGGAGTTCCCGATCGGTATTTCCTTTGAATACCCGGCTGTCCAGCTCAAGCGCCAGGGCGCGCCGCTGGACATCATCCTGCCGAAGGAAGGCCTGGGCTGGGAGATCGAAGCCACGGCCGTGATCAAGGGTACCCAACATGAAGACGCCGCGAAGAAACTCGCGGACTTCTCGGCCAGCCCCGAGGCGATGGAGCTTTATAAAGAAAACTTCGCCGTACTCGCACAGCCGGGAATCGCCAAGCCGCAGACCGAGTTGCCAGCTGACTATGAACAGCGCTTGATCAAGAACGACTTTGCCTGGGCTTCGAAGAATCGCGACGAGATTTTGACCGAATGGCGCAAGCGTTATGACGGCAAGTCCGAGAAGGTGGCGGCCAAGTAAATCTCCGCCGCCTGAAAGGGCATCTTCGCGAGCAGGCTCGCTCCCACAGGGATCGTTGGTGTGCACACAATTTGTCCATCACCTTGTCCACTGTGGGAGCGGGCTTGCCCGCGAAGGCGGTCTACAATTCAGCACTCATCCCACTTCATCGCGAGACTTCTGATGAGCCCCAACGAACAAGCAGTCGCCAAGGTTTTCGCCCTCTACGAACGCTTCGGCGATGCCGACTACATCGGCGAGCCGGTGTCGCAGATCGAGCACATGTCCCAGGCCGCGCAGTGCGCGATGGCCGAGGGCTTCGATGACGAAGTGGTGCTTGCCGCTTTTTTCCATGACATCGGGCACATCTGCGCCGAAGGCGCCGAGAATATGGGCGGCTTTGGCGTGGTCAGCCATGAACGGCTGGGCGCCAATTACTTGCGCAGCGTCGGCTTCAGCGAGCGCATGGCGCGGCTGGTGGAGTACCACGTGCAAGCCAAGCGGTATCTGACGCTGAAAGAGCCGGGGTACTACGAGCGCTTGAGCGAAGCCAGTCGCCGGACCTTGGAGTATCAGGGTGGGGTGATGTCGGCTGCCGAGGCAGAGGCGTTCGAACAAGACCCGCTGTGCACGGTGAGTTTGCGCATGCGGCAGTGGGATGAGATGGCCAAGGAGATGAACGTACCGCTTCTGGATCTCGATATTTTGAAGCGCAAGGCTCTGGGCCTTTTGCCCAAGGTGGCTTGAACGACAAGTGCTGCTGAAAAAACCTACACGAGGTAGAGATTATTCGCGCAGAGGGTTTCAGCGGTACGGGATAGCTTGATCACCCTATTTTGATCTGAGCTATCCCCATGCGTTATTTGAAAATCACTGCCCAGGACCGCAGCGCAAACGGCAGGGCTGACACCGTGCTCCTGCATTTCTTCGAAGAGACTAACGGTGCCGAAGATCGGCTCGTTCACAAGGCATATGCACTGGATATCACTGCCGATGGCAAAGTTGATTTTCAGGTTGGCGATGTGAATAACGACGGTAAGGAAAACACTAAGGACGAACGGTTACTCAAATCGTTTGCAGACGCGTTCCTGCGGCTCAATTGGTTCAATCGTGGAACTACCTGGGAGCGTTATCTCAAGATATTTACAGAGGACTTTGCCAGGGACGGCTCGCCAGACACCGTACGCCTGCACTTTCATGAGGGTGTCGGCAAACCTTCAGATCAAAGCATCGCTTACACCGCCTCGGCCTACGACACCAATAACGACGGCAAGCTGGACTGGCTGGTCAATTACGACATGAATAACGACGGCAATCAGGATGCGGTGGACCAACAGCTTGTCATGGTGTTGAGCACCACCTATGTGAAGTTCAACTGGCGCTGATCAACCGCATCAAAGCTGCTGCGCCAACTCCTCAATCTGCTCCTGACGCTCCGCCTGATTCAACTTTGGATGCGCATTGAGCGACGACCACTGCGGGTGCGCCCGTGCCTTGTTCAGCGCTTCCGGCAGTGTGCCCTCGCGCCAGGTCTTGTCCTGGGGCGTGGCGACCTGGATGCTGTCCATCGCCGCATGCCCACGGGCATCCAGCGCTTGCAGCAGTTGCCGTTGGCGCAGCGCCAACAGCCGCAGCACGTTGTCATCGACCGTCAGCTCACGCTGGCCCTTGATCTTGCCCAGCAACCGACTGCCATAACTGCGCACGGTTTGCAGGGCGCCGCCGGCAATCGCACCGGCCAGAGCCGCCGCGCCGAGGGTAATACCGCCGACCAGCAAGTCGACTCCGGCGCCGGCTGCTGCACCGGCCGCGATCCCGCCGCCGACCCGCACGCCCAGTTGCTTGAGGGTTTCCGGGTTGAACAAGTCGTCGCCCCAGCGCCCATCAAGCAGCGGCAAGTCGCTGGCCGCCGCGTCCTGTGGGCGGAAGGCATAGAGCTTGAGCAGGGCTTCGACGCAGCGTTGTTCGCGCTGGCGAACGGCTTTGCGCAATTCGTTGATGGCTTGCTGTTCCTGTTCGGCCTCGCTGACCACGCTGCGCCGGCAGGCGGCGCAATCGATCAACAATTCGGCAATCAAGCGCGCCGCACTTTGCTGGCGCGCCAAGCGTTGTGCCTGTTGATCGGCAATCAACCGCTCAAGCTGTGGACGGGCATGTTCCAACAGCAGCGCGAGGCTTTCATAGAGCCGGCGTTCGCCATCCTCCGGCGGTGCGACGCTGTCGAAGCGCACCAGCGCATGCAAACCCAAACGCGCCAGCGCTTCACGCCACGCCGGCTCGCGGTGGTTGGTGCTGCTGACAAAATTCAGCACCGGCAGCAGCGGTTTGCCACAACTGGCCAGCACTTCCAGCTCATCGCGATATTTGGCAAGGACCGGTTCCCGGGCGTCGATCACATAGAGCCCGGCGTCCGACGCCAGCAACTGGCGCAACACCTTGGCTTCCTGTTCGAAGCGCTGCCGGGCTTCGCTGCCCTCAAGAAAACGTGCCAGCCGTGCCGGGCCGTCCAGCCGCTCGCCGGGGCGCTCCAGGCGTTCGAGGTAATCGAGCAGGGCGATGGCGTCTTCCAGTCCGGGCGTGTCATAGAGATCAAGCAAAGGTTCGCCATCTACCGACAACCTCGCACCTTCGACATGCCGCGTGGTGCTGGGACGGTGGGACACTTCGCCGAAACCGACATCGCGAGTCAGGGTGCGCAACAATGAGGTTTTACCGACGTTGGTGTGGCCGACGACCGCGAGTTTCAGAGGCTGCTTCCTGGTGTCAGTCATGGCCCGTCTCCAGCCAGTTCATCGGTGCGCAATCGGCGAACGGCAGCTCAAGCTGTTGCAGCGCCACGTGCCAATCGCCGAGGCGTTCGGCATCCAGCGCTTTACCCGGCGGCGCTTGCAGCAACCAGATGCGGGTCGCGCTGGCGCTGCGGGCCAGTTCGGCAATCAGTGCCAGGCTGCCGCGATCCGGCGAGCGCCGTGGATCGCAAGCGATCGCCAGGCGAGCAGGCGGAAAGCGGCTCAGTTGTTCGAGGAGTTTGTGCCGCGATTCGCGGCTGTCGAGGATGCCGGCATTGCTGACGCTCTTGGGCAGTTGTGGCGGCCACGGGCGGTCGTCGTCCAGTTCGATCGCGACCAATAGCGCGCCATCGCTTTGTTGTTCACTGACGCCGCTTTCCACTCGATGAAGTTGAGCCGGTGCGGCATCGCTGACACCCAGGCGTTCACTGGTAGGCATCAGGCGTTCGCGCAGTTGCGCATAACCGGGCAGGTTCAAATCCAGGCGTAAGGCAGACTTGCCGGTTTTCCAGCGCCACAGGCAAAACACTGCAAGCAGCAGGCGCGGCACGACGCCGTAGACCAGCAGCACGCCCACCAGCCAAGTCGCCCAGGCCTGACGGGCGCTTTCGATATTCAGTGCGGCGTCGCCACTGGCGCGGATCATCTGTTCAGTCGGCACACTGAAACCAAGCAAAGCTGGGAGCGCACCCAGGGCCTGGGTCACGACAATGAATGTGTCGGCACTGAGGATCGTGGTTTCCCAAACGAAGCCGTAGCGCCGGGTTGCCATCAACGTCAGCAGAATCACCAAAGCACTGAGCATCGCCAACAACCACAGGCCATTGACCACAACACCGATGGCCCAGCGATTGAGTTTCTGGCGTTGCAGCAACAGCAGCAGGGCCGGCGCCAGTTGTGCGGCCTTGGCGTCCCGGGCGAGTTTTTCGCTTAGCCACAACCACAAGCGGCCGAGGCTGGCGCCGTGTTCGCCAGCAAACACCAGGCCCAAGGCCCAGCTCAACAGCAGGATCAGATTAATCCCGAGCAGACTGCCCAGCGCCCAGAACACATTCACCGGGTGCAGGCCGTCGCCCATCGCGGCAAAGGCCAAGCCGGTGCCGCTGACCACGGCCAGCACCGCCAATACGATCAGCGCCAATCGCGCGCCCTGCAGCCAGTGTTTGAGTGCCTCGCTCAAGCCATCGCGTTCCGCCAGCCACAGGGCGCGGCGTTGTATGCGTGCCGGCAGATCGCCGCCGGCGCTGCGGGCCAGCCGATTGGCTTCCAGATCTTCCAGGGGGCCGGCGTGTTCTTCGCGCAGGCGGATGGTTTCTGTCAGCCAGAGATTATTCAGTTCAGTCACGCGGCATCCCGTCGCTTAATTGAACTGTGAGCATAACCGCTGTGGCGCTTATCCGGGTAAGCGCGGCTCTGGTATCCTCGCCGGCATGACTAAATCACTCCCCCTCAGCCTGATCGCAGCCCTCGGTGAAAACCGCGTGATCGGCATCGACAACTGCATGCCCTGGCACCTGCCGGGGGACTTCAAATACTTCAAGGCCACCACCCTGGGCAAGCCGATCATCATGGGGCGCAAGACCTGGGACTCCCTCGGTCGCCCATTGCCAGGTCGCTTGAACATCGTGGTCAGTCGTCAGGCGGGTCTGGTACTCGAAGGCGCGGAGGTCTACCCCTCACTGGAGACGGCCGTGGTTCGCGCTGAAGAGTGGGCCAAAGAGCAGGGCGTCGATGAGCTGATGCTGATCGGCGGGGCGCAGCTGTATGCGCAGGGGTTGGCGCAGGCAGATCGGTTGTACTTGACCCGTGTGGCACTGAGCCCGGAAGGGGATGCGTGGTTTCCGGAGTTTGATTCGGGGCAGTGGAAGCTGGTGTCCAACATCGAAAACCCGGCTGTGGATGACAAGCCGGCATACAACTTCGAAGTTTGGGAAAAAGCCTAAGAGCATCGCGAGCAAGCCCGCTCCCACATTTGATCTCGGGTGTTCACAAATGCTGTGCACACCGCAGGAATAATGTGGGAGCGGGCTTGCTCGCGAAGAGGCCCACTCAGCCGCTGAAAGACTTAAGCGTGAGCCAACTCAGAATGCTCATCCGCATCCAACAATTCTTTATCCGTCTGCTGCATCACCTGGCTGGTAATCGCCCCGGCCGTGATCGAACCGCTGACGTTCAACGCCGTGCGCCCCATATCAATCAACGGCTCGACCGAAATCAGCAGCGCCACCAGTGACACCGGCAAGCCCATCGCCGGCAGCACGATCAACGCGGCAAACGTCGCGCCCCCGCCAACCCCAGCCACACCCGCCGAACTCAACGTAACAATCGCCACCAGCGTCGCGATCCACAGCGGGTCTAGCGGGTTGATGCCAACGGTCGGCGCTACCATCACCGCCAACATCGCCGGATACAGGCCGGCGCAGCCGTTCTGGCCAATGGTCGCGCCGAACGAGGCGGCGAAGCTGGCGATGGATTGCGGGATGCCCAGGCGGCTGGTTTGCGCTTCGATGCTCAACGGGATCGTTGCAGCGCTCGAACGGCTGGTGAAAGCAAACGTCAGCACCGGCCAGATCTTGCGGAAGAATCTCAACGGGTTGATCCCGGCGGCCGACACCAGCACGCCATGCACCACAAACATCAAGCCCAGGCCGATGTAGGACACCACCACGAAACTGCCGAGCTTGATGATGTCTTGCAGGTTGGAGCCAGCGACCACTTTGGTCATCAGCGCCAACACACCGTATGGGGTCAGCTTCATCACCAGGCGCACCAGACGCATCACCCAGGCTTGCAGGGTGTCGATGGCGTTGATCACTTTCCGACCTTTTTCCACGTCATCCTTCAACAGTTGCAGCGCTGCAACCCCGAGGAATGCGGCAAAGATCACCACGCTGATGATCGACGTCGGCTTGGCCCGCGCCAGGTCGGCGAACGGGTTTTGCGGAATGAACGACAGCAGCAACTGCGGCACATTGAGGTCGGTGACCTTGCCGGCATAGTCGCTCTGGATGGTCTGCAGGCGCGCCATTTCCTGGGTGCCGGCCACCAGGCCCTCGGCGGTCAGGCCGAAAAGGTTGGTCAGGCCGATGCCGATCAATGCCGCGATGGCGGTGGTGAACAGCAGCGTGCCAATGGTCAGGAAGCTGATTTTTCCCAACGACGAGGCATTGTGCAGACGGGCCACGGCGCTGAGGATCGAAGCGAACACCAGCGGGATCACGATCATTTGCAGCAGTTGCACGTAACCGTTGCCCACCAGATCGAACCAGCCGATCGAGGCTTTCAACACCGGGTTGCCGGCACCGTAGACAGTGTGCAACGCCACACCGAACAGCACGCCAAGCACCAGTGCAAGCAGGACTTTTTTCGCCAGGCTAAATGTTGTGTGGCGGGTTTGTGCCAAGCCCAGCAGCAGGGCGAGGAACACCAGCAGATTGAGAATCAGCGGCAGATTCATTGGAACTCCCATTAGACAGGTGCGAACTGCCTTCCGGGGCAGTTGCGAACCGGCAAGCCTAACAGCTTGAAATCTAATGATTTAATATCAAAAACGTCTTGAAAGTGTCGTTTTTGGAATAAGCGCATGTCGCTTTTGAGAATGTGACTGGCGCGAAAGGTACGTTGACGGTCGCTGACGGATGAGGACTGTCACAGGTATTTGTTAGCGTCGATGTCTTTCAATCAGGGAGATATGAGGATGAAGTTCGCACCGAAATTACTGGCTGCAGCTCTTTGCCTTGGCCTCGTCGGCCAGGTGTTCGCCACGGATCTGAAACACTGGCCCGCCGATCAGGCCAAGGCACTGGATGCGATGATCGCGGCCAATGCCAACAAAGGTAACTACGCGGTGTTCGACATGGACAACACCAGTTACCGCTACGACCTCGAAGAGTCGTTGCTGCCGTTCATGGAAAACAAAGGCCTGATCACCCGCGACAAACTCGACCCCTCCCTGAAACTGATGCCGTTCAAGGACACCGCCGACCACAAGGAAAGCCTGTTCAGTTACTACTACCGCCTCTGTGAACTCGACGACATGGTCTGCTATCCATGGGTCGCCCAAGTGTTTTCAGGCTTCACGCTCCAGGAACTCAAGGGCTACGTCGATGAGTTGATGGCCTCTGGCAAACCGGTGCCCGCCACCTATTACGAAGGCGACGTGGTCAAGAAACTCGACGTCAACCCACCGAAAATCTTCACCGGCCAGCAAGAGCTCTACAACAAGCTGATGGAGAACGGTATCGAGGTCTATGTGATGACCGCCGCCTCGGAAGAGCTGGTGCGCATGGTCGCGGCCGATCCGAAGTACGGCTACAACGTCAAACCGCAGAACGTGATCGGCGTGTCGATGCTGCTCAAGGACCAGAAGACCGGCGAACTGACCACTGCGCGCAAGCAGATCACCGCTGGCAAATATGACGAGAAGGCCAACCTCGGCCTGGAACTGACGCCATACCTGTGGACCCCGGCGACCTGGATGGCCGGCAAGCACGCAGCGATCCTGACCTACATCGATGAGTGGAAAAAACCGGTACTGGTCGGTGGCGATACCCCGACCAGCGACGGCTACATGCTGTTCCACGGCGTTGACGTGGCCAAGGGCGGCATCCACCTGTGGGTCAACCGCAAGGACAAGTACATGACCCAGATCCAGGGCATGATGGCCAAGAACGCCGCGGCCCAGGCCAAGGAAGGGCTGCCGGTGACGGCGGACAAAAATTGGGTGGTCGTCACACCGCAAGAGATTCAGTAAGGACTTTGATTCACTGTAGGAGCGAGCATGCTCGCGATGGTCGTTAACGATGAAGCTGGCTGCCTGATACCCCGCGGCGCTCTGTCGTCCATCGCGAGCAGGCTCGCTCCTACAATTTGATCGGTGTTGTTCCCAATCCAGAGTGCAAAGCTGATCCATTGTGGGAGCGAGCCTGCTCGCGATGAGGTCAGTCGGGGCAATGAAAGCCTCTGCTCGATCAACTTCTTCCTACAGTCACAACCTGCGCATTCTTGCGTAAGGGACTACGACTACTTCAGAATCCGCCGACTTGTGCGCCTGTTTGGCGGGTTCTATCTTCTCCGTGTCGCTGCTCTTCAGCGATCGGGTTTGGTAGCCCGGATTTTCCAGGCGCATGACTACACCTTTGGCAGGTTTTTTCGTCTCTGCTTTTATGGTGGTCATGCGTAGGGCGCTTTCGAGCGCGCCGGCTCCCTGGACCGGTCTACCAACCTGCGTATGACTGCCACCTTTCGTTTGGTAGCGAAGGTGATGGCTCCTTGTTTTCAGGAGATTCATCAATGCTCAAAATTACCCCCGATCCACCGGACACCGACAACCTGTCCGCCCGCATCAACGCCACCCCACGCAAACCCAGCCGAACATTCATCATCGCCCCCGGCCTCGACACCGAAACCCTGTTGGCCCACGCCTGCGAATCCCTCGCCTCGGCCAACGTCATGGCCAGCGATTTCGCCGGCCTGCTGGAAGGCTCTCAACGCAGCACGATGCTGGGAATTACCCAGCTCATCATGTTGGGCGAACTGGCAGTAAACCAGGCGCTGGATAACCTCGACCCGCAGCAATAACGCGGGAAAAAGATGCCCCGCATCTGGCCGAGTTGATCGTTCCCACGCTCTGCGTGGGAATGAAGCCCGTGACGCTCCGCGTCACTGGACGCAGAGCGTCCCTTGAGGCATTACCACGCAGAGCGTGGGAACGATCAGCCCCGCACCTGGCGGGGCATTCCCTCGCATTATCTCCAGCATACCGACGACCACATCCTGCCCCATTTCAGAAATGCCCTACATCAATCAAAGAAGCGTCTGATTCTTCCTCCACTTCGACTCTTCTAGCTTTCGTCCTTTCGATCTGACAAGGACACATTTCGCATGAAGCGCTACCACATCACAGTCGGGGCCAAAACCACCGTCGGCGGCACAGTCGTAAGCGGTTGGCATCGAGGCAGCATCTTGGGCCAGAACTTGGCCCGCGAAGGCGATCAAGTCAAATGCCCGGAATGCGACAGTACCGGGACAATCATCTGCGTCGGCCCACGCCTGTCGGAGGAGTGGGAAGGACGCAAGCCCGCACTGGACGGCGACCTGTGCAAGTGCAAGTGCGATCCATCGCCCAAGCTGATTGCCAATCAGACCATCAGATGCCAAACGATCGAAAGCAGCGGCATTGCGTCGCCTGCCCGAGCCGCGGCTCAACCCGCGAAGCCGGTCGAAGCCCGCCAGCCGACAGCAGAACCGAGCCCCTCCAGCGTCCGTCCTGCAACGAGCTACGGCGAACAGACGGGACAGGTCTGCCAGAACCTTTGGCGCAGCTACCAGCAAAGAGCCGAAGCGATCGTGGCACCGGGCGGGATCCTTATCGCCGATCCAAAAGCGCGCAATCGCGCGATCAATGCGGCCTACGCCCGATTGTGGCTGGAGGATCAGCGTTTCCAATGGGCTGGACTTGCTGCGTTCGCCTCCAAGCAGGTGGGTTGTGGGTTGTTGCATGCGGCTCAATCAGTCGAGAGGATTCAGAATCAATACGAAGCGGGAAAGCGCATGGTTGGCAGCGCCCAGCGTCGTTGGAAAATCTTTGGAATTGAATTGTTCGGCAAGACTGACAAACAGTTGCAACGTGACTACGAGCTATCCCGCAGCAATAACCCGATACCGAGCGTTGACTGGCGCACCGACAGAGAATCATTGTCGCTAGTACAGGGGCAACTCGAGTACGTGCATGACATGCTGGCGCTGGGCAATACCACGCTGTTTCTGGATGTTTTTCCGTTGCATGTTTTTTACAAAGAGCGAGGGTTGTTGGCGCTCAAGACATGCCTCGCTTCACGGAAGAACATATTTGGGCATGTTCAACAACCTGTGTTGTGGCCGATCGAGCAGGAAAAGCTGGAGTTTGGCACTTACCATGAGGAAATACTGCAAGCCTTCGCGGCCATTGAGGCTGGCAACATTGCCGAAAGTGTTGTTTTTCTAGCCGAACATGAACAGAAGAACATCCTGCAACCATCGATGTACAGCGATGTGCAATTGGTACATTTGCTACGTGGCAACCATTTCTCCTACGTCACGAACCTCCCCTCTGGTGCTGCGGCAGCGGTCGAGCTGACACTGGCCAGCCAGTGCCGTCCCAGCGAAGACGGGCGCACCGTGGGCTTCAGCAATGATTACTTTGCCAACCTGGCCGATATCCATCAGCGCATGCCCTTCGTACTCAAGGCCGCGGAGCAATTTGATGAGCTTCTACGGCGCTCTGATCGCCAACTGATCGAACAGGCGATTCTCGATATAGCCGCAGGCCGGGGCGTGCGATGAATCTACTGCGACGCATGAAGTGGCGACGGAAGGTTTTGGCCATTGCAGTCGCGGCTCTATTGACAATGGCGGTTATGCGAGCGCTATCGGATGACCCGGAAATTGCGCTAGTGATCGGCGAACCTTGGGAAGCCATGCGCCTGCGCTCCAGCGCGGCCATTGATCCGGCTTTTCCAGGGTACTCCTGGTTCAACACTCCCAAGTCCGACGCACGCCTGCGTTTTATCGACGATCAATTCGGATTTTTGACCCCGCTGGCTCGCTTTTTCACGGTTAGTTTCGATCGTGATGGGTTAGTCAGAAGTCTGCGCATGTCCCCGCAAATCGAGCCGCTGTTACTCGACGATACCCTCAAAGTCGTGCTGGATTTGCAGGCGCAATGGCGCCACGGTGGCTGGATACCCATTCGGGTCGGTGACGACCCACCTTTTGCTGACACTCCCGAATGGCGGGCCCGATTACGAGACGTGAACAAAGGCGGCACGTCTACCTGGCAAGCGGGTAATCAGTATCAGGTGATGTTGGTGGTCAATCGCTTTAGAGACGACAAGCGTCCCACAGAGGAGCGTTATCTCATCAAGCTACAAGTTGCCAGGCCGTGGGTAAATCCTTGACTCGCGCATCGAGGAACTCAGGAAGGCGGAAACCTATCAGGTCGAGACTTTATTCAGCTCGATGATTATTTAATGGAGTAAATATACGTGGTGTTACGTATCCTTTGGCCAGTTATGTATCTAATCGGAGGTGTCTTACCTGCTTTTGGATTGGCCCTGCTAAGTTCGTACTTAATGATGTTTGGTGAAGCCTTCGGTATAATAATAAGCATACTTGCCTGGTCGGGAACTACGGGGCTTGCTCTAGCTGCGCTGAATAGACCTAGTACTACGGTGTATTACCGCAGACGCATTATATCGTTAATGCTAATAATGGGGCTGATAGCTATCTCCATCCCGCTAATAGGTTCACTGACCCATCCCGGTAGTAGTATCTGGTTTAACGTGGCATTGATTAGCCCCACATTACTGGCGCTCCTCTATCTGGGAGAGATGTTGCGGACTTCTAACTCTTGCGATTGACGACTCTGGCTTTTGACCCGGTTCTGAATATGCCTTCGGGAATACACTAGTAAATTAAGCACTAAATAGACGCCGCAAAAAAATACCCCGCACATGGCGGGGTATTTTTCGTTCAACGCTAAGCCTTACAGCCCATCAAGCATCGCCTTGTTACGCACAGCACCCTTGTCGGCACTGGTCGCCAGCAGGGCATAAGCCTTCAACGCCGTGGTCACTTTACGTGGACGCACTTCAACCGGTTTCCAGCCTTTCTTGTCCTGCTCGACGCGGCGCGCGGCCAGTTCTTCATCGCTGACCAACAGGTTGATCGAGCGGTTTGGAATGTCGATCAGCACTTTGTCGCCGTCCTGCACCAGGCCGATCGCGCCGCCGGCAGCCGCTTCAGGCGATGCGTGGCCGATGGACAGGCCCGAGGTGCCGCCGGAGAAACGGCCGTCGGTGAGCAGGGCGCAGGCTTTGCCCAGGCCTTTGGATTTCAGGTACGACGTCGGGTAGAGCATTTCCTGCATGCCCGGGCCGCCTTTCGGGCCTTCGTAGCGAATGATGACGATGTCGCCTTCCTTCACTTCGTCAGCGAGGATGCCGCGTACGGCACTGTCCTGGCTTTCGAAGATCTTCGCGTTGCCTTCGAACACGTGGATCGACTCGTCGACGCCAGCGGTTTTCACCACGCAGCCGTCCAGGGCGATGTTGCCGTACAGCACGGCCAGGCCGCCTTCTTGCGAGTAGGCGTGCTCGACGCTGCGGATGCAGCCGTTTTCACGGTCGTCGTCCAGGGTGTCCCAACGGGTCGATTGGCTGAACGCGGTTTGCGTCGGGATGCCCGCAGGACCCGCCTTGAAGAAGTGATGCACGGCTTCGTCGTTGGTCTGGGTGATGTCCCACTTGGCGATGGCTTCTTCCATGCTGCCGCTGTGCACGGTCGGCAGCTGGGTGTGCAGCAGGCCGCCACGGGCCAGCGAGCCGAGGATGCTGAAGATCCCGCCCGCACGGTGCACGTCTTCCATGTGGTACTTCTGGATGTTCGGCGCGACCTTGCACAGTTGCGGCACGTGACGGGACAGGCGGTCGATATCGCGCAGGTCGAAATCGATCTCGGCTTCCTGGGCGGCGGCCAGCAAGTGCAGGATGGTGTTGGTGGAACCGCCCATGGCGATGTCCAGCGTCATGGCGTTTTCGAACGCCTGGAAGTTGGCGATGTTGCGCGGCAACACCGACTCATCGTTCTCGCCGTAGTAACGCTTGCACAGCTCGACGATGGTGCGGCCGGCCTGCAGGAACAGCTGCTCGCGGTCGCTGTGGGTGGCCAGGGTCGAACCGTTGCCCGGCAATGCCAGGCCCAGGGCCTCGACCAGGCAGTTCATCGAGTTGGCGGTGAACATGCCGGAGCACGAACCGCAGGTAGGGCAGGCGCTACGCTCGTACTCGGCAACCTTCTCGTCAGAAGCGCTGGAGTCGGCGGCGATCACCATGGCGTCGACCAGGTCGAGACCGTGGCTGGCCAGTTTGGTCTTGCCGGCTTCCATCGGGCCGCCGGACACGAAGATCACCGGGATGTTCAGGCGCAGGGAGGCCATCAACATGCCAGGAGTGATCTTGTCGCAGTTCGAGATGCAGACGATGGCGTCAGCGCAGTGGGCATTGACCATGTACTCGACGGAGTCGGCGATGATCTCGCGGCTCGGCAGCGAATACAGCATGCCGTCGTGGCCCATGGCGATGCCGTCGTCGACGGCGATGGTGTTGAATTCTTTTGCCACGCCGCCAGCGCGTTCGATTTCGCGGGCGACCAGTTGCCCCAGATCTTTCAGGTGCACGTGGCCCGGCACGAACTGGGTAAATGAGTTGGCAATGGCGATGATCGGTTTTTTGAAGTCGTCATCTTTCATCCCCGTTGCGCGCCACAGTGCGCGGGCGCCGGCCATGTTGCGGCCGTGGGTGGATGTTTTCGAGCGGTAATCAGGCATGAAGCACTCCGGGCGGCTAATCAGGTATCAAAAGGGAAGTGAGCTTCTATTGACGTCTGGAACACTCAGAAATGGCCGGGTGTCCGGAAGTTGCCGATAACTTTGCGGGATCGCCGCGCGCTTCAGCTTGAGCTCATAAACCCGCCGGGGATGACTGGCGATGAATGTCGCGATTCTACACGGCTGGCGGCTGGAGGGAATGCCTGCACGCATGCAGTCAGCATCCACAAGACGCACGGACGGCCCCTTGTAGGAGCGAGCATGCTCGCGAAAAACCTGAGAGCGCAGCCGGGTGTCAGGTTTCCAGCGTTATCGTTGACGATCATCGCGAGCAATCGAGCGTCGACCGGCTGCTCCTACAGGGAGGCGTGTTTCATAGCCAGATGGCGTCCCATAGCGGGTAGTCGCCTATATGAGTTACATAACCAACTCGCAAAGGGTTGGCGATGATGTATCGGGCTGCTGCTTTCAGATCTTCCTCGCGACGCAGGGCTCGGCCGAAATAGCCCTTCTGCCATACAGGGGCACAATGGCCTCGCTTTTGACTAAGGAGTCGTGTGCAGTGGGATTTGGTGGTTTGCATCAGTTTAGGTAAATCACCGTTATGCAATTCAACCAGCCAGTGGAAGTGATCCGGCATGACTACCCAGGCGATAAACGTGATATAGCCGGCTTCCTGGGCACTTCTAAATTCGTGCACCAACAAGCGGCCAGTGCGCCAATCCTGGAACACAGGCTGTCGTTCATGGGTGACGGCGCTCAGGTGATAGATGCGGCCGGATTGTGGGTGACGGCCTTTGCGTAATCGATGGGCTTTGGTCGTATCGGACATTCCGTTGTCCTCTTCGATGATGTGAAGAGAAAGCGGTAGGCGAGGGGTGAGCGGTTGTCGTTTCGACAGTGGATCAGGATGTGTCCTGCACCTGTAGGAGCGAGCCTGCTCGCGATGAGCTCGAGAACGCCGCGGGGCGCCAGGCTTCCCGCGTTATCGTTGACGACCATCGCGAGCGTGCTCGCTCCTACAGGAGATGGCGTTAGCTGTTTGGCAGCAACCGGCAGGTGATGCTCTTGATGTAGCGGGTTTCCGGGATGGCCGGGTGCACCGGATGATCCGGGCCTTGGCCGCCACGCTCCAGCATCTGGATATTACGATCCAGGTGGCGGGCGCTGGTCAGCAGGATGTTCTGCAGGTCGTCTTCCGGCAGGTGCATCGAGCAGGAGGCGCTGAACAGGATGCCGTCCTTGGTGAGCAGGCGCATGGCTTGTTCGTTCAGGCGGCGGTAGGCGCCTTCGCCGTTCTTCATGTCTTTCTTGCGTTTGATGAAGGCAGGCGGGTCGGCCACGATCACATCGAAGCGCTCTTCGCTGGCCTTGAGCTCTTTCAGGGCTTCGAACACGTCGCCTTCGATGCAGGTCATTTTCTCGGCGAAGCCATTCAGCGCGGCGTTGCGCTCGACACCGTCGAGGGCGAAGGCCGAGGCGTCGATGCAGAACACTTCACTGGCGCCGAATGCAGCCGCTTGAACGCCCCAGCCGCCAATGTAGCTGTACAGGTCGAGCACGCGCTTGCCCTTGGCGTATGGCGCCAGGCGTGCGCGGTTCATGCGGTGGTCGTAGAACCAACCGGTTTTCTGGCCCTGGATAACCGGCGCTTCGAATTTCACCCCGTTCTCTTCCAGCGCAACCCATTCCGGCACCAGGCCGAACACGGTTTCGACATAGCGGTTGAGGCCTTCGGCATCACGGGCGGCGGAGTCGTTCTTGAACAGGATGCCGCTTGGCTTGAGCACTTGGGTCAGCGCTGCGATCACGTCGTCTTTATGGGCTTCCATGGTCGCCGAGGCGATCTGCACCACCAGGATGTCGCCGAAACGGTCGACCACCAGGCCTGGCAGCAGGTCGGAATCACCGTAGACCAGGCGATAGAACGGCTTGTCGAACAGGCGATCGCGCAGCGACAGGGCCACATTCAGGCGATGCACCAGCAGTGACTTGTCGAGTGGCAACTTGATGTCGCGCGACAGCAGGCGCGCACAGATCAGGTTGTTCGGGCTCATGGCGACGATGCCCAGTGGCTTGCCGCCAGCGGCTTCGAGGATCGCCTGGTCGCCGGCCTTGAAACCGTGCAAAGGTGTAGCGGCTACATCGATTTCGTTGCTGTAGACCCACAAGTGGCCGTTGCGCAGGCGACGGTCGGCGTTGGCTTTGAGGCGCAGGCTAGGCAGGGACATGACGTCGCTCCGGAAAAAAGAGCGGGAGTATACCGTGTTGCGCAAGCCCACGGCGCGGTGGGTGGACATGCGGTGAGTCAGGCCTGGACCAGATGAAACTGCAATCGGCGCACTGGCCCAGGTGTCGGATCCAATCCAGAAAAGTTAGAATCCGCGCCTGACCCAGAGTGTGTACCTATGTCCCAAGAGCTTACCGCCGAACAAATCCAGCAATCCTTGCAAGGCATCAGTGTGCCGGCCCAACCGCAGATCATGGTGGATCTGCAGATGGAGCAGTACATGCCCGACCCGGATCTGGATGTGATCGCGAAGCTGATTTCCCAGGACCCGGGCCTCTCTGGCTCCCTGCTGAAAATCGTCAACTCGCCGTATTACGGCCTGAGCAACAAGATCGCCTCGATCCAGCGCGCGGTGAATCTGCTGGGCAGCCGTTCGATCATCAACCTGATCAACGCGCAGTCGATCAAGGGCGAGATGAACGACGACACCATCGTTACCTTGAACCGGTTCTGGGATACTGCCCAGGACGTGGCGATGACCTGCCTGACCCTGGCCAAGCGCATTGGCGCTCAGGCCGGCGATGAAGCCTATGCCCTGGGACTGTTCCACGACTGCGGCGTGCCGTTGATGCTGCAGCGGTTCCCCAACTATATGAGCGTGCTGGAACAGGCCTATGCCAACGCCGGTCCCGATTACCGGGTGGTGGACACCGAGAACCAGGCATTCAACACCAACCATGCCGTGGTCGGGTACTACACGGCCAAATCCTGGCGCCTGCCGGATCACGTGTCTGCCGCGATCGCCAATCATCACAATGCCCTGGCGATATTCAGCGATGAGTCGTCGCGCAACAGCGCCCTGAAAAACCTGTTGGCGATCCTGAAAATGGCCGAGCACATTTGTGCGTCCTACCGGGTGCTGGGCAGCCAGCCCGAAGACCACGAGTGGAACAGCATCGGGCATTTGGTGCTCGATTACGTGGGCCTCTCGGATTACGATTTCGAAACCCTCAAGCAAACGATTCGCGACCTCGGCACTCACCGCTGAACGGCGAACCTCTTCTCACCGAGCGCCTGATCCGAGAGCACCATGCCTGAACTCCCAGAAGTCGAAACCACCCGCCGCGGGATTGCGCCGCACCTGGAAGGCCAGCGTGTCAGTCGGGTGATCGTGCGCGATCGCCGTCTGCGCTGGCCAATCCCCGAAGACCTCGATGTGCGCTTGTCCGGCCAGCGCATCGTACTGGTGGAGCGGCGCGCCAAATACCTTTTGATCAATGCCGAGGTCGGTACCTTGATCAGCCATTTGGGGATGTCGGGGAATTTGCGCCTGGTCGAAGCCGGCCTGCCGGCGGCCAAGCATGAGCATGTGGATATCGAGCTGGAATCGGGCCTGGCCTTGCGCTACACCGACCCGCGACGGTTCGGTGCGATGCTGTGGAGCCTCGATCCGCTCAACCATGAGCTGTTGATTCGTCTTGGGCCGGAACCGTTGACCGACCTGTTCGATGGCGAGCGACTGTTCCAGCAGTCTCGCGGGCGATCGATGGCAGTCAAGCCGTTCATCATGGACAACGCGGTGGTGGTCGGCGTTGGCAATATCTATGCGACCGAAGCGCTGTTCGCCGCCGGTATCGACCCACGTCGCGAAGCCAAGAGTATTTCCCGGGCGCGGTACTTGAAACTGGCGATCGAGATCAAGCGCATCCTGGCGGCTGCCATCGAGCGCGGGGGCACCACATTGCGCGACTTTATCGGCGGGGACGGGCAGCCGGGCTACTTCCAGCAGGAGTTGTTCGTGTACGGTCGCGGCGGTGAGCACTGCAAAGTCTGTGGCACGGGCCTGCGGGAAGTGAAACTCGGGCAGCGCGCCAGTGTGTTCTGCCCGCGGTGTCAGACCTGAAAAGCAAAAGATCGCAGCCTTCGGCAGCTCCTACAGGGGAATGCGATCTCTGTAGGAGCTGCCGAAGGCTGCGATCTTTCAAGCCTTCCCGGTAATCTTGCGGTACTTCTCCATCAACTGCTCTTCAGTCTCTGGATGGGCTTCGTCCAGAGGAATGCAATCCACCGGGCAGACCTGCTGGCACTGCGGTTCGTCGTAGTGGCCGACACACTGAGTGCACAGGTTCGGGTCGATCACATAGATTTCTTCGCCCTGGGAAATGGCGGCGTTGGGGCACTCGGGTTCGCAGACGTCGCAGTTGATGCAATCGTCGGTGATGATCAGGGACATGCTAACTCCAGCCGGGGCGGCAGGCCCGGGCGCAATAAATCAATGCGCTAATTGTGCCGCATTGGCGTCTGCGGTGCACGCAACTACGACGTACTGCAGGAGCCGGCTTGCTGGCGAAGGCGGTGCATCAGGTGCACCGCGTTGTCAGCAAGCCGGCTCCTACGGATCAGGATTATTTCTTGAAGCGCTGTGTGAGGGCGTCCGCCACTATCGGGTGTACGAACTTGGTGATATCACCGCCCAAGGCTGCGATTTCACGAACCAGCGTCGAGGAAATGAACGAATAACGCTCGGATGGGGTAAGGAACAGGCTTTCCACATCCGGGGCCAACTGGCGGTTCATGTTGGCCAGCTGGAATTCGTATTCGAAGTCCGACACTGCGCGCAAGCCACGCAGGAACACATTGGCGTTCGTCTCTTTGGCAAAATGCGCCAGTAGCGTCGAGAAACCGACCACTTCAACGTTCGGCAGATGTTTGGTGACTTCGCGGGCCAGCTCCACACGCTGTTCCAGGGGAAACAGCGGGTTTTTCTTCGGGCTGGCGGCGACAGCAATGATCACGTGATCGAACAGGCGCGAGGCGCGTTCGACCAGATCGCCATGGCCCTTGGTAATAGGGTCGAAGGTACCTGGGTACAACACTCGGTTCATCGCGTCGTCCTGGCGGGAGTGCGTTGGGGATTCGGATGGTATCGCAGCCTAACCGGTCGGCCAAGTCGCCTGTTGGGTAAGAAAGCACTATAGACGATGGAAATAATCGTCTTTTTCACGGGTTTTTTAAACGTTCAGCCAAGGAAGTCGCCAGTTGCGCCGTCAGCCCATAGACCGACAACTGCGGGTTTGCGCCAATGCTGGTGGGGAAGAGCGAACCATCATGGATCGACAAATTACCCAGTTGATGATGCCGGCCAAGGCTATCGGTGACCGCATTTTTCGGGTCTTCGCCCATGCTGCATCCGCCCATCACATGGGCGCTGCCCAAGCGCGTGCGATACAACGCCAGATTGAGCCCGTCGATCAGCGTGCGCGCTTCGCCCAAGGTTTTAACGTAGCGAGCATCGGCGTGCATGGGCATCACGGCCTTGGCGCCCCCGGCGAACTGGATCTCGGCCATGCTGTGGAAGGCCCGGCGCAAGCCGTCCCAGACGTAGGGTGAAACCTGGTAGTCGAGCACTGGTGTAGCGTCACCGCGCAGTTGTACGCTGCCACCGGGACTGTCCGGGTGGAATCCGTCGCGCAGCAACGCCAGCATGGCGTGAGTGTGCGGCAGGTCAGCCATGTGCCGGGCATTTTCCTGGCCGAAGCCACCCAGCAGGGTGGCGGCCAGCGCCGGGTGCAGCGGCGGAACCTCCAGTTTGTAGCCAATCTTGCCGCTGGTGCCATCCTGCCATTGGAAATGGTCGGAATAGATCGACTGTGGCGCGCCATAGAACGGGTTGATGACTTCGTCGAACAAGCCGGCGGACATGTTCACCAGATGCAGAAAGGTGCGTGTGCCCAGCCGCTTGTGCGGGTCGGGCGCGTCGGAGCGCAGCAGCAGCGCCGGGCTGTTGATTCCGCCGCCGGCCAATACGTAATGCTTGGCCTTGACCCTGATACTGCGTCCGGTGGGCTCGACACAGCGCTCGTCCATCGCCACGCAGTGCAGTCCGGTGACGGTCTCGCCACTGATGATGAGTTTTTCCGCGCGGGCCAGATAAAGCAGCTCGCCGCCGTTTTCCAGGGTGGCCGGAATGGTCGTGACCATCATCGATTGCTTGGCGTTGGTCGGGCAGCCCATGCCGCAGTAGCCGAGGTTCCAGCAGCCGCGCACATTGCGCGGGATCACATGCCAGTTGTAACCGAGCTTTTCGCAGCCCTTGCGGATCACTTCGTTGTTCGCGTTGGGCGGGACCATCCACGGGGCGACGCCCAGGCGCTGTTCCATTTTTTCGAACCAGGGCGCCATTTCAGCAGGGGAGTGGCCCTTCACGTTGTGTTCCTTGGCCCAGTGTTCCAGGGTTGGCTCTGGCGTGCGGAAGCTGGAGGTCCAGTTGATCAGCGTGGTGCCGCCCACCGCCCGGCCCTGGAGGATGGTGATTGCGCCATCCTTGCTCATGCGACCGATGCCTTCCTGGTAGAGGCTGGCGTAGGCCTGGTCTTCGAGCAACTTGAAGTCGCTGCTGGTCTTGAGTGGGCCTTCCTCGATCAGCAGCACTTTGTAGCCGGCCGCACTGAGGATTTCGGCCGTGGTCCCTCCACCGGCACCGCTGCCGATGATCGCCACATCCGCTTCGAGGGTCAGGTCCTGGGTCAGTTGCGAGCCATCATGGGTTTTCCAGCCACGGGCCATGCCTTCGCGGAACGGGTCGGGTACGGGCATCTTCGGGTTCTCTTTTTATTGTTGGATGAAGTGGTGAAGCAGCTGGCGCCTTCGCGAGCAGGCTCGCTCCCACATGGGTACGCGATCTCTGTGGGAGCGAGCCTGCTCGCGAAAGCGTCGACGCGGTCTCAAACCGCTGGTGGCCCCGGATACCCGCAATGCGCCCATGACTCCTTGCGCCCATACCAGGCCATCATCACCAGTTGCAGCAATGAACTGTGACCCATGCGCAGCAGGCTCAACGAGCTGTTTTCCCAGCGATCGAGGAAGCGCCGGATATCCTCGGCACTGGCGTTTTCCCAGCTACCCCAGATCCCGGTCAGCGGCCCGCGGGTCACGGCCATGCCCAGCACATCGAACAATTGTCGAGTGAGCTTGAGCATTTCCGGAGACAGGTGGTCGAGGTTGTAATCGAGGCTTTTCAGGGTGCCCTCGACAGCCTCCGGCATGTTCGCGGCCGTGACTGCACCGTCGAGCATCACTGGGACAAGGGCGCGCAAAAACAGCAGGTCGCTACTGCGCAGTGCCGTGAAGCCACTGGCAGGCGCGCTCGATGAGCAGCCGCTGAGGCTGGCCCCCAACCCGGCAGTGGCAAGAAAGGCGCTGGCGCCGAGGCTGAATTTGAGCAGGCCGCGCCGTGACAGCGCGGGTGTTTCGGACAGGCTTGGGTGCATTATTGTTATTACCCGGCGGTGGCTATCGTTAGCGGATAAACAGCTTCTGGATCATTTTCTGAATGGCTTTGCCATAGGGCGGATAGATCAGCTTCGCCGCGTTGAAGCGCTGCTTGACCAGCACACCCTTGGCCTTGCTGAAGGTCAGGAAGCCTTCGTGCCCGTGGTAATGGCCCATGCCCGAAGGACCGATACCGCCGAACGGCATGTCATCCTGGGCCACGTGCAGCAGGGTGTCGTTGAGGCAGACGCCTCCGGAGTGGGTCTCGTTGAGCACACGGTTTTGCTCGCGCTTGTCGTAGCCAAAGTAGTACAGCGCCAGTGGGCGAGGCCGCTGGTTGATATAGGCGAAGGCCTGGTCCAGATGCTTGTAGGGAACGATCGGCAACAGCGGGCCGAAGATTTCGTCCTGCATCACCGTCATCTCGTCGTTGACGTTAAGCAGCAGGCTATGCGCCATGCGACGGCCTTGGCCTTGCTCGAACACTGGAATCAGCAGAGCACCCTTGCTGGTGGCATCGCTGACATAGCCCTTGAGTCGCGCCAGTTGTCGGTCATTGATGATCGCGGTGTAGTCCGGGTTGTCGGCGAGGGTCGGATAAAAACCGCGAACCGCCTGTCGATAGGCCTCCACGAACGCGCCGACACGATCTTCCGGCACCAGCACGTAATCCGGGGCCACGCAGGTCTGGCCGGCATTGAGGGTCTTGCCGAAAGCGATGCGTTCAGCGGCATCCTTGAGCGGTACGTCATGGGAAACAATGGCCGGGGACTTGCCGCCCAGTTCCAGGGTGACCGGCGTCAGGTTTTCCGCCGCCGCGCGCATCACGTGTTTGCCAATGCTGGTGGCGCCGGTGAACAGCAGGTGATCGAAGGGCAGGCGTGAAAACGCCACGCCGATATCGGCTTCGCCCAGCACCACGCAAACCAGGTCTTCGGGGAAGATTCGCGCGAACAACGCCTTGATCAGCAAACCGGTGGCCGGGGTCGATTCGCTGAGTTTGAGCATCACCCGGTTACCTGCCGATAACGCGCCGACCAAAGGCCCGATGGCCAGGTACAACGGATAGTTCCACGGCACGATGACCCCGACCACGCCCAGTGGCTGGTAGACCACCTTCGCCGACGCCGGCTGAAACGCGATACCGACTTTGCGCCGCGACGCGCGCATCCAGCCCTTGAGGTGGCGGCGGGCGTGGTGAATGCCGTGCAGGCTGGGCATCAGTTCGGCGAGCAAGGTTTCATCGGCACTGCGGTTGCTGAAATCCTGGCTGATCGCATCGATCAAGGCCTGGCGTTCGTTGTCCAGCAAATCACGTAGCGCCTTGAGCCATTGCTGGCGCTGGGCCGCGGGCGGCATCGGGTTGGCAGCATAGGCCGCGCGCTGTGCGTCGAACAGGGTCTGAAGCTCTTGCAGGGGCTGCTGGAGATTTTGCAGGTAGGAAATGTCAGCAGTCATGGTCGGCTCCGGATTTGTTGTAGTGAGAGCATTTCTAGAGTCTATACTCTAAAAAGTCAAATACCATCCTCGGCACCGCTTTGTTTTATCGCTCGCGGATAGGCCGTAAGATGCCCCTCATCGCACTCTGAATTTAAGCTCAAGCCATGGCCCCAAGGATAAAAACCAGCGAGCGCATCGTGCAGAACAGCCTGGAGCTGTTCAACCAGCAGGGCGAGCGCAGCATCAGCACCAACCACATCGCCGCCCACATGGAGATTTCTCCGGGCAACCTGTACTACCACTTTCCTAACAAGCAGGCGATCATCGCCGTGCTGTTCGGTGAGTATGAGAGTCTGGTAGACAGCTTCCTGCGTCCGCCACAGGGGCGCGCCGCCACGGTGGAAGACAAGCGTTTCTACCTCAAGGAGCTGTTGTCAGCCATGTGGCGCTACCGGTTCCTGCACCGGGACCTGGAGCACTTGCTCGACAGTGACCCGGAACTGGCGGCCCGCTACCGGCGCTTTTCCCAGCGCTGCGTGATTCAGGGCGCCGCCATCTACGAAGGTTTTGTTGCCGCCGGCATCCTGAAGATGGATCGGGTGCAGATCGAGTCCCTGACGATCAATGCCTGGATCATCCTCACCTCCTGGGTGCGTTTTTTGTGCACCACGCGGGAAAACTCCAGCCACCTCAGCGAACAAGCCATCAAGCGCGGCGTGTACCAGGTATTGGTGCTGGAGGCGGGTTTCGTCACGGATCAGGCTCGCGACGCGGTCGATGCGCTGTTTGAAGAGTTTTACGTGCCGTTGGCCCAGGCATTGGAAGAAGTATGAAATAACGAATGCTGCAGGATCGAAAACAGCCCATCACAGGAGCCCGTTATGCCCATTGCGCAACTGATCAGCCCGCAAGCACTGGACCTGAAAAAGGACCAGCCGGGGTTGGTGATTCTTGATTGTCGTTTTGCTCTCGAAGACCCGGATTACGGCCAGCGCAGCTACGCACAAGGGCACATCGCCGGCTCGTCTTTTGCCGATCTTGAGCGCGACCTGAGTGGCAAAGTGGTCAAGGGCGTGACCGGGCGCCATCCATTGCCCGAGCCGGCGGACTTGATCGAACGCCTGCAGGCGTGGGGCATCAACGCCGACAGCGAAGTGGTCTTGTACGACGACGGTCCGGGTGCCTTTGCAGCGCGGGCCTGGTGGTTGCTGGCCTGGTTGGGCAAGCGTGACGGCGTGTTTATCCTCGACGGCGGGCTTAAGGCCTGGCACGCGGCGGGCTTGCCCCTGAGCCTGGACCCACCGTCGAGTAGCCGCGGCACATTTACCGGAGTGCCGGACAACGCGCTGATCCTCAGTGCCGAGCAGTTGCAGGAGCGCCTGGCCCAACCCGCGCTGACCTTGCTCGATGCCCGTGCCTTGCCGCGCTTCAAGGGCGAGGTTGAACCGATCGACCCGATTGCCGGCCACATTCCTGGTGCGCAATGTGCGGCCTTCACCGACAACTTGGGCAGCGACGGGCGTTTCCTGCCAGCCGATCAGCTCAAGCAGCGGTTTGCCGCAAAACTCGGCGAGCGCTCGCCGGCCGATCTGGTGGCGTATTGCGGTTCCGGTGTGACGGCGTGCCATAACCTGTTCGCCCTGTGCCTGGCGGGTTATCCGTTGGGGTCGTTGTATGCTGGGTCGTGGAGTGAGTGGATCAATGATCCTGCGCGGGGCGTTGCCATCGGCGAGTAAAGATCAAAAGATCACAGCCTGCGGCAGCTCCTACCTGAGTAGGCCACTGTAGGAGCTGCCGCAGGCTGCGATCTTTTAGAGGCGCGCGCTGCGATACGCTCCAGGTCCAACCCCATACACCTGCTTGAACTGCCGGCTCAGATGACTCTGGTCGGCAAACCCCAGCTGTGTCGCGACGTCCAGCGGCAAACAACCACCCTGCAGCAACGCCCGCGCCCGAGCGATGCGTTGCTGCATCAGCCATGTGTGTGGCGGCATGCCGGTGGCGCGGCGGAACACCCGTGCGAAGTGGAAAGGCGACAAGTTCACCGTCGCCGCCAGTTCTTCCAGCGAAGGCGGCGCCGCCAGTTGTGCCTGCAGCAGCTCCTTGGCCAAAGTCACTGCCCGGTGCTCCTTGCCCGGTTTGCCGGCAACGGGAACTGCTGCGTGGCGTTGCAGCAGTGACAGCATCAGCTCCCGCCAGGCAGTCTGCTGCTGCAGGGCTGTGGCGGGGCTTTCCAGCAAGCGATGTAACTGACAAAAGCCGTTGACCAGGTCCTGGTCGCGATACAGCGTGGCGCCGAATGCCGGCAGGTGATGGGTCGGCAGTTCCAGCTCGGCCAACAGTGAAAGAATCTGCTCGCTGTCGGGATAAAACGCCCGGTACAACCAGCCGTCTTCCGTACCCTTGTGGCCTGTGTGCAGTTCATCAGGGTTGATCAGCACCAGTGTGCCACTGCCTGCCAGGTGTTCGGCACCGCGATAGCGGTAACGCTGGGCGCCGGCCATGATCATGCCGATCACATAGCCATCATGCACATGGGGGGCGAAACGGTGATCGATGTAGCGTGCCGACAACAGCTCGATCCCGGCCAACGGCGCCGTTTGCCAGAAGTGGATGGACTCGCCCTGGGTGTTGCCCATGGCCTAGCCGCGTCCCACGGTAGTCAGCCACTGCGGAATGCGCCGCTCCAGGTAGTACCCTGGTTGGCGGAACGTGCCATCGACAAATCCGACATGCCCGCCCCGGGCCTGCAATTCGAATTGCGTGCAGGCTGACAACTCGTCAGCCTGCGGCAGGCTGTGGGGAAAAACGAAGGGGTCATCGGCAGCCTGAATGATCAGGGTGGGTGTACAGATTTCGCCGAGGAAGTAGCGGCTCGATGCGCGACGATAGTAGTCCTGGGCATCCGCGAAACCATTGAGGGGCGCGGTCACCCGGCCATCGAAATCCCAGAACGTGCGCATGTTTTCCAGCGAGCCCAGCGCAGCGAGTGCCGCGAGACCCTCCTCGCGCCCGTCATGCTGAAACTGGCGTTGCTTGTTCTTGATGTAGGCCAGCATCTCGCGCATGAAATGCGCCTGATAGACCTTTGAGAAACCCTGGCCGATGCGGTCGGCGCACTGGTCCAGGCGAAACGGCACCGACACCGCCACCGCGCCGAGCACGCCGCTGGCACTGCCGGTTTCACCCAGATGCTTGAGCAGCACATTGCCGCCCAGGGAATAACCGACGGCATACAACGGTGCGAGTGGACGCTTTGCCCGCAGGTGCCTGATGGTTTCGGCCAGGTCTTCACTGGCGCCGGAATGATAGCTGCGCGGCAACAGATTGGGTTCGCCGGAGCAGCCGCGCCAGTTCAGCGCGACACTGGCCCAGCCCTGGTCGCCCAGCGCTTTCTGTATGCCGGCAACATAAGGTGAATTCGACGAACCGGTCAGTCCGTGCAACACCAGGACCAGAGGCGCATCGACAGTGTGCGGGCCATGCCAGTCAAGGTCGAGGAAGTCGCCATCCTCGAGCCACAGGCGTTCACGCTCGCGTTGCAGGTGGGTGGTTTTGCGCCACAGCGGCCCCCACAAGGTCTGCAAGTGCGGATTGCCGAGGCCGAAGGCTGGTCTGAAGGCGGGCGGTTCAGTGATCGTGTGGCGGGGTTGCACATCCGTTCTCGTTAAAGGTCTTCGTGAAACCGCACAATGACGCGGCCGGCTTGCGCCGCGACCGCGTCGTCATGGGAAATCTAACTTGCCACAATCTCGTCGGTTTCGCGACAGATGCCATCGGCCGCACTTTCCATAGGGGCTGGTAGCGGTTGCTGGTCGGCCTTGGGCCCCAGGATGACTGTGCTCCATTGCTCGCTGTCGAGATGTCGGATAAGTGCGTTCTTGACCGATGCGAGGTCCAATGCCAAGGCTTTTTCAGTGGAAAAGTCGAGGCTCAATGGTAAGTCGTTGACAGCGATGTCGCGCAGCTGCCCCACGATCTGTGTATTGGTGGTGCTGTTCAATGGCGCGCTGCCGGCCAGTCGCGTTTTGGTGTCATCGAGTTCTTCCTGGGTGGGGCCGTGGATCAGGAAGTCACGAGACATCTCCTTGATTTTTGTCATTACCCCATCGGCGACTTCCGGTCTGGTCTGCAGCTCGATTGTCATGATGCCTTGCGCCTGAAGGGTAGAAAGCCCGGCTTGAACGTCATAAGTGAGACCACGAAGCTCACGAAGTTCATGCATCAGCCGATTTGTGAAAATCTGGCTCGCCATCTGCAATGCAACATAGTCTGGACTGGCGCGCAGGACGCCTGGCTGGGCAAGGCGCACGTAAGCCTGGTTCGTTGGCCTTTGCAGCTGCAGAAAACCTGGAGAGGCGGGACTGTCCGGGGCTTTTATCGTGGCAACGGTGGGTCCCAGGGGTAATGCACTGGAAATCTGTGCGCCAATGCGCTGGGCTTCGTCCTCCGTAAGGTCGCCGACCAGCGTTATCATCGCGTTGCCTGCTGCGTACCCGTGGCGGTGGAAGTCCTGGACCTGATTGTGGGTGATGGCGGCAAGACCGTCCCTGGTCCCATACACGGACTGTACATAACCGTGTCCGGGGGACAGCAATCCCTGTAGGGCTTTATTGGCCTGGTAGGCATGGAACTGGTCCTCAGTGTCGAGGAAGTGCAGTAGCTGGGACTTCGCCACAGGCAGGGACTGTTCCGGCAATGAAGGTTTGCCAAGCATCTGGGCAAACAGCGCCAAGGCAGGAACACGTTGGGCTTCATCGCTCAAGCTGCGCAAGGAAAAGTTGGCCCGATCCTGAGTGATACCCATGCCCAGTCTGGCTCCCAGTTGGTCGAAGCTTTCCAGAATGGCATTGAGGTCCTTGCCATCCACGCCTTCATTCAAAAGGCTGTAGGTCAGGGCTGCCAGGCCAGGTTGATGGGGGGTGTGAGCGCTGCCGGCGGCAAAGCTGACATGCACGTCGAACATGGGCAGGCCGGGGGTGCGAATGAACAGGACCTTGGTTCCGGAAAGGGTCTTGTATCCCTTGATCGGTAGCGACCGCGCAACCGATTGGGCCTGAGGCTCATTCAGTGATTGCAACATGACTTTTTGTGGTGCGGTCATTGTGGTGGCAACAGCCGTAAGCGCCTGCCCGCTCATCAGCACGCCAGACAGTATTAGCCATATGCCTTTCATGAAGGGTGTGAACTTATCCATTGTTCTTCTCCGGCAGGATCCGGGCGATGCTCATCCGTTCGCGTGTCAGGTAAGTGATTGCAGCGTTTTGAATATCCAGGGGAGTGATCTTGTTCAGCTCATCCGTGTCCTGATCCGCCAACTGCCAGTCGAGGCCAATGCTTTCCAGCAGGCCGAGTGTACTGGCTTGGCCTTCCAGATCATCTTGTGCATAAACCGTGTTGGCGATCAGGATGGTTTTGGCCCGATCCAGTTCGGCCTTTTCCGGTGCCTTGCCTTTCAGTTCATCAATCGTTTGCCACAGGCGCGCAAGTGCCTGGTCTGGACTCGTGACCTTGTCGAGGTTGAGTTGAGTGCTGATGGTCAGCAACGAATCGCCGCGAGTGAAGGCGTCGTACCCTGACTGGACCTCGGAAAATATCGCTTCGCCAAACTGCAGTTGCTGTTTGATTCGTGCACTGTTGGAACCTGCCAACAGGATTTCGAGCAGGCGCAGGGCATGAGCGGTCCCGCGCTCTTGCGCAGTGGCCAGGCCAGGAATGTTGAAACTCATGATGAGCTGCGGAGCCGATATCGGGGCGTACAGGGTCAACGACCTTTCGCCGGGTGTGGACAATTCGACAGGTACGACGGCAACCGGCGTCGTGCGTCGATCCAGGTGATCGAAGTATTTCTGTGCCAACGCCTTGACCCCGTCAGGGGTGACATTGCCAACGACCACCAGCGTCGCATTGTTGGGTGCGTACCAGGCCTGGTACCACTGCTGCAGTTGAAGGGCCTCCAGCCGCTGCAGGTCGTGCATCCAGCCTATGACCGGGGTGCGATAGGCGCTGCTCAGGTAGGCGAGGCTTTCCAGGCGTTCGAGGCTCAGGGCTGAAACATGGTCGTCGATACTATTGCGACGCTCCTGCTTTATAACGTCCAGCTCCGTGGTGAAATCTTGCTCACGCAACCTGGCCGTACTCATCAGGTCGGCCATGATTTCGAACGCAACAGCCAGCCTGCCGGGGGCAAGTGTCTGGTAATAGACGGTGTAGTCCTTACCGGTAAATGCGTTTTCGTTGGCCCCGAGTTTCTCCAGTATTGCGGGAAACTCTCCGGCGCAGGCTTTGCTGCTGCCTTTGTAGACCATGTGCTCGAGGGCGTGGGACAGGCCGGACTGGCCAGGCGTTTCGTAGCTTGAACCGACTTTCAGCCAGAGTTGGGCGGTGACGGCTGCAGATCGATGATCTTCACGCACGACAACCTTAAGTCCATTGTCCAGGGTGAAAGCTTGAGTCAAAGGGGGTGATGCGGCGACAGCCAAGAGCGGCAGCCACCCGATAAAGAGCAACAGACATGTGCTGCAGGAGATGTTCATCCGTGTACATCCTCAGTGGTTTGCAGGTATTTGCACAAACCACTGTGGATTATCTGGAGGGTCGTCTGGCGGTAACTATGTAGCGCGTATTCAGGGTAATTGCGGGGCGGTCATGTCACAGGGATTCAGGCGCTGCGTTGCCACAACGAGTAGTAGACACGTCCGGACTTCTGCTCCCGGTGCAGGCGCCAGTTCTCAGGCAGGCCGAGGGTCGAGGGTGCGCTTTCGCTTTCGGTGTACACCCAGGCATCTTCGGCCAGCCACTGGCGCTCTTCTAGCAGCGTGCAAACGGCGGGCAGCAAGTTCTGGTTGAACGGCGGGTCAAGGAACACCAGGTCGTAGGCAATCGCTGGCTGGATTTCCAGATAACGCAGGGCATCGGCGGTCTGGACCTGGCCGGTGGTGCAACGCAGCGTGCCCAGGTGCTCCTTGAGGCTGGACACCGCAAGGCTGCTGGCATCCAGTGCCTGGCCCATGGCTGCGCCACGGGACAATGCTTCGAGAAACAGCGCGCCGCTGCCGGTGAACGGATCGAGCACCTTGGCGCCCGGGACGTAGGGTGCGAGCCAGTTGAACAGGGTTTCACGCACCCGGTCCGGCGTCGGGCGCAGGCCTGGAGCGTCGGGGAAGCTCAGTTTGCGGCTGCGCCATTCGCCGCCGATGATGCGCAGCTGGTTCACACCGTTATGCACGTTGTGGACAGGTTTTTTCGGGCGAGAAGTGGCCATTAATGCTCCGGAACCCCGAGCGGTTGCTCGGCGGGTTTATCAGTAGGGGCCGGCAACGGCTTTTGCGGCACGGTTGGGCCAGCGCTGACGATGACCAGCTTGTCCGTACTCAGGTGTTTGTTCATTGCTGTCTTGACCTGCTCGACGGTCAGGTTCTGCGACTGCTGCATGAAGTCTTCCAGATGACTGAGTGGCAAGCCATAGAAGCCAATCGCGCCCAACTGGCCGACGATATCGGCGTTGCTGGCGGTGGACAGCGGGAAGCTGCCAGCCAGTTCGCGCTTGGCGTCGTCGAGCTCTTTTTCGGTCGGGCCGGTCTTGAGGTAGTCGGCGAGTACATCCTGCACCAGTTTCAGGGTGCCTTCGCTCATTTCGGCGCGGGTCTGCAGGTTGATCATGAACGGGCCACGTGCCTGCATCGGGCTGAAACCTGAGTACACACCATACGCCAGGCCACGCTTTTCGCGCACTTCGCTCATCAGTCGAGTACCAAAACCGCCACCACCGAGGATCTGGTTGCCCATGGACAGTGCCGCGTAATCCGGATCGTCGCGGTCGATGCCCAGTTGCGCGAGCATCAGGTTGGTTTGCTTGGACGGGAACTCGATATGGCCGATGCTGGCCTTGGGTTCGGCGGGTTGCTCGATCTTCGGCAGGGCCGGACCTTTGGGCAGGGCGGCCGATACCTGCGCGGCAATGGCTTCGGCTTCGGCGCGGGACAGGTCGCCGACCAGCGCGATCACCACGTTGCCTGCGGCATAGGCTTTCTGGTGGAACGCGCGCAGTTGCGCAAGGGTGACGGCCGGAACGGTATGCGCCGTGCCATCGCTGGCGTGCGCGTAGGGGTGATTACCGTACAAACGGTTCATCAACTCGAGGCTGGCGAGTTTGCCGGGGTTCTGTTTCTGGTATTCGAAACCGGCGAGCATCTGGTTCTTGATGCGGGTAAACGAGTCGGCGGGGAAGGTCGGTTTGCCGACCACTTCGGCGAACAGCTTCAAGGCCGGTTCACGTTTGTCCGCGGCGCTGAGACTACGCAGCGAGGCAACCGCCATGTCTTTGTAGGCACCGTTACCGAAATCGGCCCCCAGGCCTTCGAAGCCCTGGGCAATGGCGCTGACATCCTTGCCAGCCACGCCTTCATTAAGCATGGCGTTGGTCAGTAGCGCCAGGCCCGGAGCGTCACCGTCCTGGCTGCTGCCGGCGGCAAAGATCAGGCGCATGTCGAACATCGGCAGCTCACGGGCTTCGACGAATAACACCTTGGCGCCTTCTGCAGTGTTCCAGGTCTGCACATCGAGCTTACGGTGGCTCGGGGCCTTGCCGTTGAGTTCGGTCAACGACTGCAGCTTCTGGCTGGCCTTGGCCTTGTCCAGCGCTTCGCTGGCATTGGACGGGTCGGTCTTGGAAAAATAGAACGCGGCCGACCCGATCAGGGCGACAGCGATCAAGCCAAGCAGGGCGAGGCGCGGTTTTTTAGGCTCACTCATGAGTCGTCTCCTCCGGCAGAACATGGGCGACGCTGAGACGTTCGCGGGTGAAATACAGCTTGGCGGCGTCCTGGATATCTTGCGGTGTCACGCTTTCCAGTTCGGCGAGTTCGGTGTCCATCAGTTTCCACGACAGGCCGACGGTTTCCAGCTGGCCGATGGCGGTGGCCTGGCTGGTGATCGAGTCGCGCTCGTAGACCAACCCGGCGATGACCTGCGCCCTTACGCGTTCCAGTTCTTCGGCGGTCGGCGCGGTGGTTTTCAGTTGTTCAAGCAGCTTCCACAAGCCGGCTTCGGCCTGGGCGATGGTCTTGTTCTTCTGGCTATTGGGCGTTGCCGACAGGGTAAACAGGCTGTCGCCGCGGGTGTAGGCGTCGTAACTCGACGAGCCGCCGGACACCAATTCTTCGCCACGCTCCAATTGAGTCGGAATGCGTCCGCTGTAGCCGCCGTCGAGCAGGGCCGAGATCAGCCGCAGGGCGTTGACCAGGCGCTTGTCGTCAGTGGTGGCGATGCTTGGCACGTTGAAGGCCAGCATCAGGCTGGGCAATTGGGTCTTCACATGCAGGGTGATCTTGCGTTCACCGGGCTCGGCCAGTTCCAGCGGAATCTTCGCCGACGGCACCTCACGCCGGGCGATCGGACCGAAGTAGCGCTGGGCCAGGGTCTTGACCTCGTCCGGCGTCACGTCGCCGACCACCACCAGCGTGGCGTTGTTGGGCACGTACCAGGATTGGTACCAATGACGCAGCTCTTCGACTTTCATGCGGTCCAGGTCTGCCATCCAGCCAATGGTCGGCGTGTGATAGCCGCTGGCCGGGTATGCCATGGCCTTGAAGCGCTCGTAAGCCTTGGACATGGGTTTGTCGTCTGTGCGCAGGCGTCGCTCTTCCTTGATGACTTCGATCTCGCGAGCGAACTCGTCGGGCGGCAGGCGCAGGCTGGCCATGCGATCGGCCTCCAGTTCGAAGGCTACGCCCAGGCGGTCGCGGGCCAGGACCTGGTAATAGGCCGTGAAATCGTCGCTGGTGAAGGCGTTTTCTTCGGCGCCGAGGTCGCGCAGGATCAGCGACGCTTCGCCAGGGCCGACTTTTTCGCTGCCCTTGAACATCATGTGTTCCAGGGCATGGGACAGGCCGGTCTGGCCGGGCGTCTCGTAGCTGGAGCCAACCTTGTACCAGACTTGGGAAACCACCACCGGGGCGCGATGGTCTTCGCGCACGACGACCTTCAAGCCGTTGTCGAGGGTGAATTCGTGGGTCGGTTGCGGGTCGGCCGCAAGGGCCGAAAGGGGCAGGCAAAGTGTGCTGAGCAGCAGGCCTGCAGCGCGGCGGGCTAGGGCATTCATTCGTTTTTAAACCTTTGGGGCTGCCCGCTTGTTCTTAGCTTCAGCGGGCGAGAGGGTGCTAGGATACTGATCCGTTTTACTGGCGGCCACGCCTATCAGGCCTTTACGTTTGATCAGGTTGTTTGGGTTTGCGGCAGT
Source organism: Pseudomonas umsongensis (assembly GCF_002236105.1). Lineage (GTDB taxonomy): Bacteria > Pseudomonadota > Gammaproteobacteria > Pseudomonadales > Pseudomonadaceae > Aquipseudomonas > Aquipseudomonas umsongensis. Next base: position 437,723 of record NZ_NIWU01000003.1, read on the forward strand.
AAGCTGTGGTTTATCAACTAAACTCTGCTTTTTCGCCGATTTTCCGCCATCAGTCCTTAGTGAAATCGTTTTTGCAGGGTGCCTTTTGCACCTCGACAAAATGTTGCGCATGAACAAGCTGGGTCAATCGCAGTCTGTTCTGCATCGAATATTCATTTGCCGGGGCGCCCGTTGGCGCGTCGCTACCGTGAGATAGCCGTCCTCCATGTTTGGTTCCAACGACGACAAGAAGACCCCAGCTGCGGCTGGTGAAAAGAAAAGCCTGTTCGGATGGCTGCGCAAAAAGCCGCAGGAACCCGTCGTCGAACAGCCACAACCACTACCTGAGCCAACGCCCGCGCCGGTAATAAACGCCGAACCTGCGCCGGTTGTGTCGCCGATCGCCGAGCCGGTGCTGCAACCGCTTGTCGAAACAGCGACTGAAGTCGTCGCCGAATTGCCGCTGACCCCGGTCACCGAGCCCTGGTTGACCTTGCCAGTGGCGGAAGAGCCGGTGGCGCTGGTCGAAGATGACTTGGCGCCGCACGTGACACCACCGATTCCGGCGCAGGCGGTTTCTGCGCCTGAGCCGGTTCAGGCACCCGTGGTCGAGCCGGTCGTTGCGCCCGTCGTCGAGGCTGCACCGCCACCCGCGGTCGCTGCATTTGTCCCGCCGGTTGCACCGATTGTCCAGGCGCCAGAGCCTGCACCTGCACCTGTTATTGCTCCTGTTGTCGCTGCCCCTATCGAAGTTCCAGTCGAGCCGGTACGCACCGAAGAAACCAAAGCCGGTTTCTTCGCCCGCCTCAAGCAAGGCCTGTCCAAGACCAGTGCCAGCATCGGCGAAGGCATGGCCAGCCTGTTCCTGGGCAGGAAAGCCATCGATGACGAACTGCTCGATGACCTCGAAACCCGCCTGCTGACCGCCGACGTTGGTGTCGAGGCTACGTCAGTGATCATCCAGCGCCTGACCCAGAAGGTCGCGCGCAAGGAACTGGCCGATGCCGATGCGCTGTACAAATCCCTGCAAGCCGAGCTGGCGGCCATGCTCAAGCCCGTCGAGCAACCGCTGAAAATCACCTCGCAGAACAAGCCTTTCGTGATCCTGGTGGTGGGCGTCAACGGCGCCGGTAAGACCACCACGATCGGCAAGCTGGCGAAGAAACTGCAGCTGGAGGGCAAGAAAGTCATGCTGGCCGCCGGCGACACCTTCCGCGCTGCCGCGGTCGAGCAATTGCAGGTATGGGGCGAGCGCAACAAGATTCCAGTCATCGCCCAGCACACCGGGGCCGATTCGGCTTCGGTGATCTTCGACGCCGTCCAGGCCGCCAAGGCCCGTGGCATCGATGTGCTGATCGCCGACACCGCCGGTCGCCTGCACACCAAAGACAACCTGATGGAAGAGCTGAAAAAGGTTCGCCGGGTGATCGGCAAGCTCGATGCCGACGCGCCGCACGAGGTGTTGCTGGTGCTCGATGCCGGCACGGGGCAGAACGCCATCAACCAGGCCAAGCAATTCAACCAGACCGTCGAACTGACCGGCCTGGCGCTGACCAAGCTCGACGGGACCGCCAAGGGCGGGGTGATTTTCGCCCTGGCCAAGCAGTTTGGCCTGCCGATCCGCTACATCGGCGTCGGTGAGGGCATCGACGATTTGCGCACTTTTGAAGCTGAACCCTTTGTCCAGGCACTGTTTGCCGAACGGGAGCGTTCATGATTCGTTTCGAACAGGTCGGTAAACGCTACCCGAACGGTCACGTCGGCTTGCATGAGCTGAGCTTTCGAGTCCGTCGGGGCGAATTTTTGTTTGTAACGGGCCATTCCGGTGCCGGCAAGAGCACCTTGCTGCGACTGTTGCTGGCCATGGAGCGTCCGACCAGCGGCAAGCTGCTGCTGGCTGGGCAAGACCTGAGCACCATCAGCAACGCACAGATTCCATTCCTGCGTCGGCAGATCGGCGTGGTGTTCCAGAACCACCAACTGCTATTCGATCGCACGGTGTTCAATAACGTCGCGCTGCCGTTGCAGATCCTCGGTTTGTCCAAGGCCGAAATCGCCAAGCGCGTGGACTCGGCCCTGGAACGCGTGGCGCTGTCGGACAAGACCGACCTGTATCCCGGCGACTTGTCCACCGGTCAGCAACAGCGCGTCGGCATCGCCCGTGCGATCGTCCATCGCCCGGCCCTGCTGCTGGCGGACGAACCGACCGGCAACCTCGACCCGCGTCTGGCGGCGGAAATCATGGGTGTGTTCGAAGACATCAACCGCCTGGGCACCAGCGTGCTGATCGCCAGCCACGACCTGGCCCTGATTGCGCGCATGCGCCATCGCATGCTGACGCTGCAACGCGGCCGATTGATCGGCGATGGGGAGGCCGGCGAATGAGCGCTACTCGCAGTCCAAAGGTTTCCGAGCGCGTGGCCCCCAAGGCCGCCGACCCGCAACCGCAGAAGAAAAAACACGACGACGATGATGGTCCGGATTTCGCCACGCTGTTGCGCGCCTGGATCGAAAGTCATCGCGCCAGCCTGCTCGACAGCTTGCGTCGCCTGGGCAAGCAGCCCATCGGCAGCTTTTTCACCTGCATGGTGATGGCGGTTGCCTTGAGTTTGCCCATGGGCCTGTCACTTTTGCTAAGTAACGTTGAGCGCCTTGGTGGTTCCTGGCAACGCGCGGCGCAGATCTCCCTGTACCTGCAACTCGAGGCCAGCGCGACGGATGGCGAGGCGCTGCGCGAACAGATCAAGGGTATCCCTGGGGTGGCCGATGCCGAATACGTTGGTCGGGACCAGGCGCTGGAAGAGTTCCAGCAGCAGTCGGGACTGGGCGAGGCGCTCAAGGAACTGCCGGAAAACCCGCTGCCTGGCGTGGTGTTGGTAACGCCGACCGAGGTCGACAAGCCAGCTCTTGAAGCATTAAGACAAAAACTTTCCGAACTGCCGAAGGTACAACAGGCGCAGCTTGATCTAGTCTGGGTCGAGCGTCTGGCAGCCATCCTCAAGCTGGGCGACCGATTTGTCTTCGGTCTGACCGTGCTTCTGGTTTCTGCATTACTTTTGGTGATAGGCAATACCATTCGTCTTCATATTGAAAACCGCCGCACAGAGATAGAAGTGATTAAACTCGTAGGCGGCACTGACAGCTATGTGCGCAGACCCTTTCTATACATGGGAGCGCTGTATGGTTTCGGTGCGGGGATTCTTTCCTGGGGCGTATTGGCGTTTGGCCTGAACTGGCTGAACGATGCGGTAGTCGGCTTGGCCGGGTTGTACGGCAGTGATTTCGCACTGGCCGGCGTACCGGTTGCCGACGGTCTGTCTCTCTTGCTTGGCGCGGTGCTGTTGGGTTATATCGGTGCATGGATTGCAGTCGCACGTCATCTCAGGGAGCTGGCGCCGAAGTAGAATCTTTTTTGCGCGTATTGACCTTGCAGTTTTTAAGGGAACTTGTCTTTCGGTTTCCGGTCAATTTTCGCAGTGCCAATGGCACGAGTATGTAAGTGGGAGGTTTTTTCGTATGACCAATTCTTTGCAGCCTGCATATGCTCTGGTCCCGGGTGCGAACCTGGAGGCCTATGTGCACACCGTCAACAGCATTCCATTGCTGACGCCGGAGCAGGAGCGTGAACTGGCCGAGAGTCTCTATTATGAGCAGGATCTTGAGGCGGCTCGGCAGATGGTGCTCGCCCACCTGCGTTTTGTCGTACATATCGCCCGTAGCTATTCCGGCTACGGCCTGGCCCAGGCTGACCTGATCCAGGAAGGTAACGTCGGCCTGATGAAGGCCGTGAAGCGCTTCAACCCGGAAATGGGCGTGCGCCTGGTGTCCTTTGCCGTGCACTGGATCAAGGCGGAGATCCACGAATTCATCCTGCGTAACTGGCGAATCGTGAAAGTCGCGACCACCAAGGCCCAGCGCAAGCTGTTCTTCAACCTGCGCAGCCAGAAAAAACGCCTGGCGTGGCTGAACAACGAGGAAGTCCACCGTGTGGCGGAAAGCCTCGGGGTGGAGCCGCGGGAAGTGCGCGAGATGGAAAGTCGCCTGACCGGTCACGACATGGCCTTCGACCCGGCGGCCGAAGCCGATGACGACAGTGCCTTCCAGTCACCGGCCAACTATCTGGAAGACCACCGGTACGACCCGGCCCGTCAGCTGGAAGATGCCGACTGGAGCGACAATTCCAACCACAACCTGCACGAAGCGCTGGAAGTGCTGGACGACCGCAGCCGCGACATCCTCTACCAGCGCTGGCTGGCAGAAGAAAAGTCCACGCTGCACGACCTGGCACAGAAGTACAACGTGTCGGCCGAGCGTATTCGCCAGCTCGAGAAGAGCGCGATGAACAAGCTCAAACTGTCCATCGCCGCGTAACCCGCGCGAAAGGCAATAAAAAACGCCCCGGTCATTGATCGGGGCGTTTTTGTTGGTGCTGCCAATGAATCTACCGCACTGCCAAACCAATGTGGGAGCGAGCCTGCTCGCGAAAGCGTCAAGTCAGCCAGCACAAATTTGAATGATCAATCGCTTTCGCGAGCAGGCTCGCTCCCACAGTGGGGGGGCATCAGTGTCCGGAAAAATCGTGATCGTCTATTGTTCCCAAGGTGCCCGACGCGAATCATTGAGCCCCACCAGGTAGCTGTCTCCACCCAACTGACTCATCTGCCGCCGAATCCAGCCCGCACGCCGTGCCACGTAAGCGGTTGGATGGCTGGCACTCCATACTCGCGGATTCGGTAATACGGCCGCCAGCAAGCTCGATTGCTGGCGACTGAGACCTTTTGCGCTGGTGCCAAAGTGGTGTCTGGCCGCCGCCTCTGCCCCAAACACCCCGTCATCCCACTCGACGCTGTTGAGGTACACCTCAAGAATCCGCTGCTTGGGCCAGAACACTTCGATCAACCCGGTAAACCAGGCTTCCAGGCCTTTGCGCAGCCAACTGCGGCCGGACCACAGGAACAGGTTTTTCGACACCTGCTGGCTCAGGGTGCTGGCACCCCGGATGGTGCCGCCGAGCTCGTTGTGGGCCAGTGCTTTCTGGATCGCGCCGAAGTCAAAGCCCCAATGCTCGGGAAATTTCTGGTCCTCACCGGCAATCACCGCGACTTTAAGGTCGTCGGAGATTTCATCCCAAGGTTTCCAGGTACGTTGCAGGTCGATGGGCTCGCCATCGAACCAGGATTCGATCTTGCGCTCGACCATCAGCATTGTCCCGGGCGGCGGCACCACGCGGAAAATCAGCACCAACACTACACTGGCACCCATGAACCAGAGCACGGCCTTGGCGAAACGACGGAAATAGATACGCAGCATAGAGATGGCTTGGCCGAACCCGTTGAGCGGGCCATTATACAGACCCTGTGGATCGAGACTGACTGGAGTTCTTCATGCTGCGTGGCTTTTTGATGCTGGCCGCTTTTTTCGGCTTCACCGGTGTCGGTCTCGGGGCGTTTGCCGCGCACGGCCTGAAAAACCGCCTGAGCGCCGAATACCTGGCAATTTTCCATACCGGCGTCACCTATCAACTGGTGCACACCCTGGCATTGCTGGGCGTGGCGTTGCTGGCTACGCAGATTCCGGGTCGCCTCGTTACCTGGGCCGGCGCATCCTTTGCCATCGGTATTGTGCTGTTCTCCGGCAGCCTGTACGTGCTGACGCTGACGGGAGTCAGCAAGCTGGGCATCATCACCCCGTTCGGTGGCCTGGCGTTCCTGATCGGCTGGCTTTGCCTGGGCCTTGCCGCCTGGCGCTTGCCGTTGACCGCTTGACGCTTGTTGCTGACCTTTAGGTCATGATCGGGCTAGAATGCCAGCCCCAAAAAATGATGGCGGCATTCGACATGCGCATTCAGTTGAACGGCGAATCCTTTGAACTGCCCGACGGTGAAACCGTTGCGGCCCTGCTGACCCGTCTGGACCTGACCGGACGCCGGGTGGCGGTCGAACTCAATCTGGATATCGTCCCGCGCAGCCAGCATGCCGATACCACGCTCAACGACGGTGACAATGTCGAAGTCGTGCACGCCATCGGCGGCGGCTAGTCGCCCGGCCTGCAAGGGCACAGAATTCTGCAAGACCCTCACCCTTAAAGAGGATTCCCCATGAGCATCGTTCGCAGCGACAAGCCTTTTGTTCTGGCCGGTCGTACTTACCAGTCGCGTTTGCTGGTGGGTACCGGCAAGTACCGTGACATGGAAGAAACCCGTCAGGCCATCGAGGCCTCGGGTGCCGAGATCGTCACCTTCGCCGTGCGCCGCACCAACCTGGGCCAGATTGAAGGCGAGCCGAACCTGCTCGAAGTGCTGTCGCCGGATCGCTATACCTTCCTGCCAAACACCGCCGGTTGCTACGATGCCATCGAAGCCGTGCGCACCTGCCGTCTGGCCCGTGAGCTGCTCGACGGCCACAATCTGGTCAAGCTGGAAGTGCTGGCCGACCAGAAAACCCTGTTCCCCAACGTGATCGAAACCCTCAAGGCCGCCGAAACGCTGGTCAAGGAAGGCTTCGACGTGATGGTCTACACCAGCGACGACCCGATCATCGCCCGTCAACTGGCGGAAATCGGCTGCATCGCGGTGATGCCGCTGGCCGGCCTGATCGGTTCTGGCCTGGGGATCTGCAACCCGTACAACCTGCAGATCATCCTCGAAGAAGCAAAAATCCCGGTGCTGGTGGATGCCGGTGTCGGTACCGCTTCCGACGCCACTATCGCCATGGAACTGGGCTGCGATGCGGTGCTGATGAACTCGGCCATCGCTCACGCCCAGCAGCCGATCATGATGGCCGAAGCCATGAAACACGCGATCGTCGCAGGCCGCCTGGCCTACCTCGCCGGCCGCATGCCGAAAAAACTCTATGCCAGCGCCTCTTCGCCGCTGGATGGTCTGATCAAGTAAGAGCCTTTGATGACTGAATCGAACGACACGCCAATCCAGACGGAAGAAGGCGACGAGCGCCAACACCGCCGCATCAAGAGTTTCGTGATGCGCGCCGGGCGCATGACCGAAGGCCAGCAACGTGGCCTGGACCAGGGTGCGCCGCTGTTCGTGCTGCCCCTGGCCGACGCGCCGGTGGACTTCGACCAGGTGTTCGGTCGCTCGGCACCGCGTTCGCTGGAGATCGGCTTCGGCATGGGACATTCGCTGCTGGAAATGGCCGCGGCTTCGCCGGAGCAGGATTTCATCGGCGTCGAGGTTCACCGTCCAGGTGTTGGCGCGCTGCTCAATGGCGTATTGACCCAGGGTTTGACCAACCTGCGGGTCTACGATTGCGATGCCATCGAAGTGCTCAACCGCTGCGTGGCCGATAACAGCCTTGATCGCCTGATGCTGTTTTTCCCGGACCCATGGCACAAGAGCCGTCACCACAAGCGTCGTATCGTCCAGGCGTCCTTCGCCGAACTGGTGCGTAGCAAGTTGAAGGTCGGCGGTATCCTGCACATGGCCACCGACTGGGAACCGTACGCCGAGTACATGCTGGAAGTGATGAACGTCGCACCGGGTTACCGCAACCTCGCCGAAGACGGCAAGTGCGTGCCACGCCCGGCCGAGCGCCCGATCACCAAGTTCGAACGCCGTGGCGAACGTCTTGGGCATGGCGTGTGGGATCTGAAGTTCGAAAAGCAGTCCTGATCGACTGAGTCTGTACTGATCGTTCCCACGCTCTGCGTGGGAATGCAGCCTGGGACGCTCTGCGTCCCCTCTAAAGCCGAACGCGGAGCGTCCGTTGAGGCATTCCCACGCAGAGCGTGGGAACGATCAATGACCAGGGAGTCAGCGGCGGTCGGCGACTACGCCGATAAGCACCAGCACCACCAGCAACACCGGCGCCAGGCTGTAATTGTTGAATTGGCTCAAGCCCTTGACGATCCACGGCGTGGCGTAGATCAGCGCCGCACCGCTACCCACCATGCACAGCAACGACATCAGTGGTACGCGCAAGGCGCCGGCGATGCTGCCCAGGCGTTGCTCGACCCAGCCTTTGAAATCCGCACCGAACAGCACCAGCAGGCAACCTACCAGGGCGAGGGCGATTTCCGAGAGATTGCTGCGGCTCCAGCGAGACGCGGTGGCGAGCAGGTCGAGTACCAAATCCATTCGATTTCCTTATGTCAGAAATTTCTGCAGCAAGTCGTTGAGGAAGAGTTGTCCGCGCTCGGTAGCCGCCAGACGTGACGGTTCGACCTGCAACAGGCCGCTTTGTTCGGCTTCGCGACGGCTTTCGGTGAGGCTTTCCAGGGTCATTCCAGTGCGTTCCGGATAAAGCCGCGCCTCGACACCTGCGGTCAGGCGCAGGGCGTTCATCAGGAACTCAAACGGCATTTCTTCATTGCTCAACGCTTTTTCGCCAGCCTGGAAGCGCTTTTTCGGGTTCAGGTAGTCCTTCGGCAGGCGGGTCTTCCAGGTGCGGATAATGCGTCCGTCCGGATGGCTGAGCTTGCCGTGGGCACCGGCACCTATGCCGATGAAGTCGCCAAAGCTCCAGTAATTGAGGTTATGCCGCGCCGGGCGACCCGGCTGGGCATAAGCCGAGACTTCATACTGCGCGTAACCGTGTTCAGCCAACAGCGCCTGCCCGGCTTCCTGGATATCCCATAGGGTGTCGTCTTCCGGCAGCGTTGGGGGCTGGTTCCAGAATACGGTGTTCGGCTCCAGCGTCAGCTGATACCAGGAGAGGTGGGTCGGCTTCAGGGCGATGGCTTGGCGCAAGTCGCTCAGGGCGTCTTCCAGCGATTGATCGGGCAAGCCATGCATCAAGTCAAGGTTGAAGTTATCGAACCCCGCTTGACGAGCCATGCCGGCGGCGCGTACGGCCTCATCACCGTTGTGGATACGACCCAAGGCATTGAGTTTTTCTTGCTGGAAACTCTGGATGCCAATCGACAGGCGATTGATGCCCAGCGCTCGGTAGGCGATGAACTTCTCTTGTTCGAAGGTCCCCGGATTGGCTTCCAGAGTGATCTCGATGTCGCTGGCAAAGGCAATGCGTTGCTCCACGCCTTTGAGCAGGCGACCTAAGGCCTGGGCACTGAACAGGCTGGGCGTGCCGCCACCGAAAAAGATCGAGCTCAGCTCACGGCCGTAGACAGCGTGCAGGTCCTGATCGAGGTCAGCCAGTAATGCGTCGACATACTCTTCTTCCGGGAGCACGGGGCTGGCGGTGTGGGAGTTGAAGTCGCAATAAGGGCATTTACGTACGCACCACGGGATGTGGATGTACAGCGCCAAGGGCGGCAGCACAGGCAGGGCGGCCCGAGGCGATTGCGCGGCGCCGCCGAAGATCAACGACGACGCGGAGGATTCACGGGTCATTTCAAGCCCAGTCGCTGGCGCAGCAGATCCATTGCACGGGCGCGGTGGCTGATCTGGTTCTTGTCGCCCGGACTGAGCTCGGCGCTGGAGCAATCACGCTCCGGCACCCAGAACAACGGGTCGTAGCCGAAACCGTGTTCGCCGCTGGCCTGGGTCAGGATGCGTCCGTGCCACAGGCCTTCGCAGAGAATCGGCAGCGGATCGTCGGCATGCCGCACCAGCGCAAGCACGCAGACGAACTGGGCGCCACGTTCAGCTTCAGGCACGTCTTTCAACACATCGAGCAGCTTGGCGTTGTTCGCCGCATCGCCCTTGCCATCGGCATAACGCGCCGAGTAGATGCCTGGCGCACCGCCAAGGAAATCCACCGCCAGCCCGGAATCGTCCGCCAGGGCCGGCAGGCCGGAAATGCGCGCGGCATTGCGGGCCTTGAGGATGGCGTTCTCGACGAACGACAGACCGGTTTCTTCAGGCTCCACGCTGCTGAACTCGCCGATCGAGCGCAGTTGCACCGATTCGCCGAGCATGGCCTGGAGTTCCTTGAGTTTGCCGGCGTTATGGCTGGCCAATACGAGTTGCGTGAAGTTGATCATTCGCCGGGGAAGAGCTCTTGGTTGAAATTGATGGTGTTGATTTTGTCACCGGTCTGCACCTTGATCTCGAAGGTGCGGGTTTCCTGCTGCGGGACCGGGTATTGGGCGATGTAGTAGATCGCGCCTTGCTCGGTAATCTGCTTGAAGTTCAGTGGCACGCTTTGGCTGGTCAGGTCCTTGACCGTGCCGCTGACTTGAGCCATCTGCGGCTTGCCGTCCTTGAGCACGGAAACGTTGATCACGCCCTGGTTCTTGCTACGGGTTAGCTCCGCGGCCTTGGCGATGTCCGGCGTCAGGAACGTGGAGTTGAAGGTGTTGTAGTGCACTGTCACGTCGCCGAATTTTTCCTGGCGATCACCTTTGATCGCATCGGCGGCCATGGCCGTGAAGCTCAGGCAAGCAGTAAGAAGAAGCAGCGCTAGACGACCCATGATCGTTCTCCTCGAAATGTGGTGATTCAGACTGCAACCTTGTGGTCTGCAAGCCCCGGGCTGCTGACGCGGTATATACCGATCTCACCTAACAGATTAGGCCAAAGCTTACTGGCCCACCCGTGCCGATGCTGTTGATCCACTGCCAGCCGATCAATGACCTTGGCTTCACGTTCGAGACACAAGGCTTCAAAGTCGGCGAAGGTGCAGAAGTGGATGTTCGGCGTGTTGTACCAGGTGTAGGGCAGGAACTCGGAAACCGGCATCCGGCCCTTGCTCGCCAAGTACCAGCGGCAGCGCCAGTGACCAAAATTCGGGAACGTGATGATGCACTGGCGACCGACGCGCAGCATTTCGTCGAGGATCTTGTCCGGGTAGTGCACCGCTTGCAGCGCCTGGGTCATGACCACGATGTCGAAGCTGTTGCTGGCGAAGTTGCCCAGGCCCTTGTCCAGGTCCTGCTCGATGACGTTGATGCCCTTGGCCACGCACTCGGCAATATTGTCCGCGTCGTTTTCCAGGCCATAGCCGGTGACCTGTTTGTTGTCGCGCAGCCAGGTCAGCAGTTCGCCGTTGCCGCAACCGAGGTCGAGCACGCGGCTGCCCGCGGGGATCCATTCCTGGATGATTTCCAGATCAGCTCTCATGGCTATCTCACAACGTAATGCGGTTCATGTAATTGCCGAACGCCTGCAAGTAGCGCGGAATCGGAATCAGGAAGGCGTCGTGGCCTTGCGGCGCGTCGATTTCCAGGTAGCAGACGTCCTTGCGTGCGGCCATCAGTGCGTCCACCAGTTCCCGCGAACGGGCAGGGGAGAAACGCCAGTCGGTGGTGAACGACATCACGCAGAACTTGGCGGTGGCGTTGGCGAAGGTTTTCGCCAGGTCATCGTCGAAGTTGGCCGCCGGATCGAAGTAGTCCAGGGCCTTGGTCATCAACAGGTAAGTGTTGGCGTCGAAACGCCCGGAAAACTCCTCACCCTGATAGCGCAGGTAGCTTTCCACCTGGAACTCGACGCTGTGGAAATCGTAGTTGAGCTTCTCGCTTTTCAGGCCGCGCCCGAATTTCTCGCCCATGGAGTCGTCGGACAGGTAGGTGATGTGCCCAACCATGCGCGCCAGCATCAGCCCGCGCTTGGGGATCACGCCTCGTTCCTGGAACGAACCGCCGTGGAACTCCGGATCGGTGAGGATTGCCTGGCGTGCTACTTCGTTGAAGGCGATATTTTGCGCCGACAGCTTGGGTGCCGAGGCGATGGCCAGGCAGTGGCGGATGCGATCAGGGTAGGTGATGCTCCATTGCATCGCCTGCATGCCGCCGAGGCTGCCGCCGATCACAGCGGCGAATTGCGCGATGCCCAGCCGGTCCGCCAGGCGTGCCTGGCTGTGCACCCAATCTTCAACGGTTAGCACCGGGAAATCGGCACCGAACGGCTTGCCTGTCTCCGGGTTGATGCTGCTCGGGCCGGTGGAGCCATTGCAGCCGCCGAGGTTGTTCAGGCTGACCACGAAGAACTTGTTGGTGTCGATGGGCTTGCCGGGGCCGATGCAGCTGTCCCACCAACCGGGTTTACGGTCGTCGGGGCTGTGATAGCCGGCGGCATGGTGGTGGCCGGACAAGGCGTGGCAAATCAGCACGGCGTTGCTCGCCGTGGCGTTCAGGGTGCCGTAGGTCTCGTAGACCAGGTCATAGGCCGCGAGCGAACGGCCGCAGGCCAACGCCAGGGGTTCGCTGAAGTGCGCCACTTGCGGCGTCACCAGACCAACAGAATCGGGGGGAAAGGCAGCTGGCATCGACCCTGCTCTCGTTGAAATGAGGCGTAAGTCTAAAGACCGCTGCCCATAGCAGCAAGCGGCTAGCCGAGATGATCGTTCCCACGCTCTGCGTGGGAATGCAGCCCGTGACGCTCCGCGTCACATCCAGAGCCGGACGCGGAGCGTCCGTTGAGGCATTCCCACGCAGAGCGTGGGAACGATCACCGTCGTGCAGCAGGATCAGATCAGGCCAAACAGTTCTTTTGGCATCAGCGCGTAGTAAGCCAGGCGCGGAATCAGCCAGCTCTGCAGCAACTGCAGTGCGATGAAGGCGAAGATCGGCGAGATGTCGAGGCCGCCCAGGTTCGGAATGATCCGGCGGAACGGCGCGAGCACCGGTTCAGTGATCTGCTGGACCAGTTCTGCGCCTGGATTGTGGCTTCCCGGAGCGACCCAGGACAGAATCACGCTGATGATCATTGCCCAGAACAGGATCTTCAAAAACAGCGCGAAGATGCCGATCAGCGCCCAGGGGGCCAGGAACAGTACATCGACCGAGTAACCACTGAGCAGCAGGATGACCGCGAACAGCACCATTTGCACGATCAGGGCCAGCACCAGCGAGGACATGTCCAGCCCGAACATGCTCGGGATAACCCGGCGCAGCGGCTTTAGCAGGGGTTGCGTGGCCTTGACGGCGAATTGGCAGAGCGGGTTGTAGAAGTTCGCCCGCACCAATTGCAGGATGAAACGCAGCAACACGATCAAAAGATACAGGCTGCCCAAGGTCTGGATCACAAAAATGGCAGCGTCATTGAGTCCGAGCATTGTTGATTCCTTATTAAGTGCTGATTAGCGACCGAGTTGCTCAGCCATCTCGGCCGAACGATGCGCGGCGGCGCCCAGGGCTTTTTCGACCAGTGCTTCGAAGCCATTGGCCTGGAACGATTTGATCGCGGCTTCGGTCGTGCCGGCAGGCGAAGTGACGCGGCGACGCAGCTCGGCGGCGTCTACGTCGCTGGACACCGCCATGTGGGCGGCGCCCAAGGCGGTTTGCAGGGTCAGTTGCGCGGCGATGTCTGCCGGCAGGCCGAGTTTCACGCCGGCGGCGGTCATGGCTTCGATCAGCAGGAAAAAGTACGCAGGGCCCGAGCCGGAAACGGCGGTGACCGCATCCAGCTGTTGTTCCTCGTCCAGCCACAGGGCAACACCAACCGCCGATAGCAGCTCTTGAGCTTGCTGGCGCTGTTCGGCGGTCACCTGATTGGTGGCGAACAGGCCGCTCACGCCCTGACGCAGCAGCGCCGGCGTGTTGGGCATGCAGCGCACGATCGGCTGGGCGCCGAGCCAGTTGTTCATGCTGGCGCAGGTGATGCCGGCGGCAATCGATACCACCAGTTGCCCGGGTTTCAGGCTTGGGCGAAGGGCTTCACAAACAGCCTTCATCGCCTGGGGCTTGACCGCCAGCACGACCACATCGGCGCCCTCGATGGCCTGGGCATTGTCGGCGAATACTTCGATGCCGTGTTCGGCGCTCACGCGGGCTCGGGTTTCTTCTCCCGGATCGCTGGCGCGGATCTGCGCCGCTTCCAGGCCTTTGGCCCGCAGGCCGCCGATCAGGCTGGCGGCCATGTTGCCGGCACCGATAAAGGCAATACGTGTCTTGCTCATGTCAGGTCCTTATGAAAGGGGGTCAAGGTTGACCGTAATCTCTGGCGCCAAACAGGGCCGTACCAACACGGACCCAAGTGGCACCTTGGGCGATAGCTGACTCAAGGTCGTGGCTCATCCCCATGGAAAGTGTGTCGAGTGGCAAGTTCAGGCTGGCCTGCAAGCTTTGCACGGCAGCAAAAGCGGCATCCTGGGCAGCACGATCTTCGGTCGGTTCGGGAATTGCCATCAGCCCGCGCAACTTCAGGCGCGGCAAGGCGCTGATGGCATTGGCCAAGGCCGGCAGGTCCTCCGGTGTGCAGCCGGACTTGCTGGCTTCACCGCTGACGTTGACCTGGATGCAGATGTTCAAGGGCGGCAGATCGGCGGGGCGTTGTTCGGACAGGCGTTGCGCAATTTTCAGGCGATCCACGGAATGCACCCAGGCGAAGTGCTCGGCGATTGCGCGAGTCTTGTTCGATTGAATGGGGCCGATGAAGTGCCAGATCAAGGGCAGGTCGGTCAGTTCCGCCTGCTTGCCCAATGCCTCCTGCAGGTAGTTCTCGCCAAAATCGCGCAGGCCCGCGGCATAGGCTTCACGCAGCGCCTGGGCGGGTTTGGTCTTGCTGACGGCCAGCAACTGGACGCTGTTTTCATCGCGGTGGGCGGCGAGGGCGGCGGCACGAATACGTGAACCAACCCGTTCAATGTTGTCTGCTATCGTGGACATTCAAGAGGCGCCAGCGGTCTGAGGTTGGCGGCATTCTACTGGAATTGAGGGGTGCTATGGATATCACTGAGTTGCTGGCGTTCAGCGCCAAACAAGGCGCATCCGACCTGCATTTGTCAGCAGGCCTGCCGCCAATGATCCGTGTCGATGGCGATGTGCGGCGCATCAACTTGCCGGCCCTGGAGCACAAGGAGGTGCAGGCACTGATCTACGACATCATGAACGACACCCAGCGGGTGGCCTTTGAGAAGCACTTGGAAACCGACTTTTCCTTTGAGGTGCCCGGCGTCGCGCGATTCCGGGTCAATGCCTTCAATCAGAGTCGAGGCGCTGGAGCGGTTTTCCGCACGATCCCGTCCAGGGTCCAGAGTATGGAAGAGCTGGGCATGGGCGAGGTGTTCCGCAAGATGACCGACGCGCCGCGTGGCCTGGTCCTGGTGACAGGCCCGACGGGGTCCGGCAAGTCCACCACCTTGGCAGCGATGATCGATTATCTGAACAACCACCGCCATCACCACATCCTCACTATCGAAGACCCTATCGAGTTCGTTCACGAATCGCGCAAATGCCTGATCAATCAGCGTGAAGTTCATCGTGATACCCGCAGTTTCGCCACCGCCTTGCGTTCGGCCCTGCGCGAAGACCCGGACGTGATCCTGGTGGGGGAAATGCGTGACCTGGAAACCATCCGCCTGGCATTGACCGCTGCCGAGACTGGCCATTTGGTGTTCGGCACGCTGCACACGACCTCGGCGGCGAAAACCATCGACCGGATCATCGACGTGTTCCCCGGGGACGAGAAGTCGATAGTGCGTTCGATGCTTTCCGAGTCATTGCTGGCGGTGGTGTCCCAGACCCTGGTCAAGAAGGTCGGGGGAGGGCGGGTCGCAGCCCACGAGATCATGCTCGGGACATCGGCAATCCGTAACCTGATCCGTGAAGACAAGGTGGCACAGATGTATTCGTCGATTCAGGCGGGCGGGTCGCTGGGGATGCAGACGCTGGATATGGGCCTGAGGGACCTGGTGACCAAGGGCTTGGTCAGTCGCGAGCAGGCGCGGGAGAAGGCGCGGTCGCCGGATAATTTCTGATGGCGTTTAAAGCAAAAGATCGCAGCCTGCGGCAGCTCCTACAGGGAAACGCGAGTCCCTGTGTAGGAGCTGCCGCAGGCTGCGATCTTTTGATCTTGCTTCAGGTTAGCGCTGAACAACCTGCAACGCTTTCTGGTCTTTCGGCAGAACCCGCTTGGCCACGACGTAGTGTTTTTCCCAGTACGGTTTCTTCAGGGTGTCGATGCTCACCGACTTGCCACGGCGTGGCGCGTGGATGAAGCGGTCGTTGCCCAAATAGATGGCAACGTGATTGACTCGACGACTCTTGATGTTGAAGAAAATCAGGTCGCCGGGCTTCAAGTCGTTGCGATCGACTTTCTCGCCGTGGCCGCTGGCCATGGCATTGGAGGTGCGTGGCAGGTCAAACGTGGCGTCGTTGAACGCGTATTTCACCAGGCCGCTGCAGTCGAAGCCTTTGCTCGGGCTGCTGCCGCCCCAACGGTACGGTGTACCCAGGACGTTAACGGCGCGGCTCAGCACGTTGCTGCTTTCCCGGGTCGCCATTGGCGGCACCAGGCTGCTCTTGCTGGCCAGCTGTGGAGCTAGCTTTACCGATTTCTTGCTTTTGCTCGAAGGAGCAGCCGCATGGGATTTTGGGGTGTAACCATTAACGTTCGGAAGACGTTGCTCACGATTGGTGGCGTGGGCGGCCAGTGGCAATAATAGGCAAATGGTTAGCCATGTCTTGAAAAATGGACGCATTAGGCAGGGCTCGTATGTGTTAGCGCGCAACTTTATAACAGCTTTTTTTGGCATTCTGAGGCCGTTGGTCGATTCCATCGGGGTCTAACGGAACCAAATAAGCGGTAAATTGACGCGATTGTCCGACAGAAGTCAGGTGCTATAAGGGTTTGGCGAGAGTGACGGTAGCATTTGCCATACGTCGGCTGCTCGTAAAAAAGTCACAAAGATTTAAAGAATATTTATCTATCGCGTGAATCGAGGTCATCCATGAACACCTATCAACCCCCCGTCCCGCATCAGGACACGCACAGCAAGGTGATTGGTTACCTGCTGTGGATTTTTGGATTTACCGGTGCCCATCGCTTTTATTACGGCAAGCCGGTGACCGGGACGATCTGGTTCTTCACCTTCGGTTTGCTGGGGATTGGCTGGTTGATCGACCTGTTCCTGATTCCGACCATGGACCGTGAAGCAGACCTGCGATTTACTGCTGGACCGATTGAATACAACGTGGCGTGGATTCTGCTGACGTTTCTTGGGGTGTTCGGCGTGCACCGGATGTATCAGGGGAAGTGGATCAGCGGGTTGCTGTACCTGGTGACGGGTGGGTTGTTCTTTCTGGGGGTGTTGTATGACTTCTGGACGCTGAATGACCAGGTGTCCATTCGCAACGCGCAGAACAGAGGCGCCTTCCAGTAAGTCTTCGCGAGCAGGCTCGCTCCCACAGGATTGATGCGGTCCTTGTGGGAGCGAGCCTGCTCGCGAATGCAGGCGACGCGGTTTTAAGCCTGGTGGCTGATCCGGCCATCCACCAGGGTGTAGCGCACCACACCCGGGAGGCTGTGGCCAATGAATGGGCAGTTCTCGCCTTTGGACAGCCAGGTCTCCCCGGCCACGGTCGAAGCCGCCGGGTCGAACAGCACGATGTCCGCCGCGCCCCCTACCGCCAGCTTGCCCGCTGGCAGGCGCAAGGCCTCCGCAGGGCCGGCACTGAGTCGCGCCAGCAGCGTCGGCAGGTCGAGCAAGCCGTCTTCCACCAGTGTCATCGCCAGCGGCAGCAGCAGTTCAACACTGCTGATGCCGGGCTCGGTAGCCCCGAACGGTGCCAGTTTGGCGTCCCGTTCGTGGGGTTGGTGATGGCTGGAAATGGCCGAGACCACGCCGGACTTCACGGCTGCGCGCAAACCCTCACGGTCGGCGCGGGTGCGCAGCGGCGGCTGCACGTGATAGAGGCTGCTGAAATCGATCAGCGCTTCGTCGGTCAGTATCAACTGGTACAGGGCGACATCCGCCGTGACCTTCAGGCCGCGTTGCTGGGCTTGGGCGATCAGCGCTACACCACGTGCGCTGGTCAGCTGGCTGAAATGCGCACGCACGCCCGTCTGTTCGACCAGCAGCAAGTCCCTGGCCAGGGCCACGGTTTCAGCGGTTTCCGGAATGCCCGGCAGGCCGAGGAAGCTCGCGGTCGGTCCTTCATGAGCCAGGCCGCCTTCCGCCAGGTCGTGGTCCTGGGAGTTGAAGATCACCGTGAGATCGAAGGTGGCCGCGTAATCCAGTGCCCGGCACAGGGTGCGGGTGTTGCGGAAGCTCTCCAGGCCGTTGCCGAAGGCCACGCAGCCGGCATCGCGCAAGGCAACCAGCTCTGCAAGCTGTTCGCCGTCCAGGCCTTTGCTCAGTGCGCCGATCGGGAACACTTTAGCGTTACCGGCTTCGCGGGCGCGGTCGAGGATCAGCTCGGCCACGGCCGAGGTGTCCAGCACCGGTTTGGTCTTTGGCGGGCAGCACAGGCTGGTCACGCCACCGGCAGCGGCGGCGCGGGTTTCGCTGGTAATCGAACCTTTGCGGCTGTAGCCCGGTTCACGCAGGGCGACATTGAGGTCGACCAGGCCAGGGGCGGCCACCAGGCCTTTGGCATCGAGGGTGTCGACAGCGACAAAACCGGCTGGGGCGGCGCCAATGGCGACGATCTTGCAGGCTTCAATGTGGATATCGGTGACTTGATCCAGGCCGCTGGCCGGATCGATGACGCGGGCCCCGAGAATGCTGAGCTTCACTGAACGTTCTCCTGCTCGAATTGGCGTTGCGCAGTCTGACCGCTCATGGCCATGGACAGGACGGCCATGCGAATCGCGATGCCGTAGGTCACTTGGTTGAGGATCACCGAGTGTGGACCGTCGGCTACCGCCGATTCGATTTCCACCCCTCTGTTGATCGGCCCCGGGTGCATGACGATGGCATCGGGTTTGGCGCCAGCCAGGCGCGCGGTGGTCAGGCCGAACAGGCGGTAGAACTCGCCCTCGCTCGGCAGTAGGCCGCCGGTCATACGCTCACGCTGCAGGCGCAGCATGATCACCACGTCGACGTCTTTGAGGCCTTCGGTCATGTCGGTGTAGACCTTCACGCCGTATTGCTCGATGCCGATCGGCAGCAGGGTCTTCGGCGCAATCACGCGGATGTCCGGGCAACCCAGGGTTTTCAGGGCCAGCATGTTCGAGCGTGCAACCCGCGAGTGCAGGATGTCGCCGACGATGGCCACCGAAAGGTTTTCGAAGCCGCCCTTGTGCCGGCGGATGGTGAGCATGTCGAGCATGCCCTGGGTCGGGTGAGCGTGACGGCCGTCGCCGCCGTTGATGATCGCCACCTGTGGGCAAACATGTTCGGCGATGAAGTGTGCAGCGCCGGAATCACCGTGGCGCACGACGAACATGTCGGCGGCCATGGCCTCCAGGTTGCGCAGCGTGTCGAGCAGGGTTTCGCCCTTGCTTGCCGACGATGTCGACACGTTCAGGGTGATCACGTCCGCCGACAGCCGTTGCGCCGCCAGTTCGAAGGTGGTGCGGGTGCGGGTGGAGTTTTCGAAGAATACGTTGCACACGGTCTTGCCGCGCAGCAACGGGACTTTCTTCACTGCCCGTGCGCCAACTTCGAGGAACGAGTCGGCGGTGTCGAGGATTTCCGTCAGCAGCTCGCGGCGCAAACCGTCGAGCGAGAGGAAGTGGCGCAGCTGGCCCTGATCATTGAGCTGCAGCGGGCGCTTGGTATCTAGAGGCGTCATCGCGAGGGGGACTCTCAATAGGGCGAATTAAAGGGCGAGGTCTTGCAGTTCGAGCTTGAGTTCCGGCCCCGACAGTTTCACCCGCTCGTGGGCTGCCAGGGACAAGGTCGCGCCCAGTACGTTGGGGCGGATCGGCAGTTCACCGGCATCCAGGTCCAGCAGGCATACCAGGGTCACGCTGGCCGGGCGGCCGTAGTCAAACAGTTCGTTCAGGGCGGCGCGGATGGTCCGCCCGCTCATCAACACGTCGTCGATCAGCACCAGGTGTTGGCCTTCGATCTCAAACGGCAGGGCCGACGGCCGCACTTGCGGGTGCAGGCCGTTCTGGCTGAAGTCGTCGCGGTAGAAGGACACGTCCAGTGTGCCAAGCGGTTCGGCGCTGCCCAGCTCCTTGAGCAGGGCCTGGGCAACCCACACGCCACCGGTACGAATGCCGATGTAGCGCGGTTCGCTGATGCCACGGTGTTCCAGGTGTGCCTTGAGATCAGTCGCCATCTGGCTGATCAGTTCGGCGGGATTGGGCAGGCTCATGGTTGCTCCTTCTTGGGCCCGAGCCGGATCGTTGCGGGAGGTGGCTCGGGTTGTAGCTAAAAGAGACGGGTGACGGCTCTTCAGGATTAGGATTGGAACAATGCGCTGTTCTCGTCGAGCCAGCCTTGCAGCAGCAGGGCGGCGGCGATGGCATCCACCGGGTTATCGCGGTAGCTGCCTTTCTGTCCGCCCCGGGCCAGGCGTTCGCCCTTGGCTTCGAAGGTGGTCAGGCGTTCATCGTGGGTATAGAAGGGCAGGTTGAAGCGACCGTTCAGGCGTCGGGCGAATTTTTCCGCGCGGGCGCACATGTCGCTGGGTGTGCCGTCCATGTTCAGCGGCAGGCCGACCACCACGGCGTCGGGTTTCCACTCCTTGATCAGCGCTTCTACCTGATCCCAGTCGGGAATACCGTTTTGTGCCTTCAAGGTGCACAGCTCGCGGGCCTGGCCGGTAATGACCTGGCCAACCGCAACGCCGATCTGCTTGGTGCCGTAGTCGAATCCCAGAATCAACCGCAGGGCCATCAGGCGTGCCCCGCCTGGCTGGTGAGCAGGCTGAGATTGACGCCCAGGTGCTTGGCTGCCGCTTCCAGGCGCAGTTCGCTGCTGGTGTTGAACAGGATGTCGGCGTCGTACGGGCAAGTCAGCCAGGCGTTCTGGGCCAGTTCGGCCTCCAGTTGCCCGGCTTCCCATCCGGCATAACCCAGCGTGATAACGCTTTTCGCCGGGCCGACGCCATCGGCAATGGCGAACAGCACGTCCTGGGAGGTGGACAGGGACAGCTCGCCTTCCAGATCAACGGTCGCTTGAAAACTCTGGCCCTTGGGGTGCAGGACAAAACCACGATCGGTCTGTACCGGACCGCCGATGAAGATCGGCACGTGCTGGCAGAGCGCGGGCGGCTCGATGTCCGGACGCAATTGCTCGAGGATATCGGCCAGGTTGAGGTCCTGCGGACGGTTGACCACCAGCCCCATGGCACCATTGGCCGTGTGCTCGACGATGTAGGTCAAGGTGTGCGCAAAGTTCGGGTCGACCATGTGAGGCATGGCGATCAGGAAGTGATGCTTGAGGTAGCTGGGGCTGACGTTTTTCATGAACGCTAGTGTGGCGTTGGAGGGACGAACTGACAAGCTGGGGATGCAAATCTGACACGATTCCCTGTAGGAGCGAGCATGCTCGCGAAAAACCTGAAAACCCCTCGGGGTATCAGGTTTCCCGCGTTATCGTTGACGACCATCGCGACGGTGCGACGATTCGACATGCTCGCTCCTACAAGGGGTGCTGGTCAGTTACTGGAGAGGCGGTCGCCGCGTGCAAATTTCCACGTGCGGATGATTTCCAGGCGATCGATGTCCGACAGGTCCCCGGTAAAGGGGGCGAACGGCGCTGCCAGGCGCACGATGCGCTGGGCCGCCTGGTCCAGCAGCGGTTGTCCGGACGACTCCAGTACCAGCACCTCATACAGCGAGCCATCGCGGTTGATCGAGACCATCAGGCGCAAGTTGCCGTAGATCTGCTTGCGCCGGGCTTCGTCAGGGTAATTGAGGTTGCCGATGCGCTCGACTTTTTTACGCCACTCGTCTTTATACCAGGCGCCCTTGTCGCGCATGGTCGAGGCGGCGCTCAGGCGGTGGATGCGCGGGCGCTTGGCGTACAACTGTTGTTCTTGGGCCAGTTCGGCTTCGAGGCTGGCGATGTCGCTGGACAGCTGTTCGCTGTCGAATGTCGGTGCCGCCACCACAGGTTTGGTGACGGGCTTGGGCTCCTCCGTTTTTGTCGGGGCTTTCTTTGGCTTGGGTGCGACGGTGGTCACGGCTGCCTTGGGCGGGGCGTCCTTCTGTTCTGGCTTGGCGGCGGGCGGTGGCGTGACTTTTTGTACCTTGTTGTCCTGGAAAGGCGCGATCTCGGTGGTCTTGGGGATGGCCTTCTTGTCCAGGGTGCCGCTGCCTTGCTGGTTTTCCTGGGCGAGGAAGTCAGCCTTTTCCGGTTTCTTTTCGCTTTTGAAGGTGGCGAGGGTGATTTCCAGGGTTTTGCTGATCTGCTTGGGCTCGACCATTGTGAAACCGACACCCAGCAGTAATGCCAGGTGGATCAGCGCCGCCAGGAACAGGGTAAAACCGAGGCGATCGGCCGGGCGCACGCCGTGGTGGGCGAGTTCGGGGGGCAGATCGGACGGGAGGGTCATGACAAGGAAACCAACATCGCGTTTTCACAGGCCGCGCATGATAACGCAATGTTGGTTTGGCTTATCAACGGGCCTTGAGCTTCTGATCGATGGCATCCATCAACATGCCGCCAATATCGGTGCCGAAGGCATTGTCGATTTCGCGAATGCAGGTCGGGCTGGTGACGTTGATTTCGGTCAGGTGCTCGCCGATCACATCGAGGCCGACGAACAGCAGGCCTTTTTCGCGCAGGGTCGGACCGACTTGCGCCGCAATCCAGCGATCCTTCTCGGTCAATGGACGGGCTTCGCCGCGGCCACCGGCTGCAAGGTTGCCACGGGTTTCGCCGGCAGCAGGAATGCGCGCCAGGCAGTAGTCCACCGGCTCGCCGTCGATCATCAGGATGCGTTTGTCGCCATCGACGATGGCCGGCAGGTAGCCCTGGATCATGATTTGCTGCTGGCCGTGCAGGGTCAGGGTTTCGAGGATCACCGACAGGTTCGGGTGGCCGGCGGTGTGGCGGAAGATCGAGGATCCGCCCATGCCGTCGAGTGGCTTGAGAATCACATCGCCATGATGGTCGGCGAATTCACGCAATACGTCAGGGCGACGGCTGACGATAGTCGGAGGCGTGCACTGCGGAAACAGCGTGGCGAACAGTTTTTCGTTGCAGTCACGCAGGCTTTGCGGCTTGTTGACCACCAGTACGCCAGCATTCTCGGCCTGTTCCAGCAAATAGGTGGTATAGACGAATTCCATGTCGAAAGGCGGATCCTTGCGCATCAGGATCACGTCCAGGTCGCTCAGCAGGTTGTCCTGCTCGGCTTCCAGCTCGAACCATTTTTCCGGGTTGGCGAACACTTTCAGCGGGCGCATCCGCGCCCGTGCCTGGCCTTCGGCCTGGTACAGGTCGCGCTGCTCCATGTAGAACAGTTCCCAGCCGCGTTTCTGTGCGGCCAGCAGCATGGCCAGCGAGCTATCCTTTTTATAGGAGATGCTGGCGATAGGATCCATGACAATCCCGACACGAACGCTCATGGGTTATTCCTCGAAATTGGGGGGCTATGGCGACCTTGTAGGAGCGAGCATGCTCGCGATGGACTTCAGAACGCCGCGCTCATCCAGCCAGTACGCGTCATCGTTGACGACCATCGCGGGCATGCTCGCTCCTACAAAGGACCGTATAAAAGTGGCGTCAGAGTGGCGCTGAGTGTGTTCCCGGTCAAGGAAAAACCACTGCCGGGGCCGGCCGATAGATTGGATTTGGAGACTGTGCTAAAAAGGCTGCCATGTCGTGCCGGCCCTTGAACATCAAGGGTTTCGAGTCCTCGACGCCCCGCAGATGGACAAATAGATTCCTAAAGGCGACGGTAGAGCAACTATGGAACAGCAACCCAGCGCCTTGAAGGTCATGGTGATCGACGATTCGAAGACGATTCGCCGCACCGCCGAAACACTGCTCAAGAATGTGGGTTGTGAGGTCATCACGGCCATCGACGGGTTCGATGCGTTGGCCAAGATCGTCGATCACCACCCCGGCATCATCTTTGTCGACATCATGATGCCGCGCCTGGATGGCTATCAGACCTGCGCGTTAATCAAGAACAACAGTGCATTCAAGTGCACGCCAGTGATTATGCTGTCGTCCAAGGACGGGCTGTTCGACAAGGCCAAGGGGCGCATTGTCGGCTCCGACCAGTTTTTGACCAAGCCTTTCAGCAAGGAAGAGCTGCTGAGCGCGATCCAGGCCCATGTTCCGGGCTTTGCCGCTGTTTTGCCGCAGTAAGACACCTACAGTGACGCTCGGCCATTGGGCCCTGCGCCGACAAGAATGGGGAAGACCATGGCACGTATCCTGATCGTCGATGATTCGCCGACCGAAATGTACAAATTGACCGGCATGCTGGAGAAGCACGGTCATGAAGTATTGAAAGCCGAAAACGGCGCAGACGGCGTGGCGCTGGCCCGCCAGGAAAAACCCGACGCAGTGCTGATGGACATCGTCATGCCCGGACTCAATGGCTTCCAGGCGACTCGCCAGTTGACCAAAGATCCGGAAACCGGGCACATCCCGGTGATTATCATCACCACCAAGGATCAGGAAACCGACAAGGTCTGGGGTACGCGCCAAGGGGCCAAGGACTATCTGACCAAGCCGGTTGACGAAGATACCCTGATCAAGACCTTGAACAACGTGCTGGCCGGTTGATCACAGGGCCATGAGCGAATCACTGACCGCCTTCGAACTGCTATTGCAGATCGACCGGCGTTGTCGCTTGCTGGCGGCGGACTTGCCGTCCCAGCCCGCCCGCCAGGACAGCTGGAGCGGCATCGGTTTTCGCTTGGGCGAACAGTGGTACGTCGCGCCCATGGGCGAAATCGGTGAAGTGTTGCACGAGCCGCGTTTTACGCTGGTGCCGGGGGTCAAGTCCTGGGTAAAGGGCGTGGCCAATCTGCGCGGGCGTTTGTTGCCGATCATTGATTTGTGCGGTTTTTTTGGCCAGGAAATCTCGGCGACGCGCAAGCAGCGGCGCGTATTGGTGGTGGAACATGACGAGGTGTTTGCCGGGTTGCTGGTCGATGAAGTCTTCGGCTTGCAGCACTTTGCCCGCGACAGTCTACAGCCGATAGACGCACCGGGCGGCCCGATCGCACCGTTCATCACTGGCCGGTTTCAGCGCGAGCAGAGCTGGCAGGTGCTCAGTCTGTTTACGCTGGCGCGGTCGCAGGGGTTCATGAATGTTGCCATTTAAATGGAACGACACAGTTCTAAATGTGGGAGCGGGCTTGCTCGCGAAAGCGGTAGATCAGTCAATATCAATGTTGAATGGACTGGCGCTTTCGCGAGCAAGCCCGCTCCCACAGGGGATTCTGTCAGGCCCAGAAGTGGGTTAACAGGCGAAGACCGATGATAAAAGCAAAAACAGGCAAGCCAATGGAGGCGTCGCGCAGTCGATCGCAGATCATCGCGCTGTTCATCGCCCTGATCATCTTCATCATGTTGTTGTTCGCCAACTTCGCGTACCTCAACACCCAGGCCACCTACGACAAACAGTACATCGGTCACGCCGGTGAGCTGCGCGTGTTGTCCCAGCGCATCGCCAAGAATGCTACCGAAGCCGCGGCCGGCAAGGCTGCGGCATTCAAGTTGCTAAGCGATGCGCGCAACGATTTCGCCCGGCGCTGGAGCTATCTGAAGAAAGGCGACCCCGCCACCGGCCTGCCACCGGCACCGCCCAGCGTGCGCCCGGAAATGCGCGCCGTGCAACTGGACTGGGAGCGCCTGCTGAAAAACACCGATGCGATCCTGTCCAGTGAACAGACGGTGCTGTCGCTGCATCAAGTCGCCGCGACCCTGGCCGAAACCGTGCCGCAGTTGCAGGTTGAATACGAAAAGGTGGTGGAAACCCTGCTGCAACGTGGCGCCCCGGCGGCTCAGGTGGCGATGGCGCAGCGTCAATCACTGTTGGCCGAGCGTATTTTAGGGGCGGTCAATACCGTGTTGTCCGGCGACGAAAACTCACAGCAGGCCGCCGATGCGTTCGGCCGTGATGCGGCGCGGTTCGGCCAGGTGCTCAACGGCATGCTCCAGGGCAACGCATCTCTGCGGGTCAGCCAGGTCGAGGACCGTGACGCGCGCGCGCGGCTGATCGAGATATCAGAGCTGTTCGAATTCGTCTCAGGCTCAGTGGACGAAATCCTCGAAACCTCACCGGAGCTGTTCAAGGTTCGTGAGTCGGCCACCAATATTTTCAGCCTTTCGCAAACCCTGCTCGACGAAGCTTCCCATTTGGCCAGCGGCTTTGAAAACCTCGCCGGAGGGCGTGACACCGACACCATCGGCGGTTATGTCCTGGGCCTGGGGGCGCTGATGTCGATCATCCTCATCGGCCTGGTGATGGTGCGCGAAACCAATCGCCAGCTGCGCGAGACCGCTGAAAAAAACGAGCGCAACCAGAACGCGATCATGCGCCTGCTCGACGAAATCGAAGACTTGGCCGACGGCGACCTGACCGTGACCGCCACGGTAACCGAAGACTTCACCGGGACCATCGCCGACTCGATCAACTATTCCGTGGACCAACTGCGCGATCTGGTGGCAACGATCAACCTGACGGCGGGCCAGGTTGCAGCCGCCGTGCAGGAAACCCAGGCTACCGCAATGCACCTGGCGCAGGCCTCGGAACATCAGGCCCAACAGATTTCCGAAGCCTCCACCGCGATCAACGACATGGCTGAGTCCATCGATCAGGTGTCGGCCAACGCCGCGGAATCCTCGGCGGTGGCCGAGCGTTCGGTGGAAATCGCCAACAAGGGCAACGAAGTGGTGCACAACACCATCCATGGCATGGACAATATCCGCGAACAGATTCAGGACACCGCCAAGCGAATCAAGCGCCTTGGCGAGTCCTCCCAGGAAATCGGCGATATCGTCAGCTTGATCGATGACATTGCCGACCAGACCAACATCCTCGCCCTCAACGCAGCGATCCAGGCGTCCATGGCCGGTGATGCCGGGCGTGGTTTCGCAGTGGTCGCCGACGAGGTGCAGCGCCTGGCGGAGCGTTCTTCGGCCGCAACGCGGCAGATAGAGACCCTGGTGCGGGCGATCCAGGCCGACACCAACGAAGCGGTCATTTCCATGGAGCAGACCACCACCGAAGTGGTGCGCGGCGCGCGTCTGGCGCAGGATGCCGGTGTGGCCCTGGAAGAAATCGAAGGGGTGTCCAAGACCCTGGCGGCGCTGATCCAGAGTATTTCCAACGCGGCGCAACAACAAACGTCGTCTGCCGGTCAGATTTCCCTGACGATGAACGTGATCCAGCAGATCACTTCGCAGACCTCGTCCGGCTCTACCGCCACCGCCGAGAGCATCGGCAACCTGGCAAAAATGGCCAGCCAGTTGCGGCGTTCGGTGTCTGGCTTCACCTTGCCGGCCACCCAGGCGCAGGTCGCGGACAAAGCTTGAACCGCCCCCGGGCATGGCTATCTTGATAGAAGTGGGGATTGGAGTGGTTATGGGTGATCGGCACGACTATGTGGCCCTCGAGTGGGTCAAAGGCGAAATTGCCGAAACGCTGAAGCAGGCTCATCACGCGATCGAAACCCAGCTTGATGACCCGCAGGCGACGCACGCCCTGAGCGAATGCCTGGCGTGCATCCATCAGGTTCACGGCAGTCTGCAGATGGTCGAATTCTACGGCGCGGCCTTGCTCGCCGAAGAAATGGAGCAACTGGTCACCGCCTTGCAACACAATCGCGTCCATCATCGTGACGAGGCGCTGCACCTAATGCTGCAAGCGCTGGGGCAGTTGCCGATCTATCTGGATCGCGTGCAAGGTGCCCGCCGCGATCTGCCTTTGGTCGTGTTGCCGCTGATCAACGACCTGCGCAGCGCCCGCGGCGAAAGCCTGTTGTCGGAAACCAGCCTGTTCAGCCCGCAGTTGCCAGACCTGCCTGCCCTGGATCAAGCGTCCCTGGCGCGGCTGGAGCCGGCGGACCTGCCGAATGTACTGCGCAAGTTGCGGCAAATGTTGCAGATGGCCCTGGTCGGGTTGCTGCGCGAGCAGGATGACGACACGCACCTGGAGTACCTGGCCAAGGTCTTTACGCGTCTGGAAGGCTTGTGCGATTCAGCGCCCCTGAGCCCACTGTGGCAGGTCGCTTCAGCGCTGGTCGAAGGCATGCGCGCCGGCGTCATTACCAACAGTCCGGCCTTGCGCAGCCTGTTCAAGGAGGCCGACAAAGAGCTCAAGCGTCTGCTCGAACAGGGCATGCAGGGCATCAATCAGCCGCCGCCACCCGAGTTGCTGAAGAGTTTGCTGTTCTACATTGCCAAGGCCGAACATCCCACCGGGCAGATGCTGACCATGAAAGATCGCTACGCACTGGACGATGCATTGCCTGACAGCGCGATGGTCGACGAAGAACGCGCCCGCCTGGCCGGTCCTGATCGTGATGCCATGCGCTCGGTATTGGCGGCATTGTGCGAAGAGTTGGTGCGAGTCAAGGAGCGCCTGGACCTGTTCGTGCGCAGCGACCGGCAACACACTTCGGACCTCGACAGCCTGCTGGCACCCCTGCGGCAAATCGCTGACACCCTGGCGGTGCTGGGTTTCGGCCAACCCCGCAAGGTCATCATCGATCAACTGGCCGTGGTGCTGAGCCTGGCCCAAGGCCAGCGCGTACCCGATGATGCGATCCTCATGGACGTGGCCGGGGCCTTGCTTTACGTCGAAGCGACGCTGGCCGGCATGGTCGGCACCGTAGAGCCTGAAAGCCAGGAAGACAGTCGGCTGCCCACCACCGACCTGACGCAGATCCACCAGATCGTCATCAAGGAAGCGCGCATCTGTCTGCAGCAAGCCAAGGACATGATCGTCGACTACATCGATGCCGATTGGGACCGACAGCACCTGCAGGAGCTGCCGGCCCTGCTGACCCAGGTTCGGGGTGCGCTGGCGATGATCCCGTTGACCCGGGCGGCGGGCCTGATCGAAACCTGCAATCACTACATTCATGAACACCTGCTGCTCGAGCCGGATCAGCCCGGCTGGCAGGCGCTGGACAGCCTGGCCGACGTGATCACCAGCATCGAGTATTACCTTGAACGCCTCAACGACGACCCCGAAGCACCCGGTGAGGGTCTGCTTGACGTGGCGCAAAGTAGCCTGGCCTCACTCGGGTTTTTCCCCAGCGAACGACAGGTGCCAGTGCTTGCGGATGTCCTGAGCCCCGGCGAAGCGCAGTCCCTGCGGCAACAGCAGGAGCGGGATGCCCCGGCCATCGCCCAGGCCCTGGCTGATGTGCTGGCCAGCCCGGTTTCGGCCCTGAACCCGCCCGCGCTCGACACCCCGGATAGCCTGCTGCCGCCACCTTCAGGCGAAGAGCCGGTGGATGAGGAGTTGCGCGAAGTATTCCTCGAAGAAACGGATGAAGTGCTGGAGATCCTTCGCGAGCATTTGCCACGCTGGTCGGCGGATCCCACCAACCGCTTGGCCCTGAGTGAATTGCGCCGTGCCTTTCATACCCTCAAGGGCAGTGGCCGGATGGTGCGAGCCCTGGTGCTTGGCGAATTGGCCTGGGCGGTGGAAAACCTGCTTAACCGCGTGCTGGAACACAGCGTGGAGCCTGGCGCCAGCGTGCAGCAACTGCTCGACGATGTGCTCGATCTGCTGCCGGAGCTGGTGGCCGAATATGACACCGATGCCCAGCGTCAGCGCAATGATGTCGACCAGTTGGCGGCCCGTGCCCACGCCCTGGCCAAGGGCGATACCCTGGCAGCGGACGAGGATACCCAGGACGTCGCGGCCCTCGACCCGCTATTGCTGGAAATCTTCCGCAAGGAAGCCGAAACCCATTTGAGCAACCTCAACCGCTTTCTCGACCAGGCCGCCGAACGCCTGCCGCTGCAGGCCAGCGATGAGCTGCAGCGTGCTTTACACACCCTCAAGGGCAGTGCGTCGATGGCCGGGGTGGTGCCGATTGCCGAGCTGGCGACGACGCTCGACCAACTGGCCCGGGAGTACAAGGCTCACCTGATCGCGCTCGACCTGGACGAAGTCGAAGTGCTGCTGGAGGCCGAAGGTTTGTTCCGTCTTGGCTTGCGCCAGCTCAAGACCGACCCGTTGGCTGAAATCCCCGGCTCCGGGGCCCTGATCGAGCACGCCAGGGCGCTGCTCGCCGAACGCCTGCAAAGTCACTTGAGCACGCCCAGTGCCGGCCTGAGGATCAAGCGCGACCCGCAGTTGATCAACAACTTCCTGGCCCAGGGCATGGACATCCTGCTCGACGCCGAAAGCCTGTTGCGGCGCTGGCAGCAGCATCCAGGCGAACGCCAGGAGCTCAGTGCACTGCTGGACGAATTGACCACCCTCGGCGAAGGCGCGCACCTGGCCGACCTGCATCCGGTGGATGAGCTCTGCGAAGCCTTGCTCGACCTCTACGGGGCTGTGGAAGAGAGCAGCCTGGCGGTTAGCGAGGAATTTTTCCAGGAAGCACAAAGTGCCCACGAAGCGCTGATCAACATGCTTGATGAGCTGGCTGCCGGCCAGGAAGTCAGCCCGCGCCCGGAAAGGATTCGGGCCTTGCACGGCTTGCTCGATCAGAGCCTGGACCCTTCGGCCATGGGCCTGATCCGGAGTGACGGCAGTCGCACCTTGAGCATCCGCGAGCTGGGCGCCGCCACCGCCGAACTCGAGCGCACGCTCCCCCCTGTAGGAGCGAGCACGCTCGCGATGGACGCTAACGATGACGCGCTTTCATTGGATAAACGCGGCGCCTATGAGCCCATCGCGAGCAGGCTCGCTCCTACAGGAGACCGCGCAGCCGAACTGGACGACGACATCGTTTCGATCTTCCTTGAGGAAGCCGAGGATATCCTCGAAAGCGCCAACCATTCCTTGCAACGCTGGGTCAGTGACCCGCATAACCCCGCGCCGCTGTCCTCGTTGCAGCGCGACTTGCACACCCTCAAGGGGGGCGCGCGGATGGCCGAGGTCGAACCGGTCGCAGACCTGGCACAGGAACTGGAAAACCTCTATGAGGGCCTGGCGGACCGCCGTTACAGCCACAGCGAAGTGTTGACGCAATTGCTGCAACTGAGCCATGACCATCTGGCGCAGTTGCTTGAGCAGTTGCAAGACCATCAGGCCCTGGGCGATCCCGGGGAACTGATCGAAGCGATTCGCGCGTTCAGGCAAAGCCACGCAAACAATGCCGATGTAATCGAAGCTGCCGCTGGCGTCGACTCGGCCCACCATGACAGCGAGTTGCTGGACATCTTTCTTGAAGAAGGCTTCGACATCATCGAAAGCTCCGGGGCGGCACTGCTGCGCTGGCAGGCCGAGCCGTCGAACCGGCAGGAAATGGAAACCCTGCTGCGCGATCTGCATACCCTCAAGGGCGGTGCGCGCATGGTGGAAATCGCTCCCATTGGCGATTTGGCCCACGAACTGGAGTTTCTCTACGAAGGTTTATCCACTGGCATGCTGCAACCCACGTCGGCTTTGTTCGAGCTGCTGCAGCGCAGCCATGACCGGCTGGCGCAGATGCTCGACGCGGCGCGCGCCGGTGAGCCATTGCCGCCGGCCGACCGGCTGATCGATGCCATCCAGAACTTCAGTCACCCGGTGCTGCCTGAAGCCCCGGCCCCACTCACCGTTCCGGCAAAAACCGAGGCACCTCCGCTGCAGTCCGATGCCGGGGCGGATATGGTCAAGGTCTCGGCGGAACTGCTCGACGACCTGGTCAACCTGGCCGCTGAAACCTCGATCTTTCGCGGTCGCATCGAACAGCAGGTCAACGACGCGCAGGTCGCCCTCAACGAGATGGAAACCACCATCGAGCGCATGCGCGACCAGTTGCGCAGGCTCGATACCGAAACCCAGGGCAGGATTCTCAGTCGTCAGCACGTCGATGCCGAGCGCCTGGGCTACGAAGAGTTCGACCCGCTGGAAATGGATCGCCACTCGCAACTTCAACAACTGTCGCGAGCGCTGTTCGAATCCGCCTCCGACTTGCTTGATCTCAAGGAAACCCTCGACCGCCGCAACCAGGATGCGCAAAACCTGTTGCAACAGCAGGGCCGCATCAACACCGAATTGCAGGAAGGCCTGATGCGCACGCGCATGGTGCCGTTCGAGCGGATGCTGCCGCGCTTGAAGCGCATTGTTCGCCAGGTTGCCAGTGAGTTGGGCAAGGACGTCGAGTTCATCGTCGGCAACGCCGAAGGCGAGATGGATCGCAATGTGCTCGAACGCATGGCGGCGCCACTGGAGCATATGCTGCGCAATGCCGTCGACCACGGCCTGGAATCCGCCACTGTGCGGTTAGCGGCGGGCAAGCCGGCGCAAGGGCGGATCACCCTGGATCTGTTGCGCGAAGGTGGCGACATCATTTTCGATATTCGCGATGACGGTGCCGGCGTGCCACTGGAGGCGGTGCGGCGCAAGGCGATCAAACGCGGCCTGCTCGACCCGAACAGTGTCATCAGCGACCACGACGTGTTGCAATTCATCCTGCAGCCGGGGTTTTCCACCGCCGAGAAAATCACCCAGATCTCCGGGCGTGGGGTCGGCATGGACGTTGTGCACGAAGAGGTGCGGCAACTGGGCGGCACCATGAGTATCGACTCAGTGCCAGGGCAGGGTGTGCATTTTCGCATTCGCCTGCCGTTCACTGTGTCGGTCAACCGGGCGCTGATGGTGCAATGCGGGGAGGATCAATACGCCATTCCACTGAACACCATTGATGGGATTGTCCGCGTGTTGCCCAACGAACTTGAAGGGCATTTCCGCCTTGATCCGCCGACCTACGAATACGCCGGTCAGTGCTATGAACTGTGTTACCTGGGCGAGCTGCTGAAAACCAGCCCGCGTCCACGGCTGTTGGGCCAGAGCCTGCCGCTGCCGGTATTGCTGGTGCAATGCAACGAGCGGCATATTGCAGTGCAGGTCGATGCCATGGCCGGCACGCGCGAGATCGTGGTCAAGAGCCTCGGCCCACAGTTCGCAGCCGTGCAAGGGGTGTCCGGGGCGACGATTCTGGGGGACGGTCGGGTGGTGCTGATCCTGGACCTGCTGGCGCCGGTTCGCGCCATGCAAGCCCGCGCGCCGCAGCGTCCGGTCAGTCACGACGTCGAGGTCGAGCCGCAACGGCCGTTGCTGGTGATGGTGGTCGACGACTCGGTCACCGTGCGCAAGGTCACCAGCCGTTTGCTTGAACGCCACGGCATGAACGTGCTGACCGCCAAGGACGGTGTCGACGCCATGCTGCTGCTGGAAGAGCACATCCCGGACCTGATGCTGCTGGACATCGAAATGCCGCGCATGGATGGCTTCGAAGTCGCCACCCAGGTGCGCAACGATGAGCGTCTGCGGCACCTGCCGATCATCATGATCACCTCTCGTACTGGCCAGAAACATCGCGACCGGGCGATGGCCATCGGCGTCAACGACTACCTGGGCAAGCCGTACCAGGAATCGGTATTGCTTGAAAGCATTGCCCTGTGGAGCAAGACCCATGCATGAGCGTCGCCACGACCCGCGCGACAGCCAACTCACCGGCCTGCTACTGCCTTTGGCTGACCGCCACCTGATCCTGCCTAACGTCGCGGTGGCTGAACTGATTGGTTACCAACCCGCGGCCATCGACCTGGACTCACCACCTTGGTATCTGGGAAGGGTAGCGTGGCGCGACCGGCAGATACCATTGCTCAGCTTCGAGTCGGCGTGCGGGCAGAAAATCGTCATCGGCGAACGCGCGCGAATTGTCATTCTCAACGCGCTCGGCGGTCGGCCCGAGCTGAAGTTCATCGCGCTACTGGTCCAAGGGATACCGCGCTCGTACAAGCTCGACAGTCAATTGAGCTACGTGGATGTGCCGTTGTGCCCGCTGGAGAAAGCGGCGGTGCAGGTGGCGGATCAAGTGGCCAAGGTGCCGGATTTGTTGGCGCTGGAGGAGTTGTTGGTAGGTGCTGCGCTCGTCTGAAGGGCCCCTTCGCGAGCAGGCTCGCTCCCACAATGGTTTTGCGGCGAATACCAAACCCTGTGGGAGCGAGCCTGCTCGCGAAAGCGGCCTCCAATTCACCAAAAATCTGACGGCTAAACCTTGGCCTGAGCCAACGCCTCATGGTGATCCAACGCCCGCTCCACCAACAAATGCACACCATCGGCCATGCGGCTGAGCGCCAAGGCTACCGAACGGCGCGAACCCTCCACGCCGTCCGCCAGATCGGCCGCAATGGCACTGATGGACAGCAGGTCTTCGGAGGCATTGGCCAGAAGTGCTTCAGTGCCGATGTCAGGAGAGACGGTGAACAGCTGGAATTTTCGGCGCTTGGCCGGTTTTTCGTGAGGGGGCGGGAAGTAATGAGAGAGGGCGCGGTCTGCGGCTTCGCTGAGCTTCTCGGCTTCCAAGGCAGCTTGGAAATCGGGATCGGTTTCCGGGGGATTGGGAGTTACTTTGAACATACTGAATCTCCATTTGACGAGTTTCAGCTGGCCCATTCGGTTCCAAACGAATTAGGGTGGCAGCTGTACGCAGGTTGGAACCCGAGGTAAATGGAGAAAACCCGGTAGACCCGAAGGTCTCCCGCGCACAGCCGCCATAACGGAATGCACACTATGAAGGTGCGCAAGCATACGTTATGAATGGCGCTTTTTCGCCCTTTACACCTCGGGGTTCCAAACCCGGCCGCTGAATTTGCAGCGACGCATAAACGATAAAGATCCGCGCAAAAGCGCACCAGTCAGCGGGTTCCGGCATTTCTGTAGGCAGCGATGTCAGGCGTTGTAGCCTTCCATCCTTTCTGCGGACAAATGTTTAAACACAAAACCCGATCAGTTGGCGAAGATGTCCAATGGTTGAAGATTCCCAAAAAGGGACTGATCGGTCCTTTTTTGGGACTTTTCGACAATTTTCTTCCGGCCTTCGACAGCAGTTGTGACCATCGCGGCCCCTTCGCGAGCAGGCTCGCTCCCACAGGGTTGGTGTTCGCCGCAAAACCAATGTGGGAGATTCTATGGTTGAGGGGAAGCCCTCAACTGGTTTTCGGTTGGTATTCACTCTGCCCCTTCAGCAGGGCGAATACGATACGAGCGAGCTTGCGAGCCAGCATCACCAAGGCTTGAGTGGTGCTGAAACCCCGATTTCTTTGTTCTTGGTAAAACCCTTTCCAGGCTTCGGTTCGACTCGCCGACATAGCCGCATTGTGCAGAAGGCGGCGGGCTTCTGGATCGCCTCGCTTGGTCAAACTCCGGCGACCATCTTTTTGCCCTGATTTTGACACCCGCAAGTCCATTCCAAGAAAGGCGATAAAGGCATCTGCGTTTCGGAAGTCTCCGCGCTGGAACGCCGTGAGCAAGCGCGCGCCAGTCAAAAATCCAACCCCTTCAACTTTCAAGCAACGCTTCAACTGCCCCAGCAAACCGGCTTCTTTCAGCTGATCGTTGATCGTCTTTTCGATCAGCGTCTCAAGCTGCTGCATGGACTTTATTTGCTCGGAAAAAGCAGCCTTCAGCAAGGGCTCATTCGACCAGCTTTGCACTAGGCCGACCCTGGCCTGGACCAAGGCCGCCCGGCGGCGAAAAAGACTCAGGAGTTGGCGATACAGCGGTGTCGGCGGCGTCCATGGGTGAAGTTCTTCATGCTCGTTCTTCAGATAGCGAGCAAGCAGTTTGGCATCCAGTGCATCGGTTTTGGCACGGACCTTCACACCTTCTCGGTAATGTTTGAGCTCATAGCCGCCCACCATGTAAATCACGCAGCCGGCCTCAAAGGCCAGGTCAGCGAACTCCAGGTGGTAGATGTTGGTGGCTTCAACAGCAATAGCCACACTCCCCGGCAAGTCCTTTAACCACTTGTTGATGCTGATTTTGTTGTTGGGAATCTCTTCAAGCAGGTCCAGTTCGGCGTGATAAATCACCAATTCTTTCTTGGCGACATCCACGCCCACGATCGGCTTTGAAACAGAAACCGGCATTGCCATAGGTTTTCCTCCGGGATAAGGTTTTAAGCACTTGAAGGGCTCACCCAGAGGCGCAGGCTTGTTCCTATCGTCGGTCTAGGCCAGATGCATTCTTTATCGGCGCTTGGGTGAAAGGAGGAGGGGCGAACTCTCCCACAGTCTGTACTGCGTCAACAGTCAGAATCGAGCCTTGTCCCTCCTCCTCCCTTCAAGTCCTACCATACAAGCGAGCCTGCTCGCGAAGGCGTCAGAATAGTCAACCATTAACCTAAGCGTAACAATCCACCCCTCTGCTTGATTGATACCCCCCACCAACACTCCTACTGTGACCCCACGACAGCGAACCCGTGGAGTGGTCATGACAACAACAATATCCCCCGACTCGCGATGGACGCGGCGGCGCAGCGAGAAGCAGCGACGTCTTGCGCTGGTGCGAGACCTGGCCGACGGTGTGGTGTTGCCCACCGACAAGATCGTGGCGGCGCTGGAGGCGTTGATCCTGCCGGGCGATCGAGTGGTGCTGGAGGGCAATAACCAGAAGCAGGCGGATTTTCTCTCCCGTTCCCTGGCCAAGGCCGATCCGGGCAAGCTGCATGACCTTCACATGATCATGCCCAGCGTCGGTCGTTCCGAGCACCTGGACCTGTTCGAGCGTGGCATTGCGCGCAAGCTCGACTTCTCCTTCGCCGGCACCCAGAGCCTGCGCATCAGCCAGTTGCTCGAAGACGGCCTGCTGGAAATCGGCGCCATCCACACCTACATCGAGCTCTATGCGCGGCTGGTGGTCGACCTGATTCCCAACGTGGTACTCAGCGCTGGCTTCATGGCCGACCGCGCCGGCAACATCTACACCGGCCCCAGCACCGAAGACACGCCGGCGCTGATCGAACCGGCTGCCTTCAGCGACGGCATCGTCATCGTCCAGGTCAATCAACTGGTGGACGATGTCAGTGAATTGCCGCGGGTCGACATTCCCGCCTCTTGGGTCGACTTCGTGGTGGTGGCGGACAAGCCGTTCTACATCGAGCCGCTGTTCACCCGAGACCCTCGGCACATCAAGCCGGTGCACGTGCTGATGGCGATGATGGCGATTCGCGGGATCTACGAAAAACACAACGTGCAATCGCTCAACCACGGCATCGGTTTCAACACGGCCGCCATCGAACTGATCCTGCCGACCTACGGCGAATCCCTGGGCCTCAAGGGCAAGATCTGTCGCAACTGGACGCTCAATCCCCACCCAACCCTGATCCCGGCGATTGAAAGTGGCTGGGTCGAAAGCGTGCATTGCTTCGGCACCGAACTGGGCATGGAAAACTACATCGCCGCCCGGCCCGACGTGTTCTTCACCGGGCGTGACGGCTCGCTGCGCTCCAACCGGATGTTCAGCCAATTGGCCGGGCAATACGCGGTGGACCTGTTCATCGGCGCGACCCTGCAAGTCGATGGCGACGGCCATTCTTCGACCGTGACCCGTGGTCGCCTGGCCGGTTTTGGTGGCGCGCCGAACATGGGCCACGACCCGCGCGGTCGCCGGCACGGCACGCCAGCCTGGCTCGACATGCGCCATACCGACACTGCACAACCCATGCTCGAACGCGGCAAAAAACTGGTGGTGCAAATGGTCGAGACCTTTCAGGAAGGCGGAAAGCCGACCTTCGTCGAGACCCTCGACGCCATCGATGTGGCGAAAAAAAGCGGCATGCCACTGGCGCCGATCATGGTCTACGGCGACGACGTCACCCACCTGCTGACCGAAGAAGGCATCGCCTATTTGTACAAGGCCCGCACGCTGCAAGAGCGCCAGGCCATGATCGCCGCCGTCGCTGGCGTGACCGCCATCGGCCTGCGGCACAACCCCAAGGACACCGCGCGCATGCGCCGCGAAGGCTTGATCGCCTTGCCCGAAGACCTCGGCATCCGCCGTACCGACGCCACCCGTGAATTGCTCGCCGCCAAAAGCGTAGCGGACCTGGTGGAGTGGTCTGGTGGCCTCTACAACCCGCCCGCCAAGTTCAGGAGCTGGTAATGCACGCACTCAACCTGCAACCGAAAACCCTGAGCCTGGCCGAACGCCTGGCGGACCTGGCGGTGGATGCGCTCATCGACGAGGCTGACCTGTCGCCAAAACCGGCGTTGGTCGACCGCCGCGGCAATGGCGCCCACACCGATTTGCACCTGGGGCTGATGCACGCCTCGGCGCTGGCCCTGTGGCCGGCGTTCAAGGAAATGGCGCAAGCCGCTATCGAGATGGGCGAGGTTGGATTGCCGCTGCGCGAGGCGATTGGCCTGATCGGACGTGAAGGCGAACAAGCGATGCTCGCCACCACCAACGGCGTGAATACCCATCGCGGGGCCATCTGGGCGCTGGGCCTGCTGGTCGCCGCTGTTGCGCTGGAGCCGCATTCCACCGCCGCTGGCGCCATCGCCTTGCGAGCGGCACGCCTGGCCTTGCTCGACGACCGTTATGCGCCGCGTCCACTGAGCCACGGTGCGCAAGTCGCCCAACGCTACGGTGTGCGCGGTGCCCGCGAGGAAGCGCAACTCGGTTTTCCGGCAGTGATTCAACGCGCACTGCCGCAACTCAAGCGCAGCCGCGCTGTCGGCCATGGCGAACAGAACGCTCGGCTCGATGCGTTGCTGGCGATCATGACGAATCTGGCTGACACCTGCGTGCTGTACCGCGCCGGTGAGGAAGGCCTGAGCACCATGCAACTCGGTGCCCAGGCCGTGCTCGACGCCGGTGGCAGCGCCAGCCTCGCCGGGCGTCGTCGGCTGCATGAGCTGGACCAACAGTTGATCGCATTGAATGCCTCGCCCGGTGGTGCTGCGGATTTGCTCGCAGCCTGCCTGTTCATCGACCGCATCGAGGCCGGCGACCGCATTACCCAGGGAGCGTTTTAATGGAAACCTTATCTTTTGAATTCCCCGCCGGGCAGCCGCCACGCGGTCGCACGCTGGTGGGTTGTGTCGGCTCGGGCGATCTGGAAGTGCTGATCGAACCGGGTCAACCCGGCAAGCTGAGCATCACCGTGCAGACCTCGGTCAACGGCAGCGAGCAACGCTGGCAGCACCTGTTCGCACGGATGTTCGACGGCCAGGTCCCGCCGGCCATGGACATCGACATCCACGATTTCGGCGCCACCCCCGGGGTAGTCCGCCTGCGCCTGGAACAGGGCTTCGAGGAGATCGGCCATGACTGACAGCGCAGCGCTTCTCAACAAGCACAGCTTCGTTGAACTCGGTGCCCGGCAACGGGCGAAAGCCTTGCTTGATACCGGCACCTTTCGCGAATTGCTCGATCCGTTTCAACGCATCATGTCGCCGTGGCTGGCGCGCCAGGGCGTGGTGCCGCAAGCCGATGACGGCGTGGTGATCGCCAAGGGCAGCCTCGACGGATTGCCAGTAGTGATCGCGGCTATCGAAGGGGCATTCCAGGGCGGCAGTCTCGGTGAAGTCGGAGGGGCGAAAATTGCCGGTGCACTGGAACTGGCTGCCGAGGATAACCGCAAGGGCATCCCGACCCGAGCCGTGCTGCTACTGGAAACCGGAGGTGTGCGCCTGCAGGAAGCCAACCTCGGCTTGGCGGCCATTGCCGATATCCATGCGGCGATCGTCGATTTGCGCCAGTACCAACCGGTGATCGGTGTGGTAGCGGGCAGCGTCGGTTGTTTTGGCGGCATGTCGATTGCCGCCGGTTTGTGCAGCTACCTGCTGGTGACTCAGGAGGCTCGCCTGGGCCTGAACGGTCCCCAGGTGATCGAACAGGAGGCGGGGCTCGAGGAATACGACTCGCGCGATCGCCCCTTTATCTGGAGCCTGACCGGCGGCGAGCAACGTTTCGCCACGGGTCTGGTGGATCGCTACGTGGAAGACGACGTGGCGCGGATTCGTCGGCAGGTCGGCGAATTGCTCAAGCAGGGTTTGCCTGCGCAGCAACGCAGTACTCAGGCCGACCTGTTTCTGCAACGGCTGGCGCGTCTGGACGCCGAGCCGCAAATCGAGCCGGCCACGGTTCGCGACCTGTATCAAGGAGAGCGCTCATGAGTTCGTATTCCCTGAGGGGCTTGAACTGGTTCAACGCCTTGAGCGGCGATGCCAGGCCGGTCACTGGTTTGCCGGCCTCGCTGAAAGTGGCGGATGGATTTGTGGGTGAACAGCCCGCGCGCTTCATCGCCGTGGTGGCCGATCCAGACAACCGGTTCGTGCGTGCCCGCCATGGTGAAGTCGGGCTGCTCGAAGGCTGGGGCCTGGCCAAGGCGGTGAATGACGTCATCGTTGCCGATCAGGACAAGCTGCAAAAACGCGCCTTGATCGCCATCGTCGATGTGCCGAGCCAGGCCTACGGGCGCCGCGAAGAAGCCCTCGGTATTCATCAAGCCTTGGCCGGTGCCGCCGACAGTTATGCCCGCGCCCGGCTGGCCGGTCATGCCGTGATTGGCTTGCTGGTGGGCAAGGCGATGTCCGGGGCGTTTCTGGCTCACGGTTATCAGGCCAACCGCTTGATTGCCCTGCGCGATCCAGGGGTGATGGTGCATGCCATGGGCAAGGCTTCGGCGGCGCGGGTGACCTTGCGTAGTGTCGAAGAGCTGGAAACCCTGGCCGCCAGCGTGCCACCGATGGCCTATGACATCGACAGCTATGCCAGCCTCGGACTGCTCTGGGAAACCTTGGCGGTGCAGCAGATCGAACAGCCCACCTCGGCGGATGTGGCGCGGGTGAGCGAGTGCCTGACGCAGGCGATTGCCGATGTCGCGCACAAGGGCACTGATTTGAGCGCTCGCCTCGGGGCGGCCAATCGGGCGGCCTCGAGCAAGGTCCGCCAGTTACTGAGAGAACAATGGTGAGCCGGTTTCTGGCCCACGACCTGCTCTGGGGCATGACTCCTCGGCAGCTGCCTGAGGATGCGCCTGCCTGGGCGGTCGAGTCGATCGGCGCCGGTCAGCCCGTGGTGGTGCGCCGTGCGGTGTCGACGGCGGATCGGATTGCGGTCGGCGTGCGTGGACGTTTACGTGAACAGCGCTATGGGACGTCGATGGCAATTGCCGCGGTAACCCGTTGTGTCAGCCCGGAAGCGCTTTGCCACGTCGAGAGCCACCGTGACTTGCCGGCGTTTGAGGCCTTGGCTCAATTGCGCCCTGTACTCGATGCCTGCGGTTGGGCCTGGGGTGTCAGCGGCAGTGCCGGCTTCGAGTTGGCCAGTGGCGTCGCAGCCTTGCATGAGGCCAGCGATCTGGATTTGATCCTGCGCACACCACGACCCCTGGCGCGTGTTCAGGCTCGAGAGTTGCTGGCGTTACTCGATACGGCGCCGTGTGTGGTGGACATGCAATTGCAGACCACGTTCGGCGCTGTCGCCTTGCGTGAGTGGGCGGGTTCTTCCTCTCGGGTTTTGCTCAAGAACGCAACAGGGGCCTGCCTGGTCGTCGACCCGTGGAACGCGCAGGAGCAGGCAGCGTGAGCAGTTTGCTGGTGTTCCCGGGGCAGGGTGCGCAGCGGCCGGGCATGCTCCAGGGTTTGCCTGGGGACACGCTGATCGAGGCCAGCGACCTGTTGGGCGAAGACGTTCGGCGGCTCGATTCTGCACAGGCGTTGCAATCGACAAGGGCGGTGCAGCTCTGCCTGCTGATCGCCGGTGTGGCGGCTGCGCGGCAGTTGTCATTGCCGGCGGATTACGTCGCCGGGCTGTCCATTGGTGCCTACCCGGCCGCGGTGGTCGCCGGTGCCCTGGATTTCAGCGATGCGTTGCATCTGGTCAGCCTGCGCGGCGAGTTGATGCAGCAGGCTTATCCACATGGCTACGGGATGACCGCGATCATCGGCCTGGAACTGGCGGTGGTGGAGGGCTTGCTGGCCCGGGTTCACAGCGTCGATACACCGGTTTACCTGGCCAATATCAACGCCGATAACCAGGTGGTGATTGCCGGCAGCGACGCTGGGATGAAAGCGCTGGCCGAGCTGGCAAGGGCGCGTGGGGCGGGGATGGTCAAGCGTCTGGCGGTGAGTGTGCCGTCGCACTGCCCGCTGCTGGACGTACCGGCGCAAACCCTGGCCGAAGCGTTCGCCAGGGTGAAGCTGCAAACGCCGAAGATCGGCTACCTGAGCGGCAGTCGCGCCCGCCCGGTGATCAAGGTTGACGCCTTGCGCGACGACCTGGCCTTCAACATGTGCCGCGTGGTGGATTGGCGCGGCACGGTGCAAAGCGCGTATGAGCGCGGCGTACGTCTACAGATCGAACTGCCGCCCGGTGCAGTGCTGACCGGGCTGGCGCGCCGGGTCTTCGAACAGGGCACCGTGATTGCGTTCGACGGTGCAAGGCTCGATACCCTGCAGGCGCTGTTGCGTGAGGAGGGATGTCGCCACCCCTAGAGCAACCCTGAGGCTTCGAACAACAAGAACAACATTCGACGATGCACTTTGAGGACGACAACAATGATTATTTACGGTGTGGCGCTGCTCGCGATCTGTACGCTGGCAGGGGTGATCATGGGTGACATGCTGGGCGTCCTGCTGGGCGTAAAATCCAACGTCGGCGGGGTCGGGATCGCCATGATCCTGTTGATCTGCGCGCGGCTGTGGATGCAAAAACGCGGTGGCATGACCAGGGATTGCGAAATGGGCGTGGGCTTCTGGGGTGCCATGTACATCCCCGTGGTGGTGGCGATGGCCGCGCAACAGAACGTGGTCACGGCCTTGCATGGCGGTCCGGTGGCGGTGCTGGCGGCGATCGGTTCGGTGGTGGTCTGCGGCTGCACCATTGCCTTGATCAGCCGGACCCATAAAGGTGAACCCTTGCCCGATGAGCCCACGGAAATTACCCCCGTCGGCACACCAGTAGGAGGTCGCTGATATGTGGGATCTCATCGAGAAAGGCCTGGAACATAACGGCCTGGTCACCGCATTCGCCTTCGTCGGCGTGATCATGTGGGTGTCGGTCATCCTCTCCAAACGCCTGACCTTCGGACGCATTCACGGCTCAGCGATTGCCATCGTCATCGGCCTGGTGCTGGCCTGGGTCGGCGGCACCATGACCGGCGGGCAAAAAGGCCTGGCGGACCTGACGCTGTTCTCCGGCATCGGCCTGATGGGCGGCGCAATGCTGCGCGACTTCGCCATTGTCGCCACGGCCTTCGAAGTGCAGGCCACCGAAGCGAAAAAAGCCGGGCTGATCGGCGTGATCGCGCTGCTGTTGGGTACGGTGCTGCCGTTCATTGTCGGCGCATGCATGGCCTGGGTATTCGGTTATCGCGATGCGGTGAGCATGACCACGATTGGCGCGGGCGCGGTGACCTACATCGTCGGGCCGGTGACCGGTGCGGCGATTGGCGCGACCTCGGATGTGATGGCACTGTCGATCGCCACCGGGTTGATCAAGGCGATCCTGGTGATGGTCGGCACGCCGATGGCGGCGCGCTGGATGGGCCTGGATAACCCGCGTTCGGCGATGGTGTTCGGTGGCCTGGCCGGTACGGTAAGCGGTGTGACGGCGGGGCTGGCGGCGACGGATCGACGGCTGGTGCCTTATGGGGCGTTGACGGCGACCTTTCACACCGGGCTTGGGTGCTTGTTGGGGCCTTCGTTGCTGTACTTCATTGTTCGCGGGATTGTTGGCTAACTGATCGTTCCCACGCTCTGCGTGGGAATGCCTCAAGGGACGCTCCGCGTTCCAGCTCTCGAATGGGACGCGGAGCGTCCCGGGCTGCATTCCCACGCAGAGCGTGGGAACGATCACTGGTTGGCGTGGCGATTGGCGTACATCCGGCATTCCGCCAGCAACGCCAGCAGATTCGGATCACGCTCCTTGGCCTTCAAGAACACCACGCCAATGTGCTGCTGCAACCGGTACTTCTCCTGCAGCGCAATCAGCTTCACGCGATTCTCGTACACCGCCGCAATCCGGCCCGGCAGCAACGCATAACCGACCCCCGAACTGACCATGCTCAGCAGGGTGAAGATGTCGTTGACCTGCATCGCCACCTTCGGCTCGAACCCCGCCTGCTCGAAAACCCGTTTACCGTCCTGATGCGTGGCGAAGCCCTGGGTCAGGGTGATGAAGGTTTCATCGCGGACCTCGGCCAGGTCGACGTCGCTTCTGTGTGCAAACTTCGAATCCGCCGGGGTGGCCAGGAAGATATCGTCGGAGAATAACGGCAAGTGCTCCAGATCCGGATCGTTGATGCTGTCGTCCAGGGACACCAGGATCGCATCGACCTCCATGTTCTTGAGCTTGTACAACAGGTCGAAATTGGAGCCGAGGATCAGGTCGATATTGAGCTCGGTGCGGCGGATCTTCAGGCCCATGATCAATTGCGGCACGGTCTTCACCGTCAGCGAATACAGCGAGCCCAGCTTGAAGCGCTCGGCGGAAAACCCGGCGGCTTCGCGGGTCAGGCGCACAGTTTCCACGACATCCTGGATTAGCTTGTGCGCCCGTTCTTCCAGGACGTAGGCGCTTTCCAGCGGCGTGAGGTTGCGCCCCTCGTGCTTGAACAACGGGCAGCGCAGGGCGCTTTCCAGGGAGTGGATGGCCCGATGTACGCTAACGTTACTGGTCTGCAAT
Source organism: Pseudomonas umsongensis (assembly GCF_002236105.1). GTDB lineage: Bacteria > Pseudomonadota > Gammaproteobacteria > Pseudomonadales > Pseudomonadaceae > Aquipseudomonas > Aquipseudomonas umsongensis. The sequence continues at coordinate 481,745 of NZ_NIWU01000003.1, forward strand.
TCGGCAGCGGCGCGGGCCAGGTTGCCAGTGCGCATGAAGGCCAGGAACACCTCGAGTTTTTTCAGGGTCAACTCTTCATCGATCAACATGGGGTGGACTCTTATTGGAATAACCTGATTGTGCACGTATGTGGGTGTATGTAGGAGCGCACCCTATTGAGCTTTATCGATTTTCGAGGTGGGTAAACGATGTATCACGGGGAAAGATTGAACGCCTGGACGCATCTGGTCGGAGCAGTGGCAGCCTTTGTCGGCGGTGTGTGGCTGATTGTGCTCGCCAGCCTCGACGGAAGTCCGTGGAAAATTGTCAGCATGGCGATCTACGCCTTTACCTTGCTGGTGCTCTACAGCGCATCGACCGTCTACCACAGCGTGCGCGGACGCAAGAAAGCGATCATGAAAAAGGTCGATCATTTTTCGATCTACCTGTTGATCGCCGGCAGCTACACGCCATTCTGCCTGGTGACCCTGCGCGGGCCGTGGGGCTGGACGTTGTTCGGGATCGTCTGGGGGCTGGCGCTGATCGGCATCCTGCAAGAGATCAAGCCGAGATCGGAAGCGCGGATCCTGTCGATCGTGATCTACGCGGTCATGGGCTGGATCGTGCTGGTGGCGGTCAAACCCTTGCTGGCGGCGCTCGGCAGCGCCGGATTTGCGTGGCTGGCGTCGGGCGGGATTTTTTATACCGTGGGGATTATCTTCTTTGCCCTCGACCATCGCCTGCGCCATGCCCACGGGGTCTGGCATCTGTTCGTGATTGCCGGGAGTTTGCTGCACTTCGTGGCGATATTCTTTTACGTCTTGTAGGCGAAACGGCCTTGCAGGTTTCAGGCTCAGCAGAGGCGATCCAATTGCTCCTGGGCTTGGCGGCCGAACACCTGCAACAGGTCATTCAACGTGTGGGGCGGGGGTTCGGCGGCGCGGGTGACTGCGTACAGGGTGATGGGCAGCGGCGGCGCCAGAGGGCGAATCGTTGTGGTGTCGGGAGACGCACCAAGGGCGGTGAACGGATCGATCACCGCTACACCCGCGCCAGATTCCACCATCGCCCGTGCCAGAGAGTAGGTCTGCACGGCGATGCGTACGCGAGGAGGTGGTTCGACGGCTTCCAGATAGCTGTCGAGCCGTGCGGCCAGCGGATCGGCACTGGATAAACCAATCAGGGGCGCATTCGCCAGCGCCATGAGCGGTAACGGCCTGCCTGCCTCTTGCGGCGGCCAGTAACCAATCGGCGCCAGCGCCACCAGCACGCCGCACGCCAGGGCTTGGGCCTTGAGCCCCGGGTGATCCGGGCGTTGCAGGGTCAGGGCGACATCCACTTCGCGCATCAACAGGTTCTGCACCAGTTCGCGACTGTGGGCGCTGGACAACTCGCAGACGATGTCCGGGTAGCGTCCGGTCCATTCGTGAATGGCCGGCGGCAGCAATGACAGGGCCAGTGCCGGGGTCGCGCCGATGCGCAGGCTGTGCCCCGGCTCGCGACGCAGACTCTGGGCCAGGCGTCGTACGCCTTGCAGGCTTTCACTGACCTTGTCCACTTCGCGCTCCAGCTCCAGCGCTTCCGGCGTCGCCTGCAACTTGCCGCGCACCCGCAGGAACAACGGGAAGCCCAATTGCTGCTCGGCGTGCTGCAACACCTTACTCACCGCCGGCTGCGAGACGTGCAGCAACTGTGCGGCCGCGCTGATCGAGCCGGTCTGGCGGATGGCCTGGAAAATTTCGATATGGCGAAGACGCATGACAAGTCCATAACCTTTGTTTATGGGGTTGACATATTTATGCATTGTTCAACGTCTGTCACCTGGCTCTAACCTCGGCCTTGTCTTCACAACGGTTTTAAGGACGGACATGGCTCAGCGAGTGTGCATCATCGGCGGTGGCGTGATTGGCCTGGCTACGGCCTATGCGCTGGTGCGCGACGGCTTTGAGGTCACGGTGGTCGAGGCTCGGGACTCATTGGGCAGCGAAACCAGTTTCGCCAATGGCGGCCAGTTGTCTTATCGCTATGTCGCACCCCTGGCCGACGCCGGTGTGCCATTACAGGCCATCGGCTGGATGTTACGCGGCGATTCACCGCTGAAGCTGCGTCCGCGCTTCGACCTGGCGCAATGGCGCTGGATGGCATCGTTCCTCGGGGCCTGCCGCCACTCGGTCAACCGCGCGAACGCCGCCCACTTGCTGCGCCTGGCGCTCCTGAGCCAGGGCACGTTGAAGTCCTGGCGCGAGGACGATGGACTGGCGGGTTTCCAGTGGCGGCGCAATGGCAAGCTGGTGACGTTCCGCCAGAACAGCAGCTTCGAACATGCGCGCCATGGGCTGGCCGACCCGCAACAACAGCAGGTGTTGTCGGCGGCCGAATGCGCGCAGCTGGAGCCGGCGCTGATGGATGCACCCTTCGTCGGGGCGATCTACACCCCGGACGAAGAGGTCGGCGATTGCCACGGTTTCTGCCAGCAACTGGCCGCCCGGCTGCAAGCGTCCGGTCGTTGCGAGTTTCGTCTCGGTCAAGCAGTGACCGGGATTCGCCATGGACACGGCAGCGTCAACGCCATCGAGTTGGGCGAACACCTGCTGCCGGTTGAGCAACTGGTGATCGCTGCCGGCCACCGCAGTCCGCTGTTGGCGCTGCCCGGGCTGCAACTGCCGCTGTACCCGCTAAAGGGCTACAGCTTGACCGTGCCCATCGGCGTCGGTCACCGGGTGCCGGACGTGAGCATCACCGACTACGATCGCAAGATCGTCTACGCCCGCATCGGCGAGCAATTGCGCGTGGCGGCGATGGTCGACATCGTCGGCTTCGACCCTGCGCTGGACCCCAAGCGCCTGGCACTGATCAAGCGTCAGGCCCAGGACACCTTTCCAAATGCCGGCGCTTATGACCAAGCCGTCGAGTGGGCCGGCATGCGCCCGGCCACCCCCAGCGGCGTACCGTTGCTGGGCGCGACGGCCTATCGCAACCTGTGGCTCAACCTCGGCCACGGTGCGTTGGGGTTCACCCTGGCGTGCGGCAGCGGGCGATTGCTCAGCGAGTTGATCGCTGAGCGTCCACCTTCCATCGACCTGCAGGGGTTCAATCACCGGGCCGCCTGAATAGCCATTTCTGAAGAGGACACTGCAATGAGCATTACCCGACTGCACAGCAACCCGCGCCTGTCAGGCGCCGTGACTTTTGGCGATCTGGTGTTTCTTTCCGGGCAGGTACCGGGCGATGCCCTGGATGCCAGCGGACAGACCCGGGAAGTACTGAGGAAAATCGACGCCTTGCTGGCCGAGGCTGGCAGCGACAAGGATCATCTGCTCAGCGCGACCATTTACCTGAAGAACATCACCGAGGATTTCGCCGCGATGAACGAGGTCTGGTCGGCCTGGTTATCGCCCGGGCAGGCCCCGAGCCGCACCACCGTGCAGGCCGAACTGGCCCGCCCGCAGGTGCTTGTGGAAATCACCGTCATCGCTGCACGCGCCTGATAAACCAACACCCACAACGGAGAATAACAATGCAAAAAATCACGTTGCTCGCTTGCAGCCTCGGCCTGTTGCTAGGCAGTCAGGTACAGGCCAATGAAACGCCGCTGACCGGCACCCTGGGCAAGATCGCCAGCACCAACAGCATTACCCTGGGTTATCGCGATGCGTCGGTGCCGTTTTCCTACGTGGGTGATCACAGCGGCAAGCCGATGGGTTACTCGGTGGATCTGGCGAGCAAGATCGTCGAGCGTATCCAGCAGCAACTGGCGCGGCCTGACCTGAAGGTGAAGTACAACCTGGTAACCTCTCAGACCCGCATTCCATTGGTACAGAATGGCACCGTGGACCTGGAATGCGGTTCCACCGGCGTCACTGCCGAACGGCAGAAACAGGTGGCGTTCTCCTATGGCTTCATCTACGTCAAAGGCCAGTTGCTCACCGCCAAGGACAGCGGCATAAAAGGTTTTGCCGACCTGCGCGGAAAGAACGTGGTGACTACCGCCGGCACCACCAACGAGCGCTTCCTCAAAAGCTACAACGTCGATCACAAGATCGACATGTTCGTGATCAGCGCCAAGGACCACGGGGAAGCCTTCCAGATGCTGCAATCGGGCCGGGCCGCGGCGTTCTACATGGACGACGCGCTGCTCTACGGCGAGCGTGCCAAGGCCAATGACCCGCACAAGTGGGTGGTGGTCGGGGAGGAGCAATCGCGGGAGATCTACAGCTGCATGGTACGCAAGGACGACCCGCAGTTCCTCGCCCTGGTCAACGGCGTGTTGGCGGATCTGTACAGCTCGGGCGAGATCAATGGCATCTACCAGCGCTGGTTCGAGCAGCCGATCCCGCCGAAGGGTTTGAACCTTGAGTTCCCGATGACCAGCGAACTCAAGGCGATCATTGCCAAGCCGGTGAGTGATCCGGTGCAATAAAGTCAAAAGATCGCAGCCTTCGGCAGCTCCTACACGGGATTGCGCTCCAGCCTGTAGGAGCTGCCGCAGGCTGCGATCTTTTTAGAAATCACCCCAGAGCTGCTGGGCAACCGCCAGTGCAACCACCGGCGCGGTCTCGGTGCGCAACACTCGCGGGCCGAGGCGGGCGGCGCGGAAGCCGCTGGCCTTGGCCAGATCGACTTCGGCATCGGACAAACCACCTTCCGGGCCGATCAGAAAGGCCAGGCTTGAAGGCTTGGCATGGCTGACCAATGGCTCGGCCACCGGGTGCAGCACCAGCTTCAGTTCAGCCTCAGTCTGTTTCAACCAGTCGGCCAACAGCACCGGCGGATGAATCACCGGCACCCGTGAGCGCCCGCATTGTTCGCAGGCGCTGATCGCTACCTGGCGCCAGTGCAGCAGGCGTTTGTCGGCGCGTTCGTCCTTGAGTCGCACTTCGCAGCGTTCGCTGAAAATCGGCGTGATTTGCGTGACACCCAATTCAGTCGCTTTCTGGATCGCCCAGTCCATGCGCTCGCCACGGGACAAGCCCTGGCCGAGGTGGATCTGCAACGGCGATTCCACCTGGCCGGCAAACTCCTCATGGATCTGGACTATCACGCTTTTTTTGCCGACTTCAACGAGCGTGCCGCGAAATTCATGGCCGGAACCGTCGAACAGTTGTAACGCATCACCCTCGGCCATGCGCAGCACGCGCCCGATGTAATGGGCCTGGGCTTCGGGCAATTCGTGCTCGCCGGTGCTCAGGGGGGCGTCGATGAAGAAGCGGGACAGTCTCATGCTAAATCTCTGTAGTTGGATCGTTCCCACGCAGAGCGTGGGAACGAGCAGGCGAACGCTAGCCCGGATCGCGGAAACCGGGGTGGAAGTCCTTCGGCACCGCCACGCTGACGCTATCGCGAGTGGCAATGTCGATGCCCTCACTGGCGACCTCGGCGAGGAAGTCGATTTGCTCCGGGGTAATCACATACGGCGGCAGGAAATACACCACGCTGCCCAATGGCCGCAGCAAGGCACCTCGCTCCAGTGCATGCTGGAACACCTTCAGGCCGCGACGCTCCTGCCATGGGTAGGCCTCTTTGCTGGCCTTGTCCTTGACCATCTCGATGGCCAGCACCATGCCGGTCTGGCGCACTTCGCTGACGTTAGGGTGGTCGACCAGATGTGCAGTGGAGGAGGCCATGCGCTGCGCCAGCGCCTTGTTGTTTTCGATGACCTTGTCTTCTTCGAAGATATCCAGCGTCGCCAGGGCCGCCGCGCATGCCAAAGGGTTGCCCGTATAGCTGTGGGAATGCAGGAAGGCGCGCAGGGTCGGGTAATCGTCGTAGAAGGCGCTGTAGACGTCATCGGTGGTCAGGCACGCCGCCAGCGGCAGGTAGCCGCCGGTCAGGGCCTTGGACAGGCAGAGGAAGTCCGGCCGGATACCCGCCTGTTCACAGGCGAACATCGTCCCGGTGCGGCCGAAGCCCACGGCGATTTCGTCGTGGATCAGGTGCACGCCATAGCGGTCGCAGGCTTCACGCAGCAGCTTGAGGTACACCGGATGGTACATGCGCATGCCGCCGGCGCCCTGGATCAGCGGCTCGACGATCACCGCGGCAACGGTGTCATGGTTCTCGGCCAGGGTTTGCTCCATGGCGGCGAACATGTTGCGCGAGTGCTCTTCCCAGCTCATGCCCTCGGGGCGCAGATAGCAATCGGGGCTCGGCACCTTGATGGTGTCGAGCAGGAGCGCCTTGTAGGTTTCGGTGAACAGCGGCACGTCGCCCACCGACATCGCCGCCATCGTTTCGCCGTGGTAGCTGTTGGTCAGGGTAACAAAGCGCTTCTTGTTCGGCAGGCCGCGGTTGAGCCAATAGTGAAAACTCATTTTCAGCGCAACTTCGATGCAGGACGAACCATTATCGGCGTAGAAGCATCGAGTCAGGCCCTCCGGCGTCATCTTCACCAGGCGCTCGGACAACTCGATCACCGGCTGATGGCTGAACCCGGCGAGAATCACGTGTTCCAGTTGATCGACCTGGTCCTTGATGCGCTGGTTGATACGCGGGTTGGCATGGCCAAACACGTTCACCCACCAGGAGCTCACCGCGTCGAGGTAGCGCTTGCCTTCGAAATCCTCCAGCCACACGCCTTCACCGCGCTTGATCGGGATCAGCGGCAGTTGTTCGTGATCTTTCATCTGGGTGCAGGGATGCCACAACACCGCGAGATCGCGTTGCATCCACTGATTATTCAGGCCCATGTTCAGTCTCCTCGAGGCGGTCCGTGTCGTGCGCGGACATACAATCGCGCAAGCCTATGCAATGCGTGCCTCGGGAACAACCCATTGTGTTGTTTGAGCTACTTTGTATAGGACGGTAGACGTTGCTGGCAGGCGTCTGGCGGCTGACGTATCCTTCGCGGTTCTGGAGCCGCCTGGCTCGCAAAAACTGCTATTTTTCCTGTATTTCCGGAGTTCGCTGAATGTCTGTCGGTTGGCTGCGCGCCTGTGCGCTGGTGATGTTGGGGCTGTTCAGCGTGTCTGCGCTGGCCAAGGATAAAACCGCGATCGTGATCGGCGGCGGGGTCTCGGGCCTCACGGCTGCTTACGAGCTGCAGAAAAAAGGCTGGCAGGTCACGCTGCTGGAAGCCAAGCCGAGCCTGGGCGGCCGCTCCGGCATGGCGACCAGTGAGTGGATCGGCAACGACAAGACCCAGCCGGTCTTGAACAAGTACATCTCGACGTTCAAGCTGAGCACCACGCCAGCACCTGAATTCGTGCGCACCCCGGGCTACCTGATCGACGGTGTGTATTACACCGCGGCCGACTTGGCCACCAAGGATCCAACCACTGCCGAAGCGCTCAAGCGCTACGAAAAGACGGTGGACGACCTGGCGCGCTCGATCGAAGACCCGCAAAACCCGTCAGCCAACAACACGCTGCACGCCCTGGACCAGATCAACGTGTCCAACTGGCTCGATCGCCTGAGCCTGCCGGCCACTGCCCGTCAGTTGGTGAACCAGCAGATTCGTACCCGTTATGACGAACCTTCGCGTATCTCGCTGCTGTACTTCGCACAGCAGAGTCGCGTTTATCGTGGCGTTTCCGACCGTGACCTGCGCGCGTCGCGCCTGGTCGGTGGCAGCCCGGTGTTGGCCCAGGCCTTCGTCAAAGAACTGAAAACCATCAAGACCAGCTCCCCGGTCTCGGCCATTACCCAGGACAAGGACGGCGTCACCGTCAAGGTCGGCAGCGTTGGCTACCAGGCTGACTACGTTGTGGTGGCCGTGCCTTTGCGTGCCCTGAACAAGATCCAGATGACCCCGGCACTGGACGCCCAGCACCAGGCCGCGATCAAGGGCACCAACTACGGTTGGCGCGACCAGATCATGTTGAAGTTCAAGACGCCAGTGTGGGAAAGCAAGGCGCGCATGTCCGGTGAGATCTACAGCAACACCGGCCTGGGCATGTTGTGGGTCGAGCCGGCGCTGAAGGGCGGCGCCAACGTGGTGATCAACCTGTCCGGCGACAACTCGCGGGTCATGCAGGCGTTCGGCGACAAGCAGATGGTCGATCAGGTACTGATCCGCCTGCACGCGTTTTACCCACAGGCACGCGGTTCGTTTACCGGTTATGAAATCCGTCGCTACAGCACCGACCCTTCGATGGGCGGCGCTTACCTGGCCTTCGGCCCGGGTCAGATCAGCAAGTTCTGGCGTCTGTGGGAGCGTCCGGTTCAGCGTGTAGCCTTTGCTGGCGAACACACTGACACCCTGTACCCGGGCACCTTGGAAGGCGCATTGCGCACCGGTCAGCGTGCGGCCAGCCAGGTTGAAGACCTGGCGGCGGGCAAGTCGTTTGACCCGGCGAAAGCCGCTCCAGTAGCCGCTGCCGCTGCAGCCGGCGCGGTGGCAGCGAAGAAGGGCAACTTCTTCAGCAACCTGTTCGGCGGCTCGGATGACGAGAAGAAGCCACAGCCGATCAAGACACCAGAACCCGTCGCACCGGCTCCCGCACCAGCCCCGGCGCCGACCCCTGCACCTGCTCCGGTCGAAGCGCCGAAGCCTGCGGCACCGGTGAAAGCCGAGCCTGCGAAGAAAGCACCGGCAAAAGCGCCAGTGAAGAAGACCGAGGCGAAGAAAACGTCGGCCAAGGCACCGGCGAAAAAGGCCGAACCGACCAAGAAGCCAGCGGCGACCACGGTTACCAAGGCCCAGTAACGTTCAGGCGTAAAAAACGCGGCTCATGGGCCGCGTTTTTTTTTGCCAGATCTCGGCGTTGTCTCCCGTCCTACATGCGCCAGCGATATCAGAGACTTCCCACAAGCGAATCAGAAGGGGGTGATGGGTAGAGCTTGATCTTGGGCCCATGCTCTTCAAAAACTGGAGAGCATATGAAAGAACTGACGGTAATCATCATATTGGTAACCCTTTTTGGTTGTGCAAATGCGGAGATATTTCATGAGGGATATCGCCGGGGATACGGGCATGAACTGGCCTATAAATGCGATATGGATCCGTACAATCCTGACTGTCTGCAGCCCCCTTCCGTGTACCACAATTAGGAAGGTCGATATCGCCCCGCTAAGTCTACGTAGCGTTCAAGCACAAAAAAGCGCGGTTCAAGGCCGCGTTTTTTTTTACGCTTGAAAAAATGAGGCAAGAAATCGAATAAACCTTTTGATACAGGTGTTCTCTGGTTTGTATTCACTTCTTTTCACAATTTCGACTTTAATCTTTCCTTAACCCGCGTGATTTAGGCTATTGATCGCATTTCTCGATATTTCAAAGCGAAATTTTCCGCTTTAATCCGATAGATAAATCGATAGTCTTGGGCCAGCACTTACAGGGATCTGGGCAATGCAGCTACGAAATTCTACTTCCCGCTACGGCTGGGTCAGCATTTTCATTCACTGGAGTGTGGCGCTGGCGGTTTTTAGCCTGTTCGCGTTGGGGTTGTGGATGGTCGGGCTCGACTACTACAGCACCTGGCGCAAAGACGCACCGGACCTGCACAAGAGCATCGGCCTGGTGTTGTTGGGTGTGATGGTGTTGCGGGTGGTGTGGCGTTTCATCAGTCCGCCGCCGCCGACCCTGTCCAGCTACAGCCGCATGACGCGCCTGGGCGCCAAGTTCGGCCATGGCTTTCTGTATCTCAGTCTGTTCGCTGTGATGATTGCCGGTTACCTGATTTCCACCGCAGAAGGTGTCGGTATCCCGGTGTTTGGCTTGTTTGAAGTGCCTGCGCTGGTGTCCGGGCTACCGGACCAGGCAGATACCGCCGGTGTGATTCACCTCTGGCTGGCATGGATACTGGTAATTTTTTCCGGCCTCCATGCGTTGGCAGCATTGAAGCACCACTTTATCGACCGTGATGTGACCCTCAAGCGAATGCTGGGTCGCAAAGCCTGAAGTTCAACCTCGACTCCAAAGGAAAACAATGTATGTTGAAAAAGACTCTGGCCGCTCTGGCAATCAGTTCCGCCCTGTTGTCCGCCGGTAGCGTCATGGCCGCTGACTACGTGGTCGACAAGGAAGGCCAGCACGCCTTCGTTGACTTCAAGATCAGCCACCTGGGCTACAGCTTCATCACCGGTACTTTCAAGGACATCGACGGCAAGTTCAGCTTTGACGCTGCCAAGCCTGAAGACAGCAAGATCGAGTTCAACGTAAACACCGCCAGCGTGTTCACCAACAACGCTGAGCGTGACAAGCACATCTCCAGCAAAGACTTCCTGAACGGGAGCAAAGCCACCTTTGTTTCCACCAGCGTCAAGCCAACCGGCAAAAACGCCGCTGGCAAGGACACTGCGGACGTGGCTGGCGACCTGACTATCCTTGGCGTGACCAAGCCAATCGTGGTCAAGGCTACCTTCCTGGGTGAAGGCAAGGATCCATGGGGCGGCTACCGTGCAGGCTTCGAGGGTACCTTCAGCCTCAAGCGTTCCGATTTCGGCAAGCAGAAAGACCTGGGCCCATCGTCCGATGCAGTTGAAATGTACGTGACCTTTGAAGGTGTCAAAGCGAAATAATTTTCGCCGCTGACAAAAACGCCCGCCGCTCTCACGAGCGCGGGCGTTTTTTATTGCCGTACACAAACCCCTGTAGGAGCGAGCCTGCTCGCGAAAAACCCATAGGCGCCACTGGGCATCTGGTTTAACGCGTTATCGTTCACGACCATCGCGAGCAGGCTCGCTCCTACAGGTTTTGTATCGCTCAAAAAAATGCCCCGGATCTTTCGATGCGGGGCATTTTTCATTTCAGCGATAACTCAGCGATTACGAGTCAGCAATGCCGGTTTTTCGCCACGAGGACGGCTTGGCAGTTGATCCAGTTGCTCAGGTGTCGGGAAGCGATCGGCCTTCGACTCCTTGTGCATGATCTTCGGCGCCGGACCACGCGGGTTCTGCACGGCCGGTTCCGAACGCGGTTGATCGTCACGGGCCGGGCGGCGGTTGCGCGAGTCTTCGCGACGGGCCTGGCCATCACGTGGAGCGCCGCTGCGTGGACCGCTGCGCTTGGCTGGCGGGGTGCCGGTGCTGGCGCCATCGCTGTTGCGCGGACCGTTCTGGCGACCGCCCTGCGGCTTGCCGCCACGTGGAGCGCCTGCGGCTGTCCCTTGTGCCGGAGCACCCGGACGACGGCCGCGGCCTTGGGCCGGTTTCTGCTGCGGAACATAGTCGACGCGGTTACCGAAGTTATCGATATCGTCGTCCAGGAACTCGTCCGGCGCACGATCAGCTGCGGCACGCGGCGGCTGGCTTGGCTGACGCTGTTCGCGGGCCGGGGTGCCTTCACGGGGCTTCTGCTGACGGGCTGGACGCTCACCGCGCTCACCCGCCGGTTTTTCCTTGCCCTTGTCCTTGCCTTTGTCCTTGCGACCGCCACCACCACCGCCGCCATTCGGACCATCGCCGCGCGGGCCACGTGGATTGCGCGGGTTGCGCATGTCCGGACGCTCGCGAGCTTCGGGTTTCTCGGCTTCCACGGCGCTGGCATCGAAGCCCATCAGGTCGCCGTCGGCGATTTTCTGCTTGGTCATGCGTTCGATGCTTTTCAGCAGTTTTTCTTCGTCCGGGGCCACCAGCGAGATCGCCTCGCCCGAACGACCGGCACGGCCAGTACGGCCGATGCGGTGCACATAGTCTTCATCGACGTTCGGCAGTTCGAAGTTGACCACGTGTGGCAGCTGGTCGATGTCCAGGCCGCGAGCGGCGATGTCGGTGGCAACCAGGATGCGCACGGTACCGGCCTTGAAGTCGGCCAGGGCTTTGGTGCGCGCGTTCTGGCTCTTGTTGCCGTGGATCGCGACGGCGCTCAGGCCGTGTTTGTCCAGGTACTCGGCCAGGCGGTTGGCGCCGTGCTTGGTGCGGGTGAATACCAGCACCTGTTCCCAGGCGCCAGCGGTGATCAGGTGCGCCAGCAACGCACGCTTGTGGCTGGCCGGCAGGCGGAATACGCGCTGTTCAATGCGCTCGACCGTGGTGTTCGGCGGCGTGACTTCGATGCGTTCCGGGTTGTGCAGCAGCTTGCCGGCGAGGTCGGTGATGTCCTTGGAGAACGTCGCCGAGAACAGCAGGTTCTGACGCTTGGCCGGCAAACGGGCGAGGACTTTCTTCACGTCATGGACGAAGCCCATGTCGAGCATGCGGTCGGCTTCGTCCAGTACGAGGATTTCCACGTGGGACAGGTCAACGCTGCCTTGGCCGGCCAGGTCGAGCAGGCGGCCAGGGCAGGCCACCAGCACGTCTACGCCACGGGACATGGCCTGGACCTGCGGGTTCATGCCGACGCCACCGAAAATGCAGGCACTGACGAACTTCAGGTCACGGGCATAGACCTTGAAGCTTTCGTGCACTTGCGCCGCGAGTTCGCGAGTAGGGGTCAGGACCAGTACGCGCGGTTGGCGCGGGCCGTGACGCTGGGATTTGTCCGGGTGACCGTTGGGGAACAACCGCTCCAGGATCGGAAGGGCGAAACCGCCGGTTTTACCAGTACCTGTCTGTGCCGCGACCATCATGTCGCGACCTTGCAACACGGCGGGAATGGCCCGCTGTTGCACCGGAGTAGGCTCGGTATAGCCCGCTGCCTCGATGGCGCGGACTAAAGCCTCGGAGAGACCGAGGGAAGCAAAGGACATGAGTAATCCTGTTTTAAGTTAGGGCTTGGCCCAATGGGAGTCTTGCCTGGCGCGAATGGCGTTTATGAGGAACGCAATCCCGTCCGGTCCTGCTTCGGTCACGAAGGCTCGTCTGGAGCGCTCGCGCGGGCTGAAAAGCTGCGCTGTAGCGGGTTCGAGATGCCTTGAACGGTTCCGAGCGTCCGGGCGTGAGCCTGGCGGGAAGGCCGGAGTATAACAGAGCAATCACTGCGCGCCGCTTTCCTGCTGCTCAACGGTTTTTTCCGTGTTGGCCGTGGTCCGCCCGACGTTGATTGTAGCGGCCGGTGCGGCGCCATATCGGGCGCTGAGCTCGGCGTACGCGGGTTCGCGCTTGAAACGTTTGAGCTCGGCGCCGAAACGCTGCACCAGCAAGTCCATGCCGGCATTGCGGCGCACCGCCAGAAACTGGCTCTGTTGACTGATGACAGTGGGGTTTTCGGTAATTATGTTGCGGATATTCAGTTCGTCGAGCAAATGCTGGCCCACCCTGCGGTCGGTGATCAGCAGGTCGATCCGCCCACGCACCAGTTTGCCGAAGTTCGCTTCGTGGCTCGGCGCAGGTTCCCGGGTGAACAGGGTCGAGTCCCTGAAATCCTCGCTGTACAGGTAGCCAGGAGAGATGCCGATGGTCAGGCCGCGCAGTTCGTCGAGGGTGCGAAACGGATGGGGCCTGGCGTTGGCGTAGAACATCACGAACTGGACTTCCGAGAGCGGTTCGCTGGGGTAGAGCAGGGTCGCATCGCGTTCATCGCTATGGAAAATGTCCAGCGCGCCATCGGCCTGACCTGTTTCCAGCATCGAAAGGCAGCGTTTCCATGGCAGGAATTGCCATTCCACTTCGATGCCCAGGCGCTTGAAGACGATGGCGGTGGTTTCGTAGTCCAGCCCCAGGGCCTTGCCGTTCTCCTCGTACACGTATGGTGCCCAGGGTTCGGTGACAATGCGCAGCTTCTCGCCCCTAGCGGCAAAGCTAAGGCAAGTGAAAACAAGCAGGGCGACGAACTGCGTGATCAAAGGCATGGGCTTGAGATTACGACGAGAAACGCGAAAGAGCCAGAAACTGGCAGCAGATGCTCTAACTCCGCGTGTTGCATCACAGTAAACGTGCGTTGAATGCAAAAGATCGCAGCCTTCGGCAGCTCCTACATTGGAATGTGTATTCCCTGTAGGCACTGCCGCAGGCTGCGATCTTTTGATCTTGCTGTGTTTAACGCGGCAACTTCAGGTTGTTCCAAACCGCCAGGCTCGCTTCAGCCTGGTTCAGTGTATAGAAGTGCAGCCCTGGCGCGCCGCCCTGCAGCAGGCGTTCGCACATCTCGGTAATGACTTGCTCGCCGAAGCGTTGAATGCTTTGGGTATCGTCACCGTAGGCTTCCAGTTGCTTGCGGATCCAGCGCGGGATTTCCGCACCGCAGGCATCGGAGAAGCGTGCCAGCTTGCTGTAGTTGGTGATCGGCATGATCCCCGGCACGATCGGAATGTTCACACCCTTGGCCCGCACGCGCTCGACGAAGTAGAAGTAGCTGTCGGCGTTGAAGAAATACTGGGTGATCGCACTGTCGGCGCCAGCGTTGGCCTTGCGCACGAAGTTGTTGAGGTCGTCTTCGAAATTGCGTGCCTGAGGATGCATCTCCGGGTAGGCGGCAACTTCGATGTGGAAATGATCGCCAGTCTCTTCACGGATGAATTCGACCAGGTCGTTGGCGTGGCGCATTTCACCGCTGGCCATGCCCATGCCTGAAGGCAGGTCACCGCGCAAGGCGACGATGCGCTGGATGCCGGCGGCCTTGTACTGGCTCAGCAGGCCGCGCAGGTCAGCCTTGCTGTCGCCGACGCACGACAAGTGCGGTGCGGCCGGAACTTTGACTTCGCTCTCGAGCTGCAACACGGTGTTGAGCGTGCGATCACGGGTCGAACCACCTGCACCGTAGGTGCAGGAGAAGAAATCGGGGTTGTACGTGGCCAACTGGCGGGCAGTGGCAAGCAGCTTTTCATGCCCAGCATCGGTCTTGGTAGGGAAGAACTCGAAGCTGTAGCGACGATCTTGGGACATGGTCATATCCTTGGAAACACGTAAGCCTGGAAGACATGCACATCCCCATGTGGGAGCGGGCTTGCTCGCGAAAGCGGTGCGTCAGACAACATTAATGTCGAATGATAAACCGCCTTCGCGAGCAAGCCCGCTCCCACAAGGGAGAGCAGGCTGCAGAACCGATCAGTAGCGGTAAGCGTGCGGCTTGAACGGACCTTCGACCGTCACGCCGATGTAGTCGGCCTGGGTCTTGGTCAGTTGAGTCACGACGCCGCCGAAACCGCGGACCATTTCCAGGGCCACTTCTTCGTCGAGTTTCTTCGGCAGTACTTCAACGGTCAGGCGCTCGGCTTTCTGGGCTGGCGACAGGTCGGCGTATTTCTGGCCGAACAGGAAGATCTGCGCCAGTACCTGGTTGGCGAACGAACCGTCCATGATGCGGCTCGGGTGGCCAGTGGCGTTGCCCAGGTTAACCAGGCGGCCTTCAGCCAGCAGGATCAGGTAGTCGTCGTTCTGCGGATCGAAGCTGCCAGCGCCGGTACGGTGGATCTTGTGAACCTGCGGCTTCACTTCTTCCCATGCCCAGTTCTTGCGCATGAAAGCGGTGTCGATTTCGTTGTCGAAGTGGCCGATGTTGCAGACAACAGCGCGCTTCTTCAGGGCCTTGAGCATGTTCGCATCGCAAACATTGACGTTACCGGTGGTGGTCACGATCAGGTCGATCTTGCCCAGCAGCGCTTTGTCGATGCTTTCTTCGGTGCCGGTGTTGATACCGTCGATGAACGGCGAAACCAGTTCGAAACCGTCCATGCAGGCTTGCATGGCGCAGATCGGGTCGACTTCGGAAACCTTGACGATCATGCCTTCCTGACGCAGGGACTGGGCCGAGCCCTTGCCCACGTCACCGTAGCCGATGACCAGCGCTTGCTTGCCGGACAGCAGGTGGTCGGTACCGCGCTTGATCGCATCGTTCAGGCTGTGACGGCAGCCGTACTTGTTGTCGTTCTTGCTCTTGGTCACCGAGTCATTGACGTTGATGGCCGGGATTTTCAGCTCGCCCTTGGCCAGCATGTCCAGCAGGCGGTGCACGCCGGTGGTGGTCTCTTCGGTCACGCCGTGAACGCGATCCAGTACCTGTGGGTACTTCTTGTGCAGCAGTTCGGTCAGGTCGCCGCCGTCGTCGAGGATCATGTTGGCGTCCCATGGCTGGCCATCCTTGAGGATGGTTTGCTCCAGGCACCACTCGTACTCTTGCTCGGTTTCACCTTTCCAGGCGAAAACCGGAATGCCGGCAGCGGCGATGGACGCAGCAGCCTGGTCTTGAGTCGAGAAAATGTTGCAGGACGACCAGCGTACTTCGGCACCCAGGGCAACCAGGGTTTCGATCAGCACGGCGGTCTGAATGGTCATGTGGATGCAGCCGAGGATCTTCGCACCCTTGAGCGGTTGCTCTTCGGAGTACTTGCGGCGCAGACCCATCAGGGCTGGCATTTCCGATTCGGCGATGATGGTTTCGCGACGGCCCCAGGCAGCCAGGGACATGTCGGCGACTTTGTAATCGTTAAAATCTGCAGGCGTGATAACAGCGCTCATGAAGAGTCTCCATTCGTAATGTATGCGAATGGGCGCCGTTGTGCGTTTAGTGTCTGGCCGTTGATGGCCAAGCAACGCCCCATCCGAGCCTGACAGGTCTAGCCTGCTGCAGCGCCCCTCGGACAGGTGGCGGGAAAACGGTAGCAAGTGAAGATTACCGTTTTGAAACGGGGGCGATTATAGCGGGCTATGCTGATCTTCCAAAGGGTTTCTGTCGGTCAATGTGCGAACGGTAATACTGGCTATAGAAGATCCCGAATAGAGCTCTGGCCCGGGGTCTGCCAATATACCGTCCATCATTCGGCAAGGCGCTCAGGAGTGCATATGAATTTCCACACCCGCAAATGGGTCAAGCCCGAAGACCTCAACCCCAATGGGACACTGTTTGGCGGCAGCCTGCTGCGTTGGCTCGACGAAGAAGCGGCGATCTATGCCATCGTCCAGCTGGGCAATCAACGCGTGGTCACCAAATACATTTCCGAGATCAACTTCGTCAGCGCCTCGCGCCAGGGCGACATCATCGAGCTGGGTATCACCGCCACTGAATTTGGTCGCACCTCGATCACCCTCACGTGCGAAGTGCGTAACAAGATCACCCGCAAGAGCATCCTGACGGTGGAGAAGATTGTTTTCGTCAATTTGGGCGAAGACGGATTGCCTGCGCCACACGGGCGGACCGAGATCAAGTACGTCAAGGACCAGTTCAAGGATGAAGGCGCCGTCGAATAATTTGTGGATGACGAACGGAATCTGAACCGCGCGGGTCGTAACTACATCGCACGCCAGCGGTTCAGGAGTTCCATGGACACTAAAAAAGACGGCAAGACCCCCGACCTTTCGGAAAAAGAGCAGCACGAAGTCGAAAAGAACCAACCGCCACGCGCGGCGGTGCTGCACGAAATTATCCGCACCCAGGGCGATCAGGAACTGGAGCGCAGCGTTGCTGCGCTGTGGTGGTCGGCGTTGGCTGCCGGCCTGACCATGGGCCTGTCGTTGATGGGCATGGGCTTGCTCAACTCCCGACTGCCGGACGGCGAAGGTTTCAAGGTGATAGCCAGTTTCGGCTACTGCGCCGGTTTCCTCGCGGTGATTCTTGCCCGCCAGCAACTCTTCACCGAAAACACCCTGACCGCCGTGCTGCCGATCATGAGCAAGCCCACGCTCGGCAATTTCGGCCGATTGCTGCGATTGTGGGGGGTGGTGCTGGTGGGCAACCTCTGCGGCACCTTGCTGGTGGCTTACGTCATGCTTGAGCTGCCGATTTTCGACAGCAAGACCGACGAGGCCTTCCTCGATATCGGCCGCAAGGTCATGGAAAACGATGCCAGTCAGATGTTCGCCAAGGGCATCGTTTCGGGCTGGATGATCGCCACCATGGTCTGGATGATCCCGTCGATGGAGAGCGCCAAGATGTGGATCATCATCCTCATCACCTATCTCATGGCGCTGGGGGATTTCACGCACATCGTGGTCGGTTCGCTGGAGGTCGGTTATCTGGTGTTCGCTGGCGAGCTGCCATGGAAAGATTTCTGGCTGGTGTTCGCAGGTCCCACGCTGGTGGGGAACATTGTTGGTGGTAGCTTCATCTTTGCATTGATCAGCCATGCGCAGATTCGCAGCGAGAGCGGGCCACCCAAAAGCGCGGCGGAGCAGGCTGCAAAACCTGATCCGCAAGCGCAAAAAAAATAATCAACCCGGCACATTTACCGCAGCGGCACTGCGCCGTTGCAGGTAGATGAAATACAGCGCGGCCAACACCGTCAAGCCACTGACCATGGCGCCGGTCCACGGCAGGTCCGCAAGATCTGCACCGCTGGCGACTACCAGCCCACCGATCCAGGCACCTGCTGCGTTACCGAGGTTGAATGCACTCTGGTTCAGCGTCGAGCCCAGGTTGGGCGCTTCATGGGCTTGATCGATGATCAGCAGTTGCAGGATCGGGCATAGGGCAAAGGCGAAAAGGCCCCACAACACCAGGGTGATTGCCGCGGGAATTACCGAATGGCTGGTCTGGCTGAACGCGGCCAAGACCACCACCACGGCCAGCGCCATGCCGACCAGTGAAGGCAACAGGCGGCTGTCGGCCAATCGCCCGCCGAGCATGCTGCCCGCCGTCAAGCCTACGCCGAACAACAACAGCATGATGGTCACGCCATGGGGGCTGACACCGGTGATGTCCTGCAGGATAGGTGCGATGTAGGTGAATACGCTGAACAGGCTGGTCGAGGCCAATACGCTCATGCCCAATGCCAGCAGCACGTTGGTCTTGCCCAGCACTTTGAACTCGCTTGCCAGATTGGCTTTTTCCATCACGATGTTCTTAGGCAGCCAGACCCATTGCGCAATCGCCGCGATCACGCCGATCACCGACACCGCCCAGAACGTCGAGCGCCAGCCGGCGTACTGCCCCAGCGCGGTGCCCAGCGGCACTCCAAGCACGTTGGCCAGGGTCAGGCCGGTGAACATCATGGCAATCGCCTGGGCGCGTTTGTTCGGCGCCACCAGGCCGGCGGCAACCACCGAGCCGATGCCGAAGAACGCGCCGTGGCACAGCGCAGTCACCACGCGCGCGGCCATCAGCGTGGCGTAGTTCGGCGCCAGTGCGCAAAGCATGTTGCCCAGGATGAACATCAGCGTCATGCCCAGCAGTGTCGCTTTGCGCGGCATGTTGGCGGTGCCGACCGCGAGGATTGGTGCGCCGAACACCACGCCCAGGGCGTAGCCGGTAATCAGCAATCCGGCGTGGGGAATGCTGACCGCGAGGTCGCGGGCAACATCGGGCAGCAAGCCCATAATGACGAATTCAGTGGTGCCGATGCCGAACGCGGCAACAGCAAGGGCAAGCAAGGCGAGTGGCATGCGCAAGGTCTCTGTCGGTAGTCTTGACGCTGTGATCAGGCATACGCATGCCAGGACCGATCTCGATGAGAGCGGGCAAGGGCATTGTTATTGGAATTAGTCTGTGCGCAACTGAGTGCGGCGTGGTCGGTTGCAGTATAAACAGCTGCTGACATATGGCGAATCAATTCTCTCCCCAGCCCTTGTAGGAGCCGGCTTGCTGGCGATGGCAATCACAGGAACGCCATCGCCAGCAAGCCGGCTCCTACAAGGGGGGGGCGGTCAACAAAAAAGGAGTAGGCCGTGCTTGCGACGGCGTTAGTGTTGGTGGCGGCGCTGTTGCATGCGGCGTGGAATACCCTGATCAAGTTCAGCGCCGAGCGTTTGCTGGTAGTGGCCTGCATGGACAGCGTGGCAATGCTCTTCGTCGCGCTTATGTTGCCGTTCGTGGCGCTGCCGCCATTGGACATCTGGCCGTGGATTCTCGCCTCGGCAGCCTTCGAGTTGCTCTACCGTTATTTGCTGATCCAGGCTTATCGGGTCGGCGACCTCGGGCTGGTCTATCCGCTGATGCGGGGGTTGTCGCCGCTGGTGGTGCTCGCGCTGACCCTGGTTTTTGCCGGGGAAGTGCTGACCCACCAGCAGATCTTCGGAATTCTGTTGATCCCGCTTGGCATGCTGTGCCTGCTCTGGCAGGGGGGAGGCGGCGCTCGCTTGCCGTGGTCGATGCTGCCTGTGGTCGCGCTGATCGGCTTGTGCATCGGTTGCTACACCTTCATCGATGGCCAGGCCTTGCGGCGCTGGTCGCATCCACTGGATTACCTGGTCTGGGTGACATTGCTCAGTGCCTGGCCGTTTCCGTTGCTGGCCTGGGTGAGCAAGCGGCCGGCGTTCAAGCTGTTCTGGCGTGAGCAATGGCGATTGGGCCTGGCGGTCGGATTCTGCGTGTTGTTCAGCTACGCTCTGGTGCTGTGGGCCATGCAGCTGGGCTCCATTGCCGAAGCGGCGGCCTTGCGCGAGATCAGCGTGATCCTGGTGGTGCTGTTCGGCATGCGTTACCTGAAAGAACCTTTCGGCGGGCCAAGGCTACTGGCCTGCGGGCTGGTTCTGGTTGGCATGCTGGTAATGAAATTTTGACGGGTCTAAACGTGAGAAAGGGACTGCTTCATGAATGTTGCTCTGTGGTGCATTTTAATTGCGATCATCCTGCCGTATGTGTGTACGGCGGTTGCCAAGATCAGCGGTGGATACGGTTTGAGACACAATCACGATCCCCGGGGATTTCTTGATTCCCTGGAGGGCTTGGGCAAGAGGGCACATGCCGCGCAACTGAACAGCTTCGAAGTGGCCCCGGCGTTCGCGGCGGCAGTGCTCGTGGCGCACCTGGTCGGCAATGCGGAGCTCGTGACCCTCAATGTGCTGGCGGTGTTGTTCATCACCAGTCGCCTTCTCTTCATCATTTTCTATCTGGCGGACTGGGCGACCTTGCGGTCGTTGGTGTGGTTTGTGGGGATGGGGCTGATCGTCAGTTTCTTTGTCGTGTCGGTTTAAGGGCAAGATCAAAAGATCGCAGCCTCGTTTCACTCGACAGCTCCTACAGGCATTGAGAGCATCCGCGATAATGCGGCGGATGAGGTCAATGTAGGCGCTGTCGCAGGCTGCGATCTTTTGACTTTAAAGCTTGTCGGCGATTTGCGGCACTTGCGGCAGCGCCGCGCCTTTGGGCCAAAGCATCCAGATCTGCCCCTGCTGCTTCATGTCGCCAGCCAGTTGCCCGGCCGCCTCGCCAGTACCCCAGAACAGATCCGCACGAACCTCGCCGGCAATGGCGCCGCCGGTGTCCTGGGCTGCCACCGGGCGTACCAGTGCAGTGCCATCCGGTTTTGTGGTGGATAACCACAACAGGCTACCCAGCGGAATCACTTTGCGATCCACCGCCGCGCTATAACCGGCCGTCAACGGCACGTTCAGCGAGCCGCGCGGGCCTTCGTTGCTGTCCGGGTTCTGGGTGAAAAACACGTAGCTTGGGTTGCTGCCGAGCAGTTCTGGAATACGCGCTGGGTTGGCCTTGGCCCAGTTGCTGATTGCACCCATGGTCACGTCTTCTTTCTTCAGCTCGCCTTGCTCCACCAACCAGCGTCCGATCGGTCGATAAGGGTGGCCGTTCTGGTCGGCGTAAGCGATTCGCAGCTGACGACCGCTGTCGAGCTGGATACGACCCGATCCCTGGATTTGCAGGAACTGCAGGTTCATCGGATCGGTCAACCAGGCCACGACGGGAGCCTTGACCCCCTTGCTGCCGATGGTCGCTGCATCGTCGTAAGGCTTGAGCACGCGGCCTTCAAGTCGGCCGCGCAGGCGTTTGCCCTTGAGTTCCGGGTAGATGCTGTCCAGCGAGACGATGATCATATCTTCAGGCACGCCATACACCGGGACGTTCGCCTTTGCGGTTTGGGTCAGGCTGCCGGGGTAGACCGGTTCGTAGTAGCCAGTGATCAAACCGTTGGGATTGTCGTTGGCGGCGCGCAGGCCGTAGACATCCAGGTTCTGCTTGAGAAAACCACGGATGTCGCTGGCACTCTGCGGCACGTTGGTCGCCGCTGCGCAGGTGGCGCCCCAGACCGGGTCAGCCTTGAGTCGGGTGCAGGCGCTGCGCCAGGAGCCGAAACCGGCAACGAGGTCATTGTCGGAGACTGCTGGCAACGCTTCCCAAGTGGCGCTGGAGTAGGTGGCCAGGGCGTGGGTCTTCGGTTGTTTGTCTTCGCCACCGGTGCAGCCAGCGAGCACGGCCACAATCGGAAGCGTCCAGGCCAGGGGGTGACACCAGGCCTTGAAACGGCTGTTCATGGAATATTTCCTTTGCCGGTTGCCTGAGCGTCGTGTGCACTCATGCAACCCGTATTGATAATAGGGGTATTGGTGTTTGCCGGTGACGCGAGGATACTGGCCCCCGTTTTCCGTGACCTGAAGCCACCATGACTCTTAAAAGACTTTCTGTTGTATTGCTGGCCTGCCTGACGCTTTGCGCTTGTGGCGGCGTCGATCCCAACTCGCCCCTCGGTCAGCGCAAGGCCATTTTCAAGCAGATGCTCAAGACCGGTGAAGACCTGGGTGGCATGTTGCGTGGCCGTATTGCGTTCGATGGCCCGAAGTTCGCTGACGGCGCGGTGAAACTCGATGCGCTGTCCCATGAGCCATGGAAACATTTCCCGCAGGTGCGTGAAGAAGACCACACCAGTGCCAAGAATGATGTCTGGGAGAAGCAGGCACGCTTTGAGCAAATGGCTCGCAGTCTTGAAGCGGCCACGGGCGAGCTGGTGATCGCCAGTCAGGTTCAACCCTACAAGGCCAGTAACCTGGGGCCGGCGGTACAGAAGGTCGAAGATGCCTGCAGTGCGTGCCATAAAGAATTTCGGGATCATTGATCAACGATACCCGGTCTGATGTCTTCGCGAGCAGGGGCATGCGGTCAACTGTGGGGGTGAGCCTGCTCGCGAAGGCGGATTTTGCAGCACCAGGGATTGCCGATCTTTACCTGTTCTTATTTATCCAGCTCGTCCACCGCTTCCTGCAATTCCTTGCGGGACTCGGCGAGTTTGTCCTTGCGCTTGTTGATCTTCTCGGGGTCGCCTTGTTTCATGGCTTTATCAAGGTCGGCCTGACGCTTGCTGACTTCGTGCTTGGCGTCGAGCACCTTGTTTTCCCGTTCTTTCTTCAGCGAGGCATCAGTGCAATTGGCGCTGACTTCGCTCAAGGCTTTCTCCAGGCCAGCCTGCTGGTCGGCATTGCCGTGGGATTTGGCCAGTTCGATCTGATTGATGATGCCTTGTTTCTTGGCGGCGCAGCCGGTCAGGCCTGGGGCGTCTTCGACGGCCATCAATGGAGTGGCCATAACGCTGCAAAGGGTCAACAGGACCAGTGGTGGAAGAAATTTCATAAAAGCTCCAGGTGAAAAGGCATACGTGTCGATGCAGCGATGGCACGTTTGAGCCCATCGGGACTTCAGGGTTCCCGGGCGCATGGGCATCACCGGGGCTAAAGCTAAAAACCGTCTATGGCAGCCCGGCGAAGTGTTTCACTCAGCGCCACGACCTGCGGATCGCGAAAAAATGCGCTTAATTGTGCGGCGCGTCCTGGTCCGATGTCGGGTTGGGCCTGCCATTGCTCGATGTCTCGTTGTGCCAGCTCCCGCCATGAGTCGCCCAAGTGTGCCTGGCCGATCGGCGGCATACCCAGGGCTTTGAGCCAGCGGGCGAGTGGGCGTTGCCGGGCATTGTCGAAACTGCTGGCCAGCCGAGTAGCGCTGCGCTCGCCGAAACCGTCAATGTTAGCAAGCTCTTGGGCATCGAGGGTCAACCAATCCAACAGGCCGTTCAGGTGACCTGTTTCAAGAAGTTTTTCCCATGTGCCGGGGCCGACATGGGGCAGGTCCAATCCGTGTTTGCCGCTGAGCCATGTCAGGCGTGCGAGAAACTGGCTTTGGCATCCCGGCGTCGGCTGCCAGCAGCTCAATGGGTGAAAGTCGGCAGCCAGCGGTACGTTCATCTCAGGGCGCTCGGTATTGCGCAGCACAACGCCATCGAGCCTGGGAATGGTCAGGCCGGCCAGGCTGATGGCGACCTGGTCGCCCGCTCGGATATCCAGCGTTTGCCAGCGTTGCAAGGAGCTCACGCTGACGCGCTTGATCTGCTGGTCATCGAGCGTCACCGGGATCAACTCCAGCACGGGGGTGATCCGTCCCGTGCGACCAATCTTGAAATGAACTTTTCGTACCTCGGCCAGTGCCTGGGCAAAGGGATACTTCCAGGCAACGATCCAGTATGGCGCTTTTGCCTGCCAGCGTTCGGCGGGCGGGCGCTGCTCTTGGCGCAGGACAATCCCGTCGCTGGCAAACGGCAGGGGCGAGCGATACCAGTGATCACGCCAGTACTCGACTTCGGCTATTGAACTGATGGCCTGGGTGTACTGTGCGGAACTGGAAAAACCGAGTTTTTCCAGTTCCGCGATACGGGCCGGCAAGCTCGTCGGACCGTGGGGCCATTCCCAGGCAAACAGGCCGATCCCCTCGGCCTGCTCGACGCTCAATGTCTTGCGGGCCATCAAGCCGGCTACTGTGCCGCGGGCGTTCAGGCTGCCGGCGATGGCTTGTACATGGTCAGCGAGGCGCCAGTAGAGCTCGCCCTGTACCACCAGGTCCCGTGGCTCGGACAGGCGTTGAGGAATGGCGCCGACCTGGCGGGCCGAGTCGGTCCAGTCCTGACCATGCACACCATCGCCGCGACTGATCGCCTGGACCAGCAGGCCATTGCGGTAGACCAGGGTCACCGCCACGCCGTCGACCTTGGGCTGGGCCCAGACCTGAGTTCGACCCAGCAGCCAATGCTCGACGGCACCCGCATCTGGCAGTTTTTCCAGGCCGGTATGCGGCACTGGATGGGCCAGCGGACCGCTCGCGGTGCGCAATGGATCGGTGGCCGAGCCGGGGCTGAAGCATTGGCGCCATTGGCTCAGGCGCGCGAAGGACTGATCGTAGAGTTCGTCGGCGATCAGCGAACGGCCTTCGCGGTGATAGCTGTCATCCCAGAGGTCGATTTGTTTTTGCAGCGCGGCGAGTTCTTGTGCGGCACGCGCGGGCGGCCAGGCAGGGCATTCGCCAGCAGCACTGTTCAGGCACAGGCAGGTCAGGAGTAAGCCGGTCAGCAGGCGGGGCAGCATAGTGAGCTTCCTTGCTCGATAGAGGTGCCTGAAGGTTAGTCAGCGGCGGGCTGATGGGTGTGCCGCTGTTTTTCGGAGTGTTCAACCTACTAAGTTTTCACCCATAAAAAAGCCCCGCACGGCGGACCGTGCGGGGCTTCAGGTACCACCGGGAAGTCTTACAGGCCGGCAGCCGTGCGCAGGTGTTCGGCGCGGTCGGTCTTTTCCCAGGTGAAGGTGGTGAAGGTGTCATCACCAACCGTCTTGGTTGCCGGGGTGCGACCGAAGTGGCCGTACGCAGCGGTTTCCTGGTACATCGGGTGCAGCAGGTCAAGCATGGTGGTGATTGCGTAAGGACGCAGGTCGAACACTTCGCGGACCAGCTTGACGATCTTGTCGTCGCTGATCTTGCCGGTGCCGAAGGTGTTCAGCGAGATCGAAGTCGGCTGGGCAACGCCGATGGCGTAGGACACCTGAATCTCGCAGCGCTCGGCCAGGCCGGCGGCAACGATGTTCTTGGCCACGTAACGACCGGCATAGGCAGCCGAGCGGTCAACCTTGGATGGATCTTTGCCGGAGAACGCACCACCACCGTGGCGGGCCATGCCACCGTAGCTGTCGACAATGATCTTGCGGCCGGTCAGGCCACAATCGCCCACCGGGCCACCGATGATGAACTGGCCGGTCGGGTTGATGTGGAACTGAGTGTCCTTGGACAGCAGTTCGGCAGGCAGCACGTGCTTGACGATCAGCTCCATCACGCCTTCGCGCAGGTCTGCGTACGACACTTCCGGGTTGTGCTGGGTCGACAGGACAACCGCGTCGATGCCGACAACCTTGCCGTTTTCGTAGCGGCAGGTCACTTGCGACTTGGCGTCCGGACGCAGCCAAGGCAGCAGGCCGGATTTACGGGCTTCGGCCTGGCGTTTCACCAGCTGGTGCGAGAACGTGATCGGTGCAGGCATCAGCACGTCGGTTTCGTTGCTGGCGTAGCCGAACATCAGGCCCTGGTCGCCGGCGCCCTGATCTTCAGGCTTGGCACGGTCGACGCCCTGGTTGATGTCAGGGGACTGCTTGCCGATGATGTTCATTACGCCGCAGGTCGCACCGTCGAAGCCGACGTTGGAGCTGGTGTAGCCGATGTTGGTGATGACGTCACGAACGATCTGCTCCAGGTCAACCCAGGCCGAGGTGGTGACTTCGCCAGCGATGATCGCCACGCCGGTTTTCACCAGGGTCTCGCACGCCACGCGCGCGAACTTGTCTTCAGCGATGATGGCGTCCAGCACCGCATCAGAAATCTGGTCGGCGATTTTGTCCGGATGCCCTTCAGACACGGACTCGGAGGTGAAAAGGGAGTATTCGCTCATCTCGATGTTTTCCTGAAATTACCGATGGTGAGTGTCGCCAGCCGACCGCTGAAAATGGCGGACCTGAATCTGGAAACCATTACGTAAGCCTACATAGAGGCTTTCTCCGGGGACGAGCCCCGCAGCGGTGGCCCAACGGGCCAGATCGTCCTGTTCAAACCCCAGCCAGAGATCACCGCAGGCCTCCTTGGCCCAACTCTGGTTGTGGCTACATAATTCTGTCACCAGCAGGCTGCCGCCCGGTTGCAGCAAATTGGCCATGTGCTTGAGCGCATCGGCCGGCGCGGCAAAGTGATGCAATACCATGTTCAGTACAACGCAATCGGCCTTGAGACTGACGCCGTTCAGGGCATCGGCCAGTTGCAGGTTAACGTTAGTCAGCGAATCGCGTTCGCACACCTGGCGTGCCAGTTCGAGCATGGCCTGGCTATTGTCCAGTGCCGTGACCTGAGTGAAGCGGCGCGACAGTTCCGGCAGGAATGCACCGTCGCCGGGGCCGACTTCGATCGCCGTGGCAGCGCTGCCGAAGCTCAGCTTGTCGAGCAGGGCCACCACGCTCTCGCGGTACTGTGGCAGGCCAGCGATCAAGTCTTGCTGGGCGCGAAATTTCTCGGCGACCCGTGAGAAAAAGTCCTGGCTGGCCGCCTCGCGTTGCTTGTGAACCTGGGTGATGCGCATTTGCACGTCGACCGGCAAACGCAGGTTATCCACTTCCTCGAGCAATGCCGCGTGCAATTTTCCCCCCGGCAACTCAGTGTGTGGCAGGGCGCGACGGTAGAAAATCGCATTGCCTTCACGGCGGGTCGCTACCAGATCAGCCTGGGCCAGCACCTTGAGGTGATGGCTCATGCCCGATTGGCCGATGCCGAAGATCTGCGCCAGTTCCAGTACGCCGAACGAATCGTTGGTCAAAGCGCGCAAGACATTCAGGCGCAAGGGATCGCCGCCGGCCTTGCACAAGGCCGCCAGCTCATCACAATCGTCCTGGCGAATGGAGGGCGCGCGTAAATTCATAGGCCGGCAGTCTAGTCACGCACCGGAAGCACCGCAAGATCAATATCAAAAAGTTTTGATATTGATCGATAGATGGCACTTCTCAGGAGCTGCTCAACTCTACAAACCGATAGCGGAAAGGTTTCACCCGCCTAATCCGTCGCCAAGCGTTGGAAAAACGCCTTCAGATGACTTTCTGTCATTGCCCCGAGGCGTCCGGGTGAGGGAAAATGCTCGCCTTTTTTCCGTTTCATTTTTATCACTCTCGATTCAGAACCCGCAGGAGAACAGCGATGCCTAGCCGTCGTGAGCGTGCCAACGCCATTCGTGCCCTCAGCATGGATGCCGTGCAAAAAGCCAACAGCGGCCATCCCGGTGCCCCCATGGGTATGGCGGATATCGCCGAGGTGCTTTGGCGCGACTACCTCAAGCACAACCCGAGCAATCCATCGTTCGCCGACCGTGACCGCTTCGTGCTGTCCAATGGCCACGGTTCGATGTTGATCTACTCGCTGCTGCACCTCACCGGCTACGATCTGTCGATCGAAGACCTGAAGCAGTTCCGCCAACTGCACAGCCGTACCCCGGGTCACCCGGAATTCGGCTACACGCCGGGCGTCGAGACCACCACCGGCCCGCTGGGCCAGGGCCTGGCCAATGCCGTGGGCTTTGCCTTGGCTGAAAAAGTCATGGCGGCGCAGTTCAACCGTCCTGGCCACAACATCGTCGATCACCACACCTACGTGTTCCTGGGTGATGGCTGCATGATGGAAGGCATCTCCCACGAAGTCAGCTCCCTTGCCGGTACCCTGGGCCTGGGCAAGCTGATCGCGTTCTACGATGACAACGGTATCTCCATCGACGGCGAAGTCGAAGGCTGGTTCACCGATGACACGCCAAAGCGCTTTGAATCGTACAACTGGCAAGTGATCCGCAATGTCGACGGTCATGATCCGGAAGAGATCAAGATCGCGATCGAGACGGCGCGTAAAAGCCCGCAGCCGACGCTCATCTGCTGCAAGACCACCATCGGCTTCGGTTCGCCGAACAAGCAAGGCAAGGAAGACTGCCACGGCGCCCCGCTGGGTGACGCGGAAATCGCCCTGACCCGTGCGGCGTTGAAGTGGAACCACGGCCCGTTCGAAATCCCGGCCGACATTTATGCCGAGTGGGATGCCAAGGAAGCTGGTCGCGCGGTCGAAGCCGAGTGGGACCAGCGTTTCGCGGCCTACTCCGCGGCGTTCCCGACCGAAGCCAATGAGCTGATCCGTCGTCTGAGCGGCGAACTGCCGGCCGACTTCAGCGAAAAAGCCGATGCCTACATCGCCGAAGTGGCTGCCAAGGGCGAAACCATCGCCAGCCGTAAAGCCAGCCAGAACGCCCTGAACGCGTTCGGCCCGCTGCTGCCTGAGTTCCTCGGCGGTTCGGCTGACCTGGCCGGTTCCAACCTGACCCTGTGGAAAGGCTGCAAAGGTGTCACCGCTGAAGACGCCAGCGGCAACTACATGTACTACGGCGTGCGCGAATTCGGCATGACCGCGATCATGAACGGGGTTGCCCTGCACGGCGGCCTGGTGCCTTACGGCGCGACCTTCCTGATGTTCATGGAATACGCCCGCAACGCGGTGCGCATGTCGGCCCTGATGAAGCAGCGCGTGATCCACGTCTACACCCACGACTCCATCGGTCTGGGCGAAGACGGCCCGACTCACCAGCCAATCGAGCAACTGGCCAGCCTGCGCTGCACGCCAAACCTCGACACCTGGCGTCCGGCCGATGCCGTTGAATCGGCGGTGTGCTGGAAGTATGCACTGGAGCGTAAAGACGGTCCTTCGGCCCTGATCTTCTCGCGTCAGAACCTGCAGCACCAGACCCGCAATGCCCTGCAGGTCGCCGACATCAGCCGCGGTGGCTACGTGTTGAAGGACTGCGCAGGCGAGCCTGAGCTGATCCTGATCGCTACCGGTTCGGAAGTCGGCCTGGCCGTTCAGGCGTACGACAAGCTGACCGAGCAGGGCCGCAAGGTGCGCGTGGTTTCCATGCCTTGCACCAGCGTGTTCGACGCCCAGGACGCTGGCTACAAGCAATCGGTCCTGCCGCTGCAGGTCAGCGCCCGTATCGCCATCGAAGCTTCCATTGCCGACTACTGGTACAAGTATGTCGGCCTGGAAGGTCGCGTGATCGGCATGACCACCTACGGCGAGTCGGCGCCTGCGCCTGCCTTGTTCGAAGAGTTCGGCTTCACCCTGGAAAACATCCTGGGTCAGGCTGAAGAGCTGCTGGAAGACTAAGCACAGCGCGGCGGTCTAATGACCGCCGCGAACCCTTGTAGGAGCGAGCATGCTCGCGATGGTCGTTAACGATAACGCTGGCTGTCTGGATGAACGCGTTGTCCTGAAGTCCATCGCGAGCATGCTCGCTCCTACAGGTGGGGTGTGTTGTTAAAGAGATTTCGTCTGACTGCGTCTATCGAGAACCCCCATGCCTCAACCGCGTCCCTACAAAGTTGCACTCAACGGCTACGGCCGGATTGGTCGTTGCGTATTGCGTGCGTTGATTGAACGAGGCGATAAGGCCGGGTTCGAGATTGTCGCGATCAACGATCTGGCCGACATGGCCAGCATCGAATACCTGACACGCTTCGACTCCACCCACGGGCGCTTTCCCGGTGAGGTCAGGGTCGATGGCGATTGTCTGCATATTAATGGCGACTGCGTGAAGGTCCTGCGCAGTGCTACTCCCGAAGGCATCGATTGGGCGTCGTTGGGCGTCGATCTGGTGCTGGAATGCTCCGGCGCTTACCACACCCGCGAAGACGGCCAACGGTTCCTCGACGCTGGCGCTCCGCGCGTATTGTTTTCCCAGCCGATGGCCAGCGAGGCGGATGTCGACGCCACTATCGTCTACGGCGTGAACCAGGATTGCCTGACGGGCGATGAGTTGCTGGTGTCCAACGCTTCTTGCACGACTAACTGCGGCGTGCCGTTGTTGCGATTGCTGGATCAGGCCATCGGGCTCGAGTACGTGTCGATTACCACCATCCATTCGGCAATGAACGACCAGCCAGTGATCGACGCCTATCATCACGAAGACCTGCGCCGCACCCGTTCGGCGTTTCAGTCGGTGATTCCGGTGTCCACTGGTCTGGCGCGCGGCATTGAACGCTTGCTGCCGGAACTTGCCGGGCGAATTCAGGCCAAAGCCGTACGCGTGCCGACGGTTAACGTGTCTTGCCTCGACATCACGATGCAGACCGTGAGCGACACCGACGCCACCGAGGTCAACCGGATCCTGCGCGAGGCTGCCACCCGCGGCCCGCTCAAAGGCCTTCTGGCCTACACCGAGTTGCCCCATGCAAGTTGTGATTTCAACCACGACCCACATTCGGCGATCGTCGATGCCAGTCAGACTCGAGTTTCCGGCCCAAGGCTGGTGAACATCCTGGCCTGGTTCGACAACGAATGGGGTTTTGCCAACCGAATGCTGGATGTTGCGGAACACTATCTGCACACAGCCTCAAAAAAACCTGCTCTCTAAGAACAGCTACTCAGGAAATGCGACCCATGACCGTGTTGAAGATGTCCGACCTCGATCTGCAAGGTAAGCGCGTACTGATTCGCGAAGACCTCAACGTCCCAGTCAAGGACGGTGTAGTCACCAGCGATGCGCGAATCCTGGCTTCGCTGCCGACCATCAAGCTGGCCCTGGAAAAAGGCGCGGCCGTGATGGTCTGCTCGCACCTTGGCCGTCCGACCGAAGGCGAATTCTCCGCCGAGAACAGCCTCAAGCCAGTGGCAGACTACCTGAGCAAGGCTCTGGGCCGCGAAGTGCCGCTGGTGGCTGATTACCTCGACGGCGTCGACGTGAAAGCCGGCGACATCGTGCTGTTTGAAAACGTGCGCTTCAACAAGGGCGAAAAGAAAAACGCGGACGAGCTGGCCAAGCAGTACGCGGCTCTGTGCGATGTGTTCGTGATGGACGCCTTCGGCACCGCGCACCGTGCCGAGGGTTCGACCCACGGCGTGGCCAAGTTCGCCAAGGTTGCCGCCGCGGGCCCACTGCTCGCCGCCGAACTGGACGCGCTGGGCAAGGCCCTGGGCGCACCGGCCCAGCCGATGGCCGCGATCGTTGCCGGTTCCAAGGTATCGACCAAGCTTGACGTTCTTAACAGCCTGAGCCAGATCTGCGACCAGCTGATTGTCGGCGGCGGTATCGCTAACACTTTCCTGGCGGCGGCTGGTCACCCGGTCGGCAAATCGCTGTACGAGCCGGACCTGCTGGACACCGCCCGCGCCATTGCCGCCAAAGTCAGCGTGCCGCTGCCGGTGGACGTGGTGGTTGCCAAGGAATTCGCTGAAAGCGCGACGGCTACTGTCAAGTTGATCGCCGATGTTGCCGATGACGACATGATTCTCGATATTGGCCCGCAGACGGCGGCGAACTTCGCCGAACTGCTGAAGTCATCCAAGACTATCCTGTGGAACGGTCCGGTTGGCGTGTTTGAATTCGATCAGTTCGGTAACGGCACCAAAGTGCTGGCCCAGGCCATCGCTGACAGCGCCGCATTCTCCATTGCTGGCGGCGGCGACACCCTGGCGGCCATCGATAAATATGGCGTTGCCGAGCAAATCTCCTACATTTCTACCGGTGGCGGCGCGTTCCTGGAGTTCGTCGAAGGCAAGGTGTTGCCAGCCGTTGAAGTCCTGGAAAGCCGGGCCAAGGCCTGAGGGTCGCCCGTTTGACCAGGCAAGGGAGTGTTGACATGGTCAAGACCTTAGCGCTGTTGATCGTAGCGGGATTGCTGGCGGCTTGTGGGAGTAATCCCAAGGCTACGTCGGAACCCGCGCCGTCGGCGCCCCAGAACGGTTGCTATCAAGCCGACTGGCAGGCAGAAACCAATCCGGTGCTCAACAAGCGTTCCGGGCCTGATGGCCTGGACAAATACGAGACACAGGCTCCCGCCAAGGAACATGGTTGTCCTTGACGGGTCTGACTCTTTACTCAGCGCTGGCGGTGTCTGCCGTCAGTCGAGGGACATGGATGAAAGGCTTTATCGCCATTACGGCGTTGGTATTGCTGGGCGGGTGCGCGAACTGGAACCCGTTCCAGTCGTCCACCCCTGCCGATGACTGGACTACCTGGACCTGCGACAGCCAGGCCAAGGTGGTTTGGCGCTACACCGACGACAGCCGCCAGGAAGTCGACGTGCGCCTGGGCGGAGCCGATCAGGTTCATCGCCTCAAGCAGGAGCCAGGCGCGTCGGGTTCGCTGTACAGCGACAACATGCTGGCGTTTCACATGAAAGGTGAGGAAGGCCTGGTTTACTGGGTCGCCACCAATGATTTGATTGGCCGCGGTTGTAAGGCGCAATAAACGGACTGTGCTGTACCTGTAGGAGCGAGCATGCTCGCGATGGTCGTTAACGATAACGCTGGCTGTCTGATACCCAGCGGTGCTCCTTCGTTCATCGCGAGCATGCTCGCTCCTACAGGGGCCGGCGTTGAGATTGATGTAACACCGAATTCGCAGCCCGGGACCAACCCCCGATCTGCAATAACTTGAATAGCCGCCGCCGCTACGGCAGGCTGGCACGATTAACGACCCAAACCGGGAGAGACACACACAATGGCACTTATCAGCATGCGCCAGATGCTGGACCACGCAGCCGAGTTCGGCTACGGCGTTCCAGCCTTCAACGTCAACAACCTTGAGCAGATGCGCGCCATCATGGAAGCCGCTGACAAGACTGACTCCCCGGTGATCGTCCAGGCTTCGGCCGGTGCTCGCAAATACGCCGGCGCACCGTTCCTGCGTCACCTGATCCTGGCGGCCATCGAAGAATTCCCGCACATCCCGGTGTGCATGCACCAGGATCACGGCACCAGCCCTGACGTCTGCCAGCGTTCCATCCAACTGGGCTTCAGCTCGGTGATGATGGATGGCTCCCTTGGCGAAGACGGCAAGACCCCGACCGACTACGACTACAACGTACGCGTTACTCAACAAACCGTGGCCATGGCTCACGCCTGCGGCGTCTCGGTAGAAGGCGAGCTGGGCTGCCTGGGTTCGCTGGAAACCGGCATGGCCGGTGAAGAAGACGGTATTGGCGCCGAAGGCGTTCTGGACCACAGCCAGATGCTGACCGACCCGGAAGAAGCCGCTGACTTCGTCAAGCGCACCCAGGTCGATGCCCTGGCCATCGCCATCGGCACCAGCCACGGCGCCTACAAGTTCACCAAACCGCCTACCGGCGATGTATTGGCGATCGACCGCATCAAAGAGATCCACAAGCGCATTCCGAACACTCACTTGGTGATGCACGGCTCGTCTTCGGTTCCGCAAGAGTGGCTGGCGATCATCAACCAGTACGGCGGCGACATTAAAGAGACCTACGGCGTACCGGTTGAGGAAATCGTCGAAGGCATCAAGCACGGCGTGCGCAAGGTCAATATCGACACCGACCTGCGCCTGGCGTCCACCGGTGCGATGCGTCGCCTGATGGCCACCAACCCGAGCGAATTCGACCCGCGTAAATTCTTCGGCGCCACTGTGACTGCCATGCGCGACGTGTGCATCGCCCGTTACGAAGCCTTCGGTACCGCAGGCAACGCTTCGAAGATCAAGCCGATCTCCCTGGAAGGGATGTATCAGCGTTATCTGAAAGGTGAGTTGAACGCCAAGGTTAACTAAGTCTTCAGTTTGGGAGCGCCTCGCGAGCTTCCGTGAATGACTGGCGGTTGACAAAAAATGCCCTTGTCGCAAAGACAAGGGCATTTTTTTATGTTCGTTAAAAGTTTCTTGAGATTTCGTAATCTTATATTTCGTAGTTTGTCGGTTGTATATTTTAGTAATTATTAATGTTGTTGAATTTTGAAATAACCTGTCAAAACTGAGGGTGGGCAAGTTTTTATTTAGTGTTCAGTATCTGGGTTCAATTCAATGTGTGGAGTTTAAAAATTGAACTACTTAAATTTTGATACTAGTAATAGTAAGAAACACTTTTGGAGCCGTGGAGTGGTTTCACTGGGCCTTCTGGGTGTTATTGCCTTTGCTGGTAATGTAAATGCGGCTGATGAAATGTGCCCACAGGTTAGTCAAATCATGGCGCAGTCAATTACTCCGGAGCGCGGTTTTACCTATGCAGCCAATGCCATCAGAGGGGGCTGGAAAGGTGAGAATCCGGCCGCGACTGAGTCATATCTTGATAAAGTGAAGTTCACCTCGGCAGCCATTCGACAAACTACTGATAACGGTAACCCGGTGTATTTTGTTGCCTGTGATTACGAGGGCGAAGGTAAGGCAGGTGTGAGGATGTCGCAGCGCTTTCCTGCGCCAGCCAAGCCAGTCGGTAATGACTGGAAAGATAACTTCTGTTCTGCTGGTGTAAGCCAGTGTGCTTTCAAGTTTGATTGAATGAAAGAATAACTCAAAGTCAGCTAAAAGCCTTGATTGTTCAGGCTTTTAGTTGTTTAAGCTGAAGCTCGAGTCTTGGGGCTACCGATTATCGATCGACCAGGAATTTCGGGTTGGCGGCGCCCCACATCGTGTATACCTCGGCCAGCTACCGGCAGGCGCTGGCCGTCGATCAGGACGATGCCTTTGCAAGTCGTGTTCACTTATCGTGGTCAATAATTCAGGATGCTGTACGGGGTTCTTTCTCAAAGAGCGGGTTTTCTGAAAAATTCTATGTCAAGTATGTAGAGCGACTGGGTATGAGGGTCGCTATATACGCGTTTTCCCTTGAGGGATTCATAACGCCGATTGATGGCTTCGAGGATGAAGTATCCAGAGCGCGCGTTGTGGTCACGAGTGTTTGACCCGGCAAAGTAAATGTCGGTTTGAATGCCGTTCGCATTTCTGAAGCGATAGTCCCCGACCAGACCGTATTCGATCACGCCAATGCGTAGAGTACCTGTCATGGCGCCGCTTCTGTCCGTGCTGGAAGTGATGTTCAGTTCGTAGGTTGTTCCCGCTTTATCCGTAGCGTTATAAACGGCAGTGATGCGGCCCAGCATGCTGATGTCTTCCTTGGCACTCATGGAGTCTGTTCCTTGGGGTAATCTGCAGAAGGAAAACGGTAATGGGTTGCCAGCCAAGAATAATTTGCAGATGGCGAATTTTCACCTGTTATAAATGACAGTTACTTATTCGAATTTATTGTGTTATGTGAATTTTTAGCAATAAGAACTCCCGTTTGTGCAGAATGCGTCGATTCCCCTTCGAGTTTCACGCCAGTGGCGACTGTAAATGTTAATTCAATCTGTATTTGCTGTTATTGCGAAATCGTCTATTAGACTGTCATTTTGCACAGGTGATTTTGGAATGGGGTAGCCCTACTCTCGTTTGGGTGAAAAACTTAATCTGCACGAATCGAAATGAGAGGTGGATATGCGGATTAAACTCGAGCAGCTTTTTGAATAAAATATAATCAAGACAGTCATGGTGGAGATTTATGTTTAAGAGCGTATTTTATCCCGAGGTTCATTCCCGCGTGAGCGGAAATGAAACAATGGGAAGTGCTTTTACTTATCGTGATCGATATCGAGTTTGCTGAATGCCACCTTACCGCCCTCTGTGGTGTATCCCGTGTTGTCCTGCACATACACCCCGGCCTTGAAGTACAGCGGTTTGACTCGCCAGGTCTGGCTGATGTTGGTGTCCCATTGGTAACCCGCGGCGCTGACCCCCAGCGCGCCGCCAGGACTGAGGTGAATGAGGTAGGAAAACTCCTGGTCCAGTTTCACGCCGGAGGCGACAGTGATTACCCGACCTTCGTCGTCATCGGGGTGCATGCGTACTTTGGCGACGATGTTGCCGCTCTTAGTGCTGGTCGTATATTGGTACTCGACCTTGACCAGAGGCTTCTGGCTTTGGTAGGCGTGGATCTGACCAATGACGATCTTTCCAGAGCTCGGCACCTGGTTCACCGCCAGGGTGGCACGCAGGAAGTTGTCGGCATTGGGGTAGTACCAGTTTTTCAGGGTGCCGTTGCTGTAGGTTTCCCGTAGTTCGGTACGTGGGTATTTGGCATTTTCGGTGCGCGTGCCAGTCACCGGGGTCCAGAAAATCAGTGTGCCGGTGTCGGAATGGAAGTATTGATCCTTGAAGCCATCTACCAGTTTGGATGTTTCAACGGTGTAGGGCGGGCTGCCGACGGGAACGCTGAGGTTCCAGGTTGCGAGATCGATCATAGTCAAAAGCTTCCACGAATTCATACTGCACGGGCGTGCCAAACGCTCTGGCACGCACTTTTTTGGGCGGCCTTTATAAGCGCAGTGAACTATTTTGTTAACGCCCATTGGGCAGGTTTTTGGCGCCAACATCCTGTCGAAATGCCATCCCTCCCGGTTTTGGCGGGCTGTAGCGCCGACCGTTAGTCGGCTAAATCTGCATCGGCCGAGTGATGGCGCACTGACACCTACTGCTTTCACTGATCACCGTCTAGAGTGAAGGCACAGTATCTGTCCGGTTTTCACGAGAAGTCGGCCTGACTTCCAGACCTAGAGAAGCAGCATGGAATGCGCGCACCCAATGCCAGCTGAAGGCCATTCAACCCTGTTGATCGTCGATGACTACCCTGAAAATCTGGTCAGCATGCGGGCATTGCTGCAGCGCCAGGATTGGCAGGTCATCACCGCTGCCTCGGGTTTCGAGGCGCTCGGGCTGTTGCTTGAGCACGATATCGACCTGGTGTTGCTGGACGTTCAAATGCCGGGCATGGACGGTTTCGAAGTGGCGCGCCTGATGCGCGGCAGCCAACGGACGCGCCTGACGCCGATCATTTTCCTGACCGCCAATGAACAGTCCCAGGACGCCGTGATCAAGGGTTACGCCAGTGGCGCAGTGGATTACCTGTTTAAACCCTTCGACCCGCAGATTCTCAAACCCAAGGTCCAGGCGCTGCTCGAACATCAGCGTAATCGCCGGGCCTTGCAGCGACTGAGTCATGACCTGGAGGCCGCTCGCGCGTTTAACGCCTCGGTGCTGGACAACGCCGCCGAAGGCATTCTGGTCGTTGGCGAGGACGGCCTGATTCGTTTTGCCAACCCGGCGATGTCGCGGTTGCTCAGTGCTACGGTGCAGGAGCTGGAGGGCAGGGAGTTCCTGGATTTCCTGCAAAAACCACACATACCGGTGTGGGCCGATTCTGACGTGTTGAGCGGTTACAAGCGCGGCGAGACCTTGCGCCTGCACGACGCTTTGCTGCGTACCGCCCCCGGGCAACAGGTGCCGGTGGCACTGTCTTGCGCGCCACTGCCCTCTGACCAGCACGCGATGGTCGTGACAGTGTTGGACATGTCGGTGGTGCGCCACCTGCACCAGCAACTCGAATTCCAGGCGGTCACCGATCCGCTGACCGGGCTGCTCAACCGTCGCGGCTTCTACCAGACCGTGGAAAATCTGCTGTTGCGCGGCGAGCGCTCGGACAGCGCATGGGTCCTGCTGTACCTGGACCTCGATGGCTTTAAACGGGTTAACGATTCTCTCGGTCACGATGCAGGCGACCGGGTTCTTCGTTGGGTGTCAGAACAGTTGAAGGCCTGTCTGCGCCCGTTCGATATCCTGGCACGCATGGGGGGCGATGAGTTCACGGCGCTGCTGGACCTGGAATTTCCTGAACAGGCGGCAAAAGTTGCGGAAAAACTCATCGAACGGGTATCGATCTGCCAGCAAATCGACGGTATGGATATCGTCCTTGGTGCCAGTATTGGTATTGCCACCTTTCCCGATTGTGGTGCCAATCTCGACGGTTTGATGCGTGCGTCCGATATTGCCATGTACGAGGCCAAGCGCGCCGGTCGTCAACAGTATCGGTTTTACGATCACGAAATGAACGGTCGGGCACGATCGCGCCTGATGCTCGAAGAAAGCGTACGCACGGCCATCGAAAACCGTGATTTCAATCTCGTGTATCAACCGCAGGTGGCTGTTGCCGATGGGCGAACTCGCGGGTTCGAAGCGTTGCTGCGTTGGCAGCACCCGAGCGTCGGCGACGTTCCGCCAGGATTGTTTTTGCCGCTGCTGGAAGAAGCGCGATTGATCAGTCGCCTGGGCAGCTGGATTTACCAGAACAGTGCCGGGCAGCGCAAAGCCTGGGAGGCTCTGTTTGGCGAGGATCTGGTGGTGAGCGTCAGTTTGAGCAGCACTCAGTTTGCCATGCCCAATCTGGTCACCGAATTGCGCCAGGTCGTGGAGCGCCATGGCTTGAAGCCGCGTCATCTGGAAGTCGAAGTGACGGAAGCGGCCCTGATGCACAACCCTGACGAAACCCGCAAACAGCTGCGTTTGCTGCGCAATCTGGGGGTGCGGGTGGCGCTGGATGATTTCGGTTCAGGCCCGTGTTCTTTATCCCACTTGCGCGATCTGGAGATGGATACGCTGAAGCTTGACCGCCATCTGATCAGCCGTATTCCTGAGTCTTCAAGGGATGCGGCCCTGGTGCGTAATGTGATCGACCTGTGCAAAGAGTACGGGATGCTGGTGATTGCCGAGGGGGTCGAAACCATGGCGCAATACCAGTGGCTGCAGGCCAATGGTTGTGAATATGTGCAAGGTTTCCTGGTAGCCCGGCCGATGATGGCCGAAGACACCGAAAGCTTTATGCAGCCCTTCGACTGGGGCGCGCTGACTCGCTGAATTCGCTACACTGGCTACCTTTTGCTGATTTGCGTTGCTGCTCCGATGACTGCGTTGAAGTACCTCCAGGCCTATCCGGCTACTTTGCAGGACCAAGTGCGCCAGTTGATCGCCGAAGGCCGGCTGGGCGATTACCTGAACCAACGCTATCCGCAAAAGCATGCGGTGCAGAGCGACAAAGCGCTGTATGCCTACGCGCTGGACCTCAAGCAGGAATACCTGCGTAACGCCCCCTCCATCGACAAAGTGCTCTTCGACAACCGTCTGGACCTGACCCATCGTGCACTTGGCCTGCACACCACGATCTCCCGGGTGCAAGGTGGCAAGCTCAAGGCCAAGAAAGAAATCCGCATTGCCTCATTGTTCAAGGAGGCGCCGTCGGAATTTCTTAAAATGATCGTGGTGCATGAACTGGCGCACTTCAAGGAGTCCGACCACAACAAGGCATTCTACAAGTTGTGCGAGCACATGTTGCCCGGGTATCACCAGGT
Source organism: Pseudomonas umsongensis (assembly GCF_002236105.1). GTDB lineage: Bacteria > Pseudomonadota > Gammaproteobacteria > Pseudomonadales > Pseudomonadaceae > Aquipseudomonas > Aquipseudomonas umsongensis. Next base: position 520,956 of record NZ_NIWU01000003.1, read on the forward strand.
GGAATTCGATGTTCGGGTGTACCTGACCTGGCGGGATATGCCGGTGGCTACAGGCGTGTAGGATCTGCCGCAGGTTCGGGCCGCGATCGGACGATCTTTTGATCTTAACAGGAGCAAACGTGACAGACGTAAGCAAGACCAAGAGCAGCTTCTACCGCCGCCTGTACGTGGCATACCTGATCGACAGCGGCCTGGCCAGCAGCGTTCCGGCATTGACCGAAGTCACCGGGATGCCCCGGCGGACAGCCCAGGACACCATCGCCGCCCTGGCGGATCTGGATATCGTTTGCGAGTTCGAACAGGAAGAAGGCGCGCGCAACCACGCCGGGCGCTATCGGATTCGCGGGTGGGGAGCAATCGATCGCGGCTGGATCGAGCGTAACCTTCGGCAGATCAAGGCGGTGCTGGAGTATCCCTGAGTTTCTACGGTGTTTGATCTGACGCCTTCGCGAGCAAGCCCGCTCCCACAGTAGATCTTCGGCATGACAAAGATCTGTGGGCCTGCTCGCGAAAGGAGCCCTTACGAACGACGCATACCGATATGTGGAATCCCGTCCTCGACATACACCTCGCCCGCGACTTCAAACCCGTACCGCCCGTAATACCCCTGCAAATGCACCTGGGCCGAGAGATAGACCGGCATCTCAGGCCAACGCTTCTCAATCTGCTTCAGCGCCTGGGCCATCATTTCATGACCCAGCCCGGTGCCTCGCGCCTGTGGCGCAATGATCACGCGGCCGATTACGACATCGCCGCCCTGTAGCTCGGGATCGAGCAGGCGCAGGTAGGCCACCAGCCGATCTTCGTCCCAGGCCATCAAATGACAGGTGTCGCCCTCCAGGTCCTGGCCATCGATGTCCTGATAAATGCATTTCTGCTCCACGACGAACACCTCGGCGCGCAGTTGCAAAATGGCATACAGCTGCTCTTTGCCCAGATCGCTGTGGTGTTTGCAGACCCAGTTGATTGTCATGTGCCGATTCCCTGAAAACGTCCTTGTGATACTAGGCGCCTGGACGATAGATGTCTCCATGGCGTAGTAATCTGTGACAAAGACCAAAATGCCATCATTCATTTATCGCGGTGCTGTCTTCTTTGTGTAATCTGAAACGGAGCGATGTGCAGTGCTGCAACGAGCTGACATCGAGTGCCTGGGGGTGCCGGTACGGAGTCTTGGCGTTTTCGCTGAAAACATGTCGGGCAGCCGCCCGCTAAGGATTTTCTGGCATGCCGCGATTGCATCGAGCCTTTGCCTTGTTTGGATTGCTGTTGCTGACTGACGCGGTGGCAGCAGAAAAGTTGCGGCTGGTGGCGGACGCCTGGCCTCCTTTCACCGACGCCACGTTGTACAACGGTGGGTTGGCCACGGATATTGTCAGTACCGCCTTGGCCCGAGCCGGCTATGCCAGTGATTTCGAGCAGGTGCCTTGGGCGCGGGCGCTGCTGGGGGTGGGCGAGGGTCGCTATGACGTTCTGGTCAATGCCTGGTTCGATGAGGAACGCACACGGCTCGGCCAGTTTTCGGGCGAGTACCTGATCAATCGCGTGCGTTTTCTCAAGCGTAAGGATGTACCCATCGAATTCAGCAATTTGCAGCAGCTATACACCTATCCGATTTCGGTGGTGCGTGGCTACGCCTATTCTCAAGCCTTCGATCAAGATGTTTCATTGCAGAAAATTCCGGTACATAACTTCGCCATGGCCGTACGCATGGTTGCTGCCGACAGGGTCAAGTTGACCCTGGAAGACGAATACGTCGCTCGTTACTACCTGGCCCGCGAATCTCCCAAAGTCCGTAACGCCGTGGAGTTCTTGCCAAAACCGCTGAGCGAGAACGGCCTGCACATTTTGGTCAGCCTGAAGAATCCGCAGCATGAGCAGATTGTCGCCGGTTTTGACCGCGCGATTGCGGCAATGAAGGCCGACGGCAGTTATGCGCGGCTGATGAAGCGACACGGCATGTAGGCGGTGGCTGTTGGTCCGGGCACCACCGCTCTCAATCTTCGCTGGTGTCCTTGATCAAATGCGCCGCCAGCGTACGCAATGGCCCCAACTGCCGGCAGATCAACGCCAGTTGCGTCTGCACCAATCGCTGGCCCTCGTCGATTTCATCGGGCATCTGCTCGAGCGTATTGGCCAACGCTTCCTCCTCATCGCTCTGAATGGCAATGGCGGATTTACTCGCCAGGCCTTGGGCAATTTCATCGATGCTGGCGGCCAGTTTCACTCCCGCGCCTTCGATCAGGTGTTCGCGTACATCCTGCGGTAATTGGGTTTCCCGATGCGCGCCCAGCCCGGACAAATAACTGAGCAAGGTGTGCGACAACACCAGGAAGCGGAACCCGACATCCGCTTCCTTACGGAAATGTCCCGGCTCCATCAGCATGTTGGCCAGGGTGGTCGACAGCGCCGCATCGGCGTTGTGAGCGTTGCGCCGCGCCAGGCGATACGCCAGGTCGTCGCTTTTGCCGGCGGCGTATTGCTGCATGATCTGGCGCAGGTAGATGCTGTTGCAGGTCAGGGTGTTGGCCAGCACTTTGTTCAGGCGACGACCCTGCCAGTCCGGGAGGAACAGGAACACCGCCAACCCGGCGATCAGGCTGCCGAGCAGGGTATCGAACAGGCGTGGCAGGAGCAGCCCGTAGCCGTCGCCCACCTGGTTGAAGCAGAACAGCACCATCAGGGTGATCGCCGCCGTCGCCAAGGTGTAGCGCGTGGTGCGGTTGGTAAAGAACACTACCCCGGCGGCAATCGCGAAACTCGACTGGATCAGCGGGTTCGGGAACAGGTCGAACAGGGCCCAGGCCAGGGTCAGGCCGATCGCGGTGCCGATGATCCGCTGGCCGAGCTTGCGCCGGGTTGCACCGTAGTTCGGTTGGCAAACAAACAGCGTCGTGAGGATGATCCAGTAACCCTGGGACGGGTGGATCAAGTGCACCATGGCGTAGCCGATGCTCAAGGCCAGGGGCAGGCGCAGGGCATGGCGGAACAGCAGCGAGGTCGGCGTCAGCTGTGTGCGCAAGCGTACCCAGACATCCTTTAGATTGCGCGGCGAGCGGTCGAGCAGGCTGCTGTCGGTGGCGTCGGCAAGGGTGTCGGGGTTGCTGGCATCGCTGAGCAGGCGGTCAAGTGTGGCCAGGTTCGCAGCCAGTGCCCGCAGTGAGCGCAACAGCCCGCGCCAGGCAGGATTGCTCTGAATGCGCAGGTGTTCGAGGGAGGCGTGCAGGTCGCCCAGGGCTTCGGCGAAACTCGCGTCATAGGTGAACGGCTGGCGCATCTGGATCGATTCGGCCAGCGCCCGGCAAGCCTTGCCTTGCTGGCGCAACAAGCGCTGGCAGCGGAACAGCACGTCGCTGTGGAAGAATGCATCGGCCAGGGCGTTGTAAGGGTAGTGCGAGGAACTGGCGCGTTCGTGGATGTCCTGGGCCAGGAAGTACAGCTTCAGGTAACGGCTGACTTTCGAGCCCGGTCGACCGTTGCCCACCCGGTGCAGGATGATTTCCTTGGCGGCGTTGAGTGCCGCAACCACGCGGCCGTTCTGCTGGGCCAGCTCCAATCGCCGAGCCTCCACGTCCATCTGCCGGATCGGCTCGAAAAGCGACGACTTCAGCTTCAGGTAATAACCCAGCTCCCGGAACAGTTTCGCCAGGCTCTGCTGCACGGGCTGATTGGAAAACAGTGCCTGCCACAACACCGAGAGCAATCCGTACCAGGCGGCACCCGCCACCAGCAGCACCGGCTCATGCCAGAAATCGGTAACCGCGCCGCCGCGCTGATCGACACCGATCATGGTGTAGACCGAAAGAATCAGCGTCGCCGAGGCAATCGCCCCGTAACGCTCGCCAAGGGCGCCGAGCATGGTCAGGCAGAAGGCGGCCAGGGCGAAGGCGATGATAAAGAGTATGGGGTAGGGGAACAGCAGTTCGACCGACAGCGCGGCGACGGCAAAACACACCAGCGTCACTGCCAGTGCGTTGAGACGCCCCTGCCAGCTGTCATCGGTTTCGGCCAGGGCGCTGGCGATAATCCCCAGGAACAACGGGATCAGCAGCCCCATTTCATCCTGATACCAGCACAAGGCCATGGTGCCGGTCAGGGCGATGAATACCCGCACGCTGTAGCTGAATTTATCCAGTGCCCAAAGACGGCGCATAGACTGACGGAGTGAGGTCGATGACATGAAGTGCGAAGGCCTTCCGAGGCAATGACGCTAAATTGAGCCAGTAATGACGCCGACGCAATGGCGGCGATCACATCTGACAGCAAAATCTGTTCCTTTATCGATCAGTACACAGTCAGTGTGGGAGCGAGCCTGCTCGCGAAAGCGGTGGGTCAGCCAACATCAATGGAGGCTGACAGATTGCATTCGCGAGCAGGCTCGCTCCCACAGTTTTGATTCGTGTTTGTCAGACGTACTGCGCAGCCGCGTAACCCGAGGCCCAGGCCCACTGGAAGTTGAAGCCGCCCAGGTGCCCGGTGACGTCCAGCACTTCACCGATGAAATACAGGCCAGGGCTTTTGAGCGATTCCATGGTCTTGGACGACACCTCGTTGGTATCGACGCCGCCCAACGTCACCTCGGCAGTGCGATAGCCTTCGGTGCCTGCCGGCACGACTTTCCAGCTCGCCAGCTTTTCGGCAATGTTCGCCAGTTCGGCGTGGGTGTACTGCTTCATCGGTTTGGAAACGAACCAGTTGTCCGCCAGCAGGTTGGCCATCTTCTTGGTGAAAATTTCACCGAGCAGGGTTTTCAGTTCACTGTTCGGGCGTTCGGCTTGTTGCTGTTGCAGCCAGCTTGGTACGTCGTGGTCGGGTAGCAGGTTGATTTCGACGGTGTCGCCGGATTCCCAAAACGAAGAAATCTGCAAAATCGCCGGTCCACTGAGACCGCGGTGGGTGAACAGGATGTTCTCGCGAAAGCTCTGGTCATTGCAGCTGACCAGGCAATCGACCGAGGTGCCGGACAGCTCGGTGCATAATTCCTTAAGCTGATCGGTGATGGTGAATGGCACCAGGCCGGCGCGGGTGGGCAGCAACTCATGACCGAACTGTTTGGCCACTTGATAGCCGAAACCGGTGGCGCCCAGGGTCGGGATCGACAAGCCACCCGTGGCGATCACCAGGGATTCGCAGGTAACCTGCCCCAAAGTGGTGTCCAGCAAATAGCCCTTTTCAAGCTTCTCGATGGTCTGGATCGAGGTGTCCAGATGCAGGCTGACGCCGACCTGATTGCACTCATCGAGCAACATTTCGAGGATGTCGCTGGACTTGTTATCGCAGAACAGTTGGCCGAGCTTTTTCTCGTGGTACGGCACACCGTGCTTGGCCACCATGCCGATGAAGTCCCACTGGGTGTAGCGCGCCAGTGCGGATTTGCAGAAGTGGGCGTTCTGCGAGAGAAAGTTGCCAGGTTCGGTGTACATGTTGGTGAAATTGCAGCGGCCACCGCCCGACATCAGGATTTTCTTGCCAGCCTTGTTGGCGTGGTCGAGCAACAGTACCTTGCGCCCGCGCCCGGCGGCGGTCAGTGCGCACATCAAACCTGCGGCGCCAGCGCCAATGATCACGACTTCGGTAGAGCGCAAAACGGTGTCCTCTAAATGTGTCACCACAAAGCAAACTGTGGGAGCGGGCCTGCTCGCGAAAGCGGTGTGTCAGGCACCTTAATGTTATCTGACACTCAGTCTTCGCGAGCAGGCTCGCTCCCACAGGGGGTAGATGCGTTGTTGTTACAGGATGCGCACGCGCAACGAGCGGCCCTTGATCTTGCCGTCGTTCAGGCGCTGCAAGGCCTGCTTGGCGACACCGCGCTCCACTGCCACATAGGCCTGGAAGTCGAAGATCGCGATCTTGCCGACTTGGGCGCCGGGGATGCCAGCTTCACCGGTCAGTGCGCCAAGGATGTCGCCCGGACGAACCTTGTCCTTGCGGCCGGCAGCAATGCACAGGGTGCTCATCTGCGGCAGCAGCGGACCGCCACCCTGGGAGGTGAGGTTGTCCACCTGGTCCCAGGTCAATGGGGATTTCTGTAGCTGTTCGATGGCTTGGGCGCGCTGGGCTTCAGACGGTGCGACCAGGCTGATGGCGAGGCCTTTTTCACCGGCGCGGCCAGTACGGCCAACGCGGTGGATGTGGATTTCCGAATCACGGGCCAGTTCGACGTTGATCACCATGTCCAGCGAGTCGATGTCGAGGCCACGGGCGGCGACGTCAGTGGCAACCAGTACGGAAGTGCTGCGGTTGGCGAACATCGCCAGCACCTGGTCGCGATCACGCTGTTCAAGATCGCCGTGCAAGCCGACGGCGGAGATGCCTTTGGCCGTCAGGTGATCGACGGTTTCCTGGACCTGCTGCTTGGTGAAGCAGAACGCCACGCAGGACGCCGGGCGGAAGTGGCCCAGCACCTTGGTCACGGCGCTCATGCGATCGTCCGGGGAAATTTCGTAGAAGCGCTGTTCGATCTGGGTGTCGTCGTGGAACGCCTCGGCCTTCACTTGCTGCGGGTTACGCATGAATTTCGACGCCAACTGCTTGATGCCCACCGGGTAGGTGGCGGAGAACAGCAGGGTCTGGCGACGCTCCGGGGCCTGCATGATGATTTCTTCGATGGAGTCGTAGAAACCCATGTCGAGCATGCGGTCGGCTTCGTCGAGGATCAGGGTGTTAAGGCCATGCAGGACCAGCGAGCCCTTGCGCAGGTGTTGCTGGATGCGTCCCGGGGTGCCGACGATGATGTGCGCGCCGTGTTCCAGCGAAGCGATCTGCGGGCCGAGGGATACGCCGCCGCACAGGGTCAGGACCTTGATGTTGTCTTCGGCACGGGCCAGGCGACGGATTTCCTTGGCGACCTGGTCAGCCAATTCACGGGTAGGGCACAGGATCAGCGCCTGGCAACCGAAGTAGCGCGGATTGATCGGGTTCAGCAGGCCGATGCCGAAGGCCGCGGTCTTGCCGCTACCGGTCTTGGCCTGGGCGATCAGGTCCATCCCCTTGAGGATCACCGGCAAGCTCTGCGCCTGGATCGGCGTCATCTGGGCATAACCGAGGGAGTCGAGGTTAGCCAGCATGGCGGCGGACAGCGGCAAAGTATTAAATTCGGTGGCGATGGTGGTCACGGGACTGGCCTGCAAAACAAAATGTCGCGCAGTGTACCAGCCCGATGGCCATTCGCCCTAAGGTTCGATGTGCTCTTCCGGACGCTTGACGCGCCGTCCGTCTTCCTTTGAGAGTTGGGAAAAGATCGCTGCCGCCAGCATGGCCATGATTCCGACGGTCACAAACGTCAGTTGGAACGCGCCCAACACCGTCTCCACGCCGTCATTGCCGATCCCTGCCGTGAAACCGCCTAGCAATGCGCCGGCGCAGGCCACACCCAGGCTCAGGGACAATTGCGCCACCACCGACAGCAGGCTATTGCCGCTGCTGGCACTGGCGTCGTCGAGGTCGATCAGGGTCACGGTGTTCATCGCGGTGAACTGCAAGGAGTTGATCGCCCCCAAAACTGCCAGCAGGCACAACAGCAGCCAGTAAGGTGTCTGCTCGCTGACCAGGCCCATGCTCGCCAGCATGATCCCCAGCGCCAGGGTATTTCCGGTCAGCACGATGCGGTAGCCCAGGCGTTCGATCAGCGGTCGCGCCACCCACTTGGCGATCATCGCGGCGGCCGCCAGTGGCAGCATGCTCATCCCGGCCTGGGACGGTGAATAACCCAGCGCCACTTGCAGCAGCAGCGGCACGAGGAACGGCAGGGCGCCACTGCCGAGCCGGGCGAAGAGGTTGCCGAGAATGCCAACGGCAAAAGTCCGGGTCTTGAACAGCGACGGCGCAAACAACGGATTATCAACGTGGCCGGCGCGCAGCCAGTAGGCTGCCAGGCAAGCCATGCCGCCGAACAGCAGCAGCATCACCCGCAGGTGCGGCAGGTGCAGTTCGCCCAGGCCTTCCATGGCGATGGTGATCAGGATCATCGCCGCGCCGAACAGCAGGAAACCCAGGCTATCGAAGCGGGTACGCTCGGAGCCGCGCAGGTCCGGGATGAATTTCCACACGGCGTAGCAGCCCACGAGTCCCACCGGCAGGTTGATCAGGAAGATCCAGTGCCAGGTCAGGTATTCCACCATCCAGCCGCCCATGGTCGGGCCGAGCAACGGCCCGAGCAGGCCGGGGATGGTGATGAAGCCCATGATCCGCACCAGTTCCGAGCGCGGGTAGGCGCGCAGCACCACCAATCGCCCGACCGGCAACATCAGTGCGCCGCCCAACCCCTGGATAACCCGGGCGCCGATCAGCATGCTCAGCGTGTTCGACATTGCACAGAGCAACGAGCCGAGGCTGAACAGCAAGATGGCGCCGAAGAAGATTTTGCGGGTGCCGAAGCGGTCGGCGATCCAGCCCGAGGCGGGGATCAGCAAGGCGACCGTGAGCATGTAGGCAATGATTACGCCCTGCATGCGCAGGGGATCTTCCGCCAGGTCGCGGGCCATGGCGGGCAGGGCGGTGTTGAGGATCGTCCCGTCCAGGGACTGCATGAAGAAGGCAATGGCGACGACCCAGGGCACCCAGCGGGCGGTGACAGGATCGAGAGGCGGGCGGTTGGGCATGGGACCTCTTGTAGTTGAAGTTGTTAATGCAAGGCCATCGTCGGTCGCAGTCCCTGTGGGAGCGGGCTTGCTCGCGAAGAGGTCATCACGTTCAACATCAATGTTGACTGACCCACCGCCTTCGCGAGCAAGCCCGCTCCCACAGGGTGCCCTGTGTGCTGGGGATTTGTGTTTACAGGGTCAAGGTCAACCGGCTAATAAGCGCCCCCGGCAACAGCGCCGATGCCGTCGCCCGCTGGCTGTAGGTGCTCGCCGACAACAGCAGTTCGCGTTCCGCGGTCAGCGCTTCCAGCTGTGAGCCCAGCAAACTGTAGGCGCTGTCATCGAAGCGCATGGTGCTGACTGGAGCCTGGATCTTGCCATTTTCGACCCAGAAGGTCGCAAACCGCGTCATGCCGGTCAGGCGTGCCGCCGGTTGATCCGAAAAGTTCAGGTACCACAGGTTGCTGATGTACAAGCCGGTACCGAGTTGCTCGAGTATCTCTGCCTCAGGCAAATCCCCGGCGCGCATGTTCAGGGCTGTTGGCGACTCTCCACCACTGGCGCCGTTGGCGGTCAAGCCGTACTCTGCGGCGCTGCGTGAGCCCACGAGTTGCGCGCCGGCCTTGCCCTCGACGATCAACCCCAGGTCGCTGCGCGGATAACCTTCGTCGGAGAACGCCGGGCTCAGCGAACCGCTGACTTTTTCCTCCAGCGAGACCAACGGGCTGAATGCTTGATCACCCCCGTAGAGCTTTTGCAGCGGACTGCTTTTGCTGGCAATCGACTGCGCCGAAAAACCGCCCCAGCACAGCATGCCCATGATTTCCTCCAGCGCGGCGGGCGCCAGGTAGGCGCGGTACTGACCCGGCGGTAAAGTGCGCAGCGGCCGTCCCAGGTATTCCAGCTGTTCACGTGCCTGCTGGAAGCGTCTGGCAAAGCCTTCGGTGTTCCAGTCGTGCCCGGCATAGCTGGCCTTGACCGCTTGGCCGTTTTCATGGAACAGGCTGAAATCGAAGTTGAAACTGTTGGCCTGATGCCAGCCGAAGGCGCCAGCGGAACTGGCGAAACCGCGGCTGATCGGCCCGGCCGCATAGAACCCGACCAGGTCAAGTCCTTCGGCGGCCTGGGTGATTTCGCCGACCACTTGCTCGGTGTCCGGTAGCGGGTGCTCCTGCACGTTCTGGCTTTGCCAGCCGTTGTGATTGAGCAGCAGGTAGGGGTCCTGGGGCAACAAAGGCAAGGTTTCGCGCAGTTGTTGCAGACCTTCGGCCAGACGCTGATGGTCGACTGCAGGGTCGCCTGCCAAGGTGATTTGCAGGTCGGCGTGGCGGCCATCGTTGATCAATTTCAAACCGATGCTGGCCTGTTGCACCTGTCCGGCCTGACGCACCTTGGCGTGGTTGAAACGCACGAAGGCCGATGATTCGGCGGCGTAGCTCAGGGTGAACTGTTCCGGTTCGCGTAACGCTTCGCGCAATCGGGCGATCAAAGCCTTGAACGAATCGGCCTGGGCTTTCGACGTAGTCATCAGCTGTCTCCCCCAAAAACATCAACGTTGCTGAATACGCAGGCTGGCGAGGCATGGCCGACGCGAATCACTTGATTCGGTTCGCCCTTGCCACAATTGGGCGTACCCAGGACCTTGAAGGTGCTGGCATCGCCGACCGCGCTGAGGCTTTTCCAGAACTGCGCGGAAATCGCCCGGTAATTCGGGTTCTTCACCACGCCCTTTAATTCGCCGTTTTCAATCAACTGACCCCATTCGCAACCGAACTGGAATTTGTTGCGCGCATCATCAATGGACCACGAGCGGTTGGTGCTCATCAGGATGCCGTGCTCGATGTTGCCGATCAGTTGCGCAAGCGGCTGATCGCCAGGTTCGATGTTGAGATTGGCCATGCGGTCGATCGGCGGGCGGTTCCAACCACAGGCACGGCTGTTGGCGACACCGTCCAGGCCCGCGCGAAATTGCGAGAGTGCACCGCCCAAGGGGCGCAGCAACAGGCCTTCGCGAATCAGGAATTGTTTGCTGGCAGCCGTGCCGTCGTCGTCATGGCCATAGCTGGCGAGCTGTTCGGGTATATCGGGGTCGAAGGTCACATTGAGAAGTTTAGAGCCGTATTGCAGGCGGCCAAAGTCTTCTGCCTTGACGAAACTGGTGCCAGCGTAATTGCGTTCATCGCCGAGGATGCGGTCCAGTTCCAACGGATGACCGATGGATTCGTGGATTTGCAGCATCATCTGGTCGGGCATCAGCAGCAGATCGCGTGGACCTTGCGGCGTGTTCGGTGCCAGCAGCAGTTGCAGCGCCTGATCGGCGACCAGCGGGCCGGCACCGACCAGGCCGCAGCGGCTGATCACATCCGCGCCACCCTGCTGGCCGAAATTCTCGCGACCCAGGCTGCGGGTCTGGCTGTCGTTACCGTCGTAGGCGGTGACATCGAGGCCCGGGTAGACGAAGCGTTGGGCCTGGCGCAGTTCGGCGCCGGCGCTGTTGAGGTAGATCTGCTCGACGTGGGTGATGCCGAGGCTGACCTGCCAGCTCACCAGGCGCTCGTCCTTGGGCACGGCGGCGGATTCGGCCCCCAGCAGCTGATAGCAGTCGCTCAGGGAGGGGAAAGGCTGGTCGAGGGTCGGCGAGAAATAGTCGGCACGGTCGCTGGAAACGGCGTGTTCGCGCAGGTCCAGCAGGGCATGGGGCTTGAGTCGGCGCGCCTGCTGTTCGGCGCGTTCGAGGGCGGCTTGCAGGCCCTGTTGCGACAGGTCGTTGGTTGCCGCATAGGCTTCGACGCCATTGACTCGCACGGTCAGCATCGCGCCTTCGTCGCGGCTCAGGCTCGGCGGTTCGGCGACGTTCTTGCGCACCGACAGGTACTGGCCGGACTCGCGCACATAACGCAGGGAAAAGAATTCGGCGCCCGTGCGCAAGGCAGCAAAGCGCTGCTTGAGCTGGGGGTGGAAATCGAACATTCGGGAACCTCCTTGGTGTGGAGCATCGATGTTGCGCGGGGAGGGTGAAGCATTTGCGTGGCGCTAGAGTAGGCCTGCGAGGGGGATGGATCAAGGATGGAGCGGTGTCAGCGGGGATTGATCGTTCCCACGCAGAGCGTGGGAACGATCAGGGGGAGGCTTACTGTGCGGTGGCGCTGACTTCCCGCACAGGCTTGCCCTTCACCGGCGCATCGCCTGCTACGTAGTACTTGGCCTTGCTGCGCGGCAATGGCTTGCGACCACGGATCTTGTCGGCGATTTTCTCGGCCATCATGATCGTCGGCGCGTTCAGGTTGCCGGTGGTGATGATCGGCATGATCGAGGCATCGACCACGCGCAGGCCTTGCATGCCATGCACGCGACCCTCGCCATCGACCACGGCCATTTCGTCGGTGCCCATCTTGCACGAGCAGGACGGGTGGAACGCGGTTTCGGCGTGCTCGCGGATGAACTTGTCCAACTGCTCATCGGTTTGCACTTCGATGCCCGGGCTGATTTCGCGGCCACGGAAGGCGTCCAGTGCCGGTTGCTGCATGATTTCACGGGTCAGGCGGATGCCGTCGCGGAATTCCTGCCAGTCCTGCTCGGTGGCCATGTAGTTGAACAGGATGCTCGGGTGCTGGCGTGGATCCTTGGACTTGGCCTGGATGCGCCCGCGGCTTGGCGAACGCATGGAGCCCATGTGTGCCTGGAAACCGTGCTCTTTCACACCGTTGCTGCCGTTGTAATTAATCGCTACCGGCAGGAAGTGGTACTGGATGTTCGGCCATTCGAATTCCGGACGGGTACGGATGAAACCGCCGGCTTCGAACTGGTTGCTGGCACCGATGCCGGTGCCGTTGAACAGCCATTCGGCACCGATCGCCGGCTGGTTGTACCAGAGCAGCGACGGGTACAGCGAGACGGGTTGGGTGCACGCGTATTGCAGGTACAACTCAAGGTGGTCCTGCAGGTTTTCACCGACGCCCGGCAGGTCGTGAACCACCGGAATGTCGAGCTTTTTCAGCAGTTCGGCCGGGCCGACGCCGGAGCGTTGCAGGATTTGCGGCGAAGCGATGGCGCCGGAGCACAGCAGCACTTCCTTGCGCGCCTTGGCTTCAACGCGCTCTTCGGCGGAGCCAACCAGGTAGCGCACGCCGACCGCACGCTTGCCTTCGAACAGGATCTTGTCGGTCAGGGCGTGGGTGACGATGGTCAGGGTCGAACGCTTCTTGGCGATGTCCAGGTAACCGCGGGCGGTGGAGGCACGACGGCCTTTGGGCGTCACGGTGCGGTCCATCGGACCGAAGCCTTCTTGCTGGTAGCCGTTCAAGTCTTCGGTGCGTGGATAACCGGCCTGTACGCCCGCTTCGACCATAGCGTGGAACAGCGGGTTGTTGCCGGCTTTCGGTGTGGTCACGCTGACCGGGCCGTCGCCACCGTGGTAGTCGTTCGGGCCGATGTCGCGGGTTTCCGCCTTGCGGAAATACGGCAGGCAGTCCAGGTACGACCAGTCCTCGAGGCCTGGCAGTTTTGCCCAGCCGTCGTAATCCATGGCGTTGCCACGGATGTAGCACATGCCGTTGATCAGCGAGGAGCCGCCGAGGCCCTTGCCGCGGCCGCATTCCATCCGGCGACCGTCCATGTGTGGTTCTGGATCGGTTTCGTAGGCCCAGTTGTAGCGACGGCCTTGCAGCGGGAACGCCAGGGCGGCCGGCATCTGCGTACGGAAATCCATGCGGTAGTCCGGGCCGCCGGCTTCGAGCAGCAGGACGGTGACGCCTTCATCTTCAGTCAGACGGGTCGCCAGGGTGTTACCGGCCGAGCCGGCACCGATGATGATGTAATCGAATTCTTGGGACATTGAATGCACCCTCTTGGAAGTTGGTTCAGGTCGCGGGTCGCCTCGACGCCGCGCAACCCGTGGCGAGGGGATTTATCCCCGTCCGGCTGCGCAGCAGTCGTAAACTCAGCGACTGAGATCTATCTGGAGATCGTGGTGTCGGGATGGGGGGCTGCTTCGCAGCCCAGCGGGGATAAATCCCCTCGCCACATCGACATTCACTCCAGGTCGCTCGCAGATCAGAACACCGAGACGTAATCGCCCAGCTCGACCTGTACCGATTTGATGCGGGTGAAGTTGTTCAGCGAGCTAATGCCGTTCTCACGGCCAACACCCGACTGCTTGTAGCCGCCAACCGGCATCTTCGCGTCGGATTCGCCCCAGGCGTTGATCCAGCAGATACCGGCTTCCAGTTGATGAATCACGCGGTGAGCGCGGTTCAGATCCTTGGTGACGATACCGGCGGCGAGGCCGAAGTCGGTGTCGTTGGCGCGGCGGATCACTTCTTCTTCGGTCTCGTAGGTGAGGATCGCCATCACCGGGCCAAAGATTTCTTCGCGCACGATGGTCATGTCATCGGTGCAGTCGGTGAACACGGTCGGTGCGACGAACGCGCCCTTGGCGAATTCACCTTCGGTCAGGCGCTCGCCGCCGCACAGCAGGCGCGCACCTTCTTCCTTGCCCTTGGCGATATAGCCCAGCACGCTTTCCATGTGGGCGAAGCTGACCAGCGGGCCGAAGTTGGTGTTTTCATCTTCCGGATTGCCGACGCGGATGCGCGCAACACGTTCAACGATCTTGGCTTCAAAAGCGGCTTTCAGGTGCGCCGGTACGAACACGCGAGTGCCGTTGGTGCAAACCTGGCCGGAGCTGTAGAAGTTGGCCATCATCGCGGTATCGGCAGCACGGTCGAGGTCGGCGTCGTCGCAGATGATCAGCGGCGACTTGCCACCCAGTTCCATGGTCACGTCCTTGAGCGAAGAGCTCGAAGCGCTGGCCATGACTTTCTTGCCGGTGTCGGTGCCGCCGGTGAACGAGACTTTCTCGATGCGCGGGTGTTCGGTCAGCCAGGTGCCGACTTCACGGCCGCTGCCGGTCAGGACGTTGAACACACCCGCTGGCAGGCCGGCTTCGGTGTAGATCTCGGCCAGTTTCAGGGTGGTCAGCGAAGTGACTTCGCTTGGCTTGAAGATCATCGCGTTACCGGCGGCCAGGGCCGGTGCGGATTTCCACAGGGCGATCTGGATCGGGTAGTTCCACGCGCCGATACCGGCCACGACGCCCAGTGGCTCGCGACGCGTGTAGACGAACGAAGTGGTGCGCAAAGGGATCTGCTCGCCTTCGATGGCGGGTACCAGGCCTGCGTAGTACTCCAGCACGTCAGCGCCGGTGACGATGTCGACGTAGCGGGTTTCGGAGTACGACTTGCCGGTGTCCAGGGTTTCCAGTGCGGCCAGTTCATCGTTGCGTTCGCGCAGGATGTCCACGGCACGACGCAGGATGCGCGAACGCTCCATGGCGGTCATCGCAGCCCAGATTTTCTGGCCCTTTTCGGCGCTGACTACGGCGCGCTCGACGTCTTCCTTGGTCGCACGTTGTACTTTTGCGAGGACTTCACCGTTAGCCGGGTTGATGGCTTCAAACGTGGCATCGCTGCCAGCGTCACTGTAGCCGCCATCGATGTAGAGTTTTTGCAGTTCGAAACGGGCCATAAAGTCCTCGCAAGTGCATTGGTTATTGGCACGGTGCAGGTGTCGAGCGTTCTATGTGTGCTCTAACTCACCTGCTTGGCCAGTTGGATATCCATGTATTCGTAAGCGATCCGTTGTGCCTGCTCGGTGTCGAAAGCATCTCCCGACAGCGCGCCGCGCAACCACAAGCCGTCAATCAACGCTGCCAGGCCACGGGCCGCACTGCGCGCTTCGACAAGCGGCAACACGCGGCGGAACTGGCAGCACAGGTTGGAATACAGACGGTGATCGTTGATCCGCTGCAACCTGTGCAAAGACGGCTGGTGCATGCTGGTAGCCCAGAAGGCCAACCAGGTTTTCATTGCCGGGCCGTTGACCTGGCTGGCGTCGAAGTTGCCTTCGATGATCACCTGCAGATGCGCCCGCGGGCTGTCATCTGTCAGCGCCAATCGGCGCGCGGTGACGTTCTCGCTCAGGACGGTCATCAGGTACCCCATGGTGGCGGCGATCAGGCCGTTCTTGTCCTGAAAGTAATGACTGATGATGCCGTTCGAGACACCGGCCAAACGGGCGATCAGCGCAATGCTGGCGTCCCCCATTCCGACCTGGTCGACCGCCAGCAAGGTGGCTTCGATCAACTGTTGGCGACGGATGGGTTGCATACCGACCTTGGGCATCTTGCACATCTCCTTAGGCCTTCCGGCAGACGCAAGACGTCTATCGGTTTGAGGGCCAGTCTATTTTGTTTTGATTGAACGTTCAATCAACAAAGAATAAGATCTGCGACAAATCGTCGCTGCCTACAGATTTTTCCGACGCGTAGCGGCGAAAAAAAACGACTTCCGCAATTGCTCGAAACCCACGCGCCACGGCGTTAAAGGGGGTTCGAGCTTTATCGGGTTGTCTTTATATCACCCGCTGGTCGGCTGCCCACTAAGCGATTGGTCGGGTACCTCGTTTGTCTTGCGTTCTTCTCTCGCACTGCCCGGAGCATCTGTGCCATGAGTTCTGCCTCGCTAATAAAGACCCCACCCGAGAAGGTGACGGTCAACGGTTGGGTGTTCTACACCTCTACCGCGTTGATTCTGTTGTTGACCGCCATTCTGATAATTGCCCCGCAAGAGGCCGGCAGACTGCTCGGTACGGCGCAAGCCTGGTTGTCCCGCAGCTTCGGCTGGTACTACATGGTGGTGATTGCCGCCTACCTGATCTTCGTGGTCGGCCTGGCGTTCTCGTCCTACGGCAAGCTCAAGCTGGGCAGCAAGGACGACACCCCGGACTTCAGCTACGGCGCCTGGGCGGGGATGCTGTTCTCCTCGGGTATCGGCATCTCGCTGCTGTACTTCGGTGCGTCCGAGCCGCTGGATCATTATTTCAACCCGCCGGAAGGCGTGGCCGGAAGCAACCTGGCGGCACGTCAGGCCGTGCAGCTGACGTTCCTGCACTGGGGCCTGCATGGCTGGGCGATCTACGCCTTGGTCGGCCTGGCGGTGGCGTACTTTGCCTACCGGCATAACCAGCCGCTGGCGCTGCGTTCGGCGCTGTACCCGCTGGTGGGTGAGCGTTGGGTCAAAGGCGCGGCCGGTCATGCGGTGGACGGCTTTGGCATGTTCGTGACCCTGCTGGGCCTGGTGACCAACCTGGGGATCGGTTCGCTGCAAGTGTCGTCGGGCCTGGAAAACCTGTTCGGCATGGAGCACAGCAACACCAACCTGCTGATCGTGATCATCGTGATGAGCACCGTGGCGACCATCGCTGCCGTGTCGGGTGTGGAAAACGGCATCCGCCGCCTGTCCAACCTCAACATCGTGCTGTTCAGCGGCCTGCTGATTTTCGTGCTGCTGTTCGGCCCGACCCTGCACCTGCTCAACGGCTTCGTGCAGAACGTCGGTGATTACCTGAACGGCGTGGTGCTGAAGACTTTCGATCTTTATGTGTACGAAGGCGACAGTGAGAAGTCTGACCGCTGGCTGGGCCTGTGGACCCTGTTCTACTGGGCCTGGTGGATTTCCTGGGCCCCGTTCGTAGGCATGTTCATCGCGCGTATTTCCCGTGGTCGCACGGTGCGTGAAATGGTTGCTGGCGTGCTCCTGATTCCGCTGGGTTTCACCCTGGCGTGGCTGTCGATTTTCGGTAACTCGGCGCTGGACCTGGTGATGAATCACGGCGCGGTGGAGCTCGGTAAGACGGCGCTGGAACAGCCGTCCATGGCGATCTACCAGTTGCTGGAGCATTACCCGGCATCGAAGGTGGTGATCGGTGTATCGATTTTCGTGGGCTTCGTGTTGTTCCTGACGCCGGCGGATTCGGGTGCGGTGATGATGGCCAACCTGTCGTGCAAGGGCGGTAACGTCGACGAAGATGCGCCGCACTGGCTGCGGATCTTCTGGTCGGTGGTGATCACCCTGGTGACCATTGGCCTGCTGTTCGCCGGTAACTTCGAAGCCATGCAAACCATGGTGGTTCTGGCCGGCTTGCCGTTCTCGGTGGTGTTGGTGTTCTTCATGTTCGGCTTGCACAAGGCCATGCGCCAGGACGTGCAGATCGAACAGGAGCAGGCGGAGTTGGCAGCGCGCGGTCGTCGTGGCTTCAGCGAGCGTTTGACGCAGCTGGACCTGCAGCCGAGCCAGTCGGTGGTACAACGCTTCATGGATAAGCATGTGAGCCCGGCATTGCAGGATGCGACGACGCAAATGCGTGCCCAAGGCCTCGAAGTGCAGACGCTGCTGGGCAAATCCAAGCGCTGCATGGGAGTGCGGGTCGAGATGGAAGAGGGCAACCCTTTTGTCTACGAAGTCAGCCTGGATGGGTATCTGGCCACTCCAACCGAGTCAGCCCAGTCCGATGAGGCGCGTCAGCGTTACTACCGCGCCGAGGTGTACCTGCACAACGGTAGCCAGGACTACGACCTGATGGGTTTCACCCAGGATCAGATCACCCGTGACGTGCTCGATCAGTTTGAAAGCCATCGCCAGCTGCTTGGCCGGGTGTATAGCTGAGTTGTGAAGTGATGCGGTGCAAGTTGCTGCACCGCAGCTCTCATTGTGGCGAGGGGATTTATCCCCGTTGGGCTGCGAAGCAGTCCTAAAACCTTTCACTGTGATCTATCTGACACACCGAGTTGTCTGGTTTTTGGGGCCGCTTCGCGACCCAACGGGGATAAATCCCCTCGCCACAGGAATCCCCTTTCCACAGTTGTCAGTGTCCCAAGTCCAAAAGATGTACCAACAAAAACGCCGCGATCTCTCGCGGCGTTTTTGTGTCTGCTGCCTTAGCCCAGGTTCTTGCCGAGCAGCGCGTGGTACAGCTCGCTGTCGCCGAGAATCCCGACCACTTTGTTGTTGTCGTGCAACACCAGTTTGTTGCCGGTCTGATAACGAATCTGCAGTGCGTCGCGCATGCCGATGTTGGAATCCACCAGCGTCGGCCGGCGGCCCAGGCCTTCGACCGCCTGACCTGGAATCCAGTTCTGCAGGTCCAGGCTCGCACCGTTCTGGCGTGCGCCCTTGATGGTGTTGCCTTCGGCGAGGTCAAGCCACGAATCGCCGCCCGGATCGAGGCACACCGAGCCGTTGATGCGCTTGCAGTTGTCCAGGGTGCGCATCAGGCTGCGCCCGCACAGTACGTTCAGCGGGTTGGTGTGGGCGACGAAGGTCCGCACGTAGTCGTCCGCAGGGTTGAGGACGATTTCTTCGGGCTTGCTGTACTGGATGATCCGGCCGTCTTTCATGATCGCGATACGGCTGCCGAGCTTCAGGGCTTCATCGAGGTCGTGGCTCACGAACACGATGGTCTTGCTCAGCTTGCGTTGCAGCTCCAGCAGTTCGTCCTGCAGGCCCTGGCGGATCAGCGGGTCGAGTGCCGAGAACGGTTCGTCCATCAGCAGGATGTCGGCGTCCATCGCCAGCGCACGGGCCAGGCCCACACGTTGCTGCATGCCACCGGACAGCTCATCGGGTTTCTTGTTGCGCCATTGGGTCAGGCCCACCAGCTCAAGTTTTTCATCGACCAGTTTCCGGCGTTCCTTCTCCGGACGGCCCTGCATTTCCAGGCCGAAGCTGATGTTCTCGCGCACCGTCAGCCAAGGCATCAGGGCGAACTTCTGGAACACCATCGCAATGCGCTTGGTGCGCATCATTTTCAGCTCGGCGGCGGAGCAGGACGCGATGTTGATCTGCTTGCCTTCGTGCTCGACGAACAGCTTGCCACGGCTGACGGTGTTGAGACCGTTGATGCAACGCAGCAGGCTGGACTTGCCGGAGCCGGACAGGCCCATCAGCACGCAGATTTCACCTTTTTCGATATCCAGGCTGGCCTTTTCGACGCCAACGATTTGCCCGGTCTTTTTCAGGATCTCGCTGCGGGTCAAGCCTTGATCGAGAAGTTTCAGTGCTTCGCGTGGATCCTTGGTGAAGATCACGTCGACGTCTTCGAAGCGAATTATGCTCATGCGTCACCCCCTACTTTCGCGTCGGGTTGTTTGCAGATACGGTCGAGCATGATCGCCAGCAGTACGATCGCCAGGCCCGCTTCGAAGCCCAGGGCGATATCAGCAGTGTTCAGTGCGTTGACCACCGGTTTACCCAGTCCGTCGGCGCCCACCAGTGCCGCAATCACCACCATCGACAGCGACAGCATGATGCACTGGGTGATGCCGGCCGCGATGCTCGGCATGGCGTGGGGCAGTTCTATCCGTGTTAGTAGCTGGCGACGCGAGCAGCCAAAGGCCTTGCCGGCGTCCATCAGTTCTTGCGGGACATCGCGGATGCCCAGGTAGGTCAGGCGGATCGGCGCGGCGATGGCGAATACCACCGTGGAGATCAGGCCTGGCACCACACCCAGCCCGAAGAGGGTCAGGGTAGGAATGAGGTAAACGAAGGTCGGTACGGTCTGCATCAGATCGAGTACCGGACGCATAAAAGTGTAGAACATTGGCTTGTGCGCCGCGACGATGCCCAGTGGCACGCCGATGACCACGCAGACCAGGGTGGCAAACAGCACCTGGGCCAGGGTCTCCATGGTTTCCTGCCAGTACCCCAGGTTGAGGATCAGCAGAAAGGAGGCGATGACGAAAGCGGTCAGCCCCCATTTGCGCTGGATGAAGTGGGCCAGGAGGGCGATGAGGCCGATCAGTGCCAGCGGGTTGAACCAGGTCAGCGCGAAAGTCACGCCGTGGATCATCGTTTCCAGCGTCACGGCAATGGCGTCGAAGGTGTTGGCGCCGTGTTGCGTCAACCATTCGACAAAGCTCGCGATGTGCTGGCCTAAAGGGATTTTCTGATCAATCAGCATGGTAGTGAACGTCCGCATGCAAGGAAATTAACAGCCCGGACGGCGTGAGCCGCCCGGCATAAGCGATGCTCCCCGATTCAAGGCGCGAGTTTGGCTTTCACGGCCTCCAGGCCTGGTTTACCGTCAATGGTGGTCACGCCAGCGAGCCAGGTATCGAGCACCTGTGGATTCTTTTTCAGCCAGGCCTTGGCGGCCGCGTCAGGCTTCATCTTGTCGTCCAGGATGTTGCCCATCAGTTCGCTCTCCATGTCGACAGTGAACTCCAGGTTTTTCAGCAGTTGGCCCACGTTGCTGCACTCCTCGGCGTAACCCTTGCGGGTGTTGGTCGCCACGGTGGCAGCACCGAAATCCGGGCCAAAGAAATCGTCGCCGCCGGTCAGGTATTGAATCTTGAAGCGCTTGTTCATCGGGTGCGGCGCCCAGCCGAGGAAGACCACGGCGGTGTCGCGTTTCTGTGCGCGGTCGACCTGGGAGAGCATCCCCGCTTCGCTGGATTCGACGACCTTGAAGCCTGCGTCCTTGAGGCCGAAGGCGTTCTTGTCGATCATGCTCTGGATCAGGCGGTTGCCGTCGTTGCCGGGCTCGATGCCGTAGATCTTGCCGTCCAGTTCCTTCTTGAACTTGGCGATGTCGGCAAAATCATGCAGCCCTTTGTCGTACAGGGCTTGTGGCACGGCGAGGGTGTATTTGGCGCCCTTGAGGTTGGTGCGCACGGTTTCCACGGTGCCGGCGTCGCGGTAGGCCTTGATGTCGTTTTCCATGGTCGGCATCCAGTTACCGAGGAACACGTCCATGTTCTTCCCGTCGGCCAGGGACTTGTAGGTCACGGGCACGGAAATCATGGTGGTCTTGGTCTTGTAGCCGAGGGCGTTGAGCACGACGCTGGTGGTGGCGGTCGTTGCGGTGATGTCGGTCCAGCCGACATCGGAGAAGTTTACGGTGCTGCATTGAGCCGGTTCGGCGGCTTGCGCCATAACCGGCAGACTAAGCAGGGCGGCCAACAACAACGACGGGGAACCTTTCATGGATGGACTCCTTGGTGTTTTTTTTGGCAGTAGTTTCCGACTGGAACCACCGCACTTATAGGTTGCGGTTGGATGGCGTTCTGGAGACATCTCTACCACGGCGCCTTGCAATCGAGTCGTTACGATCATGTACCAGTGAAAATCTGACGCCTACAGGGTGCGTCGTAACCAGTACAGGGATGGTCGCATCCAGTGTCGGTGACGTCGTTTACAGATTTTTTCAGCCTCTTTTGTCCGTCTGAGCCGCAAAAAAACGGCGAAAACACGACGTGAAAGACACGCGGCGTTCGTGGACATGAGTGCGTCGGTGTGAGACGTCGAACGACAGGATAAAAGCCTGATGATGCGGCCATCACGACGGATTGCAGCTTGAGCGTAGCAGCTCCGTCACCGGGCGCTTCTGCGCCTGGAGTTGGCACATCCAGGAGTCCGGCAGTAATGGCTATCAGTGTTTTCGACCTGTTCAAAATCGGCATCGGCCCTTCCAGTTCACACACCGTGGGGCCTATGCGGGCCGCGGCGCTGTTCGTGCAGGGCTTGCGCGAACGCGGGCAGCTTGAGCAGGTTCGGCGCGTCGAAGTGCAGCTTTTTGGTTCGCTGTCGGCTACCGGCATCGGCCACGGCAGCGACAACGCGGTGATCATGGGCTTGATGGGGGAGTGGCCGGACGCGATCGATCCGTCGCAAATCGGCATCCGCATCGCCACCCTGCGCGAAACCGACACGCTGTTACTCGATGGCCGCCAGCCGGTGCCGTTCATCTGGGCTCGGGATATGCGCCTGATCGACGAAAACCTGCCATTCCATCCCAATGCCATGACCCTGATTGTCGAGGGCGATGACGGCGAGTTGCATCGCGACACCTACTATTCGGTGGGTGGCGGTTTTGTCGTCGATGAGGCACAAGCCAGCAGCGGGGTGGTCGACATGGATCACACCGAACTGCCGTACGATTTTTCCAGCGCTGCCGAGCTGCTGGAGTTGTGTAAAAAGCACAACCTGCGCGTGGCCGAATTGATGATGGCCAACGAGAAGGTGTGGCGCAGCGAAGAGGAAATCCGCAGTGGCCTGATGCACCTGTGGCGCGCCATGCAGGATTGCGTCGAACAAGGCCTCAAGCACGAGGGCATCCTGCCCGGCGGGCTGAACGTGCGCCGTCGCGCGGCGAAATTGCATCGCAGCTTGCAGGAGCTGAACAAGCCCAACGTGATCGGCTCGACGCTGAGCGCCATGGAGTGGGTCAACCTGTTCGCCCTGGCGGTCAACGAAGAGAACGCCGCTGGTGGGCGCATGGTCACGGCACCGACCAATGGCGCGGCCGGGATCATCCCGGCGGTGCTGCACTACTTCATGAAGTTCAGCGAGGACGTGACCGACGCCAATGTCGTCGACTACATGCTCGGCGCGGCTTCGGTCGGGATCCTGTGCAAGAAGAACGCCTCGATCTCCGGTGCCGAAGTCGGTTGCCAGGGCGAAGTCGGCTCGGCCTGCGCCATGGCGGCCGCGGGCTTGGCAGAAATTTTGGGCGCCACACCGGAACAACTGTGCAACGCGGCGGAAATCGGCCTGGAGCACAACCTGGGGCTCACGTGTGACCCGGTGGGCGGCCTGGTGCAGGTGCCGTGCATCGAGCGCAACGCGATTGCCGCGGTGAAGGCGATCAATGCGGCGCAGATGGCATTGCGCGGCGATGGCCAGCACTTTATCTCCCTGGACCGGGTGATCCGCACGATGCGCGATACCGGGGCCGATATGCATGACAAGTATAAAGAGACGTCGCGGGGTGGGTTGGCTGTCAGCGCGGTTGAGTGCTGAAATCCAGTCGGCCCATTCGCGAGCAGGCTCGCTCCCACATTGAAATGCAATCCACTGTGGGAGCGAGCCTGCTCGCGAAGGCGGCAGACCAGTCAAAACTGCGCGTTAAGTGAACACGTAATACCTGATGCGCCTCCTTTTGGCGCGTCGCTAACAGATAAGTACCTGACCTCAAAATCAGGTCCTCCCCATCCCGGACCACCCGTCACCCCGTGCCTGCGGTGACACTCTTACAGAGCTCCCTGTAGCCCTGTTCCCACAAGTGCTACCGTTTTGCTCAAACGCAACGGGGCAGAGCGCTTGCAGCCATTGATGGCACTTATAACCCTTACTCCCTGCGCGTCATATATAGACACATTCCGACGTCGTTTTTAGGAGTTATTGAACGCGTATTCAAATTTAGGCATGGCATTTGCTCTGTCATTACAAAGCCCGTCTCCCATGCGAGAACGATGGCAATAACAAGAGCCTCCGCCTGAGGCCATCACCCGCTTTGTGTGAGGAGATACTGCGATGACGACGTTCAACTCCGGGGCCCAACCCCAGAACCGTGCGCCACAATCCATCGGCTTTCTGTTGCTGGACAATTTCACGCTGATTTCCCTGGCATCCGCAGTCGAACCACTGCGTATGGCCAACCAGCTGTCCGGTCGCGAGCTGTATCGTTGGACCACTCTCACCGTCGATGGCGGGCAAGTCTGGGCCAGTGACGGTCTGCAAATCACCCCCGATGCCTCCATGCACAAAGCCCCGCCAATGGACACCGTGATTGTCTGCGGCGGTATCGGAATTCAACGCACGGTTACCCGCGAACACGTGTCTTGGCTGCAGAGCCAGGCGCGGCAGTCCCGTCGCCTGGGTGCGGTGTGCACCGGCAGCTGGGCCCTGGCGTGCGCCGGCCTGCTCGACGGTTTCGATTGCAGCGTGCACTGGGAATGCCTGGCGGCGATGCAGGAAGCGTTTCCGCGGGTGGCCATGAGTACTCGCCTGTTCACCCTCGACCGTAACCGTTTCACCAGCTCCGGCGGCACCGCGCCGCTGGACATGATGCTGCACCTGATCAGCCGCGATCACGGTCGTGAACTGTCGGCTGCGATCTCGGAGATGTTCGTCTACGAGCGCATCCGCAACGAACAGGATCACCAGCGCGTCCCGCTCAAGCACATGCTCGGCACCAACCAGCCGAAACTGCAGGAAATCGTCGCGCTGATGGAAGCCAACCTCGAAGAGCCGATCGACCTCGACGAACTGGCGGTGTACGTCGCCGTGTCCCGTCGTCAGCTGGAGCGGCTGTTCCAGAAGTACCTGCATTGCTCGCCTTCGCGGTACTACCTGAAGCTGCGCTTGATCCGCGCTCGGCAACTGCTCAAGCAAACGCCAATGTCGATCATCGAAGTGGCATCGGTTTGTGGCTTCGTGTCCACGCCGCACTTCTCCAAGTGCTACCGCGAGTACTTCGGCATTCCGCCACGCGACGAGCGCGTAGGTTCCAACACCACGCAGCAAGTGGCGATGATGCCGCTGCCACAGGCATTGGTGCTTTCACCGTTGTCCGGGCCGTTGTCGGCGCTGAGTCAGGCGCGTAATGAGTCGACGTTCGCCAGCGTAAGGCTCTAATAGGGAGTCGCTTCATTCGCGAGCAGGCTCGCTCCCACATTGACCGAGTTCCAACATTGGGATGCGGTCGAATGTGGGAGCGAGCCTGCTCGCGAAGGCGTTTTAGCGGGTGGTGTGGCTCTGTTGGTATTGCGCCAACGCTGGCAGCAATTGCTTGTCGATGGCCTGGCGCACAGCCGGCAGGATCGTCGCGCTGCTGGTGTACATCTCCTTGACCATCTTGCGAAGTTCATAGGCCCGAGCATCGTCCAGGCCCCTTACCGCGCATTCGCAAGCCTGTTCGGCCGTCGCGCCGCTCGGCACTTGAAAACCCAATGACTTGAGCTGGCCCAACAGGTCTTCCTGGTCTATCAAATCGGCGTGCATCATGACGCAAATCCTTCTTCTGGGAATGATGTCGTGGGTCGATTCTGGTAGTGGCACGCAGTGGCGGCAAGGGCGATTTGTCGTTATGGCAGCATTGACTATGAACAGGTCGTTTTCGGGCTATTTACCTGCGCTGAGAGTCGGCACACTGGACCCAGCTTGCTTCACGAGGGTTTGGTCACCTTCCCGCGGCAGCTCCTCAACAGTACCCTCTGCCTCGATCCTGTCACGGCTTGATCGGGGCTTTTTTTTGCCTGTGGTTTCTGTGTGGTCTGTACAGTCGCCTTCGCGAGCAGGCTCGCTCCCACATTTGATCTGCGTCATGCGCAAATCCCTGTGGGAGCGGGCTTGCTCGCGAAGAACGATGACGCGGTTTAACGCTGTAGCACGAGGATGCGCGACAACAACTCATCCCGATCCACATAACACCCCTGGAAATGGCGGGCACCCGTGGCAGGGTCGAAGGCGTTGCGCGCGTGCAGGGTACGGCGATTGTCGAAGCACCAGAGTTCGCCGGGGTTGAGCCTTTGCATCAGCCTGAATCGAGGCTCGCGAGTCATCGCGATGAAACGGCGATAGGCGTGATAGAGCCTGGGCATCTGCTCCACCGATGCATCGAACGGCCCTCGCAGAAAGTTCGCCATGCGGATTTCCGAGACCCGCCCCAAGGTATCCAGCGCGATGATCGGCGCCAGGCAACGATAGTCACTGAGGCGGTCTTTATTGCGAAATTCCACGGGGATTTCGCACAGGCTTCGGAACGACTCGGGGTCCTCCTGGCGTAACGCCTCGGCGATGGCAAAACCGTCGACGAAAATACTCTCGCCACCCTCGGCATCGTTGACCAGGCAATGCAGGAACTGCAGCCCCGGTTGCAACTCGCGCGTCGGCAGGTCGCTGTGCAGCGGCAAGTTGAAAGCGGTGTAGGCGTTGCTGTCGGCGTCGGCCTTCGATTGCACATTGAACAGCACGCCGAAATTGCTCTCGCGGATGAAGGAAATGCGCTGGGCGACCAGCTTCAGCGAGCCAGGCTCGGTGGGTACGCCACGGACCTGGGTCAGGCCGGTGTCACGCACGGCCAGCAGCCATTGCAATAGCGCCTGGTTGTCGTTCATCAGTGCTTGATACTCGAACACCGGCAACTGCAAATCACTGTGCCAAAGCCTGGCCTTGGGCTTGCTTGCCAGACGCTCGGCCCGGGACTCGTCGTCATAGGCGTGGGCCCGCAGCCAGCCAGGGTCGAAGCGGCTGAGGTGGCCATCCTGCCACTGCACGCTCAGGCAACCATCAGGGTCGACACTGGTTTGGACAGGCTTAAGGTTCTCCGGCACATCGACGATTTCCAGCACCTGTTCGCGCGTCACCGTGTAGACGCATTGCGGACACGGGCAATTGTCCCGCAGCCATGGGTGGTGGAAGGGACTGACGCGGTTGTCGGCCCACGTCACCAGGATACGATCGGCCATGGCCTGCACGCCTGTCAGCGCGCTGATCAGCGGATAAGTACGGAAGTCGGCAAAAGCGGCGGCAGTGTTCATGGGATCTCCTTGTTATTTTTTTGGCGGCAATGCGATCACTCGGCCGATGCAGGCGGGGGCGGGCAGGTCGCTCTGTTCGGCGACCATGGCTTGCAGCCGGCCCAGGGTCTGCTCGCTGAATGGCGTGGAGCGTGGTCCGGCGAGGTCGACGTGCAACAGCATTTGCTCGTTGCCCGCCAGCTCCTTGGCGTCGCCCACCAAGTGCAGGCTGTGGTAGAGGTGCAGGCGTTTATTGTCGTGGCCGATGATTTGTGTGTGCACCTCGACCTCGGCGTCGAGCTTCACTTCGTGCAGGTAGTTGAGGTGCAGTTCCAGGGTGAACAGCGAGTTGCCGCTGGCTTCGCGGTTGCTGCTGTCCATGCCGAGGCGGTCCATCAGGGCGTCTGTGGCGTAGCTGAAGATCAGTAGGTAGAACGCGTCGCGCAGGTGGCCGTTGTAGTCGACCCAATCGGGGATGATGCGGGTTTGATAGGTGGTTAGTGCGGGCATCTTGCTCTCCAGAGATGATCGTTCCCACGCTCTGCGTGGTAACGCCTCCTGTGACGCTCTGCGTCACGATCTTTTGGGACGCCGAGCGTCCCGGGCTGCATTCCCACGCAGAGCGTGGGAACGATCAGTGGTACGGGTTACTCGCTGAAACTCATCCCATGCTTCTCTTTGGTGGTCTTCACGGCTTCCAGTACCGCCAGCAGGCAATCATCACGATAGCGCTCCAGCGCCGAAATGCTGTGTGTGCCCAACTGATCGCTGGTGCCATCCACCACATCGTCGATCAGTTTTTCCGTCAGTTCCGGTGCCGGCAGGTAGGTCCACGGCAACTGCAGGGCGGGGCCGAACTGTGCCATGAAGTGGCGCATCCCGGCGTCGCCACCGGCCAGGGTATAGGTCAGGAATGTGCCCATGAACGACCAGCGCAGACCGGCGCCAAAACGAATCGCGTCGTCGATTTCGCCGGTCGTCGCCACACCGTCGTTAACCAGGTGCAGCGCCTCGCGCCACAGCGCTTCGAGCAAGCGGTCGGCGATGAATCCCGGCACTTCCTTGCGCACGTGCAGCGGGCGCATGCCAAGCGATTCGTAGACTTTCATTGCCGCCTGCACGGCTTCGGGGGCGGTATTCTTGCCACCGACCACTTCCACCAATGGCAACAGGTAAACCGGGTTGAACGGGTGGCCGACCACACAGCGCTCCGGGTGGGTCGAACTCTCGTAGAACTCGCTTGGCAACAGGCCGGAGGTGCTGGAGCCGATCAATGCATTGGGCTTGGCCGCGGCGCTGATCTTGCTGTGCAACTCCAGTTTCAGTTCCAGGCGCTCAGGAGCGCTTTCCTGGATGAAATCGGCGTCGCGCACGCATTCTTCGATGGTTGCGACAAAGCGCAGGCGATCCTGCGAGGCTCCGGGCGCCAGGCCTTGTTTCTCAAGGGCGCCCCAGGCATTGGCGACGCGTTTGCGCAGGGCGGCTTCGGCACCGGGGGCCGGGTCCCAGGCCACCACGTCGAGGCCGTGGGCGAGGGCGCGGGACACCCAGCCGCTGCCGATGACACCGCTGCCCAGTGCGGCGAAGGTTTTGATTTCGGTAATGAAGGTCATGGCAATTTCCTGAAGAATTCGATGATTCCCTTGTGGGGCAGACCCTTGCCACAAAAGCCCACACCCACAAGGGGAAAAGGGGGGGGAGGATTAACCGCGCTGTTTCAGGCCCATTTTCTTGCGGCCCTCAGCAGGCGTGAGCACACGGGCACCGAGGCGGCTGAGGATTTCGCTGGCGCGTTCGACCAGTTGGCCATTGGTCGCCAGTACGCCCTTGTCCAGCCACAAGTTGTCTTCCAGCCCAACTCGCACGTTGCCACCCAGCAGCACGGCTTGCGCGGCCATCGGCATTTGCATGCGGCCGATGCCGAAACCGGCCCACACGGCGTCGGCCGGCAGGTTGTCGACCATGGCTTTCATGGTAGTGGTGTCAGCCGGCGCGCCCCACGGGATGCCCAGGCACAGTTGGAACAGCGGGTTGTCGAGCAGGCCTTCCTTGATCATCTGCTTGGCGAACCACAGGTGACCGGTGTCGAAGATCTCCAGCTCGGCCTTCACGCCCAGTTCCTGGATGCGTTTGGCGCCCGCACGCAGCTGTGCCGGAGTAGAGACGTAAATGGTGTCGCCATCGCCGAAGTTCAGGGTGCCGCAATCGAGGGTGCAGATTTCCGGCAGCAGTTCCTCGACATGGGCCAGACGAGTCAACGGGCCGACCAGGTCAGTGTTCGGGCCGAACTCCATCGGGTTCTCGCCCGCGCCGATTTCCAGGTCGCCGCCCATGCCGGCAGTGAGGTTGACGATGATGTCCACGTCGGCTTCGCGGATGCGCTCCATCACTTCGCGGTACAGCGCCACGTCACGGCTGAACTTGCCGGTTTCGGGGTCGCGAACGTGGCAGTGAACCACGGTAGCGCCGGCCTTGGCGGCCTCCACGGCAGCGGCCGCAATCTGTTTCGGGGTGACCGGCACATGAGGGCTCTTGGCGGTCGTGTCGCCAGCACCGGTGAGTGCGCAGGTGATGATGACGTCGTGGTTCATTTGGCGGTTTCCTTCAGGCGTGGTGGTCCCGTTCGCAGCCCGTTCGGGCCGCGAATCGGTGGTTCAATTGAGGGTTACTTGCTGGTCAGCTTGAGATTTTCAGCCGCAGGCTTGCCGTCGAAGGTGGTCACGCCTTCCAGCCAGCGCTGCTTGTCTTGCGGGTGATCCTTCAGCCACTGTTTGGCGGACTCGAAGGCGTCCTTGTGATCCAGCAGCGGCTGCATCATCCGGCTTTCATCTTCGGCGGTGAACGTCAGGTTGCTCAGCAGGCGACCGATGTTCGGGCACTGCTCGGCATAGGTCGGCGAGGTCACGGTCCAAACCGTGGCCATGCCTTCGTTAGGGCCGAGGGCGTCTTCACTGCCGGTGAGATAGGTCATCTGTACGTTGACGTTCATGGGGTGCGGTGCCCAGCCGAAGAACACCACGGCTTCCTTGCGGCGCACGGCGCGATCCACCGCCGCGAGCATGCCCGCCTCGCTGGATTCGACCAGTTGGAATTTGCCGAGGCCGAACTGATTCTTGGCAATCATCGCCTTGATCTGGGTGTTGGCGCCTGAGCCTGGCTCGATGCCGTAGATCTTG
This sequence comes from Pseudomonas umsongensis, assembly GCF_002236105.1. Taxonomy (GTDB): domain Bacteria; phylum Pseudomonadota; class Gammaproteobacteria; order Pseudomonadales; family Pseudomonadaceae; genus Aquipseudomonas; species Aquipseudomonas umsongensis. Next base: position 550,850 of record NZ_NIWU01000003.1, read on the forward strand.
CCGCCCAGCTCTTTTTCGAACTTGGCGATGTCGGCGAAGGTCTTCAGGCCCTTGTCGGCGAGATAGGTCGGAACGGCGAGGGTGGCACGTGCGTCTTTCAAGTTGGGCGCTTCAAGCACCTTGACCTGATTGGCGTCGACGAACGGGGTGATGGTCTGGGTCATCAGCGGGTTCCAGTAACCCAGGAACAGGTCCAGGCGCTGATCGCGAATACCGGCGAAGATGATTTGCTGGGAGGCGCTGGTTTGTTTGGTGCTGTAGCCGAGGCCGTCGAGCAATACCTGGGTCATCGCACTGGTGGCGATCACGTCGGTCCAGTTCACCACGCCCATGCGCACGTTCTGGCACGACGCCGGTTCGGCTGCCATGACACTGGCGCTCAGCAAAGCGGTACCACTGAGTGCAAGAACACAGCTGCTGATCAGTCGTTTCATTCTCAGGTTCCTCGGCAGTTTCATTATTGTGGGTCCGGTCGTCTGTGCGCCGGTGATGTCACGTTACGCAGCTAATCTGCCACGAAAGCGCACTGCGGCGACCGACTCTTGCACTGCAGCGACCTGTGCTCTTGAATGCCTTCTGCAAGTGGCGTATCAACGTCTTCACGCTACCCGTCGAACGAGTGCGCTCCATGTCCCAGGATTTCTATTTCTTGTTGATGCCGGGTTTCTCGGCGATTGGATTTATCTCGGCAATCGAGCCATTGCGGGTTGCCAATCGCTTTCGCGGCGAGCTCTATCGCTGGCATGTATTGAGCGCCGATGGTGGGGCGGTGCTGGCCAGTAACGGCATGTCGGTCAACGCCGACGCGGCGCTGGAGCCGTTGAAAAAAGGCGCGACGTTATGGGTGGTCGCCGGCTTCGAACCGCTGAAATTCGCCACTCCGGCGCTGGAGCACTGGCTGCGTCGCCTCGACAACGAAGGCGTGACGCTCGGCGCCATTGACACCGGCAGCTTCATCCTCGCTGAGGCAGGTTTGCTCGACGGTCATCGCCTGACCCTGCACTGGGAGGCCATCGACGCCTTCAAGGAGTCCTATCCGCAGCTCAGCGTCACCCAAGAGTTATTCGAGATCGACCGTCGACGCATCACCAGCGCTGGCGGGACCGCGTCGATCGATTTAATGCTGGATCTGATCGCCCAGTCCCATGGCCCGGAACTGGCAATCCAGGTCAGCGAGCAATTCGTGCTCGGGCGCATCCGTCCGCGTAAAGACCACCAGCGCATGGAAGTCGCGACGCGTTATGGCATCAGCAACAAGAAGCTTGTTCACGTGATTGGCGAGATGGAGCAGCACAGCGAGCCGCCGCTGAGTACGTTGGAATTGGCGGAATCGATCAAGGTCACCCGGCGTCAGCTGGAGCGCTTGTTTCGCCTGCACCTGAACGACACACCGAGCAATTTCTACCTGCGCCTGAGGCTGGAGAAAGCCCGGCAACTGCTGCGCCAGACCGATATGAGTGTGTTGGAGGTGAGTATTGCCTGCGGGTTTGAATCGCCGTCGTATTTCACCCGCAGTTATCGGGCGAAGTTCGAGCGGTGCCCGCGGGAGGATCGGCGTACCGCCAAAGCATAACCACCCCGAAAACCTGTGGGAGCGAGCCTGCTCGCGAAGAGTCCGGCACATTCAACATGGATGTTGACTGAACCGCCGCCTTCGCGAGCAGGCTCGCTCCCACAATGGGCAACTTATTTCTTCAGAAGTGCCGAGCAGGCTGCCTTGTACGCCTCATGCTGATACTTGTTCAGCGTCTCCGGCGGCTCAAAACCATGCTTCTTGGCCTGTGCATTGATCGTCTGCGGCGACAGCAGCGTCACCTCGCAATTCTCCAGCAACTGGAAAACGCCCTCGATCTTGAACGTGGTCGGCCCACCGGCGAACTCACCTTTCTTGCTGCGCTTCTTGATCACGATTCGATCTATCGAGTTCTCGCGAACAAAGGATGCGACCTGAGCGGCAAACACTTTGACATTGGCGGCTTCGTCGTCATCCTCCAAGGCGATTTTCTTGGTCGCAAGCGCGACATGGCTCAGCGTGGAACCGTCGAGAGCTGCCACGGCGATGATCGCTTCGCTGCCTTTGATTTCGATGCCGCAGACTTTCATGGTGAATCCCTTTTCTGGCTGAAGGCGTGAAGCTTACAGCTCCAGTTGAATAGCAGGCGTTACTCCTGCCCAATCGTCTCCAAAAACTCCGACCGCTCGTCACTCATCCGCGCCACGCAATCATTCTGCGCAATAGTGAATGCCTTGCTGCCGGCGGTGGCCGGGAAGGCTTCGATGGCGCAGTCAGCGTCGCGGGTTTTCAGCCATTGTTGCTGGGCGGCCTTGATCTTGGCGGTGATCTCGGCCAATTGCGACGGGTTCTTGCCGTAGAGCGACTGCATGCGTTCGTTCAGGCTTTTGTAGTTTTCGCTCAGCAAGTCTTCGGCGGTGGTTTTGCTGAAGGCGGAGCATTCCAGGGTCTGTACGTCGTTTTCGACTTTGTCGCAGGGGGTGTCTTCAGACTCCTCGGCGGCGTGTACGCCGGTCGCCATCAGTGCCAAGGCCAGGACGATGAATTTCATGTGGTTGCCGCTCCCATCCAGTGAAGCATCAAGAGATGTGGCGAATTCTGGCCCAAGCGGATTGCCTTGAACAGGTCGGCAATTGTGCCTTGCGACGACCCTTTGTCGCGGATTGACGCTTTCGGCAATTCCCCTGTCGTTTTTGCACCCGGCTACCAATGCACCGAGGCATATGCTGGCCCCAAAGCGCCGACAGACGATTCGGCGCATGAATCGCTAACAAGGGGACAGCCTGATGAGCCCAGCCGAATTGCACGCCGACAGCATCGTTATCGACGGGCTGATTATTGCCAAGTGGAACCGTGAACTGTTCGAAGACATGCGCAAGGGCGGTTTGACCGCAGCCAACTGCACCGTGTCGGTATGGGAGGGCTTCCAGGCCACCGTCAACAACATCGCCGCCAGCCAGAAGCTGATCCGCGAGAACAGCGACCTGGTGATTCCGGTGCGCACCACCGCCGACATCCGCAAGGCCAAGGAGCAGGGCAAGACCGGCATCCTCTTCGGTTTCCAGAATGCCCATGCGTTTGAAGACCAGATCGGCTATGTCGAAGTGTTCAAGCAGCTGGGCGTCGGTATTGTGCAGATGTGCTACAACACCCAGAACCTGGTCGGCACCGGTTGCTACGAGCGTGACGGCGGCCTGTCGGGCTTCGGTCGTGAAATCGTAGCCGAGATGAACCGCGTAGGCGTCATGTGCGACCTGTCCCACGTCGGTTCCAAGACGTCCGAAGAAGTCATCCTCGAATCGAAAAAGCCGGTGTGCTACTCCCACTGCCTGCCGTCGGGCCTCAAGGAGCACCCGCGCAACAAGTCCGATGAAGAACTGAAGTTCATTGCCGACCACGGCGGTTTCGTCGGTGTGACCATGTTCGCGCCATTCCTGGCCAAGGGCATCGATTCGACCATCGACGACTACGCCGAAGCCATCGAATACACCCTGAACATCGTCGGTGAAGATTCGATCGGTATCGGCACCGACTTCACCCAGGGTCACGGCCAGGACTTCTTCGAGTACCTGACCCACGACAAGGGCTATGCCCGCCGCCTGACCAGCTTCGGCAAGATCATCAACCCGCTGGGCATCCGCACCGTCGGCGAGTTCCCGAACCTCACCGAAACCCTGCTAAAGCGCGGCCATTCCGAGCGCGTGGTGCGCAAGATCATGGGCGAGAACTGGGTGAACGTCTTGAAAGATGTCTGGGGCGAATAAGCCACCGCTCTTCTGAATCCTTTCCTGCGGCCGTCCGCGCCGCAGGCAACAACAAAATTTTTCTGGAGTTAAGTTTCCATGGCCAAGATCGCCCCGCAATTGCCTATCGAAGTCGACAGCGAAACCGGTGTCTGGACGTCCGACGCCCTGCCGATGCTGTATGTGCCCCGTCATTTCTTCGTCAACAACCACATGGGCATCGAGGAAGTGCTGGGCGCCGAAGCTTACGCCGAGATTCTCTACAAGGCCGGCTACAAGTCCGCCTGGCACTGGTGTGAAAAAGAAGCCGAATGCCATGGCCTGGAAGGCGTTGCGGTGTTCGAGCACTACATGAAGCGCCTGTCGCAGCGCGGCTGGGGCCTGTTCAAGATCCAGGACATCGACCTCGACAAAGGCACCTGCAGCGTCAAGCTTGAACACTCGGCATTCGTCTACGTGTACGGCAAGGTCGGGCGCAAGGTCGACTACATGTTCACCGGTTGGTTTGCCGGCGCGATGGACCAGATCCTCGCCGCTCGTGGCAGCAAGATCCGCACCGTGGCCGAACAAGTCTACGGTGGCTCCGAAGAGGGCCACGAAGACGGCTTGTTCACCGTCAAGCCGTTGTAAGTCGAGGAACCCGCCATGGCTTTCGAAGCAATGTTCCAGCCGATCCAGATCGGCAAACTGACCATCCGTAACCGCGTGCTCAGCACTGCACACGCCGAGGTCTATGCGACCGACGGCGGCATGACCACCGACCGGTACGTCAAGTATTACGAAGAGAAGGCCAAGGGCGGGATCGGCCTGGCGATCTGTGGCGGTTCGTCCGTCGTCGCCATCGACAGCCCGCAGGAGTGGTGGAGCTCGGTGAACCTGTCCACCGACCGCATCATCCCGCACTTCCAGAATCTTGCGGACGCCATGCACAAGCACGGCGCCAAGATCATGATCCAGATTACCCACATGGGCCGTCGCTCGCGTTGGGACGGCTTCAACTGGCCGACGCTGATGTCGCCGTCCGGCGTACGCGAGCCGGTGCACCGCGCCACCTGCAAGACCATCGAGCCGGAAGAAATCTGGCGGGTGATCGGCAACTACGCGCAAGCTGCGCGTCGCGCCAAGGCCGGTGGCCTGGACGGCGTGGAATTGTCGGCGGTGCACCAGCACATGATCGACCAGTTCTGGAGCCCGCGGGTCAACAAGCGTACCGACGAATGGGGTGGCACCTTCGAAGGCCGCATGAAATTCGGCCTGGAAGTGTTGAAAGCGGTGCGCGCGGAGGTCGGTGACGATTTCTGCGTGGGCATGCGTATCTGCGGTGACGAGTTCCACCCGGATGGCCTGTCCCATGAAGACATGAAGCAGATCGCCAAGTATTACGACGACACCGGCATGCTCGATTTCATCGGCGTCGTGGGCTCGGGTTGCGACACCCACAACACCCTGGCCAACGTGATTCCGAACATGAGTTATCCACCGGAGCCGTTCCTGCATTTGGCCGCCGGTATCAAGGAAGTGGTCAAGGTTCCGGTGCTGCATGCGCAGAACATCAAGGACCCGAACCAGGCCACCCGTATCCTGGAAGGCGGTTACGTCGACATGGTCGGCATGACCCGCGCGCACATTGCCGACCCGCACCTGATCGCCAAGATCAAGATGGGCCAGATCGACCAGATCAAGCAGTGTGTCGGTGCCAACTACTGCATCGACCGCCAGTACCAGGGCCTGGACGTGCTGTGCATCCAGAACGCCGCGACTTCCCGTGAATACATGGGTCTGCCGCACATCATCGAAAAAACCACCGGCGTTAAACGCAAAGTGGTGGTGGTCGGTGCCGGTCCTGCCGGGATGGAAGCCGCTCGTGTGGCTGCCGAGCGCGGCCACGACGTAACCCTGTTCGAGAAAAAGGACTTTATCGGTGGCCAGATCACCACGGCGTCGAAAGCGCCGCAGCGTGACCAGATCGCCGGTATCACCCGCTGGTATCAGCTGGAGCTGGCGCGGTTGAAAGTCGACCTGCGCCTGGGCACCGCGGCGGATGCGCCGACCATCATGGACCTGCGTCCGGATGTGGTGGTGCTGGCCGTCGGCGGTCATCCGTTCATCGAGCAGAACGAGCACTGGGGCGCGGCTGAAGGCCTGGTGGTCAGCAGCTGGGACATTCTCGACGGCAAGGTTGCACCCGCCAAGAACGTGCTGGTCTACGACACCATTTGCGAGTTTACCGGCATGTCGACTGCCGACTTCCTCGCCGACAAGGGCAGCCAGGTCGAGATTGTCACCGATGACATCAAGCCAGGCGTGGCCATTGGCGGTACGTCGTTCCCGACCTACTACCGCAGCATGTATCCGAAAGAAGTGATCATGACTGGCGACATGATGCTGGAGAAGGTCTACCGCGAAGGCGACAAGCTGATAGCGGTGCTGGAAAACGAATACACCGGCGCCAAAGAGGAGCGGGTGGTGGACCAGGTGGTCATCGAGAACGGCGTGCGTCCGGACGAGGAGATCTACTACGCGATGAAGGAAGGCTCGCGCAACAAAGGCCAGATCGACGTCGAAGCCTTGTTCGCGATCAAGCCGCAGCAATGCCTGGAGCAGAAAGGCGACGGCTACCTGTTGTTCCGCATCGGCGACTGTGTGGCCCAGCGTAACGTGCATGCGGCGATCTATGACGCGCTGCGGCTGTGCAAGGACTTCTAAAATCACACCGAACCAATGTGGGAGCGGGCTTGCTCGCGAAGAACGATAACGCGGTACACCTGATACACCGCGTCGCCGGATTCGCGAGCAAGCCCGCTCCCACATGAGACCCCGCGGTCTTTGGGAGCTTCACCATGCTCAACACCCTTCTTCCCATCCTGATCTTTGCTGCCCTGGGCCTCGCGGCTCTCGGTGCATTGCGACGGGTAAACATGTGGCGCCGAGGCCGGGCCTCGAAGGTCGATCTGATCGGCGGCCTGTTCGCCATGCCCAAGCGCTACATGGTCGATCTGCACCATGTAGTGGCGCGGGACAAATACATTGCCAACACCCACGTCGCGACGGCCGGCGGCGCAGTGGCGTCCATCGTGCTGGCAATTCTGGTGCATGGTTTCGGATTGCATAACCGCTTCCTCGGTTATGCATTGTTGTTGATGTCGGCGGTGATGTTCGTCGGTGCGGTCTTTGTTTACCTGCGTCGGCGCAATCCACCTGCGCGCCTGTCGAAAGGTCCGTGGATGCGCCTGCCGAAAAGCCTGATGGCATTTTCGGTGTCGTTCTTCCTCGTGACCCTGCCGGTGGCCGGTATCCTGCCGGAAAACTTCGGCGGCTGGCTGTTGGCGGTGATCCTCGGGATTGGCGTGCTGTGGGGCGTGTCCGAGCTGTTCTTTGGCATGACCTGGGGCGGGCCGATGAAGCATGCCTTCGCCGGTGCCCTGCACCTGGCCTGGCACCGTCGTGCCGAGCGCTTTGGCGGCGGTCGTTCCACCGGTCTGAAACCCTTGGATCTGAACGACCCAAGCGCGCCACTGGGCGTGGAAAAACCCAAGGATTTCACCTGGAACCAGTTGCTCGGCTTCGACGCCTGCGTGCAGTGCGGTAAATGCGAAGCCGCGTGCCCGGCCTTCGCCGCCGGCCAGCCGTTGAACCCGAAAAAATTGATCCAGGACATGGTCGTCGGCCTGGCTGGCGGCACCGATGCCAAATTTGCCGGCAGTCCGTATCCGGGCAAGCCCATCGGTGAACACGCCGGTAATCCGCATCAACCGATCGTCAACGGTCTGGTGAACGCCGAAACCCTGTGGTCGTGCACCACCTGCCGCGCCTGTGTCGAGGAATGCCCGATGATGATCGAGCACGTCGATGCCATCGTCGACATGCGTCGCCATCTGACCCTGGAAAAAGGCGCTACCCCGAACAAGGGTGCCGAAGTCCTGGAAAACCTGATCGCCACCGATAACCCGGGCGGTTTTGCGCCAGGCGGGCGGATGAACTGGGCGGCGGACTTGAACCTCAATCTGCTCAGCGAAAAGAAATCTACCGACGTGCTGTTCTGGGTGGGCGATGGCGCCTTTGACATGCGCAACCAGCGCACCTTGCGTGCGTTCGTCAAAGTGCTGAAAGCGGCAAAAATCGACTTCGCCGTGCTTGGCCTCGAAGAGCGCGACAGCGGTGACGTGGCTCGCCGCCTGGGCGACGAGGCAACCTTCCAGTTGCTGGCCAAGCGCAACATCCAGACCTTGGCCAAGTATAGCTTCAACCGCATCGTCACCTGCGATCCGCACAGCTTCCACGTGCTGAAAAACGAATACGGCGCTTTCGATGGAAACTACCTGGTGCAGCACCACAGCACCTACATGGCGGAAATCATCGACGCCGGCGCGCTGAACCTTGGCCAGCACAAGGGCGACAGCGTGACCTATCACGATCCGTGCTACCTCGGCCGCTACAACGGCGAGTACGAAGCGCCGCGCCAGGTTCTGCGCGCGCTCGGCATCGAGGTCAAGGAAATGCAACGCTCCGGTTTCCGCTCGCGCTGCTGCGGCGGTGGCGGCGGTGCGCCGATCACCGACATTCCGGGCAAGCAGCGTATCCCCGACATGCGCATGGAAGACATCCGCGAGACGGGCGCCGAACTGGTGGCCGTGGGCTGCCCGCAGTGCACCGCGATGCTTGAAGGTGTGGTCGAACCACGACCGTTGATCAAGGACATTGCCGAACTGGTGGCCGACGCGCTCCTGGAGGATCAGGCCCCAAAGTCGGCTACGCCGGCCAAACGTGAACCCGCGGAGGTGCACTGATGAGCGACATTATCCGCCGCGACCCCCGTGCCGAATGGATCGCCCGTAACCGTTTGCACCCTCTGCACGCCGCCATGCAACCGGCGCAGCACAGTTGGATGGGGCCTAACGGCGTCATTCGCAAGAACCCGCACGGCATCGGTTTCATCGGCCCTAACGGCATCAAGCGAATCGACCGTAGCGGCGCTCAGCAGGGCGGGACGACGAAACGTTCGGCCGCCGTTGAAGTGCAATTACCGCTGCATCAAGTCCCTGCGCCGGCATTCTTCATCTGCGTGGTGCCGGACATGGTCGGCGGCCGCTTGAGCAGTCACGACCGAGATCTGCTGGGGCTGGCCCATCAACTGGCCGGCAGCGACGGCGCGGTGTTGGCCGTGGTCTTTGGCGAACACAAGGAAAACGCGTTTTCCACAGCCGGCGTCGATCGCCTGCTGGTGCTGGAAGGCGAAGAGTTCAGCGGTTATGCACCGGAACAACGCGTCCAGGGCCTGCGGGCTGTGGATAACCAGTTCAACCCACGTCACTGGCTGCTGCCGGACAGTCGCAGCGGCGGTGGCGAATTGGGTCGGCGCTTTGCCGCTGCCTTGGGCGAACGCCCGGCCACGCGGGTTTGGCAGGTCAAGGATCAGGAGTGCATTGGTCGCGCCGGTGCCGGTTTGCAAGATCTGGCGCGTCCGGTTGCACGGTTGATCCTGGCCGCCGTCGAATGCGCCGAGCCGGTCAGCGAAACCCGTCACGAAGTTTTGCCGGTGGAGTTATCCACAGCCGTCGCCCGCAGTCTCTCGCGCATCGAGGATCTGGGGGCGGTGGCGGTGGACCCGGCGGCGATTCCCATGGCCGAAGCCGAATTCATCTTCTCCGGCGGCAACGGGGTCAAGGATTGGGACTTGTTCCACCAGACCGCCGCAGCCCTTGGCGCCACCGAAGGCGCGTCGCGGGTGGCGGTGGACGATGGTTTCATGGCGCGCGACCGTCAGGTCGGCGCGTCCGGCACCTGGGTCACCGCGAGGGTCTATGTGGCGGTGGGGATTTCCGGGGCAATCCAGCACCTGCAGGGCATCGGTGCCTGCGACAAGGTGGTGGCGATCAACCTCGACCCGGGTTGCGACATGATCAAACGGGCCGACCTGTCGGTAATCGGCGAAAGTGCGGAGATTCTTCGGGCCTTGATCGCGGCGGTAGAAGCCTACCGCAACGACGCCAAGCGCGATGCGGCTTAAGGGAAGGAAAGGGTTATGAGCACGAAAATCATCAGCCTGGTGTCCATCGGCGCCCACCCGACTTCCGGTCGACCACGTCGCGCGGAACAGGATGCACGGGCGGTGGAGTTGGGCTTGCAGCTGGCTGGGGATAACTTGCAGGTGCTGCACGCCGGCGACGTTGGCGAACCGGCCTTGCGCGCTTATCTGGGCATGGGGCTGGAACAATTGCATGTGCTTGAACAACCGCAGGGCGCCGATGCGCTTCCGGCGTTGACCGCTTATTTGCGCGATGCCGGGGCACAGGTGGTCCTGACCGGTAGCCAGGCGGAAACCGGCGAGGGCTCGGGCATGCTGCCGTTCCTGCTGGCCGAAGGCCTTGGCTGGCCGCTGGTGGTGGGATTGGCGCAGGTCGAGTCGATTGATGGGGGTTCGGCGCTGGTACTGCAGGCTCTGCCGCGCGGTCAGCGGCGTCGCTTGAAGGTTCGCTTGCCGTTTCTCGCCACTGTGGATAACGCTGCGCCAAAGCCTCGGCAAAGCGCCTACGGCCCGGCCCGGCGCGGAGTTTTGCAGGCCAATGAGGTGGAAATCGTCGACGATGAATTGCTCGCGGTCGCCACCCTGCAACCGGCCAAGCCACGGCCTAAACGCTTGAAGGTGATCAAGGCCAAAAGCGGCGCTGACCGCATGAAAGCCGCAACGGCAAAAGCCAGTGGCGGTGGAGGACAAGTGCTCAAGGGCGTTACGGCGCAAGCTGGGGCTGAAGCGATTCTCAAGTTACTGATCGAAGAAGGTGTGGTCCGCTAGCGGACCGTTTGGGGGCAGGTCAATGGCAGTCGAATTTCGTCCGGCAGTTCGCGCGGATGCGCGTGAGATTGCGCGTTTGTTCCAGATTTCATCGGAGGGCGCTGCGGATTACATCTGGAGCCAGATAGCAGAACCGGGGCAGGATCTGTTGGACGTCGGAGCCCTGCGTTACGCCCGCGACGATGTGGATTTTTCCTGGCAGAACTGCCTGATCGCCGAAGCTGAAGGTAAGGTCATTGGCATGCTGCACAGCTACGTGATGCGTCACGATCCGTTCGCGGCACCGGTGACCGACCCGGTGCTGGCGCCGTACGCCAAGATGGAAATCCCCGACACCCTTTATATTTCCAGCCTGGCGCTGCACGAAGGCTGGCGCAACCAGGGGCTGGGCAAGCAGTTCCTTGCCTACGCCTACGACCGCGCCAACCGGCTTGGGCTCAATGGCTTGAGCCTGATCGACTACGCCGCAAACACCGGTGCCCGGCGGTTCTATGAGCGCCATGGTTTCCGTGTTGTCGATACCTGCCAGATTGCGCCGCATCCGATGATTCGAGTCACGGGAGAAGCCTATTTGATGTATCGGCCTTAACGGGCTGCCCGGTGGCGGGCGGCCCTATCAGATCTGATAGTGTTGGCTTTAGTGGCGCTTTGTTAGGGTAGTTAACAGTTTGTACCCACCATCTTCGGCAGTGCCGTTAAAACACAGTGAGTCGTTTTAACAAGATTTTGCCTGGTTTACCCACAATCCCTGTTAGCTCTTCTGTGGATAACATGTTCGCCCCTCGCTATACCTCTTTAAAACCGTGGGCTGCAAGCCTTAGGTCAAATTATAACCAGCATAAGATACGGTTTTTTCACACTTTTTTATCCAAAGCAGGCCCCTAGTTGCCCCCAAAGTCTGTTGGCGCTTCTGTGGATAAGATGTTCGCTTACCGCTGAGGGCCTTATAAACAGCGGCTTTCAGGATTCTGGTTAAAAATTGATCAAAGATGGCTTTTTAACGGTTATCCCCTGCGTAAACCCTCAAAAATCGCGGCTTTCAGCGCTTTTCCACAGATGAACAATAGTTGCCCCCAAAGTCTGTTGGCGCTTCTGTGGATAAGGTGTTCGCCATCCTCTGCAGGCCACGTATTTCGTGCTTTATAGAGGTTTGATCAATAAATGATCAGGCTCTGTGAAAAACCTTGATTCTGGATAAGTCACGGATTTTCTTTGAGTTCTGTGGAGAAAGTTATCGGCATTTCCACAGTTGTCCCCATTTGCTGTGGGTGGATATGTGGATAACTTGTTTGCGGAAGGCTGGGAGGCACACAGGGTATAGCTCTGAACGCAATAGATCATATTTCGTACAGTGCTAAAGAGGTGATATGAGATATGAATTCGGAAGAGAACCCGTCCCTGTAGGAGCGAGCATGCTCGCTCCTACAGGGGGGCGTGGGCGTTAGCCCTGGACAGGGACGCCTTTGAGGTACGGCGCAGGCTCGGCGCCCAGGTTGCTCAGCAGGCGCTCGCTGTACCAATCCACGAAGTTCACCACGCCGAATTCGTAAGTCTTGGAGTACGGACCTGGCTGGTATGCCGTGGAGTTGATGCCACGCTGGTTCTCTTCGGCCAGGCGACGGTCCTGGTCGTTGGTGGCGTCCCAGACCTGGCGCATGCGGTCAACGTCGTAATCCACACCTTCAACGGCGTCCTTGTGCACGATCCACTTGGTGGTGACCATGGTTTCCTGCGCGCTGATCGGCCACACGGTGAACACGATGATGTGGTCGCCCATGCAGTGGTTCCACGAGTGTGGCAGGTGCAGGATGCGCATCGAGCCCAGATCCGGGTTCTTGATGCGGCCCATGAGTTTGGCACAGCCTTGTTTGCCGTCCAGGGTCATCGACACGGTGCCCTTGAGCAAAGGCATGCGCACGATGCGGTTACGCAGGCCGAAGCTGGCGTGGGCGTAAGGGATCTTTTCGGCTTCCCAGGCAGCGGCAGAGGCGGCCACGTGGTCCTTGAACGCCTGGTCGGCGCGCGGGTCGGTGACGTCGTCCCATTCCAGCAGGGTTTTCAGCAGTTCCGGGTGCGACGCATTGCAGTGGTAGCACTCGCGGTTGTTTTCCAGCACCAGCTTCCAGTTGGCTTTCTCCATCAAGGTGGTGGTGATTGCCACCTTGGTGTTTTCCATGTCGTACGGTTCCATGTAATGGCTGAGCGTCGACAGGAAGTCATCAATGGCTGGCGGATTCTCCGACAGGCTGATGAAGATGTAGCCACCGGCGGTCTTTACGTTCACCGGCTTGAGGCCGTACTGCTTCATGTCGAAGTCGGCGCCCATTTCGGTGCCGGCAAACAGCAGGCGACCGTCCAGTTCATACGTCCACTGGTGGTAGTGGCAGACCAGTTTGGCGACCTTGCCTTTTTCGCTGGTGCACAGGCGCGAACCACGGTGGCGGCAGACGTTATGGAAGGCATGCACCACGCCTTCGGCACCACGAATCACGATGATCGGGTTCTTGCCCACTTGCAGGGTCAGGTAGTTGCCCTTGGCTGGGATTTCGCAGGTCATGCCGGCGATCAACCACTCTTTCTGAAAGATTTCCTGCATGTCGATATCAAACAGGCGCTCGTCAGAGTAGAAAGGCTGCGGCAGCGAGAACGTGCGTTCGCGCTCTTGCAGCATCTGCGCGGTGGCCTTGCGTGCGGGTTCCAGCGGATCGCCCAGGCTCAGGGTAGTAGTGACGTCCATCGTTTAATCCTCAAGGCCATCTGCGTGGCCGGCGAAAGTGGCTAATCAGGTGTACTGCTAAGGGTGCTACGCAAGGTGTAAAGATTGTGTCTTGGTATGGGGCGAGTGTGGGGCCGGCGCTGGCCAGAACCTTATCCATGGGCGACATGGTGCAATCTGTTCCCGACGCGCAAGCCCCGGTCGTTGGGGGCTGGTCGCGATAAGCATGTGAATGTCGCAGATAGGTAAATGGCTGTTTCGCGCTATACGCAGAATCGCCAACATGAAGGCCGACAGTCGGCCGTGGAGATCAGCATGTCCAACAGCTTCCTGAACCCGGTAACCACCCAGACCTGGGCCAATGGTCGGCACATCGTCCGTTGTGTCAAAGTCATCCAGGAAACCTGGGATGTGCGCACCTTCTGCTTTATGGCCGACCAGCCGATCATGTTCTTCTTCAAGCCGGGGCAGTTTGTCACCCTGGAGCTGGAAATCGAAGGCCAGCAGATCATGCGTTCGTACACCATTTCCAGCTCGCCGTCGGTGCCGTACAGCTTTTCGGTGACCATCAAGCGAGTGCCGGGCGGCAAGGTTTCCAACTGGCTGCACGACACCTTGCACGAAGGCCAGGAGCTGGCGGTACACGGGCCGGTCGGGCTGTTCAACGCCATGGATTTCACTGCGCCAAAGGTGCTTTACCTCAGCGGCGGCGTTGGTATCACGCCAGTCATGTCCATGGCGCGCTGGTTCTACGACACCAACGGCAATGTCGACATGGTGTTTATCCACAGCGCCCGTTCGCCCAAGGACATCATTTACCACCGCGAGCTGGAACACATGGCGTCGCGGATCGACAACTTCAGCCTGCACCTGATCTGCGAGAAGCACGGTATGGGTGAGCCTTGGGCCGGCTATCGCGGTTACCTCAACCATAGAATGCTTGAATTGATGGCGCCGGACTTCCTGGAACGGGAAGTGTTTTGCTGCGGCCCGACACCGTATATGAATGCGGTGAAGCGCCTGCTGGAAGCCGCCGGATTCGACATGAAGCGTTATCACGAGGAATCCTTCGGCGCGACGCCGCCAGAGGCGCGTGCCGACGCTGTGGAACACGCCGAACAAGCGGCCGAAGCACCGGAAGTCGACGTGGCGGATCTGCATCAGGTGGAGTTCATCTCGTCCGGCAAGAGCATTCGCGTGGCGCCTGGCGAAACCGTGCATGCGGCAGCGGCCAAGGTCGGTTTGCTGATTCCCAAAGCCTGCGGCATGGGCATCTGTGGCACATGCAAGGTGCTGAAGCTGGGAGGTGAAGTGGAGATGGAGCACAACGGCGGGATCACCGAGGAAGACGAAGCCGAAGGGTACATCCTGTCGTGCTGCAGCGTGCCGAAGGGGGATGTGCGGATTGAGTTTTGATCGCGCCGCCAATATTGGCGTGTAAGGCATGAAATTCCGCACACGGGTTAACAGCCTGTGTGCGGAAGTTGCGCGGGTTACTTGGCGGCAGGGATGTCTTCCCATTCAATTTCAATTCCGAACTGTGTCCACCCGGAAGGATATCAAAGGTCTTTTTGACGATGCGGTGCGTCTTGCCTTTCTATTTGAAGTGATCCCCCACCTGAACGAGTTCATAGAATTTTTGAATGTCAGATATTTCGTTGGAATGTTTGGTTTCCATATCTGGGATATCCCCTTTAGCAATAGTTTCACGTCGAGATATTGATGTTCCGCGCACAGTCATTAGCCTCCGTACGCAGAGCGAATGATTATTGGGCGGAGGTAGGGGCGGGGGTAGACCAGATCTGGATCTGAATCGACTTGTCGGGGAGCGTCACGTAGGCCTTTTTCGTAATGATACGATCGCCAAAATGTTCTGTGACGTCGTGGTCGCCCACTTGTACAAGTTTGAAGAATTCGTCTCGATCAATGTTTCTGGTTGAGTCGCTTTTGGTTTCCATTTCTGCAATCTCCTGTTGGATTATTCTCCAGCCGAGACGTCGGCAGGAAGTTGGCCCGAAAGACTGCATAGACCTCTTTTCAGGTCGTCAGAAAGTAACCTTGCACAGTCAGGTGGCGGTACTGTCAGAAATATCAGTACAGACGAGCGGTCAGGCGCGCATTCCAGCGCGCCCGGCCTCGTCAGTTATCAGTGCGACATCACTTCGCGAATATCCCGCGCCAATTCCCGCACACGCTCTTCTTCGGTATCCCACGAACACATGAAGCGTGCGCCGCCGTTGCCGATGAAGGTGTAGAAACGCCAGCCCTTGGCGGTCAGTGCAGCGATGGCCGGTTCCGACAGTTGCAGGAATACGCCATTGGCCTGCACCGGGAACATCAGTTCCACACCTGGAATGTCGCTCACCAGTTCAGCCAGCAATTGCGCGCAGCTGTTGGCGTGGCGCGCGTATTTGAGCCAGGCATCGTTTTCCAGGATGCCGACCCACGGCGCCGAGAGGAAGCGCATTTTCGACGCCAGTTGCCCAGCCTGTTTGCAGCGGTAATCAAAGTCTTCAGCCAGCTTATGGTTGAAGAACAGAATCGCTTCGCCCACGGCCATGCCGTTTTTAGTACCGCCGAAACACAGCACATCAACACCGGCCTTCCAGGTCAGATCTGCTGGCGTACACCCGAGGAACGCACAGGCGTTGGAGAACCGCGCGCCGTCCATGTGCAGGTTCAAGCCCAGCTCCTTGCAGGTGGCACTGATGGCGCGGATTTCGTCCGGGGTGTAGACACTGCCGACTTCGGTGGCCTGGGTGAGGGTCACGACGCGGGGTTTGGGGTAGTGAATGTCTTGGCGCTTGAGGGCCACTTCGCGGATCGATTCCGGCGTCAGTTTGCCGTTTTCGGTACGGGCGATCAGCAGCTTGGAGCCGTTGGAGAAGAATTCCGGGGCGCCGCATTCGTCGGTTTCGACGTGGGCGGTTTCCGAGCAGATCACACTGTGGTAACTCTGGCACAACGACGACAAGGCCAGCGAGTTGGCGGCAGTGCCGTTGAAGGCGAAGAACACTTCGCAGTCGGTTTCGAACAATTTGCGGAAATCGTCGGACGCGCGGGCGGTCCATTCGTCGTCGCCGTAAGCGCGCTGGTGGCCATGGTTGGCCTGCTCCATGGCAGCCCAGGCTTCAGGGCAAATGCCGGAGTAGTTGTCGCTGGCGAATTGTTGGCTCTTATCGGTCATGGCCTGCTTCCGTGGTCGGGACGCTTATGGTGAAGCGTCTCGTGGTCAATGATGGTGCGCACTGTACCGAAGATCATCCGGGGAGCGCACGGGATGTCACTGTCAGAACATTACAAGGATGTCGGGCAATTATGCACACGGCTACACACTTAAAGCAGCGCGACCGTGCACTGGATTTGCTCAAGTGGCTGGCGCTTTTGAGCATGGTGCTCGATCACCTGCGATATGTCGGTTACTCCGCCGATTGGCTGTATGTGCCGGGGCGCTTGGCGTTCCCGTGGTTTTGCCTGGCGATGGCGATCAATCTGGCGCGCAAGCCAGCGGTGGCGACCAGTAGGCAGTGGCGCTATCTGGGTTGGTTACTGATGTTTAGCGCGGTGAGTGAAATTCCCTACCGAATGTTCATTCCCAGCCCCGACACGTTGAATGTGATGCCCACGCTGGCACTCGGTCTGCTGGTGGTGCTCGGCTGGCAGGACCGGACCCTGCAGGCGCGTCTGGTCGCGGCCGGCGCCGTCGTGCTGGCGGCACTGTTTGCGCGACAACTGATGTTCGGATTTTTCGGCGTGATGTTGCCGCTGGCGATGCTGCTGGTGATCCGGCGTCCCTGGTATTTCGCGCTGTTACCGGGGGTGGTTTGTCTGGCGGCCAATCAATGGCAGGTGCTTTATTACTCCGTTCGACAGGGTAATGAGGTGGCGATGGCGGCCATCGCCACTTGTCTGATTGCGCCATGGCTGGGGCTGTTCCTATTGCGACATGCCAGTGACGTAAAACCACCGCCGATGCGGCGCTGGGCGTATGCGCTGTATCCCGTGCATTTCTTGGTGTTGCTAGCACTGCGCCAAGCCCTCGCATAACCCCGGGAAAGCTTGTGGGAGCGAGCCTGCTCGCGAAGAGGGAGTCTCAGGCGACATCAATGTTTCTGACTCATCGCCTTCGCGAGCAGGCTCGCTCCCACAGGGGATTGCAGTTGGTTCGCGGGTCGTGTCCGACCTGCCATTTCCCGCCATGTCGTAAACGCACCTTTACGTGGCGCGCGTAGGCATTTGACGACTCGAAGCCGGTCATACCATCGCTATCAAAGGGCACTGCCGAAAAGCCAGTGCCTCACCGAGACGAATGGCGCAGTGCCGCCGCTGGGAGAGACGCGATGTTCAGCAAGCAAGACCAGATCCAGGGTTACGACGATGCACTGCTGGCGGCGATGAATGCCGAGGAGCAACGCCAGGAAGATCACATCGAGCTGATCGCGTCAGAGAACTACACCAGCAAACGTGTGATGGAAGCGCAAGGCAGCGGCCTGACCAACAAATACGCCGAAGGCTATCCGGGCAAGCGCTACTACGGTGGCTGCGAGCACGTGGACAAGGTTGAAGCCCTGGCCATCGAACGCGCCAAGCAACTGTTCGGCGCCGACTACGCCAACGTCCAGCCGCACTCCGGTTCCTCGGCCAACAGCGCCGTGTACCTGGCGCTGCTGCAAGCCGGCGACACCATCCTCGGCATGAGCCTGGCCCACGGTGGTCACCTGACCCACGGTGCGAAAGTGTCGTCCTCGGGCAAGCTGTACAACGCCGTGCAGTACGGCATCGACACCAAGACCGGCCTGATCGACTACGACGAAGTCGAGCGCCTGGCCGTCGAGTGCAAGCCGAAGATGATCGTCGCCGGCTTCTCGGCCTACTCCAAGACCCTCGACTTCCCACGTTTCCGTCAGATCGCTGACAAAGTCGGTGCGCTGCTGTTCGTCGACATGGCCCACGTTGCCGGCCTGGTCGCCGCCGGCCTGTACCCGAACCCGCTGCCTTACGCCGACGTGGTCACCACCACCACCCACAAGACCCTGCGCGGTCCACGTGGCGGGCTGATCCTGGCCAAGTCCAACGAAGAAATCGAGAAGAAACTCAACGCTGCAGTGTTCCCCGGTGCCCAGGGCGGCCCGCTGATGCACGTGATCGCCGGTAAGGCGGTGTGCTTCAAGGAAGCGCTGGAGCCAGGCTTCAAGGCCTACCAGCAGCAAGTGATCGACAACGCCCAGGCCATGGCCGGCGTATTTATCAAACGCGGCTACGATGTAGTGTCCGGCGGCACCGACAACCACCTGTTCCTGGTCAGCCTGATCCGTCAGGGCCTCACCGGCAAAGAGGCGGATGCAGCCCTCGGTCGCGCCCACATCACCGTGAACAAGAACGCTGTCCCGAACGATCCACAGTCGCCGTTCGTGACCTCCGGCCTGCGTATCGGCACCCCGGCGGTGACCACTCGCGGCTTCAAGGTGACCCAGTGCGTGACGCTGGCCGGCTGGATCTGCGACATCCTCGACAACCTCGGCGATGCCGACGTCGAGGCCAATGTTGCGCAGCAAGTGTCGGCTCTGTGCGCGGACTTCCCGGTTTATCGCTGAGTGCGGTTTTGGAGTAAATGACTATGCAACGCTATTCGGGCTTCGGCCTCTTCAAACACTCTCTCAGTCACCATGAAAACTGGCAGCGCATGTGGCGCACGCCGACCCCTAAAAAGGTCTACGACGTAGTCATCGTCGGCGGTGGCGGGCACGGTCTGGCCACGGCCTACTACCTGGCCAAGGAGCACGGCATCACCAACGTGGCCGTGGTCGAGAAAGGCTGGCTGGGTGGCGGTAACACCGCGCGCAACACCACCATCGTTCGCTCCAACTACCTGTGGGACGAGTCTGCGCACCTGTACGAACACGCGATGAAACTGTGGGAAGGCCTGTCCCAGGACCTCAACTACAACGTGATGTTCTCCCAGCGTGGCGTCTACAACCTGTGCCACACCCTGCAGGACATCCGTGATTCCGAGCGTCGGGTCAGCGCCAACCGCCTCAACGGCGTGGACGGCGAGCTGCTCGATGCCAAGCAAGTGGCCGATGAGATCCCGTACCTCGACTGCTCGAAGAACACCCGCTACCCGGTGATGGGCGCTACCGTCCAGCGTCGCGGCGGCGTGGCCCGTCACGATGCCGTGGCCTGGGGTTTTGCCCGTGCCGCCGACGCCTTGGGCGTGGACCTGATCCAGCAGACCGAAGTAATCGGCTTCCGCAAGGAAAACGGCGTGTGCATCGGCGTGGAAACCAACAAGGGCTTCATCGGCGCCAAGCGTGTTGGCGTAGTGACCGCCGGTAACTCCGGGCACATGGCCAAGCTGGCCGGTTTCCGTCTGCCGATCGAATCCCACCCGCTGCAAGCGCTGGTGTCCGAGCCGATCAAGCCGATTATCGACAGCGTGATCATGTCCAACGCCGTACACGGCTACATCAGCCAGTCCGACAAGGGCGACCTGGTGATCGGCGCCGGTATCGATGGCTACAACGGCTATGGCCAGCGTGGTTCGTACCCGGTGATCGAGCACACCATCCAGGCCATCGTCGAGATGTTCCCGGTCTTGTCCCGCGTACGCATGAACCGTCAGTGGGGCGGCATCGTCGACACCACGCCGGATGCGTGCCCGATCATTTCGAAAACCCCGGTCCCGAACATGTTCTTCAACTGCGGTTGGGGTACCGGTGGCTTCAAGGCAACACCTGGCTCGGGCAACGTGTTTGCCGCAAGCCTGGCCAAGGGTGAAATGCACCCGTTGGCCGCACCTTTCTCCATCGACCGTTTCCACAACGGTGCGTTGATCGATGAACACGGCGCTGCTGCGGTTGCCCACTAACAGGAGAAATCCCCATGTTGCATATCTTCTGTCCTCACTGCGGCGAACTGCGCTCCGAAGAGGAATTCCACGCATCCGGCCAGGCGCACATCCCGCGCCCACTGGACCCCAACAGCTGCACCGACGAGGAGTGGGGCGACTACATGTTCTTCCGCGATAACCCTCGCGGCCTGCACCACGAGCTGTGGGATCACGTCGCCGGTTGCCGCCAATACTTCAACGTCACCCGCGACACCGTGACCTACGAGATTCTCGAAACCTACAAGATCGGCACCAAGCCACAATTCACCGACAAGACCGATAGCCCGAAAGCGGCCACCACGGCTCTGGGAGAGAAGGTATGAGCCAGATCAATCGCCTGTCCAACGGCGGACGGATCGACCGCAACAAAGTCCTGACGTTCACCTTCAACGGTCAGAGCTACAAAGGCTTTGAAGGCGACTCCCTGGCCGCAGCACTGCTGGCTAACGGCGTCGACATCATCGGTCGCAGCTTCAAGTATTCCCGTCCGCGCGGCATCTTCGCCGCCGGTGCCGAAGAGCCGAACGCGGTGCTGCAGATCGGTGCCACCGAAGCCACGCAAATCCCGAACGTGCGCGCCACGCAACAAGCGCTGTACCAGGGCCTGGTCGCCACCAGCACCAACGGCTGGCCAAGCGTGAACAACGACATGATGGGGATTCTCGGCAAGGTCGGCGGCAAGCTGATGCCACCGGGTTTCTACTACAAAACCTTCATGTACCCGCAATCGTTCTGGATGACCTACGAGAAGTACATTCGTAAGGCAGCCGGTCTTGGTCGCTCGCCGACCGAGAACGATCCGGACACCTACGACTACATGAACCAGCACTGCGACGTGCTGATCGTCGGCGCCGGCCCTGCAGGCCTGGCCGCTGCACTGGCGGCTGCGCGTAGCGGTGCCCGGGTGATCCTGGCGGACGAACAGGAAGAGTTCGGCGGCAGTCTGCTCGACTCCCGCGAAAGCCTCGACGGCAAGCCTGCGACCGAGTGGGTTGCCAGCGTCATCGCCGAGCTGAAGAACACCCCGGACGTGCTGCTGTTGCCGCGCGCCACGGTCAACGGCTACCACGACCACAACTTCCTGACCATTCACGAACGCCTCACCGATCACCTCGGTGACCGCGCGCCGATTGGCCAGGTACGTCAGCGCATCCACCGTGTTCGCGCCAAGCGTGTCGTGCTGGCGACCGGCGCTCACGAGCGTCCACTGGTCTACGGCAACAACGACGTGCCGGGCAACATGCTGGCCGGTGCCGTCTCGACTTATGTGCGCCGCTACGGTGTAGCACCGGGCAAGAAACTGGTGCTGTCGACCAATAACGACCACGCCTATCGCGTGGCCCTGGACTGGCTCGATGCCGGCCTGCAAGTGGTGGCCGTCGCCGACGCCCGCAGCAACCCGCGCGGTGCGCTGGTGGAAGAAGCACGCGCCAAGGGCATCCGCATCCTCACCGGCAGCGCCGTGATCGAGGCCCGTGGCACCAAGCACGTGACCGCTGCCCGCGTGGCCGCGATCGATGTCAAAGGCCACAAAGTCACCAGCCCTGGTGAATGGCTCGACTGCGACATCGTCGCCAGCTCCGGCGGTTACAGCCCGGTGGTTCACCTGGCCTCGCACCTGGGCGGCAAGCCGATCTGGCGCGAAGATATCCTTGGTTTCGTACCGGGCGAAGCACCGCAAAAACGTGTTTGCGTCGGTGGCATCAACGGCGTCTACGGCCTCGGCGATTCCCTGGCTGACGGTTTTGAAGGCGGTGTTCGCGCTGCCAGCGAAGCCGGTTTCGGTACGGTCGAAGCGACCTTGCCAAAAGCCTTGACCCGTCTGGAAGAACCGACCCTGGCGCTGTTCCAGGTGCCTCATGAAAAGAACACCGCAAGGGCGCCGAAGCAATTTGTCGACCTGCAGAACGACGTCACCGCAGCCGCCATTGAACTGGCGACCCGCGAGGGCTTCGAGTCGGTCGAGCACGTCAAGCGCTATACCGCGCTGGGCTTCGGCACCGATCAGGGCAAGCTCGGCAACGTCAACGGCCTGGCCATTGCTGCCCGTTCGCTGAACGTGACCATCCCGCAGATGGGCACCACCATGTTCCGTCCGAACTACACGCCGGTGACCTTCGGCGCGGTGGCTGGTCGTCACTGTGGGCACATTTTCGAGCCAGTGCGCTACACCGCGCTGCATCAGTGGCACCTGAAAAATGGTGCCGAGTTTGAAGATGTTGGCCAGTGGAAACGTCCATGGTACTTCCCGAAATCCGGTGAAGACATGCACGCAGCAGTCAAGCGCGAATGCAAAGCCGTGCGCGACAGCGTCGGCCTGCTGGATGCTTCGACCCTGGGCAAGATCGACATCCAGGGCCCGGATTCACGCGAGTTCCTCAACCGCATCTACACCAACGCCTGGACCAAGCTCGACGTGGGCAAGGCCCGCTACGGCCTGATGTGCAAAGAAGACGGCATGGTCTTCGACGACGGCGTAACCGCCTGCCTCGCCGACAACCATTTCGTGATGACCACCACCACTGGGGGCGCTGCACGCGTGCTGCAATGGCTGGAGATCTACCACCAGACCGAATGGCCGGACCTGAAGGTGTACTTCACTTCCGTGACCGATCACTGGGCGACCATGACCCTGTCCGGGCCGAACAGCCGCAAGCTGCTCAGCGAAGTCACCGACGCCGACCTGAGCAACGAAGCCTTCCCGTTCATGACCTGGAAAGAAGCCCTGGTCGGTGGCGTGCCGGCGCGGATTTTCCGGATTTCGTTTACCGGTGAGCTGTCGTACGAGGTCAACGTGCAAGCCGACTACGCCATGGGCGTGCTGGAAAAAATCGTCGACGCGGGCAAGAAGTACAACCTGACGCCGTACGGCACCGAAACCATGCACGTGCTGCGGGCCGAGAAGGGCTTCATCATCGTCGGCCAGGACACTGACAGCTCGATGACCCCAGATGACCTGAACATGGGCTGGTGTGTCGGTCGCAACAAACCGTTCTCGTGGATCGGCTGGCGCGGGATGAACCGTGAAGACTGCGTGCGTGATCAGCGCAAGCAGCTGGTCGGCCTCAAGCCGATCGATCCGAACAAGTGGCTGCCGGAAGGTGCGCAGCTGGTGTTCAACACCAAGCAGGCCATCCCGATGACCATGGTCGGTCACGTGACCTCCAGCTACCTGCACAACTCCCTGGGCTATTCGTTTGCCATGGGCGTGGTCAAGGGCGGCCTGAACCGCATGGGCGAACGTGTGTTCGCGCCACTGGCGGATGGCAGCGTGATCGAGGCGGAAATCGTTTCTTCGGTGTTCTTCGATCCGAAAGGCGAACGCCAGAACGTGTAATTGCCCAGGCCCTGTGGTGAGCCTGCCGACGCTTTCGCGAGCAGGCTCGCTCCCACAGAGATTGCGTAACCCTTGTGGGAGCGAGCCTGCTCGCGAAGGCGGCGGAACAGCCTCCACAGGGCCAACAGAATTCAGGAACAGGTGCTTTATGACCGCAGCCAATGTTTACCAACAGCGCCCAACCAACGGGGCCAAGGCCGAGTCGTCGCTGCATCACGCCGACCTCGCCAGCCTCGTGGGCAAGGGTCGCAAGAACGCCGGCGTGACCGTGCGTGAGAAAAAACTCCTTGGTCACCTGACCATCCGTGGTGATGGCCACGACGCTGCATTTGCCGCGGGCGTGCACAAGGCCCTGGGCATCGAATTGCCGGGCGCTCTGACCGTCATCGTCAAAGGCGAGACCAGCCTGCAATGGATGGGGCCGGATGAGTGGCTGCTGATCGTCCCGACCGGCGAAGAATTCGCCGCCGAGCAAAAACTGCGCAAAGCGCTGGGCGACCTGCACATCCAGATCGTCAACGTCAGCGGTGGCCAGCAGATCCTCGAACTGAGCGGCCCGAACGTGCGCCAGGTATTGATGAAGTCCACCAGCTACGACGTGCACCCCAACAACTTCCCGGTGGGCAAGGCTGTTGGCACGGTGTTCGCCAAATCGCAACTGGTGATCCGTCACACCGCTGAAGACACCTGGGAGCTGCTGATCCGTCGCAGCTTCTCGGATTACTGGTGGTTGTGGTTGCAGGATGCGTCTGCCGAATACGGGCTTAGCGTCCAGGCTTGATTAGAGCCAGTCATGGAGGCGATCAACTGTGGGAGCGAGCCTGCTCGCGATGAACTTGAGGGCAACGCGTTGATTCAGGAAATACGCGTTATCGTTAACGTCCATCGCGAGCAGGCTCGCTCCCACAAGATGCAGCTTTCGTTTATCGATGCCTCAGGAGTCACCGCACTATGAGCCGCGCCCCAGACACATGGATCTTGACCGCCGACTGCCCCAGCGTGCTCGGCACCGTGGACGCGGTGACGCGCTTTCTGTTCGAGCAGGGCTGTTACGTCACCGAGCACCACTCCTTCGATGACCGGCTCTCGGGCCGTTTCTTCATTCGGGTGGAGTTCCGCCAGCCGGAGGGTTTCGACGAACAGTCGTTTCGCGCAGGCCTCGCTGAACGCGGTGCATCTTTCGGCATGGTCTTCGAACTGACGCCGCCGCATTACCGGCCTAAAGTGGTGATCATGGTCTCCAAGGCCGATCACTGCCTCAACGACCTGCTCTACCGCCAACGCATCGGCCAATTGTCGATGGACGTAGTCGCCGTGGTCTCCAACCACCCGGACCTCAAGCCGCTGGCCGACTGGCACCAGATCCCGTACTACCATTTCCCGCTGGACCCGAACGACAAACCATCCCAAGAGCGTCAGGTCTTGCAGGTGATCGAGGAGTCCGGTGCCGAGTTGGTGATCCTTGCCCGCTACATGCAGGTGCTGTCGCCGGAGCTGTGCCGCAAGCTCGACGGCAGGGCGATCAACATCCACCACTCCCTGCTGCCGGGTTTCAAGGGTGCCAAACCCTATCACCAGGCCTACAACAAAGGCGTGAAACTGGTCGGTGCCACGGCGCACTACATCAACAACGACCTGGACGAAGGACCGATCATCGCCCAAGGCGTCGAGGTGGTGGATCACAGTCATTACCCGGAAGACCTGATCGCCAAGGGGCGCGATATCGAAGGGCTGACATTGGCCCGGGCGGTGGGTTATCACATTGAGAGAAGAGTGTTCTTGAACGCCAATCGTACGGTCGTTCTTTAGATCGCCTTCGCGAGCAGGCTCGCTCCCACAGGTTTTTTGTGTTGTTCCGAGATTCACTGTGGGAGCGAGCCTGCTCGCGAAGAGGCCCTGACAAGCAACACAAGACAAACAGGCAATAACCCGAGCAATCAACGCGCCGCCGATTCATGGCGACGCGACCGCTACATAAAAACAACAGCGAGGTGAAAGCATGTCTGGCAATCGTGGTGTGGTGTATCTCGGCGCTGGCAAGGTCGAAGTACAGAAAATCGACTATCCGAAAATGCAGGACCCGCGCGGCAGGAAAATCAACCACGCCGTCATCCTGCGCGTGGTTTCCACCAATATCTGTGGTTCCGACCAGCACATGGTGCGCGGCCGTACCACTGCGCAAACCGGCCTGGTCCTGGGTCACGAGATCACCGGTGAAGTGATCGAGAAGGGCAGCGACGTCGAGAACCTGCAGATCGGCGACCTGGTGTCTGTTCCGTTCAACGTGGCTTGCGGGCGCTGCCGTTCCTGCAAGGAAATGCATACCGGCGTGTGCCTGAGCGTTAACCCGGCGCGTCCCGGTGGTGCTTATGGTTACGTCGACATGGGTGACTGGACCGGTGGCCAGGCTGAATACGCGATGGTGCCTTACGCCGACTTCAACCTGCTGAAACTGCCGGACCGCGATCGCGCGATGGAAAAAATCCGCGACCTGACCTGCCTCTCCGACATCCTGCCGACCGGCTACCACGGCGCAGTGACCGCCGGCGTTGGCCCAGGCAGCACCGTATACATCGCCGGTGCTGGCCCGGTCGGCTTGGCGGCGGCCGCTTCCGCTCGCCTGCTGGGTGCGGCGGTGGTAATCGTCGGTGACGTCAATACCGTGCGCCTGGCCCACGCCAAGGCCCAGGGTTTCGAAATCGCCGACCTGTCCCTTGACACTCCACTGCACGAGCAAATCGCCGCACTGCTGGGCGAGCCAGAAGTGGATTGCGCCATCGACGCCGTAGGCTTCGAAGCCCGCGGTCACGGCCATGACGGCGTGAAACACGAAGCTCCGGCCACCGTGCTCAATTCGCTGATGGGCGTAGTACGCGTAGCCGGCAAGATCGGTATCCCAGGTCTCTACGTCACCGAAGACCCGGGCGCCGTGGACGCCGCCGCGAAAATGGGCAGCCTGAGCATTCGCTTTGGTCTGGGCTGGGCCAAATCCCACAGCTTCCACACCGGCCAGACCCCGGTCATGAAGTACAACCGCCAGCTGATGCAGGCGATCATGTGGGACCGTATCAACATTGCTGAAGTGGTGGGTGTGCAGGTGATCAGCCTGGATCAGGCGCCGGAAGGGTATGGCGAGTTTGATGCGGGCGTGCCGAAGAAATTTGTGATTGATCCGCATAAGTTGTTCAGCGCGGCGTAAACGCTGTATAGGTAAAAAAGGGCGATCTTGGATCGCCCTTTTTTTGTAAGTTGCATTTGCTCAATGCGCGTTTTTTAGAGCTGCGTGTGCACATCACTTTTTCGTTTGAAAATCTGATATTGCCGCAGGCTTCAGGGCTCCTTTGTGACGAACGGATGAGAAATGGATGCAGGCCTGAGGAACATGCCCGCGGCTACCCGGTCAAACCGGCAGCTTTGCGCCCGAAAGCCGGGTGTTTTTTCTCGACGCAAGAGGATGTCTGAATGAAGATTTCACGCGGTTTTGTCCTGGCATCGCTCATGACCCTGGTGGTCAGCCCGGCTTTTGCACAATTCAGCCTGAGCGATGCGGCCAGTGCCATTTCCGGCATGAAGGGCAACGCGGCCACGGAGGCTGCGCCGACCTCTGAGACAGCAGACCTGCTGGGCGCGCTCACCCAATTGAACATCACGCCAGAGCAAGCCGTCGGCGGCGCCGGGGCGATGCTTGGGTTGGCGAAGAATCAGCTGAGTTCGACCGATTATTCGGAGCTGGCCAAAAGCGTGCCGGGCATCGACATTCTCTCGGGTGGGGGAGAGTTGGGGGCGCTCGCCGGTTTGCTCGGTTCGAGCGGCAAGGCCGCAGGGCTGGATAACGCCCTGGGCAACGTCAAGGACACCAATGACCTGAACAACGCCTTCAGCGCCCTGGGCATGGACACCGGCATGATCGGGATGTTTACCCCGGTGATCCTGCAGTACCTAGGTCAACAAGGCGTCGGCGGTTCCCTGCTGAGTAGCTTGGGCAGCATCTGGGGCACAGGCACAGGCACAGGCACAGGCACAGGCACAGGCACAGGCACAGGCACAGGCACAGACACAGGATTCGGCACCAGCACCGGTAGCTGATTCAGCGACTCTCGGCGCGCAAATCGTCGATACGCCGGTCCTTCTCGTTCCAGAGCTGGTTGACCCAGTTCTGGACTTTCTCGCGAAACAGTGGATCGTTTTCGTAGTCGCCCTGCCAAAGCGCCGGGTCGAGTTCGCGGGTCTTGATGTCAATGATGACCCTCGGAACGTTGCCGCTGATCAAGTCCCAGAACCCCGGAATCGCTTGCTGTGGATAGACCACGGTGACGTCGAGAATGGCATCCAGTTGTTCGCCCATCGCTGCCAGCACAAAGGCTACCCCACCGGCCTTGGGCCTGAGCAGGTGAGTGAAGGGTGATTGTTGCTGGGTGCTTTTGGCGCTGGTGTAGCGAGTGCCTTCCAGATAGTTGACCACGGTCACGGGCTGGCGCTTGAACAGTTCGCAGGCCTGTTTGGTGATCTCCAGATCCTTGCCGGCCAGTTCCGGGTTCTTCGCCAGAAAAGCCTTGGTGTAGCGCTTCATGAATGGGTAATCCAGCGCCCACCATGCCAGGCCGAGGAACGGCACCCAGATCAGTTCTTTCTTGAGGAAGAATTTGAAAAACGGTGTGCGTCGGTTCAGCGACTGGATCAGCGCCGGGATATCGACCCAGGACTGATGATTGCTGATCACCAGATACGAAGTGTCACGACGCAGATCGTCACCGCCGCGGATATCCCATCGGGTGGGAATGCACAGGCGAAAGATCAGCTTGTCGATTTCCGACCAGGTCTCGGCAATCCACATCACCACCCAGGACGCATAATCGCGAAAGCGGCCGGGCAGGACCAGCTTGAGCAGGGCAAACACCATCAAGGGGCCGATCAGGACCAGGGTGTTAAGTAACAGCAGCAATGTGACAAAACAGCCGGTGAGCAGGCGGCGCATAAAGAACTCTTGGAAGCGTTTGGGCGCGCCATGATAAGCAGCTTCGGGCGACAGGCCAAATCACCGGTGACGAATGTTTCACCTTTGACGCGCTAACCTCCTGACACCGATCATTCCCACGCTCCGCGTGGGAATGCAGACCGGGACGCGCTGCGTCCCAAATCAGGAGCCGAACGCAGAGCGTACGTTGAGGCAATCCTTTGCGCTGCGTGGGAACGATCTATTCGACAACGGTCTAAAATTGCGCTGCCCATCTCTCAAGGACTCCCCGTACGTGAAATCCCTTCTTGCACTGTTTTCACTCATCGCCCTGCCGGTCATGGCCGCCGAGCCGACCCTGTACGGTCGCTACGAATACATCGCGCTACCGGAAATCGGCGGCGAAGTGCTCAAGGCCAAGATGGACACCGGCGCCCTGACCGCGTCGCTGTCGGCCAAGGACATCGAAACCTTCACCCGCGACGGCGAAGACTGGGTGCGCTTCCGTCTCGCCACCAAGGGCGCGAGCAATAAGGTTTACGAACACAAGGTCGCGCGGATCAGCAAGATCAAGACCCGTTCCGAAGAGGACGAAGATGACAGCGAAGTGATCGCGCCCACCAAGCGACCGGTGGTGGATCTGGAGTTGTGCCTGGGCAATGTCAAACGCACGGTCGAGGTTAACCTCACCGATCGCAGTAGCTTCAATTACCCATTGTTGATCGGCGCCAAGGCCTTGCGCGAGTTTGGCGCGGCGGTGAATCCGGCTCGCAGGTTTACGGCGGACAAGCCGGATTGTTGATCGGTTCACAGGGTGTTGGTGTAGCTTCATCAAACCTTCGGCATCGTCGCCAACATCGAAGGCCTTTGACTCACCTCGAAATACCACGCCGCCAACTGCGGATTGGCCGATCGCCAGTCCAGGTCCGGATGGCGCAAATCCAGATACCCTAACGCACAGGCCACTCCGATCGCGGCGATGTCGAAATGGCTGGCCAGCTCGGCCATCGCATCTTTTTCCAGCAACGCCAGGGCACGGCGGATTTTGTCGCGCTGGCCGTCGAGCCATTGGTCCCAGTGTTTTTCCGGGGCGCGCAGGGCGACTTCGTAGCGCACCAGTACCGCGGCGTCCATGATGCCGTCGGCCAGGGAGGCGAGTGTCAGGCGCCGCCAGCGGGCCGAGCCTTCGCGGGGGATCAGCGGGTTGCCGACGTGCTGGTGATCCAGATAGTCGAGGATCACCCGGCTGTCGTGGATGATGCTGCCATCGGCCAGTCGCAGGGCGGGGATCTTGCTCAAGGGGTTGTCGTCGATCAGGGTCTGGTCCGGATCAACCGGTGTGAGCACGCAATTCTGTAGGGCAACGCGGTCCTGTTGACCGGTTTCGTGCAAGAGCACCATGACTTTGCGGACGAAGGGGGAGAGGGGGTTGTGGTACAGGGTCATGCTCGGGGTGGACATGGCAGTGACTCGGTTGGTGGCGGTGTCACGCAGCATAACGTGTGGAGGCGAGAGCTCAAGATCACATTCAATTGTGGGAGCGAGCCTGCTCGCGAAGAGGCCGTGTCAGTTGACATCAATGCTCTCTGACACACCGCTTTCGCGAGCAGGCTCGCTCCTACAGGGGGATGTCCGTTACCGGCATTGCAGGAGGCCGCGCAGGGCGAGGACGGCAGGGATGCCTAATCCAAGCCAGCTCAGGGCATCCCAAACGCCATCGCCGAGCAACGCGGCAAATAACCCGCCCGCGCTGAACAAGGCGATAACAGTTGGGGTGGCGAACACCTTCCAGAAACTCGACTGGCGGGGCCTCATGCCACGCTCTCCGCTTTCTCCAGTACGGGTTTCACCGCCTTGCGCCGCACCACCCACAGGTAAACGCCACTGCCGAGCACAATGATCGTCAGCACATCCAGGGTGGCCCAGAGGATTTGCATCGGCATGCCGCCGTAGTCACCGAAATGCAAAGGCTGCGACATGCCCATGGCGTCCATGTACCAGGGACGCTCGGCCACGGCGGTGACTTTCAGGGTGCTGGCGTCGATCAGCACCGGTGTCAGCAAGTGCGAGGTCAGGTGCGTGCTGCCTTTCATGAACACAGCGTAATGGTGTTCGCTGGAGAACCGCGTGCCGGGAAAGGCAATGAAGTCCGGTTGCATGCCGGGTGCGACTTCCTTGGCGATATCGAGCAAACGTGTAGCCGGCGCCAGTTGCGACAGCGGGGGCGCATCGCGATACGGCGCAACCATCGCGCTCAGGCTGTCGTTGCGCCACGCGGCGATCAACAGGTCGGCGCAGGCACTGATCACGCCGGTTACGCCGACCACCAGGGCCCAGGTCAGGGTCACCACGCCGATCAGGTTGTGCAGGTCGAGCCAGCGCAGGCGGGTGGATTTGTCCTGGCGCACGGTGGCGAATTTCAGGCGACGCATGAACGGCAGGTACAGCACCGTGCCGGAAACGATCGCGACGACGAACAGCAAACCCATGAACGCCAGCAACAACTTGCCCGGCAGCCCGGCGAACATGTCTACATGCAAGCGCAGCATGACCATCATGAAGCCGCCATTGGCCGATGGCATCTCCAGCGCTTCGCCGGTGCGGGCGTCGAGCATGAAGGTGTGGGAAGAGTTCGGCTCGGTGCCCGCGGTGGCCGCCATGATCGCGATTGCGCCGTTGGGCTCATCATCGTCGAAACCGAAATACTGCATGACGTCACCGGGACGATGCTTTTCAGCCGCCTGCACAAGCTGCTGCAGATTCAGTTGCGGTGTGTCTGCCGGCATTTGCTTCAATTCGGCGGCATCGCCCAGCAAATGGTCGATCTCATGGTGAAAGATCAACGGCAGGCCGGTGAGTGCCAGCATCAGCAGGAACACCGTGCAGATCAGGCTGGTCCAGGTGTGGACAAAGGACCAGCGGCGAATTGTTTTACTTTTCATTTCGTAGCCTCCAGAAATACCCAGGCCGTCCTCGAAGGACGGCCTGGGTACCGGGCGTGTCAGATCAAGTCGTTACCACTTGTAGTCAAGGCTGGCCATGACGTTGCGACGGTCGCCGTAGTAGCAGTAGAAACCGTCACAGGTCGAGATGTATTCCTTGTCGAATACGTTGTTGGCGTTGACGCTGACACTGACGCCCTTGAGTGCATTGTCCAGGCGGCCCAGGTCGTAATGAACGGCCGCGTCATAGACGGTATAGGAATCGCTGTGGCCGTCTGACGGATCGCGTACAAAGGCCATGCTGCCGATGGCGATGTTGTCGGTTTCGCCGATATAGCGCACACCAAAGCCGATTCCAAAGCCATCCAGAACACCGGTATGCCAGGTGTAGTCAGCCCATGCCGCGCCCTGGTTTTCCGGGGTCAGTGGCAGCGGGCGATTTTTGTCCAGCGGATCGGTGACTTTGGTCATCTTGCTGTTGGCGTAGGTGTACGAAGCCGTCAGATTCAGGTTTTCGTTGACGTTGCCGGTTGCCTCCAGCTCGAAGCCTCGGACTTTCGCTTCACCCAGCGGGCGAGAAACGCCCAGGGTGTCGCTGAGTACGATGTCCTTGCGGGTCAGGTCATAGGCGGCAGCCGTGAACAGCATGTCGGTGCCCGGTGGTTGGTACTTGAGTCCGATTTCATATTGCTTGCCAATGCCAGGGCGGAATGCCTCGCCGTTGGCGCCACCTGCTTCTGCCTGGAAGGATTCGGCGTAGGAGATGTAGGGAGTGAAGCCGGAG
Organism: Pseudomonas umsongensis; assembly: GCF_002236105.1. Classification (GTDB taxonomy): domain Bacteria; phylum Pseudomonadota; class Gammaproteobacteria; order Pseudomonadales; family Pseudomonadaceae; genus Aquipseudomonas; species Aquipseudomonas umsongensis. The sequence goes on from NZ_NIWU01000003.1 coordinate 583,021, forward strand.
TCGAACACATAGCTGATGGCCGCGTTGCCGCTGAAATTGGTGTCGTCGCGGGTGTCCTTGGCATTGTTCATGTTGTAGAACGTCGAATCCGTGTGCAGCCAGTCCTGACGACCACCCAGGGTCAGGCGCCAGTTGTCGAGGGCCATCTGGTCCTGGACATAGAGGCCTGTGTCATGGGTCTTCTGGTTGTAGTCATTGAACGCGGTGTATTGGACGTTACTGAAGTCCTGCCCGTAGATCGGGTGGGTGATGTTGCTGGTTGGCGCGTTGCCGAACAGCCATTTGTAGTTGGTGTTGACGCGTTGGTGATCCAGCCCCAGCAACAGTGTGTGCCTGATGGCGGCGGTGTCGAAATCGGCCTGGAAATTGTTATCCACGGCAAACTGGCTGAGGTCTTCGTCAACTACGTTGGCACCCCGGGACAGGGTGCCGTCGTCTTCGACCGAACCATAGAAACCGCCCGCGGTAATGCTCTGGAAGGACAGATCGCTCTTGGTATAGCGAAGGTTCTGACGGAACTGCCAAACGTCGTTCATCCGGTGCTCAAAGGCATATCCCAACGCGTAATAGGTCTTGTCGTAGAACTCCCATTCCGGATCACCGAGATTCTTGTGGAACTTCACTTCTCCAGCGGGCGAGGACAGTTTGGTGCCCTGTAGCGGAAGGAACTGGCTGGTGGTACCGGTATCGTCACGGTTGTACTGGCTGAGGAAAGTCAGCGTGGTATCGGGATCGATGTTCCAGGTCAGGCTGGGAGCGATGTTGTAACGCTTGTCGTCGATGTGCTCGATGGTGGTGTTGCTATCACGCACCACACCGCTGACGCGGTACAAAAAACGCCCTTCGTCATCGACCGGACCGGTACTGTCGAAACTGATCTGCTTACGCTCGTAGCTGCCAACTTGCAATTGCACTTCGTTGCTGGCCAACGCATCAGGGCGTCGGCTGACCATGTCGAGCAAGCCGCCAGGCGGTGTCTGGCCGTAAAGCGAGGAGGCAGGGCCACGCAGCAGTGCTACTCGCTCAAGGTCCCAGGTCTCTATTTTCGGCATGGTGTAAGTGCCCTTTGGCAGCGGCAATCCATCGAGGAACTGAGTGGGCTCAAATCCACGAACTTTCAGCCACTCGGCACGGCTATCGCTGCCGTAGCTGCTGGCAATGACCCCGGGCATGTAGCGTACAGCGTCATCGAGATTCTGTACGGCACGGTCTTGCATCTGCTCGCGGGTGGCAACAGAAATCGAGCGTGGTACTTCTGCCAGTGCCGTGTCGGTCTTGGTGCCGGCAGCGGTGCGCTTGGCCAGGTAGCCTTGCACCGGACCCCAGGCGTTTTCAGTCTCTGCTTCTACACCGATGACGCTGGTTGCCGGCAAAGCCATCACACCCTCAGGCACGGTCACCAGGGTGTAGGTGCCGCCGCTTTGCTCCAGTTGCAGCCCGGTGCCACGCAGGGCTTCGCGCAGGGCGCCGGCAGCGTCGAACTGGCCCTGGACCGGGGCCGAACTCTTGCCGGCGGCCAGCGACGGGTTCAACGACAACGCCAGGCCGGCCTGGCTGGCAATCTGGTTCAGGGTGCTGGCCAGTGGTGCGGCCGGCAGGTTGTAGGCACGAACGCTGGACGCCTGTTCAGCGGCGATCAATTGGCTGCTGGCCAAAGGCGTGCAAAGAGCAATGGCAAGCGCCAGCAAACCGGGGCGCAACAAGGCGTCTAACGAACGGGACATACAGCGGCTCCTGAAAGTGAATACTTCTCAATTGCCTAAGTACCGAACGAAAATCAAAAAGTGATAGGGCTGGATGGAAATAATTTCGATTCAGTAAACAAAGTTGGGTTTTGTGGCGGATCTGATGGCCTCACCGCGGGCAAGCCCGCTCCCACAGGTTCTGCACTGACCGGTAATTTTGTGACCGACACAAAACCTGTGGGAGCGTGGCTTGCCCGCGAAGGCGGCTTCACTGACACAGCACCTTTTAGGGCTTGGCCTCGGTCTTCGCCGCCACCGTCACCCACCATTGCGTACGATGCTCAATCTGCACCGGCAGCGTTGGCAACAGCGCGCTCAGGGCCAGGTCGGTGTTTTGCAACGGGAAGCTACCGGTGATCCGCAGGTCGGCCACTTCCGGTGCCACACCCAGTAGACCAGGGCGATAGCGACCGATTTCACGCACCAGATCTTCCAGTCGCGCGTTGTCCACTACCAGCATGCCGCGGGTCCAGGCATCGGCGCCGAGGTTGAGCGCGACAATCGGGCCCAGGCCGTCGCTGCGGATCAGCATTTGCTGGCCTTCGCGCAGGACCTGCTCTTCAGGACTCGATTGTGGATGGGCAGCCACCGCCGATTGCAACACGCTCAGGCGCGTACCTTGCTCTTCACGCTTGACCAGGAACCTTGTGCCCAAGGCACGCATGCGGCCTTCGCGGGTTTCAACGATGAACGGCCGTGCGTCGCCGTGGCCGGTCTCGATCAGTATTTCGCCTTCCTGGAGGATGACTCGCCGCTGCTTGTCATCGAAGCGCACGTCCACGGCACTGTGGGTGTTGAGGTTGATCAGGGTGCCGTCGTCCAGGCGAATCGTGCGTTGTTCGCCGGTGGCAGTGCGCTGGTCGGCCAGCCAATAATCGATCGGCAAATAGCGCTCACCGGCAAACAGTGCCAGCCCGAACACCGCAACGATGCTGGCCAGGCCGCTGCCGAGCTTGCGCACCCGGCGGCGAATGCCTTCGCGCGATTGCAGCAGGGCGGCGCGGGCGGGGCCGCTGGCGACGCTGAAACGCTGGTCTAGCATGCCCAATTGACGCCAGGCGCGGGCATGTTCTTCGTGGGCGGCGTGCCATTTGGCGAACTCTTCGCGTTCCACAGGGCTGCCGGAGTCCAGGGACAGTTGCCAGGCGATGGCAGCGTCGAGCACCTGTGCCGACACCGGCTTGGAACTGACCGGGTTCATGTCGGCTCCCCGTACAAGGCGATGTAGCACTGACGGATGCCTTGGGCCAGGTACTGGCGCACTCGCGGCACCGACACACCAAGGCGCTCGGCGATTTGCGCGTGGCCGAGGCCATCGAGTCGATTGTAGAGGAACGCCGCACGGGCCTTGCTCGACAGCTTGCCGAGCAGGCGATCGATGTTTTTCAGGTCTTCGAGGATCATTTGCTGTTCTTCCACCGACGGTTGTTCGGCTTCTGGAATCAGCATCAGTTCGGTGAGATAAGCCTGCTCCAGCGCGGCGCGGCGGAAGTAGTCGAACAGCAGGCCCTTGGCAATCGCCACCAGCAATGCCCGCGGCTCGCGCGGCTCTTTCAGTTCTTCGCGCCCGAGCAAGCGCACGAAAGTGTCCTGGCTCAAGTCCTCGGCCCGTTGCGGGCAGGTGACATTGCGACGTAGCCAAGCCAATAGCCAACCACGGTGGTCGCGATACAACGCACCGACGAGCTCACTTTGGGGGCTTGGAACTGACGACACGCAGCATCACCGATTGGGAAATGTTAACTAACGAGAATTGTTCGCGATTGTGTCAGAGGCGGGGGAGTGAAAGCAATCGGCGTTGGTCGGGCAGGAGATTGTCGTATGACCCTGTAGGAGCTGCCGCAGGCTGCGATCTTTTGATTTTGATTTCCAAGATCAAAAGATCGCAGCCTGCGGCAGCTCCTACACGGGACGGCGTGACCGTTAGAAAGAATGTGTTTGCTGCCGCCGCTTCCACTGGTTCAACCGCTGCTGCAGGTTCAGCGGGCTGTGGATCTGCTGCTGACGTGCACGGCTGAACAGGATCAGCGCCAGTTCGGCGGTTGCCAGGGCGTCGGCGCTGGCGTTATGCCGCTCGAAGACTTCCAGTTTGAACCAATCGATCCACTCGTCCAGGCCGGCCTCGCGGATATTGGCCTGCGGACACAGCAGCGGGGCGATGTCCGCCACATCCATAAAGGGATGTTGCAACTTGTAGCCCAGGTGCTCTTTCAATGCGCGTCCGAGCATGTGCTGGTCGAAAGGCGCATGAAAGGCCAGCACCGGGCTATCGCCGACAAACTCCATGAACTCGAGCAACGCCTCAGCCGGGTCACTGCCGGCGGCGATTGCACTGGGCCCCAAGCCGTGAATCAGCACACTGGGGCCGAGTTTGAGTTCGTCGCACTGCAAGGTGCGCTCGAACTGCCGGCTGAAATCGATCGCGCCATCCTCGATCACCACGGCGCCGATGGACAGTACCCGGTCCTTGTTCATATTCAGCCCGGTGGTTTCCAGGTCGAGCACTACCCAGCGCTGTTCGCGCAGGCTGCATTCACTTAATCCCTGGACCACAGGCAGGCGTTGAAGGCGTTGTTGCAGGTCCGCGGACAAGCTCGGGCCGGCGGGGCGCAACCATGAAAAAAGACTCATAGTTGGTAGCTCATAATTGGTATCGCAGGGACAGGCTGCTTTGCAGGCGTTGGGCCTGGCGCAGGGATTCGCGCAGGATGCGTCGATCCAGATGATTGAGGCTGTCGGGGTCGACCCGGTTGGAGTAGGGCAAATTCTCCCGGGTCTGTAGCTGATGTTGCTGCATGCGGGTTTGCTGGATGAAGTGATAGGCCTCTTCATACGCCGCACCGTCCAGTGGCTCGATGACCTCTTTGGCCACCAGTTGGCGAAAGCGCTCCAGGGTATTGTTCGCTTCGATGCCGTGGGCGAGGGCGAGTAACCGCGCCCCGTCGACAAAGGGGGTCAGGCCCTGGATCTTCAGGTCCAGCGTGGCTTTTTCGCCATTTTTACGCGCCAGCACGAACTCACGGAAACGTCCTACGGGCGGACGATTGCGCAACGCGTTTTCAGCCATCATGCGCTGGAACAGTCGGTTGTCGGCCACCTGGTCGAGAATCGCACGGCGCAGTTGTTCGCAGCCTAGCTCGCTGCCCCAGACCACGCGCAAATCGAAATAGATGCTCGACCCTAACAGGTTCTCCGGCGTGGCTTCGCGAATGAACGCGCTGAAGCGTCGGGCCCATTCGATCCGCGACAGGCACAGTTCTGGATTGCTGGCCATGATGTTGCCTTTGCACAGCGTGAAACCGCAAAGCGCCAGGCTTTGGTTGATCTGATGGGCAATGGGCAGCAATTTCCCACGAATCTCGGCGGCGTGGGCCGCGTCCCGCGCTTCGAACAGAATGCCGTTGTCTTGATCGGTGTGCAGTGTCTGTTCGCGGCGACCTTCGCTGCCGAAACACAGCCAACTGAACGGGATGCCCGGATCGCCTTTCTCAGCCAGGGTCAGCTCGATCACCCGGCACACGGTGTGGTCGTTGAGCAGGGTAATGATGTGGGTGATCTGGGTCGAAGACGCACCGTGGGCCAGCATGCGCTCCACCAGTTGACCAATTTCGCCACGCAGCAGCACCAGGTTTTCCACACGCTGGGCGCTGCGGATGGTGCGCGCCAGGTGAACCAGGTCGACCCGTTGCAGGGAAAACAGATCGCGTTCCGAAACCACACCGCACAGGCGCTGATCCTTGACCAGGCAGACGTGGGCGATATGCCGCTCTGTCATCGCAATCGCGGCATCGAAGGCACTATGGTCTGGAGACAGGTAAAACGGCGACGGGGTCATGTGCCGCTCGATCGCCTCGCTGAAATCGCCGATACCGTTGGCCACGACATGGCGCAAATCGCGCAGGGTGAAAATGCCCAGCGGCGCTTTATGTTCATTGACGATCACGATGCTGCCGACCTGCTGCTCGTGCATTTGGGTCACGGCTTCACGCAAGGGTGTGGTTGGGGCGCATGTCACCGGATGGCGCATGGCCAATTCGCCCAGGCGGGTATTAAGCGAGTATTGGGTGCCGAGGGTTTCCACGGCTTTTTGCTGGACCTGCTGGTTGACCTGGTCCAACAGGCTGCTCACCCCGCGTAGGGCAAAGTCGCGGAAGGTGCCGGAAATGGCGAACAGCTTGATGAATGCAAGTTTGTTCAGCTGTAGGCAAAAAGTGTCTTCGGCAGCCAGGTGTTCGGTGCGTGTCGCACGCTCCCCCAGCAGCGCAGCGAGTGGAAAGCACTCGCCCGTGGTGATTTCGAAGGTGGTTTCGGTCCCGCCCTTGGCCGAGTGCGGGCGTTCACCGACAACACGACCCTGTTTGACGATGTAAAAATGCTCAACCGGGCCGTCGGCGGGTTTGATGATGCTCTCGCCGGGGGCATAAAAACGCAGCTGACATTGCTCGACCAGATACGCCAGGTGGGCGTGTTCCATCTGGTTGAAGGGCGGGAAGCGCTGAAGGAATTGCAAAGTGCCCTGAATGTTTTGCAACACCGCGGTTTTCCCTGCCTGGGTGAAGGCGTCCGCTTTACTCATAACCATTACCGCAGTCTTTTTTTGAATTGTTGTTGTCGGATGACTCACCCATGGTCGACCCCTACGGTCGGGGTGCCCATTGGACGTAAGTCTAGGTAGGCTGGAAAAGTGATGCATTGTCGGAAAGAACCTACCTAAATGTGAGAAAAACCTCACCTTTCCCCATTGGAAAATTATCCGACGGAGTGCACATTGATGGTGTGCTTAGCGATGTCTTACCACTGTGCTAGGGAATTGAATTGAACATGTAGAGAATGCCATGTCCGACCACGATATTTTGAGTGATGCCGAGCGCCAGGCACTCAGTGACGTCATGCTGGAACCCGACCTGCCGCCGCAGCGGGTGCTGATCGTTGACGACGACAAGGATGCCCGGGAGCTGTTGTCGGAGATTCTGGCACTGGACGGCATTCGTTGCATGACGGCAGCCAGTGGCGAGACCGCACTCAAGATGCTGGTGTCAGAAGCGGAGATCAAGAAACCTTCAATTGGCCTGCTGATTACCGATTTGCGCATGGGCAATGTGGATGGTCTGGAACTGGTTCGGCAGATTCGTGAAACCGTACGAGCCGCGCTGCCGATTATCATCGTTTCCGGCGATGCCGACGTCAAAGACGCCATTGCCGCGATGCATTTGAGCGTGGTCGACTTTTTGCTCAAACCGATTGATACCGGAAAGTTGTTAGCACTGGTCAAACATGAGTTGGGGATTGAGTAACCAAAGATTTGTAAGTGATAGTTGCCTGAAAGCCAACGCGCAGAGGTATTCGAGTTAAGTCTGCGTCTATTCGATGTAATGAAGTTTTTCTGCCGTGGTTGAGAAATATCCATTCATAAATGTCTGTCAGCTGCGGCTGTAGTTTCAGATATCGTCGTGATGATTGAAGTGCGGGTGGCTGTTTATAGTTAGCCTTTGTTTTAATCAAATTCGAAAATATTAATTTATTATTCCACGCTGAAGTTTACGCCCGTGCTTGTGACCTCCTTGAGGAGGACTATTGAACGAACGTTTGTTTCCATGCGCCTGAAAAACTATGGCTTGATCGGGAAAGGCGATTTTCCTGGTTTGCATGCGTGTGAATGATAATCAGGACACAACATGATAAAAATGGATTTGCGCGACCTGCTCCTGATTCTTGTTGTAACGGTTATGTGGGGAAGTAACTATTCGGTCATTGATATCAGTCTCGACGGTATAGACCCGTATATGCTGACGGCCTTGCGTTTAACTTTCTGCGCCTTTCCGTTGGTGTTCTTCGTTCCCAAGCCGAAAAACATCAGTTCCTCAACTATCGCTTTATATGGTTTTTTGTTCGGAGTCGGGATGTGTTGGCTGATGAACTATGGCATGTTTCTCGGGGTCAGTGCCGGTGTGACTTCTCTGCTCCTGCAATTCAGTGCCTTTTTTACAGTCATCTGGGGGGTGATGTTGTTCGGCGAAAAAATGTCGGGGATCCAGGTGGCAGGAATTCTCCTGGCATTGGTGGGGCTTATGTTCATCATCAATGTGACCGAGACGCAAGGCCAGAGCCATGGTCTGTTTCTGATACTGCTGGCAGCTTTGTGCTGGAGTCTTTGCAATGTCGTGATCAAGAAAAGCAAGGTAATCGACATTTTTTCCTTCGTTGTCTGGTCGAGTCTGTATGCAATTGCGCCGTTGTACTTGATGACCTACTGGGCCAGGGGGGCTGCGCCTTTCCAGGCGTTATTGACGGACTTCAAGGCTCCGGTGCTGCTGTCCATTCTGTTCCAGGCCTATGTGGCGACGATTTTCGGTTATTGGGCATGGAACCGCTTGATCAGGAAATATCCGGCGAGCCAGGTTGCCCCATTGTCGATCATCATTCCGATATCCGGCATCGTGACTTCCTGGTATGTGCTCGACGAACCCATTGGGGGCGAGAAACTGTTCGCCCTTGTGCTTACGGTCCTGGGTATTGCCTTGTTCATGTGTGCACCGAAAATCGCTAACTGCATCGCTGAAAGCGCCTTGCGCCACAGGAAATGACCGGTCAGAAACTACAATCCCCCGGTCGTGAGGTCGGGGGATTGTTGTCTGGCAGACTATTTTTTACAGCGCGTTCCTGGCCTTGAACTCGCGACGACGACGGTGCAGGACCGGCTCGGTGTAGCCGTTGGGCTGCTTGGTACCTTCCACCACCAGCTCGACTGCCGCCTGGAAGGCGATGTTGCTGTCGAAGTTCGGTGCCAGCGGACGGTACAGCGCATCACCGGCATTCTGACGGTCCACCACCGGCGCCATGCGCTTAAGGCTGGCCATCACCTGCTCTTCGGTAACGATGCCATGACGCAGCCAGTTGGCGATGTGCTGGCTGGAAATACGCAGCGTCGCACGGTCTTCCATCAGGCCGACGTCATTGATGTCCGGCACCTTCGAGCAACCAACGCCCTGGTCGATCCAGCGCACCACATAACCCAGAATGCCTTGGCTGTTGTTGTCCAGTTCGTTCTGGATCTGTTCTGCGGTCCACTGTGGGTTCACTGCCAGCGGGATGGTCAGGATATCGTCCACCGACGCAGGAGCACGCTTGGCCAGTTCGGCCTGACGGGCGAACACGTCAACCTTGTGGTAGTGCAGCGCGTGCAGCGCGGCAGCGGTCGGCGAAGGCACCCATGCGGTGTTGGCACCCGCCAGTGGGTGAGCGATTTTCTGTTCCAGCATCGCCGCCATCAGGTCGGGCATTGCCCACATGCCTTTACCGATCTGCGCACGGCCTTGCAGGCCGGTGCTCAAGCCGATATCAACGTTGGAGTTCTCGTAGGCGCCAATCCATTTTTCGGCCTTCATGTCGGCCTTGCGCACCATCGGGCCGGCTTCCATGGAGGTGTGGATTTCATCGCCCGTGCGATCGAGGAAGCCGGTGTTGATGAACACCACGCGCTCGCTGGCAGCCTTGATACAGGCCTTGAGGTTGACCGTGGTACGGCGCTCCTCGTCCATGATCCCGACCTTCAGGGTGTTGCGAGGCAGGCCCAGCACGTCTTCGATGCGCCCGAACAGCTCGTTGGTGAACGCAGCTTCTTCAGGACCGTGCATCTTTGGCTTCACGATGTAGACGGAACCGGTGCGGGTATTTTTGCGCGAGGTATTGCCGTTCAGGTTGTGCATCGCCGCCAGAACAGTCACCAGACCGTCGAGGATGCCTTCCGGTACTTCGTTGCCATCTTTATCGAGGATCGCATCGATGGTCATCAGGTGACCGACGTTACGCACGAACAACAACGAACGACCATGCAGGCTCAATTCGCTGCCGTCGACGGCGGTGTAGGTGCGGTCGGCGTTCATGGTGCGGGTAAACGTCTTGCCGCCCTTGGCGACTTCTTCCGCCAGGTCGCCCTTCATCAGGCCGAGCCAGTTGCGGTAGATCACTACTTTGTCATCGGCGTCGACGGCGGCGACGGAGTCTTCGCAGTCCATGATGGTGGTCAGTGCGGCTTCCATCAGGATGTCTTTGACACCGGCAGCGTCGGTCTGGCCGACCGGGGTGCTGGCATCGACCTGGATTTCGAAATGCAGGCCATTGTTTTTCAGCAGGATCGCGGTGGGTGCCGCCGTATCGCCCTGGAAACCGATCAGTTGGGCGTCGTTGCGCAGGCCGCTGTTGCTACCGCCTTTAAGGGCGACGACCAGTTTGCCGTCAACGATTTTGTAGTGTGTCGAATCGACGTGGGAGCCGGCCGCCAATGGCGCCGCTTCGTCGAGGAAGGCCCGGGCGAAGGCGATGACCTTGTCGCCGCGAACCTTGTTGTAGCCTTTGCCTTTTTCCGCGCCGTCAGCCTCGCTGATGGCGTCGGTGCCGTAGAGCGCGTCGTACAGCGAACCCCAGCGGGCGTTCGAAGCGTTAAGCGCGAAGCGGGCATTCATCACCGGCACCACAAGCTGTGGGCCGGCCATGTGGGCGATTTCTTCATCGACGTTTTGCGTCGTTGCCTGGAAATCGGCCGCTTCTGGCAGCAGATAACCGATGTCTTGCAAGAAGGCTTTATAAGCCACGGCGTCGTGTGGTTGACCGGCACGGGATTGGTGCCAGCCGTCGATACGAGCCTGGAAATCATCGCGTTTGGCGAGTAGGGCTTTGTTCTTCGGCGCCAGGTCATGGATGACCTTGTCGGCACCGGCCCAGAATTGGTCGGCGGTGAGGCCGGTTCCGGGAATGGCTTCGTTGTTCACGAAGTCGAACAGGACTTTGGCGACCTGCAGGCCACCGACTTGAACGTGTTCAGTCATTGCTTGCCTCACTCTGCTCAGCTATTTCGCTTTTCAGCTCTTCAATTTAACAATGAAGCCTCTGGCCATTTAAACCACAAACCCTGCGACCAGTACATGCCATTTCTGACGGCTGGGTGGGGACCAATCAACGGCTTTAGGGCCTTGCTGACAGGGCTTTCAGGGATGCGTCTGCGCCTGTGGCGGACATCGATCCAACGTTATGTAGTGCGCGCAGCGGCATACTACATGATGAGTTGCGGTTGTGAAAATTAGACTAATTACGTCGTTCTGCGACCCCATGACGCATTGCAGTCACGTCGGGGATGAGGATGTTCTCAAAAAAGCATGAGATTGTTCCAGTTAAATATAAAAAGTTGTACACGATTTATGTTGCGCAGGTTCTTGGGCGGGACTCATTCGCGAGCAGGCTCGCTCCCACAAAGCCCTGCGCCGACCTTGTGGGAGCGAGCCTGCTCGCGAAGAGGTAGGACCTGCCAGCGCCGAATCAACCCTTGCCTATACTTCTCTTTCAATAACAAAAGAGGGCTGCGCCATGGACCACCTCGTACTCACTGTTTTTGCACCGGACAAGCCTGGGCAGGTCGAGCGCATAGCCCAATGCATCGCCGAGCATGGTGGCAACTGGCTGGAAAGCCGCATGTCGCGCATGGCCGGGCAATTCGCCGGGATTCTTCGGGTGGGGGTCCCGGCGGAAGCCTACGACTCACTGGTCGACGCCCTGCAAGGATTATCGTCCCACGGCATTCGCGTCTTGATCGCCGAAAGCGGTATCGAACAGTCGTGCACCTGGAAGCCGATTGCCATGGAGCTGGTGGGCAATGACCGGCCGGGGATCGTGCGCGACATCACGCGCTTGCTCAGTGAGCAGGGGGTAAACCTGGAACGGCTGGTGACGGAGGTGCGTCCGGCCCCCATGAGCAGCGAGCCGCTGTTCCACGCCGAAGCGATACTGGCGGTGCCCCTGACGCTGTCTCTGGACGTGCTGCAATCGCGCCTGGAAACCCTGGCGGACGACCTGATGGTGGAATTGGTGCTGCGCAGTGAACCTTGATCAGGTTATCCAGTTTAAACGTGCACCTGCCTGTGGATAACCTGTAGAGACAGCCCGCCAGGCCACGCCGGCCGTGGCTCTTCAAAGATTGATCAAAAAACCAGCAGTTTCAGTAACTTGCGCACAAACGGCGGGGATCACGCTGTGGATAACCTTGGGAAGGATCTATGCAGGCCACGGATAACGTGGCCTGTAGAGAGTTGTGTATTTTTTGATCAGCTGCGGCGGCGCAGGCTGAACCAGGCATCGACGCTGTAAACCGCCAGGCCTGCCCAGATGAAGATGAACGCAACCAGCGTACTCGACGATAGGTGCTCATCAAACAGCAGGACGGCCTGCAGCAGCACCAGGGTCGGTGCCAGGTATTGCAGGAATCCCAGGGTCGTGTAGGGCAAATGCCGCGCGGCAGCGTTGAAGCAGACCAGCGGCACCAGCGTTACCGGACCGGCAGCCACCAGCCACCAGGCTTCGGAGGTGGTCCAGAATTCAGCCTGGGCGCTGCTGGCGGTTGGATTGAGCAGTAACCAGGCCAGCGCTATCGGCACCAACATCCAGGTTTCGACCACCAATCCCGGGAGCGCCTTGACCGGCGCCTGCTTGCGAATCAACCCGTAGAAACCGAAGGTCAATGCCAGCACCAGCGACACCCAAGGCAGGCTGCCCACTTGCCATACTTGTTGCGCCACGCCAACCGCCGCCAGCCCCACGGCAATCCATTGCATGCGTCGCAGCCGCTCACCGAGGATCAGCATCCCCAGCAGCACGTTCACCAAGGGGTTGATGTAGTAACCGAGGCTGGCCTCCAACATGCGCCCGTTGTTCACCGACCACACATACGTCAGCCAGTTGGCGGCGATCAGCGTACCGCTCAAGGCCAGGATCGCCAGCCGACGTGGGTTCTCCCGTAGCTCGCGCCACCAGCCCGGATGTTTCCAGACCATCAGCAACAAGGCGCCGAACAACGCCGACCACAGCACGCGGTGAATGATGATCTCCACGGCGGGCACGTTGGCAATGGCCTTGAAGTAGAGCGGGAAAAGTCCCCAGATGATGTAGGCACTCAGGCCCAGAATGTACCCGCGACGCAGGTTGGCGGCTTGCATGCAGAATCCTTGCTTAGGCAGCTAACAAAGGAGGGATTGTAGGGCGGTTGTATAGATGTGTCGCTTCTGAAAGCAAAAGATCGCAGCCTGCGGCAGCTCCTACAGGGAATGGTGTACACCCGTAGGAGCTGCCGCAGGCTGCGATCTTTTGATCCCGGATTAAAAAAGCTTCAGCGGTTCTTCATTCAGCGCCGCGAGCTGCTCGCGCAATGCCAACACCTGGTCGCCCCAATAGCGTTCCGTGCCGAACCACGGAAAGCTGCGCGGGAATGCCGGGTCGTCCCAGCGACGGGCGAGCCAGGCGCTGTAGTGCATCAGGCGCAGCGCGCGAAGGGGTTCGATCAGCGCCAGTTCCCGGGGATTGAAATCGTGGAATTCGTTGTAGCCATCCATCAATTCCGACAACTGGCCCAGGCATTCCTGGCGATCGCCGGCCAGCATCATCCAGATGTCCTGTACCGCCGGGCCCATGCGGCAGTCGTCGAGGTCGACGATGTGGAACATCTCATCACGGCACATCATGTTGCCGGGGTGGCAATCGCCGTGCATGCGGATGTTCTGGTGCGGCGTATTGCTGTAGACATCCTCCACACGCTTGAGCAGATCGCGGGCCACGGACTCGTAGGCCGGCAGCAGGCTGCGGGGAATGAAGTTGCCTTCGAGCAAAGTCGTCAGCGAATCATGGCCAAAGTTTTTCACCGCCAGCGCCTCACGGTGCTCAAACGGTTTGGTCGAGCCCACTGCATGCAGTCGGCCGAGCAGTTGACCCAGGCGATACAGCTGATCGAGATTGCCAGGTTCCGGCGCGCGTCCGCCGCGGCGGGGGAACAGGGTGAAACGGAAGCCGTTGTGCTCGTGCAGGGTTTCACCGTTGTGGATCAGCGGCGCGACGACCGGTACCTCGACCTCGGCGAGCTCGAACGTGAACTGGTGTTCTTCCAGAATCGCTTCGTTGGTCCAGCGCTGCGGGCGATAGAACTTGGCGATCAACGGTTCGGCGTCTTCGATACCAACCTGGTAGACACGGTTTTCGTAGCTGTTGAGCGCCAGAATGCGGGCATCGCTGAGAAAGCCGATGCTTTCGACGGCATCGAGCACGAGGTCTGGGGTGAGCGTTTCAAACGGGTGGGCCATGCTGACTCCTGCGCGCAGCAGGCTGCTGCGTCCGGCCAGGCATGGTAGCGCAGACGGGGCTGCTTTAGGGGGTGGGTTGAGATGTGTGTTGTCTGGACTGACGCCATCGCGGGCAAGCCCGCTCCCACAGTGATTTGTGTCGTTCACTAAACCTGTGGGAGCGGGCTTGCCCGCGATGAGGGCCGATCAGGCGCCGACGACCCCTCCGTCTTCACGCGAAATGGCAATCACCGAAGACCGCGGCTTTCCATTCGGCAAGTGCTCAGGGAAGGTCGAACCGCCGTTCTCCCCCGGGTGCTGAATGCCGACGAACAAGGTCTTCTGGTCCGGCGAAAAGCTGATCCCCGTTACCTCACAACCAATCGGCCCGACCATGAACCGACGGATCTCGCCGGTCGTCGGGTCGGCGCAGAGCATCTGATTGTTGCCCATGCCGGCGAAGTCACCGGCATTACTCGAATCGCCGTCGGTTTGAATCCACAGCCGCCCAGCGTTATCGAACGCCAAGCCATCCGGACTGTTGAACATGTTCTGCGGGGTGATGTTCGACGAACCGCCCTTCGGCGTACCGGCGTGCACTTGCGGGTTGCCGGCGACCACGAACAGGTCCCAGGCAAAGGTGTTCGAGGCGTGGTCGTCGCGGTCGGTGCGCCAGCGCAGGATCTGCCCGTAGACGTTCTTCTCACGCGGGTTCGGCCCGCCTACCGGTTGCCCGTCTTCGCCACGCTTGGCGTTGTTGGTCAGGGTGCAGTAAACCTGACCGTCCTTGGGGCTGACGACAATCCATTCCGGGCGGTCCATGCGCGTCGCCTTCACCACGCTGGCTGCCAGGCGCGCGTGAATCAGCACTTGGCCCTGGTCGGCAAAACCGCTGCTGACGTCGATGCCGTTCTTGCCATGGGTCAGTTCGATCCATTGCCCTTGGCCCTTGGGGTGATCGGCATTGCCGTCGCCCGCGTCGAAACGTGCCACGTACAAGGTGCCGTGGTCCAGCAGGTCGCGGTTGGCCTTGGGATTCTGGTGATTGATCTTGTCGCGGCTGACGAACTTATAGATGAATTCGCCGCGCTCATCGTCGCCCATGTAAACCACGGCGCGGCCGTCTGTGGTTTCAGCCAGGGCGCCGTTTTCATGTTTGAAGCGGCCCAGTGCAGTGCGCTTGACCGGGGTCGACTGCGGGTCGAACGGGTCGATCTCGACGACCCAGCCATGACGGTTGAGCTCGTTGGGATTGTGCGCCATGTCGAAGCGCGAGTCGTGTTGATGCCAATTGATGTCTTTGCTGGTTGCCACCACGCCATAGCGTTTCTGTGCGGCATCGAATTTCTGTTCGGCATCGCTGCTGCCAAAGCAGTCGGTAAAGTTCTCTTCGCAGGTCAGGTAGGTGCCCCATGGCGTCTTGCCGTTGGCGCAGTTCTGGAACGTGCCGAGGACCGTTCTACCTTGTGCATCTGCACGGGTTTTCAACAGTTCGTGACCGGCGGCCGGGCCGCTCAGATGGATCGGCGAGTTACCGTGAATGCGCCGGTTATAGCGCGAGCCCTGCACAAACTGCCAATGACCATTCTCACGCTGTACTTCGATTACCGACACGCCTTCGCAAGCCAGGGCCTTATGCACTTCCTGCGCCGATTGCGGCATGCCCGCGTGGGGGTAGAGGTAGCGGTAATTGGTGTATTCGTTGTTGATCGCCATCAGCGCCCGATTGTTGTCATCCGGGAAGGCAAACAGGCTCATGCCATCGTTGTTGTCGCCGAACTGGACTTCCTGATGCTCGGCGGTGCCGTTGCCACTCATGTCGAACGCCGGGCCGTTTTTCTGCAGGGGCTGACCCCAACTGATCAGTACCGAAGATTTGTAGCCGGGGGGCAAGCTGATCGCGTCGGCAGTCGCGGCGGGAATGCTTTCGAAACCCAGCAACTGGCTGGTGCCGGCGCTGACGCTGGCGGCCAGTACACTGCGGCTCAGCAGGTTGCCGCCGAGGAACATGGCGGCACCGCACAAGGCGCCTGCGCTGATAAAGCCACGACGGCTGAGGCCGACCATCTGTTCGAGGTCGGTGGACTGGTTTTCTTCTAATAGGCTCACATCAGGCTCCCTGCGAATTTTGCAGTCACCTTAATGGTGGGTGATGAAGCTTTTGTTGCAGTAGGAGCTGCCGCAGGCTGCGATCTTTTGATCTTGATCTTGATCTTGAAAAGCAAAGTCAAAAGATCGCAGCCTGCGGCAGCTCCTACAACGGAGTGCCGAGCAATACATTGGAGGGAGAGAACTGCGCGCGTACCGATGTTCCGCGGGTCAGCTTGCGTGATTGCAAATGCCGGGGCTCGGCCAGCGCGCAGAGAGTCTGACCATTAGGCAGGCCGATTCGCACTTCGCAGGGGCCGTCTTCGGCGTCGAGGATTTCCTCGATGACACCTTCGAGGCAATTGTGACCGGGTGTTGCCTCGTCGCGGCCGCCCAGCAGATCGAGCCAACCGGCCTTGATCAGGGCGACAACTTCAGTGCCGGTTTGCAGGTCCAGGCGCACGGTACTGTCGTGGGTGATCTGCGCCGCGATACTCAGGCCTTCGGGCAGCTCAAGGCGAACCCGATCGTTATGGCCCTGGGTTTCAATGGCCGCGACTTTTCCATGCAACTGGTTGCGTGCGCTGGTCCTGAGCATCAGGCGACCGAGCAGGTCAAGGTCGCTTGCGTCTTCAGCGGCTTCCAGTACCTGGGCTTGCAGCGCCTGCAGCTTTTGATAGAGGCGCAGCACACGCTCGCCTTCAGCTGACAGTTTGGCGCCACCCCCTCCTTTGCCGCCGACACTGCGTTCCACCAGCGGTTTCTGCGCCAGGTTGTTCAGCTCATCGATAGCATCCCAAGCGGCCTTGTAGCTCAGGCCCGCGCTTTTCGCCGCGCGGGTGATCGATCCCTGCTCGGCGATGTGTTGCAGCAAGGCAATGCGTTGCGGGCGACGGACAATGTGCTGGGACAACAACGTAGGCAAGGACATGGCAAGACGCTTTGGCTATGACGGTGGTGAGGACGTTGGCGGCTCGGGACCCGGGAGTCAAGTCACGGCGACTCGCCAGGTTTGGGTGTGCGCGCCAGGCAATAGACGTCGACCCGTATGGCGCCTGCGTCCAGCAGCAGCAGGGTCAGTGCCTGCGCCGTGGCACCGGTGGTCAGAACGTCGTCCACCAGCGCCAGGTGGCGACCCTTCACTGATGCGTCGCTTGCCATGGCGAAGGCGTGGTGCAGGTTGCGTTTGCGTGCCTCGGCGTTCAGGTCTTGCTGGGCGTTGGTGTCTTGAGGCCTCAATAGCAATCGTTCATCAATAGGCACGTCGAGGCGTTCGCTGAGCCAGCGCGCCAGCATGGCAGCCTGATTGAAGCCGCGTTGGCGCAGGCGCCGGGTAGACATCGGCACGGGTACCAGCACATCGGGACGCGGCAGGTCATCGTTGAAGCGATGTTGCAGTGATTGAGCGAGAAGGTCGCCGAGCAGATGGCCATACGGCCATTTCGCGCTGTGCTTGAAGCGAGTAATCAGGCTGTCGATCGGGAAGTTGTAAGTCCAGGGCGCGACCACTCGCTCGAAGGCCGGTGGCTGCATGAGGCATTGGCCGCACGTCATGCCCGCAGCGGGCAAGGGCACTGCGCAGCGCTGGCAATGATCGCCGAGCCATGGCAACTCGGTTTCGCAAGCCATGCAAACGGGCGTGGTGCCATCGGCTACTTCATCACACAGTAAACAGTGGTGGTTATTTTTTAACCAGATGTAAACCGGCCTATCGTATCGTGGTTGACAGCGCATGACTCTTCCTTAAATATGCCGAAACACCTGTGATGCGCCGGTGGAAATTCCATTTCCCGGTCGCCTGCCAAAGCATAAAACAAAGGAAACGCCCATGAGCGCCAGCACCTCTGCAACTTTGCGTCATGACTGGTCTTTGGCCGAAGTCAAAGCACTCTTCGTTCAGCCATTCAATGACCTGTTGTTCCAGGCGCAGACGGTGCACCGCGCGCATTTCGACGCTAACCGCGTCCAGGTATCGACCTTGCTGTCGATCAAGACCGGTGCTTGCCCGGAAGATTGCAAATATTGTCCGCAGTCGGGTCACTACAACACCGGCCTGGAAAAAGAAAAGCTGATGGAAGTGCAGAAGGTCCTCGAAGAGGCCGCGCGGGCCAAGGCCATCGGGTCGACCCGTTTCTGCATGGGCGCGGCGTGGAAGCACCCGTCGGCCAAAGACATGCCGTATGTGCTGAAGATGGTCGAAGGCGTCAAGGCCCTTGGCCTGGAAACCTGCATGACCCTCGGTCGCCTCGATCAAGACCAGACCGAAGCGCTGGCCAAGGCTGGCCTTGACTACTACAACCACAACCTCGACACCTCGCCTGAGTTCTACGGCAGCATCATCACCACCCGCACTTACAGCGAGCGCCTGCAAACCTTGGCCTACGTCCGTGAATCGGGGATGAAGATCTGCTCCGGTGGCATCCTTGGCATGGGCGAGTCCCTCGATGACCGTGCCAACCTGCTGATCCAGCTGGCCAACCTGCCGGAGCACCCGGAGTCGGTGCCGATCAACATGTTGGTGAAAGTCGCCGGCACGCCCCTGGAGAATGCCGACGACGTCGACCCGTTCGACTTCATCCGCATGCTCGCCGTCGCGCGGATCCTCATGCCTAAATCCCACGTGCGCCTGTCCGCTGGCCGCGAAGCCATGAACGAGCAGATGCAGGCCCTGGCGTTCTTTGCCGGCGCCAACTCGATTTTCTACGGCGAAAAACTGCTGACCACCGCCAACCCGCAGGCCGACAAGGACATGCAACTGTTCGGGCGCTTGGGGATTTTGCCGGAAGCCCGCGAAGAGCACGCCGACGAAGTGCACCAGGCCGCCATTGAACAGGCGCTGGTGGAGCAAAAGAGCAGCGAGCAGTTCTATAACGCGGCTGTTTGATCCTTCTGAAGGAAGGCAAAACCCTGTGGGAGCGAGCCTGCTCGCGAAAGCTATGTAACAGTCGACACTTATGTTGAATGTGAAGGCCTCTTCGCGAGCAGGCTCGCTCCCACAGTGGAGATGTGTCATTTGATAGTCGAGGCCTGCATGTCTTTCGATCTCGCCGCACGCCTGGCTGCCCGTCGTGCCGAAAACCTCTACCGCCAACGTCCGTTGCTCGAAAGCCCGCAAGGGCCGCAAGTGGTGGTCGACGGTCAGCCATTGCTGGCGTTCTGCAACAACGACTACCTGGGCCTGGCCAGTCACCCCCAAGTGATCGAAGCCTGGCGCGCAGGGGCTGCCAAGTGGGGCGTGGGGGGTGGGGCGTCGCATCTGGTCATCGGCCACAGCGGCCCGCATCATGCCTTGGAAGAAGCCTTGGCCGACCTCACCGGTCGTCCGCGCGCCCTGCTGTTCACCACGGGCTACATGGCCAATCTCGGGGCGGTCACGGCGTTGGTGGGGCAGGGCGATACGGTGCTCGAAGACCGGCTCAACCATGCTTCGTTGCTCGATGCGGGCCTCTTGTCAGGGGCACGTTTCAATCGCTACTTGCACAACGATGCGGCGAGTCTGGCCAATCGTCTTGAGAAAGCCACCGGCAATACGCTGGTCGTGACTGACGGCGTCTTCAGCATGGACGGTGACATCGCCGATCTGCCAGCGCTGGCGCGAGAAGCCAAGGCCAAAGGTGCATGGCTGATGGTCGATGATGCGCACGGTTTCGGCCCGCTGGGCGCCAATGGCGGCGGGAGCGTCGAACATTTCGGCCTGAGCCAGGACGACGTGCCGGTACTGGTCGGCACGCTCGGCAAGGCGTTCGGAACGGCGGGGGCTTTCGTAGCCGGCAGCGAAGAGTTGATCGAGAGCCTGATCCAGTTCGCTCGCCCCTACATTTACACCACCAGCCAACCACCGGCCCTGGCCTGTGCGACCCTCAAAAGCCTGGAACTGCTGCGCAGCGAGCATTGGCGCCGCGAGCATTTGCAGACGCTGATCCGCCAGTTCCGGCAGGGCGCCGAGCAAATCGGCCTGGAGCTGATGGACAGTTTCACGCCGATCCAGCCGATCATGATTGGTGACGCCGGGCGCGCGGTGCGCTTGTCGCAGATGCTGCGCGAACGCGGCTTGATGGTGAGTGCGATCCGTCCGCCAACCGTGCCGGCCGGCAGTGCCCGACTGCGCGTAACCCTGACTGCCGCCCATAGCGAGGCGCAAGTGCAGCTATTGTTGGAGGGACTGGCCGATTGTTATCAACGACTGGGAGCGGAGCCTGGCCATGCGTGATCGATTGATTCTGTTGCCCGGTTGGGGCCTCGGAATTTCGCCGCTGCAACCATTGGGCGCTGCCCTGCAGGGCCTGGACGAACACATGCGGGTCGAAATCGAGCCGCTGCCCGAGCTGGATTCGAGCAATCTTGAACATTGGCTCGATGAACTCGACGCCAGCGTGCCGCAGGACGCCTGGCTCGGCGGCTGGTCACTGGGTGGCATGCTCGCGTCCGAGTTGGCGGCGCGCCGTGGCGACCGTTGCTGTGGTCTGCTGACCTTGGCGAGCAATCCTTCTTTTGTCAGCCACGACCAATGGCCAAACGCAATGCCTGGCGAAACGTTCGATGCCTTTCTGGCAGGCTGCGCTGCCGATCCGCGCATGACCTTGAAGCGTTTTTCATTGCTCTGCGCCCAAGGTGCCGAAGACCCGCGCGGCTTGTCTCGCCTGTTGCTCGCAGGGGCGCCGCACTCAACGGCGGCAGTGCTATTGAGTGGCCTGGAATTGCTCGCGCAGATGGACACTCGCCAAGCCCTGCAGACATTCCGCGGTCCGCAATTGCATCTGTTTGCCGGCCTCGACGGGCTGGTGCCGGCCGAAGCCGCCGAGGCCTTGCTGGCGTTGCTACCCGATGTCGAAATCGGTCTGATCGAACAGGCCGGCCACGCGTTTCTCCTGGAAAATCCCCACGGTGTCGCGGGGGCGATCCAGGCCTTTTTGCATGAGTGCGGCGATGACTGATTTATCCTTTCCCAAGTTGCCCGGTGGTTTGCCCGACAAGCGCCAGGTAGCCGCGTCGTTTTCCCGTGCCGCGGCAAGCTACGACAGCGTGGCCGAGTTGCAACGTGATGTCGGTGGCCAGTTGTTGCACCGTTTACCGCAGGCGTTCGTACCCCGGCGCTGGCTCGATCTCGGGTGCGGCACCGGCTATTTCAGTCGTGCGCTGGGCGAGCGGTTTCCCGACGGCCAGGGCGTGGCGCTGGACATCGCCGAAGGCATGCTCAATCACGCCCGACCGTTGGGCGGCGCCGCGCACTTCATCGCCGGCGACGCCGAGCGGATGCCATTGCGCGATGCGACGTGCGACCTGATTTTCTCCAGCCTGGCCGTGCAGTGGTGCGCGGACTTCGCGTCGGTGCTCAGCGAAGCGCATCGGGTGCTCAAGCCGGGCGGTGTCTTTGCATTTGCTAGTCTCTGTGTAGGCACGTTGTTCGAGTTGCGTGACAGCTGGCGTCAGGTGGATGGCATGGTGCACGTCAACCGCTTCCGCGAGTTCAACGTTTATCAACAGCTGTGTGCGGCCAGCGGCTTGCGCGCAATCAGCCTGGAAAACCAGGCACATGTGCTGCATTACCCGGACGTGCGCAGCCTGACCCATGAGCTCAAGGCCTTGGGGGCGCACAACCTCAACCCTGGGCGTCCGGGCGGCTTGACCGGTCGGGCGCGGATTCTCGGCCTGGTCGAGGCTTACGAGCAGTTTCGTCAGGCCCAAGGCCTGCCGGCGACTTATCAAGTGGTGTACGCCGTTTTGGAGAAACCCTTATGAGCTCCGCGTATTTCATCACCGGTACGGACACCGATGTCGGGAAAACCACGATCGCCGCCGGTCTGTTGTATGCCGCGCGATCAGCCGGGTTAAGCACGGCAGCAGGCAAGCCGGTGGCCTCTGGTTGTTCGGTGACGCCCAAGGGGCTGCGCAATGCTGACGCGCTGGCGTTACTGGCGGAGTGTTCGCTGCCCTTGACCTACACCCAGGTCAATCCGGTGGCGCTGGAGCCGGCGATTGCGCCGCACCTGGCCGCGCGTGAGGCCGGCATCGCGTTAACCGTGCAATCGCTGCTGACTCCGATGCAGCACATACTCGACATGCAGGCCGACTTCACCCTGGTCGAGGGGGCTGGAGGCTGGCGCGTGCCATTGGCCGACCAGGACAACCTGTCGGACCTGGCGATGGCGCTGGGTCTGCCGGTCATCCTGGTGGTCGGCGTACGCTTGGGCTGCATCAACCACGCGTTGCTGACGGCCGAAGCGATTGCCCGGGACGGTTTGCAGCTGGCGGGATGGGTGGCGAACATCATAGATCCGAAGACTTCGCGCCTTGAAGAAAATCTGGCGACCCTCGCCGAACGCTTGCCAGCGCCCTGCCTGGGGCGGGTGCCGAAGCTCAAGGTGGTCACGGCCGAAGCAGTCGCGGAGCACCTGCAACTCGACCTCCTGGACTAGATGTTGGCTATGGTGCGGCACTGTGCCATTAGTGTTTTTGACGGGCGATTTCTCGGTATGTCTGCTTCAATGAACACTGATGACTCTTTGCAAGGACGAGCACTTCCATGGAAATCTCGGGAAATACCGCTTTCTATGCCGGCCTGAGCACTGTTCAGGCGGGGCAAGACCGTATTGATCAAGCCGCCGGAAAAATCGCCAACGCGACGATCGAGCGTTCGGTGAGCAGCCAGTCCTCCGAGGCTCAGGTCGATCGCCTGCGTTCGGTCGACCGTAGTCGGCAGTCGGACCTCGTGAGCCATGAAATCGAAATGGCCGAAGGCCGGTTTCAGGTGGAGTTGGGCGCCAAAGTCGCCAAGGCTTCCGATGAAATGCTCGGCACCTTGATCGACACCTACGCCTGAACTCACGCTGAAAGCGCACCGTCTGGCGGTACGCTTTCAGCGTGAGTTCCTGTACCCATCTTCTTTTCTCGCGCTGCGCGCTGCTCGTGCAATAGCGTCAGGCTCGCGTGCGCGCTGTTTATTGGTTGGATGACGAATGGCAAAAGATCGGTGCTTGACAAGATTTGGGCGTAAACGTATGTTTCAAACAACTGTTTGATCGTTTCGACAACGGTCGCTCATTCCCGGTTACATCAGCAGAGGTTTATCGCTATGCCTGACTACAAGGCCCCCTTGCGTGATATTCGCTTCGTTCGTGACGAACTGCTCGGCTACGAAGCGCACTATCAGAGCCTTCCGGCTTGTGCAGACGCAACTCCGGACATGGTTGACGCCATTCTCGAAGAAGGCGCCAAGTTTTGTGAGCAGGTACTGGCTCCGCTGAACCGCGTGGGCGACACCGAAGGCTGCACCTGGAGCGAGTCCGGCGTTAAGACCCCGACTGGCTTCAAAGAGGCCTACAAGCAATTCGTCGAAGGCGGCTGGCCAAGCCTGGCCCACGACGTTGAGCACGGTGGCCAAGGCCTGCCGGAGTCTCTGGGCCTGGCAGTCAGCGAAATGGTTGGCGAAGCCAACTGGTCGTGGGGCATGTACCCGGGCCTGTCCCACGGCGCGATGAACACCATTTCCGAGCACGGCACGCCTGAGCAACAAGAGGCATACCTGACCAAGCTGGTTTCCGGTGAATGGACCGGCACCATGTGCCTGACCGAACCGCACTGCGGCACCGACCTGGGCATGTTGCGCACCAAGGCTGAACCTCAGGCCGACGGTTCCTACAAAGTCTCCGGCACCAAGATCTTCATCTCGGCCGGTGAACACGACATGGCCGACAACATCGTGCACATCGTGCTGGCCCGCCTGCCCGATGCGCCGGCTGGCACCAAAGGCATTTCGCTGTTCATCGTGCCAAAGTTCCTGCCAAACGCCGATGGTTCGATCGGTGCGCGTAACGCCGTGTCCTGTGGCTCCCTGGAACACAAGATGGGCATCCACGGTAACGCCACCTGCGTGATGAACTTCGACGCGGCCACCGGTTTCCTGATCGGCCCGGCGAACAAAGGCCTGAACTGCATGTTCACCTTCATGAACACCGCACGTCTGGGTACCGCGCTGCAAGGCCTGGCCCACGCCGAAATCGGTTTCCAGGGTGGCCTGAAATACGCTCGTGATCGTCTGCAAATGCGCTCGCTGACTGGCCCGAAAGCGCCGGAAAAAGCCGCTGACCCGATCATCGTGCACCCGGATGTACGTCGCATGCTGTTGACCATGAAGGCATTCGCCGAAGGCAACCGTGCGATGGTCTACTTCACCGCCAAGCAAGTCGACATCGTCAAGTACGGCGTGGACGAGGAAGAGAAGAAGAAGGCCGATGCGCTGCTGGCGTTCATGACTCCGATCGCCAAGGCCTTCATGACCGAAGTCGGTTTCGAATCGGCTAACCACGGCGTGCAAATCTACGGTGGCCATGGCTTCATCGCCGAGTGGGGCATGGAGCAGAACGTTCGCGACAGCCGTATTTCGATGCTGTACGAAGGCACCACCGGCATCCAGGCACTCGACCTGCTGGGCCGTAAAGTGCTGATGACTCAAGGCGAGGCCCTCAAGGGCTTCACCAAGATCGTGCACAAGTTCTGCCAGACCAACGAAGGCAACGAAGCTGTCAAAGAGTTCGTCACACCGCTGGCTGCATTGAACAAGGAATGGGGCGAGCTGACCATGAAGGTCGGTATGGCTGCCATGAAAGACCGCGAAGAAGTCGGCGCGGCCTCGGTGGACTACCTGATGTACTCGGGTTACGCCTGCCTGGCCTACTTCTGGGCTGACATGGCACGCCTGGCCGCCGAGAAACTGGCTGCCGGCACTTCTGACGAGGCGTTCTACACCGCCAAGCTGCAGACGGCGCGCTTCTACTTCCAGCGTATCCTGCCGCGCACCCGCACTCACGTTGCAACCATGCTGTCGGGCGCCAACAACCTGATGGACATGAAGGAAGAGGACTTCGCGCTGGGCTACTAAGCCTTAACGCGGTACTTCAAGAAAACCGCTGCTCCTTCGGGGGCAGCGGTTTTTTTTTGCCTGTTGGTTGATGCTCTTTGTAGGAGCGAGCCTGCTCGCGATGCAACGCTGCACCACCCGGCAAGCCGCAGACGCTGTCTTAAAAATTTCTTGGTAATTGACTCAGCAAGTCGAGATTGATGCCGTTACAGTTGTTGGCACATTGCCATCAATCGAAATGACGGGTCGGAGCTTTACCTTTGCCGCGTTCATCCGCTGTCCGTGTGGGTCATTTTTTGCCGTCGTCAGTGCTGTTACTGGCGGGGCTCGCGGCTGCCTACATCAAGGACCTGAACGTGTTCTTCACGTCGTTGTTCCAGGTGCTTCCAACCTTGGTGTTGTTGCTCGGCGGTGCCTACTGTGCGGTTTACCGACGCCAGCGCGAGCTGTTTCTGATGGTCACGGTGTACATCGCCTACTTCCTGCTCGACACCCAGACCGATTACTACCGTGACAACGGCAAGGTGCGAGACGACGCCGCCGTGGTCTTTCATTTGTGTTGCCTGCTGTTGCCATTGCTGTTCGGCGTATTCGCCGCGTGGCAGGAGCGTACACATCTGTTCCAGGACATGGTCGCCCGTTTCGCCGTTTTACTGGCCGTCGGTAGCGTTGCATTGGCACTGGAACAAAGTTACCCACAGGCGTTGCTGGTGTGGCTTTCGCAGATACGCTGGCCTGCCTTGCACGGCGCCTGGATGAGCCTGATCCAGCTGTCCTATCCCGTGTTCATCGCATCGTTCGCGCTGCTGGCCTACCAGTACTGGCGTCACCCAAGACCGCTGCATGCGGCACAGCTGGTGGGGTTGCTCGGGCTGTTCTGGATGTTGCCGAAAACCTTCATCCTGCCCTTCACCCTGAACATCATGTGCAGCCAGGTGATGCTGATGATCGCGGCCGCCGTTGCTCATGAGGCCTATCAAATGGCCTTCCGTGACGAACTCACCGGCCTGCCCGGGCGCCGCGCGTTGAATGAGCGCATGCAGCGCCTGGGGCGCAACTATGTGTTGGCCATGAGTGACGTCGACCACTTCAAGAAATTCAACGATACCCACGGCCATGACGTCGGTGACCAGGTGCTGCGACTGGTCGCCAGCAAACTGTCGAAAATCGGCGGAGGCGGTAAGGCCTATCGTTATGGTGGAGAGGAGTTCGCCCTGGTGTTTGCCGGCAAGACCCTCGAAGAATGCATGCCGCACCTGGAGGTCATTCGCGAATCCATTGCCACCTACAACATTCATCTGCGCAATCAGGACAGCCGTCCACAGGATGACAATCAGGGCCGCCAGCGTCGCGCCGGCGCCAGCGCCTCGAGTGTGTCGGTGACTGTCAGCATCGGCGTTGCCGAACGGGTGGAACAACGCACGCCCGAGAAAGTGCTCAAGTCCGCCGACCAGGCGCTTTACAGCGCCAAGGGCGCCGGACGCAACTGCGTGATGGCGTTCGGTCAGAACCGCCGTGGCGCCGTGCGCATGGACGCTGCTGCGGTTGAGTGATGACGGCGCATTCAGCGTCTGGACTGTCATTGTGAAGGGCGGGGCGGCGGCAGTAGGTTTGAGTCATCTACTGCCGGAGAAACGACCATGCCCGCCTACAAGGCTCCCCTGCGCGACATGCGCTTCCTGATTGACCACGTCTTCGATTTTCACAGCAACTACGCAGCGCTCGGCGCCACCGAGGCCAGTCCGGACATGGTCAGTGCGATCCTCGAAGAGGGTGCCAGGTTTTGTGAAAACGTGCTGTCGCCTCTCAACCGTAGCGGCGACGAAGAGGGCTGCCATTTCGACAACGGTGTGGTCACGACGCCTGCAGGTTTCAAGCGGGCTTTCGCCCAATACGTCGAAGGTGGCTGGCATGGCCTGGCGGCTGATCCGGCGTATGGCGGTCAGGGTCTGCCCGGCTCGCTGGGGCTGGTCATCAGCGAGATGGTGGGTTCGAGCAACACGTCGTGGGGCATGTACCCAGGCCTGACCCACGGCGCCATGTCGGCGATCCACGCCCATGGCACTGAAGAACAGAAACGAACCTACCTGAGCAAACTCACCGCCGGCCAATGGACCGGCACCATGTGCCTGACCGAAGCCCATTGCGGCACCGACCTGGGCATCATCAAGACCCGCGCCGTGCCTGCAGCCGACGGCAGTTATACGATCACCGGCAGCAAGATTTTCATCTCCGCCGGCGAGCACGACATGAGCGCCAACATCATTCATCTGGTACTGGCGAAACTGCCGGATGCGCCGGCCGGGACCAAGGGTATTTCGCTGTTTATCGTGCCCAAGTTCCTGCCCGATACCGAGGGCGAAGCGGGCGAGCGCAATGGGGTTTCCTGCGGCGCCATCGAGCACAAGATGGGGATCAAGGCCTCGGCCACCTGCGTGCTGAATTTCGACGGGGCCAAGGGCTTTTTGATCGGGGAAGCGAACAAGGGCCTCAACTGTATGTTCACCATGATGAACCACGCGCGGCTGGGCACGGGCATGCAGGGTTTGTGCCTGGGCGAAGCGAGTTTCCAGGGCGCGATCCAGTACGCCAACGACCGTTTGCAGATGCGCGCATTGACAGGCCCGAAAGCCCCGGATAAAGCTGCCGACCCTATCATCGTGCATCCGGATGTACGTCGGATGTTGCTGACCATGAAAGCCTTCAACGAAGGCAATCGGGCACTGACTTATTTCACTGCGCAGTTGCTCGACGTGGCGCACCGGAGCTCGGATGCAACGGCACGCCAGGATGCCGAAGACCTGCTGGCCTTCCTGACGCCGATCTGCAAAGCCTTCATGACTGAAACCGGGCTGGAAGTGACCAACCATGGCATGCAGGTATTCGGCGGCCACGGATTCATTCGTGAATGGGGTATGGAACAGCTGGTTCGCGACTGCCGGATCGCGCCGATCTATGAGGGCACCAATGGCATCCAGGCGTTGGACCTGCTCGGGCGCAAAGTGCTCGGCAGCCAGGGCAAGCTGTTGCGCGGCTTCACTAAAATCGTCCACAAGTTTTGCGCGGCCAACGTCGCGCATCCACAGTTGGGCAACTATGTGGCGCAGCTCGATGCGCTGAATCAGCAATGGGGCGAGTTGACGACCAAGGTCGGCATGGCGGCGATGAAAAACCCGGATGAAGTCGGCGCCGCATCGGTGGATTACCTGATGTACAGCGGTTACATCATCCTCGGCTACTTGTGGTTGCGTATGGCGTTGGTGGCGCAGGCGCAGCTCGATGCTGGCAGCGGCGACGCGGATTTCTGCCGGGCCAAACTGGCGACCAGTGAGTTTTACTTCAAGCGCCTGTTGCCGCGTACCGACGCTCATCGGGCGGCGATCGAAGCGGGGAGTGATTGCCTGATGCAGTTACCGGCGGAGTTGTTTGCGCTCTGATGGGCTTTTCTGTAGGAGCGAGCATGCTCGCGATGGTCGTTAACGATAACGTTGGAAGCCAGGTGCCCCGAGGCGTCCTCAGGTTTATCGCGAGCAGGCTCGCTTCTACAATTCTTGCGTTTCCCCTCTACATTTCACCGGTGACTAAAAATTACAAAACAGTCATGTGCTGACCCTATGTGTCGCAAAAGTTGTTGGGTTACACTCGGACCCAAAGAAAAGCATCTTTCCTACGAGCCATCTGTTTAGATTTGCGAGGTTTGCCATGGCTGACTACAAAGCGCCCCTGCGCGATATGCGCTTCGTCCTCAATGAGGTGTTCGAGGTCGCCAAACTCTGGGCCGAGCTGCCAGCATTGGCCGATTCCATTGATGCTGAAACGGTCGAAGCCATTCTCGAAGAAGCCGGCAAGGTCACCAGTAAAAGCGTTGCGCCCCTGAGCCGTGCGGCTGACGAGGAAGGTTGTCACTGGGCGGACGGTGCTGTCACCACGCCGGCGGGTTTCCCACAGGCTTACCAAACCTACGCTGAAGGTGGTTGGGTCGGTGTAGGTGGAGATCCGGCCTACGGCGGCATGGGCATGCCCAAGGCCGTTTCGGCCCAGGTCGAGGAAAT
Organism: Pseudomonas umsongensis; assembly: GCF_002236105.1. Classification (GTDB taxonomy): domain Bacteria; phylum Pseudomonadota; class Gammaproteobacteria; order Pseudomonadales; family Pseudomonadaceae; genus Aquipseudomonas; species Aquipseudomonas umsongensis. Next base: position 611,858 of record NZ_NIWU01000003.1, read on the forward strand.
GGTCAACTCGGCCAGCCTGTCGTTCGGTCTGTACCCGATGCTGACCGCCGGCGCTTGCCTGTCGATCAACGCCCACGCCAGTGAAGAACTGAAGGCCGCCTACCTGCCGAACATGTACGCCGGCGTCTGGGCCGGTTCCATGTGTCTGACCGAACCGCACGCCGGCACCGACCTGGGGATCATCCGCACCAAGGCCGAGCCTCAGGCCGACGGTTCCTACAAGGTCAGCGGCACCAAGATCTTCATCACCGGCGGCGAACACGACCTGACCGAAAACATCATCCACCTGGTGCTGGCCAAACTGCCCGATGCGCCGGCTGGACCTAAAGGGATTTCGCTGTTCCTGGTGCCCAAGTTCATGGTCAATGCCGACGGCAGCCTGGGTGCGCGCAACCCGGCCAACTGCGGCTCGATCGAACACAAGATGGGCATCCAGGCCTCTGCGACCTGCGTGATGAACTTCGATGAAGCCGTGGGTTACCTGGTCGGCGAGCCGAACAAGGGCCTGGCGGCAATGTTCACCATGATGAACTACGAGCGCCTGGGCGTCGGCATCCAGGGCTTGGCCACCGGCGAGCGCTCCTACCAGAACGCTGTCGAGTACGCTCGTGATCGTCTGCAGAGCCGTTCGCCAACCGGCGCGCAGAACAAAGACAAAGTCGCTGACCCGATCATCGTCCACCCGGACGTGCGTCGCATGTTGCTGACCATGAAAGCCGCGAACGAAGGTGGCCGCGCTTTCTCGACCTACGTCGCCATGCAATTGGACACCGCCAAGTTCAGCGAAGACGCCACCACCCGCAAGCGCGCGGAAGACCTGGTGGCCTTGCTGACCCCGGTGGCCAAGGCGTTCCTCACCGATCTGGGCCTGGAAACCACGGTTCACGGCCAACAGGTATTCGGCGGCCACGGTTACATCCGTGAGTGGGGTCAGGAGCAATTGGTGCGCGACGTGCGCATCACCCAGATCTACGAAGGCACCAACGGTATCCAGGCGCTGGACCTGGTGGGACGCAAGATCGTCGGCAGCGGCGGGGCGTTCTACAATCTGTTTGCCGACGAGATTCGTCACTTCACCGCAACGGCCAGTGCTGACCTGGCGGAGTTCACCAAGCCGCTCAACGATGCGGTGACGACGCTCGACGAGCTGACGGCATGGCTGCTGGACCGGGCGAAAAACAACCCGAATGAAATCGGCGCGGCGTCGGTCGAGTACCTGCAAGTATTTGGCTACGTAGCCTATGCCTACATGTGGGCCTTGATGGCCAAGGCGGCTCTCGGCAAGGAAACGCAGGACGATTTCTACGCCAGCAAGCTGGGCACCGCGCGCTTCTATTTCGCCCGTTTGCTACCGCGTATTCACTCGCTGAACGCGTCGGTGAAGGCCGGTAGCGAATCGCTGTTCCTGTTGGAGGCCGGGCAATTCTGAGTTTGTAACCTGATGTAAGCATTCTCTTACATGACGTGCTGCTGTTCTCCCATAGTCGTAAATTGGATCCACAGCTAATCTACTGCTTATGGACGTAGCGCAGGAAGCGCAAAGCAACAACACGGACACGTAGGATTCTGCCAGGACGGCGGAGTGAAATGGATGTCAGGGAAACAGTCTGCAAAGCCCCGCTTCGGCGGGGTTTTCTTTTGCCTCGAGAAAAGTGTTCAGCTCAGGCCATCCAGTGCCGGCGGGCTGTTCAAGCGTTCATCCGGCCGATTGATCACCTCTTCCAGCAATGTGCGCAGCAAGGCCAGCGATGCCTGTTGCCGTTGCACATCGCGACAGACCAACCCGACTTTCAGCGGCACCCGCGGCTCGCTCAGGGGTTTCCACAACAATTGCTGGTTGCCGTGGGTCTTCTGCGAGCGTCCAGGCAGCACCGTCGCCAGTCGCGTGTGCGGCAGGCTGTCGAGTATGCCGGCCATGTTGTTCAGCTCGGCCTGCACTTGCGGACGCCGTCCCAGGCTGGCCATTTGCGCCTGCCAGATCTGCCGTATCTGAAACTCTTCGCCCAGCAGCAACATCGGCAATTCGGCAGCCTGGCTCATGGAGACTTTCTTGAATTCGCGCAATGGATGGTCTGCCGGGATGACCAGCGTCAGTTCGTCTTCGTACAACAGCACTCCGTGCAGACCCGGCTGACGAGGCGGCAAGTAGCCGATGCCGATGTCCAGCGAACCATTGAGCAGGCGTCGCTCGATTTCCAGTCCCGTCAGTTCATAGATCTGCACCACCAGATGAGGTTGCGCCTTGCGCACCCGCTCGAGCATTTGTGGCACCAGGCTGGTGTGCACGGTTTGCAGTACGCCAATGGCCAGGGTGCGCAGCGCATGCCCCTTGAAGTTGCCCAGTGCTTCACGTGCCCGTTGCAGGCCATCGAGCAAGGGCAGGGCATGGTTATAGAGCGTATGGGCCGCAAGGGTCGGCAATAGGCGTTTGCTGCTGCGTTCGAACAGGCTCACATCCAGGGTTTGTTCAAGGTGGCGGATCTGTTGAGACAGCGCCGGCTGTGAAATGGACAGGCGCTCGGCAGCCCGGCCCACATGGCCCTCTTCGTAGACCGCGACGAAATAACGCAGTTGCTTGAAATCCATAAGTAATTCTTATCGAAAATGCTGGGAAATCGAAATAGCTCATCGCCTTGGGTGAGCCTAGTCTAACCCTATTCACACGGCTTACAGGGCCCCGGAACGCGATGAACTCCCTTCGTTTCGATGACGTTTGCATAGGTAACGCAAAAAACCTTCTGCGAGGGTTGCACCTATGAATCTGTTCAGCCTGCGCCGACATGCGCCCAGTCTCGACGATTTGCTGGAGGACAGTTCCTCTGCCCCCAACGCAGACAATCTTTGCAGCGAGTACCTGATGCCCAGTGTCGATCGACCCCAACAGGTTTTTGCCCGCGGCCAGGGTTCCTGGTTGTGGGACAGCGATGACCGTGCGTATCTGGATTTCTCCCAGGGCAGCGGTGCCAATAGCCTTGGTCACAGCCCCAAGGCACTGGTCAGCGCCATTACTGCGCAGGCGCAAGCGTTGATCAATCCCGGTTTCGCCCTGCATAACCGCGGCATGCTCAAGCTCGCCGAGCGCCTGTGTGCCATCACCGGCAGCGACCAGGCGTACCTGCTCAACAGCGGCAGCGAGGCCTGTGAGGCGGCGATCAAGCTGGCGCGCAAATGGGGTCAACGGCATCGCGGCGGGGCTTCGCGGATTATCGTGGCCAATCAGGCTTGCCATGGTCGTAGCCTGGGGACGATTTCGGCGTCGGACAGTTCGACCCTGGTCAACCGCTTCGAGCCGCAGCTTCCGGGGTTCAGTCGCGTCCCCTTCAATGACCTTGCGGCGCTGAATGCGGCGGTGGATGAACGGACCGTGGCGATCATGCTCGAGCCGATCCAGAGTGAAGCTGGGGTGATTGCGGCTACCGCACATTACCTCAAGGGGGTCGAGCGCCTGTGTCGCGAGTTGGGCATCCTGCTGATCTTCGACGAGGTGCAAACCGGTGTCGGTCGCTGTGGCAGCCTGCTGGCTGAACAGTCCTTCGGTGTGCGGGCCGATATCGTCGTGCTCGGCAAAGGGCTTGGCGGTGGCGTACCGGTGGCGGCGCTGCTGGCGCGGGGCAAGGCCTGCTGCCTGGAAACCGGCGAAATGAGCGGTACCCATCATGGCAACGCACTGCTGACTGCAGCCGGCCTGGCGGTGCTCGATAGCGTGCAGGACAAAGGCTTTCTCGAGCATGTCGGGGAAATGGCGCAGCACCTGCGCGAAGGCCTGCAGCGTTTGTCCCATCGTTACGGACACGGCGAATTACGCGGGCAAGGTTTGCTCTGGGGGTTGACGCTTTCCGACGACTCGGCAGACGCCGTGGTCAAGGCCGCGTTGTACGAAGGGCTGTTGCTGGACGCGCCGCGAGCCGATTGCCTGCGATTTACCCCGGCGCTGACGGTCAGCAAGTCCAATATCGATGAAATGCTGCTGCGCCTGGCCCGTGCCTTCTCCCGCGTACGCACCGCACAGCTGCAATGCCGTAAAGGGATTGCCGTCTGAGCGGACGCTTCCTGCACGAATTCCCGAACCGTCTCGCGGTATAACGCACGCCCCACGCCTGATTCTTTTGGCGTGGGGCGTTTTTTTATGGCGGTTGCATCGTTCAGAAACATGGCCTGGGTACATTGGCCTGAACAGTCGGGCTGAACCCTGACCAACGGTACAGGTCGATAGGGTATGGGCTCGCGTGAGCCCACTTCAATCAGGAGCTATGTCCATGGACTTTATCCGCATCATCATCGCCATTCTGTTGCCACCACTGGGTGTATTTCTGCAAGTGGGGTTCGGTGGAGCGTTCTGGCTGAATATTCTGCTGACGCTGTGCGGTTACATTCCCGGGATCGTGCATGCGGTGTACATCATCGCCAAGCGGTGAGGCGTTTTTCCCTGTGTGGCGCTCTCAATTTGTGAGCGCCATCACCCGCCGATAGAACAACCATTCCTGCTCGAGCGCATGCGCCTGGTTACCGGCTTTGCGAAAACCGTGACGTTCGTCCGCGTAGTAATGGGCTTCGACCAGGATACCGTTGTTCTGCAGGGCCTCGACCATGTCGCGGGTTTGCTGAGGTACTACCACGGCATCCAGCTCACCTTGAAAGAAGATCACCGGCACGCGAATGTTGCTGGCATGCAATAACGGCGTGCGTGCGGCGTAGCGTTCGGCATCCTGTTGTGGGTCACCGATCAGCCAGTCCAGGTAGTCACCCTCGAATTTGTGCGTCGCCCGTCCCAGCGCCACAGGGTCGCTGACCCCATAAAGACTGGCACCGGCACGAAACACCTGGTGGAACGCCAACGCGCACAGCGCCGTATAGCCTCCGGCGCTGCCACCGCGAATGAAAGCTCGCTGGCCATCGATCAAGCCACGTTCGGCGAGATGGCTGACCACCGCGCAAGCGTCTTCGACATCGACTTCGCCCCAGCGCAAATGCAGGGCCTGGCGATAGTCCCGGCCGTATCCGCTGCTGCCGCGATAGTTGAGATCGGCCACGGCAAAACCTCGTTGCGCCCAGTACTGGATGCGCGGATCGAGCATCGGGTAGCACGCCGAGGTTGGGCCGCCATGGATGAACACCACCAATGGCGGCTTGGCGTCGCCGTTCATTGCAGGGTAGAAGAAACCGTAGGCTTCACCCGAACCGCTTGGGTAGTGCAGCGTTTGCGGGCGACTGATCTGCTCAGCGGGCAGCGGTGCAATACCGCCGGCGAGGACTTTCACTTGGTGGGTCTGGCGATCGATGGCGATCACCGCCGCTGAGCTGACGGGGGACGCAGCAATGCAGTAGATGAAATGATCATCCACGGCAAGATGGCGGAAGCGGCTGTAATCGCCGGTAAAGTCTTTGCACGAATTACCGCAAAGCCCCAATCGGCCAAAACCGCCTTCCGTCCAGCTGGCCAGATAAGTACCTTCGCTTAGCGGTAACCAGGTACAACCACCCAGTTGCCAGGGTGCCGGGCCGTGGTCGGCGGCGGTGCTGGGCAATGGTGTCAGGCCATCGGCCGATTCCATCCAGGGCTGCCAGAAACCACCGCGATCGGTCAGGCAGAACAAGCGACTGTCAGCATCGAAACGAGGTTGTTGCAGCGATTCCTGCGCCTGGTCGCCGGCCACGCAGCAAGGGGCAGCGAAGCCGCCATCGGCCTGGCGTCGGGCGACCATCAAACGGGTCGCGGTCCAGGGTTGATCCGGGCGACTCCACTCAATCCAGGCCAGTCGTTGCGCATCGGGACTCAAGGTCGGTGCGGCGTAAAAGTCCGCGCCTTCGGCCAACAAATGCCGCGCGCCATCCACCAGGTCGATCGCCACCAGGCGGTGTACATTGCGGTTTTCCTCTACCGCCAGTACCTGGCCATTGGCGAACTGCAGATCACCATATCGACACACACCTGAGGTCAGCACCTCTTGCGTCTCGCCTTGCAGTGATTGGCGATAAAGCTGCTGATCCGCCTCATTGACGAACACCACGCCGTCGTCGGTCAGGCAAAACGCGCCACCGCCATATTCATACACTCGACTGCGCACACTGAACGGGGGTGGCGTCAGGCAACTGGCCACACCATCACGCCAGTGCCAGATCCGACACGCGGCATCCTCCGGGCGGTATTCGTTCCAGAACAAACCATGGGCGCCGACCTGCAGCTCGGCAAAATCGATGCCGGCCGCGACGGCGTTGGCGGCGCTGAAGGGTTCAGCTTTTGGCGATGAGGCGTGAGTTTCGTTCATTGCGAAAGGCCAGTTGTTCAATGGTCTGGGTCGCGTGCTCGGCCTCTTCGCGGGCCTTGAGGATCACGCCGTGATGAGGCGACTTGCTGCACACCGGGTCGGCGTTGCGCGCATCCCCCGTGAGCATGAAGGCCTGGCAGCGACAGCCGCCGAAGTCCTTTTCTTTCTCGTCGCAGGAGCGGCATGGCTCCGGCATCCAGTCGTAACCGCGAAAGCGGTTGAAGCCGAACGAGTCGTACCAGATGTGCTGCATGCTGTGCTCGCGCACGTTGGGAAACTGCACCGGCAGCTGTCGGGCGCCATGACAGGGCAGGGCGGTGCCGTCCGGTGTGACCGTCAGGAAGATACTGCCCCAGCCGTTCATGCAGGCTTTCGGGCGTTCTTCGTAGTAGTCCGGGGTGACGAAAATCAACTTGCAGGGATGCCCTTCGGCTTCCAGTTTGGCGCGGTATTCGTTGGTGATGCGCTCCGCACGAACAAGCTGTTCCCGGGTCGGCAGCAGCCCCGCCCGGTTGAGTTGCGCCCAGCCGTAGAACTGGCAGGTGGCGAGTTCGACGAAGTCGGCCTCCAGGGCAATGCACAGCTCGATGATGCGGTCGATCTTGTCGATGTTGTGCCGATGGGTGACGAAGTTCAGCACCATCGGGTAGCCATGGGCTTTCACGGCTCGGGCCATTTCCAGCTTTTGCGCGAAGGCTTTTTTCGAGCCCGCCAGCAGGTTGTTCACCTGCTCGTCGCTGGCCTGGAAACTGATCTGGATGTGATCGAGACCGGCCTTTTTGAAATCGCTGATTTTCTGCTCGGTCAGGCCGATGCCGGAGGTGATCAGGTTGGTGTAGAACCCCAGCTGGCGCGCTTCGCCAATCAGCTCGGCGAGGTCCTGGCGCACCAACGGCTCACCACCGGAAAAGCCCAACTGCGCCGCGCCCATCTCGCGGGCCTCGCGGAACACCTTGATCCACTGCTCGGTACTCAACTCCTGGCCTTGTTCGGCAAAATCCAGCGGATTGGAGCAGTACGGGCATTGCAGCGGGCAGCGATAAGTCAGCTCGGCCAGCAACCAAAGGGGCAGGCCGATCTCGGGCTTGGGCGGCACTTGCCTGGATGAATCAGGCAAGTTCGATCCAGTGCTGTGCACGGGCAACCTCCATGAATTGCTCGATGTCATCACCGAGCTCGGGCACGCCGGGGAACTGCTGGTCGAGCTCATTGATGATCGCCGCGACATTGCGCTCGCCATCGATCAAGCCGCCGATCAGCGCCGCGCTTTCATTGAGTTTAATCATGCCTTCCGGGTACAGCAGCACGTGGCCTTTCTGTGCCGGTTCGTACTGGAAACGGTAGCCAGGACGCCAGGTCGGGGTCTTGCTGCGATCGAAACTCATAGGGGGATTCCTTTGTGCCAGACCCGTTCACTCGTCACCGTATGGTAGGGCGGGCGGTTCAACTCATAGGCCATGCTCATGGCATCGAGCATGCTCCAAAGAATGTCCAGTTTGAACTGGAGAATTTCCAGCATGCGTTCCTGGCCTTCCCGGGTCGTGTAGTGCTCGAGGGTGATGGCCAGGCCGTGCTCGACATCGCGCCGCGCCTGGCCCAGGCGCGTGCGGAAATACGCGTAGCCGGTGGGGTCGATCCACGGGTAGTGCTGCGGCCAGCTGTCCAGGCGCGATTGGTGGATCTGCGGGGCGAACAGCTCGGTCAGCGAGCTGCTGGCCGCTTCCTGCCAACGGGCGCGGCGAGCGAAGTTGACGTAGGCGTCGACAGCAAAACGCACGCCGGGCAGCACCAGTTCCTGGGAGCGCAATTGGTCCGGGTCGAGACCGACGGCCTGGCCCAGGCGCAGCCAGGCTTCGATACCGCCGTCTTCGCCGGGGGCGCCGTCATGGTCGAGCAGGCGTTGAATCCATTCGCGACGGACCTCGCGGTCCGGGCAATTGGCCAGGATGGCCGCGTCCTTCAGGGGGATGTTCACCTGATAGTAAAAGCGGTTGGCGACCCAGCCCTGGATCTGCTCGCGGGTGGCCCGGCCTTCGTACATCGCCACGTGGTAGGGGTGGTGGATGTGGTAGTAGGCGCCCTTGGCGCGCAGGGCGGCTTCGAATTCGGCGGGGGACATGGGGGTGTCGGTCATTGCGGTTCTCCAACGAACAGCCGTAGAAATGAGGCGTTATTACCGGCCTCTTCGCGAGCAGGCTCGCTCCCACAGTAGATCGCCTTCCCCCTGTGGGAGCGAGCCTGCTCGCGAAGGGGCCCTCCGTTACAGCACAATACTCATGCCGTCATACGCCACTTCAACCTGGCGCCGTTCCAGCTCCGCCCGCTGCGGCGAATCTTCGTCGAGAATCGGGTTTGTGTTGTTGATGTGGATAAGCACCTTGCGCTGTTTGGGCAGTTGCTCCAGCACTTCAAGCATGCCGCCAGGCCCATTCTGCGCCAGGTGGCCCATCTCCCGGCCGGTGCGGGTGCCGACACCACGGCGCTGCATTTCGTCGTCGTCCCACAGCGTGCCGTCCACCAACAGGCAGTCGCTGGCAGCCATGATTTCCAGCAGTGGCGCATCGACCTTGCCCAGCCCCGGCGCATAGAACAGCTTGCCACCGGTATTGAGGTCTTCGACGATCAGGCCGATATTGTCGCCTGGATGCGGGTCGAAGCGATGCGGCGAGTAGGGCGGCGCGGCGCTGCGCAGTGGCAGCGGGGTGAAGCGCAGGTTCGGGCAGGCCGGGATGCTGAAGCTCTGGTCGAGTTCGATGCGGTTCCAGCTCAGGCCGCCGTTCCAGTGGGTCAGCATGTTGAATAGCGGGAATCCGGTACTCAAGTCCTCATGGACCATGTCGGTGCACCAGACCTGGTGCGGGCAACCTTCGCGCAACATGAGCAGGCCGGTGGTGTGGTCGATCTGGCTGTCCATCAGGATGATCGCGCTGATCCCGGTATCGCGCAGTGCGCGCCCCGGTTGCATGGGCGCGAAGCTCTGGAGCTGGGCACGGATGTCCGGGGAGGTGTTGCACAGCACCCAATTCACGCCGTTATCGGAAATCGCGATGGACGATTGGGTGCGTGCCTTGGCCCGCAGGCTGCCATTGCGAAAACCTGCGCAGTTTTCGCAATTGCAGTTCCACTGAGGAAAACCGCCGCCGGCGGCGGAACCTAGGATCTGGACGAACATGGATGCTCCATCATTTCAACGCTGAAAATAAAACGCCTCGGGATAAACCGAGGCGTTGAACTACATTTCTGCCAGGGCAGAGATCAGCGGCTGGCGAAGTACATGGTGACTTCAAAGCCGATACGCAGGTCGGTGTAAGCTGGTTTGGTCCAGGCCATCAGTTGAACTCCTTCAGGTAAGGTTGGACAGCGCTATCTATATGTATAGTCCACCTCCGGTTAGAGATGTTCCAAATAGTTAGGCTGCTATGTTACTCAAAATTTCACAGGGATTGCCCATGAAACTTTGAAAAAGCTCCTTACAGTCTAGGCAATGATCATTTTATCGCTTGCCAAGGTGCGCCGGGTGCAGGGGTGTTCGCCAGGCAGCGCCAGCCACCGTCGGCCTGGATCAATCGCTCAACTGCGGCCAGTAGTGCGGCGCGATCGGTCAGGAGAATGGCCTGGGGCAACTGCATCAGATAATCCGACGGGCGGCCCGCCAGTTTGCCCTGCCAGAGCATTTCCGCGGCCTGGATTGTCGTCAGGGCGGCGCTGGAAAACTGATCTGCCAGGGCTTGGCGTTGGGCGATGAAGGCATTCTCGTCGAGTGCCTGCACCAACGCCGGCAATGCGCTGAGGAATTGTTCGATGTGCTGCACGAGCTCTGCAGCGACAACGTTCGGCGATTGCACTCCTAACAGCATCCCGGTCTGCCCGTGGATCTGGCGCAGGGCACTGAACACTGCGTAGCCCAACTGCAACTCTACCCGCAGGCGCTGATAGAAGGGCGTCTGACAGAGATGGGCGAGCAGACGCCAGGCGGCTTCGTCGGCCAGTTCCTGGGTGGCGGTCGGACAGAACAGCAACAGTGCGTGTTCGCTGGACTCGGTCTCTATAGTGCTCCACAAGTGCTGCGCATGAATGGACGGTGTGGGTGCCTGTTGCGTCTCCGCAGTACCCGGCACGCGGCTCAACACCAGCCCCATGGCCGTTTGAGTCTGGGTAGAAAAACCGCTCGCCAGGCCTGTCCAGCGAGCACTCGCCCACAGTTGCGCCAGGTTGTCCGATTCGGGCGTAAGCTCAAGGCAGTGATCGGGCAGCACCTTGAGTAGCTGTCGAATCGGCATCAACGCGGGGCGGGCTGGTGATAGCTGTGATAATGCTGCCTCAGGTTGGGTCAGCAGGCCTAACGCGTGTTCGAGGATGCTGGGCATCGGTGCTTGCAGGCCGGTCATTTTCAACAGCCATTGATTGCCCGATGCACCGAAGGAAAAGTCCACGCCGGCCTGACCTGCGTCTTCGCGCAACGCTTGCAGGTTGTCTTCCAGACGCGATTGAAGGCTGGCGCCGGGGGCCGCCTCAAGGCACCAGCGCAGATACACCGCGCCTTGCGCGGTGTTATCCGGCAGCGCCTGGCTGAATTGCATTGGCGAACGTTCGCGGCGGCTACGTGAGCGGTCTTGGGCAAAGGTACGCAGGCCCCGGTGGGCGCTGGTTTGTCCGCGAATCAAGCCGGCATTGGGTGCTGCTGCTTCGCTTTGCAGGAACGGATTGGGCGCGGGCAGTTGCCACGGGCCGGTGAAGTTATCCACAGCACCGATTATTTCCAGGATCGCCTTGAGGGCGGTCACTCCGACTTCGGATAACCCTGTCTCGCGCTCTTCGCTGTCCTGTCGGGCCAGTTGCAAGGCACTGCTGACACCTTGCTGGCGCTTGCGCAACGCCGCATATTCCTCGCGTAACCCGCGCCAATCCTGTCGGGCGAAAAAGCCCAGCCAGTCCTGCAATTGCTCGCCAATCCCGGTCGCCGGTGCATTGGCAGGCAGCGTGAACTCAATGTGCAACAGGGCTTGTCCAGCGAACTGATACAAGGAGCGTGCCTTGAGATTTTCGGCCCGGCCCTGTTTGCGCAGTTCGGCCAACAGCCCACCAGGTTTCGCGCAATTCAGCCAATGGCACAGAAAGTCCAGTGCTTCGGGCGATGAGTCGGGTAATGCATCAAGGGCAAACAGCAGGTCCAGCCGGTGCTCGCCGGTCTGTTGATAACGGTTGTCTGCCCCAGCCATCAGCGGTGTAGGCGCTTGTTGCGCAACCTTCTCGCCCTTGGCAATGACGTTGCCGAATGCTTCGGCCAGCAGCCTCAACTCATCAAGGCTCTGGGGGCCGACAAGGCTCAAGGTCATTTGTCCGGTCTGGTAATAACGCTGGTAATAATCCTGCAGGGCCTGCTGGAATTCAGGTTGCGGCACCGCCAGGCTGTCGCGGTTGCCGGCATGAAAACCGCGCAACGGATGCGCGTCGCTAAGCCCGTCCAGCAGGGCCAGTTGCTGTTGCGCCGCGGCATCTTGCGACCAGGCGATGAATTCCGCGTGGAGCACTTCCCGTTCCCGGTGCTGGTCGTCCAGGTCCATCCGGGGATGGGCGAGCATGTCTGCCAGCCGCTCAAGACCCTCGGCAAACGCCTGGGTAGGCAGCTCGAAAAAGTAATCGGTGGTGCGCTCGCAGGTTTGCGCATTCACTTGGCCGCCATGGCGCTGGACGAAAGCCATCAGCCCTCGATCGGCGGCAAAGCGCTCGGTGCCGAGAAACATCAGGTGTTCAAGAAAGTGCGCCAGTCCAGGCCAGGCCAACGGCACATCATGGCTGCCGGCGGCAACTCGCAACGCCCCCGCGCAGCGCTTCAAATCCGGGGCATGACGCAGCGTCACCCGCAAGCCGTTGGCCAGGGTTTCAGTGTGGGGGCGAGGGTGATTCAGCGCAGGCATGAGCACTTCCAGAACAGAGAAGTGCCAATGCTAGCGGATAACGGTGGCTCAGCGCTTGTTCAGCGCGCCGTAAAGCTCGGGGCGGCGATCGTTCAGGTAGCGATTGGCGGCGCGCGAGTCGAGCATCAACTGACGATCCAGCTCCCCGACAATCAGTGCTTCATCGAGTCCCGCCTGGGCGATGCGGCTGCCGTCCGGTGCGGCGACGCTGCTTTGGCCGCAGTACTGGATATCGCCTTCGTGCCCGCAATAGTTGGCATAAGCCACGTAGCACTGATTTTCGTAGGCCCGGGCACGTACGGTGACATCAGCGATGAAGTCGAACGGGGTCATGTTGGCGGTCGGTACCAGGATCAGCTCGGCGCCAGCCAGGGCCAGGCGCCGGGTATTTTCCGGAAACTCGAGGTCGTAGCAGATCAGGAACCCGAGCTTCCAGCCGTTGAGTTCCACGATCGGGAAGTCGTCCGTGCCGGCGCTGAACATCGATCGGTCGAGGTCACCGAACAGGTGCGTCTTGCGGTAATTGCACAGACGCTCGCCATTGGCGTCGATCAATTGCACGGCGTTGTAGATCTGTCCGTCCCCGGTGCGTTCGGGATAGCCATACAAGATGGCGATCCCGGTGGCCTTGGCAATGCGCGCAATCTGTTGCGCCGATTCACCGTTGTACACTTCCGCCAACACACTGACGGCATCGACGCCGATGTTGTAGCCGGTCAGGAACATCTCCGGCAATACCAGCAAGTCGGCGCCCTTTGCTTCCAGTGCCAGCTGATGCAGGCGCTGAAGGTTGCCGGCGACATCCAGGGGCAACGGTGGACATTGGTAAAGGGCTACGCGCATTTCGGACTCCTCTTACTCGGGCAGGGCGATCGGACCGATCTCGTTGAACACATCTCCTGGACCCGGATTCTCGGCGTGAGTTGCACCGCCGAAGTGTTTCATGATGCCCCACACCGCATTGAGCGAGGTCTGCACTGCACCTTCAACCCAGGCCGGCGTCCATGAAACGTCGTCGCCGGCGATGAAAATTCCGCGCTGTTCGGCCGGCATGTCGTCCTGCATGAAGTGCGCGTACATGCGCTGGTTGTAGCGATAGTGGCCGGGCAGGGCGCCCTTGAAGGCACCGAGGAAGTGCGGGTCGGCTTCCCAGGACACGGTGATCGGATCGCCGATGATTCGCGCGGCGATGTCCACTTTCGGGTAGATCTTCTTCAGAGCATCCAACGCCAGTTTGACGCGTTTTTCCACCGGGTGAGGGAGCATTTTCAAGGCGTCGCTCATCCACGAATACGACAGGCATATCACCCCGGGCTTGTCGTCGCCGTTATCGAACAGGTAGGTGCCGCGGGTCAGGCGATCGGTGAGGGTCATGCTCATCAGGTCGCGTCCGGTTTCCGGGTCTTTATCCTTCCAGAACGGGCGGTCGACCATCACGAAGGTTTTCGACGACTGCATATAGCGGGTGCGGTCCAAGGCCATCCACATCTTCTGCGAAAACAGGGTTTCATCGCATTCGATTTGGGTGGTCAAAAGCCAGCTCTGGCAGGTGGTCAGCACCGCCGCGTATTCGCGGGTATCGCCGTTGTTGTCGGTGACCGCAAAGCGGCCGTCCGGCGCGTGGGCGATTTTCTTCACGCCGGAACGTGGCGCACCGCTGTGCAATGACTTGAGGCTGGTGCCCTGCGGCCAGTGCACGCAGCGCTCCGGGACATGGCGCCAGATGCCCTGTGGCACTTGTTCCACACCACCGACCACCAGATGCTGGTGATCGTCGCAGTTGGTCATCACCACGCGGAAGATTTCCAGCATCGAGTTGGGGAAGTCAGAGTCCCAGCCACCGGTACCGAAACCAACCTGGCCGAACACTTCGCGGTGATGGAACGACAGTTTGGCGAAGGCTTTGGAGGTGGCAACGAAATCGTAGAAAGTGCGGTCGTCCCACAGTGGCACGAGGGTGTTCCACAGCTCCTTGAGTCGCGGGACGTCGCGGTCGCGGATGGCCTGCTGGATATCGGAGAACTGCGAGCCCGCTTCCAGGGCGTCGGCCCAGGCGTCGGCGACTTCCTGGAACAGGGCAGGAAGATCCGCCAGTTTCTGTGCGTAATGGGTCTTGCCTTCCAGATCGATGACAGTACTGCCTGAGGCTGGTGTCAGCGGGTTGGGGAAGGGTTTGGTTTCAAGGTTCAGCTTGTCGACGTAGTGATAGAACGCAGTGGATGACACTGGAAAACGCATGCCGCCCAGTTCCGCGACGATGCCGTCGGTGCCATTGAACGCTTGGGAGCGCAGGCGGCCACCCAGCTTCGAGGCCTCATAGACCACCGGCTTGAGACCGAGCTTCATCAGTTCGTACGCGGCTACCAGCCCGGCAATACCGGCACCGACGATCGCCACTTCGGCACCGTGATGGTGTTCGGGAATGCTGCCCAGGCCAGCCGGGTGTTCGATCCAGTCGTCAAAGGCGAAAGGAAAGTCCGGACCGAAAATGGTGACTGGTTTTTTACCGTCTGCAGGATGGCGATTGTTCTTGTTCATGGCTGACCTTGCTGTCGACCCGACGCGGAGTGCGCATCTGAGTATAGGAAAAGATGCCAGCCATTCTAGAGAGCGTAGAACACGTTAATAAGACGCAAAGTGTCGTCGTTTTGCCAGATTACTGATCAATATGACGATAGCTCTGTGCATACTGTCCACCGCTGCTCCCACATTGGATAGTTTTCAAACCGGCTGCCCCCGATCGATCTTGCTGCTCAAGATGATCGACGTTGTTGTCTTCTCCACCCCATCGACACTGCCAATCTGATCCAGCAGTTGGTCCAGCTGCTCTGGCGAATCGCTGCGCAACCAAGCGACATAATCAAATTCGCCACTTACCGCACACAGCTGCTGCACCTGGCCCATCGCACTCAAGCGCCGCAACACTTCCTTGCCGGAGCGAGGCTGTACGGTAATCCCCACATACGCCTGCAACCCACCATCCACCACGCGCTGGCCAAGCCGTACGCCATAACCGGTAATGACCTTGGCCTTTTCCAGCCGAGCCAGGCGCGAGGTGACGGTGGTCCGGGCGATGCCCAATTGCCGGGCGAGCATGGCCACGCTCTCGCGGGCGTTGATCTGCAGGGCGGCAATCAGCTGACGGTCGATTTCGTCGAGAACGGGCGGGCGAGTGTCAGGCAAGGGCGGTCTCCAGCGGCATGGAATCAATGTCCAGGCATGTTACAGGCACATCCCGCGCAGCGCTCGCGACGGATATCTGGACTAGCCTCAATACCGTTCATGACATTTGTGCCTGCGACAAATTGCCATAAGTAACTAGGTAGTACATTATTCCGCCCTTGTCACAAATGGGGAAAAAATCCGACATGAATAATTCTGGGGCTGCCGGCGGCAGCAAATGGCTGCTGACGGGGCTGGGTGTCCTGATTGCACTGATCGGACTCGGTTTGGCTGGTGGCGGCGGGTATCTGATCACCCTCGGTGGCAGCTGGTATTTCCTGCTGATGGGCCTGGCGATGCTGGTCTCGGGGCTGATGATTGCCCGGCGTAGACCGCTGGGGGCGTGGCTTTATGGTCTGGCGCTGATCCTCACGGCCGTTTGGGCCGTGTGGGATGCCGGTCTCGAATATTGGCCATTGGTCTCGCGCGTGCTGACCTTTGCCGTCATCGGCCTGGTCGTCGCATTGATTTATCCGGCGCTGGTGCGCGCTTCCGGCGCAACCGCAGGTCGAGGCGCCTATGGCCTGGCCGGGCTGCTGGGTGTCGGTGTCGTCGCGACGCTGGCCTACATGTTCGTACCGACCCCGGTGGTCAAGGCCACCACTGAACCGGCCGTCACGCCGGTGGTACCAGGTACCGAACAGAAAGACTGGGCGCACTGGGGCAATACCACCGCCGGCAACCGCTTCGCCGCGCTGGACCAGATCAACAAAGGCAACATCGACAAATTGCAGGTGGCCTGGACCTTCCGCACCGGCGATATCCCGCAAAGCACCGGCGCCGGTGCCGAAGATCAGAACACCCCGTTGCAGATCGGTGACACGGTCTACACCTGCACCGCGTACGGCAAGGTTTTCGCCCTGGACGCCGACACTGGCGCCCAGCGCTGGAAGTTCGACCCGCAAGGCACCGCGCCCAACTGGCAGCGTTGCCGTGGCCTGGGTTACTTCGATGCTGGCGCTGCGCCTGTAGCCGAGCAGCCAAGCGCTTGTACGAAACGTCTGTTCCTGCCGACCGGCGATGCTCGCCTGATCGCCATCAATGCCGAAACCGGCAAGCCGTGCGAAGAGTTCGGCAACCAGGGCACCGTCGACCTGACCACCGACATGGGTGAAGTCAAACCGGGTTACTACCAGCAGACCTCGACCCCGTTGGTCGCAGGGGAGGTGGTGATCGTCGGTGGCCGTGTCGCCGATAATTACTCCACTGGCGAGCCGCCAGGTGTGGTCCGTGCCTACGACGTGCGCAGCGGCGAGTTGGTGTGGGCGTGGGATCCGGGAAACCCGAACACCACCAAACGCCCACCGGCCGGCGAGACCTACACCCGGGGTACGCCGAACGTCTGGTCGGCGATGTCCTACGACGCCAAGCTCGGTCTTGTCTACCTGCCCACCGGCAACGCGACACCGGATTTCTTCGGCGGCCAGCGGACCGACATGGACAACAAATGGAACTCGTCCATCGTTGCCCTCGATGTGAAAACCGGTCAGGTGCGCTGGCACTTCCAGACCACCCACAACGATCTGTGGGACTTCGACCTGCCTGCACAGCCGCTGTTGTATGACGTGCCGGACGACAAGGGCGGCACCCAGCCGGCCTTGGCGCAAGTGACCAAGCAGGGGGAGATTTTCCTGCTCAACCGCGAAACCGGCGTGCCAATAGCGCGGGTCGAAGAGCGTCCAGTGCCGCAGGGCAATGTGCCTGGCGAACGCTACTCGCCGACCCAGCCGTTCTCGGTGGACATGCCGTCAATCGGCAACAAGACCCTGACCGAGTCCGACATGTGGGGAGCCACTCCGTTTGACCAGTTGATGTGCCGCATCCAGTTCAAAGGCATGCGTCATGAAGGCGTCTACACCCCGCCAGGCATGGATCGCGCCCTGCAATTCCCGGGCTCGCTGGGCGGGATGAACTGGGGCAGCGTCTCGGTCGACCCGAACACGAACTACATGTTCGTCAACGACATGCGCCTGGGCCTGGCCAACTACATGATCCCGCGCGACAAGATCAAAGCCGGGGCCAGTGGCATCGAAATGGGCGTGGTACCCCAGGAAGGCACGCCGTTCGGCGCCATGCGTGAGCGTTTCCTTTCGGCGGTCGGTATTCCGTGCCAGAAACCACCGTTCGGCACCATGTCCGCCATCGACCTCAAGACCCACAAACTGATGTGGCAGGTACCGGTCGGCACCGTACAGGACACCGGCCCACTGGGCATCCGCATGCACCTGCCGATCCCGATCGGCATGCCGACCCTGGGCGCCTCGCTCGCCACCCAGTCGGGCCTGCTGTTCTTCGCCGGCACCCAGGACTTCTACCTGCGCGCCTTCGATACCGGCAACGGCAAGGAAATCTGGAAGGCGCGGTTGCCGGTGGGAAGCCAGTCCGGTCCGATGACCTATGTCTCGCCGAAAACGGGCAAGCAGTACATCCTGCTCACCGTTGGCGGTGCACGTCAGTCGCCGGACCGTGGTGATTATGTGATTGCCTACGCATTGCCATAGATAACGTGTCCATTCTCACAAACCGTAGGAGCGAGGCTTGCCCGCGAAGAACGATAACTCGGCAATTCAGGCAAGCTGACTGAACCCTCCCACGAAAAAGCCGCGCAATGTCGCGGCTTTTTCGTGGGCGCTAATTGGGAGGGAAAAAAGAAACGCCATTTCAGGTCGTGTCTGACATACACGGCGGGGTCCACTTGCCTATCATTGATTTTTCCGTGGCGCTGGATCGCGGAGAGGTTTGTGAAGGTGCCAAGGGGCTGCTGGAGAACATCTGGCGAACGGTGGTTCGATTCGGGTTTTGATGATTGACCCTGGACCCCCATTGGGTCTGTGATGTATGACAAATCGAAAAGGAACGCTCAATTGAGGCCGTGGCGCGAGGGGACAGGTCATGACGAAGAAGTTGCCGCCCGCTGTAAGGGATCACGCCTGGCAGATCGCACATCACGAAATGGGCCACTACGTCGTGGCCCGTGCCTTGGGTTTTGCCACGGGCAGCGTGAACCTGACGGTGACCATGGACTTGCGGCACCAAGGCGGGGCGTCCATCAGCCTGGTGCGGTCCATTCCGTCGATAGACGCCATGAAGCAACATCTGGAGGCCCGGATGATGGTCCTCCTGGCTGGCGCGATGGCGCAGACCCTGCCTTTAAAAAAATCAGCCGGGCAGCGCGTCGACAGGTTGAAAGCGACAGCCATCCTTAAAGGCGAGCAGGGCGCACATCAGGATTACGCAAAGATCCGGGAGTTGCAGCACCTGCTGCGCAATATCCTCTACCCCGAGACCGATCCGGCTTCATCCGAGCGTATAACGGCTGAGCTTAAAATGCTGACGGATCGCGTGTGGCAGCGAACTCAAGACATCGTGGAAGAACTGTCTGGGATCATTGCCGAATTGGCAGCGGTCTTGGTTGACGGCATGGTTATCGTGGAGCAGTGGGGACGGGCGGCGGATACGTATGAGGTTGTGTACACCGGGCCAACGTTGGAGCGGCTGCGGGCAGTGCAAGCCATTCCGTCAATGACAATTGGAGGCCCCGAAAGGTCGGAGCGTGTATTTAATAGATGAGCCGCCGATGGTCCTTGAAGTTCGTCGCCGCTCAATCGGACCCTTCAGAAACGCAAAAGCCGCGCATTGCGCGGCTTTCTTGTTTGGTGGGCCCACACGGACTTGAACCGTGGACCAAAGGATTATGAGTCCTGCCAAATGGCTATCCCAAAATATCCCGAAACGTTGATAGAATATGGCTTTAAGTCCAGTAATCTATGGGCTTTACCATTCGCCTTTGTTGATCTGTTTACCGATCTATCCTGGCCGGATGCTTACAAAGTGCTTACAAAGATTTGGGGGTGTTATGGGGCAGAAAAAGCGATTCGGGCTGACGGTCAAGCGTATCAATGACCTGATGCCGCCAGCCGCTGTCGGTGGTCAGGATTTCTACTGGAGCGCCGATCAGGCAGGGTTGGCTGTCCGCGTGACTGCAGGCAAGAAGGCATTCATCTGGCAAGGCCGCTATCTGGGCAAGGTTGTTCGGATCACCATTGGTGACTGGCCGGGTAAGAGCATCGGCGATGCCGAGAAGGTGGCTCGCACGTTCCAGGCCGAGCTGGATCAAGGCCGCGATCCCCGGCAACTGAAGAAAGACAACGAGGCCGCTGCCGCTGCTGCGGTTGAGCAGGCCCGCTTGGAGATTGTCACGCTGGCCGATGGTTGGGCCGACTACCTTGCCGATCGCCGTTCGCATTGGGGCGATGCTCATTACCAAGACCATGTGAATCTGGCCAAAGCCGGTGGCGAAAAGCGCAAGCGCGGTGCCGGCGAAACGGTCGCCGGTCCTCTGCACTCTCTGATGGGGTTGCCGTTATCGGCGCTGAGTGGCGAGGCACTGGAGCGCTGGGCAGCACAGGAAGGCGCAACAAGGCCAACTCGCGCAAGGTTGGCCATGCGTTGCCTCAAGGCATTCCTGCGCTGGGCCGCTGATGAGCCAAAGTATCGGGCCGTGGTGGCTGGCGATCAGGCCATCACCAAACGCGCCAAAGATCGTTTGGGGCGTGCCGAGGCAAAGCAGGGCTGCCTGCTGAAGGAACAACTGCCAGCGTGGTTTGCTGCTGTGCGTGGCATCGACAACATCGTTATCAGTGCCTACCTGCAAACGCTGCTGCTGATTGGTTCGCGCCCAGGCGAACTGCTGGCCTTGAAGTGGTCGGACATTGATTGGAAGTGGCACAGCCTGACCATCCGCGACAAGGATGCCAGCAAGGGAGGCCGTGACGGCACTCGAACAATTCCGATGACGCCCTATGTCGAACGCCTACTGAGTGATCTGCCTCGGCGCAATCAATGGGTGTTCTCAAGCCCTGCCAGCACGACTGGGCGCATATCCGAAGCCAACCACGCGCTTGACCGAGCCTGTGCTGTTGCCGGTGTGTCGGTCACACCGCATGACCTGCGCCGCTCGTTTGTGAGTCTGTCTGAGTGGCTGGAGTTGCCGTCTGGAGTTATTGCTCAAATAGGAGGCCACAAGCCAAGCGCTACTCAGGAGCGACACTACAAGGTGCGCCCGTTGGACCTGCTGCGCCTTCATCATGAGCGGTTCGAAACGTGGATGTTGGAGCAGGCACGGCTACCAGTACCGATGAGTGATGGCCACCGCTTGAGGGCTGTGCAATGACTGACAATGAACAAACCATCATGATGATGGTACGGCAGGAAGATAATTTTGACGGTGTTGAGTTGCAGTTGCCACTTAGGGGTAAAGGAGAGCTACACGAGCACTATATGCCCTTCCGGTCAATCGAGGGTTTATCTGTGTTGTATGAGTCGGTCTGTGAGCAAATGCTCGACGGCGAGGTTGTTAACCAGGAAGACAGCAAAGCGATGCAGGTGCTCATGGATACGCTGATTTATTCTAAGGACGGGGAGAAATTGCTGAAAGCGCTTCGGGCGTATCGAAGTTGGCAGGGTAAGTCGATCGATCGGATCTTCAAGGGCGAAGCAGTGATGCAAAAGTTAGCCAGTGCAGGTCCTGATGACAAAAATTTAGCCACTCTTCAGCGGCAAAGCAGGCGAATCAAGCAGAGTTTGAAGAACAAATCATAACGACCCATAGCCCAGGGTACTTGTCAAACAGGTAGCGGACACCTACCCCAGGGCACTTGTCCGCTACCTTGTGGACCTGAATGTTTTGGTGCGGATAATGATGAACCCGAGGGCCGGACAAACCGGCTAGCCATCGGGAGCAGCATATGGACACCTTTCAAACTCTGGATGCAATCGACCGTCCAACGCTGACAACGGCCGAAGCCGCGCACTTTCTCAACCGCAAACAGCAAACCCTGCGTAACTGGGCCGTTCGCAATGATGGGCCGGTGAAGTGCGTTCGCATTGGTGGCCGCCTTGCATGGCCAACTGCTGAGGTTCGCGCACTGCTGGACATAGTTCGCCCAACTAAATCAGTCGCATAAAAAAGCCGGACATAGGCGCGTCCGGCTGTGCCAATCACTCCCGCCAAGCAGTGGTAAGCACGCTGATTGTCGCACTCGGTCTGGCCTTCGACAAACCATTCGGGGGCGACCCTCATGAGTATCAAAAATGAGCTTCAGGACCATTGCTTGCCGCTCACTGGTGAGATGGTTCCTGACGGAAAGATTCATCGACTCCACGCTCCCGGTGATGAGCCAGGACGCGATAGCGGCTGGTACTTACTTCATCATACCGGCGAAGGTTTTTTCACTTCGTGGCACCCGCACAGCACTGTTATTTGGCATGGCTCCAGTCGTCGCGGCGGGAGGGACTGAGCTATGGCGCGTGCGCGCAACATTAAGCCCGGTTTCTTCAAGAACGAGATGTTGGCCGAACTCGCCGCCTTTGACCGTCTACTTTTCATCGGTCTGTGGTGCCTTGCCGACCGAGAGGGGCGCATCGAGGACCGTCCGAAGCGGATCAAGATGGAGCTGTTTCCCTGTGATGACTACTCAGTTGAGCAGGGGCTTGCGGCGCTGGAGCAGGCGGGATTTATCGAGCGATTTATCGTCGCCGGTTGGGCAGTCATTGAGGTGTTGAACTTCGCCAAACATCAGAGCCCACACGGGACTGAAAAGGACGGCGCGCTGCCGGACAGGCATGGTGAATTAACTATCCATGAACGCAAAAAGAACGGTTGTGTCACGGGGAAGAAACGGAAGGTCCACGTTAATCCACCGTTAGATAGCGTTAATCCATCTTTAGAAAACGCCCTGATTCACTGATTCACTGATTCACCGATTCACCGATTCACCGATTCACCGATTCACCGATTCCTGATTTAGCCCTCACCCCCGCTCTTGCTCTTGCTCTGCCTAATGATCGAAAGATCATTGACTTTGATTTTTAGCCCGAGTGGGGCCCCGCTCGCGGGGTCGAGGGCTTGGTGAAAAGCATCAAGCTGCGCCATGCCAGGGTGATTTTCCGTCAACGACGACTGGCGGGCCGTGAACTATGGGAGTGTGTATGACAGCTGGCTATGAATGGGCTAGGACGGTGGTTGGGGACCTTCTGGATGGATTCGACGGTGATTCGGTGGCAGCGGTGCTCGGCCTGATGGCACTCGGTTACGGCCAGCCGGTGCCGGTACTGCTGCGAGCGCAATGGTCTGATTTCGACTTACAGGCTTGTGCCTGGTGGGTCGGTGGCGAGGCGTTGCCGCTGACCGCGCCTTTCGTGGTGCTTCTGAAGCGCTATCAGCTCTGCTGTGCTGGGCGGGGTGATCGCTTGTTCGTAGGGCGTAGGGGCGAATCACTGGGTAAGGCTGAAGCTAACGCCAGGGTGCGCGAGCTACTGCGCGAGTTCTTCAATCTGGGAGACCTGTGCGCAATGGTCATGCGAGTGTGTCCAGACCTGGGCACGGCTGAATGGCGAGCGGAGCACTTGTGTGAATACGTCAAGTTAGGCGCGACGGCTGAGCAAGTAGAGGCGTTGAGGTGTGAGTTTGACGGTCGCCTGTGCTGCCTGGTGGAAGGTTGGCACAGTGTCCTGTGTGTGGCGGCTGTGATGTCGGCGCGTGGCTTTACGTGCTGATCGACGGCTTCGCCGTGGTGGTTGATGTCGGCTTCGTCGTGGTGGTCGATGACGGCTTCGTCATGGTGATCGAAATCGATCTGGTGGTCATTCTTTGCGGAGGTCCATGATGGGTGAGACGCGATATATCGATTTCAGTGACGCAGCGATTCGGGCCGAGGCCAAGGATGAATACGTCCGCGACCTGCGCGACCAGCGCTACCCGGATATGCGGTTCCGTTTTCTAAAGGATCGGCGGCGCGGTGCGTGGTACATGGTGCACGATGGCAAGTGGCAGAAGGTGGCTGACTGGCCTCGCTGTGGCTGCAAGGAGATGGAGGCGCGGATGTCGTCGCTGATGTTACTGCGTGCTGGAGGTGCTCAACCTGACGCCAGGTTGCGCGCTCTGTATACGGTGGCTGACGTGGTGTCGTGGTATCTGGAGCGACATTTGAACACGGCCACGGTATCGAAGGCGCGCAAGGCCAGTTGCCGGTCGCTTGCCAAGAATTGGATTCTCCCACGGCTGGTGGGTATGCCGGTGGATCAGTTGAACACGGCCACACTTGATCAGCTATTGATTCAACCGATGCAAGCGTTGGTAGCCCCGGCCACGGTGTGCAATGCCTATCGGGTGTTGAATGCGGCGTTTCGCACGTCCAAGCGTCTGGGGTTGCTGAACGTCAATCCTCTGGCTGACGTCAGGTTCACCGATTTCGGGCTGGGCCGCATACGGCCGAAGGGGGCACGGTTGTTTCCGCGTGACGTTGGTTGGGTGATGGATCTACTGGCGCAGCGCCTGCTGAAGTCGCCGGGGCCTTGTCTGTTGGCGCTGCTGATGCTCTGTCACGGTACGCGGATCGGCGAGACGCGGCAGGCGCGCTGGGACCATTTTGACTTGGATACTGGCTGGTGGGTCATTCCGGCTGAGCTGACCAAGACGCGAATGCGGCTTGAGCTGCCGCTGACACCTACGGTGGTGGCTGTGCTGCGTTGGTACAAGGATCAGCAATCCAGCAAGCCGAGCGTATATCTGTTTCCAGGTGGTCACGGTCACGCGCTGACAGGGCCGGGGGCATCGTTGGCGATTGCCGCTCTGAGCGCTGGTGACTGGTCAAGCCACGACCTGCGCAAGCTGGCGCGGGTCGGATGGCAGCATCTGAATGTCAACTATGTGATTGCCGAGCAGTTGCTGAATCATGCGATGCCGGGATTGACCGAAACCTATGTGCAGGGTGACCTGTCGGCGCTGAAGCGGCAGGCGCTGGAGGACTGGCAGGGTGTCGGTGCGGGTGGTGTGGATGGGCTGGATTTGTCGCGGCGCTTCGGCTTTATAGTTAATCCGGTCTAATTTTCCTGATCCTGCCAACGCGCGTGCTAGATAATCTGCGCGCCTATAGCCGCGTTTACCCGGTAAAAGTGCGTATGTTTATGGATAAAACAGGGCCGTTGGAAAAAAGAATAGCTGCGAGATGTTTTCGGGGTAAGGCGTGAAAGCTGGGATTTAGAGGGGTTGCATGGTGTTGACCGGGATTGGCTTATCAGTCTGAGGTGTTCGAATGTCAAATCCACTATGACGCGCTCTAGTGCGTGCCCTTGCGGGCTGCGCGTGTACCTGGCGGGTATGGGATCGGTAACAGTGGGCATGAGCACGGTGCGTTAAAAAAGTTTACCAGATAGCATAACAACCGGTAAATCAGTGGGTTGCAAAGGGAAAGTCGGGGGAGAGGTGCCTGCAAATAGGAGCATCGACGTGGAAAGGACCTTTGACCTGGTGCTGATGGCCAACGGTCAATGCATTGGGCCGTAGTTCTGATTTGATTGCTCAAAACCTGTTGGATCGCCCCTGGTTTGGTTGACATCATTGAACCCAGCTTTTGGCCGATTGTTGCCTGTCACGAAAGTCAGTGGTAGGCCAAAAGCGGCCGGTCTGCCCTATAAATAAATCGCCCCCTTTTCATCTTTCAGTAATGTATAGACGCATAACAAGGCATTGCTGTCCGTGCAGAGCCTTGTTATACGGTCTCATTAAATCGCTTTGTGGTTCACACTAACGGTGGCAGTCCCAGCTCTTTGAGGAAGGCATTGTGTTTGTCCCGTGCTTCCCGAATGTTTTTTTCCAGTGTGACCAGTTCGGTATTCACGGTTTGTAAATCAATCTCTGTCTCTGCGCTTGCCGTGCTGATGTAACGAGAAATATTCAGGTTGTAGCTGTTCTTCTCGATCTCCTCCATCTCTACCCGGCGGGCATAGTTAGGCTCCTCTTTGCGGAACTGGTACGTTTCGATGATCTTGGCGATGTTCTCATCGGTCAGTTGGTTCTGGCGTTTACCTTTGATGAAGTGTTCAGCCGCGTTGATGAACAACACATCGTCCGGTTGCTTGCACTTTTTGAGCACGAGAATGCATACCGGAATACCTGTTGAATAAAACAGGTTGGAGGGCAAGCCGATCACTGTGTCGATGTGGCCGTCTTTTAGCAGCTTGGTGCGGATGCGCTCCTCCGCGCCGCCTCGGAACAGAACGCCGTGGGGCAGGATGATGGCCATCACGCCCTCGTCTTTCAAAAAGTGAAAGCCGTGCAGCAGAAAGGCAAAGTCGGCAGCCGATTTAGGGGCCAAACCGTGATTTTTGAAGCGCACGTCATCGGCTATGGCTTCTGTCGGCTCCCAGCGGTAGCTGAAGGGCGGGTTGGCGACGATGGCATCGAACGTAGATTTTTTAGCGGGGTTCAGCTCGCGCAGAATGTCCCAGTCGTTGCTCAAGGTGTCGCCGTGGTAAATCTCGAACTCGGTGTCCTTCACCCCATGCAGCAACATGTTCATGCGGGCCAAGTTATAGGTGGTGATGTTCTTTTCCTGGCCGTAAATTTTGCCAATACCATGCGGCCCCATGCGCTTGCGCACGTTAAGCAGAAGCGAGCCAGAGCCGCAGGCGAAATCCAGTACGCTTTCCAGGCGCTTTTTGAGGCCTGTTTCTGGGGCTTGACTGTCGAGTGTGACAATGGCGGAAAGGATGTCGGAAATCTGTTGGGGCGTGTAGAACTCACCCGCCTTCTTGCCGGAACCGGCGGCAAACTGGCCGATCAGGTATTCGTAGGCATCTCCCAGTGCATCAATGTCTGTGGAGAAGTCCGCCAGACCCTCAGCGATCTTCTGGATGATGATGCAGAGCTTGGTGTTGCGCTCCGAATAGCTCCTGCCCAGCTTGGGGGAACCCAGATCGATTTCCGAGAAAAGGCCTTGGAAGGTGCTTTCAAAGGATTCGGTTTCGATGTATTTAAAGCCCGCTTGCAGCGTAGTGAGCAGTTCATCATCCTGGGTGCGGGCCATATTGGCGATGCTTTTCCAGAGGTGTGCCGGCTCAATGACGTAATGCACCTTGCGGCGCATTTGCTTCTCAAAGGCCGGGATGTCCGCTTTGTTCTCCTCATACCAGACTTGCAGTGGAGTCGAGGCCCCCGTTCTTAGCAAAACGTCAATGGGCAATTCTGGATAGTCTTTTCCAAGCTCCTTCTTGGCCGCGATCTCATAGTTGTCCGAGAGGTAGCGAAGGAAAAGGAAGGACAGCATGTAGTCGCGGAAATCATCCGCATCCATAGCTCCGCGCAATTGATCGGCAATCGCCCAAAGGGTTTGGCCAAGTTGTTTTCTACTGGTGTCGTTCATGGTGTGCCTGCGGGTGCGGGTGCGAGAACTAGTGCGGGCGCTGGAGCGTGCAGCACAAAGTTATACTTTTCCTTGAGGCCTATGAATATCTTGTCAAACGTCTTCAAGTTATCGGGCACCACTTCATCAGACTCGAAATAGTAAACTTTCTTGTGCGAGAGCGTGTTGACGATGGTTGCTACTTCGTCAGCATCCTCGATTCCTATCTGCTTGAGGACATAACCAAACTGTCCCACCCCGAGGAACGATGCAACGTTTTCCAGGACCTGACGAAGCAGTGCGAAGTGATAGGACTTCACTTCACCTGCAGCGTGCGCCTGCTCCAAAACTTGAAGAAGGCGGAGGTGGTAGAGAAAGACATCCTTGCGGCAGTTCTCCAGTGAAATTTCACCGCTCTTTGAGCTGAGAGTGCAAACTCGCGCCTTGCCTTTGAATTTAGAAGCCTTCTCACCCTTCATCAACCAGTCTGACAATACTGAAAAAAAACCGATGTGATGGGTGGTGATGACGAATTTCCGCTCTTTATAGTGCTCTTCAATCAAGTCAAAGAGGGTTGAAGCCGTAATAAATATATTGTGGTCGTCCAGGCTTGAAACTGGATCGTCAATAAAGAAGTGGGAAGACTGCTTGTCTGCCCATCCCTCGACCTCGAAAAGGGCGAGGAAAAAGCACCAAACGAAAATCCTTTCTTCGCCCCGTGAAATTTTGCGCGCTACCTTTGAAATATTGTTTGGATCTTCCGGGTCGGCGACCTCATCAAAGAACAGCACAGACTTGATCCCATCTTCAGGGTTATCGTGAGGGATGAAGTCAAACCTGTAATCGGGCCGGAATCTGTTCAGCTTGTTGCGGATGTCGTCTTCCGAGAGCGAGCTGTGAAAGCGGTTCAAGCTACTCTTTTGAATATCTAGCTGGACGTTTGCCTCACCGTTTTCAGAATCGTTGTCCCAAGTAAAAAGATCTTCGCTGTAAGCGTTGTAATAGACACCAGCATGAGTGCCATCTTCGCTCTTGGTGGCGTCTTTGAAGGCAACGGACAATCTTGTCTTTCCGGTCGCGTTGAAGGCGTAGATGAGCACGATCTGCTCCTTAGCCTCCGCAAGCTCCTTGGCGATTATTGCGTGATTCATGCCACCTTCTCTTGAGTCGGGAAAAGTTGCTGCATAAGCCCTTTCTTGTGTGACTTAAGGGCTTCGTGCTTTTGGATTTGTGCGGCGATCAGGTCGTCGAGTCTGGTGAGGCACAAGGCGATGCGTTGTTGTTCGGCTTTGTCTTTCGGAAAGCCGAACGGGAGAGTTCGGATGAGTCCTTGACTCAAACTGCCCTGTCCAGCAGTGTTGCTCAGTGCTCGAATCTCTTCGTAGCGGCTACACAAATTCAGAAAAGTGAAGTTCGGAATCACGACCTCAGTAGGTAGGATTGCGGCACAGTTCTGGTTGGTCGACGCTTCGCAGTCGAGTAATGCGACTTTTCCGCGAGTCTTTCCTTGTCCAATCAGCGCGACCAACACTGTATGTTTGGGAAATATCTTCGCCGAAGAGTTTTTTAAACCTTCATTAGTAATAAATTCTTCCGCGCAGCTAATGACATTGAAATCTACTAGGGATGTTGTTACCCACGGAATTGAGCCATTCCAATACTCCGGTTTCGAACGCTCTGGCGTCCCCCCTGCCGACGTCTCGAAAATATCTCCAATCGTCTTTATCTCCCACTCTCCGGTTTTTTGAAATTCGGGGAAACGAAGTCGGGGTCGGGTTTCGCCTTCGCGGAGGAACAACTGCTGCATCAGCGCTTGTTTATAGGTCTTGAGTGCATACACTTTGCGAGCTTGCGCGGCGATCAGCTCGTCTAGTGAACTTAGGCAGGCAGCGATTTTTTGTTGCTCAGCGGGTGACGATACAGGCAGAGGCATTGCCATAAAGTCGTCGCTTGATATGGCCATCCTGTCGTGGCGTGCACCAGTGCTAGATGCGCGTCGCATGTAGGTATGCCAGCCGGTAGTCTTGAAAAAGTGCTCGTAAAATTCGTTCATGTCGTCTTTGAATTTAAAGACTGTATACAGCGGGGACATTACTCCCGTGCCAATTTTATTCTTTGATATGGGGCCTACGGGCGCTGTTGAAGATGTGCGTGGGTTGTAGACGTAGCTGCCAAGCTCAACAACAAAATAGCCCTCAAGCTTTCCTTGCGTTGCGATGTCCTTATCAAAAAAATCTCGCTGATCTACTACGCCAAACTCAGCAGAGTTGGTCAGTACGCGATCAATCTGTTCGTCTCGATTTTTTTGTTTAGCTCGAATCGCCAAACGGTTTAGAGGTACAAAATGCCACCCCGCCGCCTCCCGAAACTCCGGAAAGCGCAGCTTCGGCACTCGCGCTGGCGTGGTGTCATCCACCGCGCTGTTGGTTGTTGTTTCACTGCTCATACGCACTCAGTCCTGAAATTTCGCGGCCTTGGGCGCGTTTTATAAGTAAGCCGTGCAGCTCTTTCATCAGCGCCAGTTCGGCCTGGGCGCGTGCTTTCCAACCGAGGTCGAGTGGCGCCATCAGGTCATTGAGCTGTTCGCCGTCGAAGATCATGCGTTGCAGAATGCCATCCACAAAGTCTTGCAAGGCGGCTGGGGCCAGCTGGTGTTTGTTTGCAATATCAGCGAGTTCGGCGGCGTCTTTGTGTTGCTTGAAGCGTCTATAGCCGTCACGGATCGCGGTTTCGCTCAGGCCCTCGCCGGCCCTGAGCGTGGCGATATAGGCTGCAATGTCGTCGCGCTCGTTCATAAACTTGGCATCGGCTTGGATCAAGCCAATAAGCTGATCGCGACTCATCTTTTGCTTGCTGGGTTCTTGCTGCGAGAAGCGCGACATCAGCCCTACGATGTAGTCATAGTCAATAATGGCAGAAGCGAAGAGCACGAACTCGAAATCGAGTTGATCCACTGCGTCGGTTTTGCCATCCGCGTTTTTACCGCTCTTACCTTGTTGGGCTTTGAGGCGCTGGGCCGTTTCCAGATAAGCACCGCGAAAGCCCAGCAGGCTTTCCTTGGGCAGAATCTGTTCAATGGCGGCGGTGTTGTCTTCGGTGAGGTCGGTGTATTGGTCGAGCTGGGTTTTGAGGCGCTGCACTTCCTTGAAGTGGCTGATAAAAGCGGCACGGGCATCGTCGCCTTTCAGGTTATGCACGGCCTCCGGTGCGCAGGCCACGCCTTGTGATTGCATAAAATCATCTAGATTTTGTACGGCAGCCTGTAGTTTTTCAATCACCACGGGGGCTTTGTCCACCAGCCAAATTTCGCGGGCCTGTGGGCCGGAATTTTCACCAGAAAATAGGCTGACGGCTGCATCCACGGCGTCTTGCTGATGGCGGAAGTCGAGGATATTGCCGAACGGTTTTATCCCAGTAGGGCCCTTGTCTGGTGCCTGAGCACAACTGAGCACACGGTTGGTACGCGAGAAGGCCTGGATCAAACCGTGGTACTTGAGGTTTTTATCCACGTAGAGGGTGTTCAGGTATTTGGAGTCGAATCCGGTTAGCAGCATATCGACCACGATGGTGATGTCGATTTTCTGCGCATGCGGGTGGTCGGCATTTGGCCATTGTTGGTCTTTAATACGCTTTTGCACATCTTGGTAGTAGAGGTCGAACTCGCTGATGCCGTGGTTGGTGCCGTAGCAGCTGTTGTAGTCGGCCAAGATGGATTTCAGCGCCGCTTTTTTGCCTTCTGGATCTTCTTCGTTGTCCTGCTTTTCTTGCGGCAGGTCTTCCTGAATTTGTTTGACGTCCGCATTGCCTTCGGCAGGCGGCGAGAATACGCATGCAATATTCAGCGACTGGTAGTCAGAGTCGGCCAGTTGTTTGGCGTGTTGCAGTTCGGCAAACAGGCTATGGTATTCGATGGCGTCGTTGATGCTGGCTGTCGCCAAAATGGCATTGAAACGGCGCTGCGCGGTGGCCATGTCGTGTTTGGCGAGAATGGCTTCTACCACGGCTCGCTTGGCTAAGCCTTCCCCAGGCTTGGGTGTTTTCTTGCCTTCTGGTTTGAAGTAATCGATATGGAAGCGCAGCACGTTGGCGTCTTCAATCGCGTGGGTAATGGTGTAAGCGTGTAGCTGCTTTTGGAACAGCTCATCCGTGGTTTGGTAAGACGCCTGCTGGTCTTCCACTTTTACCCGTGAGGCGTTCTCTTCAAAAATGGGCGTGCCGGTAAAGCCAAACAGCTGGGCCTTGGGGAAGAATTCTTTGATGGCTTTGTGGTTATCCCCAAACTGGGAGCGGTGGCATTCATCGAAGATAAACACAATGCGTTTGTCGCGCAGTGGGGCCAACAGCTCTTTGTAGGTGGGCTGGTCGTTGCGTTGGCGCTGCTTGTTGCGTTTGCTGCTTTCATCCAGGGCGAGGCCGAGCTTCTGGATGGTGGTGACGATGACTTTATCGGCGTAGTCCTCGGACAGCAGCCTACGCACCAGTGCAGCGGTGTTAGTGTTTTCTTCGACGCAGCCTTCCTGGAACTTGTTGAATTCCTCACGGGTTTGGCGGTCGAGGTCTTTGCGGTCCACCACAAAGAGGCATTTCTCGATCTCCGGGTTGTCCTTGAGCAAGGTGGACGCTTTGAAAGATGTGAGTGTTTTGCCGCTACCGGTGGTGTGCCAGATATAGCCGTTGCCACAGTTTTGTTCGATGCAGTCGACAATGGCTTTGACGGCATAGACCTGATACGGGCGCATCATCATGAGCTTCTGCTCGCTCGCTATCAGCACCATGTAGCGGCTGATTGTTTGGCCAAGCGTGCATTTGACGAGGAAGGTCTCGGCGAAGCGGTCGAGGTAGGTAATCTTTTTATTCGCCTCGTCAGCAAACTGATAGATGGGCAGGAATCGCTCATCGGCGTTGAACGAGAAGTGACGGGCGTTATTGTTGGCAAAGTAGTAAGTGTTGTCGCGGTTGCTGACGATGAACATCTGCAGGAAGCAAAGCAAGGTTTTGGTGTAGCCGTTGCCGGGGTCGTTTTTGTATTCGACGATTTGTTCCATGGCGCGGCGGGGATTAATACCCAGCGTTTTCAACTCAACTTGAACGCACGGCACACCGTTGATGAGGATGAGCACATCGAAACGGTGGTGGCTGTTGTCGGTATTGATGCGGAGCTGATTGACCACCTCGAAGGTGTTTTTGCACCAGTCTTTGATATTGACCAGTGTGTAGTTCAGCGGCGTGCCGTCTTCGCGGGTGAAGGCGTTACGCTCGCGCAGGGTACGCGCCGCAGCAAACACATCAGGGGTAACGATCTCGTCGAGCAGGCGAGAAAATTCGCCATCAGTGAGGCAAACGCGGTTGAGGGCATCGAATTTCTCGCGAAAGTTGCGCTCTAGCGAGGCGCGGTCTCTGATGTCTGGGCGGTAGCTGTATTTGAGCTCAATCAGCTTGTCGATAAAGCCCTGTTCGATTATTTGCTCACTCATTGATGATGCTCTGCGATCTTCATATGGCCCGTAGTAAAACATGACTATTGTGAATCGCCACGTGTTAGCTGGAAAAGGTCTGCGTTCGTAGTTCTTAGGATTAATCGAGCTGCGCGATACCCATCATTTCTTTTTGCGGTTGCCGCGATTGCTGCCGATGGGACTCGCTGTGCTCAGTACATCCTACGGCGTACGTTTACCCCAAGCCCTGCTCACGCTGCGTTTTGATGCTGAATCCCTTGGCGCTCGGCCAGGGCTGTGTGGCATTTGTCCTAGTCGCCGTCGATTAGCCCTAACAGGGGGGGGTATCGCGACTCAGGCAGTGATTAAGCACATCTTTGTTGCGGGCGGCGACTGTCCAATCCTGGCCGGTTGCTGTCAGTCGTGACTGGAAGAAATTTGGCAGCTATTGCTACCTGAGTCGCCCGCCACCATCGATTCAGTCCAGGCCGTGCCGGTCTATCCGCCCGCTGAACGTGTCGGCGCGACGGTGAATGGGCCGACGGAGGCGGTAAAGCAGCTGGGGCGTTATCTGTTTGTTGCTATGGGCAATATTTGCCGACAAATGCGCTAGCCGCAGGTCCGATTTGATCGCGCAAGACCATCCGGCCAGGCCCTTGAGATGGGATTTTTACGCTGAATGCTTACAAAGTGCTTACAAAAGCGTCACAAACAAAAAAGGCCAACCGTAATGGTTGACCTAACTTGTTGATTTAATTGGTGGGCCCACACGGACTTGAACCGTGGACCAAAGGATTATGAGTCCTCTGCTCTAACCAACTGAGCTATAGGCCCCATTGGTCGCGGATTATAGCGATGGTTTCGCGGCTGTGCTATCCGAAAAATCCATTACTGCTGTACGAAGAAACGTCGCGGCGAATTCGTCAGGGGGCAGGGGCAGGCTGACGATGTAGCCTTGGATCTGCTCACAGCCTTCGGCAGCCAGGAATTGCTGCTGCGCCTGGGTTTCGACGCCTTCGGCGATGACCGTGAATTGCATGCTTCGACCGAGCGCGATAATGGCGCGCACGATAGCGGCGTCGTGGGGGTCGTCCGGCAAGCCGCGGACGAAGGACTGGTCGATCTTGAGTATGTCCAGCGGCAGGCGCTTGAGGTAACTCAGCGAGGAGTACCCGGTGCCGAAGTCGTCGATCGCCAATTGCACACCCAGATGCTTGAGTTGGTGCAGCACGGCGAGCGCTTCTTCGGCCTGGCTCATGATGAAGTTTTCGGTGATCTCCAGTTGCAGGCAACCGGGATTGAGGCGGTTGTCCTTGAGCAGTTGTTCGATTCGCCCCAAAAGATTCGGTTGGCGCAGCTGGGCACCGGCGAGGTTGACCGACAGTGGGCCGAGGCCTTCGTACATCTGGTTCCATTCGAACATCTGCCGGCAGGCGGTCTCGAGTACCCAGTCGCCTATCTGCAGGATCATGCCGTTTTCTTCGGCAAGTGAGATGAAGTGTTCGGGCGGCACTTCGCCGAAGGTCGGATGACGCCAGCGAATCAGCGCTTCGGCCCCCACCAGGCGATAGTCGTCGAGGCTGATCTTGGGTTGGTAGCACAGGTGCAGTTCATTGCGCTCGATGGCGCGTCGCAGTTCGTGCTCCAGCGCCACACGCTCGCTGGCTTGAGCGGTGAGGTCGCAGGTATAGCTTTCTACGCGGTTACGGCCTTTGGCCTTGGAGCGGTACATCGCTGCGTCGGCGTTTTTGATCAGCGTGGCTACGTCACTGCCATCCTTGGGGTAGAGGCTGGTGCCGATGCTGGAGCTGATGAAAAACTCATGCTCACCCGCCTGGAACGGCGCGGTAAAGCAATTGAGCAGCTTGGTGGCGATGTTGTCGGCGTCGCTGGGTTGCTGCAGGCCCGGGAGCAGGATGATGAATTCGTCGCCGCCCAGGCGCGCGACAGTGTCGATGTCTCGCAACTGCTCCTTGAGACGCACGGCAATCCCCTTGAGCAAAAGATCGCCGACCGGGTGACCGAGGCTGTCATTGATGTGTTTGAAACGGTCCAGATCCAGGAACAGCACTGCGCCCTGACCGCCGTTTTCCTTCTGGTGATTCAGCGCGTTGAGCAGGCGACTTTCGAACAACGTGCGGTTTGGCAGACCGGTCAGCGGGTCGTGGTGAGCCTGGTAGTCCAGTTTGGCCTGGGCGTGCTTGAGGCTGGAGATGTCGGCGAACACAGCCACGAAGTGCGTGATGAAGTTGTTACGATTTCGTACGGCGCTAATGGTCAACCAGCTGGGATAGAGTTCGCCATTTTTGCGTCGGTTGGAAATCTCGCCTTGCCAATGACCTTCGTCGGTCAGTTGATGCCACATGGCCGCGTAGAACGCACTGTCATGCAGGCCCGAGGCAAGCAGGCGCGGGGTGTGCCCCAGTGCTTCGCTTTCGCTGTAGCCGGTGATTTCGGTAAAGGCGCGGTTGACCGCACTGATGTGCTGCTGGGTATCGGTGATCAACACGCCCTCTGCGGTGCTCTCGAATACCGTCGCGGCCTGCTGCAGTTTTTCCTGCATCAGGTGGCGTTCGGTGATGTCCCGGGCGATGGTCAGCATGCAGTCGTCGTCACCGATCGGTAGCGGACGGCTGGAGACTTCGCAGAGGCGGATCTGCCCATCGCTGCGGCGGATATGGCAGCTGAAATCGCGGACGAAACCATCCCGGTGCAACAGGTCGAGCATTTGTTTGCGCTCGTTGAGGTTGACCCAGATCCCCAGGTCAAGGGCTGAGCGATCCACCGACATCGCGCTGTTGAAGCCGGTAATGCGGCTGAACCCCTCGTTGACCTCCAACAGCAGGCCATCGCTCTGGCGCGACAGCAGCAAGCCGTCGGGGGAGGCGTGGAAGGCCTTGGCGAACTTTTCTTCGGAGGTTTGCAGTTGTTGCTGGGTTTCCTTGAGCTGGGTGATGTCTCGCACCACGACGACCAGCGCCGGGGTGGTATCGAGGTCGAAGGGCTCGGCCGAGATCAGGCCGGTGAACACCTGGCCATTGCTGCGACGAAAGGGCATCTCCAGGTTTCGAATGCTGCCGGCCTGCAAGCGCTGCAGCAGCCCGGGCCCGACACCCGGAATACCCCAGATGTTCAAGTCGGTGGCAGTCTGGCCGATTACGTCTTCGGCCTTTAGGCCGATCTGTTCTTCGAACGCATCGTTGACCTCCAGCAGGCAACCGTCACTCAGGCGTGCGATCACCAGGATGTCTGGGCACTGCTGGAACACCGAGGCAAACTTCTGTTCAGACAAGCGCAGTGCTTCTTCGGTGCGTTTGGTCTCGCTGATGTCGATCATCAAGCCGCGCATCACCGGCTCATGACCGTGTTCGATCAGGCTGACGATGTCGCGGACCCAGATGCAACGACCGTCAGCGGTGATGACCCGGTAATCGAGAGTGTGGTCACGCCCGGCCAACACTTCGTGGTCGCAGAAACTCTGCGCGCGGGTGAGGTCGGCGGGGTGGATGATGTTGCGCCAGAAGCCTGGGATCAGCCAATGCGACAAGGGGTAACCGAGCAGGTCTTCGGCGTGGGGCGACACGTAGCTGTAGGTGAAGTCGCTCATCCGCGCTTCCCAGGCGATGGCCGAAAGGCTTTCCACCAGCCCGCGGTAGTGGTATTCGCTGCTGCGCAGTTCCTGCTCCAGGTTGACCCTGCGGGCGATTTCCGAGCTCAAGCGGCGGTTGACGCGGATCACGGCGGCGAGCACGGCGATCAGTAAAAGTAGCCCAGGCAAGCCGTAGACCAATAGATCGGACCAGAATGTTCGATGATCCAGTACGTTGCCGACCCAATGTTCCTGGATCGAACTGATTTCAGCAGGTGTCATGTCGGCGAGGACTTTATCCAGAATGCCGACCAGCATTTTGTTGTCACGGGGTACACCCATTGCCAACTGGTAGCGGTAGGGGGTTTCGCCGCTGACGTACAGCCCGTCGAGTTTGAGCTGGCGCAGACTCCAGACGCTGGAAGCGAGATCGCCTACCACGGCGTCTACTTCATCGGTAGCCAGCGCCTGTAAAGCGGAGCTGACATTGGGCATCGCCACCAGGTTCAAATCGGGATGGTGGGTGCGCAACAGTTCGTGAGGTGCGTAGTTTTCCACTACGGCGATTTTTAGCCCGTACAGGTCTTTGAGTTTGCGCGGTTGGGCGCCTCCGACGTGCGCCAGGATGACGATCGGGAAGTCCAGGTAGGGACGGGTGAATGACAGGTAGGCCTGGCGTTCCGGGGTCGACATGATGCCCGGCAAAAGGTCCAGCTTGCCTTGCTTGGCCTGGTCCAGTACTACCGTCCAGCTCACGGGCTCAATGGGCGTGAGCTTGATGGCCAGCCGCTGGCGAATACGGTCGATATAGTCTGCAGCAAGGCCCTGGTAACGCCCCTGGTCGTCGCGAAACTCAAAGGGCGGCCAGGATGCATCGACACCCAGGCGCAGGTCCGGATGGGCCGCCAGCCAGCTACGTTCTTCGTCAGTGAGAGTCAGCGCGCCAGCCGTTGCGGTCCAGGTCATCAGCGACAGCAAAAAACACACGGTCGGCAGTCTGGGCATAACGGTCTCGTTATGGCTCGGGGAATGTTTCGAGTGTAGACGGGCAAATTGGCGGGTGGGGTGGAGCGGGGGAATTATCTGCAAAAACAAAACCCCCGGCCTGGGCCGGGGGTTCTGGTATCACTCGTCGAGGAAGGAGCGCAGATGCTCGCTTCTCGTCGGATGGCGCAGCTTGCGCAACGCCTTGGCTTCGATCTGACGAATCCGTTCGCGGGTAACGTCGAACTGCTTACCAACTTCCTCGAGGGTGTGGTCGGTATTCATGTCGATACCGAAGCGCATGCGCAGTACCTTGGCTTCACGGGCAGTAAGGCCGGACAGCACTTCGCGAGTCGCTTCCTTAAGGCTCTCAACGGTTGCAACATCGATTGGCGACTGCATGGTCGAGTCTTCGATGAAGTCACCCAGATGGGAGTCTTCGTCATCACCGATCGGGGTTTCCATGGAGATCGGCTCTTTTGCAATCTTCAATACCTTGCGGATCTTGTCCTCAGGCATTTCCATGCGTTCACCCAGCTCTTCCGGGGTCGGTTCGCGACCCATTTCCTGCAACATCTGGCGGGAAATGCGGTTGAGCTTGTTGATCGTCTCGATCATGTGCACCGGAATACGGATGGTGCGGGCCTGGTCGGCGATCGAGCGAGTGATCGCCTGACGGATCCACCAGGTGGCATAAGTCGAGAATTTGTAGCCGCGGCGGTATTCGAACTTGTCTACCGCTTTCATCAGGCCGATGTTGCCTTCCTGGATCAGGTCGAGGAACTGCAGGCCACGGTTGGTGTACTTCTTGGCGATGGAGATCACCAGACGCAAGTTCGCTTCGACCATCTCTTTCTTCGCGCGGCGGGCCTTGGCCTCACCGATCGACATGCGACGGTTGATGTCCTTGATCTCGGCGATCGTCAAACCGGTTTCGGTTTCCAGCGCGGTCAGCTTCTGCTGGCAACGAATGATATCCGGCTGCACGCGACCGATGGCTTCAGCGTATTTGCTTTTGCCTTTGGCCAGTGCATCGCTCCAGCTTTCGTCGACTTCGTTGCCCGGGAACTGGCGCAGGAAGTCGGCACGCGGCATGCGTGCATCACGAACGCAGAGCTGCATGATTGCACGCTCTTGCTGGCGCAGACGATCCAGGGCACTGCGCACACGCTCGACCAGGCCTTCGAATTGCTTCGGAACCAGTTTGATCGGCATGAACAGGTCGGACAGGGCCAACAGCTCGGCAATCGCCAGCTTGTTGTGGCGACCGTGCTTTTTCAGCGCCTTGCGGGTGATTTCCATCTGATCGGCGACAGCACCAAAGCGCTGGGCGGCGATGATGGGATCCGGACCGCTTTCGGCTTCTTCTTCGTCATCGGAAGCTTCGGCGTCATCGTCGTCGGAATCGTCATCCGCTTTCGCGGTCTTGGTGTCGATCGGCGGCGGAACCTCCGCAGCAGGCGGCGCAATACCGTCGTCCGGGTCGATATAACCGCTCAGGACGTCGGACAGGCGGCCACCTTCGGTGGTAACGCGAGTGTATTCGGAGAGAATATGATCAACCGTGCCAGGGAAGTGCGCGATTGCGCTCATCACTTCACGGATACCCTCTTCAATACGCTTGGCGATTTCAATTTCGCCTTCACGCGTGAGGAGCTCGACCGTACCCATTTCGCGCATGTACATGCGCACTGGGTCAGTGGTGCGACCGATATCGGTCTCCACCGCTGCCAACGCGGCGGCGGCTTCTTCCGCAGCGGCCTCGTCGGTATCGGCGTCGGCCAACATAAGGGCGTCCGCATCCGGAGCACTCTCGTGTACGGGGATCCCCATGTCGTTAATCATGCGGATGATGTCTTCCACCTGCTCTGGATCTGAAATATCCTCGGGCAGGTGGTCGTTGACCTCGGCGTAAGTCAGATACTTCTGCTCACGACCCAGTTTGATCAACTCAATAATACGAGACTGCTGTTGCGCTTTTCCGGACATAACACCCTATCCACTGAAGGTCTTGGCGGGCAAAAAACAAGCCGAGGATTATACCTGAGCTATGACCTCACGCGCCAGTTGAGGTCGGGTTTGATGCGGAAACATTCTGTTTTAAGAGGTCGCGCATCTGTTTAGCTATCTGAATTTGCTCTTCAGCCGACAATCCCGGCTGCCTTGCTTTCTTGATGAGGTCGTCGAGGGTCTGCGTGTGCTGGCCCGCGGATAACCTAGTAATGGTGTCTAAAAACTGTTGTTCAAGGTTATCGCCGTCAATTAGCCATTCCTTTTCTGCGAGGGCTCTCAAGAGACGTCCTTGCTCTGTACCGTGCCAACGGGCCATCAACTGAATAGAGTTTAGCCCAGGATTTTTCTGCACAGCCTCGATCAGGGCGATTAGTACTTGAGCGTACGTGTTGCTCTCGTTGGCAAAATGATCGGCACTCTCAACTTTTTTGGCCAGTTGCGGGTGGTGAATCAGTGTGCGCAAAGCGATAAGCGTCGGGGCTTCCACTGCGACTGGCTTGCGTGGGGCGTAAGGCTCGTCGCGATCACCGCGCTTGCCGTTCTTGCTCCAGGGTTTCTTGTCCCATTTCTTGCCGCCGGCCCCGGATTTCTTCGGCGTCCACTCCTGCTGGGGCGTGTAGGCCTCCTGGGGTTGGTGGAAGTCGGAGTAGTCCGGCATGGCATCGTAATCCATGCCAGGGTCATAGGCCGGTGGCGCGTCCTGAGGCGCGCTGTGTACCAGTTGGCTCACCGCCTCGCCGCTCAGTCCGGTGATTTCCAGCAGCCGCTGGCGCATCAGGGTGCGCAGGTTGGCGCCGGGGACCTTGTCGATCAGCGGTGCGGCGAGGGTGGCCATGTGGGCCTTGCCTTCGAGCGAGCGAGGGTCGGCCTCTTCGGTCAGTTGTTGGAAGAAGTAATCGGCCAGCGGCTGCGCGTGCTGGTTGATCCGTGCGCGAAAGGCGTCGGTGCCTTC
Organism: Pseudomonas umsongensis; assembly: GCF_002236105.1. GTDB lineage: Bacteria > Pseudomonadota > Gammaproteobacteria > Pseudomonadales > Pseudomonadaceae > Aquipseudomonas > Aquipseudomonas umsongensis. The sequence continues at coordinate 651,420 of NZ_NIWU01000003.1, forward strand.
GGAGCGGACCAGGGTGTCCGGGTCTTCACCCTCGGGCAGGAACAGGAATCGCGCGCGGCGACCGTCCTGCAGGCTTGTCAGTGTCGCTTCCAGTGCGCGCCAGGCCGCATTGCGGCCGGCCTGGTCGCCGTCGAAACAGAACAGCACGCTGGGCACGACTCGAAACAGTCGTTTCATGTGCTCTTCGCTGGTGGCGGTGCCCAGGGTCGCGACGGCATTGCGCAAGCCTTGCTGGGCGAGGGCGATGACGTCCATGTAGCCCTCGACGACGATGATTTCGTCGAGGTTGCGATTGTTCTTGCGCGCTTCGTACAGGCCGTAGAGTTCCTGGCCTTTATGGAAGACCGGAGTTTCCGGTGAATTGAGGTACTTGGGTTTGTCGTCGCCCAGCACCCGGCCACCAAACGCGATGATACGCCCGCGACTGTCGCGGATCGGGAACATCACGCGGTCACGAAAGCGGTCGTAGCGTTTGCCGGTTTCGGCGTTCTCGATCAGCAGGCCGGCATCAATCATGGCTTTTTGTTGCAGGGTATCGCTGCTCAAGTGCTTGAACAGGTTGTCCCACCCAGGTGGCGCAAAGCCCAGGCCGAAGTCCCGGGCGATTTCACCGGTCAGCCCGCGACCTTTGAGGTAGTCCACGGCGGCTTTGCGTGCCGGATGACTTTTCAGGGCGGCGCGATAGAAATCGGCGGCGGCTGTGAGCAGTGGGTACAGCGGCGAGTCGGTTGGCTGCCGCGGTTTGTGCGAGCGCCCACTTTCTTCGCGGGGGACTTCCATTCCGGCGGCTTTGGCCAGTTCCTCGACAGCCTGGGGGAAATCCAGGTTGTCGTGGTCCATGATGAAGCCCAGGGCATTGCCGCCAGCGCCGCAGCCGAAGCAGTAATAGAACTGCTTGTCGGGGCTCACGCTGAAAGAGGGGGTTTTCTCTTTGTGGAACGGGCAGCAGGCCGTATGGTTTTTTCCGGCCTTTTTCAATTGCAGGCGCGAGCTGACCACGTCGACGATGTCGGTGCGGTTCAGAAGGTCGTCAATGAAGCTCTGGGGAATTAGCCCGGCCATGGCGTTCTCGTCATCTGCGCTGAAAAGGAACCGAAGCGAAGGGTAGCTGAGCGCGGGTCATTACTTGAGGCGCGCAAAGTGTGCGGCTCGACCGGTATCGCCTGCATGATCGCTGTCGGGAAGTGTATCTGCCGAAAATCCACTGACGTTACTGCTCATCAGTATTCGACTATTTGAAAATGTTACGCTGAATCCGGCTGCGACCAGTCAATGGTCTCGGATAGCTCGTAATTCGGCACGCAAACAGGTGCCTTGGGCTGATCGTCGTGAGAGGAATCAGTGGGTGTGCTCGTCAGTAGCCTTGAAAGGCTCGTCAGAAAAGACGTGCACCGCTGGCAAAAGAGCCAGGTCTGACGCGGTGAAGCAGATTTGTCTCAGTCGCATCTGCGGCTTCGACGGTGAAGCATCAAGCGTTTTACGCAAATGCCATAAGCCCGGCTCAGAGCCGGGCTTGGCAGAAGCTTGCTACGATCGTCTGTGTATTAGTACAGACGAACGGCGCGGCGCTGTTCGCGCTGAACTTTCTTGGCGTGACGCTTAACAGCGGCTGCTGCTTTGCGCTTACGCTCAGAAGTTGGCTTCTCGTAAAATTCGCGGCTACGAACTTCAGCCAGTACACCGGCTTTTTCGCAGGAGCGCTTGAAACGACGCAGAGCTACGTCGAAGGGTTCGTTCTCTTTTACTTTGACGGCTGGCATCCAGAGCTACCTTCATTCATTACCGGGGTCAACATCCTCGCGGCAAAAGAGCACTTGAAGACGTCGGTTTTTAAGGGTTGCGGATGTTAACCCCTCATCGCACGGAATGCAAAGCCTCTGATCGAAAACCGCTGGTCGGGGCATCACGCGACGACTATTATGCGCGCCTTCGAATTCAGCCTAAACAAGGCGCAAACCCATGCTAGTACTGGGATTAGAAACCTCTTGCGACGAAACTGGTGTCGCACTCTACGACAGTGAACGAGGCCTGCTGGCCGACGCGCTGTTCAGCCAGATCGACCTGCACCGTGCGTATGGTGGCGTAGTGCCGGAACTGGCCTCGCGTGATCACGTCAAGCGCATGCTGCCCTTGATTCGTCAGGTCCTGGCCGAAGCCGACTGTGTGCCAACCGAGATCGACGCCATCGCTTATACCGCGGGCCCTGGCCTTGTCGGTGCCTTGCTGGTGGGTGCTTCCTGCGCTCAGGCACTGGCCTTTGCCTGGGGCATTCCGGCGCTCGGCGTGCATCACATGGAAGGTCACTTGCTGGCACCGATGTTGGAGTCGCAACCGCCGGAATTCCCGTTCGTCGCTTTGTTGGTGTCGGGCGGCCATACGCAGTTGGTTCAGGTCGACGGGATCGGCCAATACACGCTTCTGGGTGAGACCCTGGACGATGCCGCGGGCGAAGCGTTCGACAAAACCGCGAAGATGATGGGGCTCCATTATCCGGGTGGGCCGGAAATCGCTCGGCTGGCAGAGCAAGGCGTAGCAGGGCGTTTCGTCTTTCCGCGTCCGATGTGCGACCGCCCTGGCCTGGACTTCAGTTTCAGCGGCTTGAAAACCTTCGCCCTGAACACCTGGCAGCAGTGTGTGAGTGCCGGGGACGACGGTGAGCAAGCCCGTTGCGACATCTCGCTGGCGTTCCAGCAGGCCGTGGTGGAGACTTTGACCATCAAGTGCAAGCGTGCCCTGAAAGCGGCTGGCATGAAGCGCCTGGTGATCGCTGGGGGCGTCAGTGCCAACAAGGCGTTGCGCTCTTCCCTGGAAAAGATGCTAGGCGACATGAAGGGCGATGTTTTTTACGCCCGTGCGCAGTTCTGTACCGATAATGGCGCCATGATTGCGTTTGCGGGCTGCCAACGCCTGAAGGCTGGTCAGCAGGAAAGCCTGGCGATCAGTGTGCAGGCGCGGTGGCCGATGGAGCAGTTGTCGCCCCTGTGATGAAGCGTACTCATGCCGGGCTGCTAAAAATGCCGTTCGCGCCCCGCAAACAGGTCGCGTAGATTGCCCCGGTGGCGCCAGACGATCATGCCGGTCAGGGCGCACATGGGCAGCAGTGCTGCCGGTTCTTGCCAGGCCAGCAGTGGCAGGGTCAAGGGCGTGGCGATCAAGGCGGCCAGCGAGCTGGTGCGGGTCAGGTAGAACGTCAGCAGCCAGGCACAGACCGCCATCAAGGCTGCAGGCGGGTATAACCCCAGCAACATGCCGGCAGCGGTGGCGACACCCTTGCCACCGCGAAAGCGGAAGTAAAGCGGGAACAGGTGACCGATGACGGCGCAAACGCCGACCCAGGCCTGATCCTGCAGTGACAGGCCGGCGGCACTGGCGACCAGTACAGGCAGCAGGCCTTTGCAGAAGTCGCCGAGCAGGGTCAGGATGGCGAGTTTCTTGCCGGCCAGGCGCAACATGTTGGTGGCGCCAGCATTGCCCGAACCACTCATTCGCGGATCGGGGTTACCGGTCAGGCGGCTGAGCAAGATGGCGAAGGACAGCGAGCCGAGCAGGTAGGCGAGGATCGCCAGTAACCAAAACATGCTAACTATTCCGGGCGAGGACGCCCTGATTCTAACGGCGCATTGCGCCCTTGTCGTGTAGCGGAGAAAAGTGCTTGGACAGAGTGTTTATCGAGGGCCTGGAAGTCGACACCGTGATCGGTGCCTATGACTGGGAGCGAGGCATCCGACAGTGCTTGCGGCTTGACCTGAGTTTCGCTTGGGACAATCGTCCAGCCGCCGCTGGCGATGACCTGTCCCTGGCGCTTGATTATGCGAGCGTTTCGTCGCGTATCCAGGCCTTTGCCGAACAGGCACAGTTTCAACTGGTCGAGACCTTTGCCGAGCGCCTGGTTGAAGCACTGATGAGCGAATTCAAGATTACCTGGATGCGTCTCAAACTGACCAAGCCAGGTGCGGTTCCTGCTGCTACAGGTGGCGTGGGTGTGGAGATCGAGCGCGGATGTCGCTGACTCAGGTGTATCTCGGGCTCGGCAGCAACATCGAGCGCGAAACCCATTTGCAGGCCGGCCTGGATGCCCTGGCGAGCTTTCTCGTGGATATGCGTTGCTCGGCGGTCTTCGAAAGCCAGCCGGTGGGGATCAAGAGCGGGCCGTTCTTCAACTTCGTGGTGTCGGCTTATACCGACTTGCCGTTGATGGAATTGGATCGCCGTCTGAAGTTTATCGAAGCGGATAATGGGCGTTACGCACCCGATCGCCGAGGTTTGCCTCTGGATATCGACGTTTTACTCTTCGGTGATTTGGTGGGCAACTTCGATGGCCTGGTGCTGCCGAGGGCGGAAATTCTTAAAAACGCCTTTGTGTTGTGGCCGCTGTCGCTGATTGCTCCGGATCGCGTGCACCCGGGCGTAGGTAAAAGTTTCGCCGTGTTGTGGGCCGAATCGCAGATTGACCAGGTGTTGGCGCCAGTGGCTTTCGAATGGCGCGGTGAGCAACTGACACCTTTGAATTTGTTGTGATTTAACTGACGCCTTCACGAGCAGGCTCGCTCCCACAGGGTTCAGTGCAACCCTTGTGGGAGCGAGCCTGCTCGCGAAGCTTTTCAGGACGACGCCTCTTTGTAAGCTTTCAATGCCTTGAGCCGCTCTCGCTTGATCGCCTCACCCAATTCAGGCCCTTTAAATCCCTGCTCCAGCAAAGGCTGAACCGCAACGCTGCGCGCCGCCGTCGCTGCCCCGCGCAAATAGTCCGCCTGTGGATAACTTCTCTCCTCCAGTCCCTTGCGTCCGCGTGCATCCATTTCGCATGCGGCGAGAAACTCTTCGAACCGCTGCGGTCGACGGAAAACGTCAAAGCTCTGCAGTAGCTCGAGCAAAGTAGATGCCTTCAGCTCCAGCGCGCGATGCCCGTGGGTGTGATATTCGCCCACCAGTAGCGCCAACTCCTGGCAATCCCTTGGCGCCTTGAAGCGTTCGTTGACCGCCTTGATCAGCTTCAGCCCCTTGGACTCATGGGCGATATGGCGAGGCCATTGCTCCTCTGGCGTCAGCCCTTTTCCCAGGTCATGCAGCAGGCAGGCCCAGCGTACGGTCAGCGGTTGTTTATGGTGTGCCGCTTGCTGAAGCACGCTCAGGGTGTGGGCGCCGGTGTCGATTTCCGGATGGTGTATCGCGGGCTGCGGTACACCGAACAGCGCGTCGACTTCCGGCATCAGCACTTTGAGCGCACCGCAGGCGCGCAACACCTCGATAAACACCTGTGGCTGATTTTCCATGAGGGCGCGGGAGATTTCTTTCCAGCTGCGCTCCGCCGTCAGCGCCTGGAGTTCGCCAGACTCACTGAGTTGGCGCATCAGTTTGAGGGTTTCGGTGGCGACAGTGAACCCAAGCTCCGCGTAGCGTGCCGCGAAACGGGCAACGCGCAAAACCCTGAGGGGATCTTCGGCGAACGCGGGGGAAACGTGGCGAAGTATTCTAGCCTCGAGATCGCGCTGGCCGTGATAGGGGTCGGTCAGGTTCTGTTCATCGTCTTCGGCCATCGCATTGATCGTCAGGTCGCGGCGAATCAGGTCTTCTTCCAGTGTCACGTCAGGGCTGGCGTGGAACGTGAACCCGCCGTAACCACGCCCGCTTTTGCGTTCGGTCCGGGCAAGGGCATATTCCTCGCCGGTTTTCGGGTGAAGAAACACCGGAAAATCAGCGCCTACCGGGCGAAAACCCTTGGCGAGCATTTCTTCAGTGGTCGCACCGACCACGACGCGGTCGATGTCGGTGACTGCTATGCCGAGCAAGCGATCACGTACGGCACCGCCAACTTTATAAATCCGCATGAAAAACCTCCGTTAGCTCGACAGGATAACCTTTACGTCGAGCGTTCGGAGGCACAACCAGGATCACAAATGGATGACGGCCAGGTCCAGCCGTCCGTAATCGCCTTCGCTGTGTTCCCCCTTAGGTGGCACATGGTGGGTTTTCATGACCTGGTCACCTTGCAGGGTTTCCAGATGAATATCGAAACCCCAGAGACGGTGCAGATGCTTGAGCACTTCCTCGGTGGACTCTCCCAGGGGTTTACGGTCGTGTTGTTGGTGGCGCAGGGTCAGGGAGCGATCGCCGCGCCTGTCGATGCTGTAGATCTGCACGTTGGGTTCGCGATTGCCAAGGTTGTACTGTGCCGCCAGGGTTTCACGGATGATGCGATAACCGCCTTCGTCGTGAATGGCTGGCACCAGCAGGTCGTCCTTCTGGTCGTCATCGAGAATGCTGAACAATTTCAAGTCGCGAATCACTTTGGGTGAAAGGTACTGCAGGATGAAGCTCTCATCCTTGAAGCTGCTCATGGCGAACTTGATGGCCGCGAGCCAGTCGGTGCCGGCAATGTCAGGGAACCAGCGGTAATCCTCTTCAGTAGGTTCTTCACACATGCGACGGATATCGCGGTACATGGCAAAGCCCAAGGCGTAAGGGTTGATGCCACTGTAGTAGGGGCTGTCGAAGCCAGGCTGGAAGACCACGCTGGTGTGTGATGTCAGGAACTCCATCATGAAACCGTCGGTCACCAGGCCTTCGTCGTACAGGTCGTTCATCAGGGTGTAGTGCCAGAATGTCGCCCAGCCTTCGTTCATGACCTGGGTCTGGCGCTGTGGATAAAAATACTGGGCGATCTTGCGTACGATCCGCACAATTTCCCGCTGCCACGGCTCCAGCAGCGGTGCATGTTTTTCGATGAAGTACAGGATGTTTTCCTGCGGTTCGGCGGGGAAGCGCGCGTTGTCCTTGTCGCTGTACTTGTCCGCGCCCTTGGGTATGGTGCGCCACAGATCGTTGATCTGCTTCTGCAGATGTTCTTCCCGGTCCTTTTGCCGACGCCGTTCTTCCTCCGCGGAAATAGGATAGGGGCGTTTGTAGCGGTCCACCCCGTAGTTCATCAGCGCGTGGCAGGAGTCGAGCAAGTCTTCAACCGCATCGATGCCATGGCGCTCTTCACACTGCATGATGTACTGCTTGGCGAACACCAGGTAGTCGATGATCGAGCTGGCATCGGTCCAGGTGCGGAACAGGTAATTGCCCTTGAAAAAGCTGTTATGCCCGTAGCACGCATGCGCCACCACCAGCGCCTGCATGCAGATGGTGTTTTCCTCCATGAGGTAGGCAATGCAGGGGTCGGAGTTGATCACGATTTCATAGGCCAGCCCCATCTGGCCGCGGGTATAGGACTTTTCCGTACTGAGGAAGTGTTTGCCATAGGACCAGTGGTGATAGCCCAGCGGCATGCCGACGGAGGCGTAGGCGTCCATCATCTGTTCGGCGGTGATCACTTCGATCTGGTTAGGGTACGTATCGAGCGCGTAGCGAGCTGCAATACGACTGATTTCACGGTCGTACGCCTGGATCAGCTCGAACGTCCACTCCGATCCGGTGGATATGGGTTGGCGCTTCAGCTCTTTGGCGGTCATGTCACTAACCTGCGCTGGAAGAGTTCACGGAAGACCGGATAGATATCCCCGGCCGAGACCAGTTGTTGCTGGGCGAAAGTGTCGGAAAAGGCTTCGGCGATACGCTCGTACTCGAACCACAGGGCCTGGTGTTCTCGTGGAGTGATCTCAACGTAAGTGTAGTACTGCACGAATGGCATGATCTGGTTGATGAGAATGTCGCGGCAAATCGGCGAGTCGTCGTTCCAGTTGTCGCCGTCGGAGGCCTGGGCGGCGTAGATGTTCCATTCGTTGGCCGGATAGCGCTCGGCCATGATCTCCTGCATCAGCTTCAAGGCGCTGGACACAATGGTCCCGCCGGTTTCGCGGGAGTAGAAAAACTCTTCCTCGTCCACTTCGCGAGCGCTGGTGTGGTGGCGAATGAATACCACGTCAATCTTGTCGTAGTTACGCTTGAGAAACAGGTACAGCAGGATGAAGAAGCGCTTGGCGATGTCCTTGGTCGCCTGGGTCATGGAGCCGGAAACGTCCATGAGGCAAAACATCACCGCCTTCGAGCTGGGGTTGGGTTGTTTGATCAGCAAGTTGTACTTGAGGTCGAAGGTGTCGAGAAACGGCACGCGGTGAATGCGGGCGCTGAGTTTTTCGATTTCTGCCTCAAGTTCCTGTATATCGCCGAAATTGTCAGGCTCTTCCTGCTTGAGTCGCAGGAGTTCTTCCTTGGCTTCGCGCAGTTTCGCCCGGCTGCTGCCCGAGAGGGCGATTCGCCGTGCATGGGCTGAGCGCAATGTGCGGATGATGTTGATCCGCGACGGGTTGCCCTCGTTGCTGATCCCCGCGCGCACTGTCTTGAAGGTGTCGGTGCCGGTCAGGTTGCGCTTGACCAGGTTCGGCAGCTCCAAGTCTTCGAACATGAATTCGAGGAATTCTTCCTGGGTGATCTGGAAGACGAATTCGTCCATCCCTTCGCCCGAGTTACCAGCCTTGCCAGGGCCTCTGCCGCCTCCACCCCCTGGTGGGCGGGCAATGTGTTCGCCGCTGGTGAATTCCTTGTTGCCCGGGTGCACGATGGTCTGTTTGCCACCGCGACCATGGTGAAGCACCGGTTCGTCGATGTCGCGCCCCGGGATACTGATTTGCTCGCCGTGTTCCATATCGGTAATGGAGCGCCGGCTGACCGCCTCTTCGACAGCCTTTTTGATGTGATCACGGTAACGCCGCAGAAATCGTTGGCGGTTTACCGTGCTCTTGTTCTTGCCATTGAGACGTCGGTCGATCACATAGCTCATGACTGCTCCTTAGAAGCTGTCCTGAAAGGGGCGAGCGGTGATGCAGCATCGGACCGAGAGCCAGGGGATATTCAACGCTCCCCCAAGCGCTTTGGATGCTGCCTGAACTCGCTACCGACTTTCGAACACCTTCCAGAGGCCTGTGTATCAGAAAAAGCACGCACAGGTCTCTGGCTGACGACAACCGGTCTGACCGGCAGCGGGTTATTGTGATTTTCTGACCCGCAGGTACCACTCGGACAGCAGCCGTACCTGTTTGTCGGTGTAACCCCGCTCGACCATCCGTGTGACGAAGTCGTTGTGTTTCTGCTGGTCCTCTTTGCTGGCCTTGGCGTTGAAGCTGATAACTGGCAGCAGGTCTTCGGTGTTGGAGAACATTTTCTTCTCGATGACCACCCGCAGTTTTTCGTAGCTGAGCCAGGTCGGGTTCTTGCCGTTGTTGTTGGCACGGGCACGCAGCACGAAGTTGACGATTTCGTTGCGGAAATCCTTCGGATTGCTGATGCCGGCCGGTTTTTCGATTTTCTCCAACTCTTCGTTCAATGCTACGCGGTTGAGGATCTCGCCGGTTTCCGGGTCTCGGTACTCCTGGTCCTGAATCCAGAAATCCGCGTACAGCACATAACGATCGAAGATGTTCTGGCCGTACTCGCTGTAGGACTCGAGGTAGGCGGTCTGGATCTCCTTGCCGATAAATTCGATGTACCGCGGTGCCAGGTACTCCTTGAGGAAGCGCAGGTAGCGTTCGCGGGTTTCGGCCTGGAACTGTTCCTGTTCGATCTGTTGCTCCAGCACGTAGAGCAGGTGCACCGGGTTGGCAGCGATTTCGTGGGGATCGAAGTTGAAGACCTTGGAAAGGATCTTGAACGCGAAGCGGGTGGACAGGCCGTTCATGCCTTCATCGACGCCGGCGTTGTCACGATATTCCTGGATCGACTTGGCCTTCGGATCGGTGTCCTTGAGGTTTTCGCCGTCATACACACGCATCTTGGAGTAGATGTTGGAGTTTTCCGGCTCCTTCAGGCGTGACAACACGGTGAACTGGGCGAGCATTTTCAAGGTGTCGGGCGCGCAATGGGCCTTGGCCAGCGAGCTGTTGAACAGCAACTTGTCGTAGATCTTCACTTCGTCGCTGACCCGCAGGCAGTACGGCACCTTGACGATGTAGATCCGGTCGATGAACGCTTCGTTGTTCTTGTTGTTACGGAAGGTATGCCATTCCGATTCGTTGGAGTGGGCCAGCAGGATCCCGGTAAACGGAATCGCCCCGAGGCCTTCGGTGCTGTTGTAGTTGCCTTCCTGGGTGGCCGTCAGCAAGGGGTGCAGTACCTTGATCGGGGCCTTGAACATTTCGACGAACTCCATCAGGCCCTGGTTGGCCCGGCACAGTGCGCCCGAATAGCTGTAGGCGTCGGCGTCGTTCTGCGGGAATTCTTCCAGTTTGCGGATATCGACCTTGCCCACCAGTGCCGAGATGTCCTGGTTGTTTTCATCTCCCGGCTCGGTCTTGGCCACGGCGATCTGATTCAGGATCGACGGATAGAGCTTGACCACGCGGAACTGGCTGATGTCGCCGCCGAATTCGGCCAGGCGCTTGGTGGCCCATGGCGACATGATGGTGTTGAGGTAGCGCCGTGGGATGCCGAAGTCTTCCTCGAGGATCGCACCATCTTCAGTGGCGTTGAACAGACCCAGGGGCGATTCGAATACTGGCGAGCCCTTGATCGCGTAGAAGGGCACTTTTTCCATCAGTTGTTTGAGTTTTTCGGCCAGGGACGACTTACCGCCGCCGACGGGGCCGAGCAGGTAAAGGATCTGTTTCTTCTCTTCCAGGCCTTGGGCGGCATGGCGGAAATACGACACGATCTGGTCGATGCATTCTTCCATCCCGTGGAAGTCCTCAAAGGCCGGGTAGCGACGGATTACCTTGTTGGAGAAGATTCGCGACAGCCTCGAGTTGGTCGAGGTGTCGAGCAGCTCCGGTTCACCGATGGCCAGCAACAGACGCTCGGCTGCGGAAACGTAGGCGCTACGGTCCTTTTTGCACAACTCCAGATACTCTTGCAGAGAGAGTTCTTCCTGGCGTGTGGACTCGAAACGTTGTTGGAAGTGGCTAAAGATACTCATGACGTCACCTCGCTCGATACGTGGAGCCGACGCCGGATCACTCAGTCGATGCTGGCAGCAACCGAACAGGCGGTCGCTGTTTACCCCCCAGAACTCTTTCGGAGCTGACTACCCCGAAAGCTACTCCCGATGACCCGTGCGCCGGTGTACCGGCTCTCCCCTGTTTTGGATGGCCTGCGCTTAAGGATAGTTGGGAATTTGGGAGGTAAAGGCGAGATACGTAATTAGTTGTGGCAGACCGTTCGTCTGCCACCGCGCTAGCCCGCAGGGGGCGGGGCCTTGCGCATGACAAAAAAATTATTCGGTGGTGCCTTGCGCTGTTTCTGAAGGAAAAGTCGTACGCCATAGCTCGAATCCGCCGTCCATGCTGTAGACGTCGGAAAAACCCTGGCTGATCAGGTAGGCGGCGGCACCCTGGCTGGAGTTGCCGTGATAACAAACCACCACGGTAGGTGCGTCCAGATCAGCACCCTGGATGAAGGCGTGCAGGGAGTGGTTGTCCAGATGCTTCGAGCCGCTGATGTGCAGGGCGGCGAAGGTTGCAGGGTCACGGACGTCGACCACCACTGCGCCCTGTTCGCGCAGGGCCTGGGCCTGTTCCGGGGGGATACGTTTGAATTCGCTCATGGCGGGCTCCTGTGGCTCGGCAGAAAGTGCAGTCTAGCGCGGGGCGCTGGCTGGCGATGGTTCGGAAATCTGTGGGGCGACTGGCGGCTCTGCGGTATGGCCGTGTTCGTCGCATTTGCAGGCCAGGCGTTCACCCGTGTCGACATTCATCAGGGTCAGGGCACCGCCCCAGACACAGCCAGTGTCGAGGGCCGAGATGCCCGGCTCCTGGATCTTGCCTTCCAGTGCTGCCCAGTGCCCGAAGATGATCTTCACGTCCCTGGTCTTGCGTTCCTTGTGCTGGAACCACGGCTTGAAGCCTGCAGGTGCCGTGCCCAGACCTTCCTTGCTCTTGAGGTCGAGTTTGCCCTCGGCCGTACAGAAGCGCATGCGCGTGAAATAGTTGGTAATCACCCGCAGGCGCGTGACGCCCTTGAGGTCGCTGTCCCATTTCGCCGGATCGTTACCGTACATGCCATCGAGGTAAGGCGGCAGCAGGTTGTCATCGCGCAGGGCCGTCTCGACTTCGGCGGCGTATTTCAATGCTTTGCGCAGCGACCATTGTGGCGGAATGCCAGCATGTACCATCGCCACGTTGCGCTGCTCGTCGTAGTGCATGAGTTTTTGCTGGCGCAGCCATTCCAGCAGCTCGGCGCTATCCGGGGCTTCGATAATCTCGCGCAGGGTATCGGCCTTCTTCAGGCGCTCGATATTCTTGCCGGCCGCCAGCAGGTGCAGGTCGTGGTTGCCGAGCACGCACACCAGTGAGTGACGGATGCTATAGAGGAAGCGCAAGGTTTCCAGCGACTGCGGGCCGCGGTTGACCAGGTCGCCTACCAGCCACAGACGATCTGTTGCCGGGTCGAAGGCAACCTTCTTGAGCAGGCATTGCAAGGCATCGAGGCAGCCTTGCAGGTCGCCGACGGCATAGGTTGCCATCAGTGCAAGGCTCCGGGGACCGCCAGGCGGAATGGGGCGATGATGGCCTCGAAATGCTTGCCGTCGTCGGCGCGCATCTCGTAGGTGCCTTGCATGGTGCCGACTTTGGATGTCATGACGGTGCCGCTGCTGTAGGTATGGCTCTTACCCGGTTCAATCAGCGGTTGCTGGCCAACTACGCCCGCGCCGCGAACTTCCTCGACATGCCCATCGCCATCGGTGATGACCCAATGCCGTGACAACAGTTGGGCCGGTAGCAGGCCGTTATTTCGCACGGTGATGGTGTACGCGAAGGCAAAACGCTCTTGCTCGGGTTGTGATTGTTCTGCCAGATAGCGGGTGACGACGCTGACGTCGACCTGATAACGAGGATCGGACATGCAAAAGGGCCTTAAAAACGAAGCGGAACGCGGGACGTAGCTGATAAGTCAGTCTAGGCCAGGTATCGGATAGTAAACCAGACATGGGCGCTGGTGTCCTACCCGATAACGCTTCAGTTCTGTCAGGCGTCCGCGGCTTTCTGTAGGGCTTGTTCGCTGAGCTTGTCAGCAAGGCGTACGAACGCCGCCAGATCGAGCTGCTCGGGACGCAAGCTGCCATCGACGCCGGCGGCTTCGATTTCGGCGTTGCTCAGCAGTAGCTTGAGTGTGTTGCGCAGGGTCTTGCGGCGCTGGTTGAAAGCCTCGCGCACTACGCGCTCAAGCAGGCGGTGATCCTTGGCCGGGTGCGGCAGTACTGCATGGGGCACCAGGCGCACGATGGCCGAGTCGACTTTTGGTGGCGGGTTGAACGCGCCAGGACCTACGTTGAACAGGTGCTCGACCCGGCAGTGGTACTGGACCATGATCGACAGTCGGCCCCAATCACCGCCGCCAGGCCCTGCCGCCAGACGCTCGACCACTTCTTTTTGCAGCATGAAGTGCATGTCGCGAATCAGGTGGGCGTTGTGCAGCAGGTGGAAAATCAGCGGTGTAGAGATGTTGTATGGCAGGTTGCCGACTACGCGCAGGCTGCCAGGTGCCGCATTCAAACTGGTGAAATCGAACTTCAGCGCATCACCCTGATGCAGGTTGAAGTTGCTCTTGCCAGCGAACTGCTGGTTGAGGATCGGGATCAGGTCCTTGTCCAGTTCCACAACGTCGAGCTGGGCGCCGCTGCTGAGCAGGCCCTGGGTCAGCGCGCCCTGGCCAGGGCCGATTTCCAGTAGGCGGTCTTCGGTCTTGGCATGGATGGAGCGCAGGATGCGGTCGATAACGCCGGCATCGTGCAGAAAGTTCTGGCCAAAGCGCTTGCGCGCCTTGTGTTGGTATTGCTCGGTCATAAACGGGTCTCGGCCATCTGGTAGGCGGTTTCCAGGGCGACTTGCAGGCTGCCGGTGTCGATCTTGCCGCTACCGGCCAGGTCCAGGGCGGTGCCGTGGTCGACCGAGGTGCGGATGATCGGCAAGCCGAGAGTCACATTGACTGCTGCGCCAAAGCCTTTGTATTTCAGCACAGGCAGGCCCTGGTCGTGGTACATCGCCAGCACTGCATCGCAGTGCTCCAGATATTTGGGGGTAAACAGAGTGTCGGCGGGCAGTGGGCCGCGTAGGTCCATGCCTTCGCCGCGAAGGCGCTCTAGTGTGGGTTCGATGATATCGATTTCTTCATGGCCCAGGTGTCCGCCTTCACCGGCATGGGGGTTGAGCCCACAGACCAGGATGCGTGGCTGGGCGATGCCGAACTTTTCTTTCAGGTCGGTGTGCAGGATTCGCGTCACCCGCTCCAGACGCTCCGGCGTGATCGCATCGGCAATCTCGCGCAGCGGCAGGTGGGTGGTGACCAGCGCCACGCGCAGACCACGGGTGGCGAGCATCATGACCACTTGCGCGGTATGGGTCAGGTCGGCGAGGAATTCCGTGTGCCCGGAAAAAGCGATACCGGACTCATTGATCACGCCTTTGTGCACCGGAGCGGTGATCATGCCGGCAAAATGCCCGTCCAGGCAGCCCTGGCCAGCGCGGGTAAGGGTTTCCAGGACGAAAGCGGCGTTGGCCTTGTCCAGTTGCCCGGCGACCACCTTGGCATTGAGCGGGGTATCCCACACATACAGGCTGTTGGCGGGAGCGGGAGCATCCGGCCAGTTGTCCGGCGTGACGGGTAGCACATCGACGGCCACGCCCAACTGCGCGGCCCGCTCAAGGAGCAGGTCGCGGCTGGTAATGGCTATCAGGGGGTGCGGCTGGGCGTGCGCGGCGAGCAGCAGGCACAGGTCGGGACCTATGCCGGCCGGTTCGCCGGGTGTCAGCGCGAAACGCTTGGGTTTCACTGTGCTGCCTGGTCGGCGCCAGGGAGTTTGATTTCCACATACGCTTCGTCACGGATCTGACGCAGCCAGGTTTGCAGCTCTTCGTCGTACTTGCGATTACGCAGCACGGTCATCGCTTGCTGTTCGCGAGCCTGGGTCGTGCTGTCGGTGGCGCGACGACCAAGGACTTCCAGCACGTGCCAGCCGTATTGGGTCTGGAATGGCTTGGACAGCTGACCTTGCGGGGTCTTGGCCATCACTTCGCGGAACTCCGGAACCAGTACATTCGGGTCGATCCAGTTCAGGTCGCCGCCATTGAGGGCGGAACCCGGATCTTCCGAGAAGCTTTTCGCCAGTTCGCCGAAATCTTCGCCTGCTTCGATGCGGGCGTAGAGCGACTCGGCCAGGGCCTTGGTCTTTGCTTCGTCACGGATCGGGCTTGGTTTGACCAGGATGTGGCGTACGTGCACTTCGTCACGCACTTGCGCCTCACCGCCACGCTTGTCGGTGATCTTCAGGATGATGAAGCCCCCCGGCGTGCGCATCGGTTGGGTGATGTCGCCCACAGCCATGGTACTCAGCAGGCGATCGAAGGGTGGCGGCAGTTGAGCGGCTTTACGCCAGCCCATGTCGCCACCTTCCAGTGCGGTTTCGCTGGCGGACTTGGCGATTGCCAGTTGACCGAAGTCAGCGCCTTGCTTGAGCTGCTGGTAAACCGCGTCGGCCTGCTTGGCGGCATTCTGGATGGCGTCGGAGTTGGCGCTTTCCGGCGTAGGAATCAGGATGTTGGCCAGGCGGAATTCTTCGGACAGCTGCATTTTGCCAAGATCCGAGGCCAGGAAGTTCTTCACTTCCTGTTCGGAGACCTGGATGCGTTCGGCAACGCGGCGCTGACGCACACGGCTGATGACCATTTCGCGGCGAATCTGGTCACGTGCGTCGTCGTAGGACAGGCCGTCACGCGTCAGGGCGGCGCGGAACTGCTCGACCGACATGTTGTTGCGCTGGGCAATCGTGCCGACGGCCTGGTTCAGTTCTTCATCGGTAATGCGGATGCCGGAGCGCTCGCCGATCTGCAGTTGCAGGTTCTCGACGATCAGGCGCTCAAGCACCTGTTGCTCCAATACGCTGGCCGGTGGCACGGCGGTGCCGCGCTTGGCGATGGTTTGCTGGACTTCATGGACCCGTTGGTCCAGTTGGCTCTGCATGACCACGTCGTTGTCGACAATGGCCACCACTTTATCGATGGACTGTACCGCGGCGTTGGCCGCGGTACCCAGGAACAGCGCGCCCAGCAACAGCGGGCGCAGACAATCAGAAAGCTTGGTCTTCACGTTCACGATAACCTTGGATGCCTTTGTCGAGGAAACTCTCTACTTTGGAGCCAGTGAGGCCGCCGAGTCCCTTCAGAACAATTTGGAGGAAGACGCCATGGTCGCCTTTTTCGTTTTCCGGGGCGTCTTGACTGGTTTCGTCATAATCGACCCAGTAACGGTTGATCAGGCGCAGTTTCCAGCAGCAGTTGTCGTACTCGAAGCCACCGAAGGCTTCCAGGGTACGGTTGCGGTTGTAGTCGTACTGCCAGCGGCTGATGACGTTCCATTGCGGCACGACAGGCCAGATCACCGAGAAGTCGTGCTGTTCGATCTTGTAGTAGTCCTTCACGTAGCCAGGTTGGCCCGGGGTGCCATAGTCACCGCCGCCGACCTGCCATGTACCGGAGTTCTGGTCGTAACGAACCTGGTCATTGCGATAGCGATAGCCGGCGTTGATGACCTTGTTCGGGTTGTCCTCAGGCTGGTAGTGGAACATCGCGCTGCCCGAACGAGGGCTGCGGCTGTCCGGGTCCCAGTTGTAGTCGGCCGTGGTCCGCCAGTCGCGGTTCCAGCGGTATTCGTACTCCAGCGCATAAGGAGAGACGTCAGAGTGCGCATCTTCGCGGGTTTTTGCATCGATGCCCGGCAGCTGGACTTCGCGGTCCTTGAAGTAGAGGGCCTGGCCGACGCTGATGCGTTGGCGTTCGAAGCCGTTTTCTTCGATCCAGCGACTGGTCACGCCCAGGGACAGTTTGTTCTCGTCGCCGACACGATCGGAGCCAGAGAAACGGTTGTCACGGAACAGCGATGCATAGCTGAAGGTGTATTCGCTGGTGTCGAATACCGGAATGTCTTCCTGGTCCTTCTCGGGTACGTAGAGGTAGAACAGGCGTGGTTCGAGGGTCTGGTTATAGTTCTTGCCAAACCAGTTGGTCTTGCGATCGAAATACAGGCCGCTGTCGATGCTGGCGATTGGCACACCACGGTTCTGGTTGCTGTCGAACGTGCCATTGAGCCGGTCCTGTTCTGCACTCTGCGCGGCAATCTGGCTTTTGCCGATGCTGTCCAGGTCCAGTTGGTACTGCGTGTACTGGTACTTGAGTTTAGGCGTCAGGAAGCCGTAGCTCGCCTCCATCGGGAAGCTGACCGCTGGCGCAAGGTTGAGGCGATCGCCATTGGCACGGGCCAGGCCTTGAACGTTTTGGTCGAGGCGCGGCTCAACATTGCCGTCTTCATCGGTGTAGTCGCCGTTCTTCAAATCCCGATCGAACCGCACAAGCTCAGTGTCATAGGTGAAATTCAGACCACCTGGACGATCCGGTAGCGCACCGTTGAAGGTGATCTGCGGCAAACGGTCATACGGGGTGATGTTCGACACAGTCGCCAGTTGATAGGCCTGGGCATTCACGCGGGCGGTGTAACTGTCGCCGCGGTAGGTAACAGCACCCTGCTGGTTGACGTAGTCGGCGCTCTTCACGCCAATCTGGTCGGTCTGCAGATCCTGGAAGTAATAAGGGTCGCTGATCTTGGTGTAATCGACCTGGGTCAGGACACGCGAATCAAGACCACCCTTGTGCTGCCAGTTGTACATGTAGCGGGTTTTATCGTAATCGGTCTGCAGCTTACGATCGTCGTTCTCATCATTGAGGTACGCCGCGCCGAACTGACCTTCGCTGGACTTGGTCAGGTAGCGGAATTCGCCTTCCATCAACAGGCCGCGATCGCTCATGTAGCGTGGGTACAACGTGGCATCGTAGTTTGGAGCCAGGTTGAAGTAGTACGGCGTAACCAGAAGGAAACCGGTATCGGTGCCGGTGCCGATGGTCGGCGGCAGGAAGCCGGATTGACGGCGGTCGTCGATCGGGAAGTAGATATACGGCGTGTACAGGACCGGAATGTCCTTGACCCGCAGTGTCACGTTGGTCGCGGTACCGAAGCCGGTCGCCGGGTTCAAGGTGATGTTGTTACCCTTGAGTTGCCAGGCGTTGCTGTTCGGTTCGCACGTGGTGTACGTGCCATCCTTGAGGCGGATGATCGCGTTCTCGGCACGCTTGGCGTACAGCGCGTTACCGCGGATACGCGATTTGTGCATCACGTATTCGGCGTTGTCGATCTTGGCTTCACCGGTATCGAGCTGCACGTCGGCGTGGTCACCCACGATCAGTGCACCGTTGTCGCGAATGCGCACGTTGCCGCTTAGCTCGCCACGGCTCTCGGCCTGGTAAAGGTTGGCTTCATCGGCTTCGACCTGCATGCTGCCCTGGCGCATGACCACGTCACCGGCCAGGCTGGCGACCTGCTCATCCTGCTTGTAGCGGGAGGCTTTGGCGCCGACAAAGGTCGGGGCGTCACTTTTATTCGTCTTGTCATTCATGCCAGGACGAATCGGTTCGATATAGGAACCAGAGCAGTAAGGACCGGTTTCGGCCAATTGTGCTGCAGTGAGCTGCTCGCGCGGAACCCAGTCGAGGTGGCTGTAGTCTGCGCTACGCGACTTCAGGCCACGGCCTTTGGATTCGGTGACCAGTGCAGGTTTGGCCCCCGTGTCTTCGCTGGCGCCCGTTTCGGCGGGTGACTCGCCGGTGGCGGAGACTGCGCTGCCCTCGTGGACTGGACGCGGTGGCAATGCAGCCGCCGGCGATTTTGGCGCACAATTCCAGGCACCCGAAGCGGAGACCGAGCAGTCATACTGTTCCGCGGCGACCACGAAAGGGCTGGCCAAGGGTTGCAGAGCCAGCAAACTGCCGGTCATCAACAACGGAAATTTTTTACGAAACGCGGGGGATTTCAATGCCATCTTAATAGTCCGGGCTTCCTGCGTGCCATCTGCCCGCGGTGTGGGCCGCACGCCTCTCGATGGTCTGAAAAAGATGCTGGATAATAAAGCATGACCCGCTTGACGGCTAGCGCCGTCGGAGACCCTTGCAATGCCTGACCAAGATATACGTTTGCAACACCTGAAAGTTTGGCTCGATGAGCAATTGGCAATTCTTTTTGCACAACATGGATGGGGTGCCGTACCCCCGGCCACGTTGACTGCGGCAAGTAGCGACGCGAGTTTTCGGCGCTATTTTCGGTGGGAGGGTGCAGGTCAAAGCTTGATCGTGATGGACGCACCTCCGCCCCAGGAAAACTGCAAGCCTTTCGTGGATATCGCTTTTCTGCTGGCGAAATCCGGGATAAATGTGCCGAAAATCTACGCCGAAGACCTTGAGCGCGGATTTCTTTTGCTCAATGACCTGGGCAACCAGACCTACCTGGACGTGATCGACAGCGAAAACGCCGACAATTTGTTCAACGATGCCCTGCAAGCGCTACTGGCGTTCCAGCAATTGCCGATGGTTGCGCCATTGCCGAGTTACGACGTGGCGCTGTTGCGACGCGAGCTGCAATTGTTTCCCGAGTGGTACGTCAAGCATGAGTTGGGCGTCGAGTTCGATGCGGCGCAGCAAGTGCTCTGGCAGCAGGTCAGCGATCTGTTGATCGACAGTGCCCTGGCCCAGCCGAAGGTCCTGGTTCATCGCGACTACATGCCACGCAACCTGATGCTCAGCGAACCCAACCCGGGCGTGTTGGATTTCCAGGACGCCGTCTATGGTCCTGTCACCTATGACGTAACCTGCCTGTTCAAGGATGCCTTCCTCAGTTGGCCCGAGGAGCGCGTGCGCGGCTGGCTGGAAAATTACTGGCAGCAAGCGGCTGCGCTGGACATTCCGGTGCAGCCAGACTTCGAAGACTTCCTGCGCGCCAGCGACCTGATGGGCGTGCAGCGTCACTTGAAAGTGATCGGTATCTTCGCCCGCATTTGCCACCGCGACGGCAAACCGCGCTACCTGGGCGATGTACCACGCTTCTTTGCCTATATAGATGCAGTGATTGCGCGTCGTCCTGAACTGGCTGGGCTGGATGTATTGCTGGCCAGCCTGCGTGCCGGAGTGACCGCATGAAGGCGATGATTCTGGCGGCAGGCAAGGGCGAGCGCATGCGTCCCTTGACCCTGACCACGCCCAAGCCGCTGGTGCGCGCCGGTGGCGTGCCGCTGATCGAGTATCACCTGCGAGCCCTGGCGGCGGCAGGTTTTACCGAGATCGTGATCAATCATGCCTGGCTGGGCCAGCAGATCGAAGACTATCTGGGCGATGGCTCGCGCTACGGCGTGAGCATTCGCTACTCGGCCGAAGGTGAACCCCTGGAGACTGGTGGCGGAATCTTCCGCGCCTTGCCTTTGTTGGGTGACGAAGCTTTCCTGGTGGTCAACGGTGACATCTGGACCGACTACGACTTCAGCGTGCTGCATCAACCCATTACCGGGCTGGCGCATCTGGTGCTGGCCGACAACCCACCCCATCATCTCGCCGGAGACTTCAGCCTGAGCGACGGCCAGGTCCGGGACGGACAGCCGGACACCGCAACCCTGACCTACAGCGGTATTGCCGTGCTGCATCCACAGTTGTTCGATGGCTGCTCGGCAGGAGCGTTCAAGCTCGCGCCGCTATTGCGCAAGGCTATGGCAGACGGGCTAGTGAGCGGCGAACACCTGAGGGGGCATTGGGTCGATGTCGGCACTCACGAGCGCCTGGCCGAAGCTGAAACCCTGATCGAAGCGAGCCGCTGACATGCTGTGGCCAGGGACGCTGATCGGAACCGGAGTGGGGTTTGCCATCGCCAGCATTCCGGGAGCCATGCTTGGCGCCTTGTTGGGGCAGGTGCTGGATCGGCACCTGCACCTGCAAAGCCTGGCGCATTTGCGCGAAAAGCTCGGAGGGCGATCTGTCCTGCGCAACGACGAGTTGTTGTTTGTGTTGCTGGGACGCCTGGCCAAGTGTGATGGACGGGTCGTGGAGGGGCATATCCAGCAGGCTCGCGCGGAGATGCGTGCCTTGGAAATGTCCGAATCGGCACAGCGCCGGGCGATTGCCGCGTTCAATCGTGGCAAGTCGGGCAGTGACCGGTTGCGTGGCCATTTGCGCAGGCTAAGGTCTCAACCCTATGCGGCAGAAGGGGTCTTGCGCGCTTGTTGGCGGATGGTTTGGGCTGATGGGCATGCGGGCAATCGCGAGCGTGAGCTGCTCTTTCAGTGGGGTAATTGGCTGGGGTGGTCCGAACGGCAGGTCAGGGCGTTGGCGGCCGATTACGAGCCACAGCATCGTCCGTTGGTCAGCAGCGTGACAACCTATCAGGACGCTTTGCGGCTGTTGGGTGTAACTGCCACCAGTGAGCCCGCCCAGATCAAGCGCGCCTATCGACGCCTGCTCAGTCGTCATCACCCGGACAAGATTGCCGGCAGTGGTGCAACGGCGTCGCAGGTTCGAGAGGCCACCGATAAGACGCGCGAGCTGCACAACGCCTATACGTTGATTCGTCAACGGCGGGACTTTCGTTAGCAGCGAAGCGTTGCGTCGCCCCGAAAATGGGGCGACTCAGTCCATCAGTTCGACGCATTCTGCGGATTCAACCAGCCCCGCACCCGGCGCACCAATTGTTCCTGTTGTGTCTTGTTATTGCCTGGCAAAGCCTTGAGCGAGACCTGGCTGAAGGCCGAAGTCTTCAGGCGTTTGCTGGCCTGCAGGCGGGCCAGCGCCGCGTTGCGGTCCAGCGGCTTGTCCATATAGAAGAAGTCGACGGTGGGCAGCTTGAGGGTTGGCGCGAGTTCGTCCAGTTCAGGGGCCGCTGTGTTCGGTGTCTGCGCGGCGACCATGACGAAGCGCTCGACCTGCGCCGTCTGCCTCTCGCTCAAATACCGCGCAGCCCAATAGGCGCCCGTACCATGCCCCAGCAGCACCATGCTGCGAGCACTTTGCTGTTCAGCAAAAGCGATGGCTGCGTCGATGCGGGCGAAGATTCGCTCGGCGTCAGCCTTGCTCTGCTCGTCAGGCGTTTCGGCGACGGCCTTGTCCGCCACCTCGGCTTCGCCGCCCGCGGCCTGTTCGATGGGCGCTGCGGTGGTCGAGTCTTTGCTGCCGACGTCTGGCGCTTTGGCTGCTGGAGTGGCTTGCACCCCGCGCGGCGTCATGGCTTCGCTTTGCAAATCAGGCAGGGTGATACTCAGGCTGCTCCATTGGGCATCCGGTAATTGGCGGCGCAGCGGACCGATTGCTTGCGGCCAGTCAACGGTTTCGCCAGCGCCAGGAATGATAATGACCGCACCTTTGGGGTCGGCGGTATTGGCCGCCTTCCACAGGGCCAGGAACGTATCGGAGCCTGCTTGCAATTGCTGTTGTTCCTGGCGCGGAATTTTTCGCTCCAGTGCAATGGCTTCTTCCTGACTACGCTCAGGCAACGGCTGGCGTTCGAGTGGTTTTGTTTCGGAGGGGGGTTCTGCCGCGGCAGGCGTCGGGTCGGCTGCTTCAACGGAAAAAGCCCATGGCAGGACCAGCGACAGGCACAATGCTGGCAGTGCCAGGCGGTAGACAGGGAGCATTGGATATTCCAGGCCAGAAGTTATTCCGGCAGCCTAATGGGTTGGTCAGTTTTTGTCAGTGTGTGAGAGTTCGATGATGCGTTTTCGCTGCCTGTGGGTTATCGGCTGTTTGTGGTTGCCCTTGATGGGCTGGGCGGCGGCCGCGCCACCGGCGCATGTCGCGCCATTGTCGGCAGGCCAGCAACAGTGGTTGGCGCAGCAGGGCGGTTTGCGGGTGGGACTGGTGTTGCAAGCGCCCTACGCCCAGTACGACCGCCGCTTGCAGCGCCTGTCCGGGGTCAATGTCGAGCTGATGAAGTGGCTGGCCAAGTCGCTCAAGGTCGAACTGAGCTGGCGCAACTTTCCCGATCTCGAGCAATTGGAGGCGGCCGCTCGCGCCGGCGAAATCGATCTCGCCCCGGGGCTGACCCAGACTCCTGGCGGCCTGCGCCTCTGGCAGTTTTCCGATCCGTACATGCGGGTGCCACAGCTGGTGGTCAGCGACCAGAAAAGAACTGGGGCGGTTGAGCTGGAAAAACTCGACAGCCAAACCCGCGTCGCCGTGCGCATGCCCAGTGCCACCGCCGACTACCTGCGTGGAAACTATCCGCATTTGAACCTGCAGGGTGTACCGGCCGAACGCCAGGCCTTGCAACTGTTGCTAAGCCAGCAAGCCGCCTACGCGGTGGTCGACGAGGCACAATTGGGGCGCCTGTCCGTTGAACCTGAGTTCTCCGGGCTGGTGGTGGTCGGTGATATCGGCTTGCCACAGCTGCTGCGGGTGGCCACGCGTCGCGACCTGCCGGAGCTGGCCGGCATTGTCGAAAGCGCGCTGCGGGCGATCCCGGCGAAGGACCTGGAGGCGCTGCACAACCAGTGGCTGCAACCCAAGTACCCGCGGCTCACCGAATCCCCGGGATTCTGGCAAAACCTCTGCCTGCTGCTGTTGGTACTGGCGCTCAGCGCCATGGCCATCGTGTTCTGGCAACGACGCCAGCAGCACAGTCTGGAGCAACGACTGGCGGCGGCGCAGGCAGACATTGCCCTGCGTGCCGCCAGTGAAGAGGCCCTGCGGCTCACGCAGTTTTCCATCGACCAGAGTACCGTCGGCATTCTCTGGGTGAATTGGGACAGCCACGTGCGCTACGCCAACCGCGCTGCCGAAACCATGCTGGGCTATCCGCCCGGAGGGATTATCGACCGGCCATTGATCGAGTTCGAACCCGAACTGCACATGGATCGCTGGTTGAACCTGTGGAAGCGCGCCAGGGCCAGCGACGACGCGCCGCAAAGTTTTGAATCCAATTGCCTGCGGGCCGATGGCAGCATCCTGCCGGCCGATGTCTCCCTGAGTTTTTTGCGCTTTCGCGATGGCGAGTACCTGGTGGTCTACCTGACCGATGTCACTGAACGTCGTCGCGCCCTGGCGGCGTTGCAGGAAAGTGAAGCACGCTTGCAAGGGATCGCGGCGAATGTGCCGGGCCTGGTCTTTCGCCTGGAACGGGCGCCGGTGACCGGCCAGATCGACTTTGCCTACATCAGTGAGGGCAGCGAGAGCCTGGTGGGTTACTCGCCAGCGACCCTGGCCCATCGTGACAAAGGCCTGCGCAGCCTGGTGCATCCGGACGACAAGGCCAGCTATCACCAGACCCAGGATCGTGCGCTGGACACTGACAGCGACTGGTCCTGGCAAGGGCGGATCCTTACGCGTCAGGGGGAACAACGCTGGGCGGAAATCAAGGCGATAACCCGTCGACTCGAGGGCGGCGCCTACGTTTGGGATGGCATTGTCTGGGACATCAGCGAGAGCAAGCGCATCGAACTGGAACTGGCGAGCTCGCGTGAGCAACTGCGCGAATTGTCGGCGCACCTTGAAAGCGTGCGCGAAGAGGAGAAGGCGCGCATTGCCCGGGAAGTTCACGACGAATTGGGCCAGATGTTGACGGTGCTCAAGCTGGAAACGTCCATGTGCGAGCTGGCTTATGCGCAACTCGACCCCGGATTGAACGAGCGCCTGAACAGCATGAAGCGTTTGATCGCACAGCTGTTCCAGCTGGTACGCGATGTGGCGACGGCGTTGCGGCCACCGATCCTCGATGCCGGGATAGCCTCGGCCATCGAATGGCAGGCACGCCGGTTCGAGGCGCGTACGCAGATTCCGTGCCTGGTACAGGTGCCGGAAAACTTGCCCGTGCTCAGTGATGCCAAGGCCATCGGCCTGTTTCGTATACTTCAGGAAGCGCTGACCAATGTCATGCGCCACGCCCAGGCGCATACTGTCGAACTGACACTTACTCTTGAAGGCGACGAGTTGTGCCTGACCGTCAGCGATGATGGCGTAGGATTTGTCGCCGAAAGCGGCAGGCCAACATCCTTTGGGTTGGTCGGCATGCGCGAGCGGGTGTTGATCATGGGCGGGCAACTGTCCCTTGAGAGTGAGCCGGGTGAGGGCACGACCCTGACTGTGCGAGTACCCTTGGATAAGGAGACGTAAGTGATCCGTGTACTGGTTGCCGAAGACCACACCATTGTCCGCGAAGGCATCAAGCAATTGATCGGCCTGGCCAAGGACCTGCTGGTGGTGGGGGAGGCGAGCAATGGCGAACAGCTGCTCGAAACCTTGCGGCATGTGCCCTGCGAAGTGGTGCTGCTGGATATCTCCATGCCGGGTGTCAACGGCCTTGAGGCGATCCCGCGGATCCGTGCCTTGAACAATCCGCCGGTGATCCTGGTGTTGTCGATGCATGACGAGGCACAAATGGCGGCACGGGCCTTGAAAGTCGGTGCGGCAGGCTATGCCACCAAGGACAGTGATCCGGCGCTGTTGCTGACGGCCATCCGCCGGGTGGCAGCGGGAGGGCGCTATATCGATCCGGACCTGGCCGACCGAATGGTCTTCGAAGTCGGCCTGACCGATTCGCGGCCGCTGCACTCACTGCTCTCGGAGCGTGAGTTTTCGGTGTTCGAACGCCTGGCCCAGGGCGCCAACGTCAACGACATTGCCCAGCAACTGGCGTTGAGTAGCAAAACCATCAGTACCCACAAGGCGCGGTTGATGCAGAAACTCAATATCACCTCGCTGGCGGAGCTGGTGAAGTACGCGATGGAACACAAGCTCCTCTGAAAAACACCCCCACCCCCTGCGCGCGTCGCCATGTCCATTTGCGACATGCCTGATCAACCGCTATTGCTCGTTCTTGCGGCGTGCAGCTCACCGCTCGCCGCTGCGCTTGCCAAAGCGCGCCATCCTTGTAGGGCAATCCCTACCCCCAGCCTTCCATATGGCTGAGGCGATTCTCTCTTGCCCCCCGATTTGCGCAGGTCCCAGCGTCCACTAGGCTTAGTCCACAGCAGTCATCAACAACAAAGGTGTGGGTATGAGCCAGGTCGATTCAAGCGCAGGGGCCAATGATGTTCTGGTCAGCTTTCGTGGAGTGCAGAAGAGCTACGATGGCGAGAACCTGATCGTCAAGGACCTCAACCTGGACATTCGCAAAGGCGAATTCCTCACCTTGCTCGGCCCCTCAGGCTCCGGCAAAACCACCAGCCTGATGATGCTCGCCGGTTTCGAAACTCCGACAGCAGGTGAGATCCTGCTGGCCGGACGCGCCATCAACAACGTGCCGCCGCACAAGCGTGACATCGGCATGGTCTTCCAGAACTATGCGTTGTTCCCGCACATGACGGTTGCCGAGAACCTGGCGTTCCCTCTGACTGTGCGCGGGCTGAACAAAAGCGACGTCAGCGATAAGGTCAAGAAAGTCCTGAGCATGGTGCAGCTCGATGCCTTTGCCCAGCGTTATCCGGCACAACTGTCCGGTGGCCAGCAGCAGCGCGTGGCGCTGGCCCGCGCACTGGTGTTCGAGCCGCAACTGGTGCTGATGGACGAACCCCTCGGCGCACTGGATAAACAGTTGCGCGAACACATGCAGATGGAAATCAAGCACCTGCACCAGCGTCTGGGTGTGACCGTGGTCTACGTGACCCACGACCAGGGCGAAGCCCTGACCATGTCCGACCGTGTGGCCGTTTTCCATCAGGGCGAGATCCAGCAGATCGCGCCTCCACGTACGTTGTATGAAGAGCCGAAAAACACCTTCGTCGCCAACTTCATTGGCGAAAACAACCGTCTTAACGGCCGTCTGCACAGCCAGACCGGCGACCGTTGCGTGGTCGAACTGGGCCGTGGTGAAAAAGTTGAAGCCCTGGCGGTGAACGTCGGCAAGACCGGTGAACCGGTGACCTTGTCCATTCGCCCGGAACGCGTGAGTCTCAATGGCTCCAGCGAGTCTTGCATCAACCGCTTCTCGGGACGGGTAGCGGAATTCATCTATCTGGGCGACCACGTCCGGGTTCGCCTGGAGGTCTGTGGCAAGACCGACTTCTTCGTGAAACAACCGATTGCCGAGCTCGATCCTGCGCTCGCGGTCGGTGACGTGGTTCCGCTTGGCTGGCAGGTCGAACACGTTCGCGCGCTCGATCCCATTCTAGAGGCGAACTGATCGCCCCGGCTTCAACAACACAAACCCTGCACGTGGAGAGAACAATAAATGTTGAGATCCCTGAAATTCACCGCTCTGGCACTGGGCATGATGGGGGCAGCAAGCGCAATGGCAGCTGGCCCGGACCTGACCGTGGTGTCCTTTGGCGGGGCGAACAAGGCGGCGCAGGTCAAAGCCTTCTACGCACCGTGGGAAGCGGCAGGCAACGGCAAGATCGTGGCGGGCGAATACAACGGTGAGATGGCCAAGGTCAAGGCCATGGTCGACACCAAGAGCGTGTCCTGGGATCTGGTAGAAGTCGAATCACCAGAACTGTCCCGTGGTTGCGACGAAGACATGTTCGAGCAACTCGACCCGGCCCTGTTCGGCAAGACCGAGGACTACGTCAAAGGCGCTATCCAGCCATGCGGCGTAGGCTTCTTCGTGTGGTCGACCGTGTTGGCCTACAACGCCGACAAGCTGAAAACCGCGCCGACCAGCTGGGCGGATTTCTGGGACACCAAGCAATTCCCAGGCAAGCGAGGCCTGCGTAAAGGCGCCAAGTACACCCTGGAGTTCGCACTGATGGCTGACGGCGTTGCGCCAAAAGACGTCTATAAAGTGCTGGCCGGTAAAGATGGACAGGATCGCGCGTTCAAGAAACTCGACGAACTCAAGCCCAACATCCAGTGGTGGGAAGCTGGCGCACAACCGCCGCAATACCTCGCTTCCGGTGACGTGGTCATGAGCTCGGCCTACAACGGCCGCATCGCCGCCGTGCAGAAAGAAAGCAACCTGAAAGTGGTGTGGAACGGCGGAATCTACGACTTCGACGCATGGGCCATTCCAAAAGGTCTGGATGCCAAGCGTGCAGAAGCGGCGAAGAAATTCATCGCCTTCTCGGTACAACCACAGCAGCAGAAGACCTACTCGGAAAACATCGCCTACGGCCCAGCCAATACCCAGGCCGTACCGTTGCTGGCCAAGGATGTCCTGAAGGACATGCCGACCACCCCGGAAAACATCGCCAACCAGGTACAGATCGACGTCAGCTTCTGGGCTGACAACGGCGAGCAACTGGAACAGCGCTTCAATTCCTGGGCTGCGAAGTAAGACCGCAGCGCGGGCTTATGCTGTAGGAGCTGCCGAAGGCTGCGATCTTTTGATCTTCAGCGGTCTCTAAGCCGCCAAAAGATCGCAGGCTGCGCCAGCTCCTACAGGGGCCAGTGAATGGTTCAAGAACATTGATGTAATGCGGCATCGCGCTGTTTGATGCCGCCCATCCAAAGATTTCCGGAGTACGCCATGGCTATCGCCGTTCCCGTGAACGCGGGCACTGACCCCACCTTGAAGCAGCGGCTCAAGCACGCCGAGCGGGTCAACCGCTGGAAGGCCCAGGCGTTGATCGCGCCGCTGGTGCTGTTCCTGTTGCTGGTGTTCCTGGTGCCAATCGTGGCGCTGCTCTACAAAAGCGTGGGTAACCCGGAAGTGGTCGGTGGCATGCCGCGCACCGTGGCGGCCATCGCCAGTTGGGACGGCCGAGGCCTGCCTGCCGAACCGGTCTACAAGGCGGCCAGCGAAGACCTCGCCGAAGCGCGCAAGAATCAGACCCTGGGCGATTTGTCCAAGCGCTTGAACATGGAGTTGGCCGGCTATCGTAGCCTGCTGACCAAAACCGCCCGCGCCTTGCCGTTCGCCGGTGAACCGGCCTCTTATAAAGAAGCGCTGGAAGGTCTCGACGAGCGCTGGGGTGACCCGGCCTACTGGCAAGCCGTACGCCGCAATACCAGCAACATTACGCCGTACTATCTGCTGGCCGCGGTCGATCACCGCATCGACGACCTCGGCGAAATCGCCCCGGCCACCCCGGACCAGGCGATCTACCTCGACATCTTTGCCCGAACTTTCTGGATGGGCCTGATCATCACCGTGATCTGCCTGGTACTCGCGTATCCCCTGGCTTACCTGTTGGCGAACCTGCCATCGCGCCAGAGCAACCTGCTGATGATTCTGGTGCTGCTACCGTTCTGGACCTCGATCCTGGTTCGGGTTGCCGCGTGGATCGTATTGCTGCAATCGGGTGGCTTGATCAACAGCGGCCTGATGGCCATGGGCATCATTGATAAGCCGCTGGAGCTGGTGTTCAACCGCGTCGGTGTCTACATCTCGATGGTGCACATCCTGCTGCCGTTCATGATCCTGCCGATCTACAGCGTGATGAAAGGCATCTCGCCGACCTACATGCGTGCGGCGATTTCCCTGGGGTGCCATCCATTCGCCAGCTTCTGGCGGGTGTACTTCCCGCAAACCTATGCCGGTGTCGGCGCCGGTTGCCTGTTGGTGTTCATCCTCGCCATCGGCTACTACATCACCCCGGCGTTGCTGGGCAGCCCGAACGATCAGATGGTCAGCTACTTCGTCGCCTTCTACACCAACACCAGCATCAACTGGGGCATGGCGACCGCACTCGGTGGCCTGTTGCTCCTGGCGACCGTGGTGCTTTATCTGATTTACAGCTGGCTGGTGGGCGCCAGTCGCCTGCGCCTGAGCTAAGGGGAGAATGAAATGCTGAGTCCTTATATGTCGCCCATCGAGCGGGTGTGGTTCTACAGCTTGCGGATTCTCTGCGGCTTGATTCTGTTGTTCCTGATCCTGCCGGTGCTGGTGATCATCCCGCTGTCGTTCAACTCCGGCAGTTTCCTGGTGTACCCGCTGCAAGGCTTCTCGCTGCAGTGGTATCACGACTTTTTCGCCTCGGCGGAATGGATGCGCGCCCTGAAGAACAGCATCATCGTCGCGCCGGCCGCTACGGTGCTGGCCATGGTGTTCGGTACGCTGGCGGCCATCGGCCTGACCCGTGGCGACTTCCCCGGTAAACCGCTGGTGATGGCGCTGGTCATTTCGCCGATGGTGGTGCCCGTGGTGATCATTGGTGTGGCCAGCTATCTGTTCTTTGCGCCGTTGGGCCTGGGCAACAGCTTCTTTTCGCTGATTGTGGTGCATGCGGTGTTGGGCGTGCCGTTCGTGATCATCACCGTGTCGGCGACTTTGCAAGGGTTTAACCAGAACCTGGTGCGCGCGGCGGCCAGCCTCGGCGCTTCGCCGCTGACGGCGTTCCGTCGGGTGACTTTGCCGTTGATTGCGCCCGGGGTGATTTCCGGTGCTTTGTTTGCCTTCGCCACTTCCTTCGATGAGGTGGTGGTGACGCTGTTCCTCGCCGGCCCCGAGCAAGCGACTTTGCCACGGCAGATGTTCAGCGGCATCCGCGAAAACCTCAGCCCGACCATCGCCGCCGCCGCGACGCTGCTGATCGCCTTCTCGGTGATCCTGCTCCTGACCCTGGAGTGGCTGCGTGGGCGCAGCGAGAAACTGCGTACTGCGCAGGTCTAAAACTTCACACCGATCCACTGTGGGAGCGAGCCTGCTCGCGAAAGCGGAGTGTCAGTCGACTCAAATGTCGAGCACTCAGCCGTCTTCGCGAGCAGGCTCGCTCCCACCGTTGTTTTTGTGCTGATTCGCGAGCATGGTTCATTCACT
The DNA here is from genome assembly GCF_002236105.1 of Pseudomonas umsongensis. Lineage (GTDB taxonomy): Bacteria > Pseudomonadota > Gammaproteobacteria > Pseudomonadales > Pseudomonadaceae > Aquipseudomonas > Aquipseudomonas umsongensis. Next base: position 681,834 of record NZ_NIWU01000003.1, read on the forward strand.
ACCTGAATATCAGCCAACCCTCAAACCCCAGCTACTCTTGTGCCCAGCTCCCACATCCATAAGAGGCTGCGCACATGAGTCTTTCCTCCTTCAAGATCGCCCACAAACTGATCACCGGCGCAGCGGCCATCGAGCAGTTGTCCGTCGAGCTGATGCGCCTGGACATCGACCACCCGCTGATCGTCACCGACGCTGCCTTGGTCAAGTCCGGCACGGTAGAGCTGGCGCTGGCCCAGCTTGGGGGGCGCACTTATGAGATTTTTGACCGGGTGTTGCCGGACCCGGAAATCGCCATCGTCGAAGACTGCATGCGCGTTTATCGCGATGGGGGGCATGACGGCTTGATTGGCCTGGGCGGTGGGAGTGCCATCGACATCGCTAAAAGCGTGGCGGTCTACGCCGGTTACCACGGCGCCCTCGAAGATTTGTTCGGGGTTGACCAGGTGCCACGCAAAGGCCCGCCACTGATCGCCATCCCCACCACGGCCGGCACCGGTTCGGAAGTCACCAACGTGGCGATCCTTTCCGACAAGGTCGCGCAGTTGAAGAAAGGCATCGTCAGCGATTACTTGTTGCCGGACGTGGCATTGGTAAGCCCGCAGATGACGCTGACTTGTCCGCGCGGGGTCACGGCGGCCAGCGGCGTCGATGCGCTGGTGCATGCCATCGAATCCTATCTGTCGGTCAATGCCTCGCCGATTACCGACGCCCTGGCCATCGGCGCCATAAAACTGATCGCCAAGGCGCTGCCCAAGGTCTACGCCAACCCGTCCAACCTGCAGGCCCGTGAAGACATGGCCACCGCGAGCCTGATGGCGGGCATGGCATTCGGTAATGCCGGGGTGGGTGCGGTGCATGCGCTGGCGTATCCCTTGGGAGGGCGCTTCAATATCGCCCATGGCGTGAGCAATGCCTTGCTGCTGTCCCATGTCATGACCTGGAACAAGATGGCCTGCATTGAACGCATGCAGGATATCGCCGAAGCCATGGGGGTGAGGACGGCTCATCTGAGCGCCAATGAAGCGGCCGACAAAGCTGTAGAGGCCATGACCGCGTTGTGCGCGGCGGTGGAAATCCCCCAAGGCCTGCGCAGTGTCGGGGTTCCCGAGGATGCGATTGCGGCGATGGCCGTGGAGGCAGCGGGGATCGAGCGCCTGATGCGCAACAATCCGCGCCGGTTGAGTGCTGTCGATATCGAGAAAATCTACCGGGCGGCCTACTGATCATCGCGCTTTCGGTGCGCGGGCCAAAGCATGAGGTATACAATGCGCGCCATCGTGATTCTGCTCAGAAAAGGTGCGTCATGCAGCCCTTCGTAATTGCTCCGTCGATTCTTTCCGCCGACTTCGCCCGCCTGGGCGAAGAAGTGGACAACGTCCTGGCCGCCGGCGCCGACTTCGTGCACTTCGATGTCATGGACAACCACTACGTGCCGAACCTGACCATCGGCCCGATGGTCTGCTCGGCGCTGCGCAAGTACGGCGTGACCGCGCCGATCGACGCGCACCTGATGGTCAGCCCGGTGGACCGCATCGTCGGTGACTTCATCGAAGCCGGCGCGACCTACATCACCTTCCACCCGGAGGCTACCCAGCACATCGACCGCTCCCTGCAACTGATCCGTGAGGGCGGTTGCAAGTCGGGCCTGGTGTTCAACCCGGCAACGCCGCTGGACGTGCTCAAGTACGTGATGGACAAGGTCGACATGATCCTGCTGATGAGCGTCAACCCGGGCTTTGGCGGGCAAAAGTTCATCCCTGGCACCCTCGACAAGCTGCGTGAGGCGCGGGCGCTGATCGACGCGTCGGGTCGTGACATTCGCCTGGAAATCGACGGTGGCGTCAACGTGAACAACATTCGTGAAATCGCTGCGGCAGGTGCTGATACCTTCGTTGCTGGTTCGGCGATCTTCAATGCACCGAACTACCAGGAAGTGATTGAAAAAATGCGTTCCGAACTGGCGCTGGCCCGCCCATGAGTGGCTTTGAGCAGCTGTTTCCCGGAACCCTGCCTCGACTGGTGATGTTCGACCTGGATGGCACCTTGGTCGACTCGGTCCCGGACCTGGCGGTGGCGGTGGACAAGATGCTGCTCAAGCTCGGTCGAGCACCGGCCGGTATCGAAGCGGTGCGTGAATGGGTGGGTAATGGCGCGCCGGTGCTGGTGCGCCGTGCCCTGGCCGGCGGTATCGACCACTCGAAGGTCGATGACGCCGAGGCTGACAGCGCGCTGGAGATTTTCATGCAGGCGTATGCCGATAGCCATGGGTTGACCGTGGTCTACCCCGGTGTGCGCGATACCCTTAAATGGCTGCAAAAGCAGGGCGTCGAGATGGCGCTGATTACCAACAAGCCGGAGCGCTTCGTCGCGCCGCTGCTGGATCAGATGAAAATCGGCCGATATTTCAAGTGGATCATTGGCGGCGACACCCTGCCACAGAAAAAACCCGACCCGGCTGCGCTGTTTTTCGTAATGAAGATGGCCAATATCCCGGCCTCGCAATCCTTGTTCGTCGGCGACTCGCGCAGTGATGTACAGGCGGCGAAAGCGGCGGGGGTCAAGTGCGTGGCCTTGAGCTACGGCTACAACCACGGCCGGCCGATTGCCGAAGAGTCACCGGCACTGGTGATCGACGACCTGCGCAAGCTAATTCGCGGTTGCCTGGACCCGGCCGCTGAGATAACGTTGGCCGACGCTGTCCAACCCCCTTCTGGAAACGCCATCGTGGTGGTCACTCGCAAACTCTGGATGAAAGTCATCAAGGCCCTGGCCCGCTGGCGTTGGCGCGCCTGACTGATCCTTGCCGGTTGTCCGGCGCGTTTGCATACCTGACTGTTTGATCCTCAAGCCACGAGGCACCTCATGATCCGCGAAGAATTCCTGCGTTTGGCCGCTGCCGGCTATAACCGCATCCCGCTTGCTTGCGAAACCCTGGCCGACTTCGATACGCCGCTATCGATCTACCTGAAACTGGCCGACGAGCCCAACTCCTATTTGCTGGAGTCCGTGCAGGGTGGCGAGAAGTGGGGTCGTTACTCGATCATCGGCCTGCCGTGCCGCACCGTGCTGCGGGTGCACGACCATCACGTCAGCGTGACCATCGACGGTGTCGAGACTGAAAGCCACGGTGTAGAAGACCCACTGGCCTTCGTCGAAACCTTCAAGGCCCGTTACAACGTGCCGACGATTGCCGGTTTGCCGCGCTTCAACGGCGGCCTGGTGGGCTACTTCGGTTATGACTGCGTGCGTTATGTGGAAAAGCGTCTGGGCAAATGCCCGAACCCGGACCCGTTGGGCGTGCCGGACATTCTGCTGATGGTGTCCGACGCGGTGGTGGTGTTCGATAACCTCGCCGGCAAGATGCATGCAATCGTCCTGGCCGATCCGGCCCAGGAAGACGCCTTCGAGCAAGGCCGCACGCGCCTGGAAGAGTTGCTGGAAAAACTCCGCCAGCCAATTACCCCGCGCCGTGGCCTGGACTTCAGCAAGCAGCAGTCAGCCGATCCGGTGTTCCGTTCCAGTTTCACCCAGAACGATTACGAAAAAGCCGTCGACACCATCAAGGAATACATCCTGGCCGGTGACTGCATGCAGGTCGTGCCGTCCCAGCGCATGTCGATCGACTTCAAGGCAGCCCCCATCGATCTTTACCGAGCGCTGCGCTGCTTCAACCCGACGCCTTACATGTACTTCTTCAACTTCGGCGACTTCCATGTCGTCGGCAGTTCGCCAGAAGTGCTGGTGCGGGTCGAAGACAATCTGATCACCGTGCGCCCGATCGCCGGCACCCGTCCACGCGGGGCCAACGAAGAGGCCGATGTGGCACTGGAAAAGGACCTGCTGTCGGACGACAAGGAAATTGCCGAGCACCTGATGCTGATCGACCTCGGTCGTAACGACACGGGTCGCGTATCGGAAATCGGTTCGGTGAAACTCACCGAGAAAATGGTCATCGAGCGTTACTCCAACGTGATGCACATCGTGTCCAACGTCACCGGCCAACTGAAGGCCGGCCTGACGGCGATGGACGCACTGCGGGCGATTCTGCCGGCGGGCACCTTGTCTGGCGCACCGAAGATCCGTGCGATGGAAATCATCGACGAATTGGAACCGGTCAAGCGCGGTGTCTACGGCGGCGCCGTCGGCTACTTCGCCTGGAACGGCAACATGGACACCGCCATTGCGATCCGTACGGCGGTGATCAAGAACGGCGAGCTGCATGTGCAGGCCGGTGGCGGCATCGTTGCCGACTCGGTGCCGGCGCTGGAATGGGAAGAAACCCTGAATAAACGCCGCGCGATGTTCCGTGCAGTGGCCCTGGCGGAACAAACCCCGGACGCCTGAATTCGCCACTAACAATGTGGGAGCGAGCCTGCTCGCGAAGGAGCCGGCACAGCCAACTTTGATTTAGCCTGATCCACCGCTATCGCGAGCAGGCTCGCTCCCACAATGGCTTCACCAGCATAAAAAAAACGCGGCGCCCGTAAAGGCGCCGCGTTTTTTATGTTGGCTGTTTGCTTGATCAGAAGTCCAGCGCAACCCCAACGGAAATCCCTTGCTGGGTAAAGTCATCATCCTTGCGCAACGTATACCCGCCACGCAGCGCAAGATCGGCCGTCAACTTGTGGCTGATCCCCAGGCTCACGCGGTTCAAGTGGCTCTGCGGTGTATAGCCAGCAAGCGTGAAATCGAGTGACGGCAAGCTATTGAGGGCGATGTTCACCTTCTGTACGTCATCTTCATACTCACGCTCGTAGGCATATTCGCCAAACACCTGGGTCTGCGAGGTGATCTGATACTTACCCTGAAGCCCGGCACCGAGACGTTTCGAATCGCGTTTCTGATCATCAAAGGTCAGCGCCGTGGAGCGACTGGTATTTTCCGAATAACCGTCGACTTCCACTTTGGCGTAATCGGCACTGATGAACGGCGACAGGTGCCATTCACTGCCCGGCTGCGCAATGTCATAGCCCAGGCGTGTGCTGAATGCCCAGAGATAGCCATCGGTGTCGCCTTTCTCCGCACCCTCACCCGCGCCTAGATCAAATTTGCGTTTGAGATTGTCGTAATCCAGCTTGCCGCCGGTCAATGCGGCATCGGCCCACCACCGGTTCTGCTGGAATTGGGCGAATGCCGTGGCCAGGTAGCTGTTGAGCTTGTAGTCCGAATCGTTATTGCCTGCCTCCAGATTCTGACGATAGAAGCCTGCCGCCACACCTACTCGCCAGGCTTCATTGAGGCGATAGCTGCCGCCAATGTTCAAGCTGTAGCCGTTGCCATCGGCATCGGCGCCGCTGCTTTGATGGTCCACATCGAGGTGCTGGCCGCCCCCGGCCACAATGGCCCGCCATTGGCCGACCGCCTGCCAGCTTTCCCAGTCGGATTGCCATTGGCTGCGCAGTTCATCCTGATGCGCGCGTAGCGTGGCGTGGGCCATTTCCGGCAGCAGCGTCAGTTCCCAGGGTGCAGCGAGTAAGGAATAGGCGTAGTCGGACACCAGCTTTTGCCCGGCTTCGGTCGGATGAACCCCGTCGTTATAAACCAGCTTGCTGGGGTCGGGGGTGGCGCTGTTGATGCCAAAGGCGGCGTTTTCGGTGCAGCCGTCGCCGCTGAAGCAAGTCGCGGTCAGGTTCTGCCCGGTGGCAAAACCGAATCGCGCGGGATCGGCGAAGGTTTCCTGCAGCAACAGTGGAATGTTCAGCGGGATGATTTCGGCATCGATGCCCGCCAGTCGAGTGACCAGTTGCCGGTTGAAGGCCGCGCTCAGTTGCGAGGTCGGTCCCTGCAGAGGGCTGCCATTGATGGCAGGGGTCAAGCCCAGGTCAGGCAACAGCCAGACCATGATGTAGCGGGCGCCGGCTGTTTGCAGAACCTGAACGCTGTTGGCCAGTCGGTCCGCCGCGGCATTCGCCTGGGCGCCACTTTGCACACGTCCCTGAAGAAAGTCGTTACCGCCGCCGGAGAGGTAATACAGCGCGTTCGGATCGGCGCGGAAGTTGTTGGTCGGCAAATAGCCCGCTCGTGCACGTTCGCCGGTGGCGGATAACGTGGTGATTGAATCGAGGATCTGGTCGGTGCGGTAGCCGCCGACGGCCCAGTTGTTACCGTCTGGCAGGCCCTGGACGGCGCGTGCGGCTGAAGTCGAAGCGGCAGTCTGGTCCGCTGAGAAGCCAAGCCTGCCCCCGAGCAACTGGGTTGAGTTGGCGGAATAGACTTCGCCACTGCCGTCCTGATAAGTCGGCCCTACCCGGTTGGTGAAGCGCAGAGTCGAACCGGGAGGGCCGCCCGCGTCGGTAAACTGCCCCGCATCGTTGAGGCTGTCACCGAAGACGATGAAGTTGGAGTAAGGATTGGGCGCCGCAATCGCCTGAGCGTAAGCCAAGGCGAGCAAGCAACCGGCAAGCGGTGCAAACAGCGTCTGTCTGATCATGAGCAAGTCCGTTTGTTTCTTGTTTTAGTGGGGTAAACGACAGTGCCAAAAAACTATAGAGCCTCATGCCATTCGGCGCGAACTTGCCGAATGTTTCACTTGCTTCGATCGCCCCATATTGCACGCTCTGCCCAGCTAAGTTACTGTGCCAAGACGTATAAATGAGACCTTCCCCGTGTTGATCGTCAGCAAACTCCTGGATCAAGTCATCAAGGCACACGCCCGCTGGCGTTGGCGCGCCTGAATCCTTCTGCCGGCCCGACCGGATCTTTACCGCTTTGCCTTCTTTACCCGTCAGACACACCGCTTTGCTGCGCGAATCCAGCGTCCGCCAAAGTGCAGGACGCTGCGGGTAAATCATTCGAAGGCTGAATCAAGTCAGTGAATTCAAGAGGTTCTTAACGCCATGTTGCTGATGATCGATAACTACGACTCTTTTACCTACAACGTTGTGCAATACCTTGGTGAGCTGGGCTCCCAGGTCAAAGTCGTGCGCAACGATGAACTTACCGTCGCCGAAATCGAAGCCCTCAATCCTGAGCGCATCGTCGTTTCTCCCGGTCCTTGCACTCCAACTGAAGCCGGCGTCTCGATTGATGTGATCAAGCATTTCGCCGGCAAACTGCCGATCCTCGGTGTCTGCCTGGGCCATCAGTCCATCGGCCAGGCCTTTGGTGGCGATGTGGTTCGCGCGCGCCAGGTCATGCACGGCAAGACCAGCCCGGTGTTCCATGAAGACAAAGGTGTCTTCGAAGGCCTGAACATGCCGCTGACGGTTACCCGCTATCATTCATTGATCGTCAAGCGCGAAACCCTGCCTGATTGCCTCGAGCTGACCGCCTGGACCCAACTGGAAGATGGTTCGGTCGACGAGATCATGGGCCTGCGCCACAAGACCCTGAACATCGAAGGCGTGCAGTTCCACCCTGAGTCGATTCTTACCGAACAGGGACACGAGTTGTTCGCTAACTTCCTCAAACAAACCGGCGGCACGCGCTAAGGACCTTTCATGAACATCAAGACAGCCCTGGGCCGTATCGTCGAACAGCTCGACCTCAGCACCGATGAAATGCGCGACGTGATGCGCGAAATCATGACCGGGCAATGCACGGACGCGCAGATCGGCGCGTTCATGATGGCCATGCGCATGAAGAGCGAAAGCATCGACGAAATCGTCGGCGCGGTGTCGGTCATGCGTGAACTGGCAGACACGGTCGAACTCAAGACCCTCGACGGCGTGGTCGATGTGGTCGGTACTGGCGGTGACGGTGCCAACATCTTCAACGTGTCGACTGCGTCATCCTTTGTGGTCGCGGCGGCCGGTTGCACGGTGGCCAAGCACGGCAACCGCGCGGTCTCGGGTAAAAGCGGCAGTGCCGATTTGCTGGAGGCAGCCGGCATCTACCTGAACCTGACCCCGGTCCAGGTGGCGCGCTGCATCGATAACGTCGGCATCGGCTTCATGTTTGCCCAGACTCATCACAGTGCCATGAAATATGCCGCCGGCCCGCGCAAGGAGCTTGGCTTGCGCACTCTGTTCAACATGCTTGGCCCGCTTACGAATCCGGCCGGTGTGAAACATCAGGTAGTGGGTGTATTCACCCAGGCGTTGTGCCGGCCGCTTGCTGAAGTGTTGCAGCGTTTGGGCAGCAAACATGTGCTGGTGGTGCATTCGAAGGATGGTCTGGACGAATTCAGCCTGGCAGCACCGACCTTTGTCGCGGAACTGAAAAACGATCAGATCACTGAATATTGGGTCGAACCGGAAGACCTGGGCATGAAAAGCCAGAGCCTGCATGGCCTGGCGGTGGAAAGCCCGGCGGCCTCCCTGGAGCTGATTCGCGACGCCCTGGGCAAGCGAAAGACCGAAAACGGTCAGAAAGCTGCCGAGATGATCATGCTCAATGCTGGTGCCGCGCTGTACGCGGCTGACCATGCCAGCAGCCTGAAAGAAGGCGTTGCCTTGGCGCACGATGCGCTGCACACCGGCCTTGCTCGGGAAAAACTCGAGGAACTGGGTGCGTTTACCGCGGTATTCAAAGTGGAGAATGAGGGATGAGTGTACCGACGGTTTTGGAAAACATTCTGGCGCGCAAAGCCGAGGAAGTTGTCGAGCGTAGCGCTCGCGTCAGCCTCGCCGAGCTGGAAAGTCTGGCCAAGGCGGCCGATGCGCCCCGTGGTTTTGCCAAGGCTTTGCTGGCTCAGGCCAAGCTGAAAGAGCCTGCAGTCATTGCTGAAATCAAGAAGGCTTCGCCGAGCAAAGGCGTGATCCGCGAGAACTTCGTTCCTGCCGATATTGCCAAGAGCTACGAGAAGGGCGGCGCGACCTGTCTGTCGGTGCTTACCGATATTGATTATTTCCAGGGCGCTGACCTGTACCTGCAGCAGGCCCGCGCGGCGTGCACACTGCCGGTCATTCGCAAGGACTTCATGATCGATCCGTACCAGATCGTCGAAGCCCGTGCCCTTGGCGCCGACTGCGTGCTGTTGATCGTCTCCGCGCTGGACGACGTGAAAATGGCCGAGCTGGCGGCCGTGGCCAAAAGCGTCAACCTTGATGTGCTGGTGGAAGTCCACGATGGCGATGAGCTGGAGCGGGCCTTGAAAACCCTCGACACGCCGCTGGTCGGCATCAACAACCGCAACCTGCACACCTTCGAGGTTAGCCTGGAAACTACCCTCGACCTGTTGCCGCGTATCCCGCGAGATCGTCTGGTGATCACTGAAAGCGGCATCCTCAATCGCGCCGATGTCGAGTTGATGGAAATCAGCGATGTCTACGCGTTCCTGGTTGGCGAGGCGTTCATGCGCGCCGAAAATCCGGGCACTGAACTGCAACGACTGTTCTTCCCTGAGCGCGGCATTCCTGTCAGCGGTTCGACTCTCGACTGAAAAGCATCGCGAGCAAGCTTGCTCCTACAGGGTTTGAGGGTAACCACAATCAACTGTGGGAGCGAGCCTGCTCGCGATAGCGGCATAAGAAACACCACAGACTTTTTGTCTTACGGAGTACCTTGTGACCTCACCTGTTTCTCTGACCATCGAAGGCGGCCTTCAGGCCGAGCAGGATCTGCTGGCCTCGGTCTGTGCTGGCGACGCGGAATTTGGGCTGCTGTTCTGGCAGCCCAGCGACCAGGCATTGGTAATGCCGCGCCGCTTGAATCGCTTGCCAGGTTTCGAACACGCCTGCGAAGTCTCCGCCGCTGCAGGCTGGCCGGTGCTGTTGCGCGATACCGGTGGTGAACCCGTTCCGCAATCAGCGACAACCCTCAACATCGCTCTGGTTTACGCGCCACCGCGTAGCGAAGGGGATCTGAACCGTATCGAGACCGGCTACCGGCGTCTATGTGATCCGATCTGCCAGTTGCTGGATGAGCTGGGGGGCACTTCGTCCCTGGGCGAAATCGACGGTGCCTTCTGTGATGGCCGCTTCAACGTCAATCTGGATGGGCGCAAGATGGTTGGTACTGCCCAGCGCTGGCGCCAGAGCCAAGGTGGTCAGCGTCCAGTAGGGCTGGTTCATGGTGCGATGTTGCTGGATAACGAGCGCGAATCGATGGTCGCGGCGGTCAATCGCTTTAATGAGGCCTGCGGTCTGGAGCAACGGGTGCGGGCAGAAAGCCACATCGCCTTGCATGAGAAGTTCACCGCGCCGGATGCGCTGGAACGTCTTGATGAACTCTACCGTCGAATGCTTGGGCACATGTTCAACGGCTAGATTTACGTGCTCAGCGCGTACCGAAGACCACCATGGTCTTGCCTTTGACATCCACCAGGTTGCGCTCCTCCAGATCCTTGAGCACACGTCCGACCATCTCCCGGGAGCAGCCAACGATCCGTCCGATTTCCTGACGGGTCACCTTGATCTGCATGCCATCGGGATGGGTCATGGCATCTGGCTGCTTGCACAGTTCAAGCAGGCAGCGGGCGACGCGACCGGTGACGTCGAAAAACGCCAGGTCACCGACCTTGCGGGTGGTGTTGCGCAGGCGTTGTGCGATCTGTCCGCTTAGTACGTAAAGAATGTCCGGATCCTGCTGAGACAATTCGCGGAATTTCGCGTAGCTGATTTCTGCCACTTCGCATTCGACCTTGGCCCGCACCCAGGCACTGCGTTCCTGTTCGTGGCCGGCCTGCTCAAACAGACCCAACTCACCGAAAAAATCCCCGGCGTTCAGGTAGGCGATGATCATTTCCCGACCGTCGTCGTCTTCGATCAGGATGGTGACCGAACCCTTGATGATGAAGAACAGCGTCTCCGAGCGGTCACCGGCGCAAATGATGTTGCTCTTGGCCTGATAGCGACGGCGCTGGCAATGCATCAACAGCTTGTCGAGGTTTTTCATCTTGAGGGTGGGGGCAATAGCAACCATGGTTGTATCCCGAAAAGACTGCACGGTGTGTTGGGTTTTTATGAATTGCGGACATTGCGGCTCAGCTGGCCAAGCGCCAGCGAATTGGCGCCAGCTTACCAGACACTTCTTGCAATATTCGAGATTTTACCTACAGCGCTGATGGTTATGTCCTAGGACGCCAATCACTGTCAACCAAGGGGCCTGTGCTAAGCTGGCGACCCTTTTTTAGACAGTGGAGTCTTGGCGATGAAGGCACGCATCCAATGGGCTGGCGAAGCCATGTTCCTCGGCGAATCCGGCAGCGGTCATGTCGTGGTCATGGACGGTCCGCCCGATGCCGGCGGCCGTAACCTGGGTGTCCGGCCGATGGAAATGCTCCTGCTGGGTGTCGGCGGTTGCAGCAATTTCGATGTGGTCAGCATCCTCAAGAAGTCCCGTCAGGCGGTCGAGAGCTGCGAGGCGTTCCTTGAAGCTGAGCGTGCGACTGAAGATCCGAAGGTTTTCACCAAGATCCACATGCATTTTGTGGTCAAGGGGCGTGGCCTGAAGGAAGCGCAGGTCAAGCGGGCTATCGAACTGTCCGCTGAAAAGTATTGCTCGGCTTCGATCATGCTCGGTGCGGCAGGTGTAGAGATCACCCACGACTACGAGATCATCGAGCTGGGTTGAATCGAGATCAAAAAAAGGCGACTGCCTCAGGGCCGTCGCCTTTTTTGTTTCCGGTGTAGCCGGTCAGATCCGATAAGTACTCTTGGTCATGACCTTGGCCATCAAGCTCATCCCGAACTTTACCGGTGCCGGAAAGCGAAAGCCGCCAGCCTCCAGTGCGCTTTCGGCATGCTGTTCTTCATCGATGCGCATCTGCTCGAGAATCGCCCGGGATTTTTCATCCTCGGCCGGCAGTTGCTCCAGGTGTTCATTCAAGTGCTTGCACACCTGATCTTCTGTCGCTGCGACAAAACCCAGGCTGACTTTGTCGCTGATCAGGCCTGCAACAGCGCCTATCCCAAATGACATTCCATAAAACAGCGGATTGAGAATGCTGGTGTGGCTACCCAATTGATGGATGCGTTGCTCACACCACGCCAAATGGTCGACTTCTTCTTCGGCGGCGTGCTCCATCGCGATGCGCACTTGCGGCAGCTTGGCAGTCAGGGCCTGCCCTTGGTACAGCGCTTGGGCGCAGACTTCACCGGTATGGTTGATGCGCATCAGCCCGGCAACGTGGCGAGTGTCTTCATCGCTCAATTTCGCATCGGGCTGTACAATGGCCGGCGACGGACGGTAGGGCTGGCCGCTGAAGGGCAGCAGGGTCCGCATCGCGGCATCGGCTTGCAGCAGAAGGCGATCAATTGGCGAGTAGTGACGTTGGGTAGTCATGCTGACCTCCGGAGGAATCTCGGCGGCCAGTTTAACCCAATCGGCCGGGGAAGGTTTGCGTTGGGTCATTACGACGCAGGCTCGCCCTTGTAGGAGCCTGGCTTGCCGGCGATGGCGTCATCGAGATCGCCATCGCCGGCAAGCCCGGCTCCTACAAGGGCGTTATGAATCAGCCCGGCGGCCAGTGCATCTGGCGCTGCCCCAGTACGTGCATATGAATGTGATAGACAGTCTGCCCACCTTCTTCATTGCAGTTCATGACAACTCGGAAACCTTTTTCGCAACCCAGTTCCAGGGCCAGGCGCTGGGCGGTGAACAGGATGTGTCCAGCCAGGGCCTTGTCGTCCTCGGTCAGGTCGTTCAGGGTACGTACCGGCTTCTTCGGAACCACCAGGAAGTGCACTGGTGCCTGCGGGGCGATATCGTGGAAGGCCAGGACCTGGTCGTCCTCGTAAATGATCTTCGCCGGGATTTCCCGGTTGATGATCTTGGTGAACAGAGTATCCACAGCTGTTTTCTCCGTTGTTTGGGCTGGCCCGAGTGTACCCATGCCGGGTGTACCCGCCCAGTGTTTTACCTTCAGCGCGGGCAGTGAGCCTTGATGACCATGCCGGTGATCGTCCTGATCAGCCAGCGCGAGCCGAACCGGGGCAGGGTGGCGAACCAGCGGTTGCGTCGCCCCGGAATAATGATTGCGCGATTTTTCTCCAGGGCTCGCACGGTATAGAGCGCGACTTCCTCCGGACTCATCAGCATTTTACTGTTGGACAGTTTGTCGTCGTTCAGTTGCGCGGTGCGGAAAAACGCCGTGCGAGTCGGGCCGGGGCAGAGCACCGAGACCTTGACCGCGCATTTTTTCAGCTCGACGCGCAGGGCTTCGGAAAAGTGCAGTACATAGGCCTTGCTCGCGTAGTAAGTGCTCATCCACGGCCCGGGCTGGAACGCCGCGACCGAAGCGACGTTCAGAATTTGACCGCCACCCTGTAACGCCATGCTGTTACCGATGGCATGGCACAGGCGAGTGAGTGCCAGAATGTTCACTTCAATCAAATCCTGTTCGGTCATCCAGTCTTGAGCCAGGAACGGGCCGCAAGTGCCAATGCCGGCGCAGTTGACCAGCAGGTCGATTTGCCGGTCACCTTCCTCCAGTTCCAGCAGGAAGCCCGACAGGCGCAGTGGCTCGCCCAGATCGCAGGCACGGAACAACACTTCCACGCCAAAACGTTGGGTCAGTTCAATCGCAATGCTTTCCAGCTGATCACGCTGTCGAGCCACCAGAATCAGGCTGCGGCCGCGCCGGGCCAGCGCTTCAGCCATCGCCAGGCCGATGCCGCTGGAAGCGCCAGTGATCAGAGCGTAACGGGTCATGCCATTCTCCATCGCAACAGCTCCGCGCCGCGACGCAGGTGTCACGGGCGGGGAGCGCTGTTCATTCTTTCGCAGAGTCTACAGGGGGCGGGGCTTCTTCGGCTGCCTCGGCTGGCGAATTTGCTTGCGGTTCGACTTCGACATCGATTTCGTCAGTGGTCATCGAGCCGCTTTGGTAGCTGCTTTCGAGGGTGTCTTCATACTCTTGCTGGATTGCCGAGATTCCACCCACCATTGCACCGACGGTAAATAACCCGATAAACACAATCCACAACGCGCACAAAACCTTGACCGCCGTGCTGTTGGGCGGGGGAGGCGGGCCATAGCGGTTCGCGCCGATGTTGCCTGGCATGACCATGATCACCAGCGGGAAGAAACTGCCTACGAACGGAACCAGGTTCAGGAGCCAGAGCCAGCCCGACCAGCCTATATCGTGCAAACGCTGAATGGTGAACAGAACACTGATCACCACGAACGCCAAGAACAGGAAGAAGGCGAAGATGCCGCCGATGATCAGTCCGGTGGTGGAGTCGCCACTGACCAGGCCCAGGCCGATGAGCGCAAACACGCCGACAACGGGAAGGGTCACCAGGCTCAGCACCATCGTCCACGCCAGAAAACGCAGGCGCCCGATGCGACCTTCGACGCCGAAGGGTTTGAGTACGGCGAATTCCGGCTGTCTTTCGCCAAGGCTTGCCTGTGGTGGCGAATACGGGGACTGCGGCTGCGCTGCAGAGACAGGATCGTGAACATCGGCCAGGTCTGGCTCGATCGTAGGTTGCGCCTCGATCCGGGCATCGACACCCGTATTCCTCAGGGCTTGAAGATAGGCCTGCGCATCAGCTTGTGACAGGTCGTTCTTTAATGCTATCGGTCGACCATTGAACAGGCGCTCGATGGCGCTGACGTCGCTCTTGAACAGCGCAGCGAGATTGAGTTTAGCCGTGTTGATATCAACCCCCGGCAACAAAGTGCCGTCAAACACGATCTTGTAATGGTTTTCGCTCATTGCCCAGGCGTCCTTGTCGCAAGTCATCGATACGAATGGCCAGCCGCTGCTTGAGTGGTTGCTCAGCGCGGCCAGTGTTGGCGCAGTTGCTCTGCTTGCTCCTGTGCCTTGCGGTACTCGGCGTCGAGACGTGCGATCAATTGTTCGACGCTTGGCAAGTCATCGATTTCACCGACGCCCTGGCCCGCGGACCACACAGTTTTCCAGGCTTTGGCTTCATCGCTGATGGGTTTGAGTTTGGAGCCGAAATTGACCTCTCCCTTGTTTTGCAGCGCTGCCGTGTCGAATCCGGCGGCCTCCAGGCTTTGGCGCATGAAGCTTGCCGGTACCCCCGACACTGCTGGAGTATGGATGATATCGGCGGCTCTGGACGTCAGCAGCATCTCTTTGTAGGCGTCAGGCGCGTGACTTTCAGTGGTGCCGATAAATCGTGTGCCGAAGTAGGCCAGGTCCGCACCGAGCAATTGTGCTGCGAGAATTTCGTGGCCGTGGTTCAGGCACCCGGCCAGCAGTAGCGTCTTGTCGAAAAACTGGCGGATTTCGGCGATCAGCGAGAACGGGCTCCAGGTGCCAGCATGTCCGCCGGCACCCGCCGCGACGGCAATCAGCCCGTCCACACCCGCCTCGGCGGCTTTCTCGGCATGGCGACGGGTCGTCACATCATGGAAAACCAGGCCGCCATAGCCGTGGACCGCATCGACTACTTCCTTAACGGCGCCCAGGCTGGTGATCACGATCGGCACTTCGTGTTCGATGCAGATATCCAGGTCCGCCTGCAAGCGCGGATTGCTGTTGTGCACAATCAGGTTCACCGCGTAGGGCGCAGGGTTTTCCAGAGTCGCCAGCTGCGCCTCGATTTCCTCCAGCCAAGCCTTGAAACCACTGCTCTCGCGTTGATTCAGCGCTGGAAAACTGCCCACTACGCCGTTGCGACAGCAGGCAAGCACCAGTTGCGGGTTGGAAATCAGGAACATCGGCGCGGCCACTACGGGCAAGCGCAAGCGTTGTTCAAGCAGGGCGGGCAGCGACATTTGAAGTACCCCGGTGAGTGATAACTATTGGATTTAGAACGGCCGAACGACGACCAGAATTACGATCGCCAGCAATATCAGAACCGGCACTTCATTGAACCAGCGATAAAAGACATGGCTGCGGGTATTTTCGCCACGGGCAAAGCGCTTTACCTGCGCGCCGCACATATGGTGGTAGCCGATCAGCAACACGACCAAGGTCAGTTTGGCGTGTATCCAGCCACCCTGGCTGAAGATGCCTGGATTGAGGTAGATGAGCCAGCCACCGAAGATCAGCGTGGCGATCATCGCCGGTCCCATGATGCCCCGGTACAACTTGCGCTCCATGATGCTGAAGCGCTCCTTGCTGATGGTGTCTTCGCTTTGGGCGTGGTAGACGAACAGGCGCGGCAGGTAGAACAGGCCGGCAAACCAGCACACGACGCTGATGATGTGGAAAGCTTTGAGCCACAGATAAAGCATTTTTGGTTATTCCCAGGTTCACGGTAGTCCGGATAGTAGAGGCTTGCGGTCCCGCACGTCACCTTGCCGGTTGTCGCAGGACGATACGGGCCCTATTATCGACGGCTTTCCAGTGGGTTCGTTGAGGGCAGGTTTATGGTCAAGGTCGGTATCGTCGGCGGCACGGGTTACACCGGTGTCGAACTGTTGCGTCTGTTGGCACAACATCCGCAAGCTGAAGTGGTGGTGATCACTTCCCGATCCGAGGCCGGCCTGGCTGTGGCCGACATGTACCCGAACCTGCGAGGCCACTACGACGGCCTGGCGTTCAGTGTCCCGGACATCAAGACCCTGGGCGCTTGCGACGTGGTGTTCTTTGCCACCCCTCACGGCGTAGCGCATGCCCTGGCGGGTGAATTGCTGGCAGCCGGCACCAAGGTCATCGACCTGTCTGCGGACTTCCGTCTGCAAGACGCTGATGAGTGGGCGAAATGGTACGGCCAGCCACACGGTGCTCCTGAACTGTTGGATGAAGCGGTCTATGGCCTGCCGGAAGTCAATCGCGAGCAGATCAAGAAGGCGCGCCTGATCGCTGTGCCGGGTTGCTACCCGACCGCTACGCAGTTGGGTTTCCTGCCATTGCTCGAAGCGGGCCTGGCCGATGCTTCGCGCCTGATCGCCGACTGCAAGTCCGGCGTCAGCGGTGCCGGTCGTGGTGCTGCTGTGGGTTCGCTGTACTCCGAGACATCGGAAAGCATGAAGGCTTACGCAGTCAAAGGGCATCGCCACCTGCCGGAAATTCGCCAGGGTTTGCGTCGTGCGGCGGGCAAGGACGTTGGCCTGACCTTCGTGCCGCACCTGACCCCGATGATCCGTGGCATCCACTCCACGCTCTACGCGACCGTCGTGGATCGCTCGGTGGACCTGCAGGCGCTGTTTGAAAAACGTTATGCGAACGAGCCGTTCGTCGATGTCATGCCTGCCGGCAGCCATCCGGAAACCCGCAGCGTGCGAGGCGCCAACGTGTGCCGTATTGCCGTGCACCGCCCTCAGGACGGCGATCTGGTGGTCGTGCTGTCGGTGATCGACAACCTGGTCAAAGGCGCGTCGGGTCAGGCCGTGCAGAACATGAACATCCTGTTCGGGCTGGACGAACGTCTGGGCTTGTCCCACGCGGGCATGTTGCCGTAAGGCTATATTGCACTCAGCAAAAGGCCCGTTGAACGGGCCTTTTTGCATTTCCGGCCGAGCGACTGGGTTGCTTGATATACCATAACAATAGTTGACCGCTTTTCTAGGAGAAGCGGATAATGCGCGTCATCACGCAATATGACGGCTTAACGCCGGGAGATAGTCAGCATGAGCGTCGAATCCTTCACCCCCACGGCTTTGCAATTCACCCACGGTGCCGCGCACAAGGTGAAGAGCCTGGTCGATGAAGAGGGGAATGATCGCTTGAAGCTGCGCGTATTCGTTACGGGCGGCGGTTGTTCAGGTTTTCAGTACGGCTTCACTTTTGATGAGGAAGTGGCCGATGACGACACCATCGTTGAGCGCGAAGGTGTGAGTCTGGTTGTCGATCCGATGAGCTTCCAGTACCTGGCAGGAGCCGAGGTGGATTATCAAGAAGGTCTGGAAGGCTCGCGTTTCGTCATCAAGAATCCGAACGCTACCACCACCTGTGGCTGTGGCTCTTCGTTCTCGATCTGATCAGCGCATCTGAATCATCAAAACGCCGCATGGCCTCAGGGCCCTGCGGCGTTTTGCTGTCCGGCATTTAACTATGCAGGGTAGATGGCGCCAAGTACGCGCAGCCCACGGGCACCGGTGACGCTCGGGCGATTGGCCGCGATACCTTCCAGGCAGCAGTGAGCCAACCAGGCGAAAGCCATGGCTTCGACCCAGTCAGGGTCTACGCCGTGAGTGGCGGTGCTGCTGACGGTCGCATCTGGTAGCAGGCTGGCCAGGCGCTTCATGAGTGCAGCATTGTGCGCGCCCCCACCGCAGACCAGCAGCTCCTGAGTATCGGCTTGGGCACTGCGCAGCGATTCGACGATGGTCAATGCCGTCAGTTCCAGCAGCGTTGCCTGGACGTCCTCGGCCGCGAAGGCTGGCAGCGCTGCCAGATGCCGGGTCAGCCATGGCAGGTTGAAGACTTCGCGGCCGGTACTCTTCGGACCCTTTGTTACAAAGAAGGGGTCGCTGAGCAGTGCCTTCAACAGTGCTGGTTCGACTTTGCCGCTGGCAGCCCATTGGCCATCACGGTCAAAGTTGTCCCCGCGCCGTTGCTGAATCCAGGCGTCCAGCAACACGTTTCCCGGGCCGCAGTCGAAACCTGCGACAGGCTTGCCGGGTTCAATCAGGCTGAGGTTGCTGAAACCACCCACGTTCAGCACGGCGCGGTTGCCAGGCTGCTCTTCAAAAAGTGCTTCGTGAAAGGCTGGAACCAGCGGTGCGCCTTGCCCGCCAGCGGCAACGTCGCGGCTGCGGAAATCACTGACCACCGTGATGCCGGTCAGCTCGGTCAGCAGGGCCGGATTACCGATTTGCACCGTGAAGCCGCGTGCGGGTTCATGGCGAATGGTCTGGCCGTGACTGCCAATCGCGCGAATGTCGTCAGGCTTGAGGTGCTGCTGGGCAAGGAGGGCGTTAACACCCTGCGCTGCCAGTTTCACCCAGTTCTGTTGGGCAATGGCGGAGCGGGCGATCTCGTCCGGACCGCTGGCGCACAAGCCAAGCAGCTCGGCGCGCAGTGAGTCGGGCATCGGGATGTAGTGGGTGGCAATCAGCCTGATCGCCGGGGCTTGCTCGATCAGCGCTATGTCCAGGCCATCAAGGCTGGTCCCGGACATCACACCTATATAGAGCGCCATGGCCTAGCGCTTGGCCGAAGCTAGCTGGGTGGCTCTTTCCTGGTCCATGCGGGCCATCAGTGGTTGGCTCTGCGCCAGGAAGCGTGCGCGTTCAGCTTTGGAAATCGGATCGGCCATCGCTACTTTCTGGCCCAGCGGATCGACGTGTACGCCATTGACCTGGAATTCGTAATGCAAATGCGGGCCTGTGGAAAGGCCGGTAGTACCGATGTAGCCGATGACCTGGCCTTGCTTGACTGTTCCTCCGGTCTTGACGCCTTTGGCGAAGCCTTGCATGTGGCCGTACAGCGTGCGGTAGGTATTGCCGTGCTGCAGAATGACCGTGTTGCCGTAACCGCCGCGGCGACCTGCCAGTAGTACTTTACCATCACCAGCCGCCTTGATTGGCGTACCACGCGGTGCCGCGTAGTCCACGCCTTTGTGGGCGCGGATCTTATTCAGGATCGGGTGTTTGCGGCCCATGGAGAATTTCGAGCTGATGCGGGCGAAATCCACCGGGGTGCGGATGAATGCCTTGCGCATGCTGTTGCCATCAGCCGTGTAATAGCTGCTGTTGCCTTGCTTGTCGGTGTAGCGCACGGCGGTGTAGGTCTTGCCGCGGTTGGTGAAGCGTGCGGACAGGATCGGACCGTTGCCGACCGCTTTGCCGTTGACCACTTTCTGTTCATAGATCACGTCGAACTGGTCGCCCTGGCGAATATCCTGGGCAAAGTCGACGTCGTAGCCAAACACGCTGGCCATGTCCATGGTCAGGCTATGCGACAGGCCTGCACGCGCAGCGGACTGTGACAACGAGCTGTTGATCACGCCATGTACGTAGGCGGAACGCACGGTGGGCTTGGCGGTCGTGCGGTTGAAGCTGTAACCCTTGTCGTTCTTGGTCAGGGTGATGGTTTCGAGGTCGCTGACCTTGCTATGCAGGCTGGTCAGCTGGCCGTCCGGACCCAGTTCGAATTCGAGTTTCTGCCCATGCTTGAGCTGACTGAACTGCTTGGCCTGTTTGTCGCTGGCCAGCAAGTCATGCACTGAAGTGGCTGGAAGGCCGACTTTTGCGAACAGCGTGGAGAGCGTATCGCCTTTGCTGACGATCACTTCCCTGTGACTTGGCGCCTTCTTTTCTTCTGCAACCGGTGCAGGTACCGCTGCAGGAGCGGGAGCCGCTTGAGCAGTTTCCTGCGGCTCCTGGGGGCTGTCTTCGATCTGTGCAAAAGGAGACTCGACCGGCTCATTTGTGGCTTGGACGGCGTGGGCAGCGTCATGTTCTTGTGTCAGTTGTTCGGCAGGGCTTTCCAGTTCAAGGCTCAGGGTTGTCTTTTTGGCTTCTACATCACTGGAAGGAAATACCAGAAGCGCCAGGCTCAGCAGGGCGGCGATGCCACTGGCTGCGAGCAGGTGGGTTTTCGGGTAAAGCGGTGGCGCTTTAGACGATTCTTTGGTCATAAGTAGTGTTTTGACTTTGAAAAAGATGAATTGGAAAAGATGAATGACATGATGAAGATGAAATAACTGTATAAAATATAACCAAATCATCCCTGAAGCAAGTCCGTGGACGCTCTGTCAGCGGATTGGCGTCATTGTGCCGGCCGAACTTTGTATTTGACGCGCGATCTTGTATGGTTGGTCCCCTTTGAATTCGAGCCTTGCGGGTCTGTTATGAAGTCGGTTGAAGAGCAGCTAGCGCTGATTAAACGTGGTGCGGAAGAACTGTTGGTCGAGTCCGAGCTGATCGAAAAACTCAAGCGTGGCCAACCGCTACGTATCAAGGCCGGCTTCGATCCGACCGCCCCGGATTTGCACCTGGGCCACACCGTGCTTATCAATAAGCTGCGCCAGTTCCAGGAATTGGGTCACCAGGTGATCTTCCTGATTGGCGACTTCACCGGGATGATTGGCGATCCGAGCGGCAAGAGTGCAACGCGTCCTCCGCTGACTCGTGAGCAGGTTCTCGAAAATGCCGAGACCTACAAGACCCAGGTGTTCAAGATTCTCGATCCGGCCAGGACTGAAGTGGCATTCAACTCCACCTGGATGGATCAGATGGGCCCCGCCGACTTCATCCGCCTGACTTCGCAGTACACTGTGGCTCGCATGCTCGAGCGCGATGATTTCGACAAGCGCTACACGACCAATCAGCCGATCGCCATCCATGAGTTCCTTTATCCGCTTGTCCAGGGTTACGACTCGGTTGCCTTGCGCGCGGATGTCGAGCTCGGCGGCACCGATCAGAAGTTCAACCTGTTGATGGGGCGTGAGTTGCAGCGTGGTTACGGTCAGGAAGCCCAGTGCATTCTGACCATGCCCCTGCTTGAAGGTCTGGATGGCGTGAAGAAGATGTCCAAGTCCCTGGGCAACTACGTCGGTATCCAGGAGGCGCCGGGAGTGATGTACAGCAAGCTGGTCTCCATTCCGGATGCGTTGATGTGGCGTTACTTCGAGCTGCTCAGCTTCCGTTCCATGGATGAGATCAATGCCTTCCGTTCTGAAGTCGAGGCGGGCGCCAATCCGCGTGACATCAAGATCAAGCTGGCTGAAGAGATCGTTGCCCGCTTCCATGGTGAGGAGGCTGCGGCCAACGCTCATCGTGCGGCAGGTAATCGTATGAAGGATGGCGAGCTCCCGGACGATCTGCCTGAAATCGAATTGACTGCAGCCGAAGATATGCCGATCGCCGCCGTCCTTAATAAGGCTGGCCTGGTGAAGAACTCGGCTGTGGCGCGTGATCTGCTCGGTTCCGGTGGTGTGCGTATCGATGGCGAGGTGGTCGATCGCTCCTTTATATACGTACTGGGAGCGACCCACGTTTGCCAGGCCGGCAAGAAGGCATTTGCGCGTATTACGCTCAAATCTGAATAAACCTGTAACAAAGGGTTGACGACGGATTTCAGGGGCCTATAATTCGCCCCACTTCCGGCGCAGTCGAAACGGAAAACTCCCTGGTAAACAATGAGTTACGAAGTTTTCGGCAGCAGGTTGCTTTAGTTCATCGAAGCGCCAAGGACGTTGAAAAAGAGGTGTTGACAGCAGCGTGTAACGCTGTAGAATTCGCCTCCCGCTGATGAGAGATCTGAAGCGCAAGTGGTTGAAGTTGTTAAGGATTCCTTGAAAACTTCTGAAAAATACCACTTGACAGCAAATGGGGCTGCTGTAGAATGCGCGCCTCGGTTGAGACGAAAGATCTTAACCAACCGCTCTTTAACAACTGAATCAAGCAATTCGTGTGGGTGCTTGTGGAGTCAGACTGCTAGTCAACAGATTATCAGCATCACAAGTTACTCCGCGAGAAATCAAAGATGTAACCAACGATTGCTGAGCCAAGTTTAGGGTTTTCTCAAAACCCAAAGATGTTTGAACTGAAGAGTTTGATCATGGCTCAGATTGAACGCTGGCGGCAGGCCTAACACATGCAAGTCGAGCGGATGATGAGAGCTTGCTCTCTGATTCAGCGGCGGACGGGTGAGTAATGCCTAGGAATCTGCCTGGTAGTGGGGGACAACGTCTCGAAAGGGACGCTAATACCGCATACGTCCTACGGGAGAAAGCAGGGGACCTTCGGGCCTTGCGCTATCAGATGAGCCTAGGTCGGATTAGCTAGTTGGTGAGGTAATGGCTCACCAAGGCGACGATCCGTAACTGGTCTGAGAGGATGATCAGTCACACTGGAACTGAGACACGGTCCAGACTCCTACGGGAGGCAGCAGTGGGGAATATTGGACAATGGGCGAAAGCCTGATCCAGCCATGCCGCGTGTGTGAAGAAGGTCTTCGGATTGTAAAGCACTTTAAGTTGGGAGGAAGGGCAGTAAATTAATACTTTGCTGTTTTGACGTTACCGACAGAATAAGCACCGGCTAACTCTGTGCCAGCAGCCGCGGTAATACAGAGGGTGCAAGCGTTAATCGGAATTACTGGGCGTAAAGCGCGCGTAGGTGGTTTGTTAAGTTGGATGTGAAATCCCCGGGCTCAACCTGGGAACTGCATTCAAAACTGACAAGCTAGAGTATGGTAGAGGGTGGTGGAATTTCCTGTGTAGCGGTGAAATGCGTAGATATAGGAAGGAACACCAGTGGCGAAGGCGACCACCTGGACTGATACTGACACTGAGGTGCGAAAGCGTGGGGAGCAAACAGGATTAGATACCCTGGTAGTCCACGCCGTAAACGATGTCAACTAGCCGTTGGGAGCCTTGAGCTCTTAGTGGCGCAGCTAACGCATTAAGTTGACCGCCTGGGGAGTACGGCCGCAAGGTTAAAACTCAAATGAATTGACGGGGGCCCGCACAAGCGGTGGAGCATGTGGTTTAATTCGAAGCAACGCGAAGAACCTTACCAGGCCTTGACATCCAATGAACTTTCCAGAGATGGATTGGTGCCTTCGGGAACATTGAGACAGGTGCTGCATGGCTGTCGTCAGCTCGTGTCGTGAGATGTTGGGTTAAGTCCCGTAACGAGCGCAACCCTTGTCCTTAGTTACCAGCACGTAATGGTGGGCACTCTAAGGAGACTGCCGGTGACAAACCGGAGGAAGGTGGGGATGACGTCAAGTCATCATGGCCCTTACGGCCTGGGCTACACACGTGCTACAATGGTCGGTACAGAGGGTTGCCAAGCCGCGAGGTGGAGCTAATCCCATAAAACCGATCGTAGTCCGGATCGCAGTCTGCAACTCGACTGCGTGAAGTCGGAATCGCTAGTAATCGCGAATCAGAATGTCGCGGTGAATACGTTCCCGGGCCTTGTACACACCGCCCGTCACACCATGGGAGTGGGTTGCACCAGAAGTAGCTAGTCTAACCTTCGGGAGGACGGTTACCACGGTGTGATTCATGACTGGGGTGAAGTCGTAACAAGGTAGCCGTAGGGGAACCTGCGGCTGGATCACCTCCTTAATCGACGACTCAGCTGCT
>NZ_NIWU01000004.1 GCF_002236105.1 Pseudomonas umsongensis
ACTCATGGGCAATGTTCAGTTCACTGTCGACCTGCATGCTGCGGGTGTTGATATTGGCCGAGCCCTGGGTGGTGAACACATCGTCGATGATCATCAACTTGGAGTGGACGTACACCGGCATCCACCGCTGGCCCGCGGGCGAGTCGGGGGCGACCAGCGAGCACAGGTGCACCTTCAGGCCGGGACGTTCCTCCTGTTGAACCGTGCTGTCCTTGATCGCCCGGGTTTGCCGTTCAAGCTCGGCCTCCCACCTGGCCAGTTCCTGCTGCCCGACGCGGTCGTGAGGTTCGAAGGTCGGCCGGGGCGGTGCGTTTTGTTTCACCGCTTCGATGCGCTGTATGCGCTGGATGTTAACCGCGCCAGACCCAACGCTGTCTTCGCTGGCATTGGTGATCACGAACAAGTGCAAGGGTCCATGTATGCCCGGTTTCACCTTGGCCTTCGGTAACTCGCCGATGCACGGCGCGTCGCCAGCCAATGGCATAAATTTACGAAATTGATTTTTTATCAGAGCAGGCGCCATTCAACCGCTTGCTCAGATCGCGTGATCTTGTCGGAGAAGGGCCAGGTGCGCAGGTGGTAACGCTCGACCAGTTGCATCGGCAAGATCTCGCCCTGCTTGAAGTACCGGGTTTCGCTCCCGTCCTTTACTGAATGGAGGCGAGGAAGCCAGCCAATCTTCCAGTACCCACTCACCGGGCAGACTTGCCCGCTATAGCAGTACGGCGCAGATAAGTGAGCCTGGCTGAATGCAGGGGATCCCGGAAGACCACGGCCGGTGGCCGGGTCCAGGAGTTTGGCCTTGGACAGTTGGTTGATCAGAGCAGTGCTGGGCTTTTCTGGCGGGACATTGGCCAGGCGTTCTTCGAGCCATTGCAGCTTGCCGTCCCAGGCGGGCAACTTGGCGGGAGGCAAGGGGAGGATTTCGTTGATTTCGGGGACGTTTGGTTTGGCGTAGGAGTAGTTGCCCAGCACTTTGCTAATTTTTTCGTAGCGTTCGGACCGCTCTACATCTTCCTGTTGGGCGAGATAATCAAGTTCATCAGTAGGTGGGGGGTTACGAAAGATTTTTCCTAATTTATAAGCAGAAGTGCTGTCACCCGCAGCGACTCCAAGTTGAAAGGCTTCAAGCGCTTCGTGGTATTGTTTTTTGTTCTTGAGATTTATTCCCAGTTCAATCGCCGCTTCGCCATGGCCTTGCTCAGCAGCACAGCGGCGCATTTGCCGTGCAATGTCCGGAGCCATATCGCTCGACGCCAATTTGTCTCCCACATAGTATTGTGCCTGGGCGTTGCCGTGATCAGCAGCCTTACGGTAGTAGCGTAGGGCCATTTCCGGATCCTGCTTCAGCCCCGCCGAACCTTGTTGCAGGAAGATCCCGACGAAGTAATAACCCGTAGCCACTCCTTCGCTGATCAATCGTTCGCTCAAACGCAAATGCTCGTCGCCCCGAAGCTGGAAATGGCCGCGCATGGCACCGTTCTGCAGGTTGATATTGGCCTTGTAATGACCGTTTTCGGCGGCAATGCGGTACAGCCTTTCGATCTCCAAATCGACGCTTTTGTCTTCTTTGAGCTGATTGTTTTTTTGCAGCCAACGCGCGTACTGGAACAGCACGTCGGCCTCGGTTGACGGCGAGGGAAATTGCTCGTGCACACAGGTAAACGCCAGATCGGCTTTGATCTCGTTTAGTGATTTCACCTGAGGGTCCTTCTTCATATAGGTAAAAGTGCTGCGGCTGTCGCATGCCGTCAGCAGCAGAATTGACAACAGGACAATGCGGCGCATCAGTCGATGTCCTTGAGGGTGGCTTTGTCGTAATAAAATTCGACCAGGGACGCGTACGGTGTCCCCATCACCTTTTCCTTTTGGCGATCTTTGTTTTCCTTGATGATGTGTTGCCAAGCCTTGAACGCCGCCCCCGGATCATCCTGCGCCCCCATCCCCCCCGTATGCATCTCCCACAGCCTTCGCCTCAACCCCCGCGTCACACTCGCCCACTCATGGGCAATGTTCAGTTCACTGTCGACCTGCATGCTGCGGGTGTTGATATTGGCCGAGCCCTGGGTGGTGAACACATCGTCGATGATCATCAACTTGGAGTGGACGTACACCGGCATCCACCGTTGGCCCGCGGGCGAGTCGGGGGCGACCAGCGAACACAGGTGCACCTTCAGGCCGGGACGTTCCTCCTGTTGAACCGTGCTGTCCTTGATCGCCCGGGCTTGCCATTCAAGCTCAGCCTCCCACCTGGCCAGTTCCTGCTGCCCGACGCGGTCGTGAGGTTCGAAGGTCGGCCGGGGCGGTGCGTTTTGTTTCACCGCTTCGATGCGCTGTAACTTGGTGACTCCGGGAATGAGCTCACCCCGGCCGAGGCTCTGGAGCATGCGCTGGGTGTTAACCGCGCCAGACCCAACGCTGTCTTCGCTGGCATTGGTGATCACGAACAAGTGCAACGGACCGTGTATGCCGGGGTCGCGCCCGGCTTTGGTCTGGCCCGCTGCCACAGCCTTGATCAGCTCGGCCAGAGGGGGCCAGCGAAAGTACTGGTTTTCGATGTAGATGAACTGGGTCGCGTTGTTGACGGCTTGCAGGTAGAGCTGCTCGATGTCGCGCTTGCCCTCCTGGGCCTGGGTGCGGAGGATCTGCGCGATTTGTCGGGTGGCGTCCAGGATACATTGCAGTTGCGGTCCGACCTGCATGGACTGCCGTGAGGCAATCAGGTCCTCGCCGGTTTCCTTGCGCCAGGCCTTGGCGAAATTGTTGTGCAGGGCTTCCAGGATCGGCCCACTGACGCGGCTGGAAATGTCCTGACGCGGGGTCATGCCGCGCGGGCCTTGATGGGGGAGTGGTTTGCGCTCCTCGGAACGGTTCAGCGCCGAATGGGCATTGGTGTCCCAGTACTCATCGAGCATGTTGTGGCCCATGACGAAACCGACGGCACAATCCGGCAGTTCGAAGTCGACCAGCACGGTTTTTTGATGATGCGTGGGGGTCGCTTTCAGGAAGAAGCGCGTAGCCCCACTGACCTGCGGATCGAGACTCGCGCGTCGCACTTGATGGGCGATTTCCGCTCGTTCGTTAACATCGAAACCACGACTGACAAACACTGGCCGCTTGAGTCCACCACGTTCCACCGCCTGGTCACCCTGGACCGCAAATTCGGCAAACCATTGGCGGTCATAGTCGTATTGCGCCTGGGTGGAGCTCTGCAAGGCCCGGTCGTTGACGGGGAACGTGCCTTTGCCGGGCAAGTTGGCTTCACCCGACAGGCCGGCAGCATTGAAAGGCGCCTCCCAACCCAGTATCCGCACCTTGACGTCCGCTTGCGCCTTGGCCTTGAGTAGCTCACCGATGCTCGGCGCCTTGGGATCTCGATCTCGATCGCGAATGAAATACATCGACGGCTGGAAGCCCCAGCAGATGATGTCGACCGTTTTCGTGGCGTTGAAAATAGCCTCGTAAACCGCCTTGAAGGTGTCTTCACCATTGATCAACGGTTCATAGGTCGCCATGGCGGGCGGATATTCGGTGTCCTGTACATACCAGGGCGGGGTGCAGGTCACCTCTTGGCTGTGCTGGAATGCAACCGGTGAGACGAACTCATAGCGGCTCATGACGTCTTCCCTGTCTGATCGTTGATTGCATGTAGCGCCGCGTCGTACAGCGCGCGATGATCGGTGTGCGAGCTGGGTTGGCTCATCTCTGAATCGGCCTGCGCGGTGTGGTTGTGCAAGCCGCGATTGGCCATATGGGCCTGATCGGCATTGCGGTATTCGCCAGGCACTGGGATGTGATGGGTCACGCCGTTGGCCATGACTAACCGGTAGCTGCGGGTCACGACCTGATGATCGATCGACAGTTGCCCGGTCTTGTCCAGCACGCCTCGCTGGAGCACGGCACCGTCGGCGTAGAGGGTATAGGGCATGCCCGCCCAGCCCTCGCGGATGGCATTGGGGGCTTGTCCTACATTGAATCTCAGCCTTTGTCTGGACAGGCTTTGCGGGTAATCCGGATGCACGGCGGTCATGCTGGCCGGGCCGCTGTACTCGACGTACACCGCCTTGACGTTGTGATCGCCCAATGTTCCCGATTCGATGCCGTTCGCATCGAGGGTGTAGTAGCTGCCTCCTCCGTTCAGGGTGATTTTCTTTTTCGCGGTGATATGGACTTCGTCTTCGGTGCTGGTGATGTTCAGGCCATGCCGCGCTATCAGTTCCAGGGTGTCGTTCTGTGCCTGAATTTTTACGGCGCCCTGATTGGCGATCAGCTTGATCCCCAGCTTGCGCACGAACAGGCTCAAACCCTGACCCACACCCATGAACAGGCGCTTGACCACACTGAAGTTGGCGTCGCCGCCAGCGTTGAGCATCATGTTCTCCTGCGCCGCCAGTTGCAGGTGCTGGCCGCTGGTGAGGGCAATGCCTTGGGGCGCGCTGAGCAGGATCACCTGCGCCTTGAGCGCGTCGATCTGTTCACGCAATAGCGACATTTGGGCCTGCACATCGGCGGGATCGGCGTTCGCCGCTTGGGCATCTTGCGAGAGTTTTTGCAGTTGTTCGCCGGCTTGTTGCAAGCGTTCCACTGCCGGGCTCATGTCGAGGACCGAGCCTTGCGCCTTGGGCTGTCCGTCGGCGCTGATGAACAACCCTTTGCCTCCACGAATACTCCCCCAATCATCCGTCCTTAGCTCAAACCCTTCCCCGCGTTTTTTCTTCGTGGCATCTACCAAATGCCCCAGGTTCAGCTGGCTCTTGCCGCCATACTCGGTGCTGAGCTTGACGTGCTCCTCCCCGCGCAGGTCTTCCATGCGCAGCTTGTTGTTCGCCGGTGTACGCAGCACGTTGCGGGTGTGGTCGCGCCTGCGCAGGGTCACGTGGTCCGGGTGTTCGCTGTCGTGCAGGGCGTGGGCGATGTAGGGACGGTCGGGGTCGCCCTGTTCGAAGGCGATGGCCACTTCGGTGCCGCAGATCAGCGGCAGGTGCAGGCCGTGGGTGTCGCCGGCGTAAGCGCGCGCCTGGCGCAGCCACATGCTTTCTTCGCCGAGCTTCCACGGGTCGCGGTCGAACAGGAAGTTGACCTTGTAGCGACCTCGCAGATCGATTTCTGCGTATTTGTCGTGGGCTTCGCCGCTGGTGACCCGGGCCGGGACGGTGCCGGCGATTTGTGGTTTGGGCAGCAGTGGCGGGCGAAAGCACAGGGTTTCCGAATAGGGCATGGCTTCAAAGCGGCACTCGAAGCTGGCATCGCGGGCGGCACGGGTACGCACGGCGATGATCGCGCACCGCGGGGTAAAGGCCTGCGGTGCTCCGCCGCCAGTGATGGTCAGCACCTGGCCCGGTGCGAGGGTGGCGCTGCTGCTGATGCCGCTCAGGCGGGTCTGGTCGTTGAGGTAGCGCTCGTGGCGCAGACGTGCGTAGAAGTAGCCGCTTTCGGTTGCCAGGTCTTCGTGCAGATCGTAGGCGCCGCCGAGTACGCGGTAGGGCTCGGCGTAGTGGTAGGCCTCGCCGTAGGTGATTTTCGCCCCGCGGGTCTGGTCGACGTCGGCGTCGAGGTGGGCCCTGGCGTCCAGGGGGTGATAGGCGCGGACGTTGACGTGTTTTTCCACCACCTGGTGATGGGTTTGCAGGTCCCACACGCGGTCCGCATCGCTGCTGAGCCCGGCGGGCGGGAAGCGCGGCAGTTCGACGTCGAACTGGTAGCCGCGCTGCCCGTCGCAGAACTCCACGACGTCGATGTGCAGGCGTTGGTCGCTGGTGACGCGGTACCAGATGCCCACTTCGGCCAGCAGGCGGCTGATGAAGGCCAGGTCGCTTTCGCCGTACTGCATCACCTGTTCGCGCCGGGGGTATTCACGCACCAGGCGGAACAGGAAGTCCTGGCCTCGGAGGTCGTGACGGCTGCGCAGGATACTTTCGACGATTTCCGGTACTGACTTATCCTGGTAGATGCGGTATTGCCGGCCGCGTTCAAGCAAGGCCAAACGCGGTTGCAGGGTGAGTTCGTAGCGGGCTTCGTCACGGGAGGCGGACAGGCGCTTGAGGCCGGTGATCACGCCGTGCAGCGTGCGCAACGGTTTGACCTCGGGCACTTTCCAGGGCATCGGCGCGACGTTCAATGGCGCGGCGTGCAAGCTGAAAGAGGCGTCCTTGCGCAGCAGCTGTTCAGCTTCGAGATCGAGCTCGGCGCTGGTGAACTCTATCTCGTAGGTGAAGGGTTGGCTGAGGCGTTCTTCGCCGCGAAAGGCAAGGACATCGAGGCGGGTCTCGAGGTTGCGGACCCAGAGTTTATGGCGGCTGTGGTTGAAGAAAATGCGCGGTTGGGTGCTCATGGTCAGTCCTTCCTGGTCTGCGGGGGGAGCGGTCAGGAAGGGTTTGGCGTTCACCCGGGTCCTGTGGGGTGAAAGCTTTGGCGAATTGGAAGGAAGCTGGAAATAGGACGATTCTAAGAATGGTGTAGGCCGTTTCTCTATTTGAACAAGGCACTAACCGTGTCGGATAACCCTGTAGGAGCGAGCATGCTCCGGGCGGTGTTCCGACGATGGTCGATAACGATGACGCGGGAAACCAGACGCCCCGCGGTGCCCTCAGGTTTTTCGCGGGCAAGCCCGCTCCCACAGGGGATCCAGTACATCCGCTAGAATCGGATTGGCTGGCAGGCCGTCTTCGCGAGCAGGCTCGCTCCCACAGGTGGACCCAGTACGTCCGCCAGATGCAGGTCGGCTGGCGGGCTGGATATGTACACCAGCCTAAAGCGCAGATCAGCTCGTCGACGCCCGATGCCGCAGCCCTGAATGATTCGGCGTCATCGCCAACGCCAATTGCGTGCGGTTATGCATATGCGTCAACCGCAGCACCTGCGACACGTACAACTTCACCGTGTTCTCGGTAATGCCCAACTCGCAGGCAATCTGATAATTGGTTTTCCCCTTGCCCACCAACCGCGCCACCTCCAGTTGGCGCGGCGACAGCTGATTGAAGATGGCCGGGATCTCGGTTCGCTCGGTATCGCTGGCATCCCCTCCCGAGGCATTCGGTGTACGCCGAACCCGGTCCAGGTCCTGGTACAGATCATCAAGCGACTCGGACAGGTATTGCAGCTTCTGGTTCAGATGCCCCAACTGCAGCGTCTTATGCCGCTCCTGCAGTGCCACTTCCTGGCGCTGTACGCCTTCGAGCAATTCACCCAGGTCAATCGGCTTCTGGTAGTAATCGGCAACGCCGGCGCGCAATGCCTTGATCACATCCTGCTTGTCCGCCTGCCCGGTGAGCATGATGGCTTCGAAGGCCCGGTGTTTACCACTCAGGCGTTGCAGTTCCTGGACCATTTGAATGCCGTCCAGGCCAGGCATGTGCAAATCGCAGAGGACCAGGCCAATGTCCATGTCTTGTTGGAAACGTTCGATCGCCTGATGGCCGGATTCGCAGGGAACGCAGCGGTAGCCGTTGCTCTCAAGAAATTCGCAAAGTTCTGTGACGATCAAGGACTGATCGTCGACCACGAGGACTTTTATTGCCGAAGTACGCTTGTTCACGTGCAACTCCCTGCAAGGCCAAGGACTGACCGTCCTATTACTGAAACCCCTGTATGAAAGTAGTCGCTCTTTCGCCGCTGTACAAAACGGATCACATGCCGAGCCAGGCGAATGTCAGCACCAGCCCCACCAACAAGAAAGGGGCAAAGGGCTGTTTCCTTGACAGACCGGGCTCCAGATAACACAGGCGACTTCTAAGCCCTTGACTGATATGAAGCCAGACTCTTGGCGCCAGCAGTATCCAACACACACTGGCCAGGCCGGCACCGATAAACACGCCCAGCACGTGCCGACCATCGGTCGCCAGCCCCAGGGCGGTCATGAGCTTGACGTCCCCACCACCGAGGCGACGCATCGCATAGCCGGGCAAGGTGAAGGCCATGGCCAGCAACGCAGCCCAGCCACCCTGCGTGGCTGGGGCGCCGATCCAGGTGGTTCCGCTCCATAGCAGATACGCCAGCGCCAGCGCCCCCACGCCCAGGGTCAGGCGGTTGGCGATGTGCCGTTGCTGGGCATCTTGCGCTGCGCATAGCGTCAGCCAGATCAGTAGGACAAAGCTCTGCATCCGGTAAAAAACGTCCGTTATGGCGGAATGATTCTATGCTGACATTACCTCGTGATGTCAGGGTAGTCGCACTCATGAAAAGCAACCTCCCACGTAAGCAAAAAGGTGCCGTAGCGATTGAATTTGCCTTGGTGTTCGTGATCTTTTTTGCCGTGTTCTACGCGATTGTCACGTATAGCCTGCCGCTGTTGCTGATGCAGTCGTTCAACCAGTCGACCGCCGAAGCCGTGCGCCGTAGCGTGGCCCTGGACCCGAACACGCCCGGCTATGAGGCTGCGCTGAAAAACGTCGTCAAGCTGGAACTGACCCGGCAGTTGGCCTGGATTCCCGCCGGGCTGAATTTCGATGTCGCCACCGACACGACCACTACTTATACGGGCGGCGTGTTGAAGGTGGCCATCCACTATCCCTCGCAAAAGTTAAACGCGGTGATTCCGTTTCTGAACCTGCCGGGGATTGGCCCCATACCGAATTTGCCGGCGACGCTCACCGCCAGTTCGAGCCTGCAATTTTGAGTGCCGGGGATAAACTCTTCGGGCGCCTGCTCAATCGCCACCCGCCGGCACACCAGGAAATCGTGGAGCCCCCAAGCGTACTCAGTGTCGGCCTACAGATACAGCTCGACGCCCAGGGTCGGGTGTTGCACCTGAGCGGCCCACTGCGGCATCTGCTGGCCCAGCAGGCCCCGGCGGCACAGCTTGCACATCTGCTGGATTTTCTCTTGCCCCATTGCAGCCTCGCCATCGAGGGCCCTCCCGCCGATT
Organism: Pseudomonas umsongensis; assembly: GCF_002236105.1. Lineage (GTDB taxonomy): Bacteria > Pseudomonadota > Gammaproteobacteria > Pseudomonadales > Pseudomonadaceae > Aquipseudomonas > Aquipseudomonas umsongensis. Next base: position 8,864 of record NZ_NIWU01000004.1, read on the forward strand.
GGCGGGGTCAGCTTCTGGACCTGGACTTCTACAGCCTCAGCGGCTCGCCCCTGCACCTGCGTGGCTGGGTCCAGCCAATGGCCGACACTTGGTTGCTGCAGTTGCTGGACATCGGCGACTTGCTGCTTGAACGCCGACAAGCGCGCCTGCGCGAGCAGTGCCAGTTGCTCGCGGCGCAAATCGGTGAACAGTTGCGCCTGTGCAGCCTGATGCGCTTGCCCGACGTGCTGGTGGACCAACTGCAATCGCTGGCCCAACGCTTTCACATCCCCTGTATCGCCCTGGCGCTGCTCGATGAGCAGGAGGGCTGGCAGATTCACCAGCACTATGCCGGCTTTGACACGCCCAGCCTGTGGCACAACGGCCAGCGCCTGGGCACCGGCCTCGACAGTCTGGACGGCTCCACGCCGCATCACCTGAACCTGGCCGAGCACCCGCGCCTGCAAGGCACCTTTGGCAACACCGAGGGTTTCGCCGTGCCCTATCACGACGCTCAAGGCGTGGTGGCCTGGTTGCTCTGTGGCTGTTACACGGCCCATCAACAGGCCCCGGACGTCAGCGAGCGCGACTGGCTGCAGTTTGCCGCCGCCCTCGCCGGCCCCTTGCTTGCGCGCTTGCGCGAACATCGCCATCACCTGCAGCTGGAGCGCCTGGAGTCGTTGCAGGCGCTGCTCGGCACCGGCTGGTGGGAAATGTTCAACGACAGCGAGGTGCAATTGGCCCCCTCCCTGGCCCGTGCCCTGCACCTTGAACAGGAACGTTTGCCACTGCAGGACTGGCTCGTCCAAGTGCACCCCGCCGATCGCGAACAATTGCACAGCCGCCTGCAGGACTTGCGACTCGAAGGCGCGCCCCTGCTGTTGTGCGTGCGCCTGCACCGTGACGACGGCGACACTCCACCGACCTGGTATCGCTTGCAAGGCCAGGCCTTGGGCGTCGGCAACCAACGGCGCCTGGTAGGATTCATGCTCGACATCAGCGACATCAAGAACCAGGAGCAACTCGCCGCTGCCGCGCATGCCCGGCTGGACAATCTGATCGCCAGTTCACCTGCGGTGATTTATGTGCAGCGCTATGTCGAAGGTGCGCTGCAACCGACCTTTTTCAGCGACAGCCTGCAACCCTTGCTGGGCTGGACGCTCGCTGACTGTACCGGAGCGGCGTTGGTCGATCGCGTTCACCCCGAGGATCGCGAGCGTTATTTCGAACGCACCCGCCTGCTGTTGCGCGAAGGCTCGGTACGTGCACGTTATCGGCTGCGCGACAGTCGCGGCAATTACCACTGGCTGCTCGACGAAGCCAGGTTGCTGCGCGATGACCTGGGTTTGCCGGTGGAAGCCGTCGGCCTGTGGCTGGACGTCACCGATGCGACGCTGGCGGCCGAACACGTCAAGCAGAGCGAGGAGCGTTATCGGATGTTGGTGGAGGACTCACCGGCCATGATCTGCCGTTACCGTCCGGACCTGACCCTGTCCTTCGGCAACCGGCCGCTGGCGACCTACCTGGAATGTTCGCCCGAGGGTTTGCCGGGGGTTAACCTGGGCAGCTGGATGTCGGCGCAGCAGCGCGAGTCCTTCCTCCAGCGCCTGAGTCAATTGAGCCCGGAATTTCCGGTGAGCACGGCGGAAATCAATCTGCAATTACCCGGCCGGGAACACGCCTGGTGGGTCTGGTCGGATCGCGGAGTGTTCGACGAGCAAGGCCGCTTGCTGGAGGTGCAGGCCGTGGGTCGCGACAACACCGAAGTCCGGCGCGCCCAGCAACAGCTGACCCAAAGCGCGAAAATGGCCACATTGGGCGAGATGGCCACCGGCCTGGCCCATGAAATCAACCAGCCGCTGAACGTGATGCGCATGGCGATCATTAATGTGCTCAAGCGCTTGGGCAATGGCGATCTACAGATCGATTACCTGACCGACAAGCTCAACCGCATCGACGCTCAGGTCCAGCGTGCGGCGCGAGTGGTGGATCACATGCGCGTGTTCGGCCGCCGCTCGGATATCGAACAGCAGCCGTTCAACCCGGCCCAGGCTATCGACGGCACCTTGTCGCTACTGGCCGAGGGGATGCGCGGCAAAGGGGTGGAACTGCGGGTCAGCGAGTGCGCTTTTGCGGTCCAGGTACGCGGGTATGTCGATCAGCTGGAACAAGTGTTGATCAACTTGATGGTCAACGCCCGGGATGCACTGCTCGGCAAGCGTGAGGCCGACGGTCAATTCAAGCCGTGGATAGCGGTGTATACCGAACGCGATGAACATGCGGTGCGGCTGTGGGTTGAAGACAACGGGGGCGGCATCGATCCGCGCCTGCTGGAGCGGATTTTCGAGCCTTTCTTCACCACCAAGCCAGTGGGCGTCGGCACTGGGCTGGGGTTGTCTGTGAGCTACGGCATCGTGCAGAACATGGGGGGAACACTCAGCGTCAGAAACTCGGCCGAGGGCGCGCGATTTTGCATCGAGCTGCCGATCGTGCACGATGCTCAGATCACCAGCGATGCGCGGCCGGCGTGACAGCTGAGGTTGGCGCCGACTTCGACCTTGTTCAAGTCGATGCCCAGGCTCGCCAGTAGCGTGTTGATCAGGGTATCCAGCAGCGGGCTGAGTACGGTGTTGATCGCATTGACCAGCGCGGTGGTGACGTCGTTCAAGAGGCTGCCCAGGCCACCGATGATGCTGCCCGACAGCCCATACATGTTCACGCCGAGGTCGCTGACGGTGGTGCTCAGGCTGTTGACGATGTTGTTGGTGGTGTAGGCGTAGAAAAACGGTGGCTGGTTGATTTCCGGCAGGTTGGCGGCAGCTGGTGCGGAATACACGTGGGGTATGTTGGCGTTCTGCGCTACCGCGGTATTGACGTGGATGCCGATGCCACCGCTCGGCCGAGGGTTGTAGCAGACCGCCGGTAAAAACAGCAGCCGGTTGCAGGTTTGCACGCCGACATAAATGACTTGTAGCGGGTTGACGATATTGGTCGGCGGGACCGTGGCGGAACCAAACACATCCTCCGGGGTGATCTGTCCGATTTTCAGCCCGATCAGCTTGGTCGTGGTGCTGGTGGTCAGGCTTTTATTCGTCGAGCTCATGCAGCTGTAAGCCGTGACATAACTCCAGGCACCGCCCGCTTCCAGAGCAACATCGAGCCGTATCGGCGGAGGCAGAAGCTTGACTTCCGTCGTGTCACACGGTGCACCCAAGCCGCACGTCAGCAACTTGTGCAGTTGCAGGCCCAGCAAGTCTTTCAGAAAGTCGGTCAGCGACGTAGCAAGGTCAAGTACGGCATTGACCAATGGCGTGATGGCGTCCAGTACCGGCAGGTCAATGGACAACAACGTCTTGACCTGGGCGGTTCGAACATAAATGCGGTCAGGCCCCAAGGGCGCCTGGGCCGCCTTTTTCGGATTGCCCACGGCCGACAATTGCGGTGGCTGCATCACCTGCACCCGCGCAGTGATCTGCGCCAGGCCCGCGAGGTTGATCGGCAGGGTCGCCACCAGGCCGTTCTGCTTGTTGGCCAACTGCACGACGCCTTCAATCAGGTCGAAAGCCTTGAGGTTCACTGCCAGGGCCGAGATGTCACTGCCACTTTCGACGTGCAGCAAGTCGCCCAGCACCACGCTGGTCGCACCGGCAGCCAATTTCAGCGCCTTCAGGCTGACGATCGTGGCACTCGCTGCCAGAGTGCCATTGGGGTCCAGGACATTGATGGCGGCCTGGATCAACTGGCTGACGGTGATGCTGTTGGACAGCACCTGGTCGTAGCCTACGGCGGTCAGGCCGAGGTCGACTTTCAGGCGATTGAGGTAGCTGAGCAGGCTGATGTTGCTGTTGACCAAGCCATTCCAGCCTGCGGCATTGATCGTCACGTTGCCTCCCAGCAAGCCACCGAACAGCAAACTGGTAATGGCTGCCTTGCTGGTATCGAATGTCAGCACAGTGCTGCGGATGGTCAGCGCTGCCAGCGGCGGCGGGAGTGCAGCGACCGCTGTGGCCTTCAGGTTCAGGGTCGAGCCAGCAGGGGCACCGCCAAACAGAGCACCAATGCCGCCCGCAAAACTTTGCGGCACGACGTGGCTGGCGATGACCTGGATCGCTTCACTTTTGCCAGGGTCGACGGAAAATATCCGCAGGCTGTTGGCATCCAGGGTCAGCGCACCGCAGCTAACCGCCAGTGCACGCCCGTCGCTGGGCACAGTGAAGCCATTGCGCTGGGCACTGGCGGTGGCATAGCTGGTCGCGGTTGCACCCGTGGAACAATCCCCACCCCGCGTGGCGGCTTCAAGCGCGGCCATGTCGGCGATGCGCTGCAGGTTGCGCTTTTCCAGGTAGAGCCGGCCGCTGTCGATCACCAGCAACATGAACGCCAAGGCCAGCGCCAAGGTAACGGCCGCCATCAAGCCAATGGCCCCTGTTTGTCGGGCAGGGCCGCGAAACTGCATGCGGGGCGACATCGCGCACTCCTTTGCCGGCGCACGGCCGAACGTAACCTCCGTGGGTGTAAGGCAGTGTAGACAAGGGATGGCGTGACTGCTGGCAACTCGCCACCGCCTGTAGGGGGTGTTAATTGGGTGTTTTCACCGGCGGGGTGGGTAGTTGGCCAGAATCCTCGTGACCGTTTCGTGTATCGCATTACTGCGGTCTGTCGGATTCGGCGTGCGGCTGAGCATCTGTTCGTCACTGCCGCGCCAGACCAGCTTGCCGTCCTTGCCGTCGAGCAGGTCGATCTGGATCGTCGCGACCTTGTAGGACACCAGGCGGGTTTCGTTGTACATCGGAGCGCCATAGTAGCCGTACCAAGGGTAACCCCAACCGCCGCCGTAGTTGGTCGTCACCTGTTGCTGGCGATCCTCGACTATCAGGTAAGCCTGCACATTCACATCCCCCCTGGCGCCGGCGCCCGCCTGACGCAGGCCACGTTGCTCGAGCTGATCGGCCACCGAATCGCGCACACGCTGTTCGGTCAGGTCGCTCTTGATCCTGGGGTCATCGGGACGGTATTGCAGCGCCGGTTCTTTCCAGCTCCAGCTGTGATACGCGGCAAAATCGCGGCTGGCATCGAAGTCATGATTGACCTGGTTGGCGGCGCAGGCACTGAGCAGCACGGCCACTGCCAGTAAAGCGAGACGGCGGAACATGGCGATTCTCCGGTAGAAGACATGAACCTGCGAAATGCTTCTGGACTACAGGAAGCTAACTAGGAGGATACGCCGACATTGCCTTTTCTACAGCCTCCCGTATGGCATCGACACGCTCGCCCTCGCTGCCCCGGTTGCTGGTTTCAGCGCTCGAACTCCAAACCGGTTCACCGTTTTGCGCGTCGTACAGGTCAACGTGAACCACCACGACCTGTTCCTCATAAGTGCGCACAATCGGCATGCTGCCGTACATGCCGTAACCCGGGCCATAACCATAGCGGTTATAGCCGCCGTAACCGCCGTAGTAGCCGTAATCGTCCTGGACCTGACGCAAGCGTGTTTCCAAACGCAGGTCTGCGCTGACGAACAGATCCGCCGGCCGGTTGTCACGCAGGGGCCGCAGGCCGCGTTGATCCAGCGCACTGCTGACGGCATCGGCGACCTGCGCCGAGTCCGCCCACGCGGTGCCCGGCGGCATTTGCCCGTTGAGCCAGGCCCAGCTGCGATAACGCCCGTAGTCTCGCGGTGGCGCCGGGTAGGCGCTGCGATCAAAGGTACTGGCCGCCTGAGGTGGCGCTGGCGGCAAAGGCCTGGAACTTGCCACGTACGGATTGCTGCCCTGGCAGGCCGCCAGGCCCAGACAGATCAACAGCAACCCTGCACGACTTTTCATTTCGAACTCCGATCAGACCGGCCGACAGATCCAGTGCAAGTAACGCCCTAGCCCGGCAAAGGCTGGATGGCGCCGATGGGCCAGCTCCATTTCGAGCAGGTCCGACAGCTCGGCGCGGGCCTGGAACTCCACCGGCATGTAATCGTGAAAAACCCGAACGCCACTCTGGCTTTCGACCTGCCACAGCCCCTCAAGTTGCGCTGCCAACTCTCGTGGGTCCAGGGGCTGTTGCGGAGTCAGGCTCTGCTTCTCGCCGGCCATGTCATTCTTGCGCATCTTGCGGAAATGGCCCTTGAGCAAGTTGCGATAGATCAGTGCGTCGCGGTTGTAGAAGGCCAGGGATAGCCAACCATCGGCCTTGGTCAACTGGTGCAGTACCGGCAGGATGGCGTGCGGTTCGGCCAGCCATTCAAGCACGGCATGACACAACACCAGGTCGTAGCGTTCGGTGAGCTGACCGGGCAGTTCCTGCCAGGGCGCCTGGATAAAGGTCGCATTCTGTTCCGCATCGGCAAAGCGCTGGCGGGCGCCCTCGAGCATCGGTTCGGCGGGCTCGGCCAGGGTCACCTGATGACCACGCTGGGCCAGCCACAACGACATGTGGCCGAGACCCGCGCCAATATCCAGGACCCGCAGTGGCCGATCCGGCAGGGCTTCGGCCAGATCGGCCTGCAGCACCGCCAGGCGAATCGCGCCTTTGGCGCCGCCGTAGATTTTTTCGGCGAAACGCGTCGCCAGTTGATCGAAATGACGGTCGCTCATCAGCCGAACCTCCGCTCGCTGTCCGCCAGCTTGCTGCGTACAACGTCATTCATGTCCAGCCCCAGTTCGCTGCACAGCAACAACAGGTAGAGCACGATATCGCCGATTTCCTGCCCGGCATGGGCCAGCTTGTCAGCCGGCAGCTGCCGTGACTGGTCTTCGCTCAGCCACTGGAAAATCTCCACCAGCTCGGACATTTCGACACTCGCGGCCATGGCCAGGTTTTTCGGGCTGTGAAATTGCCGCCAGTCATTGCGATCACGGATAGCGTGCAGGCGTTCGGTCAGTTCAACAAGGTTCATCGGGCTCTCCTGAAGACGTATAGCTTCGGGGGGATGACGGGGGAAGGCAAGTGCCTGGCAGCATTGTCGGTCTTTGCACCATAATCATTCGATGGCGTGATTCGTGGCGCCTGTGAAAATTCGCGGCAAGTCGAACCGTCGCTCCGCAGCTCCTACAGACAGGACGTTCATTTCATGCAGGTAGAAGGTTTTTTCGAATGGCTTGGCCAGGTCCTCGGCTCAATCATCCGCTTCATCGTTGATGGCCTCAGCGGTCTGTTCCAACTGGTGAGTCGCGCGAGCAGCCATTTTGTCGAAGGCTTGTCCGAGGCACTGGGCATGGACACGTCGATCATCAGTATCATCACCCTGGTCGTCGGGTTGGTGTTGTTATGGTCGGCCATTCGCGCGTTCATGAACGCCGCGTTTATCATGGGGATCATCTGGTTGATGCTGGGGTTGTGGTTGCTCAGCTGGATCATGCACTGACCCCACCCCCCCTGTGGGAGCGAGCCTGCTCGCGAAGATGGCGCGACATTCGACATTGATGTAGTTCAAAGACCGCCTTCGCGAGCAGGCTCGCCCCTGCAATGGATCGCGGCAGATTCCAAATGTGTCGCTACAATGCCTGCTCCCCAAGGAGCCTGCATGTCCAACCTGATCGCCGACTGGCGCGACCGCCCAACCCATCGTCGGGTCTGGGCGCTGGCTGCGCCGATGATTCTCTCGAACATTTCCGTACCGCTGGTGGCGCTGGTCGACAGCACCGTCATTGGCCATCTGCCTCACGCCCATCAACTCGGGGCCGTGGCGGTCGGGGCCAGCCTCTATACCTTCCTCGCCTGGGCGATGGGTTTTCTGCGCATGGGCTCCACCGGGTTTGCCGCCCAGGCCGCAGGGCGCGGGGATGGCGCGGCGCTGCGGCAGATTCTGTTGCAGGGCCTGCTGCTGGCCATGGGGCTGGCGGTGGTGCTGGGTGCCTTGGGCGTGCCGTTGAGCGGGGTTGCGTTGCACTTCATGCAACCGTCGGCGGAACTGGACCAGATGACCCGCGAGTTTTTCCACACTCGCTTGTTCGGCCTGCCGGCGGCACTGGCCAGCTATGCGCTGGTCGGCTGGTTTCTCGGCACGCAGAACGCCCGCGCGCCACTGGCGATCCTGTTGAGCACCAATCTGGTCAACATTGCCCTTAACCTGTGGTTTGTCCTTGGCCTGGAATGGGGGGTGGTGGGCGCGGCCCGGGCTTCGGTGATCGCCGAATGGACCGGCGCGCTGATCGGCCTGATGATGACGCGCCAGGCCCTGCGCGCTTATCCCGGCCATATCGTCTGGGCCACCCTGGCACTCTGGCAGAGTTGGCGACCGCTGTTGGCGGTCAACCGAGACATTTTCATCCGCAGCCTGGCGCTACAGTCGGTGTTTTTCCTGATCACCGTGCAAGGCGCCCGGCTGGGCGATGCGACCGTTGCCGCCAACGCCCTGCTGCTCAACGGCTTGCTGCTGACCGCCCACGCACTCGACGGACTGGCACATGCCGTGGAAGCCCTGTGCGGACACGCCATCGGCGCGCGCGACCGCAATGCCCTGCGCCGCTCCCTGGTGGTGGCCTGCGGTTGGTCCTTGTTGGCGAGCCTGGGCTTTGCCGGCTTGTTCCTGTTTGCCGGACACCTGTTCATCCAGATGCAAACCGACATAACCAGCGTGCGCGACACTGCTTTCCTGTACCTGCCCTATCTTGCAGTGCTACCGCTGATCGCCGTCTGGAGCTACCTGCTCGATGGGTTATTCATCGGCGCCACCCGTGCCAGGGAAATGCGCAACGGCATGCTGCTGACAGTGGTACTGCTGCTGCCGTTCGCCTGGGCGCTGCAGGGTTATGGCAATCATGGCTTGTGGATAACCTTTCTGCTGTTCATGTTGCTGCGCAGCCTGACGCTCGGCTTGATTGCCTGGCGCCTGCGCCAGAACGATGGCTGGTTCGCCCGCGCTCACTGAGCCAGTGGCATCTACAGCATCGGCTCAGGTTGAGCCGTCCTGCCATAGCTTGCGGACACTATCGAGGCGCTCCTGTTGGGTACCGCCCGATAATGGCTGCACCAGCCAGGCGTCGGGATATTGCAGGCGCAGCCATATCCAGCCGTCGAGCACCGGGCGCTCGCTGAAACCCAATGCCAGCCCCTCTTCCAGATGGTCCCACAGACGTGTGAAATCCGCGCCCGTGGATCGATTCCAGCGCCAGGCATGGTGTTCCAGCAGGCACGTCTGCAGTTTTTCCCGCTGCCGTGGGCTCAGATCCTCATCGACCTCCAGAGGGCGCACATCAAGCCCCGGGTTGAGCAACTGCTGCCAGCCCTGACAGCCGAGCGCGCGGTCTGCCCAGGTTCCGCCGAACCAGCGCAATTGACTGATAGGCCCTAACCAGCGACTGAGTTCCTCGGCATCGCAGGCATCAAAAAAATAACTGGCGGTGTTCGGGTTGAAGTAACTCAACAAGGCGCGGTGATGCAGGTTGAACGAGACGCTGAGCATGCGCCGCAGATGCGCCAGCAATGTCGACGCCGTCGCCTCGCTGAACATCAGCAACCCAGGCCAGCGCTGCCCATCGACGCGGTACAGATCGGCCAGGGCCGGGCAGCTCTGCAGATCGATGAGTACCGGCCCCTGCTCCTGCAGTGCCTGCCACTCGGTGTCTTCGAACAACCAGAACCTACCGGCCTGAGCAAACGTTTCCTGCAGGGTCACGCCCACCTGCGGTGCGCCCGGCATGTCCAGTAACAACCATTGCGGGTTCGCAACGGTTGCCTGTACCGCGCTCATGCCGCACCGCTCTGGCCAAGGCGCGGCGCCGTGCGACAGATGCAGAGCGTCTGGGCGCAATGATTGAAACTGCCACCACCGGGCAACAGGCACAGCAACATCAGGGGCTCGCCCGAACACAACCACTGTTGCACTCCGTCGAGCGGGCAATCTTCGAGAACAGATGTGGCAGGATCCTGCACCTCGTTTACGTCGACACTGGCGGGGCCGTGCAGAAACCCGGTGATCAACGGTCGATCCGGATCACCTTCGGTGAAGCTCACCACCACCTCCGTGCCTTCAGCCAACCGTGGGCTGGCCGCAACGTTCAGTGGCGCAGCCAATGGCAGCCAGCAGTGGCTGGATGCCGCGCCCTCCCCCTGGTAAACCCAGTCAAACTGCACCGCCACAGGCCTGGATGGATCAGGTTGCGGCTCATCGACATCGACCACCCATGCCCGTTGCAGGCTGTGCATCCTGGGCTTCAGCGCCACCTGTGGCGTTTCAAGGGGCAACACCCACTGCTCCGCCCGCAGCGTATTGCTATAGGTCTGGCTCGCCGCCTGTTCGCCTTGATGCTCGATATGGGTCACCAACCATGGTTGATTCCATTCGGGAACCGGGTGCCCGGACAGCGGCATGAGCTGGCCGCTGCGCAGCGTCGTCAGGTCAGAACCACACTCCACGCGCTGCGCCGCGCCATCGGTACAGCGCATGACCTCGAAACGACGAACTGCCGGTTGCCCGCCCATCGCACGGAAGACCGCCGCCTCAGCGACCTGAAAATTCCCTGGCCCCTCGCCGATCACCACGCAATGTCCATCCGCCCGGTGTTCGAAGTGATAGTGCAACCGCTCATGGGCGCAAAGGCGCTGAAGAAACTGCAGGTCCGATTCCCGGTACTGCGTGCAGAAATCACGGGGTGGGTAATCGCCAGCCAATTCGAGGCGTCGATCCTGATCGACAATGCCGTGCTCCCTGAGCACCTGATCAAGTATCTGCGGCACTGAGCGACCGCTGAAAATGCGCTGGCTGTAGCGCCGGGCCAGACAGGCGAGTTTCGGCCCCAGCCGAACCTGACAGAGCCTGACCCCCAAACCATGTTCACGCTGGACCAGTTCGTGCAGCTGCCCATGGATGACGTTTCCCTCCGGCCCGAATAGCAAGGAGGCCGAACGGTACAGCAAGCCGGCGAGATCGAGCGTCGGGTCTTCGATCAGCAGGTCCACGTCGAACACGAAAGGCTCGCTGATGGATTCTCTACCGGCAAAGGACAGAACCTCGAAGGCATTGGACAGACCTGCTACGTCCAGACGAAATGACGATTCGTTGGCTGGATCGACCATGGGCATTTCTCTACAGGAGGGACAGCCGGGGATTCTCGCCGAGAGAGATGGCCGAGTAGAGAGGCGAAGTACAACTTAGGAAAAGACCTACGCGAAAAGAGGACGAAATCCCTTGGATGGCCGACACGCGATCTTTTTCGCAGGAAAAAAGAGAAATGCCCCACCGGGTTATCTGAAATTTCCTAAGCAAAAGGTAAATTTTCAGACAACCCGGTGAGCGCAGTACTTACCTCAGGAAGACAGGTAAGAGGAACGGGTCAGGCCCAGACGCAAGGCATCGAGGAACTGGGTGCGCTCGCTGGCACTGATGCGGGCACTGGCGCACTTGTCGCGGTAGTGGGTCATCAGTTCTTCTGGCGACAAGTGCACGTAGCGCAGCATGTCTTCGATGGTGTCGTGGGTCTCGATACCGGCGTGGTACACGCTGCCGTCAGCGTTCTGGTAGATGTTCACCGAGTCGGTGTCACCGAACAGGTTGTGCATGTCGCCGAGGATTTCCTGGTAGGCGCCAACCAGGAACACACCCAACAGGTAGTCCTCGCCTTCGTTCAGGGCATGCACCGGCAAGCTGGTTTCGATGCTCTGCTCGTCGACGTATTGGTTGATCTTGCCGTCGGAGTCGCAGGTCAGGTCCTGCAGTACGGCGCGACGCAGTGGCTCTTCGTCCAGGCGATGCAGCGGGATGATCGGCAGTACCTGGTCGATGGCCCAGGTGTCCGGCAGGCTCTGGAACACCGAGAAGTTGCAGATGTACTTGTCGGCCAGCTTGTCGTTGAGCTCGTCGAGCACCTGACGGTGGGAACGCTGACGCGCCTTCAACGAGTTGTGCAGGCGACGGCACACGGCGAAGTAGCACTGCTCGGCCAGGGCTTTTTCGGCCAGGGTCAGCTTGCCGTCGGCGTACTGGGCGGCGACATCGCTCATGTAGTGCGTGGCGCGCCAGTAGGTTTCGGTGACCATCTCGATGTCGGTCGGGCCCAGCAGGTCCACCAGCCACTGCACGGTTTCCGGCAGTGCTTCCTTGTTCTCGATCTGTGGCACGTCGTCGTTGTGCTTCTCGACGTCCGTCACCTGGATCACCAGCATGGCATGGTGGGCAGTCAGGGAACGGCCGCTTTCGGAGAAAATGTTCGGGTGCGGCAGGCTCTGCGCATCGCAGAATTCCTTGAGCATGCCGACCACGACACCGGCGTAATCGTCCATGTCGTAGTTGATCGAGCTGGCGTTACGCGAGTGCGTACCGTCGTAGTCCACGCCCAGGCCACCACCCACGTCGATGTGATCCACCGGCAGGCCGAGGTTACGCAATTCGCCGTAGTAACGAATCGCTTCCTTGAAACCATGTTGGTAGTCGGCCAGGTTGGCGATCTGCGAGCCCATGTGGAAATGCAGCAGGCGGATGCCCTGGTCCAGGCCCGCGGCGCGGAAACGCTCGACCACCGACAGCAATTGCGCCGCCGACAGGCCGAACTTGGATTTCTCGCCACCGGTGTCTGCCCACTTGGACGAGGCCAGGGACGACAGGCGCACGCGCAGGCCAACCTGTGGCTTGACCTTGAGCGAGGCGGCTTCTTCGATCACCAGGCCGACTTCGGATTCTTTCTCGATCACGATGAACACGTTGTGGCCGAGCTTCTGGCCCATCAGCGCCAGACGGATGAACTCGCGGTCCTTGTAGCCGTTGCAAACGATGGTGCCACCCTTCGGCGCCAGCGCCAGCACTGCCAACAGCTCAGGCTTGGAGCCGGCTTCCAGGCCGATGGAGACGTTCTGGGTGGCGATGATGTTCTCGATCACCGCTTCCTGCTGGTTGACCTTGATAGGGTACAGCGCGGTGTACTTGCTCTGGTATTCCAGGCGCTCGATGTTGGCGTCGAACGCACCGGTGAGCTGACGCACGCGGTCTTGCAGGATGTCCGGGAACCGAACCAGCAATGGCAAGGACAAGCCGCTCTTGCGCAACTGGTCGACTTGCTCGAACAGATCGATTGGTGAACTGCTCGGACCGTTGGGACGAACTTCGACGCGACCGGCGTCATTGATCGCGAAATACCCGGCCCCCCAATGGCGAATCCCGTAAACACTGCGGCTGTCCGCAACTGTCCATTGGCTGCCATCGTCTTTGCGTGTGCGTCTTACGGACATTGAAGTCCCCTATAAAGAAGTCATAGTGCGTCGCCTGGTGTCAGGCCGGCGCAGTCTAAAGAATGAAAATGACGGTTCGTCAACGAAGGGATAGACCTCGCCGACCGCAGTGAGTTTAGAAACCGGTCATGAACAGGCTCTGTGAAAACCATGGTGACGACGCCAGGCCTGCAGTCAGGCAGGTCTGGATCAAGCCGCGGGTGGTTTTCACAGAGGCTGCTAGCCGCCGGACTTCTTTGCCTTGAATCCGTGCTTGATCAGCTCTGCCAAGAGTAGCTCGACATGATCGCCCTGGATTTCAATGATCCCGTCTTTCAACGCTCCACCGGTACCACAGCGTTTTTTCAACGTGGTCGCCAGTTCCTTGAGTGCGTCTTCGGCCAAGGGCACGCCGGTGATGGTGGTCACCGTCTTGCCGCCACGGCCCTTGCTTTCGCGGCGCACGCGAGCAATGCCGTCGCCGGCCGGGATAACGGTCTGTTTGCAGATGCAGGCGTCTACCGGTTTACTGCATTCCGGGCAATGACGACCTGCGTCGGTGGAAAATACCAAGCCACCAAGGGCGGCGAAGGATGCGGCTTTTTTGGCCACCGGCAATCCTCTTGGGAGGACAAAGACTGGTCGCGGCAACCTGGGCAGGTGCCATCGACCGCGAAGCCCCACTCAGGCAGGGGCAGCGCTACTGAAACGGTAAGCTTCCTTGTAGGAGCTGACGAGTGCAACGAGGCTGCGATCTTTTGATGTTGAATTAAAAGCAACGTCAAAAGATCGCAGCCTGCGGCAGCTCCTACAAACAGCAATACCGGTTCAGTTTGAAAAGGTCGCGCAGTGTAACGGCAAAAACGCCGATTGCTAAGAGCCAATCGGCGCCAATTTATGCCTCTTTTGCGACGTCTTCGCCACGGGCACGGAGATAGCGTTTCAACGCCGCCAAAGAGTCCGGGCAGTAAGGCTTTTGCTCGATATCCCGTAGCACCTGCTCGATGGGCATGAAGCACGCTTCCAGCACCTCTTCCGGCTGCAGGATCAGCGGGCCGTCCCACACTGCCGAAAATGCCGAACACCAGAGGCGATTGCCAGTGTCCTCGAAGAAAAAATGGTCATGAACGGTCAACTCCACCCCGCTCACCCCCAGCTCCTCTTCCAGTTCCCGGGCGGCCGACTCGGCATAGGTTTCACTGGCGAGCACCATGCCGCCCGCCGCCACGTCCCAATAACCGGGATAGATCGCCTTGCTCAGGGTGCGCCGGTGCACGCAAAGCTCTCCGGCGGAGTTGAACAACATGATGTAGGTACCGCGCCCGATAAGCCCGCGCTCGCGCAAGTCGGACCGGACCAGGGCGCCGAGCAGATTGTCCTGCTCGTCGACCCAGGCGATCTCTTCGGCATCCGAGGCCGCTCGATGGGCGGCCTCGCGCAGGTTATCGATGGAGCTATCGGCCATGGCTCAGCCCTGATTCAGCAATTGACGCAAATCGATGACCGCCGCGTTAGCCCGCGAGATGTAGTTGGCCATCACCAGCGAGTGGTTGGCCAGCACGCCGAAACCGCTGCCATTGAGGATCATCGGGCTCCAGACCGCTTCCTGCGACGCTTCCAGTTCACGAATGATCTGGCGCACGCTGACCGTGGCGTTCTTCTTGGCCAGCACATCGGCGAAGTCCACTTCAATGGCACGCAGCAAATGCGACAAAGCCCAGGCCTGGCCGCGGGCTTCGTAGAACACGTTGTCGATCTGCAGCCACGGGGTTTCGACGATCTCTTCATCAACCTGCGGCACCTGCCCAGGGGCCACCACTTCGGTCTTCAGCGCAGTGTTGAGCTTGACCCGGCCAACACTGGCCGACAGGCGTTGCGACAGCGAACCCAGGCGGGTACCGACATCACCCAGCCAGTTGTTCAGGTTATCGGCACGGGCATAGAACAGTGCGCTCTTCTGGTTCGGATCGGACAGGCGAGTCTGATAGCGAGTCAGGGAGTTGATGCCTTCCTGGAACTCAGACTCACTGGATGGCAGCACCCAGCTTTTATTGTCGAAGTTGAAGCGCGGCTCGGCCTTGGCCAAGTCGGCGTCTTCGGTGGACTGCGATTGCGAACGGGCAAAGTCTTTGCGCAGCGCCCGGCTCAGATCGCGCACCTGCACCAGCACGCCGTATTCCCAGCTTGGCATGTTGTCCATCCACAGGCCTGGCGGCAGGCGGTCGTTGGAAATATAGCCGCCTGGTTTGTTCAGCAGGGTCCCGGCGACACTCTTGAGGGTTTCCACCGTGGTGTAGCCGACCACCATCTGCTTGCCGTCTCTTTCAGCGGCCAACTGCGCATTCTGCTGCACCGGAAACAGGGCAGGTTCCGCGCTCCAGTACCAACCCAGAGCAATCGTCACCAGCAGGTAGATGCCAATCAACGTGGCCAGCGCCCGGCTGAACACCAGGCCGCCCAAATAACTGCGGGTGGCCGACTTCGGTTCAGCGGCACGTTCAGGCGCGCTACCGGCGCGGTTCTTCCAGTCCAGCATGGCGATATCCTTTCAATTACTTGAGTTCATCGATTCGACCACAACCATACAACAACGTGCCTTTTCACGGCACCCGCCGTTGGCTTTACAGCGAAATTTATCTCACTACGACTAAGGGAATCCCCTAGCTCGCCAAGACTGGAAATTTGTCCGGCTTCCAGCAACGAACTATCGATCATTGCAGCCCTGCGTGCTGGCCCCCAAGGACCTCAGGATCGGACTCGAGGCTCGCCAGCCCCCGCATTGCAGGGACCTTCGCAAGAACCGGCAGGCAATTGACGACTGATTGGTCGGAAACTGAATGGGTGGGTGTCACAGATTATTAACGTACAACACTCATGTAATGGAAAAGAGATGCTAGCATAGAGCCACCAGTCGTCCTCAGCGTACCCCCTAACCAGTAGTCAGGATATGACCGAGCCAGAAGACCCCAGCCGCGAGCGCCTCAAGCATCACTTTGCCCAGCGGGTAATTCATCAAGCACGTCAGATTCTTGAGATATGGCAACGCCTGCAACGCAATGAATGGTCGACCCAGGAGCTGGCGGAACTGAGCGAGGCCAACCTGCGACTGTTACGCTTCGCTGAACGCTTCGAACAACCGGAGCATTCGCAACTGGCGCGTCACATCGGCTTGTCGCTGGAGGCTGTCGACGCCAATCGCGGTCGCCTCAGCAGCAGCCTGATCAGCGACCTCAATCGACTGATGCAACGCCTGTCGCGCACCGGCCTGCGCCATGGTGATCAGCTGGACCAAACGTTCCTGCCGCCCTTGCGCAAACCCGTCTATGTAATGCTGCAGGATCATGACCGTGCCGAGCGACTGGCCAAGCAGCTGGAGTTTTTCGGGCTCAGTGCCCAGTCCCTGGAGAGCGTGCCGGCATTCCGCTCATCAATGGTCGAGCGCCTACCAGCCGCCATCGTCATGGACGTTGACTTCAGCGGCCCTGGCGTCGGCCTGAAATTGGCGGCCGAAGCCCAGGAAGGTCTCGACCAGCGTTTGCCGCTGCTGTTTTTCAGCCTGCATGAAACCGACACCCCGACCCGCCTCGCCGCTGTGCGCGCCGGCGGCCAGGAGTTCCTCACCGGCACCCTTGAAGCGTCGAGCCTGCTGGAAAAAATTGAAGTACTGACCTGCGTCGCCCAGTACGAGCCCTATAAAGTGCTGATCATCGACGACTCGCGCGCCCAAGCCTTGCACACTGAGCGCCTGCTCAACAGCGCCGGGATCATCACCCGGACACTGATCGAGCCGATCCAGGCCATGGCCGAACTGGCGGACTTTCAACCGGACCTGATCATCCTCGACATGTACATGCCGGCCTGCACCGGTACGGAACTGGCCAAGGTGATCCGCCATAACGACCGCTATGTCAGCGTACCGATCATTTACCTGTCGGCCGAGGACGACCTGGACAAGCAACTCGATGCCATGAGCGAGGGCGGCGACGACTTCCTGACCAAACCCATCAAGCCCCGGCACCTGATCACCACCGTGCGTAACCGGGCGGCACGGGCACGCAACCTCAAGGCGCGGATGGTGCGCGACAGCCTCACCGGCCTGTACAACCACACGCACATCCTGCAATTGCTCGAAGACTGCAGCTTTCGCGCTCGCCGCGAGGGCAAGCCGCTGAGCTTTGCGATGCTCGACATCGACCACTTCAAACGCGTCAACGACAGCCACGGCCATCCCATGGGCGATCGGGTGATCAAGAGCCTCGCGCTGTTCCTCAAACAGCGCTTGCGCAAGACCGACTTCATTGGCCGTTACGGTGGCGAAGAGTTCGCCATTGTCATGCCCGATACCGACCTTGAAGCTGCCGTCAAAGTGCTCGATGACATCCGCAAGCGTTTTGCCGAGATTCATTATCCCGCGCAACCACAGGACCTTTGGTGCACGTTCAGCGCCGGCGTGGTGGACCTCGGCGAACACTCCGACAGCCTGTTGATGGCCAGCCAGGCGGACGAGGCGCTGTACCGTGCCAAAGGCGCGGGGCGCAACCGGGTGCAGGCCTCCCGGACATCAAAGCAAAGTGCCACCTTTTCATCGGAACAGACCGAGACAGTCATAACCCTGTAACAGAAACGCAATAACTTCAGGCACTTACCATTCTGCCGTTGGTAGTCCTTGATGCGCCTGAAACTGCTAACCAATCTCAATACCCTTCTTTTAGTTGCCGTCTGCGTAGCGCTTGGCGCCACACTCTGGTGGTCGCAAAAAGCCCTCGAACGCCCCTATCTATTAATGGAGCGCTACCTGGGCTTGTCCCAGCAATTCCAGAGTGACGTGGCGCGCAACATCGAGGATTACCTCGCCAGTGGCGATGCGCTGCGCTTGAGCAGCGCCAGCCAGGCCATCGACAAACTGCACAAGGAACTCGGCGAATTTCCACCGGCCCTGGCTGAAACCTTGCAGCCGAGCCTGACGAACCTGGATGAATTCAGCAAAACCGATCTGCTGGCCGCCGGCAAGCTCGCCGCTGACCCACAGGCCCTGCTCCTGCAAGCCGAACGCGAGTTGGGGGCCAGCCTTGATCAACTCAGCCAGTACGCCAGTGGCAACGCGAGCTACCTGACTCCGCTGCTCAGCGCCTCCCAGCACTTGGGCAAACTGTCACTGGCCCGGGACAAATTGGTCAGCAGCGGCCGCAGCGAACTGGCCGCCGATGTCGAGCGCGAAATCACCAACATCCGCGCACAGGCCGAACAGCTGGATGCCCTGCCGTTATTGGGCGTGGCGGCCAGCAGTGAATCGAACACCGATGATTTCGCCGCGATGATGGGCTTGGAGAACACCGAGAAAGCCGCCGCCGAAGACGCCGGCGTGGGGATCAAGCGTGAGCTCAACAGCCTGCTCGGCCGCTACCCTGCGGAACTTTCGCGCACCCGCGAGCAAATCCACAAACGCGCCGAACTCAGTGCCGCGACGCACCTGAAAATCGCCGCCGTGCAACAAGCCATCGCCGGGCTGGAGCCGGTGGTACGCGCCCAACACGGGGAGATCCAGAGTGAGGTGCGATTGATACAAGGGGTAATGATCGGCTTGATCCTGTTGATCGCCCTGCTGATCGACACCCTGCAACGACGCCTGGCCCGGACCCTGACCAACCTCGCACCAGCCTTGTCGACCTGGGCGGAAGGCGACTTCAGCCGGGACATCCAACTGGGTAACACCAATCGCGAACTGCATGACATCGAAGCCTCGCTCAACCGCTTGCGCGCCTACCTGGTGGACCTGGTGGGGACCATTCGTCGCAACGCCGAACAGGTCGCCGGCAGCAGTCGAACCCTGGCGGAACTGAGCAATGACCTGCACAGCGGCGCCGAACACCAGGCCGGCGACACGGCAATGATTCGAGACTCCCTTGGCGAACTGGAGGCGACCATCCAGCAAGTCGCCGGCGACGCCAGCCAGGCCGCCGAGGCCAGTCGCCATGCTGGCCAGGCGGTCGAACATGGCCAGAAAGTCATTGGCCTGAGTCTTACCGGCCTGCATGCCCTGGTAGGAGAAGTGCAAGGCAATGCGCAGATGATCGAGCACCTGGCTGAAGAGTCCGCGACCATCGGTGGCGTGCTGACGGTGATCCGCTCGATTGCCGACCAGACGAATCTGCTGGCGTTGAACGCCGCCATCGAAGCGGCCCGGGCCGGTGAGATGGGCCGTGGCTTTGCTGTAGTGGCCGAAGAAGTGCGCTCGCTGGCACAACGCACCGCTGGGGCCACGGCCGAAATCCAGAGCCTGATCGCCGGCCTGCAAACCGCGGCGCGCCAATCGGTCGAAGGCATGCGCGCGCAGGTCGAGCATGCCGAAGCCACCGCCAACCAGGCGCAGGCGGCGGACGGTGCGCTGGATAGAATCGTCGGGGCAATCCAGACCATTTCCGATACCGCGGTACGCATCGCCGATGTCACTGCCCAGCAGAGCGGTGCCGTCAGTGAAATCCGCGATCACAGCGAGCGTATTCACCAGTTGGGTGGGGACAATTTGCTGCGTATCGGCCAGGGGCGTGAGCAGGGGGAGAATTTGATGGTGTTGGGTGGGCGCTTGCACACTGCCGTTCAGGCCTTCCGCGTCTGACTGCCCCCTCCTGATCGTTCCCATGCTCTGCGTGGGAACGATCACCTTGTCTCGCGCACTCGGCTATCATCCCCCCAATTCCGATACGCGAGATCGTCATGCGCCGTTTGCTTTACCTGCTGCTTTTAGTACTCGCCCTGCCTGCCACCGCCGGCGGTTTGCTGGAGAGTCGCCCCAGTTCGACCCTGGGCTCGATCAATAACAGTGCCGATTTCTTGCCGGTGCGCGAAGCCTTTCAGTTGAGCCTGGTAGAAAGCACGCCGCAATCGATCAAACTGCGCTTCGTCGCCACCGAGGGTTATTACCTTTACCGGCATCGTTACCAGTTCCGCGCCGACCCGGCCGATGTCACCCTCGGCCCGGCGCAATTGCCCAAGGGCGAACAAAAGCACGATGAGTACTTCGGCGATGTCGAGGTTTACCGTGGCGTACTCGATGTAGAACTGCCGCGCACCGATCAACGCGCCTTCACGTTGATCGTGACCTACCAGGGCTGCGCCGACAAAGGCCTGTGCTATCCACCGGAAACCGAGCGCCTGGGCATCGACGGCAACGGCCCGACGACAACCCACGCCTGGAACTGGCGCGAGCTGGCGCTATTTTTCCTGGCGGGCCTGGGACTGACTTTTACCCCGTGCGTGCTGCCAATGCTGCCAATCCTTTCCGGCGTGGTGTTGCGTGGCCAAGTCGGCGGCTGGCGTGGTTTCAACCTGTCGTTGGCCTATGTGCTGCCGATGGCCGCCTGTTTTGCATTGTTGGGCGCGCTCATGGGCTTGTTCGGCGCCCAACTGAATCTGCAGGCACGCTTGCAATCGGCCTGGGTGCTGGTGCCGTTCGCAATGTTTTTTGCGCTGTTTGCCCTGGCGATGTTTGGCGTTTTCGAACTCAAGTTGCCGCACGCCATCAGCAGTCGACTGGACCGTATTGCCGGCCGCACCGAAGGCGGTTCGCTGTGGGGCGCCGCGGTATTGGGCGTGGTTTCCAGCCTGTTGGTTTCGCCCTGTGTCTCCGCGCCGTTGGCCGGTGCGCTGCTGTATATCAGCGCCAGCGGCGATGCGCTGGGCGGCGGCCTGAAACTGTTCATGCTCGGCCTGGGCATGGGCGCACCGCTTTTGCTGGTGGCCACCGGTGGTGCCACCTGGTTGCCGAAAAGCGGACCGTGGCTGATCTACGTGAAAAACGCGATTGGCGTGTTGTTGCTGGGCCTGGCGATTGCCCTGCTCAGCCGAGTGCTGCCGGGGCAAATCACCTTGCTGCTGATCGGCCTGCTGGCCGCTGGCGTCGGGTTGTTCCTCGGGGCACTGGAGTTCGTCTACAAACCGCCGCGAAAACGCCTGGGCCAATTGCTCGGAATGTTCCTGCTGTTTTATGCGCTGGCCTGTTGGTACGGCGGTTTTAGCGGCCAGATCGATCCGTTCAACCCAATCGGCCAGTCATCCGTGGTGGTTGGCGAGGTGTCTACGCAAAAAAATAGCGCCTGGCAAACCGTCACCACCGCGACAGACCTCGACCGGGTGCTCGCCGAAGCCCGGGCGTCCGGCACGCCGGTACTGCTCGACTGGTACGCCGACTGGTGCATCAGCTGCAAAGTCATCGAACACCAGGTGCTTGACGATGCGATCGTCATCGAACGCCTGAAGGGTTATCGGCTGATCCGCTTTGACATCACGGCCAGCAACGCCGAACAACGCGCCCTCCTCGACCGCTACCAACTGTTCGGCCCTCCAGCCTTGATGTTTTTCGGCAAGGACGGTGTCGAACGTGTCGATGTGCGGGTTATCGGCGAGATCACTGCCAGGGATTTCGCCGATCGTGTCGCCAAGGCGAATGACCGGATTTAATCAGGCAGTCATATATCTCGCGCAAACATCGGTCATCGTGCTGCCTATTGCAGAGAACTGGACAGTCACAAAGGCTTTGCGGCATAGTCGCCGGGTTCTGACAAATGCACACGGATAACCAAGGAACAGCCGATGGCGACGCTACTTGTATTGCACGGACCCAACCTGAACCTGCTCGGCACCCGCGAACCGGGCACCTATGGCGCTACCACGCTGGCGCAGATCAACCAGGACCTGGAGCGCCGCGCCCGCGAAGCCGGCCATCATTTGCTGCACCTGCAAAGCAATGCCGAGTACGAATTGATCGACCGCATCCATGCCGCCCGCAGCGAAGGCGTGGACTTCATTCTGATCAATCCAGCAGCTTTTACGCATACAAGTGTCGCATTACGTGACGCGCTGCTGGCGGTGAGCATCCCATTCATCGAAGTGCATTTGTCTAACGTGCACAAACGCGAACCTTTCCGCCATCACTCTTACTTCTCCGACGTAGCGGTGGGAGTGATCTGCGGCCTTGGCGCCAGCGGTTACCGACTGGCCCTGGAGGCCGCCCTAGAGCAGCTTGAAAGACCGGCAACAGCTTGAACAACAAGCGTTAAGCGCCCCTGACCGACCCTTGGGAGTTGATGATTCATGGATATCCGTAAAGTTAAGAAACTGATCGAATTGCTGGAAGAGTCCGGCATCGACGAGCTCGAGATCAAGGAAGGCGAAGAGTCCGTACGCATCAGCCGTCATAGCAAGACCCCGGCCCAGCAGTACTACGCGCCGGCTCCTATGCCTGCTCCGGCTGCCGCGCCTGTCGCTGCCGCCGCTCCGGCTGCTGCTGCCGCACCTGCGGCTGCCGCCGCGCCAGCACTGAACGGCACTGTTGCCCGTTCGCCGATGGTCGGTACGTTCTACCGCAAGTCTTCGCCAACCTCGCCGTCCTTCGTGGAAGTCGGCCAGACCGTGAAGAAAGGCGACACCCTGTGCATCGTTGAAGCCATGAAGATGATGAACCACATCGAAGCTGAAACCAGCGGTGTGATCGAATCCATCCTCGTCGAAGACGGCCAGCCGGTTGAGTACGACCAACCGCTGTTCACCATCGTTTGAACCGCGGAGCGCCTTTGATGACTGCGAAGTTGGAAAAAGTTCTGATCGCCAACCGCGGTGAGATTGCACTGCGGATTCTGCGCGCCTGCAAAGAGATGGGCATCAAGACCGTCGCCGTTTATTCCAAGGCGGACAAGGAACTGATGCACCTGGGCCTGGCAGACGAATCCGTCTGCATCGGTCCGGCATCGGCGGCCCACTCTTACCTGCACATCCCGGCCATCATCGCCGCGGCCGAAGTGACTGGCGCCACCGCCATTCACCCGGGCTACGGTTTCCTTGCAGAAAACGCTGATTTTGCTGAGCAGGTCGAGAACTCCGGCTTCGCCTTCATCGGCCCGAAAGCTGAAACCATCCGCCTGATGGGCGACAAGGTTTCGGCCAAGCACGCGATGATCGCCGCCGGCGTTCCAACCGTTCCGGGCTCCGACGGCCCGCTGCCGGAAGACGAAGAAA
Source organism: Pseudomonas umsongensis (assembly GCF_002236105.1). Classification (GTDB taxonomy): domain Bacteria; phylum Pseudomonadota; class Gammaproteobacteria; order Pseudomonadales; family Pseudomonadaceae; genus Aquipseudomonas; species Aquipseudomonas umsongensis. The sequence goes on from NZ_NIWU01000004.1 coordinate 31,988, forward strand.
CCGCCCTGCGCATTGGTCGCGAAGTCGGTTATCCGGTGATCATCAAGGCCGCCGGCGGCGGCGGTGGTCGCGGCATGCGCGTGGTACACAAGGAAGAAGACCTGATTTCCTCGGCGAAACTGACCCGCTCCGAAGCGGGCGCAGCGTTCGGCAACCCGATGGTCTACCTGGAAAAGTTCCTGACTAACCCCCGTCACGTGGAAGTTCAGGTTCTGTCCGACGGCCAGGGCCAGGCTATCCATCTGGGCGACCGCGACTGCTCGCTGCAACGCCGTCACCAGAAGGTGCTTGAAGAGGCGCCGGCACCGGGCATCGACGAACAGGCTCGCCAGGAAGTTCTCGCCCGCTGCGTCAAGGCGTGCATCGACATCGGTTACCGTGGTGCAGGCACTTTCGAGTTCCTGTACGAGAACGGCCGCTTCTACTTCATCGAGATGAACACTCGTGTCCAGGTAGAGCACCCGGTTTCGGAAATGGTCACTGGCATCGACATCGTCAAGGAGATGCTCAGCATCGCCGCCGGCAACAAGCTGTCGTTCACCCAGGATGACGTGGTCATCCGCGGTCACGCGCTGGAATGCCGGATCAACGCCGAAGACCCGAAGACCTTCATGCCAAGCCCTGGCACGGTCAAGCATTTCCACGCACCAGGCGGCAATGGCGTTCGCGTCGATTCGCACCTGTACAGTGGTTATGCCGTTCCGCCGAACTACGATTCGTTGATCGGCAAGCTGATCACCTACGGCGCAACCCGTGACGAAGCCATGGCGCGCATGCGCAATGCGCTGGACGAGATCGTGGTCGACGGGATCAAGACCAACATCCCGCTGCACCGCGACCTGACCCGCGATGCTGGTTTCTGCGAAGGGGGCGTGAACATTCACTACCTCGAGCACAAGCTGGCTGGCGAGAAGCACTAAGCTTCGACCCGATCAACAAAGCCGCCTTCGGGCGGCTTTGTTGTTTCTGGACATTTCATCCGAACCACAACACATTCCCTGTTGGAGCGAGCCTGCTCGCGAAGAGGCCAGCACATTCAACATCAATGCTGACTGGCATGCCGTCTTCGCGAGCAGGCTCGCTCCCACAGGGCATGCATTGATGCTTGGGACCAAGCCACTCCCACAAAACCTCCGCGCTCGCGTAAACTTGCGCGCTTCTCGCAGACCGCTAGGCTGCAATCAATATTTTTCAAAGGTGCCCGCCATGCCTTGGCTGCAAGTCCGTCTCGCCATCAGCCCAGAACAAGCCGAAACCTACGAAGACGCGTTCCTTGAAGTGGGCGCCGTGTCGGTGACTTTCATGGACGCCGAAGACCAGCCGATCTTCGAGCCCGAACTCAACACCACGCCGCTGTGGTCCCACACTCACCTGCTGGCGCTGTTCGAAGGCGGCACCGAGCCAGGCCCGGTCCTGGCCCACCTTGAGTTGCTGACTGGCAGCCCGCTGCCCGAGCATCACAGCGAAGTCATCGAAGATCAGGACTGGGAGCGCAGCTGGATGGATAACTTCCAGCCCATGCGTTTCGGTCAGCGCCTGTGGATCGTGCCGAGCTGGCACGCAGCTCCCGAGCCAGACGCCGTGAACCTGTTGCTGGATCCGGGCCTGGCCTTCGGCACCGGCACTCACCCGACCACCGCCTTGTGCCTGGAATGGCTCGACGGTCAGGACCTCAAAGACTGCAACGTGCTGGACTTCGGCTGCGGTTCGGGGATTCTGGCGATTGCCGCGCTGCTGCTGGGCGCCAAGCAGGCCGTGGGCACCGATATCGACGTGCAGGCGCTGGAAGCCTCTCGTGACAACGCCGGGCGCAACGGCATCGCAGACGAGCTGTTCCCGCTGTACCTGCCTGAAGATCTGCCGCAGGTTCAGGCCGATGTGCTGGTGGCCAATATTCTGGCCGGACCGCTGGTTTCGCTGGCGCCGCAGTTGTCGGGCCTGGTCCGGCAGGGCGGTCGCCTGGCGCTTTCGGGCATTCTTGCCGAGCAAGGCGATGAAGTGGCCGCAGCCTATGCCAAGGATTTCGATCTGGACCCGATCGCCAATCGCGATGGCTGGGTGCGCATCACTGGCCGTCGGCGCTAGAATGGACGCCTGCATCTACCGGATCGCCGCATGACCGACAGCTTCGTCACCCAGTGCCCGCATTGCCAAACCAGCTTCCGCGTCAACCATGCCCAGTTGAGCGTGGCGCGCGGGGTTGTTCGTTGTGGCTCATGCTTGCAGGTGTTCAACGCCGCCAAGCAACTGCTGGAGCAGGCCGGCAAGGAAGCACCCGCGCCGACGCCAGCCCCATTGGAAACCGTCGAACCGCCGCCGCAGCGCGCCATCAGCCAGAAACAATGGAGCGCTGCCGAGCTGGATCTGGACAGTCTCGACCTGGACGAAGAACTCGCCCGGCTTGAACAGCGGGAAATCCAGCCGACCACCGAGTTCGGCCGACACCGCGAAGACACGCTCAGCGCTCGCCGCGATAGCGCCGAGCACGACGAAGCCCCATGGCCCGACAGCCTGTTCAGCGAATCGGCTGCCGATCGCGCCCAAGCGGCCGACACGCTTGACGCGCTTGACGTGCTTGATACACCGCAGCCACCGAACGAACCGTCGCGTACTGAACCGTCGCTATCACTGGAACCGGTGGATCTGGACGACGAACCGCAGCCCCCGCAGCTGCGCCTGAACGATCCGCTCGTCGCCCCGGTACATCACGAACGCATGACGGCGACCGCAGAGATCGATGACGACCTGCCTTCGATCGAGCCGCCGCGCAAGCGTCGCGAACGCAGCGAACCAGGGGTTCGTGCCGAAGTACTGCAGGACCTGACCGACGATCCGCTGCAACTGGATTGGCAGAAACGTCGCTCACCATGGGGTCGTCGACTGTTTTGGCTGTTGTTGATCCTGCTGGGGGCCGGCGCACTCGCAGGCCAATACGTCGCCTACCATTTCGACGAACTGGCGCGCCAGGACCAGTACCGCCCCTGGTTCCAGCAACTGTGCCCGCAAATCGGCTGCACGGTGCCCTCCAAGGTCGACATCGCGAAAATCAAGAGCAGCAACCTGGTGGTCCGCAGCCATCCTGAGTTCAGCGGCGCCCTGGTGGTCGATGCGATCATCTATAACCGCGCACCATTCTCGCAGCCTTTCCCGCTGCTGGAGCTACGCTTTGCCGATCTCAACGGCCACCTGATTGCCAGCCGCCGCTTCAAACCCGGCGAATACCTCAATGGCGATCTTGAAGGCAAGGTGGAAATGCCTCCGCAAACGCCAATCCACATCGCCCTCGACATCCTCGATCCTGGTGCCAAGGCGGTAAATTACAGCCTGAGTTTCCACTCGCCCGAGTGAAACGCTTCACTGACCGACAATTGACGACGACTTCCTGTCTTTGCCCGCCCGGACCAAACCGCTGGCAATAACAGAATAACTGTTCAGATTTTGTTCAATTCAGCCTTTATCCAGTCATCGAGAGCGGGTATCATGCCAACCCTTTTTCGAACTCTCATGATCCGGCCCCACACCAGGGAAGTCCTATGTCGGCGGTACGCATCGGTCCATATACATTACACAACGGCTTGATTCTCGCCCCGATGGCGGGCGTCACCGACCAACCCTTTCGCCAGCTGTGCAAGCGATTGGGCGCGGGGCTGGTCGTCTCGGAGATGGTCACCAGCGACATGAGTCTGTGGAACACCCGCAAGTCGCGCATGCGCATGATCCATGCAGGTGATCCCGAGCCACGCTCGGTGCAGATCGCCGGTGGTGACGCACAGATGCTGGCGGATGCCGCCCGGGCGAACGTCGAGCTGGGCGCACAGATTATTGATATCAACATGGGTTGTCCGGCCAAGAAAGTCTGCAACAAGGCAGCAGGCTCGGCACTGTTGAAAGATGAAGCATTGGTAACCGAGATCCTGCAGGCCGTGGTGGCCGCGGTCGATGTGCCGGTTACCCTGAAGATCCGGACCGGTTGGGACCGGGACAACAAGAACGGCCTGACGGTGGCGAAGATCGCTGAACAGGCAGGCATTACGGCCCTGGCGGTGCATGGACGCACCCGTGCCGACCTGTATACCGGTGAAGCCGAGTACGACACCATTGCCGCGATCAAGCAGGCGGTGTCGATGCCGGTCTTCGCCAATGGCGATATCGATTCGCCAGAAAAGGCCCGGTACGTGCTCGACGCGACGGGCGCCGATGGCCTGTTGGTAGGCCGGGCTGCCCAGGGGCGGCCATGGATTTTTCGCGAGATCGACCATTTCCTGCGTACCGGCGAGAAGCTCCCGGCGCTGGACCTGATCGAGGTGGAACGCATCCTGCTAGAGCATCTGGCTGCGCTGCACGCCTTCTATGGAGACGTGATGGGCGTACGCATTGCTCGAAAGCATGTGGGCTGGTATCTCGCAACCTTGCCGGGCGCCAGGGAGTTTCGCGCCCACTTCAATCGTTTGGATGGTACGGAAGCACAATGCGCCAACGTTCGGGAGTTCTTTGCCGGGCGTTACAAGAGCCTGACAGGGGACGGAGAGTGGGTGGCCGCATGACGATGATGACCGAGACTTTAGTGAGTGGAACAACGCCCGTGAGCGACAACGTGAATTTGAAACAGCACCTCAATACACCAAGCGAAGAAGGCCAGACCCTTCGCGGGAGTGTCGAGAAGGCGCTGCACAATTATTTCGCCCACCTTGAGGGCGCTGCCGTCACGGATGTGTACAACCTGGTGCTCTCCGAAGTCGAGGCTCCCCTGCTCGAGTGCGTGATGAACTACGTCAAGGGCAACCAGACCAAGGCCAGCGAAATGCTCGGACTGAACCGGGGCACGCTGCGCAAGAAACTCAAGCAGTACGATTTGCTGTAAGCATTCAATCAAACCAGAAAGGCGCCCGCGTAAGACCGGTCGCCTTTTTTGCTGACTCCTTTGCTTTTGATGGAAATTGAGATGACCGACCAGACTACCCGCCTGCCGATCCGCCGCGCCTTGATCAGTGTTTCCGACAAGACCGGGATCCTCGAATTTGCCAAGGAGCTTGAAGCCCTGGGTGTCGAGATCCTTTCCACCGGCGGGACGTTCAAGCTGCTGCAGGACAACGGCGTTGCCGCAGTGGAAGTCGCGGATTACACCGGCTTCGCCGAAATGATGGACGGCCGGGTGAAAACCCTGCACCCGAAAATCCACGGCGGGATCCTCGGTCGTCGCGGTATCGACGACGCCATCATGAACGAGCACGGCATCAAGCCGATCGACCTGGTAGCGGTCAACCTGTACCCATTCGAAGCAACGATCTCCAAACCAGGTTGCGACCTGCCGACTGCCATCGAGAACATCGACATCGGCGGCCCGACCATGGTTCGTTCGGCAGCCAAGAACCACAAGGACGTGGCCATCGTGGTCAACGCCAGCGATTACACCAGCGTCCTGGAAAACCTCAAGGCCGGCGGCCTGACCTACGCCCAGCGTTTCGACCTGATGCTCAAGGCCTTCGAACATACCGCCGCCTACGACGGCATGATCGCCAACTACATGGGCACCGTGAACCAGGCTGCTGAGACCCTCAGCACGGAAGGTCGCAGCGAATTCCCGCGCACCTTCAACAGCCAGTTCATCAAGGCCCAGGAAATGCGCTACGGCGAGAACCCGCACCAGAGCGCGGCGTTCTACGTTGAAGCCAAGCCTGCCGAAGTCGGCATCGCCACCGCGACCCAGCTGCAAGGCAAAGAGCTGTCCTACAACAACGTGGCCGATACCGATGCCGCGCTGGAGTGCGTGAAGAGCTTCGTCAAGCCAGCCTGCGTGATCGTCAAGCACGCCAACCCGTGCGGCGTGGCCGTCAGCCCGGACGCCGAAGGCGGCATCCGCAAGGCTTACGACCTGGCCTACGCTACTGACACCGAATCGGCATTCGGCGGCATCATTGCCTTCAACCGCGAACTGGACGCCGAGACCGCCAAGGCCATCGTCGAGCGTCAGTTCGTCGAAGTGATCATTGCCCCGAGCGTCAGCGAAGAAGCCCGCGCCATCGTCGCCGCCAAGGCCAACGTGCGCCTGCTGGCCTGTGGCGAGTGGTCGGCCGATCGCGCTGCTGCCTGGGACTACAAGCGCGTCAACGGTGGCCTGCTGGTGCAGAGCCGCGACATCGGCATGATCAGCGCCGATGACCTGAAGGTCGTGACCAAGCGTGCGCCGACCGAACAGGAAATCCATGACCTGATCTTTGCCTGGAAAGTTGCCAAGTACGTCAAGTCCAACGCCATCGTCTACGCCAAGAACCGTCAGACCATCGGTGTCGGCGCTGGCCAGATGAGCCGTGTGAACTCTGCGCGCATTGCTGCGATCAAGGCTGAACATGCTGGCTTGCAGGTAGCTGGCTCGGTAATGGCTTCCGATGCATTTTTCCCGTTCCGCGACGGCCTGGACAATGCGGCCAAGGTCGGTATCACGGCGGTGATCCAGCCAGGTGGCTCGATGCGTGATGCTGAAGTGATTGCTGCGGCGGATGAAGCCGGCATCGCCATGGTGTTCACCGGCATGCGCCACTTCCGTCACTAATCAGACAACGGCCGCACTGAAACCGGCATCTGCTGCGTTGGAGGCTATCTTGATGATGCTCATTGCCAAAAGGCAACTCCGCTCATCAAGGTAGCCTCCGCCTTGCATCTACCGGTTTCATTGCGACCTCCTACAGCGTAAAGCGCTTTAGGTTCTAAAACAGAATTAGCGTCATCCGAGGTTTTTGAAATGAATGTTTTGATCATTGGCAGCGGTGGCCGTGAACACGCCCTAGCCTGGAAAGTCGCTCAGGATCCTCGAGTGCAGAAGGTGTTCGTGGCACCGGGCAACGCCGGTACTGCCATCGAAGCCAAATGCGAGAACGTCGCCATTGACGTACTGGCCCTTGAGCAACTGGCGGACTTTGCCGAGAAAAACGTTTCCCTGACCATCGTTGGCCCGGAAGTACCGCTGGTCGCAGGTGTTGTGGATCTGTTCCGCAGCCGCGGCCTGGACTGCTTCGGTCCGACCGCAGGCGCTGCTCAGCTTGAAGGTTCGAAAGCCTTCACAAAGGACTTCCTGGCTCGTCACAAGATCCCGACCGCCGACTACCAGAACTTCACCGAGATCGAGCCAGCCCTGGCTTATCTGCGTGAAAAAGGTGCGCCGATCGTGATCAAGGCCGATGGCCTGGCTGCCGGCAAAGGCGTGATCGTCGCCATGACCCTGGCCGAAGCCGAAGACGCCGTGCGTGACATGCTGGCAGGCAATGCCTTCGGCGACGCCGGTTCGCGCGTGGTGATCGAAGAGTTCCTCGACGGCGAGGAAGCCAGCTTCATCGTCATGGTCGACGGCAAGAACGTCCTGCCGATGGCCACCAGCCAGGACCACAAGCGCGTCGGCGACGGCGACACTGGTCCGAACACGGGCGGCATGGGTGCCTACTCCCCTGCCCCGGTTGTCACCAGCGAAGTACACAAGCGCGTCATGGACCTGGTGATCTGGCCGACCGTGCGCGGCATGGCCGAGGAAGGCAATGTCTACACCGGTTTCCTGTATGCGGGCTTGATGATCGACAAGGCCGGCAACCCGAAGGTCATCGAATTCAACTGCCGTTTCGGTGACCCGGAGACCCAACCCGTCATGCTGCGCTTGCAGTCGAGCCTGGTATTGCTGGTCGAAGCAGCCTTGGCGCAGGCGCTGGACAAGGTCGAAGCGCAATGGGATCCACGTCCGAGCGTCGGCATCGTCCTGGCCGCTGGCGGCTATCCTGGTGACTACGCCAAGGGTGTGGCCATCAATGGCCTGGATGCGGCGGCGGCACTGGACGGCAAAGTCTTTCACGCCGGTACCGCGCTCAAGGACGGTCAAGTCGTGACCGCTGGTGGCCGGGTGCTTTGCGCCACGGCCATGGGCGCCAGCGTCGATGAGGCGCAACAACAGGCTTACAAACTGGCGGCCAAAATCGATTGGGAAGGCTGTTTTTATCGCAAGGACATTGGCTACCGCGCCATTGCCCGCGAGCGCGGCGAACAGGAATAAGGCAACAATTGCGACAGGCAGGGGCTTACCCCCCTTGCCTGGCTATTCCGGCGCCGCGCATAGTTATATTCTGGCATTAACCTACGAAGGGATTTCGCCGTGCGCTGGCTCAGGATTGCCATAAGTCTAACCGTCACGTTGCTGACCTTGCTCTGCATGCTCCCGGCCCAAGCCGCGCAAGGCAGTGGTTGGGCGGTATTGCTCGACGAACAGGGTGACCTGCAGCTGAGCGACATCCGCTCCGCCCGCTACACCAACCAATTCAGCCCCATCGAACTCGACCACCTTATGGCGGCCGAGCCCGACGGTGCGCTGTGGCTGCGTTTCCGGCTCGCACCGGGCAAGCATGAACAATTGCTGCGGGTGTTCGCGCCCGATCTGTTGCACTTCAACATGTATGTGCTGGACGGCGACAAGCTGATTGACCAGTCACATACAGGCAACGAACAACCCCTGGCGGACCGTCCCTTGCCCAGCAGCGACTTCATGCTGCCGCTGCCGCAAAGCGACAAGCCCCTGGACGTCTACCTGCGACTGGTTTCCGAACACCAGTTGCGACCCTACATCACCTTGCAATCGGCGGTCATTACCGCAGCCAACCAGAACCAGACGCTGATCTATGGATTGCTACTGGGCTGCATCGGCATGCTGATCCTGCACAACCTCCTCCGCTATGCCTATACGCGTTCGACCAGCAGTGTCTGGTTGGCGGTTTGCGAAGCCTTGTTGGGGCTCAGCCTGGTGCTGTTGCTGAACCTGGCGGGACCCTGGATCACGGACTGGCAGGCCGTGCAGACGCCCGGCGCCTACCTCGCCTTGCTGCTGACGGCCCCCAGCGGCCTGATATTCGCTTATCGCTTCTTCAAGCCCCTCGGACCGCATCCGCTGAACAAGCTGATCGTGGGCGACATCCTGTTCATCATGATCTGCAGCCTGCTGCTGCTGTTCGTCAACACGCTGCCACTGAACATCATCACCTACGCCCTGGTCGCCCTGGCGGGCCTGACCATGCTGTTTGTCAGCACCTATCACTGGCAAAAAGGCTATCGCCCGGCGCGACTGTTCGTGGCGGCCATGGTGGTGTTCAACCTGGGCACCCTGATCATCCTGCCCGCCTTGCTGGGGCTGACCCTGATCGAACCCCATGACCTGATCACCACCCTGCTGGTGTTCATCTGCATCAGTGGCCTGTTGATGAGCATCGCCCTGAGCGAACGCCAGCGCAGCATCACCGAAGCGCGTTTCAGCATCAGTCGTGACCTGGCGGCCAGCAACGCCGAGATCAATGCCAAGGCCGAGTTCCTGGCGAAAATCAGCCACGAGATCCGCACCCCGATGAATGGTGTGCTGGGCATGACCGAGTTGCTGCTGGGCACGCCACTGTCGGTCAAGCAGCGCGACTATGTGCAGACCATCCATAGCGCAGGCAACGAACTGCTGACGTTGATCAACGAAATTCTCGACATTTCCAAACTCGAGTCCGGTCAGATCGAACTGGACGATGTGCAGTTCGACCTCAACGCACTGATCGAAGACTGCCTGAGCATCTTCCGCGCCAAGGCCGAGCAGCAGAACGTCGAACTGATCAGCTTCATTCAGCCACAAGTACCGCGCGTCATCAGCGGTGATCCGACGCGCCTGCGCCAGACATTGCTGAGCCTGCTGGAAAACGCGCTGAAGAAAACCGACGAAGGCGAGATCCTGATCGTCGTCGCCCTCGACGAACGCAGCAGCCATCCACGCTTGCGCATCGCCGTGCAGGACAGCGGCGAACCGATGGACGTCGAAGAGCGCGACGCGCTGATGCAGGCTGAACTGCACAGCAAGCATTTCCTCTCTACCAACCACCTGGGCGGTAATCTGGGGCTGGTGATCGCCCGTCAGTTGATCCGCTTGATGCAAGGTGAATTCGGCATCAAGAGTGGTAACAGCCAGGGGAGTACCTTGTGGCTGACCTTGCCCCTGGACCCGGACCGACTGGAGCATCCAACCTGCGACCTCGATGGCCCCCTGCAGGGTGCACGGGTGTTGGTGGTGGATGACAACGACACCTGCCGCAAAGTGCTGGTGCAGCAATGCAGCGCCTGGGGCCTGAACGTGAGCGCGGCACCGTCGGGCAAGGAGGCATTGGCGCTGTTGCGCACCAAGGCGCACCTGCGTGACTACTTCGATGTGGTCCTGCTGGATCAGAACATGCCTGGCATGACCGGCATGCAACTGGCCGCCAAGATCAAGGAAGACCCGAGCCTGAACCATGACATCCTGCTGATCATGCTGACCGGCATCAGCAATGCGCCGAGCAAGATCATCGCGCGCAATTCGGGGATCAAACGCATCCTTGCCAAACCGGTGGCCGGCTATACGCTCAAGACGACCCTGGCCGATGAACTGACCCAGCGCAACAAAGGGCTGGCGGTGCCGCAACACCTGCCATCCGGTCCGCCTCTGCCGATCAAGGTACCCAGCGATTTCCGCATTCTGGTCGCTGAAGACAACAGCATTTCGACCAAGGTCATCCGCGGCATGCTGGGCAAGCTCAATCTGCAACCGGACACCGCCAGCAACGGCGAAGAAGCCTTGGTGGCCATGAAGGCGCATCGCTACGACCTGGTCCTGATGGATTGCGAAATGCCGATCCTCGACGGTTTTTCGGCGACCCAGCAACTGCGCGCCTGGGAAGTAGGCAATCAAAGATCCCGCACCCCGGTAGTAGCGTTGACCGCGCACATCCTCGCTGAGCATAAGGAGCGTGCACGCCAGGCTGGCATGGATGGGCATATGGCCAAACCAGTTGAGCTCTCGCAGTTGCGCGAATTGATCGAACACTGGGTTGCCCAGCGCGATCAGCAGAACCGCGCGACGACGCCTACGTCCTGAGCCGACAGACTCCACGGCGCCTGTTAGACTCCCCTCGACTTCCTCCCACCAGTGAGCCTGCCCCATGCTCCACGTGTTGTTCAGCGTTTACCTGAAGATGTTGGTGCTCTATAGCCCATTCTTCGTGTTGTCCTGCTTCATCAGCCTGACCCGCGGTTATTCGCGCAAGGAACAACGCCGACTGGCGTGGAAGGTGGCCATCGCCACGCTGGTCTCCAGCGTCCTGCTGTATCTGTTCGGACGCGTGATTTTCAGCGTATTCGGCATCACCGTGGATGCCTTCCGGATCGGCGCCGGCAGCGTGCTGTTCATCTCGGCGCTGGGGATGGCGCAAGGCAAGTCGGCGGTGCAGACCGATAATGTGCAGCAGGACGTGACCATCGTCCCCTTGACCATTCCGCTGACCGTCGGCCCCGGCACCATTGGCGCCCTGCTGGTGATGGGCGTTAGTCAGCCGCACTGGGACGATAAGCTCACGGCTATCGTCAGTATTGCCCTGGCCAGCTTCACCGTCGGCGTGGTGCTGTACCTGTCCAACCGTATCGAACGCATTCTAGGCGACCAGGGCTTGCAGATCGTCAGCCGGCTGATGGGCTTGTTCGTGTGTGCGTTGGCGGCGCAGATCATCTTTACCGGGGTGAAGGGGTATTTGGTGCCCTGATTGCACAAGGCACCTGCCAGGACCTGCTAAATCGTCAGGCTCGCGATCTCGAGATGTTCCGACTGCCGCCGTGCACCTAACCACTGCACGGTATCCGCCCTGTACTCGCCATAGATGCCTGCATTGAAACGAGCGGTGTAAAAATAGGCATTCACCGCGCCATGCAGATCACTGAAAGCAAACTCACGCCCCGTGAATAGCCTGCCGACTGATCCGCGGGTATCAAAAAAAACCGAAGCGCTATTCAAGGACCCACGTTCATTGACCACACCAATGCACGCCCTGATGCGCTTCATCCCCTTCACATTCAGCGCTGCCTGTTGGCGGAAGATCTGCTCCAGGTTCATTTTGTCCGGCAACGCGGCGACCTTATCCAGCACTGCCAGTAAAACAGTCGCCTGCTCACTATCCAGATTGTTTTCAAAGACCGTCGCAAACGCCTCTCTCAACGAGAACGTCTTTTCGGCCATGGATGTAAACGTACCGGTCGTCACATTTTGCCGATCGTAGACCCAGCCACACTCATACAAGATACTTTTGTAAGCCTCGAACCAATCCAGGCCGTTCGGCTCGTCAGGAAATTCTTCATCGGCAGCAAGCTGAGTAAAAAGCAAAGCATCAATCACATCTTGTTTTGTGGCGAACGACAATTCTTTTGATAAAGCCAGCATGCAACATCCATTGATGTAAATCGAATAGTCCATATGTCTATATCCATCGTGCAAACCAGAGGCAAACGCCTCTGGCCAAGGCTGGCTATCTTTTACTTCCTGTGCCGCGCAAATCGTTTGCTGCGCATCTCTTTGCGCCGCAAGCCAAGGACAGACTCAATATCATCTTTTACTTCAGCATAGGCAAAAGGATTAAAGGTGAGATAATTCGAACCCTGGTAAATATCAACATTAGTGACTTTGAGATCAAAGAAAAGGACCTCACCACCGAACGTATTGCTTTCATGATTAATAGACGAAAAAGAAACAATAATGAGACCATTATTCGCTTGCTCACACGGCAATATGGCCAGCTTCACACCTTTTGCTGTCACTACATCGTAATTGAATAACTTGACTGTATCAGGTTCCTTTTCCAAAGCCGTCAAGGTGGAGTCTGCCACGGCACTCAACACCGTTGCACCGGGAATGGCGGCTACTGCCGCAGCAATCCCTGCCTGGACAATGGACGTGACGACATTTTTCATCGTCCCCGAGCCAGACTGCTTTTTGTATTCCAGGCTCGCATGGATGGGAACAGAACATCCCATGTCCAACATGCAATTGATAAATGCTCGATGCCAGGCCGCAGGGTTCGGATCATTTTTAGTTTCGTGATCAGCTTCCAGCTTCGAAAAACTGATGAGGTTTTCGATAATCATCATGTTCTCGAGCGAAATACCATCGCCGTAACCGATGAGAGAATTACCTAAAACCAAAGCATCCAGTTCCTTGGTAGGACTCGACGCCGCCAAATCAGCGGAACCCACCAGACCTCTTGCACGGGGAGCGTTAACCAACAGTGCCTTGGCCCTGGCAATACGCGCCTTTCCCAAATCCGTGCAACCCTTGAGAGCGCTTGTATCTTCAAAACTTTCCATATTCAACATTCCTTTAAGTTCGTCTACAGCCCTCCTGGGCGTATTAACGAATCTAACCCACCCCCTCACCGAGCAACAAACCCAATTAAATGACCATATATGTAAAGCCGGCACCACCCCGCGAACAGACGGATTATTCGAGCGAAACGACCCGAATAATCCGACCTATATGACCGCGACTTGTCTAGTTGATATCGACCAACTTGTCACCGTAGCTACGTGGCGTGTACACCCACAACGATCCCTGAGGCCGAGCAAATACGCGAGTCGTGGATGAGCCAATCAACACCATGGTTCGCATGTCGACTTGATCCGGCGTCAATTGACCGAGTGTCGTGACCCGCAACGTCTGCCCCGGGCGCCCTACATCGCGTCCCAACACGACGGGTGTGTCAGCAGCACGATGCAGCGCGACGATTTCCAGTGCACGCCCCAACTGCCAAGGCCGGGAACGTGAGATCGGGTTATAGAAAGCCATCGCCAGGTCGGCTTGCGCCGCAAGGTCCAGGCGCTTCTCGATGATGTCCCAAGGCTTGAGGTTGTCCGAAAGCGACAGTACGCAGAAATCATGCCCCAACGGGGCGCCTGCCTGGGCAGCCGTTGCCAGCGATGCCGAAACGCCCGGAAGGATTTCCAGATCAACGTTGTGCCACGCTGGATCGCGGGACTCATGCAGAGCCTCGAGTACCGCTGCGGCCATGGCAAAGACACCGGGGTCCCCGGAAGATACGACCACTACGCAGCGACCCTGCGCCGCAAGCTCAAAGGCGTGGCGGGCACGCTGCATTTCTTCACGGTTGTCGGTGCAGTGCAGGACCTGATCCGCACGGAACGGTCCCGCCATGCGCACATAGGTTTCATAACCGAGAACGTCATTGGCGCGGGCCAGTTCCGCCTTGACCGCAGGCACCATCAGATCGGCGGCGCCGGGGCCGAGACCGATCACCGCCAGGCGACCGCGAGGACGGCCAATCGACGAGGGGTCCAAAGGCTGCTTGGCAACTGCGATGGCAACGGCCTCATCGCCAAACACGGAAACAGGCTGTTCGATGGCGTTACGCATCAGGTTACTGGCCGCGCCAACATCATCGACAAAACGTAGCGGCACACCCAACTCAAGCGCCGCTTCACGCAGTGTTGGACTCGACATTTCACTATCGGCAGCCAGCAGGCAGGCCAACGACTGCACGGCGATTTTTGCCTGATGCAAAGCCTCGCGAACTGTACCGGGAACATCAACCACGCCAGCACCGACCGCGACCAACACGTTGCGTGGATAAATCAGCAGCTCATTGGCAGCCGGCGTACGCTCGGCATGACCGACGTGAACGGCCAGCCGCGCTTGCGGGTTTTCCGGTAACTGCGCCTGCACTAACCAAGGCGCGGCCCCTTCGATTCGCACCGACTCACCGGCGAGCAAATCGGAAACGAAGCGTTTGCCCAGCTCAAGATCACCCAAGGCATAACCGCTGGGTGGATTCAGCAGGCAGGTACCAAAACGCAATTCGCCACTGGTGGTGATCGCCGCTGAAACGTCCAGTGCCGCAGCAACCTCCCGCGCCAACACGTTCACGCCAGCCAAACCACCGAGCAGCGGCACCACGGCGCTCCCGTCTTCGGCGACGGCGAGCACGGGTGGCTCGGCCCCCTTCTCCATTAGCAACGGCGCCAGGGTGCGAATGACGATACCGGCTGCGCACAGGGCGATGATCGGCGTGTCTTGTTGATAAAGCTCACGCAATGTCGCACCGAACTCGCGGTAAGTGCGATCGGCACCGACGACGCGTTCGTCCAGGCCGTGGATCAAGGCGCCGGGGTACAGCCGTTGAATGCTGCGCGCGGTGGCGAGGCTGCCATTGCCGAGAATGACAATGGCCGGAGCTGGACGAGTCATCAGCCTTGCCACCTTTCACCGGGAACGATGATCAGCGAGAAGTACGGCGACGACATAGGCTCGACCTGATCCAGCGGCACGATCTTCTGGTTGGCCATGGTCGCACGCTCCACATACAGCGCTCGCTCGGCCAATCCGAGTTCTTCCAGCACCTGACGGACTTTCGGGAAGTTACGGCCCAGTTTCATGATCACTGCCGCATCGGCGTCAGCCAGGCGACGCTTGAGATCCTCGTGAGGCAGCACGCCGGACAGCACCGACAGGCTCTGGTTGCGATACACCAACGGCGCGCCCAGTACCGAAGCACCGCCGAGCATGGAGCAGACACCCGGCACCACTTCGGCCTCATACCGTTGCGCCAGCCGATCGTGCAGGTACATGTAGGAGCCGTAGAAAAACGGATCGCCCTCGCAGATCACTGCCACGTCACGACCCGCATCGAGATGCGCGGCCAGCTCTTCACCGGCCGCATCGTAGAAATCGCTGATCACTTGCTCGTAGGACAGTGGTGCCGGCAACGCTTCGGTGGTCACCGGGTACACCAGTGGCAACAAGGTTTGGGCGTCCTGCAAATGCGCTTCGATGATGCCGAAAGCGTTGCCCTTCTTACCCTTGGCGACGAAGTACGCCACTACCGGCGATTCGCGCAGCAGGCGCAGCGCCTTGACCGTAATCAGTTCCGGGTCACCCGGCCCCACGCCAAGGCCGATCAAACGTCCAGGTTGCTGCATCATTCGATCTCCGTGGCGAGGGCGTTGACGGCGGCGGCGGCCATGGCGCTACCGCCCAGCCGACCTTGCATGATAACGAACGGCACGCCACGACTGTCGGCGGCCAGTGCTGCCTTGGATTCGGCGGCGCCAACGAAGCCCACGGGGAAACCAAGGATCAACGCCGGTTTGGGCGCACCGGCGTCGAGCATTTCAAGCAGGTAAAACAGCGCTGTCGGCGCGTTACCGATCACCACGACACTGCCTTCCAGATGAGGACGCCACAGTTCCAGTGCCGCGGCGGAACGGGTGTTGCCCAGTTCACGCGCCAGCTGTGGAACGCTTTCATCTCGCAGGGTGCAGATGACCGGGTTGTTCGCTGGCAAACGCGCACGGGTTATGCCCTCGGACACCATCCGCGCATCACACAGAATCGGCGCGCCGGCGGCCAGCGCATCGCGCCCGGCCTTGCCCGCGCCCGTGGAAAACTGCAGGCCATCGATAGCATCGACCATGCCGCAAGCATGTATCACACGGACTGCGAGTTTTTCCAGATCGGCCGGAATGCGTTCGAGGTTGGCCTCGGCCCGGATGATCGCGAAGGAATTGCGATAGATCTCCTGACCGTCGCGGATGTAATCAAGCATCAAGGGGGCTCCGTGAGCGGGCATCGAGCAAGGCCGCGACCGCTTCAATAGTAAGATTGCGAGCGTGCAGCGCGCCGAAACCCGGCTGCGCGGCATCGCGAAAATAGAGGTCGTAGTGACCAGGGCGCGTCGCCAACAATGTGACGGGCGCCGTGTGCGCGCACGCGCAGGAGCGCGAACAGCCAGACAAGTGAACCTGCGCCTGTGCGGATTGATCACGCAGCCGTTCGGCCAGTTGCCGCGCGTCGTCCTTGGTATCCGCCAAGCCTTTGCCGCAACCGGCCGATCCGGTGCAGGCCACCAGATGGGCCAGGGTCTGATCGGCGTCGACCAGATAACCCAATGCCTGCAATTGTTGACGCAGGGCTGGTGAATCTTCATGGCGAATATTTGGCAGCAACAGGCTTTGCCAAGGGGTCAGGCGCAGGCTGGCATCTCCAAACGCCTCGGCCAGATGAGCCGCCCCCTTGAGCATCGTCGGGTCCAGTCGCCCCAGCGCAGGCACCGCGCCGACATAGACAAGGCCTTCCTGACGCTGCGGATGACTGCCGATGTGCAAACGCGCAGTTGCAGTCGAGCGCTGCCATGGCTCCATGGCAAACAAGGGCACGCGCCCGGCCAGCCGTTGCAACAGTGAATCCAGCGAATGCTCAGTCAGCAGATGTCGCATCCGCGTCTGATCCGGCCGTGCAAGTTCGAGAAACAACTCCAACACCGCCATCACCAACGCATGTCCGTCACGCAGCAATACCGCTGCCAACGGCGCATCGGTGGGGCACCCCGCCAGACCGAAGGCCAGCACAGGCTCGCCATTTCGATCAGCCGCACTCAGCCAGAGGTCATGGGGATGCTCGAGCATTGCCAAGGCTTCACCACCATCCAGTTGCACGGCGAACTTGGCCGATAACTCATGGAAGCGCGCATGGGTTTGCAAGCTGTCGAGAATGTCTCGGGCCAAGGGCCTGCTGTCGATCAGCATGTGCCGGTCAATGCCGGCGCTTGGGCTGAGCATCAGATTGCGCACATCATCGCCAGCGACGTTGACCGGCCCCAACCCGACAGCCAGCAGCCTCTCGATCAACGCGGTGGACTGCTGGCCAATTCCGCGAATTTGCAGATTGGCGCGGTTGGTCGCCTCTATCACGCCACCGGCATAGCGTTCGGCGGCATCAGCCACCGCCACGGCCTGATCTGCACGAATAGCCCCGCCGGCAAGTTTGATCCGACAAATACCGCCATCCAGCGCCTGCACGACACGCAACAAACCGGGACAGGCCGATGGGCGCAAGGGACTGGATGTCTGAGGTGAATTCACGGGGATGACCGGCAACGGGACGAAGGGGCGCATTATGCCTGCTTTGTCCGGCGGGATGAAAAAGCTCAAGTGGATTGACGACGAAGCGCGCTCGCCCAAAGGTCAACGGTCGCTCGCCTGAAGTCTGAAACGCCCACCGGCACTTGCGTTTCAAAGACAACTGCGCAGTGTATTTAACAGCCAGTAGCAGTTCTTCAAGCCAACGTTATTTTAGCCGCAGGCAGGCTGCTGTACTTTCTCCACCAGGAAGACCACTTCCTCCACTAAAATTTTATTCAAGGACTGAATATGAACAGTAGGAACTTCTCCGGCGTATTGACCGGTCCCACTCTGCTTTCAAGCATTGAGGACATATCACTTGCGGATCATGACGACCTGACCCACTGCACACAGATCGCCACCCAATCCGCCGACACGGCCTGCAGTCGCTTTGTCGATTCGACAAAGTGGCTGAATGAATATATGACGACGCTGAGTTTCCTGGGGTGGTCTGTCTTCCAGGATGCAATCTTTACCCGCACCCGTCACGATGTCTTGAGAAACGTTGCGGATTTCCTGGTCGAGAGCGCCGGGAAGATGCCCGACAGCCGACAAGGTAACGCGATGATCGACACGCTCGACGCCCTGAAACCCGACAAACCCGCGTTGCTCTCTCTGGACCAGGAGAGTCTCCGGGGTCGACACTTTCAGGTTATTCCCGTCCGCTATGACGCCAAGGGCTGTCTGGAAATAGCGGTTTTCAATCTTGAATTGGTAGCGTCTACCAATGAAAGTAACTTCCTGTACGTCGAATCGGAAAAGCGCTCCGCCACGATCATCCAGCAACGAGCCTATCTCAAACTGGATAAAAGAATACTTGGAACAAAAAGAACGCTTATTGATAAAAAGCGTCGCGAGATCAAAATGAAGAGATTCGATCTGCTAAAAAACAACCCTTAAGCGAAGCAGATTAAATCCCCATCATTTTGCAGGGCAGCCATCGCCCTTGAACGCGATTTCATCGACGACGACGGGCGAATGCAATCGACACCGCGTTATGATGCCCCACCGCGCCGGTCGAGATGGACCTGGCCGCGGAGATGATTGGGCTTTGGTCGATAGAAGAGGAATGGCATGCCCCCTTGGCTGACAGTGGTAGGCATCGGTGAAGACGGCTTCAAGGGCTTGGGCAAGAACGCTCGGCACGCCCTGCTGGGCGCTTCGCGGATCATTGGCGGCCAGCGGCAACTGGATTTGCTGCCGGTGTGTATTCGTGGTGAACGGCAAGTGTGGCCCAGCCCGTTTTCGCTGGCGCCGGTGCTGGAGCGGTACGGTGAGCCCGTTTGCGTGCTGGCCAGCGGTGACCCCATGTTCTTTGGTGTTGGCGCCAGCCTCGCTCGGCAACTACCCAGCAGTGAAATGCTGGTCTTGCCCGCGCCATCTTCTTGCTCACTTGCCGCCGCGCGGATGGGCTGGCCGTTGCAGGATGTGGTGACGCTGTCGGTGGTCGCTCGCCCCATCGCGGCGCTTAATGCTCAGTTGTCCAGTGGCGTTCGTCTGCTGGTGCTGAGCAATGACGGCCAAAGTCCCGCCGCGATCGCGGCATTGTTGCGCGAACGCGGGTTCGGGCCGAGCCGCCTGAGCGTGCTGGAACATTTGGGTGGTGAGGCCGAGCGACGCATCGACGGTGCGGCCAACGACTGGGCCGACCCGGTTGTCGCCGACCTGAACCTGATCGCCATAGAATGCATCGCCCAAGCAAACGCGCCGCGTCTGTCGCGACTGGCCGGCTTGCCGGACTCCGCCTTCAGGCACGACGGCCAACTGACCAAACGCGATGTGCGCGCCATCACACTCGCTCGACTGGCACCGGTTCCCGGTGAGCTGTTATGGGATGTCGGTGCCGGCAGCGGCTCCATTGGCATTGAATGGATGCGCGCTCATCCCGGTTGCCGGGCGCTGGCCATCGAGGCCGACGAAGGTCGGCAGCTGTTGATCGAGCACAACCGCGACGCACTCGGTGTGCCCGGCCTGCAATTGATTCGCGGCAGTGCACCGCAGGCGCTGGTGGGACTCGAGCGTCCGGACGCGGTGTTCATCGGCGGCGGCGTCACCCGCGAAGGCGTCCTCGACGCTTGCTGGGCAGCGCTCAAGCCTGGCGGCCGCCTGATTGCCAATGCGGTCACGCTGCAAAGTGAAATGACCCTGATGGCCTGGCGCGAACAGCACGGGGGCGAGGTGACGCGTATTCATATCGCCCAGGCGCAGCCCCTGGGAGACTTCGACACCTGGCGCCAGGCGTTGCCGATTACCTTGCTGGACGTGGTCAAACCCTTCGATGCGTGACGAAACCGCCGAACAACCCGCACCACTGCGCAGCGGCCTGACCACGGGCAGCTGCGCGACCGCGACCAGCCTGGCAGCGGCTCGCCTGCTGCTCGGTGGCACTTCGTCGGATGCCGTGCACATCGTGCTGCCAAAGGGTAGGCAGGTGCAGATGCGCCTGGAGTTCTGCCGCCTGATCGACGGTGGCGCCGAGGCAGGAACGATCAAGGATGCCGGAGACGATCCCGACGTAACCCACGGTGCGTTGCTCTACTCTCAGGTGTGCCTGCGCAGCGAACCGGGTATCGGTTTCAATGCCGGGCGTGGTGTTGGTACGGTCACCCGCCCGGGGCTGGTGCTGGGCGTTGGCGAGCCGGCGATCAATCCCGTACCACGCAAGATGATCAGCGATCACCTGACGCTGCTTGCCAACGAATTCGGCTACCGCGGCGGTTTCGAGGTCACGGTGAATGTCGAGAATGGTGAGGCCCTGGCGCTGAAAACCATGAACCCGCGCCTGGGCATTCTCGGCGGCCTGTCGATCCTCGGCACCAGCGGTATTGTCCGGCCGTTTTCCTGCGCGGCCTATATCGCCTCGATCCACCAGGGCATCGACGTGGCCAAGACCAACGGCTACCTGCACATCGCCGCGTGCACCGGCAACGCCAGCGAAGACACCATGCGCCGGGTCTACAACCTGCCGGAAATCGCCCTGATCGAAATGGGCGATTTCGTCGGTGCCGTGCTCAAGCACCTGCGCAAGGTTCCGGTCGAAAAACTCAGCCTGTGCGGCGGCTTCGGCAAGATCAGCAAACTGGCGGCCGGGCACATGGACCTGCACAGTCGGCATTCGAGCATCGATCTGCCGCAACTGGCCGAATGGGCCGCCGCGGTCGGCGCCGATACGGCGCTGCAGCAAGGCATCCGTGAAGCCAATACCAGTCAACAGGCCCTGGCGATGGCCAGCGCCGCCGGCATCGCCCTCGGCGATGCCGTGTGCCAACACGCCCTGGACTTTGCCCGCAGCGTGGTGCCGGCGCAGGTTCAGGTCGAAGTGTTTGCCATCGATCGCCAGGGCGGAATTGTTGGCCATGCAGGAGCTTTTCAATGAAGCGCATTCTGTTGCTGGGCGGCGTGACCGAGGCGCTGGCCATTGCCCGAACCCTCGGCCCGCAACACATCTATAGCCTGGCGGGTGTCGGTCGAGTGCCGACGGACCTGACCTGCCAGGTTCGGGTCGGCGGCTATGGCGGTGCCGAAGGGCTGGCGCAATTCATACGCGATGAAGGGATTGATCTGCTGCTCGACGCTACCCATCCCTACGCCGCCCGGATCAGTCAAAACGCCGCGACAGCGGCTCGGTTGAGCGGCATCGCCTGCTGGGCGCTGCGACGTCCGGCGTGGCAACCGCAGGCCGGCGATGACTGGCGCGAAGTCAGTGATTGGGCCGAGTTGATCGACGCGCTGAAACCCTTCCGTCGACCGCTGTTCACCCTGGGTCGCGAGCCCTTGCAACACCTGGACGAAATCCCGCCGGAGCAATTCTGGACCTTGCGCGCGCTGGACGTTTACCCCGGCAACGAACGTTGCGAAGTGATCGGTGCACGCGGACCGTTCCTGATCGACGAGGAACGCGCCTTGTTCGAACGTCGGCAGATCGACGTGCTGATCAGCAAGAACAGCGGCAGCACCGCCACTGAGCCGAAGCTGGAGGTGGCGCGCGAGCGGGGGGTACCGGTGCTGGTGTTGAAGCGGCCGGTGTTGCCGGTGGTAGAGCGCGAGTTTGAGTCGGTGGCCGAGGTGTTGCGAGCAATGACAGAACAGGTTTTTATCTGAGAATTGTGAACGCCTTAGTACGTCTTCGCGGGCAAGCCCGCTCCCACAGGTTTTCTGTCTGGAATTGATTATGTGTCCGATGCCGATAACTGTGGGAGCGGGCTTGCCCGCGATGGCGTCATTGATAGCGATGCAAAAGTTAAAGTCTACAAATCCACCAGCATTTACTTACACCCATTTAAAAGACGACTGACAAGTTTAAGTGACACTGGCATTTCGCTATTCGCAGCTATCATGATGGATATGAGAACTTCGTGCTGCGACACCACACCGCACGCGGTGTTTTTACTTATCGGCCCTGATCAGGCTAAATAGCCGCGCCTGATCGTCCACCCACCGGATTTGTCCCATGTCCCGACAACGGCTCGCAATTGCCTGGATCGCCTGCTTCGCAGTGCTGTTCAACATGCTCGCCATGCCGATGTCCGGAGCGATGGCGCAGACGGCGAAGGCGCCAGCCGAACAAGTGTTTTGGGGCAGTTTCTGCTCGTCCAGCGGCACCCGGATGGTGGCGATCTCCTTGGGAGATATCGAGCAAAAAGCCCCACAAAGCGACGATCATTCCAACATGCAACATTGCTGGTGCTGCAGCGGCTCCGCGCCATTGGTGGCGTTGCCCGGACATGAGCCACGGTTGTATTACACGCAGTTCGAAGCGAATCGAAGCCTGCCTCCCGCCGCATTCAATACCCCGACACCCCGCCAGCAATGGCCCAGCCTCAATCCCCGTGCCTCGCCTCTGGTGTGATGACATCTCGCAATTGATCTGCGTTTTGAATCACCTGGAGAACTGCCATGTTGAACAGACTTATCGTTCTGGCCGCGTTGCTGCTGCCTGCCTGCTTTGCCAATGCCCACGAATACACGCTCGGCGATCTGCAGATCGCTCATCCCTGGTCGCAGGAATTGCCGCCCAATGCGCCGACCGTCGCGGCCTATTTCGTGATCCACAACGCAGGCAAGACCGCCGACCGCCTGCTCAGTGTCGACTCGCCGATCTCGGGTGAAGCGCAATTACATGAGCATGTGATGCAAAACGACCTGATGAAAATGCAGCCGGTACCGAGCGTGGAAATCCCTGCGGGTGGCGATGTCACCTTTGCACCGATGGCCTACCACGTCATGTTGCTGGGGCTGAAAGACCGAAGCCTGCTTAGCGATGGCAAGCGCTTCCCGCTGACCCTGCACTTCGAGAAGTCCGGTGACGTGACGGTCGAAGTAGCGGTGCAGAAGCAGGCGCCCGAGGCCACGCAAAAGCACGCTCACGCTCAATAATCCGCTGAGCTGAGGCCGCCCATGCGCCCGCCAGGCACCAGGTCATCCGCCCACCGTCGTCAGCCCTTGAGACTGACGCGCGGCAGCTGGATCAGCCTGTTCGCCATGTTGATGATCTTTATCGGTCCACTGATTTCTCAGTCGATGCCGATGGATCAGCGTACCTCCATGCCCCTGGACATGAGCATGAACATGTCGATGGACATGAGCATGAACATGTCGATGGACATGAGCATGAACATGTCGGCGATGGATCACGCCGATCACGCCGCTCAACCGACGGCCGAGCATTGCCCGCCAGCGTCCGGGCACCACGCAATCTGGGAAAAATGCGGCTATTGCAGCCTGCTGTTCAATTGCCCGGCGCTCACCGGTGGCGTTGCATTCACAGCGTTCGATACCCCGCCCGCCAACACGTACACCCCGCCATCTCCTCGCCAGGGCCATGCCCGGCAAGCCTTCTTCCCCGGCGCCCGCACCCGCGCTCCGCCCGTCATCGCGTAAACAACCCACCTCTGGTTTCACACGGTCCTCCAGGAGCGACCGTGTCGTTTACGACTGTTCGATGGAAATTGTCATGTCCAGGTTTGCTGCTGTCCCCTGCTTGAGCACTGCCCAAGCCACCCTTGCCCTGAACGAATCCAGCCTTCGCTTCAGGCACGCCACCGCCCTCCTGTGCGGTGCCTTGCTCGCGCCTTCCGCGCTGGCCGATGAACACGCAGGTCATAGTGAAGAATTGACCCCGACGGTTATCACCGCGATTGCCCCGAACTCGCCACTGACCATCGTCACCAACCCCAGGGAGCCGCGCCAACCCGTGCCGGCCAGCGACGGGTCGGACTATCTGAAAACCATTCCGGGCTTCGCCCAGGTGCGCAATGGCGGTACCAACGGCGACCCGGTGTTGCGCGGCATGTTTGGCTCACGCCTGAACATCCTCACCAACGGCGGCATGATGCTCGGCGCGTGCCCCGGCCGAATGGACGCTCCGACCTCTTACATTTCCCCGCAAACCTACGACACACTGACCGTCATCAAAGGTCCGCAGACCGTGCTTTGGGGACCGGGGGCTTCGGCCGGCACCATCCTCTTCGACCGCGAGCCGGAAAGCTTCGGCGAACTCGGCACGCGGGTGAACGCCAGTGTGCTGGCCGGCTCCAATGGCCGTTTTGACAAGCTGGTGGACGCAGCCGCCGGCGGGCCACTGGGTTATGTGCGGGTGATCGGTAACACCGCCCAGGCCGACGACTACAAGGATGGCAACAACGACACCGTGGCATCGCGTTATGACAAGTGGAACGGCGACGTTGCGCTCGGCTGGACACCGGACGCCGATACCCTGCTGGAGTTGACCGCCGGCAAGGGTGACGGCGAGGCACGTTACGCAGGACGCGGCATGGACGGTTCGCAGTTCAAGCGCGAGAGCCTCGGCCTGCGCTTCGAGAAGTCCAACATCAGCGACGTGCTGGAACAGCTCGAGGCGCAGGTCTACTACAACTATGCCGACCACGTGATGGACAACTACACCCTGCGCACACCATCCGGCACCGGGATGATGGCCGGCCCCATGGCCTCCAATGTGGACCGGCGCACCCTCGGCGCGCGAGTCAAGGCCACCTGGCGTTGGGCCGATGTGCAGTTGGTCAGTGGCATTGATGCGCAGACCAACGAGCACCGCCAACGCAGCGCCATGGGCATCGACACCTACAAGGACCAGCCGTACACCAAGGACGCCGACTTTCACAATTACGGAGTGTTCAGCGAACTGACCTGGTACGCCGCCGAGCGTGACCGGCTCATCACCGGCGCCCGCCTGGACCGCGCTTCGGCCAAGGATTACCGGCAAACCATCGGCTCGGGGATGATGACTCGCCCCAACCCAACCGCCGACGACACGCGTGCCGATACGCTGCCCAGTGGCTTCATGCGCTACGAACACGACCTGGCCGACAGCCCGACCACACTGTATGCGGGCCTGGGCCACACCCAGCGCTTCCCGGACTACTGGGAACTGTTTTCGCCCAATTCCGGCCCCGCCGGATCGGTGAATGCCTTCGATTCGATCAAGCCCGAGAAAACCACCCAGCTCGACTTCGGCCTGCAATACAAAGCTGAAGATCTCGAAGCCTGGGCCTCGGCCTACATCGGCCAGGTGCGCGACTACATCCTGTTCAACTACACGCCAGCCATGATGGGCATGACCTCTCAAGCACAGAACATCGATGCGCGAATCATGGGTGGCGAACTGGGTGCCGCCTACCCACTCAACGAGCACTGGAAAGCCGACGCCACCCTGGCCTACGCCTGGGGCAAGAACAGCAGCGATGGCAGCGCCTTGCCACAAATGCCGCCGCTGGACGCCCGCTTCGGCTTGACCTACAGCGAAGACAACTGGAGCACCGGCGCACTGTGGAGAGTGGTTGCCGCGCAAAACCGTATCGACCAGAACAAAGGCAACGTGGTCGGCAAGGACTTCGACAAGACCCCGGGTTTTGCCGTGTTCTCGCTCAACGGTGCCTATCGGATCAACCAGCATTGGAAGGTCAGCAGCGGCGTCGACAACCTGTTCGGCAAGGCCTACGCCGAACATTTGAACCTGGCCGGCAACGCCGGTTTCGGTTACCCGGCCAATGATCCGCAAGCCATCAAGGAACCGGGGCGCACGCTCTGGACCAGGATTGATATGAGTTTCTAACAACAAAAGTCAAAAGATCGCAGGCTCCTGCAGGAGCTGTCGAGTGAAACGAGGCTGCGATCTTTTACAGACAATTGATTCGCCAAGCGGAGCACAACCGATGAAACAGCCCAAAGTGAATTTCTACAACCTGGCCTGGCGCTGGCACTTCTATGCCGGATTGTTCGTTGCGCCATTCATGGTGATGCTGGCCCTGACCGGCACCATTTACCTGTTCAAACCGCAACTCGACTCACTGATGTACAGCAGCCTGCTCAACGTCCCTGCCGGACACCACACGGTGCCGGCCGATGACCTGCTCAACCGGGTCAAGGCCGCCTATCCACAAGGCACGATCAAACAATACCTGCCGCCGGTAACCCCCCAGCGCAGTGCCCAGTTTGTCGTGCTCAACGGTGGTAACGAGCTGAATGTGTTCGTCGACCCGTATCACGGTGACATTCTCGGCGAGCAAGATGCCAAGAAGAACCTGCAGGCGGTCGCGCGAGCGATTCACGGCGAACTGATGATCGGCACCGTGGGTGACCGACTGGTGGAACTGGCCGCTGGTTGGGGGGTGGTGCTGGTGGTTTCCGGGGTGTTTCTGTGGTGGCCCCGTGGTCAGGCCGCAGGCATTCTCTGGCCTCGCCTGAACAGTCGAGGCCGGGTGTTGTGGCGTGACCTGCATGCCGTCACCGGCTTCTGGGGCGCCTCGTTGTTGCTGGTGATGCTGCTCAGCGGCATGACCTGGACCGGCTTCTGGGGCCAGCAATACGCCGCCGTGTGGAATGTCTTTCCGGCGGCGATGTGGGACAACGTGCCAAAGTCCGACGTCGAAGCGCGCAGCCTCAACAGCGCCACCCGCCAGACTGTGCCGTGGGCCATGGAAAATACGCCGATGCCGATGTCCGGCGATCATGCCGAACACATGGCCCACGGCGCAGCGCCAACCGGTCCCGCCGCGCCGACCATCAGCCTGCAGGATGTGCAGAACATCGCCGTGCAACGCAAGGTCGAGCCCGGCTACAGCATCACCTTCCCGACCACGGCCACTGGCGTATTCACCATCGCTGTGTTCGCCGATGACCCACGCAATGACGCCACCCTTCACATCGATCAGTACACTGGCGACGTCCTCGCCGACGTACGCTACGAGCAATACGGCGTCGTCGCCCGCGCCACGGAAATCGGCGTGATGCTGCACGAAGGCAAGATGTTCGGCACGCTCAACCAGATCATTATCCTGCTGATCTGCCTGATGATCTTGCTCAGCGCGGTCAGCGGCGTGGTGATCTGGTGGAAACGCCGTCCGCAAGGCAAGTTCGGTGTCCCACCGCTGCGCCACGACCTGCCGAAATGGAAAACCGCGATGGTGATCATGTTCGCCCTGGCGGTGGCGTTCCCGTTGGTGGGGATCTCGCTGGTGGTGGTATGGCTGCTCGATCGGCTGCTGTTGTCGCGCCTGACCCGGCAAACTGAAACCGCCTCACCGTCATCCTGAGTCAGGCGAGATGCGCGGGGGCCCCGCGCATCTCACTGGCAATTGCGAATTTCCTTGCCAGCCGCACCACGACTGTAGACTCGAGATTACAGCTCATCCCGAGTCGGCTTATCGGAAACGTCGGGCACCTGTTGACGAGCGACTCTCCAGTCCTGTCCCAGTCTGCCCGCCTGATTCCAGTCAGCTGCCGTCTTGAGCACCCTCAGCCCACCAACAACCGCCAACTTCAGAACAAAATCTTCGGATGACGTAAAATGTCCGGTGAGTAAAAACCGGCCTTCTTCCGAGGAGTGGGTGGGGTCGTATTTGAGTAGCGCACCATGACGCGTCGAGTAGTAGAACGCGTCAATATCAAACCCTTTGGCTTTCATGGCATGGGTGTGTTCATAGACCGACGCGGCCGATGCATAGTCCACCTCCAGCGGGGCGGTGGGGATGGCGGGCGACAAGGACATCTCGTGGCCCGCCATCAGCGTGTAACCCTCAGGAAACTGCGGCGCTTTATTCCTGGGCGAAGTCGACGGGTCGTTCGCGGTGCGGAAGATACGGTGCAGCGCACCATAGGAGGAAGGTGTGTCCACAACGGGCTCCACGCCGACGTACGAACGGGTTGCGGTTTTGCCGAGCACGGCGCTGGTCAGCGCCGCGGGCTGCCCACCGACACCCGCCGCCCGATGCTGTGCATGACGAGCCGCATCGTCGGGATGGTGAAACACGGGTCCCAAAGGCAGGACGGGATTGAGTGCCCACCGTTCAGCGTCGGAAACAGCAGGCATCCGTGGAACCCAGTCGGCACCCACCACTCCCGGGCAAGACCAGTAGGGGCTTGTCACCAGGACCTCCAGTCGTCCGGCCACCGCCATGCGCCGAATGTAACCGGTCAGGCTGAACTTGCCCTGCTCGATGTCGCGCCAGTCCTCCTGCGCCTGTGCAGATGACGCGAACGGATTGTCCTTGAATTCGACCTGCCCAAACTTATCCAGTGTCATAGCCGAATCGAAGGCGCTCATCTTGAACTGTAACAAGGCACCGTCGGCGCAGGAGAAGTAAATCGACCGGTAGCCCTGGGCTGAGTTCGCAACAACACGTGCCTGACTCACATCGATTGGTGAAAAGAAGTGCCGATAATCATCGTCCGACAGATTCTGAGGCGCTTGCGCACCACACATGTACAAGCCGCTGGTGACGAAGCGGTAAGGTAACGCACCCGGAAAGACACGTTGGTAGTCGAACGTTGCGTTTCGTGCCTCAATGGGCAAGGTTGCCATGAAAGAACCGTCGCGGGCATTCCTGAGCAAGAATCCAAAACTCAGTGCGGCACGACTGCCGGCCCGCTCATGGGCACAGCGCGCGGCATCCTGCTCGCGAATATGCAACGGGCTGTAAGCGGGTTCCGACACCGCATTCCTGCGATTGCTCGGGCGGATAGCCGTTGCAAATGGCGTAAATTCTATGACCGCACGCGCATAGCCCCACAAGCGACTCCCCACGACCACTTGCAGATAACCGGACTTGGCCAGTTTTTTTACCCAGTCCGTCGGTGACAACCGGCCCAGATGGATCTGCTCCTTGATCCAGGCTCCATCCAGGTCGCTAGCCGGTTTACCCGAGGCACTCAATATCGCGCCCAGGTCGGCGCGGATTCGCTCCCACGCTCCGACTCGAAAACGGATGGTCGATCCGTCAGGTGCAAACAAGTACTCGTCGAGTGTTTGTTCCTTACGAGTAAATGCCGTGTAAACCACATCGACAGACAGCATGTTGAGATAAAGCTCTCTATCAGCGCTCGCCAATACCACAGGCAGCGCCCGCAGCACCCGTGAGCGATACCGCGCAACAATACTGCAGCCTGCCGGAAACTGGCCGGCAGTGACCGCTTCATCGGGAAACACCCACTTGATATCAAAGTCTTCCTGAGGAATGTCGATCGGATCGGTGGCTACGAAAAAACCGTCGGCGCGCTTGAGGATCAGGCCGCCAAACGCCCCTGTCTTGCCTTGCGGAACTTGCGAGCGAGCATGCAGCGCAGCGTCATCGGCCGAAAAGAAAACCGGACTCAAGGCTCGACGTTCCACGAACAGAGCTGGCGCCCAGAGGGCGTCGATCAGACCTTTCCTGTCCCAGCACTGACTGGTGCGCATCACCTGCAAGGTACCGCTGTTAGCGGCTACCCTGACAAAACCGGTCGACGTGAGCTTGCCATTGGCCAGGTGGGTTTGAATGTCTTCCAGGCCCAGGTTCGGGGCGTCGTTTTCGAACAGCTTGGAGCCCTTGCGTTGGACATACTTCAGCAGTGCCCCGTCCTGGGTAGAAATATAGAGAGGAATGGGCACAAACCCCTCCATCACCGGACGTCTTTTTGAGTTGTAAACAACAATAAAAAGATCTCGTGGCACGATGAAGTGCTGGGCCAACCAGCGCCTGGATTCGTCTCGCGCATGCTTGACGCGCTGACGCGAGTAAAAATAGGAATGCGGTATAAATGACTCGGGGTAGATAGTCCCCAGGGTTCTGGATTCGCTGAACAAACTGCGCAACGAATAAAGCTTGTCTCGCACACCACCAACCGGGACCAGTTCGGAGGCGACGTATTCCTCCTTGCCCTGTTGCTTGAGGATGAACCCGAACCAGGTCTGTTCCTCGTCGTGGTGCCCCGTGTCCCTGGAATAGCGATCAAGTGCCGCCTCATCGGCTGACGGGAACACCGCCCCAAAAGACACCCGCTCCGGCACGGTTCGCTCCCAGGGGCCCGGAATGCGCTCCCCGGTGATTTTTCCCCGTGGTCGCCAGCTGCCGTTGCTGATGAGGACCTGCAGATTGCCGACAGCTGCCAACTCCAAAACCAGTTGTTCCGGTTTGACCGCCCCCGAGGCGAGAGCCTTGGCAAAAGCCTCCGGTTTTTCGTCCGTTCCGAGCATCTGCAGCAGCTTCAACTCGTGCGGGCTATCGGGCGTGAAACTGATCAAACTGTCTTCGGCTCCCGAAAGATAAACCGGATAACTGGCGCTCAGGATGTTGTGCAACTCATGGACGCTGAATATCAGCAAGCTCGTCGCTGCATCTTCGACAGACCATTTCAGCTGCGCAACCTTGCCTGCGTCGAGCGTCGAAAGCGCAGGGTGAGAATAGAAACGACTGTGCAAGACGTGATTGTCGGGGATCACCTGGTGATGGGAAACGATACTGACCTGATGCTCGGCCGGTTCGGTTATGACAAATCGTAGATCGCTTCGCTGAAGGATATAGCCGAGATACCCGCTGTCGCGGCGGTGACCGACTCGCTCATGGGCATAACGGGCGGCATCGTCCGCCGACAGGAACTCCCTGGCCAGTACATGCAGCGCAGATCCCGCACCTCCCGAGTAGTGCTGTTGTGATTGTTCATCCATGAAGTGGTGCTCCTTTGATTCACTGATAGAGCCCCACTCTTGCACCGGAAAACAGTGCCCGGGCGGTACATAGTTACTACCAGCAACGTTCGGCACCAGTTGGGCGCATCGCCATGCCCCACCTGCACTGTTGTGCTCGCTCACGGTGCAGGCGGCGCATTCGCCGAACGGTTTTCCCCTTCAGGTAAAGCACTTCGGGCGTTAGGCACAGCCCTTGCTAAAGACCCTTCAGTAGTCCGCATCTGCCAACCAAGAAAAATATCCAACGTTCATGGAGATCGCACAATGAAGCGTCGCAGTTTGATCAAGGCTTTCACACTCACGGCAAGCATTGCCGCGATGGGCATGACCTGGACTGTCCAGGCCGCCGAGACCATCAAGGTCGGTATCCTGCATTCGTTGTCCGGCACCATGGCGATCTCGGAAACATCGCTCAAGGACATGGCACTGATGACCATCGACGAGATCAACGCCAAGGGCGGCGTGAACGGCAAGATGCTTGAAGCGGTGGTGGTGGACCCGGCGTCGAACTGGCCTCTGTTCGCGGAAAAGGGCCGACAGCTGCTGACCCAGGACAAGGTCGCCGTGGTATTCGGTTGCTGGACCTCGGTGTCGCGCAAATCGGTGTTGCCGGTGTTCGAAGAGCTCAATGGCCTGCTGTTCTATCCGGTGCAATACGAAGGTGAAGAGATGTCGCCGAACGTGTTCTACACCGGTGCCGCGCCAAACCAGCAGGCGATCCCGGCCGTCGAATACCTGATGAGCGAGGAAGGTGGCAGTGCCAAGCGCTACTTCCTGCTCGGTACCGACTACGTCTACCCGCGGACCACCAACAAGATCCTGCGTTCGTTCCTGCACTCCAAAGGCGTGGCCGACAAGGACATCGAAGAGGTCTACACGCCGTTCGGTCACAGCGACTACCAGACCATCGTCGCTAACATCAAGAAATTCTCGGCTGGTGGCAAGACAGCGGTCATCTCGACGGTCAATGGCGATTCCAACGTGCCGTTCTACAAGGAACTGGCGAACCAGGGACTGAAAGCCACTGACGTGCCGGTCGTGGCCTTCTCGGTGGGCGAAGAAGAACTGCGCGGCATCGACACCAAGCCACTGGTGGGCAACCTCGCAGCATGGAATTACTTTGAGTCGGTGGAGAACCCGGCGAACAAGAAATTCGTCGCCGACTGGAAAGCCTATGCGAAGAAACACAACCTGCCAGGCGCCGATAAAGCCGTGACCAACGACCCGATGGAAGCCACCTACGTCGGCATCCACATGTGGGCGCAGGCCGCCGAAAAAGCCAAGTCCACCGACGTCGACAAGGTTCGCGAAGCGCTGGCCGGCCAGACCTTTGCCGCGCCGTCCGGCTACACCCTGACCATGGACAAGACCAACCACCACCTGCACAAGCCGGTGATGATCGGCGAGATCCAGGCCGACGGTCAGTTCAACGTGGTATGGCAGACAGAAGGGCCGATCCGCGCCCAGCCGTGGAGCCCGTTCATCCCGGGCAACGACAAGAAGCCGGAGTATGCGGTGAAGAGCAACTGAGCCAATGGATGCCGGGCCTGACCGTACAGCTCAGGCCCGACACAGTTCCCTGTGGGAGCGAGCCTGCTCGCGAAGAGGCCCTGACAGTCGACATTGATGGTGAATGTCAGACCGCTTTCGCGAGCAGGCTCGCTCCCACATTGACCGAGTAAGGCTAACGATATGCCCACTGCCCTTTACCGCTTCATCCTCGCCATCGCACTTCTGTTGCCGATGGCCACTTTCGCGGGCGATGCCGAAGACTTCGTCGTCGCCAACCCCATGCAACAGGCAAAACTGCTGGAAGCCTGGGCCGCGCAGCCCGATCCGGTGCGTATCGAGTTGATCCACGCCCTGCAACAAGGGGTGTTGACCATCGATGGTCAACCGAAAACATTGCGTCTGAATAACCGCCTGCGGGGTCTGATCGACACCGCCCTTGCCAGCCATCAATTGCTCGCCGCCGATGCCAAAACTCGTCTGGTTGCCGCACAGCAATTGCAGAAAAGCGCCAAACCCGCGCAGCTGAAATTCCTCGACCAGCAACTCGTTGGCGAAAAAGATGAAGGCGTTCACGCCGCACTTAGCCTGGCGCTGGCCAACCTGCAACTGGTGGACACCGACCCGACGGTGCGCCTCGCGGCCGTAAGACTGCTCGGCGAAACCGGCGACCCATTGGCCCGCACCCGCCTCGAAGGATTGCTTGAGTCCGGCGTCGAAACCGATGCCAACGTGCGCACCGCTGCTGAAACCAGCCTCGCCCAGGTCAAGCGCAAACTGCTGATTGGCGAACTGCTGGGCCAGGCGTTCAGCGGCATGTCCCTGGGCTCGATCCTGTTGCTCGCCGCGCTCGGCCTGGCGATCACCTTCGGCCTGCTGGGTGTGATCAATATGGCCCACGGCGAAATGCTGATGCTTGGCGCCTACTCGACCTACGTCGTGCAGTTGATGTTCCAACGTTACGCACCGCAGGCCATCGAGTTCTATCCGCTGATCGCGCTGCCGGTGGCGTTCTTCGTCACCGCCGCCATCGGCATGGCGCTGGAGCGCACGGTCATTCGCCACCTCTACGGCCGCCCGCTGGAAACCCTGCTCGCCACCTGGGGCATCAGCCTGATGCTGATCCAGTTGGTGCGCCTGGTGTTCGGCGCGCAAAACGTCGAGGTGGCCAACCCGGCGTGGTTATCCGGCGGGATTCAAGTGCTGCCCAATCTTGTGCTGCCGTACAACCGAATCGTGATCATCGCGTTCGCGTTGTTTGTGGTGGTACTCACCTGGCTGCTGCTGAACAAGACGCGCCTGGGTTTGAACGTGCGTGCGGTCACCCAGAATCGCAACATGGCGGCCTGCTGCGGTGTGCCCACCGGGCGCGTGGACATGCTCGCCTTCGGCCTCGGCTCGGGCATTGCCGGACTCGGCGGCGTGGCGCTGAGCCAGATCGGAAACGTCGGGCCGGACCTCGGCCAGAGCTACATCATCGACTCGTTCCTGGTGGTGGTGCTCGGCGGTGTCGGGCAACTGGCAGGCAGCGTGTTGGCCGCGTTTGGCCTGGGGATCGCCAACAAGATTCTTGAACCGCAAATCGGTGCCGTGCTCGGCAAGATCCTCATCCTCGCGCTGATCATTCTGTTCATCCAGAAACGTCCGCAAGGCCTCTTCGCACTGAAAGGACGGGTGATCGACTGATGAACCAGCCCCTGATGCTTACCGCCAGCCAAAAGGCCGGTCCCAAAGTCACGATTGCCGTCGGTGCGGTAATCCTTGTTTTACTGTTGGCGTTGCCATTGCTGTCGTTGTTGTCGCCGGACAGCGTCTTCCATGTCTCGGCCTACACACTGACGTTGGTTGGCAAGATTCTTTGCTACGCCATCGTCGCCCTCGCACTCGATCTGGTCTGGGGTTATGCCGGCCTGTTGTCCCTCGGCCATGGCCTGTTCTTCGCCCTTGGCGGTTACGCCATGGGCATGTACCTGATGCGCCAGGCCTCGGGCGATGGCTTGCCGGCCTTCATGACGTTCCTGTCGTGGTCCGAATTGCCCTGGTACTGGACCGGCACCGAAAGCTTCCTCTGGGCCATGTGCCTGGTGGTGCTGGCCCCGGGATTGCTGGCGTTGGTGTTCGGTTTCTTCGCCTTTCGCTCGCGAATCAAGGGCGTGTATTTCTCGATCATGACCCAGGCCCTGACCTTCGCCGGCATGCTCCTGTTTTTCCGCAACGAAACCGGTTTTGGCGGCAACAACGGCTTCACCAACTTCCGCACCATTCTTGGCTTTGGCATCACGGAACCTGGCACCCGTGCGGTGCTGTTTTTCGCCACGGTGCTGTTGCTGGTGGCGAGCCTGTACATCGGTTGGCGCCTGGCGCAGAGCAAGTTTGGCCGAGTGCTGACCGCACTGCGCGACGCGGAAAATCGCTTGATGTTCTGCGGCTACGACCCGCGCGGGTTCAAGTTGTTCGTGTGGGTGTTGAGCGCGGTGTTGTGCGGCCTCGCCGGTGCGTTGTACGTGCCGCAGGTGGGCATCATCAACCCGAGTGAAATGTCGCCGACCAACTCGATCGAAGCGGCGGTCTGGGTAGCCCTCGGCGGTCGCGGCACCTTGATCGGCCCCTTGCTGGGCGCGGGCGTGGTCAATGGCATGAAGAGCTGGTTCACCGTGGCCTTCCCGGAATACTGGCTGTTTTTCCTTGGCGCGCTGTTCATCATCGTCACCCTGTACCTGCCCAAGGGCGTGATCGGTTTGCTGAAGAAAAGAGGTGAACAATGAGAGTCACTGCAAGCGCTGAATTCATGCTCGAACCGGCATTTTTTCCGCCTCTGGAACCGAATAGGGACGCTGGCAGCAGCCGTGATGCCATCGGCATCGGCCAGCGTGCCGGCAAAGGCCTGAACACCCGCCACGGCACGATCCTGACCCTGGAAGACATCAGCGTCAGTTTCGATGGCTTCAAGGCGTTGAACGATTTGAACCTGTACATCGGGGTCGGCGAGTTGCGCTGCATCATCGGCCCCAATGGCGCGGGCAAGACCACGCTCATGGATGTGATCACCGGCAAGACCCGCCCCACCCACGGCAAGGCCTGGTTCGGCGAAACCCTGGACCTGACGCAAATGAGCGAAGTACAGATTGCCCAGGCCGGCATCGGCCGCAAATTCCAGAAACCGACCGTGTTCGAAGCCTTGAGTGTGTTCGAGAACCTGGAGCTGGCGCAGAAAACCGATAAATCGGTGTGGGCCAGTCTGCGGGCGCGCTTGAGCGGTGAGCAGAAAGACCGTATCGCCGAGGTGCTCGACACCATTCGCCTGACCGCATCGGTCAATCGCCCCGCCGGTTTGCTGTCCCACGGCCAGAAGCAGTTCCTGGAAATCGGCATGTTGTTGATGCAAGACCCGCAATTGCTGCTGCTCGACGAGCCGGTGGCCGGCATGACCGACGCCGAAACCGAATTCACCGCCGAATTGTTCAAGACCCTGGCCGGCAAGCATTCGCTGATGGTGGTGGAACACGACATGGGCTTCGTCGGCTCGATCGCCGACCACGTCACCGTGTTGCACCAGGGCAGCGTGCTGGCCGAAGGGTCGCTGGAACAGGTGCAGGAAAACGAACGGGTGATCGACGTGTATCTCGGTCGCTAGGCTTGATCGTTCCCACGCTCCGCGTGGGAATGCCGCCCGGGACGCTCCGCGTCCCACTGACAATGCAGGGCTCAACTCCTGCGCTAGGGTGACGCGAAGCGTCACGGTATGCATTCCCACGCAGAGCGTGGGAACGATCACCGGGAGAATTCGAACATGCTGCAAGTCGACAAGCTGCACCAGTACTACGGCGGTAGCCACATCCTGCGCGGCCTGACGTTTGACGTGAAGGTCGGTGAAGTCACCTGCCTGCTCGGCCGTAACGGCGTGGGCAAGACTACCCTGCTCAAATGCCTGATGGGGTTGTTGCCGGCCAAGGAAGGCGCGGTCAATTGGGAGTGTAAGCCGATCACCACGTTCAAGCCGCACCAGCGGGTGCATGCCGGCATCGCCTACGTACCGCAGGGACGGGAAATCTTCGGCCGCCTTACCGTGGAGGAAAATCTGCTGATGGGTCTGTCGCGCTTCCCCGGTTCCGAAGCCAGGGAAGTACCGGCATTCATCTACGAGTTGTTTCCGGTGCTGTTGCAGATGAAGCACCGGCGTGGTGGTGATTTGTCCGGTGGTCAACAACAGCAGCTTGCAATCGGCAGAGCCCTGGCCAGCCGACCTCGCCTGCTGATCCTCGACGAACCCACCGAAGGCATCCAGCCGTCGGTGATCAAGGAGATCGGTGCCGTGATCAAGAAACTCGCGGCTCGCGGCGACATGGCGATTTTGCTGGTAGAGCAGTTCTACGATTTCGCGGCCGAATTGGCCGATCACTACCTGGTGATGTCCCGTGGCGAGATCGTGCAGCAGGGCCGTGGAGAAAACATGGAAGCCGAGGGTGTACGCGGCCTGGTTACGATCTAATCTGTGGCGTCTCGACGATAATCAGAAAATATGAATTTACCTCTTCCTGCTGCCCTGTTTACCCCGAGCTGGCATGCCGAGCTGGAACTGGGTTACGCCCGATTCGGCGATAGCACGCGCCCGGTCCAGCGACGACACAAAGGCCCGCTGCGGGTGCAGAAGCACCTGTATGCAGAAGGGCCCGGGGTGTGCCAGCACATCATCGTGCATCCGCCGGGCGGGATTGCCGGCGGTGACCGGCTGGACATCAGTGCCAGCGTCGGCCACGCGGCGTGGGCACAGATCACCAGTCCCGGCGCCGCCAAGTGGTATCGCGCAGCAGCGCCGGCGTATCAGAAACTCGACCTGAAAGTGGCCCAAGGGGCGACACTGGAGTGGCTGCCGCAAGAGACGATCATCTTCAGCGATGCCCGCGCCGAGCTCAGCACATCCATTGATCTGCAAGGCGATGCCCGGCTGTTCTACTGGGACGTGGTGGCGCTGGGTCGCCCGGCCAGTGGTGAGCGCTTCGATCTCGGTCATTTCCAGGCACAACTGGATATCCGCCGCGACGGCGAGTTGCTCTGGCATGAACGCCAGCGCATCGTTGGCGGTGACGGGTTGCTCGATTCGCCGATCGGGTTGGATGGACAGCCGGTGTTTGCCACCTTGCTGGTGACCGGGGAGGTCGACAGTGAGTTACTGGAACGATGCCGTTCGCTGAGCAATGACGTACGCGGAGATTTGACCCAGTTGCCGGGGCTTCTGGTTGCCCGTTGCCTGGCAAGCGAAGCACTGCTGGCACGAGGCTGGCTGATTGATCTGTGGCGATTATTGCGCCCTGCATTGCTTGAGCGAGAAGCCATCCCACCCAGAATATGGAGCACCTGAACACCGCTCCTACAGGTTATGTATTCACATGATCCGAACTTTTTATCTGCCCAGATGGATTCCCAACCATGGACCTGACCCCACGTGAAAAAGACAAGCTGCTGATCTTCACCGCCGGCCTCGTCGCCGAGCGGCGTTTGGCCCGCGGCGTGAAACTCAACTACCCGGAAGCCATGGCCTACATCTCCGCCGCGTTGCTCGAAGGCGCCCGCGACGGCCAGACCGTGGCCGAGCTGATGCACTACGGCACCACCCTGCTCAGCCGCGAACAAGTGATGGAAGGCATCCCGGAAATGATCCCGGAGATCCAGGTCGAAGCGACCTTTCCCGACGGCACCAAACTGGTCACCGTCCATCAACCGATCGCTTGAGGCTTCACCATGACCTACACCATTCGCGATGCCGTGCATGCCGACCTGCCGGCCATCCGTGACATCTACAACGATGCGGTGCTCAACACCACGGCGATCTGGAACGAACAGGCGGTCGACCTCGGCAACCGCCAGGCCTGGTTCAGCGCCCGGCAATCCCAGGGGTATCCGATCCTGGTGATCGTCGACAGCGAGAACAACGTGTTGGGCTACGCTTCGTTTGGTGACTGGCGACCGTTCGATGGTTTCCGACATACCGTCGAGCATTCGGTCTACGTGCGTAGCGACCAGCGCGGCAACGGCCTTGGGCCGCAACTGATGGATGCCCTGGTCGAGCGCGCCAGGGCCTGCGGCAAACACGTGATGGTCGCGGCCATCGAAAGCGGCAACGCCGCCTCGATTCGCCTGCATGAGCGCATCGGATTCGTGACCACCGGGCAGATGCCTCAGGTGGGCACCAAGTTCGGTCGCTGGCTGGACCTGACCTTCATGCAACTGACCCTCAATCCTGGCGCGCAGCCTCCGGCCGCCAACAAGGAGTGATACCCGATGAACCCCGCTCAACTGCGACGCGTCAACGTTGAAAGCTTTGCGCACTATCGCCAGGGATTGATTGACCTGCTGCTCGACGCTGTCGGATATGGCGCCAGCGTCGGCTTCATGGCCGACCTCGATACTACGCAGGCCCGCGCGTATTTCGATGAAGTTCAGGAGAACCTGAACAAGGGCAACGTGTTGTTGTGGGTAGTGGTCAAGGACGAACAAGTGCAGGCCAGCGTACAGTTGACCCTATGCCAGAAGGCCAATGGCCTGAACCGCGCCGAGGTGCAGAAATTGCTGGTGCGCGAGCATGCGCGTCGTCGAGGCCTGGGCCAGCAATTGATGACGGCTGTGGAACAGGCTGCCCTGCAACACAAACGCGGCATGCTCTACCTCGATACCGAGGCTGGTTCCCCGGCTGAAGACTTCTACAAGGCATTGGGCTACACCCGCGCCGGTGAAATCCCCGACTACGCCTGCGACCCGAGCGGCTGCTACAAACCCACCGCCCTCTACTACAAGATTCTCCAGGGAGCCCATTGATGATTCCCGGTCAATATCAGATCCAGCCCGGCGATATCGAACTCAACGTTGGCCGCCGCACAATCAGTTTGAAGGTGGCCAACAGCGGCGACCGGCCGATCCAGGTCGGTTCGCACTACCATTTTTTCGAAACCAACGATGCCCTGACCTTCGACCGCGCCGCCAGTCGCGGCATGCGCCTGAACATCCCCGCCGGCACCGCCGTGCGTTTCGAACCGGGGCAGAGCCGCGAGGTCGAGCTTGTCGACCTGGCCGGGCACCGCCGGGTGTTCGGCTTTGCCGGACGGATCATGGGGAACCTCGACTGACTGCTCGTTCCCACGGTCCCCGTGGGAATGCATCCCGTGACGCTCCGCGTCACATAACGGCGGACGCAGCGCGTCCATGGCGGCATTCCCACGCAGAGCGTGGGAACGATGAATTTGTGCAAGGAACTGTGATGAAAATTTCCCGTCAAGCCTACGCCGACATGTACGGCCCCACTGTCGGCGACAAGGTTCGCCTGGCCGACACCGAGCTGTGGATCGAAGTGGAAAAGGACTTCACCAGCTATGGCGAAGAAGTGAAATTCGGCGGCGGCAAGGTTATCCGTGACGGCCAGGGCCAGAGCCAATTATTGGCCGCCGAAGTGGTCGACACCCTGATCACCAATGCGCTGATCATCGACCACTGGGGCATCGTCAAGGCCGATGTCGGCCTCAAGGACGGTCGCATTGCAGCCATCGGCAAGGCCGGCAACCCGGACGTGCAACCCAACGTGACTATCGCCATCGGTGCCAGCACCGAAGTCATTGCCGGTGAAGGCATGATCCTTACCGCTGGCGGCATCGACACCCACATCCACTTCATCTGCCCGCAGCAGATAGAAGAAGCGCTGATGAGCGGTGTCACCACCATGATCGGCGGCGGCACCGGGCCGGCCACCGGCACCAATGCCACGACCTGCACTTCCGGGCCATGGCACCTGGCGCGCATGCTCCAGGCCGCCGACGCCTTCCCGATGAACATCGGCTTGACCGGCAAGGGCAACGCCAGCCTGCCCGAGCCGTTGATCGAACAGGTCAAGGCCGGCGCCATTGGCCTCAAGCTCCACGAAGACTGGGGCACCACCCCGGCGAGCATCGACAACTGCCTCACCGTCGCCGACCAGTACGACGTACAAGTGGCCATTCATACCGACACCCTCAACGAATCGGGCTTCGTCGAAACCACCCTGGCCGCCTTTAAGGGCCGCACCATCCACACCTACCACACCGAGGGCGCGGGTGGCGGTCATGCCCCGGACATCATCAAGGCCTGCGGCTCCGCCAACGTGTTGCCGAGTTCGACCAACCCGACCCGACCGTTCACCCGAAACACCATCGACGAACACCTCGACATGTTGATGGTCTGCCACCACCTGGACCCGAGCATTGCCGAAGACGTAGCCTTCGCCGAAAGCCGAATCCGCCGCGAAACCATCGCTGCCGAGGACATCCTTCACGATCTCGGCGCATTCTCGATGATCAGCTCCGACAGCCAGGCCATGGGCCGCGTCGGCGAGGTGATCACGCGCACCTGGCAAACCGCCGACAAGATGAAAAAGCAGCGCGGCCCGCTGCCCCAGGACGGCGAAGCCAACGACAACTTCCGCGCCAAACGCTACATCGCCAAGTACACCATCAACCCCGCAATCACCCATGGCATCAGCCATGAAGTGGGCTCGATCGAAGTGGGCAAGTGGGCCGACCTGGTGCTTTGGCGACCCGCGTTCTTCGGGGTCAAACCAACGTTGATCCTCAAGGGTGGCGCCATCGCGGCCAGCCTGATGGGCGATGCCAACGCGTCAATACCAACGCCACAACCGGTGCATTACCGCCCGATGTTCGCCAGCTACGGAGGTTCGCTGCATGCCACCAGCCTGACGTTTATCAGCCAGGCGGCCCATGAAGCCGGTCTTCCTGAAGCCCTGGGCTTGAAGAAAAAAATCGCTGTAGTCAAAGGTTGCCGCGAGGTGCAGAAAACCGACCTGATCCACAACGACTATCTGCCCGACATCGAGGTCGACCCGCAGACGTATCAGGTCAAGGCTGACGGTGTCTTGCTTTGGTGTGAACCGGCGGATGTGCTGCCGATGGCCCAGCGTTATTTTCTCTTCTGACCGGCACGCCGGCACGAAGATCGTCAGTCTTCGTGCCGGGCTGACAATCAGGGCTGCACGGTGAAGGGGATTTCCACCCGCTGCAGTTTTGCCCGGTCCATGGCCTGCTGGGTCAATGTCTTGAGCAATGTCTGTTTGCGGGCATTGAGCAGATTCATCTCGGTTTCATACGCTTGGGCGGTCATGACGCGACCGGGGGCGAACTCGCTTTCGGGTTTGCCAAGCTCCGCGGCGAGCACCCTGATCTCTTCCTTCAACTGCGCCTTTTCTTCCACGGAAAGTGACTCGGTCGCCCGTCTGTCCAGCGCCATGTAAAACTCTGTCGTCGCATCGAGCCTACGCCTGATCGCCTTGAACTCACCACGATGGGAGCCCTGAATGTAAGACTCCCAGAAAGGCTGCTCGCTGATCGAATCGCGTAGCAGATCGCCCTCTTCCAACGCCAGCACACGTTTATAGGCCTCGTCGATCATCTGCGTGGTAACGCCCGAATCCGCCCTGAACTGTAAGTCTCGCGATTGCCACGGCAAATCCAGCTTCTTGGCGAGGTCCGTCATATACGCCAGGTGAGTCTCGACTTCATCGATAGTCCCCGTGACATCCCCTTGCGCATTGATCCGTCTTAACTCCTCACCATTCTCCAGTCGCCGGGCAATTTTTTTATGGGCGATCCGACTCAACTCATCCAGACGGGATTTACCCTTGGCCAGCGACACCAGTTCGGCTTCGACCAGGCTCGGGTTAGCCAATTCGTAGGCTTCGTGAATCAGTACTTCAAGGCCCATGGCATTGAATAGCGATGCCCCGGCATCGACACAGTTGACCGGTTCACGTGCCAATTTGAAAATCTCGTTGCGCAGTTCGCTGTTCTGTTCCATGGCCTCCAGCATTCGCCAGACTTTGGCAGTCAAATCCACCCTGAAGGCGCGGTCATTTATAAAGTGGCTGGATTGGGTGAGCAGTCTTAGGTTATCGAAAAACGGCATTGAACCGATCTCGTCTTCCACCTCATTCCATATGGGTTGTAACTCAACCCATTGCGCTCGCCTCAAGCCTTCCTCCCATTGAAGGGAGTCGCGCACGCCACGGGGCGGGTAAGGCCGATCCGGGTCCAGACCCACGGAGTGAATGTATTCCCTGAGCTGATTCAGGTTTGCTTGCGATATCCACTGCGGCTCACGGTTAAGTATCGTTCTGGCCAGCAACTCCGCTTCCATGGAACCGGGTAACACCTGAGGCACAAGGGTGATGACATTGTCCTGCAGGCTCAGATAGAAGTGCCGTAAACGGAGTATTGAAAACAGGCCAGCGGGCCAGGTATTGATCCCGGTGTTCGCCAGAATCAATGTGTGCAACATGCGCATGCGGCCGATGTTTGGCACCTGGCCCAGAGGATTGCGTCGCAGATCCACGGATTCGAGCAGGATGAGGTTGCTCAACTCGTCTGCGGTCTCCACAGTCAATTCGATCTGATTGTTGCCCAGGTACAGCTCGGTCAGAGTGCGCATCCGGCCGATCGCGGTTGGCAGCCGGGTCAGCGCATTGTTGTTCATGTTCAGGGCTCGCAGCCTCGGGAAATGCTCGAGAAACGCAGCATTGGCATCAGTCATTTCGGTATCAGGCAACTTCAGCTCGGTGACATGCTCGAAATTGGCTTCAAGCTTGGGCATTGTTTCCAAGTGCCGCCCCATGGGGATGTTGCTGAGGTCAAGGACCCAACCTCGCGGGTTTCCATGGACATCGAGGTCGCGGGGACCGCTGCGTTGCCAGCAGTTTCTGACGGCCCTGTACACACTATTACGCGACTGCCATTGTGCAACGCCTTCCGCACTCAGGCTGAACGAGTCGAGTGGCGAATCCAGCCAGCGCCGAAAGCTGCGGTTGAGTTGGTTGAACTCGGCTTCGAGGGCCACCACCCGTTCCTCGGGCGTGCTCCCGCTGTCGCTGTGTTCGAGAAATGTTTGAATATCGCCTTCGCCCCAGCCGGGGCGAAGCGACTGGATGCGCTCCTGCGCGGTCAGTTGCCCGGTGACCCGACGAAACTGTTGGGAAAAACCTTCCATGCCGCCCCGCAGCTTCATGGTTGCGGGATCGAACTTCGGTTTGCGCAAAGGATTGTCCGCCAGGATCGCCCTGAACCTGTCGTGGCTCAGCGGGAATCGCTGAACGGATTGCCTGAGCGTTCGCCATTGATTGATCTGGTAGCCCAGCGCATCGCGCTCTGCATCGGGCAAGGCATGCAGGACAGCGGCAAAAAGATTATCGGGGCCATGGAGCTCATGGTCGTCTTCATCGCGCGCCTCATACAAGCCGTCCTCGTTCTTGACCAGCACCTTGCGGATGGCGGCGTCAGCCGCTCCGATGCTGTCCTCCAGCGTGCCTGCCAGGGCATCGTTGCGCACTTCGATGCGCACGTCTTCTGACCAGCCTGGAAGCGATTCAAGCGATTGCAGAAGCAGTCTCTCAGTATCCGGGCTGTGCAGCTCATCGAGAAAAAGCCCCTCATAAGCGCGGTTCAGCCGCACCTCCAGCAACGCCGCCCGGGCCTGCTGCTTGAGACGCAAAGGTACGCGCTTGCGTTCGGCCATTACCGACAGCTCTTCTGGCGTGGCGCCCGCCAGCAGCTCCCTGGCGACGCTGGTCGGCAGCTCCTGGAACGCGTCCTGTAGCAAGGCCACGTTAGCCTCCGCTTCAACTTCTGCATTTTTATAGAATGACTTGAAGAGGCGCTTTTTCTGCTGCTCTGCAAGGATGGCCAGGCGCTCCTGCAAAGCGTCGATTCGCACCTGTCTGTCACTGCCGATACTGCGGCCGAGCATCTGCTGGATTTCCTGTTCGTCGAAGCTGTCCACCACGCGCTCGGATAACTTGCCGGCTTTCAGTTCAGCAAAGGTCACCTTCACCCGGTTTGCAGCCAAGGCGCTCTGATTGCCGTGCACGATGGAGTCGCCCCATAACTGCGGCCCGCGGAAAAGCTCGATGGCCTTGGACTCGGGCCATCGCCGCAACTCCGTCATCAAGGGAGGCAAGTGATCCGCCCACTCCTGCGCCACCTGATTGAGCCGAATCTGATCCACCAGTTTGCCCACATCGGCATAAGCCTTGAAGCGCCTGAAGGTGTCGGCCAGTAACGCTGGTGGCGGCTGTGTATCCACTTGCAGCTTACGCAGCACATCTTCCTTGACGCCGCTGGCGATTCGGATTTGCTCCAGTGTTTCATCGGAGAACGCATCGGCCCGAGGGCCCAGGCGCCGCATCAGGCGGGCCTTGT
This sequence comes from Pseudomonas umsongensis, assembly GCF_002236105.1. Classification (GTDB taxonomy): domain Bacteria; phylum Pseudomonadota; class Gammaproteobacteria; order Pseudomonadales; family Pseudomonadaceae; genus Aquipseudomonas; species Aquipseudomonas umsongensis. Next base: position 76,448 of record NZ_NIWU01000004.1, read on the forward strand.
CCCACTCGATGGGACGGTCGAGCTCGGTGTGCCAGGCACCCGCACCGTTATGCTCCATCCTTGGCTCATAGGCCGTCGTCCGGGCCGGATGCTTGAGTCGTGGCTGGCCGGTCTGCGGATTTTCCTTTACCTCAAAATGCTTGCCTCCCAACGGCAGGATGTCCTGGTCATTATGTCGATGGAGGCCTCGTTCGTTGGCTTTCGAATCCATGGACAACGTCACTTTGTGGTCATAGGGTGCCAGATCAGGATTCCACAGACGGGTTGTGCCATCGGGCAGCTCGATCTGTTTCAGCTGGTCGAGAAAAGGAGACGCCTTGACCGCCACCGGCTTGCCGCCTGGTAGCACGTGACCGGCCCCCATCAGCGCCAGTTGGGCGAAATTGATCAGTACCCCGGTCAAATGAGACGAGGCCTCTTCCTTGTCGCCTTTGGTCCAGTCTTCGATGCCCTCCAGGGTCTCAAGCATCATTTGGCCAACCATCACCGCCAGCACGGCTTCCCCTAACCCCGGAACCAACATGGCGCCGAAGTTGAAAACGTTCCAGCCAATGTCCAGGTAACTGGTCAGGCGTTTCCAGCGCGCAGCAGCGTCTTCATCGCCAGTGGGCACGGCGATCTGTCGCGCATCGGCAATCGCCTTGTCGCTGCGCCAGAGACAGGATCGCTGCCAGAAATCGCCCTCGATCACGTTGGTGATCGGTTCGGCATCAGGATTCTCGACAGCGGTCTCGCGCTACCACGGGCCCATGTCCAGAGGCCCACGCGGTGTCCACTTGAACGTGGTAAAGCGCTCGTTGATGCGTGCAAAGAAGCGCCCCTTGTCCTTGTGAGGCACGAACCGGCTGAAGAATTGTTGGTAGTGCGCAGAGCGCAACTGGCTCGTCAGCTCCTTCATGAAGTCGGTGAACGATGCGTATTGCTTGAGGGGGTGATCCGGATCGTCGGGGATGTAGGCGATCAGGGTCCCGTCCAGCCGACTTTGTTCATGGATATCGTTGCGGCGAACCATTTCCTCGACCACACCCGTCGGGCCATTGGCAAAAAAGGCCTGAAGAATCTTGAACAGATCAAATTCCTGCCCCGGCAAAACCGCGAGGTGGCGGGACCACTCCACCAGGTGTTGCAGCTGTTCGGGCAGCAGTTGGTCAATTGCTTCTTTTATTGCCAAGGGGTCGCTCATCGCACTAAACAGCACGATGCCTGTCAACCGCGTGCCTAACAGTGAGAGTCGGTGTGCCTTTAAAGGACGGTTTCTATACAGGATGTTTTCCTGGCCATCGCGCACTTCTCCCAACTTGCCGTAGGCATAGGAATCCAGGTCGCTTTTTAACAACGCAATGAGCATGGTCTCACTGAAGGTAGCCCTCTCATGGGCCATGAAACCCCGCTCAAGTCTTGAGCGCGCAGTAACGTCAGCGGGTTCCAGAAGAGACTTTATGTGTAGCTGATACTGTTTGCCGATATCGAGCTTGCGACATAACGCGGCAAATTTTTCGACCGTTAATTCATGACGCTGCAGCTCTCCTTCAGCGTCCTTGACAAAAACACCTGATCCGTCGCGAAACGCACCGGCCACCGCTTCGGATTCCTCGAAGTTATGCAGCGCGGCTTCCAGCAGTGATGAATGCCGGATCCGACTGGCCTGGGTATCGATGCCAAACCCCAATGTGGCGGGAACGTACAGCCGCAATGAGGTCGTGGCGACGTCCAGCTCGAAGTTGAATTCATCCTTGATGGCCTGGACAAGTAGCGGTTTCGCAAAAGCGTTGATGTCCGTTTGCACGTTATCGACCCTGTCAGAGACAGTATCTTGTAAACGACAGCGCTCCTTGATGAGTTCTTGTAAATATTGACGATCAATGGGTCGAGCCTGAATATACCAATCCGGAAAATTAGGCTTTAACTCAGTTATCGATTCCAGCCTCGAAACGGGAGCGCTTTTAATCAGGCCTGGAATATTTTCCGCGAAATAAACCGAATGATTGCTATCGATTGAACCCTCAACTTTCGTAAAAGAATTCGATATGGCTTCTACCGGTACCACAGTCATTTTGCATTTCCCTATGCGATGAACAGAATACTCAGCTTATCCAACCCCCCTAATAACAAAAGCTTAAAAAACTGCTGGGAACTGCCCGAAAACCCGGAATCAACATTGAACTTGAGAACCGTAAAATATACTTAAGTACCACCCCCGGCCCTCAGGAGGTGATCCGAATTCCCAGCGGTAGTTTTTACCCCGGCCCTAAAAAGGCTAAGATCGTCAAATTATCCAGGCAGGAATCCGGTCATGCACCTCCCCGAATTCATCAGGCAACACGCAGACCGTATCGTCGATGAATGGGAGGAGTTCGCCAGAACCATCACCCCAGCCGCCGAAAACATGGATCGAACGGCCTTGCGCGACCATGCCAAGGAGATCCTGCTGGCAGCGGCTCGGGACATGAGCAAACCTCAGACCGCCAGCGAACAACTCGCCAAGGCCAAGGGCGAGGGCCCGGAGAAAACCCCAAGCCTGGACGAAGCGGGCGCCAGTCATGGTGAATTACGCCATACGGTGGGTTTCGATCTGGTGCAGATGACCAGCGAGTTCCGCCACTTGCGTGCCTGCGTGATTCGTCTCTGGGTCGACAGCCTGGAGTCGCCGGACCTGGCCTACTTCCAGGACATGATCCGCTTCAATGAAGCCATCGATGAAGCGCTCGCAGAATCCACCGCGGCCTATGCCGAGCAGATGAGTCGCTCAAGAGATATTTTCCTGGCGATACTCGGCCACGACCTGCGCGCACCGCTGCAAGCGATGAGCATGTCGACTGAATTGCTGATGCGTAAAACAACGCTGGAAGGCGATGCGTTGGCCTGCGCGAACAACATCAAGCGCAGCGCTCGACACATGGCGGTGATGGTTAGCGACTTGCTGGAACTGGTGCGCTGTCGCCTGGGTAAGAGCCTGCCGATCGAACCGAAACCCATGGACCTTGCCGATGCCGCACACGCGGCGATTGCCGAAGCCTGCGCCGGCAACCCGGAGTGCGATCCGACGGTCAGGGTAGAGGGAGATACGCGAGGCGTCTGGGATGCCGGACGGCTGGGTCAGTTACTGCAAAACCTGATCGGCAACGCTTTGCAGCATGGCCTCAACAAACGCGATGTGACAGTTACTCTCCACGGAGAACCCGACACGGTTCGCCTGACGGTCCATAACTACGGAACGCCGATTTCCGCGAATGCTATCGGCACGATCTTCGATCCACTGGTGCGCAGCGCAGATGAAGAACTGGGCCAGCCATCGACCAGCCTTGGCTTGGGGTTGTTTATCGTCAAGGAAGTGGTGGATGCCCATGCAGGGACGATCGATGTGAGCTCTAACGAAACCGATGGCACGCTGTTTACCGTAGTGTTGCCACGCAATTCCCTGTAGCTGCCGCAGGCTGCGATCTTTTGATCTTCGTGGATCAAGATCAAAAGATCGCAGCCAGCGGCATCTCCTATTCCACCAACAACCGCCCCAACCGCTGCTTGAGCATCCGGTTCTCGGCCCGCAGCTGTTGGACCTCTTCCAGCAGGTCCAGCGCAAGGGCGACACCTTCCCATTCCAGCTCCAGATCGCGCCGCAGCTTGGCGGCGCGCTTGGCCAGGGTCAGTTCGTAATCGGTGAAGCGCCAGTCCTTGGGCTGCCCTCCCTGAGGTTCGAGGATGCCGTGTTCGACGATTTCGATCACGTAGACGTCCGACAGGTCGGTCGCCTCACAGAATTCTGCCAAGTCCAGTTGAACGGTCAGGGGGCTGCTCATGATGGGCTACTCCGTCGCTGGGTTCAGAAATTTTCTCGTGGGTTGAAGGCGGCTTTTTTTGCCAGTTCCTGCCACAGCGCCTTGACTTCATCGTCTGCGGCCTTGGGCATTACGGCCTTGAACTGGATGAACAGATAACCGCGTTCACCCGCCTTGTTCATCAGGCCATGGCCCTTGGCACGCATGCGTTGGCCGTTCTGGCTGCCGGCAGGGACCTTGAGGTTGATCTTGCCGGTCAGGGTTGGCACGGCGACTTCGGTGCCCAATGCCAGTTCCCACGGTGCCAGCGGCAGCGTGATGATCAGGTTCTCGCCTTCGACGTCGAATTTCGGGTGTGGCGCAAAACGAATGATCAGGTACAGGTCGCCATTGGCGCCGCCGCCAACACCAGGAGCACCCTGGCCCTTCAGGCGAATGCGCTCGCCATCGGCCACGCCCGCCGGGATCTTCACGTTCAGGCTTTTGCTGGTGTTGCTCACATGCTGGCCAGCCGCGTTGTACTGCGGCACCTGAAAGGTGACCTTCTTCGACTCGGTCGACAGGGTTTCTTCCAGAAAAACTCCCAGTTCCATTTCCACGTCTTGCCCTCGACGTCCGGTGCTGCGACGCGAATGTTCGCCGCCGCCGAAACCGGGGCCGCGATTACCGAAGATCGAACTGAAGAAGTCCGAGAAATCGCCAGTGTCCTGGCCACCGCCAAAGCCGCCACGGCTCTGCCAGCCCGGTGGTCCCTGGAATGGTTGGCCATGCTGGCCATAACGGCGCAATTCGTCGTATTCGGCGCGTTTGTCAGCACTTTTCAGCGCTTCATAGGCTTCAGAGGCGTCCTTGAACTTGGCCTCGGCGTCCTTTTCCTTGCTGACGTCAGGGTGGTATTTGCGCGCCAGCTTGCGATAGGCGGCCTTGATCGCCTTGTCGTCTGCCGTCGGCTCCACACCGAGAATCTTGTAATAGTCTTTGAAGTCCATCGCGGGAATCACCATCCGTTATCGAAATCGCGCCACCTGCCACAGCATGCGCCTGTTTGCAGCATAGACGTTGACCGATCTCAAGGTTGTGACCGGGCAGCGCGTAAGAAGTTTATCGGCAGCAGGCGGTGCGACTTTCGAGCGCTACGCGGCTACCGGCTTGATGCAGGGTAGTTTGGGGGTCACGGGCCATCTTTCAAGACATTGTTTCCAGGAATTAGCAGATAGTCGGCCTTCGAATCTGTCGCGCACTGACATACACTGCGCGGCCGTTTTTTAACCGGAACCGCAAAGACATGAACAACGCATCTCCAGCCCGTGCCGTGGGCATCGACTTTGGCACGTCCAACTCCACCGTCGGTTGGCTGCGCCCCGGCATGGAAACGCTGATTGCGCTGGAGGATGACAAGATCACCTTGCCCTCAGTGGTCTTCTTCAACATCGAAGAGCGTCGCCCGGTGTACGGCCGGTTGGCGCTGCACGAGTACCTGGAAGGTTACGAAGGCCGGTTGATGCGCTCGCTCAAGAGCCTGCTGGGCTCCAAGCTGATCAAGCACGACACCAGTGTCCTTGGCACGGCGATGCCGTTCAAGGACCTGCTGGGCCTGTTCATCGGTCAGCTCAAGAGCCGTGCCGAAGCCGCCGCCGGTCGGGAATTCGAAGAAGTGGTGCTGGGCCGTCCGGTGTTTTTTGTCGATGATGACCCGATGGCCGACAAAGAGGCCGAAGACACCCTGGTGGATGTGGCGCGCAAGATCGGCTTTAAGGAAGTCTCGTTCCAGTTTGAACCGATTGCCGCCGCGTTCGACTACGAGTCGACCATCGAAAAGGAAGAGCTGGTACTGATCGTCGACATCGGCGGTGGTACCTCCGACTTCTCGCTGGTGCGCCTGTCACCGCAGCGTCGGGGTGTGGATAACCGCCAGGATGACATTCTCGCCACGGGCGGCGTGCACATCGGCGGGACCGACTTCGACAAGCAGTTGAGCTTGCAGGGCCTGATGCCGCTGTTCGGCTATGGCAGCCGGATGAAGAGCGGCGCCTACATGCCGACCAGCCATCACATGAACCTGGCGACCTGGCACACCATCAACTCGGTGTATTCGCAGAAGTCGCAACTGGCCCTGGGCAGCATGCGCTACGACATCGAGGACACCGGTGGTATCGACCGCCTGTTCAAGCTGATCGAACAGCGCGCCGGGCACTGGCTGGCCATGGAGGTTGAAGAAACCAAGATCCAATTGACCCACGCCGACCACCGCCACGTGCCGCTGGACCGTATCGAAGCCGGCTTGAGCGTGGAGCTGAGCCGTGCACTGTTCGAATCGGCCATCGATAACCTGCTGGAGCGCGTGCGCAATAGCGTCACCCAGTTGCTGACCCAGGCCGACGTGCGGGTCGATCAGGTGGACACGGTGTTCTTCACAGGGGGTTCGAGTGGTATTCCAGCCCTGCGCAACAGCGTTTCGGCGATGTTGCCGAATGCGCGGCATGTGGAAGGGAATATCTTTGGCAGCATCGGCAGTGGTCTGGCGATTGAAGCGGCGAAGCGTTACGGGTCGATGGACTGATCCGAAAACCTGTGGCGAGGGGATTCATCCCCGTTGGGGCGCATAGCGCCCCCAAAAACCAGAAAAGCGGCGACTGCTACGCAGCCGAACGGGGATGAATCCCCTCGCCACAATTTGATCTGCTCAAACCATCCCCACCTGCTTCAACTCACTCTTCAGGTACGCGTAATAAATCGGCCCTGCCACCACCCCCGGCAGGCCGAACGCGGCTTCGAACACCAGCATTGCCAGGAGCAACTCCCACGACTTGGCACTGATCTGCCCGCCAACGATCCGCGCGTTGAGAAAATACTCAAGCTTGTGGATGACAATCAGATAGCCCAGCGCGGCCATCGCCACCCAGATCGACAGCGACAGGCCGACAATGGTGATCAGGGTGTTCGACATCAGGTTGCCGATTACTGGCAATAGGCCGAGCAAGAAGGTCAGTACGATCAGGGTCTTGGTCAGGGGCAGCTTGATACCGAACATCGGCAACACCACTGCCAGGAATATTCCGGTAAAGAACGTGTTGAGCAGGGAAATCTTGATCTGGGCGAACACGATATTGCGAAACGCCTGGACCAGTAAGTGCAGGCGGTCAAACAGGGCCGCGGCCAGCGGTTTACGCTTGGTCAGGTCCGGAATTCGCTGCAAGGCGATGATCGCGCCCAGCACCATGCCGATCAGCAGCGTCACGAACATGTGCGCCGCGTCCTTGCCTACCAGCTGCAAGTCACTGAGGTGTTTACTGATCCACTCGCCGATTGCCACGCGAAACTCGGCGGCACTGGCCGGCAGGTAAGCATCGATGAAAGGTGGCAACTGACCGCGAGCGCGGTCGACCACGCCCATGAACTTGTCGAGGGATGCACCGGGGTTTTCCGCTTCGTGCAGCAGAAAGCTGATGGCACCGGCAAAGATCAGCGCCAACGCACTGACTATCGAAGTCCCCAACAATGCCACCGCCAGCCAGCGCGCACGTCGCCCTTCGATCAGCCGCTGCAATTGCGGGGTGAGCATGTTGACCAGTTCGAACACCAGCAACCCGGCCAGCAGGCTGGGCAGCAACCGTAGCGGAATCACCAACAGCAGTCCGCCGAAAATGATGACCCAGCTGATGACCAGCAAAACTTGACGCTGAGAAAACGTTGGCATACAGCCTCAAAACGAACGGCGTAAAAGGATTGGCAGTCTGCCAGCGATCCGGTGCCAGCACTAGGGATTGTGCATACCCGTATGGCCCGCGTAGATGCAACCTTAGGGCTGGTTTGCCGGCGATGGTGTCCTGCCTGCCGGACCACGCTGTACGTTTCGCCGGCGAGCCTGGCTCGTACAGGGCGTTTCTATTTTTTCTTCAGGCAATCACTCATGAACGCCTTGCGTTCATCCCCCTTGAGGGCCTTGGTCGCGGCATCGGCATTGCAGGTTTTCATTTTCTCCTGCTGAGGCGTCAAGGCCTTGCCGGCATCATCGGCCGCGGGAGTCGCCTTAAGGCAGTTGCTCATGAAGGCTTTGCGCTCATCGCCCTTGAGGCTCTTGGCGGTAGCGTCGGCATTACAGGTGGTCATCTTGTTCTGTTGGTCAGTGGCGGCGAAGCCTTGGGAACACAGCAGCAAACCGATCATCAAAAAAGGGACACGCAACATCTTCATGGCGTTCGCTCCTTGTTGCCGCGCCGAGCGGCGCGGCCTCAAGGGCAGTGTAGACAAGAGCTGTTACACCTTCATCCGCCAGTGCTCAATCAGCGTCCGCCTGCTCAGGCAGAAGACCTTCAAATGCGTTCAAGTAGCGGCTATACGCATCAACCCGATTTTCAATAACCGACGCGGGCAATCGCTCGAACGTAACCGGAGTACCGCCTTCCACACGGTAAGTTAGACCCAACTCCGTCACTGACGTCCACTGGGCATACGCTCCTGACTGGTAGAGCTTGTTGATTTTTATCTGCCTGAACGTGTTCGGCTCGGAAACAGCGGGTAATGGCGTCGGGCCTGGCGGGACGTTATTGATAAACGCGTATTCGGCGACGGCCGGACCTGGCGCCAGTGTTTGCACCGGCGGCATTTCAAACTCGAAGCTGCCCTTGCTGGCCAGATGCGCCGCAGGGAATTCCGGCCAGGAATCGGCGACGACCAGTCCTTCGGGATTACTCAAATCATCGCCTATTACCACATATTGATGGTCAAGCTCGGTGGCCTTGACAATGTGAATGCTCGACGTCCGGGGCTGGCTGGCGAGTATCGAAAAGGTCACTTTGGAGTTTTCCGAGCAGTTGCCGCCCTTGATTTCAATGGCTTTACGCGCCGCTTCAGCGATAGTCAGCTTCGCGGTAAAACCGCCTTCCTCCAGGTTCATCTCCCTGAGCCCCTTGATCTTGGCAATCGCCGAACCGCCCTTCTCCCACATGCTCGGCAATTGATTGCCGGAGAGAGGAATGAGCTCCTTGACGCGGCAGATTGCCTGTTGCGCCAATTTCAAGTCGTCCATGGTTCGCGATGAAACCTGGATAGGCTCATCGGACGCCACCAGGTTTTTCGAAAGCTGATCGCCATAGCGTCGCAAATCAGCCAGTTCCGGGGTTAGCGTTACAGCGTCTTGCTGAACCGAACGCAACAGTGCCTGATAGTCATTGGCCCGTCCGGTGCGTTCCAGATTTCTCGCATTCATGGCCAGGTTGCGCCTGGTTTCTGGCAACGGGATCAGGCCATCCCTGGTGAACATCTGCTCGATCAATGGCGTGAACTGCTCGTCTGTCATGAGCTTCTCAAGATCCGGCAAGGCTTCGATGCTCTGCACGACGCGGGCATTGGCTTGTGCGTCCCCGGCTGCATTGGCCTCGAATAATGCCTGCCAAAGTGATTGAAAGTACTCATCAGGAAAGGTGTCGTTCATCAACTTCACACCACGCAAGTAGTCATACCTTTCGTACCCCGAAACGGAAGGGTGAAATGCTCCCACAACGAGGTCCGGATAGAGATCCGCGATCCCCTGCAATGTGGCGGCCTCGCCTTCGCCAGTCGGAGCGCCGCCACGCAGGCGCATGACCCGGGGATCGAAAGTGAAGGGGTCAAGAGCGGGGAGTTCTGAAAGTACTTTGCCTAGTCGATACGGCTTCAACGCCCGGTTGCTAATCGCCTCTTTCAGTTGCCACCCTTTTCCGATGCCAATGTTCAGTGCGTTGCGCTCGGCATTCGGTAGTGCTTGCAGAATCGACAGATAAAAGTCGGAAGCAGAATTCAAGGTGTTGCCTTCAGCGTCATAAGCTTGAAAGCTCTGGTCTTCGCGTTCAACGAGGGTACGTCGAATCGTGGCGTCTTCCTTGCCGATGCTGTCGAGCAACGCTCCCCCAAAATCGAACTGGCAAACGTCGATTCGCACATCAGGATTCCAGCCGGGCAGGTTTTTCAGTGAGTGCAAGACCAGCCTGCGGGTATCGGGGTTGTCGACCGAATCCAGATACAACCCTTCATAGGCGCGGGCGTTGCGCACATCCCGAAGTGCCCATTGCGCGAGGCTTTTTAGCCTGTCGGACAGCTTGCCTTGCGCGATGTCCTGCAACTCCGAGCGAGTGGCAATCGCCAGCAACTCTTGCGCAACGGTGCCCGGCAGACCTGGCACTCGGTCCTGGATATTTCGAACCGAGGCATTCTTGGCGCTTCGGGCATTTTCAAGCTGACGGTATCGTGTGTCGAATAAGGATGTTTGCCTGTTTTTCGCCCGTTTCGCCAGTACGAGCCTCAGCTGTCGAGCATTCGCGTCGATGGTGGTTTCCGATGCGCCTGACGCCTGACCCATCAGCAATTTTGTATCAGCCTGATCAAGATGGGATAACAGCGTTTTGAGCAAATTGCCTTCGATCAAACGATCTTTTCGTATCCGCAGGGGTGCAGCATCGGCACGACCTATAACCCTTAGTACCTCGCCATCAGTCCCCGTCAGTTCGATTGCCCGACCGGGCCACACGCCGTCCAGCAGCTCAAACTGAAAGGCAAGGTCGGCTCGCAGATAGTCCTGCGGGTGATCACTGCCAATTTGTTGGATAAATGTCTGGATATCACGGTCGATCTGGAAACGCGTCACGGTATCGCTCAACAAGGGTAAAGCGCGTTCCTTGTCGACATACATTCGGCGGATTGTATTGACGTCACTGCGACTGACCGTGCGAATGTCATTGTGTGCGTCCCCTAACACTTGCATTGACTGGCCGAGTCGGGCCATCAAGGTATCGTCATCCCACAAGCGAGGCTGCTCACCCTCAACGATGAAGGCACATTCTCCATTGCTCTCGACCACGGGTTGATAGGCGTCCGGCCGAGTTGGATGCTGGACTCGATGCTTGCCGGTTTTCGCGTCTTTTTTGAGTTCGAAGTAGCGCTTACCAAGATTGAGAATGGGCTTGCCTTCGTGCCGATGCAGCCCGTATAGATCGGGCTTTGAATCGGCAGCCAGCGCCAGATTGCGCTGATAGGGACCAAGGTCCTGCCCCCACAGCCGCTTGTCCCCGTTGGCCAAAGTGACCGGTTTAGCCCCCTCGATGAACGGCGAGAGCTTGGGCAGTACCACCCCTGAAACAAGCTGCATACCGGCGCCGAACGTACCCAGCTGAATCAAACTTTCAACGAAGCCGATCAGGTGCTCGGCACCTTCCAGATAAATCCCCTCCGCCAGATCGACGACGCCTTCGATCACTTCGCTCGCCAGTTGATAAACCATGTAGGCCATCATGACTTCGCCCAGAAATGGGACAAATGGAGTTACCACCAGCAACGCGGCATTGAAGATGTCAGCCAACATCTTTGTCAGGTTATCGAACCAGGCCCCCCGCTCCTTGCGATCGGCGTCGGCAGTGGAAATCACCATCTCCCGTGCGTCGTTGAGGATTTTGTTTTGCTGCATCTGGTAGAGATACACCCACAGGTTGCCATTAAAGCGGGTTTCGGTATCTTCCTGAAATTTCAGCGTGCCAAAATGAAGGCGCGGGTTTTCCACGGGAGTTTCACGCCAGACAGGCCGATCCACGCCCCATTCTTTTTCATGCTGCTTGATCTCGACCAGGCGACTGTTGAGCTCGGCAAAGAAATGCCCGCGTTGCTGATGGGCGACGAAGCGGCTGAAGAACTGCTGGTAACTGCATCGGGAGGGAAGGCCTTCAGGCGTAGACGTGGGGCCAGCGTCGCGCAACTGGCGGGTCAGTTCGAGCGCGAACTCTTCGGTCGAAGCATATTCTTTCAAGGGATGCTCAGGGTCGTGAGGCACATAGGCAATGAGTCGCCTCTCGGCAACCGGGGCATCCAGGTCACCGGCGATCAGCACGATGCCGTACATTCGGGTGTCCAGTATTGTCAGGTGATAGTAACGAACCGGGAGGCCTTGCAGCTTCATGCCTTGAAGCCCTTCAAGCATGCCCATCACCACCCGATAGCCGTTGGCCGAAATATCTTTGCGCATCAAGGCCAGGTCTGTGGCGGCGCTCAGTGCGCTCTTCTGGCTTTTGGTGATTTTGTGCTGCAACACTCCCTGCGCCAGCCCATCGCTGGGGCGCAAATAATTTTCAAGATGTTTTTGGTATTGCGCGCCAATATCCAGTTCCCGACACAGGGTCTTGAACTGCTCAATAGACATCCGGTTTCTGATGTCGAGTATTTCGAAACGACCCAGTTCATCAGGCTTTGAAATAAACTGCGAGTCAGGAAGAAGCACTTCATGCCGGGCAAAGTTATGTAAAGCCGCATCCAGCATTGAGACTGTTCGAGAGCCGGCCCCACGCACAATGCTATTGGCCCACAGGGGCACACTTGCCGGAGCGAACAACTTCAGATAAGTACCTCTGACATCGACATCAATTCCATATTGCCTTTTCAAGGCCTGAATCAGCAAAGGTTCGGCAAAGTCGTAAACATCCTGTAATTCAGCCAGCATTCTGTCGACATCATTTTGCGCGTTCCAACTTGTCGTCATCGACTTTTTCAAACTTGCGTGTAATACCGCAGGGGCCTCCTTGATCCACTGAGGAATACCGGAAAGCCCCATCTTCAGCGCACCAACTCTTTTCAAGGGGGCGCCGGCCAGCCATTTTGGCAGAGCCCTCTTTATAAATTCATGATGAATACTTTTTTCTTGTTTGATGGGTTCTGCCGGTCCGCGAACCAGAACTGAATGCTCCATGCCTGATCACTCCAATGCCCCTGTAAATTCAAGCTGGAGAATACCGCGATGCCTAAAAGCTTCGGTGAGCGCATTTCAGACAAAACGTGTAGAACACCCCACAACAACGTCAATGCCAATTAAAAGCTAACAAATACTTGAACATGCAAACACACCTGAAAAACTTGCAAACATAATCTGCAAGTAGAACCATACCTCAGACAATCAAAACCCTCGGTGTCTGCGATAATGTTCCGGCGTACAACCTGCCTGGCGCTGAAACATCGCGATAAATGCCGAACCGGTGCTGTAACCCATGTCGAATGCGATTTCCTGAATGCTGCGGTGGCTGTCCAGCGCTTCGATCGACGCCAGAAATCGCAACCGCTGGCGCCACTCGCCAAAACTCATGCCCAACTCCCGGATAAATTGCCGCGCCAGGGTGCGTTCGCTGACATGTATGGTCGTGGCCCAATGCGCTAACGGCCGGTTGTCCCCCGGTCCCGCCTGCAAGGCTTCCAGAATTCCGAGCAAGCCAGGGCTGCTGGCGTAGGGTAAGTAGCGCTCGTGCACCGGCGCCTGTCGCAGTTGATCCACCAACACCTGGGCCAGACGTTGGTCCGCTTCGTGCTCAGGGATCTTCACATCGCGGGCGGCAAAGTCCTTGAGGATCGCTTTGAGAATATCGCTGATCGCCAGGGTGCAGGCTTGCGCAGGCAGGTCACGACACACCGACGCAGCCAGGCAGACCGCACGGTAGTTGATCGGCTGATGGCTGTAGAAGCTGTGCTCGGTCTGCGGGGGCACCCATACCGCGTATTGCGGCGGTGACATGAAGCGACTGCCGCCGATTTCCATGTGCAGCACGCCATGGGCCGAATACTCCAGCGTGCCCCACGGATGGCGGTGAGCCGAGGCATAGCGATGAGCATCAAAGTCGGCGTAGCGGAAATACACCGGGGCAGGCAGCTCACTGAACTCCAGTAGATCGATGGGTTTACGGGTCATGCTGTCCGTCATGAAGGGCGGGTTGTCTGGATCGAAGTATAGGCCTGTATCCAGACAATGGATAATTACCCCTCATTAACGTTCTGGTTTTTCCCATGCAATACGCTTACCCCCTGCTGGCCATTTTCATTTGGGCTGGCAATACCGTGATCACCAAAATGTCGGCCGGGGCGATCTATCCCGCCGAGATCGGTTTTTACCGCTGGCTCCTCGCCGGATTATTGTTCACACCCTTCATGCTCAAACCGGCTATTGCCCACTGGCCGTCGATTCGCCCGAACCTGGGCAAGATCTTTGTCCTCGGCGTGCTCGGCATGGCTGTGTACCAAAGCCTGGCGTACTTCGCCGCGAGCCTGACCTCCGCGACCAACATGGGCATCATCCTGTCATTGATGCCTCTGATGTCGCTGGCCATGGCGATCATCAGCCTTGGCCAGCGCCTGACCATCGGCGCACTGGCGGGTGCGGTGTTGTCGTTTGCCGGCGTGCTGGTGGTCGTCTCGTCCGGCAGCCTGGGTGTGCTGCTGGAACATGGGGTGAACCTGGGGGACGCGATGATGCTGATCGCCACCCTGGCCTACGCGATCTACAGCACGTTGCTGAAAAAATGGCAGCTGCGCTTGCCGCCATTGGTGTTGCTGTATTTGCAGGTACTGGTCGCTGTGGTGGTGTTGTTTCCGCTGTTTCTCGCCTCACCGAAAATCGGCCCGACCCTGCACAATATTCCACTGGTGCTTTACGCCTGCTTGCTGGCCTCGATGGTCGCACCGCTGGCGTGGATGCAAGCCGTGGTGCGTTTGGGCCCGAGCCGGACCACGCTGTTCTTCAATTTGTTGCCGTTGATTACCGCGCTGATTGCGGCAGTGGTGCTGCATGAACAGTTGGCGACGTACCACTTGGTGGGCGGGATATTGACGTTGGGCGGGGTGATTCTTTCCGAGCGCTGGACCACCGTATTAGGCCGCAAGGTCCGTGTTGCCTGAGGAAAAAAGATCGCAGCCTGCGGCAGCTCCTACACTTGGAATGCATTCCCTGTAGGAGCTGCCGCAGGCTGCGATCTTTTGATCTTAAAGGCCAGCAGCTTTTAGCCGAGCCGCATGTTCGACAAACAACCGGATCGGCTCCGCCCCCTTCCCCACCAGTCCCAACGACTGGTTGACGATGTCGAAATGGTCCAGCGGGTACTCGTCGCCAATCACGGTCCCGAGGTGCGAGCTGTAACGCCCGACCATCCCGTCGCAATGCCCGGCCTCGCGTACGAAGGTTCTGGCAAACAACCGGCAACTGCGGTTGGTGCCATCGAACAGGTTAAGCCCGCGATTGGTCTTGCCCGGCTGCAAAGTGCCGGACCAGGAGTAGTAACGCACACCGTTCACCTCTTCCGGTCCGTGGCCGCCCCAGGTATCTGGCAGCCCCTGTGGAAAACGTTGATTGAACCGTGCCACGCCTGCAGTTGTGAGCGAATGATGGGACGCAAGGATATCCACCGGCAACTTCGGTCCACGATAGCCGGTTTCCAGCAGGCTCATCAGCGTCGCAACGCACCGTACCAGAAAGATCACCAGACGCCCCCCGACGCTGTCATGGGGATAGTGTTTGTGCAGATAGTCGGCCAATTCCGAACCATGATTAGGCCCCGCCACCGAGGTCACCGAAGCCACCAGATCCGGGCGTTTGGCTGCCGCGTAGCGCGCGGTCAACGAGCCCTGGCTGTGACCTAGCAGATTTACCTTTTCAGTTCCGGTCTCACGCAGAATCTCTTCAATGCGCGCCAACAGTTGCTCGCCGCGCACTTCGCTGGAGTTGAGGGGCGAGACCTGCACCGCAAACACCACCGCACCACCACGACGTAACGCCTTGGCGATCCCGTACCAATACGGATAGAGCACCAAACGGATAAACCCGAGCATTCCCGGGACCAGCACCAGCGGGTAACGCGTGGCCGAATCTTGCGACATGGGCGAACATCCTTGTGATCGGTGAGGTGACGCCTGGCGACTGCAAGACTTCCGCCAAGCTTCGCCAGCGAACATGACAAACCGACGACCAGTCTAGGTCATCCGCCCTACTTCAGCCCCACCACACCGGCCACGATCAGCCCGACCGACAGTAGCTTGACCATGGTCAGGCTTTCACCGAGCAAGATAAAGCCGAGAAACACCGTGCCCAGCGAACCGATGGCGGTCCAGATCGGGTAGGCGATGCTCACCGGCAATTCGCGCATGGCCAGGGTCAGGAAATAAATCCCGCCCACTGCCGCCACGATGGTCATCAGCGATGGCCAAAGCCGGGTAAAGCCCTCGGCGTACTTCATGCCCATGGCGAAAGTGACTTCGAACCCGGCGGCGATCAGCAAAAACAACCAGGCCACTTAGAACTCCCTGGCCAGGGCCAGCAAGCGCTGCTCTGCTTCGGCGGCAGAGACTTCGAACGTGCGCGCCTCGGACTCCTCGCCTTCGGCAGCGATCACGGTGACATCGGTGATGCCGATGAAACCCAACGCCGTGCGTAGAAGCGTATCTGCATGGTTCATCGCCTCCAGCTCGCCGCCCGGGCCGAAGCCAAATCCGCCGCGACTGGTCACGATCAAGGCCTTTTTGCCCTGCACCAGTGGTTCGTACTGCGCGATTCCGTTATCCAGGGAGTGATTGAAGGTCAGCCCCAACCGCACGATCTGGTCGATCCAGGCTTTCAGGCCGCTGGGCACGCTGAAATTGTGCATGGGCGTGGAAATCACCAACACATCGTGCCCGAGCAACTCGTCGACCAGCGTATCGCTAAACGCCAGATCCGCTTGCATCGACAAGGGACGTGCGTCGGGTTCGGGGTAGAACGCGGCGGCCACGAATGCCTCGTTGACAGGTGGAATCAACGCTCGCCCGACCTCGCGGCGGGTCAGTTTCGATTGCGGGTGACGGGCCTGCCAGGCCGACAGAAAGACTTCCGCCAAACGCCGGGAGTGCGAACGCTCACCTCGTGGGCTGGCATGAATCGCAAGAACTGTACTCATCTGACTCTCCTTGGGACTAAACTCAAACTGCTCGTGGTTTGCAGCTTGGCGCTCACAGCCGCCCTGCTTCAACTGAACAAAAATCAGTCTGGATGAATCTATTTCATCCATGGAGTTTCCATGTTTGCTTCGTTGCCACTGACCGCCCTGCGCGCTTTCGAGTCTGCCTCTCGACTGCTGAGTTTCAAGGCTGCCGCCGAAGAATTGTCGGTGACTCCGACCGCGGTATCCCATCAGATCCGCTCGCTGGAAACCTGGCTCGGTGTGCAGTTGTTCGAACGCCTACCGCGCCAGGTACGCCTGACCGAAGGCGGCGAGCGCTTGTTTCACAGCCTGCACGGCGCGTTCCTGGAAGTGGCGCAAAGCGTCGACACCCTGCGCCCGCATCGCAGCGGCACGAACCTGACCCTCTCCACCACCGCCGCCTTTGCGGCCTTGTGGCTGGTGCCTCGCCTGGGCCGTTTCTATGCCCGGCACCCGAACATCAGCCTGCGCCTGGACACCCATTGCGAGGTCATCGACTTGCATCAGGACGCCAGTGTCGACCTGGTAGTGCGCTACAGCCTCGATGACTATCCGAACCTGTACGGCCTTTGCCTGTTCGACGAGTCGTTCGGTGTTTACGGCTCGCCCGGGCAAGTGGCATTGGCTGCCCGCCAAACGCCAACGCTGATCAGCGTGCACTGGCACAACTCCAAGCTCTACGCCCATGGCTGGCAAGCCTGGTGTGCGCAGTCTGGCGAAGCCTGGCTGGAGGGGCAGCCAACCGTGCGCGAATACGATGAAGAGCACTACGCCCTGCAAGCGGCCATTGCCGGCCAGGGCCTGGTGCTGGCGAGCAATATCCTGGTGTCAGAAAGCGTCGCCAATGGATTGCTGGTGGCCTATCGGGGTGAAATCCAGGTCGATGGCGCCGGCTACAGCGCATTGTGCGTACCAGGACGAGAGCGACATCCGCCGGTTCGGGCTTTTTTTGCGTGGTTGCGGGAAGAGGCAACAGTATCCGGATTTGCCTTCTCGCAAGTAACGTGAGACGGCGCTGCAATATTCCAACGACTTGATATTCTGCAGCTTCCTTAGCAAACAACTCCATACAAACAATTAACCCACACCTACTGATAATTCTCAGAACGCACCACGCCGCCCTCTTTCGAAATCGACCAACAACCAGAAGTTACAATCACTCGATAGACTTCAGCGAGAACAAAGTTATTATAAGAACCACAACCCATCGGTTGTCCAAATAACCAAAAGTAAAGGAATACTTATGCACATTGAAGAGCGACTCCAATTCATCGACTCACTGGCACCCCTGCCAGTTATGACAACTCGATCCTTCGCCAACGTTCCTGAGCAGTACAACGCCCAACCTCACGATATAAACAAACCAACCGCCAGTGTCATGCCTGATACAATCGACGCTTTTTTACCAGGCGTGTCAGAGCAGATGATCGACGACGTCAACCTCTGCAAATTAGTCATGCAGAATGCTGCTGACAAACTATTCCCCAAAGAAGAACAGCTTTTCGAGTGGTACAAGTGTTATGTGGATGGCCTGAGCAAGCTGGGCTGGGTCATTCAAAACAAAAACATGCAGGAGGTCCGCATCACTAAAATCGGCCTCACGATGGACCAGGTTGCCCTGGAGATTGTTGCAGGCTTGATTGGTCCTAATCCAGCAGGGATCTTGGCAAACGTCGCAAAAAAAGCGATAGAAGAGGTAAAGAAAAGCCCCAAGGCAATTGAGATATTTGATAAAAACAAAAAACTCGGAGGACAGGCAAAATTCGACATTGCGCCGGTTTGGATGGACAACATCGGGCAGGCGAACATGATCCTTAACTGCATTTCCCTGGATGCACGGGAAAGCACCCATGGCATCCTGTTCTGGAAGACCACCAGGCAATCCACCACCATAAAATCAGGTGCCGTGCGCACTTACCTGAACAATAAGACTTTCTCGGGCCTCAGAGAGACCCTGTATAAAAAGTACCTCAAGGATGCAGAAAAATTCATTATTGACCTGCCTGACTTTTAATAATCAATGACATTTAAATCGGCAAGAAATTGCCGATTTAAATAATTGTTCGCACGCCACCCAAACGGAACAAAACATGAACAAAGACAACTATGACGCCTACCTGAGCAACGGCAGCCTTATATTATTTTGCGGCAAACACACCGACTGCTTCAAAAACGATGTATTACACTCCACCTTGTACGCCAATCTCACAGCGACAATCACTAGCAACGACCATGAACTGTGGTGGCAGACTTACACTCGAAACCTAAACAGAATGGAATACCCTCTAAACAGCCGGGAGGTCCGCCAACTTGAATTCAATAATAGCCACCTTCTAAATATCGTCATTGAGAGTACGGGAAGCGCCCTCCCGGAGAAGGAACAGCAAGCACTATCCAGCGTCTTTTCATATCTGAGAAAACAACCGGAAGACTCATCAGCCATCAAGGCAATTATCACTAGACTTCAGGCTAATGCTTACAATGGAGCTGAAGGCATTGCTGGCGCCAGGACCGAAAACCAATCGATCTCAACAGCAACGGTGCTAACGATCGTGCGCAACGATAAAGCCCTGCTGACCCTGCAAATCTCCTTCAAGACCAAGGGAGGGATCACACCGGGGATCCTGAATGAACCTGTGCTCACGACAATAAAGGATGGAAAAAACAATATTCGCCTGTTACGCAGCTCACTGAACGAACTTAAATACGACCTGATCAGAGAGACCGTTATTACTAAACTGGGCAAAAAACCGCAAACAGACTTGCTTCACCTCACCCCCTCTGCCCTCCCAGAATTGCAATGATTCAGGCGAGCCTGAAGTTGCCTTGGCTCAGTTCTTTACTGTTTTAGGCGCCTTACCCGACTTCATCTGCTCGAGCAACGGCGCGCACTGATTCGGTTCTCCGCCGCTCGGCGCCACCAAGGCCAATAATCCCGCCGCCGGTGCGGCGATCACACCCAGTGCAACCATTCCAGCCCCTCGCAACATCAAGGGTACGGCTTTCACCCCGGCGTCGGGCTTGATGAATTTGCCCCGCACATACAGCGGCGAACGCAACGAGATCAGCCGCCAGCCCTTGGATTCCGGCGTGATGGTCAGGTCCAACTGCTCTGTGGCCATGTTTGCCGTGCCATCAATGTAGATAATCGCGTTCTCGGTATCGAAGACGAACAGCTGCGTAGTGGCCAGGCCAGCCTTTATGTCGAAGTCGGCGGCGGCGCAGTTGATCTTCACTTCCTTGTCGCCAAAGATCTTGCCGACCACATAGTTGCCAACATTCAGACCCGCCAGTTCCATCAGCTCGCGACTGATAGCGCCATCGTTGATCAGCATTTTCAACTTGCCGTTAGCGCTGCCCAGCAACTTGGCCACTGAATTGCCGCGCCCGGTAATATCCGCATCGCCGTTGAGCTCACCGAAGCTGGTTTTCATCGGCTCGAACGTCGGGAACAACTGCTTGAGCTTGAAGCCTCGAGCGGTCAGTTTTGCCCGGCCTTCCAGCGGTTCGGTGTGACCATTCAGGCGAATCTGTGCATCCAGCTTGCCACCGGCCACGCCAAATCGCAGCGGCTCAAGACTGAGCACGCCATCGGTGAGCACCAAGTGCGTGTAGAGATCGTTGAACGGTAACTTTTCGCTATGGACGATGCGCTTTCCAGTGAATTCGACATCCGCATCCATGTCGCGCCAGCGATCGGTCTTGAACTCCTCGACCGGCAGCACCTTGTCCGCCGGTTGCTTGCTCTCGCCGCCGCGGGCTTTCTGCTTGGCATTGGAATCGGCGCCGATCAAAGGGGCCAGGTCGGCGAACAACAATTGATCGGATAACAGCGAGCCGCTGAGTTTAGGACGGGGCTGGCCAGCGACATAAGCCAGGCTGCCATGGATGTCGCTCGAGCCGATCGTGCCGTTGAACGCTTCATAACGAAATACTGCACCGCCCGGCTCATGCAGCTTGGCAATCAGATGGCCGTCGGTGGCATACGGCGGCGTATCCGGCAGGGTCACACCGGTCAGGGGATAAAGATTGCCCAGGCTGGTGCCGGCCAGTTTCAGGCGTAAATCCAGGGCGCCCAGATTCATCGGATCGGTCAACGTGCCCGCCAACTCTACGCTGGTATCGCCGATCTTCGCTTGCGCCTGAAGCGGAAACGGCCGGGCCGCGTCCTGCAGCGCCAGCAGCCCACCGATTTTGCCCTGCCCCGTGAGTTTCTGAGCGTGGTACTGGCCTTTGACCTTTAGCGCAAACGCGTAATCCTGCGGCGCACTGCCCTGCCCGGAGGCCGTTTTCGCCGCTTTGTCGACAACGATTTCGCTGAAGGGGATCGGCTTGCCCAGCGGGTCGATCAGCAGGTCCAGTTGAGTCTTCAGGTTCTGGTCGTCAAGAGTGACATGTCCTTTGTCGAAGCCGATCGCCCCAATATCCACTACCCAGGACGAGGGCTCGGCGTTCGGGTCTTTCGGATCGAACTTGAACGTCCAGTTGGCACGACCGTCGGCCAGGCGCTGCAACGCGGCATTGGGTTCGGTGAGGTCGATGCGCGGGATCACCACACGCTGCGCCAACAAGGCCAGGGGTGAAATGCGCAATTCGACGCGCTTGAGGCTGGCCATCTGCGGCGCCTTCGACCAGTCCGGGTTGCCCAGGCTCAGATCCTCGGCCACCACATGCGGCCAGGGCACCCAGGCACGCCAGCCGCCCTCGTCGCGCTCGCGCTGCCAAACCACCGCCAGATTGCCGTTGATCGCGAATGGACGGTGCAGTTCTTCGGATACTTTGGCGTTCAGGGACGGTTTGATCCGGTTCCAGTCGAAGAACACGATGACCAGCACCAGCACGGCCAGCAGGACAACAAGGCTGGTCACGGCCCAGGCGAGAATTTTACGAGTGCGCGTCATTGCACAGGGCTCCTGATACGACTGAGCATCACGATCGCGATGCTCAGGAGAAACGCAGGGCCAGAACCGGCCCGTCATGGAATCTACGACTGGCAAATGGCCCGCAGGTTTAATTGAAAATCCGATTTTGCCGCCGTTGACGATTGAGCATGGCGCCCCTCCTCCCGGACAGCGTTACCGGGGCCGCACTTTTGCGTGGCGCGGTTGAGTCGAAAATACCCACCCCGGTGCGCCGCAAAGGCCCGGTTTAGAAGGGCTGTAGAGAACAATCAATTCCGTTGATTATTAACATTGCGTTTATGAACTTTTATATCGACTTATCAAGAGTAGCATTACCTTCGTACCCAATTTATCGCACTCCTACGGAGCACCCCATCATGAAACGCCAACTTCTGCTTAGCCTTACACTTTCAATGCTGGCCAGCACCGCTTTTGCGCTGCCGGCCGCTGACCAGGCCACTCCGCAAGTGAAAGACACTCACTCGGTGTTCAGCCAAACCGTTGCCGCTGATGGCTCCGACCGTACCCCAGGTCAAACCGTCGCTGCTGATGGCTCCGACCGCACTCCGGGTCAAACCATCGCCGCTGATGGCTCCGACCGCACCCCAGGGCAAACCGTCGCCGAAGGTGGTAACGATCGCCTGAGAGAAAAAGGCCTGATCGCTGAAGACGGCTACGACCAGACTCCACAAGGCCAAACGGTTGCCGCTGACGGTTCCGACCGCACTCCAGGTCAAACCATTGCTGAAGGCGGTGGTGACCGTGTTATCGAACGCAACAGCGCTATGAGCTAAGCCCATGGCGGCCTTGAAAAAAAGCCCAATCAACAGATTGGGCTTTTGATTTTCTGGTCATTGCCTTTTGTAGAATTCGCACCGCCCCGCCTGATCCCGCCTATGTCGTTCGACGCCGGCAAAGCCGATTTGCTAGAGTGCGCCGCAGTCCTATTCAGAAAACGTCATTGCGATGCTGCCCCGCGCCGAACAGAAACAACAAACCCGCAACGCCTTGATGGACGCGGCCCGCCATTTGATGGAGGGCGGCCGAGGATTTGGCAGCCTGAGCCTGCGGGAAGTCGCGAAAACCGCCGGAATCGTCCCCACCGGCTTTTATCGGCATTTCGCCGACATGGATGAACTCGGCCTGGTGTTGGTGAGCGAGGTCGGCCAGACCTTCCGTGAAACCATTCGCCTGGTGCGGCACAACGAGTTTGTCATGGGCGGCATTATCGACGCGTCCGTGCGGATATTTCTCGATGTGGTGTCGGCCAACCGTTCGCAATTCCTGTTTCTCGCCAGAGAACAGTACGGCGGTTCGTTGCCGGTACGCCTGGCCATTGGTCGCTTGCGCGAGAACATCAGTTCGGACCTGGCTGCCGACCTGTCCTTGATGCCGAAACTGCAACACCTGGACATGGCCGGCTTGAGCGTCATGGCCGATCTGATCGTCAAGAGCGTGTTCGCCACATTGCCGGACATCATCGACCCGCCAGCCGATGCGCTGCCTGAACACTTGACGCCGCAAGCAAAGATCACCCAGCAGCTGCGGTTCATCTTTATCGGCCTCAAGCATTGGCAGGGGCTTGGAAGTACCGAGTAACGCTTAAGAAGATCGCAGGCTTGGGCAGCGCCTACACTGCGCCGCGCCACTGTGCCATCTCTGTTCGCCACAAATTGGTGCAGTTTGAATAATCTGCGCACCAATTTCAGTCAAGATCCTGAGCACCTCGAAACTTTTCCTACGCTGCCTACAGGTATTTCCTACACGCCCCCAGATTGGCAAGCCCCTTGCTCTAGCCTGAGCATTGTCCATTGCTGGAAGCTTTCCGATGCTGGTGATTCATCGCAGAATCGACCCTCAACCCGACTGGGCCGCCGAATTGCACCTGACCTTCGAGGCCAGGAGCAAAAGCCGCTTGCGCTGTTTCAGTGCCGAAGGTGAGGACGTCGGTTTGTTTTTGGAGCGCGGTCAACCACCCTTGTATGACGGCGAATGTCTGCAAGCCGAAGACGGCCGCGTGGTACGCGTCTGTGCCCGTCCCGAACAATTGCTGCACGTCACCTGCACCAATGCCTACGAATTGACGCGTGCCGCCTATCACCTGGGTAATCGCCATGTCGCCCTGCAAGTGGGCGACGGCTGGTTGCGCTTGCTCGACGACTACGTGCTCAAGGCCATGCTCGAACAACTTGGCGCGCAAGCCGAACCCATCGAAGCGGCCTTTCAACCTGAACACGGCGCCTACGGCGGCGGCCATCACCATTCCCGCCACGGCGACGAAGACTTCAACTATCCGCCAAAACTGCATCAGTTCGGCGTGCGCCCATGAACCCTGCATGGGCCCTGCTGCGCCTGGCCAGTCCGCAATTGCCGATTGGCGGCTACAGCTATTCCCAAGGCCTGGAAATGGCGGTGGACAACGGCCAAGTGCACAATCCCGACAGCGCGCGGCGCTGGATCAGCGATCAGTTGCTGCTCAATCTCGCCCGCTTCGAGGCGCCGCTACTGCTCGCCCATTGCGTGGCCGCGGTCGAGGAGAATTGGAGCGAACTGCTGCAGCGCTGCGAAGAACACCGTGCCAGCCGGGAAACCCGCGAACTGCATCAGGAGAGCCGGCAAATGGGCTACTCCTTGCAGCAGTTACTCAACGGCCTGCCTGAACTCGATGCACCGGCCCGCGCCTTCCTTGAACAACGACCAGAACCACACCTGGCCCTGGGCTGGGCGCTGGCCGCTCGCGCCTGGCGGATCAGCCCGCAGGATGCACTGGCCGCGTGGCTCTGGAGCTGGCTGGAAAACCAACTGGCGGTATTGATGAAAACCTTGCCACTGGGCCAACAGGCTGCGCAGCGCTTGACCAGTGAACTGCTGCCGCTGCTGCAACAGGCCCAGCAGGATTCTACCCGAATCAACCCCGAACACTTTGGCAGTGCCGCGTTTGGCCTGTCCCTGGCGTGCATGGCCCACGAGCGCCAGTACAGCCGTCTGTTCCGTTCCTAAGGACCCCTTATTCTGGAGAATCACATGAACACACAACCCTTGCGCGTCGGCATCGGCGGCCCGGTCGGCTCCGGTAAAACCGCCCTGACCCTGGCCCTGTGCCTGGCCCTGCGCGAACGCTACAACCTGGCAGTGGTGACCAACGACATCTATACCCGCGAAGACGCTGATTTCCTGGTGCGCAACGAAGCGCTGGCGCCGGAACGCATCATCGGCGTGGAGACCGGCGGCTGCCCGCACACGGCGATCCGCGAAGACGCCTCGATCAATCTTGAAGCCGTGGATCAATTAAACCGCCGTTTTCCGGGCCTGGACCTGATCCTGGTGGAATCCGGTGGCGACAATCTCTCGGCCACCTTCAGCCCGGAACTGTCCGACCTGACCATCTACGTGATTGACGTGTCCGCTGGCGACAAGTTGCCGCGCAAAGGCGGACCGGGGATCTGCAAATCCGATCTGCTGGTGATCAACAAAATTGACCTGGCGCCCCTGGTGGGAGCGTCGCTGACGCTGATGGACAGCGATACCACGCGTATGCGCAACGGCAAGCCGTTCGTGTTCAGCAACCAGAAAACCGGCCAGGGACTGGACGCGATCATCGCCTTCATCGAACGCCAGGGCCTGCTGACGGCAGCCTGATCAAGACTTATCAACAAGGAAGCTTCTCGATGACACTCAAACGCATTCTGGGCGCAATGACCCTGCTGTTGACACCGACCATTGCGTTGGCCCACCCAGGGCACGGGGACAATGGCTTGGTCGCGGGCATCAGCCACCCGCTCGGTGGACTCGATCATCTGCTGGCAATGCTCGCGGTCGGCCTGTGGGCGGCTCAGCACAAAGGTGCGGCGCGTTGGGCGCTGCCGTGCACCTTCATTGTCACCCTGCTGATCGGCGGTCTGCTGGGTTTTGCAGGGCTGGAACTGCCGGCGCTGGAAGGTGGCATTGCCGCGTCTGTGTTGGCGCTGGGCCTGGCGGTGGCCTTGGCGGTGCGTCCACCGTTGAGCCTGGCAATGGCCGCAACGGCGTTGTTTGCGCTGTTCCATGGCGTGGCGCATGGCCTGGAGTTGCCGGACATGACGAGCCCTTGGGGATATGCCACGGGATTTGTCGCGGCGACCGCGGTGTTGCATGCGGCAGGTTATGCGTTGGTACGGGTGTTGCCGCAAGCTGCTGCGCCTTTAGTGAGACTGGCGGGGGCGGCTTCGGCGGCGACTGGCGTGTGGTTGTTGGCGAGCTAAATCTCTATTGCCCGTGATGGCGTCTTCGCGAGCAGGCTCGCTCCCACATTTGCCCTGTGTACACAGTTTCATTGTGGGAGCGAGCCTGCTCGCGAAAGCGGCCTGAGAGACAACACAGCTCTAAGGCCTGCTAACATGTCGCGCAATCAACCCTGCCGTGACGACGCCAGCCAATGCCGCCTGTTTCCCGCTCCGCCTCCCAGCCTGAACTGACCGCCCTGTTTGCCTCGGTGCAACAGCACTTCCAGGACGTGATCGTGCCGCTTTGGCAAGGTCCCGGCTGGAATGCCGAGTTGGCGCTGCCCTATGAGGCGCTGGACGCCGAACACCACCCGTTGCCTCCCCAACGCTACCGGGCCATGGCCTGCGCGCGGCAGCTGTATCTATTTGCCAGCCTGATCGGCCAGGTGCCAGGCGCTCAAGAGCGCGCGGCAGCGCTGTTCCGTTCCTTGCAGCGGCACTTCCACGATGCCGAGCATGGCGGCTGGTTCTACAGCATCGACCCGCAGGGCGCGCCACTGGATCAGCGTAAAGATCTCTACACCCACGCATTCATTCTGTTCGCCTGCGCCCACTACTGGGACAAAGTCCGCGAGCCGCTGGTGGAATCGGTGCTCAACGCGGCCCTGGAAGTGATCGCGCAACGTTTCTCCAGCGGCGACGGCCTCTACGAAGCGAGCCTCGATCGTGACTGGTCATCGTTGAACAGCGGACCGCTGCAAAATCCGTTGATGCACCTGGCTGAAGCCTTCCTTGCCACGCTGTCGGTGCGTGAAGACCTCGCTGTGCAACAGGCGCTCGTGGACTTATGCACAGGGATGCAGCGGCGGTTTATCGAGCCGCAACACGGCGTGTTGATGGAAAAACCGCTGGAGGCTGTGGATAACTGGTTCGAACCCGGGCATCAGTTCGAGTGGTATTTCCTGCTCGAGTCGTCCGACCTGCTGCGTGGTTCTCCACTACATGCTTCGCTGGAGCGCGCTTTTGCCTTCACCGAACAACTGGGCGTCGACCCACACACCGGTGCCGTGCGGGCCATGCTGGACCTGGGTCCGGATGGCGGCTCACGGGACGCGACTCAACGGATCTGGGCCCAGGCCGAATACCTGCGCGCCTTGACCCTGCGACCAGGCAGTGAGGCTTCGGTGCTGCGTCAATTGCAGGCGTTGCAGCAGCGCTCGCTGCACGCGGGCGGCTGGTATGAATGCCGCGACGAACACGGTGAAGTGAGCCGGCGGGACATGCCATCGACTACCCCTTATCACTTGGCGACCTGTTATCGCGGGTTGGCTGAGTATCTTGGTTGACTGAACGGTCGCTTTCGCCGGCAAGTCGGATCGACGCATCGCTCGCGCCTACATTGCGAGGAATCCACCGGATTTCACGCAATCCACTTGCGATCCCCGGTAAAACTGATGGTCAGCCACCTCGCCGCATCAGGTTTGCCGAGCTTCGCGGAGATCTCCTCTCGTAGCGCATCCAGTTGCACCACGCTGCGCAGCGGATAATTTGTCGGCAACACGATGTGAATCTCGATAAAACACGCCCGACCGTGCTTCTGCACGTAGGAAATATAGTCGTCGAAACCATGCTCGATCTTCGCCTCTTCCATCACCTGGCGCACCTTGTCGTCCAGTTGATCCGGGGCGATTCCCAGCACATCGCGTAACGCCGGGCCGATGATCTTGAACGCCGGAGGGAGCATGCCCAGGGCCAGCAGAATCAGAATCATCGGGTCGACATACAACGCCCATTTTTCGTAGCCCTGGGTCTTTAGCAACAGCGCAATAAGAAAGCTCACCAACAGGCCGGCCGAGAGCATCGCGTCCACCAGCCAACTGATGTTGTCGAACTGGATCAGCGATGACTTGAGCGTGCGATTTCGATGGCGAACGTAGAAAAAGTAAATGAGCTCGACGACGGTGAATACCGCCGCGTAGAAGATCACCAAGCCAAGCTCGACATCGCGTCCACCACTGATGATGCCGAACACTCCGTTGAGAAAGGCATAAATGGCCACCAGCAACAGGAAACTGCCTTCGATCACCAGCACCATGGGTTCCAGGTGCCAGGAGCCGAACTGGAAGCGTTGATTGCTTTCCTTGGCGATCAGCCTGGCGGTGATCAGCATCAGGACCTTGATGAAGGTTGCAACCAGCGAAAAGAATCCATCGAACAGGATGGATTGGGCACCCGAGGCAAACCCGGTGATGATCCCGGCGAATGTCACCACCAGCATCAGGAAGGTCGATTGCTTGAGCAGCGCCTGCTCGCCTCGATTGCTCACAAGGTCTCCTCGAAAACCTTGAACCGCAGGGCGCGGCGAGGTTGTTGGATGAGGAGTCTAGCTGATGTCTTGTATTGCCAGTTCCGGCCCTTTCGCGGGCAAGCCCGCTCCCACAGTGGATCAAGGTGCACACAAGTTTTGTGGACGACACAAAATCCTGTGGGAGCGGGCTTGCCCGCGAAAAGCCGTGACTCGGTCTTAAGACTTACGCTCAATCGCAAACCCGGCCCAGGTCTGGCTCACCGGCATCAGCTCGACGCTGTTGATGTTGATGTGCGCCGGGGCATTGAGGACCCAGAAAATGGTCTCGGCAATGTCTTGCGGCTGGATCGGGTCGGCACCCGCATAGGTGGCGTTGTAACGCTCCTGGTCACCGGCAAAGCGCACCAGAGAGAACTCGCTTTCGCACAGGCCCGGTTCGATGTTGCTGACCCGCACGCCGGTGCCCTGGAGGTCACAGCGCAGGTTCAGGGAGAACTGTTTGACGAACGCCTTGCTCGCGCCATACACATGGCTGCCCGGGTAGGGGTAGTTGCCGGCAATGGAGCCGAGGTTGACGATACCGGCGCCGCGACCATGAGCGATCAGGCGTGGCAGCAGCAGGCGGGTGCTGTACATCAGGCCTTTGACGTTGGTATCGACCATGGTGTCCCAATCGTCCAGGTCGCATTTGGGCGCCGGATCGACCCCCAAGGCCAGGCCAGCATTGTTGATAAGTCCACGCAGCTTGGCGAAGGATGGCGGCAGGTTCGCAATGGCTTCTTCCATGGCCTTGCGGTCACGCACATCAAGCACCAGCCCGTGCACCTCGGTCTGCTTCGACAGTTCGGCGCACAGGGCGTTAAGGCGCTCTTCACGACGCCCTGTCAGCACCAGTTTCCAGCCGGCCTCGGCAAAACGACGGGCACAGGCTTCACCGAAACCGGAAGTCGCGCCGGTAATAAACAGGGTGTTGGACATGGTGTTCTCCTTGCTACGGCTGATCGGCAGCCATTGGAATAGAAAATCAGCAGGCAGCATGCCCGGCCTTGCGCACAGCGGCAACCGGCGCGCTATCTGTACAAAAAACGAACAAAACTTGCAACGCCTTGCCGGCCGTGGCTTGCAGCCATATGCACGCACCTTATCCACAGCCCCATCCACACATTCCGGGGGCAAGTGGAAAAGCTGAAAGCCGCTATCCACAAGGCTTTGCGGGCCGATTTGAAACTTTTTTGCTTGACCCCAATCGGCCTGCTGTGTAGCCCAGGGTCATTTTCCCGACCGCGCGGTCAATCCAGCGATGGCGCCAAGCCAGTAACTACGGCCCTCAGCCAAGTCTTTCCAGAGTTTAACCACAGACTTATCCACAGGCTTGTTCACTGCATTCAGGCGCTCTTTTCACCCTAAGAAAAAGGTTGACAACGCTGCCTTGAAGACAAGAAAAAGCGCCTGATCAAAAAACAACCATCGCGCTGCAAGCCACGGATTCAAAGGCGCTCAGCCAGCTACTCCCACGTTATTCACAGCCAGTTCCACAGCAAACGGGGACAAGTCAAAACCATGATAAAACAACAATTTGCAGCGGCTTTATGTCGCGCTTTCAGAGGTCGACAATTTTGTTTTCCACAATTTCACTTTACCTCACACCACCGCTCTTGTAGGAGCTGCCGCAGGCTGCGATCTTTTGATCTTGATTCTTAAAAAACAAGATCAAAAGGTCGCAGCCTCGTTTCACTCGACAGCTCCTACCAGCTTTTACAGGGGCGAAAAAAAACGCCCTGATCTCGTCAGGGCGTTTTCATTGGACGCTAAGGTTTAGTGCCCGCCAAGATAAGCGTTGCGCACATCTTCGTTGACCAACAACTCCTTCCCTGTACCGCTCATGCGAATCTCGCCGTTGACCATCACATAGGCTCGGTCCGACAGGCGCAGCGCGTGGTTGGCGTTCTGCTCGACCAGGAAAATGGTCATGCCGGTCTTGGCCAGCTCCCGCAGCGTCGCGAAGATCTGCTTGACCACAATGGGCGCCAACCCAAGGCTCGGCTCATCGAGCAACAGCAATTTCGGCCGGCTCATCAGGGCTCGTGCGATGGCCAGCATCTGCTGCTCGCCACCCGACATGGTCATCGCCCGCTGGGTGCGTCGCTCCTCAAGGCGCGGGAACAGCTTGAACATGCGTTGCATGTCTTCCTTGGCGTACTTGTCGCCGATGGGGATGGTGCCCATCAACAGGTTTTCCTCGACGGTCATGTCGGGGAACACCCGCCGTCCTTCCGGCGACTGGGCAATGCCGTTGGAGGCGATGTAGTGCGACGACTTGTGGGTGATGTCCACGCCCTGGTAAAGGATCTGTCCGTCCGCCGCGCGTGGCTGACCGAAGATCGACATCAGCAGGGTCGACTTGCCGGCGCCGTTGGAGCCAATCAGGCTGACGGTCTCCCCTTCGTTTATGTGCAGCGAGACATTCTTCAGGGCCTGGATGGGCCCGTAGAACACGTCCAGGTCCTTGAGTTCGAGGATGGGTTTGCTCATACCACCTCCTCTTCATCGGCACCCAGGTAGGCGGCAATCACTTTCGGGTCGTTGCGAATCGCATCGGGACCGCCCTCGGCGATCACGACGCCGTGGTCCAGCACCACAATGTGGTCGGAAATACTCATTACCATGCCCATGTCGTGTTCGATCAGCACTACGGTCAGATCATGCTCGTCGCGCAGCAGCCGGATCATCGCGCTCAGCGCTTCGGTTTCCTGAGGGTTGAGGCCGGCGGCCGGTTCGTCGAGGCAGATGATCTGCGGACGGGTGCACATGGCCCGGGCGATTTCCAGACGACGTTGCTGGCCGTAGGACAGCTCACCGGCCAGGCGGTTGGCGCAGTCCACCAGGTCCACCACTTCCAGCCAATAGAAGGCGTGGTCCAGCGCATCGCTTTCGGCCTTGCGGTAGCCCTTGGTGTTGAGGATGCCCGCCAGCAGATTGCGGTTGACCCACATGTGCTGGGCCACCAGCAGGTTTTCCAGCACCGACATTTCCTTGAACAGGCGAATGTTCTGGAACGTCCGCGCCAGCCCGGCGCGGTTCACCAGGTGGGTGCCGCCGAACATCTTGTAGCGCAGGCGACTGATAAAGCTTTTTGGCGAGACGAAATCGGTAGGCTTGAACGGTTCGCCGAGCATTTTGATGACGTTGGTTCGCTGCCCCCGCACGTTCAGTTCGATCTTGCCACCGGAGGCCTTGTAGAACCCGGTCAGGCAGTTGAACACTGTGGTCTTGCCGGCGCCGTTCGGGCCGATCAGGGCGAAGATCGAGTTGCGCTTGACCTTCAGGCTGACATCATTCAACGCCTTGATGCCGCCGAAGTGCATCATCAGCTTCTCTACGGAGAGTACGACTTCGCTCATGGCGCTACTCCTTTACGCGGGGTCACACCGGTACGGCTGATTCGAATCAGGCCGCGCGGTCGCCATATCATCATCAACACCATCAGGATGCCGAACAGCAAAACGCGGTATTCGGCGAAGCCACGCAGCAGTTCCGGAGCAACGGTCAATACGAAGGCCGCAATCACCACGCCGATGGTCGAGCCCATGCCGCCGAGCACCACGATGGCGAGGATCAGGGCCGATTCGAAGAAGGTGAACGAGGTCGGGTTGACGAAACCCTGGTAGGTGGCGAAGAACACGCCAGCCAGGCCGGCCGTCGATGCGCCGATGGTGAATGCCGAGAGCTTGACCAGAACGTGGTTCAGGCCCATGGAACGGCAGGCGATTTCATCCTCGCGCAGCGCTTCCCAGGCACGGCCGACGGGCATGCGGGTCAGGCGATGCTTGATGTACAACACAGCCAATACCACCAGGAACAGTACCGCGTAGATGAAGTAGTACTTCACGTCCGGGTTGTAGGCGATGCCGAAGAACTCATGGAACGGCACGCCCCCGTCCTTCGCACGCTTGCCGAATTCCAGGCCGAAGAAGGTCGGCAGTGGTGCCGGCATACCGTTCGGACCACCGGTCAGGGACAGCCAGTTGTTGAGGATCAGGCGAATGATTTCACCGAAGCCCAGGGTCACGATCGCCAGATAGTCGCCGTGCAGGCGCAGCACCGGGAAACCGAGGATGCAACCGGCCAGCCCAGCGGTGATCGCCGCCAGCGGCAGCACCGTCCAGAAGCCCAGCCCCAGGTACTGATAACCGAGCGCAAGGCCATAGGCGCCGATGGCGTAGAACGCCACGTAACCCAGGTCGAGCAAGCCGGCCAGGCCCACTACGATGTTCAGCCCAAGCCCCAACAGCACATAGATCAGCCCGAGAATGACCACGCCCAGCAGGTAGGAGTTGGAGAAAAACGGGAACACCACGGCGATGACGATCACCAACGGGATGATCCAGCGCAACCGCGATTTGTAATCCGGCGCCAGCACATGCACCCCGGAACCCGTGCTTTCAAAACCTTCGAGGATGCTCAAGCCCTTGGGGGTTTGCAGGAACATGCTCAAGGCAAAGCGACCGGCCATGACAATGGCGACAATCCACGCCACGCGAGTGGTTTCCAGGTTGAAGCCGTAGCCATCGAGAACGACACCGACAATCGGCCCGAACACGATCAGGGCAATGAGGCCGGCAAGAATCGCGTCAACCAGACTTTTCTTGATATCAATGGTTTTTTTAGTGGTTGAGGACATCGCTTACACCTTCGACACAAGAGGACGGCCGAGCAGGCCTTGGGGCCGAAAGACCAGAACGAGAACCAGCAGCGAGAAGCTGAAAACGTCTTTGTAGTCCGAGTTCACCAGGCCAGAGAACAGCGACTCGGAAATCCCGAGGATGATCCCGCCCAGCATGGCGCCTGGCAGTGAGCCGATCCCGCCTAGCACCGCGGCGGTGAACGCCTTGATGCCGATGATGAAGCCAGCATAGAAGTCGAACGTGCCGTAATTCATGGTGATCAGCACGCCGGCCAGGGCCGCCATCGCTGCACCGATGATGAACACATAGGAAATCACCCGGTCGGTGTTGATCCCCAGGATCGAAGCCATCTTGCGGTCTTGCTGGGTTGCACGGCACATGCGGCCGAGCTTGGTGTACTTGATGACGTAGGTCAGCAGGGCCATCCCGACAAACGCTGCGACCAGGATGAACACCTTGGTGTAGGTCAACTGCACGAAACCTGTGCCGACTTCCACGCGCCACGCTCCGCTGAGCAAGGTTGGAACACCTTGTTGCTTGGCGCCCTGGGCGATCTGCGCATAGTTTTGCAGAATCAGCGAGATACCAATGGCGCTGATCAGCGGTGCCAGTCGGGTGGAGTTACGCAGGGGTTTGTAGGCGACGCGCTCGATGACCCAGCCATACACCGCCGTGACGACGATGGTGAAGATCAGGGTGCCGAGCATCAGCAGAGGGAAGGATTCAATACCGAAGTATGCCAGCAGAGCCAGACTGATTGCCGCGAGGTAAGCGGAAATCATGTAAACCTCGCCGTGGGCGAAGTTGATCATGCCGATGATGCCATAGACCATTGTGTAGCCGATGGCGATCAGGCCATAGACCGACCCGAGGGTCAGGCCGTTGACCAGTTGCTGCAGGAAAATACCATCCATAACGCAATCTCACGCAATGAGAACCTGTCCACCTGCCGGTGCGGTTCTTCTAAGGAAAATACAGATATACGTCGGAGCAATGTCAGCCACGATCAGCCCGGCCCACACCGTCCCCTGTGGGAGCTGGCTTGCCAGCGATAGCGGTAGAACATTCGACAAAATTGTCTCCTGCAAGTCCGCCATCGCGGGCGAGCCCGCTCCCACAAGGATCTGTGGGTTCAGGTGATTGAGTCAGCCCTTACTTCTGTTTTTCCAGCTGGTGGTATTTGCCATCCTTGTCCCACTGGTAAACCACGTAGTCGGAGACTTTCAGGTCGCCCTTGCTGTCCCAGGTCTTCTCGCCCATGACGGTCTTGACCGGATTTTTCTTCAGCCACGCAGCCGCTTCTTCGCCCTTGTTGGATTTGGCGCCGTTGAAGGCAGCCGCCAGGGTCTGCACCGAAGCGTAGGCGTACAGGGTGTAGCCTTCAGGCTCGGTACCGGCCTTGCGGAAGGCGTCTACCACGGTCTTGCTGTCTGGCAGCAGGCGTGGGTCGGCACCGAAGGTCATCAGCACGCCATCCACGAATTGCGGACCGCCTGCGGTGGTCACCAGTTCGTCGGTCACGATGCCGTCGTCGGACATGAACTTGACGTCTTTCAGGCCTTGTTCACGCAACTGGCGAACCAGAGGACCGGCTTCCGGGTGCAGGCCACCGAAGTAGACGACGTCAGCGCCGGCACCACGGATCTTGGTCACGATGGTGCTGAAGTCTTTCTCGCCACGGGTCAGGCCTTCATACAGCACTGGCGTTACGCCGCGCTTGACCAACTGGGCCTTGGTGGCGTCAGCCAGGCCTTGGCCGTAGGTGTCCTTGTCGTGCAGAACCACGACCTTCTTGCCCTTGAGCACGTCGACGATGTAGTCGCCGGCCACGATGCCTTGCTGGTCGTCACGACCGCACATGCGGAACATGGCGCTCAGGCCGCGTTCGGTCACCTGTGGGTTGGTGGAGCCTGGAGTGATGGCGATGATGCCCGCTTCGTCGTAGATCTCGGAAGCCGGGATGGTCGAGGAGGAGCAGAAGTGGCCAACCACGCCGGCGACTTTCTGGTTGGTCAGGTCCTTGGCGACCGTCACAGCCTGTTTAGGTTCGCAGGCGTCATCGCCCTTGACCAGTACGATTTTTTCCCCGTTCACGCCGCCCGCTGCGTTGACCGCATCGGCTGCTGCCTGTGCACCCTTCATGTACTGCTCGCCAAATGCCGCATTGGCGCCCGTCATTGGACCCGCTACGCCGATCTTGATGTCAGCCTGAGCAAACGCAGAAACACCCAAAGCAGCTGCCACTGCGAGGGCCAGAAAGCCTTTCTTGTAAAACGTCTGGGACATGAGGTGGTGCTCCATGGTTTTTTTAATTGGCACTGCGACTTCACTGATTGCTCAGAGCAAGGGCCGTGCCATCGGTTTTTTATTCTTAAAAAAGTCGCTGCTTTATTCTTATTTCGACTATCTCGGGCCCATTTTCATTGGGCGTGCAACCGTCTAAACCGCGGAAGGTAAAACCATTATTTTTTTGAGGCGCAACCCGCCCGCGCCATCATTGCAACCGCGGCACTAAACGACGTGCAACCAGCCTGTAACAACGTGCGTCACCGAAGTGCACACTGCTGGTGCGGGACTGCTACAACCCGCACCACTACAGGCTAGCTGCTGATCAAAAAAGCGCCGCTTTCAACAGCAAAAATCAACATTCAGATCACGATCCGCAGGCACTGGCCTGCGTGATACAGCGAAAAACCGGCCTCGTATAAACAACTACGCAATCCCACCCCTGCCAGTGGCTGCATTGGAGCGAAGGGAATGGGTAGCGCTTGAGGATTTCCGTTACACAAATAATCGGCGAATGCCTTGCCAACCACCGTCCCGGTGGTCACGCCCCGACCGTTGTAGCCGGTCACTGCCACTATTCCGGGTGCCGGTTCGAACAGGCGCATCAAGTGATCCGGGGTGAAGGCGATGCGCCCCGTCCAGGTGCACTCCCACTCCACCGGCTTGAGGTAAGGAAAGTAATGTTGCTGCACGCGATCGGCCCAGGCCTTGAGAAACCAGGCCGGTTTCTGATTGCCATTGCCGAGACTGCCAAGCAGCAGGCGCCCGTCCTTGTCCCGGCGAATACTGCTGAGCACCTGGCGGGTGTCCCAGGAACCCTGGCCACCGGGCAAGATTTGCCGGGCCGCGTCTTCGGTCAGCGGGACCGAGGCCACCTGATAGTAATAACCGGGGAAGAAATTGCGTCGCAACTCGGTCCAGTCACCTTCGGTGTAGGCATTGGAAGCGATCACCACTTGCTCGGCCAGGACCGACCCCTGCGCAGTTTGCACCGACCAGCGTTGCCCCTGCCGTTCGAGGCGGGTCACCGGGGAATGATCGAACAACTGACCGCCCAGGCCCATTGCCGCCTTGGCCAAGCCGGTGGTGTAAGCCATCGGGTTGAGCGTGCCAGCACGACGATCGAGCAATGCCGCGGCGATTTTCTTGGTGCCTGTCGCTTGCTCACACGCTTTACCGGTCAGCAATTCGACGGGGGCGCCACGGCGCTTCCATTGTTCTTCACGACTGCGCAAGTCAGCTTCGCCACGGGCGTTGTGCCCCATGTGCAATGTGCCTTCGCGGCGCAACTGGCAATCGATGTTGTACTTGTCCACAAGGCTGAACACCAATGAAGGTGCTGCGCCGAGCATTCGGTTGAGCTGACTGCCGACGGCCTCGCCAAACCCGGCTTCGATCTCGTCCGGGGGAATCCACATGCCGGCATTGACCAGCCCGACGTTGCGCCCCGAACCGCCGTGGCCTGCGCGGTGTGCTTCGAGCACGCACACCGTTTTGCCCTGCTCCAACAAATGCACCGCCGCCGACAGCCCGGTAAAACCTGCGCCAATGACGCAGACATCGACTTTCACCTCACCCTTGAGCGCCGAGTTGTCGGGCCTTTGCGGCGTCAGTTTTTCCCACAGACACTCTTCGCGTAACGGCATTGCCAGACTCCAACGGAAACCTAACCAACACACACAAATCAGTGTGGGAGCGAGCCTGCTCGCGAAAGCGGTTTATCAGTCACCGTTGATGTCGACTGACAGATTGCATTCGCGAGCAGGCTCGCTCCCACAGGGATCACTGCCTCACTGAAATATCAGTCAAAGGTAATGCCCTGCGCCAACGGCAACTCCAGCGAATAGTTCACGGTGTTGGTCTGACGACGCATGTACCCGCGCCATGCATCAGAACCGGACTCACGACCACCGCCCGTTTCTTTCTCACCACCAAACGCACCGCCGATTTCCGCGCCGCTCGGGCCGATGTTGACGTTGGCGATGCCACAGTCACTGCCCACCGCCGACATGAACTGCTCGGCTTCACGCACGTCGGTGGTGAAGATGCACGAGGACAGGCCTTGCGGTACAGCGTTGTTCAAACGCAGGGCTTCGTTGAAATCGTTGTAGCCGACCACGTAGAGGATCGGTGCGAACGTTTCATGGCAGACCACATCGCTCTGCTCCGGCATTTCGACGATGGCCGGCGAAACGTAGTAGGCATTCGGGAATTTGTCTTCAAGCTGACGCTTGCCGCCGAACACCCGACCGCCTTCGCTCAGCGCCTGCTCCAGTGCGTCCTGCATGTTGTCGAAGCTTTGCTTGTCGATCAGCGGACCGATCAGGTTACCTTCCAGCGGGTGGCCGATACGCACTTTGGAGTAGGCGGCCTTGAGGCGGGTGACAATTTCTTCCTTCACCGACTCATGGGCGATCAGGCGGCGCAGCGTGGTGCAGCGCTGACCGGCGGTGCCGACGGCGCTGAACAGGATCGCGCGAACGGCCATGTCCAGATCGGCGCTTGGGCCAAGGATCATCGCGTTGTTGCCGCCCAGTTCGAGAATGCTGCGGGCAAAACGCGCAGCGATTTTTGGCGCCACTTCACGGCCCATGCGGGTGCTGCCGGTAGCGCTGACCAGCGCGACACGCGGGTCATCGACCAAGGCTTCACCGGCATCGCGACCGCCAATGACCACCTGGCTCAAGTGCGGTGGCGCATCGCTGAAATTCTTCAGCACGCGGTCGAACAGTGCCTGGCAGGCCAATGCGGTCAGTGGGGTTTTTTCCGACGGCTTCCAGATCACCGGGTTGCCGCAAACCAGCGCCAACGTGGCGTTCCAGGCCCAGACCGCCACCGGGAAGTTAAAGGCGCTGATCACGCCGACGATGCCCAGCGGGTGCCAGGTTTCGCGCATGTGGTGGCCAGGACGCTCGGAGGCGATGGTCAAGCCGTACAGTTGGCGGGACAGGCCGACGGCGAAATCGCAGATGTCGATCATTTCCTGAACTTCACCCAGGCCTTCCTGGGTGATCTTGCCCGCTTCCCAGGACACCAACTCGCCGAGATCGGCCTTGTATTCACGCAGGATGTCACCCAGTTGCCGCACCAGCTCACCACGACGCGGCGCCGGCACCTTGCGCCACAATTCGAATGCATGATCTGCACGACTGATGTGCTGCTCGACTTCAGCGGCACCTTCCCAGTTGACGGCGGCAATCGTGCTGCCATCGATTGGCGAATGCACCGGCACTTTGCCGTTCTGGTACAGGGCCGGGTTCACACCAAGACGATCAAGCAATGCGGCAACCATGGGTCACTCCTCAAGCAAAAAACGGAACGTGTGCAGCCGCCGAATCACGACTGATCAGACCTGTAGTTTTAGCGCTCCCGAGGTTACTCAACAAACGACCATTAAGAGAGATATCATTCCGTTTATTCATGCTGTGCATTGTTGGCAATAAAGAGACAAGTACAAAGGACCGCCCATGCTGAACAAACGCTATTTGCCCTCGATCGCTGCACTGCAGTGTTTCGAAGCCGTGACCCGCCACCTGAGCTTTACCCGGGCCGCGGAAGAGCTAAACCTGACCCAGAGCGCCGTCAGTAAACAGGTGGCGCAACTTGAAGAGCTGTTGCAGCACCTGCTGTTTCGCCGGGTTCGCCGACGCCTGCAAATGACGCCAGCGGGCGATCTGTACCTGGTGGAGGTACGAAAAATCCTCACCCAGGTCGAGATGTCGACCCATTACTTGCGTTCCTACGGTGGTGAAACCGAAGTCTTGCGCGTCTCGACACCCTCGACCTTCGGCGCTCGCTGGCTGGTGCCACGCCTCAAGGGCTGGCGTCTGCGCCATCCTTCGATCCATTTGGACCTGTGCAATGAGCAGGAAGCCGACGACCTGCTACAGGGGCGCAGCGACCTGGCGTTCTACTTCGGCCAGGGTTCTCGCCCTGGTACCGAATGCCTGAAGTTGTTCAGCGAAGAGCTGGTGCCGGTCTGTGCGCCAGGCAGCCTGCCCGACACGCCATTCACCGACCCGACGCAACTCACCGACCTGGTCCTGCTGCAAAACGCCTCCCGCCCCCAGGCCTGGCACGACTGGTTCGACAGCCAGGGCTACCACACCGAACACAGCTACCACGGCCCGCGCTTCGAAACCTTCTACATGTGCATCCGCGCGGCGCAAGTCGGCTGCGGCGTGGCATTGCTGCCACGGTTTCTGGTGGAAGAGGAACTGGCCGACGGCAAACTGGTCATTCCCTGGCAGCATGCAATGCCCAGCACCGATGCCTATTACCTGGCGTACCCGGAACATTCGGCGGAAGTGCCCAAGGTGCGCGATTTCGTCAAGTGGATGCTGGAGCAGGTGTAGGGCGGTGCAAAAATCGCTGGCAATACCCACCACCGATATGCGCCACTAGCCTTATTCCATGTGGAGAACCCCCGTTATGAGCGAGAGTGTGTTTGCCGATCGCATCGTGCAGAACCTGCTCGACACCGACTTCTACAAACTGACGATGATGCAGGCGGTGCTGCACAACTACCCGAACGTAGAAGTCGAATGGGAGTTTCGTTGCCGTAACAGCGAAGATTTGCGCCCGTATCTGGCAGAGATCCGCTTCCAGATCGAACGGCTGGCCGAATTGAGCCTGAGCGCCGATCAATTGAGTTTCCTGGAGCGCATCAGCTTCCTGAAACCGGATTTTCTGCGCTTTCTCGGGCTGTTTCGCTTTAACCTGCGCTATATCCACACCGGCATCGAAAACGGCGAATTGTTCATCCGTTTGCGGGGGCCGTGGTTGCACGTGATCCTGTTCGAGGTACCGATTCTGGCAATCGTCAGTGAGGTGCGTAACCGATACCGCTATCGGGAGATTGTCCTGGAACAGGCGCGCGAGCAGCTCTATCGCAAGTTCGACTGGCTGACCGCCAACGCCAGCAGCGACGAATTGTCCGAATTGCAGGTAGCCGATTTCGGCACCCGTCGTCGTTTTTCCTACCGTGTGCAGGAAGAAGTGGTGAACGTGCTCAAGCATGATTTCCCCGGGCGCTTCGTTGGTACCAGCAATGTGCACCTGTCCCGGGAACTGGACATGAAACCGCTGGGCACCATGGCCCACGAATGGATCATGGCCCACCAGCAACTCGGCCCGCGGCTGATCGACAGCCAGATCGCCGCCCTCGATTGCTGGGTCCGCGAATACCGTGGCCTGCTAGGGATTGCGCTGACCGACTGCATCACCATCGATGCATTCCTGGGTGATTTCGACCTGTTTTTCGCCAAACTGTTCGACGGTTTGCGCCACGATTCGGGCGATCCGGTGGTATGGGCGGAAAAAGCCATCGCGCACTACCACAAGCTCGGCATCGACCCCATGAGCAAGACGCTGACCTTTTCCGACAGCCTGACGCTGCCCAAGTCCCTGGAGATTTTTCGGGCGTTGCGGGGTCGAATCAACGTCAGCTTCGGTATCGGCACCAACCTGACGTGTGATATTCCGGGTGTCGAACCGATGAGCATCGTGCTTAAAATGACCGCCTGCAACGGCGCGCCGGTGGCGAAGATCTCCGACGAGCCCGGCAAGACTCACTGCAAAGACCCGAATTTCGTCGCTTATCTGCGACACGTTTTCCAAGTTCCTGCCCCCCTCTAGCAAGGAGTGAATTCATGCAAGCCGTACAGCGTGAGATTGCTGAACAGCTCAAGGTTCAACCGCCGTTCGCCGACGAAGCCGCCCTCGAAGCGGAAGTCGCCCGGCGGGTTACCTTCATCCAGGATTGCCTGGTCAATTCCGGGCTCAAGACACTGGTGCTGGGCATCAGTGGCGGCGTCGACTCGCTGACTGCCGGGCTGCTGGCCCAGCGTGCGGTCCGTGAACTGCGTCAGCGCAGCGGTGATGCCGCCTACAAATTCATCGCCGTGCGGTTGCCGTACGAAACCCAGTTCGATGAACATGACGCCCAGGCCTCCGTGGATTTCATCAAGCCGGATGAGCGCCACACGGTGAACATCGGCCCGGCGGTCAAATCCCTGGCCAACGAAGTCGCGGCGTTCGAAGGCAAACACGCGGTGTCGGTGGACTTCGTGCTCGGCAACACCAAGGCGCGCATGCGCATGGTCGCCCAGTACACCATCGCCGGCGCGGCCCATGGCCTGGTGATCGGCACCGATCATGCCGCGGAAGCGGTGATGGGTTTCTTCACCAAGTTCGGTGACGGCGCCTGCGACCTGGCACCGCTCAGTGGCCTGGTGAAAAACCAGGTCCGTGCCATCGCCCGCAGCTTCGGCGCGCCGGAGGCGCTGGTGGAGAAAATCCCGACCGCCGACCTTGAAGACCTGTCACCGGGCAAACCGGATGAAGCGTCCCATGGCGTGACGTACGCCGAGATCGACGCCTTCCTGCACGGCGAGCCGGTGCGCGAGGAAGCGTTCAAGATCATTGTCGACACGTACAACAAGACTCATCACAAGCGCGTGATGCCATTTGCGCCTTGAGGCGTGAGTGAATGAAAAAGCCCGCTGAGGAGTGATTCTCAGCGGGCTTTTCTTTGGCCAGCACATTTGCTGAAGCCGATGGCCCATTCGTCGGAACGCCGCCCGGAGCCGGCTCGCTCCCACATTTGATTGCGGTCTAATTGTGGGAGCGAGCCTGCTCGCGAAGAACGATAACGCGGTGAACCTGCTTATTTCAGGGTCACAGTGCCTTTCATCATCGAGATGTGGCCCGGGAACGAGCAGAAGAAGCCGTACTTCTCGTTGGCATCGAGCTTGGACACGTCGAAGGTCACCGAGTCGGTTTCCTTGGCGCCGATGACCTTGGTGTGAGCGATGACGCGGGCGTCGCCTTCCTTCAGGTAGTTCTTGTCGATGCCAGCACTCAGGCCGTCGGTGGCGATCGGCTGCATGTCGGCTTCTTTACTGATCACCAGGTTATGGCCCATGACGTTTTTCGGCAGGCTGCCAGAATGGGTCAATTCAACGGTGAAGGTCTTGCAACTCTTGTCGATTTCAATGGCCTTGGTGTTGAAGGACATTTGGTCAGTAGAGTCAACGGTGACTTTGCATTCGGCAGCCATCAATTGGCTGCTCGCCAGTGTCAACAGGGATACCGCAACAAGTTTGGCAAACATGGTGAATCTCCAAGGCAGGGTGAATGAACATGCGAATGAACAGAAGACTGCCTGAAAACTTCGCAAGTTCCTATGACCTG
The DNA here is from genome assembly GCF_002236105.1 of Pseudomonas umsongensis. Classification (GTDB taxonomy): domain Bacteria; phylum Pseudomonadota; class Gammaproteobacteria; order Pseudomonadales; family Pseudomonadaceae; genus Aquipseudomonas; species Aquipseudomonas umsongensis. The sequence continues at coordinate 118,528 of NZ_NIWU01000004.1, forward strand.
AAGCAAAAATTGTATACAACTTTCGGGCTATGGGACCGATCGAGACAATCTACCAGCCAGGTGCCTGCCCCGGCCCTATCATCAGAGCGTCCTCATTTTTCGGAGCGCCTGTCGTGTCTATCAATACCCTGTTGTGCAGCTTGCTCGCCGCGTATGCCTGTGGGGCCAGCGGAACCTGCGAAACGCCCAAACGCGAAGTTTAGCCCTTGGAGCGCAGCGCGCCTGCCTTTACTCTGTGGCCCTGATCGACCCAGGAGTAATGCATGTCTTTAGCATCCGTTTGTGTGTTCTGCGGCGCTAGCACTGGCACGAACCCCGCTTACCGTGAAGCAGCCGTGGCGCTTGGCCAGGCCTTGGCCGAACGCAAGCTGACCCTGGTCTACGGTGGTGGCGCAGTGGGCCTGATGGGCGTCGTCGCCGATGCGGCACTGGCGGCAGGTGGCGAAGTGATCGGCATCATTCCGCAGAGCTTAAAGGACAAGGAAATCGGCCACAGTGGCCTGACCCGCCTTGAAGTGGTCGACGGCATGCATGCGCGCAAGGCGCGGATGGCTGAACTCAGCGATGCTTTCATCGCTTTGCCCGGCGGCCTGGGCACCCTGGAAGAGTTGTTCGAAGTGTGGACCTGGGGCCAGCTGGGTTACCACGGCAAACCGATGGGCTTGCTTGAAGTGAACGGCTTCTACAGCAAACTCACTGGTTTTCTCGATCATATCGTCGGCGAAGGCTTCGTTCGCGCGGCACACCGTGACATGCTGCAGGTGAGCGAATCGCCACAGACGCTGCTCGACGCCCTGGATCGTTGGCAACCGACCGTTGCGCCAAAATGGGTCGAGCAAAAACCCGACTAACGACTCGACACCGATACAGGGCAGAATACGCGCCGCTCAAACCTCACCTTCGACCCCAGAGGATCGCCCATGGCCAAACCCAATTACTCCTTCGCCAAACGTCAGAGAGACCTGGCCAAGGAACAGAAGAAAGAGGAAAAGCTTCAGCGCAAGAAAGCAATGGCTGAAGAAGACGCAGCGGCACTGAACCCGGATGCAGAAGGTGAAGTGGCGGCAGAAAGTGATGTAGAGGCACCGAAAGATCAGGCGCCCGACGCCTGAGCCCCTCCGGGCCGGATGATTTGATCGGGCCCACGGATCTGTGACCGGGGTTGGCGGCGATGCTGCCGGCCCTCACTGTCCATTCCGAAATACTGCATATTCCTTTGTGGGAGCGGGCTTGCTCGCGAAGACGGCGGCACATCCAGTATTTATGTAACTGAAGGATCGCTTTCGCGAGCAAGCCCGCTCCCACATGGTGATCGTCGTTACTCCAACGGCATCACTGTGACCCGAACCTCGGGATCATGATTGCCGCCCCCCAGAATGACTCCACGCAACGGCGACACATCGGAAAAGTCCCGGCCCCAGGCCAGGGTGATGTGTTCCAGCGCCGGTTGCACATTGTTGGTCGGATCGAAGTCCACCCAGCCCCACACCGGACAAAACACTGACACCCAGGCATGGGACGCATCGGCGCCGATCAATCGCGGCTGACCGGGCGGCGGCTGGGTCAACAGGTAGCCGCTGACATAGCGCGCAGCCAACCCACGAGAGCGTACGCATGCGAGCATCAGGTGGGCGAAATCCTGGCAAACCCCGCGCCGTCGCTCCAGCACTTCCACCAGGGGGGTCGCGACCTGCGTCGCTTCGGCATCGAAAGTGAACTCACTGAAGATTTTCTCCATCAAGGCCTGGACCCCGAGCAACAGCGGCCGCCCCGCCGGAAAACAGCTCTCGGAAAATTCAACGAAGTTGCGCTTCAGATGCACATAAGGTGATTCGAACCGGTATCGGCAGGCTTCAAGCAACTGCGGCGAAAGCGCCTGGCTGCTGTAGGTCAGCACGTTGCGGGTATCTTCCCACGCTGGGGATCGATTGAAATCGACCCGGGACCGGGGCAGTACCTCAATCGTCAGGCTAGCATTGACCAGCAGTTCATCATGGGGGCGCTCGAACGCCAACCGGGTCAACGGGTTTCCGAACACATCCAGCTCATCGCGGCGTGAAGTCGGGTCCGGACTGATCTGCAATTGCTGGTCGCTGCATCGCTGCCATTCACAAGGCCTGGGCCACAAATGCGCCAGTTGCTGGGCCAAGGACACCGGACTGTCGTAGTGATAATGGGTATCGTGGAAAATCTGGTAATGAGCGCTCATCAGACGGACACCGTGCGCTGGCTGACATCATCGACGTGGGCGAAGTGACGCAAGGCCAGGCGATCCGATACCTGCCCGCTCGCATCGGCAATCTCTTGCAGCAGATCAGCCAGCCCTTCGACGGCAGCACGCACGCTGGCGGCGCCAAACAACGGGTTTTCCAGGCAGCCCAGATCGAAACGCGCCAGACGCTCCACCAACTGTGGCAGGCCCGCTTCGCGAGGTAAGCCAAAGTCGTCGCACAGGCGCTTGAGCGTGCGGGTCACCAGCTTCAACTGGAACAGCACCGCGTGCGGGTTCTGCTCATCAAGCAATAACAGGTCGAGTACCGGGATCAATTGCGCCACCGCCAGGTACCGCGAACGATAGGTAATGCTGCTGTTGCCCAGCTCCAGCAACCACTCCAGCCCTGCCTGATCAAAAGCCCCGGCGCCACGCAGGAACGCTGCCAGGCTAGCGCTTAGAAATTGAAGGCGCTCGATCCGCCGACCGATCATCAGGAATCGCCAGCCTTCGTCCCGGGTCATGTCGTCCAGGGCAAAACCGGACAGCGCCGCCAAGGACATCACCAGCCGGTTGAGGAAGTCGAGTAACTCGCCGAAGTCCGGTTCTTCGGTCTCGAGTTCCATCGCTTCGCGTTGCAACTCCACCAACGCCTGCCAATTCTCCCGCGAGAGCTTGCCACGCACTTGCGAGGCCGCCCATTGCAAACGTTGCAGGTTGGAACGCAGGCTGAACGGCCAGTCATCGCCGAGTATCGCCGCCAGCAACCGCTCCGGCAGCTCACCTTCGTCAGGCAACAACATCAATCGTTCGCCAAGATCGACCGCAGCCTCCAGGGCCTGCGGGTCATCGCCGTCGACATAACGTGCCAGCATGATTCGCAGCAATCGGGCGCTGTCATCGCAGCGTTCACAGTAACGGCCGAACCAGAACAGGTTTTCCACCACCCGCGATGGCAGGTAAGGATCACGGCGCACCAGGTCATGCACGCCGATATTGCGCTGGGCTTTCCACTGTTCGCCGTTCGGTGGACGTTCGCCCAGCACCCAGGTGTCCTTGCTCGCCCCGCCGCGCTGCATCGATACCACCTCGGCATCCGCCTGCGCGGCCACTCGGGTCAAGCCACCCGGCAGCACCCGATAGCCGTCGCGACTGGCCACCGCATACACACGCATGCCGATGGCCCGGGGTTGCAGTTGACCGTCCTCGGCTTGCCATATCGGCGCTTGGGACAATTGCGCGAGTTCTTGCGCAACATAAGCATAGGGCCGCGCCTGCATGCGCTCGGCCAGGACCTGACGCTGCTTTTCACTCAAATCGCGGCCAAATACCGGTGCAAAGCTTTGGGACGGAAACGCCGGTTTAATCAGCAATTCCGGTAGTTTTTCCAGGGCCTGGGCCAGCACCGGCGCCTCACCGCACCACCAGGTGGCTATGGACGGCAGGATCAATTCTTCGCCAAACAGGTACTGGTTGATCTTCGGCAGGAAACCCAGCAAGCCTGGCGACTCCAGCACGCCACTGCCGAGTGCGTTGGCCACCAGCACCCGCCCCTGGCGCACGGCTTCGAGCAGGCCCGGAACGCCCAGGGCCGAGTCGGTGCGCAACTCCAGCGGGTCGCAGAAGTCGTCGTCGAGCCGACGCATGATCGCGTGGACCCGGCGCAAGCCACTCAGGGTCTTCAGGTAGACCGTGGCATCGCGCACCGTGAGGTCGCCACCTTCCACCAACGGATAGCCGAGCTGACGAGCCAGGTACAGGTGTTCGAAATAGCTTTCGTTGAACCGCCCCGGCGTCAGCAGGACCACCAGCGGTGCGTCATCGTCGCTTGGCGCCTGACGCGCCAGTGTTTCCTGGAGGGTGCGGAAGAACCCCGCCAGGTGCTGCACCTTCAAATCACGGTACAACTCGGGAAAGGCCCGGGACACGATGGTGCGGTTTTCCAGGGCGTAGCCAGCCCCGGACGGCGCTTGCGTGCGATCGGCGGTTACCCACCAGCGGCCATCGGGCGTGCGCGCCAGATCAACGGCGAACAGATGCAAAAAAGCACCGTCAGGCGGCTTGATGCCCTGGCAGGGCCAGAGGAAATTGTTGTGGCCAAATACCAGTTCGGCCGGCAGCAGACCTTCGGCGATCAAGCGTTGAGGGCCATAGAGATCGGCCAGTACTGCATTGAGCAAGCGCGCACGCTGGGCGATACCGGCCGACAACTGCTCCCACTCATCGGCGGCAATCACATGGGGCAACAAGTCCAGCTCCCATGGCCGATCGGCGCCCTTGGGATCGGCGTAGACGTTATAGGTGACGCCGTTTTCCTGGATTTGTCGGGTCAGCAACGCCTGACGCTGCACCAACTGCGCGGGTGTGCTGCGCTGCAATTGGTCGAACAGTCGACGCCAGTGCGGCCGAATGGCACCGCTGTCGTCGAGCAGTTCGTGATAGGTGCCCGCCGTCAGCGGGTAGCGGTCTAGCAAGTCAGGCATGGAAAGCTCGGCAGACAGCAGTGATCGGTCAGACTAACGCACGCTCATGACACCCGGATAGACGAAAAATCCGGGCGTCGTGTACGAATTAGAAACGTCGTAAATCGAGCGTCATCGGCAGCTCGTCGTTAATTTCCATCTTCGGTATCGGAAGTTTCCCCGGCGTGTGTCCGATACGGAAGAACCGCGCCATTCGCCGGCTCTCGGCTTCATTGGCGTTCACGGGCAATGCCTCGTAGTTGCGCCCGCCAGGATGGGCAACGTGATACTGGCAACCGCCCAGCGAACGCCCCATCCAGGTGTCGAGCAGGTCAAACACCAGCGGCGCATGGACCGGGATGGTCGGTTGCAGGCAGTTGGCCGGTTGCCAGGCACGGAAGCGCACACCGGCGACGAATTCGCCGACCCGCCCAGTGGGCTGCAACGGCACAGGTATACCGTTGCAGGTCAGCAGGTAGCGTTGCGGCGGCAATCCACTGAGCTTGACCTGCAGGCGCTCCAGGGACGAGTCGACGTAACGCACCGTACCGCCGACCGCGCCCTCCTCGCCCAACACATGCCACGGCTCAAGTGCCTGGCGCAGTTCCAGGGCGATGCCATTGACAGCGTAGTCTCCGACCTTGGGAAAACGGAACTGCAGGTGCGCCGCGAACCACTCTGCCCGCACTGGATAACCGGCGACATTGAGATCGGCAATAACGTCAGCAAAATCCTGCTCGATAAAATGCGGCAACAGGAACCGGTCGTGCAGCTCGGTGCCCCAGCGCGCCAGCTTCGGCGGTGCATAAGGCTCACGCCAGAACCGTGCTACCAACGCCCGCAGCAAGAGCTGCTGGGCCAGACTCATGCGTGCATGGGGTGGCATTTCAAAGGCGCGCAGCTCCAGCAAGCCCAGGCGACCGGTCGCGCCATCCGGTGAATAGAGCTTGTCGATGCAGAACTCGGCGCGATGGGTGTTGCCGGTCACGTCGATCAACAGGTTACGCAGCAGTCGATCCACCAGCCAGGGCGCGCACTCCTCGCCCGGCCCGGGCATCTGGGCGAAGGCGATTTCCAGTTCATACAAGGCGTCGTTGCGCGCTTCGTCGACCCGCGGGGCCTGGGACGTCGGGCCGATAAACAAGCCGGAAAACAGGTAGGACAAGGACGGATGATTATGCCAGTAGCTGATCAGGCTGCGCAGCAGATCCGGACGCCGCAGAAACGGTGAATCCGCCGGTGTCGCGCCTCCCAGTACGAAGTGGTTGCCCCCACCGGTGCCGGTGTGTCGGCCGTCGATCAGGAATTTTTCGGTGGTGAGTCGGGTCTGGCGCGCTTCTTCGTAAAGAAACTCGGTGCGTTCGACCAACTCGTCCCACGTCGCGGATGGCTGCACGTTGACTTCGATCACGCCGGGATCGGGGGTGATGCGAAAGTTGCCCAGGCGCGGATCGCCCGGCGGTTCGTATCCCTCCAGCAATACCGGGCAATCGAGCTCCCGGGCCGTGGCTTCGATGGCTGTCACTAACTCCAGATAGTCTTCGACCCGCTCCAGCGGCGGCATGAACAGGTACAACCGGCCGTCCCGCGCTTCGGCGCAGAAGGCGGTGCGGGTCAGCCAATCGGCGGACTCATCGACCTTGGGGGCCCGATCTTCAATCAGCGCCGCCGCACCTTGGCGCTGTATTTGCTCCGTGCCAGGCAGCGCCGGGAAATCCTGGTTGGGATCATTTGGATGAATGAACGGATACTCTGCCGCCTTCACCCACGGCTGCGAACCCAGCGGCAGACGATAGCCCAATGGCGAGTCTCCCGGCACCAGGCGGCAATGTTCGTCACGCAGATACCAGCGGCCGCTTTGCCACTGATCACCCTTGGCGGTGCGCGCTAACGGCAGGACTTGGCCAATCACCTTGTCGAGGCCCTGACTGAAGACTTTGCGCAAACGCGCACGCTCCAGCGGCTCTTCGAGTCGTGAGTCTTCGGCGCTGACATTTTGCGGCAAAGCCCCTTCGCGCCAGAGGTAATAGAAATTGTCTTCGTAGGCTGGAAACACAAAGCGCGTAGGAATGTTCAAGCGCTCGGCGACACTCGCCAGAAAACGCCCGGCCAACTCGCCATCGGCGCCATAATCTTGTTGCTCGTCGGCAATTAGCGCGCTGTCGTGCCAGATCGGCACGCCGTCGCGGCGCCAATAGCAATTGAGCGACCAGCGCGGCAGTTGTTCACCGGGATACCATTTGCCCTGGCCATAATGCACCAGGCCTTGCGGGGCATAACGGTTTCGCATGCGCTGGAACAGTTCGGCGGACAGTCGACGCTTGTTCGGTCCCAGCGCTGCGGTGTTCCACTCGGCACCGTCCGGGTCGTCGATGGACACAAAGGTCGGCTCACCGCCCATGGTCAGGCGCACGTCGCCTTCGAGCAGGTCGGCATCGATCTGCCGGCCCAGGGCCTGGATCGCCAGCCACTGCTCTTCGGTGTAGGGCTTTGTGACCCGCGGGGCTTCCCAGATCCGCTCCACCGACATTTCATGGCTGAATTCGCACTCGCACCGCTCCACCAAGCCGCTGATCGGTGCCGCAGAGGAGGGATCGGGACTACAGGCCAACGGAATATGCCCTTCACCGGCAAACAGCCCTGAGGTTGCATCCAGGCCGATCCAGCCAGCACCGGGCAGGTACACCTCGCACCAGGCGTGCAGGTCGGTGAAGTCCACTTCCGTCCCGGAAGGACCGTCGAGGCTTTTCAGGTCGGCGGTCAATTGGATGAGGTAACCCGACACGAAACGTGCGGCCAGCCCCAGGTGACGCAGCAGTTGCACCAGCAGCCACGCTGAATCGCGACAGGAACCGGAGGCCTGCTCCAAGGTGTGCTCGGGCGTTTGCACTCCCGGTTCCATGCGGATCAGGTAGTTGATGTCTTCGCTAAGACGCTGGTTGAGCGCGACGAGGAAATCCACAGCGGGCAATGGCGTGCGGTCGATGCCGTCCAGATAAGCCTTGAACTTTGGCGTCAGGGGCAAGGTTTCCAGGTATGGCGCCAGCTCCTTGCGCTCGTCGGTGGCGTAAGTGAAGGGAATCTTTTCGGCGTAGGGCTCGAGGAAAAAGTCGAACGGATTGAACACCGCCATTTCCGCCAACAGATCGACCTCGATCCGCAACTCGTTGGTTTTTTCCGGAAACACTAGCCGTGCCAGGTAATTACCCTGGGGGTCCTGCTGCCAATTAATGAAATGCTGCTCGGGCGAAATTTTCAGCGCGTAGGACAGTATCCGCGTGCGGCTGTGGGCGGCGGGACGCAGGCGAACGATCTGCGGCCCCAATTCGACAGCGCGGTCATAGCGGTAATGTGTGACGTGGTGCAATGCGACATGAATCGACACGGCGTGCCTCCTGCGAGCCCTAAGCGTATTGGAAAGCGCGCAAGACTTATGCCATCCAGCAGTGCTGGCGCTTTCTCCCGTTGCAGGAGGCAGTACAGCACCAAAATCGGGCGATGAAGGAAATTGGTTGGAGAGGATTGCACGGATTTGTGGCGAGGGGATGGTGGCGAGCACCAAACCTGTGGCGAGGGGATTTATCCCCGTTCGACTGCGAAGCAGTCGCAGAGTCGTTCACCTGATCATTTGTGGGTGCCGGTTGTTGGGACTGCTTCGCAGCCCGTCGGGGATAAATCCCCTCGCCACAGGTGTCGTCGGTACAGAAATGCAAAACTCCAACCCGAAGGTTGGCGTTCTGTTCAGCTCAAGCGAGGTTTAGCGCGGCACGACCGGCTTGCGCGCAGGCTTGGGCCCTTTGCCCTTGGCTGCTTCCTTGCGCTCCTTGGCCGCCTGCTGGTTGCGAGCGAATGCCGCCGCCTTGGCCTGCTCACGCTTGTCCCACGGGTTGCCGCCATCGCTGGCGCGTGGAGGCAGGCCGGTGTGCTGGGTCAGGATCTTGGTGGTCTTTTCCCCTGCAACCTTGTGGCTGCCCGCCGGCGTCGAGTTCTTGCGACGGGCACTCTGATAGCTGTCGGTGGACGGCTGGTGCAGCGGGATCAACTGGTTCTTGCCCGGCCCGATCAGGTCCGCGCGGCCCATGCGGGTCAACGCCTCACGCAGCATCGGCCAGCCTTTCGGATCGTGATAACGCAGGAACGCCTTGTGCAGGCGACGCTGCTCCTCGCTCTTGACGATGGTGACCGCGTCACTCTTGTAGGTGACCTTGCGCAGCGGGTTCTTGCCCGAGTGGTACATCGCGGTGGCAGTGGCCATCGGCGACGGGTAGAACGCCTGCACCTGGTCGGCACGGAAACCGTTGCCCTTGAGCCACAGGGCCAGGTTCATCATGTCTTCGTCGGTGGTGCCCGGGTGGGCGGCGATGAAGTACGGAATCAGGTACTGCTCTTTCCCGGCTTCCTTGGAATACTTCTCGAACATGCGCTTGAACTTGTCATAGCTGCCGATGCCCGGTTTCATCATCTGGTTGAGCGGACCTTCCTCGGTATGTTCCGGGGCGATCTTCAGGTAGCCACCAACGTGGTGGGTCACCAGCTCTTTAACGTATTCCGGGGACTCGACCGCGAGGTCGTAGCGCAGGCCGGAGGCGATCAGGATCTTCTTCACACCCGGCAATTCACGGGCGCTGCGGTACAACTGGATCAGCGCCGAGTGGTCGGTGTTGAGGTTCGGGCAGATGCCCGGGAACACGCAAGACGGCTTGCGGCACGCGGATTCGATTTCCGGGGTCTTGCAGGCGATGCGGTACATATTCGCCGTCGGACCACCCAGGTCGGAGATCACGCCGGTAAAACCGGGAACCTTGTCACGAATTTCCTCGATCTCACGGATAATCGATTCGTGGGAGCGGTTCTGGATGATCCGGCCTTCGTGCTCGGTGATCGAGCAGAAAGTGCAGCCGCCGAAGCAGCCACGCATGATATTCACCGAGAAACGGATCATGTCGTAGGCCGGGATCTTCTCCTTGCCATACGCTGGATGCGGAACGCGTGCGTAAGGCATGCCGAAGACGTAGTCCATCTCTTCGGTGGTCATCGGAATCGGTGGCGGGTTGAACCAGACATCGACTTCGCCGTGCTTCTGCACCAGGGCACGGGCATTGCCCGGGTTGGTTTCCAGGTGCAACACGCGGTTGGCGTGGGCGTAGAGCACAGCGTCATTGCGGACCTTTTCCACCGACGGCAGACGAATCACAGTCTTGTCGCGGGTCATCTTCGGGCTGGCCAGGATCTGCACGACCTTGGCTTCCTGTGGATCCTCAACCGGACCTTTTTCCTGCTCGATGGCGCAGGCCTGGGTGTCCTGGGTGTTCACGTACGGGTTGATGATCTTGTCGATCTTGCCCGGACGGTCGATACGCGTGGAGTCGACTTCGTACCAGTCTTTCGGTGTATCGCGACGGATGAACGCGGTGCCGCGCACATCGGTGATGTCTTCGATCTTGTGACCGTAGGACAGGCGCTGCGCAACTTCGACGATCGCACGTTCGGCGTTGCCGTAGAGCAGGATGTCGGCGCAGGCGTCGATCAGGATCGAGTTACGCACCCGGTCCTGCCAGTAATCGTAGTGGGCGATGCGGCGCAGGGACGCTTCAATGCCACCCAGCACGATCGGCACGTGCTTGTAGGCTTCCTTGCAGCGCTGGCTGTAGACCAGGCTCGCGCGATCCGGACGCTTGCCCGCCAGGCCACCCGGGGTGTAGGCGTCGTCGGAACGGATTTTCTTGTCGGCGGTGTAGCGATTGATCATCGAGTCCATGTTGCCGGCCGCGACACCGAAGAACAGGTTCGGCTCGCCGAGCTTCATGAAGTCGTCTTTGGACTGCCAGTTCGGTTGGGCAATGATCCCGACGCGGAAGCCCTGGGACTCCAGCAGCCGGCCGATGATCGCCATGCCGAACGACGGGTGATCGACGTAGGCATCACCGGTGACGATGATGATGTCGCAGGAATCCCAGCCGAGCTGATCCATCTCCTCCCTGCTCATCGGCAGGAATGGCGCCGGTCCGAAACATTCGGCCCAGTACTTCGGATAGTCAAATAACGGTTTGGCTGCTTGCATGTCGATAACCGGTGTTGGCTTTCATTGAATTTCGCGGGCGCGGAATATAGCACAAATTTTGACCAATTCCGACGACTGTGGTCGGAAATTGCGCCACCCCCATTCGCGAGCAGGCTCGCTCCCACAGAGATCACACTGAACCTGTGGGAGCGAGCCTGCTCGCGAAGAGGCCATGGCAGACGCTATAACTTATTCGTCGTCGTCGAAGTTGTAGCTACCGGGCGCCAGGTTCTCGAACCGCGTGTATTTGCCGATAAAGGCCAGGCGAATAAAGCCGATCGGCCCGTTCCGCTGCTTGCCGATGATGATCTCGGCAATGCCTTTGTGCTCGGTCTCCGGGTGATACACCTCGTCGCGGTACACGAACATAATCACGTCGGCGTCCTGCTCGATCGCTCCGGATTCACGCAAGTCGGAGTTCACCGGGCGCTTGTTCGGGCGTTGTTCCAGGGAACGGTTCAGCTGGGACAGCGCAACGACCGGGCAGTTGAATTCCTTGGCCAGGGCTTTCAGGGACCGGGAGATCTCGGAAATCTCGTTGGTCCGGTTGTCACCGCTGGAGCCCGGGATCTGCATGAGTTGCAGGTAGTCGATCATGATCAAGCCGACTTCGCCATGCTCACGCACCAGGCGGCGGGTTCGTGCACGCATTTCCGAGGGGCTGATGCCGGCGGTATCGTCGATGAACAGCTTGCGATCGTTGAGCAGGTTGACCGCCGAGGTCAGGCGTGGCCAATCGTCATCTTCCAACTGGCCGGAACGTACCTTGGTCTGGTCGATTCGGCCGAGGGACGACAGCATACGCATGATCAGCGATTCGCCTGGCATCTCCAGCGAGTAAACCAGAACCGCTTTCTCGCTGCGCAATACGGCATTTTCCACCAGGTTCATGGCAAAGGTGGTCTTACCCATGGACGGACGGCCGGCGACGATGATCAAGTCCGCCGGCTGCAGGCCGCTGGTCTTCTCGTCGAGGTCGGTGTAGCCGGTGGAGAGGCCAGTGATGGCGTTGTCAGTGTTGAACAGGGTGTCGATGCGATCGATGGCCTTGGTCAGCAGGTCATTCACACCCACCGGGCCACCGGTTTTCGGCCGGGCCTCGGCGATCTGGAAGATCTGCCGCTCGGCTTCATCGAGAATCTCGGCGGCGGTACGGCCTTCCGGGTTGAAGGCACTGTCGGCGATCTCGGTGCTGATACCGATCAACTGACGCAGGGTGGCCCGCTCACGAACGATTTGCGCGTAGGCCTTGATGTTGGCGACCGAAGGCGTGTTTTTCGCCAGTTCGCCCAGGTAACCCAGGCCACCGACTTGCGAGGTCTGACCTTCCTTGTCCAACTGCTCGGACAGGGTCACGACGTCGATCGGCATGTTCTGATCGGCCAGCTTGGCGATCGCACGGAAAATCAGGCGGTGGTCATGTCGATAGAAATCGCCGTCGGAGACTTGATCAAGCACGCGCTCCCAGGCGTTGTTGTCCAGCATCAGACCACCGAGTACAGCCTGTTCGGCTTCGATGGAATGGGGCGGCACCTTCAGCGCGGCGGTTTGCAGATCGTATTGCTCGGGAGCAGAGATTTCGTTCATGGCCACTTGGTTGTTTGAGGAAAAGCAGGGATTGAAAACGGGCGTTACCAGAAAGACAAAGGGCACGACCTGTGAACAGGATCGTGCCCGATGTTACCGGCAAGCACCCGAGGGTGCCAGCCGACAAGTGCTGCTTAAGCTGCTACCACGACAACGCGTACAGTGGCTTCAACTTCGGCGTGCAGGTGCACGGCTACGTCGAATTCACCTACGTTACGGATAGTGCCGTTCGGCAGACGAACTTCGCTTTTCGCTACTTCAACGCCGGAGGCGGTCAGTGCGTCAGCGATGTCGTGAGTACCGATCGAACCGAACAGCTTGCCTTCGTCGCCAGCGGTGGCAGTGATGGTCACTTCCAGCTCGGCCAGTTGGGCAGCGCGGCTTTCAGCCGACGATTTACGATCTGCTGCGGCTTTTTCCAGCTCAGCACGACGCTCTTCGAACGCAGCCAGGTTGGCTGGGGTCGCAGCGGTAGCTTTGCCGTAAGGCAGCAGGTAGTTACGACCGTAACCAGCCTTAACGTTCACTTTGTCACCCAGGTTGCCCAGGTTGGTGACTTTTTCCAGAAGGATCAGTTGCATGTGAAAATCCTCTTAACTTTTAACCTTCACCGTTCGCGTCATCGGCGTCTTTCGGCGCGAGACGACCGCGAAAATCAATCAGGCTGTCGACGATGGCCAAGACCACCAGCAACGGATAGATCAGCTGCATGAACAGCAACAGCGTGACGTACAACCCCACCAGCCAGAATTTGGCCAGTCGCTTTTGCGCCACCAACCCGTGAATCAGGGCCAGCCCGGCGAAAACCAGCGGTACGCTGCACAGCGGTACCAGCATGGACATCTGGACACCAAGGTTCGGTGTCACAACCATGCCCGCCAGCAGCAACATCGCGGGACCCAGCGGGATTCGGACGGCGCGAAACTCGCGACCAAAACCACCGGGGTTGTACAACAACGCCTGCCAGTAGCGCCCGACAATCAGGCTCAGCACACTGACGATTTGCAACAAGGCCGCAATCAGGCCGGTCAGGATCGGTGTAATCAGGGACGCGAAACGCGCTTGCTCGTCTACCGACATTTGCTGGTAGACCTCACCGAGTAGCGACGGCATGACTTTTATCAAAGCCTGCGCCAGCATCTCGATCTGGGGACCAAAAACCGCCCCCAGCACCACTGAAAACACCACTCCCATCGCTATGCTGACCAGCAGCACGCGGTTCCAGGACTCGCTTGCGCGCAAAACCAACGCAAGGCTCGCAGACCCCAGCAGCACCAGAAGTGCCCGTGGGTCGTCGGAGTAAAGCCACCAGATCAACGCCGGCAGCAGTCCCAGAGCAAGAACGCCCAGGGCGTCCTTCAATCCGCGCCGCAGGAGCACAAGGCATCCGGCGGCAGCACCCAACCAATACAACAACGGCAATGCCGCGCATCCAGCCACTACGAGAGTGGCCTGCATACGGCCCCGCATGATGAACTCAGCTAAGGCACGCATACATTCAATCCTTTGCTACGTGTCGACTGCCCGGTCTCAGCGGCCGTGGCTGTCGGTGTAGGCCAGCAGGGCCAGGAAGCGGGCGCGCTTGATAGCGGTGGCCAGCTGACGCTGATAACGTGCTTTGGTACCGGTGATGCGGCTTGGAACGATTTTGCCGGTCTCGGATACATAAGCTTTCAGAGTGTTGAGATCTTTGTAATCGATCTCTTTCACGTCTTCAGCGGTGAAGCGGCAGAATTTACGACGACGGAAGAAACGTGCCATTTGATAGGCTCCTTAAAAGGTCCGTGGATTACTCGTCAGCGTTATCGCTGTTGTCGCTGTCATCACTATCAGCGCTTTCAGCGCCTTCGTGCTCAGGACGGTCGCGACGCTCACGGCGCTCACTGCGGTTTTCTTCAGCCTTGAGCATCTCGGATTGGCCGGTAACGGCTTCTTCGCGACGGATGACCAGGTTACGGATCACTGCATCGTTGTAGCGGAAGTTGTCTTCCAGCTCGGCCAGGGCCTTGCCAGTGCACTCAACGTTCAGCATCACGTAGTGAGCCTTGTGAACATTGTTGATTGCGTAGGCCAGTTGACGACGGCCCCAATCTTCCAGACGGTGGATTTTGCCGCCGTCTTCTTCGATCAGCTTGGTGTAACGCTCAACCATGCCGCCGACTTGCTCGCTTTGATCCGGGTGGACCAAAAAGATGATTTCGTAATGACGCATGAATGCTCCTTACGGGTTGTAGCCTGCCGCTCAAAAGCGGTCAGACAAGGAGTGAATGACACTTATGGACTTGTGGACGCTAGACACGTTGGTGCCTGCCATCACAGCAAGGGGCGCAATTGTAGAGAAGGGGCGTGGGAGGCGCAAGGGAATTGGTGATTATTTGAACAACCCTCAATTCATGCCACACCACAAAACACTGTAGGAGCGAGCTTGCTCGCGATTGAGGCGCTACATTCAACATTGATGCTGAATGTTACTCCGATATCGCCCGCAAGCCGGCTCCTACAGTTGGTTTTTCAATCAGGGCTTTTTGGCGGCAGCCTTGGCTTTGACACTGCGCTGACGCTGCGCTTCGAACAGGCATACGCCCGTCGCCACGGAAACGTTGAGACTGCTGACGCTACCGGCCATCGGCAAGTTCACCAGATAATCGCAATGCTCGCGGGTCAGGCGGCGCATGCCTTTGCCTTCGGCGCCCATGATCAGGATGGTCGGACCGGTCAGGTCCTGGTCATACAGACTGACCTCGGCCTCCCCTGCCGTGCCCACGACCCACAGGCCACGCTGCTGGAGTTTTTCCAGGGTACGCGCCAGGTTGGTCACGGCCACCAGCGGAATCACTTCCGCCGCCCCGCACGCAACCTTTCGCACGACCGGCGTCAGGGTTGCGGACTTGTCCTTCGGCACGATCACCGCCAGCGCACCCGCCGCATCGGCAGAACGCAGGCAGGCGCCCAGGTTGTGCGGATCGGTCACGCCGTCGAGTACCAGCAGCAACGGTGCGCCTTCGGTGCGATCGAGTAGCTCGTCGAGCATCGCCTCGCCCCAGACCTGGCTCGGACTGACGTCCGCAACCACGCCCTGGTGCACGCCCTCGACCCAGGCGTCCATTTCACGACGCTCGGCCTGGCCGACCTGCACACGATTTTCGTTGGCCAACTCGATCAACGTCTGCACCCGCGGATCACCGCGGCCTTCAGCCAGCCAGATCTGCTTCACGCGCTTCGGGTGATGACGCAACAATGCTTCTACAGCGTGTACGCCGTAGATCTTTTCCAACTGACTCATGACTTGGCCTTAGGTTTACGCGCCCCGCCGCTTTTGGCTGGGGCCGAGCCCGCTTTTGGCGGACCTTTACGATGCTTGCTCGGTTTGGCTGGCTTGCCGCCGACAGCCTTGTCAGGCGCCGACCGACTGGTCTTTCCCGCAGACGCCGCTTTACCGCCGCTTTTCGCGCCGGCGAGCAACGCCTGCTTCATTTCACGGCTCTTGCGCACTTCGGCATTTTTCGCCGCCGCATCGCTCGGACGATAGGCCTCGACTGCCTTTTCCTTGGCGGGACGACGACCGGTTTTCGCCGGCGCCGGCTCTGCTTCGGATTTGCCAGCAGGTGCCGCGGTTTCGCTGCCACGTTTTTTGCGGCCGATCGGCGCGCTGATGGTTTTTTCGGCCATCTCGAAGTCGATCTTGCGCTCGTCGAGGTCGACGCGCATGACGCGTACTTCAACGGTGTCGCCAAGGCGGAAGCTACGACCGGTTCGCTCACCCGCCAGGCGGTGATGCACTGGATCGAAGTGGTAGTAATCGCCCGGCAGCGCGGTGACGTGCACCAGGCCTTCGACGTAAATGTCAGTCAGCTCGACGAACAGGCCAAAGCCGGTGACCGCAGTGATCACACCCGGGAACGACTCGCCAACGCGATCTTTCATGAACTCGCACTTGAGCCAGTTCACGACATCGCGGGTCGCTTCATCGGCACGGCGCTCGCTCATCGAGCACTGCTCGCCGAGCTGCTCCAGGGCTGCTTCGTCGTACGGATAGATGCGCGCCTTCGGAATGGTCATCGCACCGGCACGGCGAACGTGCGGGGTGTCCTGCTTCGAATGGATCACGCTGCGGATCGCCCGGTGAGTGAGCAAGTCCGGGTAGCGGCGGATCGGCGAGGTGAAGTGGGTGTACGCCTCGTAATTCAGGCCGAAGTGACCCTGGTTATCGGCGCTGTACACCGCCTGGCTCAACGAACGCAGCATCACGGTCTGGATCAGGTGGAAATCCGGACGATCCTTGATACCAGCCAGCAGTGCCTGGTAATCCTTCGGCGACGGGCCATCCTTGCCTTTGTGCAGGGACAGGCCGAGTTCGCCGAGGAATGCGCGCAATTTTTCCAGGCGCTCCGGCGGCGGGCCGTCGTGAACGCGGTACAACGCAGGAATTTCGTGCTTCTTGAGGAACTCGGCGGTGGCCACGTTGGCCGCCAACATGCATTCCTCGATCAGCTTGTGCGCGTCATTGCGGATGGTCGGACGGATTTCCGCGATCTTGCGCTCGGAGCCGAAGATGATCCGGGTTTCCTGGGTTTCAAAATCGATCGCGCCACGCACGTGACGAGCCGCCAGCAATACCTTGTACAACGAATACAGCTGCTTGAGGTGCGGCACCACGTCAGTGTATTCACCACGCAGCTTGCGGGCTTCGCTGGCTTTGGGCGTTTCCAGCATCGCGCTGACCTTGTTGTAGGTCAGGCGGGCGTGGGAGTGGATCACCGCTTCGTAGAAGCAGTAGTCGGTCATTTCGCCGGATTTGGAGATAGTCATCTCGCAAACCATGGCCAGGCGATCGACCTGCGGGTTCAACGAGCACAATCCATTGGACAGCTGCTCAGGCAGCATCGGGATCACGCGCTCGGGGAAGTACACCGAGTTGCCACGAACCTGAGCTTCGGCATCCAGTGCCGAACCGAGCTTCACGTAGCTGGAAACGTCGGCAATCGCCACGTACAACTTCCAGCCGCCGGAGAACAGGCGCAGCTTGCCCGGCTTGGCTTCGCAGTAGACCGCATCATCGAAGTCGCGGGCATCTTCGCCGTCGATGGTGACGAACGGCAGATGACGCAGGTCGATGCGCTTCTCTTTGTCTTTCTCTTCGACTTCCGGCTTGAGCTTGCTGGCTTCCTTGAGTACGGCATCAGGCCAGACATGAGGAATGTCGTAGGTACGCAGGGCAACGTCGATCTCCATGCCCGGCGCCATGTAGTTGCCCACGACTTCGACCACATCGCCTTGCGGCTGGAAGCGTGGTGTCGGCCAGTGAGTGATCTTCACTTCGACGAACTGACCGATCTGCGCGTTCGCGTTACGACCCGGCGTCACCAGCACTTCCTGCTGGATCTTCGGATTATCTGCGACGACGAATCCGATGCCACCTTCTTCGAAGTAACGACCGACGATTGTCTCGTGAGCACGGGACACCACTTCGACGATCATGCCTTCGCGGCGACCGCGACGATCCAGCCCGGAAACACGCGCCAGTGCACGGTCGCCGTCAAACACCAGGCGCATTTGCGCCGGGCTCATGAACAGGTCGTCACTGCCGTCGTCCGGCACCAGGAAGCCGAAGCCGTCGCGGTGACCGCTGATGCGGCCCAGGATCAGGTCGAGCTTGTCCACCGGCGCATAAGTGCCGCGACGGGTATAGATGAGTTGAGCATCGCGCTCCATGGCGCGCAGGCGGCGGCGCAGGGCTTCGATCTGGTCTTCCGTGGTCAGACCAAACTCTTCGACCAGTTGCTCGCGGTTAGCAGGCGAACCTCGATCAGCAAGGTGCTGAAGGATCAGTTCGCGGCTAGGAATGGGGTTTTCATATTTTTCCGCTTCACGAGCGGCCTCGGGATCGAGGGACTGCCAATCGGCCATTAGAGAGTTTTCACCTTGTCTATATGCGGGTTAGTTTGGCATAGGCGTAATGAAACGGGAAATTTCAGGCTAAGACGCCTCATCTAAAGCCCTATATCGACACCAGGATGTTGATTTAAATACCGCTGGTGAAATTTTTCAGGTTTTTTTGGTGTCGGGGGTTTACAGTTAAAAAGACGCTCCGTATAGTGCGCGCCATCGACGACGGACAACGTTGCCGATACTGCCCAGATGGTGAAATTGGTAGACACGCCAGCTTCAGGTGCTGGTGACCGCAAGGTCGTGGAAGTTCGAGTCTTCTTCTGGGCACCAATTTCGAGCTTGAGATTAGTTCAATTTCGAAGCTCACACAAAACCCGCGAAAGCGGGTTTTTTGCATTCTGGGACCCTGATTAATTAAATTTAAAATCAGGGGTTTACAGATCAAATTGCTCTCCGTATAGTGCGCCACATCAACAGCGGCAACGCTCGCGATGAATGCCCAGATGGTGAAATTGGTAGACACGCCAGCTTCAGGTGCTGGTGACCGCAAGGTCGTGGAAGTTCGAGTCTTCTTCTGGGCACCAATTCAAATTCAAGGTCACGACCTTGAATTTCACAGAAACCCGCGAAAGCGGGTTTTTGCGTTTCTGGCCCCTGTAGGAGCTGCCGAAGGTTGCGATCTTTTGATTTTGGTTTTTAAGATCAAAAGATCGCAACCTTCGGCAGCTCCTACAGATCAATTGCTCCGCCCAGAGCGCATATGAGAAACAATATCGTTTATCATTGTTGCAAGATTTTGCAATGCGACAGTGAGGAACCCTGCGAATGATGTTTCGAAATACCCTGCGCCGCGGCCTGACCACCACTCTGCTTGGCCTGGCACTCGCCACCCCCCTCACCCAGGCTGCCGATCCAGTCTCCCTTACACTCTATAACGGCCAACACAAGGAAGTCGGCGATGCGGTCGCCAAAGCCTTCGAAGCCAAGACAGGCATTCACGTCAATGTGCGCAAGGGCAGCAGCAACCAGCTTGCCAGCCAAGTCGTCGAAGAAGGCGATCGCTCTCCCGCCGATGTGATCTACACCGAAGAGTCGCCGCCACTGAACAAACTCGGCGAGCAAGGCGTTCTGGCCAAGGCCGACGACACCACGCTGGCCGTTCTGCCCAAGGACTATGTCGCCGCTGACGGCACCTGGATTGGCGTCACCGCTCGGGTGCGTGTCGTCGCATTCAACCCGAAGTTGATTGACGAAAAAGACCTGCCGAAATCGGTGATGGAATTCTCCGATCCAAAATGGCAAGGCAAGGTCGGCTTCGTCCCTACCAGCGGCGCCTTCCAGGAACAAGCCGTGGCGATCATCAAGGTGCACGGCATGGAGGCTGCGGAAGAATGGCTGACCGGCTTGCGCGCTTTCGGCAAGACCTACAGCAACAACATGGTTGCCCTAAAAGCCGTGGAAAACGGCGAAGTCGCGACGGTGCTGGTAAACAACTACTACTGGTTCGCCTTGCAGCGCGAAAAGGGCCAGCTCGATTCGAAACTGCATTACTTCACTGGCGGCGACGTCGGCGGCCTGATTACCGTATCGAGTGCGGCCGTGCTGAAATCCAGCAAACATCCAAAAGAAGCCCAGCAACTGCTCGCCTACATGGCCAGTGAAGAGGGCCAGCGCGTGATCACCCAGACCACCGCCGAATACCCGCTACACAAAGGCATGCAATCGGATCGCGGCCTCAAGCCTTTCAGCGAACTGCAAGCGCCGAACGTCACGCCCGCCGACCTCGGCAATGCCGAAGAAGCCTTGGACCTGGAACGCGAGGTTGGCCTGAACTGATGAGTGCATCGCTATCCGCCTCCGCCTCGCACGGTCGATACGTACCAGGGCGCAGGCGGCCTTCCATCTGGTTGATTCTGCCGGTGTTACTGCTGGTCGTGCTCAGCTTGCTTCCCCTGGCCTACGTCGGCCTGAAGGCCTGGCAAGCGGGTTGGGCCCAGGCGCTGCATTTGCTGTGGCGGCCTTATGTATTTGGCCTGCTGCGCAATACCCTGGCGCTGATGATTGGCGTAACACTGACTTGCGGCGTGATCGGCCTGTCGCTGGCATGGTTGCTGGAGCGCAGCAATCTGCCTGGGCGACGCCTGTGGGGCGTGATTCTGTGTTTGCCGTTCGCCGTACCGGCGTTTGTCAGCAGTTTTACCTGGGTGTCACTGAGCGCACATTTCGAAGGGCTCGGCGGGGCGATCCTGGTGATGAGCCTGTCCAAATACCCGCTGATCTTCCTGCCGGTGGCCGCCACCCTGCGCAATCTCGACCCCTCACTCGAAGAGTCTGCCCGCACCCTGGGGCAGAATCGCTGGGGAGTATTTTTCCGCGTCACCCTACCGCTGCTCTGGCCTTCGCTGCTGGCGGGATCGCTACTGATTGCCCTGCACATGTTGGTGGAATTCGGTGCACTGTCGATCATTGGCCTGCAAACCTTCACCACCGCGATTTACCAACAGTTCGAGCTGGAATTCAGCAACGCCAACGCCGCGATGCTCTCGGCGGTGTTGCTGGCACTGTGCTTGATGTTGCTGTGGCTGGAACTGCGCGTTCGCGGCAAAGGCCGGCATGTACGTACAGGCCAGGGCGCGGCGCGACAGGCAGAACAGGTCAGATTGGGCCCCTGGATGATGGCTGGGCAGCTTTACTGCCTGTTGCTGGCGATCATCGGCAGCGGCATTCCTCTGGGAATGCTGGCGTACTGGCTGGCCGTGGGCTCGTCGGCGGCATTCCCGATCGCCGCGATCAGCGAGGCGCTGCTTTCCTCCCTGGCCCTGTCCTTGGGCGGCGCGGCGTTTTGTCTGCTGCTGGCGTTGCCGGTGGGGTTGCTGGTGGTGCGCTATAAAGGGCCACTGGCAATCTGGGCAGAACGTTTGCCGTATCTGCTGCACGCGCTGCCAGGCCTGGTGATTGCACTGACCCTGGTGTATTTCGCGCTCCACTATGTGCCGGTGCTGTACCAGACTTCGACACTGCTGCTGATTGCTTATGCGCTGCTGTTTCTACCGCTGGCCCAGGCACCGATTCGCACAGCACTGAACAAGGCTGCGCCGCAACTGGAAGAGGCGGCGCGCACGCTGGGGGCATCTTCGTTCAGTGCGTTTTGCCGGATAACGCTGCCAATCATTTTTCCGGCGCTGGGAGCAGCGTTTGCATTGGTATTTCTGGATGCGATGAAGGAATTGACGGCGACCTTGCTGTTGAGCCCAACCGGGCTCAACACGCTGGCCACTGAGGTGTGGGCGCATACCGCGAATGTGGAGTTTGCGGCGGCGGCGCCTTATGCGGCGTTGTTGATATTGGTGTCGGGGCTGCCTGTATATCTATTAACAACCCGGATGTATTTGAGCCGCTGAGATCGCTTTCGCGAGCAGGCTCGCTCCCACAGGGCTCGGTAGATCACCTGTGGGAGCGAGCCTGCTCGCGAAGAGGCCAGGCCAGGCCAGGCAAAACATCAAGCCCTGAACTGCCCCAAGCTGGCTTTGAGCTGCGCCGCCAGGCCATCGAGCACCTTGCCGCTGGCCGTGGTTTCCACCACCGCCTGGGCCGCCTTTTCGGCTTGCACATGAATGGTCTCGACCCGACCTCGCACAGCCTGTGCTCCCCGAGCCTGATGCTCGGCAGCCTGGGTCGCCAGGCCGATTGCCGTGTGCACCTGCTCGACCGAAGCCTGCACCGATTGCTGCAACCGCGCGCTGTCACGCAGAACCAACAGGCCTTCACTGGCCTGGCGCCCGGCCTGGCCGATTGCCGCTACGGCCTCGCGGGCACCTTGCTGCAACGCTACGATGTGCGCCTGGATATCGCCGGTGGAGCTTTGCGTCTTGCTCGCCAACGCGCGCACTTCATCTGCCACCACCGCAAAGCCGCGACCGGTTTCGCCGGCGCGCGCTGCCTCAATCGCCGCGTTCAGCGCCAGCAGGTTGGTCTGTTCGGCAATGCCATGAATGACCGTCAGCACTACCTCAATCTGCTCACTCTGCTGTGCCAGGCGCTCAATCACTTGCGCGCCAGTCTCAACCTGGCCCGCCAACGCTTCAATCAGAGTGCCGACTTTCGCCGAAGTCCGGGTGTTTTCGTCGGTGGCCTGGCGAATATCCACCACCTGCTTCAATGCCGCTTGCATGGCCTGGCTTTCCGACTGCGCCTCATCCGCCATTCGCGACAAGGCCCGCAGGCTTTCAGCCACCTCATCGCGCTGCATGCCCGCCGCCGCATCCGCCCCCGCGTTACGCAATGTCATGGCGCCAATTTCCACACCGGTACGCTGGGCGACATCACCCGCCTCGCGCACTATCGGCTGCAATTTGTCGACGAAGCGATTGACCGCCGACGCCATATCGCCGATTTCGTCCCTGCTGCTGATCTGCACACGCTTGGTCAGATCGCCCTCACCCGCCGCCAGGTCATCCATGGCGACAATCAACATCCTCAGGCGGTTGACGACTCGGCGCCCGAGCACGACCGCCAGCAACAGCAGGACACCAAAGCCCACCAAAGCCAGGCTCACTCCAATACGCCAGCGCAGGGTTGTCGCGGCCTCCTGCACGGTGGCGGTGGTATTGGCTTTCATTTCAGCGGCCGTGGACTGCGCCGATTGCAGACGTGCACCCATGGCCGCTGCGCTGTCGGCTGCCGCGCCTTTGAGGCTGTCGCCCACCAACTGGTCGCCACTGGCAATCAACGCCGAGAAGCGCTTGTCCAGTGCCGCCAGGTCGGCCTCTACCGACGCCGTCGAGACGCCCATCAAGACCTTGCCGATCTCCACGCCATTAGGGTTGATCGAGGCCTCGACGTAGAAGACCGACGGATCGTTCTTCGCCGCGTCCAGCACCTTGTCCAGTGCGCGCTCGCCCTGGCCTTTTTCCAGCAGCGCCTTGTTGATCGGGTTTTCCCGGTTGAGGTAACGCGTCAGATGCTGGCCCGTGGCGTCGTCGTACACCACGAACAGGACATTGGGGTTGCGCTGGGCCCGACGGGCAAACTCGGACAAGGTCGGCACGTCGTTATCCCACATGGCGCGAGGCGCCACCGAGGCCAGAAGCTGTGCCATGTCGCTGGCGGAATCCTTCAGGTCTTTTTCCAGGGTCGAACGCAACTGGGCCTGCTCGTCCTTCAATCGCGAAGACAAGCCAGCCGTGAGGCGTTGACGCGTACTGGCAGACAGGCTGTCCAGGCTCGACGTGACTTCACGCCCCGCCTGCTCGAGCTCACCGGACAGTTTTTGACTGTCCGCCCCCAGGCGCTGGGCGAGATCGGCTTCCAGCGCCGTCACAGTGCTCCGGGTCAGCGCGACCGCCACCAGCACCTGCACCAAAAGGGCGATACCAAGGGTAACGAATACAGGCCGCAACAAACGGCTTTGTAACAACGAGAGAACAGCTGACACTTGAAATCCCTCTGCATTTGCGCCATTAAATTGATGGCACGCCCGAAAGTGACGCTTTAGGCAAAGGTAATAGCAAAGGTCATGCCGTCCTACAGACATATACGACAAAGGCCCCTATTGAGGGGCCTTTGTGTTTTACATCAACAGCTTATCAAGCGAACGGATGGCGCAGAACGATGGTTTCGTTGCGGTCCGGACCCGTCGAAATAATGTCGATCGGCGCGCCGATCAGCTCTTCGACGCGTTTGATGTAAGCACGGGCGTTAGCTGGCAGCTCTTCCAGGGTTTTGGCACCCACGGTCGACTCGGTCCAGCCCGGCACCTCTTCGTACACAGGCTGCAGGCCCACGTAGCTGTCAGCATCAGTCGGGGCAACGGCGTTGCCTTGCGCATCTTTGTAGCCGACGCAGATGTTGATGGTTTCCAGACCGTCGAGCACGTCCAGCTTGGTCAGGCAGATGCCCGAGATGCTGTTCACATCGATAGCGCGACGCAGGATAACAGCGTCGAACCAACCACAACGCCGAGCACGGCCGGTAGTCGCGCCGAACTCGTGACCTTGTTTAGCCAGGTGCGCACCGACTTCGTCGAACAACTCAGTCGGGAATGGACCCGAACCTACACGCGTGGTGTAAGCCTTGGTAATGCCCAGGATGTAGTCCAGGAACATAGGGCCAACACCCGAACCGGTAGCTACGCCGCCAGCGGTGGTGTTAGAGCTGGTCACGTACGGGTAGGTACCGTGGTCGATGTCCAGCAGGGAGCCTTGGGCGCCTTCGAACATGATGTCTTTGCCAGCGCGACGCAGGTCGTGCAACTCGGCAGTCACGTCCAGCATCAGCGGCTTGAGCAGCTCCGCGTACTCTTTGCATTCGGCCAGGGTCTTGTCGAAGTCGATGGCCGGCTCTTTGTAGTAACCCACCAGCATGAAGTTGTGGTATTCCACCAGTTCACGCAGTTTGTCTTCAAAACGCGGCATGTTGAGCAGATCGCCCACGCGCAGGCCACGGCGTGCAACCTTGTCTTCGTAAGCCGGGCCGATGCCGCGACCGGTGGTGCCGATCTTCAGCTCGCCACGGGCCTTTTCACGGGCCTGGTCCAACGCAACGTGGAAGGACAGGATCAGTGGGCAGGACGGGCTGATACGCAGGCGCTCGCGCACCGGTACGCCTTTTTCTTCCAGCTTGGTGATCTCGCGCAGCAGGGCGTCAGGTGCAACCACCACGCCGTTGCCGATCAGGCACTGCACGCCTTCGCGCAATACGCCCGAAGGGATCAGGTGCAAGACAGTTTTTTCACCGTCGATCACCAAGGTGTGACCGGCGTTGTGGCCACCCTGGTAGCGCACTACGGCGGCAGCATGTTCGGTCAGCAGATCAACGATCTTGCCTTTGCCCTCATCACCCCACTGGGTGCCCAGGACTACGACATTCTTACCCATAACACTTGTCCTCATTCGCGCAAACTTGGTGCCGGCGGCAGCCGGCAGGAAAACTCAAGAAGCCAGTGGCGATACTTGCCAAAGCCCGTTCTGCTGAATCAATTGCCGGTCGCAGTCCGCTTCACGGGCGGCGGCCAAAGGTTGCCCAGGCAATGCCTGGACAACACGCTGACCCTCACTGCGCAACTGGCAAACCTGCTGCCAGAGTGCCGCATCCGTACTGTCAGGCATCCAGATACCGCCAGACGGTAGCTGGATCTCAGCACGCCCCAGGGTCACCAGGGTTTTCAAATCGGTAGAGAAGCCGGTTGCCGGACGAGCGCGACCGAAGTCGGCGCCGATGTCGTCGTAACGACCACCCTGGGCAATGGACTGGCCCACACCCGGCACGAACACGGCGAACACTACACCGGTGTGGTAGTGGTAACCGCGCAACTCGCCCAGGTCGAAGTACAGTGGCAACTGCGGGAAACGCACGGACAAACGCTCGGCGATTGCCAACAAGTCATCCAATGCCGCCAACACTGCAGCCGGGGCCTTGGCCAGACGCTCACGCGCAGCCGCCAGCACTTCACGGCCACCACACAAGTCGACCAGGGCGCGCAGCATGCCCGACAGGTCAGCCGGCAAGCCTTCGGTCAAGGTAATGACCTCATCGATGGCTTTGCGTTGCAACGCATCGAACAACTGCTGCTCAACTTCACCGGACAGACCGGCGGCGCGGGCCAGGCCGCGGTAGATACCGACATGCCCCAGGTCCATGTGGACATCCGGTACATCAGCCAGTTGCAGCATGGCGAGCATCAGGCTGATGACTTCCACGTCGCTGCTCGGACTGGCATCGCCATACAACTCGGCGCCCAACTGGATCGGGCTGCGCGAGGACGACAAGGCACGTGGCTGGGCATGCAGTACGCTACCGGCGTAGCACAGGCGACTTGGCCCTTCGTGTCGCAAGGTATGCGCATCGATGCGCGCCACTTGCGGCGTGATGTCGGCACGGAACCCCATCTGCCGGCCCGATTGCGGGTCGATGACCTTGAAGGTACGCAGATCCAGGTCCTGGCCCGCGCCGGTCAGCAGGGACTCCAGGTACTCGATATGGGGAGTCACGACAAACTCGTAACCCCAGCTCTGGAACAGATCCAACACCTGGCGACGCGCTACTTCGATACGCGCCGCTTCCGGTGGCAGTACTTCTTCGATGCCATCTGGCAATAGCCAGCGGTCTACCGTTGCCATTACGCCTTCCCCTGTATCCGGGCGGCCAGCCTGCGGCCGAGCCTTGAGTGAAGCAGAAAATGATCAGCCCATGTTCATAAATCAGGCGCAGGAGCAACGAAGCGAAACGCCTGTTACCGGCTTCGCCAATCACTTTCCTCGAAAAACCTGTCGAGCATTCAGCTCGGGCACCTGCACAAAACAGCATTCAAACATGCAGACGCAAAAAAGCCGGGAATTTCCCGGCTGCCGCATCATACACACGTTTTCCCAAAGGATCACCCCGCCAGAGGTATTAGCCGCCCGGCGGGATGAATCAGGTCAACGTTGTATCAAGGCTTGGCTTTTTCCAGGTAATGGAAGAAGTCACTGCTTGGGTCCAGGACCATGACGTCGGATTTGTTCGCGAAGCTTTCACGGTAGGCACGCAGGCTACGGTAGAACGCGTAGAACTCCTGATCCTGACCGTAGGCCTTGGAGTAGATCGAAGCGGCCTCAGCATCACCATCACCGCGAATCTCTTCGGATTCACGATAGGCTTCAGCCAACAGCACGCGACGTTGACGATCGGCGTCGGCACGGATGCCTTCAGCCAGCTCGTTACCCTTGGCGCGATGCTCGCGAGCTTCACGTTCACGCTCGGTGCTCATACGTTCGAACACGCTGCGGTTCACTTCCTTCGGCAAGTCGATGGTCTTGACCCGAACATCGACAACCTCGATGCCCAGCTCCTTTTCAGCCATCTTGTTCAGCGAAGCGGTGATATCCGCCATCAGCGCATCACGCTCACCGGACACGACTTCGTGCAAGGTGCGCTTACCGAACTGGTCACGCAGGCCCGATTCGAGACGACGGGACAGACGCTCGTCGGCAATCTGCTTCAGACCGGAAGTCGCGGTGTAGAAACGCTCGGCGTCCTTCACCCGCCACTTGGCGAACGCATCGACCATCACGGCCTTCTTTTCCAGCGTCAGGAAGCGTTGCGTCGGTGCATCCAGCGTCATCAGGCGAGCATCAAATTTACGCACCTGGTTAACGTAAGGCACCTTCACATGCAGGCCTGGCTGAACATCGGCCTGGACCACGCGACCGAACTGCAGCAACACCGCACGCTCGGTCTGAGCCACGATGTAGAAGCAGTTCCAGGCTGCGATCGCCACGGCGACGCCGACAATAAGGGCGATCAGCGATTTATTGCTCATCAGCGACTCTCCCTGGTACGTGCTTGCTGTTGCTGCAGATCAGCTGCCGCACGCGCATTCGCTTCATTGCTGGTGGCTGCCGCGCCGGTCACCTGGGTGCTGGTGCTGCGACCACTTTCGACCATTTTGTCCAGCGGCAGGTACAGCAGGTTGCTCTGGCCATTCTTGTTACCGGTCACGAGAACCTTGCTGGTATTACTGAAGACTTCCTGCATGGTGTCCAGGTACAGACGCTGGCGGGTGACTTCAGGTGCCTTGCGGTACTCGGCGACCAGCTTGGTGAAGCGATCGGCCTCACCCTTGGCACGCGAGACGGTTTCGTCACGGTAGCCATTGGCATCTTCAAGGATGCGCTGGGCCTGACCACGAGCTTCCGGCACGACGCCGTTGGCATAGGTTTCAGCCTGGTTGCGCGAACGCTGCTCGTCTTCACGGGCGCGGATCACGTCATCGAAGGCTTCCTGTACTTCGCGCGGTGCCGCTGCACTCTGTACGTTCACCTGGGTAACGGTGATACCGGTGCGATAGGTATCCATGAAGCGTTGCAGGCGCTCCTTGATCTCGCTGGCCATCAATTCACGACCTTCGGTCAACACCTGGTCCATCGCGGTGGAACCCACCACATGGCGCAGGGCGCTGTCGGTCGCGTGCTGCAGGCTGATTTCCGGCTGATCGACGCTCAGCACGAAGTCCTGCAGGTTGCTGATCTTGTACTGCACGGTCAGCGGCACTTCGACGATGTTTTCGTCTTCAGTCAGCATTTGACCTTGCTTGGTGTACGCACGCTCACGCGTGACGTTTTCCATGTACTTCTTGTCGATCGGCGGGAAGTAGATATTCAGGCCGGGGCCGACGGTTTCGTAGTACTTGCCGAAGCGCAGCACCACGGCTTGCTCCTGCTCGTCGACGACATAGACCGCGCTGTACAGCCAAACGGCTGCCAATACGACCAGGCCGATGCCCAGCAGGCCGCCGAAGCCGCCGCTCTTGCCCGAACCACCACCATCATCCCCGCGTTTCTTGCCACCACCGAACAACCCATTCAGGCTTTCCTGCAGCTTTCGGAAGGCCTCGTCGAGATCCGGCGGCCCCTTGCGGTCGCCGTTATTACGACGCTTGCCACCCCAAGGATCCTGATTATTCGAGTTGCCACCCGGCTCATTCCAAGCCATAGCGCTCTCCATCTGATAAAGCAAAGACGCACCCACGGCGCGCCGACCAATGCTACAGAATGCCTGTCACCACGGCACAACCGCTTTCTCAGGCTTTTATTGCAAAGTGTGTTGCTCGATGAATTCCACCGGTTGCAAACCTTCGCGGCTCACCAGCCGATTCAACTCGGCGCGTGGCAAACGAACGGCCAGCAAACTGATGCCTTCGTCGTCATGTTCTTCCTTCTGTACCGCCCCGAGTTCGAAGAACTGCGCACGCAGTCGAGCAAATCGGTTGGGCAAGCGCAAGGTGCCAACAAACAAATCATCCCCAAGCAGCTCGGCCACGGCCTGCCTGAGCAGGTCCAGACCTGTACCGTCCTTGGCCGACAACCAGACCCGCTGCGGCTTGCCATCGGCATCGCGCTGGATCTGCGGCTCCACGCCCTCGAGCAAATCGAGTTTGTTATAGACCTCCAGGATCGGCAAGTCTTGAGCCCCGATCTCCCCAAGCACCACCATGACCTGTTCAATCTGGGCCATGCGCTCGGGTTCATGGGAGTCGATCACATGCAGCAGCAGATCGGAATTGCTCGACTCTTCGAGCGTAGCCCGAAATGCCTCGACCAGCTTGTGCGGCAGGTGACGAATGAAACCCACGGTGTCGGCCAGCACGATCGGCCCGAGGTCATCGAGTTCGAGTCGGCGCAAGGTCGGGTCGAGGGTGGCGAAGAGTTGGTCGGCGGCGAAAACTTCGGAATCGGTCACCGAGTTGAACAACGTCGACTTGCCGGCGTTGGTGTAGCCCACCAGTGAAACCGTCGGTATGTCAGCCCGTTTGCGGCCACGACGCGACTGCTCGCGCTGGCTGCGGACCTTTTCCAGGCGCCCCTTGATCTGCCGCAGGCGAACCCGCAACAGACGCCGGTCGGTTTCCAGCTGGGTTTCACCCGGACCGCGCAAGCCGATACCACCCTTCTGCCGCTCAAGGTGAGTCCAGCCGCGAACCAGCCGCGTACTCATGTATTCAAGCTGGGCCAGTTCAACCTGGAGCTTGCCTTCATGGGTGCGGGCGCGTTGGGCGAAGATATCGAGAATCAGACCCGTACGGTCGATCACGCGACACTCGAAAGCGCGTTCGAGGTTACGTTCCTGACTGGGCGTGAGGGTGTGATTGAAAATCACCAGATCTACCTGCTCGGCTTTGACCAGGTCGCGTAATTCCTCGACCTTGCCACTGCCAATCAGGTATTTGGCGGATGGCCGATGACGCGGCACGTTGAAAAACGCGACGGTCTCGGCGCCAGCCGAAATTGCCAACTCCTGAAACTCCTGCGGATCTTCGCGCGCCTCAGGGTCCTGTCCATCCAAGTGAACGAGAATGGCCCGTTCACCACCACCGTGGCGCTCAAAGAACAAAGGAGACTCCTATCAGGCGTTACCTGGCTCAGCATCACCTGCTTCGGATTCGGTTGCGCTAGGCAGACGAATTGGACGAACCGGCACTACTGTAGAGATAGCGTGTTTGTAGACCATTTGGCTGACGGTGTTTTTCAGCAGGATAACGAATTGGTCGAAAGACTCGATCGTACCTTGCAGTTTAATCCCGTTGACCAGGTAGATGGACACCCCAACTTTCTCTTTACGTAAAGTATTCAAGTAAGGGTCTTGTAGCGAATGCCCTTTTGACATGTGCCGCACTCCTTTAAGGATTCAATATAAAAAAATAGGTAATCAGATGGCTTTGGCCGCCCCACCCCCAAGGATAGACGGCAATTGCAAGGACTCAGCTCAATATGGAGATGGTCCCCAGGTATTTCAAGGCGCGCGGCAGATTGTCGCAATCGAGACTGTCCAGCCAGTGTAAATCAGCCCAACTGCGAAGCCAGGTGAACTGGCGCTTCGCCAATTGGCGCGTGGCAATGATTCCACGCTCCTGCATCTCGGCTGACGTCAGCTTGCCATCCAGGTAATCCCAGACTTGGCGGTAGCCCACCGCACGTATAGACGGCAACCCTGTATGCAGGTCACTTCTATTACGCAGGGCTAGGACCTCGTCGATGAATCCCTGTTCCAACATTAAGGTGAATCTTTGTTTAATTCGGTCGTGCAATACCTGGCGATTCGCCGGAGCAATGGCCAAGTTCGCGACAGTATAGGGCAATTGTTGCCGTCCCGAAGCGGCTGCTTCAGTACTTTGCGCAGATTGTCGCAAGCGAAGCGCAGTCATGCTCTGACCGCTGACACGGTAAACTTCCAACGCTCGACTCAAACGCTGCGGATCGTTCGGATGAATACGTGCCGCGGAAACCGGGTCAATAACCGCCAATTGCTCGTGCAGTGCCTGCCAGCCAAGGCGTGCAGCCTCTTCCTCGATCTGCGCACGGACCTCCGGGTCGGCGGCCGGCATATCCGCAAGCCCTTCAACCAAAGCCTTGTAATAGAGCATTGTGCCGCCGACCAGCAGCGGAATTTTTCCCCGCGCGGTGATCTCGGCCATGGCTTGCAGGGCATCGCGACGGAAATCTGCCGCCGAGTAGGCCTCGGCCGGGTCGAGAATATCGATCAAACGGTGCGGGAACTCTGCCAACAGCTCTTTTGATGGCTTGGCGGTACCAATGTCCATGCCGCGGTAGACCAGCGCCGAATCGACACTGATCAGCTCGCAGGGCAGCACTTTGGTGAGCTCGATGGCCAGGTCGGTCTTGCCGGCGGCGGTCGGGCCCATCAGGAAAATCGCAGGGGGGAACTGGTTCATCAACGACCGCGCAAGAACAGTTTGTCCAGATCGTCCAGGCCCAGCTGGGTCCAGGTCGGTCGGCCATGGTTGCATTGACCGCTGCGCTCGGTGTTTTCCATGTCGCGCAGCAGACCGTTCATTTCCGGCAGGGCCAGGCGCCGATTGGCCCGGACCGCGCCATGGCAGGCCATGGTGCCGAGCAATTCGTTGAGGTGCGCCTGAATCCGGTCGCTGGTGCCATATTCCATCAAGTCGGCTAACACGTCACCCACCAGTCGATTGGCCTCAGCCTGTTTGAGCAAGGCTGGTATCTGCCGAATGGCCAGGGTTTCCGGGCCGAGGCGCTGCAGTTCGAAGCCCAGGCGCTGGAACCAGGCAACATGCTCTTCGGCGCAATCGGCTTCACGTTGACTGAGTGCCAGGGTTTCGGGCACCAGCAGCGGTTGCCCGCTCAAGCCTTCGCTGGCCATGGCGACTTTCAGGCGTTCGTACATGATCCGCTCATGAGCGGCATGCATGTCTACCAGCACCAGCCCCTGGGCGTTTTCCGAAAGGATGTAGATGCCTTTGAGCTGCGCCAGCGCGTAGCCCAGCGGCGGAATGTCGTCCTGACCAGCTGGCAGCGCTACCGCATTGGCCTCGGGCAACGGCGCGAAGAATTCGCGATAGGCGGCCTGTGCTTCTGCAACCGGAACAGCTGACTGGGGACGCGGGGTGTATTGATATTGATATCCAGCCCCTGCCCCCGAACCGGCGGGCGCATTGAACGAAGGCTGTGCCTGAGGCTGTTCCAGCAGCGCATTGGCGGCCAGGCGCATCTCACCCTGCGGGCCGAACTCACCGGCCTCGAGGCCGGTAGGCCGCACTGCGGCTGTCGCAACCGGTGCTGCCAGATGATCGTCCGGCCGCACATCGCCCAAGGCACGGTGCAGGGTGCCATAGAGAAAATCGTGAACCATGCGCCCTTCACGGAAGCGCACTTCGTGCTTGGTGGGGTGCACGTTGACATCGACGCCCGTCGGGTCGACCTCGAAGAACAGCACGAACGTCGGATGCCGGCCGTTGAACAATACGTCGCGATAAGCCTGGCGCACGGCGTGTGCCACCAGCTTGTCGCGCACGGCACGACCATTGACAAAGAAATACTGTAAGTCCGCCTGGCTGCGGTTGAAGGTCGGCAACCCTACCCAGCCCCACAGATGCAGGCCATTGCGCTCGATTTCGATCGGTAGCGCCTGCTCCAGGAAACCGGGTCCGCAAATGGCCGCCACGCGCCGGGCGCGAGCTGCATCGTCGCGGGCTTCGTGCAGGCTGAGGATGGTCTTGCCGTTATGACGCAGATGAAAGGCCACGTCGAACCGCGCCAGGGCCAGGCGCCTGATGACTTCCTGCAGGTGATCGAATTCGGTTTTTTCGGTCTTGAGAAACTTGCGGCGTGCTGGAGTATTAAAGAACAGGTCACGCACCTCGACCGAGGTACCCACCGGATGAGCCGCAGGCTGCACCCGCGGCGCCATGTCACGGCCCTCGGTCTCGACTTGCCAGGCCTGCTCGGCATCGCGGGTGCGCGACGTCAGGGTCAGGCGCGCAACCGAACTGATCGATGCCAATGCCTCACCGCGAAAGCCCAGGCTCATGACCTGTTCAAGATCTTCCAGGTTGCGGATCTTGCTGGTGGCGTGTCGCGCCAGGGCCAGCGGCAGGTCATCGGCGGAAATGCCGCTGCCATCGTCGCGCACCCGGAGCAACTTGACGCCACCCTGCTCCACGTCGACATCGATGCGCTTGGCGCCGGAGTCGAGGCTGTTTTCCAGCAACTCCTTGATCACCGAAGCCGGCCGTTCAACCACTTCGCCAGCGGCGATCTGGTTCGCCAACCGTGGGCTGAGCAGCTCGATGCGAGCGCTGTTGTTCACGACTTCGTTCATTCCTTGGCCGCCAGTTCAGTGCCTGGGATGGTCAGGTGCTGGCCGATCTTGAGCTCATCGCTCGACAGGTTGTTGGCACTGCGCAGGGTCGCTGGGGACACTTGATAGCGCACCGCGATCATCGCCAGCGTCTCGCCCGGGTTTACCCGATGGTCACGAGGACCTTGAGCGATTTTTCCGGAATCACGCAGCCAGGCAATGTAAGTGCCCGGTGGCGGATTCTGCTGGAAGAACTGGCGCACGCCGCTGCTGATGGAGCGCGCCAGCGCCTGCTGGTGGCTCGACGCAGCCAGCTTCGAGGCTTCGTTGGCGTTGGAGATAAACCCGGTTTCGACCAGGATCGACGGGATGTCCGGCGACTTCAGCACCATGAACCCGGCCTGCTCGACGCGTTGCTTGTGCAGTGGCGTGACCCGGCCGATGTTGCTCAGCACTTTCTGGCCGACGTTCAGGCTGGAGGTCAGGGACGCGGTCATCGACAGATCGAGCAATACGCCAGCCAGCATGCGGTCCTTATCGTCGAGACTGACGTTGCCGGCACCCCCGATCAGGTCCGAACGGTTTTCGCTGTCAGCCAGCCAGCGCGCGGTTTCCGAAGTGGCACCACGATCGGACAGGGCGAACACCGAGGCACCGAACGCCGCGGCAGAAGGCGCGGCGTCGGCGTGAATCGAGACAAACAGGTCGGCGCCTTTCTTGCGGGCAATTTCCGTACGGCCACGCAATGGAATGAAATAGTCGCCGGTGCGCGTCAGCTCCGCGCGAAAGCCTTTCATGCCATTGACCTGGCGCTGCGTTTCACGGGCGATCTGCAGCACCACGTCCTTCTCGCGCTGACCACGGGAGCCGGAGGCGCCCGGGTCTTCACCACCGTGACCGGCATCGATTACCACAACGATGTCGCGCTTGCCGGCCGGTGCGGGAGGCAGCTTGATCGAAGGTTCGGATGGCGTGACCGGAACGGCCGGCACCGTGGCCACCGATGGCGTCGGCACTGGTGGCGGTGGCGCGGCATCGGCCGGGTTATCGAACAGATCGACCACCAGGCGATTGCCATACTGGGCGTTGGGCGCCAAGGAGAAGCTTTTTGGCGTCACCGCCTTTTTCAGGTCGATGACCACCCGCAAGTCGGTCGGCGTACGTTGTGCCGAGCGCATCGCGGTGATCGGGGTGTTGGACGAGTTGACGTTCAACGGCGCACCGAGGCTCGCGCCATTGATGTCGATGACCAGGCGATCCGGGGCCGTCAGCGTAAAGACGCTGTGCTGCACCGGACCGGACAGGTCGAACACCAGCCGCGTGTTGTCCGGAGCCCGCCACAGGCGAACACTGTTGACCTTCGTCTCGGCCACAGCGTCGACGGTCACCGCCAGAAACATCACCCCTACGGCAGCAACCAACGCGCGAAAGCGCATACCTAACCCCATCATCTATTTGGATTCCAATGCCAAAGCGGCACACCAGGCCTCGCCACGCGAACCCCTGGGTAAAATTTTCAGCGAACGCCCGCTGTCTCGCGGGCTAATGGTAATGGTCAGGTCGGGCTTTGGCAAAAAGCCTGCACCTTTATCGGGCCATTCGATCAGGCACAGCGCATCGTCCTCGAAATAGTCGCGGATGCCGAGAAATTCCAGCTCCTCCGGATCGACCAGGCGATACAAGTCGAAATGGAAGGCACGAATGTCGCCGATCTCATAGGGTTCGACCAGGGTGAAGGTCGGGCTTTTGACCGCCCCGACATGCCCCAAACCACGAATGATACCCCGGGACAATGTGGTTTTCCCCATCCCCAGATTACCTTCGAGGAAGATCAGGCCATGCCCCTCGGTGATACGGGCGATACGTGCGCCAAAGTCGCTCATGGCCTGCTCATCGGCCAGGTACAGGGTTACTTCAGACACGGTGCTTGCTCCTCCAACAACTGACGAATGGCTGGTATCAAATCACTGGCCGCCAGTCCACGGCCGAATTTACCTTGGCGTTCACCGGCATTGGCGTGTAGCCAGACGGCCAGGCAAGTCGCATCGAACGCGTCCATGCCCTGGGCCAGCAGCGCACCCACCAGACCCGCCAGCACGTCGCCCAGACCGGCGGCAGCCATTGCCGGATGACCTTGATGACACACGGCAAGCCGCCCGTCAGGACAGGCGATCAGACTGCCGGCCCCCTTGAGCACCACCACTGCTGTGTATTTTTTGCTCAGTGCATGGGCCGCCGCGGGGCGATCGGCCTGAACCTGGGCAGTGCTGAGTCCCAGCAACCGAGCGGCTTCTCCCGGATGCGGCGTGATCACGCACCCCTTGGGCAAGCTCACCCGGCCTTCCGCCAGCAGGTTCAGCGCATCGGCGTCCCAGACTTGCGGCAGGGGTGCGTTGGCGGCGGCCGACAACAAGCTTCTCCCCCATGCACCCTGCCCCAGTCCAGGGCCGACCACCAGTACGGACACCTTTTGAAGCAAATCCATCAGTTGATTGGCCGACGCAGCGCCCAGCGCCATCGCCTCGGGGATCCGGGCCAGGGCAGCCGGCACATGCTCGGGGCGGGTCGCCAGCGACACCATGCCCGCGCCGCTGCGCAATGCACTTTGCGCGCTCAACAGGATTGCCCCGCCCAGCCCGCGATCGCCACCGATCAGCAATACGTGGCCGAACTGGCCCTTATGGGAAGCGCCCCTGCGGGCGGCCAGGCGCGGCAGGTTGCCGGCTGTCAGGCGTCGGGCGGTAATCGGCGCCCCCTCGAGCAGCCGGGGATCGGCGTGCAGGTCATTGAACACCCGCTCGCCCACCACATTTGCCGCGTCGCCGGTGAATAACCCCAACTTCAAGCCGATAAAGGTTACCGTCAGATCGGCTCGCACGGCACAACCGAGGATGCGCCCGGTATCAGCGCATAGCCCGGAGGGGATATCCACCGCCACCACCGGAAGGCCGCTGGCGTTGATCGCGGCGATGACACTGGCGTACGGCTCGCGCACATCACCGGCCAAGCCGGTACCGAGCAAGGCGTCGAGGACAATGCCCCGGTAGTCCGATTGCGCGCTCCACGCTTCGATGACCACGTTTTCGGACACCGCTTCGGCATGGGCCGAAGCCGCATCACCGCGCAGCTGCCGGGGATCGCCTGCCGCCAGAACCCGTACCGTCCACCCGCCGCGCTTGGCCAGCACGGCGACCAGGTAACCGTCGCCAGCGTTATTGCCGTGGCCTGCGACCACCGTTAATTCATTCGCCGCCGGCCAATGCCGGACCAGCGCTCGCCAGGTGGCCCGTGCGGCGCGATGCATCAATTCGAAGCCCGATGTGCCAGCCGCGATCAGGCTCGCATCGAGCCCTCGGACCTGCGCGGCGCTGTACAGCGCGTCGGGTAAATCATCTTTAGTGTGCGGCATGCGTCTACGGGCTCCGATGTCTGGCAGAATTATACGCACCTCAGCTCCGGTTTCTCTCGCCTCATGCCCGCTATTACCACAGATCTGCCTGCCCTCGCCCAATCCATCAAGGACTGGGGCCGTGAGCTGGGCTTTCAACAAGTCGGCATCAGCGGCCTGGACCTCGCCGAGCATGAGCAGCACCTGGAACGCTGGCTTGCAGCCGGCTACCACGGCGAAATGGAATACATGGGCGCCCACGGCAGCAAACGCTCGCACCCCGAAGAACTGGTACCAGGCACTTTGCGCGTGGTATCGCTGCGCATGGACTACCTGTCGGGCGATACCAGAATGGCGCAATTGCTCGCCCAACCGGAAAAAGCCTACGTCTCGCGTTATGCCTTGGGCCGCGATTACCACAAATTGATCCGCAAACGCGTGCAACAACTGGCGGAAAAAATCCAGGCCGAGATTGGTCCGTTTGGTTATCGCGCGTTTGTCGACAGCGCTCCCGTGCTGGAAAAAGCCATCGCAGAGAAAGCGGGTCTGGGCTGGATCGGCAAAAACACCCTGGTCTTGAATCGCAAGGCTGGCAGTTATTTCTTCCTGGCCGAACTGTTCGTCGACCTGCCGTTGCCCGTGGATCCACCCCATGCCACCGAACACTGCGGCCGCTGCAGCGCCTGTCTCGACATCTGCCCGACCAACGCCTTCGTCGGCCCCTATGTGCTGGACGCCCGGCGCTGTATTTCCTATTTGACCATCGAACTCAAGGGCGCCATCCCCGAAGAGCTGCGACCGCTGATCGGTAATCGGGTGTTCGGTTGCGATGACTGCCAGATCGTCTGCCCGTGGAACCGCTTTGCCCGTCCGTCCGGCGAAAGCGATTTCAAGCCACGGCACAACCTGGACAACGCCGGACTGGCCGAGTTGTTCATGTGGGACGAGGATAAATTCCTCAGCAGCACCGAAGGTTCTCCCTTGCGCCGGGCCGGCTACGAAAACTGGCTGCGCAACTTGGCGGTGGGCTTGGGAAATGCGCCTTCAACGATTCCGGTACTGGAGGCATTGAAGGCGCGACGCGAACATCCGTCCGAACTGGTGCGCGAGCATGTCGAGTGGGCATTGAAACAACACGGTCTTGTGTAGGAGCTGCCGCAGGCTGCGATCTTTTGACCTTGATTTTTTAAGGTCAAAAGATCGCAGCCTGCGGCAGCTCCTACAGGGGATCGCAGCATTACGCTTCGTCGTTGTAGACGAACTTGGGCATTTCCCAATGGAAGCGGATCGCCAGCAGGCGTAGTAGGAAGCCGCCGAACAATGTAATCAGGATCGCCTGCTCTCCAGGAAGATTCAGATACAGGCAGAGCATGTAGCACCACGCCGCCGCGAAGGAAACACTGGCGTACAACTCGCGCCGAAAGATCAGCGGAATGTCGTTGCAGAAGATATCCCGCAGGATGCCGCCGAAAACCCCGGTGATCACACCGCTGACCGACGCAACCAACATGCCATGCCCCATTTCCAGGGCGGTCATGCAGCCAATCAGTGTAAACGCCACCAGGCCCACGGCGTCGAGCACCAGGAACAACGAGCGCAGATGGCGCATCCAGCGTGCGGTGAACACCGTGATCATCGCTGCAATGGTGGTCAGCACCAGGTATTCCGGGTGCTTCACCCAGGTCAGCGGATAGTGGCCTAGCAGCACATCGCGCACCGAACCACCGCCCAGCGCCGTGACGCACGCGATCAGCACCACGCCGAACCAGTCCATGCCGCGGCGGCCGGCAGACAGGGCACCGGTCATGGCTTCGGCGGTGATGGCGATCAGGTAAAGCATCAGCAACATGGTGGCAGTCCTTGCGAAAAGGCGCGCAGTCTACGCACTTCGCCCGAGCACCAAAAGAGGGCAGCACACACATCACAAACCTGTGGCGTTACCCCTCAACCTGATCAAACCTTGATGAAATGCTGGCGGTAATGCTGCAGCTCAGCGATTGACTCGCGGATATCGTCCAGCGCCAGGTGGGTGCTACCCTTTTTGAAGCTGTCACGCACGTCCGGCGCCCAGCGAGCGGCAAGCTCCTTGAGGGTCGAAACGTCGAGGTTGCGGTAGTGGAAATAGCTTTCCAGGGATTTCATGTGCGTATAGAGGAAGCGCCGATCCTGGCAGATGCTGTTGCCACAGATTGGCGACTTGCCCTTGGGTACCCACTTCTCCAGGAAGGCGATGGTTTGCGCCTCAGCTTCAGCCATGCTGATGCAGCTGTCGCGAACGCGCTGGGT
The DNA here is from genome assembly GCF_002236105.1 of Pseudomonas umsongensis. Taxonomy (GTDB): domain Bacteria; phylum Pseudomonadota; class Gammaproteobacteria; order Pseudomonadales; family Pseudomonadaceae; genus Aquipseudomonas; species Aquipseudomonas umsongensis. The sequence goes on from NZ_NIWU01000004.1 coordinate 157,509, forward strand.
CAGGCCCGAACCGCCATGTTGACGAGTGTTCCACTCGTCCATGCCGGCAAGAATTTCGTCACTGTGGTGGATCGCGATCACCGGACCTTCGGCCAAAGTGTTCAGGTCGCTGTCAGTGACGATGGTGGCCATTTCGATGATGACATCGGTATCCGGGTTCAAACCGGTCATTTCCAGGTCGATCCAGATCAGGTTCTGCGGGTTTTGCATGTGTCGGCTCCTAGGCAATGCTGCGCAGTTTAGCCTAGGCCGGTGGCCGGGCGTGCTAAACTCGCGGCCGTTTTACCTAATCGCTGCATTATTACTACGGAACACCCATGGCCAAACGCCAACTCAATCGTCGTCAAAACTGGCGCATCGAAAAGATTCAGGGCGAACGCGCTGCCCGCGCCGCCAAACGCGAGTCCTCGGCTGTCGAGGCACTTGAGGGCGGCGATCTGGGCCCGGAACAGCACGGCCTGGTGATCGCCCACTTCGGGGTGCAGGTCGAAGTCGAAGCCCGCAATGGCGCGCTGGCCGGCCAGGTGTTCCGTTGCCACCTGCGAGCGAACCTGCCTGCGCTGGTGACCGGCGACCAGGTGGTCTGGCGTGCCGGCAACCAGGGCATCGGCGTCATCGTGGCGCAATTGCCACGCAACACCGAACTCTGCCGCCCGGACAGCCGCGGCCAGCTCAAACCCGTAGCAGCGAACGTCGACATGATTGTCATTGTGTTCGCGCCACTGCCTGAGCCCCATGCCAACCTGATCGACCGCTACCTCGTAGCCGCCGAACACGCTGGCATCAAGCCGCTGCTGCTGCTGAACAAGTTCGACCTGATCGACGAGCACAACGCCCCGGCGCTGAATGCCCTGCTCGCGGTCTATCGCACCTTGGGTTACCCGGTGCTGGAAGTGTCGGCCCACCACGGCGACGGCATGGAACAGCTGCAGAAGCAATTGGACGGGCGCATCAGCGTGTTCGTCGGCCAGTCCGGCGTCGGCAAGTCGTCGCTGGTCAACAGCCTGTTGCCGGAAGTCGAAACCCGCGTCGGCCCGTTGTCCGAGTTGTCCGGCCAGGGCACCCACACTACCACTACCGCGCGCCTGTTCCACTTCCCCGGTGGCGGTGAGCTGATCGACTCCCCGGGTATCCGTGAATTCGGCCTGGGCCACGTCAGCCGTGCCGACGTCGAAGCCGGCTTCATCGAGTTCAACGACTTGCTCGGCACCTGCCGCTTCCGCGACTGCAAGCACGACCGCGAACCCGGTTGCGCCCTGCTCAAGGCACTGGAAGACGGTCGCGTGCAACAGCAACGGATGAACAGCTACCGCTCGATCATCGCCAGCCTGCCGGAAAACGGCTACTAAACAGACGTGCCGACCGCCCTGCTTCAGCGGGGTGGTTGGAGTCTGCGTCTCCCCCTCCATTTAAACTCAGACTTTTCTGTAAGGCCTACCCACGCTTGTTTGTAGGACATTTCTCTTTTCGCGCCAGTCCCTTGTGGCCGCCCGGCAATCGCCTAGGTTCAAACCCTCTTCGCACTCCTGCGACACTGAGGGATACCCATGCAGACCTACCATTTGTTCATCCGTCATTCGGGCAAGATGATCATTGCGTTCAAGCCATTGGCTACCGAGCGCATTGACACGCGGGTACGTGACGCAGCACATGCCGAATGTGCGTGGAACACCGATAGCATCGTCACCGTTATTCGCCAGCACACGGCGGTGTAACCATGCGCAAGGGACTGTTTATCGGCATCAACGACTACACCCATGTGTCGAGCCTGAGGGGCTGCAGCAACGACGCCATGGCCATGGCCTCGGTGTTGAAGACCGACGCCAATGGCGATCCGAACTTCAAGAACATCGTGCTGACCTCCGCCGAGGACTACCTGGGCCGGGAAAAACTCGAAGACCAGATCCGCGAGCTGTTTTCCGGGGATTGCAATGTCGCCCTGCTGTATTTCGCCGGCCACGGCAGCTTCGATATCGACACAGACGAAGGCATGTTGATCCCGCAGGACTACAGGAGCGCCAAGGACGGGATTCGCCTCAGCGACATCCTGAACTGGGCCAGCAAGGCCACGAAGATCAAGAACAAAGTGATCATTCTCGACTGTTGCCAGAGCGGCTCGGCCGGCGAGGTGCGCGCCTTGCGCAGTGAGGGGAGCGTGGTCGGCGAAGGCATGACCATCCTGACCGCCTGCAAAAAGGAAGAGCCGGCGATGGAGGGTGCACAACACGGTGTGTTCACCGGCTTGTTGCTCCAGGCCCTGCACGGCGCAGCGGCGAACATCCTGGGCAAGATCACCCCCGGCAGCCTGTATGCGTTTGTCGACAACGCGCTCGATGCCTGGGAGCAGCGCCCGGTGTTCAAGACCAACGTCTCGCAGTTCATCTCCCTGCGCGAAGTGTCACCGCTGATTTCCAAGGAAATCCTGCGCAAACTCCCCGAGTGGTTTGCCGAAGAGGAGTCGACTTACCCCCTCGCCCCCAGCTTTGAGCCCACCGAACCCGAGTTCAACCCGGAACAGGGCGAGGTCTTCGCCCAGCTGCAAAAGTGCAACCGCCACAGCCTGGTCGAACCGGTGGACGCCGAGCACATGTACTACGCCGCCATCCACTCCACCGGCTGTCGCCTCACCGCCCTCGGCGCCTATTACCGCGAACTCGCGATCAAGGGACATTTCTGATGCCAGTGTTTATCAGCTACCGCCACATGGACCGCGCCTACGCGATCAGCATCAACACGCGCCTGATCCAGGCCAACATCAAGACCTACCTCGACGTACTGGATGCCGAATCCCAGACCACCGACGACATCACCGGGGTGATCACTCGCAACATCAGCGAATGCACGCACCTGCTGGCGGTGGTCTCGGAGAAAACCGCGCTGTCCTGGTGGGTGCCCTTCGAAATCGGCGAGGCGACCATCACCAATCGGCGTATCTGCTCGTTCAAGACCGGCCCGACAGAGCTGCCGCTGTACCTGGACAAATGGCCGAAGCTGAGCAGCGAAAGGGATATCGAGTTCTTTATCGATGCTTATCGCAACGAGATGACGGTCAAGCGTTCGATGTCATTGGAATCGGTGACGGGCAGTGAGTCGGTGCGCAGCGTCAACAGGACTAACGCCGATCGATTCCACACTGACTTGAAGTCCAGAATCATTCGCGGTTTCTGATTTTCTCACCCACCCCCTGTAGGAGCCGGCTTGCTGGCGATAGACTCAAATGCGCCGAGTGCATCCAGGCAGCACGCGTTATCGTCAACGACCATCGCCAGCAAGCCGGCCCCAACAGCCAGTGTCAGGTCACTGCTTGGCCGGCTCACCCGGCTTCGGCGCCGGGTCATCGAACAGGTTCAAGCGCTCACGCAATTCGTGGGCCGGCAGCGGCTCCTTGTCCGCCGGCAATGCGTTCGGATCGACCGGTGCAGCCGGAGCGACAGAACCTTGCGGTACATCGGGAGCAGGCTCGGCGCCTTGCGAACCTTCGATGGCACGCTGTGCCTTCTTGGTCAGCACAACAATGTCGATTCGACGGTTGACCGGGTTGAACGGATGCTCACGATCGAACAACGCCGACGAGGCATAACCGACCACGCGCGCCACTTGCGACTCGGGATAGCTGCCCGCCACCAGTGCACGGCGCGCCGCGTTGGCACGGTTGGCCGAAAGCTCCCAGTTACCGAATTCACCGGTGCCGCTGTACGGCTTGGCGTCGGTATGGCCGCTAATGCTGATCTTGTTCGGCACGGCCTTGATGGTATCGGCCATGGCCAGCAGGATGTCTTCGAAATAGGGTTTCAGGCGGGCTGAGCCTGAGTCGAACATCGGCCGGTTCTCGGCGTCCACGATCTGGATGCGCAAACCGTCCGGGGTGATCTCGAACAGGATCTGGTCTTTGAATTTCTGCAGTTGCGGGTTCTCTTCGACCTTGTTCTGCAACTCTTGCAGCAGCAGTTCCAGGCGCTCCTTCTCCACCATCTCGGCCATGCCTTCGACCTGTTCGACGTCGACTGTCACCTTGTCCGGCTGCGGCTGGGTCTTCATCTCTGGGTTGAGGGTGTTGTCCGGCGCCATGGTCGGCGTGCCCCCCAGATCGATGATGTACGGCGTGCCACTTTCAGAAAAGCCGATCGGGTCCTTGAAATAACCGGCGATGGCGATCTTCTGTTCCGGGGTGGCGGTGGACAACAGCCACAACACCAGGAAGAACGCCATCATCGCTGTGGCAAAGTCGGCGAAGGCGATTTTCCAGGCGCCCCCGTGATGCCCGCCGGCGATGCGCTTGACGCGCTTGATGATTATCGGCTGATTGTTCTCCATGGCTTAACGACCACGAACCGCTTGTTCCAGCTCGGCGAAGCTTGGGCGGTGCGCCGGGTACAGGACTTTGCGCCCGAACTCCACGGCCAGCGACGGCGGCATGCCGGAAGCGGAAGCCACCAGCGAGGCCTTGATAGCTTCGTAGACGTTCAGCTCTTCCTTGGCATCGTGGGCCAGGGAATGCGCCAGCGGGCCGAAGAAACCGTAGGCCGCGAGAATACCGAAGAAGGTACCGACCAGTGCCGCACCAACGTGCAGGCCGATGGACTTCTGGTCGCCCTCACCCAGCGAGGCCATGGTCACCACGATACCCAGGACCGCCGCGACGATACCGAAACCGGGCATGGCGTCGGCAATACCGTTCACCGCGTGGGACGGGTGCTCCAGGTCCTCCTTGAGGCTGTAGAGCTCCATGTCGAACAGGCCCTCCAGCTCGTGGGGCGCCATGTTGCCGGAAGACATGATGCGCAGGTAATCACAGATGAACGCGGTCATGCGCTCATCCTTGAGGACCGTCGGGTACTTGGCGAAGATCGGGCTCGCCGCGGCATCTTCGATGTCCGCTTCGATGGCCATCATGCCTTCGCGGCGGCTCTTGTTGAGAATCTCGTAGATCAGGCCCAGCACTTCAAGATAGAAGGCATGGCTGAAACGCGAACCGAACATGCTCAGGGATTTCTTGAGCACGTGCATGGTCATGTAACCAGGGTTGGCCTGCAGGAATGCACCGAGGGCCGCACCACCGATGATCATTACCTCGAAAGGCTGGATCAGGGCGGCAATCTTGCCATGGGAGAGCACGTATCCGCCGAGCACGCTCGCGAATACGACGATGATGCCGATAATTTTAGCCATAGGTAGGAGAGCACTTACTGAGTCGGGTTCAAGGTCATATTCGGAAGTTAAAAAATCTCTTCTTCTACTTATCGGCAAAACTGCGCCAGACTATAGCCAGTTCAGGCGAAAAGCTAATTTGACCCCCTCCGGGCATAGGTATTGTTGACGATGATCGCCTCCAGACATGGCTAAAAACACGAACGCCCCAACGCCAACTCCGACCACGCTCGAAGACTGGGTCAAACTTCTCGACGGTGTACGCCTGCCGGTTCCGCAGGCCAGTCACGACCATGTCTGCCGGGCCTTGCGCGACAGTCGCAGCTCTGTGCGCAAGATTGCCGACTTGATGCAGGACAGTCCGGCCCTGGCCTTGAGCGTGATTCGCGCGGCCAACCGACACAGCCATGGCAGCATGACTGAGCCTGCGGAAAATCTTGAGGTCGCCATCAATCGCCTCGGTTTGAAACGCACCGAGGAGCTGCTCGCGCGACTGCCCGCCATGCCCCAGGGCGAGATTCCCAAAGCCCTGCGCCAGTTGCAATTGATCAGCCAGCACGCCAGCCAACAGGCCAACGGTTTTTTTGCCAGCCGCCTGGCGCGCCTGTGGCAGGACATCCATTGGGGCAGCCTGCTGTTTCTGTCACCACTGTGGCCGTTGGCGCTGACGCATCCGCACCTGCTCGAAGACTGGGAGCTGCGGGTCATTCATAAAGGCGAATCGGCGCGCACCGTCGAAAAGCAACTGTTTGGCGCTCGCCTGCTGGAGATCGGCCTGGCCCTGGTGAACCTGTGGCACCTGCCGATCTGGGTTCAACAGGGCTATCGACTGTTGCTAACCGAGCAACGGGAGCTGGTCAAAGTTCTGCGCATTGCCCGTGACAGCGAGCATCCGCTACGCCAGCAGAACCGCCTGGATGACGACCCGACCCTGCGCCGCTGGCTCAATCAACCGGCCAACACGGTACTTTTAGCCAACGGGCTGGCGCTCTCGGCGCACCATGCCTGGGACAGTCCGCACAGTGAGCGCTGGCAGTACCTGACCAGCCTCTACTTGCAAATACCGATGAGCGAGGTGCAACAACAACTGCACCAGCAAGCCGCCAACAGCGCGCGTTATCACGCCATGCCCGACCTTTGGCATCCCGCTGTCGCGCTGATCTGGCCATGGGGCACGAGCCTTGTGCATGCCAGTTTGCAGCCAGCCCCGGCACCCACCGCCGAAGACCTGGCGAAGTGGCGCAAACAATGCGCTGAGTTGCTGGTCGAGCCGAGTCGCTTCACCAACGCCATCCACCTGACCACCTCTGCCCGCGACGCACTGGTTGCCTGCGGCATGCGCAGGGTGATGATCCTGATGGCCGACCGTACTCATACCCAGCTGCGTGTGCACCAGACGGCTGGGCTGCCTGTCGAAGCATCTGGCCTAAACTTTGTCGTCAGTCAAAGCGCCGTGCTGCAACGCTTGCTCGCGCAACAGGCCCAGGTTCGCCTCACGCCGCTCAACAACGCGCAGTTTTCCGCGTTACTGCCCAACAGCCTGCGCAGCCAGTTCAGCGGCGAACACTTGTTGTTGCGTTCGCTGCTCAACAATGGACGGGTAATCATGATCGTCGTGGCAGACCAGGGTGGCGGGCCATTCTCGGACATCACCCTGCAAGCCTTCGGCAAAACCGCACAATGCATTGAAAAAGCGCTGCACAGCTTTAGCCAGCGCGGCCAATAAGGCTGCGCTACAATCCCCCCTTTTGTGCTCTGGAGACCTCACATGTCTGACTTCTCTGGCTTGCCGCTGGTGATCGAGCCGAGCGACTTGCTCTCTCGCCTCGACGCCCGCGAACTGATCCTGGTGGACTTGACCAGTCCTGCCCGCTACACCGAAGGGCACATTCCCGGCGCGCGCTTTGTCGATCCTAAACGCACGCAACTGGGGCAGGCGCCCGCCCCGGGACTGATGCCACCGCAGGCAGCACTCGAAACGTTGTTTGGAGAGCTGGGGCACAACCCCGATGCCGTCTATGTCGTTTATGACGACGAAGGTGGCGGCTGGGCCGGTCGCTTTATCTGGCTCCTGGACGTCATTGGCCACAGCAAGTATCACTATGTCGATGGCGGCCTGACGGCCTGGCTGGCAGAAGGCATGCCCATGTCAATCCAGATCCCGCCACCCGCTGGCGGCCCGGTTGCGCTGACCCTGCACGACGAACCCACGGCTACCCGCGAGTACCTGCAAAGCCGTCTCGGCGCTGCCGACCTGGCGATCTGGGATGCACGTGGGCCACTGGAGTATTCCGGCGAGAAAGTCCTGGCGGCCAAGGGCGGACACATCCCAGGCGCCGTGAATTTCGAATGGACCGCGGGCATGGACAAGGCGCGTAACCTGCGCATCCGTACCGACATGCCACAGATCCTCGAACAGCTCGGCATTACCCCTGACAAAGAAGTGATTACCCACTGCCAGACTCACCATCGATCTGGCTTCACCTATCTGGTGGCCAAGGCTCTCGGTTATCCGCGGGTCAAGGGCTACGCTGGCTCCTGGGGCGAATGGGGCAACCATCCCGACACGCCCGTAGAGATTTAAGGTTTTTAAGGACAGTTAATGAACAAGCGTCTGTTTATCGTCAGCCAATACCTGCTGCCCCACAACCTGCTCTCGCGACTGGCCGGCTGCATCGCCGAATGCCGCGTGCGCTGGTTCAAGAATGCATTCACCGCGTGGTTCGCCAAGCGCTACCAGGTGAACATGTCCGAGGCACTGGTCGAAGACCTGACCGCCTACGAGCACTTCAACGCTTTCTTCACCCGTGCCTTGAAAGACGGCGCGCGCCCACTGGACGAGACACCGGGCGCGATCCTCAGCCCGGCGGACGGCGCCGTCAGCCAGCTCGGCCCGATTGAGCACGGCCGTGTCTTCCAGGCCAAGGGCCACAGCTTCAGCGTGCTGGAACTCTTGGGTGGCGATGCGGCGAATGCTGCGCCGTTCATGGGCGGTGATTTCGCGACTATTTATCTGTCGCCCAAGGATTACCACCGTGTGCACATGCCACTGGCCGGCACCCTGCGCGAGATGGTCTACATCCCGGGCCGCCTGTTCTCGGTCAACCAGACCACCGCTGAAAACGTTCCTGAATTGTTTGCCCGCAACGAGCGCGTGGCGTGCATTTTCGACACCGAGCGCGGGCCGATGGCCGTGGTGCTGGTGGGCGCGATGATCGTGGCATCGATCGAAACCGTGTGGGCTGGACTGGTTACGCCACCGAAACGCGAGCTGAAAACCTTCCGCTACGACGAAGCCGCACGCGCGCCGATCCACCTGGAAAAAGGTGCGGAGCTGGGTCGTTTCAAACTGGGTTCGACCGCTGTCGTGCTGTTCGGGCCGGATCAGGTGAAATGGGCTGAAGAGCTGGTAGCGGGTTCGCCGGTGCGGATGGGTCAGGGTATGGGCCTGCCGAAGGCCTGATACACACCTTTACTGTAGGAGCGAGCCTGCTCGCGATGAACCTGAGGACGACGCGGGCATTCTGAATGCCCGCGTCATCGTTGACGTCCATCGCGAGCATGCTCGCTCCTACAGGTGTTCTGCGGCGTTACAGCTGGCCGTCGCGGTCGCGGAAGCCCAGCAGGTACAGCACGCCATCCAGCCCCAGGGTGGAAATCGCCTGCTTGGCCGACTGCTTGACCAACGGTTTGGCGCGGAACGCAACGCCCAACCCGGCAATCGCCAGCATCGGCAAGTCATTAGCACCGTCGCCGACCGCAATGGTCTGCTCCAGACGCAAGCCTTCCTTATGTGCCAGTTCCTTCAGCAGATCGGCCTTGCGTTGTGCATCGACAATCGGCTCGATCGCCACGCCAGTCACCTTGCCGTCGACCACTTCCAGCTCGTTGGCAAACACGTAGTCGATGCCCAGCTTGGCCTGCAATTGCTTGGCGAAATAGGTGAAGCCGCCCGACAGAATGGCGGTCTTGTAACCCAGGCGCTTGAGCTCGGCGAACAGGGTTTCAGCGCCTTCGGTCAGGCGCAGCGAGGCGCCGATCGAGTCGAGCACGCCCACATCCAGTCCTTTGAGCAACGCCAGGCGCTCTTTGAAACTGGCGCGGAAGTCCAGCTCACCGGCCATCGCCCGCTCGGTAATTTCCGAAACCTTGTCGCCCACGCCGGCCGCTTTGGCCAGCTCATCGATGACTTCGGCTTCGATCAGGGTCGAGTCCATGTCGAACACCGCCAGACGGCGGTTACGACGAAACAACGAGTCTTCCTGAAAGGCGATGTCGACGTTCAATTCCTGGGCGACACTGAGGAATTCGGCCCGCAGTGCCTGCGGATCAGCTGCTTCGCCGCGCACGGAGAATTCGATGCAACCCTTGCCTTTATCGTCCGGGGTATCCAAAGGCATGCGCCCGGACAGGCGATCGATGTGATCGATGTTCAAGCCATACTTGGCGGTGATCGAGCTCACGGCCTGCAATTGCCCGGCGGTGACCTTGCGCGTCAGCAGGGTCACGATATGGCGTTTTTTGCCCTGGTTGCCGACCCACTGCTGGTAATCCTCTTCGGACACCGGCGTGAAACGCACCTGTTGATCCAGCTCATAGCCCTTGAACAGGATGTCCTTGAGCACCGACTTGCCTTGTTCGGTATCAGGAATTTCAACCAGGATGCCGAACGACAGGGTGTCGTGGATCACCGCCTGACCGATGTCGAGAATGTTCACACCACCCTGGGCCAGAACGCCGGTAATGGCCGCAGTCAAACCCGGACGGTCGACTCCCGTGATGTTTATCAGGACGATTTCGCGCAAGGCGCACCCCCGCAAGTGGAAAAAAACCGCATTCTACCCACATTCAGTGACCATCGGGCACCGTGAGCGCTTTGACGGCCTAGGGCCTGTCGCTATACTGCGCGTCAACTTCACGGACAAAAGAGCCGAGCTCAAGTGAACCGGCCCACGCCAGTAAAAACCGATAACTTCTTTCTGCTGATCTTCCGTGCACTGCGCCACCGCCGTGTACCGATTGCATTGCGCATTGCCAGCCATAACGTGATCCTGGTCGCTCTGGCCCTGGTGATCTACGCCTGCGTGATGGGTTTGCAGTTCAAGCAGGCCATGCACGAGCAGGCGGATGCGCTGGGTGAAAGCCTGACCATGCAGACGGCCACCTCCGCCACCGAGCTGTTGGTGTCCAACGACATCCTCAGCCTCAATGTCCTGCTCAACAACCTGACCAAGAACAAGCTGGTGGCCCACGCCGCCATCTACAGCATGGATAACCGCATCCTTGCCGAGGCCGGCCAGCGTCCCAAGCATGGCCTGCTGGGCGAGGCCGAAGGCATCTATCAGAGCAAGATCACTTTCCAGGACGTGACCGCCGGTCAGCTGCGCATCAGCCTGGACATGGATCAGTTCCAGCAGCCGATGACCATCAGCCTGCAGAGCATGGGGATTTTGAGCGCGATCCTGCTGGCCCTGTCCCTGGCATTGAGCCTGCGCATGGGGCGATATCTCTCTACGCCGCTACTGCAATTGCGGGTGTGGTTGCGCAACATCGACGAATACACCCCGGCCACCGAGCGTAATGACGAGATCGGCGACCTGGCGCGCCAGCTGCATGCCGAATTCGCGCCGGAACCGGCTGAACCGGAGCCCGTGCCAGAACCTGAACTCGACGATGCCGAGGACGACGATGCTGAACCGGGCTTCGAAGTGCGTAACCTGCGCGATCCGAGTTTCGATGAAAGCCGCCCGATGGCCGCGATGAAGGCCGCGCCACGACGTGTCGTCAGTACCGTTGAAGATGATGACGACGATGCGTTCGCCGATCTGCTCGATGATGCGCCAGCAAGCACCGCCAAACCGTTGGGCAAGCCCGTGGCCTCCAGCGTGCCGCAGCACAGCGCCGTTCTGGCCGTACAGTTGGGCTCACAGGAACAACTGCGACGCCTGCCCCGGACACGCCTGGAAGAGTTGCTCAAACGCTACCGCGACTGCCTCGACCAGGCTGCTTCGCTCTACCAGAGCGAACTGCATACCCTGAACGATGGCAGCACGCTGATGCTGTTCCACAACGAAGACAGCGGCGACGATTACCTGACCAACGCCATCTGCTGCGGCGAGCTGCTGCGGGCGCTGGGCCATCAACTGCAGATCGAAGTCGCCGACAGCGGCATCACCTTGCAATTGCAGCTTGGCTTGACCCTGGGCGACGAACTGTTTGGCCTGAGCCAGATCGACCTGTTGCTGACCGACGCCGCGCAGGATGCCCTGGCCCTGTCGCAGCACAGCCGCAACCTGCTGCTGGTGGAACGCAAGATCAATGACGACGCCCTGATCCGCCAGCGCGCACGGATCCGCCCGATCGCCAGCCCTGAAGGCGCCTGCTGCGTGGAGCGGCTGATGGAGCCTTATCCGTCGATGCTCGAGCGACAGCTGGCGCGGATGCACGAACGCCGCGCGTAGCCTTAGCCCCGCTGTAAAGAAGCTCGCAGATGAGTGATCGTCTGCGGGCTGATCGTTCCCACGCTCTGCGTGGGAATGCCTCAAGGGACGCTCCGCGTTCCAGCCTCACCTCATATCCCAACCCTGGCACCGTTGTGACGCAGAGCGTCACGGGCTGCATTCCCACGCAGAGCGTGGGAACGATCAGTACGCAGCAGAAACAACAAAGCCCGCACGAGGCGGGCTTTGTGTTGTACCGGTCCGAACCTAGAAGCGAAACACTTCCATATCCGTACGGATCGGAGCAGCCATCGGGATCTTCGGCTGTTTTTCCTGCTCCGCCGCCGGCGCTGCGGGCTTGGCTGCCGGTTTGCGTGGCGCTTCGGCAATCGGTGGCTGGTTGGCCAGCGGCTTGAGCGCGACCGACAGCTGTTCAGCGAGCTTCTGCAGCAACGCACCCTGCGCTTGAACCTGAGCCGCCGTGCTGCCGGTGTGCTGTTCCTGCAGATGGATGATGCGATTATCGCGCACCTGGCCACGACGGTCGATCAAACGCCATTGCGCATCGAGGATAGCCGGCTGCTTTTCACCCGAATCCAGACGCGTGATCGTCAACAGGACCTGGACATCCGGTGTGAACCCCGTTGTCGCAGGCGACAGCACTACGCGCTGGCTGTCCAGGTGACCGGCCACCTGACGCAGCAGCAGTTGATCGATGTCGGAAGACAGGCTGCCAGCCCAGCGGCCATCGGTCGAGGCTTGCAGGCTGCCATCGGGCTGACGCTGCAGCAGGGTTTCGCGCTGCAGGTAGTCCGCCACGGTTACCGGGCCCAACAAAACCGCCAAGCCCGCGCTTTGCGCAGGCTGGACCGGACTTCCACTGTCCAGTTGGTACAGCGACACCGGCTGGTGAACGCTGCAACCCGCCAGGCCAAATACGCCGGCGAGCATCAAAATAAAAGGAAGGCGCAGAGCAGTCATCGTCCCATCCAGGTGATTGCCACAAGGCTAATCACAGTGAAAATACTCAATAAATGTGAAGAACGCTCGGCCACGCCGGCGCTTGAAAGGCCATATCATCCGTGAATATGCGTTCCGACTCCAGCGCCAAAGCGCCGATCTACGCGTTAAATCGCAGATCAGGCGCTCTAGGACGCTTAATTGAGGTTTTCGACGAGCAGCGCATCTACCCTCTGGAAGCCACGTGGCAATTTGTTACCACGGCGGCCACGTTCACCTTTGTAGTGCTCCAGGTCGTCCGCTTTCAGTGACAATGTACGTTTACCTGCCTGAAGCACCAACGTAGCGCCATCCGGCACAACGGCGATGTCCGTGACATATTCTTCGCGGCTGGCTACGCGCTCACCGGAAATCCCGATGATCTTGTTGCCTTTGCCCTTACCTAATTGTGGCAGATCGCTGATCTTGAAGATCAGCAAGCGACCTTCGGTGGTCACCGAGGCCAGCCAGTTGTGCTCACGATCGGCCACCGCACGCGGCAGAATCACCTTGGCGTTGTTTGGAAGGCTCAGCAATGCCTTGCCCGCCTTGTTCTTGGCCTGCAGGTCTTCACCTTTTACGACGAAACCGTAACCGGCGTCCGAGGCAATGACGTACAGCGCATCATCTTCGGGCATCAGCACGCATTCAAAGTTCGCCCCTGGCGGCGGCGTCAGACGGCCGGTCAGCGGTTCGCCCTGGCCACGGGCCGACGGCAAGGTGTGCGCGGCCACCGAATAGCTGCGACCGGTGGAATCGATAAACACCGCAAACTGGTTGGAACGCCCCGCCGCCAAGGCCTTGAAACCATCCCCTGCCTTGTAGGAAAGCCCGGTGGCGTCGATGTCATGGCCTTTGGCGGAGCGAACCCAGCCTTTTTCCGAGAGCACGACGGTGACTTTTTCGTTCGGCAGCAGATCGTGCTCGGTCAGCGCCTTGGCTTCAGCACGCTCGACGATTGGCGAGCGACGGTCGTCGCCATAGGTCTCGGCGTCCTTGATCAGCTCGGTGCGTACCAGCTTTTTCAACTTGGCTTCGCTACTCAGCAGCGCTTGCAGCTTGGCTTGTTCCTTGAGCAGTTCATCCTGCTCGGCACGCAACTTCATCTCTTCCAGTCGCGCCAACTGACGCAGGCGGGTGTCGAGGATGTAGTCAGCCTGGATTTCACTCAGGGCGTATCGTTCGATCAGCGCGGCTTTTGGCTGCTCCTCGGTGCGGATGATATGGATCACTTCATCCAGGTTGAGGTAGGCGATCAACAAACCGTCCAACAGGTGCAAGCGACGCTCGACCTTGTCCAGGCGGAACTGCAGGCGACGACGCACGGTCTGGACCCGGAACGCCAACCACTCGACCAGCAGCGCCCGCAGGTTTTTCAACTGCGGCTTGCCGTCCAGTCCGATGATGTTGATGTTGACCCGGTAGCTCGACTCCAGCTCGGTGCTGGCGAACAGGTGCTGCATCAAGGCATCGTGGTCGAAATTTTTCCGGGCGCCCGGAATGATCACGATGCGGCACGGATTCTCGTGGTCCGACTCGTCGCGCAAATCGGCGATCTGCGGGGCTTTCGATGGTTTTGCCTGCATCATCGCCGCGATCTGTTCCAGCACCTTTGCACCTGAGACCTGATGCGGCAGCGCGGTAACAATGATGTCGCCGTCTTCGATGTGATAAACGGCGCGCATGCGCACCGAACCACGACCTGTTTCATAGATTTTCAGCAGGTCGGCGCGCGGCGTGATGATTTCTGCTTCAGTCGGATAATCCGGCCCCTGGATGTGCTCGCAGAGCTGTTCGACCGTGGCCTTGGGCTCATCGAGCAAACGCACGCAGGCGCCGGCGACTTCGCGCAGGTTGTGCGGCGGCACATCGGTGGCCATGCCCACGGCGATACCGGTGGTGCCGTTCAGCAGGATGTTCGGCAAACGCGCCGGCAACACCAGAGGCTCGTCGAGTGTGCCGTCGAAGTTCGGCCCCCAGTCCGCCGTGCCCTGGCCCAGCTCGCTGAGCAGCACTTCGGAGTAGCGCGACAGCCGCGCTTCGGTGTATCGCATGGCGGCGAAGGACTTGGGATCGTCCGGCGCCCCCCAGTTACCCTGGCCATCCACCAGCGTGTAGCGGTAGCTGAATGGCTGGGCCATCAGGACCATGGCTTCGTAGCAGGCCGAGTCGCCATGGGGGTGGAACTTGCCGAGCACGTCACCGACGGTACGCGCCGATTTCTTGTGCTTGGAATCGGCGTCCAGCCCCAGTTCACTCATGGCGTAGACGATACGCCGCTGTACCGGTTTCAGGCCGTCGCCGATATGCGGCAAGGCACGGTCCATGATCACGTACATGGAGTAGTTGAGGTAGGCATTTTCGGTGAAGTCAGCCAGTGATCGGCGTTCTACACCGTCCAGGCTGAGATCAAGGGAGTCGCTCATGCGGGCCTCATCGGTTCGTTGTCTGGCGCAGCAGCATGGTGCCACCGCGCTGGGTAAATTCAAGTTTGTTCAGCGCGCTCATACCGAGCAGCACTTGATCGCCATCCAGGCCTGGCACGACGATGGCGCGCACATCACGCAACACAATATCGCCCAGTTGCAGCCGGTCGACGCGGGTTCGATAACCCTCGGTGCGACCATTGGCGGTGCTCAGGGTCACCCCGAAGCCTTGTTCCAGTTTCAGCCGCTGCGCCAATTGTGCCGGGATCGCCACATCGGTCGCCCCGGTATCGAGCATGAAATTCACCGGCTGACCATTGATATGGCCGCTGGCAACGAAATGTCCCTGGCCGTTGCCGATCAGTTTCACTTCGACGAAACCATCGCCGAGCTCCGAGCTCACTACCACATTCGGGTTTTGCTGACGCTCTTCCCACTGGCCGAAAAAACGCGTCGCCAGGAACAACGCGGCGCACCAGGCCAAGACCATCAAGACGCGACCGGCACGTTTGCCCGGCGTTTGCTGGCTCATGGCTTGGCACTCCAGCCACCTTCAGGTGCAGCGAAGCGCCAGACGATCGGACGTACCTCGCCATCGGCGCGGGCACCGTTGTTGTTATCGACACCGATCCAGGCACCCTCGGCGTCCACGATCAACGCTTCGGTCAGTGCAAAGCCCTGGGGATAACGACGATTTTCCTGCAATGCCTCATCGGCAAAGGACCAGCAGCGTTCGACTTTGGCAGTCACCGCATCACGACGACAAATCTCGTACGCGTTGCGCTCGAGGGTAAACAACTTGCCGTCGAACCATGACAAATCGGCAAAATCCCGGGGCATCGCTCTGGCGCTGGGAAATTGTGCAGGTTGCATTTCCTTTCCCCCTTCACTCAACAGCACACAACCGCCGTCGCAGTCCCACACGGTTTGCTTGCGCTTGATCAGTAGCAACCCGCGACTCTCGCGCTCGGCAGCCAACCACAACTGGTCACCTTGCGGATTGATCGCCAGGCCTTCGAACAATGCATTGAAACGCAGCAACAGCCCACTGGCCCGGGCCTCGCGAACCATGATCGGCGAAATCTTCAGCCAGGAGGTCGGTCCGGTTGGCGGAATTTGCAGCACCGCCGCATGGGACTCACTAACCACGTAGCGATTTCCGGCGCTGTCGCAGGTGATCCCTTCGAAGTCCAAGTCACCGCCACGCACGAACGACGACACCCAGGCCCGCGAACGCAACCCCCAGGGCAAGCCGCTGTCGGGTACGGGCGGGACACCGATGCCCACCGCTTCCGCGTGCCAGGCACCCTCGCCAGTCTCCAGGCGGTAGATCTGATCGTCGTCGCGGTCGGAGACTGTCCACAGCTCGTTGCCGCACTGGGCCAGCCCGGACAGGTTGCCACCGCGCATGCCGTCCACGGCATGTTCGGACAACAGGCGCAACTGCGGTGTCGGCTTGGCAGACACCGTCATCGAGGTCAGCAGCAACGCACACGCCAGGGCAAAGCCCAGCCGCATCAGCCCAGCACCTCCGCCAGGTTGCCCTTGGACTCCAGCCAGTTCTTGCGGTCACCGGCGCGCTTTTTCGCCAGCAGCATGTCCATCATTTCCGAAGTCGCGGCGAAATCCTCACCGAGGGTCAGCTGCACCAGACGCCGGGTATTGGGGTCCATGGTGGTTTCGCGCAACTGCGGTGGGTTCATCTCACCCAGGCCTTTGAATCGAGTGACCTGCGGCTTGCCGCGTTTCTTCTCGGCCACCAGGCGATCGAGAATCCCGTCGCGCTCGGCTTCATCCAAGGCGTAGTAGATCTCTTTGCCCAGGTCGATACGGTACAGCGGCGGCATGGCGACGTAGACGTGACCAGCGTCCACCAATGGGCGGAAATGCTGGACGAACAATGCACAGAGCAGCGTTGCAATGTGCAGCCCGTCGGAGTCGGCGTCAGCGAGGATGCAGATCTTGCCGTAGCGCAGCTGGCTCATGTCCGCGGCGCCCGGATCGACGCCAATGGCCACGGCAATGTTGTGCACTTCCTGGCTGGCCAGCACTTCGCTGCCGTCGACTTCCCAGGTATTGAGGATCTTGCCGCGCAACGGCAGGATCGCCTGGAACTCTTTGTCCCGCGCCTGCTTGGCCGAACCGCCAGCGGAATCACCTTCCACCAGGAACAACTCGGAACGCATCGGGTCCTGCCCGGCGCAATCGGCGAGCTTGCCCGGCAATGCCGGCCCCTGGGTGATGCGCTTGCGCTCGACCTTTTTGCTGGCCTTCAGGCGACGACCGGCGTTGCTGATCGCCAGTTCTGCCAGCGCCAGACCGGTTTCCGGGTGGGCGTTGAGCCACAGGCTGAAGGCGTCCTTGACCACGCCAGAGACGAACGCCGCCGCTTCCCGGGACGACAGACGTTCCTTGGTCTGCCCGGAGAATTGCGGCTCCTGCATCTTCATCGACAGCACAAAAGCGATGCGCTCCCAGACGTCTTCCGGCGCCAGCTTCACACCGCGTGGCAACAGGCTGCGGAACTCGCAGAACTCGCGCATGGCGTCGAGCAAGCCTTGGCGCAGGCCGTTGACGTGAGTACCGCCCTGGGCGGTCGGGATCAGGTTGACGTAGCTTTCCTGCACCGCGTCGCCACCTTCCGGCAGCCACAGCAGCGCCCAGTCCACGGCTTCCTTGTTACCGGCCAGGCTGCCGCAGAACGGCTCGTCCGGCAGACGCTCGAATTCGCTGACGGCATCGACCAGGTAGGAACGCAGGCCATCTTCGTAATGCCATTCGACTTTCTCGCCGCTGGCCTTGTCTTCAAAACTGACCAGCAACCCCGGGCACAGGACGGCCTTGGCCTTGAGCACGTGCTTGAGGCGGCTGATGGAGAATTTCGGAGAATCGAAGTATTTCGGGTCCGGGGCGAAGAACACGCTGGTCCCGGTGTTGCGCTTGCCAACCGTACCGACGATTTCCAGCTCGGTTTTCTTGTAACCGTCGGCGAAGGTCATCTGGTATTCGTTGCCGTCACGTTTTACACGCACCCGGACTTCGGTCGACAAGGCGTTGACCACCGAAATACCCACCCCGTGCAGACCGCCGGAGAACTGGTAGTTCTTGTTGGAGAACTTGCCGCCCGCATGAAGCTTGGTGAGGATCAGTTCGACGCCCGAAACGCCTTCTTCGGGATGGATATCCACTGGCATGCCACGGCCGTCATCGCTGACTTCCAGCGAGTGATCGGCGTGGAGGATGACCTGCACCGATTTGGCATGCCCGGCCAAGGCTTCGTCGACACTGTTGTCGATGACTTCCTGGGCGAGGTGGTTCGGCCGACTGGTATCGGTGTACATGCCGGGGCGTTTACGCACCGGGTCGAGGCCCGAGAGGACTTCGATGGCGTCGGCGTTATAAGAGCTAGCGCTGGGAGTGGCCATGGGGTCTCGTCGTCAGTCTTTCATTGAAAATAGGGGCAAGGTTTCACAGCGCGGTGAAATCAATCGCCTGGTACAAATCTGCGCCAATGCCGGCAAAACTCAGCATTGCCGGAAGCCGCTCGGCGAAACCCTGGAAACCATGGTCGCCACCCGCCTGGATGCGTAAGGCACAAGCCCGGTAATACTGCTGGGCAAGGCGATAGTCCAGCGTTTCGTCACCGGTCTGCAACCATACCTGATAGCGCTGTGGGTCCTGGGGTGCCGGCACTTCCAGCTCGGCGAGGGCCGTCACGTGGTCGTGGGTCATTTCCCAAGTCTGTTCGGTATACAGGTTTTTCTGTGTACCCAGGAACCCGTCGAACATCCGATGCGGGCTGACGGCAGGGTTGATCAACAGGGCTTTCAAGCCATGGCGCTCGGCCAGGTGAGTCGCATAGTAGCCGCCGAGTGAGCTTCCGACCAGCAGCGGTCGTCCGAGCGCTTCAATCGCCTGCTCCAGCTGGCCAATGGCCTCGCGGGGATGGTGATGCAGGGCCGGCACACGCAGATGGTCGCTCAAGCCCAGGCGCTCCATCACGTCACTCAACTGAGTGGCCTTTTTCGACGCCGGCGCACTGTTGAAGCCATGGATATAAAGGATCGAGCCGGACATTTGAACTCCCTGAGCGTCGGGTGAAAAGAAGCGGAGTTTACAGGGAAAATCAGATGACCTGTGCAGGGACAGCCTTTGCCTCACGATATTTACGCGGGCGTACCGGGCCCAGCCCGGAAGTCCATCCACTTTGGAGCATAGACTTTAGGGCATCGATTTTATGTCGTCATGACACTCCCCACCTGACAAACATAGCCATTTTTTTCCGCTTGAGACGCTCGCTGCTCCTTTTCATTTTTCTCACGTATTACTTCGATAAGTTTTTCAGTAAGCATTGAAGGAGAAACTGGCAGCGATAGTTGATGATGAATGCCTAAACGCTCCGGGGTGCCCTGAAGGAAGACAGTATGGTGAAGAGGGTGATACTCATCATTCAGGCGTATCCTTTGCCCCTCGTCGCACATTTTTCTATCGTGTGGCATTGAACCTTGTGGAACATGAATATCGTCCCTGACAATAACTTTATTTATTTCCTGCCTGACAAAACCTGTAGAAACCACGTTCCCTACTGAAACCAGAGCAGACATTAAAACCCGGACACCATTATTTTCTGCATTCACTTCACACGCATTAGTAATGCACTGACGGTCAACACCTGCATCATTAGCCTTACACATACTTCGAGATGTTTGCTGCACACTCAAAGTATTCTCAGAAAGCACTGACGCCCTCTGAGAACCCGCACCCTCGACGGTATGCTCTGAAAGAACTTGATTACTTGATATGACTGAATCAAACCGAGATGACAGCATGCTATTAAACCTAAATCCGCATTCAAAAGTAACAGACCCTACTGTCAATATTAATTATGGTGCAACTCCATAATAATAAGTAAATTTCTCATAGGGGGCAGTCCTGCCCCAAGAGACTCAGAATGAAAGCGCGCCTGCGGATTCCCCAATAACAAACAACTCAGTAGCCGTTTGATCCGTAATCCACCTGAAAATTGAACCCGGTCACCCGCTCCACACCGGTTTCAAGCCGCCCATCCGGCAACAGCCGTAACCAGCGATACCCCGGAGCCTGCTCTCCGACCTTGAAATCCTCACTGCCCGGTTCGAACTGAATGCAGGTCGATGGCGAGGCAATCAGACGCACGTTGTTACGCAATTGATCGATTTCCTGATGCACATGCCCCCACAGCACGGCGCGCACCTGTGGAAAGCGATCCAGAACCTCAAAAAAAGCTTCAGGATTACGCAGCCCGATGGGCTCCATCCACGCACAGCCGATCGATACGGGGTGGTGGTGCAAGCACACCAGATGGTGCCGCTCCGGTGCTTCGCTCAATGAACGAGCCAGCAGTTGTAACTGTTCGTCCTGCAAATACCCCGGCACCGAGCCGGGTACTGCCGAGTCGAGCAGTGTGACCCGCCAGTTGCCGATATCCACCACCGAGTCCAGCAAAGCACTTTGCACCGCGGCCTCGGCCATGATTTGCGGCTCGTCGTGGTTGCCGGGAATCCAACGGGCCGGCGCGTCGAGCTGCCGGGTCAATTCACGAAACTGCTGGTATGACGCAAGAGTACCGTCCTGGGACAGATCGCCCGTGGCCAGGAGCAGATCGATCTGCGACTGCTGCACTCGCACCAATTCAATGACTTTTTGCAGACTGTCGCGGGTATTCATGCCCAACAGCGTGCCGTGCACCTCGCCAAACAGATGACTGTCGGAGAGTTGCACCAGGAATGCCGGATCGGCGCTGGTCAATGAGGATACGCTCGGCAAGGTGTTCTCCCAGGGCGTGAACACGGATTGGGTGAGAGACGTGATTATGCTGGGAGACGATCGAAAGGGGAAACCTGTGAACCTGACGCAGTTCACAACTAACGGACGACTTCGTACTCATGCCCCAGTGCCAGGCAATGGCTCAGCCACTCGCCCAGAAACATGTTCAGCTGGGCCTTTTCGTCGGGCTGGTGCATCGAGGCGTTCGGGTAAGGATAGATGCCGCGAAAGCGCCGTGCATGTTCGGCGCTGACCACTTCGGCCATGCACGCGTCGTGATAGACCTGCACTTCCAGTTGCGGCACCGGCAGCCACGGCAGGCTGTGTTCCTGCCGCACCTGCAGGGTCGTGGTGTAGGGACAAACCTGCAGCACTTCCAGCGCCAGCACGCCCAGCATCTGGTCGCCATGGGTCACGGCAATCCGCCGCGCCGCTGGCTCGCTGCGCATGTCCGGCAACAGTCGCATAAGGCGCGCGTAGTTCGCCTCACAGGACGCCTGCAGCCCCACGAGGTCCACCCGATAGCGATCGCGCAACTTGTTTACGACCATAACCCCCTCACTTCAACGCGGTTCAGTGCCAGCCATTGCAAGGCAATGATGCTGGGCGCGTTGGCAATACGTCCGTCGCGTACGGCTTGCAGGGCATCTTCAAACGCCCACACCGTGACGCGGATATCTTCAGCCTCTTCCTCCAGCCCATGCAGGCCGCCTACCCCACTACTATCGCAACGTCCGAGGTACAAATGCACGAATTCATTGCTGCCGCCCGGCGATGGAAAATATCGGGTCATCGGCCACAGTGCCCCAATCACAAGCCCAGCTTCCTCCTGCGCTTCGCGGTGAGCAACTTCTTCCGGTTGCTCATCCTTGTCGATCAGACCAGCGACCAGTTCGATCAGCCATGGATTGTCAGTCTTGCCCATGGCGCCGACGCGAAACTGCTCGATCAGTACCACTTCGTCGCGCTTCGGGTCATAGGGCAGCATGCACACCGCATCGTGGCGCACGAACAGTTCACGGCTGATCTCGCGACTCATGCCGCCGGCGAACAATTCGTGGCGCAAGTGCACGCGATCGAGCTTGTAGAAACCCTCGAAGCACTTTTCACGCCGAACGATATCCACGGCGGTCGGAATGGCTTTGGCAAAATCAGTCATGACTATCCTCTTACTTCAAACCGATACGAGGTTCATTCCCGGAACCTCGACTTCGCGCCATCCTAACGCGCCCGTGAGGTTTGATGCAGCCCCTTTACCTTCATCGAGATAGACGGTGAGTACGAAACCCACTCTAATTAGCTTAGTGGCGAACTGACTGCTCCGTTGATAGTCGAAGCGGGTAACTTTTTGCCTTTCCCTGTTTTATCAAGGACACCCATGTCACTTTTTAAAATTGCCTCCGTGGCCGCTCTCGCCCTGACCCTTGGCGCTTGCCAGAGCCTGTTCCAGCCCAATTATCGCGCGCCGCTGGAAACCACCCGCGACGCCACCGAGCAGCTCAAGCCAGGCTGTTCGGACCAGGACTGCCCGCTGGTGAACATCGACACCCTGCACTTTCCCGCCGAGCCTGCGCTTGACGGCATCATCGAAAAACGCCTGCTGCAAATGACCCGCCCCTCGCCCGACGCCCCGGTGGCGCCGACACTGGCGGCCTATCGCGAACAATTTTTGCGCACCGCCGGCCCGCGCAACAGCAGCTATTTGCAGGCCAAGGTACGTGAACAGCATGACGGACTGGTGATCATCGAATTGTCCAGTTACCTGGACACCGGCGGCGCCCATGGCACACCGGGACGAGGTTTCATCAACTACTCGCGCCAACAGCAGAAAGTGCTGACGCTTTCGGACATGCTGGTGCCAGGGCAGGAAGAGGCGTTCTGGAAAGCGGCGCAGGTGGCGCACAACAGCTGGTTGATCAGCACCAAGCTCGATCAGGAACCGGAGTTCGTCAAGAGCTGGCCGTTCCAGAAAACCCAGAACGTGGCGCTGACCTATGGCGGGGTGATCCTCAAGTACGAAACCAGCAGCATCGCGCCTTACGCGCTGGGCCATGTCGAATTGAAGATCCCCTACCCTCGCCTGAACGGCATCATCAAGCCCGAGCTGTTTCCTGGCCGTAACTGAAGGCCCGCCCCAGCACCAACTGCAGCAGCCCTGCGAGGATCAACGCCGGCAGGGTTGCGCCAATATCCGGATACAGATTAGCCAGCAGGTGATAGGTGCTGACCCCGCCCAACCAGGCGAGCAGCGCCGGCCAGCGCAATGCAGCTGAGGCAACCTGGCCACTGCGCTTGCGCAGGATGAAGTGATCCACCAGCACCACGCCGAACAGCGGCGCGAACACCGAGCCGATCAACAGCAGGAAGTTCTGGTACTGGGCCAGTGGTGCCAGCAAGGCGATCAGGGTGCAGATCACGCCAATGGCCAAGGCCAGGTGCTCGACTTTCAGGCGCAATAGAATCCCGCTGGAAACGGCTGCCGAGTGAATGTCGGCGAAGGCGTTTTCCGATTCGTCCAGCAAAATCAGCAACAGTGGAATACCCAGGCCCGCGCCCGCCAATGCCAACAGCAAGGCATTGACTTCACCGCTCGGCGCGAACGCCAGAGTGTAGGCCACGCCCAGGCTCATCAGCCAGAAGTTACCGATAAAGAAGCCGATTGCGGTACCACCGAAAACGTTTTTCGCCCGCTTGCCGAAACGCGAGTAGTCGGCGATCAGCGGCAGCCACGACAGCGGCATCGCGATGGCAATGTCAAAACCCACGGCAAACGGCATCGAACCGTCGCCTGCCTGGGCCCACAAGGCGGCCAGGTCGGCCTTGGCGAACAGGTTCCAGGTCAGCCAGGTGCACGCTGCCAGCAGCAGCCAGATGCCCCATTTGCGCAGGATCTGGCGCACGAAGGTCAAGGGGCCGCTGACGGCCAACAGGGTCGCAAGCGCGCCGAAAAACAGCGTCCACAGCACTGGATTGGACAGCGCACTGCCATCGCTGAAGGCCTTTGCGCCCAACAGGCTGGCGGCATCGCGCATGACGATGATCTCGAACGAGCCCCAACCGATCAGCTGCAGCAGGTTCAGTACGGCTGGCAGGCTCGCACCACGATTGCCCAGGCTGAGCTTGAGCGCGGCCATCGACGACAGGCCGGTATCGCTGCCGATCACGCCGACGGCGGCCAGCAACAGGACGCCGACCAGCGTGCCGAGGAAAATAGCCAGCAACGAGCCGGACAGACCCAGGCCTGGTGCGAGCAGCGCACCGGTCTGCAAGACCATCAGGCCGATGCCGAGAGAGAACCACAGGGAAAACAGATCGCGACCGCCGAACACACGCTTGTCGGCTGGCACCGCGATGCCAGGTGAATAAGTACTCGGTTGAATGCTCAAGGGTGTTATCTCAGAGGGACATTTGTTGTGATGTGTGATCGTTCCCACGCTCTGCGTGGGAATGCCTCAAGGGACGCTCTGCGTCCAGTGGCGCGGAGCGTCACGGGCTGCATTCCCACGCAGAGCGTGGGAACGATCAGCACGAGGTTGTCAGATCAAACTTTCTGGTAAAGCTGACTGCCTTCCTGCTTGAAGCGCTCGGCCTGTTCGGCCATGCCTTGGGCGACGTCCACGTCCACCGCTTCGATCCGTTGGTTGGCCGCATACTCGCGGACTTCCTGGGTGATCTTCATCGAGCAGAATTTCGGCCCGCACATGGAGCAGAAGTGCGCGACCTTGGCCGAATCCTTCGGCAACGTCTCATCGTGATACGAACGAGCGGTGTCCGGATCCAGGCCCAGGTTGAACTGGTCTTCCCAACGGAATTCGAAACGCGCCTTGCTCAAGGCATTGTCGCGGATCTGCGCTCCGGGATGTCCTTTGGCCAGATCGGCGGCGTGCGCGGCGATCTTGTAGGTGATGATCCCGGTCTTCACGTCATCCTTGTTCGGCAGGCCCAAGTGCTCTTTCGGCGTCACGTAGCACAGCATCGCGCAACCGAACCAGCCGATCATCGCCGCACCGATGCCGGAGGTGATGTGGTCGTAGCCCGGCGCAATGTCGGTGGTCAGCGGGCCGAGGGTGTAGAACGGCGCCTCGTCGCAGCACTCGAGCTGCTTGTCCATGTTCTCCTTGATCAACTGCATCGGCACGTGGCCCGGGCCTTCGATCATGCACTGCACGTCGTGCTTCCAGGCGATCTTGGTCAGCTCGCCGAGGGTTTCCAGTTCGCCGAACTGCGCTTCGTCGTTGGCATCGGCAATCGAGCCCGGACGCAGGCCATCGCCCAGCGAGAAGCTGACGTCGTAGGCCTTCATGATTTCGCAGATGTCTTCGAAATGGGTGTAGAGGAAGTTCTCCTTGTGGTGCGCCAGGCACCACTTGGCCATGATCGAACCGCCACGGGAAACGATGCCGGTCACGCGCTTGGCGGTCATCGGCACGTAGCGCAGCAACACTCCGGCGTGGATGGTGAAGTAGTCGACACCCTGCTCGGCTTGCTCGATCAGCGTGTCGCGGAACAGCTCCCAGGTCAGGTCTTCGGCCACACCACCGACTTTTTCCAGGGCCTGGTAGATCGGCACGGTGCCGATTGGTACCGGCGAGTTGCGGATGATCCATTCGCGAGTTTCGTGAATGTGCTTGCCGGTGGACAGGTCCATGACCGTGTCCGAACCCCAGCGAATGCCCCAGGTCAGTTTCGCCACTTCTTCTTCGATTGACGAACCCAGGGCACTGTTGCCTATGTTGCCGTTGATCTTCACCAGGAAGTTACGGCCGATGATCATCGGCTCCAGCTCGGTGTGGTTGATGTTGGCCGGAATGATCGCGCGACCGCGGGCAATCTCGTCACGGACAAACTCTGGCGTGATGATTTTCGGCACGCTGGCGCCGAAGCTGTGTCCGGCGTGTTGCTGGTCCAGCAGGCCGGCGGCGCGGGCCACTTCCAGCTTCATGTTTTCGCGGATGGCGACGTATTCCATCTCGGCGGTGATGATGCCTTTGCGCGCGTAATGCATCTGGCTGACGTTGGCGCCCGGCTTGGCGCGACGCGGGTTGTTGACGTGGGCGAAGCGCAGCTTGGTCAGTTCCGGATCGGCAAGGCGCTCCTGGCCGAAATTGGAACTCAGGCCACTCAGGCGCTCGGTGTCACCGCGGGATTCGATCCATGGCGAGCGCACATCGGCCAAGCCTTTGCGCACATCGATGATGACATTGGGATCGGTGTAAGGGCCCGAGGTGTCGTACACCACCACCGGCGCGTTGACCTCGCCTCCGAAGTCGGTCGGCGTCACGTCCAGGCTGATTTCGCGCATCGGCACGAGGATGTCCGGGCGAGTACCCTGGACATAGATTTTTTGCGAACGGGTAAACGGCTGAACCGATTGTTGATCGACCTTGGCCGAGTCACTCAGGTTGGTGGCGATTTTTGCTTTTGTAGTCATCACGGGCTCTCCAGACAGCATCCAGGCAGTGGAATTTTGTCGGAGCGAACCTGTAAACGAATGGACGCACGTGCGCTGGGAAAACCAGCTGTGCTGTGCTCAGTGCTCGAGGGGTGTTCGATTGTCGAACAACATCCCGGACGAAGCACAAGAGGACTCGCCGGGTGACGAGAAATCTTGTTCCCTACGCAGGCGCTAACCTGATCAGGTTCAACGGGATCCGAAATTATTCGATCTCAGCCTCATAGCAAGGCACCCCGACAAGAACCCGGCCAGTCTAGACATAACTGCCCAAGAACGCCAACACCGCTGCAAACACCGTGATGAATGGCGCAATTACAGGATTGTTGCGGGACGAGCGCGCAACTACACTCGCTACGGCCACGCTGCGCATTGACGCTGCAGGTGCCGCGCCGTAGCCTTGGCGCTCAAATTATCAGCATAATCTTTTAGGGATCGCCTCATGCTGCGCAAACTCTCACTGGCCCTTGCCGTGTCTTGTGCGTCCAATGGAATGGCCTGGGCAGCAGAAGCGCCCTTATCGACCAAGACCGATCTGGTCAGCGTCTATCAGGAAGCGGTCAACAACAACGCCGACCTCGCCGCCGCCATCGCCCAATATGGCGCCCAGAAGGAAGTCGTGCCCCAGGCCCGCGCAGGCTTGCTGCCCAACCTGTCGGGCGGCGCCAATGTCTCCAACGTACGCACGGCCATCGACCAGCCTTCGGCCACGACCAACCGCAATGCGCATTCGTACCAGGCAACCCTGGCGCAACCGCTTTTCCGCGCCGATCGCTGGTTCCAGTTCCAGGCCGCCAAGGACGTCAATGAACAGGCTGCGCTGCAACTCTCCGCGACCCAGCAGAACCTGATCCTGCAGACCGCCGACAGTTACTTCAACGTGTTGCGCAGCCAGGACAACCTTGCCTCGACCAAGGCCGAGGAAGCCGCGTTCAAGCGTCAACTCGATCAGTCCAACGAACGCTTCGATGTCGGGCTCTCGGACAAGACCGATGTGCTCAACTCACAAGCCAGCTACGACACCGCACGCGCCAATCGCATCGTTGCCCAGCGCCAGGTGGATGATGCCTTTGAAGCCCTGGTGACACTGACCAACCGCCAGTACAACTCGATCCAGGGCATCAGCCACAACTTGCCGATCCTCCCGCCAGCACCGAACGACGCCAAAGCCTGGGTCGAAACGGCGGCCAAGCAAAACCTCAACCTACTGGCCAGCAACTACGCCGTCAGCGCTGCCGAGCAAACACTCAAACAGCGCAAGGCTGGACATGCGCCGACCCTCGACGCCGTGGCGCAGTACGAAAAAGGCGACAACGATGCGTTGGGTTTCAGCAACCCGAACGGCTTTCCCCAGGCCTATGGCGGTAACGTCGAGCAAACCACCGTGGGCCTGCAATTGAACATCCCGATCTACAGCGGCGGCCTGATCAACTCCCAGGTGCGCCAGTCCTATGCGCAACTGGACCAGACCGAACAGCAACGCGAATCCCTGCGCCGGCAAATCGTCGAAAACACCCGCGACCTTCACCGTGCGGTGAATACTGACGTCGAGCAGGTGCAGGCGCGCAAGCAGTCGATCATCTCCAACCAGAGTGCTGTGGAAGCGACGGAAATAGGCTATCAGGTAGGTACGCGCAACATCGTCGACGTGCTGGATGCGCAGCGTTCGCTCTACACCTCGGTACGCGACTACAACAACACCCGCTACGACTACATCCTCGACAACCTGCGCTTGAAGCAGCAGGCCGGTACATTGAACCCGGGGGATCTGCAGGATCTGGCACGTTGGCTCAACCCCAACTACAACCCGGACAAGGACTTCCTGCCGCCGGACCTGGCGAAGGCTGCGGCGGAACAACTCAAGGCCCGCCCCTGAGAAACTGTAGGAGCAGGCTTGCTGGCGAGGGCGATTTCAAGAACGCCATCGCCAGCAAGCCGGCTCCTACAGGTTAGCGGTCAATTAAACGGCCTAATCCATCCAGCAACCGCTGCAACGCCCCCTGATTGGTGCGCATCACCTTCAACCCCGCCTCGGCCATCCGCTGCGCATCCCGCGGAAATTCGAACAGCCGCTGCACCGCCACCGCCAGCCCTTGTGCATCCTCAACCTCCTGCAATGCGCCGGCACTGCGTAACTGCGCGGCAATTTCAAGGAAGTTGAACAGGTGCGGGCCACTGAGCACCGGTTTGGCCAAAGCCGCCGGCTCAAGCAGGTTATGCCCGCCATTAGGCACCAGGCTGCCGCCAACGAATGCGCTGTCGGCCAGGGCGTAGAGAAACAACAGTTCGCCCATGGTGTCACCCAATAGCACCGACGTGGCGGCGGTGACCGCTTCTGCGCTGGAACGCCGCACCGTGGCAAAACCCTGCTGGCGGCACAGTTCGAATACCGCATTGAAACGCTCGGGATGGCGCGGCACCAGAATCAGCAAGGCGTCGGGATGGCTCGCCAGCAACTGGCGATGGGCCGCCAGTACCACCTCGTCTTCGCCATCATGGGTACTGGCGGCGATCCATACCGGGCGTTCCAGTGCCTGCCATTGCCCGCGCAACTCGGCGGCACGTTGCAACAGTTGCGGATCGATGGTCAGGTCGAACTTGATCGAGCCGGTGACCTCAACGGTTTCCGCCCGCGCACCCAACTCACGAAAACGCTGGGCCTCGGCCTCGGTCTGCACCGCGAACAGGCTCATCTCGCCCAACATCGGCCCGGTCAGCTTACCGAAGCGGCCATAGCCCCTGGCCGAACGTTCAGACAGGCGAGCATTGGCCAGGGCCACGGGAATTCCCCGCCTGGCGCATTGATGGATATGGTTGGGCCAGAGCTCGGTTTCCATGATCACTGCCAGCTTCGGCCGGACCCGATCAAGAAAACGCTTGGCGGCGCATGGCAAGTCGTACGGCAAATAGCAGTGCTGGATGCGCGGTTCGTTGGCGAACAACGCCTGGATGCGCTCCGAGCCGGTCGGCGTCATGCAGGTCACGGTGATCGGCAGTTGTGGGTAACGCTGCAGCAAGGCCCGAATCATCGGCGCGGCGGCAATGCTTTCGCCCACAGACACCGCATGTACCCAGATCCCACCGGGCTTCATCGTCGGCATCCCGTAGGAGAAACGCTCGCCGATGCGCTTGGCATAGGCTGGTGCCTTGCGCGAGCGCAGCCACAGACGAATCGCCACCAATGGCAGCCCCAGGTAAAACAGCGCGGTGTAGAGAGTTCTATTCATGGCGGCGGAGTTTATCGGTTTTTTCACCGATAGCCTGCAAATGCACGGCAAAACGCTCCGCCAACCATCGAGCGGCCGGCCCGAGTGGCTCATCGCGGCGCCACACCAACTCAACCACCAAGGCCGGCGGGGTCCATTCGCTGGCCAATTCGACGATCAAGCCCTGGTATGCCGAGTACTGCACCACGTGCCGCGGCAGCCAGGCCCAGCCGAGGCCGCGTACCAGCCATTCGGCCATCACGTAAAAACTGTCGGCCCGCCAGACCTGCGGGCTGGCCGGTTCGCTGCCGGGGTAAATGCTGGACTGCGTGGACATCAGCAGCTGGCGATGCTGCGCCAGTTCCTGGCAATTCACTTCGGCCTTCGCCGCCAACGGATGCCCGACGCCACACACCGTGACCATCTCAACGCTGCCCAGCACCCGCCGTTCCAGGGCTTCAGGAATTTGATCGTGATAAAACAACAACCCCAGGTCGGCCCGCCGCTCCACCAGTTTGCGCGCCACATCGCCTTGGGCGGCGCTGGTCAGTTGCACTTCAAGGCTGGGAAATTTTTCCGCCAGGGCTTCAAAGCTTTCGATAACCGGCTGGTACGGCATGGCCTCGTCCTGTGCCAGGCGCAAGCGAGCTTCCTGGCCGCGCATCATCGCCAGCGCCCGGCCATTGAGGCGCTCGCATTGGCGCAGCACTTCACGCGCTTCTTCCAGCAAAGCGTTGCCGGCCTCGGTGAGTTTCGGCTGGCGACCGCTGCTGCGATCGAACAGGTTCACGCCCAGGTCTTCCTCCAGCAGTGCAATCGCGCTGCTAACCGCCGACTGGGCTTTGCGCTGGTCCCGTGCCACGGCAGAAAACGAACGCTGCTCCGCCACACCGACGAAAAGCCGCAGTTGTTCAAGATTCCATTGCATAGGGCAAACCCATCTTCTGAACAGATAGGTAATGACTTTACCGCATCTGGAGAATCTCTAGAATGCCGAACTCAGCAAGCAACACTTCATACGAGGATTGAACCATGACCGCTTACTACTACCTGGCCATTGCCATCTGCGCCGAAGTGATTGCCACTGTTTCGATGAAAGCGGTCAAGGGCTTCAGTACGCCGTTGCCGCTGCTGCTGGTCATCGTCGGCTACGGTATCGCCTTCTGGATGCTGACCCTGGTGGTGCGCAGCGTGCCGGTGGGCGTCGCTTACGCGGTATGGGCCGGCATGGGCATCGTGATGGTCAGCGTCGCGGCGTTGTTCATCTACGGGCAGAAGCTGGATGTGCCGGCAATGCTGGGGATGGCGATGATTGTGCTGGGGGTTGTGGTGATTCAGCTGTTCTCCAAGACTGCAGGGCATTAACACCTTGTAGGAGCCGGCTTGCTGCGGGCGGCGTTCCGACGATAGCGGTGAATCAGGACACCGTGTTGCAAGGATCGCCAGCAAGCCGGCTCCTACAGGGTCTGCTGTATCCCGTATACTGCGCCCTCGTCTTGAACACTGAGGTCGCTGCATGCCATCCGTTATTTCCACCGACGTTCTCATTGTCGGCGCTGGTGTTGCCGGCCTCTGGCTGAATGCGCGCCTGCGTCGCCAGGGCTTCTCGACCGTACTGGTGGAAAGCGCCAGCCTCGGCGGCGGGCAAAGTGTGAAGTCCCAGGGCATCATCCATGGTGGCGCCAAGTACGCTCTGCATGGCGCCCTGACCGGTGCCTCGGAAGCCATCGCCGACATGCCGCGTCGCTGGCGTGAAGCCCTGGCCGGGAATGGCGAACTGGATCTTTCGGGTGTGCGCCTGCTGTCCGAGGCGCACTACCTCTGGTCCCCGGGTACGATCGCCGGCAACCTCACCAGCTTCTTCGCCAGCAAAGCCGTGCGCGGTCGCGTCGATCAGGTCAAGGGCGATCAACTGCCGCCGGCCCTCCAGGACAAACGCTTCAAGGGCAAGGTCTATCGCCTGGCGGAACTGGTGATCGACGTACCAAGCCTGATCCAGCGCCTGGCCGACCTCGCGGGCGATGGCCTGCTCGCCGGCCAGAAGATCGAGCCGCTGCTGGAGGGTGGCGTGCTGGTTGGCCTGAAGGTGGACGAGCGCGAAATCCGCGCCCAACGCATCGTCTTGAGCGCCGGAGGCGGAACGGCGGCGTTGCTCGAAGCGTTGGGGCTGACCCAGCCCGCCATGCAACGTCGCCCGCTGCACATGATCATCGCCAAAGGCCCAAGCCTCAAACCGCTTTACGCCCATTGCCTGGGCGGTGGAACCAAACCACGCATTACCGTGACCACGCACCCGGCGGCCGATGGCCAGTGGGTCTGGTACCTGGGCGGCGATATCGCCGAAACCGAAGGCGTGAATCGTGAGCCGGCCGAACAAATCGCCACCGCACAGAAAGAACTTGGCCAGTTATTGCCATGGATCGACCTCAGCACGGCGCGATGGGCAACGTTGCGTGTAGACCGTGCGGAACCACTGCAATCGGGGCTGACACGTCCCGACAACGCCTTCGTGGCCGAGGAAGGTCGCCTTCTGGTGGGCTGGCCAACCAAGCTGGCCCTGGCGCCGGACTTCGCCGACCGCGTCATCGCCAGCCTTGACCGCGATGGCATTCAACCGGGTCCTATCACCGCTTTGCCGCCACTGCCAAGACCGCCGATGGCCATCCCGGCCTGGGAGCAATTGCTGCCATGAGCCAACCGACTCTGCACGACTTGCATCGTCCCCTGGGCAGCACCGGCCTGCTGGTATCGCCCCTGGGCCTGGGCACGGTAAAACTCGGCCGCGACCAAGGCGTGAAGTACCC
This sequence comes from Pseudomonas umsongensis, assembly GCF_002236105.1. Classification (GTDB taxonomy): domain Bacteria; phylum Pseudomonadota; class Gammaproteobacteria; order Pseudomonadales; family Pseudomonadaceae; genus Aquipseudomonas; species Aquipseudomonas umsongensis. The sequence continues at coordinate 189,789 of NZ_NIWU01000004.1, forward strand.
CAATGGCTTCCAGATCCCCGACGACAATGAAGCGCGGATGTTGCTCAAGCTCACGCGCGACCTGGGAATCAACCTGATCGACACCGCGCCGGCCTATGGCCGCAGCGAAGAGCGCCTTGGCCCGTTGTTGCGTGGTCAGCGTCAGGATTGGGTGATCGTCAGCAAGGTCGGCGAAGAGTTTACCGACGGCCTGTCCCGTCACGACTTCAGCGCCGCGCACACCCGTTTTTCTGTCGAACGCAGCCTGCAACGCCTTGAGACTGACTTCATCGACCTGGTGCTGGTGCACTCCGACGGCAACGACCTGGCGATCCTCGCTGAAAGCGAAGTTTATGCCACGCTCGCCGCGCTCAAGGCCGAAGGCAAGATCCGTGGCTTTGGCTTTTCCGGCAAGACAGTCGAAGGCGGCTTGAAGGCGCTGGAGCAAGGTGATTGCGCAATGGTCACCTACAATCTGAACGAGCAAAGCGAAAAAGCGGTCATTGACTATGCTGCTGCTCATGGCAAAGCCATTCTGGTCAAAAAAGCCCTCGCCAGCGGTCATGTGTGCCTGAGTCCAGGGGTGGACCCGGTGCGCGCCAGTTTCCAATTGTTGTTCGAACATCCCGGTGTGGCCAGCGCTATCGTTGGAACGATCAATCCGCTGCACCTCGCCCATAACGTGGCGACCGTTGCCCAGGTCCTACGTAGCAACTGATGCCGCCTCACGCGGCCTAAAGCAGGAGCCGACATGCCGCGTACGCTCATTAGAAAGAACCCGAGCAACTTCAAGACCCTGCCGTTATTCGTCGAAGCGACTCCCGAAGGCCTGAGTTATCAGAGCGTCGGGAGACCGTTGAATTTCGCCCAGATCCTGCAGCGTCGACGCCCGGTGAGCGTCGCCGATAAGGAACGGTTTTCCCTTGAATTGGCCAACCTTGGGGTCTCTGTACGCCTGACACTGCATTGGCAGAATCGCGATTACTGGGTGCTGGTGCGTCAACGGCGGCAGGATCGCGGCGACGTGGTGCTCAAGCTGATTTCCGGCTACGTGCCCGCCCATGAGCTGAATTTGCCGCTGCACACCGCCATTCAGGAAATCGCCGAAGAATGCCTGCTGGAAACCCCGGAAGGCTGGCTCGGCGGGCGCTTCAACGACACCTGGTTACCCGCCCCCTACTCGAGCGCACTGCACTACCGCGAAGCCCTGCCGTTTCGCCTGTCGCCGCTGTCCGGCTCGGCGCGTCCGGTGCGCTGCGCCAACCTGCCACTGATCGAACGGCCTCGGGCCTATGTGCACTTGCCGACCGCATCGCTGCAATTGATTTACGATTTACGCCTGGAGGTCCCCAAGGAAGCCAAATCCCTGAGCCTGTTTCACGTCGACGAACGACTGGAAGGCGATCAACTGGTGGCCCGCCTGGATCGCAAGCGCCCGGATCTGTACCTGATGCCGTTGAAGGATGGCCATCCCTTGGCCGAGCTCTACACCTTGAAAAAGGATCAACTGCACCCAGCAAGCACCCGTGGACTGTACCTGGCCGAAAGCTTTGCCAGGCAGGAAGGTTGGCTGGTGAAAGATGAGCGGATTCGCTGGAAAGACTGGGTACGGCAGCAGGGCTTGACGCCGCCAACGAAGGATTCGGGATTGGCGCGGTTGCGTGGCAAGGCCAAGCAACTGCTGAAGAAGATAGTACCGCGTAAGGCTGCGCGCCCCTGATCGTTCCCACGTGCAAGCCCGGGACGCAGAGCGCCCCAACAGCCGACGCAGAGCGTCCATAGTGGCATTCCCACGCAGAGCGTGGGAATGATCAGGAGAAGGGCTGTGTCATTCGGACTTGCGGATCTTCTCGACAATTGCAGTCGTGGAACTGTTTTCCACCAACCCCAGCACTTTCACCGTCCCGCCGTAAGCGGTCACGATGTCCGCACCGACCACTTGGTCAATCCCGTAGTCCCCACCCTTGACCAGCACATCCGGCTTCACCTCGCGCAGCAAGTTCTCCGGCGTGCCCTCAGCGAAGCTGATCACCCAATCGACGGCACCCAGGCCTGCCAGCACCGCCATGCGTCGGTCGACACTGTTGATCGGACGGCCAGGCCCTTTCAGGCGGCTGACCGACGCATCGTCGTTGACCGCAACGATCAGGCGATCGCCCTGCGCCCGTGCTTGCTCCAGGTACGTCACGTGCCCGGCATGCAGGATGTCGAAGCAACCGTTGGTGAAAACGATCTTCTCGTTATGCGCACGCGCATCATCGACTGCCAGTAATAGCTGCTCCAGGCCCAGCACACCGCGCTCGGAACCCTGATCGCGCTGGATGGCACGCCGCAATTCCGGCGCGCTGATGGCCGCCGTACCGAGCTTGCCGACCACGATGCCTGCCGCCAGGTTGGCCAGGCCCACTGCGTGTGGCAGTTCCTCGCCAGCAGCAATCGCCGCTGCCAAAGTGGAAATTACCGTATCGCCAGCACCGGTCACGTCGAACACTTCACGGGCACGTGCCGGCAGGTGCAATGCTGGATGATCCGGGCGCAGCAAGGTCATGCCGTGTTCGCCACGGGTCACCAGCAAGGCGCCCAGGTCCAGGTCGTGCATCAGCTTCGCGCCTTTGTTCACCAAATCATGCTCATCGACGCAACCTCCGACGATGGTTTCGAACTCGCTGAGGTTCGGCGTGATCAGGCTCGCACCGCGATAAATGGAAAAGTCCTTGCCCTTGGGATCCGCCAGCACCGGAATGCCTCGGGCACGGGCGGCCTGGATCAACGCCTGATGGTTTTTCAGCGCGCCCTTGCCGTAGTCGGACAGTACCAGCACCTTGATGCCTTCGAGCAGTTCATCGACCTGCACGGACAACGCCAAAGCGTCGGTGGCGAAGGGTTCTTCGAAGTCGATGCGCAGCAGTTGCTGGTGACGACTCATGACCCGCAGCTTGACGATGGTCGGCTGGTGGGCAATGCGCTGGAACAACGCGCGCACACCGGCACCCTTGAGACTATTGACCAGGCTGTCGGCGGCTTCATCGTCGCCGGTCACTCCGACCAGCGAAGCCGGCGCGCCGAGGGCGGCAATGTTCAACGCAACGTTGGCGGCACCGCCCGGGCGGTCCTCGATGTGATCGACCTTGACCACCGGTACTGGCGCCTCAGGGGAAATCCGTGAGGTACCACCATGCCAGTAACGGTCGAGCATGACATCGCCGACCACCAAGACAGGGGCTTGATCGAATCGCGGCATGGACAACTTCATGGAGCAACCCACATACAAAATGAACAGGGGCGCGATATTAACACAGGGTGAGTCAGGCTCACCCTGATGTCGGTATCAGGCGATGTCTTCGGCCGGCGTATCGAGCCCCATCGCATGCAGCCGCGAATAGTAGCCATTTTGCGCCAGCAATTGAGAGTGGGTCCCACGCTCGACGATTTCGCCGTGGTCCATCACCAGGATCAGGTCGGCCTTTTCGATAGTCGACAACCGGTGAGCGATGACCAGCGTGGTACGACCCTTCATGACTTGATCCAGCGCTGCCTGAATGTGGCGCTCGGACTCGGTATCAAGTGCCGAGGTTGCTTCATCGAGAATCAGCAACGGAGCATTTTTCAACAAGGCCCGGGCAATCGCCAGGCGCTGGCGCTGACCGCCGGACAGCAGTACGCCGTTTTCCCCGACCTGGGTATCCAGGCCTTGCGGCATCTGCGCGATGAAGTCCATTGCATAGGCGTCCGCGGCAGCCTTTTCAATGTCTTCGCGAGGTGCACCAGCCAAATCGCCGTAGGCGATATTGTTAGCGATGGTGTCATTGAACAGGGTCACATGCTGTGTGACCTGCGCTACGTGCCGACGCAGATTGCGCAAGCGATAGTCTTCGATTTCAACATCGTCGAGCAGGATCTCACCAACTTCATGATGGTAGAAGCGCGGTATCAGGCTGGCGAGAGTCGATTTGCCGCTGCCAGAGCGACCCACCAGGGCGATCATCTGTCCCGGCGCGGCGGTAAAGCTGATGTTCTTCAGCACCTCACGCTCTGTGCCTGGATAGGTGAAGCTCAGGTTGCGTACCTCCAGATAGCCGTTGACGCGATCACGTTCAACGGTTCCGTTGTCGACTTCCGGCTCAACGTCCAGTTGCTCGAAAATGCTTTCGGCACCAGCGACACCTTTCTGAATGGTCGAGCTGACTTCCGACAGCTGCCGGATCGGCTTGGGCAGCAGACCCGCCGCAGTGATGTAGGCCACCAGGTCACCGGCGGTTGCATCACCACGCAGGAGCAGCACCAGGAACATCAGAGCGGCCATGGCGGTGTAGATCACCAGCTGCAACATCGGCGTATAGACCGCACCGGTCTTGGTCATACGCAGTTGCTTGTCGGTGTTGCCCTGGCTGGCTTCGGCAAAACGCCGCTCTTCGTAGCTCTCGCCACCGAAACTGCGCACTACGCGATAACCCTGGATGGTCTCGGAAGCCACATGGGTCACGTCGCCCATCGCCACCTGGATCTTCTTGCTCTGCTTGCGGAATTTCTTGCTGGTATTACCCACCATGAATGCAATCAGCGGCAGGATCGCCAGCATCACGAGGGTCAGTTTCCAGTTCATCCACAGCAGGTAGGCAAACAGGAAGACCACGGTAAGGCCTTCGCGGATAACTACCTTGATGGCATCGGTGGCGGCACCGGTCACCATGGTCACGTTGAACGTGATTCGCGAGATCAGATGCCCGGAATTGTGGGTATCGAAGTAGCGATTCGGCAGGACCAGCAATTTATTGAACAACTCGACGCGCAGGTCATGCACCAGCCCCAATGACACCTTCGCCAGGTAATAGTTACCGAGGAAGGAGCCCAGGCCTTGCCACGCCGCGATCAGGATGATCAGCAATGGCACGGCCATCAGCAGCTGCAAGTCCTTCAGGTAGGGGACGTCGGGAAAGAGCACCGCTTCAGGATTGCTCAGGCCATCGACGAAATACTTGAGAATCCCCGCCAGCATCGGCTGTGTGGAGGCAAAGATCACGAAGCCCACGATACTCAGCAAGAAAAGACCGAGATAAGGTTTTACATAACCCAACAGCCGAAAATAGATTTTCAGGCTGGAGTCCTGTCCCGCTTTGGGCGGTGCGTCACTCATCGTAGAGCTCACTGGTTAGGAAGAACGCGAAATTTTATCACAAGCGTCAGGATTGACCCGCGCCCATACCAAAACACTGGCCAGGCCAATGGGCAACCAGCTGATAAACCATTCAGCCCTTGGCGTACCATTCAGGCTGGCGGCGTCAAACTGCATCGCCAGGGTAGAGAACAGCCATATGCCGATGATTCCCTTGGCATAGAGTGTTTCCCGAACCTTCCACGCTTCGCGCAGTACAGCGATCCAGGTCGCAGCCCACAACAATAATCCCGGCAGGCCCAATTCGATGGCCACATGGGTGAACAGGTTGTGCGCGTGGTCAAAATACTGCCCATCGGCAAACACCGTGTAGTGACTGCCAAGGCCCAGGCCCCGCCATGGGTGCTCGGCGATCATTTGCAGACTGGCCAACAGGATCTGCGGGCGATAGGAAGCGCCGCGCGCCAGTACCAGGGATTCGAAAAGCCAGAACGCAAGCATGGCGACGATCAGTGCGACCGCCGCAATGATGCGACTGCGCCGGTCACCGCACCAGATCGGCATGGCAAGTATCGTGAGAAACATTGCCAAGGCAGCGCCGCGGCTCTGGCTGAGCAGAACGAATAACCCCAGGAAACCCAACGCAACGGCACAAACCACCTGCATCGCGCCAGTACGTGGCGCCCAGAGCACCAGCCACACCGCAGCCAACCCGATGACGTAGCCGCCCAGAATCGGATGGGCCAATTCGCCCAACCCTTCCACACGTGAACTCCAGGCGTTGCCTTGCATCCCATAAAATTTGACGATCGCCACCAATGCAGTGACAGCCAATCCTATGCCTCCCCACTGCATGATGCGGATCACGCGCTCGGGGCGGGCACTGGCGAATACCGGGAAAAACAACAGGAATACCACGACGTACAGCACACGCTTGGCTGCGCGTTCCAGGTCAGGGGTATTCGACCAGGAAAGGCTGAGCAGTGACCAGATCACCAGCCCGAGCAACGGCAGGTAGATCCAGCGCTGGTCATGGAATAATTCCCGAAGCCGGGCCCGCGCGGGCCAGCAGAAGATGATTGCAGGCAACCAGAGAAACGCCACCAAGCCTTGTTGATAGAGCTTGTTGGTAGGCGCAATGGCGATGGCCAACAAAAACCACAAAAGACCTACTGCCATCCATGCTTGCGCCCAACGAGTTTCTTGCATCAAATTGCTCCTGTAAGCGTTCGCCTACCCAACCCGACATGGTTAAAGCTGAATTTTTTCGGCATCATTGCCCGCCACTGTGCCCCGTTCTTCCAACAAGGCTTTCTACGATGCAATGTTCCCGGCTCCCTCAAGCAGCCCTAGATCAATTGATTGACGGTGCCAAAGTACTCGAGGCCGACAGTTACGGGCCAAAAGTCTACCTGTTGCAAGATGGGAATATCCTCAAACTGTTTCGCCGCAAGCGTATTTTTTCATCTGCCTTGTTTCGTCCATACTCGAAACGCTTTATCGACAACGCGCTCGAACTGCAAAAGCTCGGTGTGCCGACCTTGCAGGTCCTGCAGTATTACCGACTGCAGGCGCCGGGCATGACAGCCGTGCTGTACCAGCCATTGCCAGGCCAGACCCTGCGCCAGGTCGCCAGCAAGGACGGATTCAACTGGCCGCAAGCCTTGCCAGAATTGGCCGCACTGATACGCAGCCTCCATCAATCGGGGATTTACTTCCGCTCACTGCATCTGGGCAACATCGTGATCACGCCCGACAATCGTATGGGCCTGATTGACGTGGCTGACATGCGGTTCCTGCGAGCCCCATTGCCTCGCCACTTGATCAAGCGCAACCTGCAGCATTTCGCACGCTATATTGCGCGCGAGAACCTGAACGACACCTTTCCGATGCAGGCATTGGAGCAGGCAGTGTTGCCATCATGAGAGTAGCGCACGGGCGGTCTGGCTGAAGCTCAGCCAGGCTTGATCCGGCGCTAACGCTTGGAATTGTTCAGCAGCGACCGCTTCGGCAGAGACACTGAACGCTCGCAAGATCGCTTCGCGCCACGCACTCACGTCATCAACCGGGGCATACCAGCCGCTATCGGCCAACTGTTCGCGAAACACCGGTAACTCACTGCACAGTACCGGAACGCCCGCCATGACCGCCTCCTGCATGATCAACCCCAGGCCTTCTTCCCGCGAAGGGATCGCCACCCAGTCGAAGGCACGATAAAGACGCGCCGCGTCATCCAGATGGCCCGGCAGCAAGACTTGCTCACGCAGTCCCAGCTCATCGATTCGCGCTTGCAGCGTGGCCCGAGCGCTGCCCTCCCCGACAATGACCAATCTCAGGTCGGCGCGCTTGTGCAATGCCCCCGCAAAGGCATCGAGCAGGCAAATGAAGCCCTTCTCCGAAACCAGGCGCCCCACCGCTCCCAATATTGGCCCTCCGGTCGCAGACAGGCCCAAGCGGCTCAACGCCTCTTCCCGAGGAAGTAAAGCGCTATGGAAAGCGGCAGGCTCAAAGGCACTGCGCAATGTCACGACCGGTACCTGCAAGTCACGATTCAGGGAAGTTGCGAGGGTGTTCGACACGGCAGCCAATGCCAGCTGGGAGGATGGGAGCTGTTGGAAGAGCGCTCGATCACCTGCATGCAGCCGCGTCGCCCCATGAAAAATGACCACTACACGGATATGCGGCAACCCCTTGAGTATCGGCAACAGCGTGCGCGCCACTCCCAACCCGTCAAGCAATAGCAAACGCGCGTCGCTGTCCTTGAGGGCGCGGTGAAACCGGGCGCGCATCCAGGGTTTGGTCAATCGCCAGAAATGCCGCCCTTTCAATTGGGCAGAAGTCAGCCCCCATTCACGGATCTCACCAACGTTCACTCCACATTCGCGCGCACCTCCCTGAAGCAACCAGGTTTTCACCGGGGCCGAGGGTAAGGCATGAGACAGTATCTGCTGATGCACCTTGTGGATCGAGGCAAATGGAGCACCACCGGCCCACATCACATTGAGAATACTCATAGGGCAAGCAGCCAATACAAAAGGTAAAGGGGATAAGCTGCGGTGTCGCTACTTGATGGTCCAGCCAATGCAGACTCCCAACAACAAAAACAAAACGAATTTGACCTGTTCGCGCCGACTACGACGCGCCTTGCGCTGTCGCTCGATAGGCGTTTGCACGTGCAGGCCAAACCCGGTGTGCATGACTGCGTCCGCTTCAAGCGTCAGGGCAGTCAGATTCAGCTGTGCGTATCGTTGTGACAGCGCTTTCTCTCCACCGTGCCCGGAGAATGGCGCGCACAATCGATATTCCTTTACCCTCCGCAGGCCCGGGTTCAGCGAGAACCCCTGCCACTGCGGCTTGTCGGAAATCAATGGATGGCAAGCCACTCCACCTACGACCTCACGCGGCCCCAGATGAATGTAGGGACTGTGAACCCGCAGATCATGAGTATAGCTACGCAGCCACACTTGCAGGATTTCCGGGCGCAATTGGAGAATGGTCATGGAGTCTTCCACAAACCCTGGGCGATAGAATTCCCAGTCATCCTCGCAATGGAAGATGTAGTTCGTGCTGACGTGTTCGTACGCCAGGTCGATTGACGCCAGTTGACCCAGCTTGGGTCGATTGACGAACACCGTGCAGTGTTCCTTCCAGTTAGCTGGAATGACCGCGTGAACGCCTTCGTCACCCGCATCCTCAGTGATGAACACTTCACGGATAGGGGCCGTATTGAATCGATCGAAGCTCTCGAGTGTAGTCTTCAGCAGATCCAGGCGACCACAGCTTGTGACCACTAGCGTGATGTCACTCTCGTGGGAAAAATGCACGGTTTTCTCAATAGGATAAAAGTGGTCAGCAATATCAATGGCCGGCCTACACTTGTCAAACACCCAAATTGAGTCGAATTCTTTCCAACAGACTCAGCGGCGCACGGGCACGCAGTGCAGGCTCAAGCTCCTCAACGATACGCTGGCCGATGCGTGCAAAGCTGAACTGACTGACCGCCAGCTCCTGACCGTTGCGCGCGATACGCTGCGCCAGTTGCGGGTCGCTGCGCAGAATGGCCAGCTTTTCCTGAAGCTGTGCAATGTCCCGATACAACACCACGTTGTGCATATCCTGCAAGCCCAGCGCTTGGCATTCCGCGGCACCCTGATCATAGGCTAGCAAGACACAGCCACAGGCCATGGCTTCGAAGTTCTTGATCATGAATTCGCCCATGCCGACGTCCGCACTGACGAAAAATCGAATGCGGTTAAGCGTATCGCGGTACTCCTCGCCGGACTTGGTACGAGTGACAACCAGGGGTTCGACACTCGCCAGCTCATCGAGCAGCGCCTTGCGGCCGCTATAGGCAACGCTGTTGGTACTGCCAACGAACGCCAGCTCGATATCCCGCTCGCGCCCTTGATCTTCAAGCTGCGTCTGGTCGTAGCCCTTGGGAACGAACACTGCATCGAAGCCCTCCGAACGCAGGCGCTCGGTGACAACGAAACCGGAACTGATGACTCGCGCCCACGGCAATCGACGGTAGTGCGCACTGAACTTACCGGTGTACTTGCAAGGAATGTAGTTCTGGTAGGCATCGTGCTCGAGGATGACCAGGTTGGGAATCGTACGGATAAATCCGACCTGGCGGATCTCCTGCTTGAACCGCAGGAAAAACACGATCCGGTCGTACCGGGACACGTCGACTTCACGCCGGAAATAACTGCGCAGGTTGCGCTGTTCCTTGCTGCTCAACCACCGCAAGTCGCACTCGCAATGAGCCGCCACCCCGTCGTACAGACGGTCCAGGATGGCCCGCTGATCTTTCTGCACCAGAAATAGAACTTTCATCGTCTTCCTTGCCACAACAGGCAAATGGAGCAACACCTGAAACCGGACCTGCCCTCAGACGGCCGACCTTCAGGCCCATGACACCTTATAAACGCCAAAACAGTTCCTGGCGTCGCACAGCCTTGCGAAAAAATTCATTTTCGCCGTAACGCGAACCGGCCCGGCCCGCCAGAAACCGCTGCAACCCACGCCGCAAGCGACGCTTGAATGGCGGCGGCGGTTGCAGGTCGTGCATCATCGCCAATGCCATTGCCTTGTCACGCTGCTGAGCCAGGGAAAGCTGCAGGCAGTAGGGATGCATCTGCTGACCAAGATCGAACACGGGAGGAAGGGCAATAGCGGTGCCGGTGTCACCCATCGGCCAGCGATCGTTGTCATGAAGGTGATTGGCATAGCCCAACAGCGTCGGTTGCCAATCAAGCCCCTTTAGCGCTTCGAGCACTGCTGCCTGCGCACAAAAATGATCGGGATGGGGATCAAGGGTCGGGTGCGGCAATACGATTACCTCAGGCCGGGCACGCAGCAGCAGGGCTTGCAGATCTGCCAGCAGGTTGTTCCAGGTTGGCGCGCCATCGACATCGCCCGGCAGGCCAAACGGGTTCAATTGGCGAAATACCCGGGTGTCGTGCAAATCCGCTTCCCGCGAGCCTATCGGCTTGGCGGGCGATGCCTGCATGGCTTCCAGTTGCAAGCAGAAATAGCCCAACTGCACGCAATGGTCTGACGGCACTCCCGCCCAGCGCGGCACGGCAATACTGTCCCAGGCACGCAAACGGCCTTTCAGGCGCGCCGCCTCGACCTTGTTCATGCCCATGCGTTGATAATGTTCGGCTTCGATTTCACCGGCGGTGAGCGTCACGATCCAGGCTTCATCTGCCTGACTGTACAAACCGTAAGCCGCGAGCTCGGCATCATCGGCATGCGGGGCGATGACCATCACCCGTTGACGGCGAAAGTCCGGATGTTCAAAAGCCCACAACACAGGCTCACCCTGTAGCCGGCAGAATCTCCCACGCAGGCGCAACTCACCGCGCGACAGCACCTGGGCCTGGCCGCTGAGGTTGAGGTAACGCAGGCCGTCCACTCCCCGTTCGAAGGTCTGCCGGTCAGGGCTGTCGCCCCCCGTCAACTCGACCACTGGATCGAAGAAACGTCCCAGCCACGTGCTTTTTACCTTGAGGGCCAGCACCAGCGTCGCGTCGTCGACCAGCATGACGCCCTCATCCAGGCGCAGGTGCTCCCCGTTCAGGTGAACCTTGGGCTGCGGGGTGTAGGGCGTAAAGGTGTACTGATAGTCGTCTTTGGCGCTATAGAACAGGTGATCGGCAAACCAGGCTTCGTGGGCCACCCAGCCCACCAGCGCAAGCACCAGTGGCAACCACCACACCACCAGGATGCCGGACAGGATCAACAGCACCAGCGCCACCAGCAGACCGATGCGTTTATTGCGCCGATGGCGCTTGAGCAATTGCTGTTTGCGGGTCATGGCTTGACTCATACGGTGTAGACCGGCACAGGGTTGCACCAGCGATCCTTGTATTCCCGGTCGGCACGGCCAAAGGAAAAGCGCAGGGGCTTGTCCAGTGCCCTGGCGTGCTCCCAGGCGCTTTGGGTGTTGAGAAAACTCAGTACGCTACCGGGACTGAACTCGCGGGTTTCGGGATCGACACCGCCATTGATGTATTCAACGCTGATCCATTGCGGCGTCTCAACGCGATAAACCAGTTGAATGGCGATGGCGGCATCATTGAGGAAGATCACCGAACCGATCAGAAACTCGCGCAACAACTCGATGACCTCGGCCATGCGTTCGGCACCGGTTGCCGGGAAACCCCAGCGACGCAGGAACAAATCACAATAGATCGCGCCCAGCTCCTGACTGGAAAACTCGGAAACCGCTCGCACGACGCCACCCGCTTCCTCCAGCAACCTGAGTTCGCGACGCTGGTTGTAGCGAAATTTCTTCGACAACTCTTCGGGCGTGCGGGCCATGGCCAGTTGTTCGGCCTGCAGCCTGATACCGGTGAAACGGTTTTCGTTGAGCGCCGACAAGTAGCGGCCACGATGGCGCAAAGGTGCCTGGGCATCGGTGGCAGCCGGCAGGATGATTTCGGCATTGCCGAGGTCGAACAAGCCCTTCTTGCCGTGACGCTTGAGCACGTCCTTGGACAAGGCAAGGTCGCGCCCCCAGGTCGGAATCGCCGCCTTGATTTCGCCGCCTTGCTCCCACGCCAGGTATCGCACTGGGATGTCGGCGAGCCGCGCCAGGCGCTCGACCACCAGCGGGTGAGTGGCGACGCTGCCGCCATAACGCTGCCAGGCCTCGGCATAAGTCGAGGCATCGGATAGCGACCAGCCGCGTTCGCGCCAGCCTTGAAATCGGTTGAGCATCAGCCCCTCTGTGCCAGTTCGGTAACGTGCGGCAAGTGCCAGAAAGCATCGCGCACCGCGCGGTCGGAGAAGCGTTCACGCAGGCGCTCAAGCATCAACTCGGCGCACTGGCGACGTTGCTGCTCGTCCATTGCGGCCAGATGTTGCAGGCCTTGAGCCAAGTGCTCGGCATCGCCCAAGGGAAACAGGATACCAACGCCTTCGACCACTTCCTTGGCTCCGCCACAGGCCGTTGCGAGCAATGGCACGCCCGCCGCCATGGCTTCGAGCAGCACCATGCCGAATGGTTCATGATCGGAACTGAGGGCAAACACATCGAAAGCGCTGAAATACCGCCGGGCCTCAGGGACCTGACCAAGGAACAGCACCCGGTTGCCAATCCCCAACTCGAGAGCCTGGGCCTTCAAATCCTGTTCCAGACGACCGCTACCCAAAATGACCAGTTGGCTGTTGGCCGGCAACCCGGGGAGCGCCTTGGCAAAACCTTCCAGCAACGTGGCTTGATCCTTGTCCGGGTGCAGACGACCGACGTTGCCGACGATCCAGGCATCCGCAGACAGGCCGAGGGTCTCGCGCGCCTCGCGAGCCGACACCTGGCTAGCCTGCAAAGCCGGTACATCGATCCGGTTATAGAGCGTCTGGATCCTTGCCGCCGGCCACTTCGGCAGGCATTGGCGCATGTCGTCACGCACGGCATCGGACACCCCGAGCAGGCTCAGGCGCTTGCGGAAAATATGCGCGAAGAGCTTGCGTGTGCCGCGCTTGTAATCGTCAAACGCATGGTGCACGCCAATCACCGGCAACGAGGTGCCGAGCAAGGCGATGTAGATCGGCTTGAAGCGATGGGCAATGCAGAAACTGAAATTGCGCGAAGCGGCGATCTTGCGCAGATCGCCAATGGCGCCCAGCTTCAGGCCACGAATGGCCTTGGAGCTGTACTCCATGAACAACACTTCATCCGAGGCGCAACCCGCGGCCACCTCGGCATCGGCGACCCCGGTCAGAAACACCGTGGTCACGCGATAGCCGGTGCCCGCGAACAGGCTGGCGTACTGCCGGGCGCAGTCCAGGAACGGCCCGTCATAGCCGTGACAAAACTGCAGCACATGGCGTTCAGCCGAGCGTGTCATAGGTGTCCGCGCCCTCTTTGACCACCAGGATGTCTTCCATGATCAGATACTGTAGATCCGAACCGAAGAACATGTTCAAGGCGTCCGTCGGCGAGCAGATCATCGGTTCGCCACGACGGTTGAGCGAGGTGTTCAGCGACACGCCGTTACCCGTCAGGTTTTCCAGTGCCTTCATCATGTCGTAGTAGCGTGGGTTGTATTCACGCTTGAGCACCTGGGCCCGGGACGTGCCGTCTTCGTGAACGACTTCCGGCACGCGGGTTTTCCATTCTTCAGCCACTTCGAAAGTGAAGGTCATGAACGGCGCCGGGTGATCGATCTTGATCATCTGCGGTGCGACGGTGTCGAGCATCGACGGGCAGAAAGGCCTCCAGCGCTCGCGGAACTTGATCTGGTGGTTGATGCGGTCGGCCACGCCGGCCACGCTCGGGCAACCGATGATCGAACGACCGCCCAGTGCACGCGGACCGAACTCCATGCGGCCCTGGAACCAGGCCACCGGGTTGCCGTCGACCATGATCTTGGCGATCTGCTCGGGCATGTTGTCGAGCTTGCGCCACGTTGGTTTGTTCTCGTGACGAGCACAGGCCGCGATCACGTCTTCGTTGCTGTACGACGGACCGAGGTAAACGTGTTCCATCTTCTCGACAGGTACGCCACGGGCATGGGACACATACGCTGCCGCGCCCACCGCAGTACCGGCGTCGCCGGACGCCGGCTGCACGAACAGCTCCTTGACGTCGTCGCGAGCGATGATTTTCTGGTTGAGCTTGACGTTCAGCGCACAACCACCGGCGTAGGCCAGCTTGCCGGTTTCCTTGAGCACGTCGCCCAGGTAATGGTCGATCATCTGCAAGGCAATTTTTTCAAACAGCGCTTGAATGCTGGCGGCGTAGTGAATGTAAGGCTCGTCGGCGATGTCGCCTTCGCGCTTTGGACCCAGCCACTCGATCAGCTTCGGCGAGAAGTAGTAACCCTTGCCCTTTTCTTTGTAACGACGCAGCCCGATAACGTTGGCGTAGTCGGTGTTGATGACCAGCTCACCGTTTTCGAACGAAGCCAGGCGCGAGAAATCATATTTGCTGGCGTCGCCGTACGGCGCCATGCCCATGACCTTGAACTCACCGTCAAGCATGTCGAAACCGAGGAACTCGGTGATCGCGCCATACAGGCCGCCGAGAGAGTCCGGATCGAAAAATTCCTTGATCTTGTGGATCTTGCCGTTTTCGCCATATCCGAAGAAGGTCGTGGCGTACTCGCCCTTGCCGTCGATGCCCAGGATCGCGGTTTTCTCTTTGAAACCGGAACAGTGATAGGCGCTGGAGGCGTGGGCCAGGTGGTGTTCAACCGGCTCGATCTTGATCTTCTTCGGATCAAAACCCAGTTGCTCCAGGCACCAGACGATCTTGTTGCGATAGCGCTTGTAGCGACGGTTACCCATCAGGATCGCGTCGAGTGCGCGGTCCGGGGCGTACCAGTATCGCTTGGCGTACTGCCACCGCGCCTTGCCGAACAGGCTGATCGGTGCGAACGGAATCGCTACCACGTCAACGTCGGAAGGCTTGATGCCGGCCTGTTCCAGGCAGAACTTCGCCGACTCGTAGGGCATGCGGTTCTTTGCATGTTTATCGCGTACGAAGCGCTCTTCTTCCGCCGCCGCGACCAGCTTGCCGTCGATGTACAGGGCTGCGGAAGGATCATGGCTAAGGGCGCCGGACAGGCCAAGAATCGTCAATGCCACAGGGGTCTAGCCTCTTTAGTCTGCGTGCAGGCGCAATGCGCCTCAAAAATTAATGTGCCCTCGCAACGGGCGAGAGACAGCTAAAGGGCGGGATTATAGCTTAAAAGCAGCTTCAAGCCTCTAGCGGCAAGCTGCAAGCGAGAGCGGGGTTGACCGTGCCGTTGGTTATTCGGGTGCTGGCCGCCAGTAAATGCTGATATTGCCATCCGTGCCCTGCCGGTAAATCGTATACGGCAAGACAACGGTATCCAGCACGCCAGTCAATACCAGGTCCACCAAAACGAGCGGGACGTAGATACCCGTTGGATCGGGCGGCGCATTCAGCACACAAAAATCGTAGGCCAGGCCGCTGTACACCCGAGGAATGGACTGACAATAGGTTTTTTGCCGTCGAAGCCCGTGGGCCGCGTCGGCATCGTCCTGAAACACCGTTGCGACCGTCCCGCACCCTGTCAAAGCCAGTGAAATGAAACCTGATACAACTAGCGTCTTGATCGTCAAAGCTTGCCCTCCGTAAGCGTCAGGCAAACTAGCATCGCGGTCATTCAGGCCACAGTTCATGGCTTCTCAAAATCATGTAGGACCGTTCGCAGGAACTTGTCCGCTAATCTCTCGAAGGGGTTCAGGCAGCGCCAGAGACGTCCTTGGGTAGACGCTGATCGATGACCTGATAGAGCGCGCTATTCTCGGGCCAATTACGCATGAACCGCGCCCGATCCCGAGCATACGCCGGCGCGAAGCTGGCGAGCGAGCCATGCTGGCACATCGAATCCAGATCGATCAGCGCCCAACGATCCTGCTGCCAGAACAGATTGTGGCCCTTGAAGTCGCCGTGGCTGATGCGCTCGCGAATCAGTTCGGCGAACAGGTGATCCAGCGCCAGCAACTCGGTCTCAGGAGCATGGCCGCTATCGATGTACGGCGCGAATCGCTCGATGATGTCTGGCCCCGGCAGATGCTCGGTGATCAGATAGGCACGACCGCGCAACCCGAGAAAACGCTTTTCCTGCACCGCCAGCGGCTTGGGCGTGGCGATGCCGAGGAATGCCAGGCGATTGCCCTCGCGCCAGGAGTGCCAGGCACGGCTCGGGCGCCAGAAGCGCTTGAGCCAGTGGGCGAAACCCTTGATGTTGTAGCGCTTGATCACCAGCGTACGTCCGTCCACCTCAACCTTGCCGACGCTCGCCGCGCCGCCGGTCTTGTACAGATGCCCCTGATCCAGCAAGGCATCAGCCTGGGCCAATACCGGTAGCATTGCCGCCTCTTCCTCGCGACGGATCGCCCGCAAGCCGAACGCACCGCGCTGGACGCTGAACAGCGTGCATTCGCGACCGGTCTTGATCAGGAAGTCCTTCAGGCGCCAGCTGCGAACCTTGTCGACCTGTTTTTGCAGCGCCTCCATGGGCAGGGCATGCTCGCCGTTGCTCAGCAGGTAGTACACCAGCAATTCTTCGGTGAACGGCTCCAGCGACTTGGGCAACTGGGCGAAAAACACCCCGAGGTTTTCCAGGACCTTCTGGCGCGAGAGTGGCTGGCCCGCCGTTTCGCTGCAGATCCCGGCGCCATCGATCAAATACAGTCGATTGCCCTGGCGCAACAGGTTGTCCAGGTGCAGGTCTTCTTGCCACAAACCTTTGCGATGCATCTGGCCGATCGCACCCAAGGCTTGCGCCAGCACGGCTGACTGCTCGTCGGCCAGCACCGGCAGGCCTTCCACCTGCTGCCAGGCATCGCCCAGGCTCTGGGCACCCTCAAGGAACTCAAACAGCAGCCAGCCACCCTCGCCGTCCTTCAGGCCATCAGCCAACAGGAGTGGCGTGGTCAGGCCTTGGGCGGAGAGCAATCGCACGCCGTCCAACTCGCGCTGGAAATTCCGTGCTGCCTTGTTGCCAACCAGCAACTTGGCCAGCACTGGCCGACCGCGCCAGACACCGGCACCGACATAACGCTGTCCAGGCAATACCCGCAACAGGGTCAGCAACTGCAACTGCGCCGGCCCGGCAGCATCGGCCAGTGAAAGACTGATGGGCAGGCTCGGCTGACGGCCAGCGTTTTTCAGCTCGGACAAATGCATCAGCGCTTCTCCTTATGGCTACGTCGCGCGGTCAGGCGCGCCAGCCAGCTATCGATCAGCGTGCTGTCCTGAGATTGATCCAGATAGGCGGCCAGCAGAATGCGCAGCTGCGCCTCGCTCCATTCCGGCGCCCGACGTAACAGCGGCTCCAGGTCCTTGACCCGATCCCGCTGGCCGAACAGCAGTGGCCGAGTCTTTTCCAGATCGATCAGTTGCGCCTGATAGCCGTCACCGGTGGCGCACAGGAAAATATGCTTGGGGTAAAAACAGCCATGCACCTGACGCTTGCCGTGCAGGTGCCGCGCCAGTTTTCCGCAGGCTTGAAGTATCGCCACATGTTGCGCCTCGCCGAGGTCCGACCAGCGCTGCAGCAGCGAATCCAGGTCATCCCAGCCGTCCAGGGCGCGAGTGAGGAGAATCGCCCGGACTTCGCCGTCGACCTTGCGCTCACCGAAAAACGCCGCTTTCAGCGCTGGAATGCCGAGCTTTTCGTAGCGGCTGATGTTACGAAACTCCCTGGCAAAACTCGGCTCGCCAAAGGGCGCGTGCAAGGTATGCATCTGGTAGTTGCTCTGACGCTTGAGGTAGAAACCCTGACCCTCCAGATCCAGTCGAAACACGCTGCTCCAGCCTCCACGCAAGGTGTTGGGTTCGTCCACGGCATCGAGCTGCCGGGCCCAGAGCGCATCGAAAGTACCGAGGCCGTGGCGCTCAAGCAGCGCACGGTCTTCAGCGGCCAGGAAATCAGTCATTCGCGTCCCTCGAAAAATCTCACCACATGCCGGATGCGCTTTTTATCGGCGGCATTGAGCCGGCTGCACTGGCGGTATTGCAGGTAAAAACGCAGGCGCTGGGTAGCCGACAGTTGATACTTGGCGACCTTGTCCAGGCAGGCCAAGTCCTTGGTGATTCGGTATTTGAGCCAGAAACCGCTCCAGAAATCACCGTTGGGGCAGTCGATCAGGAACAGGCGGGCCTGATCGTCGACCAGCAGGTTGCGCCACTTCAAATCGTTATGGGTAAAGTGATGTTCGTGCATTGTGCGGGTGTAGCTGGCCAGTTGTCGGCTGATGCTGTCGACCCAGGCGCGGTCCGCCAGTTTCGCATCGTGCCGCTCGGCCAGTGCCGACAGGTCTTCTGTATGTGGCAGTTCGCGAGTGATCATCGCCCCACGATCGTACGCCGCACCGCGTCGCTCCAGGCCCCAGGCCACTACCTCGGCGGTGGGGATGCCCCACTTGGCGAAACGCTTGAGGTTCTGCCACTCCATTTTCACCCGTGGCTTACCCAGGTAGCGCCGCAAGCCCTTGCCCGCCCCCACGTAGCGTTTGACGTAATAGTTGACGCCATTGCGCTGGACGCGAATGACCTCCGACAACGGATCGCGGGTCAGGCGCTCACCTTGCAGCGCAAACACGGCATCAAGGCTGCCGAAGTCTTCTGCCAGATCGTTGTAAGCAGGCTCAAGCCTCCAGCCCGCCATCAGAGCGCGTCCCCGTATCGCTGTTTACGCTCGTAAAGCTTGTTGGCCTTGCCTTCGAGCCAGCTCAGCAGCCCGGCTTCTTCGCTCAAGACCTGGCGCAGCGGCTGCTGGAAATAGCCCTTGAGAAAACGCAGCTTGTCGCGTCGGGTCAGGCCGATATCCAGAGCGGAAAAATACAGCGCCGCCAGATCCTTGTTACGCCAGCGCGCGGTGATCGTCGGACGGGTCTGGGCGCGGTGCAGGTCGATCACCGAGAGTTTGAAATCGTCCGCGGTCACCGGCTTGTCGGTGTGCAACAGGAAGTGGCAGATGTAACAGTCACGGTGGTTTACCCCGGCACGGTGCATCATGCCGGTCATGCGCGCCACTTCGGCAATCAGCGCACGCTTGAGTTTTGGCTCGGGCGGCTGCTTGATCCAGTTGATGCTGTAATCTTCGAGACTGACAGTCGGCGCCAGCTCTTCGGTGACGATGAACGAATGCTGGTCCGCCGGGTTGCTGCCCTTCTCGCCATAAGCGACGGCGGTCATGGTCGGCACGCCGACTTCCTGCAGGCGTTGGATGGCCTTCCATTCCTGGCCAGCCCCCAGCACCGGCAACTTGGCAGTGAGCAGGTTCTTGAAGATTTCGCCCCAGCCGATGCCACGGTGGATTTTCACGAAAAACCCGTTGCCGTTCACTTCGGTACGCAGCGTGCGGCGAGCCTCAAGCTCCCGGTATACCTCGCCCTGCAAGCCCTCGACTTCGGCGAACGGATCGCGTCCGGCCCAGAGGCTCTTGAACGGTTCAGCCAGCATCAACTTCATTTAAGCGTGCTCCGCCAGAATCACATCGGCCGCGTGCTGCGGCATGCTGTAGAGGTCGGCCGTCTCGGCGAAGGCCAAACCGTTGCGGCTCCAGGCCGCCCTTGCTTGAGCGTCGTTCAGCATACCGGTCAGGTACTGGGTCAGCTGGGCTTGATCGAACGGCTCGTCCAGCACCAGGCCAGCGTCGGCCTCGGCGATGTAATGGGCGTACCCGCATACCGCACTGACCAGCACCGGCAACCCAGCCACCAGCGCTTCGAGCAGCACGGTGCCGGTGTTTTCGTTGTAGGCCGGGTGGATCAACAGATCGGCGCCCAACAGGAAACGCGGTATATCGCTGCGACCCTTGAGGAACGTCACGTTGTCGCCGAGCCCCAGCGTGGCGCTCTGCATCTGGAATATCTTGGGGTCGTCCTGGCCAATTACAAACAGCCGGGTGCGCTTCTTCAGATCAGCGGGCAACCCGGCCAGGGCCTTGAGACTGCGATCCACGCCCTTGGTCTTGAACCCGGAGCCGATCTGGACCAGCAGCAAGTCATCGTCCTTTAGATTGAATTCAGCGCGGAACCCGGCGCGAATTTCGTCCGCATCCGCCGGCCGGCGACGATCCTGGGCAATACCCGGCGGCAGCAGGTGGAAGCGCTCCAGTGGCGTGCCGTAATGCTTGATGAATAGCGGTTGCTGGACCTCGGAAATCATCAACACTTCAGTCTTGGCGTCCTTGGCGAACACCGCGCGCTCGTACTCGGCGAAATGGCGGTAGCGGCCCCAGCGCCGATACAGCGAATTGCGCAGGTTTTGCGCCTTGTCTTCGAAACAGCCGTCAGCGGCGTAGTAGACGTCCAAACCCGGCATCTTGTTGAAGCCGATCAAACGGTCCACCGGACGCTTGGCCAGGTCCGCTTCCATCCATTCGCTGAGCTTTTCGTTGCGCCGATGGTTGAAGAATGCCTTGACCGGCGCCACGAGTACCTCGAAACCCGGTGGCACCTCGCCTTCCCAGATCAGCGTGTAGACGCGAATCTGGTGCCCGCGCTTCTGGCACTCCAGGGCGATGCGCATGAAATCTCGCTGCAGGCCACCAAAGGGAAAGTACTTGTACAGGACAAATGCCAATTGCATCAGCGCAGCTCCTCAGCCAGTAACAACGTGCTCAGTCGGCTCGCGACACGCTCGGGATTCAGACGCGTGAAGCACAATGGCCACTCGCGTTTCAGGTCAAACCGATTGGCATCTTCGGCCGTCGGTTGATAAGTGCATTTTTTTTGCAAACACGGTGCGCAGGGGAAGTCGCTGGCCATGTGAATCTGCGACTTGCCGTAGGCCCCGGTCAGGCCCGGATTGGTCGGGCCGAACAGCGACAGCGTTGGCACCTCAAGGGCTGCGGCCAGATGACCGAGGCCAGTGTCCACCGCCACGCAGGCTTGCGCGCCGGCCAGCACCTTGCCGACCCCGGCCAGATTCAGCTTGGGCAAAACCTCGGCGTGCTTGAAGCCGGCAGCGATACGCTCGGCACGGGCCTTTTCCGCGCCGTTGCCCCAGGGAAGTTTCACGCCCACGCCAAGGTAACCGACCCGTTCGGTCAGCTCGCGCCAGTAGGCTTCGGGCCAGTGCTTGGTGTCCCAGGTGGTGCCATGCAGGAACACCACATAGGGGTTCTTGCGCGGCAATTCCACCAGGCGCTCGACACTCAGGCCGTAGTCACCCAGCCCCTTGGGCAAGTCATAACCCAGGGCGATGGCGAACAACTGACGCACCCGCTCTACCGCATGCTGACCGCGGGCAACCGCCAGCCGCCGGTTATAGAAACGCGCGGCGACGGGTTCACGCGCCGAACCTTTATCGAGGCCGGCCACCGGGGCTTTCACATACCGGGTCAGCAGAGCGCTTTTGAGCAGGCCCTGGGCATCGATGACCAGATCGTATTTCGTGGCGCGAAGGCTCTGCTTGAAGCGCTTCCATTCGCCACTCTTGATGGTCTGCCAGAGGTTCTTGCGCCAGCGACGGATCGCCACCGGAATCACCTTGCCCACCGCCGGGTGCCAGGTCGGAATTTCGGCGAAGCCTTCTTCCACCACCCAGTCAAAGGTGATGCCGGGGATGGCCCGCGAGGCGTCGGTCAGCGCCGGCAGCGCATGAATCACGTCGCCCAGCGATGAAGTCTTGATCAGCAATACCCGCAAACTATTTGACCTCGACCACAGTGCCCTGCAAACGCTGCAAGGCTTCGTTCACCGCCTGCGGCATCAGTTGGCGCAGGCAGTTGTAATGGCCGAAACGGCAGGTGCGGTCGAAGCATGGGCTGCATTCGATGCCCAGGCGCACGATCTCGACATGTTCGGCCAAGGGAGGCGTGAAGCCCGGTGACGTCGAGCCATAGACTGCCACCAGCGGGCGGTTCAGCGCGGCGGCAACGTGCATCAGGCCAGAGTCGTTGGACACCACCGAATCGGCGCAGGACAGCAAATCGATGGCCTCGGCCAACGAGGTGCCGCCACTGAGGTTCACCGACTCTTCACGCAAGCCGGGAATCAACCGCGAACGGATGTCTTCACCCACGGCGTGATCGTTTTTCGAACCGAACAGCCAGACTTGCCAGCCCTCGCGAATCTTCGCTTCGGCCACCTTGGCGTAATGCTCGGACGGCCAACGCTTGGACTCGCCGAACTCGGCACCGGGGCACAGCGCCAACACCGGGCGGTCGAGGGTCAGGCCAAACTTGGCCAATGCCGCCTCGCGAGTCACCGGGTCGATCCGCAGGCTCGGGCGCGGGTAAGGCTTGGGCAGCTCAAGGCCTGGCTCGTAGGCCAGGGCCATGAAGCGCTCGATCATCAACGGGTAACGCTCTTTATCCAGCGTGCGTACGTCGTTGAGCAGGCCGTAGCGGAACTCACCACGCCAGCCGGTACGCTTGGGGATGCCGGCGAAGAACGGCACCAGTGCCGACTTCAGGGAATTGGGCAACAGGATCGCCTGGTCGTACTGGCCGGCCAGGGATTTGCCGATGCGCCGACGCGTCGCCAACTCCAGTGCGCCGTGGCCGAGCGGGAAGCTCAAGGCCTGGCGAACTTCGGGCATGCGCTCAAGAATCGGCCGGCTCCACTCGGGGGCCAGCACGTCGATTTCGCATTGCGGGTGGCGTTGCTTGAGACACTGAAACAGTGTCTGCGCCATCACCATGTCACCGACCCAACTGGGCCCAACGATCAGAATTTTCATGTGGTTTCCATAAACGAACCGGGGAGGCCTACGCCTCCCCGCCTCGAGAATCACTGCTGGGGCATGCATGCTTGCGATGGGTCATTACCTTCAACATTACTGTCGACTGTCACTCCGCTATCGCGAGCAGGCTCGCTCCTACATTGGGTCTTGGTGTACTTCAATCTGCCAAACTACGCAGATCTACTGTGGGAGCGGGCTTGCTCGCGAAGGGGCCATCACATACAACATTGATGGTGCCTGACACTCCGCTTTCGCGAGCAAGCCCGCTCCCACATTTGGGTATTCGGTGTTGCAAATACCGCGTTTCAGCTTAGCCCCAGTTCACGCCAGATCCGCATGACCTGTCGCCGTTCGTCCGCGAACTGGTCACCCGGAATCACCCCGGCATTCTTCTGCAAGGCCTGCCGGTGGGCGGCGGAGCGGTAAGCTTTATAAGCTTCACGCAACAGACTGGCGTCCTCGACAGGCATCAGCCCGGCCTTCTCCAATTCTTCCAGAATACGGATATTGTCTGTCCAGCGCAGCAATGGCGGGTACGTTTCGGACCACGCCAGGGCCGCGTATTGCACCATAAATTCAATATCGACGATACCTCCGGCGTCCTGCTTGAGGTCGAAGGGCACTGTGGCTTCGAAGGCATTTGCCCCGGTGCCGGCCGCGGTACTCTTGCTGCCCAGGTTATCGCGCATCTTGGCGCGCATCTCGCTGACCTCCTGGCGCAGGGTCGGCAAGTCGCGTGCCTTGCCCAGGATCGCTGCGCGAACCTGCTCGAATGCCCGGCCGACGTCGTCGCTACCCACCAATACCCGCGCCCTGACCAACGCCTGATGCTCCCAGGTCCAGGCTTCATTTTCCTGGTAGCGCGCAAAGGCCCCCAGCGAACTCACCAGCAGCCCTGATGCACCGGACGGGCGCAGGCGCATGTCGACTTCATAGAGCTGACCGGAGTTGGTCTGCGCTGTCAGCAAGTGAATGATCCGCTGCCCGAGCCGGGTGAAAAACTGCGCGCCATCGATCGACTTCGGCCCGTCGGTTTCTGCCTGTGGATCGCCATCATGGATGAACACCAGGTCCAGGTCCGAACCATGCCCCAATTCCAGGCCACCGACTTTCCCATAACCGACAATGATGAAGCCGGGATCGCACAAGGTGCCATCGGTGCGTAGCGGCGTGCCGTACTTGGCGACCGTTTGCCGCCAGGCCAGGGCCAGTACTTGTTCCAGTATCGCTTCGGCGAGCCAGGTCAGGTAATCGCTGACTTTCATCAACGGCAGGCTGCCGGCGATTTCCGAAGCGGCGACCCGCAAGCGGTGCGCCAGCTTGAAATGGCGCAAGGCCTCCATCTGCTGCTCGAGGTCGTCCTCGGGAATCCGGGTCAGGCGTTCGCGCAACTCAGCGGCCAGCTCCGGTGCCAACGGCGGCTTGAACAACCGGCCTTCGTTGAGCAACTCATCGAGCAACAGCGGAAAGCGGGTGATCTGTTCGGCGATCCATGGGCTCGCTGCACACAAGGTCAGCAAGCGGCGCAGGGCACCGGGATTTTCGGTCAGCAAAACGAGATAAGCAGAACGGCGGGCTACAGCTTCCACCAGTGGCAACACCCGTTCCAGCACCAGATCCGGATTGGCATGCTCGACAGCCTGGGCCAGCAAGCGCGGAATAAAGGCGTCGAGGCGCTCACGCCCCAGTCGCTGCATGGCGCGCAATTGCGGGCTGCCGCGTAAACTGGCCAAGGCTTTCAGAGCCTGGGTGGCATCGGCGAAACCGCCTTCCTGCAACTGTCGGCAGGCAGCTTCTTCATCCTGAGCCTCTTCCCACAGCGGCAACCACTCTCCACCGACCACCACTTCGTTTTCGGCGCCCTGCTCCTCGTCAGGGTCGGCGATCACCTGAGCGAAGTGCCAGGCCACGCGGCCGCGCCAGTACATCAGGCGCTCATGAAACGCCGGCCAATCGGCAAAGCCCAACATGAAGGCAATGCGCGCCTGATCCTGAGCACTGTCCGGCAGCATCTGGGTCTGGCGATCGGCAATCGCCTGAATCGCATGTTCGGTGTAACGCAGGAACTCGTAACCTTCACGCAGCTCACTGATCACCGCTGGCGGGAGATAACCCTGACCTTCCAGCGTACTCAGTACTTTTAATAGTGGACGTTGTTGCAGACTCAGGTCGCGACCGCCGTGAATCAACTGAAAGGCCTGGGCAATGAACTCCACCTCACGGATGCCGCCGGAGCCGAGCTTGATGTTGTCGGCCATGCCCTTGCGCCGCACTTCCTGCTGGATCAACTGCTTCATGGTGCGCAATGCTTCGATCGCCGAGAAGTCCAGGTAGCGTCGATACACGAACGGTCGCAGCATCTCTTGCAGTTGCGCACCGGCCACTTGATCCCCGGCCACTACCCGCGACTTGATCATCGCGTAGCGTTCCCAGTCGCGGCCCTGGTCCTGGTAGTACTGCTCCAGCGCGTTGAAGCTCAACACCAGGGCACCCGACGAACCGTAGGGCCGCAAGCGCATGTCGACACGGAACACAAAACCGTCGACGGTCATCGGGTCCAGCGCCTTGATCAAGCGCTGGCCAAGACGGATGAAGAATTCCTGGTTGTCCAGCGGGCGCTTGACCCCGACCGTTTCGCCGCCTTCGGGATAGGCAAAGATCAGGTCGATGTCCGACGACAGATTGAGTTCGACCGCGCCCAGCTTGCCCATGCCGAGGACGACCATCTGCTGCGGCTCGCCGCTGCGCCGGCCGGTGGGCACGCCGAACTGCTGGCAATGCCGTGCGTACAACCATTGATAGGCCTGGTCGATGCTGGCATCGGCCATGTCCGAAAGGTCGCGGCACGTCTGGACCAGATCGGCCTGGCGGGTCAGGTCACGCCAGACGATCCGCACCTGGTGGCGCGCCCGTTGGCGGCGCAATGCCCGGCCGAGTTGTTCATCGGTCTCGGCGGCATTTACGGCTGCAGCGATCTGCGCGCATAACTCGCCGGGGGCATAGCCACGGTCCAGTTCACCGGAGCGCACCAGTTCCAGCAGCATCAGCGGATCGCGCACCGATTGCTCGGTGACAAAGTCGCTGGCGGCGGTTACCCGGGAAAATTGCGCCCAGCGCTCGGGCGTCCATGTGGACAGGCCATGGTCGTCATCCAATGCCTCGACAGCATCGCGCAACGACTGCTCGGCGCGGGTGACAAACGGCAAGAGAATAGCGGGCAGGTCGACAAGCGGGGGCAGGCTCATGGTCTATCCTTGATCGGCGTGTAACAGGCTGCATGTAGTGAATCTCGCATACCCACTACCTGAAGGAGTGTCGAACAAAAGTTAGAAATAGCTGAAAATTCTTTTTTATTGGCAGCCAACATCAAGGTTTCACCTTTTTCGGTTGGCAAAAGACCAACCTTAACGATTATTCTCACAACGCAGCCGGGGGCCACAAGCCGCTCATCTGTAGTTTTACTACTCGTATATACATTAGCAAGGCTGAAATGCCGGATGATTTGTAGTAAAACTACACACCGCCGGAACAACCTATCGGCAATCCAAGAATTCATAACGTCTGCCCACAAGGCCAGTCGCTAACTCAGGCAACCGATTCTGGTAGCCTTTCCGCCCTGGAGCAAGCCATGCAAGACCTCGATCCCGTCGAAACCCAGGAATGGCTGGACGCCCTGGAATCGGTTCTCGACAAAGAAGGCGAAGACCGTGCTCACTATCTGATGACCCGTATGGGTGAACTCGCGACCCGCAGCGGTTCGCAGTTGCCTTACGCCATCACCACGCCTTACCGCAACACCATCCCGGTAACCCACGAAGCACGCATGCCTGGCGACCTGTTCATGGAACGCCGCATTCGCTCGCTGGTACGCTGGAACGCGATGGCCATGGTAATGCGTACGAACCTGAAAGATTCTGACCTCGGCGGTCACATCTCCAGCTTCGCTTCCAGCGCGACCCTGTATGACATCGGCTTCAACTATTTCTTCCAGGCCCCGACCGACGAACACGGCGGCGACCTGATCTACTTCCAGGGCCACACTTCGCCAGGCGTCTACGCCCGCGCGTTCATGGAAGGCCGCATCACCGAAGACCAGATGAACAACTTCCGCCAGGAAGTCGACGGCCAGGGCTTGTCGTCCTATCCGCACCCTTGGCTGATGCCTGACTTCTGGCAGTTCCCGACCGTATCCATGGGCCTGGGCCCGATCCAGGCGATCTACCAGGCGCGTTTCATGAAGTACCTGGAAGCCCGTGGCTTCATTCCTGCCGGCAAGCAAAAAGTCTGGTGCTTCCTGGGCGACGGCGAGTGCGACGAGCCGGAATCCCTGGGCGCGATCTCCCTGGCTGGCCGCGAGAAGCTGGACAACCTGATCTTCGTCATCAACTGCAACCTGCAGCGCCTCGACGGCCCGGTTCGCGGCAACGGCAAGATCATCCAGGAACTCGAAGGCGTGTTCCGCGGTGCCCAGTGGAACGTGACCAAAGTCATCTGGGGCCGTTTCTGGGACCCACTGCTGGCCAAGGACGTCGACGGCATCCTGCAACGTCGCATGGACGAAGTCATCGACGGCGAGTACCAGAACTACAAGGCCAAAGACGGCGCGTTCGTACGTGAACACTTCTTCAACTCGCCAGAACTCAAGGCGATGGTTGCAGACTTGTCCGACGACGAGATCTGGAAACTCAACCGTGGCGGCCACGACCCGTACAAGGTCTACGCGGCGTACCACGAAGCGGTCAACCACAAAGAACAACCTACCGTCATCCTGGCCAAGACCATCAAGGGTTATGGCACCGGTGCCGGCGAAGCGAAGAACACCGCGCACAACACCAAGAAAGTCGATGTCGACAGCCTGAAGTTGTTCCGCGATCGCTTCGACATCCCGGTCAAGGACGAAGAACTGGAGAACCTGCCGTTCTTCAAGCCTGAGCCAAACAGCGCCGAAGCCCGCTACCTGAGCGAGCGTCGTACCGCACTGGGTGGCTTCGTGCCGCAGCGTCGCGCGCAAAGCTTCAGCGTGCCGACTCCACCACTCGATACCCTCAAGGCTATCCTGGACGGCTCGGGCGACCGTGAAATCTCCACCACCATGGCCTTCGTGCGCATCCTCGCGCAGCTGGTCAAGGACAAGGAAATCGGCCCACGCATCGTGCCGATCATTCCGGACGAAGCCCGTACCTTCGGTATGGAAGGCATGTTCCGTCAGTTGGGCATCTACTCGTCCGTCGGCCAGCTCTACGAGCCAGTCGATAAAGACCAGGTGATGTTCTACAAGGAAGACAAGAAGGGCCAGATCCTCGAGGAAGGCATCAACGAAGCGGGCGCCATGAGCTCCTTCATCGCTGCCGGTACTTCGTACTCCAGCCACAACCAGCCAATGCTGCCGTTCTACATCTTCTACTCGATGTTCGGCTTCCAGCGTATCGGCGACCTCGCGTGGGCCGCTGGCGACAGCCGTACCCGTGGCTTCCTGATCGGCGGTACCGCCGGCCGTACCACCTTGAACGGTGAAGGCCTGCAACACGAAGACGGTCACAGCCACCTGCTGGCTGCCACCATCCCGAACTGCCGTACCTACGATCCAACCTACGGCTATGAGCTGGCGGTGATCATCCAGGACGGCATGAAGAAGATGACCGAAGAGCAACAGGATGTCTTCTACTACATCACCGTGATGAACGAGTCGTACCAGCAACCAGCCATGCCGGCCGGTGCCGAAGAAGGCATCAAGCGGGGCATGTACCTGCTCGAGGAAGACAACCGCGAAGCGGCACACCACGTTCAGCTGATGGGCTCCGGCACCATCCTGCGTGAAGTGCGTGAAGCGGCGAAGATCCTGCGTGAAGAGTTCAACGTCGGCGCCGACGTGTGGAGCGTTACCAGCTTCAACGAACTGCGTCGCGACGGCCTGGCCGTTGAGCGCACCAACCGTCTGCACCCTGGCCAGAAGCCTAAGCTGAGCTACGTGGAAGAGTGCTTGAATGGCCGCAAAGGTCCGGTCATCGCCTCTACCGACTACATGAAACTGTTCGCCGAGCAGATCCGTCAGTGGGTACCGTCCAAGGAATTCAAAGTCCTGGGTACCGATGGTTTTGGCCGCAGCGACAGCCGCAAGAAACTGCGTCATTTCTTCGAAGTCGACCGTCATTTCGTGGTGTTGGCAGCCCTGGAAGCACTGGCTGACCGTGGTGACATCGAACCTAAGGTTGTGGCTGAAGCCATTGCCAAGTTCGGTATCAACCCGGAAAAACTCAACCCACTGGACTGCTGAGGAGAGATTCTGTGAGCGAACTCATTCGCGTACCTGACATCGGCAGCGGTGAAGGTGAAGTAATTGAACTGTTTGTGAAGGTCGGCGACCGCATCGAAGCTGACCAGAGCATCCTGACACTTGAGTCGGACAAGGCGAGCATGGAAGTGCCTGCGCCGAAGGCCGGCATCATCAAGAACCTGAAAGTGAAGCTGGGCGATCGCCTGAAAGAGGGCGACGAACTGCTGGAGCTGGAAGTCGAAGGCGCCGCTGCTGCGGCTCCAGCGGCTGCCGCTGCGCCTGCTGCAAAAGCTGCGGCTGCACCTGCTCCTGCGGCAGCTCCAGTGCCGGCCGCTCCAGCTGCTGCACCGGCTGCCGCTTCGGTACAGCAAGTGCACGTGCCGGACATCGGCTCGTCGGGCAAGGCCCAGATCATCGAGATCCAGGTCAAGGTCGGCGACACCGTCGAGGCTGATCAGTCGCTGATCACCCTGGAATCCGACAAGGCGAGCATGGAAATCCCGTCGCCTGCCGCTGGCGTGGTCAAGGCCATCAGCGTCAAGCTCAATGACGAAGTTGGCACTGGCGACCTGATCCTGGACCTGGAAGTGGCCGGTGCTGCTGCACCTGCCGCCGCGCCTGCCCAGGCTGCCGCTCCTGCACCTGCCGCTGCGCCTGCTCCGGCAGCTGCTCCTGCTGCTCCCGTTGCAGACAGCGTTCAGGACATCCACGTTCCGGACATCGGTTCGGCGGGCAAGGCCAAGATCATCGAAGTGCTGGTCAAGGCCGGTGACTCGGTTGAAGCCGATCAGTCGCTGATCACCCTGGAATCCGACAAGGCGAGCATGGAAATCCCATCGCCTGCCGCTGGTGTGGTGGAAAGCGTTTCCATCAAGCTGGACGACGAAGTCGGTACCGGCGACCTGATCCTCAAGCTGAAAGTCAAAGGCGCAGCGCCTGCTGCTGCCCCGGCACCTGCTGCCGCTGCTGCGAGTGCGCCTGCGCCAGCCGCTGCTCCTGCTCCTGCTGCCGCCGCACCTGCTGCGGCCGCTCCGGTTGCTGCTCCAGCCAAGCCTGGCACCAAGGTTCACGCAGGCCCGGCCGTACGCCAACTGGCCCGTGAATTCGGTGTCGAGCTGAGCGCTGTCGGCGCCAGCGGTCCGCACGGTCGCATCCTGAAAGAAGACGTGCAGGTATACGTCAAGGCCATGATGCAGAAGGCCAAGGAAGCACCGGCCGCCGCTGCTGCTGGCGCAACCGGCGGCGCGGGTATCCCGCCGATTCCGGTCGTGGACTTCAGCCGCTTCGGTGAAATCGAAGAAGTGCCGATGACCCGCCTGATGCAGATCGGTGCGTCGAGCCTGCACCGCAGCTGGCTGAACATCCCGCACGTGACTCAGTTCGATTCGGCTGATATCACCGAGCTGGAAGCGTTCCGTATCGCTCAGAAAGCCGTTGCAGAGAAGGCCGGCGTCAAGCTGACCATCCTGCCGCTGCTGCTCAAGTCCTGCGCGCATCTGCTCAAGGAGCTGCCGGACTTCAACAGTTCGCTGGCACCAAGCGGCAAAGCAATCATCCGCAAGAAATATGTGAACATCGGCTTCGCCGTCGACACCCCTGAAGGCCTGCTCGTACCGGTCATCAAGAACGTTGACCAGAAGAGCCTGTTGCAACTGGCAGCCGAAGCCGCTGCGCTGGCCGCCAAGGCCCGCGACAAGAAGCTCACCGCTGACGACATGCAAGGCGCCTGCTTCACCATTTCCAGCCTCGGCCACATTGGCGGCACCGGCTTCACGCCGATCGTCAACGCGCCGGAAGTGGCGATCCTCGGTGTTTCCAAGGCAACCATCCAGCCAGTCTGGGACGGCAAAGCCTTCCAGCCGAAACTGATGCTGCCGCTGTCGTTGTCCTACGATCACCGTGTGATCAACGGCGCCGCTGCTGCACGCTTCACCAAGCGTCTGAGCGACCTGCTGGCGGACATCCGCACCATCCTGCTGTAACACCGGCGGGCCCTCCTTCACGGGAGGGCCTGTCGCGTTTCACGTTTTCCGAGCGCCACGCTCGTACCTCAACCCCGCCAATTTGGCGGGGCTTTTTTTTGTCCGGCGTTCTAACCTCAACAGATACTTTCCTACATTTGTGGCTGATATCCCCCACAAGTCGAATCCATTTCCGCCCGGTATTTTTCAAGGCCAAATAACTAGCCTTGCCTGCAAGGCCATTTAAAGCCAATTGATTAAAAACCGAATGGATTCGAATATGTTCAAACCAACTGTCGGGCCAATCATTGGCCACACCACCACGAACCATGCACGTATATTCTTGCGTGGAGAATCAAGTAAAGACGCCCATGCATTCGCCGGCATTCGCTATCGGCAACTCGATGACGAGCATTGGTCAAACGGAATTTTCGCTGAACTCGAGAAAGCCCGGGACATGTCCGCCGTCCTGGCTCTCAGCGACCTGGCTGCCGACACCGTGTATGAATATCAGGCTGGATGGTTCAGCGCGATGCAGCCTGTGTGCTCTGCCGAGGCAATGCAGGAACTGAGCTTGCAATGGCCAGGGCGGATTCATCGCCTGCGTACCCGCTCGAACCAGGCAGGAAAATCCAGGGCCTATGTCGTGGGTTCTTGTCGCTATCTACGCCTCACCGCAGGCATTGCCGCCGAACCGCATCTGGGTGACAGGATGTTCGCGACAATCTCAAGACTGGCCGAGCAGGCCGATCCGCCTATCAGCGCTATGCTGATGACCGGCGACCAGATCTATGTCGATGACTTGAACCTCATTGCTCCGGACCGCGAGCTCAAGGATATTCTTCTCAAGTATCGCGTGGCTTTTTCCCAGCCAAACATCGCAAAGTTAATGTCCAATCTGCCGACTTACATGATCCTGGACGATCATGAGATCGAAGACAATTGGCCGGCCAACAGAAACAAGTCCGATGGCTTCCTATATGCCAATGCGATAAACGCCTATGAGATCTACCAGGCCAGCCATGGTCCGTCACACCCACTCTGCGCCGATGGCCAAATCAACAGGAAGCTGGACAAATACTGGTACTTGTTCGCCGATGGCGATATCGAGTGGTTTGTCACCGACAGCCGAACACGGCGCAATCTTGCAGCCAGCGACCGACGCATCCTCGATATCGAGCAGGAGCAGGCCTTGTGCACATGGCTGATCAACAGTTCGGCCCGGGTCAAATTCGTGGTCACCAGCGTCATGTTCTACCCCGACAGCAAACGCCCGGACAATGACGCCTGGAAAGGTTTCCCCGATCAACGACTACGGCTGCTGGAAACCATTCGGGCCCACGCGATCAAGAATGTCTTTATCGTTTCAGGCGACGTCCATGGTTCACTGATCAGCCGCCTGACCCACAGCGAGGACCCGGCGTTTGAAGTTCATACCATCGTCTCCTCGCCCCTGTGCAACAGCAAACTGCTGCCCTATGCGCAAGCGTCTACCTTCCTGCTGGATCAGCCGCTCGCGCGAACCGCTCAAGGCAATTATCGGCACGAATTGACGGGCAAGGTCATCAGCCAGGATAACTTCGCGCATGTGATCGTCGATACGGAACAGCTTCACGTGCGATATCACGACCGGGATGGCGGCCTTTTGCAATCGACCGCCATCACGCTGCATTAAAAGCAAAAAATCGCAGCCTTCGGCAGCGCCTACAGGTGTATGCCATTCCCCTGTAGGAGCTGCCGAAGGCTGCGATCTTTTGGGCTAGATACATTCTTTTAGTCTGGTGCTGGAGAAATCTTCACTTCTGCCGACATATTCTTATAGCACTTGGCCTTCATCTCTCTTGTCAGTCAGTGTCGCAATGATGCAACCTTGCCGCAGGCAACAGTAAA
Organism: Pseudomonas umsongensis; assembly: GCF_002236105.1. Lineage (GTDB taxonomy): Bacteria > Pseudomonadota > Gammaproteobacteria > Pseudomonadales > Pseudomonadaceae > Aquipseudomonas > Aquipseudomonas umsongensis. The sequence continues at coordinate 222,689 of NZ_NIWU01000004.1, forward strand.
GAGGGCGAGAGCCCGGCGCGATCAGCAAATTCGAAGCGAGTCCCCTCCATGAAAAGCCAACCCGATGCCGCCAGCCGTATGGTGGCCGAGGTAGTGACGCAGTTGCCTGTGCCCTCGCGGCTCGGCATGCTGCGTTTCGAACGGCTGAACGAACCAAGCTGGGCACTGCTGTTTCTCGATCCCAATTGCGAACGCCAGTTCGGCCTGCCGGCCGTGGAATTGTGCGCCCTGGTCGGTTCGCCCTACGCCAGCCTGATGGAGCCGCAAGCACGCTATCAGCTGCATGACGCGATTCAGGCGCAGTTGAGCGAGAGCACCCACTATCTGATCCGCTACACCCTGCACACCGCCTCGGGCGCGTTGAACCTGCTGGAGCTGGGTGAAGCCTACAAACAACACAATCGACATCTGCTGCGCGGCTACCTGCTGGTCATCGACGGCCTGTTCGAGGATGACCCACTGCTGCCAGCGCTGGATCTCGAAACCCAGAACTCGCGCCTGCAAATCGCCCTCGAACTCAATCAGCGCGCCCAGCGGGAACAATTGCAGCATCTGGATCGGGTCCGTGCCCAGCAGGACCTTATCCTGCTGCTGACCCGCCAGCGCTACAGCAGCAACAATTCCCTGCAGGAAGCCGCCGAACTGATCACCCGTAGCGCCTGTGAGATTTACCAGATCGACTGTGCCAGTCTTTGGCACCTGGAAGGATCGATGCTGGCCCCCATCTCGGCCTACCACCGCTCAACCCAGGAATACCTGCTGCCGGCGCCGATCGACGCCAGCGGTTTCCCCGATTACCTCGACGCCCTGCATACCGGTCGCGCCATCGACGCCCACAACGCCATGCGCGACCCGCGCACCCGGGAAATCGCCGAAAGCCTGCGCTCGCGTGATGTCAACGCGATGCTCGATGCCAGCATTCGAGTCGACGGCCAGGTGGTCGGCGTGTTGTGCCTGGAGCAAACCGGCGCGACCCGCGCCTGGCAGCAGGACGAAATCGCCTTCGCTGGCGAGCTGGCGGATCAGTTCGCCCAGGTCATCAGTAATCACAATCGACGCACCGCCACCAGCGCCCTGCATCTGTTCCAGCGTGCGGTCGAGCAAAGCGCCAACGCCTTTTTGCTGGTCAATTGCGATGGCATCGTCGAGTACGTCAACCCAAGCTTCACGGCGATCACCCAGTACACCACCGAAGAAGTCCACGGCCAGCGCCTGGCGCAACTGCCGGCACTGGAGAACCTCAGTGAACTGCTGTTCGACGCGCCCTCGGCGCTGGCCATGAGCAACAGTTGGCAGGGGGAATTCAAGAGTCGGCGCAAAAACCTCGAACCCTATTGGGGTCAGTTGTCGATATCCAAGGTCTATGGCGACAACCGCGAGTTGACCCATTACATCGGTATCTACGAAGACATCACACAGACCAAGCTCGCCCAGCAACGCATCGAGCGCCTGGCCTACACCGATAACCTGACCAACCTCGGCAACCGCCCGGCTTTCATCCGCAACCTCGATGAACGCTTCGCCCGCGACAGCGACGCGCCTATCAGCCTGCTACTGGTGGACATCGACAACTTCAAGCGGATCAACGACAGCCTCGGCCACCAGACCGGCGACAAGCTGCTGATCAGCCTGGCCCGGCGCCTGCGCAACAGCCTCAACCCGGGCGGCAGCCTGGCGCGGTTTGCCAGCAACGAGTTCGCGGTCTTGCTCGACAACACTGGCCTTGAACTCGGGCAGCAGGTCGCCAACCAATTGCTCACGACCCTCGACAAACCGATGTTCGTCGACAACCAGCTGATCAGCGTGACCGGCTCGGTTGGCCTGGCTTGCGCGCCCCTGCATGGGCGAGACCCGCAGACCCTGATGCGTAACGCCGGCCTGGCCCTGCACAAGGCCAAGGCCAACGGCAAACATCAGGTGCAGGTTTTCACCGAGGCCCTGAACGCCGAAGCCAGCTACAAGTTGTTCGTCGAGAACAACCTGCGCCGCGCCCTGACCCAGAACGAACTGGACGTGTTCTACCAACCCAAGCTCTGCCTGCGCAGCGGTCGCCTGCTGGGGATGGAGGCGCTGTTGCGCTGGAACCACCCGGAAAAGGGCATGATCCGCCCGGACCAGTTCATCAGTGTTGCCGAAGAAACCGGCCTGATCATTCCGATCGGCAAATGGATCGCCCGCCAGGCCTGCCGCATGAGCAAAGCGCTGAGCGCCGCCGGCCTGGGCAACCTGCAGGTAGCGATCAACCTGTCACCCAAGCAGTTCTCCGACCCGGACCTGGTAGCATCCATCGCCAACATCCTCAAGGAGGAAGCGCTGCCGGCGAGCTTGCTGGAGCTGGAACTGACCGAAGGTTTGCTTCTGGAAGCCACCGAAGACACTCGCCTGCAACTCGACCAGCTCAAGCGCCTGGGCCTGACCCTTGCCATGGACGACTTCGGCACCGGTTACTCGTCGCTCAGTTACTTGAAAAAATTCCCCATCGATATCATCAAGATCGATCGAAGCTTCATTCACGAAATCCCGGATAACCAGGACGACATGGAAATCACCTCCGCGGTGATCGCCATGGCCCACAACCTTAAACTCAAGGTCGTGGCCGAAGGCATCGAGACCGCCGAGCAGTTGGCTTTCCTGCGTCGCCACCGTTGCGACGTCGGCCAGGGCTACCTGTTCGACCAACCGATCCCGGGCCTCGACCTGATCGACAAGCTCAAACGCTATCCGCGCGGCCCGATTGCCTGACATCGCGTCAACACTCGGGCAAACTGCATTTCTGATTATTCCAACGACTGAGAGGACTGACGATGGTTCTGCGCTCGGAAATTCTGGTGAACAAAAACGTGCTCCCAACAAAAGAACAAGCTCTGCCTGGCCGCGAAACCCCCATGACCGTGCCGGAAAAACACTTCGTCCACGACGCCCCGCTACTGGGTCCATTCGCGATGGATGTGGATTTCGCGATCTTCGGCCTTGGCTGCTTCTGGGGCGCGGAACGCAAGTTCTGGCAGCGTGAAGGCGTGGTCAGTACGGCCGTGGGTTACGCTGGCGGCTTCACCCCGAACCCGACTTACGAAGAAGTCTGCTCCGGCTTGACCGGCCATAGCGAAGTCGTGCTGGTGGTCTACGAGCCGGCGAAAGTCAGCTACGAAGCGCTGCTGAAGATGTTCTGGGAACTGCACAACCCGACCCAGGGCATGCGCCAGGGCAACGACCTCGGCACCCAGTATCGCTCGGTGATCTACGCCACCAACCCGACCCAACTGGAAGCCGCGAAAAAAAGCGCACAGGTGTTCCAGGTCGAACTGACCAAGGCCGGCAAGGGCATCATCACCACCGAAATCGACGAAGCGCCGACGTTCTATTTCGCCGAGGCGTACCACCAACAGTACCTGGCGAAAAACCCTGAAGGCTATTGCGGCATTGGCGGCACCGGCGTGACCTGCCCGATCTGACCACTGACCGATCGTTCCCACGCTCTGCGTGGGAATGCCTCAACGGAAGCTCCGCGTTCGGCTCTGGAGGGGACGCGGAGCGTCCCGGGCTGCATTCCCACGCTGAGCGTGGGAACGATCATCGCCTCATTCGGCGATCAACCAATCCATCCGCCACCCGCCCTGGGTCTGCCCAAGCTTCTCGGACAACCACGGCAGCAACTCACGCAACTCTTCCTCCAGCCCCCACGGCGGATTGGCAATGGCCAAGCCGGAGCCGTTCAGGCTGTCAGGCGTATCCAGCGGATGCACCAGCAACTCCACCCGCAACAACTTCGGCGCACCGGTACCGGCCAGGTCCTGATAGAACCGGCGCAGCGCGCGCTGATCCTTCACCGGGTACCAGATCGCCGCTACAGTCTGGCGCATCCGCCCGACCGCCTCTTTCAAGGCCGCGGCGCAGCGCTGCATCTCATCCAGTTTTTCGAAGGGCGGATCGATCAACATCACCGCACGCTTCTCCGGCACCGGCAGCAACGCCCGCGGCACATGCCAGCCTTCACCAAGATGCACCTTGACCCTACGATCGCCGGCCATGTTGTCCTTGAGCAGCAGGCCGTCTTCAGGGTGTTTCTCGTTGAGCAACACGCGATCCTGAGGGCGAGTCAAACGACGCGCCAACTCCGGCGACCCCGGGTAATAGCGCAACTGGCCATCCGGGTTCATCTCGTGCAGCACCTGCATGTAATCAGCGGTCAGGATCGGCAGATCCGGCTGATCCCACAAACGCGCGATGCCTTCCAGATACTCACCGGTCCGGCTGGCCTGATCGCCCTGGAGGTCGTACAGGCCAATGCCGGCGTGCGTATCGAGATAGGCAAACGGCTGCTCCTTGCGCGACATCAGGGCGATGAGGCGGGTCAAGGTCAGGTGTTTGAACACATCGGCGTGATTGCCGGCATGGAAGGCGTGGCGATAATTCATGGTTGCTCCTGCGAAGGCCGGCAAGTTTACCTTTTACTGGGCGGCAAGTCAGGAGCTCGCGGCTGAGTGGCGAACCCAGCCCTGTAGGAGCCGCCGAAGGCTGCGATCTTTTGATCTTGACCTTGTGGCATTACCTACCCCTGCTGAAGGCCGACCCCGTAACCAGTGCCCAACCACATCCAGCACATCGCATCCATCGCGCAACGCAATGGCGCAGAGCAAGGCAAGGAAGAAATGGACCTGCCATTAGCCTTCTGCCCACCCCCAAAAAAAACGGCCCGCCTCCTGTAGGAGACGGGCCGTTTTTGCGAAAGGTTAGAGCCTCAGCTCATCCCCATCACTTGTTCAGACGGAAATCCGCCTCAGCCGCAGCAAAGCGCTGCAGCATGCCAGCAGTCGGCGTGCCCAGCTTGCTGACGATGTAGATCGCCAGGCTGGCGAAGATGAAACCAGGGATGATTTCGTACAGACCCAGCAGTTCGAAGTGCTTCCAGACGATCACGGTGATCGCGCCGACCAGGATGCCAGCCAGTGCGCCGTTGCGGGTCATGTCTTTCCAGATCACGGAGATCAGCACGACCGGACCGAATGCGGCACCGAAACCTGCCCAGGCGTAGCTCACCAGGCCCAGTACACGGTTTTCCGGGTTGGCCGCCATGGCGATGGCGATCAGGGCAACCAGCAGCACCATGGCGCGGCCGACCCAGACCAGTTCAACCTGGGAAGCGGATTTGCGCAGGAAGGTCTTGTAGAAGTCTTCGGTCAGGGCGCTCGAGCACACCAGCAACTGGCAGCTCAGGGTGCTCATGACGGCAGCCAGGATGGCCGACAGCAGAACGCCGGCAACCCATGGGTTGAAGAGGATTTTGGCCAGCTCGATGAACACACGCTCATGGTTTTCACTGACCGGCATGGCCACGGCCGGGTTGGCCGAGAAGTAGGCGATACCGAAGAAACCGACAGCCACGGTGCCGCCCAGGCACAGGATCATCCAGGCCATGGAGATGCGACGGGCCTTGGCGATCGACTTCACCGAATCGGCCGCCATGAAACGCGCCAGGATGTGCGGCTGGCCGAAGTAGCCCAGGCCCCAGCCCATCAGCGAGATGATGCCGATGAAGGTGGTATTTTTCAGCATGTCGAAGTTGCTTGGATCTTGCGCTTCGATGGCCAGGAACGTGGTGTCGACGCCGCCGGTGGCCAGCAGCACGATGATCGGCGTCAGCAACAGGGCGAAGATCATCAGCGTGGCTTGCACGGTGTCAGTCCAGCTGACCGCCAGGAAACCACCGACGAAGGTGTAGGCAATCGTCGCCGCAGCACCGGCCCACAGCGCAGTCTCGTAGGACATGCCGAAGGTGCTTTCGAACAGACGAGCGCCAGCCACGATGCCGGAAGCGCAATAGATCGTGAAGAACACCAAGATTACGACGGCGGAAATGATCCGCAGCAGGCCGCTTTTATCTTCGAAACGGCTGGAGAAGTAGTCCGGCAGGGTCAGCGCATCGCCATTGTGCTCGGTCTGCACGCGCAGACGGCCGGCGACGAACAGCCAGTTCAGGTAAGCCCCGATGATCAGGCCGATGGCGATCCAGCTCTCGGACAGACCGGACATGTAGATGGCGCCCGGCAGGCCCATCAACAACCAGCCGCTCATGTCGGATGCACCGGCGGACAACGCGGTCACGACACTGCCCAGGCTACGGCCGCCCAGGATGTAGTCGGAAAGGTTGTTGGTGGAGCGATAGGCCATGAAGCCGATCAGCACCATTGCTGCGATGTAGATCACGAACGTGATCAGGGTTGGATTGCTTACGCTCATTGAGTGATGCCCTGGCTTTGTTTTTATGTAGCGGCGGCTGGTGAAGCGCTGGCAAACGGTGACGATTGACAGACGATCCGGGATCCCGCGCATTTATGACCGATGTTTCCCCAGGAAAGCCATCGGCCGGCACACCGGTCTTGCGACTGGTTGCACCTTGGGCGCGAATGCTATGCAACAAAGCAAATAAGGTGCAACCCATTTCTGGGGAATAAGTTGCACCTAGTCGGAAATTTATATCAAACCAGGGTTTTTGCTCCTTTTCGGAGCAAGAATGATCGTCTATCCATCCAAAAAGCACCAAGGCAACGCGGTAATGGCGCAGTGGAATTTTTTTCCTGACGAACTGCCGTTTATTCCCGTAAAAAAAGGGTTGCACCCGGTTGCACCTCATTCATCACACGGCTAATCTTTGCGCCAGCTGATGCCACGCAGTCGTGGCAAACATGAGGATAAAAACATGGCTACCACCACCCTTGGGGTCAAACTCGATGACCCGACCCGCGAACGCCTCAAGGCTGCCGCGACCTCGATTGATCGCACGCCGCACTGGCTGATCAAGCAGGCAATTTTCAATTACCTGGAAAAACTCGAGGGTGGTGCAACCCTGTCCGAGCTCAACGGTATCGCCCGAGACACTGACGAAGCGGGCGACGTCCATGTCGACCACGCGCACCAGTGCTTCCTCGAGTTCGCCGAGAGCATCCTGCCGCAATCGGTCTTGCGTGCGTCGATCACCGCCGCGTACCGGCGCCCGGAACCGGAAGTGGTGCCGATGCTGATCGAGCAGGCTCGCCTGCCGGCGCCGATGGCCGAAGCCACCAACAAGCTCGCTGCCTCTATTGCGGAAAAACTGCGCAACCAGAAGAGCGCCGGCGGCCGTGCCGGTATCGTTCAGGGCCTGCTGCAAGAGTTCTCCTTGTCGTCCCAGGAAGGCGTGGCGCTGATGTGCCTGGCCGAGGCGCTGTTGCGCATTCCGGACAAAGGCACCCGTGACGCCCTGATCCGCGACAAGATCAGTACCGGCAACTGGCAGCCACACCTGGGCAACAGCCCGTCGCTGTTCGTCAACGCCGCGACCTGGGGCCTGCTGCTGACCGGCAAGCTGGTGTCCACGCATAACGAAGCGGGCCTGACTTCGTCCCTCAGCCGCATCATCGGCAAGAGCGGCGAGCCGATGATCCGCAAGGGCGTCGACATGGCCATGCGCCTGATGGGCGAGCAGTTCGTCACCGGCGAGACCATTGCCGAAGCCCTGGCCAACGCCAGCAAGTTCGAAGCCAAGGGCTTCCGCTATTCCTACGACATGCTCGGTGAAGCCGCACTGACTGAGCACGACGCGCAGAAGTACCTGGCCTCGTACGAACAAGCCATCCACTCGATCGGCAAAGCGTCCCACGGTCGCGGGATTTATGAAGGTCCGGGCATTTCGATCAAGCTGTCGGCCTTGCACCCGCGCTACAGCCGTGCCCAGTACGAGCGCGTGATGGATGAGCTGTACCCGCGCCTGCTGTCGCTGACCCTGCTGGCCAAGCAATACGACATCGGCCTGAACATCGACGCCGAAGAAGCCGACCGCCTCGAGCTGTCGCTGGATCTGCTCGAGCGCCTGTGCTTCGAGCCGCAACTGACGGGCTGGAACGGCATCGGTTTCGTGATCCAGGCTTATCAGAAGCGTTGCCCGTACGTGATCGACTACGTGATCGACCTGGCTCGCCGCAGCCGTCATCGCCTGATGATCCGCCTGGTGAAAGGCGCGTACTGGGACAGCGAGATCAAGCGCGCCCAGGTTGAAGGCCTGGAAGGCTATCCGGTCTACACCCGCAAGGTGTACACCGACGTGTCCTACATCGCTTGCGCACGCAAACTGCTGTCGGTGCCGGAAGTCATCTACCCGCAGTTCGCCACGCACAACGCCCACACCCTGTCGGCCATTTATCACATTGCCGGTCAGAACTATTACCCGGGCCAGTACGAGTTCCAGTGCCTGCATGGCATGGGCGAACCGCTGTACGAACAAGTTGTAGGAAAGGTTTCCGAAGGCAAGCTGAACCGTCCGTGCCGTGTGTACGCACCGGTCGGCACCCACGAAACCCTCCTGGCTTACCTGGTACGTCGCCTGCTGGAAAACGGCGCCAACACCTCGTTCGTCAACCGTATTGCCGACCAGTCGATTTCCATCCAGGAATTGGTGGCCGACCCGGTAGCAAGCATCGAGCAGATGGCGACCGTGGAAGGTGGCTTCGGCCTGCCGCATCCTCGCATTCCGCTGCCGCGCGATTTGTACGGCTCCGAGCGCGCCAACTCCAGCGGCATCGACATGGCCAACGAACATCGCCTGGCGTCCTTGTCCTGCGCTCTGCTGGCTACTGCGCACAACAACTGGAAGGCCGCGCCGATGCTCGGTTGCGCTTCCAGCAGCGAAACCCCTGCACCCGTCTTGAACCCGTCCGATCTGCGTGACGTGGTTGGCCACGTACAGGAAGCGACTGTCGAAGACGTCGACAATGCGATCCAGTGCGCACTGAACGCCGCGCCGATCTGGCAGGCTACCCCGCCGGCCGAACGCGCCGCGATCCTCGAACGCGCCGCAGACCTGATGGAAGCCGAGATCCAGCCGCTGATGGGCCTGCTGGCTCGCGAAGCCGGCAAGACTTTTGCCAACGCCATCGCCGAAGTGCGCGAGGCCGTGGACTTCCTGCGTTATTACGCGGTGCAGGCTCGCAACGATTTCACCAATGATGCCCACCGCCCGCTGGGTCCGGTGGTGTGCATCAGCCCGTGGAACTTCCCGCTGGCAATCTTCAGTGGCCAAGTGGCTGCGGCGCTGGCTGCCGGTAACCCGGTATTGGCCAAGCCTGCGGAACAGACGCCGCTGGTCGCCGCTCAAGCCGTGCGCCTGCTGCTCGAGGCCGGGATTCCACAAGGTGTCCTGCAACTGTTGCCGGGCCGTGGCGAAACCGTCGGCGCCGGACTGGTGGGCGACGATCGCGTCAAAGGCGTGATGTTCACCGGCTCCACCGAAGTTGCGCGCCTGCTGCAACGCAACATTGCCGGTCGCCTGGACAGCCAGGGTCGTCCGATTCCGCTGATCGCCGAAACCGGTGGCCAGAACGCGATGATCGTCGACTCTTCGGCACTGACCGAACAGGTGGTGATCGACGTGGTTTCGTCGGCCTTCGATAGCGCCGGCCAGCGTTGCTCGGCCCTGCGCGTGCTGTGCCTGCAGGAAGATTCTGCCGACCGCGTGATCGAAATGCTCAAGGGTGCCATGGCTGAAAGCCGCCTCGGCAACCCTGAGCGCCTGTCCGTGGACATCGGCCCGGTGATCGACGCCGAAGCCAAGGCTGGCATCGAGAAGCACATCCAGGCCATGCGCGACAAAGGTCGCAACGTGTACCAGGTGGCCATCGCCGACGCCGAAGAAGTTAAACGCGGCACCTTCGTGATGCCGACGCTGATCGAACTGGAAAGCTTCGACGAACTGCAACGGGAGATCTTCGGCCCGGTGCTGCACGTGGTGCGCTACAAGCGCAAGGACATCGATCAACTGATTGCCCAAATCAACGCTTCCGGCTACGGCCTGACGCTGGGCGTGCACACCCGTATCGACGAGACCATCGCCAAGGTGATCGACAACGTCAATGCCGGTAACGTCTACGTCAACCGCAACATCGTGGGTGCCGTGGTCGGCGTGCAGCCATTCGGCGGCGAAGGCCTGTCGGGTACTGGCCCGAAAGCCGGTGGTCCGCTGTACCTGTACCGCCTGCTGTCGACCCGCCCTGCCGATGCGATCGAACAATCCTTCGCTCGCGGCGACGCTGCCGTAGCACCGGACGTTCGCCTTCGCGATGCCATGAGCAAACCGCTGACCGCCTTGAAAGCCTGGGCCGACAGCAACAAGTTCGCCGACCTGAGCACCCTGTGCGCGCAGTTCGCCGCACAATCGCAAAGCGGTATCACCCGCGTCCTGGCCGGCCCGACCGGCGAACGTAACAGCTATGCGATCCTGCCGCGCGAGCACGTGCTGTGCCTGGCGGAAGTCGAAGGCGACCTGCTGACGCAACTGGCTGCGGTATTGGCTGTCGGCGGTTCGGCGGTATGGCCGGAAGCTGAACTGACCAAGGCCTTGCTCGCCCGTCTGCCGAAAGACATCCAGGCACGCATCAAGCTGGTTTCCGACTGGAACAAGGACGACGTGGTGATTGATGCGGTTCTGCATCACGGCCATTCCGACCAGTTGCGCGCGGTTTGCCAGCAAGTGGCAAAGCGTGCCGGTGCCATTGTCGGCGTCCAGGGTCTGTCGCAGGGTGAAACCAACATTGCGTTGGAGCGCCTGGTGATCGAGCGTGCGTTGAGCGTTAACACCGCTGCTGCGGGTGGTAATGCCAGCCTGATGACCATCGGCTAAAACCGGTAAACCGGGCTGCCGCAATAGCCGCCCGGCACGCAATACCCTGTGGGAGCGGGCTTGCCTGCGATAGCGATGTATCAGTCACTGATGATGTTGACTGGTCTGACGCCATCGCGGGCAAGCCCGCTCCCACAGTTACTTATGGCGTCTGCTAAGTCACCATCACGCAGATCAATCATCCTGTTCAGCCTCTATTCCCCCGCCTAGACTCGCCCTACTCCAACAAAAGGTAGGCCGCCATGTCCGAGACGTTGCTCAGTTCCCGCAATCTGGCTTTCGAGCTGTATGAAGTCCTCGATGCCGAGGGCCTGACCCAGCGTGAGCGTTTCGCCGAACATAATCGCGAAACCTTCGATGCCGCCTTGGGCACCGCCCGCAACATCGCCGAGAAGTTCTTCGCCCCGCACAATCGCAAGGGTGACGAGAACGAGCCGCGCTATGAGGACGGTCAGGCAATCCTGATTCCGGAAGTGAAACCGGCAGTCGACGCGTTCCTCGAAGCCGGCTTCCTCAATGCAGCGCGCAGTTTCGACGCTGGTGGCATGCAACTTCCTACCCTGTTGTCGCAAGCCTGCTTCGCGCATTTCCAGTCCGCCAACGCGGCGTCGACCTCCTACCCGTTCCTGACCATGGGCGCGGCCAACCTGATCGAAAGTTTCGGCACCGAGGAGCAGAAACGCCGCTTCCTGCAACCAATGATCGACGGCCGCTTCTTCGGCACCATGGCCCTGACCGAACCCCACGCAGGTTCGTCGCTGTCGGATATTCGTACACGAGCCGAGCCTGCGTCCGACGGCACCTATCGACTCAAGGGCAACAAAATCTTCATCTCCGGCGGCGATCATCCGCTGTCGGAAAACATCGTGCACATGGTCCTGGCCAAGCTGCCGGATGCCCCTGCTGGTGTGAAGGGCATTTCGCTGTTCATCGTGCCGAAATTCCTGGTCAACGATGACGGCAGCCTCGGCAAACGCAACGACGTGCTGCTGGCGGGGCTTTTCCACAAGATGGGCTGGCGCGGCACCACCTCAACCGCGCTGAACTTCGGCGATAATGGCGAGTGCGTAGGCTATCTGGTGGGCAAGCCGCATCATGGCTTGAGCTACATGTTCCAGATGATGAACGAGGCGCGAATCGGCGTCGGCATGGGTGCGGTGATGCTCGGCTACGCCGGCTACCTGTATTCGCTGGAATACGCCCGCGAGCGCCCTCAGGGTCGCGTGCCGGACAGCAAGGACCCGAACACCGCTCCGGTGGCGATCATCCAGCACGCCGACGTCAAGCGCATGCTGCTGACGCAAAAAGCCTACGTCGAAGGATCGTTCGACCTGGGGCTGTACGCGGCGCGGCTGTTTGATGACACCACGACACTGGAGACCGAGGCCGAACGCAAACAGGCCCATGAACTGCTGGACTTGCTGACCCCCATCGTCAAATCCTGGCCGTCGGAGTTTTGCCTGAAGGCCAACGAACTGGCGATCCAGATCCTTGGCGGCCACGGCTACACCCGCGAATACCCGGTGGAACAATACTACCGCGACAACCGTCTGAACCCGATTCACGAAGGCACCCACGGCATTCAGTCGCTGGACCTGCTGGGGCGCAAACTGGCACAGAACGGCGGTGCGGGCCTCAAACAACTGGTCCGCCTGATCGCCAACACCGCCGAGCGCGCGCACGCCCATGACTCGCTGACCGCGCTGCGTGAACCACTGGAGAAACTGGTGGCGCGCCTGCAGGCCGTGACCATTGGCTTGCTGACCGACCTGGCCCAGGGCAAGGTCAACAGCAGCTTGGCTAACTCGGCGTTGTACCTGAAAGTTTTTGGTCACACGGTAATTGGCTGGCGCTGGCTGGAACAGGCGATTCGCGCCGAGGAAGGGCTGGCCAAAGGCAATGCGGTCGATGTGAACTTCTATAAAGGCAAGCTCCAGGCGGCGCGGTACTTCCTGACCTGGGAAATCCCGGCTTGCCACCATGAGTTGACGATTCTTGAGGCGCGGGATGATGTTTGCCTGGGCATGCAGGATGAGTGGTTCTGATCCAAGTCTGAGGTGCTGCCGAAATCCATTCGCGAGCAGGCTCGCTCCCACAGTTGAACGCGTGACACTGTGGGAGCGAGCCTGCTCGCGAAGAGGACATCACCGACAACAGATCAGCTCAGACGAAACCCACCCATCTGCCGCGCCAGATCATCCGCCAACCGCTGCAACGTCAGGCAATCCTCCCGACAAGCCTTGACCTCCCCGGCAGTCGCCCGCGCCAGATCGGAAATCCCCTGCACGTTGCGGTTGATCTCTTCCGTTACCGCCGACTGCTCTTCCGTCGCCGTCGCCACCTGGTGGTTCATGTCGCTGATGCGCTCGACCTGCCCGGTAATCGCCGTCAACGAAGCCCCGGTGCGCTGGCTCGACTCGACACCCGTGCCCGTCGCGGCCTGGCCGGAATGCATCGACGACACCGCGTTCTCCGCGCCCTGCTTGAGGCTGCCGATCATCTGCTGAATCTCGTCGGTGGATGTTTGCGTGCGTCGCGCCAGGGTGCGCACTTCATCGGCCACCACCGCGAATCCGCGTCCCATGTCGCCGGCCCGCGCCGCTTCGATAGCGGCGTTCAGCGCCAGCAAATTGGTCTGCTCGGAAATTCCGCGAATCACCGCGAGCACCTGATCAATCGATGCCACCTGGTCTGCCAATTCGCCCACGGCTCTGGCGGCGACGCCGATTTCATCGGACATGCTTTCAATATGGCGGATCGAACCCCCGACCACTTCCCGCGCCTGCATTGCTTCATCACGGGCGTTTTGCGAAGCGACTGCCGCATTGCCGGCGTTTTGCGCAATTTCCTGCACAGTCAGGCCCATTTCGTGGACCGCGGTGGCGACCATGTCGGTCATCTCCTGCTGGCGCCCGGAACGCTCTGCGGTGTTATCCACCACCCGTGCCACCTGCCCGACCGCTGCGCGCAAGCGTTCGCTGGTGGTCAGCACTTCGCCGATCATCCCGCGCTGGCTTTCCAGGAAGCGATTGAACCCGCGCGCCAGGTCGCCCAGTTCATCGGCGCGGCTGGAATCTAACCGATGGGTCAAATCTCCACCACCGCTACCGATGGCCACCAGTGCCGCTGTTACCTGACGAATCGGTCGTACCAGGCCACGGGCCAGCAACACCACCAGCAACAAGCACACCAAGGCCACCGCCAGGCCGATACCACCGCTGATCCACATGGCGCGACGGGCCTCGGCGTAGATTTGCGATTGCGGCACTTCGGCCACCAGGGTCCAGCCCAAATCCCTTAACGGCAGGCTCAGCGCCAGATAATCCTCACCCTCACGGGAAAAACCGCTGCTGGCGGCAACTTTTTGACCCATGACTGCTTGTGCCGCCGAGCTGCCGATTTGTTCGGCCAGAGTACGCTTGCCGCTGAATTGAGCCTCGGGATGCACCTGGATCAAACCGTCGGAGCGCACGAGATAGACCTTGCCACGCTCACCAAAGCTGAAGTTGTGAATCAGCTCCGACAGCTCTTTCATGCTCAGGCCCAGTCCGGCGACGCCCACGACCTTCCCGGCCTTCTCGACTTTAAGGTCGATGAAAAGCGCCAATTCTCCGGTGGCCGCGTCGTTATCGATATTGAGGGTGCGCGGCTGGTCGCTGTCGAGGAACGCATAGAACCAGGCGTCTTTTGGATTGGAACGACTGAGGGTCCGGTCCAGGCCTTTTTCGTTGAAGTAATGGTGGCTAGCCGTGCCGACCATCAACGCGGTAAAGGCTTTGTGTTCGGCGCGCACGCCTTCGAGGTAAGTGGTAAACGTGCCGGTCTGGGCACTGTCTTCACCCGCGGCCAGCCAGTCGCGAACCATGCTGTTGCTGGCGATGTCCTTGGCGGCGGTGAGAGGCTGGACAAGGATGCGTTCGATGTCGTTGCGCATCGCCTCAATACTCGACGGCAAGGCTTGCTCGACCAGATAGCTTTGAGCAAGGCGGTTGACCACCAGGGTATAAATGCCAACCACGATCAGAATGCTGACCAACAGGGCGGTGCCCATGCTCAGGATCAACTGCCACTGAATACTGCGTCGCCAGAACTGCATGGAGCACCCCCAAAGAATAAGAGGCTGAAACACTGCAACAGCCGTGCCGATTGTATACAACTAAACCGACAATTTATTCTTTGGTTGTGCGCAAAGCCGATCAGGCCTGATTGATCGTCTTGGAGATCACTTCAACCGTGGCGCTGACTTGCTCTTGGTAACGGTCGAGTTCCTGCTTGTGGCGCTTTTGCATTTCGATCTGTTGGGAACACAGATTCATAGCGGCCAGCACCAGCAGTCGGTCACCGATCAGGGTCGGGTACTTCTTCTTGGTCTCGGCCAGGGCAGCCTTCAACATCAATGCGGCGTCCAGCAGGGTCTGCTCTTCCCCGGCCGGCGCCTTGATCGAATAGTCTTCCCCCAGGATCGAGACGACTTTCACACCTGGGCCATAACTCATGCGTTGACAGGGCCAGCGCTGACGCGCTCAACCAGGGCCTGGATGCGTGCCACGGTGGCGCCTTGTTTCTCTTCCTGTTCCATCAGGCTCAGTTGCAGGCTTTCGTTTTCATCCTTGGCCTGGGCCAGTTCGGCGCTCAGGGTCTGGTTAGTGCTGACCAAGGCCTGGTTCTGTTGCACCAGATCGCTGACCAGTTGTTCCAATTGGCTTAGGGATGCTTCCAACATTTTGATTTTCCGGGCATTTTCAAAGGGCGCGTACGATAAAGAAAAGTCACGGTGGATGCCAGGGTTAAACAGGCGCAAGGCCTTGATTTTCCTGACCAGTGACCCTTCTCGCGAACTGTAGAGACTGTCATTGTCCAATCTGGTTCCTGCAGTTCGTCGCCATGAAGCGCAAAAGATCGCAGCCTTCGCCAGCCCTGCAAGAGATTCGCGTTTTCCTGTAGGAGCTGCCGCAGGCTGCGATCATTTGATTGGCAAAAGCTTTTTGACAGCATCACATTTCAACAGGTTAGAATCGCTGGCACGCAGACTGCATGGTCAGTTTGTGCCCGCTTTTCAGCCTTCCGGAGTACTGCCTTTGAATGCGACGACCATCAACAGCCTGTTCTTGATCGGCGCGTTGCTGGTAGGTGCGAGCATCCTGGTAAGTTCACTTTCGTCGCGCCTCGGCATCCCGATCCTGGTGATCATCCTGGCCGTGGGCATGGCTGCCGGCGTCGATGGCGGCGGCATAATCTTCGACAACTACCCCACCGCTTATCTGGTCGGCAACCTGGCATTGGCGGTAATCCTGCTGGACGGTGGCTTGCGTACTCGCGTATCGAGTTTTCGCGTGGCCTTGTGGCCGGCGCTGTCGCTGGCCACTGTAGGCGTGCTGATTACCACTGGGCTGACCGGCATGGCCGCGGCCTGGCTGTTCGACCTGAACCTGATGCAGGGCCTGCTGATCGGCGCCATCGTCGGCTCTACTGACGCCGCCGCAGTGTTTTCCCTGCTCGGCGGCAAAGGCCTGAACGAACGGGTGACCGCCAGCCTGGAAATCGAATCCGGCAGCAACGACCCGATGGCGGTGTTCCTCACCGTGACCCTCATCGACATGCTCGCCAGCGGCCAGACCGGCCTGCACTGGAGCCTGTTGACGCACCTGCTGCGCGAGTTCGGCATCGGCGGCATCATCGGCCTGGGGGGCGGTTGGCTGATGCTGCAACTGGTCAACCGTATCCACCTGGCCACCGGCCTCTATCCAATCCTGGTCATTGCCGGCGGCCTGGTGGTGTTCGCCTTGACCAACGCCCTGCACGGCAGTGGGTTCCTGGCCGTGTACCTGTGCGGCCTGGTTATCGGCAACCGCCCGGTGCGTAGCCGTCACGGCATTTTGCACATGCTCGATGGCATGGCCTGGCTAGCGCAGATCGGCATGTTCCTGGTGCTGGGGCTGCTGGTCACGCCCCACGATCTGTTGCCGATTGCCCTGCCGGCACTTGCGCTGGCGCTATGGATGATCCTGTTTGCCAGGCCGTTGTCGGTGATGGTCGGCCTGCTACCGTTCAAGGCGTTTCACGGGCGCGAAAAGGCGTTCATTTCCTGGGTTGGACTGCGCGGTGCGGTTCCGATCATTCTGGCGGTGTTCCCGCTGATGGCGGGCCTGCCCAACGCCCAGCTGTACTTCAACCTCGCCTTCTTTATCGTGCTGGTATCGCTGCTGGTGCAAGGCACAAGCTTGCCGTGGATCGCCAAACTGCTGAAGGTGACGGTGCCACCCGAGCCTGCGCCAATCTCCCGCTCGGCCCTGGAAGTGCACGTCACCAGCGAGTGGGAACTGTTCGTTTATCGCCTCGGCGCCGAGAAATGGTGCATCGGTTCGCATCTTCGCGAGCTGAAAATGCCCGAAGGCACCCGTATCGCAGCCCTGTTTCGTGGCGAACAACTGCTCCATCCGTCGGGTAGTACGGTACTGGAAGTCGATGATTTGCTGTGTGTTATCGGCCATGAACACAACCTGCCGGCCCTCGGAAAACTGTTCAGCCAGGCGCCGCAGCGGGGCCTCGATTTGCGTTTCTTCGGCGACTTCGTCCTTGAAGGAGACGCCCAGCTGGCCGCTGTTGCCGCCCTGTACGGGTTGAAGGTCGAAGGCATCGATCCGGACATGTCCCTGGGGCACTTCATTGCCCAGAAAGTTGGGGGTGCGCCCGTGGTCGGTGACCAGGTTGAATGGAACAACACCATCTGGACCGTTGCGGTCATGGAAGGGAACAAGATCGGCAAAGTGGGCGTCAGATTCCCCGAAGGAAGTCGCCCCGGCCCGGGACTCTTCCTCTAAACTCCATTCTTCGTCTCGTTTTCGATCGGTCACTATGTCAAGCCTGCGCACGTTTTTCGTCATGGTCCTGTTGGGCCTGAGCCTCTCTGTCGGTACCGTACAAGCCGCCGAACCGCCCACCCGTGAATCCGTGCAGGCAAGCCTGGACAAGATCGCCGACCGCAAACTGCCGGAAGCCGATCAAAAGGCCCTGCAATCCGTCCTGCAGAGCACGCTGACACAGCTCAACAATCAGCGTGATTACGAGCAGAAGCTGGTCGAGCTCAAGCAACAACTGGCCAGCGCGCCCAAACTGACCATTGAGAACCAACGCGAACTGGCCCGCCTGAAGGCCAGCAGCGTGGTACCGGTGGCGCAACGTTTTGCCAAAGAGTCGATTCAGCAACTTGAGCAACTGCTCACCGAACGTTCGACCCAGCAAAGCGATCTGCAAAAAGCCCTGGGCGACGCCAACAGCCTGATCATTACCGCCCAGACTCGCCCCGAACGCGCCCAAGGGGAAATTTCCGCCAGCCAGACGCGCATCCAGCAGATCAACAACATCCTCAAGGCCGGCAAAGACGCCGGCAAAACCCTGAGTGCCGAGCAGCGCGACCAGCTCAATGCCGAGCTCATGGCACTGAACGCCCTGATCCCGCTGCGCCGCCAGGAACTGGCGAGCAACACTCAGCTGCAAGACTTGGGCAACAGCCAGCATGACCTGTTGACGGAAAAATCCGATCGCCTGGATCAGGAAATCCAAGAGCTGCAAAACCTGATCAACCAGAAGCGCCTTGCACAATCCCAGGAAACGGTCACCCAGCAATCGATCGAAGCGCAGAAGGCCGGCGGCAGCAGCCTGCTGGCCGTCGAAAGCACGGCGAACCTGAAACTCTCGGACTATCTGCTCAAAAGCACCGACCGCCTCAACGAAGTCACGCAGAAAAACCTGCAAACCAAGCAACAACTGGACAGCCTGACCCAGAGCGATTCAGCCCTGGACGAGCAGATCAACGTGCTCAAGGGCAGCCTGCTGCTGTCCAAGATTCTCTACAAGCAGAAACAGGCCTTGCCACGCCTGCGGGTCGACCGTGACCTGGCGGATCAGATCGCCGACATTCGCCTGTATCAATTCGAAGTCAGCCAGCAACGGGAGCTGCTGAGCAACCCGGCGAGCTACGTCGACAACCTGCTGTCGACCCAACCGCCCGAGCAGGTCACCCCGCAATTGCGCAAGAGCCTGCTGGAGCTGGCCACCACCCGTGCCGACCTGCTGGAGCGGCTGAACCGCGAACTGAGCGCGGTACTCAACGAATCCATCACCCTGCAACTGAATCAGAAACAACTGCTGAGTACCGCGCAAAGCTTGCGGGCGACACTCGACGAGCAGATGTTCTGGATTCCCAGTAACAAACCGCTGGATGTGGAGTGGTTCAGTACTGTGCCGGAGCGCCTGAGTCGTCAGGTCGATACCCTGCCCTGGGCTTCGAGCCTGAGTGAACTGGTCGACGGCCTGACCCAGCGTCCACTGCTGTTCCTGCCGCTGGCATTGCTGATTGGTGCACTGCTATGGCGACGCAAGCAGCTGTATGCCCGCCTGAACAAGGTTCACCAGGACATCGGGCATTTCAAGCGTGATAGCCAGTGGCACACACCCCAAGCCATTTTGATCAACATCCTGCTGGCGATGCCAGTGTCACTGGCCCTCGCCTTGTGCGGCCTGGCCCTGCAAATCGACGCCCGCGGGCAGAACGCGAGCATGGGCGCGGCCTTGCTGCAAATGGCCGGGGCGTGGCTGGTGTTCTACACCGCCTACCGAATCCTCGCGCCGGGTGGGGTGGCAGAACTGCATTTCCGCTGGGAAAAACCCCAGGTCGAATTCCTCCGGGGCTGGGTCCGCCGCCTTGGCATGGTGGTGATGGCACTGGTCACCGTGGTGGCGGTGGCGGAATTGCAACCGGCGGCGCTGGCCGATGACGTGCTCGGCATGCCGGTGGTGCTGATCTGCTACGCCTTGATGACCTGGCTGCTCAGTCGATTGCTGATCAGCAGCCCGACCCACGAAAACGCCTCGTTGTTCCGCAAGGTCCTGGGCATTCTGTTTACCGCGCTGCCCATCGCGCTGTTCGTGGCCGTGTGCTTCGGCTACTACTACACCGCACTCAAACTCAGCGACCGACTGATCAACACCCTTTACTTGCTGATGTTCTGGCTGGTGATCGAAGCGACCTTCGTGCGCGGCCTGAGCGTGGCGGCACGGCGCCTGGCTTACCAGCGCGCCCTGGCCAAACGCCAGGCGGCAAAAGAGGCCGGCGACGGCGAAGCGATCATCGAAGAACCGACGCTGGACATCGAGAAGGTCAACGAACAATCCCTGCGCCTGATTCGCCTGGCCCTGCTGGGTGGCTTCATCGCTGCGCTGTATTGGGTCTGGGCCGACTTGATCACGGTGTTCTCGTACCTGGACAACGTCACCCTTTACGAATACACCAGCGGCACCGGTGCCAACATGAGCATGGTGCCGATCAGCATCGGCGACATGCTCGGTGCACTGATCATCATCGGTATTACCTTTGCCCTGGCGCGTAACTTGCCCGGCCTGCTGGAAGTGTTCGTGCTCTCGAAGCTGAACCTGGCCCAAGGCAGCGCCTATGCCACCACCACGCTGCTGTCCTACCTGATCGCCGGTATCGGTTTCGTCTCTACCCTGTCGACCCTCGGCGTGAGCTGGGACAAATTGCAATGGCTGGTCGCGGCGCTCTCGGTCGGCCTCGGCTTCGGTATGCAGGAAATCTTTGCCAACTTCATCTCCGGCATCATGATCCTGTTCGAACGCCCGGTGCGCATCGGTGACACCATCACCATCGGGAACCTGTCGGGTACTGTGAGCAAGATTCGCATCCGTGCCACCACCATCACCGACTTCGACCGCAAGGACATCATTGTCCCGAACAAGACGTTCATTACCGGGCAGCTGATCAACTGGTCGCTGACCGATACCATCACCCGGGTCACGCTCAAGCTCGGGGTTGATTACGGCTCGGACCTGGACCTGGTCAAGGAATTGCTCCTGAAGGCTGCACGGGAAAACCCGCGGGTGCTCAAGGAACCCGAGCCGAACGTGTACTTCCTCAACTTCGGCGAAAGCACTCTTGACCACGAGCTGCGCATGCACGTGCGCGACCTCGGCGACCGCAACCCGGTGCTCGATGAGGTCAACCGCTTCATCAACCGCGAGTTCAAGAAGCAGCACATCAACATCTCGTTCCGCCAGCTAGAGGTCTACCTCAAGAATCTCCACGGGCAGGAATACAAGATGGTGCCGATCGAGCCGGAAGCGAAAACCATCGTGCCACTGGTCGATGGCAAGCCGGTGCAAGAGCCACCTTCCGCCAAACTCGACTAACCGAGCATTCCCCAGCAGAATGCTCGGACATTCTGCTGGAGCCGGCCCTTGAAAGCCCTCGACGAACTGACCTTCGACAATCGCTTCGACCGCCTGGGCGATGCGTTTTCTGCCCACGTGCTGCCCGAGCCAATCGATAACCCACGTCTCGTGGTCGCAAGCCCCGCCGCCATGGCGCTGCTCGACCTGGACCCCGCCGTGGCCGAAACCCAAGAGTTCGCTGAGCTGTTCAGTGGCCACAAACTCTGGGCTGACGCGACTCCCAGGGCGATGGTCTATTCCGGTCACCAGTTCGGTTCCTACAACCCGCAACTGGGCGATGGCCGCGGCCTGTTGCTGGGCGAGGTGTACAACGAGGCCGGCGAGCACTGGGACCTTCACCTCAAGGGCGCCGGTCAGACGCCGTTTTCGCGCATGGGCGATGGGCGCGCAGTGCTGCGTTCCTCGATCCGCGAGTTTCTCGCCTCCGAAGCCCTGCAGGCCCTGAACATCCCGACCACTCGGGCGCTGTGCGTGATTGGCTCCGACACCCCGGTCTGGCGCGAAAAACAAGAGCGCGCGGCCATGGTCCTGCGCCTGGCACCGAGCCATGTACGCTTTGGGCATTTCGAATACTTCTACTACACCAAACGTCCCGAGCAGCAGAAAATCCTGGGCGACCATGTGCTGGCCATGCACTTCCCGCAGTGCCTGGAACAACCGGAACCGTACCTGGCGATGTTCCGCGAAGTGGTCGAGCGCAATGCCGAACTGATCGCCAAGTGGCAAGCCTACGGTTTCTGCCATGGCGTAATGAACACTGACAACATGTCGATCCTTGGCATTACCTTCGACTTCGGCCCATTCGCCTTCCTCGATGATTTCGACGCCAACTTCATCTGCAACCACTCCGATGACCAGGGCCGCTATTCATTCAGCAACCAGGTGCCCATTGGCCAGTGGAACCTCAGCGCCCTGGCCCAGGCGCTGACACCGTTCATCAGCGTCGAGGCCCTGCGCGAAACCCTCGGCCTGTACTTGCCGCTGTTCCAGGCTCATTACCTGGACCTGATGCGCCGCCGTCTCGGCCTGACCACCGCCGAAGAGGACGACCAGAAGCTGCTGGAGCAATTGCTTCAACTGATGCAGAACAGCGGCGTCGATTACAGCCTGTTCTTCCGGCGCCTGGGCGAAAAAGCCCCCGAAGCGGCCGTTGGCCATTTGCGCGATGACTTCGTCGACCTCAAGGGTTTTGATGCCTGGGGCGAGCGCTACGTCGCCCGAGTGGCCCGGGAAGGCGAGGTGGATCAGGAGCAGCGGCGCGCCCGGATGCATGCGGTCAACCCGCTGTACATCCTGCGCAACTACCTGGCGCAAAAGGCCATCGATGCGGCAGAGAGCGGCGACTACTCGGAAGTCCGCCGGCTGCACGCGGTGCTAAGCAAGCCGTTCGACGAACAACCCGGTATGGAGAGCTACGCCGAGAGGCCGCCGGAATGGGGCAAGCATCTGGAGATCAGTTGTTCGTCGTGAAGTGCCGCGCGATTGAAAATACAAGCGAGTGGCTCCAGATACAGACTACTCGCTCCTCACTGGACATCCGTCATGACCGACCCACTCCTCATCCCCTGCCCCCACTGCAACGGCCTCAACCGCATTCCCGCCGAGCGCCTGGGCGACCATCCAAAATGCGGACGTTGCAAGGCCGAGGTCCTGCTGAACAAGCCCTTCGAACTCAAGCAAGGTGATTACGCCAGTCAGATCAAAGGCGATCTGCCGCTTTTGGTGGATGTGTGGGCAGACTGGTGCGGACCGTGCAAATCGTTTGCGCCGGTGTTCGAGCAGGCGGCAGGGCAATTGGTCGGCAAGTGTCGGCTGGCCAAGCTGGACAGCGAGGCGAACCAGCAATTGTCGGCGCAGCTGGGGATTCGCTCGATACCGAGCCTGATTTTGTTCAAGAACGGTCGGGAAGTCGCCCGCCAGAGCGGGGCGTTCCCGTTAGCGCAACTGATGAGCTGGTTGCGTAGCCAGGGGATCTAAAGGCCACCCGAAAACCAAATGTGGGAGCGAGCCTGCTCGCGAAGGGGGATTCACATCCAACGTCTCTGTTGACTGAACTCCCGCCTTCGCGAGCAGGCTCGCTCCCACAGTGTTTTCGTTTTGCCCTTGGGAATCAGGTGTTTTCCAGCAAGTTATGCAACTCAACGAACTGCTGTGTCAGCTTGTGCCGCGGGTCCAGATGGATCAGCGGCATGTTGGCCTGATGGGATTCGCGCATGCGCACCGAACTGCCCAGGTACACGGGTAGCACCGGCAGACCTTCGGCGATCAACTCGTCGAGGATTTGCTGGGGCAGGCTCGCACGGGCCTGGAACTGGTTAACCACGATGCCTTCGACTTCCAAGCCTTCGTTGTGGTCGTCCTTCAGTTCTTCTATTTCTGCCAGCAAACCGTAAAGTGCTTGGCGGGAGAAGCTGTCGCAATCAAAGGGAATCAACACACGATCGGCGGCAATTAACGCAGAAACCGCATAAAAGTTCAGGGCCGGCGGTGTATCCAGGTAGATCCGGTCGTAATCACCATCAAGCTCTTCGAGCAACTTTCGCAGCTTGTTGATCTTGTGCTTGGCCTCAAGCTTGGGCTGCAAGTCGGCCAGCTCGGCGGTGGCGGTGATGACGTGGAGGTTGTCGAACGGCGTTTCGTAGATATCGACCTGGTTCTTCTTGGCAAAAGGCCCGGAGGACAAGGTTTGCTTGAAGAAATCGGCGATACCCATCGGGATATCGTCACCGGTGAGTCCCGTCAGGTACTGAGTGGCGTTGGCTTGGGCATCGAGATCGACCAACAGGGTGCGATAGCCCTCGCTGGCGCTGACCGCCGCCAGATTGCAGGCAATACTGGATTTGCCCACGCCACCTTTCTGATTGAACACCACGCGCCGCATTGCAAAACCTCCGTGTACCAAAGAATGACCGAGTGTAGTGGTGCAGGGCATGGCTTCGCTAGCTCGCATGCGCATGGACTACATGGTCATCAGTGTTTTCTTACGGAAAAAGCCGCTGGGGGCACTATACGCCGAGACCTGAACCGACAGACGGCCCGATGAAAATGTGAATAATTGCCAAACGTTCAGTTTTTGTGAACTGACCGGTACATCTCATCGAGCAAAACGTAACCAGTGTTTGCTACACGTTCGTCGCACCGGGATAATGCGCACCACTCGGCGCCAAGCGCCACGTAGGGTGTGCCGTGCCGTTGCGCCACTCACCGCGTCAGGAAGCCTGCAAGGGCGGGATTGAATGTCTGTGATTAATTTCAACATCGCCCAGTGGCGCGCTTGGGCCCCGGGGCTCGAAAGCGTGGATGACTGGCAGGCCTGGTGCCGGCAACCATTGATGTTACCGGCCAGCGATGCCGCACCCGATGTCTCGTTCCTGCCGGCCATGCAACGCCGGCGGCTCAGCCGTCTGGCGCGAATGGCATTCAGTGTCGGCTGGCCATTGGCCGAAGGTCGCCAGGACCTGCCACTGGTCTTTGTTTCCCGTCACGGCGAAACCCCGCGCACCTTCGACATTCTGAGCGACCTGGCCGTCGAGCAACCGTTGTCGCCGACCCAGTTCAGCCTATCGGTGCATAACGCGATCATCGGCCTGTGGTCGATCATGCGCGGTGAAACCAGCGAAATGACTGCCTTGGCCGCCGCCGGCGACGGCCTTGAAAACGGCATGCTGGAGGCGGCGGCCCTGCTGGCTGAAGGCTCGCCCGCGGTTTTACTGGTGGTTACCGAAGAGCAACCGCCGCAGGCCTATTCGGCCTGGATCGACGACGTGCCCTTCCCTTATGCCGTCGGCCTGCTGATTACCCCGGGCAATGACTGGCAGCTGTCCCTGAACAGTGCCACGGATGCGTTGTCAAACGCTCGATGGCCGCACGCGTTGAATCTGTTGTGCACGCTGCTGGGTCCGCAAACCACCTGCCAACATGCCTGGAAAAATCGTGTATGGACTTGGCAACGCAAGCTGTGACTGAAAAAAACCGCGATGCCTATTACTGGCGCCTGCTGGCCACCGCCGCGAGCTTTGCCCTGTTCGGGTTGGGCGGGTTGTGCCTGCGCCTGGTGATTTTCCCGCTGCTGGCCTGCCTGCCAGGTGATGCCCATACCCACCGGTTGCGGGCGCGTCAGACTGTCAGCCGCTGTTTCTGGCTGTTCGTGCGCTTCATGGCCCGCGCCGGCGTGCTGACCTACGAAATCGAGGGTGCGGAAAAACTCGGTCGGCCCGGCCAGATGATCGTTGCCAATCACCCATCGCTGATCGACGTGGTATTTCTGATCGGTTTGGTCCCACACGCCAACTGCGTGGTCAAGCAAAGCCTCTGGGATAACCCGTTCACCCGCACGCCCCTGCGTCGCACCGAATACATCAGCAACGATGGCAGCATGGACATGCTCGATGCCGCCGCCGATGCGCTGAAACAAGGCCAGACCCTGATCATTTTTCCCGAAGGTACACGCACCCAGCCAGGCCAGGCGCCCGCCTTTCATCGGGGCGGCGCGGCAATTGCCGTGCGTGGTGCGAAAATCCTCAGCCCCGTGGTGATCCGGGTCAGCCCGACCACACTGACCAAGGCCGAACCCTGGTATCGGATCCCCAAGCGCCGCGTACACTTCAGTTTCCGTGTGGGGGACGATATAGACCCCCAGGCCTTCGCCGCGCTCGGCCCGCCCCCCCTGGCCTCGCGCAAGCTCAACGATTACTTGCATTCTTACTTTATCAAGGAGCTCGCCGAAGATGAGCAATCTTAACCGTGAAATAAAAGATCTGATCATTGAAGCCCTCGGCCTCGAAGACATCAGCGCCGACGACATCGACGATCAGCAGACCCTGTTCGGCGAAGGTTTGGGCCTGGACTCGGTGGACGCCCTGGAACTCGGCCTGGCCATCCAGAAAAAATACGGCATCAAGATCGATGCCGACGCCAAGGACACGCGCAATCACTTCAGTAACGTGGCGAGCCTCGCGGCCTTCGTCACTGCAAAACAGGCAGCTTGAGACCGGACCATGCAAACTCGTGACGACATTTTCAACACCCTGCGCGATGCCTTGGTCGAACTGTTCGAACTGGACCCGGACCGGGTGAGCCTCGAATCCAACCTGTACCAGGATCTGGAAATCGACAGCATCGATGCGGTCGACCTGATCGATCACATCAAGCGCCAGACCGGCAAGAAAATCGCGGCCGAAGAATTCAAGTCGGTGCGTACCGTCAGCGACGTGGTCGAGGCGGTCTACCGTCTGGTTCAACCGGCCGCATGAGTCGATTGATCGGCCTCGGCTTACTGCTGGCTGGCCTGCTATACCCTTTTGCGGTGTATTTCGGCATGGAGCATTTCGCCCCGTGGCAGTTCGGGTTGCTGCTGGGCAGCCTGTGGCTGGCACGCGCGCTGACCGGCAAGCGACGGCCAGGCAGTTCGTGGATGGCGGGCGTGGCCATCCTGTTCTGCCTGTTGCTGGCGTTGTTCGACAGCCCGGCACTGCTGCGCTGGTATCCGGTATTGATCAGCGCCTTCATGCTGGGGCTGTTCGGACTGAGCCTGAAGTACGGCCCACCGATGGTCGAACGCCTGGCCCGCCTGCGCGAAGCACATTTGCCCGCCAAGGCCATTCGCTATACCCGCCAGGTGACTATCGCCTGGTGTGTATTTTTCCTGTGCAACGGGATCTGCGCCGCAGCCCTGACACTGTGGGCGCCGCTGAGCTGGTGGATGCTGTACACCGGCCTGATCTCCTATGGATTGATAGGCCTGATGTTTGCCATTGAATGGCTAATACGCCAACGGGTAAGAGGCCGCGCATGAACTGGATAAAACTTGAGCATCTGTTGCTCAAGGCCGAGCCGGGGCGAGCCGTGACGGCCGACCCGCAGCTTGATCACGCACAATTGCGCGAGCAGGCCCTGCGCCTGGCCGCCGGCTTGCAAACCCGCGGTGTGCGGCGCATTGCCGTGCACCTCGAAGACGCCGCGGACCTGGCGATTGCCTTGTTGGGCGCCTGGCGCGCGGGGGTCAGCGTGTTGCTGCCGGCCGACTTGCAACCGCAAACCCGCCAGCGCTGGTCGGGTGAAGTCGATTTATGGCTCACCGATCAGCCCGACGACACACACCCGGGCGATTATCAGGATGCGCCCCTTGGCGCCGCTGCCCTCGATCTTGACGGCTGCTCGCTGAGCCTGTGCACCTCCGGCTCCAGCGGCGAACCCAAGCGAATCGAAAAAACCCTGCGCCAGCTGGTCAATGAAGTCCAGGCCCTGGAACAGCTGTGGGGC
This sequence comes from Pseudomonas umsongensis, assembly GCF_002236105.1. Classification (GTDB taxonomy): domain Bacteria; phylum Pseudomonadota; class Gammaproteobacteria; order Pseudomonadales; family Pseudomonadaceae; genus Aquipseudomonas; species Aquipseudomonas umsongensis. Next base: position 249,846 of record NZ_NIWU01000004.1, read on the forward strand.
GCCGACCTGGGCCCAGCCTGCATCATTGGCAGCGTCGCCACCCAGCACATCTATGGCTTGCTGTTCCGGGTACTGTGGCCACTGTGCGCGGGACGCCCGTTCGTTCGCAGACAACTGGCCTTCCCCGAAGACCTGCAGCGTGCCAGTCTCGAACACCCGGCCTTCGCCTGGGTGGCCAGCCCGGCGCTGCTCAAGCGCATGGGCGACAACCTCGACTGGCCGGCGCTGAGCGCAGTACGTCGGGTGTTTTCCTCCGGTGGCGCATTGCCCGTCGAGGCCGCGCAGCGTCTGCATGAACGCCTGCACCAATGGCCGACGGAAATATTCGGCAGTTCGGAAACCGGCGGCATCGCCTGGCGGCAGGGTCAGTCACTGTGGCAACCCTTTGCTGGCGTCCAGTTGACCCAGGACAACGAGGGGGCTTTGCTCATCGCCTCGCCCTACTTGCCTGACGGCCATATCGAGCACACCGCCGATGCAGCGCGAATCGCGGCTGACGGCCGCTTCGAGTTGCTTGGACGACTGGACCGGATCGTCAAGCTGGAAGAGAAACGGATCTCGCTGCCGATGCTGGAGCAGGCACTGATGGCCCACGACTGGGTGGCAGAAGCGCGCCTGGGTGTCGTCCAGGAAAACCGCGCCTCGCTGGGCGCCTTGTTGGTCCTGACTGACGCAGGCTTGCATGTGCTGCGCAATCAGGGCAGACGCACACTCACCGAACAACTGCGCCAACACCTGAGCCTGCATTGTGAAACCCTGGCCTTGCCAAGGCGTTGGCGCCTGCTGCAACAAATGCCGCTGAATGCCCAGGGCAAACTACCCCAGGCCGACGTCGAAGCCGTGCTTCTGGCACCGCGCCCCAAGGCGCCTGTGGTGCTGGAACAGGTCGAAGCCAATGGCGAGTGGAGCCTGCAACTGGCCGTGCCGCCGGATCTTGCCTATTTCAGCGGGCACTTTCCCACAGCTCCCGTATTGCCCGGCGTGGTGCAGGTGGAGTGGGCGCTGCTTTTGGGCCAGCAACTGATGAACCTGCCACAGAAATTCGCCGGCATGGAGGTGCTGAAATTCCAGCAATTGGTGCGTCCCGGCGACGAAGTCCAACTGCACCTGCGCTTCGACCCAGCCCGCGGCAAGCTGTATTTCGCCTATCGCAACGAAACCGCCACCTGTTCCAGTGGACGGATTTTGCTGGAGCCGGCACATGCATAACCCCTGCGCCGTCGTCCCGGTCTACAACCACGAGACCGCCATCACCACCGTGGTCGATGCGCTGCTGGCCAACCACCTGCCGTGCATTCTGGTGGACGACGCCAGCAGCCCGCCCTGTGCCAGGGTGCTCGATCAACTGGCGCTGCGCGACAACGTGTATCTGATCCGCCTCGCCACCAACCAGGGCAAGGGCGGTGCGGTGATGACCGGTCTGCGGGAAGCCTCGCGCCTGGGCTTCAGCCACGCCTTGCAGGTGGACGCCGACGGCCAGCACGACCTGCAGGATGTGCGACGTTTTGTCGAACGCTCCCGCGCCCATCCCGACGCCGTGATCTGCGGCTATCCGCTGTATGACGACAGCGTGCCGAAGGGGCGTTTGTACGCCCGCTACCTGACCCACGTGATGGTGTGGATCAACACGCTGTCGCTGCAGATTCGCGACTCCATGTGCGGCTATCGCCTCTATCCCTTGGCCCCGGTCCTGGCGTTGATCGAATCGGCGAAAATCGGCAAGCGCATGGACTTCGACTCGGACATCCTGGTCCGCCTCGCTTGGCGCGGGCAGCCGATGCAATGGCTGCAAACCAGAGTCCATTACCCGCTGGACGGTGTTTCGCATTTCCGCATGTTCCACGACAACGTACTGATTACCAGCATGCACACCCGGTTGTTCTTCGGCATGCTGCTGCGCTCGCCGCTGATCCTCTGGCGTCGGTGGCGCACATGAACGTCGACAAGCAACACTGGGCCGACCGCGAGGAGCGCGGCAGCTTCTGGCTGATGAAATTTACCGCGGTCGCCGCCAAGGTGCTTGGGCGTCGACTGCTGAGCCCGCTGCTGTACGGCATCGTGTTGTACTTTTTCCTGTTCGGCCGCAGTGCCCGTCAAAGCGCCTGGGAGTATCAGCAACGACTCGCCGACTGGAGCGGTCGCGACGAACTGCGCCCGAGTCATTGGCGTGTATTCAGCCAGTTCATGGCCTTCGCCGACTCCCTGCTCGACAAGCTCGACGTGTGGAACGGCAAGCTGGGCATCGAGCACATCGAAATCATCGACCCGGCATTGCTGCGCAACCAGTTACGCGGCACGCGCGGGCAAATGCTGGTGGGCGCCCACCTGGGCAACCTCGAAGTCTGCCGCGCACTGGCGGAAATCGGCGAGAAGGTCACCATGAACGTGCTGGTGCACACCAAGCACGCCGAGCGATTCAACCGCTTGCTGGGCGAAGCCGGGGCGACCAATCTGCGACTGATCCAGGTCAGTGAACTGGACCCAGTGATCATGCTGCAACTGCACGAACGCCTGGAACGCGGCGAATGGCTGGCGATTGCCGGCGATCGCGTGCCGCTGCACGGCGGGCGCAGCGTGACCGTGGACTTCCTCGGCCATCCGGCAAAGTTCCCGCAAGGACCGTGGCTGCTGGCGGGGCTGCTGAAATGCCCGGTCCACCTGCTGCTGTGCCTGAAAAAGGCCGATGGCCATTATCGACTCACCCTCGAACCCTTCGCTGACGCGATCACCTGGAAACGCAGCGACCGCGAACAGGTCATACATCAGTGGGCCACCCGCTATGCCGAGCGCCTGAGTCACTATTGCCTCCAGGCACCTCGACAATGGTTCAACTTTTACCCTTTCTGGAAGACCGATGACGACGCCAACGCTTGAGCCTGTAATCTTCGGCGAACGCCCTTTGCGCATCGACGATGTGCTGGCCCTGGCCAACCGCCAGGCGCCCACGCAGTTGCAGGGCGACCCGCAGTTCCGCCAGCGCATCGCCAAAGGCGCGCAGTTCCTCGACTCCCTGCTCGACAAGGAAGGCGTGATCTACGGCGTGACCACCGGCTACGGCGATTCCTGCGTGGTCGCCGTGCCGTTGCATCACGTCGAGGCGTTGCCGCGTCATCTGTACACCTTCCACGGCTGCGGCCTGGGCAAATTGCTGGACGCGCAAGCCACTCGCGCGGTACTGGCGGCACGCTTGCAGTCGCTCTGCCAGGGTGTCTCCGGGGTGCGCGTGGAGCTGCTGGAACGCCTGCAGGCATTCCTTGAACACGACATCCTGCCACTGATACCAGAAGAAGGATCGGTCGGCGCCAGCGGTGATCTGACGCCGCTGTCGTACGTTGCCGCCACGCTGTCCGGCGAGCGTGAAGTGATCTATCGCGGCGAGCGCCGGCAAGCCGCCGATGTTCACCGCGAACTCGGCTGGCAGCCACTGGTGCTGCGTCCCAAGGAAGCCCTGGCACTGATGAACGGTACCGCCGTGATGACCGGGCTCGCCTGCCTGGCCTACGCCCGCGCCGATTATCTGCTGCAACTGGCCACGCGCATCACCGCGCTGAACGTGGTAGCGCTGCAAGGCAACCCGGAACATTTCGACGAGCGCCTCTTCGCCGCCAAGCCACACCCTGGGCAGATGCAGGTCGCCGCCTGGTTGCGCAAGGACCTGGCCATCGACGCGCCGACCGCACCGCTGCATCGCCTGCAGGACCGCTATTCGCTGCGTTGCGCACCGCATGTCCTCGGTGTGCTGGCCGACAGCCTGAACTGGCTGCGCTCGTTCATTGAAATCGAACTCAACAGCGCCAACGACAACCCGATCATCGATGCCGAGGCCGAACGCGTGCTGCACGGTGGGCACTTCTACGGCGGGCACATCGCGTTCGCCATGGACAGCCTGAAAAACCTCGTGGCCAACGTCGCCGACCTGCTGGATCGACAACTCGCCCTGTTGGTGGATGAGCGCTACAACCACGGTTTGCCCAGCAACCTGTCCGGGGCCACGGCCGACCGCGCCATGCTCAACCACGGCTTCAAGGCCGTGCAGATCGGTGCCAGCGCCTGGACCGCCGAAGCGCTGAAAAACACCATGCCCGCCAGCGTGTTCTCGCGTTCTACGGAGTGCCACAACCAGGACAAGGTGAGCATGGGCACCATCGCCGCCCGTGATGCGATCCGCGTGTTGGAGCTGACCGAACAGGTCGCCGCCGCCACTTTGCTGGCTGCCAACCAAGGCGTCTGGTTGCGCGCCCAGGCCGAGGATGCGCGCCCACTGCCACCGGCTCTGGCGGCCATGCATGAAGCATTGGCCAAGGATTTCCCACCGGTCATCGAAGACCGTGCGCTGGAGGGCGAACTGCGCCTGTGCCTGCTACGTATCGCCGCACAACACTGGAGGCTGCATGCGTAGCAAGGGAGTGCTCTACACCGATACGCAAATCCTCGTGCCGTTCTTCGACGTCGACAGGATGAACGTCGTCTGGCACGGCCATTACGTCAAATACTTGGAAATCGCCCGCTGCGCCTTGCTGGACAAGATCGGCCACAACTACACGGCAATGTCCGAATCGGGCTATGCGTGGCCGGTGATCGACCTGCAATTGCGCTACATACGCGGTGCCCAGTTCGGCCAGACGCTCAACGTGCGCGCCAATCTGGTGGAATGGGAGAACCGGTTGAAGATCAATTACCTGATCAGCGACCTGGAAACCGGCGAACGCCTGACCCGTGGTGTTTCCGTACAGGTCGCCGTCGACATGAGCAATCGCGAAATGCAATTGGCCTCGCCGAAGGTATTTACCGACGCCGTGGCGAGGGCCTTACCATGATTTCCGGCCCTGTAGGAGCGAGCCTGCTCGCGATGGTCGCTAACGATGACGCTGGGCGCCTGTCACCCCGCGGTGCCCTCAGGTTTTTCGCGAGCATGCTCGCTCCTACAGTGTTCTGGCTGTTACTGGGCATTCCTGGGCTGGCCAACGCCTTCGATCTACAGCAGCTCAGCGAGCAACTGGCCAGGCCCGATGTCATCCATGGCAACTTCATTCAGGAAAAACGCCTGCGCGCCCTGCCCCAGCCACTGACCAGCAAGGGCACTTTCGTCCTGGCGAAGAATCACGGGTTGTTGTGGCTGCTGAAAACGCCGTTGCAACAGGACTACCGCATCACCCCCACAGGCATTGCCCGGCGTGATGCCAGCGGCTGGCAGATGTTGCCGGGCAAGAGCGCCGGCGCTGAGCAGAACCGCTTGTTCCTGGCCGTCCTGCAAGGCGACAGCAGCGGACTGCAACGGGATTTCGAGCTGGCGCTCAGTGGCGATGCACAAAACTGGACACTGAAGTTGACGCCACGCTCGATGCTGCTCAAGCAGGTGTTCAACCAGATCAACATCACCGGCGGCGAACTGGTCCACAGCATCGAGCTGCTGGAAACCCAAGGTGACAGCACGCTGTTGCGCATGCAAGACAGCACCAGCGCGCAACCGTTAAGCGACACGGAGCAGCATGACTTTGCCGAGTGAACGCAGGCTACCCTGGCTGTTCCTGATCCTGCTGCTGGCAGTGCTGGCGCTTGCCGGCTGGCAATGGCGCGACGGCGCCCCGCTGTCGGCCAACCTGATGGAGCTGGTGCCCGGCACCGCGCCGGATGCGCTGGAACTGCGTGCCGAACAACGCATGCAGGAACCGCTGAATCGCGAAATGCTGGTGCTGGTTGGCCACACCGATCGCCAGCAAGCCATTGCCATGGCGCAAACACTGGGCGATCAGTGGCAAGCCAGCGGCCTGTTCGACAAGGTCCAATGGAACCTGCAAGCCGACTTGCCGGCCTTGCGCACGCAACTGCTGCAAGGCCGATTGGCCATGCTCGCGGCAGAAGATCGCGAGCAGTTGATCGAACACCCCGATGCTTTTATCCAGCAACGGGTGCAGGCGCTGTTTGACCCCTTCACCGGTTTCAGCCTGGTGCCGAGCCAGGATGACTGGCTGGGCCTGACCGGGCGCATCCAGAACAGCCAGCCACAGCACGGTGCCGTGCAACTGGACATTGGCAGTGGCGCCTTGATTGCCGAGCAAGATGGCAAGCACTGGGTGCTGCTGCGGGCGCGCGCCACCGGCAATGCTTTCGACATGAACCTGCCGCTGCAAGTGGCCGACCTGCTCCAGCACAGCCGTGAAGAGGCCGCCCGGGCCGATGTGCAACTGCTCGCCGCAAGTGGTTTGCTGTACGCGGCCAACGGCCAGCGCCAGGCTTCCCGTGAGATGACCTGGGTGGGGGGCGGTGCCACCGTCGGGATCCTGTTGTTGCTGTTGCTGGCTTTCCGCCGTTGGCGTGTCGTGCTGGCGTTTGTCCCGGTGCTGGTGGGCATGCTGTTCGGCGCGGTGGCCTGCGTGGCATTGTTCGGCCACATGCATGTGATGACGCTGGTGTTGGGTTCGAGCCTGATCGGTGTCGCCGTCGATTACCCGCTGCATTACCTGTCCAAGAGCTGGAGCCTGAAGCCCTGGCACAGTTGGCCGGCGCTACGCCTGACCTTGCCGGGCCTGACCCTGAGCCTGGTCACCAGCGCCATCGGCTACCTGGCCCTGGCCTGGACGCCCTTCCCGGCGCTGACCCAGATTGCCGTGTTCTCGGCGGCGGGACTGCTCGGTGCCTATTTGTCCGCGGTGTGCCTGCTGCCGGCGCTGCTCAAGGGTGCCGAGCTGCGCCCGGCGCAATGGCCGCTGCGCCTTAGCGAATTTTTACTGGGACGCCGCGAAGCGTTGCTCAGGCATTTGAGCACGCCGGTATTGCTGGCACTGCTGATCGCTTTTTGTGCCGGCGGCCTGGTGCAGCTCGAGACCCGCAACGACATCCGCCAATGGGTGGGCGCCCCGCAGCAGTTGACTGACGAAGCGCAGACCATTGCGCGAATCACGGGCTATCAACCCACCAGCCAGTTTTTCCTGGTGCAGGCGGCCGATCAACAGCAACTGCTCGAACGCCAGGGCGCCCTGAGTGAACGCCTGGATCAGTTGGTTGGCCTGCAGAAACTCCAGGGTTACCTGTCGCTCAACCAACTGGTCAGCCCGCCCAGCGAACAGCGCAAGGTGCGTGAGGCGTTGAGCAAATTGCCGGCGTTTTGGCAGCCGTTACTCGATATCGGCGTACCGGCACAGGCGCTGCAAGCAGAGTTGAGCCAATTGCAGGCCCTGCCCATCGAAGACATCGACAGCGCACTGGCCGGCCCCTTAGCCGAGCCTTATCGCCTGTTGTGGCTGGGGCCGACCGCTGACGGCGTGGCGGCGATGGTCAGCCTGCAGGGCCTGAACAATCCTGCCCTGTTGCGGGTACAGGCCGAAGATTTGCCGGGCGTGAAGCTGGTGGATCGACTGGGCGAATTGAACAACGTGTTCGCCGCCACCCAGGTCAGTGCCGCAGAACTGAAACTCGCCTCCTGCGCGCTGATCGTCCTGGTGCTTGCCCTGCCGTTCGGTCTTGGCGGCGCGTTGCGCATTGTGTCCCTGCCATTGCTGGCGGCGTTGTGCAGCCTGGCCAGTCTCGGCTGGCTGGGACAGCCATTGACCCTCTTCAGCCTGTTCGGCCTGCTGCTGGTGACGGCGATCAGCGTCGACTACGCCATCCTCATGCGCGAACAGGTCGGCGGCGCCGCCGTGAGCCTGTTGGGCACTTTGCTGGCGGCACTGACCACCTGGCTGTCCTTCGGCCTGCTGGCAGTGTCGAGCACGCCAGCGGTGAGTAACTTCGGCCTGTCGGTAAGCCTGGGCCTGATCTTCAGCTTCCTGCTCGCGCCCTGGGCCGGTCGCCAGGTGCATGCCGCCAGTATCACGGAACCGACAACATGATGATCGCGCTGTTTTGGGCGATGGCCCTGGTACTGTTCGCCGTAGCGACCCGGGTCGGTCGCCATTTTGGCCTGATTCCAATCGTCAGCCAGTTGCTGCTGGCGACCCTCGGCTTGCCATTGCTGATGTACTTCTGGATCGAACCGCAATGGCAACTGAGCGGCGCGGCGCTGGTGTCACCGTCCTGGCTGAAGAACCTCTACAGCCTGAGTTTCGCGCTGCTGCTGGGCTATATCCTCAGCGATGTGATCGATCTGCAACTGGACCGCCAGAGCCTGAAAATCGCCCTGCCAAGTTTCTGCATTCCGTTTGCCTGCGGCCTCGCGACGGCCATCTGGCTGCTGCCACCGCAACCCTGGATCAGTTCGCTGGCGGTCGGCCTGCTGTTCGCCATTACCGCGATCCCGGTGTTGTACCTGTACCTGCGGCACATCGCTTACCCGCACGCCGCCACCCGGCGACTGGTGCAGACTGCGATCATCATCGACCTGACTTGCTGGACCCTGTTCGCTTTCGCCCAGGGCAGCCTGCACCTGAGCAGCCTGTTGCTACCCTTGGCCGGGGCCTGCCTGCCCGTGCTCCTGCGGCTGCTGGGCCTGCGTCAAACCTGGCTGTACAGCCTGGGCTTTTTCGCGTTACTGGTGGTCGCCGAGCACTACAAGCTCAATGCCCTCATTTTCGGCATCGTTTATGTACTGATCATGGCAGCACTCAAGGCACCGCTTGTCCTGCCGTTGCCGGCAATCTGGATGAGTCGCTTGCAGACGTACATCGCCATTCCACTGATACTCACCTTCGGTATCGTCCAGATCAACGTGCACAGCGCAATGGACAGCCTCGGCTGGGTGCAGCTGGCGGCCCTGCTGCTGTTGCCGATTGCCAGCAAGCTGCTGGGCAACTGGCTTGGCCTTGGCTGGGCCGGTGCCTCGTTCCAGGGCGCCAGCCGCTGGCGTGAAAGCATATTGCTGAATATTCGCGGCTTGAGCGAGATCGTCTTTCTCAACCTGCTGCTGCAACAACAGCTCATCAGCCCGGCGCTGTACTTTGCGTTGATGCTGATGGGCCTGGTCGCGACCCTGCTGCCGGCACTGGCCGGCATGCACCGTATCCCATTGATAGCTGCCGCCCCGGCAAGGAGCCCCCATGCCAATCGTTGAAATGCAACGTCGCCAGATCGTGGTCATCGGTGCAGGTCCGTCCGGCGCCATCGTCGCCGCGCTGCTCAAGCGCAAGGGACATGATGTACTGGTGATCGAGCGCCAGCATTTCCCGCGCTTTTCCATCGGCGAAAGCCTGCTGTCCCACTGCCTGGATTTCGTTGAAGAAGCAGGCATGCTCGACGCCGTCAATGCTGCGGGCTTCCAATTGAAAACCGGGGCCGCGTTTGCCTGGGGCGAGCGTTACAGCACGTTCGATTTCGGCGACACTTTCACTCAGGGCAAGCCGACGACTTTTCAGGTGCAGCGCGCGGATTTCGACAAACTGCTGGCCGATCAGGCCGCACTGCAAGGCGTTGAAATCCGCTATGGCGAAACCATCGTCAGCGTCGATATCGACCAGGCCAAACCGCTGCTTGGCGTACGTCGCGAAGACGGCAGCGAGTACCACATCGACGCTGACTTCATGCTCGACGCCAGCGGATACGGTCGCGTCCTCCCGCGCTTGCTCGACCTTGAAGCACCGTCGAATTTCCCGGTGCGCCAGGCGGTGTTCACCCATGTCGAAGACCGCATCGTCCACCCGAACTTCGATCGCACCAAGATCCTCATCACCACCCATCCTGTCCAGCGTGACATCTGGTTCTGGACCATTCCGTTCAGCGGCGGCCGCTGCTCGGTCGGCGTGGTGGCCGCCGCGGAACATTTCGAAGGTCGCAGCGATAACCTCGACGATTGCCTGCGCGGCTTCATTGCCGAGACGCCCAGCCTGGCCGGGGTACTGGACAACGCCGTATGGGACACGCCAGCACGCACCATCGGCGGTTACTCCGCCAACGTGAAAACCCTGCACGGGCCTGGTTTTGCGTTGCTGGGTAATGCGGCGGAATTCCTCGACCCGGTGTTTTCCTCTGGCGTGACCATCGCCATGCGCTCGGCGAGCATGGCCGCGGGGGTGCTGCACCGTCAGCTGCAAGGCGAGTCCGTGGACTGGCAGCGTGAATTCGCCGAACCGCTCAAGCGCGGGGTCGATACGTTCCGCTGCTACGTCGAGAGCTGGTACGCCGGGACTTTCCAGGACGTGATTTACTACCCGGATGGCAATGCGGAAATCCGCCGCATGATCAGCTCGATCCTCGCCGGCTATGCCTGGGACGAGCGCAATCCATTCGTCGCCGAACCGAAACGTCGCCTGCGGATGTTGTCAGAACTCTGTGCAAGGGATGCGACATGAGCGACTTGAGCAACGTGCTGCGCAAGCCCGTTGAAGGGTGTGCCTGATGATTCGAGTTCTGCTGCTCGGCTGCATCCTGCTGCTGAGCGCCTGCGCGAGCCAGGCGCCACTGCCCGCGCAGACCCCAAGCATGGCGTTGCCGCTGCAATTGCACATCCAGCGCCTGCAGGCCGAACAACGCCAGGACTGGGTACTGGTCATCCAGCGTGAAGGCCCTGCCATACGCTGGTCGATGATGGACTTGCTGGGTATTCCGCAGGCCCGCCAGAAACTGGTCGATAGCCATTGGCAAGCCGATGGCCTGTTGCCGCCTAACCCGGAAGCCCGTGAGCTGTTCGCCGCGTTGCTGTTTGCACTGACCCCCAGGGATGAACTGCCTGGCAACTATCCAAAGGCGTGGCAATACGGGGCGCAACGCTCGCTGCCAGCGCGCTGGGACGTCCGTTATTCACAACCATTGAGCTTCGAATTGAATTTGCCCAAAGGCCCGAAATATCTAATCACCCCCCTGAGCGGTGACGCACCATGACGGCTTACCTCAATGCCCTCGGGGTCGTCTGCGCCCTGGGCCGTGACAAACAAGAAGTCGCCCGCCACCTGTTCGCCGGCGATTGCTCAGGCATGCGCAGCGAAGCCGGCTGGGTGCCAGAGCGTTCATTACCGGTAGGCGCGGTGCGTGGCGATCTCGTGCCGATTCCCGCAGAACTGGCCTGCCAACGCAGTCGCAACAATCAATTGCTGATGGAGGCCACGCTGCAAATTCGCGGTGACATCGATCAGGCCATCCAGACCTACGGCCGCGATCGCATCGGCATCGTGCTGGGCACCAGTACGTCGGGCATCGACGAAGCCAGCCAGGGCCTGGCTCGCTACGTGCGCGAACAGCAATTTCCGGCGCAATACGACTATCAGCAACAGGAACTCGGCGCACCGGCAAACTTTCTCGCCGACTGGCTGCAAGTAAGCGGCCCGGCCTATGTGATTTCCACTGCCTGCACCTCCAGCGCACGCGCATTGATGAGTGCCCAGCGCCTGCTCGATCTGGGCATGTGCGATGTGGTGCTGTGCGGTGGAGTCGACACACTGTGCAAGCTGACGCTCAACGGCTTCTCGGCACTCGAAGCCGTGTCCGGGCAGCGCTGCAATCCGTTTTCAGTGAACCGCAACGGCATCAATATCGGCGAAGCAGCCGTGCTGTTCCTGATGAGCAAGCAGCCTGGCGACCAGCCGATTGCCCTGCTTGGCAGTGGCGCCAGTTCCGATGCGCACCACATTTCCGCGCCAGAACCCACCGGCCGCGGCGCCCAACAGGCAATGCGCAAGGCCTTGAGCCGGGCCAGACTGCGGCCTGAGCAAATCGCCTACCTGAACCTGCATGGCACCGCCACCCAACACAACGACGCCATGGAAAGCCACGCAGTGGCGGCGGTGTTCCCGGCCGGCGTGCCCTGTTCTTCGACCAAGCCCATGACCGGCCATACCCTTGGCGCGGCCGGCGCGCTGGAAGCCGCCTTCTGCTGGTTGAGCCTGAGTGACGACAACCGCGAGCACCTCCTGGCCCCGCATGTCTGGGACGGCCGAGCCGATCCCGAGCTGCCCACCCTCAAATGGGTGACTCCCGCCGATCGCCTGGCGTCCACTGGACCTCGCTACCTGATGAGCAACTCCTTCGCCTTCGGTGGCAACAACGTCAGCCTGATTATCGGAGACGCCCCATGATTGATTGGCCGCTCGCCGAACTGCTGCCCCATGCTGGCGACATGATTCTCATCGAGCAGATCCTGGCATTCGATGAAGAGCAGATTCATACACGCCTCAGGGTCAAGCCCGACGGTCTGTTCAATTTGCCCGACGGCAGCCTGCCGGCCTGGGTCGGGATTGAACTCATGGCCCAGAGCGTCGCGGCCTTCGCCGGTTGCCATGCGCGCCAGCGCGGCGATGCAACGCAGCTGGGCTTTTTGCTCGGCTCTCGCAAGTTCGAATGCAACGTCGACCGTTTTCCCGCCGGCACCGAACTGACCCTGCATGGCATCCGCTCCCTGGAAGATGACAACGGCATGGGCGTGTTCGAGTGCCACATCAACGCACCCGGCATTCACGCCAGCGCCCGCCTGAACGTGTATCGCCCGCCTCAGGCGGCTCAATATCTTGATGAATCCGAAGGAGTCCAGTCATGACTGAATTCGTACTGGTCACCGGTTCCAGCCGTGGCATCGGCCGCGCCATCGCCCTGCGCCTGGCCCAGGCCGGGCATGACATCGTGCTGCATTGCCGCAGTGGCCTGGCGGATGCCCAAGCCGTACAAGTCGAAATCGAGACCCTGGGTCGCACTGCGCGCATCCTGCAATTCGATGTGTCCGACCGCGCCGGCTGCAAAGCCATCCTTGAGGCCGACGTCGAAACCCATGGCGCCTACTACGGCGTGGTGCTCAACGCCGGGCTGACACGTGACGGTGCTTTTCCGGCGCTGAGCGAGGATGATTGGGATGTGGTGATGCGCACCAACCTCGACGGTTTCTACAACGTGCTGCACCCGGTGATGATGCCGATGATCCGTCGTCGCGCTGCCGGGCGAATCGTTTGCATCACGTCGGTGTCCGGCTTGATCGGCAATCGCGGCCAGGTCAACTACAGCGCCTCGAAGGCCGGGTTGATCGGCGCGGCGAAGGCGTTGGCGATCGAGTTGGGCAAGCGCAAGATCACCGTCAACTGTGTCGCACCCGGCCTGATCGACACAGCCATGCTCGATGAAAACGTGCCGGTGGAAGAACTGATGAAAATGATCCCCGCACAACGCATGGGCACCCCGGAAGAGGTGGCCGGCGCGGTGAATTTCCTGATGTCGGCGGAAGCCTCGTACATCACCCGGCAGGTGCTGGCCGTCAACGGAGGCCTGTGCTGATGAAACGTGTCGTCGTCACCGGCATGGCCGGCATCACCTCGCTGGGCAGCGATTGGGCAACCATCGCCGACCACTTCGCAGCCAACCGCAGCGGCATTCGCCGCATGGACGAATGGGACCGCTTCACTGAACTCAATACGCGCCTGGCCGGGCCCATCGATGACTTCATCGTGCCGAGCCACTGGACGCGCAAACAACTGCGCAGCATGGGCCGCGTTTCGCGACTGGCCGTCGGCGCAGCGGAGCGGGCGTTGGCCGATGCCGGATTGCTCGGTGACGAATCGATCAAGGACGGGCGCATGGGCGTTGCCTGCGGGTCCTCCACGGGCAGCACCGACGAGATCAAGGCCTTCGGCAACATGTTGCTGAACTCGGTGGCCGAAGGCCTGAACGCCAACTCCTACGTGCGCATGATGCCGCACACCACCGCGGCCAACATCAGCATCTTCTTCGGCCTCACCGGCCGCCTGATCCCCACCTCCAGCGCCTGCACCAGCGGCAGCCAGGGCATCGGCTACGCCTACGAAGCCATCAAGTTCGGCCGCCTGCCGTTGATGCTCGCTGGCGGTGCCGAGGAACTGTGCCCGACCGAAGCCATGGTGTTCGACGCACTCTACGCCACCAGCCTGAAAAACAACGCCCCGCACACTACCCCGCGTCCCTATGACAAAGGGCGCGACGGCCTGGTGATCGGTGAAGGCGGCGGCATGCTGGTGCTCGAAGAACTGGAACACGCGCTGGCGCGAGGTGCCCGTATTCATGCCGAACTCGTTGGTTTCGGCAGCAATGCCGACGGCCAGCACACCACCCGCCCGGAGCAAGTCACCATGCGCCGGGCCATGGAGTTGGCCCTGGAAGATGCGGGCTTGAGCCCTGCCGACATCGGCTACGTCAACGGTCACGGCACGGCCACCGAACAGGGCGACATCGCCGAAACCCTGGCCACCAGCAGCCTGTTTGGCGAACACATGCCGATCAGCTCACAAAAGAGCTTCCTCGGCCACACGCTCGGCGCCTGCGGTGCGCTGGAGTCCTGGTTCAGCATCGAAATGATGAACAGCGACCTGTACGCCCACACCTTGAACCTTGACGAAGTCGACCCGCATTGCGGCAAGCTCGACTACCTGCGCGGCGAGTTCCGGCAGATGAGCAATCAGTACGTGATGAACAATAATTTTGCGTTTGGCGGGGTGAATACGTCGTTGATTTTCAAACGCTGGGCGTAGGCGGCGAGCGCACTTCAATCCCTGTAGGAGCGAGCATGCTCGCGATGGACTAAAGAACGCCGCGTGTCACCAGGAAACAAGCGTCATCGTTGACGACCATCGCGAGCATGCTCGCTCCTACAGGGACGGTGCAGCCTTCATGACTTTAACGGCTCAACCTTCCTCGTCAACAACTCCACGAACGCCCGCGCCATCGGCGACTTCTGGTCCTTGCGCTGCACCAGCCACACCGCCGACACCGCCGCCGGGTCGAGCAACGGCCGATAGACCACCCCGTCGATGCGCATTCGCTGATAAGACGCCGGCAGCACCGACACACCCAATCCTGCGGCTACCAGGCCAATGATAGTCATCGCTTCGCCGGCCTCTTGGGCAAAGTGCGGGCTGAAGCCGGCATCACGGGCCAGGCTGAGTAATTGTGCGTACAGGCCACTGCCATAGCTACGGGGGAAAAATACGAAAGGCTCCAGTGCCAGGGCGGACAGGAACAGGCCTTCTTCACTGCCCTGCGCCAAAGGGTGCTTGGAACTGAGCACGGCCACTAACGGCTCACGCATCAACTCGACGACGCTCAAGCAATCCGGCAGCCCCAGCGGCCGCATGATCCCGACTTCGATCGACTCATCCACCAGCGCATCGGCCACCTGGGTGCTGCTCATTTCCCGCAAATTCAAATGCACTGCCGGAAAACGCTGGCGAAACGAAAAAATCGCCTGGGGAATCGTTGAGTTGAACGGTGCCGACGATGTGAAGCCGATTTTCAGTTCGCCCAACTCGCCCAACTGCGCCCGCCGCGCAACATCCGCCGCCTTGTCGACCTGCGCCAGCACCAGCCGTGCCTCTTCCAGGAACAGTCGACCGGCCTCGCTCAGCTCGACCCGACGATTGGTACGCTCGAACAATCGCGCACCCACTTCCTGCTCCAGGGCCTGGATCTGCTGGCTCAGCGGTGGCTGCGAGATACCAAGCGCCTGCGCAGCGCGGCCGAAGTGCAGTTCTTCGGCGACAGCGATGAAGTAACGCAGATGACGCAATTCCATGAAAACCCCATTAGGTCGTTAAAGCTATCAAACAGGTCGAACAATATATTGGATTGAATCATTAGCCAGCTATATGCTTTTTTCATTGCCTGACGGGCTGCGCTCCTCCGAGGTCCACCGTGAAAACTGCTGTCGCTCCACTTACCCATGAAGTTCCTCCCGCCACACCAGACGATGTGGCTGCCGAGCTGGAAGAGATCTACATCGAAAAAGGCACGCCAGCCTTCATGCGCACGGTGCTGGCGCTGTTCTGCGGCGGCTTCGCGACGTTCGCCCTGCTCTACTGCGTGCAACCGATGATGCCGCTGCTGTCCAACGAATACTCGATCAACGCGGCGCAGAGCAGCCTGATTCTCTCGGTAGCCACGGGCATGCTTGCCATTGGCCTGCTGATCACCGGCCCGATCTCCGATCGCGTCGGGCGCAAAACGGTGATGGTGGCGGCGCTGTTTGCCGCCGCACTGTGCACCATGGCCAGCGCGATGATGCCGAGCTGGCACGGTGTCCTGGCGATGCGCGCGCTGATTGGACTGTCGTTGAGCGGCCTGGCGGCGGTGGCGATGACCTATTTGAGCGAAGAGATTCACCCGCAGCACATCGGCCTCGCCATGGGTTTGTACATCGGCGGTAACGCCATCGGCGGGATGAGCGGGCGTCTTATCACCGGCGTCTTGATCGACTTCGTCAGCTGGCACACGGCAATGCTGGTGATCGGCGGCCTGGCACTGATTGCGGCAGCGGTATTCTGGAAAATCCTCCCCGAATCGCGCAACTTCCGTGCCCGCTCGTTGCACCCGCGCAGCCTGGTCGACGGTTTCACCATGCACTTTCGCGACGCCGGGCTGCCACTGCTGTTCCTCGAAGCCTTTGTGTTGATGGGGGCGTTCGTCACCCTGTTCAACTACATCGGCTACCGCCTGCTGGCCGAGCCTTACCACATGGAACAGGCCTTTGTCGGATTACTCTCGGTGGTGTATCTCTCGGGTATCTACAGTTCGGCGAAAATCGGCTCGCTGGCCGACAAAATCGGCCGCCGCAAAGTGCTCTGGAGCACTATCGCGCTGATGATCGGCGGTCTCGCCCTGACGATGTTTACGCCATTGCCGCTGGTCATCATCGGCATGCTGGTCTTCACCTTCGGTTTCTTCGGCGCCCACTCCGTCGCCAGTAGCTGGATCGGCCGTCGTGCCACCACGGCCAAGGGCCAGGCATCGTCCTTGTACCTGTTCAGCTACTACGCAGGAGGAAGCATTGCTGGCACGGCGGGCGGCGTGTTCTGGCACTTGGCTGGCTGGAATGGAATCGGCTTGTTCATCGGTGGACTGCTGGCCGTGGCATTAATGGTCGCCTTGAAGCTTTCAAAGTTGCCGCCACTGCCAGGCACCGGTGCGACTATCTGAGCACTATCTGCGCCTCCAGTACCGCGTTGCGCTTTTCCAGGGTCAAGGATTGCAGCGCGGTGCCGTCACGTTCGATGCGGTCCAACCATGCCAGTAATGCCTTGGCGTCACCGCTGAGGTTCAGGCGCAACTGATCACCGTCGGTGTTGACCTGATGCAGTTCGAGTCCGGCCTCGGTAGCACTTTCGCTGACGTGCAGTGACAGCGGCTGAGTGACAGGCTCGCGCATGCTGCGCGGACGCGCCAGCTGCAGTTGCGCCGTCAGTGCCAGCTGCTGCTGATACTGACGCTCGGCCGCTGCAAGACGCTGTTGCGTCGGTTGCCAGACCAGGCTGAATGCCGCTACACCAAAGACAAACGCGACCAACACCAGCAACAATCGTTGTTCGCGCAGCGACAGGCGCTGCCAGCGCTGCAGCAGCACCGGCCATGTGACCAACCCGCTCAGCTTCATGCGCCTTGCTCCTGGGTCAGGGTCGCCTGCACCCGATCGCCTTCCTTGCTCGCGCTGTCGAGTCGCACAGGCAAACCTTGCTGGCGGCCACGCTCACGCAGTAATTCCAGTTCGGTAAAACTATTGGCGGTCAGCCGGACTTTCCAACCATCGCTTTCGCGAAATTCAATGCGCTGGACATCGACATTGCTGGCGCCGATGACTTGTTCGACGAGTTTGACCAGCCCGGCGATATGGCCGTCCTGAGGGGCCGCATTTTGGCTTTGCATTACATTGAGTTGTAACGCCAGGTCAACGATGCGGGTCTGCTCCGGGTAAAGCCCTTTGAATTGCTCCACGTTGCGACTGTAGAGCTGGCGGGTCTGGTTTTCGAGAAAGCCGATACGTGCCGCGCTGGCACCCCAGTCGAGCAGCAGCAGCGACAACACGACCAGCCCGCCGAAACGCCAGGGCAGGCGCTTTCGAGGCGCCGCGAAATCGCCGTGCAACAGATTGATTGCCGGTCCATGCACCGGGATCAGCCACTGATCGATATCAGTGGCATCCTTACGCTCGTCACGCCACTGAACGTCCCTGGGCAAGCCTGGCTCGAGCGCCACCAGATCTTCATCCGACAACGTCAGGCGTGCAGGCAAGCCTCCACCGAGCAACCAGCGGCCAAACCACCAGATGCCGAGTGCCTGGTCACGAGGCAACACATCGGCATCGACGAACACAGATCGCACCTTAATACTCACTTCGGCCAGCAGCGCGAGGACAACGGCAAATCGTTCGCGGTCGATCACCATCACCGGATAGCGACCTTGTGGATCGCGCGCACCGGTACTCAGGTGCAGCTTTTCCAGGGCTTGGCTCAACTGCTCTTCGACAGCGTAAGCGATGGCCTGGGCATCAGGTTGGCGCCTGGATGGCCATGGATCGCTGAGCAACCAACTGCACAGTTCCATGGGCAACAGCACATCGACCGCCTGCCCAGCCAGTGACTGTGCCGCTTGATCCAAGGGCAAGCGCTGCCGTTCGCCGGTCGAAGTCCATAGACAACAAGGCCAGGCGAGCGTGGGCAGGCCCAAGCCTTCGGCTGTTAGATAAAGCCAGGTTTTCATTGCTGGATCTCGCTTGCATTCGAGGGGAGAACACGCCGTTGCAGGATCTTCAACTGACGCGTCTTGGGGTCGCGTTCGACATCGGTTGCCAGCCGCAGATGCCCCTGCCCCTGGGTTACTTGAACGGTGATCCGGTACCAGCGGCTATCAACGCCCAGGCCATGGCCGCTCAAGCCCAAACCGGATATCAGCGGGTCCTGGGTAAAGGCCTGAACGCTTGGCCAGCCTGCCGGGGAACGCTGGCGTACCAAGGTTTCGGCCGTGGTGCGCTCGATACCGTCGAGCGTACGCAATACCAGCGCTGGCGCTGTGTTGATGTTCATCGTGGCCTTTGCCGGCAACAGCGCGACCCAGGGCGCCAAACGACGCAACAGCTCAGCATCGACACCAGGAAGCAGTCGCAGCTGGCTGAGCTCGAGCAGCGGCCCTACTTGCTGCAGTTGCAACGACGGCAGTTCGAGCAGCGTCAGCAAACGCATCCAGCGCTTGAGCGTGACTTGATCGATCTGCCCCTGAATCAACAGGGTATTGAGATTGAAACGACCGGCCAGATCCTCGATCTCGACGCGTATCTGCGCATCTTCAATGGCAAAAGCGCTGGAAGGTTCGGCCATCGGCTCGCTGTCTTTTTGCTGAGCCTTGAGCAACACCAGGCCCCAGGTTTCCCCGGCTACACCGAGTTGCCGCAGGTGCATCTGCTGTAACTGCTGCCCGGTGCTTTGCAGCAATGCGCGATGGCTGCGCAGCATGCCGCCGATGATCAATAACGCCAGGCTCATGACCAGCAACACACTGATCAGAGCAACGCCGCGTTGACCGGCCCTCATGGCAGTGCTCCCGGCAATAACAGCACCCGACGGATCGCCTCGAAGCGCCCTGCCGACATTTGCATTTCCACCGCCAAGGGCGCCTTCGGGCTCTGCCCGGACGGCCAATCGCCGCGCCAACCAACCTGGCTGTCGTACAGACGCCAACGCACCTCTCGAACATCGTCGAGCAGTTTTTGCCGCTGCACGCTCTGCGCCCCTTCCGCCCGGCTGTCACGCCAAAGCGCGCCGTTGTCGAGTCGATAAGTCAGCAACTGCCGCTCACTGCGCGGTAAGTCCAGCGGATTACGCCAATTGCCGCGCAGCAGTTGCAACTGCGACGGGTCTTGCACGACAGGCGGCTGCGCGATGTGCATAAGGTCACGTTCGATTACTGCCACGGCGCGTTGCAGGTTCCTGAGTTCACGTTCGTGGCTCAGGGTGCCCCGCTGCACGCGCACCACACTGTCGAACAGCGTCCAGCTGGCCAGCCCCAGCAAGGCAAAAATCGAAATGGCAATAACCAGTTCGAGCAGGGTGAATCCGCCTTGCTCATTCATGACGATTGGCTATCCAACCGGTGGCGCGGAACAGGGTCTGGTCACGTCCGGCAAGGCCGACCTCGACTTCGACCAACAACCCGGGAGGATCGCGCGTCGGGTCGACGTTTTGACGTACAACCCAGTCGCGTTGACCCAGGCTCACCATCCGTTGTGGCTGCGCAAGCACGGGGGACGATTGCAGTCGCAGCTCGCTCAGCTGATTGTCTGCCACCCAGGCCGCGAGAAGACGCTCTTCGGCAGCGCCTGCCTGCCTGACCACGTATTGGCTTGCGGACAGCACCGCCGTCGCCAGGGTCGCGAAAATCGCCAGGGCCACCATGACTTCAAGCAAGGTGAATCCACTCATGCGAACAATGGCCGGTGGCTCACTCATCGATCATGATCTCGCCCATGCCATCACCGGACAGGGTCGCCCAAATCTTGTCTTTGCCAGCGAACGTCAGTGTGAAGTTGCTGGTTTCATCGCTGCTGTACAGCAGAATCTGCGGAGGGCCGACGTCAGCGCCCAGCCTCAGGGCATACCCCTCCTGCTCAAGGCTCAGTTGCAAGCTCTCGGGCCATCGGTTGAAGGCGGCCAGCGGTTCCCAGCCACGCCCATCCAGACGCATCGACCGGTACCCCAGGACGCTCAGCCGCAGACCGTATTCGCGCCCCTCCAGCACTGCCTGTTGCCGCAGCTGGCGGATGACGCCACCCAGGGCGCTCGCTTCCTGCCTCGCTTGCTGTGCCGGGTGGATGCCCGTGGCCAGACTCACCATGCCCAACAGCACGCCGATCAGGACGGTCACGATCATCATTTCCAGCAAGGTAAATCCCCGACTACGGCGCGGCATGGTTCAACTACCCCAATTGCCGATTTCCGCTGCGTGCCCTTCGCCACCCGCTACGCCATCGGACCCGAGGGAATACAAGTCATAGCCGCCATCCGCCGATTTAACACCGGGATTGAGGTACTGATAGGGCGTGCCCCACGGATCAACGGGCAAGGATTTCAGGTAACCCTGAGGGTTCCAGCTCCTCGCCGCCGGCATTCCGGAAGGTCGCTTGCTCAAGGCCTCCAGCCCTTGTTGCGTGGAGGGGTAGTGGAAGTTGTCGAGACGATACATTTCCAGGGCGGTGCCGATGGCCTGGAGATCGACTTTGGCCGCGGTGACTTTGGCCTGATCGGGGCGGCTCATGAACTGCGGCACCACGATTGCCCCCAAAATGCCGATGATGACTACCACCACCATGATCTCGATCAGGGTAAAGCCGTGCTGGGAAGTTCTGTGACGTAAAGCGTGCATGGTCAATTCACCAATTGGTTGAGGCTGAGAATCGGAAGCAGAATGGCCAGGACGATCAGCAACACGACGCCGCCCATCAGCACGAGCATCGCGGGCTCGAACAGACTCACCACCAGGGCAATTCGCGCCGCCAGGCTGCTTTCCTGTTGTTCGGCGGCGCGGGCCAGCATGCGATCGAGTTCGCCCGCCCGCTCGCCACTGGCGATCATGTGCAGCATCATCGGCGGGATATCGCCGCTCAATTCCAGGCCATGGGTCAGGGTTGCGCCTTCGCGGACCGAGCGGGCGACATCGGTCATTCGCGCACGGATGGTCAGGTTGCCGATCACGGCAGCGGCAATTTCCAATGCGTCGACCAAAGGCACGGCGCTTTTGCCGAGGATGGCCAGGGTGCTGGCAAATCGTGCGGCCTCCATTGCGCGCAGCACGTCGCCAAAAACCGGGACGTTCAACGCCAGGCGATGCCAGCGCAGGCGCCAGGCTCTTTGACTCAAGCTCCAGCGCCAGAGGGCGACCAGCAGCGCCAGCGCAGCTATCAACAACAAGCCATGGCTACGCAACCCGTCACTGGTACGTATCAATGCCCGCGTCAGCCACGGCAGCGGTTGGCCGCTGTCGACGAAAATCTTCACTACGTCGGGCACCACGTAACCGAGCAGAAAGCCGACGATGACCACGCTGGCCGACATCAGGATCAACGGATACACCAACGCCATCTGGATCTTTTGCCGTGAGGCCTGGCGAGCCTGGGTATACGCGGCCAATTGCTCCAGCACATGGCCCAGATGGCCGGAACGTTCGCCAGCGGCCACGGTGGCACGGAACAGGTCGGGAAACGCCTTGGGAAACTGCGCCAGCGCATCGGCGAGGGCATGCCCTTCCATGACCCGACTCCTGACCATCGACAGCAAACTGGCAACCCGACGCTTGGCACTCTGTTTCGCCACGGCCTCAAGAGATTCCTCCAAGGGCAATCCGGCCTGAACCAGCGTGGACAATTGCAGTGTCAGCAGTGCCAGGTCGGCGGCACTCAAACGCCCTGCGCTGCCTGGCTTGTTTGTGCCACCAACGACCCGGATTTCCTTCAAGTCCCGCGGCCACAACCCGCGCTCACGCAACAGTTGCCGAGCATGACGGGGGTTGTCTGCCTCCAGCCGTCCCTTGCAACGGCGACCCTGACCGTCATCGGCCCGGTAATCGAATGTCGGCATGACCTAGTCCTCCCGCGTCACGCGCAACAACTCGTCGAGACTGGTCAGCCCGTCCAGCACCCGTTGGCGGCCGTCCTGGAACAGACTGCGCGACATCTGGCGGGCCTCGTTGGCCAAGGCTTGTTCACTGGCCCCCTGGTGAATCAGCGATGCCAGTGACGGTGTCACGCAGATCAACTCATAGATGCCGACGCGCCCGCGATAGCCGTGCTGACACTGCTCACACCCCACGGCCCGGAACAGCTGCAGCGATGCGGTGCCGAGCCCCAGGCGCTGGCAAGCTGTTGCATCGGCGCTGTAGGGCACCTTGCAATGAAGGCACAAGGTGCGCAGCAGTCGCTGGGCTAGAACACCCACCAGCGACGATGCCAACAGGTAGGCATCGACACCCATGTCCGCCAGGCGAGTCACCGCACCGACCGCACTGTTGGTGTGCAGCGTCGAGAGCACCAGGTGACCGGTCAGCGAAGCCTGGACGGCAATTTCAGCAGTCTCGCGGTCACGGATTTCGCCGACCATCACCACATCCGGATCCTGACGCAGGATCGCTCGCAACCCCCGGGCAAAAGTCATGTCCACTTTGGGGTTGACCGGCATCTGCCCCACGCCCGGCAGGTGGTATTCGATGGGATCTTCGACCGTAAGGATATTGCGGGTCTGGTCATTCAGACTGTTGAGCGCGGCGTAGAGGCTGGTGGTCTTGCCTGAGCCGGTGGGCCCGGTCACCAGCAAAATGCCGTGCGGTTTGCCCAGCAGGTGGCGCAGGTTCCGGAGGATGTCCTCCGGCATGCCCAGACGCGACAACTCAAGGCGCCCGGCCTGCTTGTCGAGCAAGCGCAGTACCACCCGTTCGCCGTGTGCCGAGGGTAGGGTCGAGACCCGCACATCGACTTCATGCCCGGCCAGGCGCAAGGCCATTCGACCATCCTGGGGCACACGCTTTTCAGCGATATCCAGGCGCGCCATGACCTTGATGCGCGATACCAGCAGCGTTGCCAATTCACGTCGGGGCCGGAGCATTTCGCGCAACTGCCCGTCGACCCGCATGCGCACCGACAGGTACTGCTCGAACGTTTCCAGATGCACGTCCGAGGCGTGTTCGCGCATGGCCTCGCTGAGTAATGCATTGATCAAACGGATGATCGGCGCATCGCCCTGCTGCTCCAGCAAATCGGCGGTTTGCGGTACCTTGTCCACCAGGCTGAGCAAGTCCAGTTCTTCGTCCAGCCCTTGGGCGACCTGCTCGGCGGCGCTCTGGCCTTCGCGGTAGGCGGCGGCCAGGCGGGTCGCAAAAATATCAGGGGTGAGCACCTGCAGCGACAGCTCGCGAGCGCATGTCCGGCGAGCTTCCGCCAGGGCGGTGAGCGGCGTATCGGCCCGCACCGCAAGGCTCGCCTTGTCGCCTTCGCTCTCCAGCAGCACGCCGAAACGACGGGCAAAACCGAAGGGCAGTGGTGGGCAACCATCGCTCGAATGGGTCATGGCGTCTGCGGTGCCGGCTTGCGCAGGTCGAACACGGGCGCCTTGGAAACCGGTTCGAACAGCTGACGCGAATCTGACGGCAGCAGCAACGAGTTGTTATCCCGCGCCCCCGCCTGGCTCAAGTCGCGCAGTGCGTTGTAACGCTGCTGGCTGATACCGTTCAGGTCTTCCTTGCTGCGTACAATCGTGGGCCGCAAGAACACCATGAGATTGCTTTTACTCTGGGTGTCCCGGTTCCAGCGAAACAGAGCGCCCAGGTAAGGAATATCCCGCAGTAACGGCACCCCGCTTTTTTGTGTTCTTACGCTGTCTCTGATCAGCCCGCCAATGACGATGATTTCGCCATCGTCGGCCAGGATGGTGCTCTTGAGTGCACGCTTGTTGGTGATCAAGTCCGAAGAATCGATGCCCGATACCGACGGCGCGATGTCCGACACTTCCTGCTCAACCTCCAGCCGCAGCGTCGAGCCTTCGTTGATGTAGGGCTTTATCTTCAGGCTGATTCCCACGTCCTCGCGGGTGACTGTGGTAAACGGATTATCCGCCCCATTACTGTTTGTGGCGTAGGAGCCGGTCTTGAACGGGACGGTCTGGCCGACGATGATGTGCGCTTCCTGATTATCCAGCGTCAACAGGCTGGGCGTAGAAAGCAGGTTGCTGTGGGTATTGCTGGCCAGGGCCGAAATCAATGCGCCAAAGCGATCACTGCCCAGGCGTAACAGCGCGCCTTCGGGTGCGGATTTCTTCTCGTCGAAATCCAGGCCGCCGACAATCGGGATATCGGTGCCGGGGAAGTTGATGAAGCCTTTCGCGTCGCCGGTACTGAAGCCCCATTGCACGCCAACCGCTTCAGCGATGTCCCCGGAAATCTCGACGATGGCGGCATGGATCAGCACCTGCGCGCGCGGCTGGTCCAACTGACGCACGATGCTTTCAATGGTCCTGACCTGCTCCGACTCGGCGATCAGCACCAGCGCATTCTGGCTTTCGTCAGCCTTGATCATGAAGGCAGTCCCGGTTGGTGCGTCCTTATTGCTGCCAAGGGTTGGGGCCGTTTTTCGGCCCTGCCCCATGCTTTCCAGAATCTCGGCCAATTGCTTGGCGTCGCTGTGACGCAGGCGGATCACCCGAGCGTTGTCCGGAGCCGCCGTGGCAGGAACATCGAGACCGCGCGCCAGTTCGGCCAAGCGTTGGCGAACGGCTGACGGGCCAATCAGGATCAGCCGATTGGTTCTGCTGTCGGCCAATACCTGGACCGCGTTCTCGGCAGTGCGCTTGCCCAGGGAGGCTTCCATGACGGAGGCCACGTCACTGGCCTGGGCGTGACGTAACTGCACTACGGCGTGCATATTGTTTTGTCCAGAGTCCAGCTGGCGGATGACTTGGACGATGCGTTGCGCATTGGCTGCCGTTTCCGTGACCACCACTGCATTGGCCGACACGGACGGCCCGACATAGCCGTTGACCGAGACCAAAGGCCGGACCAGCCCGGCGATATCGGCGGCACTGCCATTGTTCAGCTCGATCACTCGAGTGACAAATTGCGAGGGCGTAGCGTTCTTTGCAGCGCTGCTGCCAGCGCGAGTCCTGGCTTCTGTCACTGGCGTGATCAGGATGCGGTCACCTTGGTCGATCACCGTGAAGTTGTGGGCGTCGAGCACCCCGTAGAACAAGCGGCGCACGCCTTCGCGATCAAGGGCTTGCCGAGACACAACGGTGATGCGTCCGGAGACCCTGGGATCGAGCACCACGGTGGTCCCCAGAATGCCGGAGATTTCTTCAACGATGTCGCGCAACTCAGCGTTGTTCATCGCCAGCTGCCACTTTTCCTCAGCTGCCTGCAACGCGCCCGGCAAAGCCAGACTCGCCAACACGACAAGGAAACGCATCGAGCGCAAGGCCTGCGCGCCAATGAAACTGTTCATTATGTTGATTACTCTGACGGCCCGGAAACCGGGCGTAGAAAACGCGTGGAAACAGCGGGAGCCTGTGTGTCGCCGGGTGACTCGAGCTTTCGCAGGAACCGCGCAACGGACGGTCGCAGCGTTAGTCGCTCTTCGCGCCCCTTGTTCCACAGCACCACTTGATTGGCCTCGACGCGACGCAGCACGCTGCCACCGGGCAAACGTTCGCCCACCTGATACACACGTGAACCTTGATCATCGGCGAGCAACGCTCTGGACACGCCGCCGCTCAAGACAAAACTGGCCTGCAAGGTCAGCGGTTCGGCACTGGCGAGCAATGAGGCTCCTTGGGTCAGGCCGAGCACCGACGCCACCGCACCAGCATCCAGCGGTACATGGGCGGGACCAGGGATTGGCGCCGCCATGGGTAGCGGCGGCGCGGCAAGGCGCTCCCGAAAGTGCCACTCCTGCCAGATCAGCAGCGCTGCATAACCCAACGGCATGACTACCAGGCCGAAACGGCTCAGCACCCGCCACGAATTCTTCATGAGTAGTTCACTCGAGCCGTTCGATAACCTGAATCCGTCATTTGCAACTCGAAAAAAAGAGAACCTCCAGGCGACCTTCACAGATCACCTGGAGTACTGCGCGATAGACTTAGAGTTTGTCCCAGGCCATGTGCCAATGCGCACCGATGCCAGGTTCAAAACCATTGGCAGTCGGGCTGTATTGCTTGCAATAACCGGACTCAGGGAATGGCTTGCACTCAAAGACTTCGTTGGTCTTCGGCTGCAGTACCTTGGTACCGGCGGTGTACTCGCCAAGGCCTTGCGGGAACACAAAGTCGTAATCGGCGCCCGCGCCTTCGCCGGTCAACTGGGTTACCTGGGTGTCCTGGCGGGTGGTCCGGCCATCCAGGGTGGTGCCGACCAGGGTCAGGGTGTGCTTGCCAGGATTGCTGCGAACATCCATCGCCAACCAGGTCGGGCCGCTGCCCACTTGTGTGGAAGTGGAGCCGACCGGCTTGTTGCTCTCATCGAACAGCGTCGCTTCGACGTTCATCTTGCGATTGGACAGGATGCTGAACTCGATCTTGGCCAAGCCTTTGTCCAATACGTACTCAGCTTGCTGGGAAGCTACCGACAGACGAGCCGCGGCATCTTCCTGCATGTTCAGTTGCACTTCGTAGCGTGTCACGCCGCTGTCTTTTTGCGCGTACACGCTGTTGTTGCCCTTGACCGGCTCGATCTTGCCGTTTTCATCTCGAACGCCCGCACGCACAAGTGTGTGCGCTTCATTGATGGCTTCTGCCAACTTGAACGACCAGTTGTTTGGCGAGCCTTCCTCGGCACTATTGATGGGGATCTCTATGCTGTATTCCGGGCTCTCGCCATTGGCGGAGAATGCACGGGCCCTGACCTTGTCACCGACCAGCAACGAAGTCGATGGGGCGATGCTGCCTACGGAAGACCAACCACCCGGAAGCTCCGGCTCTGCAAGGATGTTTACATCCCCCACGTTATAAAACGCTGCATCGGTATCACCGACCGTCCAGATCGCCAGGATGACATGCTGCCCGGATTTGTCCGCGGGGATGTTGCAGTTGTGTTTGGCTCCCGACTCCGGTTTCTGGTTGCCGCCGTCAATGGTGCAGAACGGCGCACTTTCAAAGGTGGCACGCTTGAGTGCTTCGTTCGGGTTCCAGCCGTTTCGGGTGATGAAATACTCATGTTTTGTGGCTGGATGCACAGCGGTGTAGCGCCACTGGAAATCGATGTTGCGTTCCTTGATTTCCGTCATATGCCAACGGGTGGCTGATTGCGCGTCCAGCGCGGAAAACAGCGAGTGACCGCCACTCGGGATCTTGCCATCCACCGGCCCTTGCAGAGGCGCGCCGCCCACTCCCGCTGGAAAACCCTTGAAGGTTTCACCAACGCTTTGCGGTTCGTATTGGGCGCCACCGCACTGGGTGTTCAAGCCTTTCTGGCAGGCTAATGCGCGCGAGGGTGGCACTTCCAGATAGCCATGCGCGGAAACACTTTGAGAGGCGAACATTGCCGATAACAGGATCATTGAAGAAGTGCAGGCGGCCAGCGCACTTCCCTTGTAGTAAGCATTTTTCATCCAATAAATTCCAGACTGCTTATCGAAATAAGGCGTGCATTGCAGACGCCTTTAATTGCAATTCTGCTCACCACGGGGGAGCACGAACCGTTCAATCTACTTGGATGAAAGAACTTTATATGTAGGGAAAATCTCTACTTCCTGCAGGATTAATCCGCTTAGACGTTATCTGATACAGAATGAGAAAAAACCTTACAGAGAAAATATTTAAACTAGTTACGAAACTAAAAGTATAAAAAAACCCGTCCTGCGCTAGGCCGGACGGGTTTTAAACAACTTAAACGCAGTTATTCGTGATACTGCGCCGACAACTCATGCACGGCGCGCAAGAACGCACCCGCATGTTCCGGATCGACTTCCGGAGTAATGCCATGGCCGAGGTTGAACACGTGGCCGCTGCCTTTGCCGTAGCTGGCCAGGATACGCCCGACCTCAGCGCGAATGGCTTCAGGCTTGGCGTAGAGCACGGTCGGGTCCATGTTGCCTTGCAGGGCAACTTTGCTGCCGACACGCTCACGGGCGCTGCCGAGGTCGCACGTCCAGTCCAGGCCCAGCGCGTCGGCGCCAGCGTCGGCAATGCTTTCCAGCCACAGGCCGCCGTTCTTGGTGAACAGGATGACCGGAACCTTGCGGCCTTCGTGCTCGCGGATCAGGCCGCTGACGATTTTGCGCATATAAGCCAGGGAGAATTCCTGGTACGCCGCCGCCGAGAGGCTGCCGCCCCAGCTGTCGAAGATCTGTACCGCTTGCGCGCCGGCCAGGATCTGGCCGTTGAGGTAGCTGGTGACCGTCTGCGCGAGCTTGTCCAGAAGCAGGTGCAAGGCTTGCGGGTTGTCGTAGAGCATGGTTTTGGTCTTGCGGTAGTCTTTCGACGACCCGCCTTCGACCATGTAGGTAGCCAGTGTCCATGGGCTGCCGGCGAAGCCGATCAGCGGCACGCGGCCGTTCAGTTCACGGCGAATGGTGCTGACCGCGTCCATCACATAACCCAGGTCTTTCTGCGGATCAGGAATCGGCAGGGCTTCGATGTCGGCCAGGGTGCTGACGACTTTCCTGAAGCGCGGGCCTTCGCCCGTTTCGAAATACAGGCCCTGGCCCATGGCATCAGGAATGGTCAGGATGTCGGAGAAGAGGATCGCCGCGTCCAGTTGCGGATAGCGGTCGAGCGGCTGCAGTGTGACTTCGCAAGCGAACGCCGGGTTCATGCACAGGCTCATGAAATCGCCGGCCTTGGCACGGCTGGCGCGGTATTCAGGCAGGTAGCGACCGGCCTGACGCATCATCCACACGGGAGTGACGTCTACGGGTTGCTTGAGCAGGGCGCGCAGGAAACGGTCGTTCTTCAGGGCAGTCATGTCGGCATCCGGAAAAAAAGTGCGGGCATTTTCTCAGAGCCGGACGCAAAAGGCACGAATGCAGGTCAGCCTTTTGTCTATCGGGTCAATTTGTCGCGCTGAAACGCGACATTCGTATCACCACCAAACGACTGTGGGAGCGAGCCTGCTCGCGAAGGGGCCTGTAACATCCAACATTGATGTTGACTGACAGACCGCTTTCGCGAGCAGGCTCGCTCCCACAGGGGTATTGCTTTTGGCTCTAGAGCGGGCTTAGACGCCCAGGTAATCCAGGATCCCTTCGGCTGCATTACGGCCTTCGAAGATCGCCGTCACCACCAGGTCAGAGCCGCGAACCATATCGCCACCGGCGAAGATTTTCGGGTTGCTGGTCTGGTGCTTGTACTGACCCTGTTCCGGAGCTACTACACGGCCCTGGCTATCGGTCTGGATGCTGAACTGCTCGAACCACGGCGCAGGGCTCGGACGGAAACCGAAGGCGATGACCACGGCGTCGGCCGGGATGATCTCCTCGGAGCCCGGGATCGGCTCGGGGCTGCGACGGCCACGGGCGTCCGGCTCGCCGAGACGGGTCTCGACCACCTTCACGCCTTCGACCCTGTCTTCACCGACAATCGCGATCGGCTGGCGGTTGTAGAGGAATTTCACGCCTTCTTCCTTGGCGTTCTTCACCTCTTTGCGCGAGCCCGGCATGTTCGCTTCGTCACGACGATAGGCACAGGTCACCGACTTGGCGCCCTGGCGGATCGAAGTACGGTTGCAGTCCATCGCGGTGTCGCCACCGCCCAGTACCACGACCTTCTTGCCTTTCATGTCGACGAAATCTTCCGGCGACTTTTCGAAGCCCAGGTTGCGGTTGACGTTGGCAATCAGGAAGTCCAGGGCGTCGTACACGCCCGGCAGGTCTTCACCGGCAAAGCCGCCCTTCATGTAGGTGTAGGTGCCCATGCCCATGAATACGGCATCGTATTCTTCGAGCAGTTGCTCCATGGTCACGTCCTTGCCCACCTCGGTGTTGAGGCGGAACTGGATGCCCATGCCGGTGAAGACTTCGCGGCGATTGCTCAGCACGGTCTTTTCCAGCTTGAACTCGGGGATGCCGAAGGTCAGCAGGCCGCCGATTTCCGGGTTCTTGTCGAACACCACCGGCGTCACGCCACCGCGTACCAGCACGTCGGCACAGCCCAGGCCCGCCGGGCCCGCGCCGATGATCGCGACACGCTTGCCAGTCGGCTTGACCTTGGACATATCCGGGCGCCAGCCCATGGCGAACGCGGTGTCGGTGATGTACTTCTCCACCGAACCGATGGTGACCGCGCCGAAACCGTCGTTCAGGGTGCAGGCACCCTCGCACAGACGGTCTTGCGGGCACACGCGGCCGCAGACTTCCGGCAGGGTGTTGGTCTGGTGGGACAGCTCGGCGGCCTGGAGGATGTTGCCCTCGGCCACCAGTTTCAGCCAGTTGGGAATGAAGTTGTGCACCGGGCACTTCCATTCACAATACGGGTTACCGCAACCCAGGCAGCGGTGGGCCTGGTCGGCCGACTGCTGGGGTTTGAACGGTTCGTAGATTTCCACGAACTCTTTCTTGCGTTGACGCAACAGTTTCTTCTTCGGATCCTTGCGCCCGACCTCGATGAACTGGAAGTCATTATTCAGACGTTCAGCCATTTTAAAACCTCATCAAACTCTTCAGGCGCATATCACTGCGGGTTGGCACGGGTGCTGGAAAGCAACGATTTCAGGGAGGCAGCCTTGGGCTTGACCAACCAGAAACGACGCACGTAATCATCGAGGTTCTCGGCGAGTTCACGACCCCACTCGCTGTCGGTTTCCTCAACGTACTCGTTCAGCACGCGTTGCAAATGGCTACGGTAGGCTTCCATCGCCTCGCCGCTGATCCGCTGGATTTCCACCAGTTCGTGGTTGACCCGGTCAACGAAGGTGTTGTCCTGGTCGAGCACGTAGGCGAAACCGCCGGTCATGCCAGAGCCGAAGTTATAACCGGTCTTGCCCAGGACGCAGACGAAACCACCGGTCATGTACTCGCAGCAGTGATCGCCAGTGCCTTCCACGACGGTGTGGGCACCGGAGTTACGCACGGCGAAACGCTCGCCCGCGGTACCGGCGGCGAACAACTTGCCGCCCGTGGCGCCGTACAGGCAGGTGTTGCCGATGATGGCACTGTCCTGGGTCTTGTAGATGCTGCCCTTTGGCGGAACGATCACCAGCTTGCCGCCGGTCATGCCCTTGCCGACGTAGTCGTTGGCGTCACCTTCCAGGTACATGTTCAGGCCGCCGGCGTTCCATACACCGAAGCTCTGGCCGGCCGTGCCCTTGAAGCGGAAGGTGATAGGCGCATTGGCCATGCCCTGGTTGCCGTGCTTACGGGCGATGTCGCCGGAGATCCGCGCGCCGATGGAACGGTCGCAGTTGCAGATATCCAGTTCGAACTCCGCGCCGCTCTTGTCGTTGATCGCCGAGGTGGCCATTTCGACCATTTTCTCGGCCAGCAGGCCTTTGTCGAACGGCGGGTTACGCTCCACACCGCAGAACTGTGGCTTGTCCGCCGGCACGTGGTCGCTGCCCAGCAACGGGGTCAGGTCGAGGTGATGCTGCTTGGCGGTCTGGCCTTCGAGGACTTCCAGCAGATCGGTACGACCGATCAGCTCTTCGAGGGAGCGCACGCCCAGCTTGGCCAGCCACTCACGGGTTTCTTCGGCGACGTAGGTGAAGAAATTCACCACCATGTCGACGGTACCGATGTAGTGATCCTTGCGCAGCTTCTCGTTCTGGGTCGCGACGCCGGTGGCGCAGTTGTTCAGGTGGCAGATGCGCAGGTATTTGCAGCCCAGGGCGATCATTGGTGCGGTGCCGAAGCCGAAACTTTCAGCGCCGAGGATGGCTGCCTTGATCACGTCGAGGCCGGTCTTCAGGCCGCCGTCGGTCTGCACCCGGACTTTGCCGCGCAGGTCGTTGCCGCGCAGGGTCTGGTGAGTTTCGGCCAGGCCGAGTTCCCACGGAGCGCCCGCGTATTTGATCGAGGTCAGTGGCGATGCGCCGGTGCCGCCGTCGTAGCCGGAGATGGTGATCAAGTCCGCGTAGGCCTTGGCCACACCGGCAGCGATGGTGCCGACGCCCGCTTCCGCTACCAGCTTCACCGAGACAAGCGCCTTCGGGTTGACCTGCTTGAGGTCGAAAATCAGCTGCGACAAGTCTTCGATCGAATAGATGTCGTGGTGCGGCGGTGGCGAAATCAGGGTCACGCCCGGCACTGCATAACGCAGCTTGGCGATCAGGCCGTTGACCTTGCCGCCTGGCAGCTGACCACCTTCGCCAGGCTTGGCGCCTTGGGCAACCTTGATCTGCAGCACTTCAGCGTTGACCAGGTACTCCGGGGTCACACCGAAACGGCCGGTCGCAACCTGCTTGATTTTCGAGCTCTTGATGGTGCCGTAGCGCGCCGGGTCTTCACCACCTTCACCGGAGTTGGAACGCGCACCGAGGCGGTTCATGGCTTCGGCCAGGGCTTCGTGAGCCTCAGGCGACAGGGCGCCCAGCGAGATACCGGCGGAGTCGAAGCGCTTGAGCACCGATTCCAGCGGTTCGATTTCGCTCATGTCCAGCGGGGTATCGAGGGTCTTGACCTTGAGCAGGTCACGGATCATCGACACCGGGCGGTTATCCACCAGCGAGGTGTATTCCTTGAACTTGCTGTAGTCGCCCTGCTGCACGGCGGCTTGCAGGGTGTTGACCACGTCCGGGTTGTACGCGTGATATTCGCCACCGTGGACGAACTTCAGCAGGCCGCCTTGCTGGATCGGCTTGCGCGGGCTCCAGGCTTCGGTGGCCAAGGCTTTCTGCTCGGCTTCGATGTCGACGAAACGCGCGCCCTTGATGCGGCTCGGCACGCCCTTGAAGCTCAGGTTGCAGACTTCCTCGGACAGGCCGATGGCTTCGAACAACTGTGCGCCACGGTACGAAGTGATGGTCGAGATGCCCATCTTCGAGAGGATCTTGAGCAGGCCCTTGGTGATGCCTTTACGGTAATTCTTGAACACCTCGTAGAGGTCGCCCAGCACTTCACCGGTACGGATCAGGTCGCCCAGCACTTCGTAGGCCAGGAACGGATAAACGGCAGAGGCACCGAAACCGATCAACACGGCGAAGTGATGCGGATCGCGAGCAGTCGCGGTTTCCACCAGGATGTTGGAGTCGCAACGCAGGCCCTTCTCGGTCAGGCGGTGGTGTACCGCGCCGGTGGCCAGGGAGGCGTGGATCGGCAACTTGCCCGGGGCAATGTGACGGTCACTCAGGACGATCTGCGTACGACCGGCGCGCACGGCTTCTTCAGCCTGATCGGCGACGTTGCGGATGGCTGCTTCGAGGCCGACGCTTTCGTCGTAGTTGAGGTCGATGATCTGGCGTTCGAAGCCTGGACGATCGAGGTTCATCAGCGAGCGCCACTTGGCCGGGGAAATGACCGGCGAGCTGAGGATCACGCGCGACGCGTGTTCCGGCGACTCCTGGAAGATGTTGCGCTCGGCACCGAGGCAGATCTCCAGCGACATGACGATGGCTTCACGCAGCGGGTCGATCGGCGGGTTGGTCACCTGCGCGAACTGCTGGCGGAAATAGTCGTAAGGCGTACGCACGCGCTGGGACAGCACGGCCATCGGCGTATCGTCGCCCATCGAGCCCACGGCTTCGTAGCCTTGCTCGCCAAGCGGGCGCAGCACCTGGTCGCGCTCTTCGAACGTGACCTGGTACATCTTCATGTATTGCTTGAGCTGATCGACGTCGTAGAACGCCGAACCGTGGTCGTTGTCTTCCATGGTCGCCTGGATGCGCAGGGCATTCTTGCGCAGCCATTGCTTGTACGGATGACGTGACTTGAGACGGTTGTCGATGGCATCGGTGTCGAGGATCTGACCGGTCTCGGTGTCCACGGCAAAGATCTGGCCAGGCCCCACGCGGCCCTTGGCGATCACGTCTTCAGGCTGGTAGTTCCAGACACCGATTTCCGAAGCCAGGGTGATGAAACCGTTCTTGGTGGTGACCCAACGCGCCGGACGCAGGCCGTTACGGTCGAGCAGGCACACCGCGTAGCGACCGTCGGTCATAACCACACCGGCCGGGCCATCCCACGGTTCCATGTGCATCGAGTTGTACTCGTAGAACGCACGCAGGTCCGGGTCCATGGTCTCGACGTTCTGCCACGCAGGCGGAATGATCATCCGCACGCCGCGGAACAGATCGATACCACCGGTGACCATCAGCTCGAGCATGTTGTCCATGCTCGATGAGTCGGAACCGACACGGTTGACCAGCGGGCCGAGTTCTTCCAGATCCATCAGATCGTTGGCGAACTTGGTGCGACGGGCCACGGCCCAGTTGCGGTTGCCGGTGATGGTGTTGATCTCGCCGTTGTGCGCCAGGAAGCGGAACGGTTGGGCCAGCGGCCATTTCGGCAGGGTGTTGGTGGAGAAGCGCTGGTGGAACACGCAAATCGAGGTTTGCAGGCGCTCATCGCTCAGGTCTGGATAGAAGGCGGTCAGGTCCGCCGGCATCATCAGGCCTTTATAGATAATGGTCTTGTGCGAAAAGCTGCAGACGTAGTGGTCGGTATCGGCGGCGTTGGCCACCGATGAACGACGACGGGAGGTGAACAGCTTGACGGCCATGTCCTGGTCGCTCAGGCCTTCGCCACCGATGAACACCTGCTCGATCTGTGGCAGGCGCTCAAGGGCCAGGCGGCCGAGGACGCTGGTATCGATCGGCACTTTGCGCCAGCCGACCAACTGCAGGCCGGCAGCCAGGATCTCGCGGTTCATGTTCTCGCGAGCGGCTTCAGCCTTGACCGGGTCCTGGTTGAAGAAAACCATGCCCACAGCGTATTGCTTGGGCAGTTCGACGCCGAAGGTTTCCTGGGCGATCGCTCGCAGGAACACGTCCGGCTTTTGAATCAGCAGACCGCAACCGTCACCGGTCTTGCCGTCAGCATTAATCCCACCGCGGTGGGTCATGCAGGTCAGGGCCTCGATGGCCGTTTGCAAAAGGGTATGACTGGGCTCGCCCTGCATATGGGCAATCAGGCCGAAACCGCAGTTATCCTTGAATTCATCTGGTTGGTACAGACCTGCTTTCATAGACACTTTCTCACCAGGCTGCCCCTTATCGAGGCAAATTTCTTTTCAATTCAACCACTTACCATCCGCACCGAACGTACGCCAGCTTTGCGGGGGCAAAAGGGAGGTCATTGTACACACCGACACTTGGCCTCACAAATTTGGCGACGAAATGTCGCAAATCTATGTCGCATTTGTGAAAGGTTTAAAGCGATCTGCTGTGCTAGTCAAAACTTTTTTTAATTTTGACCGCTACGACTCAAAGACTACTGTGACGCAGACACCACAAGGCACGCAGCCCGAAAGGTTGCGCGCACTTGTAGAAATTTTGAGGTGCTTGGAGAGGCGGCCTGGGTAAGGCCGCCGAATCTTCAGCGAGTTGTTGCCAGTTCCTGTTGGACGCTGGCGACAGTGCGAGGCCAAGGTTTACCAGCCTGGACCTTCGCTGGCAAGGCCTTGATGGCGGAAACGGCTGCATCACGATTGGCGAAGTTGCCGTAGGTGATCACGTAGAGCGGTTTGCCGTTGAGGACTTTCTTGAAATAACGGTACTCGCCGCCTTGCTCCTTGACGAAGTTTTGTGCGGCGGTTTCCGAGCTGGTGCCGAGGATCTGCACCACGTAATTACCCGGTGCCTGACCGGCGTACCAGGTGCCACCGGCAGCCTTGGCGACGGTCGCTGGCTTCTCGGCCGGCTTGGCAGCAGCGGCGGCTGGCTTGGCTGGCGCCGGAGCTGGAGCCGGCTTGGCAACCGGAGCAGGCGCTGGCTTGGCGGTAGCGACCTGGGTCGGTGCAGGCGTCGGCTTGGCGGTTGGCGTTGGCGTTGGCGCAGGACCAGCCGGAACGCCCGCTGGCGGTGCGATCGTAGTCACGGTCGGTGGCGTTGCGCTGGAACCCTCGACCGGCACGCCGTCATCGCCCTCGGTAATGCCACCCGCTGCTTCGGCCAATGGAGCACGCATGACAGGTTGCGAATTGCCGACCAACGGCAATGGCGTAGGCTGCGTGTTGCCGGCGAATTCGACGGCCGGAGCACCGCCCGACGAGCCCTGGCCAAGCGGCAGTTGCGCCTGTTCGTTGGCAGGCGCACCGGTGGTCGGTGTCTTGCTGCGACCAGGCATCAACCAGGCGGCGGCTACCGCGACCACAACGACGGCGGAAATCGCCAATACGTGTTTCTTCGGCATATTGAACCCCATACTTGGACGCTTCACCGCTGAGCGGCTGGCAATCATGGCTTCGATCATCGCATCGTGGGCAGCCTGGTTGATGTTGCCAGGCCAACCCTCGGAGCTTTCGTGAATATCAGAGATCTGATTTACAGTGAAAAGTTCGATACCCCGGCCGGCGCCTTCAAGCCGCTGCTCCAGGTATTCACGCGTTTCCTCTTCGGTGTAAGGCTGCAGCTCGATGACGTGGAAGCGTTCTTCCTCGAGTTGCAAAGCCTCAAGCTGAGCGATCATCGAGGACTCGCCGAACAGGAACACATGCGGACGGCCTTCCGGCGCACCCGCGCCCAAGGCCATCAAGGCTTCAAGCGCGGACTCGTCGAGCTGCTCGGCATCATCGACCAGCAGATAGACTTCCTGCCCAGTCAGAGCAAGCTGCACCACCTGTTTCAGAATTGCCCCGATCTCAGCCTGGGCAACGTCCAGTGCCTGGGCAACCTGGCGCAACACGCCAGCCGAATCACCCGCACCACGGGCGGAAACCACCACGCTTTGCACGGTCTGCTTGTTGGTACTGGCCACCAGGGCCTGGCGCAGCAGGGTCTTGCCACTGCCATGCGGACCTGTGACCACCAACAGCAGCTGGCTGTAACGCGCCAGATGGTGCAACTGCCCCAGCACCGGCTTGCGCTGGGCAGGGAAAAACTTGAAGCCAGGGACCCGTGGAGCAAACGGGTCATGACTCAACTGGTAGTGGCCGAGGAAAGCCTCGTCGGCATGCAAACTAGTCATCGCGTTCTTATTAACCTTTAAGCTGAGCCAGGGCGCGATAATCCGCTCCCAGCGTGGCCTGTAGAACCTCTTTCGGATAATCGTCGGTCACTACCGCTTCGCCCATGTGGCGCAGCAGCACCAGGCGCAAACGACCGTCGATCACTTTCTTGTCAATTGCCATGTGTTCGAGAAAATCGGCTGCCGTCATTTCTTCAGGCGGAATAACCGGCAGGCCGGCGCGCTGGAACAGGCGAATGCCGCGATCGCGATCCTGTTCGCTGATCCAGCCCAGGCGCGCGGACATCTCCAAAGCCATGACAGTGCCAGCAGCCACCGCTTCACCATGTAGCCAGACACCATAGCCCATGTGGGTCTCGATGGCGTGACCGAAGGTGTGCCCCAGGTTGAGCGTTGCCCGTACACCAGTTTCTTTCTCGTCGGCGC
The DNA here is from genome assembly GCF_002236105.1 of Pseudomonas umsongensis. Classification (GTDB taxonomy): domain Bacteria; phylum Pseudomonadota; class Gammaproteobacteria; order Pseudomonadales; family Pseudomonadaceae; genus Aquipseudomonas; species Aquipseudomonas umsongensis. The sequence goes on from NZ_NIWU01000004.1 coordinate 287,437, forward strand.
CGACCACGGCCGCCTTGGCCGCACAGGAGCGCTCGATGGCATAGGTGAGGGCTTGCTGATCCAGGTTGCGCAGGCGGTCGACGTTGTCTTCGAGCCAGGTCAGGAACGGCTCATCGCAGATCAACCCATACTTGATGACTTCGGCCAGGCCGGCGGACAGCTCGCGGGCCGGCAGCGTATTGAGGGAGGCGGTGTCGATAAGCACGACGTTCGGCTGATAGAAGGCGCCGACCATGTTCTTGCCCAGCGGATGATTGATACCGGTCTTGCCACCCACCGAAGAGTCAACCTGCGACAGCAGCGTGGTCGGAACCTGGATAAAATCGACACCGCGCTGGTAGCAGGCTGCCGCAAAGCCGGCCATGTCGCCAATCACGCCGCCACCCAGGGCGATCACCGTGGTGCGCCGATCGTGCCGCGCGGTCAGCAGACCGTCGAAAATCAGTTGCAGGGTTTCCCAGGTCTTGAAGGCCTCGCCGTCGGGCAACACCACGGAAATCACCGAGAACTGCGCAAGGCTGCGGGTCAGGCGTTCGAGATAGAGAGGCGCAACGGTTTCATTGGAAATGATCGCCACTTGCCGTCCGCGAATGTGCGGGGCCAGCAGCTCAGGCTGGTCCAACAAACCTTCGCCAATATGAATCGGGTAGCTGCGCTCGCCTAGATCGACCTTGAGTGTCTGCATGTGTCCCCACAGTGAAGATGGAATCAGGCAACCTGCCTTGGGTTAACGAATGTCTACGGCCACCGCGGGTGTGACGTCGCTCGATGGCCATTCGCCACAACCTCGAGCGGTCATGGCAGGAGGCCGAGGATAGCGCATTTCGTGCGACGCTTTAACGGGGCGGCAATTGCTGCAAACGCTCCAGGATATCGAGCACGACCATTCGCGGCGGTCGTTCATCCGTTTCCACCACCAGATCGGCGATTTCCCGATAAAGAGGGTCGCGAATGGCCAAAAGGTCCCTGAGGGTCTTGGCCGGATCGGCTGTACGCAACAATGGCCGATTGCGGTCGCGTGAAGTGCGGCCGACCTGCTGCTCGACGGAGGCATGCAGATAGACCACACGTCCGCCAGCGCGCAGCGCCCGACGATTGGCCTCGCGCATGACCGCGCCACCGCCTGTCGCCAGCACCACGCCGTCGTAATCGCACAGCTCGGCAATCATTGCCTGCTCGCGCTCACGAAAGCCCGGTTCGCCTTCCTTGTCGAAGATCCATGGGATATTGGCGCCCGTGCGTAATTCAATTTCCTTATCGGAATCTTTGAATGGCAAGCGCAGCTCTTTGGCCAGCAATCGGCCGATGGTGCTTTTTCCAGCCCCCATCGGTCCTACAAGTATCAAATTTCGCACAGAATCAACGACTCACAGCAATCGCCTGGTTATTCATGATACGCGGTGTGAGAAACACCAACAGCTCGGATTTTTTCTCCGAAACCACGTCACGCCGGAAAAGGCGGCCAAGATACGGCACATCGCCAAGAAATGGCACCTTATCTACAACCTTGCTTTGAGTATTTGAGAAAACACCACCAATGACGATGGTCTCGCCATCGTTGACCAGGACCTTGGCATTGACTTCGTTTTTCTTGATCGGCGGCACATCCTGGACCTTGTTCAGGTAATCCGGCTCATCCTTGGTGACCTTGACCTCCATGATGATCCGGTTGTCCGGCGTGATCTGCGGCGTCACCTCCAGCGATAGCGAAGCCTCTTTGAACGAGACCGAAGTAGCGCCGCTGGAGCTGGCTTCCTGGTAGGGAATCTCGGTGCCCTTGAGGATCTTTGCGGTTTCCTTGTCGGAAGTGACGACCTTGGGTTGCGAGACGATTTCGCCATTGCCGGTCTTTTCCATGGCCGTCAATTCAAGGTCCAGCAAGACGTTGTCGGTGATGAAGGCGATGCCGATGCCCGATGTGTTGTTGGCGACCCCCAGGTCGACGAACGGCGAGCTGGTGCTACCGCCGTCGCTGGTGCCGTTACCGACTCCCGAGGCATTCCAGTTGCCTTTGTTCTGTATTGAGCCTCCCCAACGCACGCCAAGGCTCTTGTCGTAGTCAACGTTGGCTTCAACGATACGCGCCTCGATCATCACCTGACGTACCGGAATATCCAGCTGCGCAACGATGCGCCGCAGTTCGTCGAGCCGGTCCTGGGTCTGGTAGGCAATGATGTTGTTGGTGCGTTCATCGACCGTGATCGATCCCCGTTCGTCGGCTTTCGCCTCGGCGTTGGTCACCGACTGGAACAGTTTGGCGATATCGGCCGCCTTGGCGTAATTGACCTGCAACAGCTCCCGACGCAGTGGTGCCAGGTCGGCAATCTGCTTTTGCGACTCCAGCTCCTGGCGTTCACGGGCGGCAATTTCGTCGGCCGGAGCGACGAGCAACACATTACCCAGCTTGCGCTTGTCCAGGCCCTTGGTTTTCAGTACCAGGTCCAGCGCCTGGTCCCAGGGTACGTTTTGCAGGCGCAGGGTAATTCCCCCCTGGACCGTGTCACTGGCGACGAGATTGAGGTTGGTGAAATCGGCGATCAGTTGCAGTACCGAGCGCACGTCGATGTCCTGGAAATTCAGCGAAAGCTTTTCACCGCTGTAGGCATTGCGATCGGCGTTGCGCTTTTGCAGGTCGTCGACCGTCATCGGACGAATGCTGACGGTCAGCTTGTTGTCGGTCTGGTAGGTCGAATAGTCAAAGGCACCGCTGGGTTCTATGGTGATGGTCGCCTTGTCCCCCGTGGCACTGGCATTGACGAATTGTACCGGTGTGGCGAAATCCTTCACATCCAGGCGCACACGCAACGGCTCGGGCAATCGGGTCTTGTTGAAGCCGAGAACGATCTTGCCTTCGCGCTCCTGGATATCGGGTGCAATGGACGGATCCGACAAGTCGATCACGACATTGCCTTCGCCCTCGGTACCCCGCTGGAAATCCACCGCACGAATCGCTTTGCCTGTCGGTGCAACCGCGCGCGCCGGAACCGGGACCGGTACAGCAGCGGCCGCTCTTGGCGCAGGGCTTTTACCTCCCTGCCCGACGACCACAAACAGGTTATTGCCTTCGACCCGCATGTCGTAGGGGCTCAACTGGGTCAGGTTGATGATCAGCCGCGCACGATCCTTGGCCTCCACCACGGTCGCGCTGCGGGCATTGCCACTGCCCAGGTCGCGAGTTTTGCTCGCCAGCTGACTGACGACACCGGGCAGATCCAGGGCAATCCGGGCAGGAGAGTCCGTCGTATAGCCACGGGGCGTCGGAGGCGGTTGGTCGAACACCAGCTTCAACTCGACGCGGTCTCCCGGCAACGCGGCGACATCCAGCGCCTTGAGGTTGGCCGCTTGTACCATCGGTGACAGCAACGCTATCCATAGCGATACCCCGAGGGTGGAGAAAATCCTGTTCATTGTACGAGTTCCACTATGAGTGCTCTTTCAAAGGAAGGATCCGCGGCCGCTCCAGCCAGGCACCTTCGCCGTCAGGAACGATTTCTACCACTTCGACTTGCGAGCCACTGATGGCGACAATCCGGCCGTCGTTACGCCCCAGGTAATCACCGACTTTCAGCCGATGCACCCCACCAGCGCCGCGCAGCAGTGCAAAGGAGCCTGCCGCATTGGAAATCGTGCCGACCATTTCAAACTGCTCGATATTGAAACCCTCGAGGTACTGCTTGACCCGGCTGGGGTCAGGCTTGACGTTGCGCGCACCTTGTTGGTGTGCCAGATCGACCTTGACCTGCCGTGAAAACGGGCTACGCAAGTTGGCGGCGTTGTAGGTGAACGTCGGGTAAGACCGAAATGTCGGCGTTGGTTCAATTTTGCCCGGCGCCCGAAGGCGCATTTCGTTCATGTAGGCGTCCAGGTCGCTGAAATCATCGCCGCCGTCACAGCCAGCCAATAAGGCGACCAAAACCACTATCGAACAACCACGTAGCGGGCTCATCAATTCAGTCCCTTGTCGTTGTAGCGGTAAGTCCTGGCCAGGATGCTCATGCGCAATTTCGGTCCGTCGTCTGGATTGACCGGCGCGAGGTCGAAATCATGCAGGGTGACGATACGCGGCAACCCGGCCACGCCACTGACAAAAGTGGCCAGGTCGTGATAGGCACCGGTGACCGTGATCTTGATCGGCAGTTCGATGTAGAACGGCTGGGTGACCTCCGGCAACAGCTTGATCTCTTCGAACTCCAGGCCGCTGCCCAGCCCTGTTCGAGTGATATCTTCCAGCAGGCCTGGGACTTCAGTGTCGCTGGGGAGTTGCCGTAGCAGAACACCGAAGGCATTCTCCATCTCCTTCATCTGCTGGGAGTAAAGTTCCAGATTCGCCGCCATTTGGGATTTGCTGGCAAATTGCTCCTTGAGGGTCGACTCCTCCTCTCGCTTGAGCTCAAGCTGGTTTTCAAGCTCGCTCGTGGAAAAGTTGTAGCCGATCGACAGCACCAGGACCGCGACCACAATGCCCATCAGGACTTTAATCGCGGGTGGCCAGGCCCCCATGTTGTGAGTATCCAGATCGTTGATATCGATCCTGCGCAACCCGTCGAGCCATTCGGACGGACTCATTCGCCATCCTCCACGGCCGCGGTCCGGGTTTGACGAACGGTCAACTGAAAAACATTGGCCTGGTCCAGTTGGCCCGAGGTCGTCGCCTTGACTTCAGTCAGGCTGGGCGCATCGAACCAGTCGGACGCCTCCAGGTTTCGCATCAGGTCTGAAACACGGTTGTTCGATTGCGCCGCCCCAGTGATGGACAAGGTCTTGCCCGTCATTTTGACTTCGGTGAAATACACCCCATCGGGCAAGGTCCGCGCCAGTTGATCAAATATTCGCCCGCTGATCGGGCGATTACCTTGCAAGTCCTGGATGATGCTCATGCGCTCGACCAATTGTTGGCGACGAGCCTTGAGATCGCTGATCTGCTTGATCCGCTCGTCGACCATGGCGATCTGTCTGCCGATGTAGTCGTTACGTGCAATCTGCCGCTCGATAGCTCCGCCGATGACCTGGTTGAGCACGAGCAAGGCGCCTGCCGAACCCAGCACTACAGCTGCCAGCACCACGAGGAAGCGCTTGCGCCGCTCTTCCCGTCGCTCTTCGCGCCAGGGTAATAGATTGATCCGCGCCATCAGTCGAAACTCCTGAGGGCCAACCCGCAGGCAATCATCAGCGCCGGCGCATCGCTGGCCAGGGCCACGGCATTGACCTTGCTGCCCAACGTCATGTCGCAAAACGGGTTGGCCACCAGCGTTGGCGTTCCCAATTGCTGCTCGATCAACCGCTCCAGACCGGGGATTGACGCAGTACCGCCGGCCAGCAGAATCTGGTCGACCGCGCTGTACTGGCCCGAAGCGAAGAAGAACTGCAATGAGCGCGATACTTGCTGTACCAGCGCTTCGCGAAACGGCTGCAGCACTTCGCCGACATAATCATCCGGCAAGCCGCCTTGTCTCTTCGCCAAGCCGGCCTGCTCAACGGTCAGGCCATATCGGCGCTGAATTGCCTCGGTGAGCTGACGGCCGCCGAACAATTGCTCTCGGGTATAGATAATCCGCCCCTCAAGCAGCACGCTCAGGGTGGTCATGGTTGCTCCGACATCGACTACTGCCACCAAGCGCCCTTGAGCGCCTCCCTGCTGGATCTTGAGCAAACCGAACGAACGCTCCAGGGCATAGGCCTCCACGTCGACCACGCGCGCAGTCAAGCCCGCCAGGGCCAGTGCGGCCTCACGGACCTCGACATTTTCCTTGCGACAGGCGGCAAGTAACACGTTGACCCGCTCAGGATTGCGCGTGGAAGCGCCCTGGACTTCGAAATCGATGGCGACATCGTCCAGCGGATAAGGGATGTACTGGTCGGCCTCGATCTTCAACTGGTCTTCCATCTCGTCATCGGTAAGGCCGGCATCCATTTCAATGGTCTTGGTGATCACTGCAGAACCGGCCACGGCCACCGCTACGTACTTGAGGTCGGTCCTGGCCTTGACCAGCACGCGCGCCAGCGCCTGGCCCACCCCATCGAGCTCGGCGATATTTTTCTCGATGACCGCCTTGGCGGGCAACGGCTCGACTGCGTAGGCTTCGACCCGATAGCCATTGCCCTGGCGGCTCAGTTCCAGCAACTTCACCGAAGTGGAGCTGATATCGATTCCCAGGAGCGACCTGGCTTTTTTATTGAAGAGTCTTAGCACTACCAATTCCCTATGACTTTCCGTGAGTTACGGACTCCATAACGGGTGTTGCGTTCAATCCACCCGTCTTGACAGCTAGCGCAAATAACGCCTTGGACGGAAAAATGCTTATAATGCCCAGCGTTTTTTTCCGGTTTTTCTCAAGCGCGGGTCGTTCTCCTTTAGCCTGAACCCTGATGCCAAATTCATTTTTTGCCCTGGATGTCCAAAAGCCTTGATTCGTCTGCTGAAATTTTTCGGTTGGTCCATCGTCGCCGTATTCTGCGGACTGCTTCTGGGTCTGAGTGGGGCGTTTCTTTACCTTAGTCCTGGATTGCCCTCCGTTGAGGCACTGAGAAGCATCCAGTTGCAGATTCCCCTGCGGGTCTACAGCAGCGACAACAAGTTGATCGCAGAATTTGGCGAAATGCGCCGTACACCGATCCGTTTCGCCGACATTCCCCCCAACTTCATTAATGCGTTACTAAGTGCTGAAGACGATAACTTCGCCAATCACTACGGCGTCGATCCCAGCAGCCTGATGCGCGCTGCCACTCAACTGGTCAAAAGTGGCCATATCCAGTCCGGCGGCAGCACCATCACCATGCAGGTGGCAAAAAACTTCTTCCTGACCAGCGAACGCAGCTTCTCGCGTAAAACCACCGAAATCCTCTTGGCCCTGCAGATCGAACGGCAGCTGACCAAGGATGAAATCCTTGAGCTGTACGTCAACAAGATCTATCTGGGCAACCGCGCCTACGGCATCGAGGCAGCGGCGCAGGTGTATTACGGCAAGTCGATTCGCGACATCAGCCTGGCGCAGATGGCGATGATCGCCGGCTTGCCCAAAGCGCCTTCGCGATTCAACCCGCTGGCCAACCCGGCCCGTAGCAAGGAGCGTCGCGACTGGATCCTGGGGCGCATGTACAAGCTGGGCAAAATCAGCGAAGCCGACTACACCACTGCCGTCAACGAGCCGCTGAACGCCAGCTATCACGTACCGACTCCAGAAGTGAACGCGCCCTACATCGCCGAGATGGCCCGCGCCGAAATGGTTGGCCGCTATGGCAGCGATGCGTACACCGAAGGTTTCCGCGTCACCACCACGGTGCCGAGCAACCTTCAGGAAATGGCCAACACCGCCCTCCACGAAGGCTTGATGACCTATGACCAGCGTCACGGCTATCGGGGCCCCGAGTCTCGTCTGCCGGGCAAGACGCGCGAGGCGTGGGCGACCGAACTGACCAAGCAACGCACCATCAGCAGCCTTGAACCAGCCATCGTCACCCAGGTCGACAAGAGCGGCCTGCAGGTGCTGACCCGCACCGGCAGCGAACACGTTAGCTGGGACACAATGAAATGGGCTCGCCCATTCCTGAACACCAACAGCATGGGTCCAAACCCCAAGCAGCCTTCGGATGTGGCCCAGGTCGGCGATCTGATTCGCGTGCAACGCCAGGCGGACAATTCGCTGAAATTCAGCCAGATCCCGCAGGCTCAGGGCGCATTGGTCTCCCTTGATCCGCAAAACGGCGCCATCCGCGCGCTGGTCGGCGGTTTCGCCTTTGAGCAAAGTAACTACAACCGCGCCCTTCAAGCCAAGCGCCAGCCGGGTTCGAGCTTCAAGCCTTTCGTCTACAGTGCCGCACTGGATAACGGCTACACCGCGTCCAGCCTGGTGAACGACGCACCGATCGTGTTTGTCGACGAATACCTGGACAAAGTCTGGCGCCCGAAAAACGACACCAATACCTTCCTCGGCCCGATCCGCCTGCGTGAAGCGCTCTACAAGTCACGTAACCTGGTTTCGATTCGCCTGTTGCAAGCGATGGGCGTTGGCAAGACCATCGACTACATCTCCCGCTTTGGCTTTAACAAGCAGGATCTGCCACCCAACCTTTCCCTGGCCCTGGGTACCGCAACCCTGACACCAATGGAAATTGCCACGGGCTGGAGTACCTTTGCCAACGGTGGCTACAAGATCACCCCGTACATCATCGAAAAGATCGAAAGCCGCAATGGCGATACACTGTTCGTTGCGAACCCACCCAGCGTGCCAAAAGGCGCTGTCGCGACCGACGGTATCGCCGCACCCGCCGCCGAAGCCTTTACGGTCAATGCAACACCTGGCCAGGCACCGGGCGAGCAACCAGCACCACAAACACCTGCCGTGGCTGAACGCATTGTCGATGGACGAACCACCTACATCCTCAACAGCATGCTGGAGGACGTGATCAAGCTCGGTACCGGTCGTCGCGCGCTGGCCCTGGGCCGCAGCGACATTGCCGGCAAGACCGGCACCACCAACGAGTCCAAGGACGCCTGGTTCTCCGGCTACAACGCCGATTACGTCACCACCGTCTGGACAGGCTTCGACCAGCCCGAAAGCCTGGGTCGCAAGGAGTTTGGTGGCACCGTCGCCCTACCCATCTGGATGAACTTCATGGGTGCCGCGCTCAAAGACCTGCCGCCTCACACCCAGCCAGAGCCGGAAGGCATCCTGAGCCTGCGGGTAGATCCAATCAGCGGCCGTGCAGCCACTCCAGGCACGCCTGGGGCCTACTTCGAGCTGTTCAAGGTCGAAGATACGCCGCCGACGGGCAATGAGCTGGGCAACGGCAACGCTCCAGGCAGCCCGCTACCGGCGGATGAGGGCGCGCCGATCGATTTGTTCTGATCGCAAGCCACATCAAAGAGCCCTGCCCTCGTGAGAAGTGCAGGGCTTTTTATTGCCTGCCAGATTTGCATTTATTTAACTGCCGCCTTCGCGGGCAAGCCCGCTCCCACAGGAATCGCATAAACCCTGCGGGAGCGGGCTTGCCCGCGAAAAGGCCTGCACAATCGACGCAAAACTCACGGATGTAAAAAAGCCCCGGCTCAAAACGAGCCGGGGCTTTCGGTTGAAGCGCTACAACGGCTTAGCCGTTGAACACGTCATCCACGCTTTTGAGCGGGTAGTTCTTCGGATACGGCAGGGTCGCCACGCCGGTCTCGATCGCAGCCTTGGCCACAGCGTCAGAGATCAGGGTGATCAAGCGAGCATCCATTGGTTTCGGAATGATGTACTCACGACCGAATTCCAGCTTGATGCCACCGTAGGCATCGCACACTTCCTGAGGCACTGGCAGCTTGGCCAGTTCACGCAAGGCGTTGGCCGCAGCCACTTTCATTTCTTCGTTGATGCGCTTGGCGCGAACGTCAAGGGCACCACGGAAGATGAACGGGAAGCCCAGCACGTTGTTGACCTGGTTCGGGTAGTCCGAACGGCCGGTGGCCATGATCACGTCGCTACGGGTAGCGTGTGCCAGCTCCGGGGAGATTTCCGGATCAGGGTTGGAGCACGCGAACACGATCGGGTTAGGCGCCATGGACAGCAGGCCTTCAGCGCTCAGCAGGTTCGGGCCGGACAGGCCGACGAACACGTCTGCACCTTGCAGGGCGTCTGCCAGGGTGCGTTTGTCAGTCGCGTGAGCGAAGACGGCCTTGTACTGGTTCAGGTCGTCACGGCCGGAGTGGATCACACCGGTACGGTCAACCATGTAGATGTTTTCGATGTTGGCACCCATGCTCACCAGCAATTTCATGCAGGAGATGGCGGCAGCACCGGCACCCAGGCACACGATCTTGGCTTGCGGCAGGGTTTTGCCAGCGATTTCCAGGGCGTTGATCATGCCGGCTGCGGTCACGATCGCGGTACCGTGCTGGTCGTCGTGGAATACCGGGATGTCACACTGCTCGATCAGGGCGCGTTCAATTTCAAAGCACTCAGGCGCCTTGATGTCTTCCAGGTTGATGCCACCGAAAGTGATGGAGATCCGCTTGACGGTGTCGATGAAGGCCTGCGGGCTTTCAGAATCGACTTCGATGTCGAAAACGTCGATGCCGGCGAAGCGCTTGAACAGCACGCCTTTACCTTCCATCACTGGTTTGGAGGCCAATGGGCCGAGGTTACCCAGGCCCAGAATCGCGGTGCCATCGGAAATGACTGCAACCAGGTTGCCTTTGCCGGTGTATTTGTAGGCCAGCTCAGGATCGCGGGCGATCTCGCGTACTGGTTCAGCTACGCCGGGGCTGTACGCCAGCGACAGGTCGCGGGCGGTAGCAGTGGCCTTGGTGAGCTCGACACTCAGCTTCCCTGGACGAGGATTGGCGTGATATTCGAGAGCGGCAGTTTTCAGATCAGACATTTTGGCATTCCGCTTTTACTGTTGGACAGACTGGTCAGCGAGGATACGCGCCTGGCAAAATCCCCACAAGACTGACCGGTCACCCCTGTCAAGCGCCCGGCCCTACGACTTTGGGCCAAGAGCCGCGGAACACAAGGGATAGACTGTTCACAATCCAAGTAAAAAATGTCTACAATTATTTGAAAATGGCCATTGCAGCCAAATCACAGACACAAAAAAGGCGTCCCGAGGGACGCCTTTTTCATCAGCATGGGAAAACTGCAGCGTTTTCCCATGATGATCGGCCTTAGGCCTTTTTCGCACCGAAAGCACCGAAACGGTCTGCGAAGCGCTGAACGCGGCCGCCAGTGTCCAGAGTCTTCTGCTTACCGGTGTAGAACGGGTGGCATTCGTTGCAAACGTCGATCGCCAGGGCTTTGCCGAAGGTCGAACGAGTTTCGAACTTGTTGCCGCAGCTGCAGGTAACAGCAACTGCTGGGTATTCTGGATGGATATCAGCTTTCATGGTGTCTTCCTCGGGCTAGCGTGCCGCCACCCAACACTATTGTTGAATACCGCACGTAATTAGGCCGCGGATTCTACCAGACAATGCCAATCACGCAAGCTGTCCCTCAAACCGGTCGTCTGCTAGGCTCCCGGCCCTGAGTCATCCTTTGTACCGTCTATCGAGATCCCCCCGCGTGCCCGACGCCATTTTGCGCCTCGCCCTGCCTTCGCCCCTGCGCCGCCTGTTTGACTACCGGGCGCCGGCTGGCGTTCTGCGTGCGCAGTTGCACCCCGGTATGCGCTTGCGGGTGCCGTTCGGCCGGCGGGAGATGATCGGGATTCTGGTGGAGGTCGCCGACACCAGCGAAGTGCCGGCGGAAAAACTCAAACCCGCCCTCGCACTGCTTGACGCAACTTCGCCCTTGCCGCCCGCGCTGTTCAAGCTTTGCCTGTGGACCTCGCAGTATTACCAGCATAGCCTCGGCGACACCTTGAGCTGGGCACTGCCGGTATTGCTGCGCCAGGGCGAACTGGCTGAGGCGCGCCAGGAGCGCTTCTGGTCCGCTGCGCCGGGCGCCAGCCTCGATGACCCGCGCATCGCCCGCGCCCCGCGCCAGCGCGAAGCCCTGGCAACGCTGGCCCAGCACCCCCACGGCGTTGCCCATCAGCTATTGAGCAAGCTGATGCTGAGCAAGGACAGCCTCGACCTGTTGCTGGCCAAGGAACTGGTCCAGGTCGACATTCGCAGGCACGCCCCCGGAGCCCGGCATGATCACTGGCTGGCCCAACCGGAGCTGCCGCTCAACCCGGAGCAACGCGCCGCCTATGAAGCGATTCGCTCAGGGTTCGACAGTTATCATGCGTTTCTGTTGGCCGGTGTCACCGGCAGCGGCAAGACCGAAGTCTATCTGCAGCTGATTCGCGAAACCCTGGAGGCCGGCAAGCAAGCACTGGTACTGATCCCGGAAATCAACCTCGGCCCGCAGACCCTGGCGCGCTTCGAGCAACGTTTCAACGCGCGTATCGCGCTGATTCACTCGGCGGTCAATGATCGCGAACGTCTCGAGGCCTGGCTCGCCGCCCGCGATGGTGAAGCCGACATCATTATCGGCACCCGCTCGGCGCTGTTCACGCCGATGAAAAACCCGGGGCTGATCATCATCGACGAAGAACACGATGGTTCCTATAAACAGCAGGAAGGCTTGCGCTATCACGCCCGCGACCTGGCGCTGGTCAGGGCACGCCAGGAAAACATTCCGATTGTCCTGGGCTCTGCCACGCCCTCACTGGAAAGCCTGCACAACGCCTACACCGGCCGGTATGGCCTGCTGCGGCTGAACGAGCGTGCCGGCGGCGCCAAACAACCGCGCTTCCTACGCCTGGACGTGAAAAGCCGTCCACTGGACAGCGGCATTTCCGGGCCCATGCAACAAGCCATCGGCCAGACCCTCGCTGCCGGCCAGCAGGTGCTGGTGTTCCTCAACCGCCGCGGCTTTGCCCCAACCCTGCTGTGTCATGACTGCGGCTGGATGTCCGAGTGCCAACGCTGCGATGCGCGCATGACGGTGCACCAGCGCTACGGCGAACTGCGTTGCCATCATTGCGGCTACGTCGAACGCGTACCGCGCCAGTGCCCCAAGTGCAACAAGGTCGACCTGCGCCCCGTGGGGGCCGGCACCGAACGGGCCGAGGAACGCCTGGGAATCCTGTTCCCGGACTATCCGGTCTTGCGGGTCGACCGCGACAGCACGTCGCGCAAGGACGCGATGAACCAGTTGTTCGCCACCATCCACAAAGGGCAGCCGTGCATCCTGGTCGGCACGCAGATGCTTGCCAAGGGCCACCACTTCCCACGGGTCACCCTGGTGTCGATCCTGGATGCGGATGGCGGGCTGTTCTCCGGCGACTTCCGCGCCAGTGAGCGCATGGCGCAACTGATTGTCCAGGTCGCCGGTCGAGCAGGCCGGGCGGAAGAGCCGGGCAAGGTGATCATCCAGACACACCTGGCCGACCACCCGCTGCTGGTGCAGTTGACCGAACAGGGTTACTTCGCCTTTGCCGAGCAGGCCTTGAGTGAACGTCGCGCAGCCGGCTTGCCGCCGTTTGCGCATTTGGCATTGCTGCGCGCCGAGGCCCACAAGCCCGGACAGGCCGAAGGGTTCCTCGATGAGGCCTGCAGCGAGGCCGAGCGCTTGCTCGCCGAACAGAATCTGAGCGCAATCGAACTGCTCGGGCCGGTACCTGCACCGATGGAGCGACGCGCCGGGCGTTATCGTGCCCAGTTGTTGTTACAGGCTACGGCCCGGGCACCGCTGCACCGGTTGCTTGCCAGCTGGCTGTTGGTGCTGGAGCAGATGCCAAGCGGGCGGGCGGTGCGCTGGTCGCTGGATGTCGATCCCGTCGATTTGTATTGATCGCAAGTCGCCTTCGCGAGCAGGCTCGCTCCCACAGGGGTTAAGGTGAATGCAGAGTTTATGCACACCCTTGATCTACTGTGGGAGCGAGCCTGCTCGCGAAGGGGCCCGATTTGTCACCGCATATCCATAACCTGCCAGCTATGGTTGGCAAGGTCGCCTCGGCAACGGATAATGCCCAGTTTTTCCACCAGCGCATTGATGCGCCGCCGCGCCTGCGGTCGAAAGAGAAGACCATGAAAGACACCATTCGCCAGCTGATCCAACAAGCCATCACCCAACTCGTCAACGAAGGTGTGTTGCCTGAAGGCCTGTCGCCGGCGATCCAGGTTGAAAACTCTCGCGACAAGAAAAACGGCGACTTCGCCAGTAACATCGCCATGATGCTGGCCAAGCCTGCGGGCATGAAACCGCGCGACCTGGCGGAAAAAATCATCGCGGCCCTGCCGGCTGACGAGAACGTCTCGAAGGCCGAAATCGCCGGCCCTGGCTTCCTGAACTTCTTCCAGAACACCCAGGCCCTGGCCACTCGCCTGGACGCCGCCCTGGCCGATGAACACATCGGCGTACGCAAGGCTGGCCCGGTACAGCGCACCGTGGTCGACCTGTCGGCACCGAACCTGGCCAAAGAGATGCACGTCGGCCACTTGCGCTCGACCATCATTGGCGACGGCGTAGCCCGCGTATTGGAATTCCTCGGTGACGAAGTGATCCGGCAGAACCATGTCGGCGACTGGGGCACCCAGTTCGGCATGCTGATGGCTTACCTGCAGGAAAACCCGATCACCAGCGACGAACTGTCGGACTTGGAAAACTTCTATCGCGCCGCCAAAGGGCGCTTTGACGAATCCGAAGAGTTCGCCGACCGCGCCCGTGGCCTGGTGGTCAAGCTGCAGGCTGGCGATCCTGATTGCCTGGCACTGTGGACCAAGTTCAAGGACATCTCGCTGTCCCACTGCCAGAAAATCTACGAGCTGCTGAACGTCAAGCTGACCATGGCCGACGTGATGGGCGAAAGCGCCTACAACGACGACCTGATCAATGTGGTCAACGACCTGAAGGCCGCCGGCATGCTGGTCGAGAGCAACGGCGCCCAGTGCGTGTTCCTCGACGAGTTCAAGAACGCCGACGGCGACCCGCTGCCCGTGATCATCGTCAAGGCCGACGGAGGCTACCTGTACGCCACCACCGACCTGGCCGCCGTGCGCTACCGCAGCGGCACGCTCAAGGCCGATCGCGCCCTGTACTTCGTCGACCAGCGTCAAGCCCTGCACTTCCAGCAAGTGTTCGCAGTCGCCCGTAAAGCGGGCTTCGTGACGCACCCGATGGAAATGGAACATATGGGCTTCGGTACCATGAACGGCGCTGACGGTCGCCCGTTCAAGACCCGTGACGGCGGCACCGTGAAGCTGATCGACCTGCTGACAGAAGCCCAGGAGCGCGCCTACACACTGGTGAAGGACAAGAACCCGGAGCTGGCCGAAGCCGAGCTGCGCAACATCGCCAAGGTGGTGGGTATCGGTGCGGTGAAATATGCCGACCTGTCCAAGCACCGCACCAGCGACTACAGCTTCAACTTCGACCTGATGCTGAACTTCGAGGGCAACACCGCCCCGTACCTGCTGTACGCCTACACCCGCGTGGCTGGCGTGTTCCGCAAACTCGGCAAGGACTTCAGCGAAGTCGAAGGCCAGATCGTTCTCGAAGCCCCGCACGAACTTGAACTGGCGGCAAAACTCGCGCAGTTTGGCGAGGTGCTGAACAACGTTTCCGAGAAAGGCACCCCGCACATCCTCTGCACCTACCTGTATGACGTCGCCGGCCTGTTCTCCAGCTTCTACGAGAACTGCCCGATCCTCGCCGCCGATACCCCGGAACAAATGCAGAGCCGTCTGCGCCTCGCCGCGCTGACCGGACGCACTCTCAAACAAGGCCTGGAACTCTTGGGCCTGGAAACTCTGGAGCGTATGTAAGTTGGCTGCCAAGAAAAAACCTGCACCCAAGCGTGGCGCCAGCCGTTACCAAGCTCCAGCGAAGCAACCGATCCCGGGATGGCTGTGGATGGCCATCGGCCTGACGGTCGGTGCTTTCATCGTATTCCTGATGAAGCTGGAGCCTGGCAAGGGCAGCGACACGGTCAAGCGCGAGAAAGTCGAGCAGCAACAGAAAGCCACCAAGATCGCCGAGGCCAACAAGACCCCGCCGAGTCCGACGCAACCGGTGAAGCCGAAATACGACTTCTACACCCTGTTGCCGGAATCGGAAGTGATCGTGCCACCGGATGCCGTGCCGGAAAAAACCCTGCCGACGCCGCAGGTACCGGCCATTCCGACAACGCCGGTTACACCGGCGGAAGCGGCGAAGATCGATACCGCCCGTGCCCAGGCAGCGCTGGCGGGCATTACGCCGCCGCCAGCGCCACCGGTGGCCAAGGCCGCACCGGTGACCAAGTTCTTCCTGCAGGCCGGATCGTTCCGCAAGGAGGCTGACGCGGACAAGGTGCGGGCGCAAATCATCCTGCTTGGCCAGGCGGTGGCGGTTGAATCGGGTACGGTGAAGGACGAGACCTGGTATCGGGTATTAGTGGGTCCGTTCAGTAACCGTGAGCAACTGACCACGGCACAGAAACAACTGGCCGGCGCCGGCTTCAGCAATTTGTTGTTACAACAACGCCAGAATCGCTGATTCCACCAAGGCCGCTGATCGTTCCCATGCTCCGCGTGGGAATGCAGCCCGTGACGCTCCGCGTCACTGGACGCGGAGCGTCCCTTGAGGCGTTCCCACGCGGAGCGTGGGAACGATCACCGCTGCGCAACACCACTCGTCTCCTGCCAACACCCACAGTTGAAATCCACTCCACCACCCCCATATGAATGGGCATACGGCATTTTCGCCCCGCAGCGTGGAGACTC
This sequence comes from Pseudomonas umsongensis, assembly GCF_002236105.1. Taxonomy (GTDB): domain Bacteria; phylum Pseudomonadota; class Gammaproteobacteria; order Pseudomonadales; family Pseudomonadaceae; genus Aquipseudomonas; species Aquipseudomonas umsongensis. Next base: position 303,605 of record NZ_NIWU01000004.1, read on the forward strand.
TTCCCTTGACCACCATCGTTTCAGTTCGCCGCCACGGCAAAGTCGTCATGGGCGGCGACGGCCAGGTTTCCCTTGGCAATACCGTGATGAAAGGCAACGCGAAAAAAGTTCGTCGCCTGTACCACGGCCAGGTCATTGCCGGTTTTGCCGGTGCCACCGCTGACGCCTTTACCCTCTTCGAACGCTTCGAAGGCCAACTTGAAAAGCATCAGGGTCACCTGGTACGCGCCGCTGTCGAGCTCGCAAAGGAATGGCGTACCGATCGTTCCCTGAGCCGCCTCGAAGCCATGCTCGCGGTTGCCAACAAAGACGCCTCCCTGATCATCACCGGTAACGGCGACGTGGTCGAACCCGAAGAAGGCCTGATCGCCATGGGTTCCGGCGGCGGTTACGCCCAGGCCGCCGCTAGCGCACTGCTGAAGAAAACCGACCTGTCGGCCCGGGAGATCGTCGAGACCGCTCTCGGCATTGCCGGCGACATCTGTGTATTCACCAACCACACCCAGACCATTGAGGAGCAGGACTGCGCCGAGTAAGCCTGATTTGGCCCCGCGCCACGGCTCATTCTTGCTTGAGGTCCATTAAATATTATGTCCATGACTCCCCGTGAAATCGTCCACGAACTCAATCGCCATATCATCGGCCAGGACGATGCCAAGCGCGCCGTCGCCATTGCCCTGCGCAATCGCTGGCGCCGCATGCAGTTGCCTGAAGAACTGCGAGTTGAAGTCACACCCAAGAATATCCTGATGATCGGCCCGACCGGTGTCGGCAAGACCGAGATCGCACGTCGCCTGGCGAAACTGGCCAACGCGCCTTTCATCAAGGTCGAAGCCACCAAGTTCACCGAAGTCGGCTACGTCGGCCGTGATGTCGAATCGATCATTCGTGACCTGGCCGATGCCGCGATCAAGCTGCTGCGCGAACAGGAAATCGTCAAAGTGCGCCACCGCGCCGAAGACGCTGCCGAAGAGCGCATCCTTGACGCCCTGCTGCCTCCTGCACGCATGGGCTTCAGCAGCGACGACGCCCCGACCCAGGACTCCAATACCCGCCAACTGTTCCGCAAGCGCCTGCGCGAAGGCCAGCTGGACGACAAGGAGATCGAAATCGAAGTCGCCGAAATGGCCGGCGTCGACATCTCCGCGCCACCGGGCATGGAAGAAATGACCAACCAGCTGCAGAGCCTGTTCGCCAACATGGGCAAGGGCAAGAAGAAAGCCCGCAAGCTCAAGGTCAAAGAAGCGCTGAAGATGGTGCGCGACGAAGAAGCCAGCCGCCTGGTCAACGATGACGAGTTGAAAGCCAAGGCCCTGGAAGCAGTCGAACAGCACGGCATCGTGTTCATCGACGAAATCGACAAGGTCGCCAAGCGCGGCAACTCCGGCGGTGTCGATGTATCCCGCGAAGGCGTGCAGCGCGACTTGCTGCCGCTGATCGAAGGCTGCACCGTCAACACCAAGCTGGGCATGGTCAAGACCGACCACATCCTGTTCATCGCCTCCGGCGCCTTCCACCTGAGCAAGCCAAGCGACCTGGTGCCGGAGCTGCAAGGTCGACTGCCGATCCGTGTCGAACTCAAGGCCCTGAGCCCGGAAGATTTCGAACGCATCCTCAGCGAGCCCCACGCCTCGCTCACCGAGCAATATTGCGCGCTACTGAAAACCGAAGGCCTGGGTATCGAATTCCTGCCGAGCGGGATCAAGCGCATTGCCGAGATCGCCTGGCAGGTCAACGAAAAAACCGAAAACATCGGTGCGCGTCGCCTGCACACCTTGCTTGAACGCCTGCTGGAAGAAGTGTCTTTCAGTGCCGGCGACCTGGCCAGCGTCCATGATGACAAGGTAATCCAGATCGACGCCGACTACGTCAACAGCCACCTGGGCGAATTGGCGCAGAACGAAGACCTGTCCCGTTATATCCTGTAGGTCATGTGATTCCTTGTAGGAGCCGGCTTGCTGGCGATGGCGTACCTGAGATCGCCATCGCCAGCAAGCCGGCTCCTACAAGGGTCAGGCCACACATACAAACGGACATCCGGTCATGACCCAACTCCCCACCGACATCAAGCTGCACAAAGCCTCGAAAACCCTGACGCTCAAATACGCGTCCGGCGAGGAATACACCCTGCCCGCCGAGTTCCTGCGCGTGCACTCTCCTTCCGCCGAGGTCCAGGGCCACGGCAAACCCATCCTGCAATTTGGCAAGATCAACGTAGGACTGAGCAAGATAGAACCCGCCGGTCAGTACGCACTGAAACTGACCTTTGACGATGGCCACGACAGCGGCCTGTTCACCTGGGAATACCTCTACGAACTGGGGCGACGTCATGACGCGCTTTGGGACGATTATCTTGCCGAGCTAAAAGCCGCAGGAAAAACCCGCGACCCGAACGAATCTGTCGTCAAGCTGATGCTCTAGCCTGCGCCTCTTGCTCTTTAGAGGGCATTTTCTAATTCCATCTGTTTGAATGCTCGGCTTCAGGGTCGACGCCTGGCCCGCTTGCGAAAAAAATTAAACTCGGGTAACCAATGGACTGGCAAGGTCCCTGCAGTGCTCTCTGAATTAAAAAAGCAGTGATGCAGAATCAAAGGTCACCCGAGCAGTAGTACCTGGCAATTGCTGTGTGACTACACAGCAGGACCAAGGTGCTCGTCTCAGGGCAATGGAGCGTCGTAGATGAGTAACAAGAGTAACGATGAGTTGAAGTATCAAGCCTCTGAAAACACCTTGGGGCTTAATCCTGTCGTTGGGCTGCGTGGAAAGGATCTACTGGCTTCTGCTCGAATGGTGCTTAGGCAGGCCATCAAGCAACCGGTGCACAGCGTCAAACATGTCGCGCACTTTGGTCTTGAACTCAAGAACGTACTGCTGGGTAAATCCGGGCTGCAACCGACCAGCGATGACCGTCGCTTCGCCGATCCGGCCTGGAGCCAGAACCCGCTCTATAAACGTTATTTGCAAACCTACCTGGCGTGGCGCAAGGAACTCCACGACTGGATCGATGAAAGTAACCTCGCCCCCAAGGATGTGGCGCGTGGGCACTTCGTGATCAACCTCATGACCGAAGCCATGGCGCCGACCAACACCGCGGCCAACCCGGCGGCAGTCAAACGCTTTTTCGAAACCGGTGGCAAAAGCCTGCTCGACGGCCTCTCGCACCTGGCCAAGGATCTGGTACACAACGGCGGCATGCCGAGCCAGGTCAACATGGGTGCATTCGAGGTCGGCAAGAGCCTGGGCGTGACCGAAGGCGCGGTGGTGTTTCGCAACGATGTGCTGGAACTGATCCAGTACAAGCCGACCACCGAGCAGGTATACGAACGCCCGCTGCTGGTGGTGCCGCCGCAGATCAACAAGTTCTACGTTTTCGACCTGAGCCCGGACAAGAGCCTGGCGCGGTTCTGCCTGCGCAACAACGTGCAAACGTTCATCGTCAGCTGGCGAAATCCCACCAAGGAACAGCGAGAGTGGGGCCTGTCGACCTACATCGAAGCCCTCAAGGAAGCGGTTGACGTCGTTACCGCGATCACCGGCAGCAAAGACGTGAACATGCTCGGGGCCTGCTCCGGCGGCATCACTTGCACCGCGCTGCTGGGCCATTACGCGGCGATTGGCGAAAACAAGGTCAACGCCCTGACCTTGCTGGTGAGCGTGCTTGATACCACCCTCGACAGCGATGTTGCCCTGTTCGTCAATGAACAGACCCTTGAAGCCGCCAAGCGCCACTCGTACCAGGCCGGCGTACTGGAAGGCCGCGACATGGCGAAGGTCTTCGCCTGGATGCGCCCCAACGATCTGATCTGGAACTACTGGGTCAACAATTACCTGCTAGGCAACGAACCGCCGGTGTTCGACATCCTGTTCTGGAACAACGACACCACACGGTTGCCCGCGGCGTTCCACGGCGACCTGATCGAACTGTTCAAAAATAACCCACTGATTCGCCCGAATGCACTGGAAGTGTGCGGCACCCCCATCGACCTCAAGCAGGTGACGGCCGACATCTTTTCCCTGGCCGGCACCAACGACCACATCACCCCGTGGAAGTCCTGCTACAAGTCGGCGCAACTGTTTGGCGGCAACGTTGAATTCGTGCTGTCGAGCAGCGGGCATATCCAGAGCATCCTGAACCCGCCGGGCAATCCGAAATCGCGCTACATGACCAGCACCGAAGTGGCGGAAAATGCCGATGAATGGCAAGCGAATGCCACCAAGCATACCGATTCCTGGTGGCTGCACTGGCAGGCCTGGCAGGCCCAACGCTCGGGCGAGCTGAAAAAGTCCCCGACAAAACTGGGCAGCAAGGCGTATCCGGCAGGTGAAGCGGCGCCAGGCACGTACGTGCACGAACGGTAACTGACACACCCCGCCTTCACCTGTAGGAGCGAGCCTGCTCGCGAAAAACGTGAGGACAACGCGTTAACTCAGACAGCACGCGTTATCGTTAACGTCCTTCGCGAGCAGGCTCGCTCCTACAGGGGTTCGGGGATGAATTCATAAACAGGGCTAGAAGCATGCCGCAACCGTTCATATTCCGCACCGTCGACCTGGATGGCCAGACCCTCCGCACGGCGGTGCGCCCCGGCAAGCCTCACTTGACGCCCTTGCTGATTTTCAACGGCATCGGCGCCAACCTGGAGCTGGTGTTTCCGTTCGTCGCAGCGCTGGACCCGGACCTCGAAGTCATCGCCTTCGACGTACCCGGTGTTGGCGGTTCATCGACGCCCAATCGTCCATATCGTTTCCCAGGCCTGGCAAAGCTCACGGCACGCATGCTCGACTACCTCGATTACGGGCGAGTCAACGTGATCGGCGTGTCATGGGGTGGCGCCCTTGCGCAACAGTTCGCCTATGACTATCCAGAGCGGTGCAAGAAGCTGGTCCTGGCAGCGACAGCCGCGGGTACGGTGATGGTGCCGGGCAAGCCGAAAGTCTTGTGGATGATGGCCAGCCCACGACGGTACATCCAGCCATCCCACGTGATCCGCATTGCGCCGATGATCTACGGCGGCTCGTTCCGTCGCGACCCGACGCTGGCTGCAAGCCATGCGGCAAAGGTCCGTTCGGCGGGCAAGCTCGGTTACTACTGGCAACTGTTCGCCGGCTTCGGCTGGACCAGCATCCACTGGCTGCACAAGATCAATCAGCCGACCCTGGTCCTGGCCGGCGACGACGACCCCTTGATTCCGTTGGTCAACATGCGCTTGCTGGCCTGGCGGATCCCCAATGCCCAACTGCACATCATCGACGACGGCCATCTGTTCTTGATCACCCGGGCCGAAGCGGTGGCACCGATCATCATGAAGTTCCTTGAAGAGGAGCGCCAGCGTGCGGTGATGCACCCGCATCCGGCGCCACTGGGTGGCTGAGCGGCTCATTTCTTGTATGGCAAAGAGGAGGTGGCAGGACATCGCACCGCGCAACAACCTGCTACAGCGTCTATGGTGTTCTGGTTCGGTGTTTTGTATTTAGCCTGAAGACGAAGGAGTGTTGAGACATGCGCGATAAACCTGCGAGGGAGTCACTACCCACCCCCGCCAAGTTCATCAACGCACAAAGTGCGATTACCGGCCTGCGTGGCCGGGATCTGGTTTCGACTTTGCGCAGTGTCGCCGCCCATGGCCTGCGCCACCCCGTGCACACCGCGCGACACGCCTTGAAACTGGGTGGTCAACTGGGACGCGTGTTGCTGGGCGACACCCTGCATCCCACCAACCCGCAAGACCGTCGCTTCGACGATCCGGCGTGGAGTCTCAATCCCTTTTATCGTCGCAGCCTGCAGGCGTACCTGAGCTGGCAGAAGCAGGTCAAGAGCTGGATCGACGAAAGCAACATGAGCCCGGATGACCGCGCCCGTGCGCACTTCGCGTTCGCCCTGCTCAACGATGCCGTGTCGCCGTCCAACAGCCTGCTCAATCCGCTGGCGATCAAGGAAATCTTCAACTCCGGCGGCAACAGCCTGGTGCGCGGGATCGGCCATCTGGTCGATGACCTCTTGCACAACGATGGCTTGCCCCGGCAAGTCACCAGGCATGCATTCGAGGTTGGCAAGACCGTCGCCACCACCACCGGCGCCGTGGTGTTTCGCAACGAGCTGCTGGAGCTGATCCAATACAAGCCGATGAGCGAAAAGCAGTATTCCAAACCGCTGCTGGTGGTGCCGCCACAGATCAACAAGTACTACATTTTTGACCTCAGCCCCCATAACAGCTTCGTCCAGTTCGCGCTCAAGAACGGCCTGCAAACCTTCGTCATCAGCTGGCGCAATCCGGATGTACGTCACCGCGAATGGGGCCTGTCGACCTACGTCGAAGCGGTGGAAGAAGCCATGAATGTCTGCCGGGCAATCACCGGCGCGCGCGAGGTCAACCTGATGGGCGCCTGCGCTGGCGGGCTGACCATTGCTGCCCTGCAGGGCCACTTGCAAGCCAAGCGACAGCTGCGCCGCATCTCCAGCGCGACGTACCTGGTGAGCCTGCTCGACAGCCAACTGGACAGCCCGGCCACACTCTTCGCCGACGAACAGACCCTGGAGGCGGCCAAGCGCCGCTCCTACCAGAAAGGTGTGCTGGAAGGCCGCGACATGGCCAAGGTTTTCGCCTGGATGCGCCCCAACGATTTGATCTGGAGCTACTTCGTCAACAATTACCTGATGGGCAAGGAGCCGCCGGCGTTCGACATTCTCTACTGGAACAATGACAACACACGCCTGCCGGCCGCCCTGCATGGTGACTTGCTGGACTTCTTCAAGCACAACCCGCTGAGCCATCCGGGTGGCCTGGAAGTGTGCGGCACCCCGATCGACTTGCAAAAGGTCACCGTCGACAGTTTCAGCGTGGCCGGCATCAACGATCACATCACGCCGTGGGACGCGGTGTATCGCTCAACCCTGTTGCTCGGTGGCGAGCGTCGCTTTGTCCTGGCCAACAGCGGTCATGTGCAGAGCATTCTCAACCCGCCGAACAATCCGAAAGCCAACTACCTCGAAGGTGCAAAACTAAGCAGCGACCCCAGGGCCTGGTACTACGACGCCAAGCCCGTCGACGGTAGCTGGTGGACGCAATGGCTGGGCTGGATTCAGGAGCGCTCGGGCGCGCAAAAAGAAACCCACATGGCCCTCGGCAATCAGAATTATCCACCGATGGAGGCGGCGCCCGGGACTTACGTGCGCGTGCGCTGATGTTCAACGACCGCGGCCTTTAACGGCCGTGGCATGACCCGATCATAAGAAGACTGGATGAAAACCCGCGAACGGATACTCGAATGTGCCCTGCAGTTGTTCAATGAGAAGGGCGAACCGAATGTTTCCACCATGGAAGTCGCCAACGAAATGGGCATCAGCCCGGGCAATCTGTATTACCACTTCCACGGCAAGGAGCCGCTGATTCTCGGCCTGTTCGAACGTTTCCAGGCCGAACTGTCCCCGTTGCTCGATCCTCCGGCCGACGTCGAACTGGCTCCTGAGGATTACTGGCTGTTCCTGCACCTGATCGTCGAGCGCCTGTCACACTATCGCTTCCTGTTCCAGGACCTGTCGAATCTGGCCGGGCGCCTGCCGAAACTGGCCAAGGGTATTCGCAACTTGCTCAATGCGCTCAAGCGCACACTGGCGTCGCTGCTGGCTCGACTGAAGGCCTTGGGGCAATTGGTCAGCGACACCCAGGCGCTGGGGCAATTGGTGGAGCAGATCACCCTGACGCTGCTGTTCTCACTGGACTATCAGCGGATTCTGGGCCGTGAAGGCGAAGTTCGGTTGGTGGTCTACCAGATCATGATGCTGGTGGCGCCGCATCTGTTGCCCTCGATCAAGGCGGCGACTGAGCAGATGGCGATGCAGTACCTGGAGGAGCATTAAGATCAAAAGATCGCAGCCTGCGGCAGCTCCTACATTGGATCGCATTGACCTGTAGGAGCTGCCGCAGGCTGCGATCTATTCAAGCCTCAAACAAAAACGCCCGACCTTGGCAGGCCGGGCGTTTTTTTGAGCCCTGAACTATCAGGACTGACTGGTTGGCGTCGATGGAGCTGACGCGGCAGTCTGGGTTACAGCAGGGGTCGGCGCGGAAGCGGAGTTCGAAGTGCTTGCCACAGCTGCCGAAGTCACCGGAGTTGCCGGTTTGGCGGTAGCCTCTGCTGGTTTGGCTGCGGCAGCTTTCGGAGCCGCCGGTTTTTTCACTGCTGGTTTCTTCGCTGCAGCAGGTTTTGCCGCTGGCTTGGCTGCCGGTTTAGCGGCAGCGGTTTTCGCTGCAGGCTTGGCGGCGGTTTTAGCAGCTGCCGGTTTGGCCGCTGATTTTGCAGCTGGCTTGGCGGCGGCTGGCTTGGCGGCAGCAGTTTTTGCAGCCGGTTTGGCCGCCGCTTTGGCCAATGGCTTGGCTGCGGTTTTGGCAGCCGGTTTAGCGGCTGGTTTGGCTGCCGCGGTTTTCGCCGCAACAGGCGCAACCTTGGCACCGGTAAGTTTTTCGATTTGCTTGGTCAGGGTATCGACCTTGCTGTGCAGAGCCTTGACTTCATTGCGGCTCGGCACGCCCAGGCGCGAAATGGCGCTGTTCAGGCGCTTGTCGAAAGCCCCTTCCAGCTCATCCCACTTGCCCAGTGCACGATCTTTTACGCCGCTGATGCGCGACTTGGCCGACGATGCGGAGTCCTTGGCGGCGTCGACAGTCTTGCCAACAGCGCTCTTGGTCAGCTTCTCGGCTTTCTCGCCGTCCTTTACCAGCGAGTCGAAGAGTTTGCTGCCGTCAGTGTCGATCTTCGAGTACACGCCTAAACCAGCCAGCCAGATTTTGCGGGAGTAGTCTTCGACTTTTCCGATCCACGAGCTGCTTTCTTTTTCGGTGTTCTTTTTACCAGCCATCCCGTTCTCCTTAAGATTTACGCGCGACGCGTTCGAGCAGTGCCGTCAGCTCATCGAGCTTGGCAGAGAGTGTCTCAACGTCATGTTTAGACGGAATGCCGATGCGATTCAAGGTACTTGCGACACGCGTGTCGAACGCTCTCTCGACTTTGTCGAGCTGAACTTCGACCTTGCCTTTGAAAGTGCTCACTTCACTCTTGGCTTCGTCGATCTCGGCATTGGCTGCTTCAAGCTTCTGGGCAACTGCTTTTTTGCCTTTGGTTTCAACTGCTTGCCCAGCCTTGATCAGCTCTTGAAAGTACTCGCTACCCTCTTGGCCGACCTTGGTGTAGGCACCCAGGCCTGCCAGCCAGATCCTGCGGGCATACGATTTGACGTCATGCAGAGCGGTCGTCGATGCGTCGATTTTTTTCTTCAAAATAACTTTGGCCATGGTCCACCTCACGCGCAGAAGGTTTGAGGAATTGCCCGCGAAAGTGTCGGGCTCCGGCACAAAGTAGGGAGAAAAATTAGAAACGGCACCCTAACAACTGACATACATGCTTGGACGCACCGCAAATCAAACTGTGGGAGCGAGCCTGCTCGCGAAGGCGTCAGGCCAGTCAATATACATATCGAATGACACATGGCTTTCGCGAGCAGGCTCGCTCCCACAGGGGATCTCATTCCAACCAGAAATCAGACCAACGCTTTATCGAGCGCCTTTTCGATTTCCGCTTTGATCATGCCGCTCATGGCCGACATCATCAGGCCCAACTCCACATCGACCTTGATCGAGTCTTCAGTGACATGCACCGCACCTTTCACACCGGAGCGCTTGAGGTTCAAGGTGTCGCCAGACCACTGCGGTTCCAGGCCATACTGATCGGAAAGTTTCTGCGCCAGCTTGTCGGCCTTCTCGCGGGCCGCTTCCTTACCCAGGCCATGGGCACGTTCAACACTAATATGGGCCATCAAATGACTCCTGCTTTATGGGGGCGATCCTGAGGCATCTTGACCTCTGCTGCGTCAAAACGTCCCGATGGTTGCCCATCTTACCTTCAGCCTTGCCAAGACAAAGCATGCCTTGGGGATTAGAATGTCGCGCATTCTCTTTTGGTGACAGCGATATGACTGATCAGCGCAAAGGCAACGATGCCGAACCCACCACTCACTTCGGCTTCAAAAACGTTCCGGAAAGCCAGAAAGCGGAAAAAGTCGCTGAGGTTTTTCACTCCGTAGCCGCCAAGTACGACCTGATGAACGACCTCCTGTCGGGCGGCATGCACCGTCTGTGGAAGCGTTTCGCAATCGAACTGTCGGGCGTGCGCACAGGTAACCGGGTGCTGGACATCGCCGGCGGCACGGGTGACCTGACCCGCAAGTTCTCGCACCTCGTTGGCCCGACTGGCCAGGTGGTGCTGGCCGACATCAACGAATCCATGCTCAAGGTCGGTCGTGACCGCCTGCTGGACCTGGGTGTGGCCGGCAATGTCGAATTCGTCCAGGCCGATGCGGAAAAACTGCCGTTCCCGGACAACCATTTCGACTGCGTGACCATCGCCTTCGGCCTGCGCAACGTCACGCACAAGGAAGACGCCCTGCGTTCGATGCTGCGCGTGCTCAAGCCTGGCGGTCGCCTGCTGGTGCTGGAGTTCTCCAAGCCGACCAACGCGCTGATGTCCAAGGCCTACGACGCCTACTCTTTCGCCTTCATGCCACTGATGGGCAAGCTGATCACCAACGACTCGGAAAGCTATCGCTACCTGGCCGAATCGATCCGCATGCACCCGAACCAGGAAACCCTGAAATCGATGATGGTCGAGGCCGGCTTCGACCGCGTGACCTATCACAACATGACCGCAGGCATCGTCGCCCTGCACCGTGGCATCAAGCCCTGATGCTGCTCGCCGGCCTGCTCGCCAGCGTTGAGCTCGGCCTGAACCGAGTGCTGCGTCTCGACAGCACGGCACTGCCGCGGCTGGCGCATTTGGCCGGCAAAGTGATTGCCGTGGACTGCCGCAGCCCGGCGCTGCAAGTGTTCATCCTGCCCAGCGATGAAGGCCTGATGCTCGCGTCCCAATGGGAAACCGGCGCCGACTGCACCCTGCGCGCACCGGCCTCGAGCCTGCTGAAACTGGCGATGAGCAAAGACAAGACTTCGGTACTGCATGCACCCGAAGTCGAGCTCGACGGCGACAGCGGTGTATTGCTGGAACTGGCGGCGATCCTCCAGGACCTCGAGCTGGATTGGGAGTACGAACTCTCGCGCTGGCTTGGCCCTGTCGCCACGCAATTGGTCGGCGGTCATCTGCGCAGCCGTGCCCGCTGGTATCAGCAAGGATTCGCCAGCCTCGGCCAGAACCTGGGCGAATACCTGGCTGAAGAATCACGTACCCTCGTCGGTCAGCGCGAAGCCGAAGCCCGATTCAGTGAACTGGACCAGATCAAACTCGATCTGGAACGTCTCGAGGCGCGTTTCGAGCGCCTTTCCCGATCCCTCGACCCAAGCGATAACGCATGAAGCTGCTTGCCGTCCGCCGTTTGTTGCGCATCCAGCGCGTCGTGATCCGCTACCGCCTCGATGACCTGCTGTTCGCCCTGCCGCTGCCCTGGTTTCTCCTGGTGCTGCGTTACGCCTTGCCGTGGCGCTGGTTCCCGCGCAAGACGCTGGACCTGAGTCGTGGCGCACGATTGCGCTTGGCGCTGCAGGACCTGGGGCCGATTTTCATCAAGTTCGGGCAGATCCTGTCCACCCGCCGCGACCTGCTGCCCGAAGACATCGCCGATGAGCTGATGATGCTGCAGGACCGCGTGCCGCCGTTCGACTCGCAAGTGTCGGTCAATCTGATCGAAGAGCAGCTGGGCAAGAAAATCAGCGAAGTGTTCAGCCGCTTCGACGTCGAACCACTGGCCTCGGCATCGGTGGCCCAAGTGCACGCTGCACAGCTGAAAACCGGCGAGGAAGTCGTGGTCAAGGTGATCCGGCCTGGCCTCAAACCAGTGATCGCGCAAGACCTGGCGTGGCTGTTCATCCTCGCCCGCGCCGCCGAAAAACTCTCGGCCGATGCGCGCCTGCTGCACCCGGTGGACGTGGTCCAGGACTACGAAAAAACCATCTACGACGAACTCGACCTGCTGCGCGAAGCGGCCAACGCCAGCCAGCTCAAGCGCAACTTCGAGGGTTCGCCACTGCTGTACGTACCACAAGTCTATTGGGACTGGTGCCGGCCGAAAGTGCTGGTGATGGAGCGTATCTACGGCATCCAGGTGACCGACCTCGCGACCCTGGCGGACCAACGCACCGACATGAAAATGCTCGCCGAACGCGGCGTGGAGATCTTCTTCACCCAAGTGTTTCGCGACAGCTTCTTCCATGCCGACATGCACCCCGGCAACATCTTCGTCAGCACGGTGCAGCCGTGGAGCCCGCAATACATCGCGATCGACTGCGGTATCGTCGGCAGCCTTACCCCCCAGGACCAGGATTACCTGGCGCGCAACCTGTTCGCGTTCTTCAAGCGCGATTACCGGCGAGTGGCACAGCTGCACATCGATTCGGGCTGGGTGCCGGCAGAAACCAAACTCAACGAATTCGAAGCGGCGATCCGGACGGTCTGCGAACCGATCTTCGAAAAACCGTTAAAAGATATTTCCTTCGGCCAAGTGCTGATGCGCCTGTTCCAGACAGCTCGTCGCTTCAACATGGAAGTGCAGCCGCAACTTGTCCTGTTGCAAAAAACCCTGTTGAACATCGAAGGCCTGGGCCGCCAGCTGTACCCGGACCTCGACCTGTGGAACACCGCGCAACCCTTCCTCGAGCGCTGGATGCGTGACCGCGTCAGTCCCAAAGCCTTGTTTGGCAACGTGCAATCCCAGATCGAACAGATCCCGCACTTGGCCAATATGACCCGTGACCTGCTCGAACGCCTGTCCCAGCCCCATGCCAACGATCCGCCGCCACCCTGGCATCGACGCCGCGACGACTGGTTCCTGCGCCTGCTCGGTACGGCCCATCTGGCCGGTGGCGCGATCCTCGCCGCGGGCGGGCCATTGAACGATCTGGCCTATTGGCCAGCGGGCATCATGATGGCGGTCGGCTTGTATCTGGTCGTTCGCCGATAGCCAGTTGTGCTGCGCACTGGCACACTGTTTCAACGTTGAGCCCGACTAATGATGTGTCGGGCTTGCTGTCGGAGTCGAAGATGAAAAACTGGCTGGACGAGATCAAATGGGACGCCGACGGCCTGGTGCCGGCGATTGCCCAGGACCACAAGACCGGGCGCGTCCTGATGATGGCCTGGATGAACCGCGAAGCACTGGAACTGACGGCTGCCGAGAACCGCGCCATCTACTGGTCGCGCTCGCGCGGCAAGCTGTGGCGCAAGGGCGAAGAGTCCGGTCATGTGCAGACCCTGCATGAGATGCGCCTGGACTGCGACGCCGACGTGATCATCCTGATGGTCGAGCAGATTGGCGACATTGCCTGTCATACCGGGCGCCAGAGCTGCTTCTACCGTGTTTTCGAGAACGGCGACTGGACGACTGTCGACCCGGTCCTGAAAGATCCGCACGCCATCTATTGCGCAGGACACAAACATGAGTGACACGTTGATCCGTCTGGCCCAGGTGCTGGAAGAGCGCAAAGGCGCCGCCGCCGACAGCTCGTACGTCGCCAGCCTGTACCACAAGGGCTTGAACAAGATTCTGGAAAAAGTTGGCGAAGAGTCAGTAGAGACCATCATTGCCGCCAAGGACGCCGCCATCAGCGGCGACTGCAGCGATGTGATCTACGAAACCGCCGATTTATGGTTCCACAGCATGGTCATGCTCGCCCAATTGGGGCAGCATCCCCAGGCTGTACTCGATGAACTGGACCGTCGCTTCGGTCTGTCCGGACACGCCGAGAAAGCCTCGCGCCCGTCCGCCTGAATAACTATTAGAGAGGAGCAGCAGCATGGGCATTTTTGACTGGAAACACTGGGTCGTCATTCTGGTTGTCGTGGTACTGGTATTCGGCACCAAGAAACTGAAAAACCTCGGCACCGACGTCGGCGAGTCCATCAAGGGCTTTCGCAAGGCCATGAACGACGACGAAAAACCGGCCGACCCGACCGCGACTCCGGCCCAACCGGTTCCGCCGGTTCAGCCACAGGCCACTGTTAACCAGCCGCACACCATCGACGTGCAGGCGCAAAAAGTCGAAGAGCCGATCCGCAAAGACTCGTGAGCACTGACTAATGTTTGGTATCAGCTTCTCTGAACTGCTGCTCGTTGGCCTCGTCGCCCTGCTGGTGCTGGGCCCCGAGCGCCTGCCGGGCGCTGCGCGTACCGCCGGCCTGTGGGTTGGCCGCCTCAAGCGCAGCTTCAACGCAATCAAACAGGAAGTTGAACGTGAAATCGGTGCCGACGAGATTCGTCGGCAACTGCACAACGAGCACATCCTGTCGCTTGAGCAGGAGGCCCGCAAGATCTTCTCGCCGACCCAGCAGCAACCGACACCTGTCGAGCCTGCAGCGTCGCCGACGATTCATGCGCCTGTCGTTGAATCTGCGCCAGTCGAAGTTGTACCTGTCGCAACGACCCCGGTCGAACACGTTGCACCTGCGGCGGCGCCCGTTGCGCCGGCCCCTCAAGACCCAACATTGCCGCCGCGAGCCCCATGAGCGATCTTCCTGAAAACGACCAGCACATGCCGCTGGTTTCGCACCTCACTGAGTTGCGTACCCGCCTGCTGCGCTGCGTAGCGGCGATCTTCATCATCTTTGCCGGGCTGTTCGCCTTTACCCAGCAAATCTACACCTTCGTCTCGACACCGCTGCGGGCCTACCTGCCAGCCGGTGCGACGATGATTGCCACGGATGTGTCGTCGCCGTTCCTGACGCCACTGAAGCTGACCATGATGGTGTCGTTGTTCCTGGCGATTCCGGTGATCCTGCACCAGATCTGGGGCTTCATCGCACCGGGCCTGTACAAGCATGAGAAACGCATCGCCGTGCCCTTGCTGTGTTCGAGCATCGTGCTGTTCTACGCCGGCATGGCGTTCGCCTATTTCCTGGTGTTCCCGCTGATCTTCAAATTCTTCGCCGCCGCCACCCCGGCCGGCGTGGAAATGATGACCGACATCACCAGCTACCTCGATTTCGTCATGACGCTCTTCTTCGCCTTCGGCGTGGCGTTCGAAATCCCGGTGGCCGTGGTGCTGCTGGTGTGGATCGGCGTGGTCGACGTGAAGTACCTGAAGAAAATCCGTCCGTACGTGATCATCGGCTGCTTCGTCGTCGGCATGATCCTGACCCCGCCGGACATTTTCTCGCAGACCCTGCTGGCCGTACCGATGTGGCTGTTGTTCGAGATCGGCATCCTGTTCGGCAGCCTGATCAGCAAGCGTGGCGAGCATCCGGACGACCAGCCTGCCGACGATAACAACGACCAGCCGCCAGCGACCCAACCGTGAACCTGCTGCTCCTTGAAGAGGCCGACTTTATTGCGGCCGACCGGGTGGTTCTGCGCGATCGGCGGTTGACCCACATGCAGGAAGTCCACCGCTGCGAAGTGGGTGACAGCATGCGTGTCGGCCGCATCGACGGGCTGATGGGCTCGGCGGAGGTTCTGCGCCTGGACGCCAACGAGGCGGAACTGCGCGTCACCCTCGACCAGCCCCCACCCGCCAAGTTGCCGTTGACCCTGGTCCTGGCCCTGCCGCGGCCCAAGATGCTGCGCAGGGTGTTCCAGACCGTCGCGGCCATGGGTGTGCCACGGGTCGTGCTGGTGAACAGCTATCGCGTCGAGAAGAGCTTCTGGCAGACACCGTTCCTGGAGCCCGAGGCCATTCGCGAGCAATTGATCCTGGGCCTCGAACAAGCCAGGGACAGCGTGTTGCCGCAAGTCGTGATCGAGAAACGCTTCAAGCCGTTCGTCGAAGATCGCCTGCCTGCCATTACCGAGGGCACTCTCGGCCTGGTTGGTCATCCAGGCCAATACCCGCCCTGCCCCCGCGCCCTCACCGAGCCCGTGACCCTGGCCATCGGCCCGGAAGGTGGCTGGATCCCCTACGAGATCGACTTGCTGGGCAAGTCCGGCCTGCAACCGGTGCAGCTGGGCGAGCGCATCCTGCGCGTGGAAACTGCCGTTACCGCGCTGCTCGCCCGGCTCTTCTAACCAAACACCGCCCCCCTGTAGGAGCGAGCATGCTCGCGATGGCCAACAGAGCGCCGCAGGGTTTCAGGCAGCCAGCGTCATCGTTAACGACCTTCGCGAGCATGCTCGCTCCTACAGGATTTCCCCCGCCTGCCGATATACCTCCCATGAAACCAATGTTTGCTCCGGGAGAGTTGCAGCATGTACCAATCGCTAGCCGATAAACTGGGGAACGTAAGCGTAAACCGCAAGCTGGGCGTCGGCTTCGGTCTTGTGCTGCTGCTGACGATGCTGATCACCTTCACGGGCTGGACCGGCCTGAGCGACGTCACCCGTCGCGGTGATACGCTGGGGTTCATTTCCGATATCAACGGGATGACCAAAGACCTGCGCATCGCCCGCCTGGATTACGAAATGCGCCGCGGCGAACAAGGCCCTGGCGCCGTCAACGATTTGCTGGGCAAGCTCGACACCAGCCTGCAAGCGGCTCGCCGGATGATCGAGCAACCCGCCGACGTGACCATGGTCGACCAGCAATTGGCCGCCGTCAGCCAGTACAAGCAAGCTTTCGCGTCCATGACCCAGATCAGCGCCAGTCGCGAAGATGCTCGCAGCAAATTGGGCGCCACCGCCGACAATGCCGTGGCCAAAGTCGCCGAAGTCGAACAATCCCTGCTGCAAGGCGACAGCGTGGCGCAGTTCAACAGCGTGATCGACTTGAGCAAATTGATCCAGCAAGCGCGCTTTCAGGTGCGTGGCTACACCTATAGCGGCAAGGCCGAGGCAGAACAGCCAGCGCTGGACGCCATCGACAACGCCCTGAAATATCTGCAAAGCCTGCCGTCGAAGCTGCCAGAACAACACATCGCTAACTTGCAGCAAGCAACAGACTCGCTCAGGGCTTACCGCGCCGCGGTCATCCAATACCACGATTCCCAGACCGCCAGCGCCGATGCATTCAAACATATGGCTGCCCAAGGCGAGATTCTGCTCGACGTCAGCAAGAAGCTCACCGTCTCGCAAACCCTGGTGCGCGATACCGACGTAGCGCACGCCAAGAACATGCTGTTGCTGGCCACCCTCCTGGCCTTGGTCATAGGCCTGTTTGCCGCCTGGGCCATCACCCGGCAGATCGTGATTCCGCTGAACCAGACCCTCAAGGCGGCCGAACGCATCGCCGCCGGCGACCTGACCCACAACCTGGTGTCCCGTCGCCAGGATGAACTTGGCCAACTGCAGCGCGCCATTCAGAGCATGACCCAAGGCCTGCGCGAATTGATCGGCGGCATCAGCGACGGCGTCACGCAGATCGCCAGCGCCGCCGAGGAACTGTCGGCCGTCACCGAACAGACCAGCGCCGGGGTCAACAGCCAGAAGGTCGAGACCGATCAGGTGGCGACCGCCATGAACGAGATGACCGCAACGGTGCAGGAAGTCGCACGCAACGCTGAGGAAGCCTCGGAGGCCGCTGTAGCAGCCGACCAGCAGGCCCGCGAAGGTGACAAGGTAGTCGGCGAAGCCATCGCGCAGATCGAGCGCCTGGCCAAGGAAGTGGGTCACTCCACCGAGGCCATGGGCGAGCTCAAGCGCGAAAGCGACAAGATCGGCAGCGTGCTCGACGTGATCAAGTCGGTGGCCCAACAAACCAACCTGCTGGCGCTCAACGCGGCTATTGAAGCCGCCCGTGCCGGTGAGGCGGGGCGCGGTTTTGCCGTGGTCGCTGATGAAGTGCGCAGCCTGGCCCAGCGTACCCAGAAGTCCACGGAAGAAATCGAAGAGCTGATCGTCGGCCTGCAAAGCGGCACCCAGCACGTGGCCAACATCATGGACAACAGTCGCGCCCTGACCGACAGCAGCGTGGAACTGACCCGTCGCGCCGGCGGCTCACTTGAAAACATCACACGCACGGTGTCGGCGATCCAGGCGATGAACCAACAGATTGCCGCCGCGGCTGAACAACAGAGCGCCGTGGCCGAAGAGATCAACCGAAGCGTGCTGAACGTGCGTGATGTGTCGGACCAGACGTCGGCTGCGAGTGAAGAGACGGCGGCGTCCAGCATCGAGCTGGCGCGATTGGGGACGCATTTGCAGATGCTGGTGGGCAAGTTCAGGGTTTGAGGTGATGCGAGAGCCTCGGTTCGCCTGGGACCGAGGTGATGCCTTCGCGAGCAGGCTCGCCCCACAGGGTTCTGTCGTACACAGATCCACTGTGGGGCGAGCCTGCTCGCGAAGGGATTGAGCAGCCGGTGAAGTTACAGAACTTGACGAAGAAACGCCTGCGCCCGCGGATCCTTCGGCGCATCAAAGAACTCTGCCGGCGAAGCGTCTTCAAGCAGCTTGCCATGGTCAAAGAACAACACCCGGTCCGCCACTTCACGGGCAAAGCCCATTTCATGGGTGACGCAGACCATGGTCATGCCTTCCACGGCCAGTGTCTTCATCACATCCAGCACTTCGCCAACCATTTCCGGGTCGAGCGCCGAGGTCGGCTCATCGAACAGCATCACCTTCGGTTCCATCGCCAGCGCACGGGCAATCGCTACCCGCTGTTGCTGACCGCCGGACAGCCGCGACGGAAATTCGTTGGCTTTCTGCGCAATACCGACCTTTTCGAGCAGCACCATGGCCTTGGCCTCGCGCTCTTTCTTGCCGCGCTTGCGCACGACTTTCTGCGCCAGGCACAGGTTTTCCAGCACTGTCATGTGCGGGAACAGGTTGAAATGCTGGAATACCATGCCAACTTCACGGCGGTAGGCGTTCACGTCGGTTTTCGGATCGGCCAGTTGCAGGCCGTCGATGCTCACCGAGCCAGAGTCAAACTCCTCCAGGCCGTTAAGGCAACGCAAGAAGGTCGACTTGCCGGAACCGGACGGACCGATCACAACCAGCACTTCGCCTTTGGCGACCGTTGTACTGACGTTATCCACGGCGCGTACCACTTGGCCACGGGTATCGAAGACTTTTACCAGATCGCGGACTTCAATCACTTTGCGCGAGCCTCCGCTCAAGCCGGCTGGCGATTTTCGACAGCGGCAGGTTAATCAACAGGTACAGGCCGGCGACGCAGAATAGGATTTCGAACGGCGAGAACGAGGTGGTGATGACTTCGCGACCGCTCTTGAGCAGTTCGGTAATCGCGATCACCGACACCAGCGACGTGTCTTTCACCAGACTGATGAATTGCCCGGCCAGCGGCGGCAGTACGCGCTTGAACGCTTGCGGCAGCACCACGTGGCGCATCGACTGACCCGCGCTCAAGCCGAGGGAGCGGGCCGCTTCGTTCTGGCCACGGGCGATCGACTGCACGCCGGAGCGGATGATCTCTGCGACGTAGGCGCCGGTGAACAGCGACAGCGCGGCGATCCCGGCGAATTCCCGGGACAGGTTCATTACGGTGCCGATGAAGAAGTAGAAAATGAAGATTTGCACCAGCAGCGGAGTACCGCGCACCAGTTCGACGTAGATGGTCGAGAGGTCGCGCAGGGTCGGGTTATTCGACAGCCGACACAGGCCCGTCGCCAAGCCAATCAACAGGCCGAGCACGCCGGACACCACGGACAGCCACAATGTGGTCCAGAGACCCCACAACAGCGGCCCGGCGGCCCAGTGGCGGGTTACGCCAATCACATCGCCTTCGGCCACATCATCGCCCTGGGCGACTTGCAGGCTGTTTTCGTCGACGATCAGGTGTTGTTCGTCGCCTGCGTCATTGCGCAGCGTGACCTCAGCTTTATCGCCCTTGCGCACTAACTCGCTGACGGTGGAGATGTCGGCGGCGCGCTGGGATTCTTCGGCGTGGTAGGCAAAGTACTGCGGTACGCGGTTCCAGCGCCATTCGTAGGACATCAGCGAGGTGGCGTAATACAACGCGCCAGCCAGGCCGATCAGCACCAGCACGGTCAGGACGTGCCAGGGCCATTGGGCTTTTTTCTGTTTCATGAACGCTTCTCTGATTCGCTCGTTCCCACGCTCTGCGTGGGAATGCATCCTTTGACGCTCTGCGTCACGCTTGCGAAGGGACGCGGAGCGTCCCGGGCGGCATTCCCACGCAGAGCGTGGGAACGATCAAGTAGAGGTGTTACTCCATATCCTTCTGCCATGCGGTGTCTTTGAACCATTTGTCATGGATGCGATCGTAGGTGCCGTCTTCTTGGATCTGGTGCAGGAAGTTGTTGATGAAGTTGATGCTGTCGTAGTCACCCTTCTTCAGGCCGAAGGCCAGCGGCTCGTAGGTGAACGGCTTGTCGAGGAACACCAGCTTGCCGTTGCCGACCTTGTTCACGGCGACAACGTTGTAAGGGGCGTCGTAGATGAAGGCGTCGGCCTTGCCATTGACCACGTCGAGCACAGCTTCCTGCTCGTTGTCGTAGCCGTGGTACTTGGCTTTGGCAATGAGCTTTTTGGCGACCATCTCGCCGGTGGTGCCGAGTTTTGAGGTGATGCGGTAGTCAGCGGTGTTCAAGTCTTTGTAGGACTTGATGGTGCCTTCCAGCTCCTTGCGGATCAGCAGGGTCTGGCCGACCACGATGAACGGTTCGCTGAAGTTCAGGCGCAGGTTGCGCTCCTGGGTCAGGGTCATGCCGCTGCCGATCATGTCGAACTTGTCGGTCAGCAGGGCCGGGATGATGCCGTCGTAGCCGGTGGACACCAGCTCCAGCTTGACGCCCATGGCCTTGGACATGGCTTTGAGGATGTCGACTTCGAAACCGATGATTTCGCCGCGCTTGTTGGTCATTTCGAACGGCATGTAGGTCGGGTCCATGCCGACTTTCAACGTGCCGCGCTTGACCGCGTCATCAATGGCACCGGCCTGCGCCGCGCTGACTGCAACCAATGCCGTGACGCCGAGCAGCAGCATCGACAGATACTTCTTCATCTTCAAGTCCCCAAAACCATTGCGTTTGCGGCACGAAATCGACAGTTTTCCTGAGAAAACCGATAGATACGGACGCAAAACGGTCCGGGCGCACCAATTCGGGGACGGATGCTAACGCACCTGTCCAATTGCACAAGTTTTTTGGGCAATTGATCGTTCCCACGCTCTGCGTGGGAATGCAGCCAGGGACGCTCCGCGTCCAAACGATCAATAAAAAACCCGCTTTCGCGGTTTTTTTTCGTTACGCCAACTGAGGCTGTGCGCTCAGCGGCTGAAGCGGCAACAGCGGTGCATGGGGGTCGGCCTGGACCGACTTGCGCCAAGCACCCAGCCACTCAGGGTGACCCTCGCTCCAGACCTGATCATGCAAACGGGCCAATGCAACCGGGTCGCTCAGCAACTGTACCCGCTCATTGTTGGTCAAGCCTTCAGGCCCGACTTTCATCGCGTGCCGGACCCGCTCCACCCGCAGCCATTCGATCGGCTCGGCCTCACGGTGCCGCGAGGTCGCCAGCGCACACGCCAGGGCGTTCTGCTGTGGATCGACCACCGCGCGGATGAAGCCTTCCTTGAGCGCGTGATAACGGTTTTCATGAGTGTACTGGTCAGTCGCCAGCAACGCCTGCGGTGGATTGTATTCCTCTGGAATCAGGAACAGGCTCTCGTCACGGGACTTGAGGCCCAGGCCGACGCGGCTGGAAATCACCGACACCGGGACCGACAACATCAGCGAACCGACGATCGGTACCAACCACCACAGGAAGCTTGGGTTCAGCCAGATCACCAGCAGTGCCCAGAAGAAACCGAGCAAGGTCTGCGGACCGTGGCGCTTGACCGCTTCGCTCCAGGGTGTGGAGTCGTCGTCACGCTGCGGCGAGTTCCAGGTCGCAGCCCAGCCGAGGAATGCGGCGAGCACGAAACGGGTGTGGAAAATCATCCGCACCGGCGCCAGCAGCATGGAGAACAGCATCTCCAGCAGCATCGACAGCGTGACCTTGAACTTGCCACCGAACTCTTTCGCGCCCTTGGCCCAGATCAGGATGATGCTCAACAGCTTCGGCAGGAACAGCAGCACGATGGTGGTCGAAAATAGCGCAATCGCCTTGTCCGGATGCCATTGTGGCCACAGCGGATAAAGCTGGCGCGGTTCAAGGAAGTATTGCGGCTCCATCAACGTATTGACCGCCAGCAGCGCCGTCGACAATACCAGGAAGAAAAACCACAGTGGCGCCGACAGGTAAGACATCACGCCAGTCAGGAACACGGCGCGGTGCACCGGGTGCATGCCCTTGACCAGGAACAGGCGGAAGTTCATCAGGTTACCGTGGCACCAGCGACGGTCACGCTTGAGTTCGTCCAGCAGGTTTGGCGGCAATTCTTCGTAGCTGCCTGGCAAGTCGTAGGCAATCCACACGCCCCAACCGGCACGGCGCATCAGCGCGGCTTCGACGAAGTCGTGGGACAGGATCGCACCGGCAAACGCGCCTTTACCCGGCAACGGCGCCAGGGCGCAGTGCTCGATGAACGGCTTCATGCGGATGATCGCGTTGTGGCCCCAATAGTGGGATTCGCCCAACTGCCAGAAGTGCAGGCCAGCGGTGAACAGCGGACCGTACACACGGGTGGCGAATTGCTGCATACGCGCATAAAGGGTGTCCATGCCCGACGCACGTGGCGCGGTCTGGATGATCCCGGCGTCCGGCGTGGCTTCCATCAGGCGCACCAGGCTGGTCAGGCACTCGCCGCTCATCACGGAGTCAGCATCGAGCACCACCATGTACTTGTAGTCACCCCCCCAGCGACGGCAGAAGTCGTCGAGGTTGCCGCTTTTACGTTTCACACGACGACGGCGGCGACGATAGAAGATCTTGCCGAAGCCACCGGCTTCGCGGCAGACGTCCAGCCAGGCTTGCTGTTCGGCGACGCAGATGTCGGCGTCGTTACTGTCACTGAGCACGAAGAAGTCAAAGCGATCCAGGTCACCTGTGGCGGCGACCGACTCGAACGTTGCACGCAAGCCGGCGAATACACGAGGCACGTCTTCGTTACAGATCGGCATCACCAGTGCGGTGCGCGCATCCTTCGGAATCGGCTCGTTGCCAGCGCTTTTGCCGGAGATACGATATTTATCGTGACCAGTGAGCAACTCGAGAAAGCCCATCAGTGCGGTCCAGAAACCGGCCGAGACCCAGCAGAACAAAATTCCGAACAGGATCAGGATGCTGGTCTGCAACGCGTACGGCAGCACTTGCGTGGCGGTCTGCAACAGCGGTTGGTGCAGGACTTCATCAAGGTCGACGAACGACCAGCCCTGGTACGGCATGATGCCTTTCATGTACCAGCCGGCGACGATGGTTTGGCCGAGCATCAGCACCAACAGAATGTAGCGACGGATCGAACCGACCGTGCGCCAGCGCGCCGCCGGCAGCACGTTCTCGTCTTTCGGTGGTTTCGGCGGGTTGGTGCGACCGGTTAGACGTCGCCAGCCGCGCACCAGGATATTGGTACGCCATGGCTCCGGCACGACCTTGGTCCGACGAATCGGTGGGGTCGCCTTCAGGCAGACGCGACCGCTGGCGTCGAGCGCCAGCATTTCAGCGTCCTGCAACTCTTCAGCGGTGCTCAGGGTCAGGCGCTTGCCAACCGATGCCTGGGCGGCCTCGGTCGGGGCGTCAAATGTCGAAGACGACAAACGCTCGTGCAATTCGCTGAAGGACTTGCAGCCCGCGAGTTCCGCGCGCTGCTGGTCGGTCATCGGCAGATGTGCCAGGTACTCGGACAGAGTCTCTGGCTGTACTTGAGAATTACTCATCGGCAGGCAACTGGTAGCTCCAGGTCTCGGTCAGGACTTCTTCAGTCGATGCCGATTCCGGTGTGGCTGGGACCGCGTCGGCAGCAGCAGGCTGCTTGGCGTCATTGTTGTTCGCCTTGTCCTTGGCATCTGCGACTGGCTTGGCTTCGGCCTGCTTGGCCTCGGCGGCCTTCGCTTCCTTGTCCGCTTTCTCCGCTTGCTTGGCGGCAACTTTGTCGGCCTTGGCAACGGAAGAAGTGGATGCTGGAATCGAAGTCTTGGCCAGATCGGCAGGCACGATGTTCTGCACCAGTGCAGCACGCATCTCGGTGGACTTGCCCGGGTCCTTGATCTTCATCCGCAGAGTCAGGCGCCAGCCCTTGGTTTCAGGGTTGTAGCGCACGCTGTTCTCGACCAGTTCGGCGTTTTCGCCGACGCTGACCTGGCTGCGAACATCCGTATCCGGGGCCAAAGCTGCCAGGGACGGACCTTCGAAGTCCACCAGATAGGCAACGCTGCCGTCCGGCTGACGAATCAGGTTGGACTGCTTGACGTCACCGGTGGATTTGAGGGTCTGACTGACCCAGGCACTGTCCGGTGCGTGCAGCGCCGCTTCGTCCATGGTCCAGTGCATGCGATAAGCGAAGTCCAGCGGCTGGCCTGGCTCCGGCATCTTTTCCGGGCTCCAGAACGCCACGATATTGTCGTTGGTTTCGTCGGCGGTCGGAATCTCGACCAGATCGACGGTGCCCTTGCCCCAATCGCCCTTCGGTTCGATCCAGGCGCTTGGGCGCTTGTCGTAGCGATCGTCGAGGTCTTCGTAGTGGCTGAAATCACGACCGCGTTGCAGCAAGCCGAAGCCACGCGGGTTCTCGACGGAGAAGTTGCTCACCGCCAGGTGTTTCGGGTTGTTCAGCGGACGCCAGATCCACTCGCCGTTGCCGGCATGGATCGCCAGACCGCTGGAATCGTGCAGCTCACGACGGTAGTTCAGCACTTTCGACGGCTGGTTGGCGCCGAACAGGAACATGCTGGTCAGTGGCGCGATGCCCAGTTTGCCAACCTTGTCGCGCAGGAACATCTGCGCCTTGACGTCGACAATGGTGTCGCTGCCCGGACGCAGGGTCAGGCGGTAGGCGCCGGTCGCCCGTGGCGAATCCAGCAGGGCGAAGATCACCAGGTGCTTGTCGCCCGGTTTCGGCTGTTGAATCCAGAACTCGCGAAAACGCGGGAACTCTTCGCCGGACGGCAGTGCGGTATCGATCGCCATGCCGCGAGCGGACAAGCCGTAGACGTGACCCTTGCCGACCACGCGGAAGTAACTCGCGCCCAGCATGGTCATGATTTCGTCTTGCTTGTCAGCCTTGTTGACCGGGTACAGGACGCGGAAACCGGCGTAACCCAGTTGCTCGGTGGCCTTGGGATCGAACTTGACGTCGCCGAAATCGAAACGACTCGGGTCGTACTTGATCTCTTCGACGGTGTTCGCCGTGATTTCGTTGATTTTCACCGGCGTATCGAAATGCATGCCCTGGTGATAGAACGACAGCTTGAATGGGGTCTTCTGATCGGCCCATTCGGCTTTTTCAGTCAGGAAGCGAATTTTCTGATAATCGGCGAATTTCATCTCGCGGAATTCGTTCGGCAGGTTACTGCGCGGAGCTTCGTACTTTTGCCCGGCCAGCTCTTTTGCCTTGACCGATACATCATCCAGACTGAATGCCCAAAGCTGGCCGGCGCTGAGCAGGCACAGCAGTGCCGAGCCCGCTACCAATGCGCTACGAAACCGTTTGGCAGTCAATTTTGGTGCGTTACAGGGACTAACAATCACGAGCAACCCTCGCCGAAAACAGATCAAAAAACCAACGGCCAGTTAAAGGGCCAGCAGGTATCCGGCGCGAAAAAGCCGACCCTGCAGACCACTCTTGCCAAGTTGGCGAGCATTGTTCCGACTCCGCTGGGGCAAAATGATTCCCCAATCGGATCCGGACAAGTCTCTACCTAAGTCAAAATGGACCAACGAACGCTGATCCCCGTAGCGCGCGATTATCTAGTAGGCCGCGTTACAACGCATCAGGGGTAACAAAGTATTTATCGGGATAAACGCCTGTTTTCGACCGAAAAGCGCTTAAAAAGATGTTTCAAGCGCTTTCAGGTCTGTAACAGAAAGGTAACCGGGCCATCATTGACCAGGTGCACCTGCATATCCGCGCCGAATCTACCTGATGCCACAGTGCCATGCACCTGTTTCGCTTTGCTTAATAGATAGCCGAAAAGCTCCTCGCCCAAGGCCGGGGGGGCCGCGGTCGAGAAACTCGGTCGCAGCCCGCTCTTGGTGTCGGCGGCCAGGGTGAACTGCGAGACCAGCAACAACCCGCCACCCACATCCGCCAGGGACAGGTTCATCTTGCCCTCAGCGTCGCTGAACACACGATAGTTAAGCAGCTTATTGAGAAGTTTGTCGGCGCTGGCCCGCGTGTCGTCGGGCTCGACGGCTACCAGCACCAGCAAACCCTGGTCGATTGCGCCGACCACCTGCCCCGCTACCTCGACCCGCGCGCCGCGCACGCGTTGCAGCAAGCCCTTCATGCTTCTTCAGGCGACAGGTCGAGCAAGCGCCGGGCCATTCGGTCGGCAGCGCGTACCAATGCATCGGTAATCCCCGGCTCAGCGGCGGCATGGCCCGCGTCCCGGATTATTTGCAATTCGCTATTGGGCCAGGCCTGGTGCAGCTCCCAGGCGTTATCCAATGGACAGATGACGTCATAGCGACCATGGACGATCACGCCAGGCAAATGGGCGATCTTGCCCATGTCGCGAATCAGCTGATTCGGTTCGAGGAAGGCGTTATTGGTGAAGTAGTGGCACTCGATGCGGGCGATCGACAACGCACGCTGCGGCTCGGAGAAACGATCGACCACCAGCGGGTTCGGACGCAGCGTCGCGGTCCGGCCTTCCCACGTGGACCAGGCTTTGGCCGCGTGCATCTGGGCGATCTGGTCGTTGCCGGTGAGTCGTTTATGGAAAGCATTGAGCAAATCGCCGCGCTCGTCCATCGGGATCGGCGCAACGTAGTCCTGCCAGTAATCGGGGAACAGACGGCTGGCACCCGACTGATAAAACCATTCGATTTCCTGCGGGCGGCAGAGAAAAATCCCGCGCAGAATCAGCCCGTGCACACGTTCCGGATGGGTTTGTGCGTAGGCCAGCGCCAAAGTCGAACCCCAGGAGCCGCCGAACAGCACCCACTTGTCGATGCCCAAGTGCTCGCGGATTCGCTCAAGGTCGGCGACCAGGTCCCAGGTGGTGTTGTTTTCGAGGCTGGCGTGGGGGGTGGAACGACCGCAACCGCGTTGGTCGAAGGTGACGATGCGGTACAGGTTTGGATCGAAGTAGCATCGGCTCGCAGCATCACACCCGGCACCGGGACCGCCGTGAATGAACACCACCGGCAAACCTTGCGGTGAACCGCTTTCGTCGACATACAGCGTGTGGGTTTCATCGACGGCCAGATCGTGCCGGGCGTGGGGTTTGATCTGCGGGTACAAAGTCTGCATTGCGCACTCCGTAAGGGGTCGAGGTCATCCCTGGGGGGACTTCTATTATTCTGCCGTTGGGCATCATAAACCCGATTTACGTCAATGAGCATGCACTTGCTGGATTGTAAATTTGCCGCCGGAAAACCTGTGGGAGCGAGCCTGCTCGCGAAGAGGGCGTGTCAGGCGCTATCCATGTTGACTGACCCACCGCATTCGCGAGCAGGCTCGCTCCCACAAGGTTACGCGTTGTAATGCTTTTCGCCCCAGGCCAGCAGGCCTTGCAGCAATTCTTTCAACACCACCTGCGTCGGCCCGGCCAGGTCCGGCCGATAACGGAACGGTTCGAACTCTTCCATATAGGTGCACTGGCCCAGCTCCAGTTGCACGGCATGAATGCTTTCCGCCGGATTGCCGTAGTGACGGGTGATGTGCCCGCCCTTGAAGCGCCCGTTCAGCACATGGCTGTAGTCAGGGTGGCGGGCGCAGATCGCTTCCAGTTGAGTTGCAAGCTGCGGATCGCAACTGGCGCCGTTGAAGGTGCCGAGGTTGAAATCCGGCAGTTTGCCGTCGAACAGGTGCGGGATGATCGAGCGAATCGAGTGGGCATCAAACAACAGTGCATAGCCGAACTCGGCTTTCAGTCGCGCCAGCTCGTTGTGCAAGGTGCTGTGGTATGGCGTCCAGATCTGCTCCAGATAGGTCGCGCGCTCTTCTTTCGAAGGCTCCATTCCCTCATGGAACAACGCAATACCATCGAACAGCGTTGCCGGGTACAGACCGGTGGTGGCGCCGACATACAAAGGCTTGTCGTCGGATGGCCGGTTCAGGTCGATGACAAACCGCGAGTATTCGGCGGCCAGGGTACTGGCACCCAGTTCGGCGGCGAAATCGTACAGCTGCGGGATGTGCCAATCGGTGTCCGGCAGGCTTTTCGCGGCGGGGATCAACCCAGCTTCGACCGCAGGGGTCAGGCGCACACCGGCGTGGGGCATGCTGATCAGCAGCGGCACGCGGCCTTGTTTGAAGTTCAGAACCTTATCCACAACTGTTCTCCTAAACGCTCGTCTCGACGCCGTGACGCACGACGCGTTTTTCCAGGTCGCCGCCCAGCCAGTAGCACAGGTCGGCCGGACGATCGATTTGCCATGCAACAAAATCGGCTACCTTGCCCGCCTCCAGCGAACCGTGGGTAGCGGCCATGCCCAATGCCGTCGCGGCATGAATCGTCGCGCCAGCCAGGGCCTCTTCCGGGGTCATACGGAAACAGGTGCAGGCCATGTTCAACATCAGGCGCAACGACAGCGCCGGCGAGGTGCCGGGGTTGAGGTCGCTGGCGATGGCGATTTTCACGCCGTGTTTGCGCAAGGCCTCCATCGGTGGCAATTGGGTCTCGCGCAGGAAGTAGAAAGCGCCGGGCAGTAACACGGCCACTGTGCCGGACTTGGCCATGGCGATGGCGTCGTCTTCGGTCATGAATTCCAGGTGGTCGGCCGACAGTGCGTGGTAACGCGCCGCGAGGCTCGATCCGTGCAGGGAAGAAAGCTGCTCGGCGTGCAGCTTCACCGGCAAGCCCAGTTCCCGGGCAGTGACGAATACGCGCTCAACCTGGGCAGGGGAAAACGCCAGGTATTCGCAAAAGGCATCCACCGCGTCCACCAGCCCTTCGGCGGCCAGGGCCGGGAGCATTTCGCTGCAGATGTGATCGATGTAATCGTCGGCGCGATCGGTGTACTCCGGCGGCAAGGCGTGAGCCGCCAGGCAGGTGCTGCGTACGCTGACCGGCAGCTCGGCACCGAGGCGACGGGCGACCCGCAGCATCTTGCGTTCGTTGGCCAGGTCGAGGCCGTACCCGGATTTGATTTCGATGCTGGTGACACCGTCGCGCATCAGGCTTTTCAGGCGCTTGGCGGCGCTGGCGAACAGTTCATCTTCACTGGCTGCGCGAGTGGCACGCACGGTGCTGGCGATACCCCCGCCGCTGGCGGCGATTTGCGCGTAGCTAACGCCTTGCAGACGCTGCTCGAATTCACCGCTGCGGTTACCGCCGAACACCGTGTGGGTATGGCAGTCGATCAGGCCCGGCGTGACCCAGGCCCCGTTCAAGTCATTGACCACCGAGTACTCGCCGGACGGCAGCTCACGGCGCGGGCCGATCCACTCTATATGTGCATCGGACGTCACGATGGCCGCATCCTCGATGATCGAGTAGACGCCCTGGGCCATGGTTGCGACGTGGCAGTGTTGCCAGAGGGTTTTCATTCGGATCCTCCGATGGTTGATCGTTCCCACGCTCTGCGTGGGAACGATCGGTTGGGGGCGGGTTAGAGGCTAGGCAGCAACTTCGCCGAAACCAGCTCGTTCAAGCAACGCGAAGCCAACAACTCGGTCGCCGCATTGATGTCCGGTGCAAAGAAGCGGTCCTTCTCGTAGAACGGCACTTCCTTACGCAGGATGGCCCGAGCCTTTTCCAGCTTCGGCGACGTCTTCAGGCCATTGCGCAGGTCCAGGCCCTGAGCGGCGGCCAGCCATTCCACAGCCAGGATGCCACGGGTGTTCTCGGCCATTTCCCACAGACGCTTGCCTGCGGCCGGAGCCATGGACACGTGATCTTCCTGGTTGGCGGAAGTCGGCAGGCTGTCCACCGAATGCGGATGGGACAGCGCCTTGTTCTCGCTGGCCAGCGCCGCTGCGGTCACTTGGGCGATCATGAAGCCGGAATTGACGCCGCCATTGGCCACCAGGAACGGCGGCAGTTGCGACATGTGCTTGTCCATCATCAACGAAATGCGACGCTCGCTCAGGGAACCGATTTCAGCAATGGCCAAGGCCATGTTGTCAGCGGCCATGGCCACCGGTTCTGCGTGGAAGTTGCCGCCGGAAATCACGTCACCTTCTGCGGCAAATACCAGCGGGTTGTCGGATACTGCGTTGGCTTCGATCGCCAGCACTTCGGCAGCCTGGCGGAACTGGGTCAGGCAGGCGCCCATGACTTGCGGCTGGCAGCGCAGGGAGTACGGGTCCTGGACCTTTTCGCAGTTCTGGTGAGAATCAGAAACTTCACTGCGCTCGCCCAGCAGGTCGCGGTAGGCGGCAGCGGCATCGATCTGGCCTTTCTGGCCACGGGCGGCGTGAATGCGTGCGTCGAATGGCGAGCGCGAACCCAGGACCGCTTCAACGGTCAGGCCACCCAGAGCCAGGGCTCCAGCGAACAGGTCCTCACCTTCGAACAGACCGCGCAAGGCGAAAGCCGTGGATACTTGCGTGCCATTGAGCAATGCCAGGCCTTCTTTCGCAGCCAGGGTCAGCGGAGTCAGGCCAGCGACTTTCAGCGCTTCGCTCGCTTCCATCCACTCGCCTTTGTAGCGCGCCTTGCCTTCACCCAGCAGTACCAGCGACATGTGCGCCAACGGGGCCAGGTCGCCGGACGCTCCGACCGAACCTTTCAGCGGAATGTGCGGATACACCTCGGCGTTGATCAGGGCGATCAGCGCGTCGATGACTACACGACGAATACCGGAGAAACCACGGCTCAGGCTGTTGACCTTGAGCACCATGACCAGGCGCACCAGCGCGTCGCTAATCGGCTCGCCGACACCAGCAGCGTGGGACAGCACCAGCGAGCGCTGCAGGTTTTCCAGGTCTTCGCTGGCAATGCGGGTCGAGGCCAGCAGGCCGAAACCGGTGTTGATACCGTAGGCGGTGCGGTTTTCGGCGAGGATCTGCTCCACGCAGGCGACGCTGGCTTCGATCTGGGCCGCGGCGCTGTGGTCGAGGGTGATTTTGACCGGTTGCTGATAAACATCACGCAATTGGGCAAGGCTCAGTTGGCCAGGAATCAAGTTAAGCGCAGTCATTTCATGCTCCTTTTGAGAGTTTGTTATTAACTACCAGACGCTCCGGATTAATCCGTTGTCCGTCGCTTCCCTCTTTTTGAAAGGGCTGGCGCCTTGGCACGCTGGTTTGGTATGGAAATCAGTTCAGATTCGGTAAAGCCTTTTGCAACAAAGCCGGGTCTTTCAATACGCCGGCAGCGGCGGCGATGTCCGGCGCCAGCCAGCGGTCCTGATCGTAGGCCGGAACGCGTTCGCGCAGCAGGCGCCACGCGGCATCGGTGCCGGCCCCGAAACGCTGTTCTTTCAGGAACTCGAAAGCCTGGGCCGCCAGCAAGTACTCGATGGCGAGAATCTGCGTGCAGTTTTCCAACGCGCGGTGCAGCTTCAATGCGGCGTTGGTGCCCATGCTCAGGTGGTCTTCCTGCAAGCCCGAGGTGACGTAGTTGTCGAGCACCGCCGGTTGCGCCAGTTGGCGATTTTCCGCACACAGCGACGCAGCGACGTACTGCACGATCATCATCCCGGAGTTCACCCCCGGGTTGGCCACCAGGAACGCCGGTAGGCCGCTGACGTGCGGGTTGATCAAACGGTCCAGGCGACGCTCGGCGATGGAGCCGATTTCGGCCATGGCAATCGCCAGCAGGTCTGCCGCCATTGCCACGGACTGGCCGTGGGGATTGGCTTGGGACATGACGCGGAAGTTGTCCGGCGTACCCAGCAACAACGGGTTATCCGTGCAGCCATTGAGTTCGGTTTCGATTTGCTTGATCGCGTGCTCAAGCTGATCGCGAGCGGCGCCGTGCACTTGCGGAATCGAGCGGATACTCAATGCATCCTGCGTACGAATGCCTTTGCTTTGGGCAATCACTTCACTGCCATCGAGCAGCGCCCGCAAGTTGATCCCGACCTGTTGCATGCCCGGATGCGGCTTGAGGGCGATGATCTCGGCATCGAACGCTGCAATCTGGCCACGCTGGGCCTCGAAGCTCATGGCGCTGATCACATCGGCCCATTGCAGCAGGCGCGTGGCGTCGGCAATGGCCAGGCAACTGAGGCCGCTCATGCACGGCGTACCGTTGACCAGGCACAGGCCGTCCTTGGCGCCGAGTTGAACCGGTTGCAGGCCCTCTTCGGCCAACGCTTGTTGCGCCGACACGACTTGCCCGCGATAGCTGACGTTGCCGACACCCAGCAGGGCGATGCTGATGTGGGCCATGTGGGTCAGGTAGCCCACCGAACCCTGAGACGGCACTTGCGGAGTGATGCCGCGATTGAGCAACGCCAGCAAGGCTTCGACCACTCGGCGATGAATGCCGGATTTGCCGTGGGAATAGTTGCGGATCGCCGCGCACATGATCGCGCGAGTCTGCTCGTCGGCCAGTGGGGCACCCACGCCACAGGCGTGACTGAGCAAGGTATTGCGCGACAGTTGGCTGAGTTGTTCGTCTTTGAGCGAGACGTTGCACAAAGCGCCCAGCCCGGTATTCACGCCATAGGCGCGTTCGCCGCTGGTGACGATGCGCTGGACGATCGCCTGGGCATTTTCGATGCGTGCCCAGGCCTGCTCCGACAGCTCAAGCTGTGCGCCATGGCGGGCTACGGCAACCACATCCTGCCAACGCAACGGGGCATCGGCGATAACGATTTTTTCAGCCTGGGACATCTTCAACCTCTTGATCCTGATCGTTCCCACGCTCTGCGTGGGAATTCCGCCTGGGACGCTCCGCGTCCCGAAATCAACGTAAGGCTCGAGCCCTGCGCATGGGTGACGCAGAGCGTCACGGGATGCGTTCCCACGCAGAGCGTGGGAACGATCATCTTTAAACCACCGCCGCCCGTCGCTGCACGAACCGGTCGACATACTCATCCGCTGGCGAATGCAGGATCTCTCGCGGCGTGCCGACCTGGATCAGGCGGCCGTCCTTGAGGATCGCGATGCGGTTGCCGATGCGCACAGCCTCGTCGAGGTCATGGGTGATGAAGACGATGGTCTTGTGCAGGGTCTTCTGCAGTTCCAGCAACTGGTCCTGCATCTCGGCGCGAATCAGCGGGTCGAGGGCACTGAAGGCTTCGTCCATCAGGATGATGTCGGTGTCCGCCGCCAAAGCACGGGCCAAACCCACACGTTGACGCATGCCGCCGGAGAGCTGGTGCGGGTATTTGTTCTCGTAGCCCTTGAGGCCCACGGTGTTGATCCAGTGCAGCGCGCGCTCGGCGCACATCTGCTTGCTTTCGCCACGGATTTTCAAGCCGTAGGCGACGTTGTCCAGCACGCTCTTGTGCGGCAGCAGGCCGAAGCTCTGGAACACCATGCTGATCTTGCGCCGGCGAAATTCGCGCAGGGCTTCCATGTCGTATTGCAGGATGTCCACACCGTCCACCAGGATCGCGCCGCTGGTCGGGTCGATCAGGCGGTTGAAGTGACGTACCAGGGTGGATTTTCCGGAACCCGACAGGCCCATGATCACGAAAATCTCGCCGCTGCCGATGCTCAGGGACAAATCGTTTACCCCGACCACGCAGCCGGTTTCGGCCAGCACCTGATCCTTGGTCTTACCCTGGCCAACCATCGCCAGGGCATCCTTGGCGCGGTTGCCGAAAATCTTGAAGACGTTCTTGACTTCAATCTTGCTCACGGTTGCGTTGTTCATTTGCTCACCTCATGCCGTGCGCGACCGTACGCTTGTGTAATGCGGTCGATCACCACTGCCAGAATCACGATCGCCAGACCGGCTTCCAGGCCGCGTCCAACGTTGAGGGTCTGAATCCCCACCAACACGTCTTCGCCCAAGCCACGGGCACCAATCATCGAGGCGATCACCACCATCGACAGGGCCATCATGGTGGTCTGGTTGATCCCGGCCATGATGCTAGGCAGGGCCAGCGGCAGTTGCACGCCGAACAGTTGCTGCCAACGGTTGGCACCGAAGGCGTTGATCGCTTCCATCACCTCGCCGTCAACCTGGCGAATACCCAGGTCGGTCAAACGGATCAGCGGTGGCGCGGCGTAGATCACGGTCGCGAAAATCGCCGGAACCTTGCCCAGGCCGAACAGCATCAGCACCGGGATCAGGTACACGAAGCTCGGCATGGTCTGCATGATGTCCAGCAACGGCATCAGTACCGAACGCAGGCGATTGCTACGCGCCGAGAGGATGCCCAACGGGATGCCGATCAGCACCGAAATGACCGTGGCCACCATCATTAGCGCCAGGGTCTGCATGAGCTTGTCCCAGAGGCCAACCGCGCCCACCAGGAACAGCAAGCCGACGATCACGGCGGTGGTCACGACTTTGCGGGTGGCATGCCAGGCAACGCCCGCCACGATTGCCAGCATCAGCCACCAGGGCGCCGCACGCAGCAGCCCTTCAAGATTGACGATGGCCCACAACAGAGTGTCGGAGATGCTGCGGAACACATCGCCGTAGTTGGTGACCAGCGAATCGACCCAACCGTTGACCCAGTCGGCGATGGAAAAGGTAAAGCTTTCGGGAAACATAAGAGACTCTCAATCAAGGGGTTGCGATCAAGCATCCGACAGCCGTTACCGACCGCCGGAGAAGCCCAACCTACAAGGCCGCGTCGATTTTCTTGGCTGCGTCTTCACTTACCCAGGCGTGCCAGACTTCAGGATGTTCCTTCAAGAAGATCTTGGCCAGTTTTGGCGACTCGATCCGCTCTTTGGTCATGCGACCCAGATTCTGGTTCAGCAGGTCGATCGGAATGTTGACCTTGTCCAGCACGGCCACCAGTTCCGGTGCTTCGTCGTGGAAAGTCTTGGACAGGCCGACCTTGATGGTCACGGTCTTGTTCACACCGGGTTTCTCTTCGAGCTTCACTACGTCGACCTGGCCCATCAACGGCGTTGGCGACCAGTAGTAGAAAAGGATCGGCTCGCCGCGCTTGTAGCTAGACAGTACGGCGGCATCCAGCGCCGGGCCGGTGCCAGGGCGGAAGTTGGTGTAGGTGCTTTCCAGGCCGTAGCTCTTGAGCATTTCGCTGTTGTCCAGCTCACAGGTCCAGCCGGCCGGGCAGTTGTAGAAACGCCCTTTGGATGGCTCTTCAGCGTCCTTGAACACGGCGGAGTATTTGCCCAGGTCAGCGATGTTTTTCAGGTCCGGGGCCTTGGCTTCCAGCTTGCGCTTGGCATCGCCTTCGATCACGTAGCGCGGCACGTACCAGCCTTCGATCGCGCCGACGACGGGAGCGCCGACACCGACGACCTTGCCGGCCTTCTCTGCCTTGTTCCAGACCTCGCTGCGGCCGACCCACTCTTCGGCGAACACCTGGATATCGTTGCTGCTCAGGGCGTTTTCCATGGTGATGGAGTTGCCCGGCAGGCTGTCGGTCTTGCAGTCGTAGCCTTTTTCCAACACGACTTGCATCACGTCGGTCAGCAACATGGCGCTTTCCCAGTTCAGGCCGGCGAATTTCACCGGTTTGCCCGACTCGCACCAACCCGCCGCCTGAGTGGCGCCGGCACTGGCGAGCAGGCCCATGGAAAGCAATGTGGTCAGCAGGGTCTTGTTCGATTTCATTGTAATGACGCTCCTAATCATGAATTGGCTTACGGCAGTCAAGAGGCATCCAGCCCTGTCCACGTCCAATCAGGCCTGCGCCGCAGCACGACCGGCCCTGCTTGTTATAGGTTTTACAACGCTGTCCTGCTCGACCGGCAGGATCAGGTGATCGGGCACTGAGCCGTGCCATTTTTTCGCACACACGTAGTACAGGGCTGCAGGGATCACCAGACCGATGATCCAGGAGATATCCACCCCTCCGAGGGCATTCACCAGCGGACCGGTATAGAACTTGGTGGCGATGAACGGCAGCTGCACCAGCACACCGAAAACATAGACGCTGATACCAAGGGCGTTCCAACGACCGTAGCGACCGTTCGGATCGGCCAGCGCAGGCACGTCATAACGCTCGCGGGTGATGCAGTAGTAGTCCACCAGGTTGATCGCGCTCCATGGCGTGAAGAACGCCAGCAGGAACAGGATGAAGGACTTGAACGCACCAAGGAACGAGTGCTGGCCGAGCAATGCCATCAGGGTCGCAGCACCGACGATGCCCAGCACGAACACCAGACGCTGCAAGCGCGTTACTTTCAGCTCACCACGGAAACCGCTGATGATGGTCGCGATGCACATGAAGCTGCCGTATGAGTTCAGTGTGGAAATGGTGACCTTGCCGAACGCGATGCTGAAGTACAGCAGCGCAGCAGTGGCACCGGTACCGCCCAGGCCGACGATGTAGGCCACTTCGTGACCGGCGAATTGCCCGTTGGCCGAAGCGGCAGCGAACACGCCGAGGATCATCGCCACCTGTGCACCAATCACCGAACCTGCGCCAGCGGCAAAAAAGGTTTTCACCGAGGAAGTCTTGCTCGGCAGGTAACGTGAATAGTCGGCCACGTAAGGGCCGAAAGCGATTTGCCAGGACGCCGCAAGCGACACCGCGAGCAAGAAACTGCTCCAGCTGAAGTGGCGGATCTGCAACAGTGCGCCAACGTCAACCTGGCTCATCAGACGGCTGAACAGGTAAACAAAGGCAATCACACCAATGACACTGGCAACACGGCCGATCCAATGGATCACCCGATAACCGAGCACCGTGACCAGCACGATGACACTGGCGAAGATGAGGATCCCGACGCTGTCGCTGACGCCAAACAACTGGCCCAGCGCCTGGCCGGAAAGCACGGTCCCTGTTGCGGTGAAACCGAGGTACATCAGGCACACCAGCACGATCGGGATCGCCGCACCATACACGCCGAACTGCACGCGGCTGGAGATCATTTGCGGCAGGCCAAGCTTGGGGCCTTGCGCGGCATGCAACGCCATTACGCCGCCGCCGAGCACTTGCCCGATCAGCAAACCGATCAACGACCAGAACACGTCACCACCCAGCACCACGGCCAGGGCCCCGGTGACAATCGCGGTGATTTGCAGGTTGGCACCCATCCACAGGGTGAACTGGCTAAACAGACGACCGTGTCTTTCCGCTTCCGGGATGTAGTCGATCGAACGTTTCTCGATCAACGGTTTGTTGCCTGCACGCTCGCTGCTGACAGCCATGATTCAACCTCTGTGGATTGTTTGTCGATGTCGTTTTTGTTCTATGTAGGAGCTGCCGCAGGCTGCGATCTTTTGATCTTCGGCGTCACTGATGACGCCAAAAGATCGCAGTCTGCGGCAGCTCCTACAGGTTATGCGTCGGGCCACCCATTACAGGCGGCCCGCATTTTTATTTACCGGTGATCATCGGCAGGTTCAGCCCCTGCTCCTTCGCGCAGTCGATCGCGATCTGGTAACCGGCATCGGCGTGGCGCATGACGCCCGTCGCCGGGTCGTTGTGCAGGACGCGGGCGATACGCTCGGCCGCTTCATCGGTGCCGTCGCAGACAATCACCATGCCCGAGTGCTGGGAGAAGCCCATGCCGACGCCGCCGCCGTGGTGCAGGGAAACCCAGGTCGCGCCGCTTGCGGTGTTGAGCAGGGCGTTGAGCAGTGGCCAGTCGGACACGGCATCGGAACCGTCCTGCATCGATTCGGTTTCGCGGTTCGGGCTGGCAACAGAACCGGAATCCAGGTGGT
The DNA here is from genome assembly GCF_002236105.1 of Pseudomonas umsongensis. Classification (GTDB taxonomy): domain Bacteria; phylum Pseudomonadota; class Gammaproteobacteria; order Pseudomonadales; family Pseudomonadaceae; genus Aquipseudomonas; species Aquipseudomonas umsongensis. The sequence goes on from NZ_NIWU01000004.1 coordinate 341,219, forward strand.
CGCGACCGATCACGATGGGCGCCGACAGCTCACCGCTACGCACCATTTCGTTGAACGCCAGGCCCAGCTTGGCGCGCAGGCCCAGGCCAACCCAGCAGATACGTGCCGGCAGGCCCTGGAAGCTGATGCGCTCGCGCGCCATGTCCAGCCAGTTGTGCAGGTGGGCGTCGTCCGGAATCAGCTCTTTTACCTTGGCGTCGGTCTTATAGATGTCTTCAGCGTTGCCCGACAGCGCAGCCCAACGGAACGGGCCGATGCCACGGCAGAACAGCGGACGGATGTAGGCCGGTACGAAACCCGGGAAGTCGAATGCGTTTTCCACGCCTTCTTCCTGGGCCATCTGACGGATGTTGTTGCCGTAGTCGAAGGTCGGGATGCCTTGTTTTTGGAAGGCGAGCATCGCCTTGACGTGCACGGCCATCGATTGCTTGGCGGCCTTGATCACCGCAGCCGGTTCGGTCTTGGCGCGGGCGCGATACTCGTCCCAGGTCCAGCCAGCTGGCAGGTAACCGTTGAGCGGGTCGTGGGCGCTGGTCTGGTCGGTGACCATGTCCGGGCGCACGCCGCGCTTGACCAGTTCCGGCAGGATTTCAGCGGCGTTACCCAACAGGGCGATGGAGATCGCCTTGCCTTCCTTGGTGTATTTGGCGATGCGCGCCAGAGCGTCGTCGAGGTCTTTGGCTTGCTCGTCGACGTAACGGCTTTTCAGGCGAAAATCGATGCTGACCTGCTGGCATTCGATGTTCAGCGAGCATGCACCGGCCAAGGTGGCAGCCAGAGGCTGCGCACCACCCATGCCGCCCAGTCCGGCGGTCAGTACCCACTTGCCTTTAAGATCATCGTTGTAGTGTTGGCGACCGGCTTCGACGAAGGTTTCGTAGGTGCCCTGGACGATGCCCTGGCTGCCGATGTAGATCCAGCTGCCGGCGGTCATCTGGCCATACATGGCCAGGCCTTTGGCGTCGAGTTCGTTGAAGTGCTCCCAGCTCGCCCAGTGCGGTACCAGGTTGGAGTTGGCGATCAGGACGCGCGGGGCGTTGGCGTGGGTCTTGAACACGCCGACCGGCTTGCCGGATTGCACCAGCAGGGTCTCGTCGTCATTCAGGTTGGTCAGGCTCTCGACGATCTTGTCGTAGCACTCCCAGTTACGTGCCGCACGACCGATACCACCGTACACCACCAGTTCCTTGGGGTTCTCGGCGACTTCCGGATCGAGGTTGTTCATCAGCATGCGCAGCGGCGCTTCGGTCAGCCAGCTCTTGGCGGTCAGCTTGTTACCGCGGGCAGCGCGGATTTCAACGTCACGAAACTTGGTAGTTTTATTGTCAGTCACGAAAAAGACTCCTCAGCGATCAATCCAAACCAACCCTGGCGGTGGGTAAGCCAGCCTGTGCGCGTCAACGCGCCACAAGCGAATCAGTGGACGTTGCGGGGAGTCTCGACCGACTCATACGCATACGTCTTTACTTGTACATACAAGCATATGCAATCAAGCGGCCAACTTGTTGGATGAGCATTCAAGAAAAATTCTGAAATGGCTGGAGAGCGCCTGGATCAAGGGCTGCGGCGTAGATGAAAATTTTCGAGGGGATTTTTTGAAGAGGGGTGGCGTTGTTACTTGAACGTGGTTTTGCGCCACGCTGGGGCGTTCGGTAACAAAGTGGTGCGCGTTCGGGAACGCTGGAAAGCAAAAGATCGCAGCCTTCGGCAGCTCCTACAGGGTTTACACCATTCAATGTAGGAGCTGCCGAAGGCTGCGATCTTTTAAGGATTTTGAATCAGCGTGCGGTGAGCTCGATCACGCAGCAGGCACCATTACTGGAGACTTCCAGCAGGCCGGTGTTACCGATGAGTTGCAGGCAATCATGACGACCGAGTTGCGAAGCAGCGTTACCGACCTTCACCTCAAGCGCATCGCTGACGCTGAACACCAGCACAATCCCCGCCTCACTGAAAAACCGTTGCTCACCGCTCAGCCATTGCAGCCGTGCGCTGTAACGTTGCGGCGCGTATATCAGGTTGAAATCGCGGATCGGCCCACCCAGCAAGGTGCACGACACCTGGCTCTCGCCGCTGAAGGCAAATGGATCGATCGGTAACAATGGCCGCGTGACCTGACCGTCGACCGACAGGGTCATGCCATCGCCCTGCAACACGGTGATGATTCGCTCATAGCCGGCGAAGGTGGAAAACCCGCCCGACTCGCCAATGTCGGCAATCGACAGGCGCCAGCCGAAACCGTCCAGGCCAGTCCCGGCATCACGGGTGATCTCTTCGGTGCTGCCGCCGCCGTTTTTCCACGGCATGCGCGGGTAATCTTTGGCGCGTAAAACTTTCAAACTGCTCATTTATGAAAGCGTCCTTCCAGACGATGACGGGAACCGGGGTGGATCAAGCGGGCGGCGGTCACCGGCTGACGGCCGGACCAGGTGCGGCGACGGATCAGCAGGCACGGCTCGCCTTTTTCAATCTGCAGCAACTTGCATTCGGACGGCTCGGCCAGAATCGCCTCGACCACGTGTTCGCCTTCGGTCAGCGGCGCGACCTGGTTCAGATAGGCGTACGGCGTTTGCAAGGTGAAGTCCTGCTTGAGGTAGTCAGGCGCCACCAGTGCGTTGACGAAACGGTCTTCGATTTGCACCGGGATATCGTTTTCGAAATGCACGATCAACGAGTGGAACACTTTCTGCCCTTCACGCATGTCCAGCGCCAGGGCACGTTCGGAGCCTGCAGCCTCTTCTTCAAGAGTGATCACCTTGCAGGTGTGGCGATGGCCACGGGAGGCGATTTCGTCGGCAATGTTGTGCACTTCAAACAGCGCGGACTGGCTTTTTGGCTCGGCGACGAACGTGCCGACACCCTGCATGCGCACCAACAGACCGTCGGCGGTCATTTCGCGCAACGCGCGGTTGATGGTCATGCGGCTGAAACCCAGCTGGCTGACCAACTCGCTTTCCGACGGAACGCGGTAATGCGGCGGCCAGTTACCGCTGTCGATTTGCTGGGTGATCATCTGTTTGACGCGGGCGTACAAGGGCGCCGGACTGTCGCCCATGTTCGCGGCCAACGGAGAGACTGGAGGCGGAGTCGGCACGGTTAATCCTTGGTCGTTTGATTGATATCGCTAGCTTGCCGGAGTTTACCGGGCAGGCAAACGTCTGTATATGTATATACAAATAACACACGATGGGGTGCTGAACCATGTCCGCCTTCTTTGCCGAACGCGCGCTGCTGCCTAACGGATGGGCCAACAATGTACGTCTTGAGGTCAGCGCCGATGGCGTCCTGACCCATATCCAGGCCGATTCCCATGCAGATGACGCCGAACGGTTGAGCGGTCCGCTGCTGCCAGGCATGCCGAACCTGCACTCCCACGCCTTCCAGCGGGCCATGGCCGGGCTGGCGGAAGTGGCAGGCAACCCGAATGACAGTTTCTGGACCTGGCGCGACCTGATGTATCGCCTCGTCGGAAAAATCAGCCCGGAACAACTCGGCGTCATTGCCCGCCAGCTGTACATCGAAATGCTCAAGACCGGCTACACCTCGGTGGCCGAATTTCATTACGTGCACCACGACACCCACGGCCAGCCTTACGCGGATCCCGCCGAACTGGCGCTGCGCATCAGCCAGGCCGCCAGCGCCGCCGGTATCGGCCTGACCCTGCTGCCAGTGCTCTACAGCCACTCAGGTTTCGGTGGCCAGACGCCAAACGACGGTCAGCGTCGCTTTATCAACAGCACCGAGAACTACCTCAAGCTGCAATCGCGACTGCAGCCGATACTGGCGCAACAACCCGCACAGTCCCTGGGTTTGTGTTTCCACTCATTGCGTGCGGTCACACCGCAGCAGATAAGCGAAGTGCTGGCGGCCAGCGACAAGCAATGCCCGGTGCACATTCACATTGCCGAACAGCAAAAGGAAGTGGACGACTGCTTGAGCTGGAGCGGTCGTCGTCCACTGCAATGGCTGTATGAAAATACCGAAGTCGATCAACGCTGGTGCCTGGTCCACGCCACCCACGCCAACCCGGAAGAAGTCACGCTGATGGCCAAGAGCCGGGCCATTGCCGGCTTGTGCCTGACCACCGAAGCCAACTTGGGCGACGGGATATTCCCGGCGGTGGATTTTCTTGCCCAGGGCGGGCGCATGGGCATTGGTTCCGATAGCCATGTGTCGTTGAGCGTTGTGGAAGAACTGCGTTGGCTGGAATACGGGCAACGCCTGCGTGATCAACGGCGCAATCGCTTGTATGGCGCGGATCAGCCGATGGTCGGCCGCACGCTATTTGATGCTGCACTGGACGGCGGTGCGCAGGCGTTGGGGCAACCGATAGGTGCATTGGAGGTTGGCAAGCGTGCGGACTGGCTGGTACTGGACGGCAGTGATCCATACCTGGCCACTGCGAGCGGCGATGGAATCCTGAATCGCTGGTTGTTTGCCGGTGGAGATCGTCAGGTGCGTGATGTGCTGGTCAATGGCCAGTGGGTCGTGCGTGACGGGCGTCATGCCGGGGAAGAGGAAAGCAGCCGCGCCTTCACTCAAGTCCTGCGCGAACTCCTGGGCTGACCCCAAAACAACTGTGGGAGCGAGCCTGCTCGCGAAAGCGGCGTCTCAGTCAACAGCTCTGTCAACTGACACGCCCTCTTCGCGAGCAGGCTCGCTCCCACAATGATTATGCGCTAACCGTCAGTTGGAGGTCTTGGCCATCTGCGTATCCGACGCTCGCCAGATCAGCCGCGTGGTGTCGTAACCCTGCTGACGCGCCTTGCTCAGCAACTCTTCACGCACCACACCGTTGACGGTCGGGGTGCGCGCTAACAACCACAGGTAACGGCGGCTAGGATCGCCAACGATGGCAGTCTTGTAGTCATCGCTGACGTACAACACCCAGTATTCGCCCTTCGCCACACCCGGTATCAACCTTGAAAACCAGGTATCGAATTCAACCCACAATTTGTCGGTCTTGCCTGGCACCTGTGGATAAGCCGTGCCCCTGACCTCTTCCCATTCCCACTGCGGGGTCAAGCAGCGATTCAACACCGCGACGTTACCGTCAGGCTTGAGTGTGTAGTGGGCTTCGGACTGCGCACAGTCGCGCTGGAAATACATCGGCAGTCGCGCCAACTCGTACCAGGTACCTTGATAGCGCTTGAGATTGACACTGTTGGCGGTTTTGGGCGCCAACGGGTCCTGGCCAGAACTGGCACAGCCGGCCAACACCAGGCCGGCAAAAAGCATGATCAATAACCGCTTCATTGTTTTTCTCCCGCGGGCACGTGACCCCGGTTTACTTCAGGCCTTGGCCGGAAAACATCAACACTTTGTCACCGGCGAACTGCACGCTGATAAAGCTCTTCTGGTCGCCCCATGTGCAACTGGACATTCCAAGCGCGCCTGAGCAATCGGTAGGTTTGCCCAAGAGGGTCTCGACCTCGGCCTTGGCCATTCCTGACGACAGCTTTGAGTAGTTTTCCTGATTGACCTTGCTGCACGCAGCCAACAACACGCAAAACGATAGCAGGGCGATGGATCGCAGCGACATGTGAAACTCCACGGACGAGGGTATTGGCATGACTGCCAAGCTGAACCTTAGAAGAGAAAAGCCCTATCTGGTTCCCTGCCCGACGGGCTATTTATCAGGCCGCTCGTCTGTCTTTTCACAAAAATTAGGAACTTCGTCCCGCCGTCCGGGTATTTCATCGGTTTTTGCATAAAGCGTCTAATCTTTGGCGCCGTTCTGTCGACATACAAGCAACGCTAAGCCACGCCCGTGGCATTTGCTTCCCCTTTTGTAGACCCGATCTCCTGCGGTAGCTCATCCAATGACCAGAAACATGAAATTCAGCCACAAGATCTTGTTGGCTGCCGCCCTCGTGGTGGCCGTCGCATTCGCTTGTTTCATCCTGTTCAACGACTATCGCCAGCGCCAGACCTTGCGCAGCAGCACCGAAGCCTCGATGCAGGAACTTGGCAGCCTGACCACCAGCAATATCCAGACCTGGCTGGAAAGCCGCATGCAATTGCTGCAATCAATGGCCCAGCAGGTCAGTGCCGACGGTAACGCCCCCGCCAGCCTGAAACGAATCATCGACCTGCCCGCCTACACCGGCAACTTTCAGTTGAGTTACTTCGGTGGCGCCGATGGCGTGATGTTCTCGGTCCCGGCGGGCAATCGCGCGCCGGATTACGACCCGCGCACCCGCGGCTGGTACAAGGCTGCGAACAGCGCGCAACAGACCATCGTCACCGAACCGTACATCGCCGCCTCTTCCGGCAAGCTGGTGATCACGGTGGCAACCCCGGTTCAGCGCCAGGGCCAGATGATTGGCGTTGCCGGCGCCGACATCGACCTGTCGAGCGTCAGTGCGATCATCAACTCGCTGAACTTCGGCGGCCACGGCCATGCCTTCATCGTGGGTGCCGACGGCAAGATCCTGATTCACCCGGACAGCAAATGGGTACTCAAGAACCTCACCGACGCTTACCCTAACGGTGCGCCGACGGTCAGCCCGGGCATGAAAGAAGTCGAGATCGACGGCAAAAGCCAGTTCATCTCCTTCACCCATGTCAACGGGGTGCCGTCTGCAGACTGGTACGTGGCACTGGTGCTGGACCAGGACACCGCGTTCTCGATGCTGAGCGAATTCCGCACCTCGGCGATCATTGCCATGGTGATTGCAGTGGTGATCATCATCACGTTGCTGGGCATGTTGATCAGTTTCCTGATGCAGCCCTTGCTGACCATGGGCCGTGCCATGCACGACATCGCCGAGGGCGAAGGTGACCTGACCAAACGCCTGACCATCCACGGCCATGACGAGTTCGGTGCACTGGGGCTGTCATTCAACCGTTTCGTTGAACGCATCCACACCTCGATCAGCGAAGTGTCCTCGGCCACGGGCCAAGTCAACGAAGTGGCGCTGCGCGTTGTCGCCGCGTCCAATTCGTCGATGTTCAACTCCGACCAGCAAGCCTCCCGCACCAGCAGTGTCGCCGCCGCGATCAATCAGCTCGGCGCCGCCGCCCAGGAAATCGCCCAGAACGCCGCCCTCGCCTCACAGCACTCGAGCGATGCCCGCGCGCTGGCCGAAGAGGGCCAGCAGGTGGTGGATAAGACCATCTCGGCGATGCACCAGCTGTCGGCAAAGATCAGCGACTCGTGCGGCAACATCGAGACGCTAAACAGCAACACCGTCAACATCGGGCAGATTCTGGAGGTGATCACCAGCATCTCCCAGCAGACCAACCTGCTGGCGCTCAACGCGGCGATTGAAGCCGCTCGCGCCGGTGAAGCCGGACGTGGTTTTGCGGTGGTCGCCGACGAAGTGCGCAACCTCGCCCACCGCACACAGGACTCGGCGCAGCAAGTGCAGAAGATGATCGAGGAACTGCAAGTCGGCGCCCGGGAAGCGGTCACCATCATGACCGACAGCCAGCGTCAGAGCGAAAGCAGCGTCGGTATCGCCAACCAGGCCGGCGAGCGCCTGGGCAGCGTGACCCAGCGCATCGGCGAAATCGATGGAATGAACCAATCCGTTGCGACCGCAACGGAAGAACAGACAGCCGTGGTGGAATCGATCAACGTCGACATCACCGAGATCAACACGCTGAACCAGGAAGGCGTGGAGAACCTGCAGTCGACCTTGCGTGCATGTGCTGATCTTGAACAGCAGGCGGCGCGGTTGAAGCAGTTGGTGGGTAGTTTCAGAATCTAAGGCGATCTCACCGGCCTCATCGCGGGCAAGCCCGCTCCCACAGGTATCCTGGTGTCCACACTATTTGTGTTACACCACAAAACACTGTGGGAGCTGGCTTGCCAGCGAAGGCGATATCAGCAACAGCGAAAAACTAGAACCTTGAACCGGGTTTCGACAGAAACTCCAATTCCTCAGCCGTAGACTCGCGCCCCAACACCGAATTGCGATGCGGAAACCGTCCAAACTGCGCAATCACCTTCTGATGCCGCTCGGCAAAATCCAGATAATCGGCAAACAATGCCCGATCACTCTCCGGCTGTTGCGCAACCAGTTCGATATGACGCGAAACGCCTTCGTTCTGCACCGCAAGGTTCTCGCTGTGCTCGAATACCAGCAGGATGAACACTCGCTGAATCGGTGATAACTGCCGGTCAAAATCCGCAGCAATGCCTTGGGCGACCAGTTTCTGGGCCCGTAGATCACCGGAAAAGGCTTTGGGGGTGTCGCGAAAGATCATGCGGGGGAGTTGATCAAGCAACAGCACCAGTGCCAGCCAACCTTCGGGACATTGCATCCACTTGGTCAATCCGCCGGCCAGTGCCTGCTCGACCTGGTCCCCGAAACGCTCTCGCGCCTCGAGGTCCTGGCTGTCACGCTTGCCGAACCACAACTTGCCCTTGTCAGCCGCGATTGCCCTGGCTTCTTCGGCTGTACCGAACCACCAATCGAGCAACGGCTGCCAGGGCGCGTTCATGGTTTATTCCTTGTGGTACGCCGTAACGCGTGCAACTTCTTCTTTCGAACCGAGGAACACCGCTACGCGCTGGTGCAGACCTTCAGGCTGGATGTCGAGAATACGTTGGTGACCATCGGTGGACGCGCCGCCCGCCTGCTCCACCAGGAACGACATCGGGTTGGCTTCGTACATCAGGCGCAATTTGCCTGGCTTGGACGGCTCGCGGTTGTCGCGCGGGTACATGAACAAGCCACCACGGGTCAGGATGCGATGCACGTCGGCGACCATGGCCGCGACCCAACGCATGTTGTAGTTCTTTTTCAACGGGCCTTCATCGCCTGCCAGCAACTCGCCAACGTAGCGCTGTACCGGTGCTTCCCAGTGACGCTGGTTGGACGCGTTGATGGCAAATTCCTGGGTCGCTTCAGGAATGGTGATGTTTTCGTGGGTCAGTACGAAGCTGCCCATTTCACGATCCAGGGTGAAACCTTTCACGCCGTCGCCCAGGGTCAGGATCAACATGGTCTGAGGACCATAGATCGCGTAACCGGCGGCCACTTGCTGGGTGCCTGGCTGCAGGAAAGCCTTTTCATTCAAGGGCTCGTTCTGGCTCAGGTATTCGTTCGGACAACGCAGTACCGAGAAGATAGTGCCGACCGGGGCATTGATGTCGATGTTCGACGAACCGTCCAGCGGGTCGAACACCAACAGGTAGGCGCCTTTCGGGTATTTGCCCGGGATCTGGTAGGCGTTGTCCATTTCTTCGGACGCCATGCCAGCCAGGTGACCGCCCCATTCGTTGGCTTCCAGCAGGATCTCGTTGGAGATCACGTCGAGCTTCTTCTGCACTTCGCCCTGGACGTTTTCAGTGCCCATGCTGCCCAGAACGCCACCCAGGGCGCCCTTGGACACGGCGTGGTTGATCTCCTTGCAGGCACGCGCCACCACTTCGATCAGGAAGCGCAGATCGGCAGGAGTGTTGTTGCTGCGGGTCTGCTCAATCAAATAGCGACTCAAGGTAACGCGGGACATGGAAGGCTCCGGAGGAATGGGGGGACTAAAAACCCGCGCAGTTTAACGCGAGTCGGGGCGCATTTCCTCCTATCAGACGTGATCGGCTGAAGAGAGTTCATGCGCGGGGTTCAGCGTAGTAGGAAATGGTCTGGATGTGAGCAGGAAAGTAGCGGTCAAATCAGCATTTTTATTGACTGATCGACCGCCTTCGCGAGCAGGCTCGCTCCCACATGAAACGCATAACTTGTGGGAGCGAGGCTGCTCGCGAATGGTGCGTAGCGCCAGCCATTCTCAGGGGTTGGCGGGCGGCTTGCGCAGCAGGCTGAATGCCATCGCCGCCAGAAACAAAACCCCAAGCAGCAACACCGCCCACAGGCCAAACTTCTTCCAGTCGGTGCCCACCGCCGCCGGCAGTGTCGAAACAGCCGGCGTCGTCACCACCCCACCATCAACCGACGCCTGACCCAACGTCGCCAGCTTAGCCGGGCTGTAATCCGGAATCAGCGTCGACAATGGCAAGTTCGCCGCCTTAACCGTCGCATTGCCCAGTACCAGCGTATAGGGCTCTGACCCGCGCGCCAGAAACACCAGTTGCGTGGCCCGCACGGCAAACTTCACGGTTGGCGCCTGTGCGCCCAGGCCACCACCGCGCTCGTCCACGGTCAGTTTCAACTGTTGTATGGCTTGCCCCGGCAACTGCAACTCGTTCTGCACCACGTCCTCGCCATTCTGGGTCAGGCGATAGAGCAAGCCACTGCTCAACGGTTGCCACGGCAAGCTGCTGTCGCGCCGTCCAGACAGGATGACCGGCGCCAGGCTGTTAGGTTGACTCAATTCAACCTGCACTCGCTCGACGTTCAGCCCCCTCGGTAATTGCCAGGTGTATTCACCTGCCTTCACGCTATTGCCGTCCAACGCGTGGGACCAGGTCAACGGCAGCGGTAAGCTACGCACGCTTTGCAACTGCGCCGATGTCAGTATCGGCGCCGATTGCGGCGAGTCCCACAGCAAGCGCAGATAGCGTGCAGACTGCCCCGGCAGGCTGACCTCATGCTGCTCGACCCGCTCATCGGCAAACGTCAGCCGCGCCAGTTGCCCCTCGCCCCAAGACTGCCAATGCTGCAAATCGTCGCTGGCCTCGATGCTGAACCGCTGGAAGCCATCACGCTCACTGGTCCAGTCGAGGATCAACTGCTGCAGCGGCGCCTTGATCGCGCTGGCATCCAGTAGCCAGCCACGTAACGCTTCCTCCCCCACCTCCAACTCAGTGGAAGGCTGCACCTGGACCAGGGTGCCATTGGCGCTCGCTTGCACGCGAACGCTCGGGGCATGCCCGGTGGCATCCGCCGAGTCATAAAGCGGGAACCATTTGACGTCAGTCAACGTAGGGTTGTCGTCAGCTTGTGCGTTTGCCCGTGACAGGGCATAGGCTTGCGGTTCGCCAGCGGCGTTGAATACGCGCACATCACTGAGGTCGGTCTGGCGTGCGCTCAGTTGCACAGCCAGGGGCAGCTCAACGCGATACCACGGACCTTCACCGCTCACGGACAACGGCACATGCGTGGCAAAGTCCGCCGGTGATTCCTGGGCCCACGTTTCCTGGAAAGAGACAGAGAGTGCCATGCCCATTGCAAAGATACCCAACCAGGCCCGGTTCAGCTTTTGACTCAAGACGACACTCCTTCGGTTTGCGGCGCCGGCTTTTCGGGGGCCCCGGCAGTTTCGACGCGCCTGGGTGGCAACGGGGCGAAATAGCCCACTACCAGCAGCAGCACGCCCACGCCGATAAACGACACGATCCGCGCCAACCCGCCACGGTTGCTCAATTCGACGAAGAACAGTTTCGCTACCACCACGCCAATCAGGGCCGCACCGATCAACCAGACTTCACGCCGATGACGCAAATGGCCACCAATCATCAAACCCAGCGCCATCAAGGTCCAGACGATGGACAGGCCGGCCTGGACCCGCATCGACTCGAGCAAGGCGGGCAGCTCGAACGGTACGCCGCCCCAATGGTGAGCCGTGCGCATCACCAGGGCAGTGAAGAACGTGAACAGCGAAGCGCCGACGATCGCTTGCACAGCGGCCGCCACAGCAGCGCTGTAGCTCCCGGGAATCACCTGTTGCGCTGCCTCACTGCGGGACCACGCGTAGACACCGAACAACGCAAACAGCAGGCCCAATTCCAGCGGGTTGACCAGCGGTAAATAGGGCAAGGGATCAGCCTTGCCATCACTGACCGTATTGGCCAGCCAGAACCAGCCCAGCATCAACAATGCCAAAGGCGCGGCGGCATACACACGGTATTCGCGAGCGTAGACCGACACCGGCCAGGGCCAGGCACGCGGTGCCGCCATCAGCACCAGGTACAAGCTCGGCAGCAGCGCCCAGCCCAGCCAGCGCCAGGCGTTGTAGTGCTCGGACAACAGCAGCAAGCCATAACGCAGCTCCAGGGCCAGCACACCGATCAGCAACCAACAACCGAGTACGTGAGCGCTGCTCAGGGCAGCGCTCGGCAGGATCGGCGCCAAGCGTCGCAAGGACAGGAAATGCACGATGAACACCACGGCCCACAGCAGCCAGCCGGCGTTGGCGGCCGGATGAAAGCGCGGATGCCAAGCGGCGAGCAACACCAGGCCGGCAGCCGGGATCAGCAAGGTGCAGAGCACGCCCAGCGCGGGCCACGCCAGGCGCAGCGCCAACATGGCCCACAGCGCCACACTGGTTGCCGCGGCTGCCAGCAGCAATGTCGCCTGCAGGGGCAACGGTGCAAACAGCAGCACTTCACTGACCCAGGCCAGCGCCCACCACCCTGCTCCCCACGCCAGCAACACCCGCGACAAACGCTGCAGGTTCACACCATCGATCACCGTGACAGCAAAGCCGACTTGCAAACGCCACGCCCCGATCAATGCGACCAGGCCCAGCAACAGCGGTGACCAGAAGCCAGCATGAGCCAACGGCCGCACGCCTTCGCTGACCAGAGGTTCAGCCACCAGGAACAGCACGGCGCCCAGCAGCTGAACGACAAACGCGCTCAGCAGGAATGTAGCCGAGCGCAGGTGCAGACCGACGAACAAAGTCAGCAGCCCGGCCATTGCCCAACTGATTGACGTGCCATGGGCGAAAAAGAACATCGGCGCCAGCAAGTAGACAAATGCCAGGCCGAGAGCGGCCAGAACCGGCAAGACATGACGCTCCCAGGACGACACCTGCCCAGGCAAGGCCTTGTGCAACTGATGGAAACTGAACAGCAGTGCGCCGCCGAGCAACAACGCTCCCAGCGGCGTGCCATCAAGCAGGCTATTCTCACCGCTGCGCAATTCACTGAGAAACACCAGCGCCGCGCCCGCTTGCAACAACAAGGCAAATGCACGAGCGAGCGAGCGCTGCTGACGCAGGCCCAGCCAGAAAATCCCCGCGCCTTCCACCGCCCAGGCGCCACTCGTCCACCGCGCATCCAGCCCCAAGGGAATCGCCAGGCTGGCGAAAATAACGCCCAGCGCCAGGCAGGTTTCCCCCAACAGCAATGCTCGTCCCATCAGCATCCGAGCCAAGCCCACGTAGATCATGCCGAGCGCCAGGGCGCTGAACGCGGCAGCGAACTCCAGATGCTGAACCACGGCGAACTGCAATCCAAAGCCAACCAGAGGCGGACCGAACAGCAGTGTGCCGTCGACGTAATCACCCTTGCGCGCAGACCAGCGCAACAGCGCCTCACGGTTGTCATCCTCAGGCGAGTCCCCCAAATGCAGCAATTTACGTCGGGCGAACAACAAGCCAATGGCCAGGTACATCACGAAGAAAAGAATCAGGAACGGCTCGGTGCTCCACAGCAACTCTGGCGTATAGGAGCGCAAACCCCAGGCGAACCCGATACCGAAGGTGCCGGTGAAGCCGATCACGTTGAGCAAGCGCCAGGCCTTGAACCAGGCGATAACGAGGATGCCGGCGTTGAGCAAGGCGAAGTAACTGAACAACGCGACGTGACTGCCAGCCCCCGTGGAAGCCAGCAGAGGCGCGGCAAATCCGCCCAGCGCGGCGGCGGCGGCCAGGCCCAGTGCGTCCTGCGTAATGGCCAGGATCGCCGAAAACACCGTCACCGCCACCAACAGGCCAAATGCCGCTGTGGGATCGAGCAACGGATGCAGGCGCATCGCGGCAAACACCGTCAGGTACAGTACGGCAATGGCGGCGCCTTGCAGCATCAAGGCGTAAGCACTGTTACGCGTTCGCAGCCACCAGCCCAGGCCCAGCAGGCCCATTGCTACCGCCGCGACACCGGCATAGCGCAATTCGATCGGCACCACCATGCCCTCGGTGGCGTAGCGCAGCAGGAAAGCCAGACCGAGGAACAACAGCATCACACCGACCCGCAGCACGGTGTTGCCACCCAATAACCACCCACGCGCCGCGTTGATGGCGCGCTCGACGAGGCTTGGTTCGGGGGGATTGGCGCGTTCGCGGTCGGCTGGCGCGGGTTTCCATGCATCGAAGGGCTGTGTATGGCTGGACTGGGTAGCCGCAGCGGTGGCCGTCTCCAGATCGGGCGGCAGTTCCCAGATCAGCTCAGGGGTTTCGACGGGGGCCTGAGTGACCGCGATGTCAGCAACTGGAGCGGCAGCGCTGGCTTCAGGCACCTTGATCCCGGGCCCCTCAAGCAAAGCCAAGCGTTGCTCGACCGCGCGCAGTGCAAGTTGCGCCTGTTCGAGCAGGCGACGCTGCTCAATGGCCTGCGATCCCAGCCTGCCAATGTGAACGGCCTGCCCGATACCCAACCCGAGTAACGCGCCCAGCAACGCATCGCTGAACGACTCGTCGAGTATCCAGCCCAGCACCAGGCCCACAAGCATGAACATCCATTGCATGGTCGATATCCCTAAGCGCAATCCAGGAAGATTAGCGCAGCCAGCTCCAAAAAGATCGCAGCCTCCGGCAGCCCTTACAAGGACATACAAATCCCTGCAGGAGCTGCCGGAGGCTGCGATCTTTTACGGCTGCCAGTATATCGACCCGCTGGAAAAGTTACTCCAACGCCTTCCAGATATCCGTGGCGTACTCGCGAATCGTCCGGTCAGAAGAAAACCAGCCCATGCGCGAGGTGTTCAACACCGCCGATCGCCACCATTCCTGGGAATCGTGCCAAAGGGCTTCGACGCGCATCTGCGCATTCCAGTAGGAGTCGAAATCGGCGCAGACAAGGAAGCGGTCGTAATCCACCAACGAATCGATCAAGCCGGTGTAACGGGACGGATCATCCGGCGAGAACACCCCGCCGCGAATGGCTTGCAATACATCATTGAGTCGATGGGACGCGGCAATGTCCGGCACTGCGCTGAACTCGTGGTTCTGCTTGCGCGCTTCGACCTGCTGGGCACTGAGACCAAAGATGAACATGTTCTCCGCGCCGATGCGCTCGGACATCTCCACGTTGGCACCGTCCAGCGTGCCGATGGTCAATGCACCGTTGAGGCCGAATTTCATGTTGCTGGTCCCCGAGGCTTCAAAGCCGGCAGTGGAGATCTGCTCGGACAGATCCGCCGCCGGAATAATGCTCTCCGCCAGGCTGACGTTGTAGTTGGGCAGGAACACGACCTTGAGCAATCCGCGTACAGTCGGGTCGTTGTTCACCACCCGGGCGATGTCGTTGGTCAGCTTGATGATCAACTTGGCCTGGTGATAACTGGCCGCCGCTTTACCGGCGAAGATCTTCACCCGTGGCACCCAGTCGATTTCAGGTTCCGCACGAATCGCCTGGTACAACGCCACGGTGTGCATCAGGTTGAGCAGTTGGCGCTTGTATTCGTGGATCCGCTTGACCTGCACGTCGAACATCGCCGCCGGGTTGACCGCCACCCCCAAACGTTCGTGAATCAGGTAGGCCAGGGCCTTTTTGCTGTGCAGACGCTGTTCGGCGAAGGCCTTGCGGAACGCAGGCTTGTCGGCGAATGGCTGCAGGTCGAGCAGTCGCTCCTCGGGCTTGTCCAGCAAGTCCGGGCCCAGGGCATCGACCAGCATCGAGGTCAGCTCCGGGTTGGCCTGGTACAGCCAGCGGCGGAACGTGATGCCATTGGTCTTGTTGTTGATCCGTTGCGGATAGAGCTTGTGCAGCTCGGAGAACACCGTCTTGCGCATCAGTTGCGTGTGCAAGCCGGATACGCCATTGACACTGTGGGAGCCGAGGAACGCCAGGTTGCCCATGCGCACACGTCGACCGTTGTCTTCCTCAATCAAGGACACCGCGCGCAACACATCGAAATCATGGATGCCCTTGGCCCGCAGCGAGTCGATGTGCTGGGCATTGATCAGGTAAATGATCTGCATGTGCCGTGGCAACATGCGCTCCATCAGGCCTACCGGCCAGGTTTCCAGCGCCTCGGGCAGCAACGTGTGGTTGGTGTAGGAAAGCGTGTCGACCGTCACCTGCCAGGCCGCGTCCCACGCCACGTCATAGACATCCACCAATTGGCGCATTAACTCGGCCACGGCAATCGAGGGGTGGGTGTCGTTGAGCTGGATCGCTGCGTGATCGCCCAGGGTCAGGACGGAGGTGTGCATGTTGCGATGACGGCGCAGCAAGTCCTGTAGGGAGGCGGCAACGAAGAAGTATTCCTGGCGCAACCGCAGTTCTTGGCCGGCCTCGGTGCTGTCTGCCGGGTACAGTACTCGAGAGATACTTTCAGCCCGGGCCACTTCCGCCACCGCTCCCAGGTGATCGCCGGCATTGAAGCGTTCCAGGTGCAAATCTTCCATAGCCCGCGCGCGCCACAGCCGCAACGTGTTCACGCTTGCCCCGCGCCAACCGACCACGGGTGTGTCATAGGCAATGGCCCGTACGGTTTCCGCCGGGTGCCAGACTTGCTTGGATTTGCCTTCGCTGTCGGTCACGGTCTCGACGCCGCCACCGAAGCCGATCGGGTAAACCACTTCTGGGCGCTCGAACTCCCACGGATTGCCGAAGTCCAGCCAGTGCTCGGTCTGTTCCTGTTGCCAACCGTCGACGATGGCCTGACGAAACAGGCCGTGCTCGTAACGAATGCCGTAGCCATGACCCGCGATGCCCAGGGTCGACATGCTTTCCATGAAACACGCCGCCAGTCGTCCAAGACCACCGTTGCCCAACGCCGCATCAGGCTCCAGCAGGCGGATGCGTTCAAGATCGACGCCGAGTTCGGTCAGGGCTTCGCGTGCCACGTCGAGCAGGCCGAGATTGCTCAGGCTGTCGTAAAGCAGTCGGCCGATCAGAAATTCCAGGGAGAGGTAATAAACCCGTTTCTGTCCTTTGCGGTAAATCTGCCGAGTGTGGTCCATCCAGTGCTCGACCATGTGATCACGCGCTGCCAGGGCAATGGCTTCGAACCAGTCATGATCGAAGGCGTGATCCGGGTCTTTGCCCACCGCGTAGGTGAGTTTGGTCAAGACGGCGTCGCGGAATGCGGCCACCTCTGCTTCGCGAACAAGTGGTTCTTGAGTCATCGATAGGACCTCGAGCGAGCTTGGAGTTGTCTGAGACTAGACGGTCTGACAAACGGTATAGACTCTGGTTCGGCAGTTTTTCCTGTTAATGCGCATCAAGCCGGCAATACATTGTCATGTACCTGATTCAATGCAGGGGCCGTGCCGGATTAGTGGTGCTGCGTGGATGCCCATGAAAAAAAACTGGCGAAAGGTTGTTCAAAAATCCACCAGTCCCGGTATGATCGCGCGCCCTGATGCACACGCTGGTAACAACCGATGATGAAGCCCAACCTGATCGCCGCCGCGGAGATCGACCGACTCGACACCTGGGCCAAGTACTCTGCCCCAATGTGCGGCTCCTGCCTATCGAGCTGCTGCACCCTGCCGGTCGAGGTCAAGATCAAGGACCTGATCCGCATCGGCATCGTCGACGAGTTCGAACGCGGCGACCCGCCAAAGAACATCGCCAAGCGCCTGCAGAAGGAAGGGATCGTCGAGCGCTATAACCAGAAGTCCGAGATCTTCACCCTCCAGCGCATGAGCAACAACGATTGCCTTTATCTGGATCGTAAGAGCCGTCTGTGCACTATTTATGAAAAGCGCCCGGATACGTGCCGCAACCACCCGAAAATCGGCCCGCGGCCGGGGTATTGCGCGTACAAGCCCAAGGAAGTGGTGCGTGAAACCAATTCCCGGAGTATCGAGCGGTTCTGATCTGATCGTTCCCACGCTCCGCGTGGGAATGCAGCCAGGGACGCTCCGCGCCCCAAAAGCGTGACGCAGAGCGTCACAAGAGGCGTTCCCACGCAGAGCGTGGGAACGATCAACCTGGCACCGCACAAATCGCAGACAAACAAAAACGCCCCCGATCTCTCGACCGGGGGCGTTTTCGTTCAGCCGGGGCTAAATCTTATGCCTTGGCTTTCTTGGCAGCGCGGGTACGCTCGCTTTCGTCCAGGATCTTCTTGCGAAGACGGATGGACTTAGGAGTCACTTCACACAGCTCGTCGTCCTGGATGAATTCCAGGGCCTGTTCCAGGGTGAAGCGAACAGGTGGAACCAGGGCGATGGTTTCGTCTTTACCCGAAGCACGCATGTTGTCGAGCTTCTTGCCCTTGGTAGGGTTGACGCCCAGGTCGTTGTCACGGCTGTTCAGACCAACGATCTGACCGTTGTAGATTTCCTGACCGTGTTCAACGAACAGCTTGCCACGCGCCTGCAGGGTTTCCAGGGAGTAGGTCAGTGCCTTGCCGGTTTCAACCGAAACCAGAACGCCGTTCTGACGGCCGGACATGTCGCCGGACTTCATCACGTCGTAACGGTCGAAGATCGAGGTCAGGATGCCAGCACCGTTGGTCAGGGTCAGGAACTGGTTACGGAAACCGATCAGACCACGAGCAGGGATGTTGTATTCCAGACGCACACGGCCCTTGCCATCCGGCACCATGTTGGTCAGGTCACCCTTACGCAGGCCCATCTCTTCCATCACCTTGCCTTGGGATTCTTCCGGCAGGTCGATGGTGACGTTTTCGTACGGTTCGTGCTTCACGCCGTCAACCAGACGGATGATCACTTCCGGACGGCCTACAGCCATTTCGAAACCTTCGCGACGCATGGTTTCGATCAGAACCGAGAGGTGCAGTTCGCCACGGCCCGATACCTTGAACTTGTCAGCCGAGTCGCCTTCTTCAACGCGCAGTGCAACGTTGTACAGCAGCTCTTTGTCCAGACGTTCCTTGATGTTACGGGAAGTCACGAACTTGCCTTCTTTACCGCAGAATGGCGAGTCGTTTACCTGGAAGGTCATGGAAACGGTTGGCTCGTCGACGGTCAACGGCTTCATCGCTTCGACGTTGTCCGGGGTGCACAGGGTGTCGGAGATGAACAGCGATTCCATACCGCTGATGCACACGATGTCGCCTGCAGCAGCTTCTTCAACGTCTACACGGTGCAGACCGTGGTGACCCATCAGCTTCAGGATACGACCGTTACGCTTCTTGCCGTCGGCGCCGATAGCCACAACCGGGGTGTTCGGCTTGACGCGACCACGAGCGATACGGCCAACACCGATAACACCCAGGAAGCTGTTGTAGTCCAGTGCGGAGATCTGCATCTGGAACGGACCGTCACGGTCAACAGCCGGCGCTGGTACGTTGTCGACGATCGACTGGTACAGCGGGGTCATGTCTTCAGCCATTTCGTTGTGGTCCAGACCGGCAATACCGTTCAGGGCCGAGGCGTAGACGACTTTGAAGTCCAGCTGTTCTTCGGTGGCACCCAGGTTGTCGAACAGGTCGAAGATCTGGTCCAGAACCCAATCCGGACGCGCGCCTGGACGGTCAACCTTGTTGATGCACACGATCGGACGCAGGCCGGCTTCGAAAGCCTTCTTGGTCACGAAACGGGTTTGCGGCATAGGGCCGTCTTGAGCGTCAACCAGCAGCAGAACGGAGTCGACCATCGACATTACGCGTTCTACTTCGCCGCCGAAGTCGGCGTGGCCCGGGGTGTCCACGATGTTGATGTGGTAGCCGTTCCAGTTGATGGCGGTGTTTTTCGCCAGAATGGTAATACCGCGCTCTTTCTCCTGGTCGTTGGAGTCCATCACGCGCTCGTCGTTGAGCTCGTTGCGCTCCAGGGTGCCGGATTGACGCAGGAGTTTGTCTACCAGGGTGGTTTTACCATGGTCAACGTGAGCAATGATGGCGATGTTACGTAGATTTTCGATCACTTGTGTATCTCGATCAGAGGATTCGGTGCGCTGACAAGTCTTGGCAGCGATTTACAGTAGAGTCAGGCCTTGCCGTTACAGCTTGACGGCGGCGTCGGGGGGCCGGTGACGCAAGCCACAGGCAAACAGCCCCGGGCACTTAGCTCGGTCGATAAACGCGCACATTGGCATGTCCCTCACTGAGCAAATGGTGGGCATGCAGGCGACTCATCACGCCTTTGTCGCAATAAAGCAGGTACTGGCGAGTAGGGTCCAGTTCCTTGAAACGAGCGTTCAGTGCATAAAACGGCATCGTTTGTACCTCGATGCCAGCAAGGTCCAGCGGGTCGTCTTCAGCGGCATCCGGGTGACGGATGTCGATCACGATCTGACCGGCCAGCGCTTCGCTGACTTCTTCAATTTGCAGGTCCTGGCCCAATTCGTCGATCACGCGATCGATCGGTACCAGTTTGGCGTTCTCGAGCGCACGCTCAAGGACTGCCATGTCGAATTCTTTCTCTTCGTGCTCCACCCGATGGCGCTTGGCAGCAGTCTTGGGGTTCACCGAGATGACCCCGCAGTACTCCGGCATGTGCCTGGCGAAGTCGGCGGTGCCGATTTCGTTGGCCAGGTCGATGATGTCCTGCTTGTGGCTGGCGATCAGCGGACGCAAGACCAGCTTGTCGGTCACGCAATCGATCACGGACAGGTTCGGCAGGGTCTGGCTCGATACCTGGGAGATCGCCTCTCCGGTGACCAACGCGTCGATGTGCAGTCGATCGGCAATTTGGGAGGAAGCGCGCAACATCATACGCTTCAATACTACGCCCATATGACTGTTATCGACTTTGCCGAGAATTTCTCCCAGCACTTCTTCGAACGGCACACTGACAAATAACACGCGTTGCGAGCTGCCGTACTTCTTCCAGATGAAATGCGCGACTTCCATGACGCCCAATTCGTGTGCACGCCCACCCAGGTTGAAGAAGCAGAAATGCGCCATCAGGCCGCGGCGCATGATCTGGTAGGCGGCGACGGTGGAATCGAAGCCGCCGGACATCAGCACCAGCGTCTGCTCCAGCGCACCCAGCGGATATCCGCCAATACCGTTGTGTTGGCTATGGATCACGAACAACCGTTGGTCGCGAACTTCGATGCGCACTTCGATTTCAGGCTTTTTCAGGTCAATCCCGGCGGCACCGCACTGTCGGCGCAACTGGCTGCCGACATATTTCTCGATGTCAATCGAGCTGAACGGGTGCTTGCCGGCACGCTTGCAACGCACCGAAAAAATCTTCCCGGCCAGCGCATCACCGTAGTGCTGCTTGCACTTCTCGACGATGTCATCGAAGTCACCCAGCGGGTACTCGTCGATTTGCAGGAAATGCGCAATGCCCGGCATGCAGCTCAGGCGCTCACCCATCTCCTTCAGGGCCTTGGGCTCGCTGACACGGGTCTCCAGCTCGAGATTGTCCCACACGCCGTTCACCACCACAGCCGGGTCCAGATCGCGGAGCACGGCACGGATGTTCTTGGCCAACTGGCGGATAAAACGCATCCGTACCGGGCGGCTCTTGATGGTGATCTCTGGAAAGACTTTTACGATTAATTTCATGGAAACAGCGCGCGCGAGGCCTGCCGAAAAAGGGGGGCGCGGATTATAGCGGAAATTGCTCAAGGTTTAACCAGTTAATATGCAGAAGGTTTTGCACGCACCAAAACGGGTCATTTATTGAAACGAGCGCCACATTGTAGGGCGGTATTTTCCGCATTAAGGTGCTTTACCGCCTTAAAAGCGTGAATTCGGGGCAAAAATCCCATGGTGGGGCACTGGCATGCAATTTGCTCCCTTGTGAGGCAGGTTGCCTTGGCAGAGTATTCGCGCCGGCATCACAAACATCTAAGGGCATCCACTACCAGCCCTAATCCACCCGGAGGACACTATGTCGAAGTCGGTTCAACTCATCAAAGATCATGACGTCAAGTGGATTGATCTGCGCTTCACAGACACCAAGGGCACTCAGCACCACGTGACCATGCCGGCTCGCGACGGGCTGGATGAAGACTTCTTCGAAGTCGGCAAGATGTTCGACGGCTCCTCCATCGCTGGCTGGAAAGGCATTGAAGCTTCCGACATGATCCTCATGCCGGACGACAGCACTGCCGTACTGGACCCGTTCACCGAAGAGCCGACCCTGATCCTGACCTGCGACATCGTCGATCCTTCGAGCATGCAAGGCTACGATCGCGACCCACGTGCGATCGCCAAGCGCGCTGAAGAACACCTGAAAGCCTCCGGCATTGGCGACACCGTATTCTGCGGTCCGGAGCCAGAGTTCTTCATCTTCGACCAGGTGAAGTTCAAGTCCGACATTTCCGGTTCCATGTTCAAGATCTACTCCGAACAAGGTTCGTGGATGTCTGACCAGGACATCGAAGGCGGTAACAAAGGTCACCGTCCAGGCGTCAAAGGCGGCTACTTCCCGGTTCCACCGTTCGACCACGACCACGAAATCCGTACCTCCATGTGCAACGCACTGGAAGAAATGGGCCTGACCGTCGAAGTTCACCACCACGAAGTGGCAACTGCCGGCCAGAACGAAATCGGCGTCAAGTTCAACACCCTGGTGAAGAAAGCCGACGAAACCCAAACCCTGAAGTACGTCGTGCACAACGTAGCCGATGCCTACGGCCGCACCGCTACCTTCATGCCTAAGCCCCTGTACGGCGACAACGGTTCGGGTATGCACGTTCACATGTCCATCTGGAAAGATGGCAAGAACACCTTCGCAGGCGAAGGTTATGCCGGCCTGTCCGATACCGCCCTGTACTTCATCGGCGGCATCATCAAGCACGGTAAGGCCCTGAACGGCTTCACCAACCCGGCGACCAACTCCTACAAGCGCCTGGTTCCAGGCTTCGAAGCTCCGGTCATGCTGGCCTACTCGGCCCGTAACCGTTCCGCCTCGATCCGTATTCCTTACGTCTCGAGCCCGAAAGCCCGCCGTATCGAAGCGCGTTTCCCGGATCCGGCTGCCAACCCGTACCTGTGCTTCGCCGCACTGATGATGGCTGGCCTGGACGGCATCCAGAACAAGATCCACCCTGGCGACGCAGCTGACAAAAACCTGTACGACCTGCCGCCTGAAGAGGCGAAAGAGATCCCACAAGTTTGCGGCAGCCTGAAAGAAGCCCTGGAAGAGCTGGACAAAGGTCGTGCGTTCCTGACCAAAGGCGGCGTTTTCAGCGACGACTTCATCGACGCCTACATCGCCCTGAAAAGCGAAGAAGAAATCAAGGTTCGTACCTTCGTACACCCACTGGAATACGAGCTGTACTACAGCTGCTGATCCGGTAGCGCCTGCGCAAGCGGTGTGACAAAGAGGCCTCCTTCGGGAGGCCTTTTTTTTTGTAGGCAACTTCTCACGCAGGGGGTCCATGTTTCCCCGGGCATTCACGGCAACGTCCGGCATAAAAAAATATCGGCTAACCGTAGCCTGTACCGTCTTGAACTCAAAGGACGGCAACATGAAACCCTCCATGCTCACCCCCCTATTTACCGCACTCATCGCCCTTGCCCTCCAGGGCTGTAGCAACTCAGCGTCCACGGCAGCGATCGAACGCAAAGTCCTGTTGCAAAGCAGCGCCTCCTGGGACAGCACGCCTTACACCCATTACCCTTACGCCGAACCACAACTCTCGGTGCTTAAACTGAAAATTCCGGCCAACACGCAACTTCCATGGCATCGCCACGCCATGCCAAATGCGGCGTATGTCCTCAGCGGGGAGCTGACGATAGAAAGCAAGGAAAGCGGCCAGGTTCGACGCGTCAAGCAAGGCGAAGCGGTGGCCGAAATGGTCAATATCACCCACCGCGGAGTCACCGGCGAGGAACCGGTAGAACTTATCGTGTTCTATGCTGGCAGCGAGGGTATTCCTTTGTCGGAGTAATTTTTTGCTGCTCACAGGGAGCCTGAATGCGACCATTCTTATTATTTCTTGGGCTTTTATCAGGCTTCCCTGCAACGGCCCAGATCTACAAATACACCGATGCTGCCGGCAACACGGCCTACAGCAATCAACCACCCGATGGAGTAAGCGCTCAGACGGTTGATTTACCCCCGCTTAACAGCGTCGATCGTCAACCGCCCAACGAACCTCCTGCGCCCACCCCCATCCGCAACCGCGAGCAGATAAACAGCACCTACGAGACTCTTGAGCTGACTGGCGTGCCCAACGACGGGGCCTTGCGCGCCAACAACGGCACCTTCACGGTCAACGTGCTGATCAAACCACGCCTGCAAGGCTCGCATCTGTTCAGGTTGTTACTGGACGAGCAACCCTATGGCCAGCCAGGCAACGTTCCGAGCCTTCAACTGGTAAACATCGATCGCGGCCTGCACAGGCTCGCCGTTCAAGTGATCGACGGCGACACGGTCATACAACAAAGTCCCACCGTGACCTTTACCTTGCAGCGGGTGCACAAGCGTTGAAAGCCTGGCCGCGTTTTCGCTTCTTTTAACCTTGCACAGGTTTACGCACTATATTGGTGCGATTAGTTGCACGGCGCTCCAATCACAGCCCATTTTGGTTCGAAACTACCCGCGAAAGCTGGCAGAACGCCACGCAATCGAGCGTCAAACGCCTGTTTCAGGGGTTTAGCGCTTCTTTTCGGAGCCTTGGTTTGGTTTTTGCATTTTCCTCGCATCAGCTCTTTATTCATGCGCCAAAAGAGGTCCTGAATGACCATCAGCGACGCACTACACCGCTTGCTGCTCGACAACCTGACCACCGCCACCATCCTGCTCAACGCCGAGTTGCGCCTTGAGTACATGAACCCCGCGGCGGAGATGCTCCTGGCCATCAGCGGCCAGCGCAGCCATGGGCAGTTCATCAGCGAGCTGTTTACCGAATCCACCGAAGCGCTCAACTCTTTGCGCCAGGCGGTCCAGCAGGCGCACCCGTTCACAAAACGCGAAGCAATGCTCACTGCCCTCACCGGCCAGACCTTGACGGTCGATTACGCGGTAACACCGATCCTGAGCAATGGCGACACGCTGCTTCTGCTCGAAGTCCATCCCCGCGACCGCTTGCTGCGCATCACCAAGGAAGAGGCCCAGCTGTCGAAGCAGGAAACCAGCAAGATGCTGGTGCGGGGCCTGGCCCATGAAATCAAGAATCCGCTGGGCGGTATTCGCGGCGCGGCACAGCTGCTGGCCCGCGAACTGCCGGAAGAAAGCCTGCGTGACTACACCAACGTCATCATTGAAGAGGCCGACCGCCTGCGCAACCTGGTCGATCGCATGCTCGGCTCGAACAAGTTGCCATCACTGGCCATGTGCAACATTCACGAAGTGCTGGAACGCGTCTGCCATCTGGTCGAGGCCGAGAGCCAGGGCTGCATCACGTTGGTGCGCGACTACGATCCGAGCATTCCAGACGTCCTGATCGATCGTGAACAAATGATCCAGGCCGTGCTGAATATCGTGCGCAATGCGATGCAGGCCATCAGCAGCCAGAATGAGCTGCGCCTGGGCCGCATCAGCCTGCGCACCCGCGCCATGCGCCAGTTCACCATTGGCCACGTGCGCCACCGCCTGGTGACCAAGATCGAAATCATCGACAACGGCCCGGGCATTCCTGCGGACCTTCAGGAAACCATCTTTTTCCCCATGGTCAGCGGCCGTCCGGACGGTACCGGGCTGGGCCTGGCCATTACCCAGAACATCATCAGCCAGCACCAGGGCTTGATCGAATGTGACAGCCACCCCGGCCACACCACATTCTCGATCTTTCTGCCACTGGAACAAGGAGCCACATCGACATGAGCCGTAGTGAAACCGTGTGGATCGTCGATGACGACCGTTCTATCCGTTGGGTCCTGGAAAAAGCCTTGCAGCAGGAAGGCATGACCACGCAAAGCTTCGACAGCGCCGATGGCGTGATGAGCCGCCTGGCGCGCCAGCAGCCGGACGTGATCATCTCCGACATCCGCATGCCTGGCGCCAGCGGCCTGGATCTTCTGGCGCGGATTCGCGAGCAACACCCACGGCTGCCAGTGATCATCATGACAGCGCACTCCGATCTGGACAGCGCTGTCGCGTCCTATCAAGGCGGAGCGTTTGAATACCTGCCCAAGCCGTTCGATGTCGACGAAGCGGTTTCCCTGGTCAAGCGTGCCAACCAGCACGCTCAGGAACAACAAGGCCTGGAAGTGCCGGTCACACTGACCCGCACCCCGGAAATCATCGGCGAAGCACCCGCGATGCAGGAAGTGTTTCGCGCCATCGGGCGCTTGAGCCACTCCAACATCACCGTGCTGATCAACGGCGAATCCGGCACCGGTAAAGAACTGGTGGCGCACGCCCTGCACCGCCACAGCCCGCGCGCCGCTTCGCCATTCATTGCACTGAACATGGCAGCGATCCCCAAGGACCTGATGGAATCCGAGTTGTTCGGCCATGAAAAAGGCGCGTTCACCGGTGCCGCCAACCTGCGCCGCGGTCGATTCGAACAGGCGGATGGGGGCACGCTGTTCCTCGATGAAATCGGCGACATGCCGGCCGACACCCAGACTCGCTTGCTGCGGGTCCTGGCCGATGGCGAGTTTTACCGCGTCGGTGGTCATGTCCCCGTCAAAGTCGATGTGCGGATCATTGCCGCCACGCACCAGAACCTGGAAACCCTGGTGAATGCCGGGAAATTCCGTGAAGACTTGTTCCACCGCCTCAACGTGATCCGCATCCACATACCGCGCCTGTCGGACCGTCGCGAAGACATCCCGACCCTGGCCAAGCACTTCCTCAGCCGTGCAGCGCAGGAACTGGCGGTCGAGCCGAAGCTGCTGAAAAACGAAACCGAGGAGTATCTGAAAAACCTGCCATGGCCGGGCAACGTGCGCCAACTGGAGAACACTTGCCGCTGGATCACCGTGATGGCCTCGGGTCGCGAAGTGCATATCGGCGATTTGCCACCGGAGTTGCTGAGCCTTCCGCAGGATTCGGCCCCGGTGACCAACTGGGAACAGGCGCTACGCCAGTGGGCCGACCAGGCACTGGCTCGCGGTCAATCCAGCCTGCTGGATAGCGCCGTACCGACTTTCGAGCGGATCATGATCGAAACTGCCCTCAAGCACACCGCCGGCCGCCGCCGCGATGCCGCCGTGTTGCTGGGCTGGGGGCGAAACACCCTGACTCGCAAGATCAAGGAACTGGGGATGAAGGTTGATGGTGGGGATGATGATGAGGGGGATGAGGGTTAATCAGCCTTAGTTCTTCACTGACCGTCACACCCAATTCGCGAGCAGGCTCGCTCCCACAGTGGATTTGTAGTGTTCTCACTATCGAGTGAACGCTACCGAACCTTGTGGGAGCGAGCCTGCTCGCGAAGCTTTTTGGGCTCACGTGCACCGCCGGAAGGCACCGTGAACCGCAATCGCGCACGGCAACTGCTCCTAAATCCCGCCTCCGTTCGCAATCGAACCCCTATCGAAGAAACACGAAAACCCCGGATTACGGGGCTTTCAGCTTTACTACGCGACTTTCTGTTTCAACTTGTTAAAACCTGGCACGCCCCCTGCAATAGTCTCATCAGTGATGCAGATCACCACCCAGTTTCGGGGACCTTGGTACAGGCAGGCCGGGGATTCCCCTCTTTACACCGGGCTCATACCGCACAAGCGACGAGCCTCCCAGTTTTGGGGTCCTTGGTACAGGCAGGCCGGGGATTCCCTCTTTACACCGGGTTCAAGCGCAATGCGCGAGCCCTCCCGTTTTGGGGACCTTGGTACAGGCAGGCCGGGGATTCCCTCTTTTATTGCTCCCGGAGATGGATCTCCAGCCGCCAGCGGTCATCGACCTCGCTACCGGCCCACTCACCCTGAAGGGGACGGGCCGCCACCAGCGTCAACAACAATCCCCCGTCACTCAAGCGCACCCGCCAGTTCACATCCTTGCCATTGAGCTTGAGCTGGCCTTTTTGCGCCTTGCCTTGAGCTTCGAACAACAACGCAACACTGCCTTCCACGATCTCGCCGTGGGTCTTGGGCTCATTGTTGAACCACACCACCAAGCCGTCGCTGGTCACTTCGATCTGTTGCAATTCGCTGGGGTCTGGGGTGGTCAGACGACCGATCATCAACCCCACCATGACCCCCACAATTGCCAGCGAAGCCATCACACGCGGGAATAGTTTCGAACGAGGGTCGGCTTGCGGCGTAGAATGCCGCTCATCTCTACCTTCGGAGCCGTGCATGTTTCACGTCATCCTTTTCCAACCAGAAATTCCGCCGAACACCGGCAACGTTATCAGGCTGTGCGCCAACAGTGGCTGCCACCTGCATTTGATCGAACCGCTGGGCTTTGAGATGGACGACAAGCGCCTGCGCCGGGCGGGCCTCGACTACCACGAGTATGCCACCTTGCAACGTCACGCGGACCTGGCCAGCTGCCTGGAAAGCCTCGGTCATCCACGTTTGTTCGCCTTCACCACAAAGGGCTCGCGGCCGTTTCACGACGCCAGCTTCACCCCTGGTGACGCCTTCCTGTTCGGTCCGGAAAGCCGCGGCCTGCCAGCCGAGGTGCTCGACGCTTTGCCCGCTGAACAACGCCTGCGCCTGCCGATGCGCGAAGGCTGCCGTAGCCTGAACCTGTCCAATACCGTGGCCGTCGCCGTGTACGAAGCCTGGCGGCAGAACGACTTCAAGTAACACCACGCCCCCCTGTAGGAGCTGCCGAAGGCTGCGATCTTTTGATTTTTAAGATCAAAAGATCGCAGCCTTCGGCAGCTCCTACTCGAAGGTTTCGTTTGCTCCATGAAAAAAGCGCCTCTAGATAGGCGCTTTTTTCATGGAGCAAACGAAGCTTTTATTGGACGGTCGGAGTCTCGCCCGCCGCTTGCATGCGTTGCAGCTCTTGCGCGTACAAGGCATCGAAGTTCACCGGAGCCAGCATCAGGGCCGGGAACGAGCCGCGGGTCACCAGGCTGTCCAGCGCTTCGCGAGCGTACGGGAACAGGATGTTCGGGCAGAACGCGCCCAGCGTGTGACTCATCGAAGCGTCGTCCAGGTTCTTGATCAGGAAGATACCGGCCTGTTGCACTTCGGCGATGAATGCCACTTCTTCACCGTTCTTCACGGTGACCGACAGGGTCAGCACAACTTCATGGAAGTCGCCTTCCAGCGCCTTTTGACGGGTATTGAGATCCAGACCGACACTCGGCTCCCACTGCTGGCGGAAGATCGCCGGGCTTTTCGGGGCTTCGAAGGACAAGTCACGTACGTAGATGCGCTGCAAGGAGAATTGCGGTGCGGTTTCTTCTTCGCTAGCTGCAGTGTTCTGTTGGTCAGTCATCTCAGATCCTTTCTGATCTTGGGCTTTTATAGGGTATGGAATTCAGGCCTTGAGCAGCGCGTCGAGCTTGCCGGCGCGCTCCAGGGCAAACAAATCATCACAACCGCCAACGTGGGTGCTGCCGATCCAGATCTGCGGCACGGACGTACGCCCGGCCTTCTGAGCCATTGCGGCACGCACCTGCGGCTTGCCATCGACCTTGATCTCTTCGAAGGCCACGCCTTTGTTCTCGAGCAGGTATTTGGCTCGGGAGCAATAAGGGCAGTAATCGCTGGAATAGACGACGACGTTGCTCATATCACTTCACCAGCGGCAGATTGTCGGCTTTCCAGCTGGAAACACCACCGGACAGTTTGGCGGCGGTGAAGCCAGCCTTTACCAGTTCGCGAGCGTGAGTCCCGGCCGTCTGGCCCATGGCGTCGACCAGGATGATGGTCTTGGCCTTGTGCTTTTCCAGCTCGACAACACGGGCAGCCAGTTTGTCGTGAGGAATATTCAACGCACCAACAATGTGACCGGCAGCGAAATCCTTGGCAGGACGAATGTCGATTACCACGCCCGCGTCTTTGTTGACCAGGCCAGTCAATTCGCCAGTGCTCAGGCTACGGCCGCCGCCCTGCATCTGATAGGCAATCAGCAACGCCAGCAGTACGACGAAGATACCGACGAGGATGTAGTGGTTAGTGGCAAATTCAATCAGGTGAGCAACCATCGAAGGAGGTTCCAGGGCGTTAAAATGTCGGCCAGTATACACAGCCACTATGGTGGGCCAAACCCCGTCCGGCGGTGACGTGGCCGGAACTTCGCTTTAAACTGCCACTCCCTTTTCCATCGCCCTCTTTTATCTCAGCCACGAGTGGACTCCATGACTACCACGCCTAAACCTTTGGTCCTGATTATTCTCGACGGCTTCGGTCACAGTGAGAGCCCTGAATCCAACGCGATCTTTGCCGCCAAGAAGCCTGTATTGGACCGCCTGTGGGCCACCGTGCCCAACGGCCTGATTTCGGGCAGCGGCATGGACGTCGGCTTGCCGGACGGCCAGATGGGCAACTCCGAAGTCGGCCACATGAACCTCGGTGCCGGTCGCGTGGTGTATCAGGACTTCACCCGTGTGACCAAATCGATCCGCGACGGCGAGTTCTTCGAGAACCCGACCATCTGTGCCGCGGTGGACAAAGCTGTCGCTGCCGGGAAGGCCGTGCACTTCATGGGCTTGCTGTCCGATGGCGGTGTGCACAGCCACCAGGATCACCTGGTCGCCATGGCCGAACTGGCCGCCAAGCGCGGCGCCGAAAAAATCTACCTGCACGCCTTCCTCGACGGCCGCGATACCCCGCCGAAAAGCGCGCAATCGTCGATCGAACTGCTGGACGCTACCTTCAAGGCCCTGGGTAAAGGCCGGATCGCCAGCCTCATCGGTCGTTATTTCGCCATGGATCGCGACAACCGCTGGGACCGTGTCTCCCAGGCCTACAACCTGATCGTCGAAGGCCAGGGCGAATTCAACGCCGCCACCGCTCAGGAAGGTCTGCAAGCGGCTTACGAGCGCGGCGAAAGCGATGAATTCGTCAAGGCCACTTCCATTGGCGAGCCGGTGAAAGTCGAAGACGGCGACGCCGTGGTGTTCATGAACTTCCGCGCCGACCGCGCGCGCGAGCTGACCCGCGTTTTCGTCGAGGACGACTTCAAGGAATTTGAACGTACCCGTCAGCCAAAACTGGCCGGTTTCGTCATGCTGACCCAATACGCCGCCAGCATTCCCGCACCTTCGGCATTTGCCGCCGGCAGCCTGGAAAACGTGCTGGGCGACTACCTGGCGAAAAACGGCAAGACCCAGCTGCGTATCGCCGAAACCGAGAAATACGCCCACGTGACCTTCTTCTTCTCTGGCGGTCGTGAAGAACCGTTCCCGGGCGAAGAACGCATCCTGATCCCGTCGCCTCAAGTCGCTACCTATGACTTGCAGCCGGAAATGAGCGCGCCTGAAGTCACCGACCGCATCGTCGACGCCATCGAAAACCAGCGTTACGACGTAATCGTGGTCAACTACGCCAACGGCGACATGGTCGGCCACAGCGGTGTGTTCGAGGCAGCGGTCAAGGCTGTTGAGTGCCTTGACCAGTGCGTCGGTCGCATCGTCGATGCCCTGGAAAAAGTCGGCGGCGAAGCGCTGATCACCGCGGACCACGGCAACGTCGAGCAGATGTCCGACGAAACCACCGGCCAGGCCCACACCGCGCACACCACCGAACCGGTGCCGTTCATCTATGTGGGCAAGCGTGACCTGAAGGTTCGCGAAGGCGGCGTGCTGGCAGATGTGGCGCCGACCATGCTGAAGCTGCTAGGCCTTGAAAAACCGGCGGAAATGACCGGGACTTCGATTCTGGTGTAACCCGCACGCTCAAACGCCACAAACCACTGTGGGAGCTGGCCTGCCAGCTCCCACAGTGGTTTGTGGTGGTTTTACAGACTAAATCCCCCCCACCTCCCCTTCCAGTCATCACACAGTCAGAAATGGGCATTTTTTTTGCTGCTCATGGCGGGCATACTAGGACGTCCCTTTCTTTGGTGTCGCCCGCCTCTATGCTCCGCGTCCTGATAGCCCTCGCCCTGACTTGCCTGCTCCAGCCGGCCTTCGCCGATGAGCGCGCGCAAACCCAGCAACAATTGGACGCCACGCGCCAGGACATTGCCGAGTTGAAAAAACTGCTGGGCAAGCTGCAGGAAGAAAAGTCCGGCGTGCAGAAAGACCTCAAGGGCACTGAAACCGAGATGGGCAAGCTCGAGAAGCAGGTCGACGCCCTGCAAAAAGAGCTGAAGAAAAGCGAAACCGAGTTGCAACGACTCGATGCAGAGAAAAAAAAACTCCAGAGCGCGCGCACTGAACAACAGCGACTGATTGCCATCCAGGCCCGCGCGGCTTATCAGAACGGCCGGCAGGAATACTTGAAACTGCTGCTCAACCAGCAGAACCCAGAGAAGTTCGCCCGCACGCTCACCTATTACGACTACCTGAGCCAGGCTCGCCTGGAGCAGCTGAAGAATTTCAACGAAACCCTGCGCCAGCTCGCCAATGTCGAAAAAGACATCGGCCTGCAGCAGGCGCAATTGCTGGTACAGCAAAGCAGCCTGGAAACCCAGCGTAGCGAACTCGAGAAGGTACGTCAGGAGCGCCAGCAAGTCCTGGCCAAGCTCAACGACGACGTGAAGGCTCGCGACCAGAAACTGGCAGCCCGTGAGCAGGACCAGGCAGACCTGTCTAAAGTCCTTAAAACTATTGAAGAAACCTTGGCCCGCCAGGCTCGTGAGGCAGAAGAGGCGCGACAAAAAGCGCTGATCGCCCAGCAGGAAGCCGAAAAAAAGCGTTTACGTGAGGCCCAGGCGCTGGCAGATGCCAACGACGATGCCCCACGCAAACCGGTTAAATCGACACCCGGCCCACTGGTTTCCAGTTCCGGTGAAACCTTTGGCGGCGCATTTGCTTCAACTCGCGGCAAACTTCCATGGCCTGTCGATGGTCGACTGTTGGCGCGCTTCGGTGAAAGCCGTGGCGACGACGCCCGGACCAAGTGGGACGGCGTAATGATCGGCGCTTCTGCAGGCAGTGCGGTGCATGCGGTGCATGGCGGTCGAGTGGTGTTCGCCGACTGGTTGCGCGGCGCCGGGCTGCTGGTGATTCTCGACCACGGCAACGGTTTCCTGAGTCTTTATGGTCACAACCAGACACTGCTCAAGTCTGCGGGTGACGTGGTAAAAGCCGGTGAATCCATCTCCACTGTCGGTAACAGTGGCGGGCAGGACACACCAGCGCTGTACTTTGCTATTCGTCAGCAGGGTCACCCGAGTGATCCGGCGCAATGGTGCCGCGCGCAAGGATAGGCGCTGAGTCACCTACATTAGGAGTTCGTTCGACATGCTGCATTTGTCCCGCCTTACCTCGCTGGCCCTGGCGATCGCCCTGGTGATCGGCGCGCCTCTGGCGTTCGCCGCTCAACCGGCCCCGGCAGTCGCGCCTGCGGGCACTGCCGCGACCACCAAGGCGCCACTGCCGCTGGAAGAGTTGCGCACCTTTGCCGAGGTCATGGATCGGATCAAGGCCGCGTATGTCGAACCGGTAGACGACAAGACCCTGCTGGAAAACGCGATCAAGGGCATGCTCAGCAACCTTGACCCGCACTCCGCCTACCTGGGACCAGAAGACTTCGCTGAACTGCAGGAAAGCACCAGTGGCGAATTCGGCGGCCTGGGCATCGAAGTCGGCGCCGAGGACGGCTTTATCAAAGTGGTGTCGCCAATCGATGACACACCGGCCTCCAAGGCTGGCATCCAGGCAGGCGACTTCATCGTCAAGATCAACGGCCAACCCACCCGCGGACAGAGCATGACCGAAGCGGTGGACAAGATGCGCGGCAAGATCGGCCAGAAAATCACCCTGACCCTGGTACGTGACGGCGGTACGCCATTCGATGTGACCCTGGCCCGCGCCATCATTCAGGTGAAGAGCGTGAAGAGCCAGCTGCTCGAATCCGGCTATGGCTACATCCGCATCACCCAATTCCAGGTCAAGACCGGCGAAGAAGTGTCCAAGGCCCTGGCGAAGCTGCGCAAAGACAACGGCAAGAAACTCAACGGCATCATCCTCGACCTGCGCAACAACCCGGGCGGCGTACTGCAATCGGCGGTGGAAGTGGTCGACCATTTCATCACCAAGGGCCTGATCGTCTACACCAAGGGTCGCATCGCCAACTCCGAACTGCGTTTCTCTGCCACCGGCAAGGACGAAAGCGAAGCCGTGCCAATGGTCGCGCTGATCAATGGCGGCAGCGCCTCGGCCTCGGAAATCGTCGCCGGCGCCCTGCAAGACCAGAAACGCGCGGTGATCATGGGTACGCCGAGTTTCGGCAAAGGCTCGGTGCAAACCGTGCTGCCACTGAACAACGACCGAGCACTGAAGATCACCACCGCGTTGTACTACACGCCCAACGGCCGCTCGATCCAGGCCCAGGGTATCGTCCCGGACATCGAAGTGCGCAAGGCCAAGATCACCAACGAGCAAGACGGCGACTACTTCAAGGAAGCCGACCTGCAAGGTCACCTGGGCAACGGCAACGGTGGCGCCGACAAACCAAGCAGCTCCGGCGGCAAGTCCAAGCCGATGCCGCAAGACGACGATTATCAACTGGCCCAGGCCCTGAGCCTGCTCAAAGGGCTGAGCATCACGTCCGGCCGCTGAGATGCTTGCGCGGGTAGTCCTGGGGCTGTTGTGTTGCCTGGCGGGTGTTGTTCACGCTGCACCCGCCCCTCAAAAGGCTTATATCAGCCTGATCATCGATGACCTGGGGCAAAACCTGCCCCGGGATCGCCAGGTGCTGGCCCTTCCGGGGCCGGTGACGGCGGCGATCATGCCCGACACCCCTCACGCCACCGAATTCGCCCGCGAAGCCCATCGTGCCGGCAAGATCGTCATCCTGCACATGCCCATGGACCCGGCCACCGGTCCGTTCGCCTGGCATCCCGACTTGCCTGTCGAAGAGCTCGAGAAACGCCTGAACGCAGCGCTCAAGGTCGTACCCTACACCGCTGGCATCAACAACCACATGGGCAGCCGCATGACCGCCCAGCGACCGGCCATGGCCTGGTTGATGGCTGACCTGCAGCGTCGGCACAAGCTCTTCTTGGACAGTCGCACCAGTGCGCAGACCGTGGCGGCGGCCGAAGCGCAAAAGATTGGATTGGCGAGTATTTCGCGTGATGTGTTTCTGGATGATGAGCGCACTGAAGCGGCAATTTTCACCCAGTTGCAGACAGCAATCAGCCTTGCGCGTAAGCAGGGTTCGGCGGTGATGATCGGGCATCCGTATCCACAGACGCTGGCGGTGTTGGAGCGTGAACTGCCCAAGCTCAAGGCTCAGGGCATCGAGTGGATTGATATCAAGCAGATGGTCAGTGTGCGCGGCAATCGCGCCATGGTTGCCCATGGCAAAGACGGAATTTACCGGTAACAACTCGCCACGCACCTATACATAGCTACCGCCCGACACCTCTTCCAATTCCAGATATTGAGACCTGCAACAGGTCGCGGCCCTGAGTCGCCTTTTACATATCAGGAATAACCATGAACACCGAGAACAGCGCTACAAAACCAATAGGCTCGATAAAAGTCGATAACTTGCTAATCAACTTTACGACAGAGTTTCAGCGACTCTGGGACAGCGGGCGATCACAAGCGAAGCCCGCAACCTTTTGGCGCGCTGCGCCAGCCCCTGATTTGCTGCCGGGCTATTTCTCTCTGGGCGATTTAGTCATTCCTGGACATGACAGTATTAATAGTAAAAAAGTGGCCGTGGTCGTCTGCGAAGGACCAAAAAGTGGAGAAAGCACCAAAGTTAATGCACTCAGCCCACCTATCGACTTCGAACAAGTCTGGAGAAGTGCAGGCTCAACAACCGTTGCGGACTGCACGATTTGGCGCCCGATCCCTCCCGATGGCTACGTTGCAATGGGGATGGTGTGTTCCGACCGTGAAAAACCTTCGCTCAACGTGGTTCGATGCATCAGGGAGGACCTGGTAGTAGCCTCAACTGTC
Organism: Pseudomonas umsongensis; assembly: GCF_002236105.1. Taxonomy (GTDB): domain Bacteria; phylum Pseudomonadota; class Gammaproteobacteria; order Pseudomonadales; family Pseudomonadaceae; genus Aquipseudomonas; species Aquipseudomonas umsongensis. The sequence goes on from NZ_NIWU01000004.1 coordinate 376,776, forward strand.
GGCAACTTGATCTGGAGCGATAAAAGCAGTGGTGCGCGACAGGATCTCAGCGCTTGGAGCATCTGCCCACCCATCGCGCAAAACGGTGAAATCTACATTTCACCCGGTACCTTTGCCGGTGTTAGAGGCTATTCCAAACCGACGACACTCACTACTTATTCATTGCGAATGAGCATCCCGCTTCAAATCAACCCCCAGCTGCAGGCACCAGTACTGTCCGGGATCGGGCAGCCTACACAACTCGAAAAAGCCGAAACCACTTACATCGCCAAACTTCCCTGGTTTACCGTAATAGACCCGGTTCTGAGCCCGATTGAGCAACTACGCACAACGCCTTCATACCTCTTGGAGAGGACAGACCAGTATGTGCTCGTGGGAAGCGGCCATAATGAAGACGCCGCGAGTAAAACCTTCAAGTGGATAGTACACAGAGTTCAGACACGTCAAAGCCTGACGGCATTCGCCCTCGTCACGTCTATCGAATTCGATAGTGAATGGCCAATCAACGTGCAGGCGCCTCTCATCAACTTTTCGGGGAGATTGGACAAGAAATTTGCTCATTCTGATGAGTCAGGCGGATGGTCCGCCCATGCTGCCACAGAAGTCTTTATCGTCGTCTCGAAAAACAGAACTGTGGCGGTATATCAAATGCAGAGTAACTACAGACTGCTGCGCGAAGACAGAACTCAAGTCACTACAGAGCTTAATTACACCGACATGAGCAATTTACACCTGACTGAATTCTCATCTTAAAAGACGGATGAAGTCACACCCACCCTTTAACCAGTAGAAATTCCAGCAGCAACTATAGATACCGCCCCATGATCTCGTCGACCACGCCGTCCTTGCGCATTTGATCCAGTGCAGCCTGTAACTTGGCGACGGTTGCCTGCGGTACGTCCTTGTTCAGCGCCAGGTACAGCACGGCGCTGTTGAAACGCAACACGGTCTTCAGCCCGTTTACCCCGTCCTGGCGCGCCAGATAGCGCCCGGCCGGGTCGCCGGTGGCCCACAGGTCGATCTGTCCGCTGACCAGCTTCTTCGCATTATCCTGATCACGTAGCACCACGATGGGCTTCAGGCCCTGCTTGGCGAGCGTCTCGGCAATCGCATCGCCCTTGTACGCGCCAATCCTGTACTTGCGCGCGTCCTCCAGGGTCTCGAGGGAGATTTTGCTGTCAGCCTTGGCCAGCATGATCCAGTCATCCGGACCGATCGGCCCGACCCATTTGAAAAGCCGCTCGCGGTCCGGCAAACGGGCCATCACGAATGCTCCGTAACCGGGGTTTTCCAGCGCGAGTTTGTAGACACGCTCCCAGGGGAAACGCAGGGTCAGGCTATAAGTGACGTTGGCGCGCTTGAACATCTCGCGGACGATGTCCACGGCGATCCCATTGATGTTCTCGTCCTGAGCGAAGTTCTTGCCGTTCTTGGCCATGTTGTACGGCGGGAAGTTTTCCGTCAGCAACACCAGTTCCTTGGTGGAGCTGTCGGCGGCGCGTGCGCTACTGATGAGCAACAAGGAAGCGCTGGCGAGGACAAGAAGAATGCGTTTAAACATGTCTGGCTACCGAAATCCATGGCGTACTCAAGAGTGCCCTGAGCCCGCCATGATGTCCACTGGCCTGTACCGGTTTGTTCAGCGCATCACAATACCGCGGTGGGCCATATAGGCCTTGGCTTCTTGAACGGTGTATTCACCGAAGTGGAAAATACTCGCTGCCAACACTGCACTGGCGTGGCCCTCGAGAATGCCGTCGGCCAGGTGCTGCAGGTTGCCGACACCGCCGGAAGCGATCACCGGAATGCCCAATGCATCGCTGATGGCGCGGGTGACACCCAGGTCGAAGCCATTTTTCATGCCGTCCTGGTCCATGCTGGTCAGGAGGATCTCACCGGCACCCAGGCCTTCCATCTTCTTCGCCCATTCGACCGCGTCGAGCCCGGTGGGCTTGCGCCCGCCGTGGGTGAAGATTTCCCAGCGCGGGGTTTCGCCAGGTCCCGAGACCTTCTTCGCATCAATGGCAACCACGATGCATTGCGAACCGAAGTGCTGCGCCGCTTCACCGACGAATTCCGGGTTGAACACAGCAGCGGTGTTGATCGAGACCTTGTCCGCACCGGCATTGAGCAGGTTACGAATGTCCTGCACGGTGCGTACGCCACCGCCCACGGTCAGCGGGATAAACACCTGGCTGGCCATGCGCTCGACGGTATGCAGCGTGGTGTCGCGACCGTCGACGCTGGCAGTGATGTCGAGGAAAGTAATCTCGTCGGCACCCTGCTCGTCATAACGACGGGCGATCTCCACCGGGTCGCCCGCGTCACGGATGTTCTCGAACTTCACACCTTTGACGACCCGGCCGTTATCCACGTCCAGGCAAGGGATGATGCGTTTGGCCAGCGCCATGGTCAGTCCTCAGCCTTTGTACGAATCGCAGAAAGCTTGCGCTTCAGCGACGTCGAGGGTGCCTTCATAAATCGCACGACCGGTGATCGCACCGATGATGCCTGGCGCCTTGGCGTCGAGCAGGGTCTTGATGTCACCCAGGTTGTGGATGCCACCGGAAGCGATCACCGGGATCTTCGTGGCAGCCGCCAGCGCAGCGGTGAACGGCACGTTGCAACCCTGCATCATGCCGTCTTTGGCGATGTCGGTATAAACGATGGCGGACACGCCGTCGGCTTCAAATTGCTTGGCCAGGTCGATCACCTGGATGGTGCTGATTTCAGCCCAGCCATCGGTAGCGACGAAACCGTCCTTGGCGTCCAGGCCGACAATTACCTTGCCCGGGAACGCGCGGCAGGCTTCGGCAACGAAGGCCGGATCTTTCACGGCCTTGGTGCCGATGATCACGTAGCTCACGCCCGCTTTCACGTAGTGTTCGATGGTTTCCAGGGAACGGATGCCACCGCCGATCTGGATCGGCAGGTTCGGGTAGCGCCTGGCAATCGCGGTGACCACTTCGCCGTTGACCGGCTGGCCTTCGAACGCACCGTTCAGGTCGACCAGATGCAGACGACGGCAACCGCCCTCCACCCACTTGGCAGCCATGCTCACCGGGTCATCGGAGAACACTGTGGAATCTTCCATGCGGCCCTGGCGCAGACGAACACAGGCACCGTCTTTAAGATCGATAGCGGGAATAATCAGCATCTGGCAAACCTTCAAATTTGAATGTTCAGCTTGGCTCGGAAATCAGTTTTTCTCGAGCGCCCACAGGTCGCTTTCGATGCTTTCGAACCTCTCCTTGAGGTGCGCCTGCACATCGAATATCGCCCTGTTGTAATAGTGAGGAGCAATTTCGCGGGTGAACAGCTCAAGGATTTCGGCCGCTTCGAACGAACCCAGGTCCAGTTCGAAGCGATCCTCCATGAAGCGCTTGATCTTGTGATTGGCCTCACTCTCCTGTTCAGGAGTGAGGGTCAGGATCGGCGGCTTCTTCTTGACCGCCATTACCAGCGACCGTCCCACGCGGCGAAGTTCTGCAGCAACTGCAGGCCATGGGTATGGCTTTTCTCCGGGTGGAACTGCACGGCGAAACGCGAGCCTTCGGCCAGCGCTGCGGCAAAGTCGACCCCGTAATGACCGCCACCGACCACCTGCCGCGCATTACCGGCGGCGATGTAGTAGCTGTGCACGAAGTAAAACCGCGCCATGTCTGGAATGTCGTGCCACAGCGGGTGACTCACCTTCTGCTTTACTTCGTTCCAGCCCATGTGCGGGACTTTCAGGTGTTCGCCGTCCTCGACAAGATCCTTGCCGAAGAACTTCACCTGGCCCGGGAACAGGCCGATGCAGTCGACGCCGTCGTTCTCTTCGCTGTGTTCGAGCAAGGCCTGCATGCCAACGCAGATGCCGAGGAACGGACGATCCTGGCTGACCTCACGTACCAGTGAATCGAAACCCAGTCGACGGATCTCCGCCATGCAGTCGCGGATCGCGCCAACACCGGGGAAAACCACCCGGTCGGCTTCGCGAATCACGTTCGCATCGCTGGTGATCAGGACCTTGCCAGCCCCCACGTGCTCGAGGGCCTTGGCCACCGAGTGCAGGTTGCCCATGCCGTAATCGATAACCGCGACTGTCTGCATTACAGGACGCCCTTGGTCGAAGGCATTTGCCCGGCCATGCGGTCATCGAGTTCCACGGCCATGCGCAGGGCGCGGCCGAAAGCCTTGAACACAGTTTCGATCTGGTGGTGGGTGTTGTGCCCACGCAGGTTGTCGATGTGCAGGGTGACGTTGGCGTGGTTGACGAAGCCCTGGAAGAATTCCTGGAACAGGTCAACATCGAAACCGCCGACGGTGGCGCGGGTATACGGCACATGCATCTGCAGGCCAGGGCGGCCGGAGAAGTCGATTACCACGCGCGACAGCGCTTCATCGAGCGGCACGTAGGCGTGGCCGTAGCGACGGATGCCTTTCTTGTCGCCGATGGCTTTGGTGAATGCCTGACCCAGGGTGATACCGACATCTTCCACCGTGTGGTGGTCATCGATATGCAGGTCGCCTTTGCTGACGATATCCAGGTCGATCAGCCCGTGACGGGCGATCTGGTCCAGCATGTGCTCAAGAAAAGGTACACCGATATCAAATCGGGCCTTTCCGGTGCCATCCAGGTTGATCGAGGCTTTGATCTGGGTTTCCAGAGTGTCGCGCTCGACTGACGCCATACGTTCGGCCATCACCAGCTCCGCAAAATCATTGGGCGAAAAAGGCAACCATTATAGGGGCGCGGGCGCGAAACAGAAACACGGGAGGTGATATCGCTGACGGATAGAATCCCCGGTCGTCGGGGATAGACATGTCCATACAAGCCATTTTCAGGCACCACCAGACAAATGTGGGAGCGGGCTTGCTCGCGAAAGGGGCTGCACATTCAACATCTCTGTCGACTGTCAGACCGCAATCGCGAGCAAGCCCGCTCCCACAGGGGTTGGTGTTGGCCTGAAGATGTCAGGCCAGACCCTCAGCTTCTTAGTGGAACAGTACCGCTGTTTTTTGCAGCGTCACCCACACACCCCATGCCAACGGAATACCCACCACCAGCCAGGCAGCTACCGCCAACGGCTTGGTGCCGGCATCGGCTTTCCACTCCAGCACGGTGCTGCTGTCAGCCCCTTTGTCGTGACCCAGAGCCTGTTCGGCAGCCAGCTCGGCGTCGGTCATGAAGTACTTGTCGGCCACCGGACGCACCAGCAGGTTGCAGATAAAGCCCAGTACCAGCAGGCCCGCCAGGATGTACAAGGTGATGTCGTACGCCGCTGCACGCTCGACGCCGATGCTCAGCTGATATTCACGCAGGTAGTTCACCAGCACCGGACCCAACACACCTGCCGCCGCCCATGCCGTCAGCAGGCGACCGTGGATCGCACCGACCATTTGCGTGCCGAACAGGTCCGCCAGATAAGCGGGGACCGTGGCAAAACCACCGCCGTACATCGACAGGATGATGCAGAAGGCTGCCACGAACAGCGCGACACTGCCCAGATGCCCAAGGTTCGGAATCAGTCCGTATAAAGCAAAGCCCAGGGCGAAGAACACGAAGTAGGTGTTTTTACGGCCCAGGTAATCCGAGAACGAGGCCCAGAAGAAACGCCCGCCGATGTTGAACAGGCTCAGCAAACCGGTGAAGCCCGCAGCGATGGCGGCAATCGAAGCCAGTTGCGAGGCGTCCAGTTGGCCAAATGTCAGGTCATTGCCCAGCAACTTGCCGGCAAAAACCTCCTGCAACAGTGGCGAAGCCATGCCGAGGATGCCGATACCGGCGGATACGTTCAGGCACAACACCAGCCATACCAGGCGAAATTGTGGCGTCTTCCACGCCACGTTAACGTGCACGTGACGGTGGGTGATCATCGCGTTCGAGGCTTTTTTCGCAGGTGCCGTCCAGCCTTCAGGCTTCCAGCCGGTCGGCGGCACTCGATAGGACAGCGCGCCGCCGATCATGAACACGAAATAGATCGCAGCCATGACCAGGAAGCTTTGCCACACGCCGACACTGGTGGGCGAGGCAAAATGACTCATCAACGCCGCCGCCAAGGGCGCACCGACCATTGCACCCCCGCCGAAACCCATGATCGCCATGCCGGTCGCCATGCCGCGCTTGTCCGGGAACCACTTGATCAAGGTCGACACCGGCGAGATGTAGCCCAGGCCCAGGCCGATACCGCCAATGACCCCGGAGCCGATCCACATCAGCCAGATCTGGTGGGTATAGACCCCCAGCGCGGAAATCAGCAGACCGCCGCACCAGCACAGCGCCGAGACGACACCCGCCTTGCGCGGCCCGGCATGCTCCAGCCAGCCACCCCAGATGGCGGCCGAGCAACCCAGGAAGATGAAGAACAGGGTGTAGATCCAGCCGAGCATCGAAATCGGCCAGTCGCATTGCGAAGAAAACACTTGAGCGATGAAGCTCATGTCGGGCGCACAAGCCACTGGTGCGGTGATGCCGAGCGCTTTGGACAGCGGCAACCAGAATACCGAGAAGCCATACGCCATGCCGATACACAGATGGATAGCCAGCGCGGCCGGTGGCACCAGCCATCGGTTGAAACCGGGCCTGGCGATAATGCGCTCCTTGGAAAGGAACGCGGGCTGGCCGGCTTGAAGGCCGTCTGCCGTGATGCTCGTGGTCATTGTTTATCCCCCAATTGTCAGTAGTGTTCGCCTGCCACTTTCACCCTCAGCCTTAATGCACGCAGACATGACCGTTTTTTAGGGAAAAGCTCGTTTTTCCTGCGACATCACGTCGCAGAGGGGCGGACGAACCGGTGCAGGGTAGCATTTGCCAATGATCGAAAAACCAAACTGACATCACGTTTTCGAAGTTGTCCGTTTTCGTACCACTGAAGGAACCTCCCTTGCGATCATTGTCGAACTGATTAACCACTTCTTCTCCGGTACAGATCCTGTCTACACGCAGGCAAAATCACTTTTTGCCTGGATGCTCGACGCTCTGTCCTTGTGATCTGCCCGGTCGGGCGCTGCGGAGCGCTATACTCCCCGGCTAAATTTCGAATTCGACTAACTACAAGGACTCGCCCATGAAAGCGTTCGGCAAAATCCTGGGCCTGGTACTTCTCGGGCTGTTGCTGATCGTAGTGGCGCTGGGCTTTGCCCTGACCCACCTCTTCGATCCCAACGACTACAAAGACGAGATACGCCAGATTGCCCGCGACAAGGCCCACATCGAGCTGACGCTCAATGGCGATATCGGCTGGAGCCTGTTCCCTTGGCTGGGCCTGGAACTGCACGATGCAGCGGTCGCTACCCTGGCCAAGCCCGCCGAGCCCTTCGCCGACCTGCAGATGCTCGGCCTGTCGGTCCGCGTGCTGCCATTGCTGCGCCGCGAGGTGCAGATGAGCGATGTGCGCGTCGAAGGCCTGAACCTGCGCCTGAACCGCGACAAAGATGGCCACGGCAACTGGGAAGACATCGGCAAGGTGCCCAAGCCTGCAACCACGGCCACGCCTGCCGATGCCACCAGCGAACCTGAGCAGCCAACCACCGCCCAGGCGGAAAAACCGGCACAGCCCATTCGCCTGGACATCGACAGCCTGACCGTCAACAACGCCCGCGTGGAATACAGCGACGAAAAAACCGGCAAGCAATTCAGCGCCGAAAGCATCCAGCTCAGTACCGGGCCGGTGCACGACTCCACCAACATCCCGGTCAAGCTCACCGCGTTCCTGGGCACCAACCAGCCGGTTCTGCGGGTGCGCACCGAGCTCAACGGCGAATTGCGTTTCGAACGCGCGCTGCAGCGCTACAAGCTCGAAGACATGAAGCTGTCCGGTGAAGTCGCCGGCGATCCGCTGCAAGGCAAGACCGTGACCTTCGCTGCGCAAGGCCAGCTGTTGCTGGACAAGGCTGCCAACGTCGCCGAGTGGACCGGGATCAAGGTCTCCGCCAACCAACTGCGAGCGCTGGGCGAGCTGAAGGTCAATGACCTCGATAAAACCCCGCAGGTTAACGGCGGCTTGTCGATTGCCCAGTTCGACCTGGCGAAATTCGTCGACAGCATCGGCCAGAAACTCCCGGCGATGGCCGAAGGCAGCCTGAGCAAGGTCGAACTGGCCACGCGCCTGACCGGCACGCCCTCCAGCCTCACGCTCGATGACATCAACCTGAAAGTCGACGACAGCACCTTTACCGGTCGCATCGCTGTCGAGGATTTCGCCAAGCAATCCCTGCGCGCAACCCTCAAGGCGGACACCTTCAACGTCGACCGTTACCTGGCGCCGAAGTCGGCCGAGGCTAACAGCGCCAAGCAAGTGCGTCAGGCCGAAGTCGCCAGCACCGAAGCTGATGCCATGGCCGGGGCCGGCAGCACACCCCTGCCGCAATCCCCAACCAAAGAAGCCTGGAGCAACGAACGCCTGCTGCCGGTGGAACGCCTGAGCAAGCTGGATGTAGACGCCGACCTGACCTTCGGCCAGTTAACCCTGGAAAAACTGCCGATCCACAACGCGGTGCTCAAGGCCAACGGCCAGGGTGGATTGTTGACGCTGAGCAGCCTGCGCGGCGACCTGTACGAGGGCAACTTCGAAGCCAAAGGCACCCTTGATGTGCGCCAGCAGGCGCCGGTGCTGAACATGCAGACGCAAATCAGCCGGGTGCCAGCGGAAAAAATCCTCGAAAGCCAGGGCAAGGAGCCACCGGTCAAAGGCCTGGTAACACTCAACAGCACCCTCACCGGTAGCGGCAACAGCCAGAAAGCGCTGATCGAAACCCTTAATGGCAACGCCAGTTTCGTCATCAACAATGGCGTGCTGCTCAATGCCAACCTCGAACAACAGTTGTGCAAAGGCATCGCCACGCTCAACCGCAAGTCCCTCAGCGGCGAGCCAAGGGGCAAGGACACACCGTTCCAGGAGCTCAAGGGTAACCTGACCTTTCGAAACGGCGTCGCGAGCAACCCGGACCTGAAAGTGCGCATCCCGGGCATGACCGTCAACGGCGACGGCGACATCGACCTGCGGGTCTTGGGCATGGATTATCGCGTGGGCATCATTGTCGAAGGCGACAAGAGCGACATGCCGGACCCGGCCTGCCAGGTGAGCGAGAAATTTGTCGGCATCCAGTGGCCGTTGCGTTGCCGCGGCCCACTGGAGCTCGGCGCCAAGGCCTGCCGCCTGGATAACGAACGCATGGGCCAGGTCGCGAGCAAACTGGCGGGCGAGCGCATCAGCGAAAAAATCGACGAGAAACTGGGCGACAAGGTCAGCCCGGAACTCAAGGACGCACTCAAGGGGCTGTTCAAGCGATGAGAGCCGAGCAGTTTTCATTGGCGGTGCTGGAATGGTTCGACCGCCACGGCCGCCACGATTTGCCCTGGCAACAGGGCATCACCCCTTATCGGGTGTGGGTCTCGGAAATCATGCTGCAACAAACCCAGGTCAGCACCGTGCTGAATTACTTCGACCGGTTCATGGCCTCGCTGCCGACGGTCGAAGCCCTGGCGGCGGCGCCCGAGGACGAAGTGCTGCACCTGTGGACGGGCCTTGGTTACTACACCCGCGCGCGGAATCTGCAGAAGACTGCCAAAATCGTCGTCGAGCAGTACGGCGGTGAATTCCCCCGGGACGTGGAAAAACTCACCGACCTGCCCGGCATCGGCCTGTCCACGGCGGGTGCGATCGCCAGTATCAGCATGGGCCTGCGCGCGCCGATCCTCGACGGCAACGTCAAACGCGTTCTGGCACGCTTTACCGCGCAAGAGGGTTACCCGGGCGAGCCGAAGGTCGCCAAACAGCTATGGGCGAACGCTGAGCGCTTTACACCGCACGATCGGGTGAACGCCTACACCCAGGCGATGATGGACCTGGGCGCCACGCTCTGCACCCGAAGCAAGCCGAGCTGCCTGCTCTGCCCGCTGGAAAAAGGCTGTGAAGCGCACATGCTCGGCCTGGAAACCCGCTACCCGATTCCCAAGCCACGCAAAGCCATCCCGCAGAAACGCACGCTGATGCCGATGCTTGCCAATGCTGAAGGTGCGATCCTGCTTTACCGTCGACCTTCCACGGGCCTGTGGGGCGGCTTGTGGAGCTTGCCGGAACTCGATGACCTCGACGACCTGCAACATCTCGCCTCGCAGCACTCGCTGGAGTTGGGCAACCCGCAGGCACTGCCGAACCTGGTGCACACCTTCAGCCATTTCCAGTTATCCATCGAACCCTGGCTGGTTCAGGTCCAGAAGGCCGGCCAGCACGTGGCCGAGGCCGACTGGCTCTGGTATAACCTCGCCACCCCGCCGCGCCTGGGCCTTGCCGCCCCGGTCAAGACCTTGCTCGAACGCGCGGCTGCCGTATTGAACGCAGGAGAGTCGTCATGACCCGCACCATCATGTGCCGCAAGTACAAAGAAGAATTGCCCGCCCTGGAGCGCGCTCCATTCCCGGGTGCCAAAGGCCAGGACATTCTTGACCACGTCTCGGCCAAGGCCTGGGCCGATTGGCAAAAACACCAAACGCTGCTGATCAACGAAAAGCGCCTGAACATGATGAACGCCGAAGACCGCAAATATCTTCAGGGCGAGATGGACAAGTACTTCTCCGGCGAGGATTACGCCAAGGCCGAAGGCTACGTTCCGCCTGCCGAGTAAGCCCGTGAAATCGGGGGGTCGGATCGTAAGCGACGGTAATAATTAAATTTTTTTGATAACTTGCTTGACGACCCTCTGAAAAACCCGTTTAATGCGCCCCGTTGCCCAGATAGCTCAGTCGGTAGAGCAGGGGATTGAAAATCCCCGTGTCGGCGGTTCGATTCCGTCTCTGGGCACCACCTTCCGTTTTCAGGTGATGCCAAGCACACCTGGAAGCACACAAAAAACCCGCCTAGTGCGGGTTTTTTGCTTTTCAGGCTTTGTACCCTTGCATGCCCCCCCGTGAAAGCTTGGCAAGCGATCACAAGGGGCGGCTGGAGTAGCCCGGCCTCAGCAGTCGTTCACTCCGCCATCTGCAACTCCGGCAGCTTCATCCGGAACCCACGCGTAACGCCCATCAAACAAAGTAACCCTAACCCCATCCAGCCAAGACCAATCATGAACGACATGCTGGACAGGCTGGTCCAAAGCCAAATGGTGCTGAGGAAGCCCAGGGCCGGCACCAGACCGTAGATCAGGCAATTGCGCAGGCCGCGCATCTTCTGGTCGACGAGGTAATGCTTGATCACCGCCAGGTTCACCGCCGAGAACGCGAAGAGCGCGCCGAAGCTGATCATGTTGGCCACGGTATCCAGGGTGATGAACAGGGCAATCAGCGAGAACAGACTGACCAGCATGATCGCCGTGGCCGGCACCCGCTTCTTCGAGACCAGCCTGCCGAACACCCGCGGCAGCGCACCGTCCCGACCCATGGCGAACAGCACCCGGGAGACGCTGGCCTGGGAGACCATCGCCGAGGCAAAACACCCGGCCACGTAGGTGGCGGTAAAGGCGGTCACCAGCAGTTCACCCCCCACGCGGCGCATGACGTCCAGCGACGCCGAGTCCGGGTCGGCAAAGGTGTTCCATTGTGGATAGACCATTTGCGCGAAATACGAAACAAGGACAAACAGCAGGCCTCCGAGCAGGCTCACCACCATGATGGCGAGGGGGATGAGACGCCGCGGGTTGGGCGTCTCCTCGGCCATGGTCGACACGGCGTCGAAGCCGAGGAAGGACAGACACAGGACCGCTGCGCCGGTCATGATCAGCGGAACGCTGAAGCCCTCGTGATGGAAGGGTGCGAGCAACGAAACCGGCTCCGACTGATCCCCCAGGTTATGGATCGACAACGCCACGAACACGACGATGAAGACCAACTGGACAACCACGAGCAGCAAGTTGACCCGGGTGATGGATTCGATACCGATCAGGTTGAGGAAGGTCACCAGGGCAATGGAGCCGACCACCCACACCGCAGCGGGAACCGCGGGGAAGTATTCGGACATGTAGATGCCGATCAGCAGATAACTGAGCAGCGGCAGGAAGATATAGTCCAGCAACAAGGTCCAGCCGGCCATGAAGCCAAAGTAGCTACCGAAGGCCTTACGCGTATAGGAGTACACCGATCCCGAATACGGATGTGCCTGCACCATGCGTCCGTAGCTGTAGGCAGTCAGCAGCATGGCGGCAAGGGTCAGCAGGTAGGCGGTCGGCAAGTGGCCCTTGGTCATCTGGGTCACCAGGCCATAGGTGGTGAACACCGCCAGCGGGACCATGTACGCCAGGCCGAAGAGGACCAGCGCGGTAAGACCCAGGGATTGTCGAAACCTGCCTGGCGAAACCGATTCCGATGGGGAGTGATGGGAAGGAGTGTCGGCCACGCTTGTTATTGTATTCATTGCTGACTCCTGAAAATTTGAATGCAGGACGCTGCGGTATCCGAAGAACGGTTACCGTTAGTGAATGATCTGCTGAAGGGTGGGCTGCCCGATTTCCGACAGCCACTTGTTCAATCGATAGGCATACAGGGCGATGCAACGCTGTTGATCACCGCCCCGAGCATGCCTGGCCCACAGATGAGCTCAGAGCTTTCCCGCGATCCGTGCAGTGCGGTCTACCGCGATACGGGTCTTTTCAACCAGCTCGTCCAGCTCCGCGCGCGTTGCCACAAGTGCCGGCGCCATGATCATGCGGCCCAAGGTCGAACGAATGATCACGCCCTCTTCAAAACCAAAGGTGCGGCACTGCCACGCCAGATCGTTTTCGTTGGTGAAGCGTTTGCGCGTAGCCTTGTCCTCAGCGAACTGCAAGGCCGCGACGAGGCCCGCGCCCTGGATCTCGCCGATCATCGGGTGGTTGCCGAACACTTCGCGCAGGATCCGCTGCAAGTACGGTCCGGTATCCTCCTTCACCTGGCGCACGATGCCTTCGTCACGCAACGCCTTGAGGTTGGCGAGCGCTACCGCGGCCGCGACCGGGTGTCCGGAATAGGTCAGGCCGTGGGCGAAGACGCCGCCCTGCTCCACCAGCGCATCGGCAATGCGCTTGCCCAGCACCAGGCCACCCATCGGCACGTAACCGGAAGTCAGGCCCTTGGCGATCGACAGGGTGTCCGGCTCGAAACCGAAATACTGGTGTGCGAACCACTCGCCCGTGCGACCAAAACCACCGATCACTTCATCGGCACACAGCAGCACATCGTATTGGCGGCAGATGCGCTGGATTTCCGGCCAATAGCTCTCGGGCGGGAAAATCATGCCGCCTGCGCCCTGGAAAGGCTCGGCGATAAAGCCCGCGACATTTTCGGCGCCCAGCTCAAGAATCTTCTCTTCCAGTTGCAGGGCACAGCGACGACCGAACTCGGCCGGGGTCAGCTCGCCGCCCTGGGCGTACCAGTAAGGCTCATCGATGTGCGCGACGTCTGGAATCGGGCCGCCCATCTCGTGCATGAACTTCATCCCGCCCAGCGCAGTGGCTGCCAGGGTCGAACCGTGATAACCGTTCCAGCGGCCGATCATGATTTTCTTCTGTGGCTTGCCGACGACCTGCCAGTAACGGCGAACGGTACGGATCAGCACCTCGTTCGCTTCGGAGCCGGAGTTGGTATAGATGACGTGGCTGTAGTGGCCCGGCAGCAGGCTGAACAGCAGCTCGGACAGTTCGATCACCGCTGGATGTGTGGTGTGGAAGAACATGTTGTAGTACGGCAATTGATCCATCTGCGCAGCCGCCGCGGCGGTCAGGTCCTTGCGACCGTAGCCAAGCTGGGTGCACCACAGGCCCGACATGCCGTCCAGGTAGCGCTTGTCATCGTTGTCCCAGAGATACAGTCTCTCGCCGCGTACCATCACTCGAGGGCCTTCGGCATTGAGCGCCTTCTGATCCACAAACGCATGGATATGGTGGGCGGCATCGGACTTCTGATAATCCTGAGTCTGCCGTTTCGGTTCGAAGGGTGCATTCATGGCTTTTTTCTCTTTTGTTGGTAGTCACGCGAGGGGGAGCAAGTCCGTTCAGCGGCTCTTGCTCATGTAGCTTTCAAGCGGGTCTTTGCTGAGCACGCCCTGGGCTTCGGCCAACGAATCGATGAACAGTGAGAACAATTCCGATTGCGTGCCGATGTCGAGCTTGCAGTAGACGTTTTTACGGTGAGACTTGATGGTGTCCTCCGACACCCCCAGGCGCTCGGCCAGGGAGCGGGTCGAATGGCCACGCAGGATCAGTTGCGCGATTCGACATTCGCGCTCGGTCAGGATCGACGAGCCGAAGTTATCCAGTGCCGAGTGGATGCGCTGCTCCAACAGGTTTTCGAAACGAGCGCCGCGCGTGTCCAGGCCGACAAAATGCTTTTTCAGCAAGGTCAGGACCCAGGGCGCAATGCGCTTGAACTGCTGCGTCGTGGCGGCGTCCAGTTTTTCCGTGAACGCCAGCGAGACAGCCAGGCTCAGCCCGGGAGACAACTGCAGGATGTAGTTCAACTCATCCTGAAGGTGCGAGTGCCGATAGAACGACTGGTAATACTCGCTGAGCTCGAAGTGGTCGGGAGCGACATCAGCAAGGTCGTAGCAACCGGAGCTAAAGCCCTCTACACAGGCACCGTAGAACGGGTCGAGCAGATAGAACCCGGACAGATACTGGCGCACATTGCCTTGCGGCAGCCAGGGGCCGTCAAGTTCGAACAGCGCGCTGGGCATGCCGCCATGCGGATACTGGTACAGCGTCGTCGCCTGAATGGGCCAGATACAGCCCAGGGTTTCGAACAGCGTCGCGGTGAATCCCGGTTGACCGATACTCTCGGTCACCTTGGCCATCTGTTCGAACCATTGCGCAGAAACAAACCGATCGTTTTCCACTTCAAAGACTCGCCAAAAGAACGGTTGGGAACGACACGAGGTGACTGGTGCCGGGGTTGAAATGATGTTCCCACGCTCGGAAAACTGCCGATATCACCCGATAGGGTGAGTCGACCAAAGGGTGCCAAACGGCCGCCCCATATGCCCCACAAGCAGGAAAAGCACGCCACTCCAAGGAGTGCGTGCAGTCGGGTTTTCCCCTGCCACGCCTTGCGACGTGGCCTATGGAAGCGGTGTTAACGAAGCTGGAACCAGGTGGTTTTAAGTTGCGTGTACTTGTCGAATGAATGGAGGGAAAGATCGCGCCCGAAGCCGGACTGCTTGCCGCCGCCGAAAGGAATGGCGACATCCAGTGCATCCATGGTGTTGACCGAGACAGTCCCGGCCTTCAATGCCCGAGCCACACGATGAGCGCGGTTCAGGTCATCGCTCCAGACTGACGCGGCGAGACCATAGATGCTGTCGTTGGCCAACTCAATCGCCTCTTCTTCGGAGTCGAAGGCACTGATGGCCAGCACTGGACCGAAAATCTCCTCACGCGCCAGGCGCATGTTTCTATCCACGCCAGCGAAAATCGTCGGCTGGATGAAGTTCGAAGAGCCATTGATCGTCAGGCGCTCGCCGCCTGCCAGGAGTTTCGCGCCGTCACCACGTGCTTGTTCGATCGCCTGCATGATACGAGCGGCTTGCTCGCTATCCACGATCGCACCGGCTTTGCTTTCAGGGTCCAGCGGATCACCGGGCAGCCAGGCCCGAGCCTTGGTGATCAAGCGCTCGACGAATTCATCATGGATAGAACGTTGCACGTAGAGCCGGGAGTTGGCCGAGCAGACCTCGCCCTGATTGAAGAAAATGCCGAACGCGGCTTTTTCCGCAGCCAGGTCCAGGTCCTGGCAGTCTTCGAAGACCAGGTTCGGGCTCTTGCCGCCGCACTCCAGCCAGACCTGCTTGAGGTTGGACTGCGCCGAGTACTGCATGAAATATTTACCGACCTGGGTCGAGCCGGTAAACACCAGGCAGTCCACATCAGGATGCAGGCCCAGGGCCTTGCCAGCGCTTTCACCCAGGCCGGGGACAACGTTCAACACCCCTTTCGGGATGCCGGCTTCGAGCGCCAGTTGACCCAGGCGCAAGGCTGAAAACGGCGATTGCTCGGCGGGCTTGAGGACCACGCTATTACCGGCGGCCAATGCCGGAGCGAGCTTCCAGGCCGCCATGTCCAGCGGGAAGTTCCATGGCACCACGGCGGCGACCACTCCCAGTGCCTCGCGAGTAATGGTGGCGAGGGCATTGCGCGCGGTGGGCGCGACCTGATCGTAGAGCTTGTCCAGGGCTTCACCGTACCAGGCGAACACACTGGCCGCGCCAGGCACATCGATGTTGTAGGCATCCATGACCGGCTTGCCCATGCTCAGCGAGTCAAGCAATGCCAGCTCCTCGCGGTTGGCCAGGAGCAGTTCGGAGAGCCTGATCAGGATCTTCTTGCGCTCCACCGGAGCCATGTGAGCCCACGTTCCCTCTTCGAACGCCTGGCGAGCCGAACGTACCGCAAGGTTCACTTCGTCCTCGCCGCATGCGGCGACACAGGCCAGCCGCTGATTGGTCGCCGGATTGATCACCTCGAAAGTCGCCCCCGAGGCGCACGCGACCTGCTGCCCTGCGATCAGGGCATTTTCAATGAATGTTTGGTGGGCAGCCCGCTGCTGCCAGTAGTTGAGATCGAGCACACGCTACTCCCATGCCGACCGCTGATACGGTCAGTTTTTATTGGTTTCGCAGGATGGTGCTCTACTCTCGCGGCGAGGAAAAATAGTAAAAATGTGCTCGGTTCCCAAGAAAAAACTGGGTAGCGACGAGGTTCTGGAGCAGCAGGCAAGATTTCTTTTTTATGCTCGGGATTTAACAAATCTACCGCCTTTGAAATTCCTACGTCTACCTGGCACTCCCTCCTACCAGTTGTAAAAGGTAATAAGGGCAATATCCGCAGCATCCGCTAACACATCCCCCCAAGGTGTTTGTTCAGCAAACCATCCATCGCGCGTTTGCACACCGCAAACTCTAGCGCGAGATACTCCGCAAACAGCTGTGAAGCCAGCTGTTTGCGGATGTGAGAGTTGAGGAATTCGCCGCGCGCCTTTCGGCACGGCTAACTGTCACTCCAGTGAAATACCAGGTTGCGCGCAGCCCCCGAGCCAACATCCGCGGTATCACGTCGCTCCTGACCAGCACGCGATGCAACGACCGTGTACTTGCCAGGCGGAAGCTGAACGTAAACCAGCGGACCGGCCTCAGTCAGGGTCAACACGCTTTTCCCCTGCGCATTTTGAATGGCGACATTTACATCCGGAATGTATTCGTTACCGACGCCGACGGAGAATGTCATATGCAGGTTGTAGCCCTTGGTTTGCTGGATGGCTTTCGCCTCATCTTCACCGATACCACCGGACAGGTAGGCAATTCCGTTTTGTTCCTGGCGTTGGACCTGCACACCCGAAGTGTCGACCGGTTCGAGGCTGGCGGCCTGTCCGATGACCGGAAACATCGACATGCCGATAGCGACAACAAAGGGCAGGAACAGTGTCTGAACATACTTCATGATGACGCCTCCCGGGCTCCGCGGAACCCTTTCGTTACCTAATTTTGATTTCCGGCGCGGTCGTCATGTTTTAGAACGATTTGTACTTGAATGCGCTACGAAACGTACTACAAGGATCGCTCCGATGACCTCACCTACCATCAGCCCGATCGTGCCGACGTAGCTGGCATTTCCTTCGCGCTTCTCAGTTGCGTCCTGCATCACTGACAGCCCACTCTTGCCATCCTCTTCTGCCTGTTAAACCTGCCGCGGAAGACTTCATGAGCGCCCTCGAACCCCATCACACACAAGATCCACAAATCACCTCACTGGTTGGCCATCTTGGTGAGTTAATCCGGCAGGCGCGACATAAGCTACTGCGAGCAGTCGATACCGCCCAGGTGCAAACCTACTGGAACATCGGACGACATATAGTGGAGTTTGAACAAGAGGGCTCCCGGCGCGCGGTATACGGCAAGCAGTTGCTGGCAACGCTTGCGAAGGTGCTGACAGTGGAGTTCGGGAAGGGTTTTGACGAAACCAACTTGCGAAAGATGCGCCTGTTCTATCAGGCGTTTCCAATTCGAGACGCACTGCGTCTCGAATTGAGCTGGACGCACTACCGCAGGCTTCTACGCGTGGACAATGAGAAGGCGCGCAAGTGGTACATGGACGAAGCAGCTGGCCAAAACTGGTCGAGCCGCAGTCTTGAGCGCCAGATCAATACGCTCTACTACGAACGTCTCCTGATGAGTCGTGACAAGTTTGCAGTCATGGCAGAGGCCGCCACCAACATTGATCCAATGAGCAACGATCCCCGGAATTTCATCCGGGATCCCGTGATGCTGGAGTTTCTTGGCCTACCCAATACCGGAATCGTCTTGGAAACCAGACTTGAGCAGGCCCTGATCGAGCAACTCCAGGGTTTTCTGCTTGAGCTGGGTAAGGGGTTTGCTTTCATTGACCGCCAACAACGCATCAGCACCGAAGGTCGAGACTTCTACATCGATCTGGTGTTTTACAATTACCTGCTCAAATGCTTTGTTATTTTCGATCTCAAGCGCGGAGAATTGACACATCAGGATGTGGGCCAGATGGACATGTATGTGCGCATGTATGACGATATCAAACGAAGCGAGGAAGACGGCCCAACTGTCGGCATTATTCTCTGCGCGCAAAAAAACGAGTCTGTAGTGCGCTATTCGGTCCTCCAGGGCAATGAGCAACTCTTCGCCAGCAAATACAAGTTGGTACTACCGAGCGAGGATGAGCTGCGAGCGGAACTGGATCGGGAACGAGCAAGGCTCGAAGAGCGCCTTTTCGACCAGATGCCTGAGTAAAGCGGCTCGATTGTTCAGGCGCGACATGAGGACTATCTTAGGCAGCTACCCGCAAAGGTCCGACGCCAATGAATTTGCAGGACGCCCCCTCACTCGCCCCGACTCAAATCGAGCTGCCACTGACGCCTGGCACTTCGGGCGAACCGTTCAAGCAAGCTGCCGCCGACGGTTTCATCCTTGGCGGCTTCATCTGGCGGCATGCGCGACAGGACACTTCCCGGGCAGTGGTCATCATCAACGCCGCCACCTCAGTCCGCTGCCGACACTACTCGCGTTTCGCCGATTACCTGTTTGCCAACGGCTTCGATGTCATCACCTACGACTACCGCGGCATTGGCGAATCACGGCCAGCGTCTATGAAAGGACTGAAAGCGACCTGGTCCGACTGGGGCGCCCTGGACTTCGAGGCGATGCTCAAGCGCGTACAGCGTGACTTTCCCGGCCAGTCGATCGACGTGGTCGGTCACAGCTTTGGAGGCTGCGCAGCGGGCTTGGGTGCATCCGGCCAGCTCATTCGCCACCTGGTAACGGTCGGCGCGCAATTCGCTTACTGGCGCGACTATGCACCCGCTCACCGCTGGCGGATGTTTGCCAAGTGGCACGTGGTAATGCCGGTGGTGACGAGGCTGTGCGGATATTTTCCCGGCAAACGCCTCGGCTGGCTGGAAGACACCCCGGCCGGTGTAGTCCAAGACTGGAGCACGCCCACCGCTCGTTACGAAAAGCGCCCCAGCGGCCAGGACAGCCATGTCAGGAACTTCGCTGCGGTCACCGCGAAAACCCTGGCGATCAGCATCAGCGACGATCCCTACGGCACAATCCCCGCCATCGAACGCCTGCTCCGCTACTTCACTGGCAGCACAAACACCCACCTGCGCATAACCCCCGAAGACATCGGCGAACAAGAAGTTGGACATTTCGCCTTTTTTCGCAGCGCATACCAAGCCACACTATGGCCCATCGCACTGTCCTGGCTGCAAAACGGCGAGCTGGCCCCCGGTACACCCGGGCAAACAGTGCCACGCAACTGAGCCACCAGCCCTTTTCAACGAAATACGGAACGACGCCCATGGCCTCCGCCAACAAGCAGCACAAACGCGCCTCCCGCGCCAAGGCCAAGGCCAAGCAGAACCGCACCCAGCGGGCTGCCGCGCCGGTCGAGCTCGACCCGAACGACGACCGCATCGATTTCGAATCGGTGGACCTGACCGAATTGTTCAAGAAAATGATCGACGCCGAGAAGATCAGCCAGCAAGCCATGTGCGCGGCCTTCCTCGAAGACCCGTTGCTGGAACTGGTGTACGAGCAGGAAGGCGAAGAAGGCGCGATGGACTTTATCCTCGCCGCACTGATTGAATATCGCCAATGGTCGGCCGAAACCGACGAAGCGGGCGCCCTGGCGTGGATCGAATCACCAGCCTTCCAGGCTGACTACGTGGCGGCGTCCGACGCCATCGCGGCACAAACCCAACAGAAACCGAACTGAGTTCCCATGGCCTCCCTGAACAAGCAACAGAAACGCGCCAAACGCGCAAAAGCCAAAGCCAAGCAAATCAATATCCACGGCAGAAAACCCGCCGCGCTGGACGATGACCTTGGCGAAATCGGCGAGCCGATCCCGGAATACACCCTGGCAATGTTCAGCAAAATGCGCGACGCCGAAGCCATCAGCCGCAAGGAAATGCTTGCCGTGCTGCTGACGAATCTCGCCTTCATCATCATCGACCATCCAGAACTGCTGGACATGGAAAACGCCGATGACGAAGGCATGGCCGCCACTCACCTGGCCGCCGATATGCTGATCGACTACCGCATGTGGGCCGACGGCATGGACCGCGACGCTGCCCAGGCATGGCTGAGCGAGCCACAGTTCATCGCCGATTTCAGCGCAGCACTGGATGTCTACCGCGAGTCGCTGGAAACGCCGGAAGAAAAAGCCGAGTAACGGTTACGCCTCAAACAAAAACGGCCGCTTGTCATCACTGACAGCGGCCGTTTTGCGTTACGCGGTATGAATCAGTTCAACACCACCGCGCCACCTTTTTCCAGCTTGCGACGGCGAGCCACCAGCAAACCAGCAGCCACCACCAGCACGCTGAGCAGGCCAGTCGCGAGGATTTCCACACGATGAGCTTCCTGGAACAGCATGATGGTCAAGGCACCGACGATGAAAATGATCACCGCGTAGGTCAGGCCCGGGAACAACCACATGCTGAAGACGATTTTCTCGCCGCGAGCCATACGCTGCTTGCGCATGCGCAGTTGCGAGATCGCAATTACCAGGTACACCAGCAGCGCAATGGCGCCGGAGCTGGCCAACAGGAACTCGAACACCGCAGCCGGGGCCACGTAGTTGGCGAAGGTTGCCAGGAACGCAGCACCAGTGGACAGCATCACCGCCCAGTAAGGGGTGCCGCTTTTGTTGGTGCGAGTAGACATGGCCGGCGCATCGCCGCGCTTGCCCAGGGAGAAGAGCATGCGCGACGAGGTGTACAGCGCTGAGTTCAGGCAGCTGGTCACGGCGACCAGTACGACGATGTCGACGATCATCTTGGCGTTAGGAATACCCATGCGCTCAAGCACGGTCTGGTAGGAGCCCAGGCTCGCCAGCACCGGATCGTTCCAAGGCACCAGGGCCACGACGATGAAAATGGATACGAGGTAGAACAAGCCGATCCGCCAGATCACAGAGTTGGTGGCCTTGGAGATTTGCTTGCCAGGGTTCTTCGATTCCGCGGCCGCAATGGTCACGATCTCGGTGCCCATGAAGGAGAACATGGTGGTCAGGATGGCGCCCAACACCGCGCCCATGCCGTTTGGCAGGAAGCCCTGGGTGTCGAACAGATGGGAAACGCCGCTGACCTGGCTGCCCGGGAGGAAGCCGAAAATGGCCATGACGCCCAGAACGATGAAGCCGATGATGGCCAACACTTTGATCAGGGCAAACCAGAACTCGAACTCACCGTAGTTCTTCACGCTGAACAGGTTGGTCACGGTCAACAGCATCGTGATGACCAAGGCAAAGGCCCAGATATCCACACCTGGGAACCAGGCGTGCAGGATGGTTGCGGCGGCGTTGGCTTCCAACGGAATCACCAGGACCCAGAACCACCAGTACAGCCAGCCGATGGTGAAACCGGCCCAGTGACCAATCGCGCGATCGGCGTATGTCGAGAAGGAGCCCGTGTCCGGCGAGGCAACAGCCATTTCACCGAGCATGCGCATCACCAGCACTACCAGCATGCCGGCGGCGGCGTAAGCCAGAAGCACGGCCGGGCCTGCTGCAGCGATGGCGTGGCCCGAGCCAACGAACAGGCCGGCGCCGATAACCCCGGCGATCGAAAGCATGGTGACATGCCGCGGTTTGAGCCCCTGTTCGAGGCCGTTAGAGCTTTGGATACTGCTCATTGAAACTACCTTTGTAAGGAAAAGCGAATGCATGCATCCCGCTTGTGTTCCTTCTTGTAAAAAGAAACAAACGGGGCGTTCCGGAATCTGCACGCAATAATTGCGCCAAAATGTTTCAAAGCCGTCTAGCTCGGGAATTTCATCCTGACCGGACAGTCATCGCAAGCCATTGATATTAATGGCACTTTGCCAAAGCGTTACCCTGCGACTCACTTTAGGAGCAATCCAGCGCACCGGAAACACACGTAGAAATTCCTCGATGCACGATAAAAGGGCAGATCCGGCACCATTGGCCCTTTAGCGCTTCCAACCCCCCGCCAAAGCTGGCAACATCGCGCCCTTTTTTACGCGACAGCCACCGCGCTTTTGTCTGAAAGCAGGGTTCAAACGGCTGTTCGGTTGTTGATGGGGCGACAGTCTGCTGTACCGATGCGACAACCTGCCACATACCACCCGTTTACTGCCCGTAGCGCTGTTGGCTGCCCTTGAAACGCTATGCTAGCTTGGCCGCCTCGCCAGGAAGGCCACCAACAGCAGGAGCGAATACACAATGAGGAACGCACATGGCTGAGGCCACGCCCGCGCTTGAAATCCGCAACTTGCACAAACGCTACGGCTCGCTGGAGGTACTCAAGGGTATCTCGCTGACCGCCCGCGACGGCGACGTGATCTCGATCCTCGGCTCCTCCGGTTCCGGCAAGTCCACGTTCCTGCGTTGCATCAACCTGCTGGAAAACCCACACCAGGGTCAGATCCTGGTGGCCGGCGAGGAACTCAAGCTCAAGGCCGCGAAGAACGGCGAACTGGTCGCTGCCGACGGCAAGCAGATCAACCGACTGCGCAGCGAAATAGGTTTTGTATTTCAAAACTTTAACCTGTGGCCGCACATGAGCGTGCTCGACAACATCATCGAGGCCCCGCGCCGCGTACTTGGCCAGAGCAAGGCCGAAGCCATCGAAGTCGCCGAAGCCCTGCTGGCCAAGGTCGGCATCGCCGACAAGCGCCACGCCTACCCGGCGCAATTGTCCGGCGGCCAGCAACAACGTGCGGCCATCGCCCGCACCCTGGCCATGCAGCCCAAGGTCATCCTGTTCGACGAGCCCACTTCCGCGCTTGACCCGGAAATGGTCCAGGAAGTACTTAATGTCATCCGCGCACTGGCCGAAGAAGGCCGCACCATGCTGCTGGTCACCCATGAGATGGGCTTTGCCCGTCAGGTCTCCAGCGAAGTGGTGTTCCTCCACCAGGGCCTGGTAGAAGAGCAAGGATCGCCACAGCAGGTGTTTGAAAACCCGCTTTCGGCGCGCTGCAAACAATTCATGTCCAGCAACCGCTAACGGAGCTAACCGCATGCGCAATTACAAGAAGGTCTTCCTGGCCGCCGCCGTTACCCTGGCGTTCAGCGCCGGTGCCATGGCCGAAACCCTGAAGATGGGCATCGAAGCGGCCTACCCGCCGTTCAACAATAAAGATGCCAGTGGCAATGTCGTCGGCTTCGACAAGGAAATCGGCGACGCCCTGTGCGCCAAGATGAAAGTCGAGTGCACCGTCGTGACCTCCGACTGGGACGGCATCATCCCCGCCCTGAACGCCAAGAAGTTCGACTTCCTGATCTCCTCAATGTCGATCACCGACGAGCGCAAGCAAGCGGTGGACTTCACCGACCCGTACTACTCCAACAAGCTGCAGTTCATCGCCAAGAAAGACGTCGATTTCAAGACCGACAAGGCTTCCCTGCAGGGCAAAGTGATCGGCGCGCAGCGCGCGACGCTGGCGGGTACCTGGCTGGAAGACAACATGGAAGGCGTTGAAGTCAAACTCTACGACACCCAGGAAAACGCTTACCTGGACCTGACTTCCGGTCGCCTTGACGGCATCCTGGCCGACAAGTACGTCAACTATGAGTGGCTCAAGAGCGACGCAGGCAAATCCTACGAGTTCAAAGGCGACCCAGTGGAAGAAAGCGACAAGATCGGTATCGCCGTTCGCAAGAACGACCCTATCCGCGAGAAGCTGAACACTGCGCTCAAGGAAATCGTTGCCGACGGCACCTACAAGAAGATCAACGACAAGTACTTCCCGTTCAGCATCTATTGATCCTGACCTGCCTGACCGGCGCCTGATGGCGCCGGTCACGGTATTGCCTGCCGCGATTTGAAAAGAAATCCATGATTATCGACCTCTACGGATTCGGCCCGGCGCTCGCCGCTGGCGCGCTGATGACTGTGAAACTGGCACTCTCGGCCCTGTGCCTGGGGCTGGTGCTCGGTCTGCTCGGCGCCTTGGCCAAGACTTCCCCGTACAAGCCGTTGCAATGGCTTGGCGGCACATACTCGACACTGGTTCGCGGCATCCCGGAGCTGCTCTGGGTGCTGTTGATCTACTTCGGCACCGTTAACCTGATGCGCGCCCTGGGCGAGTTTTTCGGTAACCCCGACCTTGAGCTCAATGCCTTCGCTGCGGGCGTGATTGCCCTGGGCCTGTGCTTTGGCGCCTACGCCACGGAAGTGTTTCGCGGCGCGATCCTCGCCATACCCAAAGGCCATCGTGAAGCCGGCGTGGCCCTGGGCCTGTCGAAATTTCGCATCTTCACCAAGTTGATCATGCCGCAGATGTGGCGCATCGCCCTGCCGGGCCTGGGCAACCTGTTCATGATCCTGATGAAGGACACCGCGCTGGTGTCGGTGATCGGCCTGGAAGAAATCATGCGTCACGCGCAAATCGGCGTGACCGTCTCCAAGCAACCGTTCACCTTTTATATGGTCGCGGCGTTCATGTATCTGAGTCTGACGATTCTAGCCATGACCGGCATGCACTTCCTGGAAAAACGCGCCGCTCGCGGCTTCGCGAGGAGCGCCCAATGAACTGGGAAGTCATCATCAAGTGGCTGCCGAAACTGGCCCAGGGCGCAACCCTGACCCTGGAACTGGTCGCCATTGCCGTCATCGCCGGCCTCCTGCTGGCGATCCCGCTGGGCATCGCGCGTTCGTCGCGCCTGTGGTGGGTGCGAGCGTTTCCCTACGCCTACATCTTCTTTTTCCGCGGTACGCCGTTGCTGGTCCAACTGTTCCTCGTCTATTACGGGCTGGCGCAGTTCGACGCGATCCGTAATAGCTCGATGTGGCCCTACCTGCGCGATCCGTTCTGGTGTGCGACAGCCACCATGACCCTGCACACTGCCGCCTACATCGCTGAAATCCTGCGCGGCGCGATCCAGGCGATACCGCCGGGTGAGATCGAAGCGGCTCGGGCGCTGGGCATGTCCAAAGCCAAGGCGCTGATCTACATCATGCTGCCCCGCGCGGCGCGCATCGGCCTGCCGGCCTACAGCAACGAAGTGATCCTGATGCTCAAGGCCAGCGCCCTGGCCAGCACCGTGACGTTGCTGGAACTGACCGGCATGGCCCGTACCATCATCGCCCGGACCTACCTGCCGGTGGAGATCTTCTTCGCCGCTGGCATGTTCTATCTGCTGATGGCCTACGTGCTGGTACGCGGCTTCAAGCTGCTGGAGCGCTGGTTGCGCGTCGATGCCTGCCAAGGGCGTTGATCCTCAGGTGCTGACGGGCGAGGAACTGCTCGCCCGTTTTACCGCGCTGGACACTTTTCTTACAGCGCACCAGGCCCTGTGGAAACCTCGCCCCTTCACACATCTGCAACTGCCCTGGGAAACCACCTACCCCGAACTCGCCACTTGGCTTCGCGGGCGATCGCTGGAAGAGGCGGAAAGCGCTCACAACCACCCTGCCCTTGTAGATGCGCCGCAGCCTTTTGCTGCATTGGCGGACATGTCCCTGGCACTGAGTGCGCTGGATGAATTGCCTGCTCATACGCTCGAAGCGCCGGCTCATCGATTGAATGTGGATGTTCCAGGGCGCAAGTGGCAGCAAATTGAAGCCTTTGCCGGTCGACTGCAGTTTGCTGATCCCGCCAGGCATTGGCTGGACTGGTGTTCGGGCAAGGGACACCTGGGCCGCCGCCTGCTACAACCCGGACAGCAACTCACCTGCCTGGAATACGATCCAGCGCTGGTTGCCAGCGGCCAGGCACTCAGCCAGCACCATCGACTGCACGCGCTGCATGTCGAACAGGATGTACTGGCGGCCAATGCGGCAGCGCTATTGGAAGCTCGACATACACCCGTCGCACTGCATGCCTGCGGCGATTTGCACGTGAGACTGATCCGGCTCGCCAGCGCAGCCGGCTGCAAGCAACTGGCCATCGCCCCTTGCTGCTACAACCGGACCCACCTGACACGGTATTCGCCGATGTCCTCGGCCGCGCAATACTCTGACCTGCAGCTGTCCCTCGATGATCTGGGGCTGCCAATGAGTGAAACCGTCACCGCCGGCGCCCGCGTACGACGCCAACGCGACACCTCGATGGCCCGACGCCTGGGCTTTGACTTGTTGCAAAGGCAACTGCGCGGCGTCGACGAGTACCTGCCAACCCCATCCCTGCCCAACGCCTGGCTGGAAAAATCCTTTGCCGAATACTGCCAGCACTTGGCCGAACTCAAAGAGTTATCCACAGTCGGCGCCCAAAATTGGCCCGAGCTCGAGGCCGCCGGATGGCAGCGCCTTGCCCAGGTACGCAATCTAGAGCTCCTGCGCGGACTTTTCCGACGCCCATTGGAACTTTGGCTGGTGCTCGATCGGGCCCTTTTCCTGCAAGAACAGGGTTACACCGTTCGCCTCGGCACCTTCTGCGAATCCTCGATCACACCGCGTAACATCCTGCTGCTGGCGGAACACCCTTAACGCCTCACAGCCTGTGGATAACTCTGTTGATGAAATATTCATGGATCCAATCTTTACAGCTGCTTCAGCCCTGAAACAACGCTGATCAAATTTCGCACACTGAATAAAAAACCCAAAAAACAGGCATTTGCGAACTAATGAGAACGGATCCACAAAATCACTGTAAACCGGGTGAATCGAAAATCCCGTTGTGCATAAGCATTCGATCAAAAGACATAATCAACGACGGATCGGCCCGGCAGCACGCAAGAAAATGCAGCGCCGAGACCTCGTTTTGCACCGCGCGATGACAACCAGTGTGGGTCGAAAGACCTCAACAGAAGCCCGCGCAAAAATAGTCTGAATTCAGGGGTTTACAGAACCTTCCCAATCGCTATAATCGTCGCCCTGACATGCCGGTATAGCTCAGATGGTAGAGCAACTGACTTGTAATCAGTAGGTCCCGGGTTCGATTCCTGGTGCCGGCACCATACAAAACAAAGGCTCGCAGCGATGCGGGCCTTTTGTTTATCTGCGATAAAGCAAAGCGCACCTCATCTATCGTGCAGATGCTTCTTCAAGAACGACCGGGTTCGTTCGTGGACCGGATTCTGCAAGATCTCTGCTGGCGCCCCTTCCTCTACGACAACCCCACCGTCCATAAAGACAATCCGGTCTGCAACTTCGCCTGCAAAACGCATTTCATGGGTGACGATCAACATTGTCATATGCTCGGCCGCGAGCTGCTTCATGACTTGATTGACCTCTTCGACGAGCTCTGGGTCCAGCGCCGATGTGGCCTCATCGAACAGCATGACTTTCGGTTGCATAGCCAGTGCCCTGGCGATGGCAACGCGCTGCTTCTGCCCCCCTGACAGTCGAGAAGGATACTCATCGAATTTGTTGGCCAGCCCAACTTTTGACAAATATTCCATTGCCAACTCACGAGCTTCTTTCTTCGAAAGCCCTTTAAGCTTGATCGGGCCAAGGGCTATATTTTCATACACGGTCAAGTGCGGAAATAAATTGAAGTGCTGGAATACCATGCCCATCTGCTGGCGCACAGCGTTTATATGCTGTTCAAACGCACGACCTTTCAACGCCCGATTGACTTGCTCACCCTCTAGCCAGATCTCGCCATCGTTCAAAACTTCCAGGTGGTTGATTGACCGCAGGAGCGTACTTTTGCCAGAGCCACTGGGACCAATGATAGCGATGATTTGCCCTCGAGTTACGCAAAGATCGATTCCCTTGAGTACTTCAAGTGCTCCGTAGGCCTTACGAGCGCCCCTCACCTCAACCATGAATTCATTTCTGGTCATCGTGACATCTCTACCTTACTTTCGAGAAGATGCAAGCCCGCCTCGAGAACAAGATTGGCTGCATAATAAATAACCGCGACCGTCAGATAAAACTCAAACGGGCTATAAGTCTCGCTTACTGCAAGTTGCGCGCTATATACCAATTCGGCAATTCCGATAATAGAAACCAGTGAAGTGTCCTTGAGCAGGACAATCATGTTATTTCCAAGCGGCGCAATCGTCCTGCGTAGCGCTTGCGGCACGATGATGTAGCGCTGAGTCTGTCCACGACTGAAGCCTATGGACCGGGCACCTTCAATTTGACCAGGGTCTACTGACATCACACCAGCACGAATGACGTCGGCATTGTAGACGGCGAAGTGCAGGCTAAGGCCTATGATGCCAGCCACCAGTGCAGGAATATCGATCCCCACTTGCACAAGACCGTAATAAATCAAATACAACTGAAGCAGGAGTGGGGTCCCCATGAGCAGCCAGGTCATAAAGCGCACGGGTAGCGCCAGGATTTTAGGCGCATACAGAACGATCAGTGCAAAGGCTACCCCGGCGATCAAGCTCAATACGCTTGAGCTTAGAAACATCACGACCGTCCACCAAAGGCCCGTCGCCAGCAATTCGGAATAGGGAGTAACGATACTAAGATCCAGGTTTTGCATCTGAATGCTCTCACCTTGCCGCGAAGCGATTATCGAGGTAGTCAACAAGAAATCTAACCGAATAGACCATCACGATATAAAGCAATGCAGACACCATAAAAATCTCAAAAGGCTTGTACGTTGAACTGATAAAACGTTGCGCGGTATAGGACAGTTCAACAACGGAGATCGTCGACACCAACGCAGACCCTTTTATAAGCGCGACAGCATTTACGCCCAGCGGCCTTATCATCAGTTTTGCAGCTTGTGGCAGCTTGATAAGCCATAAAGTTTGCCCGCGCCCAAAACCAATTGAACGTGCGGCTTCTTCCTGGCCAGGATCAACGTTGATGATTGCGCCACGGATCGATTCCGCCATGTAGGCCGCGATGTTCAGGCCCAAGCCGATTACGCCAGCGGCAAACGGCTCCAATTCAAGGCCGACCTGCGGCCCACCAAAGTAAATGATGAATAGCTGAACCAGACAGGGAGTGCCGCGAAAAACACTGATGTAGATTCTTGCGAGGCTCCTAAATATGAGAAAAGTGGACAACCGCGCAGCAACCAGCACGATAGCGACCAGGAAACCCAGCAGGAGTGCAAGTACCGAGATTTGCACCGTAATCCAGGACGCTTCCAGGAAAAACGGGAATGTGCGCTGTATGAGTGTCAGATCCATGGAAACGCTCGGAAAAGGCCGATTGACTGGCCCGACGAAAAGTCGGGCCACGCTAAAGATGAATTAGCGGATATCGTTGCCAATCCACTTCATGGAGATCTTTTCGTAGGTGCCGTCGGCGAGCATTTCTTCAAGCGCCTTCTGCATCGTCGCCTTGAGCTCAGGATTATTTTTGCGCAGGGCAATACCCATGCCTTCAATGCCACCATCGCTCTCGGGCGGAGTAATGATGCGGACCTTCTGCCCGGTCTCCTTGACTGCGACCAACACCGGAACACTGTCCATCACCAGCGCGTCGATACGACCGGCATCCAGGTCAACCAGCATTTCCTGAAGCCCCTTATACGACCTCACCTTCAAGTTGCCGCGAGCCCTGGCCCATTTATCGTGGGCATCTCCGAGCGTAACGCCAACAGTGACATCTTTAAGATCATCAAAGCTTTTGATCGAAGAGTTGTCCTTCACCACGATCGTACGACCAGCATGGTAATAGGGCCCAACGAAATCCACGGCCCTCTGGCGTTCCGGGGTGATGGTCATGGACGCGATAATGGCGTCGTATTTTTTCGCAAGAAGACCCGCAATGATTCCGTCGAACGGGGTCGTGATGATCGTCACTTTTACCCCCATCCGCTCTGCCAGTGCCTCGCTGATGGAGGCGTCGAATCCGACAACCTTGTTGTTCTCGTTAACAAAGCTGAAAGGAACGTATTGGCCACTCATCGCGATACGAATCTCTTGGGCATCCTGAATCGACTTCAAATCATCAGCGTGAACAGCGGAGGTGAAAACCAGTGCCCCAGCCAACACGGTGGAAGCAACAATCAAGTCCTTGAGCTTTTTAATTAGCATTGGATTGCACCTCGGAAGAATTATTATTTATTTTTTTTGGGGCTCTTCACCCAGCCTTCAGGAAAAGCTTTGCACAGGCAATTCTGGAAAGCACCCGGCAAGGTGCCAGCCTGCCTGACACATTGCCGGAGTTGACCGACACTATGCCGGGAAGACAGCGTGCGACGAGACTGAGCAAGTGCCCCTGGTCGCAAGCCACCGACCTAAACGGCTTACTGCAGTGCGGCCTTGAAGCTTTCGTCCAGGACTTCAAGTAGAAAGTCCGCATTCTTCTGACTGAAAATCATCGACGGACGCATTTTCAGGACATTGTCATAAGGGCCTTCAGTACCGATCAAAACACCTCGTTCCCTGGCACCGTCGGCTACTTTTTTGGCCAGCGCAGTGGCTGGAGTTTTCGTCTTGCGATCGGTGACAAGTTCTATCCCCAGAAAAAGACCCAGCCCGCGCACATCGCCAATTGCATCGTATCGCTGCTGCAATTTTCGGAAGCCGTCGAGCAGATAGTTACCCATGGTTAGTGCGTTGAGTTTCAAGTTATCGCGCTCAATTACATCGAGCACAGAAAGCCCTACCGCACAGGAAACCGGACTGCCGGCAAAAGTATTGAAATACTCCATGCCATTGTTGAAGCTGTCGGCAATCTCACGCGTGGTCACGACTGCGGACATGGGATGTCCGTTACCAATGGGTTTGCCCATGGAAACTGCATCGGGAACGACGCCTTGGGTTTCAAATGCCCACCAGTGGCTACCGACTCGACCAAAGCCGACCTGGACTTCGTCAGCCAGGCAAAGACCGCCCTCTGCCCGAACCATTGCGTAAACTTCTTTCAAGTAGTTTTGCGGGAAGAACAATTGCCCGGCGACACTTGGAATGGACTCCGCCAAAAAGAAAGCTGGGGATCTGCCTTGCTTGCGCATGATCTCGATCTGATCCGCCACACTTTCAGCGAATCGCTTGCCAAGTTCCTCGAACGGCCAGTCTTGCGCAGCTCGGTAAGCATCCGGGACAGCCGCCTCGAACACATGGTCTGCACGCCCTTTACCGGCCTTGCGCTTATATTTGTAAGGGCTGAGGTCGATCAGCTCCTGTGTCGTGCCGTGGTACGCCCAATCCAGCACAATGGCGTCGTTACGCCCCGTGTGATTGCGCGCCATACGAAGCATCAGGCTGTTTGCTTCACTGCCTGAACAGCCGAAGGAAGCGACCGCCAAACCTTCAGGTAACGTAGCGGTGAGCCGCTCTGCGTACTCCACGATATTATCGTGCAGGTATCGCGTGTTGGTGTTCAGGCGCGCAGCCTGCCGTGAAAGCGCTTGCACCACATCTGGATGGGAGTGGCCGAGATGGCACACGTTATTGAAGCAATCCAGATACGCTCTTCCAAAGTTATCGATCAACCAAACCCCGTCACCGCGAACGAACTTGATCGGATCTGAATAGGAAATCGACAAGTTTGGAAGCAACAGTTCCTTACGCTTGGCAACGATCTCTGCCTTGGTGCGGCCGTCCTGGCTGTAGGTTTCCGGAGGAATTCCCGCGAGAGTCGATGCATCGGGAAAAAGGTCGGCCCATACATCTAGATAAGCCCGCTCACCTACGCCAATGAACTCGCTGGCTTTCAATCCGGTGTCGGTGGACATCTGAAAATGCACATGGGGAATCCACCCACCGTTTTCCGCATCTGCGCCCATGTATCCGACAAGCGCGCCAGCCTCAAGGTGGTCGCCGGGTTTGAGGCGCGCCAGCGCTTCATGAGCCATGTGCCCCCAAAGTGTCAGGAAGGGTGGGCAGCCTTCTGGTGAGTGCTTGAGCATGATCAAGCCCCCATAGCCAAGCGGCTCGCGCTCGACCTCGACGCTCTGCACCACACCTGCAACAGGTGTATAGAGAGGCGTGCCGGCGGGCATGATCAAATCGACACCGACGTGAATGATCCGACGCTGCCCTTCAATGAACCGCGATTCGAATGCCGCGTCGGTGTAGATGGTTCTTTCCTCGCCCCATGGTCCAATGCCAAGCGGCACCTTGTGCGCGGTGGAAAACTCATTCCACCACTGGGTTGCCTGCGCTGGTCGCTGCTCGGCTGAGGCAATCGTCATCACGTGCGAAGCATCGCCGAACGGAGCAATCGCTTTGTTCATGGTCGCAGCCGATGGACGCACGATATCCGCGAAAGACTTACTGTTTTCCACTACCCAGCAGCGAACCGCGCCAGCGCCTTCGATCGCGTCATAACCACAGGCTTTGCGCAAGATTGCCGTCGCCAGTCGAGGGTTCATGCGATCCATCCTCTCCAGCAGGCGCCAGGCCGGCGCTTCGCTGATGGCAAGGTAGGGATTGTCTTGCGCCTGGCCGTATCGCGATGCCGACAAGGTGACGCTCGTGACCAGACGCATCGCTATGAGATTGAAGAGGACGTCGACCTCCTCCGGATGCAGAGGGTATTTCTCATGGAAACCGGCCGTGAGGGCGGCGGCCGCGCCAATTGGATCTTCCATGTCGAGAATGGAATAAGCACAGGTGATGGCAACTTCGGCAATCAGGATCGTATGGACCGCATCGCCGAAATCGATGATGCCTGAGACTTTCTGATGGTTCCCGGAGTCGACGAGGATGTTCCAGTCATTGCCATCATTGTGAATGACTTGAGTGCGCAAACGCGCGAGCTTGGGTTGAACCGTTTTTTCGAACGTATCAATGAACCGTTGCAGAATTGCTCTTTTGCCAGTGTCTTTCACGAAATGCAGACGTGAGCGCGAACGTGCGGCGTGACGCAAATCCCAGTCGAGATCACGTACCGCGCCCGCATGCATGAAACCCTGGAGTGCACGATCCACATCACCGAAAGACTGACCGAGGCTACGCATCAATTCGAACGTACGCTCGACCTCGGCAAGCGGCGTTCCTTGCAACCAGCTGACCAGGCGAACCGCATGGGTTTCGCCAGAAGCTGACACCGCCGAGGCGAGAAAATCACCCTCGCGGCTTTTCTTGAGAAAGGGCACGGCAAGCTCGGGGCTGTTACTGGCAAGGTGACTGAGAATGGCCGTCTGAAACTCGCTTTCAATTCGCGGTTCCGTCGAGTTGACGACTTTCAGGATCCACCCCGCATCGGTTCCTGTCTTCAACCGATAGTTGCGGTCTCGTTCGCCGTCCAGTGGCGTGGCCGTACCGATAACGTTGAAAAGCTGTTCACCGAGCTTTTCGGCATCCCCCGTCGAGAACTGGGGGGCGGGATGAGAAAGATTAGTCATGGTAATTGTTTTCCAAGCCATTTTTTTCAGATAGCTTGGCACGCGAAGCCTTGGACGGCAGTAGGTATGCGGTCGACTTTGGCCTGCATATTGTCGGAATCGACCGGCACAAATCCGGTAGCAAATTTAGGGAGTTCTGATGCGCGACCTGGACACGAAAGATCGCGAAATACTCGAAATCCTGTCCAGAGAGGCTCGCATTGCCCTGAAGGCCCTTGCCGCGAGAATCGGACTTTCAAGAAGCGCCACCAGCGAGCGCGTCATCAACCTTGAGCGCAATGGTGTGATCCGAGGCTATCGGGCTGATATCGGCGAAATCGATGCCAATGTGATTCGCGCGATCCTTCTCGTTAGCCTCAAGCGCACGCCCGCAATCAGCCTGCTGGACCTGCTTGCCCAGAACTCGCAGGTACGACGCGTCTCTTCGGTCAGTGGCCAGCTTGATCTGGTCATCGAGATCGAATCGCGAACGATCGATGATCTGAATCGGGTCAGAGATGCAGTAGCCAGCCACGAAACCGTTGAAGACATCACCACTGCTGTCGTGCTTCGACGCGATATTGATCGGCAGACTTCCTGATTCGTACTGGTTCGAAGTCGTGAAAGAAACTGCATCCTGATATTGGCCGAAAAACAAAGCCCTCGTAGCAATACGAGGGCTTTGTTGTTTCTGCTGTCTGGAAAACCCAGACCTTAGTGACCCGCGCTCTGCCCGCCATCAACGTGGAGGATTTCGCCAGTGACGAACTTGGCGCCGTCCAGGTACACGACCGCGTTGGCGATGTCATCGATCTCGCCCATGTGCCCGACCGGGTGCAGAGCGCCCAGTGCGGCGTGGGTTTCTTCGCCGTGCATTGGGGTCTTGATGATGCCAGGCGATACAGCATTCACCCGAATGCCGCGCTTGGCGTATTCGATGGCCAGGGATTTGGTTGCCGCGTTCAGGCCACCTTTGGTCAGCGAGGCCAGTACCGATGGCACGCCGTCGATGGCGTGGTCCACCAGGCTGGTGGTGATGTTGACCACGTGGCCGCTGCCTTGTTTTTCCATCTCGGCAATAGCCAGCTGAGTGATGTAGAAGAAGCCGTTGACGTTCACCGACAACACGTTGGCGTAGTCTTCAGCGGTGTACTGGGTGAACGGCTTGGCGATGAAGATCCCGGCGTTGTTGATCAGGGTGTCGACACGACCGAAGCGTGCGATCGCTTCACGGATTACGCGCTGTGCAGTCTCTGGCTCGCCGATGTCGCCGGCCACGGTGAGGATGTCTGGATCGGTGGATGGCTTGATCGAGCGCGAGGTCGCGACGATCTGGTAGCCGAGCTCGCGGAAGGCCTTGACCATGCCGTCGCCGAGACCTTGGGATGCGCCAGTGATGACAACGACTTTTTTCGAATTGCTCATGATGAACCTCTACTCATAAATGATGGTTTGAAAACAACTTGGTAATCAGGCTTGCGCCATTTGTCTCAACATCTGTTCGTAGTACTCGACCGACTGCGAACCGGACACCAGGTGACGGCCGTTGAGTACCAGGGCCGGGACCGAGTTGATGCCGTGCTGGTGATAGAACGCTTCAAGCTCACGCACCTCGTTGGCAAAGGCGCCCGACGCCAACACCTCGCGTGCACGGTCCTCGTCCAATCCGGCTTGACCCGCCAGCCGTACCAGCGTCTGCTGATCGCTCGGGTTCTGGCCTTCGCTGAAGTAAGCGCGAAGCAGGATCTTCTTCAGTGCCACCTGGCGTCCTTCTTCCAGCGCCCAGAGCAACAACCGGTGGGCGTCGAAGGTGTTGTAGAAGTGGGTGCGCTTCTCCAGGTCGAACTTGAAGCCGATGGCATTGCCGCGTTCGATCTGCATTGCTTTGCCATTGGCGACGTCCTGGGCGGTACGGCCGTATTTGCGCATCAAATGCTCTACGGCTTTTTCACCTTCGGCCGGCATGTTCGGGTTCAGCTCGAAAGGCTTGTAGGTCAGCTCGACCGCAACCTCACCCGCCACGTTCTCGATCGCCTGCTCCAGCGCCGTCGCCCCCAGTGCGCACCATGGGCACACCACATCGGAGACGAAATCGATGGTGACTGAAGGCGTCATGACTGCCCCTCGTCCGCCAGTTGCTTGCGGTACTGGGTGGTGGTGATCCCGGCGTAGCCCCAGTTATCGGTGTCGACTTCCTCGATCACGATGTGGGTCAGGTCAGGGCGTTTGTTGAGGACGCGTTCCAGTGTTTCAGTGATCTCGGCGATCACCTGAGCTTTCTGCTCAGTGGTAACGCCATCGCGGGTGATGCGTACGCTTACGAAAGGCATGAGGGAAACTCCAGTGACCTTCCCGTCGGGATGATGGGAGAGGCGTTGGAGCTCAATGTAGGGAGTTCGCTGGAGGGGATAAAGGTGGGGGCTGGAACATCATTAGTTACGTGGCGTAATAAGTTCCTCCGTCAACGAAGGCTCCGCCGGGAATATTCTCCGTTCGTTCTGAAGAAAAAGCCCCGAATCATTCGGGGCTTTTCATTTTCGCGAGTTAGTCGGCGTAACGTTTAAATTCATTACTGTCGCGGCTTAGCAACTGCATCAGTTTCGGATGGATAAACAGCTTTTCCTTGCCCACTTGAATCTCCTCTAACACACCAATGGTCACCAGATCTTTCAGGTGACGTGAAGCAGCCTGTCGTTGAGCAACTTTCTTGTCGACCACGTTGCTGATGCGGCAGTAGGGCTGTTCGAAGATGACGTCCAACAACTCCCGTGAGTAGGTTTTGGGTACTTGGTCACGCACAAATTGAGTGGTGTGTTCGGACAATGCGCGGATTGCGGCAATTTTGGCTGTCGTCCAACGCGCGGTTTCCTCTACTGCACTGAGCATGAACAACAGCCATGGCTCCCACGCCTGCTGGGTCGTCACCTCCAGCAAGAGTCGATAGTAATCGGCACGCTGGGCAATGATGTAGCGGCTGAGATACAGAATCGGCAGGTTCAGCAAGCCTTCCTGAATCAGAAACAGAGTATTGATGACGCGCCCGGTACGACCATTGCCGTCGACAAAAGGATGGATGGCCTCAAATTGATAATGCCCGACCGCCATGCGAACCAGTGGATCGAGATCGGTTTCGTTGTGCAGAAAGCGCTCCCAGTTGGCGAGAAGGTTGCGCAGGTGTTCTTCTCCTTCGGGCGGGGTATAGATGACCTCACCGGTCCGGTCATTGGCGAGCTGCGTGCCAGGTGTACGGCGAATATCCAGTTTCGCGCCCTTCAACGTACGGCAGATTTCCACGGCGGTGTTGGTGGATAGCGGACGTTCAGCCAAGGACTGGAAACCTTGGCTCAGCGCCGTTCGATAGCGCAGCGCCTCCTTGGTGGCCGGGTCTGCGTGGTTTTCCGTGTCTTGCGCATGCTGGAACAGCAAATCCGTGGTGGTGACGATGCTTTCTATTTCCGAGCTAGCCTTGGCTTCGAGCAACGGAATGGTATTGATCAGAACCGTCTGGTTAGGAATCAACTCTGCTGCCTGCTTCAACTCGGCCAAGGCCGTGCGTGCCTCAATACATTTTTTGAGGACTGCACGTGTTTCCAGCTCGACTCCCGGCGGCAGCAGTGGAAGCTGGTTGTATGGCCTGTCTGCCTGCCATGGCAGCAACGGTTCGGTCATGGATGCGTTCCTGATCATTTTGTATGTGTTTTGAGCAGAGATTGACCTCTCTCATGTCGCCAGTGTAGACATGAGGGCATAACGTGTCGCACTTTTCCACTTTTTGCGACACGTCCTCGGAACATGTCGCCGCGGGCGACACGTTCACAACACATGTACCCGAAATCGACTTTTGACGACATGACCCATTTAGCACACGAAAAAAAGCCCCGAACCAGTCGGGGCTTCTTCTTTTCGGCCTTGAATCAGGCCTCGATAACACAACCCATCATCAGAAAACGTTGATCGGGTAATCCACGAAAACCCGCACTTCGTTACCGCTGACGTTGTATTCGCTCGACTTCTGCGACACGCGCAGGATGGAGCTGCGCAGCTTGATGCTCAGGTCTTTGGCCGGGCCGCTTTGCACGACGTACTTGAACTGGTTGAAGATCTCGCGCTCGGTACCGCCTTCGCTGGTGGAGGTGGTGATGTTGTCACCGCGTACGTAAGCGAAGTTGTAGCTCAGGCCCGGTACACCGAAGGTGCTGAAATCCAGGCCGTAGCCCAGTTGCCAGCTGCGTTCGTCTTCGGCGTTGAAGTCCGACCAGTAGGAGTTGGCCAGGTAGATGGTGTTGCCACCGTCACCGACGCGACCTTGATCCTTCTGGTAGCCGCCGTAGGCGTAGCCCAGGTTGCTGTCGCCGGTGCTGCGCTGGTGCGCGAGGGTGAACGAGTGTGGGCCGGTGGCGAAGGTGGCTGCCAGGCTCCAGATCTTGTTGTCGTCGCCGGTGATGTTGTTGTCGCGAACGTAGGAATCTTCCAGCTTGGTGCGATAGCCGTTGAAGTCCAGGGTCAGGGACTGATCCTTGTCGAACGGGAACACGTAGTTGGCGTTCACGTATTGCTTCTTCAGCACGTCTTCGACGTCGGAGGCGTACAACGCGGCCTTGAATTGTTCGGTGAACTGGTAGCTACCACCCAACACGTTGATCGACTTCAGGCCACCGCTGTCATGACCTTCGGCGCTTTTGCGCGATTCGGCGGTGAAGCGACCGGCGTTCAGTTCCAGGCCCTTGATCTCCTTGGAGGTGATCAGGGTGCCGGTGTAGCTTTCCGGCAGCAGGCGACCGTTGTCGTAGCTCAGTACCGGCAGGACCGGCATTTGGTCGCCGTAAGTCAGCGTTGTGCTGGACAGGCGGAATTTGACCGCTGCGCCAGCTTTGGCCAGGTCGTCAGCCGGTTCGCCGCTGGCACCCTTTTTGAAAAAATCGATGCCTTGGGCGCCGCTACGGTCTTCATTGCGCTCCAGGTTGAGCGCGTACAGACCAAAGGCATCCACACCCACACCGATGGTGCCTTGGGTGAAGCCGGACGAGAACGTACCGATGGCCGCTTGGCCCCACTCGGACTTGTCCGGGTTGCCGTCTTTGTAGTCACGGTTCATATAGGCGTTGCGCAGCAGCACTTTTAGGCTGCTTTCTTCAACAAAGCCCTTGGATTCGGCCTGGTCGTTAGCCATGGCCTGCGTAGCGCTCAAAATCCCCAGAGCGATCAGGCTGATTCGCTTGTTCAACATGTTGTTTTCCTTATTACGGGTTGAAACGCGCTGTGTTGATCGGCTGAAACGGCGCTATCGCACTCTTATTTCATTCCGCAAAGAAAAAGGCCCGCCCACGATCAGTCGCGGCGGGCCTTTTTATTATTTTTCGGTCATGGCGGTCTGCCACAGGCGTTGGGCCGGATCGTAGCTGCGGGGTTAACTATATGTCAATTTCATGAATCGTCTGTAAATAGGCGTAATTCGTCTAAGAAGTGAGGTTCCTTGGCAGAAAAACTCAAACGGTTGTCCGGCGTGAAGCAACCTGCGCCCACAAAAAAAGCGCTGCCATCCTGGCAGCGCTTTTCTTTTATCAATCCATTGTTTTTCTTCTTATCCTTCCATCACATCCCATAACGCATCCAGTTCTGCCTCGCTGAATAAACCAGCGGGGTAGCGTTCGATCATCGTCCGGCGCGGATCACTTTTTGTGGTCTGACGCGTTCCTTTGGACTTGAACCAATTCGCCAGAGTCTGGAGCGATTCAGCATTTACCGCCAGGGGATGCAACGCCCGGTCGCTCACCACATTCACATCGGCGTTCATTTCAGCGCTCTCTCCTGGTTTGCGAGCGGCCTAACTTATCCAAGGTTTATGACAGAACAACTAAGTTCTCCCCCTCCCTGTTTTGCGCCATGAGCGATACAAGAGCTATGCCAAGGTGCCTGGAATGTCGACGAGCGGATACAAAAAAGCCCGCCGACCAGAAGGACTGCGGGCTCTATACCAGGCGGTGCGCGAAAACGTTTGCCTGATTTTTTTGCAATTATCTCAAGCTGTTACGAGGGCACTCATTCCTTGTGTGGTGCTGGCTGCTGTTGGGTAAGGCAGTGAATGTTACCGCCCCCCAGTAACAGTTCACGACCTGGAACCATGACCACTTCGTGCTGCGGGAACAACGTCTGCAAAATCTCTTTTGCCGGACCATCCAGCGGGTCATCGAAACTCGGGGCAATGATGCCGCCGTTGACGATCAGGAAGTTGACGTAAGAGCCGGCCAGACGCACGCTCGGGTTGCGCTCCTGAGTCCCGTCGACCGGATCGACACCGTCACATTCTTCCTCAGTCGCATACAGCGGCCCCGGAATCGGCATCTTGTGCACCGTGAACGGGCGGCCCTTGGCGTCGGTGCTATTTTGCAGCACCTTCATGGCCGCCTGGCAGCGTGGGTAGTTCGGGTCCTGTGGATCGTCTGTCCAGGCCAACAGCACTTCACCCGGACGCACATAGCAGCAGAAGTTATCCACATGGCCATCGGTTTCGTCGTTGAACAGACCGTCCGGCAGCCAGATGATCTTATCCACAGCCAGATTATCTTTCAGTACCGCTTCGATTTCTGCACGGTTCAGGTGCGGATTGCGATTTCGGTTGAGCAGGCATTCTTCAGTGGTGATCAGTGTGCCTTCGCCATCGACATGGATCGAACCGCCTTCGAGCACGAAGCCCTCGGTTCGATAACGTGGGCTGCGCTCGATTTCGAGGATCTTGCCGCCCACTTGCGAGTCGCGGTTCCACGGCGAATACAGGCCGCCGTCGAAACCACCCCACGCGTTGAAATCCCAGTTCACGCCCCGGACTTCGCCGCTGTTGTTGATGACGAAGGTCGGGCCGGTGTCCCGAACCCAGGCGTCGTCGCTGGACATCTCGACAACGCGGATATTCGGAACGTCGAGGCGTGCACGGGCGTTTTCGTATTGGCCGGCGGACACCGCTACGGTGACAGGTTCAAAACGGGCGATAGCCTTGGCCACCGCGACGTGCGCGGCTTGTGCAGGCTTGCCGCCCAGGCGCCAATTGTCCGGGCGCTCAGGCCAGATCATCCAGGTCTGGGTCTGGGGTGCCCACTCGGCCGGCATGTAGAAGCCGTCTGCGCGAGGGGTGCTTTTCAAAGTGGTCATGTCGATCAGGACTCCAGGGTACCGTCGAGGGTTTTCAGCG
This sequence comes from Pseudomonas umsongensis, assembly GCF_002236105.1. Lineage (GTDB taxonomy): Bacteria > Pseudomonadota > Gammaproteobacteria > Pseudomonadales > Pseudomonadaceae > Aquipseudomonas > Aquipseudomonas umsongensis. Next base: position 417,537 of record NZ_NIWU01000004.1, read on the forward strand.
CGCCGTACAAGTTCGGACGACGGTCACGGAACGAGCCCCACGCGCTACGGATGTGTTCCAGTTGGTCGAGGTCGAAGGTGTGAACCAGGATGCCTTCTTCGGTTTCGTTGAGTTCCTGCACCTTCTCGCCGAACTGGTTGGCGATGAACGACGAACCATAGAAGGTAATGTCGTAGCCGTCTTGTTCTTCGTTGCCGATGCGATTACTGGCGATCAGCGGCATCAGGTTAGCGCCGGCGTGGCCCTGTTGCACGCGTTGCCAGTGATCACGGGACGAAATGGTCTTGTCGTGGGGCTCGCTGCCGATGGCAGTCGGGTAGAACAGGATTTCCGCGCCTTGCAGCGCCATGCTGCGCGCAGCCTCGGGGAACCACTGGTCCCAGCAGATGCCCACGCCGATTTTCGCGTAGCGGGTGTTCCACACCTTGAAGCCGGTATCGCCCGGGTTGAAGTAATACTTCTCGTGATAGCCAGGGCCATCCGGAATGTGGCTTTTACGATAAATCCCGAGGTTGCTGCCGTCGGCATCGATGATCGCGATGCTGTTGAACCGCGCACGGCCCGCCAGTTCGTAGAAGCTGATCGGCAACACGACTTGCAGCTCCTTGGCGACTTTCTGGAAGTGCTTGATGGCGACGTTATCTTCCACCGTTGTCGCCAGTTGCAGGTAATCCGGATTCGGCTTCTGGCAGAAGTACGGCGCTTCGAACAATTCCTGGATCAGGATGATTTGCGCGCCTTTGGCGGCGGCTTCACGGACCAGTCTTTCAGCGACCTCAATGTTGCCTTCAAGGTCCCAGGAACAGGCCATTTGCGTGGCAGCGACAGTAACGTTACGGCTCATGAAGCATCTCCGGGCAAGTGCGTGACGGTCGGGCATGGTTCATCCACACCCTGGCATTGGCGACTTTATATCCGATAAAAATCGGCTTTTGAAGCGTTTAGTTCGCATTTCGTCTTAAATACATCACTTAAACCCGATAACCATCGACTTTCACATACCCCATGTAGGAGCTGCCGCAGGCTGCGATCTTTTGATCTTCAAAGCCGTTACTGGCGCCAAAAAGTCAAAAGATCGCAGCCTGCGGCAGCTCCTACAGGGGATCAACGGTGATACTTACAGTCCTTCGCTTAGCACCTTCGAGAGCATGTCCACGAAGAAATCCACGCTCTGGCGCGAAGTGACCATCGGCGGCTTGATCTTCAGCACGTTGAGGTAATCGCCCGTCGGTTGCATGAAAATCCCCAGCTCTCGCAAGCGATCGCACAGCGCGGTGGTTTCTTCGGTGGCCGGTTCCAGGGTTTCACGGTTGCGGATCAATTCCACCCCCAGATAGAACCCGGAGCCGTGCACGGCGCCAACCAACGGATGAATATCGATCAGCGCTTCAAGCCGCTCCTTGAAGTACCCGCCAACAACCTGGGCGTTTTCCCAGAGTTTTTCCTCTTCCATCACATCCAGCACCGCCATGCCGATCTGGCAACTGACCGGGCTGCCACCGGCGGACGAAAAGAAATACCCCTCGGCCTCCAGCGCTTCGGCGATTTCCCGGCGGGTGATCACCGCGCCCAGTGGCTGGCCGTTGCCCATGCCCTTGGCCATGGTAATGATGTCCGGGACCACGCCCTGCTCTTCAAAGCCCCAGAAGAAATGCCCCATGCGCCCATAACCCACTTGCACTTCGTCGGCGATGCACACGCCGCCCTGGGCACGAACCATTGTGTAAACCTGCTGCAAATAACCCGGTGGCAGGGAGATGCCACCGGCATTGCCGTATACCGGTTCGCAAATGAACCCGGCCAGTTGACGATTTTGCCCGGCGATTTTCGCCAGGTTGTGTTCGACGCTGCGCACGTAGTCCGGCGCGCTGTCAGGGCCGCGGAATTCACCGCGATAGGTGTTCGGCGCGGTCACCGGGTGCACCCAGTCCGGGCGGCTGCTCAAGGCCTTGGGGTTGTCGGCGATCGAAGTCGATACCGCATCCGCGCCTACGGTCCAGCCGTGATAGGCCTCCAGCACGCTGAGCATGTCGCGCCCGCCGCTATAGGCCCATGCCAGGCGAATGGCCAGGTCGTTGGCCTCGCTGCCGCTGTTGACCAGGAACACCCGGTCCATGCCCTCGGGCGCCAATTTCAGCAGGCGCTCGGAGAACTCGGCCACGGCGGCATAGTTGAACCGCGAGTTGGTGTTGAGCAACGACCACTGGCGGCTGGCGACTGCCGCCATGCGCGGATGGCCGTGGCCGAGTACCGCGACGTTGTTGAGCATGTCGAGGTAAGAACGGCCCTGCATGTCGATCAGGTGGTTGCGCCAGCCGCGTTCGATGCGCGGCGGGTCGACATAATAGTGTTTTTGCGTGCGGGCGAAACTGGCGCCGCGGCGTGCCAGCAAGGTCTGTGAATCGAGTTCCTCCTGCGCATCGCAAGCCAACCCCAGAAGCATCGCGGGCGATGGGCACAGCGCTTGCCATGCGGCGGCTCGTGAAGGTGTGCAAAACAACGGCGCGCTGAACGAAGCCCCTCGGCACAGCTGCACGATCAACGGCCCGCTGACCGAGCCCAGCACCTGGCCCTTGACCAGCGCCGCGCCGCTATGCAGCGATGGCGTGACACCCCACAGCCGCACGCTCAGTTGCGGACCGTCCAGTTGCAGCACCCCGGGCATCGGCTGGTGCACCACCCCGGCGAACGGCGCTTCGACGGTCGTGCCATGGGGTACGCGCAATTCGACGTGCAGAGGGCAGGTGTCCGGCTCGCCGGCCGTGTCCGGGCGCGTGCGTGACAAACGGTATTGCCCATAACGACTGGCCGCCAGGCCGTGGACAGCGGCGGCCTCATCCAACAGGCGTTGATCGATGCCTGCCTGCTCCCAGTTACCGGCCTCGAAATGCGGGCTGAGCACGCCCAGGTCGATCAACGCAAACTCACGCCTCACCAGGCTCGGCAGCAGCGGGGCGAAGCCTTCGCTGCCAATGCCCGGCAGGCTCTGCCCGACAGCCGACAGGATGGCCGCTTCCATCAGCGCCAATGGCACCGACGTGGCCACACGGAAGATCTCCCATTCGTGGACCAGGTTGTCGCGGCTATAGGTATTGCCCGGATCGATGCTCACCTGTTGTTCACCACTGAGCACCAACACCGCCGCGCGGGCGACGATCAGCGGCCACAGCGCCAGCAGCTCTTCATGCTGCAACGGATTGACCGCGTGATACGCCTGCACCGCTGGCAAGATGCAGAACGGATCACCTTCACCATGGTGCAGCAATGCTGCACAGGTCACCGACAGGTCGGTTATGCGCCAGGTACGGATCAAGTCGCCGAAATCGATCACACCTTGCAGTTGCCAATGGCGTTGCGCATCGCGCTGCCACACCACGTTATCGTCGGTGATGTCCATGTGAATGGCTTGCACCGGCAACTTGTCTTGCAGCGGCAACAAATGGCGCTCGGCCTGCTCGGACGCTTCAACGATCAGTCGGCGCTGGGCTTCATCCTTGATCACCGGCAACAAATGCGCGATCAATGCGTGGGCGTGACGCGCGTCCCATTGCAGGGTTCGCACCAGCCCCGGATGTTCAAAATCCGCCAGTGCCAGGTCCATTTCACCGCACAGCCGCCCGAAACCGGCGACCACCGTTCGATTGAAATGCTCGAGGTGCGTCAGGGACTGTCCCTCGATGTAGTCCAGCAAACGCACATGCACCGCTTGGCCAGCGACCTCCAGGGACAACAGGTCCGCCCCGTTTTTCGCCGCGATCACACGCGGTACGTGCACATCCGGATGCTCAGCCAGGTGCTTGAGCCCGGCATGCTGGGCTTGCAACTCCAGCGCCGAATAGTCTCCCCGGCATATTTTCAGGACAAAACGCCCTTGAGCACTGTCGACGCGAAAGTTCAGATCCTGCTGGCTGCCAAGGGCCTGCAACGTTCCGTCGAACCCGTAATGCGCCTGCAAAAGCTCAAGCGCTTGCTCGGCAGAGACTTGCGGACTGGGCAAACTGGCGCGATGAATCAACGTGGCGAGCGGCATACAACGACCCCTGAAATTTTATTAGGCGCCTATATCGCCACTGCTCGGGGCGATACGCAACCCCCCTTCAGCCGGCTGGCAAGCGGCTGGATCGGTCAACTTCGAAGAAAAAAGCACACGACACTCGCCCTTACAGGCACTCTGGGCAAGAATGGCGACCATCAATGCCCATCGTTGGAGAAACCCATGAATGTTGTGACCACCGACCTGCCCGGTGTTTTGATCATCGAGCCCAAGGTTTTCGGTGACGATCGTGGTTTTTTCTACGAAAGTTTCAATGCGAAGGTTTTCAAGGAAGCCACTGGCCTGAGCACTCAATTCATTCAGGACAACCATTCGCGCTCGCAAAAAGGCGTGCTGCGCGGGCTGCATTACCAACTTGAGAATACCCAGGACAAACTGGTTCGGGTCTGTGCCGGGGAAATCCTTGATGTGGCTGTTGATGTGCGGCGCAGCTCGCCACATTTCGGCCAGTGGGTAGCCGTGCGTCTTTCTGCGCAGAACAATCGCCAACTGTGGATTCCCAAGGGTTTCGCCCACGGTTTCCTGGTGTTGAGTGAGTTCGCCGAGGTTTTGTACAAAACCACTGAGTACTACAACCCATCGGCCGAACGCAGCATTCGCTGGGACGACCCCGACCTGGCCATCGACTGGCCGCTCGATACTGCGCCGCAACTGTCGGCCAGGGACCAGGCCGCGGCATTTTTCAAGGACGCCGACGTCTTCGACTGACACACCGCTCGCACCGGCCGCAAGGTGCGCAGACTGTGTCGGCAAGCCTAGGCATAATGCACCTGTACCCACAGGCGCTCGATGCTCATGACTCCAACCCTTCCCCGCAGACCCCGCTGGCGCAGCCTGGCCCTGCTCGCACTGTGCCTAGCACCCTTACTGTGGCCGCTGGAGCACCTGGCCGAGCGCTATTACCGCAGCGAATTGGCTGGGCAGAATCGCCAGACCCTCGATCTCTACGTCGCCAACCTGCTGGGCACCCTGCATCGTTATGAAGTACTGCCGCAGATCCTCGGCGACCTGCCGGCCTTGCGCGCCGTGCTTGGCGCGCCAGACGATGGTGTCACCCAGGGCAACGCCAATCGCCTGTTGAAGAACATCAGCACCCAGACCGGCGCCGAAGTCATGTACCTGATGGACACGACGGGCAAGACCCTGGCCGCCTCCAACTGGGACAAGCACGACAGTTTCGTCGGCCGCAACTTTGCCTTCCGGCCGTACTTCAGCGAAGCCATGGCCGGGCGGCTCGGACGATTTTTCGGGCTGGGCACCACGTCCGCCAAACGGGGCTACTTCTTCGCCGCTGCCGTGCGAGAGGGCGAAAAAATCATCGGCGTGCTGGTAGTCAAGGTCGACCTCGACCACACCGAAAGCCTATGGGGCAAAACCCCGGAGCAACTGCTGCTGACCGATCACAACGGCGTGGTCATCCTCACTTCGCGGCCGGAATGGCGTTTTCGTTCGACCCGTGAGTTGAGCGAAGAAGAGCGCAAGGCCATCACCGCGATCCAGCCCTACCCCACCCGCGAACCCAAGCCGCTCAAGCTCAATCCCAACGCCTGGTTGACCCAGACTCAGCCGATCGCGGAAACCGGCTGGAACGTCAGCATCCTCGCCCCGCGCACCCTGATCGATCGTCCGGTGCGCACGGTAGTCGCCATCGGTGGCGCGACGCTGCTGGTGTTGATGCTGTTGCTCGGCCTGATGATGCAACGCCGCCGTCATTACCTGGAACGCATCGCCTTCGAAGCCAAGGCCCGGCGCGAACTGGAAGGCCGGGTGGCTGAACGTACCAGCGACCTTGAGGGCCTCAACCGCCGACTCAAACAGGAAGTGCTGGAGCGCGAGCAGGCCCAGCAAGAACTGGTTCGCGCCCAGGATGACCTGGTGCAGGCCGGCAAGCTCTCGGCGCTGGGAACGATGTCGGCGAGCATCAGCCACGAGCTCAACCAACCGCTGGCAGCCATCCGCAGCTACGCGGAAAACGCCGAAGTGTTGCTCGACCACGAGCGCACCGACGATGCCCGTGGCAACCTAAAGCTGATCAGCGAACTGACCGGACGCATGGCGTCGATCATCGCTCACCTGCGCGCCTTTGCCCGGCGCGACCGCCACGCTCCGGAAAGCGTCGCCCTGCAGCCGGCGCTGGACGATGCCCTGGCCTTGTTGGCCAAGCGTCGACGCAGTATGGAAGTCGAACTGATCCGCGACTTGCCCGCCGCCACGTTGTGGGTCGAGGCCGGAGAAACCCGGCTGCGCCAAGTGCTGGGCAACCTGCTGGCCAACGCCCTCGATGCCCTGACGGAAAAAGGTCCGCCGCGTAAACTCTGGCTGAGTGCCCAATCCACGGGCGAAGGCGTCAACCTGTACATTCGCGACAACGGCCCCGGTTTCTGCCTGGAGGCCCTGGGCCGCGCCAGCGAGCCCTTCTACACCACCAAGACCCGTACCCAAGGGCTTGGATTGGGGCTGGCGATATGCGAGACCCTGATGCGCGCCTTCGGCGGCGAACTGTCGTTCGCCAACCACAAGGAGGGCGGCGCCCTGATTACCCTGAAGCTACGCGCAGGCGCACCGGGTGTGAGCCTGCAACCGTCCGAGGACCGAAGTGCATGACCATCGACAACCGCATCCAGGTCGTGTTGATCGACGACGATCCCCACCTGCGCCAGGCCTTGAGCCAGACCCTGGACCTCGCCGGCCTGAAGATTCTGCCGCTGGCCGAAGCCAAGGGCCTGGCCGCACAACTGGAGCGCGACTGGCCAGGCGTGGTCGTCAGCGATATCCGCATGCCGGGCATGGACGGCATCGAACTGCTGACCGAGCTCCACGCCCAGGATCCGGAACTGCCGGTGCTGCTGATCACCGGCCACGGCGATGTGCCGCTGGCGGTGCAAGCCATGCGCGCCGGTGCCTATGATTTTCTGGAAAAACCCTTCGCCAGCGATGCGCTGCTCGACAGCGTGCGCCGTGCCCTGGCCTTGCGCCGACTGGTGCTGGACAACCGCAGCCTGCGCCTGGCCCTGAGCGATCGCAATGAATTGAGCACGCGCCTGGTCGGGCAGTCGCCCTCGATGCTGCGTCTGCGCGAGCAAATCGGCGCCTTGGCGGCAACTCGGGCAGACGTGCTGATCCTCGGCGAGACCGGGGCCGGTAAAGAAGTGGTTGCACGAGCCTTGCATGACCTGTCGAGTCGGCGCAGTGGTCCGTTCGTGGCGATCAACGCCGGAGCGCTGGCCGAGTCGGTGGTCGAAAGCGAGTTGTTCGGGCATGAGCCCGGTGCTTTCACGGGCGCGCAGAAACGCCGCATCGGCAAGTTCGAATTTGCCAACGGTGGCACGTTGTTTCTCGATGAGATCGAAAGCATGAGCCTGGACGTCCAGGTGAAATTGCTGCGCTTGCTGCAGGAGCGGGTGGTTGAACGCCTGGGCGGCAATCAACTGATCCCGCTGGACATCCGCATCATCGCCGCCACCAAGGAAGACCTGCGCCAGGCCGCCGATCAAGGCCGATTCCGCGCCGACTTGTACTATCGCCTGAACGTCGCGCCGTTGCGCATTCCACCGCTGCGCGAACGCGGTGAAGACGCGCTGGTGCTGTTCCAGCATTTCGCCGATGAAGCCAGCGCCCGCCATGGCTTGCCGCCCCATGAACTGCAACCCGGACAACGCGCCCTGCTGTTGCGTCACGCCTGGCCCGGCAACGTGCGCGAACTGCAGAATGCTGCCGAACGCTTCGCCCTGGGCCTGGAACTGGCGCTGGACAACAATGAGGTGCAAGGCACGGTTGGCACGACGGTAGAAATGGTCAGCGGCGGGTTGAGCGAGCAAGTGGAAAACTTCGAAAAAACCCTGATTGCCGCCGAACTGGCGCGCTCGCACAGTTCAGTGCGCAGCGTCGCCGAAGCGCTCGGCATTCCACGCAAGACCTTGCATGACAAATTGCGCAAGCACGGCCTGAGCTTCGCCGATAGTGGCACCGCCACCCATAGCGACGACCTCGATTGAGCCGCCGCCCACTTATCCACTGCAAACAAGAGGCCCCTGAATGAGCCGCGACAGTCGTCAACTGGAATCCGTCCTCCATCACGACATTCCCCTCACCCGGGACATGGGCCTGAAGGTGCTCGACTGGCACGATCAACAACTGCGCCTGTACTTGCCGCTGGACGCTAACGTCAATCACAAGAGCACCATGTTCGGTGGCAGCCTGTATTGTGGCGCGGTACTGGCCGGTTGGGGCTGGCTGCATTTGCGCCTCAAAGAAGAAGGGATAACCGACGGACACATCGTTATTCAGGAAGGGCAGATCCACTACCCGCTGCCGGTGACAGGGGATGCACATGCCATTTGCCAGGCGCCGGGTGCGCAGGTGTGGAAGAAATTCCTGGCGATGTATCAGCGATACGGACGGGCGCGGCTGGTCCTGCACACGCGGGTGGTGAACGCGGGTAGCGATGAGGATGCGGTGAAGTTTGTCGGGCAATACGTGTTGCACCGGTAAATCAAAAGATCGCAGCCTGCGGCAGCTCCTACAGGGGTTATGTGTATACCCGTAGGAGCTGCCGCAGGCTGCGATCTTTTGATTTTAATCTCGAGCCAGCGCCAACAGTTTCTCCCGCCATGCAGCCTTGGCCGGCAGTGCGAGGAAAAATTCGTTCAGCAGCGATTCCCGCGCCGGATAGCAGAACGGTGCGCCATTGAGATCCAGCACCTCGCCACCCGCCCCTTCCAGCACGCCTTGCGCCGCCGCCGTGTCCCACTGCGAAGTCGGCGCCAGCCGCGGATAACAATCCGCCGCCCCCTCGGCCAACAGGCAGAATTTCAGGGAGCTGCCGATACTGGCCAGTTCCAGTTCACCCAGGCTGGCGCTCAATCCGGCCAGCAAGCGTTCCTGCTGTGGACTGGAATGGCGACGGCTGGCCACCACGGTGAACGATTGGCCGGGGCCCGGTACATCACGCACCGAAATCGCCACGGGCGTACCCCCCTGATCGCAACGCCACGCGCCGAAACCGGCACCACCGACATAGACACGCCCGTTAGTCGGCATCGACACCACGCCGAATACCACGCGCCCCTGCTCGATCAACGCGATGTTGACGGTGAACTCTTCGCTGCCGCTGATGAATTCCTTGGTCCCGTCCAACGGATCGACCAACCACCAGCGCTGCCAACTGGCGCGAACACTCTGCGGGATGTTGGCGTCTTCTTCGGACAACACCGGAATACTCGGATCAAGCGCCGTCAGCCCGGCCAGAATCAGATGATGAGCAGCCATGTCTGCGGCAGTCACGGGTGAATCGTCAGTCTTGGCAGTCACGGCCGTGCCGACGCGCCAGAACGGCAAGATCGCCTCGCCGGCCTTCAATGCCAGCTCGACCACCGGCGCCATCAACGGATGGGGAAAATTCATGGCTGGAACACCCCGCGCTGGGTCAGCAGGTCACGGGCCAGGTACAACGCCGCCAAGGCACGGCCTTCGGTGAACTTCGGGTTCTGCGCCAGGGCCGACAATTCGCGCAGGTTGATCTTGTCCACGCCCATCGGCTCCGGCTCGTCACCTTCCAGGCGCTCTTCGTACAGGTCAGTGGCCAACACCACCTGGATTTTCTGGCTCATGTAACCAGGTGACAACGACAGCTCGGTCAGATGTTCCAACTGTCGCGCCCCATAACCTGCCTCTTCCTTGAGCTCGCGCTCGGCTGCCGCCAAAACGTCCTCGCCTGGCTCGATCAAGCCTTTAGGCAGGGATAATTCGTATGCATCGGTACCGCCGCAGTACTCTTCGACCAATACGGCATGGTCGGCATCGAGCATCGCCACGATCATCACGGCACCATAGCCTGCGCCCTTGCCGACCAATCGCTCATAGGTGCGCTCCACGCCATTGGAAAAACGCAGCTTCAGCTCCTCGACGCAGAACAAACGGCTGGTGGCGACAATCTCGCGGGCGAGGATGGTGGGTTTCTGGCGCATGAGCGGCTCCTGGGCGATAGCGGGTTACTATACCCGGCCTATCCTGATTGTTGTCCCCGGATACCTTTTTTTACCGTTGGAGAAGTTTTTATGTCCCTGCTGCCCTGGCACGACATCGATACCGTTCTGCTGGACATGGACGGCACGCTGCTGGACCTGCACTTCGACAACCATTTCTGGCTGGAGCACTTGCCCCAGCGTTATGCCGAACTGCACGGGGTGAGCCGGGCAATGGCCGAACTGGAACTGCAGCCGTTATTTGAACGCAATGCCGGTCAGCTGCAGTGGTACTGCCTGGATTTCTGGAGTACCGAACTGAAACTACCCGTGCGCGAGCTGAAACTGGAAACGGCTCATCTGATCGCCTTGCGCCCGGATGCGGACATCTTCCTGGCGGCGATCAAGCGTGCAGGCAAGCGTGTGGTGCTGATCACCAATGCGCATCGCGATTCGCTGTCATTGAAGCTGGAAAGAATCGAGCTGGCGCCGTATTTCGAGCGTTTGATCAGCTCCCACGATTACGGTTTCCCCAAGGAAAACTCGCAGTTCTGGGATGCCTTGCAGGCCGACATCGACTTCGACCCGGCGCGCAGCCTGTTTATCGACGACACACTGCCGATCCTGCGCAGTGCCCGGGAGTTCGGCGTGGCGCATTTGTTGGCGGTGAAAGAGCCGGATAGCCGCAAAGGGCCCAAGGACACGGCGGAGTTTGCGGCGGTCGAGGACTATCGGGATTTGATAACCGGCCTTTGATTTCCTGTAGGAGCTGCCGCAGGCTGCGATCTTTTGATCTTGTTTTTAAAGATCAAAGTCAAAAGATCGCAGCCTTCGGCAGCTCCTACAGGGCCTCACATTATTCAGGAATACGCAACGATTGCCCCGGATAGATCTTGTTCACATCCTTGAGCATCGGTTTGTTGGCTTCGAAGATTTTGTTGTACAGGTTGGCATTGCCGTACACGCGCAGGGAAATGGCGCTCAAGGTGTCGCCCTTCTCGACCACGACAAACTTCGCGGCCACGACCACTGGACCGGTCACGGTGATCTGGTCTTCAACACCGCTGACACCCGCCACGTTGCCCAGCGTCAGGAGAATTTTTTCCTTTTCTTCCTGCGTCTTCGCTTCGCCGCTGGCGATGACCTTATCGCCCTCGACCTTCACCTGAATCTTGGAAGTATCGATCCCCGTCAACGCACTCTGCACATGCTTGGTCAATGCCTCGCTATTGGCTTCAGCCTTGTCCGGCGTCAACGCGTCGAGGATTTTTTCACCGGCTTCTTTGAGAAAACTGAACAGGCTCATCGTTTCGCTCTCCTTGGGTTTCGGGTTCCAGACGTAAAAGCCTAGACCACGGCAGCCGTTTGCCAATCCAAACCGACCAATGACGCCGCTTGCGCTAGAATCGACCCCTTCCCGCACTCTGGAGCGAAGATGGACATCAAGCAGCTGAAATTCCTCATCGCTCTGGATGAAACCCGCCATTTCGGCCAAGCCGCCGCACGCTGCCATATTACCCAGCCGACCCTGTCCATGCGTCTGCGCAGCCTCGAGGAGGAACTCGATCTGCCGCTGGTCAATCGCGGCCAGCGCTTTGAAGGCTTTACTGCACCTGGCGAGAGGGTGCTGGCTTGGGCGCGCACCGTCTTGGCCGCCTATGACGGCTTGTACGCCGAGGCGGCGGCCTGTCGCGGCAATCTGGTCGGCACCTTGCGCCTGGGCGTGGTGCCGCTGTCGAGCTTCGATCCGTTGCCGCTGCTGCAGCGCCTGCACGCAGAACACCCGAACCTGCGCTTTGAACTCTCGGCACTGAGCTCCGAACAGATCCTCGAACAACTGGCGAACAATCGCCTGGACCTCGGCGTGTCCTACCTCGAACGCCTGGATGCCGAACGCTTTGACTCCTTCGCCTTCAGTGAAACCCGCATGGGCCTGCTCTACGATCAGCGCTTCTTTACCTTTGGCGAAGCACCGCTGAGCTGGGAATCGTTGATCGAATTGCCGCTGGGCATGCTCACCAGCGGCATGCACTTTCGCCAATCCATCGACCACAACTTCCATAGCCGCGGCCTCAACCCACAGCCTTTGTTGCAGACCGATGCCGTGCATCAACTGTTACAAGCTGTGCATGGGGGCTTGTGCTGCGCGGTGATGCCGTTGGACGGTGGACTGGAAGGGCTGACCGAGCATTTGCGCCTGCAACCGATCGAAAACGCCCAAACCCTCGGCCGGCTGGGCCTGATCATGCGCCGCAGCGCGCCACGTTCGGCCTTGGCTGAAGCGTGTTTCGCGGTTTATCAACAATCATTGATCGGCGCTTGATCGACGACATCTATCGGCAGATCAGTAATAGCGATTAGACGTGGCAAGTTGCCGCGCCTAGTCTTAAAGCTGATCAATCCCTCGGTGATGCCATGAACGCCAAGCGCCCAGCCTGCGCGGCGCCTGCCCTTGAAACGCCTGCGCCCGCCGCCAGCCACACCTACAGCTACAGCAACCTTGAGCACACGGAGTCAGCCAGCACCGCGCTGGCCGAGGAAGTCGCGCTGGCGATTGCCTTTAACGGTATCAGCCAGGCGGTGATGCTGGTGACGCCCACCGACCTTGAAGATTTCATCGTCGGCTTCAGCCTGGGCAGCGGCATTATCCAGGACGCCTCGGATATCTATGACCTGCAACTCAGCGGCTCGGGCTCAGCGCAGTACGCGCAGGTGACCATCGCCAATCGCGCGTTCTGGAACCTCAAGCAACAGCGTCGGCAGCTGGCCGGTACCAGCGGTTGCGGCCTTTGCGGTGTTGAAGCGGTGGAGCAGGCATTGCCCGAGCTCGAAGTATTGCCCGGCGCGCCCCTGCCACCGGCTGAATGGCTGGAGGGCCTGCGCCAGCGCATCGGCGCGTTCCAGCCGCTTGGCCAACACTGCGGGGCGGTGCACGCGGCCGTGTTCATGAACGACCAAGGCCAACTGTTGCTGGGTCGCGAAGATATCGGCCGGCACAACGCGCTGGATAAATTGATCGGCGGCTTGGTCCGCCAAAACATTTCGACGGCTGGCGGACTGGCGATTGTCACCAGTCGATGCAGCCTCGAATTGATCCAGAAAGTCTTGCGCGCCGGCATCCAGACGCTGGTCAGCCTATCGTCGCCCACCGGGCTCGCCGTGCAATGGGCCCGTCGCCACAACCTCAATCTCATTCATCTGCCACAAAAGAATGCGCCGCGGGTCTACAGCCCAGCGTTGGAGAACCAAGCGTGAGTCAACACCGTCAAGCCGACCAGACACCCGTTCCTCGATACAAGCCATACAAAGGCGCCGCCGGAGGCTGGGGCGCACTGATCAGTGTCGCCCAGGCCTGGTTGACCAGCGACAACGCGCTGAAAAACCTGCGCATGATGCTCAAGACCAACAAGAACGGCGGCTTCGACTGCCCCGGTTGCGCCTGGGGCGATTCCAATGAAGGCGGCATGGTGATGTTCTGCGAGAACGGCGCCAAGGCGGTGAACTGGGAAGCGACCAAGCGCCGCGTCGATGCCAAGTTTTTCGCCAGGCACAGCGTCACGTCGTTGCTCGAACAAAGCGACTACTGGCTTGAGTATCAGGGTCGGCTGACCGAGCCGATGAGCTATGACGCAGAGACCGACCGCTACAAGCCGATCAGTTGGGACGCCGCCTTTGCGCTGATCGCCAAACATCTGAACGGCTTGTCGAGCCCGAATCAGGCCGAGTTCTACACCTCGGGCCGGGCCAGTAACGAAGCAGCCTTTTTGTACCAGCTGTTCGTGCGCGCCTACGGCACCAACAACTTCCCTGATTGTTCGAACATGTGCCACGAGGCTAGCGGCGTGGCATTGGCGCAAAGTGTCGGCGTCGGCAAAGGCACCGTCACCTTCGACGATTTCGAACACGCCGATGCCATTTTCGTCTGGGGCCAGAACCCCGGCACCAACCATCCACGGATGCTCGAACCGTTGCGAGAGGCAGTGAAACGCGGCGCCCAGGTGGTGTGCATCAACCCGCTTAAAGAGCGCGGCCTGGAACGCTTCCAGCACCCGCAACACGCGATTGAAATGCTTACCAACGGCGACAAACCGACCAATACCGCGTTCTTCCGACCGGCATTGGGCGGCGACATGGCGATCATGCGTGGCATGGCCAAATTCCTGCTGCAATGGGAGCGCGACGCACAGAAAGCGGGCGAGCCTGCGGTGTTCGATCACGCCTTCCTCAATGAACACAGTGTCAATGTCCTGGACTACCTGGCCACCATCGACGACACCCCATGGCAACAGATCGTCGAGCAATCCGGCCTGCCTCTGGTGGAAATCGAGCAAGCGGCGCGCATGTACGCCAAGGGCAAGAACGTCATCATGTGCTGGGCCATGGGGATCACCCAGCATCGCCATTCGGTAGCGACCATCCAGGAAATCGCCAACCTGATGTTGCTGCGCGGCAACATCGGTCGGCCGGGCGCCGGCCTGTGCCCGGTGCGTGGCCACAGCAACGTGCAGGGCGACCGGACCATGGGCATCAACGAACGGCCACCCACGGCGTTCCTCGATGCCCTTGAACGACGCTTCCAGTTCAAGGTGCCGCGCGAAAACGGCCACAACGTGGTCGAGGCGATTCATGCCATGGCCGAAGGTCGGGCCAAGGTTTTCATCGGCCTGGGCGGCAACTTCGCCCAAGCCACTCCGGACAGCCCGCGCACCTTCCAGGCCCTGCGTAACTGCGACCTGACCGTGCAGATCAGCACCAAGCTCAACCGCAGCCACCTGACTCACGGTAAAGACGCCCTGATCCTGCCGTGCCTGGGCCGGACCGATATCGACCGGCAAACCCAAGGTCCTCAAGCGGTGACCGTCGAAGACTCGTTCAGCATGGTCCACGCCTCCAATGGCCAGCTGGAGCCGCTCTCGCAGCAGATGCGTTCGGAGCCAGCGATCCTGGCAGGCATCGCGGCAGCCACGCTGGGCAACCAGCCAGTGGACTGGAACTGGCTGGTGGCAGACTACAGCCGCATCCGCGACTTGATTGCCGATACCATTCCCGGCTTCAAGGACTTCAACGAGAGAGTCAAGAACCCGGGCGGGTTCTACCTGGGCAACAGCGCCGGTGCGCGCAAGTGGAACACTGCATCAGGCCGGGCCAATTTCCGCCCAAATGCGTTGCCCAAGGACCTGGTGCATGAGCGCACCCGTGCTACCGGTGTGTTGCCGGACCTGATCATGCAATCGATGCGCTCCCACGATCAGTACAACACCACGATCTATGGCCTCAATGACCGTTATCGCGGAGTGAAGGGGCAGCGTGACGTGCTGTTTGTCAACGAAGCCGACATCATTCGCCTGGGCTTCAAGCCGGGGCAGAAGGCCGATATCGTTTCAATCTGGGATGACGGACTTGAGCGCCGGGTGAAAGGCTTCACGCTGCTGGCATTTGATATTCCAGCGGGGCAAGCAGCGGCGTACTATCCGGAAGTGAACCCGCTGGTGCCGTTGGAAAGCACCGGGGATGGCAGCCATACACCGACATCCAAGTTCGTGGCGATCCGGCTGGAAGCGGCGAGTGAGACCGGATTGATCATGGCAAAGTCTGCTTAAAGCAAAATCAAAAGATCGCAGCCTTCGGTAGCTCCTACGCCGATCTCTGCAGGAGCTGCCGCAGGCTGCGATCTTTTAGCCGTGTCGCTGGCAAAACAATTTCCAAACGCCCACAAAAAAGGCCGTTTCCTCATGAAAACGGCCTATCCGAAGTAATAAAAGACCGGCGAAAAACCATTAAGTTCCGCCCAAAAAACAGTAACTTATAGAAATGTGCTGAAGTCGTGTTACTCGTCGGATTTCGATTGTCACACCCCTTACACAGCCTCAGGATCGCGTCGTCATCCCCTTGAGGTTCCTCCATGAAGTTCTCCTCGATTCTCTTGTTGTCCCTTGGCCTGGTCAGTGGCATGGCCTCCGCTGGCGGCACCACCGAAGCAGGTGTGGGCGGCGCATTGGGCGGGGTTTTGGGCTCAGTCGTCGGCCAATCGCTTGGCGGCAGTACAGGTTCCACTATCGGCGCGGCCCTGGGTGGCGCGGGTGGTAGCGCAGTTGGCGCAGACAAACGCAGCCGTGGCGAAGCGGCCATTGGCGGTGCGTTGGGCGCAGCAGGCGGTAACGTGGTCGGTCGCAGCATGGGCGGCACCACGGGCAGCCTGATCGGCTCCGCAGCAGGCGGCGGCGCCGGTGGCGCGCTGGGCAACTACATGGGCAACAAGGCCGATGATGATGACGACGATGATCGTCGCTACCGTGGTCATGATGATCGTCGTTACTACCGTGACGGCCACCCAGGTCGCGGTCATGCCTATGGCCATCGCAAGCATCACAAGTACTACCGCCATCGTCACTGATCCCGAAAGGGTTCACTGACAGATAAAAATCGCAGCCCGAGGGCTGCGATTTTTTTTGCCTGGTTTAAACCACCAGACACTCCAATGCGTTGCGCAACCCGGCCGGAATCGCCACCGGCTGATTCGATGCCCGGTCGACAAACACATGCACGAAGCGCCCGGCTGCGCAGGCCTCGTCTTCCCCTTGCTTGAACACTGCCAACTCGTACTGCACCGAGCTGTTGCCCAACTTGCCGACCCGCAAGCCGACCTCGATCCGGTCCGGGAAGGCGATGGAAGCAAAGTAGTCGCAGGCTGAACTCACCACGAAACCCACTACCTCGCCATCGTGTATATCCAGGCCACCGACTTCGATCAGGTAGGTGTTCACCGCCGTGTCGAAAAAACTGTAGTAGGTGACGTTGTTGACGTGACCATAGGCATCGTTGTCGTGCCAGCGTGTGGTGATGGGTTGGAAGTGTGGATAGTCGCAGCGTTGGGGCATTGGTGTGGATTCCTGAGTGTGTTCGCCAGTCTAAGGTGAAACCGCGTTATCGTTCTTCGCGAGCAGGCTCGCTCCCACAGGGATCTTAGTCGTACATAAAATTTGGGTTCACTGAAGATCAACTGTGGGAGCGAGCCTGCTCGCGATGGCGCCCTCGCAGGCACCCCATCAATCACTTGTCCGCAAACCCTCTACCTGCCGCCGCCAACTCACCAATCAACCGCGCCGGGCGCCAGTGATCACCCTGGCGGGTCTCAAGCGCCAGCAGGCGTTGATGAATGTCCGCCAACCCTTGCTGATCCGCCCAGGCCATTGGACCACCCTTGTCCGCCGGGAATCCGTATCCGTTGAGGTACACCAGATCAATGTCGTGAGCCGATCCGGCGATGCCCTCCTGAAGGATCTTCGCACCCTCGTTGACCAATGCCAGCAAGCAGCGCTCCAGGATTTCCTCCGGGCTGATTTCACGGCGATGGAAACCCAGCCCTTCGCTGACTTCCAACACCAATGCATCGACTAGCGGGTCGTGCTCAGCCTGGCGACTGCCCGGCTCGTAGTGGTAGTAGCCGTCGCCGCTCTTCTGACCGAAACGGCCCTGCTCGCACAGACGGTTATCCACCTGTACCTCTGGTGCATCCTGCCCCACACCGGACAGTTGCCGGGCGCGCCATTGCAGGTCGACGCCAACCACATCGAACATACGGAATGGTCCCATGGCGAAGCCAAAGCCTTGCAGCGCCGCATCGACCTGATAGGGATAAGCGCCCTCAAGCAGCATTTTGCGGGCTTCCAGCACGTAGGTGTTAAGCATGCGATTGCCAATAAAGCCGTCGCAATTGCCCGACACCACGCTGACCTTGCCCATGCGCTTGCCCAGCGCCAGCGCAGCATCGATGACCGCCGGTGCAGTCTGGGCACCACGGACGATTTCCAGCAGCTTCATGATGTGCGCCGGGCTGAAGAAGTGCAGGCCCAGGACCTGCTGTGGTCGGCCAGTCACCGCGGCAATGGCGTCGATGTCCAGTGCAGAGGTGTTACTCGCCAGAATGGCTTGAGGTTTTAGCAGGCCGTCCAGTTCGCGGAAGATTGACTGCTTAAGCTCGAGGTTTTCGTAGACGGCTTCGATGACCAAGTCGACGTCACGGATAGCCGCATAATCAGCGGCCGCCGTGACCCGAGCGATGCGGGCATCGGCCTCGACCTGGTCGATGCGTTCCTGTCGAACACTATGGGCATAGGTGTCCGACACAGTGACCAGTGCCTGTTCAAGCATCTGCGGATTGTTATCGACCCATTGTACCGCTACCCCGGCGTTGGCCAGGCACATGACAATGCCGCGGCCCATGGTGCCCGCGCCGATGACGGCTGCGCGCTGAATATTGAACGGTGTCTGGCTCATGATTATTCTCTTGTTGGCGATCCGAAGACAGCCCTCACCATAGTCAGCCGCCGCGCCTTTTTGAAATTTATTCCTGTGATGAGCGACATTCAGCGGATGGATGCCGCTCCGCCAGACACCGATTTAGAGGTGTGCCTGCGCCCACTCACGAACCTCGGCATACGGATAATCCTCCAACGCCGCACATCCCGAAATCGTCCGCACCTTGAGCTTGGTAAACAGCGGCACGCTGATCCCGCACAAGAACCGTGTCACGCGCTCAGCCGACGGCGCCTTCCCAGTGTGTTGTTCATGCCTGTGGATAAAATCAGCACACAGTGCCTCGAAGTTTTTATCCACAAGCGCCGGTAACGCCGGCGGTGCAGGCAGCCGCGCCACCTGCCCGTGGCAAACCGAACAGTGCCCGCACTGGCGGGGCACATTTTCGTCGCCGAAATACTCGGCCAGGCGATAGCCCAGACAGCGATCGGTAGCGAACAGGTCCAGCATGGCGTGAATCCGCGCGATCTCGGTCTGTTCATGCCGTCTGAAACCGGCGTGCAGCTCTTCACTCAACACGGCACTGTCGAAATCGGTTTGCAACAGGCTGTAGACCTCGGTCATCTGCTTGCTTTCAAGCTCGACCCAGCCCTTTTCCTGGAAATAATCCAGGGCCTTCACCACCCGACTGCGCTCGGCCCGGTGCTGTTCATACAACGCATCGAAATTTACCGTAGCCCAGGTACGTGCACGGGTGGACGTCTGGATGATCGCCGCGACGAAATCCCTGCGCTCGCCCTCGAAGCGAGCCAGCAATGCCTCAGGCTCCTGCAGATATTTGAAGCGGTATTCGGCGTAGTAGGCATAACGCGGGGCGATCAAACCACGAAGCTCCAGTTGAACCAGCAAGGTCTTGAGCGGTAGCTGGCGAATGTTGCTTTGGTCCCCCAGAGGCCCCAGGAGAAACTCCCACTGCCCCTCGGGTGCGGCGACCTGCATCTCGTCGAGCACGTAGCGGATACCGTCCTGTTCGGGCGTGTCGCCATAGACGAAGTTTTCCAGCACGTTGAGGCTGTCGCGATTGGCCAGTACCAGGCAGTCAGATGGCTGCCCGTCACGCCCCGCACGGCCGATTTCCTGGCTGTAGTTTTCGATGGACTTGGGCAGGTCGAAATGCACCACGTTACGGATGTCGCTCTTGTCGATGCCCATGCCGAAGGCGATGGTGGCGACGATGCAATTGGACTGCCCGCCCATGAAGCGCTTCTGGATGCCTTCGCGCTGCTCATGAGGCAAACCGGCGTGATAGGCCTCAGCTTGAATGCCATTGCGCAGCAGGTGTTCAGCAATGTGCTCGGCGGTTTTCTGTTGGGTGACGTAGACAATGCTCGGTTGGCCGGGTCGCTGGCTCATCCATTCCACAAGGCGCATGCGCTTATCCTGGCTGCGAACCGGCTCCACCCACAGATTGAGGTTCGACCGATAAAAGCCAGTGGTCACTACATCCGCAGGTTCGATGGCGAATTTCGCCTGCATGTCGGCGATCACTTTCGGGGTCGCCGTGGCGGTCAGCAACAACACCTGGGGGATGTTGAACTGGCGCTGATAGTCCGGAAGCTTGAGGTAGTCCGGGCGAAAGTTGTGCCCCCATTCCGAGATGCAATGCGCCTCGTCCACTACCAGCAGCGAGATCGGCACCTGCTGCAGGAAATTACGAAAACGCTCGTTCTTCAAGCGCTCCACGGAGACCATAAGGATTTTCAGTTCGCCGGACTTGGCACGGGCCATGACATCGCTGGCGTCGTCGCGACTCTGGGCCGAATCGATACTGCCCGCGGCAATGCCGTGGCGTTGCAGGAACGCCAACTGATCCTGCATCAACGCCAGCAATGGCGAGACCACCAGCGTCAGGTGCGGCAACAGAACCGCCGACAACTGATAGCAAAGGGACTTGCCGGAACCGGTGGGGAAAATCGCCGCCGCCGAGCGCCCCGCCAACACCGCGCTGACCACTGCCTCCTGGCCGGGCCGAAACTGTGGATAACCGAAAACCTGTTCCAGGGTGTTGTGCATAAGCTGTCACTCCGTTGACTGCTGCGATGAGCAAAGCCTAGCCGGCGATCGCAGCGAGTCGAGAAAAGGTCGGGGGCAAAAACGATACGGGATGATACAGCGTGTTGATGTCGAAAAATCCTACAGCTTCTGTTGCCCTCCCTACCGAGACTCACCCAACAACGCCGGACACTCCTGTAGGCATTTTTACCTCTAATCGTTTCGCGCACGAAAACCAGCGCCAACGTAGTCCCATCCTCAAAAAACGGTAAATACCCTACAAAACCTGTCCATCAACGCCGTCTTGTCGCATGGCCACGCACCCTCCTATAGTTTTCGGCGCGGCTGAAAAAGTGTCTCGGCCTGCCGGGCACACTTGCCGATTTCGCACAGGACCCACTTTGATGAACACCACAGATCCACTGGCTGACCGCTATCACCTGCTCAAGTCCAGTAACAGTGAAACCTCAGTGCTGATGATCGACACCGAGGCCGACCCCCTGGAAATCCTCGACGCCGCCCGCCAACGCATCCGTGCCGCCAGCGACCTGCTGGAAACCCTGTATTGCCTGTGCTTCAAACAAGCCGACGCCAGCGACATTCCGAACATCGTCAATGCGCTGTATCTGCTGACCCAGGATGGCAACGACCTGCTCGACATCGCCCGGCAACGCCTGCTCAAAACCACCGTTTCCTGAAGTGAACGGGTTCTGCGGGATGAGCGTCGGTTTCAATCCTTCCACTCCAGTCCAACGACCCATAAGATCTGTTCAAGCCCACCCGGACACCCAGCAATGAACCTCGCCCCCAACCTCCCCGACGACCCTACCCTTCACCTACTCATCCAGCTACTGCACGAAGAACTCGGCCTCCCCGAACGCAAAACGATCAGCCTCACCACCTCGATTAACTTCGACCTCGGCTGCAACGGTGCCGATGCACAACACTTGATCGAAACCCTTGAAGAGCACTTCGCCATCGATTTCGTCGACTACGACAGCTATCGCTACTTTCACCCCGAGGGCTACGATGTCTTTCTCAAGCGTAAGGCCAAGGGTCGCGGCAAGAAGGAACCATTGACCATCGGCATGCTCTACCGAGCGATCAAGGATCAACGCTGGGACACCCGGGAGCTCGAAGGCCTGTAGCGTCCGCGGCGCATAACAATAAGGAAATTGCGTGGACGTATTGATGGGCTTGCTAGCCGCCTTGCTGTGGGGCGGTACGGATTTTCTGGTGGGCTTGAACGCCCGAGCGGTTGGCGTCAAACGTGCCGTGTATTTCGGTCAGGCGCTGGGATTTACGATCATGAGCCTGCTGCTGATCGTCTTCCCCGTATTCATTCTCCGGTCCATGGCCGCACCGCTTGATGTCTGGCTGATCGGCGTCGCTGCCGCTGTGCTGACCGTGTCTGGTGCGTTGGCCTTGTCCAAGGCCTTCGCCCTGGGTAAAGCTTCCATCGTCGCCCCGCTGGTGACCTCCTACGGCGTAGTGACCACGTTGCTGTCCTGGGCTGGCGGTGAGCAGATCAGCCTGCTGCAATTGCTGTGCATCGCCCTCTGCGTCATTGGCGTGGTCCTCTCCAGCATGCATTCCGACCCGAAGGTGCCACACAGCACACAGGCGAGCAGTTCCATTGCCTATGCGCTGCTGGCGGCGGTGTTCTACGGCACCAGTTTCTGGCTGCAGGGACGTTTTGTCCTGCCAGTACTCGGACCGGTGACGATGCTCTGGCTCGCGTATCTTGTCGGGCTGATCGTGCTGGTAGGCATCGTGCTCAGAATCGACGACGGCCTGAAATTCCCACCGCTTAAAAATTGCCTGACACTGACCGGTGCCAGCCTGATGAACCTCGGCGGGTTTTCATCATTTGCCTGGGGTGCTGTGGCAGGCTCGGTTTCAGTGGTGACGGTGATCAGTACATTGTCTGGCGGGATTGCGGCGATCCTGGGGTATGTTTTTTTCAAGGAGCGCCTCGGTAAGTTGCAGGTGTCAGGGGTTGTGCTGGTGTTGGTGGGGGCGTTTGTCCTGCATCTGAAAACCTGAAACGCCGCGCAAAAAAAAGCCGCCCCGAAGGGCGGCTTTTTCATGGCTTCAATCCAGCGCTTACAACTTAGGACCGGCAGCCTTGATCGCGTCGCTCACTTCAAACTTCTTGAAGTTCTCGATGAACAGGCCGGCCAGTGCTTTGGCGGCTTCGTCGTAGGCGGCTTTATCGGCCCAGGTGTTACGTGGGTTCAGCAGGCCAGTCTCAACGCCCGGTACGGCCACTGGCACGTCGAGGTTGATGGTGTCCAGGTGCTCGGTCTCGGCACCGATCAGCGCGCCGCTCTGGATCGCTGCGATCACCGCGCGAGTGGTCGGGATGTTGAAGCGTTTGCCGACGCCGTAGCCACCGCCGGTCCAGCCGGTGTTGACCAGGTAGACCTTGGAGCCGAAGCCGCGGATGCGCTTGATCAGCAGCTCTGCGTATTCGCCAGCCGGACGCGGGAAGAACGGTGCGCCGAAGCAGGTGGAGAAGGTCGACTTGATGCCGCTGCCCGAACCCATTTCAGTCGAGCCCACCAGCGCGGTGTAGCCGGACAGGAAGTGGTAGGCCGCTTGTTCTTCGTTGAGGATCGACACTGGCGGCAGAACGCCGGTCAGGTCGCAGGTCAGGAAGATCACTGCGTTTGGCTCGCCACCGAGGTTCTTCTCGGAACGCTTGGCAACGTGCTCCAGCGGGTAGGCGGCGCGGCTGTTCTGGGTCAGGCTGACATCGGCGTAGTCGGCGTGCTTGGCGTCGTCGATCACGACGTTTTCCAGGACTGCACCGTGCTTGATGGCTTTCCAGATAACCGGCTCGTTCTTCTCGGACAGGTCGATGCACTTGGCATAGCAACCGCCTTCGATGTTGAACACCACGCCCTCGCCCCAGCCGTGCTCGTCGTCACCGATCAGGTAACGGCTTTCGTCAGCGGACAGGGTGGTCTTGCCGGTACCCGACAGACCGAAGAACAGGGTCACGTCGCCTTCTTCGCCGATGTTGGCGGCGCAGTGCATTGGCAGTACGTCGGCAGCCGGCAGCAGGAAGTTCTGCACCGAGAACATGGCTTTCTTCATTTCACCGGCATAACGCATGCCAGCGATCAGCACTTTCTTCTGCGCGAAGTTGATGATCACGCAACCGTCGGAATTGGTGCCGTCACGCTCTGGAACGCATTCGAAGTTGGCAACGTTGAGCACTTGCCATTCTTCACGGCCAGCCGGGTTGTACTGTGCCGGGTTGATGAACAGGCAACGGCCGAACAGGTTCTGCCAAGCGGTCTGGGTGGTCATCTTCACGGCCAGGTAGTGCTCGGAAGCGGCACCTACATGCACGTGGGAAACAAAGTGCTCTTGCGCGTTGTTGAACGCCTCGACGCGGTTCCACAAGGCATCGAACTTGTCAGCCGGGAACTTGCGGTTGATCGGGCCCCAGGCGATGGCGCCCGTGGTGGTTGGCTCATCAACGATGAAACGATCGACTGGCGAACGGCCGGTACGGTGACCGGTACGTACAACCAGTGCGCCGGTATCGGCAAGCTCGCCTTCACCGCGGTTGAGGGCTTCTTTGACCAGATCATCAACACTCAGATCGGTGTACACGGCGTTATTGGCTTGCGTCATGAGGTTCCCCGTCGGCCAGTGGCCGAGTGCTCCAAACGTTTTGTAGTAGAAAGTCGTGCACTACTACCGCGAAAAAAGTGGGCCGGATTATGCCAGAAAAGCCCAAAAAAAGTAGGGCCCTCCCGTCGTAACGGCGCTATTGCGGTACTTTCCAGTGAATTTACCTGCGCTGAACCGTTTTAGTGCCGGGTATCTGACGGCGTCTCAACACCCGCACCAGCGAACAATTGAGTGACATCGGCGGCATCGAACAGGTACTGCTGGTTGCAGAACTGGCAATCGATCTCGATATTACCGCCGTGCTCGAGCACCAGGTTTTGCGCATCTTCCATACCCAGACTGACCAGCGCATTGGCTGAACGTTCGCGCGAGCAGCTGCAACGGAAGCGCAGTTTCTGCACATCGAACAGACGAACCTGCTCTTCGTGATAGAGACGATGGAGCACGGTTTCGTTGTCCAGGCCCAGCAATTCATCGGCTGTCAGCGTGGTGGCCAGCGCGGTGAGGTGCTGCCAGCTGGCAGCACGTTCTTCCTCGTCTTTCAGGCGATCGGCGGGCAACTGCTGCAGCAACAGGCCACGGGCGCGGCGGCCATCGGCACAGAGCTTGATGCGAGTGCCAATCTGCTGAGACATGACGAAGTAGTTGGTGAAGCAGTCGGACAAGGTTTCGCCGTCCAGATCGACGACGCCCTGATAGCGCTGGCCCTGCTGCGGGTCGATGGTCAATGTCAGCGAGCCATCCGGCATCAGGTCGGCCAGGGTGGCATCGGGGGCAATCCGGTCAGCCTCGTAACGGGCCAGGCCACGGATGTCGCGCTCGCTGGAGCACTCGATCATCAGCAATGGAATCGGGCCTTCGGAGCGGGCCTGAAGGATCAGCAGGCCATCGAACTTCAAGGTGCCGACCAGCAACGCCGCAGCCGCCATCAGTTCGCCGAGCAGTTGCGCAACCGGCTCCGGATAGGCGTGTTTGGCCAGGACTTCAGCGTAGCTGAGTTCCAGCGAAACCATCTCGCCACGGGTGTCGCTGTCATCGAAGATGAAGCGTTGGGTGAAGTCGTTATCCGGTAAGTCGGTCATAAGTCTGGTATCTGAATGGGTGACAAAAATGGTTACAGAACGAGGTTACGCCTTGGCTATAGCGTATGGCTGCCGGGTTGTGGCCTGAAGGTAGGTGACTGTGCGCGCTTTACGACGAATGGCACATGCTCGGCAGACTAATTACCTCATATGGCTACGCACAGGCGCAATTACAAGTCCTGGCCCGACTGGCGCGATCGGTGGCCGGGGCAATCATTCGTTGCTGCTGCCACGAAACTTGAACAGATCCCGCCGCTGTTTCTTGCTCGGTTTGCCATCGGTGCTCACGCCCAGGACGCCTGCCTTGCGCTCGGCCGCGGCATTCTCGCGCTTGGCGATGCTGGCTTCGGTTTCGGCGTACAACGTCTGTGCTTCAGGTGCACCACGGCGCACGATCGAGAGCGCCTGGACCACCACCGTGCGCTCCTCGAAACCGGTGCGAATCACAAATTCATCGCCAATGCGCGGCTCTTTACCCGGTTTGCAGCGCTCACCCCGGCAGTGCACTTTGCCGCTTTCAATCGCCGCCTTGGCCAAGGCACGGGTTTTGTAAAAACGCGCCGCCCATAACCATTTATCCAGCCGGACTTTGTCATCCTCGTCGTTTTTTTGTGCCATGGGATTTCCTCGTCCTGAAATATTGATGAACTGTACTACCGTTTCTCTCGTACCAAGAATTACGCCGTCTCGGATTACAATGCAGACATTCCAGAACCTCCCCATGAGGCTGGAAATCCGGGCCGTAGATATCTGTCGCCTTTTAACCATTATTCTGCGTGAATACCGCGAATTCGGCCGCTTGCGGCCTGAGCGGTTTCTACCGGTTGAGCAACTTTGAAGACATTTGACCATTTGACCGTTGTCGGTCTGCGCGAGTGGGTGGCGCTCCCGGATTTGGGAGTCGCGGGCCTTCGGGCAAAAATCGACACCGGTGCCAGCACCTCCAGCCTGCATGCCACCGACATCGAGACTTTCGACCGTGACGGCGAGCAGTGGGTGCGCTTCACCGCGCACCTGGGCACGGTGGTGCAGCTGCGTCACCGCCGCTGCGAAGCACCGCTGGTGACGAGAAAAACCATTAAAAGCTCCAACGGTCATGCGCAGGTGCGATACGTGATCAGCACCACCCTGGCCCTCGGCGATCGGGTCTGGCGGGTAGAGTTCACGCTCGCCTGCCGCAAATCCATGCGCTATCGCCTGCTGCTCGGTTCCAAAGCCCTGATTGATGGCCAGTTGGTAGTCAATCCCGGCATCAAATATGTACAAGACAAGCCGGTGTTCCCGGTATCTACCTCCTCCACAGGTGTTGCATGAAGATCGCTGTGCTGTCGCGGAACCCGCGTCTGTATTCCACCCGCCGCCTGGTCGAAGCCGGTACCGAACGCGGCCATGAAATGGTGGTGGTCGATACCCTGCGCGCCTACATGAACATTGCCAGTCACAAGCCGCAGATCCACTACCGCGGCAAGCCACTGGAAGGCTTCGACGCGGTGATCCCGCGAATCGGTGCTTCGGTCACGTTTTACGGCTGCGCGGTGTTGCGCCAGTTCGAAATGATGGGGGTTTTTCCACTCAACGAATCGGTGGCCATTGCTCGCTCGCGGGACAAGCTGCGCTCGCTGCAATTGCTGTCACGTCGGGGCATCGGATTGCCGGTCACCGGTTTTGCCCACTCGCCAGACGATATTCCCGACCTGATCGAAATGGTCAACGGTGCACCCTTGGTGATCAAGGTGCTGGAAGGCACCCAGGGTATCGGTGTGGTGCTTTGCGAAACCGCCACGGCGGCGGAGTCGGTGATCGAGGCATTCATGGGCCTCAAGCAGAACATCATGGTTCAGGAGTACATCAAGGAAGCTGGCGGCGCCGACATTCGCTGCTTCGTGGTGGGTGACAAAGTCATTGCAGCCATGAAACGCCAGGCCAAACCCGGGGAATTTCGTTCCAACCTGCATCGCGGTGGCAGCGCCAGCCTGATCAAGATCACCCCGGAAGAACGCATGACGGCATTACGCGCGGCGAAAGTGATGGGCCTGGCCGTGGCCGGGGTGGATATCCTGCGCTCCAATCACGGGCCACTGGTGATGGAGGTGAACTCGTCGCCAGGCCTGGAGGGGATCGAAACCACCACCAGCAAGAACGTGGCGGGTATCATCATCGAGCATCTGGAGAAGAATGGCGGGCCGAACATGACCCGAACCAAAGGCAAGGGTTAACACACCGATCGTTCCCACGCTCTGCGTGGGAACGATCGGGTTAGACGGCATCCCGCGGTAGCATCAGCCCCAACGGCAAGCGCACCCGCGCTTCCAGGCCGCCGCCGGAACGGTTGCGCAATTCAACATTGCCGCCATGCATCGAAGCAATTCGTTTCACAATTGCCAGGCCCAGGCCCGTGCCCTTGCCGCCCCGGGCGCGGTCGCCCCGGGTGAACGGGTTGAAAATCGCTTCCAGCTCCGATGGATCTATCCCGGCGCCACGGTCCATGACGCTCAGGACGACATAAGGCGCACTGGTATCCCCCGACACATACGCCGCCACCTCAACCCCACTGCCCGCGTGATTCAGCGCGTTGCCAATCAGATTGTTCAACAGCCGCTTCATCGACACCCGACGCAACGGGAATGGTGGAATCGGCTCAAGACGCAAACGCACCTTTTCTTCGTTCTGGTTGTACGGCGCGGCGACTTCACGGACAAGATCGCTCAGGTCCACCTCCTCCACCGATTCATCACGCCCATCGCGAATGAACGCCAGGAACTGATCGAGAATGGCGTCCATGTCCTCGATATCGCGCACCATGGCGTCTGTCAGGTCGTTATGGTCACCCATCAGTTCCAGCGACAGGCGTAACCGGGTCAGCGGTGTGCGCAGGTCATGGGAAACCCCGGCCAGCATCAGTTCGCGCTCGCGACCGGCCTGCTCGACGTCTTCGGCCATCTGGTTGAAAGCGCGATAGACCTCGGTCATTTCACTGGGTGTATCACTGATCGGCAGGCGCACGCTGCGCCCCTGGCCGAGTTGCCGCGCGGCATACACAAGGCGCTTGAGGGGTTGGTTGAGCTGGCTGACGAAGATCCACGCCGAGGCCGTGGACAGCAGGCCGATGGCGAGAAACCAGCCGAGCACGTTCCAGATTTTCTGGCCACGCAACGGGTGTGGATACAGTGGCACTTTCAGCCAGCCATCGCCCAGGCTGGGCGCACGCACCCATAGCGCCGGAGGCGAGTGCATGCGCAAGCGCACCTCGGTGTCGGCCCCCAGTTCGTCTTGCATCTGCCGCTGGTAGATCCCGCTGTAAGGCCAGTGTTGTTCACCCTCCGGCACACCGGCGCCTACCACCCGGATCAGGGTTGCAGCCTCGGCAATCTTTTCGCGGTTGTTTTCATCGGCGGCCCAGTAGGCGCGCAGCGTCAGGGCGACGCCATGGCTGTACTGGCGGTCCACCAGCACGTCTTCGTTCATCAGCAGATAAACCAAGGTCAGCGCCTTGGAAAACAGGACGACGATCAGCACCAGCCAAAGGGTGCGGGAGAAGAAACTCTGGGGAAACCAAACCGGGGTTTTCATGGGCAACCGTTAAACACGTGCAGGAGCGAGCGATGCTCGCACATTGCCGGTCGAGAGTCTGCGGGCAAGGCCATCAGGCCCTCTGCCCGCACAAACTCGCGCCTACAAATCGACGATCACTTCGCCAGTTACTTCGTGGCGGCGCCATCCGGAACGAATACGTAACCCACACCCCAGACGGTCTGGATGTAACGCGGCTTGGACGGATCGGGTTCGATCATCCGGCGCAGACGGGAAATTTGCACGTCAATGGAGCGCTCCAGGGCATCCCACTCACGACCACGGGCCAGGTTCATCAGCTTGTCCCGGGTCAATGGCTGGCGGGCGTTCATCACCAGCGCCTTGAGCACAGCGAACTCACCGGTAGTGAGCATGTGCACTTCTTCACCACGCTTGAGTTCGCGGGTGGCCAGGGACAGCTCGTAGTCACCGAAGGTCACGCTTTCGTCTTCGCTGCCTGGTGCGCCAGGCACCGGAGCCGACTGACGACGCAGGACAGCTTTTACGCGGGCCATCAGCTCGTCCGGGTTGAAAGGCTTGGCCAGGTAATCGTCGGCGCCCAGTTCCAGGCCCTTGATCCGGCTCAGCTCGTCGCCCTTGGCGGTCAGCATGATGATCGGGATCTGATTGTTCGCTCCACGCAAGCGGCGGCAAGCGGTCAGGCCGTCCTCCCCAGGCAGCATCAAGTCGAGGACGACCAGGTTGAACACTTCACGCGCCAGCAGGCGGTCCATTTGTTCGGTGTTCGGTACGGCGCGGGCACGGTAGCCCTTGCTGACGAAAAAACGCTCCAGCAGGCTGCTGAGGCCCGGATCGTCGTCAACAATAAGAATTTTTTCGCCTTCAGCAATGTTTGCAGTGCTGCTCATTGGATGCTCCTTTGATCTCGGCGCGCATTATGGCGTAGCTGCCGTTATACGCACCGTGTGCATTGTTAGCAGATTTTTCCTTTATCGCCAGAAATCCGGTGATTATGCCTACAACCTGCGATGCCCCCGAATGGCAGAACGCTGGTTATAATGCGCGGCCTTTTGTGTCAGGCAACGTCTGATCGTTACCCCGGTTGACCGCTTTTTATTTTCATGGCGCCGGCAGTAATTGTTCGATTTCACGGGTCAACGGGATACCTTTGATCCAGGTAGCGGCGCAGGCCAGGCCGCTCAACCAGACTCGCCAAGGCCTCATCGTTGCGCCTGCGAGCCTGCTTTCACAATTTGTCAGGTGGTTTTATGGACAGCATCAACAGCCGCATCGCCGAGGAACTCGGTGTACGCCCACAACAGGTCGAAGCGGCCGTCGCGCTACTCGATGAAGGTTCTACCGTTCCCTTCATCGCCCGTTACCGGAAAGAAGTGACCGGCAGCCTCGATGACACCCAATTGCGTCATCTGGAAGAGCGTCTGCGCTACCTGCGAGAACTCGACGAACGGCGCATCAGCATCCTTGCCAGCATTACAGAGCAAGGCAAGCTGACCCCGCAGCTGGAACGCGACATCAAGCTCGCAGACACCAAGACCCGCCTCGAAGACTTGTACCTGCCGTACAAGCAAAAGCGCCGCACCAAGGGCCAGATCGCCCTGGAAGCCGGCCTCGGCGAACTGGCCGACGGCCTGTTCAACGACCCGACCCTGAGCCCGGAAACCGAAGCCGCCCGCTTCATCGACGCCGAAAAAGGCGTGGCCGATGTGAAGTCCGCCCTCGAAGGTGCCAAGTACATTCTCATGGAGCGCTTCGCCGAAGACGCAGGCCTCCTGGACAAGCTGCGCAGCTACCTGAAGCAGGAAGCCACTCTCAGTGCCCGCGTAATTGCTGGAAAGGAAGAGGAAGGCGCCAAGTTCCGCGACTACTTCGAACACGACGAACCGCTGAAGAGCATGCCGTCGCACCGCGCGCTGGCGATTTTCCGTGGCCGCAACGAAGGCATTCTCAGCTCCGCCCTGAAAGTTGGCGATGAACTGCCGGGCACCATGCACCCGTGCGAGGGCATGATCGGCCAGCACGTCGGCATCCAGAACCAGAACCGCGCCGCCGATAAATGGCTGGGTGAAGTGGTGCGCTGGACCTGGAAGGTCAAGCTCTACACCCACCTGGAAACCGACCTGCTAGGTGAGTTGCGCGACGGCGCTGAAACCGAGGCGATCAACGTGTTCGCCCACAACCTGCACGACCTGCTGCTGTCGGCTCCGGCCGGCCCGCGCGCGACCCTGGGCCTCGACCCGGGCTTGCGCACCGGGTGCAAGGTTGCGGTGGTCGATTCCACCGGCAAGCTGCTCGATCACGCCACGGTTTACCCGCACGTGCCGCACAACAAGTGGGACCAGACCCTCGCCGTGCTCGCCGCCCTGTGCGCCAAGCATTCGGTGGACCTGATCGCCATCGGCAACGGCACCGCCAGTCGTGAAACCGACAAGCTGGCCGCCGAACTGATCAAAAAATACCCAGCCATGAAGATGACCAAGGTCATGGTCTCCGAAGCCGGCGCATCGGTTTACTCCGCATCGGAACTGGCTTCCAAGGAATTCCCGGACCTGGATGTGTCGATCCGTGGCGCGGTGTCGATTGCCCGCCGCCTGCAGGATCCGCTGGCCGAGCTGGTGAAGATCGATCCGAAATCCATCGGAGTCGGCCAATACCAGCATGACGTGTCGCAGTTGAAACTGGCGCGGGGCCTGGATGCCGTGGTCGAAGACTGCGTGAACGCCGTGGGCGTCGACGTCAACACCGCCTCCGTGGCATTGCTGGCGCGGATCTCCGGCCTCAACGCGACCCTGGCGCAGAATATCGTCAGCCATCGCGACGAACACGGTGCGTTCAAGACTCGCGCTGCACTGAAGAAAGTCGCGCGCCTTGGCGAAAAAACCTTCGAGCAGGCAGCAGGTTTCCTGCGCGTCATGAACGGCGAGAACCCACTGGATTCGTCGGCAGTGCACCCGGAAGCCTATCCGCTGGTACAGCGAATTGCCGCCGAGACCGACCGCGATATCCGTTCGCTGATTGGCGATGCCGCGTTCCTCAAGCGCCTCGACCCGAAGAAGTTCACCGACGAAACTTTCGGTCTGCCAACGGTCACCGACATCCTGCAAGAGCTTGAAAAACCCGGCCGCGACCCGCGCCCCGAATTCAAGACCGCAGAGTTCCAGGAAGGTGTCGAAGACCTCAAGGACTTGGAATTGGGCATGATCCTAGAAGGCGTCGTGACCAACGTGACCAACTTCGGAGCATTCGTCGATATCGGCGTGCATCAGGATGGTTTGGTGCACATCTCCGCACTTTCGGAGAAATTCATCAAGGATCCACGGGAAGCGGTGAAGGCCGGTGACGTGGTGAAAGTGAAGGTCATGGAAGTCGACATCCCGCGTAAGCGCGTGGGCCTGTCGATGCGCATGAGCGACACCCCGGGCGAGAAAGTCGACGGCGCTCGTGGTGCGCGTCCGGGTTCGGCGCCACGCCAATCCCAGAACACCGCACCGCGCAAGGAAACCACCGCTGCAGCGCCGAGCAACAACGCCATGGCGTCACTGTTTGCCAACGCCAAACAGCTGAAGAAGCGCTGATGGACATCCCTGCCGGGTACACCGAAAGCGCATTTTTCAAGCTGTTGGGTTGCCGTTTGCACAGCCTGGAAACCGGGGTGGCGCAAGTCGCCCTGGCGCTTGAGCCACAACTGCGCAATCGCGCCAACAAGCTGCACGGCGGGGCCTTGTTCAGCCTGGTGGACATTGCCATGGGGCTGGCCTGCTCCAGCACCCACGGTTTTGACCAGCAAAGCGCGACCATCGAGTGCAAGATCAACTACATCCGCGCCGTCGCCGACGGCGAGGTGATGTGCACGGCGCGGGTTATCCACCCGGGCCGCCGCACGCTGGTGGTCGAAGCCGACGTGATGCAAGGCGACAAACTGGTCGCAAAAGCACAAGGCACGTTCGCTGTCCTGTAGCTAGATGTCATCGATTTGAGTTAATTTCGACGCTGTGACCGCAGCGCCGGAGTTTCCTGTGGGAGCGAGCCTGCTCGCGAAGGTGGTGTATCAGGCGACTTCAATGTCGATTGACACTCCCTCTTCGCGAGCAGGCTCGCTCCCACAGGGGATTGCGACGATCAGAACGTGCACGGCGACAAAAACCAGGCGAAAACGCCAGTTTTAACTTCACCCTTGTAGACCGTCTTGCCCACCCCCATATTGGGGCGACTGACGCGTGAAGGAATCCAACTTGAGCGAACTTCTCAACCGCCGCC
The DNA here is from genome assembly GCF_002236105.1 of Pseudomonas umsongensis. Taxonomy (GTDB): domain Bacteria; phylum Pseudomonadota; class Gammaproteobacteria; order Pseudomonadales; family Pseudomonadaceae; genus Aquipseudomonas; species Aquipseudomonas umsongensis. The sequence goes on from NZ_NIWU01000004.1 coordinate 450,398, forward strand.
TGGCCCTGCTCGGCGAGCGCGCTAACCTCTCTCTGCTCGAACAGTGCCTTCACGGCATCGAACGTGAATGCCTGCGCGTGACCGATGAAGGTCGCCTTGCGCAAACGCCGCACCCGGAAGAATTGGGTTCCGCGCTGACCAACGAACAGATCACCACCGACTATTCCGAGTCGCTGCTGGAGTTCATCACCCCAGCCCTGCCCGACCCGGCGGATACGCTGGCGAGCCTGGACAGCATTCACCGTTTTGCCTACAGCAAGCTCGGCAACGAGTACCTGTGGAGCCCCTCGATGCCGTGTCCGTTGCCGGCCGAGGAAGACATCCCGATTGCCTACTACGGCACGTCCAATATCGGGCAGCTCAAGTACGTCTACCGCAAAGGCCTCGCCCTGCGCTACGGCAAGACCATGCAATGCATTGCCGGCATTCACTACAACTTTTCCCTGCCGGAAAAACTCTGGCCGCTGCTCAAGCAGGCCGAAGGCTTTGTCGGCACCGACCGCGATTTCCAGTCGTCGTCCTATATCGCACTGATCCGCAACTTCCGGCGCTACAGCTGGCTGCTGATGTACCTGTTCGGTGCTTCACCAGCATTGGACGCTGGCTTCTTGCGTGGTCGTTCGCACCAGCTGGAACAGCTGGACCCGGACACCCTCTATTTGCCGTACGCCACCAGCCTGCGCATGAGTGACCTGGGTTACCAGAGCAACGCCCAAGCGGGCCTGACACCGTGCTACAACGATCTGAACAGCTATACCGATAGCCTGCGCAAAGCGGTGGCGACACCCTATGCGCCGTATGTCGAAGTCGGTACCCACCAGGACGGTGAGTGGGTCCAGCTCAATACCAACATCCTGCAGATCGAAAACGAGTACTACTCCAACATCCGCCCCAAACGCGTAACCTATACCGGCGAGCGGCCGATCCAGGCGCTGATGGCCCGCGGCATCCAGTACGTCGAAGTGCGCTGCCTGGACATCAACCCGTTCCTGCCAATGGGCATCGATCTCACCGAATCGCGCTTCCTCGACGCCTTCCTGCTGTACTGCGCGCTGAACGACAGCCCGTTGTTGACCAACACCAGTTGCTCGAATGCGACCTCCAACTTCCTCAGTGTGGTCAAGGAAGGTCGTCGCCCAGGCCTGCAATTGCAGCGCAACGGGCAACCGGTCGACCTGAAAGAGTGGGCGGGCCAATTGCTGGAGCAGATTGCCCCACTGGCCGCACTGCTTGACCAGAGCCATGGCGGCGACGCCCATAGCAAAGCACTGGACGCGCAGATGGCCAAGGTCCAGAACCCTTCCCTGACGCCATCGGCCCAGGTGCTGGCGGCAATGGCCGAGCACAAGGAAAGCTTTGCTCAATTTTCCCTGCGTCAGAGCCGGGCACACGCCGAGTTTTTCCGCAGCGAGCCGTTGCCGGCAGAGCAACAGGCCAGGTTTGAAGAGCTGGCGCGTTCATCGCTGGCCCAACAAGCCGAGCTTGAGCAGAACGAAGTGGGTGATTTCGATGTGTTCGTTGGTGCGTACCAGGCGAGTATTCTGGCGATCAGCAACTAGCGCACTGATCGTTCCCACGCTCTGCGTCACTAGTGTCCGGTAAACATGTTTCATAGCTGAAGGCTGCCTTGGGCAGCCTTCAGCTTTTCTCGCTCCTGCCTTCGTCGATCCCTCAGTTCTGGAGTAGCGGGCCGTTCGTGCAGGACGTGAGATATGCGAACCGTCAGCTCGAACAACGAACCGGTAAATCCTGAGCGACGATGGAAAAGGTGCAGTAACAAGTAGCTGATCAAGGCACTGTAAATCTGCAGGCGCACGGCGTTTTCAGAGAAGGCATAGAAGCGTTTGAGTTTCAGATGTTGCTTGATCCACTTGAAAAACAGCTCGATCTTCCAGCGATCTTTGTACAAGCCCGCGATTTCTTCAGCTGTTCTTGCGAAGTCGTTGGTCACCAGGATTAACGGCGTGGCATGTCCCTCGCGCTCAACCACCACGCGTCTTACCGGCGTTTCTCGGTAGTCATTCAGACGCTTACCGCCCAGATGCTTTTTGCCGAATAGAATGACTTCATCGGTCATGACCGGGCTTTGCTCGGCTACGGTCGAGTGCTTGTGCAGCACTTTGATATTGGCGTTTTTCTTCAGGCGGGTGACGAAAAAAGCGCCTTTGGTCTGCAACTGGTGCCACCAGTTGTAATCGCAATAGCCCTTGTCAAAGACATACGTCATGCCGGCCTGAATCGGCATTTCCAGTGCATCGCTCAGGTCGTTGACGTTGGCAGGAGTGATGTTGACGTACACCGGGGCCAACTGCGCCAAATCTAGCCCGACATGTACTTTCAAGCCCTGCGTAATGCGGGTTTTCGTGGCGGCTGTCCAGCCATCGAAGTGAGGTCCGCGCAAAGTGATCGACGTGGAATCAAGCAGGCTAACCATGGCACCGACTTCTTTGCGCTGCTGGCGGCTGATGCCGCGCAACAGCAACTCGCAAAGGTCCTGGAATGGCCGGTAGTCACGCTTGTTCAAGGCATCCGACAGGGTCGAGCGGGCGACCGGACCCGCTTTAAGATGGTAGCTATGCGGGCTTAGAGTTTCGGAGAAAGTCGCCAAGGACCGCAGGCTTAAGGCTTGGGTTACATGACCGCTAACCAGTGTCACCAGCAATTGCCAGGACGTGCAGCGTTTGACGTAGCGATCAGCCTGGTGCCTTTCGGTGGATTGCCGAAAGAACTGGCGCGGGATCGCACTGAGCAGGTGGGCTAAACGGGTGCTGGTAAACATGAGCCAAAATCGAGTCTGAAAAATCCGATTATGACTGACGGCCGCCAACAGCAAGGGGGAGCAAGCTCCCCCTTCGGTTTTTACCGGACACTAGTGACGCTCTGCGTGGGAATGCAGCCCGGGACGCTCTGCGTCCCAAAGCCGAACGCGCAGCGTCCATGGAGGCGATCTTTCGCTGCGCGTGGGAACGATCAGCTACGCTCCGGCTTAGAATTTTCCGCTCATAAGCTCATTCGAAAAAGTTATTTATTTTCGAATTCTTATATCATTTAGTCTCCTTTCACGCCGACTCTCAGTCGCCTGACAAGGAGCTTCCCGATGAAACTGAATTTCCCCCTTCGCCTCCTGGCGGCCGCCTCTCTGGCGGCGGCGAGCTTTTTGGCCCAGGCAGCCGACGTGACTGTCGCTTACCAGACCACCGTCGACCCGGCAAAAGTCGCACAGGCCGACGGCGCGTATGAAAAAGCCACCAAGGCCGACATCAACTGGCGCAAATTCGATAACGGTGCCGACATCATCGCCGCGATCGCCTCGGGTGACGTGCAGATCGGTTACCTCGGTTCCAGCCCGCTGACAGCAGCGATCACCCGCAAAGTGCCGGTGGAAACCTTCCTCATCGCGACCCAGATCGGCGCCGCCGAAGCGCTGGTGGCCCGCGAAGGTTCCGGGATCAAGACTCCCCAAGACCTGATCGGAAAGAAAATCGCCGTACCCTTCGTTTCCACCGGCCACTACAGCCTGCTGGCTGCGCTGAAGCACTGGAACATCGACCCATCGAAAGTCACGGTGCTGAACCTGGCGCCGCCAGCGATCATTGCCGCCTGGAAACGCGGTGACATAGACGCCACCTACGTGTGGGACCCGGCCTTGGGTGTGGCCAAGGAAAACGGCAAAGTCCTGATCACCTCCGGTGAACTGGCCAAGTTCGGTGCGCCTACCTTCGATGCCTGGATCGTGCGCAAGGACTTCGCCGAGAAGCACCCGGAAATCGTCACCGCGTTTGCCAAAGTGACCCTGGATGCCTACGCCGATTACCGCAAAGACCCGCAAGCCTGGCTCGCCAATCAAGGCAACGTCGACAAGCTGGTAAAACTGTCCGGCGCCAAGGCCAGCGACATTCCGCTGCTGCTGCAAGGCAACGTTTACCCGCTGGCGGCTGATCAAGTGGTCACCCTCGGCGCGCCGACCACCAAGGCGATCACCGACACCGCCGTGTTCCTCAAGGAACAAGGCAAGGTTGATGCTGTATTGCCGGACTACGCGCCGTACGTCAGCGCCAAGTTCATCACGGATTGATCAGGAGTTAATGGCGATGGCTTTGCTACAGCTGGAGCGCATCAGCGCACAGTACCCCGGCAGCCCGGAACCTGTGCTGGCGGATATTTCCCTGACCCTCGGGCCCCAGCAGTTGCTGGTTGCCCTCGGCCCGTCCGGCAGTGGCAAGACCTCGCTGTTGAACCTGATTGCCGGTTTCGTCGAGCCCAGTGCCGGGCGTATTACCCTCGATGGCGTACCGGTCAAAGGCCCGAGTGCCGAGCGCGGCGTGGTGTTCCAGGATGACGCCCTGCTGCCCTGGCAGGACGTGCTGGCCAACGTAGGCTTCGGCCTGGAACTGGCCGGCATTGCTCGGGGCAAACGCGAAATCCGCGCAAGGGAAATGCTGGCGCTGGTGGACCTCGCCGGTTTTGAAAACCGCAGGATCTGGCAACTCTCCGGCGGCCAGAAACAGCGTGTCGGCCTGGCCCGCGCGCTCGCTGCCGATCCGCGTGTATTGCTGATGGACGAACCCTTCGGGGCCCTGGATGCCTTCACCCGCGAACAGATGCAAGAGCTGCTGCTGCAAGTCTGGCGGCGCACCGCCAAACCTGTCTTCCTGATTACCCACGACATCGAAGAAGCGGTGTTTCTCGCCACGGATCTGATTCTACTGGCACCCAATCCCGGGCAGATCGTCGAGCGCCTGCATCTGGATTTCGGTCAACGTTACGCCGCGGGTGAATCGGCACGGTCGATCAAGTCCGATCCGCGCTTTATCGAAACCCGCGAGCACGTGCTTGCCAAAGTGTTCTCCCAACGCAGCGCCGCCCAGCGGCAGGAGCGCGCATGAGCAGCTACGAAATTCCCGCCTCAGCGGTTAAACCAGGTACTACAGCCATTGCGCTGCGCCGTAGCTTGAGTACTCGCTGGATCAGTGTGCTGACATTGATCGCGCTGATATTCATTTGGTGGGCTGTCACCGCCACAGGAATGATCGAGCCACTGTTTCTGCCGCCACCGTCCGCCGTGCTGCAAAAAGGCTGGCTGCTGGTCACCAGTGGCTACATGGATTCGACGTTATGGCAGCACTTGGGCGCGAGCCTCAGCCGCATCGGCCTGGGCCTTGGCTTTGCGGTGCTGACGGCCGTGCCAGTCGGTATCGCTATCGGACATAACCGCATTGCACGCGGCATTCTCGATCCAGTGATCGAGTTCTACCGCCCTATTCCACCGCTGGCTTACCTGCCGCTGATCGTGATCTGGTGCGGTATTGGCGAATTGTCGAAAGTGCTGCTGATCTACCTGGCCATTTTCGCCCCGATTGCCATCGCTACCGCCACTGGCGTGCGCACCGTCGACCCGGCCAAATTGCGCGCCGCGCAGTCACTGGGCGCGACCCGTGCACAATTGATCCGCCATGTGATCCTGCCGAGCGCCTTGCCGGACATATTGACCGGGGTGCGCATTGGCTTGGGCGTGGGGTGGTCGACGCTGGTGGCCGCCGAACTGATTGCCGCCACCAGCGGCCTGGGTTTCATGGTGCAGTCCGCTGCGCAGTTCCTGGTCACCGATGTGGTGGTGCTGGGGATTCTGGTGATCGCGCTGATTGCCTTCGCGATGGAGATGGGCCTGCGTGCCCTGCAACGCAAGCTGGTGCCATGGCACGGCCAGGCTCACTAATGCCTCCTGTTTTTGTTCGATACCCGGATTGAAGAGAACCACCATGAGCAACCTGACCATCGTCCCTCTAAGCTCGGCCCTCGGCGCACAGATCAGCGGCGTCGACGTCAGCCAGCCGCTGAACCTGGAACAACGCGACGCCATCGAGCAGGCGCTGCTCAAGCACCAGGTGCTGTTCTTCCGTGACCAACCGATCACCCCGCAGCAGCAGGCACGATTCGCCGCCAATTTCGGCGACCTGCACATCCATCCGATCTACCCGAACGTGCCGGAGCAACCGGAGGTGCTGGTCCTCGACACCGCCGTCACCGACGTGCGTGACAACGCGATCTGGCACACCGACGTGACCTTCCTCCCGACCCCGGCCATGGGCGCGGTCCTCAGCGCCAAGCTGCTGCCGGAGTTTGGCGGCGATACCCTGTGGGCCAGCGGCATTGCGGCGTATGCAGCCTTATCGGCGCCCATGAAAAACCTGCTCGAAGGGCTGACCGCCACCCACGATTTCACCCGTTCGTTTCCACTGGAGCGCTATGGCAACACACCTGAAGCACTGGCCCAATGGGAAGAGACTCGGCGCAAGAATCCGCCGCTGTCTCACCCGGTGATCCGCACGCATCCGGTGAGCGGGCGCCGTTCATTGTTCGTCAACGAGGGCTTCACCTCGAAAATCAACGAATTATCGGAAACCGAGAGCGAGGCGATCTTGAAGTTCCTGTTCGCTCATACCACCCGCCCGGAATTCACCATTCGCTGGCGCTGGCAGAAAGACGACATCGCGTTCTGGGACAACCGCGTGACTCAGCATTACGCCGTGGATGATTACCGCCCAGCGCGCCGGGTGATGCAGCGGGCGACGGTGCTGGGGGATGTGCCGTTCTTTCGCTGAACCGATCGTTCCCACGCTCTGCGTGGGAACGATCGGTGCTCGCTTACTCCGCGGTCGACGGCTTCTCCCAAAGATTGATCCCACCCTCCTGGGCAAATCGATCAATCTGCGCCAACTCTTCAACACTGAAGCTCAAATTCTTCAACGCCCCGACGTTCTCGATGATCTGCTCCGGTCGGCTCGCGCCAATCAACGCCGAAGTCACCCGCGGATCGCGCAGGGTCCAGGCTAGCGCCAGCTGCGCCAGGCTTTGACCGCGACGCTTGGCGATCTCATTGAGCGCACGCACATGGGCAATGTTGGCCTCGGACAAGTGCGAAGCCTGCAACGAATCACCGCCCGGACGGTTGACTCGCGCATCCGCCGGCACGCCGTTGAGGTATTTGTCCGTCAGCAGCCCCTGAGCCAGCGGCGTGAACGCAATCACCCCCGTACCGAGCTCATCGGTGGTGTCCAGCAAGTCCTTTTCGACCCAGCGATTGAGCAAGTTGTAGGCCGGTTGGTGAATCAACAGCGGGACTTTCCATTCTTTGAGCAGCGCCGCCATTTCGCGGGTTTTCACCCCGGAATAAGACGAGATACCGATGTACAACGCTTTACCTTGTTGTACGGCAGTAGCCAAGGCGCTGGCGGTTTCTTCCAGCGGGGTATCCGGATCGAAACGGTGGGAATAGAAAATGTCCACATAGTCGAGGCCCAGGCGTTGCAGGCTCTGGTCAAGGCTGGCGAGCACGTACTTGCGCGAACCGCCGCCCTGACCGTAAGGACCGGGCCACATGTCCCAACCGGCCTTGCTCGAAATGATCAACTCGTCACGGTACTGCTTGAAGTCTTCACGCAGCAAACGCCCGAAGTTGATCTCGGCACTGCCGTACGGCGGACCGTAGTTATTGGCCAGGTCGAAATGGTTGATGCCCAGGTCGAACGCCGTGCGCAACAACGCACGCTGGGTGTCGATCGGCGTGCTGTCGCCAAAGTTGTGCCACAGGCCCAGGGACAGCGCCGGCAGTACCAGCCCGCTACGGCCCACGCGGCGGTAAGGGATGGCGTCGTAGCGGTTTTCGGCAGCGGTGTAAGTCATCGAATCCTCTCTTGTCTGTCTTGAATCTGGTTGCCCAGCATACGCCCGGACAAACGTCAGAAAACCCTGGATTCGAAAAAAGCTGAAACGTTTCATGGCCGATAGTTCCCACGCTCTGCGTGGGAACGATCTTCAACCGGCATCCGCAAACACCTCCCCCAACCAATCCACAAACACCCGAACTCGTGGCGACATGTGCCGGTTGTGTGGATAAAGCACTGAAACCGGCATCGGTGGCGGCGGTGTTTCAATGAGGACTTCCTTTATCAGCCCTTGGGCGATCTGCGTTTCCATCCGGTAATGCGGGCACTGGATCAGGCCCAATCCGGCGATCGCCGAGGCCGCGTAGATCTCCGCGCCGAATACCGAAACGGCACCGTCGATGGGCACTTCCTTGAGCTCGCCATCGACCATGAATTCGAACGGGAACAACTTGGCCGTCGTGCGTGAGACGTAATTCACCGCGCGGTGATTTTTCAGGTCGTCGAGGCTTTTCGGTTCGCCGTATTTGCGCAGATAAGCGGGACTGGCGCAGGTGATCTGGCGCAGGCTGGCAACACGTTTGCCGATCAGAGCGGAGTCGCTCAACGTGCCGGCGCGCAGCACGCAGTCGACCCCTTCGGCGATCAAGTCAACCAGGCGGTCGGCCTCGCTGATGGAAAGTTCGATGTCCGGGTAGCGCACCATGAATTGCGGCAAGGCCGGGATCACGAAATGTTTGGCCAGGGTTCCGTGCAAGTCGACCCGCAGCCGTCCTTTTGGCGCCACGCCGCGAAACGCCAATTCGGCCTCTTCCAGCTCTGCCAGCAGTTGCACACAACGCAGGTAGTACGCCTCGCCGTCCAGCGTGGGGCGCACCTTGCGCGTGCTGCGCTCGAGCAAGCGTGTGCCCAGCCAGGCTTCGAATTGATTCAGCGTGTGGGTCAGGGTTGCGCGCGGCAAATTCAGGTCATTCGCAGCCAACGTAAAGCTGCTGCGCTCATAGATCCGCACGAACACCTTCATCGCTTTGACCTGATCCACGGCGATCCCCTTGATTGTTGGCAATTATTGAACAGTCAAGGCAACTCTGCTGCATTTATCGGCTTGGGTAAACATGTGAAATTGGCTCCACACCCCATCAACAGGAGCATCGCATGATTACTCAAACTTCCAGGGTGGCCCTCGTGACTGGCGCCTCCCGCGGCATCGGTGCGGTCATTGCCAGGCAACTGGCCAGCGAAGGATTCGCGGTCGCCATCAACTACGCCAGCAGCGCCAGCGAAGCTTCAAGACTGGTTGTAGAGTTGCGTCAGGCCGGACATCAAGCCATAGCGATCAAGGCCGACGTGGCCAGTGCGGATGACGTGCGCCGGATGTTCGACGAGACCGAAGCCCAGTTGGGCAAGGTCGACGTATTGGTGAATAACGCCGGTATCCTCAAGGTCATGCCCCTGGCGCAGCACAGCGACGAATTGTTCGAACAGAACTTCAACATCCATGCGCGCGGCACCTTCAACACCCTGCGCGAAGCGGCCACACGCTTGAATAGCGGCGGGAAGATCATCAATTTTTCCAGCAGTACCGTCGGCCTGAATCTGCCGGGCTACGCCGTGTACATCGCCAGCAAGGCCGCGGTGGAATCTTTGACCCAGGTATTTGCCAAGGAGATGCGCGGGCGCAATATCACGGTCAATGCCGTGGCACCGGGGCCGGTGGCGACCGATTTGTTCCTGCATGGAAAGAGCGAAGAGCAGATCCAGAATTTCGCCAAAATGGCGCCGCTGGAGCGCCTAGGGCAACCAGAGGATATTGCCCGTGTCGTGACGTTCCTGGTCGGGCCGGAGGCGGCGTGGGTCAATGGGCAGATTCTGCGGGTGAATGGCGGGCTGGTTTAACTATGCTCACACTAAAACCGCAGCGACACCATTCGCGAGCAGGCTCGCTCCCACAGGGATCGCGGTGAATCTTGTGGCAGCACACACCTGAAGGGGGGCAAACACCATGCACACCACCATCATCATCACGTTCGGGCTGATCCTGCTTGCCTTGATGTTGTACATCGGCGAAAAAATCGGCTTCCCCCGCCAAGTGCTCGCCTACAGCTTTATCGTGCTGTGGCTGGCCCTGACGCTGATCAATGGCGCGGTGGGCATCGTGCATGCCCGCCAGCCATTAGGCACGGAGGTGATGGTTGGCAGCGCCGTGTTCGGTATCCCGGTGGCGGCGCTGGTGTTGTTCATGGTGTTGACCACCGAGACCTGAAGAGCCGCTCAACGCACCAGGTGCAAGAACTGCATGTGCCGCTCGTACTGATCGAGGATGTCGTTGATGATCTGCTCCTTGGTGTAGCCCACCAGATCGTAATTCTGGCTACCCTCGCTCAGATGCACTTCAGCCCGGTAATAGCGACGATTGTTGAGCTGCTTGGAGCCCATGCCGCCCCGGGCAAACGACGGCGTAAAGTAGCCGCGCATTTGTACCTGGTAGATGAACGGGTGTTCGTCGCCGTGACCGATTTCCAGGCTGACGCTGTCGTTGACCGGTTCGGGATGAGTCACGACGCTCAGGCCCTTTTCGATAAACACCGCCGACACCTCTTCGATGGCCGGGCGCACCGTCGAATCGAGGAAGCGATAGACCTCATCCCGCGACGGGAAATGCACCGCCTGGCTCAAGCGCTGCCGCCAGCCACCACGCCGCGAGCCGGACACCGGCGCCAGGGAATGCATTTGTGCAATCTGCTTCTGCGACTCCAGGTAAAACGCTTTATGCAGCCCCCACATCATCAACAGCAAAATCAGCGAGAACGGCAATGAAGTCAGGACCACGGCTGACTTCAATGCATCAATGCTGCCGGAGAACAGCAACGCGCTGGTCACCAGCGCGGTCATCGCGCCCCAGAACACCCGCAGCCATTTCGGTCCGTCTTCATCGGGGTTGCCGCCCTTGGCGGACAGCGTCGACAACACCACGGTGCCGGAATCGGCGGAGGTGACGAAGAACACGAAGCTGATGAACACCGTGACCGCAATCACGGTTTTGCTCCACGGGTAGGTTTCCAGCAGCAGGTAGAGGGTCATCGACGGGTTGTCGATGGCCGACATGCCCAACGCCGACATGCCGTGGTTGAGCACTTGGTCGATGGCACTGTTGCCGAAGATCGACATCCACGCCAGGGTGAAACCCAGCGGAATCAGCAATACACCGAAGACAAACTCACGGATGGTCCGGCCACGGGAGATCCGCGCAATGAACAGGCCCACGAACGGCGACCACGCGATCCACCAAGCCCAGTAGAACACCGTCCAGCCACCCAACCAGTCGCTGGGCTTGTCGTAGGCGTAGAGATCAAAACTCTTCATCGGCAAGGCGCCAAGGTAATCGCCAATGTTCTGGATCAGGGTATTGAGCAAGTGCTGGGTCGGCCCGGCGAACAACACGAACAGCAGCAGCGCGCAGGCCAGCAGCATGTTGATGTCGGACATCACTCGCACACCCTTGTCGACACCGGACACCGCCACGATGATCGCCGCGCCCATCATCAGCGTGATCAGCCCGACCTGAATCCACTGCGTGTGAGCGATGCCAAACAGGTAGTCCAGACCCGAATTGAGGTGCAACACGCCAAAGCCCATGTCGGCGCCGAGACCGAAGACTGTGGCGATAATGCCGAAGCCGTCCACCGCGTAGCCAATGGGGCCATTGATGCGCTTGCCGATCAGCGGGTACAGCGCCGAGCGCAAGGCCAGCGGCAGGTTATGTCGGTAGGCGAAGTAGGCCAGCGCCATGCCGACAAAGGCGAACACGCCCCAGCCATGCAGGCCCCAGTGCAGAAACAGGATCTGCATCGCCTGCCGCGCCGCATCCGCGGTGCCCGCCTCGCCCTGAGGCGGTTGCAGCATATGGGTCAGGGGCTCGGACACGCAGAAGAAAAACAGCGTGATGCTGATTCCGGCAGCGAACAGCATGCCGGCCCAGGACAGATAACTGAATTCGGGCTCGTCGTGGTCGGCACCGAGTTTGATCTTGCCGTAGCCCGATAACGCGGTGACCACCACGAAGACCAGATACAGGGTCATCGCCAGCATGTAGTACCAGCCAACGGTGTTGGCTGCCCAGTTTTGCGCCGCCAGCAACCAGGCGCCGGCCTGTTCGGGCATGGCCATGACCACGACACCGAACAACAGAATGAAGGTTGCCGCGAAGTAGAAAACCGGCGGATTCATGCGGACCAGGCCGCTTGGGGGAATGGACGATGCACTCATTGAAGGTGCACCTCGACGGGGTTGGACGTGGCTGTAGAAATCGGACTCAGCAAAGGCAAGCCTCCTGTTGTGAGCGGGCAGCGAACCACCGGTTTAACTTGAATGAACGTTCAAGTTAAACATGAATAGGGTGCTAAGGACTAATCGCAAGGTTCGGCGGTCGTGGTTGAACACTAGCTCAAGGAGGTGTATTACGCGGATTTTGGAGGATTGGCCCACCGCAAAATTGCTGGACGCCATTACCAGGGTTCGCCTTGAAACCATTCGCGAGCAAGCCCGCTCCCACATTAGACCGAGTTGCCAGGCAGGTACGCATCTAATGTGGGAGCGGGCTTGCTCGCGAAGGCGGCATATCGAGCAGCGGAGGTCTCAGGACTTACTTCTGCGCCCCGTCATCAAGCTGCAAATTCGCCTGGGTCAGGTTACTGCCTGCCGGTACGCTGCGGGTCAGCCAGACATTACCGCCAATGGTCGAGCCCTTGCCGATGGTGATCCGCCCCAGAATCGTCGCGCCGGCGTAAATCACCACGTCATCCTCGACGATCGGATGCCGTGCCTGGCCCTTCTGCAACTGGCCGTCTTCGTCCGCGGGAAAACGCTTGGCCCCCAAGGTCACCGCCTGATAGATCCGCACCCGCTCGCCGATGATCGCGGTCTCGCCGATCACCACGCCGGTTCCATGGTCGATAAAGAAACTGCGGCCGATCTGCGCGCCCGGGTGAATGTCGATGCCGGTGGCCGAGTGGGCGATTTCCGCGCTGATCCGTGCCAGCAACGGCAGCCCGGCGCGATACAGATGGTGCGCGAGGCGATGGTGAATCACCGCCAGAATACCGGGATAGCACAGCAACACTTCGTCGACGCTACGCGCCGCCGGGTCGCCGTGATAGGCCGCCAGGACGTCGGTGTCCAACAGACTGCGCAGCCCCGGCAACGCGAGGGCGAAGTCCTGGATGATCTGGATGGTTTTAGCCTCGACCTCAGTGTCGACCTTGGCGCTGTGCCGTGCGGCGTAGCGCAATTCAAGCCGCGCCTGGGCCAGCAACGCATTTAACGCCACATCAAGGGTGTGGCCGACGTAGAAATCTTCACTCTCTTCGCGCAAGTCCACCGGTCCCAGGCGCATCGGGAACAGCGCACCGCAGAGCGCTTCGAGAATATCCGCCATGGCCGCCCGTGACGGCAATTCGCGACCACCCTGCTCACCGCTGGCGCGGCCGTTTTGTGCACGCCACTGCTCACGTGCCGTGCGCAGTTGGCTGACGATGGTTTGCAATTGCCAATGGCTGGAACGTTCACTCACGGTAAAAACTCCTCACGGGCGGCCGGACTGTCTGGCCGCACTAACGGCGATTACTTTACGGCAAGGCCCGCAAGCCAAATTAAGAACCAATTGTGCTGTGATAAGCACAAACGGCTATAAGCGATTGGCGGTTGCCCCGACAAAGTGGCGTGCCTATAGTCCAGAGACCTTCCACCGCCAGTACGGACCCATGATCAAACAACAGCTTGCCCGCTTTAATCGTCTCGACCTGCTCGGTCAGCCCACCGCCCTGGAAAAACTCGAACGCCTGTCGGCCTGGCTGGGTCGCGACATCTACGTCAAACGCGATGACCTGACGCCACTGGCGATGGGCGGCAACAAGTTGCGCAAACTTGAATTCCTGGCAGCCGACGCCTTGGCCCAAGGCGCCGATACATTGATCACTGCCGGGGCTCTGCAGTCCAACCATGTGCGCCAGACCGCGGCCATTGCCGCCAAGCTGGGCCTGGGTTGCGTGGCCCTGTTGGAAAACCCGCTGGGCACCGACGACGCCAACTACGTCGGCAACGGCAATCGGCTGTTGCTGGACCTGTTCGATGCCAAGGTTGAGTTGGTAGAGAACCTGGATAACGCCGATGAGCAACTGCAAGCCTTGGCCAACCGTCTGCGCAGCAACGGCAAGAAGCCGTACCTGGTGCCGATCGGTGGCTCGAATGCGCTGGGTGCCTTGGGGTATGTACGAGCCGGGCTGGAACTGGCCGAGCAGATCAAGGACACCGGGTTGAATTTCGCCGCCGTCGTCCTGGCCTCGGGCAGTGCCGGGACACACAGTGGCCTGGCACTGGCGTTGAGTGAAGCGTTGCCGGATTTGCCAGTCATCGGCGTCACCGTTTCTCGCAGCGATGAAGATCAGCGGCCAAAAGTCCAGGGCCTGGCCGAGCGTACCGCCGAGTTGCTGGAGATGCCATTGCCGGCGAGCTTCAAGGTTGAGTTGTGGGATGAATACTTCGCACCGCGCTATGGCGAGCCCAATGCCGGGACGTTGGCAGCGGTGAAGCTGGTGGCTGGTCAGGAAGGCCTGCTGCTGGACCCGGTCTACACGGGCAAGGCCATGGCGGGGTTGTTGGACGGGATCGGGCGCCAGCGTTTCAATGAAGGGCCGATCATCTTCCTGCACACTGGTGGAGCGCCAGCGTTGTTCGCCTATACAAGCTTTCTGTAAAGAGCCAAGATCAAAGATCGCAGCCTCTGTAGGTGCTGCCGAAGGCTGCGATCTTCCCGGGCAACACATATTCCCTTAAGAAATAATAAAAATAGAATTTATTATTTTCTAATCTAAAAGCGCCATCATATAGTCACGCCCCAGGCGAATTTGTAACGAGACGCGTGCGCTGCTTTAAGGCAGGATATCGCAGTCGTCCAAATCCCGATTTTGCCAACTTTCCTTAAGCGTCTTCCATAAGAAAACACAGGGGCTTGTCATGAATTTTTCCGCACTACGTCGAAATCTGCTGGTGGGTTCGCTAGGTCTGGCGCTGAGCGCCGGCCTGATCGGCCAGGCATGGGCCGGTGAGCAACTGAAACAGATCAAGGATAAAGGCGTGATCAACGTCGGCCTGGAAGGTACTTATCCTCCGTTCAGCTTCGTCGATGAAAACGGCAAGCTTTCGGGTTTCGAGGTCGAGCTCTCCGAAGCCCTGGCCCAGAAGCTGGGCGTCAAGGCCAAGATTCAGCCAACCAAGTGGGACGGCATTCTCGCCGCTCTCGAATCCAAGCGCTTGGACATAGTGGTCAACCAGGTGACCATCTCCGACGAACGCAAGAAGAAGTATGACTTCTCCGAGCCATACACCGTTTCCGGTATCCAGGCGTTGGTGCTGAAGGACAAGGAAGCCGCGCTGAACATCAAGAGCGCCGCTGACCTGTCCGGCAAGAAAGTCGGCGTGGGCCTTGGCACCAACTACGAACAGTGGGTAAGAGCCAACGTACCAGGCGCCGACGTGCGCACCTACGACGATGATCCGACCAAGTTCGCCGACCTCAACAACGGTCGTACAGACGCCATCCTGATTGACCGCCTCGCCGCGCTTGAATACGCCAAGAAAGCACCGAAAACCGTCGCTGCCGGCCAGGCGTTCTCCCGCCAGGAAGCCGGTATTGCCCTGCGCAAAGGCGAGCCGGAACTGCTGGCTGCCGTGAACAAGGCTCTCGACGAGTTGCGTGCCGACGGTACCCTGGCCAAGATCTCGGAAAAGTACTTCCAAGCTGACGTCACCAAATAATGGAAGCTGCTTTCCAACTCGCACTGGATTCCGCGCCCTTTCTGCTCAAGGGCGCGTATTACACGGTCATCCTCAGCCTGGGCGGAATGTTCTTCGGCCTGGTGATGGGGTTCGGTCTGGCGTTGATGCGCCTGTCGCGCTTCAAATCGGTCAACTGGCTGGCCCGCATCTACGTGTCGTTCTTTCGCGGCACGCCGTTGCTGGTGCAACTGTTCGTGATCTATTACGGCTTGCCGCAATTGGGCATGGAACTCGATCCACTGCCCGCGGCCCTGATCGGCTTCTCGCTGAACATGGCGGCCTACGCCTGCGAAATCCTGCGCGCCGCGATCGGTTCGATTGAACGCGGGCAGTGGGAAGCCGCTGCCAGTATCGGCATGACCCGTGCGCAAACATTGCGCCGGGCCATCCTGCCGCAAGCGATGCGTACCGCATTGCCGCCACTGGGCAACAGCTTTATCTCGCTGGTCAAGGACACCGCGCTGGCCGCTACCATCCAAGTGCCGGAGCTGTTCCGCCAGGCGCAGCTGATTACCGCACGCACCTTCGAAGTGTTCACCATGTACCTTGCCGCCGCGCTGATCTACTGGGTCCTGGCCACGGTGCTATCGCACCTGCAGAACCAGTTGGAAGCACGGGTCAATCGGCACGACCAGGAGTCCTGACCCCATGATTGTCGTGGAAAAACTGACAAAGCAGTTCAAGGGTCAAGTCGTGCTCAACGGCATCGATCTGCAAGTGAAGGAAGGTGAGGTGGTGGCAATCATCGGGCCAAGCGGCTCGGGCAAGACCACCTTCCTGCGTTGCCTGAACTTCCTCGAAGCACCCACCAGCGGCCGGATCAAGGTCGGCGACATCGAAGTCGATACCAGCCGCCCATTGAACCAGCAACAGAGCCTGGTGCGCCGTTTGCGCCAGCACGTGGGCTTCGTGTTTCAGAACTTCAACCTGTTCCCCCACCGCACAGCCCTGGAAAACGTTATCGAAGGCCCGATCATCGTCAAGAAGATCCCGCACGCCGACGCCGTTGCCCTGGGTAAAAAGCTGTTGGCCAAGGTCGGCCTGGCAGGCAAGGAGGACGCCTACCCGCGCCGCCTTTCCGGTGGTCAGCAACAGCGCGTGGCGATTGCCCGCGCGCTGGCGATGGAACCGGAAGTGATTCTGTTCGACGAACCGACCTCGGCACTCGACCCGGAGCTTGTGGGTGAAGTGCTGGCGACCATCCGCGGCCTGGCCGACGAGAACCGCACCATGGTCATCGTCACCCACGAAATGGCTTTCGCCCGTGACGTGGCCAATCGCGTGGTGTTTTTTGACAAGGGTGTGATCGTCGAACAAGGCGAGGCCAAGGCATTGTTTGCCAACCCCAAGGAAGAGCGCACGAAACAGTTTCTCAGCAAGTTCCTGAACAACGCACACCATTAAATCCCTCGTAACACTTGTCAACTTCCATGGATGGAAGTGACACCTTCCTGCCACAAAACCCAATCCTTAGAATATTTATATACCTGTGCGCGACAAGCATATTTTGTCAGTGCACTCGATACATATATGTATAGCGCAACAGTTTAATGACTGATTCTCGACCACCGCCCAAGCAACACCAACCCTCAAAAGATGGCGCCCTTGGCAAGTATATTCGACGTATCTGGACAGTTTATTAACTTCAAAGCGTAGGATAATTCTGAATAACGCCAGACATCCCTTTTAACCAACCCACTCTATTGACACTTACTCTAGCTAACTCTTATCTAGTCTCTTTCCAGCGGCACCGCTCGCGCCCAGTCATTATTTAAACTCAAAGTAATGAACGGTTTTGCTGTTCGAATTCACGTTTTGTTTTCCCCAAACGGACTTCATTGCAAAACATCAAGGAGACTTCCATGAAAAGCACCTCAACTAAAACAGGACTTGCCGCCCCGACTCTCGCGCAATCGCACAAGGTAGGGATCAACCTCGCCTCGGCGACGCACTTGCTGATCGAGGTGCCGCCCTACCCCGCGATGGACGAAGGCGACCTGATCGAACTGTTCTGGGACAACTGCTTCGTCGCTTCCAGGGTCCTGACGGCCAACGAGATTGGCCAACCCGTCCAGCTACGGGTACCCGAGAGTTTTATCGCTAGCGGCTCTTCATACGTCCACTATCGAATCATGCAGATAGGACAAGCACCGATCGTATCCCCCGCCCAGCGCGTGCAGTCCAAACTCGAGTGTCCGGGCGGGCAGGTATCTGCGTTCAGTGGTGACGAAAATCAGAGCCTGGCCCCGGTAAACATTCCCGGGACAATTCGACGCCAGGGAGTGAACCCTAACCAGATCAAGCGTGGCGTGCCGGTGACCATCGAGCCCTATGTGAACATGGCCGCCGATGACGAAATTACCTTGCGATGGGGCGATGCCCGCATGGATTTGCCCCCACTCAAGGAACGCGATGTGGGCCAGCCGGTTCAGGTCTGGGTGCCTCCGGCGATCATTCTGGAAGCCGGCGAAGACCTGCGACTTGAAGTGACTTACTGCATCCTCGATCGCGTAGGCAACAATTCTCGCTGGGCACCCGCACGGACATTGAAGATTGGTTGTGCCAATCCCTACCTCAAGGAGCCGAAGAGCGATCACCTCCAGGCCGCGGAACATCGCTAGCGATGGCTGCGATCTTGGGACCTTCTATGCATATTCCTAAAAGTTAGTTTTAAAATAATTTATACAATATTAGGGTATATACACCGGACCACCGGACATTCTTGTTTTCGTTCGCCGCACCCCGCGGCGTTTTCATGAGATGTGAGGTAGGTATGGTCCGGAACACAATCACCCCAGTGCAGATCGCCAGGGCATTGCGTGTAGCCAAGGAGTGGCACTGATGTCCAGTCTGGCTGATGCAATCGTCCAGAGTGACCTGGACATCGCCCCATTGTTGTTGCCCGCGCAAGTGCTGCGCAACGACGCCCAAGCCATCAAGGCCGCCCATGAACTGGCGCAAGTCGCTCTCTTGCAGGCGGCCAGGCGCGACCAGCAACGCAAGTTGCCGTGGTCGGAAATCGAACAATTCACTCGAAGCGGCCTGGGCAGCATTGCCATTCCCCGCGAGTACGGTGGTCCAGAGGTTTCCTTCGTCACCCTCGCCGAGGTGTTCGCGATCATTTCCGCGGCGGACCCGGCCTTGGGGCAGATTCCGCAGAACCAGTTCGGCATCCTGAACCTGATACTCGGCAGCGCTACCGAAGCGCAGAAAAAACAGCTGTTCAAAAGCGTGCTCGAAGGCTGGCGCATTGGTAATGCCGGACCGGAACGTGGCGCTAAAAACACCCTTGAACTCAAGGCGCGCATCACTGCCGATGGCGACGGTTTTGTCCTCAACGGCCAGAAGTTTTATTCCACCGGCGCGCTGTTCGCGCACTGGGTCGCGGTCAAGGCGCTCAATGACGACGGCAAGCAAGTGCTGGCCTTCGTTCGTCGCGGTACACCGGGGTTGCGCATCGTCGATGACTGGTCCGGTTTTGGCCAGCGCACCACCGCCAGCGGCACCATTTTGCTCAACAACGTGCGAGTCGACGCCGAGCTGGTGGTGGATAACTGGAAGATCAATGAAAAGCCCAATACTCAGGGCGCGGTTTCGCAACTGATCCAGGCGGCCATCGATGCCGGCATCGCCCGGGGCGCGATTGATGACGCCATCAAGTTCGTGAAAACCCGCGCCCGGCCATGGGTTGACGCCAACGTTGAACGGGCCAGCGATGACCTGTACGTCATCGCCGATATCGGCAAGCTGAAAATCGAACTGCACGCCGCCGAAGCGCTGCTGCGCAAGGCCGGGCAGGTGCTCGACCAGGTGAGCGCCGCACCGCTCACCGCTGAGTCCGCTGCCCGCGCTTCGATTGCCGTCGCCGAAGCCAAAGTGTTGACCACCGAAATCTCGTTGCTGGCCAGTGAAAAGCTGTTCGAGCTGGCCGGCAGCCGCGCCACCCTTGCCGAGTTCAACCTCGACCGCCATTGGCGCAACGCCCGGGTGCACACCCTGCATGACCCGGTGCGCTGGAAATACCACGCGGTTGGCGCCTATTACCTGAACGGCGCGTTGCCGGCTCGGCATTCCTGGATTTGACGGCCAGACACTTTTTTACCAGAGCTCTGGAGAAACACATGACCCTTTCTCAACACGTCGCAGTCATCACCAGCGATGAGCAAGCCCTGATCGTCGCCAGCGATCTGGCCGAAGATTTCAAACGCGACAGCGCCCTGCGCGACCGTGAACGTCGCTTGCCACACCCCGAGCTGGAGGTGTTCTCCCGCTCGGGCCTGTGGGGCATCAGCGTGCCGAAGGCGTATGGCGGCGCGGGCGTTTCCAACGTCACCCTGGCCAAGGTCATCGCACTGATCGCCCAAGCGGATGGTTCCCTCGGGCAAATCCCGCAGAACCACTTCTATGCGCTGGAAGTGCTACGCGTGAATGGCAGCGAAGCGCAGAAAAAGCGCCTGTACGCCGAAGTACTGGCCGGCCAGCGCTTTGGTAATGCACTGGCAGAGCTGGGGACAAAAACCGCCCATGATCGCGTCACCCGTCTGACACGCGATGGCGATGGCTATCGCATCAACGGTCGAAAGTTCTACGCCACCGGCGCGATCTACGCCCAGCGCATCCCGACCTCGGTGATCGATGAAAACGGCGTGCAGCAACTGGCTTTTGTCCCGCGCAACAGCAAGGGCCTGACGGTGATCGACGACTGGAGCGGCTTCGGCCAGCGCACCACCGGTAGCGGCTCGGTGGTGTTCGAAGAAGTCTTTGTGGCCGCCGAAGACGTGATCCCGTTCCAGACCGCCTTCGAGCGGCCGACACCGGTCGGCCCGCTGGCGCAGATTCTCCATGCCGCCATCGACACCGGCATCGCCCGCGCGGCCTATGAAGACGCGCTGCATTTCGTGCGCACCAAAACCCGGCCATGGATCGACGCCACCCATGAAAAAGCCAGCGACGACCCACTGACCCTCAAGAGTTTCGGCCATTTGAGCATTCGTCTGCACGCTGCCGAAGCCTTGCTTGAGCGCGCTGGTGAATTGCTCGACAAGGCCCAGGCCGATACTCATGCCGAGAGCGTCGCTGCCGCGTCGATTGCGGTCGCCGAGGCTCGCGCCATCAGCACTGAAATTTCCCTCGCCGCCGGCACCACCTTGTTCGAATTGGCCGGCAGCCAGGCCACCCTGATCGAGCACGGTCTGGATCGCCATTGGCGCAACGCCCGGGTGCATACCCTGCACGACCCGGTGCGCTGGAAATATCACGCAGTCGGCAACTACTACCTCAACGATGAAAACCCGCCACTGCGGGGGACCATCTGATGGCCGAGGCGAAAAAGAAGATCCTGCTCAACGCGTTCAACATGAACTGCATCGGGCACATCAACCATGGCTTGTGGACGCATCCACGGGACACCTCGACCCAGTACAAGACGATCGAATACTGGACCGAACTGGCACAGGTGCTGGAACGCGGGTTGTTCGACGGCTTATTCATCGCGGATATCGTCGGCGTCTATGACGTGTACCAGAACTCGGTGGACGTGCCGCTCAAAGAGTCGATCCAGCTGCCGGTCAACGACCCGTTGCTGCTGGTTTCGGCGATGGCTGCGGTGACGAAAAACCTTGGCTTCGGCCTCACCGCCAACCTCACCTACGAACCGCCGTACCTGTTCGCCCGGCGCATGTCGACGCTGGATCATCTGAGTCGCGGTCGAGTCGGTTGGAACATCGTCACCGGTTACCTCGACAGCGCGGCCAAGGCCATGGGCCTGAACGAACAAGTCGAGCATGACCGCCGCTACGACCAGGCCGATGAATACCTGGAGGTGCTCTACAAACTCTGGGAAGGCAGTTGGGAAAACGGCGCGGTACTCAACGATCCGCAGCAGCGCATCTACGCTGCGCCTGAAAAAGTACACAAGGTCGAACACAAGGGCGAGTTCTATCAGGTGGAGGGTTATCACCTGTGCGAGCCGTCACCGCAGCGCACCCCGGTGCTATTCCAGGCGGGTAGTTCCGATCGCGGTTTGCTGTTCGCCGGGCGCCACGCCGAGTGCGTGTTCATCAGCGGCCAGAACAAACCGTCGACCAAGGTCCAGGTGGACAAGGTTCGCGCCAGCGCCGTCGAGGCCGGGCGCAACCCTGAGGACATCAAAGTGTTCATGGGCTTGAACGTGATCGTCGGCGCAAATGAAGAACTCGCTTGGGCCAAGCACGCCGAATACCTGAGCTACGCCAGCGCCGAGGCCGGCGTGGCGCATTTTTCGGCCTCCACCGGCATCGATTTTTCCGAGTATGGCATCGACGAACCGATCCAGTACGTCAAGAGCAACGCGATCCAGTCGGCGACCAAAAACCTGCAGAACAACGACTGGACCCGGCGCAAATTGCTGGAGCAACACGCCCTGGGTGGCCGCTACATCACCGTGGTCGGCTCGCCCGGGCAAGTGGCCGATGAGCTGGAATCGTGGATCGCCGAAACCGGCCTGGACGGCTTCAACCTGACGCGCATCGTCACACCGGAAAGCTATGTGGATTTCATTGAGCTGGTGATCCCGGAGTTGCAACGGCGTGGGTCGTACAAGACTGCTTACGACAGGGGCAGCTTGCGCGAAAAGCTGTTTCACGAAGGGGCGCATTTGCCTGAGCAACACACCGGATCTCACTACCGACACTAACCCTTGTAACTGATCGTTCCCACGCTCTGCGTGGGAATGCAGCCAGTGACGCTCCGCGTCACAGCCGCAGGGACGCGGAGCGTCCCGAGAGGCATTCCCACGCAGAGCGTGGGAACGATCGGCCATAACTTGACTGGAATAAACATCATGACCAAGCACTCTCTCTCTAACCCAGTCAAAGCACTGGCCCTGGCCCTCGGCCTGTTCAGCTCTACGGTTTTCGCCGCCGACGCGCCTTTGAAAATCGGCACCACCGCCGCCTTCGCCATTCCTCTGGAAGCGGCCGTAGAAGAGGCCGGCAAACAAGGCCTGAAAGTTGAACTGGTGGAATTCACCGACTGGATCGCGCCCAACGTCAGCCTCGCCGCCGGCGACATCGACGTGAACTACTTCCAACACATCCCGTTCCTGGAAAACGCCAAGAATGCCTCAGGGTTTGACCTGGTGCCCTTTGCACCGGGGATCATCAACAATGTCGGTCTCTACTCGAAGAAGTACAAAAGCTTCGACGAGCTACCGCAAGGCGCCAGCGTGGCCATCGCCAACGACCCGATCAACAGCGGGCGTGGCTTGCAGCTGTTGGCCAAGGCCGGCTTGATCACGCTTAAACCGGGGGTCGGCTACAAGGCCACCGAAGAAGACATCATCGCCAACCCGAAGAACATCAAGATCCTGCAAGTCGAAGCCGTGCAACTGGTACGTGCCTACGACGACGCCGATCTCGTCCAGGGCTACCCGGCCTATATTCGCCTGGCTAAAACCTTCGACGCCGGTTCTGCCCTGCTGTTCGACGGCCTCGACCACAAGGAATACGTGATCCAGTTCGTGATCCAGCCGAAGAGCAAAACCGACCCGCGCCTGATCAAGTTCGTCGACATCTACCAGCACTCGCCAGCCGTTCGCGCAGCCTTGGATAAAGCCCACGGCAAGCTCTACCAAGCCGGTTGGGAGAGCTGAGCATGACAGCTGCGATCCAACGGCGACTGGATATTCCAGAGCCCCAGAAAGCTGAACAGACCGAACTGCACCCGGACCTGAACCGCGCTCACGTGCGCTTCATCGGCCTGGGTAAAACCTATGACGGCAAGCAAGGTCCGGTGGCCGCGTTGCAGGGCATCGACCTGGCGATCCAGCACGGTGAAGTGTTCGGCATCATCGGTCGTAGCGGCGCCGGCAAGTCGTCGCTGATCCGCACCATCAACCGCCTCGAACAACCGACGTCGGGGCGCGTGCTGATCGATCAAGTGGACATCGGCGAGTTCGATGAAGACCATCTGGTGGCGTTGCGTCGGCGCATCGGCATGATCTTCCAGCACTTCAACCTGATGTCCGCCAAGACGGTTTGGCAGAACGTCGAGCTGCCGCTGAAAGTCGCCGGCGTACCCAAGGAAAAGCGCGAGCAGAAGGTTCGTGAACTGCTGGAACTGGTGGGCTTGCAAGCCAAGCACAAGGCTTACCCGGCGCAACTGTCCGGCGGCCAGAAACAGCGCGTCGGCATCGCCCGCGCCCTGGTTCACGACCCGGCGATTCTGCTGTGCGACGAAGCCACTTCGGCACTGGACCCGGAGACCACGCAATCGATCCTCGGCCTGCTGCGCGAGATCAATCAGCGCCTGGGCCTGACGATCATTCTGATCACCCATGAAATGGCGGTGATCCGCGAGATCTGTGATCGCGTCGTGGTGCTGGAACACGGGCGCATCGTCGAACAAGGCCCGGTGTGGGAAGTCTTCGGCAACCCGCAGCATGAGGTCAGCAAGACCCTGCTCGCACCGTTGCAACACGCCCTGCCGCCAGAGCTGCAAAGCCGCTTGCATCCGCAACCGCAGTCCGCGGAAGACGCGGTGGTACTGCGCCTGCAGTTCACCGGAACGGCCCAGGCCGAACCGGACCTTGCCGCACTGTTCAGTGCACTCGGTGGCCGCGTGCGCTTGCTGCAGGGTGGCGTGGAACGGATTCAGGGACACGCGCTTGGGCAACTGCTGCTGGCCGTGACGGGCTCGTCCCTGGGCGTCGAAGAATTGCGTCAACGCGCCGGCCAGTGGGCGCAACAGGTAGAGGTATTGGGCTATGTGGTTTGATCGCTTGCTGCAGGGATTCATCGACACGTTCTTGATGGTCGGCGTGTCGTCGTTGATCGCCCTGCTGGCGGGCATTCCGCTGGCGGTGATCCTGGTCACCAGTTCCAAGGGCGGTATCTATGAAGCCCCGGCGCTTAATCGCGCACTGGGTGCCTTCGTGAACCTGTTCCGCTCGATTCCGTTCCTGATCCTGATGGTCGCGTTGATTCCGTTCACTCGCTTGATCGTCGGTACCACGTACGGCGTTTGGGCAGCCGTGGTGCCATTGACCATCGCCGCTACGCCGTTCTTTGCGCGCATCGCTGAAGTCAGCTTGCGCGAAGTCGATCACGGCTTGATCGAAGCCGCACAGGCCATGGGCTGCCGACGTGGGCACATCGTCTGGCATGTGCTGTTGCCTGAGGCGCTGCCGGGGATTGTCGGGGGCTTCACCATCACCCTGGTGACGATGATCAACTCATCTGCCATGGCGGGGGCGATTGGTGCCGGTGGGTTGGGGGACATTGCCTATCGGTATGGGTATCAGCGCTTCGATAGCCAGATCATGCTGACGGTGATCGTGTTGCTGGTGGCGTTGGTGGCGGTGATTCAGTTGGGTGGGGATCGGTTGGCTCGGGGATTGAACAAACGTTAGATCAAGATCAAAAGATCGCAGCCTTCGGCAGCTCCTACAGGGTGGCGCCACAGGGAATGTGTACACCCTGTAGGAGCTGCCGAAGGCTGCGATCTTGGCGATATTTCGTACAAGAAAATCGGCAATTCTGAAGGCTCAATCCCTTTCCTTTGCAGGACGTTTCCTAGATTATTCCGCTCGCTTGCGCCTGCCAAACTCCGTGGTTAGTCTCGGTCCGTCACTGCTCATCAGTGATCGGGTTTAGTAGCCCGGAACAATAGGCGCATAGCAATTCCATGCTCATGTCCGGCACTTTGCCGCATGCAGAAAATGGTGGCTGTGCGTGGGGTACCTTCGGGTGCACCGGTTTCTCCTATTGACCGGCCTACTAACCTGCGTACAGCCGCCACCCAATCGTTTAGTAGGCGAAAAGTGTCGGCTCCCATGCAGCAATAGGAGCAACACATGGAAAGATCAGTACCCGACCCACCCCCCGAAAAAGACCCGCTCAGGGATCGATCAGCGCTCTACCGCGCCATTGATTTCTACCTCACCGGCGATCAACCCTCCCCGCCCGACGAACTGCGGTTCTACAACGTCAGCAAAGACGTGAGCTTCGAAGACACCCAACTCTACATCGCCGATCTGCTGCGCTGCGCCTCGGTCACAGCCTATCAATGTGGCGACCATCTAAAGGGCGCCGACCGTGCAATGGTGTTCTCGGTCTGGCATTTGCTGGAGATTGCCAAGGCGATGGTGGATCATTCCATTGAGTGCCTGGGGATGAAGAAGAGCTGAATCAAGATCAAAAGATCGCAGCCTTCGGCAGCTCCTACAGGGAGCTCCTCTGTAGGAGCTGCCGCAGGCTGCGATCTTTAAAGCGCGAAAGCGCTTATAGTTTGCGCATCTCCCTTTACCTGCGCAGCCGACCATGAAACAGACTCCCGCCGACCTCGAGCAGATCACGTCCACGACTCTGGACCATTACAACTCGGTGGCCGAAAGTTTCCGCGAAGGCACCCGCGATCACGATGTCAGCCAGAACATCGACGCGCTGTTGCGGCATATTCAGGGCGAGCCGCCGTTCGACATTCTCGATTTTGGCTGTGGTCCCGGTCGCGACCTGCAGACCTTTACGCGCATGGGCCACACGGCGGTAGGCCTTGATGGCTCGCAGAAGTTTGCGCAAATGGCCCGGGAGGACAGCGGTTGCGAGGTCTGGCAGCAGGACTTCCTGAAGCTGGATTTGCCTCAGGAACGCTTCGATGGGATTTTTGCCAATGCGGTGTTGTTTCACATCCCGCGCCAGGAGCTGCCCCGGGTACTGAAAGAGCTGCGCACGGCATTGAAGGCAGGTGGTGTGTTGTTCAGTTCCAATCCCCGTGGCGACAACCAGGAAGGCTGGAACGGGCCACGCTATGGGTCGTATCACGACCTGAAGGCATGGCAGCAATTGCTGACCGAAGCGGGCTTTGTGGAGCTGGAGCATTACTACCGGCCAGCGGGGCTGCCGCGCGAGCAGCAGCCTTGGTTGGCGAGTGTATGGCGCAAGTCTTCGTAGTCAGTACTGACGCCATCGCGGGCTTGCCCGCGATGAGCGCGCAGCGCTCGTCTTAGCGCACTTCTTTCTTCGGCTCGCGAATCTTGTACCAGGCCACATACAAGGCCGGCAAAAACAGCAGCGTCAGCAAGGTGGCGACGATGATCCCGCCAATCATCGCGTAGGCCATCGGCCCCCAGAACACTTCCCGGGCAATCGGGATCATGCCCAGGCTCGCCGCCGCCGCGGTCAGCAGGATCGGTCGACGACGATGCTCGGTAGCTTCCACCACCGCATCCCAGGGTGACGAACCTTGTGCCACGAACTCATCGATCTGGGTCACCAGGATCACCGAGTTGCGGATGATGATACCGATCAGCGCCAGGATGCCGAGGATCGCCACGAAGCCCATCGGCGTTCCGGTCGGCACCAGCGCCAGCACCACGCCAATCAGCCCCAGCGGCGCGACGCTGGCCACCAGGAACATCTTCTGCACGCTGTGCAGCTGAATCATCAGGAAGGTGGCCATCAGGAACACCATCAACGGCACCACCTTGTTGATCGGCCCCTGGGCCTTGGCGCTTTCCTCCACCGTACCGCCCGTGGCGACCTTGTAGCCAGCCGGCAACGAGGCGGCGAATTTTTCGATATCCGGCTTGAGCTGTGTCACCAGATCGGTTGGCTGGATATCACCGATGACCGCCGTCTTGATGGTGATTGTCGGTTTGCGGTCGCGACGCCACACCAGCGGTTGCTCGAGTTCGTAGCGCACGGAGGCAAACGCCAGCAGTGGAATGGAGGTGCCGCCCGGTGTGAGGATCTGCAGGTTCTGCAGGGTATCCGGTGAGCCCCGCTCGGCGTCCACGGCGCGACCGACCACGTTGATCAGATAGATATCGTCGTCGACCTGGGTCACCGTCGAGCCGCTGACGATGCTGTTCATCAGGTTCGCCACGTCTTCGGACGACAAGCCGAGCTGGCGCGCCTTGTCCTGGGCGATGTCGATGCGCAGTACCTTGCCTGGCTCGTTCCAGTCGAAAATGATTTCACCGATGTGCGGGTTCTTGTCCAGTTGGCTGGCCAGATCGATGGCGTGCTTGCGCACCTGGTCGATGTCCGGGCCGCTGACGCGGTACTGGATCGGCCGCCCCACGGGTGGGCCCATTTCCAGGGCCTGGACGAAACTGCCGATGCCGACGAAGTCTTTGCGCAGGCGTTCGCGCAGGCGGTCACTGAGGGCTGCGCGCGTCTCGAAGTCTTTACTCACAATCACCAGCTGAGCGTAGTAAGGGTTCTGCAGTTGCTGGTCGAGGGGCAGGTAGAAACGAATCGCGCCCTGGCCGATGTAGGTACTCCAGCGCACGATGTCGGGGTCGCCCTTGAGGGTCGCTTCAAGTTTATCCACGGCTTTGCGGGTTTCATCAATCGAGGCATTTTGCGGCAGGTTCAGATCCACCAGGATTTCCGGGCGATCCGAGGCCGGGAAGAACTGGTTCTGCACAAAGCGCATGCCGACCACCGACAACCCGAACAGCAGCACCGTTATGCCGATCGCCCACCAGCGGTTACGCATGCTCCACAGCAGGCCGCCATTGAACGCCCGCCCGAGGCGCCCGGGCTCTGCCGAGTGCGGCTTCACATTGGTACTGAGGATGTGCACGCCAATCACCGGGGCGAACAACACCGCGACAACCCACGAGACCAACATGGCCACTGCAATGACCGCAAACAGGGTGAAGGTGTATTCACCGGCTGAGCTGCCATTGAGACCAATGGGGACGAAACCCGCCACTGTTACCAGCGTACCGGTGAGCATCGGGAAGGCGGTCGAAGTGTAGGCAAAGGTCGCGGCCTGTTCCTTGGTTTCGCCCAGTTCCAAACGCGAGACCATCATCTCGACGGTGATCATCGCGTCATCCACCAGGAGTCCGAGAGCGATGATCAATGCGCCGAGGGAAATTCGCTGCATGGTGATGCCGCTGTATTCCATGAACACGAAGACCATCGCCAGCACCAGCGGGATCGAGCACGCCACCACCAGCCCCGCGCGTACGCCGAGGCTGATGAAGCTGACCACCAACACGATCACCACGGCTTCGAACAACGCACTGGTGAACCCGCCTACGGCCGCTTCCACGACGACAGACTGATCGGACACGTTGTGCACACCGACGCCTACTGGCAGATCCGCCGTGAGCTCGCTGATGCGCTGGTGCAGGGCCTTACCGAAGTCCTGGATGTTGCCGCCCGTTTGCATCGCAATGGCCAAACCGATGGCGGGTTGGCCATTGAAGCGAAATTCCGGGGTCGACGGGTCGACGTAACCACGGCGAATATCGGCGATATCGGCCAGGCGATAGAAACGGTCATTGAGCCGCAAGTTGACGTTGGCCAGATCCTTCTCGGAAATGAACTGCCCGGACGTGCGCACGGAAATCCGCTCCGGACCGGCTTCGATCACCCCGGACGGCGTCACGGCGTTCTGGGTCTGCAGGGCTTGTACGACTTGCTGCTCGTCGATGCCCAGCGCCGCCAGTTTGCGTGTCGAGAAATTCAGGTAGAGCACTTCGTCCTGCTGGCCGACCATCTCGATCTTGCCCAGCCCCGGCACACCGCGGATATCGGCGCGCGCCTGCTCGACGTAATCGCGCAACTGGCGCAACGACAGGCCATCGGCGGTGAAGGCGTAGATCGAACCAAACACGTCACCGAACTCGTCGTTGAACGACGGCCCCTGAATGCCCTGGGGAAACGAGTAGCGGATGTCGCCGATTTTCTTGCGCACCTGGTACCAGATTTCCGGGATGTCCTTGGCCTTGGTGGTATCGCGCAAGTACACGTAGACCGTGGATTCGCCAGGGCGGGTATAGCTTTTCACGTAGTCGAGGGAATCAAGCTCTTCGAGCTTTTTCTCGATACGGTCGGTGATCTGCTTGAGGGTTTCTTCCTGGGTTGCACCGGGCCAGCGGGTCTGGATCACCATGGTCTTGATGGTGAACGACGGGTCTTCCTCGCGACCCAGGTTCAGGTACGAGAAGACGCCCATCAGCAGAGAAACAAACATCAAATACCAGACGAACGACTGATGCTTGAGGGCCCATTCGGATAAGTTGAAACTCCCTTTCATTGTGGGTTGCCCTCATCGACTTTCACTTTCTGCCCCGGCTTGAGGCTGTTCACACCGGCACTGACGACTCGCTCGCCAGCCTTGATATCGTTGGCCAGCACCACCGTAGTTTGCGTACGGCTGACGATGCTGACATCCCTTGGAGAAACCGTTTGCGTCTGCGCATCAATGATCCAGACGCGGTTTTTGCCGTCGACCTCCTGCAAGGCACTCAGGGGGAGCTCGATGCGCGGCTTGATCGCGCTACTCAAGGTCACGCTGATCGCCGTGCCGAGGCGAAACGCCGGCGGTGTTTCGGTCAGCGTCAGGCGTGCGCGCCGGGTTCGGGTCGCACTTTCGGCCTGGGGTTCGATTTCACGCACAATGGCCGTGGTGGCAATGTTCGGGTTCAGTTGCGAGGCAACCTGGAACACCACGTCGGCGGGCAACTGGTCGATCAAGGTGTCGGGCAGGTCGATCACCGCTTCCTTGATGTCCGGCTGCGCCAAAGTGACCACCTGCTGACCCGCGGTGACGACCTGCCCGGCTTCGGCACTCCACGCTGTGACCACGGCCTTGTGATCGGCGCGCAACTCGACATAGTTGAGCTGGTCCCTGGCCTGGCTGACCGCGGCCTTGGCCTGGTCGAGCGAGGCCTGGGTGGTTTTCAGGTCGGTGAGTGCGCTGTCGAGCTGCGCCTGGGAGCCCACCCCGCGATCAAACAATTGCTGCTGTCGCCGGGCGCTGGCCTGGGCGTTGATGAGTTGCGCCTGGACACTCGCCAGGTCGCCCTCGGCCGAACGCAACTGGTTCTGCTGGTCGGTGGGATCAAGCGTGGCGAGCAAGGCCCCTTTGTCGACTTCGGCACCGACATCGACGCTGCGACTGGCTATGCGCCCCGGCACTCGGAAACCGATATTGCTTTCATAACGGGCCTGGATGCTGCCCGCGAAACGCCCGAGATTCTGCTCATCCAGGGCCTGGACCGTGATCGACAACACTGGACGCACTATTTCCGGGGCGGGTTCTTCTTTCGAGCAGGCCAGCAGCATCATACCGGCGAGCACCACTAACAGACGCTTCATTGCGCAGCCCCCACAGACAAATCCTTGTAGGTGTCTTCGGCGATTTCCACCGTCACACCGGGGTGCAGCAACTGACCGCCCGCGACGACGACTTTTTCACCGCCGGTCAGTCCGGCGCTGATGATGACTTTACCGGTCAGGTAGCGGCCAACCTTGACGTTGTGCAATTGCGCCTTGCCCTCCCCATCCACCAGCCACACCGCCGGCTCGCTGACATTTTTGGTCAGCGCCGACCACGGAAGCTCCACGGCGGACTTGCCCCGGGTATTGGCGGTGGCACTCACCACCGAGCCCAATTGCATCCCTGGCGGCAAGCTGTCGAGGGTGACTTTGACCTGCACCGTACCCGTTTGCTCGGAGACGGCCGGAGTGACTTCCCGCACGGTCCCGGTGGTCTTGACCGCCGGATTATCCAGCAGACTGACCACCACCGCCCTGTCCGACGGTGGCTCGGCCAGTAGCGACTCGTAGACGTTGAACACCGCATCCCGATCCCCGTCCCGGGCCAGGCTGAAAATCGGCACCGTGGCCTGCACCACCTGGCCGACCTCGGCCTGCCGCGCCGTGATCACGCCCGGTGCGTCGGCGATCAACGCGGTGTAGCTCAATTGTTCACGGGCGTTGGCCAGTTGCGCCTCGGCAGCCGCGAGCGAACTTTGGGTGCTGCGCAATGCCGCCTGGGCGGAATCGTATTCGCTCTGGCTGGTATAGCCCTTGGGCAACAATTTCTGCTGGCGCACGAAGGCCGCGGCGTTCTGCTTGACCTTGGCCTGCTCGGCGACGACCTGGGCCTGGGCCGAATCGACGTTGGTCTGCAGGTCCTTGGGATCGAGCCGGGCGAGCACCTGCCTGGCCGAGACCCGGTCACCGACATCCACCATACGCTGGATGATCTTGCCCCCGACGCGGAACGACAACTCGGTCTGCACCCGGGCCTGGACATCACCGGTCAACGTGATGTTGACGGCGTAGTCGGCCAGCTTGACCTCTTGCACGAAAACCCGGGGCCGGTTCTTTTCGACCGGTGCCTCTTCACTGCAGGCGCTCAGCAAGGCCAACAGGCTCAGGCCAAGCGCTATTTTCATTCCGGGACCAACCATGCAGACTCCTTTGCGTTTAACGGGCGCGATTCGCATGTGAGCTTAGAACAGGGATTAACCTTCGCCTACGCAATAATCGTCATTTCCTACACAGGAGCTGCGAAAGGCTGAGATCTTTTGCATTTAAATGATAAGAATCAAAAAAGATCGCAGTCTCCGGCAGCGCCTACAGAGAACGTCCTTCATGCTCAAGACCCTCGCGGTGGCCAATTACCGCTCGATCAACAAACTGGTCATTCCGCTGGGTCGGTTGAACCTGATTACTGGCCCCAACGGCAGTGGTAAATCCAATCTCTACCGCGCGCTGCGCCTATTGGCGGAAACGGCTCAGGGTGGCGTGGTCAATGCGTTGGCTCGCGAGGGTGGACTTCATTCGACCTTCTGGGCCGGCCCAGAAACCATCACCCGGCGCATGCGCAATGGCGAAGTGCCGGTAGAGGCGACGGTGCGACAGGGCGTGAAGCGCCTGCGATTGGGATTTACCGGAGAAGAATTCGGATACTCGATCAGCCTGGGGCTGCCCGATTCGAATGGTCATTTCATGCTCCCTGGAAACCCTTTACCCATTCCGTCACGTTTCAGCCTCGACCCGCAAATCAAGCGCGAATGTCTGTGGGCCGGGACGTTCTATCGCCCAGCAAGCGTTTTGGTAGATCGTGACGGCCCGCTGATTCGCAGTCGGTCCAACCGCAGCTGGGACGTGCTGGCGCAACACACGCCGAATTTCGACAGCCTGTTCGATCAGGTCGGCAGCCTGCGTACTTCGCCGGAAGTCCTGGAGACCCGTGAGTTCATCCGCCGCTGGCGCTTCTACGATCACTTTCGCAGCGATGCCGACGCTCTGGTGCGTCAGCCACAACTGGGCACCCGCACCCCGGTATTGCACCACGACGGTCGGGACCTGGCGGCAGCATTGCAGACCATTATCGAAATCGGCGACCCCGAGGCATTGCGCAACGCGATCAGTGACGCATTTCCCGGTGCACGACTGCACATCGAACCGCTTCCCGGCGGACGCTTTGCTATCGAGTTCTATCAGGAAGGTTTGCTGCGGCCGTTGTCGGCGGCTGAGTTGTCGGACGGGACGTTGCGTTACTTGCTATTGGTGGCGGCACTGCTGACGCCCCGGCCGCCGACATTGATGGTGCTGAACGAACCGGAAACCAGTCTGCATCCGGATCTGCTGCCAGCGCTGGCGAGGCTGATTATCCGGGCGTCGGAGCAATGCCAGGTGTGGGTGGTGTCCCATGCGCGACGCCTGATTTCGGCACTGCAAGAGGACCCGCAGTGCAATTGCATCGTGCTGGAGAAAAACCTCGGGCAAACCGGGATTGTCGGGCAGCGGATGCTGGATGAGCCGGCGTGGTATTGGCCGGATTGAGGCACATGGATTGTTCCCACGCTCTGCGTGGGAACGATCACGCCGACGCTGTCTCAGCTGTCGGCGTTGGCAACCTGGAACGGGTTTACCTCGTGAATCAGAACGCTGGCAAAACCGCGCCGCTGTACTTCTTCTCGATGAAAGCTTTCACTTCCGGGCTGGTCAGGGCCTTGGCCAGTTTCTGGATGGCGACGCTGTCCTTGTTATCAGGACGAGCAACCAGGAAGTTGACGTAAGGCGAATCGGCACCTTCTATCACCAGTGCATCCTTGGCCGGGTTCAGGCCCGCTTCCAGCGCGTAGTTGGTGTTGATCATGTCCAGGTCAACCTGGTCCAGCACACGCGGCAGCATGGCGGACTCAAGCTCCTTGAACTTGAAGTTGTGCGG
Source organism: Pseudomonas umsongensis (assembly GCF_002236105.1). GTDB lineage: Bacteria > Pseudomonadota > Gammaproteobacteria > Pseudomonadales > Pseudomonadaceae > Aquipseudomonas > Aquipseudomonas umsongensis. The sequence goes on from NZ_NIWU01000004.1 coordinate 483,862, forward strand.
GTTCTTGGCGATGTCTTTCGGGGTGGCCAGGGCGTTCTTCGGGTCTTTCAACTCGATCAGGCCAGCCTTCTGCAACAGGATCAGGGCACGGCCGCTGTTGCTGCCTTCGTTAGGGATGGCAATGGTCGCGCCGTCTTTCAGCTCGGCCAGGGTTTTGACTTTCTTCGAGTAGCCACCGAACGGTTCGACGTGAACGCCGATCACGGTTTCCAGGTGAGTGCCTTTGCCTTCGTTGAAGCTCTTCAGGTACGGCAGGGTCTGGAAGTAGTTGGCGTCCAGACGCTTCTGGTCGACCTGCACGTTTGGCTGAACGTAGTCGGTGAAAACCTTGATTTCCAGGTCCACGCCTTCTTTGGCGAGGGTTGGCTTTATCAGTTCGAGAATCTCGGCGTGTGGAACCGGGGTCGCCGCAACCACCAGTTTCTCGCCAGCCTGTGCCAGGCCCGCAGTCAGGGCAGCCGCCAGTGCGGTGAACAACAGAACCTTTTTCATGCAGTGTCCTTATCGAAAATCACGGTCGCTTGTGGCGACGGCTAGATATTTAGGTGCCAGTGAAGTGCTATCGCTGGCGTGACGCGGACAATACCGGGATTTTTTATTCCCGAACAATATCTTTTATTCACTTTCATATTCCATTTTGTTCATGCATCGCCACAACCCATGTAGGAGCTGCCGCAGGCTGCGATCTTTTGATTTTGCTCCTTTGTGACCTCAAGGCAGCTGAAAATCAAAAGATCGCAGCCTGCGGCAGCTCCTACAGGAGGCCGGCGTTTTGTAGAAGGCGTTTCAAGGCTTCTTTCTCAGCAGTGGAGCCGCTTCCGAGTATCCGCTTGAGCTGCTGTTCGACCTGCTTCAGCCCTTCATCAGGCAAATTCAAATGCTCCGGCAAAATCTCGTCGCCGGTACTCACCAACAGCGCAAAGTGAATGACGTTTTCCAGCTCACGGGTATTGCCCGGCCAGCTATGTCGCTCCAGCATCGCTTGCGCGGCCTCGCTGATCAACGGCACTGGCAGGTCCAGGCGCTGGCTGTAGATGCCGAGGAAGTATTCGGCCAACGACAGGATGTCGCCCACACGTTCGCGCAGTGCTGGTAGTTCGAGTTGACCTTCGCTGAGGTAATGGTAGAGCCGCTCGTGGAATTTCCCGGCGGCGACAGCCTGGGCCAGGTCGATACTGGTAGCGGCGACCAGGCGCACGTCCACCGGGCTCGGTTGATGCGCACCGACGCGGGTCACTTCGTGGTTTTCCAGGGCGGCGAGCAATTTGATTTGTATCGGCAGCGGCAGGTCGCCGATTTCATCCAGGTACAACGTGCCACCGTTGGCCGAACCGAACCAACCGGCGCGGCTGCTGGCAGAACCGCTGTAGCTGCCGGCGGCATAGCCGAACAATTCGGCGTCGGCATAGGTTGGGCTGATTGCTCCGCAATTGACCGAGACGAACAAACCGCCGCGATCACTGGCGCGGTGGATGTGCCGGGCCAGCAGTTCCTTGCCGCTGCCGGTTTCACCACGAATCAGTACCGAGATCGAGCGCGGTGCCAGCTGTTCCAGCTCCTGGCGCAGTTGCCGCGAGCGCGGGTCGACGAATACCAGCGCCTTGGCGCGGATGCTCAGGGGACTTTTTTCAGCATCGGGAAAGGTCAGCAGTGGCTGGCCAAAGGTTTCAAAGCTCATGGCAGACTCCCGCCCAAAACCGCCAGGGGACGGGGGCGTTGAAAAAAACAAAAGGTTCAGGCGCGGCGCAGGGCGTGGTGTTCCATGCGGTTTTGCAGACGATAGAGATAGGCAAAACCCTGCTCCCAACGCTGATGACCCGACTTCACATTGATGTGCCCGGCCCCCGCTAGGATCCCCGCCTCCGCGCCCCAGTTACGCGCCAGCTCCAGAGCCCGCGGCGCGCTGACGGCGCTGTCGTTGTCAGAGCTGACAACCTGGCTGGGAAACGGCAAAAGATCGGTTGGAATCGGTGCAAAATTGCGCAGCGCCGGCGCGCAAGCCGGGCGTTCAACGTCCGCTGGCGCGACCAGCAAGGCACCACGTACCTGACGCAGAAACTGCACTGGCGCCGTAGCCGCCCAGTGCGCGACGGTGATGCAGCCAAGGCTGTGGGCGATCAGGATGACGGGAGTGCTGTCGGCTGCAATCGCCTCGGCCAGCGCCGCCACCCAGTCTTCACGACGCGGCGTCAGCCAGTCCGCCTGCTCCACCCGTGCGCTGTTCGGCAAACTGTTTTGCCAGTGGCTTTGCCAATGATCTTCTGGCGATCCTTGCCAGCCCGGCACAATCAGGTAGCGAATTGATTCGTTGCGCATGGGGCAAGCTCTCCTGCTGCGTGTCTGTTCCTGATCGAGTATAGGGATGGGATTTATATTCGTTAAGGAATAAGAAGCTATTTATTAAGACCTGTATCGAATATAAGAATTGTAGGAACTGGATTTGCCAGCGAAGGCGTCCTTCCAGTCAAAGAGCTACCGCCTGACAAACCGCTTACGCTGGGAAGCCAGAGCCTACAGGTAAAAAAAGGGGCCGCACCCTGCCAAGGAGACGGCCCCAGGAAACTTGAAAAATTGTCAGCGCGCAGTGATCACCGACAACTTGATCAATAACGTCATGGTGAATTCCTCCTATAAACGTTTCGCGCTAAATAGGTGTCGGTTTAATGAATCTTGAAGTCGATGGGGATGCCCGAGGTCGAGCAAATTGCTACCCGATGGCTTAATCATCAAGCCAGACGCTTATCTCTTAAAGTAATTTTTAACGTTATAGATAGACCAAAAACGAATATTAACAATGTGTGATTTACTGCGGCCTTGCTCTGTAAGGGCTGCAGCGACCAGACATTGAGTGAGCCGCCATTTCAGCCGGATTGAGGTTGTCTGAAAAATCGCTATCGCTGGCAAGCCAGCGATGAGGCCATCAGACGCGCACGCCCTCTACGTTTTCACCCTGAGCTTCGTCCTTGCGCACAAACCGGTTCGCCCGCGCAAACGTCCCGAAATCATTGAACCGCACCCCCATCTCACGCATCACTTTATGCGCCACCGGCACGGTCATCTGGCGGATGTAGAACGGTTCCTTCACCACAAAGTGATGAATCCCGTGGCTGCTGCCGAAGTTGAAACAGAATGCCTGCAACGGCCATAACCACCAGGCATTCAGCACCTGGCACTGCTGCATGACGTTCCCTGGCTCGATGTCACCGTAGTAGTGCATGTTTGAACTGATGAAGTGCAGGCAAAAGGTGCGCAGCACATTCGGGCCGATGATCACCACCGCGGCGATATCAATCACGCTCATCACCGACATCGTGGTCGCCGACCACTCGATCGGCGTGCCCATCAGGTAGGCAAGGCCGTTCGCGGCGTGGAAGCCGAGAAACACGTACCACGCGCCCCAGTGCATCAGCGCCAGCGGCGCATAGACCTTCAGGGTGCGCTGGATGATGCTGAGTTTCATTGCCCAGGTCTTGGCCCGCAGCATGCGGATGAACGACGACATGATGTTGTCGCCAATCATCAACAACCGCGCGAAACCCCAAGGCTCGCCGTTGGTGATGGCACGCTCTTCCATGTCGGTTTCGGAGCCGGATACCTTGTGGTGATTGAGGTGCAGGTGACGACGAATCCACGGATTGATCGTGCTCGGACGCGCCAACCAGACCAGGCCCATCATCACGTTGTGCGGCACCCGCTGTTTGCGAAAGTACATGCTGTGAATCAGGTCGTGCTCGAGTTCGTGGGTCAGGGACGCAAAAAAAGCATTGAGCAGCAAGCACACCCACCAGGCCATTTGACCCTGGATGTAGAGCGCCGCCGAGCCGATCATCCCGGCCAGCGCGAAGGCCAGGATGCCCGCGCCCAAGGCGTCCTGGTGCTTGAGAATCGGGTAGCGCTGGCGCAGCGCTACGCCCTTGGCCAGAACCACTTCACGAATATGTGCCGATCGCGTAGCTGCATTCAGTCGCTGGGGACTTGCAGAAGTACCTTGCATGCTTCCATCCTCTGGTTATTGATGTTCGCATCCTGCCCGCTTCACACACCTGGAGCGGTAGCCGAGAACGCCAACCTGTTGACCGGAAGCGCCAATCAGCATGACTGAACCGACCTCCCTCGCCAGCTGGACCCGCGCCCTGCGCAAGCAACTCGACGCCCTGGGCCTCGACAGCACCGCCCTGTGCCAGCAGGCCGGGCTCGACCCGCAACTGATGGACGACCCGAATGCGCGCTATCCGTTGTCCGGCACCACGCGCCTGTGGGAAATCGCGGTACAGGTCAGCGGCGACCCGGCGATTGGCCTGCGCGTCTCGCGCTTCGTCAGCCCCACGACCTTCCACGCGCTAGGTTATGCACTGGTGGCCAGCGGCAGCTTGCGCGAAGTCTTCGAGCGCATCGTGCGCTATCACCAGGTGGTCAGCGACGCCCTGGAACTGGAGCTGACCCGCTGCGATGACCGCTACTGTTTCCATCTGAAAATCCCGCCAGGCAATCCAGCCCCGGCCTTCGAAGCCATCGACGCCTTCGTGGCGATTTATGTGCGCACTTGCCGCAATCGCCTGGGCCGCGACTATGCACCGCTGGCGGTGTACTTGCGTCGCCCTGAACCGGCGGACCCGCACCAATGGCACAAGGTATTTCGCTCACCGGTGTATTTCGCCACCGGCGAGGATCGGCTGGAATTCGCGCTGTCTGATTTCGACAGTCACCTGGACGATGCCAACCCGGAACTGGCCGAACACAACGAAACCGTGCTCAACCGTACCCTGGCGCAGCTCAAACCGCTGACGTGGGAACGCAAGGTCCGCGACGCCATTGAAGAGCAATTGCCGGAAGGCGAACCCAGCGCCGAACACATCGCCAAGGCTCTGCACCTGAGTCTGCGCAGCCTGCAACGGCACCTGGCGGATGAGGGTTGCCGGTTCGATACGCTGCTCAACGAAAGCCGCGAAAACCTGGCGTTGCTGCACCTGCGTGATCCGCAATGCTCATTGAGTGAGATCAGCTATTTGCTGGGATTTGCCGATACCAGCAGCTTCAGCCGTGCGTTCAAGCGCTGGACGGGGATGACACCGGGGCAGTTTCGGGATGGGTTGCGGTGATTGATCCAGGAGGTTGGTTGTCTCGTCTGGCCTCTTCGCGAGCGGGCTCGCTCCCACAGTTGAACGAGTTGTTCAGACTGACCCGGTCTAATGTGGGAGCGAGCCTGCTCGCGAAGAGGCCCGGACAGGCACCACAGAAACCACTCAGCGCCCCCGATCCCGCCGCAACAACTTGCGCACCCGCGCCACCAGCTCACTCACGGCAAACGGCTTGATCAGGTAATCATCCTCGTGCAACTCCAACCCACGCAGGCGATCCTCGATGCCGTCCTTGGTGGTGAGGAACAGCACAGGGGTTTCGCCGAGCTTGCGGATCTGTTGCAGCAACTGCCAACCGTTGAGACCTGGCAGCATGACGTCGAGGATAATCAGCTCATATTCGCCATCCTCGATAAAGCGCCGGCCGTCCATGCCATTGACCGCTACATCCACCACAAAGCTTGCCTCACTCAAGCCATTGGCCAGAAGTTTGGCGAGTCCTGGTTTGTCTTCTACTAGCAGTACACGCATGGCACACCTCGACTGTCGTTCTGACAGGCTAAGCGCGTTCACGGACAAAGCCCACCATTAAACAACAACCAACGCCCGCAACCGCTGCACATCGAGGATTTCGATTTCGCCATAACCGAGACGCAATATCCCCTGCCCCTGCAGATCCTTGAGGATCTGGTTGGTGGTCTGGCGTGACAGCGACAACATGGCAGCAAGCTGTTCTTGCGGCAGTTGCAGGACGCGACGCGGTTCGTCGAGCTGGCCGTAGCCTTCGGCGATCATCAGCAAGCGATGCGCCAGCCGGGCCGGGGCCGGCAACAGGCTCAACTGTTCGAGATTGATGAAGGTCATGCGCAGTTTCTGGCTCATCAGCAATGCCAGTTGGCGCCAATGCCCTGGCTGTTCGTCGAGCATCTTGAGCAGCACGGTTTGCGGGAGGTGCAGCAGCGTGCTCTGCCCCACGCCGAACGCATCATGGGTACGTGGCTGACCGTCGAACAGGCAGATCTCGCCGAACCAGTTAGGCGATTCCACCAGGCCCAGCAATGCCTCCTTGCCCTGCTCGTTGACGGCGCCGACGCGAACCGCACCTTCAAGCACCGCGTACAGCCCACAGGGCGGATCGCCACGCTGGAACAGGCGCTGACCCGCTGACAGGTGCCGCACCCGCGCAGCACCCAGCAGACTATCCTGTAGGGACACAGGCAGATGGCTGAACCACTGACCACGCATCAGGCGCGCACGCCAGACCTGCTTATCCATCAAAACTCCTAGAGATTGTCGTCTGGCTGACAGAGCGCGAAATGGCCCCAAGGCATGATCAGTCACCCTACAGGAGGAATAACAATGAAAAAAAGCCTCGTTGACCATCTCAGTCAATACGCCGCCTACCACCGCGACCCGCGCAACATCGCCACCCACTTCGTCGGCATTCCATTGATCGTCGTGGCAGTGGCGGTCTTGTTGTCCCGTCCGCAATGGGCCGGGGGCTGGCTTTCGCCTGCGGTGCTGGTGTCACTGGCGTCGGCGTGGTTCTACCTGCGCCTGGAGTTGCGCCTCGGCGTGCTGATGACGGTGTTGCTGGGGCTGTGCGTTTGGGCCGGCCAGGCACTCGCGCAGCAAAGCACGCTGGTCTGGCTGGCGAGCGGCATCGGGATGTTCGTGATTGGCTGGGCGATTCAGTTTGTCGGGCATCACTACGAAGGTCGCAAGCCGGCGTTTGTCGATGATGTGACGGGGTTGATTGTCGGGCCGTTGTTTGTGGTGGTTGAACTGGCGTTTTTGCTGGGGATGCGCCATGAACTCAAAGAGCAGATCGAGGCGCGGGCGGGGGGTGTGCGGGTTAATCCAAAGCGCGCTGCTATCTAGATCGCAATCGCGAGCAGGCTCGCTCCCACAGTGGATCTCGGTTGTTCACAGATTTTGTGTTCACTGATGATCAAAATGTGGGAGCGAGCCTGCTCGCGAAGCTTTTAGAGGTTGGCGACTTTCTGCCAGACCTTCGGCTTGAAGAACAGCGTCTCGCCCTTCGCCAGGCCGATCAGGCTGTCGTGATCCTTCACCACTTCGGCCTCGATCAAATCACTCTGCCCTTCGACCTTCAGCGTCACGCGAGTGGTCGCGCCCAGCGGACGGATATCCCGCACTTCGGCCGCATGGTGATCTTCCAGTTCATGCCGCGACAGCGACACTTCGTGCGGACGGAACAGCACGTGATTGTCTTCTCCCAGATGCAGGCGGTTCGAATCGCCGAGGAAGTGATAGACGAAATCGCTGGCGGGATTTTCGTAGACATCACCCGGCGAGCCGATCTGTTCGATCACGCCCTTGTTCATCACTACGATGCGATCAGCGACTTCCATCGCCTCTTCCTGGTCGTGGGTCACGAAAACGGACGTCAGGTTGATGTCTTCATGCAGGCGCGCCAACCAACGCCGCAGCTCCTTGCGGACCTTGGCGTCGAGAGCGCCGAAGGGTTCGTCGAGCAGCAGCACTTTCGGCTCCACCGCCAAGGCGCGGGCAAGGGCGATACGCTGACGCTGACCGCCGGAGAGTTGTTCCGGGTAGCGATCAGCCAACCAATCCAACTGCACCATGTTCAGCAGTTCGTGAACCTTGGTTGCGATCTGGCTTTCGCTCGGGCGCTGGTTTTTCGGCTTCATGCGCAGGCCAAACGCGACGTTGTCGAACACCGTCATGTGGCGGAACAAGGCGTAGTGCTGGAACACGAAACCGACGTTGCGATCACGCACGTCGTGGCCGGAGACGTCTTCGCCGTGGAACACGATATTGCCCTGGTCCGGGGTTTCCAGGCCGGCGATGATCCGCAGCAACGTGGTCTTGCCGCAGCCGGACGGGCCAAGCAACGCCACCAGCTCACCGCTCTGAATGTCCAGGCTGATGTCATTCAGCGCCTTGAACGCATTGAAATTCTTGCTGACATTACGCACTTCGATCGACATGAAATCATTCCTCCGCGGCGCTGGCGCGCAGGCGGTTAATACGGTTTTCGCTCCACTGCTTGAGCAGCAGGATGAAGAGCGCCAGGATCAGCAACAGGCTCGCCACGGCGAACGCGGCCACGTGGTTGTATTCGTTGTAGAGGATCTCGACGTGCAGCGGCAAGGTGTTGGTCACCCCGCGAATGTGCCCGGAAACCACCGACACCGCACCGAATTCACCCATGGCCCGCGCGGTACAGAGCACCACGCCGTAGATCAGGCCCCATTTGATGTTGGGCACGGTGACGTGCCAGAACATCTGCCAGCCATTGGCCCCGAGCAAACGCGCGGCCTCCTCTTCCTGAGTGCCTTGTTCCTGCATCAGCGGGATCAGCTCACGGGCCACGAACGGCACGGTGACGAAAATCGTCGCCAGCACGATGCCCGGCAAGGCGAAGACGATCTGGATGTCGTGATCCTGCAGCCACGGGCCGAATAGCCCCTGGGCGCCGAACATCAGCACATAGACCAGACCGGCGATAACGGGCGATACCGAGAATGGCAGGTCGATCAGGGTCACCAGCATGCTTTTGCCGCGGAACGAGTACTTGCTCACGCACCATGCGGCGCTGACGCCGAACACCAGGTTCAACGGCACCGATATCAATACGGCAATCACCGTGAGTTTCAGCGCCGACAGTGCGTCGGGTTCGAAGATCGCGGTGAAGAACGCACCCAGGCCATTTTTCAAACCCTGGGACACCACGATAAACAGCGGCAGTAACAGGAACAGCGCAAAAATCAGCCAGCCAAGGCCGATCAGGATTCGCCGCGACGTTGCACTGCCACGGCGGGCAGCGTTGGCCGAAGAGGCGGCAGCAATAGACGATTGGGACATTGTTCGCGCCTCCTTATGGGGTTTCGATACGCCGCTGCAGCAAGTTGATCAGCAGCAACAGAATGAAGGAAACCACCAACATCAGTACACCAATGGAGGTAGCGCCGGTGTAATCGTATTGGTCGAGCTTGACCATGATCAGCAGCGGCAGGATCTCGGTTTTCATCGGCATGTTGCCGGCGATGAAAATCACCGAACCGTACTCGCCAACCCCGCGGGCAAAGGCCAAGGCGAAACCGGTTAGCCAGGCCGGCAGCAATGCGGGCAGCAGGATATGACGGGCAACCTGCCAGGGTTTGGCACCCAGGCACGCCGCCGCTTCTTCCACTTCACGGGGAATATCGGCCAACACCGGCTGTACCGTACGTACTACGAATGGAAGTGTCACAAAAGTGAGGGCCAGGGTGATGCCCAGGGGGGTGTAGGCAATCTTGAAACCCAGATCCGCTGCAAATTGACCTACCAGACCGGTGGGGGTGTACAGCGCGGTCAGTGCAATACCGGCCACGGCGGTAGGCAATGCGAAAGGCAAGTCGATCATTGCATCGATGACTTTGCGTCCGGGGAAGGTATAGCGCACCAACACCCACGCTAGCAGCGTGCCAATGATGCCGTTGATGATTGCGGCATAAAGGGCGGTGCCGAAGCTCAGTTTCAACGCCGCCAATACCCGTGGCGCCGAGATAATTGCCCAGAACTGATCCCAGGTGAGTTGAGCGGCGTGCACGAACATCGCCGCCAGTGGTATGAGCACAATCAGGCTGAGGTACACCAAGGTGTAGCCCAGCGTCAGCCCGAAGCCGGGTATGACGGGGGAGATACGACGCGACATAAGAGTCCTTGGTTGAGAACGCACAAAGCCTCGAATCGCGATTCGAGGCTCCTTGATGGCTATTTAAGATTACTGCGCCTGGTAAATCTGGTCGAATACGCCGCCGTCGTTGAAGAATTTCGGCTGCGCGGTTTTCCAGCCGCCGAAGTCTTTGTCGATGGTCACCAGGTCCAGTTTCGGGAACTGCTGGACGTATTTGGCGGCCACATCCTTGTCACGTGGACGATAGAAGTTTTTCGCGGCAATTTCCTGGCCGGCAGGGCTGTACAGATGCTTGAGGTAGGCTTCGGCGATCTGCTCGTTGCCCTTTTTCTCGGCGTTCTTGTCGACCACGGCCACTGGCGGCTCGGCAAGGATCGATAGCGAAGGCACGACGATCTCGAACTTGTCGGCGCCGCCATCTTCTTTCAAGGCCAGGAAGGCTTCGTTTTCCCAGGCCAGCAACACGTCACCCTGACCGTTGTTGACGAAGGTAATGGTCGAGCCACGAGCACCGGTGTCCAGTACAGGCACGTGCTTGAACAGGGTTTGCACATATTCCTTGGCCTTGGCTTCGTCACCGCCGTTGGCTTTCAGGCCATAGGCCCAGGCAGCGAGGAAGTTCCAGCGTGCTCCACCGGAGGTTTTCGGGTTCGGGGTGATCACCGAGACGTCGTTCTTGACCAAGTCGCCCCAGTCCTTGATGCCTTTAGGGTTGCCCTTGCGCACCAGGAACACGATGGTCGAAGTGTACGGCGTGCTGGCTTCCGGCAGACGCTTCTGCCAGTCGACCGGCAGGGTCTTGCCGAGCTTGGCGATTTCGTCGATATCGCCGGCCAGGGCCAAGGTCACCACATCAGCGCGCAGGCCGTCGATCACCGCCCGGCCCTGCTTGCCCGAGCCACCGTGAGACTGCTGGATTTTAACGCTGTCACCGGGATTACTTTTCTTCCAGAAGCTGACGAATTCAGCGTTGTAATCCTGGTACAGCTCACGGGTCGGGTCGTATGACACGTTAAGCAGTTCGTAATCCTTGGCAACGGCGGAACCGGCAAACAAGGCGCTGGCCAGGGCGGCCAAGGCGAAATGGCGAATCGACGACATGGTGAAAGCTCCTGGAATTCTTAAATGTGTTGGCTTTTCTTATGATCTGGAATCGGGTTGCCTGCTCAAAGATCGCAGCCTTCGGCAGCTCCTACAGGGAATTGCGTGCCCCTGTAGGAGCTGCCGCAGGCTGCGATCTTTTGATCTTTCGCTTCAGCCCGGTTTATTGCCCGGTTGCTGCAAGCGGAATTTTTCCTTGCGTTCGATCTGGACCACCTGGGCGTTGTGCACGGTGATTTCCACCGCACCAAACCGCAGGTCGCGCAGGGCGCTCTGGATTTCGCGCAGGATGGTTGCTTCGTCCTGGCCGTCAACGCTACGTAGAGATGCGCTCATGGTGCTGCTCCTTCGACTGAGAGGTTGCCTGGCAGTGGCGGCACTGCTTACGGCGTGAGACCAATAGTAGAGAGGCGCTGATATTCTTAAAAAGACTATTTAAGAATGTTTATATAACCAGAAGAGATTATTCGGCGGGACAACGGTTTGCGGCGCTGAAGATCAAAAGATCAACGAATGACTGGGATTCGAGACCAATCCAATTGCCCGGCCGGCACTGGCCGCCCAAACCAGTACCCCTGCCCCAGATGACTGCCGTGTTCCAACAGGAACGCCGCCTGCTCGACCTGCTCGATGCCTTCGGCTTGCACCTGCATGCCCATGCTCTGCGCCAGGGCGATGATGACCCGCACAATGGCCACGTCGTCTTCATCCGCTGGCAACCCGGCGACAAAGCCCTGATCGATCTTGAGTTTCTGCACCGGCAGGCGCTTGAGCCGCAGCAGCGACGAATAACCGGTGCCGAAATCATCGATGGCCAGTTGCACACCCAATTCACGTAGGCGGTGCATTTGCTCAAGCGCAACTTCTGGATCTTCCATCACCGCACTCTCGGTGACTTCCAACTCCAGGAAAGCCGGGTCCAAACCGGTTTCACGCAGTACCTGCGCAACCTGTTGGTACAACTCGCGGCCGGCGAACAGACGCGATGAAACATTCACCGCGACAAACGACAACGCCACGCCCGCCCGCAGCCACTGGCACATCTGCTCGCAGGCCTGGCGCATCACCCAGGCGTCGATCCGGGCGATCAGGCCGGTTCGCTCGGCAATCGGAATGAATTGCGCAGGCGACACCAGGCCGCGCTGTGGATGCTCCCAGCGCACCAGTGCCTCGACGCCGATCAGGCGACAGGTCTTGAGATCGTGAACAGGCTGGTAATACACACGCAGCTCATTTTGCTCAAGGGCCCTGCGCAGCTCGGAGGCCGTCTCGACCCGCTGCTGGGCATGGGCGGTCAACTCTTCGGTGTACAGGGCATAGCCATCTCGCCCGCCACTCTTGGCCTTGAACAGCGCCGAGTCGGCATTGCGCAACAACTGTTCGGCACTCAAGGCGTCGCTGGGGAAGAGGCTGATACCGATGCTGACGTTGATGAACAATCGATGCCCGTGAATGTCGAATGGCTCCTTGAGACCCTCGATGATCCGCTCGGCCAGCGCTGCCGCCTGCATCAGTTGCGGGCAGCTTTCGGCCAGCACGGCGAACTCATCGCCACCCAGGCGCGCCAACGTGATTCCAGGGTCGAACATGGCACTCAAGCGATTGGCCACCGCCTTGAGCAATTGGTCACCCATCGTGTGCCCAAGGCTATCGTTGATCATCACGAAGTGATCCAGGTCGATCATCAGCAATGCACAGCCACGTTTGTGGATTTGCGCCGATGCCAGGGCTTGCGTGGCGCGGTCGGTGAACAGCAGGCGATTGGGCAGGCCGGTGAGCGGATCGTGATGAGCCAGGCGCCTCAACTCATCTTCAGAGTCCTTGATCGCGCTGATATCGGAAAACACCGCCACGAAATGACTGCAGCGCCCATGATCATCGTGAATGAGGCGGATGGTCTGCCATTGCGGGTAGATTTCGCCGCTTTTGCGGCGGTTCCAGATTTCCCCGCTCCATTCGCCGACGCTGTTGAGCGTGGCGAACATCGCCTGATAGAACGCGGGGGGATGATGCCCCGACTTGAACAGACTGGGCTGGCGCCCCAGCACTTCTTCACGCTGATAGCCGGTGATAGCCATAAAGGCGCGGTTCACATGCACGATCAGCCCTTGATGATCGGTGACCAACACGCCTTCTCGGGTGCAATCGAACACGGCGGCCGCCTGGCGCAGGCGCTCGCGGTCTTCGCTTCGTCCCTGCAATGTCGCGCCGCCGCCCAGGCAACGCATCAGCCGCGATCGGGCGAGGAAGATCACGCCTGCGCTCAACACCACCCAAACGTGACCGTTGATCAGTTGCCAGCGAAGGCGCTCGGCCGAATTATCGAATAAGCTGCTCAATAAATAGCCACTGAGCTGCATCCAGATCAGCGAAATCAGCAGGTAAAGCAGTGCTGCGCGCACGGCATTGCGATAGCTGGCAGACATAAGGCTGTCCATGTCCCTACGGAAAAGTCGGGATTATAGATTAAAGACACATCCTGCCACTCATATCTGAAAGGGCGACTGGTTTTATCTGTCCGCTTAGTGATAATGCATCGGCTGTTTTTTTCTTTTTCGAGGGCCCTATAGCCTATGTGGTACGAAGGTTTTCTCGGCTTGTCGCCCTGGTCACTGGTGGCAGTCACCCTGCTGATGACCCATGTCACAATCATCGGCGTCACGGTCTATCTGCACCGCTACTCGGCCCATCGCTCGCTTGAGTTGAATGCTGGCCTGAAACATTTCTTCCGTTTCTGGCTGTGGTTGACCACGGCGCAGAACACCCGCGAGTGGACCGCTATCCATCGCAAGCATCACGCCAAGTGCGAAACCGTCGATGACCCGCACAGCCCGGTGATCAAGGGCCTCTCCACCGTTCTGCGCAAAGGCGCCGAACTGTATCGCGCCGAAGCGGAAAACCCCGAGACCTTGCGCATCTATGGCAAGAACTGCCCCGATGACTGGATCGAACGTAACGTCTACACCCGTTTCCCACTGTTGGGCGTGGCGATCATGGCCGTTATCGACCTGCTGCTGTTCGGCACCATTGGCATCACCATCTGGGCCATCCAGATGATGTGGATCCCGGTGTGGGCCGCCGGCGTGGTCAATGGCCTTGGCCATGCCGTGGGTTACCGCAACTTCGAGTGCCGCGATGCGGCGACCAACCTGGTGCCTTGGGGCATTCTCATCGGTGGTGAAGAACTGCATAACAACCATCACACCTACCCTAACTCGGCAAAACTGTCGGTGAAGAAGTGGGAGTTCGATCTGGGCTGGGCCTGGATTCAAGTGTTCAGCTTCCTGCGCCTGGCCAAGGTCCAGCGGGTCGCGCCCATTGCCCACCGCGTCGAAGGCAAGGGCAACCTGGACATGGACACCGCCATGGCGATCCTCAACAACCGCTTCCAGATCATGGCCCAGTACCGCAAGCTGGTGATCGGGCCGCTGGTCAAGCAAGAGCTGGAAAAGGTCGATCACTCGGTCCGCCACCAGTTCCACCGCGCCAAGCGTCTGCTCTCGCGGGAAACCAGCTTGCTCGACGACAAGCACCACGTACGCATCCAGAACATGCTCGAACACAGCCAGGCGCTGAAGGTAATCTACGAGAAACGCCTGGCCTTGCAGCAGATCTGGGTCAAGACCAGCTCAAATGGTCACGACATGCTGGCTGCCATCAAGGACTGGGTACACGAAGCCGAAGCCAGCGGGATTCAATCGCTGCGTGACTTCGCCGATCAGTTGAAAACCTACTCCCTGCGCCCAAGCGCTGCCTGACGCCGTTGATCGGTGCGCCCATTGCCGGGGCGCACCCTTCGGAACTTCGCTGCAAATCCCTTATCTCAAAGACACTTCGCCATCCAGGCGGGCTTCGCTGTGGTCGCCTAGAACCTTGAGCGGTGCACGCCCCTTGAGATTTGTGACGATGGTCAATAACCAACAAGACTCATCCCTTGCGCAATGGCCCGAGGCCGCGCAAACCCTTATGGCGCTGATGCACGCCCAAGGCGAGGTGGCGCGCCTGAGCGAACGTGAACAGCTGCTGAGCACCTTGCTGGTGAGCGTCAACGCGGTGCTGTGGGCATTCAATTGGGAAACCCGCCAGGTGCTGTATGTCAGCCCCGCCTATGAACGGATTTTCGGCCGCAGCGCCGACCTGCTGCTGGCCGACTACAACCAGTGGCGCGACAGCATTTACCCTGACGACCTGGAGTACGCCGAGCGCAGCCTGGCAGACGTGCTGGTCAAAGGTGCCGTTGAAGACCGCGAGTACCGAATCATCACCGCTGACGGCCAGCTGCGCTGGCTCAGCGACAAGTGCTTCATCAACCGGCAGGCCGAGCCTGGGCAGCCGGTGATCATTGTCGGCATCGCCGAAGACATCACCGACAAAAAGCAACTGGAGTCCGAACTGCAACGACTGGCGACCACCGACGCCCTGACCAGCAGCAGCAACCGCCGGCATTTCTTCGAAGGCGCTGAGCACGAATTCGAACAGGCGCGACAACAGGGCACGCCGTTATCGTTTCTCATGCTGGATATCGATGATTTCAAGGCCATCAACGACACCTACGGCCACCAGGAAGGCGATAACGTGCTGCAACGTATCGCCGACTGTGGCCGAGCCGCATTGCGTCGCGGTGACCTGTTCGGACGCATTGGTGGCGAGGAATTTGCCGCCGTCTTCCCCGGCTGCACGCCGGACATGGCCCTGCAAGTAGCCGAGCGCGTGCAACGGGAGATTCAGGGTTTGACCTTCAACCATGAAGGCCAGACTTTCGGTATCACCGTCAGCCAGGGGCTGACCAGCCTTACTGCCGAGGATGAAAGCGTGGAAAGCCTGTTTGCCCGCGCGGATGCGGCGATGTACGAGGCCAAGCGCCAGGGCAAGAACCGGATCATCACGGCCTGACCCGTCCAACACATAACTCCTGTAGGAGCCGGCTTGCTGGCGAATCCAGACGACTCGGTGTGTCAGATACACCGCCATCGCTGGCAAGCCAGCTCCTACAGGGATCTGCGACAGCCTTATTTCTTGCGAATCCGCACCAACTCCGGCAAGCCGATCTTCAGTAATCGCGCCGCTCGACTATTGGCCAACACCTCAATGCCCTCATGCTCGTTCAGGCGTGCCAATTGCGCCGCCATATTCATCACCAGCGCCTCACGGGAGTAAACCCCGCCACCAAGCTGGTAAGCCGCCGCAATCAGCTGCCGCAGCTCCAGTGGCAAACGCCAGCGGGTGCGCAACGCCGAACCGTAGGCGGCACCGAACTCGGCCAACGCCTCGCCCACTTGCTCCTGCTCGTCCAGTTCGCCACCGGCCTGTTTCCATTCCTGCAGACAACGCAGCAACGCCAGGTCGCCCAGGCGATGCAGCATGCCGGCGCAGTAACAACGGGCCTGATCCAGATCCAGCAAGCGCGCCAGCGTTCGCGCGTACTCGGCCGTGTGTAGCGACAAATCCCAGTAACGCTCGGCATAGTCCGCCAGCTGCGGATCGCTGAGCCGCGCACTGCGCTTGAGTGTCAGGCCCAGGATCAGGTTCATGCTCTGTCCGGTGCCCAATCGGTGCAATGCCTGGGACAGCGTCTGCACGGCGGTGCCATGGTGCTGGGCGGCGCTGTTGGCGGCGGCAATCAGCACGGCGGTGACCTGTGGATCGGTGCGGATCTCACCTTCCAGCACCGCCAAATCCAGACCATCAGGATTGAGGCTTCGCTTGACCGCCACTTGCACGTCAGTCATCAGCGGCGCGCCTTCCGCCAGTTCGCGACGGCGCTCAAGAAACACCGACAGCGTCATGCCCGGCGCCAGCGCTGGCACCTCGCACGATATCTCTTCCCCAGCGTTCAGCAGCAAAGCCTGCAGGCGCTGGGTCAGGCTTGCCATGTTCAGGGGCTTGGTCAGGTAGGCGGCGGGGGCCAGCGGCAGGGCCTCACGTACGCTCGCACTGTCGTTACGGCTGCTCATGAGAATGAAGGGCAACGGTGGGTTGCGCTTGCGCTGACGCACGCTGCGCAACACATTCAGACCATCGACGCCTGGCAACTCCCAGTCGGCGATGACCAGGTCGTACGGGTTTGACGCCAGCAACTCCAACGCCTGCTGGCCATCGGCACATAAATCCAGCCGCGCATCGCAGCGAACGTTCAACAATACTTCCTTGAGCAGATCGCGGGCCCACGGGTCGGCCTCGGCAATCAATACTCTCGGAATCGCGGGTAAAATGACAACTGTCATACAGCTCTCCCTGGCAATGCGTGAACCTTAGCCAAAGCCGGTCATCGGTTACAGCGCTAATACGCGGTTTTGCGGTTTAGAGGTCATGAAAAAACCCGCCGAAGCGGGTTTTTTGTGAAACAGGTCACACTCGCAGATCAGAGCTCGGAGAAGCACTCTTCGATGATCGCCAGGCCTTTGTCCAGTTGCTCGTCCGGCGAAGTCAGCGGTACCAGGACGCGCAGAACGTTACCGTAGGTGCCGCAGGACAGCAGGATCAGACCCTTGTCGCGAGCCTTGGCCACAACAGCTGCCACGGCGGTCGGGTTCGGCTTGTGGCTGTCGCCACCTTCGAACAGTTCGACCGCGATCATTGCGCCCAGGGCACGCACTTCGCCGATCACCGGATACTTGGCCTGGATAGCTTTCAGGCCAGTCACCAGACGCTCGCCAACAGCCTTGCAACGATCCAGCAGGTGCTCTTCTTCGAAGACTTCCATCACGGCCAGGGCCGCGGCGCAAGCGATCGGGCTACCGGCGTAGGTGCCGCCCAGGCCGCCTGGAGCGATGGCGTCCATGTATTCGGCCTTGCCACACACACCGGCCAACGGGAAGCCGCCAGCGATGGATTTGGCGAAGGTGGTCAGGTCGGCAGCAACGCCCATCTGTTCCATGGCGAAGAAAGTACCGGTACGGCCTGCGCCGGTTTGTACTTCGTCAGCGATCAGCAGGATGCCGTGCTGGTCGCACAAGGCACGCAGACGCTTCATGAACTCTTTAGGAGCGACGTAGAAACCACCTTCGCCCTGAACCGGCTCGATGATGATGGCTGCGATGTCACGCGGCTCAGCGTCGTTCTTGAAAATGCGCTCGATGGAAGCGATCGAATCGTCGATGCTCACGCCGTGCAGTTCGTTCGGGTACAGCGCGCGGAAGATGCCGCCTGGCATCAGGCCCATGCCGGCCGAGTAAGGCACGACTTTACCGGTCAGGCCCAGGGTCATCATGGTGCGACCGTGGTAAGCGCCGGTGAACGCGATCACGCCGGCACGGCCAGTGGCGGCACGGGCGATCTTGATGGAGTTTTCAACGGCTTCGGAACCGGTGGTCACCAGCAGGGTTTTCTTGGCGAAATCGCCTGGCACCTTGGCGTTGATTTTTTCGCACACTTCTACGTACGGCTCGTAGGCCAGTACCTGGAAGCAGGTGTGGGTCAGCTTGTTCAGCTGTTCGGTCACGGCGGCGATGATTTTCGGGTGCACGTGGCCGGTGTTCAGCACGGCGATACCACCAGCGAAGTCGATGAACTCGCGACCTTCAACGTCGGTCACGGTCGCGTTCTTCGCGGACTCGGCGAAGATCGGGTGAATCTGGCCAACACCACGTGGAACTGCATTGGTACGGCGGGCCATCAAATCAGCGTTAGTCTTGCTCATTACATTCCTCATTCGCCGCTCATCGGTCGGCGTGGTTCAAGGATTAAGCGGCGGGGAACAACGGCGACAGCATGCGATGATCGACTGCCACAGCGTTCCCGGCCACCGAGAAAATTCCGTTTATTGCACGCAAAGGGGCAGCGCTCTCGTGCCCTTTGCGTTTGAAGCGATGCCTGTTCCCGGGATTAGATGCCCAGGCAGAGGTATTTGATTTCCAGGTAATCTTCGATGCCGTA
Source organism: Pseudomonas umsongensis (assembly GCF_002236105.1). Classification (GTDB taxonomy): domain Bacteria; phylum Pseudomonadota; class Gammaproteobacteria; order Pseudomonadales; family Pseudomonadaceae; genus Aquipseudomonas; species Aquipseudomonas umsongensis. The sequence continues at coordinate 502,582 of NZ_NIWU01000004.1, forward strand.
CTTGGAGCCTTCACGGCCCAGGCCGGAAGCCTTGATGCCGCCGAACGGCGCGACTTCGTTAGAGATCAGACCGGTGTTGACGCCGACCATGCCGTACTCCAGGGCTTCAGCCACACGGAACACACGACCCAGGTCGCGAGCATAGAAGTACGAGGCCAGTCCGAACTCGGTGTCGTTGGACATCGCGATCACGTCGGCTTCGTCTTTGAAGCGGAACAGCGGAGCCAATGGACCGAAGGTTTCTTCCTTGGCCACTGCAGCGTTGTTCGGAACGTTGGTCAGGATGGTTGGCTCGAAGAAGTTGCCTTCCATCGGCTTGCCACCGGCCAATACGGTCGCGCCTTTGCTCAGTGCGTCGGCGATGTGCTCTTGCACCTTGGCCACGGCTTTTTCGTCGATCAGCGGGCCAGTGGTGGTGCCTGCTTCCAGACCGTTACCGATCTTCAGCTTGGCCACGGCCACTTTCAGCTTCTCGGCGAAGGCGTCGTAGACACCGTCTTGAATGTACAGGCGGTTGGCACAGACGCAGGTCTGGCCGTTGTTGCGGTATTTGGAAATGATCGCGCCTTCGACGGCCTTATCCAGGTCCGCGTCGTCGAACACGATGAACGGCGCGTTGCCGCCCAGTTCCAGGGACACTTTCTTGATGTCCTTGGCGCATTCCGACATCAGTTGACGACCGATTTCGGTCGAACCGGTGAAGGACAGTTTGCGCACGATCGGGTTGCTGGTCAGCTCGCTGCCGATGTCGCCGGCGCTGCCGGAAACAACGCTGAACACACCGTTAGGGATACCGGCACGCTGGGCCAATTCAGCCAGGGCGAAGGCGGAGAACGGAGTTTGCGAAGCAGGCTTGAGCACCATGGTGCAACCGGCGGCCAGGGCCGGGCCGGCTTTACGGGTGATCATGGCTGCCGGGAAGTTCCACGGGGTGATGGCCGCGGTCACGCCGATTGGCTGCTTGATCACGATCAGGCGCTTGTCTGGCTGGTGGCCCGGAATCACGTCACCGTAGATGCGCTTGGCTTCTTCGGCGAACCACTCGATGAAGGAAGCGGCATAAACAATTTCACCCTTGGCTTCGGCCAGTGGCTTGCCTTGTTCCAGGGTCATCAGGCGAGCCAGGTCGTCCTGGTTCTCGATGATCAGCTCGAACCAGCGACGCAGTTTGTTCGCACGTTCTTTGGCGGTCAGTGCACGCCAGGCCGGCAGCGCTTTGTCAGCGGCTTCGATGGCACGGCGGGTTTCGGCAGCGCCCATTTTCGGCACGGTGCCCAGAATTTCGCCCGTTGCCGGGTTGTTGACCTTGATCGTCTGACCATTGTCCGCGTCTACCCAAGCGCCATCGATGAAGGCTTGCTGGCGGAACAACTGGGTGTCTTTAAGCTGCATGTCGGCTTTCCTTAACAGCACCGCGCACGCGCGGAGCAAATTATGATTGTAGAAAGGCGCCTCAGTAGGCTGCCGTCAGGGAAATCATTCACCGGGCTGAAGCACATAAATAGCGCACTGATTCAGATCGTGCGGTTCAGCACCCAGACAAGAGCGTTTGAAATCTCAAACGAATCCTAGGATCAAAGGGGGTAAAGGACAATAGCCTGTTCGAAAAAAAGAACGAAAACGCCGCATTTGCTGCTATTTTCTGATCAACGTAGCAACCGCAGGTTACGCTTTGAAAAAACGCATGCGATTCAGCAGCATGGACGCCCGCATTGCATATGAGTATCATGGCGCCCGCTGCACCAGTAGCTCAGCTGGATAGAGTACTGCCCTCCGAAGGCAGGGGTCGTGGGTTCGAATCCCGCCTGGTGCACCATACGTAGAAAACGAGAAAGCCTCAGGCCGTTGGGTCTGGGGCTTTTTTGTGGGTTAAAGAAACCGCCTAAGCAGTTTTTTCATTCCGTCGTCCAGTCAAACTCGTCGTACTCATCGTCCTCATCGTCCTCGAATTCTTCCTCTTCAAGAACGTCTTCTTCCTCAGCATCACCCTCTTCCTGCTGGTTCAGCAGAAAATCCTTACGGCTCTCGGTAATTGCCAGTCGTAATTCCTCGCCCTTTTCCGGGCAGTTGAGCATTTGGGCGATGCGGTCGATTTTTTTTGTCACGGCATCCTCCAACGCATCGACTATGGCCCGATAGTGCGCGCTTTCGGGCCTTGATGCCAAATCGACGAGCGCTGTGCCGGTCAGTTTTTCTGCAGATCCTTGAGTCGGGCGCTGAGGTTTTCGTCGGGGAAGCGTGCGTGCAAATCGGCTAGCAGTTTATCGGCGGCTTGCTTGTGCCCGGCTTTTTGCAAGCGAAGCACTTCGCGAAGTTGCTCATCCAGGGATTTAACCGGGGCTGCGGTGCGTTTGCTGGTTTTGGCTTCGTCTGCCATGCCGGCACTGAAGGATTCTGCTTGCGCCGGGGCTGCCGATTCCGCCATGGGTGCGGCGGGTGCAGGTGCGGAGAGCGCACCAACCGGGGCCTTCAGGGAACGGGCCAGAGCTGGCGGCGCTGCTTCGCTTTCCTGTTTGGCAACCGGTGCCGAGGCTTTGGGTGCAGGCGCGAAGTCGTAACCAGGCACTTGCTCAGGCGTGCGCTGCACCAGCGAGAGCATCAGCGCGATGCCGACGAGGCTGGCGAATGCCACTTGCCAACGGGGTTGCTGGCAGGCGCGAATCCAGCGCTGCCACAGCCCTGGCTTCGGCGTGGGCACGGCGTTGCGTGCGGCGGCCAGGATCAAGGCGTCGAGATGCGCCGGCGGTTCGCCGGTGGCCTGCTCGCGGTAATGGTCGAGCGTTTGGTGTTCCGTGGTGTGCTTGGCGTCAGTCATGTCAGTACCTCCTCGGCCAGCAGCCGACGCAGTTTTTGCTGGGCGTAACGCAAGCGGCTCTTGACGGTTTCCAGCGGCGTTTCGGTGAGGGTGGCGATCTGTGGCAAATCGAGATCGCTGTAGGCGCGCAGCAGGAACACTTCGCGCTGGTCGGCGGGCAAGGCTTGCAGGGCGGCGTCAAGGCGCTGGCTGTCGCGGCTCAGGCTCAGCAACTGCTCAGGATCAGCCGTCTCATCGGCCAGCGCATGGGCCTGCTCGTCGTAGCTGTCGTGCAGCGGTTGATGAACGCCGTGCTTGCGCCAGTGATCGATCAAGCGGTTGCGGGCAATCTGGTAGAGCCAGGTACGAAAAGTCGCCCGACCTTGTGGCTGGCTGCCGCTGCGGATCAGGCTCAACCAGGTTTCCTGATAGACCTCCTCGGCGAGTTCAGCCCTGCCGCTCAACCCCAGCAGAAACCGGTACAAGCCCTGGCGATGGCGCGCGTACAGAATCTCGAACGCCGCTCCGTCGCCCTCGCGATAACGGGCCAGCAGCGCTTCGTCACTGCTGGCATCCAGGCTGCTTGCGGGTGCAAACAACTGGCTGATGAACCCCTTCAATCGGCTCACTATTCAATCCGTCGTTCAGTGGCAGTTGGATTGGACGCCGTGGTGGTGCGCAAGCTCTGCGCCAGTTCCACTAATTGTATGAACTCGCTGCGCAGGCCGAAGCGGTCTTCGCCCCGGGCGCCACGGGCCAGCGCTTCGGTGTCCTTGAGGCTGAACTCGCCGGTGTAGCGTCCGTCCTTGAGCTGTTGGGAAAACGCCGCCACCGCCGCTGCAAAACGCAAGTCATCGCTGGGCTTGCCGGCCGGTTCGTTAGCGATCGGGCGTTCGATCAAGCGACTGTTCCCGCCTTCCGGTAACTGATAACGCACACGCAGCATCGCCAATTCGCCATTCTTTTCGGAAGCAGCGGCGGCCGTTTGAGCGTAGCGCAGCGGCTCCAACCAGCCCTTCTCGCCCGTGGGGACAATTTCGTACAACGCCGTCACCGTGTGTCCTGCACCGATTTCACCGGCATCGACCTTGTCATTGCTGAAATCCTCACGTTTCAACCCACGGTTTTCATAACCCAGCAGGCGATATTCGCTGACTTGCGCGGGGTTGAACTCCACTTGCAGCTTGACGTTTTTTGCCACGACGGCAAGGGTCGAGCCGAGTTGATCCACCAGCACCTTGCGCGCTTCACGCAGGTTGTCGATGTAGGCGTAATTGCCGTCGCCGGCATCGGCCAGTTGTTCCATCAGGTGTTCATTGTAGTTATCCACACCGAAACCCAGGGTGGTCAGGGATACACCTGTCTTGCGTTTATCCACAGCCATTTGCTTGAGGCTGTCGAAGTCGCTGACGCCGACGTTGAAGTCACCGTCGGTGGCCAGTAGAACGCGGTTGATGCCCTTGGGGATAAATGCCTGTTGCGCCTGTTGATAAGCCAGCTCGATACCCGAGGCTCCGGCAGTGGAACCCCCTGCGGTCAATTGGTCGATGGCTGTGCGGATCCTGGTTTTTTCCCGTCCGGACGTGGGCTCCAGCACCACGCGCGATTCCCCGGCGTAGACCACCAACGACACCCGATCCTGGTCGCGTAGTTGATCGACCAGCAATTTCAGGGTGCTTTTGACCAGCGGCAGGCCCTCGCGGCGATCCATCGAGCCGGACACGTCCACCAGGAACACCAGGTTCGCCGGGGCCAGGTCCGAGACCGTGCGGTCCGAGGCCTTGATCCCGATGCGCAACAAACGCGTATGCGGGTTCCAGGGTGAAGCTGCCAGTTCCGTGGTCACGCCGAAGGGCGAGCCGTCGGTGGGCAAGGCGTAGTCGTAAGGAAAGTAATTGACCATCTCTTCCAGCCGCACCGCCCCTTGCGGTGGCAGTCGTCCCTGATTGAGCAAGCGGCGGACGTTGGCGTAAGCGCCGGTGTCGACGTCGGCACTGAAGGTCGATACCGGTGTTTCGGCGACACTGTGGATCGGGTTGTCTGCCAAGGCCTGGTATTGCTCTCGCTGTTCATCGCGATAGCCCTGTGGATAAGTTTCTGCGCCCGGCATCGGCGCGAAACGGGTCATGGGCGCCGCGCCTACGCTGCGTTTGGCCACCGCTGCATCAGCCATGACAGTTTCATGCTGCACCGCTTCGGTTTTCAGCTCCGCCTGAGCCGGTGGCGGTACCGCTGCGGACTCAGGTTTCGAAGAAACACCGCAACCGGCAATCGCCAGCAACAGCCCGGCGGTAAAACCCTGGGCGACCGGACGTAGAACATGCAGAGGGAGAGACATGGGGGCTGACCTCAGGAGGAAATTGATCCATTCATCCCGTGAGACGGACAGCCCGGAGGGTTCGGGTTAACCCGCGCAAAAAATCTTCAGCGGTGGTAGCGCCGCACCACGCTGCTGTTTTTCAGCACATGACCTTTGATTTTTTCCAGCAACTGGGTGCGCGTCAGGCCGGCTGGCAGGGCATCCGGGGCCAGGTCCAGGGCAAAGAGCTGGATGATGTAGTGATGTGCGCTGTCGCCAACCGGTGGGCAAGGCCCGACGTACCCCGTAGTGCCTTTGCTGTTGGTGCCGCCGACACCCTCGAGCGTGGATTTTGCACCGACGCCCGCCGGGATCTGGTGAGTGCCGGCCTTGATACCGTAATGCACCCAATGATCGATGCCCTGGCCTTTCTGGCCATCCGGGTCGTGCATGACGATGGCGTAGCTGAGCGTGCCTGCAGGGCCGGCGTTCCAGTTCAGCGCTGGCGAAACGTTGTGTCCGCCGCAACCCGGGGCGTCGCTGGCGGCAGCCGACGTGAACAGTCGATCATCCGAGACGCCTGGGATGTTCAGGGTAAAACGCTCCTGGGCCTGCGCCGGAAATTGCACGCAAAGGGCGACTGTGACAGCCGCTAGCCAAGGGGTCAGAGAGGTCAATCGGGTCATACCGGGAGTACCTGGTGCGGGTGGGGCCGAGGTCGGCGAGCAAACTATAACTGGACCGTTTGCGCGGTGGCAGTGGCAATTGGATGAACCTCGAGTTAAGCGCCAGACTCTTAATTTAAACGCCTGTCCGGAGAGCGATCATGACCCTGCATCGCGTTGCCCATCTCGCCGATATACCCGAAGACCGTGGCCTGGAAGTCAGCGTCCAGGACAGCAAGATCCTCCTGCTTAAAGTCGGCGATCACGTGCGCGCCTATCAAGGCGAATGCCCGCATGCCGGAGCGCCTCTAGTCGAAGGCGCGCTCTGCCATGGGCGGCTGACGTGCCCATGGCACAAGGGACAGTTTCGGATCGAGGACGGCGGATTGTGTGAACCGCCAGCCCTGGACAGCCTCAAGCGCTACCCGCTTGAAGTGCGCGGGGACGAAATCTGGGTCGACGATCAGCCACTGCAAGACGCTCACACGCCACCGGCCGATGACGAGCGCACTTTTGTAATAGTCGGTGCGGGAGCCGCGGGCACGGCGGCGGCTTCGGCCCTGCGCGAAAAAGGCTTTGGCGGTCGGGTGCTACTGATCGACCGCGAAGCCAACGCCGGGTACGACCGCACGGTACTGAGCAAATTCGTGATTGCCGGACAGACACCACTGGAAGAAATCCCGCCCCTGCGCGACGAAGACTTCTACCGGGAGCAAAGAATCGAGCGAATGAACGCTGAAGTGGCGAGCCTGGATGCCGCCAACAAAACGCTACAACTGGTCAACGGCCAATCGCTGAAGTACGACGCCGCCTTGCTGGCGACAGGCGGTATCCCCGTTCGACCGCAATTGCCCGGCGCGGACCTGCCGCAAGTGTTCGTCTTGCGCTCCAAGGCGGATGCGCAACAGATTCTGCACAGCGCCAAGGCCGGTCAGCGGGCGGTGATCATCGGCGACAGTTTCATCGCCATGGAATCCGCTTCCTCCCTGCGCCAATACGGCCTGGAGGTCACGGTGCTGGCCCGCCATCCGGTGCCTTTCGCCAAACAGTTCGGTGACAGCGTCGGCAAGGCGATTCTGGCGCTGCATCAGGCCAACGGCGTGGTGTACCGAACCGAGGGGCAGGCAGCGCAGATTGAAGGAGCGACGCGAGTCGAAGCGGTGCAACTGGATAATGGCCAGCGTCTGCCGGCGGACCTGGTGCTGGTCGGGATTGGCGTCACCCCCGCCACTGCGCCTTTTACCGATCTGCCGAAGGAAAATGACCAGTCGCTGCTGGTCGACGGCGGGATGCGCGTAGCCGATGGGCTCTGGGCGGCTGGCGATATCGCGACGTTCACACTTAACGGCCAGCCCCAGCGCATCGAACACTGGCGCCTGGCGCAACAACAGGCACGGATCGCGGCGGCGAACATGCTCGGTGGCGATGAACATTACCTCGACGTGCCGTATTTCTGGACTTGGCACTTTGGCAAAAACTACGACTACCTTGGTTGCGCGCAAGCCTGGGACGAAGTCGAGTTCAAGGGTGATCCTGGCAACCCGCCTTTTATCGGGCTGTTTGGCAAGAATGGCGTGGTGACGGCGGCGGTCGCCTGCGATGAAGAGCGCACGATGGCGATGCTCGCCGAACGGATGAAGCAGCCGTTGTCGGTGGATGAGGCGTGGCGGTTGATCCGCAGTTGAAATGGACCTGTAGGAGCTGCCGAAGGCTGCGATCTTTTGATCTTCGGCGATAAAACAGACGCCAACATCAAAAGATCGCAGCCTGCGGCAGCTCCTACACGGCGGGGGCGTTATGGCTCTTGGGCTACACCAGGATTACCAAACTTACTCATTACAAAACCGACAAACTCCTCGACGGTCATTTTCTGGCCGTTGAATTCCACCTGGTTATTGGCGAAGTGCAGTTGGGTGACGACGTTGCTGCCATCCAGTTTCGCCAACTGCGAGCCGACCGCCATGCTGCTGAACATATCGGTGGTGGCAGTCGCCTGGTCGGCGATGAGCTTGGCGTCGGTCTGGCCGTCGATTTGCGACTGCACGCTGAGTATGTCGACGAGCATCGGCTTCGACACTTTCAGGTTGACGTCCAGTAACGCGATCATCTGGCGGATCAACTGGTCAGCCGGCAGGTCGATCGATTGCGGCTTGGTCAGGTTAAGCACCAGGTTGGCGCGGCTTTCACCATTGGCGGTGTTGAACGACAGGTTCTCCAGAGCCACCTGCGGGCCGGCCGCCAGCAATTTTTCCAGGCCGGTTTTAAGCTGCGCTTCTTCTGCAGGGGTCAAGTTCAGCTCGGGGACCGGTTGACCGGCCTCGGCAGCCTCGGCGGCGGCCTGCTCATAAGGCTGCAATTTAGTCTGGTAGATCTGCATCAGCGACAACGTCGCCGGGATGTCGAGGTTCTTCAGGCTCATGGCAAGCTGGGCAGAACCCACAGCCTTGCCGTTCAGGGACACTTCACCGATCTTGTAGTCGGCATGCCCGGAAGCGTTGGTGCCTGACTCCTCGGTGTGGTTCTTCATTTCGAAACTCTTCAAGCCCAGCACCGACTGCTTGGGGCCAAAGGTGGTTTTACTGTTGCTCAATTCGACGGTGTTATCGCCGGTGTAATAACCGTAGGTGCTTTTGGTCAGGTTGCTGGCCAGGGTAAGACCACTCAACTCGACCAGCACGGGTGCCTGGTCTTCGGAAACAGTGGTCAGCTTGAGGCTGTCCATGTAGCCATCGGCCTTGACCTTCTGCGCCTGGGCGCTGGCCGCGACATCAACCTTCAGACCGGAAAATTTCAGGCTGGACTTGTCATCCAGTGCAGTTTCCAGCGGCAGCAATTCAAGCGTGCCGTTGGTGGAATTGTCGTAGCCGATGTTGACCACGCCCTTGAGCGGCGACGCGTCCTTGGTGGCGGCGAACCATTTTTCCGTGAGCGGGGTCTTTTCCAGTTCATAGTGACTGGTGGCCATGACCGGCAACCATTTCAGCGATACCAGGCGCGAGAACGGAAGCGGGCCGTGCTCGATGTGGTCGGTAAACAGCAATTCGACCGGTACCTCGCCGAACATTTCGCCTTCACCCTTGAGGCGGTAATGCGCAGTGCTACTGAATACATGACGTTCCAAGGACACCAGTTCCAGCGAGGCCGTGCCTTTGTAACCGACCATTGCAGCCTGCAATTGCTTGTTGGCATCCGCCAGGGAGCTGTTGAGCACACCTTCGATTTTGGTGCCGGTGAACCAGGCTCCGCCGGCGCTGATTGCACCAATGGCGACAACGATTCCCAGGAGCACGCCTGCTGATTTATTCATGAATGACCCGTTCAATGTCCGTTGTTGAGGTGTGGTCGTCTTCCCTGAACCCATGAGGGGTTGCGGTCACGACTGCGCTGAAAGTGGGGTGCAGGTTAGCATCAGGCGTGCAAGGCAGCCCAATGGTTAACGGTGAAAAAGTGTCGCCTGAAAAAAGATCGCAGCCTGCGGCAGCTCCGACAGGGTGATACGAATCTCCTGTAGGAGCTGCCGCAGGCTGCATCTTTTAGCAATCAGGAATACTGCACTTCAATCTCATCGAGCTGGTGATCAAAGGTTTTCAGCCGCGCCGTCCAGGTGTAGATCAACACTTCGAAATCCCGGTTGATCACCGCCCCGCCCGTCACTTCACTGCGCGGGTCGCAGTAGTCGAGCTGATAGCGCTCCCGGGCCATGGCGGTGGCGACGTCAGCCAGCTCGCGAGCATTGTTGAGCCAGTGCCGACCGTCGTCGGCCACTTGTTTGTCCAACTCAAGGCATTGTTTTTTCAAGGTTTCGAGGCTTTTTTCCAGGGGTGTGCCCGTGAGCTCGCCCATGACTTCCTGGAAGGTCCTGCCCGGCTGCCAGTAGCTGCCCCAGAAATACCGGTCGAAGACCGATTCGACACGCCGTAGCGCCACCTTGGTGTTCCAGATCATCACCAGGGTCTTGCCTTGTTCAAGCTGTCTTTTTTTGATTCGTTGCCCTTGGACCGACGCCCAGGCCACCACCGCAATGGACATCACGGCAATCAAGAGGGCGGCGCTGTCGAGGAACGTCAGCGCTTTGTCGATCTGGTTAGCCAGCATGATGCCGTAGAAATAGGTGCCTGTGAGCAGCACCAGCGCCACAACGGCGCACCAGAAGCCGAGAGCATAAGGGTTTTTCATTATTGGTTTCCCCATGACCTGCGCATGCCTTGTACGAATCCAGGGCGCTTTTGCACGAACGCCCTTTCAACACTTCAAAGCATAGCAACGGCCTCAGGGTTTGCCGGAGTTCGATGCTTGCGTTCGTCCGCTTTCCCAACCACCGCCCAAGGCGAGGAACAAATCGATCTGGCTGATGGCAACCTGGGTGTTGGCAGCGGCCAGTTGCGCGGTGACGTCGATGTAGGTGCGGGTCGCCTGCAAGTCCGCCAGGAACGATGCACGACCGGCCTGGAAGAAACGATGGGTCTGGTCGGCGGCCAGCTTCGCCGACTGCTCGGCGTCCGCCAGCGCCTCACGGCGTTGCAGCAAGGCGGAGTACTGGGCCAGGCCGGTCTGGGTTTCACGAATAGCGTTGAGTACCACTCCATCGAAATGCGCCAGCGTCGCCTGGGTCACCGCTTCAGCTTCGCGAATTCGTGCCCTGGCGCCGTTGGTCGGCACATTCCAGGTCAGCGATGGGCCAAAGCCCCAACGGTTGGCAGAGGGTTCGCCGAGGTTTTCCAGGAGACCGACCGTGCCGATGGTCGCGCCGATGCGAATGTCCGGGTAAAGCTCACCGGTAGCAATGCCGATACCCGCGGTCGCGGCCGCCAGTCGACGTTCGGCCTGGCGGATGTCGGGGCGGCGCTTAAGCAGCGATGCACCGTCGCCCACCGGTACCAATTGCGTGATTTTTGGCAGTTCGTCGCAGCTGGCGGTGCCGGCCGGTAGTTGATCCACAGGCTTGGCCAGCAGCATCGACAAGCGGAAAAGCCCGGCCTGACGTGCCGCCTCATAGCGCGGCATGTCGGCGCGCAAGGATTTGAATTGGGTTTGCGAACGGGTGACCTGGGTTTCGTCGCCACGCCCGGCATCGCGCAAACGCTGGATCAGCGTGGTGCTCTGGGCTTGCAGGTCGAGGGAATGCTGGGCGATTTCCCGTTCCTCGTTGGCTGCGCACACCTGGGTGTAAGCCCGGACCACATCGGCCACCAGAGTGATGCGCGCCGTATCGGCGGCAGCCTGGGTCGCATCGGCATTGGCCTTGGCCGCTTCGATGCCGCGCTGCAAGGTGCCGAACAGGTCAAATTGGTAGGACGCGCTGATGCCGATATCGCCGATGTTGGCCACCGGCACCTTTTCCGGCAGCAAGAACGCTTCACCGGATTCCTGCAAGCGCTGGGCGCCCATCTTCACCCCACCGCTCCAGCCGCCCGCCGCCTCGGCCTCGTCCACCTGAGCGCGAGCGCGCAGCAGGCTGGCGGCCGCTACACGCAAATCAGTGTTGGACGCCATGGCCTGCTGCACCAGTTGGTCGAGCCGCGGGTCCTGATACAAGCGCCACCAATCGGCAGGCACCGGTGCCGAAACCACCGGCTTGCCGTCCACCGCCAGTTCGCCCTGCAGGTCTTCACGGTGGATCGCGGCTTCGTCCGGCAGGTGATAATCCGGACCGACCATCTGACACGCCGACAGCAGCAAGCCTAATCCGGCGATCGCCAAACCCGAGGCCTTGCTCATTGCACGGGCTCCCGGTTCTGGTCGTCGATGATCGATACCGTGGCGGTGCGCCCGGCGATCATGCGGAAATCCTCAGGGACCTCATCGAACGCGATACGCACGGGAATCCGCTGGGCCAACCGCACCCAGCTGAAGGCCGGATTGACGTTGGGCAGCAAGTTGTTGCCACTGGTGCGGTCGCGGTCTTCGATACCGGCCACGATGCTTTCCACATGGCCGCGCAGGCGCGCATTGTCGCCAATGACCCGGATGTCGACGCTTTGGCCGATGTGGATGCCGTTGAGTTTGGTTTCTTCGAAATAGCCGTCGATATGGAAAGAATTGCTGTCTACGACAGACAACACTGGCCGCCCGGCACTGACGAACTCCTGGGTTCGCGGCGCGCGGTCGTTGACGTAGCCGTCCACCGGGCTGCGGACAACCGAGCGATCGAGGTTCAGTTGCGCGCTGTCTACCGCCACCTGGGCTTCCATCAACGCCACTTGTGCGCGGGCCACCCGGGACTGGCTTTCTTCCAGCTGTTCGCCCGGCACCAGATTGCCAAGACCCTTGTTACGCTTGGCTTCACGCTGGGCCTGGGCCAAGGTTTCCTCGCGGTCTGCGACCGCCGCTTTCGCCTGGCGCAAGGCCAGTTTGAAACGGTCCTGGTCGATGCTGAACAGTACTTGGCCGCGCTTTACCAACTGGTTGTCGCGCACTTGCACTTGCTGGATCAGCCCGGATACGTCCGGCGCGATCTGCACGATGTCGGCCCGGATGTGCCCGTCACGGGTCCAGGGCGCGAACATGTAGTACATCACCATGCGCCAGACCACGACCACGGCGAAAGTTACGATCAACAGGGTCAGGACCACGCGACCAAGGGTTAGAAACGGCTTTTTCATGTCATCAGGTATCGACTGAGTGAATCCACGGCGCCAAGCAGCAAGGCGTAGAGAGCCACGTTAAACAATGCCCGGTGCCAGACCAGACGGTAAAAGTGCAGGCGCGTCAGCACCCCGTGCACCAACAGGTACAACACATAGGTAATGCCCATCAGCACCAGCAGCGTAGGCAAAAACACCCCGCTGATATCCAGATCACCGATCATAAAGGCGCTCCATCGATGCCATGGGGAAGCGGTTCTTCGGGCTCGGCAGATCCGACGAATTCGACGCCGGGCAACAACGCCAGGCGCAAGCCGCTCAAGGCGTGCAGCAGGTGCAAGCGGGTTTCTTCATCACCCGCGCCGCCCAACGCTCGGCGCGTGCGGTCGAGGGTCATCAGCAACGGACTCGGCGCCGGCAGGCGTTCGCCGGCCTTGAGGCAGGCCTTGAAGTATTCGCCGACCTCGGCCACTACCTGACGCAGCAATGCCTGCGGAACGCCGTGAACCCGCGGCGTATAAGCCAGCAGGTCAAGCAGGTTCAGCGCCACACGAACTTCACGCAAGGCGATGCCGGTGTCCTGGCCGGTCACGGCCAGCCGCGGCAAATGCTGCATCAGTCGATCCAGGACCTGCACGCCCAGGCGTCGATGGTCGGCCAGCGTGGCCGGCTCGGTGAGGCTGACAATGTCGCGCCAGGCGAAACGGGCCAGGCGTTTGGCCGCAAGCTCCGCACCGAACGGCCGGGCGATCAGGGTCCAGACGAACGCGAACAGCAAGCCCACCGGTCCAGCCAGGTTGGAGTTGGCGAAACTGAGGAAGTCCGCGTCGTAGGCGCCCTGAATACTGATGAACGACGAGGTATTGACCAGCGTCAGCAACATGCCCAGGTAAAACTGCGGCTTGACCGTCAGTGTGCCGATGCAGATGAACGGTACGGCGAAGGCCAGCACCAGCATCGGGAAATCATGCAGATTGGGCAGGACGAGAAACAGGTAAAGGCTGGCGAACACCACCGACATCGCCGTCCAGAAAAAGAATCGGTAGATCTGCGGTGCCGGGTCATCCATCGAGGCAAAGAAGCTGCACGCCACGGCCGCCAGGATCACTGCACTGCCGCCATCGGTCCAGCCCAGCAGAATCCACAGCACCGAGGCGACAATGATCGCCGCGACGGTGGAAGCGGCGGAATAGAGCATCAGCCCACGATCCAGAAAGGGGGTCAGGCGCCCCAGGCGCCAATGCCGATAGACCGCACGCCAACTGTCCTGGCTTTCGCACTGGATCGCGTGTTGCAGGCTGCGACAGTCCTGCCACAAATCGACCCACTCGCCGAGGCGATAAATGGCGTTGGAGAACAGCAGTTGCTTGCGATCATCCAGCACTGCGGGGCTGGGCTGCAGCGCTTCGAGTTGGTCTTTGAGCGCTTGCCAACGCTCGGGATCAGCATTCTTGTGATCGAGCCATTCAGTGGCAGCGGCCAGCAATGGCGCGAACTTGTCCACCAGCTCAGGGGTGCGCCTTTCCAGCGCGTAGAGCGCATCGTCGAGGGCATCGATCACTGGCAACAGGTGAATCATCCGTCCGCGCAACTCCTTGGTGTTGCGCACTGTTTGCGGACGCGCGCCTTCGTGGGGCAACTGACCGATCATCAGTTCCAGGGTATTGAACGTGGCGACCATTGAGGCGCGCAAGGCGCTGACCTCCTCGGGCTGCACGTTGCGGGCGAGAAAGCGCGTGCTGTAATTCGACGCGTCGGCAAACCACTTGCTCACCGAATCGTTGAACACCGGCGCCAGCCGTCGCGGCCAGAACATCGAACCGACCACCGCAGCGACGGCGATGCCGAGGAAAATTTCTTCTGTGCGCGCTTCGGCCACGTCCCACACTGCCAACGGGTTATTCACTACCGGCAGGGCGATCAAAGGCAAGGTGTAGCCGGCCAGCATCAGGGCGTAATTGTTCGCGGTGCGCAAATGCATGGACAGGAACAACAAAATCCCGGTCCACAGTGCGATGACCAGCACCAGCACATAAGGACTCTGCACGAACATCGGCACGAACAGGACCGCCGCAGCGGCGCCCAGAAAAGTGCCGACTGCGCGGTACAACGCCTTGGAACTGGTGGGGCCGACAAACGGGCTGGAAACGATATACACCGTGGCCATCGCCCAATAAGGACGCGGCATTTGCATGAGCAAGGCGATATACAGCGCGATCATCGAGGCCGCGAAGGTGCGTACTCCGTAGAACCAGTCCCGGGCCGGGGGCATACCGGAAAAGAAACCGTTCAAGGGCTGGTTACCGGCAAATGACTGGCCGACTCGAAGGCCTTCAATACGCGCAGCGTCGCTTCAAGATCTGCCGGATCGATGCCTTCGAGGACTTCATGACGCAAACGCACCAACTCAACCTCGACGGCTTGCACCAGGGTCCGACCGGTAGCGGTCAGGCTCAGGCATTTGGCGCGCCTGTCCTGGGCGTCTGCGGTGCGGCAGACGTAACCGCCATGGCACAACTGATCGAGCAAACGTACCAGGGACGGGCTTTCCATCCCCGCCGCCTGCGCCACCGTCACCTGCCGCACGCCCTCGCCTAGACGCCCGATCATCAGTAACGGGACGGCACAAGCTTCGGAAATTCCATAGTTGGCCAGGGTGGACTGGCAGATTTTGCGCCAGTGCCGGGCGGCCACCACCATGGTGCTGCTGATGTTCATTTGCAGAGCGTCGAGGTTATTCGGCACGAGGGAAAACACACTGTTAGTTTGCTAACTATCAATATGGCATTGGAAGGGATTTTCAGTCAAGTTTTGAAACAAATCTTCGGCTTTTTACATTCCCCTCCCCTTCCTCAACATCACATCCAGCTGATCCACCACCTCCGCCCAATCGGCGTCTTCCAGAATTTCATTGCGCAACAGATCCGCCTGGCTCGGGTTCCAGAAAAAAGCATCCGCCAGGTGCAGGTCCGGTTTGAGCGGTGAGTGGGTGGTGATGAATTTGTCGATGCTCTCGGCGTCGTCAGGCAGGCCGAGTTGCTTGAACAGGGAGGGAAGATTGTGGGTTGGGTTTTCCATGTCGGGCTCCAGTAAAACTGATAAAGGGACCGCTGCGCGGTCAATCGCGAGCAGGCTCGCTCCCACAGGGAAGGCGTTCACCTTGTGGGAGCGAGCCCGCTCGTGAAGACGACAGCATTGACGAAACGATCCTCAATGACTCAACTCCCGCACCTCTGCATGGGGCACCATTTTCAGGAATTGCGGCATGTCCATGTGCAACAGGTTGATGTGATTGCCAGCTTCCAGATAGATGTCTTTCTGTCGAGTCAGCAGCGGGTCGATGACAACGTCAAGTCCATAGGCTTCGCCCAGGGCCGGCACGGCCCCGCGTTCGCAGTCTTCAAACAGATGCGGAAGGTTGCTCTCGCGGGAAACCTGCCATTCACCGGTGCTGCGCACTTTGCTCAAGTCCAGGTGACGGCTGGCGGGAAGCACGGCCATCAGGTAATGCCCGTGGTGGTCGTCAAGAATGACCGACTTGGCCACCCGTTCTGCAGGTATACCCGCCACCCGTGCGGTTTCGAGGCTGCTGGCCGAGTGGGGATGGGTGACGATGTCATATTCGCATTGAGCCTGCTCCAGGCTTTTCTGCACGGTTCTTGCCATACGCATGATGCACCTCGGTGTCCGCAGAAACGCCTGGCGGACGATGGTTAACACTTTTGTACGTAGTAAAAGTCTAGGCCCGCTGGGGCAAACCAGCGGGAATTCCGCCCATCGGACAGGTCGACAACTGAGCAAAATTCATACAACCAGCTCCTCAACTAGACTGTATACAGAACCACCTGCGACTCTCCTGGAGGGTCACGTGAACACTCGTTGTTGTGCGCTTGCGTTGCTGTTGGCATTGAGCGGAGTCGCCATCGCTGCGGACACCGCCGAACTGCCCGGTTCCAATCCCGCGGGGATCTGGCTGATCACTTTCGGTATCGCTTTTTTAATCGCCGAGGCGGCGCTGCCCAACTATGGCGTGATCGGTCTGGGCGGAATCGTGATGTTCGTGATCGGCGCAGTGATCCTGACCAATGCCGAACTGCCCGTGCCGTTGATGATCGGCCTGGGACTGCTCAGCGCGCTGCTCTTGATATTCCTGTTGATCCGCGCCCTCAAGACCCGACCGCGCCACACCGTCAGCGGTGACGCCGGCCTGTTGGGCAGCGTGACCCCGGTGCTGTCTTTGCAGGCCGGCGATGCGTGTCTGGGCTGGGTGCATCTACAGGGCGAACACTGGCAGGTATCGAGCGCCCAGCCATTGCAGGTCGGGCAAAAGGTCCGGGTGGTGGCGCGCAAGGGATTGTTGCTGGAAGTGGCCGCGGCTGACGCGGTAACGGTTGGAGGTTAGCCATGGGTCTGCAAATCGGTTTTGTCGCGCTGCTGCTACTGCTGATCGCACTGGCGGGGGCGACGTTCCGCATCCTGCGCGAGTACGAGCGTGGGGTGGTGTTCCAGCTCGGACGCTTCTGGCAGGTCAAGGGCCCCGGCCTGATCCTGCTGATTCCGGTGATCCAGCAAATGGTCCGGGTCGACTTGCGCACCATCGTCCTCGACGTCCCGACGCAAGATGTTATCACCCGCGATAACGTCTCGGTCAAAGTCAATGCAGTGCTGTACTTTCGAGTACTTGATCCACAGAAGGCAATCATCCAGGTCGAAGATTTTCTCATGGCCACCAGCCAGCTGGCGCAAACCACCTTGCGTGCGGTGCTCGGTAAACACGAACTTGATGAACTGCTGGCTGAGCGAGAACGACTGAACATCGACATCCAGCAAGTTCTCGACGCCCAGACCGACGCTTGGGGCATCAAGGTTGCCAATGTCGAAATCAAACACGTGGATCTCAACGAATCGATGATCCGCGCCATCGCCAGACAAGCAGAAGCGGAACGCGAACGCCGGGCCAAGGTGATCCACGCGGAAGGCGAATTGCAGGCGTCGGAAAAACTCATGCAAGCCGCCGAAATGCTCGGCCGCCAACCCGGCGCCATGCAGCTGCGTTATATGCAGACACTGAGCTCGATCGCCGGAGACAAGAGTTCGACCATTGTCTTCCCGTTGCCGATCGAATTGCTCAAGGGTATGGCGGATCTGTCGGCTAAACCTTGAGTCAGCGTTGCGCCGCCAGCGGATAAACCGACTCCCATCCGCCACCCAGTGCCTTGTACAACCCGACTGCTGCCAGCGACACGCCGGTGGAACTCTCCACCCATTGCTCCTGGGTCGCCAGCAATGCGCCTTGCACGGTAAGGACGTTGACGAAGTCCACCACGCCCTCGACATATTGCCGTTGCGCGGTTTGCAGGGCGATACGGTTCTGGCGTACCGCTTCGGCGAGGCTGTCGCGGCGCAGTTGGCTGGCGTTGTAAGCGCTCAATTGGTCGTCGATTTCATGCCAGGCGCGCAATACGGTTTGCTGATAGGCGATGGCCGCTTCCTGTTGCTGGGCTTCGCGCAGGTTCAGCACGCCGCGCAGGCGGCCGCCGTCGAACAGCGGCAGGCTGAATTGCGGGCCGATGCCGAACGTGCGTGAACCCCAGGAACCGAAATCGCTCAGTTGCATGGCTTGCGAACCGACGCTGCCTGACAGGGTAATCCGTGGATAAAAATCCCCCTTGGCCACGCCGATGCTCGCGGTCGCGGCATGCAGGCGGGCTTCGGCCTGGCGAATGTCCGGGCGGCGCTCGGCCAGTTGCGAAGGCAGGCCGATGGCAACCTGGCGCGGCGTTTGCGGCACCGGCGCGTCAGTGGATAACTCGGCCGCCAGCGCCTGGGGAGGTTCCCCCATCAACAGGCTCAAGGCGTTGATCAGTTGGGCCTGGCGCTGCTCCAGTGCTGGCAGGCGCGACTCGATGGCCGCGACCTGGGCGGCGGCTTCGGCGACATCAAGGTCCGTTGCGACACCATCAGCCAGGCGCAGCTGCGAAAGTTTCAGGCTGTGCCGAGCGACCTCGAGGTTCTGTTCGGTAACGGCACGGGTGTTCTGCACTCCGCGCAGTTGAATGTAGTCCTGAGCGGTTTCCGACAGCACCGACAACAGCACACCACGACGGTCGTTTTCGGCGACTTCCACGGTGGCATTGGCGGCCTCGGTTTCGCGGCGCACGCGACCCCAGAAATCCAGCTCCCAAGAGGCGGAGAAGCCGGCATCCCAGAGACTGAATGCAGAATTGCCGTTGTGCCCCGACGGATCGCTCAGGCCTTCGCCGCTGTTGCGTTTACGGGCGTAACTACCCGTGGCGGCGGTATTCGGATAGCGGTCGGCGGTGATCACCTGGCGTAAAGCACGGCTTTGTTGCAAGCGGCTGCTGGCGAGTTTCAGGTCAAGGTTGTCGCTCAGGGCACGTTGAGTGAGGGCCGAGAGTTGCGGATCGTTGAACACTTGCCACCAGCGTTCGTTCATCGTCTCCTCACTGGCCTGGCTGGCGGCGGCCTTGGATGGTTTCGCCCACTCGGTGACTTGCTGTGCCTGAGGTTTTTGGAAGTCCGGGCCTACGGTGCAGGCTGACAGGCTCATCACGAGCAAGGCACAAAGGGTGAGTCGAGACGGATGGCCTCTTCGCGAGCAGGCTCGCTCCCACAGGGGATCGCAATCAACGAAGATACTCATCGCTGCGCAACCTCATTGGCCTTCGCACCAGCCGTATCGATACTCGCCTCCACCGACATCCCCACCCGCAACCGTTCGGCTAACGGCTGACCCGGTTCCAGCACGATCTTCACCGGAATCCGCTGCACCACCTTGGTGAAGTTGCCCGTCGCGTTATCCGGCTTGATTGAAGCAAAGGTCACGCCGGTGGCCGGTGCGATGCTCTCGACCCGGCCGTTCAGCGCTGCGCCGCCAAAGGTGTCGACACGCACCTGCACGTCCTGCCCTGGCTGCACATTCGTCAGTTGGGTTTCCTGGAAGTTGGCCACCACATAGGCTTGCGCCAGCGGTACCACGGCGAGCAGTTTGCTGCCCGGCGTGACATAGGCCCCGACACGCAACGCGCGCTCACCGACCATGCCATCCTGCGGCGCGGTAATACGTGTGTAAGACAGTTCGTAACTGGCGATTTCCAGCTTTGCCTGCGCCCGTTTCAACCCACCTTCTGCTCCGTCACGCTGGGCCGTAAGGATATCCACCTGCTTGCGCTCCGCCGCCAGCACCGCCGTGACATTGGCCAACCGGGCAGTAGCCTGATCGATGCGCGTGCGCGCTTGCTGAGCATTCTGCACCGTGCCGGCACCGACCCCGGCCAGGTGGTCGTATCGGTTCAGTTCATGTTGAGCGAAGGCTATTTCAGCCTTGGCGGACACTACCTGTGCCTGTGCCTGGGCGATCACCGAGGCCTGACGCTCAAGCGTCGCCCGGGCATTTTGCAGTTGCGCCTGAGCCACCACGGCTTCGGCGGCGGCCGCTTCGGCGGCGGCGCGCAGGTCGCGATCATCGATCAGCGCCAGCAGTTGCCCGGCCTTGACCTGCTGGTTGTCTTCCACCAGCACTTGCTTGATGAATCCGGCAACGCGCGGCACCACCAGTGTGTAGTCAGCCGAGACATAGGCATCATTGGTGCTCTGCTCTGTGCGCTGGCCAAACAGGCCGGGCGCCAGCAGATAAATCAGTACGCCCGTCGCGATCACGACGGCGACGCCAACAGCTACTTTTTGCTTGGATTGAGTCGTCATGAAAACCTTCTGTTTCAGTGATGCGTTCAAGTCGGCGCACGGGGCGGATAGATCCGCGTCGGCAGCCAGAAAATCAGCAGGATCAGCGCCAATGCGACGCCGGCCATGCACAGGTAAAGGTCCGAGGCGGCCAGCACCACGGCCTGCTCATGCAGCCGGTGGGCAAGGCCCGGGGCGTCGCTGTCGACCAGGGGAGAGTTGCCGAGACGGTCCACCAGCATGGTCGAGTGAAAATGCAGGCGCTGCGTGGTCAGGGTTTCCAGCACGCCGGTGGCGACCACTGCTGCCAGGCCTTTCACGGTGTTGAACCAGGACGACGCAAACGGCCCGTCCATGGGGTTGATGCTGCCAGTCGAGAGCATCAGCAGCGGCAGGACCGCCATGGGTTGACCGAAGATCTGCAGCAGTTGCAGGACATAGAACTCGTCGCGAATCCACGCCGAGGTCAACTGCGAACCGCCGATGCAGGACAACACCAGCATGCTCAGGCCGATCCCCAATACCCAGCGGCAATCGACCCAGCGCAGGTTGCACAGCGCTGCCACCAACGGCAGCGCTATCAATTGCGGGAGCGCCGCCAGCAGGGTGATGGGTGCAGTTTGTACCGGGCGATACCCCTGAACCTGCGCCAGATAGCTGGAAGGAATTACTACCACCGCCAGCAACACCACCAGCACGCCGGCCAGGGTGACCAGCGCGAACGACAGATTGCGGATGCCGAGCATCTGCATCTTGAAAAACGGAATCGGCTGCGACCACTCGTTGATCAAAAACAGCACCAGCAACAGCGTACCGCCCACCAGCAATCCAACAATCAGGCTCGACTCGAACCAATCCAGCCGATTGCCCTGCAAGATGCCAATCACCAGCATGCAGATCGCCGGAAAACCCAACAGCAAACCACGCCAGTTGAACTGTTTGAAACGCTCCAGCCGCAGCGGGTCCTGGGGTATGCCGTAGGCAACCGCGACCAGGGCAATCAAGCAGGGTACGACCACTTGCCAGAAGGTCCACTGCCAGCCCACATACTCGGTCCAGAGGCCTGCCAGTGGCGTGCCCAGGCCCGGGCCAAAAGTCGCCGTCAGGGCATAACCAGCCAATCCGTAGAGTTTTACATTGGCTGGCAGAAAACGCAGGGCAACGGTCATCAGCATCGGCGGCAGCGCGCCACCGGCCAGCCCCTGCAACGTGCGCAGGACCAGCAGGCTTTCGTAGTTCGGCGCCAGCGGGCACAACACCCCCAACAGCGTGAAGGCACTGATGGCGTAAAGGGTGAAGCGCCGCAGCGAGAACGTGACGGCACACCAAGGCGCAAACGCCATGGCAGCCACCGAGGTCGCGGCATAGCAAGCAACCAGCCAAGTGCCTTCGTCGTAACCGATGGCCAACCCGCCACGGATATCGGCCAGGGCAACCTTGGTCACCATCTCGTTCAGGCCCGACACCAGCACTGCCAGCAACACGCCAACCAGGCCGATGATGATCCGCGGGCCGAAGACCGGTGGTGTGGCGGCCGTCGGGCTGGTCGCGGCGAGAGGTGCCGTGACCGTGAGGGAAGTCATTGTTGCGAGCTCCGGGATTTGAAGTCCGAAACATTCTATGAAGCGTGTGACCTGACGAAAACTGACTTATCGACAGGTTATAAGTGCGTTACACGCAATGCTGCAGAACCTGTGGGAGCGAGCCTGCTCGCGAAAGGGTTGTAACATTCACCATCACCGTTGACTGACACCCCGCTATCGCGAGCAGGCTCGCTCCCACAGGTTCATTCGTTCAACTCACCACCGGTTGCGCTGCCAACCACGTCTCGTCACAGCAAGCTTTCAGCGTTTCACGCAGCCAGCGGTGAGCGGGGTCATTGTCGAAGCGCGGGTGCCAGGCCTGGTTAAGCACGATGGTCGGCAATGGAATGGGCAAGGTGAACGAGCGTAATTTCAGCCCCAGTCGACGCACGCTCAACAGCGTCTCCCTGGGCACCGGCAGAATCAGGTCGGAATCGGGCAAGGCAAACATCGCCGCGTGGAAACTTGGCGCAATCACCGCCACTCGCCGCTCCAGGCCCAGGGCGTTGAGCGCCGCATCGATCGGCCCGCGAGCGATCCCGCGACGGGACATGCTGATATGTGAATAGCCAGCAAAACGTTCTGCGGTGATTTCTTGATCGAGCAAGGGGTGATCCTCGCGCACCAGGCCGACAAACTGGGTGGAGAACAGATTCTGCACCTTCACTTCCGGCATCAACGGCCGGTTGTTGCTGACGCTCAGATCGATGCGACCCTCTCGCAAGGCCTCATCATCGCCATCGCCCTCTGGCGCAAAACGTAATTCGCAGTGCGGGGCCTGACGCTCCATGGTGTCGAACAGCTTGCCGCCATAGATGCCGATGAAAAAATCGTTGGCCCGAATACTGAAGCGCCGGCGCAGGCTGCCCAGGTCCACAACCCTGGCCGAGTGGAACAAGTGCGCGGCCTGCTCTACTACGTCGCGTACCTGCTCGCGTAATTCAAGTGCCTTTGGCGTCGGCACCAGACCACGGCCGGCTCGCACCAGGATCGGATCACCGATGGCTTCGCGGATACGCGTCAGGGTGCGGCTCATGGCCGCCGGGCTGAGATTCATTCGCCGCGCGGCGCCCACCACACTGCCCTCGTCGAGCAAGGCGTCGAGGGCGACCAACAGGTTCATATCTGGTAGTTGCATGGAGAGCACGCATGCCTTATCAGGATTGATTCAGGCGCAATGCTAGCAAATCATTGACAGGCAGACTCAACGGATCAGCGCTGCATCCCCCACCGCTTCACCGTCACCCGCTCCAACGTATCAAACACCAGATTCTCAACCAGCAACCCAATCAGAATCACCACCGCCAACCCGGCAAACACCTTGTCCGTGTACAGCTCATTACGGTTCTGGAAGATGTACCAACCCAACCCACCCTTGCCACTGGTCGCGCCAAACACCAGTTCGGCAGCGATCAACGTGCGCCAGGCAAAGGCCCAGCCGATTTTCAAGCCGGCGAGGATCGATGGCAGCGCCGCCGGGATCAGGATGAACAGCACCAGGCGCAGGCCCTTGAGGCCGTAGTTGCGCCCGGCCATGCGCAGGGTTTCCGAGACGCCGAGAAAGCCTGCGTAGGTATTGAGCGCCAGGGCCCAGAGCACCGAATGCACCAGTACGAAGATCAGGCTGTTCTGCCCCAGTCCGAACCACAGCAACGCCAACGGCAGCAGGGCAATCGCCGGCAACGGGTTGAACATCGAGGTCAGGGTGCTGAGCAGGTCGCGGCCCAATTGCGTCGACACCGCCAAGGTGGTCAGGGCGAAGGCCAGGACGATGCCGATCAGGTAGCCCTTGAGCAGCACCACCAGGGAAATCCACACTTTACCCAGCAATTCGCCGCTGAGCAGGCCGTCGTACAGCGCATGCGTGGTCTGCACAAAACTTGGCAGCAGCAGATCGTTGTTCTGATAACGGGCAACGGCTTCCCAGAGTACGGCGAGCAAAATCAGGATCAGGCTTTTGCGCAGCCAACCCTGTTGCCACAGGCGTTGGCCAAGCGGCAGTTCGCGTTCCAGCGGTACGCTGGTGAGTGGCTGCAAAACCGTTTCGAACTCTTCACGCGGGGATGATAAATGGCTCATCGGGCCCTCCTCTCAAACTGGCTCAATAAGCAATGCGGATGTCGGCGAAATCCAGCTCGCGCTCGGTTCCCGGCGACTGGCCTTCATCGAATAACAAGCGATGGATGCGCCGCGCCGACTCCTGGAATGCCACGCCGCCCAGGCTGTGCAAGTCGTACTGATGGCTGTGGACTTCGGCACGCACGCGCCCCGGATGCGGCGACAGCAGCAGGATGCGATTGCCCACCACCAACGCCTCCTCGATGGAGTGCGTGACGAACAGCAGTGTGAAGCGCACCTCCTCCCAGAGCAGCAGCAATTCTTCCTGCATTTTGCGTCGGGTCAGGGCGTCGAGCGCGGCGAAGGGTTCGTCCATCAAGAGGATTTTCGGCTGCATCGCCAAGGCCCGGGCGATGGCAACCCGCGCCTTCATGCCGCCTGACAGGGTGTGCGGATAGGCATCGGCAAACGCCGCCAGACCGACCTTGTCCAGGTAGTGCAACGCCCGTTCTTCGGCCTCATTGCGCTTGAGGGTTTTAGAAGCCAGCAGCGGGAACATCACGTTCTGCTTGACGGTTTTCCACGGTGGTAGTTGATCGAATTCCTGGAACACCACGATCCGGTCAGGCCCTGGCGCATGGACGCGCTGGCCTTGCAGACGGATCTCGCCTTCGACTGGCTGGATGAATCCCGCGGCAGCCTTGAGCAATGTCGACTTGCCGCACCCGGACGGCCCAAGAAGCACAAAGCGATCCGCAGGGTCGACCTCGAAGCTGACCTGGTGCGTGGCACGCACCACCCGCTGGGGCGTGCGGTATTCCAGGCTGACGTTATCGACCGACAGCAGCGCTTGGGCGCAGGCGTTCGGTTTGCTGACCGTGTGGCCTTGCAAAGGGGCGTTCATGTCGGTCAGCTCCCTTGCAGCGGTTTGGCGTCCTGGAAGAAGTAGTCCTTCCACGAATCCGGTTTGTTTTTGATCGCGCCCACGCGGTAGAGGAACTCGGCCAGGGGGTAGGTATTTTTCGGCGTGACGCTGAATTCGAACTGCGGGTTGTCGATGATTTTCAGCAGCTCGGCGCGGTCGATCTTGGCCTTGGTGACGCGAATGTAGGTGTCCGCTGCCGCGCCCTTATCGTTCTGGGCAAAGGTCGCCGCTTCAGTCAGCGCGTCGATGAAGGCTTTGTAGGTTTTCGGGTTTTCATTGCGGAATTTTTCGGTGGCGAACAACACAGTCGGCGAGTTCGGGCCCAGCAAATCATAGGTGTTGAGCACCACATGCACGTTTGGATTGGCCAGCGCCTGATCCTGGAATGGCGGGTTGGAGAAGTGCCCGCTCAGCTCGGTACCGCCGGCGATCAACGCTGCCGTGGCATCCGGGTGCGGCACGGCGATGGTGTATTTGTCGAGGCGATTGAATTCCTTGTCGCCCCACTGCTTGGCGGCGGCATATTGCAGGAAGCGCGACTGCACCGACACGCCCACCGCCGGTACCGCGATACGGTCCTTTTCGGTGAAGTCGGCAATGGTCTTGACCTTGGGATTGTTGCTGACCAGGTAGTACGGGAAGTTGCCCAGGGAGGCCACGGCCTTGACGTTCTGCTTGCCGTGGGTGCGGTCCCAGATGGTCAGCAGCGGGCCGACGCCGGCACCCGCGATATCGATGGAGCCGGAGAGCAGCGCATCGTTGACCGCGGCACCACCGGAGAGCTGCGTCCAGTCGACCTTGATGTCGATGCCTTGCTGCTTGCCGTACTTCTCGATCAGGTTCTGATCGCGCACCACGTTGAGCAGCAGGTAAACGATGCCGAACTGTTCGGCGATGCGTATTTCACCTTCGGCCTGGGCCACGGTCGGTGCGACCAGGCTGCCGGCGATCAGGCTGAACCCCAGGCCGATTGCCGCGGCCAGCGGTGCAAAGGGTAGACGTTTGGACATGGTCAAATCTCCGACAAATCAGAAAGGCGCGTCGCCCTGGATGGTGGTGCGATACAGCTTGCGGCGCAGATGGCTGGGGCATCCGGCGGCGAGGTGGATCAGCGATCGGTTGTCCCAGAACACCAGGTCATGGGGCTGCCACTGGTGGCGGTAGATGTTTTGCGGCAACACGCTGTGGGCGTAGAGCTCGTCGAGCAATTGCTTGCTCTCGTCTTCCGGCAAGCCAACGATACGGGTAGTAAAACCCTCGCTGACGAACAGCGCCTTGCGGCCGTTTTCCGGGTGGGTACGCACCACCGGGTGAATGACTTCGGCAACCTGGGCCAGTTGTTCCGGGGTCAGGGTCGGGCGCCAATTGCCTTCGAATTTTGTCTCGCTGTAGCGCGCCGTATAGGAGTGCGCCGCCGAGCGACCTTCAACGGCTTTGCGTAATGCCTCGGGCAGGCTGTCCCAGGCTTTGTGCATGTCGGCAAATAGCGTGTCGCCGCCTTCGGACGGCAGTTCCTGGGCATGCAGCATTGAGCCCAGGCTTGGCAGTTCCTTATAGGAAAGGTCGGAGTGCCAGAACTTGCCGGCGTCACCCAGGCCGATGGATTGGCCGTTTTCGATGATGTTGGAAACGATGAGGATTTCCGGGTGCCCGGCCAGCAGGAATTGCTTGAGCACATGGATCTGCAGCACACCGAAACGGCGGCTGAAATCGATTTGCTGCTCGGGGGTAATGCGTTGGTCGCGGAACACCACCACGTGATGATCCAGGTGCGCGCGGTGAATGCGCGCGAAGTCCTGGTCATTGACCGGGCGGGACAAATCGAGGCCGATGATTTCGGCGCCCACCGCACCGCTGAACGGGCGGATGTCGAAAGATTGTGGCGCGATGCTTGGCGATGGTGAAGCTGCAGACATAAATCACTCCCACGCACGGCGCGCTCAAAGGCGCGCGCGTCGATCAGAAACTCACGGAGGTCCCGTGTTGGTTCGTGTCGTGCGGCGCGCCGATTGGTCGGCAGGTACGCATGGATGTGACTTTATAGATATAAGAAAGTAAATTTAAATATCTTTATAGAATATATATATGGCTTTTATTGTCTGCTTCTTCAGCCCTTTGATCGTTGGAAACTCCTTCTGTCAGATAGACGTAGGTCTACTTGAGTGCTTTTTTGCTTTCACAGTCCATTTATGACCAGATTTAGCATCATCCTTCCCAGTTCGCCAATTGGCTGACACAGGATTCAATCATCTAAGAGCGCTGATCAGGACAAGGGCCTAATACGCCAAAAACATGTCATGTTTTTACTGGCCATTCGCTACACATGTTGCCAGTTACAAAATATTGACACAGACAGCTTGATATCCCATCATCTGCGCGCTGCAAATGGCCCATATTTTGACTGGCCCCATGACAGCTCTTTCCGGGTTACTCGCCCGAGAGTGATTTTCATCATCTTAATGAGACCGGTGTCTAGGCGAATGCAGCGCCAGGTACCTTTGTCTCTTAGTGAGCGGCCTTCAAATTTTGCCGATACCTAACCGTTCTGGCTGAGTTTTGGTGCATTCGGACAGTTGGAGTAGAAGGCGTTGGGTCATGTCACGTTAGCCATCCGGCATCTGCAGGATGAGCAAATGTTGCTGCGCCAGGGGCGGTTATATTGGGTCACCCTGGACCTTGCAACTGATGCAGAAATTTTGGCTCGTCAATTTTTATCGGGCCTGTCGCAAGAACATATTGCCACGTTGGTATGCAGCGGCATCGAACCTCAAACTGTCGTCGACTCCATGGCTGAGGATTGCGGCCCATCGGAGTTGCGCCTGTTTTGCATGCCTCACGATGCGTCTGCTCGTCTTGCCTTTACGTCCCTGGCCTTGGATTTACAGCGAACCAAAATCGCGCGCGGCAGCCATCTCGTATTGATGTTGAACTCGGTCCATCTGGAAGCACTCAGCACTAATCAGTTACAACGCTGGTGCGAAAGTACCCGTCAATGGCTGTTGAGCATTGATTGCACGCTGCTAGTACTGTGCAGCGGTCAAGCGCCCCTTTTACATCAACGCCTGTCCAGTCTCAACGAGCAACTTTCCGGTTTGGCACAACTGTATCGCCAAGATGGCGCTATTCATTACCAACTGAACTTCTGGCACAGCCAATTGGGTGTTTGCGCCGCTCAGGCATTTGACCTGCAAGCGAGCGACAGCGGTTTTTCCCTGAGTGATTCGCAGCTTTCCGGTCCCTCACAAACCCGTACCGACGACCAACGCATTTACTTGACCGAGCGTTCAGCTCTGGAGGGGACGGCACCGTTATCAGAGCAATGGCGCGTTTTCGAACACCGCGTCGATCTACTGCAGCAGGCTTCCCACGCGCGTGCCGCTTGCGTGATCGTCACGTTGGAAAGTAACCAGGATGTAGAACCCCTGGCTCGGCAATTACACAAGTTGCGCGAGCAATGCGGTGCCGCCTTGAAGATTATTGTGCGGGAAATAGAAGCCTGCCTGCGCTATCGCGACGAGCGTCTGTTACTGACGTGCGGAGCCAACTTGATCGTGCCTGCCAAAACCACGCTGGCGAACTTTCTCAGCATGGTAGAAAGCGCCCAAGGCCAGATCTGGCGCCATCGTCAGACTCCTGACATCCAGTCGCTGTTTGCACGACTGCGTCCTCCAGCGCGGCGCGGGATATTGCCGCCAAGTGACTTTATCGACCTGCTTGATGAGGTCTACAGCAGTGCTTCAGGCGAGCTGGCCCATCAATTATTGCGACTACGCCCGCGGGGCGACCTGAACATCGACCAATACTTGAGCCAGATCACCTTGCGCCGCTTTGGCGATGTCGCGTGCGTTCTTGATGGTGTGTTTTATCTCTTCCTGTTCGCATGCCGTGCCGACGGACTGGAGCCTGCGCTGGGAAACATCTGCCGTTTGCCGTGGCGGGATATTTTCAGCGATTGCGAGGTGCTTTCCAGTGCGGACGTCCTGCCGCGTCGGGATTTCATCGATGCCCCCCACAATCTTGAGGTTTCACGTATGGCCACCGGTCAAGTCACCGCTGATTTGACGCGCGCCATCAGCCAAAGCGGCTACGCACCGCAACGCATTACGTTGCCGCTGTCGGAGCCTTGCCCATGAATTACACCCAATTGCTACAGGTCATCGCGGGAAGTTGCCTCATGACCGTAGCGTTAATGCTTGTGCTGCGCAGTCTCTCAAAGCGTATCAATCGCGAACTTCAACGATATTTATCACCCCGCTACCTGCAGACGAGGGGTGTGCGTCGGCGCAAGCCTGTAGCACCCGTTGCGAGTGATGTACATGAACAGCCCTGAGCGATTCGAGGTAAAGCCGACATCAATGAAAACCGCGTGGACCTGGCCAGGCCTGGGACTGTGGAACCTTTATTTCCTCATCAAGCTGGCGCTTCTTTGGAGCGGTCACCTGAACTTGCAGCTCCTGCCGAACCTGGTGTTTGCCGCCGTATTATTGGTGCCGCTGCACAATCGTTACGTGTCGCTGCTACGCACGTTGATCGCTATACCGTTGAGTGTGGCGTTGTTCTATCAAGACACTTGGCTGCCACCTTTTAGCCGGTTGCTGGACCAGCCTGGCGTGCTGAATTTCACTGGGGATTATCTGCTTGATCTGGCCGGTCGTTTCATTGATCCAAACCTTTGCGGCGCATTGCTATTGTTGGTGGTGGCGTATTTCTTCGTGCACCAGTGGTTGCGCCTGACAACCTTGACGCTGGCCGGTTTCGCCTGGCTAGGCGGAGCAGGGCTTATGGCAATGCATGCCCCTGTCCCACAAAGCACCGCGCAGGCGCCCGTCTCCGCAGGTACGCCGATCGTCAGCGCAGAGCCGGATAGCCCGACGCTCGATGCTTATCTGCAAAATTTCTACAACACCGAGGCCGGTCGGCAAGTGGCATTCCAACCGTCGCAATCGGCTGCTCAACCGTTTGACCTGCTGCTCATCAATATCTGTTCAATGGCATGGGACGATCTGGATGCAGTTGGTTTACATGACAACAGCTTGTTGCAGCAGATGGATGTGGTGTTCGAGAACTTCAATTCGGCTACATCTTACAGCGGGCCAGCTGCTATCAGGTTGCTGCGCGCCAGCTGCGGTCAGCAATCTCATAGCAAGCTTTACGACGTGGCACCCGAACAATGCCTGCTCATGGATGATCTGCGCAAATTGGGCTTCAGCAGTGAAGTCATGCTCAACCATACGGGTCAGTTCGAAGGATTTATCGACGAAGTTCGTGCCCAGGGATCGTTGCCGGGGCCGCAGGTCAATATCACCAATCTGCCGCGCACCCTGGTAGCTTTCGACGGTTCCTCGATCTGGCGTGATCGTGAGGTTCTGGACAAATGGTGGCAGCATCGCGAGGGGCAGAGCGATTCGAGGGTGGCGCTGTTCTACAACACCACGACGCTGCATGACGGCAACCGCGCCCTGACTCTCGATGGCGGCACGAAGAGCGCCGATTACAAAGTGCGCGCTCAAACCTTGATAGATGATTTGGACGCGTTCCTCAAAGCACTGGCGAAGAGCGGACGTCGGGTGGCGGTGGTGATCGTGCCCGAGCATGGCGCGGCCTTGCACGGTGACCGCATGCAGATTTCCGGAATGCGGGAAATCCCGAGTCCGTCGATTACCCATGTGCCGGTCGGCATCAAGTTAGTGGGTATGGGCAGGAACCCGCGATCGGAGCCGATCCTCGTCAAAGAGCCAAGTAGTTATCTGGCCCTGTCGGAAATCATTTCTCGCTTGTACACCGCGCCTGCGCAAGGTGAAGGGTTGGGCCCGGACTGGCAGGCACTGCTGACCAATCTGCCCCAAACCCCGGCGGTCTCGGAAAACGCTGGAACTGTTGTCCTCGACTACGCCGGCAAGCCTTATGTTCGGATCAAGGAGAATGGAGCATGGCTTCCTTACCCGCAAAAATTCAACTGAAGCACCCAGCGCCTTCGCGCAACGAACGGACCGATGATATTGCACGGCTTAAAGTCGAACTGCGCCTGCCGAGCCTGGAATACGTCGATGTTTCGGCACAGCTTGAATTAAGCAGGGCGCTCAAGCGCTGGCCGTTGCTGGCTGATTTCCCTATCACTGACGAGCAGGGTGACCAGGTGCCTTTGCCAGTGGTCCAGCCAGTGCAACAAGGTAAGTTCGGAGCGCTTAAGTGACATCGCTGAGTATGCGCGGGGTTCGTGGGGGAGTCGGCACCACTTCGTTGATAGCGGCGCTCGGCTATGCCCTGGAAAGCCTCGGTGAGCGCGTATTGCTGATCGACATGTCCCCGGAAAATCTACTGTCCCTTCATTTCAATCTGCAGGATTGCGGGAAATCGGGCTGGGCGCGAGCGATGCTCGATGGCCAGGACTGGTACAAGCAGGCGTGGGGCCTGACGCCGACGCTCCACATACTGCCTTATGGTCGCCTGAGTACACAGGAGTCCATGAGCATCGAGCAGCAACTGATCCATGACTCCCAGATGTGGGTACGGCGTCAGGCGAGTCTGGCGGCCAACTATGACTGGCTGCTGTTTGATGTACCACAACGCTTGCCGGGGCACGGGACCATTGGTCCTTGCTTGCTCCCGATCCAGGTGGCCGAGGCAGATGCGGCTTGTCATGTGCTGCTGTTGCAGCAGGCGGGCAGCAATCCAGTGCTGGTAAACCGCTTCGATCCGGGCAGCCAGTTACAGCGCGATTTGTTGCTCATCTGGCGACAATACTATGCAACTCGTCTCTTACCGCTGACGGTGCACGCCGATGAGGCTATGCGCGAAGCATTTGCATTCAAGCAGCCAGTAGGACAATACGCGCCGGAAAGCCTTGCGGCGCAAGATGCATTGAGCCTGGCGACATGGTGCCTGGCACGACGCCGAGAGATGGCATGATCGAGCACTGGTTTCCTTACCTGCAACTGCGTCGTCGTTACGACTGCCACCCACTGACAGCTTTATGGCTAGCCTCATTCACCGCCATGGCCTGGTTGTTCTTGCGACTGGAGTCGCCGGTCTGGCAGCGCCTCATCGCGCAACGCCAACGATGGTATCCGCATTTGGCCCGCAAGGTGCCAAGTGCTGGAGACCCTTTGCGTATTGCCCTGCAAAGCTTGTGGTTGCTGGTATTTCGCCCTTGGCCGAAAGCCCGGCGGCGCACTGCACCGCAATGGGCGCGCCATGTAGGTCAGTCGAACCAGCGATTGTGGAGTCGCATAGGCACGTTTCTCACAGAGCTGCCCCGGCAAGCCAATGAGAGCAAGCTCATGCATCGCGGCGCCCGGTGGCGGCGCAACCTTGATCCTCGCCATAAACATTGGCTTGACTATATCTGTGCTGCAGTCGGGTTGGTCCTCGTGGTGGTGTGTATCACCGAGCCCTTCAACTACGTATCGCAGTTGGTTTTTGTGATTTTGCTGTGGGCAGTGGCGATGGTGATCCGGCGCGTACCGGGCCGTTTTCCGACGCTGCTGCTGATCATGCTGTCGATCATCGTTTCCTGCCGCTACCTGTGGTGGCGCTATACCGCGACCCTGAACTGGGACAGTCCGCTGGATCTGGCTTGCGGTGTGCTGTTGCTGATTGCGGAAACCTACTCCTGGCTGGTGCTGTTACTGGGCTACATCCAGACCTGCTGGCCGTTAAATCGCCCTCCGGCGCAACTGCCACGTGATACACGGTCGTGGCCTACGGTTGATCTCCTGATTCCGACATACAACGAGGACCTGTCCATCGTGCGCAGCACCGTGTATGCGGCCCTTGGTATCGACTGGCCTCACGACAAATTGCGTATTTCGATACTTGATGATGGAAAGCGCGAAGAATTCCGCCTGTTTGCTGAACAGGTCGGCGTGAATTACATCACCCGTAACGACAACAAACATGCCAAGGCTGGCAATCTCAATCAGGCCCTGAAGCAGCTTGATGGCGAGTTAGTGGCAATCTTCGACTGCGATCACGTGCCGGTACGTTCATTCCTGCAACTTACGGTGGGCTGGTTCCTGCGTGACCCCAAGCTGGCACTGGTGCAAACACCGCATCACTTCCTGTCGCCGGACCCTTTTGAACGTAACCTCGACACGTTCCGGCGCCGGCCCAATGAGGGCGAGTTGTTCTACGGTTTGGTACAGGATGGCAACGACATGTGGAATGCCGCGTTTTTCTGCGGCTCATGTGCCGTGCTACGGCGTTCGGCGATCGATGAAATCGGCGGCTTCGCCGTGGAAACCGTCACCGAAGACGCCCATACCGCGCTGCGCCTGCACCGAAAAGGCTGGAACTCGGCTTACGTGCGAATTCCCCAGGCCGCAGGGCTGGCCACTGAAAGCCTGTCGGCACACATCGGTCAGCGCATTCGCTGGGCGCGGGGCATGGCTCAGATTTTCCGCACCGAC
This sequence comes from Pseudomonas umsongensis, assembly GCF_002236105.1. Taxonomy (GTDB): domain Bacteria; phylum Pseudomonadota; class Gammaproteobacteria; order Pseudomonadales; family Pseudomonadaceae; genus Aquipseudomonas; species Aquipseudomonas umsongensis. Next base: position 535,602 of record NZ_NIWU01000004.1, read on the forward strand.
AACCCGTTGCTGGGCAAAGGCCTGACGATCTTTCAACGTATTTGCTATGCCAACGCCATGCTGCACTTTCTGGCGGGCCTGCCGCGTCTGGTATTCCTTACTGCGCCTTTGGCGTTCCTGCTGATGCACGCCTACATCATCTACGCGCCGGCCTTGATGATCATGCTGTATGTGATTCCACACATGGTTCACGCCAGCCTGACCAACTCACGCATGCAGGGAGAGCACCGCTTGACGTTCTGGGGAGAGGTCTATGAAACGGTGCTGGCCTGGTACATCGCGCGGCCAACCACCGTCGCGCTGTTCAATCCCAAAAAAGGCAAGTTCAACGTGACCGCCAAAGGCGGCTTGATGACCGAGAACCAGTTCGACTGGGGTATCGCCAGACCGTATCTGGTGTTGGCGGTGATGAATATTGCTGGCCTGTGCTTTGCGGTATGGCGTTTGTTTTACGGGCCAACCAATGAAATCGGTACCACGCTGGTCAGCAGCCTGTGGGTCATTTACAACCTGCTGATCGTGGGCGCTGCCGTGGCAATCGCCGCTGAAGTACGTCAGGTGCGCGAGACCCACCGTGTGCAGGCCAAACTGCCAGCGGCGATACGTCTGCAAAACGGGCGCTTCTATCCCTGTTTGTTGGTGGATTACTCCGACGGTGGTACCGGCGTCCAACTGGACGTTGAGCTTTCCTTGCCAATCGGCGAGCGGGTTTCCCTGCTGATGCAGCGTGGAGAACGGGAGTTCCTTTTCTCGGGCATCGTCAGCCGCAGCCATAAAAACTTTATTGGCATCGCGCTCAACGAGCTGACTGCGCAACAGAAAATCGACTACGTGCAATGCACTTTTTCCCGGGCCGACGCCTGGCTGAACTGGAATGAAGACTTCGCTCCAGACCGGCCGCTGCACAGTTTCATCGATGTGCTGCGTCTTGGCGCCACCGGCTATTACCGCTTGTATCAATACCTGCCCGCCTGGACACGCACCCTGTTCCGACCGTTCGTGCGTGTGCTCGCTTGGCTGATCAGCTATATGCCGCGCTTCGCCAAAGCGCCCCCTCTTTCTCCAACTTCTCGATCGGTATGCGCACCATGAGTCGCTATTTCAGTTTCACGCTGGTCAGCCTGCTGTCACTGGCAATGAGTTGCGCTCAGGCGCAGCCCGTCAAAGAGCAAACTTCCAAGGGGCAGCCACCGGTGCCAGTGTCGGTACCGGCAACAGTGACCAGCGTGCCGAGCTGGGACGTTTCGCGTAATTTCACAGAGCTGGGGCGTGTGGCTGACAGCCTGTTACTAGGCACGCATAACACCGATCAGCTGGAATTCACCATGCGGCGCGATCGCATCGCCAACGATGCAAAGCTACAACTTGAGTACACGCCATCGCCGGCACTCCTGCCAACGCTGTCGCACCTGCGGGTTTACCTCAACGACGTGTTGATGAACGTGATCCCCATCGACAAGGAGCAATTGGGCAAAAAGACTGTTCGTCAGGTTGATCTTGATCCGCGCCTGATCAGCGACTTCAACCGCATACGGTTGGAGTTTGTCGGTCATTACACCGACATTTGCGAAGAGCCTTCCAATAGCGCGCTGTGGGTCAATATCAGCCGGGCCAGCCTGGTTTCCCTGAAAGAGCAGGCGTTGATCGTACAGAACGATCTGGCCTATTTTCCGATGCCTTTCTACGATGCGCGCGACTACGACAAGCCCGTTCTGAACATGGTTTTCGCAGCTTCTCCCACGCTTGGCGAGCAGCGTGCGGCGGGTATCGTAGCCTCGTATTTCGGTAGCCTGGCGGCGTGGCGCGGCACGGAATTCCCGGTGTTGTTTGATCAACTGCCCACAGCAACAGCCTCTAGGCCTGTCACCGCATCCATTGTGTTTGCCACCAACAATCATCGCCCGGCGTTCCTCGCCGACATGAAGCAGTTCCCGCCGGTTGAGGCACCGGTGGTGCAGATAATCGACAACCCGACTGATCACTACAGTAAGGTGTTGCTGGTGCTGGGCCGCGACGAGGCCGACCTGGCCGCCGCCGCACAAGCGTTGGTATTGGGTGGTGATCTGTTTCGAGGCGAGCGGGTTGTCATCGACAAAGTGCAGCAGATTCAACCACGCCAACCCTATGACGCTCCGAACTGGATGCGTACGGATCGTGCCGTACGCTTCGCCGAGCTGATCAAGTACCCAGAGCAGTTGCGCACCAGCGGCGTGCAGCCGCTGCCGATCAGCCTGGATATCAACTTGCCGCCGGATCTGTTTGTCTGGCGCAACCAGGGCATTCCGCTGCAAACCAAATATCGCTACACGCCATCGGCTTCCAATGACGGTTCGCGACTGAACATCAGCCTCAACAATCAGTTCATCACCAGCCTGCCACTGCTGGCCAACACCAATGACCGACTGGAAGAATTGCGCCTTGCCGTGTTGTCCAGCGAGTCGGCGAACACCAATGAAAATCTGTCGGTCCCTGCGCTGAAAATCGGCGACCGCAACAACTTGCGGTTCAATTTCAGCTTCGCCACGACCACCAGCAGTTCCCAGCGGGATCGCTGCCAGACTTCGTTAACGGTGGACACTCAAGCGGTTATCGACGATCAGTCAACGATCGATATGTCGGGCTATCACCATTTCATCGCCATGCCTGATCTGGCAGCGTTCGCACGCAGCGGCTTTCCCTTCAGCCGAATGGCGGATCTTTCCGAGACCGTGGTAATGGTGCCGCCACAGCCCAATGCCCTGCAGTTGAGTACGTACCTCGAAGCAGTGGCCGGAATTTCCGCCCGCTCGGGCCTGCCCGCCATGAACCTGACCTTGAGCGATAATTGGGACGAGGTATCGAAGCGCGATGCAGACTTGCTGATCCTCGGTTCTTTACCCCCTGACATCCACGATAACCGCGACATGAATCTGCTGTTGGACAGCTCCCGAAACGGCTTGTTGAAAGCGAACATGCAGGGGCCTGGCTCGTCGCAGATCAAGGACGAGGGCAAACCTGCAGCCAGTCGTGTTGAAGTTTCGGCCACCGGTCCCATTGCAGCAATTGTCGGCCTGCAATCGCCTTTCCATGAACAGCGCAGCATAGTGGCCTTGCTGGCCACCGAAGACTCCGGCTACCAGTTATTGCGCGAGACGCTCAATGACAGCGGAAAGCTGGACGCAGTGGCCGGCTCGGTGGTGTTGATTCGCAGCAGCGGCGTTCAAGGTCACATGGTAGGCGATCACTATTACGTCGGCAGCCTGCCATGGTGGCTGCTGCTCTGGTTCAAGTTATCCGAGCACCCGGTCCTGCTCGCGATCATGGCGGTGTCTGGCGTACTGCTCAGTGCATTCCTGACTTGGCGCATCTTGAAATGGGCGGCTCGTCGCCGGTTGGCATATGAAGAATAAGCCGGCGAACATTGCCCGGTCACGAATCCTTGCAGCGTTCTTGCCACTGCTGGCATTGCCTGCACAGGGAGCGAGCCAATGTGTATGGCCGGCCTGGGAAAATTTCAAACAGCACCTGATCAGTGATGATGGACGGGTAATAGACGCGTCCTCCCCACAGCAGATAACGACATCTGAAGGGCAAAGCTATGGGCTGTTTTTCGCGCTGGTCGCCAACGATGGGAAAAGCTTTGACCGGTTGTTGACTTGGACCCGCAACAATCTGGCGGATGGCGATCTAGGCGCCCGCCTGCCTGCCTGGCAATGGGGACGCGACAAGAACGGTCAATGGGGCGTGCTCGACAGCAATAACGCCAGCGACGCCGACCTGTGGATTGCCTACAGCTTGCTGGAAGCCGGCCGTCTGTGGAGCAGGCCGGATTATCTGGCCCTGGGTAATCACCTGCTATGGCGTAGCGCCGCACAAACTCTGCGTAAGTTACCGGGTCTTGGCCTTATGTTGCTGCCAGGGGATGTCGGTTTCGAATCCAGTCAAGGCTGGCGCCTGAACCTTAGTTATCTGCCGCCGCAGCTGTTGCGCAGATTTTCTTTCATAGCACCGGTGTGGACCGAAGTCGCGAAAAACTCCCAACTCGCGCTGATCGAAGGCTCCCCCAAAGGTTTCGCACCCGACTGGCTGATGTGGCAGGCCGGAAAGGGTTTTTTTCCCGACGCGAAAAGCACGCAGGGTAGCTACGACGCTATTCGTGTCTATCTATGGGTGGGCATGCTGGCGACCGACGCACCCGAACGCAGCGTTTTGCTCAACCACTTCAAACCCATGATTGAAGCTACCGCGCGCCTGGGATATGTGCCGGAACACGTTGACTCCGACACTGGCGAGATCATGAACGCAGGCCCCGTCGGGTTTTCCGCGGCACTCTTGCCCTTATTGGCCAGCGACGCGTCGGCTGCTGCCGCACTGTCTGCCCAACGTGAACACCTGCGTCAATCTCCTCCGTTGGCAGATGCTTATTACAACCAATCGCTGGTGATGTTCGGCCAGGGTTGGGACGAACACCGCTATCGGTTCGACAAGGATGGGCGGCTGCAACCGAACTGGACGAGTCCATGCACGCACTGAACAAAGCCCCCCACATCAGTAACTTCAAGATTTTAATGTTGCGCTCCACCCTGCTGCTGTCCTGCTTGAGCGGTGCCGCGCTCGCGTCGACGGCGCCTGTTACTCAACAGGAACAACAGCAATGGCTGTTGCAGCAAATACGTATTGGTGAGGCCTTACAGCGCGAAGATCTGGTGCGCGACTCTTTGGCACGACTAAGACTGATCGCCCCCGACAATCCTCAGGTGCTGGTGGGTGACATTCGACAGGCCTTGGCTGACAAGACTCAGCCGCAGAACAGCGTCTGGATTGAGCAAAGGTTGACGCGCCTGCGCCAGCTGGCGCCGGACTCTGCGCAATTGCGCCAGGCTCAGGCACTTATCAAAATGCACAGTCCGGACGGTCTGCGCCAACTGCAGCAGGCACGGTTACTGGCTGCTGCCGGGCGCTTTGAAGAGGCCAGCGAAGCTTTCGAAAAGCTGTTTGCCAAAGAGCCGCCGGACCTCGCGTCGGCGCTGGAATACTGGAACGCGCGCAGTCGCATCAGTGGCCAGCGCGCAGCTGTGATCGGTCATTTGCAGGCCCTGGATCGGGATTATCCAGGCAATGCCGGCTTACGCCAGATGCTGGTCGGGTTATTGTTCGCCGAAGATCGCAACGACGAAGCCCTGACCGTGCTGCATCAATTGGCGACAGATCCTCTTGCCAGTACCAATGCCGCCGAACGGGAATACAACTACCTGATCAAGCTGCCCGTTGGCCCGCAGACGGCGCAGGCGTGGCAAGCATTCATTCGCTATTACCCGTATTCGCCGTTGGCTAAAGATGCTACGAAGCAGCTGGCGATGCAAAAAGGGCTGTTGGCCGATCCTGCTTGGCAAGCCGGCGTCAAAGCCAAGCGCATGCTCGAACAAGACAACGCCAGTGAGAGTGCGGCTGCCGAGAGCTTGTTGCGCCAGGCCCTGAAGGCATATCCGCAAGACGCGAGCCTATACGGCGCCTTGGGTACGGCGTTAATGCGCCAAAGCAAATACTCGGCGGCCTATGAGGCCTTTTCCACGGCATTGAGCAAAGAGCAAGACACCGATTACATCAGCAAATGGCAGGATCTACAGGCCGTTACCCGCAACTGGATGATCCTGCAACAAGGCGACGAAGCCCTGCAGCGTAAGGACTACGCGGCGGCACGCAAGGCATATCAGCAATCGCGAACCCTCAAGGCCGACTCCGCCGACCCATTGATCGGCCTCGCCAATGTCGCCCTGGCCGAATCCGATGAAGTCGCGGCTGAAGCGCTGTTGTTGCAGGCGCGCAAGGTCGAACCAGGCAATGGCAGCGTGGTGCGCGCCCTGATGCGCCTGTATCGGGGTCAGTCCATCGAACGTGCCGAAGCCTTCCTCAACACCTTGCCGGCCAGCAACCAGACGGAGTTTGCCAGCCTGCGTCGGAGCATTGAACTTGAACGGCTGAACCTGCAAGCGGATCTCGCCAGTCAGCATTCGGACTGGGCTCAGTTGGCGTCGCTGCTGAAAAAAATCCGCCAGTTGGAACCCGACAATCCGTGGCTGACTTATCGCTTGGCCACCGCCGAAATTGCCATGGGGCAACCGCGGGAGGCGGACAAAGCGTTTAGTGAATTACTTGCCCAGCAGGGCCGCAATCCCGAGGCTCGTTACGCTCATGGTCTGTACCTGGCCAATGAGAACCGCGACAGCGAAGCGTTAGCCACCCTAGGACAGAGCCCGGTCGCCGACTGGACCGACAACATGCGTGAACTGAACACCCGAATCAAACGTCGGCAGTTGATGGCTCAGGTCGAACAACTGCGCGACGCCGGGCACGAGCCCCAGGCCATTGCCTTGTTGCTGCGTGATCCGACCGTCGATGATCTTGGCACCCTCGCCGACTGGGCCGCCCAGCGCGGAGATTACGTCGGGGCGAAGAGCTACTACCGCAAGGTGCTCAGCGTGCAGCCACAAAATGCCGAGGCACAGCTGGGCTTGATCGAAGCGCAAATTGCCACCGGGCACGTTGATCAGGGCCGTGCCGGTCTGGACCGAATCGTCGTGGCCTCTTCTGCTCCCGCCCCCTCGCAACGACGGCTCGCCAACGCCTGGTCTGCCGTGGGCGAAAAGGATAAAGCCAGCGCGATATTCGCCCATCTGTTGAAAACACCACAGACCGACCCACTGATCTATCGCGACGCGGCGCGTCTTATGGCAAAGGATCAGCCGCAACAGGCTCTGGATAACTACGCCCACAGCATGGCCGCTGCTGGTTTAATTGCACCGGCCCATGCCAATCCCCGCGACAACGTGGCGATGACTGAGGCCAGCCGCGCCAAGGACAGCGATGATTGGCTGTCGCGCAGCCTGCGCAGCGACGTCGACGAGCTTTATCAAGAGCAGAACCCGACCGTCAATCTTTATCATGACTACACTTGGCGCAACGACGACACGGCACCGGGGATTGCCGACCTGACAACGCAGCTGACCATTTTGCGTATCGACGCACCGTTCGCCCAAGGGCAGGGTTTCGTTCAGGCCGAGCAGGTGGCTCTTGACGCCAGCGCCTTCGACACTGACCCCGATGGCTTGCACCGCGAACAGTTCGGCACCTGCGCCGTCCAGCTCCGGGACAAGGTTACAAAAGAGCCGGTGCCCAATGGCTGCCCCAGCACCTCGCAAAGCACAAGCGGGCCAAGTCTGGCGGTGGGTTGGAAGAACGATCACTGGGCACTGGACCTGGGCCATTCTCCACAAGGTTTCGAAGTGGGTAACTGGCTCGGTGGTGTCGCCTATAGCAGTGACTGGAGATCTATCGGCTGGACCTTGACCGCCTCACGTCGGCCCATGAGCAACTCGGTGGTGTCATACGCCGGAGCCGTCGATCCTCAGACCGGTATACGTTGGGGCGGCGTCACCAGCAACGGGTTAACCTTGAGCCTGAGCCATGATGAAGGTGGCATTGATGGCGTATGGGCCAGTTTCGGCAGTCATTGGCTGCGCGGCAAGAACGTGATCGACAACCAACGCCTCTCGGCCATGACCGGTTACTACTACAGACTGATGGATCGTGCCGACGAGCGTATGCGTACCGGTTTGACCCTCATGTATTGGGGTTACGACAAGGACTTGAGCGAGTACACCCTTGGCCAGGGCGGTTATTACAGTCCGCAACGATATTACTCAATTGGCGTTCCATTCAGCTATGCCTGGCGCAATGCCAATTGGTCGGCACAGCTGGAAAGCTCGGTAGGCTGGTCATACTCAAAAACCGACAGCAGCGACTTGTATCCGCTGGGCGGCCCGGCAGGCAAGCTGCTCAGCCAGGTCGACGCCGCAGGACTTGAAATCGATCCTGACACTGCCCTGACCACGGACGGAAGCAGCAGCACTGGCGCGAGCATTCGCCTGCAAGCGCTGGTCGAACGACGCCTGACGAATCATATGGTTGTGGGCTCGGGAATCACCCTGCAACACAGTGAAGGCTACGCCCCTAGCCGCGCTATGCTGTACCTGCGTTACACCTTCGATGAATGGCAAGGTAATCTCCCGATGCCGATCGAACCGGTAACGCCATATGCAGATATGCGGTGATGGCAGGGGACGTGTTCTAAATTCGTGCGCAGGATATTAGGCACCCTCTATCGGCGCGATGTTGTCTATGCTGCTGACAGCATGACGCCGTTAACTTTCTGGGGGATGTTCGATGTTCTACGTGCAACGCGATACAGACGGCCAACTGCTGCGCGTGGAAGCCGAAGCTTACGCCGAGTCCACGGAAAGGCTGCCGGCCGACCACCCTGACCTCCAGGCCTGGTTCGCCAATGAGTTGATGGCCACCAGCCATAAACAACTGCAGCAGATCAAACAGCTCAAACAACTGCGCCAGAGCGATCTGGAAATGATCCGGGTACTCGACGACTTGATCGCCGTACTGATCAACAAGGGCGTGATCCTCGTCACCGATCTGCCAGCGCCGGCACAAGCCAAACTCATGGACCGCAGCCAGGCCCGTGAAGCCTTGGGTGGATTGAGTCAGTTGCTTGAGGACGATGATGAAGGGTTTATCTGATTCTTCACTGACTGTACGGACGCCATCGCGAGCAAGCTCGTGGTGGCTGCATCACTGACGACACCCGCCCAACGCCCTAATCCCATGCCTTGGGCTCACCCAACAACCTCCCTTGTACGCCATACACCCCCATCTCCCGAATCACCGTCAACTCCCCTTCGGTCTCGACCCGTTCCGCTATCAACGGCAAATCAATACTGTGGGCGGCACGCTGGACTGCTTCGATGAACAGGCGCTTGTCACTCTCCTGATCAATCGCGCGGATGTAGCTGCCGTCAATCTTCAGGTACGCCAACCCCAGCCGCGCCAGATTGCCGATGATGCTGAAACGCCCACCAAAATGCTGCAGGCTCAACGAGAACCCGAGCTCACGCAAACGCCGCGTCAGGTTTTCGAGCATGGCTTGCTCCGGCAATTGCTCTTCGCCGATCTCCAGGGTCAGCCGCGATCCCAGATTGGAGTGCGAACGCAGTGTCTCGAAGAGGGCATTCAACGCTTTAGGGTCTTCCAGGGTCGCCGATGACAGGTTCAGTGCCAGTGACTCCTCGTGATCGCCCATCTGCTCCAGCACCCGTTCCAGCACCAGTCGGTCCAGTCGTGCCACCCAACCGAACCGTTGGAGCCATGGCAGAAAGCTTCCAGCCGGGATGCTCTGGCCCTGGTCGTCGATCAGCCGCGTAAGCACTTTGTGGTGCAACACCAGTTGAGTGTCCTGACTGGCCACCACCGGCTGAAAATACAGTTTGAATCGCCGCTGAGTCAGCGCCTGATCCAGCAGCGTGTGCCAGGTATGATGGTCGTCGCCGACGCCGGCCAAGGCGCTGCGATCCAGGCAGACCCAGTGCGTATCGGTCTGGCTTTCGGCCTGCGCCAATGCCTGATCCGCCAACCCGAGCACGGCTTGCGGTGAATCGCCATGGGCAAAGGGAGCCAGTGCGATCGAGGCCACGCAAGCAACGTCCGTGGCGCCGGTCGCGTGCAGGCTCGCCAAGGCACTGTCGAGGCTGCGTGCCAATTGCAACGCTTCTTCGCGTACCAGCCCTGGCGCCAAGACGGCAAACTCACCGCCTCGAATGCGCGTGACCAGGTTTTGTGTTTCCGGGTACTTGGCGCACTCGCGAGACAATTGCAGCCCGACTGCCTTCAACAACTCATCAGTCCGCTGACCACCCAGGCGCTGATTCAAACCCGCCAGATCGTTGACCCGCAGCAACAGCAGATAACCCGAGCTGGCCTGCTCGGTATTGCTCACCCGTGCGTTCAACTGCATCTCGAAATAACGACGGTTCGCCAGCCCTGTCAGGTTGTCCTGATAAGACTCGATCCGCAGTCTTTCACTGCGTTCGGCCTGTTCCTGAAACAGTGCCTTGAGCTTCTCGACCATCTGGTTCATTGCTTGAACGACGCGGCGCAATTCAGGGGTACGCGGCAAATCCGGCAGGCTGAGGAATTCCCGGCGGGCAATCGCGTGGGATTGCTTGACCATGTAATCCAGGGGTTTCAATTGTCGACGCAACAGCAATGCACCCAAGACGGCGCTCACCGCGCCACACAGCAGCAGCCAACCGAGACTGCCCAGCGCACTCTGCCAAAGCTTGGCCAAGGCAAACATCGGGTGGCTGACCACCTCGACCCGCGCGGCCTGCTCCCAACCGCGGCTGACGATCGCATCGCCACCGGCCGCTTCCAGGCCGATCAGCTTGATGAACCATTGCGGTACATTGTTGACCGCCGGCATACCGCTGCGCTCGACGATGACTTTGTCGTCGCTCAAATCGACCACGCGGATGCTGGCGTAATACCCGCTGTCGAATAGCGAGCTGACCAGCAACTCGACCATCGCCGGATCGTCGATGTTCGGCGTCAGGGACACCGCCAAAGCCGTCGCGCCATCCTGGGCGTGAGAACGCAACTGGTTGACGTACTGGGTGCGCGAACTTTCCAGGCTGACCATGAAGCTGCCGGTAAAGGCGACCACCAGGAACAGACAGATAGCGATCAACAGCTGTTTGAACAAAGACATCTGAGCGTGAGCTCCTAGTTAGTCGTTTCGACCGGAAAACCTTCGGCCTGCATTTTTTTCAGCACATCCTGCCAACGCGACAGGCGTTTGGTATCACCAACCTTCTTGTTACCTTTGGCGCCGGGCAAGTACAGGCCTTCTGCATTGAAGGAGTAGACCGGAAGCAGATCCGTTCGCTGACTGGCGGGCTGGATGGTGTCGATCAGGCTATCGAGGACCAACGGCATCGCCTCTGGACTCGAATAGTAGGTCAGCACCATGTGTGCCCGGTTCAGACGCAGGGCCTTGACGTAGGTAATGCGCAGTTTGTCACTGGAAACGCCAAGATGGCGCAGGCTGAAATACTTGGCGATGGCGTAATCTTCGCAGTCGCCGGCACCTTTCCACAGGGCTTCGATTGGCGTTTCCCAATAATCGACCTGCTGCCATAAATCGATGTCTTCGACGTAGCGCAACTGCTTGTTGACGAACCGGTTGACCACGTTCAACTGTTCAAGCTCGCCAAGCTGCTTCTGGCTGGCCAGCAAATGCTGCCAATCATCTATGCGTTGCTGGCCTGGACCCAAAGGTTCGTACAATGCCTGCGCCCGACGACTGATTAGAGAAAAATCCCAATCGGCATGCAGCCCGCCCAGCATCACGCCAGCCAGCAACAACGCGCAGGACAGCCAGCGCAGCATCCGTGGAATCGGGAAAAAACGTACCGCCAATGCGAGGCATCCAGGGTAGGCAGTTGGAAAGTCGGTTGATGGTGTAGGTTAGTACGGCAAAAAACAATGGCACCGTGAGATCAGCGATGGCGCGCTAAACTTGAAATAGGCAATTTGCTGATCGTTTGACAAGCTTTCAGGCAGTCACTAGTGTCAGTTGGATCCAAAAATAACTCAGTCAATCAGGGTGCGTTGTAGTGACACGAAAAGCCAACCCTCTCAGCAGCATCAAGGTCAACGGCCCCATTGCCGCTCACTTGGCGCGCTCGGTCATCGAGGAAACCTTGCGTTCGGCCATCCTGGACGGTCGGCTGCCGTGTGGCATCGCTCTGCGCCAGCAAGACCTGGCCGATCTCTTCGGTGTCAGCCGCATGCCTGTGCGCGAAGCGTTACGCCAACTCGAAGCCCAGTCATTGCTCAATGTGGTTGCCCACAAAGGTGCTGTGGTCGCCCCACTGGTCCAGGGCGATGCAGTGGAGACCTATGCACTGCGGATTTTACTGGAGTCCGAAGCCCTGCGCCTGTCGGTGCCATTGCTTGAGGCGGCGGATCTCGAACAGGCCGCGCTTTACATCGACCAGCTGGAGACGGAACAGGACTACACCGAAATCGGCCGGCTGAACCGCCTCTTTCATATGTCGCTCTACAGCAAGGCACCCAATCGCCGGTTGCTCAAACTGGTGGAGGACGGGTTGAACGAAGAAGAACGCTTCCTGCGCTTCAACCTTGAGGCCATGGGCCTGGGCAAGTTATCACAGGAAGATCACCGCGCCATGTGGCGGGCCGCCGAGGCGCGGGATGTCGAAGGATCGGTGAGGCTGCTGGTCAACCATCTCAATCGTGGGGTTGAGGTCATCACCCGGTACCTCAACAGTCCGGAAGCCAGGAACAGAAAAACCTCGTAGCAAAGGCAGCGGCAGGCCTGAGGGTGACTTCACTTGCCGCAACATTTCGTCGCTCATCATCCACGCATAATCTGCTTACAACATCCCCCGGCCCCGACTCCCAGCCCGCTATAACCATCCCCAGGCTCTTTTGCACGCCGATGCCGCGCGAGTCTGGGCGATGGTGGGTAGCTTTATCCGGCTTCCATCGATTCATCCCGGTGCTGTCTCACATTGAGTGACCGGCTACTCGATGAGCAATGTGCTGAAGCTCTTTTCGTAGGCCCAAAACGACAAAACCCCTGTCTGCGTGAGCAGACAGGGGTTTTGGAATTTAATCTTGACGATGACCTACTCTCACATGGGGAAACCCCACACTACCATCGGCGATGCATCGTTTCACTTCTGAGTTCGGGATGGGATCAGGTGGTTCCAACGCTCTATGGTCGTCAAGAAATTCTGTGTGCCGGTCCGTCCGTAAGGACGTGCCAGCGAATTCTTGATGTTTCTACTATAAAGACAAAACCCCTACCTGCATGCGCAGATAGGGGTTTTGGAATTTAATCTTGACGATGACCTACTCTCACATGGGGAAACCCCACACTACCATCGGCGATGCATCGTTTCACTTCTGAGTTCGGGATGGGATCAGGTGGTTCCAACGCTCTATGGTCGTCAAGAAATTCTGTGTGCCGGTCCGTCCGTAAGGACGTGCCAGCGAATTCTTGATGTTTCTACTATAAAGACAAAACCCCTACCTGCATGCGCAGATAGGGGTTTTGGAATTTAATCTTGACGATGACCTACTCTCACATGGGGAAACCCCACACTACCATCGGCGATGCATCGTTTCACTTCTGAGTTCGGG
>NZ_NIWU01000005.1 GCF_002236105.1 Pseudomonas umsongensis
TTCAAGGAATCCTTAACAACTTCAACCACTTGCGCTTCAGATCTCTCATCAGCGGGAGGCGAATTCTACAGCGTTACACGCTGCTGTCAACACCTCTTTTTCAACGTCCTTGGCGCTTCGATGAACTGAAGCAACCTGCTGCCGAAAACTTCGTAACTCATTGTTTACCAAGGAGTTTTCCGTTTCGACTGCGCCGGAAGTGGGGCGAATTATAGGCTTCCAGAATCTGCCGTCAAGCATTGATCTGGTTTTTCTATCGAGAACACAAAAACAGCGCTTATATATAGACGCGCCTGCACCGATTGCGCAGTATATTGCCCAATACCAAGCACAACACTCAAGTTCCATACCTCGGACGGTGCCTCCCAATGAACGATCAGCCGCGCAGCCTTGCCTCGACCCTGTTTTCGGTCGGCCTGCTATTAATAGCCATGGCATCGATTCAGTCGGGAGCCTCGCTGGCCAAAAGCATGTTCCCCATTATCGGCGCCCAGGGCACCACCACCTTGCGATTGACCTTTGCCAGCGTGATCATGGTGTTGCTGCTGCGCCCATGGCGAGCGAAGCTCACCGCAAAATCACTGCGCACCGTCATTGTCTACGGCATGGCACTGGGCGGCATGAACTTCCTCTTCTACATGTCCCTGCGCTCTGTTCCCCTGGGTATCGCGGTCGCGCTGGAGTTCACCGGGCCATTGGCCGTTGCCATCTATGCTTCGCGCCGCGCCATCGACTTTTTATGGATTGCCCTGGCCGCTGTCGGCCTGCTGCTATTGATACCGACGGGGGCCACGGCACAAGGGATTGATCTACTGGGGGCCGGTTACGCGTTGGGTGCAGGGGTCTGCTGGGCGCTGTACATTCTCTTCGGGCAGAAGGCTGGTGCCGACAACGGTGTACAGACCGCCGCCCTGGGGGTGGTGATTGCCGCCCTGTTCGTCGCCCCCATCGGCATCGTTCATGCGGGTGCAGCGCTGTTGACCCCGTCATTGATTCCGATCGCCATCGGTGTTGCCATCCTGTCCACGGCCCTTCCCTATACGCTGGAGATGGTTGCCCTCACGCGCATGCCGGCCAAGACCTTCGGCACATTAATGAGCATCGAACCGGCGGTGGGTGCCTTGTCCGGTTTGTTGTTCCTGCATGAATTCCTGTCTTTGTCACAGTGGATGGCCATCCTGTGCATCATCCTGGCTTCCGTCGGTGCCACCATGACGATGGGCAGTGCCGCCAAGCCCGCCGTTGCAGCCGATTGACGACCGGTTTTACACAGACTCTGGTATTTACCGCTCAATTAGGCCATGTTTAGGCCCGCAACCCAGTGCCAGAAATGGACTTTTTCAGGACAGGGACCTCAAAACGCTTCATGCGCAAGCGAATACTGCCAGACCGGGCGATAGATCCGGGAACGCTACAAGGATAGCAATGAAACGAATTTTGATACTGATCGCCGTTCTTGCAGTTGCGGGCTGCGCGGCGACCGCCAAACCCCAGATCAAACACGGAAAGAAAGGCATTCATATCAACTGTTCGGGGCTGTCGTCCTCGTGGGAACAGTGCTACACCAGCGCCGCCAACTCGTGCGCCCCCAAGAACTACAAGGTCATTGCCAAATCCGGTGATGCCGTGGAAGAGCCGGGTGATTATCCGTTCGGACTCAACCCCGCGGGCTATGCCAGCCGCAGCATGATCGTCATCTGTAAATGATCTGAGCCGTTGTCAGGTCCTGGGACCTGCCAACTGGCGGCCGATCTCCTCATGGCTGGACTTCAGCACCCTGCGCTGCAGATCCGGCGTGATGAGCATTCGCGCCACCACCAGTGCACCGATGCATTGCGACAGAATCGCCCAAGCAAGACTGTCGCTCTCCAGCACCCGCGCCCAACTTTCCTGAAGCTGGCAGATCCAGTGCTCAGCCTGCTGTCGAATCAGCGGATCGGAGCGGGCGATCTCAGCCCCCAACGCCGGTAATGCACAACCTGTTTCCGGGTGCTCGACGTGGGACATGCTCAAGTAGAGCTTGAGGCAACGCTCGAATTTGTCGCGCCCCCGATCAGCCCCCAGCCGCTCCAGGCTCTGACGCAACTCACGCTCGACTATGGAAGCGAACAACGCGTCCTTCGACGCGAAGTGGCTGTAGAACGCGCCACCACTCAAGCCGATGGCTTTCATCAAACCGTCGACCCCCACCGTGGAAAACCCGGATTGCTTGGCCGACAGCGCGCTGCTTTGCAGCAGTTTCTCTCGGGTTTCCAGCTTGTGACTGGCTGAATAACGCATGGCCCTTCCCTCAGGTTCCGTGATCTTGACGCCTGTCGAATCGTAGCATAACGTTCGTTTAGTTAACGATCGTTTACTAAAGGGGTCCAGGCAATGAATAATAAGAAGGTCGTGCTGGTTGTCGGTGCGGGAGATGCCACGGGTGGCGCCATTGCCAAGCGGTTTGCACAGGAGGGATTCGTTGCCTGCGTGACCCGTCGCAGCGCGGACAAACTCCAGCCACTGGTCGATGCCATCAGGGCTGGCGGCGGCGAAGCCCACGGCTTCGCCTGCGATGCCCGCAAAGAAGACGATGTGATTGCGTTGGTCGAGCAAATCGAAAGCGACATCGGCCCGATCGAAGCGTTCGTGTTTAACATCGGCGCCAACGTGCCTTGCAGCATTCTTGAAGAAACCGCCCGCAAGTATTTCAAGATCTGGGAAATGGCCTGTTTCTCAGGCTTTCTCAATGGTCGGGAAGTGGCCAAGCGCATGGCCAAGCGGCAACGGGGTACCATCCTGTTCACCGGCGCCACCGCCGGCTTGCGCGGCGCAGCAGGCTTTGCCGCGTTTGCCGGAGCCAAGCACGGGATTCGTGCGCTGGCACAAAGCATGGCTCGCGAACTGGGACCGATGAATATTCATGTCGCCCACGTCGTGGTCGACGGCGCGATCGATACTGACTTTATCCGTGAGAGCTTCCCCGAGAAGTACGCCACCAAGGACCAGGATGGCATTCTCGACCCCGAGCACATCGCCGAGAACTATTGGTACCTGCACAGCCAGCCCCGCGACGCCTGGACCTTCGAGCTGGACCTGCGCCCCTGGAGCGAACGCTGGTGATCCGCCCCACCCTACGACAACAAGAAGAGTGCATCGACGATGAGCAAAACCGTGGAGTTTTATTTCGATCTGGGCAGCCCCGCCACCTACCTGGCCTATACCCAGCTACCGAAGATCTGTGAACAGACCGACAGCCAACTGGTCTACGTGCCAATCCTGCTCGGCGGAGTGTTCAAAGCCACCGGCAACGCCTCCCCGGCCACCGTCCCTGCAAAGGGCCGCTACATGTTCATAGACCTTGATCGGTACGCTAAACGCTACGGTGTGCCGTTGAAAATCAACCCGCACTTTCCGATCAACACACTGGTGCTCATGCGTGCCGTAACAGGTATGCAGATGCGCCACCCTGAGCGCTTTGCCGCGTTCGTCGATTGCCTGTTCAAGGCACTGTGGATCGAAGGTCGCAACCTCAATGATCCGGCCACCGTCGGGGCAGTACTGAGCGAAAACGGTTTCGACCCGGAAGAGATACTGGCCCTGAGCGCCGAAGAGGATGTCAAAAGCGCCCTCAAGGACACCACCGAAAAAGCCGTGCAACGCGGCGTATTCGGTGCACCGAGCATGTTCGTCGGCGAGCAACTGTTCTTCGGCCAGGATCGATTGGACTTTGTCATCGAAGCCCTAAGTTAAAAACCTAGGGCCCAGTCGACAATGTGAGCCCGGGCGCTGGAGACAGCGCCCGGGCCAAAGTCGGTCAAACGGCCGCAGTTCGCGTGTTCAACCACTCCAGCGCAGCACCGTCGAGCAACGGGCTCAAGCGTTCGCGCACTTCGGCGTGGTAGGCGTTGAACCACTGTTTTTCCTCTTCGCTCAGCAGCGAGGTATCAAGACAGCGCGTATCGATCGGGCACAGGGTCAGGGTTTCGAACTTGAGGAATTCACCGAATTCACTGCTGCCTGCCTCGCGGTTCATGGCCAGGTTCTCGATTCGCACACCCCAGCGTCCTGGACGGTAGGTGCCCGGTTCGATCGACGTGATCATGCCTGGCAGCATGGCGGTTTGCGGCGCGGGGGCGGCCTGGTAGGCAATCACCTGCGGACCTTCGTGGACGTTGAGGAAATAGCCGACGCCGTGACCGGTGCCGTGACCATAGTCGACGCTTTCGGCCCAGATCGGCGCCCGGGCAATGGCGTCCAGCAGTGGCGACAGGATGCCCTTGGGGAATTGCGCACGGGACAAGGCAATCACGCCCTTTAGCACGCGGGTGCAATCGCGTTTCTGTTCTGCCGTTGGTGTGCCGACCGCGACCATCCGCGTGATGTCGGTAGTACCACCCAGGTACTGGCCGCCGGAATCGATCAGCAACAAGCCGTCACCTTCGATCACCGCGTGCTCTTCTTCGGTGGCGTGGTAATGGGGCATGGCACCGTTGGCGTTGAATGCGGCAATGGTGTTGAAGCTCAGCGACACGTAACCCGGCCGGCGTTTACGTGCCGCGGTCAGTTTTTCGTCGATGGTCAATTCGGTAATGCGCTCACGGCCCCAGGCCGATTCGAGCCAGGTGAAGAATTCGCACAGTGCTGCGCCGTCCTGCTCCATGGCCTGGCGGATGTGTTCGGCGTCTGCCAGGCTCTTCTGGGACTTGGCCAGGGTAGTCGGGTTCAGGCCTTCGATCAGCTTGACAGCGCTATCGAGGTTACCCAGCAGGCCCGCCGTTACCCGCGCCGGATCGACCAGCAGGCTTGCACCCGCCGGTATGGCGCGCAAGGCGTCGGCCACTTCGCTGTAATCGCGCAAGGTCACGCCGTCCTGCTCCAGGACCGCACGCAGCTGCGCATCGACCTTGCCTAGCGCGACAAACAGCGTCGCCTGCTGCTGGCTGATCAAGGCGAAAGAGATGAACACCGGATTGAATGACACATCGCCGCCACGCAGGTTGAACAGCCAGGCGATGTCATCCAGGGTGGCAATGAAATGCCAGTCGGCAACACGTGCCTGCAAAGTCTCGCGCAGCTTGGCGAGTTTTTCGCCGCGGCTGACGGTCGCTTGCGGCGGCAAGTGCTGATAGATCGGTTCGTTCGGCAGGCTCGGGCGGTCACTCCAGACTTGGCTCAACAGGTCGATGTCGGTGCGCAGGCGTGCGCCCCGCTCCTCAAGCTTGCTGCCCAACGTGCGTGCGGAAGCCACCGCCATCACCGCGCCATCGACTGCGACCACTCCACCCTGTGGGGTTTGCTCGGCCAGCCAGTCCAACGGCCCGGGTTGCCCAGGTTGCAGCTTGACCAGCTCAATGCCACTGCCCTTGAGTTCCTTGCTCGCTTGTTCCCAATAGCGGCTGTCGGCCCAGACGCCTGCGAAATCCGCGGTAACGATCAGGGTGCCAACGGAACCGTGGAAACCCGACAGCCATTGGCGCCCTTGCCAGTAACCCGGCAGGTATTCGGACAGGTGGGGATCGGCCGACGGCACCAGCAAGGCATGGATACCCTCCCGGCTCATCAGCTCGCGGGTTTGCGCCAGGCGCTGGGGCACTGACCCGGTGATCGTAAACTGCGTATTCATCGTGACTCCTGCTAACCACTTGTCATTATTGTTCAGTGCCGATCAGGGTCGGCGCCTGGTTGCCCTATTGCCAGAATGCCGGAGCACTGGCGCAGGCGCTTTTAATCAGCTGTACCGCTTGATCGATATCCTGCTCGGTGGTGAACCGCCCCAGGCTCAAGCGAATGGTGCGACTCGCCGTGCGGGCATCATGCCCCAAGGCCAGCAGCACATGGGATGGCGCATTACTGGCGGAATTACAGGCCGAGGTCGCGGAAAACGCCATCGAGGCGAGCAATGCCGCGGAGTTGAACTCGCCTTCACTGAAGGTCAGGCTCAGGGTATGCGGGATGCGCCGGGTGAGGCTGCCATTGAGCCGCACACCCGGAATGCTCAGCAATTGCTCAAGCAGGCGTTCACGCAGGCGCACGATCAAGGCTTTTTCTTCATGGAACGAGGCCGCCGCCAGGGCAAAGGCCGCGCCCATCGCGGCAATCTGGTGGGTCGCCAGGGTACCGGAACGCAAGCCGCCTTCGTGACCGCCGCCGTGGATCTGCGCCAGCAAGCGCTGGTGCGCACGCGGGCCGACATACAGCGCACCGATGCCTTTGGGGCCATAGAGCTTGTGCGCCGAGAAGGACATGAGGTCCACCGGCCACTGCGCCAGGTCGATCGCAACCTTGCCCGCGCCTTGCGCCGCGTCGACATGAAACAATGCATTGCGCTCGCGCACCACCTGGCCGATGGCCGGGATGTCGTTGACCGTGCCCAGTTCATTGTTGACCAGCATCAGCGACACCAGGAAGGTGTCCTCGCGCATGGCGTCGCTGACCGCTTGCGCGGTGATCAGGCCATCGGCATCCGGCACCAGGTACGTCACCGCCACGCCGCTGTCCTGCAACTGCCTGGCGGTATCGAGGATGGCCTTGTGTTCGATCTGGCTGGTGATGAGGTGGCCGCAGGCCGAGCCGCGCGCCTGGGCCACACCCTTGAGGGCAAGGTTGTTGGATTCGGTGGCACCCGAGGTCCAGACGATCTGTTCTGGCGTGGCGCCAACCAGTTCGGCAACCTGGCGCCGCGCCTGCTCTACCGATTGCCGGGCCTGTTGGCCAAAGGCGTGGGAGCTGGAGGCCGGATTGCCGAAATTACCGTCAAAGCCCAGACACTCGACCATGATCTTGATGACTCGCTCATCCACCGGCGTGGTGGCGGCATAGTCGAAATACAGCGGACGTTTATTCATAAAAGACTCGCAGAGCGTGTTCCGGGATCAGGAAGCTCATGACTGCAAACGGCGAAACGCAGCCTTATGAGCTGCGTGCGGTTTTCAGAAGGTTACCAATACCTGATCGGATGCCGTTAAAGAAGAACAACTTCATTTAAAAGTGCGTCGGAACGCTCCTGATGAGCCAGCTTAACAGGCATCGGGCGAGCGGTTGAAGCAATGCGTCAGCTAAAGCTATCGAGCAAGATCGGATACAGCGACGCCACCAGCAGCGCGGCCATGCCCCAATTGAACAGGCGCAACCAGCGCCGGTCCTTGAGGACATTGCGCAGCAGCGTGCCGCAAGCGGCCCAGACACCGACGCTCGGCAGGTTGATCAGGGCGAACACCGCGGCAATCACAACCACGTTGGTGAAATAGCCCTGCATCGGTGTGTAGGTGCTGATGGCACCGATGGCCATGATCCAGGCCTTGGGATTGACCCACTGGAATGCGGCGGCGCCCAGGTAGCTGATCGGCTTGGGCTCGCCTTTGCCGCTGTCCGAGACAGGCCCGGAGTGCGCGATTTTCCACGCCAGGTAAAGCAAATACGCCGCACCGACGTAACGCAGCACGGTGTAGAGCAGCGGATACGCCTGGAACACCGCGCCGAGCCCAAACCCCACTGCCACGACCAGCACGAAGAATCCGCAGGTGATGCCCAACATATGGGGAATGGTCCGCTGAAACCCGAAGTTCACCCCGGACGCCAGCAACATGGTGTTGTTCGGACCCGGTGTGATCGAGGTGACGAGGGCAAACAGGGCAAAGCCCAGCAGCAGATCGAGCGAGAGTGTCATGGGTGGCAGTCCATCGGGGTCAGTCAGGTATTGACCCTATCGCGAACGCCCGGGGAAACCCATGGACAGTTAGGCGAAAGTTCCAGCAGTACAGTTTTGGCTCAGCTCTGGCGACCGTGCAGCTGTACAGCTCGTTCGGCGTTCATCTCGCCCTGCTTGTCGAAACCAAAGGTTTTCCGTGGCTCGCCGAGCAGTTCGGCTTTTTTCGCGTGGTATTCATCGAAGGACAAGCCGCGACGATTCAGGGCTTCCAGCGCCAGCTCTCGGGTTTCTTCAGCAGTGTAAGGGCGCAATTCCGGGGAAACATGGCTGGCACATCCGGCAAGTACGGAGACCGCGAGCAGCAAGAAAGTGGCGATTAAAGGTTTCATTTTCGGCGTCCTGGCGTTGTGTTCGGGGCAATGAACACAGGCTACTCGCGCCTTTAGCCGAGCAAAAATCAACGCTCTCGATAGTCGCTATCGGGTTTTTCTAATGCAGCCCGTTTGCAGCCTTTTTATCTCTTAATGATCTATAAATATCGTTTTATTGTATTTTGAGGAATAACAGACAAGCTTTATAACAATTGCCTCCACTGTTGCCCGAACAACTGTTTACCAGGCAACAGTCCTTCAACAAACAGCCCGTGAAAATCAACAGCGCGACCTGCCCGGAGCGCTGAAAGCCCGATAAATCGGGGCTTCAAGGGATTGGTACAGCTCTTGCTCAACCCGGTGACTACCCACTGCTCGCAGAGCTTCTGTTTAAAAAGGAACTGATCATGTCGCGCCCCTTGAAAGTCGTTGCCCTCTCCGGTGGTACCTGGCGTCCTTCGCGCACCCTGGTGCTGACCCAAGCGCTGTTGGCTCAGCTGGCCGAGCAACTGCTGATCGACAGCAAGCTGATCGAGCTAGGTGACATTGCCCGGCCTCTGGGCGCGGCGCTGTCGCGCCAGGAATTGGCAGCGGATATCGAAGCCGAACTGCAAGCGATCGAAAACGCCGACTTGCTGATCGTCGCCGCGCCGGTTTATCGCGGCTCCTATCCGGGTCTGCTCAAACACCTGTTCGACCTGATCGACCTCAATGCCCTGGTCAACACACCGGTCCTGCTGGCCGCCACCGGAGGCAGCGAACGTCACGCGCTGGTGCTCGATCATCAACTGCGCCCGCTGTTCAGCTTCTTCCAGGCCTTGACCTTGCCGATTGGCGTGTATGCCACCGAAGCCGATTTCTCCAATTACCAGATAACCAGTGAGCCCTTGAAGGCTCGCATTCGCCTTGCTGCAGAACGCGCGGCGCCGTTGTTCGGCGTGCACCCCCACAATCTGCTGAAAATCGCTTAAGGATTTGTTCATGGATGTTTTCTGGTTTCTGCCGACCCACGGCGACGGTCATTACCTGGGCACCACTCAAGGGGCACGCCCGGTAACGCTTAATTATCTGAAACAGGTGGCCCAGGCGGCGGACAGCCTCGGTTACCACGGTGTGTTGATCCCGACCGGGCGCTCCTGCGAAGACTCGTGGGTGATCGCTTCGGCACTGGTGCCGCTGACCGAACGCTTGCGCTACCTGGTGGCGATCCGCCCGGGGATCATTTCGCCAACCGTTTCTGCGCGCATGGCCGCCACCCTGGATCGACTGTCCAATGGCCGGCTCCTGATCAATGTGGTGACGGGGGGCGACCCCGATGAGAACCGTGGCGACGGCAGTTTCCTCGATCACAGCGAACGCTACGAAGTTACCGATGAGTTCCTGAAGATCTGGCGCCGGGTGCTGCAAGGCGAATCTGTGGATTTCGAAGGTAAACACCTGCGGGTACAGAACGCCAAGGCGCTCTATCCGCCGGTACAGAAACCCTATCCGCCGCTGTACTTCGGCGGTTCCTCCGATGCCGCCCATGACCTGGCGGCCGAACAGGTCGATGTCTACCTGACCTGGGGCGAGCCACCGGCGGCCGTGGCGCAAAAACTCGCCGATGTGCGTGAGCGGGCCGCGCGCAACGGGCGCACCGTGAAGTTCGGGATTCGATTGCATGTGATCGTGCGGGAAACCGCCGAAGACGCATGGAAAGCCGCTGACAAATTGATCGAACACATCAGCGACGAGACGATCGCCGCCGCACAGAAGTCGTTCTCGCGCTTCGACTCCGAAGGTCAACGGCGCATGGCTGCGCTGCATGACGGACGTCGCGACAACCTGGAGATCTCGCCCAACCTGTGGGCCGGTGTCGGGCTGGTGCGCGGCGGTGCCGGGACCGCACTGGTGGGCGATCCACGGCAGGTGGCCGCGCGGATCAAGGAGTACGCGGACCTGGGTATCGAGAGTTTCATCTTCTCCGGCTACCCGCACCTCGAGGAGGCCTATCGTTTTGCCGAACTGGTGTTCCCGCTGTTGCCCGAGCCGTACGCCAGCCTGGCCGGTCGCGGTGTCACCAACCTTACCGGGCCGTTTGGCGAAATGATCGCCAATGATGTGTTGCCGGCCAAAGCCTGACGTCACCCGTCCTGTAGGAGCTGCCGCAGGCTGCGATCTTTTGATTTCAAAGATCAAGATCAAAAGATCGCAGCCTGCGGCAGCTCCTACAGGACCCACAAGAAAAGGATCCCCGCGTGACTGCCAAACCGCAAAGCGCCCTGATATCCCCGTTGCAGACCGCCCGCCAATTGGCCGCCGGGTTTGCCTTGACCGCCGTCGAGCGCGACGAGCGTGGCGGTACGCCCAAGACTGAGCGCGATGCGCTGCGCCACAGCGGCCTGCTGGCGCTAAGCATTCCCAGACAGTTCGGCGGCCTGGGTGCGAGCTGGAGTGAAACCTTGGCCATCGTGCGCGAGTTCGCCAAGGTCGACAGCTCGATTGCCCATGTGTTCGGCTTCCATCACCTGATGCTCGCCACCGTGCGCCTGTTCGCCCGGCCCGAACAATGGCAGCCGTGGTTTGAACAAACCGCCCGCAAGAACTGGTTCTGGGGCAATGCCCTCAACCCTCTGGACACCCGCACCGTGGTGAAAAACCTCGGCGGCTGGCGTGAGTTTTCCGGCAAGAAAAGTTTTTGCTCCGGCGCCAGCGACTCAGAAATGCTGATCGCCTCTGCGGTGGATGAAAACGCCGGTGGCAAGCTGTTGATCGCCGCCATTCCCAGCGGCCGTAGCGGCATTACCCTGCACAGCGACTGGAACAACATCGGTCAGCGTCAAACCGACAGTGGCAGCGCGACCTTCGAACGGGTACGGGTCGAAGAGTCGGAACTGCTGCTCGATCCGGGTCCGTTGAGTACGCCGTTCGCCTGCCTGCGCCCGCTGATCGCCCAGCTCACGTTTACTCACCTGTTCCTCGGCATCGCCGAAGGCGCCTTCGAAGAGGCGCGGCAATACACACTGACCGAAACCCGGCCATGGCATAAATCCACTGCCAAGGAAGTGAGCCAGGACCCCTATGTGCTCGGTCACTACGGCGAATTCTGGGTGGCCCTCGAGGGCGTTCGGTTGCTGGTGGAGCGTGCCGCCGACTTGCTCGACAAGGCCTGGGCCAAAGGCGCGAACCTCAGTGCCGAGGAGCGCGGATATCTCGCCACCGCCATCGCCGCGGCCAAGGTCGCGGCAACGCGCAATGGCCTGGAGTTGTGCAGCCGCTTGTTCGAGGTGACCGGCGCGCGTTCGACCCATGCCTCGCTGCGCCTGGACCGTCATTGGCGCAACCTGCGCACGCAAACCCTGCACGACCCGGTGGATTACAAACTCCAGGAACTGGGTGACTGGGCGCTGAACCAGGCCCTGCCGATTCCGACTTTCTATTCATAGCTTGCCCATCAAGGAGCGTGCCCCCATGCAACTGCTGACCTTACCGCCCTCGCCCGCTCTGGCCACGTCGATACGCGCCACGGCGCAGGTCTTCGAAGATCCGAAATCCCAGGCCTTGCTGGCGCATTTGCAACAAGTCGCACCCAGTGATGCCAGCGTGCTGATCATTGGTGAAACCGGCACCGGAAAAGAGTTGGTGGCGCGTCATATCCACAATCTCAGCGCCCGGCGTAACCGGCCATTCGTAGCGGTGAACTGCGGTGCGTTCTCTGAATCCCTGGTCGAAGCCGAATTGTTCGGTCATGAAAAAGGTGCATTTACCGGTGCCCTGAGCGCCAAGGCCGGCTGGTTCGAGGAAGCCAACGGGGGCACGTTGTTCCTCGATGAAATCGGCGACTTGCCGATGGCGATCCAGGTCAAGTTGTTGCGCGTGCTGCAGGAGCGAGAAGTGGTACGCCTGGGGTCGCGCAAGAGTATTCCCATTGATGTGCGCGTGCTCGCGGCCACCAACGTGCAACTGGAAAAAGCCATCAACGCCGGGCACTTTCGCGAAGACCTGTATTACCGGCTCGACGTCGTCAACCTGGAACTGAGCCCGCTGCGCGATCGCCCGGGCGACATCCTGCCGCTGACGCGTCACTTCATCAATGCCTATAGTCAGCGCCTGGGTTACGGCGACATCACCATCAGCAAAGAGGCCGAACTGAAACTGCGCAGCTACAGTTGGCCGGGCAATATCCGCGAACTGGAAAACGTGATTCACCACACCCTGTTGATTTGCCGTAACGGCGTGATCGAACGCGATGACCTGCGCCTGTCGAACATGCGCATCGAGCGTCAGGACGACTATCACAGCCAGGTCGACGACTGCGCCGAAGCCCTGCTCGACCGGGCCTTCCAGAAACTCTTCGACCAACAGGCCGGCGCGCTGCATGAGAAAGTCGAAGATGCCTTGATGCGCGCCGCCTATCGTTTCAGCCATTACAACCAGGTGCACACCGCCGCCCTGCTGGGGCTGAGCCGCAATGTGACCCGCACGCGCCTGATCAAGATGGGTGAACTGGCGGTGAACAAACGCCGGCCCGCAGAAAACATTCAGGGTGAGCGCTTGGTGCAACTGTCGATCTAACCCACCAGCGTGCAGTGCAACCCGTGGTCGGGGCTGCGTTCCAGGCTGTGCAGCACCTGGAACGAGCCGAAGGTCACGGTCTTCGCCTGATGAGCGCGAATCAGTTGCCAGAAATCCTGTTCCCCGCTTTCGAACGCCTGAAACGCCGCCTCCCCCGCCTCGCGGGTTTGCCATTGCAGGTAGTTGAGCACCCGTCGCCCGTCTTCGCTGGCCTGGATGCTGGCACTCAGAAAGCCGCTGTGGTGCTGGGCCAGACGCTCGGTCTGCCGCGACAGCGCTGACACCAGGGCCGATTGCTGTTGCGGTTCGATTTCGAATTCGATCAGTTGGGTGAAGCTGCGATGTTTCGCTGGCGCGTGCATGAATAATCCCCCACTCAGGTGCAAGGCGAATCTTGCGATCCGAAGGTGTGCAGGGTAAAACCTCCAGTTAAGTAAAGGTCAAGAGGCATTTTTCAAATGATCACCTTGGAAAACCTGCATAAGGAACTCAGCGTCGGCCAATTGGCCGCCCGTAGCGGCGTCGCAGTCACGGCGCTGCACTTTTATGAATCCAAGGGGTTGATCAGGAGCAATCGCAACCAGGGCAACCAACGACGCTATCCAAGGGAAGTGCTGCGGCGGGTGGCGTTGATCAAGGTGGCCCAGCGGCTGGGCATTCCGTTGGCGGAGATTGGCGAGGCACTCAAGGCACTGCCGGATAACCGTGCACCGACGGCGGCGGATTGGAAGGATATGTCGGCGCAGTGGGGTCGGGATCTGGATGAGCGGATCAATCAGTTGACGTTGTTGCGCGACAAACTCAATGGCTGCATTGGCTGTGGGTGTTTGTCGATGGAGGCCTGTCCGTTGCGTAATTTTGGGGATGTGCTGGGGGAGCAGGGACCAGGGGCGCAACTGCTGGAATCGGGAATCGATCCAAAAATGAGTTGAGCCCTTCGCGAGCAAGCCCGCTCCCACATTCGACTAGGTTCCACCTGAAGAACTCGGTCAAAAGGTGGGAGCGGGCTTGCTCGCGAAGCGGTCTGCCAGGCGACGAAGATTAGAACCCCGGCGCGATCTGGCCTTTGTAACGAGTCAGGATGAACTGGCTCACCTCATCGGAGTTCAACGCCTTGGCCAGTTTCCGCAGGCCCGGATCGTTGATGTTGTCCGGCCGTGACACCAGGAACTCGATGTAAAGGCTCTTGCCCTTCTCCACGATCAAGGCACTGTTGGTATCGATCCCGGCCTCCAGGGCGTAGTTGGCGAAGACGAACGCCAGGTCGACCTGACTCACCGAACGCGCCAGCAATGCGCCCTCCAGTTCACGGATTTTCAGGTGCTTGGGGTTTTCAACGATGTCCCGCTGGGTCGCCAGGGTGTTGCCGGGGTCCTTGAGTTTGATCAGACCCGCTTCGTGCAAGAGCACCAAGGCACGACCGGTATTGACCGGGTCGTTGGGGATCGAAACGGTGGCGCCGTCCTTGAGCTCGGTGATGTTTTTGATTTTGGTCGAGTAAGCACCGAACGGCTCGATGTGCACGCCCACCACCGGCACCAGGTCGGTGTGACGGGTCTTGTTGTAGTCATCGAGGAACGGCCGATACTGGTAATAGTTGGCGTCGAGATTCTTCAGCGCCAGCTGCTGGTTGGGCTGGATGAAATCGGTGAACACCTTGATGTCCAGGTCTACGCCTTCCTTGGCCAGCGTCGGTTTGACGAATTCGAGGATTTCCGCGTGCGGCACCGGGGTGGCGCCGACGGTCAGTTTTTCGTTGGCGTGAACGCTCGCGTTCCGCATCTTGCTCCAGCAGGATGGCGGCGACCTGTTCAGCTACCCGCAGCGCTTCGGCTTCGTCGGCGATCCGGTGGGCGGCCGGCGGGTTGATCGGATAAACGGCAGATTGGGACATGCAAGACTCTCGGTAACAGTGTTTATCGAAGGTCATTGCAGCTTCTGTGCCTGATGGCGCGGGTCCGTGTTCAAAGGGGGTTCAGGGTATTTTGAAGGTTTCTTCGTGACGAAGTCAGGCAATCTGCTGCTTCACTGTTGGTGGCTGAACAGTGTCGATGAACCCTCAGCTTCGGAGCGCGTGGGGACAATCTTTTTGGAAACTTGAAACATGCTGAAGATCAAAACAAAAGATCGCAGCCTGCGGCAACTCCTACAATTGTTCGGCTGGAGAGCGATCTTCAATCCACAAGAAAAGGGAGAACCATCATGAGCGTTAAACCGATTCCAGAGGGTTATCACAGCATCACCCCATACCTGGGCATTCAAAAAGCCGCCGAAGCCATCGAGTTCTACAAAAAAGCCTTCGGCGCCATCGAGGTCATGCGCCTGGCCATGCCCGATGGCGGCATCGGCCACGCCGAACTGCGCATCGGCGACTGCCCGATCATGCTCGGCACACCCTGCGATCAAGGGCCGCTGAGCAATCCAGACAACTCGCCGTCGGTAGGCTTGCATCTGTACGTGACCGATGTGGACAAGTCCTACAAACAGGCGATCGAGGCTGGCGGCATCGTGGTGTCAGAGGTCAAGGATCAATTTTACGGCGACCGTTCCGGGACCTTGAGGGATCCCTACGGGCACCTGTGGTTCCTGGCCACACGTAAAGAGGATCTGACCCAGGAGCAGATCGAGCAGCGGGCGAAAGAGATGTTTCAGCAAGGCTGACGCACTGTTAGCTTGTAGGAGCCAGGCTTGCCGGCGAACTGTTCGCCGCGGTGCACCTGACGGACCGCATTATCGTTCTTCGCGGGCAAGCCTACCTCCTACGACGAAACACGAAACACGAAACATTTTCTTTCATATCACCCTTCGGGATTTCGGGTGCTCATCCGTCCTATATAGATGCAGTCCTGTCGCGTGGGCAAAAGCCACGACCGGACCGTCCATGGACCTCATCGCTGCGAAGCCCGTAGCAGAGGCCCTTCATCGATATAAGACGCCTCAATCATGTCGAAGAAATCCCGCTCAAAAATCTGGTTCCTGGTCCACAGCTGGCTGGCACTGCCGATCTGGTTTTTCGTGCTGATCGTCTGTGTGACCGGCACGCTGGCGGTGGTCAGCCAGGAGATCGTCTGGCTGGCCAATCCGCAAATGCGTGCCAGCCAACCGGCGGATGACGCGCCACGGCTCAATTACGACCAGATCGTTGCCGCGATCAAGCAAGCCGAACCCGACATCATCGTCGACAGCATCAGCCGCCCCGACGAAGCACATTTCGCGCTGGACGTTCGCGTCAACTACCCCGATGGGCGTGAGTTGACGGTGTACGTCAACCCATACACCGGCGCCATCCAGGGCCCCGCCCCGCAATTCAACTTCCAGGCCTTCACCCGTGCCCTGCACGGCTGGTGGCTGGTGCCGTTCACCAACGGCTACAGTTGGGGCTGGTACTTGGTGTCGTTCCTCAGCCTGCCGATGCTGGCCTCCCTGGTGACAGGCCTGGTGGTGTACAAGCGCTTCTGGAAAGGCTTTTTCCGGCCAACCCTGCGCATTCGCCAAGGCGCACGGATTTTCTGGGGAGATTTCCATCGCCTCAGCGGCATCTGGTCGATCTGGTTCATCGCGGTTATTTCCGTCACCAGCACCTGGTTCCTGATCGAAGCGTTCATGTTCGATAACCAGATTTCCATCTCCACCGCGCCGGTGGCGGCCGTGGTCCCGCGTGAAAGCGTGCCGCTCACCACCGATGGATCGCCCACGCCGATGATCAGCCTGGAGGCGGCGATCCGCGAGGCCAAGGCGCGCATCCCGGGGCTCGACGAGAGCTTTGTGAGTATGCCGGCCAACGCCTACAGCTACCTGTCGGTGGGCGGGCGCAGTTGGTATCCGCTGATGTTCCAGACAGCCGACATCAATCCCTACACTGGCGAAGTCGCCGCCACGCGCCTGCTGTCGGACCGCTCGAGCCTGGAGTTCGTGACCGAATCCATGCGTCCGCTGCACACCGGTGATTTCGGCGGAATCTGGATCAAGCTGATCTGGTGCTTCTTCGGCCTGCTGTTGAGCATGATGGTGCTCAGCGGCCTGCTGATCTGGACCAAGCGCACCGCCCTGGCCACGGCCAACGCCCTCAAGCGCAGCAACAAACGACCACGCGACGAGGCTGCTACGGCGAGCAGCGCTGGAACCACGGAGATCAGCCAATGAGCCAGGTCCCCACGCACGCAACCCGTTCGACGCTGAGCCGCTTCTGGCACAAATGGCGTTTCCACATCAACGTTCTGCTGCTGCTGGTGCCGCTGGGTTTCATGCCCAAGTACTTCGCCGATGCCGCGCTGTTTCGCGGTGATACGGGCCTGGGCGAGCGGGAAATCGGCGAAGTCCAGGTCGGCCCCTGGAGCCTGCGCCTGGCCGAACTTCGTAATGAAGCACCACGGCCCGATGGCCCGGCCGGCTACATGAAGAGCTTCAACGCCGCGCTATGCGACAGCTGTCGCGAGCAGGTCAAGGCGACTTACCTGCGCATCGGCAAGCCCCGCAGCCTGCGCGCCGCCGGAGTGATTTTCTTCGGCACGCCCTACCGTATGGGCGCCATGCTGCCGGTCCCGGCAAAAACCAAGGCCGACGCCGAACTGTGGATCACCATGGAAGGCTGGGACGGCTCCATGCATCAGGCATCCATTCCTCTGAGCCAGGCCTCCCCCGCCACCCTCGCCTGGCTGTCCACCCAAGGAGGCAAACCATGATCAACCTCATCCGCCCTATGAGCGCCGCGTTGCTGGTACTTAGTGCCGGCTTCAGCGCCAGCGCCCTGGCGCACAACCCGATGTGCGAGTGCAAGGCCATCGACGCCGAGCAGATCAAGTGCACCGGCGGTTTTTCCGACGGCAGCGGTGCACCTGGCGTGACCCTGGACGTGATCGGCTACGACGAAACCATTTTGGTGCCGGGCAAGCTCGGGGCCGACTCGACCTTGACCTTCAAGAAGCCCGGTGCCGAGTTCTATGTGCTGTTCGACGCAGGCCCCGGCCACGTAGTCGAGATCGACCAGGCGGACATCGAAAGCCCATGAGTACGCCAACCACGCACATCGTCCGCCCGGCCGGCGCCGGCCATGAAACCCTCTATGTATTGCTGTTGTGCCTGATGATCCTGGCGGTGGCAGGTTCAGTAGTCGCCTGGCGCGGCGAGTCGCCGCAAGTGAGCAGCGTCAACAGTCATCAACTGGATGCCCGCCGCGATCTGAGCGCTTCCGAACAAGGCATCTACGCCGATTTACGCGTGACTCTGGATGAGATTCACCTGCTGCGCCAGGAACAACACAGCTTGCCGACACCTGAAAGCCTCGCCGATGAAGGATTTGCCCCCTTTGCCCGGGACGCCAGCTCGGTCAGTCGTGGTGGCCATGCCTGGCAATTGCTCGAGGCCGGGGCGTACTTCGGGCAGAGCCAGAGCGTCGACATGGCGGGCTCGTTCCTGATGCGCCTGAGTGCGAACGACGACGCCCCGAACATCTGGCTCAACCGCGCCGCCGACCTCAAGGCCCCTGTCGACCTCAGCGATGCCACGCTTGAAGGCGCCGGCTGGCAACAGGTCGTCGCGCAATTCGATGCCGGCGTGACCCGCCAGCACCGGCACTGAACCTTCGCCTTCATCCGAGAGAAGACCGCTTTCCCATGCCTATTTCATCGCTACGTTCTTTCCTGCGCCTGTCACTGATCGGCCTGCTGGCCTGCCTGTTGACACCCCTGGCCAGCGCCGATGAGGCCAAGCGCCTGCGCATCGGCATCACCCTGCACCCGTATTACAGCTATGTGGCCAACATTGTCGGCGACAAGGCCGAGGTGGTGCCGCTGATTCCCGCCGGCTTCAATCCCCATGCCTACGAACCACGGGCCGAGGATATCAAGCGTATCAGCGGGTTCGACGTGATCGTGCTCAACGGCGTCGGCCATGACGACTTCGCCGACCGTATGATCGCTGCCAGTGAAACGCCGAACGTGCCGGTGATCGAGGCCAACGAAAACGTGCCGTTGCTGGCTGCCACCGGCGTCGCCGCGCGTGGCGCGGGCAAAGTGGTCAACCCGCATACCTTCCTGTCGATCAGCGCCTCGATTGCCCAGGTCAACAATATCGCCCGTGAACTGGGAAAACTCGACCCGGCCAACGCCAGGACCTACACCGAGAACGCCCGCGCCTACGGCAAGCGCCTGCGCAAGATGCGCGCCGACGCCCTCGCCAAATTGACCGCGGCGCCGAACGCCGAGTTGCGCGTGGCCACGGTTCACGCCGCCTACGATTACCTGCTGCGCGAATTCGGCCTGGAAGTGACTGCGGTGGTCGAGCCGGCCCACGGCATCGAACCCAGCCCAAGCCAGCTGAAAAAGACCATCGACCAACTGCGTGAGCTGGACGTTAAAGTGATCTTTTCGGAGATGGATTTCCCCTCCACCTATGTCGACACCATCCAGCGCGAATCCGGGGTGAAGCTGTATCCGCTGTCGCATATCTCCTACGGCGAATACACCGCCGACAAGTACGAAAAGGAAATGACTGGCAACCTCAACACCGTGGTGCGGGCGATTCAGGAGTCCGGGGCATGACATCAAAAGCAACCATCCCGGGCGATGCACAATCCCCTGTGGGAGCGAGCCTGCTCGCGAAGGCGTCCAGCCAGGCGATATCATCATTGAATGACACAGCGCAATCTCGAGCAGACTCACGCCTGCAGGTTTCGGGTCCGACCCTGGATTTCGCCGACATCAGCCTGACCCTCGGTCGCACGACCATCCTCGACCACGTCACGTTTCAAGTGAGGCCCGGTAGTGTGCATGCGCTGGTAGGCCCCAACGGCGGCGGTAAAAGTTCGTTGATCAAGACCCTGCTCGGACAGATGCCGCACCAGGGCCGCTTGAGCCTGCAATGGCCAGGCGAGCCGGGAACGATCGGCTACGTGCCCCAGGCGCTGGAATTCGATCGCGGCCTGCCAATGACCGTTGACGATTTCATGGCCGCGATGTGCCAGCGACGCCCGGCGTTCCTTGGCTTGAGCAAGCACTACGCGAAGGCGATTGGCGACGCGCTGGAGCGGGTCGGCATGCAGGACAAGCGCAAGCGCCGCATGGGCGCGCTGTCGGGAGGCGAGCGTCAGCGGGTGTTGTTGGCGCAAGGACTGATTCCGGCGCCGCAACTGCTGGTGCTCGACGAACCGATGTCGGCCCTTGATGAAGCCGGCATCCGCGTGTTCGAACGCTTGCTGGACGATTGGCGTGCGGCGGGCATCACCGTGCTGTGGATCGAGCACGACCTGGAAGCGGTCGGACGCCTGGCCGATCACGTCACCGGGCTGAATCGCCGCGTGCTGTTCGACGCCACGCCACGACAAGCGCTGACCCCCGATCGCCTGCTCTCCTTGTTTTCGACCCATCCACGGAGCGCTGCCTGATGAGTTACGAAGCCTTTCGATTGATGGTCCAGGGGTGGGCCTCGTCGGGTTATCTGCCTGAGGCGCTGGCCTATGGATTTGTCGTCAACGCCTTGCTCGCCGGCCTGTTGATCGGCCCGGTGCTGGGCGGTCTGGGCACCCTGGTGGTGGTCAAGCGCTTCGCGTTTTTCTCCGAAGCGGTGGGCCACGCGGCACTGACCGGCGTGGCCATCGGCATCCTCCTGGGCGAACCCTACACCGGGCCATACGGCAGCTTGTTCGGCTACTGCCTGCTGTTCGGCATCTTGCTCAACTACCTGCGCAACCGCACGGGCCTGGCGCCGGATACGTTGATCGGTGTGTTTCTGTCCGTGTCGTTGGCGTTGGGTGCCAGTCTGCTGCTGATCCTGGCGGGCAAAATCAACGTGCACATCCTCGAGAACGTACTGTTCGGATCGGTGCTGACGGTCAACGGCAATGACCTGCTGGTGCTGGCCATCGTCGGTTCGCTGGTCATGGCCCTGGCCTTGCCACTGTACAACCGCATCATGCTCGCCAGCTTCAACCCGCAATTGGCGGCAGTGCGCGGGGTGGCGGTGAAGTCCCTGGATTATCTGTTCGTAATTCTGGTAACGCTGATCACTGTCGCCGCCGTGAAAGTCATCGGCGCCATCCTCGTTGGTGCGTTACTGGTGATACCGGCCGCGGCGGCGCGCCTGCTCAGCCAGTCACTGAAGGGCTTCTTCTGGTGCTCGGTGCTGATCGCCACAGTGAGCACGCTGTGCGGGATTCTCGCGCCGATTGTCTTTGACCTGCCGATCCCGTCCGGTGCCGCGATCATCCTGGTGGCCGGTATCGCCTTTGCCCTGGCCGCCATCGCGCGCGGCGTCGTCCCCAGCCTCAAAGGGAACCTTGGATAAATGTCATTTTCTCTGCGACAACTGACCCTGGCGCTCGCCCTGTGCGGGCTGGCCACAACCGCCATCGGCGCTGACAGCAGCAAACCTTTGCGGGTGCTGGCTTCATTGCCGATCACCTACGGCCTGGGCGAAGTGCTGCTCAGAGGCACCGATGTCAGCCTTGAGCGCGCGGCGCCAGCCAACCTGCCTGGCAGCCGCCAGACCGCCTACTTCACCGGACGTGGCGCTCCGGCGCTGGCCAAGCTGGCGACCGGCGCCGATGCGGTGATCGGCTTGCGCTCGCTGTGGCCGGACGATCC
Source organism: Pseudomonas umsongensis (assembly GCF_002236105.1). Classification (GTDB taxonomy): domain Bacteria; phylum Pseudomonadota; class Gammaproteobacteria; order Pseudomonadales; family Pseudomonadaceae; genus Aquipseudomonas; species Aquipseudomonas umsongensis. Next base: position 21,135 of record NZ_NIWU01000005.1, read on the forward strand.
GCTGTACCCGATTTCCCGGCGCAGCAACATCCGCATCATCGAAGTCGACGCCGCGCGTCCAGTGGATGGCGCCCTGCCCGGCATTGCCGTGCAGCCGGGCAGCAAGGTCGATGGCTTGAACAGTCAGCCGTGGCTGGCCAGCAACAACATGGGACGCATGGCCGACGTGATGGCGGCGGACCTGGTGCGCCTGGCCCCCAAGGCCAAACCTGCGATCGAGGCGAACCTGGCGACGCTGAAACAGCGGTTGCTCAAACTCAGCGCCGACAGCGAAGCGCGCCTTGCTGCCACGGACAACCTCAGCGTGATGAGCCTCAGCGATCACCTTGGCTACCTGATCGGCGGACTCAATCTGGAGTTGGTTGGGCTCGATGCACGGCCGGATGCCGAATGGACGCCAGAGGCGCTGAAGGTATTGGAGGCGACGCTCAAGGACAATGATGTGGCGGTGGTGTTGCATCATCGGCAGCCCTCAGACGCGGTGAAAGCGGCGATTACGGAGGCCGGGAGTCGGTTGGTAGTGTTGAGTGTCGACGCCGCTGATCCGGTGGCGGAACTGGAAGGAAATGTGGATCTGCTGATCAAGGGGTTGAGCGGTGCATAGCACCAGATACACCGCTTTATCGTTCTTCCCGGAGGAGCCAGGCTTGCCGGTGAAGAACGATAACGCGGTATGACAGATAATCCGCAGTGTCTGGTTCGCGGGCAAGCCTCGCTCCTACGGGCGGAGAACGATAACTCAGTGTGACAGCTACGCCGCAGCGCCTGGTTCGCGGGCAAGCCTCGCGCCTACAGGCGGAGAACGATAACGCGGTGTGACAGCTACGCCGCAGCGCCTGGTTCGCGGGCAAGCCTCGCGCCTACAGGCGGAGAACGATAACGCGGTGTGACAGCTACACCGCAGTGTCTGGTTCTCGGGGCCTCATCGCTCGCTCCTACAGAATGAAAAAGCCCGCTGACCAGACCGGCTCAGCGGGCTTTTTGTTTGCAGGCGTTGACTCAGTGCGCCACAGCCACCTGCTCATCCATCTTCTGGCGCAGACTCAGCGGACGCATATCGGTCCAAGTCTCTTCAATATAGGCCAGGCATTCTTTTTTCAGCCCGCTTTTGCCCACGGTACGCCAGCCCTCGGGCACGGCTTTGTAGTCGGGCCAGATCGAGTATTGCTCTTCATGGTTGACCACGACCTGAAAGAGGATGTCCTCGCGGTCGAATACTGACGTCATGCTGTCTCTCCATCGCTGCAGGGTCGGCTGTACGCTGTGTGCAGCCGCTATATGGAAGGAACGTTCCAGGGCTCTGGAAATTTAGAGACTGGCGGTGGCAGCGGCCAATGCCCTGCCGAAAATCTCGGCCACTCGATCAATTTCCGAGGCGGTGATCACCAGCGGTGGCAGAAAGCGAACCACGGCACCCAGGCGGCCGCCCAGTTCAAGGATCAAGCCGCGCTTGAGGCATTCACGCTGCACCAACGGCGCCAGTCGCGCAAACGCCGGAGGATGACCCAGGGCATCCGTCACTCCGGTCGGATCGACCAGCTCCACACCGAGCATCAGGCCTCGACCTCGAATATCACCCAGCTGCGGGAAGTCACGCTGAAGGATGCGCAGGTGCTCGTTCAGGCGTTTGCCCATGGCGGCGGCATGTTCGCAAACCTTGTGTTCGACCAGGTAACGCATCACGGCGGAACCGGCGGCCATCGCCATCTGATTGCCGCGGAAAGTCCCGGCATGCGCGCCCGGCAGCCAGGTGTCGAGCCAGTCGCGATAGACCACCACGGCTAATGGCAAGCTGCCGCCGATTGCCTTGGACATGACTACCACGTCCGGAATGATCCCGGCGTGCTCGAAAGCGAACATCTTGCCGGTACGGGCAAAGCCGCTCTGAATCTCGTCGACGATCAACGCCACGCCGGCTTTTTCGGTAATCCGGCGCAAGCCGCGCAACCAGTCGAGATCGGCCGGGATGACCCCACCCTCCCCCTGCACCACCTCGACGATCACGGCTGCTGGCAACTGCACGCCGCCCTCAGGATCGTTCAACAGGTTTTCCAGATAGTGGAGGTTGGCCTTCACCCCCTGAGCGCCACCCAGGCCAAACGGGCAACGGTAATCGTAAGGGTACGGCATGAACTGCACGCCGCTACTAAGCAACGCACCCAGGGGCTTCTTCGGCCCAAGGCTGCCCATCAGGCTCAACGCGCCCTGGCTCATGCCGTGGTAACCGCCCTGGAATGACAGCACGGTGCTGCGGCCGGTGGCCGTACGCACCAGTTTCAGCGCGGCTTCCACCGCATCGGTGCCGGTGGGACCGCAAAACTGGATCTTCGCTTGTGCAGCCAAGGCTTTTGGTAACAAGCCGAACAGGTCCTGGACGAATTGATCCTTAACCGGCGTGGTCAGGTCCAGGGTGTGCAGCGGCAGTTCGTCGGCCAGCACGCGCTGGATCGCTTCGATCACCACCGGGTGGTTGTGCCCCAGGGCCAGCGTCCCGGCGCCGGCCAGGCAATCGATGAACGTGCGACCCTCAACATCTTCGACATACAGGCCCTTGGCGCGCTTGAGTGCCAGGGGAATACGGCGCGGATAGCTGCGGGCGTTGGACTCCTGCTGGCTTTGACGCGCCAGCAACGGCGATTCGTTGAACTGATAAAGCGTGTCGGCCGGCACCGGAGTGAACCGGGCCGACTGGTCTTGCACAAGCCTGGTAGCGACGGACATCTCTCGACCCCTCAATAAGGTTTTCCTGTTCTGGAAACGCACCGGGAGCCCGAGGATTTAGACCACAGCCAACGGTTTGTGCATGGGAATGGCATAGAGGCCCGCTACCGCGAACGCCTGGGCGTAGGCCCGATAACCCAGGCGCCGGTAAAAGGCCTCGCCGGTGCGGGTGCTGTTGAGTCGTGAATGCCGCAGCCCCTGACCGATCAACCAACCTTCGAGATCGCGCACCAGCGCTTTCCCGATCCCGCGACGAAACCATTCCGGCAGTACGTAACAGAACGCTACCTTGCCGTTGCTGGAGGCCATGGCGACACCCACGGGTTTGTCCTGCAAGAGCGCGATGTTCAGGTACAACCGCCGGTCGGTGAACCAGGGAAGAATGTGTTCGATGGTCTTGTTGTGGGTCCAGTTGGCAACGGTTCGCAGGTTGTTGCGGTGGTCGGGGACGCAACCGACCCGGATGGAGCGCTTTATGATGCGACAAATGATGCCGGCGTCCGCCGGGGTTGCCTGGCAGGTGTGTAGCGAAGCTTCCATGATGCTGTGACCTCAGTCCGTTGAGTCTGAGCAACGATAGTCGTGGAAGGTCCGGGCGGCCAATACCGAGAAGTTACATCTCATGTGCAACACAAACCGAATGCAGGAGCAGCCTTCGGCAGCTCCTGCACGGGTGTTCAGGTCGGCTGCAACGGCATCGTCAGTTCCACCCGCAAGCCATCCGGCCGGCTGTCGAAATGCAGGGTGCAACCACAGCGCTGGACGATCGCCTGGACAATCGCCAGGCCGAGGCCGCACCCGTTGCTCTGGCCGTTGCGCCAGAAGCGTTGGGTCAGGTGTTGCAGGTCGTCATCGGCAATGCCCGGGCCATGGTCGCGCACCACGAACTGCACGCGGTTACCGCTGGTTTGCAGGCTCAGCTCCACCGGCCCCTCGCCGGGTGTATGGCGCAAGGCGTTGTCCAGGAGATTGCGCAGTGCGGCAATCGACAGCACCGCGGGCATTTTCACCGGAGCATGGGAGACCCTGGTCGGCAGCTGGAGCCTGATGCGTTGACGATCACCACCGGCCGCATCCTGTATGGCGAGTTTCGCCACCTGCTCGGCACTGCACTGCACACCATCGTCAAACGACAGGCTGCCCTCGACTCGCGCCAGCAACAGCAGTTGTTCGAGGGTGCGATGCAGACGGTCGGCGCCCTCTTCGGCCCGGGCCAGGGATTGATCCCGTGCCGCGCCTTCGGTCATGCGCGCCACTTGCAGGTGAGTCTTGATGGCGGTCAGCGGGCTGCGCAATTCATGGGCTGCGTCACCGGTCAGCCGACGCTCGCGTTCGATGGTCTTGCCGATGCGCTGGAACAACTGGTTCTGCGTGTCGAGCAAGGGCTGCAGTTCACTGGGAAACGGCTGGACCTGCAAAGGCTCAAGCGAGTCAGGGCTGCGGCGCATCAAGGCGTCGCGCATGCGATTGAGCGGCGCCAGTCCCTGACCGATGCCGAGCCAGAGCAGGCACAGGCAACCGAGCAGTGCCACGCCCACCGGCACAGAAGCGGCCAGCAGGATCGACATGTTCAGCGCCTCGCGTTCGATTTGCCGGTCGGCCGTGGTGATCCGCAGGTCGCCACGGGCCAGGGTGAAGCTGCGCCACGGCGCACCGTCGATGATCTGGTCGTGGAACCCCATTTTCTCGGCTTCCAGGGTTTGCCCCGGATCACTGTGGCTGCGGGCGAGGATTTCACCCCGTAGCGAACTGACCTGACACGCCATGCCGCCGGGAATATTCAGTTGCTCGGCACTGAAATGGGTACCCTCGCCCTTGCTCGGCAACGCCGGCAATTGCTCCATGAGCCCGGCGACCATACGTGCCGAGGCCACCAGGCGCTGGTCGAGGGAAAACATCATCTGGTTGCGCAAATCGCTGAGCATCCAGGCCGCTGCCAGGGCCCAGATCAGGGCAAAAGCGCCGCCGAGCGTCAGGCTCAGGCGCAAACGCAGGCTCATCACTTTTTCAGTTCCCCTGCCCCATCAGCCGGGCCCAGGCGATAACCCAGGCCGCGCACGGTCTCGACGATGCCGTTGCCGAGCTTGCGCCGCAGGTGATGGATATGAACGTTGAGGGCGTTGCTTTCCAGTTCGTCGTTAAAACCATAGACGCTGTCCTTGAGCTGCTCGGTCGACAGCACCCGGCCACGGTTATGCAGCAGCGCCTGCAACAGTGACTGCTCACGGCGCGACAGGTCCACCGGCTGGCCGGCCAGGGTAGTTTCACGACTGCTCGGATCGTATGTCAGCGGGCCATGCTCGATCAAATTGACGCTGCGCCCCGCCACCCGCCGCAACAGTGTGTGCAAGCGGGCGGCCAGTTCACGCAGATCGAAAGGCTTGAGCAGGTAATCATCCGCACCCGCCTGCAAGCCGTCGACACGATCCGTTACCGAGTCGCGGGCGGTGAGGATCAGCACCGGGATCTCCAAGCCGCTGTGGCGCAACTGCTGCAATAGCTTCAGGCCGTCTTCATCGGGTAACCCGAGGTCGAGCACCATCACGTCGAATTCCGCGACCTTGAGCATCGCCCGGGCAGCGGACGCCGTGGCGACGTGCTCCACGGTCAACCCCTGGGCGGTGAGACCGGCAACGATGCCGCTGGCGATCAGCTCATCGTCTTCGCAAACCAGTACGTGCATGGGCGCTCCAGAAATAAAAACCTGAGTGAAACAGCTCAGGATTAAGGCGTAATTATGTCAACTGCGACGACTGACGAACAGCCCGGCTGTCTGTCACCCCCATTCGTTATATTACAAATAGTTTAGTTGCATGACGATACAAACATCACTAAAAACCATTTCCTGCAAAATAAACCAGAGCGATAAACTATTTACCATACGAACACTACAATCCAACCATCAAATCAAAACCACCAATCCCTGAAGACCCTAATCGACAAACGAAAGAGCTTCACCCGCTGAAAGGAATCAGCCCATGCCAAACTTCAACAACTTCGTCGCTACAGATTGGCGCTCCGGCAAGGACCGCATTTACTTTTTCTTCAAAGATACCAACAAATACACCCGATTTGACCTTGGCGATCGTCAAGTCCCTGACAGCTTTCCTAGAGAAACCACACAATACGCGTGGCCCGGTTTCCACGAAAATGCCGAGCACCTGCGGTTTGGCTTCACCACCACGGGCCTGGATACCCGAATCGCCGGTGGTTCCGACGACTTTTCCTGGTTTTTTTATTACGACGGCAAGACCCCAATGGTCTGCAAATACGACCAGGATCAAGATAAGACACTAAACAACTACCGTGTTGAAAACTCAATATGGGCGCCGATATTTCCCTATTTCGAGCGCATCGTTGCTGGCACCTGGTGGCAACTTACAGGTAAAAAATTCCTGTTTCGCTTCCTCCTCAATGACGGACATTACCTGTCTTTCGATTATCAAAAAAACCGACTGACACACGAAGAAATCACCGCCACTTCCATGCCTGGATTAGAGCGCTTCAAACACCGAATCATAACGGCCGCGCAGAACGACAGAACTTTTGCCGATAGTTTTTACTATATTTTTCTCAACCGAGGTCAGTTCCTCATCTACAACATCCAGCAAAACCATCTGCATTCCGGTCCGCACGGGATGAACGATGAGGCGTGGCCCGGCCTGTTCCGAGACTGAGTATTCGTGAAGGCGCGGTTAATCATCGGTTAATCGCCAACCGCCAATGTGCACCTCACTTGCACAGGGACAAGGCTTACCCATGCGTCGACTATTTTTGTTGTTTGTTCTCTTGATCTCGGGCCTGGCCCAGGCAGGGACTAATCCGTTTGAAACCCAACCTGAATTCCTGCCGGTGGACAAGGCGTTCGTCTTCACTTCCGAGCGCCTTGAATCAGGGGAAACACAGCTCTATTGGCAAATCAACGATGGCTACTACCTCTATCAAAAACGCTTGAAATTTGATGGGCTGCCTGCGGATCAACAGCCTTTGTTACCGGAAGGTGAATCCCACAGCGATGAGTTCTTCGGAGAACAGCAGGTCTACCGTCAAGGCCTCGAACTGAAAATTCCCGCGGGCGCCAGCGGTCAGATAAAGGTCGGCTTCCAGGGCTGTGCCGATGCCGGCCTGTGTTATCCGCCACAAACCCAGGTCGTGGATCTGGGCGGGCAATCCCTGACGGGCACGGCAGACGAAGCGCCGGACCAGGCCTTGGCCAGCAATCTGCAGCAACGAGCACTGGGCTGGAGCCTGCTGGTGTTCTTCGGTCTGGGCTTGCTGCTGGCGTTCACCCCGTGTTCGCTACCGATGCTGCCCATTCTGGCCGGGTTGATCGTCGGCAGCGGCGCTACGCCCAGGCGCGGCGTGGCCCTCGCCAGCAGCTATGTGGTGAGCATGGCGCTGGTGTATGCGGCAATGGGTGTGTTGGCTGCATCTTTAGGGGCAAACCTGCAAGCCTGGTTGCAGAACCCTTGGCTGCTAGGCACTTTCGCGGCGATCTTCGTGCTGCTGGCGTTACCGATGTTCGGCTTCTTCGAGCTGCAACTGCCGGTTGCCGTGCGGGATCGCCTGGAAAACGTCTCGCGCAATCAGCGCGGTGGCAGCCTGGTCGGCGCTGGAGCGCTAGGCGCGTTGTCCGGCCTGCTGGTCGGCCCGTGCATGACCGCGCCGCTGGCCGGCGCGCTGCTCTACATCGCACAGAGCGGCAACGCACTGCACGGCGGGTTGATCCTGTTTGCCATGGGCATCGGCATCGGTGTGCCGTTGTTGCTGCTGGTGACGGTTGGCAATCGCTTCCTGCCCAAGCCTGGCGCCTGGATGAACCTGCTCAAAGGCATCTTCGGCTTCCTGTTTCTTGCCACGGCGTTGCTGATGCTGCGCCCGGTGCTGGATGAATCGCTGTGGGTCGGCTTGTGTGGTGCATTGCTGCTGGTCGCGGCCTATAGCGCGTGGAAGCAGTCGGATGGGTTTGGACGCATCGCTCATCTGTTCGGTGCCAGCTCGCTCCTGCTGGGTTTATGGGGCAGCCTATTGCTGATCGGCGCGGCGGCGGGCAGTGATGATCTGTTCAAGCCGTTGAAAGTCTTCCGCGCTTCCGGCTCGGCCGTCGCCGCTGTGCCAAGCGGCCACGACGCCTTTACCACGATCAAGGACCCTGTGGTCCTGCAACGGGAACTCGATGCGGCGCAAGCGCAGGGCCAGTGGGTGCTTCTGGACTATTATGCCGACTGGTGCGTGTCGTGCAAGGTCATGGAAAAACAGGTGTTCGGCAAGGCGAAAGTGCTGGAAGCCCTTAGCGACGTGCGCTTGCTCCGACTGGATGTCACCGCCGACAATGCCGCCAGCCGCGAACTGCTCGGCCGTTACAAAGTGCCGGGGCCACCAAGCTTGCTGTGGATCGGCACCGACGGTATCGAACGACGCAGCCAGCGCATCACCGGCGAGGTCGATGCCGACACTTTCCTGCAACGCTGGACCACCACCCGAGACGCCCGTTAATGCTGACTTTTACCCTCGGCACCTTTGCCATCGCGCTTAACCATCTGCTGCTGATCAGTGCCTTGGTGTTGGCAACATTCGTCGGCTGGCGGGTGGCCAAGCGTGGTGGCGAGAATCCCGAGTCAGTGCTGTTCGGCCTGTTCCTGATCGGCATGCTCGCGGCGCGAATCGGTTTTGTCGCCGTTTACTGGACGCACTATCGCAGCGACCCCTGGCAAGTCATCGACCTGCGCGACGGCGGTTTCCTCGCCTGGCCTGGGGTCATCGCACTGGTGCTCGCCACACTATACCGTGGCTGGCGTCGCCCGGGACTGCGTCGTCCCTTGGGCTTCGGCGTGGCCAGCGGCCTGGCATTCTGGTTGCTGGCGACCTTTTCGCTGACCATTTTTGAACAGGGCACGCGCCTTCCGGACATCACCCTGCGCAATTCCGCCGGTGAAACCGTGCAATTGGCGGACTACAAGGGTGGCCCGTTGGTGATCAATCTCTGGGCTACCTGGTGCCCGCCCTGCCGCCGGGAAATGCCGGTGCTGGAGCAAGCACAGCAACAGCGCCCCGACCTGACCTTCCTGTTCGTAAACCAGGCCGAAAGCATGCAAAGCGTCAGCACGTTCCTGGAAACCCAAGGCCTGAGCCTGTCCAATGTGCTGTTCGACGGCGGCGGTCGCCTGGGCCAGGCCGTCGGCTCCATGGCATTGCCAACTACGCTGTTCTATAGCCCCGAAGGCCGCCTGTTGGGCAGTCATCTGGGTGAACTGTCACAAGCCAGCCTGGCTCGCGCGCTGGAAAACTTCGATTCCGTTCCTGCCACTTCTTCAAGGAAACTGCCATGTCCCGCCTCCGCCACCTGCTGACCCTGAGCCTGGGTGCCGCCCTCCTGCACCTGCCATCGGTGCAGGCCGAAGAGTTGCCCGAGGCGATCAAGAAGATCGAAGCCAAGGGTGCGAAAATCGTTGGTCAATTCGACGCCCCCGACGGCTTGCGCGGCTACGCGGCGCAATACCAGAACCGCGGCATGGCGCTGTACCTGACGCCCGATGGCAAGCACGTTTTGCTCGGCAATCTGTACGACGCCGAAGGCAACGACCTGAGCAGCGCACCGCTGCAGAAACTGGTGTACGCGCCAATGTCCAAGGAAGTCTGGGGCAAGATGGAGGCAAGCAACTGGATTGCCGACGGCAAGAAGGATGCACCTCGGATCGTCTACATGTTCAGTGACCCTAACTGCCCATACTGCAGCATGTTCTGGGAACAGGCGCGGCCATGGGTCAAGGCTGGCAAGGTGCAGTTGCGGCACATCATGGTCGGAATCATTCGTGAGGACAGCCCGGGCAAATCCGCCGCCCTACTCGCTGCCAAAGACCCGCAAAAAGCCCTGTACGACCACGAAGCCGCTGGCAAGGGCAGCACGCTCAAGGCCTTGAAGGATGTTCCGCCAGCGATCCAGGCGAAGCTCGCCGCCAACATGCAATTGATGGAAGAGCTGGAGTTGTCTGCCACCCCAGCGATTTTCTACATGGACAGCAAGGGTGAACTGCAACAGCAACAAGGCGCGCCGTCGCCGGATAAGTTGGTGAAGATACTCGGACCCAAATAATGGAATCGAACGCAATGGCGCACACCGGCCATTGCGACCGCTCAGATCCGCGTGCAGATTCAACTCCTGGGGCCCTGCCCTTTGCTCACAACTAACGCTTCTAATTGCGATTTTTTTACGCTATGAATGCACGTGAGCCAAGAGAACTGGATAGTCCGTAAGACATCCACAAACAATTAACAACAAGCAAATTCCGCACCACAAAAACACACCAAACACTAATACATCTGCTAGTTTACTTACCTAAGCACAGGTGAGATAAGTTGTTTCGCATTAGAAAAAATGATTTAAAACCGCCAAGAAACGTTCATAACCATACAGACAATAAATGATTGAAATTTCAGGATGGAAAAATCATGAACATCAAAACCGAAACCAGAAACAACAACGAAGCCCCGATAATTGAAAACCTCAGCATTACGTGGAACTCCATCAGCCTGAGTATAACGCCAAATCCGTTTTATCCTGTAACCACCATAACCGAGAATGGTACAGGTAAAGAGTGGTATCGCGGAAACGGAGGTAATGTCACCATTAATAATCTAACAAGAAACAGAATGTACTCCTGGGAGGTAGTCGGGCTAGACCCTATTATTGGCCAGACAAAGTCATTTATGCTGAATTTTTCTACGCTCGACAGAAAAAAACCAACACCTGTGGACTACTGGGATTATTATGATCTTAAACCCAGTAGCGTTTCATTTTTTTGGCACGGCGGCACAGTAGACGGCGGAACTGCTAAATATGAAATAAAACGAGATGCCGTACTACTCGACACACCCCTCAGGCCCCCCTACATCGACACCACTCCAGCAGAAGGGCGTAATCACACTTACTGCATTCGCACCTTTGATGACGAGCTTAGTTTTTCCGACCCTGTGTGCGTAGAAGTATATTTTGAAGACCTCACCAAACCAACCGACCCCACTAATTTAGTAACAAGCTCCCTTGCCCTGACATTAAGCTGGGAGGAGTCTTACGACAGCTCCGGTACAATTCGTTATCTAATCGATCAAGGTATTGGCAACGATCTGGGGACCACGGTCGAAACCCAGTTTGCTGTTGATCACCTGGAAGCAGATAAGCGATATGAGTTCGGTGTGACAGCAGAGGACCCAACGGGTCATAAGTCGAATCGAGTGATGGTGCACTATCCCCCACTGGGCGTTCCTTTCAAAGGAAAACGATAGCCTCTCATCTGTTGATGGCAGGTGCCACGCAATAAAAAAGGCGCTGAGTGGAATATCCACCCAGCGCCCTTTACCGAGATCATGAAGTTCTTAACTCCCCTTTACCTCAACTAGCGTCTTGTTCTGGTCTTCGATCAAATTGTAGCGATAGACGCGACCTGCTTCCTTGTTGAACGTAAAATCATTTCCTGGAATCAGATGAACCTTTTTCGTCGGCCGGCATTTATCGTCGTTCTTCGCTTCACAGTCCTTGAAGGCGTCGATAACCACTACGCTATTGCCATTGTTTTGCACTTGATAGCGAACAGCGCTGTTATCGACTTTTGTATCAAACCGGGTGTTGGCCGGGCGAACAAAAAATACCATGCCATAACCGGCCATCACGTTAAACCCGGCAGACATCTCCTTTTCATAGGATTCGCGTTCACTGTCGGAGACGGCAAATTTATCTTCCTTTTCAGGTACGACTGGCATAAAACGGACCCGAAAATAACGCTCTATGCTCCGGTCACCGGTGTACAGCAGGCGGGTTCCCTGGGTTCCCTTGGCCGGTACGATAAGCCGGGCCGGGCTGGCGACCAGACCATCACGGGTGCTGCCCTCGACCATCTTCAATGGTTCTTCGCGGGAAGCGCCGTTCTTTTGGTAAAAAATCTCCTTGATCTCGACTTTGACAAACGCCGTCGAAGTACCGCCGTTACGAATGCGTTTTAGATAACTACTTTGGTTACCTCCCATAAAGTCGTAGAACGTACCAATTTGCAGGCTGGGACCGGCATAAGCCCCCATACTGAACAACGATGTGCAGAGCAGTGTATAAATAAATTTCATGATATAAAGCCTCGTGCGAGAAACTAGCCTGAGTAAGCCTCGGGCCGTGCTACTGCCGTTAGATGTCCGCGTCAAATTTAATCGTAACGGTTCCGCGATAACTACTGTCACTTACCATATGTTCGACTTCGCTGGCGGGTACCTCAAAGTGCAATAAGCCGGGGTTTCTATTGGGCACCCCCAAAGACTTTATGTGTGGAATACCGGTATCCGCATTCAGTGAACGCCGTTCTACTGTATTCCCCACATCGTCCACCCAAGGACTTGGCAGGCTCACACTAATATCGACCGGCACCTGATGAGTTCCGTTACTGATCTCACATCTATTACCCGCCAAACGCTCACAACCGAGCTCCATCTTGAAGGGCGTGCTAGACAATATGAAAAACCGCAGATCAGCCAATAACTTCTCGTTTTGTCGACCATGATTGATCCAATCCATCCAGCCGCCCTTGGGGGCCAAACTAACCCTGTCGGTGGACATTTCGACCTTGACGTCTTGCTTCACCGCAAGGTTCAAGTCGAACGTCATCATGGATTGGCTCGGATTCAAACTTCCCATGTTGAAGTCGCTCCCTGGGCCGCCTACCGTGTAGTGCACTGAACCCTGATAACCGCCACTTATCAGCCTCTCTGGTCGTACAGCGCGTAACTCATAATGAACGTCGAGCTTCTGCAAAACTAGGCCGGGAATATTGCGATCGGCATCCCTTGGGCATGTATCGACGATTTCATTCGTTGCCCAGAATGCTGAAAAACTGCGTCCGTCATGAGCAGCGTTTTGCTCACTGCCAGCGACTTTAGTGCAATTGCCGGTCTTCTCCGACCACGACGGCGTCCAAAGATAGGCATGAGCCTCAAAATCAGAAAGTCCTGGTTGTCCAACAAGAGTTTGTGCGGTTTCCCCCATGGTATAACGGGTACCCACCCCGCCAATTCGAATTTGGATCTCTGCCGTTTCGCCAGGAATGCTGTTATGGGTAACCGTAAACGTGCGCCATCTTGCGTCAATACCAAAGGGGATTACGTCACTGGTATTGAAAATCCCCGGCCACGTCAGGGTAATGGGAAATTCGTTACTTCGAACTCTCGCGATGTTACATCGCGAACTAAAGCTTGGAATCGAGCAATAGCCGGTAATCGGCGTGTTATTTATAATCACTGCGCTTCCAGGATTACTCGGATCGGGTTTTATTTCTGCGTCCACCACCAATGCATTGGCAGAAGCCGTATAAAATCCACAGAGTGTCGATAACAACACCAGGCGGCTCATTAGCTTGTTCATTTGACTTTCCTGTGTACGCCATGTTCTGGCTGCTATTGTATAAGTGCCTATCAACTGGCTTTCTCAGACTTATAAGCAGCTTCGGCCAAAGTGTCTGGATGACACCGCAGATCGCCTACCATCAGCACATCATTCTCTCGCTGGGAGGTTGGATCGAGCCTGAACTGACATAACAACTGACTGTCGTGCCGCACTTCAAGTGTAGGCGATTTTTCACTAAGTTCCATGGAGAAGAACCCATCGACTTCGCTGACGCCACGACTGGCATGGTTGATAACATGATGGCCTTTCAACGGTTTTCCACTGGCATCCACCAGACGGCCCATCACCGTCACGGTCTTGAGGATACGCACCTGGCGATAATCCACGCCGCCCTTATTCAAGTGATAAGTGGTACGCGCAGGGTGAATGGATGCGGCGGGCACGTCTGTGCCGTTGAAATCAAAATTCACCGTGCCGTTCTTGTAGGCCGACACCGGAATGAAATTACGTCCTGGACGTAACGTGGTGCTGGTGCCGGACAAATCGTCGGCGCGCATCTGGATATCATCCACCTCGCTTTCGACATCAATGATCATTCCCGCCTGCCTCGTCGAGGCCTGACCGCTGAGAACAGCCTTTTGGCCACTGACTGCCAGGGTGCTGTCCAGATTCAAACCACCGCTGACATGACCGTTGTAGGAAGAACGTTGTACATGCATGGAGCCGTTGACCTGATCGGTGATGAAATCGGCCGTGCCCGCCAGCCCCGTCCCGTAGACATCCCTACTGGCGGTTGCAGAAACACTTTGCAGTACGTGATCCTTGAGGTCCCGACGATAGGAAACCGATGCGTTGGAATCGCGCCCACCGTCACGCGATGTGCGCTGACCGACGCTACCGGACACCTGGTGACCGTCTGAGCCCAGCGCCAGGCGCAGGCTGATATCGACCCCCCTGTTGCGCTGATCAGCCGTGCCAACTGTTCCCGGCCGGTCAAATACCGCCACGCGCCAGTCGGCGTTATGGCCAAACAGCTGTGCATTACGGGTCCAACTCAGGTCGATGCCCAAGCCCTCGGAGTACCCTTCGCTATGGGAGACTTGCGCGCTGACCGAACTCTTGCTGTTCAGGCGCTGGTTTACCGCCAGCGACGTGTTGCTGGTTTGCCCGTTATAGGTATTGCGCTGGCGAATATGGGTCCCGTCCGGCAGCTGTTCGTAAGTATTGCGCGTGTCCAGCCAACTGCGCTGATGGCGCAACACCAGGCTACCACCGTTGTATTGATGCACAGCTTGCAGCTCCATCCCCGTGCCTTGGCCCTTGGTCTGGGAAACGCTGCTATAGAAAGAGGTCCTGTCGCCCGCCGTCCACTCGGCGGAAGTGCCTAACTGCATTTGCTCCTTGACCTGTCGCGCGGACAAGCCCAGGACAACTCGCGGATGCAATAGAAAGTTGAAGGCTGCGCCCGCGGTCAAATCACCATCATCGCGTTCCTGCCAATTGCTGAGCAACTTGCTTTCGCGACCGGCGAAAAGGTTGTAACGCCAGCGATTTTCCGGGTTGTTCCAGTTCCTGGGCTTGTAGATAAGTTCCCGGTTGCTGGAGATCAACTGGCCGTCTTCGATCAGGCGCACTTCCACCTCGTAGATCCCGCCCGGCAACGGACGCGTGTCCAGCGTCTGAAGTCCGCTGGCTACCTGCTGGCTATTGATCAGCACGCCGTTGCGATAAATTTCGACCATCGCTTGGCGATTGGCGGTCACGGAAATCGGATAGAGGCTGGGTTTAGGGTTATCAATTGCCAGGCTGTCAGAACTGCCATACATCATGCCCAACACCGTATCGGGGCCAGAGCCGATGGTGCGCACTGGCCGAGTCAGGCCTTGCGCGCTGGGTGTAAAGTAACCGGCACGAAAGAAGGTGCCTTCCAGTTCCCGCTGGGTATGCAGTTCGTGGACCGCATGCTTGATGCCCGTGTCGGCACCCGACATACGCGAGAGTTGCGCGTTGAAGGTGTTCGTCCAGTTACCCAGGCTCGCGCTCGCTTCCAGGCCATAACGACCGGCCGGGTTCTGCTCTTGTCCACCACTGATGTTCAGTTGATTGCGCACAATCAGGCCGACGCTGCCGCCTTCCGGCTGATCGTGAAACTGGCGAGCTTGCGGATCGCGTTCGGCGTTGGCCGTTACCAGCGACACCGTGGAGTCTTCAAGGCTGTAGTGAACCGTCAGCAATTCCCGAGGGCAGCCGCTTTTGCACGCGCCCAACGCCACGCCCTGGATCAAGAGAGCGGCCCACTCATCGCGCTCGCTGGAATTCAGGTCACTGTCTCGTGTGTCGGTAAAGTTGATCAGTGTCACCCGCTCGTCACGGCTTAACAGGATCATTGCTTCGCCTAGAAACTGTTGATCAACTTCCACCCGAACTGCCAATGGAACATCAAAAAAGAATTCATGAAAATCTGCAGGCAAGCCTTCAGCCTGTTGAAGCAAACTAACGGACTGGGCCGCTGGCTTGGTTTCACTGGCAAGCGCACCCGCGCAAATAATTAGCGCAAGCGCTCCCGCGATAGGAGTCTTCGGAAACATGGAAGTTTATCTCAAGTTAGCGCTTGCTTGTGCAAGTTAGAGTGCGGCCGACGAAGTGCGTCGACCACACAGATAGCTTATTGATAGCCCGTATTTATTTAACTATTATGGAGCATCAAATGTAACATTGACGTTGCCGCGATAGTTACCTTCAGGGTAGCCGCCACCTGGTTTAACTGCACTAACTTCCATATCCGTATTCATTTCACTTACCGCGCCATCCGCATCAACAACACTCGTCGCGATACCATTAACCAATGTTACACCGTTGAATTTCACATTCAGATCGATAGTATTGGCGCCCGAAACCATGTTAGTTGGGCCATTAAGGGTTGCCATGATCGCAGGGCCGGTCGTACCACCAGCTGCACTTTTTGCCTTGAACTTAAGGACCATATCTTTCACTTCAGGAGCCGCCGGATCGGAAGCATCCACAATAAAGCGCTGCGGCAGTGTTACAGTGTCGACTGACACAGGCTGAACATAGAAGTCAGCACTTGGAATATCGGCAATCACTTCAATATCATGGGTTTGGGGAGTAGCCAGTGCGGCCGAAGAAGCAAAAGCCATAGCCAGCACGGAAGTAGACATTGCAATTTTCTTGAACATTAATTTCACCTTTAAGCATCAAAATAATAGTGCAAGCTTCAGCCAAGCGACAAAAGTCCACACCGGATTGTTTATCAAGTTGGTTATAATGCAACACTGCATTCAACGGGGCGCATCTTCGCGCTTTCTGAAGGACCGGTATGCCGGATTTTTCTGTACTTCTTGTAGGACTTATCCTGACGCCTGAAGGACCAACCTGTAAGCTACCTCTATATTGCTGGTAGGAATTTTCGTATGGTATAGCTGATCCCAAGCCTGGCACGATTACGGCCAGGAGCGGTCATCCGACGTTTCAAGAACAGCAGGCCCAAGCTACGAGAACCGGTGCCTGGGACAATAGAAAGATCATGGCATGTGCACATAGCAGTGCGGCTGAGACACAACTGACGCTTGAAGAAAATTCTGAGCCTGAGATCAACCCGTCAACTACCACCCGATTGGCCAGTGCTCCACGGAAAAGGGGACTGCGAATAAAAAAAATCCCGATGCACAGGCATCGGGACTGGGTGAAGCGCATCAAGCCAACTGCGTCAAAAAGTTACTGTTGGTGTTTGAAAGGAAAACCGATCGGTGGGGAACTGTCAAAAGACTCATCCCACTTCAGAATCAAAGTAAGATGCGAAGTTGACAGATTGGCTGGATCAGTGGGCACGGTAAAGTCATCGAAACACACGGTGACAGTAGTTTTCTCGGAAAGATTGAACTGATCATCCATGGTTTGGCCATTATAAGGGCCTCCAAATGAGGCTGCGGCTTTTCCTGATGGCCACAGATCACCAGCGTGGTCGCTGCATCCAACTCACCCAGTCGCTGCAACAGATCATCCCGGCCAAAAGAAAACCCGCCCCATCGGTACGATACTTTCACGCAAACGATCCTCAGGCAAAACTGCCCAGGAAGCACGGAATCAAAGCCCCTCCAGCTCAGCCATCAGATCATTCAACCGCTCCACCTTCTCCTCGGTAATATCGCTTGTCGCCAACCCGTCGATGTACTCGGCCAGCTCCTCTACCGTGTTGCACTCGAACATCGCCCGCAGCGGCACTTCACGCTGCAGGGTTTTCTGCACCCGCGAAGCGATCTGCGTGGCCAGCAACGAATGCCCGCCGAGCTCGAAGAAGTTGTCGCGGATGCCGACTTTTTCGACCTTCAGCACCTCGGCCCAGATAGCCGCCAACGTCTGCTCCAGGTCGTTGCGCGGCGCCTGGTAATCCTGGCTTTGCAACAGGCCGATCTCCAGCGCCGGCAGGGCCTTGCGATCCAGTTTGCCGTTGGCGTTGCGCGGCAGCTTGTCGAGCCACAACCAGTGCAGCGGCACCATGTATTCCGGAAGCTCGGCGCGCAGGCGTTGCTTGATCTGCTCCAGGCAATGAGCAGGATCGAACGTTGAATCCGCCGCCACCAGATAACCCACCAGATGCTTGCCATTGATCCCTTCCTGCACGCCGACCGCCGCGTCGCGCACTTGCGGCTGTTCATGCAGGCGCGCTTCGATTTCACCCAGTTCGATGCGGTAGCCGCGGATCTTCACCTGATGGTCAATGCGCCCGACGTACTCCAGCATGCCGTCACTGCGACGGCGGGCCAGGTCGCCGGTGCGATACAGGCGCTCGCCTGGGGCACCAAACGCATTGGGCACAAACACCTGGGCCGTGCGCAGCGGATCGCTGACGTAGCCGCGCCCAACCCCGGTGCCCGCCACGCACAACTCGCCCACCGCACCCAGCGGCACCAGCTGCAGCGCACCATCGAGCAGGTACAGGCGGTTATTGTCGGTCGGCGTACCGATCGGCAAATAGCTGCCGCGGGTGGAGGCCATGTCGACGCGAAAGAACGCCACGTCATCCGAGCATTCCGCCGGGCCATAGGCATTCACCAGCCCGATCTCCGGGTAACGCAGCAGCCATTGACGCGCCAGTTCCGGCGGCATCGCCTCCCCCGTCGGCAACATCCAGCGCAGGCCATCGAGGCGCATGCGTTCCTGGGCGAGCATGCCCTGGATCAGCGACGGCACGCTCTCCAGCACCGTGATGCCTTGCGCCGAAACATGCGCCAGCAAACCCTGCGGATCGTGGGCGATGCTGTTCGGCACGATGTCCACCCGCGCGCCGAACAACGGCGCGGCGAGAAACTGCCACACGGAAATATCGAAGCTTTGCGAAGCGGTCTGGGCAATCACGTCAGCCTCGCCGAGGCTCAGGTACGGCACCTTGCTCAACTGGTTGTTGAGCATGCCGCGCTGCTCGACCATCACGCCCTTGGGCAAACCGGTGGAGCCGGAGGTGTAGATCACGTAGGCCAGGTTATCCGGCCCGCTGTAGATGCCCGGATTGGCCACCGATACATGGCTCGCCTGTACCTCTTCCCAGACCAGCAACCGAGGCCGACTGGCGCAACCGAATTCATCCAGCAACGCCAGTGCTTGCGCGTGACAGGCTCGAGTGCACACTAGCAACGGCGTGCGACTCAGGTCGATGATGCGACTCAAGCGCTGGCCCGGTAGCCCCGGATCCAGCGGCAGATAACCCGCCCCCGCCTTGAAACTGCCAATGATCATGCCGAGCAAATCGAGGCTGCGTTCGGCCAACAGCGCCACCGGTTGATCCAGCCCGACGCCAGCGGCAACCAGTGCATGGCCGAGGCGGTTACTGCGCTGGTTCAGTTCCAGATAGTTGTAGTGCTGATCCAGACAACTGGCGGCAATACGCAGCGGGTGGGCAGCCACTTGCGCTTCAAACAAGGCAACGTAGCTCTGCTCCAAGGGGTATGCATGTTCGCTCTGGTTGCAGCCGTGGATCAGGAATTCATGTTCCTCAGTGCCCAGCAACGGCAGGTCCGCCATGTCACCATGGAAACCTTCGACCAACGCCAACAACAGGCGCTTGAACTCGCCAAGCATGCGCTCGACCGTGGATTCATCGAAATAACGCTGGTCATAGGACAGGTGCAAGCCCAGGTCATCACCCGGATAGCACACTGCCGTCAGCGGGAAATTTGTGTGGGTGCGGCCCGAATCCGAGGTCGCATTCAGGCTTTGCGCACGGTCCAGCACCGAGACTTCCACCGGGGCGTTTTCGAATACGAACAGGCTGTCGAACAGCGGCTGGCCCTTGGGCAGTTCGCTGTTTTCCTGAATGCTCACCAGCGGCAGGTACTCGTACTCACGCAGTTGCATGTTGCTGTCGAGTAAAGCGCTCAGCCATTGGCGCACACTGCAACGCTGATGGTCGTCAGGGATTTTCACCCGCAGTGCGATGCTGTTGATGAACAGGCCGACGGTGCGTTGCATCTCTGGCATCTCGACCGGACGTCCAGCCACCGTGACCCCGAACAGCACGTCGCGATCACCACTCAGCCTGAGCAATACCAGGGCCCATGCCGCCTGGGTAAAGGTGTTGATGGTCAGCTGATGCGCCTGGGCCAGTTCACGCAGCCGTGCACCGTCACGGGCATCGAGGCGGGTGTAGCGGTCGCCGACGATCATGCCGCCGCTGTCGCCGGCATGTTCGCGCAGGAACGGCCGGTCGCTCGGGATCGGCGTGGTCCGTTCGAACCCTTGCAGGTTGGTTTTCCACCATTGCCGCGCTTGGGCCAGGCTCTGGTGTTGCAGCCAGGCGATGTAGTCGCGGTAACGCGGCGCTACGGCCAACTGCGCTTCCCGGCCTTCGCCGAGGGCGGTGTAGATCTCGAAGAAGTCGTTCATCAGCAGGGAGCGGCACCAGGCATCGATCAGGATGTGGTGGTTGCTCATCATGAACCAGTAACGTGCCGCGCCCACCCGGATCAAGCGCAGATGGAACGGTGCCTGATTGAGCAGATCGAACCCGGCCTCGCGCTCGCTCTTGAGCAAGGCCTGCAACTTCGGCTCCTGCTCGGCGGCGGCCATCTCGCTCCAGTCCAGGTATTCGATCGGCGTGCTGCCCGGTTTGTGGATAACCTGCAGCATGTCTTCGCCGACGTTCCAGCAGAACGAGGCGCGCAAGGCTTCGTGGCGGGCGATAACCGCCTGCCAGGCCTGGACGAAACGCTGCGCATCGAGCTCGCTGTCGATGCGGTAGCGATCCTGCATGTAGTACAGGCCCGTGCCCGGTTCCAACAGGGTGTGCAGCAGCATGCCTTCCTGCATGGGCGTCAGCGGGTAGACGTCTTCGATCAGCGCTGCAGAAATCGGCAGTGCATCCAGTTGCGCCTGGTTCAGTTTCGCCAGCGGGAAGTCCGACGGCGTCAGGCCGCCCGCGTCATCGCGCAGGCAGTGCTCGATCAGGCTGCTCAACTCACACAAGTAAGCATTGGCCAATTCGCTGATGGTCTGGGGCGCATAGCGTTCGGCGCTGAAGGTCCAGCGCAGCACCAGTTCGCCGCCGTAGACCTGACTGTCGACGCTCAATTCATTCGGCAGCGGCGCCTGCGCATCAAAGGCCGCGCCAACCGCTTCATCCAGCGGATGGAACAGTGCATCGGCCGCAAAGCTCTGGTCGAACTGACCCAGGTAGTTGAAGGTAATCGGCGCCGCCGGCAGCTCGGCCATGCGCTGGCGGGTAGGCTCATCGGCCAGATAACGCAGCACGCCATAGCCCAGCCCTTTGTGCGGTACGGCGCGCAATTGCTCCTTGATCGCCTTGATCGAGGCGCCCTGCCCGGCCACCTCCTCGATGTTCGCGGGTGTCAGGCGCAGCGGGTAGGCGCTGGTGAACCAGCCGACGGTGCGGGTCAGGTCGATGTCGTCGAACAGCGCCTCGCGACCATGGCCTTCAAGTTGAATCAGCGCCGACGCGTGACCGCTCCATCGGCACAACACACGGGCCAATGCAGTCAGCAGCAGGTCGTTGACCTGGGTGCGATATGCACTCGGCGCCTGTTGCAGTAATTGCCGGGTGCGCTCGCTGTCGAGGCGCACGCTGACGGTTTGCGCATGGCGATGCAGCCGACCACCCTGCGGTCGATCACAGGGCAATTCGGCGCTCGGCCCGGCCAATTGCGCCTGCCACCAGTCCAGTTCTTCACGCAGGGATTCGCTGCCGGCATAGGCCTGCAAGCGGGCGGCCCAGTCCCTGAAGGCACTGGTCTTGGCCGGCAGTTGCAGCGGCTGTTGCGCGTCCAGTTGGCGATAGACGCTCTGCAGATCTTCCAGCAGCACGCGCCATGAAACGCCGTCGGTTACCAGGTGGTGAATCGCGATGAACAAGCGCTGCTGACCTTCGGGACCGTCGACCAGCAACACCCGCAGCAACGGCCCCTCTTCGAGATCGAGGCTGCGCTGGGCGTCGGCGAACAGGGCGGCGCATTGGTCCATGGACGCGACGCGCACTTGCCACAGCACCGGCACATCGGATATCGCCTGGTGCCGGGCTTGCCACTGACCGCCCACCTGGCGGAAGCGCAAGCGCAACGCATCGTGCTGTTCAATCAGCGCCAGTAAAGCTTGCTCCAGGCGATGGGCCTCCAGGGGCACGTTCGGTTGCAGCAGCAACGCCTGGTTCCAGTGTTGGCGCTGGGCAATGGCGGTGTCGAAGAACCAGTGCTGGATCGGCGTCAGGCGCGACTCGCCGCTGAGCAAGCCTTGCTCGGCGGTGACCTGGCCGGTGCGGGTCGCCACGGCGGCAAGGGTCTGTACGGTCTGGTGCTGGAACAGGTCGCGGGGGCTGAAGTGAATGCCCTGTTGCCGCGCGCGGCTGACCACCTGGATCGACAGGATCGAGTCGCCACCGAGTTCGAAGAAGTTGTCGTTGAGCCCGACCTGTTCGACATTCAGCACTTCACACCAGATCTGCGCCAACGTCAGCTCCAGTTCGTTGCCGGGTGCCACATACTGCTGGCGGTTCAGCTCCGGGTCCGGCGCCGGCAGAGCGCGACGGTCGAGTTTGCCGTTGGCGGTCAGCGGCATGCTCGCCAGCAGGATCAGGTGCGTGGGCACCATGTAATCCGGCAACTGGGCCTTGAGGTGCGCCTTGAGTGATTCACGCAGTGCGGCTCGTTGCGACTCGTCCTGTTCGGCGACATCGGCAACCAGATAGCCGACCAGTTGCTTGCCGCTCGGTGCATCGAGCGCCAGCACCACCGCTTCACGCACCGAAGGATGCTCCAGCAAACGGCTTTCGATCTCGCCCAGCTCAATGCGGAAACCGCGGATCTTCACTTGATGGTCGATTCGCCCGAGGTATTCCACCAGGCCATCGGCGCGCTGGCGCACCAGGTCGCCGGTACGGTAGATACGCCCGCCGTCGCCGGCAAACGGATCGGCAACAAAGCGTTCCGCCGTCATGCCTGCACGCCGGTGGTAACCCTGGGCCAGGCCGGCACCACCGACGTACAACTCGCCGGTCGCACCCTGTGGCACCAACGCCAGGTCGGCATCGAGAATGTACGCCACGCGGTCGCCGATCACGCTGCCGATCGGTACGCTGCCGGCGCCTTCTTCCAATGCTTCGGGGGCCAGGCTGGCCAGGGGCATGACCACGGTTTCCGTCGGGCCGTAGGCATTGAAGAACAGGCTCGGCTTGAACGCCGCACGAATCCGCGCCAGGTGTTCGCCGGTCAGCGCTTCGCCACCGGTGATAATCATGCGCACCGGCAAGGTTGCGTTCTGCGTTGCCAGCCACTGCGCCAACTGGCTGCCGTAGCTCGGGGTGAAACCGAGGATATTGATATGGTGGCGACGGATCAGTTCGCAGATCTCTTGCGCGTCCCATTGGCCCTGGGCACGCAGGACAACTTGGGCACCGCTCAGCAGCGGCGCCAACAAGCGCTCGGTGGCGGCGTCGAAGTTGATCGAATAGAAGTGCAATTCGCAGTCGTCCGGGCGCATGCCGAAACGCTCGATCACCGCGTGGCAATGCATGGCGATTTCGCCGTGGGACACCACCACGCCTTTGGGTTTACCGGTGGAGCCCGAGGTGTAGATCAAGTAAGCCTGATGGTGCGACAGGCTGATGTCAGGCAGTTCGCAGACGGGATAACAGGCAAGCGCTTCAGAGTCTTCCTCCAGGCACCAGCGACCGACGCCCGCGGGCAAATCGCCAAGGGCCTGGAACATCGCCGCGTCACTGAGCAGCAAACCGACGCCGCTGTCTTCGATCATGTAGTGCAAGCGATCCAGCGGGTATTCCGGGTCTAGCGGCACGTAGGCGCCACCGGCCTTGAGGATCGCCAGCAGGCCGATGACCATCTCCAGCGACCGCTCCAGCGCCAGGCCCACCCGCACCTGCGGGCCCACGCCGCGCTCGCGCAGCATCCAGGCCAGGCGATTGGCGCGGCTGTCGAGTTCGGCGTAGCTCAGGGTGTGCCCGGCAAACGTCAGGGCCGGCGCATCGGGGCGCGCCAGGGCCTGTTGGCTGAACAGCTGATGGATGCACTGGTCGAGTCGATGCGCGCCCGGCTCGACGCCCAGGCTGTCGAGCAGTTGTTGTCGTTCACCGGCATCGAGCAACGGCAACTCACTGAGGCGCTGCTGCGGATCGGCAATCAGCGTCTCAAGCAGGTTGCGCCAGTGCGCGGCCATGCGCGCAATCCGCGGCTCGTCGAACAGATCGGTGCTGTAGGTCAGGCAGCAACCGAGGCGATGGTCGAGGTCGGTGACTTCCAGGTTGAGGTCGAACTTGGTCGCGCGGGCATCGTTGGCCAGGTATTGCACGGTCATGCCGGCCAGGCTGCGGCTCTGCTGGAACTCCCAGCGCTGCACGTTGCACATTACCTGGAACAGCGGGTTGTAGGCGGCGCTGCGCGGTGGCTGCAAGGCTTCCACCAGATGATCGAATGGCAGGTCCTGATGGGACTGGCCCTCGATCACGGTGTGGCGAACCTGCTCGAACAACTCGCCGACGGACATCTGCCCATCGAGCTGGCAACGCAGCACCTGGGTGTTGAGGAACGCGCCGATCAGCCCTTCGCTTTCCGGGCGAATGCGGTTGGCCACCGGCGCGCCGATGCGCAGGTCGGTCTGGCCGCTATAGCGATACAGCAGCGTGGCCAGGGCGGCGGTCATGGTCATGAACAGGGTCAAGCCGTTTTGCGCATTGAAGGCACGCACCCGTGCCGCCAGATCGTCGCTCAGGTCGAAACGGTACAACTCGCCCTGGTGGCTTTGTACCGGAGGACGCGGACGGTCGGCCGGCAATTCCAGCAGCGGATGCTCACGGCCCAGTTGCGCGGTCCAGTAGTCGAGCTGGCGCTGGCGTTCACCGGACTCCAGCCATTGGCGCTGCCAGACGCTGTAATCCAGGTACTGCACCGGCAACGGCGCCAGCGGTGATTTGCGTTCCTCGACGAAGGCTTCGTAGAGCACACTGAGTTCCCGGGCAAAGATGTCCATCGCCCAGCCTTCGGTGACGATGTGGTGCAGGGTCAGCACCAGGTAGTGCTCCTGTTCGGCTGTCTTGACCAGGCAGGCGCGCAGCAGCGGGCCGGTTTCCAGATCGAAGGGTTTGTGCGCCTCATCGTCGGCCAGTTGCTGGACTTGCCACTCACGGCCATCGGCATCCAGCGCGGTGAAGTCCTTGCAGTCGATGCGCACTGAGGTTGAGGCATGCACCTGTTGGCGCGCGACGCCATCGACACTGGGGAAAGTGGTGCGCAGGGTTTCGTGACGCATGATCAGCGCCTGCAACGCGGCCTCGAAACGCTCGACATCGAGCACCCCGCGCAGGCGCGCCATGCCACCGACGTTGTAGGCCGGGCTGTCCGGTTCCATCTGCCAGAGGAACCACATGCGCTGTTGGGAATAGGACAACGGCACCGCTTGGCTTCGGTCGACCTGGGCGATTGGCGGCTGTTCGTTGGTACGACCGCTGGCCTGGATCAGGCGCACCTGTTCGGCAAAGGCGCCCAGCCCGCTGTTTTCGAACAGGGCGCGCAAAGGCAACTCGACGTCGCAGGCCTGACGCGTGCGGGAGATGATTTGCGTGGCCAGCAGCGAATGGCCGCCAAGGGCGAAGAAGTCATCGCCCAGGCCGACTTGCCCCAGGCCCAGTACTGCACGCCAGATGTCGGCGATTTGCCGTTGCAGTTCGGTCACCGGTTCGACGTGTTCGCGCACCTGCCACTGCGGTTCCGGCAAGGCACGACGGTCGAGTTTACCGCTCGGGCTGAGGGGCATCTCGTCCAGGCGCATCAGCTGTGACGGGACCATGTATTCCGGCAGTTCCGCCGCCAGCACGTTTTTCAGGCGGGTGCTTTGGGCTTCTTCGGATTCAGTAGAGTCGGCGGTGTAGTAACCGATCAACTGGCCGCCGGCGGACGTTTCGCGCACCAGCACCACCGCCTGGGCGACACCTTCTTGCGCCAACAACCGCGCTTCGATTTCTTCCGGCTCGACGCGGAAGCCGCGCAGCTTGACCTGCTGATCGAGACGTCCGAGGTATTCGATCACTCCATCGGTGGTCCAGCGCGCACGGTCACCGGTGCGGTACAGACGCGCGCCCTGCTCGCCCAGTGGATCGACGACAAAACGCTCGGCGGTCAGGCCCGGACGGCCCAGATAACCGCGGGCCAGGCCGATGCCGCTGATGCACAGTTCACCCGGCACGCCGGCCGGCAGGGGATTCAGATCAGGGTCGAGTACGCGGCAGATCACGTTGCCCAGCGGCCGGCCAATCGGCGAGCGATCGCCATCGGCGCTGGAGCAATGCCAATGGGTCACGTTGATCGCGGTTTCGGTCGGGCCGTAGCGGTTGTGCAATTGCACGGCCGGCAGTCGCTCCAGCACCCGATTGCGCAGGTCGGCGGGCAGCGCTTCGCCACCGGAGAACAACCGACGCAGGCTGGTGCATTCGGCGCTGAGCGGTTCGTCGATGAACAACGCCAGCAGCGGCGGCACGAAGTGCAGCGTGGTCACGCCGTAGGCTTGAACCAGCTGCGCGATGCGCTGCGGATCGCGGTGTTCACCCGGCCCGGCCAGCAGCAGCCGGGCCCCAGTAATCAGTGGCCAGAAGCACTCCCACACCGACACGTCGAAACTGATCGGCGCTTTTTGCATCAGCACATCGGTTTCATTCAGGCTGTAGGTGTCCTGCATCCATTGCAAACGTTCGGCGAGGGCCGCGTGGGTGTTGCCGACGCCTTTCGGTTGCCCGGTCGAGCCGGAGGTGTAGATCACGTAGGCCAGGTTGTCGCCGTGCAGGTGCAGGCCCGGCGTGTGGCTTGGCCAGTTTTCCAGGTGCAGGGCGTCCATCGCGATCACGCTGACGCCGTCGCTCGCTGGTAAGCGCTCGAGCAATTGAGTGTGCGTCAGCAGCAACTCGACGCCGCTGTCGCTGAGCATGTAGGCCAGCCGTTCGGCGGGGTAATCCGGATCGAGTGGCACGTAGGCGCCACCGGCCTTGATGATCGCCAGCAGTCCGATCAACAGTTGCGGCGAGCGCTCGGCGGCAATGGCCACGCACACATCCGGACCGACGCCTTTGTCGCGCAGGTAGTGGGCCAGACGATTGGCCTGGGTGTGCAGTTCGGCGAAATCGAGGCTGCCACCGTCCCACAGCAGCGCGGTGCGTTCCGGTGTCTGACGGGCTTGTTGGTTGAGCAGTTCCGGCAGCCACTGGCTGGCGGGTGGGCACGGAGCCACGGCCCATTCGGCTTGCTGATTTATTTCAGTTCCGGTCAGCAGTGGCAGATCACCGATGGCGGTTTCAGGTTGTTCACTGATGGCGCGCAACAGGCGGCTGTAGTGCTCGGCCAGGCGTTCGATGGTCGCGGCATCGAACAGCTCGCTGGCGTAGTCGAAGGACAGGCTCAGGCGCCCGTTGCGATCTTCTTCGCTGTGCAACTGCAGGTCGAACTTGGCCTCGCGACTGTGCCACGGCAGTTCCTCGGCAAGCAGCCCGGGTAGGCGTTTCAAGGCGCTGAGATCCCGTTGCTGGTGGTTGAACATGACCTGGAACAGGCCCTGTTCGCGCGCCTGGGGGAAGGCCTCGAGCAGTTGCTCGAACGGCAGATCCTGATGCGCCTGCGCCCCCAAGGCAGCCTGTCGGGTTTGTGCCAACAACTCAACGAATGGCAGACGCGAATCCACCTCGGCGCGCAGCACCTGGGTATTGATGAAGAAGCCGATCAGGCCTTGGGTTTCCAGGCGTGGGCGGTTGGCATTCGGCACGCCGATGCGGATGTCGCGCTGCCCGCTGTAGCGATGCAACAGGCTCTGAAACGCGGCCAGCAAGAGCATGTACGGCGTGGCTTGATGGGCCTGGGCGGTCTGGCGAATGGCATCGCTCAAGTCCGCCCCCAGGCGCACGGTATGGCGGGCGGCGCTGTGCAGCTGTTGCGCCGAGCGCGGGTGGTCGGTGGCCAGGTTCAGGGTTGGATGCTCATCGCCCAACTGCGCCTTCCAATAAGCCAGTTGGCGCTCGCCCTCCCCTTGCGCCAGCCATTGGCGCTGCCAACTGCCGTAGTCGGCGTACTGGGTCGGCAGTGGCGCGAGCGTGGCTTGTTGTCCTTGGGCAGCCGCCGCGTACAGCCGGGAAAATTCGTCGATCAACACATTCATCGACCAGCCGTCAGCGATGATGTGATGCAGCGTCACCAGCAGTTGGTGATCTTCGTCGTCGAGGCGCACCAGCGTTACCCAGAGCAACGGCCCCTTCTCCAGGTCGAACTGAGTGCGCGCTTCGTCCTCGCGGATTTGCCGAGCCTTGGCTTCACGCTCGGCCAGCGGCAGATCGCTGATATCGATGCGTTGCAGATTGAATTCAGCGGCCGTAACGACCTGCTGCAGCGCCACCCCGTCACGCTCGAAGAAACGCGTGCGCAGGGATTCGTGGCGCTCGATCAACTGCTGGAAACTGCCGCGCAGGGCGTCTTCGTCCAGTTCGCCGCGCAGGCGCAAGGCACCGGGAATGTTGTAGGCGCTGCTCTGCGGGTCGAGCTGCCAGGTGATCCACAGGCGATTCTGCGCCAGGGATTGCGGCATGGCCTCGCTACGCGACAGCGTGCTGATCGCGCCTTGGGCGAGGCCACCGTCCTGCTGTTGCCGCGCCACCGCGTCGGCGAAGGCACCAAGGGTCGGCGCTTCGAACAGCAGGCGCAGGTTCAGCTCCAGGCCAAGTTGTTCCCGCAGACGCGCCACCACTTGCGTGGCCGCGATGGAGTTGCCGCCCAGCAGGAAGAAGTGATCGTCGGCAGCGACCTGCTGGACCTGCAATTGCTCGCACCAGATCTGGCCGATCAGGCTTTGCAACTCACAGGCGGACTCAACGTTGCCTGTGCTTTCTGTGACCGCCGAAGGGAACAGCGCATAACTGTCGAGGCTGCCTTCGGCCAGGCGATTGCGGCACGCCGAGCGTTGCAGTTTGCCGCTGGAAGTCTTGGGCAAGGCGCCCGGATTGAGCAGCACCACCACGCTCGGCGCTTCCTGGTACGCCTCGGCCACGGCCTGGCGGATAGCCTTGATCAAGGCCTCGGGCGGGAGGATTTTTTGCACACTGCGGCTGATCTCCGCAGCGATGCCGATGCCTTCCTGGCCATCGATATTGACCGCAAAGGCGGCGACGCGCCCCTTGCGCACCACTTCCACTTCACGCTCGACGGTCTGCTCGATGTCCTGTGGATAAAGGTTGTGCCCGCGCACGATCAGCATGTCTTTCCGGCGCCCGGTGATGAACAACTCACCGTCGCGCGTGAAACCCAGGTCACCGGTGCGCAGCCATTTTTTACCTGCGTGCTGGACGAAGGTCTTGGCCGAGGCTTCGGGGTTGCGCCAGTAACCGTGGGCGATGCTCGGGCCGCTGGCCCAGACTTCGCCGACCGCGTTGTCAGCCAGTTCGTTGAGCGATGCCGGGTCCATGATCAACACCGTGTGATCCGGCTGGCTGACGCCGCAGCTCATGATCGCGCTGCCCTCGCCGGCTTCGGCACGGTTTTGCGCCAGGGCCCGGTCGTCCACTCGCAAATTGCCGATGCCTTGGCCGCGCGGAGTACCGGCGACGAACAGCGTGGCTTCCGCCAGACCGTAGGAGGCCATGAAACTGTCTTCGCTGAAACCGCAGCTGGCGAACTTCTCGGAGAAACGTTCCAGGGTGTCGAGGCGAATCGGTTCCGACCCGGAATAGGCCACGCGCCAGCCGCTCAAGTCGAGGCGTTCCAGGGCCGACTCACTGACTCGTTCACTGCACAGGCGATAGGCAAAATCCGGCCCGCCACTAATGGTGCCGCCGTATTCACTGATCGCTTCCAGCCAGCGCAGCGGCCGGCCGAGGAAGTACGCCGGCGACATCAACACGCACGGCACGCCACTGAAAATCGGCTGCAACAGGCCGCCGATCAGGCCCATGTCGTGATACAGCGGCAACCAGCTGACGATCACGTCGTCGGGGTTCAGGTCGATACCGAAACCGTGGCGGATCAGCAATTCGTTGGCCACCAGGTTGCCGTGGCTGACCTGCACGCCCTTGGGCAATGCGGTGGAACCAGAGGTGTATTGCAGGAAGGCGATGTCAGCGTCTACCAGGGCTGGCGCGACCCAGCGTTCGGCGTGGGCGCTGTCGAGGGTATCGACACACAACAGCGGCGGCGCCCCTTCGATTTGCAGCAGCGAATCGCGCAGGCCGGCACTGGTCAGCAACAGGCGCGGCTCGGCATCGCCGATGATCGACAGCAGCCGCTCCTGATGATGCCGACGCGCCGACTCCGGCGGATAGGCCGGCACCGCGATCACCCCGGCGTATAGGCAACCGAAGAATGCCGCGACGTAATCCGGCCCGCTGGGAAACAACAACACCGCGCGCTCGCCAAAGCCGGCCTCGGCCTGCAACGCGCCGGCAATCGTCCGCGCCCGCTGATCCAGCTCGCGATAACTGAGCACCACAGCCTGGTCCCGGGTTTCGGCGAGAAAACGCAAGGCCACCCGATCCGGCGTCAGGGCCGCGCGGCGCTGGAGGGCTTGGACCAGTGTGCTGGGGATTTCGAACGCGTCGGTCATGAGGTTTCCTGCCTGAATTCGGCTTGGTAGGAGCGAGCCTGCTCGCGAAAATCCGGAGAACGCCGCGGGGTGTCAGGCGCCCATCGTCATCATTGACGACCATCGCGAGCGAGCTCGTTCCTACGGGGTGATGAGGGTTGCGCTGTGCAATTTCTTCCTTGAGAACGGATGGCGCCTGGAAATAATTAGTCGCCAGGCATGAGCGCCAACCGGGCCGTGGCACGACAGCGTGTCGCAGTTCTCACTCTGCACCTTCAATGCGCATTACTTCTCTTTCTCAATTGACAATCATTATCATTCAACATAATTTGTCGCTCGATGTGTAGGGCGGCCCCGGCCTTCTTGTCGTCCCACTAACCTATTGGCAGCAAGGTGATTTCCAATGACGGAACAAGCGTCCACAAGCAGGTGCGATTCGCCGCTACTTCAAGCCTTCGTCGACAATCGACTGATACTGGTCAAGATTGCAGCCCGCATCACCGGCTGCCGCTCGCGCGCCGAAGATGTGGTGCAAGATGCTTTCTTCCGCCTGCAATCGGCGCCGAACATCACCTCCTCCTTCAAGGCGCAGCTCAGCTACCTGTTCCAGATCGTGCGCAACCTGGCCATCGACCACTACCGCAAGCAGGCCCTGGAACAGAAATACTCCGGCCCTGAAGAAGAAGGCCTCAACGTGGTCATCCAGGGCGCCTCCCCGGAAACCTCGCACATCAACTTCTCCACCCTGGAAAACATCGCCGACGCCCTGACCGAACTGCCAAGCCGCACGCGTTATGCCTTTGAGATGTACCGCTTGCATGGCGTGCCGCAGAAGGACATTGCCAAGGAGTTGGGGGTGTCACCGACGTTGGTGAACTTCATGATTAGGGATGCGTTGGTGCATTGCCGGAAGGTGTCGGGGAGTCGGGGGGATACGTTTGCCCAGCGTTGAGGCTTGATCGTGGGATCAAGAAGGCCGTTCTGAGATTCGGGACGAATCAGTCGTCATGCAGCAAACCTGAACTGTATTCGCTGAAACTGCTGACAAGCGCACTGCCCTTTCAGTATTGCTGGGGTCTCAACTAAAAAGGACGTCACTCAGGGACGTCCGTCTGTTTATTACCACTCACTTCCGGTTGCCGCCCGTGCCTTCATACACTGCTGGGCGGGTCGACGTGCGCGCAGGTGTGGAAGACCGGGGATCCAGGAACCCGGCGCACCCGAAAGTGCCCCGCACACACCCGCCATAATTTAACAGCACACATGAAAAAAGTGACTGCATAAATTCAGGTGGCGCCTGTGCGTCTAGATCACGTGAAGGGCTTGATTGGGGACGGTAAAAGATGGGCGAATTCGGCGCGTATTGAGGGAAACCTCCTACATTTCTGCCGCCTCATCAACAGATTGAAAGTTTCACAGCTTGGTAGCGCGCCCCAAAGCTCAGTAAGGGTTTGTGATGCTATCGTTGTTCTCCCGTAACCCGTGTTTTGCTCTTCGTTAAAGTCAGGCTCAACAGGACGGAAACCAAGATGATGCCGCCGACTGTGGTCAGCGACCATTGGATCGGCACGTGCCACCACGGCGCGACCAGCATCTTGCCGCCGATGAACACCAGTACGATGGCCAGGCCATATTTGAGCAAGTGAAAGCGGTCGGCCATGTCGGCAAGCAGAAAATACAGTGCGCGCAGGCCCATGATGGCGAAGATGTTGGAGGTGAACACGATAAACGGGTCCGTGGTGACGGCGAAGATAGCCGGGATGCTATCCACCGCGAACACCAGGTCGCTGGCCTCGATCAGTACCAGCACCAGGAACATCGGCGTCGCCCAGCGCAGGCCGTTCTGGCGCACGAAGAAGTGCTCGCCGTGAAAGCCGTCGGTGATGCGAAGATGGCTGCGCAGCCAGCGCAGCAAAGGGTTCTTTTCGAGGTCTGGCTGCTGGTTGGCGAAGATCAGCATCTTGATGCCGGTGATGACGAGGAAAGCACCAAAGACATAGAGTAGCCAGGCAAACTCCTGCACCAGCCAGACGCCGGCGAAAATCATACCGGCGCGCATGACGATGGCCCCGAGCACGCCATAGAGCAAGACACGGCGCTGCAACTCTGGCGGCACGGCGAAGTAGCCGAAGATCATGACGAAAACGAACATGTTGTCGATCGACAGCGACTGTTCGATCAGGTAGCCGGTGAGAAATTCGAGCGTTGTACGCTGGGCCACTTCGGCACCGACATGGCTGTGCAGATACCACCAGAGCAGAGCGGCGAAGACCAGTGCCAGGCTGACCCAGGCGATGACCCAGGCCAGCGCTTCGCGGACCGAAACACGATGCGCCTTGCGCCCGCCGAAGACGAACAGATCGAGCGCCAGCATGGCAAGGACGAACACGATGAAGGCGGCCCACATCCAGGGTTGGCCGACGCTGATGGCCGTCATCTACTGTCTCCGCATGAAGCAGCAATAGGCTGGAGGGGTCATGCTAGCGAGCCTGTTACCACAACAAAAATCGTTTATTCGTTGCGAATAGTTCGTTTTTTACGAAGTATTGATTCAGGTGCTCAACTACCAGCAACCGCATTGGTTATGCTCCGTGGTCAAGGCGGGTGGCGTGGCGCGCGCTTCCAGCAGTCTCGTCTCTTGCTCGATCGTGATGGAAAGGTCTGCTACACCCTTCGACAGTCTTGGCAACTGGTAAGCCGGTGATGCTGGCGTATATTGATAGTGTCGATCCAGGTAGTTGAGGCGATAAAAGATCGCCAATGGTGGGACAAGCGAGAGTGCTGGGGGCGCTAGCGGATAACCCGGAACGTTGGAGGTGTCATATGAGGCAGTATCAACGACTCTTTCTGATCGCAGGTCCCACCATGCGTCACTCGCCGGCGATGGAGCGGGCAATCGCATTGGCCGACGCTACAGGCGCAGCGCTGCATATTGCGGTGTTCATCGAAGACTTCGACCTTATGCGGTTAATGAGCAACAGTGAACAGCTTCGTGAGAGTTGCCGGCAGGAGAACCTGCAGTGGCTGACGGATGAGGCCGAACTCATGCGCAGGAAGGGCATCACTGTGACCACCGAAGTTGCATTGACCCGTGACCCGCTGCAAGAAATCCTTGGGCATGTGGCTGAAATGCAGCCTGACCTGATTATCAAGGACGTACACCATGAATCAGCGCTCAAACGTGTATTCATCACGCCTTTGGATTGGCAGTTGTTACGCGAATGTCCGAGCGCTGTACATCTGGTCAGCGAAGTCAGGTGTCCGCTTCCTCGAGTAATAGTGGCGGCGGTTGATCCATCGCATCCGGAGGGTCAGATCAGCGCAATCAACGACAGCATCATTCAGGCGGCGAGCGAAATGGCCGCGCAATGCGAAGCTGAATTGCACATGTTGTATGCCTATGAACTAACCCACACACATTTCTCTGATGCAGGTGCTGGCGCCGTGACGATGCCAGGCTTCGCCAACGACGTGCGCCGGTCACTTGAAAAGTGCTTCGTTGCCTTGGCCGGACGCCACGGCGTGCCACCTGAGCGACAACATTTCATTGCTGGGCCGCCAACGAAAGCGATGGCCGACTTTGCCACTCATACTCGAGCGGATGTCTTCGTAATGGGAAATACCCATCACAAAGGGGTGGACAAGCTGATTGGCAGTACCACGGAGCATGTTCTGTATCAGGTGCCCTGCAGCGTTTTGGCCATCAAGGGAGAAGCGGATCACTGAACGAAAAAACGGCTGGGGAAAAGGGGACAAATTTTTTTTAGAACACCATTGGCGTAAGAATAGGCTTCTACCCCAGTGGTGCTTTACAACGACTTCGCAGCCGAAGGGCGCGAAAGCCCCCCCTCGCCCAAAAAACGTGGCTACTCAGTTGAGTCGAGTCGATCCAACGCCTGTTTACAGCCAGCTCACCTGACATGATGACCTGCGCCTTGAACATGGATGGAACTCCGATGCTATTTAGAAAGGAGCCATCACCGCCTGCGCCATCGAGTCGATCAACATGAGCCTGCGCAAGGTCACCAAAAGCAGAGCCTCATTCCCGACTGACGATGCGGTAATGAAGCTCTTTTATCTGGCGCTGAACAACATCAGCAAGAAGTGGACAATGCCAATCAGGGACTGGGCGGGAGCCTTGAACAGGTTCAGTATCCAGTTCGAAGACAGGCTTTTGCAGGATTACCAGCCACCCCCGTTTACACAGGATTCATTACACCCCCCGCTTATCCTTAAGAGAAATACCGATTGCGGGATAAGAAATGATTTCTCGATCTGACTTGTTGTTGGAATTATCGATCGCTGTCACACCAAACTCGTATCGCACCCCCGCTTCCAGCCCGGTAATGGAAAATTCCAGTTGTTTCGTGCGCCCCAATTCATCATCGATACCTTTATCGACGATATAAGTAATATCCCCAGAACTGTCATATGACTCATCCCAGCTCAACTGCAAGGCCAAATTTGAGGTTCTTAACCCTGTAGGTTTGGTGGGCGCGGTAAGATCCTCGAAGTAGACATTGACACAAACAGGCTCTGAGAAAGTGAATCCATCATCAAAGGTACGAATGCAGTAGGAGTGGTCCCGCCCCTGTTCTGGAGTGGTATCGGTATAGGGAGGTGTTTTTGGGGTATCGAGTAAACTCTTATCTCGGCGTATCTCATAACGAGGCTCACCACCTTCAACTTCACCGGGACTCCAAAAAAAGGAAACCTGATCGAGAGTCTGATTGAAGGGCTCGAGGAAGCTTGGAGGCTTGGGTTGCATTCGGTCGGGGGTCTTGAATTCGACCAAAGCTGGTTCTGTATTTCCAAACGGCGGAACGTACCCAACGAGCGTAAAACTGTAGTTTGTATTTTTCGTTAAGTTATCTAAGGTAATTATTCCATTCGGCCCTCTATACAGCTCAGTTGGAACACCAAAGGAATAGTCAGTAAGAATATACGTAAGCGCAGGCGACGTCGCTTCCACCTGAAAAGTAGTCCAGGTTATATAATTGATTTTAAACTCCAAAGGAGGCAAATTAGCTTCAGCGTTCATACACATTCTCCAAAATGATTAATAGTTACCCTTCAGCACTTGTTATTCAAACCGCATTAACAAAACAGCCTGCATGAAATCAGTACAAACTTATCTAATCACAAAAATACAATTAATAATACTAGCAATTCTGCTAGTAATTAATCGCAACCTGAAACTCCCACTCGTGTTAAAGCCCCCTCAATCATTCGGTCGAGCCCCTTATCCCAAGGAACACAAAGAGAACATTCAATACTCTTGATCATCTGTTCGCCCTCATCTGAAAATTAATGGTACGTTCGTATTTTCACTGCACATTCGACTCTTGGGCACTGTAAGAAATGCCAGTTTTTAGACCCTATCGAAATTACGGCTATCATCAAATCGTAAAATCCGGCCAAATAAATACAAACCGAATGGGCATATATATTTTTCCGGCTCCGTTTACCCGCCTGTCCATAATGAAACCTTGCTGAGTAACACCTTTGGGTTATGGCAAAGTGCGCTAGGGGGGGGGCAAAGCGAGTGCAAGACTCACCAACCCCCCACAACCCCAATCCTGATAAACTCCCCCACCTCCCAGCCTCACCGATTCCAGATCCCCCATGTCCGTATCCAACGCCACACCCGCCCCACTCTCCCGCCGCTTCTCCGTCGCCCCGATGATGGATTGGACCGACCGGCACTGCCGTTTCTTCCTGCGCCTGCTGTCGAAGAACGCCCTGCTCTACACCGAAATGGTCACCACCGGTGCCTTGCTCAACGGCGATCACGAGCGGTTCCTGCGGCACAACGAGGCCGAGCATCCGTTGGCGTTGCAGTTAGGTGGCAGTGTGCCGCTTGACTTGGCGGCCTGTGCGCGGATGGCGCAGGAGCATGGGTACGATGAGGTGAATCTGAATGTGGGCTGCCCCAGTGACCGGGTGCAGAACAATATGATCGGGGCGTGCCTGATGGGGCACCCGCAGTTGGTGGCCGATTGTGTGAAGGCGATGCGCGATGCGGCGTCGATTCCGGTGACGGTGAAGCATCGGATCGGGATCAATGGCCGTGACAGTTATGAAGAGCTGTGCGATTTCGTTGGTACGGTGCGTGATGCCGGTTGCACCAGTTTTACCGTGCATGCGCGGATTGCGATTCTGGAGGGGTTGTCGCCGAAGGAGAACCGCGATATTCCGCCGTTGCGTTATGACGTGGCTGCGCGGTTGAAGGCGGACTTTCCGGAGTTGGAGATTATTCTCAACGGCGGGATCAAGAGCCTGGAAGCCTGTCACGAGCATTTGCAGACGTTCGATGGGGTGATGCTCGGGCGTGAGGCTTATCACAACCCTTACGTGATGGCCGAGGTGGATCAGCAGTTGTTTGGCAGCACGGCGCCGGTGATCACGCGCGCCGAGGCGTTGGCGCAGTTGCGGCCTTATATCGCCGCACACCTGGAAACCGGCGGGGCGATGCACCATATCACCCGGCATGTACTGGGGCTGGGCACCGGGTTTCCGGGGGCGCGCAAGTTTCGCCAGTTGCTGTCGGTGGATATCCACAAGGCGAAGGAGCCTTTGGCCTTGCTGGATCAGGCGGCCGGGTTGCTCGAGAGGCGTTGAGCGCCCCGCTGTTTCAGCGCTTGGGCAGCTCGATGGTCACTTTCAAGCCGCCCCACTCGCTTTCGTGCAGCAGCAATTCCCCGCCCCAGGTGTCGACGATGTCGCGCACAATACCCAGGCCCAGGCCATGCCCGTCGGTCTGTTCATCCAGGCGCGTGCCGCGGCTGAACACCTGGTCGCGCTGGTCCTGGGGGATCCCCGGGCCGTCGTCTTCCACATTTAACTCGTAGGCTTGCGCGGTTTCGATCACGCTCAGGCGCACTTCGGCGTCTGCCCATTTGCAGGCGTTGTCCAGCAGGTTGCCGAGCAGTTCCAGCAGGTCTTCGCGGTCCCAGGGCAGTTGCAGGCCGGTGGGCGCGACATAGCTGAGGTGCAGGTGTTCGCCGTGGATCATGTTCAAGGTGGCGAGCAATCCCGGCAGTTCGGCATCGCAATCGAACAAGGCCCCCGGCAAGGCGTCGCCGCTCAAGCGGGCGCGGTTGAGTTCGCGATTGAGTCGCAGGCGGACCTGTTCCAGCTGATCCTTGAGGACCTGGCGCAGTTGCGGGTGCGCATCGAGTTGCTCGCTGGAAGCCAGGCTCAACAACACCGCCAACGGGGTTTTCAGGGCGTGGCCGAGGTTGCCCAGGGCATTGCGCGAGCGCTTGAGGCTATCTTCGGTGTGGGCCAGCAAATGGTTGATCTGGGTCACCAGCGGTTCCAGTTCGATCGGCACCTGATCGTCGAGTTGCGAGCGTTGG
This sequence comes from Pseudomonas umsongensis, assembly GCF_002236105.1. GTDB lineage: Bacteria > Pseudomonadota > Gammaproteobacteria > Pseudomonadales > Pseudomonadaceae > Aquipseudomonas > Aquipseudomonas umsongensis. The sequence continues at coordinate 58,677 of NZ_NIWU01000005.1, forward strand.
CCCTGTTGCAGTTGCGCGATCTGTTCCCGGGCTTTATCCAACGGGCGCAAGGCGCGTCGCACGGTGATCCGCTGCAGCAGCAGGATCAGCAGCAGGCCCGCCAGTCCCAGGCCGAGGCCGATCTGCTGCATGCGCTGGAAGCTTTCGCGCACCGGGGTGTAGTCCTGGGCCACGCTGATGGAAATCGACTGGCCCAGGCGCCGATAGTCGGAACGCAGCACCAGCAACTGCTGGCCTTCCGGGCCCAGTTGCAGGTTGCTTTCCAGGCCCGGGTGCTCGAGGCGTGGCAGTTCCTGGTCCCACAATGAACGAGAACGCCAATGGCTGTCGGCGAAATCGATGCGGAAATAATGGCCAGAAAACGGCCGCTGATAAGCCGGCGACAATAGTCGCTCATCCAGTTGCAAGCCCTGGGGGCCGCGCACCAGCGCTATCAACAGGTTTTCGCTGTCGTTGCGCAACCCGGCTTCGAGGTAGCGCTGCAATCCCACTTCGAACAGCCACAGGCTGGTTTGCGCCAACACCAGGCCGACGATCACCATCACGCTGATCAGGCCCAGGCTCAAGCGGCGCTGGATCGACCTCACCGGGCTTGTCCACCCAGCAGGTAACCTTGGCCACGACGGGTTTCGATCACGCTGCGCCCGAGTTTGCGGCGCAGGTGATTGACGTGGACTTCCAGCACATTCGAGTCGCGCTCGGTTTCACCGTCGTAGAGGTGTTCGGCCAGGTGGCTTTTGGAGAGGATCTGTTCCGGGTGCAGCATGAAGTAGCGCAACAGGCGAAACTCGGCGGCCGTGAGCTGGATGTCGGCGCCCTCGCGGGTCACGCACTGGCGCCCCTCGTCCAGGTGCAGCCCGCCGGCCTTCAGGGTCGGTTGATTGACCTGGCCATGGGAGCGGCGCAACAGCGCCTGAATGCGCAAGTGCAGTTCTTCGGGGTGGAAAGGCTTGGTCAGGTAGTCGTCGGCGCCGGCCTTGAGGCCTTCGATGCGCTCAGCCCAGGAACCGCGGGCGGTGAGGATCAGCACCGGCGTCGCCAAGCCACCGGCACGCCACCGCGTCAACACCTCAAGCCCGGGCAGCCCCGGCAGGCCGAGGTCGAGGATGATCAGGTCGTAGGGTTCGGTGCTGCCCTGGTGCACCGCGTCGCGACCGTCGGCCAGCCAGTCCACGGCATACCCTTGGCGATTGAGACCGGCCAGCAGTTCGTCGGCCAGCGGCACGTGGTCTTCCACCAGGAGCAAACGCATCGGTCAATCTTCCTTGTCTTTGAGTAAACGGCCGGTGGTGGCGTCGATGTCCAGTTCGCGGACCACGCCTTCGCTGGTCAGCAATTCGACTTCATAAATGTAGACGTCATGCTTTTCTTCGAGCTCGGCTTCCAGCAGCTTGGCGCCCGGATAACGATCCAGTGCCTGCTGTAAAAGTTGCTCGAGCGGCAGGATCACACCTTGTTGGCGCAGGCGCAGGGCCTCGTCCTGGTCGAGGTCGCGGGCCGCCACCACCGAGCAAAAAACCAGCAGCGCCAGCGCCAGGCGGGCGCTGGCGCGTCGAAGTGAAAAGGATTGCAGCGTCATTACGTGTCCTGATGATCCTTGAGAATCTGCCCGCTGACCGCGTCCAGCTCCAGGTCCCACTCGAGGCCCTGCGGATCGCGCAGTTCAATCTGGTAGATGTACTTGCCGTACTCTTCTTCCAGTTCGGTTTCCGTGACCGTGGAGCCTGGGTGCTTGGCCAGCGCGGTGGCGTTGAGCTTCTCGAAAGACACAATGGTACCAGCGTCTCGCAGTCTCAGGGCTTCGTCGGGCCCGAGGTCACGTGCATGGGCGAGGCTGGCGGACATGGCGATGAGGGATGTGACGAACAGGGCAGTGAAGGATTTCATGGGGTGTCTCCGTATCTTTTATGTGTTGCCTACGGGGCTCACCTTAGCGAAACGAACTTAACTGAAACTGAATTGCCATCATGCACAACTATTGTGCCAGTACTTCATCCGCCCTGCCGCCCGCGCGCTGGATCACCAGGTGGATGAAGTGCAGCTTGGCGATCACCGCGGGCGGCAGCACGAAGGGGTAGAAATCCGGCTGGCCCATGCTGCGCGACAATTCATTGAGCATGCCGGCCAGTTCGATCCACGCATTGACGAATGAGAGGAACGCGGTACCGCCGGGGTGCTGCGGATCGTAGAGGGTGCTGGGGGGAAAGGGCTGATAGTCGAGGTCCATTTCCCGTGCGCTCATGCCAAACCCGAGCGCGGTGTCGACGGCGTCCATCATGTGCAGGTAGTGAGCCCAGGTTTCGGCCCAGTCTTCCCAGGGGTGCATGGTGGCGTAGGCGCTGACGTACTGCTGCTGCCAGTCGAGCGGCGCGCCTTGCTGATAATGCCGCTCCAGGGCCTCGGCGTAGCTGGCGCGTTCGTCGCCGAACAGGTCGCGAAAGGGATCCAGCCAGTCACTATCAGCAATCAAGCGGTCCCAATAGTAATGCCCGACTTCATGACGAAAATGCCCGAGCAAGGTGCGATAGGGTTCGTGCATTTGCACCCGCACCTGTTCGCGGTGGGCGTCGTCGGCTTCCTTGATATCGAGGGTGATCAGGCCATTGGCGTGGCCGGTGGTGGGTGCATTGCCTTCGAGGTCGACGCCGATGAAGTCGAAGGCCAGGCCGACTTCCTCATCCAGGGTTTTCGGGACCACCTGCAACCCGAGGCTGACCAATTGCGCAACCAGTCGGCGCTTGGCGATTTCCATCTTGCGCCAGCGCTCGTGGTTTTCGGCAATGGATAAGTCGGGGATGGTACGGTTCAGGCTACAGGCGATGCACAGTGAGTCGTGGTCATTGGCGGGGAGCAACCAGTTGCAGGCGGCGGGCGAATCGAGATTGGCGCAGCGACGAAACAGGCCGGCAGAGGGATCGGCATCGAGCAGCCAGGTGTCGTGCTGTTCGCCTGGTTGCAGCGAAGACAGGCGGCTTTGCTCTGGCTGATAACCCAAGGCTGCAGAACAGGCCAGGCACTGGCTGTTGCGAAAGAACAGCGACTGCCCGCATCGACAGGGCCAGATCTTGCTGTTGCGCGAGCTTTCGCCGATGAAGGGGGCCGCGATACGCGACGTGAGCTGTTCGAAGAAGCGGTGCATGAGCGATCTCTCCCTGGGGCTTGCCAAGACTAGATCATTCCTGGGTGAAGATCGTTCCCATGCTCTGCGTGGGAATGCCTCAAGGGACGCTCCGCGTTCCAGCTCTCGAATGGGACGCGGAGCGTCCCGGGCTGCATTCCCACGCAGAGCGTGGGAACGATCACTTAGACCGCAATACCGTGTTTTTTCAGGAACTCGACGAACGCCTCTTCATCCAGCACCTTCAACCCCAGCTCATTGGCCTTGGTCAACTTCGACCCCGCTCCCGGCCCCGCGACCACGCAATGGGTCTTGGCTGATACGGAGCCTGCGACTTTGGCACCGAGGCTTTCGAGTTTGTCCTTGGCCACATCGCGGCTCATCAGTTCCAGCGAGCCTGTGAGCACCCAGGTCTGGCCGGCTAGGGGCAGGCCTTCGACGACTTTCTTCTCGCTGTGCCAGTGCATGCCGAAATCCGCCAGTTGCTTCTCGGCGGCTTCGGCCAGTTGGCGATTGGCCTCGATGGCGAAAAATTCGCGAACCGAAGTGGCCTGCTTCTCGGGCAATGCCTGGCGCATGTCCAACCAGTCGGCGCTGATCACCGCTTGCAGCGAACCGAACTTGTCAGCCAGTTTCTGCGCCCCGCCCGGCCCCACCGAAGGGATGTGCAGCTTGTCGAGGAAACCGCCCAACGTGGTGCTGGCGGCAAACTCGGCGCCCAACTCGCCCTGGTCCTGAATCTGCAAACCGTGGTTGAGCAGTTCGGTAATGACCTGCTGGTTGTGCGCATCTTCGAAGAAGCTGTGAATTTCGTGGGCCACTTCCAGGCCGACGTCCGGCAGGTAGGTCAGCACTTGTGGCAAGGCTTTTTGCACCCGCTCCAGCGAACCCAGGGAACGTGCCAGCACCTTGGCCGTCTCTTCGCCGACATCGGGAATGCCCAGGGCGTAGATGAAGCGTGCCAGACCCGGTTTCTTGCTGTCGGCAATAGCACTGAGCAGCTTGTTACTCGACAGCTCGGCAAAGCCTTCCAGGTCGACGATGTCTTCGAACTTCAGGGCGTACAGGTCAGCCGGCGAACTCACCAGCCCTTCATCGACCAGCTGTTCGACGCTCTTGTCGCCCAAGCCTTCGATGTCCATGGCGCGGCGGGAGACGAAGTGAATGATCGCCTGCTTGAGTTGTGCACCACAGGCCAGGCGCCCGACGCAGCGGTACACCGCGCCTTCGCTGACCGTCTCGCGACCCTTGCTGCGCTTGACCAGTTGCGTGCGCTCGACATGGGAGCCGCACACCGGGCACTGCTGCGGGATCTGCACCGGCCGGGCGTCTTCCGGGCGACGCTCGGTGACCACTTGCACCACTTGCGGAATCACGTCGCCGGCGCGGCGAATGATCACCGTGTCACCGATCATCAGGCCCAGGCGCGCCACTTCGTCCATGTTGTGCAGCGTCGCGTTGGCCACGGTGACACCGGCAACCTTGACCGGCCTGAGGCGCGCCACCGGCGTCACCGCGCCGGTGCGGCCGACCTGGAATTCCACGTCGAGCAGCTCGGTGAGTTCTTCCATGGCCGGGAATTTATGGGCGATGGCCCAGCGCGGTTCTCGGGCACGGAAGCCCAGTTCGCGCTGGGACGCGATGCTGTTGACCTTGAACACCACACCGTCGATTTCATAGGGCAACGCATTGCGGCGCTCGCCGATGTCGCGGTAGTAATCCAGGCACTCATCGATGCCGTTCGCCAGCTTCAGCTCATGGCTGATCGGCATGCCCCAGGCCTTGAGTTGCTGCAGGTTGCCGATGTGCGTGTCGGCGATGTCCGCAGACACCTGGCCGATGCCGTAGCAGCAAAACTCCAGCGGACGGTTGGCGGTGATCTTCGAATCCAGCTGGCGCAAGCTGCCTGCCGCGGCGTTGCGTGGGTTAGCGAAAGTCTTGCCGCCGACTTCCAGTTGCGTGGCATTGAGCCGCTCGAAACCGGCCTTGGACATGAACACTTCGCCGCGCACTTCCAGGGTCGCCGGCCAGCCAGTGCCGTGCAGCTTGAGCGGGATGTTGCGCACGGTGCGCACGTTGACGCTGATGTCTTCGCCGGTGGTACCGTCGCCGCGGGTGGCCCCGCGCACCAGCATGCCGTCCTGATAGAGCAGGCTGACCGCCAGGCCATCGAGCTTGGGTTCGCAGCTGTATTCAACCGCCGCGCCAGCGCCGAACAGATCACCGGCCGGCAGGTCCAGGCCCTCGGTCACCCGACGGTCGAACTCGCGCATGTCGGTTTCTTCGAAGGCGTTGCCCAGGCTGAGCATCGGCACTTCGTGGCGTACCTGGGTGAACGCCGACAGCGCCGCGCTACCGACCCGCTGGGTTGGCGAGTCGCTGGTGACCAGCTCGGGATGGGTCGCTTCGAGGGCCTTGAGCTCGTTGAACAACCGGTCGTACTCGGCGTCCGGGATGCTCGGCTCGTCCAGCACGTGATAACGATAGTTGTGCTGATCCAGCTCGGCACGTAGCTCTAGAATGCGGTCTTGGGCGGCAGTCATGGGTGGTCTCTCATAAAGCAAAAGAGCAGCCGAGGCTGCTCAATTTCGATGCGGCGTTGATTCATTGTAGGAGCCTGCGGTGCGGCGATCCGACTTGCCGGCGAAGGCGTATTCGACATCGCCATCGCCAGCAAGCCGGCTCCTACAGGGGTACGGAGGTTTCCACACGTTACAAATATCAGCGCTTCTGGGTCAGTGCGCGACGCTCGAATTCAACGATGCGTTGACGGTAGTGCTCGATCGTCTGGGCGGTCAGTACACTGCGTTGGTCGTCCTTCAGCTCGCCGTTCAACTCTTGTGACAGTTTACGTGCTGCAGCCACCATCACGTCGAAGGCCTGCTTCGGATGACGCGGGCCTGGCAAGCCGAGGAAGAAGCTCACCGCCGGGGTGCTGAAGTGGTCGATGTCGTCCAGGTCGAAGACGCCAGGCTTGACCGCGTTGGCCATGGAGAACAGCACTTCGCCATTGCCCGCCATGCTTTCGTGACGGTGGAAGATGTCCATTTCGCCGAAACGCAGGCCACTTTCGAGAATGTTCTGCAGCAGCGCCGGGCCCTTGAAGCCGGCCGGGTCGCGGCAAATTACGCTGATGACCAGCACTTCTTCTGCTTGCGGCTGCTCTTTTTCGCTGACCGCAGGCGATGCCTTGGTGTCATCCGGGAAATCGTCGTCACGGCTACTGAAGCTAGGGCCGCCGTCCAGGTCCAGGCTGAGGTTCATGTCACCCTGGGAAGGCTCGCCATGGCCACGCTTGCCGCGCTTGGAGCCCGAATCGCGGGCAGGCATGCTCACTGACGGCAGGTCGTGCTCGTCCAGTTGCGGTTCCTTGTGCGTATCCAGGACGCGAGACGGGCCCAACACCTCGGGGCTGGTGTCCTCGTCGGGCAAGTTGGACAGGCTCCGGTCAAGACGGAATTTCAGCTTTCCCTTGCCGCCGCGCATACGGCGCCAGCCATCGAAAAGAATACCGGCAATGACAATAATGCCGATGACGATCAGCCACTCGCGCAGACCGATTTCCATGTAATCCCGTGCCTCTATAAAAAATGCTGAAAAATAAGGGGCTTACATTCTGTAAACCGCTTTAAAACGTGGCGCCAACTCTATGTTCTGACAGGCGTTTTGCCCACGTATACGAAAAATTGACATTAAACTAGCACGACCAAAGGCAACTTTACACCGTCTGGCACGTTGGCCCCGCGATTATGTCGATTGGCCAGCAAGTCGGCATGGCTAATTAGGTCCCACCGCTAAAAAATCCGACCTGAAAGCCATATTTCAGGCGTCCACCATCGCCATGGCCTCCTCGACATCCACCGCCACCAGACGCGAGCAACCCGGTTCGTGCATCGTCACCCCCATCAGTTGTTCAGCCATTTCCATGGCGATCTTGTTGTGGGTGATATAGATGAACTGCACCGTCTGCGACATCTCCTTGACCAGTCGTGCATAGCGTCCGACGTTAGCGTCATCCAATGGCGCGTCCACTTCATCGAGCATGCAGAACGGCGCCGGGTTCAGCTTGAAGATCGCAAAAACCAGGGCCAATGCGGTCAGGGCCTTTTCGCCACCTGATAGCAAATGGATGGTGCTGTTCTTCTTTCCAGGCGGCTGCGCCATGATCGTCACCCCTGTATCGAGTAGATCTTCGCCCGTCAGTTCCAAATACGCGCGCCCTCCACCGAAAACTTTTGGGAAAAGTGCCTGTAAACCGCCATTGATCTGATCAAAGGTATCTTTAAAACGGTTTCGGGTTTCCTTGTCGATCTTGCGAATCACGTTCTCGAGCGTATCGAGCGCTTCGACCAGATCGTCGTTCTGGGCGTCCAGATAACGTTTACGCTCCGATTGTTGCTGATACTCATCAATGGCCGCGAGGTTGATCGCGCCCAGGCGCTGGATTCGCGCGGCAATGCGCTCGAGTTCTTCCTCGGCGGCTTTCTCGCTCGCCTCGGCGGTCAGCGTGGCCAGCACGCCGTGCAGGTCGTAGCCGTCTTCGAGCAACTGGTCCTGCAACGCCTTGCGCCGCACGGTCAGGGCTTGCCATTCCATGCGCTGGTTTTCAAGCTGGCCGCGAATCAGTTGGGACTGTTGTTCGGCCTGGTTGCGGCGCTTTTCGGCGTCACGCAGTTCGCGGTCGGCATCTTCCAGGGCGATCTGCGCGGTCTTGAGCTCTTCGTCGACGGTCATGCGCTTGTCGAGCAATTCTTCAAGTTTCAGGCGCAGCTCTTCCAGCGGCGCCTCGCCCTCTTCCAGATTGAGGCTCAGTTGCTCGCGTTTTTCCGTCAGGCGCTCGGCCTGCATTTCCAGGCGCTCCAGGGCCTGGCGCGTCGAGTCATGCTGGGCTCGCAGCGAGCCCAGGCGTACGGCCAGTTGATGGGCGTGATCCTTGTGCTGGCGGGCTTCCTGGCGCACCCGGTCAAGCCGTTCGCGCAAGCTGTCGCGTTGCGCCAGCAGCAGCTCGCGCTGCTCGGTGTCCAGGGCCATGGCGTCGAGGGCCTCCTGCAAGTGCAGGCGCGCTTCACCGATCTGTTCATGTTCCAGGGCTCGCTGTTCCGCCAACTCCTGGAGCTCTTCATCGAGGCGCGTGCGCCGCAGGTTCAACTGCTCGGCCTTGGCCTTGCCGGCCGACAGCTGAGCCTTGAGTTCACCTTGCTGGCGCGCTTCGTCCTGCAGCAGGCGGCGCAAATGTTCGCGGCCGTTTTCCTGCTGGCGCTGTTGCGCCCGCAGGTTTTGCAATTCGGTTTCCAAGGCTTCGACGGCCGCTTCACGTTCTTCGCGTTCAAGGCCCAGTTTCTGGATTTCCTGACCACGGGCGAGCATCCCGCTTTCCGCTTCACTGGCGCGGCGCACGCGCAAAAAGTGCCGACCGACCCAATATCCGTCGCGGCTGATCAGGCTCTGGCCCGCTGCCAGCTGCCCACGCAACCCCAGCGCTTGTTCGAGGCTTTCGACGGGTTTGACCTGCCCCAGCCACGGCGACAGATCGATCTGCGCCTCGACTTTATCGAGCAGGCTGCCGGGCACGCGCGCGCCGTCGGTCGCGGGGCTGAGCAAGCGCAGATCGCCTTGAGTAAACCCGGACAAATCGAAATCGTTGAAGTCATCCACCAGCACCGCTTGCAGGTCGGCGCCCAGTACGGTTTCCACCGCCAGCTCCCAACCGGCTTCGACTTTCAGGCCTTCGGCCAGGCGCGGGCGGTCCGCCAAATTCTGCTCGCTCAGCCATTGCGCGGTGCCGGTGCCCGGGTCTAGTGCGGCTTGCTGCAAGGCTTCGAGCGACGCCAGGCGACCGTTGAGGCGCTGCAGATCGCCCTGGGCCTGTTGTTGTGCCGACAGTGCGTGCTGCAATTGCTGGCGCAGTTGCTCGAGCTTTTCAACCTGAGCTTCTTCACTGGTTTGCAAATCCTCGAGGGTCGCCTCGGATTCGGCGAGCTGCTCGTTGAGCGCCATGATCGCCGCGTCTTCCGGGTCCGCCGACAACAAGGCGCGCTCTTCACCCAGGCGCCGGTGCCGTTCGGCCAGGCGCTCCAGGCTGGTTTCCAGCTGCTGGATCCGTGACTGCTGGACTTCCGACTGGCGCCGTGGCTCGGCGGCACTGAGGTTGAACGTGTCCCACTGCTCCTGCCAGCCGTGCATGGTGGTTTCGGATTCCTCCAGCGCAGCGGCAGCCTCTTCGGCGGCGGCGCTGGTGACTTCCTGCTCCGGCGTAAGCATGTCCAGTTCTTCGCCGAGGGTCAGCAACAGTGTGCGGTCGTGCCCCAGGTGCGACTCGGTCTCCAGGCGCGCACGCTCGGCTTCCTTCAAGTCGTCCTGCAATTGGCGCAAGCGCTGCTGGCCGTGCTGGATGCTCTGTTCGACCCGGGCGATGTCGCCGCCGACCGAATAGAAGCGCCCCTGCACCAGATTGAAGCGCTCGGAGAGGTCGTGATGGCCGTCGCGCAAGCGTTCGATGCTGGCGTCGGCGTTGCGCTGTTCGGCCACCAGGGCTTCGAAACTGACTTCCTGGGTGCCGATGATCGCTTCGCGCTGGCCGACCTGATCGTTCAGGTCCTGCCAGCGCAGGGCCGACAGTTGCGCCTTGAGCTGGCGCTCCTCGCCTTTGAATTCCTGGTACTTCTTGGCCGCTTCGGCCTGGCGGTGCAAGCGTTCGAGCTGACGTTCGAGCTCTTCGCGCAGGTCGGTCAGGCGCTCCAGGTTTTCGTGGGTGCGGCGGATGCGGTTTTCGGTTTCGCGCCGACGCTCCTTGTACTTGGAGATCCCCGCCGCCTCTTCAATGAAGTTGCGCAGGTCTTCAGGCTTGGACTCGATCAGCTTGGAGATCATCCCCTGTTCGATGATCGAGTAGCTGCGCGGGCCCAGGCCGGTGCCGAGGAAGATATCGGTGATGTCGCGGCGCCGGCATTTGGTGCCGTTGAGGTAATAGGTGGTCTGGCTGTCGCGGGTGACTTTGCGGCGAATGGAAATTTCCGCATAGGCGGCGTATTCACCGAGCAATGTGCCATCGGCGTTATCGAATACCAGTTCGATGCTCGCCTGGCTCACCGGCTTGCGGCTGGTGGAGCCGTTGAAGATGACGTCGGTCATCGACTCGCCGCGCAGGTTCTTCGCCGAACTTTCGCCCATCACCCAGCGCACGGCGTCGATGATGTTCGACTTGCCGCAACCATTGGGCCCAACCACCGCCGCCATGTTGCTGGGGAAGTTCACTGTGGTCGGGTCGACGAAGGACTTGAACCCCGCCAACTTGATGCACTTTAGCCGCACGCTTATGCGTCCGTCAGGGCAGAGATCACCAGATCGCAACTGCGCTGGCCATAAGCGGTCAGCACTTCGCGGATCAGTGGAAAATCACGGGCGATCACTGCAGCAAGCAGACGTTCGAACAGCTCCAGATACTCACTCATCGAGGCCTTGCGTTGCTCCAGGGCGAGAAAATACGCACGGCTCATGGCCGGCTGCAGATTCTCGACGGTTTCCTGCAGGTAAGGATTGTTGGCAAACGAGTACGTGGCACGCATCACGTTGAAACTGTCGTCGACGAAGGCATGGATGTCCTGGCGCTCGTAGCTGGCCGTCAGGCGCTGCTGGATCTGCACGAACGGCGCCAGATCGGCCTGGACTTTCCAGCCAGTGGCCACGGCGTTGGCGAGCAGGATGTACATCTCGCTCATCAGCGTGCAAAGGCTCTTGACCTTGTGCGCGGTGAGTTCGGTGACGTGGGCGCCACGTCGCGGCAGGATGGCGATCAGGTGCCGGCGCTCGAGAATCAGCAAAGCCTCGCGGACCGAGCCACGACTGACGTCGAGTGCCTGCGTGACCTTCTGTTCCTGGATGCGCTCCCCGGGCTTCATTTCGCCGCGAATGATGCGTTCGGCGAGATGATGCGCGATTTGCTCGGCGAGGCTGTCCGGCGCCTTGAACGTCATGGTTGTCCTTCAAACTCTTCGATTTGTACAAGCGGCGCAGTGTAGCGCAATTGATACGTCATGGCGCAGGGCCCACCCAGTGGTTTTTGGCACGATTCAAGCAAAAAGCAGGCTGTTGATCGAGGGTCAATAATGAAGAAAAGCGACGTTAATCGACAAAATGCATTTTCCTGACCTTTAAGTCAGAAAATCATTGACCGAAAAGTCAGACCTGCTAAATTCGGTTCATGGCGGTTAACAACAATAATGAGTCTGCGAGGCCTTCCGTGATCCAGTTTTTACTCAACCAGGAACTCCGTAGCGAGCACGCCCTGGACCCGAACCTGACCGTGCTCAATTATCTGCGCGACCATGTGGGCAAACCCGGCACCAAAGAAGGCTGCGCCAGCGGAGACTGTGGCGCGTGCACCGTGGTGGTCGGCGAATTGCAGACCGATGATGCGGGCCGCGAACACATTCGCTACCGCAGCCTCAACTCGTGCCTGACGTTCGTTTCGTCCTTGCACGGCAAGCAACTGATCAGCGTCGAAGACCTCAAGCACAAGGGCGAACTGCACAGCGTGCAGAAGGCCATGGTCGAGTGCCACGGCTCGCAATGCGGGTTCTGCACCCCAGGTTTCGTGATGTCGTTGTTTGCCCTGCAAAAGAACAGCGATGCACCGGATCAGCACAAGGCCCACGAAGCCCTGGCCGGCAACCTCTGCCGCTGCACCGGCTATCGGCCGATCCTGGAAGCCGCCGAGCAGTCCTGCTGCGCTAAAAAGCCGGATCAGTTCGATGCCAACGAAACCCAGACCATTGCCCGGCTCAAAGCCATCGCGCCGACCGATATCGGCGAACTCAACAGCGGTGACAAGCGTTGCCTGGTGCCTTTGACCGTGGCCGACCTGGCCGACCTCTACGACGCTTATCCACAGGCCCGGCTGCTGGCCGGCGGCACTGACCTGGCGCTGGAAGTGACCCAGTTCCACCGCACGTTGCCGGTGATGATCTACGTCGGCAACGTCGCCGAAATGAAGCGCATCGAACGCTTCGACGACCGCCTGGAAATCGGCGCCGCCACCGCCCTCTCCGACTGCTACGAGGCCCTGAAGTCCGAGTACCCGGACTTCGGCGAACTGCTGCAACGCTTCGCCTCCCTGCAGATCCGCAACCAGGGCACTTTGGGCGGCAACATCGGCAACGCCTCGCCCATCGGCGACTCGCCGCCCCTGCTGATTGCCTTGGGCGCGCAAATTGTCCTGTGCAAGGGCGAAACCCGCCGCACCCTGGCCCTGGAGGATTACTTCATCGATTACCGCGTCACGGCGCGCCAGGAAAGCGAGTTCATCGAGAAGATCATCGTGCCTCGCGCCAGCGTCGAACAGCTGTTCCGCGCCTACAAGGTGTCCAAGCGCCTGGACGATGACATTTCGGCCGTGTGCGCGGCATTCAACCTGCGCCTGGAAAACGGTGTGGTCGCCGATGCCCGCGTGGCCTTCGGTGGCATGGCGGCCATTCCGAAACGCGCCAACAGTTGCGAAACCGCGCTGATCGGTTCGCCCTTCAACAGCGCCACCGTTGAACGCGCCTGCGCTGCCCTGGCCGAAGATTTCACACCGCTGTCGGACTTCCGCGCCAGCAAGGAATACCGCCTGCTCAGCGCACAAAACCTGCTGCGCAAATACTTCATCGAACTGCAAACGCCGCACATCGAGACTCGGGTGACCGCTTATGTCTAACCATCACGCCGTAGAGAAGACCCAGGCCGAACTGGCTGAACTGTTCGCCAAGGACCTGACCACCGGTGTCGGCCGCAGCGTCAAGCACGACAGCGCCGCCAAGCATGTGTCCGGTGAAGCGCAGTACATCGATGATCGCCTGGAGTTTCCGAACCAGTTGCACGTGTACGCCCGCATGTCGGACCGTGCCCACGCCCGGATCATTAGCATCGACACCTCGCCGTGCTATGCCTTCGAGGGTGTGCGCATCGCCATTACCCACGAAGACGTACCGGGCTTGAAGGACATTGGCCCGTTGCTGCCGGGCGATCCGCTGCTGGCGATCGACACCGTGCAATTCGTCGGTCAACCCGTGGTGGCCGTTGCCGCCAAAGACCTGGAAACCGCACGCAAGGCGGCGATGGCCGCGATCATCGAATACGAAGACCTGGAACCGGTACTGGACGTGGTCGAAGCCCTGCGCAAGCGCCACTTCGTGCTCGACAGCCACACGCACCAGCGCGGCGATTCGGCGACGGCGCTGGCCACTGCCGAACATCGCATCCAGGGCACGCTGCACATCGGCGGGCAGGAACACTTCTACCTGGAAACCCAGATTTCCTCGGTGATGCCCACCGAAGACGGCGGCATGATCGTCTACTGCTCGACCCAGAACCCCACCGAAGTGCAGAAACTGGTGGCCGAAGTGCTGGACGTTTCGATGAACAAGATCGTGGTCGACATGCGTCGCATGGGTGGCGGTTTTGGCGGCAAGGAAACCCAGGCGGCCAGCCCGGCCTGCCTGTGCGCAGTGATCGCGCACCTCACCGGCCAGCCGACCAAGATGCGCCTGCCCCGTGTCGAAGACATGCTGATGACCGGCAAGCGGCACCCGTTCTATGTCGAATACGACGTGGGCTTCGACAGCACCGGACGCCTGCACGGCATCAACCTGGAACTGGCCGGCAACTGCGGCTGTTCGCCAGACCTGTCGGCGTCGATCGTCGACCGCGCGATGTTCCACTCGGACAACTCGTATTACCTGGGCGACGCGACCGTTAACGGTCATCGCTGCAAGACCAACACCGCCTCGAACACCGCCTACCGTGGGTTCGGCGGCCCGCAAGGCATGGTCGCCATCGAAGAAGTGATGGACGCCATCGCCCGTCACTTGGGGCTGGATCCGCTGGCGGTGCGCAAGGCCAACTACTATGGCAAGACCGAGCGCAACGTCACCCATTACTACCAGACCGTCGAGCACAACATGCTCGAGGAAATGACCGCCGAACTGGAAGCAAGCAGCCAGTACGCCGAGCGCCGCGAAGCGATCCGTCGCTACAACGCCAACAGCCCGATCCTGAAAAAGGGCCTGGCGCTGACCCCGGTGAAATTCGGCATCTCCTTCACCGCCAGCTTCCTCAACCAGGCCGGCGCCCTGGTACACGTCTACACCGACGGCAGCATCCACCTGAACCATGGCGGCACCGAGATGGGCCAGGGCCTGAACACCAAAGTCGCGCAAGTGGTGGCCGAGGTGTTCCAGGTGGAAATGGACCGCGTGCAGATCACCGCGACCAACACTGACAAAGTACCGAACACTTCGCCGACCGCGGCCTCCAGCGGCGCCGACCTGAACGGCAAGGCTGCGCAGAATGCCGCTGAAACCATCAAGAAACGCCTGGTGGAATTTGCCGCGCGGCAATACAAGGTCAGTGAAGAAGACGTGGAGTTCCACAACGGCCACGTGCGGGTTCGCGATCACATCCTGACTTTCGAAGCACTGATCCAGCAGGCGTACTTCGCCCAGGTGTCGCTGTCGAGTACCGGGTTCTACAAGACCCCGAAAATCTACTACGACCGCAGCCAGGCCCGGGGGCGTCCGTTCTATTACTACGCCTTCGGTGCAGCCTGCTGCGAGGTGATCATCGACACCCTGACGGGCGAGTACAAAATGCTGCGCACCGACATCCTCCACGACGTCGGTGCCTCGCTGAACCCGGCCATCGACATCGGCCAGGTCGAAGGCGGTTTCATCCAGGGCATGGGCTGGCTGACCATGGAAGAGCTGGTGTGGAACAACAAGGGCAAGCTGATGACCAACGGCCCGGCCAGCTACAAGATCCCGGCCGTGGCGGACATGCCGCTGGACCTGCGGGTGAAGCTGGTGGAAAACCGCAAGAACCCGGAAGACACGGTGTTCCATTCCAAGGCCGTGGGCGAACCGCCGTTCATGCTCGGCATCGCCGCCTGGTGCGCGATCAAGGACGCCGTGGCGAGCCTGGGCGACTACCGGCATCAACCGAAGATCGACGCGCCGGCGACGCCGGAGCGGGTGTTGTGGGGCTGTGAGCAGATGCGCCAGTTGAAGGCGGCGAAGGCTGTCGAGGCCGATGCCGAGTTGGCTTCGCTCTAAGACCGAGGCGCGGCCTTCGCGAGCAGGCTCGCTCCCACAGGGGAAAGCATTCCAAATGTGGGAGCGAGCCTGCTCGCGAAGAGGCCCGAACAGACAACAGAGATGTTGAGGTGAAACATGTACAACTGGATCGACGCCCTCGCCGACCTGCAAAACCAGGGTGAACCCTGCGTGTTGGTGACCATCATCGAAGAGCTCGGCTCGACGCCGCGCAATGCTGGCTCGAAGATGGTTGTCAGCGCCCGCCAGGCCTTCGACACCATCGGTGGCGGACACCTGGAATACAAGGCCATGCAGATCGCCCGCGAAATGCTCGCCAGCGGCAAGCAGGACACCCATCTCGAGCGCTTCAGCCTCGGCGCCAGCCTGGGCCAGTGCTGCGGCGGCGCGACCGTGTTGCTGTTCGAACCGATGGGCCAGGTCCAGGCGCAGATCGCCGTGTTTGGCGCCGGCCACGTCGGCCGCGCGCTGGTACCGCTGCTGGCCAGCCTGCCCTGCCGGGTGCGCTGGATCGACTCGCGGGAAGACGAATTCCCGGAACAGATTCCCCACGGCGTACGCAAGATCGTCAGCGAAGAACCGGTGGATGAAATCGACGACCTGCCCGCCGGCAGCTACTGCATCGTCATGACCCACAACCACCAGCTCGACCTCGAACTCACCGCCGCCATTCTCAAGCGCAACGACTTCGCCTACTTCGGCCTGATCGGCTCGAAAACCAAACGGGTGAAGTTCGAACACCGCCTGCGCGACCGCGGCTTCGACAGCAGTGTCGTGCAACGCATGCGCTGCCCGATGGGCATCGGCGAAGTCAAAGGCAAGCTGCCTGTGGAAATCGCCATCTCCATCGCCGGCGAGATCATCGCCACTTATAACGCCAGTTTCGGCCAACAAACGTCCCGCGCCGAACCGATTGCCAAGTTGCTGCCCGTTTCACGCCGCAGCCAGGCCACCAACTTGAAAGCCTCAAATTGAGAACTGACATGCCCCTGACTCGCAAAGCCTACCGCGCCGCCATTCTGCACAGCATCGCCGACCCCGCCGAAGTCGGGATCGAAGCCTCCTATGAGTATTTCGAGGACGGTTTGCTGGTGATCGAAAACGGCAAGATCAGTGCCCTTGGCCACGCCAGTGAACTGCTGCCAACGCTGCCGGCCGATATCGAGATCACCCATTACCAGGATGCACTGATCACCCCCGGCTTCATCGACACCCACATCCATCTGCCACAAACCGGCATGGTCGGCGCCTACGGCGAGCAACTGCTGGACTGGCTCAACACCTACACCTTCCCCTGTGAAAGCCAGTTCGCCGACAAGGCTCACGCTGACGAAGTGGCGGACATTTTCATCAAGGAACTGCTGCGCAACGGCACCACCACCGCGCTGGTGTTCGGCAGCGTGCACCCGCAATCGGTGAACTCGTTCTTCGAGGCCGCCGAGCAGCTGGACCTGCGCATGATCGCCGGCAAGGTGATGATGGACCGCAACGCCCCGGACTACCTGACCGACACCGCCGAATCCAGCTACCTGGAAAGCAAGGCGCTGATCGAGCGCTGGCACGGCAAGGGTCGCCTGCACTATGCCGTCACCCCGCGTTTTGCCCCGACCAGCACCCCGGAACAGTTGACCCTGGCCGGCCAGTTGCTGACCGAATACCCGGATCTGTACATGCAGACCCACATCAGCGAAAACCTCAAGGAAATCGAGTGGGTCAAGGAACTGTTCCCGGAGCGCAAGGGCTACCTGGACGTCTACGACCACTACCAGTTGCTCGGCGAGCGCTCGGTGTTCGCCCACGGTGTGCACCTGTGCGATGACGAATGCGCGCGACTGGCCGAAACCGGTTCGGCCATCTCGTTCTGCCCGACGTCGAACTTCTTCCTCGGCAGCGGCCTGTTCAACCTGCCGATGGCCGAGAAGCACAAGCTCAATGTCGGCATCGGCACCGATGTAGGCGGCGGCACCAGTTTCTCGCTGCTGCAAACGCTGAACGAGGCCTACAAGGTCATGCAGCTGCAAGGCGCGCGCCTGAGCCCGTTCAAGTCGCTGTACCTGGCCACCCTCGGCGGCGCCCGTGCGCTGCGTCTTGAAGACAAGATCGGCAATCTGCAGCCGGGCACCGACGCCGACTTCCTGGTGCTGGACTACAACGCCACGCCGTTGCTGGGCTATCGCCTGCAGCAGGCCAATAACATTGCCGAGACGTTGTTTGTGTTGATGACGCTGGGGGATGACCGGACGGTGTTGCAGACTTATGCGGCGGGGAATCTGGTGCATCAGCGCTAGGTTTTTCGGGCATGAAAAATCCCCCGCACTCTACAGTCCGGGGGATTTTTATTGGCTGCCAGAAAGATCAAAGGATCGCAGCCTTCGGCAGCTCCTACATGGAATGCATTCCTCTGTAGGAGCTGTCGAGTGAAACGAGGCTGCGATCTTTCAAAGCTTGGCTGGCGAACGCCCCGGCTTCTTGGTCTGCAGCAAATGCGAGAACACCGCATGCAAATCATCCGACGCACTTTCTTCATCGAGATTGAGCTTGCTGTCGATGTGATCCATGTGATGCATCATCAGGTTCACCGCCAGTTCAGCGTCGCGCTTTTCAATGGCGTCGATCAGTTGGGTGTGTTCGTCGTAGGAGCAGTGGGAACGGTTGCCGCTTTCGTACTGGGCGATGATCAGCGAAGTCTGGGACACCAGGCTGCGCTGGAAGCTGATCAGCGGGGCGTTTTTTGCCGCTTCGGCCAGCTTCAGGTGGAACTCGCCAGACAGGCGGATGCCGGCACCACGATCGCCACGGGAGAAACTGTCGCGCTCGTCGTTGACCATCTGGCGCAATTCGGCAATTTGCTCGGCGGTGGCGTGTTGAACCGCCAGTTCAGTGATCGCACGTTCCACCAGGCGCCGGGCCATGAACACCTGACGCGCCTCTTCGACACTCGGGCTGGCAACGACAGCCCCGCGATTGGGACGCAGCAATACCACGCCTTCATGGGCCAGGCGCGACAGCGCGCGGCGAATGATGGTGCGGCTGACCCCGAAAATTTCCCCCAGCGCTTCTTCGCTCAACTTGGTGCCGGGCGCCAGGCGCTGTTCGAGGATAGCCTCGAAGATATGCGCGTAGACAATATCGTCCTGGGTTCCGCTGCGGCCGGCTTTGCCTGCGCGCGGCTGTTTCTTTAGGGGTTGCAACTGTTCGTTCATGGGCACTCGAGTCGGGAGAACTGCGGCGAATTGACGGTGACTGTAATACGGCACAGTGGGTCGCTGGCAAGTATCGCGTAAAAAACACTGCGATTGTACACAATGGTTGGTGCCAACACGACTGTACGGCTGTTTGTCACTTCCGCTGTATCGCAACGATCCATTACGTTTGAGTTTAGGCTTTAAAGCAGAATTCGCAGCCTGAACAAGGAACAACGCTGTCATGACAGACGCCACGCACACGCAACTGCGCCCCCTGGCCGACACATCGCCATCGGCCATCGTCGCCGGGTTCATCGCCATGATGACTGGCTACACCAGTTCACTGGTGCTGATGTTCCAGGCCGGGCAAGCAGCCGGGCTGACCAGCGGGCAGATTTCCTCGTGGATCTGGGCGATATCCATCGGCATGGCGGTGTGCTCGATCGGCCTGTCGTTGCGCTATCGCACCCCCATCACCATTGCCTGGTCCACCCCGGGCGCGGCTCTGCTGATCACCAGCCTGGGGGGCGTGACCTACGGTGAAGCGATCGGAGCCTATATCACCTGCGCAGTGCTGGTGACCATTTGCGGGCTGACCGGCAGTTTCGAGCGCCTGGTGAAAAAGATTCCGGCGTCCCTGGCGGCGGCTTTGCTGGCGGGGATCCTGTTCAAGATCGGCAGCGAGATTTTCGTCGCGGCCCAGCATCGCACCGCGCTGGTGCTGGGCATGTTCTTTACCTACCTGGTGGTCAAGCGCCTGTCGCCGCGTTATGCAGTATTGGGCGCATTGCTGATCGGCACGGCGTTGTCCGGGGTCATGGGGCTTCTGGACTTCAGCGCGTTCCACCTGGAAGTGGCCACGCCTGTGTGGACCACACCGCATTTCTCCCTGGCCGCGACCATCAGTATCGGCATCCCGTTGTTCGTGGTCGCGATGACTTCGCAAAACATGCCGGGCATCGCCGTGCTGCGCGCCGACGGTTACAACGTGCCGGCCTCGCCGCTGATCACCACCACCGGCATCGCCTCGTTGTTGCTGGCGCCATTCGGTTCCCACGGGATCAACCTGGCTGCCATCAGCGCGGCGATCTGCACCGGGCCACATGCCCATGAGGATCGCAACAAACGCTACACGGCGGCGGTCTGGTGCGGGATTTTCTATGGCATCGCCGGTGTGTTCGGCGCGACGCTGGCAGCGTTGTTTGCCGCTTTGCCCAAGGAGCTGGTGCTGTCGATTGCCGCACTGGCGTTGTTCGGTTCGATCATCAATGGCTTGAGCATCGCCATGAGCGAGGCGAAGGAGCGTGAAGCGGCGCTGATTACCTTCATGGTCACGGCATCGGGGCTGACGCTGTTTTCCATCGGTTCGGCGTTCTGGGGAATTGTGGCGGGGGTGGTGACGCTGGTGATTCTGAATTGGAGTAAAAGCTGAAAGATCGCAGCCTTCGGCAGCTCCTACATTGAACGCGTGGCCCTGTAGGAGCTGACGAGTGAAACGAGGCTGCGATCTTTTGATCCAAAAAAAACGGCGACTCAAGGGTCGCCGATTTTTTCAGAACATCAAGCTACCGGATTGATCGGCTTTTCCGGGTACCAGACGTCCAGCAGCGGGCTGACTTCAACACTGGTCAGCTCGGTGCGGCCTTTGAGCCAGGCTTCAACGGCAGCGCGCTGTTCAGCGCTGACCGAGCCACGCTTGATCAGGCAAACCAGACCGTAGTCATCACCGCCGACATAGCCCAGACCGTTGGCTTCCATGGCTTCTTTAAGGAAGGCCTCGAGGAAGGCATCAATGGCTTCTTCGGACAGATCTTCCTTGAAATCCAGGTTCAGTTCGAAACCCAGCTCTTGAAATTCATCGACGCACAATTTTTTGCGCAGACGCTGGGAACGGTTAGTCGCCATTGGAACAATCCTCTTAAGTAATAACGGGCCGCACTTTAGCAGTTTAAGCCGCCAATTGCCCGATTCTCTGGGCCGCGATGCCTACCGTCGGTAAAAAATAGCCGATTGGAGGCCCCACGCACGGCACACGCTGTAGCACCTTGGGGCATAATGCCGACACTTTCATGACTACTGAGGGAATTTATCTTCATGCCCTCGTCTTTTTCCCCCTCGGCTGTAGGGTTTTATTTACATGATCAAATCGTTGCGTCCATTGCTCCTGGCCGGCCTGCTTTTCCCCCTGGCCCTCCCCGTTTCCGCTGATCAGATCAACACCAGCCTGTCGCCCAATGTCGAAAAAGCCCTCAAGGCCAGCAAATTGCAGGACAACGCCCTGTCGCTGGTGATGATTCCGCTCAACGGCCCCGGCACCCCGACCATTTTCAACGCCGACGTCTCGGTCAATCCGGCGTCGACCATGAAACTGGTCACCACTTACGCGGCCCTGGAAATGCTCGGCCCCAATCACCAGTGGAAAACCGAGTTCTATACCGATGGCACCCTGAGCGGCGGCATCCTCAACGGCAACCTCTACCTCAAGGGTGGCGGTGATCCGAAGCTGAACATGGAAAAACTCTGGCTGCTGATGCGCGACCTGCGCGCCAACGGCGTGACCCAGGTGACCGGCGACCTGGTCCTGGACAAGAACTTCTTCGTGCAACCGCAACTGCCCGAGTTCAACGACGACGGCAACGACGAGAACAAGCCGTTCCTGGTCAAGCCCGATGCGTTGTTGGTCAACCTCAAGGCCCTGCGTTTCGTGGCGCGCAACGATGGCGGCCGGGTGCTGGTCTCCGTGGAACCACCGATTGCCAGCATCCGCATCGAAAACCAGGTCAAGGCGATCAATTCCAAGCAATGCACCGGCGGCGTGCGCTACAACCCGGTGCCCCAGGCCGATGGCAGCGTGACCGTGACCGTCGGTGGCCAGTTGGGTGATGGCTGCAGCTCGCAAACCTACCTGTCATTGCTGGACCACGCGACCTACACGGCCGGTGCCGTGCGCGCGATCTGGAAAGAACTGGGCGGCAGCATCCAGGGCAAGGACGTGCTGGCGGCAACGCCCAAGGGCGCCAAGGTACTGGCCCGGGCCTTCTCGCCGGATCTGGCGGAAATCATCCGCGACATCAACAAATACAGTAACAACACCATGGCCCAGCAGCTGTTCCTGAGCCTGGGCCAGAAGTACCGCACCGACGCCGACGCCGACGACGCCAAGGCCGCCCAGCGCGTGGTGCGCCAGTGGTTGGCGAAGAAAGGCATCACCGCGCCGCACCTGGTGATGGAGAACGGCTCCGGGCTGTCTCGTGCCGAACGTGTCAGTGCCCGGGAAATGGCGTCGATGCTGCAGGCCGCCTGGCGCAGCCCTTATGCCGCCGAGTACATCGCCTCAATGCCGATTGCCGGTACCGACGGCACCATGCGCAAACGCCTGAAGACCACCGCAATGCGCGGTGAAGCCCACGTCAAGACCGGCACCTTGAACACCGTGCGGGCGATCGCCGGCTTCAGCCGCGACATCAACGGCAACACCTGGGCGGTGGTAGCGATTCTCAACGACAAGGCACCGTTTGGCGCGTCGTCGGTGCTCGACCAGGTGCTGCTGGACCTGTATCGCCAGCCGAAACTGGCGCAGACCGCTTCGGTGCTCTAACCCCACCTCAATCAACTGTGGGAGCGAGCCTGCTCGCGAAAGCGGCTTATCAGTCACATCGATGTTGAATGTGCTGCCGTCTTCGCGAGCAGGCTCGCTCCCACAGTGATGGTGTACAACCCCCGGCTCAGTTCATCTCCCCCTGCACCCGATCCCTGCCTTCCTGCTTCGCCACATACACCCCCGAGTCCGCCCGTAACAACAGCGCATCCGCACCTTCTCCGGGTCGCCAGCTGGCAATGCCGAAACTGGCGGTGACCACGCCTACTTCATCGATCGGCGCACTGCGCAGGCTTTGCCACAACTCCAGTGACAACAGATGGGCCTGCTCGCCACCGATGTCCGGGCAAAGGACCATGAACTCCTCGCCACCCAGGCGGCAGAACACATCCGAGCGCCGCAGCCGATGACCAATGCGCTCGCACACCGCCTGCAACACCCGATCGCCGACGGCGTGGCCGTACTGGTCATTGATACGCTTGAAGTGGTCGATGTCGAGCATGATCACCGACAGTTCGCCACCACCGCGCTCCACCCGCGCCATCTCGGTGGTCAGCCGTTCCTGGAAATAGCGACGATTGTGGATACCGGTCAGGGAATCGGTGACCGACAGCGCCCGCAATTCTTCTTCCACTCGCTTGGTGTCGGTAATGTCGGAAATGTAGCCATGCCAGAGCACGCCGCCGCCGGGCAGTTCCTCCGGGGTCGCCTCGCCACGGACCCAGCGCAGGCCGCGCTGGGGCAATTGCACGCGGTACTCCTCGCGCCAGTGGCTGAGGCTGTTGGCGGAGGCGCGGATCGAGGCGCGCACGCGGGTGGTGTCCTGAGGATGAATCCGCGTGAAAATCGCTTCGGCGTTGAGCAACAGCACGTCCGGCTCCAGCTCATAGATCTCGCGAATACCGTCGCTGGCGTAGATCACGCTGAAGCGCCCGTCGAACTCCATCTTGAACTGGTAGATCCCGCCGGGCACATGGGCACTGAGCTTCTTCAACAACAGGTCCCGCGCGGCCAGGGCCTCGTGCACGCGCTTGCGTTCAGTGATGTCGATGCAGATCGCCAGGTGCCCGACCCACAACCCCTGCTCGTCGAGGACCGGGGTCGCCAGCATGTTGACAATCAGATGGCTGCCATCGCCGCGTACCAACGTCCACTCCCGCGCCTCATGGCCACCCTCCTCGCCGCCCTCGACCAGCATCGCGTGACAGGCCGGTACCGGCTTGCCGTAACGCGCACTCAATTCCGCCGAGCGTGCCGCGAGCTCCCGGGGCAAGTGCAGGTTTTCCAGGGTCATGTGCCCGACCACGTCGGCGGCGGTATAACCGAGCATCTGCTCGGCGCCGGCATTGAAAGTGCTGATCACCCCGCGCAGGTCCGTGGCGATGATGGCTACCTGGGTCGCGGCATCCAGCACCCCGCGCAACTGGCCATGGGTGCCGCGCAGTTCCTGTTCGCGGGCGCGCAGCTCCGCGGTCCTTTGCTCGACCATTTTCAGCGCCCGCTGCCGCTGACTGACCAGTACATACAGCAAGGCGCTGAGCAACACACTGAGCAAGCCACCGAGCACGACCAGCGTGGTCACTGAAGAGTGGTTGGCTTGGAGAAAAGCCTCGCTGGGCCGGATATCGACCTGATAATCATGATCGGCGAGACGTAACAAGCGCGTCGTGGACAAGTCACTGTGCGCTGGTGCATTGGGCGATTCAAACAGCACCTCGTGCTGCTCATCGGTGGACAGGTCGAGGATACGCACCGAGAGATAATCGCGACCCGCCTCCGGCAACCCGTCCGCCAGCAACTGGCGCATGCTGATCACCGCCATGACATACCCGAACGGTTTGCCGGTTGCGCCGCCTTTGTTGCTGTGCGGCATGACCGGCGCGACCAACAGTACGCCTCGCGCATAAGCCGGCTCGATATTGACCAGGTGCATCGGTTGCGACACGGCCATGCCCTGATGCTGGTCGGCCCGCTCCAAGGTGGCCCGACGCAAGGGCTGAGCCAGCAAGTCATAACCCAGCGGCGCACCGAGCTTGCTTTGCGTCTGGCTATACAGCACCGCAACGTACTCATCCCGCTCGCCGGCCAATTGCAGTTGGCCGGCGGCATTGAGTTCGCGCAGGGTGAACCCGCTCAGGCCCTCCTCGCGCGCCCGGCGCTCAAAGGCCGCCCGCTGGTCGCGGCTGACCCGCTCGGCGAACGAATACGCCTGGGTCCGGTGCAACAGGGGTTGGGTGTAGCCGTTGAATTCCGCGTGCGAGACCGTATCGGAGTTGGCAAAGAAGCGGCGCAGGCCATCGAGGCGCTGCTCCTGATCCTGGAAACGTTCTTCGATACGGCTGTAGCGTTCGCTGGCTAGTAACTGGAAGCGTTGACGCAATTGATTGTGAAACAGGTTTAGCGTCGACCAGGCGAGCAGTGCCGTGAGAATCGCGCCGACGAGCAAGACCATGAGCGCGACCAGCCCGGCCGAGACATCTTCGCTGATAAAACCCAGGATCTTGGGGCGCACGGCGTACAACGACATAGACGCAACTCAAAACGCCATGTGCGGGAAAGCCCATTGGCCGTGAGTTGAGTTATAGCTATTAGCCACTAATTTGACCAGTGGTGCGGGACCAACAACATCTGGTGCGCCTCCCCTCCTGTAGGAGCGAGGCTTGCCCGCGAACCAGACGCAGCGGTGTAGCAGGGTACAACGCGGCGGCTGGTTCGCCGGCAAGTCGGATCGCCGCACCGCTGGCTCCTACAAAGCGAAGAACGATGACGCGGTGTGGCAGATGCCCCCCCGCGTCCGGCTCGCCTGTCAGCGAGCAGTGATCTTCCACGCGCGATGGATCTTGGCGTTACGGGCAAAATCCGGATCGATGGTCTGGGCGGTGATCTCTTCGATCGCGTAGCGCTCGCTGAGGTTAGGCTCGAGTTCGAACTTGCGGAAGTTGTTGGAGAAGTACAACACCCCACCCGGTGCCAGCCGCGCCATGGCCAGGTCGATCAGTTGCACCTGGTCACGTTGCACGTCGAAGATGCCTTCCATGCGCTTGGAGTTGGAGAAAGTCGGCGGATCGATGAAGATCAGGTCGTACTCTTCACGGCAGGCATCCAGCCAGACCATCACATCGCTCTGCTCCAGGCGGTTCTTGTCGGAGAAACCGTTCAGCGACAGGTTGCGACGCGCCCAGTCCAGGTAGGTTTTCGACAGGTCGACGCTGGTGGTGCTGCGCGCGCCGCCCTTGGCCGCGTGCACACTGGCAGTTGCGGTGTAGCAATACAGATTGAGGAAGCGCTTGCCGGCAGCCTCTTTCTGAATGCGCATGCGCATCGGCCGGTGGTCGAGGAACAGCCCGGTGTCGAGGTAATCGGTGAGGTTGACCAGCAGTTTCACGCCGCCTTCATTAACCTCGACAAACTTGCCCTGGGCCGCCTGGCGCTCGTATTGCTTGGTACCGCTCTGACGCTCGCGGCGCTTGACCACCACCTGGTTCTTGTCGATGTTCAGGGCCTGCGGGATCGCCGCCAGGGCGTCGAACATGCGCGCCGAGGCCTTTTGCGGATCAATGGATTTCGGTGCGGCGTATTCCTGGACGTGGACCCAATCGTGGTAGAGGTCGATGGCCATGGAGTATTCCGGCATGTCGGCATCGTAGACGCGATAGCAGTCGATGCCCTCACGCTTGACCCACTTGCCCAGCGCCTTGAGGTTTTTCTGCAGGCGGTTGGCAAACATCTGCCCGCCTTCACTCAGGCGCGGCTGCTCAATCACCGGTGCCGGGGCTGGCGCAGGTTTGATCGGGTTGCCGTTCTTGTTGTACTGGCGCTCTTGCGGCTCGCTCGGCGCCTGATCGTAGGCCGCCTGCTCACGCTCGGCCTGACGCTGCTCCGGGGTACGACGCTCACCGGTGACGAATTGATCCGGCAACACCTTGATCAGCAACAGCTTGCACGGCAGGGCGCCGTTCCAGAACGAATATTGCTTGTGGCTACGGATGCCCATGCGCTTGCCCAGGTCCGGCGCACCGGTGAATACCGCGGCTTCCCAGTTGAGGCAAGCCTGGCGCAGACGTTCGCCAAGGTTCTGGTAGAGGTAGAGCAGGCTCGCCTCGTCGCCCAGACGCTCGCCGTAAGGGGGGTTGCAGATCACCAGGCCTTTCTGGTTCTGGTCCGGACGCGGCTCGAAGGTCGCGACTTCGCCCTGGTAGATCTTGATCCACTCGCTCAGGCCGGCACGCTCGACGTTGTTGCGCCCCGGTTGAATCAGGCGCGGATCGGCTTCGTAACCGCGAATCCACAACGGTGGCTTGGCCAGGCCGGCAGCTGCACGCTCGGAAGCTTCTTCATGGAGTTTTTTCCACAGCGCCGGTACGTGACCGAGCCACGCAGTGAAACCCCATTGTTCGCGGCGCAGGTTCGGCGCGATGTCGGCAGCGATCATCGCCGCTTCGACCAGGAAGGTGCCGACACCGCACATCGGGTCAGCCAGGGCTCCGCCTTCAGCGGCGATGCGTGGCCAGCCGGAACGGATCAGGATCGCCGCCGCCAGGTTTTCCTTCAGCGGCGCCGCGCCTTGCTGCAGGCGATAGCCACGCTGGTGCAGGCTATGGCCGGACAGGTCGAGGGAGAGGATCGCTTCACCGCGGTCCAGACGCAGATGGATGCGCAGGTCCGGGTTGAGCTTGTCGATGGACGGACGGTCGCCCTGTGGGGTGCGCAGTTTGTCGACGATGGCGTCCTTGACCTTCAAGGCACCGAAGTGGGTGTTGTCGATACCCGAGCCGTGGCCGCTGAATTCGACGGCCAGCGTGCCGTCATTGAGCATGTGGTCTTGCCACTCGATGTCCAGCACACCGTGGTAGAGGTCTTCGGCGTCTTTCATCGGAAAACGCTTGAGCACCAGCAGGACCCGGTTGGCCAGGCGCGACCACAGGCACAGGCGATAAGCGGTTTCCATGGTGGCCATGCCACGCACGGCGGAAGTGTGCTCACGTGCTTCCTCAAGGCCAAGCCCGACGGCTTCCTCGATGAGCAGGCCTTCAAGGCCTTTAGGGCAAGTGAGGAAGAGTTCGAAACGATCGGACATGAGAATTCGGAGCCTTTGCTGAGTGGAGCGGCAACGCATTGCCGGCCCGGTTTTCAATCAGGCGCTTTTCTCGAAGAGCGCCCGCGTGGCACGAAGGTGTGCCGTTCCACCCTTGCTGCCCGGGTTAAATGAGCTTAGATGCAAGGACAGATAAAAAAGTTGATGCAATAAAATGACATAAGTTGACCCTTCGTCGAATAGTCCACCCCGCCAACGGGAGGCATTCTCAGCAAAGGATTAACCTGATCATCCAACGCAGGGCCGATCATACCGGGGTTTGGTCAAGAAATACGCCACAAACATCATGTTACTTAGTGCCATAGCACATTAACGGTTACGTCCTTATGACAAAACGATCATTCCCTCGATGTGACGCATTGGTTAGAACTCAATACAGGTTGGCGCCGCAATGACGCCAACACCTTGGCTCGTCACGCCGGCAACGAGCCCCAACGGCAGAGTTTTTCTGCCAGACCTCGATTGAGGTCTACGCGATGAATACAGTCAACAAGTGAGGGCAACACCCTATGAGAAGACTTAAGCGTGATCCGTTGGAAAGAGCATTTTTGCGCGGATATCAATATGGCGTTGGTGGCAAATCCCGTGAGCTTTGCCCATTTACTCTACCGTCGGTACGCCAAGCCTGGATTAACGGCTGGCGCGAAGGACGCGGCGACAACTGGGACGGTATGACCGGCACTGCGGGAATCCACAGACTCAACGAACTTCACGCCGTCGGCTAACACAGGGCACACACTCCGACATACAATCTGATATGTAGTGAATTAACCACGCACGTCCCATCCGGACGGCGGGCTACGGCCCAGGGGCTCCTTTGAAGGGGCCCTTTTTTATGCCTGTTTCATGGCCAACCCAATACCTGTAGGAGCGAGCATGCTCGCGATAAACCTGAGAGCGCCGCGGGGTGTCAGGTTTCCAGCGTTATCATTAACGGGGGCGGGTTACCTGAGGGCTGCGATCGCGTCTACCGACTCGCGGATGAGTGCCGGGCCTTTGTAGATAAAGCCCGAGTAGATCTGCACCAGGCTCGCACCCGCGCTGATTTTTTCCGCTGCGTGCCTGCCTTCGGTGATGCCGCCCGCCGCGATGATCGGCAAGCGACCGCCCAGCTCCGAGGCCAGCACCTTCACGGTGTGCGTGCTCTTGTCACGCACCGGCGCGCCGGACAGGCCGCCCGCCTCGTCCCCATGTTCCATGCCTTCGACACCCACGCGGCTCAAGGTGGTGTTGGTGGCGATGACCGCGTCCATCCCGGTTTCGATCAACGCCTGTGCGACCTGCGCGGTTTCTTCGTCGGTCATGTCCGGTGCGATCTTGATCGCCAGAGGAACGTGCCGGCCATGACGCAGCGCCAGTTCCGCCCGGCGCGCGGCGAGGTCTGCCAGCAGCTGCTTGAGCGAGTCACCAAATTGCAGGCTGCGCAGGCCCGGGGTGTTGGGCGAGCTGACGTTGACCGTCACGTAGCTGGCATGGGCATAGACCTTGTCCAGGCAGATCAGGTAGTCGTCGACCGCGCGCTCTACCGGGGTGTCGAAGTTCTTGCCGATATTGATGCCTAGCACACCCTTGTACTTGGCGGCCGCCACGCGGGCCAGCAAGTGATCGACACCGAGGTTGTTGAAGCCCATGCGGTTGATGATCGCCTCGGCCTCCGGCAAACGGAACAACCGGGGTTTGGGGTTGCCCGGTTGTGGGCGCGGGGTAATGGTGCCGATTTCGACAAAGCCAAAACCCAGTTGTGCAAAGCCGTCGATGGCCGCGCCATTCTTGTCCAGGCCAGCGGCCAGGCCTACCGGGTTCGGGAAGTCCAGGCCCATGACATTCACCGGCAGTTTTGCCGGGGCCTTGCACAGCAAACCGTTGAGCCCCAGGCGCCCGCCCGCACCGATCAGGTCCAGGGACAGATCGTGGGAGGTTTCCGGGGAAAGTTTGAACAACAGCTGACGGGCCAGGGTGTACATGGGCGGGTTTGACTCGATTGGCGGCGAATTGAGCCGGCGATTATAGCCGGGTGGAGGGGGACAGGCGAGGACCTGTGCTAGACCTGCCCCACTCCACATTCTTGACGACACCACGCAAAGCCTTTACGGCGCAGGATTCTCGCGCAATTGCTCTGGCGACCATTGATTGTCAGTACGCTGGGAACAACTCCAGATAAATGGAAAGTAGATGAGCATCAGCATAAGCATTACACAGACATTCACAACATGGCCTTGAGTCTCCTCACCCATATCAGTCAAAGCCAACTCGACGGCCGCCGCGGATACTGCAAGATTGAGGGCCTGAAATGCCGAAGTTCGGGACGCGTTGACATTCAACAGCGTATCAGTCAGTTGCTCCCGTGAGGGCAGACGTGCCCCGGCCCGTACTTGCAGCACACTTTGCTGCAGTGACTCCGGGTCGGACAACACTGAATCCAGTCCAGCCGAAGGAGACAGCAAGGGCCAGCTTCTGCACAGGATAAAGATGAAATCGTCAAAGACCGCGCCCAGGGCATTCATTGCAGCCTGGAAGAAATCCGCGCACAGGCTGTAGCCAAGGTCGGCCGCGTATCGACCCGGACCGCTCAGCGGCATCAAGGCTCCCAATTCAGCCAGCAAATATTGCAATGTTCCATAAGCTACCGTGGTTACCCCGGTAGCTCCGGCACTGGCTGCGCCTGCGTTGTCCTGCAAAGGGAAGAAGGCGTTGCTCAGATCTCGAGCCACCGTATATATATTGGTATTAATGATGCTCGAAAGTATGGTGTTCGAAGCACCGGTCACGTGCGCGGCAATCAGTGCGCCCATCGTAATGCTGGCCATGCAAACGCGCCCCAGTCGTGACTGAAGACTGGCCGTGCCCGCGCACTCGTCGCGGATGGCGCCCATCAGACTCATCGCGGGTCCAATCATCGTTATAGCAGCCACCTCCCATGCGCGAGATGCCTCGGGTGAATCACCCTCCCGGATAGCTTTTTCCACGTAATAACCGACGATCTGGCGCAATACCGTGGTCAGCGCGACGACCAGGCCTGTACGCGCCGTGATGTTCAATAAATTGCGGGCGGGCTCCCCGGCTTTCCCCAACAACTCCAGACCGGCTTCAAGCACCGTGCGCATTCGACTTTCGCGGGTTTGTTCGTTATCCGCTCGATTTAACTCGGTGGCCCGAGCAAAAAAGTCTTCATTGACCAACTCTTCAGGTAAGCCTCCATGGTCAATGAAGTCGCTCACCCGTCCCACTACAGTTCGGTCTGTCTCGCCTAATTGCCTATAGCTCTCCTCTACCTGAAACGCTACACGACGGTCCATGCTTTCCATGGCCACTGCGACTTGCCTGGGTGTTCCCAGCATAGCCAGATGAAAAGCCGACGATCCTTCAAGTCTTGATGAGCTCAACATCAAGTCCGAACTGCGACTGGCCGCAGTTGAGGGTTCAGTCAAAGGTCCAGGTAGCGTAATTACTCTTCCGAAATTTCCCGCGATAGGTAAAGCCATCGTCGTATCCTTTTTTAAACAACAAAAGTTCTCTCAGGATTGCTCCTTTCACCTCACCACTCACTCTTCTCCCAAGCTTCATCCTCCATCGGTTGAAACACCTCACGCATGAAGCCCTTGACGAAGACGTCCATGCTGAATGCAAGGCCGTTGGCGCCTTCGATTTCCTCATAAAGCAGCGACTCTTCCAGCCCGTCGTCCTTCAATCGAACCAGCACCTGCTGCGTAACTGCCATCAACGCATTGGCAGTGGGGTACGCTGGTGATTTGCCATCTGCGCCTCGAAGTGAACGGAGAAACGCATGGATGACCTTTTCTCCCTGCCCCTCCATGGCTGACAGCAACTCATACAGGCGCTCGAATTCGGGGTCCGGACGCTTGTTTTCAGGCATGTTCCGGTTGGCTGCACGTATATGCGACTCAAGGGACTCGACCGCTGCGCGCCCCCCGCTCTCAGTCGTGCGCAGACTCAAACCGCTTTCAATCTTCATGGGGGACCTCGGTAGGGGCAGTTTGCGTGGCATCGGCCGAGCGCTCGGCAAAGGTCGAATACAGATCCGTGAGCGCCTGCATGGAGGCCCGGTCCAGC
Source organism: Pseudomonas umsongensis (assembly GCF_002236105.1). GTDB lineage: Bacteria > Pseudomonadota > Gammaproteobacteria > Pseudomonadales > Pseudomonadaceae > Aquipseudomonas > Aquipseudomonas umsongensis. Next base: position 89,830 of record NZ_NIWU01000005.1, read on the forward strand.
GTGCGAACCGACTCCGGCAGGTTCGCCACGCGCGCGAGCAAGCGCGGTTCCAGACGTTGCCTCGTCGTTTCAAGATCGAATTCGAACAATTGATCCGCAAGCCGCGCCACATAACGCTCTTGCGGGTGATAGTCGAGGACCAGTTCGCCGGACCAGAGCCGGCTCAGGCGCTCGCGAAGTTCGTTGCCCTGGGGCCGACAATGCATCGGCAGCAGCACTTGCAACACTGCGCCCGAGCCGGCCGGTTGTGCCGTTAGCCAACGCTCGAACATTTCGTCCAGCCATTCGGGACGGTGCAACGCGTCTGCGAGCAAATCACGAGCGGACTGCGCAAGGTCGCTGCGCAATTGCTGCCCCAACGCCTGCGCTCCCAGCAAGCTGTCAGCCAGATGCTCGATGACGCGCAAGATGCCGTCGGCGTAGCCTTGCGAAAAGGCATGGGCGTGAACCGCTTCGGCGTCACGCCGAGCCTGCTCTACACAATCACGGGCCCAGCGCTGGGCCTGTTGCTGCAACGCTCGACGTCGACGCGCGGCGGCGATGTCTTCGCGGGATACAAGCGCATCGCTCGCCGCGGGAAGGTCAGTCAGGGTTCGGATAGAGTCGAGCATGCTGCACCGCCAAAAAGAAAAGCGCTGTATCGGGTTGCGTGACTGGCCATTGCCTGTGCAGGCGAACAACCGGCTCGGAAAATTGCAGGGGAAGGCGTTCGAGCAAAGCTGGCGGTACCTGCTCGCACCAACTCCATAACGCATTGAGGCCGGCGGCGTCGACCTGCTCCATCGAAACAGGCGAGTTCCCGATCGTCAGGGCGCATCGAACACCCAGGCTGTAACCGGCGAACCGACGCAGGGGCAATGGCAGGCGAAGCAACGTCGCGCCTCGCGCCAGATCGGGCATCAAGCGATGAGCGCCCATCAGCCTTGCGATATAAGGTAACTGTCGCCAATGGCGAACCCATTGCTGCGCCACCGCCGTCAGCGGCGGCGTCGCAGGTGATGCCCCCTGTTTTTCAAGCCCTTCGAGCAGTATTCGATTGAGCAGACTTCGTGCTTCAGGCCAGGTAAATTCCTCTGGCAAACGCAGGCGCTGCGGATGCAAGTAACTCAGGGGCTCGGCGAGAATCTGCGATAAAGACTCAACGTGCGACATTACGCTGTCCTGCGCTTGATTGGCGGTAAGCCCAGGCTGCGCCACTGGCCAACAGCAATCCGGTCAACGCGGACAACAACCACGTCCAGTGCGAATCCCCTTGCGTGGCGGCCACGGACGGCGCGATATGCTGGGTCGGCGAGCGCCTGGACAGTACCACCGAGATGTTCTCGTACTCGACCGACGCAAAACTGTTCTTGAGAAACCGCTTGATGTCGGTGATCAGCAATTGCGGGTCGACGTCGAGTTCATGGATCGCCACTGCCGAGAGGTGGACAGGCGGCGTCTTGCGCCCGCCTTCGCCGGCCTCCAGGTCGTAACTGACATGCACTCGCGCCGAAACCACGCCTTCGAGCACACCCAGCGACTGTTCGATTCGCTGCTCCAACGCCGAATAAAGCCGGGCTTTTTCAGCGCGGGGCGAGGCCACCAACGTGTCGGCAGGAAACATCTCTGCCACTTGCAGGCGCGGCCGCGAAGGCAAGGAATAGAGGTTGAGCAAATCAACCGCCGCGGAAAAATCGACCTGATTGATCTTCACCGCGTAACCAGTTTTGCCGGCATCGACTTTCACCGCCGCTATATTGTTGCGCAGCAGCACCGACAGCACTTCATTGGCCTGCTGCTGATCCAGCCCTTCAAGCAGATCGGGTTGGCGACACCCCGACAGCGCCAGGCACAACAGCATCAGCAAAATGCCTGGCTTCATGACGCACGCAACAGGGTTTCGGCAGTACCTACCGCTTTGCGGACCAGTACGTTGAGCAGGTTGATGTCCACGTTGTATTGCCCAGTCAATTCCTGCAACTGGGCCAATACTTCGGGACTGGTGATATTCGGGCTTTGCATCATCTGATTGATGGCTGAAACGTCCTGCTCGCTACTGACCGCGGAACCGGCAAATGCTTCGATCAATCGGGACTCAAGGGATACGATCGGGCCTTCGTGTGGGCCGCGCAGTTCCGTAAAGACTGCCCGGTCAATACCAGACAGAGAAATGTTTTGAATAGCCATGCGATGTACTCATGAAAATGGCCATCGTCACGTACCGATGGCCGGTCAAAAAAAGAAGAGTCAGCGAGCGGCCTGGATGATCGCCATGTCGATATCCTTGAAGCCCTTGATCGTGTTGGTCTGAGCGTTTCGAAACACCGTGTAGGACGAAAACGCGGCCTGATAAGCCGCCAGCAGACCCGGGTCCGATGCATCGTTCTTCAAGTCAAGCAGCGCTTTGTCCAGCGCAGTTTTGAGGGAGGCGGCGCCGTTTTCGAATGCCTCGGCCTGACGCCCGAGAAAGTCATCGGAAAAGTCGATGGGGATAGCAATGTCGGCCATGAATCACCTTTTAGCGTTGTGTAGGAAAATGCCATGATGACGAAGTCATCTTGATGTAGCCCTGCGGGCCGGTCTGGAACGACTTGCCCCCGAGCAAGTCGTCCTTGAGCTCGACGGTGAAGTGCACGTAGCGATCACCCCACTGCCGGTAAAAGCTGTCGATGTACCGGCGGGCGTTCGCCAGTTCGGAATCCTGCAAATTGCCTGCAACGGCAAACGTGACACTGTCCTCGTGCTCAATGCGGCTGTAGGCCAGCGACAGCCGCTGCAAACCCTCTTGCGCCAGATCGACGAGCTGCTTGTCCTCCTGCATTTGCACCGTTATGTCCTGGGCATAAGGCGCGGCCGAGAGCAGTACATCGAGCAGTTTTGCCTGCTTTAGAGGGGTGAGCAGATTGCGTTGTGCACTCAGCAACAGGCGCGGTACCGAAGGATCCTTCAGGTCTATGGAGTGCCAGGCCAGTTGCGGATCATGGTCGACCAGCAGTTGCTCGAGCCGACGACGCTCCTGATCCATCACCAGCACTTTGCCGCTCAGTGTGTTGTGGCGCACCAGCACTTGGCGACTCCAGCCGGCATCCCGTTCGGAAGTCACGAACACATAGATCGCATTGTCACGACCGCTCAACACCTTGGCCTCGTCACTGGCTCCAATGATCAACGCGCGAACATCGGTTTCAGGTGTGGGTCCAGGCATCGACCAGATGCCGACCACGGTGACCAGGGCAGCCAGCGCCAATCCGCTGGCGAGCCATCCAGACCAACGGGCACGCCACCACGCGACAGCCACGGCGTCAAAGGTAGCGTCAGGTTGCAGCCCGAGAAGTTCGGGTGCCCAGGGCTGGTCTTCAGGTCGCACGGCGATTTGCAGGCTGCCGATCTGCACCCTGGTCTGGAAAGCACAGTGGCGTATTTCCGTTGACTCATCGAGCACCCGCAGCGGCAGGCCTTGCGGCGTGACTTGACCGGCCAATACCTCAAAGTTGCATCCCCCCGACTCCAGGGGAACGAAGATGGCATCCGCTGGGACACTGGCAATCAGTCCCCCTTCTCCTAGTAGATCCACAGTCCCTACCACGAACAGGGTTGTGCCTGCGCCGAGGGGGAATTCGCAACCTTGCAGCGCGCCATTGAGTATCCGTAGAACGCAAGGTTGTGGGTCAGGTGCCGTCAGAACTGTCACCGTTCAAGCTCCAGGGCTATGAAATGAACGGGCATGGTAGAAAGGCTGGCTGCAGGCTTCATGATCGAATTCTGCTGATTGTGCCCTGCAGAGCATCAGAATCTGGCGCCAGCGCTCATGACACCCTCATTGTCGAGCCAGGGAAAACACCTGATAACGCTGCCAGACCTTGCGCGCATAGCGCAGGCGCTCAGCTTGCCGATGCGCAGAATTGCCGGCGTTATACGCACCCACTGCCGTCCAGTTGTAGCCATAACGCGCGATAAAATCGGCAAGCACCGACGCACCGACTTCAACTGACAGGCAAGGATCAGCCAGCAGGCGCTGCTCAGTGATGCCCTGGGTGCTCAAACGGGGTAAATGATGGCTGTTGATCTGCATTAACCCGATGTCTCGAGAACCGTCCTTGTTGTAGTTCATTGCGTTCGGATTCTGTCCCGACTCGACATCGGCAATCGCTCGAAGCAGTTCGGGTTCAATCGCATGTCGCGCCCCCGCCTGACTCCAGCACCAGGCTTGCGCCTGGCCCGCGCCAAGGCACACCAGCACCGTTAGCCACTTGATTCTGCGCGGTATCATGCCAAGCGCCGCTCGCTGACCAGCGTCGGTCGCTTGCGAACAGGATGTTCCTGGGTCAAGGCCTGATAGGGCACATGAGGCGATCGTTGCAAAGAACTCCAGAGCGGCTCAGCCACCGGACCACCTGACAGTCCGGACCAACGTGACGACGCAATGCCATCAAGGGATCGCAGTCTGGCCAGAGTCCGCCAGTTCGCATACAGGTCGCGGGCATTGAATGGATTGACGCCGAACAGCACATTCCAGGCGGCCAGTCCCTGTTCACCGATTGCGCTTTCGCAAAGCCCGGCTTGTTCGAGCTCGTCCCAGGCTGCCGCGTGCTGGTCAAAATAAGCCAATACCACGGCATAGAGAATCACCAGCAAAGAATTGCCCGACGCGCCTTGTTGCAGGGCTCGACGAGCCATCAGCAAGGCCGACTCGGGACTTGCGGCAAGCGCAATGCGCATACGCAAGACCTGCGTCCTTACGCAATCAGGATCATGCCGCAGAGCGTTGTCGATGCTTAGCGCGGCCTGCTCGTTGCGCCGCCAGAACCAGTGATGCCAGGCATGAAAGTAATGAACGTCAGCCTGATCGGCAGTCAGCAAACAGCGTCGGAAAAGCACCTGGGCCGCGTGCTCGCAGCCTCGCAGACTGGTGAGCAAAGCCTGGCGGGCCAATGCAGGGATGTTGCCTGGGTCCAATGCCAAGGCACTGGAAATCGCCGATTGTGCCTCATCGATTGCCCGGCCCTGATCACACAATCCGATCATTGCCTGCCCCAGCCATGCATCCGCCAAACCGTACCAGGACAGTGTGTGCCCGCCATCGAGCTTCAGGCACTGGCGAAACTGTACCAGCGCATCGCGCAGACTTTGCGGAGTGTGCTGCTGCACGCTGCACAAACCACGCAGGTACGCCACCGCGGCCGGGTAGGACGCGCACGCATCACCAACAATATGCAAGCCCGGAATACGCTGCGCAACCACACACGTCAGTGCCCCAAGCGACGCCCCGAGATCACTTGCATCCAGTGTCTGACCATGCAGCAGAGCGTGATCGCGGCCACGGATCAACTCGACCGACCATTGTTGCTGATCGGCCGAGCCGCTACAGCGCCCGCTCAAGCAGAAGTCCGCGGACAACTGCCCGACCAGCGACCGCACATCGACCGGTTGAGCATAGGCCGCCATCAATCCCGAGGGAATGACGCGCAACACCTCACCGAACGCCAAAGTCAACTGACGGATCATCAGATCCTGCAGATCCAGCGCTGCTGTCTCCCCCTGATTGCGAAACGGCAGAACAGCCAGCGAAGGCGCCACGGTACTCGCCTGACCCGTTGTGTCGAGTTCAACAACCGCACAGGTAAATCGATAACCATGGCCGTACACGGTCGTAATGAAATCCTTGTTTTCCCTGAGCAGCTTGCGCAATGCATAAATGCAGCGGGTCAACGATTCTTCGGCGGCATCCATTTCGGGCCATACGTGATCCAGCAAATAATCCTTGCTGACCACCGTCCCCGCTGACTTCAATAGCAGGCGCAGTACGTTTAACTCTTTGGGTGGGACGTGAACCCCCTCTCCATCTCGCATCAGCGTTCCATCGCTTTGCAATAGCCAGTGGTCAAAAACGAATGACTTGACCGGCGATAGATCAGTTGCAATGTCCATACTTTGAAATTTCTCTATAGAAAGTTGCTCAAGCGCAATCAAGCCTGTGAGTGATCAGGCTCAAGATGACAAGCGCTTGACTATAGGAAATTGAGCAGGAGGATTCCGTAGGACTATCACCTCCATGGCGTAGGAAATTACGACAATAACTGTAAGCTCTCTTTAAAAATCATGCCCCCCTCACCAAACGACAAATGTCACCAACCGTCCGCCACTCCTTCACAGCAGCAGCCGGTAGATCGACACCAAACGCCTCATTGACAGACATAACAATTTCTACAACACCCAGGGAATCAACACACAAATCTTCCACCAGTCGTGAGTCCGCCTTGATCGTCCGTCGATCAACCTGTAGATAACCCGACAGCATCTGTATAACCTGACGTTCAAGATCATCATTCATAAAACCCGGCATTATTACCTCCAACAAAAAATTCGGTGCGGCAGCTTCGCTTCAAAAATTCAACATAGCCTTCAACATATCTGCGTACTGATTCAGATGTGCAGACAAGGTCTTATTGAAGTTATCGTGATAGGAGTTGGCGTTTGAATATTTCTGGGTGAATGATTGCAGTGTGTTCTTCATGCGTTCTTCCTGGGCATTGAAGCCGGTTTGCCAGTACTGGAATTTCGCGTTATCCCAAGTAATCCAATAAACATTGGGCGGTAAACCGTTCATCATCGTCGTCAACGGTCCGAGGTCCATGACCACACTGAACGTACCGTTCCCGTTATTGCGAAGGCTGGTGGCAGGCAGGCCTAACGCCTTGAGCCATTTTTCCGCTTCCTCCCTGGAAGCGCCTGGAGGGGGAAACATGCCTGGAGCGGGAAACAATACTGCCGCAGCGTTTGGGGGTGAGTATTTTTTAATCAGCGCATTCAACGCATGCCTGATATTGCCCGCATTTAAATCGACCTCCTTACCTTCGTTCGCGCCTTTGATCCAGTCCTTTAACTTTGCGCTTACCTCTTCGTTGAAGTCTTTAAAGAATTCCGAGTAAGCCGCAATGATATGTTCATAGCCGGCCAGATAGCCGTTTTTGATCAGGTTGATCAACTCCAGCAGTTTGTCAAAGAAATCATTCGATGAACTGATGCTCTGTTCGAACGCTTCGGCTACTTCCGTCGGCGGCGAGAACCTTTCTTGCAGATCGAGCTGAATATGCTCCTGAGCAACGTCCAGGCATTGGCGCTGTTCCGGCGGCAGGGTTTCTTGGCAATGCGTCATCACCGCGCCACACTGGCGCAACTGCTGCGCCCACATTTGCCTGCGCTCGGCTTTGGCCTGAACCAGATCACCAAGCTCTGCAATGAGGGTTTGCTCCGCTGCGCCCGCTAACAGTTTCTCGACCATTCTTTCAGCGCCCGATTGGAGCTTGAGCATGGTTCCAAGGTTGCGACTCAATTCCTTTGCCGAACGATCCAGCAATTGCCCGACGGAAGAAGCGGATTGATTCTCGAAAGGAATTTCGGGTGGTAAAGGTGCGTCGGTAACAACGTTTAAATTGACCGACGATTTAACGGCTTGCAGTGTGTAATTGGAAATTATCATTGTATTTCCCTACTCAAGCCATTCTGCCAATGACTTCAATCCGCGATTGAAATAACTGCATCACTATGTCCATGAGTTTTTGCAAGAGCGCCGCATCGGCCGAGTCTTTTGCCCCGACTTCATCGCTCAAGCTCTTTTGTGTGCTTTGCACATTTTCTTGCAATACCTGTTCCTGCCGCGCCGCATGCTCGGCCATGCGAACTATGGTGGAGACAAGCTGACTCATGACCGTCGATATCGAGTTAAGCGCTCGACCGATTTCGAGTTTCCTTTCAATGCCTTTGCTGCTCATCTGGCTGAGCCAGTCCGACGATTGGCCAACCTTCTGTGCCTTGGAAATTTCCTCGTTGAACCATTGCTGCTCCTTGGGTGTAAGGGTCGAGCCCTCGGGTTTGAAATCCACTGGTTTCATCCGGCGGGAATCATCGAACACCGTTACCTTGTAGGTCGTTTCCGGGTTCCAGTCAGTGCGGTTGCGATCACGTGTAAGGTCACGTTCGATGTTGCCAGCGTCCAGGGCGTTGCGTTTATGCAGGCTGATATCAGTATGTTTTTGCGCAAGCCCTTGAAAGGTCTTGACCATGGCAAAGCCGGCGATTACACCGGAGACCACCGCTGCCGTGACGGCGCTGTAGATCGCCGCCCTGCCGGATTCCATGATGGCCTCGCCCTGGAGTTTGCTGGCCTCGGCCTGCATCACACTGAAATGCCCGCGCAGTGCTGCGTTGGCGACCCGCGCAATGTTGACCGCGATGATCGCGGCGATCAGCACGTTGGCGTGTTTTTCCCAGGCCCCCGGATCGAAGATCAGATCGTTACGCACTTCATCGCTGACCATCAACCGGGCCGCAGTGAAGTCTTGCCAGTCGGATTCGGTGGGTTGATAGGCATCGATCGCGTTCTCAAGCTCCTGCGCCGTAGGAAAAGCCGAGTTACTGCTCTGGAGTATTTGCTTTGCAACGCTCCCGTCTGACAGGGCCGGCTGTAAAAGCCTTTTTCCATTAAGTTCTTTGGAGAACTGTTCCTGAGCAACCAACTCGCTCAGGCCCGCATCGTTGACCGGATCGTGCGCCGGGACCGCTGGCATGCGCACAGGCGTTGCGTTTATTTGAGACATGACGAATTCCTTTTTATGAGCAGGTTCAGATGTACCGAGCCATTTGCAGGCTGACGGAATGGCTGCGTTGCAGATCGGAAAAAACATGTTCGATATGTCGGGTCCGGTCTTGCATGGCCTTGCCGTAGTCTTCGACCACTTGAGTGAGGTAAGAGGCAATTGATTCGCTGATCGCCATGCGCACCGTCACGTCCGTCAGGTGTTCTGCCGCTTGGGCCTGATGCATGCTGCTTTCAATGCCAAGTCCACTTTCCAGCACCACGCCGCCGAACTCGGTAAGGGTTCGAGCGATTTCGACATTGGTGGCGTAACGTGCCAGGGCTACAGGATCAGCACCGTTGGTGATGAAACTGCGCAATTGAGTCAGCATCTGGGTCACCGTGTTGGCAGCCGATGTGGTCATCTGCTTCATGGCCTCCACCGCCGCAGGTGCAGCCTGCGACACCACAGTTGCCAGTTTTGACGCGACCGCGCCGATCATCGGCCCAATCACCTGAACACCCAAGATGGCCGCCAATGCGATGACTGCAATGGTGGTGCCGATGCCCGCGATCATGCCGGCGATTTGCGCAATGTCCTTCGCCGTTTCGGGATCAACGCCCACCGCGACCAGCACCGTGGTGTAGAGATCGGTAAAGAAGCTGATGGCTTCCTGAATTCCCGTTATCAGCGGCTTCATCGCTTCCGCCATGAACGACACACCCGTAAATTCCTTGACCAGCTCGTCCGCGATCATGAGCCCAGCCCCGATCACCCCAAACGCTATGAGCATCACGTTGCCGGTCAGAGCACCGGCCGCAATGCTGGCGATGGCCACCAGCGCGCCAACGATTTTGCCGATACAGCCCATGGTCTTCTGCAACGCTTCGGCTTTTCGGACTTCTTCCAGGTACTTGTCCGACTCGAGCTGCATTTTTTCCTGCAGTTTGGCCTGCAATTCCAGAAACAACTCTTGACTGAGCTCTTCCTTGTTCTGCGCCGACTCGCCCAGCAGCTCGATGATCTTCAAGCGGTTCAACAGTGCCAGTGCACTGCTGCTCAGCGCCTTTTCATCCGATTGTTTAACCTGCGGTCCACCAACGCCTGCCTCCAGGACTTTTGCGGTCACGATCGCGAGGACCTTAACGGCGGCATTAGCGATTTCGATCAATTTGAGATGGGCACCGGTGGATTTTTCAAAAGCCTGGGTATGATTCGCCAGCTCGCCCTTGAGATGATTACGAAGAGCCAATTCGCTCGCATATTCGGGTGATTCAGGGTCCAGCTTCGTCAGACGCGCCTCGCTTTCGTCCAGCAAGCCCTGACACTGCTGGACTTTCTCGCGCAGCTTCTCCAGGTTTTGCTGACTACCGCCAACGGTCCCCTCAGCGGCCTCAAGTACCGCGACGGCCTCAGCATATTCAACCGCCAGTTTTTCATGACCCTGTTGCTTAGCCCCGGCCATGCTCTGCAACATCGCCAGGCGGTGTTTCAGCTTGTTGACGTCGACCTCGCCGATCAGCTCGCTGATCATCGCCATCAGCAGCGTGAACAGATCGCCTTCCGACTCTTTGCCGCTCGTGCGTGCCTGCGGCAGATGCAACTGTGGACGCCCCGTAGCTGCCGTGGATTTACCGTGCTCGTTGTCGTAGTTCACCGACATCAATCCGGCCAGCGCTTGCTGGCCAGCTTTCTGAAAATCCACCGTTCTGGCCGCCTGGCTGGCGGCTTTGCCGTAAATCTCAAAGGCTTCGTTACGGCTGAGCCCTCCGGCATAAGCCGGGTTGAATGTACTTCTGATTTCACTCATGTTCAGTCCTCCGAACAATGCTTTTCAATGTGAGCCAGGGTGTCGAGATACACCCGGGCCTGTTTGCGCAGTTCCTCTTCCGTGGCCTGCTCGAGTACGTACTCGAAACACAATCGGGCCTTGCCAATCTTGCCCAGGGCGAGCTGGCACTGACCGCTGTAGAACATCGGGCGGTAGTCGTTCTTGCCCTGGGCAAAGGCGATGGCGTACAGGTCGATCGCTTTCTGATGGTTTTGCTTGAGCTGGTGCACCGCCGCCAGTCCCAGCCAATACTGGCTATTGTGTAAGTCGTAGATGCACAGGAAGTGGAAGAACTTCTCGGCATCGTCCAGCCGTCCCTGCTCATAAAACTGGAAAGCAAAGGCATAGAGACCGTCCATGTGCTCATCGCTGATGCCCTGCACGTCCTTTAACGACGCACCCGCCAGCACGGCATCCACGATGTCCAGAGCGATTTGCTCGTCTTGTTGGTTGTTGCGACTCATCAGCCACACTCCTGGAAAAAACGTCAGCGCTGCTGACGATTGCATTGAGCCAAAGCGCTGGCAGGTACGCTGCCAAATTGCGCTCATGCCAACGATGGATAGATTAAGAAGGGGATCAGGCCTGCTCGACTTGCTCGAGCCAGATCAACAGGCGCAGGACTTCTTCGACTTCCTGCACCTGGAGGAAGCTATAGCGCTGGTGGGTCTTGAAGATCCGCCGGGCCAGTGCGATGTCATTGATCACGGGCACGCCAACCTCTTTGGCATACGCTCGAACGGCCAGGGCGCGCTGGTTGGTTTCCATCAGCGAGATGAACGGCAGCAGGGTGATTTCCGGGCGGAAATACACCCCGATGGCGATGTGGGTGGGGTTGGCGATGATCATCCGCGAGCTGCGCACGTCGGATTTGACCTGCTCGGACAGGAGTTCCCTGTGCAAATCGCGACGGCGGCCCTTGATCTCGGGATTACCATCCTGCTCCTTGTGCTCGCGCTTGACGGCGTCCTTGTCCATCATTTGATCTTTCATGAACAACCAGTATTCACTCAACGCATCCAGCACGACGATCAGCAGCACGCATCCCAGGAACGCCAACACCAGAACCAGCAACAAGTGCCCCCAGATCGCGAACAGCTCCGGGGCCTGGGCGAACAATTGGGCAAACAACAGTTGCCGCTGCGTGATCCAGACTATCCACAGCGCCATGGCAAAGCTGCCCAGGTACAGCAGCGCTTTGACCGTGTCCTTGACGGTGCGCAGGCTGAACAGTTTTTTGAAGCCATTGATCGGGTTCAGCGCACCGAGATTGAGCTTCAGGGCCTCGCTGGCCAGTGCAAAGCCGCTTTGCAACAACGCAGGTAGTGCACTGGTCAAGACGCACACCAGCAGCAACGGCAGCAATGCCTTGAGCCCGACCAGCACCAGCATCGCCGAGTACGCCTGCATATCCGTGTCGAAATCACTGGCAATGATGCGTCGATAGACTTCCATGACCTCCACCAGCGAACTGTTGAACACCATGTAGGTGATGCCGCAGAGAGTCAGGCAGGTGACCACCAGATCCTTGGCCTTGAACGTCTGGCCTTTGCGTGAGGCGTCGCGCAGACGCTTGGCGGTGGGCTTCTCAGTCTTCGAGGCGCTGGACGACATCGGCGACCTCCCCTTCACGGCCCAGATAGTGTTCCAGCCCTTGGGATTTGCCGCCCATGCGCAGGACTTCGTCCGGCAGGTGCACGCCGAAATACAACATCAACACCACCAGCGCCACCAGGCTCTTGACCGTCAGCGACACCGAGAACGCGTTCATTTGCGGCGCATACCGCGAGAGCAAACCGAGCAGCGCTTCGCTGACCAACAACGTGGCCACCACCGGGGCGCTGATTACCAGGGTCTTGCTCACCAGTGCATCCAACAGGCCAACAATCGCGGACAGGTGTATCTCGCAACCATTGGCCGGCGCGCAAATGCGGTAGCTGTGCCCAACGGTTTCAAGCATCAGCAACATGCCGCCACCTTCGAGATAGACCGCTGCGGCGAACAACTGGAGAAAATTTGCCAACTCCGACGTATCGACGCCATTGGCCGGGTCCACGGTGCTGCTGAGCATTGCCCCGCGCTGGTTGTCGATCAGGTTGCCCATGGCGTGCAACACCCAGAACGGCCAGCACAGCAGGCATCCAAGCAGCACGCCAATGCCGGCCTCACGCAACACCAGGCCGAAGAATGCCAAGCCGTCGAGCGCCGGCAACGGCACACCCACATAGGCCCAGAACCCCGTCGCCACCAGCACAATGACTGCCTGGCGTGGCGCCCCCGTGAGCACACCGCTGTTGAGAAAGGGCAACATGAAAAAAATCGGCGCCAAGCGAGCCACCCCCAGGATGGCGGCGGCGAACCAGGCGTACAGGTCAAAAAACAACGTGACCGACATCGCGCTAACCCAACGCCAGGCGGATGACTTCACGGCTGAAATCGAGCAGGGTTTCGCCGTACCAGCCCGACAACAGGAACAGGCATGCGGCAACAGCCAACAGCTTGAAACCGAACGGCAGGGTCTGCTCCTGAAGTTGCGTCACCGTTTGAATCAAACCCACCACCAGGCCGACCACCGTGGCGACAATGATCGGCCACGCCACCATCAACAGAATCAGGTACAGGGTTTTATTGCCGGCATAGACCAGATCGTTCATGAGCCGCTCCTACGCCAGCAAGGTCAGGTATTGCTTGACCAGCCCGGTCGACAGCAACGCCCAGCCATCCAGTGCCACAAACAGCACCAGTTTGATCGGCACCGAAATGATCACCGGGCTCATCATCATCATGCCCAGTGCCAGCAGAATGCTGGAGATCACCAGATCGACGATCACGAACGGCAGGTACAAATAAAAGCCGATCTTGAAGGCGCTTTTGATTTCACTCAATGCGTAGGCCGGCAGCAGGGAAAACAGCGACGGCGTGAGCTCTTCATCGGCGGGCAGACCGAGGTCGGACTCACTCTGCACCGCTTGCGCCCGCTCAAAGAACAGCGCCAGTTCCGGGTCGGTGTATTTGCGCAAGTATTCCTTGTATCCCCCCAACCCGTTCTCGGCAAAATTCACCACCGACTCGATGTCGGTAAAAGCCACCTGTTCTTCCTTGTAATAGCCATAGCCTTGCTTCATCACCGGCGTCATCACGAAAATCGCCAGCATCAGGGCAATCGCATTGAGGGTCATGTTCGAGGGCACTTGCTGCAAGCCCAAGGCGTTGCGCACGATGACAAAGACGATGGAAAACTTGATGTAGCAGGTGCCGGCCGCCACCAGGAACGGCAGCAGTGAAGCGAACGCCAGCAGCGCAATCAACGAGACGTCATTCATCGCGGCATTGCGTCCATTGAGTCGTTGCGATAGACCTCGAGCAACTCCACAGCCAACTGCTCTTCCAGTTGCACCAGTTCGCCACGGGCCACCGGCTTGCCATTGGCTCGCACTTCGATGTGCCGCGTCGCATCGTCCGCCAGCGGGATCAGTTGTCCCCCGATAAACTGCGACAGCGTGGCCAGGTCGATTTCCTGGGTCGCGAGCACGAACTGCAGACGCACCGACATAGCGCCGAGGTCAACATCGGGCTCCGGTGCGGATTCTGCGGAGCCTTGGGCGTCGGGCTCGGTCAATTGCATGTGTATCCCCTGTTCAGTAAAAGTGAAAACGCCGAGGCATAGATGCCCCAGGTAGCATCGTTGCGAACGCTGAATAATTCGCAGGACATCGCCCGCCTTCAGCCGTATCCCATGTCTGAGGTGACTCGACCCCAGCATCAGCTCCAGGCACAGCGGCAAATCGCTCAGCCATGAGTCGGTGTACAGGGGCGCGCTGGCGGCCCGTGCCGATGGCAATCGGGTCAACCACAAGCGCCCACGAGGCGTGTCGAGCCAAGGCAGCTCTTGCGGTGGCAATTGCCCGGGAAGCACCACATCGACGTCGGATAATTGCTGGTAGTGCAAGTCGTCTACCTCCAGCAGCAAGGGTTGCGGCACCGCGCGGAACAGTTCGGCGATGCTCATCAGCGAGCACTCGACTGTCAGTAACGACCGCAAACCCGGGAGTGATTGATGCAACCAGTCGCGGGCGTCGATCAAACCCCGCCATTCCCCGCCCTCACCTGATGCGCGAAAACACAGGTAGCCCGATTGCCCTGGCGGATGGCCTGAACCGGCGACGACATTCGCGCTCCGCCAGCGTCGTATCGCTTGCGCGCCAGCACGTGCCTGGGCGTTGATCCGGCGCAACTTCAGTGCGCTCATGCGCCCTGCCCGGCGTCTTCGGCCTGCTCGTCGTCCGGCGGCTGCCGCGAGCCCTGGCGCTGCTGTTCGTCTTCGCTATTGGTCAGGCGCCACGTGGGTTCGCGGACCTGCTCCAGCGACACTTTGAGTTGTTCGTAAACCAGGGCATTGCTCGGGCTGAGTTGCAGGTTGCGGGCAGGCTCATCGGCCACGCGGCTGATCGTCACTTGCCCGCTGACGGCTCCTTTATTGAACGGAACCTGAAACAAGCCCCGGTCGGCAACCGACAAGGTTTCGATGATCGGATCGATGGCAGGAGGTACTGGCGGCATCACGGGCGCCGAGGCCGCAGGTGTGGCAGCTATGTGCACATGGCGTACGGTGGGGAGGCTCGATAAGGCTTCGGGCCTTTGCCCTTCGAACTCAGGTATCGGGGATGCACCTGGACGGGCGGCGACTTCGACCGACAGCGGTTCGACGATGTTTGATGCCGGTTGGATCGGCCCTGATTCAACAATGATGGGAGTCGCCAGGTTTATCGGTGCCGACGCGACAGCCCTGGCGACAACAGGCGCAACGTCAACCAAAGGTGACAACAACCGGGGCTGCACAGGTTTACTCAAAAGCGACTGCGCTGGGGGATGAGACGACGGTGTGAGCGGCCGTACTTCGTCGACTTCAGCAGCCAGCTTTTCCGGGAGCGTGACCATCGCCTGCAAAGTGCTTGCACGACCAGCGTCCATCTGAGGCCGATGACGCAGGATCAACGGCACCATCAGCGCCAGGACACCTTGGGGCAGTTCATCCTCCTGCACCGATACCAGCCTGTCGTGCAACTCATCCATCGGCCGTTCGATGACGGGTTCCAGGGGTTGAACCGGCAAGGGTGAAATTACAGATACAGTGCTCATCGCGAAACTCCGTTCATCTCTTCGACTTCTCTTTCATCCCGGCGCACCTGTTCCAGCCGTTGCCTGCGTAACAGAAGCTGAACAGCCCCTTCGTATTTGTCGTGCTTGCGCTGTGCTAACCGCAGTTGCTCGCGCTGCTCCTGCAACGCTTGCTCAATCTCCCGGCACTGCTGATCGACCCGGTCACGCTCAAAGCGCATCAGATCGATCTGCCGCCGGATGACCGCCTGCCTTCGCAACAGCGCCAACAGTTGCCCGTGATCAAGCACACAGTCATTGGCGCGATGGCTGGCCAACAAACTGTGTAGCTCCGCTTTTTGTGCGTCGAAAGCGGCCCGCTCCTGCACCAGCGGCTGCAGTTGCTGCCGGGTACGCGTTATCAGCAGTTCAGCGCGTTGCCGACGGAACTGGCCGAGTGCCAACAGGCGAAGACGATCGGCTAATGGATTCATGCCATCAGCCCCTGTAATTGGCCCAGGGCTTCGTCCGGCTCACAGCATTCACCCGTGGGCTGGCGCAACCACTGGTCGAGGGCTGCGCGGCGCTGCAGCGCCTGGTCGTTGCCGGCGTCCGCGCCTGGGCTGTACTCACCCATGTCGAGAAAAACCTGCAGCTGCTCAATCCGCGTCAGCGTATCCCGGGTCGCCGCCGCCAGTTGCTGCACCTGGGGCGGGGTGACTTGCGTCGCCACGCGACTGACGCTGCGCAACACATCGATTGCCGGGTAGTGCCCCTTGGCCGCCAATGCTCGGCTGAGGTAGATGTGTCCGTCGAGAATCGAACGAATCTCCTCGGCGATCGGGTCCGGCTCGTCGTCGCTTTCCAACAACACCGTGTACCAGGCAGTAATGCTGCCGGAAGCGGTCACACCCGGTCTTTCCAGCAGGCGCGGCAAGGCATCGAACACTGAGGCCGGATAGCCCCGTCGCGCCGGCGCTTCACCGGCCGCCAGGGCCAGGTCGCGACGCGCCCGGGCGTAGCGTGTCAATGAATCCAGCAGCAACACCACGCGTTGCCCCTGGTCGCGAAAATACTCGGCGATGGCGGTTGCCTGCAGGGCCGAATTGCAGCGGTCCACCGAGGAAAAATCCGACGTGGCATACACCACCACGCAGCGCGCGCGTTTTTCCGACTGGCGCAGGTGCTCGATGAATTCGGTTACTTCGCGGCCGCGCTCGCCGATCAGACCGATGACAAACACATCAGCGTCGGTGTGGTTGATCAGCATATTGATCAAGGTGGTTTTGCCGGAGCCGGCGGCGGCGAAAATGCCGATGCGTTGGCCGACACCGCAGGTCAGCAAGCCGTCAATGACCCGAATACCGGTGCGCAACGGGGTGTCTACCGGGCGCCGCTGCTGGTACGACGGCGGATCGGCATCCACCGGGTAGTCCTGTTGCGCCAGCGCCGTAGACGGTACCAGACGCTCGACGATAGTGCCCTGAGGGTCGACTACGCTGCCGAGCAAGGCATCACTGCACGACAGTTGCAGGGTCGAGCCCGTAGGCACGATCATCGATTCCCTGGACAAACCTTTCGCATCACCCAGCAAGGTGAGCAGAACAGCGTCGGGTTTGAAGCCGATGACCTGCGCCCGTGCAACGACCTGAGGCAGGCGCCAATGCCGCCGTACTTCGCAGACCTCGCCAACTACCACATCGCCCAAGGCGGCTTCGATCAAGGGTCCGCTCAAGCGCAAAGGATGGGCCGCATGCCTTTCCAACCGCATGTTCATCGACGTAAAAGTTCGCACAGCGTTTCGATTGCCTGCACGAAAGCATCCAGGGCTTGCGCGAAGTGCTCAGCGTCGCCGAGGGCATGGGCATTCGCCATCAAACGCAGTTCGAGCCGTTCCTGAACCACGCAAAGGTGCAATTGCCCGGTGCGGGAAAAAGCATTGCCCTCAAGTAAGAACTGCATCAAATCGAAGGCACAACGGCTCATTGCACCCGGGCTCGCTTCTGCAACCGTCGTCCAGATCCAGGCATCGCCATCGACCAACGCCACGTTGATATCGGGCAGATTCTTCATCTGCATTTCAATGGTGCTGTGACTATCAAAATGTCCTATCTGACTGTCCTTGCAGCCACTAAAACGTAGCGCTTCGCGTAACAGGTCGGCTATATCCATTGACATCATTGCGGGGTTCCTCACAAGGTTTTGATCACATTGACGGAGACGGTCTCGCTGACTTCGCCGAACGACATCACGTCCAACTCGCGACAACGCCCCTCGATAAGCTTCTTGATGTAGCGCCTGACATCGACCGAACACAGCAGCACCATGTCCTTTTGAGCAATGTGCACACTGTCCAGGGCGACGCTCAGGCGATCCATCAGCTCTTCGGATTCGGCCGGCTCGAGGTTGATGAAACTGCCGGCCGAGGTTTGCCTAATCCCGCGCCGCACCACCTCTTCGAATTCAGCCGACAACAGCAACACCCGTAAGTCATTACCCTGGGCAAACTTGTTGCTGATGTAGCGGGCCAGCGAGCCACGAACGTGCTCGACCAGCACCAGCACGTCTTTTTCCCGGGACGCCCAATGGGCCAGGGACTCAAGAATGAGCTTCATGTTACGCACGGAAATACGCTCGCCGATCAGGCGCTGCAGCACTTCGGCGATCTTCTGCACCGTGACGTGGCGATAGACTTCCTTGAGGAGATCGGGGCAGCGGGTTTCCATTTCGTCGAGCAGTTGCTTGGTTTCCTGCACGCCGAAAAACTCCTGGATGTTGCGCGCCAGCAAGGTGACCAGGCAGCGGTAGCATTCCTCGTCCGCCGGCCTCAGGTGATAGCCCAACTGCTGCACCCGTTCCTGGTCGGTGGCGTTGACCCACACCCCGCGCAGGCGATTGCTGTCGCTGCCGTGCACCAGGGCAAAGCCCATGGGTTCCAGTTCCGGCGAGTAGTCGAGCAACCGCCAGTGATCGAAATGGATATCGTATTGCTCCGCGCGCACTTCGTTGATCAGCACCGCCACTTGATGGGCCGGCAAGGCTTCGCTGCCGCGCAGTTGCGGCTCGGGAATGCGCAGCCCGTAATCGACGAAAAACTGGCTGCGAAAACGCGCCGCCCAACGGGCCCTGGTCAACTCATCGAGGCGCGCGGTGGGCACCAACAACATCAGCGGGATGGTTTCGGTGGCAACGTTATCGATGTCCTCGAGTAGGCCCGGGCCGGTCTGCAAGGCTTCACCCTGCGTCGACGCTGACCGACTGTCTCCCTGCCCCTCGCCCCGGGAGGCCTTGCGCCGGCGAAAGTACACCAGCAGTCCCAGGGCCGCGGCGATGGGTAGGAAGGTCAGCAGCGGAAAACCGGGCAACAGTCCGACGCCCACTGCCAGCAGCGCCGTCACCCCCAGCACGAACGGATGCCCCAGCATTTGGGCGAGCATGTTACGCCCCAGATTCGCATCATCGCCGTTGACGCGGGTGACGATGAAGCCCGCGCCGATGGCGATCAGCAAGGCTGGAATCTGTGCCACCAGACCATCGCCGATGGTCAACAGGGTGTAGGTCGACAAAGCTGTGGACAGGTCCATGCCCATCTGCCCGACGCCAATGGCCATGCCGCCGATAAAGTTGACGAAGATAATGATGATGCCGGCGATGGCGTCGCCCTTGATGAACTTCATCGCGCCGTCGAACGAGCCGTACAACTGGCTTTCGCGCTCCAGCACACTGCGTTTTTCCTTGGCTTCCTCGGCCGTTATGGCGCCAGCCTTGAGATCACCGTCGATGCTCATCTGCTTGCCGGGCATGCCGTCAAGCGAGAAGCGCGCCGCGACTTCGGCCACCCGCTCCGAGCCCTTGGTGATCACGATGAACTGGACAATAGTGACGATGGAAAAAATCACGAAGCCCACCACCAGGTTTTCACCGATCACGAACTCACCGAAAGAGGCGATGATCTCCCCCGCATCAGCCTGGCTGAGGATCAGCCGGCTGGTGCTGATCGACAGCGCCAGGCGAAACAGGGTGGTCAGCAGCAGCAACGCCGGAAAGGTCGAGAAACTGAGGATGCGTTCGATGTAGAACGACCCCATGAATACCAGTAGCGAAATCACGATGTTCAGGCCGATGAGAAAATCCACCAGCACCGTCGGCAGGGGAATGATCAGCATCGCGATGATCATCACCATCAGCGACAGGATCAGCAACTCCGGGCGAGCGCTGACGTTGCGCAAAAACACATTGAACATGGCGGGTCAGTTCCGGGAAAAAGTCATGAGGTGCCGCCGGGACGACGCTGCTCAATACATTCGAGGGCATAGGCGATGTCAGCCAGGCGCATAAACTGCTCTGCCAGACGCAGCGGTGCCTGTTCATCGGCAAACAGCGGCGTCGGTAATTGCAGGCTGAGCCGACGCACCTTCTGCAGCACCGTCGAACGCTCATGGTGCGCACTCAACAGCAGGCGCTCGCCCAAGACGCCGAGCAACAACTGGTCGAGATCATCGGGGTAGGTCAGCACACCGATCAGGAACACCAGCCAGTCGGGTTCATCGGGGTTGTGCCGGCAGATGAGTGCATCACCGAGCAGGCCGCGAATAAACAGTTCATCTGCTGAACGCAGGCGTTTGAGGTCGTTCACCCGGGCCAGCAGTTGACCGAACTCCACGTGTGCACAACTGGGATCCTGGGCGCCGATGTCGGTGAGTAATGCCGCTTCAATGAAGGCCAGCACAGCGTGGCGTTGCGACGGACCGTAGAGGGCGATCCAGTCCTGATAACAACTGACCGGTCCGCAGTCGAACTCAATAAAATCCCGGTAGGTCTCGCGCAACAGGCCTGCACGCACCGTCATGCTCGCACCGAACATTCTGGCTTTGAGGGCGGTATTGATCCCGGCACTCATGCGCTTGGGGGAGCCTTGGGCAACCACCGTCTGCAATAACATTTCAAGCCGCTGACGAGTCCGTGTCTCGAGTTTTTTCCGGCGCAGCAATTCGCGCAGCACCAATGCCAGGTCGCTATCGTCGGGAAACAGGTTGCGTACCATCTGCAGCAACCAGCTGTCGGACTTGTCCGATAGCCGCGCCAGGCTCAGTACCTGCCGCGCCTTGGGCACGGTATCGTCCTCCAGGACTCTTTCGAAGGAGTCGGTCATCGCGTCGGACTTGAGCTCGAACTGCCGCCGGCCACGGAACTGGGCCAAGGCTGCAGACATTTCATCGCTGATCTGCACAAAGCGCCGGGCCACGTCGACCGTTATGCCGTCGTCAAGATCAACCTCTGCATCGACCTGCGGTTGCGGATGCTGGGCAGCCTTCTCGGCATTCAAGCGTGCCTGGGCCGCTCGCCCACCGGAAGAAATCGGTGGCAGGATCATTTTTCTGAGCTCCGGAAAAAGGATCGACGCACCCGTTCATGCTGCTGCGGGCTCAGCAGTCGCGCATCCGGCTCCACCGTGGTGGGTTCAAGGGCGTCGAGAATTTCCTTGGGCTGAATCAGGAACACCCGCACCGTATTGGCCGAGCGGCTCTGCCGATAGCTGAACAATCGGCCGATCCACGGAATCGAACCCAACACCGGTATCCGTCCGATTTGCTCGCTGTTGTCCTCGCGGGTGAAACCGCCGACCAACAGGCTCTTGCCCTGGGGCACTCGCGCCACCGTGCTGATACGCGTACGGCCGACCATCGGCAGTGTGCTCGGACGCTCTCCCTCACCGGGGTTTTCGATTTGGTTGCCGTCTTCGATATTGAGCGACATTTCGACCTCGTCCGCCCGGGCGAAACGGGGCAATACGCTGACCAGCGTGCCATAGGTCACGTGCTGCAGATCGACAGTGCGCTCCCCCACCAGTGGCGCATAAAACGTGCGGTTGTTGTCAAAGATCGCCGGCACGTTTTCTTGGGTCAGGATGACCGGCCGCGAGACCACATTCGCCCGGTTGGTGCGCTCCAACGCCATGACCTGGGCGACGAATGATGCCCCATCGAGGGTGGTCGCCGAGCCAGCATTGAGCGATGCGGAAAATTTCCCGCCCGAATTCACCGTGCCTTGCCAATTGATGCCCAACTGGTTGAGTTCGTCCTTATGCAAATCGATGATCCATAACGACAACTCCACATGTCGTTTCGGCGTATCCAGTGCACTCACGAGATTCTCGATAAAGCGCACCTGCTCCGGCAAACCCTTGACCAGCAGGCTGTTGGTGTCCGGATAGGCCACCACGCGAATGTTTCCGGCGGCCATCTCCCGGGCAATGATTCGCGGCGCAGCCGGGTCCTGATCAGGGGATGTGGTCGCCAGGCCTTCCAGGGGAAACGCTGGCATCGCCCCCTGCACTCGCTGTGCCCCGGCTTGCGCCACGGCCGGCTCGACCTCGCGCTTCTCCCCGCGCAACAAATCCTCGATCACGGTTGCCAGCCCGGGGATGGTCACCTTGTCATCGCGCAGCTCGTATTTACGGTCGCTGACAAAGGTGTTGTGCACCTGGATAACGCCAATCTGCTGTCTGCCCAGCAACAGCTCCGAGCGTTGGTTATCCATCAGACCGGCCGCTTGCACCACCAGATCGACATACATCGGCGGCCCCGACACATGGAACGTACGCAGGCCGTCATGGCGCAACGGATAACGGCCATCGAGCAGCCCGGACCGTTCGAGAAACGCCTGAAGCCTGGCCACGGTCAGGGTCTGCAGCGACATCATCGAGCTTTTCACTTCCGCGGCGTCATACAGGTAGATCGCCTGGCCATCGCTGTACCAGATCAACGCCATCTGTGCGCTGACCCGCTCGAAGGTCCGTTGCGGTGAGCGCAGGTCAAAACTGCCGGAGATCCGCTTGGCCGAGGCAGCCTTGCTGATGATCACCGGCTTGCCCAACGGCCCGGACAACTCCGAAAAAAACGTGCGCACACTCTGTTCGCGAGCCACGTATTCGTCGGCATTGGCCCGCACCGTATACGGCACCAGCATCAGTATGGCAGCCAGCCAGAAGGGCAAAACATACAAGGTTTGAACTGCGCGATTCATCGTTTCACTTACTTGGAAGGTAGGTAATGTCCGCCAGGCTGCTGGGTGTGAAGCCCACCAGCTCGCGAATTTCCTTGGAGAAATGCGAAGAAGAGGAAAAACCGAACTCCAACGCCAGATCTGTCAGGGAACAGTCCTGCAGACTCATGTTCAACAGCGCCTGGGCCGTCCGCCAACCGCGCAATGCGGGCTTGGGCGCCGTACCGAGCGCCTGCCAGCACAATCGACGAAAATGCGATACCGACACCCCATAGCGATGCGCCAGAGTCGTGAGTTTTTCACTGTGGGTACCCTGTTCCAGCAGAAAGCGCACAAGCCCGTAACTCTCAGTCTGGCGCAACACACTGGCAAAGGCCTGATAGGCCGTTCCGCCAGCCATCGCCTGTTCGAGGTACCAGCGCTCTAGTGCCTGCTCCGACTGAACCTGGGAAAAAGGCACTGGCAATGCCGCCCAAGGTGCCTGACGATCTCGCGCAGTGATCGGCGCATGGCCCAGATCGATGAACACCTGCAATTTCACCAGCGGTGCCAGGCCAGCTGGCAGGATCGACACACTGCCGTTGACCTCAAATCCGCTGGTGACTGCAATCAGCCCTTCCCAGCCCATCGGTAGGCAGCAGGTCGAGACGCACTGCGCCGGGGCCAGACAAACGGCGATTTGGTTGACACGCAGATGCAACAGCCGCTCACAGGAGCGGGTATTAGAGGCACGTGTGGCGTGTAGTGATTCGATGGGCACGCCAACCTCCTTTGCGTCCTGACGATGTAGGTCGGCAGGATGCGGGGTGGGGCGTGTCGAATCCTGATGTAAATGTGATGAAATCCGGGCTGGCATATGCCTTGCACCGGTTCACGCATCAGCACGCAGGCCAACGGCGGAATGCGTGCCAGGACAACGGCGTCGTCAGCCGCCCCTGCTCATACGGGGTCCGGGACGACGTTTTTTTTGGAAGGTGCGAAATCGATGAACGAACCCTCAATCGGCCCCTTGGCCTGGGTCAATGGCAGCGATGCCCCGGAAAAGACCGAAATCAACCTAGGCTTCATGGCCCTGAGCGACTGCGCTTCGGTGGTGGTCGCTGCCACCCAGGGCTTCGCCCAGCCCTACGGACTGACCTTGAACCTCAAGCGCCAGTCGTCCTGGGCCAACCTGCGGGACAAACTGGTGAGCGGCGAACTCGACGCCGCCCACAGCCTCTACGGCCTTATCTACGCCGTGCACCTGGGCATCGGCGGCGTGGCCCCCACCGACATGGCGGTGCTCATGGGCCTGAACCAGAACGGCCAGAGCATCAACCTCTCCCATGGCTTGCAGGCCGTCGGCGTGACCAGTCCTGAAGCACTGGACCGTCACGTGCACCAAACTCGCCCAAAACTGACCTTCGCCCAGACCTTTCCCACCGGCACCCATGCCATGTGGTTGTACTACTGGCTGGCAAGCCAGGGCATTCATCCGCTGCACGACGTCGACAGCGTCGTAGTGCCGCCGCCGCAAATGGTGGCGCACCTGCAAGCCGGGCGTATCGACGGCTTCTGTGTCGGTGAGCCCTGGGCTGACAGCGCGGTGAAGCAAAACCTCGGTTTTACCCTGGCGACCTCCCAGGCCATCTGGCCAGACCACCCGGAAAAAATCCTCGGCTGTACGCGCGCTTTCGTCGAGCAATACCCCAACACCGCCCGAGCTTTGGTGATGGCGATCCTCGAAGCCAGCCGCTTCATCGACGACAGTGTCGAAAATCGCCGCAGTACCGCGCAATTGCTCAGCGCTGCGCAGTACCTCGATGCGCCGTTGTCGTGTATCGAACCACGGCTGCTGGGCGACTATGCCGACGGCCTGGGCAACGAATGGCAAGACCCGCACGCCCTGCGTTTCCATGGGCAGGGGGCGGTCAACTTGCCCTACCTGTCCGATGGCATGTGGTTCATGACCCAGTTTCGTCGCTGGGGGCTGTTGCGCGACGACCCCGATTACCTCGCCGTGGCCCGTCAGGTTCAACAACTAGACTTATACCGAGAGGCTGCCAGCGCCGTCGGTGTTGCCATCCCAGGCAATGAGATGCGCAGCAGCCAATTGATCGACGGCAGGGTCTGGGACGGTTCGGACCCGGCCAGTTATGCCCGCAGCTTCAAGCTGCACGCCATGAGCGACAGCTTGCCTCTACTCGCCAGCCGCTGACAGGAGACTGCAGACATGTTGCGTATCCTGCTGATCAACGACACCGCGAAAAAAGTCGGCCGCTTGAAAGCCGCCCTGACCGAGGCCGGTTTCGAGGTTATCGACGAATCCGGGCTGACCATCGACTTGCCCGAACGCGTCGAAACGGTGCGCCCGGACGTGATCCTGATCGATACCGAGTCACCGAGCCGCGATGTCATGGAGCAAGTGGTGCTGGTCAGCCGTGACCAGCCACGGCCGATTGTGATGTTCACCGACGAACACGACCCCGACGTGATGCGCCAGGCGATCAAGTCCGGGGTCAGTGCCTACATTGTCGAAGGCATTCACGCACAGCGCCTGCAACCGATTCTCGACGTGGCCATGGCGCGTTTCGAAAGCGACCAGGCCCTGCGCGCCCAACTGCACGCCCGTGACCAGCAACTGGCCGAGCGCAAGCGCATCGAGCTGGCCAAGGGGCTGCTGATGAAGATGAAGGACTGCAACGAAGAAGAGGCCTACACCCTGATGCGTCGCCAGGCGATGAGCCGCCAGCAGAAGCTGATCCAGGTGGCGGAGCAGATCATTGCCATGAGTGAGTTGCTTGGCTGAGTTTTTCTGGTGCCGTTGAAGGCCTCTTCGCGAGCAGGCTCGCTTGTATGGTAGGACTTGAAGGGAGGAGGAGGGACAAGGCTCGATTCTGACTGTTGACGCAGTACAGACTGTGGGAGAGTTCGCCCCTCCTCCTTTCACCCAAGCGCCGATAAAGAATGCATCTGGCCTAGACCGACGATAGGAACAAGCCTGCGCCTCTGGGTGAGCCCTTCAAGTGCTTAAAACCTTATCCCGGAGGAAAACCTATGGCAATGCCGGTTTCTGTTTCAAAGCCGATCGTGGGCGTGGATGTCGCCAAGAAAGAATTGGTGATTTATCACGCCGAACTGGACCTGCTTGAAGAGATTCCCAACAACAAAACCAGCATCAACAAGTGGTTAAAGGACTTGCCGGGGAGTGTGGCTATTGCTGTTGAAGCCACCAACATCTACCACCTGGAGTTCGCTGACCTGGCCTTTGAGGCCGGCTGCGTGATTTACATGGTGGGCGGCTATGAGCTCAAACATTACCGAGAAGGTGTGAAGGTCCGTGCCAAAACCGATGCACTGGATGCCAAACTGCTTGCTCGCTATCTGAAGAACGAGCATGAAGAACTTCACCCATGGACGCCGCCGACACCGCTGTATCGCCAACTCCTGAGTCTTTTTCGCCGCCGGGCGGCCTTGGTCCAGGCCAGGGTCGGCCTAGTGCAAAGCTGGTCGAATGAGCCCTTGCTGAAGGCTGCTTTTTCCGAGCAAATAAAGTCCATGCAGCAGCTTGAGACGCTGATCGAAAAGACGATCAACGATCAGCTGAAAGAAGCCGGTTTGCTGGGGCAGTTGAAGCGTTGCTTGAAAGTTGAAGGGGTTGGATTTTTGACTGGCGCGCGCTTGCTCACGGCGTTCCAGCGCGGAGACTTCCGAAACGCAGATGCCTTTATCGCCTTTCTTGGAATGGACTTGCGGGTGTCAAAATCAGGGCAAAAAGATGGTCGCCGGAGTTTGACCAAGCGAGGCGATCCAGAAGCCCGCCGCCTTCTGCACAATGCGGCTATGTCGGCGAGTCGAACCGAAGCCTGGAAAGGGTTTTACCAAGAACAAAGAAATCGGGGTTTCAGCACCACTCAAGCCCTGGTGATGCTGGCTCGCAAGCTCGCTCGTATCGTATTCGCCCTGCTGAAGGGGCAGAGTGAATACCAACCGAAAACCAGTTGAGGGCTTCCCCTCAACCATAGAATCTCCCACATTTGAAATGCATTCCCCCTGTGGGAGCGAGCCTGCTCGCGAATGGCCGCAACTCGGTCCCAACTGTTGGCACAGATCTGGCTAAGTAATCCCTACAGGTAACCAACGGCGGTTGCCCCACCTACGACAAAGACGTCGCTCACCTCATTTGCCCCATGGCGAATCAGGTGGCGGCGTTTTTTTTGTTTTGGCTCCCGTTCGAGACTCCTATCATCTGAGGTGCGCGATGAATTCAAGCTTCTGGAAATCCGGCCATACCCCGACACTGTTCGCAGCCTTCCTCTATTTCGACCTGAGTTTCATGGTGTGGTACCTGCTCGGCCCGCTGGCCGTTCAGATCGCTGGCGACCTGCACCTGACCACACAACAACGCGGACTGGTGGTGGCCACGCCGATTCTGGCCGGGGCGGTACTGCGCTTCGTAATGGGGATGCTGGCTGATCGCCTGTCACCCAAGACTGCCGGCCTGATCGGCCAGGTGATCGTCATTTGCGCATTGTTCGGCGCCTGGAAACTCGGCATCCATACCTACGAGCAAGCCTTGCTGCTGGGGTTGTTCCTCGGCATGGCCGGCGCCTCCTTCGCTGTCGCCCTGCCCTTGGCATCGCAATGGTATCCGCCACAGCACCAGGGCAAGGCCATGGGCATCGCCGGGGCCGGAAACTCCGGCACTGTGCTCGCGGCGCTGATTGCACCGGTTCTGGCGGCTGCCTTTGGCTGGAGCAATGTGTTCGGTTTCGCACTGATCCCGTTGATCCTGACACTGATCGTCTTCGCCTGGCTGGCCAAGAACGCGCCTGAGCGGCCGAAAGCCAAGTCGATGACTGACTACTTCAAGGCCCTGGGTGACCGCGACAGCTGGTGGTTCATGTTTTTCTACAGCGTGACCTTCGGTGGCTTTATCGGCCTGGCCAGCGCCCTGCCCGGTTATTTCAACGACCAGTATGGCCTGAGCCCCGTGACCGCTGGTTACTACACGGCAGCCTGTGTGTTCGGCGGTAGCCTGATGCGGCCACTGGGAGGCGCCTTGGCCGATCGTTTCGGCGGCATTCGCACCCTGCTCGCGATGTACACCGTGGCGGCCATCTGTATCGCTGCCGTCGGTTTCAACTTGCCCAGCTCCTATGCCGCGCTGGCCCTGTTCGTGTGCACCATGCTCGGTTTGGGTGCAGGCAACGGTGCGGTGTTCCAGTTGGTGCCCCAGCGTTTCCGTCGCGAGATCGGCGTCATGACCGGCCTGATCGGCATGGCCGGCGGCATCGGTGGATTTGCCCTGGCGGCAGGCATGGGTGCGATCAAGCAAAGCACCGGCAGCTACCAGATGGCATTGTGGTTGTTCGCCAGCCTGGGGGTGCTCGCCTGGTTCGGCCTGCACGGCGTAAAACGCCGCTGGAGGACCACCTGGGGTTCGGCCGCTGTGACGGCTGCACGGGTTTGACGCCACCATGAGCCTGCAATTAAGTTTTGCGCAAGCCAGCGCCATCGGCCCGCGCGATGAGAATCAGGACGCCTTGCGCCTCGTCACGCCGGCCCCGGCGCTGGCAGCCAGCAAGGGCTACCTGTTCGCCATCGCCGATGGCGTCAGCCAGTGCGCCGACGGTGGCCTGGCGGCTCGCTCGACATTGCAGGCCCTGGCGCTGGACTACTACGCCACGCCGGAAACCTGGGGGGTTGCCCAGGCGCTGGATCGCTTGCTGCTGGCGCAAAACCGCTGGCTGCAAGCCAACGGCGCAGGCCAGCCGCTGCTGACCACCGTCAGCGCCCTGGTCCTGCGCGGTCGGCGTTTTACCTTGGCCCATGTCGGCGATTGCCGGGTGTATCGCTGGCACGCCGAGCAGTTGCAGCGGGTCAGCGAAGATCACGTCTGGGACCAACCGGGCATGCAGCATGTACTCAAGCGTGCACTGGGCCTGGATCAACACCTGGTACTGGACTTTCTCGATGGCGAACTGCGTATCGACGAAAGCTTTGTGCTGCTCAGCGACGGGGTCTGGGCGGTCCTGGGCGACACCGCCATCGCGGCGATCCTGCGTGACCAGCCGGACCTGGACAGCGCCGCGCAAACCCTGGTCAACGCCGCACACCTGGCGGGCAGCCAGGATAACGCCAGCGCACTGCTGGTGCGGGTCGATGCCCTGGGTGAATCCAATATCGGCGATGCATTGATCCATCTGCAGCAATGGCCACTGCCCCCGGCGCTGAAACCGGGCCAGGTTTTCGAGGGCTGGCAGATTGAAGGGATTCTCAGCCAGAGCCAGCAGTCGTTGCTCTATCGGGTACGCGACAGCCAGCAGCAGCCCTGGTTGCTGAAAACCCTGCCCCCTCGCCTGCATGACGATCATCAGGCCGGGCAAGCGTTGCTGTCCGAAGAATGGTTCCTCAAGCGCGTAGCCGGGCGGCACTTTCCTGAAGTGCATGCGGCCAGCCAGCGTCAGCATCTGTACTACGTGATGCGCGAATATTCGGGCTCGACCCTTGCTCAAGTGCATGAACAGATCGGACCCATGCCCCTGGCCCAATGGCAGGACGTGGCTGAACGCCTGCTGCGAGCGGTCGGCATGCTCCATCGACGGCAGATCCTGCATCGCGATATCAAGCCGCAGAACCTGCTGTCAGGGGACGACGGCGAGTTGCGTCTGCTGGACTTCGGCCTCGCCTACTGCCCCGGCCTGTCTGAAGATCAGCCCAGTACCCTGCCTGGAACTCCAAGCTATATCGCCCCGGAAGCCTTCCGTGGGGAGTCACCGACGCCGCAGCAGGACCTGTATGCGGTGGGGGTGACCTTGTACTTTCTGCTCACCGGGCATTTTCCCTACGGCGAAATCGAAGCCTTCCAGCGCCCCCGGTTCGGCGTTCCGGTCAGTGCCAGCCGCTACCGCCCTGACCTGCCCGAATGGCTGGCGCAAAGTCTGGAACGTGCGGTTGCCGCAGACCCGGCTGAGCGCTTTGAAACCGCCGAGGAATGGTTGCGCCTGCTGGAACAGGGGGAGCGACGCAGTTTAAGCGTACGTCCCAGGCCTTTGCTGGAGCGCGAACCGCTGAAGGTGTGGCGGACATTGGCCCTGATGTCGCTGCTGGCGAACCTGGCGTTGCTGTTCCTGGTGTTCCATGGCTGAGCCTGCATTGCCCTTAAAACCGATCATCGTCATTTCGTGAGGAACAACACTATGAACGCAAAAGTCTGGCTGGTGGGTGCGGGTCCCGGTGATCCTGAATTGCTGACCCTCAAGGCGGTGCGCGCATTGAAAGAAGCGGACGTGGTGCTGATCGATGACCTGGTCAACGGCGCGATACTCGAACATTGCCCTGCAGCGCGGATCGTGGCGGTGGGCAAACGCGGCGGTTGCCGCTCCACGCCACAAGCGTTCATCCATCGCCTGATGCTGCGTTATGCCCGGCAGGGCAAATGCGTGGTGCGGCTTAAAGGGGGTGACCCGTGCATTTTCGGGCGCGGAGGCGAAGAGGCCCAGTGGTTGCGCGAGCGCGGGGTTGAGGTCGAACTGGTGAATGGCATCACTGCCGGGCTCGCGGGTGCCACGCAATGCGATATACCGCTGACCCTGCGCGGTGTGGCGCGCGGCGTGACACTGGTCACCGCCCATACCCAGGACGACAGCAGCCTGAATTGGCAGGCATTGGCCCAAGGCGGTACGACCCTGGTGATCTACATGGGGGTGGCCAAGCTCAGCGAAATCCGCGAGCAGTTGTTGGCCGGGGGGATGGCGGAGGATACGCCGGTGGCGATGATCGAAAACGCTTCATTACCGCAACAGCGAGAATGTCGGAGCGATCTGACGGCTATGGAGGAAGATGCCTACGTCTTTGAGCTGAAAAGCCCGGCGATATTGGTCATCGGTGCAGTGGCGGTTGGCGAGAAGATCAAAAGATCGCAGCCTGCGGCAGCTCCTACAGGGATTTGCGCAGTACCAATGTAGGAGCTGCCGCAGGCTGCGATCTTTTCAAGTCACCACACAAATCTCAAATCGCAGACAAAGAAAAGCCCGGCATGAGCCGGGCTTTTCTCGTAGCTGTGGGCTAATTACTTAGCTTGAGCTTCAACCTGCGCTTCTACGCGACGGTTTACAGCACGGCCAGCTTCAGTAGCGTTGTCAGCAACTGGGCGGGATTCGCCGTAGCCAACAGACTGAACGCGGGACGATTCAACACCGTACTGGTTGGTCAGAACTTGCTTAACGGCGTTTGCACGACGCTCGGACAGTTTCTGGTTGTAAGCGTCAGGACCGACGGAGTCAGTGTGACCTTCAACAGTGGTGCTGGTGGATGGGTACTGCTTCATGAAGTCAGCCAGGTTCTTGATGTCGCCGTAGCTGTTAGGCTTGACTACCGACTTGTCGAAGTCGAATTTCACGTCCAGCTCTACACGAACAACTTCAGCAACTGCTGGGCAGCCATCAGCGTCAACAGTTACGTTGGCTGGGGTGTCCGGGCACTTGTCTACGTTGTCGCAAACGCCATCGTTGTCGCTGTCGGAGCAGACTTCTGGTGCTGGAACTGGAGCAGGAGCCGGCTTGGAGCCGCCACCGAAGTTCACACCGATACCGACGCTAGGAGCCCACTCGGTGTTGCCCTGGTCGATGTTGTATTGAGCTTCAACGCCAGCACGGGCGTAGAAGTTGTCGGTGAAGTACAGCTTGGCGCCGCCGCCAACGTTGGCGAAGGTGGAACGGTCACGACCGTTCGAACCGTTCTGGTCGATGCTCTGGTCGGAGAAACCGGCCGAGACGTAAGGACGCAGCATGTCGCCTGGGTTGTTGAAGTGGTACAGAGCGTCCAGAGCGGTGTTCGCGCCCTTGATGTTCTGGCCAGAGTCGGAACGTACGTTGTGAACTTCGTCGTAAGCCAGACGCAGCTCAACGTCGTCGGTCAGGAAGTAACCAACAGAGCCACCGAACAGGTTACCGTCGTTTTTGAAGTTACGGGTGCTGTCAAAGTACTCTTTCTTGGCGAAGCCTTCGATTTCAACTGCGCCTTGGCCCTGTGCCAGAGCGCCGATCGAAGTGGCGGCAATAAGAGAACCAATGGCCAAGCCCAAGGTGTTTTTCAGTTTCATCCGTTAAATCCCCATCTGGTGATTGTGAAGCAGTCCCGCAAACCGGGGGACAACTCGGCGGCAAGTCTATCAGAACTTGCCTACACGTAAGAGATATTTGCGCCGAACTAAGTTTCAGCAATGCCCGCAAATTTCTCACGCAATTTATCTAGAGCGCGTTTGTACCGCATTTTTGTAGCGCTCAAGCCCATGTGCATGATGTCTGCGATCTCCTGAAACTCCAGCTCTGCGACAAATCGTAGCACCAGAATTTCTCGGTCAATCGGGTTCACATACACTAACCAGCGATCAAGTCCACCCTTTTCCTCGGGTTTCGGCGCCTTTTCTTCGGACGCTTCCTCGAGGGGGTCAAGACTCAAGGCGTCCATCAAGCGACGCTTTCGCCTTTCTTTCCGATACTGCGTAATGCACTCGTTGTACGTGATGCTATATAGCCACGTCTTGAACTTCGATTTGCCCTCGAAGTTCTTCAGGCCGTACAGCACCTTCAACATGACCTCCTGACAGACATCGTCAGCATCGCGATCGTTCCCGAGATACCTTGCACAGACATTAAATAATGTTCGTTGGTAACGCCGCATCAGTTCTTCATATGCGCGCGTCACGTGAAACAGCTCGATATGCGAGCGCGCGACCAACTCCTCATCAGAGAGCTCGCGGGGGTCGTAGCGCATGGATAACGATTGGGCTTTATTCAAAACAAGTCGTGCCGACAGTCAGGTCAATGTCCGCCGCAGCCAGCATCAGGCGGCATTTCGCGGCGGCATACATTAGCAGGGTTTGCCGGGTTAGCGGCTACTCACATGCTGCTCGAGGAGGATCCGATTGGAAAGAGAGACTAGCTCACCCTCATCCGTCAGCAATGTAGTTTTAACCGTGCCGATCTCTTCGATCTGCCCTTCGACCTCTCCAACACGCACTTGTTGCCCAACCTGGTACAACTCACGCACATAGATTCCCGCAAGAATCTGACCGGCAATTTCCCGGCTTCCCAACCCCATGGCCAGCGCAACCGCCAGACCAACGGTAATCAAAACGATCACGATCACGTGGTTAAGCAGGTCAGTCTTGACCTCCAACTGACTGATCGCGACCGAGATACTGATGATGATCACCAGGCCCTGGGCAATTCTCCCAAGTCCCGAAGCGTAGTCCAGGCCTACGCCTTCTGCCGCTCCGCGCACCAGCCCATTGGCCAATTGCGCCAGCAAGACACCCACCAACAGCACCAGCGCCGCACCGAATACCTTCGGCAAATATAGCGCAAGCATATCCAGCGTAGCTGAAACTCGTTCAAGTCCAAGTGATTCTGCGGCAGAAACCAAAAAAATCAGCAGAACGAACCAATAGACGATTTTACCGATCAGCGTTGAGATAGGTACTTGAAGGCCGGCACGGGACAACAATTTCGTCAGGCCGGTACCGCCCATCAGGCGATCCAGGCCGAGTTTGGCGAGCAATTTGGACAGCAAGGTGTCCAACAGCTTGGCCACGACAAAACCGAGCAGGAGCACGACCAGTGCGCCGAACAGGTTCGGGATGAAGTTCGCAACCTTGGTCCATAACGCAGTCATTGCAGTGACGAGGCTCTGTGTCCAGAGATCAAGTTCCATATTCAATCAGCCTTATCAGCAGTGCGAGCGGTAGGTTTACGAAGACGGGAGACCGGCGCGACATGGGCCGAGCCATTATTGAGGGCGATCATCAGGGCGGGCAACCAGCGGCCCAGCAGGCTGAACAAATCACCTGCGCCAACCTGGCGATTGGCGGTTTTCAGGACACGCCCCAGGCATGCATCGTCGTCCCGGGTGGACGGTGATGCCTTGAGCATGTCGCGCAAAGACTGTTCAAACGGATCGTGCATACGCACCTCTCGTGATGTCTGTGAAAGACGCGGTCAAATTTGCCCGGGTCACATGGCGCACGTTCAAACCCAGCGCAAACGTCGGAATAACCACCACTGCCCGAGCGCCACCGAGATCATCAGCAGGCAGGCGACGAGGAAGCCATAGGGGCTTTCTGAAAATGGAATACCCCCGACGTTGATTCCCAAAAGACCGGTCAGAAAACTCATCGGCAAAAAAATCCCGGTGATGATGCCAAAGCGATACATGGTGCGGTTCATGCGCACGCTCAATCGCCGGTCTTCAGTCTCCAGGACCAGCCCCACGCGCTCTCTGGTTAATTCCAGCTCCTCCAGATAGCGGGTCAGGCTGTTGTTCAATTCGTTCCAGTAATCGCCATCGTCCTCGACGAACCAGGGCAATTTGATGCGCGTCAGTTGACCAAAAATGTCCCGCTGCGGAGCGAGGAATCGCTTCAACGCAGCAGCCCGGCGCCGGATCTGCAAAACAGCACCGT
The DNA here is from genome assembly GCF_002236105.1 of Pseudomonas umsongensis. Taxonomy (GTDB): domain Bacteria; phylum Pseudomonadota; class Gammaproteobacteria; order Pseudomonadales; family Pseudomonadaceae; genus Aquipseudomonas; species Aquipseudomonas umsongensis. The sequence continues at coordinate 123,764 of NZ_NIWU01000005.1, forward strand.
GCTCAGGAGTATACCGCTCGTCGGAATCCAGCTTTTCTTCTTCCTCATCGACCACTTCCGACAGGCAACTGACCAGATCCTGCACCTTGTTGGTGAGGTACTGAGCCATGTAGAGAATGAGTTCGGAGGCGGTTTTCGGCCCCTTGCCTGCTTCCAGTTGCACCAGCAAATCTTCAGTGGCACGCAGCGGACGCAGACGCAGGGAGATGACTCGCTGGGCAGAACCGAAGATGCGTACCGACACCATGTCTTCAGGCTCGGCGCCCGGATTAAGGTTTACGCCACGCAAAAATAGCAGCAGTTCGCTGTCCGAAAGCTGCAGGAGACGCGGGCGGGTATTTTCTTCCAGCAAGAGATCGCAGCTGAACTCACTCAGGCCGCTGGACTTGCGCAGCCAGGTCTGGGTTTGCGGGTGACTGCGATCCCAATGCAGCCACAGGCTTTCATGAGCCTGCAGCTGCAATTCGTCGAGTTCTGTCCGGGCTATCGAACGCGCACCGCCTTTACCATCCAGCACCAGGGCATGTACCAGCCCCCACTGCGCGTTTTCTTCCTCGAACATCCGCATTCCATTCTTCAAAAAAATCGGCCAGGACTTACTCAGGCATCGCAAGCGGGCTCGGCGAGATGATCACGCCGTTGTTGTCCGCATAGAGGTAATGACCGGGATGAAAGGTCACGCCAGCGAAGGTCACGGCAACATTCAGGTCGCCAATACCACGCTTGTCGGTTTTCATCGGGTGGCTGGCCAACGCCTGGACCCCCAGATCGGTTTGCGCGATGACGTCGACGTCACGGATGCAACCGTAGATCACCATCCCTTCCCAGCCGTTTTTCGCGGCTTTCTCGGCGATCATATCGCCCAGCAAAGCGCGACGCAGGGAGCCACCACCATCGACCACCAACACTTTGCCATTACCCTTGAGCTCGGCTTGCTCCTTTACCAGCGAGTTGTCTTCGAAGCACTTGATGGTCACGATCTCGCCGCCGAAGGAATCCCGGCCACCGAAATTGCTGAACATCGGTTCCAGCACCTGCACCAAATCCGGGTAGGCGTCGCACAGGTCAGGGGTGAGGTAATGGTTCATCGAGAAACTCCTGTAATTAGGAAGAAAGCACGAACATCACTACTGATTTAGTCACAGAAAATGACCAGAACAGCTCAATGCGTCATATCTTAACTGCAACCCGACCAGAGCGAAATGCCCTTGATAGAGCGTCCAGCTTAGATCGCCGCGGCCAAATCCGCTTGATCACCGAGCAACGGCGTCTGCTGATCTGACAGCCAGCGAGCGACTAACGGCCAGACTTCAGCCTGGGCGGCTTTGCTGACCAACATCTCGACATGACCGAAATTATCGGCAAACCCCTGCTCACGCCCCAGGTTAATGAATTGCTTGTGCTCGCAACCCAACTGATCGAACAGCTTGCGACAAGCCCAGGCCGGGTCCTGATGATCGCCCGCGGCGCTCACCGCCAGCACCGGCATCCTGACCTCGGCCAGGCCCGCCCACCAGTCTTTGTCGGCATCGCCAAAGCGCCCGAACAGACCGTACCAGCGCATGCTTTCCAAGGCCAGGCCAATCGGCTCGTCCTCTGGGCCACGCTTGAGCCGTGAACCGGAGAGCTGGGCAAAGCGCTTGAGGATGAAACGACCGCTCCATTCCACCGGTGGAATCTTCAGCGGCCAGTAAGTGCGACTGACTTGCGTGCCAAAAAGCGCCGCGGACGCCACCACGGGTTCGCCAATGTATTGGCCACCCAGCGCGGCCGCCAGGGTGATGCCGCCCAGCGAATGGCCGATCCAGTGCGGAACCTGGCCGCTTTGCTCGCGTACGAAGGCGCCGATGGCTGGCAGGTCGTATCGTGCATAGTCGGCAACTCGGTTCTTGCGATAGCTCTGGTTGCGCCGGGAGAGGCCGTGACCGCGCATTTCCGCAATCCAGACATCGAACCCCTGGCGCGCCAGATAGGCACCCAGGCCCAGCCCCTTGGGGGAGAACCAGAAGCGTCGATTGGAAAAACTGCCGTGCAACAGGATCACCGGCACGCCACGGGATGCCGGTTCATCGGCCATGCCGAGGCGCGTCACCGCCAGTTCTACGGTGCCGTCCGGGCTGTTACCGGGTTTCAAGCGGTAGACATCTTCGCTCAGATCACCGCGGCGCTCGGCGCTGATCAGGGCGACAGGAAACAGGTTGCTGCTGCTTTGCATAATCTCTTGCACAAAAAAGGGCGGCTTCCAGAGGAGCCCGCCCTACTTGAATCTCAAAGGCTCCGCCCCACCCCTGTAGGAGCGAGCATGCTCGCGAAAAACGTCAAGACACCACGTTCATCCATGACAAACGCGTTATCGTTGACGTCCATCGCGAGCATGCTCGCCCCTACAAAGGCACGTGAGCGAGCCGTTCACACACCATCAAGCCTGCGCTTGACCTTCCGCCAGGAAGAACCAGGTTTCCAGTACGGAATCAGGGTTCAGCGAAACGCTCTCGATGCCCTGCTCCATCAGCCACTTGGCCAGGTCAGGGTGGTCCGAAGGACCCTGGCCGCAAATGCCGATGTACTTGCCAGCCTTGTTACAGGCGGCAATGGCGTTGGCCAGCAGCTTCTTGACCGCAGGATTTCGCTCGTCGAACAGGTGCGCGATGATCCCGGAGTCACGGTCCAGGCCCAGGGTGAGCTGGGTCAGGTCGTTGGAGCCGATGGAGAAACCGTCGAAGAATTCGAGGAACTCTTCCGCCAGGATCGCGTTGGACGGCAGCTCGCACATCATGATGACGCGCAGGCCGTTGTCGCCACGGGCCAGGCCGTTTTCGGCGAGCAGATCCACCACTTGGCTCGCTTCGCCCAGGGTACGGACGAACGGCACCATGATTTCGACGTTGGTCAGGCCCATCTCGTTGCGCACGCGCTTGAGGGCGCGACATTCGAGTTCGAAGCAGTCACGGAACGATTCGCTGATGTAACGCGAGGCGCCGCGGAAGCCCAGCATCGGGTTCTCTTCTTCCGGCTCGTAGAGCTTGCCGCCGATCAGGTTGGCGTATTCGTTGGACTTGAAGTCCGACAGACGCACGATGACCTTTTTCGGCCAGAACGCCGCTGCCAGGGTGCTGATGCCTTCGACCAGTTTCTCGACGTAGAAGCCGACCGGGTCGTCGTAGCCAGCAATGCGCTTGTCGACGCTTTCCTTGATGTCTTGCGGCAGGCCGTCGTAGTTCAGCAGCGCTTTAGGGTGCACGCCGATCATGCGGTTGATGATGAACTCCAGGCGGGCCAGGCCCACACCGGCGTTCGGCAGCTGTGCGAAGTCGAAGGCGCGGTCCGGGTTGCCGACGTTCATCATGATCTTGAACGGCAGATCCGGCATGGCGTCCACGGAGTTCTTCTTGATGTCGAAGCCCAGTTCGCCTTCGAAGATGAAACCGGTGTCGCCTTCAGCGCAGGAAACGGTCACGCCCTGGCCGTCTTTCAACAGCTGGGTAGCGTTGCCGCAACCGACCACGGCCGGGATACCCAGCTCACGGGCAATGATCGCCGCGTGGCAGGTACGACCGCCACGGTTGGTGACGATGGCGCTGGCGCGCTTCATGACCGGTTCCCAGTCCGGGTCGGTCATGTCCGATACCAGCACGTCGCCTGGCTGGACCTTGTCCATCTCGGACACGTCCTTGATGATGCGGACCTTGCCGGCGCCAATGCGCTGGCCAATGGCACGGCCTTCGACCAGCACGGTGCCGGTTTCCTTCAACAGGTAACGTTCCATGACGTTGGCCTGGGTACGGCTCTTCACGGTTTCCGGACGGGCCTGCACGATGTACAGCTTGCCGTCGTCACCGTCCTTGGCCCACTCGATGTCCATCGGGCACTGGTAGTGCTTCTCGATGATCATCGCCTGCTTGGCCAGCTCGCTGACTTCGGCATCGGTCAGGCAGAAACGCGCACGTTCAGCCTTGTCGACATCAACGGTCTTGACCGAACGACCGGCCTTGGCCTCGTCGCCGTAGATCATCTTGATGGCCTTGCTGCCCAGGTTGCGGCGCAGGATCGCCGGGCGACCGGCGGCCAGGGTGCCTTTGTGGACGTAGAACTCATCCGGGTTCACCGCGCCTTGTACGACGGTTTCACCCAGGCCGTAGGCGCCGGTGATGAACACCACGTCACGGAAGCCCGATTCGGTATCGAGGGTGAACATCACGCCGGCGGTGCCGGTTTCGGAGCGGACCATGCGCTGTACGCCGGCCGACAGGGCTACCAACTTGTGGTCGAAGCCCTGGTGCACGCGATAGGAAATCGCGCGATCGTTGAAAAGGGAGGCGAACACTTCCTTGGCGGCACGAATGACGTTTTCGACACCGCGGATGTTCAGGAAGGTTTCCTGCTGACCGGCGAAGGACGCATCGGGCAAGTCTTCGGCGGTAGCGGAAGAGCGCACGGCCACGGCCACGTCAGGGTTGCCTGCGGACAGCGCGGCGAACGCGGTGCGGATTTCGGTGTTCAGTTTTTCCGGGAACTCGGCTTCCATGATCCATTGGCGGATCTGGGCGCCGGTCTTGGCCAGGGCATTCACGTCGTCGACGTCCAGGGCATCCAGGGCGTCATGAATCTGCTGGTTCAGGCCGCTCAGTTCCAGGAAATCACGATATGCCTGAGCGGTCGTGGCGAAGCCACCGGGTACCGATACACCGGCACCCGCAAGATTGCTGATCATCTCGCCCAGGGATGCGTTCTTGCCCCCCACATGCTCAACATCGTGTTTGCCGAGCTTATCGAGGGAAACTACGTACTCTACCAAGGTGATCTCTCCACTAACTGTGTTGGAAAAGCTCAGAAGCCGGCTGCTCGGGGGAGCATTTGCCAGCTGTATGGCCTGGACCTGGAAAATAAGTGAGAATGCGGGCCATTGGCGGCCGGCAAATCGCGCCTATCATATCCAAGAATGCTCATTAGCTTAAGGCCCAAGGTGCAAATGAAACGATCTGCTTTCTTTATCTCCGATGGCACCGGCATTACCGCCGAAACCCTGGGTCAAAGCCTCCTGGCGCAGTTCGAAAACATTACCTTCAGCAAATTCACGCGGCCATACATCGACAGCGTGGAAAAAGCACGGGCCATGGTACAACAAATCAACAAAGCCGCCGAAACCGACGGCTTCCGTCCGATTATCTTCGACACCATCGTCAATCAGGACATTCGTGAGATCCTCGCAACTTCCAATGGTTTCATGATCGATATTTTCTCGACTTTCCTGGCGCCGCTTGAACAGGAACTGACCGAGCATTCTTCCTATACCGTGGGCAAATCCCACTCCATCGGTGCCAACACCAATTACATGGAGCGCATCGAGGCGGTGAACTTCGCCCTCGACAACGACGACGGTGCCCGCACGCACTATTACGACAAGGCCGACCTGATACTAGTGGGCGTGTCGCGTTGTGGTAAGACGCCGACGTGTCTGTACATGGCCATGCAATTCGGTATCCGCGCGGCCAACTACCCGCTGACCGAAGACGACATGGAACGCCTGCAACTGCCTAGCGCGCTACGTGCCCACCAGCACAAGTTGTTCGGCCTGACCATCGACCCGGACCGCCTCACCGCCATCCGCAACGAACGCAAGCCCAACAGCCGCTATTCGAGCTACGCCCAGTGCGAATTCGAAGTGCGCGAGGTGGAAAACCTGTTTCGCCGCGAGAACATTCCCAATATCAACTCCACGCATTTTTCGGTGGAAGAAATTTCCGCGAAAATCCTGGTGGAGAAAGGTGTGGAGCGGCGGTTCAAGTAATTTTGTAGTGCCTGCCAGGTCGCCTTCGCGAGCAAGCCCGCTCCCACATTCGATCGAGTTTCGCCGGGATGAATGCGATCAAATGTGGGAGCGAGCCTGCTCGCGAAGGAACGATAACGCGGTCTCCTAGATAACAAACATGTCTACAAACCGGTTTACCGGTGTTGCCTCAAGCTTTTGCTGATCCTTGCACAGCTCGCAAATCTCCTCGCTACGCTGCGCGGTAAAGCGTGTCAGCAGGTTCGCCTTGAACTTGTCCTCCAACAACGGAATGCCCTCGGCACGGCGCCGACGATGGCCTATCGGGTACTCCACCACCACATTCCCGGTGCTGGACCCATCCTTGAAAAACACCTGCACGGCATTGGCAATCGACCGCTTGTCGGCTTCCAGGTATTCACGGGTGTAGTCCGGGTTTTCGACAATGACCATCTTGTCGCGCAGTACATCGATGATGGGATGCGCCTTGTGGAAATCATCTTCGTAATACTCGGCCACCAGGTTGCCAAAGGCCAGTGGCACCGCGGTCATGTACTGGATGCAGTGATCGCGGTCGGCGGCATTTGCCAGCGGACCGACCTTGGAAATAATGCGAATCGCCGATTGCTGGGTGGTGATGACGATCCGGTCGATGTCATGCAGGCGATTACGCACTTGGGGGTGCAGGATTACCGCGGCTTCACAGGCGGTTTGCGCGTGGAACTCGGCGGGAAAACTGATCTTGAACAGCACGTTCTCCATCACATAACTGCCGTAAGGCCGCGAGAAGCTGAACTGGCGCTTGTCGTCAGGCTTGAGCGCCAGGTCGTTGTTGGTGTGGCTGAACAGTACGTCGTAAAAGCCCCACTGGTTGGCACTCAACACACCGGGGATGCCCATCTCGCCACGCATGGCAATGTCCGCCAGGCGCACTCCACGACTGGTTGCATCGCCCGCTGCCCAGGATTTGCGCGAGCCGGCATTCGGTGCATGGCGGTAGGTGCGCAATGCCTGGCCATCGGCGAACGCATGGGACAACGCTGAGAGCAATTGCCCGCGATTGGCGCCCATGAGTTTGGCGGTGACCGCGGTCGAAGCGACTTTCACCAGGATGACGTGATCGAGGCCCACGCGGTTGAACGAGTTTTCCAGGGCGATCACGCCCTGAATCTCATGGGCCATGATCATTGCTTCGAGCACCGTACGAACGGTCAGCGGTGACTCGCCATTGGCCAGGCGCTTTTGCGACAGGTGGTCGGCCACCGCGAGAATCCCGCCGAGGTTATCCGACGGATGGCCCCATTCAGCGGCGAGCCAGGTGTCGTTGTAGTCGAGCCAGCGCACGATGCAGCCGATGTCCCACGCGGCCTTGACCGGATCAAGTCGATAGCTGGTGCCTGGTACGCGGGCGCCGAACGGCACGAAGGTGCCTTCGACCAAGGGCCCCAAGTGCTTGGTGCATTCGGGAAAACGCAGGGCCAGCAAGCCGCAGCCCAAGGTATCGATCAGGCAGTTGCGCGCGGTATCCAGCGCCTCTTCGGATTCGATTTTGTAGTTGAGGACGTAATCGGCAATGTCCTGCAGGACCTGGTCGTAGTCGGGACGGTTGTTGAGGTCGACGTTGGCGCTCATGTTCGATTCACTCGGCGGTGGTTCGTTGATGGGACCTCGGTTCAGGGCAATCTCAGTCTTATTATGGAAATGCGATCCCCTGTAGGAGCTGCCGCAGGCTGCGATCTTTTGATCTTGCTTTTTAAGATCAAGATCAAAAGATCGCAGCCTGCGGCAGCTCCTACAGGGGGTTGTGTGAGTTAGAACGAGTCGCCTGGCACGCGGACAAAACCTTCCATCAACACCCGCGCACTGCGGCTCATGATGGCCTTTTTCACGGTCCACTCACCGTTCACCTGGCTGGCCTCGGCGCCGACGCGCAAGGTGCCTGAAGGGTGACCGAAGCGCACCGCATTGCGTTCTACACCGCCTGCCGCGAGGTTCACCAGCGTCCCGGAAATCGCTGCCGCCGTGCCGATGGCGACTGCCGCCGTGCCCATCATCGCGTGGTGCAACTTGCCCATGGACAGCGCGCGCACCAGCAGGTCGACATCGCCCGCCGCAACCGCTTTGCCGCTCGACGACACGTAGTCCGCAGGCTTGGCGACGAACGCCACCTTCGGCGTGTGCTGGCGCTTGGCCGCTTCGTCGATGTTGGAGATCAGGCCCATGCGCAGTGCGCCGTAGGCACGAATGGTTTCGAACATCAGCAATGCTTTTGGATCGCCGTTGATCGCGCCCTGCAACTCAGTGCCCTTGTAGCCGATGTCTTCGGCATTGACGAAAATGGTCGGGATGCCCGCGTTGATCAGGGTTGCCTTCAAGGTCCCGACGCCAGGCACTTCCAGGTCATCCACCAGATTGCCGGTAGGGAACATCGAACCCCCACCGCCCTCTTCCTCTGCTGCCGGATCGAGGAATTCGACCTGCACTTCCGCCGCTGGAAAGGTCACGCCGTCGAGTTCGAAATCGCCGGTTTCCTGCACTTCACCGTTGGTGATCGGCACGTGGGCGATGATGGTCTTGCCGATGTTGGCTTGCCATACGCGTACCACGGCGATGCCGTTGTGCGGGATGCGGCTGGCGTCCACCAGGCCATTGCTGATGGCGAACGAGCCGACTGCAGCGGTCAGGTTGCCGCAATTGCCACTCCAGTCGACGAATGGTTTGTCGATCGACACTTGGCCGAACAGGTAGTCGACGTCGTGATCGGCCTTGGTGCTTTTCGACAGGATCACGGTTTTGCTGGTACTGGACGTCGCGCCGCCCATGCCGTCGATTTGCTTGTCGTAGGGATCGGGGCTGCCGATCACGCGCAGCAGCAATGCATCGCGAGCCGGGCCTGGGACCTGTGCCGCTTCGGGCAGGTCCTTGAGGCTGAAGAACACGCCTTTGCTGGTGCCGCCGCGCATGTAGGTGGCGGGAATTTTGATTTGCGGTGCGTGAGACATGAGTGCTCCTTCAAAACAGACACGGGACTCAAAGTCCCGTGTCCATGCAGCGTGTGTTAAACGGCAACCGCCGATTCTTCGAGGAAGTCCTGGGCAAAGCGTTGCAGCACTCCACCGGCCTCGTAGATCGACACTTCCTCAGCGGTGTCGAGGCGGCAGGTCACCGGCACATCGACGCGCTCGCCGTTCTTGCGATGGATCACCAGCGTCAGCTCGGCACGTGGGGTGCGATCGCCGATCACGTCGTAGGTTTCGCTGCCGTCGATGGCCAGGGTGTGACGGTTGGTGCCCGGTTTGAACTCCAGTGGCAACACGCCCATGCCCACCAGGTTGGTGCGGTGGATACGTTCGAAACCTTCGGCCGCGATCGCTTCCACACCCGCCAGCCGCACGCCTTTGGCTGCCCAGTCGCGGGATGAACCCTGACCGTAGTCGGCACCCGCGATAATAATCAGCGGCTGCTTGCGATCCATGTAGGTCTCAATGGCTTCCCACATGCGCATCACTTTGCCTTCCGGCTCGACACGGGCCAGGGAGCCCTGCTTGACCTTGCCGTTTTCCACAACCATTTCGTTGAACAGTTTCGGGTTGGCGAAGGTCGCGCGCTGCGCCGTCAAATGGTCGCCCCGATGAGTCGCGTAGGAGTTGAAGTCCTCTTCCGGCAGGCCCATTTTCGCCAGGTATTCGCCAGCGGCGCTGTCGAGCATGATCGCGTTCGACGGCGACAGGTGATCGGTGGTGATGTTGTCCGGCAGCACCGCCAGCGGGCGCATGCCCTTGAGCGGACGCGCGCCGGCCAGTGCGCCTTCCCAGTACGGCGGACGGCGGATGTAGGTGCTCATCTCGCGCCAGTCGTACAACGGCGCGACTTTCGGGCCGGTGTCTTCGTGGATGGCGAACATCGGGATGTAGACCTGGCGGAACTGCTCCGGCTTCACCGAGGCTTTTACCACCGCGTCGATTTCTTCGTCGCTCGGCCAGATGTCCTTCAGGCGGATTTCCTTGCCGTCGACCACGCCCAGCACGTCTTTTTCGATGTCGAAACGAATGGTGCCGGCAATTGCGTAAGCGACCACCAATGGCGGCGAAGCCAGGAACGCTTGCTTGGCGTACGGGTGAATCCGCCCGTCGAAGTTGCGGTTGCCCGAAAGCACGGCGGTGGCGTACAGGTCGCGGTCGATGATCTCTTGCTGGATCACCGGGTCCAGTGCGCCGGACATGCCGTTGCAGGTGGTGCAAGCGAAGGCCACGACGCCGAAACCAAGCTGCTCCAGCTCATCGGTCAGGCCGGCTTCGTCGAGGTACAGGGCGACGGTTTTCGAGCCCGGTGCCAGGGACGACTTGACCCATGGCTTGCGGGTCAGGCCCAGCTTGTTGGCGTTGCGCGCCAGCAGGCCGGCAGCGATCACGTTGCGCGGGTTGCTGGTGTTGGTGCAGCTGGTGATGGCGGCGATGATCACCGCACCGTCCGGCATTTGGCCGGGTACATCGTCCCACTGACCGGAAATGCCTTTGGCCGCCAGGTCCGACACCGCCACACGGGCGTGCGGGTTGCTCGGGCCGGCCATGTTGCGCACCACCGAGGACAGGTCGAAGGTCAGGCCGCGCTCGTATTGCGCGCCTTTCAGGCTGTCGGCCCACAGGCCCGTGGTCTTGGCGTAGTTCTCGACCAGCTGCACCTGATCGTCTTCACGGCCGGTGAGCTTGAGGTAGTCGATGGTTTGCTGGTCGATGTAGAACATCGCCGCGGTGGCACCGTATTCCGGGGCCATGTTGGAGATGGTCGCGCGGTCGCCCAGGGTCAGGGCCGCGGCGCCTTCGCCGAAGAACTCCAGCCAGGCACCGACGACTTTTTGCTTGCGCAGGAACTCGGTCAGCGCCAGCACCATGTCGGTGGCGGTGATGCCCGGCTGCAGTTTGCCGGTGAGCTCGACGCCGACGCTTTCCGGCAGGCGCATCCAGGAGGCGCGGCCGAGCATTACGCTTTCCGCTTCCAGGCCACCGACACCGATGGCGATCACGCCCAGCGCATCGACGTGCGGAGTGTGGCTGTCGGTGCCGACGCAGGTATCAGGGAACGCCACGCCGTCGCGCACCTGGATCACCGGAGACATTTTCTCCAAGTTGATCTGGTGCATGATGCCGTTGCCCGGCGGGATCACGTCGACGTTCTTGAACGCCTTCTTGGTCCAGTTGATGAAGTGGAAACGGTCTTCGTTGCGACGGTCTTCGATGGCGCGGTTCTTCTCGAACGCCTCCGGATCGAAGCCACCGCGTTCGACGGCCAGGGAGTGGTCGACGATCAGTTGGGTTGGCACCACCGGGTTGACTTGCGCCGGGTCGCCGCCTTGCAGAGCGATAGCGTCACGCAGGCCGGCGAGGTCGACCAGCGCGGTCTGGCCAAGAATGTCGTGGCACACCACACGGGCCGGAAACCAGGGGAAATCGAGGTCGCGCTTGCGCTCGATGAATTGCTTCAGGGATTCGGTCAGCGTGGCCGGGTCACAGCGACGCACCAGGTTTTCCGCCAGCACGCGGGAGGTGTACGGCAGGGTGTCATAGGCGCCGGGCTGGATGGCCTCGACCGCCGCGCGGACGTCGAAGTAATCCAGGTGGCTGCCGGGCAGCGATTTACGGAATTCTGTGTTCATCGGTCAGGACTCGGTCACGGTAGTTTCAAAGGGTGGGGCCTGGTACTTGGCTCGAATTCAACCCGATCCCTGTAGGAGCCGAGCTTGCTCGCGATAGCGGTGTAACAGTCGACATCATTGTTGAATGTCAGTCCGTCATCGCGAGCAAGCTCGGCTCCTACAGGTTCCGGGTGATCAGGCCTCCACCATTCAGCGTTGTTCGATTGGCACGAACTTGCGCTGTTCAACGCCGACGTATTCGGCGCTTGGGCGGATGATGCGGTTGTTGGCACGCTGTTCGTACACGTGTGCGGCCCAGCCGGTCAGGCGCGAGCAGACGAAGATCGGTGTGAACAACTTGGTCGGGATGCCCATGAAGTGGTACGCCGAGGCATGGTAGAAGTCGGCGTTAGGGAACAGCTTCTTCTGCTCCCACATGGTCTTGTCGATGGCTTCGGAGACCGGGAACAACACTTTATCGCCCACTTCGTCGGCGAGTTTTTTCGACCAGCCCTTGATCACCTCGTTGCGCGGATCGCTGTCCTTATAGATCGCGTGGCCGAAGCCCATGATCTTGTCCTTGCGCTCGAGCATGCCGAGAGTGCCCTTGATCGCATCTTCCGGCGAGCTGAAGCGTTCGATCATTTCCATCGCCGCTTCGTTGGCGCCGCCGTGCAGCGGACCACGCAGCGAGCCAATCGCCGCAGTGATGCACGAATACAGGTCGGACAGGGTCGAGGCACACACGCGCGCGGTGAAAGTCGAGGCGTTGAATTCGTGCTCCGCGTAGAGGATCAGCGAAACGTTCATCACCTTGACGTGCAACTCACTCGGCTTCTTGCCGTGCAACAGGTGCAGGAAGTGACCGCCGATGGACTGCTCGTCGCTTACGCATTCGATGCGCTTGCCTTCGTGGCTGAAGCGATACCAGTAGGTCATGATCGCCGGGAATGCAGCCAGCAGGCGGTCAGTCTTGTCGTGCTGCTCGGAGAAGTCTTTCTCTGGCTCCAGGTTGCCCAGGAACGAGCAGCCGGTGCGCATCACGTCCATCGGGTGGGCGTCGGCGGGGATGCGTTCCAGCACTTCCTTGAGCGCTTGCGGCAGGTCACGCAGCTTGCTCAATTTAGTGATGTAGGCGGCCAGTTGCGCCTTGGTCGGCAGTTCGCCGTACAGCAGCAGGTAGGCAACTTCTTCGAACTGTGCGTCAGCCGCCAGTTCGCGTACGTCATAGCCGCGGTAGGTCAGGCCTGCGCCCGACTGGCCTACGGTGGACAGTGCGGTTTGCCCGGCAACCTGGCCACGGAGCCCGGCGCCACTGAGTACTTTTGCTTCGGCCATTTCTGCCTCCAGTTTTTAATTTTGTTAGGGAATCGGCAAATTGTGCTTCATCAGGTTATTCGGGTGATGCCGAAAAGATCGCAGCCTCGTTGCACTCGACAGCTCCTACAGAGGATCACGGCCGAGGTAGGAGCTGCCGAAGGCTGCGATCTTTTGATCTTCATTTTTTCGCGGCGAACAACGCATCGAGCTTCTGCTCGAAGGTGTGGTAGTCGATGCGATCGTAAAGCTCCATGCGGGTCTGCATGGTGTCGATGACATTCGCCTGCGTGCCATCGCGACGGATCGCGGTGTAGACATTTTCCGCAGCCTTGTTCATGGCGCGGAAGGCCGACAGCGGGTACAGCACCAGCGACACGTCCGCAGCGGCGAGTTGCTCGGTGGTGTACAGCGGCGTCGCGCCGAATTCGGTGATGTTGGCCAGGATCGGCGCTTTCACACGGCTGGCGAACAGTTTGTACATCTCGAGTTCGGTGATGGCTTCCGGGAACACCATGTCGGCGCCGGCCTCGATGCACGCGGCGGCGCGATCCAGTGCCGATTCCAGGCCTTCCACTGCCAGGGCGTCGGTACGGGCCATGATCACGAAGCTGTCATCGGTACGGGCATCGACGGCCGCCTTGATGCGATCGACCATTTCCTGCTGGGTCACGATTTCCTTATTAGGACGGTGACCGCAACGCTTGGCGCCAACCTGGTCTTCGATGTGAATCGCCGCCGCGCCGAACTTGATCATCGACTTGACGGTACGGGCGACGTTGAACGCCGAGGAACCGAAACCGGTGTCCACATCCACCAGCAGCGGCAGGTCGCAGACGTCGGTGATGCGACGCACGTCGGTCAGCACGTCATCCAGGCCGGTGATGCCCAGGTCCGGCACGCCAAGGGAGCCAGCAGCCACCCCGCCACCCGACAGGTAGATCGCCTTGAAACCGGCACGCTTGGCCAGCAGGGCGTGGTTGGCGTTGATGGCGCCGACCACTTGCAATGGATGCTCGCTGGCGACCGCATCGCGGAAACGCTGGCCTGGAGTGCTCTTGTTCAAACTCATGACTCACCTCGTTTGGCTGTCGGGTTAGCGCCGTCCTGGTAATGACGGGCGATGTTGCGTTTGGAGGCGCCGATGTGACGGCGCATCAACAACTCGGCCAGTTCACCGTCACGGTCGGCGATGGCATCGAGAATTCGGTGGTGCTCGGCAAAGGCCTGGTGCGGGCGATTGGGCGTGGTGGAAAACTGGATGCGGTACATGCGCACCAATTGATACAGCTCGCCGCAGAGCATTTGCGTCAGGGTGCGGTTACCGCTGCCCTGGATAATCCGGTAGTGGAAGTCGAAATCGCCTTCCTGCTGGTAGTAGCCGCGGCCAGCCTGGAAGGCCTCATCGCGTTCGTGGGTTTCAAGGACCCGGCGCAGCTCATCGATTTCCTCGACGCTCATGCGCTCGGCGGCCAGGCGACAGGCCATGCCTTCGAGGGATTCGCGGATTTCGTAGAGCTCCACCAGCTCGGCATGGTTGAGCGACACCACCCGTGCTCCGACGTGTGGCACGCGCACCAGCAGGCGTTGGCCTTCCAGGCGGTGGATGGCTTCGCGCAACGGGCCACGGCTGATGCCGTAGGTACGGGCCAGCTCGGGCTCGGAGATTTTGCTGCCCGGGGCGATCTCACCCTTGACGATGGCCGCTTGAATGCGTCGGAAGACGTTTTCGGAAAGCGTTTCCGAGTCATCCTGAACGGTAAGCGGGGGAGCCAGTTGATCCAGCATATTGTCGACACCTTGAAAGCCAGTGCGGCAAAAATTAACCAAAACTGCCGCCACAGTCAAAGGATAATTAGATATTGTCGACAATCGTCTAATAACCTCCTGCACCATAACAAAGCAGTGCCCTCGATTCACAGCCGCCCGCCAGCGCTGGCGCCATCAACCTGCCGTGCTAGAATGCCGCCCGCATTTGTTTGTGACATCTGCACGGCTTGTCATAAATAGCTGATAGGCATACGAGGAGCTTGCGCAGCGATGCCAGGGTCTTGAATTAAAGAACAGACCGCTGCGCACCAGGATTTATGAGACTCAAGCCCTTCCCGATCTTCCTTTTTCTTCTTTGCCTGCCCGGGTTCGCTGCTGCCGGGGACAAGACCGTGTACGGCCTCAATGAATATGCTTCGTTGGGCGGCATCGACCTCGAAGTGGCCGCCAAACTCGACACCGGGGCAAAAACCGCATCCTTGAGCGCCCGCGACATCAAGCGCTTCAAACGCAATGGCGAGTCCTGGGTGCGCTTCTACCTGGCCATCGACACCGCCCATTCGCACCCGATCGAACGACCGCTGGCCCGCGTCAGCAAGATCAAACGCCGGGCCGGTGACTACGACCCGGAAGAGGGCAAGAAGTACACTGCCCGACCGGTGATCGAACTGGATATCTGCATGGGTTCAGCTTTACGTAGCATCGAAGTGAACCTGACCGACCGTAGCGCGTTCCAATACCCGCTATTGATCGGCTCCGAAGCACTCAAACGCTTCGATGCGCTGGTCGACCCCAGTCTTAAATACGCTGCCGGCAAACCCGCCTGCGCCGCCGACGCTCATACCGCCGAGTAATTTAAATGCGCTCTCTTACCCTTCATCTGAAAATGTTGATCGCCATCCTGGTGGTATTGGGCATTTCAGTCACGGCCTACCAGATCTTCGTACTCGGCATTCCCGTGACGGAAGACGCCACCGACGACTTGTGGAACATCGACGCCAAGGTCGAGTTCGTCGCCAGTGCCAAGGACCCAGTCAAGATCCAGATGTTCGTGCCACCCTTGAGCCGCGATTACGTGAGTCTCAACGAAAGCTTTATTTCAAATAATTACGGCGTGGCCGTGAACCGAGTCGACGGCAACCGCAAGGTCACGTGGTCGGCGCGCCGGGCCAAAGGCAACCAGACCCTTTATTACCGTCTGGTGTTGACCAAGCGCTACACCGCCGAAAAAGCCAAGATCAAAGGGCCGACCTTCCGCGACAGCATTGCCGTGGAAGGCCCTGAAAAACTCGCCGCCGAAGCGCTGCTGGCGCCGATTCGCCAACACTCGGCCGACGTCGAGACCTTCATCAGCGAAGCGATCAAGCGGGTCAACAACAGCAACGACGACAACGCCAAGATGCTCCTGGCCGGCGACCCGACACCGGCCCACAAGGCGAAGATCGTCGAACTGCTGCTGTCCATCGCCCACGTGCCGGTGGAAAAGGTCCACACCATTCGCCTGGTGGCCGACCAGCCGCAAACCCCGGAACTCTGGCTGCGCAGCTTCAATGGCACCGACTGGCTGTACTTCAACCCGGAAACCGGCGAACAGGGCCTGCCGACCGACCGCCTGCTGTGGTGGACCGGCGACGAAAACCTGATCACCGTGGATGGCGGCAAGAAGGCCACTGTGACCTTCAGCATGAACAACAGCGAGATGAACGCCATTCGCCTGGCCAAGCTGACCGACGAGAACACCGACGCCAATTTCCTCGAGTACTCGCTGTACGGCTTGCCGCTACAAACCCAGCAGACCTTCATGATCATGGTGATGATCCCGATCGGCGTGCTGGTGATCCTGGTCCTGCGCAACCTGATCGGCCTGCAGACCCTCGGCACCTTTACCCCGGTGCTGATCGCCCTGGCCTTCCGCGAGACCCAACTCGGCTTCGGTATCGTGCTGTTTACCATCATCACGGCGCTGGGGCTGTCGCTGCGCTCTTACCTTGAGCACCTGAAACTGCAAATGCTGCCAAGGCTGTCGGTGGTGCTGACGTTCGTCGTGGTGTTGATCGCGGCCATCAGCCTGTTCAGCCATAAGCTCGGCCTGGAGCGCGGGCTGTCGGTGGCGCTGTTCCCGATGGTGATCCTGACCATGACCATCGAACGCCTGTCGATCACCTGGGAGGAACGTGGCGCCAGCCATGCCATGAAAGTGGCGATCGGCACCCTGTTCGCCGCGACGCTGGCGCACCTGATCATGACTATTCCAGAGTTGGTGTACTTCGTATTCACCTTCCCGGCGATCCTGTTGATCATGGTGGGCTTCATGCTGGCCATGGGTCGCTATCGCGGCTACCGCCTGACCGAACTGGTGCGTTTCAAGGCCTTCCTGAAGAAGGCTGACGCCTGATGTTCGGCTTCTGGAAGACCTGGAAAGCCCTGGAAGCCCGGGGCATCATGGGCATCAACCGGCGTAACGCGGACTACGTGCTCAAGTACAACAAGCGCAGCCTGTACCCGATCGTCGACGACAAGATCATCACCAAGGAACGCGCCATTGCGGCCGGCATCCATGTGCCGCAGTTGTATGGCGTGATCTCCACCGAGAAGGAAATCGACAAGCTCGACGAGATCATCGGCGGGCGCAACGACTTCGTGATCAAGCCGGCCCAAGGCGCTGGCGGCGACGGCATCATTGTCATTGCCGACCGCTTCGAGGGGCGCTATCGCACGGTGTCCGGCAAGATCGTCGACCACGAAGAGCTCGAGCACCATATTTCCAGCATCCTGACCGGCCTGTATTCCCTGGGCGGGCATCGCGACCGTGCACTGATCGAATACCGGGTGATCCCGGACCAGATCTTCAAGAGCATCAGCTATGAAGGTGTGCCGGACATCCGCATCATCGTGTTGATGGGGTATCCGGTCATGGCCATGCTGCGCTTGCCCACCCGTCAGTCCGGCGGCAAGGCCAACTTGCACCAGGGCGCCATCGGCGTGGGTGTCGACCTGGCCACCGGCCTGACCCTGCGCGGCACCTGGCTGAACAACATCATCGCCAAACACCCGGACACCACCAACGCGGTGGATGGCGTGCAACTACCCTACTGGGACGGTTTCATGAAACTCGCCGCGGGTTGCTATGAACTGTGCGGGCTGGGCTACATCGGTGTCGACATGGTGCTGGACCAGGAGAAAGGCCCACTGATCCTCGAGCTCAACGCCCGACCTGGCTTGAATATCCAGATTGCCAATGATTGCGGCCTGACATTGCGCACCCATGCGGTCGAGGCGCGGCTGGAAGACTTGAAAGCACGCGGCGTCAGCGAAACCGTCGAAGAGCGAGTGGCGTTTGTGCAGGAGATGTTCGGGCATATTCCACCGGTCGAGGGTTGATCCAGAACCCAGGTGTGTCTTTCGCGAGCAGGCTCGCTCCCACAAGTATTGCGCTGAACCCTGTGGGAGCGAGCCTGCTCGCGAATACAATCTGCCAGATTCCACAGTAGCCATGCCTGCCTCCAATCTGCTAATCCCCTCTAGGAGCAATTCCCCGAGGGGACTACAATCGCCACCCCGCCTCGATGGCTGATCCAACCCGCCCATGCTGACCTGCTCCGTACACCCGCTGCCCTATCGCGCCAACCCTGCCGACTACTTCGCGGCCATTCGTCATGCCCCAGGTGCCGTGCTGCTCGACAGCGGCCGCCCCAGCGCCGAGCGCGGGCGCTTTGACTTGCTCAGCGCCTGGCCGCTGGAACAACTGGCCGTAGCGCCTGACGAACGCGGCAGCGATTTCCTGCAACGCCTTCGGGACAATCTGACACGCTTGGGCGAAGCATCGCTGCCTGCACCTTATGAACTGCCGTTTGCGGGCGGCTTGATCGGTTACCTGAGCTACGACTTCGGCCGCCACCTGGAAAACCTGCCGAGCCAGGCCCTGGATGACCTGCAGTTACCCGATGCGCGCTTCGGCCTGTACGATTGGGCGCTGATCAGCGATCACCACCAGGCCACCAGCCAATTGGTGTTTCACCCAACGCTGGCTGACAGCGAGCGCCAACGCCTGATCCAGCTGTTCAGCCAGCCCGCCGCTGAAGCGGTCGAGCCGTTCAAGCTGCAAGCGCCGATGAATGCCGATCTGAACGCTGATCAGTATCGCCAGGCGATCGAGCGCATCCAGCAATACATCCAGGCAGGCGATTGCTATCAGGTCAACTTCGCCCAGCGTTTCCGTGCACCCTGCCAAGGTGATCCATGGACGGCGTATTGCGCGTTGCGACTGGCTTGCCCCACTCCGTTTTCCGGCTTCCAGAGCCTGCCCGACGGCGGCGCGGTGCTGAGCCTGTCACCGGAACGTTTCGTCAAAGTCAGCGAACGCCATGTTGAGACCCGTCCGATCAAAGGCACACGCCCGCGCGGCCTTAGCGCTGCCGAGGACGCGGCGAACGCCGCCGAACTGCTGGCGAGCCCCAAGGACCGTGCGGAAAACCTGATGATCGTCGACCTGTTGCGCAACGACCTCGGTCGCACCTGCCGCACCGGTTCGGTTCGAGTGCCTGAGTTGTTCAGCCTGGAAAGCTACCCCAATGTGCATCACCTGGTGAGCAGCGTGACCGGCGAACTGGCAGATGATCGCGATGCGCTGGACCTGATCGCCGGCAGCTTCCCGGGCGGCTCTATTACCGGTGCGCCGAAAATTCGCTCGATGCAGATCATCGACGAGCTGGAACCCACCCGACGCGGGCTGTACTGCGGTTCATTGCTGTACCTGGACGTGCGCGGCGAGATGGACAGCTCCATCGCCATCCGCAGCCTGTTGGTCAAGGATGGGCAGGTGTGTTGCTGGGGCGGTGGCGGAATCGTCGCCGATTCCGAGTGGCAGGCCGAGTATCAGGAATCGATCACCAAGGTGAAGGTGCTGCTCGATACCCTCCAGAACCTCTAAAAACATCGCGGGCAAGCCCGCTCCCACAGGTTAATGGTTGTTCACAGATTTTGTGACCGACGAAAAAACACTGTGGGAGCGGGCTTGCCCGCGAAGGCGTCCTGAAGATCGACTACAAACTCAAGGTACGATTCGAAGCCTTGATGAACTCCTGCTTCAGCTCTTCAAACGTATGCACCGCCGGAAACTGCGGGAACTCGGCGATCACATTGTCCGGCGCATGGAACAGAATCCCGGCGTCCGCCTCACCCAGCATCGTGGTGTCGTTGTAGGAATCGCCCGCTGCAATCACCCGGTAGTAGAGGCTCTTGAAGGACAGCACCGACTGGCGCTTGGGATCTTTCTGACGCAGCTGATAGCCCGTCACCCGGCCGGTATCGTCAGTAATCAAACGATGGCAGAGCAAGGTCGGGAAGCCGAGCTGACGCATCAGCGGCTGGGAAAACTCGTAGAAGGTGTCCGACAGGATCACCACCTGGAAGCGCTCGCGCAGCCAATCGACGAACTCGACGGCACCGTCCAGCGGCTTGAGCGTAGCGATCACCTCTTGGATGTCGGCGAGTTTCAGGCCGTGTTCGTCGAGAATCCGCAAGCGTTGCTTCATCAGCACGTCATAGTCGGGAATGTCCCGGGTGGTGGCCCTGAGGGATTCGATCCCGGTTTTTTCGGCGAAGGCGATCCATATTTCCGGGACCAGCACACCTTCAAGATCCAGACAGGCAATTTCCACAAGACACTCCCATTGGTATTGTTTATTGAGTCGAGCGAGCCCGAACTCTAGCGACAACTCCCCCACCACGCAACGCAGAGGACGCCCCGGCCAGCGCAGCTTTTTGTTACCATCGGCCCCATATAGAGCGCCCAGCGCCACCGACCTGTAGGAAGCCGCCCTGATGAGCCCAACGTTCGACGTCGTGGAACTCGCCACGACCTATGCCAACAAATCCGCCCAGGACATCCTGAAACTCGCTTTTGCCGAGTTCGGCGATGATCTGTGGATATCTTTCAGCGGCGCCGAGGACGTGGTGCTGGTGGACATGGCCTGGAAGCTGAACAAGAACGTCAAAGTGTTCAGCCTCGACACTGGCCGCTTGCATCCCGAAACCTACCGCTTCATCGATCAGGTGCGCGAGCATTACAAGATCGATATCGAACTGGTGTCCCCGGATCACACCAAGCTTGAACCGTTCGTGAAGGAAAAAGGCCTGTTCAGTTTCTACAAGGACGGCCATGGCGAATGCTGCGGCATCCGCAAGATCGAGCCGCTGCGTCGCAAGCTGTCTGGCGTGAAGGCCTGGGCTACCGGCCAGCGCCGCGACCAGAGCCCTGGCACGCGCAGCGCTGTGGCCGTGATGGAAATAGACACCGCGTTCTCTACCCCGGAACGCACCCTGTACAAGTTCAACCCGCTGGCGCAGATGACCAGCGAGGAAATCTGGGGCTACATCCGGATGCTGGAACTGCCGTACAACAGCCTGCACGAACGCGGGTTCATCAGCATTGGCTGTGAGCCGTGCACCCGCCCGGTACTGCCAAACCAGCACGAGCGTGAAGGTCGCTGGTGGTGGGAAGAGGCCACGCAGAAGGAATGCGGGCTGCATGCCGGCAATATCATCAGCAAGTCATAACAGCGATACCCACCTGTAGGAGCAAGCTCGCTCGCGAAAAACGTGAGAACGCCGCGGTGTATCAGGCACCCTGCGTTATCGTTGAAGACAATCGCGGGCAGGCCAGCTCCCACAGGTGTCAACATCAGCCCTGAAAATGTGTACACACCACTGTCACCATCGGTGTCATTTTTGTGTGCACTTTTTGTTTCTTCGCCCTAAAAAGTTACATTTCCCTGCCTGACAACCCTCGCCACAGCTTTTTGTAGCCCCCTCCGAAAAAATAAATACCTGCGCAATCGGTCAACTTATATCACCCGTTTTTCAGCGGTTTAGCACCCGCTGATAACAAAACGAAATGAGCAACCAAATCCATAGATTCAAGACTGGCACGCATCTCGCTTAAGTGCATACATGTTTTGTATACAATCACCTCAAAACATAAAAACACTCAGATCCGCAAGCCTGAAGCGCCCTATCCCGTACAGGCTGCAGATGCCCCATAACCAATGGTTTTCGCTACCCGCGACGAAGATTTGTCGAGCCTTGCGCTCATGCACAGTCATCGCGGCGTCGAACATCAGGAGCCTGCCGGAATGCGTACAAGTCTCTCCACCAACGATATTGCGCTGGATCTACCTTCTTCCCACGTCACCCAGACCGACCTTGGGCAGCCACTGCAACCCCCTGTCGTGCTCAGCCCCCGCCTGCACAACAAAGACCTGGCCCCGACCAAGGCAGAAGGCCGGCGCTGGGGTCGCTACAGCATCTTCGCGTTATGGACCAACGATGTGCATAACATCGCCAACTACTCGTTTGCCATTGGCCTTTACGCCCTGGGCCTGGGCGGCTGGCAGATTCTCCTGTCGCTGGGCATCGGCGCGGCGCTGGTGTATTGCTTCATGAACCTGTCGGGCTACATGGGCCAGAAGACCGGTGTGCCGTTTCCGGTCATCAGCCGCATCAGTTTCGGCATCCATGGCGCGCAGATTCCTGCCCTGATCCGCGCCGTGATCGCCATCGCCTGGTTCGGCATCCAGACGTACCTGGCCTCGGTTGTGTTCCGCGTCCTGCTGACCGCCATCCATCCCGGGTTCGCCGAGTACGACCACGATTCGATCCTCGGCCTGTCCAGCCTGGGCTGGGTGTGTTTCGTGGCGATCTGGTTGGTGCAATTGGGCATCCTTGCCTACGGCATGGAAATGGTGCGGCGCTATGAAGCCTTTGCCGGGCCGGTGATCCTGCTGACCGTCGCCGCCCTGGCCGCCTGGATGTATTTTCAGGCCAATGCGACCATCGCCTGGTCGATCCGCGAGCCGCTGAGCGGCGGCGAGATGTGGCGCAACATCTTTGCCGGCGGTGCATTGTGGCTGGCGATCTACGGTACGCTGATCCTCAATTTCTGCGACTTCGCCCGCTCTTCGCCGTGCCGCAAGACCATCAAGGTCGGAAACTTCTGGGGCCTGCCGGTGAACATTCTGGTATTCGCTGCCATCACTGTCCTGCTGTGTGGCGCGCAATTCCAGATCAATGGCCGCATTATTGAAAGTCCTACAGAGATCATCGCCTCGATCCCCAACACTTTCTTCCTGGTCCTGGGCTGCCTGGCGTTCCTGATCGTTACCGTAGCGGTCAACATCATGGCCAACTTCGTCGCCCCGGCCTTTGTCCTCAGCAACCTGGCGCCCAAATACCTGACGTTCCGTCGTGCCGGGCTGATCAGCGCGACCATCGCCGTGCTGATCCTGCCGTGGAACCTCTATAACAGCCCGCTGGTGATCGTCTACTTCCTCTCCGGCCTTGGCGCCCTGCTCGGCCCGCTGTATGGCGTGATCATGGTCGACTACTGGCTTGTACGAAAAGGCCAGGTCAACGTGCCGCAGTTGTACAGCGAAGACCCGAACGGTGCTTATTACTACAGCCGCGGGGTCAACCTGCGCGCCGTGGCGGCATTCATTCCTGCCGCACTGATCGCCATCGTCCTGGCGCTGGTACCGGGCTTCCACTTGGTGTCGCCGTTCTCCTGGCTGATTGGGGCCGGGATTGCCGGGATGCTCTACCTGATCATCGCCAAGCGCCAACCTCACTACGCCGACGTCAGCGGTGAAGCCATCGCCGTGGACAACGTCAGCCATTGACTCCATCGCGGCCCGGCAGCGTCGGGCCGCTGAACCACCCACTATAAGGAATCCCCATGCGTATTCTCGTGGTCAACGTCAACACCACCGAATCCATCACCCAGGCCATTGCCCGTTCGGCCCAGGCCGTGGCTGCGCCCGGCACGGAAATCGTTGGCCTGACGCCCTACTTCGGTGCCGACTCGATCGAAGGCAACTTCGAAAGCTACCTGGCCGCCATTGCGGTGATGGATCGGGTCATGGCCTACGACCAGCCCTTCGATGCCGTGATTCAAGCAGGCTATGGCGAACACGGTCGCGAAGGCCTGCAGGAATTGCTCAACGTACCGGTGGTGGACATCACCGATGCGGCAGCGAGCACCGCGATGTTTCTCGGCCATGCCTACTCGGTCGTCACTACCCTCGACCGCACCGTTCCTCTGATCGAAGATCGCCTGAAACTGTCGGGGCTCTGGGACCGTTGTGCCTCGGTGCGAGCTAGCGGCCTGGCGGTGCTGGAACTGGAACACGAGCCGCAACGCGCACTGGAGGCCATCGTGCATCAGGCTGAACTGGCAGTAACCCAGGACAAGGCCGAAGTGATTTGCCTGGGTTGCGGTGGCATGGCCGGGCTGGACGAGCAGATTCGCCAGCGCACAGGCGTTCCGGTAATCGATGGTGTGACGGCGGCGGTGACCATCGCCGAATCGCTGGTGCGGCTGGGGTTGTCGACGTCCAAGGTGCGGACCTATGCGACGCCGCGGCCGAAAAAAATCATTGGCTGGCCGGGGCGATTTGGCAGGTAAACCGCGTTATCGTTCTTCGCGAGCAGGCTCGCTCCCACATTGGTTCCGCGGCGTACAAAACTCCCCTGTGGGAGCGAGCCCGCTCGCGAATGGGGGCGACTCGGTTTCAAGCCTGACTCAAATAGCACTAAAACGCTGCCCCAACCCCTGCCCGGCAAACTGCTCGATAATAAAATCCACAAACGCCCGGGTCTTGCCCGGCAGCAGTTTGTGCTCGGCGTAATAGATCGAAATATTGCCATCATCGACATACCAGTCCGGCAGCACCCGCTCCAGCGTCCCCGCCTCCAGATACCCCACGGCAAACGGCATGCTCACCAGGGCAATGCCCAAACCCTGGACCGCCGTGGCGCAGGCCGCCTCCGAATCGCTCATGGTCATCCGCGCCCTGAGCGTCAGCGGGCTGTGTTGTCGGGTGCGGCTGGTCAACTGCCAGGAGCGCACGCGGCCGGTCTGCGGTGAGCGAATGAGGATGCCGTCGTGAAGCTTGAGATCATCGGGCTCGACAATCGCTTCATGCGCCGCCAGGTAACCGGCCGAGGCTACCAACACGCGATGGGCCGGGGTCAGCTTGCGCGCCACCACCCCTTGGGGCAGTTCGAACCCGCCACCAATCGCGGCGTCGAAACCTTGGGCGATCAGGTCGACCTGACGGTTATCGAAATGCCAGTCCGGGTTGATCGCTGGAAAACGCCGCAAAAACTCACCGAGCAGCGGCACGATGTATAGACGCCCGAAGACGGTGCCCATGCTGACCTTCAAAGTGCCCGCGGGACGCCCCTCGGCGCTGGCCAGATTGGCCACGGCATTCTGGATCGTGTGCAGGCTGGCACTGACTTCGCTCAGAAACAGCTGCCCGGCCTCGGTCAGCGTCAAGCTGCGAGTACTGCGCTGAAACAAGCGTACCCCCAGCCGCACTTCCAGTTTGGCCACGCTCTTGCCGACTGCCGCCGGGGTCAGGCTCAAGCGTCGCGCGGCTTCGGCAAAGCTGCCCACCTCGGCACTGCGCACGAAGCATTCGATACTGCTGAAGGTTTCCATAGGAGCCATTATAAACTTATGGTTTACACAGACTATCGCAATTGCTGTCTACTCAGCTTGTAATCGTGAATCGATACTAGGCTCCATCAACCGGGACATCTCGCCTCGGGACTTTGGAGATCGATATGACTACTCAGAACCTCAGCGGCAAAGTGGCTTTGATCCAAGGCGGTTCCCGCGGCATCGGCGCTGCCATCGTCAAACGCCTGGCCGCTGAAGGCGCGACAGTCGCCTTTACCTACGTAAGCTCCACGGCGAAGGCCGAAGAACTGCAGAACAGCATCACCCAAGGCGGCGGCAAAGCCCTGGCGATCAAGGCTGACAGCGCTGACGCCGAGGCCATTCGCAACGCCGTGACGGCAACCGTAGAAGCGTTTGGCCAGCTGGATATCCTGGTTAACAACGCGGGTGTGCTGGCCGTCGCACCGCTGGAAGACTTCAAGCTCGAAGACTTCGACCAGACCCTGGCGATCAACGTACGCAGCGTGTTCATTGCCACCCAGGCTGCCGCCAGGCACATGACCGAAGGCGGTCGCATCATCAATATCGGCAGCACCAATGCCGACCGCATGCCCTTCGCGGGTGGTGGCCCGTACGCCATGAGCAAATCGGCGCTGGTTGGCCTGACCAAGGGCCTGGCCCGCGACCTCGGCCCCAAGGGCATCACCATCAACAACGTGCAACCGGGCCCGGTCGATACCGACATGAACCCTGCCCACGGCGACTTCGCCGACAGCCTGATCCCGCTGATGGCAGTGGGGCGCTACGGCAAAGTCGAAGAGATCGCCAGTTTCGTCGCCTACCTGGTCGGTCCCGAAGCGGGCTACATCACCGGTGCGAGCCTGACCATCGACGGTGGTTTTGGCGCTTGACCCTGTAGGAGCGAGCATGCTCGCGATGGTCGTCAACGATGACGAGGGAAACCTGACACCCAGCGGCGCTCTCAGGCTCATCGCGAGCATGCTCGCTCCTACAAATTTTGATCATCAGGCCCAATCGAGTGCTGGCAAGCCACAGGCGCTCGGCACGAACGCCTTCAGCGTTCGAAGAATGCCATCGGCGTGTGCGTACTTTTCATCGGCCATCGCCGCATCCGGAATCGCAATCGCCGTCATCCCCGCCGCCTTGGCCGCCGTGACACCGAACGGCGAGTCCTCGAACACCAGGCAATCGCGTGGCTCGATACCCAGGCGTCGTGCCGCCGTCAGGAAGATATCCGGCGCCGGTTTGGCCGCACCGACTTCTGGATCATCAGCCGTGACGATGAAGTCGAACAAGGCGAACCAGTCGCGATGCAAGGTGGTTTTCTGGCCGAACGACTGGCTTGAGGAACTGGTTCCCACCGCAATGGGAATGTTGTGCGCCTTCAAGTGCCGAACCAGCTCTTGTGCTCCCGGCATCGCCTGCGCCGCAGGAAAACGCTCGCGCATCAGCGGCTCGCGAATCACCAGGAACTCTTCGGCGCTGATCGGCAAGTCCAGCGCCTGCACCACATAACTCGCCAGGTCACCTGCGCCACGGCCGATGATGCTCTGCTTGACGCTCCAGTCGAACGTTCGGCCATAGCGCGCGGCAATCGTGGCCGTGACTTCGGTGTAAATCCCCTCGGTGTCCAGCAATAAGCCGTCCATATCGAAAATCACGGCCTTGATGGGGCCGAACTCCTTGAGCGGTAAATTCATCGCATCTGATCCGTTTTCATGACATCCCAGGCGGCTCAGGTACGGCCGTTCCGCGACAGATTAAAGGTTTCAGCAGCATAACGAGCAGCCGTGGCCAAGAGCAACGGGCGCATGACGCAAAAAGCCCGGCAAATCGCCGGGCCCGGACAGCTTTACGCGCTGTTGATTTATGCCAGGCTAACCGCCCGCCTTGCCTGTCCCACTACTTTTGGCAGCACTATCTGATCCTCCAGACCCATTGCCAGAAGCGCTCCCCGTCGAACTGCCACCGCTGGTCGACCCGCTTCCCGTCTCCGGGCGGGTGGTGCTCCCATTGGCATCGCCTGCATTGCCATTCCTGATGGCGCCAGGCGGTAATGCGTTCTCAGTTCCAGAGCCTGCATTCATTTCAGTAGACGGCGGCATACCGCCCTTATCGACGGGCGCGTCGTTACCTGAGGATTTTGAAAATGCCACGCCTGAACCGATCGATAACAGACTAGCCACTGCCAGGGCCAACACGCTTGACCTGATCATGGACGTCTCCTTTTACCCGTTGCATACCTTGAGTCTGGCAGCAGTGCATCGGCAGGGTTGCCACTCATTCGACAGGCGGTCTCGCGCCAGAGGTCGGTCAGCTCGGCTCGCCGGATGCGTCCTCACCGGCGATGTCCGGATCGTCCGGGTCGACTTCGACATCAGAATCCGTGCGCTTGAGGTCATCGTTGGGGACCTGCTCGACACCGGGCTCGTCATCGGGAGGCCGCTGATCGCGACTCAGGGAATCGGTAGGTGAAGGCAGGGGGTATTCGGGGGTTTCGTCGATGTCGGCGACTTTCGGATCTGCGTTCATGGAGCACCTCGCAACGGACCTGAAAGGCAGGCCCTGACCGTTGGAGGCAGCGTCGATCGTCAGGTTCGATCAGGGAGACTATCGGTTATTTTGCCGATCGAATCCGTCAGTGATGTTTGTTCTTGTGTTTGTGCTTATGTTTGTGACCGCCGCCGGAGTGGGAGTCGCCATCGTCGCTTCCCAGGTTGTTGCCGACCGCACCACCGGCTGCACCACCCAGGCCTGCGCCAATAGTCGAACCGGTCCTGCCACCCAGGCTGTTGCCGATCACTGAACCGCCGGCTGAACCCAAGCCACCGCCTACCGCCGCTTCGGTGCGACTACCCTTGGGCGCACCGATCGCGCTACCGGCGGCGCCACCGACGCCGGCACCAATCGCAGCGCCCGTGCTGCCGCCCATTTGTCCACCTACCACGTTGCCCAGCGCACCACCAATACCGCCGCCAACGGCTGCGGTACCATCGCCTGCAGCCAGTGCGAATGGTGTAAACAACAATCCAAAAACAATTGCCGGTAACGTCAAGCGTCGAGTACTCGGGTACTGCACTTCATTACCTTGGGTTTTCGGGGTCATGGCACGCCTCTTATTTATCGGGGGTATGTGAATTGGAGCCGTTAATTCCATAAACGTTCAAAAACGCAAAAGCCCGGCATCAAGCCGGGCTTTTGTTCACGACCCTTGGGGTATCAGTGACGCTTGTGACCGTTGGCCAGGTTGCTGCCTACGCCGCCGCCCAAGGCGCCACCCAGGCCTGCGCCGATGGTCGAACCGGTCTTGCCGCCCAGGCTGTTGCCGATCACCGAACCACCGGCAGCGCCCACGCCACCACCGATGGCGGCACTGGTACGGTGGCCTTTCTTGGCGGCAACCGCGCTGCCGGCTGCACCCGCAACCCCCGCACCAATCGCGGCACCGGTGCTGCCGCCCATGCTTCGGCCAACGACATTACCCAGCGCACCACCCAGGCCACCACCAAGGGCGGCTGTACCGTCACCGGCGATTGCACCTTGAGTAACCAGAAGACCCAGAACCAGAGCAGGCAGTGTGAAACGCATGACGAAAACCTCAAAAAATAGGGGGTGAAATTCAAAAGGGTCGAGATTGAATGCTTTAGAGGGAACAAAGTCCAGACATGCGCGCGCTCAACCTCGTTGTTCGCGACGGTTGGACAGCTTTTTTGGAAAAGGTTTTATCGCAGGCAAAAAAAAGCCCGCTGGGGAACGGGCAGGGTGTTGCGTCTAACGGATGGTTTGAGCCTACGTAGGGCCTTGTGAAAAGTTTGTGAAAACTTTCCAAATTAAATATTCGTTCAGATTCCGGGCATCGGCATAGGGGACGGCCTTCACAGGCCGTTCCCCTGCCACACCACCCGGCATGCGGGTCCGCACCGGGCGGTTCGAGAGATTGAGGTTATGAGAGACGCACTAATCCCAGCCTGTCGAACCACGCAATATTAAGCACGCGATTCAGATCAAGACGACTGTTACGCCACCAGCGGCAGGTATTTCCCGCCACCTTCTGTGCCACCTGGATGTTTGCACCAAGTGCTCGTAGCTCACGATACGTCGTCGTTCCACGCCCCCATTGTTTAAGCTGGATAGCTCGCAATCGGTGTCGCATCCATTCGTCCAACTCACGCCAGACGGCTGGGGTTTGCGACAAACCGAAGTAAGCCTTCCAGCCCAAAATGTAAGGTCGCAGCTCATCAGCAATCTGCTGCAAGCTACGGCCACACGAGCGTCGGGTGTACCAGCGTATTCGCTGCTTGAACTGCTTCTGCGCTTTATAGGATGCAGCACGCTTGACTTCGCCGCGGGCTGACCACATCTCATAGCCCAAGAACTTGCGACCAAACGCACTCGCCACTGCACTCTTGCTCGCGTTGACACTCAAGTGCAGCTTGTCATACAGACGCTTCAGCAGAGCCATTACCCGCTCCCCCGCCTTATGACTGCGAACATACACATTCGCATCGTCGGCATAACGCACGAAGCAATGACCTCGACGCTCAAGCTCCCGATCCACTTCGTCCAGCAGCACATTCGCCAGCAACGGCGACAGCGGGCCGCCTTGCGGCGCCCCGCAGCGGCTTTTCTCGACCACGCCATTGATCAGCGTTCCTGCATCCAGATACGCACGAATCAGCCGGATAACCGCCCGATCCGTGATCCGTTTGCGTAAGCGCTCCATCAAAATGTCGTGATCGACCCGGTCGAAGAACTTTTCCAGGTCAACATCCACCACCACTTTGCGTCCCGAGGACACGTGGCGCTGGGCCGCCAAAACGGCGTCCTGCGCACTGCGCCCCGGGCGAAAACCGTAGCTGTGTTCACTGAAAGTCGGATCGAGTAGTGGTTGCAAGACTTGCAGCAACGCCTGTTGGATCAGGCGGTCGGTGACCGTGGGAATGCCCAACTCGCGCTGACCGCCGTCGGGCTTGGGAATGACCACTCGGCGTACCGGACTGGGCCGGTAGACACCAGACATAAGCTGTTCACGAATCACGACCCATTGGGTCAGCAGATGCTCGGCCGTCTGATCTATGTTCAGACCGTCGACTCCCGCTGCACCTTTGTTGGCCTTGACCCGCTTCCACGCCTGCTTCAGGTTTTCTCTCGCAAAGGCCCGCTCCAGCAGCCCTTGCCCTGCGTTATAGGGTTCATCTTGCGGGCGATTGACCTCGTCGCTGATGGGATCTCTCACGGTTTCACCGCTCGTTATCTCCGTCCGCCCCGCGTTTGGCAGGCATCTGACTTCCGGTCTTTCGCATCAACATGGCCTATGACGCTTTCTCTCGTTCGGCCCTTCGTCAAAAAAAAAAGACTACTACGGCCTCTGCTGACTTCTCGCTCCGGCTGGCGCCGTCGCCCTTTCAGGCACAAGGCGAGATCTCCCCAGGTAAGAACGCAATCCTTCACCAC
This sequence comes from Pseudomonas umsongensis, assembly GCF_002236105.1. Taxonomy (GTDB): domain Bacteria; phylum Pseudomonadota; class Gammaproteobacteria; order Pseudomonadales; family Pseudomonadaceae; genus Aquipseudomonas; species Aquipseudomonas umsongensis. The sequence continues at coordinate 154,187 of NZ_NIWU01000005.1, forward strand.
ACAACCGCCGGATTTACACAGCCTGATCCTTGACCACAAAAGCTTCGCGGTTTTGTGCCCGCTCGCCCTGATCGGCTTTGCCTTTTATCCGGTTCTTGTACATCGGCTCATGGCTTCGATTCACGCTTCCTCCCCACACTCGGTCGCCCTCATGCAGTTGCGCTTCACTTCGTTCGCTGTGGTCAGCTTACGGCGGGACTTTCACCCACAAGATTGCGCCCATGCTGGGCGCACACAAAAAACCCCGTTCGATGACGGGGTTGGCTCGCGGGTCATTTACTTGCTGGCCGGTTCTGTAAGCTTGGGCAGGAATTTTCCCTTCAACACTCGGCATGCCTTGGTCTTGATCTTGAGGACCTTGGCCTGATCTTCGCCAAAGCTGGCCACATACTCTGTCTGGCCGCATTGAACGTAGTTGTTGATCGGATATTCTGCGCCGTCGTCTTCGATGTACGGTTCAGTCATCGCTTCACCCCTCTCAAAAATACGGGATCGACACCGGCAAGCCCTTTGCCCGAAAAATATCGATCACCAAGGATTTTGAGACTAGCCGGTCATTAACGGACTTGTTGTTCAGACAAGCGAATGCCCGACGAATGGGCGAAGCCTGTCAGAGCAGTTTGACCGACACCGCAGTGTGATTGTGAGGCGACACATAAGAGTGGCAGTGCCCAGAGTAGGTTAAGATGCCAGCAAACCAGGCTCGCTGTGAGTAGCCCCGCATGACAGAAAACAGTCGGAACACCACCCGTCTGATCAAGAAATACCCGAATCGCCGTCTGTATGACACGCACACCAGCAGTCATCTGACCCTTGCGGATATACGCCAATTGGTCGTCGATAGAATTCCGTTCGAGGTGGTCGACGCCAAGACTGGCGAGAACCTGACCCGGAGTATTTTGCTGCAGGTCATTCTGGAAGCCGAAAGTGGCGGTCAGCCGATCTTCTCCAGTGAGATGCTGATGGGGATCATCCAGTTCTACGGTCCCTACCAAAGCGTCCTTGGCAGCTATCTGGACAAAAGCATCCAGACGGTCATCGACATCCAGTCCCAGACCGGCGCTCAGTCCTCCGAAACCTGGAGCGCGTTCATGCACCAGCAGGCACCGGTCATGCAGGATTTGATGCGCCAGTATGTCGACCAGTCAAAAGCGCTCTACCTGAACACCCAGAACCTCTTCGGAATGTTCGGCGCCGTGCCCCCAGGCAAGCCAGGTGCCGATGGCGGGCCGAAAAAAAATGGCGATGGGGAGTAACCCCCATCGCCATCCTGTAACCAGCCTGATCAGGCTTACTTGCTATCAGCCTTGCCACCAGCAGCGGTTTTGCCAACTGCAGCGGTCGCTGCGTCAAAGTTGCTCTGGGCAACGTCAGCAGCCTGTTTTACCGCTTTCTGTGCACTTTCAAAAACGGCACCGGCATTGGCCAGCGACGATTTGAACCCAGCCACGACAGGCTCGGAGCCAGCCGGTGCATTCTTGCTGATCACGTCAACAAACTCTCGCACCTGCTGGGTGCCTGCCTCGACCTGACGCGAGGTCAGCTTGGCGATTTCCGAGTGGGTATCGACAATCAGCGCCTGCACTTGACGGTTGTAATCAGCCAGGCGTTCGGCTTGCACATTTGGCTGGATGAAAGACGCCTGGAGCTCGGCGAATCCTTGTGGATCACGTACCGAAAGCAGCTTGCGAAAGCCCTCGAACTGCTCCTCGGTGGAGGCCTGCAGGGTCTTGAACTGCAACTGGCTCAGCTGCTCGACACTGGAAAAGATTTTGCCGCTGATTTGCTGCAGGAGGTCGAGGTTGGCTTTCTGAGCGTCTTGCAATTTTTCCGAGTTGAAAAAAGACATGCTTGAATCTCCTGGTTTGAAGGCCGACTCGGGCCTGAGGACGCGAGAGCGATCCTGCCGGTCATCGCGTTAGGGCTTATATTGCAGTGCACAATTTCTTTTGGCAACGATTTTTTGTGCACTGCACAAAAGACTTCCCTATCCTACGGATGTTCGCTATAGACTCCTACATGCCTATCGTCAGGAGATCACCATGGACCAGGAAGACATTAGTGCATCGCAACAGGAAAAACCCGCCTCACAACGCGGCCTGTGGGAACACCTGAGTCATCTGCAGCGCCTCAATGCGCTGAACGTCCTCGAGGCTGTGCGCCAACGCCAGAAAAAAACCCTCACGCCCCTGAAACGAGGCCAACTCAGACAACCTACTCCCGCTCAATGGCAGGAATATGTCATCGACTTCAGCCAACGCTGCCTGCTGTTCTGGGACACCCTGCGCCAGCGCGGCGACAACAGGCTGGCCCATGAACGCGCCGGGTATCCACTGTTGCTCAAGTTCGATCATGAAACCTTGATCGCTGGCCCTGATCTTGCGCGCCCGGTCAATTTTTCACTGCTGCGGATCCTCCCCGGCCCCGAGCAAGAAATCGACGGTAACAGCCAGCCGGTGATCATCATTGACCCGCGCGGGGGACATGGTTCGGGAATCGGTGGTTTCAAGCAGGATTCGATCATAGGTGAGAGCCTCAGGGCCGGGCACCCCACCTACTTCATCTCTTTCAGTCACTCGCCACAGCCTGGGCAAACCCTGGACGATATCGTCCAGGCCCAGGCCCGGTTCATCGAAGCCGTCAGCGCCCTGCACCCAGCCAACGACAAGCCGATCATCATCGGCAACTGCCAGGCCGGCTGGGCCTTGATGGGCCTGGCGGCCACACGACCGGAGCTACCCGGCCTGATCATTATCAACGGCGCCCCCTTGTCTTACTGGGCCGGCATCAATGGACGCAATCCCATGCGCTATACCGGCGGCCTGCTGGGTGGCGGCTGGATGGCTCGCCTTGGCAGCGACTTGGGCAATGGCCGATTTGACGGTACCTGGCTGGTCAGCAACTTCGAAAACCTCGACCCGGCCAACACCTATTGGGGCAAGTATTACCAGTTGTTCAGCCAGATCGACAGCGAGGCCGGGCGCTTCCTCGATTTCGAACGCTGGTGGGGTAGCCCGACCCTGCTCAATGGAGAAGAGATCGAGATGATTGTCGATGATCTGTTCATCGGCAACCAATTGTCGGGCCGTGCCGACCGCAAGAGTAACGGTATCGACCTGAAACGGATCGAAGTGCCGGTGGTGGTGTTCTGCTCCTACGGGGACAACATCACCCCTCCCCAACAGGCGTTGAACTGGATCGCCGATGTCTATTCCAGCGATCTCGCCTTGCAGGAGGCAGGCCGCACCATCGTCTACCTGCGGCATGCCAGCATCGGCCACTTGGGTATCTTTGTCTCGGGCCAGGTGGCGCGGCGCGAACACCGAGGGTTGCTAGGTGCGGTCGAAGCCATCAATGCGCTGCCGCCCGGGCTGCATGAGATGCTGATTGACGACCTGCCGGCCACTTCAGGCAGCGGTGACATGCAATACCGGGTGCATTTCCAATCAAGGCGAATTGCCGATATTCACGATGACCACGAGCCTGTCCGTGATGACGATCGCGAATTCTCTTCGGTCGTGCGCGCCTCTGAAATCAACAGTGCGTTTTACGACGGATCGATACGTCCGTGGCTGCGTCAGATCATCAACGAACCCACGGCCGAATGGATGCGCAGGACGCACCCCTTCCATCAGCAGCAATTGTTTTGGAGCAGCTTGAATCCGACGCTATGGTGGTTGCCCGGGACAGTTTCAGCGGTCAACCGTAACCGTCGTCCCGCACACCAGGACAACCCGCTGCTGGCCTGGCAGGAGCTGTTCTCCAACCAGATGCAAGACACCCTGAATGCGTACCGCGACGTGCGTGACGCCACTCAAGAGATCTGTTTCTACGGTATTTACGGCGTACTGGGCGCCTTCACCGGCGCCCAGCCTCCGCGAAATCTCCACGCACCTGAGCCGAGCGCCCAGTGAATCGTTTGTCATCCTGGAGGCCCTCGTGGAACTCCATCTCTCAATGTGCCTTCACAGGAGATTAGCGGTGCATCCGTTCGACGTAATCTCTGGCGAAGCTTGGGATCTTGTGATCCCCGCGCCGACCTATAGCACTCATGGGTAGGACCGGCACGACGTCCTTGAGCACAGGCAACGACTCATGGGTTCGATATTGGCCGGGGGTCATACCGAACCAACGGGTGCACGCCTTGTGGAAGCTGCTGTGATCATGAAAGCCGAGCAGGTGGGTGACATGCTTCAGGTTGAAATGAGAGTGGCGCAAGTAGAATTCGGCCATCTGCCGGCGCACATCGCTCAGGACATCCTTGAATTGCGTCCCATCCTTCTCAAGACCGCGCTGAAGTGTGCGCTTGCTGATGTTCAGCGCTGCTGCAATCGACTCCATATCACACTGCCCCTGGCCTTGCCCCTGGCTCAAGCGCTCGGTCAAAAGGCGGCGAATCCTGCCAACGATCGAGTACCCGGACAACTGGTCCAATTGAGCTTCGGCAAAACTGTCATGCAGCGTGGCCAGCGCCTCATTGGCCATGCTCAATGGCGTCAGGAGCTCCTGGCCGTCGAACAGGATGCTGTCATAGGCCGCCCCGAAACTCAGCGGGCAGCCAAAAAGTCGCTGATGCTGCGACGTGTCTTCTGGCTCGGGATAGGAGAACTCCACACTCATGGGTTGCGGTGACTTGCCACCTGCCAGCCAACGGCAGAAGCCCAGCAGCGACGCCAAGGCTGCATCCGTATATTGCCGTGGTTTGACCGAGCCATCTTGCTGATGATCGAGACTGGCCAATCGGTAATGCTGCTCCTCCTGGACAAGGAAAAGGCTGAATCCGGTGCCGATCAACGGGCTGAAACGGACCAGGCGTTCAAGCGCCCTTTTCAGGTTCGAACTGGACATCATCGTGTAGCCCACGATCTGAAAACTGCTGGGATGGCATTCCCCGTAGGCTTTCAGACCGATATTCGGATCGTTCGAAGCCTGGGCCGCCAGATCCCAGAGACGATAGATAACGTTTCGCTCGCAGAATGCCCCTGGTTTATTCACGAACCCGATATCCAGTCCCGCCTCCTCGCACAGAGCGGCAAGGTCGAGACCCTGGGCCAAAAACGTATTCGCCAGCACGCTGGCATAACCTGAACTTATCCTGTACATGGCGTCCTCAATGACCAGTGGAACCGAACGTCCTGTCCGGAGCCGATGCTGACACGTGTAGAACATATTTCAACTCTGTTGCAGAAATATTAACTATCCATTCAGTTTTAAGTATTGATCCAAGTATAGGTACTCCTCATTTTTTGCCATCCCCCTCCCTTCCGCGTGGCACCGAAGGACAGGAGAACGTCACCTTCAAACACTTCCCCCACAGCCCGTCGATAACCAACAATCACCACTCCTGCAGCGCAAAAAAAAAACGGAGTAGATGTATGGAATCGCGTAGTCGTATTGCTTTGGTAACGGGTGGTATGGGCGGTATCGGTACAGCAATCAGCCAACGTCTATACAAGGAAGGATTCAAGGTAATCGTCGGCTGCAGTTCTGACTCCAGCCGCAAGGACGACTGGGCTGCCAGCCAGCGTGAGGCAGGTTACGAGTTCGAGTTCATCTATGGCGACGTCACCGACTGGGAGTCGACCCGCAAGGCTTTCGAGATGGCTCGTGAACAATTCGGCCCGATCGATGTGCTGGTCAACAACGCCGGCATCACTCGCGACGCCTCTTTTCGCAAGCTCACCCCGCAAGACTGGGACAGCGTGATCGGGACCAACCTGACGGGCTTGTTCAACACCACCAAGCAGGTCATTGAGGGCATGCTCTCCAAAGGTTGGGGGCGGATCATCAATATCTCCTCGATCAACGGTCAGCGTGGCCAGTTCGGCCAGACCAACTACTCCGCCGCCAAGGCTGGCATCCATGGTTTCACCATGGCACTGGCCCGGGAAGTCTCCGGCAAGGGCGTGACCGTCAATACCGTATCCCCAGGCTACATCCAGACCTCCATGACCGCGGCCATTCGCCCGGACATTCTCGAAGGCATGATCTCGGGAATCCCGGTGGGTCGCCTTGGCCTGCCGGAAGAGATCGCCTCGATCGTTGCCTGGCTGGCGTCCGATGAATCCGCCTACAGCACCGGTGCCGACTTCTCGGTAAACGGCGGCATGAACATGCAGTAACCCTGACCCGGGCCTTAATGCCCAGGTTTGCTCGTCGAATTTTGTCTTTTCCATGAGGTCATGCATGAACGAAGTCGTAATCGTTGCCGCTACGCGTACCGCCATTGGCAGTTTCCAGGGTGCCTTGTCTGCAATTCCCGCGACCGAACTGGGTGCAGCAGTGATTCGCCGCCTGCTGGAGCAGACGGGTGTCCAAGCTGCGCAAATTGATGAAGTGATCCTCGGCCAGGTGCTCACCGCCGGCGCTGGGCAAAACCCGGCACGCCAGACCGCGATCAAGGCTGGCTTGCCCCACACCACGCCTGCCCTGACCTTGAACAAGGTCTGCGGCTCCGGCCTCAAGGCGGTCCACCTCGCCGTACAGGCCATCCGTTGCGGCGACGCGGAACTGATCATCGCTGGCGGTCAGGAAAACATGAGCCTGGCCCCCTATGTCCTGCCCAAGGCACGCACCGGCCTGCGCATGGGCCATGCGCAACTGCAAGACAGCATGATCCAGGATGGCCTGTGGGATGCATTCAACGACTACCACATGGGCATCACCGCCGAGAACCTGGCGCAGAAGTACGAAATCTCCCGTGAAGCACAGGATGCCTTCGCTGCCGCCTCGCAACAGAAGGCCGCCGCCGCCATCGAGGGCGGGCGTTTCCAGAGCGAAATCACGCCGATCCTGATCCCTCAGCGCAAGGGCGAACCGCTGGCCTTCGACACCGACGAACAGCCGCGTGTCGACAGTACGGCGCAAGCCTTGGCCAAGCTCAAACCGGCTTTCCAGAAAGACGGCAGCGTGACCGCTGGCAACGCTTCGACCCTCAACGACGGTGCGGCCGTGCTGTTGCTGGCCAGCGCCGCCAAAGCCAAAGCGCTGGGCCTACCAGTACTGGCCAAAATCAAGGCCTATGCCAGCGCCGGTGTGGACCCGTCGATCATGGGTATCGGCCCGGTCCCGGCCACACGCCTGACCCTGCAAAAGGCCGGCTGGAGTGTCGAGGACCTGGACCTGATCGAAGCCAACGAAGCCTTCGCCGCCCAGGCCCTGGCGGTTGGCAAAGAGATGGGCTGGGACACCAGCAAAGTCAACGTCAACGGCGGCGCGATCGCCCTTGGCCATCCGATCGGCGCGTCGGGCGCACGGATCCTGGTGTCGCTGGTGCACGAACTGATCCGTCGCGATGGCAAGAAAGGACTGGCCACCTTGTGCATCGGTGGCGGACAAGGCGTCGGCCTGGCTATCGAACGCTAACCAACGGCATACGAATAGCCAATGCGCGGACTTGGGCTCCTTGCTCCGCGCATCAGGCTGGCCTCGGACAACGTTGCCCGCCTCCCTTGCCGTCGCTAAGCCGCAATCCGGTATAGCGCGGCTTTTTTCTGCCCGGCACATCGGTATGAATTTTATGGACAACAACGCGCATACATTCAAAACCTTCTGGTCAGGACAGGTTCCGTTCATCGCCTCTTTTGCAGTGCAACAATTGCGCCTGTGGGTGAGCACCAATCCGTGGTTTTCCGGGCATGACCACGACACTTGGTTCGATCTGCCTCGCGAGACCCTGGACAGCCTCCAAGCGGACTACCAGGTTGAATGGGCTCAACTCGGCCAGAAACTGCTGACCGGCCAGCCCTTCAGCTTTGATGATCGACGCTTCACCAGCGGCAACTGGAGCGCCCCCCTGTTCGGCTCCCTCGCTGCGTTTTACCTGCTCAACTCCAGCTTCCTGCTGAAACTGCTCGACAAGCTGCGAATCGACGAAAAGAAAGCACGCCAACGCCTGCGCTATCTGGTGGAGCAAGCCATTGCCGCCAGTGCACCGAGCAATTTCCTGGCCAGCAACCCTGATGCGTTGCAGCGTGCGGTCGAGACCCAAGGTGCCAGCCTGATCACAGGGATGCAGCATCTGGCCAGCGACATGAACGAAGGCAAAATGCGCCAGTGCGATAGCGGCGCCTTCAAGGTGGGAGTCGACCTGGCCAATACCCCCGGCGAAGTCGTCTTCGAGAATCGCATCTTCCAACTCATCCAGTACTACCCGCAAAGCGAAACCCAGTACCAGCAGCCGGTGCTCGTCGTACCTCCATCGATCAACAAGTACTACATACTTGATCTGCGCCCCGACAACTCGATGGTCCGCCACCTGCTGGAAAAGGGACATCCCGTATTCCTGGTCTCCTGGCGCAACTTTGACCAGGAACACGCCGGTACCACCTGGGACGACCTGATCGAGCACGGCGTGATAAACGCCGTGAAAGTGACCCGCGAGATCAGTGGCCAACAGCGCCTCAATTGCGTGGGTTTCTGCATAGGCGGCACCCTGTTGAGCACGGCGCTGGCCGTATTGGCTGCACGTGGCGACCGCGAGATCGCCAGCCTGAGCCTGTTCGCCACGTTCCTCGATTACCTGGATACCGGTCCCATCGACATCTTCGTCGATGAAGAACTGGTGGCCTACCGCGAGCGCACCATTGGCGGTGTCGACGGCCCTATCGGATTGTTCCGTGGCGAAGACATGGGCAATACCTTTTCCCTGCTGCGCCCCAACGAACTGTGGTGGAACTACAACGTCGACAAATACCTCAAGGGGCAAAAGCCGATTCCACTGGACCTGCTGTTCTGGAACAACGACAGCACCAACCTTCCAGGGCCGATGTACTGCTGGTACCTGCGCCACACCTACCTGCAGAACGACTTGAAGTCAGGCGAGCTGGAGTGCTGCGGGACCAAGCTGGATTTTCGTGCAATCGACGCGCCCGCCTACATCCTCGCCACCCATGACGATCACATCGTGCCGTGGAAGAGCGCCTACGCCAGCACCCACCTGCTTTCCGGGCCCAAGCGTTTCGTACTGGGTGCTTCCGGGCACATCGCCGGCGTCGTCAATCCGCCGGCCAAGCAGAAGCGTCATTACTGGACCAACAATCGGGTGACTAAAAACCCCGAGACCTGGTTCAAGAATGCCGAGCAGCAACAAGGTAGCTGGTGGAATGACTGGTTCAACTGGCTGGCGGGGCACTCAGGCGAGCGTCAACCCGCGGTTGCGCACATCGGCAATGACCAATACCCGCCTCTGGAGCCGGCGCCAGGCAGCTTTGTAAAGCAATGAAATACTGCTGTGGAGCGCTGCGCAACACTGCCTGCAACACAGCAGCTTGATCGCACAGACGAAGATCAAATCACGCAAACGCAATAGATAGCCGCCGGTAAGCCCAACCGGCGGCACTTCATTTGTTTGGGTACAAGGAGAGAGGCTCCATGAGCACCCCGTTCCGCATCAACGAAGCACTCTTGATTGCAGGTCGAGCATTCGAACCCTTTCAATGCGTCGCCTGGGCTCCGCAAGACGGTAATGGCGACCTGAGCCTGACCGTCATCGACCGGGCCGCCACTCGAATTTGTCGCAAACAGATTCCAAGCAGCACCTATTCCGACCCGGCGCAGCTGGAAAGCCTGCTGCAAGAAGTGCGCGCCGAGTTGAGCCAGGGGGGTTACACGCTGCAGTCCTGGGCGATGCCAGGGTAAGCATTGTCGCGGGCTGGGATTTTTTTCAGAAACGCAGAAACGAAAAAGCCCTGAATAATCAGGGCTTTTTCGTATAAATGTGGCGGTGAAGGAGAGATTCGAACTCTCGATACAGTTTCCTGTATACACACTTTCCAGGCGTGCTCCTTAAGCCACTCGGACACTTCACCGTATCTCTTCAAACAAGTTCTGTCTGTCGAGGCGCGCTAATGTAGTCGAAAGCTTTTCTGATGGCAAACATTTTTTTCAGAATTTTCATGCGCTTAACTCGCATAGCTGTTTCTGGTTGCCCTAGGTAATGGCAAACCGGCCAATCTCCGGCTTGGCATCCCCTTCTATATAGCTGGCGATGCGCGGCTGGCGTGCCGGGGGACGCTGGCCGACGGCTTGGAGCGTGACTGGCGAGTCAGTCACGGCGCTTTACCTGGCGGGTGTCGGTGAGTAACGTCTGCCCTACTTTACTGAAAGGATTAGCGTCATGAGTGAGTTGATTTCCTACCACCTCGAAGACGGTATCGCGACCCTGACCTTGAGCAACGGCAAGGTCAATGCCATCTCTCCGGACGTGATTGCGGCGTTCAACGCTGCGCTGGATCAGGCGGTGACTGATCGCGCGGTGGTGATCATTACCGGTCAGCCAGGGATTCTGTCGGGCGGGTACGATCTGAAAGTGATGACGTCCGGCCCTAAAGAAGCCATGGCGCTGGTGACTGCCGGCTCGACGCTCGCCCGTCGCCTGTTGTCGCACCCTTTCCCGGTGATTGTGGCTTGCCCTGGGCATGCCGTGGCCAAGGGCGCGTTTCTGCTGCTGTCCGCCGACTATCGCATCGGTGTCGACGGTCCGTTCAGCATTGGCCTGAATGAAGTACAGATCGGCATGACCATGCACCACGCCGGTATCGAGCTGGCCCGTGATCGCCTGCGCAAATCGGCGTTCCACCGTTCGGTGATCAACGCTGAGATGTTCAATCCGCAGTCTGCGGTGGATGCCGGTTTCCTTGACGTGGTGGTGTCGGCCGAGGAGCTGCAAGGTGCAGCACTGACAGCGGCTCGTCAGTTGAAGAAGATCAACATGACCGCCCACAAGAACACCAAGCTAAAAGTACGCAAGGCACTGCTGGAAACCCTGGACAACGCAATCATGCTGGATCAGGAGCATATGGGTTAAGCCCCAACCTGCAGCAACGAAAAGCCCGACGGTCGTGTCGGGCTTTTCGTACGCGCCACGTTGAAAAGCCTGCAACCGCTCTAGAGCGCGTCTGACCCATCAGTCGGAAACATGCGCTCAAACATCGCCTATCTCCCGCCTCCATAGTGGCAATTGCCGAAAACAGTGCACATCCGTACACTGCGCCACCTTTTGTCCCGGTGGGGCCTGCAAATGCTGTTCGCTTTACGTATGTCTTTGATGGGCCTGCACTTTATTGTGGCGGGCGTGCTGGGCGTCGTGCTTGGCCTGTGTCGCCCGTTCAATCCGGACAACAGTCGCCTGTGCGCGCGCCTCTATGCGTGGCCAGCAATGTGCATTCTGCGACTGCGGGTAAAAGCCGACGTCGGGCCGTTGATGGACAAACCCGACAGTTGCGTGATCATTGCCAACCACCAGTCCAACTATGATTTGTTCGTGTTTGGCAATGTGGTGCCCCGCCGTACGGTATGCATCGGCAAAAAGAGCCTGAAATGGGTGCCCTTGTTCGGGCAGTTGTTCTGGCTGGCCGGCAATGTGCTGATCGACCGTGGCAATGCGCAGAAGGCGCGTCAGTCGATGTTGACCACCACCCATACCCTGCAAAACGAAGACACTTCGATCTGGGTTTTCCCGGAAGGCACGCGCAACCTGGGCGAAGAGCTGTTGCCGTTCAAAAAAGGCGCCTTCCAGATGGCCATCGCGGCCGGGGTGCCCATCGTACCGGTGTGTGTCAGCAGTTACGTCAAGCACATGCGATTGAACCGCTGGCGCAGTGGGAAAATTCTGATCCGTTCCTTGCCGGCCATTCCGACCGCGGGATTGAGCCTGGATGACATGCCGATGTTAATGGCCCAGTGCCGCGAGCAGATGCGCGAATGCATCGATTCGATGGATCGGCAGCTGCAAGCCGCTTGAAAATGCAGTACGACCGCAGACAAATCCATCGAATGGGCGGGCGCCTTCGCCGGCAAGCCTGGCTCCTACAAGATTTCACTGACTCTCGATAGCAGACAAGGCTAAGCTGAACGCTGCCTGCCACGGCCATTTGCCATAGAAAGCTGCCAAGAAGAAGTGAATCAACATCATGGGTAGAGTTGTTGCTGCTGCGGTTTACAGCGCTGGTAAAAAAGTCACCAACATCACCCTCGACGAAGGCGCAGCCTGGGCTGCAAAGCCGGGGCACTTTGTCTGGATCGGCCTTGAAGAGCCGAACGCCGAGGAACTGTACAACCTGCAACGCCAGTTCAACCTGCATGAACTGGCCATTGAAGACGCCCTGGAAAAACACAGCCGTCCGAAGCTGGAAACCTTTGGCGATGCGCTGTTCATCGTTACGTATTCGCCCATCATGGAAGAAGGCAAGCTCAAGTTCATTGAGACCCATATTTTTGCCGGCAACGGCTACATCATCACCGCGCGCAACGGCCATTCGGCGTCCTACGCCTATGTGCGTCAGCGTTGTGAGGCGCGTCCATTGTTGCTGGAGCATGGGGAAGATTTCGTACTCTATGCCATTCTCGATTTTGTCATTGAAAACTACCAGCCAATGGGCGAAGCCATTCATGCTCAAATCGATGAGCTGGAACGCAACGTCATGTGCGGCTCCCTGAACGAGCACGACATTCAAAAACTCCACAGCCTACGCCGCGATGTGTTGCGCTTGCGCCGGTTCGCGGCGCCGATGGTGGAAATTGGCGAGGAACTGCAAAAACTGAGCTTTCCCTTCATCGACAAGAACATGCGCCCGTATTTTCGCGACGTGCAGATTCATGTGACGCGGCAGATGGAGGACCTGACGACCCTGGCGGACATTGCCAGCCAGACCATTGAGGTCGGGGTGTTGCTGGAGGCCTCTCGCCAGAGCGTGGTGCAGCGCAAGTTTGCCGCGTGGGCGGCGATCCTGGCGTTCCCGACGGCGGTGGCGGGAATTTACGGGATGAACTTCCAGAACATGCCGGAGTTGACCTGGCATTACGGGTATTTCGGGGTTCTGGGGTTCATCACGGTGGGGTGTGTGGGGTTGTGGGTGAGCTTCAAGAGGTCGGGGTGGCTTTAGGAGCGAGCTCGCGCTCTTTTGTAGGAGCTGCCGAGTGCAACGAGGCTGCGATCTTTTGATTTTTATAATGCAAGATCAAAAGATCGCAGCCTTCGGCAGCTCCTACAAGAGATCGGTGTTAAACGGTTTCTGGCTTGTGCGCCACAAACCGCATCATCCACTCGGCGACCGTGGTGCCGTGGTGTTCACTTTCCAGGCTCGCGATTCCTTTGGAATACACCTGCTCCCCCAGCGCCTGCTGGCGAATTTCCAGCAAGGCCCGGGAATAGTCGTGGATGAATTCCGGATGCCCCTGGAAGCACAGCACCTGGTCGTTGATGTGGTAGGCGGCAAACGGGCAGAAATCGCTGGAGGCGATCACCGTAGCGTTTTCCGGTAGCGAGGTGACCTGATCCTGGTGGCTGATCAACAGGGTCAGCTCTTCCCTCACCGGGTTCATCCAAGGCGCCTTGGCAGCGAGTTTGTATTTATGCGTGCCAACGCCCCAGCCTTGCGTTGCACGTTCGCTTTTGCCGCCCAGCAACAGCGCCAGCAACTGATGGCCGAAGCACACGCCCAACAGTTTGTCGCCACGCTCATAGCGGGTCAGCAGGTACTCCTTGAGGGTCTGGATCCACGGATCGGTGCCAAAGGAGTCAGCTTTGCTGCCGGTGACCAGGTAGGCATCGAAGGTCTGGTCATCGCTGGGATATTCACCCTGTACCACGTTATAGATCGTGAATTCAGCGGCGATGGGTTGCTGCGAAAACAGGTGTTTGAACATCTGCCCGTAGCCCTGATATTGGTCGACCAATTCCGGACGCAGGTTGTCGGTTTCCAGAATGCAGATGCGTAACGACATAAAAAATACCTGACACGTGATGGGAATAATGCACACCCCAGAGCCTGCCTTGAAACACCGTGACAAGGCAAGCCCCGCAGTGTGTCACCGATCCCTAAAACGCCTCGCCCTTGGCGGCTTTTTCCAGCAGCAGGGCCGGCGGTGCAAAGCGCTCGCCGTATTGCCCGGCCAGGTACTGGGCGCGGGCGACGAAGTCCTTGACCCCGTACTGATTGATGAACTGCAGTGCACCGCCGGTCCAGGCAGCGAAACCGATGCCGAAGATCGAGCCGATATTGGCATCCGCCGTCGACGTCAGCACACCCTCCTCCACACAGCGCACGGTTTCGATGGCTTGTACAAACAGCAGGCGATCGCGCACATCCTTGGGCGAAATCTGCCTGTCAGCCTTTTCAAAGCGGGTTTTCAGTTCTGGCCATAATTGTTTTTGCCCGCCCGCCGGGTATTCATAGAACCCGCCCCCGGCGGCCTTGCCAGCACGCTTGTACTCGCTGAGCAGCAAGTCAATCACGCCGTACGCCGGGTGCTCGACCAGCGCCTTGCCCTCTGCCTGCAGGTCCTTGGCGGTTTGCTGGCGGATATGGCTCATGAGGCTGAGGGAAACTTCGTCGGAGATCGCCAGAGGTCCGACTGGCATGCCAGCCTTGCGCGCCTCGGTCTCGATCATCGCCGCGCAGACGCCTTCACCCAGCATGGCAATGCCTTCATTGGTGAACGTGCCGAACACCCGAGAGGTGAAGAAACCCCGACTGTCGTTGACGACGATAGGGGTTTTGCGGATTTGCAGGACGAAATCGAACCCGCGGGCCAGGGTTTCGTCGCTGGTGCGGGCGCCCTTGATGATTTCCACCAATGGCATTTTTTCCACGGGGCTGAAGAAATGCAGGCCAATGAACTTGCTCGGGTCCGCCACCGCGGTGGCGAGGCCACTGATCGGCAGGGTCGAGGTGTTGGAGGCGATCAGTGCATCGGCGCCCACCACATTTTGCGCGGCCGAGGAGACTTTGGCCTTCAGCTCACGGTCCTCGAATACCGCTTCGATGATCAAGTCGCAACCCGCCAGATCGGCATCGTTGTCAGTGGTATGGATGCGCGCCAGCACGGCTTGACGGTGCTCGACGCTGATCTGCCGGCGCGCCACTTTCTTGTCCAGCAACGCAGCTGAATGCGCCTTGCCCCTATCGGCCGCTGCCAGGTTGACGTCCTTGAGCACCACGTCGACACCGGCCGACGCGCTGACAAAAGCGATACCCGCCCCCATCATCCCGGCGCCGAGCACGCCGACTTTTTTCGTCACATAAGGCACGAAACCTTCAGGACGCGAACCACCGGCATTGATCTGGTTGAGCTGGAACCAGAAGGTGCCAATCAGGTTTTTCGCGACCTGGCCGGTGACCAGCTCTGTGAAGTAGCGGGTTTCAATCAGCTGCGCCGTGTCGAAATCCACCTGGGCACCCTCCACCGCCGCACACAGGATTTTCTCCGGCGCGGGCAACGTACCCTGGGTTTTACTGCGCAGGATAGACGGTGCAATCGCCAGCATCTGGGCGACTTTCGGGTTCGACGGCGTGCCACCTGGAATCTGAAAGCCCTTCACGTCCCAGCGCTGGACCGCCGTCGGATTGGCCTTGATCCAAGTGCGTGCCTTGTTCAGCAGCGCCTCGCGATCGCTCGCCAGGTCATCGATCAAACCCGCTTGCAAGGCCTTCTGCGGGGCTAATTTCTTGCCTTCGAGCAGGTACGGCAGGGCTTTTTCAATGCCCAGCATTCGCACCATGCGTACCACGCCGCCACCCCCCGGCAGCAAACCGAGGGTCACTTCCGGCAGGCCGAGTTGCAGGGAAGGATCGTCCAGCGCTATGCGGTGATGGCAAGCCAGGCAGATTTCCCAGCCTCCACCCAACGCCGCGCCATTGATTGCGGCGACCACGGGTTTACCAAGGGTTTCCAGGGTGCGCAGTTGGCTCTTGAGGCTCAGCACCCTGTTGTAAAAAGCCGTGGCCTGGGGCCTGTCGACCTTGATCAGCTCATTGAGATCGCCGCCGGCAAAGAAGGTTTTCTTGGCCGAGGTGATGATCACACCCGCGATGCTGTTTTTTTCGGCCTGCAGGCGGGCGACACAGTCGGCCATGGCTTCGCGGTAAAGCGCATTCATGGTGTTGGCGCTCTGGCCCGGCAGGTCGATGGTCAGGACGACGATCCGGTCCTGGCCTTTTTCGTAGCGAATGGCTTGGCTCATATACAGGTTCCTTGCAATCGGGGCTCAGAGGCGTTCGATGATGGTGGCAATGCCCATGCCGCCGCCGACACACAAAGTCGCCAGGCCATAGCGCAGGCTCCGGCTTTCCAGTTCATCGAGCAGCGTGCCGAGAATGGCGCAGCCTGTGGCGCCCAACGGGTGGCCCATGGCAATGGAGCCGCCGTTGACATTGACTTTTTCCGGGTCGACGGCCATGTCCCTGATGAACTTCAACACCACCGAGGCAAACGCCTCGTTGACCTCGAACAGATCAATGTCTTCGACCCGCAACCCGGCCTTGGCCAACGCCTTGCGGGTGGCCGGCGCAGGACCTGTGAGCATCAGGGTCGGATCGGTGCTGGTGACTGCGGTGGCGACGATCCGCGCCCGTGGCTGCAAGCCCAGGACCTGGCCCATGGCTTCGGAGCCGATCAACATCAACGCTGCGCCGTCGACGATCCCGGAACTGTTGCCGGGGGTGTGTACATGATCGATCCGCTCCACCTGGCTGAAAACCCGCAGCGCAGTGGCGTCGAACCCCATTTGCCCGATCATTTCGAAACTCGGCTTGAGTTTGCCAAGGCCTTCCAGGGTCGATTCGGCGCGGATGAACTCGTCATGATCGAGCAGGATGATGCCGTTCTGGTCCTGCACCGGCACCAATGAGTTTTTGAACGCCCCGCCAGCCCTCGCCCTTGCGGCTTTTTGTTGCGAGTGCAAGGCGTAGGCATCGACGTCCTGCCGGCTGAAACCTTCAAGCGTGGCGATCAGGTCGGCGCTCACGCCCTGTGGAATGAAATGGCCGTGCAGGTTGGTTTGCGGGTCCAGCGCCCACGCCCCGCCGTCGCTGCCCATGGGGATGCGTGACATCGACTCGACGCCGCCGACCACCACCAGGTCTTCGAAACCGGAACGGACTTTCATCGCCCCCAGGTTCACTGCCTCCAGCCCCGAGGCGCAGAAACGGTTGATCTGCACGCCCGCCACGCTGACGTCCCATTCCGCCACCTGGACCGCGGTCTTGGCGATGTCAGAGCCCTGGTCGCCGATGGGCGTCACGCATCCGAGTACCACGTCGTCGACCTGGCTGGTATCAAGGTCGGTTCGCTGTTGCAGCGCCGTGAGCAAGCCGGCCACCAGGCTCACCGGCTTGACACTGTGCAAGGCGCCACTGGGCTTGCCTTTGCCACGGGGCGTACGTAACGCGTCGAAAATCAAAGCTTGGGTCATGGCGTCCTCGAACCTGATGGGGCTGCAATCTTCTGATCTTCCAGAGAGCCTCCACCTTATTCCGAGCTGCCGGCCATTCAATGACCGCAACGTTCATCAACGTTGACCCACACGCTCAGACGGACGGTCATCCCGCCCCCGGTGAAGGGGTTCAGCACACGCAGGTGTCTAGCAAAAGGCCGCTCAAGAAGCTGGCAATTGGCCTCATGCCTTTTTAATAGCATTCCGTGACAACACCATACTAAATGGATCTAAACCAAGTGTGACGCGGGCTCTAAGGTGAAGGTGTACGAAGTTGTCGTCGGGTTTTGCCGAGACGCTCGTGCTACAGGAAGTGCAACGTTTGCCGTCATGGAGATGGGCAGGCAGGCATCAGGAAATAACAAAAAAAAGGCGGTCAGCCATGTTCAAACAATCGAAAGTTCGTCAAGCCGGGCTCATTCTTTTCGCCACCACTCTATTGTTGATTTTGCCAAACCTGACCAAGGTGATCGGTTAGTCGATCTTGAAAAGACGGCGGCAGGTCTTTAATCGCCATGTAAAAATGTGACTGGCTCGCTTCCCGTGCCAGTATGGCTGTGCCAACCTCTGCGGCACTTGCACGACATGGATGGCGATCATTTGAAAACGCTTATTGTGTTCGGGGCCCTGCTACTCAGCACGCCTCTTCATGCCGCACAGCTGAACCTTGAGCTGGGCGCGAACAGTCGCACGTGGCAATCCGAGGAGTTGCTCAAGCATCCTCAGATCCAGACCATCAGTATCAGCAATGATGTGTCCTACAAGCGTGACATGACTTATCGCGCCGTGCCGCTCGCTGCGCTATTGACCGACATCAAGCCTGACGATCACCTGCAAGCCGTGGCGCTGGACGGCTTTGCGGCCGAGTTGTCGGCGGCGCCGCTGCTCAATACCCAAGGCGCGCGTGCCTGGCTGGCGATCGAAGATCCGGCCCAGCCGTGGCCGCCGCTGGCAGAAGGCAAACACAGCGCCGGGCCGTTTTACCTGGTCTGGACCGATCCGCGTGCAGGCAACATCAGCCCGGAACAATGGCCGTTCGAAGTCGCCAGCATCAAGCGCATGGCACCGGTGGCCGCGCGTTTCCCTGCCCTGCTGCCTGATCCTGCGTTGAAGGCCGACGATCCGGTGAACAAGGGCTTTGCGCTGTTTCAGAAAAACTGCCTGGCGTGCCATCGACTCAACGGTGCCGGTGATTCGCAGTTCGGCCCGGACCTGAATATCCCGTACAACCCGACCGAGTACTTCGGCGCGGATTTCCTCCAGCGCTATATCCGCGACCCGCAGAGTTTGCGCCAGTGGCCGCAGGCGAAAATGCCGGGGTTCTCGGCCGAGGTGTTGCCGGATGGGGATCTGCAGATGTTGGTGGGGTATTTGCAGCACATGGCCGGGCGCAAGGTCAGGCCCTGACCACATCCCCCTGTAGGAGCGAGCCTGCTCGCGATGGTCGTCAACGATAACGCTGGAAACCTGACACCCCGCGGTGATCTCGCGTTCTTCGCGAGCATGCTCGCTCCTACAGGATGAGCGGTTGCTGATTACTGCTGTTGTACGGAAATCACCGGCACAGGCGTCGGCGATACGAACACTTTTGCATGCATCTGCTCACACCCACCACCGCGGCGCATGCCACGTACCGGGCAGGCGTCCAGGTAATCGAGCCCTACCGCGAGCTTCAAATGGCGTTCAGGACGGGCCAGTTCATTGGTCACATCGAAGCTGTACCAGGCGTCATCGAGCCAGGCTTCGGCCCAGGCGTGGCTGGCCAGGTGTTCGCTGTTTTCGCTGTACAGGTAACCCGACACATAACGCGCCGGCACGCCCAGGCTGCGGGCGCAGGCGAGGAACGCGTGGGTATGGTCCTGGCACACACCCGAACGCCCGGCGAAAGCCTGGGCGGCGCTGGTGTCCACTTCGGTGGCGCCCGGCGTGTAGGTCATGTGCTGGTTCAAGCCATGCATCAAGTCGATCAGCGCCGTTCGGTCGCGGCGCTGCTTGCACGCCTTGTCGGCGAACGCGCGTAGCGCCTGGTCGGCCTCGGTCAGCCGGGTGAAACGCAAGAACGGCAATGCCGACTGGCTCTCGTGCTCGGCTTCGCGCAACTCGTCGATGTCGACCTGGCCACGGGCACCGATGATGATGGCCGCGTGGGGTTCGTCCATGGTCAGTACGTGCAGGATGTTGCCGAACGGATCCAGTTGCGCGCGCACCGGCCGCGGCAGATCGAGCTGCCAACTGAGCACGTGTTGGCGCTCGCTGTCGTGAGGCGTCAGCCGCAGGTACTGGATGCTCGCCCGCACCTGATCCTCGTAGTGATAGGTGGTCTCGTGGCTTATGGAAAGTCTCATGCAGCCTCCAGGTAGGAACTGTGAATGGCATTACCCAACTGGCGCACCAGCGGGATGAACTCGGTCAGCCAGGCATGCAGGCCTTCGTCGAGGATTTCGTTGATGCCGGTATAGCGCAATCGTGCGTCCATCTCCGCAGCCAAGCGCTGTGCCGGGCGGCCATTGGCCCCTGGCAGTTGCGCCAGGATCAGATCGATTTCTTCGGTGCAGGCGCGCAAAGAGCGTGGAACATCGGCCCGCAGCAGCAGCAACTCGGCCACATGCCGGGCGCCGGGGGCGTCACGGTAGATCTCGGTGTACGCCTCGAAAGACGACAGGGCCCGCAACAACGCACTCCATTGGTAATAGGCGTGGGCCGTGCCGTCGCTGACCGCTTCGGCCTGATCACCGGCCATTTCGTAGCGCGCATCGAGCAGGCGCAGTGTGTTGTCGGCCCTTTCGATGAATGTCCCCAGGCGAATGAAACGGAACGCGTCGTTGCGCATGATGGTGCCGTAGGACGCACCACGGAACAGATGGGAACGTTCCTTGATCCACTCGCAGAAACGGCTCATGCCGTAGCGGCCCAGGCCCTGTTCGGCGATGCCGCGAATCTCCAGCCAAGTGGCGTTGATGTTTTCCCACATGTCGGCGGTGATGCGGCCACGTACCGCGTGGGCACTGGCCCGTGCGGCCCCGAGGCAACTGTAGATGCTGGCCGGGTTGGCCGCGTCCAGGGCAAAGAAATGCAACAACCTTTCGGCATGCAGCTCGCCGTGGCGTTCGAGATAATCATCCAGCGTGCCGGTAATCAGCAACGGCATGGCCAACTCGTGCAGGCCGTTCCCACGGCCATCCTGGGGCATCAGCGACAGCGAATAACTGATGTCGAGCATCCGCGCGAGGTTTTCCGCCCGCTCCAGGTAACGCGACATCCAATACAAATCCGAGGCAGTTCTACTTAACATGTCAGGCTTCCTTCAATCCTCAACCACCCAGGTGTCCTTGGTTCCGCCGCCCTGGGAGGAATTCACCACCAGGGAGCCTTCGCGCAGGGCGACACGGGTCAAGCCGCCGGGCACGACCCGGGTTTCGCGGCCAGACAGTACAAACGGACGCAGGTCGATATGGCGTGGCGCGATGCCGCTTTCGACAAAGGTCGGACAGGTCGACAGCGACAGTGTCGGCTGTGCGATGTAGGCATGGGGCTTGGCGATGATGCGCGCGCGGAAGGCTTCGATTTCCGCTGCGCTCGCCGCGGGCCCCACCAGCATTCCGTAGCCGCCGGAGCCCTGGGTTTCCTTGACCACGAGCTCCGGAAGGTTGGCCAGGACGTGGGACAGCTCAGAAGGATTGCGACACTGCCACGTGGGTACGTTTTTCAGGATCGGTTCTTCGTCCAGGTAGAAACGGATCATGTCGGTGACGAATGGATACACCGATTTGTCGTCTGCCACCCCGGTTCCGATGGCGTTCGCCAACACGACATTGCCCGAACGATAGGACGACAGCAGGCCGGGCACGCCCAGCATCGAGTCGGGATTGAACGCCAGCGGGTCAAGGAACGCATCGTCGAGACGGCGGTAAATCACATCGACGGCTTTCGGCCCGTCGGTGGTGCGCATGAACACCTTGTCGTCACGCACGAACAGGTCCGCACCCTCCACCAGCTCCACGCCCATTTCTCGCGCCAGGAATGCATGCTCGAAGAAGGCGCTGTTGAAGCGCCCCGGCGTCAGCACCACGACACTCGGATTTTCGATCGGGCTTGAGCTTTTCAGGGTGTCGAGCAACAGGTTCGGGTAATGGTCGATGGGGGCAATGCGCTGGGCCGCAAACAACTCGGGGAACAGGCGCATCATCATCTTGCGGTCTTCGAGCATGTAGCTGACGCCGCTCGGTGTACGAAGATTGTCTTCGAGCACGTAGTACGTGCCGTCGCCGTCGCGCACCAGGTCGACGCCGGAAATGTGCGAATAGATATCCCGATGCAGGTCCAGGCCTTGCATCGCCAACTGGTACTGCTCGTTGGCCAGCACCTGCTCGGCCGGAATGATCCCGGCCTTGATGATGCGCTGCTCGTGGTAAAGGTCGGCGAGAAACATGTTCAACGCCTTGACCCGCTGGATACAGCCGCGCTCGACCACGCGCCATTCACTGGCGGGGATACTGCGCGGGATGGTGTCGAAGGGAATCAGGCGCTCTGTGCCCTGCTCATCACCGTAGAGCGTGAAGGTAATCCCGGCGCGATGAAACAGCAGATCGGCCTCGCGTCGCCGTTGTGCCAGAAGCTCGTCAGGCGTCTCGGCCAGCCAACGGGCAAACTCCCGATAATGCGGGCGGACCTGGCCGCCAGCGTCGTACATCTCATCAAAATAGGTGCGGATCATGCCGTACTCCTTGTCACCCGGACATACAGGCCTTCGCAAGGCCCGTGCCATCGGCAGAAACGCTTTGATTTCAATCGGTTAGATAATCACCACGCGAGCGCCGCACCAATCCTGTGCGGCAAATGCCCCCACCTGACGGCCCCCGCTTCATTGCAAGGCGTTGTTGTCGCCCATCACCAGCATAGACCGTAGGCGCCGGCTTGCCGGCGAACGGGTCGGCCTTGTTCGATTGCCATCGGCAAAAACGAAAACGGCCAACCCGAAGGTTAGCCGTCATTGCTGGTTGTAACTGTTCATAGGTTTATGCGAGTCGCCCTCGTACCTCCTGTTTCACACCCCAGCCTTCGATGATGCCGCCCAGAGGCTCGACCACTGCCTCGAAACCCTGTTCGAAATCGCCAATGTCGTCGTAGGTCGCATACATGACCTTGCACAACTCCAAAGCCCAGGCGCCATCGTCGCGCACACTGATTTGCGCATCCAGGGATTCACCACGGTGAAAATGACCTGCCGCCCTGCGTGCCCGCTCCTCGTCCGGGAAAATGGCGTAGAACTCGATGGGATGGAACCGGGAAAAATCAAAACCGCCTTCTTTCATGCGGCGCAACACACTGCTGCTGATGTCTTCTTGATAGGCTGTGCTCATGAAACGTCCTCCTCAAACTGATGGATAGACTTTCCGTACTCCCTTGTGCGAACCCAAGGGTGCGCGCGACGGGAAACAAGCATGGAGCTGACAAGACCAGACCTTAGCGATCCATTCGCTGATCTCGCTTGCAGAGTAGCCCCAAGATAGAGCCGCTGCCAAGGCCTGGTTCTGCTGTAGTCGATAACGAGAAGAGGTTCAGACGGGGGTGATGCTGCGAATTTCAATACTGTTCTGGGCCTTCAGGCTTTTGACGCCTGCATCAGGGGTGCGGCCCTCATAGTCGTTCAGATCCAGTTCGGCGGCCACGGGAAGCAATCGTGCCTTGATGAGTTTGGCGGCCTCTTCGTGACTCGGGCACTCCTCGCACTCGAATTCTTCATCGATTACTTCACCATGATCATCCACGAAAGTGACTTTCCACCTTTGCATCGGTGCCTCCTCGATAAAACCCATGGATAGGCTTACACCTATCTCGACCTCGGGCGCCGGGCAATGTTCCGGCGAGTGTTTCGCTTCAGATACGCACATTTCCTCGTGGGCCCGCAATGGCCCAGATGATCAGGCCCAGAACCGGCAGCAACAGGATCAACAGCACCCAGAAGATTTTCATTCCGGTCTCGGCGCCACTTTTCAGCACGTTGATGATTGCCCAGATATCCAGGGCAAGAATGATCAAGCCAACCAGGCTATTGAACGTGGAACCCATGATGACGCTCCTGAAGAGTGATAAGCCCTCTTAGGATAGCCCGCCGTGAACAGGGTTCCCTTTTTTTGACAGCTTTAGCGGTTCAGACGTGGATCGCCACTTTCAAGGCTTCCAGCGATGGCGCAGCGGCGATGCCGACTTGCGCGCACAGTTCGAGCACCCGAGGCACGGCATTGCCATAGACCAGCACCACTTGCAGTTCATCGTCCAGCAGTTGGCTGAAGTTCATCAGCGTGTAGCCACCGTTTTCCTTGTTCAGGCTGCTCATCTGCACCTGGATGCGATTCAGTGCGGTCAGGGCTTCGGTCCTGGCCAACTGCTTGGGCTTGAGATTGAACTCAACCCCCGGGCCGAACGAGGCGACGATCTGGGCAAACAGGTCCACATAGGTGTCGGCCTGAAACAGCACGGTATCGGGCAAGCTGCCAACCACGACCCACTCACCCAGCGGGATCGGGAAGCTGTCGTCGTAGTTGATGTCCGGGTTGGCGCTCAGGAAAGCCGCTGGATCAGCGTAAGCCTGGGCCGCTTCATCAGCGACTTTCTCGATTTCGTCATCGGCCATGCACCCGGAGCTGATGTTGCTGATGAGTTCGATGAGGGCGGCTTTCATGGGGGCGGATCCTGTAGCTGGTAAATTTTCAGGGCGCGCAGGATAGCGCATTACGCCCTGCGATGGCGTCTTGCAAGCAAGCCTCGCAATCTTGACCTGCATCAAGCGTTCAGCCCAACAATAGCGGCACAATAATGGCACCTTGCCAAAACTGTTTCCGCTATCAGAGAAGACCTCCATGGGTGCCTGGCTTAGCAATATCTCGCTGAAGTACAAATTCTGGGCGGTGAACGCCGTCGCTTTCGTCACCACGCTACTGCTGGTGTTTTATGCCGTGCAGCTCGAACAACAAGCCCGCAGCCATGCCGCCCAGGAATCGGCCCAGGCCCAGGCGCGATTGCTCGAAGCCTGGCCTGCCGGGCAGCCGCTGCCCAGGGCCGGGAACCTGCTGACCTTCGATCACGGCCAGGCACCGCGGCTGGACGGACAGCCGCTGCAGGCACTGGCCGATGCCACCGGCTGGGTCGAGTTCGACGCGCTGCCATATTTCGGTGACAACCCGCCGATCGGCGCCGAAGTCTTCACCCGCACGGACGGCCAGCGGGTCGCCTTGATTGCCCATGGTCCAAGCCTGGGCCAGGTGTTCAGCGAGCGTGTTGTCAATTATGCGCTGGCGGTGTTTATCCTGATGCTGGCAATGCTCGGTGCCTCACAGTTGTTGATTCGCTTTTTGCTCAGTCAACTCAATACCCTGAAAGACGTGATGCTCCACGTTGAAAAAACTGGCGACTTGTCGGCCCGTGTCCCGCTGACTTGCAGCGACGAAGTCGGGCAGATGGCCAACGCTTTCAACGCCATGCAGGCCGGTTACCAAGGCGTGGTCAGCACCGTCGCCAGCACCGTCCGACAACTGGACGAAGGTGCCGCACGCCTGGCATCGAACATGAATGAAGTGCGTCATGGCATGCTTGGCCAGCAGAGCGAAACCGATCAGGCGGCAACGGCCATCAATGAAATGACCGCCACCGTCTATCACATCGCCCAGCACGCCGGTGCCACCCGAGACCTTTCGCAATCTGCCGACACCTTGGCCGGCAGCGGGCAGGAAGTGGTCATGCGGGTACAGCGATCGATTGCCGGACTGTCTACCGGGGTGCAGCAGACCGCCGAGATGATCCAGCGCCTCGCCGAGGACAGCCAGAAGATCAACGGTGTGGTCAACGTAATTCACAGCATTGCCGAGCAGACCAATTTGCTGGCGCTGAACGCGGCAATCGAAGCGGCCCGGGCCGGCGAAATGGGCCGGGGGTTTGCGGTGGTCGCCGATGAAGTGCGCAACCTGGCCAAGCGCGTCCAAACCTCCACCGATGAAATCACCGTGATGGTGTCCGCCTTGCAATCAGGTACTCGCGATGCGGTGGACTTCATGCAGGAGAGTTCATTCAAGGCCGATGAATGCGTACAGCAAGCCCAGGAGGCTGGGGCCGCGTTGGCGCAGATTACCGGGGCAGTGGCGCAGATGCGCGAAAGCAACACCCAGATTGCCGTGGCGGCCGAGCAACAAAGCCAGGTGGCCGAAGAGATGAACCGGGCGGTGGTGAGCATCCGCGATGTGACCGAAAATACGGTGCGCCAGACCGTCAGCTCGGCTACAACCAGTGATGAACTGGCGGTGTTGGCCGGCGAGTTGAGCACGGCGATCGGGCAGCTCAAGCTATAACATCGAGGGTGGACATGACCCCTATCGCTTCGATAGCCAAGCTTGATTCGCCGCCCGCATCTACCGGGCCTATCCTTGATTCATGAGTTCAACAAGGATCGAGGATAAGCATCATGGGTAAACGTCACCCCAACCTTCCCGCCTGGCAATGGCGTGCGTACCCGAACAATCACCAACACCCGACCAACCTAGTGTTGCACCTGATTGCCGTGCCACTGTTCATTGTCGCCTTCCTGCTGATCGCCTGCGGGGTATTCGGCCTGAACCTGGCGAATTTCGCCATCGGCGTCATCGGTGTGATTGCCGCCTTGGGTCTGCAACGTCACGGCCATACCCTGGAGGCGCAAGCCTCCGAGCCATTCAGTGATCGCAAAGATGCGGTTTCACGCTTGCTGGTCGAGCAGTTCCTGACCTTCCCGCGATACGTCCTCAGCGGCGGCTGGTGGCGCGCCTGGTGCGAGCGCCACCGTCGTCATTGATCAGCCGAACACCGTCACCGTCTGCCGGCTCATGGCAATCAACCGCCCCTCCACATCCCACAGCTTCGCCGCGGCATGGCCGTAGCCGTCGGCGGCATGCTCGGTTTCAACCAGGTATTTGCACCAGTCCAGGGTGCTTAGTGCCAGCAATGGCTGGACGAATTCGATGGTCCAGGTCAGCGTGCTGCCCATCGCCGGCTTCTTCAGAAACGGCATCAGGGCCGGTGGCCAGGCATCCACCAGCGCCAGGATGTGCGCTTCGGTGACCGACTCCTCCTTCACATCACCCCGCAAGCGCACCCAGCCGCCCATTTGACGCGATGTATTGCCGCTGAATGGCAACCCGCCAACACTCCAGCGCATTGCCAGGTGCTGCATGAATTGCGGGAGCACGCCCTCGATGAAAGGCAGTTCCTGACAGTCGTCCCAATGCTTCATCTCTGGCGCCGGCAACGCTTGCACCGCCACTTCCGATGGACGCGAGGCGCCGAAGCTGCCCTGAACCAGCGTGACGACCTGCCCCCTCTGCATCGCGCGGCCCAACACCTGGCTGACCGCCTTGCCCTC
Source organism: Pseudomonas umsongensis (assembly GCF_002236105.1). Taxonomy (GTDB): domain Bacteria; phylum Pseudomonadota; class Gammaproteobacteria; order Pseudomonadales; family Pseudomonadaceae; genus Aquipseudomonas; species Aquipseudomonas umsongensis. The sequence continues at coordinate 180,790 of NZ_NIWU01000005.1, forward strand.
GCGCAATACATCAACTTCAAAACTGACCGGCACGTCGGGTTCGACCGGGCCGACAAAGGTGATTGCCAGTGAGCGTACCGGCCGGTCCGCTGGCACCTTGGCGCGCATGGCTTCGTACTGCAAGGCAGCCACCAGGCCGCCGAAACTGGCTCGGCCTTGCGCCCATCCGGGCGGGATCGACAGTTCCAGTGGTTGACGGCGAACAGCGTCGAGCAAATCGCAAAAGCGCATGAAGACCTCAAGGCAGGAAACGGATGAAGGAATCTTAACCAGCTCACTGGGGCTGTACAGTGCCTATTCCGGTCAAATTGACTGACAGATAAGCCGCCTGCGCCTGTGTAGGAGCTGCCGCAGGCTGCGATCTTTTGATTTTAAAAACAAAGATCAAAAGATCGCAGCCTGCGGCAGCTCCTACAGGGGTCGTGGTGGGTTCAGGATTTGAAACAGGCCTTGCTGAGTTTTTCCAGCACCCGGTCGGCACGCTGTTCGGCCTTGGCCATGGTGGCTTGCCAAACGGCGACACAAGGCTGCAAATCCGCTTCCTGCTCGGCCATCGCCAGCCATTGCACACAGTCGTGCCAGTCCCCCAAGGCCCCTTGGGCAGATTTCAGTCGGGGCATGGCGGCCTTGGGCAGGCGATCCAGTTCGGGGTAAGCGTCGATGCCATAACGTACGCGCTTGATCAGCAAGCGCAAACGATGGCGGTCATGGGCCGGATCGTGCAAGGCGGTGTCGAGTTTCTTCCACTGTTTGCCCAGGCGTTTTTCGATGCGCTTGTCCAGCCCCTTGAGCAAACCCTGGCGCTGGGCAGCGCGCAGGAATCGCGGAAAGGCATCGAGGATCAACAGCAGCTGCTTAAACTCCGTACTGGTCGCCACCGCAGGATAAGCCTTGGCCATTTGCACCATGCGCCGCTGCGCGGCTTGCACTTGATCGTTTTCGAGCAAGTAGGCAGCCAACACCTCACGATCACGCAATGGCGTGGTCAAGTCGCCAACTTCGGACGCCGCCGCTTCCAGCTGCTCGACTCCGGGCAACCCGCGCAACGGCCGCAGCAGGCTGCGCAACCGGCGCACCGTGGTACGCAACTCGTGCAATGCCTCAGGATCGGTGTGGGCACTCAAGCGTGCCTGACAGGCCAATAGACGAATTTCCAAGCCTAAGACCCGGGCCACCAACCTATCGATCATGGTTTACTCCGTAAACGGCTGTAAGCTGCAAGCTGCAAGCGAACCGACTTGTGGCTTGCAGCTTATAACTTATAGCTGCTTTCCAGCCTATCTCCCCGCGCGCGACTCACGAATATAGAAACGCGCCTTTTCGGCCTTCTTCGCGCATCCCTCGAAGCCTTCGAATTGTTGCTGGGTCTTGGCTGCGGTCAGCAGCGATAAAGCCTTGGAGTAGCTGACGGTTCCGGCGAAACCTTCGGCCTTTGCCAGGTCCAACTCACGCCAGGCGGCATCGAGCTGGCTGCCGCAGCTGTCGCGATAAGCGGTTTTGCCGGCACAACCGGCCAGCGCCAGGGCAATCAGTGGCACACAGATCCAGGCTTTCATTTCTTACACCTCTAAAATAGGTAAACAGTCATGCAGGTAGGACGGTCTGGCGGACAAAAAGTGCCGTCCGTCGGCAACGTTAACCCAACGGGGAGAGAATACCCATCCGCCGCCATGGAGTGTCGAAAAAACGACCCATTCACGCGGCCGAACGACCTGTCGATTGAAGCGCCCCCCTCGTTGGGTGCATTGTTGAACGATTCAAACGAGGGCGATCAATGAAAAAGCGTGTCGCACTGGTGTTGGGCTCGGGTGGAGCCCGGGGCTATGCCCATATAGGCGTCATCCAGGAAATTGAACGGCGAGGCTACGATATCGCCTGTATCGCCGGTTGCTCCATGGGCGCGGTGGTTGGCGGGATCTACGCCGCTGGCAAACTCGATGATTATCGGGACTGGATCGAGAGCCTGGATTACCTCGACGTACTGCGCCTGGTGGACGTCAGTTTTCGCCTCGGGGCCATCCGCGGGGAAAAGGTCTTCGGGCAAATCCGCAAGATCGTTGGCGAAATCAATATCGAAGACCTGCGCATCCCCTATACCGCAGTGGCCACCGACCTGACCAACCAGCAGGAAATCTGGTTCCAGGAGGGCTGCCTGCACCAGGCCATGCGTGCCTCGGCGGCGATTCCCAGTCTGTTTACCCCGGTGATGCAGGGCAATCGCATGCTGGTCGATGGCGGTATCCTCAACCCCTTGCCGATCGTGCCGGTGGTGTCGAGCCATTGCGATCTGATCATCGCGGTCAACCTCAACTCCACCAACCAGCGTCACTACCAGTTACCGGTGATCCAGCGCCCAGCTGCCTTCAAGACCCGCTTTGACAGCCTGATCAGTTCCCTGGGCTCGAAGTTGCCGTTCCGGCGCAAGCAGGCCGAACAATTGCTGCTGCTGGAGAAGGAAGCGTTGATGGCCGAAGCGGCAGAGATCAACCCCTGGGTCGAGTCGGCCGAACCTGAAGCCCAGCAACCCGCGGCCGCGCCTGAACGGGACGGTGCGCCGAAGTCCGCCACCGGGTCGTTCATCATCGACAACGTGGGGCCGGCGTCCCTGCTGGATTTGATCAACCAGAGTTTCGAGGTCATGCAGACCTCCTTGGCGCAATACAAGATTGCCGGGTATCCGCCGGACATCCTGATCAACGTGCCGAAGCGGGTGTGCCGGTTTTTCGAGTTCTACAAGGCGCCGGAGTTGATCGCGCTGGGACGCGAGATTGCGCGCGATACGCTGGATCGGTATGAGAGTGAGCGAGATTCCTGAAACAACGATCGTTCCCACGCTCTGCGTGGGAATGCATCCTGTGACGCTCCGCGTCACGAACTCAATAGCGGACGCGGAGCGTCCATGACGGCGTTCCCACGCAGAGCGTGGGAACGATCATGAATCGAGTAACCGATACCCCACCCCCGCCTCGGTCACGATGAACCGCGGTTGCATCGGGTCGTCCGCCAGTTTCTGGCGCAGGTGCCCCACCACGATCCGCAAGTAATGCGTGTCTTCAGTATGGGTCGGCCCCCAGATGTCCTTGAGCAGTTGTTGCTGGGTGATGACTCGTCCGGGATGCCGTGCCAGTTGCGCCAGCACTGCGTATTCCTTGCGGGTCAGCGCGACTTCGCTACCATCGAGCGATACCCGCCGATAGGCCAGGTCCACCGTCAGCGGGCCGAAGGCCAGTGCCGCTTGCTGGGCCTCGCCCACCGGCGCCTGGCGTAATAGCGCTCGAATTCGCGCCAGGAATTCCTGGATGCCAAAGGGCTTGGTCACGTAGTCATTGGCACCGCCATCCAGCGCCTCGACTTTCTGCCCTTCACCGGCACGCACCGAGAGCACCAGCACCGGCACTGTCGACCACTCGCGAAACTCACGCAGTACCTGCTGGCCGTCCATGTCCGGCAGGCCGAGGTCGAGCACCAGCAAGTCCGGTTTGTTCAACGCCGCTTGCGCCAGGCCTTCGGTGCCGGTACCGGCCTCCAGCACCTTGTAGCCCTGTGAAGCGAGGCTGATGCGCAGGAATTTACGGATTTGCGGTTCGTCATCGATGACCAGGATGGTCGCGGTCTGGTTCATGGATTCACATCAACACAAAGTAGTGGCAAGAGAGTAACGCAAGCACGATCAGGCTTCACTCTCAAAACCCGGCTGCGCCTGCAAAGGCAAGTGCAAGGTGATGCAGGTGCCGCGCCCTTCAATACCGTCGGCCACGCTGATCCGCCCGCCATGGGCACCGACCATGCCCTGACAGATCGCCAACCCCAGCCCCGTGCCCTGCCCACCACGGTCGCCGCGAGCGGCGGTGTAGAACATGTCGAAAATCTTCTCCCGCTCCGCTTCCGGAATCCCCGGCCCTTCGTCGCTTACCGAGAAAAACAGCTCCGTGTCATCGGCCCCCGCGCGCACGTGCAGGCGCCCGTGGGACGGCGAGAAACGCGCAGCGTTTTCCATCACGTTGACCAGGGCCTGCTCGATCAGCGCCGCGTGGACGAATAACAGCGGCAGTTGCGCCGGCACTTCGGTGGTGACCTGCAACGGGGCCAATACCGCGCGAAGGCGATTGAGCGCACTGCCGACAATGTCTGCCGGCGATACCCAGTCCCGTGCCAGCTTCAATGCCCCGTGACCGAGGCGGGTCATGTCCAGCAGGTTTTGAATGTAGCGATCGAGGCGTTCGGCTTCGTCGCGGGTGCCTTCCAGCAACTCACGGCGATCCTCCAGGGGAATGGCCTCACCGAGGGCCAGCAGACTATCGATACTGCCGCGCATGGAGGTCAGCGGGGTACGCAAATCATGAGACACCGAGGCCAGCAAGGCACTGCGCAATTGTTCGGTTTCGCCGTGCAGCCGCGCGGCTTCCAGGTCATCGGCCAGTTGTGCTCGGGCCAGCGCCTGGGCCAACGGCTGGCTCAACGCGGTCAACAAACGCCGACGCTGGCCGCTCAAGGCCTGGTCTTCTTTGGCACACACACCGAGCAGCGCCAGCGGCCCCTCCTCCACTGACAATGGCCACCACCACCAACGACCGAACGGCAAGGTCCCGGTGCCCGCGCCCGCCGGCTGGTCGTGCTGCCACGCCCAATCGGCGGCGGCGCGTTCGGCTTCGGTGAACTCCAGCGGGCCACCGATCTCGACTTTCCAGCCGCTCTGGCCGTCGCGATTGAGCAGGCACAGTTGCAGGTCGCTCCAGCCGCTGAGGTGCTGGGCCGCCGCGTTGACCACGGCCTGACGATCGGTGGCAGCGGTGAGTTTGCGCGACAGATCGAGCAGTTCGCTGGTCTCTTCCTGGGTATCACGCAGGGCCTGCAATTGCCGGCGCTGGCGTGCAGCAAGGTTGCCGGTGAGCGCCGCCATCAGCAGGAAAAACAGCAAGGTCAGCACGTCTTCTTCGCGCTGGATGCTGAAGGAAAAATTCGGCGGAATGAACAAAAAATCGTAGGTCAGGAACGACAACGCCGCACAGGCCAGGGCCGGGCCAAGACTGCTGCGCACCGCTACCAGCAACACCGCGGCGAGAAACACCAGCGAGATGTTCGGCAACGGCAGCACACTGGCCACTGCCCAGGCCAGGGCAGTGGCCAACAGCGTCGCGACCACGGCCAGGGCGTAGTCGAACCATACCGGTGCCTGCATCGAACGCTGCCTTGGTTGATGCTGTTGCTGCTCGGTGTCGAGCACGTTGATTTCCAGCCCACGGGCATTACGCAGCAGTCGCGCCGCCAGGCCGCCTCCGAACAATCGACGACGCAGGCGCGGCCGCGACTGGCCGACCAGCACCAGGCTGGCGCGGCGTTCAGCGGCGTGCTGGATCAGGGTTTTGGCGACCTCGCCGGCCCGCAGCAGCACTACTTCACCGCCCAGGCGTTCGGCCAGTTGCTGGGCACTTTGCAGACGCAGCCGCGACTGCTCGTCACGCACGCGGCCATTATCCACATGCACCAGGCTCCACGGCAGATGCCGACGCTGGGCGACGCGGCTGGCGTGACGCACCAGGCGCTCGGCCTGGGCATCGCCATCGACGCCGACCAACAAGCGACCGCGCACCGTCGGCGCCGCTTGCCCCATCTGGCGATAGCCCTGGGTCAGGTCGTTATCGACCTGGGCCGCCGCGGTTTGCATGGCCAGCTCACGCAGCGCCGTGAGGTTGGTCTGGGAGAAATACGCATCGATGGCGGCCCTCGCCTGCTCGGGCACGTAGACCTTGCCGTCGCGCAAACGCTCGAGCAATTCGCGCGGTGGCAAATCGATCAGCAGCAGTTCGTACGCTTCCTGCAATACCCAGTCGGGCAGGGTTTCGCGCACCTGCACGCCCGTGATACCACGCACTTGGTCATTCAGGCTTTCCAGGTGCTGGACGTTGACCGTGGTGTACACGTCGATGCCAGCGGCGAGCAGTTCCTGGATGTCCTGCCAGCGTTTTTCGTGACGGCTGCCGGGGGCGTTGGTGTGGGCCAGTTCATCCACCAGCACCAGCCTGGGCTTGGCTGCAAGCAGACCGTCGAGGTCCATCTCCTCGAGCTCAACGCCACGGTATAACGAGCGCACCAATGGCATTTGCGGCAATCCGCTGAGCAACGCTTCGGTCTCGAAACGGCCGTGGGTTTCGACCACTCCGGCAATGACTTTCACGCCTTGGCGCAATTGGGTGTGGGCCGCTTGCAACATGGCGTAGGTCTTGCCGACGCCGGGGGCGGCGCCGAGGAATACCTTGAGCCGGCCACGGCCATCACGGGGCAGGTTTGCTAATAGCGCGTCGGCGCGGCCGGAGTCGCTCATGCTTTCAGTTCTCTTTATTCAGGTATTCATGTGGTGCCTGGGAGGCCGTCTTCGCGAGCAGGCTCGCTCCCACATTTGGAATGCATTCTCCTGTGGGAGCGAGCCTGCTCGCGAATGGCGTCACCGCCGACTACAGTTTTTCCAGCGCCAGATTCAACTCAAGCACATTCACGACCGCTGGGCCTACCAATGGCTGTTCGGTGTGGGCGTCCAGCAGTTGCTGGAGCGACGCAACCGGCAGGTTGCGCGCCGCCGCAACACGCGCCAGTTGATAGGCAATCGCGGCCGGTGGCAAGTGCGGATCGAGACCGCTGCCAGAGGTGGTGACCAGCGCCAGCGGCACCGGCCCCTGCCCTGGCACCAGCAGCTTGTTGGCGTCGTCGATCACCCGAGTGGCCAGGGCCGGGTTGCTTGGCGACAGGTTGCTGGCGCTGCTCGATACGGTGGCAAAGGCACCCACCGATGGCCGCGGGTGGAACCAGGCGTCGCCGACGAAATCCTGGGCAATCAGCGATGAGCCGCGAACCTTGCCGTCGGCATCGCGCACCAGGCTGCCATTGGCCTGATCCGGGAAGGCGACCTGGGCCACGCCGGTGACCACCAGGGGATAGGCGACACCGGTGATAAGGGTCATCAAAACCAGCAGGCTCAGGGCCGGGCGTATCATTGTGGACATTTCAAACTCCTCGAATTCGGTGAACAAGTACCGCGTTCAGTCAGGTACAACGTGTCGTCTTTTTCGCGAGCAGGCTCGCTCCCACAAGGAAACGAGGTGCCTTTGTGGGAGCGAGCCTGCTCGCGAAGGCGGTACGCCTGACACACGGTCAAACCAGATGCAACGCCGTCAACAGCATGTCGATCGCCTTGATGCCCACGAACGGCACCACAATCCCGCCCAGGCCATAGATCAGCAGATTGCGTCGCAGCAACGCCGCCGCGCTCGCCGCCTGCACGCGCACACCGCGTAAAGCCAAGGGAATCAGCACCACGATGATCAGGGCGTTGAACACGATCGCCGAGAGAATCGCGCTCTGCGGGCTGTGCAGCTGCATGACGTTCAACACGCCCAGTTGCGGGTAGATCGCGGCAAACAGCGCCGGCAGGATGGCGAAATACTTGGCCACGTCGTTGGCAATGGAAAAGGTCGTCAGCGCGCCGCGGGTCACCAACAGTTCCTTGCCGATCTGCACCACGTCCAGCAGCTTGGTCGGGTCACTGTCGAGGTCAACCATGTTGGCCGCTTCACGTGCCGCCTGCGTGCCGTCATTCATCGCCATGCCGACGTCCGCCTGGGCCAGGGCCGGGGCGTCATTGGCGCCGTCGCCGCACATGGCAACCAGGCGACCGTCGTTCTGCTCGTGCCGGATGCGCGCCAGTTTTTTCTCCGGCGTGGCTTCGGCCAGCACGTCGTCAACACCCGCTTCGGCGGCGATCGCGGCAGCGGTCAATGGGTTGTCGCCGGTCACCATGACCGTGCGGATCCCCAGCTTGCGCAGCTCGGCAAAACGCTCGCGGATGCCGGGCTTGACCACGTCCTTGAGGTGGATCGCACCGAGCAGTTTGCCGTCGGCGCAGACCAGCAGCGGCGTGCCGCCACTCTGGGCAATCCTGTCGATTTCCCGGGACAACGGCGCGGCCAGGTCGGCTCGCTTCAAGCCGACGAACGCCAGCAGGGAATCCACTGCGCCCTTGCGATACACGCGGCCCTGATAGTCGACACCTGACAGCCGGGTTTCGGCGCTGAACGGTACAGCCGTCAGCAATTCGGCGGCCGGCTCCGTTTGCGGTTGCGTGCCACGCAGGTATTCGACGATGGATTTACCTTCCGCCGTGTCATCGGCCAGAGAGGCCAACAAGGCACCCTCGGCCAGTTCGCTGGCCGTCACGCCTGGAGCGGGAACAACGGCGGCGCAACGACGGTTACCGAAGGTGATGGTGCCGGTCTTGTCCAGCAGCAGGACGTGCACGTCCCCCGCCGCTTCCACCGCGCGACCGGACTTGGCGATCACGTTCAGGCGCACCAGGCGGTCCATGCCGGCGATACCGATGGCCGACAACAAACCGCCAATGGTGGTCGGGATCAGCGTGACCAATAACGCCACCAGGAACACCAGCGGCAGGCTGCCATTGGCAAAGTGGGCGAACGGTTGAAGAGTCACGACCACCAGCAGGAAGATCAGGGTCAGGCCGATCAACAGGATGTCCAGCGCCACTTCGTTCGGGGTTTTCTGGCGCTTGGCGCCTTCGACCAGGGCGATCATGCGATCCAGTGTCGACTCGCCGGGGTTGGCGGTGATCTTCACCAACAGCCAGTCAGACACCAGCCGGGTATTGCCGGTCACCGCCGAGCGGTCGCCGCCGGATTCACGAATCACCGGAGCGGATTCACCGGTGATGGCCGCTTCGTTGACGGCAGCAATCCCTTCAATCACCTCACCGTCACCGGGGATCATCTCCCCCGCTTCGACGCGCACCACATCGCCTTTGCGCAGGCTGGCGGCCGGCACCACTTGAAAGCTGCCGTTGCTGGTTCTGCGCCGGGCGCTCAAGCCTTCGCTACCCGCCTTGAGGCTGTCGGCGCGGGCCTTGCCACGACCTTCGGCCAGGGCCTCGGCGAAGTTGGCGAACAGCACGGTAAACCACAGCCACAGGGCAATCTGTGCGGCGACGAAGGTCGGCACCGCCGTGTCGGGAATGAAGCACAGCACGGTGGTCAGGATCGCCGTCAGTTCGACCACCAGCATCACCGGCGCACGCTGCAATTGTCGCGGATCGAGCTTGACGAAAGCTTGTACCAGCGCTGGGCGCCAGAGGGCCGAGATCGCGGTTCTTGCTTGTTCCGGGGCCTTGGCAGCGACCGGTTTGATTGCGGGCATATTCATCATCTGCTCCTTAGAAGCCCAGGCTTAAATGTTCAGCAATCGGGCCCAACGCCAGCGTCGGCAGGAAGGTCAAGCCACCCACCAGCAAAATGGTCACGGTCAGCAAGGTCACGAACAGCGGGCCGTGGGTCGGGAAGCTGTTCTGGCCAATCGGCGCGGTCTTCTTCATCGCCAGGCTGCCGGCCAGGGCCAGCACCGGCAGGATGTAGCCGAAGCGACCGATCAACATGCCAAGGCCCAGCATCAGGTTGTGGTACGGCGTATTGGCGCCGAAGCCGCCAAATGCCGAACCGTTGTTGGCACTGGCCGAGGTGTAGGCGTAGAGCAACTGACTGAAACCATGGGCGCCGGGGTTGCTCACCGAGGCCACAGGCCCTGGCAGGCTGGCGGCAATGGCACCGAGGACCAGCACGCCGATCGGCATGACCAGCAAGGTCAGCACCAATAGCTGCACCTCTCGGGCTTGCAGTTTCTTGCCGAGGTATTCCGGCGTCCGGCCGATCATCAGGCCGGCGAGGAACACCGCGATCAGCACGTTGAGCAACATGCCATAGAGCCCCGCGCCGACGCCGCCGAAGATCACTTCGCCGACCATCATGTTGACCAGCGCAACCATGCCGCTGAGCGGGTTGAGACTGTCATGCATGCCATTGACCGAACCGTTCGACGCCGCCGTGGTGGTCACCAACCACAGCACCGTGGCGGTGGTACCGAAACGCGCCTCCTTGCCCTCCAGCGGTGCGGTCTGTTCGACGGCGACGTTGGCCAGGGTCGGATTGGGTTGGTATTCAGCCCACAGCGACGTCGCGCCACCGATCAAGAACAGCGCCAGCATGCACGCGATGATCGCGCGGCTCTGACGCAGGTCTTTCACGTAATGGCCAAAGGTGAACACCAGCGCCACCGGGATCAGGATGATCGACGCGACTTCGAACAGGTTGCTCCAGGCCGTCGGGTTCTCGAACGGATGCGCCGAGTTGACGCCAAAGAAGCCACCGCCATTAGTGCCCAGTTGCTTGATCGCAATCTGGCTGGCGGCCGGCCCCAGCGGGATCACTTGATCGATGCCCTGCACGGTCACGGCATTCACATATTGCGCGAAGGTTTGCGGCACGCCCTGCCAGACCAGGTACAGCGCCAGCAGCAGGCACAGCGGCAACAGGCCGTACAGGGTGGCGCGAGTCATGTCGACCCAGAAGTTGCCCAGCGATGCAGTGGATTTGCGACCGATGCCGCGGCACAGCGCAACCAGGACTGCAAGACCGGTGGCGGCGCTGACAAAGTTCTGCACGGTGAGGCCGACTATCTGGCTCAGGTAGCTCAGGGTCGCTTCGCCGCTGTAGGACTGCCAGTTGGTATTGGTCATGAAGCTGACTGCGGTATTGAACGCTTGCGTCCATTCCTGGCCCGGCAGGTTTTGCGGGTTCAGCGGCAAGTGGTCCTGGAACAGCAGGATCGCGAACAACAGTACAAAACCCGCCAGGTTGAAGGCGAGCAAGGCCAGGGTGTACTTCTGCCAGCTCTGCTCGGCCTGGGGATCGACGCCAGACAGGCGATAACAACCACGTTCGAGTGGACCAAGGATCGGCGTCAGCCAGGTGCGCTGGCCTTCCATGACCTTGTAGTAGAAACGCCCGAGAAACGGTGCGGGGACCAGTACCAGGGCGAAAAACGCCAGGATCAGCCAATAGTCATAACTGTGCATAGCCGCTCCTAGTTGCGGTCCGCGCGCAACAGCGCAACCAACAGATAAATGAACAGTCCCACTGCCAGCAGCAGTGACACTCCGTCCAGAACGCTCATGGAAGTTCTCCGTGTTACGGCGTATTGCCGCGTGTGGAGGTATTGTCGGCAGGGAGGCTGTAAAGGAACGAGACCGAGGGGTGCGGCGGGGCATAAAGAAAGCGTAAAGAGTGGGTTTAGGGCTCTGTTACTGCGTTGTCTTGACGGGCCTCTTCGCGAGCAAGCCCGCTCCCACACTGTTTAGCAGTGTTTGGGAAAACGCATACCCCTGTGGGAGCGAGCCTGCACGCGAAGGGGCATTGCAGATGACACAGGGGTGAACGAAACAGAACAGGCATACAATGGAACCAGTGCGAAATCCAATCGCTCAAAGTGGTATGCACGTTCGACAGGCGAAACCCTCGCCCGCCGGCCGGCTTTCAAGGAGGTCCCATGCCCTGGTATGCCTGGTTGATTCTGGTGGTTGCCATTGGCTCTATCGTTGGCGGTTTGATGATGTTGCGCGACACCGCCCACAAGGTTGAGCTGACCGATGAACAGCGCAAACGCGTCGCCGAACGCAATGCGGAAATGGACGCCAAGGAAGCGCAGGACCGCTAGCTGCGAAATCGTCCGAGACCTGTGAGGCATTCGGACGATTTTCCTGCGGTTCAGGTCAACGAGCAGCGCTCAAAAAAACGCTCGCGCCCCAGCGCCATCAGTGCTGCGCGCTTGTGTGGAAAGTCGAATTCCTTCTCGCAATAAAACCCCTGTCGCTGCAGGTGCCCAATCATCTTCGCGTTGTCGGCACGGGGCTCGGCGACCACCCGACGAGTCCGTGGATCGTCGAGAAACAGGTAATGCACCAGCGCCGACAGCCAGCTCGCCACCTTGTGCGGACCCCGGTGACTTTCTTCGCCCACCAGCATGTGGATGCCACGGTCGTAATCATCCGCGTCATAGAAGGGTGCGATACGATCTTCCTTGGCCCAATAGGCTTCGAAATAGGCAAAGGGTTGATCGTCGAAACAACCGATCAACGTCAGGGTATGGGGATCGTCCTGGCGTTTGCCCAGGTACTTGCGATGCTCTTCGAGACTGCCCTGCTCTTGCCAGAAACTCGCGACCCGAGGGCTGTTCTGCCAGCGATTGAATCGCACAAGATCCTCGTCGATATCCACTGTGCGCAAGGAAATCCACGCCCCCAGCCTGGAATCGAAACGCCGATACACCTCGCAACTCGGCTTCGGCGGACGCCGTGGGTGCCGCTTGCCGCCGCTGATGACCATCTGCTGTGGGTAACAGCCCGTCAGCGAATCGCCCAACCACGGCTGTGGCAACTGCCAGAACAGGGTGCGTTCGCAACGATAGCAGCCAGCCGTATCGGCAGGAACCAGCAAGCCGCTGAGCAGGGCTTCGGTCGGCGTTTCATCGAGTTGCCAGATCAGACGCTGGCAGGCCGGGTCGCGAGCGAACAACCAATAACCGGCAGCCCAGAAAGCCTGGCTGCCGGAAAGACCGAAGCGTTCCTCCACTTGCAGCCGCAGCTCGGTTTCGCGGGTCAGGCGCAGATTTATCAGCGCCTGGCTTTCGAGGCTGAGGCTCAGCCGGTTTTCGGTTTCATCGGCTACTAGACTGCTGCCCGTTGGTAATTGCAGGGCAGTCAGGTCTTTCGGATTGGGCATGGGAAAGGCTCACGGTAATCGTCGACAGTTAAACGATGTAACGCGAGCCAAGGATAAAAATTTAAGCGTGCACGACAGATAACTGTGCAACACCAATGGTCGATAAATGCAGCGATTGCAAATACCTGGAGTGAAGCACCTGCGAGAGGAACAAGAAAATTACAGTTCTCTCAAACGCACATCATCGATATCAAAATCGTTTCCATCATATGAAAAGCTATGGCTTTCTACCCAAAGTTGCATGCGAGGTTGCGTGGCCACAAAGGTTCCAGAAAGAGGTTTCCAGCTCATATGTGGAAAGAACGTATGTTCAGTCACAGCCATTGAACCCGCGCGAAGCGACAAGCTAGGGACGGGGGCCAAAAAATTCCTCCGTCGAACCGACAAACTGAATTCATACGTGACGTGCGGTTGCAAGTTGTCGAAGTACTTTGTCATTAACACACCGACAGGTTTGTTAGCAGAGTCGGAAACCAGATGCCCCGTCCCTCCCGTCGCTTGCAAAATCAGATCCTGAGGACGCATATCCACACCACGCTCCCAATCTTTCCAGTTGCCGTCATCAAACGTAGTGAGATCATCGAACGCAAATCGTATCGTCAACTCCCGCGGTGTAAGTACAACTGCCTTGTCGGTACTCTCACTTCCATCCAGCGTTACTTTGCAGATCAGGCTGAATGTGCTGAAGTCCTTCAGTGATTGAAGCCATTTTCGAGGTAAATCCCGGATCAAGCCATCATCCAGATTCGGTTCCGACACCAACTCGCCAACCATCAGATCAAGCACAACACAATTGCCATCCTTGTCAGTACCGGCACAGCTGAGCCATACCCGCTGGCCCTCAACCATCCAGGGATTCCAGGGTTCGACCAGAACCGTGCCATCGTCGTCAAAGTTGCGCAGGTCCAGAATATCGTTGGTGGCCTGAAGCACTTGCGGTATCGGCCAATGTTTAGGAACGCTGATTTGCAGGTTGAAGTCTGGAGATGTCGCCTGCTTGCACGGGCTGGTCACGTCATAACGAAGGGTCACCGTCTTGCCGATGCAGGCAATCACCTCGTTGAAAGGCACCTCGAAGTCCACATACCCCGCGATGCTATTGCCTGGTTTGGCCTCGATCGGCAGTGAGTAACCGTCCGGGCGTACCCAGTATGGCTGGATCGTATGACGAGGGCTGATACGGTCGTAAGCCACCCGCACAGTAAGGCCTTCCTTGGCGTTTTCCGGATTGAGCAGCTCGCCAACCGCCTGACGTACTGTCGGGGCGATCAGGTGCAGATCTTGCTGATGAAGGGACAAGGCCAAAGACGGAAATTTCACTGCACTGGGGTGATCGATCAGGCCATTGAAGTTCACCGCGAAATGCAGCTGAAGCCCGGTACAATCTGCCAGTTTCTCTATCTCATGCCTCGGCAACAAGTCACGGACGGCTATTTCGCCCTCCCACGCCGGCAGCGCGTCCCCCATCAGCACATCGAAGCTGTAAGGTGTGCCATCCTCCGACTTGCCTGTCCCCCATAGCCAAGTCGGCTGGCCTTCTGCGATAAAAGACCATGATTCCATCATCACATCGGCATCGCCATTGAACGTATTGAGGTCCAACACCCGTGCCGTAGCCTGTCTCACCTCTGGTGTAGACAAACCGGTGAGCTTGAGCACCTTCAGTGTCAGCACCGGAGAAGGCCACTGCCTATCGCGCTGGACCGTATAACGCACTCGAACCTGGCCGCAAAAGTTGGCGCTGATGGCTGAAGCCGGCACCGGGATATCGACAAAGCCGTTTGTTGTTCCGCTTACACAGGCCAGCGATGGAGTCCCGGCACCGGGCGCTCCTTCGAAAAAAGCGCACACCCGATCGGTATCGCGCATTCCGTTATAGGCCACGCGTATTGTCGTGCCCTTTGTAGCGTTAATCGGATTGAGCAGACATTCGTCGGCCGCGCACTCGGTGGCCTCCAGTACCCTCGGCATCAGCAGTTTGAGGTCCGGCTCACCCAACCGCAGGTTTTCAGTACTACGACTCAGCTCATGAGCATTTGCCGGTAGCCAGGAAACCGTTGGATCTGCCGGTGCGGTTCCGGGCGCGCCGTCGAAAGTGACAGCCGCGCACAAGGTTACCGAGGAATAGTCTTCACACCCGGCCAGCCAGTCACGACACAAGTGCTCCAGAAAGACAAAGCCGCCCTGGGCTTCCCATTTCTTCACAAGGTGGTTTTCCAACACCCATTCGAACCGGAAGTTGCCGACATGGTGTTCGTTACCTATCGCCAGAATCCACAGTCGCTGCCCCTCTGCGATAAAGTTCCAACGTTCCAGGGCAACCCGGGCATTGTCTTCGAACTTGCGCATGTCCAGCCAGCGCGCACCCTGGGATGTATCCACATCGAGAAACGTGGATGCCGGTAAAAATTCAGGTTTAAGTGTCTCAACCGTCAATTCAAGTTTGATAGACGGTTCAGTTCGGCCATTGAGGGTGGCGGTGTACCAAACTTCGACGGTCTTACCGATACAGGCACCGATTACTTCAGCAGCGACGTTAATCTGGATAGAGCGGTCGTCACTGCCATCCTTGACCGGGATCGAGGGTCGCCCCGGGCCTTCGGGGCCGTCCCAATGCAATTGAATCTGGTAAGCAGACGTCATACTGGCAAACGCAATGGTGACGATGACGCCCCGCCTCGCAAAAATCGGATCCAGCGTGTTATTGGCCGTCGCAAACTCGACAGTCGGAATTGGATGTTCCGCAACAGGCAGGACGTGTTGAGCTGCGTCTTTGACAACCTCTTTAGCCATGACAGATTACCTTTCGACGGAATAGATGATTACGCTATCTAAACCCTCGGCAATCGTTATTGGCTACTGTCAAAGTTGACAGGTTTTCACTGCAAAACACATTGGAGCGACAAGCGGTAATCCTGTATGTGCATCAGTTGCCAGTCACCGGCACCACCGCGATTTTGTACGGGTCGAAAATCTTCAGCATCTGGCCATTATCGCGCAACCCTTGCAGCAACCTGCCGAAGGCCTCGCCGCTGATCGGCGCGGTCGGGCGGAGAATGGCGTAGTGGTGATAGATCTGGTCGACGCGCTCGGACACCAGTAACTCATTGGCGACTTTCTCGTTGCGCAGAAAGTAGTCGCTCAGGTAGGACCGTGTGACCAGGGCGACATCGGCGCGGCCACGCAGCACCATCAGCAGGTTGCTGTCATGGGAATAGGTCAAGGTGGCGTTGTGGTGAGTGGCGAGGTACTTGGGATCGGCATTGAAGTGGGCGAATTCGTAGTGATACCCGCTGAACAATGCCAGGCGCTTGCCGGCGAGCTCGCTGAAGTAGCTTTGCTGGCGCTGAGGCAAGCGTTGCGCAACGAAGATTTCGGCGTCTTCCAGGCCCATGTCGACGCTGGTGTGGGGGATGTCCCGCCAGCCCCAGTCGGGATTTTCGAAGATCGCCATGTCCACCCGGCCTTGCTTGAAGTCGCCAAAGCGGCGGGGAATGGAGGTAGGTACCAACACGAACCGGTAGTCGCTTTGCAGGTTGTTGAGGGCCGCGACCAATTGCGGCAACAGGCCGGTGTCGGCACCAGACTCCGGGCGCACCGTATAGGGAGGAAAGTGTGCGGCACCGATGCGCACCAGTTGTGCGGCCTGGGTCGGCATGACTGATAACGACGCGAGTATTGCCAGTAAAAGTCGCGAAGCCGTCCGTATTGGCGAAGACATCAAAACAACCCACTCCCCGAAACTGCATCAATGCATTGAAGCTAGGCGGTTTCGACCACTTAGCCAGTTTCCTGCCGACCCGCACTCACGCACTATTTACCCGCCAGCACCAGAATCAAGGCCTCCTCGGCCAGTTGATCCAGGTTCATGTTGCCATCGGCACGAAACCAGGTGGTGGTCCAGGACAACGCTCCAGTCAGGAAACGCCGGGTGATAAACACATCGCCGCGGATAAAACCGGCGCTCTTGGCTTCACCCAGCACCTGCAGCCAGATGTCTTCATAGATATCGCGCAACGCCAGTACCCTGGCCTGCCCCTCATCGGACAGTGAACGCCATTCGTAGACCAGCACCGCCATCGCCTCGCCACTGCCGCCCATGATGGACTGCAATTCGCAGCGGATCAGCGCCAGCACCTGCTCGCGCACGTCGCCGGCCTCGGCGATGGCCGCACGCATCAGCGCGGTGTTATACAGAATGGTCTCCTCCATCACCGCCCGCAGGATATCGTCCTTGCTCTTGAAGTGATGAAAAATACTTCCCGACTGGATGCCCACGGCACCGGCCAGGTCGCGCACGGTAGTGCGTTCATAGCCCTTGTTGCGAAACAGATGGGCCGCCACTTGCAGCAACTTGCCCCGGGCGCTGTCCGGGTCGGTCAATTGTCCGCTGTCGACCAACTCGCGCATGACGCTCAAGGCTTTTTGCTCATCCACCCGTTCTCTCCTACAGTCGATCAGTCCAATGCCGCGCTCCCCGCGAAAACATTGGGTTGCGCTGGCAATTTAAGCAACTGGCGACGACCAAGCAAGCGCTCGGGCAGAAGATAGTTCAGCCGTTTACAAACCAAGCGCTTGCTTGGTAGTCTCAAAGCACTGTTGCCGGAGGTGGTTATGGAGTTGACTGCGCCAAGAACAATTCGCATCGGTTGCGCCAGCGCCTTCTGGGGCGACACCTCGACCGCCGCCGCGCAACTGGTCGAAGGCGGGCGCCTGGACTACCTGGTCTTCGATTACCTGGCTGAAATCACCCTGTCGATCATGGCCGGCGCACGGATGAAAGATCCCCAGGCCGGGTACGCCAGTGACTTCATCGAAGTGCTCGCTCCTCTGCTCTCGCAACTGGCCGAACAAAAGATCCGCGTCATCAGCAATGCCGGCGGGGTCAACCCTCAAGCCTGTGCAGCCGCCCTGCAGGCCGCCTGCGACAAGGCCGGCGTCGCGCTGAAGATCGCTGTCTTGTTGGGCGATGACTTGCAACCGCAGATCAAACAACTGGGCAGCCTTGGCATTCATGAAATGTTCAGCGCCGCCCCCCTGCCGCCGATGTGTGTCTCGACCAACGCCTACCTGGGCGCACCGGGCATTGTCGAAGCCCTGCGCCTGGGTGCGGACATCGTGATCACCGGACGCGTGGTCGACAGCGCCGTGGTCAGCGGCGCGCTGGTGCATGAGTTCGGCTGGTCGTGGCACGACTACGACAAACTGGCCCAGGCGGCGCTGGCCGGGCACATCATCGAGTGTGGCGCGCAATGCACCGGCGGCAACTTCACCGACTGGCGCGATGTGCCCGATTACGAGCACATCGGTTTTCCCATCGTCGAAGTCAACGCCGACAGCCAGTTCATCGTCAGCAAACCCGAAGGCACCGGCGGCCTGGTCACACCCTTGACCGTGGGCGAACAGATGCTCTACGAAATCGGTGATCCGCGGGCCTACCTGCTGCCCGACGTGGTCTGTGATTTCACCCAGGTCAAACTTGTGCAGCAAGGCAGGAACGCGGTCCGGGTGCACGGCGCAAAAGGCTTGCCGCCCACCGCTCAGTACAAGGTCAGCGCCACGTACCCGGACGGTTTCCGTTGCACCGCCAGTTGCCTGATCGCCGGGATCGATGCGGTCGCCAAGGGCCACAGGGTCAGCGAAGCGATCATCAACAAGACCTCACAGATGTTCAGCCAGCGCGGCTGGGCGCCCTACAGCGAGGTGAACATTGAACTGCTTGGCAGCGAAGCCACGTACGGCCCCCACGGGCAGCGCCAGGACAGCCGCGAAGTAGTGATCAAGCTCGCGGTGCGCCATCCGAACAAGCAGGCATTGATCCTGTTCTCCCGGGAAATCGCCCAGGCCGCCACCGGCATGGCGCCGGGGCTGACCGGGATCGTCGGCGGCCGGCCGACGGTGTATCCGCTGATCCGCTTGTTTTCGTTCCTGATCGACAAAACTGCCTGCACGCTTGAAATTGATCTCATGGGCCAGCGCCACTCGTGCGCCCTGCCCGCCCTCGATGTGCTCGACAGCGCCGACTTGCCCGTGCCGATTGAGCCACCCCGCCCCACGGGACCTGCCGATGCCAGCGTCGCCCTGGTCAAGCTCGCGGTGGCCCGCTCCGGTGACAAGGGCAATCACAGCAATATCGGCGTCATGGCCCGCGACCCGCAGTACCTGCCATGGATCGCCGAAGCCTTGACCCCGGCCGTGATCGTCGACTGGATGAGCCATGTCCTCGACCCGATCCACGGGCGTGTCGAGCGTTGGTATTTACCCGCCAGCCACAGCCTGAATTTCCTCCTGGAAAACGCTTTGGGGGGTGGAGGCGTGGCCAGCCTGCGGATCGATCCGCAGGGCAAGGCCTTCGCCCAGCAATTGCTGGAGATCCAGATTCCGGTGCCACAGCGCATCGCCGACCAGGTCAACTAGAGGATTGCCGCCATGGCTTACGATTCGATTTTCAAAGCCGATCTGTTTGCCGGCCAGACCATCATCGTCACCGGTGGCGGCAGTGGCATTGGCCGCTGCACGGCTCACGAACTGGCGGCCCTCGGTGCGCATGTGCTGCTGGTCGGGCGCAAGGCCGACAAGTTGAAAAATGTCGCTGCCGAGATTACCGAAGATGGCGGCAAGGCTGACTGGGGCACCTGCGATATCCGTGAGGAAGAAGCGGTCACGCACCTTGTCAGCGAATTCATCCGCAAATACGGCCCGATTCACGGCCTGGTCAACAACGCTGGCGGCCAGTACCCGTCGCCCCTGGCCTCGATCAACCAGAAGGGTTTCGAAACCGTTATGCGCACCAATCTGCTGGGCGGATTCCTGATGGCCCGGGAAGTGTTCAACCAGTCCATGAGCAAGCACGGCGGCGCCATCGTCAACATGCTCGCCGACATGTGGGGCGGCATGCCCGGCATGGGCCACTCGGGGGCGGCGCGCTCGGGCATGGACAACCTGACCAAGACCGCGGCCTTCGAATGGGGGTACGCCGGGGTCCGGGTCAACGCTGTGGCGCCGGGCTGGATCGCTTCCAGCGGCATGGACACCTACGAAGGTGCGTTCAAGGCGGTGATTCCGACCTTGCGTGAGCACGTGCCACTCAAGCGCATCGGCACCGAATCGGAAGTCAGCGCGGCGATCGTGTTCCTGCTCAGCCCGGCGGCGGCGTTCATCAGCGGCAGCACCCTGCGCATCGACGGCGCGGCCAGCCTCGGCGGGCGCGCATGGCCGATTCACAAGGCGACCAACAGCCACTCGTACAACGGATTCCACCGCGCGTACTTGCCTGATGTCCTCAAGGACAAGGAATAACCCATGCCGGTGATTGAGTCGCAACTGGACCCCCACAGCGAACAGTTCGCCCGTCATCGTGCGGCCATGCTGGACGCCGTCGAACAGGTCCGTACCCTCGAACAGAACCTGCTGGACAAGGCAGCCGAGGCCAGGCCCGGGTTCGAAAAACGCGGTCAGTTACTGCCCCGCGAACGCCTCAACCTGCTGCTCGACCCGGGTGCGCCATTTCTCGAACTGGCGAGCCTGGCCGGCTACAAGTTGCACGACGACAAGGACGGCAGTTCGGCGGGCGGCGGCTTGATTGCCGGGATCGGCTACGTGTCGGGTGTGCGGGTGTTGGTGGTGGCGAACAACAGTGCGATCAAGGGCGGCACCATTTCCCCTTCAGGCCTGAAAAAATCCTTGCGCCTGCAACAGATCGCCATGGAAAACAAACTGCCGGTGATTACCCTGGCCGAGAGTGGCGGCGCGAACCTCAATTACGCGGCGGAGATTTTCGTCGAAGGCGCGCGCAGCTTTGCCAACCAGGCACGCATGTCGGCCATGGGCCTGCCGCAGATTACCGTGGTCCACGGTTCGGCGACGGCTGGCGGAGCCTATCAGCCGGGGCTGTCGGACTATGTGGTGGTGGTGCGTGGAAAGGCCAAGCTGTTCCTGGCCGGTCCGCCTCTTCTGAAAGCAGCCACCGGAGAAGTCGCCAGCGACGAGGCACTGGGCGGCGCTGAGATGCACGCACAAATCGCCGGCACTGCCGAATACCTGGCCGAAAACGATGCCGACGGCGTGCGCCAGGCCCGCGAGATCGTCAGCCTGCTGCCATGGAATGCGCGCTTGCCGGTGTTGCCTGCCAGGCAATGGCAGGAACCGCTCTACCCCATCGACGAATTGCTCGGCCTGATTCCCGATGATCCGAAAAAACCCTACGACGTGCGTGAGATCGTCGCCCGAATCGCCGATGGCTCGAACTTCCTCGAGTTCAAGGCCGAGTTCGATCAGCAGACCGTGTGCGGCCAATTGACAATCCAGGGGCGCGCCTGCGGATTCATCGGCAACAACGGTCCGATCACGCCCAAGGGTGCGAGCAAGGCTGCGCAATTCATTCAGCTGTGCGACCAGAGCCAGACGCCCCTGCTGTTTTTCCACAACACCACCGGGTTCATGGTTGGCACCGAATCAGAGCAGCAGGGGGTGATCAAGCATGGCGCCAAGATGATCCAGGCGGTGGCCAATGCCCGGGTGCCGAAACTGACCATCGTGGTGGGCGGCTCCTATGGCGCCGGCAACTATGCGATGTGCGGCCGGGGCCTGGACCCACGCTTCATCTTCGCCTGGCCCAACAGCCGCACCGCCGTCATGGGCGGCGCCCAGGCCGGCAAGGTGCTGCGCATCGTCACCGAGGCCAAGCAGGCCAAGGACGGCCTGGTGCCCGACCCGAAAATGCTCGACATGCTCGAACAGGTCACCGCGCAGAAACTCGACAGCCAGTCCACGGCGCTTTATGGCAGCGCCAACCTGTGGGACGACGGCCTGATCGATCCACGGGACACCCGGACCCTTCTTGGTTACCTGCTGGATATCTGTCACGAGGCCGAGGTGCGCTCGCTGCAAACCAACAGCTTCGGTGTCGCGAGGTTTTGATCGTTCCCACGCTCTGCGTGGTTCGCCAGGAGAAAAATAAAAATGATCTTCACCCAGGAACACGAAGCACTGCGTCGCACCGTCCGCCAGTTCGTCGATCATGAGATCAATCCACACGTCGAGGAATGGGAAAAGGCCGGGCGTTTTCCGATCCACGAAATCTTTCGCAAGGCCGGCGACCTCGGCCTGCTGGGCATTTCCAAACCGGAAAAATTCGGCGGCATGGGCCTGGACTACAGCTACTCGATCGTCGCCGCCGAAGAGTTCGGCACCATACATTGCGGCGGGATTCCCATGTCGATTGGCGTACAGACCGACATGTGCACCCCGGCCCTGGCGCGCTTCGGTTCCGATGAGTTGCGCGATGAGTTCCTGCGCCCGGCCATCAGCGGCGAGCAGGTCGGCTGCATCGGCGTCTCCGAAGTCGGCGCGGGGTCCGACGTGGCCGGCTTGAAAACCACCGCGCGCAAGGACGGCGACGACTACGTGATCAACGGCAGCAAGATGTGGATCACCAACTCGCCAAGCGCCGACTTCATCTGCCTGCTGGCCAACACCTCGGATGACAAACCGCACATCAACAAGTCGCTGATCATGGTGCCGATGAACACGCCGGGCATCAGCCTCAGCTCGCACCTGGACAAACTGGGCATGCGCAGCTCGGAAACCGCCCAGGTGTTTTTCGACAATGTGCGGGTGCCACAGCGCAATCGCATCGGTCACGAAGGCGCGGGGTTCATGATGCAGATGCTGCAGTTCCAGGAGGAACGCCTGTTCGGTGCGGCCAACATGATCAAGGGCCTGGAGTATTGCGTCGACAGCACCATCGAGTATTGCAAGGAGCGCAAGACCTTTGGCAGTGCGCTGATCGACAACCAGGTCATCCACTTTCGCCTGGCCGAACTGCAAACCGAGATCGAATGCCTGCGGGCGCTTGTCTATCAAGCCACTGAGCAATACATCAAGGGCCAGGACGTCACGCGCCTGGCGTCCATGGCCAAGCTCAAGGCCGGTCGCCTGGGTCGCGAGGTGACCGACAGCTGTCTGCAATACTGGGGCGGCATGGGTTTCATGTGGGACAACCCGGTGGCCCGCGCCTACCGCGATGTGCGCCTGGTGTCGATCGGCGGCGGTGCCGACGAAATCATGCTGGGGATTATCTGCAAGCTCATGGGCATTCTGCCCGGGAAAAAAAAATGAGTACCCTGCCGGTTTGCCAGACCCTGCTGCTCGATATGCACAACGGTGTGCTGCACATCACCCTCAATCGACCGGACAGCCGCAACGCCATGAACTTGCAGATGGTCAGCGAACTGCGTGCGGTGCTGGCGGCAGTGCACGATGAGCGGGGAGTCAGGGCCCTGGTGGTCGGCGGTGCCGGCGGGCATTTCTGTGCCGGGGGAGACATCAAGGACATGGCCAATGCACGCGCCCAAGGTCCGGGCGCGCACCGCGACTTGAATCGACTGTTCGGTGCGTTGCTGCAAGAGGTGCAGCATGCGCCGCAGGTGGTGATCACCGTCCTGCAAGGCGCGGTGCTCGGTGGTGGCTTCGGTTTGGCCTGTGTCAGCGACATTGCCCTGGCCGATCACCAGGCGCAGTTCGGCCTGCCGGAAACCAGCCTCGGTCTGTTGCCAGCGCAGATCGCGCCGTTCGTGGTGCAGCGCATCGGCCTGACCCTGGCCCGTCGCCTCGCCCTGACCGCCGCACGTTTCGACGGCACCCAGGCACGGCGAATGGGGCTGGTGCATTTTGTCGAGCACGATACGCAGGCATTGGCCGAGCGCCTCGATGAAGTGCTGGCCCATGTGCTGTGTTGCGCGCCCGGGGCGAATGCGGCGACCAAGAAACTGTTGCTGGCGAGCGCCGTGCAGCCATCGGATGCATTGCTCGATGAGGCGGCCGAGTGGTTCAGCGAAGCAGTGACCGGGGTTGAAGGGGTCGAAGGGACCCTGGCGTTCGTGCAAAAACGCAAACCGGGGTGGGCCCTTTAAGCGCTTCGCGAGCAGGCTCGCTCCCACTTTGGAATGCATTTCAACTGTGGGAGCGAGCCTGCTCGCGAAGAGGCCCTCACATTCAACGCAAATCCCTGGGAGCAGAACATGCCCGGATTCAGCAAGATCCTGATCGCCAATCGCGGTGAAATCGCCTGCCGCCTCCAGCGCACCGCCCAGGCCCTGGGCTACCGCACCGTCGCGGTATTCAGCGACGCCGACGCCGATGCCCTGCACGTGCAAATGGCCGACGAAGCGGTGAACATCGGCCCCGCCCCGGTGCAGCAGTCCTACCTGAATATCCAGGCGATCATCGACGCGGCCCGGCGCACTGGCGCGGATGCCATGCATCCGGGCTACGGTTTCCTCTCGGAAAATGCCGCTTTCGCCCGCGCCTGCCAGGACGCCGGCATCACCTTCATCGGGCCCAGCCCCGAAGCCATCGAGCTGATGGGCAGCAAGCGCCGGTCGAAAATCGCCATGCTCAATGCCGGCGTACCCTGCATCGAGGGTTATCAGGGTGCCGAACAGGACGATGCCACCCTCATCCGCGAAGCCGACCGCATCGGCTACCCGCTGATGATCAAGGCCAGTGCCGGCGGCGGTGGGCGTGGCATGCGCCTGGTGCATGGGGCCACCGACCTGGTGCAACAGCTGCGCAGTGCTCGCTCCGAAGCCTTGCACGGTTTTGGCAGTGACGAACTGATCCTCGAGCAGGCCTTGATCGAACCGCGCCATGTCGAGGTGCAGCTGTTCGGCGACTCGCACGGTAACCTGATCTACCTTGGCGAGCGTGATTGTTCGATCCAGCGTCGCCACCAGAAAGTCATCGAAGAAGCCCCCTGCCCCGTGATGACGAGTCCGTTGCGCCAGGCCATGGGCGAAGCGGCGCTCAAGGCGGGACGCGCGGTCAACTATGTCGGCGCGGGCACGGTGGAATTCCTGCTGGATGCGCGCGGACAGTTTTACTTCCTGGAAATGAACACCCGACTGCAAGTGGAACATCCGGTGACCGAATTCATCACCGGCCTGGACCTGGTGGCCTGGCAGTTGAACATCGCCCAGGGACAAGCGCTGCCGCTGCGTCAGGAAGACGTTCAGCTCAAGGGGCATGCCATGGAAGTGCGCCTGTACGCCGAGGACCCTGCGCAAGGTTTCCTGCCACAAACCGGTCGAGTCGCGTCCTGGGA
This sequence comes from Pseudomonas umsongensis, assembly GCF_002236105.1. Classification (GTDB taxonomy): domain Bacteria; phylum Pseudomonadota; class Gammaproteobacteria; order Pseudomonadales; family Pseudomonadaceae; genus Aquipseudomonas; species Aquipseudomonas umsongensis. The sequence continues at coordinate 205,504 of NZ_NIWU01000005.1, forward strand.
ACCGCGCTTGCAGGATGGCGTGCGGATCGACCATGGGCTGATCGAAAGCCAGGAGATCAGCCCGTTCTACGACCCGCTGCTGGGCAAAATCATCGCCCACGGCCAGACCCGTGAAGAGGCTAGGCGCAAGTTGCTGCGGGCCGTGCAGGACTGCGTGCTGCTGGGCGTACAGAGCAACCAGCGCTTGCTCGTCAGCCTGCTGCAACATCCGCAATTCATCGGTGGCGAGTTCAGCACCGGGTTCATCGAGCAGCATTTCGCCGAACATTCCAGTTTGCAGCGCCAGGTCCCGAGTGCCGAACACCTGGCGATTGCCGCGGCGCTGTTCTATCAGGCATCGGCACAGGCGCATCCGGTTGCGCTGGCCGGTTGGCGCAATAACGCCAGCGTGCCGCTGCACTATCGCCTCGCACTGGACGATCAGGACTGGCCGGTGGCGTTGCATGCGGTTCCCGGTGAGCCGCTGCGGGTTGAAGTCGCCAGTCGCCACCTCGAACTTAAGATCATCCAGAGCGACGGCCGCTGGGCCACGGTGCAACTCGACGGCGTCCGCCAGCGTCATGCCTACCGCATGGAGGCCGGGCAACTCTGGTTATTCACAGCTCCCGGCAGCCTGCGGCTGGTGGATCGCACTCAAGCGCCGGCCTGCAGCCAGGCCAGTGTCAGCTGCGGCACCCTCAAGGCGCCCATGGACGGTGCGGTCATCGATGTGCTGGTCAGTGAGGGTTGCAAGGTCAGCAAAGGCCAATTGCTGGTGGTGCTGGAAGCCATGAAAATGGAGCACCCGCTCAAGTCGGGTATCGACGGCGTGCTCAAGCGCTTGCAGGTGCGGGTCGGAGACCAGGTGAAAAACCGTCAGATTCTGCTGGAGGTCGAATAAGCCGCTAGGCGTAACCGCAGGCTTTGGCTACGCTCAAGCCCTATCAGCATGCGGATACCGGGAACCCTGCGATGCCTCACTGGTTGGTCATTGATCTGGAAGCCACCACCGATGAGGGTGGTTGGCCCATTACGGAAATGGAAATCATCGAAATTGGTGCCACCCTGGTGGATCACAAAGGCCGCGAGCTGGATTTCTTCCAGCGTTTCGTGCGCCCGTTGCGGCGCCCCTTGTTGACGCCGTTTTGCCGGGAGTTGACGCACATCACCCAGGCCAATATCGATGCCGCACAGCCCCTCGGCGAAGTCTGGGCGGCGTTCGAGCGCTGGCTGGGCCAACATCACGCGCGGCTTGAAGGCTGGGTCAGCTGGGGCGACTACGATCGCAAGCAGTTGCTCCAGGATTGGCAACGCCTGGCACTCGATAGCGCGTTGAGCCAAGTGCCGCACATGAATCTCAAGCAGCGCTTTGCCAAGGCCCGGCGCCTGGAACGACCCTTGGGACTCAACGGTGCCCTGCAACTGGCGGGACTGCAGTTCAGCGGGCAGCAACACCGGGCGCTGGAAGACGCGCGCAATACCGCACGCCTGTTGCCCCTTGTCCTTGCGCTTTAGAGAGGTGACTAGGCCTTGGGCCTTGTGCATACTGGCCGGCCCTTTTTAGCCCTTTTCGAGGAATCGCCCATGTTTAAAGTCAACGAGTACTTCGACGGCACCGTCAAGTCGATCGCCTTTGGCACTGCTGAAGGTCCAGCGACCATTGGCGTCATGGCTCCGGGCGAATACGAATTCGGCACCAGCCAGCGTGAAATCATGCACGTGGTGTCCGGCGCCCTGACCGTCAAGCTCCCGGACAGCAACGATTGGGAAACCTTCGCCGCTGGCAGCCAGTTCAACGTGCCTGCCAACAGCAAGTTCCAGCTCAAAGTGGCCGTCGACACTGCCTACCTGTGCGAATACCGCGGCTAAAACCCCGGTTTCATCGCAAAAAAAAATGCCCGTGTCCATCGACACGGGCATTTTTCATTGAAGGGTATTTATTCGAGCACGGTGACCGGCATGCCGACTTCGAGCCGGCCATTGCCGTCGTTGACCAGGTTCTGCCCAAACATCGCACCCTCGGCCTGGGCACGGTACTTCTGCAAGGTGGCGAAGGGTTCGCGGTCAGCGCTACGCTCGCCGGTTTGCGGGTCGATAGTGGTCATGATGCAGCGTGAACAGGGCTTGACCACGCGGAACTCGACATCACCGATGCGCAGGCGTTTCCAGCCATCCTCGGCAAACGCCTCGCTGCCCTCTATCACCAGGTTCGGACGAAAACGCAGCATCTCCAGCGGGCGCCCGACGCGTTGCGATAAATCCGCAAGCGATGCCTGGCCAATCAGCAACAACGGGAAGCCATCGGCGAAGGCGACCTGATCGTCGTCCTGGCCATAGCCCGATGCGGTGGTCCGTGCGCGGTCCAGTGGCACCTGCACCAGGCGCGTCGGTTTGCCGATGAACCGGCTGACCCAGGCGGCCGCCGCATCGCCGGCGTCGGGCACACGCAAGCTGTCACGCCAGATGGTCACGCCGCGCAATTGAGCATCGCTGGCGGGCAAGTCGACATCGATCGGCGAATGGCCGGGGGCGCTAAGGGTCAAGCCGCCCTCGGCATTGCACAATGCCGACAGCTGGCTCATCTGCGCTACCGCGCGCTGGGTCAAGAAGCTTCCACTGGCTTCATCCACCAACATCCAGCGTCGATCGCCGTCCAGCCCCAGCTTGTCGAGGCCAACCTGTTGCAGGATCTCCCCTTTGCCGGATTTCAACGGATAACGATACAGCGCGCTCAGACGCAACATGGCCAGCTCCCTGATGGACAAAAAAGCCACCCTATACGAGCTTGGTCAGCGAATCAAAGGTCTCCGACTTTGGAGCCAGGCTTGCGGGCGAAGGCGGTCTTGAAGACGACCATTTTCTTTCAGGAGTACATATCCGTTCCTGCGGTAACGGCCACTTAGGGTTTCGCTCTTACAGCGAGTCACTTGGAAAAACGGAACGCCGCCCGGCCCCAAGTAACCAAGGGCTCTTGCCCCTGACGTTCGGTGGCTCGCTAAGGCTCGCCATGCCCTCGCTCCGGTCCTGCTCCGTGGGTCGCCGCGATGGGCCATCCATGGCCCAGCGCGGCGACCCACGGAGCAATGCCTTCGTTCTGGCATGCCGAGCCCTAGCGAGGCACCGAGTGGTGGGGCAAAAGCGCTTGGGTTACTTTCGCGCTTTTCGAAAGTGACTCGCCGTAAGGGCGAAACCCTAAGTGGCCGTTACCGCAGGAATGGATATGTACTCCGACAACAAATAACAGGTCGCCTGTCAGGCCGCCTACGCGGGCGAACCCGCTCCCACAGGTATCGGGTGCAGCCGAAAAATCCTGGCTGTCAGGCCGGCACCTCATCCAGCACCAAACGCTGGCGCACCACATCAACGAGCTTGTCCGGCTGGAATTTGGAGAGAAAGTTGTCGCAGCCAACCTTCTTGACCATCGATTCGTTGAAACTGCCGGACAGGGACGTATGCAGCACCACGTAAAGGCCACGCAGTCGCGGATCGTTGCGGATTTCGGTGGTCAGCCGGTAGCCATCCATTTCCGGCATTTCCGCGTCGGTGAATACCATCAGCAGCTTGTCGGTCATATTAACGCCGGTATCCGCCCACGCCTTGAGCATGTTCAAGGCCTTCAAGCCATCGCTGGCGATGTGCATCTTCACGCCCAACTGCCCCAGGGTATCGCGCAGTTGCGCCAGGGCCACATTCGAGTCATCCACCAGCAGCACCTCGCGGCCACGGGCGCGTTCCAGCACTGGATCCTCGAGTTTTTCCCGGGAAACCTTGGCGCTGTAAGGTACGATTTCGGCGAGGACTTTCTCGACGTCGATGATCTCCACCAATTGATCATCGACCTTGCTGATCGCAGTCAGGTAATGCTGCCGACCAGCACTGCTGGGCGGCGGCAGAATGGCTTCCCAATTCATATTGACGATGCGGTCCACCCCACCGACCAGGAAGGCCTGTACCGATCGGTTGTACTCGGTAACGATGATCGTGCTGCCAGGACCTGGCACCAAAGGACGCATGCCGATTGCCTGGGACAGGTCGATGACCGGTAGGGTCTGGCCGCGCAAATTGACTACGCCGCAAACGAACGGGTGACGCTGGGGCATCAAAGTGAGCTTCGGCAGTTGCAGGACTTCCTGCACTTTAAACACGTTGATCGCGAACAGTTGCCGCCCGGCAAGCCGGAACATGAGAATTTCCAGGCGATTCTCACCCACAAGTTGCGTTCGTTGGTCTACCGTATCGAGAATGCCGGCCATCGATGACTCCTGGGCTTGTTCGGATGAATTCACTGGATAGAGGGTTATCGGCGGTTTTCGCTGGACCTTGACCCCTTTGGCAAATGCCGCGCCCGGCATTGATGCCACATTAACATCATGCTTTACTGGCGCTGTTATTTCATCTGCTGCATTCTCTTCGCCGCGACCACAGTTCGCGCGATGAGTTCCGTCATGTAAGGGATTCCCCTAGCAACAATCAGGTGCAACCTGATATTCGCGATATCCAATAGCCATTAATGTGACGCCATTCTCATTGCATGAAGTGGAGTCGGGCATTTGTGTGCGATCGCAAACCAGTGGCCAGCCACCCTCTCAAGCGTCCAGCCCGCACTTGAGCCGTTCAGAGCGCGAACTCAAGACACGACACCCTCCTCATTTGACATGACGTTGTGGAGATAAGCATGCCGAACAATCGTAAAGAGTGGGCAAAGCGTATTCCGGAGTTTATCGTCGAGGCTGAAACGCTCCTGGCCAGAACCGAGGAATGCCTGAGTCATCTGCAATTGATCAACAACGACCCGGACGCCATTGACTGCTTGCTCAGCACCCTGCTCAAACTCGCCAGCAAGGCCGATGCCCTCGCTCTCGCCGCCGTGTCAGAGTTTTCATTGCATATCCATGGTTTGCTCAATCACGCCCTGAACCACATGGAACTGCACGACGAAGCCCTGGACGCGCTCAAGGACTGCCTGACGCTGATCGCCTGGCAACTTGAGCTGATCGACCAGAATACCGGGCAGCTCAGCCTTGATGAAACCGAACAGACCACCCTGATCGAAGCTTTCGCGTTCCAGGTCGGCCAGAGTCAATTTCGTCCCCCGGTTAATTCCAGGCCGCTCACGCTCCTTTCTTACACGGAGCGCCAGGCTTAATTTTTTGCAAGTACAATTCAGCGGCAATAGAGAACTGCATCACCAGAATCAATGTCGCAATTGAATACTTCATATCGATCAGCGACACCTCGAAACAAGTAACTATTGCTTGTACAAGTATTTGTCTGTCTGACCCGACTTTTCTGATATGTAACGACCTGAATAATCGAACCCTGCGTGACGACATCCCCATTCCTGCGCGTTATGTCCTGCCCTCCTGGATCTTTATCACAGGCGCGACCAACGGTATCCGAAGTGGTATTATGCCGCCCATTAGTTGACGTCAATTAACGGCAACGATTGCAGCCAACAAGTTGCAGGCCTGATTTCTTATACAAAACTCTGATTTTCTTATACAAAATTCAGTTGAAATCGATAGCTGACCATAAAAATCATCGATCTGTCAGCGAGCATGACCGATCAGCCCGCAGCGAACATCCATTGGCTCCATCCGCTATGTACGCCAGCCTCAAGTCAATTGCCAAATGGCCACCCTCCCGAGAAAACGCACGTCGGTTCACGTTATTGCTGTGTGCCGGTTCGACGCTCGGCAGCCTGCTGGTCTACAGCCTGTCCACGCGCTTGCCGCTGGGCCTGCTGGTACTCGATAGTGCTGCACTGGGCTGCGTGTGGGTGCAGTACCGCCTGTCACGCAAGTCGATCAAGTTCCAGCCCCAGGAGCTGGCCGATCGGTTGCTGCAAGTCCAGGAAAACGAACGCCACCGCCTCAGTAGGGAGTTGCACGACGACATCGGCCAGTTGCTGACGGCGGCAAAACTCCAAAGTGACTGGCTCAAGCGCAGGATGCCCGAAGACCTCCAGGCGCAGTGCTCGGTGCTGTGCGACACGCTCGAGGAAACCCTGGCCAAGGTTCGCGATGTATCGGCCATCCTTAACCCCCGGCAACTGACCAGCCTTGGGCTGGAAGCCAGCCTGCGGGCGCATTTGCTCAAGACGCTGAGCAACACTTCGGTGCACTGGAGCCTGGAATGCCATCAACGACTGACCGGCATCCCGGAAGAAATAGCGGTGGCGGCCTTTCGTATTACCCAGGAAGCCGTCACCAATATGCTGCGCCATGCCCAAGCGCAAAACCTGCTGGTCTGCCTGCAGCGTTTGCCCCAGGGCCTGACCTTGATGATCAGTGACGATGGCCTGGGTTTCGCGCCCGCCACCGACCCGGGGCGTGAGGGACAACGGGGAATGGCCGGGATGTCGGAACGGATCAAACAACTGGGTGGCACTCTGACCGTGACCAGCGAGCCAGGCAAAGGCACTCAAATCGAAGCCCTCTTCCCATGGGCGCCGCGTGCGTTCGAACGGGCCAGTCCGAATAAGGTTATGCATTGACTTGTAACTTACTTCTGGTGGATGACCACTCGCTGATCAGGGCAGGCGTGCGCGCCCTGGTGCTGGATCTTCCTGGCTATGCGGTTATTGGCGAGGCCAATGATGGCTCGCAGTTGCTCGACATGGTCCAGCGACTGTCGCCTGATATCGTGCTACTGGATATTTCCATGAAGCAGACAGGCGGCCTCGAAGCCCTGCAGCAACTCAAGCGAGTCCGCCCGCAGGCCAAAGTGCTGATCCTGTCGATGCACACCGACCCGGCCCTGATCATGCAGGCCCTGGAATCAGGTGCCCATGGTTACCTGCTCAAGGACACCACGGCCACCGAACTGGAACACGCGCTGCACGCCCTGCGTAACAATGAGCGATACCTGAGCCCGGCCATCGCCCATACCGTGATCACCCAGGCATTGAACCGGACCCAGAAAAACCCGGTAGAGTCGCCAGATTCACACAACCTTACAGCGCGCCAACTGGAAATCCTGCGGCTGATCGTGCGCGGAAAATCCACTCGGGAAATCGCCAACGGCCTGGGCCTGAGCGTCAAGACGGTCGAAACCCATCGCTCGCAAGTCATGAAGCGCTTGCAGATCTTCGACGTGGCCGGCCTGGTATTGTTCGCCGTACGAGAGCAGATCATCAGTCTGGATGACTGACAGCGCAGGCTTTGCTCAACAAGGGTGACTGCTCGGGTAAATGCACCCACAACGCTGCCGGCCGGGCCGAGAAACGCAGGCTGTCACCCTCGAGCGGCTCGCCATCAAGGTTGATGTAAAGACCCTCCGAGGACTTGATCTCAACCCATGGCAGGCGGGCACGAACGAACATGTTGTCGATTCCGAAGCCATCGGCCAGCAGGTCTTTCAAGGTGCTGAGCAGCTCTTGCGGCGCCGGCAAAATACTGATGTCGAGCATCCCGTCGTCAGCCAGGGCCTGCGGGCATAGCACATGCCCACCGCCCGCCTGCCGGCCATTGCCGATCCCCAGAGCCAGCAACTCGCCACTCCAGTGGAAATCAGGCCCCTGTAACTCACCATAGGCGGCATGCAACTCACTGAACCGCGACAAACCGGTGAACAGATACGCCGCCCCGCCTAAAACCTTTTTCAGTTCCTCGGAGGTATTGGCCGTAACCTGGCTGCCAAAACCACCAGTGGCCATATTCAGGAAAACCTGCCCACCGACCTCCCCGAGGTCGATGGCACTGGGGGCAACGTCCAGAAGCGCCAGTGCCTCATCCGGCTCCAGTGGAACACCGGCAGCACGGGCAAAATCGTTGGCGGTTCCCAGCGGCATCAATACCAGGCTGGCCTGATGCGACTGTCCGGCCATCGCTTCGGCGATATCGCGCAGGGTACCGTCGCCGCCACCGGCGATGATCTGCCGATAACCTGCATCCAGCGCTTCACCCACCAGCCTTTGCGCATCCCCGGCCTCCCACGTCAATCGAACGGCCAGCTCCCAGCCTTGTTCACGCTTGCTGTCGACGGCGGCCCGAACCGCTTCGTTGAGCGCCTGCTTGCCATGCAAAATCAACAGCGCCTTGCGTTCGCTCATTGTCGTCACTCCCATTATTGAATGGCGTATGGGACATGTGACCTTGCTTCCCTGCGGAAAAGTCGCAAAAAACTGAATTATTTACACTTGAGTCCAATAAGGAGATTTTTCTTACAAAACGTGAGGAAACGGCTCAATTGACCAGAAATGGCGATTGGTCCACTTTTGTGTCAGCGGTTTTCAGTCATCAGCAGGACAGACGCAAGGATGTGCAATGCAACAACATGACATCAGGTCACCGGTGGTTCCGGTGATGCCGCTCGTAATGAAACGGGCCAATCATCAAGCTGAATTCGTCAGCGATGGAAAATCCAGCGGAGAAGTTGATATGCCACATCGCCTCAACGAGCTTGAGACACTGGACACCCTGCGCAGCGACCTGGAAAAGATTCGCAGTGACATCAAGTCCGTCAGGCACAGGCTTGCCTATTCGGCGGTCGGAACAGCCGTAGTGCTGGGACTGCTGGGCTGGATCGCCAACAGCCGTTTTGATCAGGTGGTACTGCTGCTGTTGGCCCATTGATCGGACAGGGGTGCAAAACCCGGCGCGATCGACCGGGCTTGCACGCCTGGCGGCGGCCAGACTCAGCCCAACACTTCGCTCAGCGGGATGAAGTAGACGACATCGCCTGGCACCAGTGTTCGCTCCTCCATGACCTCGACCAGTCCATCGGCCCAGGCCGCACTACGCAGCACACCGGAACTCTGATTGCTATAGATGATGGCCCGGCCGTTCTCCAGCCGACCGCGCAGGTACTCGCGTCGGTTGCCGGCCTTGGGCCAGTCGAACCCAGCTGGCACTTGCACCTTCAGAGGCTCCACTTCCAGGACACCCATGCGCCGCAGCAGATAAGGCCTTGCCAACAAGGCAAAGGTCACCAGGGTCGAGGCGGGATTGCCTGGCAAGCCGATCACCGGTACGCCACGAAAATGCCCGAAAGTCAGGGGTTTTCCTGGTTTGATGGCGAGTTTCCACAGCGCCAGCTCGCCCTCTTCTCTCAGGGCGATACCCAGAAAGTCGGCCTCCCCCACCGATACGCCACCGGTCGAGAGAATCAGGTCGACATCCCCCAACTCGCCCAGGCGTGTGCGCGTGGTGTCCAGGTCATCCGGCAGAATCCCGGCATCAATGACCTCGCAACCCAGGCGCTGCAACCAGCTGCAGAGCAACACACGGTTGCTGTTGTAGATTTGCCCTGGCCCCAACGCCTGACCTGGCTCGATCAGTTCGTCGCCAGTGGACAGCACCGCTACGCGTACCTTGCGAATCACTTCCAGCTCGGCACACCCCAGCGAGGCTGCCAGGCCTTGTTCGATTGGCCCCAGCCGTGTTCCTGCGGGCAGGATCAGTTCGCCCACGGTGGTTTCCTGTCCTTGCGCACGAATGTTCTGCCCGATGACCAGGGTTTCGGTGAAACGTACACGTTCATCCGCCAGGACTTCGGCGTTCTCCTGCATCTCGACACAATCTGCACCGGGCGGCACAGGTGCCCCGGTGAAGATTCGTGCACAGGTGCCCGGCGTCAACTCAACAGGGGCCTGGCCAGCAAACACTTTCTGACTGACGACCAGCGGCTCTGTGTTCCAGTCGGCCACGCGCAGGGCATATCCATCCATCGCGCTATTGGGCCACGGCGGCAGATCGAGGGACGACAGCAGATCATCGGCCAGCACCCGGCCCTGGACTTGCGCCAATGGCAAACGCTCGCGCTCGACAATCCGTGAGGCGTCCGCCATTTCCAGCAAGCGTGCCAGGGCCACCTCGACCGGCATCAGGGTGCCAGTCTTGCCCGGCTTACCCGCGGGATTCACAGGGTGCCGCCTGTTTCAGGTGAGTCACGAAATTGCACGGGCGATGCCGCGAATCCAGCTGCTCGCCAAGAATGCCATCCCAACCGGTGCGTACCGCATTGGTCGATCCCGGCAAGCAGCACACCAGCGTGCCGTTGGCCAGGCCGGCCAACGCGCGGGACTGGACGGTCGAGGTGCCAATGTCCGCCACCGATATCTGGCGGAACAACTCACCAAAACCATCGACTTGCTTGTCGAGCAGGCAGCTCACCGCTTCCGGCGTGCTGTCACGACCGGTGAAGCCCGTGCCGCCGGTGATCAGCACCACCTGTACGACGTCGTCGGCGATCCAGTTGGCAACTTGCGCGCGAATCTTGTAGAGATCATCTTTGAGCAAGACCCGACAGGCCAGGTTATGTCCGGCAGCCGTCAGGCGGTCAACGAAGACCTGGCCTGAGGTATCGGTTTCCAGGGTACGGGTGTCGCTGACCGTCAACACCGCGATGTTGAGCGGTGCGAAAGGTACATCAGCCTTGGCTTTCATAGGCTCGTCCAGTTGTAGGAGAAACAGCCCGGTGTTATATCACAGCGACCCCATTTTTCGCCGCCCCCACGGAGGCCTGCCATGACTTCAAACCCAGCGTTGCCACCCTGCTCCATTTTGCTCCTGGCAGGCGGCCGTGGCCAACGCATGGGTGGCCAGGACAAAGGATTGCTGGAATGGCACGGCGAGCCGCTGATTGCGCATTTGCACCGCAAGACGCGCCCTCTGAGCGATGACTTGATCGTTTCGTGCAACCGGAACCTGGAACAGTACGCGCCTTACGCCGATCAATTGGTCCATGACGACGAAGGCGACTTTCCGGGCCCTTTGGCGGGCATTCTTGCAGGTCTGAAGGCTGCTCGGCATCCACACCTGCTAGTCTTGCCTTGTGATGTCCCGCGCATCGACAACGCACTGCTCACCCGCATGCGCGAAGCCGCCGCCGAGCATCCCGACAAACCGTTGATGCTGCGCCATGACGATCACTGGGAGCCCCTGTTGTGCGTAATTCCCCTGGCCCTGCGGGTTGATTTCGAAACGGCCTGGAAGGAGGGGGAGCGTAGCCCGGGTCGACTCATGCGCAGGCTGGGCGCTACTGCATTGCAGTGCCCCGACAACGATCCGCGCCTGGCAAACCTTAATACGCCGGAACTATTAAGCATGCCACACGGTGTGTCAGACTGAGTATCAAGGAACTTGCACGCGCTGTTTACGTCTCAACCCCAGCAACCAAAAGAATTCATTTTCGGAGACACTTCCATGACTCAACGGACCCTGGCCACTTTCATGCTCGCACTGGGCCTCGCTACCCTCGCCGGTTGCGCATCGCCTACCGTGATCACCTTGAATGACGGTCGCGAAATCCAGGCCGTCGATACGCCAAGCTATGACAAGGATTCGGGCTTCTACGAATTCGAACAACTGGATGGCAAGCAAAACCGCATCAACAAGGATCAGGTTCGTACCGTCAAAGAGTTGTAATTTTCGCGGTGACTACCGGATACATGAAAATGCCCCGACTTGTCGGGGCATTTTTGTATGCAACCGAAAACCCGGTGCTACGGGTTCGGCTCGTTGTTCAGTTTATCCACCCGTGCCAGCGCCTGGGTGGCTTCGGTGATGCATTTCTTGTCATCCTTGGCAGCCCGGGCCGCTTCAGCGCTGGCCTGCATCCGCTTGATTTCCATGGTGGTGTTTTCGGACGTGGCAGGCAGGCTGGTGACCTTGTCCTTGAGTTCCTGCAGCTTGATGGTGCACAGATCGTTGTCTGCGGCATAGACGGAAGAGGACAACATGGCGGCGCAAATCAACATTCCAGCGAAAACAGTGCGTTTCATGAAAATCTCCTTGCTTGGGAGGTCTCGGCGCGCCTGATAACCCTGCGGCGGCGCCAAGTTCATCGGACGCCACATGCGTGGCGCCTGATCAAAAGACTGTAGCGCTGCGCACAAATTCGATTTTTTTGACGCCCTTGCTCACCATTGCAGTGTGATTGCGCTCTCGAATTCCCTGTTCTCGCCGGACACCGGGTCTACAAATTTCAGCCCCTGGGCCAGCAGCTTCAGCGGGTTGGCGTAGTCATCCTGCACATCCTTGAGCACCTGGGGATAAAACGGATCGTTGCAGATGCTCGCGCCCAACGCTGTCATGTGCACCCGCAACTGATGCTTCTTGCCCGTTACCGGATAAAGTCCATAACGCCAGAGATCACCGTTCTTCTCCCGGACTTCGACAGCCGTTTCGGTGTTGCTCGCGCCCGGACCTTCCTGCATGCGAAAGAAAGGCTCGCCATCAATGAGCCGGCTCTTGTGCACCAGGGGGAACGTCAATTCAGGCAATGCCCGGGCAATAGCTTCGTAGCGCTTTTCAATTTTTCGGGTTGGAAACAACGATTGATACGCCGATCGGCTTTGCGGGTTGGCTGAAAACAGCACAAGCCCCGCCGTATGCCGGTCGATGCGATGCAAGGGCACAAGGTGCGGGTTATCCAGTCGACGGATAAGACGGCGCAACAGGGTCTGCTCAACGTACTCTCCCGCCGGGGTCACGGGCAGGAAATGAGGCTTGTCTGCCACGACCAGATGCTCGTCCGCGTACAGGATCGACTCGACCACCGGGATCGATTTTTCATCCGGCACTTCGCGAAAATAGTGAATCCGCAGGCCTTCCTTGTAAGGCAGGTCCAGGGCAATGGGCGCACCCTGCCCATCGAGAACGCGTCCGCGAGCGATTCTGTCCAGCCACTGTTCACGACCGATGGCGCTGAAGTGCTCGCACAGGCAATCGAAAACGGTCTGCCACGGGCCAGGCGGCAAGTACAACGTGCTGGCCTGGCTGTGTGCAGCAGAAAAAGATGAAGTGGACATACAAAAGCTCTTACCTTGAATGCAGAGCGGCATTATCCAACAGCAACGCAAGCGAACCTAGCGCAGAATCCTCAAGCCGGTATCTGCGCACGCCCGGCTGCCTCGGTGTACTCCTTGAGCCAGCGCAACACGTCGACCGCCTCCCAGCGACCCGGGTCATACAGTGCATACAACAACCCCTGATAGCCCACGACATCCAGCTGCCGGTGATAGCCTGCACGCTGAAACAAGGCTTCGATTTCAGCGAAACAGGTATTGAAATGCAGCTTGTTGAAGGGTGTCTTGCCCTCCGTCACCAAGCCGTCCAGACGCAATTCGGCGACGGCTTCGCGTACTACATCCACCGACATGCGGTTAACGCTGCTCTTCAATTGTTCGACATTGACCACGACTCACCCTCTCACGCCCGGATTTGCCCCGCTCAAAGCCGAAAATCAGCGCAGACAAGGCAACAACCCGAATAACTGTATGCGCATACAGTATCCGAATCCGGCCAATTAAGCCAAGGGGATAGAACCTGAAGTTCGACGGGCGGAACAAAATCATTAACGCAAGAAGGCCACCACTTCGTCGGGACTGAAGGGCCAACCCAGTTCCGAGCCAGTGTCGACCCGACGCAATACCGGAATGCGCAGGCTGTAGGCCTGGAACCATGTTTCGTCTTCAGCGATGTCCAGCAGCTCCACCAGCAAGCCATGCTCGACAAAATCCATCAACATGGCTTCGGCCACTTCGCAGAGATGGCACCCAAGCGTGCCGAACAGCTGACATTCAGGAAGCATGAGCGCTCTACCAAAAAATTAAGAGCCTATTCTAGGCCTGCCCCGAAATGCCGTCGAGCCAATGAATCCACGGTTAATCCTGGCTGACGGCGCCGATCTTGTGCACCGACAAGTCCGCGCCGTAATACTCTTCTTCCTGGCTCAGGCGCAAACCATGGAACGCCTTGATCACGCCATACACCGCAAAGCCACCGGCCAGCGCCACCACCACACCCAGTGCAGTGCCGATCAACTGGCTGAGCAGGCTCACACCGCCCAAGCCACCCAGGGCCGCCTGGCCAAAAATGCCGCAGGCAATCCCGCCCCAGGCGCCACACAGACCATGCAGCGGCCAGACGCCCAACACGTCATCGATATGCCATTTGCCTTGCGCGGCCGTAAAGCACCAGACAAACAGCGCCCCGGCGATGGCACCGGTGGCCAGCGCACCCACCGGGTGCATCAGGTCGGAGCCGGCACAGATCGCCACCAGGCCGGCCAGTGGACCGTTGTGCAGAAAGCCCGGGTCGTTGCGCCCAACGATCAGCGCCGCCACCGTACCGCCGACCATGGCCATCAGCGAGTTCACCGCTACCAGCCCGCTGACCCCTTGCAGGGTTTGCGCGCTCATCACGTTGAAACCGAACCAGCCAACGATGAGAATCCACGAGCCCAATGCCAGAAACGGGATGCTCGACGGCGCGAACGCCACCAGCTTCCCTTCGCGATAACGCCCATTGCGTGGCCCTAACAACAGCACTGCTGCAAGCGCCAGCCAACCGCCCATGGCGTGCACCACCACGGAACCGGCAAAATCGTGGAAGCTGGCGCCCAAGTGCTCCAGCAGCCAGGCCTGCAGACCCAGGTTGCCGTTCCAGATAATGCCTTCGAAGAAGGGGTAGATGAATGCCACGATCAACGCCGTCGCGCACAACTGCGGAACGAACCGGGCACGTTCGGCGATGCCACCGGAAATGATTGCCGGGATCGCCGCGGCAAAGGTCAGCAGGAAGAAAAACTTCACCAGGCCGTAGCCGTGATCGGCATTGATCACTGCCGCCGGTTGCATGAAAGTGACCCCGTAGGAAATCCAATAGCCTATAAAGAAGTAGGCCAGGGTCGAAACAGCGAAGTCGCTGAGAATCTTCGACAAGGCGTTGACCTGGTTTTTTTGCCGAACCGTCCCGACTTCAAGAAAGGCGAACCCGGCATGCATGGCCAGTACCATGACCGCGCCGATCAGGATGAACAACGTATTGGAGCTATGGACCAGGGTGTCCACAGCGCTTTGCAGATTTTCCATGGATTTGGCAGACCTTAAGGCTGAAAAAAGCACCAAAGCAGTTCGCGCGGGCAATCCATGCACCAAGTTGAGACTTCAACAAGTCTCTCCCAATGAACCGTTTTGGAGCACAGGGTTCATCAAGGCCAATCACGACCGGGACATTCGCGCGGGTTTCGATTGTTTGAGTTAAGGTTTTACGGGAAGCTTGCCCAGCAACAGCGCAACAGCGCGGGCTGACGCACCACGACACAGCAAAAGTTGTACCAGTCATTTGTACTGAACCTTCGCATAAGGCTCATACTCGAACGATTCAGACGCCACTTATGGAGATCACCAATGGCCAGCATCAAGGCAAAGACTGCTCAAGAAATTTTGATGAGCGATTTTCAGACACTGGTCAGCGATACCGAACGGTTGCTGGAGCACACCGCCTCCCTGGCCGGTGACCAGGCCGATGAATTGCGCGACCAGATCCACGACAGTCTGCTGCGTGCACGTGAAACCCTGAAGCTGACCGAAGACTCCCTGCGCGAACGCGGCAAGGCTGCCGTGACCGCTACCGAGGACTATGTCCAGGCCAACCCATGGCAATCGGTCGGAATCGCGGCCGGCGTGGGCTTCCTGATTGGCTTGCTAGCTACTCGGCGCTGATATGGCCATCGATGAATCCGGCTCGTCCGGGACAGGCCCAAGTTCCTCACCGCGGCGCCTGGGTGCCGCTTTCCTTGGACTGCTGCACAGCCATGTCGAATTGTTCGGCATCGAACTGCAGGAACAAAAAGCCCGCACCGTGAGCCTGTTGCTGTTTGCAGGCCTGGCGCTGGTGTTTGCCTTGCTGTTGCTGGTGGGATTGTCGACCCTGGTGCTGATCCTGTTTTGGGACACTTACCGCTTGCCTGCCATCATCGCGCTTTGCGTGTTCTACACCCTGGCATGCGTCTTCTGCGGCATGCGCCTGAGAGCGGCGATCTTCGATGAGTCCTCGCCGTTCCATGGCACGCTGGAAGAGCTGGCCAATGATCGGGAGCGCCTGCTGCCATGAACCTGCCTGAACTGCCTCGAAACAGCTCGCGCACGGAAATGCGCAAGGCACTGATACGCCTGCGCATGGAAATGCATCGCCAGGAGATCCGTCACGAATCCGCGCAACTACTGCAACCCCTGCAGCGGGTACGTGGAATGACCCAAAGCCTGCAAGACGGGTTCGGCATCAAGCATGCCCCGCTGTGGGGCGTGGCCGCTGTCACCCTGCTGGGGTTTCTGAGCGGCAAGGGCGCCAGGAAGGGCAACGGCGTGGGTAGCCTGGCCCGACTGGTCCGCCTGGGCACCACTCTGGGGCCTCTGGTCAAACTGGTCTTGCAAGGTTCTTCGCGCAAACACTGACCCTGTCAGTATCTGGCTACATTCTTGCAGTACCCACGGGATCGAACCTCTCCATCGAGGGGTTCAATCCTACGCGCCTATCCGGTGACCCGGGCTTTATCCAAAAACAAGATCCATCAAGGAGGCCTTGTGATCGACGGGCAACCGCTCGCCTGCTTTCAGCCGTTCATCGATACCGCCACCGGCGGTATCGCCGGCGTGGAGGCATTGGGCCGACTGCGCCGGGCCGACGGCCAACTGGTTTCGGTCGGGCCGCTGTTCGCTGATCCCAGAACCAACGCCGTTGCCCTGCGTCGGCTGGACCGCCAGCTACGCGATAACGCGCTGAGCCGCCTGCATGAAGCACCCAGCGACTGGTTTCTCAGCCTGAACATTTCTCCGCTCTGGATCAGCCGCCTACGCCCGGACCAACCGTTGCCGAGCCTAGGCCAGCTGCAAAAGCATGGCGTCGATCCGCAGCGCATCGTTTTCGAAATCACCGAACTGGGTGGTGACGTCCAGCGCCTGGCTCATGTGGTGGCCCGCTATCGGCAAGCCGGCGCACGGATTGCCATCGATGATTTTGGCGCCGGGTACTCTCAACTCGATCGGGTTCTGGCGCTGCAACCGGACATCCTAAAACTCGATATGCGCCTGTTCCAGGCGGCGGCTCTGGGCGGGCCCAGCAGCGATGTGGTCAAGGCCCTTGCACAAATGGCGGAAAAAACCGGTTGCTGGATCATTGCCGAAGGCGTGGAAACCGAAGCGCAACTGAATTTTGCCCTGGAGTGCGGCTCACGTTACGTCCAGGGGTTTCTGTTTGCCGGGGCACAAGCGGATTTCTTTGCCGCTGACGCCTTCGTCGAGCGCTTTGCGCATCTTCGCCAGCGCTATGTGCAGCAAAAGCTGGCCGAGCGCGTTCGCCTGAAGATCTTGCGCCAGCAACTCAGTGAGCTGATGGCGATCCTGCAGGCCTGGGCACAGGCCAGGGCGCCCCTGAGTGCCCTGCCACAACTGGAGGCCTTTCCCTGGCTACTGCGCTTCTACCAGTGCGACCGTCACGGTACGCAGATGACGCCCAACCTGGAGTGGCGCAATAGCGAGTGGGTCGCCGACAACCGCTATCTGGGCCATAACTGGTCGTGGCGTCCGTATTTCTATCACCTGCTGGCGCAGGGTTGGGACGAGTGTCAGCTGACCCTTTCCAATACGTATCGCGACGCCACCAGCAATCAGTACTGCCTCACCGCCGGGCAATTTTTCGACAACGGCGAACGCCTGCTGCTCATCGATATCGATGCCGTGGGGCTGTAGTGACACTTGCAGGTAACGACGCGAACCGGGAAGCTAGCCAATCAGTCACCTGACGGAGCGAACCAGCCTTGGATTGGCCTACCCTGCTTACCCGCGAACGCCTCGGAAAGCCCCTGTACAGCCCGGAAGAAGTGGGCCGCAGTCCTTTTCACAAAGACCACGACCGCATCATTTTCTCGGGGGCGTTCCGCCGTCTCGGACGCAAGACTCAAGTTCATCCGGTCCACAGCAACGACCATATACACACGCGCCTGACCCACTCGCTGGAAGTCAGCTGTGTAGGCCGTTCATTGGGCATGCGCGTCGGTGAAAGCATCCGTAGCGCCCTGCCCGACTGGTGTGAGCCCAGTGATCTGGGAATGGTGGTCCAATCGGCCTGCCTGGCCCATGACATCGGCAATCCACCCTTCGGCCATTCCGGCGAAGACGCGATTCGGCATTGGTTCCAGCAAGCCGCTGGACGGGGCTGGCTGGATGCGATGAGTGAAGCGCAGCGCAATGACTTCCTCAATTTCGAAGGTAACGCCCAAGGCTTTCGGGTACTGACCCAGCTTGAATATCACCAGTTCGACGGCGGAACCCGGCTGACCTATGCCACCTTGGGCACTTACCTGAAATACCCATGGACAGCCAGGCATGCCGACTCCCTGGGGTACAAGAAGCACAAGTTCGGGTGCTACCAGAGCGAACTGCCGCTGCTCGAGCAGATCGCGCAAAAACTGGGCCTGCCGCAGCTTGAAGAGCAGCGCTGGGCACGCCACCCGTTGGTGTACCTGATGGAAGCTGCGGATGACATCTGCTATGCGTTGATCGACCTCGAAGACGGCCTGGAAATGGAGTTACTGGAGTACGCCGAAGTCGAGTCCCTGTTACTGGATCTGGTGGGCGACGATTTACCGCAAACCTATCGCCTGCTTGGCCCGAACGATTCGCGGCGACGCAAACTGGCGATCCTGCGGGGCAAGGCCATCGAGCACCTGACCAACGCAGCGGCCCGCGCCTTTGTCGAGCAACAGGATGCACTGTTGGCCGGCTCCCTGCCTGGCGACCTGGTGGAGCATATGCACGGTCCGGCCAAACGCTGCGTCCTCAATGCAAAGGACATGGCTCGGCAGAAAATCTTCCAGGACAAACGCAAGACGCTGCACGAAATCGGTGCCTACACCACCCTGGAAATTCTGCTCAACGCTTTCTGCGGTGCCGCACTGGAGCAACACAATGGTCGAACGCCGTCCTTCAAAAGCCGACGGGTCCTCGACCTGCTGGGCAACAATGCGCCCGATCCGAACGGCCCACTGCACAACTCGTTCCTGCGCATGATCGATTTCATCGCTGGCATGACCGATAGTTACGCCAGCCATATGGCTCTCGAAATGACGGGACGCTCCAGCCACTGACAACTATTGATCGATCGGCTATTACCCCTCCGGTAATGGCCGTTCAGTCCTGAAGGTCAAAAAACTTTCAATGAATACCGAATTCCCCTACAGCATCTGTCGAGTGCACTGATCGAACGTGCGGTTTTGACAGGAAACAATCACGCCTATCGGTTCCGATAGAAGAAGCGTGAATAATATGATGGACGACAGTCTGCGCATCATGCTGGTGGAAGATCACCCATTTCAGCTCAAGGCTACTCAATGCCTGCTTGAGAGTTACGGCTTCATTCATTTAACCACCAGTGACTGTGCCACGGGCGCATTGCAACACATGCTCAGGGCAGAACAGCCGTTCGATATTTTGTTATGCGATCAGTGCCTACCCGAAGTATCCGGTATTGACCTGATAAAAATTGCCAGTCATCAGGGAATGATCAAGCAGGCAATACTTTTAAGTAGCCTGACATCTACCGAACTGAGCGAACTTGAAAGGATGGCATTCCTCAATGGATTGCCATTACTTGGCTGCTTGATAAAACCTTTGAAACAATGCGAACTGAGACACCTATTGAAACTTATTCCATAACCCTTCGAACAGGCGCAGATGAAAAATCTGTGACCTGCAAATTTTCGTCTGATCGCCATAATTAAACAGCAACACTAATTGCGCCAACCGCACCAAAAACCAGTTGACACGTAAGTAATTTCTTTTTCGCGTGTAGGAACTTTCCTATATTGCCATGACGGACCCGTCAGTTCATACGGCACCTCAACTATCTGAGCTAAGGTGCGCGCTTTATCTGAGCTCGCATGGGATTTGATTATGAACTCCGTTTTTATCGTCGACGATCACCCTGTCATCCGCCTTGCCGTTCGCATGTTGCTTGAGCACGAGGGCTTCAAAGTCGTCGGTGAAACCGATAATGGTGTCGATGCCATGCAGATGGTGCGTGAATGCATGCCCGACCTGGTCATTCTCGACATCAGCATTCCCAAACTGGATGGCCTTGAAGTGCTGACCCGTTTCAACGCCATGCATACACCCCCGAGAATCCTGATATTGACCGCGCAATGCCCGACACTGTTCGGTATACGCTGCATGCAATCCGGCGCCTCGGGATATGTTTGTAAACAGGAAGAACTGAGCGAACTGGTGAGCGCCATTAAAGCGGTACTGTCAGGTTATAACTATTTTCCCAGTGAAGCCTTGAACCCTACCCGTGGTGACGAAGCGCGGTGCGCAGAACTCGAACTGTTCAAGTCAGTCAATGACAGGGAGCTCATGGTCATGCAACTTTTTGCACAAGGTCGCAATAACAAGGAAATCGCCAAGGGCATGTTCCTCAGCAACAAAACGGTCAGCACTTATAAAAAACGACTCATGCAAAAACTCAAGGCCAAATCACTGGTTGAACTCATCGAGATGGCAAAACGTAACTCGTTAGTGTGAGGCACAGGATGCCCAGTCGCTTGAAGGACTATCTGCTGATCATGATCACAAGCTTGTGCCTGTGCACCCCGCTGCACGCCGCCCAGGCCTCTGAGCAACTCACCTTGCTCGGTCGTTCAGCCCCCCTGCACCTGAAAGTCGAGCTGGATCAATCACAGCGACATTGGGCCCGAGGTAAACAGGAACTGATCCTGGGTACTTCAGCACCCGACTATCCCCCCTTCGACCTGACCAGCAGCGGTCATGACTACGAAGGTTTTACTGCGGACTACGCGGGCATTCTTGGCAAGGTCCTTGACCTGCCCATCAAGGTCCGGCGCTTCAACTCCCGGGGAGCTGCAATCGAAGCACTCGAAAACGGCGAGGTAGACCTGCTGGGCACCGCCAACGGATTCGAGGCGAGCAATGACCACATCGCGCTTTCCAGGCCCTATGCGGTAGATCAACCGGTCCTGGTGACACGTGAAGGCGAAACCCGCACGCTCAATGATGGGCTGTCCGGGTTGCGGCTGAGCATGCTTTATCACTACTTGCCCCTGGAGGAGGTAAAGGCCCTGTATCCGAAGGCAATCATCACGTCCTACCCCTCCTACCAGAACGCGATCAATGCCGTTGCTTTCGGCCAGGCCGATGTTTTTCTCGGTGACACCGTTTCAACCCACTACATGATTAACAAGGGCTATCTGAACAACATTCGCATGGCCAGTTTCGGCAAGCACGAAGCCCATGGTTTCAGCTTTGCGGTGCACAAGACCAATCCACAACTGCTCGACATCATCAACACGACGCTCAAGGCTATCCCCGCCAGCGAACGGGAAAACATCGCCAAGCGCTGGAGCGCCGGGAGCGATATCCTGCTCACCGACCAGAAACTGGAGCTCAGTTACAATGAGGAGCACTGGCTGGCGCAACATCCGGTGGTCCGGGTGGTCGTCAATGAGGCCTATGCGCCACTGACTTTTTTTGACAGTGCCGGCAACTTTCGCGGAATTGCCGCTGATCTGCTCGAGTTGATCAGGTTGCGTACCGGCCTGCGCTTCGATATTCAGCGCAGCCGCAGCGACAGCGACATGATCGAGCTGATCAAGACCGGTCAGGCCGACCTGATCGCCGCGCTGCTCCCCAGCGCGAAACGGGATAACTTGCTGAACTTTACCCGTCCCTACCTGCAGAACTCCTACGTCCTGTTGACACGCAAGGCGCACGACAGTCCGGCGAACCTTGCCCAGCTCAAGGGCAAGAGCCTGGCAATTGCCCGAGGCAATCCCCTGGTCGAGTATCTGCGCCGCGAGTTCCCGCAGATCCGGTTGATCAAGACCCCGGACACCTTCAGTGCCGTAGAAATGCTCGCCGAAGGCCGGGTAGAAGGCGCAGTGAATTCGTTGGTGATCGCCAATTACTTCATCGCCTCGCAACTGTTCGAAACCGATCTGCAAATCAGCACCACCATCGGCACCCGGCAGGCGGCGTTCTCCCTGGCAACCGGGCGCGATGCCACGGAACTCAATGACATCCTCAACAAGGCACTGTTGAGCATCGCGCCACAGGAACTGGGCGTCATCAATAACCGTTGGCGCGGCTATTCGGCTTCCTCGCAAAGTACCTGGCACAATTATCAACGGCTCTTCTATCAGATCGTCATCGGCGCGGGGTTACTGTTGTTGATCTCCGTGACCTGGAACGCCTACATGCGGCGCCAGATCAATCAACGCAGGGCGGCCGAGCGAGCGCTGAACGATCAATTGGAATTCATGGGTTCATTGGTCAATGGCACGCCTCATCCAATTTATGTACGTGATCGTCAAGGACTGCTGCAAAGTTGCAATGACAGTTACCTGCGAACCTTCAATACCAAACGCGAAGACGTGATCGGCAAAAGCGTGATCCAGGGCACCCTGGGCAACGCTTTCGAAGCTCGGGAGTACCAGGTCGACTACCAGCGTGTCGTGACCGAGGGCACGCCCATGATCCTTGACCGTGCGCTGCACATTGGCGACCGCCGGTTGACGATCTATCACTGGATTCTCCCGTACCGTGACTCAAGCGGTGAGGTCCAGGGCATCATTGGTGGCTGGATCGACATCAGCGAACGGCGGCAATTGCTCGATGACCTGCGTTGTGCCAAGGAACGTGCCGACGAAGCGAACCGGGCCAAGAGTACGTTCCTGGCAACCATGAGTCATGAAATTCGCACCCCGATGAATGCCGTCATCGGCATGCTCGAACTGACGCTCAAACGCATCGAACTCCAGCACCCGGATCGTCCCGCCATTGATGTGGCCTACCACTCGGCGAGGGACCTGCTGGAACTGATCGGGGACATCCTCGATATTGCCCGCATCGAGTCCGGACACCTGAGCCTGAACCCGGAACGGGTCAATCCAGAGGAACTCGTGGCGTCGGTGGCGCGTATTTTCGATGGACTGGCGCGACAGAAGGGACTCGAATTGCAATTGGAATTCAATCCGGCCAACCCGACGATCGACGTGTTGCTCGATCCCCTGCGCTTCAAGCAGGTGTTGTCGAACCTGGTCAGCAATGCCATCAAGTTTACCGAGCACGGCCAGGTCAGGATTATTGTCGCACTGCACCTGACCGAAGAACCCAACCAGGTTCAAATGCTGCTGCTGGTCGAAGACACTGGCCCGGGAATCAGCCATGAGGATCAACAACGCCTGTTCGAACCTTTCGCCCAGGCCGGAAATGCAGCTCAGTCGGCCAGGGGGGGTGCCGGGCTTGGCCTGGTAATCAGCCGCAGCCTGTGTGAGATGATGAACGGCAGCCTGCAGTTGAGCAGCCAGCCTTGCGTCGGTACCCGGGTGAGGATTTCATTGCCGTTACCCACACTGCCTCGCCAATCACGGGAGCAAATAGCTGAGCCCCCCATCCACTGCGCCACGGTCCCATTGAATGTGCTGGTGGTCGACGACCACGCGGCCAATCGTTTGCTGATGTGCCAGCAGCTGGAGTTTCTGGGCCACCGATTCAGCGTCGCGGCAGATGGCCAGGCTGGCTTGGACGCATGGAAATCCGACACATTTGACCTGGTGATCGCCGATTGCAACATGCCGGTCATGAACGGATACGAACTGGCCCAAGCCATTCGTCGACATGAACAGCACACACAATTGCCACGCTGCACCCTCCTGGGCTTTACCGCCAATGCTCAACCGGAAGAGATTCAACGGTGCAAACAGGCCGGGATGGACGACTGCCTGTTCAAGCCGCTGTCCCTGGCCGCCCTGGGTCAATGGGTCAAGGGCATCCAGCCCGCGGCCGCCGCACCAGCCTTCAGCCAGCAAGGCTTGCATGTGTTGACGGGGGGCAATCCGACGTTAAACCTGCGCCTGCTGACCGAACTGCTGAACAGTAGCCGCCTGGATCGACAGGGCCTGCAAGCGCTGTCAGGCACACAGGAACCACAGGCATTTCTCGACATTGCCCATAGAATCAAGGGCGCCGCCCGAATCGTCCAGGCCACTCGGTTGATCGACAGCTGCGAGGCGCTCGAGGCTGCCGGC
Organism: Pseudomonas umsongensis; assembly: GCF_002236105.1. GTDB lineage: Bacteria > Pseudomonadota > Gammaproteobacteria > Pseudomonadales > Pseudomonadaceae > Aquipseudomonas > Aquipseudomonas umsongensis. Next base: position 229,309 of record NZ_NIWU01000005.1, read on the forward strand.
CATGCCCCCTTCTCCCCCGAGAAAGTAAGCGAATGCTGCGACGCCGTAGAGCGCGCCTTGCTCGAACTGGAGCAGGCATTGCTGCAACAAATCGAGCAAAACGCCCCCTGCACAATGAGCGAGCCTTAACTATGCTTGGACGCGGAGCAGTGTGTTAACCATCACGGAGTGACCTGCATGCCCAGCCCACTGCGTCCGGATCAACGCCGTTTTCCCCTGCACGTTCATATCAGCGTGATGTTCACTTGCCTGCTGTTGCTGACCGGGATCGTGCTGGGCATTTTCAACTATCAGCAAACCACGCAAATCATTCTGTCGAGCAGTGAAAAACTGTTCAGTCGAATTGAGCAGGACGTGCGCCTGGACCTGCACGCCACCTATGAACCGATTCGGCACCTGCTGAGCCTGTTGACGCATACCCCTGCCACCCAGGCGCTCGATCTGCAGCAGCGCCTGGCGTTGCTACTGCCCTTCAGTCAGTCACTCCAGGACAACCCCGACCTGGCTTCGCTGTACGTGGGGTACGACACCGGTGACTTCTTCATGGTTCGCCCGCTGCGCACCCCAGATCAGAAGGCGTTACTCAAGGCCCCGGATACCGCGGCCTACCAGGTCTGGAGTATCGAGCGAAACAGCAGCGGCCAGGTGCATTCGCAATCCTTGTTTTTTGATCGGGACCTGACGCTCGTCAGCCGTCAGGACAACCCTGAAGAAATCTACGATCCGCGTGGCCGCGCCTGGTTTATCAGCGCCAGCCAAAACGCTGACCAGATCACCACCGAACCCTACGTTTTTTTCTCGACCCACAATGTCGGTACCACCCTGGCACGGCGCAGCGGCGAGCATGCCGTACTCGCTGCCGACCTGACCCTGGCCGAGCTTTCGGCCACACTGGCCAAACATGTGGTGACGCCCGCTACCGAGATCGTGCTGTTCGACGCGCAAGGCAATGCCATCGCTTATCCCGACAGCCGTCGCCTGATCGTTGACGATCAAACCGCCCACCTGAGCAAGGCCGCCGACCTCAGTCCCGCCCTGCAGGCGCTGCTCAGTACACCTGCGCCGGGTAATCGCCTGACTGCCATGGGCCGTCAATGGATTGTTGCGCGTAGCCGCATGCAGGAAGGCGGCCCCCAGGGGCTGCAACTGGCAATGCTGATACCTGAAGATGAACTGCTCGTCGATGCCTACCGCATGCGCTGGCAAGGCGCACTGATTACCCTGGCGACCCTGCTGCTGTGCGTACCACTGGGTTGGCTGACGTCCAGGATCCTGGTCAAGCCCCTGCGCTCCCTCGTGCAGGAAGCGGATGCCATTCGCAGTTTCGATTTCAACTTTCCGGCCACACGCCGCTCTCCGGTACTTGAGGTCGACCAGCTAAGCCTTTCCATGGAGCGTATGAAAGATACCCTGGCAAGCTTTTTCCAGATCACAGACAGCCTGAGCGCCGAGACCCGGTTTGCCCCATTGCTGGAGCGGGTGCTGTTTGAAACGGTAAGGATCGGCCGGGCCCAGGCTGGCCTGATCTACCTGCGCGAAGGGGATGGCGACCTCATGGAACCCCAGGGCCTGGTGATCAACGACACCGCACACGCCCTGTCTTCATTCGACCTTCGCGCACACGCATTCAAGGACACAGACAGCCCCGCCTGGCTGCAGCAGCTGTCGACAGCCGACAACGTTGTCACCCACCTGGGCTTCGAACAGGCGGGGGATCTCCAAAAAGTCCTGCTGGCAATGGCCTGTCCCCGCGTTCACCTGATCGGCATCCGCTTGCACAATCGTCACAACGAAACCGTCGGCCTGTTGGTGTTTCTGCTGGCCGACAGCGGCAACCAGAGCGACCTGGACAAACTGCGTCCCGACCGCATTGCATTCCTGCAGGCGGTGTCCGGTGCCGCCGCTGTGAGTATTGAAAGCCATCGCTTGCAGGACCGGCAAAAAAAGCTGCTGGACGCCTTCATCAAGCTGCTGGCCGGTGCGATAGATGCCAAGAGCCCCTATACCGGTGGCCATTGCCAACGAGTTCCGGCGCTGACGTTGATGCTCGCCCAGGCCGCAGCAGCCAGCCAGGACCCGGCTTTCAGCGGCTACCAGCCTACGGACGATGAGTGGGAGGCGCTGCACATAGCCGCCTGGCTGCACGACTGCGGCAAAGTGACAACCCCGGAATACGTCGTCGACAAAGCCACCAAGCTCGAAACCCTGAACGACCGCATCCACGAAATACGCACCCGCTTCGAAGTGCTCAAGCGCGATGCCTGGATCAACTATTGGCAAGCCATTGCCCAAGGTGGCGATGAGCAGCCCCTGGCGCAACAGCGCGATGCCACTTTGGCGGAACTCGATGACGATTTCGCCTTCATCGCCCGCTGCAACCTCGGCGGCGAGACCATGGCCGAAGCCGATCTGCAACGCCTGCGCAGTATCGGTCAACGCACCTGGACGCGGACCCTGGATGACCGCCTGGGAGTTTCCTGGGAGGAGAACCAGCGCCAGGCACGCACGCCCGCACCGACGCTGCCCGTCTGCGAGACGTTGCTGGCGGACCGGCCCGAGCATCTGTTCGAACGCGCCGAAGCCGAAGTGATTGCCGAGGATAATCCCTGGGGTTTCAAGCTCGATGTCCCGCATTACAAGTACAACCGCGGCGAACTCTACAACTTGAGCATTACCCGAGGCACCCTGACACGCGAAGAGCGCTACATCATCAACCACCACATGGTGCAGACGATTCTGATGCTCAACCACCTGCCCTTCCCCGAGCATCTGGGCAACGTAGCGGAGATCGCCGGCGGTCACCACGAAAAAATGGACGGCACGGGTTATCCGAAACGCTTGAAGCGTGAGCAGATGAGCCTGCCGGCGCGGATGATGGCGATTGCCGATATCTTCGAGGCGCTGACCGCCGCCGACCGCCCCTACAAGAAAGCCAAGACCCTGAGTGAAGCGCTGGGCATCATGGCCAACATGTGCCGGGATGCCCACATCGACCCACCGTTGTTCGAACTGTTCATCAACGCGCAGATCTATCTGCAGTACGCCCGGCGCTTCCTCGACCCACAGCAGGTCGATGCAGTGGATGCGTCAAGCCTGCTGGTCAAGGCAGGCTTGAGAGCGTGATCAGCAGTCGGTCAGGCGCAGGAAAATTGCGGCCAATTGCTCGATGCCCGCTTGATCCTGCGCGGTGAAACGCGCCAGTTGGGGGCTGTCGAGATCGAGCACGCCGATCAGGCGACCGTCCTTGACCAAGGGCACGACCAGTTCGCTGTTCGACGCACTGTCGCAGGCGATATGCCCGGCAAACGCGTGCACGTCTTCGACTCGCTGGGTTTGCAAGGTCGCCGCCGCCGTCCCGCACACGCCCCGGCCGAACGGAATCCGCACGCAGGCGATTTGCCCTTGGAACGGGCCCAGCACCAGCTCGCCATCACGATTGAGGTAGAATCCGGCCCAGTTCAAGCCCTCGAGTTGATTGAACAGGAACGCCGAAAACTGAGCGGCGTTGGCAATGAAATCACGCTCATCCGCCAGCAAGGACTCCAGCTGCGCGTGCAGCATGCCATAGCCCTCGAGGCCCTGGCCGCTCTTTTGTAAATCGATCATGCCTTGTGCTCCAACAGTTTCAGCCCCACCCAATAGCGGGCAAATTGATACGCGCAACGTCCGTTGCGATTGCCCCGGCCCGTGGCCCAGCGCACCGCAAGGATGTCCAGCTCTTCGGTGCGTTGCCACGGCAGGCCTGCCCTGTCGGCCAATTGACCGATCCAGTGTTCGACCACATCGAGGAAGTGCTCCTGGGTGAACGGATAGAACGATAGCCACAACCCGAAGCGATCCGACAGGGCGATCTTGTCTTCCACTGCCTCGCTGGGGTGCAATTCACCATCGACCCGTTTCCAGTTTTCGTTATCGCTTTCCTTTTCCGGCACCAGGTGTCGACGGTTGGAGGTGGCGTACAGCAACACGTTGTCCGGTGCCTGTTCGAGCGAACCGTCGAGAACGCTTTTGAGCACGCGATAATCGCCCTCGCCTGACTCGAACGACAGGTCATCGCAGAACAATACGAAACGCTGCGGTAGCTTGGCGAGCTGCTCGACCACCCGCGGTAAGTCCGCCAGGTGATCACGCTCGATTTCGATCAGGCGCAGACCAGCCTCGGCGTGCTCAGCCAGCAAGGCGCGCACCAGCGACGATTTGCCAGTGCCACGCGAACCCCAGAGCAGGGCGTGGTTGGCCGGCATGCCATCGAGGAACTGGCGGGTATTTCGTCCCAGTTGCTCCACCTGGCGGTCGACGCCGATGAGGTCGCTCAGACGCATGTCCAGGCTGACCTGCAGTGGCAGCAGAAAACCGCTGCGCCCCTCACGCTGCCAGCGCGCAGCCAGGCAATGGGTCCAGTCGATGGCTTGCCGAGGGGTGGGCAACAACGGTTCGATACGGGCCAGAACGGCATCGGCACGTTCAAGAAAAGCATTTAATCGGGAATCCACGTCTTCTCCTCGGGCACGTTCACAGTAATGATGTCGATACAGCAACGAAATACAGCGTTCGATGAACGGTCAACCGCCCTGTAGCGGGGCTCGCGGGATCACCCTGCATGATCGACTATGCTTGAGCAGCGAAGGAAAACGGAAGTGATTCAACACCCCATGGACATCAAGTTCACCAACCGGCTGTCTTACAAACAAGCGCGGCTCACCGTGCTGGTCGGTTTTGTTCTGGGTATGCTGCTCAGCGTGCTGCAAATAGGCATCGATTATGCCAGTGAAGACGCCTCCATCAACCGCGAAATCCTGTCTTTACTCGAAATCAGTCACAACCCCGCCTCGCGCATCGCCTACAACATCGACGCCGAACTCGCCCAGGAACTGACCTTGGGCCTGTTGCGCTCACCTGCGATCGTCGGAGCGAAGCTGACAGACAACAACGGCAGTATCCTGGCCAAGGTCAAGCGTCCAGGCCTGCAAAGCGACTATCGGGTCTTGAGTGACCTTCTGTTCGGGGCCAACAGGCAGTTCGAAGACCGCCTGTACCTGGATCATTTGCCCAACGAATCCCTGGGTACCCTGCAATTGGACGTCGACACTTACTCGTTCGGCTACCGATTCCTGCGGCGGGCCGAGGTAACCCTGATCAATGGTTTCGCCCGCAGCCTGCTCCTGAGCGGTATCCTGCTGGCGCTGTTCTACGTGATGCTGACCAAGCCGTTGGTGCGGGTCATCCGCGAACTCAGTGGCCGCGATCCGCGCAGCGCGGAGCCGACCTCCCTGGAATGTCCGGCGGGGCATGCCAACGATGAAATCGGCGTACTGGTGAAAGTCGCCAACCAGCAATTCGAAAACATCGCCACCGAAATCCAGCAGCGACGCAACGCCGAAAACCGTCTGACCGACTATCTTGGCCAGCTGGAAAACATCGTTTCGGCACGCACCACCGAACTCAAGACCATCAACGCCCGGCTCAGTCAGTCCAACCAGGAGCTGGAAGTCGCGCGCAGTACCGCCCTGGACATGGCCGAAGCGCGTTCAGTGTTCCTGGCCAACATGAGCCACGAAATTCGCACACCCCTCAATGGCCTGCTGGGCATGATCGCGCTGTCGCTGGACGGCCCGCTGTCTGCCGAGCAACAGCAACAGCTGGCCATCGCCCATGACTCGGGCAAAGTGCTGGTGGAGTTGCTCAACGATATTCTCGACCTGTCGAAATTCGATGCCGGCCAGCTCGAACTCGAGCACATCCCGTTCGACCTTGGTTCGCTGGTCGAAGACACGGCCAACCTGCTGTCGCAGAACGCCGCACCGAGTGTCGAACTGACCTGCCTGATCGATCCGGACTTTCCTGCGCTGGTGCTCGGCGATCCGACACGGGTCCGGCAGATCGTCAGTAATCTGCTGTCCAATGCGCTCAAGTTCACCCGTTTTGGCCGGGTCGATGTGCGTCTGTCGACCTACCAGGATGGCGTCAGCATCGAAGTCTGCGACACCGGCATTGGCATCCCCCGGGATGCTCAGGTGAAGATCTTCAAGCCCTTCACCCAGGCCGGGGCCGGGATCACCCGACAATTTGGCGGCACCGGGTTGGGTTTGGCCCTGACCCACAACTTGTGTGAAGCCATGCAAGGCCGGCTAACCATCAGTTCTGAACCCGGTTTCGGCAGCCAGTTCTGCGCGCAACTGCCCCTGCCCAGTCACACCCGGGCACTGGCCCCGGCTCCCCTGCAGGGCAAGGTCATCGCGATTACCGCCGCCAGCAGCGGTCTGGCGGAACTGCTGAGCCGTGTATTGCCCGGGTGGGGGCTCGATTATCAGCAACGGTCGATCGATGATCCATTGCTCGGCCTGAACCCCGATGTTCTGATCACCGACTGCCCCGAGTGCCTGTTCAACCTGCGCCCTACCGTCGGTGCGCCCATCCTGCTGGTGACCGCTTACGGCAGCTTCATGCCCAGCGAACAAGTCAGCGCCCTCGCCCCCCTGCAGCAGCAGGCGCGCCCACTGGCACGCAATGCGCTGTATCAGACTTTGCGACGAATCTTGCTGGCGCAAACCGACACCCCCATCGATACCCGCGTCGATAGCCACGTCCCGCAGAGACGTGCGCGAGTGCTGCTGGTGGAGGACAACCCGGTCAACCAACTGGTGGCCAAGGGCATGCTGGGTAAACTCGGTTGCGACGTGATTGTCGCCGCGCACGGAGCCGAGGCGCTGGATCAATTGGAAGGCCGCGACTTCGATCTGGTGCTGATGGATTGCAATATGCCGGTCATGGACGGCTATGAAGCCAGTCGGCAAATCCGTCGCAGTGGTCGGTGGCCGCAACTGCCCATCGTCGCCCTGACCGCCAACGCCATGTCCGAAGAACGCGAACGCTGCCGTGCGGCGGGCATGAGCGACTACCTGGCCAAACCTTTCCGCCGGGAAGAGCTTGCCGCCCTGCTGGACGTTTGGATACCAGCTACGACAACGCCTTGATTTGCCCCAGCAAGTGGTCAAGGCCGTCGCGCAGGTCATTCAGCCGATCCAGATCCACACCGCTGTCGCATAACAGGCGGGCCTTGAGCGGCCCGACCTGATCACGCAGTGCGGTGCCCTTGGGCGACAAGCTCAGGTGTACCTCGCGCTCATCGCGCGCCGAGCGCTGACGCTGAACCAGTTGCAACTGTTCAAGACGCTTGAGCAGGGGCGTCAGCGTACCGGAGTCCAACGCCAGGCGCTCACCCAGCGCCTTGACCGTCGGCTGCTCCGGGGCAACCGCCTGCCATTCCCACAACACCAGCATCGCCAGGTACTGCGGATAAGTCAGGCCCAACTGATCGAGCATCGGCTTGTAGGCGCGAATGACCGCGCGGGACGCCGCATACAGTTTGAAGCAGAGCTGGCTGTCGAGGCTCAGCGAGTCGACGGACAAGCTGTTCATTTGAGCAGTGCTTCGATCTCACCGCTCAAGTCCTGCGGCTTGGTCGCTGGTGCGAAGCGCTTGACCAACTGGCCGTCCTTGCCGATCAGGAATTTGGTGAAATTCCACTTGATACCTTGGGAACCGAGCACACCCGGTGCACGCTTTTTCAACTGCACAAACAAGGGATGGGCGCCGTCGCCATTGACTTCAATCTTTTTGAACAGCGGGAAACTGACACCGTAGTTCAGCTCGCAGAACTCGCTGATCGCCCCTTCGTTGCCCGGTTCCTGCTTGCCGAATTGATTGCAGGGGAAGCCAAGCACCACCAGGCCTTGATCCTTGTAGGTCTGCCACAGTTCCTCAAGGCCTTTGTATTGCGGGGTGAAACCGCATTTGCTGGCGGTGTTGACCACCAATACCGCCTTGCCGGCGAAATCCGCCAAGGTTTTTTGTTCGCCCTTAATGGTGGTGCAAGGGATGCTTAGGAGGTTGTCGCTCATGATCGAGGCACTCGAAAAGGGGTGATGCGACAAACATAGCGAGCAATTGAATTGTGTGCAATCTAATAAATCCCACCTGCCCCTCAATCCACACTCAATCCCTGTAGGAGCTGCCGCAGGCTGCGATCTTTTGATCTTGATCTTTCGCGATAGAGAGAAAAAACAAAGATCAAAAGATCGCAGCCTGCGGCAGCTCCTACAGGGTTCGCGTTACGAGCGGGGTACCAGGTCCAGGCACACAGAGTTGATGCAGTAGCGCAGGCCGGTTGGCGGCGGGCCATCCGGGAATACGTGGCCCAGGTGCGCGTCACATTTGGCGCAGACCACTTCGGTGCGGATCATGCCGTGGCTGACATCACGAATCTCGGTCATGGCGCTATCGCCGATCGGCGCATAAAAGCTTGGCCAGCCGCAGCCGGAATCGAACTTGGTGCTGGAATCGAACAACGGCTCGCTACAGCAGATGCAGTGGTAGATACCGTCGGTCTTGGTGCCGTTGTACTTGCCGGAAAACGGGCGTTCGGTGCCCTTGAGGCGGCAAACGTTGTACTGTTCCGGATCGAGCATGGCTTTCCATTCTTCCAGGGTTTTTTCCAACTTTTCCATCATCACACCTCAGCAACTGAAAAAGCCCGATCTGTACCTTTTCCACGGATCGGGCGGCACGTATGATTGCGCCTCGTCAAACGCCAGTCTGGCAGCCAGGCCACGCGCATTCAAACGGATTTATGGGTGCTGCCTCTCAAGGCGTCAGGCCTGTGTGATTACGCAGGATTCCCAGCACGGTTGTCCACACACCGCCTGGATCGTTCATTTTCGGGAACACATCGCCATGCAGGTCAGCAAATCGAACAAGCTCGCCAACGTCTGCTACGACATTCGCGGCCCAGTGCTCAAGCACGCCAAACGCCTGGAAGAGGAAGGCCATCGCATCCTCAAGCTGAACATCGGCAACCCGGCGCCCTTTGGTTTCGAAGCGCCGGATGAAATCCTCCAGGACGTGATCCGCAATCTGCCCACCGCCCAGGGCTACAGCGACTCCAAGGGCCTGTTCAGCGCGCGCAAGGCCGTGATGCAGTACTACCAGCAAAAACAGGTGGAAGGCGTCGGCATTGAAGACATCTACCTGGGCAACGGCGTTTCCGAGCTGATCGTGATGTCGATGCAGGCCCTGCTCAACAACGGCGACGAAGTGCTGGTACCGGCGCCCGACTACCCGTTGTGGACCGCCGCGGTAAGCCTCTCGGGCGGCAACCCGGTGCATTACCTGTGCGACGAGCAAGCCAACTGGTGGCCGGACCTGGCGGACATCAAGGCCAAGATCACCCCGAACACCAAGGCACTGGTGATCATCAACCCGAACAACCCGACCGGTGCGGTGTACTCCAAAGAAGTCCTGCTGGGCATGTTGGAGCTGGCCCGCCAGCACAACCTGGTGGTGTTTTCCGACGAAATCTACGACAAGATCCTGTACGACGACGCCGTGCACATCTGCACCGCGTCTTTGGCGCCGGACCTGCTGTGCCTGACCTTCAACGGCCTGTCCAAGTCCTATCGAGTGGCCGGTTTCCGTTCCGGCTGGATCGCCATTTCCGGACCGAAACACCACGCCCAGAGCTACATCGAAGGCATCGACATGCTGGCTAACATGCGCCTGTGCGCCAACGTGCCGAGCCAGCACGCGATCCAGACCGCACTGGGTGGCTATCAAAGCATCAACGACCTGGTGCTGCCGTCGGGGCGCCTGCTGGAGCAGCGTAACCGCACTTGGGAACTGCTCAACGACATTCCCGGTGTGAGCTGCGTCAAACCGATGGGCGCACTGTATGCGTTCCCGCGGATCGACCCGAAGGTCTGCCCGATCCACAACGACGAAAAATTCGTCCTCGACCTGCTGCTCTCGGAGAAGCTGCTGGTGGTGCAAGGCACGGCGTTCAACTGGCCATGGCCCGACCACTTCCGCGTCGTGACCCTGCCGCGCGTCGATGACCTGGACATGGCCATCGGACGCATTGGCAATTTCCTCAAATCCTATCGCCAATAAGCAGCCAGTCACCGTGCGATACCAAAAACATCGCACGGTGATTCATTCTGCAACATATGCTCGCGCCCTACCCGTGACCTCACTCCCGATGCCCGTGCACGACCCCATTGCCTGGTCACATCGAGTAACGACGGGCACTTTGTTGCCGGTTGGCTGGCAAATCACTTTGCCATCCCTTGTCGGAAATGCCCTGCAAACAGCTACGCTATTGCTGTAGGACACAGTTTGAAATAGTCACTCGGTTGAATACCCCGTTGCGGCACCTTATATACCCCGCAGTACGCTACATCTTTAGCTTGAGGAGATTTCTACAACCATGATGCGCATCCTGCTGTTCTTGGCCACTAACCTGGCGGTCGTGCTGATTGCCAGCATCACCCTGAGCCTTTTCGGCTTCAACGGGTTCATGGCGGCCAATGGGGTTGATCTCAACCTCAATCAGCTGCTGATTTTCTGTGCGGTCTTCGGTTTCGCCGGTTCCCTGTTCTCGCTGTTCATCTCCAAGTGGATGGCGAAGATGAGCACCAGCACCCAAATCATCAGCCAGCCACGCACGCGTCACGAGCAATGGCTGCTGCAAACGGTCGAGCAACTGTCCCGCGAAGCCGGGATCAAGATGCCGGAAGTCGGGATCTTCCCGGCCTATGAGGCGAACGCGTTTGCCACCGGCTGGAACAAGAACGACGCACTGGTCGCGGTCAGCCAGGGCCTGCTGGAGCGTTTCTCGCCGGATGAAGTGAAAGCCGTCCTGGCCCACGAAATCGGCCACGTGGCCAATGGCGACATGGTGACCCTGGCCTTGATCCAGGGCGTAGTGAACACCTTCGTGATGTTCTTCGCACGGATCATCGGCAACTTTGTCGACAAGGTGATCTTCAAGAACGAAGAAGGCCAGGGCATTGCCTACTACATAGCCACCATTTTCGCCGAACTGGTCCTGGGTATCCTGGCCAGTGCCATCGTCATGTGGTTCTCGCGCAAGCGCGAATTCCGCGCGGACGAAGCCGGTGCACGCCTGGCCGGTACCAACGCGATGATTGGCGCACTGCAACGCCTGCGCGCGGAACAGGGCCTGCCGGTGCATATGCCTGACACCCTGAATGCCTTCGGCATCAACGGTGGCATCAAACAGGGCTTCGCCCGCATGTTCATGAGCCACCCGCCGCTGGAAGAGCGTATCGACGCACTGGCGCGTCGTCGCGGCTGAACGCTGGCGATATAAACAAGAAGGCCCGCAATGATGCGGGCCTTTTTTTGCCTGCTGATTTATACGGCGCTCATCAGGGCCCCTTCGCGGGCAAGCCCGCTCCCACAGTTGGCCGAGTTATCAAGATGAATGAGGTCTAATGTGGGAGCGGGCTTGCCCGCGAAGGGGCCGGCACTGGCGGCTACAACCTATCGGCTGGAAACCCGATACACCCGCTCTTCAAGCCGCGTAACGCCTGCCTCCAGAAATTTGCCGCTCTCGCTCAACACATCCTGGTCTTCGAGGGTCTTCAGCGTCCACGAAGCACCGAACAACCGCTGCACTTCTTCATCGAGCACGGCAAAAGGCGGCCCCTCCATTTGCGCCTGGTCGTAGTCCAGGGTAATCAACAACCCGTTGGAGCCCTTGGGCAGGATCCGCGTCAAATGAGCTGCATAGCGCTCACGCATTGGCGCGGGCAACGCAATCAATGCGGCTCGATCATAGACGGCCGAGCAGTCGGCGACATCGCCTGGCGTCAGATCGAAGAAATCGCCACACCACAGCTCGATGGAACCTGCGCGATATACCTTGAAAGGTCCTTGTTCATCCACTGCTGGATCAAATTGATGCTCGCTGAAGAAATCCTCGACAGCCTTTTCCGACAGTTCGATCCCCAGCACCTCATGGCCTCGCTGCGCCAGCCACAGCAGGTCCAGGCTCTTGCCGCATAACGGCACCAGTACGCGAGCGCCCTCCTCCAGGCCCAGCGCCGGCCAGAATCGCTGGAGATACGGGTTCACTTGCGGCAAGTGAAAACCGATCTGATTCGATTTCCATTTTTTGTGCCAAAACTCCGGCTGCATAAATAACCCCAAAATTCGATCAAAACACCCTAAAACTTATATTAGATTTAGATCAATGATCTGACAGAAGATGGCTCTATCTTAACTCTCAGGAGCTCATCCATGTTCCCCAGCCTCTACATATCCCATGGTTCGCCAATGCTGGCCCTTGAACCTGGCGCCAGTGGGCCGGCCCTCGCTCGCCTGGCGACAGAGATGTCCAGGCCAGACGCTATCGTGATTGTCTCTGCGCACTGGGAAAGCGATGAACTGCTGGTCGGCGGCAACCCGCAGCCGGACACCTGGCATGACTTCGGCGGTTTTCCACGGGCCCTGTTCGAGGTGCAATACCCGGCCCCCGGCAACCCCGACCTGGCCGCACAGGTGGTCAATCTGTTGCAGGCCAACGCCCTTCCTGCCCGCATCGACAGCACTCGACCGTTCGATCATGGTGTCTGGGTGCCGCTGTCGTTGATGTATCCGCAGGCCGATATCCCGATTGTTCAGGTTTCACTGCCTACCCGAGGCGGTCCCGCGCTACAGGCCCGCGTTGGCAAGGCCCTGAGCGGCTTGCGTGAACAGGGCGTGCTGTTGATCGGTTCCGGCAGCATTACCCACAACCTGCGAGAGCTGGACTGGCATGCCGGCCCCGAGAGCGTACAACCCTGGGCCAAGGTATTTCGCGACTGGATGATCGACAAGCTGGCGGCCAACGATGAAGCCGCCTTGCACGACTATCGCCGGCAAGCACCGAACGCGGTGCGTAACCATCCCAGCGATGAACATCTGTTGCCGTTGTACTTTGCCCGCGGTGCCGGGGGCCCATTCAGTATTGCCCACCAGGGATTCACCCTGGGCGCGCTGGGCATGGACATCTACCGTTTCGGATAAGGGCCAGAGCCTGCGGCGGTCAGGTTCAAGCCACATCGACCCCCACATGGATCGCATCGTGGCGCCAAAACTCCAGGTCACAATCGATCAGCCGCCCATGCTGATCGTAATTGACCCGGGCGATGCGCAGTCCAGGACTGCCCACCGACACCCGCAAAGCGGCCGCCGCGTCTGCCGACAACGCCGTCGGCACAATCTCGAAGCGCACCCGCCCGTAATGCAGGTCGTAGTGCCGCGCATACAGCTCGGTGATCGACTGATTCAGGTCGAAATCCAGAATGCCAGGAAAATACTGCGGATTGAGATAGTGCTCCACGTACAGCACCAGTCGCCCATCGATGCGCCGCGAACGACAGATCTGAATCACGCTCGACAATGCTGGCAACTGTAACCAGGCACAGACTGCCGCCGATGCCGGCTGCAATCGCGCCGAAATGACTTCGGTGGACGGCACTCGCCCCTGGGCGCTGACCATGGCGTGAAAGTGGCTGCGCTGCATCAGGTTATAAGCCAGGCGCGGTGGCGACACGAACCAGCCCCGGCGCTCCTCGCGATAGATCTGACCCTGGGCTTCGAGCTGCAGCAAGGCCTCGCGCACGGTTATGCGCGTGGTCCCAAACAACTCACTGAGCTTGCGTTCGGCTGGCAACTTGCTCCCCGGTGCCAGCAGCCCGTGATCGATCTGCTCCTGAAGCACCTGGCCAATGGCTGTCACCGCTTTTGTTGCCTCATCGCGCATCAACGTTACCTATCTGGACTAGACCAGCACACTTACAGGGCAGAACCGGCGAGATAACCGGCTGTTTAAAGATCCTGCAAGCGTAGGCAATGCAGATGACCGAGAGATGACATAGCCGCCCGACGGTCACCCCAATCGCGTGCAAGACATCGGCCAAGTCCTTGCGCAATGGGCCTTCGCCCATGGTCTACGCTTACTTGGCACCCGCCAATACCGGGCAAGTAAACGTTCATCGGGGCGGCGAACGACATCAAAGTGTCATCGAGTCACCCTAGATTGGCTCAGGTATTGCTGACCTAGACCAACACAACCGCAATCGCAGCGTTGAAAACGCCCATAGGAGCTTCGGAATGAAACAGCTTTTCCTGGCATCACTGTTAGGCTCGACCATTGCCATGTGCACCGCCGCAATGGCGGCTGATGATTTGAAAACCCTGGAAGCCGCTGCGAGAGCGGAAGGCGCCGTCAACAGTGTCGGCATGCCCGATGACTGGGCCAACTGGAAAGGCACCTGGGAAGACCTGGCGAAGAACTACGGCCTCAAGCACATGGACACCGACATGAGCTCGGCCCAGGAAATCGCCAAGTTTGCCGCCGAGAAAGACAACGCCAGTGCCGATATAGGCGATGTGGGCGCAGCCTTTGGCCCGATCGCGGTGAAACAGAACGTTACCCAGCCCTACAAGCCATCCACCTGGGACCAGGTCCCGACCTGGGCTAAAGACAAGGACGGTCACTGGGCATTGGCCTACACCGGCACCATCGCCTTTATCGTCAACAAGAAGCTGCTGCACGGCTCCGAAGTACCGACCAAGTGGGCTGACCTCAAAACCGGCAAATACAAGGTATCGATCGGTGACGTGAGCACCGCCGCCCAGGCTGCCAACGGCGTTCTGGCGGCTGCCTATGCCAACGGTGGCGACGAGAAAAACCTGCAACCGGCTCTGGCGCTATTTGCCGATCTCGCTAAACAAGGTCGCCTGTCGATGTCCAACCCGGTCATCGGCGCCATGGAAAAAGGCGAGATCGAAGTCGGCGTGGTCTGGGACTTCAACGGCCTGAGTTACAAGGCCAAGATGGCCAATCCGGATGACTACGTGGTGCTGATCCCGTCCGATGGCTCGGTGATTTCCGGCTACACCACCATCATCAACAAATACGCCAAGAACCCGAACGCCGCCAAGCTGACCCGCGAGTACATCTTCAGCGATGCTGGCCAGATTAACCTGGCCAAGGGTAACGCCCGTCCGATCCGAGCCGAGCACCTGACCCTGCCAGCAGAGGTCCAGGCCAAGCTGCTGCCGAACGAGCAGTACAAGAAAGTCACGCCGATCAAGGATGCGGATGCGTGGGAGAAGACCTCCAAGTCCCTGCCACAGAAGTGGAACGAAGAAGTCATTGTTGAAATGAAGTAATGCTTCATCCGTAGGAGCCGGCTTGCTGGCGATACAGTCAACGCGGTCTCTTTGAGCATCGCGTTTATCCAATCGCCAGCAAGCCGGCTCCTACGGGTTTGGAGAACATCCACGGAGTTTTGCCCCCATGAAACACAACGTCATCCTTGTCGTGCTCGACGGCCTAAACTACGAGGTCGCCCGTCACGCCATGGGGCACCTGCAGGCCTACGTCGGCGCAGGACGCGCCGCACTCTACAAGCTGGAATGCGAGCTGCCGGCCTTGTCCCGACCGCTCTACGAATGCATCCTCACCGGCGTCACGCCGATCGACAGCGGCATCGTTCACAACAACGTCTCGCGCCTGTCCAACCAGCGCAGCATTTATCACTACGCCACCGCTGCCGGCCTGAAAACCGCCGCCGCGGCCTATCACTGGGTCAGTGAGTTGTATAACCGATCGCCGTTCGTGGCGGCCCGGGATCGCCATACCGACGACCCAAGCCTGCCAATCCAGCACGGGCACTTCTACTGGAACGACCACTACCCCGACTCACACCTGTTCGCCGACGCCGAAAACCTGCGCCTGCGCCACGCACCGAATTTCCTGCTGGTGCACCCGATGAACATCGACGACGCCGGGCACAAGCACGGCCTCGACACCTCGCAGTACCGCAACAGCGCGCGCTCGGCGGACATCATCATCGCCGACTACCTGCAAGGCTGGCTCGACGCCGGGTATCAGGTGCTGGTGACCGCTGACCACGGCATGAACAGTGACCGCTCCCATAACGGCTTGCTACCCGAGGAGCGTGAAGTGCCGCTGTTCGTCCTCGGCGACGCCTTCAGTTTCAATGCCGGCGCCACACCCAAGCAAACAGAACTGTGCGGCACCGTGTGCGAATTACTGGGTGTCCCCCACGACAAGCCGATCTGCCGGGAGCTACTCAAGTGAACGCCATGACCCGCGGCAAATGGCTGGCAGCCTTTTGCCTGATACCTTTCGCGCTGTTTTTCTTCGTGTTCCAACTCGCGCCGCTGTTCTGGGTGATGATCAACAGCCTGCAATCGGAAGAGTTCGGCTGGGGCCTGGCCAATTTCACCAAAATCTTCAACTCGAAATTCTACCTGCAGGCGATCCGGTACAGCCTCGAAATCAGTTTCTGGTCCAGCGTGTTCGGCATCATCATTGCCGTACTTGGCGCCTATTCCTTGCGCCGCGTCGACTCCAGGCTGCGTAATTTCGTCAATGCCTTTGCCAACATGACCAGTAACTTCTCCGGGGTACCGTTGGCGTTCGCCTTCATCATTTTGCTGGGCTTCAACGGCAGCTTCACCATCATGCTCAAGCAGGCCGGGATCATTCAGGACTTCAACCTGTACTCGAAAACCGGGCTGATCATTCTCTACACCTACTTCCAGATTCCCCTGGGCGTGTTGCTGCTGTACCCCGCCTTCGATGCGCTGCGCGAAGACTGGCGCGAATCCGCCGCGTTGCTCGGTGCCAACGGCTGGCAGTTCTGGCGCCACATCGGCCTGCCGGTGCTGACTCCGGCCCTGCTCGGCACCTTCGTGATCCTGCTGGCCAACGCCCTCGGCGCCTACGCCACGGTGTACGCCCTGACTACCGGCAACTTCAACGTGCTGACGATCCGGATCGCCGCGATGGTGTCGGGCGATATTTCCCTGGACCCGAACCTGGCCAGTGCCCTGGCCGTGGTGCTGGTGGCATTGATGACCCTGGTGACCATCGTCCATCAACTGCTGTTGAAGAGGAGCTACCATGTCTCGCGCTGAATTAGGGGCTGCCGGCATCTACCATCGGGTGGTGGTCTACCTGCTGTTTGCAATCATGCTGCTGCCGCTGATCGGCACCTTTGTCTATTCGATTTCCAGCAGTTGGTCGGCCACCATTCTACCCAGCGGTTTCAGTATCAAATGGTATGCGCAGCTGTGGAGCGATCCGCGCTTCCTGAGCGCTTTCGGCCAGTCACTGCTGGTTTGTGTCGGTGCGCTGATCCTGGCGGTCGTGCTGATCCTGCCGCTGCTGTTCGTGGTGCATTACCACTTCCCCAAACTCGATGCGCTGATGAACATCCTGATCCTGCTGCCCTTTGCCGTACCGCCCGTGGTGTCATCGGTGGGGCTTTTGCAGCTCTATGGCTCCGGGCCGTTTGCGATGGTCGGCACGCCATGGATCCTGATCGGCTGTTATTTCACCGTAGCGCTGCCGTTCATGTACCGCGCCATCACCAACAACCTGCAAGCAATCAACCTGCGCGACCTGATGGACGCCGCCCAGTTGCTCGGCGCGAGCACCTTCCAGGCTGCATTCCTGGTCGTGCTGCCGAACCTGCGCAAAGGCTTGATGGTGGCGCTGCTGCTGTCGTTCTCGTTCCTGTTCGGTGAGTTCGTGTTCGCTAACATCCTCGTCGGCACTCGCTACGAAACCCTGCAGGTTTATCTCAACAACATGCGCAACAGTAGCGGTCACTTCACCAGTGCGCTGGTGATTTCCTACTTCCTCTTTGTGCTGGTCTTGACCTGGATTGCCAATATCTTGAACAGGGACAAAAGCGAATGAGCTATGTCAGCGTCCAACATCTGCAGAAAAACTACTCGGGCACCACGGTATTCAGCGACATCAACTGCGAAATCCAGAAAGGCGAGTTCGTTACCCTGCTGGGCCCGTCCGGTTGCGGCAAGTCCACGTTGCTGCGCTGCATCGCCGGGCTGACATCGGTCGATGGCGGCAAGATCCTGCTCGATGGCGTCGATATCGTGCCGTTAAGCCCGCAAAAACGCGGGATCGGCATGGTGTTCCAGAGTTACGCGCTGTTCCCCAACATGACCGTTGAGCAGAATGTCGCCTTCGGTTTACGCATGCAGAAAGTCAACGCTGACGACAGCCAGAAGCGTGTCGCAGAAGTATTGAAACTGGTGGAGCTGCAAGATTTTGCCGCCCGTTATCCGCATCAGTTGTCCGGCGGCCAATGCCAGCGCGTCGCCCTCGCCCGTTCGCTGGTAACCCGGCCCAGGCTGTTGCTGCTGGACGAACCGCTGTCAGCCCTGGATGCGCGGATTCGCAAGCACCTGCGCGAACAAATCCGTCAGATCCAGCGCGAACTGGGCCTGACCACCATCTTCGTCACTCACGATCAGGAAGAAGCGCTGACGATGTCCGACCGCATTTTCCTGATGAACCAGGGAAAGATCGTACAAAGCGGTGACGCTGAAACCCTTTACACCGCACCGGTGGACGTTTTCGCCGCCGGTTTCATCGGCAACTACAATTTGCTGGACGCCGACAGCGCGTCGAAGCTGTTGCAACGGCCGATCAAGCACCGCATCGCCATTCGCCCGGAGGCCATCGAACTGAGCCTCGACGGCGATCTCGACGCCCAGGTGCGCAGCCACAGCCTGCTGGGCAACGTGATTCGCTACCGGATCGAAGCCCGCGGCGTGGAACTGGTGGTGGATGTGCTCAACCGCTCGGCGTCCGACCTGCATCCCGATGGTCAGCGCCTGGCGCTTTCCATCGATCCGACGGCCCTGCGTGAGGTAGCCTGATGCCCTTGCTGAAGTTGAAGAGAGAACTGCACTGATGGCCCTGGCAATTTTTGATCTGGACGAAACCCTGATCCACGGCGACTGCGCCTCGTTGTGGAGCGAACAAATGGTCCGCCTCGGCTGGGTCGACGGCGAATCCTTCCTGCGTCGCGACAAGGAATTGATGGACGCCTACGGCAGGGGGCACCTGGCCATGGAGGACTACATGGCCTTCAGCCTGGAACCCTTGATCGGCCGAACTCCCGCAGAAGTCGAGCACTTGGTCGGCCCTTGGGTGGAAGACTTTATCGAACCGATCATCTTCAGCGACGCCACCAAAACCATCGCCGCCCACCGCAAGGCCGGCGACCGGATCCTGGTG
This sequence comes from Pseudomonas umsongensis, assembly GCF_002236105.1. GTDB lineage: Bacteria > Pseudomonadota > Gammaproteobacteria > Pseudomonadales > Pseudomonadaceae > Aquipseudomonas > Aquipseudomonas umsongensis. The sequence goes on from NZ_NIWU01000005.1 coordinate 248,240, forward strand.
ATCTCGGCCTCGGGCGTCCATTTGGTCAAGCCGATTGCCGAACGCCTGGGCATCGATGAAATCCTGGGTATCGAACTGGAAGTGGCACACGGGGCCTATACCGGCAAGACCGTCGGCACCCTGACCTACCGCGAAGGCAAGATCACCCGGTTGCTGGAGTGGCTGGATGCCGAAGAGGAAAACCTGGAAGGCGCGAGTTTCTACTCGGACTCACGCAATGATTTGCCGTTGTTGCTGAAGGTCGATTACCCGCACGTGGTGAACCCCGACCCGGTGTTGCTTGAGCAGGCGCAAAAGGCCGGCTGGCCAATCCACACCTGGAAATAGTACCTCGCCCTGATCATTCCCACGCTCCGCGTGGGAATGCAGCCCGGGACGCAGAGCGTCCGACGAGGCATTCCCACGCAGAGCGTAGGAACGATCGGTATCAGAGCAGGCTTTCGTCAATCACCAACACCAACTTCCCCGCCACCTTGTTACTCGCCAACTCGGCAAACGCCGCTTCGGCGTCCTTGATCGGGAAAGCCTTGGCCAGTTGCGGGCTCAAGCGTTTATCCGCAAACAGCGGCCAGACGTGCTGGCGCAGATCGCTGAACAGATCCGCCTTGAACTGATCATCGCGGCTGCGCAGGGTCGAGCCCAGCAACTGCACACGCTTGGCCAGCACCTGCGCCAGGTCGAGCGTGGCCTCGCGGCCGCCCATCAGACCGATCAGCACCCAACGGCCATCAGTCGCCATCAGTTTCAGGTTCAACGCTGCGTAGTTGCCGCCCACCGGATCGAGGACGACGTCGAATGGCCCCAAGTCGCGCAGGCTGTCCAGTTCGTCAGTGCGCACCACACCGCCCTGGGCGCCGAGCGCTTCGCAATAGGCCAGGCGCTCAGCAGAGCCGACACTGACCCAGCACGGATTGCCGAACGCCTTGCACAGCTGAATGGCAGCTGAACCGATTCCACTCGCTCCGGCGTGCAACAGCACTTTTTCACCGGGCTTGAGATGCGCAAGCTGAAACAAGTTCAACCAGACGGTTGCGTAGACTTCCGGCAACGCGGCCGCTTCCGCCAACGACATTTCGTCGGGAACCGGCAACACGTGCCGCCCGTCGACCACCACCTCCTGGGCCATCCCGCCCCCGGCCAGCAAGGCGCAAACCCGATCGCCCACCTGCCAGGACGATCCCGGTCCGACCTCGCTGATCACCCCCGAACACTCTAGACCAAGCACTTGGCTGGCACCCGGCGGTGGCGGATAAAGACCGGCCTTCTGCAACAAGTCGGCACGATTGAGACCTGCTGCCGCCACTCGAATACGAACTTGCCCTACATCACACGCAGGACTGGGCTCTTCAACCCACACCACTTGACCGTCAACGCCTTGCAATGCTTTCACAGTGCCTCCATAGTGAGTCTGGACTGAGCCCGAAGCTTGTAGCACCGGGCTTTTTGCATTATGCGACCGGCCCATGTGGAACCGGCGACTTCAAAGACGGCCTAATATGCGTTATCAATTGTCCCCGCGTCGAATCAACATGAAGCGTTTGTTCCCCAGCACTGCCCTCGCCCTTTTCATCGGTATCGGCCTGCTGCCGATGTCCGGCAATACTTTCGCAGCCAACAGCTGGGACAAGCTTCAGCCCGACCGTGACGAAGTCATCGCCAGTCTGAACGTCGTGGAGTTGCTCAAGCGCCACCACTACAGCAAGCCGCCGCTCGATGACGCGCGCTCGGTGATCATCTACGACAGCTACCTGAAATTGCTCGACCCGTCGCGCAGCTACTTCATGGCCAGCGACATCGCCGAATTCGACAAGTGGAAGACCCAGTTCGACGACTTCCTCAAGAGCGGCGACCTCAACGCCGGGTTCACCATCTACAAGCGCTACCTGGACCGCGTCAAATCGCGCCTGGACTTTGCCCTTGCCGAGCTGAACAAAGGCGTCGACAAGATCGACTTCACCAGCAAGGAAACCTTGCTGATCGACCGCAAGGATGCCCCTTGGCTCAAATCCACCGCGGAACTCGACGACCTGTGGCGCAAACGCGTCAAGGACGAAGTGCTGCGGCAGAAGATCGCCGGCAAGGATTCCAAGCAAATCCAGGAAACCCTGACCAAGCGCTACAAGAACCAGCTGGCGCGCCTGGACCAAACCCGCGCGGAAGACATCTTCCAGGCGTACATCAACACCTTCGCCATGTCCTACGACCCGCACACCAACTATCTGTCGCCGGATAACGCGGAAAACTTCGACATCAACATGAGCCTGTCCCTAGAGGGCATCGGCGCCGTATTGCAGAGCGATAACGATCAAGTCAAGGTCGTGCGCCTGGTGCCTGCGGGCCCGGCGGACAAGACCAAGCAAGTCGCACCGGCCGACAAGATCATCGGCGTTGCCCAGGGCAACAAAGAGATGGTCGACGTGGTCGGCTGGCGCCTGGACGAAGTGGTCAAGCTGATCCGCGGCCCCAAAGGCACCATCGTGCGCCTGGAAGTGATTCCGGCCAGCAATGCACCGAACGACCAGACCAGCAAGATCGTGCCGATCACTCGCGAAGCGGTGAAGCTCGAAGACCAGGCGGTGAAGAAGTCGGTGCTCAATCTCAAGCAGGATGGCAAGGACTACAAGCTCGGCGTCATCGAGATCCCGGCTTTCTACCTGGACTTCAAGGCGTTCCGTGCCGGCGATCCGGATTACAAGAGCACCACCCGCGACGTCAAGAAGCTGCTGACGGAGTTGCAAAAGGACAAGGTCGACGGCGTGGTCATCGACCTGCGCAACAACGGCGGTGGCTCCTTGCAGGAAGCCACCGAGCTGACCAGCCTGTTCATCGACAAAGGCCCGACCGTACTCGTGCGTAACGCCGATGGTCGTGTCGACGTCCTGGAAGATGAAAACCCGGGCGCCTTCTACAAAGGCCCTATGGCATTGCTGGTCAACCGCCTGTCCGCCTCGGCTTCGGAAATTTTCGCTGGCGCCATGCAGGACTACCACCGCGCACTGATCATCGGCGGCCAGACCTTCGGCAAAGGCACCGTGCAGACCATCCAGCCGCTGAACCATGGTGAGCTCAAGCTGACCCTGGCCAAGTTCTACCGGGTTTCCGGACAGAGCACCCAGCATCAGGGCGTACTGCCGGACATCGATTACCCGTCGATCATCGATACCAAGGAAATCGGCGAAAGCGCCCTGCCCGAAGCCATGCCGTGGGACACCATCCGTGCGGCGATCAAGCCTGCGGTCGACCCGTTCAAACCGTACATCACCCAGCTCAAGTCCGAGCATGACGTACGCACGGCCAAGGACGCGGAGTTCGTGTTCATCCGTGACAAACTGGCCCTGGCGCAAAAACTGATGACGGAAAAAACCGTCAGCCTCAATGAGGCCGAGCGTCGTGCCCAGCACGCCGATATCGAAGCCAAGCAGCTTGCCATGGAGAATATCCGCCGCAAGGCCAAGGGCGAAGAGCCGCTCAAGGAGCTGAAGAAAGAAGACGAAGACGCTATCGCGGCCGAGGACGACAAGACCAAGCCGGAAGACGACGCCTACCTGAGCGAGACCGGGCGCATCCTGCTGGATTACTTGAAGCTCAATACGGCGGTAGCCAAGCACTAAGCTGATGGCAATTTAATGCTGACGCTCCCCGGAGCGTCATCAAATAGTCATCCTTCTGTCGTGAAATAACGGACCGGTAGCGCCTCTTTTAACCAAGAGCACGCCCGGTCCTTTTTTTTCGCCAGAGATCGCCATGACCACAACCGAACAGCTGAGTGCCTTGAGTTCAATCCTGGCTCAAAGCGGTTTGCACAGCCTGTTCCAACCCATCATCAGCCTCTCCGAGCGACGCATCCTGGGCTACGAAGCCCTGAGCCGCGGCCCCTCCAATAGTCCGTTGCACTCTCCTGTCGCCCTGTTCGCCGTCGCCCGCCAGGCGGGTCGCCTCAGCGAACTGGAAATCGCCTGCCGACAGAGCGCGTGCCGGCGCTTCAACGAACAACAGCTACCCGGCAAACTGTTCCTCAACGTCTCCCCGGAATCCTTGCTCGAAGCCGCCCACCAGCCCGGTCGCACCTTGCAGTTGCTGCAGGATTTCGGCATTAAACCGAACCAGGTGGTCATCGAACTCACCGAGCAGACCCCCACCGACGACTTCCAGCTGCTGCACACCGCCCTGCATCATTACCGGGCCATGGGGTTTTCCATTGCGCTGGACGATCTGGGCGCGGGTTACTCCAGCTTGCGCCTGTGGTCCGAACTACGTCCCGACTACGTGAAGATCGACCGACATTTCATCGACGGCATTCACCAGGATGCCCTCAAGCGCGAGTTCGTTGGCTCGATCCTGCAAATTGCCAACGCCTCGCGGGCACAGGTGATCGCCGAAGGCATCGAATTGCCGGAAGAACTGGCGGTACTGACCGAAATGGGCGTCGACCTGGTCCAGGGCTATCTTCTCTGCCGGCCACAGGAACATCCACCGCGCGATGCCCGCACCTTGATGCCCAGGCGCGACAGCAGCGCCGTGGCGCTGGGCGAAGACGGCAGCGACCTGAGTGCCCTGCTCAACGACCAGCCCGCGGTGGCCCGCCACACCCCGACCGCCACCGTGCTCGAAGCCTTCCGTCGCCAGGCCAACCTGAACTCGCTGGCGGTGCTGGATGAACAAGGCCAGCCTTGCGGTATCGTCCATCGCCATTCGCTTTCGGATGCCCTGCTCAAGCCGTTTGCCACCGACCTGTTCGCCCGCAAACCGATCAGCCGCCTGATGAGCGACGACTTCCTCGCCGTCGAGCTGGGCCAGTCGCTGCAGCAAGTCAGCCGGTTGATCACCAGCCGCGCCCGGCAACGCATCGAAGAAGACTTCATCATCACCCTCGATGGCAATTACCTGGGCCTGGGCCGGGTGATCGACGTGCTCAAGCTGATCACCGAACTGAAAATCCAGCAAGCGCGCTACGCCAACCCCCTGACCCTGCTGCCGGGCAACGTACCCATCCAGCAATGCCTGACCCGCCTGCTGCAACAGCAACGCGAATCGCTGATCTGCTACGTGGACATCGACAGCTTCAAACCCTTCAACGAGATGAACGGAAGCGTTTTGTACAAACAAATGCGTGACGAGCCGGAGACGGCTAACCAGATGATTCACCTCGTCGCGGGGCTGATTCAGCAGAGCTATGATCTTGTGCCGAAGAAACAAAAAATCTGAAGCGATGGATAGACCAAGCCCCCCAGCAAGCTAGGGACCGAAAGGTTCACCTCCAGAACAAGCACTCGCTTAAAATCTCATGATCTATGAGGCATGAATCGTGTTCCCAATTTGGGAACAAACGCTTGACGGCCTATCGAACCAAGAGTAATTTGTTCCCAAATTGGGAACAAAAATACGTGATCATGAGACTGCTAGGGCGTGACAAGCTCCTTCCCTTGAAAGGGAAAAGCGAGCAAATCGATAAATGGATTTCCAGCTGGGTCAGCGAGATCGCTAATGCCAACTGGAAAAGCCCCGATGAATTGATTGAACAATATCCTAATGCTCAAAAAGTAAAGGAAGGACACTTTTCGTTCTGTGTTTGCTCTTCCCGTTACTTTATTGAACTGACGATTGCCTTCGCTCAAGGCATTGCCATCATCACTGCTCCGATTAAAAAGCTATGAATATTTTAGAAGCAAAAATTATCCGTACTGAACAACAGTACCAAGCGTACTTTGAAAAAGTACAACAACTGGTTCACTCGATGCCCAAGCCGGGCACTAAAGAAAGTGACGAGCTTGAATTGCTCTCCATACTTATTGAAGATTATGAAAAACAAAAATATCCTGTAGAGAGTCCTGACCCTATCGACGCCATCCTATTTAGGATGGAAGAAAAAGGCTTAAAACAAGCAGACCTAGTTCCATACTTCGGCACTAGAAGCCGCGTATCTGAGATACTTTCACGAAAACGACCTCTTACAGTCCCAATGATAAGAGCACTCGCAATAGGGTTAGGAATATCAACAGACACTTTAATCGGGCTGTCCGAAATAGAAAGTTCCTCAAATAAAGAAAGCATAGACTGGAAAAAATTCCCGTTCACTGAAATGGTGACAAGAGGTTGGATTCTAAAAGCAACCGAAAAAGCAAAGATCACCGCAGAAGACATAGTTAAAAACTTTATATCTGAAATGGGTTTACAAGTAAGCGGAGCTTCATTCAGAAGAACGCTCAAAGGTGAAGCTGCAACACCAACGACCCATTACACGCTTTACGCATGGATAGCCCGAATCATCCAAAAATCTCGTGCAACACGTAAAAATACAAACTATAAAAAAGACTCAATAGACAACAGCTTCATCAAAGAACTATCACATTTAAGCAGATATGAAAATGGCCCTCTGCTAGCGGTTAATTTGCTGGAGGAAATAGGAGTATCCGTAATTATAGAACCTCACCTTAAAGGAACAATGCTAGATGGAGCGGCCTTACAAGATAGTGATGGCACACCTATAATTGGCCTAACTTTAAGATACGATAGAATAGATAATTTCTGGTTTACACTAATACATGAAGTTGCTCACATATGGAAACATGTGGAGGACAACTCTGAAGCAATACTCGATGATTTAGAAGCACCATCTGATGATAGGAGAGAAGCCGAAGCCAATAGAATAGCCCGTGAGACTTTCATCCCAAGAGCCATATGGAAAAGATCTGAGGCTTATTTGAGTCCTAGTAAAGAAACCATCCTACAGCTCTCTCAGGACTTGAGAATACACCCAGCAATAATCGCTGGAAGATTAAGGCAAGAAAGCGGCAACTATAATCTGTTTTCTGACCTCGTCGGACAAGGCGAAGTGAGAAAACTTTTCAGATCTGAACCTTAAGGTACCTTGTGATGAACAATCAATACTTTCCAATTTTGAAAGCAAAAAAAGGCGAACTAGAAGCCCTGAGCAAACTTTCGCCCAGTGTTCTTGCTCGCACCACGCCGATTATCGAACTTGCGAAATTAGGTGGTAAGCAGTTAGAAACGGCTATGAAGCGTACAAATACTCCTTTCAAAGAGTATGTTGAAAAATGCTCTCTTGCCGTGTCAAAAGCCACTCCAAAGAAACTGGTCATGATTGACATTTTTCAATGGCCGGCGAATTTCACAGTGGAAACAGGTGAGCATATTTTAAACTACAGCATCGATCAGCTCGCTGCACGAGGCGTTATCCCTTGTCCGATCATAGGATATGATCGCTGGGACATTGTAGAATACAAAGAGGCAATAAAGTCGATTAATCTTATAGAAGGCCAATTCTTTAGCATTCGCTTAGACAGTGTCGCTCTTGAAGACATGCTCGACCCTGACTACTTTAATGAAATACTGGAAGATATTACCGTCGAGACCGGATTAGATCCAGCGTCTACCCCTGTAATAATCGACTTAGCGGATATTTCAAATAAATCTGTAAGCGATGCGATAGAAACAATACAGCATGCTTACGAACATATGCGTTCATTAGGATTCACTTACATAATAGCAATTGGCAGCTCCATTCCAGCATCGGTGAATTTAGCCGTAAAAACAAAAGATTCTTCTGGAACTATATTCAGAAAGGAAATTCTGGCTTGGAAAGGTTTTTTGCAAGCATTCCCAAATGCTAGCTTGTATTTTGGCGACTATGGTGTCCGCAATCCAAGGGCAGCGGAGAACATTATCGCACCAGATATGAACGGAAAAATACGTTACACGATTGAAAACAGCTATTTCATAGCCAGAGGACATTCGTTAAGACAGGATAACAAAACAGCTCAAAACAACGTTTTGGCAAAAGCAATCGTTGATTCGCATCACTATATGGGTGCTAACTTCAGTTGGGGAGACCTCCGTATAATGGAGTGCAGCCAAGGCAAATTTGTTGGCAGCCCGACCACATGGATATCAATCGATACTAATCACCACATCAGCTCCATCACCACCGAAATCTATGAATTTACCAGCCAACTTGCAGCGACAGTTTCCAGAACAGAAAAAGCATGATCAAAATAGGCCCGACATTTTTTTGCCGGGCCTAATTTTTTCTAAGGAGCATTTTGTTCTTTCAGTGCCTCATAAATTGTTTGATAGCTCATATAAGTATCTGTTCGCATCTTATTTAGCAACGACTCGCCGCGTATTTTCAGTATTGCCTCGTAAGACTTCAGAAAAATATTCCTAAAAGCTACCTGCGACACATCTTCAGAGGCTCGAATAGAGCCGAACTCCAAACAATATAAGACCCAAGAGTGTAATGCCTCGTCTTTAGCATTCGAAAAAAAATCATAAAAACTTTCAACCGGAGCCTGAGAAAGCTTTAAGTAGTCCTCACTATTTAGACCATTTGTCCCAACATAAGGCAGGATGTAATCCGCGAACCCCTTCTCAGCTTTTGACTCTTCAATATATGCATTCAATGCATCTGAAAGATACTTATCTTTCGGCCATCTATACAGGCTTCGCTTATCAATTACCGTACCTTGCTGCGTCAACCCCAGCATGTACTCATCGACAATCTGCGTAGCTCTTTCGTTACGCTCCAACCCTCTATAAGCCTCACATACTGAATCCAAATCCATGAAGGACATTTTATTCAAACAAACCTTTAACGCACTTTCAAAAGACGCAATCAACTCATCCTCATCATCTTTAAAAGAACACCTATACACAGACCACGCACCTCTAAGCATCTGTATATCTTTATTATGCTCTACTTTTGCTGCCAGCTCCTCAGCCAGCTTACTTATCTCACCAGCATCTAAATAACCTTTCTCCACCAAAGAAATGATGGCAATATCTAATTCATCACAGTTCGAAAAACCATATTCTTTTAAAAAAATTGAAACTTTATTTTTAATTGCAGCATCCGGCGAGTCATCTTTATTTGAGAAATAAGCCTCAAAACCACTACCCCCCAACTCCTTAATTGCACCTATCATTACACGCTGGGGGTCACTGGAGTAAATTGACCAAACGGCCAATGTAAGAGTATGTAACACTTGCGTGACTATCGGCTCTGGGTAATTACGTATCACAGAGGCAAGAGATTTTGAAAAATAAAGAATCTTCTTGAGAATTCTGATATTGGAAATTTTAAGGGCTATAGAGTTTGTCAGCAGCCTATGCTCATACTCATCGCCCACATTAAAAACCAAATTCGCAGCTTCGTCTGGAGTAGGAGCAAACTCGATTTCATAATCAAATACTTTTTCGTTAAACTGGAAATATTCGTCCAACCCAATACTTAATTGAGAGTGATTCAATACCAAAATAACACTGCAGTTTTTATTCTCCACCAGATAAGAAATAAGTCCCAGAACCTCCTTGCCAGATAGACCTGAATTTCTTCGTTCATAATCATCAATACAAATCAGAGTATCAGAGACACTTGCGAAAGAGATAGCATCGACGACACCTCCCAATCCCTTTACAAACGGTATTGAAGCCGCATCAGTAGTAACCTTTACACCTTTCCTTACAGCTCTCTCTAAGGCTTGCCCTACACCTGCTAAATTCCCAATCAGGCTTTTGAAGTCTCCATTAGTATCAGCATTTTCACTAGAGACAACATTCTCAAAAATCGCCCGCTTTAAATCGACTAAATTACTTAATCCAAAAAGCGACACATAAGCGTATTTTTTTCGAGATATTGACTCTTTTTTCTGCTTTAGCAACATATTCCAAAGGTATGTTTTCCCAGTGCCCCACTCGCCTTTTAAAACAACAGCTCTCGAGTTAGGCTCAGATATGAACATCTCCAATGCAGATTTAACCTGCTGAACAGACATATAGCCACCTTGCAATAAATTTATTTAAAAAATCCAAAAAATCTCGCGACATACATAAACTTATATTAGAAAAAAAACTCAATGCCTCCGACAATGAGAATCTATCGCAACGCTATTAAAACGAAAACTATATTAAGCCAATATAGAGTAATTGACGATTATCTAGTCATGAAAAAAACCTAGACCAAGGGACGCCTTGCATTGAATTCGATAGGGTTCTCGACCTCGACAAATGAATCCTGCCTGTAAACAGTGAACCCCCTCAACAAGCTGTACGGGAGCGTTTTGTACAAATTTTTCACAGGGCCGTAAACGACATCTACGGCTACGGCCGTGGCGATGAAGTGCTGTTGTGCCTGGCGCAATGCCTGAATGATCGCATCGATCCGTCCCGAGATTTCGTCGGCCACATTGGCGGCGATGACTTCCTGCTGGTGCTGGGCCCGGACGACTGGCGCAAGCGCTTGAACCAACTGCTGGAGGACTTCCAGGGTCAGTGCCGACGTTTCTACCGCAGCGAACACCTGGAAGCCGGCTGCTTCATCGCCCCCAACCGCCAGGGCACGCGCCAGGAATTCCCATTGTTGTCACTGTCGGTCGGCGTGGTGCATCTACACCCACAGGCCTGCGCACATCTCGATGCCAGCCGGTTGGCGGAAATGGCCTCGCAGGCCAAGCATCACGCCAAGGATGTGCCGGGGTATAGCGTGCATGTGATGGATAGCCTGGAGGGGACGGGGCGAGGGAGTGAATGGTTGATGGCGCCATCGCACTCCACTTGACCAGCCGTCTGCAGTTGACCTGACCACGAGTTCAGCGGATTTACCAGCATGCTTGGTCACCATGACCTGCGCAGGCTGCTCATTGCTTCAGTGCTCAGACTGTCAGGTCACCCCATCAACCAGCGGTGACAGTCATGCCACCGTCGGCCATGACCACGGAGCCGACGATGAAGCTCGCGCGGTCCGAGGCGAGAAATGCCACCACTTCGGCGATTTCCTCAGGCTGCGCGGCACGGCCAATGGGAGCGGCTTCGCCATGCCGGGCCAGGAAGCCGGGACCGTCGTCAACCACGTCGTTGAGGATGTTGGTCACCACGTCGCCGACGCCGATGGCATTGACTCGAATGCCATGCTCGATTGCCTCGAGCGCCAACGTGCGGGTCAACTGGGCCAGTGCGCCTTTTGATGCGGTGTAAGCGGCAATGGTTGGGAATGCGAAATAGGCTGCGTAAGAGGCAATGTTGACTATCGCTCCCGATTTATTGGGCATCATCGCCTTGACCGCTTCGCGGCAATGCAGGAAGGCCGCGGTTGCGTTGACCGCCTGGATGCGCTCCCAGTCTTCGCGGGTCATGTCGATGACCAACTTGTTGATGATGATCCCGGCGTTGTTGACCAGAATGTCCAGCCGACCGAACGTCTCGACGGCCAATCCGACTGCGCGCTCGGCGACGCCGTCTTCGGTGATATCGGCCACCAGTGGCACTAACCCGGGGCGGGCGAGTTCTTCGACGCTGGGATTGCGGTCTTCAGCGATGACCTTGGCGCCGCGCGCATGCAGCAACAGTGCGATAGCCTTGCCGATGCCACTGGCAGCGCCGGTGACCAGCGCGACTTTGCCTTCGACTTCGTTGGGGATGCTGTGGTTGATCTCAGTCATGGTGCTCTCCTGCATTGCAAGCCACCGAGATATTCAGCGGCTCAGCGCCCGTGAGGTGCTGTCGTTATCGACGGCTTCACTGTCTCGCAATGGGCTGGATTGAGCTTTCGCAGGCTTGCCGAAGCTGTCGGAGTTTTGCGCTAACGTTAATACCGCCCCCAGCTTTTTCGATGGAGCCGCCAGTGCATCCGCACGACTATGAAGACCTGACGCCGCTCGATGCACAGCGCATCACGGCCGAATCGATGCCACGCCATCTGCCGGGAACACCGCAGGTGGTGCCGCGGCTCCCGCAGATGCCGGATGTGGTGGTGCAGTTGTTCAGCCATCAGAGCACCGTCGAGCCGATCCTGGTGCCTGCCGTGGTGGAGCCTCTGCTGGTATTGGTCCTGGCTGGAACGGCCAGGGTCGAAGAACGCTCCCTCGGTGGCACATGGACAGCCGTCCAGGTGCAGGCTGGCGACTTCTTTCTCACCAATACAAGCGAGCCTTACGAGATGCGCTGGCAGACAATCGGGGGTGACACCTTCGAAGTGATGCATCTCTACCTCGGCCTTCCACTGATCGACCAGGCTGCCCGTGATCTTCTGGGCGAGCACACTGCTTCGGTGACTTTCCTCGATGTCTCCGGTGCCCGGGATGAGCGCGTGAATTTCATGCTTGATCAGTTGCGCCTGGAGTTGATCGAGGAACCTGAGCCCAGCCTGTTGTTCGTACACAGCCTGGCTCAGGCGCTGACCGTTCACCTGATACGCCGTTATCTCGATCTGCACAGCGCTCCCCGACGCAGTAATGCACTACAGGCTTACAAGTTGCGACGCGTCATCGATGCGATGAACGAGCATCTGGCCGATGAATTCCGCCTTGCGCACTTGGCTGATATCGCCGAACTGAGCGAGTATCACTTCAGTCGGATGTTCAAACGCGCCACCGGGCTGGCGCCATCGCAGTACTTCATCCGTCTGCGCATGAGTCGCGCCCGCCATCTGCTGCTTGAGACCGATCGCAGCATTATTGATGTTGGATTGGAAGTGGGTTATTCCAGCCCCAGCCATTTCTCCCAGGTTTTTCGTCGTGAGGTGGGTGTCACGCCCAGCGCTTTCCGCCAAGCGTGACATGCCCTACAAGTTCGCGATTAGTGGATCGTGAGGTTTGCCGCCAGAAAATCCATGAAGACTCTGACGCGTGTGGGCAACTTTCCTCCCTGCCCTACGTAAACCGCATGCACTTCAGTTTTCGCAATGGGCATGAAGTCCTGTAATACCGGGAGAAGCCGGCCATCCGCAAGATCGTGCTCGACCTGGCAAAATCCTACGCGCGCAAGGCCGAGCCCGAGGATTGCAAGTTCCCGTACTCCATTGCCGTCACTGACCCGTGCACTGCCGGTCACGGATACCGGAACAGGTAGGCCGTCATCGCCCATGAAGTTCCACTCCATCATGGGTTGGCCAAAAGTGAACCCCAGACAGTTGTGGTCTACGAGATCGGCCGGAGTTTTTGGTAGGCCGCGTGCTGCCAGATAGTCCGGTGATGCCACGATGAGAGTTCGCGTCTCGCCCAAGCGCCTGGCCACCAGATTGGAGCTTTTGAGCGGGCCGCTGCGGATGGCCACGTCAGCGCGTGCGCTGATCAGGTCGACGACTTCGTCGCTGAGGAAAACCTCCACTGATACCCCTGGGTGGTCTCGCAAGAAAGTCTTCAACAGGGGCAGCAGGTACAAACGCCCGATGTCGACATTGCAGTTGACCCGCACTGTTCCCTGAGGTGCGCTGCTTGCCGCCGCCTCCTGCTCCGCCTCATCGAGCGCGGCCAGGATAGTCAGGCTGCGCTCATAGAACGCGGCCCCTTCAGGGGTGAGCAACTGCCGTCTTGTCGAGCGATTGAGCAGACGCGTCCCCAAGCGGTTTTCCAGCCTTGAAACCAGCTTACTGACCGCTGATGGGGTCATCGCACAGTGCCTGGCGGCAGCCGTGTAGCCGCCATCTTCAACGACCCTGACGAACACGTTCATTTCGGCGAAGCAGTTTATGTCCAACCGTCTCATATGAATTCACGTCACAAGTTGTATGCCCCAGAACCGGCTATATCTGCCGCGCTCCCGCTCATACTCTAATCCAGAGCCTGAAAGGCGCAGGTGAAATTCAGCAAATGACGTGCCACCACTTGGATACCAAGTCTGGAGGATGAGATGAATAACGAGATGAAACTGGTCCTGATTCACAGTGGTGAAGATGAAGAAGGACTACAGCCTGCGCTGGTGAACTGGGTTGCCGATGTTCTAGCGCAACGTGCTGAGTTCGAACCCTGGTGGGTAGAACCCGCCCACCTCATGGCCAGGTCTGACAATGCAGTCGTTCAGGAAAGTCTTCGTCATTTGGCCGACGCTGATGCGTTCCTGATCATTACATCGGAACACCGCAATGCGCATCACTGCGAGCTGAAAGCATTCATTGAACGGGTTTCGGATCGTTGGCGCGCAAGGCCGGTGGCATTCATCGGCTACGGCGCAGCGTCGGGTGGACTGTGTGCGATTGATCAGCTTCGCCAGATACTGGCCGGACAGCACGCAGTACCCATCTGCAATTTCGTGTCCTTCCCTGATCCTTGGGCGCTAATCGATGGGGATGGAGTGTTACGTCAGCCTGATCAAGCCAGGCTTCCGATGGCTCGAATGCTGGTACAGCTGAACTGGTGGGCGAGAGCCCTGAAGGCTGCGCGGCAACAGATTCCCTATGCACTGGTGAGCTGAACCTTAGTGCAAAAGCTTCACCGCAGAAATAGGCAAAAGGAACGCAGTATTTGACTAACGGAAACGTGTTGTCCGCCCCTAACCTTGTTTCCAGACCCGCTTCCTGGGCGAACAGAAGAGGAAACCGATCATGTTGAACATCAAGGACAAAGTCATCGCAATTACCGGTGCAAGCAGCGGTATCGGAGAGGCTACCGCGCGACTGCTGGCTAGCCAAGGCGCGAAAGTAGTACTCGGCGCGCGTCGTACCGACCGACTTGAAAAGATTGCTGGCGATATCAACGCCTGCGGCGGCAGGGCTGAATTCCGTGCCCTGGACGTCACAGACAGAAAGGATGTCCAGGACTTCATTGACTTCGCCGTTACCTGTTTCGATCGGGTCGATGTGCTGGTCAATAACGCGGGTGTGATGCCTCTTTCCAAACTCGAGGCACTCAAGGTGGATGAGTGGGACCGTATGATTGACGTGAATATCCGCGGAGTGCTGCACGGTATCGCTGCCACATTGCCGCTGATGCAGCGCCAACGGGCGGGGCAGATCATCAATATTGCCTCTATCGGTGCCTACGCAGTGAGCCCGACCGCGGCTGTTTATTGCGCCACCAAGTACGCCGTGCGGGCCATTTCCGAAGGTCTGCGACAAGAGGTGGGAGGCGATATTCGGGTTACCGTCATCGCGCCTGGTGTCACTGAATCCGAGCTGGCCGAGAGCATCTCTGATGAGGGGGGGCGCGCAGAGATGAAAGAGTTTCGCAAGATCGCGATTTCGGCCGACGCCATCGCGAGAGCAATCACCTATGCCATTGAGCAACCTGCGGATGTGGATGTAAGCGAGCTGATCGTTCGGCCGACGGCGAGCCCATTCTGACGAGGCAGGCAATTGCCAGGTGGCCAGCGTATTGACCACGGCCTCGCAGAACGAGGTCGTTCAACCGATTGAATTCATCAGGGTTGATGTTGAAATGGTTTCCTCGGCTAATCGGCCAGGGATCATCTGCACCCCAGACGCTGTCTTAACAGCGGGCAGGCCCAAGGGGAAACCATGACCACGCAAAAAATCACCATCAAAGACCTGCAGTTGAACGTTTCCATCCGCGGCCAAGGCTCACCGCTGCTCTTGCTCAACGGCCTGGGCGGTTTGATCCGTACTTTCGACCCCTTGCGCGATGAACTGGCGGACTACAGGACCATTACGCTGGACGTGCCCGGGGTCGGCAAATCGCAAATGCCGCGCTGGCCCATGCGTCTGCCGCGCCATGCCGACCTGATCGCCGAGCTGCTCAAGCAATTGGGCATCGACCAGGTCGATGTGTTCGGCGTAAGTTGGGGCGGTGCATTGGCGCAGGAATTCGCCCTGCGTTACCCGGGCATGGTGCGCCGGCTGATCCTGGCGGCAACATCGGCTGGCCCGGCAATGCTGGTGAAGCCCGCCGACATCCTGGACTTTTTTGCCAGCAGCAAAAGCCCCAGGCAACACACGCAAAAAGGCTCGCGCAATTCACTGCAGACACTGCTGCGCTTCGGTGTGACGAAGGGCATGCTCACGGCCAACCCGCGAACCTATTACCACCAGCTCACCGCCCTGATCGGCTGGACCAGCCTGCTGCGGCTGTTCCGCCTGCGACAGCGCACGCTTATTCTCACCGGCGAACGCGACACCCTGGTGCGGCTGTACAACGCGCACATCCTGCGCCGCACCATTCGCCGAGCCGAACTGCGCACCCTGCAGGGCGAGGGGCATTTTTTCGTGGTGACCAGCGCCAGGCGAACCGCCGAAGCGATACGAGAATTCCTCTGCCGGCAGCACGACGATGAAGAGCCGGTGCCAATGATGGGTGACGCCCGCGTTGACGTCGATGTACGTGGCTAATCCAGGATGAACAGGTCCCCTTCCACATCCGAATCGCCGTGTTTACGACTCTGCGCCGCAGAGTCGTAGACGATCATCAGAACCTCCCCAGGCTGCCCGCCCGATTCAAACAGACACATGCCTTCAGCGTGATCGTTGCCTTGCCCGAAAGGCACCTCCAGCACCTTCTCCAATTGATCGGCGAAAACCACGTTTTGCTCGTCAGACGCGAAACCGCCGCCCCAGCGCAAGACCGTTACCGGACCGTCCAGCTCCATCGTGGGGCCCGCCAGGATCAGCAGATCGTCACCGCGGGTGCACAGGTCACGCAAGCCCAGGCCATTGAGCGCGAAGAAGTGCTTGCGGTAGCGGCACCCATCCGGACCGATCTTCTTTAGCACCAGGGTGTCAGACGAAGCGTCGTTCAGCTCGGGTTCGATCTCCAACAACACGGCCCAGCCGCGTAGCACCGGCCCACGCAGCCCCAGCAGGAGACGCGAGCCGATCATCACCATCCCTTCGATATCGAAGCCGTTGTCCTTACCCGGGATACGCAGGAAGTCGCGTAGCTGAGGATCTTCAGCAATAGCCGCGGTCAGGTCGTTACCGACTTCGTTGCCCCGCAGCTGCGCCGCTGTACGTCCATCGGCATCCACTTTCCTGGCGAGTACATAGCTGTCGTCCTGCTGCACGACAGGGATGCGGGCCAGCAGAAAACGATTGCCATGCGCCTCTACCGTCGACAGGCGCTTGATATTCTTCTGTGCAGAAGTGCCGGCCTTGCACTTCTTGCGCTTCAGGCTATGAGAGCCCACCACCCAGAGGTAACCACTGTCAGGAACATAGGCCAAGCCCTCGATATCGATCTCGGCGTCTTGTTTCGGTAGGGGCAGATCCAGATAGTCCAGGAGCGGAAACGAATGGTGCTCGTCGCACCTTACAACACCGTCGGGCGCAGCATCCTGGATTTTCAGGCGTTCCAGGCTCGTGGTTTCGTCGTTCGCAACCCAGAGTGTGTCGTCAATCTGCTGAACGACAGAAAGGCCATCGCGCAACGACGCAAGCTCCGGATCAAAGCTCAACAGCGCAAAATTGCTTCGGCGGCTCATGAGCGGTCTCCTGTCTTTATGGCGCGGCGGCCGGTTATTTAGAACCGGATTCTGCGCGTGTTCTTCATCCAGTGCATGCACTCGTCCCTTCCGACCTGAACGCTGGTGTTGGCCTGGGTCCCTTCTCTGCAGCGACTGCGCACCGCGGATTAGTTCCATCCAAAACAAAAATAGCCGACGAACGGTAAAACCCGTAGGCACAAAGCCTGCACCAAACACCTTGACGAGCATTTGACGTCAATCTACCGCCATACGGATTTTCCTAATCAGCAGGCCCAATTGATACAGCTCAATAGCGTCGGTTCGAGTGCAACTGTGGCCGCAACATTCCCCCGCATACAGGATTATTGACATGATCGATCTCGCCACCTGGAATTTAAGCATCCCTGAAGGCAGCCCACCGGCCACAATAGAAACACCTCGATTGGCGCAAGGCTTCAAGGACCAGTATTTCAGCTCCGAAGCCGCTACGCTTTCCTTCTGGGCACCTGTGACCGGTTCCAGGACGGCCAACGCTATTTATCCGCGCAGCGAGTTGCGGGAAACCTATAGTGATGGAACGCTGCGCAACTGGCAGTACTCAGCGGCGGATAACATCCTGCGGGCGAGCCTGACAGTCAATCAGGTCCCCAGCACCGGCAAGATCGTGATTGGACAGATTCACAACAAGGACAGCAACAAACCCATGGTGAAGCTGGAATACCAATACAAAACGTCGGCTTCGACGGGGAACATTGTCGCCAAGGTACGCATGCACCCCGACGATGAAGAGGGCCGGGTCATTAACATTGCGACGGGTGTGCCACTCGACCGCGACTTTTCCTACCAGATCCACCTCAGCCCGAAGGGCGCACTGGGCATCAGCGCAGCAGGAAACAACTGGAGAACCACCATCGACCCGAGCTGGAAGACTAAACCACTCTATTTCAAAGCAGGGGCGTATGTGCAGGACAACACCGGCTATCCCACCGAGGGCGCAAGAGTGACGTTCAGGATGCTGGAGATCCAACACAACATTAAGTCGCCTCTCTAGGTCACTATCGTTGGCATGCCGATCCGAAGGGTGAAGACTCAAGTGGACTTCCCCGTCGATCGGCTACCAAGTGATCGCTGTCTGAAACTCAACAACGCGGGCGGCAGGTGCCCTTGTTTGCTTATCGAAGAATAAACGAATTACTGCGAAGACCCGCCAGCCGCCAACTCTTTGAGTTTGATCTCGGCCAATGGATGTCCGGCCTTGGCCGCCATTGCCCAGAACCGCGCCGCTTCCGCCGGATCCGGCGCCTTGCTCGGGCTGCCAGCCAGGCTGATCACACCCACTTGGTAGGCGGCCTTGCCATCACCGGCCAGTGCGGCCATGCGCAACAGCCGAATACCCTCTTCCCGCGCGCCCAGGCCGACGCCACGAAAGGTCAGGATGTGCCCGTAGAAACTCTGCGCGCCGACATCGCCCAGGTTGGCCATGCGTGAGAATTGACCCTCCATCCAGCGCCAGCCGCGAGGCTGGCGCACGAACCATGGCCAGTGAAACAACCGGCGGGCCAGCCAGTAGCCGGCCCGCGCCTTGAGCTTCAGGAACACTCAGGCTTCCGCCGATTCGGGGTACTCGTATTCGAATACGCGAACCACTTCCGAGGCATGCCATGAGGCAGCGGCGACGCCGTCGGACGGGCCGGTGAAGCGCCCCAAGCGCTCGACGCATTCGAAGAACCCGGTACGCGGTAAGCGACTGGCACCCTGGCTGATCACCAGGGAACTGCGCAGCGGCTGTTCGGCCTTGGCATCCAATGCGGCCAGATGTTCAAGTGCGGCGGTCAGGGTTTGCATGGCGGGCGTAGGAAGCTGCAATCGCTCCAGCAATGCCCGGTAGGTCAGGAGGTGACGCTGTCGGCGCGCCTGATCCAGCTCGCCCAGCAATCCATCCCAGTGTTGACGACTGATGCGTACGCTCACGATTCATCCCTCCACCCTGGCACCGTCAACTCCCAGGCCAGGCTGCGGCGAATCGCGGCGTCGGGCAGACGCTCGCCACTTTCGATCATGGCCAGGTAAGACGGGCTGATGCCTACCGTGCGGGCGAGCGCCTCGATGGCGATGCCCTTCCCTTCGCGCAAACTGCGTAATTGATCCAGACCCGGAAGAATGGTGTCTGGCGTTGTCGCGAGCGGCGTCGGGGCCGCACGTGACGGTGCTTCGTTGATGCCTGCTGCTTTCAGTAGAGCCTGATACTGAGCCCACGGCAGAACCGCGTATTCGGGCTCGCCTTCGCGTGTAATTATCTGAATATCCATGATTACCCCGTAGGACAACAACACTTAGCGAGTCGGCACTTTTCCCTAGAAGTGTAATCCTAACAGCGGCCAAGGTCGCGGGGGCTATCTATATGAAGCACAGACGGGATCGAATCAGGTTTTTTTCGGTTTCTGCAGCTTGAGTTGTTCAGGGGTGTCGGGCAATCGCTCGACCACCGCGAGCTTTTCCGGGACTTGGCGTTTGCGCCAGGCGCGGAAGGCGTTGAGTTCATCGTCGAGAACTTTCATCAGCCAGGCCAACACGGCGATGTCATCGATCATGCCGAACAGCGGTAGAAAATCCGGAATGGCATCGACCGGACTGAGGAAATACATCAGGCCGGCGACCACCGATATCAGCGCCTTGGGACTGATGGCCCGGTATTCGCCACGCCAGTACGCCAGGCACAACGCCTGTAACAGGCGCAGATCATCCTTGAGCTTGCCCAACCGGTTACCCTGGCTGGCACTTTTGCTGGCCACCGCAAACAGTAAGGTCGGCAAGCGCCCACGGGCGAGCAGGCGTCCGGCCAAGGGCAGGAAACGAGCAAAATTCCAGGGTGCTTTCATGATGCCTCCGGCAGAAATGTTATCCACACAAATTGTGGATAACCTTGTGAACAGAGCCACTTTTCATGGCTGAAAGGCCCGCTGCATAAGGGCTGCACTTAGATCGGGCGTTTTTTACCCATCTAAAAAAACCTAATATTTCATTGACTTGGAGGTCTGCCGAAGGTTAGGCACGGCCCCCACACTGACTATGACTTCAGTGTACGGCAACTGTTCGCTTTGTTTACCTGTGTACAGGTTCGTGCAATCAACGCCAGATGCAACAACGCCCCGCATTAGCGAGGCGTTGTCGTTAAAGCAGACGCGAATTACTTGGCAGCGTCTTCTTTTGCTGGATCCTTGATTCCCAGCAGTTCCAGGTCGAACACCAGCACCGAGTTGGCCGGGATCGCCGGGCTTGGGCTTTGCGCGCCGTAAGCCAGTTCGCTAGGAATATACAGCTTGTACTTCTCGCCTACGTGCATCAGTTGCAGGCCTTCGACCCAACCCGGGATCACACCGCTAACCGGCAAATCGATCGGGCTGCCGCGCTCGACGGAGCTGTCGAAAACGGTGCCATTGGTCAGCTTGCCGGTGTAGTGGACGGTCACTACGTCAGTCGGCTTTGGCTGGGCGCCATCGGCTTTCTTTTCCACTTCATATTGCAGGCCCGAAGCGGTAGTCACGACGCCAGCTTTCTTGGCGTTTTCTTCGAGGAATTTCTTGCCGGCAGCTGCCGACTCTTCACTCATCTTGGCCATACGCTCTTCAGCACGCTTTTGCAGCGCGGCGAAGGCTTCTACCAATTCTTCATCCTTGAGTTTCTGTTCTTTCTTGCCGACCGCATCTTCAATGCCCTGGGCAACGGCTTTGGAGTCCAGATCATCCATGCCTTCCTGAGCCAGGCTCTTGCCCATGTTCAGGCCAATTCCGTAGGAAGCTTTTTGCGCCGGGGTTTTCAGCTCTACGCTGGTTTGCGAATCGCAACCCGCAAGTACCAGGCTAACCAGGGCCACCGCCGCCGCCAACCGATGCTGTTTCATGCTATTTCCTTGTTCATGCGCCTAAAGGGCAATCGAGTAAAGTCGCGAGCTTATCAGGCGGCCACGACCAATGGCTACCGGCATGAGAGCCACAAACTGGCGATAAGTTCAGGTGTTTAAACGCATTTCACCATGCTGATGATGAAACTTCCGTCATCTTGCACTCAGGGAGGCTGAACATCTGGCGTAATGGCCCCTTGCCGCATCCCTGGCCCTAAGGCATAACGGTAGCAATAATAGACAAGGATGGTCCACGTGCGCCTTTTGCTCCGCTTACTGGCTCTTTTTGTTGCTTTGGTGGTCCTCGCCCTGGCCGTGGTCCTGTACTACGTCGCCAACCCGAAACTGCCGCGCCACGCGGCCGCGCAACAGGTGCATTACCTGGAGCAATGGAACGCCGAAGACCGCCAGCGTTACTATTTCACGCCCCAGGGCACTCAGGTAAAGGGCTTGCACTACGACTGGTTCACCGCCCTGGAACTGCCCTTTTCACAACAACGATTCGCCGCGCCGGAGTACCTCGCGCGCTTCGGTTTCCTGATCGACCCCGAGCAGAAACCCACGCCGAACAACCCCGGCAACCTGCCCGTGGGCTTCGCACGGCATCAGAATCCCGGCAGCGCGGATACATTTCTGGATATTACCTGCGCCGCCTGTCACACCGGTGAACTGCGCTTGAACGGGCAAGCCGTGCGCATTGACGGCGGCTCTGCGCAGCATGTGTTGCCCTCCAGCGTACCCACCTTGCAGGGTGGCAGCTTTGGCCAGGCGCTGGTCGCGAGCCTGGCTTCCACTTACTACAACCCCTGGAAGTTCGAACGTTTCGCCCGCAACGTCCTTGGACCGGACTACGAGGCCGGGCACCAGGCACTGCGCGAGGCATTCAAGGGTTCCCTGGATACTTTCCTGAAGGTGGCCTGGAACGATACTCACCGCGGGCTCTACCCCACCGAAGAAGGTCCCGGGCGTACCGACGCGTTCGGGCGCATTGCCAACGCCAGCTTCGGCGACGCAATTTCCCCCGCCAATTACCGCGTGGCCAATGCCCCCGTCGACTACCCACAGTTGTGGGACATGTGGACCTTCGACTGGGTGCAGTGGAATGGCTCGGCGCAGCAGCCCATGGCGCGCAATATCGGTGAAGCCCTGGGAGTAGGCGCTACGCTGAGCTTTTTCGATGCCGAAGGGCAGCCCCTCAAGGACGACAATCGATACCCGTCCAGCGTCCGGGTGCGGGATCTGCACCTGATCGAACAAACCTTGCAACGACTCAAGCCGCCGGCCTGGCCGGAAGAATGGTTGGGCGCGGTGGACAAGCCGCTGGCCGCCAAAGGTCGCGCGTTGTTCGCAGAGAACTGCGCCGGTTGCCACGTACCGCGCGTCAGCATCAGCGAAGGGCGCCCGGTGCAACAGTTGAAAATGCTGCCCGTGGAGGTAATCGGCACCGACCCGGGCGCCGCCAACAATATCGCCGATCACCGCTTCGACCTGACGGCCTTGCAGTGGGACCCGGCCGAGTTGGCGCGCCTGGACGTACAACTGCATCCAGCCCCCACCGAACCTCTGGACCTGAGCCAGCTGTCGGTGGCCAAGGGGCTGGCGTATGTCACGGCATTCGTCGGCAACCGCGCCTATCGCGAGGCCGCCGTCACGCCGGCCGAGCGCGCGGACATGGATGGCTTCGGCCTGCCGATCGGCGTCCAGGAACTGCGCGCCTACAAGGCCCGGCCCCTGCCGGGTGTATGGGCGACGCCGCCGTTCCTGCACAACGGTTCGGTGCCGAGCATTTATCAATTGCTTTCGCCCCAGGACGAACGCGCCACCACCTTCTACAAAGGCACCTTCGAGTACGACCCGCGGCATTTGGGCTATCGCACCGAAGCCTTTAGCAATGGCTTTGTGTTCGACACGCGCATAACCGGCAATCACAACAGCGGGCACGAGTTCCGCGCCGGCAAGCGTGGCAACGGCGTGATCGGACGCTTGCTGCAACCCGAAGAGCGCTGGGCGTTGTTGGAGTATTTGAAAGTGCTGGGCGGCCCTCTGGAGGCGCAACTGCCATGAAACGACTCTGGATGCGCCTGGGCGCCTTTCTCGGCAAGGCCCTGCTCTGTTTGCTGGTCCTGGGGTTACTCGGCTGGGCATTGGCCACGGCATGGTTCGCCTGGCAGCACCGTGGACCGGTATCTACGCAAGAGCTGATCCCCAACGGTGAAGCCGCAATGACCCAGGACATCATCCAGACGGCGGTGCGTATCGTCGACCAGCACCGTGAAAGCACACGCTACCTGCGCGATGCCCACGCCAAGGCTCACGGCTGCTTTAAGGCCGAAGTGCAGGTGTTATCGGAACTGGCGGCAGAACTGCGTCAGGGTGTGTTCAGCGAGCCAGGCAAAACCTGGCAGGCGACCCTGCGCCTGTCCAACGGCAACGCCTACCCTCAATTCGACAGCATCCGCGATGCCCGGGGCATGGCGATCAAGCTGCACGATGTGCCCGGCAAACAGCTGCTTGACGATCAACCGGGTCGAGGTGAACAGGACTTCGTGATGTTCAGCCATCCGAACTTCTTTGTCAGCGATGTCGCCGAGTATCGTCAGAATGTGGCTGCCCAGGCGGATGGCAAAAAATTGCTGGCGTTCTTTCCGGGCTGGGACCCGCGCACCTGGCAGGTCCGCCATCTGATTATCGCCCTGGCGACACTCTCCCCCGCCCCGGAAAGCCCGACGCGCACCACTTACTTTTCGGTTTCGCCCTACAAGTTCGGTGAGGCCAATGCCAAGTTTCGGGTCGTGCCGGATCCTGGTAGCTGCCCGGCCTACACCTTGCCCGCGCAGAACCGTGAGTTACCGAATTTTCTGCGAAATGCGCTGTACCAGCAGTTATCGACCGATCGGATGCCCGCGTGTTTTGTCTTGCAGATACAGCGGCAGGACCCCGGCAAGTACATGCCGATCGAGGACACCAGTATTGAATGGCAAGAGAACGATGCGCCCTTCGAGACGGTGGCGCGGATCACCCTGCCCGCCCAGGATTTCGACACCCCGGCACTGAACCTGCAATGCGATAACCAGTCGTTCAACCCTTGGTTCGGGCTTGAGGCGCACCGCCCCATCGGCGGGATCAACCGACTGCGCAAAGCCGTTTACGAAGCTGTGAGCGATTACCGTCATGCTCGTAATCAAGCTATGTAGGAGTAGGAGCGAGCACGCTCGCGAAAAACTGGAGGGCACCACGGGGTGTCAGGTATCCCGCGTCATCGTTGACGTCCATCGCGAGCATGCTCGCTCCTACAGTGAAGGAAAAGCCAAACGCCAGACAGCAAAAAGCCCGCATTAAGCGGGCTTTCTGTGGTGACCTGGCGTTCAGTGTTCCAGGTTACCGAATATGGCGCAGCGGACGGGACTCGAACCCGCGACCCCCGGCGTGACAGGCCGGTATTCTAACCGACTGAACTACCGCTGCGCGAAACGCTTGAAACGAATGGTGGGTGATGACGGGATCGAACCGCCGACATTCTGCTTGTAAGGCAGACGCTCTCCCAGCTGAGCTAATCACCCTTCGCTTCGTTACGGGACGCATTATGCCACAGATTTTCATAAAGTGTTGATTTATTTGAAGTTTTTTTCAAAAAAATCTGAAAACCGGTGAAACGACACATCCCGCGGGTACAACGTACAAACTTGAGGCAGAAAAAAACCCGCCTTGGCGGGTTTTTCCGTGGTGACCTGGCGTTCAGTGGTCCAGGTTACCGAATATGGCGCAGCGGACGGGACTCGAACCCGCGACCCCCGGCGTGACAGGCCGGTATTCTAACCGACTGAACTACCGCTGCGCTAAACACTTGAAACGAATGGTGGGTGATGACGGGATCGAACCGCCGACATTCTGCTTGTAAGGCAGACGCTCTCCCAGCTGAGCTAATCACCCTTCGCTTCGGTGTGGCGCGCATTCTACGGAGCGCCCCTACCTCTGGCAAGCACTTTTTTAATTAATTTTCTGATGCCTTCCAAAGGCTTAGAGAAGGGTTGGCCTATGGCACACGGAGGACAATAATGCCCGCCTTTGTATATAAGGAGAGACTCACCCCATGTGGTTCAAAAACCTGCTTATCTATCGCCTGACCCAAGATCTGCCTGTTGATGCCGAGGCGTTGGAGACTGCACTGGCCACCAAGCTGGCGCGTCCATGTGCAAGCCAGGAGTTGACCACCTACGGTTTCGTCGCACCGTTCGGCAAGGGCGAAGATGCCCCGCTGGTGCACGTCAGCGGTGATTTCCTGCTGATCAGCGCGCGCAAGGAAGAGCGCATTCTGCCGGGCAGCGTCGTGCGTGATGCAGTGAAGGAAAAGGTCGAAGAGATCGAGGCCGAGCAAATGCGCAAGGTCTATAAAAAGGAACGCGACCAGATCAAGGATGAAATCATCCAGGCCTTCCTGCCGCGCGCCTTTATCCGTCGCTCCTCGACGTTCGCCGCCATCGCGCCGAAACAGGGCCTGATCCTGGTTAACTCGGCCAGCCCGAAGCGCGCCGAGGACCTGCTGTCCACCCTGCGGGAAGTGATCGGCACACTGCCGGTGCGCCCACTGACCGTGAAAATGTCCCCGACAGCGACCATGACCGAGTGGGTCACCACCCAGAAAGCCGCTGACGACTTCTTTGTGCTGGACGAGTGCGAACTGCGCGACACCCACGAAGACGGCGGCATCGTGCGTTGCAAGCGTCAGGACCTGACGAGCGAAGAAATCCAGCTACACCTGAGCACCGGCAAGGTGGTCACTCAATTGTCGCTGGCCTGGCAGGACAAGCTGTCCTTCGTCCTCGACGACAAGATGGTGGTCAAGCGCCTGAAGTTCGAAGACCTGCTGCAAGACCAGGCGGAACAGGACGGTGGCGATGAAGCCCTCGGCCAACTGGATGCCAGCTTCACCCTGATGATGCTGACGTTCGGTGATTTCCTGCCGGCGCTGGTCGAGGCGTTGGGTGGGGAAGAGACACCACAAGGCATCTGATTATCGAAATCGGCGGCGCCTGCAAAAAGATCGCAGCCTGCGGCAGCTCCTACATTGGAATGCGTTTCCTTGTAGGAGCTGCCGCAGGCTGCGATCTTTTTTTGCGAGCAGCGTATGCTTAGCTCCCTAACGCTTTCTTACAATAAGGATCTGGCCATGCGTGCACTGGCTGCATTGAGTCGTTTTGTCGGTAACACCTTCGCCTACTGGGTACTGATTTTCGCCGTCGTGGCATTCCTGCAGCCGGCCTGGTTCATCGGCCTCAAGGGCGCCATCGTGCCGTTGCTGGGGTTGGTGATGTTCGGCATGGGCCTGACCCTCAAGCTCGACGACTTCGCCGAGGTCGCCCGCCACCCGTGGCGCGTGGCCTTGGGCGTGGTGGCGCATTTCGTGATCATGCCTGGCGTGGCGTGGTTGCTCTGCCAGGCGTTCCATTTGCCCCCGGAGATTGCCGTCGGCGTGATTCTGGTCGGTTGCTGCCCAAGCGGCACCTCGTCGAACGTGATGACTTGGCTGGCACGCGGCGACCTGGCGTTGTCGGTGGCCATCGCTGCCGTGACCACCCTCCTCGCTCCGCTCCTGACACCCGCCTTGATCTGGCTGCTGGCTTCGGCCTGGCTGCCGGTGTCGTTCATGGAGCTGTTCTGGTCGATTCTCCAGGTAGTGCTGCTGCCGATCGTACTGGGTGTCGCTGCCCAGCGACTGCTCGGCGACAAGGTTCGCCACGCTGTGGACGTGTTGCCTCTGGTTTCGGTGGTGAGCATCGTGATCATCGTCACCGCCGTGGTGGCCGCCAGCCAGGCGAAAATTGCCGAATCGGGCCTGTTGATCATGGCCGTGGTCATGCTGCACAACAGCTTTGGTTACCTGCTGGGTTACTTCACCGGGCGCCTGTTCAAATTGCCACTGGCCCAGCGCAAATCCCTGGCGCTGGAAGTCGGCATGCAGAACTCAGGGCTGGGCGCCGCCTTGGCCAGTGCGCACTTTTCGCCTTTGGCGGCGGTACCGAGCGCGTTGTTCAGTGTCTGGCACAACATTTCCGGGGCGTTGCTCTCGACGTATTTCCGTCGCATGAGCGAGAAGCAGGATCGTGAAGTCGCCGCGCGACAGGCGACCGACTGAACCGAAACTTGATCCCAGGGTTAATGCTGGGCACTATATTGCGCAACGCGAGGACGACCTCGCGGCTCGATCGAGTCATTAACCTTGGGGACGACCCCGTCGATGGATGGAGGTCTTCCATGTCCTGGATCATTCTGTTTTTCGCCGGCTTGTTCGAAGTCGGCTGGGCCGTTGGCCTCAAGTACACCGATGGTTTCAGCCGCCCTCTCCCTACGGCATTGACCGTTGCCGCCATGGCCGTCAGCCTTGGCTTGCTCGGCCTTGCGATGAAGGAGTTGCCGCTGGGCACGGCCTATGCGATCTGGACCGGAGTGGGTGCAGTCGGCACCGTGATTGCCGGAATCATTTTGTTTGGCGAATCCATGGCGCTGGTCCGTCTGGCCAGTGTGGCATTGATCATCACCGGCCTGGTGGGGCTTAAAGTCAGCGCCTGACTACAGCCCATCTGCAAAAAAGCCCGCCTCCTGTCACCAGGGGCGGGCTTTTTCATGAACGCCAATCTGTCAGCTTTCGGCCATCTCCAATCGCTCACGCATCACCGAGGCCTTTTCCGAATGCTCCAACTGCATGCAACGCTCCAGGAACAGGAACATATAGTCGTAGCTCTTGCACACGGCCTGGCGCAATTCGATTTGCAATGACTTACTCGGATTCATCCCGGCCAGGGTGCAGATAATTTCCAGCGCTTCCCAAGGGTGGGCATCGTCATACTGGGCGTGCATCTTCAACCATTTCATGGCCCGCTTGCGATCCTCCTCCGGGAAGGCTGCCGCGTACAGACCATTGGAACAGACCACCGCCGACCACTCACCGGTCGCGCCTTCGATGGCGTAGTTGGTGGCGGCAATGGCAACGATCAGCGAATCAGCGGAACTGGTGTGCCAGCACCAATGGCTCAAGGCGTGAAGCTCGGGGGCTACCTGCTGCGCCTGCAGATCTTCCAGGCTGACGCCGTGGGCACGGCTCCAGTTCACCCAGTAGTCGGCGTGGTTGAGTTCGACACGGATGTTGCGCATCAACCAGCGACGCGCCATGTCCTCGCCCGGGTGGCGGGCAAAACGGGTCTTGGTCAGGTTCTGCGCCATGTATAACGCGAACTGTTCGACCACGGGCCAGCCCCCGATAAGGTACTGGCGCATCGTCTTGGCACTGAGTCTGTTATCTCGCATGCGCTGATACAGCTCGTGCTCTACAACCCGGCGCTTACTCGCGCTGCAATCCTGAATCAGGCGCTGGGCCCAGTCGGGATAACTTGCAGCTTCCATGAGTGGTCCGGTTCGGTTGAATGTCTCGATCACTGTCGGGCTCCTTTTGATTGTGATTGTTCCGATCAACGAGAGACTTCAACGGAACGTGCCGGGCGCCTTGAACAACAGGGGCTGCGGCCTGGCTGGACGACTTTTCAAGCTATCGCAGGTAAACAGATGCGGGCGTTCAATGACATACCCTTGAGCGTAATCAACTCCGATATCCAGCAATGCCTGCTCGATCTGGGGCGTTTCAACAAACTCGGCAATCGTACGCTTACCCATGACATGACCGATGTGGTTGATCACTTCGACCATGGCGCGGTTAATCGGGTCGTCCAGCATATCCTTTACGAAACTCCCGTCGATCTTCAGGAAGTCTACAGGCAAATGTTTCAAGTATGCGAACGAGGACATACCGGCGCAAAAGTCATCCAGGGAAAACAGACACCCTAAACCTTTGAGTTCGTTAATAAATTTAATTGCACTCGCCAGATTGGAAATGGCGCTGGTTTCAGTGATTTCAAAACAAATTATTTCAGGTGGTATGGCGTAACTAATGAACTGTTGACGCAGGAAGTCCAGGAACGCTTCATCTCCTATAGTTGTGCCTGACAGATTAATCGCACACATCGCTAAAGGCTCGTTGTGCTTTTCGGCCATACATTGGGCAATGATCTTGAACACGTTCTTTACAACCCAACGATCCAGGGTCGTCATCAAGCCATAGCGTTCTGCTGCCGGAATAAAACTGTCCGGCAATATCATGCGACCCGCTTCATCATGCAGACGCAGCAGGATCTCGATATGCCCGCCACCTTGTTCGACATGACCAAGCGGCGCGATTTCCTGGGCGTACAGACAAAAACGGTCTTCTTCCAGGGCCATGTGCAAGCGCTGCACCCAGGCCATCTCGCCAAAGCGCAGGGACAGCTCCGAGTCGTCGGCGTGATATACCTGAACCCGGTTGCGGCCCTTTTCCTTGGCCATGTAGCAGGCCATGTCAGCCGCGCGCAGCGAGACTTCCAGGGTGGTCGGATGGGCATTGATGTGCACCAGGCCGATGCTCACGGTGGTCACGAACGGCCGCCCCTTCCAGACGAAGTGCAGGTTCTGCACGGTCTGGCGCAACCCCTCGGCAATTTTTTCAGCTGCCTGCGGAGCACAGTTCTCCAGCAGGATGCCAAACTCGTCGCCGCCCAACCGGGCCAGGGTGTCGCCCTCGCGCAATCCGGATTGCAACAGTGCACAGATATGCCGCAGCAACTCGTCACCCGCCGCGTGTCCGCTGGTGTCGTTGACCAACTTGAACTGATCCAGGTCGAGGAACATCAAGGCGTGGCGCCCCGATTGTCGCGTCAGGCCCTGCAGCGCCTGTTCCAGACGGAATTCGAACTCGCGGCGGTTGGCGAGCCCGGTCAGCGCATCATGGGTCGCCTGCCAGGAGAGATTGGCAATGTATTGCCGCTCCTGGGTCATGTCATGCAGCACCAGCACGGCACCGCTGACCTTCCCGGCATTGCGGATCGGCGCCCCGACCAGGGTGACCGACACCGTGCTGCCATCAAGGCGCTGAATGAGCTTGGAATGTTCGCTGCCGCCACTGAGTTGACCGCTCAGGATGTGCTCGATCAAGGTAAAACCATCGGCTTGGGCATTGTCATCCAGCAGATTGAACAGCGCCGCCAGCGGCAACCCGCTCGCCTGTTCGGCTTTCCAGTGGGTCAAGGCTTCGGCGGCCGGATTCATGTAGGCGATCGCGCCCTCGACATTGGTGGTGATCACCGCGTCGCCAATCGATTGCAGGGTGATTTGCGCCCGCTCCTTCTCCAGCTGCAGGGCGTCGGCAAAAGCGTGCCGCTGCTTGAGCAGCTTATGTGTGCGCAGCAGCGCCAGGGCGATCAGGCCGAGGGCGGTGGCCAGGTTCGTCGCCAGCAGCAGGCGCATGATCATCCGCGAGCCTTCGCCAAGGGCATCGCTGAAGGCCTTCGCCGCCGGCGTCACCCCGTTGTTGATATCGAAAATCTGTTCTTTCCAGCGTTGGATGTCGTCAGGATGGGCCGGCTTGATGCTGATGTGCTGGTGCATGTCCCTGGCGACATCATCGAGCTGATCAAGGTACGCATCACCCACGGTCCAGCGATCGATGGCTTTCTCGAGGTAGCTGAAATGGCGAAAGTTGAGGTAAAGCCAGATCAGGCTGGGAACGTCATCGGGGTGGTTGCCACCCTTGAGAATCGCCAGCCTGGCCGCTTCGATATCGGGTGGCTGCTGGTCAAGTGCCAGACGCAGCTCATGCCCGCCCTGAGGGACGGCAATGGCCTCCTGATACTTGAGGAATTTGCTCTCATCGCGACTGTCGGCATACAGGTTGAGGTAATAGATCGCGTCCTTCTGGCCCTTGGACCACAGGCTTTCGCCGGCAACATAACCGCGCACCGCCGACAATACATAAAGACTGACGCCCCCCAACAGGGCCTGAAATAACACAACGGCAATAAAAGGCCAGACGATGCCCAGCAACCGTGGCGTTCCGAGAGTCCGCGCTTGATTCATGAGGTCCCTTTGTTTAGCACTGCCAGATCATCATCCACGTGATCGCTACAGCTAGACTAGGGGGCCTTCCGCATCCCAGCAAGCGTCAACCCTCCTCCTCTTGCAGGAAAGTCCACTCGAGGTGCCTGGCACTGACTCAGTGCTGCTGCAAATGCCCATAAAGCTTGGCGTACAAACCACCATCGGCAATCAGCTGCTGATGGTCGCCATCCTCGGCGATCTGACCGCCGTCAAACACCAGCACCCGGTCGGCCTGTTTCACCGCGGACAAGCGGTGCGCAATGATTAACGTGGTGCGATGGCTCAAGAACCGCGCCAGCGCCTGGTGCAGGTTGTATTCGGTGGCGGCATCCAGGGCCGAGGTGGCCTCGTCGAGAATCACCACCTTGGGGTCGGCCAATACCATCCGCGCAATGGCCAGGCGTTGGCGCTGGCCGCCGGACAAGCGCACGCCGGAACGCCCGACGATGCTGTCCAGGCCATTGGGCAACTCGCGTACAGTGGTGTGCAGTTGGGCGATTTCCAGCGCTTGCCAGCAAGCCTCGTCGCTGCGCTCACGCCCCATGGTCAGGTTTGCGCGCACCGTGTCGTTGAACAGCGCCGGATGTTGCAGGACCACGGCGACATTTTCGCGCACGGTCTCCAGGCCGATCTCCTGCTGGGTCGAACCGCCGAAACGGATGGTCCCCGCCAGCGGCGTGTACAAGCCCAGCAGCAACTGCACCAGTGTGCTTTTGCCGCCACCGCTGGCACCGACGATCGCGACTTTTTCACCGGGAGCGATCGACAGATCCATCTGGTTCAAGACCAGTTCGTCGCCATAGCCGAAACTCAATCCCTGGACTTCGATGCCAACGGTTTCGCGACCTTTGAACGGGTCGACACCGCCTGGGTATTGCGGCTCATCAGCCCGGGCAAGCAGCTCGTTGATCCGCGATAATGCGCCGCCGGCGGCGTAATACGCGTACTGCAAATTCAGAAGCTGCTCGACCGGACCGATCATGAACCACAGGTAGCTGAATACCGCGAGCATCTGGCCGATGGACAGGTCGGAAAACAGCACAGTAAGCATCGCTGCAGCACGAAAAATATCGATGCCGAACTGGAACAACAAACCGCTGGCCCGGTTCGACGCATCGGTTTTCCATTGCGAGTTCACCGCATAATCGCGAACGTCCCGGGCGCGTCGCCCCAAACGACCGAGGAAAAAGCCCTGGCGGTTACCGGCGCGCACTTCCTGGATCGCGTCCAGGGTTTCGGTCAATGCCTGGGTGAAGCGCGAGGTGCTGTCGTTCTCGAGTTTCTTCAGGTGCTTGACCCGCTTGCCCAATTGCACCGTGGCGTAGATCACCAGCGGATTGAACAACAGGATCAGCAGCGCCAGCTGCCAGTGCATCCACACCAGAATGCCCGCGGTGCCGACCAGCGTCAGCATGGCCACCAGGAAACGACTGAGGGTTTCGCCGACAAACTTGTCCAGGGTGTCGAGATCGGTCACCAGGTGCGTGGTCACCGTGCCGCTGCCCAGGCTTTCGTATTCCCCCAGCGAAATACGCTTGAGGCGTTCGATCAGACGGATGCGAATACGGTAGACGATGTCCTTGGCCAAGGAGGCGAACAAGCGCGCCTGCACCACGTTGAACAGCAATGCCGCGCACCGCAGGGCCAGGGTCACCACCAGCATCAGGCCGATGTAGCCCGCGGCTTTCTGCCAGGCCTCGGGCAGCGCCAGGTTCATGATTTTCAGCGCGGCGTCGCCGTGCCCCAGCAACACTTCGTCTACCAGCAATGGCAGGAGCAAGGGAATAGGTACGCTGCACAGGGTCGCCAACACGGCTACACCGTTGGCGATCCACAGGGATTTCTTGTGATGAAGAGCCAGACGACGGATTTCTGCCCAGCTCAGCCGGTCGACACGTTTAACGGTTGGGGTGTCGTTGGCGGGATCATGCACAGGCGGCACGCTCCAGCCAGCGACCGAGCAAGGGGGACAGGACGCCAAGCGGCTGGTAGCCATTGGTCAGCAACGCCAATTGACCATTGCGTTCAGCCAGCAACGTCGGGAAACCGGCGATGCCCAGGTCCTGGACCCAGGTGAAATCGGCAGCCGTCGCGGCGTGCGTATCGGCACGGTCGAAAGCGGCGGCGAACTCGATGCGCGGCAGCCCGGCCTGTTCCGCCAACTCCACCAGAACGCTGGCGTGGGTGACATCGCGGCCTTCGGCGTAAAACGCATGCTGGATCAATCCCAGCAGCTTCCACGCGCAATCCGGTGCCAGGCCGCGTGCCGTCACCAACGCCCGGCAGGCCGGCTCGGTGTCATAGACGAAGCCGTCGGGCAACGCGCCGTCGAGCTTGAAGGGTTGCCCCGTGGCCTCGTTGACCGCCTGCCAGTGCTCCAGAATATAACGGCGGGTGGTCGGCTCCAGGGCCGAACCACTGCCGGTGCGCAAACCACCTACCACCAGGTGCACGTCCACGCCTGCGGCTTGCGCCTGCTCAACCAACGCGTTGGCCACCGGCGCGAAGCCCCAGCACCAGGAACACATCGGGTCCATCACATAGAGCAGGCGTGCAGACATGGTTCAGGCCTCGGTGGATGCTTGCTTGTAGTTGTAGCCGATCGGGTGCGGCATGTTGCGTGCCTTGGCCAGTTCGATCTGCTTTTGCCGGTCGATGGCGCTGCGACGGGTTTTCTCGCTCAGCGTATTCCAGCAATGCGGGCAACTGATCCCGGCCACATAATGCTCGGAGGCGCGATCTTCGACGCTGACCGGTGTGCGACAGGCATGACATTGATCGTAGTCGCCTTCGCTAAGGTCGTGGCGAACCGTCACGCGGTTGTCGAACACGAAGCAGTCGCCCTGCCACTTGGTTTCTTCCTGAGGCACCTCCTCGAGGTATTTCAGGATGCCACCCTTGAGGTGGTAGACCTCATCGAAGCCCTCGCTGAGCATGTAGCTCGACGCTTTTTCACAACGAATGCCGCCGGTGCAGAACATCGCCACCTTCTTGTGCACGGTCGGGTCGAAGTTGGCTTTGATGTAGTCGGGAAATTCGCGAAAACTGGTGGTTTTCGGGTCAATTGCACCTTCAAAAGTGCCGATCGAGACTTCATAGTCGTTGCGGGTATCGATCAACAGGACTTCCGGATCGCTGATCAGCGCATTCCAGTCCTGCGGGTCGACGTAGGTGCCGACTTTCTTGTTCGGGTCCACGCCTTCAACGCCCAGGGTCACGATCTCTTTCTTGAGCTTGACCTTGGTGCGGTAGAACGGCTGCTCGTCGCAGTACGACTCTTTATGGTCGATGTCGTCCATGCGCGGGTCGTTCTTGAGCCAGGCCATCAGCCCGTCGATGCCTTCGCGGCTGCCGGACACGGTGCCATTGATGCCTTCTTCGGCGATCAGCAGCGTGCCTTTGATGCCGTTGTCGACCATGGCCTTGAGCAGGGGCTCGCGCATGGCGACGTAATCTTGCAGGGTGACGAACTTATACAGTGCCGCCACGACAATCTGTTGTGTCATGGGTAAATCTCCAGGTGGCTACCCTCGTAAGGGGTGAACCGGATGCGAAAAAAAACGCGCCGCAGGAGCGACGCGCTGAACATTCTAACAAAAAAGATCGCAGCCTGCGGCAGCTCCTACAGGAGAACGCATTCCCCTGTAGGAGCTGCCGCAGGCTGCGATCTTTTGATCTTAGTGCTTGCTGCCACCGGCACAAGTCGGCGAGGCCGGGGCCGCGTCGATTTGCGCCCATTCCTCAGGCGTGTAGGTATGCAGCGCCAAGGCATGGAACTCGCCCATCAGCTCGCCAAGCGTGCCGTAGACCTTCTGGTGGCGCTTGACCCGGTTCAAGCCTTCGAACTGCGCACTGACCACCACGGCCTTGAAGTGTGTTTGCAAACCACGGCTGTGCATGTGGCTTTCATCAAGCACCTGCAGATACTCGGGCTGTAGCAAACCCAGTGTCGATTCAATGCGTTGTTGCATGGTCATTCCCAACTCCGGCTCAAGGCTTTTTCTTGGCGGGAGCGGCGCCTTTAGGCTCCAGCTCGGCGGTCATGTCTGCCAGCAGCTTGTTGACCACAGGCACCGCGCTTTCCAGCTTGGCCTGGGTCATCTGGGCCGACTGCTGGGTCAGCTGCGGCATTTTCTCCAGGACTTTCTTGCCCAGTGGCGACTGGTAGAACGCGACCAGGTCCTTGAGCTCAGACTCGGTGAAGTTGGTGGTGTAGAGCTTGACCATGTCCGGTTTCAGCTTGTTCCAGCCAATGGCTTGGTCCAGAGCGGCGTTGGCCTTGGCCTGGTAGGTTTCCAGTACGGCTTTTTTCGATTCGGGGGCTTTGGTTTGCTGGAAGCGCTGGGCAAACATCTGCTGTACTTGCATGTACACCGGAGTACCCAGTTTGTCGGCATGCGCCAGGGTCAGGAAAGCCTCGGCACTGGCGTTGTGGCTGGCGGTATCGGCAAAAACAGGGCCGCTGGCGCAGACCAGTGCAACCGCGGTACAGATGGCACGAAGACGAGTCATCGAGTTTCCTTTTCTAGCAGGCGAGGTAAAACCCCAAGGACGTCCATTCTGCGCCTAAAAAACTCTGTCGCTCAACCCCAAGCCTTGTCGCGCCTGATTTAGAGGGGTTGAATCAGCAGATTCCAGACTGATGGAACCACGGCCGGCGATCACGGCCTAAACTGCGCAATCAGACCTACAGGAGTGTGCATGATGAGCCGAATCGAAACCGACAGCCTGGGCCAGGTGGAAGTCCCGGATGAGGCCTATTGGGGTGCTCAAACGCAACGCTCGCTGGTCAACTTCGCCATCGGCGACGAACGGATGCCGCTGGCGGTACTGCACGCCTTGGCACTGATCAAGAAAGCGGCGGCACGGGTCAACGACCGTAACGGCGATTTGCCCGCCGACATTGCCAGGCTGATCGAACAGGCGGCCGATGAAGTGCTCGACGGCGAGCATGACGATCAATTCCCGCTGGTGGTCTGGCAGACCGGCAGCGGCACCCAGAGCAACATGAACGTCAACGAAGTGATCGCCGGGCGCGCCAACGAGCTGGCCGGCAACCCGCGCGGCGGCAAGTCCCCGGTGCATCCCAACGATCACGTCAACCGTTCCCAGAGTTCCAACGACTGTTTTCCCACAGCCATGCACATCGCCACCGTACAGGCGGTGCAACAACACTTGCTGCCGGCGATCAGTGAGCTGTCCGGTGGCCTGGCCGAGCTGTCAGCCCGCCACATGAAACTGGTCAAGACCGGCCGCACCCACATGATGGACGCCACCCCCATCACCTTTGGCCAGGAAGTCTCGGCGTTCATCGCCCAGCTCGATTACGCCGAACGGGCGATCCGCAGCGCGCTGCCTGCGGTCTGTGAACTGGCCCAGGGCGGTACGGCGGTCGGCACCGGGCTGAACTCCCCCCACGGCTTCGGTGAAGCCATCGCCGCGGAAATTGCCGCCCTGTCCGGCTTGCCGTTCATCACCGCGCCCAACAAGTTTGCGGCCCTGGCCGGCCATGAGCCGCTGACTTCACTGTCCGGCGCGCTGAAAACCCTCGCCGTGACGCTGATGAAAATTGCCAATGACTTGCGCTTGCTGGGCTCCGGCCCGCGCGCCGGCTTCGCCGAAGTGAAACTGCCGGCCAACGAACCGGGCAGCTCGATCATGCCGGGCAAGGTCAATCCGACCCAGTGCGAAGCACTGTCGATGCTGGCCTGCCAGGTCTTGGGCAACGACGTGACCATCGGCTTCGCGGCGAGCCAGGGTCACTTGCAGCTCAATGTGTTCAAGCCGGTGATCATCCACAACCTGCTGCAATCGATCCGCTTGCTGGCCGATGGCTGCAGCAACTTCCAGCAGCACTGCATCGCCGGCCTGGAACCGGACGCGGGGAAAATGGCTGAGCATCTGGAACAAGGGTTGATGCTGGTGACAGCGTTGAACCCGCACATTGGTTATGACAAATCGGCGGAGATTGCCAAGAAGGCTTACAGCGAAGGGCTGACATTGCGTGCGGCGGCGTTGCAGCTGGGGTATCTGACCGATGAAGAGTTCGATGCCTGGGTGCGGCCGGAGAACATGTTGGAGGCCGGGGCCAAGGGTTGAGTTCTTTAGTGCCTGATAGTCCGCTTTCGCGAGCAGGCTCGCTCCCACAGGTTTTGTGTCGACTGCAATATTTGTTACCGGCGCCAATCCTTGTGGGAGCGAGCCTGCTCGCGAAGAATGATAACGCGGTCTAACTGGCCGCCATCCGCACCTTGCGAGCCTTGAGCCCGGCCATCAACGAGGGCCCCAACGCCACCAATGCCGACCCCAGTACCACCAACACCGCCCCGCCGTAACCCAGGCCATTGATGGTTTCGGCGTGCACGTACTCCGGCCACCACCAGGCGGCCAGTGCCACTGCGCCAAAAGTAACCAAGGGTGTAATGGCCAGCGTCGCACTCACCCGCGACGCCTCCCAATGCGCCAGCGCCTCGGCAAAGGCGCCATAGGCGATCAGGGTGTTCATGCAGCACGCCAGCAACAGCCAACCTTGCAACGGGTTAAGTTGCAGGGCTTCCAGCGGATGCACCCAAGGCGTCAGCAACAGCCCGCAAAACAGGTAGATCACCATCATCACCTGCAACGAATTCCACACGGTCAATAACTGCTTCTGCCCCAGCGCATAAAATGTCCAGACCGTGGAGGCCAGCAACACCAGCAGCACACCGGCGGTATAGTCGCTCAACGAGGTCAGCAACTCACTCAGGCGCTGGTTGAAAAACAGCGCAAAGCCGATCAACAACACCAACAAGCCAATCCCCTGCCCCAGGCTGAACCGCTCCTTGAACACGAACACACTGGCGATCAGCAACATGATCGGGCCCATCTGCACCACCAGTTGCGCGGTGCCTGGGCTGAGCAGGTTCAACCCCATCAGGTACAGCACGTAGTTGCCCACCAGGCCAAGCACTGCCATCAGCACCAGCCAGCCGCCCCGTGGCCCGAGCGCTTTGCGGCTCGGCAGGCGCCCGGTCGCCGCGAGGTAAATGAACAGGCAGCCACCGGACACCATCAGGCGAAACCAGGTCACCGTGACCGGGTCCATCACCAGCAGCACCTGCTTGAGTTTGATCGGCAGGATTCCCCACAACAGCGCGGTCAGCAAGGCCAGCAACAGCCCATAAACCCAGCGACCCGATGAAATGTGCATGCGAACCCCAATCCGGAAACAAGTCGCACCATTCTAGGCGCTGTGCCGCGTCGCACACAGGGACAGTTACCACTTGGCCGCGAATGAAACTGTGCAGGTCGCAGCATGCCGCTGGCCAGTCGAGCAGGCGACTAACGTACCGCCTCGAACAACCCGGTAGCCCCCATCCCACCGCCTACGCACATGGTGACGACGCCGTAGCGCAGATTGCGCCGCTGCAACTCGCGAACGATATGCCCGACCTGACGCGAACCGGTCATGCCGAATGGGTGGCCAATGGAGATCGAGCCGCCATTGACGTTGTACCTGTCATTATCGATCTCCAGCCGATTGCGCGCGTACAGGCACTGCGAGGCGAATGCTTCGTTGAGTTCCCACAAATCGATGTCACCCAGGTGCAAGCCCTTGGCCTTCAGCAGCTTGGGCACCGAGAACACCGGGCCGATGCCCATCTCGTCCGGTTCGCAACCGGCCACGGTGAATCCGCGGAAGAACGCCTTGGGCTGCAAGCCCAGCGCCAGGGCTTTCTCCAAGCTCATCACCAGGGTCATGGAGGCACCGTCGGACAACTGCGAGGAGTTACCGGCGGTGACCGAGCCGTCTTCGAGGAATACCGGCTTCAACCCGGCCAGGCTTTGCAGGGTGGTATCGGGACGGTTGCAGTCATCGTGCTCCACGACCCCTTCGAGAATCTGCACTTCGCCTGTGGCCTTGTCTTCAACCCGGTACTTCACCGGCATTGGCACGATTTCATCGTCGAATAATCCCGCCGCCTGTGCCTGGGCTGTGCGCTGCTGGCTTTGCAGTGCGTACAAATCCTGTTCTTCACGGCTGACGTTGTAACGTCGAGCGACGATTTCGGCGGTCTGGCCCATCGGAAAGTAGATGCCCGGCACCTGCTCCTTGAGCAGCGGATTGATCAGGTGATCGGTGTTGATGCTTTTCATTGTCAGGCTGATGGACTCGACGCCACCGGCAACGATGATGTCGCTGCAACCGGAGGCAATCTGGTTGGCGGCAATGGCGATCGCCTGCAAGCCCGAGGAGCAGAAGCGGTTGAGGGTCATGCCGGCGACGCCGATGCCCAGGCGCGACAATACCGCGACGTTACGCCCGATGTTATAGCCCTGGGAACCTTCGTTGGAGCCGGCACCGACGATGCAGTCCTCGACACTGGCCGGATCGATGCCGGTGCGCGCCAGCAAGGCGTCGACACAATGCGCCGCCATGTCATCGGGACGGGTCATGTTGAACTTGCCGCGAAAGGATTTGGCCAGGCCGGTCCGCACGCTGTCGACGATCACCACTTCACGCATGGCATACCTCATTGTTGTTGTCGGTTGAGAGTGGATCGAGCATAAGCCCACCCAATAACCGACCGCGACAATCATTCACCTCGCGTATGCGCAACCATCGCCTGACTACTTGCCCTTGCGCTTGCCCGATTTTTCGAACGCCTCTTCCAGGGCGCGGTTGATGGTGCGCAACACCTTGACCCGCGCCCAGCGCTTGTCATTGGCCTCCACCAGCGTCCAGGGCGAGATCTCGGTGCTGGTGCGGTCGACCATGTCGCCGACGGCGCTGCGATAGTCGTCCCACTTGTCACGGTTGCGCCAGTCGTCTTCGGTGATCTTGAAGCGTTTGAACGGAATCTCTTCACGCTCCTGAAAACGCTCCAGTTGCGTCTGCTTGTCGATGGCCAGCCAGAACTTGACCACAATCACCCCGGCGTCGCTCAGTTGCTCCTCAAAGTCGTTGATTTCACCGTAGGCACGCAGCCAGTCCGCCTGGGAGCAGAATCCTTCGACGCGTTCCACCAACACCCGGCCGTACCAGGAACGGTCGAACATGGTGAATTTGCCCCGGGCAGGAACATGCCGCCAAAAACGCCAGAGATACGGCTGCGCCCGTTCCTCTTCGGTGGGCGCGGCAATCGGCACGATACTGTATTGGCGCGGGTCCAGGGCCGCAGCCACGCGGCGAATCGCCCCACCCTTGCCCGCCGCGTCATTGCCTTCGAACACTGCCATCAATGCGTGTCGGCGCATGCGTTTGTCCCGCATCAAGCCGGAGAACCTGGCCTGCTCGGTAATCAGTTGCTCTTCATAATCGCCCTTGGCCAACTGCAAGGTCAGATCAAGGCTGTCCAGCAGGCTCAATTGATCAACGCTGGGAAACACAGGCGCGACGTTGACTTTTTCCGGGTGGATTTGCGGTCGTTTCAGGGCGTTCTGCAAGCCTTCGAGCAAAATCTTCCCCACCACCAGGCTGCGATAATGCGCATCCTTTCCGGCGATCACATGCCACGGTGCATAGTCGCGGCTGGTGCGCCGCAAGATGCGCTCACCGTATTTCACGAAGCGATCGTAGGTTTCGGACTGCTGCCAGTCCAGCGGGCTGATGCGCCAGCTGTGCAGCGGGTCGTCGGCCAACGCCTTGAGGCGTGCCTTCATTTGTTTCTTGGAGAGGTGGAACCAGAATTTGAAGATCAATGCGCCTTCGTCGCAAAGCATTTTTTCCAGGCGTTCGGCGCCGTTGATGCCTTGATCGAACCTGGGGTCCTTGATCACGCCGTGAACCCTGGCCTGCAGCATCTGGCTGTACCAGTTGCCGAAGAAAATGCCCATGCGGCCCTGGGCCGGAAGCATCCGCCAATAGCGCCAGGCCGGTGGCCGCGCAAGCTCCTCGTCAGTTTGCTGATCGAAGGTGCGGACCTCGATCAGGCGCGGGTCCATCCATTCATTGAGCAACTTGACCGTCTCGCCCTTGCCGGCGCCTTCGATGCCGTTGATCAGGATGATCACCGGAAACCGGCTCTGCTGGCGCAGTTCGAATTGCGCTTCAAGCAAGGCTTCACGCAAGGCCGGCACTTCGGCGTCGAAAGTTTCTTTATCAATGGCGTGATCGATTTCAGCGGATTCGAACATGAGCGGCTCCCTGGCAGATGTGAGCAAGACTAGTGGATTGAGCTCTCCTGCGGGGGAGAAATCCCATTTTCATCGCATGGGTGATTGCAGGTCTTGCCATGGATCATGCCCCCTGCCGCGATCGGATAGAATGGCGACCTTGCCGTTACCGAGCCTGCCATGAAACCTGTAATGCCCCACGCCCAGATCGACTGGGACGAACAAGGGCTCCCGCGCTCGCGGGTGTTCGACGATGTGTATTTTTCCGACCTGTCAGGGCTGGACGAAACCCGCTACGTGTTCCTGGAACAGAATGCCTTGGGGGAGCGTTTCGCGGCGCTTCCAGCGGGCGGTCGATTGGTGATTGGCGAAACCGGGTTCGGTACCGGATTGAATTTCTTGTGCGCCTGGCAGTTGTTCGAGCAGCACGCTGCGGCCGGTGCACGGTTGCATTTTGTCAGTGTCGAAAAGTACCCGCTGAGTCTTGCCGACCTGCAACGAGCGCTGGCGTTGTGGCCGGAACTCAAGCCGTTGGCCGATCAACTGCTGGCGCAATACAGGGCGATCCACCAGGGCTTCCAGCGCCTGGTCCTGGATAACGGCCGCGTCACGCTCACCTTGCTGATTGGCGATGCACTGGCGTTGCTACCGCAATTGGACGCGCAGATCGACGCCTGGTTTCTCGACGGCTTCGCCCCGGCGAAAAACCCCGACATGTGGACCGCCGAACTGTTTGCCGAGTTGGCCCGACTGGCGGCGCCCGGTTCAACCATCAGCACCTTCACCAGCACGGGTTGGGTGCGTCGCCTGTTGAATGCCGCCGGGTTCAAGATGAAACGAACACCTGGCATCGGCCACAAATGGGAAATCCTGCGCGGCACCTACCTCGGCTGGCCTGCGGAAAACCCGGCACCCGCTGCGGCGAAACCCTGGTTTGCCCGACCGGCCTCGCTAACCTTTGAACGTCGCGCGCTGGTGATCGGTGCCGGGTTGGCCGGTTGTGCCACGGCCGCCAGCCTCGCTGCTCGCGGCTGGCAGGTGAGTCTGCTGGAGCGTCACGATGCGCTGGCGCAGGAAGCCTCGGGCAATCCCCAGGGCGTGCTGTACCTCAAGCTTTCCGCCCACGGCACAGCGCTGTCGCAATTGATTGTCAGCGGCTTCGGTTACACCCGGCGCTTGCTTGAGCATTTGCAACGGGGCGTTGACTGGGACGATTGCGGCGTCTTGCAACTGGCCTTCAATGCCAAGGAAACCGAGCGTCAGGCGCAATTGGCGACGGCGTTCCCCAGTGACTTACTGCACACACTCGATCAGGCACACGCCGAGGCTCGCGCCGGTATCGCACTGCCATCGGGGGGCCTGTTTTACCCCGAAGGCGGTTGGGTACACCCGCCTGCGCTGTGCCAATGGCAGGCTGGGCAATCGAACGTTGAACTGCTAACCCATCACGATGTGCTGGAGCTGCGCCGCGTGGACGGCGGTTGGCAAGCGTGGGATGGCGACAGCTTGCTGGCCGACGCACCCACCGTGGTGCTGGCCGGTGCCGCCGAGATCAAGCGATTCACCTACAGCAGCGAGTTGCCGCTCAAACGCATTCGCGGACAAATCACCCGTTTGCCCCAAACGACCGAAAGCCGGACGCTGAATACCGTAGTGTGCGCCGAAGGCTATATCGCGCCGGCACGCCTGGGCGAACACACGCTGGGGGCGAGTTTCGATTTCAACAGCGACGACCTGACCCCGACCACTGCCGAGCATTTGGGTAACTTGCAGATGCTTGAAGAAATCTCGCTGGATCTGGTCGCTCGGCTCGGTGCGCACACCTTGCAAGCCGATGAACTTGAAGGTCGTGCAGCGTTTCGCTGTACCAGCCCGGATTACCTGCCGATTGTCGGGCCACTGGCCGACAGCCAGGCATTCGCCGACGCCTACAGCGCCTTGAGCAAGGATGCCCGACAAACCCCGGACATCCCTTGCCCCTGGCTGGATGGCTTGTACGTCAATAGCGGCCACGGATCGCGAGGATTGATCACAGCGCCACTGTCAGGCGAATTGATCGCCGCGTGGCTGGATAACGAACCGCTGCCATTGCCCAGGACCGTCGCCGAGGCTTGCCATCCGAACCGTTTCGCCTTGCGCCGATTGATTCGAGGCAAGGCGTAAAGCGATCAATCCAGCGCAAAGCAAGTCCTTGACTCGTCAGCTTCCATGGCCGCCTCGGTCAGACGCTTCAACAAAGCGGCCTCGGCGTTGTGCAACTCATCGGCGATGCCGTCCACTGTGGCGCGATAATCCGCACCCAGCGTTGCCTCGTTTTCAAAGGCCGTTTCCATCCGCACGTGAAAGGGGGCGGTCAGGTCGGTGAATTGTTTGCCATGTTGCTGTCGCAAAAAGTCGCTCCAGAACGTACGGCCAGTGATATAGGTCGATAGCTCAGGTGAAATTTCCGCGGCAAGGACTTTGTTGTAGGCCAACTCCAGGTCATTTGCCTTGACGCCACTGAGCGATGCATAACGCATGTGCTGGGGCTGGCCGACCAGGTCAAGC
This sequence comes from Pseudomonas umsongensis, assembly GCF_002236105.1. Classification (GTDB taxonomy): domain Bacteria; phylum Pseudomonadota; class Gammaproteobacteria; order Pseudomonadales; family Pseudomonadaceae; genus Aquipseudomonas; species Aquipseudomonas umsongensis. Next base: position 291,882 of record NZ_NIWU01000005.1, read on the forward strand.
CTGTCGGCCGGGCCGGTGCGATAAGCCAACTCCACTTCCACCGCATCGAGTGCTGGATTGACCTGGGACTTTTCCCGAGCAATTCTGGAAAGGTAATCCAGGCGAAACAGACTTCGCCCGAGTCTCAATAACCGAGCGGCCTGATCATGGGCGTTGGCGGACAGCCGAACCACCCTGTCAATTTCGACAGCGACCTCGAGATTACTGAAGATCGTCGCCGCGTCATCAGCGCAATGGGCCTTGACTGCCATTGACAGCAATTGAGTACGTAATGCCGAGTGAGCCTGGGTCGCCTCAATGACACTCCAGACCCGCCGGGTCATGTCTTCATTCACATAACGGCTATCGGCCGAATTTCCAACTTCTGCCAGCAACTCAAAGAATGCTTTCGATCCGGGTTCGTGCTTCAACGCCAGCCATGCACGATTACGACTGGCATAGGTCTCTTCAACCAGTTTGGGCATCCAAAGGTCTCGAGCCCTTTGATCATTGAGCACCGCGTTATCGTTTGGCAGCAGCCCCATCCCGATGCCCGTACGAACATGATAGGCCGCAAGCCTTGTTCGGCTAGACGCGGATACAGGGTTATGGCGCAAGTTGATCGCCAGGGCGAATCGCTGAGGGAGTTGAAACAGCAACTCCGGCAGTTCCCGAATCAGGTTTCCCCGCAGGTCCACGAAGTCCAGATACGGCAAACGGGAAAGTCCGACAGGCAATTCCGTCGCATGAGTATCGCGCAGTAACAGCTCTTTCAGGTTCAGCATTTTGCTGATGTCAATCGTGGCCCCCAGGCGATTGCCATTGAGCCCCAACGCACGCAAATTGCGCATGTCCGCCAGTTTGCGCAAGGTGTGTTCGGTCAGCTGTATCTGATTATCCTCCAGGCTCAAATGCCTGAGATCGGGCATGTGCGACAGCACTTCAGGCAATCGTGTGAGCTTATTGCGGTCCAGTTTCAGAGTGACCAGCTTTTTAAAAGGCTTGAGGAAGTACGCCAACTCATCGCCAGCCTGCATGTCCTTGACGGAAAGACTGCGCACATGGGCGACATCTTGCTCGGTCAGCGTCGGCAATGGGCCTACAAAGTTGCGCTCCAGCGTGAGCGTTGTAGAACCCTGAGTGGACCATGCTATCCGGCGCCAGCATCGTTCGATGGCATTGGCCACCTGTCGACGGCTGACACGGATGTCGTTGAGCTGCCCCGGCAGTTTCTTCATTGCCACTTCATCGTCACGCCAGGTGTGCAGCACATCGAGCAGTTTTTTCAGTTGCAGCTCCAGCGCCTTGATTCGATTCACCCGCTGCAGCTGGGTAGTGCCGGCGCTGTCGAGAAACACCGAAGCCTGGGCATCGGAGAACAGTGGATAAAGCTTTTTGACTTTACGAATCAAGGCCCTTGCATAAGTGCCCGCAGCGGGAGGATCTGCCAGTACACAGGCAGCCAGGTGTTTGGGAGTATCACTGCGCTCTCCCCGTAACACGCGCCCGGTACGCGCCGGATCGCCGGCGCCGGCCTTCGACAGTCTTGAACGAAGAGCACGGACGTCCTGCACACCATCGCCCGTGAGCCCCATGCGAGTGCGCTGGGTGGCTGGCAAAGCGTCAAGTATCGACGTAACCAGCGTGTCGCTCATCAACGTGGAGGAAAAATTGCCATTGGTTTGAGTGACCTGGTAGCCGGTGGGCGTCTTTACAATGATACCGAGCGACTGTGCATCCACTGCACCGACGCTGTCCAGCAAGGTGCCGGTTGCTCGCCCCTGTCGCACTTCAAGCCGACAGCTTTCATCCCAGCCGTGCACCCTTTCCATCAGCCAGAGCGTCAGTCTGTTGGTATCGGCATTGGCCAAATGCGGCAGGTGCAACCCGGTGAGCGCACGGTCCTGCCTGAGCAGTGCCTGTGCCTCGCTGACCTGCCCCGCGAGATCCATGCCGAGGATCTTGCGGTCGCGCAGAAAGCTGCGATCGTTGCCAGAGGCGTTATCCAGCAATTCCTGGCGCACGCGAACGGGAAGGTCTGCGGCGTGTTCACCCAGCGTCGCAACGTCACCGGTGGCGGTGCCGTCCCAGGCTTTATAGAGCCAGTCAAACAGCGGTTGGCGATTACTCTTGAGGCTCGTCGCGATCTTCTTCGCCAACAGCTGCGATTTCGATTCCGTGGTTGTGCTTGCGATGATGCCCTGCACCTCTGCCGGATAGAGACCACCGATGACTTTGTCGAGCAGTTTCCCAGACTCCAGATCCGACTGATAAACAAGCACACTGTTGACGTTTTCATCCTCGTGTGGCCCTGTCTCGGGGAAGCGGGACACTACCAGGTCCGCCTCGTCGCGCACTTCGATGAAGCGTTCCGCCGGCCAGCCTGGCAACCTCGGCAGTGTATGCAGTTGCTCCTGGATGAAGTCCTTGTTTGCGCTCTCTCCCCCTTCCATTGCCGTGACCATCGCAGTGATGCGCCGGTCAATCCTGAAGCGCTCGACACAGTCCTTCAGCCGCTGCGGTAACTTGAGGTTGCTTTGATGAAGCTGGTGCAACGTGTCAGGCGTCATGTCGATGATGTCGGCAATCGCTTCCAGATCACTGCCCAGATCACTCAGGCGCGGATCCGTGCGCCCCAATGCATAAGCACCGTCGTGCCACTCGTGCGCGTGCTCATGAACATGCCGCCAGCCCCCTTCCACATTTCGCTCGACGGCAGGCGCGAATGCGTCGGTGCGCACAGGATGATTGAGCGTCCATGCCGATCCGGCGGCGTTGCGGGTGGCTCGATAAGGAACTCCCTCGATGACGATCGACGTCTGCCCGGCATGCCGGTAGAGGCCTTGCACATCAGGTTGCGCGCCGATTGGCAGAGTCGTGGTCTGTTCATAGGTGTCGAGGTTGGGCTTCCACAATCTGGCTCGACCATCAGCGCAAGTGACGGCCTCGAAACCGTCGAAGAATGCTCCCTGCTCCTTTACGCCCTTACCGATAGTGGTCGCGATAATTTTCCCGCCGACGGCAAACGCTGCCAACTGCGCGACGTTTTCCACAACGCTCAGCAAATGGGACAAAGCGGCGGTCCGCTCTCCGTGCGTCCACTCAACCACGCCTTCATACACTTCACTGATGATGTCGACGACAGCCGTAGCCAGCATGAACTGGCCGATCACCGGTACAAAAAAAGCGGCTGCGTTCAACAGCAGAAGACCACCATCGAGCAATGCCTGAAGGTTTTTTTCCCGCTCTTGCTCATCGACGTCTGCAGTCGGCACCGCAAGCATTCGTGCATTTTTTTGAGTCGTACTGACAAAAGTGCTGAAGAAAAAATCACCAAGGCAAGTGTCGCCAGGCGCGGCAACGAGTGTGCCCAGGGTCTTATCCTTGTCAAACTCGGTAAAAAAACCGGTTTTATCCTGGCCATGCAGGTACTGCTCGGCGAAAGACTTTCTGTAGCTTTTGCTTTGCAAGTGGAGGGTCAGGTAGACCTTGAAGTCATCCAGTGAAGCGTATTCATACAGCGGTCGTCGGGGTTCGTTCGGCATGTAAACCACACACCGGGCCTTCGGCTCGGTATCGATGGAGACTTTGCTGAAGACCAGTGCCCCACAGATGCAGGCGTCATGAATCATCAAGCCCTGCCACTGCACAGGCCCACCATCGAATAGCACGCCGCTGGCTTGCGCTGCCGGGAGATCCTGATCGATCACACTCAGCAGCATGGTGTAGGCAGCGGCAGTGATGTCCTTTTTCAGGGAGGCCATGTGCAGGGCGACGCGCATATCCAGCATCTTCAGCCGCCGGATATCCGCGATGCTGGGCCGATCATCGGCAGGCGCATCATTGGCGGGTCTGGGCGGCAAGGCCAAAGCCTGGTCAATATGGCGCTGATAGCGGGCGCCCAGGTCGAGCTCACGCGACAGGGCGGCGAATTTTACAGGGATGATTTCAGCGCCTGATTGGGCTTGTTCATTGATGCGTATAACCGAGTCCGCTGAAAAACCGCCGCTCGTGGCTTCTTTAGCCGTAAAGTTTTCCATGGCGGCCTGAAGCAAGCTGCGTGATGTGGTGGTTACTCGACCAGCGGATCCGAAGACGGGGAGCACGCCTGTGGACGTGTACAGTGTTTTCGTAATGTCCAGCATATCCCGCTCGACGTCGAAATCGACCGTCCATTTACCCTTGAGGAATACGGTCAGTTGCTCTTTGCAGAATTCGTCCAGAGGCTTGAGCTTCTTGAGCGCCTCGGTGACCTTGCCCTGGGTCACAAAAGACTGCTCGAACGCCGCCTTCAAAGCCTGCACCACGCTCAAATCCGCGGTCGCCAACCAAGGGGCGATAGACGCTTGCAGCACTTGCGCCTTGTCCAGGTCGCCCGTGTGTTCCAACAAGGCTTCGAGACGTTGTGCCGATGTCAGTGGCACCGCCACGGGGGCGGGTTTGGAAGTCGTAGCCTGCATGAGCAATATCCTTATTGCGTTAAGAGACGCTCAGTTTAGGAAGCACCGCAGGCAATTGATAATTCGAATACCGGGTTGGATCGCCCCCCATCCAAGCAGCTACTTCTATGCATCCCATCAATAGTTACCGCCACGGCCAAGAGCGTTTCTGCCGTGCCTGCCATTCGTCCGGCAATTCCTTCTTATAACTTATCGTTCTAAAACTCCCACAAGCGAGGCGGGTCAGTTTCTGAGTACCTGCCCTTCTGGCATGGTGCGGATTGACCCTCCCCAACGGAAAAACCGGTAAGGAATTTATGTGCGGATTAGCTGGCGAGTTACGTTTTGACAATCAACCTGCAGACCTTGCAGCCATTGAGCGAATCACCCATCATCTGGCGCCTCGAGGCCCTGACGCCTGGGGTTTTCATAGCCAAGGGCCGATTGCCCTCGGCCATCGCCGCCTGAAAATCATGGACCTGTCGGACGGCTCGGCACAGCCGATGATCGATACCCAACTGGGCCTGTCCCTGGCCTTCAACGGCGCGATCTACAACTTCCCGGAGCTGCGAAGCGAACTCGAAAACCTCGGTTATGCCTTCTATTCCGGCGGCGACACCGAAGTGTTGCTCAAGGGCTACCACGCCTGGGGCGAAGCGCTGTTGCCCAAGCTCAACGGCATGTTTGCCTTCGCTATCTGGGAACGCGACGCCAAGCGCCTGTTCATCGCCCGTGACCGTCTCGGTGTGAAGCCGCTGTACCTGTCGCGCACCGGCCAGCGCCTGCGCTTCGCTTCGGCTTTGCCAGCGCTGCTCAAGGGCGGCGACATTAACCCGATTCTCGATCCGGTGGCCCTGAATCATTATCTGAATTTCCATGCCGTGGTCCCAGCCCCACGCACTCTGCTGGCCGGCATCGAAAAACTGCCACCGGCAACCTGGATGCGCATTGACGCGGATGGCCGAACCGAACAGAAAACCTGGTGGACCCTGCCCTACGGCCCACGTGCCGACGAGATCAATCTGACGCTCGAGGACTGGCGTGACCGCGTACTCGACAGCACCCGCGATGCGGTGGCGATTCGTCAACGGGCGGCGGTGGATGTTGGCGTGCTGCTGTCGGGTGGTGTCGATTCGAGCATGCTCGTCGGCCTGTTGCGTGAAGTCGGTGTGGAAAACCTGTCGACCTTCTCCATCGGCTTCCAGGATGCCGGTGGCGAGCGCGGTGACGAGTTCCAGTATTCGGACTTGATCGCCAGGCATTACGGCACCCAACACCATCAATTGCGCATCGACGAAAAAGAGATCATCGAGCAACTGCCCGCCGCCTTCCGCGCGATGAGCGAGCCGATGGTCAGTCATGACTGCATCGCTTTCTATCTGTTATCGCGCGAAGTGGCCAAGCATTGCAAAGTGGTGCAAAGCGGCCAGGGTGCGGACGAACTGTTCGCCGGGTATCACTGGTATCCGCAAGTGGATGGCGCAGCCAATCCCTACACGGCGTATCGCGATGCGTTCTTCGACCGCAGCTACGAGGACTACGCCGCCACCGTCCAGCCGAAATGGCTGACCGCGAATGACGCCGCTGGTGACTTCGTGAAGGAACATTTCGCACAACCCGGCGCCGATGCATCGGTGGACAAGGCCTTGCGTCTGGACAGCACGGTGATGCTGGTGGATGACCCGGTCAAACGCGTCGACAACATGACCATGGCCTGGGGCCTGGAGGCGCGCACGCCGTTTCTCGACTATCGCCTGGTGGAATTGTCAGCCCGGGTGCCGGGCAAATTCAAACTGCCTGACGGAGGCAAGCAAGTCCTGAAGGAAGCGGCGCGCCTGGTCATTCCAAGCGAAGTCATCGACCGCAAAAAAGGTTACTTCCCGGTGCCGGGTCTCAAGCATTTGCAGGGTGACACGCTGAACTGGGTACGTGAATTGCTGCTGGATCCGAGCCAGGATCGTGGCCTGTTCAACCCGGCGATGCTCGACCGCTTGCTGACGGACCCACAAGGCCAATTGACTCCGTTGCGCGGCTCCAAGCTGTGGCAATTGGCGGCGCTGAACCTGTGGCTCAGTGAACAAGGAATCTGATCGATGAAACCTCAAGCCACGGCGTATAACCAACGCTTGTTACGCGGTCAGGCGCCTTCTTACGAACGCTTGCAGGCACGCCTGGCCGAAGACGGCAGTGAACTCAGTACTGCGCCGATTGCCGTGCATTGCGGCTGGGGCCGGTTGTTGATCGGCCATACGTTCCCCGACCCGACGAGCCTTGCCCAGGCGTTGCTCAATGAACGACCGGGTGAGCGCGACATCGCCCTGTATGTCGCCGCGCCCCAGCAAGTACTGGGGCTGGAGCCGGCCCAGTTGTTTCTCGACCCCTCCGATACTTTGCGGTTGTGGTTCAGCGATTACCGTCAGGCGACCCGCGTGTTTCGCGGCTTTCGCATTCGTCGCGCGCAAGGCGATGCCGACTGGCAGGCGATCAACCAGCTGTATCAGGCACGCGGCATGTTGCCGATCGATGCCAGCTTGCTGACCCCCCGTCATCTGGGCGGCCCGGTGTACTGGCTGGCCGAGGACGAGGACAGCGGCGCAGTCATCGGCAGCGTCATGGGCCTCAATCATCACAAGGCGTTCAACGATCCGGAACACGGCAGCAGCCTCTGGTGCCTGGCCGTCGATCCGCACTGTTCGCGGCCCGGTGTCGGTGAGGTGCTGGTGCGGCATCTGATTGAACACTTCATGAGCCGTGGGCTGAGTTACCTGGACTTGTCCGTGCTGCACGACAATCGCCAGGCCAAAAATCTTTACGCCAAGCTCGGTTTTCGCAACCTGTCGACCTTTGCGATCAAGCGCAAGAACGGCATTAACCAGCCGTTGTTTCTCGGTCCCGGCCCTGAAGCCAAGTTCAACCCCTACGCGCGGATCATCGTCGAGGAAGCCCATCGTCGCGGCATCGATGTGCAGGTCGATGATGTCGCGGCGGGGATGTTTACCCTCAGCCACGGCGGACGGCGGGTACGTTGCCGCGAGTCACTGACCGACCTGACCAGTGCCATCAGCATGAGCCTGTGCCAGGACAAGAGCCTGACCCATAAAGCGCTCACGGCGGCAGGCCTGAACCTGCCCGCGCAGCAACTGGCGGGTAACGCCGATGACAACCTGGCGTTTCTCGACGAACACCAGCGAGTGGTGGTCAAGCCACTGGACGGTGAACAGGGGCAAGGCGTGGCGGTGGATCTGCAGACCATCGAAGAGGTCCAGAACGCCATCGAAGCCGCCCGTCAGTACGACAGTCGCGTGCTGCTGGAAAGCTTCCATGAAGGTCTCGACCTGCGAATTCTGGTGATCGGCTTTGAAGTGGTCGCTGCGGCGATTCGACGGCCCGCCGAGGTGGTGGGCGATGGCCAGCACTCCATCGGCGCGCTGATCGAAGCCCAGAGTCGACGGCGCCAGGCGGCTACCGGCGGCGAAAGCAAGATCCCGCAGGACCCTGAGACCGAGCGCACCGTGCAGGCAGCGGGCTACGACTACGACAGCATACTGCCGCCGGGCGAGCACCTTTTCGTGCGGCGCACGGCAAATCTTCATACCGGTGGGATTCTCGAAGATGTCACCTCGATTCTTCATCCCACGTTGGTGGACGCCGCGGTGCGCGCGGCGCGGGCGCTGGATATTCCCGTGGTCGGACTCGACCTGATGGTGTCTGCCGCCGATCAACCGCAGTACGTATTCATAGAAGCCAACGAGCGCGCCGGACTGGCCAACCATGAACCGCAGCCGACGGCCGAGCGGTTTGTAGACCTGTTGTTTCCGCACAGTCAGCCGGCCGTGTAGCGCCCGATCGTTGCCATGCTCTGTGTGGCAATGCAGCCCGGGACGCTCCGCGTCCCTCAAGAGCCGAACGCAGAGCGTCCGTTGATTCATTCCTTTGCTGCGCGTGAAAACGATCCCTCAACTCATCAGGAGTTTCCATGACCCGCCAATACCCGGAACCAGACCTGACCTACCTGCAGAAAGTCCTGCTGGAAATGCTCGCCATTCCCAGCCCCACCGGCTTCACCGACACCATCGTGCGCTATGTCGCCGAACGGCTCGAAGAGCTGGGCATTCCCTTCGAGATGACACGTCGCGGCACCATCCGCGCCACCCTCAAGGGCAAGAAAAACAGCCCGGACCGCGCCGTTTCCGCGCACCTGGACACCATTGGCGCCGCCGTGCGCGCCATCAAGGACAACGGCCGCCTGACGCTGGCCCCCGTGGGTTGCTGGTCCAGCCGTTTTGCCGAAGGCAGCCGCGTCAGCCTGTTTACCGACAACGGCGTGATCCGTGGCAGCGTGTTGCCGCTAATGGCCTCCGGGCACGCGTTCAACACCGCCGTGGATGAAATGCCAATCAGCTGGGACCACATCGAATTGCGCCTGGACGCTTATTGCGCGACCCGCGCCGATTGTGACTCGCTGGGCATCAGCGTCGGTGATTTCGTCGCCTTCGACCCGCTGCCGGAGTTCACCGAAAGTGGCCACATCAGTGCCCGCCACCTGGACGACAAGGCTGGTGTCGCGGCGCTGCTGGCAGCGTTGAAAGCGATCGTCGACAGCGGCGAAGAGCTGGCGATCGACTGTCATCCACTGTTCACCATCACCGAGGAAACCGGCAGTGGCGCCGCGGCGGCATTGCCCTGGGACGTCAGTGAATTCGTTGGCATCGACATCGCGCCCGTCGCTCCCGGCCAGCACTCCAGCGAACACGCGGTGAGCATTGCGATGCAGGATTCCGGCGGGCCGTACGACTATCACTTGTCGCGCCACCTGCTGCGCCTGGCCAGTGACAACGAGTTGCCCGTACGCCGCGACCTGTTCCGCTACTACTTCAGCGACGCTCACTCGGCGGTCACCGCCGGCCATGACATCCGCACCGCCCTGCTCGCCTTTGGCTGCGACGCCACCCACGGCTACGAACGCACCCACATCGACAGTCTCGCCGCCCTCAGCCGCCTGCTCGGCGCCTACATCCTCAGCCCGCCGGTGTTCGCCAGCGACGCGCAGCCGGCCAAAGGCTCGCTGGACCGGTTCAGTCACCAGATCGAACACGAGACGCAGATGGAAAGCGATACGCGAGTGCCGTCGGTGGATAGCCTGGTGGGACAGCGCAGCGACATCTAACGAAATGCGATCCAGTAGGAGCTGCCGCAGGCTGCGATCTTTTGATCTTAAAAAACAAAGATCAAAAGATCGCAGCCTGCGGCAGCTCCTACTGGTGATGTGGTCATAACCGCCGTAGCATCTCGTCATTGATTTGACCGAGGTACCTATGCTGATTCCACACGACCAACTTGAAGTCGATACCCTGACCCGCCTGATCGAAGATTTCGTGACCCGAGACGGCACCGACAATGGCGATGACACGCCGCTGGAGACCCGTGTATTGCGTGTTCGCCAGGCATTGATCAAGGGCCAGGCCCTGATTGTCTTCGATCCGGAGAGCGAGCAGTGCCAGCTGATGCTCAAGCATGACGTGCCCAAGCATTTATTCGACTGATTTTTTGTCTCGCGAAAGCTTGCGCTGGATTCGCTCGTAGATCTCGCTGCGGTGCACATTGACATGGTTCGGGGCTTCGATGCCGAAGCGCACGTTACCGCCATTGACGGCAATAATGCGCACTGAAATGGTGTCACCGATGGAAATCATCTCGCCGACTACACGACTTAGTACAAGCATGGCTTTGGTCCTTCAGGGTTACCGGGCCTTGAAGATGCCCGGTGCACGACGGGCCTACAAGACAGCCACGGTAATCCAGACCAAACCTACAGCCACGCGGCTGCCTTGCTGAAGGAAATGCCTGACACGCCGCCTTAATCAAGGGCCGCTACGTCAGGAGGCCGAGAAGCGCGGGCCAAACAGGATAACGCTTGCCCCGATCACGCACAGTGCCACGCCTAGCCAGTCGGAACCCAGTGGACGAATCCGCTCGACCACCGCCAGCCAACCAATCGAAGCAATGATGTAGATACCGCCGTAAGCGGCATAGGCACGGCCTGCATAAGTCGCCTCGATGCGCGTCAGCAACAACGCGAACAACGTCAGGCTGAGTAACGCTGGCACCACCCACAAGGCACTTTTACCCTGGCGCAGCCACATCCAGAAGGCGAAGCAACCGGCGATTTCGAACAACGCGGCGAGGAAAAACCACAGGTAATTGAGCATGCGAACGTCTCGCGAGGATGGCCGATGGCGGCCACCCTAACGAGGCTGTCGTGTGCGGGCAAGTTCAGTTTGCGGATTGCTTGGCCTTGGCGCGCATCTTGTCGGCCATCAGGGTCATTTCGTTGTAGAGCAGTTGCGGGTTCTTCTGCTTGAGCGCCCAGGCCTGGCGGCCCTGTTCGTGGGGCAGGATCATGAACTCGCCGACAGCGACCTGCTGAAAGATGTAATCGGCAATATCGGTGGCACTGATGGGCGAGCTTTCCAGCAACTTGCCAACCTGGGCTTTCATGGCCGGCGTCGGGCCGCGGAAGGAGTCCAGCAGATTGGTCTGGAAAAACGACGGGCAAACCACATGCACGCCGACTTCCTGATGCGCGAGTTCAATCAGCAGGCTTTCGGACAACGCCACCACGCCGGCCTTGGCCACGTTGTAGTTGCTCATGGCCGGCCCCTGCATCAACGCCGCCATCGAGGCGATGTTGATGATCTTGCCCTTGCTCTTCTCCAGCAACGGCAGGAAGGCCTTGCAGCCCTTGACCACACCCATGAGGTTGATTGCGATCTGCCAGTCCCAGTCTTCCAGGGACAGTTCGCTGAAGAATCCGCCAGAGGCAACCCCCGCGTTGTTGACGATGATATCGATACCACCGAACTTCGATTCGCAGGCCTGGGCAAACGCGGTCAGTTGGCTGTAATCACGCACATCGCAACGCTGGATAAAACCGTCACCACCGGCTTCGCGCACCTGTTTCAAGGTTTCCTGCAGACCTGGTTCGCTGACGTCCGACAAGGCCAACTGCCAGCCTTCGCGCGCCCAGCGCAACGCGATTTCGCGACCCAGGCCGGAGCCCGCGCCAGTGATCATCATGCGATTTTGCATAGCAAACAGCCTTGTTGTTCCGGGGAAGATGCGTCGAGTGTAGCGAAGGAAATTGGCCGCCCCACGCTCTATCAGATTGCTGAATGCCCCGAGCAAACCGCAATCGTGGCTCAACCAACTAACGCGGCAACAGATTTATCGGTAGATGATTTGAAAAACCGCAAAAAACTTGGAATTTTTTGCCCTGCACCGCGGTCGGATTTTTTAAGCAGCTCGAATAAATGACGTTCCCGCTGACTGATAACGGCTAGGTCATTCCTGAATACTTACAGCAAGGAAACAGATATGGGCACAATACTTCTGATCATTCTGATCCTGTTACTGATCGGTGGTCTACCGGTCTTCCCACACTCCAGAAGTTGGGGTTATGGACCGTCCGGTATCATCGGCGTGGTGTTGGTGGTGATATTGATCCTGTTGTTACTCGGGAAGATATGAAGTTCTGAGTAGCCAATAAAGGCTGCAGAAATTTCGATGCCAGTCAGATAAAACTGACTGGCATCGTTTTTTCCAAAGTTTGCGTCACACGTTAGTGAAAATTCCACTGACAGGATCAACATTGCCTGCATAAGGCACGCTGGTTCCTGCGGCCTTGGCAACGGTTGCCCAGATCCGCTGCATGTCGACGAAGTTCTTGCCGATAACCGGGTTCCCCGTGTGATGCGACTTATCGGCTTGCGTCGTGATATTCAGGTACCGTCCTGCGCCCTCCCCGCTTTTCAACAATCCGCACGCGCCGCCCATCATGACCAGCGGCATATCAATCGAGTGCTCGGGGGCTCCATCAGCCATTTCGCTGGTGACAATGACCAGGACAGATTCGAGCAAGTTGTGACCGGGCATGTCCGGGTCTGCATGCCTGGACAGTTCATCCATCAATTCCCTGACCTGCCGGACATACCATTGCCGTGTTCCTCTCCAGACTGCTTCCCCGGCGTAACGGTGAGCGCAATCATGGGGATTTTTGTCGCGACTGACATCAATGATATTGAGTGACTCCGCCGAGCGTCCGATCTGAACGGTCGCAACGCGGGTAATCCCGCAACTCAAGGCGGTGGCCACCACTTTATGGTGGTCGGCCTGTATGCGTGTGCGGTGCTCCGCCGACTGGTAATCCAGGGGCTCGAGCATCACAGGCTCGCATCCCCCCACGGGCGGCCGCGCTTCCTCAAGGTCCTTGATGACCTGCTCTACTGAATCCAGATGGGTATCAAGCTTTTGCCTCTGGCCGGGGGAGAGCCGGTTTTTGATGTCCTGGATATCCGCCAGGGATGCCTCTAACAGTTTTCCAGCTCCAGGCTCCAGTGCGCGCCGAGCTTGAGCAGGCGTCTTGAACAGCGATTCAGCCATCAGCATGGGGTCGCGGTAGGGCGTGCGAATCGCTTTGCCCTGAAACGACACGAACCAGGGCGTACCGTCGATCCCTGCGTGGGGCCCGGCAAACAAGCTGCGATGCGAGGGTTCATTACCCGGCAGTGCATTTCCCAAGAGGACGTCGATTGATGACTGACTCTGTGCGCTATCACGCAATATATAGTTCCAGTTGTTATGGCCCGAGTTACCTGGCCCCGAGATAATCCCGCGCAGGTACAACGATTGGTTGCGATAAGCCTCCAGCTCTTTACTGACTTCATTCAATGTAAAAGCCGTGGTATCCATCCCCTGTGCAGTGGGATGCCACAAACCGCGCCCATCGCCAAACGGTCCACCCTGATAGGAGTCCACTGCCGTTCCGTCGGGTATTACTACAATCACGACCTTCAACAAGGGTTGCTCGGATTGCCCCGCCAATGCCATGCGCGTCAAACCGAATTGGGTCAATGGACCATAGACACCTGCCGCAACCAATCCCGCGAGAAAACGCCGGCGACTTTTCAAGATGTCCATGATCAGTTCCTCTCGGTTTTGTAGATGAACGCGTTGGAAGTCCCCAGGGTTCGCAACATCTCTTCCAGGGAGCCGGATTTTTTCAAGCCATCGGCAATTGCCTTTACGACTCCCGACGTCGATGCGTCCGATTTGCTGCCGAACACAAACCGGAAATAACTGTCGGCCATACAGAACTGGGAGGCGGGATGGCGGGGTACGATTTTGGCGATACCGCGAACGTCATTGATCGTCTCTGAGCCGGTCGAAGTTAAAAAGGGACCGGATGCCTTGATCGGCAACATCTGAGGATATTGGTCAAAGTTGTAGGCTTTTTCCTGGGTACGATAACGGCCAGCTGCATCGTAATGCTCCATCGCGGCGCCGGTGTCATTCATGAATTGGTGACATTGCCAGCAGCGCCCTCCTGACGCTTGCTCACCGTTGACCAGATCCCAGCGTTCACGGGTGGTGATGGGCTGAGCAGGAAAAACCGGACCTGTAGGGTCTGGCTCAACCGGTGCACCGAACTCACGACAGAACATCTGCTCGCGAATCATGATTCCACGCTTGACCAGTGAGGTGGTCTCGAAATCCGACGTGGCTGCCTGAGTCAGCCCCAGGTGCAACAACCCGCCCCGTTTGTCGTCCACCGCGACTTTTTGCATCGTGCTGCCCGCGACACCGCTGATGCCATAATGCGCAGCCAGGTCCTGATTCAGATAGGTGTAACCGGGGTTGAACAACTTATCCAGGGTGCCTGAATCGAGCAGCATGCTTTTGCTCAGCAGGTATTGCTCCTGTGCCATGAGCGCAATCATTGGCTTGGTCAGCCCCGGCTTTTCCTGAACGCCGCGTGCGGTTTTGATGTAGTAGCTGACGAAGCGGTTGAACTGCTCGATGCCGCGGTCCGTTTGCATCATCCGCTGAATTTCGGCGGAGATCTGTTGTGAAGTCTGCAGTTCATTGCGCTGCGCCTTGGCCAACAGTTCAACATCCGGTGTCGTGCCCAGGAACCCGTAAGAAAGTGCTGTTACCAGCTCGAACGGCGTGAGCTTATACACCTTGCTTGCCCTGGCTGACTCCACCCCCAGCTCCGAGCGATAGAGAAAATGCGGCGACATCAATAGAGCCGCAATCACAGCCGGGGCCCCTTGCTCATCGTGTATTTTCTGATACCGCAAACGCTCGGCATCAGTCACGGGACGACGGAACATCTGATAGCCCAGGGAAGTGACCAGGTCGGTGCCTGTGCGAGAGGTTGCCAGCGCACTCAAGCGCGCAGGTGCCACCTTCTCTGCCACCGACAACGCCATGTCGTAATACAGCTTGACGTCCTCGGCCTGCAGAATGCCCTTGCTCGCTTCCCCTGGGTATTTGAAATCTTTTTCCGACTTGTCGGCCGGTAGTTTCTCGGGATTGACCTCGACCCCCAGGATGTCCCAGATGCTGGCGGCATACTCACTGGGCGTGAGCAATCGCAACTGCCGCGCACCATAGGTCTCGCCATGGTCCAGGTAGGGTTTCCAGATGACGTCGAACAACTGGTTGCTGATTTCGGTCGCACAGGTGGTGTCGCAGTGCCCCGAAACCGGCATGCTCTTGATCTGTTTGACCAACGCTTCCCGACCCGCCACGCTCCAGAGCAAGGCCTTGCTCGCGCTGTCGAAATACTCGACGGAATGGCACTTGGTACAGGCCCCCGCCAGGACCGACTCGCCCAGGTTCTCGACATGTCGATAGGCGATGAGGGGTAGCTGCCGGTCCTCGCTGGACTCATCAATCACCACCGGCTCCAGTTCCGGCTCCGGTTTTTCCTTGGAGTAAAACGGGTAGATCACCTTGTACTTGCCATAGTCGAGGTTACGCGTCGTGCTTGCCCCCCACGGAATCTGTATGAGCAGCGGCTCAGCATGACTCTGATCCTCGTTAACCAGACTGATGCGCCATTGGTCATCGGTGACAGAAGCAGGCTTGCTCGGCGCGTTGATCGTGATCTCGACCGCTAGCTTGATCGGCCGTTCGCGGTATCGCAGGTTGATGGCCTGACTCTTGTTGGTTGGCGATAGCGTGAACGAGGTGTTGCGCACCAGAGGAATCCATTTTTTCACATCATTGAGGCGCAACTGATACTCACCATACGCCAGCCCTTTGAGAACCAGTGCGGACTCATTGTTTAACGGATCCCATGACAGTTGCACCAGTCGGCTATTGCCGTCGGGGGCAATCAGGTAGCCACTGATCATTTCGTCTTCCAGGCCGGGGGGTGACAGCATTGGACGCAGGGCCAGTTCTGTCTCCGGCAGCCCGGTTGCGTCATAGCGCACGCGATAGATGACCCCGGCGACGTCGTCGCTGATCAGCAGGCTGCCATCCGCCAGTTCAAGAAACTCGACGGGACGACCAATGCAAGAGTTGTCCAGGCAATAGACATCAAATCGATCCGGGTCCTGCACAAATCCATTGATCAGCGGGATCTGGTTGACCACGCGCGTACCGCCCTGGATGGTCAGCATTTGTATGTCCATGCCCGGGCGGGCGGTGGAACCGGCACCATGCACGGCCACCAGCAAACGTTGGGTACCCGCCGCAGCCGGGTAACCTGACCAGAACTTGACGCCGAGCGGTGCAGTGTTGGTACCCGACTCAAAAGCGGCCGGCACATAGTCAGCGGGGTGGATCTGCTCGAGCGACTTGTCGGACACAATGGCACCGGGCACCAGCGGCGGCTGGATCACGCCCGGGTTCTGGTACTCCTCTTGAGTGAAACCGGGCGTGTCCCTGCCAAACCGATAAGGCACACCGAAATGCAACCCGGGGCCCCGGATGACGTTGACCTCGTCAGGGTTGGGGAAGCCTTGGCGATTGTTGTCGCTGAACCAGATTTTGCCGTCCTTGGGATTCCAGTCGAAGCCCACAGAGTTACGCACCCCCATGGCCAGGATCTCCGACTCCCCCGTCTCCAGGGAGTACCGCAAGACCGTCCCATAGCGCTTGTCGGCGAGAATCATGCATAGGTTGCACGGAGTGCCGACCGCCGTATAAAGCCACTTGTCCGACGGATCGACTGGGTTGAAGCGCAAGGGGTGTTTCATGTGCCAGATGCGAGTCTTCGAGCCGGACGACAGCGGGGGCAAGGGAAACAGCTTGCCGTCTGCCGGAAAATTGAAAACCAACTCGGGTTTCGGGTCTTTGTAATGATCGTCCGCGTTACGCAAGCGATACAGACCACCTGTGGTCGAGTAATACAGATCACCGTCGCGGTATGCCACGCCGTGAGGCTCTTCCAGGCCCGTGGCAATGACATGAATGCCCGTCGGTTTACCCGCCCCGTCCAGCGGCAACGCGTAGATCATGTCGCCGATTTTTCCGTCATAGACGTACGACGGGATGGCACTGGAGCCGACATACAGGACGTTCTTGCCCATGGCCATCTGCCTGGGCTGGATAAGGCCCTGGGCAAACAACTCGATTTTTATCCCCGGCAAGCCATTGAGCTTGCTCACCTCAACCGGAGGCCGATACTTCACCGCCACGGTTTGCTCCGCCCCTTGCGCCTGCGTGAATGAAACAATGCGCGGGGTGTTCAGCGGGATGTATCCATCAGCGCTGTTCATTACAAGCTGGTAGTCGCAAGCTTTTAGATTATCGAGGTGAATCGTTTCGTTGGCCTTTGCGCTGATCGCAATCTCTTCGGCCTTGCAACGCAACGTCCCGGTGACCGTCTGATCTGCGCGAGCAACACCTGGCACCGCCGGTTTCAGAGGGGCTTTGCCGCTGAGGGTGGAGAAGCTCAGCGTCAGGCGATTGCCCTCGAAGCCACCACAGTCACCAAGTTCTTTCCATGCGTCTTTCCACGGACCGCCGACAACCAATGGCTCATAGACCGGCAGCTTGCACCACTGCCAACTGCCGACGCCAAGTGGGGCCTCGTCATCTTTCCAGCATTCCAATAGCTGGCCGGCATGCTGAACCTGCTGCCCCTGTTCGTAGAGCGCGCCCTTTTCATAAGCAGGCGCTGTACAGGACTGAGGTGATGGAGCTGACTCCGACGATCGGGTGTACACCACTAAAGCGACGACAGCGGCGAGCGCCGCAAACCCCACGAACCACAGCAAACGAAGCACACCGACAGACTTATTCATGAAGCGAGCCTCACTCGTCAGCCAAGTGTTCAACCCCTCGGACAAATCTGTTAATTCAGTGTCCTGCGGCGAACCACCTGAACCGAAGTGGCAGGCCGAAAAAGCGCCTAAGCCAACCCCGGCATTTCTATTGAAATGTCTTCCAGCGCGGTTCCACTGCATGGCCAAAACATGGCATGAACGCCATAGAGACAGGAACAGGCAGACATCATCCTTGCAACGCTGCCCGCTCTCAACGTCGCGGTTGCAAACGTTGGGTCAGGTACTCGAAGCACCTGTATAAGATTCCCAAACCCCCGAGGTGTCTACTGTCAAAGTTGACAGGTTTTCCCCTTGGGTGCGGCACAGCGCCTTACGGCGAGCATAAAAAAATCCGATGCCTGTGCAGGCATCGGATTTTTTGTAGCCCAAGGTCAGGCAGCAAAGCCTAACTGAATACTCAGTCAGGTACGCCGTCGACCACACCAGCGGTGTTGTCGATCAGACTCTTGGTCGCCGTTTGCAGGAACGCTTCGAGCTTGAGCTTCATCTCGGCGGTGCGCGGAGCATCCGGAATCACTTCCGCCCGAGGCGTAGCGCCCAGTTCGTACTGGTACATCTTCGGCGCCATGTCCTTGTCCTTCGGCAATACCAGGATCTGGTCCGCGGTGATGATCGCAGTGGTCTGCTCGCTGCCCGACGGTTTGATCACACCGAAACCGGTGTCGCCTTCTGGCAGGTTGAGCAAGTCACGACCCCAGCACTGATGACGCACTTCACCACCGATGCGGCCCATGATGGTCGGCACGATGTCGACTTGAGTGCCCACGGTGTGGTCGAGCGTGCCAAATTTCTCCTGGATGCCCGGTGCGATCATCAACATCGGTACATTGAAACGGCCCAGGTCCATTTCGGTGATCTGACGTTCGTTACCGAAGCCGTGGTCGCCAACGATGACGAACAGGGTCTCCTTGAAGTAAGGCTCATTACGCGCCTTCTCGAAGAACTGACCCAGCGCCCAATCCGAATAGCGCATGGCGGTCAAATGCTCGTTCAGGCTGCCACGATCGGTGACGCGTTCGACCGGCAATGGGGTCGGCAACGCATAGGGCGTGTGGTTGGACAAGGTTTGCAGCAAGGCATAGAAAGGTTTCTTGTCCTTGCCGTCGCGAGCCTTGAGTTCCACCAGGCCACGGTCGAACATATCCTGGTCGGACACACCCCAGGTCGGGTCGGAGAACACCGGGTTAACGAAGTCGTTGCGACCGATGAAATTGGTCATGCCCTGGTTACTGAAGAAACCCGACTGGTTGTCCCAGGCGAAATCGCCGTTGTAGACATACACATCGTCGTAGTGACGGGCGCTGAGCAACTGCGGAAGGCCAGACAGTTTGTGGCTGCCTTCCGGGGTCTGCATCAGGTATTCGAAACCCGGCAGGTTCGGGAAGCAAGCCATGGTGGCGAACATGCCCTGGTGGGTGTGGGTACCGTTGGAGAAGAAACGGTCGAACAGCAGGCCTTCCTTCGACAGCTTGTCGAGGTACGGCGTGATGTTGCCCGGTGCGCCCAGTGCGCCTACCGAGTGACCGGCCATGCTTTCCATCAGGATCACGACGACGTTCTTGATCGGCAGGGTCTTGTCGACGGGTGGCGTGTAGTCGCGACGCACTGCTGCGGTCTCGCCATCCACCAATTTGTCGTCCTTCATGACCAACAGGTCGCGTACAGTCTGCTGAGCCATCGGTTGTGGCAACGTGGCTTTCCAGATGTTGTCGCGATCTTCAGACATCCGGCTCTTCGCGGCAGCCACCAGGGACAGGGTACCGTTGAGGCCCAGCTGGTTGGCGAAGTTGGAATCGGTGGTGTAGACATCACCCCAACGCATTGGCGGGCCTTGACGCAAGGTTCCGCGGGCCGCGACAACGCAGATCAACAGGCACACCACGAACACCATGGCGCGCGCGTACCAGGGGGCAACCTGCCGAGTGCCAATGCTACCACCGCTGAAAGGTCCACGAGGACGCGTGGCACGGTCGGCACCCTTGAAGGCGAGGCTCAGGATCCAGGTACCCAAGGCCCAGGCCAGCAGGTAGCGGACCACCGGAAAACCGTACCAGAGCATGCTCATCACGGTTTTCGGGTCTTCCTTCACATACTGGAAGACCAGCCCGTTGAGGCGCTGGTGGAATTCACGGTAGAAGTCCATCTCCATCAGGCCCAGGAACAGCGCGATGCTGGCGGTCACCGTCAGCCAGAGACGGAAGATCCCCCGCGCCGCCATGGCCCGGGCACTGAACAGCGCCAGCACCAGCGGAACGCTGAGGTAGACCACCAGGCGCAGGTCGAAACGCAAGCCATTGGCGAATGCTTCGAAAAAGGTCGCGGCCGGTGTGTCGAGGATCATTTCGCGGTTGTAGACGAGCAGCGCGAGGCGCAGCACGGAAAACATCACCATCATGACCAGGGCGCACAACAGTGTGTAGGCCAGATGCGATTTGACGGTCGGTTGCAGCAAGCGACTCGATGCTCGCTTCTGACTCAGGGCGTCCGGAATAGCCATGTCGTTTTTAGGACCCATTGGAAGTTGAAGTTTCAAAAATACAGCTGCGCCCTGCCCTCTGTTGGCCAGTACTCGGCCCCGGGGTTCGCGCGGTGCGCAAATGTTGCACGATCAATCGCGGCATTGCCATTGATTACTGTTCGTCGATGGCCGCGCGGGGGGGAATTGTCTTGGAGGCTTTGTGAAAATTTTGTACAGCGAATATTAGGTAACACAATAAAGGCTTCTGTAGGAGCGAGCACGCTCGCGATGGACGTCAACGATTACGCGGGTTGTCTGCATGCCCGGGTTGTCCTGGCGTTTTTCGCGAGCATGCTCGCTCCTACAAGGAACAGGTGGCACCCGCTTTTATTTCTCGGCCAGAGCCTTCAGGTTCTTCAAGGTATTGAATGGCGCATCCACCACAAACTTGTTGGCCACCATCGATGGCACGCTACCACCGGGCTCGGTATGCACCTGATAGGTCACTTCAACCTGATCGCCCTTGGGTACGAACTTCCAGAAACCATCGACCTTGGCGACCCGGACAAAGCCCTTTTCTTCAGGAAGGTATTTGGGCACGCCCTCGAGCTTGCGCGTCAGGCTGCCATCGGCGCCTGCGATCG
Organism: Pseudomonas umsongensis; assembly: GCF_002236105.1. GTDB lineage: Bacteria > Pseudomonadota > Gammaproteobacteria > Pseudomonadales > Pseudomonadaceae > Aquipseudomonas > Aquipseudomonas umsongensis. The sequence continues at coordinate 312,544 of NZ_NIWU01000005.1, forward strand.
TGGTGATATGCAGCACCGAATCTCGCGGTGTGACCGGCCATGGCGTATTGAACTGGGTGTAGGTCCAGTTCTGATCGCTTTCCTGCTTGAGCAACTTCTGGGTCTTGCACTCGTGAATCCAGGCGCAGGCACCGACCACGTCTTCCTGCAGGGCGCGCAGCTTGGCCACGGTGGTCTTCATCAGGGTGACGCCCTGATAGGCCTTGTAGTCGGAGCCGGCCACTTCACTCAGGGAGATCTTGATGCCGTCTTCGTTCCTGGCGACTTTCCAGTCTTCGGCCTGGGCAATTGAAGTGGCCAGAACAGCCGTCAAACCACACAACACAGCGATACGATGCAGCGAACCCATAATCTTATTCCTTATTGTTGAAGTTCCGTTCTGTAAACACATCACGCGGCGGTCATCTGCTCCCACCAGCCAATCAACCGGATAGCTTCTTCGCTGCTGTTGCCACACACCTCAATGTCAGCCTCGAACGCCGAACACACCGCCGGGCGCTCGGGTTTACCGAAAATCTTGCACAGGTTTTCGGCAGACAGTTGCAGGCAACGTTCCCCGGCGGCTTTGCCATGGGGCATACCGGGAATCGGTGAACTGATGGAAGGGGCAATGCAGCAGGCGCCACAGCCCTCACGGCATTTCATGACGAAAAGCTCCTCGCGACGAGCAATGTATTAAAGGACGGGCACAGAGTAACCGCTAAAACAGTTGTTTTAAATTACCCTTGCCTGGGTATTTACCTGCAAACGGGCGTGACCGGCCAGTCTCCGACCAGCTGTCTGCTGGCAGGTCAGCCAAAGGCGGGATTTACCGCTTGAACTCGAATTCCAGGGCGGCGCCTTCGACTTCATGACGCTCTTCGTTACGCATTTGCAACTGCATTTCGTTGTTGATCAGCCTGCCATTGAGCTGGAACTGGCTGCTTTTGTCGCCGAACATTTGCGGCAGCACCGGTTCACGCTTGGGCAATGGAACGGTACCGACCGGTTTCAGCTCCTCGACCATGTCCTTGGGCAGGCTCAAATCGAGGTTGGCTGAAGGTACCGGGGTTTTCACCACCGCACTGGCCGGTTTTGACTTGGCGGCATTCGGTGGGCGTTTTTTTACCGTGGTTGGCTTTTTGACCGGTGCAGTTTTTTTCGGGGTTGCCTTGGCATCGCTGGCGGCGGGCTTTGCCTGCACGGACTCGGCCTTGACGGACGCCGGCTGAACACTCACTAACAGGCAGATCAACAGCCAGACGGCAGGAAAAATCGGCTTCATGTACCCAACGATGCAAACGGCGAAAACGACAGAGGTGTCTATGCTCCCCTGTTGCGCGCCCCGTGACAAGCACGGACGGAGACCGCCCGGTCAAAAGCCCCCGGCCATCTCCTGGCAGAGCTGGGTGGCAAGCATGCCCAGGGTCATCAACGCACGTTCGGCTTCGCGGTTCCACGGGATGCCGCAGTTGAGCCGAATGCAGTGATTGAACTGCTCGGTGTTACTGAAAATCAGCCCCGGCGCGATACTGATGCCCTGCTGCAACGCTCGCACATGCAGCTCCTGGGTATTGACCCGTCCTGGCAGGCTCACCCACAAAATGAAACCGCCGGTTGGCCGGGTCATCTGCGTGCCTTCGGGGAAATACTGCTGCACCGCCAGTTGGAAAGCGCTGAGGTTCTTGCGGTACTCCTGGCGGATGTAACGCAAATGGCGGTCGTAACCACCATTTTCCAGATAGGCGGCAATGCCCATCTGCGTGACGCTGCAGGCCGAATGGGTACTGAAGGTCTGCAAGCGCTGGATCTCCTGCTGGTACTTGCCGGCAATCATCCAGCCGATCCGCACCCCTGGCGACAGGGTCTTGGAGAAGCTCGAGCAATAAATCACCCGATCCAGCCGATCATAGGCCTTGAGCGATTTGGTGCGACCTTGCTCAAACATCAGCTCACCGTAGATATCGTCTTCGACTATCTGGATGTCAAAGTCCGACGCCAGGCGCAACAGCTGCTTCTGCCGCTCTTCAGGCATGGTGCCGCCCAACGGATTGCTCAAGCGCGTGGTCAGCACCAGCGCCTTGATCGACCATTGGTTGGCCGCCAACTGCAGCGCTTCAAGGCTCATGCCAGTGGACGGGTCGCTGGGGATTTCGATGACCTTGAGGCCCAGGAGATCGGCCAATTGCAACAAACCGTAGTAAGTCGGCGATTCGGCCGCGATCAGGTCACCGGGCCGGGTCAGCACCCGCAGGGACATCTGCAAGGCGTCGACGCAGCCGTGGGTGATCACCACCTCAGAAGGATCGACCACCACGCCGGCATCGCGCATGCGGATCGCCACCTGTCGACGCAAGGGCTCGAAACCGGGGCTGAACATGTAGCTGAAAGCCCGCGGGCTATGGAACCGGGTGACCTTGGCCAATTGCTGATGCAGGGCACGCACCGGCAAATAGTCGACGCTGGGCACCGCGGCACCCAGCGGGAAAACGCCTTCGCGGCGGGACTCGACCAACACTTGTTGAATGATGCTGCTGCGGGTCACCAGGCCTGGACGTTCGACACGGGCGATGTCCGGGGTCGGCGCAGTCAGCGCCGGGGTCTGGTGCACGTAATAACCGGACTGCGGCCGCGCGCGAATCAGCCCCTGGTCTTCAAGGTTGGCATACGCCTGCAACACCGTGGCATGGCTGACATTGAGCTGCGAACTCATCTTGCGCACCGAAGGCACGCGCTCTCCCGGTTGATAGACACCTCGGCGGATGTCTTCAGCCAGTTGCTGAGCAATACGTTGATAGAGCAAGAGGTTGGTCATGACGCAGCACTCGATTTCACGGGCATTTTATTCTTGTGTAAAACAATACCGGAACAGTTTAGAAGTGTACTGGGACAGTTGCCACAATAGTCGACAGTACAGTGCAGTGTCAGCAAAAACTGTACTGTTTTGTGCGCTAATCGGCAGGCGAAAAAAAACCCGGCGCTGTCTGCCAGGCCGGGCTTTGTAGGAACCGGCTTGCTGGCGATGGCAAAACCGCGGTGTTTCAGATGAATCGCAGTGATGGCATCGCCAGCAAGCCGGCTCCTACGGAGTGCGTGATTTCATTAGCGGGCAGCGCCGAGCTGGCCTTTTTCGTCGGAAAACACAATTTCCACCCGACGGTTCTGTGCCCGCCCCCGTTCGGAGGCGTTCGCGTCAACCGGATACTCGTCGCCATACCCTTCAACCAGGATGCGCTTGTCGTCGATGCCCAGGTCCATCAGCACATCCGCGACCGATTGGGCCCGGTCGCGGGACAGCTTGAGGTTTTCCTGCTTGCCGCCGGTACTGTCGGCGTAACCCTCGATGCGCACCACGCGCTTGGGGTTGAGTTGCAGGAACTGCACGATCTTCAGCACCACGCGGTTGGCCGAGTTTTTCAGCTCTGCTTCGCCGGTGTCGAACAGCACATCACCCAGGGTCATCACCAGGCCACGGTCGGTCTGGGTGGTGGCCAGGGCCAGGATCTGCTCTTCCAGCCATTTGCCCTGCTGCTGCACGCTGAGCAACTTGGATTCGCGCAAGGCCAGTTGCAGGCGCTGACGTTCCAGCTCGAGCTTGGCGGCGCGCTCTTCATTGAGCACCTGATTGGTGTGCTCCCGGGCGATCTCGCTGTAGCGCTGGCTCAGGTAAGCGTAATGCACCACATCCGAGCCGCTGCCCCAATAGGTGGACAAACGGTCGGCGCGGGCCAGGGACTCACCGGCGCGAATCACGTCCTTGGGGGCGATGCGCAGCACGTTGGAGTCTTCCTTGACCTTCTGGAAGTCGGCGCCTGCCTGTTGCAGCGCCGCTTCGCCTTGCTGGCCGGCGCAGCCGACAAGGCTGACGGTTCCTGCCAGGATCAAAGCGCCGAAAATGTTGGACTTGAGGCTCATTGGGCTGCTCCCAACTGCTTTTGCAGGCGGGCGATGCGGGTATTGAGCACGTTCAGCTGTTCTTCACTCTTGAGGGTCAGGACCCGGGCTTCGGCCAGGCGCGCGTCCAGCTCGGCCTGCTCGGCGCGCATCCGCGCATTCCTGAAAGACTGGTCAGCCATGCTGCCCTTGGCCCGGTTGTATTTGTCTTCGGCCAGTTTCATCTCCGGCACTTCATCGGCAGTGGCACCCACGGCACGGGCTTGCTCGACGGCCTGTGCGGTCAGGCGCATTTGTTCATTCGGCGCCGGATCGGCTGCACAACCCGCCAGAGCCAGAACGGCCAGGGCAGCGAAAAGAGGTCGAATACTCACTAAAAATCCCTACTGTTTTGGGGTACTGACAGGTTGCTTCTGCTGCGCATTCCAAAGCTCGATATTGCGTTGCAGCACGGCTTCCGTCAGTCCGGACGCGGGCAATTCTGTCATCTTTTTGGCCAACTGTCCGCGCAACCACGGATCGTTGCAGGCGGAGTTGTGGGAAAGCGCCAGAAACAGCCCGGGTTTGTCGACCGGCTGCACACGGGCGACCAGGTCATTGGCCATGCCCAGTGTCTGCGCCATGGCCATGCCGGAGTAGCGCCCTGCCAAGACAAACTCTACCTCCCCCAGGAGCAATTTCTGCAAGGCCTGGGTCAGGTTTGGCGTACGGGTGAGGGTCAATTGCTGCTCGGCGAAAGTGGCGAATTGCGAGGTCAATCGAGACTTTTCCGACAACGCCCCAGGATGACCGTGCAAGTCCTGGACGTCGTTGTAGACCAGCGACGAATCCTTGCGGGTCCACACCAGATAATCGTTTTCCAGCAGCGGCGGATGGATGTAGTCCAGGGATTCCAGCTCGCCAACTGTCAACGGCGCGTCCGCCAGCATGTCCATGCGCCCGCTGCGCACTTCGTCCAGTGCCTGGGAACGTTTGCCGGCGTAGAGCACCTGGACCTTGATGCCCAACTGCCCCGCTACCTGCTGCAACAAATCGGCACTGGCGCCAATCAAGTGCTTGGGATCCTGCGGGTCTTGCCACAGGTACGGTGGCGCATCCGGGCTGCCGGTGACCACCAGGCGTTCGCATTTGCCAGCGGCAATGGACAGTGCTGGCAATAGCGCCAGACCTAGAAAACTCCACGCGAGACGCAGATCCATAGCAGCACACTCCCGTTGAGACCGTTTATATCCCTGTAGGAGCGAGCCTGCTCCTACAGGTACAGAGGCAAAAAAAAGCCCGACCAAAGGGTCGGGCTCTTTATAAGTGAAGCAGCCGGATTAGACCAGCTTCTCCAACTCAGGGATGGCTTCGAACAGGTCCGCCACCAGGCCGTAATCGGCCACCTGGAAGATCGGCGCTTCTTCGTCCTTGTTGATCGCAACGATCACCTTGGAGTCTTTCATGCCGGCCAGGTGCTGGATCGCGCCGGAAATACCGACGGCGATGTACAGCTGTGGAGCAACGATCTTGCCGGTCTGACCGACCTGCATGTCGTTGGGTACGAAACCTGCGTCGACCGCAGCACGCGAAGCACCCACGGCTGCGCCCAGCTTGTCGGCCAGGGCGTACAGGTGCTTGAAGTTGTCGCCGTTCTGCATGCCGCGACCGCCGGAAACGACGATCTTGGCAGCGGTCAATTCCGGACGATCGGACTTGGCCAGCTCTTCGCCAACGAAGCTGGAGATGCCAGCGTCGTGGGCAGCGCCAACGGCCTCAACAGCTGCGGAACCGCCTTCAGCTGCAACCGGGTCGAAACCGGTGGCACGCACGGTGATCACTTTCACTGCAGCGTTCGATTGAACGGTAGCGATAGCGTTACCGGCGTAGATCGGACGCTTGAAGGTGTCAGCGCTTTCGACCGAGATGATCTCGGAGATCTGGTCAACGTCCAGTGCAGCGGCAACGCGCGGCAGGATGTTTTTGCCGTTGGAAGTAGCGGCAGCCAGGATGTGGCTGTAGCCCTTGCCCAACTCTGCAACCAGAGGCGCAACGTTTTCCGGCAACTGATGCGCGTAAGCGGCGTTGTCGGCCAGCAGCACTTTAGCCACGCCAGCGATTTTCGCAGCGGCTTCAGCCACGGCGCCAGCGCCCTGGCCGGCAACCAGCACGTGGATGTCACCGCCAATCTTGGCAGCGGCAGCAACGGTGTTCAGTGTGGCCGGGGCCACTACTTTGTTGTCGTGTTCAGCAATAACCAAGATAGTCATTTAGATTACCTTCGCTTCGTTTTTCAGTTTCTCGACCAGTTCAGCCACCGACTTGACCTTGATACCCGCGCTGCGTGCAGCAGGCGCTTCGACTTTCACGGTCTTGTTGGTGGAGGCGGTGGAAACGCCCAAAGCGTCCGGAGTCAGCGTCTCGAGAGGCTTCTTCTTGGCTTTCATGATGTTTGGCAGGGACGCGTAGCGCGGCTCGTTCAAACGCAGGTCGGTGGTGACGATGGCCGGCAGCTTCAGGGAAACTGTCTGCGCGCCGCCGTCGATTTCACGAGTAACAGCTACGCTATCGCCGCTGATTTCGACTTTGGAGGCGAACGTGCCCTGACCGTAACCGCTCAGTGCCGCCAGCATCTGGCCAGTCTGGTTGTTGTCGCTGTCGATGGCTTGTTTGCCAAGGATCACCAGCTGAGGCTGTTCCTTGTCGACAACAGCTTTCAACAGTTTGGCAACGGCCAGGGAAGTCAGGTCTTCGGCGGACTCGACGAGGATGGCGCGGTCGGCACCCAGAGCCAGCGCGGTGCGCAGTTGCTCTTGAGCGGTGGACGGGCCTACGGAGACGACGACGATTTCAGTCGCAACACCCTTCTCTTTCAGGCGTACGGCTTCTTCCACGGCGATCTCGCAGAACGGGTTCATCGACATCTTGACGTTGGCAAGGTCGACGCCGGAATTGTCCGCCTTGACGCGAACTTTCACGTTGTAATCCACAACGCGTTTGACAGCTACAAGAACCTTCATGGATTCCTCGTTACTCTCCGGTGAAAAGAAAGTCGCCTAGGCGAACCTGGCGGATAATGCTCATCGGGCGCAAGGGCACCTCCAAAAACGCCGGCAAAAGTGTCAAGTGACCATCGTTCATGATGCTGATGACCGTTTGTCAGCAGTGACTGACGAGTCATTCAATATCGTGACGTGTAGACTGCGCATCAAACCCGCGCGGCGCATCACCTTCTACTGCCATCGCCCTGTCTTTAGAGGTGCTCTTGAAACCAACAGTCAGCCTACGGCGAGCGCAAAACCGCCCGTATCTTGACCGGAACACCTATTCCGGTCAATACGCCAAAATGGCCGTTCATAAGGCGGGTGACTTTGATTTCTCTGGCTTTGAGCCATTTCAAACAAACGTTTGTATTGGACGCTGAGAGTGGTGTAGATATAATGCGCCACCAAAGAGAAAGGTGGTTAATCGATTGTCCTCTCCCGGCGTTGCGCAGGGATTCATGGATGCGACACCCAACCTCCATATTAGAAAAAAAACTGTTGAGCCTTGAGTAGGAGATAACCTGTGGAACGCGAATACATGGAATTCGACGTGGTCATCGTCGGTGCCGGCCCCGCTGGTCTTTCCGCTGCCTGCCGATTGAAGCAGAAGGCCGCCGAAGCCGGTAAGGAAATCAGCGTCTGCGTGGTCGAAAAAGGCTCCGAAGTCGGTGCTCACATCTTGTCCGGTGCGGTATTCGAACCCCGCGCCCTGAACGAACTGTTCCCGAACTGGAAAGAACTCGGCGCGCCGCTGAACACGCCGGTCACCCGCGATGACATCTTCGTGCTGAAAAACGCCGAAAGCGCGCAAAAAATTCCAGACTTCTTTGTGCCCAAGACCATGCACAACGAAGGCAACTACATCATTTCCCTGGGCAACCTGTGCCGCTGGCTGGCCCAGCAGGCCGAGAACCTGGGCGTGGAGATCTACCCAGGCTTCGCCGCCCAGGAAGCGCTGTTCGACGAGAATGGCGTGGTCCGCGGGATTATCACCGGCGATCTGGGCGTTGACCGCGAAGGCAACCCAAAAGAAGGCCTGTACACCCCAGGCATGGAACTGCGCGGCAAGTACACGCTGTTCGCCGAAGGATGCCGCGGCCACATCGGCAAGCAACTGATCAAGCGCTTCAACCTCGCCAGCGATGCCGACGCCCAGCACTACGGCATCGGCCTGAAGGAAATCTGGGAAGTCGACCCGGCCAAGCACCAGCCAGGCCTGGTGGTGCACACCGCCGGTTGGCCGATGGACATCATGGGCACCGAGAACACCGGTGGCTCGTTCCTCTACCACCTGGAAAACAATCAGGTGGTCGTGGGCCTGATCGTCGACCTGTCGTACAGCAACACCTACCTGTCGCCGTTCGACGAGTTCCAGCGCCTCAAGCATCACCCGGTGCTCAAGCAGTACCTGGAAGGCGGCAAGCGCGTCAGCTACGGCGCCCGCGCCATCTGCAAGGGTGGCCTGAACTCGCTGCCGAAGATGGTCTTCAAGGGCGGCGCGCTGATCGGCTGCGACCTCGGCACCCTGAACTTCGCCAAGATCAAGGGCAGCCACACCGCGATGAAGTCCGGCATGCTGGCGGCTGACGCCGTGGCCGATCGCCTGTTCGCCGAGTCCGAAGGTGGCGATGAACTGACCAATTACGTCGAAAGCTTCAAGAACAGCTGGCTGTACGAAGAACTGTTCGCGAGCCGCAACTTCGGCCCGGCGATCCACAAGTTCGGCGCCATCGTCGGCGGTGGTTTCAACTGGCTGGACCAGAACATCTTCGGCGGCAAACTGCCGTTCACCCTGCACGACACCAAGCCGGATTACGCGTGCCTCAAACTGGCGGCCGACTGCAAGAAGATCGACTACCCGAAACCGGACGGCAAGATCAGCTTCGACAAACTGAGCTCGGTGTTCATTTCCGGGACCAACCATGAAGAAGAGCAACCTTGCCACCTGAAACTGGCCGACGCGAGCATCCCGATCAGCAAGAACCTGCCGCTTTACGACGAACCGGCCCAGCGTTACTGCCCGGCCGGCGTGTATGAAGTGGTGACCAAGGAAGACGGTGAGAAGCGCTTCCAGATCAACGCCCAGAACTGCGTTCACTGCAAGACCTGCGACATCAAGGACCCTGCACAGAACATCACCTGGGTGACACCGGAAGGTGCTGGCGGCCCGACTTACCCGAACATGTAAGCCGAACCACTGAACATCAAGGCTCCCGAATGGGGGCCTTTTTGTTGCCTGCAATTTAGGCAACACCATTAAACCAATGTGGGAGCGAGCCTGCTCGCGAAAGAAGTGTGTCAGTCGATACCCATATCGAATGATAAATCGCTTTCGCGAGCAGGCTCGCTCCCACAATGATTACCGCATACCGTCAGATTTTGGCGCCCAGCTCCGCCGACAGCCGGGCCGTAACCCCTTTGATCAAAGGAATCAGCTCGGCCATTTTTTCCAGCGGCATGTACGGCACGGTACTGGCGATGCTGATGCCGGCGACGATGCGTTTGCTGGCATCGCGGATCGGTGCCGCCACGCAGCGGATCGACGGTTCGTTGTCTTCCAGGTCGAAGGCATAACCGCCGGCCACGTACTCGAACATGCGCTGCTGGAACTGTTCCCACGACTGTTCGGGGTGCTGCGGCCAGAACTGGTTTTTCCCACCCACCGGCAGGCTGATTTCGTACAAGCGCTGCCACTCTTGCGGCGAGTCATCGAGCATCAATGCCTTGCCGATTCCCGTACGCGCCAAGGGCATGCGATGGCCGACCCGCGAGCGCATCTCCGGACCGTTGCGCCCCGGGTTCTTGTGCAGGTACAGCACCTCATCGCCTTCGCGGATAGCCAGGTGAATGGTATCGCCGGTCAACGCCGACAGCTCATCCAGATATGGCCCGGCCAGGGTCACCAGCGGCAACTCCTCACGCGCCTGAAAACCCAGTTCGATCAACTTGGGCCCCAACAGGTAACCGACCTGCGGCACCACCCGCAGATATCGCTCGTCCACCAGGCAACTGGCCAGGCGATGGGTGGTGCTGCGCGTGGTGCCGATCAACCGGGCGATTTCCTTGAGATCGCGGGCGCCACTGGCCACGGCCTGAACCACACCCAACCCGCGAAGCAGGGTCTGGGTGCCAGTCGGTGCGGCGTCCTTGGCGATTTTTGGGGCGTCTTCCTGCATATCCAGCCTTTACCGTTGAGCGAGTGAACGGGCGGCATTATGGTCGCCCGCGGGTCCCGACTACAACTTGATACGCTCGACCTTGCCCACCAGCAAGATGTAGGAAAGTGCACCGATCAACGCCAGGACCGAGATATAGGTAATGGCCGGGGCAAAGGAATCACCGCTGGCAAGGAAGCCGATGACGATCGGCGTGGCGATGGCCGACAGGTTGCCGATGAAGTTGAATACCCCACCGGTCAGCCCAAGCAGTCGCGCCGGAGCCAGGGTCGACACCAGCGACCAGGTGATCGAAGCCAGGCCGTTGCCGAAAAACGCCAGCGCGAGGAAGGCAATTACCAGCGGCGTCGACTCAACGAAGTTGGCGCCAATGATCGAAGTGGAAATCAGCAGGCCACTGATGATCGGCAACTTGCGGGCGAAGCCCACGGAGTAACCACGACGAATCAGAAAGTCCGAGAAGAAACCGGAGCACAGCACGCCGACGAACGCCGCGAGAAACGGCAGCGATGCCAGCAGTCCGGACTTGATGAAATCCATGCCGCGGTATTTCACCAGGTAGGTCGGGAACCACGTCAGGAAAAACCACAGGGTCGAGTTGAGGCAGAATTGGCCGAGGTAAATGCCCCAAAGTTTGCGCTTGGTGAGGACAATTCCCAGGTCGGTCCAGCTGAATTTGGCTTTGACCCTGGCTTGTTCGGCCTGGATGTCCACCAGCCCGCCGCCTTCGCGGATCAAGTCGATTTCGGCGTCGTTGGCGCCTTTGAAATCCCGGGGCTCGCGATACACCGCGTACCAGATCACCGCCCAGAGAATGCCCACTGCGCCGGTGGCCACGAACACCATGTGCCAGCCGAATTCATGCTGCAGCCAGGCCAATACCGGCGTCAGGAAAGCCAGGCCGACGAACTGTCCAGACGTGTAGAAACCGATGGCCGTGGCACGCTCACGCTCCGGGAACCAGGTGGTAACCACGCGACTGTTGATCGGATAGGCCGGCGCTTCCAGGGCACCGACCGCCATGCGCAATACGAACAGGGCGATGAAGCTGCCCGCGAAACCGAGCATGACCGTGGCAATCGACCATAACAGGAGTGCAGCGGTATACAGAATGCGCGGCGGCACCCGGTCCACCAGCCAGCCACCGGGAATCTGCATGGCGGCGTAGGTCCAGCCGAAGGCCGAGAAGATCAGGCCGACGTGTATTGGATCGATGCCCAGGTCGCTGGTCAGCGCTGGCGCAGCGATCGACAGGTTGCTGCGGTCCAGGTAGTTGATCACCACGGTGATGAACAACAGGACCATGATGAAAAAACGCTTGCGGCTGGGCGCCGCCAACGACGCCTGCCCGGTGAGGGTTTGCGGTTGCATGGGGAGTGCCTCTTTTTATGTTTATTGAGGTCGTGATCGTTCCCACGCTCTGCGTGGGAATGCAGCCAGGGACGCTCTGCGTCCCAAAAGCGGACGCAGAGCGTCCAGTGAGGTATTCCCACGCAGAGTGTGGGAACAATCACCGCGCAGGCATTACCACTCGGCAAAACTGCCGTCGGCATGGCGCCAGATCGGGTTGCGCCAGCGGTGGCCGACGGCGGCGCGTTCGATCACATATTCTTCGTTGATCTCGATGCCCAGGCCCGGGCCGTTCGGGATTTTCACGAAGCCTTGGTCGTAGTCGAACACCCGTGGATCCTTCACATAGTCGAGCAGGTCGTTGCTCTCGTTGTAATGGATGCCCAGGCTCTGCTCCTGGATGAACGCGTTGTAGCAGACAGCGTCCAGTTGCAGGCACGCCGCCAGGGCAATCGGACCCAGCGGGCAATGCAGCGCCAACGCCACGTCGTAGGCTTCGGCCATATTGGCGATCTTGCGGGTTTCGGTGATGCCGCCCGCATGTGAAGCATCCGGCTGGATGATGTCGACGTAGCCCTCGCTGAGCACGCGCTTGAAATCCCAGCGCGAGAACAGCCGCTCACCCAGGGCAATCGGCGTGCTGGTCAGCGGTGCCAGCTCCTTAAGCGCTTCGTAGTTTTCGCTGAGCACCGGTTCTTCGATGAACATCAGCTTGTACGGATCGAGTTCCTTCATCAGCACCTTGGCCATGGGCTTGTGCACCCGGCCATGGAAGTCGACGCCAATGCCGACGTTCGGCCCGACCGCATCACGCACGGCAGCGACGTTGGCCAGGGCCAGGTCGACTTTGTCGAAGGTATCGAGGAACTGCAGCTCTTCGGTGCCATTCATTTTCACTGCGGTGAAACCCCGACTGACCGCTTCTTTCGCCGCTCGCGCAGTGTCTGCCGGGCGGTCGCCGCCGATCCACGAATACACGCGGATCTTGTCCCGCACCTGTCCACCCAGCAGGTCACTGACCGACACACCCAGCGCCTTGCCCTTGATGTCCCACAACGCCTGGTCGATGCCGGCCAGGGCACTCATGTGGATGGCGCCGCCACGGTAAAAGCCACCGCGGTACAGCACGGTCCAGATGTCTTCGATATTGCGTGGGTCTTTGCCGATCAGGTAGTCGGACAATTCTTCAACGGCAGCCGCGACAGTGTGAGCGCGGCCTTCGACTACGGGCTCGCCCCAGCCGGTCACGCCTTCGTCGGTCTCGACCTTGAGGAAGCACCAGCGTGGCGGAACGATGAAGGTGGTCAGTTTGGTGATTTTCATCTGTCGGTCTCTCTTGTTAGATCCAGCGCTCGCAGCGCCAAAAAAGTCTTAGCGAAGGGCTTTCCAGGCAGCCACGTAGGCCTTGGCATTGGCCGCCACTTGCTCAGGGGTCATGCCTGGCTTGAACAACCCGGACCCGAGGCCGAAGCCTTTGACGCCCGCGTCGACAAACACCTGCATGTTGTCCGGGGTGATGCCACCGACGGGCGCCAGGATCGTTCCCGCCGGCAGCACCGCGAGCCAGGCCTTGACGACCGCCGGGCCCATTTGCTCGGCCGGGAACATCTTCAGCACATCAGCGCCCTCGGCCAGTGCCGCGAAGGCCTCGGTCGGGGTGGCGACACCGGGCGACAGATAAAGGCCAGCCGCTTTCGCCGCGCGCAAAACCTTCGGATCGCTGTGGGGCATGACGATCACCTGGCCGCCGGCCGCTTTCACTTGCTCGACCTGTTGCGGCGTCAGCACCGTGCCCGCGCCAATCAGGCAATCGGCGGGCAACGTACTGCGCAGGATGCGAATGCTTTCATACGGCTCCGGGGAGTTGAGCGGCACTTCGATGACGCGAAATCCGGCTTCATACAGGACTTCGCCGATAGCAGCGGCTTCTTGCGGGCGCAGGCCACGCAGGATCGCGATCAGCCCGTTTTGCGCCAGTGCGTGTTTGAGCATGTCAGGACTCCAGTCAGGGTTAACGATGTGGCGTGGGCGAGATCAGGCCGGCAGCCAGTGCCAGCTGCCACAACCCGCGTTCGGTGGCCTGTTCGGCCAACGTCACCCGCGCAAAACCGCAGGCATCGAGTGCGCGGCTGTAGCGGCTGCACAGTTGGGAATTGCCAATCAGGATGATCGAAGGCAGGTGCACACTGTTGCGTCGACGCCGCTGCACGCAGGCCAGGGCCGACAGTTCATGGCCGATCAACAGGCCGGACAAGTAATCCGCTTGCGCCGTGGCGCTGAGCTCGCCGGTCAGGCCGAGGCTGCGGGCGCTGAACAAGGTCGACAAGGGGCCTATTTCGCCGTCTGTCGACAACGCCACCTGTACGCCGCGATCGAACGCCTCGCCATCGAATGACGCGCCGCACTGCTGGGTACGCCCCAGAATGCTGTGTTCGCTGAGCACGGCGAAGACTTCACCGGTCATGAAGGTATCGAAATGCACGATGCAGCCGTCGGCCACTTCCACCCATTTCGAATGGCTGCCTGGCAGGCCGATCAGTAGATCGGTGCCCGCCTCGCCTGCGATGTTCTGCAGTACGCCGAGCACTTGGGTTTCTTCGCCGCGCATCACGTTCGGCAAGCGCGAACGCTGGATCACCCCCGGCACGATGTGTACATCGACACCGCGAAGACTGCGAACGGTTTGCAGGGAAGTGCCGAGATTGGCGACGTTCGCCGGCGTGTCGCGATAAGCCGCCTCGCGCCAGCCCTGGGCGCTGCCCACCATGCCGCAGGCGATCACTGGCAAGTCGGGCTGTTCGTCGAGCCAATCGCCACAGGCCTGGTCAAAAGCCAGTTCAAAACCATCGACGCACTCTCGGCCGTTGATCATTCGCGCAGCCTTGGGCAACTGCATGATCCCCGACGACAGCGAGCGCTGTTCGAGCACCTGGCCGCCCGCGGCAAGTTTGTAGGCACGTAATGAGGTTGTCCCCCAATCGAGCGCGATTAATTGCGCCTGCATCGCTTCACCTGTTCTGTTTTTGGCAGTGAGTGAGGCGGACTATAAACCTTGGTGCCGCAAAATCTCAATATATAAATATCAATCCCATATATTGAGACAAGACAAAAAAAGATCGCAGCCTTCGGCAGCTACAGAATCGGGTTTACACGCGATTCATGGCGCTGCCGAAGGCTGCGATCTTTTAAACGGTATCAATTACCCTCGGCAAAATCCCGCAAGACGGCCCCGTCCATGCGGTAGCGCACCCACTCTTCCTGCGGCTGTGCGCCTAGGGATTTGTAGAAGTCGATAGCCGGGGTGTTCCACTCCAGCACGCTCCATTCGAAGCGCCCACAGTCGTTGGCACAGGCGATTTTCGCCAGGTGACGCAACAAGGTTTTACCCGCACCGCCACCGCGCTGTTCAGGTGTGATGTACAAATCTTCGAGGTACAGGCAGTTGCTGCCCAGCCACGTGGAGTAGCTGAAAAAAAACACCGCAAAACCGATGGGCACACCCTCGCGCAGGCAGATCAGGCCATGGGCCGTCGCCCCTTCACTGAACAGGCTGCGTTCGATGTCGGCGACACTGGCGATGACTTCATGGCGAGCACGTTCGTAGTCGGCCAGTTCAGTGATGAACGCGAGGATTTGCGGCGCGTCACTGGGGGTTGCCGGGCGGATTTCGATCGTCATGGACGTGCCTTGTCAGAAGTTGAAAACGCCATACTAAGGCGCCGCGAGAATTGTGGCGAGGGAGCAGGCTCCCTCGACCCCCATGCACCTTACTCCGGTCCACGCTAACCCTGGCATCGCGAACCTGAGACCTAACATGAACGCCTTGCATGATAGATAGATGACCTGCGTATCTATCGGGTCAAGGAACCGCGACATGTCCACTGCCACACCCCCAGTCTCCAGCAAATTGTTCGGCCTCTTTTGCCTGGCCAGTTACCTGCTCTCGCTGTCCTACGGTTCGACCTTTTTGCTGTCGCTGCTGATCGGCTCGCGCGGCGGCAACGAACACGACGCCGGCAGTGTAATTTCGGCGGCGATGCTGAGCACCTTTGCTGCGGTGATTGCGTCCGGTCACTTGTCCGACCTGCTCGGTGCCGCACGTTCGGTCGCGCTGTTCGGCCTATTGCTGGTGGTGGCCAGCCTGGGCTTCGCCTTGACGCCGGGCTTGGGCCATCTCCTGCTGTTTTTCGGGCTATTGCTGGGGTTGGGTTGGGGGGTGTTCTACACCCTCGGGCCGATCATTGTCGCGAGCCTGGTCACTCCCGTGCAACGGGCCAAATACTTCGCACTGCTGTCGGGCAGCATGATGACCGGGATCGGCAGCGGGCCCTTGCTGGGTCGCGTCGCAAGCGCCCTCGGCTTCCCGGTGACAGCCGCGTTTTATCTCGCTGCACTGGCCAGCCTGATCGGGGTTTTGCTGCTCTGGCAGCTCGATCGGCATCTGAAAAATGCATCGCTGGAATCGACGGCGGTTTCGCGGATTTCCTGGCGTGCAACGGCCCAGGTGCTGTCCTCCAGAGCGGTGTTTCCAATCATCATGGTCGGCCTCGGCGGTTGCGTTTTCGGTGGCCTGTCGAGTTTCCAGACCAGCTACGCAGCGGCGCGCTCGCTCGACTATTCGCTGTTCTTCCTGGGCTTCATGGGCGCGGCGATCAGCAGCCGCATGCTGATCGCAGGTTTCGTGGTCAAGCGTGATCCGTTGCGCGCTTCCTGCCTGCTGTCAGGCCTGATGCTGGGCTCGATCCTGCTGTTCGGCCTCGTGGTCGATGATGGCTTGAGCTACGTGGTCGCGGCGGCCATGCTCGGGGTCGGCTACGGGCTGACTTACTCGGTGATCAATGGCCTCGTCGCCAATGAAGCGCCGACCGGGACCACTGCGCAATCCTTGCTTTTGTTCAGCCTGTCGTACTTCATCGGCGTGTTCGGCTTTCCGTTGCTCGCCGGGAAAATCATCGTCGAACAAGGCATGGCCAACCTGCTACTTACCGTCATCGCGATCGCCCTGCTCAATTGGCTGATCACCCTGGGCCGATTGATCTGGCGTCACGTCTGCTCAACCCAGGCGATGCAACGAGTCTAGACCGTTCGTCGCTGATCAGGCACCAATTCAAAACGGGGGCGGACCAACATCAGGTAAGGACTCTTAATCAATGGAGACACCGCGCCATGCTCCCGACCAGGTTGACCGCCCTCGCCCTCGCTGTCCTGATGTCCCCGCTTGTCATCGCTGCCACGACCGCGTCCGGCACCGGCCCGACCAACCCGGTCGAAACACCCAGAGTTCCCGCCCTCCAGAGCGCCCCCGTGATCAACATCAACGGCACGGGCGTCGACAGCAACTTGCCGCCGTCGACCGGCACCGATCCGCGGATCCAGGGCAACGATGCAGGCCGCCAGGGCGGCCTGAACCTGCCCGATACCAAGACGCCCGATAAAGCCAGCCCCGGCATAGGTTCTACCACCACCGAAAGCCCGGGCTCAATAGGTGGCGCAAGCCAGTAGCTCGCCACTCTACCGACTCATCACAACGAAGAGGTAACCATGAACGCCGATAAAAACCTGGAAAAAGAAGTCCTGACCCGCCTGCTGCACGCCCACCCCAGCGGTCTGGGCAAGGAGGTGCTGGACAATTACCGTGGGGAGAAAGTCGTGGCCAGTACCCTCGCTGCACTGCAGGAGCGTGGACTGATCCAGCACGGCAACGTGCAATGCAACGAAGCCGGCGAACACTCGCTGAACCTGCCGATCAAACTCAGCGCTGCCGGCGTTGAAGCGGCACGCAAGCTGGATGTTTGAACCACCAAGAAGCCAGGAGAAATCCCATGCCTCGTGGAAGCAAAGACAAATACACCGCCGAGCAGAAACGCAAGGCTGAACATATCGAAGACAGTTACGAGCGCAAAGGCGTGTCTAAGGACGAAGCCGAAGCGCGTGCCTGGGCGACCGTGAACAAACAGTCCGGCGGTGGTGAGCGTGCCGGTGGTTCAGGGCGCAAGAAGCCGGCCCGCGCCAAAGCGCAAGATCGAGAGGAATCGTCGCGACGTGCGGTGCTCAGCCGTGAAGGTCTTTCGCGCAACAGCAAGGCTTCGCGCGAGGTGCAGACCGTCGAAAGCCTGATGAAAGAAGCCCGGGCGAAGAATATTCCGGGCCGGTCCAGCATGCGCAAGCAGGAGTTGATCGAGGCGTTGCGCAAGGCTGGCTGATATATGTTGAATTCCAGGGCCTCTTCGCGAACAAGCCCGCTCCCACATTTGATCGCGTTTCTTCAGGTAGAATCCGGTCGAAATGTGGTAGCGAGCCTGCTCGCGAAGGCGTTCCGACGAAAGCGGTAGATCAGGCGCCGATACTCTTGCGGATCAACTCATCCACCTCAGCAGCCCCAGGCGAAGTCGCCGGCCCCCACCGGGTCACCGACAGCGCCGCGGCCGCATTGGCCCGTTGCGCGGCATCAAGCGCAGACAACCCCTGCGCCAACCCCGCCACGAACACCCCGGCATGGGCATCGCCGGCGCCATTGCTGTCTACCGCCTGCACCTTGAAGCCTGGTACATGTCGACGTTCGCCCGGCTGCTGAATCCAGCATCCTTGCGGCCCGTCGCGAACGACCATGAGCACATCGCGCGGCAAATATTCGACCAGACGATCCAACGCCTGGTCGATTTTCGTCGCGCCTGTAATCTTCAACGCTTCGGCGCTGTTACTGGTCCACACGTCGATGCGCGCCAGCAACGCCTGCATCAGCGGCGCATCCGGGGAATCCACCAACGGCCCCGGATCGAACACCACATTGATCCCGTTCGGCAACGCCAGCACCCAATCCACCAGCGCCCGCGCCTTCCCCGCCTGCAGGAGGCTGTAGCCGCTGACATAGACATAATCGCCCGCCTCGACCGGCACGCTGCCCAGGTCTTGCGCAGTCAATTCGCCTTCGGCACCGATGTAGGAAACGAAACTGCGTTCGGCCGAGGCGTCGGTGATGGCGACGCATAACCCGGTATCGCGCTCGGCGCGCTCAGCAATGCCGATCCGGATGCCTTCGGCGTTCATTGCTTCACGCGCCAGGTCGCCGAATCGCCCGGTGCCGTGGCGACCGAGGTAGACCACCGAAAGACCATTGCGCTGGGCGGCTGCCATCACATTAAAACCGCCGCCAGCCTGGAAACTCGCGGACTGCGCCAATACATCGCCCCCCGCTTGCGGCAGTTTATCCACGGCCATCACCAGGTCGATGATGACCTGGCCGGTGTGCAGCAACTTAGGCATGAGCATTCTCGATCAACGCGGCCCGACGATCCTTCGCCCCGCCAAGTACCCGATAAATGCCACCGGCGACCACGAAGGTCACGATCCAGCCGAGACCGTTATGCCCCAGCCACGAGTCGGACAGGAAGCCTTTGAACCAGACGTTTTCTGCCGTGGTGCCGATGGTGGTGAAACTGAAACCGAGCACGATCGCCACCGCCCAGGCACCGAACGCGCGCCACTCGACGCCGCCGTGATACCAGTAGGCACTAAGCGGGCTGACGTCCAGCAGGTCCTTGGGGCTGTAATAGTGACGATGAATCAGATCGACCACGAAGATCCCTACCCATGCCGTGATCGGCACCGCCAACAGGGAAATGAAGGTGATGAACGGGCCGTAGAAACTGTCGGCGATCAACATGAAGTAAATCGAACCGGCGAAAATCGCCACGATGTCTACCACCACGGCGTAGACGCGCTTGACTTTAAGACCGAGGGTCAGCGTGGTCAGGCCGGCGGAGTACACCGACAGGTTGTTCGACAGCAGCAGGCCACCGAACGCGGTGATCAGGTAGGGCACGGCCATCCAGGTCGGCAGCATGTCGCGGATGGCGATGATCGGGTCGGCGGCCTGGGCCAGGTCGTTGTTGCCCACCGACAACAGGCCTCCGAGGGTGATCAACAGCACCAGTGGAATGCCCGCGCCGAACGCCGCTGACGCCACCAGGCGCACGGCCTTCACGCTGCGGTGCTGGTAGCGCGACATGTCCGCGCCTGCGTTGGCCCAGCCGATCCCGGTGCCGGCCGCCATGGTGCCGATACCGATGATCATCGCGCTCATCGGTGCCGGCGTGGCGTTGAACACCGCGCTCCAGTCGATGGTGGCGCAAAGGAAACCGCCGACCAGGATATTCAGTGCCCCGAACACATAGGTCGCCCATTTCTGGATCACCAGCAATGTGGCGTGACCGAGGCCGGACACCGACAAGGTCAGCAGCACGAAAATCGCGATGAACAGCAGGGTCAGCAGTGGCGCGCTTTTGGCCTCTACCGGCGAACCAAAGAGAATCGAGCACAGCGACAGCAGAACGAACGCGGCAGTGGTGGTATTGACGGTTTCCCAGCCCAGGCGCGACATCAGCGATACCAGGGTCGGGCCGATATTGCCGCGCACGCCGAAGATGGCGCGGGACAGGGTCAGGCTTGGCGCGCGGCCACGACGACCGGCGATGGATATGATCCCGACCACCGCGAAGGAACCGGCGGCACCGAGGATCGCGACGATGACTGCCTGCCAGATCGCCAACCCGCGAAACGCCACGAGGGTCGCGCCCAGCGGCAGGCCGAGAATGGAAATGTTGGCAGCGAACCAGACCCAGAACAGCTGCAGCGGATAACCATTGCACTCGGCCTCCGGCACCGGTTCGATGCCGCGGGTTTCCAGTTGCCCGGCGTTCGATGAACTCATGAAAAATGCTCCTGTTGCCATTTTTGTGGTTGTGGGCAATTCAGATATTGGGTGGCCCGCGACAATCCCCTGTAGGAGCTGCCGCAGGCTGCGATCTTTTGACCTTGATTTTCAGCGACCTCAAGGCCGCCAAGATCAAAAGATCGCAGCCTGCGGCAGCTCCTACAGGGGCTCCTCAGCGCAGGGTGAGGAGTCCTTTGACGAGGGGTTCAAGTTCCAGATCATTGACTGCCTTGACCTTCTCGATCATCGCCACCGGCCAACTCTCCAACCCAAGGCAAGCCCCGAGCATCGCCCCCAGAATCGCCGCGATGGTGTCGGTGTCGCCACCCAGGCTGGCGGCCATGCACAGTGCATCAAAGGCATTCATTTCACCTATGGCCACTTGCTGGGCCAGGGCAAACGACACCACCACCGACTCCTGGGAAGCCACCGAGGTGCCGATCACGTCGTACAGCACATCGGCGAGCAACGCCTTGTCACTGTCGACGCTGATGCTGCGCGCCCAACTGATGCGCGAAGCGATTCGTCCGCCGGCTACCCAGTGACCATGGCCTTCGGCTTGCTGGGCGATTTGCTGGCCGAGGTTCAGCGCCTCGCCCAGGTCCATGCCGTTGATGCCGGCGGAAACCACCGCCGCCACCGCCGCCGCGCTGGAAATGCCCAGCGTGGTGTTGTGGGTGACCTGGCAGGCCTGCACCACGGCATCGATGAAGCGCTCGGCTTTGGACACATCCGCGGCAATCCCGACCGGCGTGATCCGCATCGCCGCGCCATTGGTAGTGCCGTACCGACCGGCTTCTTCGGGCGAGTGGCCGGCGAGGATCATTTCGATCGCGCGCTTGGTCGAAGGGCCGAGCAAGTCCTGCGAGCCCTTGGCCTGCATCACGGCTTCCCATTCGATCAAGCGCTGTGCGAGTACCGCGGGTTGGATGTTGCCTTGACCTTCGACCAACAATTGACCGACCAGAATGGCTTGTTCGGTGTCGTCGGTGATCGAGCCCTTGGGCATATTGGCGGCGATCGGCTGATCGGGACCGGCATCTTCAAGGCCGGTGATCTCGCCAAAGCGCGCCTGAATCTGGCTGCGGCTAAGGGATTGGGTCGGCATGCCAAGCGCATCGCCCAGGGCCAGGCCGTAAAACGCGCCTAGCGCACGATCGAGCGCAGTCATTTCGATGGTCCGAATTGCAGGTGCAGGCGAAAATGCACAGGATCGAGCAGGCTTTCCACCTGTTCCATGAAACGGTTTTTCCGGTCATAGGTGGTGCGCAAGGCCTTAAGGAAAACCGTGCCGACCGGCCGCCCCAACAGTTCGGCATCGGTGGCGTTCAACGGCTCGGCGCCGATCCATTGATCACCGCGCTCGCCGATATAGCCATAGGCGGCCAACGTGATGGTCAGCGAGTTATCGATCAAGCCAACCCGCGGCAGGCTTTCCAGGCCGCCGGTAGCAGGCATCAATGAGCGTTCAAGGGAGACCAGCGTGCCATCGTTGGAGCGGCGGCGACGGTCCAGGGTGATGAACTGGTCAGTGCCGAAACGCGGTAGCAGGTCGGGACGGCTCACGGCTTCCAGCCGCAACACTTCGGTATTGACCAGTGCGCCGCTGTCGGCAAGGGCCTGCGCCCAGCCGCTGCGCTGATCCAGTACCACCCCGTCGAAGGTGACGATGGAACCGACCCCGCTTTGCGTCGCAATGTAGTTGCGCCGTTTCAACTCGGCCAGCGCTTCACGCAAGGTTCCTCGGCTGACTTTGAATTCTTGAGCCAACTGATGCTCGCCCGGCAGATGAAAACCGTCCTCCATGAGGCCGCTTTCGATGCGCCGGATGAGTTCGTCGACCACCCGTTGTTTCTTGTCGAATCGTACCTGTCTAATCATGTACAAATTGATACCCGAAACGAGTTGCGACGGGCAAGAAATATTTACGGGAGATGACAGAAGGGAGTGCGGCTTGATCGTTCCCACGCTCTGCGTGGGAATGCAGCCCGGGACGCTCTGCGTCCCTTTCGCGAGCTGGAACGCGGAGCGTCCCTTGAGGCATTCCCACGCGGAGCGTGGGAATGATCAGTTGTGGGGTTAACGCTGCTTGAGGCGGTCGATGACGACGGCCAGCAGGAGGATCGATCCGCGGATCACATACTGGTAGAACGTATCGATGTTCTTCAGGTTCATCGCGTTCTCGATGATTGCCAGGATCAACACCCCGGCAATCACATGCCGGATCATGCCGATCCCGCCACTGAGCGACACGCCGCCGAGCACGCAGGCCGAGATCACCGTCAGCTCGAAACCCTGGCCGATCATCGGCTGGCCCGAGGTCATGCGCGATGCCAGGATCACCCCGGCCAGTGCACCGATCAGGCCGTGCACGGCGAAGATGATGATCTTGGTCCGGTCAACGTTGACCCCCGCCAGCAGCGCCGCTTCCTGGTTGCCGCCGATGGCCATGGTGTTGCGCCCGTAGGTGGTGTAGTTGAGCAACCAGCCAAAGAACAGGAAGCAGACGATGGTGATCAGGATCGGCACCGGAACGCCGAACAACTGGCCGTTGCCGAACACGAAGAACGACTCCTGGGACACCCCCACCGCCTTGCCATTGGCAAAGATGTAGGCCAGGCCGCGCACGATCTGCATGGTCGCCAGCGTGGTGATCAGCGCATTGACTCGCAGCTTGGCAATCACGATGCCGTTGATCAGGCCGACGATCAGCCCCATCGCCAGCGCCGCGCTGACACCGAGAAAGACGCTGTCGGTGTCGCGCATCACCACGGCGGCAACCACCCCGGCGCAGGCGATCACCGACCCCACCGACAAGTCGAAATGCCCGGACGCCAGGCAGTACAACATGGTGCATGCCGCGATCCCGGTGGTGGAAATCGCCAGGCCCAGGCCGCGCATGTTCAATGGCGAGAGGAAGTTGTCGATCAGCAAGGTGCAGAGCACGAAGATACCGACGGCCGCCAGCAGCATCACCCAGTCATCGAGAAAGCGCCGCAGGTCCAGGGGTTTGCGTGCAGTCGGCAGGGTTTCGTTTTGGGTTGTCATCATAGTCACCTCTCAGTTCGCCACGCCGTCAGCGCGTTGGCGCGGCAAAGCCAGTTGCAGCAGGTTGGATTCATTGGCCTGTTCGCGGCTCAGTTCGCCGCGCAGTGCGCCTTCGCACAACACCAGGATGCGGTCGGAAATGCCCATCACTTCCATCAGGTCGCTGGACACCACGATCACCGCAATGCCGCTGGCGGCCAGGTTATGGATGATCTGGTAGATTTCGGCCTTGGCGCCGATGTCGATGCCACGGGTGGGCTCGTCGAGCAGCAGGACTTTCATTGGCATCGACAGCCAGCGACCGAGAATGGCCTTCTGCTGGTTGCCACCGGACAGGAACTTGATCTGTTGCCCGGCGTGTGGCGTTTTTACCTTCAGCGCCTTGATCTGCTTGTCGGCGTTGCCCTTCTCCCACAGGCCACGCAACAGGCAACCAAAGGTTGAATGCGCACCACGGGCGCTGATGTTGATGTTCTCGGCGACGCTTGCCAGCGGCAGGATGCCCTCCTTCTTGCGGTCTTCGGGACAGAGCAGGATCCCGGCCGCAATCGCATCCCGGGGCGAGCGCAGTTTCAGTTCATGGCCGCGCAGTTCAAGACGGCCGGCGCTGTTGCGTTCCAGCCCGCTAAGCAGGCGAAACAATTCCGTGCGCCCCGCGCCGACCAGGCCGAACAAGCCAAGGATCTCGCCCTTGTGCGCATCGAAACTCACCGGTTCGCGCAGGCCTGGCCCGAGCAGGCGGTCGACCTTCAACGCCACCGCGCCGCGCTGGCGCGGGCGGTAATCGTAGATGTCCTGAATGTCCCGACCGACCATGCAGGTGACCAACTGATCATGGGTCAACTCGCTCATGTCTTCGAAGGTGCGCACGTAACGGCCGTCCTTGAACACCGTCACCGCGTTGCAGATGCGGAACACTTCCTCCATGCGATGGGAGACGTAGAGCACCACTTTGCCTTCATCGCGCAGCCGACCGATGATCGCCATCAAGCGGTCGATCTCCCGCGCCGAAAGACTGCTGGTGGGCTCGTCGAAAGCAATGACATGCGCGCCACGGGACAAGGCCTTGGCGATCTCGACCAGCTGCCGCTGACCGAGCGACAGGCGCCCGACTTTCTCCTGCGGGTCGATTTCGTCGGCCAGCCCCCTGAGACAGGCCAGGGCTTGCTGGCGCAAAGTTGCGCGATTGATCAAACCGAAACTGGCCGGCAAGTGACCGAGAAACAGATTTTCCGCCACGGTCATTTCCGGCACCAGGTGCAGTTCCTGATGAATCACCGCGACCCCGCTGCCAATGCTGTCGGCCGTGGACTTGAACGCCATCGTCTGGCCGCCTATCTGCAGGTCGCCACTGCTCGGGGTGTAGGCGCCGCCGAGGATTTTCAGCAGGGTCGACTTGCCGGCACCGTTCTCGCCCATCAAGGCATGAACCTGCCCCGGATGGGCGACGAAGTTAATGTTGTCCAGCGCCTTCACACCGGGAAAGGTTTTGCCGATCCCGTTGAAGCGCAAGCTGCCACTGCCACTCAAAGAGCTGCCGGTGTGTTGTTGTACTTGTGTTTGCGCCATAACCACCTCATCGCACAGATCAGGCAACCCCGTTGCCAGGGTCACCGATGAAATCAACCGGCCCTCAGTTCCACAGGCCGATCTTTTCCAGTTCCTGCTTGAAGTTGTCTCGCGTGATCAGTGTCACGTCGTCCATGGCGGTGTATTTCGCCGGTTCTTTGCCGCTGGTGACCCACTCGTACATCATGCTGGCGGTGTTGTAGCCCTCGATGTGCGGGCTTGGCAGCATCGACCCGTAGAAGCCGCTGTCGGGTTTCTTAAGCTCGCCAATGGCGTCGGTGCCGTTGATGCCGATGCCGATCACGTTCGACGCGGCAAAGCCGGCGGCTTCAGTGGCACGCACGCCGCCCAGCACAGTGTTGTCGTTCATACCGCCGATAATCAGGTTCTTCGCCGCGCTCGGTAGCTTCACCAGTGCCGAGTTGGTGGCGTCCATGCTGCCTGGTACGTCGAGGGTTTTCAGGGCCGCGAACAGGATGTGGTCTTTGGGCATGCCGGCATCTTCCAGCGCCTTGACCGAGCCGTCGGTGCGTTTCTTGCCGGTGTCGAGTTCGTTGAAGGTATTGATCACCGCATAGGTGTCTTTCCACTCCCAACCGCGCTTCTTCGCCTCGGTGGCCATGGCGCTGCCTTGCTTCTGGCCGACTTCAAAGGCGGCCATGCCCAGGTAAGGGACGTCCTCCATGAACTTGCCGCTGGCATCGACGAAGCGGTCATCCACGGCGATCACTTTCAAGCCATTGAGCTTGGCCTTGGCCATGATTGCAGGGCCCAGGGACACGTCCGGCGGGCAGATCACGAAACCCTTGGCACCGTTGGCCGCCAGGCTGTCGATGGCCGACAGGGTTTTCTCACCGTCAGGCACGGCGATCTTGATCAGGGTGAAGCCCTTTTCCTTGCCAGCCTTTTCAGCGAAGGCCCATTCGGTCTGGAACCAGGGCTCCTCCGCTTGCTTGACCAGGAAACCGATTTTCACTTCCTCAGCCGCCAGCAGCGTGCTGCTCAGGCTGAACGCGCTGACCGCCACGGCGGCGCAGCATAGGGAACGGATGGCATGACGACGATTCATAAGCTGACTCCTTGTTGTTTTTGTTGAGCGTAGTGCCAATAGTCATATCGTATGATGATTGAATTTCAGGCGCAGTTTTGCACCTGAGACCCGGATGACCTAGTCGTGGTACATCACTGAGCGCCCGCCATCGATGGTGATGCACGAAGCGTTGATGAACGGTGCTTCATCACTGGCCAGGAACACCGCGGTCATGGCCACCTCGATTGGCTGGCCGATGCGCCGCGGCGGGTGCAGGTCGAAGGCGCGCTGACGTTCGGCATGGGGGTCGGCAAAGCCGTTCCAGTAGTCGACGTTCAATTGGGTTTCGATGTAGCCCGGCGCGATGGCGTTGACGCGAATGCCCTTGGGTGCGTATTCGATACCCAGGGCGCGGGTCAGGCCGAGCAGGCCGTGCTTGGCTACCGGATAAGGGAAGCAGCCTGGAATGATGTGGGTGGAATGGGTGGAGGCGATGTTGATGATGCTGCCGATGCCCTGCTCGATCATCTGCGGCAATACGGCCTTGCAGCCGTACCAGGCACCGTCCAGGTCAATGGCGAAGCAGCGACGCCAGTCTTCCTCGGTCATTTCCAACGGATCTCGGAACACGTTGACCCCGGCGCAGTTGACCAGCACGTCGATCCGCCCGTGAAGCTCAACCGCCAGCCTGGCCATCGCCTGCAAGTCCTGCTGCTGGGAAACGTCGGCCTTGATCGCCACCACGTCAGCCCCTTTGCTCCGCCACTGTACCGCGACGTTTTCGACTTTTTCGGCCTGGATATCGCTGATGACCAGCTTGGCTTGCTGGGAAGCGAAGGTTGCAACGATCGCCTCGCCGATGCCCTGGGCGGCGCCGGTCAACAGTACGACTTTGTTTTTCAGGCGCTCGCCCTTGGGTGCCTCGGGCACCGGCGGTAACGAAAGAGGTTCAGCCATGGATCAGGACTCCTGTTCGAAAGCACGACGAAAACCGGACGTCAGGTCCGGTCAAAAGGGCGTTGAGGAAGAAACAGGCAGGCGCGAAACGTTTCAGCATCGGGGTGCTTTGAAACGCGGACTCCACGAGGGAGTGCGGGGGAATATCGCTGCATCACTTCACCTGTTTTGTTTTTGTAAGTGTGAATGCGTGTAACTGATGGCGCCGACTATAAACCCGACGCGCAGGAAATCTCAATATATATATTCGCATCCCATATTTAGGGATTTAACCTGAAAATCGGCTACAGGACTTTCCTGCAACGTCGACGCGAATCGCCAGCACTGCCCCATCCAGCGGATGCCCAAGGGGGCTCGCGGCGCTGGTGATGTACAGGGTTTTCAAGCCCGCATCGCCAAATACGCAACTGGTCGGACGGCTGACGGGCAGTTCGATTACCCGATCGACCTGCCCGTCAGGTGTCAGCCTGAGCAGGCAACTGCCGTCCCATCGGGCATTCCAGACAAAACCCTCGGCATCCATTGCCGAGCCGTCCGGGCCGCCGAGTGGATGAGGACCGAACCAGGCCTGTGCCGGGTCAAGATGGCCATCGGCACGAATAAAGTATCTGCACAACGTGCCGTCGAGACTGTCACCGAAATAGACGGTAGTGGCGTCGTCGCTCCACAACAATGTATTGGGGATACCCAGTCCACGCAGCAGTGGCGTGACCCGCGCATCGCTATCGATTCGGAACAGGCCACCGCAACGCCGTTCGACGGGCAGGTCTTCGCCCTGCTCGCCGATGTTGTTCTGCATGGTGCCAAGCCACAGCCTGCCCTGGGCATCGCAGCGGGCTTCGTTCGCGCGGTTACCAGGCTGCGGATCCGCGACGCAAAACAAGCTCAGTCGCGGTTCCAACCCCGGGGAATCAAGGTCAAGCCGATACACGCCGCTGCTCAAGGTCACCAGCGC
Organism: Pseudomonas umsongensis; assembly: GCF_002236105.1. Taxonomy (GTDB): domain Bacteria; phylum Pseudomonadota; class Gammaproteobacteria; order Pseudomonadales; family Pseudomonadaceae; genus Aquipseudomonas; species Aquipseudomonas umsongensis. The sequence continues at coordinate 340,238 of NZ_NIWU01000005.1, forward strand.
ATCACCGCTCGCACAGGGGATGAACGCCGACACATGCTCCGGCATCTGCCAGATCTGCACGTTGGCGCCGATCAACCGCAGCGCCTGTTTGCCGGCAATGTCCACCCAATACAGCGCCTGGGTCGGCGCATCCCAGAACGGACCTTCGCCGAGTTGCGCCCGGTGCTCGGTAACCGCAGTCAACGTCATGAAACCTCCTGCTTTTTTATTGTTTTTCGGTAGGAGCCGGCTGGCTGGCGATAGCGTCCTTCAAGAGCCGCATCGCCAGCAAGCCAGCTTCTACAGGTTGTCAGCCGGCTTTTTTTCCGGCCATGACCTGCGGGTAATAGCGCTTGATCGCCAGGTCGGCGTTATCGATCAGGGTCATGCAGGCCCACACACCCCGCGCGGTGTCCCGGGCGGCGATGGCGTCGGCCATGTCTTTATGAATGGGCAAGGTGCGGCGCAGCTCGTCGGGGTTGGCGGCGGACACTTCGAAACACACTGCCAACAGCGCGCCCAGGGCCGGGACCATTTGCTCGATGAATTGATTGTGGCTGGCAGCGAGAATGCACTCGTGGAAGAGCTGGTCGGCGCGGTTGTAATCGACTCCGCTGTCCACCGCTCGCGCCAATGCGTTGTAGGCTCGTAAAATGGCATCGAGCTGTTCGGCGGTCGCACGCTCGCAAGCCCAGCGCACGGCCATCGGTTCGATGGTGCGGCGCAAGTCGAGCAAGTCATCGACGAAGTTTTCCGGCAAGCCGCTGCGTGACAGCCAACCTACGACCTGTGGATCGAAGAGGTTCCAGCGCCGTACCGGCAACACCCGCGTACCGACTTTCGGCCCGACTTCGAGCATGCCCTTGGCAACCAGGGTCTTGATGGCTTCGCGGATAACGGTGCGACTGACACCCAGTTGTTCGCCGAGGTCAGCTTCGACCTTGAGCGTCTCCCCCGGCTTGACGTGCCGGGCAGCGATCCAGCAGCCCAGCCAATCAACCGTCGAGGCGTGAAAACTGCTGGACATGGACACCTCGAAGCCGTTTGTGATGGGTGTCCACGCTAATCATCATATGATTGGCTGTCAATTTGATTTTGTGAGGAACTGCCGAAATCGAAATCATTGTGGGGGAAGTGTCAGGGCTCAAGGCCGATGGGGAAGAACTCTCCACCGCTCCACACGCCTAGCCATCGTTGCCCGTCGATCTCCCGCGTCACCGCCAGCTCTACCAGTTGGTAGAACACATTGCGATGGATCAGCGCTTCGAGATTGGTGCGCACATGCACGTAAGGCGCCGGCTCTTGAGTGGCTGGATCGATCACCACGCGAATCGGGTGCTCGGGACCGGCCTCGGTGGTTTCGTCGACATTGGTGGTGAAGCGCAACACCTGCGCCTCGCCCTCGCCGTCCACGTCCACCGCAATCGCCACGAAAGGCGCATCGTCGACCTTGATCCCGACCTTCTCGACCGGAGTGATGAGGAAGTAATCATCACCGTCGCGGCGAATGATGGTGGAGAACAGCTTGACCATCGGCTTGCGTCCGATCGGCGTGCCCAGGTAATACCAGGTGCCGTCGCGGGCGATGCGCATGTCGATGTCGCCGCAAAAATCGGGGTTCCACAAGTGGACCGGTGGCAAGCCTTGGGTCTTGGGGATTTGCCCCAGCAGGTCATTGGCTTTTTGCGGGCCACTCATGGTGCTCTCCTTGAAATTACTGGTCGCTGAGCCCCAACAGGCTACGCGCGTACTGCTGCAGCGGCGGGCCCATCAGGTCTTCGGGTTTTTCGTCGTGGAATGTCAGTAGACCGCCACGACTGTTGATACGTGCAGTATCAATCAAATACTGGGTGCTGGTCTCGATCAACATGATCTGAATCACGCCGGTATCGATACCAAGGCGATCCACGGCCTCCTGATCCAGCCATTCATCCGAGTTGCCAATGCGGTCATCGGACTTGGCGAAACGGGTATAGAGCAGGTAATGGGCACCGACGGCACGGGCTTCGCCCATGGCCTGGTCAAGGCCTTGCGGTGTGCGGGCGCGGCGGACCATCGGGAAATACTCGACGAAACCATCGAAGGCGACTTCGGCGATCACATTGGGGCGCGGGTAGACGGCACTGCCCGGCGGCATAAAGGCGCCCTGGGCAATGTAGACGAACGAGTCTGGCTGGATACGCAGGTTATTCACCCGGCGGCTGTCGCTGTGGTCCAGCAGGCCGGCATCACTCATGTGGTAGCGAGTCCCTTCGGCCATCTCGCTGACATTCATGCAGCCACCGAGCGCCATAATGGCCAGCAGCAAAACCAGGCTACGCATCCTATCCTCCAGGGGCCGGTGACGGAAAACCGGCGAATGGCCGTAGGATGCAGCTTTTGCGCCAGCTCAAGTGCGTCGCCGCTTGATAAATCGCATTCGCGAGCAGGCTCGCTCCCACAAGGGTTGGCGCCATACCTGTGGGAGCGAGCCTGCTCGCGAAGAGGCCGACTCAGCCGCCGATAATCTTCATGACGGTAGCACCACCGGAAAACGCCACTTCCTGCTTGTCGCCCAACGCCTTGACCAACAACCGCTGTAACGCCGGAAGCGCCTGATGACGCGGCTTGTCCAGCAGATCGCCAACATAGTGGCGATTGCTTGACGACAAACAGCCATGCAGCCAGCCCGTGGACGACAGGCGCAACCGCGAGCAGGTGCGGCAGAACGGCACGCTTTCATTGGCGATCACGCCGAAATGCCCCAGCCCCGGAATTTCATAACGCACAGCGGTGGCATCGACAGGCGCATCGGCCTGGAGATATTCATAGCGCTCGCCGATCAGGCCCAGCAGCTGTTGCAGGCTGACAAACTGCTGCAGGAAGGCATTGGAGTCGCTGGCCAGGTGGCCCATGCGCATCAACTCGATGAAGCGCAGTTCATAACCGCGTTCCAGGCAGTAATCGAGCAGCGGCATCACCTGATCGAGGTTCTGGCCGCGCAGCGGCACCATGTTGACCTTGACCTTCATGCCCGCTGCACGGGCCTGGTCCATGCCCTCAAGCACCGTCGCCAGATCACCGCCACGGGCAATGCCGCGAAACGCAGAAGCGTCGAGGGTATCGAGGGAAACGTTGATGCGTCGAATGCCGGCATCCACCAGGATCGGCAGCTTCTTCGCCAGTAGCTGGCCGTTGGTGGTCAGGCTGATGTCCTGCAGCCCCATCTGGCCGACGGCCGCCATGAAGGCTTCGAGTTTCGGACTGACCAGCGGTTCGCCACCGGTGATGCGCAAGCGCTCGATACCCGCCGCTTCGATCAGGTACGCGACGCCACGCGCCATGGCTTCGGCCGACAATTCATCCTGCGCAGCCACCAGCCGCTTGCCGTTGGGCACGCAGTAGGTACAAGCGTAATTGCAGGCTGAGGTCAGGCTGACTCGCAAATTGCGAAAACGCCTGCCTTGTCGGTCAACGATCATGATCACTCCGGCGCAAGAATATTCGGGCTTGCTAAAACTTGACTCACAAATCAAGTTTTAGCAAGCCCTCTGCCTGAGTATATTCCTGCGCTGCTGCGCCATGTAGCGAAATAACGAGCAATAAGGTGGCTGAATGGCTCAGCTGCTCGGGGTATCGCTGTCCCGCTTGCGCTTGTTGCCCATGCGCACGCCGATGTCCATCAGGAACTGGAAGAAGCCTTCCTGGTCTTCCAGCACATTGCTCCAGAACGGCGAGTGGTAGAGCGCCACGGCTCCGTGCACCAGCGCCCAGGACGCGCAGTAATGGAAATAAGGTGGCACGTCTTCAAGCTTGCCTTCGCTGATCCGGCCCTTGATAAGCAAGGTCAAGCGTTCGAAGTTCGAGGCGCGGATCTTGTGCAGCTCCTCGACCATCTCCGGCACCTGGTTGCCCTTGACGACCTTTTCTTCCAGGCGGTCAAACAACCGGTACCGCTGCGGGTCGCGCATGCGGAATTCGAAATAGGCGCGGGACAGGGCCTCCTTGTCCTTGTCGACATCGGCCGAATGCAACAGCTCGTTCAAATCGCGCTCATAGTCGAGCATCAGGCGCAGATAGATTTCGGCCTTGGACTTGAAGTGCTTGTAGATCGTGCCTTTGCCGATACCGACAGCATCAGCAATCATCTCGACGGTGACACTGTCTTCACCCTGGTCGAGGAACAGCTTGAGCGCGGTATCGAGAATTTCTTGCTCGCGGCGACGAAACTCACGGACCTTACGAGGTTCTTTATGCATAAGAAAAGGTCTGTAGGGGTCAAAATTCGAAGCCGCGTATTATGCCTAAATTGCGCAAAAATGCACGGATCATCCGACCATATCTGTGTTTCTTGATGATTTCTCGCAACATCGTCTGTTGATGAGAACTCTTCTGAAGCGCCCGTATTCCAAATATGTTTAAAAACCACGGCCTACAAACTGGACGGTGCGAAATACTGATCAATACTTGAACTGTCGGCGGGGCATCTCCCCCAAGTGTCACGCCGATATTGGTACCAACGGACCGCGTGCCATTGTTTTACTCCTAATGGTCTTAACCCGGATTCACCCCCCAGAACCCGGGTTTTTTTTGCCTGCGATTTAGCCTTTTACATGCGCCAACGGAAACAACCGCTTGAAGTTCTCAGTGGTCTGCTCGGCAAATCGCTCGTAGGGCTCACCCCGCAACATTGCCAGAAATTCCGCTACTTCGCGCACGTACTGCGGCAGGTTCGGCTTGCCACGGTAAGGGATCGGCGCCAGGTACGGTGAGTCGGTTTCCACCAGCAAACGATCGGCCGGCACCTTGCTTGCCACATCGCGCAACGCGTCGGCGTTGCGGAATGTGACAATCCCGGACAGGGAAATGTAGTAACCCATGTCCAGGGCGGCTTTCGCCATGTCCCAGTCCTCGGTGAAGCAGTGCAGCACGCCTGCCTGGGGCAGCGCCGCCTCATGCAGCAGGTTCAAGGTATCGGCGCGTGCGCCTCGAGTGTGGATGATCACCGGCTTGCCGGTCTGTTGCGCTGCTTGCAGGTGCAATCGGAAAGATTGCTGCTGCAACTCCGCCGCTTCCGGCTCGTAGTGATAATCCAAACCTGTTTCACCGATCGCCACCACGCGCGGATGGTTGAGCTCGTGCAACAGCCAGTCCAAGGCAGGCGCCGCCCCCGGCTGCACATCCAGCGGATGCACGCCGACTGAACAATCGACATCGTCATAGCGCTCGGCCAGGGCTTTGACATCGGCCGCGTTGTCAGCGCTGACGCCGATACACAGGAAGTGCCCTACCCCACGCTGGCGGGCCGCATCCAGGGCGGCATCCAACGAGCCGTCATGGGCGGCAAGGTCGAGGCGATCAAGGTGACAATGGGAATCTACGAGCATAAAGGGCTGCAACTTACATCGTATGAGTGGGACGGTCGGATTTCAGTGGTCCGGCCAGGTAGGTTTCGATTCGACTGCATGCAGTATTATCGCCTTCAATGACGGCTGATGCGCAGACTCCAGGCGCAGGCGGTCACCTCTGGGCAGGCAGCGTCGCCCATTGCACCAGCAGCGCCTCCAGCAACAACACCCGGTTGAGGTTGGCTTTACTCAATACCTTCTGGCGCTGGGCGAGAATCCAGTCCTGGATATTCAGGACTTTGTCCTGAGCGGTTTTTTGCGCCAGGTACTGGATCACCTTGCGCATGTCCGTCAGCCCCAACCCTTCTTCATCCTGGGTCAGCTGGTAGCGCAGGATCAGGCTCGACCAATCACAGAACCAGTCGAACAGCAGCAACAACGGAATCGCATTCCAGCCTTCGGCCAACTGTGTCGGCGATTGTTGCTGCTTGAGCAACTTCTTCACCCCATCGACCACTTGCGCGCGCTGCTCGCGCACGCCCTGGGCGTTCAGGTTCACGGCGGCCAGAGGCGAACCGGCTGCCAGCGTCAGCAACTCGATGCGCTCTTGCGGCGAACAGTCCGGCAAGGCCGTGGCCAGCCAGTCCAGACTCATGGCCTCGCCCGGCAGCGGACAGGCTTGCTGCACACAGCGACTCTTGATGGTCGGCAACAGCCGACTGGGCTGGTGGCTGACCAATAGTAATACCGTGTCGCCAGACGGTTCTTCCAGGCTTTTGAGCAAGGCGTTGGCGGCGTTGATGTTCATCGACTCGACCGGTTCGATCAACACTACTTTACGCCCACCCAGTTGCGCGGTCTGCACCACGAAACTGACCAGGTCGCGCACCTGGTCGACCTTGATTGCCTTGTCGGCTTCTTCCGGCTCCAGGATGTAGTTGTCGGGATGACTGCCGGCCTTGAGCAACAGGCACGACTTGCATTCGCCACAAGCGCCCTGCGGGGTCGGACGCTGGCACAGCAAACTGGCCATCAAGCGTTCGGCCAGGGCCCGCTTGCCGATTCCGGCCGGGCCATGCAGCAAATAAGCATGGGCGTGTTGCGCACGACCCGCCAGTTGCTGCCAGAGGCTGTCTTGCCATGGATAGGCTTCAGCCACGGCTCAGCTCCAACAGGCGTGGCAGCAGGGCATCCAGGGATTGCTGGACCTGTGCCAACGGTTGTGCGGCGTCGATCAGCACGTACCGCGCAGGCTCCGCTGCTGCGCGCTTGAGGAAGGCACTGCGCACGGCATCGAAAAAGGCCCGGCCCTCCAGCTCAAAGCGATCCAGACGTCCACGGGCACTGGCGCGCGCCAGCCCCACTTCCACCGGCAGGTCGAAAATCAACGTCAGGTCAGGGCGCAGATCGCCTTGGACAAAGGTTTCCAGCGTCGCAATACGTTCCAGCGACAAGCCGCGGCCACCGCCCTGGTAGGCGTAGGTCGAATCGGTGAAGCGATCACATAACACTACGGCACCGCGGGCCAGCGCCGGGCGTATGACTTCGGCCAAGTGCTGGGCGCGCGCCGCGAACACCAGCAACAGTTCAGTGTCCGGGTTCATGACCTCATCGACCGGCGCCAACAGCACTTCGCGAATGCGTTCGGCCAGCGGCGTGCCGCCCGGTTCGCGGGTCAGCAGCACCTCGATACCGGCAGCGCGCAGGCGTTCGGCCAGGTATTCGCGATTGGTGCTCTTGCCGGCGCCTTCCGGGCCTTCCAGCGTAATAAACAAGCCAGTCACAGGCAGTCCTTAGTCAGATTCATTGCGGGCTTTGCGGTGGTGTTGTGTTCGGTTCGGATTGCGGTTCCGGCGTTGCAGCAGGTTCAGGCACGGGATCTTGCGCGGGCACCGCAGGTGCAGCCTCGGGCGCTGAGTCTGACGCTGAGTCTGGCGCTGAGTCGGGCGAAGCCGCCGGGACAGGGGGCTGGGCTTCGGAAGCCTCGGGCTGCGTCGTTTCGGTTTGCGGCACCTCCATTGGCGGTGCATCGGTTGGCGACGCCTCGGAATCCGGCGTTTCGGGCGAGCCCACCGGTGCCGGACTGGAGCGATAATCGGCGCGACGCTTGAGCTGGAACTCTCGCACGGCATTATTGTGCGCGTCCAGATCATCGGAGAACACATGGCTGCCGTCGCCGCGAGCGACAAAGTAGAGGCTGGTGCCTTCCACCGGATTGAGTGCCGCGTGGATGGCTTCGCGGCCGACCATGGCAATCGGTGTCGGCGGCAAGCCGGAAATCATATAGGTGTTGTAGGGGGTCGCTTCCTTGAGATGGGCGCGAGTCAGCTTGCCGTTGTAACGGTCACCCAGGCCATAGATCACCGTTGGGTCCGTTTGCAACAGCATGCCGATCTCCATCCGACGCACGAACACGCCGGCAATTTGCCCGCGCTCCTGTGGCACGCCGGTTTCCTTCTCCACCAGCGAGGCCATGATCAGGGCTTGATAGGGACCGGAGTAAGGCAGGTCGGCGGCACGCTGACTCCACTCCTTGGCCAGTACGTCGTCGAGGCGCTGGTAAGCGGTTTTGAGCAATTCGGCGTCGGTCATGCCACGCACGAAGCGATAAGTGTCGGGAAAGAATCGTCCCTCGGGAAAAATCCCGCTATGGCCGAGCTTGTCCATGACCTGGCTGTCGCTCAGGCCTTTCAAGGTTTGCTCGAGCTTTTCTTCCTTGGCCAGGGCCGCACGGACCTGATGGAAATTCCAGCCTTCGACCAGGGTCAGGCTGTATTGCACCATTTCCCCGCGCTTCCACAGATCGATCAGACCTTCGACGGTCATGCCGGGCGTCATGCGGTACTCGCCGCTGTGCAACGGCTGCTTGGGCAAATTGAAGCGCCAGTAGACGCGCAGCCAGAACGCGTCCTTGATGACGCCGTCGGCTTCCATTCGCAGGAAAGTGCGGTTCGGGGTAGTGCCCTTGGGCACCTCCAGCAATTCTTCCTGTTTGATATTCAGCGGCTGTACCAGCGCCGAATGAATTTTCCAGGCAGAAGCACCTAACATCAGCCCCGCCAGAACCAGTCCGGTTTCCAGCAGCAGCAAGAATTTACGTCTCACGTATCAAGCATCCAGTAGCGCGCGGGCAATGGTTTGGAGTTTACGGGTGAGCGGCCCAACCGGCCAGCTCAGTGCGGCATAGGCGCGCACCGGCCAAACGCCATACACGCTGTTGCAGACAAAAACTTCGTCAGCGCCTTGCAGCTGCTCAAGCGTGATATCGGTGATTTGCAGGGGGATACCTAAAGATTCCGCCTGAGACAATAATTCGGCACGCATCACACCTTCTACGCCGCAGCTGCTCAAATCTGCGGTGATCAACACGCCGTCATGCACCAGGAACACGTTACTGAACACGCCCTCGATCACGCGACCGGCTTGATCGAGCATCAAGCCTTCAGCATGTTCGGTGTCCTGCCATTCGGCACGCGCCATCACCTGCTCAAGACGGTTCAAGTGCTTGAGACCTGCAAGAAGGGGTTGAAAGGAAAGTCGCGTGGTACACGGGAACAGGCGAATGCCTTGCTCCGCATGAGCCTGCGGGTAAACCGCAGGAGGGTTACCCGTCAGGATACGACGGGCCTGGGCCGAAGGATCGAAAGCATAACCGCGCAGGCTGTCGCCGCGGGTAATGATCAGTTTGAGTACGCCGTCGTTCAGTTGCTCGGCATAGGTCAACACCTCCGAAACCACGGCAGCATGATCCAGATTGATTGCCAACCGCCGGCACCCCTTGGCCAGCCGCACCAGATGACGATCCAGCAGGACCGGAAAGCCATCATGCACGGCGATGGTCTCGAACAGACCGTCGCCGTAGGCTAGGCCGCGATCCTTCAGCGACAATGCGTCAGCCGGCTGACCGTCGACCCAGCTGTCCATCAGCCTGCAAACCGGCGAAACACCAGCGAGCCGTTGGTGCCGCCAAAACCGAAGGAGTTGGACACGACCACATCGATATCCATGTTGCGCGCGGTGTGCGGCACGAAGTCGAGGTCGCAGCCTTCGTCCGGCTCATCGAGGTTGATGGTCGGTGGCGCCACCTGGCTGTTGATCGCCAGCACGCTGAAGATGGCCTCGACCGCGCCCGCCGCACCCAGCAAGTGACCGGTCATCGACTTGGTCGAGCTGACGGCCAACTTGTAGGCGTGCTCGCCAAACACCGACTTGATCGCATTGACTTCAGCGAGGTCGCCAGCCGGCGTCGAGGTGCCGTGGGCGTTGATGTACTGCACTTGATCGCCATTGATCCTGGCATCACGCAGCGCATTGGTGATGCAACGTGCAGCCCCCGCGCCATCGGCTGGCGGCGAAGTCATGTGGTAGGCATCGCCACTGGTACCGAAACCGATCAGTTCGGCATAGATGGTAGCGCCACGGGCCTTGGCGTGTTCCAGCTCTTCCAGCACCAGCGCACCGGCGCCATTGGACAATACGAAGCCATCACGGCCCTTGTCCCATGGGCGGCTGGCGCGGGTCGGCTCGTCGTTGCGGGTCGATAGCGCGCGTGAAGCGCCGAAACCACCCATGCCCAGTCCGCAGGCTGCCATCTCGGCACCGCCGGCGATCATCACGTCGGCTTCGTCGTACATGATGTTGCGAGCAGCCATGCCGATGCAGTGCGTACCGGTGGTACACGCCGTGGCGATGGCATAGTTAGGCCCCTGTGCGCCCAGGTGGATGGACAGGAAGCCGGAAATCATATTGATGATCGAGCCAGGCACGAAGAACGGGGAAATCCGTCGCGGGCCGGTCTCATGCAAGGTACGACTGGTTTCTTCGATGTTGGTCAGTCCACCGATACCCGAACCCATGGCCACGCCGATGCGCTCGCGATTGGCGTCGGTCACTTCCAGACCGGCATTGCGCACTGCTTGAAAACCTGCGGCCAGACCGTACTGAATGAACAGGTCGAGCTTGCGAGCTTCCTTGACCGACAGGTAATCCTCGACTTTGAAGTCCTTTACCGAGCCGCCAAAACGGGTGGAATAGGCAGAAAGGTCGGTGTGTTCGATCAGACCAATGCCACTGCGGCCAGCCAGAATGCCCTGCCAGCTGCTCGGCACATCCGTGCCCAGTGGCGACAACATACCCATACCGGTGACTACGACGCGTCTACGCGACACAGCACTCTCCTTTTTTCAAATGACGACTTTGCATCAGGCCTAAAGAAAAAACCGCACGCCATGATGGCAGTGCGGTTTTTCCATGACAGCGAGCAACGATTACAAACTATTACGCCTGGTGGCTAGTTACGTAGTCGATTGCTGCTTGTACGGTAGTGATCTTCTCAGCTTCTTCGTCAGGGATTTCGGTCTCGAATTCCTCTTCCAGAGCCATCACCAGCTCAACGGTGTCAAGGGAGTCAGCACCCAGGTCTTCAACGAAGGAAGCAGTGTTGACCACTTCTTCTTCTTTAACGCCCAGTTGCTCGGCAACGATTTTCTTGACGCGCTCTTCGATGGTGCTCATACCTTGTTTTCACTCCTAATGGACAAATTCAGGCAGCTGGCCAGTGGGTAAGTGTATAGAAAGACTTTTCAGCTTTTCAACTGAAAGCTTCACTCCTCAAACCCGGTGACCCACTGCCTATAAATAGATTGCAGCTTTATAACGGATTTTAGACAGCTCGTATGACATTTTTTTGAAACGATCCGTCACATTTAACTCATGTACATCCCGCCGTTCACCGGGATTGTAGCCCCAGTAACGTAAGCCGCACCGTCCGACGCAAGAAAAGCGACCACGGACGCGATCTCTTGAGCTTGCCCCAGACGACCCAGCGGAATCTGCGTCTGCAAGGCTTCACGCTGTGCCTCGGGCAGTTCGCGGGTCATATCGGTATCGATGAACCCAGGGGTTACCGAGTTTACCGTAATCGAACGCGAACCGACTTCACGCGCCAGAGAGCGGCTGAAACCTTCCAGGCCGGCCTTGGCGGCAGCGTAGTTTACTTGGCCTGCGTTGCCCATGGCACCCACAACCGAGCCAATACTGATAATTCGTCCCCAACGGGCCTTGGTCATACCGCGCAAAACGCCCTTGGACAGGCGGAACAGACTGTTCAGGTTGGTATCGACCACGTCATGCCACTCGTCGTCTTTCATGCGCATCATCAGGTTATCGCGGGTGATGCCGGCATTATTGACCAGGATCGCCGGGGCACCGAACTGCGCCTGAATGGTCGCCAGGACAGCCGCCACGGACTCGTCGCTGGTGACATTGAGCTCAAGGCCAGTGCCCTGAATGCCGTTTTCCTTCAAAGTGGCGGCAATGCGCTCGGCACCAGAAGCGGAGGTCGCGGTGCCTACAACGATGGCGCCCTGACGACCCAATTCCAGGGCGATAGCCTGGCCGATGCCGCGGCTCGCGCCGGTGACCAGTGCAACTTTACCTTGCAGACTCATGCAAGCTTCTCCTGATTCAGGCCAGCGCTGCACGGGCGGCAGCGAAAGCGTCTGGGGTATTGAGATTGGAAGTCGATACGCCTTCGGCGCAGCGCTTGTTCAGACCGGCCAGTACCTTGCCCGGGCCGCATTCCACTAGATTGGTCGCGCCCTTGGCGGCCAGGGTCTGTACGGATTCTACCCAGCGTACTGGCTTGTACAATTGCTCGAGCAGATCACGCTTGAGGGTTTCCAGATCCGCCGGCACCTGGGCGCTGACATTCTGTACCACCGGGATCTGCGGAGCCTGCCAATCGATCGCGGCGATCGATTCGGCGAAACGCTCGGCCGCCGGACGCATCAGTTCACAATGCGACGGCACGCTGACCGGCAACGGCATGGCGCGCTTGGCGCCACGTGCCTTGCAGCCCTCAATGGCACGTTCCACCGCGGCCTTGGCGCCGGCAATGACCACTTGCCCCGGGGAGTTGAAGTTGACCGCGCTGACCACTTCGCCTTGTGCCGCTTCGGCACAGGCAGCCAATACGTCAGCGTCTTCCAGGCCGAGGATGGCAGCCATGCCACCCTGCCCCGCCGGAACAGCTTCCTGCATCAGCTGGCCACGGCGCTCGACGAGCTTCACCGCGTCAGCCAGACTCAGGCTGCCAGCAGCCACCAAGGCACTGTATTCGCCCAGACTGTGACCAGCCACATACGCCGGGCGCGCGCCGCCTTCAGCCAACCACAGACGCCACAGGGCGATCGAAGCGGTCAAAATTGCCGGCTGGGTCTTATCGGTCTGGTTGAGTTGTTCTTCCGGCCCTTGCTGGGTCAGCGCCCACAGGTCGTAACCCAGGGCATCGGAAGCTTCTTTGAACGTGTCGAGGACGACCGGGTGTTGCGCGCCCAACTCGGCCAGCATGCCGAGGGACTGCGAACCCTGTCCCGGAAAGACGAATGCGAGGGAAGCAGACATGTAACAAGCCCCTAATGATCTTGTCGTCGGAGAATTGACGTCCCGCTCAGGGGGACGCAAGAAACTGAGAGTTGGATGGCCATTTGAACCAAGCGGTCACATTTAAGCATTGTCCGACGAAAACGCCTAAAGCAACAAATCCTCCAGACGACCGTGGATGCGCTCCGGCAGGTTTTCCTGGATCTCGATCAAGGCACGGGAAATTGCACTCTGAAACCCCTGCACCCCCGCAGAACCGTGGCTCTTGACCACGATGCCCTGCAAACCAAGAAAGCTCGCGCCGTTATGTCGCGCCGGCGCCAGGTCAGCTTGCAAACGCTTCATCAGGGGCAGGGCCAAGGCTCCTACCATGCGTGACGGCAGGCTTTTCTTGAACAACGCCTCGATGCGCCCGGCAATCATGGTGGCCAACCCCTCGCTGGACTTGAGCAGGATGTTGCCGACAAAACCGTCGCAGACCACCACATCCGCTTCGCCACGGTACAACCCGTCGCCCTCGACAAAACCGATGTAGTTGATGCCACGGGCACTTTGCAGCAAGGTTGCAGCCAGCTTGACCTGCTGATTGCCCTTGATGTCCTCGGTGCCGATGTTCAGCAATGCGACGCGCGGACGCACGATACCCAGGGTCTCGGCCGCAACCGAGCCCATCACTGCAAACTGCAACAGATGCTCGGCGCTGCAATCGACATTGGCGCCCAGGTCGAGCAACTGGCAATAACCTTTCTGCGTCGGGATCGCCGCTACCATGGCCGGCCGATCAATGCCCGGCAAGGTCTTGAGCACAAAGCGCGACAGCGCCATCAGCGCCCCGGTATTACCGGCACTGACACAAGCCTGGACCTTGCCATCGCGCAGCAACTCAAGCGCCACGCGCATCGACGAGTCGGGCTTGCCGCGCAGGGCCTGGGCAGGTTTTTCGTCCATGGTAATGACTTCGGACGCCGGAGTAATCGACAGGCGCGCGCGATCCACAACCGATTGGCCAGCGATCAATTCTTCAAGGAGGGAGGGTTGACCGACGAGGGTCAGGTACAGCGAGGGCGTAGCAGACAGGCAAGCAAGACTGGCCTGGACAATGCTGCGGGGACCGAAGTCCCCGCCCATTGCGTCAATCGCGATGACTTGAGCGGACAAGTGATTACTCGTCAGCGCCCTTGTCGATCACTTTACGGCCACGGTATACGCCTTCTGGCGATACGTGGTGACGCAGGTGAACTTCACCGGTGGTTTTTTCTACAGACAGGGTGCTAGCCTCGAGAGCGTCGTGCGAACGGCGCATGTCACGGGCAGAGCGGGATTTTTTGTTCTGCTGAACAGCCATAATTGATTAACTCCTAAACGTTTGGGTCACGCTTTAACTGCGCCAATACACTGAACGGGTTGGACCGCGTTACCTCGTCCTCGCTCGGTTCGGGCTCATCTGCTCCCGCCGGCTGCTGGCATTCTTCCGGATGATGAGCAGGCACAATGGGCAAGGCGAGCAGAAGCTCCTCCTCGATCAGTGACTGCAGATCCAATGGATCTTCGCCCAGTTCCAGCACGTCATAACCTTTCGGCAACGACTGGGTATTCGCACCCTCCTTCACCACAGCGTAACTGCATTCGCTATGGATCGGCAGGGTGACCAGCTCAAGACAACGCTGGCAAACCATTTTGACTTCAGTGTCGATAAAGCTGTGGATGACCACAGATTTACGTTCATCTCGTTCAAAAACGAATTTAGCCTGCACCGTACCGACATTGTCGGAAAGCGGGTCGCAGAGTCTCTTCAAATCGGCCAGCAGCATTTCACCTTGGAGGGTGGTGCCACGATCAGCCAATTTGCGCGGGTCAACGTGAGGTGGAATCGGGTCATTCAACATAGGCGCAGCATTATAGGGATGCACCCGCCCATGTCAAAGGAAATTCAGCCCTGTCCGTCACTTGGAAGCCCCGATAGAATTCATGCCTGCCATTTGGAGTTGCGCATGCTGCCTTTATTACTCGCTTCAAGCTCGGTTTATCGCCGGGATTTGCTGGCCCGCTTGCAGCTGCCATTCAGCTGCAGCTCGCCGGACATCGATGAAAGCCATCGCCTCGGTGAATCCGCCGTCGAGCTGGTCAAACGCCTCGCCGAAGAGAAAGCACGCGCACTGGCCGCCAGCCATACCGCTCATCTGATTATCGGCTCAGACCAGGTCGCGGTGCTTGGCGAGCGAATCGTCGGCAAGCCCCACACTTTCGAAAAGGCCCGCGAGCAACTGCTGGCTGCAAGCGGCGCCAGCGTGACGTTCCTGACCGGGCTCGCCCTGCTGAATAGCCAGACCGGCCATTGCCAGGTCGACTGCGTACCCTTCACGGTGCACATGCGCACACTCGACAGTGAACGCATCGAACGCTACCTGCGCGCCGAACAACCCTACGACTGTGCTGGCAGTTTCAAGGCCGAAGGCTTGGGGGTAAGCCTGTTTCAGCGCACCGAGGGCCCCGACGCTACCAGCCTGGTCGGCCTGCCGCTGATTCGCCTTGTCGATATGCTTCTAACCGAAGGCGTGCAAATCCCCTAAAAGCAAAAGATCGCAGCCTGCGGCAGCTCCTACAGGTGATCGGTGTAGGAGCTGCCGCAGGCTGCGATCTTTTGACTTTAAAAAACTTAACGCAACGACGGACCGTTAAACCCCATCCACATTGCCAAGTGCTCAGCCACGCTGGCGCCGAGCTTTTTCGAGAAGCGATCGAACGGCGATTCCTGAACGGTGAAGTCCACCAGCTCTTTTTCGCCGATCACATCCCGCGCGACATAACTGGCATTACCCAGGCCGTCGATCAAGCCCAGCGGCAGCGCCTGCTCACCCGACCAGACCAGCCCGGAGAACAGCTCCGGATGCTCCTTGTCCTTCAGGCGATCGCCACGACCCTGCTTGACGCTGCTGATGAACTGTTTGTGGGTGGTATCGAGCACACCCTGCCAGAACGCCGTTTCTTCAGGCTTCTGCGGCTGGAACGGGTCGAGGAAGGATTTGTGCTCGCCCGAAGTGTAGGTGCGACGCTCCACTCCCAGCTTCTCCATGGTGCCGACAAACCCGTAGCCGGCCGCCGTTACCCCGATGGAGCCCACCAGGCTCGCCTTGTCGGCATAGATTTGGTCCGCCGCACTGGCAATGTAATACGCGCCGGAAGCACCCAGGTCGGAAATCACCGCGTAAAGCTTGGTATCCGGATGCAGTCCACGCAGTCGGCGAATCTCGTCATAGACATAGCCTGACTGCACCGGACTGCCGCCCGGGCTATTGATGCGCAGGATGACACCCTTGACCTTGTCGTCTTCGAAGGCGGCTCGCAGGCTACCGACGATGTTGTCGGCACTGGCCGGCTCCTTGTCGGCGATCATGCCGTCGATCTCGATCAACGCGGTGTAGTTACCACTGCGGGTTGCAGCCTTCTCGATATCCATCAGAGGCGTAAACAGCGCCAACGCGACAAACAGGTACACGAAGGTCAACAACTTGAAGAAAATCCCCCAACGCCGGGAGCGACGCTGCTCCTGCACACCGGCCAGCAGGGTCTTCTCCAACAGCTTCCAGCTTTTTTCGTCACCGCTCTCTGCGCTCGCCTTGGCGGGCGCTTTCCATTCGTCGGCCATGCCATTTACCCCAGCAATAACGTATTAGGCCCGCTGACCCAGCCAGGCGTGCAATTGTGAAAAACGATCGATAGCCAGTCGTGGCTCGAACAGCTTCAGCGCTTCAATCGATTGCGCGCCGTAGCTGACCGCCACCGAATCCATGCCGGCATTGCGCGCCATCTGCAGATCGAAGGACGAGTCGCCAACCATCAGGGCCTGATCCGCACGCACATCACAATGCGCCAGTATCTGCTCAAGCATCAGCGGATGGGGCTTGCTGGCTGTCTCGTCGGCAGCCCGGGTGATATCGAAGTAATTTTCCCAACCGTGAGACTTCAGCACCCGATCCAGCCCGCGACGGGCCTTGCCCGTGGCCACGGCCAGGTGATAACCCTCGGCACGAAACGCCTCGAGCGACTCGACCACGCCCTCGAACAAGGGCGAAGGTACCGCTTCCGAGGCGATGTAGTGATCGGCGTAGTGCTGACGAAACGCTACAAGTTCGGCATCGCCGATTTCCGGATACAGGGTACGAATCGCCTCCGGCAGACCCAGGCCGATGATGCCCTTGACCGCAAGATCATCGCACTGCTCGAACCCGGACCGCTGCGACGCCACGTGCATCGCCTCGACAATCCGACCAATGGAATCGGCCAGCGTGCCGTCCCAATCGAAAATCAGCAGCTTGTAATCAGATGGGTGCACTCAGGCGCTCCACGGTTTTAGCCCACATTTCGTCGACAGGCGCCTGCAACTTCAATTCGCCACCATCCGGCAACGGCACAGTCAGCATGTAGGCATGCAGGAACAGGCGCTTACCGCCCAGATCACGAATTTCCTTGCTGAAACCTTCGTCACCATACTTGCTGTCGCCAGCGATGCAATGCCCGGCGTGCAAGGTGTGCACACGAATCTGGTGAGTCCGGCCAGTGATCGGCTTGGCTTCGATCAGGGTGGCAAAGTCACCGAAGCGGCGCAGGACCTTGAACACGGTCACGGACTCCTTGCCCTCCTCTTCGTCGACCTCGACCATGCGTTCGCCGGAGCGCAGGTTGCTCTTGCCCAACGCCGCACGAACCTGCTTGATCGAGCTCGCCCAGTTACCGCGCACCAGCGCCATGTAGCGCTTGTCGACGCCATCACCGCGCAATGCGGTGTGCAGGTGGCGCAACATGCTGCGCTTCTTGGCGATCATCAACAGGCCGGACGTATCACGGTCGAGACGGTGAACCAGCTCAAGCTCCTTGCAATCGGGGCGCAGCTGACGGAAGGCTTCGATCACCCCGAACGTCAGGCCGCTACCACCGTGAACCGCAATGCCGGCAGGCTTGTTGATCACGATCAGGGCCTTGTCTTCAAAGACAATCGAGGCTTCCAGGCGCTGCAACAGCCCCTGGGCCAGCGGCACCGGCTCGTCGCGCTCAGGCACGCGAACCGGCGGCACGCGCACGATATCGCCCGCCTGCAGCTTGTATTCGGGCTTGATCCGACCCTTGTTCACTCGCACTTCGCCTTTACGCAAAATGCGGTAAATCAAGGTCTTGGGCACGCCTTTGAGCCGAGCGAGAAGGAAGTTATCAATACGTTGGCCGGCATATTCCGGCGAGACCTCAAGCAGTTGTACGCCTGGAGTCGGGGGGGTAGTCGTCGTCATGGCGCGGATGATAACAATTTTTTATGGAATTGAAGCACTTAATCATTGCTGCTATAGTCGCGAACGCCGCCAAAAGCGGCCTGGCCAGCGGACCAACGGTCAAAAACCGGCCCTGACCAACGCAATTCACCAGGACGCGAGGCCGTCCTACGGGGTTTTCGCTACGTAACGGTGGAGTTTGCAACTGTAACAAGCGCAGGTGACATGAGGCCTGAATCAAACCGCAAAGCAGAGTTTCCACTCGCTTTTCGAGCCAATATTCATGGCCAGTTCACAAAGTGCAGTCAGCTGCGGATGACCCCGAGCGAAACGCTTCGGAAACAACGCCTAAATTAGCCATGATGCGTGACCTCCCCTTTCGGAGCTCACGGTAAATGCCAACCCGCTGCGGATTCTGCGCGCGGCAGCACCCGAATTATCAGGGATACGTGTAGGGTGGAGATGCACAACCGCTGGCCTGTGTAGCAATAGGCTTTATCAAGACGCTTCATCTCGTCCACAGCCGCCGGTTGATTCCTCCTCCTGACTGAGTGCTTAAGTAGCCACAGCAAGCAGGACGCGTACGTCGCGACGAAGGCCCACATTGGCCGGACATCGCTGGACACGGGAATGGCCAACCACTCCCGACGCACCTGACACCGACCATGAGAAGTCGTGTGTGCCGAACGCCGTTTCCGGCAGCCCGGAAACCGACGGTACTACATGAAAAGAATGCTGATTAACGCAACTCAACCCGAAGAGTTGCGTGTTGCACTGGTAGATGGCCAGCGCCTCTACGACCTGGACATCGAATCCGGTGCACGCGAGCAGAAGAAGGCCAACATCTATAAAGGCCGGATTACTCGCATCGAACCAAGCCTGGAGGCTGCCTTTGTCGATTTCGGCTCTGAGCGCCACGGCTTCCTGCCCCTCAAAGAAATCTCCCGCGAATACTTCAAGAAAACCCCTGAAGGCCGCGTCAACATCAAGGACGTCCTGAGCGAAGGCCAGGAAGTCATCGTTCAGGTCGAAAAAGAAGAGCGTGGCAACAAGGGCGCCGCCCTGACCACGTTCATCAGCCTGGCCGGTCGTTACCTCGTGCTGATGCCGAACAACCCGCGTGCCGGCGGTATCTCCCGTCGCATCGAAGGCGAAGAGCGCAATGAATTGCGTGAAGCGCTGAACGGCCTGGTTGCCCCGGCCGACATGGGCCTGATCGTGCGCACTGCCGGCCTGGGTCGCAGCAGCGAAGAAATGCAGTGGGACCTCGACTACCTGCTGCAACTGTGGACCGCCATCAAAGAAGCTTCGCTGGATCGTTCCGCGCCGTTCCTGATCTACCAGGAAAGCAACGTGATCATCCGCGCGATCCGCGACTACCTGCGCCAGGACATCGGCGAAGTGCTGATCGACAGCGTTGAAGCCCAGGACGAAGCCCTGACCTTCATTCGCCAGGTGATGCCGCAGTACGCCAGCAAGATCAAGCTCTACGAAGACAGCGTTCCGCTGTTCAACCGCTTCCAGATCGAAAGCCAGATCGAAACCGCTTTCCAGCGCGTCGTCGAACTGCCTTCCGGCGGCTCCATCGTGATCGATCCGACCGAAGCCCTGGTGTCCATCGACATCAACTCGGCGCGCGCCACCAAAGGTAGCGACATCGAAGAAACCGCGCTGCAGACCAACCTTGAAGCCGCCGAAGAAATCGCCCGCCAGTTGCGCCTGCGCGACATCGGCGGCCTGATCGTCATCGACTTCATCGACATGACCCCGGCCAAGAACCAGCGTGCCGTGGAAGAGAAAGTCCGCGAATGCCTGGAAGCCGACCGCGCCCGCGTGCAAGTCGGTCGCATCTCGCGCTTCGGCCTGCTGGAAATGTCCCGTCAGCGCCTGCGCCCATCCCTGGGTGAAAGCAGCGGCATCGTTTGCCCGCGCTGCAACGGCACCGGCATCATCCGTGACGTTGAATCGCTGTCTTTGGCGATCCTGCGCCTGATCGAAGAAGAAGCCCTGAAAGACCGCACCGCCGAAGTTCGTGCACAAGTGCCGATCCCGGTGGCCGCGTTCCTGCTCAACGAAAAGCGTAACTCGATCACCAAGATCGAACTGCGTACCCGTGCCCGCATCGTCATCCTGCCGAACGATCACCTCGAAACGCCGCACTTCGAAGTTCAGCGCCTGCGTGATGACAGCCCGGAAGCGGCGATCAACCAGTCCAGCTACGAAATCGCCGCTGCCGCTGCCGAAGTGGAAGAAGTGCAGCCAGCTGCCGCGACCCGCACCCTGGTACGCCAGGAAGCCGCGGTCAAGACGGCTCCCGCCCGCGCCAACGCTCCGGTGCCGACCGAAGTCGTCGCCGCACCGGTTCCCGCACCTGTCGCCGCGCCAGAGCCAAGCCTTTTCAAAGGCCTGGTGAAGTCGTTGGTCAGCCTGTTCGCGTCCAAGGAAGAGCCTGTCGCTCCGACCGTGGTTGAGAAACCGGCTACCACCGAGCGTCCCGCACGCAGCAACGAGGAACAACGTCGTACCGGCCGCCAGCAGAGCCGCACCCGTAACGGTCGCCGCGATGAAGAGCGCAAGCCTCGTGAAGAGCGCGCGCCCCGCGAAGAACGCGCCCCACGCGAGCCGCGCGAAGAGCGCCAGCCACGCGAAGTACGTGAACCACGCGAAACCCGCGAAGAAACGCCAGTCGTAGCCCGCGAAGAACGTGCTCCACGTGAAGAACGCGCTCCGCGCGCGCCACGTGAAGAGCGTACTCCGCGTGCCCCGCGCGAAGATCGCAAGCCACGTGGCGAGCGTGAGGAGCGTGTGCGTGAACTGCGCGAGCCGCTGGACGCTGTCGCTCCTGCTGCCGCTGCTGTCGCTGCCACGACCACTGAAGAACGCCCGGCCCGCCCGCCACGCGAAGAACGCGCTCCACGCCCACCGCGTGAAGAACGTCAACCGCGTGCCGAGCAAGCGGCTGCCGTAGCCGAAGAAGAGCTGACCGGTAACGAAGAGCAACTGCAGGAAGAGGGTCAGGAAGGCGCCGAAGGCGATCGTCCACGCCGCCGCTCCCGTGGCCAGCGTCGTCGTAGCAACCGCCGCGAGCGTCAGCGTGATGCCAACGGCAACGTGATCGAAGGTTCGGATGAGTCCGAAGCCGGCGATAACACTGAAGCGCCAAGCACTGCTGACCTGGCCGCCGGCCTGGCTGTTACCGCAGCCGTTGCCAGCAGCGTGATCAGCGCTCCGGCCGAAGCACAGGCCAACGAGCAAGCCGAACGCGCCACCGCCGCCACCCTGGAAACGGCCCCGGCCGAAGCGCCAGTGGTGGAAGCGACGACTCCGGTCGAAACCACAGCTTCGCCGGAAATCGAAATGGCAGCAGCGCCAGAAGCACAGCCAGTGGTTGAAGCTGCAGCTGAGCCAGCCGTGGTTGCAGAACCGGTTGCCGACACCGTGACTGAAACCGTGACCGAGGCCGCTCGTGAAGTTCGCGAAGAGCAAACCGCGTTCAACTGGGTTGCCGAGCCAGCCGTAGCCGAAACCCCTGCTCCAGCGCCGGTTGCTGAAGCCGAGGTGGCGCAAGCGTTGGTCTCCGAGCCAGTGGTTGCCGCTGCCGAGCCAGCTCCAGTGGTTGAAGCGCCGGTTGTTGCCCCAACGCCTGCTCCAGTGGTTGAAGCCGCGCCAATCAGCGCCCTGACGCCAAGTGGCCGCGCACCGAACGACCCACGTGAAGTGCGTCGCCGCAAGCGTGAAGAAGAGCGTCTGCAGAAGGAAGCCGAACTGGCGGCCGCTGCTGCCCAGGTTGTTGCTGCCGAGCCAGCTCCGGTTGCCACCGAAGTGGTCGAGGCATCTGCCCCGGCTGCTGAAGTCGCTGCCGAGCCGGTTGAGTCGGTGATTGCCGAAGCACCTCGCTCCGTTCAGGAAGCGGTTGAGCAACACGAGAAAGCCCAGGAAAAAGAGCACGAGCCTAAACCTCTCGTCTGATTCCCTCGGCCATTGAAAAGCCCCGCCCGGTGAACCCGGGCGGGGCTTTTTTTTTGGTTCTTCACACAACCCTGGGAAACATGATCGTTTATACCTCTGTAGGAGCGAGCATGCTCGCGATGATCTCAAATGCACCGCGTGTATCCAGGTTCCCCGCGTCATCGTTGACGTCCATCGCGACGGTGCGACGATTCGACATGCTCGCTCCTACAGAGAATCTGCGATTATTTGAAGGTCAGCTTCTCAGGCACATCCACATCCCACAACACACCGGGGTCATCCACCCTCACTTCCACCACCCGTCCCTGAGCAAACAACCCCTTGGCGCCGCGATCGCCTGATAACGCCATCAATCCCGGAGCAAAACTGCGTCCAAAGCCCACCGGATGCCCGTACTCACCCTCCTGTACCGGCACGCTGACGCAGTCATCGGCTATCTGATCCACAACGCGTTCGATACTCGATGGCAGGATGAACGGCATATCTCCCAGCACCATCAGCCAACCATCAAGTTGAGCGCCTGCCGCCACCCCTGTCGCAATGCTGTCGCCCATTCCGGTCGTTTCGATCAGGACAATCTCACAGCCATAGGCCTTGCCCATGCGACTTACTTGCGGACGATCGGCCGTGGTCACCAGAAAGCGCTTATCCAGCGCGGAAGGTAGATTCACCAGGACTTGCTCGATGACCGATCGAACCGCGCCATCACGCCCCATGCAGTCAGCCAGCAGCTTGTCCTTGTCGTCGCCCGCGACTTGTCGGAAACGATTGCCCTGCCCCGCCGCCAACACGATCACCCCGATGGATTGACTCATACACCCTCCCGCAGCGGTTTCTTCTGCTTGAGCTCGATACCATTCTTGATCGCCACAATCTCTGCCATCAGCGACAAGGCGATTTCCGCCGGGCTGTGGCTGCCAATGTGCAAGCCGACCGGGCCGTGCAACCGCCCGATGGCCTGTTGCGACAGACCGAGCAGAGCCAGGTTGTCCCGGCGCTTTTGGCTGTTGACCCGGGAGCCGAGTGCGCCAACATAAAAGGCCCGGGAGTCGAGGGCCGTCAGCAAGGCCATATCATCCAGGCGCGGATCATGAGTCAGCGCAACGATAGCCGTGCGCTCGTCGGTCTGGATGTTCACTACCGCCTCATCGGGCATGCCCGAGACAAATCGACCGTGCTGTTCCTCCCAGCCGTAGACGAATTCGCTGCGCGGATCGCAAATCAGCACTTCAAAATCCAGCAGCCGCGCCATCTCGGCGACAAAGCGAGACAACTGCCCGGCGCCAATCAACAACAAGCGCCAACGCGGGCCATAAACGGCCCGCAGGGTCTGGCCATCGAAAGCCAGCACATCGGTCTTGGTGGCGGGCTGCAAAATGACTTCCCCGGTCGCGATATCCAGCGAACGCGCGACGATTTCATGGCCTTCGCAGCGCGCCAGCAACTCCGCGACCCACGCAGGATCGCCAACGCGCTCCTCGGTCAAACGCAAAGTGCCGCCGCAGGGCAAACCGAAGCGTGCCGCCTCCTCTCGGGTGACGCCATAGGTGATCAGTTGCACCGGCGGTCCGTCGGCCGCAATGCGACCGTCATGCAAACGGGCAATCAGGTCGTCTTCGACACAACCACCGGACACCGAGCCAATCACCACGCCGTCCTCGCGCAATGCCAGCATTGCGCCAGGCGCCCGGGGCGCAGTACCCCAGGTCTGCACGACGCTGTACAACATCACCCGCTGGCCAGCGCGACGCCATTCCAGCACGCTGCGCAGGACATTGAGATCGGCACTGTCCATCACACCTCGACCTTCTGCCAACCCTGCAATTGATAACGGACCGGCAGGCTGCGGATACGCTTGCCGGTGGCGGCGAAGATCGCATTGCACAGTGCCGGGGCAATCGGTGGCACACCCGGTTCACCGACACCGCCCAACGGCACGTTGCCCGGCGGCGTTACCAGGTGCACCGCGACCTCCCTGGGCGCCAGGGACATGCGCGCCACTTCGTACATGTGGAAGTTGTCCTGCTGGACCTTGCCATCCTTGAAGCTGATTTCGCCCAGCACCGCATTGCCCAGGCCCATGACGCAGGCACCTTCGAACTGCGAACGAATCCGCTCGGGGTTGATCTGCGGCCCGCAATCCACGGCAATGTCAGCTTTGTGCACGATCAAGGTGCCATCGTCCTTGACTTCGACTTCAATCACTGCCGCCACGTAGGTCACGAAACTGTAATGCACCGCCAGGCCCAGGCCTCGGCCCTTGGGCAACTCACGTCCCCAACCGGCGGCCTTCGCGGCAGTTTCCAGTACCGTGCGCAGGCGAGCGGTATCGATCGGATAACGCTCGGGCGATTCACCGTAGTTCCATTCTTCACTCAAGGTCCGCGGATCGATCTGACGGTCGGGGCCGAGCAATCTGACCTGGTACTTGAGCGGGTCTTCTCCGGCCTTGTGCGCCAGTTCATCGATGAAGCTCTGGATCGCAAAACCGTGGGGGATGTTCGATACCGAGCGATACCAGCCAACCCGCGTATGGACGGTGGCCTCGGGGTTTTCCAGGCGAATGTTGGGAATTGCGTAGGCCATGTTGGTGAAGCCCATCCCCAGTTCGAAGGCGGCCTCATGGTTCATGCCCGGCGCGAACAACGCGGTAATGCTCGGCGCCACCGTGCGGTGCAGCCAGCCGGAGGGCAAGCCGTCCTTGTTCAGGCTGGCCTTGAGGTATTCGGCCGACACCGTGTGAAAATAGGAACAGTGAATATCGTCTTCACGGGTCCATTGCACCCGCACCGCCTTGCCGGGGAACTCCTTGGCCAGGATGGCCGCTTCGATAATGAAGTCAGGTTTGGACTTGCGCCCGAAGCCCCCGCCCAGCAACGTCACGTTGAAGGTGACTTTATCGAATGGCACGCCCAGGCGTTCGCCGATCCGCTCGCGGGTGACCTGTGGCGCCTGGCTTGGCCCCCAGGCTTGGCACACACCGTCCTTGTAGCGAGCGATGGCAACCATCGGCTCCATTGGCGATTGTGACAGGTGTGGCAAATAGTAGGAGGCTTCCAGCATGCTGGCGGCATTGGCCATGGCGTCGTCGATATTGCCGGTATTGCGCACCACTTTGCCCGGCTTGAGCGAAGCGGCCTCGAGTTCCTTGCGGTACGCGATCGAGTCGTAGCTGGCGTTGGGGCCGTCGTCCCATTCGATTTTCAACGCATCGCGACCCTTGATCGCCGCCCAAGTGTTGTTGGCCACCACCGCGATGCCGCCCAGGGGTTGAAACTCCGAGGGCAGTGGACGGCTTTCAATCTGGATGACCTTGACCACTCCCGGCACTTTCATCGCAGCGCTGCCATCGAAGCTCTTGACCTTGCCGCCATATACCGCCGGCCGGGCAATGACGGCGAACAGCATGCCATCGAAATGCACGTCTGCGCCGTATACCGCGCGGCCGTTGACGATATCGTCGCCATCGATGGCCCTGGTGCCTTCCTTGCCGATGTAGCGAAACTCCGAGGGCTGCTTGAGTCGCAAGCTGTCCCGGGCCGGCACGGCCAAGGCGCCGGCTGCGGCGGCCAGAGCGCCATACTCCAGTTCGCGACCGGAAGGCTTATGGATGACTTTATGCAGCTGCGCATGGCATTCGCCAACCGGCACTTTCCACTGGTCGGCGGCGGCCTGTTCCAGCATGGTCCGGGCGGCGGCGCCACAGCGGCGCATCGGTTCGTACCAGTGACGCATGCTGCGCGAACCATCGGTGTCCTGGTTGCCGAACCGCACTTCATCGCCCGGCGCCTGTTGCACCTTGACCCGCGCCCAATCGGCTTCCAGCTCGTCGGCCACCACCATGGTCAGGCTGGTCCGTACACCCTGGCCCATTTCCGAACGGTTGCAGACAACCGTCACCGTGCCATCAGTGGCGATGCTCACATAAACCTTGGGATCGTCGATCCAGCCATTGGGCATGCCATCGGCACCAAACTTTTTCTGCGCCTCTTCGGCAAACGCGTCTTGCCAGCCCCAACTCGCGGCAACCACCAGCGCACTGGTGGCGCCCACGCCCTTGAGGAAGCCCCGCCGACTGAGGTTGCTCAGGGCGAAATCATTCGGTAACCGGCTCATGCCTTGGCCTCCTTCAGGTGAGTGGATGCCTGGCGAATGGCGGTCTTGATACGGTTGTAGGTGCCGCAGCGGCAGATGTTGCCAACCATCGCCTCTTCGATCTGTTCATCGCTGGGGTCGGGATTGGTCTTGAGCAGCGCAGTGGCGGACATGATCTGCCCACCCTGGCAGTAACCGCATTGAGCCACGGCCGTATCGAGCCAGGCTTGCTGCACGACTTTGCCGACCGGGTCGGCGTGAAGGTTGTCGATGGTGGTGACATTCTGGCCGACGACCGAGCCAACCGGCGTGATGCAACTGCGCGCCGGAGCACCTTCGATATGAATCGTGCAGGCGCCGCAAAGGCCCATGCCACAGCCAAACTTGGTGCCGTTGTAACCGGCCACGTCGCGAATTGCCCAGAGCAAGGGCATATCCTCGGTGACATCGAGTGGATGGTCTTGACCGTTGAGTTTCAGGGTAATCATGGGCACGCCCGCATAGTTATAAAGGTCATGGGGTCGAGCAATCTGCCACCGGGAGGTCGGCGGTTGGCATAACGCAGATCTACTCAGGCTAATAGGGCTCTCTTATGCCGGACGGAGACGTCTGCACCGGGCCTTTGATGGAACAAATGCAATGTATCGTTAGCTCGCTCAGTTAACCCAGCATTAACAAAAAAGCCCTGCACTTTTCATCAGTGCAGGGCTTTGAAGTCCACCTTGAAAGCGTAGCCTCAATAGCGGTTCGGCTCCATTTCCAGGTCGACATGGAAACGTTCTGAAATGTCTTTCTGGATCCGCTGCGCCAGGTGCAGCAATTGCAGCCCCGTCGCACTGCCGTAATTGACCAGCACCAGTGCCTGCATTTTATGCACGCCTGCATCGGCATCGCGGAAGCCTTTCCACCCTGCCCGCTCGATCAACCAGCCGGCAGCCAGCTTCATCTGCCCGTCGGGTTGCGCGTAGGCCACCAGGTCCGGGTATTCACCCTTGAGCTGTGCGACCAGTGCCGCTGGGACCAAGGGGTTTTTGAAAAAGCTGCCGGCATTGCCGAGCACCGCCGGGTCCGGAAGCTTCTCGTTGCGAATGCTGCAAATGGCCTGACTGACGTCCGTGGCCGTCGGATGATCGATGCCCTGCTCGGTCAGGCGCTGACGTACAGGACCGTACTCCAGATGCAGGTGGGCGGTGCGATCGAGGGTGAAACGCACGCGCAGGATCAACCAGCGCCCAGGCTCCTGTTTGAACACGCTGTCGCGGTAAGCGAAGTTGCACTCTTGCAGACTGAAGTCGCGCAGTTCGCCGGTCTGGCGATCCAGGGCGGTCAGGCCGGCGAACACATCCTTGATTTCCACGCCATAGGCGCCGATGTTCTGCATGGGGGCCGCGCCAACGGTGCCAGGAATCAGGCTGAGGTTTTCCAGGCCTGACAAGCCCTGCACCAAGGTGTGTTGCACGAATGGATGCCAGGGCTCGCCCGCCTCGGCCTCGATCACGACTTTGCTGCCATCGTCGCTGATCACGCGTATTCCGCGGGTGGCCATGCGCAGTACCATCGACTCAATGTCAGCGGTCAGCAGCAAGTTGCTGCCACCGCCGATCACCAGCAAGGGCACCTGGTGTTCCCGCGCATAGGCCAGGGCCTCACGCACATCGGCGTCGCTATGGGCCTCGGCAAAAAGACGGGCCTGGACATCCACTCCAAAGCTGTTGAACGGCTTGAGCGAAACCTGGGATCGCAGTTGCAAACTCATAACCGTTCCTTCAGTTCGATCACCAGCAGGTCACTGGCGCGCTCGATCAAGTCCAGCACGTGCTCGAAGCCATGTTCACTGTCGTTGTACGGGTCCGGGACTTCCTCGACCTGCGACGGGTAGCGGCGCAGGAACAGGTCCAGCTCCGCCTTGCACTTGGGCGGTTGCAGATCCATGAGGTTGCGCAGGTTACTGTTGTCCATCGCCAGGATCAGGTCGTACGTGGCGAAATCGGCACGGGTGACCTGTTGGGCGCGTTGGGCGGACAAATCGTAACCACGGCGTTTTGCCGCCGCCTGGCTGCGCTTGTCCGGCGCGCTGCCCACGTGCCAGTCGCCGGTGCCGGCAGAGGCCACTTCGACTTGATCGGCCAGCCCCGCTTCACGCAGTTTATGCCGCAGAACGCCTTCGGCCGTGGGTGAACGACAGATATTGCCCAGACAGACAAACAGAACCCGCATCAGGCCTCCAGCAGGCGACGAACGCGCTCGAGGTCTTCAACGGTATCGACGCCGGCAGGCGGCGCGATCAGTGCATCGGCCACGTGGATCCGTACCCCGTGCCACAAGGCGCGCAGTTGTTCCAGGCACTCGGTGTTTTCCAGCCAGCACGGGCCCCAGCTGACGAAGTCATGCAGAAAACCGGCGCGGTAGGCATAGATGCCGATGTGGCGGCGATACGGCACGCCTTCGGGCATTTGCTCGAGGCTCTTGGCGAACGTGTCCCGTGCCCATGGCAACGTGGCGCGACTGAAGGTCAGCGCCAGGCCATTGAGGTCACTGACGACCTTGACCACGTTGGAGTTGAACAGGCTCTCCACGTCTTCGATCGGCTCGGCCAACGTGGCCATGCGCGCTTCGGTGTGGGCAGCCAGGTTGACGGCCACCTGGTCAATGACACTCGGCGGTATCAACGGCTCGTCACCCTGGACGTTAACCACGATCGCGTCTGGTGCCAGGCCCAGCTTCGCCGCGACTTCAGCCAGGCGATCGGTTCCGGAGTTGTGGTCTTCGCGAGTCATCACCACTTCGGCACCGAAACCTTCACAGGCCTGGGCGATGCGCGCATCGTCCGTGGCAACCACCACGCGCTCTGCGCTACTTTTGCACGCCTGTTCCCAAACGTGCTGGATCATCGGCTTGCCAGCGATCGACAGCAGCGGTTTGCCCGGCAGGCGGGTGGAGGCGTAGCGCGCAGGAATAACAACGGTAAAGGCTGAAGTCATTTATCCAGACGCTCGTCGGTGGTCAGGGTACGGGCTTCGGATTCGAGCATCACCGGGATGCCGTCGCGAATCGGGTACGCAAGGCCAGCGCCCTTGCTGATCAGCTCGGTCTTGTCAGCGCTGAGCTTGAGCGGACCTTTGCAGACCGGGCAAGCGAGGATATCGAGCAATTTGGTGTCCATGAACATTCCCTGGATAGAAACGGATTTAAGGCAAAAGACGAGCCGGCAACAGGCGCATCAACTGTGTATCGAACCAGGCCGTGAAGGCTGGCGATGGCACAGCGTCGACCGCCAGGTACCACCAGTCGGCGGCGGCGAAGGCACGGCACTTCACCGCATCCTTTTCGGTCATCACCAATGGCAATGACGGGTTGAAATTCAAGGCCTGCACACTGTATTCGGCGTGGTCGGCGAATGCATGCGGGACTGGCTGCCAGTGTAGCGTTTCGAGGGTCCTGAAGAAACGCTGCGGGTTACCGATCCCGGCCACCGCATGCAACGCCTGGCCCGCGGGAAAGTGATCGAGCGGGCGCCGTTCGCCGCTTTGCAGGTTGACCAGCGCCGTCGGTTGTAACTGGAAGGCAAAGCCGTCGCCACTGTCAGCCGTTGCGCCGTTGTAGAGCACCGCATCGACACTTTGCAGACGTTCGACCGGTTCACGTAGCGGCCCGGCCGGCAAGCAGCGGCGGTTGCCCAATCCGCGGGCCGCGTCGATCAGTACCAGCTCCAGATCCCGCGCCAGGCGGTAATGCTGCATGCCATCATCGGACAGGATCAGGTCCAGCGACTCACTGTCCAGCAGGGCTTTGACCGCGCGACTGCGATCCGGATCGATCATCAACGGCACGCCGGTGCGCTGCACGATCAACAGCGGCTCATCGCCAGCGATGTCGGCGCTTTGATCCGCTTCGACCCGCCATGGCAATTGCGCTGGCTTGGCACCGTAACCCCGGCTGACCACGCCAACCCGCAGGCCACTGCGTTGACAGTGCTGGATCATCCACAGGATCAGCGGTGTCTTGCCGGTGCCGCCCACGGTGATGTTGCCCACCACGATCAGCGGTACCGGTGGTTGATAGATCTCACCCTCGCCCGCCAGAAAGCGCTTGCGCTTGTTGTTGACCACGCGGCGGTACAACCACTCCAGCGGCTGTAACAGCTTCAGGGCCGGATGCCCCCGGTACCAGGCAGCGAGCAAGCGTTCGGACATGCTTTTCAAGGCGCGGGCGGCGCCGCCTCGACTGTGGTCATGCGCAGATGGCTGAAGCCGAGTTTGCCGGCAGCGTCCATGGCGGTGATGACCGACTGATGCTGGGATTTTCCGTCGGCGCTGATGGACAGCGGTCGACTGGTATCGCCATTGGACTGTTTCTGCAGGGCATCCATCAGCGTTGCCAGGTCACTCTTGGGCAATACCTGGTTGTTCACCGAGAATATGCCATCGGCACTGATCACGATGTCCAGTTGCCGGGTCTGGTCATCGGAAGGCGCTCCGCTGACCGATTCGGGCAGATCGACGCGCAACTGGGTTTCACGGGTAAACGTCGTGGTCACGACGAAAAACAGCAGCAGGATAAACACCACGTCGATCAGTGACGCGAGGTTGATGTCCACATTCTCCCGTTGCTTGCGGCGGAATTTCACGCTTTGCCCCCCGCCAGGTCCACGTCACGGTCACCCTGCACGACTTCGACCAGCTTGATCGCTTCCTGCTCCATGCCGACCACCAGTTCATCGATCCGGCGTTGCAGGAAACGGTGGAAGAATACCGACGGGATACCGACCATCAAGCCGGCGGCCGTGGTGATCAGCGCCTTGGAGATACCCCCGGCCAGTACCGCCGCATTGGTGGTCATGCCCGTGCCCATGAACGCACTGAAAATATCGATCATGCCCAGCACCGTACCCAGCAGCCCCAGCAATGGCGCCATGGCAGCGATGGTACCGAGGGCATTGATGTAGCGTTCCAGCTCATGGATGACCCGCGCGGCGGCCTCTTCGATGCACTCCTTCATGATCTCGCGACCATGCCGGGAGTTCGCCAGGCCAGCGGCCAGGATCTCGCCCAACGGCGAATTGGCGCGCAGTTCCTTGAGCTTCTCCTTGTTAAGTTGCTTGTCCTTGATCCAGACCCAGACCTGCCCGAGCAAATGCTCCGGGGTCACGCGACTGGCCCGCAGGGTCCACAGACGTTCGGCAACGATAGCCATTGCCGCGATGGAACTCAGGATGATCGGCAGCATCATCCAGCCGCCGGATTTGACCAATTCCCACACAGTGACAGTCCCCTCGAAAAAGTGCGCCACTCTAACATAGGGGGTGGGCTCACCGAAGACTGTGATGTCGCATCCGGTCGGCCTTTGATCACCCAAGGTTATTTGCCCGAGGGTGGCGGATCGCGCCAGAAGCGCCGTTCTTGACGCATCGAGCGCGGTGGTTCGAAACGCCCCAGTTGCAGATGAACGGCGCCTTGCTGCGCACTGTCGTAGATGTCCATCGCGCGATGTCGATAGCGCTCAATCACCACCGGATGAGGATGACCGAAGGAGTTGCCCTGTCCACGGGAAATCAGTGCTGCCTTGGGCTGTAGAACGTTGAGCAGCGCCATCGACGACGAACTGCGACTACCGTGGTGCGGTGACTGCAACCAATCGGTAGGCACGGCCAATGGGCTGGCGAGCAACGCGCGCTCGGCGTGGGTGTCGATGTCACCGCTGAGCAGCAATCGCTCGCCATTGGCTTCGATCTGCAACACACAGGAGTTCTGGTTGCTGTCCCTGGCCTGCGGCCAGTGCCACAGTTGAAAGTTGACCCCGTCCCACGTCCACTGCCGACCGCTCTCACAGCCCTCGGCCTGCAACTCGCCAGGCAGGTCGGCAGGTTCGCCACTGAGCACCCGTTTCACCGGCAATCCATTGGCCACTGCCCGGGCGCCACCGGCATGATCGGCATGGGCATGGCTGATCAACATCAGGTCGAGCGCCTTCACACCCAGCTTGCGCAGTGCGGGCAGGACCACCCGTTCACCCTGGTCAAGACCACGCAAACGCGGACCGGCGTCATACAACAGTGTGTGATGGCGCGTGCGCACCATGATCGCCAGCCCTTGGCCCACATCCAACTGCCAGACCTCGGCAATGCCTTCGGGCAGCACCGGCCGCGGAGGAAAAACCAGTAGTAACAGCAAAGGCCAGCCTAACGGTCGCATCGGTACGCCACGCGGCAGCAGCAACAAAAAGGCGCCCAACGTGCCGATGGCCCAGACCCATAGCGGGATGGCCGCGGGCACCCAGGCGGGAACCTTGCCGGCGACCAATGCCAACCCGGTGAACAGCCAGTCTATCAAGCCGCCCGCCAGCCACAGCAGCCACTCGCCGACGTAGGGCACCGGCAGCAAAAGTGTCCCGAGCAATGCAGGGGGCAGCACCACCAGGCTGATCCAGGGTACCGCCAGCAGATTGACCAGCGGCCCGCTAAGGCTGATCGGCAATCCCAGGACCAGCAAAAACGGTCCAAGGCCAATAGCGATCAGCCACTGGGCACGGGTCCAGGTTTGCCACCATGGCCAAGGCCCCAGGCGCCCACCGAACGTGAAGATAAGCACCGCCACCGCCGCGAAGGACAGCCAGAACCCCGGTTGCAGACTCGCCAACGGGTCCATCAGCAAGACGCCATTGAGCGCCAGCAACAGTGGCCACCAGGCACCCAGGTGGCGAAAACGCAGGCGCCATAGCAGCACCAGGCCGATCATCAGGCAGGCTCGGCGGACCGGCACTTCGAAGCCAGCCAGCAGCCCATAGCCAAGGGCGGCCACGAAAGCCAGGCTGCAGGCCCAAGGCAACCATGGTAGACGGGCTGGCCACAAGCCGTAACGGGCAAGCCCGGCGATCAACAGATAAACCAGTCCCGCCAACAAGCCGACGTGCTGCCCGGAAATCACCAACAGGTGCACGGTGCCAGTGTCTTGCAACACCTGCCAGTCTTCGCGGCTGAGCCCCGCGCCGTCTCCCAGCACCAGCGCAACCAGCACGCCAGTTCGACCTTGCGCATCCACGGCCTGCAGCCTCTGGCGGATACCGTCGCGCCAGGCCCACCGGGCTGGTGCAAGCCGCTCCCCGGCCTTGACCGTCCCGGTCGCACCGATGCGTTGCGCCAACAGCCAGGCCTCATAGTCGAAGGCATGCGGATTGAGCAACCCCACGGGTCGCTTCAGCTTGACCGCGAGCCGCCAGCGTTCGCCGCTGTTTACCGGCGGACCGTCATACCAGGCCAGACGCAACTGTCGCGGCAGGTCGGTACGGCGTGACCGACTGTCAGTCAGTTCGAAACGCACCACCCCCTCACCATTCTGTGGCAGCCCGCTGACACGCCCTTCGACCCAACGCGTTTCCCCGTCGAGGGCCGGCGACAGCCGATCATCCAGGGCCCATTGGGCATGGGCACAGGCCCAACTCAAGCCGAACAGGAAAAACGCAGCCGGATACGTCCTGAACGGCAGCAACATCAAGCCTGCCACCGGCATCAACAACCACAACCAGACCGGCGGTAACACCGGTAAAAAACGCAAGGCCAGCAAGCCCAACGCCAGCGCCATCATCCCTGTGCGCATAAGCCCGTCCTTGAGAGTCCAGTCCCTAGGCATAGTCGGCCCGACGCACGTCCGTCGTTAACAATTGTCACAAAGTCTGAATGGGTGCCTCATGGAATCCAGACATACTTGCCACCTTGATCGACCGAGAAGCCTTATGCCCCGGCGCTTATTCAAACGCTACATGCCAGACCCGACCAGCATCAGGGAACACAAGTCCTTACGCTTTCTCGGCACCCTGCTGCATGACCCGAACCTCTGGCACCTCAATCGCCATTCCGTCGCCCGGGCCATGGCAGTCGGCTTGTTCGCGGCATTCCTGCCGATTCCGATGCAGATGCTGGTCGCTGCGGTTCTCGCGATCATCGTGCGCGGCAACATGCCGATTGCGGTCAGCCTGGTCTGGTTGACCAACCCGATCACCATGCCGGCGGTGTTCTTCTGTACTTATCAGACCGGTGCCTGGTTGATGGATGTTCCCGCACGGCATCTGCCGGACGAGCTGACCTGGGAATGGATCAGCGGTGAACTATCGACCCTGTGGCAGCCATTTTTGCTGGGGTCGGTGGTGGTAGGCGTTGTGCTTGGGGCGTTGGCTTATTGCCTGGTGATGATGTATTGGCGCTGGTGGGTGGCGCGGCAGTGGCGGCGGCGTAAGCGAAGTCGGATGTGAGAGGCCGGTTGATCGTGTGCATATCCGTTGCTCCGGTAACGACTGCTTATGGTTTCGCCCTTACGGCGAGTCACTTTCGAAAAGCGCGAAAGTAACCAAAGCGCTCTTGCCCCACCACTCGGTGCCTCGCCTAGGCTCGGCATGCCCTCACTCCGGCATTGCTCCGTGGGTCGCCGCGATGGGCCATCCTTGGCCCAACGCGGCTAAACCGGCGTCCTGCCGGTTTACCCACTGCGCAATGCCTGCGTTCGGCCATCGTGGTTTAACGGGGCGCCCCAGATCAAAGACAAAAGCGAGGCGGCCTGACAGCCGACCTGATCTTTTCCAGGCACCCCAATCCCTTGTAGGAGCCAGCGGTGCGGCGATCCGACTTGCCGGCGAACCAGGCGCTGCGGTGTGTTTGTTGTACCGCGTTATCGTTCTTCGCCGGCAAGTCGGATCGCCGCACCGCTGGCTCCTACGGGGGGTACACCCGCAAAATCAGGTCGGCTATCAGGCCGCCTCGCGTTTGATCTTGATCTTGCTTTTGATTTTCTTGCCCCATCGAGAGGCCGAGTGGAGGTTCTGCGCAGTGGGTAAACCGGCATGGATGCCGGTTTAGCCGCGCTGGGCCAAGGATGGCCCATCGCGGCGACCCACGGAGCAGGACCGGAGCGAGGCACCGAACGCCGGGGGCAAGAGCCCTTGGTTACTTGGGGCTCTTCCAAGTGACTCGCTGTAAGAGCGAAACCCTAAGTGGCCGTTACCGCAGGAATGGATATGTACTCCGTCAACAATCAATAGGTCGGCTGCCAGGCCGCCATCGTTTGAAAATCTTAAGTACGCATCCCCCGCCCACTCACCAGCAGCCGCGCACAACCGATGTACAGCACGATCGTCGCCACCACCATGAACGTAATCGCAATGCTGATCCGAATATCCGACACCCCGAGAATGCCGTAACGGAACGCATTGACCATATGCAGCACCGGGTTGGCCAGGGACACGGTCTGCCAGAACGGCGGCAGCAACGAGATCGAGTAGAACACCCCGCCCAGATAGGTCAAGGGCGTCAGCACAAAGGTCGGGATGATCGAGATGTCATCGAAGTTGCGCGCAAACACGGCGTTGATGAAGCCCAGCAGCGAGAAGATGGTCGCAGTCAGCACCACCACCAGAATGGTCACGCCCAGGTGATGCACCTGCAGATCGGTGAAGAACAGCGACAACAGCGTCACGATGATCCCGACCATCAAGCCGCGCAGCACGCCGCCGAGGGTGTAGCCGATCAGGATGGTGTGCGGCGACACCGGTGACACCATCAATTCTTCGATGGAACGCTGGAATTTACTGCCGAAGAAACTCGACACCACGTTGCCGTAGGAGTTGGTGATCACCGACATCATGATCAGGCCCGGCACGATGTACTCCATGTAAGTGAAGCCACCCATATCGCCGATTTGTCGACCGATCAGGTTGCCGAAGATCACGAAGTACAGAACCATGGTGATCGCCGGCGGCAGCAGGGTCTGCGGCCAGATCCGGGTAAAGCGCCGGACCTCACGGTAAACGATGGTATTGAGGGCAACGAGGTTGGGCTGCAGCTCGGAACTCATACCGCCACCTTCGACAGATTTTTCTCCACCAGGGACACGAACAACTCCTCGAGGCGATTGGTTTTGTTACGCAGGCTCAGCACTTCAATGTTCTGTTGGGCAAGCTGAGTGAACAGCGCAGTGATGCCCATGCTTTTGTCCACCTGGACTTCCAGGGTGTGGGCATCGAGCAAGCGTGACGGATAGCCGATCAACTGTGGCGGCGCGCTCACGCTGCCCTTCAGATCCAGCAGGAAAGTCTCGACGTGCAGCTGGCCGAGCAACTGTTTCATGCTGGTGTTCTCGACGATGGTGCCGTGATCGATGATGCCGATATTGCGGCACAACTGCTCAGCCTCTTCCAGATAGTGCGTGGTGAGGATGATGGTGATGCCTTTCTTGTTCAGCTCGGTGAGGAAAGTCCACATCGAACGGCGCAGCTCGATGTCCACCCCGGCAGTCGGTTCGTCGAGGATCAACAGGCGCGGTTCGTGGACCAGCGCACGGGCGATCATCAGGCGACGCTTCATGCCACCGGACAGCGAACGCGACGGCACATCGCGCTTGTCCCACAGGCCAAGTTGGGTCAGGTATTGCTCGGCGCGTTCCTTGGCAACTTTCGCCGGGATGCCGTAGTAACCAGCCTGGGTCACGACGATGTCGAAGGTCTTTTCGAACTGGTTGAAGTTGAACTCCTGGGGTACGACGCCGATGCAGCGCTTAAGCGCCGCCGGGTTCTTGTCCAGGTCGTGGCCGAAGATATTCACCGTGCCGCTGGTCTTGTTCACCAGGGTCGAAAGAATGCCGATGGTCGTGGATTTGCCGGCGCCGTTGGGGCCGAGCAAGGCGAAGAAGTCACCTTCGGCGACATCCAGATCGATACCACTCAAGGCCTGGAAACCGTTGCCGTAGGTTTTGGTTAGCTGCCGGATGGACAGAGCGGAACTCATATCGGATTACGCACCAAGAAGGGAAGAAAGGGACAGATATGGGCGGGCGGCGAGCAATGCAACCGCGGCGCATCAGTGCAATGGTGCTTGTCGCCGCCGCACAAGTACAGTCAAGTGTGTCGATAGTGAGTATTAAGTCAACGCGGTCATGACCGCCTTGCGATACGCCGGACGCTCTTTCAACCGTGCGTACCAGGCCTGCAGATGGGGCTGTGGCGAGCGTTCGATCGGCATCTCGAACCAGGCATAAATGAAACTCCCCAAGGGAATGTCGCCCATGCCGATCTCGTCACCGGACAGGTATGGCTGGCTCGCCAGCGCCTGATCGGCCATCGCCAGCAGCGCTTCGCATTCCTTGATTGCAGCCTGGATCGCAGGCCAGTCCTGTTGATCGGCCGGGGTGCGCAATACGCCCCAGAACACCGTACGGAACGGTCCGGCAAAACTCGAAGTGGTCCAGTCCATCCACTTCTCGGCGCTGGCCCGCGCTTGCAGATCTGCCGGATACCACGGGGTGTTCGGCGCATGCCTGGCCATCAGATAGCGGACGATGGCGTTGGATTCCCACAACACGAATCCATCGTCTTCAATCACCGGCACGCGGCCATTGGGGTTCATGGCACGGTACTCGGGCGTATCGACGACACCAAAGGCACCGCCCGCATCAATGGCCTCATAGGCCAGGCCCAATTCCTCGGCGGCCCACAATGGTTTTCTGACATTCGATGAATTTTTCCGACCCCAGATCTTCAGCATGACCGCCTCTTTATGGATGAATGCGCAGGCAGCATACGCCGGATCAGGCGCGACTCAAATCGCTGCGCATGTCTCCCAGCAGCGGCGCAAGATGCTCGCCGAACAGGTGCGGATAGCACTTTTCAAGGTGTTCGAAGAAGAACTTTTCCGGCACGTCGGTGAACTGGCCGTGGTCGATCAGGTACTCCATCAACTGCTCGCCGTCGCGATTGAAGGGATGAAACACGCTGTCATTGATCCCGTCGAATTCCAGCGGCGCCACATTGAATAAGTCGCACAACCCCTGGTTGAACGCAGGGGTGGCCTTGACCCAACGACCATTCAAATAGAGCTCGGTGTAGCCGTGCATGGCGAACACGTCGCTCTTGAGCAATTCGAGCAGGCGCGGGGTCGACAGATGATTGCGCACGTCAGCCAGACCGATGCGTGCAGCAATCCCGCAATGCCGCGCGGCACCGGCCAGCAGCGTGGCTTTGGGCACGCAATAACTCTCCCCGCTCGCCAGCGCATAACTGCCACGCAAGGTCTGTGGGTCACGGCTGAAGGTGTACGGGTTGTAGCGCACCGCCTCGCGCACGGCGTAATAGAGTTGGATCGCCTGCTGGAGCGGGTCGCAACTGGCGCCACGATGTTTTTCGGCGAACTCCACCACGCAGGGGTGGTCACTATCGATGAAGCGGCCGGGGCTCAGATACTCATGCATGCGGGCAATCTCCAGGGCAAGCCCCGAGTCTAGCGAGAGGTTCAGCACAGAGATAACGACGTTTCGGCCAAACATGGGCGCTTTGCCGCCCGCTCAATGAACGATTTTTCACGGTCTGTCGCACCTGAGGCCTACACAATCATCCAGGGTTTCCCACGATTTCAATCACCTCGCTCTGACCACCCCGTTTCGCGGATGCCGTCTAAGCTCTG
This sequence comes from Pseudomonas umsongensis, assembly GCF_002236105.1. Lineage (GTDB taxonomy): Bacteria > Pseudomonadota > Gammaproteobacteria > Pseudomonadales > Pseudomonadaceae > Aquipseudomonas > Aquipseudomonas umsongensis. The sequence goes on from NZ_NIWU01000005.1 coordinate 378,691, forward strand.
TGGGTTGGTTCGCCCTGGGTTCACGGAGGATTAAATATGCTGCTGTTGTGGATACTGGTTCTGGTTGTCGGGATAGCTTATTTAGCCCACCGTCGCATCGCGCCGCTGCCTGCCCTGGGCATCGTGGCTGTCTTTCTGCTGGCAATGGGCGCATTCAGCCGCGCACCGGGCTGGCTGCTGTTGATTTTCTGGGTGCTCACCGCCGCCGTGGCGGCGCCTCTGCTATTGCCTGACCTGCGCCGCAAATTCTTCAGCGCACCGATGTTCAACTGGTTCCAGAAAACCTTGCCGCCGATGTCGGACACCGAACGCGACGCCATCGAAGCCGGTACGGTGTGGTGGGACGGCGAGCTGTTCAGCGGTCGTCCGGACTGGAACAAGCTGCTGTCCTATCCCAAGGTGCAACTGAACGAGGAAGAACAGGCTTTCATCGACGGTCCGACCGAAGAGCTCTGCGCCATGGTCAGCGACTGGCAGCTCGGTCAAACCATGGACTTGCCGGCCGAGGCCTGGACTTACATCAAGGACAACGGCTTTTTTGCCCTGATCATTCCCAAAGAGTTTGGCGGCAAGGGGTTCTCGGCCTACGCCCACTCGCAAGTGGCGATGAAACTGGCCAGTCACAGCGGCGATCTGGCTTCTACCGTGATGGTCCCCAACTCCCTCGGCCCGGCCGAACTGTTGCTGCACTACGGCACCGACGAGCAACGCAACCATTACCTGCCACGCCTGGCGCGCGGCGACGAAATTCCCTGTTTTGCACTGACCGGCCCTCTCGCGGGTTCGGACGCGGGCGGCATGCCTGACACCGGGGTGATCTGCAAAGGCGAATGGGAAGGCAAGGAAACCCTCGGCCTACGCCTCAATTGGGAAAAGCGCTACATCACCCTGGGCCCGGTCGCCACCCTGCTCGGCCTGGCGTTCAAGGCGTACGATCCGGACCACTTGCTGGGCGAGGAGGAAGACCTGGGTATCAGCCTGGCGCTGATTCCAACCGATCTGCCCGGTGTTGAAATCGGCCGTCGTCACCTGCCCCTGGGGGCGGCGTTCATGAACGGTCCTAATTCCGGCAAGGACGTTTTCGTACCGTTGGAGTTCCTGATCGGCGGCCAGGAAATGCTCGGCAAGGGCTGGATGATGCTGATGAATTGCCTGTCCGTCGGGCGTTCGATTTCCCTGCCGGCGGTGGGCACCGGCATGGCCAAGTTCACCAGCCTGGTGACCGGCCAGTACGCGCAGATCCGCGAGCAGTTCAATGTGCCGATCGCCGCTTTCGAAGGCATCCAGGAAGCCATGGCGCGCATCGGCGGCAACGCCTGGATGATGGACGCCGCGCGGATGCTGACTGCCAACGCGGTGGACCTCGGCGAGAAACCGTCGGTGCTGTCGGCGATTCTCAAGTACCACCTCACCGAGCGTGGCCGCGAGTGCATCAGCCAGGCGATGGATGTGCACGGCGGCAAGGCGATCATCATGGGGCCGAACAACTACCTGGGCCGCAAATGGAACGGCGCACCGATCTTCATTACCGTGGAAGGCGCGAACATTCTTTCGCGCAACCTGATGATCTTCGGCCAGGGCGCGATTCGCTGCCACCCCTTCGTGCTCAAGGAAATGGCCCTGGCCACTCGGGAGGACAAGGATCAGGCACTTACCGAGTTCGATGGCCTGCTGCTCAAGCACATCGGCTTTGCCGTGGGCAACGCCGCCAGCACGCTGGTGCTGAACCTCGGTTTCGGGCACCTGGAGCACGTACCGGGCGACAAGCTCAGCCAGGGTTATTTCCGCGCGCTGAACCGTCAGGCAGCCGCATTCGCCCTGCTCGCCGACCTCAGCATGATGCTGCTCGGCGGCGAACTGAAACGGCGCGAACGCCTGTCGGCACGATTGGGTGATGTGTTGAGCAACCTGTATCTGGCCAGCGCCGCGCTCAAGCGCTACAACGACCTCGACTCGCCGGAATACATGAAGCCGCTGTTTACCTGGGCCATGGAGGAAAGCCTCGGTCACGGCGAGCGGGCCATGGACGAATTGCTGAACAACTTTCCGAGCAAGGTGCTGGCCTGCCTGTTGCGGGTGATCGTGTTCCCGTTCGGGCGTCGTCACAAAGGGCCTTCGGACAAACTCGGCGCCGAAGTCGCCGCAGTGATTGGCCGCGCCAAGGGGGATCCGGCCCTGGAGGAAGTGCTGCTGGGTTGCTATCGCCCGCAATCGGTCGAAGACCCTGTTGGCGTCCTGCAGCACACCTGCGATCAGTTGAACGCCGCGCTACCCATGCGTAAAAAACTGCATATGGCGCTCAAGAGCGGCCAGGTCAAACCGGTCGCTGGAGAAAATGTCATCGATGCCGCACTGGAAGCCGGCGTACTGCAACCGGTGGAAGCACACACTCTTCGAGAGGCCGAAGTGGCACGTCGCAAAGTGATCGATGTCGATGCTTTCGACAAAGAGGAAATAGCACTGACCGATGGCAAGGTCCGCTGATCCATCCAGCGCCCCATCATGGGAAAATGCGCGCGGGGGCTTTATACTCCCGCGCCCGTTTTGCTCTTGAGGACTTATCTCGTGTCCAACATCGTTGCCGATCATCTCGTTTTGCTCGACCATCTGCGCAGCATCCTGGTCGCCGTAGGTGAGGCCGAACAGGTTCCCGACGAAAGCCATGCCTTGTTCCTGGAGCGCTTCGACGAACTGCTTGCACTGCTGCCGGTCGACCCGATCGAAAGCCAATACCTGGGCCAGGACATCCTGTGCCAGGTCATCACCCGCTACCCGCAAATCGCCCACCTGGTGCCACGCGACCTGCTTTGGTACTTCGCCGGTGACTGCCTGCATTACATGCCCGATGATGAAATCGACCTGTACCAGGCACTGGAAGAACGTCGCTTCGAAGCCGAACAGAATGACGAGCCTTTCGACTGGAACCAGGAAAAACAGCTGCTGTCCCTGTCCAATCAAGACAGCAAGCACTGATGAAAAAGGCCCGCATGGTTGAACATGCGGGCCTTTTTTCAGGATCAAAAGATCGCAGCCTTCGGCAGCTCCTACATGGAAATCACGTACACCCTGTAGGAGCTGCCGAAGGCTGCGATCTTTTGATCTTTCCTCAGAACAACCCCTCACTTTCGGGCAGCTCATACTCCGAAACCGCAATATTCGAACTGCTCGACTTGCCCTGCTTGCCCAACGTCGGCTCCTTCTCCAGGCACTCCACCAGGTAATCGATCAACACCCTTAGCTTGGGTGGCAGGTATCGCGTGGGCGAGTACAGCAACCACGCGCCTCCGTGGTAGGACGCAAGGAAAGTCCAGTCCGGCAACACTTGCACCATCAATCCCTTCTCCAAGGCACGACGCGCGGTGAAGTACGGCAGGCTGCCGATGCCGATGTGCTGCAGTACCGCGCCAAAACGTACGCCCGTGTGATTGGCGGCATATCGCCCGCGCACCCCGACGGTTACGGATTTGCTGCCCTTCTTGAACTTCCAGCGCGCATCGCTCGGGGTTTCGCCCAAGTAGATGCAACTGTGGTTGAGCAGGTCATGGGGGTGAGTCGGCGTACCGTGCTCAGCCAGGTATTGGGGTGTGGCGCAGAGTAAATGGTCGATGCTCAGCAGCTGTCGCCCCACCAACCCCGCTGGCGGACGGTCGGTGATACGAATCGCCAGGTCGACGTGATCGTCGATCAGATCCACCTGACGGTCCTCAAGCAACAGCTCCACATCCACCTTGGGGTAACGGCGCAAAAACTCCGGCATATGCGGGTGAATCACAATTCGACCGACCGCTTTCGGCACGCTGAGGCGCACCACCCCTTCGGGCTCGTCGGTGAACTGGCCACTGATTTCCATCACTGACCGGGCGGCGTTGACCATTTCCTGACAGCGCTTGAAGACCTCCTCGCCACCGTCGCTCAACCGTAACTTGCGCGTGGTCCGTTGCAGCAGGCGAGTGGCCAGGGCCTTTTCCAGACGCGAGATACTGCGACTGACAGCCGAGGGCGAAGAGCCCAACTGGCGTGCGGCTTCGGAGAAACTGCCGGTTTCGACGACCTTGACGAAAATCGCCATTTCACCCAGCAACGGCAGTGGAAGATTTATGCTCACAACGCAACAGTCCTTTGATGTTTGAACGGATTATCACGCCAAACCGCGCTTCATATAATAAAAAATAGAAATTTGAATACGAGCATGGAATATGACGCTTCGCCTCTTTTTCCATAGTGATGACCTCAAGGCCAATGTGGAAGTCCTGGACTGCGCACCTCACGAGAACGAATTTGCCGTGGTGCTGCGCGCAACCTTGTTTCACCCTCAGGGCGGCGGGCAACCTTGTGATATAGGCTGGATTGGCGACAGCCGGGTACTACGCGTAGTCCAGGATCCAGACCGGATCGTCCATTTCGTCGATCAGCCAATCAACCTTGGCATGACCTTGATTCGGGTGGATGAACAGCCTCGCCAGATCAATACGCGCATGCATTCAGCCGGCCATCTGATTGGACACTTCGTCCAGGCCATGGGCTGGATGCCAATCAAGGCGCATCACTGGCCCGGTGAAGGGCGAGTGCAATTCAAACCGTCAGAATCGGCGCTGGACGTTGACGCGCAGACCGTGCAATACGGCCTCGAACAGTGGATCGCCCATGACCTGCCGCGCCTGACATCGCTGCGCGAAGGCGCCCGGGAAATCAGTTTTGGCGAACTGCCCGCCTATGGCTGTGGCGGCACCCATGTACGTAGCCTGAAGGATTTGGGCGCGGTCACGATCGCGTCGCTTTCGCAAAAGAAAGGCACGTTGTCCGTCCACTACCACGTGGACTGAGTCCCCCCCGACCTTCTGGAGTTGCAATGCTTTCTAATTACCTGGGCGAATTCCTGGCATTGGCGACGATTCACTTTCTGGCCGTGGTCGCGCCCGGACCGGATTTCGCCGTGACGATTCGCCAGAGTGTGCGTTTCGGCCGAATGGTTGGCATCTGCACGGCACTGGGGATCGGCGCGGGGATTTCCGTGCACGTGCTGTATACCTTGCTCGGAGTCGGAGCGCTGATGCATACCACGCCCTGGCTATTGACGGTGGCCAAGGTCGTGGGTGGAGCCTACATTCTTTATCTGGGTGTCAGCCTGGTGCGCAGCCGGCCGAAATCCGTATTGAAAGGCGATCAGCCGACAGATCAACCCGTTGTCGAGCAAACGCTGCTGAAGGCGTTCACGACAGGCTTTCTGACCAACGCCACCAATCCCAAGGCCACACTGTTCTTCCTGGCGATCTTCACCACGATCATCAGCGCCACGACACCCCTGAAGATCCAGGCGCTATACGGTGCATGGATGTGCCTTGTGAATGCCCTGTGGTTTGTGATCGTTGCCTTGTTCTTTTCAAGCAGCCGGGTCAGGTTGCTGTTCATGCGCATGGGACACTGGTTCGAACGCAGCATGGGGGTGGTCCTGATTCTGTTCGCCGGGCGGTTGATCCTGTCGATGTAAAGCAGCGTCAGCAGCTAAATCGCGCACAAACAAAAACGCCGCTCAATGAGCGGCGTTTTTGTTAAATATGGAGCGGGAAACGAGACTCGAACTCGCGACCCCGACCTTGGCAAGGTCGTGCTCTACCAACTGAGCTATTCCCGCAAATGGCATCCCCTGGGGGACTCAAACACTTGTTTCAAACAAAAACGCCGCTCAATGAGCGGCATTCTCGTTAAATATGGAGCGGGAAACGAGACTCGAACTCGCGACCCCGACCTTGGCAAGGTCGTGCTCTACCAACTGAGCTATTCCCGCAAATGGCGTCCCCTAGGGGACTCGAACCCCTGTTACCGCCGTGAAAGGGCGGTGTCCTAGGCCACTAGACGAAGGGGACACGCTGCCCGGAACACATGGTGTGTGTTTCGGTGCCCAGATCCGCATCCGAAGACTTGGTTCTGGTTTCACTCAGTACCGCCCGAAGGCAATACTGTTTAAAAATGGAGCGGGAAACGAGACTCGAACTCGCGACCCCGACCTTGGCAAGGTCGTGCTCTACCAACTGAGCTATTCCCGCATTGGCGTCCCCTAGGGGACTCGAACCCCTGTTACCGCCGTGAAAGGGCGGTGTCCTAGGCCACTAGACGAAGGGGACACACTACAACATTCACTCCCTGCTTCGTTTCGCTGTTCGCTTTACGCTGCAAGTGGCGCGCATTCTATGGATGGATTGAGAGGTCGTCAACCCCCTGTTATAAATTTATTTAAATCAATGACTTCGCGCTGCTTTGCGACCCCTCCCGGCTTTTCTGTCGCCTGGGGTCTGGCGCCTATATTCTGACACTCGCCAAGACGTTATAGTCGACGCCATGAGTGATGGCAATATGCTTCAGAGTGCCAGCATTTATATACGCGGATCGCGGCCGATAAACCTTCAGCCACGCCGAGCCGGCGCCTGAAGGCCAGGCCACTTCACTCGCACGCAAACCCTATAAAGAGGTCTTACCGGTGACACCACTCATGATCACCCTGCTCGTCGTAGCCGGGATCGCACTCTTGATCGCCATTGGCTACATCAACCATGTGGTGGAAAACAATAAGCTGGAGAGGGCCCGCACCAAGGTTGAACTCAATGATCGCCTGCGTCGCTGTGGGGAGATCACCGAGACGTTTCCCGGCCAGTTGATGACGCCAGCGCTTAAACTGTTGCTGACGCGCCTGGAACTGAATGTTTGCCAACGCCTGCTGAATCTGGAAAAGACCAGCGCCAACCTCAAGGCCCGGATTACTGAACTTGAGGCTCTGGTTGGCCAGGGCGAATCAATTCCAGTCAACAACCCACCGGCACCGATCCAGACCGAAGCCAAGGCCAAGGACGTGCGTTTCCTGCTCGAAGCCCTGCACGGCCAAATCACCCGCGCTGCCCAGGATGGTTTTTTGCCACCCAATGAAGCCAAGGGATGGATTCGTCAAGTGCGCCATATCCTTGTGCTGCTTCACATCGAGTTTTTCAACAACCTCGGCCAGCATGCCCTGCAGCAGAACCAGCCCGGCCAAGCGCGACTGGCGTTCGAACGCGGCGTGCAGTACCTGCGCAAACAACAGGAACCCCAGGTCTACGCCGAACAACTGGAATACCTGGAAAAACTCCTGGCCCGCGCCAACGACCAGGTCATGGACCGTATCGCTCCGGTAGAGGGTGACGTCAACCAATTGACCGAAGGCCTGAAGGACGTCGAGGCGGATGCGGACTGGAAGAAGAAAGTGATCTACGACTGATCACAGAACGAACGTAAAAAAGCAGTAATACACACGAAGATCAAAAGATCGCAGCCTGCGGCAGCTCCTACATGAAACGTGATCCAGTAGGAGCTGCCGCAGGCTGCGATTTTTTAGCGGCTGTCAGGCCAGCATTAAAGCCTGAAATGCCCCACCATTCCCTTTAGCTCAACCCCCAACTGCGCCAGCTCGATACTCGACGCCGCGTTGCCCTGCATCGCCAGCGAAGACTGATCCGCACTCGCACGAATACTCGTGACGCTGCGATTGATTTCCTCGGCCACCGAGCTCTGCTCTTCGGCAGCAGCGGCGATCTGCTGGTTCATCTGCTGGATCAAGGACACGGCCGCCGCGATACTCCCCAGCGCACTTTCAGTCTGCAGTGCATCGCTGACGGCGAGTTTCACCAACTCACCGCTGCTTTGTATCTGCTGCACCGAGGCCTGCGCCGCCGCGCGCAAGGCGCTGACCAGTCGCTCGATCTCTTCGGTCGATTGCTGGGTGCGCTTGGCCAGGGCCCGCACTTCATCGGCCACCACCGCAAACCCCCTGCCCTGCTCGCCCGCCCGGGCTGCTTCGATGGCCGCATTCAGGGCCAACAGGTTGGTCTGGTCCGCCACGCTCTTGATAACGCCGAGCACCGTGCCGATGTTCTGGATTTCCGCGCTCAGGCTTTCGATACTTGAACTGGCCGAAGTCGCGGAATCCGCCAGTTGCTCGATCCGCACCATACTCTGGCGCACCACCTGCTGCCCGCTTTCAACCTTGCCATCCGCTGTTTGCGCCGCCAGCGCGGCCTCTTCGGCGTTACGCGCAACGTCGTGCACGGTGGCGGTCATCTGGTTCATGGCCGTGGCAACCTGCTCGGTTTCTTCCTTCTGGCTGCTGACTTCGAGGTTGGTCTGCTCAGTCACGGCAGACAAGGATTGCGCTGAAGTGGCCAACTGCTCGATGCCCGCCTGCAAACCGCTGACGATCTGGCTCAGCCCTGCGCCCATCTGCTGCATGGCCTCCATCAACTGACCGATCTCGTCACGACGGGTCACCTCGACCTTCGCACTCAGGTCCCCTGCAGCGATCTGCTGCGCCACACGAATCACAGTGCGCAGCGGCGCCACGATCAAGCGGGTAATCACCCACGCTGCAATCAAGCCAACCAGCAAGGCCAGCACCGAAGAGCCGAGTATCAGTAGCGAGTTGTTTTTCAGTTGCGCCTGCATCGACTGGTCTTCGGCGACATAGGCCTGATCCACCCGCTCCACCACCTGGGCAGCGCGTTGGTGCAATTGTTGGTAGACGGTTTTTTCCTGCTCCAGCAGGCCGGTGTACTCAGCGAGCTTGTCGCTGAAACTGGCGATATGGCCGGTGACTTCATTGAGGACCGTCTGGTAACCCTCATCCTTGACCGTGGTCTTGAGTTGCTCGGCCTGGGCCAGCGCCTGGCTGGCCTGCTCGATCTTGCCCTGCCCGGCGCTGTCGTCGCCCTTGCGGCTCTGGGCCAGACGCACGTGTGCTTCGTTCATGGCTTGCAACATCAACCGAGAAACCTGGCTGACCTGACTGGCTTGCTCGATGAACGCGGCCCCGTCCTTGCCTTCGGTTTCCTTCAGCGTGTAAGCGCCGTCATCGGCGAGCCCGGCTTGCAGGACGTCGAGATTGTTGGCCACGCTGGACACCGACCAACTGGCCATTTCCAGCGCCAGGTCCTTGGCCTGGCTGAGCGAGACAAACTCGTCAAACGCCTTGCGGTAAGCCCCCAGGGACTGCTCGACATCATTCATGACCGGTACATTGGCCGCCGATGCTGACTTGAGCTGGTTTGCCAGGGCGATCAGGCCGTCAACGCCTGCGTGCAGGGCATCGACGGTTTTCGGGCTGCCATGCAAGGCATATTCCTGCTCCAGCAGTCGCACCTTGAGCAAACCGCTGTTGAGCGAAGACATCTGCTTGAGCCCGTCGAAGCGCTGGCTGATGGTTTGCAGCGACCATACACCGATCGCCGCCACCAGGGCCGTCAGCAGCAACACCAGCGCAAACCCTACACCCAGTTTTTTTGCCATACCGAGGTTGGCAAAACGTCCTTGCACGGCCGAATTCATTGCACTCAGTCCCCCGCCATTATCAGTAACAGCAGAGTCGCAACGGCCCCGTATCAACACAAGACTCTGGCGCCTGAATAATGGCAAAAAGCTACGCCCGCGTCGTTTTCAGAACGCTGGAGGTCGATCCGCTATCAAAACGCGGTAACTCCGCCGTCCACGGCCAATGAGTGCCCCGTGGTAAAGGCCGCGCCATCGCTGCACAGGTACAGCACCGCGCTGGCGATTTCCTCGACCTTGCCGATGCGGCCGACCGGGTGCATCGCATTGGCGAACTCGCCCTTCTTCGGGTCTGCCTCATAAGCACGGCGGAACATGTCGGTGTCGATCACCGCCGGGCACACGGCATTGACGCGGATTTTTTTCTTGGCGTATTCAATCGCGGCCGATTTGGTCAGGCCGATGACAGCGTGCTTGGACGCCGCGTAGATGCTCATCTTCGGCGCAGCCCCGAGACCTGCCACTGACGCGGTATTGACGATTGCACCGCCGCCCTGGGCCAGCAACAAAGGCAATTGGTATTTCATACACAACCAGACGCCCTTGACGTTGACGCCCATGATCGCGTCAAACTCCTCGACCGTACCTTCGGCCAGCTTGCCTTTTTCGATCTCGATACCGGCATTGTTGAACGCATAGTCGAGACGGCCGTAAGTATTGACCACTTCATCCATCAGGTTCTTTACATCGCTTTCCACTGTCACGTTGCACCTTACGAAGGTCGCTTCACCGCCAGCCGTACGGATCAGCGCGACCGTGCCCTCGCCGCCCGCCGTGTCCATGTCGGCCACCACCACCTTCAAGCCTGCGGCGGCAAACGCCTGGGCAGTGGCCCGGCCGATGCCGGCTGCCGCGCCTGTCACCACTGCCACCTGGCCGGAAAACGTCATGCTCATTGTGCTGTCCTCGAAGAGTAGTTTGCGGGGGATCGCGAGTTCCCAGCATAGCCACAGCCCCCAAGGCCCGGCAGCACTATCAAACGGCCGGTTGAGCCACCATGAGTGGCAGTGATGGAACTACCGTACCAACTATCACCGTACTGGATAAGACTGTATTCGCCGGATCAGCCGAACTTGCGGCATCGACCTCGAGGGTCTATCAACAAGGTTTCATTCATCCTGAGTGCCTGCCATGACGTCCCAGACCAATCGCCAATTTCTGCTCGCCAAACGCCCAGTGGGTGCCGCGACCCGGGAAACATTTACTTATCAGGAAGTACCGGTCGGCGAACCGGCTGCAGGCCAGATCCTGGTCAAGAACGAATACCTGTCCCTGGACCCGGCCATGCGCGGCTGGATGAACGAAGGCAAGTCCTACATCCCGCCGGTCGGTCTTGGCGAAGTGATGCGCGCGTTGGGCGTGGGCAAAGTCATCGCTTCAAACAACCCTGGCTTCGCGGTGGGCGACTACGTCAACGGCGCCCTCGGCGTACAGGATTATTTCCTGGGTGAGCCGCGTGGGTTCTATAAGGTCGATCCGCAACTGGCGCCGCTACCGCGCTATTTATCCGCACTGGGCATGACCGGTATGACCGCTTACTTCGCGCTGCTTGACGTGGGTGCGCCCAAGGCCGGCGATACCGTCGTACTGTCGGGCGCTGCCGGTGCGGTGGGCAGCATTGCCGGGCAGATTGCCAAGATCAAGGGCTGTCGGGTAGTCGGTATCGCCGGCGGCGCGGACAAGTGCAAGTTCCTCATCGACGAGCTGGGTTTTGACGGCGCCATCGACTACAAGAACGAAGATGTCGTGGCCGGCCTCAAGCGCGAGTGCCCCAAAGGCGTGGACGTGTTTTTCGACAACGTGGGCGGCGATATCCTCGACGCGGTATTGAGCCGCTTGAACTTCAAGGCAAGGGTGGTGATCTGTGGCGCCATCAGCCAGTACAACAACAAGGAAGCGGTCAAGGGCCCGGCCAACTATCTGTCACTGCTGGTCAACCGCGCACGCATGGAAGGTTTTGTGGTGATGGACTACGCCGCGCAGTTCGCCGCCGCCGGACAGGAAATGGCTGGCTGGATCGCCAAGGGGCAGCTCAAGAGCAAGGAAGATATCGTCGAAGGCCTGGAGACCTTCCCGGAGACGCTGATGAAGTTGTTCAGCGGGGAGAATTTCGGCAAGTTGGTTCTAAAGGTTTAAAAGTGGTCGATTAAAAGATCGCAGCCTCGTTTCACTCGACAGCTCCTACACAGCTCCTACAGGGAAATGCGGCCCCCTGTAGGAGCTGGCGCAGCCTGCGATCTTTTACGCCAGTTCGGCCACCACGTCGGCCAAAGCCTTGGCCGGATCTGCGGCCTGGCTGATCGGGCGGCCGATCACCAGGTAATCGGAACCGGCATCCAGCGCCTGGCGCGGAGTCAGGATACGGCGTTGATCGTCCTGGGCGCTGCCCGCCGGGCGAATCCCAGGGGTCACCAATTGCAGCGACGGGTGCGCCGATTTCAGCGCCTGGGCTTCCAGGGCCGAACACACCAGGCCATCCATACCGGCTTTTTCCGCCAGGGCGGCCAAGCGCAGAACCTGCTCTTGCGGCTCGATGTCCAGGCCGATACCCGCCAGATCCTCACGCTCCATGCTGGTCAACACTGTCACACCGATCAGCAGCGGTTTTGGCCCGGTGCGCTGGTCCAGCACTTCGCGACAAGCCGCCATCATGCGCAGGCCACCGGAGCAGTGAACGTTGACCATCCACACGCCCATTTCCGCCGCGGCCTTGACGGCCATGGCCGTGGTGTTGGGGATGTCGTGGAACTTGAGGTCCAGGAACACTTCGAAACCCTTGTCACGCAGGGTGCCGACGATTTCCGAAGCACAGCTGGTGAACAGTTCTTTACCGACTTTGACCCGGCACAGTTTCGGGTCCAATTGATCGGCCAGCTTCAGTGCGGCGTCACGGGTAGGGAAATCCAGGGCGACGATGATAGGAGTCTGGCAGGCGGACATGAGTGGGCTCTCAGGCAAGTCGAAATCGGCGCGCATTGTAGCGGAACCAATGGCCCTGCGGGACCCGATGATCGGTAAATCGTCGAGATCGCTCCGCCAAGACTAGCCTCTGCGGCAATTGTGTCGAGTTCGGTACAGTCACGACACGCCCCCAACATCCTTGTCCGCTACCCTCGGCAACCGCAATACGTCCTTGGCTCAGCACTTCCCGCCTCCGGGCAGGACGCCTATGCTGGAACCACAACCTCGCAGCCTATCTTTGTGGTTGGCAGCCTACCTGGCAGATGAACCCACGCATGCACAACACTCCAGCCCCCGTGAACGACGATCAAAAAGCGCCCGGCGATGAAAAACGCTGGAGCATTCGCGCCCTGATCGTCGACGATGATGTGCCGATCCGCGAGCTGATGATCGACTACCTGGCGCGTTTCAACATCCATGCCAGCGGGGTCACTGATGGCGCCGCCATGCGCCTGGCGATGCAGGCGGAGCATTTCGACGTGGTGGTGCTCGACTTGATGCTGCCCGGCGAAGACGGCCTGTCGCTGTGCCGCTGGTTGCGCGGCGAATCGGATATTCCGATCCTGATGCTCACGGCCCGTTGCGAACCCACCGACCGGATCATCGGTCTCGAGCTCGGCGCCGACGACTACATGGCCAAGCCGTTCGAACCCCGCGAACTGGTCGCACGCATCCAGACCATTCTGCGCCGGGTGCGGGACGACCGCAGCGAACAACGGGCGAACATCCGTTTCGACAATTGGCGTCTGAACAGCGTGCTGCGCCAATTGGTTGCAGCCGATGGCCTGGTGGTGCCGCTGTCCAATGCCGAATTTCGCCTGTTGTGGGTGTTTATTGAACGTCCGCGCCGGGTCCTCAGCCGCGAGCAACTGCTGGATGCCGCTCGTGGCCGTTCGATCGAAGCCTTCGATCGCAGCATTGACCTGCTGGTGTCGCGCCTGCGGCAGAAACTCGGTGACGATCCCAAGGCCCCGCAACTGATCAAAACCGTGCGTGGTGAGGGTTACCTGTTTGACGCCCGGGATATCGGTTGATGCGGGCGCGCTTCGATACGTTGTTCGGCCGCCTGTTTGGAGTACTGCTGATCGCGATTGTCCTGGCACACCTGCTGGCATTTGCATGGTTTCACTACTACGGCCCGCCGCCTCCCCCTCCCCCGCCGGCGTTTCCCGAAGACATGGACGGTCAACGCCCACCGATGGACCCGCGCCTGGCCCCCCGCCCTGCCAGGCCATGGTTTGGCGGACCACTGGTACCGCTGACGTTTCAGCTGATCTCGCTGATCATTGCAGCCTGGTACGGCGCCAAATTACTCAGCCGGCCGATTCAACGCCTTAGCGACGCGGCCGAGCGCCTGAGTGAAAACCTCGACAGTGCGCCACTGGAGGAATCCGGCCCACGGGAAGCGCGACAAGCGGCGCACACGTTCAACAAAATGCAGCAACGCATCATCGAGCAGGTCAAGCAGCGCTCGCGCATGCTCGGCGCGGTATCCCACGACCTGCGCACGCCCCTGTCGCGTCTCAAACTGCGCCTGGAACAAATTGACGACGACAAGCTGCAAGGACAGATGCGCCAGGATCTGGACGACATGATCAGCATGCTCGATGCGACGCTCGGCTACCTGCACGAACAGCGCACCAGCGAGGCGTCACAGTGGATGGATGTGCAGGCGCTGGTCGAGTCCCTGAGCGAAAACGCCCAGGACCAGGGGGCAAACGTCCAGGCCAGCGGTCATTGCGCGCCGCTGCAAGTCCAGCCGATGGCACTGCGCTCCTGTATCAACAACCTGCTGGACAACGCCTTGCGTTATGCCGGGAATGCGTTGATCACGCTCGAAGATAATCGCCAACACCTGGTGATCAGGGTCATCGACCATGGTCCAGGGATCGCGGCGGATAAACGTGAGGCCGTATTCGAACCGTTCTTCCGATTGGAAGGCTCACGCAATCGCAACTCCGGCGGCGTCGGCCTGGGCATGACCATTGCTCGCGAGGCGGCGCAACGCCTGGGCGGGCAGCTCAGCCTGGAAGAAACCCCCGGTGGTGGGCTGACGGCGATCATCCGCCTGCCCAGGACCTGAGTGCAGCGCAAGGATTGAATTCAGCGACGGTCATCAATCCGCGACTGGCTTTTGCTCCAGTCGGTCAACAGGCTGTAAGCCACGGCCAGCAATGTCGGCCCGATAAACAGGCCAATGAATCCGAATGCAATCAAACCACCAAACACCCCTAGCAACACAATCACCAGCGGCAAATTCCCACCCCGGCTGATCAAGTAAGGCTTGAGCACGTTGTCCACGCCGCTGATGATGAACATGCCCCAGACGCCAAGGAACACCGCCATCCCGTACTCACCCTTCCAGGCCAGCCAGGCAGTGGCTGGAATCCATACCAGCGGCGGCCCCATGGGAATCAGGCTGAGCAGGAAGGTCACGATACCGAGCACCAGTGCCCCAGGGACGCCGGCAATCAGGAAGCCGATCAACGCCAGGACCGCCTGGGCCGCGGCGGTGCCGATCACGCCGTTTACCACCCGTTGCACGGTGCCCGCCACCAGTTCGATGTAGTACCCGGCACGGTGGCCAATCAGCCGCTCCAGCAAACCATGAACAAAGGCCGCCAACCGTGGTCCGTCGCGATAGAAAAAGAACACGAAGACAATGCTCAGGGTCAGCTCGAGGATGCCGCCGCCAATCTGCGCGCTACGCGCCAGCAACCAGTTGCCGACCTGGCCCAGATAAGGCTTGAGCGACACCATCATCGCCGCGCCCTGCTGATCGATACTGTTCCAGATGACCACCAGCCGCTCGCCCACCAGGGGAATGCTGCCCAGCCAGGTCGGCGCTTCAGGCAGGCCGTCGACCTGCACATCCTTGATGAACGCCGTGGCGTCGCGCACATGATCCGCCAAGTTGAACCCCAGCCACACCAGCGGCGCCGCCACCAGCACCATCCAGCCCACGGTCAGCAGGGCCGCCGCCAGGGATTCGCGGCCATTGAGCCAGCGGGTCAGCAGGCGCATCAGCGGCCAACTGGCGAACGCCAGCACCGCGCCCCAGAACAGGGCCGACCAGAACGGCGCCATCACCCATAAGCTCGCGCCAAACAGCACCAGGAGCAGGATCTGCACCAACAGCCGATCGTTATTGATCATCACAGTCTCGAAAAAATCATTCAGCAAAAAGAGTAGGCGAACACGCCACGCGTGTTCGCCGGATGACGCTTATCGCAGCAGTTTGATATGCAATCCAGGACCGTCGACACCACCGGTTTCCATCCGCGCCGCACGTACGCCCTGCTCGATCAACGATTGACGCCAGGCTTCAGCGTTGGGCCCGGACACACTGACCCGCAAGGTGGTGTCCAGGTTCAGGCCCCGGGAGATCAGGCGCAGCCATTTGTCATCGGGTGTTTGCGTCAACTTGGGGAAGTCGAGTTCACCGGTACTCTTGAGCTCGCGCAGCAAGGTTGCGGACGTCGGCAGCAAATCCCCCAGCGGGGCGACGGCGTCGAATTGTTCGACGTGCAGATAGGCTTTGCGATTACCACGGGTGATGCTGTAGAGCGCCACCAGCGTATTGTCCTTCGGTGCGGCCAGGCGTAACAGCAGGTAAGCCTGCTCACTATCGGCGCCATAGAGCTTGGCGTTGCCGAACACTTCGTTGGCCCATAGGCTGCTTTCGCCACAATCTCGCGCCTGGCACCAGAACAGCAATTGGGCGTCCTGCTGTTGAAGCGCTTCGCGCGCAGCGGTGAAGGCCTCGGTCGAGGAATGTTCCGCCGGCAATTCATAGGTCACTGAGGTGACATGCCCACGAGCACTGACCTGCCCGTCAAAGCGCAACTGACCGCTGATCTTGCGGATCGAGCCGAGCGGGTAGATCCGTTCAAGCTCGGCCGTGGGGCGATAGTCGACGATCTGCGCATCGGTCATGCGCGGCACGATCGGCAAGTCCTGACTGCCGGGCAGATCGACGGCTAATGAGAGTGGACTGAAACAACTGAGCATCAGCAAACTGAATGAGCGCATGGATAGACTCATCGGATCAGCATGCCCTTGTGGCCATTCGGGGGCGCAGCGGTGTAGAGGTCTATCATGGTTGTCTCCCTTTTCAACCCACCCAGCCTCGACAGTTGCCCGGCGCAAGTCAAGGAATGGCGAAGAACCGATTGAAACAGTCTGCGACAAGGTCGGCACCGGGTTCATCATTCAAGTGCAAATGATGGCCGCCTGGCAGCTGTTCAAGACTAAAGGGTAGACGCTCCAGCAACTCCGGATGTTTGGCGAGCATGCCGTCAGCGGCGACCACCAGTTTCGCCGGACAGGCGACCCGCTGGACGAAGGCCATGGCCTGCTCGGTGGTAAGGCGCAGCGGCGATGGCAGCGTGAGGCGATTGTCGGTGCGCCAGGTATAACCGCCCGGCACCGGCATCAAGCCACGCTGGGCCAGCAGTTCGGCGGCTTCGCGACTGACCGCCACCAGGCCTTTCATGCGTGCTTCGATGGCGCGGTCTTGGGTGCTGTAGACCGGTTTGCGTTTTTCCCGCAGATCCAGTTGCGCCTGCAGGGCCATGCCCATGCGTTCGGCAGCGTTTTCGCCTTTGTCCGTGGGAGGGATGACACCGTCAATCAAAGCCAGGTGAGTGACTCGCTGCGGAAACGAACCGGCAATGATCAGCGAGGCGATGGCACCCATCGAATGCCCCAGCAAAGCAAACCGCTTCAATCCAAGCTGCTCTGCAACTTGCAACACATCGTGGGCATAGTCCCACATGGCGTAACCGGCGCCAGGTGGGCGGTGTCCTGAGTGCCCGTGACCGGCCATGTCCAGGGCGATCACGCGCAAGCCTTTGAGCTTGGGTGCCAGGCGGGCGAAGCTATTGGCGTTGTCCAGCCAGCCATGCAGGGCAATGACCGGCAAACCGTCTTCGGGGCCAAACAAATGCGCCGCCAACTCGATATGCGGCAGGCTCAGGCGCACTTCTTCGACGACCTGGCTCATGCGCAATCCCGTTGCTGGCGAGAGGTCCAGCGTTCGAACAGGTTTTTCAGCAGTACGGCCGTCTCCTGCGGACGTTCCAGAGGAAACATGTGCCCGCCAGGCATGCTCAGCGCCTCGCCATTTGGCATGCGCCCGACTGAACTGGTGTGATGACGCATCACCACCCGGCTCTCGTGCCCGCGAACGACCGCCAGCGGCACTTGCAACTGCCGCAGGCGGCCGGGGCTGGTGTGTGGTACGCCCCGGTAGATGCTGATTTCCGTGGCTGGGTCGAAACGCAAGCGCAACCTGTCGCCGTCCTGATGCAAACCATAGTGCAGGTAGGCATCGAAACACTCTGGATCGAAGCTGCGAAACAGGCTCTTGCCGGCGAAATAACGGCGGGCGCTCTCGAGATCGGCGAATTCTTCACGACGCCCCAGGGTGCGGCCGGCCGGGGTCAGGCGGTCGATGAAACCCAAGCGCTTGGCTGCGCGAATGACCCATTGATCGGTGCGCGTCAGCACCGGCGAATCGAGCATCACCACACCGCGATACAACTGGGGGCAACGCAACGCTGCGTGCAGATGCAGTACGCCACCGAAGGAATGACCGACGCCCCACACCGGCTGTGACTGCTGCTGCAGATGGTGGATGAGTTCATCCACCAGGTTGTACCAGTTGTCGTCCGCCGGGAAACGCGGGTCGTGGGCGTGTTGCTCCAGATGCGTCACCCGAAATTCGGGTGCCAGCGCCGCAAACAACTTGCCGTAGGTTCCCGAAGGAAAACCATTGGCGTGGGCGAAAAATATCTGTTGCGACATACCGGTCGATCCATCAGCGAAAACAAACCCGATTGTCCGCAAGACCGCGTTCTTGAGCAATGACCGTAACTGACAGGAATGATGACAGTCCGGCCATGCAAATAAAGGAACGGGGAGATCAACGTGCTGGCGGATTATCACCCAGCGGCACCACGGCCATGGTCAGCCGCGACACACAACTGGCCTTGCCTTCGTCACTGGTCAAGCGGATATCCCAGACATGGGTCGTACGCCCGATGTGAATGGGTTTGGCGACCGCCGTCACTCGGCCGCTGCGCAAGCCGCGCAGGTGGTTGGCGTTGATTTCCAGCCCCACGCAGTAAAACTTGCTGGCATCGATGCACAGGTAGCTGGCCATGGAGCCGACTGATTCAGCCAGCACCACCGAAGCGCCGCCATGCAGCAAGCCATAAGGCTGGTGGGTGCGATGGTCAATGACCATGCTCGCGGTCAAGGACTCTTCATCGAAGGCTTCGAAACGGATGTCCAACAGTTCGCCAATGGTGTTTTTCTGAATTGCGTTCAGTTGTTCGATGTTGGGAACGGTACGCCACAGACTCATAGCAGGTTTTCCTTGTTGGTTTTATCGTGGCTCAATCCTGCCACAGCACCGCTTCGGTGTGCTCGCTCCATTCTTCAAAGCGAGCGCCGTAAGTGGCTTCGATGACGTTGCGCTTGATCTTCAGGGTCGGCGTGAGAAAACCGTTTTCCACCGCCCAGTTGTCCTTGACCACCACCAACCGCCGCAAGCGTTCGTGCTTGTCGAGGACGCTGTTGACCTCTTCCAGCAGCTTTTCCAGGCTTGAATGCAACCCGGCCCGTGTCTCCTGCTGCCCGACGGCCGAAAGCACGCACAGGCCCAGTGGCGCATTCAAGCCATCACCGACCACGCACACCTGCTCGATGCGCGAATGCACCGCCAGGCGATTTTCGATCGGCGCCGGCGCTACGTACTTGCCTTTGCTGGTCTTGAAAATTTCCTTCAGGCGCCCGGTCAGGCGCAAGTTGCCTTCGGCATCTTCCTCGCCCTTGTCGCCGGTGCGCAGGAAGCCGTCCTCGGTGATGGTGTCGGCGGTTTTCTGCGGATCCTTGAAATACCCCAGCATGATCGCCCCGCTACGTACCATGACCTCGCCCGATTCGTCGATGCGCACCTCGACCTCCGGGCACGGCATGCCAATCCAGCCTGGTTTGTTCTGCCCCGGCAGGCAAATGTGCGAGTAACCGCAACTTTCCGTCATGCAGTAGACCTCCAGCACGTCCAGTCCGAGCTTGCGATACCACAACAGCAGACTCAGGGGCACCGGCGCCGCACCGGACAAGGCCACGCGCAAGGCATCGAGCCCCAACCCGGCGAGGACTTTGTGCCCGACCCGCTTGCCGATAATCGGCAGCCCGAGCAGGAAATCCAGGCGCTTTGCCGGGATCTTGCTGTACACCCCCATCTGGAACTTGGTCCAAATGCGCGGCACGCCAAACAGCGCCGTTGGCCGGGCACGGCGCAAGTCCGTCAGGAAGGTGTCAAGGCTTTCGGCAAAGAACACGGTTTGCCCGGTGTAAATCGATGCCAGTTCGACGAACATCCGTTCGGCGACGTGACACAACGGCAAATACGACAGCAGTCGATCCGACTCATTGAGACCGAATAACTGCGTGCCGCGCGTGGTGGCGAATCCCAGGTTGGCGAAGCTGTGCATCACGCCCTTGGGCATGCCGGTGGTGCCGGACGTGTAGATGATGGTTGCCAGTTGATCGGCGGCGGGCTTGGGATCGTCCTGGATCGGCGAGCTGCGTTGCAGGTCGTCCCAGCTGAAATCGAAAGTGCCGGTTGGATGTAACGGCAGGCTGATGGTCGGCAGCTCGGGATTCACCCCACGGGACATGCCAGGCCAGTCATCGAGTTTACCGATGAATACCAGCGCCGCTTCGGAGTGTTCGAGCACCTGGGCCACCGATTCGGCGGTGAGGTTGGGGTACAACGGCACCGAGACATGCCCGGCCATCCAGATCGCCAGGTCGGCAATGATCCAGTGCGCGCAGTTTTTCGAGATCAGGGCAATATGACTGCCCTGGGGCAGTTCCCGGGATCGCAGCCAATGGGCCGCACAGCGTGCCTGATGACCGACGTCCTCCCAGCTCAAGGTCTCGACACGGCCACCGCCCACAGGCTGGACGAGAAAGCGCTGGCGAGGATGACGGGCCTCGCGCTCGTAGAAAACGTCCAGGGGCAAACGGGAAGCAGCAGGCATGGGACTCGCTCCTTTGTTTCTTGGTCTGGAGCAAGCGTAGCCAACCAAGCAAATGCTTGGTTGGCTATTTTTCAGGATCAGAAGATCGCAGCCTGCGGCAGCTCCTACGGGGGAACGCTGAAAGCCCTTTTAGGCGCCGCCGCTGGCTGTGGTCTTTTGCCTTTAAGGGTGCTTGATGCTGTTGAGCTTCATCGCGCCAATCAGCAATTCAGAGTTTTCCAGCTCGGCCAGGCCGGCGGTGCTGACCTTCTCTGGCGGATGACCCGCACCATGTTGCAGGTAGCTGAGCAGGTTTCCCACGAGCGGGTTATGAGAAACCAGCAGTGCATTGGTGACCGACTTCAACTGGTCAGTGACCCTGTCGGGATCATATTCCGGAGTCAGCCACTCGACGGTGCGGATTTCCGGCCCGAAACCCAAGACATCCCGAACCAGCTGGGCGGTCTGTTGCGCTCGCGTGTAGGGGCTGGCATAGATCGCTGTCAGCGGCTGGCCAACCAGGTTGGCGGCGGCGCGCAGCACTTCTTCACGACCATTGGCAGTCAGCTCCCGCTCCGAATCGTGGGGTTTGGAGCCATGTGGCTCGGCTTCACCATGACGCAATACCCAGAGTTTCATAGCTTGGGTTCCTCATCTCGGGCCGGATGTGGCGCAGGCGCCACGACGTGCGGCGCTTCACCTTCCGGCGTACGCGGCGTCGGCCAATCGGCGAACGGCCAGGGTTTCTGGTCGCTGTGGAAACTGCCGAAACGACCGATCTGTGCCAGGAACTGGCTCAGGCTGTCGCCGAAGTTCATCAGGCTGGCGCTCGGGGCGCCATAGATCAAACGATAGATCAATTGCACCAGCACCACGGCGCCAAGCATGAACTGCGCCACCTGCCACACCAGCAGGAACACCACCATCCACAGCACTCGAAGCAGGATGGACTCGTATTTGGCTTCTACTTTTGGATCACTCATTTCTCGCTCCGTTCCTGTGAAGTGGGGGTTCAGTTGAAGCCGCTGGTGGAAATAAAGTCGACATCGGTCTTCGGCTCGCCCCGCATCAACAGTTCGATCACCTGCTCAAGCGTGCGCCCTTCGAACAGGATCGCGTGCAACCCGGCGACCAACGGCATGTACACGCCAACCTCCTGGGACTTGGCCTTGAGCACCTTGAGCGTGTTCACGCCTTCGGCAACTTCGCCCAGGCGATTGACTGCCTCTTCGAGGCTCAAGCCCTGGCCGAGGGCGAACCCGACCTGATAGTTACGGCTTTTTGGCGACGAGCAGGTCACGATCAGATCACCCACGCCCGCAAGGCCAAGGAATGTCATCGGGTTGGCACCCTGATTCACCGCGAAGCGGGTCATTTCCGCCAGCGCCCGGGTAATCAACATGCTCTTGGTGTTTTCGCCCATGCCCATCGCCACCGCCATGCCGGCAATGATCGCGTAGACGTTTTTCAACGCACCGCCCAGTTCGACGCCAAACCGGTCGGCGCTGGCATACACGCGAAAGGTGCGGCCGTGCAGCACGTCCTGGACATGCTGGCAGAGCGCCTCGTCTTCGCTCGCGACCACCGTGGCGGTCAATGCATGTTCGGCGATTTCACGGGCCAGGTTCGGCCCGGACAACACACCGATGCGTGCCTGTGGCGCGATCTCTTCGAGAATCTGGCTCATCAGCTTGAAGGTGTGGGCTTCGATGCCCTTGGTCAGGCTCACCAGCATTTTGCCGCTGAGTCGATCAGCATGCGGGGCCAGCACCGAGCGCAACGCGCTGGAGGGCAGCGCGACAAAACTCAGGTCGCACGCATCCAGGGTGGCCAGCAGGTCAGTGACCGGCGTGACACCGGGCAGGATCTTGATGCCTTTGAGGTAACGCGGGTTCTCGCGATTGACCCGGATGGCCTCGGCCTGTTCAGGGTCACGCATCCATTGCAGGACTTGATGACCATTTTCGGCCAGCAAGTTAGCCACGGCGGTACCAAAACTTCCGCCTCCCAAAACCGCGATCGGGCGCTGTTGAGTCATATGTAATCCGTTAATCCATACCAGTGGCAATGTCGGCATTATACGGAGCGCCCCCGTGTCGGCCAGTCCCCGCGTCAATTACCGACATGGGTAGGAAGAAGTCCGGTAATACCTAGGAAAATGCTTACATCGTGACTGGAAAAGTCAACGGGCTCGGTTAACATGCGCGCCATCGATGGTTAACAAGGATGTGCTGTGTCCCTGGGTTCGACTTCACCCCATTCGCCGTTGGTCCTGGCGCTGGTGTTCAGCTCGCCGGCGATGGCCGACGACTTGTTTCTCGACAGCGAACCGTTGCCGCAAGTACTCACGGCCACGCGCCTGAAACAATCGCCGGCTGCCGTGCCGGGGAGCATGACGGTGCTCGACACCGCGCTGATCAATGCCAGCGGCGCGCGCGACATCAGTGAAGTGCTACGCCTGGTACCCGGCATGATGGTCGGCAATATCAGCGGTAATCAGGCCACGGTGAATTACCACGGCACCAGCGCCACCGAAGCACGGCGCCTGCAAGTGTTGATCGACGGTCGCTCGGTGTACCGCGCGGGTCTGGCCACGGTGGACTGGAGCGACATTCCGGTGGCCATGGAGGACATCGAGCGTATCGAGGTTTTCCGCGGCCCGAACACCGTCAGCTATGGCGCCAATGCGCTGATGGCGGTGGTCAACATCATCACGCGCAATCCGGCCGACAGCCACGGTACGCGCCTGAAAGTCACCCGCGGCCAGCGTGGCATCGACGACTTTTATGCCAGCCAGGGCGTGGGTTGGGAGGACGGCGATTTACGCCTGTCGCTGTCTGGCCAGCAAGACGATGGCTTTGATACCGACCGTTGGGGCGGCGACTACCATGACGGTCGACGTTTGAAGCGCTTCAACCTTGCCGTTAGTCAAGCGCTCGACGAACGGCAAAGTATCGAATGGCAGGTGAATGCCAAGGACGGCACCAACCAACGCCCCTATACCTACCGCCCGGTGTTTTCAGGGATTACCCGCGCTGGGGACAATTCCGACGTCAGCGCCAAGGACTACGCCGGCTCGCTGCGCTGGAATCTCGACCTGAACACCGAGCACAGCCTTTACATCCAGGGTTCGGCCCAGCACTGGGACCGTCAGCAAACCTGGCGCGCCTGCGATGCCGAAGTATCGTTCAGCCCCGAACTCAGCGAGCTTTGGCAACTCAACCCGAACTACACGGAACGCCTGGCGCGCAACATCGAGAGCTTTCTGGTCTCCGGAGCCCCTGACGCCGATCCGACCCAACGCGCATTGGCCAATCAAGTCCTCGACCAGTGGCGCAACGGCGCCCGGCGAACGGTCTGCGGCGATATCGATCAAAGCACTCGGGAATCGCGCTATGACCTTGAATTGCAGGATACCCTGAGCCTGTCCGATAACCTGCGGCTGGTCAGCGGATTGAACTATCGTTACGACCGGGCAGATTCCGAGACCTACTTCAATGGCACTCTCGATGACACCACCTGGCGGGCGTTCGGCCAGCTTGAATGGCGCGCCAGCGAACACTGGCTCCTGCAGGGCGGTGCCATGTTCGAAGACACGCAGTTGATCGGCAGCTCACTGAGCCCACGGATGGCGGTCAACTACCTGATCAATCCGCGCCAGGGCCTGCGTGCGGTGTACTCGCAAGCCGTCCGCTCGCCGGACATGTTCGAGAACAACGTCAACTGGAGCTACCAGGTCACCCACCTGCAACCCGGCGCCTATGGCCAGTCAAGTGCCCGCTATTTCGTCAAGACCCGCGGCCCCGGCGACCTCGACCAGGAACACATGCGTTCCCGGGAACTGGGCTATAACGGTTACTTCGCCGAATCGGGCCTGGCCGTCGATGTAAAGCTGTTCTACGACGAGATCACCGGGATGATCAGTGAGCCGTTGCGCAATAACCAGTACATCGCCAGCAATGCCAACTCCGCGCGCTACACCGGAGCGGAAACCCAACTCGACTGGAAAATCAGCAGCGCCGACCGCTTGCGCCTGACCTATGCCTACGTCGACGCTGACGCGAGCAACCTGCTAGATGCACAACAGACTGCAGGCAACAGTGGTTCTGCCGCCTGGTTGCGCGACTGGGGCCATGGCTGGAACAGCGCGCTCTTCTATTATGCTGACGACGCGCTCAACGGCTACCGCTTCGAACGCCTCGACACGCGCATCGCCAGGCGCATCCGCCTGGGCAAGACTCATCTGGAACTGGCCGGTGTGCTGCAGCAGCGCCTCGACAACCAGCCTACTTCCTTTGTCGACAACAACTATGACGAGCGTCGCTTGATGTATTTCAGCGCGCAGCTGGCGTTTTAAGATGCCGCATCGCCCGCCACGCAAGCCGTCAATCCTTGGCCATCTGTTGGC
This sequence comes from Pseudomonas umsongensis, assembly GCF_002236105.1. Taxonomy (GTDB): domain Bacteria; phylum Pseudomonadota; class Gammaproteobacteria; order Pseudomonadales; family Pseudomonadaceae; genus Aquipseudomonas; species Aquipseudomonas umsongensis. Next base: position 403,441 of record NZ_NIWU01000005.1, read on the forward strand.
CATGGCTTGCCTGGTATTCGGTGGCTGGCTACACAGCCATTCGGCCAGCGCCGCGGACATTCTCCTGACCGGTGTCGACGATAGCCCCGGCGTGCAATCCTTCGTCCAGGCCCTGGTGCAATTGCGACCGGCCGACAACGTGCACTTCCAGCCATTGGCCAGCCTGCCGCCACCGGGCAAGCTGGCGGCGGACACCCGCTTGATCCTGCTCGATCTGCCCAGTCTCGACTGGCGCCTGCAGGACCCTCGCGGCCCGGCGACACTGGTGCTGCGCATCAGCCGCCTGCAGGCGCGACAACACCTTGGGCACGCCCTGCCCCCGCACCTCAGCCTGCTCTGGAGCGATCCGCCACTGGACCGGCAATTGCGCCTCACCCGTGTCCTGCTGCCCGAGGCCAAGCGGGTTGGCGTCCTGTACGACAGCCATAGCGAGTTCCTGTTGCGGGAACTGCGCCAGGCCGCCTATCCCCTGGGTCTTGAAGTGGTCACCGAACGTTGGGAAAACACCCAGGACAGTCGTCCCTTGCAGGCTTTGCTGGACAACAGCGATGTAGTACTGGGCCTCGACGACCCCGATCTGTACAACCCGAAAACCGCGAAAAACCTGTTGCTCAGCAGCTATGCGCGGCAGCTGGCCTTGATCGGTCCCAATGCAGGGTTCGTCAAGGCCGGGAGCCTGGCCAGTACCTACAGCGATCAAAGCGACTGGCTGGCGATTCTCGATGAGCTGCTCGACCTGCCACCCGCCACGTGGCCACGCACGCAATATCCACACCGCTTCAAAGTCTCCAGCAATCGGCAGGTGTCTCGTTCCCTGGGGCTTGAACAGGTAAATGAAGTGGCTGTCGCAACGCTGTTGGCAGAAGGAGAACGCCAGCCATGACCTTCCGTCGCCGCTGGGACATCAGTACCCGTACCCAGATCATCAGCCTCGGCCCTGCCCTGCTGCTGACGTTACTGTTGATCAGTTTCTTCACTTTCGTGCGGATCCAGGACCTGCGCCAGGAGCTCAACCACACCGGCCAGTTGATTGCCAACCAACTGGCGCCGGCCACCGAATACGGGGTGATTTCGGGCAATAACGAGGTGCTCGAAAGCCTGCTCAAGGCCACGCTGGCAACGCCCAACGTACGGTTCCTGGAGGTGCAGGACAGCGCCAACCGGATTCTGGTGTATGTCGAGCAACCTTCGGCAAGCTACCAAAAGCCGCACCAGATTGAAGTCTTCCAGGCCCCCGTGCGCCTGCAACGGATCGCGCTGCACAATGATTTTTTCCAGGACGGCAGCGTGCCCCCCACGGCGCCCGCCGAGGATTACCTGGGTCGGGTGATCGTTGGCCTGTCCAATGATGCGTTCAGCCAGCGCCAACAGGAAATCCTGCTCAAGGCCGGCATTCTGGCGCTGTTCGCCCTGCTGTTTACCTTCATGGTCGCCCGGCGCCTGGCCGCGAGCCTGTCGCAACCGATCCGCGATATCGGCAATGCGGTCAAGGCGATCCAGGCCGGCGACTACAAGACGCCCCTGCCCATCGTTGACGACACCGAACTCGGCGCCCTGTCCCAACACATCAACAACCTCGCCAAGGGGCTCGAGCAGGCCAGCCACGAACAGCACCAGGCCATGGCGCAGTTGATCCAGACCCGCGAGGAAGCGGAAAAGGCCAATAACGCCAAGTCCGACTTCCTCGCCATGATGAGCCACGAACTGCGCACGCCGATGAATGGCGTGCTTGGCATGCTGCAATTGCTGGAAACCACCCAGATGACCGAAGAACAACTCGAATACGCGGCTCTGGCTTCGGAATCCACCGAGCACCTGCTCAAAGTCATCAATGACATTCTGGATTTTTCGCGTATCGAACGCTCAGAACTGGAGTTGGAGCATATCCCCTTCAATCTCGCGGACCTGATCTGCAGTTGCGCCCAGTCGTTCCAGCACAGTGCCGTCCAACGCGGGCTGGATCTACAGTTGCAGATCCCACAAGACATGCGCGCGCTGCAGGTTCAGGGTGACCCGACGCGCATCCGGCAAATACTGGTCAATCTGGTCGGCAATGCCCTGAAGTTTACTGAGCAGGGACGCGTGCGCATCGAATCGCAGTGGCAGTCCCTGGATCACGAACTGCTGTGGTTCACCTGCACGGTGCGCGACAGTGGGATTGGCATTCCCCCCGAAAGCCTGGAATTGATGTTCGACGCGTTTCAGCAGGCCGACAGCTCCATATCAAGACGCTATGGTGGGACCGGCCTGGGCCTGCCGATTGCACGCACACTCGCCGAACGCATGGGTGGCACCTTGCGCGCCCAGAGCGAGGAAGGCCGTGGCTCGGTCTTTACCCTCGAGATTCCGCTGGCGTTGTATCAGCAGGCCTTACCGGCTCGGTTACCGCGCGTACCGACCCACAAGGGGGATGGCGAAGGGCGCAATGTGCTCTTGGTCGAAGACAATCCGGTCAACCAGACAGTGATCGAAGCCATGCTGCGCAGCCTGGGCTTTACTGTCAGCGTTGCCGCCGATGGCGCACAGGCGGTACGCAGTGCCGAGAGCCTGATTTTCGAGGCGATACTGATGGACTGCCGACTGCCGGTCATCGACGGTTATGAAGCCACCCGGCAGATTCGTGAACTGCCCGGCTGTACCGACTTGCCGATCATTGCCCTGACCGCCAACGCCTTGCAGGGGGATCGCGAAGCTTGTTTGTCGGCGGGAATGAACGATTACCTGGCCAAGCCCTTCAAACGCACTGATCTTCAGCAAATTCTGCAGCGATGGGTGCAGTAGTACAGGCCTTTCGAGCATCTGTGACTGGCGTGAAAGGCGAAAGTGCGGCAGTCTTAGGCACCCGAACAAGCTCGAAAAGGGGCTTGATTAAAAATTTCAGTGCACAAGTGTACATTCATGTCCTTGGTGCTGTGACTTTCACTACAACGCAATAGTCTATGAGTAGGCTGCCGGTTCGAGGCATGAACGCTTCGATCGGCCGGGATGATTTGCCCCACCTGCCGCATGGGACTATTGAGGAGCTCGCATGACCAAACAAAACGCCTTTACCCGGGAAGACCTGCTGCGCTGCAGTCGCGGTGAGCTGTTCGGCCCAGGTAACGCGCAACTGCCCGCCCCGAACATGCTGATGGTCGATCGCATCACCCTGATCAGCGAAGAGGGTGGCAAGTACGGCAAAGGTGAATTGGTCGCCGAGCTGGATATCACTCCGGACCTGTGGTTCTTCGCCTGCCACTTCGAAGGTGATCCGGTGATGCCGGGCTGCCTGGGCCTCGACGCCATGTGGCAATTGGTCGGTTTCTTCCTGGGCTGGCAAGGCCTGCCGGGCCGTGGCCGTGCGCTGGGTTCGGGCGAAGTGAAATTCTTCGGCCAGGTCCTGCCGACCGCCAAGAAAGTCACCTATAACATTCATATCAAGCGCGTCCTCAAGGGCAAGCTGAACCTGGCCATCGCCGACGGTTCGGTGACTGTCGACGGTCGCGAAATCTACACCGCCGAAGGCCTCCGGGTCGGCGTTTTCACCTCCACTGACAACTTCTAAGGGTTATCCGCATGCGCCGCGTCGTTATCACTGGTCTGGGCATTGTTTCGTGCCTGGGCAATGACAAAGAGACCGTCTCCGCTAACCTGCGTGCAAGCCGCCCTGGCATCCGGTTCAACCCGGAATATGCCGAAATGGGTCTGCGTAGCCAGGTTTCCGGCTCCATTGACCTCAACCTTGAAGAACTGATCGATCGCAAGATCTATCGCTTCGTCGGCCACGCGGCGGCATACGCCTACCTGGCCATGAAAGACGCCATTGCTGACTCCGGCCTGACCGAAGAGCAAGTGTCCAACCCGCGCACCGGCCTGATTGCCGGTTCCGGTGGCGCATCGACACTGAACCAGATGGAAGCGCTGGACATCCTGCGCGAGAAAGGCGTAAAGCGCGTTGGCCCATATCGCGTCACGCGGACCATGAGCAGCACCGTTTCCGCCTGTCTGGCCACTCCGTTCAAGATCAAGGGCCTGAACTACTCCATCGCTTCTGCCTGCGCCACCAGTGCTCACTGCATCGGTACCGCCATGGAACAGATCCAGATGGGCAAGCAGGACATCGTTTTCGCCGGCGGCGGTGAAGAAGAACACTGGAGCCAGTCGTTCCTGTTCGACGCCATGGGCGCATTGTCCAGCAAGCGCAACGACACTCCGGAAAAAGCTTCCCGCGCCTACGACGCAGACCGTGACGGCTTCGTCATTGCAGGCGGTGGCGGCATGGTCGTGGTGGAAGAGCTGGAACACGCTCTGGCCCGCGGCGCGAAAATCTACGCGGAAATCGTTGGCTACGGCGCGACCTCCGACGGCTACGACATGGTCGCCCCAAGCGGCGAAGGCGCGATCCGCTGCATGCAGCAGGCGCTGTCCACCGTCGACACCCCGATCGACTACCTGAATACCCACGGCACTTCGACTCCGGTCGGCGACGTCGCGGAAATGAAAGGCGTGCGTGAAGTGTTCGGCGACAAGGCTCCGGCCATCAGCTCCACCAAGAGCCTGTCGGGTCACTCCCTGGGTGCCGCCGGCGTTCACGAAGCGATCTACTGCATGCTGATGATGGAAGGAAACTTCATTGCCGGTTCCGCCAACATCGACGAGCTGGACCCTGAAGTGGCGGACCTGCCGGTACTGACCAAGACCCGCGAAAACGCCACCATCAACACCGTGATGAGCAACAGCTTCGGTTTCGGTGGCACCAACGCCACGCTGGTACTGAAGCGCTGGGAAGGCAAGTAATTTCCCGCTGCTGAGCCGCACATGAAAACGCCCCGACTGGTTCGGGGCGTTTTTTTGCCTTCAAAAACGCAAAACCCTGTGGGAGCGAGCCTGCTCGCGAAGGCGGCCTGACAGTCGATAAAGATGTTGAATGTGATGCCGTCTTCGCGAGCAGGCGCGCTCCCACAAGGTCGGCCTTTAGGCCGCGAATCTTCCTCGTGAACATGAAGCTTTTGTCATGGAACTCAACAGCCTGCGACTGAATGTCGCGGATTACGCGGGCTGCAGGACTGTTTCCAATTCTGCAACAAACTCTTTCCAGACTCAGTCGTTTACTTAGCTAGCTACCAAACTCTATAACAGAGTCCTGCACATGCCTTGCTGCAGATAATAGAAATTGGAGCTAGCAGATGACTGTAAAAGTAACTGAACGCGACGATTCACGCATGTCACACGAAGGCGTAGCCGCCGGTGTCCGCATCTGGGATGTGTACCAACAGGACCTGCTGGTCGGGATGTTCCATAGCGAGACTGACGCCCACAACTACAAGGCCGAACTGGAAACTCTGGAGCAGCAACGAGCGCTACGCTCCGCTTGAGCAATGACCGCATTAAAAACGACAAACCCCGCCATGAGCGGGGTTTGTCGTTATTGCAGCCGTTAACCGCTTACCACATCAGGTCATCCGGGATCTGATAGGCCGCGTACGGATCGTCCTCGGCGGCCACTTCTTCGGTCTGCACATTCAGTTGCACGATGCGCTGCGGATCGCGCTCCTGGATCTTCAGGGCAGCTTCACGGGGGATCACTTCATAACCGCCGGCGTGATGCACGATGGCCAGCGAACCGTTGCTGAGCTTGTTACGCATCAGCGTGTTGACCGAGAGGCGCTTGACCTTCTTGTCGTCGACGAAGTTGTAGTAGTCCTCGGTCGTCAATTTCGGTAGGCGCGTGGCTTCGATCAATTGCTTGATCTGCGCGACACGGGCCTTGGCCTCGGCTTTTTCCTGTTGCTGACGGTTGAGCTCCTGATCGCGCTTGACCTTCTCGGCCATGGCCTCCTGGGCTGCACGCTGCTGGGAATCATCAAGCTCGATCTGCCCCTTGTGGGCCAGGCGTTGCTGCTTCTGTTTGTCTTTGCTGACCTGCTTGGCCTGCTTCTGGTTGACCAGCCCTGCTTTGAGCAACTGGTCGCGAAGGGAAATGCTCATGGTGCTTATTACTCACTTAGGCAACTGCTCAACCGCAGCTGGGCACATTCTTTTCCTGGCGTTTGGCTTCGCCCCACAGGGCGTCCAACTCTTCGAGGGTGCAATCTTCCATGGGACGATGGGTGTCGCGCAATGCCTGTTCGATAAAACGGAAGCGTCGTTCGAACTTGCTGTTGGCACCCCGCAGCGCAGTTTCCGGATCGACCTTGAGGTGACGCGCCAGATTAACCACGGAAAATAGTAGATCGCCGACTTCATCGGCAATCGCCACCGAGTCGTTGTCGGCCATCGCTTCGAGTATTTCATCAAGTTCTTCGCGAACCTTGTCCAATACAGGCAAGGCGTCGGGCCAATCGAAGCCGACCTGCCCTGCGCGCTTTTGCAATTTTGCCGAACGGGACAGTGCCGGCAAGGCTGCCGGGACATCATCGAGCAAGGACAGCTGTTGCGGTGCAGCGGACTTCTCCGCGCGCTCTTCGGCCTTGATCTCCTCCCAGCGCTGCTTGACCTGCTCTTCATTCAAGCGCGGTACATCCAGCGGCGCGTACAGATCACCGGTGGGAAATACATGCGGATGACGGCGGATCAGCTTGCGGGTGATGCTGTCGACCACGCCAGCGAATTCGAAACGCCCTTCTTCCCGCGCCAACTGGCTGTAGTAAACCACCTGGAACAGCAGGTCGCCCAACTCACCCTGCAGGTGATCGAAATCACCCCGCTCGATGGCATCGGCAACTTCATAGGCTTCCTCGAGGGTGTGCGGGACGATGGTGGCGTAGGTTTGCTTGATGTCCCACGGACAGCCGTACTGCGGGTCGCGCAGGCGGTTCATCAGGTGCAATAAGTCTTCAAGGCTGTACATCATTAATCCCATTCAAACGCACTGTAGGAGCTGCCGCAGGCTGCGATCTTTTGATCTTAAAAAATCAAGATCAAAAGATCGCAGCCTGCGGCAGCTCCTACAGGGGTGAGGTTCATGGCGTACGGTTACGCCGGGTTTCGATGATGTTCGGCAACTGGGAAATCCGCCCCAGCAACCGCCCCAACGCGTCCAGCCCTGGAATCTCGATGGTCAGGGACATCAGCGCGGTGTTGTCCTCCTTGTTCGAGCGGGTATTGACCGCCAACACGTTGATTCGCTCGTTGAGCAACACCTGCGAGACATCACGCAGCAATCCGGAACGGTCGTAGGCACGGATGACGATGTCCACCGGATAGGTGAGCACCGGTACCGGCCCCCAGCTGACCTGAATGATCCGTTCAGGCTCGCGCCCGGCCAATTGCAGCACCGAGGCACAGTCCTGGCGGTGGATACTGACGCCACGCCCCTGGGTGATGTAGCCGACGATCGCATCCCCCGGCAACGGCTGGCAGCAACCTGCCATCTGGGTCATCAGGTTGCCCACACCCTGGATCTGGATATCACCACGCTTGCCTGGCTTGTAGCCGGTGGCCTTGCGTGGAATCAGTTCCAGCTGTTCGTTGCCACGTTCCGGCTCGACCAGTTGCTGCGCCAGGTTGACCAGTTGCGCCAGGCGCAGGTCGCCGGCACCGAGCGCGGCAAACATGTCCTCGGCGGTTTTCATGTTGGCCTTGTCGGCCAGCTTGTCGAAATCCACCGCTGGCAAGCCGAGGCGATTGAGTTCCCGTTCCAGCAGGGTTTTACCGGCGGCGACATTCTGGTCGCGGGCCTGCAACTTGAACCAGTGAACGATCTTCGCCCGTGCCCGTGACGTCGTGACGTAACCCAGGTTCGGGTTCAGCCAGTCGCGGCTTGGCGTGCCGTGCTTGCTGGTGATGATCTCGACCTGCTCACCGGTCTGCAGGCTGTAGTTGAGCGGCACGATGCGCCCGTTGATCTTGGCGCCACGGCAGTTGTGACCGATCTCGGTGTGCACACGGTAGGCGAAGTCCAGTGGCGTCGCGCCCTTGGGCAAGTCGATGGCGTGACCGTCCGGGGTAAAGATGTAGACCCGGTCGGGTTCGATATCGACCCGCAGCTGTTCGGCCAACCCGCCAATGTCACCCAGCTCTTCGTGCCACTCGAGCACCTGACGCAGCCAGGAGATTTTTTCTTCGTAGTGATTGGAGCCAGACTTGACGTCGGTGCCCTTGTAGCGCCAGTGGGCGCATACACCGAGTTCGGCCTCCTCATGCATGGCGTGGGTACGGATCTGTACTTCCAGCACCTTGCCCTCAGGACCGATCACCGCCGTGTGCAACGAGCGATAGCCGTTTTCCTTGGGGTTGGCGATGTAGTCGTCGAATTCTTTGGGAATGTGCCGCCACAGGGTGTGGACAATGCCCAGCGCGGTGTAGCAGTCGCGCATTTCCGGCACCAGCACACGCACGGCGCGCACGTCGTAGATCTGGCTGAACTCCAGGCCCTTGCGCTGCATTTTGCGCCAGATCGAATAGATATGTTTGGCCCGGCCGCTGATATCGGCATCGACCCCGGTGGCCTGCAATTCGTTTTTCAGCTGGCTCATCACGTCGCTGATGAAGCGCTCGCGATCCAGTCGCCGCTCGTGGAGCAACTTGGCGATCTGCTTGTACTGGTCCGGCTCCAGGTAACGGAAGGACAAGTCCTCCAGTTCCCACTTGATGTGGCCGATACCCAGGCGATGAGCGAGCGGCGCGTAGATGTCGAACACCTCGCGGGCAACGCGGTTGCGCTTTTCGTCATCGGCGGTTTTCACCGCACGGATCGCACAGGTTCGCTCGGCCAGTTTGATCAGGGCGACGCGAACGTCGTCGACCATGGCCACCAGCATCTTGCGCAGGTTTTCCACCTGGCCCTGAGTACCCATCACCATGGACTTGCGCGGGCTCAGGCTGTCGCTGATCGCGGCCATGCGTTGCACGCCGTCGATGAGTTTGGCGACTACGGGACCAAAGCGCTGGCTGACCGCCGGCAACGGAATCTGGCCTTCACGCACACCGCGGTAGAGAACCGCGGCAACCAGCGAATCCTGATCGAGCTTGAGGTCGGCGAGGATCTCGGCGATCTCAAGGCCGGTGCGGAAACTCGAGGTCCCTTCGGACCACAAATTCTTCGCCGCATTGGCTTGTTGTTCGGCCTCGCGAGCGTACTCGCAGGCTTCTTTCAAGGCTTCGCGATCCAGTGCCAGATCGACACTGACCGCGTGATCGAGCCAAGCCTCGAGATTGATACTGCCGTCGGTGTTGATCGGCTGGTGTGCTCTCACCTGTACCATCTTGCTTACCTTCCCTACGACGCAGATTCAATGCGTCAAATCGCTGACCTTCGTTGCCCATGAGCCCACGTCGGGCTGGTACGCGGCTGCACGGGCGGGCCAGTCGGACCAGACGAGCATCCTAGCTCGCTTCAAATAACGCCATGGCTTCGACATGTGCCGTCTGAGGAAACATATCGAGAATCCCGGCACGTTTTAACCGGTAGCCCTGCTTGATCAATTCGACCGTGTCGCGCGCCAGGGTTGCCGGGTTGCACGACACATAGACCAACCGCTCGGCCCCCAGGGACTTGAGCTTGCGCACGACCTCGAAAGCGCCGTCACGCGGTGGGTCCAAGAGTACCGCACAAAAGCCTTCACGCGCCCATTCAGCATCGGTCAACGGCTGGGATAAATCGGCCTGAAAAAACTGCGCATTATGCAGATTGTTGCTGACAGCATTCGCGGCTGCGCGATCGACCATCACCTGCACACCCTCCACCGCAACGACTTCGCGAACAGCTTTAGCCAATGGCAAGGCAAAGTTACCCAACCCACAGAATAGATCGAGAACTCGCTCATCGGCTTGCGGTTTCAGCCAATCCAGCGCCTGAGCAACCATCGCTTCGTTGACCCCCGCATTGACCTGGATGAAATCCCCGGGCCGATACGCCAGATTCAAATCCCACTGTTCAAGACGATAGCCCAAGGACTGATCGGCCTCGACCGGATGCGGCTCGCCGTCCCCGTGCAACCACAACTGGGCTTCATGGAGCGCGCAGAATTCCTTGAGGATGGTCAAGTCGCTTTCGGACAACGGCGCCATGTGGCGCAGCAATACCGCCAGCGATGAGCCGCTGAACAATTCCACGTGCCCCAGGGCCTGAGGTTTGCTCAATCGTCGCAGCATCTGCGGCAAGTGGGCCATGATCGGCTGCAAGGGCTGTACCAGCACCGGGCAATCATCGATGCCGACGATGTCCTGGCTGCCGGCGGCGCGGAAACCGACTTCGAGTTTTTTCGCTTTCATGTCCCAGCGCACCGCTACCCGCGCGCGACGGCGATAAGCGAATTCCAAGCCGCTCAAAGGCGCGGCCCATTCTTCGGGCTCGACACCGGCGACCTTCGACAATTGCTCGGCGAGCATGCGCTGTTTCAGGGCGAGTTGTTCGTTGTGGGGCAGATGCTGCACGCTGCAGCCGCCACAACGACCAGCATGGGCGCACGGTGCCGGGCGACGCAGTTCACTGGACTTGAACACCCGCTCGGTACGCGCCTCGACCACTTTGCCGTGGGCACCGAGCACGCGTGCCTCGACTTCTTCACCGGCCAGTGCGCCGATGACGAACCAGGTGCGACCTTCGAAAAACGCGATACCGCGACCGTCGTTGGCCAGGCGCTCGATGTTCAGGCGCTGCTTTTTGCCGGTCGGGACTTGCGGGGCCTTGCTGCCGCCCGTGGGCTGGAAGCGCAGGCCTCTCTCATGCTTGGCCATCAGTTGGGCGCGTCGAAAATGCCGGTCGACAGGTATCGGTCGCCACGGTCGCAGATGATCGCGACGATCACCGCGTTTTCAACTTCTTTGGACAGGCGCAGCATCGCTGCCACGGCACCGCCGGATGACACGCCACAGAAGATGCCTTCTTCGCGAGCCAGCCGACGGGTCACGTCTTCGGCTTCGCTCTGGGCCATATCGACGATACGGTCCACGCGATCGGCCTGGTAGATCTTCGGCAGATACTCCTGGGGCCAGCGACGGATACCCGGGATCGCCGAACCTTCCATCGGTTGCAGACCGATGATCTGCACGTTCTCGTTCTGTTCTTTCAAGTAGCGCGAGACGCCCATGATGGTGCCGGTGGTGCCCATGGAACTGACGAAATGGGTGATGGTGCCCTGGGTCTGGCGCCAGATTTCCGGACCGGTGGTGGTGTAGTGCGCCTCCGGGTTGTCACCGTTGGCGAACTGGTCCAGCACCTTGCCGCGACCCTCTGCTTCCATGCGCTGGGCGAGGTCGCGGGCGCCTTCCATGCCTTGTTCTTGGCTGACCAGAATCAGTTCGGCACCATAAGCGGTCATGGCAGCCTTGCGTTCGGCGCTGGAGTTGTCCGGCATGATCAGGATCATCTTGTAACCCTTGATCGCCGCGGCCATGGCCAGCGCGATGCCGGTGTTACCGGAGGTCGCTTCGATCAACGTATCGCCGGCATGGATCTGCCCGCGCAACTCGGCGCGGGTGATCATCGACAGCGCCGGACGGTCCTTGACCGAACCCGCCGGGTTGTTCCCTTCAAGCTTGAGCAAAAGAGTGTTGCTGGTTTCGCCGGGCAGGCGCTGCAAACGGACCAGCGGAGTGTTGCCGACGCAATCGGCGATGGTTGGGTACTGCAAGGTCATGGCGTATTCGCAATCCAGACTGCGGGGGCGCCTATCATACCGGCAAACCTCGCAAGGCCATATCACGCAAAGTGTGGTGCTTATGGTTTATGGGAATAAGCGTCTGATTCAGCCTTCTTCCGATTGAGCGACATTCAGGGCGTAGAACTCATGCAGCTTGGCCTGCAACAACTGTTTGTCCGGCAGTTGGACCTGATACTCCGCGATCAGCGCGGGTGACAGGCTGCGGTTAAGGGCGTATTCGACGACTTCGTCATCCTTGCTGGCACAGAGCAGGACACCGATTGCCGGGTTTTCATGAGGCTTGCGCTCTTCGCGATCCAGGGCTTCCAGATAGAAGCCCAGCTTGCCCAAATACTCCGGCTCAAAACGCCCGACCTTGAGTTCGATGGCCACCAGGCAGTTAAGACCACGGTGAAAGAACAGCAAGTCCAGGGCAAAATCACGCCCGCCGACTTGTAGCGGATATTCGGAGCCTACAAAACAGAAATCCCGACCTAGCTCGATCAAAAATTCCTTGAGACGCGCCAGCAAGCCCCGATGCAAATCGGTTTCGCCGTGGGCGCCGGGCAGGTCGAGAAACTCGACCATGTAGGCGTCGCGGAATATTTCAAGCGCAGAGGGATGAGTCTGTTTCAGTACTGAGGAGACTTTGGCCGGCTGGGTTACGCTGCGCTCGAACAGCGCCGCCTTGAACTGACGCTCCAGCTCGCGCTTTGACCATTTTTCCTGAACGGCCATTCGCAGGTAAAACTCACGCTCTTGCGGGTGCCTGCTTTGGCCGAAGATGATCAAGTTATGGGACCAGGACAATTGTCGCGCCAGTGGTGCGACTTTTAATTCGCTACGGTAGGTTTCGTAAAACTGACGCATGCGGAACAGGTTCGACCGAGTAAAGCCACGCAGCCCCGGCTGGGTCTGACTGAGATGCTCCGCCAATTGACCAACAACGGAATCACCCCACTCCGCCTTCTCCATCTTGCGGCTTATATAAGCACCAACCTGCCAATAGAGCTCGATCAGTTGAGTATTCACCGCCTGCACGGCCTGTCGCCTGGCACTGTGAATCAGGGCAAGCACTTCATTGAAGCGATCATCGGTGGTACTGCCGGGCACCTGGGGTACGGTCATGCAATGACTCCTTGGACACGAGTAAGAGCCTGAGCTTAAGCCGTCAAGGATGCTTGAAATGACCGGTGATACCCTTTGGGAAATGTCGTACAGAAACTCAGGAACGCTCCGGCAAAATCAGTGCGTTGCAGGATGGGAGAACCTGCTCGCGATGGCATCGTCACTGACAGTTCCATCATCCGCCACCAACCGCATATTCATCCGCAACCCGCTCCCTGTGTTCTGCGCCCAAAGCCTTCCACCCTGACGCCGCACCGCATTCCTGGCGATGCTCAAGCCCAGGCCAAATCCGCCATCCCCCGGCCGCGAGCCGTCGAGGCGGGTAAAGGGCAGGAAGATCCGCTCAAGATCCGCCTCCGCCACGCCACCACCTTGATCCTCCAGCCACAGGTGCCAGAAGTCGCCGTCACGCCGCCCGCCCAAATGAACAATGCCACCCTCGGGCGAATGTCGAATGGCGTTGCGCAGCATGTTCTCGAGGGCCTGGGCCAGGGTATTGAGATGGCCGCGCACCCAGCAGGAGGCGTCCACCGAGCATTGCAACTGCGTATCCGGCCAGCAACTTTCATAACAGGCGTTTTCCGTGAGCATTTCCCACAGGGCCTGGACCTGGATCGATTCGTCGGGTAATCGCGTACGTTCGGTATCGAGCCAGGCCAGTTGCAGCGTGTCCTCCACCAGCCGTTGCATGCCATCGACTTCGCGGCCAATGCGCTCGCGCAACTGTTCAAGCCCCTGCTCGCTTTCACTGGCCACCCGCAGGCGGCTCAACGGCGTGCGCAATTCATGGGACAGGTCGCGCAACAGTTGTTGCTGCAATGCCACGGTACTTTGCAGGCGCTCGGACATGTGATCGAACGCCCTGGCCAATTCGCCCAACTCATCGGAACGATTGGTGGTGCGGCTCGACAGCCGTACGTTCAGTTGATCGGCACGCCAGGCATTGGCCTGTTCGCGCAAGTGATTGAGTGGCACCACCAACAAGCGATACAGGCCGACGCACAACAGCAAGGTGAACAAGCCCGGAATCACGCCGTTGGTGATCACCCGCCAGAACACCCGGTAGCGCCCGGGCACGAAGCGTTGCGGCAGTTCGATCACCAGGCTGCCGACGGACGGGTCACTGGGAAACGGTATGCGCATCCACGGCCGGCCTTTTTTGTGGATCGGCCAATCGAGGCCACGCAAAAAAGTCAGCCGTTCGACTTCCTTGTCGGTCAGCGATTGGTTGCTCAAGGACTGCAAATCACCGCCGATGACACCGACCCAGCCTTTTTCCCGCTGATGCATGCCCTGCAGCCAGTCATCGACGCCGACACTCTGGCCCTGCTGCCAGGCTTGTTCGGCTTCGGCGGCATAGCGCGCCAGGGTGCCGCGGGCCTCATCGGAGAGGAACTGGTTGCGCTGCTCCATGTAGCGGCCCCAGGACCAGCTCAACCAGATCATCAGCAGACAGAACGCCACCAACAGGCATGCCAGTTTCCAGAACAGCGAGTGCCGGCCCGGCACGTTACATCTCATCGATGGCACTCAGGATATAGCCCTTGCCCCAGACCGTGCGTACCTCCCGCTCGGTATAGCCGATGGCCTTGAGTTTGCGGCGAATCTGGCTGATGTGCATGTCGAGGCTACGATCGTGGGCGGCATACCCGCGTTGCAGTACCTGTTGATAAAGGAAGGCTTTGCTCAGCACTTCATCGACGCTGCGGCTCAGGGTTTCCAGCAGGCGATACTCAGTTCGAGTCAGGCCGGCAGGTTGTTGTCCATGAAAAACGTCGAAGTGATCGTCGTCAAAACGCAGACTGTCTACCTCGGCCACCATCGCCACAGGCGTCGGCCGGCGATCGAGCGCTACGCGGCGCAGAATGGCTTCGATGCGCACGCGCAACTCGATCATGCTGAAGGGTTTGGGCAGATAATCATCGGCCCCCAGCCGAAAGCCGCTGATGCGATCGGCTTCGGCACCGAGTGCCGACATCAGCAATACCGGGGTGGAATGGCTGCGGCGTAGTTGCGTCAGTACCGCCAGCCCGTCCATACCCGGCAACAAAATGTCCATCAACACCACATCGAAGGCTTGCTCGCGGGCAATGGCCAGGCCCTCGCGGCCGTTCTGGCACCACGTCACCTGAAAGCCGCTACGGCCCAGATGTTCATGCACATAGGCACCGAGTACGAGGTCGTCTTCGATGGAGAGGATACGGGGATGGCCAGCGTTGATGGTCGTCATTAGTATCTGCAAATAATTCTCAGTTGGTAATTATTCAAGATTGCTTCTCCCGGGGCAACCCAAGGGTTGCGCAGGGTGCAAAAGCGCACGACCAACCGACGAGTGACGGCATCAATTATCGAGGATCGCCCGCCTGCAAATCGCTACACTGCGCAAGTGGCGCGTGCCAGACGCACGCGCAGCTCGATAAACAGCCGGTTGCAGGAGAGTGGCGTGCTGACGAAACTGGGAATCAAGGGCCGTGTGCTGTTGCTGACGTTGCTGCCGACCAGCCTCATGGCATTGGTCCTGGGCGGCTATTTCACCTGGATGCAGCAATCGGACCTGCAAACCCAACTCCTGCAGCGCGGCGAAATGATCGCCGAGCAACTGGCGCCGCTGGTGGCGCCAGCCATGGGGCACAACAACAACGAAATGCTGGAACGTATCGCCACCCAGTCCCTGGAACAACCGGACGTGCGGGCCGTGACCTTTCTTGCGCCAGACCGCACGCCGCGGGCCCACGCCGGGCCGATCATGCTGACCCAGGCGCCAATGGGCGAAGGCTCGCAGATGCAGCGTCGCAGTGGCAACGAAGCAACGCGTTACCTGCTGCCGGTGTTCGGCAAACACCGCAACCTGGCCGGCGACGTGATCCCCGATGAAGCCGATCGCCTGCTGGGCTGGGTCGAACTCGAACTGTCCCACAACGGCATGCTGCTGCGTGGCTACCGCAGCCTGTTCGCCAGCCTGTTGATGATCGGCGCTGGTCTCGGCGGCGCGGCGCTGCTGGCATTGCGCATGGGCCGAACGATCAATCGGCCGCTGACCCAGATCAAACAAGCCGTGGCGCAACTCAAGGACGGTCATCTGGAAACCCGCCTGCCCCCCCTGGGCAGCCAGGAGCTGGATGAACTGGCCTCCGGCATCAATCGCATGGCCGGCACGCTGCAGAATGCCCAGGAAGAACTGCAACACAGCATCGACCAGGCCACCGAGGACGTGCGCCAGAACCTCGAGACCATCGAGATCCAGAACATCGAACTGGACCTGGCGCGCATGGAGGCGCTGGAGGCGAGTCGGATCAAGTCCGAGTTCCTGGCCAACATGAGCCATGAAATACGCACGCCGCTCAACGGCATCCTCGGCTTCACCCACCTGCTGCAAAAAAGTGAACTGACCCCGCGCCAGCTCGATTACCTGGGCACCATCGAAAAGTCTGCCGACAGCCTGCTGGGAATCATCAACGAGATCCTCGACTTTTCGAAGATCGAGGCGGGCAAGCTGGTGCTCGACCATATTCCGTTCAATTTGCGAGACCTGCTGCAAGACACACTGACCATCCTCGCCCCGGCCGCCCACGCCAAACAGCTGGAGCTGATCAGCCTGGTGTATCGCGATACGCCCCTGTCGCTGGTGGGCGATCCGTTGCGGCTCAAGCAGATCCTGACCAACCTGGTCAGCAATGCGATCAAGTTCACCCGCGAGGGCACCATCGTCGCCCGGGCCATGCTCGAAGAAGAGCACGAAGACAGCGTGCAATTGCGCATCAGCATCCAGGACACCGGCATCGGTCTGTCGAACCAGGACGTGCGCGCGCTGTTCCAGGCCTTCAGCCAGGCCGATAACTCGCTGTCGCGGCAACCCGGTGGCACGGGCCTGGGCCTGGTGATCTCCAAGCGCCTGATCGAACAGATGGGGGGCGAGATTGGCGTCGACAGCACCCCGGGCGAGGGTTCGGAATTCTGGATCAGCCTGAACCTGCCCAAGACCCGCGACGATGCCGAGGACCTGCCGAGTGCGCCGCTGCTCGGACGGCGGGTTGCCGTGCTGGAAAATCATGAGCTGGCACGCCAGGCGTTGCAGCATCAATTGGAAGACTGTGGCCTGGACGTCACCACGTTCAATACCCTGGAAAACCTGACGAACGGCGTCACCGGCGTGCATCAGACCGATCAGGCGATCGAACTCGCGGTGCTGGGCATCACCAGCAACGACATGCCACCGGAACGCCTGAACCAACACATCTGGGACCTCGAGCACCTGGGTTGCAAGGTGCTGGTGCTGTGCCCCACCACGGAGCAGACGCTATTCCACCTGTCGGTGCCCAACCCCCACAGCCAGCTCCAGGCCAAGCCTGCCTGTACCCGCAAGCTGCGGCGCGCGCTGTCCGACCTGGTCAACCCACGGCAGTCGCGCACCGAGTCCAGCGAGCCGCTGTCGAGCCGCGCGCCGAAGGTGCTGTGCGTCGACGACAACCCGGCCAATTTGCTGCTGGTGCAAACCCTGCTCGAAGACATGGGCGCCAAGGTGCTCGCCGTGGAAAGCGGCTACGCAGCGATCAAGGCGGTGCAGAACGAGACATTCGACCTGGTATTGATGGACGTGCAGATGCCCGGCATGGATGGGCGCCAAAGTACCGAAGCGATCCGCCAGTGGGAAAGCGAGCTGCATTGCACGCCGCTGCCGATCGTGGCCCTCACGGCGCATGCCATGGCCAACGAAAAACGCGCATTACTGCAAAGCGGCATGGACGATTACCTGACCAAGCCGATCAGCGAGCGGCAACTGGCGCAAGTGGTACTCAAATGGAGCGGGTTGGCACTGCGCAACCATACGCCCGAGCGTGCAGGCGATGGCCACGCCAGCACCTACGAGTTGCAGGTGCTCGATCACGAAGAAGGCTTGCGCCTGGCCGCCGGCAAGGCCGATCTGGCGGCTGACATGCTGGCAATGCTGCTGGCATCTCTGGAAGCCGACCGCGAAGCCATCCGCCAGGCTCGACAAAGTAACGATCATAACGCCCTGATCGAACGGGTTCATCGCCTGCATGGCGCAACCCGCTATTGCGGAGTTCCGCAATTGCGCGCCGCTTGCCAACGCAGCGAAACCTTGCTCAAGCAGCAAGACCCGAAGGCCTTCGGCGCACTTGAAGATCTCGACCGGGCGATCAATCGCCTGGCCGCCCAGGCGCGCATCAACGCCTGATGCACTTTCCAGGAGGACAGCATGCGCACGATTCTTTTCAGCAGCCAGACCTACGACCGCGACAGCTTTCTCGCCGCCAGCCTGCCACCGGGTATCGAGTTGCACTTCCAATCGGCACGATTGAGCCTCGATACCGTCGCGCTGGCGGAGCACCACGAGGTGGTCTGTGCCTTTATCAACGATGATCTAAGCGCCCCGGTGCTCGAACGCCTGGCTGCGGCGGGTACCCGTCTGATCGCCTTGCGTTCGGCCGGTTTCAACCATGTCGACCTGGCGGCGGCCAAGCGACTGGGGCTGGCGGTCGTGCGCGTCCCGGCCTATTCGCCCCACGCCGTGGCCGAGCATGCGGTAGCCCTGATCCTGGCCCTCAACCGACGCCTGCACCGCGCCTACAACCGCACGCGCGAAGGCGATTTCAGCCTGCACGGGTTGACGGGGTTCGACCTGGTGGGCAAGACCGTCGGCGTGGTCGGCACCGGGCAGATCGGCGCGACTTTTGCGAAAATCATGCATGGCTTCGGTTGCCAGTTGCTGGCCTACGACCCCTTCCCCAATCCGCAGGTCGAAGCGCTGGGCGCCCGCTACCTGAGCTTGCCGCAGCTGCTGGCCGAGTCGCAGATCATCAGCCTGCACTGCCCGCTCAACGAGCAGAGCAAGCACTTGATCAACCACCAATCCCTGGCGCACATGCAGCCTGGCGCCATGTTGATCAACACTGGCCGCGGCGGCCTGGTGGACACCCCGGCACTGATCGATGCCTTGAAGCTTGGCCAACTGGGTTATTTGGGACTGGATGTGTATGAAGAGGAAGCGCAACTGTTTTTCGAAGACCGTTCCGATCTGCCGTTGCAGGACGATGTACTCGCGCGGTTGCTGACCTTCCCCAACGTGATCGTCACGGCACACCAGGCCTTCCTCACCCGCGAAGCCTTGGGCGCTATTGCCGCGACCACCTTGCAGAACATCGCGGCCTGGGCGGCAGGAAACCCGGAGAATCAGGTCGAGGGTGATTGAACCTGATCGAAGGTCATATGCCCGCGCCATGCTGCGCTTATGCCCGTGCTAGCATATCGCGCATATTTGGAGGACCCATGGTCGAACACGATTTCCGCTACACCCTGATGAACCCGCAACACACCCTCACTGAATGCCGCGCCCTGGTGCCGGGACGTTATCAAGTCACCGGCAACGGCGGCTCGATTCGTAATAACGACGTGCTGGTCGTGACCCTCAAGGGCGCCAAGGACCTGTCCATGCGCCTGACCGTCGAAACGGTTCGCCACCTGATCAACCCGCCAGGGCAATGGGTCGCGGTGGCCAGTGGTCCAGTGTTCGGCGAACTGGCGATCCATACCTGGCAGGTGAACTGCGACAGCTGCGCCAAGGAGCTGAGTTTCGAATTCGCCGTTGACGCCAAGCTCGGCAACAAGGCCGAAAAGCCTGCTGCCACCGCGCGGATTGCCGAGTTGGGCTGGACCACCGTTGGCGAGAAACACCTGTGCCCCAAATGCCAGGAGCCTGCGTGATGAAACGCCTCGCCCTGACTGCGATGGCCGGTGCAAGCCTGCTGGGCTGCGCCGCCGAGCCGGTGCAACTGCAGCAAAATCGCAGCTATATCCTGGAGTGGATCGGCGAACGGCCGTTGATGGACTACAGCCACCTGACCATCACCCTGGGTGAAGACGGTCGCGCCTACGGTAGCGGCGGTTGCAACCACTGGTTTGCGCCGTACACACTGGAAGGCGACAAGCTGAGCTTCGGCAAGATCGGCAGCACTCGCAAGCTCTGTGCGCCGGCACTGATGGAGCAGGAAAAACGCTTCCTCCAGGCGCTGGAAAGCGTGCAGCGCTGGGACGTCTCGTCGATCGACCAGATGCGCTTCTGGCCAGCTGAAGGCAAGCCGTTGCGCTGGTGGCTGGAAGAGGGTTGATCTCCTCTACCTGATCGTTCCCACGCAGAGCGTGGGAACGATCAGCAGCCCCGCGATCAGTTTTTAGCCTGCAACGCCTCCAGCTTCGCCACCACCCCCGCCGCCGTCTGCTCGCCCATCAACTGTTCGCGCACCTTGCCCTTGTTATCGATGATGTAGGTCACCGGCAGTGCTTCACTGCGCGGCAATTCGAATAACTCGGAAGGGTCCTGCGCCAGCACGGTGAACTTGATTCCGAGTTTCTCGCTGGCACTTTTCAGCTCTTCGCCCTGCACGTTGTCAAAGTTGACCCCGAACACGCCGATCTTCTTGTCCTTGAGCTGGTCGGCCAACGCGTTCAATTCCGGAATCTCGGTACGGCACGGGCTGCACCATTCTGCCCAATAGTTGATCACCAGCCATTTTCCATCCAGGCGCTCGGCGGCGACCTTCTGTCCGTTTTGATCGATCCCGTAGTCGTTACCGCAGCCCCCCAGCATCAACGCCCCGATAATCGTCAATGCCGCTGCCAGTCGCCTAGTCATGTCGTGTTCCTTGTCAAAAATTGAAAGCGCCTGCGACCCATCGCCCGGCAAGGTTCAGGATTACGCGCTGCCCAGTTAGAATAGCCGCCACCTTACGCAAGATGCGACCCGCTCATGACCGATCTGACGCTTTATCACAACCCGCGCTGCTCGAAATCCCGCGGTGCGCTCGAACTGCTGGAAGCCCGCGGCCTGGCCCCGACGGTGGTCCGCTACCTGGAAACGCCGCTGGACGCCGCGCAAATCCAGAGCCTGCTGGGCAAACTCGGGATCAGTGCACGGCAACTGTTGCGCACCGGCGAAGACGAATACAAGACCCTCGCCCTGGCCGACAGCAGCCTGAGCGAGGCGCAATTGATCGCCGCCATCGCCGCCCATCCGAAACTGATGGAGCGACCGATCCTCGAAGTCGGCGACAAGGCCATCATCGGCCGTCCGCCAGAGCAGATCCTGGAGTTGTTGCCGTGACTGCGCCGTACATTCTGGTGCTGTATTACAGCCGCAGCGGTTCGACCAACGAAATGGCCCGGCAAATTGCCCGCGGTGTCGAACAGGCCGGCCTTGAAGCCCGATTGCGCACGGTACCGGCCATTTCCACCGAGTGCGAAGCCGTCGCGCCGGATATCCCGGATGAAGGCGCGCTCTATGCCAGCCTCGATGACCTGAAGAACTGCGCCGGCCTGGCGCTGGGCAGTCCGACCCGCTTCGGCAACATGGCGGCGCCACTCAAGTACTTTCTCGACGGCACCAGCAACTTGTGGCTGACCGGCGCCCTGGTGGGCAAACCCGCCGGTGTGTTCACCTCCACCGCGAGCCTGCATGGCGGGCAGGAAACCACCCTGCTGTCGATGATGCTGCCGCTGTTGCACCACGGCATGTTGATCACCGGCCTGCCCTACAGCGAGTCGGCATTGCTGGAAACCCAGGGCGGCGGCACGCCGTACGGCGCCAGCCATCACGCCGGGGCCGATGGCAAAAGCGGGCTGGATGCCCATGAAGTTGCACTGTGCCGGGCCTTGGGCATGCGCTTGGCCAAGACAGCTCAGAAACTGGAGGGTTAAGGGTGGCCAAGAAACCGAAGGTCCTGCCCGCTATCGAATGGCTTGAACCACGGGTTCGGGCCATGCGCGTTATCAGCCTGTTGTGTTTTTTCGGCCTGGTGGGGTTGCTGTGCGTTTACTACCTGATGGTCGCTGACCTGCACGGAGCACGGCCGTGGGTGATTTTGCTGGTTGAGCTGGTGCCGTTGTTGCTGCTCGCGCCGGGGATGATAGTCGGCAATGCCCGCGGGCATTCGTGGATGTGCTTTGTGGTGAACCTGTATTTCATCAAGGGCGCATTGGCTGCTTATGACCCGAATCGCCAGATCTTCGGCGTGCTGGAGATGGCCGCGAGTTTGGCGGTGTTCTGTTCGGCACTGTTGTATGTGCGGTGGCGATATCAATTGAACCGCAAATTGGCTGGCGAGGGGGATATTTCCGTCGCCTGATCCGACGCCTTCGCTGGCAAGCCAGCTCCTACAGGTCTGGTGTTTTTGTAGGAGCTGGCTTGCCAGCGAACGGGGCAACTCGGTCCTAATGGTTGACGGTGTAGGCCAGCATCATCGAAATCTGGCTCATCGGCCGCCCGCCACTTTCTTCATGCCACTGGTTGAACACGTCCTGCACCAATGCCAGGTCGCGCAGACTGCTCGGCACCTTGTCGACAATCTGCTGCGCATTCAATGCCGCCACCACGTCATAGCTCGGCACAAACGTATCCTTGCCGACCATGCGCAAGAATCGTGGCGCCGACAAGCCGCCCAATTGATGACCGCGTTTTTTCAGCAAAGTCCACAGTCCGACGATGTCGGTCACCGGCCAATCGGCGATCATCGCCCCGAAGCTGCCCTGCTCATGGGCCACGTCCAGCACGAACTGCGCATTGCGCGGTACGCTCTTGAGCTTGCCCAGATGGCGGATGATCCGCGTGTCCTGCATCAGCCGCTCCAGGTGTTCGGCGCTCATCAGCACGACTTTTTCCGGGTCGAATTTGAAGAACACTTCTTCGAAAGCCGGCCACTTGGCGTCCACCAGGCTGTGCTTGAGCCCGGCGCGGAATACGCGCAGTGCCATGGTCGACAAGTAACGATCGTCGGTGATGTCACGCAGTTGTGCTGCAGTCTTGGGAACGGGCAGATGGGCTTCCAGTTCAGCCGCCGAACCGAAGCGGTTCAAGCAGTATTCGTTCAGCCACTTGTAGTCGCGCATGCCCTCTCCTGAGGATTGAAAAATAAACGGCCCCCCTTGAAACAACACCTGTGGGCGCCAGCAGGCTGGCTCCCATAATCATCGTGTTTAGAGGTTGACCACGTTGACGAAGCGCGAAGCGGCGGATTCGTCGATCTTCAGGCTGGTGAAATCGAACAGGTTGCGGTCCGCCAATTGCGACGGGATCACGTTCTGCAGGCTGCGGAAAATGCTTTCGGTACGGCCCGGGGTCTTGCGCTCCCAGTCCTGCAGCATTTCCTTGACCACTTGGCGCTGCAGGTTTTCCTGGGAGCCGCAGAGGTTGCAAGGGATGATCGGGAATTGCTTGAGGTCCGAGTAGGCCTGGATGTCTTTTTCGTTGCAGTAGGCCAGGGGGCGGATTACCACGTTACGCCCGTCATCGGCACGCAACTTCGGCGGCATGGCCTTCAGCGAGCCGTTGAAGAACATGTTCAGGAAGAACGTTTCGACGATGTCGTCGCGGTGATGCCCCAAAGCCATCTTGGTCGCGCCGATTTCGTCGGCGAAGGTGTAGAGCGTGCCGCGACGCAGGCGTGAGCACAGGGAGCAGGTGGTCTTGCCTTCCGGAATCAGCTCCTTGACCACCGAGTAAGTGTCTTTCTCGACGATGTGATACTCGACACCCAATTCCTTGAGGTAGGCCGGCAGCACATGCTCGGGAAAACCCGGCTGTTTCTGATCCATGTTCACGGCCACGATCTCGAACTTGATCGGCGCGACCTTCTGCAAGTGCATCAGCACATCAAGCATGGTGTAGCTGTCCTTGCCGCCGGACAGGCAGACCATGACCTTGTCCCCGTCTTCAATCATGTTGAAATCGGCGACCGCCTCACCGGCCTGTCGGCGAAGGCGCTTTTGCAGTTTGTTCTGGTTGACCGTAAGAGTGCCCATGACGCGAAATCCGTGAGGTGTGACGAAAGGCCGGCATTTTACGCAAAAACCCTCCAGGGGCGAAGTGCCCCGACGGATCGCCCGCCCTACAGATGCAACAGCGATTACCCCGGCGCTTTACAGCGCAATTTGCTCTAAGCCACACCCCCTGTAGGGTTAAGTCCTTCCTATACTGCGACATAAGGTCGCAATCACATACAGACCTAGTACTTACTTGGCCTCATTGGCCCGTAGGGCGCTCCACTGGGGGGCGACGGTAAAAACAAGAGGAGTGACTGGCATGATCCATCACGTAGTGGGGCTATTTACCCACCCTGACCAAGAATGGAAAGAGATTCGTGGCGATCAGGAAGAAAGTATCAGCCACATGTACCTGACCCATACGCTGATCCTGGCGGCGATACCTGCGGTATCGGCATTCATCGGGACCACACAGGTGGGCTGGGTCATCGGCAATCGCCCCCCGGTAATGCTGACCGTGGAAAGCGCACTATGGATGACAGTCATGTCGTACCTGGCGATGCTCGGCGGAGTGGCGGTGATGGGCGCGTTCATCCACTGGATGGCCCGCACCTATGACGCCAATCCGAGCCTCGCACGCTGCATTGCGTTCGCAACCTATACCGCTACTCCGCTGTTCATCGGCGGCCTCGCGGCCTTGTACCCCCACTTGTGGCTGGGGATGATCGTCGGCACGGCGGCCATCTGCTACACGGTGTACCTGCTGTATGTGGGATTGCCAACATTCATGAACATTCCATCTGACGAGGGCTTTCTGTTTTCAAGTTCGGTGCTCGCCGTAGGCCTGGTGGTGCTGGTCGCCATCATGGCGTTTACCGTGATTGTCTGGGGACTCGGCGTGGGGCCGGTCTATACCAATTAACAGCTCACCACAAAAAAATCAGATCTGCCGACACAGGCCGCCGCAAGGCGGCCTTTTAATGCCCAGGCACAAAGAGTCCGAAGACCATTCGGCACCTCGCAGATTCGCAAGGCCCCTGGCTTGCGGCATACTCGACCGCTCTGGAGATCCATCAAGCATGCCCGAGCAACTCAATAACCGCGTCGAAGACTGTTTCCAACAAGCCGAATCCTTTTTCAAACGACCTTTCAAGCGCCCCGTGGTGAGTTTTAAGCTGCGTGGGCAAAAAGCCGGTGTCGCGCACTTGCACGAGAACCTGCTGCGCTTCAATCCGCAGTTGTACCGTGAAAATACCGAAGACTTTCTCAAGCAGACAGTCGCTCACGAGGTCGCGCACCTGATCGCCCATCAATTGTTCGGCGACCGCATCCAGCCCCATGGCGAAGAGTGGCAACTGATCATGCGCGGCGTTTACGAATTGCCGCCCAACCGCTGCCACACCTACGACGTCAAGCGCCGCAGCGTGACCCGCTACATCTACAAGTGCCCGTGCGCCGACAGCGATTTCCCGTTCTCGGCGCAACGTCACGGCCTGGTGCGCCAAGGGCGGCGCTATTTGTGTCGGCGGTGTCGCAACACCTTGGTATTCAGTGGCGAAATGCGGGTTGAGTAACAGGATTTTCAGTGTCTGCGCCGGCCTCTTCGCGGGCAAGCCCGCTCCCACAGGGAATTTTCGCTCCAGCTCAAATCCGATGTGGGAGCGGGCTTGCTCGCGAAGGCGGACTGGCAGGCGCTAAAGAATTACCTTGGCACGTCGCAACTCGGCAATCCGTTCAGCAGTGAACCCCAGCTCTCCCAACACCTGATCCGTATGCTGCCCCAGCGCCGCGCCAATATGCCTGGGCTCTGGCAACCCGCCTGAAAACTTCAACGGGCACGCCATCTGCGCCTGACTCGCCCCATCACCCCGTGGTACTTGTGTCACCAGCTCCCGCGCCTGCAACTGCGGATGCCGCACCGCCTCACCCAGGCTCAGTACCGGCTCGACACAAGCGTCCAGTTCGGCGAACAGCGCACACAGCTCGGCAAAATCATGCTTTTCGAACTCAGTCTTCAGCGCATCCTTGAGTTTGCGTTGCTGTGCAGGTTGCGCAGATAGCCCCAGGCTGGCCCACTCCTCCAGCCCCAGCGCCGCACACAACTGTTTCATGAACCCCGGTTCCAGGCTGCCCACAGACAGCCAACGCCCATCCCGGGAACGATAATAGTCATAGAAGCTGCCGCCATTGAGCATCTGGTCTTCCCGATCAGGCTCGACACCACAAGCCAGGTACCCGGCGCCCGCCATGGCATTCAAGCTGAACACGCAGTCGGTCATGCTCACGTCCAGGTGCTGACCCTGTCCGGTTTGCTGTCGAGCGATCACGGCGGCCAGCAGGCCGATGACCCCGTGCAGCGAACCACCGGCAATGTCTGCCACCTGCATGCCCAACGGCAGCGGCCCACTGTCAGCGCGACCGCTGTAGCTCGAAAGCCCGGCCAGCGCCAGGTAATTGATGTCATGGCCGGCACGGTCCTTATAGGGGCCGGTTTGGCCGTAACCAGTGATCGATACATAGATCAGTCCTGGTTTGATCGCCTTCAGAGCCTCATAACCCAGACCCAAGCGTTCCATGACGCCGGGGCGGAACTGCTCAAGCACGATGTCGTAGTCCTGCAACAATTGCCTGATCACTTCCATCGCTTCGGGCTGCTTGAGATCCAGAGCCAGGCTGCGTTTGTTGCGATTGAGGTAGGCATGGCTGGCCGATACACCTTGATCGTGCGGCGGCAGCTCGCGCAGCAGGTCCATGCGGGCCGGCGATTCGATGCGCAGCACCTCGGCGCCCATGTCCGCCAGCAATAGCGAAGCGAACGGCCCCGGCAGCAGTGTCGAGAAATCCAGAACCTTGAGTGATGCCAGTGGACCGAGCATGAGCGTTCTCCCTGGATGATTCCCCAGCCTAGGCAGCCAAGCGCTTTGCAGCAATCACCTTATGCGCCAAACGCAATGACCGTTGTGCTCAAATCCCGGGCAAGAAAAAACCCGCCGAAGCGGGTTTTTCATGACAACAAGGCTTACCGGGCGTTAGTCGGGGTAGCCCCTTCGACGTGGCCCAGAACATCGTCTTTAGGCTCGTCGGCAATCCCGCGGCCGCCCGAGGCCAGCTCTGCCTGCAGCACGTCGGTGTCCAGTTCCTTGACCCATTTGGCCACAACGATGGTGGCAACGGCGTTACCGACCAGGTTGGTCAATGCACGGGCTTCGGACATGAAACGGTCGATACCCAGGATCAGCGCCAGACCGGCAACCGGCAGGTGGCCTACGGCGGACAGGGTGGCCGCCAGTACGATGAAGCCCGAACCGGTCACGCCTGCAGCGCCTTTGGAAGACAGCAGCAACACCACCAGCAAGGTGATCTGGTGCGTGATGTCCATGTGGGTGTCGGTGGCCTGGGCAATGAACACGGCTGCCATGGTCAGGTAGATCGCAGTACCGTCGAGGTTGAACGAGTAGCCGGTCGGGATCACCAGGCCAACCACGGATTTCTGCGCCCCCAGACGCTCCATCTTGATCAGCATGCGCGGCAGCACCGACTCCGAAGAGGACGTACCCAGCACGATCAGCAGCTCTTCACGGATGTAGCGGATCAGTTTCAACACGCTGAAACCGTGAGCGCGGGCGATACCGCCCAGCACGATCAGGATGAACAGCAGGCAGGTGATGTAGAAGCAGGCCATCAACTGACCCAGTTGCACCAGCGAGCCGACACCGTAGGCACCGATGGTGAAAGCCATGGCACCGAAGGCACCGATTGGCGCGAGCTTCATGATCATGTTGATGATGTTGAACATCACGTGGGCGAAGCGATCGATGAAGTCCAGCAGCGGCTTGCCGTAGGCACCCAGGCGATGCAGGGCGAAACCGAAGATCACCGAGAACATCAGCACTTGCAGAATGTCACCGGTGGCGAACGCACCGACGATGGTGGATGGGATCACGTTGAGCAGGAAGCCGACGACGCTTTGATCCGCACCGGCCGAGACATAGGCAGCCACTTTGGAGGCATCCAGCGTGGACACGTCGATGTGCATGCCGGCGCCCGGCTGGACTATGTTGACCACTACCAGTCCGACCAGCAAGGCGATGGTCGAAACGATTTCGAAGTACAGCAGTGCGTAACCGCCGGTCTTGCCGACCGACTTCATGTCCTGCATGCCAGCGATACCGCTGACCACGGTGCAGAAAATGATCGGCGCGATGATCATCTTGATCAGCTTGATGAACCCGTCACCCAGCGGTTTTACGGCCACACCGAGCTGTGGATAGTAGTGACCGAGCAAAATACCGATGACAATTGCAACGATCACCTGGAAATACAGGGATTTGTACAGTGGCTGACGAGTCGTCATTGCAAAGTTCCTCAAGAGTGCGCGGCGTCAACATCCATCTGTTGCCCACCCCACCTCAATGGCGAACCCTCCTGCACTGGAGGGATTTGTTTTTTCGAGCTGCGCGACGGCAGGCATCTGCTGGTTCCATCGCAAGGCCCGTGCCACCTTGTACGAAAAGTCTGTAAGCCTTGTGACAACAAGGGCTGCAGGTTTTTCCGGGGTCACGCACGACGTTTGCGCGATGGCGGATTTCCGCCCGCTCGTCGAATCACACCCCGGCAATCTGGCGGATATCCGCCTTGTTCATGGGTATGAAGCGCGGCTACCATCCGTCGTTCAATGGACGGACTTGCCTGCTATGCGCGAACGCACCATCGCCAGTCATTTCGCCCGCGCCGTTCTCGGTGGGGCGCAACGGCGTGGCTACGATTATTCAGGACTGCTGCAGCAATTGGGGATCAGCCCCGAATTGCTCGACGAGCCTCGAGCGCGCATTCCTCCGGAACAATTCACCCGCCTGATCCAGGGACTTTGGCTGGCATTGGACGATGAGTACCTGGGTTTCGGGCAAGGTGTCAGCAAGCCAGGCAGCTTCGCGATGATGTGTCATGCCGTTATCCATTGCCGCAATCTGGATAAGGCACTGCATCGCGGATTAATGTTTTACAGCCTATTCCCGGACGCCCCGCGCCTGACGCTGGCGCGCGAAGACGAAATGATTCGACTGAGCCTGGATGACTCACACCTCTGGGACCCGGAACATTTCCTCACCGAGAGTCTATTGGTGATCTGGCATCGCTTCGCCAGCTGGTTGATCGGCCAGCGTATTCGGCTGGAGCACGCCACGTTCAGCTATCCGCGACCGGAACATGGTGCCGAATACGAGTTGTTGTTCTCGTGCCCGCTCGAGTTTTCGGCACAACAGAGCAGCCTGCTGTTTCACAGCCGCTACTTGGACATGCCACTGCTGCAAGACGAACGCACGCTCAAGCAGTTCCTTGAACGCTCGCCTGCCGATCTGTTATCACGCCCCGATGACGGCCACAGCCTGAGTAGCCAGTTGCGACGCTTGCTCAGTCGCGACCGGTCACCCTGGCCGGATCTGGAGGCCGTGGCTGCGCACCTGCATATCAGCCCGCAAACGCTACGCCGGCATCTGCGTGAAGAAAACACCAGTTTTCAGGAACTGAAGGACCAACTACGCCGCGACATCGCCATATATCACCTGGGCCGCAACGACTTGCCATTGCAACAGATCGCTGAGCAATTGGGATTTTCCGAACCGTCAGCGTTTCATAGGGCATTCAAGAAGTGGACTGGTCTGACGCCAGGTGCTTATCGAGCCCGGGATTTGTAGTAGCCGGCTTGCTGGCGATAGCGTCTGTACGATCGCCATCGCCAGCAAGCCGGCGCCTACAGCATCACGCCGGCGGAAACTGAATACGGAAAGCCGCACCGCCCAGGGGCGAGTCACCCAGGGTAAGTCTTGCGCTATAGCTTTCGATGATGTCCTTGACCACCGCCAGGCCAATACCCTGCCCCGGATGCTGTCGGTCCAGGCGCTCACCGCGCTGCAGGATCCGTGTGCGCTGATCGAGCGGGACGCCTGGACCATCGTCTTCTACACATATCTCGATTCCGTTAAGGACGCGCACGCTGACGCGCACCTCGCTCAGGCACAGTCGATAAGCGTTCTCCAGCAGATTGCCCAACATTTCCAGCAAGGCGCCCTGCTCGATAGGGACCAGACACGGCTCCGGCAAATCGAAAGTTACTTGAACCTGTTTGTCGCGATAGACCTTGTCCAGTGTGTCGCAAAGGCTCTGCAACACCGGTTGCAGGCGCACCTGATGACGCACCAGACCGCTTTTGCGCAGGCTGGCTCGTTGCAGTTGATAACTGATCTGCTGGCTCATGCGCTCAATCTGGGCCTGCAGCACCCAGGCCTGCTCCCGGTCCTCAGGGCGTTGCGCCATGCCTTCGCTGACACCCTGCAATACCGCCAGTGGGGTTTTCAAGCTATGGGCCAAGTCGTCGAGTGAATCGCGATAACGGCTACGCTGTTCGCGCTCGCTGAACAGCAGACGGTTGAGAGAGCCAGTCAGGCGCAGCAGTTCACGCGGGTGCTGTTCACTCAGGCTTTCACGGGTTCCGCTTTCGATCTCATCCA
Organism: Pseudomonas umsongensis; assembly: GCF_002236105.1. Taxonomy (GTDB): domain Bacteria; phylum Pseudomonadota; class Gammaproteobacteria; order Pseudomonadales; family Pseudomonadaceae; genus Aquipseudomonas; species Aquipseudomonas umsongensis. The sequence continues at coordinate 433,412 of NZ_NIWU01000005.1, forward strand.
GTTCCTGGCTCAGCCGGCGCAATGCCTGCAACCCCCAGGTCAAGCCGACCCAAAGCAACGCCAGAAGCACCAGTAACGCCGCGCCGAAACCCAAGTACAGGTTGTCTCGCAGGCCGCCGAGCGTGGCGTCGTATTCACGCGCCGGTTGCAACGCGACAAAGCTGAACGCCGCACTTTTGCCACCGAGGAGTTTGACCTCGACGTCATAGACGAAAAATTCCTGGCCATTGTCCTGGCGAATCCTGGCAAATTCATTACCGCGCCCGTCGTAACGCGGCTTGTAATTGATATTCGCGTCAAGGGTGTCCTTCGAACGCCACACCAATTGGCCCTCGCGGCTGTAGATGTAACCGAGCAAATTGCCATCAGCCAGGTTGAAGCGCTCATCGGGCAACTGTTCCGGCATCAGCAAGCGGTTGTTCTCAACCCGTGCGGCGGAGATCAACGTGGTGACGTCCGACGCCAATCGCTGCTCGATGGCATCCTGCAGTGCCAGGCTGAATGCTCCCTGCATCGCCGGCAACAATGCCAGCATGAACAATACCGCCAGGATCGTGGCGGCGAGCATCAGGCGAACGCGAAGAGAACCGATCAAGTGCAACGCTCGGTGAACAGATAGCCCAGCCCACGCACCGTATCAATTGGCTTGAAACCGGAGGTACCTTCGAGTTTGCGACGCAGCCGGCCAACCAGCACTTCAATCACGTTCGGATCGCGGTCGTCATCATCGGGATAAAGCTGCTCCATCAAACGATCCTTGGGCACCACCTGCTGGTGGTGGCGCATCAAGTACTCGAGTATCCGGTATTCATACGCGGTCAACGCCAGGGGTTGCTCATCAAGGGTCGCCTGCTTGCGATTGAGGTCCAGCAGCAGCGGCCCGGCAACGATCGTTGACTGGGTAAACCCGCTGGAGCGACGCAACAATGCATTTAGCCGAGCTTCCAGTTCTTCAAACTGGAAGGGCTTGACCACATAGTCGTCGGCACCGGCAGCAAGACCTTCCACCTTGTCCTCCCAGTTACCACGTGCTGTGAGGATCAGGATCGGAAAGGTCTTGCCCTGCGAGCGCAACTGACGGATCAGATCCAGCCCGCCCATGCCCGGCAACCCGAGATCAATCACCGCCAGGTCATGATTGAACTGCCCTGTCTGGTACAGCGCATCAACGGCGTTGGCCACGGACTCGACCACATGGCCGCTATCCGTCAGGCGGGTTTGCAGGTGATGACGCAACAGCGCTTCATCCTCGACGACCAGCAGTTTCATCTCGCTCTCCCAGGCAAATCAAATACTCCAGAGGCACGATTGACGGACCTCCATGGTTGACGGGCCGCGCCGGATCAATCTCCTGGATTGACCCGGCGCGGCGGTCACACTCGCTTTTCAGAAAGCGTAGTTGGCTGAAAGGTAGGTCTGTGCGCTGCTGGTCAAGCTCAGCGAACCTTGTTTGCTACCACCTCGCTCACTCATTTCGGTGCTGGCGTTACTGCGCAGGTAACGGTACCCCAGCTCAACAGAAGTGTTTTGCGAAACCTGTTGCAGAATGCCTGCCTGTGCACCGATGGCGTAACCGATGTTGCTGTCGCGACTGAAGCCTGGTGATTCCTGGGTCATTTTGGTCAATCCGGCCGAGGCTCCGCCGAACAGCCTGGTATCAGTACCCAGCGGATGGAACAGGTCGAAGCTGCCCAGCAGGTTTTCCTGACGCAGTTTAATGCCATTGTGCGAGCCCGACACGTTATCGTAAGTGGCGTAGTAGCGGCCTTGGCTGTTTTGCTGGCCTACACGCAAGCCCCAAGTGTTGTCCTTGCCAATCACGCCGTCGGCGTTCGGCCTATTCAGGTTATCGTTCAAGGCGTGGGATTTTTTGATCTTGTCGCTGGTCTGCCCATAAGTGAGGCTGGCGAAACTGTCGTTGGAAGCGATCGCTGCGGTGCTAGCGCCGAAGACGGTGAATGCCAGCAGCAGTTTTTTGAATCCAGTCATGGGTGAAGCTCCTCAAGAGTTAGCGTTGTTTTGGCTACGAGGCAAGATTAACCACGCGGCCCTGAACCCACCCTGAACACCCGCTTAACCTGAGCTGAACCATATCCACCCAGATGTTTCGAGGTTTTTCTTGCAGGAGACCGACCATGCGCATGCTCTTCGCCCTCTTCTTACTCGCCGCCAGCGGGCTGGCCCAGGCCGCCATCAAGACTCAGGAAATCCCGTACCAAAGTCCCGACGGCACACGGATGATTGGCTACTACGCCTTTGATGACGCAATAGAAGGTCCGCGTCCCGGTGTCGTGGTGGTACATGAATTCTGGGGGTTGAACGACTACGCCAAGCGTCGCGCCCGCGACCTCGCCGGTCTGGGCTACAGCGCCCTGGCCATCGATATGTATGGCGACGGCAAGAATACCGAGCATCCCAAGGACGCAATGGCCTTCATGCAGGCCGTGCAAAGGGACAACGCAATTGCCAGTGCGCGGTTTCAGGCGGGACTCGAATTGCTCAAGCGACAGGCGCAAACCGATCCGAAAAAGCTTGCCGCCATTGGCTACTGCTTCGGTGGCGGCGTGGTGCTCAATGCCGCTCGCCAGGGTGTTCCTCTGGCGGGTGTCGTGAGTTTCCATGGCGCGCTGGCGACCAATACCCCTGCGACACCAGGCAGCGTCAAGGCGAAAGTCCTCGTCGAACACGGCGCCCAGGACAGCCTGGTCACACCGCAAAACGTCGCGGCCTTCAAGGCCGAGATGGACCAGGCCGGCGCTGACTACCAGTTTGTCAGCCTCGACGGCGCCAAGCACGGTTTCAGCAACCCCGATGCTGATCGCTTGAGCCATGGCGATCATGGCGGGCCGGATATTGGCTACAACAAAGTGGCGGATGAAAAATCGTGGGCGGATATGCAGGCATTTTTCAAGAAGATCTTTAGCATGTAGATCCCGTATTGAGGGGCTTTTGTGGCAAGCACTACCCAGCATCAAGGCAACCCGGCAAAATGCCCGACATGAATTCCGTCCCTGCCCTGCCCGTTTGCTGCACGCCCCTCGATGCCCATTGGCCGCTGCCGTTGGTGCTGCCCGACGTAGTGCTGCTGAGTACCCACTTCGATACTTCGCAACTGCACAGCGATGACTTCCAGCTCAGCGCTATCGAGGCGCCCGCGAGCATTCAGCGCTCGGTCGCCAAACGCCAGGCAGAATTTCTCGCCGGGCGAATCTGCGCCCGCGCAGCCCTGCATCAATTGGAAGGCCTGAACTTCAGCCCGGCCATCGGTGATGACCGGGCACCTGTGTGGCCTGCGCACATCACCGGTTCGATCACCCACAGCACCGGTCGGGCCGCGGCGATTGTCGCCAGGAAAACCCATTGGCGAGGGTTGGGGATGGACCTGGAAAACCTGCTCAATGCCGAACGTGCCGAACGCCTGGCCGGGGAAATCCTCACTCCGCCGGAAATGCAGCGCATGGCCGCTGGGCGTCGTGATCAACTGGCGTTGCTGGTCACCCTGACTTTTTCAGTGAAAGAGAGCCTGTTCAAGGCGCTTTACCCGATCGTCCAACAACGCTTCTACTTCGAACACGCCGAGGTGCTGGAGTGGAGCGAATCAGGTGAAGTGCGGTTGCGGTTGTTGACCGACCTGTCCGGCGAGTGGCGCAACGGTACCGAGTTCGAGGCACAGTTCGGGGTCAAGGATGGGCAGTTGTTGAGTCTGGTCAGCATCAAGGCCTGAAGACTTCTGCAGCTTGTATGGGGCTCTTCGCGGGCAAGCCTCGCTCCTACGGCTCTACGTCGATCACAACATGAGGTTCGACAAAAAACCGCTCACCGCCTCTCCTGATTCCTCGGCCAGCTCAAGCTGAAACACGCGCCGCCCAGGCTTTTGCTCTTGCCAATCAACGCCCGGCCGTCGTGCCAATGGATGATCCGCCGCACGATCGACAATCCCAACCCATGGCCGCCCGAGGCCCGGGTCCGGCTGTCGTCGAGTCGCAGGAATGGTGTGAAAATTTTCTCCCAGGCCATTTCCGGAACGCCCGGCCCGTCATCTTCGACATCCACCCGACAGCGCTGTTGCCCCACCTGATAACTGATGGTGACCCGCGAATGGGCATGGCGCATGGCATTGCTCACCAGATTCTGCAGCGCCCGGTGCAGGTAGCGCGGCTCCGCCTCGACCCACGCGTCGTCACAGTCGGCGGCCGACAGGCACAATCCTCGTTGCACCGTGACGTCGGCGCGCAAGGGCGCCAGCTCCTCGATCACCTGATTGACCAAGGCGTCCAGGTCGATACGCTGGAAATTCAGTGCCGGCGAGCCCTGCTCCAACCGCGCGTAAGTCAGCATCTCGTCGACCAGGCGGTCGAGGTCCTCGATATCGTGGTCCATGCCTTCGCAGTATTTTTCCAGGGCTTGCGGTGTCTTGGCCGATCCGATCATTTCCAGGCCAAAGCGCAGGCGCGCCACCGGCGTACGCAACTCGTGGGACACGGCACGTACCAGCTCGCGCTGTATGGCCAGCAGTTGTTGCAGATGCTCGGCCATGCCGTTGAACGCCGACGCCAGTCGCCCCACCGAGTCCGCGCCCCGCGTCGGCACACGGGTTTCCAGACTGCCCTTGGCGATCCGCGTGGCCGCCGCTTCCAGCCCGCGCAGACGGCGCTCCAGTTGCCGCACCAGCAGGTAGACGATCAGGCCGATCAGGCTCAGCCCCAGTGCGGCAATCAGCACCAGCCACTCGGGTGGATACGGATTCATCTGGTACAACGGGCCGATTTCCAGCACCCACGGCGTGCCAACCATACCGGCGAACACCCGGATCGAATCGCCCTCCTTGCCCAGCGCCATCACGGTGTCGCCCTCGGACACCCGACGGCTCTGGTCTTCGTCCATGTCGGCTTCCTGGACCGTGACCAGACGCAAATCGAAGCCAAACCCCTTGTCCTTTTTCAATTGCGCCAGGCGCACCGGCTGCTCGCCCACGGGGTAGCGCACCAGCTCGTCCGCCAGGAGGTAAATCGTCGCCCGGGCGAGTTGTTCGCTGATCTGCTGGACATCCCCCGTAAGCACAAGCTGTTCCTGGTCACTGACCAGTCGATAGACTCGGGCCGCATGCGGGCCGGTCTTCTCCACCAGGGCCTGGCCACGCAAGACGCGGGTGCGCTGGGTGAGGTCGAGATCGGTTTGGGCAAAGGTTTTCAGCGCCAGCGGAATCCCCAGCAGTCGCTCCCACACCAGCAACGCCCGCTGGCGCTCGGTCTGGTTCATCGGCTGCAGGTTATCGGCCATCAGCGAAAAGGTGCCGTGGGCCAGTCGTTCCCGGTACTGCTCGCCGCGCACCTGGTTGAGCATGTGCAAGGCCAGCACGCCAAGTACCGCCACCAATATCAGCGCGGCACACATGCCGCCGTAGATACGCAGGAAGATCGAGTTCACGGGGTTGGGTCTACGCAAGCCTCGGGGACAAACAGATAACCTTTGCTGCGCACGGTCTTGATCAGTCGCGGATGGTCCGGGTCATCGCCAATCTTGGGGCGGATGCGCGAGATGCGCACGTCGATGGAACGGTCCTGGCCGTCATAGCCAATGCCGCGCAACGCGGTGAAGATTTCTTCCCGGGACAGGATGCGTCCGGCGTTGGCAACCAGCAGCCAGAGCAAGTCGAATTCGGCGCTGGTCAGTTCGATGCCGCTGTCGTGCAGCCAGGCTTCGCGCAATGCATTGTCCACCACCAGCGGGCCGAATTGCAGGCGTCGTTGTTTTTCCGGGGTCACCTCCGGCGCCTCGCTGCGTCGCAGCAATGCCTGGATGCGCGCCAACAGCAAGCGCGGGCGCACCGGCTTGCACACATAGTCGTCGGCGCCCAGGTCGAGGCCGAGGATCTGGTCGGTGTCGTCGGTGCGAGCGGTGAGCATCAGGATCGGACCGTCATAACGGTCACGAACCTTGCGGCAAATGCTCAGGCCATCTTCGCCTGGCAGCATCAGGTCGAGAATGACCAGGTCCGGTTGTTCCTTGATGATGCGGTTCGCGGCCAGCGCACCATTGCCTTCGATCGATACACGCAGGCCATTGGCTTGCAGGTAATCGCGTGTCAGTTCGGCCAGACGTTGATCGTCCTCCACAATCAATACCTGCCAGGCTTCTTGTTCCACCGGTGACCTCTACTTGCCAGAACGCTCATAAGGAAGGATCCGCCCGTCTTTTTGTAATGATAGGGGTGGATAAATTGGGTACACGCCGACCGATTGTATAAACGTCGCCCACCCAGAACACAAGCCGGCATATACGTTCGGACAACAGAGTTTTTTGTGATAGGGTTCGCGCCCTTAAAAATCCGCTCGGGCGTTTTCGCGGCTTGAAAATCGATGAAAAAAAGCCGGGTCCAGCAGCGTCGCGGCCTGCACGCCGATTCCTTTCACAACACACAATTTACGCACAGGTTTATCCACAGGTAGTACGTTGCAATCACCCCCCAAAACGCATTATCTTGTAGCCCAGCGTAAAAAAAACCCTAGATGTAGGGTTTTTCGTAAAATACCAAACACAAACCGGATACCAAATTCAAGCGCTTTTATTGCCTCTTTCCGGTTGAACCAAACGTAATTTCCAAAGCCCAAAACCGCGCGCGCGGATGGCTACTGTATTTCGGCCCATGGGGTGAAAAACGGTACGGGTGTTGCAGTGCAACTGCCACCTCCCAACTGTCATCTCAAAGGACCAAGGTCTCAGGCCCAAGGCGTGAGACCAAAGACTTCGGCATGGAAGCGGCGCCCAATAGCCCTCTTCCTACTGTCCCGAAGTTGTTATGCCCGGCCTTGGCCGGTTGTAGTGCTTCAGGACGGAACGGTGGGCACCGAGATGGTGCCCAATCAAACATAGAGAATGTGGAGACACCCCCCGATGCAAACCGACACAACTCGCGAGAAACCGCAGGGCACCTTGCCGCAGGCCGCTGATTCGAATTCGGATCTGTCCGCCACCGCGCCGGGCCAGCTGCGTGTGATCAAGCGTAACGGCACTGTCGTTCCTTATACCGATGACAAGATCACCGTCGCCATCACCAAAGCGTTTCTCGCAGTTGAGGGTGGCACCGCTGCCGCTTCGTCGCGCATCCACGATACCGTGGCGCGCCTGACCGAACAGGTCACTGCCACCTTCAAGCGTCGCATGCCATCGGGCGGCACCATCCACATCGAAGAAATCCAGGACCAGGTCGAACTGGCCCTGATGCGTGCCGGCGAGCAAAAAGTCGCTCGCGACTACGTGATCTACCGTGACGCGCGTTCCAAGGAACGCGCCGCCCACGCTCCTGCCGAAGAAGCGGTCAACGCTCACCCGTCGATCCGCATCACCCGCGCAGACGGTAGCCTGGCGCCGCTGGACATGGGCCGCCTGAACACCATCGTTACCGAAGCGTGCGAAGGCCTGGAAGAAGTCGACGGCGACCTGATCCAGCGTGAAACCCTGAAAAACCTGTACGACGGCGTGGCCCTGACCGACGTCAACACCGCCCTGGTGATGACCGCCCGTACCCTGGTCGAGCGTGAGCCGAACTACTCGTTCGTGACCGCGCGCCTGCTGATGGACACCCTGCGTGCCGAAGGCCTGGGCTTCCTCGGTGTTGCCGAAAGCGCGACCCACCACGAGATGGTCGACCTTTATGCCAAGGCCCTGCCTGCCTACATTGCCAAAGGTATCGAATTCGAATTGCTGAACCCGGTCCTGGCCGACTTCGACCTGGAAAAACTCGGCAAGGCGATCAACCACGAACGCGACCAGCAGTTCACCTACCTGGGCCTGCAAACCCTGTACGACCGTTACTTCATCCACAAGGATGGCGTGCGTTTCGAACTGCCGCAGATCTTCTTCATGCGCGTGGCCATGGGCCTGGCGATCGAAGAGAAACAGAAAGAAGACCGTGCGATCGAGTTCTACAACCTGTTGTCGTCCTTCGACTACATGTCGTCGACTCCGACCCTGTTCAACGCCGGTACCCTGCGTCCACAGCTGTCCAGCTGCTACCTGACTACCGTGCCGGATGACCTTTCGGGCATCTACCACGCGATCCACGACAACGCCATGCTGTCGAAATTCGCTGGCGGCCTGGGCAACGACTGGACCCCGGTTCGTGCGCTGGGTTCGTACATCAAGGGCACCAACGGCAAGTCCCAGGGCGTGGTGCCGTTCTTGAAAGTAGTGAACGACACCGCCGTCGCCGTGAACCAGGGTGGCAAGCGCAAAGGCGCTGTCTGTGCCTACCTGGAAACCTGGCACATGGACATTGAAGAGTTCATCGAGCTGCGCAAGAACACCGGTGATGATCGTCGTCGTACCCACGACATGAACACCGCCAACTGGATCCCTGACCTGTTCATGAAGCGCGTCTTTGATGACGGCAAGTGGACCCTGTTCTCGCCGTCCGAAGTGCCGGACCTGCACGACCTGACCGGCAAGGCCTTCGAAGAGCGCTACGAGTACTACGAAGCCCTGACCGAGTACCCAGGCAAGGTCAAGCTGTTCAAGACCATCCAGGCCAAAGACCTGTGGCGCAAGATGCTGTCCATGCTGTTTGAAACCGGCCACCCATGGCTGACCTTCAAGGACCCGTGCAACCTGCGCAGCCCGCAGCAGCACGTCGGCGTGGTCCACAGCTCGAACCTGTGCACCGAGATCACCTTGAACACCAACAAGGACGAGATCGCCGTTTGCAACCTGGGCTCGATCAACCTGCCGAACCACATCGTGGGCGGCAAGCTGGACACCGCCAAGCTGCAACGCACCGTGAACACCGCCGTTCGCATGCTCGACAACGTGATCGACATCAACTACTACTCGGTGCCGCAAGCGAAGAACTCCAACTTCAAGCACCGTCCGGTCGGCCTGGGCATCATGGGCTTCCAGGACGCGCTGTACCTGCAGCACATCCCTTACGGTTCCGACGCTGCCGTCGAGTTCGCCGACAAGTCGATGGAAGCGGTCAGCTACTACGCGATCCAGGCTTCCTGCGACCTGGCTGACGAGCGTGGCGCCTACGAGACGTTCCAGGGTTCGCTGTGGTCCAAGGGCATCCTGCCACTGGATTCGCAACAGATTCTGATCGAGCAGCGCGGCCAGAAGTACATCGATGTCGACCTGAACGAAACCCTGGATTGGGCACCGGTTCGCGCCCGTGTTCAGAAAGGCATCCGTAACTCGAACATCATGGCCATCGCACCGACCGCGACCATCGCCAACATCACTGGCGTTTCGCAGTCGATCGAACCGACCTACCAGAACCTGTATGTGAAGTCGAACCTGTCGGGCGAGTTCACCGTGATCAACCCGTACCTGGTTCGCGACCTGAAGGCTCGCGGCTTGTGGGACTCGGTCATGATCAACGACCTGAAGTACTACGACGGTTCGGTGCAGCAGATCGAGCGCATCCCGCAAGAACTCAAGGAGCTCTATGCAACCGCGTTCGAAGTGGACACCAAGTGGATCGTCGATGCGGCCAGCCGTCGTCAGAAGTGGATCGACCAGGCTCAATCGCTGAACCTGTACATCGCTGGCGCTTCGGGCAAGAAGCTGGACGTGACCTACCGCATGGCCTGGTACCGTGGTCTGAAAACCACCTACTACCTCCGTGCCCTGGCCGCGACCAGCACCGAGAAGTCGACCATCAACACCGGCAAGCTCAACGCTGTTTCCAGCGGTGGCAACCACGGTGACGACTCGGTCCTGGCAGCACCTGCCGGACCTGCTCCAGTGCCAAAGGCTTGCGCGATTGACGAGCCGGATTGCGAAGCTTGCCAATAAGCTGAGCCGGTAACACCAAACCCCCGACAGGCCCCTGGTTTGTCGGGGGTTTTCTTTTGCCCACGTAAAAGATCGCAGCCTCGCTTCGCTCGTCAGCTCCTACATTGAAAATGCGATCCCTGTAGGAGCTGACGAGCGAAGCGAGGCTGCGATCTTTTGATCTACAAAAAAGCCCCTCTTGCGAGGGGCTCCTTGTGCAGCGCTTTGAGCTATTCCACATCAGGCCATTTGAATGATGGTCTGCATGATGGTGCTCTGGGTAGAGATGGTCTTGGCGTTCGCCTGGTAATTGCTCTGCGCCTTGATCAAATCGACCAGCTCATTGGTCACGTTGACGTTGGACTCTTCCAGGGAGTTGGAGCGGATCGTACCCAGCGAGCCGGTTTCCGGCGCGTCGTAGCCCGGGATACCCGACGCGTAGGTTTCTTTCCAGCTGGTACCGCCGACTGCCTGCAGGCCTTGTTCGTTGGTGAAGCTGGCCAGCGCCAGTTGGCCAATCGGCTTGGTCTGATAGTTACTGAAGTTGGCCAACAGCACGCCGCTGCCGTCGATGGTCAGGTTGGTGATCTGACCCGTGGCATAACCGTTCTGCACGGGAATAGAGCGCGCGGTATCGGCGTTGAACTGAGTCGTGCTACCCATGGCAATCGTCAGGCCAGCCGGATCGGCGGCTGCACCATTGGCCGTCCAGACACCATCCTTGACTTTGCCCGGGGTCCAATTGGTGATTTTCAGCTCATTACTGATCACCGGCGCAGGCGCTGGAACGGTTGGAGGCACGGTGGGTGGAACCGGCGTACTGACCGACACCAGCTTGCCCGAAGTGTCGAAGGTCATGGTCGAAGCGATTGGCGGTGTCGCAGCATCAGTCGGGTCGCTGCCGTCCGGATTGCGATCATCGATCAGGGTGTAGGTGTCCCAGGTGTTCGGCCCGGTCTTGACCATGTATTGATCCATGGTGTGCTGGTTGCCCTGAGTATCGAAAACCGGCGTACTGAACTGCTTGGTAAAGGTTTCCGATTTGCTAGGATCGAACTTGTTGGTTGCCACTGCCTGATCGATCACGGGAGACGTCGAGTTCAGGTTGATCGTCGACGACACCGTGGTGGTGGATTTTGGCGCCAGGTTGGAGGTGTCGATGCGCAGGTCGGTCAATACGCCGTTGACAATCTTGCCATTGTTATCAACACCATAGCCCTGCAGGCGCGAGGTGCCATCGCTGTTGGTGACGTAGCCTTCCTTGTCGACCTTGAACGTGCCCGCGCGGGTATAGGACAACGAGCCGCTGTTGTTCAGTACGAAGAAGCCTGAGCCATTGATGCCCATGTCCAGCACATTACCGGTGGCGCTGATATCGCCCTGGGTGAATTGCTGGGAAACGTTGGCCAGACGCACGCCGCTGCCGACGACCTTGCTGCCCGTACCCAGTTTGGTCGCCGAGTACACGTCTTCGAATTCTGCGCGCGACGACTTGAAGCCGGTGGTTGCAACGTTGGCGATGTTGTTACCGGTGACGTCCAATTGCTTACTGGCGGCATATAGACCGCTAAGGCCGACGTTGAAAGACATATTCCACTCCTTTTGTGCCGCGTAAGTCGGCTCTATATACCAATGGTTTGCACTTTGGACAGGGCGACACTGCCGAGCCCGGCCAGGTTGAGCATCAACTCACCGCCGGTCTGGCTGATGGTCACGCTGTTGACCGTTGCCGGCAGATTGGTGACCAGTGCCACGGCCTTGTCATCGATGGTGGTGTTCGCCACAAAGGTATAAGTACCCGAATCAACGACCTTGCCGGCATCGTCCTTACCATCCCAGGTGAAGCTGCCAGTGCCGGCTTTCTGATCATCCAGGGTGATGGTACGGATGGTCTTGCCATCCTTGTCGGTGATTTTCACCGACACTTCAGCCACCGACTGTGGAATGACGACGGAACCGGTCATGCCCTTCGTGGTGTCGACCACGGCCTTGTCGCCCGGTGCGATGACGGAACGCCCGACCAGTGCCGAAGCCTGCAATGCCTGGGACGAGTTGTAGTTGCCAGCGATGCCGGACACGGTATCGTTGAGCGTGGTGATGCCTTCCAGGCTGCTGAACTGCGCCAGCTGTGCCACGAACTCGCCGTTGCCCTGAGGCTCCAGCGGGTTCTGGTTTTTCAGCTGGGTCACCAGTAATTGCAGGAACGCATCCTTGCCCAGGGCCTTCTTGCCCGTGGCACTGCTGGCCGCCGATGTGAGGCTGTCGGAATTGGTATTGGTCTTGATCGACGAGTTGGCCAGGATGTCGTTGAGGCTCAGACCACTGGTGGTATCGGTAACACTCATCTGAGTCGCCCCTTATCACTGACCGAGGGTCAGGACCTTCTGCATCATGGTTTTGGCGGTGTTCATCATTTCGGCGTTGGTCTGGAACGAACGGCTCGCGGAAATCATGTCAGCCATTTCTTCCACCACGTTGACGTTCGGGTAGTAGACATAGCCCTTGGCATCGGCGGCCGGATGGTTCGGCTCGTAGCGTGCCTCAAGGTTGCTCTGGTCCTCGACCACGCCCAGTACCTGCACGCCTTGCCCGGCTGCGTCCTGGTTCTGGAACAGAGAATCGCTGCCAGCACCTTGAGCGCCCTGGAACATGGTGGCGAACACCGGGTGACGCGCACGGTAGGTCTGGTCGATGCTCGACGAGACGGTCTCGGCGTTGGCGATGTTCGAAGCCACGGTGTTCAAGCGCGTGGTCTGGGCACTCATGCCGCTACCGGCAATGTTGAAAACACTGGAGAGAGACATGACTTATTCTCCGCGCAGGGCTGACACCAGCCCTTTGAATTTGCTGTTGAGCAGGGTGAAGCTGGCCTGGAAGTTGACCGAGTTTTCTGCGTAGTTCGACTGTTCCAGCTGGGCGTCCACGGTGTTCTGGTCGATCGACGGTTGCATCGGCGTGCGGTACATCAGCGACTCGTCGCCATTGCCCAGGCCCTGGGCCTCGATGTGACGGCTGTTGGTCATGTTCAAGGCGAAGGTGCCATTCTTGGCCTTGTCGTTCTGCGCCTCGAGCACTTTCGAGAACTCCAGGTCCCGAGCCTTGTAGTTGGGGGTGTCGGCGTTGGCAATGTTGTTGGCCAGGACTTCGGCACGCTGAGCGCGGAAGCCCAATGCCTTTTCGTGAATACCGAGCGCTTTATCGAAGCTGATGCTCATGGCGGGAAACCTTCGGCTGACCTGTTTTTCGTGAGATGGTCAAAGCAAGCGTCATGCCAATTTAGAAAACCCCATAAACCGGGGCTTTGCGGGCAACGACCCATGCGGCAACGACAGAAAAGCGGCAACCGGTTTCCGCTGGATGCCGCTTTTCTGCCGCTTCCCGTGGACAACACATACCCTGTAGGAGCTGCCGCAGGCTGCGATTTTTTGATTTTGTTTTTTAAGATCAAGTCCAAAAGATCGTCCGAACGCGGCCCGAGCCTTCGGCAGCTCCTACGTGATGCAAGCGCGACAGGCATAAAAAAGGAGCCCTGTGGGCTCCCATTTTTTATGCCTGTCGCGCTTGCATCACTTCGCCTGGTAAATAATCCCCGGGCTGCATTGGACCATCTGGTAATGGTCCGGCAATCCGTTCAGCGCTTCGGAAGCACCGAGGAACAGATAACCTCCCGGCTTCAACGTGCTGTGAATGCGCAAAAGGATGTCCTTCTTCACTTCGGCGGAGAAGTAGATCAGCACATTGCGACAGAACACGATGTCGAACTTGCCAAGGCCGGCGTAGCTGTCCAGCAGGTTGAACGAGCGAAACTCGACCCTGCTCTTGATCGGCGCCTTGATGGCCCAGCGCCCCGGCCCCTTGGGGTCGAAATAACGCTGCAGCCGCTCGGGAGACAAGCCGCGACCGATGGCCAGGCTGTCGTACTCGCCGGTCTTGCAGTTGTTCAGCATGGTGCCCGACAGGTCGGTGGCAACGATCTGTACGCCCATTCTCAACTGCCCGGCATTGAACCGCTCGAACTCATCGATGGACATCGACAGCGAATACGGTTCCTGACCCGACGAGCAGGCCGCCGACCAGATCCGCAGACGCTGGCCGGGGCTGGCCTTGATCGCTTCGGGCAGCACCTTGTTTTTCAAGACTTCAAACGGATAGGTATCACGAAACCACAGGGTTTCGTTGGTCGTCATTGCATCCACCACCATCTCGCGCAACCCGCTGCGCGGCTGGGTCTGAATGCGCTGGACCAGCTCACCCAGGGACTTGATGCCTTGCTGCTCCATCAGTTTGTTGAGACGGCTGGAGACTAGATATTGCTTGTTTTCACCGAGCAAAATGCCACAGGCTTTTTCCAGGAACACCCGGAACTGTTCGAAATCCAAATTACCCGTAGACAATGCTGCCGCCTCTAAAATCGTGTTGACTGCCGGGGGCCGAACGCCCCTAGCTGATGTCTGCTGCCTTGATCCGGTCGACTACCCGGGATGCCAGGTCATCAGGACGGAACTTGGCCAGGAAGTCATCGGCACCGACCTTCCTGACCATCGCCTGATTGAATACACCCGACAACGAAGTATGCAGGATGATATGAAGCTTTTGCATGCGAGGGTCGTTGCGGATCTCCGCCGTGAGGGTGTATCCGTCCATTTCCGGCATCTCGATGTCGGAAATCATCATCAGGAACTCCTCCTCTGGCCTCTTGCCCTCGTCGACCAGTTTGCGCAGGTAATCCAGCGCTTGGCGACCGTCGTTCAACGCCACCACTTCAACACCGACCGTTTGCAGGCACCGGGTGACCTGTTTGCGCGCCACTGACGAATCATCGACCGTCAGCACGCGCAAGGAGAGCGCCTTGTGCTGGGTCTCGACATCCACCACGCCAGCGGAGATCGCTTCCGGGGTCGGCGCCACTTCCGCCAGTACCTTTTCGACGTCGATGATTTCCACCAACTGGTTGTCGACCCGGGTCACCGCCGTCAGGTAGTGATCACGTCCGGTGCCCTTGGGTGGTGGATGAATCTCCTCCCAGTTCATGTTGACGATGCGTTCCACCGAGCGAACCAGGAATCCCTGGGTCTTGGTGTTGTACTCCGTGATGATCACGAAGGGGTTGTTCTTGTCCTTCAAGCCACCGGAACCGGTCGCCATCGCCAGATCAAGGATCGGAATGGTCGCCCCCCGAATATTTGCCACGCCACACACGACAGGACTGGACTTGGGCATCAGCGTCAGTTTGGGGCATTGCAGCACCTCCCGCACCTTGAACACGTTGATCCCATACAGCTGCTGGCCGTCGAGACGGAACAACAGCAACTCAAGGCGATTTTGCCCCACCAGTTGCGTGCGCTGGTTCACCGAATCCATTACACCAGCCATGCCTGACTCCTACGCCAACGCTAAGTGTTGTTGCGACGCGCCTTCTTCACTAAACGGCACGGCGCTTGCTTTTTACATGTCATGAACTCAGAACCGACATTATTCCGACGCCTGACCACCCGCTGCCGCCAATGGCTGGGGGTGTTGTCGGCTGTTTGCCTGTTCAACGCTGGCAGCCCTGCCCTTGCTGACGCGGTTACCTTGCCTGACATGCTTATCGGCGTCACCCAGGGCTTTCTTGAATTCACCGTAGAGGACTATCTGGCGACCAGTCAAACCCAGGGTCGCTATGAAATCCAGGTAAACCCGCTCGATCCGCGTCTGCGCATGCCGATGTGCGACAAGGAATTGACAGCCACGCTGGAGAGTCCGGCCAAGCCCTTGGGCCGCGTAACGGTCAAGGTTCGCTGTGAGGGAACATCCCCCTGGACAGTCTTCGTGCCCGCTCAAGTACGCCTGTTTCGCGAGGTCGTCACGACCACCCGGCCACTGCGCCGCGCCGGTATTATCGAGCCGCAGGACGTCATGCTGCGTGAGCGCGATATCAGCCTGCTTAACCAGGGGTACCTGACTGCCGTGGACCAGGCTGTCGGGCAGCGACTTACCCGACCAATGGTCAACGATCAGGTCATCAGCCTGGTGCACATCGAACAAGCGGAAGTGATACGCAAGGGCGACCAGGTAGTGATTACCGCCCGCAGTGGTACGCTCAGCGTGCGAATGCCCGGCGAGGCATTGGCCAGTGGCGGCCTGAGCGAACAGATTCGAGTCAAGAATCTCAATTCCAAACGGGTCATCAAGGCACAGGTGATCGCACCAGGCCAGGTGGAAGTGTCCATGTAGGATTTACTGTGGGTGAAGATGTGGCGCCGGCCTCGGCGGTTCCCTAAACTGTGTGCCAGGCACGGCAAGCGCTGGCGCGCGCAAGCTCATTTGATCAATGAGCCTAAAGTTTTTCAGGGAATGGCCGAAAACATGGCAAGCGTCCAAATTCCCAGAGGTTTTTAACATGGTTATCGATTTCAGCCGATTGAACAGCTCCCCGTCAGTCACGGGCAGTACACGTACCAGCGCCGCCAGGGAAACCGCCGAATCCGGCAAACCTGCCGAGCCTACCTCCGCGGCCGAACAGGCCAGTACCGTCAAAAGCGGGGAGTCGGTACATCTGAGCAATGAGGCGCAACAGTTGCAAAAGATCTCCGATACGCTGCGTGATCAGCCTGTCGTCGACAAATCCCGCGTGGCTGAGTTGAAAGCAGCTATCGCCGATGGCAGCTATAAAGTCGACAGCAACCGTGTAGCCAGCAAACTGCTCAACTTCGAAGCCCAGCGCTAGGCCTAGGCCCGCGCCAGGCTTTTGGACGCTTAAACCCCAAGGCCAGCCATGCACGACACTAATTTACTGCAACTGATCACCGACGACCTTGCTCCAGCGCAACGCTTGCTGGAATTACTGCAAACCGAATCCCTCGCCCTGCACGGCCGCGACATGCGGTTGCTGGAAGAAATTCTGGCGCACAAGCAGGCATTGGTCATCGAACTCGATCAGCATGGCCGCAGACGCAGTGAGATTCTCGCCAGCCTCAACTTGCCAGCCAACCGCAGCGGTCTGGAGCAACTGGCCAGTCAATCGAGCATTGGTCAAGAACTGCTGGTGCAAAGTGATGCGCTGACCGACCTGTTGGCTCAATGCCACGCCGCCAACGCCGACAATGGACAGTCGATCCTTGTACAGCAGGCTGCCACGGCCACCCAGCTGAGAATCCTTAACGGCGGTGACCAGCCCGCGCTCTATGACGCCAGCGGATCATTCTCCCGGTTAGTGAAACCGCGCCCGCTCAGTCAGGCTTGAGCCTGTCTATAAGCACGCTCTATCAAGACGCGAAACATGATGGCAAAATGCCGCTTGCCGTAGTCAACATTTGTCTGGAGATTGATTAACCGTGTCCAATGCCTTAAACGCGGAAGATGCTCCGCAGCCTCCCAAGGTGCTCAGAACGCCCCTGGAGATCTCCGGCAATTTGCGCCAGCTGCTAGACAGCCATGACCCGCTGATCATCACGTTCCACGAGCGCAGCCAGCGCTTCCAGAGCTATCTGGTGGACCTCGATCGTGAGCGCAACATGATTGCCCTGGACGAAATGATTCCCCGCGATGGCGAACGTTTCCTGCTGGCCGGCGAACCCTTCAAAGTCGAAGGTTTTCATGAAGGCGTGCGCATCGCGTGGGAAAGCAATGGCCCGCTGACCATCGACGAATCCAACGGCAGCCGTTGCTACCGTGGCACCCTGCCCGATGAAGTCGTCTACCACCAGCGCCGCAATGCATTCCGCGCTGCCTTGAAATTGGCCCAACTGGTCAACGTCAATCTGGACGGTGAAAAACTCAAGGCATCGATCAGCGGCAAGCTGCTGGACATCTCCGCCACTGGCTGCAAGTTGCGCTTTGAAGGCGATATCACCGGCAGCCTGCAACTGGGTCAGGTTTACGACCGTTTCAACGCCGATCTGCCTTTCGGCAAAATGACGGCACCGGTTGAACTGCGCTACCTGCACTTTGAAGAAAAGATCTCCACCACTTTCGCTGGCGTTCGTTTCCACAACATGAGCGGACTGGTGCAACGTCAGGTCGAGCGGTTCGTCTACCAGCTGCAACGCGAAGCGCGGCGCTTCGACAAAGACGACTTCTGAGGCAACGCTTCAAGCAAAAACGGGCAGCCCCTTGCGGTGACTGCCCGTTTTTTTGCCTGAATGTCAGGGCCTGGCCTCGGTAAAACTCTGCTCCCTGCCAGAATCCGGTTCTTGCGGGGGAGGATCGGTTTCCGGTTCCGGTTCCGGACTCGGATCGGAGGGAAGTGGATTCTGCATCTGATCCTGCACCACCTGCTCGTCCACCCTTGGATCCAGCGCCGCCACAAGTGGTGAACTCGACATACTGTCTGGCATGGCGACGTGATGCAGCGGTGCGTCGTCCACCTGATGCAAATTGGTCACCGCTTTCGGACGAATTCGCCACACCAGCACCAACGCGAAGAAACTGAAGAACGCATAGAGCATCTGGCTGCCGAACAACTTCATCAGCACGCCCGCCACCAATGGACCGATGCTGGCGCCAACGCCATAGGTCACCAACAACATCGCCGTCAACGAAACCCGTCGATCGCCCTCGACATGGTCATTGGAGAAGGCCACTGCCAACGGATACAGGCAAAACTGGACCAACGAGCAGAGGAAACCGGCAACGAACAGGACCTCCAGCGGCACCCGCTCCATGATCGCCAACGGCAAGGCAGCCAACGCCAGGCTAAACGCAAAACAGCGAATCAACAGCGCCCGATCATAGCGATCGGACAACCATCCCAACGGCCACTGCACCAGCAACCCGGCAAAAATGCAGCTACCCATGAACAGGCCGACCTGCTCCGTGGACAGCCCTTGCTGGGAGGCGTACAGCGGTGCCAGACCGTAGAACGAGCCGACAATCAGGCCTGCGCCCAGGACGGTACTCAATGACTGTGGCACCCGCTTGATAAAGAACCGCGGCTCCATCGGTGCGGGATGCAAAGGCGCCGGGTGAATCCGTCGGGTCAGGGCCACCGGCACCAGGCAAAGCGTGAAACATAGGGCTACCAGCATCAGCAGTTCCAACCCCAGCCCCGGGTGCATGACCAGAATCAACTGACCCAGCACCAACCCCAGGTAGGAGGCGATCATGTATCCGCTGAACACCAGGCCGCGCTGCTTGGCATCGGCCTGCTCATTGAGCCAGCTCTCGATGACCATGTACTGGCACATCATGCCGAGACCGACGATCACCCGCAGGAACAACCAGGCAGGCAACCAGTCCACCAGGCCATGGCCCAGCACCGCCGCGCCGACTATCCCGGCGCAGGCCGAATAGGCTCGAATATGCCCGACCCGGGCTATCAACCGATGGCCGATCTTGCCGCCCAGCACCAGGCCGAAATAGTTGGCAGCCATCAACGCACCGACCCACAGGCTATCGACATGATCGGCAGCCAGGCGCAAAGCCAGGTAAGTACTCAGCAGGCCCGAGCCGATCAACATCATCAGCGACGCGAAATAAAGCGCTCGAAAGGACTTCCAGATTAGGCGCAACGAGCGACTCCTTGCAGTGGGTGACGGGCTATTAAACGATAGCCCGGTGTCGACATTTCATCAGGCCTGGGCGGCCAGGACACGCCGTTCCCAGGGAGTAATTTCATCAAGGAAACTGGTCAATTCCATGGTCTTCGAAGCGACGTAGCCTTCGATGAATTCCTTGCCGAACAGTTCAATTGCCAAATGGCTACGTTTCAGACGCTCAAGCGCTGCATGCAAGGTACAGGGCAATGAAAGTTTATCCGGTACCTGGAACTCACCCTGAACCGGTTCGTCGGGCTCCAGTCGATGCTCAATGCCATACAACCCGCAGGCCAGGCTCGCTGCGATCGCCAGGTATGGGTTAGCGTCAGCTCCCGGCAATCGGTTCTCGACCCGACGAGCGACCGGCGAGCTGGCGGGGATGCGCAATCCAGCCGACCGATTGTCATGGGACCAGCAGGCATTATTCGGTGATGCAAAGGGATGGCACAAGCGCTGATACGAATTCACGTTGGGTGCAAACAGCGCGGTAAAATCCGCCATGCCGGCTTGCTGCCCCCCTATGAAATGGCGAAAGGCAGCAGTCGGTTGACCGGCTTCGTCACTGAAGACATTGCGCCCCGTACCGATCTCTATGATGCTCTGGTGAATGTGCATCGAACTGCCTGGCGTGTGCGCCAATGGCTTGGCCATGCAAACCACGATCAGGCCGTGCTTGAGCGCGACTTCCTTGAGTAAATGCTTGAACAGGAATGTCTGGTCTGCCAGCAGCAAAGGATCGCCGTGCAGCAAGTTGATTTCGAACTGACTGATGCCCATCTCGTGCATGAAGGTATCGCGCGGCAAGCCCAGCGCAGCCATGCACTCATAGACCTCGCGGAAGAACGGCCGCAGGCCGTTGTTGGAGCTGACACTGAACGCCGAGTGACCTTCCTCGCGTCGACCGTCCAAGCCAGTCGGCGGCAGGAAGGGCTGGGTCGAATCGGTATTGGGAGCGAAGACAAAAAACTCAAGTTCAGTCGCCACCACCGGTGCAAGGCCCACCGCCGCGTAACGCGCGATGACCGCCTTGAGCTGGCCGCGGGTCGACAGACTGGAGCTTTCGCCCGACAATTCATCCGCATCACAGATGGCCAATGCCCGAGGTTGCTGGCTCCAGGGCAAGCGGTGGATCTGCGCCGGATCAGGGACGAGCGCGAGGTCGCCGTCATCGCAACCGTAAAAGCGTGCCGGCGGATATCCGCCCATGATGCATTGCAGCATCACTCCCCGTGCCATCTGCAAACGACGTCCTTCGAGGAAGCCCTCGGCAGTCATCACCTTGCCTCGGGGCACGCCATTCAAATCCGGTGTAACGCATTCGATCTCATCAATGCCCGTCAATCGCTGCGCGAGTGAACCCAGGCCATCGGTTGTCATGACGCAATCCTTGTTTTTATACGAGCCGCGAGCGGCAACTCGTACAAAATAGGCTCCGCGTGTTCAGAATATCAAGCAGGATTCTCAAATATGTAGGCCCCGAGGGTTCAAGGAAGATAGAGCCTGAAGACGCCCCCACCCAAAGGACCGCCATTGCTGATTTCCGTGCGCCCGCCTACGCCGTTACGTTGATGCAGTGCCGCAATCCGACCGGCGAAGTACAGTCCCAGGCCGGTGCTGCCGGTGCTGTGGTTGATGCCCTGCACATACTCGGCCTGATGCTCGATCATTTGCGCAGGATAACCTTCACCATCGTCGTTGATGGTCAAGACCAACTGCCCGGCTTCGTCGCTGGCACTGATCAACACTGCGTGACGGGCATAACGGATCGCGTTGTTGATGCTATTGGCCAGTACCGAAGCGATCAGCTCTCGATCAAAGAAACCCAACGGACTCAAGGGATCGACTTCAAACGTGGCGGCAATACCGCGGCTGGCGAACACGTCTTGATGACACGCCAATTGCGCTTCGATGAAGTCGTCCAGTTCGTGGTAGGCCGGTTGCAGGGGCATCTGGTTGACGCCCAGTTTGTACAGGCCCAGCAACTGCACCAGCATGCCATTGAGGTGCGCGAACTCGAACTCGATCACACCCAGCGAAGGAGTGTGGCGGGCAGACGCCGGCAAGCTCGCCAGGCATTGGCTGTGGGCCTGCATCAGCGTGGCCAGCGAGTTCTTCATGTCGTGTACGGTGGACGCAATCACCGTCGAGAAATCCAGTGCCTGTTGGTGTTCGTTCATTCGCCAAATGCCTTGTTCTTGAGCTTCGTATAACGCGCAAAACGCGAGTCGGTGTCCGGCATCAAGCCGACCATTTTCAGGCAGGCCCGGCATTCCTCCAGTTCCTCTGAGGGGACATTGGTATCGGTGCCATGCAGCAACGCCTGTGCGAGGTTCAACGCGATGCTGATGTTCTTGGGCTGCAGCGCCAGGGCTTTGCGGAAAATTCCTCGGGCCTGCACCAAGTCACCAGTCTTGTACACGCGCACGCCCTGCCGATTGAGATCGGCTGCAACGTTGCCGGAGTTGAGGATGCTCGGATCATCAGTCAACTTGGCGATGCCCTTCATGACCGCAGGATCGTCGCCGTAAATCTCTGCGCAGTTTTTCAACATCGAAGCGCCCGCATTGACCTGACCCAGCATCTGTAATTGCTTGGCTACCAACAGCGCCGCTTCGGCACTCATGAACTGCTCCATGCCATCGAGCCGCATGATGGCTTGCTCAGTCAGCTTTTCCGCCGTTTCAGCGTCGTTTAGCAGCAGACTGGTCGCCTTCATCAACCGCGCCCTGATTTGCAGACCGGGATCGGACGGGTTCTCCCTTGCCACCGCACTCAGGGTCGTGTTGATTTCCAGACGAGTGCGGGTATCAAGGCCTTTTTCACTGCCCTTGCTGATCAAGGCATGAGCCAGTCCGAGGTTGCTTTCCGCATCCTTGAAGCGTGACTGGGCACCTTGGGCAACAGCCTGGCGGTAAGCTTTGGACGCCGTGTCAAAATCTTCATTGGTCATTGCCAATTTTCCCAATTGCGCTTGTCTGCGCACCGCCAGTGGCGACAAGCGAATCGCCTCTTCAAGAACGCGTTGAGCGGCCTTGGTATCGCCTTCGGCAATCAGCACCTCTGCCATGCCATCGTAGAGCGCCGGCATCATCGGAAACACTTTCAGCGCTTTTTCGTAGACAGCTTTTGCCTGGGTGACCTGGCCCCGCTTGAACAACAACTTGCCTAGTCCGGCAAATGCCCATGGCAAGGGTCGATCGGCGATGATGCCGTCGTAGAGACGCTCCAGTACCTCGTTCTGATTGAGGTCACGCAGAGCATCAGCGCGGTAGCGCAAGCACAACGGCGAATAGCGGATGTCCTGTTTGCACAAGGCTATGCAGGCATTGAGCACTTCCACCGGCTTTCCACGGTCGAGGGCCTGCAATATCGGCTTGAGCAACGTCTTGCGCTGTACCAGTCGCTCCAGGCGTTGAGCCAGACCGGATCGGTTGAAGGGTTTGGTCAGGTAAGCATCAGGCTCGTGCTCCAGGGCGCTGAGCACCATGGCCTGGCTGGTTTCAGCGGTGACCATCACGAATACACTTTCATGACTGATCAGCTTGTCGATCATCAGGTCTTCGAGCACCTGCTGACCGTTCTTCTTGCCATCGCCCAAGTGGAAATCCTGGAGGATGAAATCGTAGGATTTCTGCGAACACATCTTCAGCGCCTGTTCGCCAGTGTCGGCCGTGTCCACATCCTTGACACCCAACTCCCGCAGCATCGACCTTACCGAACTGCGGAAATCCGAAAAATCGTCGACGATCAGAAAACTCTTTTGGTGATACGACAGCATCGAAGATTTCCAGGCAATTTAAGAAGAAGAACCGAGAGGCGAATGCACGAACAAGATCAGCTTCACTGCCCTTTACGGCGCGCAGATGATAGCGGTTAGCCATTAGTCATCAAGGGGTTTTTCTCGAAACCTGATGACTGTTGAAGCTGTGAGATGTAAAGCTCGCTGCGACCTAAAGGTTATCGGCCGGCAGTAGCATTCTCTTGAAGCGAGGGGAGTGGAATTGAGCGGTTTCATTGTAGGAGCGAGCATGCTCCGGGCGGCGTTTCGACGGTGGGCGTTAACGATAAGGCTGGGGCCTGATATTCCGTGGCGCTCTCCGGTTCTTCGCGAGCATGCTCGCTCCTACAGGGGGAAAATCGGGCACAAAG
>NZ_NIWU01000006.1 GCF_002236105.1 Pseudomonas umsongensis
GACTAGCAGTCTGACTCCACAAGCACCCACACGAATTGCTTGATTCAGTTGTTAAAGAGCGGTTGGTTAAGATCTTTCGTCTCAACCGAGGCGCGCATTCTACAGCAGCCTCATTTGCTGTCAAGTGATATTTTTCAGAAGCTTTCAAGAAAACCTTAACAACTTCAACCACTTGCGCTTCAGATCTCTCATCAGCGGGAGGCGAATTCTACAGCGTTACACGCTGCTGTCAACACCTCTTTTTCAACTTCCTTGGCGCTTCGATGAACTGAAGCAACCTGCTGCCGAAAACTGCGTAACTCATTGTTTACCAAGGAGTTTTCCGTTTCGACTGCGCCGGAAGTGGGGCGAATTATAGGCTTCCAGAATCTGCCGTCAACCACTAATTACGCCTTTTTGGCAGAAGTACCCTTTTTAGCGATCAGGCGCGGGATTCGACGAGCCAGCGGCGGTAGCCTGAGCACTAACAGCAATGCGCCTATAGATGCATAGATCGACCACTCCTTAACATCGGCGCGCACGATCCAGAGCATATGCAGCAATCCGAGCACGAGAACCAGATAAGCCAAGCGATGCAGCTTCTTCCAAAGAACTCCCATACGTCGTTGGCTGTATCGATTGGACGTGCAAGCCAACGACAGCAAACACAAAAAACCCATTGCCCCGACAATGATGTACGGTCGCTTGCGCAATTCGACACCTAGCTGCGACCAGTCAAATCCAAGGATGAACGCCAGGTAGGCGCTCAAGTGCAGAACCACGTAAGCGAAACACCACAATCCCAATTGCCGCCGGACCGCTATCCACACCGCCCAACCCGTGAGCTTTTGCAGCGGCGTCATACTGAGCGTGATGAGCAACAGCACAAGCGCCCCTAACCCCAACCGATCAACCAGCACCTTGCCGGGATCAGGCCCCAGCGCATCCTGCCAGGCCTGGTACAACCAAAGCAGCGGCCACACCATTGCACAAATGAAAACCGCTGTACGCCAGAGCGGATATCGCATCAATAATTCTTCCGCAAATCGAGCCCTGCATATAAAGAAGCGACTTCATCCGCATAACCGTTGAATATCAGCGTGTCACGCACATTGGGCTTGAACAGGCCGCTCGGCAGTCGGCGCTCGCGAGCCTGGGTCCAGCGCGGGTGGTCAACCGTAGGATTCACGTTCGCGTAGAAACCGTATTCATCCGCGGCAATACTCTGCCAAGTGGTTTTAGGCTGTTCGCTCACCAGGCTTATCCGCACGATGGACTTGATGCTTTTAAACCCGTACTTCCATGGCACGACCAAACGCAAAGGCGCCCCGTTCTGGTTCGGCAACTCACGCCCGTACATCCCCACCGCCAGTATTGCCAGCGGGTTCATGGCTTCATCCAATCGCAGCCCTTCTACATAAGGCCAGTCGATCAAGGCGAACCCGGACCGCTGTCCAGGCATGCTCTTTGGATCCTGCAGGGTTTCGAAGCGTATGAATTTGGCGCTTGACGTGGGCTCTACCTGGCCAAGCAGCGCCGAAATGGGGAAGCCGATCCATGGAATCACCATCGACCACGCCTCAACGCAGCGCAAACGGTAAATGCGCTCTTCCAACTGATAAGGCTTCATGAAGTCTTCCAGAGCATACCGCCCAGGCTTACCCACCTCCCCGTCCACGACCACGCTCCAGGGTTCGGTTTTCAGCGCACCGGCGTTGGCAGCCGGGTCACCCTTGTCAGTGCCGAACTCATAGAAGTTGTTGTAATGCGTCGCGTCCTTGAACGGTGTGATCGCCTCATCCTTCACGCTGACGGCACCCCATCGAATCGAGGGAAGCTTTTCGCCAAACCAGGAGGGTGCCTTGCCAGGCTCGACACCCGGGTATCGCGCCGCTTCATCGGCCACCGCCCACCGCGGCAGACTGCTCACCGCCAATCCGGTTACGGCAGCACCCAATACATTGCGTCGAGAAAGATAGAGAGATTCAGGCGTGACGTCCGACTCATGGCAGTCGGACGCTTTTGGGACTTTGATCAGCATGGCTACTCCGCAGCATTGGAGAACAGGCGCACCAACAGACTGCGGAGTATGAGGGAAATTACATCACTCGGCGCTTTTACGCCGACGAAGATGTAACAGGTATTGGACTGGACCAGATGCGGCGTAGGCGAGGAACACCAGGAGCAGGATGCGCGGCGGATCACTGAATACGACGGCAAACACCAACACCACAGCAAGGATCGCCACAAACGGAACGCGCCCTTTCAGGTCCAGCTCCTTGAAGCTGTTGTACTTGATGTTGCTGACCATCAGCATGCCGGCCGCCGCCACCATCAGCGCAACCAGGAAGGACATCTTGGAACCCTGGATGCCGTAATCACTGAACGCCCAGACAATACCGGCTACGACTCCCGCCGCAGCCGGGCTGGCGAGACCGATGAAATAACGCTTGTCGGCAGTACCGACCTGGGTGTTGAACCGTGCCAGGCGCAACGCCGCACCCGCGACATAGATGAAGGCGACCATCCAGCCGACTTTGCCCATGTCACCAAGCGCCCAGCCGAAGGCGAGCAACGCCGGTGCCACGCCAAAGGCGACCATGTCCGACAGCGAGTCGTACTCGGCGCCAAAGGCGCTCTGGGTATTGGTCATGCGGGCAACGCGGCCGTCAAGGCCGTCGAGCACCATCGCCACGAAAATCGCGATGGCGGCGAACGCAAAATACTTGCTCGCACCAATCGAATCGCCGGCACTCAAGGCACTCTGGGCGCTCATCGAGTTGATGATGGAATAGAACCCTGCGAAGAGATTCGCAGTGGTGAACAGATTCGGCAGAAGATAGATACCACGATGCCGGACTTTACGGCCGTCAGCGTCATGCCCTTCTTCGATGTGCTCATCGATGGGCAGAAGGCTTTCGGCGTCAGAAGCCTGCTTTGGCTCTTCGGGACGTTCGCTCATGGACATTACCTTGCAACGGGGTGGAAAGTTTCGACAGGTGTCTGGGACGACGGTTCGACCGCAAACGATGCAGCTTTATACCAGAACCGATCACCCAAACGAAAAAACGCGGCCTAAGCCGCGTTTTTCGTACAAGTAATCGACTTAGTTCTTGGCTTTGTCGACGATCTTGTTGGCACCGATCCAAGGCATCATGGAGCGCAGTTGCTCGCCGATGACTTCGATACCGTGCGCGGCGTTATTACGACGCTTGGCGGTCATCGAAGGATAGCCGGTAGCGCCTTCGCTGATGAACATCTTGGCGTATTCGCCGTCCTGAATGCGTTTCAGGGCGTTGCGCATGGCCTGACGGGATTCGGCGTTGATCACTTCCGGGCCAGTCACGTACTCGCCGTACTCGGCGTTGTTGGAGATCGAGTAGTTCATGTTGGCGATACCGCCTTCGTACATGAGGTCCACGATCAGCTTCAGTTCGTGCAGGCATTCGAAGTAGGCCATTTCCGGCGCGTAGCCAGCTTCAACCAGGGTTTCGAAACCAGCTTTTACCAGTTCAACGGTACCGCCGCACAGAACGGCTTGTTCGCCGAACAGGTCGGTTTCAGTCTCGTCCTTGAAGGTGGTTTCGATGATGCCGGTACGACCGCCACCCACGCCAGCAGCGTAGGACAGTGCTACGTTTTTAGCGTTGCCGGATGCGTCCTGGTAGATCGCGATCAGGTCAGGGATACCGCCGCCTTTGACGAACTCGGAACGTACGGTATGACCTGGTGCCTTCGGCGCGATCATGATCACGTCGAGGTCAGCGCGCGGCACAACCTGGTTGTAGTGGATCGCGAAACCGTGGGAGAAGGCCAGGGTGGCGCCTTTCTTGATGTTCGGCTCGATTTCGTTCTTGTACAGGGAAGACTGGAACTCGTCCGGGGTCAGGATCATGACCAGGTCGGCAGCAGCAACAGCGGAAGCAACGTCAGTCACTTTCAGGCCGTGGGCTTCAGCCTTGGCAACAGTGGCCGAGCCTTTGCGCAGGCCAACAGTCACGTCAACGCCGGAATCTTTCAGGTTGCACGCTTGAGCGTGGCCTTGGGAGCCGTAACCGATGATGGCAACTTTCTTGCCCTGGATGATCGACAGGTCGCAGTCTTTATCGTAGAAAACTTTCATGAATTTCCCCTATATCAGGCCGTTCAGGCCATTCGCTAATTTGGTTTAGATGCTGAGTACTTTGTCGCCGCGGGCAATACCGGTGACGCCACTGCGGACGGTCTCCAGGATCGAGGCGGTGCCAATGGACTGGATGAAGCTGTCGAGCTTGTCGCTGGTACCGGTCAATTGAACGGTATATACGCTGGCACTGACATCGACGATCTGTCCACGGTAAATATCGGTGGTGCGCTTGATCTCGGCGCGCTGGGCGCCGGTGGCCTTGACCTTGACCAGCATCAGTTCGCGCTCGATGTGAGCACTTTCCGACAGGTCGACCAATTTGACCACTTCGATCAGCTTGTTCAGGTTCTTGGTGATCTGCTCGATGACTTCATCGTGCCCGACAGTGGTCAGCGTCAGACGCGACAGGGTCGGGTCTTCGGTGGGGGCCACGGTCAGGCTTTCGATGTTGTAGTTGCGCTGCGAGAACAGGCCGACAACACGAGACAAAGCGCCAGGTTCGTTTTCCAGAAGCAAGGAAATAATGTGCCGCATGATTAAGTACGCTCCGTCTTGCTCAGCCACATATCGCGCATGGAGCCGTCTTTGATCTGCATCGGATAGACGTGCTCGCTGGTGTCGACCGAAATATCGATTACCACCAGGCGATCTTTCATGGCGAACGCCTCTTCCATCTTCGACTTCAAATCTTTCGAATCAGTGATGCGCACGCCAACGTGGCCATAGGCCTCCGCCAGCTTGACGAAATCAGGCAGCGATTCCATGTAGGAATGAGAGTGACGGCTGCCGTAGCTCATGTCCTGCCATTGGCGAACCATGCCCAGTACACCGTTGTTCAGGATGACGATCTTGACCGGCAAACCGTATTGCAGGCAGGTCGACAATTCCTGAATGTTCATCTGGATGCTGCCCTCGCCCGTTACGCAGGCGACGTCATCATCCGGAAAGCTCAACTTGATACCCATGGCCGCAGGGAAACCGAAGCCCATCGTGCCCAGGCCACCGGAGTTGATCCAGCGGTTCGGCTTGTTGAACTTGTAGTACTGCGCCGCGAACATCTGGTGCTGACCCACGTCGGAGGCTACAAAGGCATCGCCCTTGGTCACTTCGCACAGGGTTTCAATCACCGCCTGCGGCTTGATGACACTGCCGTCGCCCTTGTCATAAGGGAACAGGCCGCGGTCACCGCGCCACTCGTCGATCTGCTTCCACCAGCTGGCCACGGACTCCTTGTTCGGGGTCTCGCCGATTTCCTTGAGGATCGCGACCATTTCGGTCAGGACGCTCTCGACCGGACCCACGATAGGCACATCGGCCTTGATGGTCTTGGAGATCGAAGCCGGGTCGATGTCGATGTGGATGATCTTGGCGTTCGGGCAGAACTTCGATGCGCCGTTGATGACGCGGTCGTCGAAGCGCGCGCCGACGGCCAGGATCACGTCAGCATGGTGCATCGCCAGGTTGGCGGTGTAGCTGCCGTGCATACCCAGCATGCCGATGAACTGACGGTCGGTACCAGGGTAACCGCCCAGGCCCATCAGGGTGTTGGTCACTGGCAGGTTGAGCATCTTCGCCAACTCGGTGAGCGGCGCGGAGCCACCACCCAGGATGACGCCACCGCCCGAATACAGCACAGGCCGCTTGGCCGCCAGGAGCATTTCTGCCGCCTTGCGGATTTGCCCCGAGTGGCCGCGAACGGCCGGGCTGTAGGAGCGCAGCTTGGCTTTTTTCGGGAAGACGTATTCGAACTTCTCGGCCGGGTTGGTCATGTCTTTCGGAATATCGACAACGACCGGACCAGGACGACCGGATTGCGCCAGGTAGAACGCCTTCTTCATGACTTCCGGGATTTCCGACGCATGCTTGATCATGAAGCTGTGTTTCACGATCGGCCGGGAAATACCGATCATGTCGGTTTCCTGGAAGGCGTCGGTACCGACCATGGTGCTAGGCACTTGGCCGGAAATCACCACCATCGGAATGGAGTCCATGTAGGCCGTGGCGATACCGGTGATGGCGTTGGTCGCGCCCGGGCCGGAGGTCACCAGTACCACGCCGGCTTTACCGGTGGCACGGGCGTAGCCGTCAGCCATATGGGTCGCGGCCTGCTCGTGACGAACCAGGATGTGAGTCACTTCCGGTTCTTTGAACAAGGCATCATAGACATGAAGAAGAGCACCGCCCGGGTACCCGTAGATATATTTGACGCCTTCGTCGCGCAAAAAGCGGACGAGCATCTCACCGCCAGATAAAAGCTCCACGTTGTTCACCTCTAAAACGCCAGAATACCGTCCACGAAAAGGGGGACGGGTCTTAATAGGTTTACTTCCCAGCAGAGCATGAGCGACGGTGGTCGCCGACTACGTCAGCACTGACTGAGCAAGTATTGGGATCGTCCCAAGTGTTGCGGGCCTTTCCCACCCAGCGCGAGGTAACGCGTTGCGGGTGTAACAGGTCGGCGCGGATGTGCGCCTCATGATCTGCTGAGTGGGTCTGCTTCTGGCAGTCCCTCTACAGCGGACTTTGGATTCTTCTGTTTCGTCCCTTGCAAGTCAAGTCGTCTATGAGCTTTATTCTACTAACCACATGAGAACGCAAGAAAAAACCTGTAAACCCCCTGCGTGTTAGCTTCAATTGCGCAACTTTTGACAAGGAATTGGCATGCGTACGCACTTCCTCATCGCCGGCCTGATGCTCGCCCTTAGCCCGCTGTCCATGGCCGCGCAGATTTACCAGTGGGTCGACGCCCAGGGCGTTACCCATTTCGATGCTCAACCGCCTCGGGATCAGCCTGCCACTACCATCGTCACGCCCGCCCCAAAGCCTGGCAGGTCGGGCACTGGCGCACAAAACGGGGCCATTGGCGACCAACAGGCGATCGACAAGTCGGTGAAGAAGCAGGTGAGCGAGCAACAGAACCAGCTGAAGGCTTTCTGCGAACAGGCGCGAACCAATCTGGCGCAATTGCAGAATAATCCGCGTTTAAGAGAGGAAGTGGATGGCCAGATGCGGCGTATTGATGGCTCCCAGCGTCAGGAGCGCATCGATGAAACGCAAAGGCAGATTGCGGATAACTGCATGTAGGAGCCCGTAGGAGCTGTCGAGTGCAACGAGGCTGCGATCTTTTTTTGAAAGCAAGATCAAAAGATCGCAGCCTCGTTGCACTCGACAGCTCCTACAGGGGATTGCAGCTCAGCGCGAGGCGGTGATTAGTTGATCGAACTCTTTGAGCAAAGCCTGCAGCTGCCGATCCTTGCCCTGGACATTGCGCTGGGCGAAGACCATTTCAGCCATCTCCTGAATCCCCGATGCATTCGGCAAGGGCAGATCCTGCTCCAGGATTGCTTTCATGCGCGGCAGGAAGATCCATTGCAGCCACTGCTCGAAGTCCAGCGTATCAACTGAAAACGGCTCGACGCTGGACAGCGCTTCAGCGGATGGCGCGACCTCGTCCCACCACCCTTGCACCCGCAATTCGCGTTCGATCAGCAGCAGTTGATCGGCAATCTTCGGAAACCGTACATCCATCACGAAGTAACCTTGGCTTTCTGGCGAGCCAAAGCGGCGCCCGCCGAATCACCCTGCTTCTCGCGCGCTTGGGCAATCAGCTCCCAAAGGCTGGCCTGCAGTGCCGGACGCCCGTTGGCGAAGGTCAGGCCACGGCGAGCAAATTGCTCGGCCTGCGGCGCATCACCTTGGGCCATGCGCACCTGCGCCAGGCGATAGAGCACTTGCGGCTCACGCGGGGCGACACGCTGGGCGCGCTCGAGGCTGGAAGAAGCGCCATTGAGATCGCCGCCGGCCTGTTGCTGCTGGGCGGTGGTTAATAATGCCAGCACCGGCCCGTCCAGTTGCTCGTCGGCGGACAAGCCACCGGAAGTGGCCGACGGAATCCTGCTCGGTGTCGAGGGCATGCTGTAGCTGCCTTGATTGACCGGCGCGGACTGAACCGGCGACGTGTCGATCGGCCCGGGCGTAATCGGGCCCGGGGTTATTGGTCCCGGAGTAATCGGAGTCGTGCTGATCGGTGCCGACGTCACCGCACCACCACCCGGCACCATCACGACAACACCAGTATCGCCTTGTGGAATCTCCTGGGCCTGGGGTTGCACAGGACGCTTTACCGTCGTCTGACGGTAGCCGCCGTTCGCCGATACGCGCTCGCTATTGGAGACCTTGGTGCCGGAGTCCACCACCGGAATCGAGCCGCGCTGTACCGAAGAACAACCGCTGAGCAAAGCCACGGCGGTAATCGCTGGAATCAACCACTTGTTCACTTGAAACCCTCTTTGCTTAATTCATCCAGCCCTTGACCCAATCCATCACCGTTTCACCGTTGATCGGGCTTTCGCCACCACAAGCGGGACCGGGAGGCGGTTCGCTGCCGCGAATATACGGCATCTGCACGGCGCCGGGGCAACCGGCGTCGGAGCCTTGGCCGGTTCGCGAATCGACCCAGGCCTGAACGATATTATCCGGCTGCGGCATGTCCAGCGGCAACGGGTCGGCCTTGCGCATGAAGCTGGTCCAGACCTGCAACGCACCGGTGGCACCCGTGAACGGTGTCTTGCCGTTGTCGTCGCGTCCCAACCAGACCACCGCCAGCAAGTCCTGACTGAAACCTGCGAACCAACTGTCTCGCGAGTCGTTACTGGTGCCGGTCTTGCCGGCCAGGGTCAAGGTCTTTGGCAACACGTTGTAGACCGAGCTGCCGGTACCTTCACGCATCACGCGCTGCATGGCGCTCTGGATCAGGTAGATCGACGCGGGGTCGAAACGCTGCTGGATCTGGAACGGATAACGCTTGAGCGGCTCGCCTTCCGCCGTCAGGACGCTACGGATCCCGCGCATCGGCGTATTGAAACCGCCATTGGCGAGCGTCTGGTACATGGTCGCCACTTCGATCGGGGTCATACCGCCAGCGCCCAGCAACATCGACGGGAAGGCCGGAAACTCGCGACTGACACCCAGGCGCCCAAGAGTCTTGAGGACATTCGGCACACCCACGGCCAGGCCCAGGCGTGCGGTCGACAAGTTGTAGGAGTGCGCCAGCCCTTGGTAAAGGAAGACCGTGCCGTGGGAACGGCGATCATAGTTCTGCGGTTTCCAGACCTGGCCGTCGGCGCCCTTGACCGAGAAGTAGTCGTCCGACAGCCAACTGGTCAATGTGTACTGGCTCGGTTTTTCCAGCGCCGTCAGGTAAACCGCCGGCTTGATCAACGAGCCGATCGGCCGCACCGCGTCCAGCGCCCGGTTGAAACCGGCAAAGCTGGCCTGGCGACTGCCGATCATGGCCTGCACCTCGCCGGTTTCCGGATTGGTCACCACCATCGCCGCCTCGACCTCATCCGAGCCCTTGCGACCGGACAGGCGCTTGAACGTGTCGTTGACCGACGCTTCGGCCTTCATCTGCAGGATCGGATCGAAGCTGGTGAAGATCCGCAGCCCCTCCTCGGTCAAGTCTTCGTCGCGGTAGTCTTCACGCAGCTGGCGCTTGACCAGGTCAAGGAAGCCAGGGAACGAGCTGTCCGCCAGACTGCCGCGCTTGGTCACGCCCAACGGCATTTTTTTCGCCGCTTCGACTTGCTCCGCCGTGGCGACACCCTGCTCCTGCAGCACATCGAGCACCAGGTTACGCCGCTCAAGTGCACGCTCCGGATACCGGCGCGGGTTGTAGGAGGACGGCCCCTTGACCATGCCGACCAGCAAGGCCACCTGATGCAGCTTGAGCTCGGCCAGAGGCTGACTAAAGAAGAACTGGCTGGCCAGGCCGAAACCGTGCACCGCGCGTTGACCGTCCTGACCGATAAACACTTCGTTGAGGTAAGCCTCAAGGATCTCACGCTTGTCGTAGTGCAGTTCCAACAGCAACGCCATCATGGCTTCGGTCAGTTTGCGGGTCAGGCTGCGCTCGTTGGTCAGGTAGAAGTTCTTGACCAGCTGCTGGGTCAGGGTACTCCCCCCCTGACGCATGCGACCCGACGAGCCGTTGACCCAGATCGCCCGGGCAATCGACTTCGGCGAGACACCAAAGTGGTGATAGAAGTCACGGTCCTCGACCGCGACCAGGGTCTCGAGCAAATACGGTGGCACCTGATCGATCTTGATCAGGATCCGGTCTTCGAGGTTTTTCGGGTACAGGCCACCGATCAGCAGCGGTTCCAGACGCACCACCGACAATTTCGAACCCTTGGCCGCCGACAGTTCGGCCACGTAATCGCCCGAGAAGCGCACACGCACCGGTTGCGCTTGCTCCATGCCTTCATAGAACTGGAAGCCACGGGTATTCAGATCGACGGTATTGCCGTTGACGGAAGCCGCGCCCGGACCGTTGGCCACGCTTTCACGGCGATAGCCCAAGGCATCGAGCTCGGTGAGAAAATCGTCCCTGCTCAGCTTTTGTCCGACGAACAGCTCGAGCGGACGTGCGTAGACCTTGGCCGGAATCATCCAGCGCTTACCGGAGAACTTCTCCTGCACGATGGCATCGAGGTAAACGGCGAACCCGGCCAGCACCACAAGGCCGACCAGGCTGAGTTTAAGGGCCCAGCCAAGCCAGGGCCGCAGGCCTCTGGAGGGGGGATTCTTTGGGGTACGGGGGGATCGAGTACGAGTCATGGCGGCGGATTATACGCACTTTATTCATAGTCAACAGGAGGCCCGCGAGTTTGCGTTAGGCTGGCTAGACGCCATAATGACGACCTGAATTTTTTCCGACTCTTAAGGATCGCCTGTGAGCCAGTCCCTGATCGCCGCCCTGCAAAACCCGGCCCTCTACCCGCATCCTGTAGATGGTTTCAAGGTCATCGAGACCCACATTTCCTGGGTCGTGCTTACCGGCCCCTTTGCTTATAAAGTGAAGAAGCCGATGAACTTCGGCTTCCTCGACTTCACCACCCTCGAGGCTCGCAAGCATTTCTGCGCAGAAGAGCTGCGCCTGAACCAGCGCCTGACCCAGGATCTTTATCTCGAAGTGTTACCGATCACCGGTAGCGCCGAAGCACCGCAACTGGGCGGCGAGGGTCCAGCCATCGAGTACGCGCTGAAAATGCGCCAGTTTGACCAGGACGGATTGCTCAGCACTCTGCAAGCCAATGGCGAACTGACGCCGGCGCACATCGACCAGATGGCCGAACAGATTGCCCGCTTCCATCTGGACGCACCGCGAGTGCCGGCAGAACACGAAGCCGGGACCGCAGACAGCGTCATGGCCCCTGTACGACAGAACTTCGAGCAAATTCGCCCCTTCCTCAGCGACAAGGCCGATCTGCTGCAACTGGACGCCCTGCTGGCCTGGGCTGAAAGCAGCTTCGAACGTCTCAAGCCACTGTTTGCCCAACGCAAGGCAGAGGGCTTCATTCGCGAATGCCACGGCGACATCCATTTGGGCAACGCTACCGTGATCGACGGCCGCGTGGTGATCTTCGACTGCATCGAGTTCAACGAACCGTTCCGCTTCACCGACGTGTACGCCGACACCGCCTTCCTGGCGATGGACCTGGAAGACCGCGGCCTGAAGTGCCTGGCACGTCGATTCATCAGCCAATACCTGGAGCTGACCGGCGATTACCAGGGTCTGGAACTGCTGAACTTCTATAAAGCCTACCGAGCATTGGTGCGCGCCAAGGTCACCTTGTTCAGCATGCCGGCCGAGGCCACTGCGGTGCAGCGCGCCACGGCACTGCGCCAATACCGCAACTACGCCAACCTGGCGGAAAGCTACAGCACCATCCCGTCCCCCTTCATGGCCATCACCCACGGCGTTTCCGCCGTTGGCAAAAGCCACGTGGCCATGCGCCTGGTCGAAGCACTGGGGGCGATTCGCCTGCGCTCCGATGTCGAACGCAAACGCCTGTTCGGCGAGCAAACCGTCGCCAATGACCTGCAAGCCGGCATTTATAGTGCCGATGCCAGTGTCGCGACCTACCAGCGCTTGCATGAAATTGCCGGGCTGATCCTGCACGCCGGGTTCCCGGTGGTGGTCGATGCCACCTACCTCAAGCATGAACAGCGCGACAAGGCGGCGAAAGTGGCCGAAGCGACCGGCGCGCCTTTCCTGATCCTTGACTGCAATGCACCACAAGCGGTGATCGAGAGTTGGCTGGCCCTGCGCCAGGCAGACAAAAAGGATCCGTCCGACGCCACCCTGGCCGTAATCGAAGCCCAGCAAGCCAGTCGTGAAGCATTGACGCCCGCAGAAATCCTCTGCAGCAAACGCGTGCAGACCAACGAAAGCGGAACCCTCGACACAGTCGTAGAACAGATTCGCCAGCGCCTGCCCGGCCTGTAAGGAGCATTTGAGCCGTGAAGCCTGATCCGGCTTCACGGCCTTCAAACAGTGGCACTATACTGGCGTCATAAATCCAACAGGTGACGTGACATGAGCCAGCCGAAACTGCTCGACTCCCCGCTGTATGCCTTGCTGCATAAAGACGACATCACCGGTTTTAACAAAGAGCGCCCCAAACAGGGTCCTATCGACATGATCGGTGGTGATTTCCGCGGCCTCGACCTGCGCGAACTCAACGCCGAGGGCATCGACTTCACCGACGCCTATTTTCGCTCCGCCGATCTGCGCGGCATCGATTTTCGCAACGCTTCGCTCGAAGGTGCGAGCCTGGCCCACGCACAGATTTCCGGCGCCTATTTCCCAGTGGAGCTGAGCGCGGACGAAATCCTGATGTCGATGAACTTCGGTACGCGCCTGCGTTATCGCACCCGCTGACCGCCAGTCTGAATTGACAAGTCCAGCGCCCCGACATTGCGCTGAATTTTGGGCAGTATTGCCTGAAAACTTGGCAAATTGATCGCTTTTCTCACCTTTTCCTTGCTTTTGGCAGCATCACAGCCAGCGGCCTCTTAGAAGCTTTTGCGTCAAAAACGAGCAAACAATCACGCTTTTCCTACTGATGGCTACACTCCTCAGAAGCTTGCCCATGCACCATTCGGCCATCGCAAGGAGGCTTGATGAATGATGAACTGCAACACCTGAAGAATCTTGGCAAGACGTCGGCGCAATGGCTGCATGCCGTGGGCATCCACAGCGCCTCGGACTTGCGTCGCCTGGGGGCGGTGGATGCTTATCGAGCCGTGCGCACGCGCGGGTTCCGGGCGTCCAAGGTGTTGTTGTACGCGATCGAAGGCGCCTTGATGGACGTGCACTGGAATGACATCCCCGCCGAACGCAAGGAAGCCTTGAACAAACAACTCGAAGCCATCTCGTCACGCCACAAGAATTGAACGAGTACCGCTCGCCATGTACTTACTTGGGGAACAACCGGCCTACGCCGAAACACTGATCACTCGCCTGCAGAACATTCCCGCCCGGCTGTTGCAGGGTTTGACACCGAGCGGGCCCGCCGTCGAATTTTCCGCCATCGACGACCTGGCCGCCGTTTTGCCCGCCGATCAACTGTTCATGCTGGATGACGGCCGGCTGCATGGATGCATCGACGACCGCGCACTGTTCTACCTGCAGCATGGCGATCTGATCG
Source organism: Pseudomonas umsongensis (assembly GCF_002236105.1). Lineage (GTDB taxonomy): Bacteria > Pseudomonadota > Gammaproteobacteria > Pseudomonadales > Pseudomonadaceae > Aquipseudomonas > Aquipseudomonas umsongensis. The sequence continues at coordinate 13,600 of NZ_NIWU01000006.1, forward strand.
GCCTGCGCCAGGACGCGGGATTGCCGCGCTGTCGCTTGTGCAGCAAGACGCCCCTGGCGCTGACACCCTACCTTCGATCGCAGGTGTTCCAGCACATCTATGCCGACCCGACCCGCTCGGAGCTGTTCCTGCAGTACATGGCGGGCCAGACCGCCCTGCTGTCCGATGCCGTGGCGCGCCTCAAGCAACCGGAGTTTCGCGCCACCAACGGCTTCCAGCGAGTTGCCAGCGGCGAAATCCTGATCCATCAGGGCGATGAGGCGGACCATGTGTTCGTGATCATCGACGGCCATGCCGAAGCGTTTGTCGATGGGGTGAAGGTGGGCGACGTGCCCAAGGATGAGATTTTCGGCGCCATGGCCGTGTTTACCGGGGAGAAACGCAACGCAACGGTCATCACCAGTGAACCCTGCACCCTCATGCGCATTCCCAAGGATCAGTTCTTGAGCCTTACCCAGAGCAATCCGAAGATTGCTAACAGCCTGATAGAGAGCATGGCCCGGCGTATCGACCTGCTGAATAAACAGGTTACACAGTTGAGTGCACTGAAAACGACAGGCAGAGCTCAGTGAATACAAGGACTTGGAACCATCGTGCGACAGGAATCAGGTAAATGGAAATCACCTGTTGACTTGGTAATGAGAATCGATATGATTATCACAACTGGTCGCGAGACTGGTCGATATTCTGAAAAGCCCTTGGTTCGGACTCTCAGATTATCTCCTCATCAGGCTAATCACGGTTATTTGACCCGGCTCTTGCCGGGTCTTTTTTTGCCCGCGGGAAAGTCGCGCAACGCTGCAGCCAGTATCCTGAGCATCTGAAACGGGTTTGCATTGGGCAACTCAGCTATTTGGTCAGTGCTTGCGACCTGAGGATCAGCATGAAATTTCTGTGTACCGGCATTGAACTGGCCGACGCCAGCAGCCGCGGTTTCAACCTCGACGGCCAGAAGTTGTTCGCCGTACGCCGGGGCGGCCAGGTCTACGTCTACATCAATCGCTGCCCGCACCGTGGCGTCGGACTCGAATGGACCCCTGACCAATTCCTCGACCCCAGTAACAGCCTGATCCAGTGCGCCACCCATGGCGCCCTGTTCCTGATCGAGGACGGCGAATGTGTCGCCGGCCCTTGCGCAGGACAATCGCTGACCCGTGTCGATTGTCGCGAAGACGCACAAGGCATCTGGGTCAGCCTCTAACCGCCGAGCAATACTTCAAGACGCCGGTCCACCACCATCTCCTCATGGGTCAGGCGAACACCGTAGGCCAACACTTCAACCCCGCACGCCACGGCCTCACGCAAGGCCTGTGCGTAGGCTGAATCGATTTCTTGCGCCGGACGCACCGCTTCGATGCCGCTGAGATTGACGCAATACAATTGCACCGCACGAATCCCGTCCCGAGCCAGATGGGCCAACTCCCGCAAATGCTTGGCCCCGCGCTGGGTCACCGCATCGGGGAACGCCGCCACAGCCGTGCCTTCATAGCCCAGGGTGACACTTTTTACTTCCACGTACGCGTGCCCGCTCGGGTACTCGAGGCGGAAATCGATGCGACTGCTTTCCTGACCGTAAGCGACTTCGCGCTTGAGCTCGGTGAAGCCGTTCAACTCGGTGATCACCCCCGCTCGCAACGCCTCTTCGATCAAGCCATTGGCCCGCCCGGTATTCACGCAGAACAAGCGCCCTTGCGGGGTTTCGCCGACTTCCCAGGTGCCGGGCAACTTGCGCTTGGGGTCATTGGAGCGACTGAACCAGACCTGCCCGCCTTCGACCTGACAATTGAGCATCGAGCCCGTGTTAGGGCAATGAATAGTCAGCAACTCACCATCGACGGTTTCGATATCGGCGAGAAAACGCTTGTAGCGGCGAATCAGCCGACCTTCTTCGAGTGGGGGATGAAAACGCATCAGCCTTGCCAGCTCCGCAAGCCACGCCCGATACGCTCCACCGCTTCCTGCAAGCGCTCAAGGTTTTGGGTGTAGGCAAACCGCACATGATGCCCGGCCTGATACCGGCCGAAGTCCAGCCCGGGCGTAATCGCGACATGCTCGGTTTCGAGGAAATGACGGCAGAACGCGAAGGCATCGCCGCCGAACTTGCTGATATCGGCATACAGGTAGAACGCGCCTTCCGGCTCGACGGCGATACCGAAACCAAGCGCTCTCAAGGCTGGCAGCAGGTAGTCGCGACGACGACCAAATTCGGCGCGACGTTCTTCCAGGATCGCGATGGTCGCCGGTTCAAAACAGGCCAACGCCGCGTGCTGGGCCATGCTAGGCGCGCTGATATAGAGGTTTTGCGCGAGCTTTTCCAGCTCACTCACCGCCGCATCCGGCGCTACCAGCCAGCCAAGACGCCAGCCGGTCATGCCGAAATATTTAGAAAAACTATTCAGCACAAAGGCGCTGTCGTCGACTTCCAGCACGCTGGCCGCATCGGTGCCGTAGGTCAGGCCGTGATAAATCTCGTCCACCACCAGGTGACCGTGGCGCTGTTTGATGGCCTGGGACAGTTGCGCCAGCTCGTCGCGGGTGAGGATCGTACCGGTCGGGTTGGCCGGTGAGGCCACCAGTGCGCCCACACTGTCCTGGTCCCAATGCCGCTCAATCAGATCCGGCGTCAGTTGATAACGCACGTCCGGCCCCACCGGGACTAGCTGCGCGGCGCCTTCCACCAGGCGCAGGAAGTGCCGGTTGCACGGGTAACCCGGGTCGGCGAGCAGCCAGTGCTTGCCCGGATCGACCAACAAGGCACTGGCCAGCAGCAACGCACCGGAACCGCCGGGCGTGATGAGGATGCGTCGCGGGTCGATGTTCAAGCCATGACGCTGCTGATAAAAGCCCGCAATAGCCTCGCGCAGCTCGGGGATTCCGCGCGCGGCGGTGTAACGCGTCTTGCCCCCCTCCAGTGCCGCCTGTCCGGCGCGGATGATCGGCTCGGCGGTTGTGAAGTCCGGTTCGCCGATTTCCAGGTGGATCACATCGTGACCTGCAGCCTGCAATTCATTGGCCCGCGCGAGCAACGCCATGACATGGAAAGGTTCGATTGCGCGACTGCGGGCACTGTAGGACTGAGCCATTGGCCTTCCTTCAACAGGGAAAAGAACCAATTCTACCCAAGCGCAGGAACGAGCGAGAACCTAAAGCGGTCAGAGGCCTTATGACCCAGGCACAAACGAACTGAGCGAGTGCCCGGGGTTTGACTAAAATCATTAATTGAGCAGGGTTCCAGAGCCACCAGGCAACGCTTTGCCATCATTTGAAAGCGCCGCAGGCCGCGGCCTCGACATCCGGGAGTAGCGCGGTCTGATTTGATCTGGTAAGTTCGCCCGCTTGCAGCCGCAGGGCCGGCAGGTGCCGGTGATGGAGCAATCCTGCGCAGATGGATTACAAGAGTAGAGGCGGTCTATTTCATGTCCACCCAAGCAAAGCAACAAGCGAATCAGGCGATCAGCGGCTTCGAGCCCTATGTTCAGAAAGCTGGCGAAGAGTACATGGGCGAGCCCATGCGCAAACACTTCACCAAGGTTCTGAATCAGTGGAAAAAAGAGCTGATGGAAGGTGTCGACAAGACTGTGGACCACATGAAGGACGAAGCGGCCAACTTCCCTGACCCGGCAGACCGTGCCAGCCAGGAAGAAGAGTTCGCTCTCGAGCTTCGAGCCCGCGATCGTGAGCGCAAGTTGATCAAGAAGATCGACAAGACGCTTCAGTTGATCGAAGACGAAGAGTACGGCTGGTGTGAGTCCTGCGGCATCGAGATCGGCGTCAAGCGTCTTGAAGCACGCCCTACCGCTGACCTGTGCATCGACTGCAAGACTCTGGCGGAAATCAAGGAAAAGCAAGTCGGCAAGTAATATCGACTTGAGTAAAGAACGGAGCGTGCGAACGCTCCGTTTTTGTTTCTGACGTATGCTTCGACAGGAAACCTGTGGGAGCGAGCCTGCTCGCGAAGGGGCTTCCAGGCCCAATATTGATGCAGGCTGACACTCAGCTTTCGCGAGCAGGCTCGCTCCCACATGGGACTTGCGCACGACCGGACAACGTAACATTGCATTCATGACCGCCATCACCTCCCCCAGCTACATCGGCCGCTTCGCCCCCACGCCCAGTGGTCACCTGCACTTCGGCTCGCTGGTTGCTGCATTGGCCTCGTACCTCGACGCGCGCTCGGTGGGTGGGCGCTGGTTGATGCGCATGGAGGATCTCGACCCGCCCCGCGAAGAGCCCGGCGCTCAGGCCGCAATCCTCAAGGCACTGGAGAGCTATGGTTTCGAGTGGGATGGCCAGATGGTGCGCCAGAGCGACCGTCACGATGCCTATGCCCAAGTGCTCGATCGCCTGTTCAGCCAGGGCCTGGCCTACGCCTGTACCTGCTCGCGCAAACAACTGGAGCCGTACCACGGCATCTATCCGGGGTTGTGCCGCAATGCCGGACACGGCACCGAAGATGCCGCCATTCGCATTCGCGTCCCCGAACTTGATTACCACTTCATTGATCGGGTGCAAGGCGAGTTTCACCAGCATCTGGGCCGGGATGTCGGTGATTTCGTGATTCGCCGGCGCGACGGGCTCTATGCTTATCAACTGGCGGTGGTGCTGGACGATGCCTGGCAAGGCATCACCGACATCGTGCGCGGTGCCGACCTGCTCGATTCCACGCCGCGCCAGCTCTACCTGCAGGAGCTTCTCGGCCTGCGCCAGCCGCGCTACTTGCACATCCCGCTGATCACCCAGCCCGATGGCAACAAACTCGGCAAGTCCTACCGTTCGCCGCCGCTCACCGCAGATCAGGCTACGCCGTTGTTGTTGCGAGCCTTGCGCGCCCTGGGACAAAAACCCGGTGCCGAACTGGCCTACGCCACGCCACGGGAAGTGCTGGATTGGGGCATTGCCCACTGGGATGCCCGGTTGATCCCGCGCACACTGAGCCTGCCCGAGGCGCAGCTACAGTGATCGTGCTTGCAGTGGCGCGCCCATCCGTTACCATCGCCGCACGTTTTCGGGCACGGGCATAAAAAAGAGAGGCCGGGATGTACATCTATCGCTTGGTCCTGCTCCTGGTAGTGGGGATTTATCTGTTTTCCCCGGCCATCATGGATTGGTGGATCGACGCCACCGGCGCCTGGTATCGCCCTTATCTGCTCTGGCTGATCCTGATCGTCGTGACCTTCATCCTGCAGAGCCAAAAAGATGCCGATGAGCTTTAGCCTGACCCAGATGATCCTGATCAGCGCCGCGTACCTGGCGGTGCTGTTCGGCGTAGCCTGGGTCAGCGAACGGGGCATGATCCCGCGGGCGATCATTCGCCACCCGCTGACGTACACCTTGTCCCTGGGGGTCTACGCCAGTGCCTGGGCATTTTATGGCACCGTGGGCCTGGCCTATCAGTATGGCTACGGCTTCCTGTCCAGCTACCTGGGTGTTTCCGGCGCGTTTCTGCTGGCGCCGGTGCTGCTGTATCCAATCCTGAAGATCACCCGAACCTATCAGCTGTCATCCCTGGCCGATCTGTTCGCGTTCCGCTTTCGCAGCACCTGGGCCGGCGCGCTGACCACGATTTTCATGCTGGTCGGGGTATTGCCCCTGCTGGCGCTGCAGATCCAGGCAGTCGCCGACTCCATCGGCATCCTCACCCGCGAGCCGGTACAGCATCGCGTGGCGCTGAGTTTCTGCGCACTGATCACGCTGTTCACGATTTTCTTCGGCTCCCGGCACATCGCCACCCGGGAAAAACATGAAGGCCTGGTGTTCGCGATCGCCTTCGAGTCGGTGATCAAGCTGATCGCCCTCGGCGGCGTCGGCCTCTATGCGCTGTATGGCGTATTCGACGGCCCGCAACAACTGGAGTTGTGGCTGCTGCAAAACCAGACCGCCCTGGCCGCGCTGCACACGCCACTGCAGGAAGGCCCTTGGCGCACGCTGTTGCTGGTGTTCTTCGCTTCGGCGATCGTCATGCCGCACATGTACCACATGACCTTCACCGAAAACCTCAATCCGCGCTCGCTGGTCAGCGCGAGCTGGGGCTTGCCGCTGTTCCTGCTGCTGATGAGCCTGGCAGTGCCGCTGATTCTCTGGGCCGGCCTGAAACTCGGCGCCACCACCAACCCGGAATATTTCACCCTGGGCATCGGCATCGCGGCCAACAGCAAGGCCCTGGCACTGCTGGCCTATGTCGGCGGCCTGTCTGCGGCCAGCGGCCTGATCATCGTCACCACCCTGGCCCTGTCGGGCATGGCCTTGAACCACCTGGTGCTGCCGCTGTACCAGCCACCGGCTGAAGGCAACATCTACCGTTGGTTGAAGTGGACCCGTCGCGCCCTGATCGTCGCCATCATCATGGCCGGCTACGGTTTCTACCTGCTGCTGGGTGCGGAGCAGGACCTGGCCAACCTCGGCATCGTCGCCTTCGTGGCCACGCTGCAGTTCCTGCCGGGCGTGCTGTCGGTCCTGTATTGGCCGACCGCCAACCGTCGCGGCTTCATCGCCGGGCTGCTGGCGGGGATCCTGGTGTGGCTGGTGACCATGTTGCTACCGCTGGTCGGCAACCTGCAGGGCTTCTACATACCGTTGTTGAACATGATCTACGTGCTCGACGACACCAGTTGGCACATGGCTGCGATCGCCTCCCTGGCCGCCAACGTACTGATGTTCACCCTGATTTCGCTGTTCACCAATGCCAGCACTGAAGAGGCCAGCGCCGCCGAAGCCTGTGCCGTGGACAACGTGCGCCGCCCGCAACGCCGGGAGCTGCACGCCGCCTCGCCCCAGGAATTCGCCACTCAGCTGGCCAAACCGCTGGGAGCCAAGGCTGCGCAGAAGGAAGTCGAACAAGCCCTGCGCGATCTCTACCTGCCCTTCGACGAGCGTCGACCGTACGCCTTGCGCCGCTTACGCGACCGGATCGAAGCCAATTTGTCCGGCCTGATGGGGCCAAGCGTGGCCCAGGACATGGTCGAGACGTTCCTGCCCTACAAGGCCGGCGGCGAAAACTATGTCACCGAGGACATCCACTTCATCGAAAGCCGCCTCGAGGATTACCATTCGCGCCTGACCGGCCTGGCCGCCGAACTCGATGCCCTGCGCCGCTATCACCGCCAGACCCTGCAGGAATTGCCGATGGGCGTCTGCTCGCTGGCCAAGGACCAGGAAATCCTCATGTGGAACAAAGCCATGGAGGAGTTGACCGGCATCGCCGCGCAGCGCGTGGTCGGTTCGCGCCTGAGCACCATTGCCGATCCATGGAAAGAATTGCTGCAAGGCTTCATCAATGTCCCGGATGAGCATTTGCACAAACAGCACCTGGCCCTTGACGGCCAGACCCGCTGGCTGAACCTGCACAAAGCGGCGATCGACGAACCCCTCGCACCGGGCAACAGTGGCCTGGTGCTGCTGGTGGAAGACCTGACCGAAACCCAGATGCTCGAAGACAAACTGGTGCACTCCGAGCGCCTGGCCAGCATCGGTCGCCTGGCCGCGGGCGTGGCCCACGAAATCGGCAACCCGATCACCGGTATCGCCTGCCTGGCGCAGAACCTGCGCGAAGAGCGCGAGGAAGACGGCGAACTCAAGGAAATCAGCGGGCAGATCCTCGAACAGACCAAGCGCGTCTCGCGCATCGTCCAGTCGCTGATGAGCTTTGCCCATGCCGGCAGCCACCAGCACAGCGACGAGCCCGTCTGTCTGGCGGAAGTGGCCCAGGACGCCATCGGCCTGCTGGCCCTGAACCGGCGCAATTTCGAAGTGCAGTTCTATAACCTGTGCGATCCCGACCACTGGGTCGAAGGCGATCCGCAGCGGCTCGCCCAGGTATTGATCAACCTGCTCTCAAACGCCCGCGACGCCTCGCCTCCCGGCAGCGCGGTGCGGGTCAAGAGCGAAGCCGGCGAACACACGGTCGACTTGATCGTGGAGGACGAAGGCAGCGGCATTCCATCGAGCATCATGGATCGATTGTTCGAACCCTTCTTCACCACCAAGGACCCGGGTGAAGGTACCGGCCTGGGCCTTGCACTGGTCTATTCCATCGTTGAAGAGCATTATGGACAAATCACCATCGACAGCCCGGCTGATGTTCAGAGCCAACGCGGCACCCGTATCCGGGTGACCTTACCGCGTCATGTCGAAGCGACGTCCGCTGTGAACTGAGACCGTCGAGAGTATCGAATCAATGCCGCACATTTTGATCGTCGAAGACGAAACCATTATCCGCTCCGCCTTGCGCCGCCTGCTGGAACGTAACCAGTACCAGGTCAGCGAAGCCGGTTCAGTGCAGGAAGCACAAGAACGCTTCACCATTAACACGTTCGACCTGATCGTCAGTGACCTGCGCCTGCCGGGCGCGCCGGGTACCGAGTTGATCAAGCTTGGCCAGGGCACTCCGGTGCTGATCATGACCAGCTATGCCAGCCTGCGCTCGGCGGTGGATTCGATGAAAATGGGCGCGGTGGATTACATCGCCAAGCCTTTCGACCACGACGAAATGCTCCAGGCCGTCGCGCGCATCCTGCGTGACCGGCAAACGGCGCAAGCCAGCGGCGAACCGGTCGTTGGCAAAGTCGCCAACGCTGCCGCCAAAGCCGGTAGCGACAACAGTAACGGTGAAATCGGCATCATCGGCTCGTGCCCACCGATGCAGGACCTGTATGGCAAGATCCGCAAAGTCGCGCCGACGGACTCCAATGTGCTGATCCAGGGCGAGTCCGGCACTGGTAAAGAACTGGTGGCGCGCGCCCTGCACAACCTTTCCAGGCGGGCCAAGGCGCCGATGATTTCGGTGAACTGCGCAGCCATTCCGGAAAGCCTGATCGAGTCCGAACTGTTCGGCCACGAGAAAGGCGCATTCACTGGCGCCAGCGCTGGACGTGCCGGCCTTGTGGAAGCGGCGGACGGAGGCACCTTGTTCCTCGATGAAATCGGTGAGCTGCCACTGGAAGCCCAGGCGCGCCTGCTGCGCGTGCTGCAGGAAGGTGAAATTCGCCGAGTGGGTTCGGTCCAGTCGCAGAAAGTCGATGTGCGCCTGATTGCTGCAACCCACCGCGATCTCAAGAGCCTGGCGAAGATCGGCCAGTTCCGTGAAGACCTGTATTACCGGCTTCACGTGATTGCCCTGAAACTGCCAGCCCTGCGCGAGCGTGGCGCGGACGTCAATGAAATCGCCAATGCGTTCCTGGCGCGCCAAAGCGCACGAATCAACCGGACAGACCTGAAGTTCGCCCCGGACGCCGAGCAAGCCATTCGTCATTACTCGTGGCCAGGCAACGTTCGCGAGCTGGAAAACGCGGTCGAGCGCGCCGTCATCCTGTGCGAGAGCCCGGAAATTTCCGCCGAGCTGCTGGGCATCGACATCGAACTGGGCGACCTGGAAGACGACGAGTTCATCGGCCTGCCTCCGCAACAAGGTGGCAGCAACGCCGGCAACAATAACCATGAGCCGACCGAAGACCTGTCCCTGGAAGACTACTTCCAGCACTTCGTGCTCGAGCATCAGGATCACATGACCGAAACCGAACTGGCGCGCAAACTGGGGGTCAGTCGCAAGTGCCTGTGGGAACGCCGTCAGCGCCTGGGCATCCCGCGGCGCAAGACTGGGGTACCAAGCGAGAGCTGAACGCCGCCTGTCTCATGTGCGGGTAACACATGATTTTGTGAAAAAACTGTTACCTCAGGTTTTTCACGTAACAGAACCGGGGCTTACGGTAACGAAGCCCCGGTTTTTTTTGGCCCTTGTTGACCCCCTCGACGCACCTAACCCCTTGTTTTACTGGGGTTCGCAAAAGTTGGCACGCACCCTGCTATATGTTTGGTACAAGAACAATAACAAGCAACGAACAACACAATAAAAATAAGACGAATCGACTCACGCACAATAAAAACAAGACGGCGAGAGGCGCAGCTAACTGATTCTTTTGGAGAGGCGTTGTATTTGGGGCTTGCCCCACGACCAGGCCGAGAACAACAAAAAACTGTCTTAAGACAGAGCCTGAACTGGTTGGATCGCAAGATCACTGCAGCACAGCGACCAAAGCAATCCGTTTGCTCTTGGCTCCCGATTGGGAGGGTCATGAAGGAAAGCTTCATGACAAGGGCACTCAACAAAAACAAGAAGCCCGAAACCAATAACAAAAATAGAGCATGCAACTACTTCTTGGGGAGCTTCGGCTCCCCTTGTGGTTTCTGCGATTTGGAAACCTGCCTACACCTCAAATCTGCTGTGTCCTACACCATCCCCCGACTAAATGCTAGAATCCCCGCCCATCATGCGGTCATTCTTCGTTTTGGCCGAACATTCCTTCAAACAGTGCATCCCATGCTGAAGAAGCTGTTCCAGTCATTCCGTACTCCCCTGCGTCGTACGCAACACATTCGCAGCACGCCTGAAGTGCTCAACAGCGGTCAACATTCGCTGCAAAAGGCGCAATTCAGCCGTTACGCGGTGAACATCGTCGAACGCCTACAGGGCGCCGGGTACCAGGCCTATCTGGTCGGCGGCTGTGTGCGAGACATGCTGCTCGGCATCACGCCGAAAGACTTTGACGTCGCCACCAGTGCCACACCCGAACAGGTACGGGCAGAATTCCGTAATGCACGGATCATCGGCCGCCGGTTCAAACTGGTACACATCCACTTTGGCCGCGAAATCATCGAAGTCGCGACCTTCCGCGCCAATCACCCGCAAAACGACGAAGAGGAAGACACCAATCAATCTTCGCGCAACGAAAGCGGGCGCATCCTGCGCGATAACGTCTACGGGACCCTGGAAGAAGACGCCCAACGTCGCGACTTCACCATCAACGCCCTGTATTACGACCCGGTCAGCGAACGCATTCTCGATTACGCCAACGGCGTACACGACATTCGCAACCAACTGATCCGCTTGATTGGCGACCCCAAGCAGCGCTACCAGGAAGATCCGGTGCGGATGCTGCGGGCCGTGCGTTTTGCCGCCAAGCTGAATTTCGGCATCGAAAAACACAGCGCCACGCCTATCCGCGAGCTGGCCCCCATGCTGCGCGAGATCCCGTCAGCCCGCTTGTTCGAAGAAGTGCTCAAGCTGTTCCTGTCCGGTCACGCCGCTGACACTTTTGAAATGCTGGTCGACCTGCAATTGTTCGATCCACTGTTCCCGGCGAGCGCCGAGGCACTGGAATACAACCCGACCTATACCCATACCCTGATCAGCGAAGCCCTGATCAACACCGACCTGCGTATCAAGCAGAACAAACCGGTGACCCCGGCGTTCCTGTTTGCCGCCCTGCTCTGGCCTGCCCTGCCGGCGCGCGTATTGCGCCTGCAGGACCGTGGCATGCCGCCAATTCCGGCGATGCAGGAAGCGGCTCACGAACTGATTGCCGAGCAGTGCCAGCGCATCGCGATCCCGAAACGCTTCACCATGCCGATCCGCGAGATCTGGGACATGCAGGAGCGCCTGCCACGGCGCAGCGGCAAACGTGCCGACCTGCTGCTGGACAATCCGCGATTCCGCGCCGGTTACGACTTCCTGCTACTACGCGAAAGCGCGGGCGAGCAGACCGATGGCCTGGGCGAATGGTGGACGGACTACCAGGACGCCAACGACAGTGAGCGGCGCGACATGATTCGCGACCTCAGTGGCAAGGACGACGGCACCGGCGGCCCACGCAAACGTCGTCGCAGCGGCGGCGCCAAGCGCAAGCGTTCAGCAGACGCTTCGAGCACCACGGGCGAGTAATCCATGGAACGCATCTACATCGGCATGGGCAGCAACCTCGTTGACCCCGCCGAACAGCTGCGCAGCGCCACCCTGGCGCTGGCACAGTTGCCGCAATCGGAACTGGTCGGGGTTTCAGCCTTCTATCAAAGCGATTCGTTGCTCCCTGGCCAACCGCGCTACACCAACGCGGTTGCCGCTCTCGACAGCACTCTGGCACCGCTTGAGCTGCTGGACGCCTTGCAATCCATTGAAAACGACCAAGGCCGCGAGCGCCTTGAGCGCTGGGGGCCGCGCACCCTGGATCTCGACATCCTGCTGTTCGGTGACCGCCTGATTGACGAGCCTCGCCTCAAAGTCCCGCATTACCATATGCACGAGCGGGCCTTTGTGCTCTATCCATTGGCAGAATTGGCCCCTGTGGATCTGCGCCTGGCTGATGGCCGCAGCCTGGCAGAATTGCTCAATGCGTGCCCGTTCGTCGGCCTGGAACGCCTGGCTACAAATTGACACAAACCCCCTGTGGGAGCGGGCTTGCTCGCGAATGCGGTGTGTCAGTCGAGATCAATTTTGTATGACACACCGTATTCGCGAGCAAGCCCGCTCCCACATTGATTTGCGTCGAACAAAAGGTCCAAGGCTGCTGAAACGCATCAGTCCCATCGGTAACACCCTCCTCGTAACAATGCGGTAACACACGCAATTGACTTCCCACGTTCTCCTCACGACTATAGGCGTCCCGCTGCCGCCATCACGGCATCAAGGGCGCAATCCAGGCCTTAAAAGCACGACAGAAGACCGTGCGCCTGTATTTAACGAAGAATCACGCGCGTTACTCGCAGTAGTTTCCACAGCGCCTGAATGAGGAACTTTTCATGCCAGCCATCACCCTGACCACTCTGCAAGGTCTCAAGCACAAAGGTGAAAAAATCACCATGCTGACCTGCTATGACGCAACCTTCGCCCACGCCTGCAACCAGGCCGGTGTCGAAGTGCTGCTGGTGGGCGACTCCCTCGGCATGGTTCTGCAAGGTCATGACAGCACCCTGCCAGTGACCACCGCCGAAATGGCTTACCACGTGGCGGCCGTCAAACGCGGTAACACCGACGCCTTGATCCTTGCCGACTTGCCCTTCATGGCCTACGCCACCACGGAACAGACCATGACCAACAGCGCCCTGCTGATGCAGTCCGGCGCTCACATGATCAAGGTCGAAGGCGCATTGTGGTTGGCGGACTCGATCCGCCTGCTGGCGGAACGAGGCGTTCCGGTCTGTGCCCACATGGGCCTGACCCCGCAATCGGTGAACATCCTCGGTGGCTACAAGGTCCAGGGTCGCAATGAAAACCAGGCGCGGCAGATGCGTGCCGATGCCATTGCCCTGGAGCAGGCCGGCGCGGCGATGTTGCTGCTCGAATGCGTGCCCAGCGAACTGGCCGCAGAAATCACCCAGGCCGTGAACATTCCGGTCATCGGGATTGGCGCCGGCCACCACACAGACGGCCAGGTACTCGTGCTGCATGACATGCTGGGCCTGTCCATTACCGGTCGCGTCCCCAAGTTCGTGAAAAACTTCATGACCGGCCAAACCAGTATTCAGGCCGCCTTGAGCGCCTATGTCAGCGAAGTCAAGGCGTCGACTTTCCCTGGCACCGAACATGGATTCTCTGCATGAACACCGTCAAAACCGTCCGCGAACTGCGGGCCGCCGTGGCCCGTGCCCGCGGTGAAGGCAAGCGCATCGGCTTCGTGCCAACCATGGGCAACCTGCACAGCGGTCATGTCGCACTGATCACCAAGGCCACCCAACGGGTGGATTTCGTGGTCGCGAGCATCTTCGTCAACCCGCTGCAGTTCGGTGCCGGCGAAGACCTCGACAAATACCCGCGCACCCTCGCCGCAGACCAGGAAAAACTCCTTGAAGCGGGCTGCGACCTGCTGTTCGCGCCAACCGTTGAAGAGATGTACCCCGACGGCATGGCCGGACAGACCCGCGTCAGCGTCCCGCAACTTTCCGAAGGCCTGTGCGGCGCCAGCCGTCCAGGGCATTTCGAAGGTGTAGCAACGGTGGTCAGCAAGCTGTTCAACATGGTCCAGCCGGACCTGGCGATCTTCGGCCAGAAAGACTTCCAGCAACTGGCGGTCATTCGCGCGCTGGTGCATGACCTGAACATGCCGATCCAGATCATCGGCGAGCCGACGGTACGGGCGGCCGATGGCCTGGCACTGTCATCGCGCAATGGCTTCCTCACCGAAGACCAGCGCGCCGTGGCACCGGTGGTGTATCGCACGCTGAGCGAGATCGCCGAAGCGATCAGGCAGGGTGAGCGTGATTACCCGGCCCTGATCCGCACCAAGCTGCAACAACTCGAAGCGGCGGGCCTGCGCCCCGACTACCTGGAAATTCGTCATGGTATGAGCCTGCGCCCGGCAACCCCGGAAGATCGCGACCTGGTCATCCTGGTGGCGGCGTTCCTGGGGACGACGCGCTTGATTGACAATTTGCACCTGAACCTCGACACCCCCGCCTGAATTCCCCCCCACAACGCCCCCACGACTGCGCCGGTATAAAAAAGTACCGGTCGCAGGTCCGACAAAGCCAAGACAGATCGTCTCTCTGGGTTTACTGTTACCGGCCTGCGCTATTTAATCGTGTGCACGCAGGCTAACCGGATACCACTCAGACGGTGGTCAGGACATTCCGGTATTTTCAGTGTCTTAAAGGCAGTTCAAGTAAAAGGAAACCCGCAGCGATGGCGTACTACCGCACCCCCCACGACGTGACCGCCCTGCCCGCCTGGCAAGCGTTGAAAGACCACCGCCAGGCCATGCAGGATTTCAACATGCGCGAGGCGTTCAACGCCGACCCGCAGCGTTTTACCCAATTCACTCTCAGTAGCTGCGGCCTGTTTCTCGACTATTCGAAAAACCTGATCAACGCCCAGACCCGTGACCTGCTGGTAGGCCTGGCCGACGAAGTCGACCTCAAGGGCGCGATCAAGGCGCTGTTCGATGGCGAAATCGTCAATGCCTCCGAAGGACGCCCCGCCCTGCACACCGCCCTGCGTCGCCCGGTTGGCGACAAGTTGTCGGTCAACGGCGTCAACGTGATGCCTGAAGTGCACAAGGTGCTGAACCAGATCACTGACCTGGTGGGCCGCATCCACGACGGCCTGTGGCGCGGCTACTCCGAAAAGCCGATCACTGACGTGGTCAACATCGGCATCGGCGGTTCGTTCCTCGGCCCCGAGCTGGTGTCCGAAGCCCTGCTGGCCTATGCCCAGAAAGGCGTGCGCTGCCACTACCTGGCGAACATCGATGGCAGTGAGTTCCACGAACTGGCGCTGAAACTGCGCGCCGAGACCACCTTGTTCATCGTCTCGTCGAAATCCTTCAACACCCTCGAAACCCTGAAAAACGCCCAGGCCGCACGCGCCTGGTACCTGGCCCAAGGTGGTTCGGAAGCCGAGTTGCATCGCCACTTCATTGCGGTATCGAGCAACAACGCTGCCGCCGTGGCGTTCGGCATCCGCGAAGAAAACATCTTCCCGATGTGGGACTGGGTCGGCGGGCGTTACTCGCTGTGGTCGGCCATCGGCCTGCCGATCGCCCTGGCCATTGGCATGTCGAACTTCAAGGAACTGCTGTCCGGTGCCTACACCATGGACCAGCACTTCCTCAACACCCCTTTCGAACAGAACATGCCGGTGCTGCTGGCCCTGCTCGGCGTCTGGTACGGCAATTTCTGGGGTGCGCAAAGCCACGCGATCCTGCCGTACGACCACTACCTGCGGAACATTACCAAGCACCTGCAACAGCTGGACATGGAATCCAATGGCAAGAGCGTGCGCCAGGACGGTACGCCCGTCAGCACCGATACCGGCCCGGTGATCTGGGGCGGTGTAGGCTGCAACGGCCAGCACGCTTACCACCAGTTGCTGCACCAGGGCACCCAACTGATCCCGGCCGACTTCATCGTGCCGATCGTCAGCTTCAACCCGGTGGCCGACCACCACCAGTGGCTGTATGCCAACTGCCTGTCGCAAAGCCAGGCGCTGATGCTCGGCAAGACACTGGCCGAAGCCCAGGCCGAGCTGCGTGACAAAGGCATGAGCGAAGAACAGGTGCAGAGCCTTGCGCCGCACAAGGTGATCCCGGGCAACCGTCCGAGCAATACCCTGGTGGTCGAGCGTATCAGCCCGCGGCGCCTGGGTGCGCTGGTGGCGATGTACGAGCACAAAGTCTTCGTACAAAGCGTGATATGGGGCATCAACGCCTTCGACCAATGGGGTGTGGAGTTGGGCAAGGAGCTGGGCAAAGGCGTCTACAACCGCCTGGTCGGCAGCGAAGAAACCCCGGCTGACGACGCGTCTACCCAGGGCTTGATCAACTACTTCCGCGGGCGTCACCGCGGCTGATCTGACACCGTTCCTGCGGGGAACTAACCTTGTAGGAGCTGCCGCAGGCTGCGATCTTTTGATCTTCTAAAAGCAAAGTCAAAAGATCGCAGCCTTCGGCAGCTCCTACGAGGGTCGCGCAGCTCCCCTCTTGTCGCCAAACAAGAAGAAGGAACCGTCATGTTCGATATCAGCACGTTCCCCAAAGCCGATGCCGTGCGCCGGGCTGCACAATTGAGTCAGGACGACTATCACCGCCTGTACCGCGAATCCATCGAGCACCCCAGCACCTTCTGGGCCGAACAAGCCACCCGCTTCCTCGACTGGAGCACACCGTGGCAAACCGTCCAGCGCTACGATCTGAAAACCGGTGAAGCCCATTGGTTTGCCGGCGCCAGGCTGAACGTCAGCTACAACTGCATCGACCGTCACCTGGCAACACGCGGCGATCAGACCGCGATCATCTGGGAAGGCGACGACCCCGCCGAATCCACGCAAATCACCTACAAGAAGCTTCACCATTACGTCTGCCGCCTGGCCAACGTGCTCAAGAGCCGTGGCGTGAAGAAAGGCGATCGTGTATGCATCTACATGCCGATGATCCCTGAAGCCGCCTACGCCATGCTCGCCTGCTCACGCATCGGTGCAGTGCATTCGGTGGTGTTCGGTGGCTTCTCGCCGGATTCGTTGCGCGACCGGATCCTCGACGCCGACTGTCGCACAGTGATTACCGCCGATGAAGGCGTGCGCGGAGGCAAGTTCGTGCCGCTCAAGCACAATGTCGACAAGGCGCTGCAAAGCTGCCCGGATGTCAGCACCGTGGTCGTGGTGGAACGGACCCAGAACCCGGTGAACTGGGTCGAGGGCCGGGATCTCTGGTATCACCAGGCACTGCGTGACGTCGGCGACGACTGCCCGCCCGAGCCGATGGACGCCGAAGACCCGCTGTTCATCCTCTACACCTCCGGCAGCACCGGTAAACCCAAAGGCGTGCTGCACACGACGGGGGGCTACCTGCTGCAAGCGGCAATGACCTTCAAATATGTCCTGGACTACCGCGATGGCGAAGTTTTCTGGTGCACCGCCGATGTCGGCTGGGTCACTGGCCACAGCTACATCGTCTACGGGCCCCTGGCCAATGGCGCCACCACCCTGATCTTCGAAGGCGTGCCGAGCTACCCGAGCACCTCGAGGTTCTGGCAGGTGATCGACAAGCACAAAGTGAATATCTTCTACACCGCCCCCACCGCATTGCGCGCTCTAATGCGCGAGGGCGCAGAACCGTTGCAGGAAACGTCCCGCTCCAGCCTCAGATTGCTCGGCACCGTCGGTGAGCCGATCAATCCGGAAGCGTGGGAGTGGTACTTTAATGTCGTCGGCGAACAACGCTGCCCAATTGTCGATACCTGGTGGCAGACCGAAACCGGCGGCATCATGCTCAGCCCGCTGGTCAGTGCGCAACGGATCAAACCAGGCTGCGCGACACAACCGATGTTCGGCGTGCAGCCGGTGTTACTGGACGAACATGGCAAGGAAATCAAAGGCGCCGGGAGCGGCGTGCTCGCCCTGAAATCAAGCTGGCCAGCGCAGATCCGCAGCGTCTATGGCGATCCGCAACGGATGGTCGACACATACTTCAAGCCCTACCCCGGCTACTATTTCACCGGCGATGGCGCCCGCCGCGACGAAGACGGTGACTACTGGATCACCGGGCGCATCGACGACGTCATCAATGTCTCCGGGCACCGCATCGGCACTGCCGAAGTGGAGAGCGCCCTGGTGCTGCACGACAGCATCGCCGAAGCCGCCGTGGTCGGTTACCCCCATGACGTCAAGGGCCAGGGCATCTACGCCTTCGTCACTCCCATGAACGGTGTCGAGCCCAACGAAGAACTGAAGAAAACCTTGCTGGCCCACGTCAGCAAGGAGATTGGCAGCTTCGCCAAGCCCGACCTGATCCAATGGGCGCCGGCCTTGCCGAAAACCCGTTCGGGCAAGATCATGCGGCGCATTCTGCGTAAGATTGCCTGTAACGAACTGGACAGCCTGGGAGATACCTCGACCCTGGCCGACCCGAGCGTGGTCCAGGGCTTGATCGACAAGCGCCTGAACCAATAACGTACTGCCGCCGCCTACGGAAAATCACCGGGACACCATGGAATTCATTCGCAGCCGTATCGAAACCCAGATCATGAGCCTGACCGGCCTGTCCCTGGGCAAGCTCGACCTGGAAAACCCCAAGGGCGATCCTGGGCTGTTCGGACCGGATTCAGTGAGCTGGCAAGTCCACGCCGACTTCAGCAGCATGTTGATCGGCGGTATCAGCGCCCTGATGCTGCAAGCGCTGCACCCGCTGGCCTTGGCCGGTGTGTGGGACCATTCGAATTTCCGCGAGGATATGCTCGGTCGCTTGCGCCGCACCGGGCAATTCATCTCCGGCACCACCTTCGGCTCACGACAGGACGCCGACTGGCTGATCGAAAAGGTGCGCACCATCCACCTGCAAATCACCGGCACCGCGCCCGATGGCCGGCCCTATGCCGCCAGCGATCCCGACCTGCTGACCTGGGTGCACGTCGCCGAGGTCAGCAACTTCCTAGCAGCGCACCTGCGTTATCGAAATCCGCAGCTGTCCCTGGCCGATCAGGATCGTTATTACGCAGAGATCGCACTAGTGGCCGAGCGCCTGGGCGCCCGCGACGTGCCGCGCTCCCGGCAGGAAATTGCCGCTTATCTTGAACGCGTTCGCCCGCAACTGTTGTGCGACGAACGCAGTCGTGAAGTACTTCGACTGTTGTTGAACGCCCCCTCCCCCAGCCGTTTGGCCCGGCCTTTCGGCGGGTTGATGATGCAGGCCGGGATCGACCTGCTGCCAGATTGGGCCAGTGACATGCTCGGTGTGAGCCAGGGGCCGCTGCAACGCAAACTGATCCGCGCCAGTGTCAATCGCAGTGCGCCGATGCTGCGCTGGGCGGTGCGCAATGGCTCGGTGCATCGTGCGAAACGGCGTATGGGCCTGTCGTAGGAGCGAGCTCGCGATGGACTTGAATACTGCGCGGAGTGTCAGGCACCCAGCGTCATCGTTGACGATCATCGTCGGAACGCCGCCCGGAGCATGCTCGCTCCTACAAGTGCTACTGCGCTCAAGCTGTTAAACTCCCGCGCCCAATTCCTCCTGCAAGGCGCCCAGCATGTCTTCCTTGAATCAGGCGCTGCGCGCCGCCCTTGAACATCGCCAGGACCTGCTGGCCGAGTTGCACAGCCAGGGCACCGACTGCTATCGCCTGTTCCATGGCAGCCAGGAAGGCGCCGGAGGGCTGACGATCGACCGCTATGGCCCACAACTGATGGTGCAAAGCTTCCATCAGTCGCTGGACCGCGAGGCGTTGCTGCACTTGCATGAAATCGTCAATCAATACCTGGGGCTGGAAACCCTGCTGGTCTATAACGACCGCTCCCGTGGCAACTCGCGCATCGACCGTGAAGACACCGTCTACCGTGCCGAAGAAGCCGCACTGCAAGACCTGGTTGGCCACGAGTGGGGCTTGAATTACCGGGTACGCGGGCGCCATGCCGGGCAAGACCCGCTGTTGTTCCTCGACCTGCGCAACACCCGTGGCTGGGTCAAGGAGCACAGCAAGAACAAGCGCGTGCTGAACCTGTTCGCCTACACCTGCGGGGTCGGCCTCAGCGCCGCAGCCGGTGGTGCCAGCCAGGTGTGCAACCTGGATTTCGCCGAAGGCAACCTGGCGGTCGGGCGCGAGAATGGCTTGCTCAACCCGCAACTGCCGACCATGGAGTTCATCCAGTCCGACTACTTCCCGGCCATTCGCCAGTTGGCCGGCCTGCCCATCAGCCAGCGTCGCGGGCAGAAACTGCCGAGCTATCAACGCCTGGAACAGCGCCAGTACGACCTGGTGCTGCTCGATCCGCCTGCCTGGGCCAAGAGTGCTTTCGGCACCGTCGACCTGCTGCGCGACTACCAGAGCCTGCTCAAGCCGGCATTGCTGACCACCGCAGACAATGGCGTGCTGATCTGCTGCAACAACCTGGCAAAGGTCAGCATGGACGACTGGCGCGAGCAGGTCTTGCGTTGCGCCGAGAAGGCCGGCCGTCCGGTACGCGAGTGGACCGTCATGAAACCGGGCGCCGACTTCCCGTCGATGGATCAGCAGCCGCCCCTGAAAACCCTGATTCTGCAGCTCTGAAAGTCGCCGTTGTTTTCAGATAAATCCTGCCCGATGTAAGGACTTCGGAACCGAAATCGCGTGCCATACTCCAAGGCACTCCGATCCAGACAGATGAAGCCATACATGTACAAAGGATTGATTCGCGCCATCGGCGCCTTGTTGACTGCTCTGGCCCTCTACAGTCTGCTGGGCTTTCTCATTTTGCCCGGCATCGCGTTGCGCGTTGCCAACCAGCAACTGGCCAACTACGCCACGACGCCCGCCAAGATCCAACGGATCGAACTCAACCCGTTCAGCCTTGAAGTAACCCTTTGGGGCCTGAACATTGGCGAGCCCGGCAAGGAGCAGGTCGGCTTCGAGCGCCTGTACGCCAACCTGCAACTCGACAGCCTCTGGACCAAAGCGCTGCACCTGTCGGATATCGAGCTGGAAAAATCCAAGACCGAGGTGCTCTTCGGCAAGGACGGCAAGCTCAACCTGATCGGGTTGTTCAAATTGCCGGCCAGCGAGCCGACACCCGTCGACCCTGACGCCAAGCCATTCCCGCTGCGCATCGACCGAATCAAACTGGTGGATGGATCGCTGCACTTCAAGGATGCACGCCCCAGCGAAGCCATCGAATTCCTCTACGACAAGCTCGATTTCGAACTCAAGAACCTCAGCACCCTGCCGGAAGACAGTGCCAACATGACGCTGGTGGCAATTGGTCCCAACGGCGGTCAGATCGACTGGACCGGCAACTTCAGCCTGATCCCACTCGCCTCCGAAGGTAAGCTGAAAATCACCGACGGCAAGATGAAAGCTTTCTGGCCCTATGTGCGCGACGCCGTGCCGCTGGACCTCGAAAGCGGCGTAGTCAGCCTCAGTACCGATTACAAACTCAACCTGTCCAAGCAAACCGAACTGCTGCTAAACAATGTCGCGGTCAGTATCGCCCCCTTCGCGATCAAGGCCCCGGATGGACGGCCGCTGGCGAGACTCGAACGCCTGGACATCAGCGAAACCACTGTCGACCTGGCCAAGCAACAAGTGGTGGTCGGCAAGATCCGCAGCCACAAGCTGGAAACCTGGGCAGCCCTGGAAGCCGACGGGCAACTCGACTGGCAGAAACTGTTCGCCAGCCAACCGTCCAAACCAGCGGCCAAGGCCAACGCCGAACCGCCGAGCACCCCGGCGGCGGCCGATTCGCCGAAACCCGAACCCGCGACGCCAGGCAAACCGTGGCAAGTGCTTCTCAATGATGTGCAATTGCGCGATTACAAAGTGCATCTGGCGGACCGCAAAGCACAACCTGCGGTGGAACTGGAACTGAGCCCGCTGAATCTCGACTTACAGAAGTTCGACAGTCTCAATGGCTCGCCCTTCCTCCTCAAGCTCGACACCGGCGTAGGCAAACAGGGCAAGCTCACGGCCGATGGCGAGGTCAACCTGGCCCCAGTCAGCGCCCGACTCAATGTACAGACCAAGGACATCGACCTGCGCGTCGCCCAGTCCTACATCAGCCCGTTCATTCGCCTGGAACTGCGCAGTGGCATGCTCGGCAGCGACCTGGCGGTCAACCTGAAAAGCACCGATCCGCTGGCGCTCAGCGTCACCGGCCGCGCCCAGGTCGATCAATTGCATACCCTCGACACCCTGAAAACCCGCGACTTTCTCAAGTGGCAACAATTGGTGGTAGAAGGCCTGAACTACCAACACGGCGACAGCCTGTCGATCGACAAGATCAATCTGCTGCAACCCTATGCGCGCTTCATGATCAACGATGACCGGACCACCAACATCGATGACCTGCTGATCCCGCAACCGGCCGACGCCGGCGCCAAGCCCGCCGCCGCCAAACCCACCGCCAGCAAGGACAAGCCCCTGGGCATCCACATCGGCGGCATTGCCATCAACGACGGTTCTGCGAATTTCGCCGACTTCAGCCTGACCCCGAACTTCGCCACCGCCATTCAGCAGCTCAACGGTTCGATCGGCACCATAGACAGCCGTCAGGCAAAACCGGCCAGTGTTGACATCAAAGGCAAGGTTGACCGCTATGCACCGGTGACCATCAAAGGCGCGGTCAACCCGTTCGACCCGATGGCCAGCCTCGACATCGCCACCAGCTTCAAACGCGTGGAACTGACCACATTAACCCCCTACTCCGGCAAGTTCGCCGGTTATCGCATCCGCAAGGGCCGACTCAACCTCGATCTGCATTACGTGATCGTCAAGGGCCAGCTCAAGGCTGAGAACAAAGTGGTGGTCGAACAGTTGCAACTGGGCGAAAAGGTCGACAGCCCGGACGCCGTGAGCCTGCCATTGAAACTGGCCATCGCCTTGCTCAAGGATGTCGATGGCAAGATTTCCATTGAACTGCCGGTGAGCGGTGACCTGAACAATCCACAGTTCAGCGTGATGCCGATTGTCTGGCAGACCCTGCGCAACCTGATCGTCAAGGCCGCGGCCGCGCCGTTCAAACTCATTGGTGGCCTGGTGGCCGGTGGTGGCTCGCAAGACCTGGGCACCGTGGCATTCGCCCCGGGTTCAAGCGAACTGAACAAGGACGCCGAAGCGGCACTGGTCAAACTGTCCCAAGCCCTGAAGGAACGTCCGGCCCTGCGCCTGGAAATCGAAGGCACTGCCGCCAAGAGCAGCGACGGCCCGCTGCTCGCCGAGCAACGCCTGGAACGGGAATATCAGTACAACTACTACAAAATGCTCCAGCGCCGTGGCGACAAGGTTCCGGCCAAGGCAAATTTGCTGGAGGTACCCGATAGCGAGAAAGGTCCGCTGCTGGAAGGGATCTACCGCACACGCCTGAAGGTCCAGCCACCTGCTGAATGGAAAGACCTGGGCAAAGAAGAACGCACCGCGAAAATGCGCGAGCAGGTTATCCAGTTCTGGAGTTCCAGCGAAGTGCTGTTGCGTGAGCTGGGCCAGGAACGCGCCAGCAGCATCAAGGACTATCTGGTCGATAAAGGCCAGCTCGCCGATGACCGTGTGTACTTCATCGATGCCCAGTTGGGCGAAGCGGAAAAAGACGGCAAGGTCGTTACGCCCCTGCATCTGGACGCCGAATAACGGCAACAGCAAAAGATCGCAGCCTTCGGCAGCTCCTACTGGTCTACACAAACCCATGTAGGAGCTGCCGAAGGCTGCGATCTCTGCCTTGAATAGAACAGGCCCCGACACGAATGCCAGGGCCTGTAATGGCCACATCCTTGTGGCCGGTCGCATGAACTACCAGGTTGCGGCAGACGTATGACTCAGCCCGTCTGCCGCGCCTTCTCCCAGTCCAGGCGAGAAGTCTTGCCTTACTCGGCTTTCAGGCCGTCAGCGGAGACCGCCTTGACGCCTTTGATTTTCTTGGTGATCGCCACGGCGGTGGCTTTCTGTGCATCCGTTACAGCAACGGTGGACGACAGGGACACAACACCTTTGTTGGTTTCCACTTTGATATCGGTACCTGGAATCCCTTTTTCGGTGACCAGGTCTGATTTGACTTTGGTAGTGATCCAGGTATCGGAAACATCCTCTTTCGCTTCGGTCATTTCACCGGCGGCCAGCATAATCGGGCCTTGTGTGGCCTGAGCCTGGGCAAATGCAGCGTTGGCCATGGTCAGGGTCAGCGCGGTAGCAGTAGCGGCAGCAATAGCGAACTTCTTCATACGAGTAACTCCTGTTTTTCTGGAAAGTCTGCTGGTTAGCGTGTCAGCAGGGTTACCAGAGATATTGCGAACGCTGTGCCAACTTTGAAACAGACAACAATTACTTATAAATCAATTGCTTATAAAAACAGTCATTTTTCACAATCATGCAAAATGCATGAGTTGGAAATTATCTACATGCAAGTTGCGGGTTTTGAAGAAGGCCTAAGGCCATGAATTTTTGGAAGTTTTCTCAATTACTCGAAATTTCTGAACGGCGAGCAAAAAAATACCCCGCACTGAGCGGGGTATCGGGGCAACAAGCGTATGGGTCAGGCCTTTGGCTCAACGCCCTTGCAGCCTTTCGGCGCGTACTCCTGTTCGACACCGGTGGTGCACGTCCAGCCATTCAACGAGCGGGTCAAGGTAATGGTTTTATTCAACACCTGCGCCGGAGCATTGAGGATTGTGCAACCAATCGTGCCCGTACCTTCTGCTGCTTTGCCCACGGCGGTCGTGGCGCAGTTGGACGTGGTGGCGGAGCCGCCCACCTGTGTCAGGTCCGGGTCTGTCCCTTGGTTCATCAGGTCTTCAAACGCCACCTTCAATGCTGAAATCTCGGCAAGACCTGCCGTGACCTTGGCCCGCGCCTGGTACTTGGAGTAAGCAGGGATCGCAAACGTCGCCAGGATCCCGATGATCGCCACGACTATCAGCAACTCGATCAGGGTAAAGCCTTTTTGATTATTCAATGACAGCCTCCGTGCATGAGTCGAAATCTCATGATCTGCACCTGCTGCAGCACAGCCCATGCCAAGCCCGGCGTGCCCTATTCCGGGGTCCAATCGTTGCCACGAAGCCCTTCCTAGCCCCAGAAAACGCACTATCTGACACTTTTTGTCACCTCAAGACCGCAGGTTTTGTTCCCCCGCTTGACTAGGCTATAAGTCTTCAATTGCTTGCGCCCGGAACCCCGAGGAACGCATCGGCACATTCACGATCTATGAGGCGGTCGATTGCAATCAATGCAACGGCGGTTATAACCGGGTCAGCAAGGACTGAACATGGCAGTCAAGGCAGCAAGAACCAGTGTGTACACCTGGGAAGGCACAGACAGGAAAGGTACGAAGGTGACGGGCGAATTGAGCGCCCAGAACCCGGCAATGATCAGGACGAAATTGCGCAAGCAGGGCATCAACCCCGGCAAGGTGCGCAGGAAAACCACGTCGATTTTCAATCTGGGCAAACGTATCAAGGCCCAGGACATCGCCCTTTTCACCCGGCAAATGGCAACCATGATGAAAGCCGGCGTGCCGTTGTTGCTGTCTTTCGACATCATCGGTGAAGGCTTCGATAACCCGGCCATGCGCAAGCTCGTTGATGAGGTGAAACAGGAAGTGGCGGCGGGCAATAGCTTCGCCACCGCCCTGCGTAAAAAACCGCAATATTTCGATGAGTTGTACTGCAACCTGGTAGACGCCGGGGAGCAGGCTGGCGCGCTGGACACGCTGCTGGAACGGGTGGCGACCTACAAGGAGAAAAGCGAAAGTCTCAAGGCGAAAATCAGGAAAGCCATGACCTACCCGCTGATCGTGGTGTGTGTTGCGATCATCGTGACTGGCATCCTGCTGGTCGAGGTGGTGCCGCAATTCGAATCGGTGTTCAAGGGCTTTGGCGCTCAATTGCCGTCCTTTACCTTGATGGTCATCGACCTGTCGCAATTCATGCAAGCATGGTGGTGGATGCTGCTGGGCGTACTGGTCACGGCTGCTTTCGCTGTACGCCATGCCCTGAAAACCTCGCAAGGTTTTCGTGACCGAATGGACACCTGGCTGCTGAAACTGCCGCTGGTGGGGACCTTGATGTACAAGTCCGCCGTGGCCCGTTTCGCCCGCACGCTGTCGACGACCTTCGCCGCTGGCGTGCCGCTGGTCGAGGCCTTGGAATCGGTGGCCGGCGCCACCGGCAACATCGTGTTCAAACGCGCGGTGTTGCGCATCCGACAGGACGTTGCGACGGGTATGCAGCTGAATTTTTCCATGCGCACTTCCGGTATTTTCCCGAATATGGCCATTCAGATGACCGCCATAGGCGAGGAGTCGGGCGCACTCGACGACATGCTCGACAAGGTGGCAGGTTTCTACGAAGACGAGGTCGACAATATGGTCGACTCCCTCACCACCCTGATGGAACCGTTCATCATGGTGGTGCTGGGTGTTATTGTCGGCGGCCTGGTGGTCGCAATGTACCTGCCCATCTTCCAACTCGGCTCAGCGATCTGACATGCCCTTGAACGATATGCTTACCCACTACCCACTGGCTTTCGTCGTCATCGCCGGGGTGGTCGGCCTGCTGGTCGGCAGCTTCCTCAACGTACTGGTGTGGCGCCTGCCGAAGATGCTTGAGCGCGAGTGGCGCGTGCAGGCCCATGAGATCCTCGGGCTGCCCGGCGAAACGTCGCTGCCGACTTTCAATTTGATGCTGCCGCATTCCCAGTGCCCACATTGCGGCCACCGGATTCGCGCCTGGGAAAACATTCCAGTGTTCAGCTTCATGTTCCTGCGCGGGCGCTGTTCCGCCTGCGCAACGCCGATCAGCAAACGCTATCCATTGACTGAGCTGGCCTGCGCCCTCCTGTCGGCGTTCATTGCCTGGCACTTCGGCTTCGGCTGGCAAGCCGGCATGGCAATGCTCCTGACCTGGGGCTTGCTGGCCATGAGCCTGATCGACGCCGAGCATCAACTATTGCCCGATGTACTGGTGCTACCGCTGATGTGGCTGGGGCTGATCGTCAACAGCCTCGATCTGTTCGTCCCATTGCCTGAAGCGTTATGGGGTGCAATTGCCGGCTACATGGCGCTGTGGACGGTGTTCTGGGTGTTCAAGCTGATCACCGGCAAGGACGGCATGGGGCATGGGGATTTCAAGCTGCTGGCGATGTTTGGCGCCTGGGGCGGTTGGCAGATCCTGCCGCTGACGATCGTCTTGTCATCCCTGGCGGGTGCGATCATCGGCGCGATTTACCTGCGCCTTCGCAAGGCACAAACAGCGACGCCTATCCCTTTTGGCCCCTATCTGGCCATTGCCGGCTGGATTGCCTTGCTCTGGGGTGGTCAAATAACCGCCTTCTATTGGCAGTTTGTCGGTCTGAAATGAATAACCCTGTGGAAAAACCCTGGATTCTCGGCTTGACCGGCGGCATTGGCAGCGGCAAAAGTGCGGCGGCCCAACATTTCATCGACCTGGGCGTGCATGCGGTCGATGCCGATCATGCCGCTCGCTGGGTGGTGGAACCCGGTCGGCCGGCGCTGGCAAAGATTGCCGAACACTTCGGTCCGGGGGTGTTGCAAGCCGATGGGCAACTGGACCGCGCCGCGTTGCGTAAACTGATCTTCGAAGTACCGGAGCAACGCCTCTGGCTGGAAGCCTTGCTGCATCCGCTGATCGCCGAAGAGATTGCCCATCACCTGGCGCTGGCAAAATCACCTTACGCGATCCTGGTTTCGCCACTGCTGATTGAATCCGGCCAGTACGCCATGACCCAACGGGTCCTGGTGATCGATGCCCCCGAACAGCTGCAGATCGAACGCACCCTGCGGCGTGACCAGACCAGCGAACAGCAGGTCCAGGCGATCCTCAAGGCCCAGTCCAGCCGTCAGGAGCGCCTAAGCCATGCCGACGACGTAGTGGTCAACGACCGCGACCTCGCCTGGCTGCACAGCGAGGTCGAACGCCTGCATCACTTTTACCTTACTTTGCGTGGAGGCCAGTCATGAGCCAGATTTCAACCGTCGAATGCCCAACCTGTGGTGCCCCTGTCGAATGGAGCCCCGAGAGCAAATTCCGGCCGTTCTGCTCGGACCGGTGCAAGCTGATCGACCTGGGCGCCTGGGCGTCGGAAGAGCACAAGATTCCAGTGGCCCCGGATGCCGAGGACGAAATGTTCAGCGGCGATTTCGACCCGCGCCACTGATCCGGATCATCAGGGGCCTGGCCTGTGCCAGGGAGTGAGCCAGGCCTTGACTTTTAGAGCTTGCGCCCCGAAATCCGGCTTATTAGCGAATGCTATACTTCTCTCGAATTGTATGAATGTGCAACGTTCCCCACGGGTACCGTTACCGACGGCAAAATCTCGGTTATTGGCTGCAGGACAAAGGAGGTTCACCGCCAACACGAGATGGGAGGTGTGGCATGAATCGACACTATTACATCAGTGACAATCTCGACGATCTTGAAGCCGTTGAAAATGAGCTGGAAGCCAGCGGCATCAATTCCGAACAAATTCATGTGCTCAGTGAACAGGTTGCTGATGTTGAACAACATCACCTCCACGAAATCAGCTCGTTAATGGAACAGGACGCCGTTCACTCTGGTGAGATTGGTGCGGTGGTCGGTATCCCACTCGCAGCAGTGGTCCTGGGTGGCGCCTATTGGATGGGCTGGACCGAATCCGCCGCAGGCTGGACACCCTTCGTCTTCCTTGCCGTGGTTGTTTTGGGCTTCTGCATCTGGGAAGGCGGCTTCTTTGGATTCCAGGTGCCGAACTCTCACTTCCGCAATTTCAAGCAGGCGGTGCATGAGGGCAAGCACATCTTCTTCGTGGATGTTGAGCCGAATCAGGAAACGGTACTGGACCAGGTCATCGGACATCATCCCATGCTGGAAATCGCTGGCACGGGAGCGGCAGCACCCCACTGGACAGTAGCCTGGCAGCACAAATGGCATCAGTTCAAGCGAGTGATATCAGGTTAACTGCCGAAGACTGATGGCCGCTTATTGGCCAAAGAAGATGACCCGACTGAGGAAAATATAATCCGCCTCGGTGGCCATCAGTCCGACAAGCACCAGCAGACACAACGGTGGCACCAATATGGCGTAGACCAGTGCCAACCGTTCCCAAGCCATGTGCATGAAGATGGAGACGATCAAGCCTGCCTTCAACAACATGAACGTAATAATCAGGGCCCACCTGAGATAGCCGTGAAAATGGAAATAGTCGACAAGGTACGAGAGTGTGCTGAGGACAAATAACAGCCCCCAAATTTTCAGGTACAAACTGATTGGATGTTGCTGACCTTGAGCATGCGCCATCATCCGCGCTCCTCTACCATAAATAGAAGAAAGCAAAAATAAACACCCACACCAAATCCACGAAGTGCCAATAAAGCCCGGCTATCTCGACATTCTGATAGTTGCCGGAGCGCTCATAATCTCCCCGCCATACCTTCATCGCCACAATACTGAGGTAGATGGCGCCGATGGATACATGCAGTCCGTGAAAACCGGTAATCATGAAAAAGCTGGCACCAAATTGCGCCGCCCCCATGGGGTTTCCCCAAGGGCGCACCCCTTCTGCGATGAGCTTGCTCCATTCAAAGGCCTGCATGCCGACGAAGGTCACTCCCAAGGCAGCGGTCGCCAGCATCAGGGCCGTGGTTTTCGCGCGATCACGGCGATAGGCGAAATTGACGGCCATGGCCATGGTGCCGCTGCTACTGATCAGCACAAAAGTCATGATGGCGATCAGGATAAGCGGGATTTCCCTACCGCCGATCGTCAATGCAAACACTTCACTGGGATTGGGCCAGGCGTCGGTGATGGTCATGCGTACCGACATGTAGCCGGTCAAGAAACAGGTGAATATGAACGTGTCGCTCAGCAGGAATATCCACATCATCGCCTTGCCCCAGGGGACCTGTTTGAAGGCGTCTTTATCCGAGGCCCAGTCGCTGGCGATGCCCTGCCATCCCGGTGCAGGCAACGGGCTTGTTGGATCCGACTCGACTGGGGCTTGTGGATGCGCTGCCATGGTTTTTCACCTCAGGCCGCAGAGTCTGGCGATGGTTTCATAGGTTTGCGGCGTGCTGGTCAGTAGCGCGAACAGCACGAACCAAAGACCCAATAGGTAGTGCCAATAGATGGCACAGAGCTCTACGCTGGCGCTGAGTTGCGGCAACGGCACCTGACGCAGGAACTTGCCGACGGTCCTGCCCCAGGCCACCAACCCGCCCAACAGGTGGAGGCCGTGCACGCCAGTCAGCAGGTAGAAAAAACTGTTGGCTGGGTTACTGGCGACAAAGTAGCCCCAGGCGACGAACTGCTGCCAGACCCAGAGTTGCCCCGCCAGAAAGGCAATGGCAAATCCTCCCCCTACTACAAAAGCAATGACCGTTGCGTCCATTCGAGCCCGGCGGGCGGCCATGCGCGACCACTGCAGAGAGATGCAACTCAATACCAGAAAAGCCGAATTCACCCACAATTGCCAAGGATTGGCCAACGGCGCCATGGGCTCTGTCAGGGGTAGCCAGTCGGCCATTTGCGAGCGGGCGATAAAGGCGAGCAGGAAGAGAAAGAACAGCGAGCTCACTACTGCCAGAAACAGGCGCAGGCCGGTTTTTGCAACGTGGCTTCTATCGGCACCCTCGCCGGCCTGAATACCTTCAGGATCGCGATTCCAACTGCCGCCGGGGTCAGCGCCATCGGCATTTCTCAATAGCAGTCTGTTCATGTCTTGACGTCCGCTATCCTGGTGCCCTCGCTGCGTTGCCGCATTTGCTCCAGTTCCTCGGCGGAGACCGTTTGCGGCACGAAATCCTGGTCTATCCCTGGCACGCTGTAGTCATAGGGCCAACGATGCACGACTGGCAGTTTCTCGCCCCAGTTACCGTGTACCGGCGGTGTGTCCGGTGTTTGCCATTCCAGACTGGCCGCGCCCCAGGGGTTACTGCCTGCGGGTTTACCCTTGAATACACTCCAGGCCATGTTGAACACGAACAGCAGTTGGGAAACACCGACGGTCAATGCAACCACCGTAATGAAGGCATTCAACTCGTGCGCCGACTGTGGAATGAACGCGTAGTTGTCATAGGCGTAGTAGCGGCGCGGCATCCCCTGGAAGCCCAGATAGTGCATAGGGAAAAAGATCGCGTAGGTGCCCAGAAAAGTTATCCAGAAATGCAACTTGCCCAAGGTGTCGTTAAACATGCGCCCGGTGACTTTCGGGAACCAATGGTAAATGCCGCCGAACACCACCAACACCGGTGCGACCCCCATGACCATATGGAAGTGGGCGACGACGAAATAGGTGTCCGAGAGCGGAATATCGACGATCACATTACCCAGGAACAATCCGGTCAGGCCGCCGACCAGGAAGGTGACGATAAAGGCCAGGGCAAATAGCATCGGTACGGTGAGATGGATGTCGCCCCGCCACAGGGTCAGTACCCAATTGTAGACTTTCAGTGCCGTCGGCACGGCGATGATCAAGGTGGTGACGGCGAAGAAAAAGCCAAAGTAGGGGTTCATGCCGCTGACATACATATGGTGCGCCCAGACCACAAAGCTGAGTACGCCGATCGCAATGATGGCCCACACCATCATTCGATAACCGAAGATATTTTTACGCGCATGGGTGCTGATCAGGTCGGAGACCAGGCCAAACGCGGGGAGCGCAACGATGTAGACCTCCGGATGGCCGAAGAACCAGAACAGGTGCTGGAACAATATCGGGCTGCCGCCCTGGTGATCGAGTTGCTGCCCCAGCGAGACCATCGCCGGCATGAAGAAACTGGTGCCCAGGAGTTTGTCGAACAGCATCATGACCGCACTGACAAACAACGCCGGGAACGCCAGCAAGGCCATGATCGAGGCCATGAAGATGCCCCACACCGAAAGCGGCATGCGAAACAACGTCATACCGTGCGTGCGCGCCTGCAACACCGTGGTGACATAGTTCAATCCACCCATGGTGGCGGCGACAATAAAGATCGCCAATGAGATGAGCATCAGCACGATGCCCCACTCGAACCCAGGTGTGCCCTGGCTGATCGACTGCGGCGGATAAAGCGTCCAGCCCGAACCGGTGGCGCCGCCCGGGACAAAGAAACTGGAAAGCAACACCACTACCGCCAACAGGTAGAACCAGTAACTGAGCATGTTGACGTAGGGGAAGACCATGTCGCGGGCGCCCACCATCAACGGGATCAGATAGTTACCGAAGCCCCCCAGAAACAAGGCCGTCAGCAAGTAAATGACCATGATCATGCCGTGCATGGTCATCGCCTGATAGTAAGTACTGGCATCCATGAACGCCAAACTGCCGGGGAAGCCTATCTGCATGCGCATCAAGCCGGACAACACCACGGCGATAAGCCCCACGAACAGCGCCGTCAAGGAATACTGGACGGCGATGACCTTGTGGTCCTGACTCCAGATGTATTTGGTCAGGAAACTCTTGGGTTCGTGCAGTGCTTCTGTTTCGGCTTGCTCCGCATAAGCCATCACGTCATCCTCCTGTCGAAGTTTCAGTGCATTCCTGGCTGTTTACGGCTACTTCCCTGGTTGCGCCTTGCTCGCATCGGCATTGGCTTTGGATTTGATAAGGGCGATCAGTGCGTTCAACTCCTGATCAGTCGGCGTAAAGGCCGGCATGACGGCGGCATAGCCTTTGACGATCCTGGCGCCGGGATTGAGGATCGAATCCTTTAGATAACCCTCGTCGACCTTGATACTCGATCCGTCGGCAAGCGTCACTGTCGAGTCATACAGGCCCTGCCAGCTGGGGCCGACACCCTTGCTGCCATCGACGCTGTGGCAGGCCAGACAGCCGAGCGACTCGGATAGCCGCTGCCCCTGAGTCGCCAAGTCGTCCCCCCTGTCCAGCTTTTCGCTGGCAGAAGGTTCCTGCTGCGCGCCGCCCAGTGATTTGATCAGGGCGACGACAGCCGTCAGCTCATCGTCATTGAGAGTATAGGCCACCATCACCGGCGGGTAGCCCTGCACCAGACGGGCCTGCGGCTTGAGAATCGACTCTTTCAGGTAAGCCTCATCGACCAGCGCACTGCTGCCGTCGGCAAACTGTTCAGTGCGACCGTACAGCCCCTTCCAGGTCGGACCAAGACGGGTACTGCCATCCTGGCTATGGCAGGCACTGCAGCCGTATTGTTCGACCAACTGGCGACCTTTTTCCAGCACGCTGTCCTGACCTGGTTTCGCAGTGCTCACCAAGGTCTGCGCAAAGGTCGGTTGGCCGCTCAGCCATTGATCAAAGGCGCCCTGCTCCTCCACGATCATCTGGCCGCGCATGTTGTAATGGCCTACGCCACAAAACTCAGCG
Source organism: Pseudomonas umsongensis (assembly GCF_002236105.1). Classification (GTDB taxonomy): domain Bacteria; phylum Pseudomonadota; class Gammaproteobacteria; order Pseudomonadales; family Pseudomonadaceae; genus Aquipseudomonas; species Aquipseudomonas umsongensis. Next base: position 46,627 of record NZ_NIWU01000006.1, read on the forward strand.
CACAGGACCTCATATTTGCCGGTTTTAGTTGGAGTAAACCAGAAGTAAGACACCATCCCTGGCACCATATCCATCTTGCTGCGAATTTGCGGGATATAGAAATCATGCAACACATCTTTAGAACGAAGTAAAACTTTTACCGGCCTATTCAGCGGCAATCGGATTTCATTATTTTTTATAAGTATATCGTCCTGTCCGGCAGGGTCCTTGGGATCAATGCCGAGGGGATTGATGGCATCGACAAACTTGATATCCGACCTACCCAGCTTCCCATCCTGCCCGGGAAAACGATAGGTCCACTGCCACTGTTGAGCAACGACTTCAAGTTCATAAGCCTCTTTCGGCACCCGGATGAACTCGTTGTAGACAACCAGGCCTGGCGCCAACATGGCGGCGATACCGATCGAGGTCACTACAATCAACCAGAACTCCAACTTTTTACTTTCCGGCTGGTAGTGCGCCCTGGCGCCTTCCTTATGGCGATACCGCATTATGGCGACTGCCATGAATACCGTAATGGCGATGAAAAATATTCCGCTAATGATCAAAGTAATGAACAGTGTGGTGTCTATTGATCCCCAGTTGGAAGCGGGCGGTGCTGCATGCCAAGGCGCTAGTACATGAAAGAGCACTGAGGCAATAACGATTAGAATCAAGATAATTGCTATCGCCATTTCTCTTCATCCTATTCCTGTTGTTCGTTGGTTATGCGCAAGCATCGCCACTGACGTCCAGGCACGACAGGCAACTACCACCCGTGGTGGTAAAGTCATTGCAAAGTATAGGTCGGCAAGCGAAACCCGGTTGGCGGCTATACTCAATTGCAGTCCAGCAGCCCCGATGGAGGATTCGTCATGAGTGACCTGACGCTCGAAGGCAGGTGGAAACCCAGCGCCGACCAAAAATCCGAACCAATAGGTGAGATACGTTTTTACGTCGACGGCCCTCTTCATCTACGGCTGGAGGAAGCGGAAGAACGCTTGCAGAAGACCCCTGGGTTGAAAGAAGTCATGGTCGATGTCGACATGGACACATTGAACCTGGTCTTGCCAGAGGGTTACGGCCCCTTGTCCGACTGTCAGATGCGCGTGTATTTGCACTACGAGCGTGGCCAGTTCCATCTGGTCGGACACCGGGCGAGCGATGGCAGCCTAATCTATTCCAACGTGGTCCTGATTGATCAATTGATCGATTGAAACGGCGGATTTGAAAGGACTCAAGACTTGGGATCGTCGTCCTTCCAGGGCGCCGAGAGGTAGCGCGTGCGATTGAAAGTTTCGAGCCACTCGGGGGAGAACACCACCAGCGCGCTGACCACCATGCCGTTGATGAACGCCTCCGGAAAAATGAGCAGCCACAGGTAGCCGATGAAGTCTTCGAGCCAGTAAGGCATGGCAAAACGCTCGTCGTACCACAACAATGTCAGCGACAGCACCAGGCACAGTAACGCTGTAAGGGCTGCAGCGAAGAAACCGGAAACGAAGATGTACACGAAGGGATTTCGTGGTTGCGCGCGCTCCACCAGAATCGCACAGCATTCGGTGATCAACACCGGCAATAAAATAAACAGCGCGCCATTGACCCCCATGGCCACAAGGTCCTGACGGCCCAGCAGCACCAGACCTGTCTGCGCCACCAATCCACCGACGATCGCCAGCGGCCAGTCGAGCAACAGCGTCACCGCGGTCATGCCGATGAAGTGATAAGACACGCCGGTATCGAAATCGCGCCGCACCAGCCACAACGCAAAGAGCGCAAACACCGTGCCGAACAGCAAGTGCTGGCGACGGCTGTCGCTGAACAGCTCGACCCAGGACACTCGCGCAACGGCCCAGATCAGCACCGGCACATAGATCAGCCACCCCACCGTGAGGGTTTCAGGTGACAGCAACTCGGCACCGATCATGACAGGACACACTCCCTTGGCTTGCCAATAGAGAACAGGCCTTCAGTCTACACCGCCCTTTGCCGCCCCCTCGACTTCATGCCCAATGCCGGGGATCGTTAATCACCGCTTCATGTTCGGCGAACAGCTTGGGCAGCTCAGCCTTGAGAAAATCCACCCACGTACGAACCTTGGCATCGAGAAAGCGTCGCGACGGATACACCGCATACACATTGCGTTGACGCGGCCGATAGTCCGGCAGCAAACGCAACAAGGTGCCATCGCTCAAGGGCCGCGTGGCGGTGTAGAACGGAATCAGGCTGATGCCCATGCCGGCTTCCGAAGCCTTGACCATCGACTCGGCGACATTGCACTGAAAAGTCCTGGACGGGCTGACCGCATGCTCGCCCTCCTCGTCCTGAAACACCCACTGATCGCTGTACAACGGGTCGAGCATGCGCAAGCACTGATGGTCGTCCAGCACCCGCGGATGGTCTGGCACACCCCGGCGTTGCAGGTATTGCGGGGAAGCACAGGGCACGCTGTAGAACTGCCCGACGGCCTGGGCGACCAATTGCGAATCGGCCAGTTCGTGGGCAGTCGAAATCACCACGTCGTGCCCTTCCTCCAACGGATCGGGATTGCGCTGCGACAGGGTTAGCTCGAACACCACATCGGGATAAAGCTCGCTGTATCGAGCAATCAGCGGCGTGATCAGCACCCCCAGGCCGTTCATGCTATGCACCCGCAACCGACCGCTTGGCTTGAGATGCGCACCGCGAGCCTCTGCGGTCGCCTCCTCCATTTCCTCAAGTATCAGACGACTGCGCAGCAGGAATCGCTCGCCGGCCTCGGTCAGGCTCAAGCGCCGTGTGGTGCGCTGCAGCAGGCGGGCTTGCACATGCTGCTCCAAGTCCGCGACCAGGCGCGAGACTTGCGCGGTGGACAACTCCAACGCATCGGCCGCGGCGGTGAAACTTGCGCAGTCGACGACACGGACGAACACGCGCAAGTTGTTAAGCAAATCCATGAGCCCTCCAGGCTGGGTGACTGTTACGTTTCATGTAAGGCTGTATCAGGCGTTCGCCCCTTTATCCAGCGGTGGCAAAGACTAGACTTTACCCATCGAATCCACATGGAACTCGCCATAATGAAAACCTTGATCAGCCTGTTTCTGACCCTCGTCGCCACCTCGGCCATGGCCGCTGAAAACGAGCCCCTCGCTGTCCTGTACAACCCGGCGCAGCCGCTGGATATCGCCAAGGTGGTTTCGGTGTCAGACACCGCGACCGCGTGCGGGGTTGTACCAGCGACCATGGTCTATGTCGATCATCAGGGCCAGACCCGCCGCGTGACGTACAACGTCATCGGTGATTGCACCAGCAGCCTGTGATGGGCCATGGCAATTAGAGCAGCGTCCAGGTGTAACTCAGGATCAAGCGGTTTTCATCGATATCACTGCGGTAGTTGGAACGCGCCATTGCATTGCGCACACGGATACCGAGGCCCTTGAGGCTGCCGCTCTGCAGCACATAGCCGATGTCCAGGTCACGCTCACGATCCTTTCCCTCATAGCCCTTGCCGGTATCGACATTGTTGCCGCTGATGTAGCGCAGGGTGCTGGTCAACCCCGGTACTCCCAGGGCCGCAAAGTCATAGTCATAACGCGCCTGCCAGGAGCGCTCGTCGGTGGAGGCAAACTCGTAGGTCGGTACTTCGTTGCCCAAGGGCGAAATGTTGGCAAATACCCGCGGGAAGGCACTGTCTCCGAACATGCCCTGATAGCCGACATAAAAAGTGTGACCGCCGCGCTTGGCCGACAGCAGCGAAAAGAATGCCTGGTTGTCGATATTGCCCAGCAATTTCTTGCCGTCCTCGCGCGAATCGAAGTAACCGAGGTTCGCCCCCAATATCCAGTCGCCCGTCGGCTGGCTGTGCTTGAGCCCCAGGAAGCGCTGGTTGTAGATATCTTCCAGCTGCCCGTACCAGGCGCTGACCGAGCTGCGTTTATCGTTGAAGGCGTAATCGGCCCCGGCAAAGTTGAAACCGTCACTGCTGACTTGACGCTGCGGCACATGGCCGAGCATGGCTTGCATCTTTTCGTCACCGGCTTCGTTGCGCAGGCTGGTCGAAATCAAATGGCCGGCCTGCAATGTCAGGCCATTGATCTCATTGGAGCTGATACTTGCCCCCTGATAGCTGGGCGGTAGCAGCCGGATATCACTGAACACCAGCACCGGCAGGTTGGGTTGCAATTCACCCGCCTTCAGTTCGGTTTTGGAGTAGCGCACCTTCAAGGCGCCCTCCAGGCGGCTGTAATCGTTCGCCGCACGCCCGTCATCCTGCACCGGCAGCAAACCGGTATTGACCCGGTCCGGGCTGCTGTCGAGCTTGAGGCCGAGCAGGCCGATGACATCCACGCCGAAGCCGACGGTGCCCTGGGTATAACCGGATTTGACGTTGAGAATGAATCCCTGCGCCCATTCCTCGGCCTTCGATTGTTGATTGGCCCCGACGATGTCGGAATAGTCCCGGCTGAAGTAGTAATTGCGCGCTTGCAAGGTGGCCGTGGTGTCTTCGATAAAACCACTCTCGGCGGCCATCGTGCCGGTGGAGAAACTCGAGACGACAGCCATGGACAACACTGAACCGGTTGTTGGGAGAATCTGTTTCATCGTTTTTTCTCTTATTTTTATTGATCGACAGGTTGAAGTGCTTCTGCAGTGGACTCACTGCGCGAGACGGAGCGGCGGGCGTTCAATATCAAGTGGGTGGCCATGCCGAAAATCAGTCCCCAAAAAGCCGCGGACAACCCAAACAGCGACATACCCGAGGCTGTGGTGAGAAAGGTCACCAGCGCGGCTTCGCGATCGGTTGGCACCGCCATCGCGCCCGCTAGCGCTCCAGCAATCGCAGCGAACAGCGCCAATCCGGCGAGGGCCGCGATCAGTTCCTTGGGGAATGCCGAAAACAGTGAGACCAGGGTGGCGCCGAAGATCCCCAGCACCAGGTAACACAGGCCACCCATCACCCCGGCCACGTAACGCTTGCCAGGGTCTTCGTTGGCTTCGCGGCCAGTGCAAATAGCCGCGGTAATCGCTGCCAGGTTCAGCCCGTGGCAACCGAACGGTGCCAGCAGGGCCGTGCCCAATGCGCTGCTGGCGATGATCGGGCCCGATGGCGTGGCGTAACCACTGGCGCGCAGCACCGCCATGCCAGGAACGAACTGGCCAGTCAGCGCCACCATCACCAGCGGCAAGGCGATGTTCAGCGTCGCGCTGAGGCTGAACGCCGGAGTGATCCACACCGGCGTGGCCATACCGACGACCAACGCCTCGCCATGCAGATCTCCGGCGAGCAATGCCATCGAGCAGCCCACCAGCAGGACCATCAGCACCGCATAACGCGGCATCAGTCGTTTGCAGATCAGGTACGTGGCAAACATCGCCAGCACCAGCAACGGCTTACCCTGCAACGAGACAAACAACCCGGTGCCGAAGCTGAACAGAATCCCCGCCAGCATCGCTGCCGCCACCGCTGCCGGCAGCTTGCCGATGATCCGGTCGAACGCCCCCGACACCCCGACCAGGAAAATGATCAGGCTGCTGACCAGATAGGCGCCCACCGCTTCCGGCAAGGAGATCCCTGGCAACAGCGCCACGAGCAACGCCGAACCGGGTGCCGACCACGCGATGATCACCGGCACGCGGTAACGCAAACTCAGACCGATGCCAAGCACGGCGCTGCCGATGGAAATCGCCCAGACCCACGACGACAGCACTTCGCGCGACAGGTGCGCTGCCTCGGCGGCCTGGAAAATAATCACCAGGGGGCCGGCGTAGGAAATCACGGTGGCGATGAACCCGGCGACGGCCGCAGACAGGGAAAAATCCCGCAGCAAGGTTTTCATGAAGCCTCGCCGACAGCTCCGCCAGACGAGCCCTGCTGATCATCCAACAGGGATTGTCGGGCACTGCGCCGACTGCTGATGGCGAACACCGTCATGGCAATGGCGGCAATCGCACCAGGCAAAGCAAACGCCATGAAGTTCAGTTGTAGCGGCAGGCTGATCCCGAGCAAAGCGCCACCCAGCAGTGGTCCGACGATCGCACCATTGCGCCCGATGCCCGAAGCCCAGCCAAGACCGGTGGACCGAATGTTCATTGAGTAGAACTGGGCAGCGCAGGCGTAAAGCAGAATCTGCGAGCCGATGGTGGTGGCACCCGCGACAGCGATCAGCAAGTACAACACCGGCATCGGACTATTGAAGCCCAACAGGGTGATCGACACCGCCGCCATGGCAAAGAACACCGATAGCACACGCGGCAGATTGAGCTTGTCACCCAGCACACCGCCGCCAACTGCGCCGAAGATCGCGCCGAAATTCAGCACCAGCAGGAACGACAGGCTCGAGCCCAGGCTGTAACCGGCGTTGGCCATCAGTTTCGGCAGCCAGGAGCTCAAGGCGTAGACCATCAGCAGGCAGCAGAAAAACGCCAGCCACAACATCAACGTACGCAGTGCACGGCCCTCGCGGAACAACTGCAACACCGGGGTCCCGGTGCCCTTCACTTCACTCATGTGCAACTGGTCATCGGCCTCTGCGACGTAGGCCGGGTCGATCCGCTGGAGAATGTTGCGAGCTTCGTCATTGCGCCCCTGGCGCAGCATGAACCCCACTGACTCGGGCAGGAAATACATGATCAGCGGCAACAGCAGCAACGGCAGGACCGCCACATAGAACACCGACTGCCAACCGAAACTCGGGATCAGCACTATACCCAGGCCGGCGGACAGCATGCCGCCCACCGAGTAGCCGCTGAACATGATCGCTACCAGGGTGCTACGGATTTTTTTCGGCGCGTATTCGTTCATCAACGCCACGACATTGGGCATCACGCCACCAATGCCCAGTCCGGCAATGAAGCGGCAAAGACCAAACTCGGTGGGGTTTCGGGCGAACCCGTTGAGCACGGTGAAACCACTGAAGAGCATCACGCAGATCGTGATGGCTTTCTTGCGGCCGATCCTGTCCGACAGCGGACCGAAGAACAGCGCACCGAACATCATGCCGAACAGTGCATAGCTGCCCAACGCCCCCGCTTGCAGAGGGCTGAGCCCCCACTCTTTCATCAGCATCGGCAAGACCACGCCGTAGATCACCAGATCGTAACCGTCGAAAATGATGATCAGGGCACACCAGAACAGCACCATCCAGTGGAAGCGGTTGAACCGAGCATTGTCGATAACCTCATGTACGTCGATCTTGCGCATGGCATTCATCTCTTGTTGTTGTTTTTTTCAGGAGCAGCGGAAGCACGGCTCACGTCCGTACAGCCGAGGGTAGAGTCAACAGGCTCGGGTCAATATCCGCATCGCGCAGACCACTATCCGTTTTGTGCAGCGCCCTGAACCGGGCTGGAGGGGCGCGCAATTGCCCCTCTCCGATAAACTGTCTTCTTTACAATCGCATTTGAGCGCTAAGCTTGGGCGTATGGATGATTCAGATTACTTACGCCTGCTGACCATTGCGGCCGAGCAAGCCAACGCGTTCCTGTCCAATGCCCGCAAATGGGAGCGCGAGCGTTGGGTCTGCCAACGCCTGCTGCAAGGCTTGAACATTCCCTACCGGGCCGACGAATTTGCTCCGGCGGGAGAACCGCCGGACGTGTTGTTTCGCGACGCCAATTTCGAGGTGTTCTTCGTGCTCGACGAGGGCCGACGCCTCAATGATGAATGGCGCGACGAATTGCAGAGGCGGCGCAGTGCGTTCTCCCTGAGCCAGCTGGTACGGCGCGAAGCCAAGCCCCGCCGCATACCGGCCAACGAGTTCTTGTTGCGGCTGGCGCCGACCTTGCGCAAAAAAGCACACAACTACAAAGAGCGCGGCATGGACCTGGGCGAGCTTGACATCATTGCCTTCGCCAGCCTCAAGCGTGAAGTGCTGGACCTCAACAGTCATTTCCCACCGCCCACCGAATACCTGCGCCAGGGCTGGCGCTCGCTGTCACTGGTGGGCCCGACCTTCGCCCGCGTGCTGTTCGCTCATCCCGATGCGCCGGATTTCCTGCGCAGCAACCTGGGACGCAGCATCGTGTTCGACGTCGGGATCAGCCTGTGAGCCCATTGCAGGAACTGATTGCCGAAGTACCGCAGATCGGCCGCGTACGCTGGATTGGCGTGCGCCCGGAACGTCACGTGCCAATGATCGAACTGGAGGCCGTGGAAGCGCGACTGGAGGCCGGCTTGACGGGCGATCGCGCCCGCCCCGGCGTGCGCAATGCGCGGCAGGTGACGCTGATTCAGTGGGAGCATCTGGCAGTGATCAGTTCGCTGATGGGCCGCCCGGACGATCAACCGGTCAAGCCTGAAGATTTGCGGCGCAACCTCGTTATCAGTGGCATCAACTTGTTCAGCCTCAAGGGCCGGCGTTTCCGCATCGGCCAGGCGATTTTCGAAACCACTGGCTGGTGCCAGCCCTGCGCACGCCTGCAGAACAACCTGGGCCCGGGGACCTTTCAGGCCGTGCGCGGGCATGGCGGAATCACCGCCCGAGTGCTACAAAGTGGCATCATTCGCCTGGACGACAGGGTGAGCATCGAGCCCCTAACTGACAGCGGCTATGCTCCGTTCAACGTTCGTTGAGTCTGCCTGTAGCTTCTTCACCTTCAGCAACGTCTACCTGACGAGGCCTTTTATGACCAGCCGCCTGAACCCCGAAGACCAAAAGCATGTCGAAGCGTATCTGCAACTGTCCCAACACCAAGTCGAGCGCCGGCCTTTCCGGCCGTGGATGCTCCTTGTGCTGGTATTGGCAGTGACCATTGGCCTGGGCCTGTTGAGCCGACTTATCAGTTACCTGACGCTATGAGCTGCTTGGCGCTCGCTCGGGTAATTGCACCGATTTCTTTTAGCCTTGCGAGATATCCCCATGACTCATCGTATTGTCATCGTTGGCGGCGGCGCCGGCGGTCTGGAGTTGGCTACCCGTCTGGGTAAGACTCTGGGCAAACGCGGCACGGCCAGCGTGATGCTGGTCGACGCGAACCTGACCCACATCTGGAAACCGCTGTTGCACGAGGTCGCGGCCGGGTCGTTGAACTCGTCCGAAGACGAACTCAACTATGTAGCCCAGGCAAAATGGAACCACTTCCAATTCCAACTGGGGCGCATGAGCGGGCTTGATCGCGCCAATAAAAAAATCCAGTTGGCCGCCACTTATGATGACGCCGGCCTGGAACTGGTGCCTGCCCGGGAAGTGCCTTACGACTCGTTGGTGATTTCCGTCGGCAGCACCACCAACGATTTCGGCACCCAGGGTGCAGCGCAGCACTGTCTGTTCCTGGATACCCGCAAACAGGCCGAGCGCTTCCATCAGCAGTTGCTCAACCACTACCTGCGCGCCCATGCGGGGCAGACCGACAAGGTCGAGCAGATCAGTGTCGCCATTGTCGGTGCCGGTGCCACCGGGGTCGAACTGGCCGCCGAACTGCATAACGCAGCCCATGAACTGGCGGCTTATGGCCTGGATCGGATCAAACCGGAAAACATGCACATCACCCTGATCGAAGCCGGGCCTCGCGTGCTACCGGCCCTGCCGGAACGAATCGGCGGCCCGGTGCATAAAACCCTGGAAAAACTCGGGGTCAATGTCATGACCAACGCCGCCGTCAGCGAGGTGACGGCCGACAGCCTGATCACCGTAGATGGCAAAGTGATCAACGCCAGCTTGAAAGTCTGGGCCGCCGGGATTCGTGCGCCAGGGTTCCTCAAGGACATCGATGGCCTCGAAACCAACCGCATCAATCAACTGCAAGTGCTGCCGACCCTGCAAACCACTCGTGACGAGAACATCTTCGCCTTCGGTGACTGCGCGGCCTGCCCGCAACCGGGCACTGATCGCAATGTGCCGCCACGCGCCCAGGCGGCGCATCAACAGGCGTCGTTGCTCGCCAAGTCACTGAAACTGCGGATCGAAGGCAAGCCTCTGCCTTCTTACAAGTACACCGATTACGGATCGCTGATCTCGCTGTCGCGTTTTTCGGCTGTGGGTAACTTGATGGGTAACCTGACGGGTAGCGTCATGCTGGAAGGTTGGCTGGCGCGGATGTTCTACGTGTCGCTGTACCGCATGCACCAGATGGCGCTATACGGGCCATTTCGCACGGCGATGCTGATGCTGGGCAGCAAGATTGGACGCGGGACAGAGCCGCGCCTGAAATTGCACTGATCAAGCTGCTTTCTGTAGGAGCGAGCATGCTCGCGAAGAACCTGAGAGCGCCGCGTTAAACCAGAAACGCTGCGTTTTCGTTAACGATCTTCGCGAGCATTCGAGCGTCGACCGGCTGCTCCTACAGTTGATCCGCGGCAAGCAATTAGCAGGCAAAAAAAATCCCCGTATCTTTCGATACGAGGATTTTTAATATGGTCGGGGTAAGGGGATTCGAACTCCTGACATCCTGCTCCCAAAGCAGGCGCGCTACCGGACTGCGCTATACCCCGGTAAAAAAAAGGCACCTTTGAAAGGCGCCTTCTGCGAACAGAGCTTTTGGCGTCTGATCTTAAGATTCGATTCCAGCGTTAACTGGTTTCAAAAATGGTGGGTCGTGTGGGATTCGAACCTACGACCAATTGGTTAAAAGCCAACTGCTCTACCAACTGAGCTAACGACCCAAAAATGGTCGGGGTAAGGGGATTCGAACTCCTGACATCCTGCTCCCAAAGCAGGCGCGCTACCGGACTGCGCTATACCCCGGTTTGAAATTGGCTCCGTGACCAGGACTCGAACCTGGGACCCAATGATTAACAGTCATTTGCTCTACCGACTGAGCTATCACGGAACTACACATTTCAATTTACAACTGTGAAGCTTTACTGCGTTCTCTTCAACCCGTTTGCATCGCTGCGTTCGTGTGTCTGAGGCGCGCTATTCTACAATCTCTACAACCTCTGTCAACCCCCTAAATTGCTTTCAAGTTAATGATTTGCAACTTATTTTCGATTCCTGCTTGGGGAGCAGAAACCCTGGCGGGTGACTTACTGCGGGGCGCACTTTACAAGCCTTTTCCTTAGAGTTCAACAGCCTAGATGAAAAAAAGGCCTCGCAATGCGAGGCCTCTTCAATTTTGCCGCCGATCTGGATCAGACGAAGACGATTTCGTCGTTCTCCACCACGCCATGGGCCGTGTCTCCCGGCATGAATCGACCGGAAAGGATCAACTGCGCCAGCGGGTTCTCGATCCAGCGCTGGATCGCTCGCTTGAGCGGCCGTGCGCCGTATACCGGGTCGTAACCCACCGCGATCAGCTTGTCCATGGCTTCTGGGCTCAGCTCCAGCTTCAGCTCCCGCTCGGTCAGGCGACTGCGCAGGCGACCCAGCTGGATCTCGGTAATGCCAGCGATCTGATCCCGCGCCAAAGGCTCGAAGATCACCACTTCGTCGACCCGGTTGATGAACTCCGGCCGGAAGTGGGTGGAAATCGCGTCCATCACCGCCGCACGCTGGGCCTCGCGATCACCCACCAGCTCCTGGATCTGCACCGACCCCAGGTTGGAGGTCATGACGATCACGGTGTTCTTGAAGTCCACCGTACGGCCATGGCTGTCGGTCAGGCGACCATCTTCCAGCACCTGGAGCAAGATGTTGAACACGTCCGGGTGCGCCTTCTCGACTTCATCCATGAGGATCACCGAGTAAGGCTTGCGGCGCACCGCCTCGGTCAGGTAACCGCCCTCTTCATAACCGACGTAGCCCGGTGGCGCACCGATCAGGCGAGCCACGGAATGTTTCTCCATGAACTCGGACATGTCGATCCGCACCATCGCCTCTTCGGTATCAAAGAGGAATTCGGCCAGCGCCTTGCACAGCTCGGTTTTACCGACACCGGTCGGGCCGAGGAACATGAAAGAGCCGCTCGGGCGATTAGGGTCGGACAACCCGGCACGGGAACGCCGAACCGCGTTGGAAACCGCCACCACCGCTTCATCCTGGCCGATCACACGTTGGTGCAACAGGCTTTCCATCTTCATCAGTTTTTCGCGCTCGCCCTCGAGCATTTTCGACACGGGAATGCCGGTCCATTTCGACACGACTTCAGCAATTTCCTCTTCGGTCACCTTGCTGCGCAGCAGCTGGTTCTCGGGTTTGCCATGCTGGTCGACCATTTGCAGGCTGCGTTCCAGGTCCGGGATCACCCCATACTGCAATTCGGCCATGCGGTTCAGGTCGCCTTTGCGGCGGGCTGCTTCCAGCTCCTGACGTGACTGTTCGATCTTCTGCTGGATCTGCGCCGAACCCTGCACCTCAGCTTTTTCCGAGTTCCAGATTTCTTCGAGATCCGAGTACTCACGCTCGTGACGGGCAATTTCTTCCTGGAGTTTTTCCAGGCGTTTTTTCGCCGCATCGTCGCTTTCTTTCTTCAGCGCCTGGGATTCCACCTTCAGCTGAATCAAACGGCGCTCCAGGCGGTCCAGCACCTCCGGCTTGGAGTCGATCTCCATGCGGATGCGGCTGGCGGCCTCGTCGATCAGGTCGATGGCCTTGTCCGGCAATTGCCGGTCAGTGATGTAGCGATGGCTGAGCTTGGCCGCCGCAATGATCGCGCCGTCGGTGATCGCCACCTTGTGGTGGACCTCGTAGCGCTCCTTCAGGCCACGCAGGATGGCGATGGTGTCTTCTTCGCTCGGCTCGTCCACCAGCACTTTCTGGAAGCGTCGCTCCAGGGCGGCGTCCTTCTCGATGTATTGGCGGTACTCGTTGAGCGTGGTCGCACCGACGCAGTGCAACTCACCGCGTGCCAGGGCCGGCTTGAGCATATTGCCTGCATCCATCGAGCCCTCGCCTTTACCGGCACCGACCATGGTGTGCAGCTCGTCGATGAACAGAATGATCTGCCCTTCCTGCTTCGACAGCTCGTTGAGCAACGCCTTCAGGCGCTCTTCGAACTCGCCACGGTATTTGGCACCGGCGATCAGCGCCCCCATGTCCAGGGACAGCAGGCGCTTGCCCCTGAGGCCATCAGGCACCTCACCGTTGATGATGCGCTGGGCCAGGCCTTCGGCGATGGCGGTTTTACCGACGCCTGGCTCACCGATCAGCACCGGGTTGTTCTTGGTGCGACGTTGCAGGACCTGGATCGTGCGGCGAATTTCATCGTCACGGCCGATCACCGGATCAAGCTTGCCCTCCTCGGCACGCTTGGTCAGGTCGACGGTGTACTTGTCCAGTGCCTGACGCGCTTCCTCGTGGTTGGGGTCATTGACCGCCTCGCCACCACGCAGGTTGTTGATCGCATTTTCCAGGGCTTTCTTGCTCACGCCCTGGCCGAGCAAAAGCTTGCCGAGCTTGCTGTTCTCGTCCATGGCGGCGAGCAGCACCAGCTCACTGGAAATGAACTGGTCGCCCTTCTGCTGGGCCAGGCGATCGGCTTGATTGAGCAGGCGCGCCAGATCCTGCGACATGTTCACGTCGCCGGTGGGATTCTGGATTTTCGGCAGCTGGTCGAGCTCTTTGGTCAGCTCTTTACGCAAGCTGTTGACATCGAAGCCCACCTGCATCAGCAGGGGCTTGATCGAGCCACCCTGTTGTTCGAGCAGGGCTTGCATCAAATGCGCCGGTTCAATGGCCGGATGATCGAGACCGACAGCCAGGGATTGGGCGTCGGACAAGGCTAACTGCAATTTGCTGGTTAAACGGTCTATACGCATGGGTCACCTTCCTTTTGAGCAGGTCGGACCTATAAAACATCCTGAATGAAGAAACCTGCCAGATACCACAATAGATGCGGTCGATTCTGGGAGTTTCAAGCGTTGTGATGTTGATGCAGGTCAGAGAAGTCTAGCCTGGTGCCCTGCCTCGCAAATACGTTCCTCTTTTGACGAGTGGCTGTTGCTGTCAGGCAAGGCGCCGCGACGAGTCATAGCCCGCTATGGCGAGGAGCGGCAACGCAGCATGACGGCAACAGACGCCGTCAAAAAGGAACAGTATTTGTGAGACAGGGCACTTGAAGCCAGATCAGGGAGGCAAAGCGGCCGGTGCGCGACGCACGGCGATAAGAAAAGAAGCGCGGATCGGTCACGGTACAGAAACCGCCGCCGTAAACAGCGGTTACACCACGAGCCGCCAGACGCAAACGCGCCAGCATATAGATGTCGGCCATGAACTTGCCGGGGTTTTGGCTTGGCACAAATGCCTGGGCGGCTTCGGGCAATTGCCCGACGAAGGTTTCGCGCACTTCCGGGCCGACTTCAAACGCTTGCGGGCCAATGGCCGGGCCGAGCCAGACCAGGACCTCGGCAGGCGCAACAGCCAGACTGTCGAGCGTGGCTTCCAGCACACCGGCCGCCAGCCCGCGCCAACCGGCATGGGCTGCGGCAACGCGGGTACCGGCACGGTCGCAAAAAAGCGCAGGCAGGCAGTCGGCAGTCATCGCCGCACAGGCAATGCCCGGCGTTGAAGTCCAACTGGCGTCAGCAGTCATCACCCGGCTCGGGTCCGCATGGGCCACGACGATGCCGTGAACCTGCTGCAACCAGGCCGGTTGAATGGAGAAGTGATCAGTAAGGCGACGGCGATTTTCGGCGACAGCTTCGGGGCTGTCGTCGACATGATCGCCAAGATTGAGGCTGTCGAACGGCGCCAGGCTGACGCCGCCCGCACGGGTGGTCACACAGGCTTTGACCCCGGCCGGCGCGGGCCAGTCAGGAATCAGCCAGTCACTCATCCGACAAACGCCTCGCGATCTTGCTTGAGCAGGGTCAGCAACCAGACAAAGTCTTCCGGCAGCGGCGATTCCCAGCTCATACGGACACCGGTCGTCGGATGGTCCAGCTCCAGGAACCGTGCATGCAGTGCCTGACGCGGGAAGTTCTTCAACGATTCAACCATGGTCGGGTTGGCTGCCGGCGGAATCCGGAAACGACCGCCATAGGCAGGGTCTCCGACCAACGGGAAGTTGATGTGCGCCATGTGCACGCGAATCTGGTGCGTACGACCGGTCTCCAGCTTCACCCGCACGTGGGTGTGGGAGCGGAAACGCTCGAGCACGCGGTAATGGCTGACGGCCTGCTTGCCACCTTCCATCACGGCCATGCGCTGGCGTTGCTGGCCATGGCGACCAATGGGCGCGTTGATCTTGCCACCCGCCGTCACCACGCCGATCACGATGCACTCGTAGATCCGGCTGACGCTGCGACTCTGCAACTGTGTCACCAGCTGCGTCTGCGCCTGGATGGTCTTGGCCACCACCATCAGGCCGGTGGTGTCCTTGTCCAGGCGATGCACGATCCCGGCGCGGGGCACATTGATGATGTCCGGCACGTGATGCAGCAAGGCGTTGAGCAAGGTGCCATCAGCGTGGCCAGCAGCCGGGTGAACCACCAGGCCCGCGGGCTTGTTGATCACCAGGATGTCGTCGTCTTCGTAGACGATGTCCAGCTCGATGTCTTGAGCGATCCATTCGCCCTGAGCTTCCTGCTCGGCGGTGAGTTCAAGAATGGCGCCACCGTGAACGATGTCTCGCGGGCGGATAACCGCCCCATCCACAGTCAGGCGGCCGTCTTTGATCCAGGCGGAAAGGCGCGAGCGCGAGTGCTCAGCGAATAGTTGTGCGGCGACTTGATCGAGGCGTTGGCCGCCCAATTCGGACGGCACCTCTGCGCGAAGTTCAATTTTATCGGACATGCTCGGACTGGGCGTCGGCACAGCCTTTGGTTTCGGCTGCGCGCTTGTGGTTAAATACGGCGTCTTTTGCCCCGAGGCTATTCAACGGGGCGCTCATCATAACAGGACGGCCTCGCCCAAGACAGCGGCCGTCATAGGGACGCAAGCCGCCATGCAAGTGAAACACCTGCTGCTGATCGCCATCCTCGCATTGACCGCTGCTTGCTCTTCGAAGGAAGTCGTAGACGAAAACCTGAGCGAAGTCGAGTTATACCAACAGGCTCAAGCCGATCTGGACAATAATAGCTACACCAGCGCCACTGCCAAGCTGAAGGCTCTGGAATCGCGCTATCCGTTCGGCCGCTATGCCGACCAGGCTCAGCTGGAACTGATCTACGCCAACTACAAGAACGCCGAACCGGAAGCCGCCAAGGCAGCTGCCGAGCGCTTCATTCGCCTGCACCCACAGCATCCGAATGTCGATTACGCCTACTACCTCAAGGGCCTGACTTCTTTTGACCAGGACGTTGGCCTGCTGTCGCGTTTCCTGCCGCTGGACATGACCAAGCGTGACCCGGGTGCCGCCCGCGACTCCTACAACGAGTTCGCCCAGCTGACCAGCCGCTTCCCCAACAGCCGTTACGCGCCGGATGCCAAGCAGCGCATGATCTACCTGCGCAACCTGCTGGCAGCCTACGAAATCCACGTGGCCGACTACTATCTGACCCGCCAGGCCTATGTGGCTGCCGCGAACCGTGGCCGCTACGTGGTGGAAAACTTTCAGGAAACCCCTGCAGTCGGTGACGGCCTGGCAGTGATGACCGAGGCCTACCAGCGCCTGCACCTGGACGACCTGGCGGCCACCAGCCTCGAAACCCTGAAGCTCAACTACCCGAACCACCCAAGCCTGGTGGACGGTCAGTTCGTGCCATCGGTTGCCGAAGCCGACAACCGTTCGTGGCTGAGCAAGGCTACCCTGGGCCTGATCGAATCCCGTCCACCGCTGCCACCGGGAGAAACCCGCGCCAACCAGGACGTGCAGAAGCAGTTCCAGGACGCCAAGGACGCGATTCCCAACGAGCTCAAGCCTAAAGACAGCAGCGGCGATGTGATCGAGGAAGAGGACCACGAGGCAGAGGGCAACAACGAAGACCGCTCGTGGTTCAGCTACATGACCTTCGGCGTGTTCGACTGATACGACCGACGGTGCAGGAAGGGAGACTCTCGAGTCTCCCTTTTTTATTGCGCCGTTTTTATCCAGCGCGAATACGCTGTGCGCCTGCCATGTCCTTGGCTAAACTGGCGGTTCATCCGTCATATAGCAGCTCACCATGCTTCGTTTATTATTCTGGATCGCCGTGATTGCCGCCGCTGTGTGGTTCTGGCGCAAGTACAAGGGCCAGGCGTCTGCACCCAAGTCCTCCGCCGAGCTGGAAGCAGCCCCCATGGTCCGCTGCGCCCATTGCGGCGTGCACCTGCCCCGCGATCGTGCACTGCGCCTTCAACAACAGTGGTATTGCAGCCAGGCTCACCTGGAGCAAGGCCCCGGTCCTAGTGATCGCTGAGACGTCCAGTCCCGGCGAAAAACAGGCCCAGCGACTGCTGCGTCTCTATCACCTCTACCGTTTAAGCATCGGCATCACCTTGGTATTGCTGATTTCCAGCAACCTGGACAACCGCTTGCTTACGGCCGCCAATGACGACCTGCTGCGCAGTGGCAGCTGGTTGTACCTGGTGCTGAATATCCTGCTGGCAGTCTTCTTCCAGAGCACCCGACGCCCGACGCAACTGCTCAGCCTGGCTCTGGTCGACGTCCTGCTGCTTTGCGGGTTGTTCTACGCCGCTGGCGGAGTGGCCAGCGCTATTGGCAACTTGCTGATCGTCTCGGTGGCCATCAGCAATACCTTGTTGCGAAAACGCATCGGCTTGCTCATTGCCGCCATCAGCACACTTGGCATCCTGGGTTCGAGCTTCCTGCTGAATGTCAGCCATCGTGCCAATCCCAACGATTATTTGCAGGTCGGCACGCTTGGCGTGCTGTGTTTTGCCGCGGCGCTGCTGGTACAGGGCCTGATCCGACGACTGGAAGTCAGCGAAACCCTGGTGCAACAGAAGGCCAGCGAAGTGGTTGGCCTGGAAGCCCTCAATGCACTGATCCTGCAACGCATGCGTACTGGCATCCTGGTGCTTGATGACCAATGGCGCGTGCAACTGGCCAATCATGGCGCCTTGACCCTGCTGGGCTGCGAGCGCCTCGAAGGCCAACGAATTGACGAACATGCACCTGCCCTGGTCGAGCGCCTGCAACTGTGGATCAACAATCCGACGCTGCGCCCGCAAAGCCTGAAAATCGCCCGTAGCGGCCTTGAACTACAGCCAAGCTTCATCGCCCTGTCCTCCAGCCCACACCGCCAGACCCTGGTCTTTCTCGAAGACCTCGCACAGATCACCCAGCAGGCTCACCAACTGAAGCTCGCCGCCCTGGGTCGCCTGACCGCCGGTATTGCCCATGAAATCCGCAATCCGTTGGGCGCCATCAGTCACGCCGCGCAGCTATTGCGAGAATCGGAGGAACTGAATGCCGCGGACCGGCGTCTGACGCAGATTATTCAAGACCACTCTCAGCGCATGAATCGGGTTATCGAAAACGTCCTGCAATTGTCCCGCCACCAGCAAACCGCGACCCAACGACTCGACCTGAGGCCTTGGCTGGAACAGTTCGTGGCGGCAACCCGCGACCAGGCGAGCGAGCACCAGAAAATCCATCTGCGTATTGCGCCCGGTGACTTCGAGACCTTGATGGACCCGAACCAGCTGGAGCAGATTCTCGACAACCTGATAGGCAATGCCTGGCGCCATAGCGCCCTGGACCACGACCCGGCGCAGGTCTGGCTTGAATTGTTCACCGATCCCGAAAGCCAGCTTCCGGTCCTCGAAATCCTCGACGACGGCCCCGGAGTGGCCCCGGATCATCAAGCACAACTGTTTGAGCCCTTCTTCACCACCAGCCAACAGGGCACTGGCCTGGGGCTATACCTGTCACGTGAGCTGTGCGAGAGCAACCAGGCTCGCCTGGACTTCAAACCACGCCAAGGCGGCTGCTTTCGCATCACCTTTGCTCACGGACGCAAACAAGGTTGAACATGAGCCCACGGAAAAAAGTTCTGGTCGTCGACGACGAACCGGACATCCGCGAACTCCTGGAAATCACCCTGGGGCGGATGAAACTCGACACTTACAGTGCCCGTAACGTTGGCGAGGCCTTGGCCCTGCTCCAGCGCGAGACGTTCGACCTGTGCCTGACCGACATGCGCCTGCCGGATGGCAGCGGCCTTGAGCTGGTGCAACACATCCAGCAACGCTATCCACAGATTCCGGTGGCCATGATCACCGCCTATGGCAACCTCGATACGGCGATCAATGCGCTGAAGGCCGGCGCTTTCGACTTCCTGACCAAGCCGGTGGACCTGACCCGCTTGCGGGAACTGGTCACCAGTGCCTTGCTGTTACCCGCCCCTGGGACCACCATCGATCGCCGCTTGCTAGGCGACTCGCCGCCCATGCGCAATCTGCGCCAGCAGATCGACAAGCTGGCCCGCAGCCAGGCTCCGGTGTACATCAGTGGCGAGTCCGGCAGTGGCAAGGAACTGGTCGCCCGCCTGATTCATGAGCGAGGACCACGGGCCAACCAGCCCTTTGTCCCGGTCAATTGCGGCGCGATTCCGACGGAGCTGATGGAAAGCGAGTTTTTCGGCCATCGAAAAGGCAGCTTCAGCGGCGCCATCGAGGACAAGCCCGGATTGTTCCAGGCGGCCCACGGCGGCACCCTGTTTCTCGACGAAGTGGCAGACCTGCCTCTGCCCATGCAGGTCAAACTGCTGCGGGCGATCCAGGAGAAAGCCGTACGCAGCGTCGGTGGGCAACAGGAGAGGGTGGTCGATGTGCGCATACTGTGCGCCACCCACAAAGACCTTGGTGCCGAAGTCGCCGGCGAACGTTTTCGCCAGGATCTGTACTACCGCCTGAACGTGATCGAACTACGCGTGCCACCGTTGCGCGAACGCCGTGACGACATCGAGCCACTGGCCTGCCATGTGCTCAAGCGCCTGGCTGCAGACACTGGGCAGCCCGCGGCAAAACTCCACCCCAATGCCCTCGACGCCCTGAAAAACTACCGTTTTCCGGGCAATGTGCGGGAGCTGGAGAATATGCTCGAACGCGCTCACACCTTGTGCGAAAACAACCGGATCGAGGCCAGCGACCTGCGCCTGGCCGAGGGCAACTGCTCCGCCGAAGGGGGCGTGCCGGACCTCACGCAGATCGATAACCTGGAGGCGTACCTGGAAAACGTTGAACGCCAACTGCTTCTCCAGGCCCTGGAAGAGACCCGCTGGAACCGCACGGCAGCGGCTCAACGGTTGAATCTTTCATTCCGGTCGATGCGCTATCGACTCAAGAAGCTCGGTTTGGATTGAGGGCCTCAAAAGATCGCAGCCTGCGGCAGCTCCTACAGGGGGAAACGGGTACTCCTGTAGGAGCTGCCGCAGGCTGCGATCTCTTGATTCTGCTTCAGATCCGCCCGGCCGGCGCATAGGGTGCCGGATCAATGATCGGCGCCCTGCCCAACATCACATCAGCGAACAACTGACAGGACGCCGGCGCCAGTACCAGCCCGTTACGGTAGTGCCCGCAATTGAGCCATAGGCCATCGAACCCCGGCACCCGGCCAATGTAGGGAATGCCCTCCGGCGAACCTGGCCGCAATCCTGCCCAATGTCCCACCACCTCGGCGTCGGCCAACGCCGGGATCAATTCCACGGCCGAAGCCTTGAGGCTCTCGAGTGCCGACTCGGTAGGCGTCTTATCGTAGCCTTCATGCTCCAGGGTGCTGCCAATCAGGATGTGCCCATCGCGCCGCGGTATTGCATAACGCCCTTTGGCCAGCACCATGCTCGGCAGGAAATCCGCCGCGCACTTGTAGAGGATCATCTGTCCTTTCACCGGTTCGACCGGCAGCTCAAGGCCCAGGCTCTTGAGCAAGTCGCCGCTCCAGGCGCCAGCGGTAAGAACCACTTGATCGCCATGAATCGCACCGGCGGAGGTCTGCACACCGACTATTTTTTCGTCTTGGGCAATAAACCCGCTGACTTCGCATTGCTCATGAATCGTCACGTTCGCCAGCGCCTGCAATGCCGCCTTGAGCGACTTAACCAGCCGTGGGTTGCGCACATTGGCGACGTTGGCCATGTAGATCGCTCGGGAAAAGCCGCCACCGAGCACCGGCACCGCATCGTGGGCCACCGAGATATCCACAGCCCGCAGTGGCCGGCCCTCGCTCGCGGCCCAGGCCAGCGCCTCGGCTTCATCGTCCAGGTCCAGCCAATACAGGCCCGTGGTATGCACCTCGGGATCGATCCCGGTAGCAGCGAACAAGCGCTCGCCCAGCTGTGGATAAAAATCCTGGGACCAATGCGCCAGCGCGGTAACCGCAGGGCTGTAGCGCCATGGATAGAGCGGAGAAACGATGCCGCCGCCCGCCCAGGACGATTCCTGGCCAACGCTCGACCGGTCCAGCAGCACCACGCTCTGCACCTGGGACGCGAGATTGAATGCCGTCAGCAGGCCGATTACCCCACCACCGACGATCACCACTTGCTGTTGCCTGGTCATGTTCTGATCCAACCATTAAATAGACAAAGGCGCAAAGGGCGCCCGAAAAGGAAACTCAGCGACCCCAGCAATCCTTGGTGGTCAGGCCGGCCGTGGCATTGACCATCGCGCGCGTCCCCGTATTGGTGATGGTGAAATCACCGCACTTGTCATTGGCCATGCTGGTGCCAGGCTTGCGCACCGCCGTCAGCAAGAAGGTCTGGTCGGTCAGAGTCGGCGTGATGGTGTAGTAGTCATTTCCGGCGCTGAGACCCGGGACACCGCTATAGACGTTTTTCTGTGAATAGAAACGCTCAAGGATCTGCGCCTGCTCGGAAAGCAGACCGGCCACTTCGGTGCGGCGCCCCTTATTGAGGTATTCGGTGAAGCTCGGCATAGCGATGGTCATGACAATCCCGATGATCGCAATCACGATCATGATTTCGATCAGGGTAAAACCGCGGTTGGATCTGTGCATGCCTCAACTCTCGCTTACTGTATTTGTCGCCACATGATGCGACGGCTGCCGCCGCCGGATTTTTCCACCAGCGTGGAGATACCGCCACTGGAATCGTTCACGATCTTGCGCGTCGCGCCATTGACGATGGCGTTCAAAGTCGGAATGCCGCCGGTAAAGACCACGCCGCTGGACAGCGTGTCGGTGCTGTCGATCACTGCGTCGCCGTTACTGTCGAGCACCGCGTAATTGAGCATCTTACCGCTGAACGCATCGAGTTCGACCAGTTTGCCGCTACCAGAGCTGGCGCAAGGTAGCGTGGTATCCACGCTTGCCGTGGTGAAGACGATCCGCCCGAGCACCAGGCTGGCCTGGTTGAGCACCCGCTCACCGGTCAGCGTGCTGTTATACAGCAGCGGCAAGTACCAGCCCTTTTTCGCCGGGTAGGTCACCTCGTTCTGGCTGGTAGTGATCAACTGCCCCGAACTTCCCGAAAGCACCCCGGTCACGGCCTGAGCCTGCAGACTGGCGGTGGTGATTTGTCCGGAGCCCCCGTTCGCGTCCCACACCGCGTAGAACGCCTGCAGGTCCTTGTTGGTCTTGTCTGCCGCCTCGTTGAGTTTTCCAGTGCCGAAAAACACCAACTTGCCACCCAGGGCGTTGTCCGCCAGCAATGGCTGCGCGGTGATTGGCTGGGTAGCGCCACCGGCTGTGGTAAACAACGGCTGGCCGGCAAATGCCAGGCCCCAGGCATCCGGGGTGGTGCCACTCAGGTCAAACTTCCAGAGCCGTCCCTTGAGATCGCCGCCATAGGCTGCCTGCACCACGTTCTGCGAGTTCACCTTGAGTTTCACCGAAGACAAGCCGTTAGTGGTTTCGCTGCTGTCGATCACGACTTTCCTGATCAGGCTGCCGTCACGAATGTCCACCACGTACAACGCCGCTACCCCTGAATTGCTGCCGTAGCCGTTGGCAATGAACGCCGCCCACCGCCCATCCGCCAAGCGTGCCACCTCCGGACGGGCGTAGGCATAACCCAGGTCATTGAACGCGTTCGCCGCACTGGCAGTGACCGGCGCGCTGATTTCCCACAAGGCCTTCATGACATTGCCCGCCGACGCGTCGAACAACTGCAGCGCATAGAAGGTTCGCCCGCCCGCCCCCGTTCCGCCCAGTGCGAGGGTTTTCCAGGCACTGTTGAGCTGAGCATCGAACACGCCCACCTGCCCATCCACCAGAAACTTGTGGCTGACACCGTTGATGTAGGCGTTATCGGCGATGTAACGCAAAGACGGCAGTACGCTGGAGGGCATGTAGGCGTAGCGCCGGGCACCGTTGCCGGTATTGATGACGCTGACGAAACCATCGTTGGCGTTGACCACCAGACTCGCACTCATGTTGACCGCCTTGATCGCCAGGTAAGCGCTATAGCCGGTGTCCCCCGACAAGTCCGATGCGGTTTGATCCGAAGGTGCCGCCAGGACCAGCGGTGAGTTGATGATATCGCCCAGCAACACACTGCGCGCCTTCAGGCCAGCCTTGTTGGTGCCCTTGCTCCACTCCACCAGATCGCTGCCCGTGATATCGCCGGGCAAGCCCTGGTTGAGAACGGCTTGCTGGGTCGTGGAAAAATTGGCGAAGGCCAATGGCACGACGCTGTTGCTCTGGTTGTTCCATGATTGATAGGTCGGTGCCGTAGCGCCCGGCACGATGGTGTTATCGGTGGACCACAGCACCGACGCGGTGTTGACCGCGCCACTGGCGGTGAGGCCGTAGGCCTTGATCGTGCCACGCCAGTCCTTGGGGTCGTAGCGGGTCTGGAAATAGCGGGTGGCGCTGGCGACACCACTGCCGCCGGAGCCGGCGGCGCACAACAAAGGTGAATCCGAGGGCGTGAAGGCACCGGCGGGAGCTGCCAGGAACAAGGCGCAAAAGACCCCGCTCAACAATCTCCACCGCTGCGTGCGGTTATCAATATTTCGCATAAATACTCTCCACCACACTGCGTGAGCTGCCCGCAATGCCCACGGCGGTGACCCGGTACAAGGTCACCGAGGTGTTACTCGGCACGTTCACCGCGGCCAGGCTGGTGCCAATGTTCTGCACGCCATAGAAGCCGGCGCCCGACGCGATCCAGGTCACCCCCGAGGTGGAGTTGAACCCGGCCGACTTGAGAGTCGTCGATTCGGCAGGCGGTGCGCACCGGAACGTGCCGCTGCACACCGGCAACGAATAAGTGTCGAGCTGAACCGCGCTTTCGCCTACGCGCAACACCGCTTCGGCAGCCTGGAATGACTGGTTGCGCAAGCTCAGGCTACCGGCCATTTTTTCCTGCAGCGTGGCGTTTTGCATCGACGAGATGCCGATCAGCGTCAGCAGTAACAGGAACACCAGGCTGACCAGCAGCGCCATGCCGCGCTGGCAACCAGGGGACACACGCATCGGCCTGCCCTTCATGGCAGGCGGTTGCGCAAGGCGGCAACCACGTTGAAGGTTTGGTCGCTCACCCGGTGGTTCGGGTCCGTGAGTGTCAGGTTCAGGCGTACGCTACGGATGCGCGCCGGGTCCGACGGGTTGCTGCTGTAACTGGACACCGCCGAATCGGCAGCCGAGCTGGCGAGGCCGAAGCTCACGTCGAAGGCACTGACGTTATCCACCAGCACTTGCTGGAGCGGTTTCGGCGTCTCCCTACCGGCACCCAACGTCAGCTGACCGTTCTTCAAGCTGTAGATCAATCGCCGGATAGGAAATGCCAGTTGCCCCGTGGCAGGTGTGCGCAGGTCGGAGTAAGCCGTCGCACTGCTTCGACAATCGGAAACCACCGTCCAGGCCGGGGTCCCGCCATTGCTGCCGACATCCGCCGTGACCAGGATTAGCTTGAGACTGGCGTTGTCCCAACTGATCGGTTTTATCTGGCTGGCAGCGAAATCACCCTCTTTGCTGGCATCGGTGATCGTCCCCAGGCAGCCGAACATGCCGACCATGCGGATTTCCTGGATCATCTTGCTCAGCACAAAGCGCGCGTCCTCCTGCATGGCTGCGGCGGCATTCTGGCTGATGTAGGTGTTTTTTGCGGCGATGAACACCTGCACCACGCCCAGTACCACCACGAGGCTCAACGCCAGGGCAATCAGCAATTCGATCAGGCCGAACCCGCGATTGGAGCGGCTCATGGCGTGGTCACCGGGTCGGTGGTGGCGCGGCTTGTGAGGACGAAACTGCGCCTTGAGTTCGCGCTGTTGGCGGCCCGCGAGTCGTCCCAATTAATGGTGATGGTGTACACCCGCTGGCTCAGGGAGATGGTGCCGGTCGCCGTGGCACCACCGAAATTGACGATGTTATGGGTGAAATCGTAGAGATCCTGGTCCCGGGCGACGTTGAGATTGCCTGAGGTCGGCGGTGTCACGGTGTAATCGGCGGCGGCATTGGCGCGAATGCGGTCCAGCATGTCGTAGGCGATAAAACTGGCCTGGCTGGTCATGCGCGCACTGTCAGTGTATTTCAGGGCATTCAATTGAACGGCGGCCGCGCCCAACAGCCCCACGCCCAGAATCAGCAACGCCACCAGCACTTCGATCAACGTCATGCCCTCCTGGGCACGCTTGCTCCATGGCCTCATCCGCAATTTCCACCCAATAGAATTCGTCCGTTCAAACACACATTCAGCATCCTGCTTTGCGTTCCGAGCACATAGCTGATCACCACTGCCGTGGAGGGTGACGACAGCCCGCCCAAATTGTTGAAATCGATGGCCGACACTCCCGAGGTTAGCGTCAGAGTCGCACCGCTGCTGATCGGTGGAACAACCCGCAATACATTCGCCGGGGTGCCCGTACCGTCATAGACCGACAACTCCCCCGTCCACACGTCCCCACCCGCCGTAGGTCGTACCCGAATGGTCACGCCGCGATCGATGGCTTCGAGTCGGGCGAAGTTGAGGCCACGTTGCAGATCCCTGATCTCGGTGTCGGCCTTGGTGCTTTGCGACGAACGGATAAACGCCGGGACCACCAGGGTGATCAGGGCCAGGAAAATCGCCAACGCAACCAACAACTCGATCAACGTGAAACCTTTTGTACGATGATCCATCGTTGCTCTCTACTGCCGTCGGCTATACCTGCTCCACGCGCTAGAACATTCCAGGGAGGAAAATCTCATGCGTGAGCAAGGTTTCAGTCTGATTGAATTGCTTATGGGACTCGCGATTCTCGGGATTGTTCTGCAACTGGTCAGTCCGGCATTCGCTGCGCTGACAGAATCGAACCATCGCAAGGAAGCGGCCAAGTCACTGGTCAGCGGTCTGCGCAGTGCAAGGAGCGAAGCGGTATCGCGCGGTCAGGTCGTCGTCGTTCACGGCATAAATGATGACTGGAGCCAGGGCTGGCGAATCATTCTGGATGTCAGCGGCAAGGGGCACGACGACCCTGGAAATCCGCTGCTGATAGAGCGTCGCAGCGGCATTGGCGTGGCTATTTTCGGCAACCAGTATGTCAGGACTGCCGTACGTTTCGGCCCAGGGGGTGAGCCGGTGTCCGGAGGTTTCCAAGCAGGGACATTGCATGTTTGCGCTGCACGCGAAGCGCAAAGCCAGCACCAGGTGGTGCTGGCCTCGAACGGTCGCATCAGCCTGCGCAGTGAAAAAACCGCGCAGGCGTTATGCGCAACCTGAAGGGTCAGAGCAGCGAACGGACCCGGAGTTCTTTTGGCATGGAGAACGTGATGTTCTCTTCACGCCCGGCCAACTCATCGGCACCGGTAGCACCCCAGGCCTGCAATTGCTGAATCACGCCGCGCACCAGGACTTCCGGAGCAGAAGCGCCAGCGGTGATACCGATCCGCTCGACACCGTCGAACCAACTCTTGTCGAGGTCCTCGGCACCGTCGATCAGGTACGCCGGGGTTGCCATGCGTTCTGCCAGTTCACGCAGGCGATTGGAGTTGGAGCTGTTCGGGCTACCGACCACCAACACCACATCACATTCGTCGGCCAATTGCTTGACCGCGTCCTGGCGGTTTTGCGTGGCGTAGCAGATGTCGTCCTTGCGCGGGCCGCCAATGGCCGGGAACCGAGTACGCAGGGCGTCGATGACGCGACTGGTATCGTCCATGGACAAGGTCGTCTGGGTGACGAACGCCAGTTTATCCGGGTTGTTCACCTGGAGTTCGGCGACGTCCTTTTCGTCTTCGACCAGATAGATCGCCCCACCGTTGCTGCCATCGTACTGGCCCATGGTGCCTTCGACTTCCGGGTGACCAGCGTGACCAATAAGGATGCATTCACGTCCATCGCGGCTGTAGCGGGCGACTTCGATATGCACCTTGGTGACCAGCGGACACGTGGCGTCGAACACTTTCAGGCCACGGCCGGCGGCTTCAGTACGTACGGCCTGGGACACGCCGTGGGCACTGAAGATGACGATCACATCGTCCGGCACCTGATCCAACTCTTCGACGAAGATCGCCCCGCGGTTACGCAGGTCTTCGACGACGAACTTGTTGTGAACCACTTCGTGGCGCACATAGATCGGCGGCCCGAAAACCTCCAGGGCGCGATTGACGATTTCGATCGCCCGGTCCACGCCGGCGCAGAAGCCACGGGGGTTGGCGAGTTTGATTTGCATGCTGTGCCTCGTGTCTTGTGCGCAAGAAAAAGCGAAAACTGTAGAAACCTACTGTGGGAGCGAGCCTGCTCGCGAAAGCGGTGTGTCAGACGACATCAATGTTGAATGTCTGTCAGCCTTCGCGAGCAGGCTCGCTCCCACATTTTTGACCGTGTTCGGTCAGTTACAGCGCTTTGACGGAAATGATTTCCACGTCAAAGGTCAGGGTCTTGCCCGCCAGTGGATGGTTGAAGTCGATGGTCACTTGCGTGTCATCGAACTCTTTGACCACACCCGGCAATTCAGTATTGGCCGCATCGTTGAAGATCACCAGCAAACCTGGCGACAGGTCCATGTCCTGGAACTGTGAGCGCGGGATGATCTGCACGTTTTGCGGGTTGGGCTGGCCGAACGCGTTTTCCGGCTCGATGCTCAGGGTACGCTTGTCGCCCGCCTTGAAACCGAACAACGCCACTTCGAAACCTGGCAACAGGTTGCCGTCACCGACCTTGAAGGTCGCCGGGGCCTTGTCGAAGGTGCTGTCCACCGTGTCGCCGTTCTCCAGGCGCAATGCGAAATGCAAGGTGACTTCCGTGTTCTGGCCGATGCGTTGCTCAGCCAATACCTGTTCAGTCATGAACGGTTTCTCCGGTCTTTTTACTTTTGAACATATCCAGTGCCAGCATTACAGCACCAACCGTGATTGCACTGTCGGCAAAGTTGAAAGCCGGGAAATACCAGCGATTCTGCCAATGCACCAGAATGAAATCGATCACATGGCCCAAGGCTATGCGGTCATACAAATTGCCCAGCGCGCCACCCAGCACCAACGCCAACGCGATGGCCACCCAGGTTTCGTTACGTCCCAGACGCTTTAGCCACACCACCAGCACGGCACTGACCACCATCGCGATCAGGGCAAACAACCAGCGCTGCCAGCCGGAGCTGTCAGCCAGGAAGCTGAATGCCGCGCCGGTGTTGTAGGCCAGGGTCCAGCTGAAGTAATCGGGGATCACCACGATTTGCTGGTACATCTCCAACGAGCCTTCGAAGTAGAACTTACTGGCCTGGTCGATGACCAGGACCAGCAAACTCAACCAGAGCCAGCCCAGCCGCCCAAAACGGCCAACGGCATTAGGCATAGTGACGAACCTCGCCCGCGCCGCTGATGTTGTCGACGCAACGACCGCAGATTTCCGGATGCTCCGGGTTCACGCCGACGTCTTCACGGCAATGCCAGCAACGGGCGCACTTGGCGAAGGCCGACTTGACGATTTTCAGCTTCAAGCCGCTGACTTCGGTGACTACCGCGTCCGCTGGCGCCTGAACAAAAGGTGCAACGCTGGCGGTGGAGGTGATCAGGACGAAACGCAGTTCGTTGCTCAGCTTGGCCAGGTCGGCGCTCAGCGCGTCTTCGGCGAACAGCGTCACTTCGGCTTGCAGGTTGCCACCGACGGCCTTGGCCGCGCGCTGGATTTCCATCTCTTTGTTGACCGCGACCTTCACTTCCATGATGCGGTCCCAGTAGGCGCGACCCAGCTCGAAGCCTTCCGGCAGTTCGCTCAGGCCTTCGTACCAGGTGTTGAGCATGACGGACTCGTTGCGCTCGCCCGGCAGGTATTGCCACAGCTCGTCGGCGGTAAACGCCAGGATCGGGGCGATCCAGCGCACCAGCGCTTCGGAGATGTGGAACAGCGCGGTCTGGCACGAACGACGGGCCTTGCTGTCGGCACCCGTGGTGTACTGGCGGTCCTTGATGATGTCCAGGTAGAAACCGCCCAGCTCCTGCACGCAGAAGTTGTGGATCTTCGAGTACACGTTCCAGAAGCGGTATTCACCGTAGTGCTCTTGCAGCTCACGTTGCAGCAGCAGGGTGCGATCCACGGCCCAACGGTCCAGTGCCAGCATTTCTTCGGCCGGCAGCAGGTCGGTGGCCGGGTTGAAGCCGGTCAGGTTCGAGAGCAGGAAACGCGCGGTGTTACGGATACGCCGGTAGGCGTCCGCACTGCGTTGCAGGATCTGCTCGGACACTGCCATTTCACCGGAGTAGTCGGTAGAAGCGACCCACAGGCGCATGATATCGGCACCCAGGGTGTCGTTGACCTTCTGCGGTGCAATGACGTTGCCCAACGACTTGGACATCTTGCGGCCGGACTCGTCAACGGTGAAACCGTGGGTCAGCAGCTCGCGATACGGCGCGTGGTTGTCGATGGCGCAACCGGTCAGCAGCGACGAATGGAACCAGCCGCGGTGCTGGTCCGAACCTTCCAGGTACAGGTCGGCGCGTGGACCGCTTTCGTGGCCCATCGGGTGCGAACCGCGCAGGACGTGCCAGTGGGTGGTACCCGAGTCGAACCAGACGTCGAGGGTGTCGCTGATCTTGTCGTACTGTGGCGCTTCATCGCCCAGCAGCTCGGCGGCGTCCAGCTTGAACCAGGCCTCGATGCCTTCGACTTCGACGCGCTTGGCAACTTCTTCCATCAATTCGACGGTGCGTGGGTGCAGTTCGCCGCTTTCCTTGTTCAGGAAGAACGGGATCGGCACACCCCAATTGCGCTGGCGGGAGATGCACCAGTCCGGACGGTTGGCAATCATCGAGTGCAGTCGCGCCTGGCCCCAGGCCGGTACGAACTGGGTTTCTTCAATGGCTTTGAGCGAGCGCTGGCGCAGGGTGTCGCCGGTGGTTGGCTGCTTGTCCATGCCGATGAACCACTGCGCGGTGGCACGGTAGATCAGCGGAGTCTTGTGGCGCCAGCAGTGCATGTAGCTATGTTCGATGATGGTCGTGTGCAGCAGCGCGCCCACTTCGGTCAGCTTGTCGACGATGGCCGGGTTGGCCTTCCAGATGAACTGGCCGCCGAAGAATTCCAGCGAGGTCGCGTAGACGCCGTTGCTTTGTACCGGGTTGAGGATGTCATCGTTGACCATGCCGTATTTCTTGCAGGTCACGAAGTCGTCCACACCGTAGGCCGGGGCAGAGTGAACCACGCCGGTGCCGGCGCCCAGTTCGACATAGTCAGCCAGGTAGACAGGCGACAGGCGATCGTAGAACGGGTGGCGGAAGTTGATCAGTTCCAGCGCTTTGCCCGAGGCAATCGCAATGACCGAACCTTCCAGGCTGTAGCGTGCCAGGCATGACTCGACCAGCTCTTCAGCCAACACCAGCAGTTTGTCGCCGACATCGACCAGGGCGTAGTTGAATTCAGGGTGGACGTTCAGCGCCTGGTTGGCCGGGATGGTCCACGGGGTGGTGGTCCAGATCACGATCGACGCGGGTTTGTCCAGCGAAGGCAGACCGAACGCGGCAGCCAGCTTGGCTTCATCGGCAATCGGGAATGCGACGTCGATGGTCGAGGACTTCTTGTTCTCGTACTCGACTTCCGCCTCGGCCAGGGCCGAACCGCAATCGAAGCACCAGTTCACAGGCTTGAGGCCCTTGAACACGAAACCGCCCTTGACGATTTCGGCGAGGGCACGGATTTCACCGGCCTCGTTCTTGAAATCCATGGTCTTGTACGGGTTGGCGAAGTCGCCCAGCACGCCTAGACGGATGAATTCGGATTTCTGCCCTTCGATCTGCTCGGTGGCGTAGGCACGGCACAGTTCGCGGGTCTTGTCCGCGCCCAGGTTCTTGCCGTGGGTCACTTCGACCTTGTGCTCGATCGGCAGGCCATGGCAGTCCCAACCCGGAACATAAGGCGCATCGAAGCCCGACAGGGTCTTCGAACGAATGATCATGTCCTTCAGAATCTTGTTCAGTGCGTGACCGATGTGAATCGTGCCGTTGGCGTATGGAGGACCGTCGTGCAGGACGAACTTCGGACGATCCTTGCCAATCTCGCGCAACTTTCCGTACAGGCCAATGCTGTCCCAGCGCTGCAGAATCTGCGGTTCGCGCTGAGGCAGGCCGGCCTTCATTGGGAAGGCGGTGTCCGGAAGGTTTAGCGTGGCTTTATAGTCGGTCATTTAAGGCTCTTCATTAGCGATTGGCGCTAGGTGCGACAGGGCACGGGCGGCGGCGACATCCGCATTGATCGCCGTCTTAAGCGCCTCCAGAGAGGCGAAACGCTGCTCTTCACGCAGCTTTTGGTGGAAAACCACCGTCATACGCCGGTCATACAGATCGCCGGCAAAATCTAAAAGATGTACTTCGAGGTGGGCTCTGCCATCTCCCTGGACCGTGGGTCGAACGCCGATATTGGCGACGCCAGGCCAGGTCTTGCCGTCCAGGTCGATACTGACCAGATAAACCCCGGTCAGCGGCACGCGACGACGCTTGAGCTGGATATTGGCGGTGGGCGTACCCAACTGCCGGGCCAGCTTCTGGCCATGCAACACGCGACCGGCGATCCGGTATGGACGGCCCAGTAAACGCTCCGCGAGGGCGAAATCAGCAGCGGCCAGCGCATTACGCACCTGGGTGCTGCTGACGCGAATGCCATCGAGCTCGACGGTTTGCGCCGCTTCGACGGTGAAACCCTGCATGACGCCAGCCTGTTGCAGGAAATCGAAATCCCCTGCCCGGTCACAGCCAAAACGGAAGTCGTCGCCGACTTCAAGGTGCTGCACGCCGAGACCGTCAACCAGGATGGTTTCGACGAACTCACTGGCGCTGAGCTTGCTCAGGCGCTGGTTGAATGCCAGGCACAGGACTCGGTCGACCCCTTCGGCAGCCAACAGCTGCAGCTTGTCACGCAGCCGGGCCAGACGCGCTGGCGCCGTGTCAGGGGCGAAGAATTCCCGGGGCTGCGGCTCGAAAATAACCACGCAGCTGGGCACGCCCAACTCGAGCGCACGCTCGCGCAGCCGCGCCAGGATAGCCTGGTGGCCACGGTGTACACCGTCAAAGTTGCCAATAGTGGCGACACAGCCCCGATGCTGGGGGCGCAGATTGTGGAGGCCTCGAACCAGCTGCATAACGCGCTTCTTGCTCATAAAGTGGTCGATTATAACCACACCCGGCGGCCGACGACAGGCAACACCGTATCCCAAAGTAATCGAGCCGACAAAAACGCCGACTCGCCCATGTTTATCGAGGCCCTGGCTTTAGCCAAGCGCCTTGCGATTGAAGTCGCGCAACCTGAAGCCCATCAACACTAACATGCCGAAATAAGCCACCACACCGGCGATGACCAAAGCGCCCAGGCGCAGGAACCGCTCAAGCATCTGCCCTTCGCCCCAGGCGGGCATGAAATGCATCCCCGCCAGCAGCACAGCGGACATCACCGTCACCGCGACCACCAGCTTGAAGCCAAACTTCGCCCAACCCGGTTGCGGCTGGTACATCTGCTGCTTGCGCAGTTGATAGAACAGCAGCCCGGCATTCAGGCAGGCACCGGCACTGATGGCAAGCGCAAGGCCGGCATGGGCCAGCGGGCCGATCAACAGCAGGTTGAACAACTGGGTGACCACCAGGGTGAAAATCGCGATTTTTACCGGCGTGCGGATGTTTTGTTGCGCATAAAAGCCTGGCGCCAGTACTTTGATCACGATAATCCCGAGCAAACCGACAGAGTAGGCAATCAGCGCACGCTGGGTCATGGCCGCGTCATGGGCATCGAACTGACCGTACTGGAACAGTGAAACCGTCAGCGGCTCGGCCAGAATCCCCAACGCCAGGGCACAAGGCAATACCAGCACGAAACACAGGCGCAGGCCCCAATCGAGGATTCGCGAATATTCCTGGCGGTCCTGGCTGGCGTAGGTCTTGGCCAGGGTCGGCAGCAGAATCGTGCCCAATGCCACGCCCAGCACACCGGACGGCAACTCCATCAGGCGGTCGGCGTAGTACATCCAGGACACCGAGCCGGCAACCAGGAAGGACGCAAAGATGGTGTTGATGATCAACGAGATTTGACTCACCGACACCCCGAGAATCGCCGGCAGCATCTGCTTCATCACCCGCCAGACGCCGCTGTCGCGCAAACTCAGGCGCGGCAGGACCAGCATGCCGATTTTTTTCAGGTGTGGCAGTTGGTAAAGCAACTGCGCCAGGCCGCCCGCCAGCACCGCCCAGCCCAGCGCCATCACCGGCGGATCGAAATACGGCGTCAGGAACAGCGCAAAGATAATCATGCTGACGTTCAGCAGGGTCGGCACAAACGCCGGCACAGAAAAGCGGTTCCAGGTGTTAAGGATCGCGCCAGCCAATGAGGACAGGGAAATCAGCAAGATGTACGGAAAGGTCACTCGCAGCAAGCTGGTGGTCAGCTCGAACTTCTCCGGCGTATTGGTGAAACCCGGCGCGGTCACCCAGATGACCCAGGGGGCGGCAAGCATGCCCAACGCCGTGACGAGCGCCAGCACCAGTGTCAGCAGGCCAGAAACATAGGCAATGAAGGTTCGCGTCGCCTCATCGCCCTTCTGGCTTTTGTATTCGGCCAGAATCGGTACGAATGCCTGGGAAAACGCCCCTTCGGCAAAAATCCGCCGCAACAGGTTGGGCAACTTGAAGGCGATGAAAAAGGCGTCGGTCGCCATTCCCGCGCCGAATGCACGTGCAATAAGGGTGTCACGAACAAACCCCAAAACCCGGGAAAGCATCGTGATAGAGCTGACAGCGGCCAACGATTTGAGCAGATTCATTAAAAGAGTTCGTGCCTGTCGATAAACAGCAGGCGAACTACGCGCCTACTTATGCGATACTCCGCGCCGCAACAGCACAGAGCCAAAGCTCGCGAGTTTACAGGTCGCACGCTGGAAAGAAATATCCAGAGGTGTTGCACCTACCACTTAGCGGAACGTTTCAACCGCCCTTGACAAGACCTCAACTCATCGGCATGATTCGCGGCCTATTTTGTTTGCTATTTCCTAAAAAGTCTTTCGAGGAGCTCGACGGTGGCCAACTCACCTTCCGCCAAAAAACGTGCAAAACAGGCTGAGAAGCGTCGCAGCCACAACGCCAGCCTGCGTTCCATGGTTCGTACCTACATCAAGAATGTAGTTAAGGCCATCGACGCAAAAGACGCTGAAAAAGCTCAAGCTGCTTACGTTCTGGCTGTGCCAGTTATCGACCGTATGGCCGATAAAGGCATCATCCACAAGAACAAGGCTGCTCGTCATAAGAGCCGCCTGAATGGCCACGTAAAGGCCCTGAACGTTGCCGCTGCTGCCTAAGCGACTCGTTCATTAAAAAACCGACCTCAGGGTCGGTTTTTTATTGCCTGCGACTTGATGAACACACAAAACAAGTGTGGGAGCGGGCTTGCTCGCGAAAGCGGCGCATCAGGCGACACCTGCATCGACTGACACTGCGCTTTCGCGAGCAAGCCCGCTCCCACACTTGGATTTTCGTTTACTTATTGAGCGCTCGCCCAAGGCAAAATCGGAATCGCTGTCACCGCATTCTGCGGACTGCCCTCGATCAACCGATCGCTGTACACCAGATACACCAGCGTATTGCGCTTCTTATCGAGGAATCGCACCACCTGCATGGTCTTGAACACCAGGGAGGTACGCTCCTTGAACACCTCGTCACCGTCCTTGAGCTCACCCTTGAAGCTGATGGGCCCGACCTGACGACAGGCAATGGACGCCTCGGCACGATCCTCGGCCAATCCAAGCCCACCCTTCACACCCCCGGTCTTGGCGCGCGACAGGTAGCACGTCACACCCTCGACCTTGGGATCGTCAAACGCCTCGACCACGATGCGATCGTTCGGGCCGACAAACTTGAACACCGTCGACACCTGGCCAATTTCCTCAGCCGACGCCAGCAGCGGCATCGCCAACAGCAACCCCAACAATCCTTTTGCCATGCGCATCAGGTATTCCTTCAGACCAGAATCAGATTATCGCGATGAACCAGTTCCGGTTCCGCCATATAACCCAAGAGACCGACAATCGCCTCAGACGACTGACCGATGATTTTTTGTGCTTCCAGCGCACTGTAGTTGGCCAACCCACGGGCAATTTCACGACCGTCGGGCGCCACGCACACCACCATTTCGCCGCGCCGGAAGCTTCCCTGGACCAATTTGACCCCAACCGGCAGCAGGCTCTTGTTACCTTGGGACAACGCCGTCACCGCACCTGCGTCCAACACCAGGGTGCCACGGGTTTGCAGATGCCCGGCCAGCCACTGCTTGCGTGCCGCCAGCATGCCGCGCTCAGGCGAGAGCAAGGTGCCAATGCGCTCACCCGCCTTAAGACGATCCAGAACGCGCTCCAGACGACCACCCACGATGATCGTATGCGCACCGGACCGCGCCGCCAGGCGTGCCGCGCGCAGCTTGGTTTGCATGCCACCGCGTCCCAGCGCTCCGCCGGTACCGCCCGCCACCGCGTCGAGCGCCGGATCATCGGCACGCGCCTCGTAGATCAGTTGGGCATCTGGATTGTTGCGCGGATCGGCGTCGAACATGCCATCGCGATCCGTCAGGATCACCAGCAGGTCAGCCTCGACCAGATTGGCCACCAACGCCGCGAGGGTATCGTTGTCGCCGAAACGGATTTCGTCGGTGACCACAGTATCGTTCTCGTTGATCACCGGAATGACCTTCAACTCGACCAGCGCACGCAAGGTGCTGCGGGCGTTCAGGTAGCGCTTGCGGTCGGACAGGTCATCGTGCGTCAGGAGAATTTGCGCAGTGTGTCGACCATGCTCGGCAAAGCTCGACTCCCAGGCCTGCACCAAGCCCATCTGGCCGATTGCAGCAGCGGCCTGGAGCTCGTGCATCGCACTGGGTCGCGCGGTCCAGCCCAGACGGCTCATGCCGGCCGCCACCGCCCCGGAGGACACCAGCACCAACTCGACACCCGCCTCATGCAAGGCCACCATCTGTTCAACCCAGACACCCATTGCCGCGCGATCCAGGCCCTTGCCGTCCGCTGTCAGCAAAGCGCTGCCGATCTTCACGACCCAACGCTGCGCACCTGTCACCTTGCTCCGCATCATCTTCAACCTTAGCTTGAGGGCAGCGCGACCTGGCACTGCCCGTGACGTTATTCGTGGTTATTCGTGACCAACGATCGATTTCCAGATACTAAAACGCCGCTCGATTGAGCGGCGCTTAAGTTTATCGCAACGAATCAGTCACGCACGTAAATGATTTCCGGACCGTCTTCGTCATCCACATCTTCTTCGTCCCAATCATCGTCGCCGATGTCGTGGACCGACTTCACGCCGCTACGACGCAAGGCACGCTGATCGTCCAGCGCCTGCAGCTGGGCACGGGCTTCGTCTTCGATGCGCTGATCGAGATCGGCCAGCTCTTCCTTGTAGGCCGGGTCATTGGCCAGGCGATCGGCACGATCTTCCAGGTAACGCATGATGTCGTGACACAGACGCTCGGTGTTCTGCTTGGCGATGGCCGAGATCACGTAGACCGGACCGGTCCACTCCAGGCGATCGACGATTTCCTTGACCCGCTCATCGTGCTCTTCTTCAAGGATCTGGTCGCACTTGTTGAGGATCAGCCAACGATCACGTTCAGCCAGGGACGGGCTGAACTTGGTCAGCTCGTTGACGATGACCTCGGCAGCGTCCGGAGCACTGGTGTCATCCAGCGGCGCCATGTCGACGAGGTGCAGCAGCAGGCGGGTACGCGACAAGTGCTTGAGGAAACGAATCCCCAGGCCGGCGCCGTCGGAAGCACCTTCAATCAGGCCCGGGATGTCCGCGACCACGAAGCTTTTCCAGCGATCGACGCTGACCACACCCAGGTTTGGCACCAGGGTGGTAAACGGATAGTCGGCGACTTTCGGCTTGGCAGCGGATACCGAACGGATAAAGGTACTTTTACCAGCGTTCGGCAAGCCCAGCAGACCCACGTCCGCCAGCACCTTCATTTCCAGCTTGAGGTCACGCTGCTCGCCCGGCTTGCCCGGCGTAGTCTGGCGTGGCGCACGGTTGGTACTGGATTTGAAACGGGTATTACCCAAACCGTGCCAACCGCCATGTGCCACCAGCAGCTTCTGGCCGGCCTTGGTCAGGTCACCGATCACTTCCTGGGTAGCGGAGTCGATCACGGTGGTGCCGACCGGTACGCGCAGCACCAGATCCTCACCCTTCTTGCCGGTGCAGTCGGTGCTGCCACCATTGGAGCCACGCTCGGCATCGAAGTGCCGGGTGTAACGATAGTCGACCAGGGTGTTGAGGTTTTCGTCGGCGATCATGTAGACCGAGCCGCCGTCACCACCATCACCACCGTTCGGACCACCGTTTTCGATGAATTTTTCGCGACGGAAACTCATGCAGCCGTTACCGCCGTCGCCAGCCTTTACTCGGATCGATACTTCATCAACAAACTTCATAACACAACGCCTCTCGCCATACGGACGAGCCGAAAAACACTAAGACATAAGACTCTTGCAAAAATGAGCGCAGCGACTCCAATCAACGACCGCTAAAACCAGCGCCGGCAGCCCATACAAACAGTTTTGCAAGAGACTCACCCCACAAACGAAAAAGCCCCGTCGCGAGACAGGGCTTTTCCAGCGATCGCGCGATTAAGCCGCGACTACGCTCACGTAACGACGACCGAAGGCGCCTTTTACTTCGAACTTGATCACGCCTTCGACTTTAGCGAAGAGAGTGTGATCTTTACCCATGCCAACGCCGTAGCCAGCGTGGAATTGGGTGCCGCGCTGACGCACGATGATGTTGCCTGCTTTGATAGCCTGGCCGCCATACATCTTCACGCCAAGGCGTTTGGCTTCTGAGTCGCGACCGTTACGGGTACTACCACCAGCTTTTTTGTGTGCCATGAGTTCAATTCTCCTAGTGAGGAATTAGGCTGTAATTAAGCCTGAATACCGGTGATTTTGATCTCGGTGTACCACTGGCGGTGGCCCATACGCTTCATGTGGTGCTTACGGCGACGGAACTTGATGATGCGGACTTTATCGTGACGACCTTGGGAGATCACTTCAGCCACAACGGTAGCGCCAGCAACAACTGGAGCGCCGATATTCACGTCGTCACCGTTGGCAACCAACAGAACGCGATCAAAGGTAACGGATTCGCCGGTAGCGATTTCCAGTTTTTCGATCTTCAGGTATTCACCTGGGGCGACTTTATACTGCTTGCCGCCAGTAACGATTACTGCATAAGACATGGTATTTCTCCGATAATCCTGCTCACCCAGCTCTTTATAAGAAGAGGTATTGGCTGGCATGGCTGCATGGGGCTGGAGGCCCGCTTGCAATTGCGTAAGGCAGGTGCTGCCCAGGAAGTTCAGGGTGCGCGATTGTACGCAAGGCACGAGCGCCTTGCAATAGGCCGTCCATCGCGCCTTGACACCTGCTGGCGTGGGTCCTAGCATGCCGCGCAACCCTTCTGGAGCAACTGTCGCTGATGCAACCCCAAGCTTTCTACCGCGCGGTGGCGGACGATTTTAGCGCCGTCGACGGCATCATCAAGAAGCAGCTGACTTCCCGAGTGCCGCTGGTATCGAAAATCGGCGATTACATTACCTCGGCCGGTGGTAAACGCCTGCGTCCGTTACTGGTGCTGCTGTGTGGCAAGGCCCTCGGCCGCGAAGGCGACGACCTGCGCCTGCTGGCCGCCACCATCGAATTCCTGCACACCGCTACCCTGCTGCATGACGACGTGGTCGACATGTCCGGCATGCGCCGTGGCCGTTCGACGGCCAATGCCATGTGGGGCAACGCGCCGAGCGTGCTGGTGGGCGACTTCCTGTATTCGCGCTCCTTCGAAATGATGGTCGAGCTGGGCTCCATGCCGGTGATGAAGATCCTTTCGCAAGCCACGCGCATCATCGCCGAAGGCGAAGTGTTGCAGCTGTCGAAGGTCCGCGATGCCAGCACCACCGAAGAAACCTACATGGAGGTCATCCGCGGCAAGACCGCGATGCTCTTCGAAGCCTCGACCCACAGTGCGGCAGCCCTGGCCGGCGCGACACCTGAGCAGTGCGAAGCGCTGCGCACCTTCGGCGACCATCTGGGCGTGGCCTTCCAACTGGTCGACGACCTGCTGGACTACAAAGGCGACGCCGAGACCCTGGGCAAGAACGTCGGTGACGACCTGGCCGAAGGCAAGCCCACCCTGCCGCTGATCTACACCATGCGCGAAGGTACGCCGGAGCAGGCAGCCCTGGTGCGCAAGGCGATCCAGAAAGGCGGTATCGAAGACCTGGAAAACATCCGCGAAGCTGTGGAAGCCTCCGGCTCACTGGATTACACCGCCCAGCTCGCCCGCGACTATGTGGCCCGTGCGATCAAGTGTCTCGACGCGCTGCCCGCCAGCGAATACCGCGATGCACTGGTTGAATTGAGCGAGTTTGCGGTCGCCCGCACACACTGATCTGCACTTGTAGGAGCCGGCTTGCTGGCGATTGCATCACCACGGTGTTCCTGACACACCGAGTTGGATGCATCGCCAGCAAGCCGGCTCCTACAGGTCCCACCCCCTCTCTCACCTAAAACCCTATATAATGTGCGCTTTTTAGCGATCCTGAATCCAAGGAGCCTTAGTGAGCACGTTGCCACCCTGCCCGAAATGCAATTCCGAATACACCTATGAAGACGGCGCCCAGCTGATCTGCCCTGAGTGCGCCCACGAATGGTCCGCCAGCGGCGAAGCCGAAGCTGTGTCCGATGATGCAGTGAAAAAGGATTCGGTGGGCAATGTCCTGCAGGACGGCGACACCATCACCGTCATCAAGGACCTCAAGGTCAAGGGCACGTCGCTGGTGGTCAAGGTGGGCACCAAGGTCAAGAACATCCGCCTGTGCGATGGCGATCACGACATCGACTGCAAGATCGACGGCATCGGCCCGATGAAGCTCAAATCTGAATTCGTCAGAAAAGTCTGATTCAGCTGTACGCCACCCCGCGTCCTGACGTGGGGTGGTGCTTCGCCCTCCCCGCCTCGCCCAATGAACCCTCGCAATAGCCAAACGCCAGCCGTTTTGACCTTACGCAATCTTTACCCAGAAAAATCACGGATCAGCCAATAGGCCCTTGCTATTTATTGAATACGAATTATTCTCATTGAACCCCATCAATGGAGATGAGAACCCATGACTTATTTGATCGATGCCTGGCTGGACCGTCCACACCCCTACCTCAGGATCCTGCATCGGGAAACCGGGGAAGTCTGTGCAGTGCTGGAAGAAGAAGCCTTGAACGAACTGCAGGATCAGGGTGACCTGGACGTCAACGGCTTGAGTTCCAGCGAGCCGGTGGTGCTCAAGGAAGTGGTGAGAAACCTGTTTCTGTTCTGCTATGCCCGGGCATTGCGCCCGACCAATGAACTGCATCACAAGATAGAACTATGAGAAACGCAAACCCTTGTAGGAGCGAGCATGCTCGCGATGGACTCAAGGACACCGCGCTCATTCAGAATGCACGCGTTATCGTTCACGCCCATCGCGAGCATGCTCGCTCCTACAGGGTCAGGTATTACAGAACGTCCAGCAGCTCGACGTCGAACACCAGTACGCTGTGCGGCGGAATGCTGCCAACGCCTTGAGCGCCGTAAGCCAGTTCGCTCGGCACATACAGACGCCATTTGCTGCCGGCATTCATCAGTTGCAGGGCTTCGGTCCAGCCAGCGATCACGCCACCGACCGGGAATTCCGCAGGCTCGCCGCGCTCGTAGGAGCTGTCGAACACGGTGCCGTCGATCAGGGTGCCGTGGTAGTGGGTACGCACGGTATCTTCACGGGATGGCTTGGCGCCTTCACCGGCGGACAGTACTTCGAACTGCAGGCCGGAAGCCAGGGTGGTGATGCCGTCACGCTTGGCGTTTTCAGCCAGGAAGGCCAGGCCTTCGCCAGCGGCTGCTTCAGCCTTGGCTGCAGCTTCGGCCTGCATGATTTCGCGAATTACCTTGAAGCTTGCAGACATTTCTTCCTGGCCAACACGGCTTGGCTTACCGGCAAACGCGTCGGTCAGGCCTGCCAGGATCGCGTCCAGGCTAACGCCCGGTGGCGGGTTGTCGCGCAGCTGGTCGCCCAGCTGACGGCCGATGCCGTAGCTGACGCGGGTTTCGTCGGTGGACAGATTTACTTCGGACATGACACTGCTCCGCTGTGCGGACGGCTCGGGAACTGGCCGTGCGTGCACAGCGCGTCCCGGAGCGCCCGGAACCAAAAGGGCCAGCAGACTAGCACAGATGTCATGCCATTGATGAGGGACGTCAGGCGATCGGCACCTTCAGGTTTTCCTCCACATCGGCAACCAGCCCGCACATCTCGTCATGCACGACGGTGTGGACAAGGTTGAAGTGCAACTTGGGAAAGGAGCGTAGCACCTCGCGTGCATGTTCCACCGAGCGCAACTGCATCGTGTGACCTGGCGCATCACTCAATGGATACGCCGCTCCGTGCATACGCGCCTCAAGCAGGTAAATGCCTCCTTCCATGGAGATCAGGTTCAACTCATCGACCTTCCCGGCGACGGCATAGGCATTCAACTCTTGCAGGTTCATGAGCGCACCTCACGCAGTGACGAGCCAACACCCTTACAGGGATATGCCTCGGCGCATCAAAGCACAAGCCATAAACGACGCCGCCCGTCTGTTTTGCAACAGACGGGCGGCGCATAACAACAGGACAGCCGTTGTTTAGTGCTTGGTCACTTTATCCAGGTAACCCATGGCAAATGCCGACACCACAAAGGTCATGTGAATGATGACATACCACTGCAAATGCTCGGGATCGACGTTCTTGGCGTCCATGAAGATACGCAGCAGGTGGATCGACGAGATCGCCACGATCGACGCGGCCACCTTCATTTTCAGCGACGAGGAGTCCATGGTGCCCAACCAGTTGAGCTTCTCCTTGCTGTCGTCGATGTCCAGTTGAGACACGAAGTTCTCGTAGCCGGAAATCATCACCATCACCAGCAAACCGCCTACCAGCGCCATGTCAATGAGCGACAGCAACACCAGGATCAGGTCCGATTCGGCCATCGAGAAGACGTTGGGGATAACGTGGAAGACTTCCTGGAAGAATTTCAGTGCCAGTGCCAACAGCCCGAGGGATAAACCGAAGTAGATCGGCGCCAGCAGCCAGCGCGAGGCGTACATTGCATTTTCGATAAAGCGTTCCATTGAATCTCACAGGCGGACTTGAAATGGCCGTGAGTATAACAGCCGTCTGTAATACCCAGAAACCATTGGGAAATCCGCTACCTGCGTGTGTGTATCAAATTTTTTCTGCTAGTGTCCAAACCATTGACAGCAAAATGACATCGGACAGGAAGACTGGAAATGGATGGGCGATTGCCATTAACGAGTGCCGGGATTTTCATGGCCCTGCTGATCAGCGCCTGCTCGCCCAGCGACGAGAAACGGCAGGTCAGCCTTGAGGAAAAGACTGCGCAGTTCGAGAAGTCCCTGGATGCCATCGAGGACCCGAAACTCAAGGATGCGGTGGCCGAACTGGGCGGTTCGCTTTTGCTGCTTGAGCGCGCGCAACTCAAGCTCGACAGCAAGCCCGTGGAAACCGAATACGGTGAAGACGCCCTCGCCGTGCTCAAGCACTACCCAACGCCACAGGCCCTGGTTGACACGTACATCAATGGCCTTTTCGTCCTGCACAAGGACTCCAGCTCCGACTACCTGACGGACCTGCAACCGGTGTTCCCCTTCAACTTCAGCATCCCGGCGGCGTTTCTGTTTCCCCATGGCCTGCAATGGCAGTCGGTCACCCTGAGCAACAAACGGGTTATCGCCTTCCAGCCGGAATGGTCGGAAACCGACCCGGGCATTCAGTTGAGCCCATCGAGCTCCAACGTGACCAACCCTGACGACCTGACCGTGACCTATCCGTTCATTGAAGGACTGGACGTCGATATCAAGAATCAGCCACAACCGGTGAGCCTGCAAGGCACGGTGGAAGTCATTGCACCGCGCCGGCTCTACAGCTTCGACCTGACGAAAAAGGACATCGGCCAGACCCGCACCAACGACAATTTGAGCGTCACCTTGGTGAAACTTGGGGACAACTACGCCGAAATCGAGTTCAGCAATAGCGAGCCGCCAGCCCCCGAGATCGCCGAAACACCGTTGAATCCGCTGATTGTCCAGGCCAGGGATGCCACCGGGCAGTTTCTGTCGCGCTCAGGCTCGATCAATGAGAATGCCGCGCAAATTGCCTTCTACCAGAAACAACTGGCGAAGTTGCAGCAACAGAAACTCTGGAGCGAGTCGCTGGAAAAACAGCTCAATGAAGAGCAGCGAACCTTCGAGAAACAACAGAAACGCCACTACTCCAAGGTGTATTTCAACGGGACCATCGAAACCCTTGAAGTCAGCCTGCTGGATTTCTCCGGCGTTACGGTGACTCGCAAGGATCTGGACCTGCCGGTACGCCGCTTCGACCGCCATACCACGGCGAAAACCATCCAGC
The DNA here is from genome assembly GCF_002236105.1 of Pseudomonas umsongensis. GTDB lineage: Bacteria > Pseudomonadota > Gammaproteobacteria > Pseudomonadales > Pseudomonadaceae > Aquipseudomonas > Aquipseudomonas umsongensis. The sequence goes on from NZ_NIWU01000006.1 coordinate 90,197, forward strand.
CGCTGAGCTTGCCGGTGGTAGTCTACGACGACAATGCCCCGACCTGGCTCAAGGGCGCGACCTTGACCCCTGAGCAGTTGAAAAAAGGCGTCAGGATCACTCAATCGGTCGAGGATCCCAGCGCTGCGCGCGTCGAGTTCACTCACCTGCGCAGCTTCAATGATGAATTGCTCGGTAGCTCTTTCAACCCGGGCGATAGTCCGGTCAGCTTCTTCACCGAAGACAGCAGCGGCAAGCGCGATGGGTCGATCGAATTGCCACCAGAGGCGTATGAGGTCGACCCCCTGGGCGGCACGATCACCTACGACCTGAACCTGTTTCCACAGACACCCGCCTTTGTGGTTGGCTCCATCCCGCTGTTTCTGGCCACTGTCGAAAAGCAGACGTTCGATGCCCATCAATTGCCCAAGGGTCTTGAACTCAAGGGCAATGCGCTGGTGGTGGATTCGAAAGTGTTTCCCGATCCGGACTGGCGTTTTTTTGCCAAGGATGACAGCGGCAATTACCTGAAGGAAATTCTTGCGGTCAGCCATGACGCGAGCACAGAAGGCCCCGCGTTATTCGCCGTGCATTACTTCTACGGTCAACCCACGCGCCTGGAAACCTATCAACGAACTGACCTCGCCACCGTGCAATATGGTTTTGAGGTCAAGCTCGACAAGGCTGACATGTCCAGCCAGGCCCAATAGCGCTGTCAGTGCTCGGGCCGGAACTCGAAACCACCCACGCTACGACAACGACCACCGTTGATTTCCCGCAACTGGGCTTGCAGATGCAGGCACCAGATCTGCGGGTCATCGGCCAGTTCATAGCCGTGCAGGGTCAGGCTTTCAACGATGGTATCGAGGATGGACTCAGCCACAAAAGGGCCATGGAACGGGCCTTGGGCTTTGATGGCTGAAGGTTGTTCACCGGCCATTCCGGCGGCGAAGAGTAAGGTCCACATCCCCGTATCGCCCGCCAGGGGGCGGATGGCGCATTCGATACGAGTCACAAGACCTAGACATTGACGAGTGAGGCAGAGGTTGCGCGGCATGGCGGCGACCCTCGGTAAATCCGGTATTCAGCCTCCACGGGGAGGCTGTCTCGATCCAGTGATACTGTCGATATCCTTGAGCAGAGAATAGAGGAAAAGTTTGACTAGTACGTCAAGTAAGACCAGAAGGCGCCGAATGGTCACTGTGTGAATATTGGCGCCAGAGTGATGGCACTTTATTGCGATTCACAAGCAAATGTGGGAGCGAGCCTGCTCGCGAAAGCGGACGATCATCCAACATCAATGCTGAATGAAAATCCGTCTTCGCGAGCAGGCTCGCTCCCACAGTGGATCGGGGTGAAGCTCAGGTTTTTGTCAGGCCGGCTTGGCCTCCACCAGCGCCTCCACAGCCATTTCCTTCTCTGCCTCTTTCAGGTCATCTTCGCTGATCATCTCCGCGATCACCCGCAAGCGCTCCACCACCCGTGCGTTGACGCTACCTTCAGGGAACTCGCCATTTTCATCCGGCTCGCCCGCCGGCTCACCCACCAGCAGGCTCAGCGCCTCGTCGGCCTGACGCACGGCGTAGACGTGGAACTGACCGGCGCGCACAGCGGCCAGCACTTTCTCGTCAAGCATCAGCGTGGCAACGTTGGCATGGGGAATGATTGCTCCCTGTTCGCCCGTCAGTCCGCGCGCTTCACAGAGACGGAAGAACCCCTCGATTTTCTCGTTGACGCCGCCCACGGCCTGCACTTCACCGAACTGGTTGATCGAGCCGGTAATCGCAAAGCACTGCTTGAGCGGGGTTTTCGACAAGGCCGAGATCAGGGTGCACGCCTCGCCCAGGGAAGCACTGTCACCATCGACGTAGCCATAGGACTGCTCCAGCGCAATGCTCGCGGAGATCGCCAGCGGAAACTCCTGGGCGTAACGGCTGCCCAGGTAACCGGTGAGAATCATCACCCCTTTGGAGTGGATGGGCTGACCGAGGTTGACCTCACGCTCGATGTCGACGATACCGCTGCCACCGGGATACACCGTGGCGGAGATCCGCGCCGGTACACCGAAGGCCGAGTCGCCGACTTCCAGCACCGTCAGGCCGTTGCACTTGCCGACCGCGGCGCCCGCGGTGTCGATCAGGATGATCCCCGCCAGCATGTCATCGAGAATGCGCGCCGACACACGTCCAGTACGGGTGGCCTTGGCCTTGAGTGCCCGCTCGATGTGACCGGCATCGGTCATTTCATCCGAGGCCAGGTGACGAATGAAATCCGCCTCGCTGACCAGCTGGAACAGATCACCGATGCGTGCCGACAACCGCCCCTGATGCTCGGCCAGGCGTGCGCTGTAGGTTGCCAGGCGCGCCACCGCATCGGCGGTCAACGGCGCCATGCCCTCCTCGGAAGTACGGGTCTTGAGCAACTGGGCGAACTGTTCCAGGCTCTCGTCGACCATCGGAATGTCTTCATCGAAATCCACCAGGACGCGAAACATCTCCTGGAAGTCCGGATCGAGGTCCTGCAGCGTGTAGTAGAGCTGGCGAGCCCCGATGATGACGACTTTGACCTGCAATGGAATGTGCTGCGGCGTCAGGGTGACGGTTGCGAAACGACCCATCTCGCCCAGTGGCGATTCCATTTTCAGTTTGCGCGATTGCAGGGCGCGCTTCAGCGCATCCCACACGAACGGCTCGCTGAGCATTTTATCCGCTTCGAGGATCAGGAAACCGCCGTTGGCCCGGTGCAGCGCACCCGGCCGCAGCTGCCGATACGTGGTATAGAGCGCGCCCTGGTCGGTGCTGTATTCGATGCGGCCGAACAGGTTCTCGTAGGTCGGATGCGGCTCGAACACCACAGGGGCACCACCACTGGCGGAATGCCCGACCACCAGGCTCGGCGCGTATTGCTCCTCCAGCAGCTTGCGGGCGACTGCATCGGTCTTGCTGTCGTCGACCAGTTGCTCGACCACGGTCTTAAGCAAATACACCTGCATCGCTTGCAGGTACCCGCACACCGCCGCGTTCTCGGCGTATTTCTCCGACAACGGCGACAGCAAAGGCTGCAGGGCCAGGGTGATGGTTTCTTCGTTCAGATGGCGCAGCTGATTGCTCGACTCGCGCTTCCATTGCGGCAGGCTGGCGAGTTCCTCGTTCAGGCGCTCTTCGAGGTTGGAAATATCATCGTGGAAGCGATCGCGCTCGGCTTCCGGCAATTGGGCGAATTCGGCCTCATCCAACGCCTTGCCTTCAAGCATCGGAGTGAATGCGATATTGCTGGCATCGCGATAGAGCGCGACGTCTTTCTCCAGCGCCAGGCGCTCGATCACATCCAATGCCTTGTCATAGCGCTGATTGAAGGCGCGGTCGATGGCACTTTTCTTCTGCTGGTAGGACGGGTGCTCGAACACCGCCGGAAAGGTCGCCAGCAGGTTGTCGATCAAGCCGTTGATATCACAGATGAAGGCACCGGCGGTGCCCGATGGCAACTCCAGGGCACGCGGTTCGCGCGGCTCATCGAAATTATTGACGTAGACCCAGTCCGCCGGGGTCTGCAGGCGTTTGCCTTCGGCTTTCAGGTAGCGTTTGACGAAAGAGAAGCGACCGGTGCCAGGCTCGCCCATGACGAATACGTTGTAACCGGGGCGTGGCATGGCCACACCGAACTGCAAGGCTTCGACCGCACGTTCCTGGCCAAGCACACCGCGAAAGGGCTCCAGATCATTGGTGGTAGAGAAGCTGAACTGTTCAGCGGAAAACGGACGGGTCAGCGCTTCAGGCGCTAGACGCAAGCTGGCAGCAACAGGATCAGGCATCGGGCTTCCTTACAATCAGGCGGGGCAGATAGCGGCATTCTGGCGCCGCCCATGCCTGACTGGCAAGGAGCGCCTAAGGCCAAAACGTAGTCAAGGCCAAAGCCCGGCGTTGAGCGGCGCCAAATCAGCCTTTTCAACGAATATTTGGCAAAAAATCACGGAACCCCTTGATCATGCCTAAACTCCAAACTGCGCGACTGGATTAATAACCAGTCCACACTGGCGAGATAGGCGCCAGAACCCTTGTCCATTGGTTTGCACATAAAGAGAACAAAGCTATGAAACGGATTCTTCTTGGTACTCTCTTCACCGCGGTATCCATCAACGCCATGGCTCAGGCGCCAGGCGGCCCGGATTGCGGTTGGGGCAACATGCTGTTCGAAGGTCAGCGTGGTACCCCGGCTCACTTCCTGGCATCCACCACCAACGGCACTTCCGGCAACGCAACATTTGGTATGACTTCCGGTACCAACGGTTGCTCGACCAACGCGTCGCTGACCTATGGCGGCAAATCCTGGTTTGCCATGAATGGCATGATGAACGAGCTGTCCGAAGACATGGCTAAAGGTCAGGGCGAAGCGCTGACCACCTACGCCGTAGTACTGGGCGTGGCGCCGGAAGACCGTGCGCACTTCGCCGCCGTCACTCACGAGCACTTCCAGCAGATCTTCAGCAAAGCTGACGTGACCGCGGAAGATGTGCATACCAACACCCTGGCCGTTCTCAAGAGCGATCCTCGCCTGGCCAAGTACGCCACTCAGGCTTAAGCTCCAGCGCACCCCGCTTCTTTCGGGAAGCGGGTTTATTTTTTGGAACTGCCCCCTCCTTGGGTCTTTGTTTTTTTCCTGTTTAAGTTGCTGATTATGCTCAAACGCCTTGCCTGGCTGGCGCTCTGTGTCTGCGCCCCGCTGTCCGCCGCGCCTCACATCGATCCACAACGTTTGCAGCAACTGGCCAACGACCCCTTTTGGATCTCCCTGGGCCATTACGAAACCGCCAAGCTCGGTGGCTGGCGTAGCTATGTCAGCGACAAGAAATTTTTTCTTGCCGCCGATGGCAACGAACACCCGGACCGTGAACTGGCGGCCACCGTGCAAGCCTTGTACGCCCCGGCCACTTCCGGCGAACAGCATGCGCAGTGCGTCTACCCGGCACGAACCCGCTGGCTCAAGGCGCAGCTCAACCTGACCGACCTGCCGGCTTTGGACTGCGCCGAGTTCAATCAATGGTTCAAGGACGTTTCGCCCCACAGCGCGGTGATGATCTTCCCGGCGGCCTACCTGAACAGCCCGTCATCGATGTTCGGCCACACATTGCTGCGCATCGATCAGGCCGACGTGCAAAGCGACAAGACCTCGCTGCTCAGTTACGCGATCAACTTCGGCGCCTACATCGAGGGTTCCGACAACAGCATCCTGTACGCCTGGAAAGGCTTGATGGGGGGCTATCCGGGGCTGTTTGCGCTGGTGCCTTACCAGGAAAAGCTCTCGGAATACCGCAGTCTCGAAAACCGTGACTTGTGGGAGTACCGCCTGAACCTGACCCAGCAGGAAACGGCGCGCATGGTCGAGCACGTCTGGGAACTGAAACAGATTCAGTTCGACTATTTCTTCTTCGACGAAAACTGCTCCTATCGCCTGCTGGAACTGCTGCAAGTGGCGCGTCCGAGTCTGCGCCTGACCGAGCAATTCCCACTGACAGCCATTCCCACCGACACCGTCAAGGCCGTGAAAGAGGCCGGGCTGGTGGAGTCCATCCAGTATCGTCCGTCTCGCGAACGGGAATTGCTGAGCCGAGCCGAGCCACTGACCGATGAAGAACAACAGTGGGTACTGAAGGTCAGCGCCGACCAGAATCAATTGCAAACGCCCGAATTCAAGGCGCAACCCCGTGACCGCCAGGCGCTGATCATCGATGCGGCCTACCGCCTGGAACGCTATCGCGCCAACGGCCAGGAGCGAGATCCGCAGCGGGCCCAGCGCAGCTTTGAGTTGCTGCGGGCGATCAACCGCAATCCCGCCCCAGAACTGGACATCCCGCAGCCTGGCCTGCCCGAGGACGGCCATGAGTCGCGCACCTGGCAGGCCGGTCTGGGCACCCGTGGTGACCGCGCCTTTGGCGAGTACGGCTTGCGCATGGCCTATCACGATCTCAATGACAACGCCGAAAGCTTCCCCCTCGGCGCACAGATCGAGATCCTGCAATTGAAACTGCGCCAGTACGAAGGCAATGACTGGCAAGTGCAGCAACTGGACCTGGCGACCATTCGCTCCCTGACCCCGCGAAATGAGTTGCTGCAACCGTTGTCGTGGCAGGTCACTGGTGGCCTGGAGCGAGTGCCGGGCAAGCATGACGATGAAACCCTGGTCAGCCACGTCAATGGCGGCGGCGGCGGAACCTGGCAACTGGGCGACGACATGCTGGGGTTCGCCCTGGGCACCGTGCGCGTGGAGCACAATAATGACTTCGCCGAATTCATATCGCCGGCAGCAGGTTTCAACACCGGCCTGCTGTGGAAAAACCCGCTGGGCAATCTGAGCCTGGAGGCAAAAGGCGATTTCTTCACCAATGGCGAAGTGCGCCGTAGCCTGAGCCTGAACCAGCAGTGGGAATTGTCGCGCAACCTCGGTTTGCGCCTGAGCGCCCAGCGCGAGTTCAGCCACCTGGCCACGCCTGAGAATGAAGTGATGCTAGAGGTGAAGTGGTATCACTACTGACCAAAATGCACCGATCCACCCTGTGGGAGCGAGCCTGCTCGCGAATGCGCACTGTCTGCCGACATCGATGGCGGCTGATCCACCGCCTTCGCGAGCAGGCTCGCTCCCACAGGGGGGTGGGGGTTGTGGTGTTGAATGGATTTTTCACAGGCCTTCCACAAACACCTGACGAACCCGCACCTAGACTTCCCTTATAGGCCGTTAAACGGCCCCGGGAGTCCGAGATGTGGCGTTGCGCAGGTGTGTTGAGTTTGTTGATGTTGATCGCTGGTTGCCAGACAACCCACGAAGATCTGATCGCCAAGGGTTATCCACCGGCATTCGCCGACGGGTTCGATGATGGGTGCAGCAGTGGTCGACAGGCCGCCGGGGCCATCACCGGCGAGTTTCGAAAAAACGTCCCGCGCTACCTGAAGGACAAGAATTACGCCGAAGGCTGGAGCGATGGTTTCCGTCAGTGTCAGGCCATGCGCGAAAACGAGGATCGTGAGAGCTATCGCAACAGTCACCTCAATGAACGGGACAAAGCCTGGGAGCAACAGAAGGATCAGGATGCCGCTCGAGCCTATCGCTCGCCATGAGTCGCTTTCAGACATCCTGTGCAACCAAATGCCTGCGAGCATGGCCCAAACCCTATAACGGGAGAAAACCATGAGCCGGGCATTCGTCAATGAAGATAACGCCGCTGCGCAAGCCGATCAGCCAGTCGAACGGCAGGTCAGCGCGCAGCCCAACTACGTCACACCACAGGGCCTGAAACTGCTGCAGGCCAAGGTTGGCGAACTGCAAGCCCTGCACGCCGCGCAGTCTGCGGAGGGCGATCAGGCCGACAAGCAGCGCCTGGCCGACCTGGAGCGCGACCTGCGTTACTTCAAGCAACGCCTGGGCAGCGCCCAGGTCGTACCAGTCGCCACGTCCACCGAAAAAGTGCAGATCGGCAGTCGGGTGACCTACGCCGATGAACATGACGCCGAGCACCGGGTGCAACTGGTGGGCGAAGATCAGGCCGATGCCGCTCATGGCCTGATCAATTGGGGATCGCCGCTGGGTCGGGCACTGCTCGGGGCGCAACTCGGTGACGAGGTGCTGTGGCAACGCCCGGCCGGCGATCAAACGATCGAGATCATTCGTATCGAGCCGGCTTAAACCACACCTTGGGCCAGCATCGCGTCGGCGACTTTGACAAAACCGGCGATGTTCGCGCCCTTGACGTAGTTGACCTGGCCATTCTCCTCACCGTAATGCACGCAAGCATGATGGATCGACTGCATGATGGCGTGCAGCTTGCTGTCCACCTCACCGCCGGTCCATAGCAAACGCATGGCGTTCTGCGACATCTCCAGACCGCTGACAGCAACACCACCGGCATTGGACGCCTTGCCCGGCGCGAACAGGATGCCTGCTTCGATAAACAGGTCCACGGCTTCGAGGGTGGTCGGCATGTTCGCCCCTTCCGCCACACAGAAGCAGCCATTGCGCAGCAACGCCTGTGCCGCCTCGGCATCCAGTTCGTTTTGCGTGGCGCACGGCAGCGCGATGTCGCAGCTCAGCCCCCATGGGTGCTGGCCAGCCAGGAACTCCAGGCCAAATCGACCCGCCAGTTCGCTGATGCGTCCGCGCTGCACGTTTTTCAGTTCAAGCAGCGCCTGCCACTGCTCTTCGGTCAGCCCGCTCTCGCAGTACAGCGTGCCTTCGGAGTCAGACAGCGAAATAACCTTGCCGCCCAGGTCCATGACCTTGCGCGCCGCGTACTGCGCAACGTTGCCAGAACCCGAGATCGCCACACGTTTGCCTTCGACGGTTTCACCGCGACGCTTGAGCATTTCCTCGGCGAAGTACACGCAACCGAACCCGGTGGCCTCAGGGCGAATCAGGCTGCCGCCATAGCTCGGACCCTTGCCGGTCAACACGCTGGTGAACTGGTTGCTAAGGCGCTTGTACTGACCGAACAGGAAGCCGATCTCGCGGGCACCGACGCCGATATCGCCGGCCGGCACGTCGACATCGGCGCCAATGTGGCGATACAACTCACTCATGAAGGCCTGGCAGAAGCGCATGACTTCGGCGTCGCTTTTGCCTTTGGGGTCGAAATCGGAACCGCCTTTGCCGCCACCCATGGGCAACGACGTCAACGAGTTCTTGAAGGTCTGCTCGAAGGCCAGGAACTTCAAGACGCCCAGATTCACCGACGGATGGAAACGCAGGCCGCCTTTGTACGGGCCAATGGCGCTGTTCATCTGGATACGGAAACCGCGATTGACCTGCACCTTGCCGTGATCGTCGACCCAGGACACGCGGAACACGATAGCTCGCTCCGGCTCGCACATGCGCTCCAGGATGCCTGAGGTCAGGTAATGCGGATTGGCTTCGAGAAAGGGCCACAGGCTACGCAAGACTTCCTCGACGGCCTGGTGGAATTCAGGCTGGTCCGGGTCGCGTTTTTTAAGCCGGGCAAGGAAGGATTCGACGGATTCGATCATGGAAAAGTCTCGGCAAATTATTGTCGTTGGAAGAAATTGGGCCGGACTTTAACAAACGAAACGCGCACAGGAATAGAGCAGAATGTCGCATTTATGAAATTAAATGGTGCTCAAGATATAAAATAATCGATTTTTGAGCACCTCATGCACCATAAAGGGGACCTCATCCGCAGGGCTTGCACCAGCATGCACCCTGCACATAAAAGCCCTGATGCGCCAGCATCAGGGCTTGGTTGAGCAGGTCAAGCCAATAGGGCCGAACCGACACGTTTCCCCGGAAGAGGAATACCCAATGCAGGATAATGAACAGATACGCGATCTGACTCATGCCCGGTACCATCCACCGCCCTTACGCTAAACGTATATCGCTTACCTGATTCCAGCCCGGTAACAGCAAACTCGGTCTCTTTCGTACGCCCCGACTCTATACCGCCCTGTTCGACGATATAAGTAATATTGCCAGAGCTGTCATACGACGGCTCCCACGTCAATGTTAGGCCAAGATCAGTGGTTCGAAGATTCGAGGGGTCTGTCGGCGAGGTAAAGTCCGGAAAACTAACCTTGACACAAACAGGCTCCGAGTAGCGAAATGACTCATCGTAAGTTCGAATGCAGTAAACGTGTTCTCGTCCTTCCTGTGGATCTGTATCGGTATAGGGGGGCGAAATTGGTATCTCGAGGAGCTGATTATCTCGACGCAGTTCATATCGAGGTTCACCAGTTTCTACTTCACCGCCGTACCAATAAAATGAAACCTGACTCGCCGTGTGATTAAAAGGCTTAAAATAGGTCGGAGGCGTTGGCGTGAATCGAGACCCGACGGAACCTGAAAACCCTGGAAGTTGGTTTTTTGCAGGAAAATTAACTTCCCCAACGTTAAATGGAATACCAACCTTGGGATATTGAACAAAAACCCGATTTGATTCATTGCCCGTAGGATCGAACGCAGTTACACCAAACTCGTAGCGTTGACCTGGAACCAGACCGGCAATAGCAAACTCAGTATTTATAGTTTCCCCTAATTTATGATCAACTCCCTGATCGACCCGATAGGTAACATGCCCTGAGCTGTCACTGGATTCATCCCAACTGAAGATAAGCCCTAAATTGGTGGTTCTCAGATCAGTAGGCACTGTCGGTGCGGTAAAGTCTTCGAACTCGACATCGACACAAATGGGATCGGAAAAGTTAAATTCCTCATCATACGTACGCATGCAGTATTTATGAACTCGCCCTTGCTCTGGAGTGGTATCTTTATAAGGAGGATGGCGTGGCACTTCCATCAAATCATTATCACGCCTTAGTTCATAGCGTGGCTCACCACCGTCGACTGCACCGTCCCCCCAGAACAAACTAACCTCAGACGAAGTTTGATTGAAAGCCTCAAGAAATGACGGAGGACTCGGTTTGTGCCTGGCGGTGGTAACAGGCACACTTTCACCTTCAGGGCTGCCCGGACCATGCGTTTTAGGATGCACAGAAAAAACATAAGGCGTCTTGGATGTCAGCCCGGTAAATTCATAAGACCCTCCGCCACTATACTGGCCCACACGAGTACTGCCTTTATATAAGTAAACACCTTCCCAGTACCCATACACCTGCCAGCTTATCCGACATGTCGTAGCAGTAATATTAGAAGCCTGGATCTTAATCAAAGGATCAGGAATCGGACTTGCTTTAGGAAGCAAAGGTAAATTTGAAATTCTCATTATAATCACCGGAGAGAAAGCGAATTAGTGTTAAACCACATAAGCGAGTATAAACAGTAATTTCACGTCCACCACTAGCAGAACTACTAGGTTGCAATCTCTAAACAGCTTCTTTCCGGCTTTCTTCAATACCTAAACATCGCACCGACTTAAAATCACTGTACTGTCTCGTTTTGCCAGGAAGGATCTGAATCGAGCGTTACAATCCTCCGGCCAGAAATAAAAATGCCAGTCAGCATGACTGACTGGCATTGGCCCGAAGGCACCGCTTTTTTTCAAACCACCAACCCGAAATCAGGCCAGTTTTTTGTGCCGTACCCGATGTGGTTGGGCAGCGGCTTCGCCAAGACGCTTTTTGCGGTCGGCTTCGTACTCGGTGTAGTTGCCTTCGAAGAACACCGCTTGCGAGTCATCTTCGTACGCCAGGATGTGAGTCGCGACGCGGTCAAGGAACCACCGATCGTGAGAGATCACAATGGCGGCGCCCGGAAAGTCGAGCAGGGCTTCTTCCAGGGAGCGCAGGGTTTCGACGTCGAGGTCGTTGGACGGTTCGTCGAGCAGCAGGACGTTGCCGCCCTCTTTCAGGGTCAGCGCCAGGTGCAAGCGACCACGCTCACCACCGGAGAGGTCCTTGACGAACTTCTGCTGGTCGCCGCCCTTGAAGTTGAAGCGGCCGACGTAGGTGCGCGACGGAATCTCGTAGTTACCAATGCGGATCTGGTCGGAACCATCGGAGATTTGCTGGAACACGGTCTTGCTGCCGTCCAGGTCTTCGCGGCTCTGGTCCACGCAAGCCAACTGCACGGTTTCGCCGACTTCGATGCTGCCCGAATCCGGTGTTTCCTTGCCCATCAGCATGCGGAACAGGGTCGACTTACCGGCACCGTTACCGCCGATCACACCGACGATGGCGCCTTTAGGCATGGAGAACGACAGGTTGTCGATCAATACGCGATCGCCGTAGCCCTTGGTGACGTTCTTGAACTCGATGACCTTGTCGCCCAGGCGTGGACCCGCCGGGATGTAGATCTCGTTGGTTTCGCTGCGCTTCTGGAATTCCTGCGATTGCATTTCCTCGAAGCGTTGCAGACGTGCCTTGGATTTCGACTGGCGGGCCTTGGCGCCTTTGCGCACCCACTCCAGTTCTTCCTTCATGGCTTTTTCGTGAGCCGACTGCTGCTTGGATTCCTGGGCCAGACGATCGGACTTGGCTTCCAGCCAACCCGAATAGTTGCCCTCGTACGGAATGCCCGCGCCGCGGTCGAGTTCCAGGATCCAGCCAGCGACGTTGTCCAGGAAGTAACGGTCGTGCGTGATCGCGACCACGGTGCCCGGGAAGTCGTGCAGGAAGTGCTCCAGCCACGCAACGGAATCGGCGTCCAGGTGGTTGGTCGGTTCGTCGAGCAGCAGCATGTCTGGCGCGGACAGCAGCAGGCGGCACAGGGCCACACGACGCTTTTCACCACCGGACAGGTGTTCTACTTTTGCGTCCCAGGCCGGCAGGCGCAGCGCGTCGGCGGCGACTTCCAGCTGGCGCTCCAGGTTATGGCCATCGCTGGCTTGCAGGATGGCTTCGAGCTTGGCCTGTTCGGCAGCCAGCTTGTCGAAGTCGGCATCCGGGTCGGCGTAGGCCGCGTAGACCTCGTCCAGGCGCGCCTGGGCGTCCTTGATCACGCTGACCGCTTCCTCGACCACTTCACGCACGGTCTTGGTCGGGTCCAGTTGTGGTTCTTGCGGCAGATAGCCGATGTTCAGGTCCGGCATCGGACGGGCTTCGCCGTCGAACTCGGTGTCGACGCCAGCCATGATTTTCAACAGGGTGGACTTACCCGAACCGTTGAGGCCGAGTACCCCGATCTTGGCGCCCGGGAAGAACGACAAGGAGATGTTTTTCAGGATTTCCCGCTTCGGCGGAACAACTTTGCCCAGCCGATGCATGGTGAATACGTATTGAGCCATGGAGAACCTAGGGTCAGTGACTGATGAATGAATAGAGCGCAGGCGATGCCCGGCCAGACCATGCGCGACGTACGCTTGACGAGGTCAATGCGCAGGCGCTGAAAAAAGTCTGATTCTAGGAGCTGGAACGCTCCCGCGTAACCGGCAAAGCTACCTTAATGACAGATGGCAGTCCAGCCGAGCGGGACTGGCACTTCGCCACAACTCAAGGCATGCTAGCCGCCCTTCGGGCGTCCGACTTATAGTGCACGTCGCGCCAGTCCAGCCAAACCGCAGGATTACAGTTTGTCCAGTGTCCCTCCGTCCCTGATCCCCCGTGCACCGACTGTTGCACCCGGCTCGCCCATGCACGGCACACTCAAGGGCGCTATGGCGATGCTCGTGTTGCTGCTGCTCGCCTTGTTGTGCTGGCAACTGCTCGATCAGCTTCGGGAAACCCAGAAGATCCAACGCCAGGCGACCATCGACCACACCGCCGACCAGGCCGCACAAGTCAGCCTGAACATGGCGCTCAACGCCCAGATCGCCCTCAACCTGCTACCGATTGTCGAGCAGCCGCAAAGAGCTGACGAGCTGCAGGACCTGCTGCGCAAACTGCAAAAGTCCTTGCCGGAGCTTTCGAGCCTGGCACTGCTCAGCCCTTCGGGAAGAATCCTCAGTGACACGGCCGGCACCAGCGACGATGCAGACTATCTGGGAGAGCTGGTCCGACGCAGTCGCGCCCAACCCCACTACTACAGCAACGCCATCGACGGCTCGCGGGTGTATCTGCTGCTACATCAAGCCAGCGGCAGCAATCGCGGCTATTGGGCCTTGCGCTTCAAGCCGACGTTTTTCACCTCACTGACCCATCTGAACGAAACGGGCACTGCCCCGCTGTGGCTGGTGGAAAATCGCTTCAATCACCAGATCCTCAGCCGCGACGAGGCATTGCCGCAGGTCAACCCAGGCACCTTGACCCAGGACGATGTGGCCAACAGCGTGCTGACCGTCGCGCTGAGCAGCAGCGACTGGCAACTACGTGGACTGTTCGATCGCCAGCGAGTGCTCGAAGAACTGCTGCCGGCTTTCATTGGCAAATGCCTGCTATGCCTGGCTTTTTCCATGCTGCCGTTCATCGTCCTGCTAAACATGCGCCGTCGGCAGCGCCAGCTGCACGAAGGTCGCCGACGCTACCAGGAAATTTTCGAAGGCTCCGGCGTGGCATTGTGCGTACTCGACATGTCTGGCCTGCGGAGCTTGTTTGACAAGGCCCAGCTGCTGAGCGACGAGCAACTGCAAGCATGGCTGGCGGTTGCGCAACAGCGCCGGCAGCTGTTGCAGGAGCTGCGCATTACCGAAGTCAATCAGGTCGCCCTACAGCTGCTTAACGTCGATACCTGTGAACACGTCTGGAGACTGTTGATCGATGGCAATCCTGTAGAGGGCAGTGCCATCGGCAATCAGGTGCTCGAAGCGGTGCACAGGCAACAGCAACAGCTCGAACTGGAAATCAAACTCCAGGACGCCTCGGGTCGTGACCAGCATCTGTGGCTGGTGTTGCGTCTGCCGCAGAACCCTGACGACTTCAAGGCGGTGATCCTGAGTATCACCGATATCACCAGCCGCAAGCTCATCGAGCTGTCGCAGCAGGAGCGCGAACGTTTCTGGTCTGACGTCGTGCGGACCGTGCCCGATCACCTTTACGTGCAAGACGTGATCAGCCAGCGAATGATCTTCAGCAACCACCATCTGGGCCAAACGCTGGGCTACAACCGCACCGAACTGCAGCAGATGGGCGAGTACTTCTGGGAAATCCTCCTGCATCCCGACGATGCCGATTACTACCACAGGTCGCGCCAGACCCAGCGGCAAGGCGGCTACAGCCAATTGATGCAATGCCAGTTGCGCTTTCGCCACCGTGACGGGCAATGGCGGCGTTTCGACATTCGCGAGCAGGCACTGGCACGGGACAAGCACGACCAGGTCACCCGCATCATCGGCGTGGCCAAGGACGTAACCGAACAGATCGAGGCCAGCGAGTCGCTGCGCGACAGCGAGCAGCGCTACCGCATGCTCGCCGAAAGCATCAGCGACGTGATTTTTTCCACCGACAGCCGCATGGCACTCAACTACGTAAGCCCTTCCGTGCAGGGGGTGCTGGGCTACGAAGTGGAGTGGATTTTCCAGAACGGCTGGCAATCGACCATTGCCAATCCGCAGCAGTTGAGTGGCATCTATAGCCTGATGGATCGCGTCAGCAAAGCGCTGGATAAACCTGAACAGCTGGCCCTTCTGCGCAGCCAGGTGCAAACCCAACTATTCCTGTTCGACTGCCTGCGCGGCGATGGGCGCAAGATTCCTATCGAGCTGCGACTGGTCCTGGTCTGGGACGAACACGGTGCATTCGAAGGCGTGCTGGGCGTCGGTCGCGACATCAGCCAGCAACGCCGGGCCGAGAAAGACCTGCGCATGGCCGCCACGGTATTCGAACACTCGACCTCGGCGATCCTCATCACCGACCCGGCCGGTTATATCGTCCAGGCCAATGAAGCCTTCAGCCGTGTCAGCGGTTATGCCGTGGAACAGGTACTCGACCAGTTGCCCAACATGCTCACCGTCGATGAGCAGCAGGAAGCTCATTTGCGCTACGTGCTCAAGCAACTGAACCAGCACAGCACCTGGGAAGGCGAAGTGTGGCTGCGTCGGCGCAATGGCGAGCATTATCCGGCCTGGGTCGGCATTACCGCGGTTCTGGACGACGAAGGCGACCTGGCCAGCTACGTGTGTTTCTTCAGCGATATCAGCGAACGCAAGGCCAGTGAACAACGGATTCACCGCCTGGCCTATTACGACGCCCTGACCCACCTGCCCAACCGCACACTGTTCCAGGATCGCCTGCACACGGCGTTGCAGGCGGCTGAACGGCAGAAGTCCTGGGTGGTGTTGATGTTCCTCGACCTGGACCGCTTCAAGCCGATCAACGACTCCCTGGGCCATGCCGCCGGTGATCGCATGCTCAAGGAAATGGCCACGCGCCTGCTCGGTTGCGTCGACGACGACGACACGGTCGCGCGCATGGGCGGCGATGAGTTCACCTTGCTCCTGCAACCGCGGGCCAACCGGGAAATCGCCTTGACGCGGGCGATTCACGTGGCGGAGCAGATCCTCGCCAGCCTGGTCAAACCCTTCGTACTCGAAGGCCGTGAGTTCTTCGTCACGGCCAGTATCGGCATCGCCTTGAGTCCGCAGGACGGCAATGAACTGAGCCAGTTGATGAAGAACGCCGACACCGCGATGTACCACGCCAAGGAGCGCGGCAAGAACAACTTCCAGTTCTATCAGGCGGACATGAACGCCAGCGCCCTGGAGCGCCTGGAACTGGAAAGCGACTTGCGACATGCCCTGGAACAAAACGAATTCGTGCTGTACTACCAACCGCAGTTCAGCGGCGATGGCAAACGCCTGACCGGCACCGAAGCCTTGCTGCGCTGGCGTCATCCGCGCCGTGGCCTGGTACCGCCGGGAGATTTCATTCCGGTGCTTGAAGAACTCGGACTGGTGGTGGACGTCGGGGATTGGGTGATCAGCGAGGCTTGCCGCCAGCTCAAGACCTGGCATCAGGCCAAGGTGCGCGTGCCGAAGGTGTCGGTGAACATCTCCGCCCGGCAATTCTCCGACGGCCAGCTTGGCACGCGGATCGCCAACATCCTGAAGGAAACCGGCCTGCCGCCGGCGTGCCTGGAACTGGAACTGACCGAAAGTATCCTGATGCGCGAAGTCAGCGAAGCCATGCAGATTCTCGCCGGGTTGAAAAACCTTGGCCTGAGCATCGCGGTCGACGACTTCGGCACGGGCTACTCATCGCTCAACTACCTCAAGCAGTTCCCGATCGATGTACTGAAGATCGACCGCACCTTTGTCGACGGCCTGCCATCGGGTGAACAGGATGCGCAGATCGCCCGGGCGATCATCGCCATGGCCCACAGCCTTAACCTGGCGGTGATCGCCGAGGGCGTGGAAACCCAGGAGCAACTGGACTTCCTGCGTGAACACGGTTGCGATGAGGTCCAGGGTTACCTGTTTGGCCGGCCGATGCCGGCCCACACCTTTGAAGGGCAGTTCAGCAATGATGCCCTCTTCATGTTCGACTGACATTGTGTGGTGACGCGGGCGGTCCCTTCGCGAGCAGGCTCGCTCCCACAGGGTTTCTTGGGTGTACACAAAATTATTGAACGCTCAAGATCCACTGTGGGAGCGAGCCTGCTCGCGAAGAGGCCGGCCCATTCACCGCTGATCCCGTCATGAAGCCCACTTGTCTGCGACATGATGTCGTTTCATATGCCTTCCAAAAGCCATTGGGTTAGAATGCCCCCCTTTTCCGCCCCCGATCCTTGAGGACCGCCATGTTCAGCCGTGATTTGACTATTGCCAAGTACGACGCCGATCTCTTTGCCGCCATGGAGCAAGAAGCTCAGCGCCAGGAAGAGCACATTGAGCTGATCGCTTCGGAAAACTACACCAGCCCTGCGGTGATGGAAGCTCAAGGCTCGGTATTGACCAACAAGTACGCCGAAGGCTACCCGGGCAAGCGCTACTACGGTGGTTGCGAGTACGTTGACATCGTCGAGCAGCTTGCAATTGATCGAGCCAAAGAACTGTTCGGTGCCGATTACGCCAACGTTCAACCGCACGCCGGTTCGCAAGCCAACAGCGCCGTTTACCTGGCCCTGCTGTCGGCTGGCGACACCATCCTGGGCATGAGCCTGGCCCACGGTGGTCACCTGACCCACGGTGCCAGTGTTTCGTCCTCCGGCAAGCTGTACAACGCCATCCAGTACGGCATCGACGCCAATGGCCTGATCGACTACGACGAAGTCGAGCGCCTGGCCGTTGAGCACAAGCCGAAAATGATCGTGGCCGGTTTCTCTGCCTACTCGCAGATCCTCGACTTCCCACGCTTCCGTGAAATCGCCGACAAGGTGGGTGCCTACCTGTTCGTCGACATGGCCCACGTGGCCGGTCTGGTCGCCGCTGGCGTCTACCCGAACCCGGTGCCATTCGCTGACGTGGTGACCACCACCACCCACAAGACCCTGCGCGGTCCACGTGGCGGCCTGATCCTGGCTCGCGCCAACGCCGACATCGAGAAGAAGCTGAACTCCGCGGTATTCCCGGGTGCCCAGGGTGGCCCACTGGAGCACGTGATCGCCGCTAAAGCGATTTGCTTCAAGGAAGCGCTGCAACCTGAATTCAAGGCTTACCAGCAACAAGTGGTGAAAAACGCCCAGGCCATGGCCAGCGTGTTCATCGAGCGCGGTTTCGACGTGGTTTCCGGCGGTACTGAAAACCACCTGTTCCTGCTGTCGCTGATCAAGCAGGAAATCTCCGGTAAAGATGCCGACGCCGCCCTGGGCAAAGCGTTCATCACCGTGAACAAGAACTCCGTGCCAAACGACCCTCGCTCCCCGTTCGTCACCTCCGGCCTGCGCTTCGGCACTCCGGCTGTGACCACTCGCGGCTTCAAGGAAGCAGAGTGCAAGGAACTGGCCGGCTGGATCTGCGACATCCTGGCAGACCTGAACAACGAAGCGGTGATCGATGCCGTTCGTGAGAAGGTCAAGGCTATCTGCAAGAAGCTGCCGGTATACGGCGCTTAATTGCACCGCTAAACCGCGGTCAAAAAAACCGGCCAGAGATGGCCGGTTTTTTTTGTCCGTCATAAAGATCAAAAGATCGCAGCCTTCGGCAGCTCCTACAGAGGTAGCGTAATTTCGCGAAATCACAGGTGTACGCAGGTTCCGTAGGAGCTGCCGAAGGCTGCGATCTTTTGATTTTCAATAGGATCGGCACAACTGGTCAGACCGGTCATGCCAATTTTACGATTTCCCCTTGTAATCTTGAAAAAACCCAGCGTAGACTGCGCCTGCACTGGACATACCGGTAAGACCACAATAATTAAGTCCTGAATCTGATGCGCGACGCGCACGGCAGCCAGGACACCGACCAGGATTCCTCCCATGCTCAGATGGTGCTCGCGTTCAATCTTCCTCCAAGTGGTTCTCGGACTGGTGCTCGGCATCGTCTGCGGGCTGACCCTTCCCGAATATTCCGCTCAGCTCAAACCACTTGGTGACGGTTTTATCAAGCTGATCAAAATGCTCATCGGCCTGATTGTGTTCTGCGTAGTGGTTAGCGGTATCAGCGGTGCCGGCGACCTTAAGAAGGTCGGCCGCATCGGCCTGAAATCAGTGATCTACTTTGAAATCCTCACCACCATTGCGTTGGTGATCGGCCTGGTATTCGCCTTCACTACTGGAATCGGCAGCGGCGCGAACATTCATCTGGATCAGCTTTCTGCCGCAGACATGGGCGATATCGCCCAACGTGGCCAGCACATGCACACCACCACGCAGTTCCTGATGGACCTGATCCCGACCTCTGTAATAGGTGCCTTCGCAGACAACAATATCCTGCAAGTGCTGCTGTTTTCGGTGCTGTTTGGCAGTGCGTTGAATCTGGTGGGCGAAGCCGCCTCCGGTATCTCGCGACTGATCAATGAACTCAGCCACGTGATCTTCCGCATCATGGGCATGATCGTGCGACTGGCGCCGATCGGTGTGTTCGGCGCAATCGCCTTCACCACCAGCAAATATGGCCTGGATTCACTGCAGCACCTGGGTAGCCTGGTCGGTTTGTTCTACCTGACCTGCGTGGCCTTCGTCGCGTTGATTCTAGGCCTGGTGATGCGCCTGTCCGGCCTGCGGATGTGGCCGCTGCTCAAGTACCTGCGCGAAGAACTGTTGATCGTCATGGGGACCGCTTCGTCCGATGCCGTGCTACCACAAATCATGCGCAAGCTGGAGCATCTGGGCATCGGCAGCTCGACGGTTGGGCTGGTGATTCCAACAGGCTATTCATTCAATCTCGACGGTTTTTCGATCTACCTGACCCTGGCCATTGTGTTCATCGCCAATGCCACCGGCACGCCGCTGGCGATGACCGACCTGCTAACGATTCTGCTGGTGTCACTGATCACCTCCAAGGGTGCGCACGGGATTCCGGGTTCGGCACTGGTCATTTTGGCAGCCACCCTGACGGCGATTCCGGCGATTCCGGTGGTGGGCCTGGTATTGGTGCTGGCAGTGGACTGGTTCATGGGCATCGGACGGGCGCTGACCAACCTGATCGGCAATTGCGTGGCGACCGTGGCCATTGCTCGTTGGGAAAAGGACATCGATGTGCAGCGGGCGAACAAGGTGCTTTCCGGGCAGGTGGGTTATACCTTCCAGCCGAGAAAACCGGTGACCCCGGCCCATCAGCAGGAATTTTGAACAAACGCCGTGCCTGCTTTCGGGCGGGTACGGCCAACAACGCTATAGATGCTCATGGAGCAAACAGTGATTACCTCATCGACCGTTGTAAATTCAGTCGTAGAAAAGCTTCGGGCCGCACTGGCCCGCGGTCAGTGGCGCTCCGGCGAAATGCTCCCGGGGCAGCGTGAACTGGCCGAACAACTGGGCATCAGCCGCCCGAGCCTGCGCGAAGCCGTCATCGTCCTGGAAACCCTCGGCCTGGTGCGCTCCATGCCGGGCAAAGGCGTGGTGGTGCTGGACGCGAATCTCAGCGACAGCCAAAGCCACGACAGCGCAGTGGCCGGGGCGAGCCTGGAAGACGTTTTGCAACTTCGCTACACCCTTGAGCCATTTATCGTCGGCCTGGTGGCGCAATCCATCAGCAGCAAGGAAGTCGGGCAACTGCGCCTGACCCTGATGGACATGCGTGAAGCCCTGGAAGCCAATGACAGCGAGGCCGGCGTGAATGCCTACATCGCGTTCCATGAAGAGCTGTTCACGCTGACGTCGAATCCGATTTTCCAAAGTGTGGTCCAGCAGACCAGCAATGCCCTGAAGCAGAGCGCCGACGTGTTGCGCAACTCCCCGGAGCACCTGGCTGAACGCCTTGAAGAAAACGAAGCGGTGGTGCGCGCGATCCGCAGCAAGAACAGTGCCCAGGCCAGCGCCGAGATGCGCCGGCACATTTTGCGCGAAGGCCGGCGCATGGGCATCGAACTGAATATTCCGGACGACAACCTCGGCAGTTGAATCCGTTTCAAATTGGAGACAGGCCATGAACAGCTTCGCCTCGCCACAGACTCTTGTTGCCCTGCCCTTTGCCCCGGCGGTAGAGGATCTGTACTCACGGGTGCTCGATGCCATTCTCGAACAGCGCCTCCACACGACCAGTCGCTTTACCGAAGAAAGCCTGGCGCAGGTGTTTGGTGTTCGACGCAGCGACATTCGTGGCGTGCTGACGCGACTCTCCCACCAGCAAGTCATTGTCCTGCGAGCCAACCACCGTCCTCGCGTCGCGCAGCTGAATGTCGAGCAAACCCGGCAGGCCTTGCACGCCCGGCGACTGACCGAACTCATGCTGGTGCGGCTGGCCTGCCAGCGCCCCTGCCCGCTTGTCCTGGAGCGCCTGCGGACACTGGTCGATAGCGAGCGCCAATGCACCGAGCGAGGCCCAGCGATTCGTTTGTCAGGGGAGTTTCATCTGCAATTGGCAGAGATGGCGGGTAACGCACCTCTAGCGCATTTTCTCAGCAGCCTGGTGCCACTGGTCTCGTTGGCGATTGCTCAATTTGATGTTGCGTTGGAGGACTATTGCGCGTGGCATCTGCATGAGCAAATAGTGGATGCGTTAACGCGCAGGGACGCCGCGAAGGCAGTTATGTTACTGGACCGACACCTGGATCATCTGGAAGCGGTATTGCTGAACGCTCAACCGCTCTGCAGCCAGAAGCGTGTTGCCGGTTAACTCGCCGCTACTCGCGCGAAACCTTGGCGAATCTTTTCCTGCGGCAAATCATCGGCAATGAACACGATCACGCTTTCCCGGGTTTCATCGGCCGCCCACTCCGTGTCCCAGTCGAAACCGTAAAGCTTCAACACGCCCTGAAACACCATGCGCCGCGGTTCGCCGAGGATGTTCAACACGCCTTTGTAGCGCAGCAGTTGCTTGCCGTGGTCCTCCAGCAGTTCGTTCATGAACTCGCTGAGTTTGTCGATATCCAGCGGTTTTTCGGTGCGCAACACCAGGCTGGAAATACGGTCGATGGACGGGGCCTGGCTCACTGGGCGCAAACTCACGCCGCCGCCCAGATCGGCGTTGAGATTGAACCCACGCACATCAAGCAGTTCGGCCAGATCGATCTTGCCGTGGTCGACCACACGGATCGGCGCACGACGGTTGATACGGGTCAGGCGTTCACTTAACGCCGTGAATGCAGTTTCGTCCACCAGATCACGCTTGCTTACCAACAGCCGATCGGCGAAACCGATCTGCGCCTGGGCGATGGTCTGGGTCAGGTGCTGTTCGGCGTGTGCCGCGTCCACCAACGTGATGATGCCGTCGAGGATGTAGCGCTCGCGCAGCTCCTCGTCGATGAAGAACGTTTGTGCCACCGGAGCCGGGTCGGCGAGGCCCGTGCATTCGATCACCAGGCGATCAAAGGCGATCTCGCCGCTGTCGAGGCGTTCGAGCAGCAGGTACAAGGCCTTGGTCAGGTCGGTGTGAATGGTGCAACAGACGCAGCCGTTGGCCAGCGTCATGACCTGTACCGGTTCGTCGCCCAACAGCTGGGTGTCGATACCGGCGTCACTGAATTCGTTTTCGATCACGGCGATTTTCAGGCCGTGCTCGGCTTTGAGCAGGTAGCGCAACAGTGTGGTTTTACCTGCGCCGAGGAAGCCGCTGAGGATCGTGACCGGGATTGGAGAGGACACGCTAAATCTCCTGTCGTAATGAAATGAAAGAAAAACACAAAACAGATGTGGGAGCGGGCTTGCTCGCGAAGAGGTCGTGTCAGTCGACATGAATGCTGAATGACACACCGCTTTCGCGAGCAAGCCCGCTCCCACAGGGTATTGCGTCAACCTGGCTGTTTAATCAACAGCACTTCGGCCCACCCTTGCCACCGTAGCGAGCCTCTTGGCGCTCGCGAAAGAACGCCTCGTAGCTCATCACCGGTTTGTCCGGGTGCTTGCTTTGCATGTGCTCGACGTAATTGTCGTAGTCGGGCATGCCGACCATCAGGCGCGCAGCCTGACCGAGGTATTTACCGAGGCGACTCAGGTCATTGAACATGCTGCAGTCCTCTGGTTACGCATCCGGCAGCGCCTGGAACGGCGATTCTTTATCCGTACGCTCTTTTTTACCCCAGGCGGCAATACCAACCTTGAGCGCATAGAACAGGATGCTGAACACCACGAACAGGAACAGCGCGGTCAGCGTGGCGTTGGTGTAGGCGTTGAAGATCACGTGCTGCATCTGAGTGATGTCCTTGGCCGGGGCGAGGATCTGGCCATTGGCCAGCGCATCGCTGTATTTTTTCGCCAGCGACAGGAAGCCGATGGCCGGGTTGGCGTCGAACAGCTTGATGAAGCCAGCGGTGGTGGTGCAGATGAGCAACCACACGGCAGGCAGCATGGTGACCCAGACGTAGCGCTGGCGCTTCATCTTGATCAGCACCACGGTGCCGAGCATCAGCGCGATACCAGCCAGCATCTGGTTGGAAATGCCGAACAATGGCCACAAGGTATTGATGCCGCCCAGCGGATCGATCACGCCCTGGTACAGCAACCAGCCCCACATGGCCACGCAACCGGCGGTGGCGAGGAAGTTAGCTGCCCAGGACTCGGTACGTTTCAGCGCCGGCACGAAGGAACCGAGCAAGTCCTGAAGCATGAAACGCCCGGCACGGGTACCGGCGTCCACCGCGGTCAGGATGAACAGTGCTTCGAACAGGATCGCGAAGTGGTACCAGAACGCCATGGTGTTTTCACCCGGCAGCACACTGTGCAGGATCTGCGCGATACCCACGGCCAGGGTCGGCGCACCGCCGGCACGGGCCAGGATGGTGGTTTCACCGATGTCCTTGGCCACCGCTTGCAGGGCTTCGGGAGTAATCGCAAAACCCCAGTTGCTGACCGTGGTCGCCACGGCCACCACATCACCGCCGACCACGGCCGCCGGGCTGTTCATGGCAAAGTACACGCCTGGCTCGATCACCGAGGCCGCGACCATGGCCATGATCGCCACGAAGGACTCCATCAGCATGCCGCCGTACCCGATGTAACGGGCGTTGACCTCGTTATCCAATAGCTTCGGCGTGGTGCCCGAGGAAATCAGTGCATGGAAACCCGAGACCGCGCCACAGGCAATCGTGATGAACAGGAACGGGAACAGACCGCCCTTCCAGACCGGCCCCGTGCCATCGATGAACTGGGTCAGCGCCGGCATTTTCAGCTCAGGCATGGTGATCAGGATGCCGATCGCCAAGGCGACGATGGTACCGATCTTGAGGAAGGTCGACAGGTAGTCACGCGGAGCCAGGATCAGCCAGACCGGCAAAGAGGCTGCCACGAAACCGTAACCAATCAGCATCCAGGTAATCTGCACACCGGTGAAGGTAAAGGCCTTGGCCCACACCGGGTCTGCGGCAATCTGCCCGCCGAGCCAGATCGACCCCAGCAGCAACAGCACGCCGATCACCGAAATTTCGCCGATGCGACCCGGGCGGATGTAGCGCATGTAGATGCCCATGAACATCGCGATCGGGATGGTCGCCATCACCGTGAAGATCCCCCACGGGCTCTCGGCCAGGGCCTTGACCACGATCAGTGCCAGCACCGCGAGGATGATGATCATGATCAGGAAGCAGCCGAACAGCGCGATGGTGCCGGGGATGCGGCCCATTTCTTCGCGGACCATGTCGCCCAGGGAGCGACCGTTGCGGCGGGTGGACATGAACAGGACCATGAAGTCCTGCACGGCACCGGCCAGCACCACGCCGGCAATCAGCCACAGCGTGCCGGGCAGGTAGCCCATCTGCGCCGCCAGTACCGGACCGACCAGCGGCCCCGCGCCAGCGATGGCCGCAAAGTGGTGACCGAAGAGAATATGCTTGTTGGTCGGGACATAATCCAGACCGTCATTGTTGAGCACGGCCGGGGTAGCCCGTCGCGCATCGAGTTGCATGACATTGTTAGCGATAAACAGACTGTAGTAACGATACGCAACCAGATAGATGGCCACGGAAGCGACCACAATCCACAAAGCGTTGATCGCCTCACCTCGGCGCAGTGCCACCACGCCCAGGGCGCACGCCCCAACGATTGCCAGCAGCAGCCAGGGTAAGTGGCGTAGCGGGCTATTATTATTTTTCATTTTATTATTCCAGCCAGAGTGGACAAGAAAGACAGCCACCTCGAGTTTAGCTCGCCTGACAGCAAAGGCCATACCCTGACGTTGGTCTAGACACCTGCCGGCGCTGGCAGCCTTTTGCAAGGCCAGTCTATAGTCAGCGTACATTTCCGAGGATCGCGCCATGAGCGAGCACCCTTCCGAACGTCGCCGCTTCAAACGTATTGCGTTCGATGCCAGAACCGATCTGAGCCAAGGAGCGTTCACCTGGCCGGTGAAGCTGATCGATCTGTCGCTCAAGGGCTTGCTGATCGAGCGACCGGAGCCGTGGCTTGGCAACGCGCAGCAGGATTTTTCTGTCGACATCCAATTGAGCGAAGACAACCACATTGCGATGGATGTGCAATTGACCCATGAAGACCATGGTCAATTGGGTTTCGTGTGCAGGCACATCAGCCTGGAGTCCATTGAACGCCTGCGGCGATTGATTGAATTCAATCTGGGCGATCCGCACGAGCTTGAACGCGAACTGGGCGCGCTCATCGAAATCTGAATGCCCCCTGTAGGAGCGAGCATGCTCGCGATGGACTCAAGAACGCTGCGGGGTGCCAGGTTCCCAGCGTTATCATTAACGACCATCGCGACGGCGCGACGATTCGACATGCTCGCTCCTACAGGGGATTGGTGTTATTCGAAGAGGGCGTCGAGGGCCTGCTCCAGACGGGTGACCGCGATGATCTGCAAACCCGCAGGCGGCTCTTTCGGCGCATTGCCCTTGGGCACGATGGCACGTTTGAAGCCATGCTTTGCCGCTTCCTTCAGGCGCTCCTGACCGCTTGGCACCGGCCGCACTTCGCCGGAAAGGCCGACCTCACCGAACACCAGCAGATCATGGGGCAGCGGCCGGTTGCGCAAACTGGACATGACGGCTGCCATCAATGCCAGGTCAGATGCCGTTTCCAGTACCTTCACCCCTCCGACCACGTTGAGAAATACATCCTGATCGTGGGTGGGTATGCCGCCGTGCCGATGCAAGACGGCCAACAACATTGCCAGTCGGTTCTGGTCCAGGCCCAGCGTTACCCGGCGTGGATTGGCCAGGTGACTGTCATCTACCAGTGCCTGGACTTCCACCAGCATCGGCCGTGTGCCTTCCCATGTCGCCATGACCACACTGCCCGGGACTTCTTCCTGCGCGCGGGTCAGAAAAATAGCCGAAGGATTGGAGACTTCTTTCAGGCCCTTGTCGGTCATGCCGAACACGCCCAGTTCGTTAACCGCGCCGAAACGGTTTTTAACCGCCCGCAACAAGCGCAGGCGCCCGTCTGATTCGCCTTCAAAATACAACACGGTGTCGACCATGTGCTCCAGTACCCGGGGCCCCGCCAGCGCACCCTCCTTGGTCACATGCCCCACCAGGAAAATCGCGGTTCCACTCTGCTTGGCGTACCGCACCAACAGCGCCGCACTTTCACGAACCTGGGACACACCGCCCGGTGCAGATTGCAGTTGCTCGGTGAAAATCGTCTGGATCGAGTCGATCACCATGACCCGGGGCTTCTCCACCCGGGCGGTGGCAATGATGGTTTCTATGCAGGTTTCGGTCATGACCCGCAGCTGATCCTGTGGCAGCCCCAGGCGTCGGGCACGCATGGCCACCTGTTGCTGCGACTCTTCACCCGTGACATACAGTGCCGGCATGCTCTTGGCGAGATTGCACAAGGTTTGCAACAGAATGGTGGATTTGCCAATTCCGGGATCACCGCCGATCAGCACCACCGAGCCATCCACCAGGCCACCACCGAGCACCCGGTCAAGCTCACTGGAAGCCGTGGAAAAACGCGGGACCTCCTCGACACTGACTTCAGCCAAGGTCTTGATTTGCGCCTGCTGACCGGTCCAGCCAGTGCGACCGCTGGGTGCCGCTGCCCCGCCGCTCTCCACCATGGTTTCGGTGAGTGTGTTCCAGGCGCCGCACTCACCACATTGTCCGGCCCACTTGGGAAAGGTTGAGCCGCACTCGGTGCAGCCGTACATGCGCTTGGCCTTGGCCATCTGAACTCCCGGCAAAAACCGCGATGATAGCTCAGGTCAGCCGCCTCGGTGCGTTACGATCGATGCCGGCCTGTCTTGAATGAATAAGTTTCAAATCAACGCTTCCAAACTTGCTCGACACGACTCAAGCACACATCTATAACTACACACAATCTAAGCACCAAGCACTAGTTACTTATACACAAACACCAAAAACACCTTCCTTCCCGTTAATAAGCGCAAAAAAACCTGTACAAACACTAACCATTAACGACTTAAACGTACAACAACAGCTTGTTGAAAATCGCCACACGAATCTTGTCATCTGCTTTTGGTGCCGGGTGATTTTATCAAATGGAAACACCCGTCTAAAAAATGGCAACCAGATGACAGGCGTCGCAATATTCAAAGGTAAATCACACAGCGCAAATCATTGCGACTTTCTCGCCAGTCACTCGCCAGATCGCCAAATCCGAGAAGCGGCCGAGAAGCAATGATTGCGCATGGATAACCGGCATTTTGTAAACTTTTTGCCAAAGGTCCGGTCCTTTGCAGGCGAACCTCGCACGCAGTCGTTTCGAGCAGGATGCGATTTGCTGATTTACACTGCGTTCACCAACCTCATCTGTAACAAGGAAATGACCTATGGGCGTGTTAAACGAGTTCAAGGCCTTCGCGGTCAAAGGCAATGTGATCGACATGGCCGTCGGTATCATCATCGGCGCTGCTTTCGGCAAGATAGTGACGTCGTTTGTTGGCGATGTGATCATGCCTCCCATTGGCTTGCTGATCGGCGGCGTGGACTTCAGTGACCTGGCCATTACACTCAAGGCTGCCCAAGGCGATGTTCCTGCGGTGGTCCTGGCGTACGGTAAATTCATCCAGACCCTGATTGACTTCGTCATCGTCGCCTTTGCGATCTTCATGGGCATCAAGGCCATCAACCGCCTCAAGCGCGAAGAAGCCGTCGCACCCACCCTGCCGCCGGTTCCGACCAAGGAAGAAGAGTTGCTCGGTGAGATTCGCGACTTGCTCCGGGCCCAGAACAATCGACCCTGAATCAAACGGCGCTTGCAAGGCGCCGTTTTTTTTACCAGAAGTTTTCCACTGCCACCTGACCTGGCCGCCGGCTGAGGCTCAAGTGCATGTCGCGCTGCTTGAGCAATTTGCGCGTGTCATCGATCATTTGCGGGTTTCCGCACAACATCACTCGGGAATGTTCTGGTGTCAGCGCCACGCCAGCCGCCCGCTCCAGTTCGCCGTTTTCAATCAAGGTGGTGATCCGTCCGTTGAGGGCGCCCGGATGCCGCTCGCGGGTCACAGTGTTGATCAGCTGCAATTTGTGGGCGAATTCCTTCAAATAATCACGCTGCGCCAAGCCAGCGATTAGCGCTTGATAAGCCAGCTCCCTGGTCTCCCGGACGCTGTACACCAGGATGATTCGCTCGAATTTTTCCCAGACCTCGAAGTCCTGCAGGATCGATAGAAACGGCGCCAGGCCTGTACCGGTGGATAACAACCACAAGTCACGCCCATCAGCGAAGCGGTCGAGGGTCAGGTACCCGAACGCCTGTCGATCGACCAACAACGTGTCGCCAATGCCCAGCCGGCTGAGCTCGCTGGTGAATTCACCGCCGGGTACGACAATTGAAAAGAACTCGAGAAACTCGTCGTAGGGTGAAGACACCATCGAATAGGCACGCCACACCGTACTGCCATCAGCCTTGATCACACCCAGCCGGGCGAATTGCCCTGCGCGAAAG
The DNA here is from genome assembly GCF_002236105.1 of Pseudomonas umsongensis. Taxonomy (GTDB): domain Bacteria; phylum Pseudomonadota; class Gammaproteobacteria; order Pseudomonadales; family Pseudomonadaceae; genus Aquipseudomonas; species Aquipseudomonas umsongensis. The sequence goes on from NZ_NIWU01000006.1 coordinate 118,835, forward strand.
CGAAAACCTGCATCCCGCGTGGCGCGCAGGGTGAACAGGTTCGGCGTCAATGGCTGGACGTCGAGCAAGGTCTGGCGGGTAAATTTCTCTTCACTGGCGGTCATGGGGTGCTCCTTCAACACATAGCCGCAGTGTCTCGCAAAGCGGCACCCAGAAACACCGGCGATTTGTAGTGTCTTTAAAGCAGCAATATCGAATACATAGATATACAAGCCGCCTCACCCCCTCCCTAACTAACCAGTTAATAACCGCTAGCCAGGACGCCAACATATTAACATCGACATTTAACAACCATCTTTCACACAAACTTCTCTTTAGAACCCACACCCTTTGTCACAACTTCATCTAGGACAAAAAAGTTCTCACGGCGCCGTAAGAAAAATCCTACACTCCGATCCTATTGGGCATGGATCCAAGCACTCGAGCGAATACACATTGGAGTTGAAAAATGGAAAGGTGGAAGGAATCACAGCTAAAACAGATAGCCAGCGCAACTGAGATCGACATCGCTTACCAAGGGTCACTCAGCTTCGCGAAAAATATCGGATATAAATATTTCGAATTTTCAGCAACTTATATAACCAAACCGGACAAGACAAAGACACTCAAATTCAATAATTACCCCGCCAGCTGGAATAACGAATATGAAGAGAAACAACTCAGAGATATCGACCCGGTAGTGGCTTATTGCAATCAATCTATGCTGCCCATCCTTTGGAGTGAAGAGCTTTTTTCCAAGATCCCATCGATGTGGGAAGCGCTTGGGTTGCAAGGACTCCAGCATGGCTGGTCGCAATCGGTGCATGACGATGAAAGCGGTTTGTGCAGCATCCTGAGCCTGGCCAGGAGCCATTGTCCAATCAGTGCATTTGAGCTGTACGAGACACTCGGCTTTTCCGTCTTCATGGGCCGGCATCTGCATGCATTGGTTGTACAAACGCTTCCCAAGCGGTGCCCAAAATTGACTGTCGCACATTTGTCGCTGCGGGAAATTGACGTGTTGAAACTGGCCGCCGATGGAAAGACGGCCGAGGAAAGCGCCAAGATCCTCAATCTCAGTGCACGTACCATCAATTTCCATGTGCAGAGTGCGATTGACAAGCTTGGTGTGAACAACAAGATTTCGGCAGTCATTGCCGCGGTCAAGGCCGGTTATCTCGGCAGCGGTGCGATGCGCTGATCACAAAACCTGCGAGTAATCCAAAAGAAAAAAACGTAACATTTACACCCCCCTTGAGTGATGACGTGTAAAAAGTCATGCCGCCGTTCACTCGCAAGGTCCCACCCGCAACAACGCCTCAGGGCCGCGGAACATCTTTGTCCATCTATCAGAGTCTCCTGCCCGATGCCCTTGCTCGAAACCCCGTTCGCCCAGCTCGACCTGATCCGCCAGCCCGAACAGCAAAACGAACCACTGCAAGCCTTTGATGCTGCAGATGAGTACCTGCTCAATCACCTGGCTGAACAACTGCCCACGGCGAATACGCGGGTGCTCGTGCTGAACGACAGTTTTGGTGCATTGGCCGTCAGCCTGGCAGGCAAGGTCAATGTGACCAGCAGCGGTGATTCGTTCCTGGCCTTGCAGGGCCTGGAAAAGAACCTGGCCCGTAATGGCCAGGCGTTTGACGCTGTGCCTCACGTACCGGCCAGCGAACCTTTCACCGGGCCATTCGACAGGGTCCTGCTCCGGGTGCCGAAGACCCTGGCATTACTGGAAGAACAACTGATCCGCCTGCAAGGCCAATTGGCTCCCGGCGCCCAGGTGATTGCCGGGGCAATGATCAAGCATCTGCCGCGCGCAGCCGGCGATCTGCTCGAACGCTATATCGGCCCGGTGCAAGCCTCGCTGGCGGTAAAGAAAGCCCGTCTGTTGATCGCCACGGCCCAAGCCAAAGCCGCGGTTGTATCCCCCTACCCGACCCGCTATCGACTCGATGAGCCTGCGATCGAACTGATCAATCATGCCAACGTGTTCTGTCGTGAAGGCCTGGACATCGGCACGCGAGCCTTCTTGCCGCATTTGCCGAAGAACCTCGGCAGCGCAAGGGTCGCCGATCTCGGTTGTGGTAACGGCGTGCTAGCCATCGCCAGTGCCCTGCAAAACCCGCAAGCGCACTACACGCTGGTAGACGAATCCTTCATGGCAGTGCAATCGGCCGCCGAGAACTGGCGCGCCACGCTGGGTGAGCGGGAAGTGATCGTGCGGGCCGGCGATGGCCTGGCGGGGCAGGAACCCCAGTCGCTGGATGTGGTGCTGTGCAATCCACCGTTTCACCAACAACAGGTCGTCGGTGATTTCCTGGCCTGGCGGATGTTCCAGCAGGCCCGGGAGGCGCTGGTGGTGGGCGGAGCGCTGTACATCGTCGGCAACCGTCATTTGGGCTATCACAGCAAATTGGCGCGGTTGTTCCGCGGGGTCGAGCAAGTGGCAGCCACCCCGAAATTCGTGATCCTCAAGGCGCGCAAATAACGCGCAAGAAAAACCCTCCCGCTCGGGAGGGTTTTTCTTGCGCACCTGAGGCTGCGCGATGGGATGTCGATTGTTTCAGGGAGTGCTGAGGCCTGCGGCACTCATGAACATCCGCATCAGGCTGGCCACGATGAACAGCGCACCGACGCTGCCAGCCCAGATCATGGCCAACCAGCCGAGCCGCTGCCACAGCGGTTTTTTTTCGGCTTGCTCAATGTCGCGCAGGGAATGTTTACCGGTCATTGCTTCGATCTCCTTGCGATCGATGGCGCCGTGGCCGACGCCAACGCGGGTGCGTGACTAGTGGTATCCGTCTTCATGGGTAACCTTGCCGCGGAACACGTAATAGCTCCAGAAGGTGTAGCCCAGGATGAACGGGATGATGAACAACGTGCCCACCAGCATGAAGCCTTGGCTTTGCGGTGGTGCTGCAGCGTCCCAGATAGAGATCGACGGCGGCACGATGTTCGGCCACAGGCTGATCCCCAGGCCGCTGTAGCCGAGGAAGATCAGCACCAGTGTCAGCAGGAATGGCGTGTAGTGCGCGTTGCGGGCCACGGCACGGATCAGGCCATAGAGCGTCACCAACACCAGGATCGGCACGGGCAGGAACCAGAACAGGTTGGGCAAGGTAAACCAGCGGGCGGCGATTTCGGCGTGAGCCAGAGGGGTCCAGATGCTGACGATACCGATCACCGCCAACAACACGAACGCCAAGGGTCGCGCCAAGTCGTGCATCTGTTCCTGCAACTTGCCCTCGGTCTTCATGATCAGCCAGGTACAACCCAGTAGCGCATACGCGACCACCAGTGCAGCGCCGCAGAACAGGGTGAAGGGTGTCAGCCAATCCAGCGAGCCGCCGGCAAACTGCCGGTCTACCACCGGCAAGCCATCGATGAATGCCCCCAATGCCACACCCTGGAAGAACGTTGCGGCAATCGAGCCACCGATGAACGCCTTGTCCCACAGGTGACGCTTGTCATCCTTGGCCTTGAAGCGAAACTCGAACGCCACGCCGCGGAAAATCAGCCCGATCAGCATGAAAATCAGCGGTAGATACAACGCTGAGAGCACCACCGAATAGGCCAGCGGGAAAGCCCCGAACAATGCCGCACCACCCAGTACCAGCCAGGTTTCGTTGCCGTCCCAGACCGGGGCCACGGTGTTCATCATGACGTCGCGGTCGGTCTTGCCGGGAATGAACGGAAAGAGAATGCCGATGCCCAGGTCAAATCCATCCATGACCACGTACATCATGATGCCGAAGATGATGATCACGGCCCAGATCAGCGGAAGATCAATACCCATGATTCAAATCTCCTTGGTCACGATGGGGTCGGCATCGGCTTGCTCGTCGTCGGCTGCGGACAAAGGACGAGCGGGTGTGCGTTTCTTGCCGGGGCCACCCTCAGTGGTTTCCTTGCCTTCGTCGATCTTCGGCCCCTTGCGCACCAGGCGCATCATGTAGCCGAGGCCAGCACCGAACAGGGCGAAATACACCACGACGAACAGGATCAGGGTGATGCTCATCTGCATCACGCTATGGTTTGAAGACGCGTCCGCCGTGCGCATCAATCCGTAGACTACCCAAGGCTGACGGCCGATTTCAGTGGTGAACCAGCCCGCGAGAATCGCAATCAGGCCGGACGGCCCCATCCACAACGCCAGGTAAAGGAACGGCCGCGAGGTGTAGAGCGTGTCGCGTTTACGCAGCCACAGGCTCCACAGACCGGTGAAGATCATCAGGAACCCCAGGCCGACCATAATCCGGAACGACCAGAACACAATGGTCGAATTCGGTCGGTCCTCGGGTGGAAACTCCTTGAGCGCCGGCACCTGCTTGTCCAGCGAGTGAGTCAGGATCAGGCTGCCCAGGTACGGAATCTCGACGGCGAACTTGGTTTTCTCCTCCTTCATGTCCGGCCAGCCGAACAGGATCAGCGGAGTCGCCTCGTTTCCGTGGTTCTCCCAGTGCCCCTCGATCGCAGCGATTTTTGCCGGCTGATGTTTCAGCGTGTTGAGACCATGGAAGTCCCCTATAACGGCCTGGATCGGCGCGACGATCAGTGCCATCCACATCGCCATGGACAACATCTTGCGGATTGCCGGGTTGTCCTTGCCGCGCAAGAGGTGCCAGGCCGCCGAGGAGCCGACGAAGAATGCTGTCGCAACGAAGGCCGCCGTGGCCATGTGCATCAGGCGATAAGGGAAAGACGGGTTGAAGATCACCGCCAGCCAGTCGGTCGGAATGACCTGGCCATTGACGATTTCAAAGCCCTGCGGGGTCTGCATCCAGCTGTTTGAGGCGAGAATCCAGAAGGTCGAGATCAGCGTGCCGATGGCAACCATGACCGTGGCGAAGAAGTGCAAGCCGCGCCCGACCTTGTTCCAGCCGAACAGCATGACGCCGAGGAATCCGGCTTCGAGGAAGAAAGCCGTAAGCACTTCATAGGTCAGCAGCGGCCCGGTCACCGAGCCGGCGAAGTCCGAGAAACGGCTCCAGTTGGTGCCGAACTGATAGGCCATGACCAGTCCCGAGACCACACCCATGCCGAAGTTGACGGCAAAGATCTTCGACCAGAAATGGTAGAGGTCGCGGTAGGTGTCGTTATGGGTTTTCAGCCACAAGCCTTCGAGTACCGCCAGGTAACTCGCCAGGCCGATGGTGATGGCTGGGAACAGGATGTGGAACGAGATAGTGAACGCGAACTGAATTCGGGCGAGATCAAGTGCCTCTAAACCGAACATAAGTTTTCCTCTGTCAGGTAGTACGGCTGCGGGCTCGAAGCCTGCACCCACGGCCCCCACGGATATGGAGTGTGGCGAATCTCTATTTGTTCTTTTTTTGTACGCATCACAACGCAGGGAGTCTGGCCAACCGGCCGCCGGATCAATTCCTTTTGTGGGTTTTGATCTGGATCAAGCAACGATGAAAGAGTAGTCCCATTTGCGAGGTTGACCCGCGTGGTCTTTTGCCGCGTGACAAGTTGCCTCACGGCTTCAGAAACAGATTGAAATGAATGCCCAAGGAGCAGTTGGCAAACGGCTGGCGAAATCGATGTTTGGCTAACGAATTTTTTTCCCATGGCAACTTCCTGTTACAGGTTGGTGATAACCTCGCCCTTTCCCTTCCAAGACTTGCCTTCAAATGCCGAGCCAAGAGCCCTTGCTGTTACGTCGCCATCGCCCTTTCATCGCCTTCTGGCTGGCCCGGGTCTTTACCGCCAGCGGCTTTCAGATGCTCACCGTGGCCATTGGCTGGAACCTCTATCAACTGACCGGCAACGTACTTGACCTTGGCCTGGTCGGGCTCGTGGAGTTCGCACCGCGGGTACTGTTCATGCTGCACACCGGGCATGTCGCCGATCGCTACGATCGACGCAAGGTCGCGGCCATCTGCCAATCGTTGCAAGCGCTGATCGCCTTGTCGCTGGCGATCGGCAGCGCAACCGACCATGTCACCCGGGAAATGATCTTCATCCTCGCGTTCCTGCTCGGCGCCGCACGTTCCTTCGAAATGCCGACCACTCAAGCCTTGCTGCCGAGCATCGTGCCCAGTGCACTGTTCCCCCGCGCCGTGGCCGCCGCGCAATCGGCCCAGCAATCGGCAACCATCGTCGCCCCGGCACTCGGTGGTTTGCTCTACGCCTTCGGCAGCGTCTGGGTGTATGGCCCGACGGTGATCCTGTACATCATTGCCTGCGCGCTGATGCTCAACCTGCCCGCCCGGCAAACGCCCCTGAACAAGGGCAAGGCCACACTGGATTCACTGTTGGCGGGTATCCGTTTCATCCGCAGTCGCCCGGACATTCTCGGGGCCATTTCCCTTGACCTGTTCGCGGTCCTGCTGGGAGGTGCGACCGCGTTGCTGCCGGTGTTTGCCAAGGACATTCTGTTGACCGGGCCTTGGGGGCTGGGCCTGTTGCGATCGGCACCGGCGGTGGGCGCGTTGCTGATGTCGCTGTTCCTGGCGCGATTTGCGGTGGAACGCAATGTCGGGCGGGTAATGTTCACCGCTGTGGGCGTGTTCGGCGTGGCGACGATCGCCTTCGGCCTGTCGACCTCGTTCTGGTTTTCCCTCGCCGTCCTGGTGGTGCTGGGCGCCGCTGACATGATCAGCATGGTGATCCGCGCATCCTTCGTGCAACTGGAAACCCCAGACGAAATGCGCGGCCGGGTGAGCGCCGTGAATGGCCTGTTCATTGGCGCTTCGAACCAGTTGGGCGAATTCGAATCCGGCCTGACCGCCCACTGGTTCGGCACCGTGCCGGCAGTGGTCATGGGCGGTATCGGCACGTTGGTGGTGACAGGGACCTGGATGAAGCTATTCCCGACCCTGGCCAACCGCGACCGGATGCATGTGCCGATGGAAGAGGTGAAGGCCTGAGGCTCGTTACACCAACAACTCCCCCGCCACCATCGCCCGCGTGGCTTTGCCGCATAGCTGCTCCACCAGCGTCAGGGCAAATGCCAAAGCGCCACCCGAGCCTTGGGCTGTGATGCAGTTGCCGTCGACCACCACCGGTTGATCGACGAAGGTACAGCCCGACAGTTGATGGCTGGCCGAGGGCAGGCAAGTCATGCGCCGCTGGCGTAGTACGCCAAAGGTTTGCAGGGCTACCGCGGGCGCTTCGGCAATACCGGCGAACAGGCGCCCCGCCGCGGCCTGGTCCTTGATCAGTTGTTGCAGGGGTTGGTGGGCGGTCAGATGTTGCGTCCCTACGGCACCGCCTGGCAGGACGATCAGGTCGAACGGCTGGGCCAGCAAATCCACCAGCATGGCATCGCACGTCAAGCGCGTGCCTCTTGCACAGGTGAGCATGCGCCGCCCTTCGATGCTGGCGACCACCACCTCGACCTTGGCGCGGCGCAATACATCGATCAAGGTCACGGTCTGCAGGTCATCGGTGCCCTCGGCGAGGGTAATCAAGGCTCGAAAAGTCATGGGAACAATCCACGGAATAGTTCCTAAAGCGTAGTCAGCTTTCCTGACGCTTGTTCGGGCCCCTGTCGTTACTTGATGTAAAGCTGGGTCGACATTGTGTTGCCCGGTGCGTTGATCGAGGTGTTGCTGAAGGTGAACGTACCCTCCTGCTTACCCGCCAGATTGAAAATGTACAGGTTGCCGACGACCTTGGTCCTTTGCGAGCAGTCGGTCAGGTTGCCGTTGTCATAGGCACAGACCGGTGTGCGGGTTCCATCCACTTCGAAGCCATCCAGCGCGACGTGGGGCTGGCTGCGCCCGTAGCCGACTTCCAGTACGTAGATCCTGATGTTCGGGCCCGCGTGGTTGCAGCGGGTCTGTGCCTGCCCTTTGTCAATCGTCTCAAAACCACAGCCTGGCGACTCGACCTTAAGCACCTTTACCTCGGTCAACGGCGGTGCCGGTGCCGCCGTCGCGGGGTGTGCCACCAGCGACAATGCCATCAAGACACCGGACATGATTTCCAGACGCTTTGTCATCCCGTTACCACCACAAAAAACCAGCGCGCAGTATGGCTGGTTTGGATTAAACGCAAAACATCGACGACGATCACCGCCATAGGCAGCCATAACCCCAAGCTGCTGGTATGATGCGCGGCTTTTTCCGGCCCACAGTAATTTCCCAGGCGCGTTCAGCGGTCTGTGCTTTGCTGTTGAGGTCGATACATTCACGGCGCCGGGCGCGCCACGGGGAGCAGACATGCTGGAAAGGCTGTTTCAACTCAAGGCACATAACACCAACGTGCGGACCGAGATTCTGGCGGGCGTCACCACCTTCCTGGCCATGGCCTACATCCTGTTCGTCAACCCGAGCATCCTCGGCGAGACTGGCATGGATAAGGGCGCGGTGTTCGTCGCCACCTGCCTGGCAGCCGCCATTGGCTCCGCGGTCATGGGCCTGATTGCCAACTACCCGATCGCGCTTGCGCCGGGCATGGGCCTGAATGCCTTCTTCACCTACACCGTAGTCCTGCACATGGGCCATACCTGGCAAGTGGCGCTGGGTGCGGTGTTCATCTCGGCCGTGTGCTTCTTCCTGCTGTCGATCTTCCGCATCCGTGAGTGGATCATCAACAGTATCCCGCTGCCGTTGCGTTCGGCCATTGCCGCCGGTATCGGCCTGTTCCTGGCGCTGATCGCCCTGCACAACGCCGGCATCGTGGTCAGCAACCAGGCGACCATGGTCGGCCTCGGTGACCTCAAACAACCGGCACCGATCCTCGCGACCCTCGGCTTCGCCCTGATTGTTGCCCTTGAAGCCCTCGCCGTGCGTGGTGCGGTGCTGATCGGTATTCTGGTGGTGACCATTGTTTCCATCCTGATGGGCTTCACGCCGTTCGGCGGCGTGATGTCGATGCCGCCGTCGCTGGCTCCGACTTTCCTGCAACTGGACATCAAGGGCGCACTGGACATCGGTCTCGTCAGCGTGATCTTCGCCTTCCTGTTCGTCGACCTGTTCGACAACTCCGGCACCCTTATCGGCGTCGCCAAGCGCGCCGGATTGATGGGCAAGGATGGCCACATGCCGAAAATGGGCCGCGCACTGATCGCCGACAGTACCGCCGCGATGGCCGGCTCCCTGCTGGGCACCTCGACCACGACCAGCTACATCGAATCCGCCGCTGGCGTGAGTGCGGGTGGTCGCACTGGCCTGACCGCCATCGTCGTGGCGATCCTGTTCCTGCTGGCACTGTTCTTCTCGCCGCTGGCAGCCAGCGTTCCCGCGTTCGCCACGGCGCCGGCACTGCTGTTCGTCGCCGTATTGATGACATCTGGCCTGGCCGAAATAGACTGGGACGACATCACCGTCGCCGCGCCGGTCGTCATCACCGCGCTGGCCATGCCGTTTACTTATTCCATTGCCAATGGCATCGCCTTCGGTTTCATTGCCTGGACCGCCATCAAGCTGATGTCCGGTCGTGGCCGTGAGCTGAATTCGGCGCTGGTGATCCTGTCGATCCTGTTCGTGATCAAGCTCGGTTGGTTCAACGCATGACTTTTGATTCCCAGGCCTACGCCGTCCAACTCGAAGACAAGGTCACGCGTTTGCGTGACCTGTTGGCACCATTCGATGCACCGGAGCCGGTCGTCTTCGACTCGCCGCTGCAGAATTTCCGCCTGCGCGCCGAGTTCCGCCTGTGGCGCGAAGCCGGTGAGCGTCACTACGCGATGTTTTCCCAGGAAGACAAGCGCACGCCAATCCTGATCGAAGAGTTCCCGATCGCCAGCCAACGCATCAATCAGTTGATGCCGCAGCTCAAGGCCGCGTGGCAAGCCAGTGCCGCCCTGAGCCACAAGCTGTTTCAGGTGGAGTTCCTGACCACCCTGGCCGGCGATGCGATGATCACCCTGTGCTACCACCGCCCGCTGGACGAGCACTGGCACACAGCGGCCTCGAAACTGGCTGCCGAGCTCAACGTCAGCGTGATTGGTCGGTCGAAGGGCAAACGCGAAGTCATTGGTCACGATTACGTCGTCGAGAAACTTGAAGTCGGCGGCCGCACCTTCAGCTATCGCCAGCCCGAAGGTGCCTTCACTCAGCCAAACGGCACCGTGAACCAGAAGATGCTCAACTGGGCATACGACGCGCTGGGTGATCGCGCAGACGATTTGCTGGAACTGTATTGCGGCAACGGCAACTTCACCCTGCCGCTCGCCACTCGCGTGCGCAAAGTGCTGGCGACCGAAATCAGCAAGACCTCGGTCAATGCCGCGCTGAGCAACCTCAGTGAAAACGCTGTGGACAACGTCACCCTGGTGCGCCTGTCTGCCGAGGAACTGACCGAAGCGCTGAACGAAGTGCGACCGTTCCGTCGCCTGCACGGCATCGACCTCAAGAGCTATGAGTTCGGCAGTGTCTTCGTCGACCCGCCCCGTGCCGGCATGGACCCGGACACCTGCGAGCTGACCCGACGCTTCGACAACATCCTGTACATTTCCTGCAACCCGCAAACCCTGGCGGACAACATCGCCCAACTGCACGACACCCACCGCATCACCCGATGCGCAATGTTCGACCAGTTCCCGTGGACGCATCACATGGAATCCGGGGTGTTGCTGACCCGTCGGTGATTGCAGAGGCCACAAACAAATCAGCCGTCATCACGACGGCTTTTTTGTGCCTGTTCAAAGGACGACATCGGCCTTGCGTGGACGTCCACCTTTTCTGCCATTGGCCCGAGCGGCTTCGGATTTTGCGCTGCTAATCTGTCGGCCATTGCGTGAGGCAATTACCGAGGCTGCCATGGCCATCAAAGACTGGCTCGCCGAAATCATGCCTGCGAGAGAGACATCCAGGTCTTTTTCTTCATGACACAGAGCAGTACCGTCGAAACCAACAGTCAGGCCGGCAAAATCCTTGGCCTCGAAATCATCGAACTCAGAATAATTCGCAACGGGCAGCAAGATGCCACCGCCATCTTCGAAGGTTATCGCCAGATACGGTGCCAGGAAGGTAACCGCCGTTGCTTGCAGGCCAGAGCTCCTGCGTGATTTCCCCCGCTCAATGGCTTCGTCCACGCCACGTTCTGTTATCGGCGTGTCTGCCTGAACTTTGGCCTTTACCGTTTTCATAACTCGATCTCCACAACTTCGTGCATACCTATCAGAGATAAGCGCGTCTTGTTCGTTTCAGATTCGTAGTGAGCTGATCCAATCATGTTGGTTGTACTGACAATTCCCTTCACCACAACGACTTCGTTGCTCTGCCAATCCCACAATTGATTTTCAAGACAGACCGTTCCGATCTTTCGCCACCAGATGCCACGCGCGCGCAACAAATGGACAGGTTGTTTGAGCGATTGACGCAAACCCTCAAGCACCGCAGCGGGTGGCCGGCGCGATAACGGAATGACGTCCCAGAGTTCGACATTGTTGTGCCAAAAGCTGAACTTGAATCGCGCACTCCACGCTCCAGCCTTCACATGCGCATGAGGTGGACAATGTTCATCACGCAACATGATCCGGACTGAAAGCCCCTTGTAGCTGTATATCTTCATTCTAACCCATCCGTTAGGTTATTGAGCCAGCAGGCTCGACATTCCCTGGTAAATCCGACCACCGGCACCTGGCGCTGAGTACTGAGTTCTCGTCTGAGCCTAGCGCTCAAGCTTGCGATCGGCGTGATGAACATCTCCGAAGAATCGTAAGCAATCCTTTCCTTGCCCCCACAAAAAAGCCGTCACAAAGGACGGCTTTTCAGTCTCGGGCCCACAATCACCCCGGCTGATTTTTCCGAAATTCAGTCGTGGTAATCCCCTTATACCCCCAGTTATCGGTATCGACTTCCTCGATCACGATGTGGGTCAGCTCCGGCGGCTTGCCGAGGACGCGCTGCAAGGTCTCGGTGATCTCGGCGATGACTTGGGCTTTCTGCTCCCGGGTTACGCCGTCACGGGTGATGCGTACGCTGACGAAAGGCATGCTGCTTCTCCTGCTCGCTCATTAAGTGAAGATGACTGTATCTGCGTACGGGCATTTGATAAATACTCATTCACAGACTTCATTTGATCCCCGGTGTAATCAATCATGCAGCGACAATTCGACGATCTTCAACTGGGCAGCATCGAGCTGTTTTGCCTGGCTGCCGAAGCTGGCAGCTTCACTGCCGCAGCGCTGGTGGCAGGGGTCACGCCGGCCGCGGTGAGCCGCTCGGTGTCGCGCATGGAAGAACGCCTGGGCGTGCGGCTGTTTGCGCGCACCACTCGCAGCGTAAACCTGACCGACAGTGGTCGGCGCTACTACGAAGAATGCCGCCAGGCATTGGCGCAACTGGTGGAAGCCCAGCGCGAAGTCATGGGCCAGCAACAGGTACCGTCAGGCACCCTGCGCATCAGTATCCCGACCACCTATGCCCATCACCGCATCCTGCCGTTGCTACCTGCCTTTCGTGCGCGTTTTCCGGCGGTGAAGGTCGAGTCGCACATCAGTAACCGCAACATCGATTTCGTTGGTGAAGGCTATGACATGGCGATTCGCGTGCGCGCGATTCCCGATTCCGGCCTGATCGCGCGGCAGCTGGAAGACGCCGCGCTGGTGATGATTGCCAGCCCTGAATACCTCAAGCGTGCCGGTACGCCGCAAACCCTCGACGACCTGCAACAGCACGAATGCATTCAGTACGAACTGCCCAGCAGTGGCCGACGCATTGCCTGGTTGTTCAGCGACAACGGCGTGCAACGGGAGATTCTGGCCGAGGGCAACTTCGTTTGTTCCGACGATGTGTTAGGTGGCGTCACCCTGGCGAAACATGGTGCAGGGTTGTTTCAGACCTATCGCTTTATCGTCGAAAAGGAATTGGCCGATGGCTCGCTGGTGGAAGTGCTCAAACCTTATGGGGGGCGTTCCCGGCCGTTTACCCTTCTCTACCCGCAAAGTCGCCACATGCCCCTGCGGTTACGGGCATTCATTGATTTCCTGGTCGAGCATTTGCCTCGTTAAAAGATCGCAGCCCGCGGCAGCTCCTCCAGGGAACGGGTTTCAAATATAGAGGCACCGCAGGCTTCGATCTTTTTTGTCCGATCACCGCACACATTACGCCCACCAGCGGGCTGTCCAATTGACCATATTAACCATCTGGTACATTTTATCTCCACAGGCTGAAACATCGGCCAATGCCAAAAATAATATGTGGAGAACACTGATGCCCCCTATCATTCTGGTACTCAACGGCCCGAATCTGAACCTGCTTGGCACCCGCGAACCGGCGACCTATGGCCATGAAACCCTGGCAGATGTTTCCGCGCTGTGCGGCCAAGCCGCCGAAGAGTTCGGCCTGGCGGTGGAGTTTCGCCAGACCAACCACGAAGGCGAACTGCTCGACTGGATTCATGCCGCCCGCGGCCGTTGTGCCGGGATCGTGATCAATCCCGCCGCCTGGACGCACACCTCGGTGGCGATCCGCGACGCGCTGGTCGCCAGCGAACTGCCGGTGATCGAAGTACACCTATCCAACGTTCACGCCCGCGAGCCTTTCCGTCACCACTCCTTCGTCTCGGCCATTGCAACGGCGGTAATGGCTGGCTTCGGTAGCCATGGCTATCGCCTGGCCCTGGAGCATTTCAGCCAGCGTCTGAAGGGGCAAGCAGCATGAACCAGAACCAAACGGTATTGGCCGGACTGATCGGCGCCGGCATCCAGGCGTCCCGTACCCCGGCGCTGCACGAGCACGAGGGCGACGCCCAGGGCATGCGTTATCTCTATCGACTGATCGACCTCGATCAGTTGCAACTCGACAGCAACGCCCTGCCCGACCTGTTGACGGCCGCCGAGCGCATGAACTTCACTGGCCTGAACATCACCTTTCCGTGCAAGCAGGCGATCATCCCGCTGCTCGACGAGTTATCGCCAGAAGCCCGGGGCATTGGCGCGGTGAACACCGTGGTGCTGAAGGACGGCAAGCGCATCGGCCACAACACCGATTGCCTGGGGTTTGCCGAAGGTTTTCGCCGTGGTTTGCAGGGCGTTGCCGTTGAGCGCGTCGTACAAATGGGCGCCGGTGGCGCTGGCGCGGCCGTGGCTCACGCGTTGCTGAGCGAAGGCGTACGACAATTGAGTATTTTCGATGTGGAAATCAGTCGCGCGCAGAGCCTGGCTGACAATCTCAACCAGCATTTCGGCAGTAACCGCGCAGTGGCCGGCCATGATTTGGCACTAACCCTGGCCGAGGCTGATGGCCTGGTCAATACCACCCCCATGGGCATGAAAAAACTGCCAGGCATGCCGGTGCCGGTCGAGTTGCTTCGAGCTCAATTGTGGGTGGCGGAGATTGTTTACTTCCCACTGGAAACCGAACTGCTGCGCAATGCCCGCGCACTGGGTTGCCGTACGCTCGATGGCGGGAACATGGCCGTGTTCCAGGCGGTGAAGGCGTTCGAATTGTTCAGCGGCGTGGTGCCGGATGCGCAGCGGATGCTGGAGCATTTCCAGAGCATGAATGGCTGATGCAATTTATAGGAGCCAGCTTGCTGGCGATGGCGATCATACGGACGCTATCGCCAGCAAGCCGGCTCCTATAAAGGAGATTCACCCAGCTTAATTACGCCTGCAGGTATCTCAGAACGGACTCGCAAATCATCTCCCGATGACGCTGCTTGATGCTTTCGTCCGGCAAGTCGATCTGGAAGATCTCGCCGAAGGTATGGCGGTTCGACACGCGATAGAAGCAGAACGAACTGATCAGCAAATGCACGTCCAGCGGGTCGAGGCCGGTGCGGAACAGCCCCTGTTCGGCACCGCGACGCAGGATCTCGCCCAGTGAATCGAGGATGGTGTTGTTCATCGCCTTGATCGCATCGGAGCGTTTCACGAATTCGGCGTTGTGAATGTTCTCGATGCTGACGATACGCACGAAATCGACATTGCGATCATGGTGATCGAAGGTGAACTCCACCAGACGCCGAATCGCCTCCACCGGCGCCAACTCCGCCAGGTGCAGGCGATTTTCGGTGCTGCGGATATCGCCGTAGAGTTTCTCCAGCACCTCGACGTAGAGCTGCTCCTTACTGCCGAAGTAGTAATAGATCATGCGCTTTGACGTGTGGATGCGCTCAGCGATGGCATCGACGCGAGCCCCGGACAGCCCTTGCTGAACGAACTCGACTATCGCTTCTTGCAAAATGTTCTCCCGGGTTTTCTCCGGGTTGTTCTTGCGACTCTTGCGCGGCTCGGCAATCGGTTGATCAGTTGCTGCGGAGAGTTCTGAAGTTATTGTCATTGCGGGCTCACGGCCATCACTGCACAGGCTGGCGATTATGAGCCGCGCCGCACAGTGAAGGAAGCCGTGCGGCAGCGGTTTGTCGGCGTAGTTACGATTTTCCTACAACTTTGCCTGACGCACGGCACCGCTGCGGGATTTGGCCATGGCCGCCAAGCGTACCGCCACGTTGGCCGCACCGTAACCGGCATAACCGTTCTTGCGCTGAATGATCTCGAAGAAAAACCGCCCCTCGAACGGCTCGGTGTACACGTGGAACAGTTCACCGCCCTGGGCATCACGGTCGTACAGCACGTTGTAATAGGCCAGCTCGCTAAGGAATTCGTCATCGAAATCGAAGCGTGCCGCCAGGTCATCGTAATAGTTGAGCGGAATATCCAACAGCGGCACGCCTGCCGCTTTCGCCCGACTGACTTCGGTAAAGATGTCGTCGCAATCAAACGCGATGTGGTGCACGCCGGAGCCGCGATAACTCGACAACGCGTGTGAAATGGCGGTGTTGCGGTTTTCGGAAATATTCAGCGGCAGACGGATCGAACTGTCGCGACTGCGCAGCGCGCGGCTCTTCACCAGACCATAGGGATCGGGCAGCACCACTTCGTCGTCAGCCTCGAAATCCAGCAGGCTCTTGTAGAACAGCACCCAACTGTCGAGGCTGTCGGCGGGCAGCGCCATGGCCATGTGGTCGATGCGCTTGAGGCCGCCGCTGCTCACCGCAGCCGGCTGCAGGTTGAAGTCGGTCCCATAGACATCGGCGTCTTGATCGACGAGGTAAATCAGGCTGCCATCCGGCGCGCGCACGGCGGCCAGTTCCAGTTCATTGGGGCCGACCAGTCCGCGATACGGCTGGCCTTTGTAGGCCACCGCCCGGGCCAGCGCGCTGGCACTGTCCTTGACTCGCACGGCAGTGGCGCACAGCGATGGTCCGTGCGCCTCGAAGAAACTGTGGCCGAACGAGTAAGGTTCCGAGTTGAGGATCAGGTTGATATCGCCCTGGCGCAGCAGGCTGACGCTCTTGGAGCGATGCTGCCCGGCCTTGACGAAACCCAGCCGCTCCAGCCAATGGGAGAGCTTGGCGCCGAGGCTTTCGTCCACGGCGAATTCGAGAAACTCGATGCCGTTGTATTCGCTGGCCTTCGGTGTCTCGAACAGGATCTCGGGGTTGCCGGCAGGCTTGGCCTCCTGGGCCAGGCGCTCGCGGGTTTTCTCTTCCAGGTACAGCAACGAGCGCAAGCCGTCAGCAGCGTTGGCCCGTGGCGGTGCGGCGCGGAAACCGTCGTTGAAGATCTCCAGCGACAATGGCCCGGTGTAGCCACTCTTGATGATCGGCGCGAGGAAACCAGGCAAATCGAATTCGCCCTGGCCCGGGAAGCAACGGAAATGCCGGCTCCACTCAAGCACATCCATGGCCAGGATCGGTGCATCGGCCATTTGCACGAAGAAAATCTTGTCGCCGGGAATCTCGGCGATAGCGCTCGGATCGCCCTTGAGCGACAGCGTATGGAAACTGTCGAGCAACACGCCGAGGCTCGGGTGATCGGCCTGACGGACGATGTTCCAGACTTGCTGGTAGGTGTTTACGTGACGCCCCCAAGCCAGCGCTTCGTAACCGATGCGCAGACCGCGCGCGCCAGCGTGTTCAGCCAGCAGGCGCAAATCATCGACTAAAACCTGTTCATCACCGATGGAATCGGCCGAGGCGTTGCTGCACACCAGCACCAGGTCGGTGCCCAGCTCCTGCATCAGGTCGAACTTGCGCTCGGCCCGCTCCAGATTGCGTGACAAGCGATCACGGCGGCAGCCTTCGAAGTCCCGAAACGGTTGAAACAGGGTGATGGCGATCCCGAGATCGGCACACATCTGTTTAATTTCCCGCGGGCTGCCGTCGTAGTAGAGAAGGTCGTTCTCGAAGATCTCGACGCCATCGAAACCGGCGGCGGCAATGGCTTCGAGTTTTTCCGGCAGGGTACCGCTCAAGGACACGGTGGCAATGGAACGCTGCATTTTTTCGACTCCCGGTGGTGGAGGCAATCTTGTTAGGGGCATCGCACGCTTGGCTCTGTGTAGGAGCTGCCGGAGGCTGCGATCTTTTGACTTGGCTTATTAAGATCAAAAGATCGCAGCCTTCGGCAGCTCCTACGGAGATCGCGTTTAGCTTTGAGTGAATTATTGGCTGCACGATCTCACACAGCAATTTAAAGTGTACTACCCAGTTAGTTTTGCGTGCGATTATCGAACAAAATGGGCTTTAGCGAATTGACGATTTTTTGCTCAATGCGCAACATCAACACCACATTGAGTCCGGTCAACCACCGACGGCCTCAGTTACCAACGACCCTGAACACCACATAAAAATTTCAAAAACCGGGTATATGCTCATGCGCTCATTCAACGCCTCGTTCACTCGAACCACCGTCATTACGCCCTGCCTGGCGTCCATCCGAACCTTGCGCACCGCCGGCACTCCCGTGCCGCTCGCTGAATAAACCGTCAGCCGACGAAACCAGCCGATCAGTCCTGCGCCCATCGCCATCGATTGATCACGCGCCCTTGAAGTCCCGACGAGCCTTGCTTGTCAGTCATTGAACGGATGGCACATATGAATCCTGCACCTAGCTCACGCATGGCTCCGGCCATGAGCGCTGCCTCTGGCGGCATCGGCGACAAAATCCGCGGCGCCATGGCTGTCGGCAAAACCCGTTGGGGCATGCTGGCACTGGTGTTTTTCGCCACTACCCTGAACTACATCGACCGCGCCGCCCTCGGCGTCATGCAGCCCATCCTGGCCAAGGAAATGAGCTGGACGGCGATGGACTACGCCAACATCAACTTCTGGTTCCAGGTCGGCTACGCCATCGGTTTCGTGCTGCAAGGCCGCTTGATCGACCGGGTCGGCGTCAAGCGCGTATTCTTCTGCGCCGTGCTGCTGTGGAGCCTGGCGACGGGCGCCCACGGCCTGGCCACTTCGGCGGTCGGCTTCATGGTCTGCCGCTTCATTCTCGGCCTGACTGAAGCCGCTAACTACCCGGCCTGTGTGAAAACCACGCGCCTGTGGTTCCCGGCTGGCGAGCGCGCCGTGGCCACCGGCATTTTCAACGCCGGTACCAACGTCGGTGCGATGTTCACTCCGATGCTGCTGCCGCTGATCCTCCATGTCTGGGGCTGGCAGGCTGCGTTCCTGTGCATGTCGGCGCTGGGCGGGATCTGGCTGGTGTTCTGGGGCCTGAAGTACTTCAACCCGGAAGATCACCCACGCGTCAAACAATCGGAACTGGACTACATCCAGAACGAAGTGGAACCGGAACAAGCCCGCGTACCCTTCTCGAAGATCCTGCGCATGCGCGGCACCTGGGCCTTCGCCCTCGCCTACTCGATCACGGCGCCGGTGTTCTGGTTCTACCTGTACTGGCTGCCACCGTTCCTCAATCAGCAATACAACCTGGGCATCAACGTGACCCAGATGGGCATTCCGCTGATCATCATCTACCTCACCGCCGACTTCGGCAGTGTCGGCGGCGGGATCCTGTCCTCGTTCCTGATCGGTCGCGGCGTCAACCCAATCAAGGCGCGCCTGATGTCCATGTTCCTGTTCGCCTGCTGCATCATCGGCGTGATCATGGCCGCCGGCTCCAGCAATCTGTGGGTGGCGGTAGCCGCGATCTCCTTGGCCATCGGTGCGCACCAGGCCTGGACCGCGAACATCTGGAGCCTGGTGATGGACTACACGCCCAAGCACATGATGAGTACCGTGTTCGGCTTCGGCGGCATGTGTGCGGCGATTGGCGGGATGTTCATGACCCAGTTGGTCGGCCACATCCTGACCATCACCAACAACAACTACACCGTGTTGTTCACCCTGATCCCGGCGATGTACTTCATCGCGCTGACCTGGATGTACTTCATGGCACCGCGCAAGATCCCGAAAGTAGAAGACTGATGTTCCCTCGGCGCAGGCCCGGATTCGGGCCTGCGCTTTTTTTGTGCCTGTTTTTTATGAATCCGTGAATGTTCGTTCATCGCCAAGGAGGTGAAACCATGTCGCCAGGTCACTTGAGCATCGCCAAGCGCGCCACGATCAGCTTCGGCCTAATCGCCTTGCTGGTCCTGTTGCAAGGTTTGTTCGCTCTCAAGCAGGTCGCCGAAGTACGCGCCACCGGCCAGCACACCGAGAACGTCTCCCTGCCCAGCACCCGTTATCTGGGTGAAATTCGCGACTACGTCCTGAGCATTCGCGTACTCAGCCTGCGCATGGCGCTCAATCGCGAGCCCAAGGTGCTCGACGCGACCGTCACGCGCCTGCATCAAGTGCAGGGCTGGCTTGCCCAGGCACTGGAAAAGTTCACCCCGCTCGTAGGCGACTACAACCGGGTGCCGTACGAAAATTTCGTGGCGACGGTCACCCGCTACCGCGAGGCGCTGGCGCAATACGAACGCCTGTCGCAGGCAAACCGCCTCGACGAAATGACCGCACTGCTCAATGGCGAAATCCAGGACTACTCGACTCGCAGCGGCGACCAGTTCGCCGAACTGGTCGCGCTTACCGCCGACGAAGTCAGTCAGTCCGCCGCGCAAGCCGACACGCTCTATGGCCAGGTGAAAATCACGGTGATCGGGGCCTTGCTGGGCGTGTCGCTGCTGACCGTTATGCTCGCCTGGCTGCTGATCCGCAGTATCGTGGCGCCCATCCGCCAGGCGGTGGCAGTGGCCGAGCAAGTGGCGGCCGGCGATCTCGGCACACCGATACACAGCCAGGGTGGCGATGAAACCGCGCGCCTGCTCACCGCCCTGTCGATCATGCAGACCAGCCTGCGCGAAACCCTGCAGCGAATCAGCACCGCGTCGAACCAGTTGAATGCAGCCGCCGAGCAAATGCAGCAGAGCACCCACGAGGATTCCGGGCGACTGCAGCAGCAACACAACGAAATCGAACAAGCCGCCACCGCGGTCAATGAGATGACGGTCGCGGTGGAAGAAGTCGCACGCAATGCCGTGTCGACGTCTGACAGCACGCGTCAGTCGACACAGCAGGCCAGCCAGGGCCAGGTGCGGGTCATCGAGACACTGGACTCGATTCAGGCCATGAGCGCCGATGCCGGCATCGCCCTGCAACAGGTACAAACCCTGGCCGAGCAATCCCGGGAAATCGGCAAGGTGCTCGACGTGATTCGCGCCATCGCCGAACAGACCAACCTGCTGGCGCTCAATGCCGCGATCGAGGCGGCACGGGCCGGGGAAGCCGGGCGTGGTTTTGCGGTGGTCGCCGATGAAGTGCGCGCACTGGCCCATCGCACCCAGCAATCGACCCGGGAAATCGAACAGATGATCGGCCGGGTCCAGGGCGATACCGAGAGTGTGGTGCAGTCGATGCATGGCAACAGTCAGCGCGTCGCCGCCACCCTGTCGATTGCCGAAGAAGCTGGCCTCGCGCTGGCGCAAATCACCCGGGCCATGGAGCAGATCCACGAGCGCAACCTGGTGATCGCAAGCGCATCGCAAGAGCAATCCGCCGTGGCCCGCGAAGTGGACAGGAATCTGCTGAACATCCGCGACCTGTCACTGCAAAGTGCCGATGCTTCGACCCGCACCAGCGCCACCAGCCAACAACTGTCGCAATTGGCTGCAGGCCTGCAGAACCTGGTGCTGCGCTTCAGGTTCTGAGTGACCTCAACGGCGGCTTTGTTGCCATGCCGCCGCCAGGCCACTGCAGCAAATTATGGCGATCCCGACGATGGTGGTCAGGGTCGGCGTGTGGGAAAACAGCAGCCAGCCCAGCAGGCCGGCAAACACGATCTGGCAATAGCTGAAGGGTGCCAGCAAGGCCGGCGCCGCATGGCGGAAGGCCTGGGTCAAGAACAGGTGCGCGGTCATGCCGCAGGCACCCAGCGCCAGCATCATTGCGCCGTGCAGCAAGGTCGGCACCTGCCAGAAGAACGGCACCAGTGCACTCATGACCAAGGTGTTGCACAGCCCGGCAAAAAAGTTGCTGGTGGTCGGGCTGTCGATCTCACTGAGCTTGCGGGTCAGCAGTTGGTAGAAGCAGAAAAACAGCGCCGAGCACAATGGCAGCAGCACCGCCGGGGTGAACAAATCACCACCGGGATGGACGATGACCAGCACCCCGATAAACCCGCAAATCACCGCCAGCCATTGGCCTCGGGTGACCTTCTCCCCCAGCAACGGCACCGACAATGCCGTGACCAGCACCGGCGCCAGGAAGTTGACCGAGGTTGCCTCGGCCAGCGGGATGTACATCAACCCCGTGGTGAAAAAAAGGCTGGTACCCAGCAGGCACAACGCCCGAACCAGTTGCAGCAGCGGCCGCTTGGTACGCAGCACACGCAGCCCGGATTGCGGCAGGAATATCCCCGCCATCAGCAAGGTATGCACCACATAACGCGCCCAGACCACCATGACAATCGGATAGAACCCGGAAAGGTACTTCGATATGGCGTCATGGCTGGAAAACAGGAAGGTTGCGACAACGATCAGCAGGATCCCTTTGAAGGGTTTGTTGACGCCGGAAAGCGGGGTGCTGACGGTCATTGGGGTTCCTTTGTGTACATCAAAAGTCAAAGCCTCACAGGCAAGCCACGCCCCCAGGAATCAGCAAAGAATCTGTGGGAGCGTGGCTTGGCCTGGGCGGCACTCCGACGATAGGTGCGCAGCACCGCTTACAGCCGCGCCAACAATTCGCGGGTTTTATCCAACGCCATTTGCGCTCGTTCCAATCCGCTCACGCCCTGCTCAAGCAGTCGCACGGTGGGAATCTCCAGGCTCAATGGAATGTTAGCCGGCAAACACCGCAACAGCCCCGGCAGATCACAATCGCCGTCGCCGGGAAAACGCCGTTCATTACGCGCCTGCCGCAAGATCTCTGCCATGTCTTGCGGCCTGGGACCCGCCACGTCACACAACTGCGCATACCGTAACCGCGAGGGGGCAACCCTGGCCAGATCTTCCAGCCGCGATCCAGAGCGATCGAAGTGAAAGGCGTCGACCAGCACCGCCGCGTTTTCGCGCTCAGCCTTTTCCACGATGCGCACGGCTTGCTGCAAATCGCGCGCGTCGGTCCAGGGCATGAACTCCAGGTGCGGATGCAACCCGTAAGGCGCCGCCAGATCACACAGCCGGGCAAAATTCTCTGTCATTCGTTGCTCGTCAGGATCGTTACCCGCCACCAGCAATTCACTGGCACCGAATTCGGCACCCACTGCCAGCACCCGCTCGAAATCGGCAACAACGGTGTCCGGTTTCAGCCGCAGGATCTCGACATCCAGGACACGAATGCCGGTATCGCGCAGACGTGCCAGGGTCTGGCGCCGCAGCTCTTCATCGGCCACCAACGCGAAATGGTGTTCCTCTGGCGTCGCTGGCACCAGGCGTAAGCCGACATGACTGTAACCGGCCCGTGCCGCGACTTCGACCATGTCCGGTGGTGACAACTCCAGCACAGTCAGACTGGCCAGGGAAAAGATTCGTTCACTCATGGTCAATCCTCGATCAAGGCCGGTGCGCAGGCGCGCCCGGTTTCAGCGGCTTGGCGAATCGCCTCGACCAGCGCCAGGGTGCGGGCTGCATCGGCGGCACTCACCAGCGGTTCGACCTCCCCACGTGCAACGCGCACGAAGTGTTGCAACTGCAAGCGCAGCGCTTGATCGACACTGAAAGGCTCGTCAGTCGAGACCAGGGGTTGATGCCATCCACCGTCCGCTTGCGTGTAGTGCCAATGCTTGAGCTGCGGGATGCTCAGCGCCCCAGCGGTTCCCGCCAGCAAATAGCACGGTTGATCGGCCTGGCGTGGATACACCGGGTTCTCCCCCGAGCCCAGCTCCCAGCTCCAGGGTGCCGCCACCGCATCGGACCCGGTCAGGCTGCCCAGCGCACCGTTGTCGAATTGCAACAGCACCGCCGCGCAATCCTCATTGGCAAACCCCCGAACGGAATTACTGGTGATGGCCTGCACCTGGCGAACTTCACCACACAGATGCCTGAGCAGATCCAGGTCGTGGATCAGGTTGGTCAACAACATGCCCGCACCGGGTTCACGGCGCCAGGCCGTTTCGAAATAGCTATCGGGCTTGCGCAATTGCCAGAGAGCGGTGACGGTGCTCAATCGGCCCAACGCGCCGCTGTGGACAAGTTCATGGGCGCGGACGATCAACGGATTGTGGCGTCGATGATGACCGACCAACACCGCAACACCGCTCGATTTAGAGGCAGTCACCAGCTCACGGGCCTCATCCAGGTGCACGCCCACCGGCTTTTCCAGCAACACCGGTACGCCGGCAGCCAGGCAATCGAGTGCGGTGTTGACGTGCAGCACGTTCGGGTTGGCGATAATGACGGCCGCAGGCTTCGCCTGCTCCAGCATCTGAAGATGATCGGCGAAATACTCCACCCCCCATTCCTTCGCGAGACCCGATGCGTGCGGACCGGGGTCGGCCACTGCGCACAAAGTCGCTTCATTGAGGGTTTTCAGCTGCTGGTAATGCTGTTGGCCCATATTGCCAGTGCCGATAAGGGCTATTCGCAATGGTGAACTCAAGGTGCGGTCCTCTTGTGATTGTTGTTGAAAGGTTCGACATCAACAATTTAGAACCGAGTTCCAGATTCTTACACACGCGCACATTGAAAGTGTTCGAACAGCGCACAGCTTTAAAAAGCTCAACACAGATCAAATGTGAGAGCGGGCTTGCTCGCGAATGCGGTGTGTCATACAGCTTAAATATTGACTGACGCTCCGTCGTTCGCGAGCAAGCCCGCTCCCACAGGGGTTTTGTAGAGGCTTTAGCTAAATAGTTCTGAGGCCAGACTCGCGGCCGACAACTCCTCGGTAAACGCTAACAACAACGGTGCCAATTCATGCAGCCGCGCCCCCGGCATCCGCGCACTCGGCCCGGCGATGCTGAGCACGCCGATCACCCGGCCATCACCGGGATGACGCACCACCGCGGCAATCGCCGAGGTACCTACCGCAGAACTTTCCTCGACACAGGCGTAGCCCTGCTCCCGTGCCAGACGCAAGCGTTCAAGCAATTCAATGTTGGACCTTGGGGCATTCGGGCCTAGCTCCAGCGGCGGGGCCGCTGCCTGGCGCTCCACCAGCGACAACGCTTCGGCATCGCTCATGCACGCCAGCCAGGCATGGCCGGAAGCGGTATAGAACAGCGGCGCATCCCGGCCCATATCGGGGTCATAACGCAGGCCGGAACGAGCCCCCTGGGACTTGGCGATCCAGGTCTGGCGCTCGCCTTCGATCACTCCCAGACGCACCAGTTCGCCGGTTTCCTGAGCCAACCGGTCGAGCACCGGTTGCACGATATCGGCGCCGCTGCTCGACAGATAGCGGAAACCCATCGCCACCAACCGGGTCGACAAGTGGTAGCGCAAATTTTCTGGATTCTGCCGCACGTAGCCGAGGCGGATCAGCTCGGCAAGCAAGCGGTGGGTAGCACTCTTGGGGATGTCCAACTGCTCCGCCAGCACCTGCATCGGCAGGCCACGAGGGTCGCTGGTGAGGCTTTCCAGCACACTGAAAACACGTTCGATCTGACTGCCAGCCATGGGGATGTCCACGCAAAATTTGTTCGATTCTAGAAGAGAACCTGAGGAATGCGAAATCTGGAACTGCCCGTGCGATAACCGCCCGTTTTATACAGTTCAGTCTTGCCGTCCCTCTTTCTGCCTCATATATTTTATGGAATTCAATTCCAAAATAAACCACAGCGGAGTTTCAAACCATGCCTGCCCAACCGTACTGCTCCCCCGACATCGATTGCGATGTGCTGATTGTCGGCTCCGGTGCGGCGGGCCTGGCAACAGCCGTGACGGCCGCTTGGCATGGCCTGAAAGTGATAGTGGTGGAAAAGGACCCGGTTTTTGGCGGCGCCACCGCCTGGTCCGGTGGCTGGGCGTGGGTACCGTGCAATCCCCTGGCCCGACGGGCCGGCATCGTCGAAGACGTTGAACAACCGCGCACTTACTTGAAACACGAACTGGGTGATCGCTATGACCCGGCAATGATCGACGCCTTCCTTGAAGCCGCTCCGCGCATGGTCACGTTCTTCGAACAGCACACCTCGCTGCAATTCGCCGATGGCAACGCGATTGCCGACATTCACGGCGACACGCCGGGCGCCGGTACCGGTGGGCGTTCGGTGATCGCCGCGCCTTATGACGCGCGCAACGTCGGCAAGCTGCTCAAGCGCCTGCGCAAAACCATGCGCGAAACTTCCTTCATGGGCATGCCGATCATGGCGGGCGCAGACCTTGCCGCGTTTCTCAACCTGACCCGTTCGTTGCCGGCGGCCTGGCACGTTACCCGACGTTTCACTCGCCATCTGCTCGACCTTGTCGTGCATGGCCGGGCGATGCAACTGGTCAACGGCGTGGCGCTTGTAGCGCGCCTGGCCAAATCCGCCGACGATCTTGGCGTGTTGCTGTGGGAATCAGCCCCCGTTACTGAGTTGTTGCGCACCAACGATAGGGTACAAGGCGCGGTGGTTCGCACTGCAAAGGGTTCGATCCGTATCAACGCAAGCAGGGCGGTGGTGCTCGCGGCCGGCGGTTTTGCCAATGACGTCGAACGGCGCAAGTCCCTCTTCCCCCGTACACCAACCGGACACGAACACTTGGCACTGCCGCCCCTCGGCGTGTCTGGCGATGGCCTGCGGCTGGGCGAGAGCGCCGGCGCCAAAGTCGATACCAACCAGGCATCGCCGGTGGCCTGGGCTCCGGTTTCACGAGTGCCATACCGTGATGGCAGTATCGGCCACTTCCCGCACATCATCGAGCGCGGCAAGCCTGGAATCATCGGTGTGCTGAGCAACGGTCAACGCTTCGTCAACGAAGCCAACGGCTACTACGACTATGTGACAGCCATGGTCGCCAGCGCCCCGCCCGGCGAAGAAGTGGCCTCCTGGCTGATCTGCAGCCATGGCTTTCAACGACGTTATGGCCTGGGTATTTCCCGGCCGTTTCCGGTGCCGCTGTCATCCTTTATCCGCAGTGGTTATCTGAAAACCGGCAAGACACTGGAGGAATTGGCACAGGCTTGCGGCATCGACCCGGTCGGCTTGCGCACCACCGTGTCGGACTACAACCGCCACGCGCGCAACGGCCAGGACCCGCAGTTCGGACGCGGCTCAACGCCCTATAACCGCAAACAGGGTGATGCGCTGCAGCAGCCCAACCCTTGCGTTGCGCCGATCGAGCAAGGACCGTTCTATGCGGTGAAAGTCGAACCGGGTTGTTTCGGCACCTTTGCCGGGCTCAAGGTCAATCAACACGCCCAGGTCCTCGACGACTCGGGCCAGGTCATCACCGGCCTTTACGCGGCGGGAGGCGACATGGCCAGCATCATGGGCGGCCACTACCCTGCTGGCGGCATCAACCTGGGGCCGGCGCTGACGTTCGGCTACATCGCCGCGCGTCATATCGCCGGCGTCACTGCTTATGAAAAGGAGATCGACTATGCAGCACATCGTTAACGCACAGGGTTTGAACATGCCCAAGCTCGGCCTCGGCACCTGGCCGATGCTCGGTGAAGCGTGCACGCGAGCAGTGGAACAGGCCCTGGCGCTGGGTTATCGACACATCGATACCGCTGCTGCCTACAACAATGAGGACGCTGTCGGTCAGGCGCTGCTGAACAGTCCGACACCCCGAGAACAAATCCACGTCACCAGTAAGGTCTGGTGGGACCAGTTACAACCCGACGCCATGCGCCATTCCATGGACCGCAGCCTCAAGGCCTTGCACAGCGACTACATCGACCTTTTCATGATCCATTGGCCCAGCACCGATTGGGACTTGCCGCGTACGATCGAAACCCTGGTGTCATTCAAGGAGCAAGGGCTGGCGCGCAATATTGGCGTGGCGAATTTTCCGCTCCCCCTGCTGCGCACCGTCGTCGAGGAACTCGCCGCGCCGTTGTCCGCCATTCAGGTCGAGTACCACGTGCTGCTTGGGCAAAACGCACTGCTGGACTACGCCCGTCAACACGATCTGGCACTGACGGCTTATTCGCCGCTGGCACGCAACAGGGTGACGGAGGTTCCGGTTATCCAACAGATCGCCGCCAAGCACGGGGTATCGCCGACCCAGGTCGCACTCAAATGGCTGCTGGATCAACCCAACGTGGCAGCTATCCCCAAGGCCAGTAGCGAGGCCAACCAATTGGCCAACCTGGCAGCGCTTGCCGTCAACCTGGATGATCAGGACCGTGCGCTGATCGCCGGCCTGTCCAAGCGCGAGCGTCTGGTCAGTCCGGACTTTGCACCGGTGTGGGACGCGTTCGATCGATAACCGCGAAAAAGCCACTTTCATTGTGCGACACCTGCCGCAATGACTGTGGCCTCACCAAACCTTACACATTTCACCCACACGCCTTTGCCAGTGCGGTTATTCATAGACCGGCGCTATACGCCCCATCAATCTATGAGAGACCGTCAACATGCTATGGAACAAGGCAAGACGCAGCAAAAACGTGAACGACATACGCAAGGGCAAGGATGCCCGCACGCTTACAGGGACCACATTGGCCGCTGGGCTGGCCGCCGTCGCCCTGGCCAGCGCCGGGCTCTATTCGACACAGGACACGCCAGCAGACATTACCAAGCTCGAACCCTCGTACACCCTGGATCGCCCCCTCCCTCAACCATCGATCGAGCCTGAAGTAGATCTGCAGTTAACGTTTGTCCAGTCGGTACTGGGCGATACCGAAGACACCTGGAACCAACTGTTCGCGCAAATGGGCCGGCAATATCCACATCCCACCCTGACACTGTTCAACAATGGTGTGGTCTCGGGCTGTGGTTTCGCCAGCTCCGGCAGTGGCCCGTTCTATTGCCCGGGCAATCGGCAGGTGTACCTCGACCTCGAATTTTTCCGCACGTTTGAGCAGCAGTTTTCAGTGGTCGGTGACTTCGCGCGCGCCTACATCATCGCTCACGAAATCGGGCATCACGTGCAGCTTGAGCTGGGCCTTTCCGGACCGTTCGAAAAAGCCTTGCTCGAGCAACAACCCGTCAGTGGCGATGGCGGGCTGGAAGTGCGTGCGGAGTTGCAGGCCGATTGCCTGGCCGGTGTCTGGGCGCACCATGCGCAACAGCGCCTGGACTGGCTGGAGTTGGGGGATATTGAAGCTGCACTGCATGCCGCGGCAATGTTCGGAGACGACCAGTTGCAGGCAGCGCGCAATGCCCAGATTCGCCCAGAGACCTTCAGCCACGGCACTTCTCTGCAGCGCGTGAATTGGTTCAAGACCGGTTTCGCCACAGGCCTGCCGGAGGCCTGTGACACCTTCGCCGCCGACGTGCTGTGATACCCGCCCGTCAATGAAGCCTCTAATGTCGCGGCCTGGATAGAACCGCTGCCGCTCATGGCTGTCTGACGACCGGACTGGCGCCGCTCCAACTGAGCAGCAACACTCATCCCACGGTTCTTTACCCGCAACATCAGAGGATTCCCACATGCTATGGAAAAAAGGCCGACGCAGCGACAACGTGGTCGATGCCCGTGGCGATGATGTCGGCGGCGGTGGCGGCGGGATGCGTTTTGGTGGCGGCAAGGGCCTGAGCCTGACGGCGATCCTGCTGATCGTGGGCATCGGCTGGATCACCGGCCAGGATCCGATGCAGATTCTCGGACAACTGACCGGGCAGATGAGCGAACAATCGGCGCCCACCACGTCGCAGACGCGCAAGGCGCCACCGGCCACTGATGAAGGGGCCGAGTTCGTCCGCTCAATTCTCGGTGATACCGAAGACACCTGGCGCCAGATTTTCCAGCAGGCGGACCGGCAATATAAGGATCCGA
The DNA here is from genome assembly GCF_002236105.1 of Pseudomonas umsongensis. GTDB lineage: Bacteria > Pseudomonadota > Gammaproteobacteria > Pseudomonadales > Pseudomonadaceae > Aquipseudomonas > Aquipseudomonas umsongensis. Next base: position 147,820 of record NZ_NIWU01000006.1, read on the forward strand.
CCCTGGTGCTGTTCAGCAATCGGGTCAATTCGGCCTGCGGACTGGCGACATCGGCAACCGGCCCCTTCTATTGCCCCGCAGACCAGAAGGTTTATCTGGACATGACCTTCTTCCAGGAGATGTCGCAGCGTTTTGCCGCCGCGGGCGATTTCGCCCAGGCCTATGTGATCGCTCACGAAGTCGGTCACCACGTACAAACCTTGCTCGGTGTTTCGGCAAAGATCCAGGCTGCCCGCCAGCAAGGCCGGCAGATGGAAGGCGATGGTGGGTTGCTGGTGCGCCAGGAACTGCAAGCCGATTGCCTGGCCGGAGTCTGGGCCAACAACGCGCAGAAGCGCCTGAACTGGTTGGAGCCGGGCGATATTGAAGAAGCGTTAAACGCTGCGAACGCCATCGGCGACGATCGTTTGCAGCAACAAGGTCAGGGCCGTGTGGTGCCGGACTCGTTTACCCATGGTACGTCAGCGCAACGGGTGCGCTGGTTCAAAACCGGATTCGCCCAGGGCCAGGTTGGCCAGTGCGATACCTTTGCTGCGAAAAATCTGTAAATGAAAAAGTGGTGGTTAGTCTTACTGTTTACCTGCACAACATCCCAGGCTGCGGAGCATGGGGTCAAGGAAATCAGCCCCGGGCGCCTGTTGTTAAAGTCCGGTGAAATAGCGGTGGGCATCAGCCCGGCCCCGCCAAAAATCGAGCGGGTATTGATCATCGTCCATGGGCGCTTGCGCAATGCGCAGACCTACCTCCAGAGCGCCGAACGCGCGGCCGAACTGGCCGGGCAAAGCGCTACGACCCTGGTGATCGCGCCGCAATTTCTTAATGAAGACGACGTTGCACAGCACCCGGTAGCGGACACCGTCTTGCGCTGGCAAGGCAATGAGTGGATGGCGGGCGGTGAATCCACAGCCCCTTTTCGCCTGAGTTCCTACGAAGCGCTGGACGAAATCATTGCCCGCCTGGGTGATCGCCAGCAATTTCCGGACTTGAAGCAAATCGTCATTGCCGGTCATTCGGCGGGCGCTCAAGTGGTTCAGCGCTACGCCTTGCTGGGCCACGACCAGCCCGCCCTGGAAACCGCCGGCGTGCAGGTGCGCTACGTGATCGCTAACCCCTCTTCCTACACCTATTTCGATGAGCGTCGGCCAGTGGCCTTCAGTCATGCGGGTTGCCCGCAATTCAACCGCTGGAAATACGGTCTGACAGATCTACCTGCCTACGCAGAAGGACAAACTGCCGCGCTGCTGCAGGAAAAGTACCTCAAGCGCAACATCGTTTATCTGCTGGGGCAGCAGGACGTCGACCCGAACCACCCGGCGCTGGATAAATCCTGCGAGGCTAAGGCCCAGGGGCCGTATCGGTTGGCCCGAGGGCGCTACTACTTCGCTTACCTGAAGCGGCTGCAACCGCAAGGGTTGCAGCAGCAACTGATTGAAGTGCCCGGGGTCGGGCATAACGGAGATGGGATGTTTACTTCACCGCAGGGGCAGCAGGCGTTGTTTCCGTAGGAGCTGCCGCAGGCTGCGATCTTTGCCCCTTAAAAATCACACCGACAGCATCTGCCGCAACTCGACACAATCGCTCGCATGCCAATCGGTCAACTCCGGCCACGGATTATCCGGCAGGTTGACCAACACCGTCCGCGCTCCCGCCGCACGACCGCAATCAAGGTCGAAACGGTAATCACCGACCATCACCATATCGCTGGCCGACACCTTCCAGGCTTCGGCCAGTTTCAGCAATCCTCCTGGATGCGGCTTCGGTGGCGCCTCATCGCGACCCAACACATCTTCTACCGCAAAGCAGTCGGCCAGGCCGATAGCCTCCAGCGTGACATGCGCAAGTTCACGGGCATTGCGCGTGAGAATGCCCAGGCGATAACCGCGCCCGGCCAATTCACGCACCAACTCCACAGCCCCCGGGGCCGGTTTCGAACCTAGCGCCAGATCGCGCTCGTGCTCGAGCAGCCAGGCGTGTTTGGCGCTGGCTTCATCGGCCGGCAGCGCCGCCAGATGCGTCAGGATGTCGGCTTCAGGCGGGATCGCCAACGCGATGCGAATCGCTGCGAAATCATGCACAGCCACCGTCAGGGTGCCGTCCATGTCGAACACCCAATGACGTACGTCGGCCAGGCTCATGCCCAATCCTTGCGATGGCGAATCAGGCCTTCCTGGGTGACCGAGGCCACCAGTTGCCCGGCGCGGTTGAACACGCTGCCACGGGAGAAGCCGCGAGAGTTGCCGGCCCATGGGCTGTCCATCGCATACAGCAACCAGTCATCGGCGCGCAGGTCGGCGTGGAACCACAATGCGTGGTCGAGGCTGGCGACCTGCATGTCCTTGTGCCAGACCGATTTGCCGTGGGGCAGCATCGAGGTGGTCAGCAGACCGAAGTCCGAGGCGTAGGCCAGCAGATACTTGTGCAATGCCGGAGAGTCGGCCAAGGCGCCGTCGGCGCGAAACCAGACGTATTTGATCGGATCGCTGGCTTTCGGGTTGTAGGGATCTTCCGCGGTGACGGGCCGGAATTCGATCGGTTTCGGGCACAGCAGTTTTTCACGCATGTGCTCGGGGATCAGGTGAGCGCGTTGCTGGGTCAGTTCCAGTTCCGATGGCAGGTTTTCCGGTCCGACCACTTGCGGCATTTGGGTCTGGTGCTGGAAACCTTCTTCGTCGTACTGGAACGAGGCACTGCAGGTGAAGATCGGCTGGCCTTTCTGGATCGCCGTGACCCGGCGAGTGCTGAAACTGCCGCCGTCGCGCACGCGGTCCACGGAATAAACCACTGGTAACTTGGCATCGCCCGGGCGCAGGAAATAACCATGCAGCGAATGCACATGGCGCGCCTCTTCAACGGTCTGACTGGCTGCCGACAGCGACTGACCGAGCACCTGGCCGCCGAACAGCTGACGAAAACCCAAGTCCTGGCTACGGCCGCGGAACAGGTTTTCTTCGATCGATTCCAGGCTCAGCAGGTCAACCAGATCATCCAACACTTGGCTCATTCAGACTCTCCTCACACAACGCAATGCCGCGCAGTCCTGGCTGCGTCGGTCGATTCACTTTCTGGCCCGTGCCAACATAGGGGCCATTGTAAACGTCCGTGCCAGGTTATCCATGCAAGGTTTGCAGCCATTGTTCGCGGCTGATGCGATACAGCACGTGGTGACGCAGGGGATGATCGAGGGCAAGCCTGGGATGATCGAAATCATCGGCCGGATCGTGTTGCATGCCGATCGCCTGCATGACTTTCTGCGAAGGCAGGTTGCCGACCGTGGTAAAGGACACGACTTCATCCAGAACCAGGCGATCAAACCCGCAGCGTAGAGCGGTCCATGCCGCTTCGCTGGCATAACCCAGGCCCCAATGCTCGCGCGCCAGGCGCCAGCCGATTTCAATGGCCGGTGTGAAAGGCGCGTCGAAACCGACCACGCCCAGACCGGTAAAACCGATGAACTGGCCGGTGTCTTTGCGCTCCAGCGCCCAGAAGCCAAAACCGTGCTCGGCAAAGTGCTCGCGAACCCTGCCAATCAACGAGGCACTTTCCAATCGACTCAAGGGTGCGGGAAAATAGCGCATGACCTGTGGATCGGCGCACATCGCGGCAAACTCCGGCAAATCCTCATCGCGCCACTGCCGCAATAGCAATCGAGCGCTCGCCAGTTCGAGTATCGGCTCCATCGTTCCCTCCCCAATTCCATGCCGCCAGTCTACAACGCTGCTAGGATCCTTCACTCATTGCGCAACGAAATCATCATGCCACTGCCGCTGATCTACCACGAAGACTACAGTCCCGAGTTCCCGGCGGATCATCGCTTTCCCATGGACAAGTTTCGCCTGCTGCGCGATCACCTGGTGGACAGCGGTCTCACGCGCGACGCCGACCTGCTGCGCCCACAGTTGTGCCCGGCGGACATTCTCGCCCTCGCCCATGACCCTTCGTATATCGAGCGCTACATGAGTGGCGACTTGTCCCGCGAGGACCAGAGGCGGCTCGGCCTGCCCTGGAGCGAAGCCCTGGCCCGACGCACGGTGCGCGCGGTCGGCGGTTCGTTGCTGGCGGCGGAGCAGGCGCTGGAACATGGCCTGGCCTGCCACCTGGCGGGTGGCACCCACCATGCGCATTACGATTACCCCGCTGGCTTCTGCATCTTCAACGACCTGGCGGTGATCAGCCGTTTCCTGCTGGAGAGTGGCCGGGTCAATCGGGTGTTGATCTTCGACTGCGACGTGCATCAGGGCGACGGCACTGCACGTATTCTGCATGACACTCCAGAGGCGGTGACCGTTTCCCTGCACTGCGAAAAGAACTTTCCCACACGCAAGGCCGAAAGTGACTGGGACATCCCGCTTCCCAACGGCATGGGCGATGCCGATTACCTGAAAGTGGTGGACGATGCGCTCAACTACCTCTTGCCCCTCTATCAGCCGGACCTGGTGCTGTATGACGCGGGTGTCGATGTGCATAAGGATGATGCGCTCGGTTACCTGAAGCTGACAGACCAAGGCGTCGCCGCTCGCGATGAAGCCGTCATGCGCCATTGCCTGGGCCGCGATATCCCGGTGGTCGGCGTGATCGGCGGCGGGTACAGCAAGGACCGCCAGGCCCTCGCCCGCCGCCATGGCATCCTGCATCACAGCGCCGAGCGGGTCTGGCAGTCATCAGGCTGTCACTGAGTTGTGGATGCTTTACCCACAATGCCTGTGGAACCGCCTGTGGATAACCTGAGTGAAAGGGACTACAGACCATGCGGGGTGTGGGCTGCGGAGCGGTGGTTGTTTTTTAACCAGCCTCAATAACGCCAACGAAACCTTTGTGGGAGCGAGCCTGCTCGCGAAGGCGGCAGCACATCCAACCATGATGCGTCTGACATAACGCATTCGCGAGCAGGCTCGCTCCCACCGGGGACTGGGCTGGTAGAATGCCCGGCTTCATTCACGAAAACCGCAGTGCACCCCATGACCCAATCCTCAACCTCCTCCCCTTCCCATGTCGCCATCATCGGCGGCGGCCCCGCCGGGCTGATGGCGGCTGAAGTGTTGAGCCAGGCCGGGATCAAGGTCGACCTGTACGATGGCATGCCTTCGGTGGGGCGAAAATTCCTTCTGGCCGGCGTCGGCGGCATGAACATCACCCACTCCGAAGCCTACCCGGCCTTCCTCTCGCGCTATGCCGAACGCGCCCCACAGATTGCGCCGCTGCTGCGCGCCTTCGGTGCCGATGCGCTGTGCCAGTGGATTCACGGACTGGGCATCGACACCTTCGTCGGCAGCTCCGGCCGCGTATTCCCCACTGACATGAAAGCCGCGCCGCTGTTGCGTGCCTGGCTCAAACGCCTGCGCGACAGCGGCGTAGTTATCCACACCCGCCACCGCTGGCTCGGCTGGGATGATCGCGGCGGTTTGCGCATCGACTGTCCCGATGGCGAAAAAACCGTTCAAGCCGATGCCACCTTGCTCGCCCTGGGTGGCGGCAGTTGGTCGCGCCTGGGTTCGGACGGCGGGTGGATGCTGCCACTGGAGCAAAAGGCTGTAGGACTCGCGCCGCTGCAGCCAAGTAATTGCGGCTTCGAGGTGCAGGCCTGGAGTGATTTGATGGTCAGCAAATTCGCTGGTGCGCCGCTGAAAAACATTGCGATCGGCCTCAATGATGACGCACCAAGGCTGGGTGAATGTGTGATCACTGCGACCGGGATTGAAGGGAGCCTGATCTACGCCCTGTCGGCAGCGATCCGTGAAGCGATCAACCAGCACGGCTCGGCGATCATTCACCTGGACCTTCTGCCAGGCCGGCCTGTGGATAAAATCCAGGCTGCACTGAGCAAGTCGCGCGGCTCACGCTCGATGGCTAAACATTTGCACAGTCAGTTGGGCATCGATGGGGTGAAAGCGGCGTTGTTGCGGGAGCTGACATCTGCCGAAACCTTTACCGACATGGCATTGCTGGCCAAAACGATCAAGGCGTTGCCCCTAACCCTGGTGAAGACCCGACCATTGGACGAAGCCATCAGCAGCGCGGGCGGTGTGAAGTTCGAGTCGATGGATGAACGATTGATGCTCAAGCAAATGCCTGGGGTTTTCTGCGCGGGGGAAATGCTCGATTGGGAAGCGCCAACGGGCGGCTATCTGCTGACGGCGTGTTTCGCCAGTGGGCGTGCGGCGGGATTGGGGATGGTGGAGTGGTTGCAGCGCAAGGGCTGAAGACCAGGGCGCGCCCTTCGCGAGCAGGCTCGCTCCCACAATGGGTCTGTGTCGTACACAAATACAGTGTTCACAGAAGATCAATGTGGGAGCGAGCTAGCTCCGGGCGGCGCTCCGACGAAGGCGGCCTAACAGACGCCGCCGCTAATCAAGGCTTACGCTTACGCGGCCCAGTGTTGAACACCGGCACTTTGCGCACAGGCTTGATCGAAGGCTCCGCTGGCGCAGCCTCCCCGCTATCGACCCACTTGCCGAGATTGCGCTTACCGCCACCACCCGACGTTTTTGGCTTCTTCGGTTTCTTCGGCTTCTTGATTACCTGACCACTGGCGTCGGTGTCCGGCACGCGATGCTCTGGCTCGAAGTCCGGTTCGTTCTGACGCTTGAGCGTCTGGCGGGTCAACATCTCGATGGCCGACAGCAGATTCACTTCATCGGCGCACACCAGGGAAATCGCCTCGCCCGTGGAGCCGGCACGCCCGGTGCGACCGATACGGTGGATGTAATCCTCGGCCACGATCGGCAAATCGAAGTTGACCACCAACGGCAGGTCTTCGATATCCAGGCCGCGGGCCGCGACATCGGTGGCGACCAGTATCTGCACTTCACTGAGCTTGAAGCGGTCCAGCGCGCGCTGACGGGTCGCCTGCGGCTTGTCGCCGTGGATGCCATCGGCGTTGATGCCCAGGCCCTGGAGTTTTTCCACCAGCGCGTCCACGCCGTTGCGGGTCTTGGCGAACACCAGCACCTGCTTCCACTTGCCCTTGCGCATCAAGTGCACAAACAGCTCCGGCTTGCGCTTCTTGTCCACCGTCACGATCCATTGCTTGACCGTATTGGCGGCAACGTTGCGCGGGCTGACTTCGATACTCAGCGGGTCATTGAGCATTTGCCCGGCCAGCAGGCGAATGTCGTCGGAGAACGTGGCGGAGAACAGCAACGTCTGGCGCTTCTTGGGCAGTGCCCGATAGATATTCGCCAGTTCCTCGGAGAAACCCAGGTCGAGCATGCGATCGGCCTCGTCCAGCACCAGGGTTTGCAGCTGATTGAACTTCAGTGCGTTCTGGCGGAACAGGTCGAGCAAACGGCCCGGGGTCGCCACCAACAAGTCGACGCCGCTGCGCAGCTTCATCATTTGCGGGTTGATACTGACGCCACCGTACACCGCGTAGGTGCGCAACGGCAGGTTCTCGGCGTATTGGCGAACCGCTTCGTGAACCTGCTCGGCCAGCTCTCGGGTCGGCACCAGAATCAGCGCACGCACCGAGTTGGCGGTGACTTTCGGCCCTTCCATGGCCAGCAACTGCAGCAGTGGCAGCGCGAAACCGGCGGTCTTGCCGGTGCCGGTCTGGGCGGCGGCCATCAGGTCGCGACCGGCCAGCACCGCCGGAATGGCTTGCGCCTGAACTGGCGTCGGAGTCTGGTAGCCGAGCGTCTCAAGGGAGCGCAGCAAGGGTTCGATCAGGCCAAGGGTGGCGAAAGTCATGGGAGTACCGTAGGAAAAATCAGCGCGATTACGCGAAACATGTTTGCAATGGCGCGCAGTTTACCCTAATTCACACGGGATTCTGTCGGCACCGCCGTCGGCTCCAACTTCACCACTGGCCGCTCCGGTGTGCGACGCCACTGCGGCAGGCCAATCAGCACCACGGCACTGATGATCACCAACATGGCCAATGCTTCTTCGATGCCAATGGTTTCTCCGACAAACACGATCCCCAGCAACACGGCCACCGCCGGGTTGACGTAGGCATAACTGGTGGCCGCCGCCGGACGCACATGCTTGAGCAGATACATGTAGGCGTTGAAGGCAATGATCGAGCCGAACACGGTCAAGTACGCCAGCGCTGCCCAACCCTCGATGGGCGGGACCTGCTCCAGGTGCTCGCCGCTTACCGCACTGCCGATCAGCAATACCACGCCACCCACCAGCATTTCCACGGCACTGGCCATTGCGCCTTGAGGCAACGGCAAGTGTTTGCTCCACACTGAGCCGAATGCCCAGGTTGCCGCGGCAAAGATCAGTAATGCCGCTCCCAAAGGACTCGATTGCAGGTTGGAGCCGAGATTAAGCATGACGATGCCAATCATCCCGAGTGCAACACCCGCCCATTCAAGACGGGTATTACGCGCGCCCCAGAAATAGCCACAGAGCAAGGTAAACAGCGGCACCGTCGCCACCGCCAGCGCGGCCACGCCGGAAGCCACGCCCGTGTGCTCGGCCACGCTGACCGCACCGTTGCCGCACGCCAGCAACAATACGCCGATGATCCCCGCAGCTTTCCATTGTGCCCAGGTCGGCGCTGGCGCCCCGCGCCAGCGCAGGTAGGCGTACATCAGGCTCCCAGCGATCACGAAGCGAATGCCGGCGAGCAGCAAGGGCGGCCAGTACTCCACACCGATGCGGATCACCAGGTAGGTCGAGCCCCAAATCACGTACAGCGCGAAAAAGGCAGCGATCAACGGTAAGGGGAAGCGACGTAGGCCGGACATGATGGGCAGCTCACAGGCAGAACAGGTGAACGGCTATTCTAGAAAGGCTAACGCTGGAAAATAAGTTACAAAACCTGTTTAAACCGCCGGTACACTTTTCAAAACACGGAGTTCAGCGCTATAAACCGTGCTTTCGAAAGTCGGTCATTTTCAGGAGCTGCCTCGATGGATAAGTACGACCGCATGCTGCTCAGCGCCCTGCTGGAAAACGGACGCGCGTCCTACGCCGACCTCGCGCGCAAGGTCAACCTTTCCGCCCCGGCCGTGGCCGAACGCGTGGCCAAACTCGAAGCCAGCGGCGTGATTACCGGTTACCAGGCGAAAGTCGACATGGCCAAGCTCGGCCTGCCGATCCAGTGTGTGATTGAACTGCGCCTGAACCAGCACGGCAACCAGAAAGCCTACGACGACCTGATCAAGATCCCGCAACTGACTGAATGCCACCGCGTGACTGGTGATCCTTGCGTGATCATGCAAGCGGCGGTGGGGTCGATGCCTGAGCTGGAAGAGTTGATCAACCGGATTGCCACGTTTGGCTTCAGCAAGACGTCGATCGTGTTGTCGAGTGCGATAGAGAAGCGGGTGCCGTTGGGGCAGTTGGAAATGAAGCCGGTCTGAAGTCGATTGCGGTCGAGTGTGGGAGCGGGCTTGCTCGCGAAAGCGGTTGATCATTCAACACTGATATTGACTGATCTATCGCTTTCGCGAGCAAGCCCGCTCCCACATTTGAATAGTGGTGTGTTCGGAATCAGCGGCAGCGCTTGAGGTGTTCGCCCACCTTCGCCGCCGGCACTTTCTGCAATTTGCACAACAGATCATGGGACAGCTCGCTCAGGCCATGCCTGTGCCGCAGTTCTTCGGCCAGGTGCACCGTCAGGTTAGCCGCCATTTCGGCATCGGCCATAGCCCGGTGAGCCTTGCCGGTGTGGGGCAGGTTGGCGAAGGTGGTGAGGGTGCCGAGCTTGTGGTTAGGTGCCGCAGGCATCAGGCGTCGGGCCAGCAACAGTGAGCAGGCAAAGTTCTGCAGGCGCGTGCGTTTGATCCGCCCCAGTTCGAAGTCCCAGAACTTCTGGTCGAACGCGGCGTTATGGGCCAGCAATGGCGTGGTGCCGACAAACTCGTTGACCTCGTTCATCACCTGCTCGGCCGAAGGCGCGGTGCGCAGCATGGCGTTGCTGATTCCGGTCAGTTGTTCGATGAAGCCCGGGACGCGCACGCCGGCGTTCATCAGGCTCTGGTAACGCTCGACGATGCGCCCTTGTTCAAGGATCACCACGGCAATTTCCGTGGCCCGGCAACTGCTGCTCGGAGAGATCCCGGTGGTTTCAAAGTCGATGACTGCTATGCGTTCCAAACCTGTTTGAACTCCGTAAAAATCAATTCTTGAGCAGCAACGCGCCTTCGATCGGCACGTAGCGGCTGGCGGCGCGGATCAGCGAGTTGGCCGTCAGGCCCGGTACGCCGTAGGCCACCGCTTGCACGCCGTGCTTGCTGATGATGCGTTCCAGCAGCATGTCGAAATCACCGTCGCCAGAGGCCAGCACCACTTCATCGACATGGTCGGCCGCGTCCATGATGTCGAGGGTGATACCCACGTCCCAGTCGCCCTTCGCCGAGCCGTCGCTGCGCTGGATATAGGGCTTGAGCTTCACGGTAAAACCAAGGTTGCGCAGGATCTGCTGGAACTGCTGCTGTTTGCTGTCGCCACGATCGATCGCGTAGGCGTAGGCCTCGACAATTTCGCCTTGCTTGCTGATATCAGCCCACAACGCGGCATAGTTGAAGTGGCAGCCATAAGCCTGGCGTACGGTGTAGTAGAGGTTCTGGACATCGGCGAACACTGCGATTTTTTTCACCGGACACCTCGATAAAGCGCAGGCAGGATCAGGCACCAGGCCCGAAAAGTCGCCCAGTATGCCAGCCAAAAGCAGAGTTTCGCGAATAATCGGCCCGAAGCGCCGCAGCGCCCCGGACGAATGGTGAATCAGACGAAGGAGTCGTCGTCGCCGCCAAAGAACGATGAGCTGTCATCGTTGTAGTCAGCATCGGCAAAACCGCCCTGGTCGTTGGCATAGGGCTCATTGCCAGCCATGCGCTGGTCATCGCCCCAGCCATTGTTGCCCTGGTCGTTGACCTGGGCCGGTTCTTCCTTGATGACTTCGACGACTTCCTGCGGTGCCTGGTTGTGGTGGAACAGACTGCTGATGCCTTGTGCCAGCATCACGCCACCCGCCACACCGGCCGCGGTCTTCAGCGCCCCACCGAGAAAGCCGCTACTCGCTGCGGGGGCCTGTTGCTGGGGTGCATAGCCCTGCTGTGGAGATGCACCGAAGCTCTGTTGCGGCGGCGTGTTGAACGAAGGCCGCGCCGGCTCGCGCCAGCCACCACCGCCAGACACCGACGCACTTTGCGTGGGCGCAGGCTGCGAACTACCACCAAAAATGCTCGACAAAAAGCCGCCGCTCGACGCAGGGGCCGGCGTTTGCGCCTTGGCTTGCTGCAGTTCGGCCTGCAATTTCTGGATTTGCGCAGTCAGCTGCTGGTTCTGCCCGTCGAGGCTCTTGATCGCCGCCTCCTGCACCAGAATCGCTTGGGTCATGAAATAACCGGCCGCCGGTTGGCGCACCAGGTGTTCCTTGATCCGCGCCTCGGCTTGGGCGTCGCGCGGGGCTGAGTCCGTCTCGGCCTGTTGCAGCCGGGAAAACAGTCCATCGATCAGGGTTTGTTCTTCGCTGTTCATGGCGACCTCGTAGATTGCCGGGAAAATCGTTGCCTTTGCCCATAGAGGATAAGGCGCTCGACCTTAATGGAGGCTGAAACAAGTTGTTTCAATGAGCTTTACCGAACGTTTACGTTTGCGCCCTCCCGCGCATCATCGGTTAAAGTGGGCCACTGCTTTCAACCAGCGATACCAACCGATGAATCCGTTCGATGTACTGCGTGACTCCTTGTATTTCTTCAAACGCAATCTGGGCCAGATCGTGCAGCTGTGCCTGCCACTGGTGATCATCGAGGCCCTGTTGCAACAAGTGGTCGACCATTCCACCGAGCCGGACAGTTTCCCCGGTATCAGTGTGATCGTCGGCTTGCTGGTCTATCCGTTGTACACCGCCGCCCTGATCCTGTTCCTCGATGCCCGCAGCCGAGGCGAATCGCCCAGTAACCGCGAGCTGCTGTCGAGGTCCGCCTATCTGTGGCCGCGTTTCGCCTTGCTGACCGCCCTGAACACATTGCTGATCCTGCTGGGCTTGTCGCTGTACTTCCTGCCGGGCATCTGGCTGATGGTGACCCTGGCTTTCGGCGAGTACCTGCTGGTGCTGCGTGGCTTGGCGCCATTGCAGGCCATGAAGGAAAGCCTGCGCCTGACCCGTGGCCACTTCATGCGCATCCTGGTGTGCATCCTGTGTGTAATGGGGCCGTTGTGGTTGCTCAAGGGTGCAACGTTGGCGGCGTACCCTGAGCCGCAAAACCCGGCTATCTCAATGCTGATCGACAGTGCCCACAGTTTCTTGCAACTGTTCACCAGCGTGGTGCTGTTCCGCCTGTTCATGCTGATCAGCGAAGTACCGGAAAAAATCGATGGACCACGTTGACCGTGGGCGACCGCTCGTCAGTCGGGTATGCTCGGAGGCAACTTCCGTAACGCGATAAGCCGAGCCATGACCCGACTACTGCGCTACACCTTGCTGGGACTGTTGATCGTCATCGGCGTAGTCTGCGTAATGACGTACAGCCTGACCTGGCGCCCCGAAGCCAGGGAAATAGCGCCGGTCGCGTGCAGTACTCAAGCGCCAGGGCTGGCACCCGGCCAGGCACTGAAGGTCATGACCTGGAACGTCCAGTACCTGGCGGGCAAGCGCTATGTCTTCTGGAATGACCTGGCCGCCGGCAACGACGATTCCCCAACACCGGAAGACATGGCCTTCAGCCTCGACGAAGTGGCGCGAGTGATCCGCGACGAGCAGCCGGATGTCGTGCTGCTGCAGGAACTCGATGACGGCGCCAAAGCCAGCGATTACCAGAACCAGCTCAAACTGCTGCAGGAGCGGCTCGCCGACCTGTATCCGTGCAGCGCCCATGCCTTCGACTGGAAGGCTGACTTCGTGCCCAACCCGCACATTTTCGGCAGCGTCGGCCGGCAACTGGCGACCCTGAGTCGCTATCGGATCGAGCACGCCGAACGCCTGCAATTGCCCATCGCATCGGCCAACCCGATCAGTCGCCAGTTCCAGCCGAAAAACGCCTTGCTGGTGACGTACCTGCCATTGAGCGACGGCGGCCAGCTCGCCGTCCTCAATACCCATCTGGAGCGAGCGACCCAACCTGACGAGACGCTGCAGGCACAGATCGCGGCCGTGGCCAAGGTTCTCGATAAGTTCGAAAGCCGCGGCACGCCCTGGCTGATCGGTGGCGACTTCAACCTGCTGCCACTGGGGCAATACCAGCGCCTGCCCAGCGAACAGCGCACCCCCTACTCCGCCGACAGCGCCCTGCATCTGTTGTGGGACAAGTACCCGATGATTCCCACCAACAACGAATCCAGTGGCATCGACCGCGCGCGCTGGCTGACCCATTACCCCAACGATACCGGCTTGAACGGCCCGGACCGGACCGTCGACTATCTGTTCTACAGCCCGCGAATCAAACGGGTCGAGGCGACGGTGCGGCAAGACGATACCCTGCGCATCTCCGATCATCTGCCGGTGATTGCACGGTTCCTGCTGCCCGCCGCGCCGTAGATCGCGGCGTCATGGCTTGCGCGGCTTGATCCGTGCCGTGGCTTCGGCCACCAGCGGGTCGTCCGGCCAGTAATGTTTCGGGTAGCGTCCCTTGAGGTCTTTTTTCACCTCGGCGTAAGTGCTGCGCCAGAAGTTCGCCAGGTCCTGGGTCACCTGCACGGGCCTTCGCGCCGGGGACAGCAAATGCAACTTGACCACCTGCCGGCCACCGGCGATGCGTGGGGTTTCGGCCAGGCCGAACAGCTCCTGCAAGCGCACGGCCAGAATCGGCGGCTGCTCGCTGTAATCCAGACGAATCGATGAACCCGATGGCACGCTCAGGTGGTGCGGCGCCAACTCGTCCAAGCGTTGTGGCAGCGGCCATGGCAACAGGTTGTGAACGATGCTCGAGAGGTCGAGATTGGCGAAATGACTGAGGCGCGAGACTTTGCCCAGATACGGCATCAGCCAATGCTCAAGGGTGTTCAGCAGCGCAGCATCGCTGACATCTGGCCAATCGCTTTCGCCCTTTCCACCCAGGTCCAGCTGGCGCAATAACGCCACCCGTGCCTGCCACTGGCGCAACTCCGGAGTCCACGGCAGCAGCTCCAGGCCTTTGCGTCGCACCAGGTTGACCAGCGCCTGGCTGCGGGCGGCTTCATCGAGACCGGTTAGCGGTTCGCGGCTGAGGATGAGCTCGCCCACCTTGCGTTGGCGCTCGGCCCGCAGCACACCTTCGCGCTCATCCCAATCCAGCTGATCGACGCATCGCACCTGTTCGGCCAGTACCGAGTCGAACAACGCCGGATCGAAATCCGCCGCCAGATAAATCCGCTCCTCACGCTGGCCCTGACGGCTGCCGAGATCGGCGATCACCAGCCACGGCTGCTTCATCAGGCTGTCGGCCTCGGCGAACAGCGCGGCGCGACCGTTGGCCAGGCGATACTCGGCACCGCCGGCACGGCGCTGTTGGGCGACGCGGTCGGGATAGGCCAAGGCCAGCAGCGCACCGAGCCAGCGTGGATGATCTGGATCGGCGACCGGCTCCGACGCCTTGGCGCGCAGATAACCGCGATATTGCCGCGCCAGTTGCCGGGCCCGTTGTACGCCACCCTGGGCGCCACGAGCGCCGCGCGCTTCGCCGGACAACAGCGCCAATCGGCTGTGCAAGTCGGCACCGGCGCCACGCAGGATATCGCGCTCGCCGAGCAAGGCCGCGACATCGCAAGCCATGTCCGCCAAGCCGAGCGCCTGTCCACGTAACAACAGGTGCGCGATACGAGGATGCGCTGGCAGCTCGGCCATGGCCTGACCATGGCGTGTCAGTGCTTCGCCCTCCAGCGCGCCCAGACGAACCAGCAAGTCCTGAGCTTGTGCATAAGCGGCTGCCGGGGGTACATCAAGCCAAACCAACTGGCCCGGTGTCACGCCCCAACGCCCCAGCTGCAGCGCCAACCCGGCGAGATCCGCCGAAAGAATTTCCGCACTGCCATAAGCCGCCAATTGTTCGTGCTGATCCTGCGACCACAAGCGATAGCACACACCCGGTTCCAGTCGCCCTGCCCGGCCCGCACGCTGGGTAGCACTGGCTTTGGAAATCCGTTGTGTATCGAGACGGGTCATGCCGCTGCCGGGATCGAAGCGCGGCACCCGCGCCAACCCGGCGTCGATCACCACCCGCACGCCATTGATGGTCAGGCTGGTCTCGGCGATGTTGGTGGCCAGCACCACTTTGCGTTGACCCGGCGGCGCCGGATCAATCGCCGCCCGTTGCGCGGCGAGGTCCAGTTCACCGTGTAATGGGCAGAGCAGGATTTGCGTGTTATCGCCCAGCGCATCGGCCAGTTGTTGATGCACGCGACGGATCTCGGCCTGCCCCGGCAGGAACACCAGCACGCTGCCGGTTTCGTCGCTCAAGGCTTCGAGAATGGTCTGAACCAGCCGTGGCTCGATGAATTCGCCTGCCTGGAATGGCCGGCCCCAGCGCATTGCCACCGGGTACATGCGCCCTTCGCTGCGCAGGATCGGCGCGTCGTCGAGCAATCCGGCCAGCCGTTCGCCTTCCAGGGTGGCCGACATCAAGAGGATTTTCAGCGGCTGATCGTCACGGAACAGTTCCCGGCCATTGAGGCTCAAGGCCAGCGCCAGGTCGGCGTCGAGACTGCGTTCGTGGAACTCGTCGAAGATCAACAGGCCCACGCCCTCGAGCGCCGGATCGTCCTGCAAACGCCGGGTGAGAATACCCTCGGTAACCACTTCGATTCGGGTGTTGGGGCCGACCTTACTGTCGAGCCGGATGCGATAACCCACGGTTTCGCCGACCTTCTCGCCCAGCTCACTGGCCAGGCGCTCCGCTGCCGCCCGCGCGGCCAGGCGGCGCGGTTCGAGCATCAGGATGGTCTGCCCGGCCAGCCACGGCTCATCCAGCAAGGCCAAGGGCACACGGGTGGTCTTACCGGCACCGGGCGGTGCTTCGAGCACGGCTTCGTGGCGTGCAGCGAGGGCTTCACGCAGAGCGGGTAAAACTTCATCAATCGGCAAAGAAATCATGCTGGCTCCCAAACAGAGCGGCGAGTATAACGGCGAACTGCGGGGCGTTCGTCAGGGTCTTAATTTCTACCGACTACGCTTCGTTTTGAAATTACCCAGGAGATTTCACATGCGTGTTCCCTTTCGCCTGATTGGCGGTGTATTGATCGCGACCCTGCTAACGCAGATCACCGCATGCGGTTCGATTTTCTACCCTGATCGCCGTGGCCAGATCGACGGCAAGATCGACCCGGCCATTGCCGTGCTCGATGCCGTGGGCCTGCTGTTCTATATCATCCCCGGCCTGATCGCGTTCGCCGTGGATTTCGCCACCGGCGCGATTTACTACGCACCGGGCGAAACCGCACAGGTGGCGCCGGAAAAACTCAAGGAAGCCATCGGTGCCGACGGCAAGGTCGATAACCTCAAGTTGCAGACCATCCTGGAGCGTGAAACGGGCCGCAGCTTGCCGCTGGACGATCCACGCCTGATCCAGCACAAGGGCAGCGCCCAGCAACTGGCCATGTTCGGCCTGCAACCCGCCGCGTAATCGGGGCACGATAAGGAAAATCCGCACCCATGATCTCAAGCGTCGAACACGCCCGCCTGCTGCGGCTGGCAACCCGTGCCTCGGTGGCGGTGGCTTGCACACTGATCGTCGCCAAAGCCATCGCCTGGTGGCTGAGCGGCTCGGTGAGCATGCTCGCCGGGTTGACCGACTCGGCGCTTGACGGCGTGACTTCGCTGCTCAACCTGCTGGCCGTGCACTACGCCTTGCGCCCGGCCGACGACGACCATCGCTACGGGCATGGCAAGGCCGAGTCATTGGCCGGCATGGCCCAGGCGCTGTTTATCGGCGGCAGTGCGGTGTTGATTGCGCTACAGGCATGGGATCGGCTCAAGCATCCGGAACCGGTGGGTGCACCGTGGATCAGCATCGGGGTGATCGTGTTCTCGCTGGGCCTGACCCTGGCGCTGCTGATGGTGCAGCATCGCGTGGTCAAGGCCACCGGCTCCAACGCGGTGCGCGCCGACTCCCTGCATTACCGTTCGGACCTGCTGCTCAATGGCAGCATCCTGGTGGCGCTGGTGCTGGCCGGGTTTGGCTGGCATCAGGTCGACCCGTGGTTCGGCCTGGGCATTGCCGCCTACATCTTCTGGAGCGCGGTGACGATCGCTCGGGAAAGCTTTGCGGTCTTGATGGATGAGGAGCTGCCGCCGGATGTCAGCCAGCACATGCTGGAGCTGGCCTGCGGAGTACCGGGGGTACTGGGCGCCCATGATTTGCGCACGCGGATTTCCGGCAACCAGTGGTTTGTGCAGCTGCACTTGGAGTTGCCGGGGGAACTGACCCTGTCAGTCGCCCATGGCATCAGCGACCAGGCCGCCGACGCCATTCACGCCGCCTACCCGCGGGCCGAAGTGCTGGTGCACGCCGATCCGCAGGAAGTCGTCAAGGCCGGTGCTCAGAACGTCACCCGATAACCGCGACCATCCAGGCAACCACCCTGGGCCTGGCGGTAGGCCTGCACCACCGCCGGGTCCGGTTGCCAGGTGTCGACCCTCGGATCAAAACCACTCTGCTCGACCGCCCAGCGATAGCAATCGTATCCATCCTGGTTGATCTGCTCCGGTGACTGGCCGTTGGCCGGATAAGCCTCCACGTCGTAACCATTGCCGGTGGCCAACGGCTGGCCAGGCGGCTCGACCACCCTGTAGTCCTGAGTGTTTTCCTGATAGGCGTAGTAGGCGCCGGCTACCAGGAACAGCAATGAGCCATCGATCCAGACCTCACGGGCATAATCAGGCAGGTACTGGACGCGAATCCCGCGCGGCGGCTGAACCACCACATAGCGCGGGCCTTGCGGGCGATACCAGTAGCCGCCGGAGTAGTAGTAATCCCGGCCCCCATAGGGCACACGGTAGTCGCGATCCGGGAAGCGGTCGATCACGTGCCCCGGACGATACTGCGGGCCGGGGCCCCAACCGTTGCCGTGGCCACTGGGACGGCCCTGCCACTGGTTGCTGTCGTTGGAAGGTGCGCCGATATAGCCATTCCAGTGCGGGTTGGGATCGTTGCGCCGCGGCTCGTCCTGATAGTAACCACGCCGAGGCTGTTGGGTCTGTTGCACGGTGTCGGGTCGTGGCTGGATGGGCAGGTCATTGGCCGGCAGTTGCGGCGGTGGTGGCGGCGAACGCACCCGGCTGTTGTAGTCCGGCGCTGGACGGGTCTGCCATTGGCCGTTGTCTTGATTTTGGTTCTGGCCGTTGTGCTGATTCGGTTGCTGGCCATTTTGCGGACGCGGCGGGTTGTTGCCAGCATGGCCCTGATGGCCACCGCCCTCGTGTTGTCCGCCATCCGGACCGCGGTTTTGCGGCTGGTCGGCCAGCGATTGCGCGGTGACACTGACACACAACAGCCCAACACCGGCCAACCGCCAGATGCGCAATCTCATGCTTTTCCTCTATACGGGTCAGGGCCTGTAGGTAAGACTGGAAATGCACAGGCCGGTTCTGCAACAGGTTATCAGTCGCGGAACTTATTTATTGAGGGCGGGTGCCAAATGACAGGCAAGAAAAAGGGGAGACCCGTCGGCCTCCCCTTGAGAACTTCGTCCGTGCTCGACGCTTTTGACGTCGGCTCACCTCACGCCGTCTTCTGGACAGTGTGCAGCTCGGGGGCCAGCACATCCCCTGTGGGGGTGGCGACCGCGGCGGGCCTGATTCGGCGGGCCGCATTGGACTGTTTGTCCGAGCAGTGATTCTGGTGATAAGAATAGGCCCGGAGCACCGGCAGAGGATTGCGAATATTGCTCAAATAAACATCACTTGCGCAATTTTTAACCCTGGATAGATAATCTGTCGCAATAGTTATGACAAGGGACCGTTCGATGAGCAAACTTGACCGATATGACCTGAGCATTTTGGCTGAATTGCAGCGCGATGCGCGCATCTCCAATCAGGAGTTGGCCGAACGCATTGGCCTGTCGCCCTCCCCCTGCTCGCGGCGGGTCAAGCAACTGGAAGACGACGGCTACATTACCCGCCAGGTCGCCCTGCTCGACCGTAAGATGCTTGGCCTGAGCCTGACGGCGTATGTGCTCATCGGCATGGATCGGCACACGCCGGAACGATTCGAAAACTTCGAGGCCGCCATTCGCACCTTGCCGCAGGTGCTGGAGTGCAGCCTGGTGACCGGGATGGATGCCGATTATCAACTCAAGGTCGTGGTGCCGGACATGGACCATTACCAGAAATTGCTGCTGGGGCATTTGACGCGAATTGAAGGGGTGACCAGTGTGCGCTCGAGTTTTGTGCTCAATCAGGTTTTAAACAGCACTGAGTTACCGCTCACTCATCTGCGCAGCTGAACTGCTTCTGTAGGAGCTGCCGAAGGCTGCGATCTTTTGATCTTGTTTATTAAAAGCAAAATCAAAAGATCGCAGCCTTCGGCAGCTCCTACGAGAGCAGGTCGGGCGACGAATAGCTGCGACACGCTGCCGCAGGTCAACTCATTGCCAACATCCATTGACGTATACTCGCCGCGCCCTTTTAGCCTCGCCCGCGCGGAGATGTTCAATGGATCCTGCAGTTTTCGAAGAGTGGATGATGACCGGCCTGGTCAGCATCCTGATCATTTTCATGGGTTTCATCGTCTGGGATCTGGCGAAGAAGTCCAAGGCCGGACGGTTTGGCTCGTTTATTCTGTTTTTCGTGCTGGGCCTTGGCGTTG
The DNA here is from genome assembly GCF_002236105.1 of Pseudomonas umsongensis. Lineage (GTDB taxonomy): Bacteria > Pseudomonadota > Gammaproteobacteria > Pseudomonadales > Pseudomonadaceae > Aquipseudomonas > Aquipseudomonas umsongensis. The sequence goes on from NZ_NIWU01000006.1 coordinate 167,490, forward strand.
CTGCATTTGTGATCAAGAGCGTGGTCATTGGCCTGATCGAATCCGGCACTTTATAAGCGCGCTGGCACTTCCTTCCACTGGCCCTGATCGAGCCCTTCGATCGTCCAGTCGCCGATCCTGACACGCACCAACCGCAACGTCGGCAACCCGACCGCCGCCGTCATCCGCCGCACCTGCCGATTGCGACCCTCGCGAATCACCAGTTCCAGCCAACTGGTCGGCACACTTTTACGAAAGCGTACCGGCGGGTTACGCGGCCACAACGGCGGCTCATCCAGTTGCCGCGCCTGCGCAGGCAAGGTCATGCCATCGTTCAATTCGACACCGTCACGCAAGCGCTGCAACTGTTCGGCACTCGGCTCGCCTTCAACCTGCACCCAGTAGGTCTTGGCCAGTTTGTGTTTCGGGTCGGCGATGCGTGCCTGGAGCTGGCCGTCGTTGGTCAGCAGCAGTAGACCTTCGCTGTCGCGGTCCAGCCGTCCTGCGGGGTAGATCCCCGGGACATCGATGTAGTCCTTGAGGGTCGCGCGCCCTTCTGCGTCACTGAATTGCGTCAGCACATCGAAGGGTTTGTTGAACAGGATCAGCCTGGGCGCAGCGGGAGGCGCCTTGGCGACACGGCGCGGGGCTGCTGGGGATGGCTTTGCGCCAGGGCGGCGGGAAACAGGACGTTGCACACGGGACATGGTGAAGGAACATCTAACGGTCAGGGCTGCTAATGCTAGTAGCCCGACCGTTAAATGACCATCGCCAAATCAGCGGAACGGCGGCTCGTCGAAGCTGCGCAGTTTGCGCGAGTGCAACGAGTTGAGCTCTGTGCGCAACAAGTCCACGGCTTCGATACCGATTTTCAGGTGCTGGCTGACCGCGCGCTCATAAAAGGCGTTGGCTGAGCCAGGCAACTTGATTTCGCTGTGCAGGGGCTTGTCCGACACACAAAGCAACGTGCCGTAAGGCACCCGCAAGCGATAACCCTGGGCCGCGATCGTACCGCTTTCCATGTCCACTGCCACGGCGCGGGACAAGTTGATCAACGGCCGCTCCTGAGCCCAGCGCAGCTCCCAGTTACGGTCGTCGTAAGTCAGTACGGTGCCGGTACGCAGGCGCTTTTTCAGCTCGTCGCCCTTCTCGCCGGTGATGTTGGCCGCCGCCTGTTGCAGTGCGAGCTGCACTTCGGCCAAGGCCGGAATCGGAATATTTGGCGGCACGACCCGGTCGAGAATGCCGTCACGGCGCATATAGGCGTGGGCCAGCACGTAGTCGCCAATGGTCTGGGACTGACGCAACCCACCGCAGTGGCCGATCATCAGCCAGCAATGCGGACGCAGTACCGCCAGGTGGTCGGTGATGTTCTTGGCGTTGGACGGGCCGACGCCGATATTGACCAGGGTCACGCCGTGGCCATCAGTAGCAATCAGGTGGTAGGCCGGCATCTGGTAGCGATGCCAGACCACACCTGCGGCAATCGCCGAGGCTTCACCGTGATCCATGCTCTTTTCGATGATTACATTACCCGGCAGCACCATGCGCACGAAGCGCGGATCTTTGCGCAGTTGCTCCAGGCCATGGACGATGAACTGGTCGACGTAACGGTGATAGTTGGTCAGCAGGATCCATGGCTGCACATGCCGCCAGTCGCTACCGGTGTAATGCACCAGACGGCGCAGGGAAAAATCCACCCGGGCGGCATCGAACAGCGCCAAGGGCAGCGGATCGGTGTTTTCCCAATCGTACAAGCCGTCGGCAATACCGTCGGTCGCCGCCGACAGGTCGGTGCTCGGGAACACCCGCGCCAGCACGGCGGCGGTGACACCGGAGCCGGCCAACTCATCGCCCTGCTCGACCACGTATGGATAAGGAATGTTCTGCTGGCTGACACCGACCTCCACGGTCACGGTGAAGTCGTGCATCAACGGCACGAGTTGCTCCAGCAGGTATTTACGGAAGGCAGCGGGATGGGTGACGGTGACGCTGTAGGTGCCTGGCAACTGGACCTTGGCGTAGGCCCGCGTGGTCTGCGGGACTTCGCCCTGGCAGTGGTAGGTCAGACGCAGTTCGGGATAACGAAACATTGCCCGCTGTTCGGCGTCCGGCTCGACACGATCCTTGAGATAACGCTTGAGCGCCTGGCTCAGAGCGGTGGTTGCACGATTGTGCAAGAGCGCAAGCCGGTCTACAGCTTGCTCGGCGGTTTGAACGACAATAAAAGCTTCGGTCACGATCAGCATCCTGTGTTCTGACTTGCAGGCCTTCATCTTGCCTGTATCGTCGCTTCACGGGAACAGTGGCGACACAAATGCAGGGAGCGCCGCAGATCCCCTGTGGGAGCGAGCCTGCTCGCGAAGGCGATGGCACATCCAATATCGATGTGGCTGACAGATCGCTTTCGCGAGCAGGCTCGCTCCCACAGTTCAGAAACCTTGCGGAGTCGAACGAGCAACAATCGCTTCCACATTCAACCCACGCGGCAACCCGCCATAAACCCGCCCACCGCCATTCAGGCGACTGGCGATAAACCCATCACTCACCGCCACATTCCCCGCCTCCAGCAACAGCTTCGCCTGTAACCCAAGGGCGATGCCTTCGGTCAACTGCCGGGCACGGTATTGAATATCGTCGGTATCCTTGAAGGCCGACTGCAATTGGGCGATGTGCGCGGCCAGGCGTTTATCGCCATGACCATCACCCAATTCGCTGAACAATGCATCGAGCACGCCCGGTTCCTTGGACAAGGCGCGCAGCACATCAAGGCATTGCACGTTGCCGGAGCCCTCCCAGGTCGAGTTCACCGGAGCCTCGCGATACAGGCGCGGCAAGATGCTGTCTTCCACGTACCCCGCCCCGCCCATGCATTCAGCGGCTTCATTGATCATGGCCGGCGCGCGCTTGCAGATCCAGTACTTGCCCACCGCTGTCACCAGCCGGGCGAACTTGGCTTCCTGTGAGTCGTCCAGATGATCGAGCGCCCGACCCATGCGCAGGCTCAAGGCCAGGGCGGCTTCGCTTTCCAACGCCAGGTCCGCCAGCACGTTCTGCATCAGGGGCTGTTCGCTGAGCAACTTGCCGCCAACCTTGCGGTGGGCGCAGTGGTGGCTGGCCTGGGTCAGCGCCTGGCGCATCAACGAACTTGAGCCGACCATGCAATCGAAACGGGTCATGGCGACCATCTCGATGATCGTCGGCACGCCGCGCCCTTCCTCACCGACCATCCACGCCAAGGCCCCGCGAAACTCCACTTCGCTGGAGGCGTTGGAACAGTTGCCGAGTTTGTTTTTCAGGCGCTGGATGTAGAACTGATTGCGCGTGTCGTCCGGACGATGCCGCGGCAGCAGGAAACAGGTCAGCCCCTTGTCCGTCTGCGCCAGGGTCAGGAAGGCATCGCACATGGGCGCCGAACAGAACCACTTGTGCCCCACCAGTTCGTACGCCTGGCCGGGACCGCTGGCGCCCACCGGATAAGCCTTGGTGGTGTTGGCGCGGACATCGGTGCCGCCCTGCTTCTCGGTCATGGCCATGCCAATCGTGACGCCGGCCTTGTGGGCCATGCCGACATTGCGCGGGTCATATTCCGTGGACAGGATCTTCGGCAGCCATTGATCCGCCAGGTCCGGTTGCAGGCGCAGTGCCGGGACGCTGGCGAAGGTCATGGTCAACGGGCAACCGCTGCCGGCTTCGGCCTGGCTATGCAGGTAGGTCATGGCGGCGCGGGCGACATGCGCACCGGACTGCGGATGCGCCCAGGGCAACGAGGTCAGGCCATGCTCGATCGCTGCGCGCATCAATTCATGATAGGCCGGGTGAAACTCCACCAGGTCGATACGATGTCCATAGCGATCATGACTGCTGAAAATCGGCTTGTTCTGATTGGCCAGGAAACCCGCCGCCATCAACGGTCCGCCGGCGAGCGCGCCGTATGCATCGATCCGCGATTCGGCCCAACCGGCCCCGAAACGCCGCGCCCACTCCTGCAGGGGCAGGTCGATGCGATACAGGTTGGCGCCATCCAGCGAGGGTGGCTGGTTGGTGACTTCGTGGGTTTCGGCGAACTGATGCAGGTTCATGACGGGGCTCCTTTGCTCAGCCAAGGGACTTCAGTTAAGCACCGCCCCTTGGCCGATCAAAGTGTCATATCTGCCTAACTGTCGGCGCTTTCGCCCTGCTCGGAACAGAGCACGCGACGATAAAGCGCGACCTGCAAGTCCTCAAATTTCACCGGCTTGCTCAAATGGTCAATCATCGCGCCGCTCTCGCAGCGCTCCAGCTCAGTCCCCAGGGCGATTATGAATATCGGCACTTGCGCGTAACCGGGCAATGCCCGGATCCGGCAGCACACGGAAACACCGTCGAGCGCTTGCAACTGACAATCGACCAGCACCGCATCGAAGGTTTCGCGCTGCAAAAAATCCAGCGCGGCCAGGCCGCTGTCGGCGGTGCGCACGCGAAACCCGAGCTTGAGCAACATGCCGCGCATCACCAACTGGTTGACGTTGTTGTCATCCACCAGCAATACGCTGCAATCCTGAGGCTGGCGCAGCCGTGGCGATTCACGCGTCGCGATCGGTGTGGCAGGTCGCTGCGGTGTGGCAATGTCAAATTCGACATCAAGCTGGAAACGGCTGCCGCGCCCGGGCTCGGAGCGGTGCGTCAGGCGTCCGCCAAGCAATTCCACCAGTTGCCGGCAGATGGCCAGGCCGACACCCAGGCCGCCGTACTCGCGCGTCATCGAACCATCGAGCTGGAAGAAGCGCTGATACATCGTCGCCTCTCCAAGGTCAGTGAAGCCGATACCGGTGTCGATCACCGCAAAGGACAACGCCAGTCGCTCTGGGTTGACTGGTTTCCCGGTGACCCGCAACGCCAGCCCGCCGACCCGGGTAAACTTGATGGCGTTATCCAGCAGGCACTCCAGGCATTGCGCCAGCTTGGCGCTATCGCCGTCCAAGCGATCCGGCACATCCGGTGCCACGTCGACCTTGAAGTCCAGCGACTTGCTCGCGGCATTGCCGTAGAACTGGGCACGCAATGCCTCCACCACGTTGCGCAAGCTGAAGGTGGTCGCAGAAGCCTTGAGCTTGCCCGCCTGCAGTTCGGTCAGGGTGAGAATGCCATTGACCATGCGCATCATGTCCCGCGCCGATCCGGCGGCCGTTTGCTGATATTGCTCCAGCTCAGGGTCCATCTCGACGGTTTGCATCAGCTCCAGCGATCCGATCACGCCGTTCATGGGCGTACGCAATTCGTGGGTCAGGGTGGCGAGGAATTCGTCCTTGAGCTTGTTGCTGTGTGCCAGCTGCTGGTTGAGCGCCTCAAGTTTTTGCCCGGCGTCGAGCAGGGTTTGCGCCTGCTGCTCGCGCATGGCGTTGATACGGTCGGCCAGGGCCATGGACAGCAGCGCCACTTCGATGGCCGAGCCAATCTGGCTGGAGTACATGGTCAGGAACACATTCGGCAGGTAACCGAGCACCATCAATGTATTGATGATGCCGCCGAGCAGAAACGCCGACCAGGCAATGATGAAATAGCGCGCAACCCGCAACCCGCGCAACCAGGCGAAAATCCCCGCGGCAAAAATCACCACCGTGAAGGTCAGGGCCAGGGTAGTGGCCAGACGCAAGGCCAAGGCATAGCTGGTCATCAGGGACAACCCGACCACCAACGCGCTGAATGCCACCAACGCCAGCAGCAAGCGGTCCATCCAGCGGCTGAGGGTGGCGGTCTGCAGAAAGCTGCGGGCGAACTGGCTACCGAACAATCCGGCACAACCGATGAAAAAAGGCGTCGAAGCGTTGGCCCACCAGGGATTGTCTGGCCAGAAATACTGCACGGCCGCGCCGTTCACCGACAGCTGATACAAGCCAAACGAGGCGATGTAGAAGATGTAGTAGAGATAGCTGGTATCACGCACGCTGAGGTAAATGAACAGGTTGTAGACCAGCATGCCCAGCAATACACCGTAGATCAGCCCCAACACATAGAGGCGCACCGGTTGGTCTTCGAGATAGGCCGTGCTGGACCACAACGTAACTGGCGCCTGGATCGACCCCTGGCTTTGCAGGCGCAAGTACAGGGTTTGCACTTGGTCAGGCGTAAAATCCAACGTGAACAGGTAGTTATTCTGGCGTATTTCACGACTGGCGAACGGCAAGGCGTCGCCGGTTTGCCTGGCCAATTGATAGTTGCCGCTCGCGTCAGGCAGATACAAGTCAAGGTGATCGAGCGGTGGGTAAGCCAACTCCAGCAGCCACGTCCGTTGCGCAGTCGGGTTTGAAGGGCGGTAATGCAGGTCGATTTTCAGCCAGAACACCGAGCGCGAATAGCCGGCATTAAGGGTGGTCTTGTCATGCGCCTTGAAGTTGCCAGCTGCCGCCTGCGCACGAATATCCGCGACAGTCGCCTGACCACCCGCGTCTTCAAACACTTGCAGGGTTCGCCCGAGGGGAAGGCTTCGGGTGAGTTCATTGAACTCAACGGCGTTCGCCAAGAGGGGCAAACACAACACAAACATCAGCAAATAGCGCATTTATGCCCCAGCATGGCCTGTCCGGTCCTGTCAGGAAGCCCCCCATTCCTTTTGAGCAGACGTAAAACCGGTGATACCTGTTATTGGTTTGGATCCACTCTAGCATAGCCGTTGATGGCTAATGAGCACTACCGAAATTTTTCACACAAAGGCTCTAGAACGGTAGTTCCAGCGAAAATTATTGAGATAGAGCGTTTGGTTTGGTCACAAAATCAAAAGATCGCAGCCTTCGGCAGCTCCTACGGTTTTCGCGTCGATCTGAAGACCCTGTAGGAGCTGCCGAAGGCTGCGATCTTTTGACTGTCGCGCGGCGGGCTTCGAAAAAAGATGTTTGGTGGTAAGCTCGCGCACCATGAATATCTACAGCTCTCGCCCCGTTGTCCTCTGTCTCTCCGGCCACGACCCAAGTGGTGGCGCCGGCTTGCAGGCAGATATCGAAGCCTTGCTCGCTCAGGGTTGCCATGCGGCTCCGGCCGTCACCGCCCTGACCGTGCAAGACACCGTCAATGTCACTGACTTTCGCGTGCTCGACCGTGAGTGGGTGTTGGCCCAGGCCAATGCCGTGCTCAACGATTCCGAAGTCGCGGCGGTCAAGCTCGGCATGCTCGGCTCCCTGGAAATGGTCGACACCGTGGTCGAACTGCTTTCGGCGCACCCGCACTTGCCGGTGGTCTGTGACCCGGTACTGCGCGCCGGTGGCGGAGGTCGACTGGGCAAGGACGAAGTCGGCTACGCCATGCGCGAACGCCTGCTGCCGCTCTCGATCATCGCCACCCCCAACCTTCCCGAAGCCCGTATCCTCGCCGAACTGCCTGAAGGCACCGCGGATGAGTGCGCTGAAAAACTCCTGCCGTTCGTCAAACACCTGCTGATCACCGGCGGCCATGGCGACGAAACCGAAATCCACAACCGCCTGTACAGCCGCGACGGCTTGCGCGAAACCTACACCTGTCAACGTTTGCCGGGCAGCTATCACGGCTCGGGTTGCACCTTGGCCAGTGCGCTTGCCGGCCGTCTGGCCCAAGGTGAAAACCTCGCCAGCGCCGTACAGACTGCACTTAACTACACGTGGCGCACCCTGCGCGATGCGGAGCAGTTGGGCAAAGGCCAATTCGTGCCACGCCGCCTGCCACTGGACTTCTGTTCGTAACTCTCTATTAGCTGCGGTGAGGCTTGCTTGATGAAACTACGTGGCCTGTACGCCATTACCGACAGCCAGTTGCTGGCCGGTAAATTTCTTTCGTACGTGGAGGCGGCGCTGGAAGGTGGCGTCACCCTGCTGCAATACCGCGACAAGAGCAGCGATGAGGCCCGTCGTTTGCGTGAAGCCGAAGCCTTGCGCGACCTGTGCGAACGCTACAAGACCCAGTTGATCATCAACGACGACGCCGAGCTGGCGGCCCGCCTGAACGTGGGCGTGCATCTGGGCCAGACCGATGGCCCGCTGTCGCCGACCCGCGCCCTGCTCGGCTCCAAAGCGATCATCGGCTCGACCTGCCACGCGCAGCTTGAATTGGCCGAGCAAGCCGCCAGGGAAGGCGCCAGTTATGTCGCGTTCGGCCGCTTCTTCAATTCCAACACCAAGCCCGGCGCCCCGACCTGCAGTCTCGACCTGCTCGACCAGGCCCGCAGCAAACTGCATCTGCCGATCTGCGCGATCGGCGGCATCACCCTCGACAACGCCGCCCCGCTAGTGGCCCATGGGGTCGATCTGCTCGCCGTGGTACATGGCCTGTTTGGCGCCGAGAGCACGGCTGAAGTGACCCGCCGCGCCCGCGCCTTTAACGAATTACTGAAAATCTGATTTGAGAGCCCGATCATGTCTCGTTCCGAAACCCTGTTTGCCAATGCCCAGAAACACATCCCCGGTGGCGTGAACTCGCCGGTCCGTGCATTCAAGAGCGTTGGCGGCACGCCGTTGTTCTTCAAGCATGCCGAAGGCGCCTACGTCACCGACGAAGACGACAAGCGCTATGTGGACTACGTCGGTTCCTGGGGCCCGATGATCCTGGGCCACAGTCACCCGCAAGTCCTGGATGCCGTGCGCAAGCAGCTTGAACACGGCTTGTCCTACGGCGCGCCGACCGAGATGGAAACCCAGATGGCGGATCTCGTCTGCTCGCTGGTGCCGTCGATGGAAATGGTGCGCATGGTCAGCTCCGGCACCGAAGCGACCATGAGCGCGATCCGCCTGGCCCGTGGCTTTACCGGTCGCGACAGCATCATCAAGTTCGAAGGCTGCTACCACGGCCACTCCGACAGCCTGCTGGTCAAGGCCGGCTCCGGGGCCTTGACCCAAGGCGTGCCGAGCTCGGCGGGTGTACCCGCGGCGTTCGCCAAACACACCCTGACCCTGCCATTCAACGACATTGATGCCGTCGAGGCCATGCTTGCCGAAGTCGGTCAGGACGTGGCGTGCATCATCGTCGAACCGGTCGCCGGCAACATGAACTGCGTGCCGCCGGCCCCAGGATTCCTCGAAGGCCTGCGAACCCTGTGCGACAAGCACGGCGTGGTGCTGATTTTCGACGAGGTGATGACCGGTTTCCGTGTTGCCCTTGGCGGCGCCCAGGCTCACTACGGCGTGACACCGGACCTGACCACCTTCGGCAAAATCATTGGCGGCGGCATGCCGGTCGGTTGCTTTGGCGGCAAGCGTGAAATCATGTCGCGTATCGCCCCGCTGGGGCCGGTATACCAGGCCGGTACATTGTCGGGTAACCCGCTGGCGATGGCGGCGGGCCTGACCACCTTGCGCCTGATCAGCCGTCCGGGCTTCCACGACGAACTGACCGACTACACCACCCGCCTGCTCGACGGTTTGCAAGTGCGTGCCGATGCGGCTGGTATTCCCTTCGTGACCACCCAGGCCGGTGGCATGTTCGGCCTGTACTTCAGCGGTGCCGACGACATTGTGACCTTCGATGACGTGATGGCCAGCGATGCCGCCTTGTTCGGCCGCTTCTTCCACTTGATGCTCGAAGGTGGCGTATACCTGGCGCCAAGCGCTTTCGAAGCCGGCTTCACCTCGATCGCCCACGGCGAAGCCGAGCTGAAACTGACCCTGGATGCCGCCGAGCGCGCCTTTGCTGCACTGAAGTAACGCCTTAGCGCTGACGCTGGCCATTGCCGGCGTCAGCCTTCACTCCTGCCCTTTTTCCTGCTCATCTGCTAATAATCCCTGTTAAGTGGGCGATATATTTCCCGCGCAGCAGAAAAACGAGTAAAGACTTTGTAAGGTTGGCCCTGCTTATTTCATAATGCGCGCTTATTGGATCCCCTCGATGGGTCCGCGCGCCCCTCAGAGGTAAGTCGATTCCCATGAACCGCACCGGCCGCGCCCTTTCACTGGGCTGCCTGTTGCTCCTTCAGCCCCTGCTCGCGCTCGCACAAGCAGGCGGTAACTCGTTGTTAATCCCAGCGATGGGTCGCTGCACCCTCAATACCCAGCCGCAAGACCTGGAACAGGCACTGGCTGCCTGCCAGAAAGCGTCGGATGAAGGGGATGCCCAAGCGCAATACGAGTTGGGTGAGTTCTACTACGATGGGAATAACGCGCCACGCGATCTCAATAAAGCCCTGAATTACTTCGAAAAAGCCTCGCTGCAAGGCCATGCGCAGGCCCAATTCAAACTCGGCACCATGTTCTTTCACGGCGAGGGCGTACCGGCCAATAATATTCAGGCGTACATCGTACTGAAGATGGCGGCGGTCAACGGTGCGGAAGAAGCCTTGGACACGGCCGACGAAGTCGCCGAGAAGATGCCGCGCCAGGAACTGGAAGTCGCCACTCAGGTGCTGGGGCAAATCTTCCGTAAATACCTGATGGAATTGCAGAGTGCCGATGGGCGGACGCCGTTCGCGCCGCTTCCCTGACTTCAGTATTGATCTGACGGCCCCTTCGCGAGCAGGCTCGCTCCCACAGTTGATCTATTGTGGGAGCGAGCCTGCTCGCGAATGAGGCGACTCGGTCTTGAAGACTACTTCTCAGGCATCGGCACCGGAAACGGCATCACATTGCCGACCGTGCCGCGGGCTTCGCTGATTTTCGGTGTACCCAGGCGCTCGACCTCGTCGATGCGCACGATCGAATGCATTGGCACGAAACTGCGCACGACCCCTTCGAACTGGGCCTTGAGCTTCTCCTCGCTCGGGTCTACGACTACCTGTGTGCGCTCGCCAAAGACGAACTCTTCCACTTCCAGGAAGCCCCACAGATCGCTTTGATAGATCTGCTTGGCGTACATTTCGAACACCTGGCCCTGATTGAGGAAAATCACCTTGTAGATTGGAGCTTCACGTTTGGTCATGGTGGGCGAGCAACACATCGGGGGATAAAAATGAGGGCGCGAACTATAGCATAGCCGCCGGACGCGCAGCGGTAGGAACCTGAGTACATGTTCCCTATAATGCGCGGTTCTTTGAATCACGTGATGACTCTATCCATGGCCAAGAAGCTTTACATCGAAACCCACGGTTGCCAGATGAACGAGTACGACAGCTCGCGCATGGTCGATCTGTTGGGCGAACACCAGGCCCTGGAAGTCACGGCGCGCGCTGAAGACGCCGACGTGATCCTGCTCAACACCTGCTCGATCCGCGAGCGCGCCCAGGACCGTGTCTATTCCCAACTGGGCCGCTGGCGCGAGCTGAAGCTGGCCAACCCGGACATGGTAATCGCCGTCGGCGGTTGCGTAGCCAGCCAGGAAGGCGCCGCCATTCGCGACCGTGCGCCCTATGTCGACGTGGTATTCGGCCCGCAGACCTTGCACCGCCTGCCGGAAATGATCGACGCCGCGCGCATCACCAAGCTGCCGCAAGTCGACGTCTCGTTCCCCGAAATCGAAAAATTCGATCACTTGCCCGAGCCACGCATCGACGGCCCGAGCGCCTACGTGTCGGTGATGGAGGGTTGCAGCAAATACTGCACGTTCTGCGTGGTGCCCTACACCCGCGGTGAAGAAGTGAGCCGCCCGTTCGACGACGTGATTGCCGAAATCATTCACCTGGCCGAACACGGCGTGCGCGAAGTGACGCTGCTGGGGCAGAACGTCAACGGCTATCGCGGCAAGACCCATGACGGTCGCCTGGCGGATCTGGCCGAACTGATCCGCGTGGTCGCCGCAGTCGATGGCATCGACCGCATCCGCTACACCACCTCGCACCCGCTGGAATTCTCCGACAGCCTGATCCAGGCCCACGCCGAAGTACCGGAGCTGGTGAAACACCTGCACCTGCCGGTGCAATCGGGTTCGGACCGCATCCTCGCGGCGATGAAACGCAACCACACGGCGCTGGAATACAAATCCAAACTGCGCAAGTTGCGCGCTGCCGTGCCGGGCATCTGCATCAGTTCGGACTTCATCGTTGGTTTCCCCGGCGAAACCGAGAAAGACTTCGAACAAACCATGAAGCTGATTCAGGACGTCGGTTTCGACTTCTCCTATTCGTTCGTCTACAGCCAGCGCCCGGGCACTCCGGCCGCCGACCTGGTCGATGAAACCCCGGAAGATCTGAAAAAAGAGCGCTTGAACGCCCTGCAACATCGCCTGAACCAGCAGGGCTTTGAAATCAGCCGACAAATGGTCGGTACGACTCAGCGGATTCTTGTAACCGATTACTCCAAGAAAGACCCTGGCGAGCTGCAAGGGCGAACCGAGAATAACCGTATCGTCAACTTCCGCTGCGACAATCCGACCCTGATCGGCCAGTTTGCCGATGTGCACATCGACGCCGCACAGCCGCACTCGCTGCGGGGCTCGTTGATGTAGGAGCCGGCTTGCTGGCGATGAACGATAACGCGGTGCGCCTGATGTACCGTGGCGCCCCTATCGCCAGCAAGCCAGCTCCTACAGGGCGGTGTTTTGCGTTGCGATATTTAAGAGCTTTCGCACCCGCGCCACTGGCGCTATCCTTGAATCATCCCAATTGCCCCAGGGCGGCTAAATACGACCTTGAACGCACCCATCGAACCACATCGTTTCATCCTCGAGCCTTTCGAGGCCCGCCGCTTTGCCAATCTGTGCGGGCAGTTCGACGAGCACCTGCGCTTGATAGAACAGCGCCTGACTATCGAGATCCGCAACCGCGGAAACCAGTTCGAACTGATCGGCGAGCGTAAGCACACCACCTCCGCGGAAAACCTGCTGCGCCGCCTGTACCGGGAAACCAAGGGTACCGAGTTGTCGCCGGACATGGTTCACCTGTTCCTGCAGGAATCGGCCGTCGAAGAGCTGGACAACCATTCGCCTGCCGATGCCTCCGTCGCCCTGCGCACCAAGAAAGGCATGATTCGCCCTCGCGGCTTGAATCAAGTGCGCTACGTGAAGGAAATCCTTGGCAACGACATCAACTTCGGCATCGGCCCGGCCGGTACCGGCAAGACCTACCTGGCCGTCGCCTGCGCAGTGGATGCCCTGGAGCGTGAACAGATCCGGCGTATCCTGCTGGTGCGCCCGGCGGTCGAAGCCGGTGAAAAGCTCGGCTTCCTGCCCGGTGACTTGTCGCAGAAAATCGACCCGTATTTGCGCCCGCTTTATGACGCGCTCTACGAAATGCTCGGTTTCGAACACGTCGCCAAGCTGATCGAGCGCCAGGTGATCGAAGTGGCCCCACTGGCGTACATGCGCGGCCGTACGCTGAACAACAGCTTCATCATCCTCGACGAAAGCCAGAACACCACGGTCGAACAGATGAAAATGTTCCTGACCCGGATCGGTTTCGGCTCCACCGCCGTCATCACCGGTGACATCACCCAGGTCGACCTGCCTAAAGGCACCAAGTCCGGGCTGCACCACGTGATCGAAGTGCTTAAGGATGTTCCGGGTATCAGCTTTACCCATTTCATGCCCAAGGACGTCGTGCGTCACCCGCTGGTGCAGCGCATTGTCGAGGCCTACGAGCGTTTCGAAAATCGTGCCATCGATGAAACGCCAAAGGACAGCCGACGCGATGCTTGAGCTTGATCTGCAAATTGCGACTCAAGCGCCCGCCCCCAGCGAAGCCGAGTTCCGCCAATGGTGCGAACTGGCCTTGCGCCAGCGCAGCGCCGACTCCGAGATGACCATTCGCCTGGTCGACGAAGCCGAAGGCCGCGAACTGAATAACACCTGGCGACAAAAGGATTACGCCACCAACGTCCTGTCGTTTCCTGCCGATGTGCCGGACGAGTTCCTCGACATCCCGCTGCTGGGCGACCTGGTGATCTGCGTGGCCGTGGTCGAGCGAGAAGCCGTCGAGCAGGGCAAGGAGCTTAAGGCCCATTGGGCGCACTTGGTGATTCACGGCTGCTTGCATCTGCTGGGTTACGACCATATAGATGACGACGAAGCCGAAGAGATGGAAGCACTGGAACGAACGTTGCTTGCAGAACTGGGCTATCGCGATCCGTACGCGGACGACGAAACCGATTTATCCCCTACCGAAACAACAAAGGATTCAGAGTAATCGCTATGAGCGAAGATCGATCGAGCAACGGGCAGAAGTCTTGGCTGGGTAAGCTCACCCAGGCTTTTGCCCACGAGCCGAAGAACCGCCAGGAGCTGCTGGAGCTGCTGCGCGATGCACATCAGAACAAACTGCTGGACAGCGAAGCGCTGGCCATCGTCGAAGGCGCTATCCAGGTTGCCGACCTGCAAGTACGGGACATCATGGTCCCGCGCTCACAGATGATCAGCATCAAGGCGACCCAGACACCCCGCGAGTTCCTGCCTGCCGTGGTCGATTCGGCCCACTCCCGCTACCCGGTGATCGGCGAAAGCCACGATGACGTGATGGGCGTGCTGCTGGCCAAGGACTTGCTGCCGTTGATCCTCAGGGAGAACGGCGACAGCTTCAACATCAAGGACCTGCTGCGCCCGGCTACCTTCGTGCCGGAATCCAAACGCCTGAACGTGTTGTTGCGTGAGTTCCGCGCCAACCACAACCACATGGCCATCGTCATTGACGAATACGGCGGCGTGGCAGGCCTGGTGACCATCGAAGACGTGTTGGAACAGATCGTCGGCGACATCGAAGACGAACACGACGTCGAAGAAGACAGCTACATCAAGCCACTGCCCAGCGGCGACTTCCTGATCAAGGCCCTGACGCCGATCGAGAACTTCAATGAGTTCTTCGACAGCGAATTTTCCGACGATGAGTTCGACACCGTGGGTGGCCTGGTGATGAGCGCGTTCGGGCACCTGCCAAAACGCAACGAAATCACCGAAATCGGCGCCTATCGCTTTCGCATCCTGAACGCCGACAGTCGGCGGATTCATTTGCTGCGACTGACACCTATCGCCCGGTAAAAACCTAAGGATTGAAATGCGCTGGACAACCCGCCCCGGCTGGCCCGGTAACCTGCTGGCCGTGGCGGCCGGTGCAATCACCACCCTGGCCCTGGCGCCGTTCGATATCTGGCCACTGGCACTGCTGGCGGTCGGGCTTTTCTATGCCGGCTTGCGTGAACTGAATCCCCGGCAGGCCTTGGGCCGTGGATGGTGTTTCGGCTTCGGCCTGTTTGGCGCCGGTACCAGTTGGATCTATTACAGCATTCATCACTTCGGTGGTGCATCGGTGCTGCTGGCCGGCTTCCTGATGTTGATCTTCACCGCGGCGATTGCCTGGTTCTTCGCCCTGCCTGCCTGGATTTGGGCGCGCTGGCTGCGACGCAACGAAGCACCGCTGGCGGACAGCTTGGCATTTGCGGCGCTGTGGGTCGGCCAGGAAGCATTTCGAGGCTGGTTCCTGACCGGATTCCCATGGCTCTACTCCGGCTACAGCCAGCTTGACGGCCCGCTGTCCGGCCTCGCGCCTGTCGGCGGGATGTGGCTGATATCCTTTACCTTGGCCCTGACGGCCGCCTTGATCTACAACGCCATGCGCCTGGTGCGCACCGGACGCAAAGGTTTCATCGCCGTGGGCATTGCGCTGCTCGCTGGCCCATGGGTGGCCGGCATGGCGCTCAAGCAATACGCCTGGACCAGCCCATCAGGCGCGCCACTGAGTGTCGCGGCGCTTCAGGGCAACATCGAACAGAGCATGAAGTGGGACCCGGCGCAGCTCAACGCGCAATTGGAACTGTACCGCGACATGAGCTTCAGCTCGAAACGGGTCGACTTGCTGATCTGGCCGGAAACCGCAATCCCGGTGCTCAAGGAGTCTGCCCATGGCTACCTGGACATGATGGGCAAATTCGCCGCCGAACGGGATTCGGCCATGATCACCGGCGTGCCGATCCGCGAAATGGTCCATCACGAAAAACGCTTTTACAACGGCATTACCGTGGTCGGCGAAGGCGATGGCACCTACCTCAAGCAGAAGCTGGTGCCGTTTGGCGAGTACGTGCCTTTGCAGGATGTGCTGCGTGGCCTGATCGCGTTCTTCGACCTGCCCATGTCGGACTTTGCCCGCGGCCCTTCCGACCAGGCCATGCTGCAGGCCAAGGGGTACCAGATTGCGCCGTTTATCTGCTACGAGGTGGTGTATCCAGAGTTCGCCGCCGGCCTTGCCGCGCAAAGCGACCTGCTGCTGACCATCAGCAACGATACCTGGTTCGGCACGTCCATCGGCCCGCTGCAGCACTTGCAGATGGCGCAAATGCGCGCGCTCGAGGCCGGCCGCTGGATGATCCGCGCCACTAACAATGGCGTGACCGGCCTGATCAACCCGTTCGGCCAGATCACCACGCAGATCCCGCAGTTCGAACGCGGCATCCTGTACGGCGAAGTGGTGCCCATGCACAACCTCACACCGTACCTGCAATGGCGTTCATGGCCGCTGATCATTGTGTGTGTGCTGTTGTTTGGCTGGGCGTTGATTGCCAGCCGGATGGCCAAGACCGTCTGAATATTTGTGGCGCCTGCAAAAGATCGCAGCCTGCGGCAGCTCCTACAGGGGATTGCATTCCAAATGTAGGAGCTGCCGAAGGCTGCGATCCTTTGATCTTCAGCGGTAGAACAACCAATACCCGACCTGCCCCGCAGCCTCATTCAACAACTGCCCACTGCGCCAGATCGCCTTGAACTCCGGCATCCATCCGCCCAGGGGCTCGGCGTTGTCCACGCTCAAGAATCCCACTGGCGCCGGCACCACTTCAAACCCGGCCTTCTGAAAACTCCAGACCGCTCGCGGCATGTGCCAGGCCTGGGTAACCACCACCACGCGCTTGATGCCTTCAGGCAACAAGACCTCGGCGCTGAACGTAGCATTCTCCCAGGTGGTGCGACTTCGCCCTTCCTGCCAACGCACCGCCACGCCAAAATCATCGTGCAATGAGTCCGCCATCAGCTTGGCCTCGGTGGGCGGCGTGCCATAGTGCAATCCGCCACTGGTCAGGATCGGCAAGCCCGAAGCCTTTGCCAAGCGAGCGGCATAGCGCTCTCGCTCAAGTGCCACCCCGGTGGGTTGATCACTGCCCCACGCCAGGTCGCCCCGCTCCCGCCCGGCGCCCAGCACTACGATCGCATCGGCGCGCTGGGCCAACGTTGCCCATTCGTCGCGTGCCAAGGGTGCCTCACGCTCAAGAAGCCCGGCGCCCCACTGCACCATGACTGGCAGGCTCATCAACCAGAAACCACCCACGCCCAGGGCGAAGCACCCAGCGGCAAGTCGCGGTCTTGAGCGGCGCCACCACCAGGCGAGCACCAGCAACAGGATAAGAACGCCGGGCGGCATCAGAAGGTGTTTGACGAAATAGCGAAAAGGCATCGGGCATCTCCTTAAAGATGCCCGAAGCCTAAGTGGGTTGACGCAATGCGACAATAAATACGCAAGGACTATGCTTCAAAATACCGTGGAGCATGGCTCTATGCCTTATTTGCACTGCAGGGACCGGACCTTTACCGCGTCTCTGCCAGCTACTTTGTCCTTGAGCCAGATAATTTTGGCTGTGCGTGGTGCGTCGAGTTGCTTCACTGCCTCAGACAAGCATCCGTGTGTCTCACGCTCACTGCGATCGAGGTACGCCTTGACCAATGCAAACTCTGCGGGGCTCAGGCCACGCAACTCCAGCTCCAGTGGACGCTCATCACGCAACCGGCCAGCGGTTTTCGCCGCATCCAGGGCCATTCCAAGACGGTCAATCAGTCTTTCGTACAGCTCCGGTTTTGTAACTTTTTGCCGTGACTCAACCATCCCTCACCTCATTGGAAGATAAGAACTACTCCCCAGTTAGAGCTTAGCTTCCATCGACAAACCGGCTGGACGCCGCGACCAACGGCCCTCGCAGCGGTTTTCACGAGACGCGCGGCAGTAATCAGGGTTTCCCTCGATAGAGTGCGGTCATGTATGCTACGGCGCTTCCTGTAACTCCACTTCCAGCTCCTCTGGGCAACGAAAAACGCCAAATTGGCGTGATCACCGTCCAGCGTCGCATTGAAGAGGATTAGGCCACCCCTATTCAGTTCAAAAGTAGCCATGCACGAACAATATCAGCCCCGTGAAATCGAAGCCGCCGCCCAGTCATTCTGGGATGAGCAAAAGTCCTTTGAAGTCAGTGAACAGCCAGGCAAGGAGACTTACTACTGCCTGTCGATGTTCCCTTACCCCAGCGGCAAGCTACACATGGGGCACGTGCGCAACTACACCATCGGCGACGTGATCTCCCGCTACCAGCGCATGCAAGGCAAGAACGTCCTGCAACCCATGGGTTGGGACGCCTTTGGCATGCCGGCGGAAAACGCCGCGATGAAGAACAACGTAGCGCCCGCCAAGTGGACCTACGAAAACATCGCCTACATGAAAAGCCAGTTGCGCAGCCTGGGCCTGGCGGTGGACTGGTCGCGCGAAGTGACCACCTGCAAGCCCGATTACTACCGCTGGGAACAATGGCTGTTCACTCGCCTGTTCGAAAAAGGCGTGATCTACAAAAAAAGCGGCACCGTTAACTGGGACCCGGTCGACCAGACCGTCCTGGCCAACGAGCAAGTGATCGACGGCCGCGGCTGGCGTTCCGGCGCGCTGATCGAAAAGCGCGAAATCCCGATGTACTACTTCAAGATCACCGCCTACGCGGATGAGCTGCTGGAGAGCCTCGACGAACTGACTGGCTGGCCTGAGCAGGTCAAGACCATGCAGCGCAACTGGATCGGCAAATCCCGCGGCATGGAAGTGCAGTTCCCGTACAACGTCGACTCCATCGGCGAAGCCGGCACCCTGAAAGTCTTCACTACGCGTCCGGACACCCTCATGGGTGCGACCTACGTTGCCGTGGCCGCCGAGCACCACCTGGCCACCCTGGCCGCGCAAAACAACCCCGAGCTGCAAGCGTTCATTGCTGAATGCAAGGGTGGCAGCGTTGCTGAAGCCGACGTTGCGACCCAAGAGAAAAAAGGCCTGCCAACCGGCCTGTTCGTCGAGCACCCGTTGACCGGCGAAAAACTGCCAGTATGGGTCGCCAACTATGTGCTGATGCATTACGGCGACGGCGCAGTCATGGCGGTTCCGGCGCACGACGAACGCGATTTCGAGTTCGCCCACAAGTACAACCTGCCGGTCAAATCCGTGGTTCGTACAAGTGCAGGCGACACCAACCCTGCCCCGTGGCAAGACGCCTACGGCGAGCACGGCACGCTGATCAACTCCGGCGAGTTCGACGGCCTCGACTTCGTCGGCGCCTTCGACGCCATCGAAGTCGCACTGATCAAGAAAGAACTCGGCGCTTCGCGCACCCAGTTCCGCCTGCGCGACTGGGGCATCAGCCGTCAGCGTTACTGGGGCTGCCCGATCCCGATCATCCACTGCACTACTTGCGGTGACGTGCCGGTGCCGGAAGATCAATTGCCCGTCGTACTGCCGGAAGACGTCGTTCCCGATGGCGCCGGTTCGCCACTGGCGCGCATGCCCGAGTTCTACGAGTGCAGCTGCCCGAAATGCGGCCAGCCTGCCAAGCGTGAAACCGACACCATGGACACCTTCGTCGAGTCCTCGTGGTACTACGCCCGCTACGCCTCGCCGCACTTCGAGGGTGGCCTGGTAGAAAAATCCGCAGCCGACCACTGGTTGCCGGTGGATCAGTACATCGGCGGCATCGAACACGCGATCCTGCACCTGCTTTACGCGCGCTTCTTCCACAAACTGATGCGCGACGAAGGCCTGGTCAGTTCCAACGAGCCGTTCAAGAACCTGCTGACCCAGGGCATGGTGATCGCCGAGACCTACTACCGTCGTGAAGCCAACGGCGCCTACACCTGGTTCAACCCGGCGGACGTCGAGCTCGAGCGCGACAGCAAGGCCAAAGTCATCAGCGCCAAGCTGATCGCCGACGGCCTGCCGGTGGAAATCGGTGGCACCGAGAAGATGGCCAAGTCGAAGAACAACGGTGTTGACCCACAGTCGATGATCGACCAGTTCGGCGCCGACACCTGCCGCCTGTTCATGATGTTCGCCTCGCCGCCTGACATGAGCGCGGAATGGTCCGATTCCGGGGTAGAAGGTTCACACCGCTTCCTCAAGCGCGTCTGGCGCCTGGCCCAAGCGCACGTCACCCAGGGCCTGCCGGGCCAGCTGGACGTTGCCGGCCTCAACGACGAGCAAAAAGCCATTCGTCGTTCGATCCACCAGGCGATCAAGCAGGCCAGCCACGACGTCGGCCAGAACCATAAGTTCAACACCGCCATCGCCCAGGTGATGACGCTGATGAACGTGCTGGAAAAAGCCGCACAAGGCACCGAGCAGGATCGCGCGCTGGTTCAGGAAGGCCTGGAAACCGTGACCCTGCTGCTGGCACCGATCACGCCGCACATCTGCCACGAGCTGTGGCATCGCCTGGGTCACGCCGATCCGGTGATCGATGCCGGCTGGCCCGTGCTGGACGAGAGCGCGCTGGTGCAAGACAGCCTGACGCTGGTTATCCAGGTGAACGGCAAGCTGCGCGGCCAGATCGAAATGCCGGCCAGCGCCACTCGCGAAGAAGTCGAAGCCGCCGCACGGGCCAACGAAAACGTGCTGCGTTTCGTCGATGGTCTGACCATTCGCAAAGTGATCGTGGTGCCCGGAAAACTGGTCAACATCGTCGCCAGCTAATTGGATCAGGCGCCTGGCCGTGCCGGGCGCCGAACAAAACCTTACGGGCCGCTCGATTGGCCCACATGGTTTCAAGGGGAGCAACACAATGATCAAACGCAACTTGCTGGTGATAGGGCTCGCGGTCCTGTTGAGCGCCTGCGGCTTCCAGCTGCGCGGCACCGGCACCACCGACCTGGCACTCAAGGAACTTGACCTGAGCGCCCGCGACGCCTACGGCGATACCGTGACGCAACTGCGCCAGATGCTGGTGAGCAGCGGCGTCAAGGTCTACAACGGCGCCCCTTACAAACTCATCCTGACCGACCAGCAGGAATCCCAGCGCATCCTCAGCTACGCTGGCGCCGGTCGTACGGGCGAATATCAACTGAGCACGGTGCTCAGCTATGACATTCGCGGCCAGGGCAACCTGCCCCTGCTCAACGACAAGCTCGAAGTGCAGAAGGTGTTCATCCATGACGGCAACAACCTGGTAGGTTCCGACCAGGAAGCCGCCGACGCTCGCAAGGAAATGCGTCGCGAGCTGGTTCAACGCATGATGTTGCGCCTGCAGCAATTTACCCCGGCCCAGCTGGACCAGTTGCAGCAGACTGCCGAAGCCAAGGCCAAGGCGGAAGCCGCGGCACTGGAAGCGGCTCAGAAGGCTGAGGCGAACACGCCGCGTCAGTCGCCCATCGACCTGCCTCGGCAGTAAGACTTACGGGGCGCTGAGGCGCCCCGTTTGCCCTCTCTTATGAAGCTCGCTCCCGCCCAACTCGCCAAACACCTGCAAGGCGCCCTCGCGCCGGTTTACGTCATCAGTGGCGACGACCCCTTGCTGTGCCAGGAAGCCGCCGACGCCATCCGCGCGGCGGCTCGCCAACAAGGCTTCGACGAACGCCAGGTGTTCGCCGCCGACGCCAGTTTCGACTGGGGTACCTTGCTGCAAGCCGGCGCCAGCATGTCGCTGTTCGCCGAAAAACGCCTGCTGGAACTGCGCCTGCCTTCCGGAAAACCCGGCGACAAAGGTGCCGCTGCACTCATTGAATACTGCTCGCGCCCGGCCGAAGACACGGTGCTGTTGATCAGCCTGCCGAAGCTCGATGGCAGTGCGCAGAAAACCAAATGGGGCAAGGCGCTGGTCGAAGGCCAGCAGACCCAGTTCGTCCAGATCTGGCCGGTGGATGCCAACCAGTTGCCCAGCTGGATCCGGCAACGTTTGTCCCAGGCCGGGCTATCCGCCAGCCAGGACGCCGTCGAGCTGATCGCCGCACGGGTGGAGGGCAACTTGCTGGCCGCCGCCCAGGAAATCGAAAAACTCAAGCTGATGGCCGAAGGCGGCCAGATCACCATCGAAACCGTACAGGCCGCGGTGGCCGACAGTGCGCGCTTCGATGTTTTCGGCTTGACCGACGCCATTCTCAATGGCGAAGCCGCCCATGCGCTGCGCATGCTTGAAGGACTTCGCGGTGAAGGTGTCGAGCCCCCGGTGATTCTGTGGGCCCTGGCCCGGGAACTACGCCTGCTGGCCAATATTTCGTTGCAATACAGCCAGGGTACCCCACTGGACAAGGCCTTCAGCCAGGCCAGGCCGCCGGTGTGGGACAAGCGTAAACCGCTGATGAGCAAAGCCCTGCAACGTTATTCGGCACAACGCTGGGCGCAATTGTTGCTCGAAGCCCAGCGCATCGACGCACAGATCAAGGGCCAGGCGGCGGGTTCGCCGTGGATGAGCTTGAGTCGCCTGACGCTGTTGATGGCTGGGCAGAAACTGTCGTTGCCCGCAGAATAAGGCTTGGCGCCTTCGTTCCCTGTTGGAGCGAGCATGCTCGCTCCAACAGGGAAGGCGTCCGAAAGGTCCTACATATTGTAGGGACTAGACAGAACCCCAAATTCGGCCGATGATTTGCCCCGCAAAAACCACTCCACTTGCGAGAGCCCATCATGAGCAGAAAGCCATCTAAACATGGCCCCAACAAGGCCAAATCCATCGTCGCCCAGCCCTTGTTCCGCAGCCGCCAGGAACGCGCCGGCAAAGGCAAAGGCAGCTACCGCCGCGAAGCCTTCCAGTCTGACAACTGGGAGGCTTCTTACTTTCTGGCGGCCTGAAAGGCAAGCATTCGCTCAACATGTTAAGGTCTGTACCTGATTCGTTTGCCCTGGACCCGTGCATGCCCCTTTGTCTTTCCCGTCGTTGGCAGTTTCGCCAATTGATTGCTGCCTCCAGCCTCATTTTGCTAGTCGCCTGCGCGGAAAAACCCACCGCCGCCGACGCCCAGCCAATTCAGACCCTCCCTGTCGCCACCGCCCCGACGGTCACCGCGCCCGTGGTTCCGAGCGGTGAAAACCTCGACATCCAGCCAACCCAGACCTTCGCTGAATGGCAGGCGGGTTTTCGCAAGGACGCCCTGGCCGCCGGTATCAGTGCCGACCTGTTCGACCGCGCCTTCGCCAATGTCAGCTTCGACCCGGCCGTGATCCGTGCCGACCGCAGCCAACCGGAATTCGCAAAACCGGTGTGGGAATACCTCGATGGCGCCCTGTCGCCGCTGCGCGTTCGCAAAGGCCAGGCATTGGTCGACCAGTACGCTGGCATCCTGCAAAGCATCGAACAACGCTACGGCGTCGACCGCCAGGCGCTGGTCGCGGTGTGGGGCATGGAAAGCAACTTCGGCCAGTTCCAGGGCAGCAAGTCGGTGATCAACTCCCTGGCAACCCTGGCCTACGAAGGCCGCCGCCCAGGCTTCGCTCACGCACAATTGATCGCCGCCCTGCAAATCCTCCAGCAAGGCGATATCGAACCCGACAAAATGCTGGGTTCCTGGGCGGGCGCCATGGGCCAGACCCAGTTCATCCCGACCACCTACAACACTCACGCCGTGGACTTTGATGGCGACGGTCGCCGCGATATCTGGGGCAGCGCCACCGACGCCCTGGCGTCGACCGCCCACTACCTGCAAAGCTCCGGCTGGCAAAAAGGCCAGCCGTGGGGCTTCGAAGTGCAGTTGCCGGGCAACTTCAACTACGTTCTCGCCGATGGTTCGATTCGCAAGAGCGTTGCCGAATGGCGGCAAATGGGCGTAGTGCTGCCAAACGGCGGCCAGTTCCCGGCAGGCTCCGAGCAATTGTCCGCGGCGCTGTTGTTGCCAGCAGGCTACCGCGGCCCGGCCTTCCTGGTGCTCGACAACTTCCGCGCGATTCTCAAGTACAACAACTCGTCGTCCTACGCCCTGGCGGTGAGCCTGCTGTCCGAGCGATTCAATGGCGCAGGGCTGATCAGCGGCACGTGGCCCAAGGATGATCTACCCCTGAGCCGCACCGAACGGATCGAACTGCAAAACCTGCTGAGTGCGCAGAACTACGATGCGGGCACTGCCGACGGGATCATTGGTGCCAACACCCGCAAGGCGATCCGCAGCGCCCAGCAGTCATTTGGCTGGCCGGCAGACGGGTATCCGACGCACAAATTGCTGGAAGGGTTGCGTAACCGCTAAAGCTTTATCGCTGTAGGAGCGAGCATGCTCGCGATGAACCCGAGAACACCGCGGGGTGTCAGATTTCCCGCATTATCGTTCACGACCATCGCGAGCATGCTCGCTCCTACCTACCGCCTTACGACATTCTGCTCCAGAAACAGTTGCTGGCTCCCCGCATCCAGCTTCACCAAAGCGCCCATCGGCAGAGTCAGGTTCGGATTGCAGTGCCCGCTGCGCCACCCGGCCAGTACCGGGATGCACAAGGGTTCCAGGGTCTGCCTGAGCAATCGGTCCAGGGCCTGGGCCTCTACCCCCGCTATATCACCTACCAGAACCCCACGCAGCTTGTGCAGCACGCCCGCGAGGCGTAGATGGGTCAGCAGCCGGTCGATGCGGTACAGCGGCTCGTTGATGTCTTCGATAAACAGGATGACACCTGCTGCATCGATCTCGTAAGGCGTGCCCATGGTTGCAGCAATCATCGACAGGTTACCGCCCAGAAGGCGCCCATGGGCGACACCCGGCACGATCGTCGTCAAGGGCCGGCCAACCGGATGGGCAAGCACCATGCCGGCCCTGTACTGGCCCCTGAGCATGTTGAAGAAGGAGGACTCGGTCGGTGGTAGCCGCTCACCCAGCAGATCGGCATTGAGCAGCGGGCCATGGAAGGTTACGAAACCCGCATAACGGCTGATTGCCAGGTGCAGCGCGGTAATATCGCTGTAACCGATGAATGGCTTGGCGTTTTGGCGTAGCAGCGGGAAATCGATGCGATCAAGCAACCGCGGCGTACCGTAGCCACCGCGCAGGCAAATGATGGCATCGACCTCAGGGTCAGTGAACGCGGCGTGCAGGTCATTGAGTCGCACTTCGTCGCTTCCGGCAAGATAGCCGTCCTTTTCGAACACTCCGGGAAATATCCGCAGCGAATACCCACGAGCACGCATCCAGGCGATGGCTTTTTTAGTGTCCAGCGCGGCCGGACCTGCAGGCGCGATAACAGCGATCAGGCCTTTCATCGGCAAAGCCGGTACAGGCGTGTGAGGAAGCAGCGTCGGGTCAGGTCTTGCGTTCATCCATGGATCTCCCTGCGTGAAAACATCAAACACACATTAGTCAGGAACGTAGACAAACAGAAGCGGATCAAGCATTGCGCAGTCGCAGGAAAAGACTGATGTCGCTGTGGGACAGGCAAAAAAAGCCCGCAAGGCCGATAGAACGTTGCGGGCTGTTTTTCATGACCGAATCAGGACGACATCAACTCGGCCTTGACCAGCTTGGCCTGCTCGTCGGCGTGGTAGGAAGAGCGTACCAGCGGGCCGGAAGCAACGTTCTTGAAGCCCATCTTGTAACCTTCCTCGGCGAACCAGGCAAAGGTGTCCGGGTGCACGAAACGCTGCACCGGCAAGTGGCTGCGCGACGGTTGCAGGTATTGCCCCAGGGTCAGCATGTCGATGTCGTGCTCGCGCATGCGCTTCATGACTTCGATGACTTCTTCATCCGTTTCACCCAGACCCAGCATCAAACCGGATTTGGTTGGGATGTGCGGCATCATCTGCTTGAAGCGTTGCAGCAGGGTCAGCGACCACTGGTAGTCCGAACCCGGGCGCGCGGCCTTGTACAGGCGCGGCACGGTCTCCAGGTTGTGGTTGAACACATCCGGTGGCTCGGCGGCGGTGATTTCCAGGGCGATGTCCATGCGGCCACGGTAGTCCGGGACCAGGGTTTCGAGCTGCACGTTCGGCGACAGCTTGCGGATCTCGCGGATGCAATCGGCAAAGTGCTGGGCACCGCCGTCACGCAGGTCGTCGCGGTCTACCGAGGTGATTACCACATATTTCAGTTTCAGGTCGGCAATGGCGATGGCCAGGCTTTCCGGCTCGTTGACGTCAAGTGGCTTCGGACGGCCGTGGCCAACGTCACAGAACGGGCAACGACGGGTGCAGATGTCACCCATGATCATGAAGGTCGCGGTTCCGCCGGAGAAGCACTCACCCAGGTTCGGGCAGGAGGCTTCTTCGCACACACTGTGCAACTTGTGTTTGCGTAGCAACGCCTTGATACGGTCGACTTCCGGCGAGACCGGAATACGCACACGAATCCAGTCAGGCTTCTTCGGCAGCTCGGTGGTCGGAATGATCTTTACCGGGATGCGTGCAACCTTCTCGGCGCCGCGCAGCTTGACGCCGGCTTCAACCTTGGGACGCGGGGCCGGGCGCTCAGTGACATCGAGCGTCGGGATCATGGTTTGCACTGCATCAGTAGTCATATCAGTCGATTCCGCCCGTGAGGGTCGTCTGCTCAGCATAGTCGAGGTGTTTGACGAGCTGCGCGCGCAGCCGGGCACTTACCTCGGCAAATTCAATCGATCCTGCGTGATCGCTCAGCTGGGTCATCGCCAGCCCGGCGTAGCCGCAGGGATTAATCCGTCGAAACGGTTCCAGGTCCATGTCCACGTTCAGGGCCAGCCCATGAAAGGAACAACCGTGGCGGATCCGCAGACCCAGGGAGGCGATTTTCGCGCCATTGACGTACACGCCCGGTGCATCGGGCTTGGCCGCCGCCGTCACACCGTAGCTGGCGAGCAACTCAATGAGGCATGACTCCATGCGAGTCACCAGGTCACGCACGCCGAACCCCAGCTTGCGCACATCCAGCAACAGGTAGGCCACCAACTGCCCGGGGCCGTGATACGTCACCTGGCCACCGCGATCAACCTGCACCACCGGGATATCTCCCGGCACCAGCAAGTGCTCGGCCTTGCCGGCTTGGCCCTGGGTGAAGACTGGCGGGTGCTCGACCAACCAGATCTCGTCGGCGGCATCGCTGCCACGTTCGTTGGTAAAGCGTTGCATGGCATGCCAGACCGGCTCGTAAGCCATCTGGCCAAGTTCGCGAAAGCCCAGCGTGCCGGACATCACAGCACCATGTGCACGAAACCGGTGGCCCGCAGTTCGCTGTTGATGTTGTACAGCTGGTCCTGGTCGGTCGCAACGATGTGCAACTGGATCGTGGTGTATTTGCCGTTGGTGCTCTGGCGTTCATCCACACGGTCATGGTTGATCGTCGCATGCTTCTTGACGATCGCAATGATCTTGTCTTTGTTGCCTACACCGGTATCGCTGATCACCTTAACCGGGTAATCAACGTTGGGGAATTCGATCTTAGGCGCCTTTACTTCGGTATCGGTCATGGCGTAACGGCCTCGTAAGCGTAAGCCGTGGCGACGACAAGGCCCCGCGCCGGATCAGCACGAGACCTTGCAGGAGCACACTATCAGTTGAACAAGCCGTAGAAGAATAGACGGATGCTATCCCACATGCGACGGAAGATACCACCCTCTTCGACGCCATCCAGAGCGATCAGGTCGGCGCTGTGCACCACCTTGTCTTCCAGCTTGACTTCGACTTTACCGATCACGTCGCCCTTGGCGATTGGCGCAACCAGTTGCGGGTTCATGGTCATGCTGGCGGCGAGCTTTTTCAGCTGGCCTTTCGGCAGGGTCATGGTCAGGTCTTCAGCCAGGCCGGCCTTGACTTGATTGGTGGAACCCTTCCAGACAGGCGCCTGGGCCAGCTCCGCACCTTTCTGATAGAAGGTCTGGGTTTCGAAGAAACGGAAACCGTAGGTCAGCAGTTTCTGGGTCTCGGCGGCGCGAGCCACTTCGCTGTTGGTGCCGAACACCACGGCGATCAGGCGCATGCCGTCACGCACGGCCGAAGACACCATGCAGTAGCCGGCTTCGTCGGTGTGGCCGGTTTTCAGGCCATCGACAGTCTTGTCGCGCCACAGCAACAGGTTGCGGTTCGGTTGCTTGATGCCGTTCCAGAAGAACTCTTTCTGCGAGTAGATCGCGTAGTGAGCCGGGTCTTCGTGAATGATCGCGCGGGCCAGCACTGCCATGTCGTGAGCCGACGAGTAGTGTTCCGGGTTCGGCAGGCCGGTCGGGTTCATGAAGTGGCTGTTGGTCATGCCCAGGTCGGCCACGGTCTTGTTCATCATGTCGGCAAACGCGTCTTCGCTGCCGGCGATGTGTTCGGCCAGTGCAACGCTGGCATCGTTACCCGACTGGATGATGATGCCGTGCAGCAGGTCGCTGACGGTCACTTGCGAGCCGACCTTGATGAACATCCGCGAACCGCCGGTACGCCAGGCATTTTCGCTGACGGTCACCGGATCGTTTTCACCGATCTGGCCACGACGGATTTCGAGGGTCGCGATGTACGCGGTCATCAGCTTGGTCAGGCTGGCTGGCGGCAGACGCTGGTCACCATTGTTCTCGACCAGCACGTTGCCGCTGCTGGCGTCCATGAGCACGTAGGCCTTGGCGGCCAGTTGCGGTGGCGACGGCATCATCTCGACCGCGAATGCGGCAGGCGAGAGGAGCAGCGGGACTAGAAGGCACAGGCGTTTGGCAAAGGTGGTGATGTTCATCCGTCTCTCGAAATCGCTAATGGAAACTGCCCGAAGGCAAAACTAATCAGATGACTTTCTAACGAGTCATCGCGTATTCAGCTGCTCACTCTGTAACCCTTGCCGGGCTTTTGTTCTTCATAGAGCCAACAACCTGGTCCACCCCCCAAAACCGCAGATGAACCGTCAATCAAGTTCTACGTATTACTCCGTCACAACGCTGGGCGAACCCAGGTTGGCCAGGCGCACGCTGTTCTGCACTTGCTGGATTTCACCCGGCGAACCGATCGGCCCCAGGCGCACTCGATGCAGTGTCTGTTGATTGCGCACGATCGAGCTGATGAACACCGGAGTTTTCACCATCCCGCTGAGCTTGGACCTCAGCAACTCGGCAGCGTCCGGGTTGGCGAACGCGCCCACCTGCAGATACTGGCCAGACGCTGGTGCAGAAGCGTTTTTTTTTGCATCGGCAAGTTGAACAGGGACGACTGCGGCGGCGTGCTGCTGCGGCGGAGGTGTCCATTGCTCGATGGTGCCGGCCGAAGCCGTAATGACCGGGGCGTTATTCTGCGCGACTTGCGGTTCGTTGAGCATTAAAGGCGCCGGACGGCCCTTGGCAGCCCACCATTGCTGCGGGTCGATGCCTTCGACCTTGACCCGCGCGGTGCCGGTTTCGGCGTAGCCGAGCTTCTTGGCGGCGGCGTACGACAGGTCGATGATCCGGTCCGAATAGAACGGGCCGCGGTCATTGACCCGCAGGATCACAGTCCTGTTGTTGTCCAGGTTGGTCACCCGGACGTAACTCGGCAACGGCAAGGTTTTGTGTGCGGCGCTCATGCCGTACAGGTCATAGACTTCGCCGTTTGCGGTGTTCTGGCCATGGAACTTGGTGCCGTACCAGGACGCCGTACCCGACTGTACGTACGTCTTGGACTCTTGCAACGGAAAATAGGTCTTGCCCAGTACCGAGTAAGGGGCGGCCTTGTACGGGCCGGTGTGCAGGGTTGGCGTGGCGTCCGGGATGCGTGAAACGTCGACGTCCCACCATGGCGCGCCATCCTTGTGGGCACGGTTGATGTCCAGCCCCGGCGCCGAGCGTACGGCGGTGGACGACTTCTGCGTTGGCGCACGACTGGTGGAACAACTGGCAACCAGCATAGCCAACGCGGCAAATGCCATCAGCTTCAGGGGTTTATTCATAGGCAATGCCCGCATTACTTGACGCCCCGTGCTTGGACCAGCTGTTCAGACAGTTGATGTACGGCCATGGCGTACATCACGCTGCGGTTATAACGCGTGATCGCGTAGAAATTCTTCAGGCCCATCCAGTATTCAGGGCCATTGTCGCCTTCCAGGCGGAAGGCGGTAACCGGCATATCATCGCGCAGCGCATCATGACTTGACCAGCCCAGGGCCCGCAACTCTCCAACGGTTTTAGTCGGCTCGATACCGGTGGTCAAACCTTCGTCCACCTGTTCGCCGCGCACATCGGCGCGGCTGACCACCGGTTCGCCGGCGACCCAGCCGTGTCGCTTGAAATAACTGGCAACGCTGCCGATGGCATCGTCCGGGTTGTTCCAGATATTGATGTGGCCGTCACTGTCGAAGTCCACCGCATAGGCGCGAAAGCTGCTGGGCATGAACTGCGGCAGGCCCATGGCACCGGCGTAGGAACCCTTGAGGGTCAGCGGGTCGACCTGCTCTTCCCGGGCCAGCAACAGGAATTCACGCAATTCCTTGCGGAAAAATTCGGCACGGGGAGGATAGTCGAAACCGAGGGTCGACAACGCGTCGATGACCCGGAAATTTCCGGTGTTACGGCCAAAAAACGTTTCAACGCCGATAATCGAGACAATCACCTGCGCCGGTACGCCGTATTCCTGTTCGGCACGGGCCAGCACTGCCTCATGCTGACGCCAGAAATCAACGCCACGGGCAATACGCGCATCGGTGATGAACATCGGCCGGTATTCGTTCCATTGCTTGACCCGCTCGGCGGGTTTCGAAATGGCGTCCAGGATCGATTGCTTGCGCTGCGCCTCGCGGAACACGCCCATCAATTGCTCACCGGCGAAGCCATAGTCGCGAGTCATCTCACCAACGAACTCGGCCACTTGGGGCGAGCCTTCGTAATCGCCTGCCACCGCCTGCTGCGCAGTACCAAGGATGCTTACCAGGCCGACCCATGGCGCGTATCGAGTCGCCCAGCCACGCATTACTTGCATTGAACTCTTCACCTTATTCAAACCTGCGCGATCCACTTGCGATGGGTATGGATCGACATCAAAACCCCAAACGCTGACAGCAGCGTCACCAGCGAAGTTCCTCCGTAGCTAATGAACGGCAACGGCACCCCCACCACCGGCAACAGGCCGCTGACCATACCGATGTTGACGAAAACATACACAAAAAATGTCATGGTCAAGGCGCCTGCCAGCAATTTGCCGAACAATGTCTGCGCCTGGGCGGTGATCACCAGCCCGCGACCGATCAACAGCAGGTAGATCAGCAACAGCGCGCAAATGCCCACCAGGCCGAACTCTTCGCCCAGCACCGCAATAATGAAGTCGGTGTGGCTTTCCGGCAGGAAATCCAGGTGTGACTGGGTGCCCAGCAACCAGCCCTTGCCGAACACGCCGCCGGAACCGATCGCGGCCTTGGACTGAATGATGTTCCAGCCGGTCCCCAGCGGATCACTTTCGGGATCGAGGAACGTCAGGATTCGCTGCTTCTGGTAGTCATGCATGATGAAGAACCACATGGCGATCGCCACGGGCACGGCGGCGGCCAGCACACTGAGAATCCAGCGCCAGCGCAAGCCGCCCATGAACAGAACGAAAGCGCCGCCCGCCAGGATCAGCAGCGACGTGCCGAGATCGGGCTGGCGCACGATCAGGATGAACGGCACGCCAATCAGCATCAGGCTGACACCCACGTGCTTGAGCTGCGGCGGCAGCGTGCGCTTGGACAGATACCAGGCGATGGTCGCCGGCATGAGGATCTTCATGAATTCCGAAGGCTGGAAGCGCACCACCCCTGGAATGTTGATCCAGCGTGTGGCCCCCATGGCGTTATGCCCCATGATGTCCACCACCAGCAACAACATCACCCCGACCACATAACCCAGCGGCACCCACCGCGCCATGAATCGCGGCTCGAAC
Source organism: Pseudomonas umsongensis (assembly GCF_002236105.1). Lineage (GTDB taxonomy): Bacteria > Pseudomonadota > Gammaproteobacteria > Pseudomonadales > Pseudomonadaceae > Aquipseudomonas > Aquipseudomonas umsongensis. The sequence goes on from NZ_NIWU01000006.1 coordinate 199,046, forward strand.
TGGGCGATGACGATCATCGACACCAGGCCGATACCGAACGAAGTGGCTTGCTTGGCCAGCAGGTCCCAGCTTTTGCCACTGGCCGAATACAGCACGAACAGGCTGCCGGCGGCGAGGGTCAGCAACAGGATCAGCAACGGTCCATCGATGTGCAGGCGCTGCAACAGCGTGGCACGGCGGCGCATCACATCCTCGCTGGAGAGCATGCGATCGAAATTATTCATCACGGGCGGTAGCCTCTGCGGTAGTAGGGCTGGCGTATTCGGCCTTGAGATGACCGTTCTGGTCCAGCAACCAGGCGTCCATGATTTGACGCACCACCGGCGCGGCCACGCCGGAGCCGGACTCACCGTTCTCGACCATCACCGAGACCACGATCTTCGGATCGTCGGCCGGCGCGAAGCCAACGAACAGGGCGTGGTCGCGATGACGTTCCTGGACCTTGGATCGGTCGTACTTCTCGCCCTGCTTGATCGCCACCACCTGGGCCGTACCACTCTTGCCGGCAATCCGGTATTGCGCGCCGATCGAGGCCTTGCGCGCGGTGCCTCGGGCACCGTGCATGACCTGTTGCATGCCATGGTTGACCCGCGTCCAGTCCGCCGGGTCACGCAGGATGATGTCCGGCATCGGGTTCTCATCCACCGGCTTCTCGCCTTCGATGGTCTTGGCCAGGTGCGGACGGTTCCATACGCCTTTGTTGGCCACCAGTGCCGTGGCCTGGGCCAACTGCAATGGCGTCGACTGCATGTAGCCCTGCCCGATCCCCAGAATCAACGTTTCACCCGGGAACCACGCTTGTCGGCGGGTCGCACGCTTCCATTCGCGGGTCGGCATCAGCCCTGGCGATTCTTCGAACATGTCCAGGGAGACTTTCTGGCCAATGCCGAACTTGGTCATGTACGCCGACAACCGATCGATCCCCAGCTTGTGGGCCAGGTCATAGAAGTACGTATCGTTGGAACGCATGATTGCCGTATCGAGGTCGACGAAGCCGTCGCCGGTACGGTTCCAGTTGCGGTATTTGTGGTCGTAGTTGGGCAGCATGTAGTAACCCGGGTCGAACACCCGCGATGAAGCAGTCACCACACCCGCATCCAGCCCCGCGATCGCAACGGCCGGCTTGATGGTCGAGCCCGGCGGGTACAGGCCACGCAGGACACGGTTGAACAGCGGTCGGTCGATGGAGTCGCGCAGCTCGGAATAGGCCTTGAAACTGATGCCGGTGACGAACAGGTTCGGGTCGAAACTCGGCTGGCTGACCATCGCCAGCACTTCGCCGGTTTTCGGATCCAGTGCCACTACCGCGCCACGACGACCACCGAGTGCAGCTTCGGCGGCTTCCTGCAGCTTGATGTCCAGGCTCAGGACGATGTCCTTGCCGGAAATCGGTTCGGTGCGCTTGAGCACTCGCAACACACGGCCGCGAGCGTTGGTCTCGACTTCCTCGTAACCCACCTGGCCATGCAATTGCGGCTCGTAGAAACGCTCGATGCCGGTTTTACCGATGTGGTGAGTGCCGCTGTAATTGACCGGATCAAGCGACTTCAACTCTTTCTCGTTGATCCGTCCCATGTACCCCACCGAGTGCGCAAAGTGCGCCCCCTGCGGGTAGTGACGGACCAGCTGCGCGACCACTTCCACCCCGGGCAGCCGGAACTGGTTCACGGCAATGCGGGCGATCTGTTCTTCGGTCAATTCAAACAGGATCGGCACCGGCTCGAACGGCCGTCGCCCCTGGCGCATGCGCTTCTCGAAAATCACCCGGTCCTCGGGCGTCAGCTCCAGCACCTCGACGATTACATCGAGCACTTGCTGCCAGTCGCCGGAGCGCTCGCGGGTCATGCTCAGGCTGAAGCTGGGCCGGTTGTCGGCAATCACTACGCCGTTGCGGTCGAAAATCAACCCGCGAGTCGGCGGAATCGGCTGCACATGGACGCGGTTGTTTTCCGACAGGGTCGAGTGGTATTCGTACTGGATGACCTGCAGGAAATACAGGCGCGCAATCAGCACACCAATCAGCAGCACCACCGCAATAGCCCCGAACACGACGCGGCCACGCACCAGACGGGCGTCTTTTTCGTGGTCCTTGATGCGGATCGGTTGGGACATGAGGGCAGAACTACTTGTGGTAAGGGTGACCGGACAACACTGTCCAGGCACGATACAGCTGCTCGCCGATCAGGATTCGCACCAGCGGGTGCGGCAACGTCAGCGGTGATAGCGACCAGCGCTGATCGGCACGGGCGCAGACTTCCGGCGCCAACCCCTCAGGACCGCCGACCATGAAATTTACCGTGCGCGAATCCAGCCGCCAGCGATCGAGCTCGACCGCCAGCTGCTCGGTGCTCCAGGGCTTGCCATGGACTTCGAGGGTGACAACGCGCTCATTGGGCCCGACCTTGGCCAGCATGGCTTCGCCTTCCTGACGGATGAAGCGTGCCACGTCGGCGTTCTTGCCACGGGTATTGAGCGGTATTTCCACCAGTTCCAGCGCCAGCTCGGACGGAAGACGCTTGGCATATTCATGCCAGCCTTCTTCCACCCATTTGGGCATGCGTGAACCGACGGCGATCAGTCGCAGTCGCACAGCCGTTCCTTATTCCTGGTCTTTGTTGAGCTTGGTGAAATGCTCGTGACCAACTTCAGGGCTGTGGTGTTTGCCATCGGCGGCACGGCTCTGCTCGGCACCTTTCCACAAGCGCTCCAGGTCGTAGAACTGGCGGGCATTGGAGGTCATCATGTGGACGATCACGTCGTCCATGTCCAACAGGACCCAGTCGCTGTCGCCCTTGCCTTCTTCACCCAGTGGCTTGATGCCCAGGGCCTTGACCGCTTCGCGGACCTTGTCCAGCATCGCGCCGATCTGGCGGTTGGAGGTACCGGTGGCGATGATCATGTAGTCGGTGATGCTCTGCTTGTCACGAACGTCGATGACCAGCACGTCCTGGGCCTTGACGTCTTCCAGGGCAGCGACGGCGATCTTGACCAGCTCGTCGCCTTTTGGCGGCTCGGCTGCCAGGACCTTCTCAGGCAGCGGGGCGCTCTTGAACGTGCCTTTACGCTTAACTTTGTTTACGTCGTTGTTCGTCATATAAAACTCGTTTTGCTCGTATGTTCGGGCGCTTCAATACACGTTGTTGCCACGTGCCTTGAGGCACTCCTATTCAGTTCGACGCACGGTAAAGCCCGTGCGCATCGATGTAGGCCAGGACCGCGTCGGGCACCAGGAAACGTACCGACTTACCGCTGGCCAGCAGTTGACGGATCTGGGTGGCGGATACCGCGAGCGGCGTCTGCCAGACGAATGCAATCTGTCCGCTCGACCCTTTGAGGGCCAGCGGGTCGCTCACCGAGCGCGCTGCCAGCAGGTTGCGCAAGGCATCCGGCGGTTCGCTGTCGGCATCCGGGCGTTGCAACACCAGGATATGGCAATGCTGGAGCAACTCTTCCCAGCGGTGCCAAGTGGGCAGGCCGCAAAATGCGTCCCAACCCAAAAGCAGAAAAACCTGGGTCTCGGCGGGCATTTCGGCGCGCATCGACTCCAGGGTATCAATGGTGTAGGACGGCTTGTCCCGCTGCAATTCGCGGGCGTCTACCACCAACGGTGCCACTCCGGCTACCGCGCACTTGACCATCGCCAGCCGGTCCTTGGCCGATACCTGCGGCGTACCCCGGTGGGGCGGCCGCGCATTTGGCGTCAGGCGCAGTTCATCGAGCGCCAGGGTTTCGGCGACTTCCAGCGCACCACGCAAATGGCCGATGTGCACCGGGTCGAAGGTCCCGCCCAGTACACCGATGCGTCTGGGTCGAGGCGCGCTGGCGGTTACCGGGGCTGACGGGTCGAAGTCGCCCAAGTCAGGCCGGCTCCTGTCCGCGCAACTGGCCATCACCCACTACCACGTACTTCTCGCAGGTCAAACCTTCGAGACCGACCGGGCCGCGGGCGTGCAGCTTATCAGTAGAAATGCCGATCTCGGCACCCAATCCGTATTCAAAGCCATCGGCGAAGCAGGTCGGGGTGTTGATCATCACCGACGAAGAATCGACTTCAGCCACGAAACGCCGGGTGTCGCCCTGGTGTTCGCTGACAATCGAATCGGTGTGATGGGATCCGTAATGGTTAATGTGCTCGATGGCCTGGTCAAGCCCATCGACCACGCGGATCGACAGGATAGGCGCCAGATACTCGGTGCTCCAGTCCTCTTGCGTGGCCGGCAGGGCATCGATGATTGCCCGGGAGCGTTCGCAGCCGCGCAGTTCGACGCCTTTTTCGCGGAACTGGGCAGCCATCGCCGGTAAGAAATCTTTCGCAACGGTTTGATCGACCAGCAGCGTTTCCATAGCACCACAGATGCCATAACGGTAGGTTTTGGCGTTGAATGCGATGCGCTGGGCCTTCGCCAGATCGGCGTGCTCGCCCACGTAGACGTGGCAGATACCGTCCAGATGCTTGATCACCGGCACTCGAGCGTCACGACTGACGCGCTCGATCAGGCCACGGCCACCACGGGGCACGATGACGTCGACGAACTCAGGCATGCTGATCAGCGCGCCGACGGCAGCGCGATCGGTGGTTTCGACCACTTGCACCACGGCGGCCGGCAGATCGGCCTCGGCCAGGCCGCGCTGGATGCAGGCGGCGATGGCACGATTGGAATGAATGGCTTCGGAGCCGCCGCGCAGGATGGTCGCGTTGCCGGACTTCAGGCACAGGCTGGCGGCATCGATGGTCACGTTCGGTCGCGATTCGTAGATGATCCCGATCACGCCCAGCGGCACGCGCATCTTGCCCACCTGGATACCCGACGGACGATAGCTCATATCGCGGATCGCACCGACCGGGTCGGGCAGCGCCGCGACCTGTCGCAGACCCACGATCATGCCGTCGATTCGCGCCGGGGTCAGCGCCAGGCGCTCGAGCAGGGCCGGTTCCAGACCATTGGCGCGGCCAGCCGCCAAGTCCAGCTCATTGGCAGCGGTCAATTCGCCGCGGGCAGCATCCAGCGCATTGGCAGCGGCCTGCAACGCGCGGTTCTTCTGCGCGGTACTGGCACGGCCGATGACGCGGGAAGCCTCGCGGGCGGCGCGACCCAAACGGGTCATGTAGTCAAGAACGGACTCAGTCATGGTCTGGAGTGGTCTTTGATTAGGTCTTGGTAAAGAGTAAAGCGGCAGATTATAGCTGTCGCGTCCGCCGACTAACAGCGGTGACGGGCGGATGGTCGAAATCGAGGGCAATTTGCCGACGTTCAGCCGGGATTAAGCAGCAAATTGTTATCATCACGACTCACTCAGCCTTGATAAACGCTGCCCACCATGTCCAACTTGCCTGTTCATGTGTCCTCCGCGAGCCTGCCCAAGGGCCTCCCAGACGCGTTTTTCGACCGCGACGCGCAAATTCTCGCCCGCGACTTGCTGGGCAAAGTCATTCGTCATCGGGTCGGTGATCTGTGGCTCAGCGCGCGGATCATCGAGACAGAAGCCTACTATTGCGCAGAAAAAGGCAGCCACGCCTCCCTCGGCTATACGGAAAAGCGTAAGGCTTTATTTCTGGATGGCGGGCACATCTATATGTATTACGCCCGCGGAGGTGACTCGCTGAACTTCAGCGCCCAGGGCCCGGGTAACGCAGTGCTGATCAAGTCCGCCTACCCTTGGGTCGATGAACTGAGCGGACCTTCGAGCCTGGCGCAGATGCTGCTGAACAACCCCGACGCCCAGGGCCGCCCTCGCCCGTCGCAAAAGCTTTGCGCGGGGCAAACGCTGCTGTGCAAGGCCCTGGGCCTGAAAGTGCCGGTCTGGGACGCCAAGCGCTTCGACCATGAGGTGCTGCTGGTGGAAGACGTCGGCCAGACGCCCGCCCATGTTATCCAGGCCACGCGCCTGGGCATTCCCCATGGGCGCGACGACCACCTGATGTACCGCTTCGTTGACGCGGCCTATGCCGCCTATTGCACGCGGAACCCGCTGCGGCGGGGCCAGGTCGAAGGTCGCGACTACATCCTGCTGTGAGCCCGGTGCCTGTAGGAGCTGCCGCAGGCTGCGATCTTTTGCTTTTAAAGGGTCAAGATCAAAAGATCGCAGCCTGCGGCAGCTCCTACAGAGGTTTGTGGTGTTGTGTAGATTTTGTTCGCCCGCCAAGGGCCACTTGAATTCAATGGAGTTGTTTTTATGGGCCCATGGCTCGATAGCGTGACCGGTTGGTTGACGGTCAACCCGCAATGGTTGGCGGCAGCGGTATTTATCGTGGCCTTTGTCGAGTGCCTGGCGATTGCCGGCCTGATCGTGCCGGGAACGGTATTGCTGTTCGCCGTGGCGGTACTGGCCGGCAGCGGCGCGCTGTCGCTGAGTGAAACGCTGCTGCTGGGGTTTCTCGCCGGCGTGCTGGGCGACGTGGTCTCGTATTTCCTCGGCCGACACTTCCATCAGAACATCCGGCGCCTGCCCGGCTTGCGTCATCACCCGGAATGGATCGCCGGGGCCGAGGCGTATTTCCAGCGCTATGGCATCGCCAGCCTGCTGGTCGGACGCTTCATCGGCCCCTTGCGCCCCATGTTGCCGATGGTCGCCGGGATGTTCGACATGCCGTTCCCACGGTTCTTTGCGGTCAGCCTGCTAGCCGGTGCGGGCTGGTCGGTGGCGTACCTGCTACCGGGATGGGCCACGGGCGCGGCGATTCGCCTGCCACTGCCCGAAGGCTTCTGGCCTGAAGCCGGCATCGTCGCCGGCAGCATTACACTCATGATCGGGCTTAGCGCCACCAGCAGCCTGCGCCGCCATCGCAAGGCCACGGTGTTCATTGCCGGCATGAGCTTGCTGATTCTGGCGGGCCTGTTTATCGGCTATCCGCATCTGAATGCCCTCGACCAAGGCGTGATGACCCTGGTGCAGGAACACCGCAGCCCGATGCTCGATGAAGTGGCGGTGGTCTTCACCCTCATCGGCGAATTCCGCAACATGCTGATCTTCAGCGCCTTGCTGGTGGTGCTGCTGCTGGTTACACGGCAATGGCGCCAGCTGATCTTCGCCACCACCACCCTGCTTTGCACCGCCCTGGGCAACACCCTGACCAAACACTTCTTTGCCCGCCTGCGCCCCGAAGTATTGAGCGACCCGCTGACCAGCTACAGCATGCCCAGCGGCCACGCCTCCGGGTCATTCGCGCTGTTCCTGACCCTCGCCGTACTGGCCGGCCGCGGACAACCCCCGCGCATGCGCCTGACCTGGCTGTTGGTGGCGTGCCTGCCGGCGCTGGCAATTTCCCTGTCGCGGGTTTACCTCGGCGCACACTGGCCGACAGATGTGCTGGCAGGAGCGATGCTGGCATCGTGCGTCTGCGCCGCGAGCCTGTGGCTCAGCCAGCGCCAGACCTCGCTGAACGCCATGCCGCCAAAAGTCTGGTGGCTGGTGCTGCCGTCACTGGTGGCATTGTTCGGGTTCTTCGTATTGAGGCATTTGCCACATACGATGTTGCGGTACGCGTATTAGCCAAAAGCAAAAGATCGCAGCCTGCGGCAGCTCCTACAGAATGCATACCAAATTCATGTAGGAGCTGCCGCAGGCTGCGATCTTTTGGCCGCGTCAGGCGAACAACTCGCCCTGCAACTCATCCAGCAACGCCTGAATCGCATCCAGCCGCTGCTGCGGATCATCGAGTTGCAACAGATCGATCTTGTCCTCTTCGGCGAAGGGCAACAGGTACGCCAACTGGTTGGCCAGTGATTGCTGGCCCGCCGCTTCGGTACCCATGTTCAGCGCTTCGACCATCGGGTGTTCGGCCAGGGCCTTGAGCAAGGCCACCAGGTCGGCATCTTCGTCCTGCAGGGGTTGCTCGGGCTCGTCTTCCAGCCATTCGACCTCGGCCAGGATCAGTTGGTCGCGCTGGACTTCGGTAGACAACACTTTGAACCGTCGCCCGCCCTCGACCCGAATACCCAGCAGGCCGTTGTCCTGCTGCTGAAAATCGGTGATACGCGCTTCACAACCGACCATGGCAAAGCCCTGCGGCGCGATACCGACTTCACTTCCCTCAAGGATGCACACCACGCCAAAGCCGCCGCCCTGTTTCATGCAGCGACCGATCATGTCCAGGTAACGCGCCTCGAAGATCTGCAGGTCGAGGATGCAACCAGGAAACAACACCGTGTTCAGCGGAAAAAGCGGCAGACTCATAGACATATTCCTTACACCACCATCGACACCGCCAACGGCAGGAATACCGCCGTGGCCACGCCCATCAAACTCATCGCCAGCGCCGCGAAGGCGCCGCATTCGTCACTTTCCTGCATCGCTACCGCAGTGCCCACCGCGTGGGCGGTCATGCCCAGTGCCATGCCGCGAGCCTCTGGACTGTGGACACCGAGCCGGGTCAACAGACTCGGACCGAAGATAGCCCCGATCACTCCGGTGATCAAAACGAACACCGCCGCCAGCGCGGCGACACCACCAATCTGCTCGGCCACCAGCATGGCGATAGGCGATGTTACCGATTTCGGCGCCATGGTCATCAGGATCATGTGTTCGGCGCCGAACCACCAGCCCAACAGCACCCCCATGCATGTGGCGACCACACCACCTATCACCAGCGTAGTAAATATCGGCCAGAACAACTGTCGAATCCGCCGCAGATTGAGGTAAAGCGGCACCGCCAGCGCGACCGTCGCGGGGCCGAGCAGAATACTCAGGATCTCAGTGCTCTTGCGGTACTCGGCGTAGGTCAGGCCGCAGCCCACCAGCACACCGATCACCAGCAACATGGAGACCAGCACGGGCTGCAAAAAGATCCAGCGGGTTTTCTCGAACGCTGCCAGTACCAGCTGATAGGCACCGAGCGTGATGCCGATACCAAACAACGGATGATGAATCACTGACGTCCAGGCGCCGTGCCAGTCAAGGATCATTGGCCGTCCCCAGGATGAACATGGCGCTTGACCATGCGCTGCATGAGGACTCCGGCGAACGCCATCGACAGCAACAATGACAACACCAGCGCGCCGACAATCGCCCAGAAATCGGCGGCGATGTCCGCGGCGTACACCATCACCCCCACCGCCGGTGGCACCAGCAGTAACGGCAGGTAGCGCAGCAGGCTGCTGGCTGCAAGGTTCAACGGCTCGCCGACCTGGCCACGACCGATGAGAAATATCAGTAACAGCAGCAGACCGATAATCGGCCCCGGCAGGAAGGGTAAAAACAAATGGTTGGTCGCGGTGCCGAGCAATTGGAACAGCACCAGCCAGGTCAGGCCACGTAACAACATCAATGATCCCCCGCAAAATCCGTCACCCGCATTGGCCGACGCATTATAAGCACGCTTGCGCTATGGATCGGCATTCGCCATAAGCATGGTCAGTTGACCGCAGCGTTTTGCCATGGTGATCTAAAGTGGTAATCCGGGAGGTCAAATCCCCCCACCTAAAAACTATAAAACCGATGAACCCAAGGAGAGTCTCAATGCCCTTTGTACCTGCTGCAGAGCTCAAAGATTATGTCGGCAAGGAACTCGGATGTTCCGAATGGCTCACCATCGATCAGGAACGCATCAACCTGTTCGCCGAAGCCACAGGGGACTTCCAGTTCATCCATGTCGACCCGGCCAAAGCCGCGCAAACGCCGTTTGGCAGCACCATCGCCCATGGTTTCCTTTCGCTGTCGCTGATTCCAAAATTGATGGAAGACATCCTCGTCATGCCCGAAGGCTTGAAGATGGTGGTCAACTACGGCCTGGATAGCGTGCGTTTCATTCAGCCGGTCAAGGTCGACTCGAAGGTGCGCCTCAAGGTCGAACTGTCCGAGGTCACCGAGAAAAAACCCGGCCAATTGCTGCTCAAGGCCATCGCCACACTGGAAATCGAAGGCATGGAGAAACCGGCGTACGTCGCCGAATCCCTGTCACTCTGCTTCGTGTAAGCCCTGCCGGTGCGAAGCAGCACACGCTGTTTCGCACCAGATGCTTTTCTACCGGCTGTATATGGACACATGGCTGCGGCATACTCGGTCGCCTAATTGCCCGGAACCCGCTATGCGCCCACTTGCACTCCTCGCCTTGACCCTGATGCTCACCGCTTGCGGCGACGGCGAATCGCTATTGCCCGCGGACGCCCGCCTGCCGGACGGCGGACGCTATCGCGGAGACCTGGTCAACGGATTGCTGCAGGGCCAGGGCCGTATCGATTACCCGAACGGCAGCTGGTACGCCGGCGAGTTCGACCAGGGCCAATGGCATGGCCAGGGTGAGTGGCATGGCAGCAATGGCGAGGCTTATCGCGGCCAGTTCAAGCAAGGCCTGTTTGACGGCCAGGGAACCCTGACCACCAACGCCGGCAGCTACAACGGCGGTTTCAAGCTGGGCCGTCGCGACGGCGAAGGCACCCTCAAAGAAAACGGCATGATCTACCGTGGCGAATTCAAGGCCGATCAATTTTCAGGGCTCGGTCGCCTGGAACTCGAAGATGGCAGTGCATACCAGGGCCAGTTCGCCCACGGCAAGCCCAACGGCGAGGGCCAGCGCAGCGACGGCAGCGGCAATCAATTCACCGGACACTTCGTCGACGGTCAGCTGGAAGGTAACGGAACCTTCAACAGTGCGGAAGGTGACATCTATGTCGGCGCGTTCAAAAACAACCAATTGCACGGCAAGGGCCGTTATGAAAATGCCGATGGCGACGTATGGCTGGGTCAATTCAAGGAAGGCTCGCTAAACGGCAAGGGCGAATTGATCGGCGCCGACGGCAGCCACTACATCGGCCACTTCAATGACTGGCGCTTCAGCGGCCAAGGTCGCTTGAACCTGGCCGACGGTAGTTTCTACACCGGCCAATTCGACAACGACACTTATTCCGGACGCGGCACCCTGGTCCTCACCGACGGCGCCGTGCTCAGTGGCACCTGGATCAACGGCCAGCGCGTGCGCGACGCCGAAGGCAAATTACTGCCAGACACCCTCGAGCTGGGTTTGCTGGCCCAGGGACGCTTGCTCGAAGAAGCGTTTACCAACGTCCCAGCCTCAACCCCGGCGGTAGAGCTGTACACCCTGACCCTTGGCGGCGATGGCAAGCAGAGTGTTTTCCTGCGTGAATCGGACTATGTCGCGAACATGCTCACCAGCCGTTTCGGTGCCTATGGCCAAATCCGCCTGGTGAACCATCGCGACCACCTCGGCGACCGGCCGATGGCCACCCGCGAGAACCTGAGGCGCTCCGCCGTGACGCTGGCCGAACGCACTGGCCCGGAAGACCTGATTTTCATCTACCTGACCAGTCACGGCACCAGCGAGCACGAACTGGTGCTCGACCAGCCGCGCATGGAACTGGCCGATCTGCCGGCCGACGAGCTTGCCGCCGTCCTCGCCCCACTGAAAAACCGCGACAAGATCATCGTGATTTCGTCCTGCTACTCCGGCGGTTTCATCCCCGCCCTGAAAGACGAACGCACCCTGATCATGACCGCCTCGCGCGCTGACCGCGTGTCTTTCGGTTGTTCCGAAGAAGCCAACTTCACCTACTTCGGCGATGCCCTGTTTGCCCGGGCACTGAACCAGACCGATGACTTGGAACAAGCCTTCAAACTGGCCAAGGCCACCGTCGCCGAGCGCGAGCTGACAGACAATTTCGAAGCCTCCGAACCGCAGATCTGGGCGCCTAGAACCGTGCTCTCGCACTGGCAACTGTTACGCAAGCAGCAGGCAAGAAAAGCCCTGCAAAGTGTTTCCATTGACAACAAGGATGCAAAGAACAACTAAGCTGAACAGTATCAAGGGAGAAACACTATGTACTTGACGCCTCAGCACGTGTTGCTTGCCGGAGCCACCGGATTAACCGGTGAACACTTACTTGATCGCTTGCTCAACGAGCCAACGATATCGCGAGTATTGGCCCCTTCACGCCGGCCACTGGCCGAGCATCCCCACTTGGAAAATCCGGTGGGCGATCCCTCTGAGTTTCTGCCGCAATTGAACGGCCGCGTTGACATCGCCTACTGCTGCCTGGGCACTACAATCAAACAGGCCGGCTCGGAGGAGGCGTTTCGCGCGGTGGACCTGGACATGGTGGTGGCTTTCGCCAAACGTGCCCGGGAGATGGGCGCCCGGCACCTGATCGTGATCAGCGCCCTGGGTGCCGATCGCAGATCCTCGATTTTCTACAACCGGGTCAAAGGCGAGATGGAACATGCCTTGCGCGCGCAGAATTGGCCACAGTTGACCATCTGCCGTCCATCGTTGCTGCTGGGCGAACGCACTGAACCACGCCTGGGCGAGCAGTTCGCCGGGCCTTTGTCGAAACTGATTCCCGGCAAATACCGAGGCATTGAAGCCTGCCAACTGGCCCGCGCGATGTGGCGCCTCGCTCTGGAGGAGCAGGATGGGGTGCGGATTGTCGAGTCGGACGAGTTGAGGAAGTTGGGGAAATAGATCAAAAGATCGCAGCCTGCGGCAGCTCCTACAGGGTGTACACACTCCCAATGTAGGAGCTGCCGCAGGCTGCGATCTTTTGTCTTTACAGTCCACCCGTTGCCTGAAAGCTGACCCCGATCACAGTCAGCAGCGACAACGGCAACAGCAGCGTGTCGAGCAACGCGCTGGCCGGCAGATCTACACCCGGATAGCTCGGTGCCTCGGCACCAAAACGGTCCATCGCGCAGCAGCCGCCATTGAGCGCATACCAATCCAGCCGCGTCCCGGAGTAGACCACTGGCGCTCCCGGCTTGGCAGCATCCAGCGTACGCGCCGTGGCACATCCCGCCAGCTGTAGCGCCAGCACAATCACCAGCAGCTTATTCATCGCTGCTCAGATGATATTCACCCCAACGCGGCAGCATGTCCTGGGGAATGCTCAGCAGATTGAGGATCCGCGCCACGACGAAATCGATCAGGTCGTCGATGGTTTGTGGCTGATGATAGAAACCCGGCGATGCCGGCAAAATCGTCACGCCCATGTTCGACAACTTGAGCATGTGCTCCAGGTGAATGCTTGAATATGGCGCTTCACGCGGCACCAGGATCAACTGGCGGCGCTCCTTGAGCGTCACATCGGCGGCACGTTCGATCAGGTTGTTGCAGGCTCCCGTCGCGATGGCCGACAGCGTCCCGGTAGAGCATGGCACTACCACCATCGCCGCCGGCGCGCCGGAGCCCGAGGCCACCGGCGACATCCAGTCTTCCTTGCCGTAGACCCGAATCTGCCCGGCGGCGGCACCGGTGTACTCGGTAAGGAAGGCTTGCATCGCCTGTGGCTTGGGCGGCAACGTGACGTCGGTTTCGGTAGCCATCACCAGTTGCGCGGCCTTGGAAATCAGGAAGTGCACTTCGCGGTCTTCGCGCACCAGGCAATCGAGCAGGCGCAAGCCGTACTGGGCGCCGGAAGCGCCGGTCATCGCCAGCGTGATGCGATCGGGACCGTTGCTCATTTGAGCGCCTCGGCCAGCTTGCCATGCAGGCCGCCGAAGCCGCCGTTGCTCATGATCACCACGTGGGTGCCTGGCTGGGCCTGGCTCTTGACCCGCTCAATGATGCCTTCCAGCGAGTCGCTGACTATCGACGGTACCGTGCACAATGCGGCGGTACCTGCCAGATCCCAGCCGAGATTGGCCGGTGCATACCAGATCACCTGGTCGGCATCGACCACGCTCTCTGGCAAGCCGTCACGGTGCGCGCCAAGCTTCATGGAGTTGGAGCGCGGTTCAATGATCGCAATCAACGGCGCATCGCCAATGCGTTTGCGCAGGCCGTCGAGCGTGGTGGCAATGGCCGTCGGATGGTGGGCGAAGTCGTCATAGATGGTGATGCCACGCACCTCGGCGACTTTTTCCATCCGTCGCTTCACACTCTTGAAAGCGCTCAAGGCGGCAATACCCAGGGCCGGCGCCACGCCAACATGGCGCGCCGCGGCCAACGTGGCCAATGCGTTGGCCACGTTGTGCTGGCCGGTCATGTCCCACTCGACCACGCCTTGAGCGACGCCTTCGAACATCACTTCGAATTGCGAGCCATCGTCTCTGAGCAGCTTGACCTGCCATTGCCCGCCCGCACCGGTGGTTTGCACCGGGGTCCAGCAGCCCATCTCGATGACGCGCAGCAAGGCCGGCTCGGTGGTTGGATGAATCACCAGGCCTTCGCTCGGAATAGTCCGCACCAGATGATGGAACTGCCGCTCGATCGCCGGCAGATCCGGGAAGATATCGGCGTGGTCGAACTCCAGGTTGTTCAGGATTGCCGTGCGCGGACGGTAGTGAACGAACTTGGAGCGCTTGTCGAAAAATGCGCTGTCGTATTCATCGGCTTCGATCACGAAAAACGGCGTGTCGCCCAGGCGTGCCGACACCGAGAAGTTCTGCGGTACACCACCGATCAGGAAGCCCGGGCTCATGCCTGCGTGCTCCAGCACCCAGGCGAGCATGCTGCTGGTGGTGGTCTTGCCATGCGTACCGGCCACGGCCAGTACCCAGCGACCTTGCAGCACGTGGTCGGCCAGCCATTGCGGGCCGGAGACATAGGGCAGGCCTTTGTTCAGCACGTACTCGACCGCCGGGTTGCCTCGCGACATGGCGTTGCCGATGACCACCAGGTCAGGCGCCGGGTCCAGTTGCGCCGGGTCGTAGCCCTGGGTCAACTCGATACCCTGTGCCTCGAGCTGAGTGCTCATTGGCGGGTAGACGTTGGCATCGGAGCCGGTCACGTGATGGCCGAGCTCTTTGGCCAGGACTGCCATCGAACCCATGAAAGTGCCGCAGATACCCAGAATATGAATGTGCATAGTCGACCTCGTAAAACATGGCCGCAGGTTAGCTTAGGGGGGAAAAATTCGCACCTTTGTTTCGTCCTCAATGACGCCATTCGCGAGCAGGCTCGCTCCCACAGTAGATCTGGGTCAGCCCCCGAATTGTGGGTTCAACCCAACATCCTGTGGGAGCGAGCCTGCTCGCGAATGGACACGCCGCGGATTACCGGGCGATGCCGTGCTTGCGAAGTTTTCGATACAGGGTATTGCGGCTGACTCCCAGCTGTTCAGCCGTATTCGTCATATGCCAGCGCGTATGCTCCAGCGCATTCAACAGCGCCAGGCGCTCGGCATCCTCCAGTGGATGCTCGCAAGGCTGTTCAATTTTCGGCATGACCACTTGCCGTGCCTGACGAATCATCGCCGGCAGATCCTCAAGCGCGATTCGTCCGCCGTCACACAATGCCGCCAGCGTGCGCAACACATTGCGCATCTGTCGCACGTTGCCCGGCCAGGCAAATCCCAACAACACCTCACGCGCCGGCCCGTCGATCAATACGGTTTCTCCGCGCGCCTCTTTGGCCAGCAAGTAGTCGAGCAACTGCGATTTATCACTGCGCTCGCGCAACGCTGGCAACGCGACTTCCAAGCCATTGAGGCGGTAATACAGATCCTCGCGAAAACTGCCGTCCTGCACCCTTTCCAGCAGGTTGCGGTGCGTGGCACTGATGATTCGCACATTGACCGATTCCGGCTCGCCACCGATCGGAACCACTTGCCGATCTTCCAGCACGCGCAACAAACGGGTCTGCAAGGCCAGGGGCATGTCGCCGATTTCATCGAGGAACAACGTCCCGCCGTCGGCCTGCTGCAGCTTGCCGCGCATGCCCTCCTTGCGTGCGCCGGTGAAGCTGCCGCCGCGGTAACCGAACAGCTCGCTCTCGATCAGGCTTTCGGGGATGGCCGCACAGTTGAGGGCGACGAAGGCTTTTTCCGCGCGCTGGCTGGCTTGGTGCACGGCCTTGGCAAAGGCTTCCTTGCCCGAACCGGTTTCGCCGTTGATCAGCAATGGCACGTCCCGTTCGTACACACGCAGGGCCTTGCGGAAATCCGCCTGCAAGATCGGATCACCCAGGCAGATGCCCGACAACTGCGGGCGCTCTTCAGCCACCGGCCCCTGCACCAGCGGCACCGGGACTTTTCGCGCTTGCCCGCGTAACACGGCGAACAGATGGCGTCCGTCCCGGGTACGCAGCGGCCAGCTCGCGCTGGCATTGACGCTCGCGCGGCCGAGCAGTTCGTCCAGCGAGCAGTCGAAAAATGCCTCCACCGGCTTGCCCAACAAACCGCCACGGATATGCCCCAGCAGGTTCAGTGCACTCTGATTGACCGCGCAGATCCGCCCTTCGCCGTCGAACGCCAGCAGCCCTTCGCTGAACAAGCCGACGGACTCGGCCTGCAGATGAAAACGCAGCAGCCATTGATTATCGAAACAACGCAGGAAATAGCAGCTCTCGATCATCTTCGCCGACAGATTGACCAAAGCCATGGTATGGAATTGGCTTTGCCGCGATACCTCGTGCCGGGCAGAAGACACGTCGAGTACAGCCAGCAGTTCGCCGTGCGGATCGAATACCGGGCTCGCCGAGCAGGTCAGGCCGGTATGCCGCCCGCGAAAATGTTCGTCCTGATGAATGGTCAGCGACTGGCGCTCCACCAGGCAGGTGCCGATGCCATTGGTGCCTTCACAGGCCTCGCTCCAGTCGGCACCCAGCCAGAGGCCGGCACGTTCGAAAATCTTGCGTTCGGCCGGCGCCGTCACGCAATTGAGGATCACGCCGCGAGCATCGGTCAACAGCACGGCATGGCCGGCACCGGAGAGCTGCTGATGCAGACTGGTCATTTCATTGCCGGCGATGTGTAGCACTTGCTGCAAGCGTTCGCGACTTTCCAGCACGCGGCCATGTTCCAGCACCGTCGGCGCCATGTTCAAGGCCGGGTCGAGGTGGTAGTCCTCAAGGCAGCGCAGCCAGGAACGGGCGATCGACGGGTCGCTGCCAGGGCCGTGCAGGTGAGCTTTGCCCTGGGTCACGGTCAACACTTGCTGGGCATGGCGACTCAAATGGTTGTCGTGCATTTCTTATTATTCTCCCCCCGAAAGGTTCACGTTCCCTGTAGGAGCTGCCGCAGGCTGCGATCTTTTGATCTTGATCTTAAAAAAATCAAAAGATCGCAGCCTGCGGCAGCTCCTACAGGGTGATGCAGCGTCTGAGCATCCTCCAGCCTGGGCCGCATTGCAACGCTGGCAAGACCGTTCAGTCACAGGCCGCACCAGAACCGGTACAAAGTGTCACAGGGACTGTACCGAAAGCGTCACAGGCGCCTCCCGCCCGTCCGACAAAAAACGCGCAACACCTTGATTTACCTGACCTGCAACGCAGTGGCCCGGCCTTTGCTCTACGCTTAAAGCAAGCGCACATGCGCGTCTTCCTTATAAGCACAAGAACCCAAGGAGAAACCATCATGCGTTACGCTCACCCCGGTACTGAAGGCGCTATCGTTTCGTTCAAGAGCAAATATGGAAATTACATCGGCGGCGAGTTCGTCGCGCCTGTCAAAGGTCAGTACTTCACCAATACCTCGCCAGTAAATGGCCAACCGATTGCCGAATTCCCGCGCTCCACGGCTGAAGACATCGACAAAGCCCTGGACGCCGCCCACGCGGCCGCCGATGCCTGGGGCGCCACGTCTGCCCAGGCGCGTTCGCTGGTACTGCTGAAAATCGCCGACCGTATCGAGCAGAACCTGGAACTGTTGGCAATCACCGAATCCTGGGACAACGGCAAGGCCGTGCGCGAAACCCTCAACGCCGATATCCCGCTGGCCGCCGACCATTTCCGCTACTTCGCCGGCTGCATCCGCGCCCAGGAAGGCAGCGCTGCCGAAATCGATGGCAACACCGTGGCCTATCACATCCATGAACCCCTGGGCGTGGTCGGGCAGATCATCCCGTGGAACTTCCCGATCCTGATGGCCGCCTGGAAACTCGCCCCGGCCCTGGCCGCCGGTAACTGCGTGGTGCTCAAGCCTGCCGAACAAACCCCGCTGGGCATCACCGTGCTGGTCGAGCTGATCGGCGACCTGTTGCCACCCGGCGTGCTGAACATCGTGCAGGGCTTCGGCAAAGAAGCCGGCGAAGCCCTGGCCACCAGCAAGCGCATTGCCAAGATCGCCTTCACCGGCTCGACCCCGGTCGGCTCGCACATCATGAAATGCGCGGCCGAGAACATCATTCCGTCCACCGTGGAGCTGGGCGGCAAGTCGCCGAACATCTTCTTCGAAGACATCATGCAGGCCGAACCGTCCTTCATCGAGAAGGCTGCCGAAGGCCTGGTGCTGGCGTTCTTCAACCAAGGCGAAGTCTGCACCTGCCCTTCCCGCGCCCTGGTGCAGGAATCGATCTACGACGACTTCATGAAAGAGGTGATGAAAAAAGTCTTGTCGATCAAACGTGGCGACCCGCTGGACACCGACACCATGGTCGGCGCCCAGGCGTCCGAGCAGCAATTCGACAAGATCCTGTCCTACCTGGAAATCGCCAAGGGCGAAGGCGCCGAGCTGCTGACCGGCGGCAAGGTGGAAAAACTCGAGGGCAACCTGGCGAGCGGCTATTACATCCAGCCGACGCTGCTCAAGGGCACCAACAAGATGCGCGTGTTCCAGGAAGAAATCTTTGGCCCGGTGGTGAGCATCACCACCTTCAAGGACGAAGCCGAAGCCTTGGCCATCGCCAACGACACCGAGTTCGGCCTCGGTGCCGGCCTGTGGACCCGCGACATCAACCGCGCCTATCGCATGGGCCGGGCGATCAAGGCGGGTCGCGTGTGGACCAACTGCTACCACCTGTACCCGGCGCATGCTGCGTTCGGTGGCTACAAGAAGTCCGGCGTCGGCCGTGAAACCCACAAGATGATGCTCGACCACTATCAGCAGACCAAGAACCTGCTGGTGAGCTACGACATCAATCCGCTGGGCTTCTTCTAAAAAATCGAGGCGATACAGGCATCCCTGTATCGCCTTCCAAATTGCTTTCGCGAGCAAGCCCGCTCCCACAGGGGTTTTGTGTGAATCCAAGGGAATGGGTCGACACAAGTCCATTGTGGGAGCGGGCTTGCTCGCGAAGGCGTCCTCAATGACACCGCACAACTGGCCTGGCCGTTCTGGCACGGGCTTTGCGTGCCCGCACCTCACCCAAACGCAGCTCCCGAAAGTCCAAAAAGATCAAAAAATAAAAGACAGCGAGGACTTATGACTTCTTCGACACAGCTCAAACCCACACTCGGCACCCTGCATTTATGGGGCATTGCCGTTGGCTTGGTGATTTCCGGCGAGTACTTTGGCTGGAGTTACGGCTGGGGCACCGCCGGGACCTTGGGGTTCCTCGTCACCGCCCTGATGGTGGCAACGATGTATACCTGTTTCATCTTCAGTTTCACCGAGTTGACCACGGCGATTCCCCATGCCGGCGGGCCATTTGCCTACAGTCGGCGAGCCTTCGGTGAAAAAGGCGGATTAATCGCCGGTATCGCGACCCTGATCGAGTTTGTTTTCGCGCCGCCGGCCATCGCCATGGCCATCGGTGCCTATCTGAATGTGCAATACCCGGAACTGGACCCGAAAATCGCCGCCGTCGGCGCCTACTTCGTGTTCATGACCCTCAATATTCTCGGCGTCAGCATCGCCGCCACCTTCGAACTGGTGGTGACCGTGCTGGCCGTCGCCGAACTGCTGGTGTTCATGGGTGTGGT
This sequence comes from Pseudomonas umsongensis, assembly GCF_002236105.1. Lineage (GTDB taxonomy): Bacteria > Pseudomonadota > Gammaproteobacteria > Pseudomonadales > Pseudomonadaceae > Aquipseudomonas > Aquipseudomonas umsongensis. The sequence continues at coordinate 218,571 of NZ_NIWU01000006.1, forward strand.
CGCGCCTGGGTTCAGTTTCAGCAATTTCGTGCTCAATGGCTGGTCTGGCTCCAGTGAATTCACTATTGCGTCCATTCCCGGCATTTTCGCCGCCATTCCCTTCGCCATCTGGTTCTTTCTCGCCATCGAAGGCGCCGCCATGGCCGCCGAGGAAGCCAAGGACCCGAAACGTACAATTCCCCGGGCATACGTCAGCGGCATCCTGACCCTGGTATTCCTGGCCATCGGCACAATGGTAATGGCCGGTGGCGTCGGCGACTGGCGTCAACTGGCAAACATCAATGACCCGCTGCCCCAGGCCATGAAAGCGGTAGTCGGCAACAATTCGACCTGGATGCACATGCTGGTCTGGATCGGCCTGTTTGGCCTGGTGGCGAGTTTCCACGGGATCATTCTCGGTTACTCGCGGCAATTCTTCGCCCTGGCCCGCGCCGGTTACCTGCCACGCAGCCTGGCCAAGCTTTCGCGTTTCCAGACCCCACATCGGGCGATCCTGGCCGGTGGCGTGATCGGCATTGCAGCGATCTACAGCGATGGCCTGGTCAACCTGCAAGGCATGTCGCTGACGGCGGCGATGATCACCATGTCGGTATTTGGTGCCATCGTCATGTACATCATCAGTATGCTGAGCCTGTTCAAACTGCGTAAAACCGAGCCGAACCTCGAGCGCACCTTCCGCGCACCGGGTTATCCGATCGTACCAGGGATCGCGCTGTTCCTGGCGCTGGTGTGCCTGGTCGCGATGGCGTGGTTCAACACCTTGATCGGCCTGGTCTTCCTTGGCTTCATGGCGGCCGGCTACCTGTATTTCCAATTGACCGCGCGGCAGCGCTCCGAAGCACCGGCGGACGCTATGCTCGAAGGTATCTAGCAGCCCGGCACCGCCCTATTAAGGTGCATACCACCCCCCCTGTAGGCGCTGCACTCGACAGCGCCTACAAAGGATAAGCAGTGAATTTGAGTTATTTAGAGGACACCGCCCATGGCCGTTTATGCCCATTCCGTCGGCGCCCAGACCTACCGCTTTGAAAACCTCAAGGAAGTGATGGCCAAGGCCACCCCGGCACGCTCCGGGGACTATCTGGCCGGCGTCGCCGCCCTCAATGACGGCGAGCGCGTCGCTGCGCAGATGGTGTTGGCCGACATCCCGCTGAGCCACTTCCTGCAGGAAGTCCTGATTCCCTATGAGACCGATGAAGTCACCCGACTGATCATCGACACCCACGATAAACAGGCTTTCGCAGTGGTCAGCCATCTCACTGTCGGCGGTTTTCGCGACTGGCTGCTCAGCGACGCCGCCGACGAACAGGTCCTGCGCGCCCTCGCCCCCGGCCTGACCCCGGAAATGGCGGCTGCCGTGTCGAAGATCATGCGCGTACAGGACCTGGTGCTGGTCGCGCAGAAAATCCGGGTCGTTACGCAGTTCCGCGGCACCTTGGGCCTGCGCGGTCGCCTGTCTACCCGCCTGCAACCCAACCACCCGACGGACGAACCGGCCGGCATTGCCGCGAGTATTCTGGATGGCCTGCTGCACGGAAACGGTGATGCCATGATCGGCATCAACCCGGCCACCGACAGCATCGCCTCGATCTGCGCCATGCTGGAAATGCTCGATGCGATCATCCAACGCTACGAAATCCCGACCCAGGCTTGTGTGCTGACCCATGTCACCACCTCGATCGAAGCGGTCAATCGCGGCGTCCCCCTGGACCTGGTATTCCAGTCGATCGCTGGCACCGAGGCGGCCAACGCCAGCTTCGGCATCAATCTCAATGTACTCCAGGAAGGATACGACGCCGGCTTGAGCCTCAACCGCGGTACGCTCGGCAAGAACCTGATGTATTTCGAAACCGGCCAGGGCAGCGCCCTGTCGGCCAATGCCCACCACGGCGTCGACCAACAAACTTGCGAAACCAGGGCTTACGCCGTGGCCCGCCATTTCAAGCCGTTCCTGGTGAACACCGTAGTCGGGTTCATCGGCCCCGAATACCTCTACAACGGCAAGCAGATCATCCGCGCCGGCCTCGAAGACCACTTCTGCGGCAAGCTACTGGGCGTGCCGATGGGCTGCGACATCTGTTACACCAACCATGCCGAGGCCGACCAGGATGATATGGACACCCTGTTGACCCTGCTCGGGGTCGCCGGGATCAACTTCATCATGGGCATCCCCGGTTCCGACGACATCATGCTCAACTACCAGACCACGTCGTTCCACGATGCGCTGTACGCCCGCCAGACGCTGGGGCTCAAGCCTGCACCGGAGTTCGAGCAATGGCTGGCGAAAATGGGCATCTTCACGCAGCCGGACGGCAAGGTCCTCTTCGGTAACAGCCTGCCGCCGGCCTTCCGCCAGGCCTTGGCGCAATTGGGATGAGTGTCGATATGGAAAAACCACCTTTTGATCCGCACAACCCGTGGCTGGAACTGCGACGGCTGACCCCCGCACGCATTGCCCTGGGCCGCACCGGCACCAGCCTGCCGACCCGCGCACAACTGGACTTTCAGTTTGCCCACGCCCAGGCGCGAGACGCGGTGCACTTGCCGTTCGATCATGTCGCCCTCAGCGAGCAATTGGCCGAATGCGGTCGTGACAGCCTGTTGCTGCATAGCGCTGCAACTGATCGCAACAGCTATCTGCAACGCCCCGATCTGGGGCGAAAATTGAGCGTGGAGTCGGCAAAAAAACTGCGTGAATACGCCGCAGCCAATCCTAGGGGAGTCGATCTCGCCATCGTGGTCGCCGATGGGCTGTCGGCATTGGCTGTGCATCGCCACACACTGCCGTTCCTGGCACGCTTTGCAGAGCAGAGTTCAGCCGACGGATGGTCTATGGCACCGGTGATACTGGTAGAACAGGGCCGGGTCGCGGTAGCCGACGAAATTGGCGAACTGTTGGGTGCAAAAATGACCGTGATCCTGATCGGCGAACGCCCTGGCCTGAGCTCTCCAGACAGCCTGGGATTATATTTCACCTACAATCCAAAGGTCGGCCTGACCGACGCCTATCGCAACTGCATCTCGAATGTACGCCTCGAAGGCCTGACTTACGGCATGGCGGCACACCGTTTGCTTTATTTGATGCGCGAGGCGTGCCGGCGACAGTTATCCGGAGTCAACCTGAAGGACGAAGCGCAGGTGCAAACGCTGGAGTCAGACGCAGGAGCGGACATTAAAGGAAATTTCCTACTGGATTCACCGCAAGCCTGAACCGCTTCCGCATTGCACTTTCTCATCCTTTTCAGGCAGGATCGATGCACGGCTGCCAGTGAGTATCCTTTGCCGCCAAAGCACGTGAAGACAGCCACTTGAAGACGAGAACTACCATGCGGATTATTCAAGCGACCCTCGAACACCTGGACCTGCTCACCCCATTGTTCGTCAAATATCGCGAGTTTTATGGCTCCCTGGCGTACCCGGACTCGTCCCGGGCGTTCCTCGAGAAACGCCTGCGGCGCAAGGAATCGGTGATCTACCTGGCACTGTCCGATGACGACAGCAACAAACTGTTGGGCTTCTGTCAGCTGTACCCCAGCTTTTCTTCGCTTTCGCTCAAGCGCGTTTGGATCCTAAACGACATCTACGTCGCCGAAGACGCCCGCCGCCAGTTGGTCGCCGACAACCTGATCCGCACCGCGAAGAAAATGGCCAAGGAAACCAACGCGGTGCGCATGCGCGTGTCCACCAGCAGCAACAACGAAGTGGCACAAAAAACCTACGAATCCATCGGATTCAAGGAAGACACCGAGTTCAAGAACTACGTATTGCCGATCAGCGACGAGTTGTAAGGAAAAAAGATCGCAGCGTTCGGCCGAAGGCTGCGATCTGGTTCTCGCAGAAATCCCCTGCTACAAACCCTACGCGCTTTTCACTTCCCAGCCCGTATAATTCCGTTCTTTCCGGCTTGTAAGAAAAACTACCTCCTGTCTGTAGTCTTACGCGAAGTCATCCGCAGGCCTGCCGAACCGGGCCGTTACCACAGGTGCCGTCCATGGATTTCAACCCGCTCGATCTCGTCCTGCATCTCGATGTCTACCTCGATTTGCTGGTCAACAACTACGGGCCATGGATCTACGCCATTCTCTTCCTGGTGATCTTCTGTGAAACCGGCCTGGTGGTCATGCCTTTCCTGCCGGGCGATTCGCTACTGTTCATCGCTGGCGCCGTCGCGGCCGGTGGCGGGATGGACCCGGTATTGCTGGGCGGCTTGCTGATGCTCGCGGCGATCCTCGGTGACAGCACCAACTACATCATCGGACGAACGGCGGGCGAACGATTGTTCAGCAACCCGAACTCGAAGATCTTCCGGCGCGACTACTTGCAACAAACCCACGATTTCTATGACAAACACGGCGGCAAAACCGTGACCCTGGCGCGTTTCCTGCCGATCATCCGCACCTTTGCCCCCTTCGTCGCCGGCGTCGCGAAAATGCCTTACCCGCGCTTCTTCGCCTTCAGTGTGCTGGGCACGGTGCTCTGGGTCGGCGGCCTGGTCACCCTGGGTTTCTTCTTCGGCAACGTACCCTTCATCAAATCGAACCTCTCGCTGCTGGTGGTCGGCATCATCCTGCTGTCGCTGGTGCCGATGATCATTGGTGTCGTGCGCAGCCGTTTTGGCAGTTCGAACTCCAAAACCGCATCGCGCTGACAGGATGTGGTCCCTTGCCGCCTGGCGACGTCGACGCATCCTGGCCAGGCACCCGATAGCCGACGACATGTGGCAGCGGGTGCGTCATCACCTGAGTTTCCTGGATGGCATCAGCGCCGCCGAAGACCAGTGGCTGCGTGAAGCCTGCGTACTGTTTCTGCAAGACAAACACCTGACCGCCCTGCCCGGTGTCGAGCTGCATCAGGAACAACGCTTGCTGCTCGCCGCCCAGGCGCAACTGCCGTTGCTGCATCTGGGCGACCTGAACTGGTATCAGGGCTTTCACGAAATCGTCCTCTACCCCGACGACTTCCTCAGCCCCCAGCGCCATCGCGACGCCAGTGGGGTCGTGCACGAATGGGACGGCGAGCACAGCGGTGAAGCCTGGCAGCAAGGGCCGATCATCCTGGCCTGGCCCGGGGTCATGGCCAGCGGTGGCTGGGAGGGCTACAATCTGGTGATCCACGAACTGGCGCACAAGCTCGACATGCTCAATGGCGATGCCAACGGCTTGCCCCCGCTGCACGCGAACATGCGCGTCAGCGACTGGGCCAGGATCATGCAAGAGGCCTACGACGACCTCGACCGCCAACTGGAGCGCAATCCAGACGCCGAGACTGCCATTGATCCGTATGCCGCGGAAAACCCGGCCGAGTTTTTTGCCGTCACCAGCGAATACTTCTTCAGTGCCCCGGATTTGCTGCACGAGGCTTATCCACAGGTCTACGAGCAACTCAAGCTGTTCTATCGCCAGGACCCGCTGGCGAGGCTGCGGCAACTTCTGGCCGAGAACCCGGTCTATCAGGCACACGACTAAGGTCTACACGACCTCTGGTACGTGGCGTCGCCGTAGGAATATGCCTATAATCGCCGCCACTTTTTGGTCAATCCGGCCAAGTGTTTCTGGTCAACTAACGGGGGCAACGCCCAATGAGCTACAGCAAGATTCCGGCTGGCAAAGACCTGCCGAACGACATCTACGTCGCGATCGAGATTCCGGCCAACCACGCGCCGATCAAATACGAAATCGACAAAGACAGCGATTGCCTGTTCGTTGACCGTTTCATGGCCACCCCTATGTTCTACCCGGCCAACTACGGTTACATCCCGAACACCCTGGCAGACGACGGTGACCCCCTCGACGTGCTGGTCGTAACCCCTTACCCGGTTGCTCCAGGTTCGGTGATCCGCGCTCGCCCAGTCGGCATCCTGAACATGACCGACGATGGCGGCGGCGATGCCAAAGTGATCGCGGTTCCACACGACAAGCTGTCCCAGCTGTACGTCGACGTGAAGGAATACACCGACCTGCCTCCACTGCTGATCCAGCAAATCGAGCACTTCTTCGCGAACTACAAAGATCTCGAAAAAGGCAAATGGGTGAAAATCGAAGGCTGGGACGGCGCAGACGCCGCCCGTGCTGCGATCACCCAGTCGGTTGCCAACTATAAAGGTTAAGAGCAGCTGCAGGCTTTGAGCCATCAGTTTCAAGAAGAACCCCGGTTGATCCGGGGTTTTTTTTGGGCGCCTGTAAAGCCGCTTTAAACAGTTTGTTTATCTCGCCACATCCCAAGGTTTTCATGTTTATTTTTTACCCAACACGTCTCACATCCAGTCGTAAATTTCCCGCGAAATTTGAACGGGACGTTTATTCAAACCCCTGACCGGCGCCAGTAGACTCCCGGTCATGAAAAAGAACACTAGCGGCCCTCGGTTTAAAGCGCTCCTTGAAGCAGCGAACATCACGACGACAGGATTCGCCGAATTCCTGGATACGGCTCCGCAAAATGTACACAACTGGTACAGCCGCGGCGTGCCCGCCCACTGCATGGAAGAAGTCGCCAGGAAACTCTCGGTCAACAGCGACTGGCTGAAAACCGGCGAAGGCTTGAAAGACGCCAGGCACTTGCGCCTCCTCGACGACTCCGGCAACACCTTCGACGCCCAGGCGATCCGAGGTGTCTACACCGTGGTCGAACCCATCGACATCGAATTGCCGTTCTACAAGGAAGTGATCACGGCCCCCGGCTCCAACAAGACCCACGTCATCGAAGACCGCGAACAATGCCTGCGCCTGCCCCGCAGCCACCTCGACTTCCTGGAAATCAATCACACCGACGCCATCGGCGCCGCGATGATCGGCAACAGCATGGCCGAGAAAATCGATGACGGCTCCACCCTGGCGATCGATCGCGGGCTGACCCAGATTGTCGATGGCGAAATCTACGCTATCGAACATGACGGCATGCTGCGAATCAAATACCTGCACCGACTGCCGGGCAACTCCCTGCGCTTGCGCAGCCATAACCGCGCGGACTACCCGGATGAAATCTTCAGGCCCGCGCAAATCGAAGAGCAGAACATCAGGGTACTGGGCTGGGTGTTCTGGTGGTCGACACTGAACAAACGTCGGCCACCGCTGCCGTTCCTGTAGGAGCGAGCATGCTCGCGATGGACGTCAACGATTACGCGGGAAATCTGGCACCCCGCAGCGTTCTCCGGTTTTTCGCGATCATGCTCGCTCCTACAAGAGCTAGCGAACAAACACCAGACCACCCAATTCGCCCACCCAGGAACCCCATCTCACACACCAAGCTGGGAATTTCACAAAAAAATCAGTATGCTGCGCCCCACATTTGCGCATCGACCCGCCAAGCGGCCCTGATCGCACCGACAAGGCAGATGACTTTCTCGCCAAGTCCCACAGCCGGACGCAAGATCCGGGTGTACGTTTTGAAGGCTGGCGCGGTTTACCAAAAATGAACCAAGCCAGTCCCCGAGAAGCCGGCCACAAGCCGGCTTTTTAATGCCCGTAATAATGTCATCCCGCCCCTTTCTCTCACGGATAACTAAACGATTTCACCAACGTCAGCTCCCCCACCGCCCGCATCGGCACCAGAAACGTCTCCATCTTCTCACTCGGCGTCCCCTCCTCCGTAATCACCGTCACCTGCGCCGTCGTCAGCGGTTGCACCGCATCCTCCTGCCCTTCTTCATCGCTGCGGTACCCACCGCCAAAGTAATTCACATACACCAGATACTGCCCCTTGATCGGCGCGGGCATGGCGAAGATTTCCGGGCCGTAGCCGGTGGTGACGTCGACATCGAGTGCGGCGCCGTTGGCCACGGCGCGGTCGCCGTACCAGATGTGGGCGCCGTCGGGGGTGATCAGGTGCAGGTCAAGGTCGGTGCCGTCGCTGTCCCAGGCCAGCAGCACGCGTAGTTTGGCTGGAGTTGCTCCACCACTGGCGTTGAGGAATTGCACGCGGCGGTGTTGCTGGCCGTCGGGGCTGCGGACTTCGACGCTGTTACTGCCACTGGGGAATGAGAACGGTCGATCGAAGCCTCCCGCGGTATCGATTTTCAGCGGCATGCTGACGCCGTTGACGATTAGTCGGCCGGGTTCGCCGTTCTTAGGCGCGGCGTTGATCTGACCTTTGATACGTGCGGTGTTTGCCTGTCCCGCCGGGGTGTTCACCGATGAGGCCGGGTAGTTGACGATCTGCCGAAAATTTTCGCCTTCCCCTTCGGCGGCGCCGGTTCGCCAGCCGCCAGAGGGGGTGCCGAGTTTGACGCTGTCGGCGGCGGTTGCCGGGGATAACAGGGCGAGCGCGCAGAGCAGCAGCAAGACCTGTGGATAACGATCTGTCATGGCCTATTCCAGCAAGAGGTGGCGGGCGAGCCCTTCGATATAGGTTTCATCCTGGCCGTTGGGATGCGCTTCGAAGGCCAGGTGCAGGTATTCGTGGGTCAGGTCGAGGCGGTCCTGCAGCGAAAGCACGCCGCGCGCGTAGATGCGCTGGCGTTCACGGTCGACGAAAGGACGGCCGAAGGCCAGGCGACATACGGCGAAGGTGCTGACTTCGTTGTAGCCGGCTTCGCTTTCAAGACGGGGGCGCCAGCCGCGGCGTTGCTTTTGCAGCCAGTCTTGCGCGGCGGGCAGCGCCTCGCAGGAAGCAACAGGATTATCCCAGCGGCTGAGGCTGGCGCGCGGGTATGCGTGGAGCAGGATGGCGTCGTAGCGCTGGCCGGCGTTGGCTTGGTCCACGGCAAGTTGCCAGGACAATCTGTCGAGGCCTGGCTGATTGGAGTGGTAGGTCACGGTGCTCCCGGTGAGCACCAGGTCGCTGGTCCAGGCGGCGATGCTGCGTACCTGCGCCGTGGCTGGGCGTGGGGCGACGCGCTGGTGCTGACTGCTGTCGTCGATGCTCAGGCAATCACCGCGGCGCGTGGCGTTTTGCAGCAGGTAGGTGCGGATGGCCACGGCCAGGGCCTTGGCGGCCTCAACGGGTTCGGCACTGGCTTCACGCTGCAGGACTCGGGCGACGTACTCTTCGCGATCGAGGCGGGCGACCAGTTTTGGTGAAGGGCTGTCGTTGAGTAAAAACAGGTCGCCGTCACTGTGGATATCCAGTTGGTTGCCGTTGACGAACTCGACCCGGTAATCGCCCCGCAACAGGCCGGACGACATGACACGGTCACCTGACATGACCCGCTGCAGTGGATAGCGGGAGAAAAGATCGACTTCGACACACTTCCCCGCCTCCACCGGCCAGGACGTCGGCAGCACCACGGACAACGCCTGGGCGTAATCGCGCAGAACCCGCTGGCTGGTTCCGCGTCCTCCCGCCCAGATCGGCGTGCCATCCGTCGTCCAACCGGCGAATCCACCCTGACGCGACGCTGTATCCCGGTCCCCGAGCCAGCTCCAGGTCTTCACCCGCAAGCGACTGCCGAGCTCGCCCACGACGTTGCCATCCGCCGCGTTCAATAGCACATCCAGCAATACCCGACGCGCCTGGTCCTGCGCCGGCATCAGCGCCAACATGCGCAACAATTCCACCACCGAAACCCGGGTGGCTGGCTGCAAGGATGGCAAGTCCAGCAGCCACTCCGGCGCCTGACGAGCCTGCCAATACGCTCGCCAACCAGAAACATCAATACCCAATCGCGCCGGCTCGAAATACAGCCCACAGGACTTCACCAGCGCCTGATCCCGCTCGATCTTGCCACCGGCGGTGCAACAATAGACGTCTTCCTTCGACTGCCCGCGACACTCGTACGCCGGCTCACGCGCGCCGGTGTCCACCAGCCAGGCGTACACAAACAACTTCCAGACACTGCCCAGGGGCGCCTGCAAACTGTCGGGCAAAGGTTCGCGCGACAGCACCTGCGTTCGGCTCAACGTCAGCAACTGATCCTTGAAAGCCAGGCGCAAGGGCTCTTCCTGCGCACTGACCAGCGCGGGAATCAGACACAGCAGCAACCAGACCCAAGGCCGATACATATCAGTGAACCGTCAGCTGACCGAGCGCCGGTTTCTGCTCCTGAGCCTGATGCTGTGGCGCGTACACCTGGGTAAAACGCGCCGGCGGCAGGCTGAACTGGCCTTTCTGCGAGAAGCGCACCAGGTGACGCAAACGCAGTTCGCCGCTCAAGGCATCCACCGGCACTGCATAGGCCATTTGTCCGGGCTCGAAACGGGCCTTCTCCAGCGCAGAAGGTTCGGTCCCGGCCTTGCCCATGAGCTTGATGCCCCAGGTCGTGCGTTCGACATCCGCGCCCGGTGGCAGCGGCACTTCGAGCAGGCCGTAACGCAAGGGTCTGGCGGCTTTGCTGGTCAGGATCACTTCGTCCAGATACAGGTTGTCGCTGGACAAGGGAGCACTGCCGACAGGCTGCAGCTTGAAGGTGAAGGCTTCATCGCCCGGCACCAGTCGCGACAGGCGACGGGTGATGGTCACAGGCAGCGGATCGACCGCTGACTGTTTGCTCTGGAAGCTCAACGCGGCGTTCAGTGGACGCTCCTGAGCACCGCTCAGCGACAAGACGCCGGGGACCTGTGCGCCTTGCCATGTCCAATAGATTTCACCGGTTGCGCCCTGCTCCTGATTCCAGCCGTCACCCGGTTTCAAGGTCACAGCCGGCGCCGCCTGTTCGATGTTGCGTTGTAACCAGGTCAGTGCCAGTGCACGTTCCAGCGTGGATTGCTGTGGCAGTAACCGAAGCAACAACGCTTGCGCATGCGCCTGATCGAAGGGCTGCAGCGATGCATTCAGCGCCTCGGCAAATGGCTCGGAGCTGGTGGCCAGTCGCTGCTGTGCGTCAGCCAATTGCCGCTTGAATGCGGCTGGCAGAGCAACCTTCGATTGCCCCGCCAGCGAGGCGGTCAATGCGCGCGCAGCAGCCAGGCCCAGCGCCGAGTCCGGATCAGTCATGACCAGGCTATCGCCAGCCACGTCCATGACGTTTGCGGCACTGCCCTCACCGGCGCGCATCAGGTCCTCCATCAATCCGCTGAGCAAAGTCTCGACCGGCAATTGCATCTGTCTGGCGAACGACAGGATCAGCGCCCGTTGCAACAGTGGCGTGTTCTTCGCCTGTTTCGCGTACACCTCCAACACTCGCTGCCAGTGCTCTGGCGGTAGGCTCAGCTCCATTACCCGGCTGGCGTGCCAGTCGGCGTAATAGGCGTAGGCGGTAAGAAACGCATCCGGTTCGCCGTCCAGGCCCCACCAGGTGAAGCTCGCCGAAGGGCCGGCCATTTGCACCAGGCGCAGGCGGCTGTTCTGCATGATCAGGCGCAAGCGATCGCGGACCTGCGGGTTCGACGATAAGGCTGGATAGGCGATGCTCAACGGCAGCAATTGACTGGCGGTCTGTTCGACGCCGCCGTACGGATAGCTCAGCAGATCATCGAGGGCAGCACGGAACAGTGCTTGCGGGCTGTCGTCCAGACGCAGACGGATATCCGTTGCATCCGCTGGCAGGTTCAGCGGCGTATCCGCGCCAGCTACGTCCACGCGTTGGCTTTGCGTGACTTGCCAGCCTTCGCCGGTTGCGCTCAGGTGCACGGTCAAGGCATCGACGGTTTTACCGTCCTGCACTAGTTCCGCGCTCCATTCGCCATTGACCAGCCCGAATGCCGGCAGCAGTATGTAGTTGATGCCGCTGTCGAGCGTGACGGGAACCCGCTGTTCGCTGCCCGCGTAATGAATCACCAGCTCGGCCTTGACCTGGTTTTGCGCCTGGCTGAAAGCAAACACACCAAGATCCGGTTTGTCACCGGCGCGGAATCGAGTCGGCCCGCTCCACTTCAGGTACAGCGGTTTCTCCGAGCGCACGAACTGCTTCTTCTGCCCGACCTGGCCGCCATCGGCGATGGCCCGGGCGGTGATGCGCCAGCGGGTCAACGAGTCCGGCATCTTGAAAGTGAAGCGGGTCTTGCCACTGGCATCGGTCACAAGCTCCGGTTGCCAGGCCGCGGTGTCGACGTCTTCGCGACGCGGGCGCTCCAGCACCTTGACGCCCCGCTCACTGCGGTTGGCCTTGCCCGGCGCGCCAGGGCTGCCAGGCAGCGCGACGTCGTAACTGATGAACGACAGACTGGCGCTGGTGCGCACGTTGTTGCGGCGCGGATGGTAGAAGAACTGGTCGATGGACGGCGCGATTTCCGGCTGCAAGGCATAGACCATCTCGTCGACCACACTGACCGTCAGATGCGCCGGGATCGGCTTGCCGGCGAACTGCGTGCTCAGGTCGACCGACACGGTTTCACCGGGTCGGTAGGTCTCTTTGTCAGTGGCGATGGCCACTTCGATCTGCGGCGTGATCACCTTGATACCGGTGTTCTGGAAGCTGTACTGGCCGCCCTTGGTGTACAGCACCGAGAACGTCAGGTTCGGCGCGAAGCTGTCCTGCACCGCAATGCGTGCGCGGTATTGAGTGTCGCTGAGTTTTTCCAGCTTCAGCCAGTCGCCGCCCTTGGACAGCAGCGCCGTGGCCTCGACCTTGTCGCGCTCCAGGGACAGCAGCGCATCGCTGATCGGCTCGGGAAAAGTGATCAGCGCCAGCGCTTCATCGCCAGCCTTGTACTCGGGTTTGTCGAGGACGATTTCCACGGTTCCCGGTACCGCCTTGACGCCCTCGCCGGTGACAGAATGGCCGGTGGCACCGAGGGTGCGACCATGGTCATCCTTGAGCGAGAGGTTGTAAGTACCGGGACGCTCGAAGGCCAGGCTGAAGCCCTTGTCGGTTGCCGCGAGCTTGCCCTCGCCGGTGCTTTGATCCTCCAGGCGTACCCAGCCGTAGCTGGCAGGCGTGACCGCTGCGCTCTGCTCGCTTTGATTGACGTAGCTGAACACAACCTTGTCGCCCACCGCACTGAAGCGCCGCGGCGCACTCAGGCGAAAATTCGCCGCGCCGCGGTCAATGAGGATTTCCTTGGTGGTCTTGACCCGATACGCCGCGCCATCGCTGGCGAACACGGTGAGCATGTAGCGACTCGGTTTCTCGGCGGCTGGCAAATCGACAACGGCATTACCCTTGGCGTCGGTGGTCGATTCGGTGCTGGTCAGTTCCACCGGGAATTGCCCCAGGTATTGCAGCTCGTTGTCGACCATCGACAATTGCTGGGCACGCAGGCTCAGGCTCAACTTGGCGTTGGCCACCGGCTTGCCGTCCGGATAGAGCAGCACCAGGTTGCCCTTGATCGGTTCGCCGGTGCGGTAATCCTGCTTGGCCAGGTTCAGGGAAATTTCGAAGTGCGGCTTGATGTATTCAGCGACGCGAAAGGCACTGCTGTAGGCCTGATCCTTATAGTTGAAACGCAACTCGTACCCACCGGCCACAGCATTGTCGGGCAACTGGAAACGGCCTTGGGTACCGGCCTTGGAGTCGAGCTTCAAGGCCAGGGATTGCAGCGCCGTCCCGGTCGCATCCAATACGGTCACGTTAACGTCGGCTGCGACGGGCTGCACCGAATCCCGGGCGTTCTTGAACTCGCGCCCGACGATTTTCAGCGACACCCAATCCCCCGGTCGGTACAGCGGGCGGTCAGTGAAAGCAAAGAGTTTGGTGTCGTAGATTTCGCTGTCGTAGTAGAAGTTCTCCGAGACGAAAACGCCGCCCTCTTCATCCTCGCCAATCACGAATGAGCGCTCGGGACTGACGTGTTTCAGGCGCAGCAAACCATCGGCATCGGTTGCACCGCTGCTCATCACACCCAGGCCATCGGTCCACAGCACGTTGACCTTGGGCACCGAACTGCCTTCGTGTTTACGCGCAGCCCACACCAGCAGTTCATCCCCGGCAATCTTGCTGACCGCCACGGTGTTAGAGACGAAGACCATGGTGGTCGCGCGGTACTTGCCGATCAGCGCTTCCACCAGATACAGGCCTGGTTTCAAGTTGCCCAACGGGATGTAGACGTTGCCCGGCGCCACACTGACGAACTCACTGGAAGACCCGGCGAGGTTCACGCCTTCAGGCGGCTGGATCGGTTTGGCTTGCCACAGCGGGTAGCGGAATTGGCTGACCACCGGCAGGCCCGGAATCAGGGCGAATTGTGGCTGCGCGTCGTAGGGCGTTGGCGCGGCCATGGCGTTGCCCATCTTCAATTCCGGCACTTCTTCGGTGACTTGTTTACGCGACTCGTAGGAAAACGCCCGTTGCATGACCCGACGAGATTTGCGGTACCAGGTGTCCCACAAGTAGGCGAGCGTATTCGACAGGCCTTCGCCCTTGAACTGGCCGTCACTGACGACCCGGTGCAGGTTCTTCTGGCGCTTGAGAAAGTCCAGCGGCTTGTCGATGCGGTACACCCGAATGTCGGCACCGCCATAGGGTTCCATGCGCAAGCGACGGTAGTCGCGACCCGGCGCTTCAAGGCGGACCATCGCCTGTTCGTCGCTGGCAAAACTGCTGTCGGCCAGCAGGAAAAAACTTTCACCGGCCACCGGTGTATAGCCGCTGGGTTCGACAGCGTCTTGGGCGTTGACCGTCGAAAATGGAAGCACCAACGCCAACAGCAGAGGCAGAAAACGCAGCATGCGGGCACCCATCATTGGGAGAGAAAATTCAGTCGATAGACGCCGATGAAGTTGGGGTTGGCTGCATCGGGTATCCATCGGGTGTCCTTCCATGTCATGAGTTGTTGCAGGCTTGCCGAACGCATGCCGTTGTCGGTGGGAGTAGTGGTGCCGGTGTGATAGGCGATGTAGCGGCCCATCCAGATCATCAGGTGCTGGTCGTCGCCCTGGTCGAAAAACATCAGGTCGCCGGGACGCGCCTGTGCGATATCGCGGCCAACCAGTTGGCTGTTGAACTGGATCAGCTTGATCGCATTGACGTAGGGCCCGACCTTGCCACCACCTTGCTGCCATTGCTGGGCCAGCCCGCGCTGACCCGCACTCAACTCCAGTTCCGGCGGCAGGTAGCGGTTGGACAGGCCATTGCTGCGCAGCCATTTGTCGTCATGGACTTTCAGCGCTTCGTTGGCGGCAAAACGCACCAGGCCCGCGCAGTCCTGCTGATACCAGCGCGGGCTCGGCCCCCGACTCAGTTGCTCCTGCGCGATGCGGACGAACCAGGCGCGGAACACCTGGGATTGCTGCGGATCAAGCGCCGGTGTTTCGATCGCTCGGGCGCCCGCGCTCAACAGCAAAGCGAGCACGCCGAGGCTGCGGATCAGTACGTTCACAGGGCTTTCCATTGCAGCGGCAGCCATTGCCAGTGGCCATCGGGTTCGGTGCCCTCGGGCAGGGTCAGGGCGTACTTGCCGTATCCGCCGAGCTTGCGCAATTTGGGGATCAGGTAGGTTTGCGCCGCGTTGTAGAACACCGGTTCCATGTCTTGCGGCAGGCTGTCGAGGGTTTCGCGCTGCATCAACTGCGCCATGGCGTCCGGGCCGAAGTACACCGGCATCAGCAGGTCCTTGGGCACCACGTCGGCCATCGGCGGGAAGCGTTTGTCGAGGGTGCCAAGGGCCTTGTCCAGCAGTTTGTCATCGAGGGAAAACAACAGCGTCGACCCGTGGCGCGCCAGGCTGACGTTCATGAAAGCCTGGCCGGTGATCGCATCGGGATTCGCGGCATCCTTGGCCGCATACGGACCGAAACGGGAGCTGACCTGACGCTGCCACTGGCGGTTGTCACCTTGCTGTTTCTCAATCACCGGGAACACATGCTCATCGACCTTGCCTTCATAAGCGCCGACCATCGAGCCGAACAGCCTGCCCAGTTCGCCATCGAGGCTGGCGCTGTCTTCATCCTTTAGGCTGGCGACCAGCAGTGGTGTGTACAGCCGCGAATCGGCGTACCAGCACAGGCCCGCCGCACCGGCCATGTGCTCGGTCAACGCCTGGGCCGCAGTCTCGTCAGCACCGAGTTTGAGCAGCAGCGGCTTCTGTTGCTCGGCAGCCAGCGGCACGGCCACGCAAGCGCTGGCGCCCATCGGCATGGCTTGCCAGATCGGCTTGAAATCAAAGTCCGGCTGATCGTCCAGTTCATCCATGGCCAGGAAGCTGTGCCAGCCCTTGTCATCCATGTCGAAGCGCAACCCGGCGAAATTCGGGATGAAGCGCTGATACCCCATGGCGAGCACGCTGGCATTCACCGACAGTCGCTGCTTCACTTCCGGCGCGCGGGGTTGCAAGCCAAACGCTTCGGGGAACAGTTTGTCGCCGTTGAGCAGTGCGGCGATGGCTTGGGTCGAGACACTGCCCGACTCCTGCGTCGCTCCACTTTGCGGATCGTAGAGTTTGGTTGGATTCGACAGCACCACCAGTTTGT
Source organism: Pseudomonas umsongensis (assembly GCF_002236105.1). Classification (GTDB taxonomy): domain Bacteria; phylum Pseudomonadota; class Gammaproteobacteria; order Pseudomonadales; family Pseudomonadaceae; genus Aquipseudomonas; species Aquipseudomonas umsongensis. The sequence continues at coordinate 234,789 of NZ_NIWU01000006.1, forward strand.
CGCCATGGGAGGCAAACAGCAGCGCCTTGCTGGCGTTGTAGCTGAGCTGATAAAGCGCCACGTCGTCGTTGCCGACTTTCACGTCTGCGAGTTTGCTCAACTGCGAATCATCCAGCGCCACTTTGGCCAGCGGCTCCAGCACCTTGGCCAGGCCACCGCGATCCATCACCAGCAGGAAATCCTTGAGCCTGCCATCCGCCCCGCGCCACAACGCAACGTCCGCCGGTTGATCGAACAGCTGCTCGATCAGCGTGTCCTGCAACTTCAGCTCATGCTCGTAGATGATCCGCCGCAAGCTGCCGATCAGCCCGAGGCGATCGGCGTGGGTTTCGTAATAGAAGACGAAATCTTCGGTCAGGGTTTCCTTTAGGAACGGTACCGCCAGCAGGTCCCTGGGCAACTGGCTCAAGGAGTGGGTCTCGAGCAAGCCATCGGGGCGACTCATGCCGAGTTTTTCCGCCGCCAGTTGCGGGGCCGGGGCTTTGCTTTTCAGCATCAGCCAGCCCATGCCAGCAGCCACGCCCACGACCAGACACAGCCCGATCACAATGGCCCGGACATTTTTTCCTGCCCAATAGCGGGACGGCTTGGGGCCAGGTGTTACAGCGGCCGGGGAAACAGTGTCATCGCTCATTTCACAAAACCCGAATTCATCCGTGGAGCGGGATGCTTAATAGTTGAAAGTCTTGACCAGCAGCAGGTCACCGATTGCGCGCAGGGGCACGATGAAGGTTTCGCGTTTTTCGTCGACGGTGTTTTCGTTGAGCACCAGGTTGATTTGCGACGTAATGACCTCGTTCTGATTGCTGGTCTCATCGAAGTTATAGCCGCCGCTACCGAAGTTGCCCCAATAGTTGACGTAAACCAGATAGGTGCCATGCAGCGACGCGGTCATGGTGAACATTTCCGGGCCGGGGCCGTCGACGCCGTCCGGGTCGAGGCCACCACCATTGCTCATCGCCGGCCGTGCCCAGAACGCGTGCTGGCCGTCGGGGGTGACGATGTGCAGGTCAAGTTCGGCTTTTGGATCGTCCCACCCCAGCACCACGCGAATCCGTGCGGGCGTGCGTAAATTGTTGGCTTCATAGAATTGCACGCGTTTGAGCGACTGGCCTTCGGCGCTGCGCACTTCGACGCTGTTGGAGCCGGCTCCGAATGCATAGGGCCGGGCAAACCGGCCCTGATCGTCGGTGTACAGGTTCAACGGATTACCGTTGACTGCGATCGTGTGGGGTCCGCGCTGGGTACCGATGGCCTTGAGCTGGCCCTGGATCATCGTGCGATTGCGCTGCACACCACGGTCGATGGGTGGCGTGGGATAGGCGACTTGCGGGCTTTCCGTACGGTCCAGCAAACCGTTGAAGCGCCAGCCGCCCACCGGCTCCGACAGCTCGGCACTGGGCGCGGCCAGGGCGGGCGCACAGGCCCAGCCGATCAGCAGCAAAAGAAATGAGCGCATGTGATGCCTCCTGCCATGCATGACGAAACCTTGCGCCTGATCCTCGGCGCGTTACAGATGTGGGTACTGCGTTTCGTCTGAAAGACCCATGAATAGCGGGTCGTCGATGGCGGGAAGGTTAGACGTGCGGGTGTTTTTTAACAATCGGATGCGTCCGGATTTGCGGGGAGAGTCACGATGAGCCGATTACCGTTCCTATTCGGCTCACAAAATGAGCCGAATCGCCACTCACTTTGTGGCGAGGGGATTTATCCCCGTTCGGCTGCAAAGCAGTCGTAAATCCGGACAACGCATACAGTCGGAACAGACGTCAGGGGCCGCTTCGCAGCCCAACGGGGATAAATCCCCTCGCCACAGGACTGGTTCCTCTCAGGAAACGGTGGCTGAAACACCCCGCTCATTTGCCCATAAACCCCCTATCTGCTAGTGTCGCGCCGGTTTAACGTCAACCGGAAATCGCCGCCATGGCCCGCAAAAAAGCTGCACTGGATTTCGAACAGTCCCTCGCTGACCTGCAAACGCTGGTAGAGCGTCTGGAGAATGGCGAATTATCGCTGGAAGACTCGCTGGCCGCTTTCGAGCAAGGCATCGGCCTGACCCGCGATTGCCAGGCGGCGCTGGCCCAGGCCGAGCAAAAGGTTCAAGTGTTGCTCGAGCGTGATGGCGAGTTGGCCGAGGAACCCTTCGACGCGGATCAACCAGAATGATTGCAGCGTATTCAGCGACCAGCCAGGCCCGCGTCAACGCCGCCATGGAAACCCTGTTCATCGCGCCAGGCCCTGAGCTGGTGCGCTTGTACGACGCCATGCGCTACAGCGTGATGAACGGCGGCAAACGGGTGCGCCCATTGCTGGCCTACGCTGCGTGCGAAGCACTGGGCGGCAAGGCGGAGCAGGCCAACGGCGCGGCCTGCGCGGTGGAGCTGATCCATGCCTACTCGCTGGTGCACGACGATTTGCCGGCCATGGATGATGACGATCTGCGTCGCGGCCAGCCGACTACGCACAAGAAATTCGATGAAGCCTGCGCGATCCTCGCTGGCGATGGCTTGCAGAGCCTGGCGTTCAGCGCCCTGCTCGACCCGCGCCTGAGCAACGTCGACGCCGAGATCCGTCTTGAAATGGTCAGCACACTGGCATTGGCGGCAGGTCCGGCGGGCATGGTCGGCGGCCAGGCCATCGACCTTGGCTCGGTAGGCCTGAAGCTCGATCAACAGGCGCTCGAATACATGCACCGGCACAAGACCGGCGCGCTGATCGAAGCCAGCGTCAAGCTCGGCGCCCTGGCCAGTGGTCGCGCCGAGAAGGACGAACTCAAGTCCCTGCAGACTTATGCACAGGCCATCGGCCTGGCATTCCAGGTCCAGGACGACATTCTCGACGTCGAAAGCGATACCGAAACCCTGGGCAAACGCCAAGGCGCCGACATTGCCCGCGACAAGCCGACCTACCCGGCACTGCTGGGCCTGGACGCCGCCAAGGCCTATGCCCTGGAACTGCGCGATCAGGCGCTGCATGCGCTGCGACCGTTTGACGCGGCTGCCGAGCCCCTGCGTGAACTGGCCCGCTACATCGTCGAGCGACGCAACTGACGGCGAATCCGCCAAAAAAGACCAACGCGTGGGCAGGGGCCGATGCATCAGGTAAACTGCCGCATCTTTTATACCTATAACGATTCGCCTGATGCCCACGACGTTTCATGAGATTCCCCGCAAGCGCCCGACCACGCCCCTGCTCGACCGCGCGAATACGCCGGACGGCCTGCGCCGGTTAGGCGAAGCCGAGCTGGAAACCCTGGCCGATGAGTTGCGCCTGGAATTGCTCTACACGGTCGGTCAGACCGGTGGGCATTTCGGTGCAGGTCTGGGCGTCATCGAGCTGACCATCGCGTTGCATTACGTCTTCGACACCCCGGACGACCGGCTGGTGTGGGACGTGGGTCATCAGGCTTATCCGCACAAGATCCTCACCGGTCGTCGCGAGCGCATGGCCACCCTGCGCCAGAAGGACGGCGTTGCCGCCTTCCCGCGTCGATCCGAGAGCGAGTACGACACCTTTGGCGTCGGCCATTCCAGCACGTCGATCAGCGCAGCCCTGGGCATGGCGATTGCCGCCCGTCTGCAAAACAGTGATCGCAAGGCGATTGCCGTGATCGGCGACGGCGCACTGACGGCCGGCATGGCGTTCGAAGCGCTGAACCACGCGCCGGAAGTGGACGCCAACATGCTGGTGATCCTCAACGACAATGACATGTCGATCTCGCGCAACGTCGGCGGTTTGTCGAACTACCTGGCGAAGATCCTTTCCAGCCGTACCTACGCGAGCATGCGCGAGGGCAGCAAAAAAGTCCTGTCGCGCCTGCCCGGCGCCTGGGAAATCGCCCGTCGCACCGAAGAATACGCAAAAGGCATGCTGGTGCCCGGCACGCTGTTCGAAGAGCTGGGCTGGAACTACATCGGCCCGATCGATGGCCACGACCTGCCAACCCTGATCGCTACCCTGCGCAACATGCGTGATCTCAAGGGCCCGCAGTTCCTGCACATCGTCACCAAGAAAGGCAAAGGCTTCGCCCCGGCTGAGGTCGACCCGATCGGTTACCACGCCATCACCAAGCTCGAACCTGTCGATGCGCCGGCCAACCCTCCGAAGAAAGCCAGCGGGCCGAAGTACTCCGGTGTGTTCGGTGAGTGGCTGTGCGACATGGCGGCTGCCGACCCGCGCCTGGTCGGGATCACCCCGGCGATGAAGGAAGGCTCGGACCTGGTGGCCTTCAGCGAGCGCTTCCCGCTGCGCTACTTCGACGTGGCGATTGCCGAGCAACACGCCGTGACCTTTGCGGCCGGCATGGCCTGCGAAGGCGCGAAGCCGGTGGTGGCGATCTATTCGACCTTCCTGCAACGCGGCTACGACCAGTTGGTGCATGACGTCGCGGTGCAAAACCTCGACGTGCTGTTCGCCATCGATCGCGCCGGCCTGGTGGGCGAAGACGGTCCGACCCACGCGGGCAGCTTCGACCTGTCGTTCCTGCGCTGCATCCCCGGCATGCTGGTGATGACCCCGAGCGACGAAAACGAACTGCGCAAGATGCTCTCGACCGGTCATCTGTATAACGGCCCGGCCGCCGTGCGTTACCCGCGCGGCAACGGCCCGAATGCGACCATCGAGAAAGACCTCGAGCCGATCGAAATCGGCAAGGGCGTGGTTCGCCGCCAGGGTAGCAACGTCGCTTTGCTGGTGTTCGGCGTGCAACTGGCCGAGGCGCTGAAAGTCGCCGAGACGCTGGACGCGACCGTGGTCGACATGCGCTTCGTCAAACCGCTGGATGAAGAGCTGGTTCGCGAAATCGCTGGCAGCCACGAGCTGCTGGTGACCGTCGAAGAAAACGCCATCATGGGTGGTGCCGGCGGTGCGGTCAGCGAATTTCTCGCTCGCGAGAATATCCTCAAGTCGATGCTGCACCTGGGCTTGCCGGACATTTATGTCGAACACGCCAAGCCGGCGCAAATGCTGGCTGAGTGTGGACTGGATGAAGCCGGGATCGAGGCTTCGATCCGCGAGCGTCTGCAACTGCTAAACCGCTAAACCGCTAAACCGCTATACACACTCCCCCCTGTGGGAGCGGGCTTGCCCGCGAAGAGGCCGACACATCCAACATCAATGTTGAATGTGCCGACGCCTTCGCGGGCAAGCCCGCTCCCACAGTGGTTTGTGGCGCTATCAAAATTGTGTACACCTCAAGCACCAACGGACTGTCGATGAAACTCTCCCCCCTCGCCCTGACGCTGACCCTGCTGCCAGCCGGCCCAGTGCTGGCTGACACCTTCGAACGCGACCAGGCCCTGAAGCTGCCCGACGTACTGATCAGCGCCAACCGCCAGGTCGAGGCGCGCAACGACAGCAGCGCCGCCAACACGGTCTTCACCCGCGAAGACATCGACCGGTTGCAACCCAACAGCGTCACTGACCTGCTGCGCCGTGTACCGGGGGTGCAAGTGGCACAAACCGGCGGGCGCGGCAGCCTGCCGGGAATTTACATTCGCGGCACGCAGTCGGCCCAGAGCCTGGTGCTGGTGGACGGCCAGCGGATCGGCAACTCGTCCTCCGGCGACAGCAACCTGCAACACATCAACATCGACCAGGTCGAGCGCGTGGAAGTGCTGCGCGGCTCCCGTTCGGTGATCTACGGCAGCGATGCGATTGGCGGGGTGATCCAGATCTTCACTCGGCGTGGCAGCGACCCCGGCCTGCAACCCAGGCTGCATATGGGGTTTGGCAGCAACCAGACCTGGGAGCGTAGCCTCGGCTTGTCTGGGGGCGATGAGCAGACCCGCTTCAACCTCGGCGCCAGCCTGGATGAAACCGCCGGGATCGATCGCACCCATGAGTCGTATCCCAGCGACAGTGATCACGACGCCTACCGCAACAAATCCCTGAGCCTGAGCGTGAGTCACGCCCTCAGCGACGACGTCGAGATCGGCGCCAATCTGCTGGATAACCGTGGTAAAAGCGAATTCGACAATCCGTTCGGTCGCTTCGACCTGAACACGTTCGAGTCAGTCCAGCAGCAGCCCTACAACGAATTCGATGTGAGCAGTGTCAGCAGCTACATCGACGCACAGGTCAACGACCTGTGGAAAACCCGCGTCGAGTTCGGCCACAGCGAAAACCGCGAGAAGACGTTCGACAAGCTCAGCGATGAGCGCAGCGTGTTCAATACCTACCGTGACTCGGTGAACTGGCAGAACGACCTGACACTCAACCAGCGCAACAGCCTGATCCTCGGCGGCGACTGGTACGAAGACCGCGTCAACAGCAGCACGCCGTTCGACGAGGACAGTCGCTGGAACCGTGCAGCATTTGTCCAGCATCGCTACCAGGCCGATAGCTTCTCCACCGAACTGGGTCTGCGCCGCGACCAGAACCAACAGTTCGGCGGCCAGAACAGCTGGAGCGGCACCTTCACCCTGCCGCTAAACCCCGACAACGACGTGCTGCTGACCTACAGCGAAGGTTTCCGTGCGCCGACCTTCAACGACCTGTACTACCCCGACTTCAGCAACCCGGACCTTAAACCCGAGACCTCGAAAAGCTATGAACTGCAATGGCGCAGCCAATTGACCGAGAGCAGTCGCCTGGAGGCCTCGCTGTACCGTACGGACCTCGAAGACGCGATCATCTTCGGCAGCAACTCACGGCCAGAGAACGTGGCGTCGGCACGCATCAACGGCTTTGAAGCGACATTAAGACAGGAACTGTTCGGCTGGCAGAGCAACCTCGGCGTGGCGATTATCGACCCGCGTGACCGCGATACGGGGCATACCCTGGCCCGTCGCGCACGTCGCACATTGAGCTGGGATCTGGATCGACAGTTCGACCGCCTGGGCCTGGGCGCCAGTTGGCAAGCTGTTAGCAGCAGCTATGACGACCTGAACAATCAACAGCCATTGGGTGGTTATGGGTTGCTGGGGTTGCGCAGCAGTTGGGCACTCAATCGAGAGATCAGCCTGGAGCTTAAGGTCGACAACCTGCTGGACAAGGGTTACAGCCGGGCACTGTACAGCCATGAAGGCAGCCAGTACGGATATCGCGAGGAAGGTCGGGCGTGGGTGTTTGGGGTGACTTGGACCCCGGAGCTCTGATGGTCTCTGGGCTAGCCTCTTCGCGAGCAAGCCCGCGAAGGCCGCACCTCGGTCTCAGCGGTCAGGTGCAATCTCGCGGCACAACTTGGCCGTCGCCTCGACCATCTGCCCGCTCGGCCGCTCCAGGCCCTTGTCCGTAACCAGCCGCAACTGCCCCTGCCGCACCGCCGCCACCTGCGGCCACGCCTTCCACGCATCAAGTTGCGCCTGATCACCGGCCAGAATCACCTCGGGATCGCGCTGCAGGACCGCTTCGACACTGATCTGCGGCGCCGGGAGTGCCTGGTCGCCGAAGACGTTTTGCGCCCCACAGACTTCAAGCGCAGCGCTGATGATCTGCCCTCCGCCCACGGTGTATAGCGGCTTATCCCAGACTTGATAGAACACACGCAACGGATGCTCCCGCCGATAGCGTTGACGCAGCTGCGCCAGGCGTTGACGCAATTCGCTGGCCAATACCGCCCCACGCTCAGGCCGCCCGAGTTGCGAGGCAATGGCTTCGATCTGTGAGGTGAGTTGCGCGAAATCATGCGGTTCAGCGACGTAGGTCGGGATGTTCAAGCGCTTGAGTTGTTCACGCTGGGCCGGGCCGACACTGCCAGGCCAGAGCAGCAACAAATCAGGCTTGAGGCTGAGCAACCGCTCCATGTCCAGCTGACCGTAGCGCCCCACGGAGGGCAAATCCTTGAGTTCGGCGGGACGCTCACCGGCATCCAGCACGCCGACCAGCAAGTCGGCCGAACCCAGTTCGACGACCATCTCAGTGAGGGACGGAGCGAGGCTGACAACCCGCTCCACCGCCATGGCCGAGCCGCTGATCACCAGCAGCAAAACCGCCAGCCAGACAGGGCGCATCAACCGAGCTGACGTGGAATTCGGTAGAGGTAGAACAGCACCGCGGTCGACAGCGCCAGCAGCATCAGCGGCACCGCTTCGAGACCGACAAACACCGCCAATGCACCGATCCAGGCCGGCAAGCCAGCCGCGAGGAACGCCGTGCGCCGCTTGGCCGCCAAACGGATCCATGCATCAGGCTCTTCAGGGGTATCGAGGGCTTTCTGGGTGGCGATCAACGCATGTTTATAGCCGCCAAAAAACTTCAGGCTGACAAACATCGAGGCGACACCGGCGATGAACAACGGCATTGCCAGCACCGGCAGTATGGCTTCACCCTGGCCGAACACTGCGTTGATCACGAACAGCGGCAACAAGGCCAACGCCAGGTATTGCCACCAATTGACGGACAGCCGCCGCCGTACCTGGCCGCGGGTCACGCCCGGTCTACCTCGCCCTGATGTTCATTGCCCATCATATGGTCGAGTTTGCTGGCCTTGGTTGCCAGGTAGAGTTTGTTGTGCGGATTGTGACCCGTGTGCAGCGGCACGCGCTCGGCAACCGCGATGCCCATGTCGGTCAAGGCTTTGACCTTGCGTGGGTTGTTGGTCATCAGGCGCAGGGATTTCACCCCCAGGTGCTCAAGCATCGGCAGGCACATGGCGTAATCGCGCTGGTCGGCGGCAAAGCCCAGGCGCTCGTTGGCCTCAACGGTGTCGGCACCGCCGTCCTGCAGCTCATAGGCGCGGATCTTGTTCAGCAGGCCAATGCCACGGCCTTCCTGGCGCAAATACAGCAATACGCCCCGACCTTCACGAGCGATGGCCTGCAGCGCAGCCTCAAGTTGCGAGCCGCAGTCGCAACGCTGGCTGAACAAGGCGTCGCCCGTCAGGCACTCGGAGTGCAACCGACCGAGTACCGGGGCACCATCGGCGATCTCACCCAGGCTCAGCACGACGTGCTCGCGGCCGGTGGCCTCATCGAGAAAGCCGTGCATGATGAATTGCGCAAAAGGCGTTGGCAGCTTGGAAGCGGCGACAAAAACGACAGGCACCGGTGTGCTCCTGATCTAAAAGTCTGAAGATTCGCAGGCCGGCATTGTAACAGCAGGTTCCAACCGACGCTTAGGCTGAATTATCGGCCATAATTATCAAAAAGTTTGATCTCTGTAGAAGCTGCCGCAGGCTGCGATCTTTTGATTTTGTATTTTAAGATCAAAAGATCGCAGCCTGCGGCAGCTCCTACAGGTTATTCCTCATCGAACGGGTAGGGTTGCTTCCAGCGTTCGAAGATCGGTCTGAGCTCGCCGCTTTTAACCAACTGCGCCATGCGTTGGTCGAACAACGCCATCAGGCTGCGGGCCGCCGGGGTCTTGGCAAAGCACAGGTACAACGGTAATTCAGCGATATGCGTGCGGCGAAACTGCGAAGGATCCTTCGCCCGACTGAGCACCCAATCGACTTCGGTCAGTGCGTCTATGTAGAAGTCGGCGCGGTTCTGCGTCAGCATCGAAACGATGCCGGTACGACGTAGTACTTCGTTGTAGCGGCGGACATTAGGCAGATAATGTTGATAATCGTAGCCACGCACCCACGCCAGACGGTAATTACCCAGGGTTTGTGGGGTCGGTTGCGGGCTGCTGGCCAGGCCCAGGGCGTAGATATGGTCCGTATCGAAGTTCCAGTGCGGATAAAGCACATCGCTGGATTCTTCATGGTAGGAACCGACGCATGCATCGACTTCACCCCGCTCGGCCAGTCCCATCGAGCGCACATAGGGTTCGCTGCGGATGTCCAGCTTGACCCCCGCCGGCTCGAAGACTTTGCGCAACACGTCCCAGCCGAGGCCGTGGCCGTCGGCAGCGGTATAGTCTTCCCAGTCTTCGCTGGCCAGATGAATCACGGACGGCGCGGTGATTGCCTCCTCCGCCTGGACCAGCGCACCGAACAGCACCATCACCATCGCTACCCACCAGCGTCGAGCCATCCCTAGTTCTCCCAATTAATCCCTCAGGCGAAAATCCATACCAGCCCCTGCATCGCCAACCACGCAAACACTCCAGCCAACACGTCATCGAGCATGATGCCAACGCCTCCGTGCACATGCCGGTCAACCCAGTGAATCGGCCACGGCTTGAGGATGTCGAAGAAGCGAAACATCAAAAATCCTGCCAGCAGCCACTGCCAACCTTCCGGCACCAGCCACAGGGTGATCCACATTCCGACCATCTCGTCCCAGACGATACCTTCGTGGTCGTGTACCCGTAAATCATCGGCCACCTTGCCGCACAGCCAGAAGCCGAACAGCATCGTAATGCCCAGCATCAACCAGTAGCCCCAGTCGGGCAACATCTGCCATAGCGGGATAAAGGGTAGCGCAACCAGCGACCCCCAGGTGCCCGGAGCCTTTGGCAAGGTGCCGGAGCCAAAGCCAAACGCCAGGAAATGCCAGGGATTGCGCCAGACCGATGGCGGTACGAACTCCGCCGGAACCTGATTGGGGTGATCTGTCACGGTGTCTCCCGAAAATGTTGGTAGCCCCGGGTTTGCGGGGTGATGTCCTTGCCGTCGGCGTCCAGCAGCGTCACGCCCTGCCCTGCTACCACCCGCCCGACCACATGGATCGGCCAGCCGTCGGCCAGCAACAGCGGCAATTCGACAGACGGTAAGGTGAAAGCCAGTACGTAGTCGTCGCCGCCACTCAGGGCCGCAACCTGTGCGTGCGCCAGTCCAAGAAAATCGACCAGGCTTTGCGACAGCGGCAAGCGATCCCGCTCGACTTCGATGCCGACCTTCGAGGCCAGCGCGATATGCCCGCAATCAGCGAGCAGACCATCGGAGATATCCATGGCCGAAGTGGCCTTGCCACGCAGCGCCTGGCCCAATCCAAGCTGCGGTTGCGGCGACCAGTAATGCGCCAGCAGCGGCTCGGCAATGCGCGCTTGGGCCGTGCGCTGGCCGAGCACCAATGGCAAGGCACCGGCGGCATTGCCAAGGTCGCCGCCCACACACAGCAGGTCGCCCGGCCGCGCACCGCTGCGGGTCAGGGCCAAACCGCCCGGCACGCGCCCGAACACCGTCATGGTCAGGCTCAGCGGCCCGCGGGTGGTATCGCCGCCCACCAGCGCCACGCCGCAGCTCGAAGCCATAAGGTTCAAACCACGGGCATAGGCCTGCAACCAATCGGCGGTCACCGTCGGCAAAGTCAGGGCAAGGGTAAAGGCAACGGGCGTGGCGCCCATGGCAGCCAAGTCGCTCACCGCCACGGCCAGCGAGCGCTGACCGAGCAGGAATGGATCGCAGGGGTCGGCGAAATGTACGCCTGCCACCAGGGTATCGGTAGAAATCGCCAACTGCTCCCCGGGAGGGACAGCCAGCAAGGCGCAGTCATCGCCAATTCCGAGGGCAACGCCTTCGCCGCCCTGCGCACAGGGCGCGGCGGCGAAGAAATTGCGGATCAGCTCAAACTCGCCCATGGCTTCGTGTCGACATTCCAAGCGCCAATCAGCGCTTGAACGCCTTCACTTCAGCTTCACGCAGACGCGGGGCCAGCTTGTCGAGCACACCGTTGACGAACTTATGGCCATCGGTAGAACCGAAGACCTTGGCCAGTTCGATGCCTTCGTTGATCACAACGCGATACGGTACGTCGACGCGCTTGAGCAGCTCCCAGGTGGACAGGCGCAGAACTGCCAGTTCAACCGGGTCCAGCTCTTCGATGGTCAAGTCCAGGCAAGGCTTGAGCGCGGTGTCGATTTCGGTCTTGAACTGCGGAACCCCGTGCAGGATTTCGCGGAAATACGCACCATCGACATCGGTGAAATCGTTATCGACCCGGAACTGCGCTTCGATCTCGTTCAGCGATTGCTTGGCCATGTGCCATTGGTACAGCGCCTGAGTCGCGAGCTGACGGGCTTCGCGACGCTTGACGCTTTTCGATGGCTTGCCAGCATCCGCAGGTTTTGGATCGCGCGGGTTGAAACGATCGCTTTCGTCGCTAATCACTTGGCCTCCAACTGCGCCAGCAGGCTGACCATTTCCAGAGCGGACAGGGCAGCTTCGGCACCTTTGTTCCCGGCCTTGGTGCCGGAACGTTCAATGGCTTGCTCGATGGAATCGACGGTCAGGACGCCGAAAGCGACCGGTACGCCGAACTCCATGGACACCTGGGCCAGGCCCTTGGTGCACTCGCCAGCCACGTATTCGAAGTGCGGAGTACCGCCACGAATGACCGCGCCCAGGGCGATGATTGCCGCGAACTCGCCCTTCTGAGCGACTTTCTGCGCAACCAGCGGAATTTCGAAGGCGCCAGGGGCGCGGATGATGGTGATGTCGCTTTCGCTCACGCCATGGCGAACCAGGGCATCAACAGCACCGCTGACCAGGCTTTCAACGACGAAACTGTTGAAACGGCCTACTACCAAAGCATAGCGGCCTTTAGGGGCGATGAAGGTACCTTCGATGGTCTTCAGGGTCATTCGATAGATCTCTTAAAGAGCCGGGACGCGTCTCGTACGCGCCCCTCGGTGATATTTGAACCGCGAATTCAAGGCCGGAAACAACCGGTCATTATTCGGAGGGCACGTATTCTACAACTTCCAGATCGAAACCGGATATCGCATTAAATTTCATCGGTGCCGACATCAAGCGCATTTTGCGTACGCCCAGGTCGCGCAGGATCTGCGAACCGGCACCCACGGTGCTATAGGTGGTCGGTTTTTTCACCGCCGCGTGGTCTGCGGTTTCGCGGATGTGCGCCAGTAACACGTCGCCATCGAGCGGGTGTCCGAGCAACAGCACCACGCCGCTGCCAGCTTCCGCAACCGCGGACATGGCGGCGCGCAGGCTCCAGCGGCCCGGCTGCTTGACCATCAGCAGGTCGCGCAGCGGGTCCATATTGTGCACGCGCACCAGGGTCGGTTCTTCGGCGCAGACATTGCCCAAGGTCAGGGCCATGTGCACGTCACCTTCCACGGAATCACGATAGGTCACCAGGTTGAATTGGCCCAGTTCGCTGTCCAGCGGCTGCTCGGCAATCCGCTGAACGGTACGTTCGTGGATCATCCGGTAGTGAATCAGGTCGGCGATGGTGCCGATCTTGATGTTGTGTTCGGCGGCGAAAGCTTCCAGTTCGGCGCGACGGGACATGGTGCCGTCGTCGTTCATCACTTCGCAGATCACCCCGCTCGGCTCGAAACCGGCCATGCGCGCCAGATCGCACGCAGCCTCAGTGTGGCCAGCGCGGGCCAGGGTGCCGCCGGCCTGGGCCATCAGCGGGAAAATGTGGCCGGGGCTGACGATGTCTTCAGCCTTGGCATCACGGGCGGCGGCCGCTTGCACGGTGCGCGCACGGTCCGCGGCAGAGATGCCGGTGGTGACGCCGGTGGCCGCTTCGATCGATACGGTGAACTTGGTGCCGAAACCGGAGCCGTTGCGCGGGGCCATCAGTGGCAGCTTGAGCAGTTCACAGCGCTCGCGGGTCATCGGCATGCAGATCAGGCCACGGGCGTGCTTGGCCATGAAGTTGATGTGTTCGGCCTGGCAGCACTCGGCGGCCATGATCAGGTCGCCTTCGTTCTCGCGGTCTTCGTCATCCATGAGGATGACCATCTTGCCTTGGCGGATGTCTTCAACCAGTTCTTCGATGCTATTGAGCGCCACAAGGCACCCCCATTCTTTTAGAAATTGAGTTTCAGGATTTGAGGTAGCCGTTGGCGGCGAGAAAGCTTTCGGTAATGTTGCTGCCGGTAGTTGGCTCAGCGGCCTTGTCGCCCAGCAGCAGACGCTCCAGGTAACGGGCCAGCAAGTCCACTTCCAGGTTCACCCGGCGACCTGGCTGGTACGACGCCATGATGGTTTCGCTCAGGGTGTGCGGAATGATCGTCAGCAGGAACTCGGCGCCATCGACCGCGTTCACGGTCAGGCTGGTGCCGTCGACGGTGATCGAGCCTTTATGGGCGATGTACTTGGCCAAGTCCTTCGGCGCGCGGATGCGGAACTCCACGGCACGCGCGTTCTCGGTACGGGCAACGACTTCGCCCACGCCGTCGACGTGGCCACTGACCAGGTGCCCGCCCAGGCGTGTAGTCGGAGTCAGGGCTTTTTCCAGATTGACCGGGCTGCCGCTCTTGAGGTCATTCATGGCGGTGCAGTCGAGGGTTTCGCGACTGACGTCAGCTGCAAAGCCGTTGCCCGGCAGTTCAACGGCGGTCAGGCATACGCCGTTGACCGCGATGCTGTCGCCCAGTTTGACGTCGCTCAGGTCGAGCTTGCCGGTTTCTACATGCACCCGCACATCTCCGCCTTTTGGGGTCAATGCACGAATACTGCCGATGGATTCGATGATGCCGGTGAACATGGGGTTCTCCTCGAGAACAGAGCCAGCGCTATAGCGATGGCCGGAAATTATACGCTCGCTGCCGGTGAAGGAATGGCGGTGACTCGCCAGTCATCGCCCACCGCGCGAATTTCGGTGATTTTGAGCTCGGGTGCATCCTTCATCTGCGCGAGCGGCCAGTCCAGCAGCGGTCGTGCCGAAGAGCCCAAGAACTTGCCGGCAATGAAAATCTGGAACTCATCCACCAAACCGAGTTGAGCGAAAGCACCGGCCAGCCGTGGACCGGCCTCTACCAGCACCTCGTTGACGCCACGGTGGGCGAGTTCGACCAGTAGCTGGCGCAGATCGACCTGACCGTCATAGCCAGGCACGATCAAGCATTCCGGACCATTGGCGTATTGCTCTTCCACCGCTACACAGGTGGCGACCAGCGCCGGGCCGGCCTTGAAGAACGGGGCATCCAACGGTACGCGCAGACGCCCGTCGACCAGTACGCGTAGCGGCGGACGGCTCATGACCAAAGCGGTTTGATCGGCATCCAGGCCCAGCTCATTGGCGCGCACGGTCAAGCGGGCGTTGTCTGCCAGCACGGTGTCGGCACCGGTCAGCACCACACTGGCCTGGGCACGCAGGCGTTGTACCGCCGAACGTGCCGCGGGCCCGGTGATCCATTGGCTTTCGCCGCTTTCCATCGCCGTGCGACCGTCCAGGCTCATGGCCAACTTGACCCGCACGAACGGCAAGCCATGTTCCATGCGCTTGAGGAAGCCCTGATTGAGCTTGCGCGCCTCACCTTCCAGCACACCGCTTTCAGTGGCGATGCCGGCCTGGGCCAGGCGTTGCAGGCCACGTCCGGCCACTTCCGGGTTCGGGTCCTGCATCGCCGCCACGACCCGCGCCACACCGGCGTTCACCAACGCATCGGCGCACGGAGGCGTGCGACCGTGGTGACTGCAGGGTTCGAGGGTCACGTAGGCGGTGGCGCCACGGGCCAGCTCACCGGCGGCACGCAAGGCGTGGACTTCGGCGTGGGGTTCACCGGCGCGCTCGTGCCAGCCTTCGCCGACGATCTGCCCGTCACGCACGATCACGCAGCCGACCCTCGGGTTGGGGTGTGTCGTGTAATGCCCTTTGCGCGCGAGTTCCAGCGCGCGGGCCATGTAATGGGCGTCGAGGATGGCAAGTTCTGCTGGCGTGGTCATTCTTTCACCGGTTCCCGGGCCAGGCGATCGATTTCTTCGCGGAACTCATTGAGGTCCTGGAAGCGGCGATACACCGAGGCGAAGCGGATGTAGGCGACTTCGTCGAGCTTTTGCAGCTCGGCCATCACCAGCTCACCGACCACGAGGGACTTGACCTCGCGTTCGCCAGTGGCGCGCAGTTTGTGTTTGATGTGCACCAGCGACGATTCGAGGCGCTCGACACTCACCGGGCGCTTCTCCAACGCACGCTGCATGCCGGCGCGGAGTTTTTCTTCGTCGAACGGCTGGCGACTGCCGTCGGTTTTGATCAGGCGCGGCAACACCAGTTCAGCGGTTTCGAACGTCGTGAAACGTTCGCCGCAGGCCAGGCATTCGCGCCGGCGGCGTACCTGTTCGCCCTCGGCGACCAGACGCGAGTCGATGACCTTGGTGTCGTTGGCACCGCAGAAGGGACAGTGCATGGTGGCAGGCAACAAAAAAAGGGAGGGCCATGGTAGCGCATCCGGGTGGCAAGACAAGACATAGGGTTTGCGGTATACAGACGGGATGATCACTGGATCCATGGATTTCACCCTTCCGGAGCTGCCAATGCCGTTACGTCCGCTCGTTTTGCTCAGCCTTTTCAGCCTGTTGGTGGCTTGCAGCAGCGATGCCCCCCAGCCGCCAACGCCTGGCCCGGCGCCACAACAAGCGCAGAAAAAAGCCCGAGAGTCGGCCAACCTCGGTCCTTTGCCGGCCCATCAACGTGAATTGAGCGGCACCCTGCAAGGCATCCCGGATGGCGCCGAAGTCGAGCTGGCCCTGCTGGTGATCGACGACAAGGACCGTCCGCAACAATTGCTCGCCAGTTCCAACCTGATCGGCACCAACCAGGCATTGCCGTTTCATCTGCGCTTCAATCCAGAATCGTTCCCGGCCGGTGCCCGCGTTGAACTGCGCGGCCGCGCCAGCCAGTCCGGCCAACTGATCCTGCACCTGCCGTCACAGCGGATCTATCAGCCGACCACCCAGGCGCTGGGCCAGCTGCAATTTGTCAAAGCGCCATGAAGACGCCGCTGGACCTGCAACAGGCGTTGGGTGAATTGCTCGGCGATGCGCGACTGGTCGCCTGCGGGCTGCCGGAGACTGATCTGAAGCTGTGGCTGATCGATGGCGACAACATGGACCGCGCCTTCAGCCCGGAAGAGACCCGCCGCATTCTGCATGAGCCGCCGTACTGGAGTTTTTGCTGGGCCAGCGGTCTGGCCGTGGCTCGGTATCTGGCGCAGAACCGGCATTGGGTCGAAGGCAAAAGGGTGTTGGATTTCGGTGCCGGCTCCGGGGTCGCGGGGATTGCCGCGGTCAAGGCGGGGGCGCTGGAAGTAGTGGCCTGCGACCTTGACCCGCTGGCGATTGCCGCCTGTCGGGCGAATGCCGAACTCAATGACGTAGCGCTCACTTACTCGACGGACTTTTTCGCCGAAGACGACCGTTTTGACCTGATCCTGGTGGCGGATGTGCTGTACGACCGGGCGAATTTGCCGCTGCTCGATGAGTTCCTCAGTCGTGGCCGCGAAGCGCTGGTGGCGGACTCGCGGGTGCGCGATTTTCGTCATCCGCTGTACCGGCGCATCGAAATGCTGGAGGCCATGACCTTGCCGGACCTGTGTGAACCCGAAGAGTTTCGGCATGTGAGCCTCTACCACGCAAACCGTTAAAAGATCGCAGCCTTCGGCAGCTCCTACATTGACCGTGTGTAAACCCGATCCTGTAGGAGCTGCCGAAGGCTGCGATCTTTTGCGCCAGCCCTTATAGTGAGCACATTCACGCTTCCAAGAGATCCCCCATGAGTCAGCAAACGCCGTACATCTTCGACGCCACGACTGCCGATTTCGACCAGTCGGTGATCGAGAACTCCTTTCACAAACCGGTGCTGGTGGATTTCTGGGCCGAATGGTGTGCCCCCTGCAAGGTCCTGATGCCGATGCTGCAGACCATTGCCGAGAGCTATCAGGGCGAACTGCTGCTGGCCAAGGTCAACTGCGACCTCGAACAGGACATCGTCGCCCGCTTCGGTATTCGTAGCCTGCCGACCGTGGTGCTGTTCAAGGATGGCCAGCCGGTCGATGGTTTTGCCGGTGCGCAGCCGGAGTCGGCCGTGCGGGCGCTGCTCGAGCCCCATGTACAAATGCCGCCACCGGCGGCCGCCGATCCGTTCGAACAGGCCCAGGCCTTGTTCGATGACAGCCGCTTCGCCGATGCGGAAGCCCTGCTGAAAGTGCTGCTGGGCGAAGACAACACCAATGCCAAGGCGCTGATTCTTTACGCCCGCTGCCTCACCGAGCGCGGTGAGCTGGGCGAGGCGCAAGCCGTACTCGACGCGGTCAAGAGCGATGAGCACAAGGCCGCCCTGGCCGGCGCCAAGGCGCAGATCAAGTTCCTCGGCCAGGCCAAGGATTTGCCGGATGCCGCCGACCTTAAAGCGCGCCTGGCAAAAAACCCACAGGACGATGAAGCGGTCTACCAGTTGGCCGTGCAACAACTGGCGCGCCAGCAGTACGACGCGGCGCTGGATGGCCTGCTCAAGTTGTTCATCCGCAACCGCAGCTACAGCGAAGGTTTGCCGCACAAGACCTTGCTGCAGGTGTTCGAACTGCTGGGTAACGATCATCCGTTAGTGACGACCTACCGCCGCAAGCTCTTTGCTGCACTGTATTAACAGCCCCGTCCTGTAGGAGAGAGCATGCTCGCGATGGACGTCAACGATGACGCGTGCTGTCTGTAGAAACGCGCCAAGCATTACGTCCATCGCGAGCATGCTCGCTCCTACAGCCAGCGATAAATCGGCGTATCGCCGCCGCTCTCGACTTTTACATCCGCACTATGACGCAAGCGCACCAACAGGCGCTTGCCCGCCGCCGCACTGCCGGCCAGCCCTTCCAGTTGATCGAGCAAGTCCGGCCCGCTCAATTGCCCGGCCTTGCGCAGCAAATCCCTGGCAACCTGCCACAGCGCATCGTCTTGATTCAGCGGTTTCGCCGCTGGTGCACTGACTTCGGTTTTTTCTACCTGCAGTTGCGCCCCCAGCCGCGCCCAATCGGCGTCATCCATCTCCAGCGTCAAATCCACCGGCCAGTCGCCGATGTTTCCGCGAATTCGCAACATGAGTCAGCTCCCGAACATTTCTTCATGCCCATGCTCCCATGGGGCTTGTGCAACGCCAAGCTGGCAGTCACAATCCGCGCACAAACGTTATAAGATTACATAACATTTTTTTCATCTTGTCTTTCGGAGACTCGCCATGCGCCGCCTGCTTCTCGCCCTGCCGTTTGCCATGTTGCCGCTGGCTGTGGCCCATGCCGCCGACGAACATGATCACGACCATGAGCACGGCAGCCTTGGCGCCCACGAGCACGGCGTCGGGCGCCTGAACGCGGTGCTGGACGGCCAGACCCTGGAGCTGGAGCTGGAAAGTCCGGCGATGAATCTGGTGGGATTCGAGCATGCCGCCGCCACCGACGCTGACAAGGCCAAGGTCGCCGCAGTCCGCAGTCAGCTTGAAAAACCCTTGACGCTGTTCAACCTGCCGACAGCAGCCGGTTGTGGGGTGGCTTCTCAGAAACTGCAAAGCCCCCTCTTCGGTGACAAGCCGGACGCCGACGACGATCACGACAAAGATGCCAAGGACGAGCATCACCACGATCACAGCGAAATCCACGCCCGCTACCAGTTCACCTGCACTACACCCGCTGCGCTGAAAAACCTGGACCTGGCGAATATCTTCAACACATTCCCGGCGACCCAGAAAATTCAGGTACAACTGATCGGCCCGAGCGGGCAGCAAGGGGTTGAAGTGACGGCAAAGGCTGCCGCCCTCAAATTCTGAATTCACTGCAAAACCAATGTGGGAGCGGGCTTGCTCGCGAAGGCAGTGTGTCATGCAACATAGATGTCGACTGACACTCCCCCCTTCGCGAGCAAGCCCGCTCCCACAGGTTAATCAACATTCATGAAATCGGCGCCATGACCCAAGCACTCATCGAACTGTCCGACCTGGGCTTCAGCTGGCCCGGTCATCCGCCATTGCTGGATATCCCGGCGTTTCGCCTGGAACCGGGGGAAACCCTGTTCCTCAAGGGCCCCAGCGGCAGCGGCAAGACCACCCTGCTCGGCCTGCTCGGCGGTGTGCAAAAGCCCGATCGCGGCAGCATTCGCCTGCTCGGCCAGGAGCTGACGGCACTCTCTGCCGGCGCCCGCGATCACTTTCGCGTCGATCACACCGGCTACATTTTCCAGCAGTTCAACCTGCTGCCGTTTCTGTCAGTGCGCGAGAACGTCGAACTGCCCTGCCACTTCTCCAAACTGCGCGCCGAGCGGGCAAAACAGCGCCACGGCAGCATCGATCAGGCCGCCGCCACCCTGCTCGCGCATTTGGGTTTGAAGGACGACAACATCCTCGCTCGCCGCGCCGACTCCCTGTCCATCGGCCAGCAACAACGAGTGGCCGCCGCGCGCGCGCTGATCGGTCAACCGGAACTGGTGATCGCCGATGAGCCGACCTCGGCCCTCGACTACGACGCCCGGGAGAACTTCATTCGCCTGCTGTTCGCCGAATGCCGCGAAGCCGGGTCGAGCCTGTTGTTCGTCAGCCATGACCAGAGCCTGGCGCCGCTGTTCGACCGCCACCTGTCGCTGGCCGAACTCAATCGCGCCGCCACGTCTTTCGAGGTTTGAGATGTATCTGTTTCGTCTAGCCATGGCCAGCCTGTCAAACCGCCGTTTCACCGCGATCCTCACCGCGTTCGCCATTGCCCTGTCGGTGTGCCTGCTGCTGGCTGTGGAACGGGTGCGCACCGAGGCCAAGGCCAGTTTCGCCAGCACCATCAGCGGCACCGACCTGATCGTCGGCGCACGTTCCGGCTCGGTCAACCTGCTGCTGTACTCAGTGTTCCGCATCGGCAACGCCACCAACAATATCCGCTGGGACAGCTTCGAACACTTCGCCAACAACCCGAAAGTGAAGTGGGCCATCCCGATGTCACTCGGCGACTCCCATCGCGGTTATCGGGTGATGGGCACCACCGAGGCGTACTTCGAACACTACCAGTACGGCCGCCAGCAACACCTGGAACTGGCCGATGGCCGTGCCTTCGCCACCGATCCGTTCGAAGTGGTGCTCGGTGCCGAAGTGGCCGACGCATTGCACTACAAACTCGGCGACAAGCTGGTGCTGGCCCACGGTGTGGCCGTGATCAGCCTGGTCAAGCATGACGACAAGCCCTTCACCGTGGTCGGCATTCTCAAGCGTACTGGCACCCCGGTGGACCGCACACTGCACATCAGCCTCGGCGGTATGGAGGCCATTCACGTTGATTGGCACAACGGTGTGCCGGCCCGGGGCAACGGGCGGATCAGCGCCGATCAGGCGCGCAACATGGACCTGACGCCCCAAGCGATCACCGCATTCATGCTCGGCCTGAACAGCAAGATTTCAACCTTTGCCTTGCAGCGCGAAATCAACGAATTCCGCGGCGAACCGATGCTGGCGATCTTGCCGGGCGTTGCGCTGCAAGAGTTGTGGAGCTTGATGAGCACCGCGGAAAAAGCCTTGTTCGTGGTGTCGCTGTTCGTGGTGTTGACCGGGTTGATCGGCATGCTCACGGCGATTCTTACCAGCCTCAACGAACGCCGCCGGGAGATGGCGATCCTGCGTTCGGTAGGTGCGCGACCTTGGCATGTCGCGACGCTGCTGGTACTGGAAGCGTTTGCCTTGGCGCTGGCCGGTGTGGTTGCCGGCGTGGCGCTGCTTTACATCGGCATCGCTGCGGCACAGGGTTACGTGCAAGCCAATTACGGCCTGTTTCTGCCACTGGCATGGCCAAGTGAATATGAATGGACGCTACTCGGTGGCATCCTGATCGCTGCGTTGCTGATGGGCAGCGTGCCTGCCTGGCGCGCCTATCGCCAATCCCTGGCCGATGGCCTGTCGATTCGTTTATGAGGATGTTGAAATGCCCCGCGCTGTCTTTGCGCTGTTGATGCTGGTCGCCCTGCCATTGTGGGCGGCTGCGCCGAAAGAGCTGACCTGGTCGGAAATGATCCCGCCGGATGCGGCCGCGGAAGTGCCGAACATGACGCCGCTGCATGACCTGTCGAAGATGAGCGATGCACTGGCTGCCGAATCGGCTCCGGCCGCGAAGCAGGACATGCCCAACGCGCCGGTGGTCAAGGCCCTCGACGGGCAGAACATTCGCTTGCCGGGCTACATCGTGCCGCTGGAAGTGAGTGAAGAAGGTCGCACCACGGAGTTTCTGCTGGTGCCGTATTTCGGCGCCTGTATTCACGTACCGCCACCGCCGTCGAACCAGATCGTGCATGTCAAAAGCGAAGTGGGCGTGAAGCTCGACGAGCTGTATCAGCCGTACTGGATCGAAGGTGCGTTGCAGGTAAAAGCGTCCACCAGCGAGTTGGCGGATGCCGGTTACCAGATGGAGGCGGACAAGATTTACCTGTATGAATTGCCATAGGCGCGAGGCTTGCCCGCGAAGAGGCCCTCACAGGTTCCCCAAAAAACAATCTCATCCCACTTTCATTGAGCTGCATCAAAAGACCAAATCGTTAGCCGACTTACCATTGGACATCGAACATTTTTAACGTCCTCTGGAGCCCCCATGAACAAGTCCTTGCTCGGCGCCTCGCTGTTTGCCCTCGCGCTCGCGGCCCCGCTCGCCCACGCTCACGAAAAAGGCGACATCCTCTTGCGTGCAGGCGCGATCACCGTCGATCCGAATACCGACAGTTCCAGCGTCAAGGTCGATCAGGGCCCATTGAGCGGTGCCGACCTGGGCGGCGAGGCGACGCTGAGCAGCGACACACAACTGGGCCTTAACTTCGCCTATATGATCACCGATCACCTTGGCATCGAATTGCTGGCGGCCACACCGTTCGAGCATGACGTAAAACTCAAGGGCACTGCCCTGAGCGCAGCCAACGGCAAACTCGGCAGTTTTAATCAACTGCCGCCGACCTTGAGCCTGGTGTACTACCCGCTCGACCCCAAGTCCGCGTTCCAGCCCTATGTCGGTGCAGGCGTCAACTACACCTGGATGTATGACGAACACCTGAGCAGCGAAGCGCGCGCCAATGGTTTCAGCAACTTCAAGACCGAAAACTCCTGGGGCGTGGCCTGGCAGGTAGGTGCCGATTACATGCTGACTGACAACATCCTGTTCAACGCGCAGATGCGCTACATCGACATCGACACGCGTGCGACCGTGGAAAACAACGCCATCGCGCCGGGCACCCGGGCACGGGTGAACGTGGATGCGGATCCGTTTATCTACATGGTCGGCCTGGGTTACAAGTTCTAAACATTCACGTGGTGGTGATGATCGTTCCCCCGCTCAGCGTGGGATGCAGCCAGGGACGCTCCACGTCCCAAGAGCAGACGCAGAGCGTCCATTGAGGCATTCCCAAGCAGAGCGTGAGAACGATCGGCAATCGGCATAGGGGACGGCCTTCACAGGCCGTTCCCCTGCCACACCACCCGGCATGCGGGTCCGCACCGGGCGGTTCGAGAGATTGAGGTTATGAGAGACGCACTAATCCCAGCCTGTCGAACCACGCAATATTAAGCACGCGATTCAGATCAAGACGACTGTTACGCCACCAGCGGCAGGTATTTCCCGCCACCTTCTGTGCCACCTGGATGTTTGCACCAAGTGCTCGTAGCTCACGATACGTCGTCGTTCCACGCCCCCATTGTTTAAGCTGGATAGCTCGCAATCGGTGTCGCATCCATTCGTCCAACTCACGCCAGACGGCTGGGGTTTGCGACAAACCGAAGTAAGCCTTCCAGCCCAAAATGTAAGGTCGCAGCTCATCAGCAATCTGCTGCAAGCTACGGCCACACGAGCGTCGGGTGTACCAGCGTATTCGCTGCTTGAACTGCTTCTGCGCTTTATAGGATGCAGCACGCTTGACTTCGCCGCGGGCTGACCACATCTCATAGCCCAAGAACTTGCGACCAAACGCACTCGCCACTGCACTCTTGCTCGCGTTGACACTCAAGTGCAGCTTGTCATACAGACGCTTCAGCAGAGCCATTACCCGCTCCCCCGCCTTATGACTGCGAACATACACATTCGCATCGTCGGCATAACGCACGAAGCAATGACCTCGACGCTCAAGCTCCCGATCCACTTCGTCCAGCAGCACATTCGCCAGCAACGGCGACAGCGGGCCGCCTTGCGGCGCCCCGCAGCGGCTTTTCTCGACCACGCCATTGATCAGCGTTCCTGCATCCAGATAGGCACGAATCAGCCGGATAACCGCCCGATCCGTGATCCGTTTGCGTAAGCGCCCCATCAAAATGTCGTGATCGACCCGGTCGAAGAACTTTTCCAGGTCAACATCCACCACCACTTTGCGTCCCGAGGACACCTGGCGCTGGGCCGCCAAAACGGCGTCCTGCGCACTGCGCCCCGGGCGAAAACCGTAGCTGTGTTCACTGAAAGTCGGATCGAGTAGTGGTTGCAAGACTTGCAGCAACGCCTGTTGGATCAGGCGGTCGGTGACCGTGGGAATGCCCAACTCGCGCTGACCGCCGTCGGGCTTGGGAATGACCACTCGGCGTACCGGACTGGGCCGGTAGACACCAGACATAAGCTGTTCACGAATCACGACCCATTGGGTCAGCAGATGCTCGGCCGTCTGATCTATGTTCAGACCGTCGACTCCCGCTGCACCTTTGTTGGCCTTGACCCGCTTCCACGCCTGCTTCAGGTTTTCTCTCGCAAAGGCCCGCTCCAGCAGCCCTTGCCCTGCGTTATAGGGTTCATCTTGCGGGCGATTGACCTCGTCGCTGATGGGATATCTCACGGTTTCACCGCTCGTTATCTCCGTCCGCCCCGCGTTTGGCAGGCATCTGACTTCCGGTCTTTCGCATCAACATGGCCTATGACGCTTTCTCTCGTTCGGCCCTTCGTCAAAAAAAAAGACTACTACGGCCTCTGCTGACTTCTCGCTCCGGCTGGCGCCGTCGCCCTTTCAGGCACAAGGCGAGATCTCCCCAGGTAAGAACGCAATCCTTCACCACACAACCGCCGGATTTACACAGCCTGATCCTTGACCACAAAAGCTTCGCGGTTTTGTGCCCGCTCGCCCTGATCGGCTTTGCCTTTTATCCGGTTCTTGTACATCGGCTCATGGCTTCGATTCACGCTTCCTCCCCACACTCGGTCGCCCTCATGCAGTTGCGCTTCACTTCGTTCGCTGTGGTCAGCTTACGGCGGGACTTTCACCCACAAGATTGCGCCCATGCTGGGCGCACACAAAAAAGGCGCCTCAACCGGCGCCTTTTTCTATTGTCCCAGCAACCGCGCCAACCCGACACTCAACGGCGTCGGCTCGGGCGCTCTGAAGCGTTCCAGCAAACGCTGGTTGTTGGCCCGTGAATGACGAATATCGCCGGAGCGTGCCGGGGCGTAGCTCACCGGGGGCAGCTTGCCAACGACCACCTCGAGGGCTGCAAGCATTTGCTTGAGACTCGTCGCCTGGTTCCAGCCGACGTTTACCGCGCCGTCTTCCACCTGGGGTTTCTCGATAGCCTGCACCAGCAAATCGACCAGGTCTTCGACGTAGAGAAAATCCCGCGTTTGCTCACCGTCGCCAAACACGGTGATCGGCAGGCCTTTCTGTGCGCGCTCGCTGAAAATGCTGATCACCCCGGAATACGGCGAGGACGGATCCTGGCGCGGGCCGAAGATGTTGAAGAAGCGAAAAATCACCGGTTCCAGCCCATGCTCGCGCCGGTAGAAATCGAAGTATTGCTCGCTCGCCAGCTTGTCCGACGCGTAGGGCGTCAACGGTGCCTTGGGCGTGTCTTCACCGATCGACTCGCCTTCGCCATTGTTGCCATACACCGCGGCACTGGAGGCAAAAAGCACGCGCTTGACCCCGGACTGGCGCATGGCTTCGCAAACATTTAGCGAGCCGATGAAGTTGCTCTGGTGGGTCTTCACCGGATCGTCCACCGACGCCTGTACCGATGCCACTGCCGCCAGGTGCGCCACGGCACCGCTACCGGCCACCGCTCGGGCGACCAGGGCGGCATCGGCCACGTCGCCGACAATCAGCTCGACCTTGGGATTGTCCAGCGGCAGGTTGCTGCGTTTACCGGAAGACAGATCATCGAGAATCCGAACCGAATAGCCCTTGGCGAGCAAGGCATCGGTGAGATGGGAGCCGATGAAACCGGCCCCTCCGGTAATCAAAACGGGGCGATCAGCCATGACGATAGAACCTGTCCAAAAGACCCGGAAGGGCCGCACGCCAGGCGCGTGGCTTGATTCCGAAGGTGTGCAGAATTTTCTTGCAGGCCAGTACCGCGTGCTGCGGTTCTTCGGCGGCGTCCGGTCGCGCGGCGTGAGCCTGGGCGGTCGGAGCTTCGACGGCCAGCGGATGCAGGGCGCGTGCTTCGGTGAGAATCGCCTGCCCCAAGGCTAGTGGCGTGGTCGCCTCATGCCCGGCGTAGTGGTAGGTGCCCCAAAGCGGCGCGCCACAGTCCAGTTGCTTGAGCACCGAAATGATCACGCGGGCCGCGTCGTCCACCGGTGTCGGATTGCCACGGCGATCGTCGGCCATCAACAGCTCCTGTGACTGCTCGGCGCGGCTGAGGAAGCGCCCGAGGGTGCCGTCGGGACTGTCATCGAGCAGCCAACCGAAACGCAACAGCACGTGTTGCGGGCAGGTGGCGCGCACGCTTTGTTCGATTCGCCACAACGCCTGGCCACGCAGGCCCAGCGGCTGCGGCTCGTCTTTTTCGCTGTAGGCTGTCGCCCGGGAGCCGTCGAACACGCGATAACTCGAGGGTTGCAGCAAGACGATGTTGTGATGCTGGCACAGTTCGGCCAGGCGCTCGATCGCCCGCTCCTGCCCGGCCAGGCGCTGTTCGCTGACCGCCTCCGCCTGGAACCAGTCAAAGTAGTAGGCGAGGTTGATCAACGCGTCCGGACGGGTGTCGTCGAGCAGTTGCGTCAGGCTCGCGGCATCCCAGCCGTCTTGAGGTGGGCGGGGGGCGAGGAAACCGATGTCTTCCTCCGCACCGAGGCGAATCAGCGCCTGCCCAAGGGCATTTCCGCCGCCCAGTAACATAAGGCGCATTCGCATAGAGTCAGCAGGCCCAGTCTGATTGGAACGATGGCTTAATCGACGGCGCCCGCGGGCAATGTCGTCGATAGTTGCCGGAATCGTTGCATTTTGCGGGTTTAGTGCGCAACCGTCATCCGTAAAGTGTAGATGTCCGGGATTTGTAGTGCAGCTACTGGCCTCTTCGCGAGCAGGCTCGCTCCCACAATGAAATTGTGTACACCGGCCCAATGTGGGAGCGAGCCTGCTCGCGAAGGGGCCCTAAAGGCCAGCAAAGGTCTTGAGCGGTACTTGCATCTTCACTGAGTCACCCGCATAAATCAGACCATGAACCTGCCCATCCCCGTCGACAGTGCCTTGGCCGGCTTCCACCCCGCCGTCAGCGCCTGGTTCAGCAAGACTTTCGCGACGGTCACCGCCGCCCAGGCCCGGGCGTGGCCGCTGATCCGCCAGCGCCGCTCGACCCTGATTGCCGCACCCACCGGTTCCGGCAAGACCCTCACCGCCTTCCTCGCCGTGATCGACGACCTGGTCCACCGTGGCCTGGAAACCCTCGAAGGCTTGCCTGACGAAACCCTGGTGGTCTACGTTTCGCCGCTCAAGGCGCTGTCCAACGACATCCAGATCAACCTGCAAAACCCGTTGGCCGGTATCAGCGAACAGTTGAGGGTGATGGGCCTGCCCGAGTTGCGCATCAGCACCGCCGTGCGCACCGGCGATACACCGCAAAAAGACCGCTCGGCGATGCGCAAGACCGCGCCGCACATTCTGGTCACCACCCCGGAATCGCTGTACGTGCTGCTCGGCTCCGACTCAGGCCGAAAAATGCTCGGCACCGCACGCACGGTGATCGTCGACGAAATCCACGCCATCGCCGCCAGTAAGCGCGGCAGCCACCTGGCCCTGAGCCTGGAACGCTTGCAGGCGTTGTGCGCCGAACCGCTGGTGCGCATCGGCCTGTCGGCCACGCAAAATCCCATAGAAGCGGTATCGCGCTTTCTGGTCGGCCGCGATCGGGACTGCGAAATCATCGACATCGGCCATGCCCGCCCACGAGATCTGGGCATCGAGGTTCCACCCGTGCCGCTGTCGGCGGTGATGGCGAACGATGTCTGGGAACTGGTCTATGACCGTCTGGCCGCCCTGGCCCGCGAGCACCGCACTACGCTGGTGTTCGTCAATACGCGGCGCCTGGCCGAACGCCTGAGTCGGCACCTGAGCGAATGCTTGGGCAAGGACGCCGTGGCCGCCCACCACGGCAGCCTGGCCAAGGAGTTTCGCCTGGACGCCGAACAGCGGCTCAAGCGCGGCGAGCTGCAAGTGTTGATCGCCACCGCGTCGCTGGAATTGGGCATCGACATTGGCGACGTCGACCTGGTGTGCCAGATCGCCTCGCCGCGCTCGATTGCCGGCTTTTTGCAAAGGGTTGGACGCTCCGGACACCAGGTCGGCGGCACGCCCAAGGGCCGTTTGTTCGCGACCACCCGCGACGACCTGATTGAATGCGTCGCGCTGCTCGACTGCGTGCGCCGGGGCGAGCTCGACACCCTGCTGATCCCCGAGGCACCGCTGGATGTCCTGGCGCAACAGATCATCGCCGAAGTCAGTTGCCAGGAATGGCCAGAGGACGCTTTGCTGGCGTTGTTCCGGCAGGCCTCGCCCTATGCCGCGCTCGACGAAAAACATTATCAGGCGCTGCTGCGCATGCTTGCCGAGGGTTACAACGGGCGTCAGGGTATTCGCAGCGCCTATCTGCACCGCGACGCCGTGAACCGTACCCTGCGTGGTCGTCGTGGCGCCAAACTGACGGCCGTGACCAGCGGCGGGACGATTCCGGACAACGCCGACTACGCCGTATTGCTGGAGCCGCAAGCGCTGAATATCGGCAGCGTCAATGAAGATTTCGCCGTGGAGAGCATCGCTGGCGATGTGTTCCAGTTGGGCAATACCTCGTACCGGATCCTGCGGGTCGAAACCGGCAAGGTCCGGGTCGAAGACGCTCAGGGCCAGCCGCCGACGATCCCGTTCTGGCTTGGCGAAGCCCCGGGGCGCAGTGCTGAACTGTCGTTTGCCGTAGCGCGCCTGCAGGCCCGACTCGATGAGCTCTTGGGCGCCACGCCGGGCAATTTGCAGCCAAGCCTCGATTGGTTGACCGACAACCTCGGCCTGAACCTGGCCAGCGCCGAACAACTGGTCGAATACCTCGCCCGTGCGCGCCAGTCCCTCGGCGCCCTGCCCTCTCAAGACACGCTGCTGATGGAGCGGTTTTTCGATGAGTCGGGCGGTACGCAACTGATCATCCACAGCCCGTTCGGCAGCCGCATCAATCGCGCGTGGGGCTTGGCCCTACGCAAGCGTTTTTGCCGCACCTTCAATTTCGAATTGCAGGCGGCCGCCAGCGAGGACGCCATCGTCTTGTCGTTGTCCACCAGCCACAGCTTTGAACTCGATGAGGTCTGGCGCTATCTGCACAGCAATAGCGCGCAACACATTCTGATCCAGGCCGTGCTCGACGCGCCGCTGTTCGGTGTGCGCTGGCGCTGGAATGCCGGTGTGGCCCTGGCGTTGCCGCGCTATACCGGCGGGCGCAAGGTCGCGCCGCAGATCCAGCGCATGAAAAGTGAAGACCTGATCGCCAACGTGTTTCCCGATCAGATTGCCTGCGTGGAAAACCTGGTCGGCGAACGCGAAGTCCCCGACCATCCGCTGGTGGAACAAACCCTTGATGATTGCCTGCACGACGCCATGGACAGTGAAGGCTGGCTGGCGCTGTTGCGGCGCATGGAGCGCGGTGAGGTCCGCCTGATCAGCCGAGACCTGCCGGCACCCTCGCCGCTGGCGGCGGAAATACTCAGCGCCCGGCCATACACCTTTCTTGACGACGCGCCACTGGAAGAGCGCCGCACACAAGCCGTTATCAATCGACGCTGGAGCGAGCCAGAATCCACCGATGACCTTGGTGCGTTGGACGTCGAGGCGATTACCGCCGTGCGCGAAGAAGCCTGGCCGACACCCAGCGGTGTGGATGAAATGCACGAGGCGTTGATGAGCCTGGCGTGCATCACCGAGGCCGAGGCCAGCGCCAACGCCCCATGGCTCGATTGGCTGGACACCCTGGCCGACAGCGGCCGCGCCTGCCGCATCAGCCATTCACTTTGGCTGGCGCGGGAACGACTGACCTGCCTGCGGGCCATTTATCCACAGGCTGTCTTGATGCCAGCGCTGGAAGCGTTGCCGGGGTTCGATGAGCACTGGGAAGTGGACGACGCGGTGCTTGAAGTGATTCGCGCACGGCTCAGCGCGTTTGGTCCATTGCCGCTGCAGGCGATCGCCGAGCCGCTCCAATTGCCAGCGACACACGTCACTCGGGCGCTGGCGCTACTCGAACACGAAGGCTACGTGCTGCGCGGCCGGTTCACTCCGGGCAGCACTGAAGATGAGTGGTGCGAGCGACACCTGCTGGCACGGATTCACCGCTATACGGTCAAGCGCCTGCGCCGGGAAATCGAGCCCGTGGCCTTGCAGGATTTCATGCGATTTCTGTTCGACTGGCAGCACCTGTCCAACGCCACCCGAGGCCAGGGCAGCTCGATGTTATCGGCCATCAGTGCTCAGTTCGAAGGCTACCCCGCTGCTGCTTCGGCCTGGGACAGCGACCTGCTGCCCGCGAGGCTCAAAGACTATTCGCCCACCTGGCTCGATGATGCCTGCCGTAGCGGCAAGTTGGTCTGGACCCGGTTGACCGCACGCAACCGCAGCACCGGCATCGCGCTGCGCAGCACGCCGATCGTGTTGTTGCCGCGTCAGCGGGTCGGTCTCTGGAGCGACTTGACCGAGCAGACGCCGGTCGGCGAATTGTCGCCCAAGACACAGAAGGTTCACGCCGCCCTCAGCCAGCACGGCGCGCTGTTTTTCGATGAGCTGATTCATGAAGCCCACCTGTTGCGCACGGAACTGGAAATCGCCCTGCAGGAACTGGTCGGTGCCGGGTTGGTCAACGCCGACAGCTTTGCCGGCCTGCGCGCACTGATCACCCCGGCCAGCAAGCGCCAGCAGCGCAGTAGCCGGCGCGGGCGCGGGGCCTTTGTCGGCGGCATGGACGATGCCGGGCGCTGGGCACTGTTGCGTCGTGGGACTGCCGCGCCAGTGGATAATCCGCGACCGACGCCAACACCCGCAGAGACCCTTGAACACATCGCCATGACCTTGTTGCGCCGCTACGGTGTGGTGTTCTGGCGATTGCTCGAACGTGAGGCCGATTGGCTGCCGAGCTGGCGAGAATTGCTGCGCACCTTCCATCGCTTGGAGGCGCGCGGAGAGATTCGGGGCGGGCGCTTTGTCAGTGGCTTGGCGGGCGAACAGTTCGCACTGCCGGAGGCTATTCCACTGCTGCGCGAAGTACGGCGACGACCCCACGACGGCAGCTTGATCGCAGTCTGCGGGGTCGATCCGCTGAACCTCGCCGGCACCCTGCTGCCCGGTGCGAAAGTACCGGCGCTGGCGAGTAATCGACTGGTGTATCGCGATGGTCTGCCGGTGGCTGCGCAGATAGCTGGCAAGCCGTGTTTTTGGCTGGAGCTGGATCAACGGGCTATGGCTGAAGTGCAGAGCAAGCTGATCCGGCATTGATGTTGTCTCATCAGGCCCCTTCGCGGGCAAGCCCGCTCCCACATTGGACCGGTGTACATAAATCAATTGTGGGGGCGAGCCTGCTCGCGAAGAGGCCATCACTGCCAACAAATTTATTGGGGCCGAAGCTGATCCGGCATCAACACCGCCGAATGCCCAGACTCAGCCACCCCATCATTCACAGGTTCCGCCGCCTGCCTCGGCATCAAGACCTGCTGTGGATAAGTCTGCGCGAAATGCACCTCGGGACTGTTATCCACAAGCTTTTTCAAACGTTGGTTGAATGCCCGGCTCACCGCATACTGCCCTCCCGACACCGTGCGAAATTGTGCCGTCAAGACCACGCCATTAAGGTCCATTTTGTCGACGCCGAACACATCCAGCGGCCCTTGCAGGTTGTACCTGAGGAACGGGTCGTCGCTGATCGAATGCCCGGCTTCGCGAATCAGTTCGATGGCCTTGTCGACATCGGTGTCATAGGTGAACTGCACGGAGAAGAACGCGTAGGCAAATTGCCGCGATTGGTTGGTCACGGCCTTGATCTGGCCAAAGGGCACCGAGTGCACGAACCCTTTGCCGTCGCGCAGGCGCAGGGTGCGGATGGTCAGGCCTTCGACCGTGCCGGCATGCCCGGAATCGAGCACCACCCAGTCGCCGATCGACAGGGTGTCTTCAATGATGATGAACAACCCGGTGATCACATCCTGCACAAGTTGCTGGGAGCCGAAACCGATGGCCAGGCCAATGACCCCGGCACCGGCCAGGAACGGCGCAACATTGATTCCCAGATTGGCCATGGTGGTGATAGCGCAGATCACCACCAAAATGATTTTGATCGCATTGCGCAGCAACGGCAGGATCGTCTTTACCCGCGTACTTGGCTGGCGCGCCCCGCGCTTGTTGAGCGGTGGCTTCAAGGCTTCCTGGATCGCCGTGTCCAGCACGACCCAGACCATCCACGTCACCAGGAAGATCAAGCCGATATGGCTCAACGCGTCACTGATTGCCCGCCCCACCGCATTGCTGACCGCAAAATCGAACAACGACACGCCCCAGATGCGTCCGAGGATATCGATGAACACGATGGCCATGGCGATACGCAACAACGCGTGGGAGAGGCTCAGGAAGCGCTCTTTGTAGGCGCCACTGCGGCGCACGTCGGATTCGCTACGGGACTTGAACAAGTGATGCAACGTGGTGCTGAGAAACACCGTCGCGATCAGCAGCACCGTGGTGAACAGCGCGCTGCGCAACACTTGCTGGTTGTCATCGCCAATGCCGATCAAGTTGATGACAGACACCAGCACCATCAACAGGATCGGCCAATACCAGAGCCCGGAAAAAATCCGCAGGGTTTCGCGCAACGCCGGCTGCGCCCGCCGCTGGGCCAGCGGCAGGATGCGGATCACGTGAGCGACCGGACGGCGCATGCGGACCACCAGCAAACCAAAGGAAATCGAGGCCGCCAGCCCGGTAAATACGGCGATGCTGCTGGTGAGGTTGTTACCCAGTTGATGGGCGATCTGCGGGCTGGTCAAGGCGTCGCTGAGGGCGACCAGGAAGCCGATCGCGAACAGCGGCCGCGGGCTGTCCTGGCGAATGATCTGCACCGCCCGGCGCTTGTGCCCGACATTGAACAGCACCACCAGGGACATCACCAACGACGCCGCGAACACCCCACTGCTGGTGGCATAGGCAAAACACAACGCCAGCGCCCGACCCGCTGACAAAGCCATGAACTGGCTGGCATAGATCGTCAACGGCAGGCTGATCACCGCGGGGAGGCTGTAGGGCAAGACATACCCAAGCAATGCCTGCCCACGCTCTCGACTGAGCAGCAAGCGATGACGGCACAGGCGTTCGGTCAAGAACTTGCCGAACATCCAGAGCAGGCCGAAGACACCTGCCCACACCGCCGTCAGCAGCAGGAAATCGCCCGCCACGCTCCAGCTCGAGCGGGCCGATGGACGATTGACCAATTGATCCACCTCATCGGCCGCACGATCCGCGCGCAGACGCCAGGCGTCGAGCAGGTCCTTGTTGAAATTGAGCTTGTCCTGGATGCCATCGATGCTTGAACTGATGGCGCCCAGCAACCCGCCCTGAACCAAGGGTTCAGGATGTGCCGGCGGTGTGGCGGCGGTGGCCGCAGCCGGCACGCCCGGTATCGCCGCCGCTTCCAGTTCCTCGCTGCCGAAGAACAACAGCGCCCCCATTAATATCGCCGTCTTGAGCCTGATCAAGGCATCCGCTCCTTTGGATAGGACTGTAAGGAACTGATCGAGAAATGCCGGACTAGTTCGGTGTTGGCCGGTAAATGCCAAGCGCCGGGCTACGCGCTGATCCTGTCGCGGATCGTCACCGGCCTGGCGCACGGGGTGTTTTTCTCGATTGGCTCGACAATCGCCACCAGTCTAGTGCCCAAGGAAAAAGCCGCCAGCGCGATCGCCAGCAAACCGGCCCCTACGGGTATTGCGTTGATGTATGAAATGCATACCGTCCGTAGTCCCACCGAAACTTTCGTCAACCTCTGGCAGTCATCAAAAGATCAGGGGGCAGTCAGACGGGAGGCGACATGGCGGCGATTCATATTGGCATTTCAGGTTGGCGCTATACGCCCTGGCGGGGGGATTTCTACCCGAAGGGACTGGCCCAGAGGCGCGAATTGCAATTCGCCTCACGGGCAGTCAACAGCATCGAAATCAATGGGTCGTTCTACGCCCTGCAGCGGCCCGAACGCTATGCCCAGTGGTATGCCGAAACCCCGGAGCACTTTGTGTTCAGCGTCAAGGCGCCGCGCTTCATCACCCATATCAAGCGTCTGCGTGACATCCATAAACCCCTGGCGAATTTTTTCGCCTCCGGCGTCCTGGAACTCAAGGAAAAACTCGGACCGTTTCTATGGCAGTTTCCCCCCAACTTCAAATTCGACGCCGCACTGTTCGAGAGCTTCCTCGAGCAATTGCCCCACGACACGGAGCAGGCCGCTGCCCTTGCCCGCCAGCACGACGCCCATGTGAACGGCCACGCCAGCCTTAAGACAAGCAAGAAAAAGCCCTTGCGCCATGCCGTGGAAATCCGCAACGACAGCTTCATCGATCCGGCATTTGTCCGCCTGCTCAAACGCTACAACACGGCCCTGGTGATTGCCGACACCGCCGGTAAATGGCCCTATCGCGAAGACCTCACCAGCGACTTCGTGTACCTGCGCCTGCACGGTGCCGAAGAGCTCTACGCCAGTGGCTACACCCCTCAGGCACTGAAGCGTTGGGGTGACCGGATCGATGCCTGGCATCATGGTCGGCAACCGGCTGATCCCCACCTGATCGCACCTCGCCTCAAACCCAGGGTGCGAAAGTCTCGAGAAGTTTTCTGCTACTTCGATAACGACATCAAGGTCCGCGCGCCCTTCGATGCGCGCCGTTTGCTGGCACGCTTCGACCTCGACAAAGAGCTGCTCACCGCCCCCGGTGAGCCCGCTGCGGAAGGGGTGCTGCCATGAGCGTTTCCGACCCGGTTGGCACCACCGACGAGCAGGCGACCATCGATACCACGGTGCATCGTTTCACCGTACTGACGGTCAACACCCACAAGGGCTTCACGGCGTTGAACCGGCGATTCATCCTGCCTGAACTGCGCGAGGCGGTGCGCAGTGTCTCCGCCGACGTGGTGTTTCTGCAGGAGGTACACGGCACCCACGAGCATCACCACAAGCGCTACGACAACTGGCCAGCGATGCCCCAGTACGAATTCCTCGCGGACACCCTCTGGCCGCAGTTTGCCTACGGACGCAATGCGGTCTATCCGGCAGGTGATCACGGCAACGCCTTGCTGTCGAAATTCCAGATCGTTCGGCACGACAACCTCGACGTGTCCATCAGCGGACACGAGAACCGCGGCATTTTGCATTGCGTGTTGCGCCTGCCGGGAGAGGGCCCGGAGGTGCATGCCATTTGCGTCCATCTTGGCTTGCGCGAAACCCATCGCAATGAACAACTCAAGTTACTGGGCCGCCGCCTTGAGTCGTTGCCAGGCGACGCCCCGGTGATTGTCGCCGGTGATTTCAACGACTGGCGCCAACGCGCCGATGCCCTGCTCCAGCCCTGTGGTCTGCGCGAAGTGTTCGCCGAGCACCACGGCAAGCCGGCGCGCAGTTTCCCCGCGCGATTGCCGACCTTGCGCCTGGACCGTATCTACGTACGTAACCTCAAGGCCAGCCATCCGCAGGTATTGGCGAACCGTCCCTGGTCACACCTGTCGGATCACGCACCGTTGTCGGTGGAGATCGAGCTATGAGCATCCCGTCGATGGAAAAAAACACGCTGGAAAGAACCATTGCCGCACCGCCCATTAGCGAGCCGGCAGCCGTCGACGTCGAGTACGGTTGGCAAGGCAACAATCGGGTCCAACTGCTGGAAAATGGCGAAGCCTATTTCCCTAGAGTGTTCGAGGCGATGCGCCAGGCCACCACCGAAATCCTCCTGGAAACCTTCATTGTGTTCGAGGACAAAGTCGGTGAAGAATTGAAGGAGGTGCTGATCGAGGCGGCACAACGGGGTGTCCGCGTGACTGCCAGCTTCGACGGGTTTGGCTGCGGAGAACTGACTGCCGATTATCTTTCCGCCCTGAGCGGTGCTGGCGTGCATTTACAGATGTTCGACCCGGCACCCAAGCGCCTGGGCATCCGCACCAACTGGTTTCGACGCCTGCACCGCAAGATCGTGGTAGTGGACGGGACGATTGCGTTCATTGGCGGGATCAACTTCTCCGCCGATCATCTGGCCGATTTCGGCCCCGAAGCCAAGCAGGATTATTCGGTTGAAGTGCAAGGCCCGGCGGTGGCCGACATTCACCACTTTGCCCTGCTGCAATGCGGTCGCCCGGCCCGCGCCAAATACTGGTGGCAACGGCGTCGACAACGGCGTTCGGAATTGGCCGTCACCGATCACGACGGTCAGGTACGACTGGTGTA
Source organism: Pseudomonas umsongensis (assembly GCF_002236105.1). Classification (GTDB taxonomy): domain Bacteria; phylum Pseudomonadota; class Gammaproteobacteria; order Pseudomonadales; family Pseudomonadaceae; genus Aquipseudomonas; species Aquipseudomonas umsongensis. The sequence continues at coordinate 270,986 of NZ_NIWU01000006.1, forward strand.
CCGCGATAACGCCGAGCACGCGACCGACATCGAAGAGGTCTACCGCCTGGCGCTGCGCACGGCGCAGCGGCGCGTGGTCATTGCCAACGCCTACTTCTTCCCAGGCTACAGGTTGCTGCGCGAAATCCGCAACGCCGCGCGCCGCGGCGTAGAAGTGCGCCTGATCCTGCAGGGACAGCCGGACATGTTGGTGGCCAAACTCGCGGCGCGCATGACTTACGATTACCTGCTCAAGTCCGGGGTGAAAATCTTCGAATACTGCGACCGGCCACTGCACGGCAAAGTCGCGCTGGTGGACGAAGACTGGAGCACAGTCGGCTCCAGCAACCTCGACCCGCTGAGCCTGTCGATGAACCTGGAGGCCAACGTGTTGATCCGTGACCGCGCGTTCAACCGCGACCTGTTCGATCGGCTTGAAGAACTCAGCGACAACCATTGCAAGGCCATGTCGGTGGACGAGGCCCCACGCGGGCGCATCTGGCACATGACCGTGGGCTTTCTGGTGTTCCATTTCCTACGCCATTTCCCGGCATGGGCCGGTTGGCTGCCAGCGCACAAACCACGCTTGAAAACGTTCACCCCACCGACCGGGAGCGATCAACATGAGCCGCACTGAAACACACGCGGCGTCCCACGCCGAGCACCCGGCGAAATCGCGCTGGAGTCGTTGGAAAAGACCACTGACAATGCTGTTTTTCCTGGCGCTGATCGTCCTCTTGACGATGTTTGCCCAGCGCATCGAATGGAACGAGGTGCTCGACACCCTGGCCGATTTCAAGGTACGCACCTTGATCATCGCCTCAGGGCTGACACTGATGAGTTTCCTGGTCTACGCCTGCTTCGACCTGATCGGCCGAACCTACATTCGCCAGGACCTGACGTGGAAACAGATCCTGCCGGTGGGCATCATCAGCTACGCCTTCAACCTCAACCTGAGCGCCTGGGTGGGCGGCATCGCCATGCGTTATCGGCTGTATTCGCGACTCGGGGTGAGCAAGGCCAACATTGCGAAAATCCTCGGCCTGAGCCTGGCGACCAACTGGTTCGGCTACATGGTGATTGCCGGCGCGGTGTTCAGCAGTGGGCTGGTGCGCATGCCGCCAGGCTGGAAACTCAGTAGCGGCGCGCTGCAAGGCGTGGGCGTTTTACTCTTGCTGGCGAGTGCGGGATATCTCGCGGCCTGCCGGTTTTCCAAACGCCGCGAGTGGGCGATCCGCGGGGTCGAAATCAACTTGCCATCACTGCGCATGGCGGTCCTGCAACTGGCCCTGGGGGCGCTGAACTGGTCGTTGATGGCCGCGGTCATTTTCACGCTGCTACCGAGCAAACTGGATTATCCGCTGGTGCTTGGCGTGTTGCTGATCAGCGCCATCGCCGGGGTCATCACCCACATTCCGGCAGGGCTAGGTGTGCTGGAAGCGGTGTTCGTGGCGCTGCTGCAACACGAGGCATCGCGGGGTAGCCTGGTGGCGGGTTTGCTGGCGTATCGGGCAATTTATTTCCTGTTGCCGTTATTGATCACGCTGGTGATGTACCTGATGGTGGAGGCCAAGGCCAAGTCATTGCGGATATCGAAAAAACCCAAATAATGGGTGGACACCTTCGCGAGCAGGCTCGCTCCCACATTTGAAATGCATTCCCCTGTGGGAGCGAGCCTGCTCGCGAAGGCGTCATGAGCGACACTACTATTCATTTTGACTGAATAATGCTCAACCGTTCACCCACCACCATTTCCGTTATCCAGTCCACCAGGATCGAGGTGTAGGCCTGCTGTGAAACCGGATCGCTCAGCGCATGATCGGCGCCGTCGATGATGCGGTGGGTCAGCGAGTGTGTCTGCTGGCACGCCGCGCGATAACTCATGATGGTCGCGTGAGGCACGTAATCATCGGTTTCGGACTGTACCAACAACACATCACCCGTGAATTGCGAACAGGCATGCAGTGCCCGATTGCTGTCGGCGCGCACCAGAGTGCTGCGGTAATCGCGCAGATCGAGCTTGTCCAAATCGCGCTTGGGCGTATGCCATTGATCGTCGCGGTACAGCGCCGGCACTCGCAGGGCCAGCCAGCGCACCGGCCGTAGCGAGGTGAGGATCGAGGCCAGGTATCCGCCGTAACTGGTGCCGACCACGGCAATCGCCGAGGTATCCAGCGCCGGGTGCGCCAGCAAGCGGTCGTAGGCCGCCAGCAGGTCACGCAGATTGTCTTCACGGGTCACGCGGGTCAACGGAATACCCGTGCCGCCGGTATGCCCGCGCAGGTCGAAGGTCAAACATACGCACCCCAGACCGGCGATGCCTTTCGCCCGCTCCAGATCTCGCTCCTGGCTACCCCCCCAACCGTGCACGAACAGCACGCCAGGGACTTTTGATTTGGGGCTCAGGAAAGTCCCGCTCATCTGTTCGTCGTCGATGTCGATTTGAATGCTTTCGCTTCTAGCCGTCATAGGAGTTGACCGTTACGTACTTGAGAAGAAAATCACTGTTTTCCGCTGGCCCTCGGTACACCTCGATGGCGTCCGCCGGCAGTGGCTGATCGATGTAGGTTTCCACCGAAGACACAAGAATCGCGCGCATCCCCGGATCGTTGACGAAGCTCTGCAACGCTGCCACTTCCGCGCTGCTGGCCCCGCCCATGCGCCAGGATTGCTCGAGCACGCCGCTGCGTCGCTGGCCGTCACTGGCAATTCCCTGGGCGATGTCGTAATTGCGCCGTGAGGCGTAGAAACCGGGATAGGCTTCATCGGCGGCCGCGTCGAACACCTTGGCCTGCCTGATCGCCAATCGCACATCGTCAGGCAAATCCAGCGCCAGCAGATCGTCGTAGCCACCCTGCACCACCAGCAGGTTCGAACCACCATAGACCTCTTCGCCATGAGCGTCTTTGGTCAAGTATTGATCACCGCAATAACTGAGCAACCTGGCGCCGATGAAACTCTGCCCGACGCTGTGGGTAATCACCTGGTCCAGGTCCTGCTCCAGTACCACACCTTCACTGAACAGCGCCTTGGCTTCAGGACGGGCGAGGATTTCGTCGAACTGGTCGAGGCTAGTGATGACTTCCTGGCCGCGCCCCGCACAGGCATGAATTGGCTTCATACGGATCGGACCGCTGTAGAGCAGATGCTCCGCCGCCGGCCGTGCATCGTCGAAGGAGAAAACACTGAGACCGTCGAGCACTACCGTGCGCACCCGTTCGGAAAACATCGGCGCCCAGCCTTGCGGTGCATGGGCATGCCTGTTCAACAAACCATGGCTGATGGCCTTGGTGCAGATGAAATCGTGCTCGACGTATCCGCCCCATAAATCCTCTGGTCCCTTGACGCCCAACTGCCGGGCGGCAGCGGCGCCCACCAGGGTCTGGGTCGGCAACAAATAGATGTCCCGCCCGCCATGCACCTGCGGGTCGTAGCTGCCGCCGTATTTGAGCCCGAGGATTTGCGCCAGCCAACGGGCCAGGGCGCGATTGGTTTCGACTTCGTGCTGCGGCGCATCGGGGCGGACCGAATGGGCGACTACCAGTTTTTTGCGGTTGGTTGGGGTCATGCGTCCCCCTTCAATTGTCGCTAAATGAATGTAGCTGATGGGGTGCAGGGTTCAGGCCAATCGTCCCTCGAAAATAACGGTTTTAAAATCAATCGGTTGTGCAAAAAGCATAGCGTCGCGCCTGCTTTATTCTGCACGACGGGTATCAGGACTCTGGCATTTTGCACGACTCGAGCATTTTGGCACTCCCGCAGGGTGATGCTTCTATCGGGGGGCCGCACTCGGCATCGCCCCAAACCGCGCCCGGTAATCACTGGGGGCCAACCCGGTAATCTTCTTGAATGTCGAACGAAACGCCCCCGGATCCTGATATCCCACGGTCCAGGCGATGTGATCGATGGTGCCATTGGTGAATTCGAGCATTTCCCGGGCCTTGCCGACTCGCAGGTGCTGGCAGTACTCCGTCGGCTTAAGCCCGGTTGCCGCACGGAATCGCCGCAGGAACGTCCGCTCCTCCAGCCCTGCACGTTCAGCCATCGCCGTCAGCGAGACATCGGTGGCACCCGTGCTTTGCAGCCAGTGTTGAACCCTGAGGATCGCGGCATCGCCATGGTTGAGAATCGGGGCGAAATTGCTGCCACACTCACTGGCGCTGTCGCTGTGTTCCACCACCAGGAAACGCGCAGTGCCGGTGGCAATGCTCGGGCCCAGCAGACGATTGACCAGGCGCAGACCCAATTCAGACCACGCCATCAGCCCGGCCGTGGTAATCAGGTCGCCGTCATCGACGATGGGCGTATCAGCCTTGAGCTTGATCGCCGGGTAGCGCTCGGCGAAGGTTTTCGCGGAAGTCCAGTGAGTGGTGGCGCTGCGACCGTCCAGCAGTCCGCTTTCAGCCAATAGCAGCGAGCCCACGCAGACACCCCCCAGGGTCGCGCCATTGGCGTGCTGCTGGCGAAGCCAACGCAGCAGCGCTTGCGGCGCCTGGGCTTCGGTGAAGCCGGCAATCGACGGCGGAATCAACACCGCTACCAATGCGCTGTCCGCAGCGGGATGGCTGTCATAGACACGAACGGGCGCCTGTTCGCCATCGACCTGCCAATGGCTGATCCGCAACAAAGGCAAGCGCGCCGCCTGATGCTCTGCAGCGATACGGTTGGCCACCCCGAACAGGTCCGTCAACCCATGCACCGCCGCCATCTGCGCGCCGGGATAGATCAACACGCCCAGCTCGGCGATTGCCCTTTGTGCTTCCATTGTCAGTTTTCCCCCTTCTATTGTCGGTGCGGCCAATCCCCGGACGGTCTGCCAGGGTCAATACTTCATTCCACACCCAAACCGCACTTCGAGGAAACAGTCATGGCCAAGCAAGCACTCATCGTAGTCGATATCCAAAAAGACTACTTCCCCCAGGGCAAATGGCCGTTGGTCGGCGCCGATGCCGCCGCAGACAACGCTGTTCGTCTGCTCAAGGCCTTTCGTGAGGCCGGTGATTCGGTAGTGCACATCCGCCACGAGTTCACCTCCGCACAAGCGCCGTTTTTCACCCCGGGCTCGGACGGTGCGAAGCTGCACCCTAAAGTCCTCAACCAAGGCAATGAGCCGGTGGTGCTCAAGCACTTCGTCAACTCGTTCCGCGAAACCGAACTGCAGAGCATTCTCGACGAGCAAGGCATCAAGGAACTGGTGGTGGTCGGCAGCATGAGCCACATGTGTGTCGACGGCATCACCCGCGCCGCCAACGACCTCGGCTACAGCGTCATGGTGATCCACGATGCCTGTGCCTCCCGTGACCTGGAGTTCAATGGACTGAACGTTCCGGCAGCCCACGTACATGCCGCGTTCATGTCGGCATTGGGTTTTGCCTACGCCAAGGTGGTGTCCACCGACGAGTTCCTCGCCGCCAGCCGTTAATAACATACCCGCCTTGCCGCGCAATACGGCTCCTACAGGGAAATCGAAAACTGCGGGTAACAAAAAGCCCGGCATCCTGATGGGAGTGCCGGGCTTTGATTCGATCGAAGCTATTGCTTAGAACGGAATATCGTCATCAAAGCTGTCGAAGTCCGGAGCTGGCTGTGGCGCGGCCTGCTGAGGAGCCGGGCGCGACTGTTGCGGTGCCGACTGCTGTGGACGCGGAGCCTGCTGGCGAGGAGCGGATTGCTGGTAGTTGTTACCGCCGCCCTGGCCTTGTTGGTCACCCTGTTGAGGACGACCGCCCAGCAGTTGCATGGTGCCTTGCATGTCGACCACGATTTCAGTGGTGTAACGCTTGATACCGTCTTTTTCCCACTCGCGGGTCTGCAGCTTGCCTTCGATGTAGACCTGCGAACCTTTACGCAGGTATTCGCCGGCGATTTCCGCGACCTTGCCAAACATCGACACGCGGTGCCATTCGGTTTTTTCGACTTTCTGACCGGTTTGCTTGTCGGTCCACTGTTCGCTGGTTGCCAGACTCAGGTTGGTCACGGCGTTGCCATTCGGCAGGTAACGAACTTCAGGATCCTGGCCGCAAGTGCCGACCAATATGACTTTGTTAACCCCACGGGCCATTACGTTCTCCTAGGCTACGCACGCTGCCCCGGCCGGGTTGTTCACCAGGCTTTCAAGGGTGGTGCGATCCAATAGTTCGGTGTCCAATTTGATGTAAATCGCCGCTTCGTCTGCGACTATCACTGCATCTGTTACCCCTACGACGGCCTTCAGGCGCTCAACCAGCCCCGCTTCGCGGATCGCCTCGGGCGACAATGGCAAGCGCAGGCTTGTCACGTAGGGAGGTTCACGCATGGTAACAGCAAAGGCCAGCCAGAGGGCAGCCAGACCAGCGCATCCAAGGAACACAACCGACAGACCGCCATGCTGGAACAGCCAGCCGCCAAGTATGCCGCCCAGTGCCGAGCCAAGGAACTGACTGGTGGAGTAGACCCCCATCGCCGTGCCCTTGCCGCCCGCCGGTGAAACCTTGCTGATCAGCGACGGCAACGAAGCTTCCAGCAGATTGAAGGCGGTGAAAAACACCACGGTACCAATCACCAGAGCTCGCAAGCTGTCGCCGAACTGCCAGAAGAATAGCTCAGTGAGCATCAGCGTCACGACGGCGCCGAGTAAAACACGTTTCATTTTGCGTCTCTTCTCGCCGTAGATGATGAACGGGATCATGGCGAAGAAGGAAATCAGCAGCGCCGTCAGGTACACCCACCAATGCTGCTCCTTGGGCAGCCCGGCTTTTTCGACGAGCGCCAGGGGCAAGGCGACGAAACTCGACATCAGCATTGCGTGCAACACAAAGATACCAAGATCCAGGCGCAGCAGGTCCGGGTGCTTGAGCGTCGGTATCAGCGCCTGGCGCGCGACGCCGGATTCACGGTGCTGCAACGGGCCCGTGGAGCGCGGCACCATGAACATCACAATCACGATGCCAACCAGCGCCATGCCACCTGTGGCAAGGAACAGTCCGGACAGCCCGAAGGCACGGGTCAGCAACGGTCCTACTACCATGGCAACAGCAAACGACAGCCCGATCGTCATGCCGATCATCGCCATGGCCTTTGTCCGGTGCTGTTCGCGGGTCAGGTCTGACAGCAAAGCCATCACCGCGGCGGAAATCGCACCGGCACCTTGCAGGATGCGCCCGGCGATCACGCCCCAGATCGAGTCGGCGTTGGCCGCCAGGACGCTGCCAAGCGCGAAGACGATCAGCCCCAGGTAAATCACCGGGCGGCGGCCAATGCGGTCAGAAATGAAACCGAAAGGAATCTGGAAAATCGCCTGGGTCAGGCCATAAGCGCCAATCGCCAGCCCGATGAGGGCCGGGGTCGCTCCTGCCAGGTCCATGCCATAGGTCGCCAATACCGGCAACACCATGAACATGCCGAGCATACGGAAGGCGAACACCAGGGCCAGACCGCTTGCCGCGCGGGTCTCGCTGCCACTCATGCGCTCGCTGTGGGGATCGTGCATGGAAAAACCTCATGTGAACCGGCGGCGATTCTACCAGTCCCATCGATTGGCAGGGTATATCGCGACGCTTTGCCGCGTGTAGATGACAGAGCTTTCATGTAAGGCAGCAATTGCAACATTCGATAGTGTGCATCCATCCAGTATTTGGCCGTATACTCCTACGTTTTCGACGCCCGCCGAGCGAGGCCACCTTGGACAAGATCCTGATTCGTGGGGCTCGAACCCACAACCTGAAGAACATCGACCTGACCCTGCCACGGGACAAGCTGATCGTCATCACCGGCCTGTCCGGCTCGGGCAAGTCATCCCTGGCTTTCGACACGTTGTACGCCGAAGGCCAGCGCCGCTATGTCGAGTCGCTGTCGGCCTATGCCCGGCAGTTCCTGTCGATGATGGAAAAGCCTGACGTCGACACCATCGAAGGCCTGTCGCCGGCGATTTCCATCGAACAGAAGTCGACCTCGCACAACCCGCGTTCGACCGTGGGCACCATCACCGAAATCTACGACTACCTGCGCCTGCTCTATGCGCGCGTCGGCATTCCACGCTGCCCGGACCACGACATTCCCCTGGAAGCGCAGACCGTCAGCCAGATGGTCGACCTGGTCCTTGCCGAACCTGAGGGCAGCAAGCTCATGCTGTTGGCGCCGGTCATTCGCGAGCGCAAAGGTGAGCACCTTTCGGTCTTCGAGGAACTGCGCGCACAAGGTTTCGTTCGTGCCCGGATCAACGGCAAGTTGTATGAGCTGGACGAAGCACCGAAGCTCGATAAACAGAAAAAACACACCATTGATGTCGTGGTTGACCGCTTCAAGGTGCGTGCCGACCTGCAACAGCGCCTGGCCGAATCCTTCGAGACCGCGCTGAAACTGGCAGATGGCATCGCCCTGGTGGCACCGATGGACGACGAGCCGGGCGAAGAGATGATCTTCTCCGCGCGCTTCGCCTGCCCAATTTGCGGGCACGCCATCAGTGAACTCGAGCCCAAGCTGTTTTCCTTCAACAACCCGGCCGGTGCCTGCCCGACCTGTGATGGCCTGGGGGTCAAGCAGTTCTTCGACATCAAGCGCCTGGTTAATGGTGAGTTGACCCTCGCCGAAGGCGCGATTCGCGGCTGGGACCGGCGCAACGTCTATTACTTCCAGATGCTTGGCTCGCTGGCCTCCCACTACAAGTTCAGTCTGGAAGTGCCGTTCAACGAACTGCCGGCCGAGCAGCAGAAGAGCATCCTGCACGGCAGCGGTTCACAAAACGTCGATTTCAAATACCTGAATGACCGGGGCGATATCGTCAAGCGCTCGCACCCGTTCGAAGGCATCGTGCCAAACCTGGAACGCCGCTACCGTGAAACCGAGTCGGCCTCGGTACGCGAAGAGCTGGCCAAGTTCCTCAGCACCCAGTCCTGCCCTGATTGCCGCGGCACCCGTCTGCGTCGCGAAGCACGGCATGTGTGGGTCGGCGAGAAAACCCTGCCGGCGGTGACCAACCTGCCAATCGGTGATGCCTGCGACTATTTCGAAGGGATGAAACTGACTGGCCGCCGTGGCGAGATCGCCGACAAGATCCTCAAGGAAATTCGCGAACGCCTGCAGTTCCTGGTCAACGTCGGCCTCGATTATCTGTCGCTGGATCGCAGCGCAGACACCTTGTCCGGTGGTGAGGCCCAGCGTATCCGCCTGGCCAGCCAGATCGGCGCCGGGCTGGTCGGTGTTCTGTACATCCTCGACGAACCCTCGATCGGTCTGCACCAGCGTGATAACGACCGGTTGCTTGGCACGCTGAAACACCTGCGGGACATCGGCAACACGGTGATCGTGGTAGAGCACGATGAAGACGCGATTCGCCTGGCCGACTATGTGGTGGATATCGGCCCTGGTGCGGGGGTTCACGGTGGGCACATCGTCGCTGAAGGTACGCCGGCCGAGGTGATGGCGCATCCCGACTCCCTGACCGGCAAGTACCTGTCGGGCCGCGTGAAGATCGCGGTGCCGGCCAAGCGTACGCCGCGCAACAAGAAGTTGTCGCTGACGCTCAAGGGCGCCCGTGGCAACAACCTGCGCAACGTCGACCTGGACATTCCCATCGGCCTGCTGACCTGCGTGACCGGCGTGTCCGGCTCAGGCAAGTCGACACTGATCAACAACACGCTCTTTCCGTTGAGTGCCACGGCGCTCAACGGGGCAACCACCCTGGAAGCGGCTGCTCACGACAGCATCAAGGGCCTGGAGCATCTGGATAAGGTCGTCGACATCGACCAGAGTCCCATCGGTCGTACCCCACGCTCCAACCCGGCCACCTACACCGGCCTGTTCACACCGATTCGTGAGCTTTTTGCCGGCGTACCGGAGTCGCGATCGCGCGGTTATGGCCCCGGGCGCTTCTCCTTCAACGTGAAGGGCGGACGCTGCGAAGCTTGTCAGGGTGATGGCCTGATCAAGGTGGAAATGCACTTCCTGCCGGATATCTATGTGCCGTGCGATGTGTGCAAGAGCAAGCGCTACAACCGCGAAACCCTTGAGATCAAATACAAGGGCAAGAGCATTCATGAAACCCTCGAGATGACCATCGAGGAGGCCCGGGAGTTCTTCGATGCGGTGCCGGCTTTGGCGCGCAAACTGCAAACTCTGATGGACGTCGGCTTGTCGTACATCAAGCTGGGACAATCGGCGACCACACTGTCCGGTGGTGAGGCCCAGCGGGTCAAACTGTCGCGCGAACTGTCCAAGCGTGACACTGGCAAGACCCTGTACATCCTCGACGAGCCGACTACCGGGCTGCACTTTGCGGACATCCAGCAACTGCTGGATGTGTTGCACCGTCTGCGCGACCACGGCAATACGGTGGTGGTGATCGAGCACAACCTCGACGTCATCAAGACCGCTGACTGGCTGGTGGACCTGGGCCCAGAGGGCGGTTCCAAGGGCGGGCAGATCATTGCCGTTGGCACGCCGGAAGAGGTTTCAGAGATGAAGCAATCCCATACCGGTTATTACCTCAAGCCCCTGCTGGAGCGTGACAGGGCTTAACTGGGCCCCCACGAAAAAGCCCCTGTCACTTCATCGGTAACAGGGGCTTTTTTGTATTCGCCGCAATCAGGTGTGGGATTGCAGGTAATTCTCGAGACCGATCAACTTGATCAGGCCAAGCTGCTTTTCAAGCCAATAGGTGTGATCTTCTTCGGTGTCATGCAGTTGGACCCGCAGCATTTCGCGGCTGACATAGTCCTTGTGCTGTTCGCAGAGCTTGATGCCCTTGCACAGCGCGGCCCGAACCTTGTATTCCAGGCGCAAGTCCGCTTCGAGCATTTCAGTAACCGTGGTGCCGACATCCAGATCGTCCGGACGCATGCGCGGCGTGCCTTCGAGCATCAGAATCCGGCGCATCAGTGCATCAGCGTGCCCTGCTTCTTCTTCCATCTCGTGGTTGATTCGTTCGTAGAGCTTGGTGAAACCCCAGTCCTCATACATCCGCGAGTGGACGAAATATTGATCACGCGCGGCCAGTTCGCCGGTCAGCAACGTGTTGAGGTAATCGATAACGTCTGGGTGGCCTTGCATCGCCCTACATCTCCCTGCTTGAAAGTCTGTAGTTTGAACCAACATGACCACAACGTCACTCGCCGCACGCAATAAAAGCGAAGATATTCTGAGAAAAGCAGCTTAAATAACGCAAAAACCGCCCTAATAAGGGCGGTTCTGCTTCTCATTTAGACTTCGTTAAGCTGTACGTTGAGCAGCGTTGCAATTGCTTCTCCATACGCCGGATCGGCCTTGAAGAAATGCTGCAGTTGACGGTCGACGACGTCGCTTGAGACCCCCGCCATTGCGCCCGCAATGTTGTGGACCAGCAACGCTTTCTGTTCGTCATTCATCAATCGGTACAGTGCGCCAGCGTGACTGTAATAGTCGGTGTCTTTGCGATGATCATAGCGATCCGCTGCGCCGCTTAATGCCAATGCAGGTTCAGCATAACGGGGCGCCTGCTTTGGCGACTCGATATAGCTATTGGGCTCGTAGTTTGGCGCCGCACCACCATTGCTGCCAAACGCCATCGAGCCATCGCGCTGATAAGTGTTGACCGGACTGCGCGGCGCATTCACCGGCAATTGCTGGTGATTGGTGCCGATGCGGTAGCGGTGCGCATCAGCGTAAGCGAATACCCGACCTTGCAGCATGCGATCTGGCGACAGACCTACACCGGGCACCATGTTACTTGGGCCAAACGCGGCTTGCTCGACCTCGGCGAAGTAGTTCAGTGGATTTCGATTGAGCTCCAACTCACCCACTTCGATCAACGGGAACTCCTTCTGCGACCAGGTTTTAGTCACGTCGAACGGATTCTCATAGTGCGCGCAAGCCTGGGCCTCGGTCATGATCTGGATGCACACGCGCCATTTTGGGAACTCGCCTCGCTCGATCGCTTCGAACAAGTCTCGCTGGGCGTAATCTGGATCGGTACCCACCAGCCGCGTCGCCTCTGCAGGTGCAAGATTCTTGATGCCTTGTTGGGTCTTGTAGTGCCACTTCACCCAATGACGCTCGCCCGTGGCGTTGATCAGGCTGTAAGTGTGGCTGCCGAAGCCGTGCATGTGACGATAGCCGTCGGGAATGCCCCGGTCGGAGAACAGAATGGTGACCTGGTGCAACGCTTCCGGTGAGTGCGACCAGAAGTCCCACATCGCCTGTGCACTTTTGAGGTTGCTTTGTGGCAGACGCTTTTGAGTGTGGATAAAGTCCGGGAACTTGAGTGGGTCGCGAATGAAGAATACCGGCGTGTTGTTGCCCACAATGTCCCAGTTGCCTTCTTCGGTATAGAACTTCAGCGCGAAGCCACGAGGATCACGTTCGGTGTCCGCCGAACCGCGTTCACCACCGACAGTGGAGAATCGCAGGAAGGTTGGCGTTTGCTTACCGACAGCCTCAAATAGTATGGCGCTGGAGTATTGGGTGATATCGCGGGTGACGGTAAATGTACCGTAAGCGCCCGAACCCTTGGCGTGCACACGACGCTCCGGGATATTTTCACGGTTGAAGTGGGCGAGTTTTTCGAGCAGGTGGAAGTCGTCGAGCAGCAATGGGCCGCGAGGGCCGGCGGAGCGGGAATTCTGGTTGTCGGCGACAGGAGCGCCACTGGCAGTTGTAAGCGTGTTGTTTTGGCTCATGTGATCTTCCTTTCTCTGTCAGTCTTGAACTGCCGGCTAATCGGCTGAGAGGGAGTATTGATCATCACTGTGACGCCTACAAATTCATTAACCTGTAGACATCGATAGAAAATTACTAATGATCATCTCCGACCCATGATGACCACTTGAAGCGGTTAAAAGCTTGTACGCAGCGCGCTTTACTTTCAGGCACAAAAAACCGGGCACTAGGCCCGGTTTTTTGTTTCAGACTGACGTCTTACTCGGCGGATACAGCTTCGCCAGCAGTAGCACGATCAACCAACTCGACGTACGCCATAGGCGCGTTGTCGCCAGCGCGGAAACCGCACTTGAGGATGCGCAGGTAGCCACCCTCACGGGTAGCGTAACGCTTGCCCAGGTCGTTGAAGAGCTTACCAACGATAGCTTTCGAACGAGTACGGTCGAAAGCCAAACGGCGGTTAGCAACGCTATCTGTCTTGGCCAAAGTGATCAGCGGCTCGGCAACGCGGCGCAGTTCTTTAGCTTTTGGCAGAGTAGTTTTGATCAGCTCGTGCTCGAACAGCGACACCGCCATGTTTTGGAACATGGCCTTGCGGTGCGAGCTGGTGCGGCTCAGGTGACGACCACTTTTACGATGACGCATGGTTCATTCCTTACCAAACACTACGTTCGGTGATTACGACGATCAGGCAGTCGCCTTGTCGTCCTTCTTAAGACTTGCAGGCGGCCAGTTGTCGAGGCGCATGCCGAGGGACAGACCGCGGGAGGCCAGAACGTCCTTGATTTCAGTCAAGGATTTCTTGCCCAGGTTCGGAGTCTTCAACAGCTCTACTTCGGTACGCTGAATCAGGTCGCCGATGTAGTAGATGTTTTCCGCCTTAAGGCAGTTAGCCGAACGTACAGTCAGTTCCAGATCGTCAACCGGGCGAAGCAGGATCGGATCGATCTCGTCTTCCTGCTCGACAACCACTGGCTCACTGTCACCCTTGAGGTCGACGAACGCAGCCAACTGCTGTTGCAGAATGGTTGCAGCACGGCGGATAGCCTCTTCAGGATCCAGGGTACCGTTGGTTTCCAGATCAATAACCAGCTTGTCCAGGTTAGTACGCTGTTCGACACGGGCGTTTTCCACCACGTATGCGATACGGCGAACCGGACTGAACGAAGAGTCAAGCTGCAAGCGACCGATGCTGCGGCTTTCGTCTTCATCGCTCTGACGCGAGTCTGCCGGTTCATAACCACGACCACGAGCTACTACGAGCTTCATGTTCAGGGCGCCGTTAGACGCCAGGTTAGCGATTACGTGATCGGGATTAACGATCTCGACATCATGATCCAGCTGAATATCGGCAGCGGTAACCACCCCCGAACCCTTCTTCGACAAGGTCAGCGTAACTTCGTCACGGCCGTGCAGCTTGATAGCCAGACCTTTAAGGTTCAACAGGATTTCAATTACGTCTTCCTGTACACCTTCGATGGCGCTGTACTCGTGGAGCACACCGTCAATCTCGGCCTCGACTACTGCACAGCCGGGCATTGAGGACAACAGGATGCGGCGCAGCGCGTTGCCCAGGGTGTGGCCAAAGCCACGCTCGAGAGGCTCGAGCGTGATCTTGGCGCGGGTTGGACTGACAACCTGCACATCAATGTGGCGGGGTGTCAGGAACTCATTTACCGAAATCTGCATGGATGCACCTATTTTCTAGCCCTTACTTGGAGTAGAGCTCGACAATCAGGCTTTCGTTGATGTCGGCGGACAGATCACTGCGAGCTGGAACGTTCTTGAAAACGCCCGACTTCTTCTCAGTGTCTACTTCTACCCATTCTACGCGGCCACGTTGGGCACACAGATCGAGAGCTTGGACAATGCGAAGTTGGTTTTTTGCTTTCTCGCGAACAGCAACCACGTCACCAGCACGAACCTGGTAGGACGGAACGTTAACGGTCTGACCGTTTACGCTGATCGACTTGTGCGATACCAGCTGACGGGATTCGGCACGAGTCGAACCAAAGCCCATACGGTATACAACGTTGTCCAGACGGCATTCGAGCAGTTGCAGCAGGTTTTCACCGGTTGCACCTTTCTTGCCAGCTGCTTCTTTGTAGTAGCCGCTGAATTGACGCTCGAGAACGCCGTAGATACGACGGACCTTCTGCTTTTCACGCAGTTGGGTGCCGTAATCGGACTGGCGACCGCGGCGTTGGCCGTGGATACCAGGTGCTGCTTCAATGTTGCACTTCGATTCGATCGCGCGCACGCCGCTCTTCAGGAAGAGATCGGTGCCTTCGCGACGAGCGAGTTTGCATTTTGGACCAATGTAACGAGCCATTCTTTACAATCTCCTGGATTACACGCGGCGCTTCTTCGGCGGACGGCACCCGTTGTGCGGGATAGGCGTCACGTCGGTGATGCTGGCGATCTTGTAGCCACAGCCGTTCAAAGCGCGGACTGCGGATTCACGACCTGGACCTGGACCTTTGACGTTTACGTCGAGGTTTTTCAGGCCGTATTCCAGCGCAGCTTGACCAGCACGTTCAGCAGCTACTTGAGCAGCAAACGGGGTGGACTTGCGGGAACCGCGGAAACCCGAACCACCGGAGGTAGCCCAGGAAAGAGCGTTACCTTGACGGTCGGTAATGGTCACGATGGTGTTGTTAAAAGAAGCATGGATGTGGGCGATGCCATCAACCACTGTCTTTTTAACTTTTTTACGAGGACGAGCAGCAGGTTTTGCCATGATAATTTTCCTGTCGATTCGCTGGGGCGATTACTTGCGGATCGGCTTACGCGGACCTTTACGGGTACGCGCGTTGGTCTTGGTACGCTGACCGCGTACTGGAAGACCACGACGATGACGCAGACCGCGATAGCAACCGAGGTCCATCAAGCGCTTGATTTTCATGTTGATTTCGCGACGCAGGTCACCTTCAGTGGTGAACTTCGCCACTTCGCCACGCAGCTGTTCAATCTGCTCGTCGCTCAGATCCTTGATCTTTGCGGCTGGGTTTACCCCAGTCTCTGCACAAATTTTCTGTGCAGTAGTGCGACCAACACCATAGATGTAGGTCAGCGAGATAACAGTATGCTTGTTATCTGGAATGTTAACGCCTGCAATACGGGCCATTCAGTGGGACTCCAATTGACAGCTACCTACGCCCCGGAAGCCAAGAAATAGGGCGCGAGATAATATCGCTGTAATAACAAATAATCAACCCGGCAGCGCACTAGCTGCCGGGCTTGAAGCACAATCACACTCAGCCTTGGCGCTGTTTGTGACGCGGTTCCGCGCTGCAAATTACTCGAACAACACCTTCGCGGCGAATAATCTTGCAGTTACGGCACAGCTTTTTCACCGATGCACGAACTTTCATCACCAACTCCTCGAACCTTATGGGTCAGCGCAGCATGCCGCTGCCGTAACCCTTCAGGTTGGCTTTCTTCATCAGGGATTCGTACTGGTGCGAAACGAGGTGCGATTGTACTTGGGACATGAAGTCCATCACAACCACGACGACGATCAGCAACGAGGTCCCGCCAAGGTAGAACGGTACGTTCGCTGCAACCACCAGGAACTGGGGCAACAGGCAGACGGCCGTCATGTAAAGAGCACCGAACAGGGTCAAACGAGTCAGAACGCCATCAATGTAGCGCGCAGACTGCTCACCTGGACGGATACCCGGAATAAAGGCACCGGACTTCTTCAGGTTCTCCGCTACGTCTTTCGGATTGAACATCAACGCCGTATAGAAGAAGCAGAAGAAAATAATCCCTGCACTAAACAGCAGAATATTCAACGGCTGACCAGGAGCGATCGACTGCGAGATGTCCTGCAACCAGCCCATACCTTCAGACTGGCCGAACCAGGCACCCAACGAAGCCGGGAACAGCAAGATGCTGCTCGCGAAAATAGCCGGGATAACACCGGCCATGTTCACCTTCAGCGGCAAGTGGCTGGTCTGCGCAGCGAAGACCTTGCGGCCCTGCTGACGCTTGGCGTAGTGAACAGCAATACGACGCTGACCACGCTCAATGAACACCACGAAACCGATAATCGCTACTGCCAGCAAACCGATGGCAACCAGGGCGAAGATATTGATATCACCCTGACGCGCAGACTCGAAAGACTGCCCGATCGCTCTCGGAAGACCGGCGACGATACCCGAAAAAATCAACATCGAGATACCGTTGCCAACACCACGCTCAGTAATCTGCTCACCCAGCCACATCATGAACATCGCACCAGCCACAAAAGTGGTTACTGCGACGAAATGGAAGCTAAAGTCACCAGTGAACGAAACGCCCTGCCCTGCCAGACCAATGGACATGCCAATGGCCTGGACAAGAGCAAGAACGACGGTGAGGTAGCGGGTGTACTGGCTGATCTTGCGACGGCCAGCTTCACCTTCCTTCTTCAACTGCTCCAGCTGCGGGCTGACGGCGGTCATCAGTTGCATGATGATCGATGCCGAGATGTACGGCATGATCCCCAGTGCAAAAATGCTCATCCGCTCCAGCGCGCCGCCGGAAAACATGTTGAACAAGCTAAGAATGGTCCCCTCATTCTGTCGAAACAGGTCCGCGAGTCGGTCCGGGTTGATACCTGGAACCGGGATGTGTGCGCCTATTCGGTAGACGATAATCGCCAGGAACAGAAAACGCAGACGAGCCCAAAGTTCAGACATACCGCCTTTGCCGAGCGCAGAGAGAGCACCTTGCTTAGCCATTTATTCCTCGAACTTGCCGCCAGCTGCTTCGATAGCCGCACGCGCACCTTTGGTGGCGCCGATTCCCTTGCCGATAGTGACAGCGCGAGTCACTTCACCGGACAGCATGATTTTCACACGCTGTACGTTGACGTTGATCACGTTGGCATCTTTCAGGGACTGCACGGTGACGATGTCGCCTTCCACTTTAGCCAGCTCGGACAGACGCACTTCTGCGCGGTCCATGGCTTTCAGGGAAACGAAACCGAACTTCGGCAGGCGACGATGCAGCGGCTGTTGACCGCCTTCAAAGCCTGGAGCAATGGTGCCACCGGAGCGGGAAGTCTGACCTTTGTGACCACGGCCACCAGTCTTACCCAAACCACTACCGATACCACGGCCCGGACGATGCTTTTCGCGACGGGAACCCGGCGCTGGACTCAGATCATTGAGTTTCATCGATTAACCCTCGACACGCAGCATGTAGTAAGCCTTGTTGATCATCCCGCGATTCTCGGGAGTATCCTGGACTTCTACAGTGTGACCGATGCGACGCAGACCCAGACCCTTAACGCACAGTTTGTGGTTAGGGATGCGGCCGGTCATGCTTTTGATCAGCGTAACTTTAACGGTAGCCATGATCAGAAGATCTCCTTGACGCTTTTGCCACGCTTGGCGGCAATGGATTCAGGAGACTGCATTGCTTTCAAACCCTTGAAAGTGGCGTGAACCACGTTTACCGGGTTAGTCGAGCCATAGCACTTGGCCAGAACGTTCTGAACGCCAGCAACTTCGAGAACGGCACGCATTGCGCCGCCAGCGATGATACCGGTACCTTCAGAAGCAGGCTGCATGTACACCTTCGAAGCGCCGTGGGCGGACTTCATTGCGTACTGCAGGGTGGTGCCGTTCAGATCAACCTGGATCATGTTGCGGCGAGCAGCTTCCATTGCCTTCTGGATCGCAGCAGGCACTTCACGCGACTTGCCACGGCCGAAGCCAACACGCCCTTTACCATCACCAACCACGGTCAACGCGGTGAAAGTGAAGATACGGCCGCCTTTAACGGTTTTGGCTACGCGGTTAACTTGAACCAGCTTCTCGATGTAGCCTTCGTCGCGCTTTTGGTCGTTATTTGACATAACTTAGAACTCCAGCCCAGCTTCACGAGCAGCATCAGCCAGCGCTTTAACGCGGCCGTGGTACTTGAAGCCAGAGCGGTCGAAAGCCACCTGCGAGACGCCAGCGGCCTTAGCACGCGTAGCGACCAGCTGGCCAACCTTAGTGGCCGCGTCGATGTTGCCAGTGGCGCCATCACGCAGTTCTTTATCCAAAGTCGAGGCGCTTGCCAGGACTTTGTTGCCGTCGGCCGAAATGACCTGGGCGTAGATGTGCTGCGAAGAGCGGAACACGCAGAGACGCACGACTTCGAGTTCGTGCATTTTCAGGCGTGCTTTGCGAGCGCGACGCAGTCGAGTAACTTTTTTGTCGGTCATTTGCTATGCCCTACTTCTTCTTGGCTTCTTTACGACGGACGACTTCGTCCGCGTAGCGCACACCTTTGCCTTTGTACGGCTCTGGTGGACGGAAGTCGCGGATCTCGGCGGCCACTTGACCTACCAGCTGCTTGTCGATGCCCTTGATCAGGATATCGGTCTGGCTAGGAGTCTCAGCGGTGATGCCTTCCGGCAGTTCGTAATCCACTGGATGCGAGAAGCCAAGAGCCAGGTTCAGCACTGTGCCTTTTGCTTGCGCTTTGTAACCAACACCGACCAGCTGGAGCTTGCGCTCGAAGCCTTGGCTTACGCCTTGGACCATGTTGTTTACCAACGCACGAGTGGTACCAGCCATTGCGCGAGTTTGTTGATCGCCATTGCGAGCAGCGAAACGCAGCTCACCAGCTTCTTCAACGATCTCAACGGACGAATGGATGTTCAGTTCGAGAGTGCCCTTGGCACCCTTCACCGAAAGCTGTTGGCCTGCGAATTTTACTTCGACGCCGGCTGGCAGCTTAACGGGGTTCTTAGCGACGCGAGACATGCTTATCCCCCCTTAGAACACAGTGCAAAGAACTTCGCCGCCGACACCGGCAGCGCGCGCAGCACGATCAGTCATCACACCCTTGTTGGTGGAGACGATAGACACACCGAGACCGCCACGAACTTTTGGCAGATCATCGACGGACTTGTACTGACGCAGGCCTGGACGGCTAACGCGCTTCACTTCTTCGATAACCGGACGGCCTTCGAAGTATTTCAGCTCGATAGACAGCAGTGGTTTTGTTTCGCTGCTGATCTGATAACCCGCGATGTAACCTTCGTCCTTCAGGACTTTGGCAACAGCTACCTTCAACGTGGAAGATGGCATGCTTACGACGGACTTTTCAGCCATCTGGGCATTACGGATTCGAGTTAGCATGTCCGCTAACGGGTCCTGCATACTCATGGGCTAGACGCTCCTAATACAGAAAAATTAGCCTTGCGGCTACTACGTGTCGCCGAGAATCTCCGGGTATAAAAAACACGGGCTCAGGCGAGCCGGGTATTCTAGACACACCCCAGAAATGAATCAAGCCCCAAAAGGGGCTTGATCCAGATTCAAGGCCACCGGTGGTCAGGTTCTTGCGAACCCTTGCACCGAGACTTTGACAGTACTTACCAGCTGGCTTTAACCAGACCTGGTACGTCACCACGCATTGCCGCTTCACGCAGTTTGTTACGGCCAAGGCCGAACTTGCGGTAAACGCCGTGTGGACGACCGGTCAGGCGGCAGCGGTTACGCATGCGCGAGGCGCTTGCGTCACGTGGCTGCTTCTGCAGGGCAACTGTAGCTTCCCAACGCGCTTCTGGACTTGCGTTCAGATCAACGATGATAGCTTTCAGTGCTGCACGCTTCTTGGCGTACTTGGCAACCGTGAGCTGACGCTTCAGCTCGCGGTTTTTCATGCTCATCTTGGCCATGGTCCTACTCCAATCAGTTGCGGAACGGGAATTTGAACGCACGCAGCAGAGCGCGGCCTTCATCATCGTTCTTGGCAGTGGTGGTCAGGGTGATGTCCAGACCACGGAGAGCATCGATCTTGTCGTAGTCGATTTCCGGGAAGATGATCTGCTCTTTCACGCCCATGCTGTAGTTGCCACGACCATCGAAGGACTTGGCATTCAGGCCGCGGAAGTCGCGAACCCGAGGCAGGGAGATCGACAGCAGACGATCCAGGAACTCGTACATACGCTCACGGCGCAGGGTCACTTTGACGCCGATCGGCCAACCTTCACGGACTTTAAAGCCAGCGATGGATTTGCGAGCGTAGGTCACAACGACTTTCTGGCCGGTGATCTTTTCCAGGTCAGCTACAGCGTGCTCGATGACTTTTTTGTCGCCGATCGCTTCGCCCAGACCCATGTTCAGGGTGATTTTGGTAACGCGCGGAACTTCCATCACGTTCGAAAGCTTAAGTTCTTCCTTAAGTTTCGGAGCGATTTCCTTCCGGTAAATCTCTTTTAGTCGTGCCATGGTCTTCTACCTAGCAGTGTTCAAGCATCAACCGCTTTTTGGGTCGACTTGAAGACACGAATTTTCTTACCGTCTTCTACTTTGAAACCAACGCGGTCAGCCTTGTTGGTTTCGCCGTTGAAGATGGCGACGTTAGAAGCGTGCAGTGGCGCTTCTTTCTCGACGATACCGCCTTGTACGCCCGACATCGGGTTAGGCTTGGTATGACGCTTGACCAGGTTCAGACCACCAACAACCAGACGGTTGTCAGCAAGAACCTTCAGCACCTTACCGCGCTTACCTTTGTCTTTGCCGGCGATCACGATGATCTCGTCGTCACGACGAATCTTTTGCATGTCGGATCTCCTTACAGCACTTCTGGGGCGAGCGAGACGATCTTCATGAACTTCTCAGTACGAAGTTCACGGGTCACTGGCCCAAAGATACGGGTGCCGATCGGCTCTTGCTTGTTGTTCAGAAGAACAGCAGCGTTGCCATCAAAGCGGATAATGGAGCCATCAGCACGACGTACGCCGTGACGAGTGCGGACTACAACAGCAGTCATCACTTGGCCTTTTTTCACTTTACCGCGAGGAATTGCTTCCTTCACGGTAACTTTGATGATGTCACCGATACCAGCGTAACGACGATGGGAGCCACCCAGCACCTTGATGCACATAACACGGCGAGCGCCGCTGTTATCGGCCACATCGAGCATGGATTGAGTCTGAATCATATAATTTCTCCGACCCCTAGTCCTTAGACTTCCACAGCGCGTTCGAGAACATCAACCAGCGCCCAAGACTTGGTCTTGGCCAAAGGACGAGTTTCACGAATAGTGACTTTGTCGCCGATGTGGCACTGATTGGTTTCGTCGTGCGCGTGCAGCTTAGTCGAACGCTTAACATATTTACCGTAGATCGGGTGCTTAACGCGACGCTCGATCAGAACGGTGATGGTTTTGTCCATCTTGTCGCTGACAACACGGCCAGTCAGCGTACGGACAGTTTTTTCGGCTTCAGCCATGATTACTTACCTGCCTGCTGGTTGAGCACAGTCTTCACGCGAGCGATGTCACGCTTAACTTGCGAGAGCAGATGAGACTGCCCCAACTGGCCAGTTGCTTTCTGCATACGCAGATTGAACTGGTCGCGCAGCAAGCCGAGCAGTTGCTCGTTCAGCTGCTGTGCGGATTTTTCACGAAGTTCATTCGCTTTCATCACATCACCGTCCGTTTAACAAAGGAGGTGGCGAGCGGCAGCTTTGCAGCAGCCAGGGCGAAAGCCTCACGCGCCAGCTCTTCAGAAACACCCTCGATTTCATACAGGACTTTGCCTGGCTGAATCTGGGCAACCCAGTATTCCACGTTACCCTTACCTTTACCCATCCGAACCTCGAGAGGTTTTTTGGAGATCGGCTTGTCCGGGAATACACGGATCCAGATCTTGCCACCACGTTTTACGTGACGGGTCAGAGCACGACGCGCTGACTCGATCTGACGAGCGGTGAGACGACCACGAGCTACAGACTTCAGCGCGAACTCGCCGAAGCTGACTTTGCTACCGCGCAATGCCAGGCCACGGTTGTGACCAGTCATTTGCTTGCGGAACTTCGTACGCTTTGGTTGCAACATTTGGCGTACCCCTTACTTAGCAGCTTTTTTACGAGGCGCTGGTGCTTGTGGTTTCAGTTCTTCTTGGCGACCACCAATTACTTCGCCTTTGAAGATCCAAACCTTTACACCGATCACACCGTAGGTGGTGTGAGCTTCGTAGTTGGCATAGTCGATGTCGGCACGCAGGGTGTGCAATGGCACACGACCTTCGCGATACCATTCAGTACGTGCGATTTCAGCACCGCCGAGACGACCGCTCACTTGGATTTTGATGCCTTTGGCACCAATGCGCATGGCGTTCTGTACAGCGCGCTTCATAGCGCGACGGAACATTACGCGACGCTCCAGCTGCTGAGCTACGCTCTGCGCAACCAGCATACCGTCGAGCTCCGGCTTGCGGATCTCTTCGATATTGATGTGCACAGGCACACCCATTTGCTTGGTCAGGTCCTGACGCAGTTTCTCAACATCTTCACCTTTCTTCCCGATAACGATACCTGGACGAGCGGTGTGGATGGTGATGCGTGCAGTTTGAGCCGGACGATGGATATCGATACGGCTTACGGACGCGCTTTTTAGTTTGTCTTGGAGATACTCACGCACCTTCAGATCTGCGAGCAAATAGTCCGCATAAGTCCGACCGTCTGCGTACCAGACGGAGGTGTGCTCCTTGACGATTCCCAGGCGAATGCCAATGGGATGTACTTTCTGACCCATCTCTTCGACTCCGTTACTTGTCAGCAACCTTGACAGTGATATGGCAAGACCGCTTGACGATGCGATCAGCACGGCCTTTGGCACGTGGCATGATGCGCTTCAGCGAACGCCCTTCGTTGACGAAAACGGTGCTGACCTTCAGGTCATCAACGTCTGCGCCTTCGTTATGCTCGGCGTTGGCTACGGCCGACTCCAGCACTTTCTTCATGATCTCGGCGGCTTTCTTACTGCTGAAAGCCAACAGGTTGAGCGCTTCGCCCACCTTCTTCCCGCGGATCTGGTCGGCGACCAAGCGGGCTTTCTGGGCGGAGATTCGAGCGCCCGACAACTTAGCGGCTACTTCCATTTCCTAACCCCTTAACGCTTGGCTTTCTTGTCTGCCACGTGCCCGCGATAAGTGCGGGTACCGGCGAACTCGCCCAGTTTGTGGCCGACCATGTCTTCGTTCACGAGAACTGGGACGTGCTGACGACCGTTGTGTACTGCGATGGTCAAACCGACCATTTGTGGCAGGATCATCGAACGACGCGACCAGGTTTTCACCGGTTTGCGATCGTTCTTTTCCGCCGCCACTTCGATCTTCTTCAGTAGGTGAAGATCGATAAAAGGACCTTTTTTCAGAGAACGTGGCACTGTCGTATCCCTCTATTTACTTGCGACGACGGACGATCATTTTGTCGGTACGCTTATTACCACGAGTCTTCGCGCCCTTAGTCGGGAAGCCCCATGGCGATACCGGATGACGACCACCAGAGGTACGACCTTCACCACCACCATGTGGGTGGTCAACCGGGTTCATGGCAACACCACGAACGGTTGGGCGAACGCCACGCCAGCGTTTGGCACCAGCTTTACCCAGCGAACGCAGGCTGTGCTCGGAGTTCGAGACTTCGCCCAGGGTCGCACGGCATTCAGCCAGGACTTTACGCATTTCACCGGAACGCAGACGCAGGGTAACGTACACGCCTTCACGAGCGATCAGCTGAGCCGAAGCACCAGCGGAACGAGCGATCTGAGCGCCTTTACCTGGCTTCAATTCGATGCCGTGTACGGTGCTACCAACTGGAATGTTACGCAGTTGCAGAGCGTTGCCCGGCTTGATCGGTGCCAGGGCACCTGCGATCAGCTGGTCGCCAGCGCTCACGCCTTTAGGGGCGATGATGTAGCGACGCTCGCCATCTGCGTACAGCAGCAGAGCGATGTGAGCAGTACGGTTTGGATCGTATTCGATACGCTCGACAGTGGCAGCGATGCCATCTTTGTCGTTGCGACGGAAATCGACCAGACGATAATGCTGCTTATGACCACCACCGATGTGACGAGTGGTAATACGGCCATTGTTGTTACGACCACCAGACTTCGACTTCTTCTCGAGCAGCGGTGCGTGAGGAGCGCCTTTATGCAGCTCCTGGTTGACCACCTTGACCACAAAACGGCGGCCAGGGGAAGTCGGTTTGCATTTAACGATTGCCATGATGCACCCCTTCCTTACTCAGCACTGCTGCTGAAATCGAGATCTTGGCCTGGCTGAAGGGAGATAACTGCCTTCTTCCAGTCATTACGCTTGCCCAGACCGCGAGCAGTGCGCTTGCTCTTACCCAGAACATTCAGGGTAGTAACACGCTCTACTTTCACGCTGAACAGGCTTTCGACGGCCTTCTTGATTTCCAGCTTGGTTGCATCAGTAGCAACCTTGAAAACGAACTGGCCTTTCTTGTCTGCCAGAACCGTAGCCTTCTCGGAAACGTGCGGGCCAAGCAGAACTTTAAATACGCGTTCCTGGTTCATCCCAGCAGCTCCTCGAATTTCTTCACGGCCGACACGGTGATCAACACCTTGTCGTATGCGATCAGACTAACTGGATCGGAACCTTGCACGTCACGTACATCTACGTGTGGCAGGTTACGAGCAGCCAGGTACAGGTTCTGATCAACAGCGTCCGACACGATCAGAACGTCGGTCAGGCTCATGTTGTTCAGCTTGCCCAGCAGGTCTTTGGTTTTCGGCGTTTCAACGGCGAAATCCTGAACCACGACCAGACGATCAGTACGCACCAGCTCAGCAAGGATGGAACGCATTGCTGCGCGATACATCTTCTTGTTCAGCTTCTGCGAGTGATCCTGAGGACGAGCTGCGAAAGTGGTACCGCCGCCACGCCAGATTGGGCTACGGATAGTACCGGCACGAGCACGGCCAGTACCTTTCTGACGCCATGGGCGCTTACCGCCACCACGAACGTCGGAACGGGTCTTCTGCTGCTTGCTACCCTGACGGCCGCCAGCCATGTAGGCCACGACTGCTTGGTGAACCAGCGTCTCGTTGAATTCGCCGCCAAATGTCAGTTCGGAAACTTCGATCGCTTGAGCGTCATTTACATTTAATTGCATGTCAGCTTCCCCTTAACCGCGAGCCTTGGCTGCTGGACGTACAACCAAGTTGCCGCCAGTAGCGCCAGGAACAGCGCCCTTGACCAACAACAGATTGCGTTCAGCGTCCACGCGCACTACTTCGAGGGACTGCACGGTCACGCGCTCAGCGCCCATATGACCGGACATTTTTTTGCCCTTGAATACACGACCAGGAGTCTGGCACTGGCCGATAGAGCCTGGAACGCGGTGGGATACGGAGTTACCGTGGGTGTTATCTTGCCCGCGGAAATTCCAACGCTTGATCGTACCCTGGAAGCCTTTACCCTTGGACTGACCGGTTACATCAACCAGTTGACCAGCGGCGAAGATTTCAGCGTTGATCAGATCGCCGGCCTGGTACTCGCCTTCTTCAAGGCGGAATTCCATTACGGTACGACCAGCGGCAACGTTCGCTTTAGCGAAGTGGCCAGCCTGAGCTGCTGTTACACGCGAAGCACGACGCTCGCCGACAGTGACTTGCACTGCACGATAGCCATCGGTCTCTTCAGTTTTGAACTGGGTGACGCGATTCGGCTCGATCTCAATGACCGTGACCGGAATGGAGACACCTTCTTCGGTGAAAATACGGGTCATACCGCATTTACGACCGACTACACCAATAGTCATGTTGTAAACCTCATGAGTGTACGGGGCTTTCACCCGCTATGGCCGCCCATTTCAGAGCGTTACACGACTAAGACCGAGTCTTAGCCGAGGCTGATCTGCACTTCCACACCGGCCGCAAGATCAAGCTTCATAAGTGCATCAACGGTTTTATCCGTTGGCTGGACGATGTCCAGAACGCGCTTATGAGTACGGATCTCGTACTGATCACGCGCGTCTTTGTTGACGTGCGGGGAGACCAGAACGGTGAACCGCTCTTTACGGGTAGGCAGTGGAATTGGACCACGCACTTGAGCACCAGTACGTTTCGCGGTTTCCACGATTTCCTGGGTGGATTGGTCGATCAGGCGATGGTCAAAAGCCTTCAACCTGATACGGATTTGCTGATTTTGCATTGGATTTCAGACTCCGGCTGCTATTCCCACCAGGCGCAATACGCCTGTTAAAAGGAGGCGCAATTCTATAGACGCCCCAGATAGGTGTCAACCCAATAAAAAAGGCCCCCGCTGAGCGGGGGCCTTTTCAAAACATCAAAGCTTTCTCGGTGAAGAGATTACTCGATGATTTTAGCTACAACGCCAGCACCAACGGTACGGCCGCCTTCACGGATAGCGAAGCGCAGACCGTCTTCCATTGCGATGGTTTTGATCAGGGTAACAGTCATCTGAATGTTGTCACCTGGCATTACCATTTCAACGCCTTCTGGCAGCTCGCAGTTACCGGTCACGTCAGTAGTACGGAAGTAGAACTGTGGACGGTAGCCTTTGAAGAACGGAGTGTGACGACCGCCTTCTTCCTTGCTCAGAACGTAAACTTCTGCGGTGAACTTGGTGTGCGGCTTAACCGAACCTGGCTTAACCAGAACCTGGCCACGCTCAACGTCGTCACGCTTGGTGCCACGCAGCAGAACGCCGCAGTTCTCGCCAGCACGACCTTCGTCGAGCAGCTTGCGGAACATCTCAACACCGGTGCAGGTGGTGGTGGTGGTGTCACGCAGACCAACGATTTCCAGTGCATCTTGAACGCGAACGATACCGCGCTCGATACGACCAGTCACAACAGTACCACGACCCGAGATCGAGAATACGTCTTCGATTGGCATCAGGAATGGCTTGTCGATAGCACGCTCTGGCTCTGGGATGTAGGTATCCAGAGTTTCGACCAGCTTACGAACGGCAGTGGTGCCCATTTCGTTGTCGTCTTTGCCTTCCAGCGCCATACGAGCAGAACCGATGATGATCGGAGTGTCGTCGCCTGGGAAGTCATAGGTGGACAGCAGGTCGCGAACTTCCATCTCAACCAGTTCCAGCAGCTCAGCGTCGTCTACCAGGTCAGCCTTGTTCAGGAAGACCACGATGTACGGAACGCCTACCTGACGGGACAGCAGGATGTGCTCACGGGTTTGTGGCATCGGACCATCAGCGGCCGAGCAAACCAGGATCGCGCCGTCCATCTGGGCAGCACCGGTGATCATGTTCTTCACGTAGTCAGCGTGACCTGGGCAGTCAACGTGAGCGTAGTGACGAATGTTCGAGTTGTACTCGACGTGCGCGGTGTTGATGGTGATACCGCGAGCTTTTTCTTCTGGTGCGCTGTCGATCTTGTCGAATTCAACTACGGCCGAACCGAAAACTTCGGAGCAGACGCGAGTCAGAGCAGCGGTCAGAGTGGTTTTACCGTGGTCAACGTGGCCGATGGTGCCAACGTTTACGTGCGGTAGGGAACGATCAAATTTTTCTTTAGCCACGACAATTAACTCCTTGCCTAAAGGACTGAATCAGCCTTGTTTTTTGGTAACGGTTTCGACGATGTGCGACGGAGCCGTATTGTATTTTTTGAATTCCATAGAGTAGCTTGCGCGACCCTGGGACATCGAACGAACGTCGGTCGCATAACCGAACATCTCGCCCAACGGAACTTCAGCACGGATAACCTTACCGGAAACCGTATCTTCCATACCCAGAATCATGCCGCGACGACGGTTCAGGTCACCCATCACGTCACCCATATAGTCTTCAGGCGTAACAACCTCTACCGCCATGATCGGCTCGAGCAACTCACCACCGCCCTTCTGGGCCAGTTGCTTGGTCGCCATGGAAGCAGCCACCTTAAACGCCATCTCGTTCGAGTCGACGTCGTGGTAAGAACCATCAAACACGGTAGCCTTCAGGCCGATCAGCGGATAGCCGGCAACAACACCGTTCTTCATCTGCTCTTCGATACCCTTCTGGATAGCCGGGATGTATTCCTTAGGAACCACACCACCCACTACTTCGTTCAGGAATTGCAGACCTTCCTGACCTTCGTCAGCAGGTGCAAAACGAATCCAGCAATGACCGAACTGGCCACGACCGCCGGACTGACGAACGAACTTGCCTTCGATTTCGCAGCTCTTCGTGATGCGCTCACGGTACGAAACTTGAGGCTTACCGATGTTGGCTTCGACGTTGAACTCACGGCGCATCCGGTCAACCAGGATGTCCAGGTGCAGCTCGCCCATGCCGGAGATGATCGTCTGACCAGTCTCTTCATCAGTTTTGACGCGGAAAGACGGGTCTTCCTGAGCAAGTTTGCCCAGAGCGATACCCATTTTTTCCTGGTCATCCTTGGTCTTAGGCTCAACGGCAACCGAAATAACCGGCTCCGGGAAGTCCATGCGAACCAGGATGATTGGCTTGTCAGCGTTGCACAAGGTTTCACCAGTGGTGACGTCCTTCATGCCGATCAGGGCCGCGATGTCGCCAGCGCGTACTTCCTTGATCTCTTCACGGGCGTTTGCGTGCATTTGCACCATACGACCCACGCGCTCTTTCTTGCCTTTAACCGAGTTGATCACGCCGTCGCCGGAGGCCAACACGCCCGAGTAAACACGGACGAAGGTCAAGGTACCCACGAATGGGTCGGTAGCGATCTTGAACGCCAGAGCCGAGAACGGCTCGTTGTCGTCTGCATGACGCTCCATCTGCTTTTCCTCGTCATCCGGGTCAGTACCCTTGATGGCAGGAATGTCGGTTGGAGCCGGCAGGTAGTCGATAACGGCGTCGAGAACCAGGGGAACGCCCTTGTTTTTGAAGGAAGAACCGCAAACAGCCAAGACGATTTCGCCAGCGATAGTACGCTGACGCAGAGCGGCCTTGATTTCCTCGATGGTGAGCTCTTCGCCTTCGAGGTACTTGTTCATCAGCTCTTCGCTGGCTTCGGCCGCAGCCTCAACCATGTTGCTGCGCCACTCTTCAGCCAGCTCCTGCAGTTCAGCAGGGATAGCTTCGCGACGTGGAGTCATGCCCTTGTCGGCATCGTTCCAGTAAACCGCTTCCATGGTCATCAGATCGATCTGACCCTGGAAGTTGTCTTCGGAACCGATAGCCAACTGGATTGGCACCGGGGTGTGACCCAGACGCTGCTTGATCTGAGCGATCACGCGCAGGAAGTTCGCACCGGCACGGTCCATCTTGTTCACGTAGACGATACGTGGAACACCGTACTTGTTGGCTTGACGCCATACGGTTTCGGACTGAGGCTCAACGCCGGAAGTGCCGCAGAACACAACGACCGCGCCGTCGAGTACACGCAGGGAACGCTCAACTTCAATGGTGAAGTCTACGTGACCCGGGGTGTCAATGACGTTGAAGCGATATTGGTCTTTGTGCTGCTTAGCAGAACCCTGCCAGAAGGCGGTAATAGCAGCAGAAGTAATGGTAATACCACGCTCCTGCTCCTGAACCATCCAGTCGGTGGTCGCGGCGCCGTCATGCACCTCGCCCATCTTGTGGCTTTTGCCAGTGTAAAAAAGGACGCGCTCGGTGGTGGTGGTTTTACCAGCATCCACGTGAGCAACGATACCAATGTTACGGTAGCGATTAATCGGTGTAGTACGAGCCATAAAGCCCTCGCAAATTGAGTGACGCTAAAATTAGAAGCGGTAGTGCGAGAAAGCTTTGTTAGCTTCAGCCATACGGTGCACGTCTTCACGCTTCTTAACTGCAGCACCTTTACCTTCGGCAGCGTCCAACAGTTCGCCAGCCAAACGCAGAGCCATAGACTTCTCGCCGCGCTTACGGGCGAAGTCTACCAACCAGCGCATTGCCAGAGCGTTACGACGGGACGGACGAACTTCAACCGGAACCTGGTAAGTAGCACCGCCTACACGGCGCGACTTTACTTCGACCAGCGGAGCGATGGCGTCGAGAGCTTTCTCGAAGATTTCCAGGGGGTCGCTGTTCTTGCGTTCTTTAACCTTTTCCAGCGCGCCATAAACGATACGCTCGGCAACGGCTTTCTTGCCGCTTTCCATCACGTGGTTCATGAACTTGGCCAGGATTTGGCTTCCGTATTTTGGATCGTCAAGCACTTCGCGCTTGGCTGCTACGCGTCTTCTTGGCATGGATAAGCCCTCAAACGGTCTTCAGGTTCGCTCGGAATCGGTGCCCATTACTACGGGACGCCTCCGACCTTACTCTTATCGACTCAGAAAAATAGAAATCAGTTTTTTGCAGCAAGCGACCATTACTTCGGACGCTTGGTACCGTACTTCGAACGACCCTGGTTACGACCTTTAACGCCGGAAGTATCCAACGAACCGCGAACGGTGTGGTAACGAACACCTGGCAAGTCTTTTACACGACCGCCGCGGATCAGTACCACGCTGTGCTCTTGCAGGTTGTGGCCTTCACCGCCGATGTACGAGGAAACCTCGAAACCGTTGGTCAGGCGCACACGGCATACTTTACGCAGTGCCGAGTTAGGTTTTTTCGGCGTGGTGGTGTACACACGGGTGCACACGCCACGGCGTTGCGGGCAGTTCTGCAGCGCAGGCACGTCGGATTTCTCGACGATACGCTTACGCGGCTGACGTACCAGCTGGTTGATAGTTGCCATCTACTAGCTCCACTGTTGTCTTGCGACGCTATTGTCTTGCAAGAAAAGCAAAATGGCAGGAACGAATTCCCGCCAAATTTAGGGGTACAAGAGTCTAAAGAGGATCTTGTCCCCAGTCAAGGCAAGGCCCCGACCTCCCCGCCCATCAAACCTCGACAAATTGTCTCGATTCGATGAACGGAGTGACCAGGGCCTCAGCTCATTTACCGCAGAACTCAGTTACCGCTCGAGTTCAGCGCTTCGGTCAGTGCAGCTTCCACTTCACTGGCGCTTACGCGCAACGGCTTGTCTGCATCACGGCGGCGCTTACGCTCGCTGTGGTAGGCCAGGCCGGTACCCGCCGGGATCAGACGACCCACGACCACGTTTTCTTTCAGGCCGCGCAGGTAGTCGCGCTTGCCGGTAACCGCCGCCTCGGTCAGTACACGGGTGGTTTCCTGGAAGGAAGCCGCCGAGATGAACGATTCGGTGGACAACGACGCCTTGGTGATACCCAGCAGAACGCGAGTGAACTTGGAGACAAATTTGTCTTCGCCGCTCAAACGTTCGTTCTCTACCAGAACATGAGTCAATTCCATCTGGTCGCCCTTGATGAAACTGGAATCGCCGGATTCAGCGATCTCAACTTTACGCAGCATCTGACGCAGGATGGTCTCGATGTGCTTGTCGTTGATCTTCACGCCTTGCAGACGGTAAACGTCCTGGATCTCGTTGACGATGTACTTGGCCAGCGCACTCACACCCAGCAGACGCAGGATGTCGTGCGGATCGCTTGGGCCGTCGGAGATAACTTCGCCGCGGTTTACCTGTTCGCCTTCGAACACGTTCAGGTGACGCCACTTCGGAATCAGCTCTTCGTACGGATCGCTACCGTCGTTCGGGGTAATAACCAGACGGCGCTTGCCCTTGGTTTCTTTACCGAACGCGATGGTGCCGCTGACTTCAGCCAGAATCGAGGCCTCTTTCGGACGACGAGCTTCGAACAAGTCGGCAACACGCGGCAGACCACCGGTGATGTCACGGGTCTTCGAAGTTTCTTGCGGGATACGAGCGATAACATCACCGATCGCGATCTTCGCGCCGTCCGCCACACCGACCAGGGCGTTGGCTGGCAGGAAGTACTGAGCGATAACGTCAGTGCCTGGCAGCAACAGATCCTTGCCGTTGTCATCAACCATCTTCACAGCAGGACGGATATCTTTACCGGCAGCTGGACGGTCTTTGGCGTCGAGGACTTCAATGTTGGTCATACCGGTCAATTCGTCAGTCTGACGCTTGATCGTGATGCCTTCTTCCATGCCCACGTAGGTCACGGTACCTTTCATTTCGGTAACGATCGGGTGAGTGTGCGGATCCCACTTGGCCACGATGGCACCAGCGTCGACCTTGTCACCTTCCTTGACCGAAATTACCGCACCGTACGGCAGCTTGTAACGCTCGCGCTCACGACCGAAGTCATCAGCGATAGCCAGCTCACCGGAACGGGACACGGCAACCAGGTGACCGTCCACTCGCTCAACGTGTTTCAGGTTGTGCAGACGGACGGTACCGCCGTTCTTCACCTGAACGCTGTCGGCTGCGGAGGTACGGCTTGCCGCACCACCGATGTGGAACGTACGCATCGTCAGCTGGGTACCCGGCTCACCGATGGACTGGGCAGCGATAACGCCGACCGCTTCACCGATGTTCACCTGGTGACCACGAGCCAGGTCGCGACCGTAGCACTTGGCGCAGATACCGAAACGGGTTTCGCAGCTGATCGGCGAACGAACGATCACTTCGTCGATGCTGTTGAGCTCGATGAACTCGACCCACTTTTCGTCAACCAGGGTGCCGGCAGGAACGATGACGTCCTCGGTACCTGGCTTGAATACGTCACGGGCGATAACACGACCCAATACGCGCTCACCCAGCGGCTCTACAACGTCACCGCCTTCAATGTGCGGAGTCATCAGCAGGCCGTGCTCGGTGCCGCAATCGATCTCGGTTACAACCAGGTCTTGCGCCACGTCTACCAGACGACGAGTCAGGTAACCCGAGTTCGCCGTTTTCAACGCGGTATCCGCCAGACCTTTACGAGCACCGTGAGTGGAGATGAAGTACTGGAGTACGCTCAAACCTTCACGGAAGTTCGCGGTGATCGGCGTTTCAATGATGGAACCGTCCGGCTTGGCCATCAGGCCACGCATACCGGCCAGCTGACGAATCTGTGCTGCGGAACCCCGCGCACCCGAGTCGGCCATCATGTACATCGAGTTGAAAGACTCTTGGTCGACTTCGACGCCATGACGGTCGATGACTTTCTCTTTCGAGAGGTTGGCCATCATCGCCTTGGAAACTTCGTCGTTCGCCTTGGACCAAAGGTCGATCACTTTGTTGTACTTCTCGCCCTGGGTTACCAGGCCGGAGGCGTACTGACTTTCGATCTCTTTCACTTCGTCGGTGGCTGCACCGATGATGCGGGCTTTTTCATCCGGGATAACGAAGTCGTTAACACCGATGGAAACGCCGGAAATGGTCGAATAGGCAAAACCGGTGTACATCAACTGGTCAGCGAAGATCACGGTCTCTTTCAGACCAACCACGCGGTAGCACTGGTTGATCAGCTTGGAGATCGCCTTTTTCTTCATCGGCAGGTTGACGACGTCGTACGACAGACCTTTTGGCACAACCTGGAACAACAGCGCACGGCCGACAGTGGTGTCGACGATACGGGTGTTGGTCACGCTGCCGCCATCACGGTCGTTGACGGTTTCGTTGATCCGCACTTTGACCTTGGCGTGCAGTGCGGCTTCGCCGGCACGGAACACACGGTCAACTTCCTGCAGATCCGCGAACACACGACCTTCGCCTTTGGCGTTGATCGCTTCACGGGTCATGTAGTACAGGCCCAATACAACGTCCTGCGACGGAACGATGATTGGCTCACCGTTGGCTGGCGACAGAATGTTGTTGGTCGACATCATCAACGCACGCGCTTCCAACTGGGCTTCCAGTGTCAGCGGTACGTGCACGGCCATTTGGTCGCCGTCGAAGTCGGCGTTGTACGCGGCGCAGACCAGAGGGTGCAGCTGGATAGCCTTACCTTCGATCAGTACCGGTTCAAACGCCTGGATACCCAGACGGTGAAGGGTCGGTGCACGGTTGAGAAGAACCGGGTGTTCGCGAATCACTTCAGCGAGAACGTCCCAAACCTCTGGCAATTCGCGCTCGACCATCTTCTTGGCTGCTTTGATGGTGGTAGCGAGACCACGCATTTCCAGCTTGCCGAAAATGAACGGCTTGAACAGCTCGAGAGCCATCTTCTTCGGCAGACCGCACTGGTGCAGACGCAGGGTCGGACCTACGGTAATTACCGAACGGCCGGAGTAGTCAACACGCTTACCGAGCAAGTTCTGACGGAAACGACCTTGCTTACCCTTGATCATGTCAGCCAGGGATTTCAGAGGACGCTTGTTGGAACCGGTGATAGCGCGGCCACGACGACCGTTGTCGAGCAGTGCGTCGACGGCTTCCTGCAACATACGCTTTTCGTTGCGCACGATGATGTCCGGAGCGGACAGATCCAGCAGGCGCTTCAAGCGGTTGTTACGGTTGATCACTCGACGATACAGATCGTTGAGGTCGGAAGTCGCGAAGCGACCGCCATCCAGCGGGACCAGTGGACGCAGATCTGGCGGCAGAACCGGCAGAACGGTCAGCACCATCCATTCTGGAAGGTTGCCGGAGCCCTGGAAGGCTTCCATCAACTTCAGACGCTTGGACAGCTTCTTGATCTTGGTTTCGGAGTTGGTTTGCGGAATTTCTTCACGCAGACGGCCAATCTCGTGCTCCAGGTCGATAGCGTGCAGCAGCTCACGGACAGCTTCGGCACCCATGCGGGCATCGAAATCGTCACCGAACTCTTCCAGCGCTTCGAAGTACTGCTCGTCGTTCAGCAGCTGGCCTTTTTCAAGGGTGGTCATGCCTGGATCGATAACGACATAGCTCTCGAAGTAGAGAACGCGTTCGATATCACGCAGGGTCATGTCCATCAGCAAGCCGATACGCGACGGCAGCGATTTCAGGAACCAGATGTGGGCAACTGGCGAGGCCAGTTCGATGTGCGCCATGCGCTCACGACGAACTTTAGCCAGCGCGACTTCAACGCCGCACTTCTCGCAGATCACACCGCGGTGCTTCAAGCGCTTGTACTTACCGCACAGGCACTCGTAATCCTTTACCGGGCCAAAGATCTTGGCGCAGAACAGGCCGTCACGCTCAGGTTTGAACGTACGGTAGTTAATGGTTTCCGGCTTTTTAACTTCGCCGAACGACCACGAACGGATCATCTCAGGCGACGCCAATCCGATACGGATGGCGTCGAACTCTTCGACTTGACCCTGGTTTTTCAGCAAATTCAGTAGGTCTTTCAAGGCCTTTCCTCCTGGCGGAGCAGAGAGCGGGCAGTGTTGCCCCGCTCTCGATTCGCGTCACGTGTTATTCGGTTTCCAGATCGATATCGATGCCGAGGGAACGAATTTCCTTGATCAACACGTTGAAGGACTCGGGCATGCCCGGCTCCATACGGTGATCGCCATCCACGATGTTCTTGTACATCTTGGTACGGCCGTTCACATCGTCCGACTTCACTGTGAGCATTTCTTGCAGAGTGTAAGCGGCACCGTATGCTTCCAGTGCCCAGACCTCCATCTCCCCGAAACGCTGACCACCGAACTGCGCCTTACCACCCAGCGGCTGCTGGGTAACCAGGCTGTACGAACCGGTAGAACGCGCGTGCATCTTGTCGTCTACCAAGTGGTTCAGCTTCAGCATGTACATGTAGCCAACGGTAACCGGGCGCTCGAACTTGTTGCCGGTACGGCCGTCGGTCAGCTGCATCTGGCCGCTTTCTGGCAGGTCTGCCAGTTTCAGCATGGCCTTGATTTCGCTTTCCTTGGCGCCGTCGAACACTGGAGTGGCCATTGGAACGCCGCCACGCAGGTTTTGAGCCAGGTCCAGGATTTCCTGGTCCGAGAAGTCATCGAGGCTTTCCTGACGACCGCCGATCTCGTTGTAGATCTCGTGCAGGAACTTACGCAGCTCGGCAACTTTGCGCTGCTCTTCAACCATGCGGTTGATCTTCTCGCCCAGACCTTTGGCCGCGAGGCCCAGGTGGGTTTCAAGGATCTGACCTACGTTCATACGCGAAGGTACGCCCAACGGGTTGAGGACAACGTCGACCGGGGTGCCATTGGCATCGTGCGGCATGTCTTCAACCGGCATGATCACGGAGACCACACCCTTGTTACCGTGACGACCGGCCATTTTGTCGCCCGGCTGGATGCGACGACGGATTGCCAGGTAAACCTTGACGATTTTCAGCACGCCTGGAGCCAGGTCATCGCCCTGCTGCAGTTTGCGCTTCTTGTCTTCGAACTTGTCGTCCAGCAGACGGCGACGATCAACGATATAGGCCTGGGCCTTTTCGAGCTGCTCGTTCAGGGCATCTTCAGCCATGCGCAGTTTGAACCACTGGCCGTGCTCAAGACCGTCGAGCACTTCGTCGGTGATGTCCTGGCCCTTCTTCAGACCGGCGCCGCCTTCGGCTTTGTGGCCGACCAGAGCGGAGCGCAGACGTTCGAAAGTAGCACCTTCGACGATACGGAACTCTTCGTTGAGGTCCTTGCGGATCTCGTCCAGCTGGGACTTCTCGATCGACAGGGCACGCGCATCACGCTCAACGCCGTCGCGGGTGAAGACCTGTACGTCAATGACAGTACCTTTGGTACCGGTAGGTACGCGCAGGGAGGTGTCTTTAACGTCGCTGGCTTTTTCACCGAAGATCGCACGCAGCAGTTTTTCTTCCGGAGTCAGTTGGGTCTCGCCTTTCGGAGTGACCTTACCCACCAGGATGTCGCCTGCGCCAACTTCAGCACCTACGTAAACGATACCGGCTTCGTCCAGCTTGTTCAGTGCAGCTTCACCCACGTTCGGGATGTCCGCAGTGATTTCCTCTGGGCCAAGCTTGGTGTCACGGGCCACACAGGTCAGTTCCTGGATGTGGATCGTGGTGAAACGGTCTTCTTGAACAACGCGTTCCGACAGGCAGATGGAGTCTTCGAAGTTGAAGCCGTTCCATGCCATGAAGGCGATGCGCATGTTCTGACCCAGTGCCAGTTCACCCATGTCGGTGGACGGACCGTCGGCCATGATGTCGCTACGCTGAACCCGATCACCTTTACGCACCAGCGGACGCTGGTTGATGCAGGTGTTCTGGTTGGAGCGGGTGTACTTGGTCAGGTTGTAGATGTCGACACCGGCTTCACCGGTTTCTACTTCGTCATCGGCAACACGAACCACGATACGGCTGGCGTCGACGGAGTCGATCACGCCGCCACGACGAGCCACGACGCAAACGCCGGAGTCACGGGCTACGTTACGCTCCATGCCGGTACCTACCAGCGGCTTGTCAGCACGCAGGGTTGGTACAGCTTGACGCTGCATGTTCGAACCCATCAACGCACGGTTGGCGTCGTCGTGCTCGAGGAACGGAATCAGCGACGCCGCAACCGAAACTACCTGCTTCGGCGATACGTCCATCAAGGTGACGTCTTCCGGCGCCTTGACGGTGAATTCGTTCAAGTGACGAACAGCTACCAGCTCGTCGATCAGGACTTTCTTGTCGTTCATCGTGGCCGAAGCCTGGGCGATCACGTGATCAGCTTCTTCGATGGCGGACAGGAACACGATCTCGTCGGTGACCAGGGCGTCTTTCACCACGCGGTACGGGCTCTCGAGGAAGCCGTACTGGTTGGTGCGCGCATAGGCAGCCAGGGAGTTGATCAGACCGATGTTCGGACCTTCCGGCGTTTCGATCGGGCAAACACGACCGTAGTGCGTCGGGTGTACGTCACGAACTTCAAAGCCGGCACGCTCACGTGTCAGACCACCAGGGCCGAGTGCAGAGACACGACGCTTGTGGGTGATCTCGGACAGCGGGTTGTTCTGGTCCATGAACTGGGACAGCTGGCTGGAACCGAAGAACTCTTTCACCGCCGCAGCCACTGGCTTGGCGTTGATCAGGTCTTGCGGCATCAGGCCTTCGCTTTCAGCCATCGACAGACGCTCTTTGACCGCACGCTCAACACGTACCAGGCCAACGCGGAACTGGTTCTCGGCCATTTCGCCAACGCAGCGAACACGACGGTTACCCAGGTGGTCGATGTCATCGACGATGCCTTTACCGTTACGGATGTCGACCAGGGTCTTCAGTACCGCGACGATGTCTTCCTTGCACAGCACGCCCGAACCTTCGATCTCGGTACGACCGATACGACGGTTGAACTTCATCCGGCCGACCGCAGACAGGTCGTAGCGCTCAGGGCTGAAGAACAGGTTGTTGAACAGGGTCTCGGCAGCGTCTTTGGTTGGCGGCTCGCCAGGACGCATCATGCGATAGATCTCGACCAGCGCTTCCAGTTGGTTGCTGGTGGAGTCGATCTTCAGTGTGTCGGAGACGAACGGACCGCAGTCGATATCGTTGGTGTACAGAGTTTCGATGCGAACAACGCCGGCCTTGGCGATTTTCGCCAGGATCTCGGTGTTCAGCTCAGTGTTGCACTCTGCCAGGATTTCGCCGGTTGCCGGGTGCACGATGACCTTGGCGGTTGTGCGACCCAGGACGTAGTCCAGCGGCACATCCAGCTCTTTGATCCCGGCTTTTTCCAGCTGGTTGATGTGGCGAGCGGTGATGCGACGACCCTGCTCGACAATAACCTTGCCTTTGTCGTCCTGGATATCGAGGACAGCGATTTCACCGCGCAGGCGCTGAGGCACCAGCTCCAGGCTCAGGGTCTCGCCCTTAACGTGGAATACGTTGGTGGTGTAAAACGCGTCCAGCACTTCTTCAGTGGTATAGCCGAGCGCGCGCAGCAGTACCGATGCAGGCAGCTTGCGACGACGGTCGATACGCACGAATACGCAGTCTTTCGGGTCGAACTCGAAGTCCAGCCACGAACCGCGGTAAGGAATGATGCGCGCGGAGTACAGCAGTTTACCGGAGCTGTGCGTCTTGCCACGGTCGTGGTCGAAGAACACGCCAGGGGAACGGTGCAGCTGGGAAACGATTACACGCTCGGTACCGTTGATTACGAAGGTACCGTTCTCAGTCATCAGGGGGATTTCACCCATGTAGACTTCTTGCTCTTTGATGTCCTTGATCGCTTTGTTCGACGATTCTTTGTCGAAAATGATCAGGCGCACTTTTACCCGCAAAGGTACGGCGTACGTTACACCGCGCAATACGCATTCTTTGACATCAAATGCCGGTTCGCCCAAGCGATAACCGACGTACTCCAGCGCAGCATTGCCGGAGTAGCTGATGATCGGGAAAACGGATTTGAAGGCCGCATGCAGGCCCACGTCGCGGAACTGATCTTTAGTCGCTCCCGCTTGCAAGAATTCACGATACGAATCCAGCTGGATGGCCAGGAGGTAAGGCACATCCATGACGTCCGGCAACTTGCTAAAGTCCTTGCGGATACGTTTTTTCTCAGTATATGAGTAAGCCATCAGCGTTCCCCAGCTTGGTCACCTGCTTGTTTGGCCCCTCCCGACGGGAGCGACCAGAAAATCGTGCAAACCCCATGGTTTGCGCCACCGCATCGGGTGGTTACAGCTCGTTATCGGCACCGACCCAGTCGGCTGCCAATAACGGAAAAAGGCCGGTGGCAAGAGCCACCAGCCATCAGCCTGTCGCTTAACGCTCGGGCTGGAGACGCAAGGTCGGAGCTTACTTCAGCTCGACTTTAGCGCCTGCTTCTTCCAGAGTTGCTTTGGCTTTGTCAGCTGCGTCTTTGGCAACAGCTTCCAGAACCATGGCAGGAGCGCCGTCAACTACAGCCTTGGCTTCTTTCAAGCCCAGACCGGTCAGTTCACGTACTGCCTTGATCACGTTAACTTTCTTCTCGCCAGCTTCGGTCAGCATGACGTTGAATTCGGTTTGCTCTTCAGCAACGGCAGCAGCAACAGCTGGGCCAGCCGATGCAGCAGCAGCAGTAACGCCGAATTTTTCTTCGAAAGCTTTGATCAGCTCAACAACTTCCATTACGGACATGTTGCCAACTGCTTCAAGGATATCGTTCTGAGAGATAGACATGAATCTAATTCCTGATATTGGGGACGGCCTACGCGACCATCGAAAAAAACAAAAAACGCGAGAAGTTGACGAGCCTTAGGCTGCAGCAGCTTCTTTCTGGTCGCGAATTGCCGCCAGGGTACGAGCCAATTTGCTGGTAGCGCCTTGAATCACGCTCATCAGCTGAGAAATTGCTTCGTCACGGGTCGGCAGAGTTGCCAGTACGTCGATTTGGTTAGCTGCGAGGAACTTGCCCTCGAACGCAGCTGCCTTGATCTCGAACTTGTTCTGACCCTTGGCGAACTCTTTGAAAATCCGGGCAGCAGCGCCTGGATGTTCCTTGGAGAACGCGATAAGGGTAGGGCCGCTGAACACGTCGTTGAGAACACTGAATTCAGTGTCAGCAACGGCGCGCTTGAGCAGGGTGTTACGTACAACACGTACGTAAACGCCAGCTTCGCGAGCCTCTTTACGGAGTCCGGTCATTGCGCCTACTGTTACGCCACGGGCATCAGCCACGACAGCGGACAGAGCGACTTTGGCAGCCTCGTTGACTTCAGCGACGATGGCCTTCTTGTCTTCGAGTTTAATTGCCACGGGTTTAACTCCTGCTTGTTACCGTTTCATTCGATCGAAACCGAATGTCGTTTTGGTGTCTGATTCGGTAAGGAACCGGGAGCACCATCTGCGTAGGCTTGTGGTTTAAGACTTGCGTCGCCTACGGTCTTGGATAGCCCCCGCCAGGCAGGGACCCCAATTTTTCAATTGGCGCAATCGCTTGCGCCAATTTGTGTCTTACGCGTCGAGCGAGCTTTGGTCGATGACCAGACCTGGGCCCATAGTGGTGCTCAGGGTAACGCGCTTGACGTAGATACCTTTCGAGGAAGCTGGCTTGATACGCTTCAGGTCAGCGATCAGGGCTTCAACGTTTTCCTTCAGCTTGACGGCGTCGAAGCCGATCTTGCCAACGGAAGTGTGGATGATGCCGTTTTTGTCGGTGCGATAACGAACCTGACCAGCCTTGGCGTTTTTAACCGCGGTAGCTACGTCTGGCGTTACGGTGCCGACTTTAGGGTTAGGCATCAGGCCACGTGGACCGAGGATCTGACCCAGTTGACCTACAACGCGCATGGCATCCGGGGATGCGATCACTACGTCATAGTTCAGGTCGCCGCCTTTCATTTCGGCAGCCAGGTCGTCCATGCCTACACGGTCAGCGCCGGCAGCCAGAGCGGCTTCAGCAGCTGGACCCTGGGTGAACACAGCAACGCGAACGGTCTTGCCAGTGCCGTGTGGCAGCACAGTAGCGCTACGAACGACCTGGTCGGATTTACGCGGGTCAACACCCAGGTTTACAGCTACGTCGAACGACTCGCTGAACTTGACAGTCGACAGCTCAGCCAGCAGAGCAGCGGCGTCTACAAAGTTGTAGGCCTTGCCTGCTTCGATTTTGCCGGCGATAGCCTTTTGACGCTTGGTCAGCTTAGCCATTACACACCCTCCACGTTAAGGCCCATGCTACGAGCAGAACCGGCGATAGTACGCACGGCTGCTTCCATATCAGCTGCAGTCAGATCCGCGTTTTTGGTTTTCGCGATTTCTTCCAGCTGAGCACGGGTTACAGTGCCAACCTTAACGGTGTTCGGACGAGCGGAACCGCTGGTCAGACCTGCCGCCTTCTTCAGCAGAACCGAAGCAGGGGTGGATTTGGTTTCGAACGTGAAGCTACGGTCGCTGTAGACAGTGATGATCACTGGAGTCGGCAGACCTGGCTCAAGACCCTGAGTACGGGCGTTGAAAGCCTTGCAGAATTCCATGATGTTCACGCCGTGCTGACCCAGAGCAGGACCAACAGGTGGGCTTGGGTTAGCCTGAGCGGCCTTCACTTGCAGCTTGATGTAAGCGGTAATCTTCTTGGCCATGAGGCACTCCAATTACGGGTTCAAACGCCTCGAAAGGCTCCCCGGTTACTTGCGCGTTTATCCCAGTGACGACAAAACCCCACAGCCTAAGGCTGCGGGGTTGGGATGCTTGTTCAGTTAGACCTTTTCGACCTGACTGAACTCCAACTCTACCGGAGTAGAGCGTCCGAAAATGAGCACCGCGACCTGGATCCGGCTCTTTTCGTAGTTGACCTCTTCGACCGTGCCGGTGAAATCGGCAAACGGACCGTCGTTGACGCGCACCGACTCACCTGGCTCGAACAACGTCTTCGGCTTCGGCTTATCGCTACCATCAGCAACACGACGCAGAATCGCTTCTGCCTCTTTATCAGTAATCGGTGCCGGCTTATCAGCGGTACCGCCGATAAAGCCCATTACACGAGGAGTGTCCTTGACCAAGTGCCAAGTACCCTCGTTCATATCCATCTGGACCAGCACATAACCAGGGAAGAACTTACGCTCGCTCTTGCGCTTCTGGCCATTACGCATTTCAACCACTTCTTCAGTGGGAACCAGAATTTCGCCGAAGCCATCTTCCATGCCAGCCAGCTTTACGCGCTCGATCAGCGAGCGCATTACATGCTTCTCGTAACCGGAGTAAGCATGCACAACGTACCAACGCTTAGCCACGGGACACCCTTAGCCGACAATCAAGGAAACAAGCCAGCCGAGCAGGGAATCGAGCCCCCACAACAGCAACGCCATAACCAGGACAACAGCCACAACGATCAACGTGGTCTGCGTGGTTTCTTGGCGAGTCGGCCATACGACTTTACGAATTTCGGTGCGCGCTTCCTTAACCAGTACAAAGAAAGACTTGCCCTTGACTGTCTGCAGGCCTACAAAGGCAGCTACGGCAGCAATGACAAGCAAAGCGAGTACGCGGTACAGGATCGGCGAAGCAGAGTAATACTGATTGCCAACAACGCCAACAACCACCAAAGCGACTACTACAAGCCACTTGAGGAGGTCGAAACGAGAGCCTTGAGCTTCAGCTTTAGGAGTCATCTATGAAGATCCTGTGAAAAGAAAGCCAGACACACCGAGTGAATCTGGCAGGTCAGGAGGGAATCGAACCCCCAACCTACGGTTTTGGAGACCGTCGCTCTGCCAATTGAGCTACTGACCTAAAACAAAATC
The DNA here is from genome assembly GCF_002236105.1 of Pseudomonas umsongensis. GTDB lineage: Bacteria > Pseudomonadota > Gammaproteobacteria > Pseudomonadales > Pseudomonadaceae > Aquipseudomonas > Aquipseudomonas umsongensis. The sequence goes on from NZ_NIWU01000006.1 coordinate 314,215, forward strand.
AGGCCGACCATTATGCAGACCTGAAAAAGACTTTACAACCACTTGCTAGGCGACCCGATCGAAACACCCTCACCCACAAGAGCAAGAACTCTCAGAGCCACAACGGGGCGCAGCCTTAGCCGCCTAAAACAAAGGCAGATATTTGCATATCTGCCTTTTGTATGGAGCTCTTGAGCGGATTTGAACCGCTGACCTCACCCTTACCAAGGGTGTGCTCTACCAACTGAGCTACAAGAGCGTAACACCGTGCAAAACCTGCAAACTTGGAGCGGGTAGCGGGAATCGAACCCGCATCATCAGCTTGGAAGGCTGAGGTTCTACCACTAAACTATACCCGCGAGGCTTGCAGCTCTCGCTAAAAATGGTGGAGGGGGAAGGATTCGAACCTTCGAAGTCGTAGACGTCAGATTTACAGTCTGATCCCTTTGGCCGCTCGGGAACCCCTCCTAAGCGAGCCGGCATTCTACATCATGCCAGCCTTCTGTCAAGCATTTTTCTCATTAAAATCCTGAGCTTATCTGCGTTGACCTCGCTTCACTTCGTTGACCGCTTTAGGTCTTCGCTGTGGAGCGGGCGCCATTCTATGCAAACTATTCGGTGGGTGCAACCCCCCCACAAGGCATTATTTTATGTTTTAACTCATTGAATTCTCTAGAAAGGTTTATCAGCTGCAAGTCATCCAGCCAACGCTTGCTTTCAGGGGCCACTCGAACCCAGTACACAGGGGGTTCAGTCGGACTCGCAGGTAGCGATTGATATTTCACGCCCATGCCCGTCAACCTGCGCTCAAGCGCCTTCTCGACGTCCTGACTTACAAATCCACCCAGATAAAGGCATTCAGCCTCTGCCTGTGCCACCTTCCCTTTATCCCTGGCCGTATCCGTCGCCTCGCTCAAGAGACGAATGTCCTGCTGGGAACCGCGATACAGACTCAAAGGCGTTACGTCCTTGGCACGCAGAGGCGCCTCCTGTTGATGCCAGATGTAATAAAACACATTGAGAACGAGCAGCAGCAGAAACAACCAACGCATAAAGACCTCAAGACAAAGGGCATGCCATCGCCAAGCCGACGAACACCAGATCGGGAACCACCCGGGCCTCAGGCACTATCTCGGACACCAACGACGCATCACCACCGGTGAGGAACACCGTAAAGTTCTCCCCCCAATAACCCCGCGCCATCTCCAGTTGCGTCAGCACAAATCCGCGAAGCATCAACAGGCACCCGCGCTCAACCGCTTCGACCGTCGTGCGTCCCGGAACAAGACGCTCCAAAGCGCGCTCAGCCGCAAGATCTCCGTAACGAATCTTGCGGGTATGGGTGCGCAGCTGGTTTCGCATCAACGGCATCCCAGGGCATATAAACCCACCGAGATGATCACCATCCCCGGCAACGAAGTCCGCGGTCACCGCAGTACCGAAATCAAGCACCAGGCACGCGCCAGAAGCCAGATGAAACCCTCCGAGCAGCGCCAACCAACGATCAAGACCGAGCCGCTCAAATTCTTCATAGCCATTACGAACACCGGCCATTTCCTCGGCTGGAGCGGCACAGACCACCGAAATTTCGAAGGCAGCCTTCAGCCGGGCGATCAATTCGCCGGTTTCTTCGGCAGTCCTGACACTCACCAGCCGACAGAACCTCAACGCAAGGCCTTCAATCCCCTTCACGCCCTCGAGCAATGCCAGGTCGGAATCGACTACTCCCTCCCCTACCACCTGACGGGCGTCCGCCTTGAGCACACGCCACTTGATGAAACTATTTCCGCAGTCGAGCTCAAGAATCATGACGCAACCTCAGGCTCAGCTCACCGCCACTGAAGACTTTCTCCACACCACCCACCTTCAAGCGCAGCGCACCCTGACTATCGATACCCAGCACTTCGCCATCTATTTGGTTTGCACCCGCGATCAACGACACCGCACGCCCCTGCCATAGGTGATGCTGCTCCCACTCAGCCTGGATCGCCGAAAATCCATCGGCCTGGTGGCGAGCCAGGTATCTGTGGAGCATTTCACCCAGCGCCGCGACCAGGCGATTGCGATCAAACGCCTTGCCCGACTCCAGGCGCATGGACGTCCATTGTTGATCGACTTCATCGGTCATTTGCATGTTTACATTAATTCCGACACCCAGCACCACGTGACAGACGTCGGCAGGATCCCCGACCAGCTCAAGCAGTATTCCGGCAATTTTCTTCTGCCCTACCAGGACATCATTGGGCCATTTCAACCCAACCCCGGGAACCCCAAGCTCACGCAAGGCCTGCATGACGGCGAGCCCCACTACAAGGCTCAAGCCCTCCAGCTGGCGCATACCGCCCTCAACCCGCAACACCAGGCTGTAATAGACATTCTCAGCGAATGGACTGACCCACTTGCGCCCTCGCCGCCCGCGCCCGGCAGTTTGCCGCTCGGCAAGCACCAGAAAAGGCGCAGCCTGGTGCCGCTCGATGGCGCGCAGGGCTTCGGCATTGGTGGAGTCAATAGAGTCGAAGACCAGGACCGGCCAATTAGACGTGGGCGACAGTCGCCCTATCTCCGCAGGATCAAGCAACGTCAACGGTGCAGCCAATTGATAGCCGCGCCCCCGAACCTTGTGAATGGACAACCCCAGCTCAGCCTCAAGATGCTGAAGCTGCTTCCACACAGCGCTGCGACTGATGCCCAAGGCAGCGCCCAATGCCTGACCCGAATGGAATCGGCCATCCTTAAGAAGCTTTAACAACGTCAGCATGCAAGTCTCGCCTCACAATGAGGCCCGCATGATAGCCACGCCCCGAGCCGTTGCATAGAAACCCGAACAGACAGATTTTTCCAGCGGACAAAAACAAAACCCCTACCTGCATGTGCAGATAGGGGTTTTGGAATTTAATCTTGACGATGACCTACTCTCACATGGGGAAACCCCACACTACCATCGGCGATGCATCGTTTCACTTCTGAGTTCGGGATGG
>NZ_NIWU01000007.1 GCF_002236105.1 Pseudomonas umsongensis
AATCGACCAGTGCCAGTTAAAAACTGTTACCTATGTGCTTGAACTGTTTTGTTACCTATGTGGGTGAGTCATACCGGGCAAAGCCTTTTGCTTCCTTTTTGGCGTTTGAAAAAGGGAGTCGCTGTAAGAGCGAAACCATAAGTGGCCGTTACCGCAGCAACGGATATGTACTCCGCAGCAATGGATATGTACTCAGACAACAATCTCCCACAGGCTTCGACGCGGCACGGATCAACGAGCAACACCCAAAACGAGGCGGCCTGCCGGTCGGCCTGTTTTCGGGGGGGAGGGAGCGTGGGGCCTCAGACGGGCAAATGCATGCCAAAGGTATTCATGCCATGGTCGCTGCGCACGAACACATCGCCGCCATGCATCAGGGCAATCGCCTTGACGATGGCCAGGCCCAACCCGTGGTTGTTGCCACTGTTGCTGCGTGAGGCATCGACCCGGTAGAAGCGTTCGAACAGGCGCGGCAGATGCTCGCTGGAAATCGGTGCGCCCGGGTTGGCGACGCCGATGCTGACCTGGTGCTCGCCTGCTTCGATTCGCACCTTGATGACTTGTCCGGGGTCGGTGTGCTGCACGGCGTTGTTGAGCAGGTTGATCAAGGCCCGGCGCAGGTGGGCGATCTCGATTCGCACCTGGGCATCGCCGCTGACCTGAACCTGTACCTGGGCGTCCTCGAGAATGAAGTCCAGATATTCCAGGGTCGTCGCCACTTCCTCCGCCAGTGAGGTGGAGGTCAGTTTGGTGGCCTTGCTGCCCTGGTCGGCGCTGGCCAGGAACAGCATGTCATTGATGATCGAGCGCAGCCGTTCAAGTTCTTCAAGGTTCGATTGCAGCACCTCGAAATAGTGTTCCGCCGAACGCCCGCGTGTAAGCGCGACCTGGGTCTGGCCGATCAGGTTGGTCAGCGGCGAGCGCAGTTCATGGGCGACATCGGCGTTGAACGATTCCAGGCGCGAGTACGCCTGTTCGACCCGTTCCAGTGTCGAGTTGAACGAGTCGACGAATTGATTCAACTCAGGGGGCAGCGACGACAGGCGCAAGCGACCTGAACGCAATGGCGGGGCCAGGCGCAGGGCTTCCTGGGATAGCTTGATCAATGGTTTGAGCCCGATCCGCGCCACCCAGTAACCCAGCGCCGAGGCCATCAGCACGCCGATAACCGCCAGGCTGATCAGGGCGATCAGCAACTGGTGCTGGGTATGGTAAAAAGTTTCGGTGTCGATACCGATCATGAATCGCAGGGGCGGGCGCTGATCCTTGGCCGGGAATTGGCTGACCAGCACTTTCAGCGGGTAGGGGTGATCCGCCAGTTGCAAGTCGCGCATGCCCAACGGTCCTTCGGCGAAGGCACGGATGCTCGGGGTCGGATTGCCGTATTCGTACTGGGGATCGCCGCTGACGATCCAGAAACTGATGCGCTTGTCTTCTTCGCCGAGCAGCTTGAGCTTGTTATTGATCTTCACCCAGTGCTCGGGCGTGCCGTAACGGCCGACGGTCGATTCGAGCACGCTGTAGCGCGCGTCCAGTTCGGCTTCGGGCAACAACCCCAAACCTTTGTCGACCTGTTGGTACAGCGCCCAGCCGATCAACAGGAACACCAGCAGCGCCACCAGGGTAAACATCCCGCTCAGGCGCAGCGCAATGCTATTACTGGACACCACGGCTCTCCAGTACATAACCCATGCCACGAATCGTGTGCAGCAATTTCTCTTCGAATGGCCCATCGAGCTTGGCTCGCAAGCGTTTGATCGCGACTTCGACGACGTTGGCGTCGCTGTCGAAATTGATGTCCCAGACCATTTCGGCGATGGCCGTCTTCGACAGGATTTCACCCTGGCGACGGGCCAGAACACTGAGCAGCGAGAACTCCTTGGCTGTCAGGTCCAGGCGTGTGCCGGCGCGGGTGGCCTTGCGGCTGATCAAATCTATCCACAGGTCGGCGATGCTCACTTGCACCGGCTCGTGGCCACCGCTGCGCCGGGTCAGCGCCTGCAGGCGTGCCACCAGTTCGAGGAAGGAAAATGGCTTGCCCAGGTAGTCGTCGGCACCGTCGCGCAGGCCCTTGATGCGGTCTTCGACCCGTTCGCGGGCGGTGAGCATGATCACCGGCGTTTGTTTGCGCGCACGCAAGGCGCGCAATACACCGAAACCGTCGAGGGCCGGCAGCATCACGTCGAGGACGATCACCGCGTAGTCGCTTTCCAGCGCCAGGTGCAGGCCTTCCACGCCATCGCGGGCCAGGTCCACGGTGTAACCCTGTTCCGTCAGGCCGCGGTGAAGATAGTCCGCGGTTTTTTCTTCGTCTTCGATAATCAGGACGCGCATGACCCCGCCTCAGTCTGTGCTCGCCAGCGCCGGCACGGGCGCGGGCTTGGGCCTATGGAAGAGTCGTTCAAGCCATAAGTATATGACCGGCGTGGTGAACAGCGTCAGTGCCTGGCTCACCAGCAGGCCGCCGACCACCGCGATCCCCAGGGGTTGGCGCAGTTCGGCGCCGGTGCCATAGCCGAGCATCAGCGGCAGGGCGCCGAGCAGTGCGGCGAGGGTGGTCATGATGATCGGGCGGAACCGCGTGAGGCACGCCTGGAAGATCGCTTCCTCCGGCGCCAGGCCACCCTTGCGCTGCGCGTCGAGCGCGAAGTCGATCATCAGGATGCCGTTTTTCTTGACGATGCCGATCAGTAGCACCAGCCCGATCAGCGCCATGATCGAAAAGTCCTGGCCGCAGATCCACAGCATGATCACTGCGCCCAACCCGGCCGAGGGCAGTGTCGAGATGATCGTCAGCGGGTGGACGAAGCTCTCGTAGAGCACGCCAAGAATGATGTAAACCGCCACCAGCGCCGCCAGGATCAACCATGGCTGACTGGCCAGCGAACTCTGGAACGCCTGGGCCGCGCCCTGGAAGTTACCGCTGATGGCCGTTGGCATGCCGATGTCGACCTTGGCCTGGTTGAGCATGATCACCGCATCGCCCAGGGCCACACCGGGCGCCAGGTTGAACGACAGGTTGGCGGCCGGAAACATGCCGTCATGGGCGATGGACAGCGGCCCCACCGTGGGCGCATCGAATTTCGCCAGGGCCGACAGCGGCACCATTTCCCCGCTCAGGGGCGAGCGCAGATAGAAGTAGTTAAGGCTTTCGGCCTTGCCGCGCTGGCGCGTGTCCAGTTCCAGGATCACGTTGTACTGATTGATCTGGGTCTGGAATTCGTTGATCTGGCGCTGGCCGAAGGCGTCGTACAGCGCTTCGTCGACATCGCTGGCCGTCAGGCCAAAGCGTGCCGCGGCACTGCGGTCGATGCTGATGTGGGTGATGCTGCCGCCCAGTTGCAGGTCGTTGGAAATGTCGCGGAAGGCCGGGTTGCCGCGCAGTTTTTCCGTCAGGCGCTGGGTCCAGGTGCTCAGGATTGTACCGTCGTTGCTCTTGAGCACGTACTGGTACTGGGCCCGGCTCGGGCCGGAGCTGAGGTTGATGTCTTGCCCGGCGCGCAGGTACAGGATGATGCCCGGAACTTTCATCAATTGCGGGCGAATACGGTCGATGAATTCGCTGGCTGAAACATCGCGGTCGCCGCGTTTTTTCAAGGCGATCCAGAAGCGGCCGTTGGCGATGGTCTGGTTGCTGCCCGACACCCCGACCGAGTGCGAGAAGGTCTCGACGGCGGGGTCGGCAGCGACGATTTCAGCCATCGCCAAGTGTTTTTTCACCATGTCGCCGTAGGAAATATCAGCGGCGGCTTCGGTTGTGCCGAGGACAAACCCGGTGTCCTGGATCGGGAAGAAGCCCTTGGGAATAAAAATGTAACCGGCAACGGCCAGGGCCAGCGACAGACCGAATACGCCGATCATCAACTTCTGGTGAGCGAGCGCGCGGCGCAGGCCTTTTTCGTACAGCGCGAGCAGGCGTTCGCCGAAGCCGGGCTTGTCGTGGGCGTGATGCACCGGCGCGCGCATGAACAGCGCTGCCAGGGTGGGCGCCAACGTCAGCGACACGACCACCGAAATCATGATGGTGGCGGTGGCGGTCAGGGCGAACTCCTTGAACAGGCGTCCGACCACGCCGCCCATGAACAGCAGCGGAATGAACGCCGCGACCAGCGAGAAACTGATCGATACCACCGTGAAGCCGATTTCTCCGGCGCCCTTGATCGCGGCCTCGCGCATACCGTCGCCTGCCTCCAGGTGGCGGTGGATGTTTTCCACCACCACGATCGCATCGTCGACCACAAACCCCACGGCCACCACGATTGCCACCAGTGTCAGGTTGTTCAGGCTGAAGCCCATCACGTACATCAATGCAAAACTGGCGATCAGTGAAACCCCCAGTACTGCCGACACGATCAGGGTTGCCGAGAGCTGGCGCAGGAACAGCGCCATCACCGCCACCACCAGCATGATCGCGATCAACAGGGTGATTTCCACTTCATGCAGCGAAGCGCGGATAGTCTGCGTGCGGTCAATCAGTGTCTTGACCTGCACCGAAGCCGGGAGCATCGCTTCCAGGCTCGGGAGCGCCGCTTGAATGCGGTCCACGGTCTCGACGATGTTGGCCCCCGGTTGGCGGAAGATCACCAGGTTGACGCCCGGTTGGGTGCCCGCCCAAGCCTGGACGTAGGCATCTTCCGAGCCGTTGACGACTTTGGCGACATCCCTGAGATGGACCGGTGCGCCGTCCTTGTAGGAAACGATCAGTTGGTTGTATTCCTCAGGATGGAACAACTGGTCGTTGGTGGACAGGGTCGAGATGCTCGATTCCCCATACAGCGCACCTTTGGCAAGGTTGAGGCTGGTCTGCTGGATCGCCAGGCGAATATCGGCGAGGGTCAGGCCAATGGCGGCGAGTTTGTCTGCCGAGACCTGGACACGAATCGCCGGACGTTGCTGGCCGGTAATCACGACCTGGCCGACACCGTCGATCTGACTGATCTGACGGGACAACAGGGTTTCCACCAGGTCGCTGAGCTCCGGGCCGGGCATCAGGGACGAGTTGACGCTGAGGATCAGTACCGGGCTGTCGGCCGGATTGACCTTGCGCCAGGTCGGCAGGTTCGGCATGTCCTTGGGCAGTTTGCCTGCCGCGGTGTTGATCGCGGCCTGGACCTCCTGGGCGGCGGTATCGATGCTCTTGTCGAGGGTGAATTGCAGGGTCAGGTTGGTTGAGCCCAGGGCGCTGCTCGAGGTCATTTGCGTCACGCCGGGAATGGCGCTGAACTGCACTTCAAGGGGTGTGGCCACCGATGAGGCCATGGTTTCCGGGCTGGCCCCCGGCAGTTGCGCGGCCACCTGTATCGTCGGAAATTCTGCTTGCGGAAGCGGCGCGATGGACAGGCGCGGGAAGGCAATCGCCCCCAGCAGCACCAGGGAAAACGTCAGCAGAATCGTCGCCACAGGGTGGTCAATGCACCAGGCGGATACCGAACCCTGGCCTTTCATGGCGCCGACTCCGATTTTACGACCTGCGGCGGGTCGGTGAGTACTTGCACGGTAGCACCGGGCTTGAGCCGCGACTGGCCATCACTGACCAGCACGTCACCGGGTTTCACCCCTTTGATGATGCTCTGACCGCTACTTTGATGAACCATCTGCACCGGTACGGTTTCGACCTTGTTGCCATTCACCCGATAGACGAAGTGCTGATCGAGGCCACGCTGCACGACGGTGGGCGGTACGACCAGCGCATCTTTATCCAGCGCTGTCTGGATCTTTACTGTCACCAACAGGCCTGGCCAGAGTTTTTGCCCGGGATTATTGAATTCGGCCTTGGCGCGGATGGTGCCGGTGTTGGCGTTGATCTGGTTGTCGATCAGGGTCAAGTGGCCTTCGCCCAGCAGGTTGCCGGTTTCACCATCGGTGTCGGCACCGATGTAGGCCTTGACCTTGGCATGTTGTGGATCGTTGATCAGGCCTTGCAGGGTCGGCAGCATCTGCTGCGGCAGGGAGAATTCCACGGCGATAGGGTCGATCTGGGTCACCGTGAACAGTCCCTGGGTGTCCGTCATGCGCAGGAAGTTGCCTTCATCCACCGTACGAATACCGACGCGACCACTGACTGGGGAGCGAATCTGTGTGTACGACAATTGCACCTGGGCTGCGTCAATCGAAGCCTGGTTGCCTTGGGCCGTGGCCTTTAGCTGGTTGACCAGCGCTTGTTGCTGGTCGTAGGTCTGTTTGGACACCCCGTCGTCGACGCTCAACAGTTTGTAGCGCTTGAGATTGACCTGGGCCACTTGCAATTGCGCCTGGCTTTCGCCCAGTTGCGCCCTGGCCTGGTCCAGACTGGCGCGGATCGATCGGTCGTCGATCGTGGCCAGCAAATCACCTTTGCTCACCAGTTGGCCTTCCTTGACCAGGATCCTGGTGAGGATGCCGTCGATTTGCGGACGGACTACCACGCTGTGCAGCGATAGCACTGAACCGATACCGCTGACATAGCGGGGCACGTCTTTTTCGACCACGTTGACCACGCGTACCGGAATGGCGGCCTGTGTAGTTACCCGGGCTGCAGAGGGTTTGCCCAGGTACCACGCACCCAGCGCTACCAGCACGATCAGAAAGGCTGCAATAACAACGGTTTTTTTCTGAGTTCGCATGCGAGAGGGGCGCCGGGTCGGAAAGTGGAAGTGTGCGCAGCTTTGTCTATCTACGTTATATCCCTGTGACCCGGTCAGGAAAGTGACTGCTGACTGACAGCGGTGTCAGTTTGGGCGTATGGAGTCCCATTCGGTCACGTAGGCTGTTTTGCTTTTCTTGTTGTAGAGGCACAGTTCGGTTCCTTGTCGGCCTTTCATGTGCTTTTGCGGGTACTGGCCTTGCAGCAGCAGCGCGGTGTAACCGACCCGATCATCGAACTGCGCGGCGTTGCCGACGGGTTTGGCATTGGCCAGACCGCTGGCCTTGGTGCAGCTGGCGAGTACGGCTTTGTCGAAGGCGGCCCAGGCGTCGGGGCTGGAGGCCTGGGCCTGGGTAGCGAGGGCCGTGAGGCAAACGAAGGTGAGGGTGACGGCTTTCATGGTTTGGTGATCCTTGGGCGGGTGTGGGCCAAGGCCTGAGTATGCCTGAAGGTCTGGGTCAGACCGGCACTGGTTCCCGGCGGACTACATGCATCCCAGCCCTTTCATACAACTGCTGTGCGCGAACGTTGTCTTCCAGCACTTTCAAATCGACATACCCTTCGCGCCGCAGTTGAAACACCTTGAAGGCATTGAGCAGCAACGCTCGCCCCAAGCCCCGGCCTTGCGCCCGCGGATGCACCACCAGATCCTTGATGTAGGCGCTGGTCCAGCACTGACACACACCCGCGATACCCTGGGCATCCAGGGCGATGAAGCACAAGGCCGGATCATATTCAGGATCGGATTCAAAACGCTGTTGCCATTCGTCCAGGGCCGGGACGCGGCCGCCTCCTTGGGAGTAACCCAATTCCAGCAAGTCGTGAACCTCTTCTGCCTGATCGGGACGATAGCCGGTCAGGACGATCCCCTGAGGCCAGGCGGGGGCGGGCACGCCTCGCGCGAGACTGCGCCGCATGAGATAGCAGAATTGCTCGTTCAAGACTCAACGACCTTGTTCGGCGACAGCCTTGGCCGCGTCGATCAGGCACTTGGTCAGTTCCGGCGAAGAGAACTTGGTCAATACCGCATTGGCCCCCGCGAGCCGCGCCTTTTCGCTGTTCATCGCACTGTCCAGGGAGGTATGCAGCAGCACGTAGAGGTGCGCGAAGTCCGGGGTTTCACGCAGGGTACGGGTGAAGGCGTAGCCGTCCATTTCGGACATTTCGATGTCCGAGACGATCAGGTTGATCTGCTGGGCGGTGCCTTGCAGGTCCAGCAGGCAGTCGATGGCTTCCTTGGCGCTGCGGGCCGTATGGCATTGGAGGCCCAGGTTGCGCAAGGTGTGCACCGATTGCTGCAGCGCCACCTGGCTGTCATCGACCACCAGGATACGAGCGCTGCCCAGTATTTCTGCGTCTTCCATGCTGAGCTCGGTCGGCGCCATGTCGATGGGGACCGGGGCGATGCCATGGATGACCTTCTCGATGTCCAGCACCTGCACCAGAGTACCGTCGACCGAGGTCACGCCGGTGATGTACGAGCGCGAACCGCCAGAGCCGAAGGGTGGCGGACGGATGTCGGTGGTCAGGCAGTGCACGATCTTGCTCACCGCCTGGACATGCAAGCCTTGCTTGGAGCGGCTGACGTCAGTGACGATCAGGCACCCACCGTCAGGGTCTTCCAGCGGACGCTCACCGATGGCGCGGCTGAGGTCGATTACCGACAACGACGTGCCGCGCAGGGTGGCGATGCCTTTGACATGGGGGTGCGATTCGGGGAGTTTGGTCAGTGGTGGGCAAGGGATGATTTCACTGACTTTGAGCAGGTTGATCGCCATCAGCTTGCCACTGCGCAAGGTAAACAGCAGAAGCGAAAGTGAATCTGCGCGGGCTTTGGTGGAGGACATAAAAACCTTCTGTGGAAAAAGGTGGTGAGGCGATCAGTGGATCACCCACGGCTATCGATGCCAGGTTATCGACTTGTGGGGAGCAGGCTTTAGGAAAAATCCCCTGGGCCGGTTGAGACATTGGCAAATTGAAACAAAAAAGCCCCGTCTCTTTAAAAGAGCGCGGGGCCTTCTGTTACATCGAGGCGGGCAGTGTAGAACTTACTCGTCGTCGCCCATCTGCGATTGCAGGTAGTTCTCGATTCCGATCTTGTCGATCAGTCCCAGTTGGGTTTCCAGCCAGTCGATATGTTCTTCTTCGGATTCAAGGATATCTTCAAGCAATTCACGGCTGCCGAAGTCGCCCGCTGTTTCACAATGCGCGATGGCCGCTTTCAGGTCGGCATGGCCAGTCTTCTCGATACGCAGGTCACACTCAAGCATTTCCTGGGTGTGCTCGCCGATTTGCAGCTTGCCCAGGTCCTGGACGTTCGGCAGGCCTTCAAGGAACAGGATGCGCTTGATCAGCTTGTCCGCGTGCTTCATCTCGTCGATGGATTCGTGGTACTCGTGCTTGCCGAGCTTGTTCAGGCCCCAATCTTCGTACATGCGTGCATGCAGGAAGTATTGATTGATCGCGACCAGTTCATTGGCAAGGATCTTGTTGAGATGCTGGATGACTGTAACGTCGCCTTTCATGATGGGGTCCTGCCCTGTATTAGCTGTCTATAAGGCAGAGTTTGAGCCGCACTACTAAGAGTGTCAAACCTAAGTTATTGAATCATATATAAAAATTAATCGGAATAAGAATGTTTGTGTTCCGCGTCTAGCGCCTAAGCAGTTGATTTGCAGACATAAAAAAACCGGACATGAGTCCGGTTCTTTGAAATGCGGGATTTAGGCGGCAGTAAATTCAACTGGAAACGGGATCGAAGCCTGGGCCGTCTGCAACTTGGTCAGGGTCTCGCGGACCACTTCCTTGGCAAGGCAGGCACATTTGCCGCATTGACTGGCAACGCCGGTGGCCTGGCGCACTTCCTTGTAGCTGCAGCATCCTTCATAGATCGCATCGCGGATTTGGCCGTCGGTGACGCCAGTGCAGAGGCAAACATACATAAGTGAAGACCGTCGCTTGTTGATGTCTCGAATGCGATGGATCTTAATGTTAACGAGAATGATTGTCAAAGTGCTTTGAGAGCACTTTTTGCCAGGTCTGACGAACGGTTGGTCCGCAGTGTGCTGCCATCCTGATGACCCTTCGTCCTTTTTTACGCTCAGGGGAGAAACCGTTACGGACACGCCAAAAACGCGGTGTATGATGGCCGGTCTTTTCGAAACGGGTTTGTGTCACAGGGCTGTCGCCTGAGGGTGGCAGGCTGATGCAAACCTTGTTCTTAACGCTTCTACACCAGGAGATATCCAATGAGCGTACTCGTAGGCAAACAAGCCCCTGACTTCACCGTACCGGCCGTACTCGGCAATGGCGAAATCGTAGACAGCTTCACCCTGTCGTCGGCCATCAAAGGCAAATACGGCCTGGTGTTCTTCTACCCGCTGGACTTCACCTTCGTTTGCCCGTCGGAGCTGATCGCTCTGGACAACCGCATGTCTGAGTTCAAGGCGCGCAACGTTGAAGTGGTCGCTGTGTCGATCGACTCGCACTTCACCCACAACGCATGGCGCAACACCCCGGTTAACGACGGCGGTATCGGCGCAGTTCGTTACACCATGGCTGCCGACATCAAGCAGGAAGTCATGAAGGCCTACGACGTTCAGTCCGCTGACGGCGTGGCATTCCGTGGCGCCTTCCTGATCGACGACAAAGGCGTTGTCCGCTCGCAGATCATCAACGACCTGCCGCTGGGCCGTAACATGGAAGAGCTGCTGCGTCTGGTTGACGCCCTGCAATTCCACGAAGAGCACGGTGAAGTTTGCCCTGCCAACTGGAAAAAAGGCGACAAAGGTATGAACGCTTCGCCAGAAGGCGTTGCGGCTTACCTGACCGAGCACGCTGCTGCGCTGTAAGGCACACGCTCCAGGTACAAAAAAACCGGCCCTTGAGGCCGGTTTTTTTATGCGCGGAGTAAACGCAAGACCCCTGTAGGAGCGAGCATGCTCCGGGCGGCGCTCCGACGATGGACTCAAGAACACCGCGGGAATCCAGACTGCCCGCGTTATCGTTCACGACCATCGCGAGCAAGCTCGGCTCCTACAAAGAGCAAAGGGCAGAAAATCTTCAATCAATCGTCGAAATCTTCCCAACCACCCATTTGTTTCCAGCGGTTGACGATGCCGCAGAACAGCTCGGCAGTCTTCTCGGTGTCGTAGCGAGCCGAATGCGCCTCGCGACCGTCGAAGTCGATATCGGCGGCCTGACAGGCCTTGGCCAGCACGGTTTGACCGTAAGCCAGGCCCGCGAGCGTCGCGGTATCGAAACTGGAAAATGGATGGAACGGGTTACGCTTCATGTCCAGGCGCGCAACCGCGGCGTTGAGGAAGCCCAGGTCGAAGCTGCTGTTGTGCCCAACCAGAATCGCCCGTTTGCAGCCGTTGGCCTTGAGTGCCTTGCGCACGCCGCGGAAGATATCGTTCAGCGCCGCTTCTTCAGTCACGGCCATGCGCAGCGGGTGATCAAGCTTGATCCCGGTGAACTCCAGGGCTGCCGCTTCAATGTTCGCACCTTCAAAAGGCTCGACCCTGAAGAAGTAGGTGTGATCGGGGTACACAAAACCCTTTTCATCCATGGCGATCGTGGTTGCAGCAATTTCCAGCAGGGCGTCGGTGGCCGAGTTGAAACCACCGGTTTCTACGTCGACGACAACCGGCAGGTAGCCACGAAACCTGGCGGCCATTGGATGACGGGAACCGCCACCACCGCCTTGACCTTCCTGTTCGTCGTCGAAATGGTCTTCACTCACGCGTGTTCCTCCAGCAGGCGCCAGCGCAGTTTTTCACCGGCGCGCAGCGGGATAACGGTCAACTCGCCAAACGGCAGGCTGGTCGGGGCGGTCCATTCTTCGCGGACCAGGGTAATGCGATCGGTGTTGGCCGGCAGGCCATAGAAACGCGGGCCGTTGAGGCTGGCGAAGGCTTCGAGCTTGTCCAGCGCGTTACGTTGTTCGAACGCCTCGGCGTACATCTCGATCGCCGCATAGGCGGTGTAGCAGCCGGCGCAGCCGCAAGCGGCTTCTTTGGCGTGCTGGGCGTGGGGCGCCGAATCGGTGCCGAGGAAGAACTTTTCGCTGCCGCTGGTGGCGGCGTCGAGCAGGGCTTCCTGGTGCGTATTGCGCTTGAGGATCGGCAAGCAATAGAAGTGCGGCCGAATTCCACCCACCAGCATGTGATTGCGGTTGTACAGCAGGTGATGCGCGGTGATGGTCGCGCCAACGTTGGCCGAAGCCGAGTTGACGAACTGCACGGCGTCGGCGGTGGTGATGTGTTCGAACACCACCTTGAGCGTCGGGAAACGCTCGACCACCCGACGCATGTGCTCATCGATGAAGATTTTTTCGCGGTCGAACACGTCGACATCGCCGCGGGTGACTTCACCGTGGATCAGCAAAGGCATCCCGACTTCGGCCATGGCCTCGAGTGCAGGGAAAATCTTGTCGATGCTGGTGACGCCCGAGTCCGAGTTGGTGGTCGCGCCGGCCGGGTACAGCTTGGCGGCGTGAACGAAACCGCTGGCCTTGGCCTCGCGAATTTCTTCAGGCTGGGTGCGGTCGGTGAGGTACAGGACCATCAGCGGTTCAAACGGGCTGCCGGCCGGGCGGGCAGCGAGAATCCGCTGGCGATAGCCGTCGGCTTCAGCCGCATTGCGCACCGGCGGTACCAGGTTGGGCATGATGATGGCGCGGCCAAAGGTGCGCGCGACATCCGCGACGGTATTGGTCAACACGGCACCATCGCGAAGATGAATATGCCAGTCGTCGGGACGCAGCAGGGTCAGGCGGTCGGACATGAGGGGATTCCAGGCGGGTCAAACTCAAGGGAATGCTACCGGAAAAGACTCTTGCAGGCACCCGCTATCAAGTTTTACGGGAAGCTTCCGATATCCAACAGGTATGCCGTAAACATCTGTGTGTCGGTCTTTTTGTCGTAGAAGCCAGTGGAGCCTCCCGTGCGCCAGCGTTATTTAGCCTTGCTCAGTGTGTTTGCCAGCCTTCCCGCAATGGCACTCACTTTCCAGACTCGCCTGGAGAGCATTGAGTGGACGGTCGAAGGCGACAAGTTCGAGTGCCGGCTGACGCAGCCGGTCACTGATTTCGGCTCGGGCCAGTTCGTGCGCCGCGCTGGCGAGCAGGCGATATTTCGTTTGAATGCGTACAACGCAATGATGGGCGGTGGTTCTGCCACTTTGTTGGCCGCCGCCGCGCCTTGGCAGCCAGGACGTGGTGATATCAATCTGGGCACGGTACGGATCGGCAGCGGCAATGTCCTGTTCAACAGCTCACAGGCCCAGGCCGGACGCTTGATCAGCGGCCTGATCGACGGACGCAGCCCCGTGGTCCGGCACTCCTCGGGCGATGGCCGGGTATCGGAGGTGCGTTTGTTGCCGGTCAGGTTCAACAAGGCGTTTGCCGATTATCAGGGCTGCGTGGCCAAGTTGCTGCCGCAGAACTTCGATCAGGTGAAGCAATCCCAGGTCGGCTTTCCCGGTGGCGGTATCGATCTGGACGGGCCCGCCAAAGCCAGGCTGCAAGTCATGCTGGAATACATGAAGGCCGATCCGACCGTCAATCGCATCGAACTGGACGGCCACTCCGACAACAGCGGCAATCGCCTGACCAACCGTGACCTGTCACGGCGCCGGGCGCTGGCGGTGATGGAGTTTTTCAAGGCCAACGGCATCCAGGAGTCACAGATCACCCTGCGTTTCCATGGCGAGCGCTATCCACTGGCACCCAATACCAGCAACATCAACCGGGCGAAAAACCGCCGGGTGGCGATACGCCTGGAGCGGGGAGCCCCCGCGGAGCAGGTGGCCCCTCAAGCGACGAAGCCCACCGCTTCGGCAACTTCCTGACCCTTCGGTCATCGTCGCGCTCTCGACATAATCTGTCGCTTCGTCGTCATAAGCTGTCGCGCCACTGTAAATTATTCTGTATGGGCGGTAGACTTGACGGCTTTCCGTAGAACCCCGTGGAGTGATGGCATGGCGGACGTAAACAAGGTCGTTCTGGCGTATTCCGGCGGCCTGGACACTTCGGTGATCCTCAAGTGGCTGCAGGATACTTATAACTGTGAAGTGGTGACCTTCACCGCTGACCTGGGTCAGGGCGAAGAGGTCGAACCTGCACGTGCCAAGGCTCAAGCCATGGGCGTGAAAGAGATCTACATCGACGACTTGCGCGAAGAGTTCGTGCGCGATTTCGTTTTCCCGATGTTCCGCGCCAACACCGTTTACGAAGGCGAGTACCTGCTGGGTACTTCCATCGCTCGTCCGTTGATCGCCAAACGCCTGATCGAAATCGCCAACGAAACCGGTGCTGACGCCATTTCCCACGGCGCCACCGGCAAGGGTAACGACCAGGTTCGTTTCGAACTGGGCGCCTATGCCCTGAAACCAGGTGTGAAAGTGATCGCTCCATGGCGCGAGTGGGACCTGCTGTCCCGCGAGAAGCTCATGGATTACGCCGAAAAGCACGCCATCCCGATCGAGCGTCACGGCAAGAAAAAATCCCCGTACTCGATGGATGCCAACCTGCTGCACATCTCCTATGAAGGCGGCGTGCTGGAAGACACCTGGACCGAACACGAAGAAGACATGTGGCGTTGGACCGTCTCCCCGGAGAAAGCGCCCGACAAACCGCAGTACCTGGAGCTGACCTACCGCAACGGCGATATCGTGGCACTGGACGGCGTCGAAATGACTCCTGCCACCGTGTTGGCGACCCTGAACCGCATCGGTGGCGAGCACGGTATCGGCCGCCTGGACATCGTCGAAAACCGTTACGTGGGCATGAAGTCCCGTGGCTGCTACGAAACCCCTGGCGGCACCATCATGCTGCGTGCCCACCGTGCGATCGAATCGATCACCCTGGACCGCGAAGTAGCTCACCTCAAGGACGAGCTGATGCCCAAGTACGCCAGCCTGATCTACACCGGTTACTGGTGGAGCCCTGAGCGTCTGATGTTGCAACAGATGATCGATGCCTCCCAGGCACACGTGAATGGTGTGGTTCGCCTGAAACTGTACAAGGGCAACGTGATCGTCACCGGACGCAAGTCCGACGAATCGTTGTTCGACGCCAACATTGCCACTTTCGAAGAAGATGGCGGCGCGTACAACCAGGCCGACGCAGCGGGCTTCATCAAGCTCAACGCCTTGCGCATGCGTATCGCAGCGAACAAAGGTCGCAAGCTGTTCTGAGACCTTTGATGTAATGGAATGTGTGGCCCGGTCATCGACGGGGCCACACATTTTGAAAAGTGGGTGTCTGCCTGCATCAACATACTTCCGGCTTTTTGCTTTTTCCTCGCACATCCTTCCCTTCAGATTGATCGTCAAACGCCACGGGCTGTCGTGCGTCGCTTGGCAACTGTTGATCAATGACCGTCAAGCCCTGTGAATTCAAATTGTAGGCAGCACAAAATGTAGTGCGGCAGGATCTCTTCGCGTGTTTTACAGGGTTTTCCGCGCCTTCCTTCAGTATTGAATCTGACGCGTTGCAGGTGAGGAATACGACTGCACGCGCAGCTTTCCCCGGTTCGTTGTGAATGCTCTCCATCAAGTGGCAGAGCTCGGCGTTGCCTGTCATCGCGCGTGCATCAACGACATACAGGTCCCTCAACCGTTCAGGCAGGCGTAGGCGGTGTAGCGCCGAAAGGGCGACGCCAGGGACCGATTTCGAAGGTGGATCCTGTGCCTTGGAGGGGCGGCGAGTGGATCGGCCGCCACTGCCTGATGTCCTGCCAGCGGACTTTCTATTCTTCCCGTTTTCGGGTTGCTCAGCTCCGTCCATGAATTTTATGAAATGTTTTCCCTTCTCAAAGTCAGAGGGGGCGTACAGCGATCGATAGTTGAAGTTGAGCGTTGCGAAGAATAGCAACAGCAGATAAAAGGGAAAGCTGATCAGGAACCAGATGTAGACGTCTCTGTCATCGTCATCAAGGAACGGCAATGTAACGGCCGCTGATGTTTCTGACAGAGTTGCAAATATTGCAATCACTGTCATGGGGTTGCTTATACTTTTTTTGAGCTTATCCATTTTTTATCCTCGTACTGTTATTTGGTGTGGTGTTTGTTTTTAATTTAATGCATCTAACTGATCTTGGGCATCCCGGGTTTTTTATTTTTCAAGTAATTTAATGTCAGGCCGGCACGCTTGCTGTTTACCGTTTCCATAAGGGCGATGATGTGTTGGTTTTTGCTGTAAGGGCGAGTTGATAAGTCATGTGTGATATTTTTGGGGAGGAGAGGATATTGGATAACCTTAGTTACCTTTGAGTTTGTGGGGCGGGTCGATACATGTCTGTTCGCTGTCTGAAAATTAAATTCCCCAGGTTATTTTGTTGCAGGCCGATACAAAAAAATAATCTCAATTGGAAAGTCAAGTCCTCAATTAAGGTTTTCTGTCCTGGGGTTTCTTGGGTTTTTTGTAAGAAAAGTCTCTAATTTCTGTAGGGAATGTCTCTGGGTGCGAGTGGCCGGGGGGAGCGACATGCCAGGGGGGAAACGACTAGGCTATTGTGCGGGTTCTAAAAAATCGAATAGCGAAATTGGACTTGCCCATGAATAAAGTGCTGATTGTGGATGATCACCCCGTCATTCGTCTTGCGGTACGAATGCTGATGGAGCGTCATGGCTACGAAGTCATTGCAGAAACAGATAATGGTGTGGATGCATTGCAACTGGCCCGAGAATACATGCCGGACATTGTCATACTGGATATTGGAATACCGAAACTGGATGGACTGGAAGTTATTGCGCGGCTGACATCGGCTGCGATGCCGATGAAAGTACTGATATTAACCTCTCAGTCACCTGGGCATTTTTCCATGCGCTGCATGCAGTCCGGCGCCGCCGGGTATGTGTGCAAACAGCAGGATCTCACGGAGTTGCTCAGTGCAATAAAGGCGGTCTTGTCAGGCTACAGTTACTTCCCCAATCAGGCGTTGCATACAGTGCGTGCCAGTCTTGGCAATGCCAGTGAAGCCGATATGGT
This sequence comes from Pseudomonas umsongensis, assembly GCF_002236105.1. Taxonomy (GTDB): domain Bacteria; phylum Pseudomonadota; class Gammaproteobacteria; order Pseudomonadales; family Pseudomonadaceae; genus Aquipseudomonas; species Aquipseudomonas umsongensis. The sequence goes on from NZ_NIWU01000007.1 coordinate 16,617, forward strand.
GGATCGTCTTTCAGGGCGGGAAATGATGGTGTTGCAGCAGTTGGCCCGGGGCAAGACCAATAAAGAAATTGCTGATGGGATGTTTCTCAGTAACAAGACCGTCAGTACCTACAAGACCCGACTGCTGTTGAAACTCAATGCGCGCTCCCTGGTCGATCTGATCGAGCTCGCCCAGCGTAACGGCCTGGCATGATGAGCCCGAGTTTTACGAAGTGCCACAGGCGAGCATTGATCGCGACTCGACACTTGGTAAAAAGCCTCCGTTTCGGGAGGCTTTTAGGTTTTACAAGTCAAAATCGTAATCGGCCAATTGCTTTTGCAGTCGGCGCTCCTCCAGCAGGTTGTCGATGGTCCGACGCTTGCTCAGGTTGGTTTTCGCTACTTCAGCCACCGGCTCGGCATCATCAGCCTCTCCGGCGGTAAAGTCCTCATCCACGTCCAATTGTTCTTTGCCAGTGCTCATTTAGTTACTCCAGGCGAAGAAGGCCTTTGGGGCTCCTTATATCGACAATCTTGCGACGGGTAAAAAAGATTTTTTCAATCGATAAATCGAAAACCCCAATAGCAGCTCAATCGTCCGACGTCTTGTGCTTGTATTCGCACAAGTCTTCGATCCGGCAACTGCCGCAGCGAGGCTTGCGGGCAAGGCAGACGTAACGCCCGTGAAGGATCAGCCAGTGATGGGAGTCGAGCAGGTATTCCTTGGGCACAAACTTCATCAATTTTTTCTCGACCTCGACCACATTCTTGCCAGGCGCGATGCCGGTGCGGTTGCTGACCCGAAAAATGTGGGTGTCCACGGCCATCGTCAATTGGCGAAATGCAGTATTGAGCACCACGTTGGCGGTCTTGCGGCCGACGCCAGGCAAGGCTTCGAGTTCCTCACGGGTCTGCGGTACTTCCCCTCCATGACGCTCAACCAGCAGCCGGCAGGTCTCGATCACGTTTTTAGCCTTGCTGTTGTAAAGGCCGATGGTCTTGATGTATTCCGACAATCCTTCCACGCCCAGGGCATAAATCGCCGCCGGGGTATTGGCAACCGGAAACAGTTTTGCCGTGGCCTTGTTGACGCCGACATCGGTTGATTGCGCCGAAAGAATCACCGCAATCAGCAACTCAAAGGGTGAGGAATAGGCCAGTTCGGTCTTCGGTTCCGGATTGTCTTCATGCAGCCGGCGGAATATTTCCAGACGTTTTGCGGCGTTCATGTGCGGTGCGTTTCCTCGAAGGCGATCAGTGTGAGGGTGGGGGGCGATGCCAGGCTTGCCAGGCGGCGATGAGCAACCCGAGCAGTATGAAACCGCCAGGGGCCAGCGTGGCCAGTCGCAAGCCACCGTCAGCGGTCAGCAACCAGCCCTGCCAATCCGCGTGCGTTGCACCCGCCAGCCAGGGCAGATGATTGCCGAGGGTCCCGTAGCCAATGAGTTCGCGCAGCAAGCCCAGGGACACCATCAATGCGCCGATCAGGCCGCGGAGGCTCCAGCGTTCGCGCCAAGGGCCCTGGAAGAAATCACTGCGCTCCAGTACGACGCATTGCAAGGCGATCAACCCGGCATAGATCCCGGCATGTTGATGCCATTGCAACGACCAGGCCTGCGCGCCGAGTTCTGCGCAACTGGTCAACGTTGCGGCAAGCAATACGCTGGCCGGCAAATGGGTCGCTGGGAGTAGGCGCGAGCGCAAGGCGTTCATGCAGAGGCCAAAGGCACTGGTTACCACCATGAACATCAACCACAGGCCCAGGGCATTCACCAGCGAGCCGGTGGCGCCAATCAGTGGCACGAGCATCAGGGTGTTCCGCAGCCGCAACGATTCATTCATTTGAAGGGCTCCCAAGCAGTGAGGCTCGGTGCTCATCGAAGTAGCGCAATGCGTCATGGGTGGCGTGGATCACCGCTCTTGAGGTGATGGTCGCTCCCGCAACCTGGTCAAACTGTCCCTGGTCCTTTTTCAAGGCCCACCCGTTGTCAGCTGGATCGGTTCGCGACCTGCCGGAAAAGCCCTCGAGCCAGGCGTTCGGCCAGTCGGCGATGCGTGCGCCGAGCCCCGGGGTTTCCATCTGCCTGAGAGTTTTGACCCCCAGCAACCTACCGTTGCGATCGATGGCGATCAGCAAGTCAATGGCGCCCGCGTAGCCCAGGGTCTGGCTGCGCAGCAGCACGGCATAGGCTCGGCCGGCCTTGGTCGCACGGTAGCCCGCCAGCAGCGTGCTGTTGGCCAACGTAGCGTTTTCGAGGCTGAGCGGTTGCTCCAGCGGTTGATTGTCATAGCCGTCGGGCGGCAGCAGGTCCAGCAGGTTGCGACTGTCGATCAGGCGCTGTTCAGTCGCAATCCGCGGTGCGCTGGCGTGCTGCACGAGATAAGTCAGGCCAGCCCCGAGGGTGGCGAGCAATGCCAGGATGGCGGCGCTCGACGCTCGGCTCATGGTGCGCGCAGCTCCTGCCTGGCCGCGACAAGCCGCTCCAGCGCCGGTACACAGAGGTTCATCAACAGCACGGCAAAGGCCACGCCGTCCGGGTAGCCGCCCCAGGTGCGAATAAGGTAGGTCAGCAACCCCACGCCTGCACCGAACAGCAGTCGCGCACCGGGGCTTTTTGCGCCGGACACCGGCTCAGTGACGATGAAGAAAGCGCCGAGCATGCTGGCACCGGTGAGCAGATGAAACAGCGGTGATCCGTGGGAGTCTGAGCCCGAACCGTTCCAGCACAACAGGCTGATGATGAACAGACTGGCGAGCATGCCAACCGGCGCATGCCAGCTGAATACCCGGCGTTGCAGCAAGAACGCGCCCCCGGCGAGAAAGGCCAGGTTGACCCATTCCACGCCATGGCCACCGAACTGACCAAAGGCCGGATTCGCCGCGAACAGTTCATCCATGGTCAGGCTTTTGTTGATCCGCAGGCTGTCCAATGCCGTGGCCCGGACCCAGGCGTCCGGGTCTTGGCCTGCGCCGAACACTTGCTGCACGCCACCCCACAAGTCCATGCCGTGGGAGGCTGGCCAATGGGTCATCTGCTGTGGAAAGGTCACCATCACCAGGGCGAAACCCAGCATTGCCGGGTTGAACGGGTTGCTGCCGACCCCGCCATACAGGTGCTTGCCCAGCAACATCGCAAACGCCGCAGCACTGATCGTCAGCCACCAGGGACAATAGGGTGGCAAGGCCAGGGCCAGTAGCGTGGCACTGACCAGGGCGCTGCCATCGCTCAAGGTCGGCTTGAGCGCGCGCTTGCGCAATCGCAGCACCGCCGCTTCAAAGGCTAAGGCACTGACACCAGCGAGCGTCAAGTTGATCAACACCCCCCAGCCATAGAACCAGAACAACGCCAACACGCCTGGCAGCGTCGCCAGCAGAACCAGTTTCATCGCCTGCTGCAGACGTTCGTCCGCCGATTCAAGGGGCGGCATGTGCATCCACCTGGCGTTCGGCTTCGCTCAGGGCTCGCTCCAGGGCTTCGATCTGCTCGATGGGAGCCGCACTCGCCTGGGCTTTCTTCAGCTCGGCACGACGCATGGCTAGCTGGATCTTTGCGCGTTTCAGGTCGGCGTCGTTCGCCACAGCGGCGACAGGCGCCACGGCTGGCGGCGCAACGCGTTCCAGTTGGGCCAAGGCTTGCTCGGCGGCTTCGAACTGCTGTTGCAGCACAATCAACTGCGATTGCTGTTCGAAGGTCGGCGGATGACCGAAGGCCTTGAGCGACTTGTTCAGTTGCGCCCGGCTCATCGCCAGGTCGACCTTGGCTTTTTTCAAGGCGGCATCGGCGTTCGCGGCCTTCTGCGCGCGCACGCGTTCGAGGGCTGCCTGCACCGGGTCGAGCGCCACTTCACTGGGTTGGACGGCCCGTTGCGCACGGGCTTCTCGCTCGGCAATTTTTTGTTGCTCTTCACGCTGCAAACGGGCGTTGCGCTGCTCGAAACGGCGCCGTGCATGATTGCGTTTGGCGGCTCGCGCCCGTTGTTCTTCCAGGCTGGAGGCCAGGCCACCGACAATCGGCAGTACGCCGCTCAAGGGCAGCGGATGCATTTCGATGCAGTCTACCGGGCATGGCGCCACGCACAGGTCGCAACCGGTACATTCATCGATGATGACTGTGTGCATCAACTTGGCCGCGCCGACGATGGCGTCAACCGGGCAGGCCTGAATGCATTTCGTACAACCGATGCACTCCGCTTCACGAATATAGGCGATCTGCGCCGGAGCCGAACCGCGACTGGCGTCCAGTTCCAGCACCGGCACGTTCAACAGTTCGGCCAGGGCAATAATGGTTTCACTGCCGCCAGGCGGGCATTTGTTGATCGGCTCACCGCTGGCGATGCCTGCGGCGTACGGCTTGCATCCGGGGTGGCCACACTTGCCGCATTGGGTCTGCGGCAAAAGGGCGTCGATGCGTTGAATCAGACTCATGTTTTGATTAGCCCGCTGAATCCGAGAAAGGCCACTGCAATCAGGCCGGCGCCGATCAGGTCGATCGGCAGGCCGCGAAAGGGCAGGGGCACATCGTTGTCGAGTGTGCGCTGGCGCAGGTCCTGGAACAGACTCAGTACCAGCCAAAAGCCCAGCCCGGCACCGATGCTCAAGGCTGAGGCGTGAAAAAATCCGTTGTTCTCCCGGGCGTTGAGCAATGCCACGCCGAGCACCCCGGCATTGCACAGCAGCAACGGCCAAAGACCTTCGAAGGACAGTGTCGAAAACACCCGTGCAAGCAACTTCAACAACGGGCCGATCAGCAGCGCACTCAATGGCAGGAACACGAACAGGTGCAGCGCGGTCAACGCCAACGGTACCAGCAGCCATTGATAGATCACATAGCCAAGCACCCCGGTAACCAGCATCAGGCAAGTCGTCGCGATGCCCAGGGCATGCACCTGGCGACGTTCGCTGCCCAACAGGGGATCTACACCCAGCGGCCAGTGCAACACGAGGTTGTTGAGCAGGGCGGTACTGATGAGCGTAAGCAGGGTTTCGGTCATGATAGTGCTTTGTGGCGAGGGGATTTATCCCCGTTCGGCTGCGAAGCAGTCGTAAATCCGAACAACTCGGTCTGTTTGAACGGTTGCTGAGGGCTGCTTCGCGGCCCAACGGGGCGGTGCGACGTCTCGATGAATCCCCTCACCACATATTTCTTGCTCGCCTTAAAATTGTCTTAAGTGAACAGCATTACGGCAAGAACGGGGCTTTTTCAACGCAGCCGTCTAAAAAGTTTATGCATTATCCGGCAAGGACGGAGGGTGGGCCAGACATGAAAATCCCACAGTCGCGCCAGGCACGACTGTGGGATCGGTTTACCGCAGTGCCTTACTTGATCCGCTGACCAGGCTTGGCGCCGCTGTCAGGGCTCAGCAGGTAGATTTCTTCACCGCCGGGACCTGCCGCCATCACCATGCCTTCGGAAATGCCGAACTTCATTTTGCGCGGCTTGAGGTTGGCGATCATCATCGTCAGTCGGCCATTGAGTTTGGACGGGTCCGGATAAGCGCTCTTGATCCCGGAGAATACATTGCGCTGCTCGTCACCGATATCCAGGGTCAGGCGCAACAGCTTGTCTGCGCCTTCCACGTGCTCGGCCTTGACGATCAGGGCGACGCGCAGGTCAACCGCGGCAAAGGTGTCGAACTCGATCTCCGGCGACAACGGATCCTTCGCCAATTCGCCATTGCCCGCAGGTAAAGCCTCGCCGGTGTCGGTCTGGCTGGCGGTCAGGTCTTCTTTCGAAGCGTCGGTCATGGCCTGCACTTTTACCGGGTCGATACGGGTCATCAGCGGCTTGAACTCGTTCAGCTGATGGTTGGCGAGCAAGGTCGCGTGGTCGTTCCAGGTCAGCGGCGCGACGTTGAGGAACGCCTCGGCATCGGCGGCCAGCAGCGGCAGCACCGGCTTGAGGAAGATCACCAGTTGACGGAACAGGTTGACGCCGGTGGCGCAGATGGCCTGGACTTCTTCCTGCTTGCCTTCCTGTTTGTTCAGCGACCAAGGTGCCTTGTCGGCGATCCAGGCGTTGGCGCGGTCGGCCAGGCCCATGATCTCGCGCATGGCGCGTGCAAAGTCGCGGGCTTCATAGGCGTCGGCAATGCTTGGTGCGGCAGCCAGGAACGCTTCGGTCAGCTCCGGCGCGGCGTTGGTCTCGACCATCACCCCGGCATTGCCCTTGTTGATGAACCCGGCGCAACGGCTGGCGATGTTGACAACTTTGCCGACCAGGTCGGAGTTGACCTTCTGCACGAAGTCTTCGAGGTTCAGGTCGAGGTCGTCGACGCCACGGCTCAGCTTGGCTGCGTAGTAGTAACGCAGGTATTCCGGCGACAGGTGATCCAGATAGGTCCGGGCCTTGATGAAGGTGCCACGGGACTTGGACATTTTCTGGCCGTTGACGGTCAGGTAGCCGTGCACGTTGATGCCGGTCGGCTTGCGGTAGCCCGCGCCTTCGAGCATCGCTGGCCAGAACAGGGCATGGAAGTTGACGATGTCCTTGCCGATGAAGTGGTACAGCTCGGCGGTGGAGTCCTTGCCCCAGAACGCGTCGAAGTCCAGCTCCGGCGTGCGGTCGCAAAGGTTCTTGAAGCTCGCCATGTAGCCGATTGGTGCGTCCAGCCACACGTAGAAGTACTTGCCCGGCTCATCGGGGATTTCAAAACCGAAGTACGGCGCATCGCGGGAGATGTCCCACTGTTGCAGGCCCGCATCCAGCCATTCGGCGATCTTGTTGGCCACGGCGTCTTGCAGGGTGCCGCTGCGGGTCCAGGCCTGCAGCATTTCCTGGAAGTCCGGCAGCTTGAAGAAGAAGTGCTGGGAATCCTTGAGCACCGGAGTGGCCCCGGAAATCGCCGACTTCGGATCCTTCAGGTCGGTCGGTGCGTAGGTCGCGCCGCACTTTTCGCAGTTGTCGCCGTACTGGTCCTCGGTGCCGCATTTCGGGCAGGTGCCCTTGATGAAGCGGTCGGCCAGGAACATTTTCTTTTCCGGGTCGAAATACTGCGTGATCGAACGCGTGGCGATGTGCCCGGCGTCGCGCAGCTTCAAATAGATCTGGCTCGACAGCTCACGGTTTTCTTCGGCGTGAGTGGAGTGGAAGTTGTCGAAGTCCACCAGGAACTCGGCAAAGTCGGCGCTGTGTTCAGCCTGGACGTTGGCGATCAGTTGTTCCGGGGTGATGCCTTCCTTTTCCGCGCGCAGCATGATCGCCGAACCGTGGGCGTCGTCGGCGCAGACATAGATGCATTGGTTGCCGCGGTGCTTCTGGAAACGCACCCACATATCGGTCTGGATGTATTCCAGCATGTGGCCAAGATGGATCGAACCATTGGCATAGGGCAGGGCACTGGTGACGAGGATCTTGCGTGGCTCGGACATGGGGCTCGGCTACTTGATGAAACGGAGGTCGGCCACTATAAAGCGCCGGCAAAGATATTTCACCCCTGCAAATCGTTGCCAGGCATGCCGTCCGGAAGACAGAAGGGGTAGGATACCCGCCATCTATTCCCAGTCTTGTTTTCGGAGTTGCCCATGAGCGCCGTCAATCGCGCAGCGGTGGAAGCCGTCCTTCGCCAATACACCGACCCCTATCTGAACCAGGATCCGGTCAGCGCCGGCTGCGTGCGCCACATCGAGATCCAAGGTGAGCGCGTCAGCGTGCAGCTGGAACTGGGTTATGCCGCCGGCTTGTTCAAGAGCGGTTGGGCGCAGATGCTGCAAATGGCCATTGAAGGCCTTGACGGGGTCAGCGCCGCCCGCGTCGATATCACCAGCGTGATCGCCGCGCACAAGGCCCAGGCACAGATCCCGGGCCTGGCCAACGTCAAGAACGTCGTGGCCGTAGCGTCCGGCAAGGGTGGCGTGGGCAAATCCACCACCGCGGCCAACCTCGCGCTGGCCCTGGCCCGCGAAGGCGCCAAGGTCGGGATCCTCGACGCGGACATCTACGGGCCGAGCCAGGGCATCATGTTCGGTATCGCCGAAGGCACCCGGCCGCAGATCAAAGATCAGAAATGGTTCGTGCCGATTCAGTCCCATGGTGTCGAAGTGATGTCCATGGCGTTCCTCACCGACGACAACACGCCGATGGTCTGGCGCGGGCCGATGGTCTCCGGCGCCTTGCTGCAACTGGTGACACAAACCGCGTGGGGCGACCTGGATTACCTGGTCATCGACATGCCGCCAGGCACCGGTGACATCCAGCTGACCCTGGCACAGAAAGTCCCGGTGGCCGGCGCGGTGATCGTGACCACGCCACAGGACCTGGCATTGCTGGACGCACGCAAGGGCGTGGAGATGTTCCGCAAGGTCAACATCCCCGTACTGGGCGTGGTGGAAAACATGGCCGTACACATCTGCTCGAACTGCGGGCATGCCGAACATCTGTTCGGTGAGGGTGGCGGTGTGAAACTGGCCAATCAGTATGGCGTCGAGCTGCTGGCGTCGCTGCCGCTGGCGATGGCTATCCGCGAACAGGCCGATGGCGGCAAGCCAACGGTCATCGCCGAACCGGACAGCCCGATTGCACTGGTTTACCAGGAACTGGCCCGCCATGTCGGTGCGCGGATCGTGTTGCAGGAAGCCGCCACGCCGGCGATGCCGAATATCACCATCAGCGACGATTGATATCTGCCGGATAACGCCGGTACCTGTGGGAGCGGGCTTGCTCGCGAATGCGGATTAACATTCAACAGTATTGTTGACTGAACCACCGCTTTCGCGAGCAAGTCGAATCGTCGCACCGCCGCTCCCACATTGGTTTAGGGGGGCTCTAGATGCGCAACCCGCCATCCAACTCCAGAATCCGACCGGTGTAATAGTCGTTCTCAAAGATGTAGGCCGCCGAATGGGCGATTTCCTCAGGCTTGCCCATGCGCTTGAGCGGAATCCCCGACGTCATTTTCTCCAGTGCTTCAGGTTTCATGCCCAGCGTCATTTCGGTTTCGATGAAGCCCGGTGCAATGCCGGCCACCCGGATGCCATAGCGCGCCAGTTCCTTGGCCCAGGTCACGGTAGCTGCCGCGACACCGGCCTTGGCGGCGGAGTAGTTGGTCTGGCCAACATTGCCGGCGCGGGAAATCGACGAGATATTGATGATCGCGCCGCTGTTGTCGAGCTCGACCATTTTCGCCGCGACTTCACGGGTGCACAGGAATACGCCGGTCAGGTTGACGTCGATGACCGCCTGCCATTGAGCCAGGGTCATCTTGGTCATTTCGCCATCCTTGACCTTGAGCAGCAGGCCATCACGCAAGATCCCGGCATTGTTGATCAGGCCATGAATAGCACCAAAGTCGCTGGCGACCTGGGCGACCATATGGCTCACTTGCTCTTCATTGGCGACGTTGCACAGATAGGCGCGGGCTTCGACGCCCAAGGCCGTGCAGGCAGCGACGGTGTCGTCGAGCTTTTCCTGGTTCAGGTCGACGAGCGCCAGTTTTGCGCCCCTGGCGGCCAAATACTCGGCCATGGAGCGGCCTAAACCCTGGCAACCGCCCGTGATAATGATTACTTTGTCAGTGAGTTTCATTCGCATGCCCCCGGTGGCAGGTCTGGTTGGTTTTGCTTCTTGAGTGCCTCTCGATCTGCGCCCGATCTGGCCACGGCTGCACATGAGAACTACCCCGACGGCATGCTGGAACTTTCATCAGCAGCCTGTCCGTTTTTGCGACGGATTCTTAATAAGGAGTCATAAATTGAGCGTTGAAGCGGCTAAGCATGCACGAGAATTGCTCCTCAAGGAATACCGTGGGGTGCTCTCCACACACTCCAAGTCAATGCCTGGTTTCCCGTTCGGTTCCGTGGTTCCGTACTGCCTGGACGAGCTCGGCCGGCCGCTGATCCTGATCAGCCGCATCGCCCAGCACACCCACAATCTGCAAAAAGATCCGAAATGCTCACTGTTCGTGGGCGAGCGTGGGGCCGAAGACGTCCAGGCCGTTGGTCGCCTGACCTACCTGGCCGAAGCGCAACAGGTCGAAGACGTTGCCGCCATCGAAGCGGCCGCCGAACGGTACTACCGCTATTTCCCGGATTCGCAGAACTATCATCAGGCCCACGATTTCGACTTCTGGGTGCTCAAGCCGGTGCGCCATCGCTACATTGGCGGGTTTGGCGCGATCCACTGGGTCAACGAGCTGACCCTGGCCAACCCGTTTGCCGGCAAGGCCGAGGCGAGCATGATCGAACACATGAACGCCGATCACGCCAAAGCCATTGCGCATTACGTCGAACTGGCCGGCTTGCCGAAAACTTCGCCGGCGACCCTGGTGGGCATCGACAGCGAAGGCATGCACCTGCTCATCGGCCAGGGGCTGCACTGGCTGCCGTTTCCAGCGCCTTGTAATACGCCGACACAAGTGCGCGAGGCCTTGGTTTTCCTGGCTCATGCCGAACATTGGCCGAAAAAGGCAGTGGCTGACGCTTGAATTCACGAAATGGCGACGTCATCTAAGGATTACTGGCAAGGCATTCTTGCGTTGAGGAACCATTTGATGCGCCCTTTTTTGTTGCTCTTTCTGCTGTTCCCGGTGTTGGAGCTGTTCGTATTCGTCAAGGTGGCAGGGTCGATCGGGTTTTTCCCGGCCCTGCTGCTGATCATTCTCGGCTCGATGTTCGGTGTGTTCGTGTTGCGCGTTGCCGGGTTGGCCACCGCACTGCGTGCCCGTGAAAGCCTGAATCGTGGCGAATTGCCAGCCCAGACCATGCTGGAAGGCCTGATGTTGGCGTTGGCCGGTGGCTTGTTGATTCTTCCGGGTTTCATCAGCGACGTGATCGGCCTGGTCATGCTGATGCCGATCAGCCGTCGCCTCCTGGCCAATAAAATGCGCCAGCGTGCCGAGGAACAAGCGATCCGCCAGCGTGCGTTCGCCGACGACCTCCAGCCCCGTGGGGGCCCTGCGCCGCGCGAGCCTCTGGGCCGCGAGCCGAACGTGATCGAAGGCGAGTTCGAACACCGCGATACCAAGTAACAGCAATATCGACACGGCACCTTCGGGTGCCGTGTTCGTTTTCGGGCGATCACCGTAAAAATTTTTCGATCTGCGCCCTTGTAATAAGCTTGTGCGCCCTTATGTAACGGTCACCGCAAGGTTTCTGGTGATCACGCCAGACAGACTTCCGCGGTTCGCTCGACGAACCGCACCCGGCACCGCCGGACTTTGTTAAACCCGCCGGGACTACACCGGCCGATGAAAACCACAATTAGGAGAGATCGACAATGAAGCTTCGTCCTCTGCATGACCGCGTCGTCATCCGTCGCAGCGAAGAAGAAAAGAAAACCGCTGGCGGTATCGTCCTGCCAGGTTCGGCTGCTGAAAAAGCCAACAGCGGCGAAATCCTCGCTGTCGGCACCGGCCGCGTACTGGAAAACGGTGAAGTGCGTGCACTGTCCGTGAAAGTGGGCGACAAGGTTGTGTTCGGTCCTTACTCCGGCAGCAACACTGTGAAAGTCGACGGCGAAGACCTGCTGGTAATGAGCGAGAACGAAATCCTCGCTGTTGTCGAAGGCTGATTCCCCGCTCATTTTCCCGTTACTACAAAGTATTTAAGGAATATCGATCATGGCTGCTAAAGAAGTTAAATTCGGCGATTCCGCCCGCAAGAAAATGCTCACCGGTGTCAACGTCCTGGCTGACGCAGTAAAAGCGACCCTGGGCCCGAAAGGCCGTAACGTGATCATCGAGAAGAGCTTCGGCGCTCCGACCATCACCAAGGACGGCGTTTCCGTAGCCAAAGAAATCGAACTGGAAGACCGTTTCGAAAACATGGGCGCGCAGCTGGTCAAAGACGTTGCCTCCCGTGCCAACGATGACGCAGGCGACGGCACCACCACCGCTACCGTTCTGGCTCAATCGATCGTCAACGAAGGCCTGAAAGCCGTCGCTGCCGGCATGAACCCGATGGATCTGAAGCGCGGTATCGACAAAGCGACCATCGCTATCGTCAAAGAGCTGAAGGCCCTGTCCAAGCCATGCGCTGACACCAAGGCTATCGCTCAGGTAGGTACCATCTCCGCCAACTCCGACAACTCCATCGGCGACATCATTGCCGAAGCCATGGAAAAAGTCGGTAAAGAAGGCGTGATCACCGTTGAAGAAGGCTCGGGCCTGGAAAACGAACTGTCGGTTGTTGAAGGCATGCAGTTCGACCGTGGCTACCTGTCCCCGTACTTCGTCAACAAGCCAGAGACCATGGTCGCTGAGCTGGACGGCCCGCTGATCCTGCTGGTCGACAAGAAGATCTCGAACATCCGCGAAATGCTGCCAGTACTGGAAGCCGTTGCCAAAGCCGGCCGTCCACTGCTGATCGTGGCCGAAGACGTTGAAGGCGAAGCCCTGGCGACTCTGGTTGTGAACAACATGCGCGGTATCGTCAAAGTCGCAGCCGTCAAGGCGCCTGGCTTCGGCGACCGTCGCAAGGCCATGCTGCAGGACATCGCCGTTCTGACCGGCGGTACCGTTATCTCCGAAGAGATCGGCCTGAGCCTGGAAAGCACCACCCTGGAGCACCTGGGTAACGCCAAGCGCGTAACCCTGTCCAAGGAAAACACCATCATCGTTGACGGTGCTGGCGTTCAAGGCGACATCGAAGCACGCATCAACCAGATCCGTGCCCAGGTTGCCGAGACTTCCTCGGACTACGACCGTGAAAAACTGCAAGAGCGTCTGGCCAAGCTGTCCGGCGGCGTTGCAGTGATCAAGGTTGGCGCTGGTTCCGAAGTTGAAATGAAAGAGAAGAAAGCCCGCGTTGAAGACGCCCTGCACGCTACCCGTGCAGCCGTTGAAGAAGGCGTGGTGCCTGGCGGTGGCGTGGCCCTGATCCGTGCTCTGGAAGCACTGACTCAACTGAAAGGCGACAACGCCGATCAGGACGTGGGTATCGCTGTACTGCGTCGCGCTGTTGAAGCGCCGCTGCGCCAGATCGTTGCCAACTCCGGCGACGAGCCAAGCGTAGTGGTCGACAAGGTCAAGAACGGCGAAGGCAGCTTCGGCTACAACGCTGCGACTGGCGAATACGGCGACATGATCGAAATGGGTATCCTGGACCCAACCAAGGTCACCCGTTCGGCTCTGCAAGCTGCAGCGTCCATCGGCGGCCTGATCCTGACCACCGAAGCTGCGGTAGCTGACGCACCGAAGAAAGACAGCGGTGCTGGCGGCGGCATGCCAGACATGGGCGGTATGGGCGGCATGGGCGGCATGATGTAAGCCAGCCTTACCCCTGTATAAAAAAACCCCGCCTGCGTAAGTAGGCGGGGTTTTTTATTGCCCGGATTTTGAAGTGCAAGCGATTCAGTGTGGGAGCGGGCTTGCTCGCTAAGACGGTGTGTCAATCACCGGGGAGGTTGACTGATCTACCGCCTTCGCGAGCAAGCCCGCTCCCACATTTGATCTGTATTTCAGGCACTGACCGGCTGTGCTTCGAGCTCTCTCTCGGCCTTGGAAGTGGGTCGATAAAGGATGTAGTAATACGACCCCAGGCAAATCAGCCAGCAGAATACCGCCGTCCACACGTTGTGCGAGAAGAAGTGTGCTCCCTGCAGCATCCGGCCGATGGAAAAAACCGAGCCCAGGGCGAAGGCGAAAACAAAGGCCGCACGCGCCATGCGCGGACGGCGATCACGCAACACGAAGAACAGTGCAAACAGGGTGAAACCGGTCGCGGCGTGACCGCCAGGCCAGCAACGCCCCGGTTTTTCTGTAGCCGGACGCGGGCTCAACAATTCGCTGTAGGTCTCGTGACCGCCGAATTGCTCCAGGCTCCACGGGCATTGCACCGCCGTCACCGCTTTCATCGGCGTGACAAAGGACGTCGCCAGCCCCAGGGACAGCACCAGGCAGCCCAGTTCCCGCTTGAACGGCTTGAGCCGGGGCAGAAAGAACGAACCGGCAAAACCGAGGATAGCCAGCACCGAGAAGGCGATAACCACTTGCTTGGCCCGATCATGCAGGACGGTTTCCAGGAAATAACTGTGCCGGCCGATGAAGTCCCCGGCGACCGGATCGTAGAACAGCCTGGCCAGGTCCATGTCCAGGGTCGTTAGTTCAAGCAACACCAGAATGATTGCCGCAACGGCGGGAACACCCAGGCACACCCAGAAGTTGAGCGGGCGAGAAGCGGGGCGTGCAGAGATCGAAACCATGGTCAATCCTTGGTCAGTGAAATGTTCTTGAATACGCAGCCGCGCGGAGTCTGGGCTCGACCCTGTCGTCAACCCGTGAACCGATAGTGAAAAAAACGTTGGGGCTTGATCCGACGATTTCGCCCAACCGACGACTGCACGCAACCCTGGCCCTGAATCACGCTTGGCCTTAAGCTGCGCGGGCCGAGACGGCCGTTATTGTGTACGGAGAAGATGCCCATGCGAATTTTATTGGTTGAAGACAACCGCGATATCCTGGCTAATCTGGCCGATTACCTGGGACTCAAGGGCTATACCGTGGATTGCGCACAGGACGGTTTGTCGGGCCTGCATCTGGCAGCTACGGAGCATTACGACTTGATCGTACTCGATATCATGTTGCCTGGCATCGACGGCTACACGCTGTGCAAACGCCTGCGCGAAGATGCCCGGCGCGACACGCCGGTGATCATGCTCACTGCCCGTGATCAACTGGACGACCGGCTGCAAGGCTTCAAGTCCGGTGCCGATGACTACCTGATCAAACCCTTCGCCTTGTCTGAACTGGCGGCGCGGATCGAAGCAGTGATGCGTCGCACCCAAGGTGGAGGTCGCCGGACCTTGCAGGTGGGTGACCTGAGCTATGACCTCGATACGCTGGAGGTCACCCGCGAAGGCCGATTGCTCAAGCTCAACCCGGTGGGCCTGAAGTTGCTGGCGGTCCTGATGCAGAAAAGCCCGCATGTACTGCGCCGCGAAATTCTCGAAGAGGCCCTGTGGGGCGATGACTGCCCAGACAGCGACAGCCTGCGCAGCCATGTCCATCAATTGCGCCAGGTGATCGACAAGCCGTTCGCCAAACCGCTGCTGCAAACCGTGCACGGTGTGGGTTACCGCCTGGCCGAGGGGCGTGATGGAGTTTAAACAGAGCCTCGCTCAACGGATCATCATTGCCTTTGCGCTGATGAGCGCACTGGTGGCGGGCGCCTTTGCCATGGGCATCGTTGCCACCGTGCACCTGGTGGAAGAAAAATTGATCTCGGCGGGCCTGGGTGGCGATTTGCAGCGCCTGTTGCTGATGGACAGCGTTTCGGACTGGAGCCATCGCCCGGAACCGGACCAGTTGTTTTATTTCAGCGGCGGGCGGGGCGATTTCGAGTTGCCCAAGGATTTGCGGCACCTGGATCCAGGGTTTCACGAGGTTTTTCGCGAGCAGCTGTCGTACCACGCGATGGTCGAGGTGGTCGATGGTCGGCGCTATGTGCTGTTGCAGGACCAGAGTGACTTCGAAGAGCGCGAGCGAGTGCTGTTTGCCGTGGTGCTGGTGGGCTTCGTGCTGAGCCTGGCGCTGGCGGTGTTTCTCGGCTGGGTGCTGGCGCGCAAGGTAATGGCACCGGTAGTAAGGCTGGCGCGTCAGGTACGTCATCGCGATCAGCTACTGGGTCTGGCACCGCCACTGGCGCCGGATTATGCGGCCGATGAAGTGGGTGAGCTGGCCGTGGCCTTCGACGCTACCCTCGGCCGGTTGCGCCAGGCGCTGACCCGTGAGCGCATGTTCACCAGTGACGTCAGCCATGAACTGCGCACGCCCTTGATGGTGTTGGCCAGTTCCTGCGAGTTGCTGTTGGAAAACCCCGGGATCGACCAGCGCGGCCTTGCCCAGGTCGAGCGAATTGCCCGCGCCAGTGAAGAAATGCGCGAGTTGGTACAAACTTTCCTGATGCTGGCCCGCGCTCAGCGCGAAGACGCCGGCATGTCTGCGCAGCAAACGCTGGATGAAGTGGCCGACGGCTTGATCAACCTGTGGCGCGAGCCGATCGAGGCCAAGGGGCTCAAGCTGATTGTCGACTGGGGTGGTCCCCACACTACTCGGTATAACGCAACGCTATTGCACGCGGTCATGGGCAACCTGCTGCGTAACGCATTGCATTACACCGACCGTGGATTTATCCGGCTGAGCCTGATGCCCACCGGGTTCACGGTCGAGGACAGTGGCGTGGGTATTCCCGAGGAAAAACGCGAAGCGATGTTCGAACCTTTTGTGCGAGGCAACGAGAAACGCGGAGAGGGCCTCGGGCTTGGACTATCGTTAGTACAACGGATCTGTGAAAACCAGGGCTGGAGCGTCAGCCTGACGACCATGGAACCCAATGGCTGTCGTTTTCAGGTCCAGTTCAATGCGTCGACTGTGAGTTGATGGTCGCTGGACGGTTGGTTGAGATTGCCGCCTTGTAATACCTCGAAACGTTTCGAGGTTTTCATCACGAAATTTTCACAATCGCATGACCTGACCCTCACACATCACTGCCTAAGGTGGTTGGAATCAGAAGCTCAGGAGATTGATGATGGTGGATGGCCCGATCAAACTGGATTTTTCCAACAAGTACGACGATCAACACGCCAAACGTTACCTGCAAAAACACAAGGATGGCGTCGGCCGCCGCCTGTCCCACTGGCGTGACGTACAAATGGCGCGCAAGGCGCTGGCGTTGGTCGGCGAGCCGGGCCTGGTTCTCGATCTGCCCTGCGGTGCGGGGCGTTTCTGGCCAATGCTGGCGGAGAAACCCAACCGCGTGATCATCGGTGCCGACAACTCCGAGTCCATGATCAAGATCGCTACACAGTCGCAACCGGCTGAAGTGGTGAAACGGGTACAACCCTTGCAGACGTCCGCGTTCGACATTGCGTTGCCGGATAACGCTGTCGACAGCATTTTCTGCATGCGTTTGCTCCACCACATCGGTGAAGCCCAGCATCGACTGGCGATCTTGCGCGAATTCGAGCGCGTCAGCCGAGACAGCGTCATCCTTTCACTGTGGGTCGACGGTAACTTCAAAGCCTGGAAACGCAAGCGCGCGGAGAGAACCCGTGGGCAGGAAGGTTACCAAAATAGATTTGTGTTACCGGCGGCTACCGTAGAAAAGGAGTTTGAGCAGGCTGGTTTCCGTATTCAGGAACGTATCGACTTTTTGCCGCTCTATGCCATGTGGCGAGTTTATGTATTACGCAAGAGGTAACAGATGGTAGAGCAGTGTGCAGCAGGAACAGGCGTCGCCTCCCAGGACCGATTCGATTACTTCTGGAATCAGCGCGGAGAATGGGTGGAAGAGCCCAACGTCCGGCGCGGTGGCGAGAGTGGCGTGCAGCGTCTCATGGACAGTGATGGACAACTGCTCTACGTAAAACGCCAGACCGGCCATATCCATCGGGGTCTTTTGCACCCTTTCGGACGGCCGACGGTGCTGCGCGAGCGTGATGCACTCACCGGCTTGCGCCTGCTCGATGTGCGCGTCCCGGAAATCGTGTTCTGCGAAGCGCAACGCGATCCCGTGCACAAGTGGCGCGCCTTGTTGGTGACCAAGTCTTTGGACGGCTTCGAGGAAATCGAACGTTGGTACGAAAGCGGCGGACGCGAGCGTCATGGTGAGGCTGTGCACGATCGCGTGCTCAAGGACCTGGCCGAGAACCTGGCGCGGATGCACAAGGGGCGTTGGCAACACAGCTGCATCTATATCAAGCACGTATTTGTTCGCGTCACCGGTGAGGGTGAGGCAGCCAAAGTCGAAGTTGCCTTGATCGATCTGGAGAAGTGCCGGCGGCGCTTGACCGCTCGCCAGGCGGCGGCCCATGACATGAAGCAGCTGCGCCGCCACTCGTCATTCAGCCCGACGGACTGGAAGAAACTCGTCTATTTTTATGAGACGGCGTTTGGCAGCGCTATCAAAGGTTTATAGCAATGAAACTTGAAGTTGCGCGAGGTTTGTTTCTGGTAGGAGCCTTGGCAGTTGCTTCACTCGCGGTGGCGGCATGGGAGCAGCCCCGCACGCAAGTCTTAAGTTCAGTACACAGTGGCGAGCACTGTCCGTTGCCACGGGTTGCCAAGGCATCCGTGGCCACTCAACCCGATCATGATTTGTTGCTGTTCATGTTCGGACTCTCTCAAGGATTGAGGCCGCAAAGTTGAACACAATGAAGCCCAAATAAAAGGCCTCGCTGATGCGAGGCCTTTTTTGTTGCGCAGTGCAGATCGTTCCCACGCTCTGCGTGGGAATGCAGCCCGGGACGCTCCGCGTCCCAAATCAAGAGCCGAACGCGGAGCGTCCGTAGAGGCATTCCCACGCAGAGCGTGGGAACGATCTTAGCGAGAGGATTTGGCCAGCAGCGTATACACGCACGGCAACACAAACAGCGTAAACAGCGTCCCAATCGACATCCCGGTGGCAATGACCGTACCGATATCGAACCGGCTCACCGCGCCGGCCCCCGTGGCGATGATCAACGGCACCATGCCGAATACCATTGCCGCCGTGGTCATCAATACCGGGCGCAGGCGAATGGCCGCGGCTTCCTCCACCGCTTCGCGGGGCGTCAGGCCCCTGTCCTTGCGCAGCTGGTTGGCGAATTCGACGATCAGGATGCCGTGCTTGCTGATCAGGCCGATCAACGTCACCAACCCGACCTGGGTATAGATGTTCATGCTCGACCAGCCGAGGAACAGCGGCAGCAAGGCGCCGCAGATCGACAGCGGGACGGTCACCAGGATCACCAGCGGATCGCGAAAGCTTTCGAACTGGGCCGCCAGTACCAGGAAGATGATCGCCAGTGCCAGGCCAAAGGTCACCCATAGTGCACTGCCTTCCTGGACGTATTGCCGCGATGCACCGGCATAGTCGAAGGCAAAGCCCGCCGGCGCTTCTTCCCGGGCGATCTGACGCACGGCGTCGATGGCCTCGCCCATGCTGACCAGCGGCACCCCGGAAAGAATCGCCGAGTTGAGTTGCTGGAACTGGTTCAGTTGCCGAGGGCGCGCCCGGTCGGTCACGGTGATCAGGGTCGAGAGGGCGAGCAGTTCGCCCTGGGTGTTCTTGACGTAGTAGTTGTTCAGCCAGTCAGGGTTATCCCGGAAGGGGCGTTCGACCTGGGCAATGACTTTGTAACTGCGGCCATCCACGGTGAAACGGTTGATTTCCGCCTCACCCAGCAACGTCGCCAGTGTCCCGCCCAAATCCTGCATCGACACGCCCATCTGGGCCGCCTTGGCACGGTCGATATCCACCACCACTTCAGGTTTGTCAAAGGCCAGGTCGACGTCGACGAAGGCGAATTTACCGGACTCCATCGCGCGTTTTTTCACCCGGTCGACCACTTGCAGCAGTAACTCGTAATCGTTGGCCGTGTTGACGACGAACTGGAACGGCAGACCCTCGCCGGTACCCGGCAGGGAAGGCAGGTTGAAGCCGAATACCTGCAAGCCTGAAATGCTCTCCAGCTTGGCCTGAACCTCGGGCAGGATCTCCATTTGCGTGCGACTGCGCTCGTTCCAGGGCTTGAGAAGGAAACCGCCAATACCCGATTGCACACCGTTGAAGCCGTTGATCTGGAACGACGAGTAGTACTCGGGAAACGCCTTGAAGATCGTGATGAACTCGTCGGTGTAGGTGTTCAAATAGTCGAGGTTGGTCGGTTGCGGTGCGCTGGCCAGCATGAAGATGATGCCCTGGTCCTCATCCGGCGCGAGCTCTGACTTGGTGAACTTGAGCAGCACGGGAATCAGGCACAGCACGATGACAGCGAACACCAGCACCACCGGCCGGGTGTTGAGGGTGCCGTGGAGCATTGTCTGGTATCGGCGCTTGAGGCTTTCGAAAATCAGGTCAAGGCGATGGGCCAGGCCCGTGGGGTTTTCGTCGTGACGCAGCAGCAGGGCGCACATCATCGGCGACAGGGTCAGGGCGACGATGCCGGAAATCACCACCGCACCGGCCAGGGTCAGGGCGAACTCCTTGAACAGCGCCCCGGTAAGGCCCGTGAGGAAGCCGATCGGCGCATACACCGCCGCCAGGGTGATGGTCATCGAGACCACCGGCATGGCGATCTCCCGGGCGCCCTCGATGGCGGCATCCAGCGGCGTCTTGCCTTCCTCGATGTGGCGGTGGATGTTTTCCACCACCACGATGGCATCGTCCACCACCAGGCCGATGGCCAACACCATCGCCAGCAGGGTCAGCAGGTTCAGCGAGTAACCCATCATCTGCATGAAGAACATCACGCCGATCATGGACAACGGAATGGTGACCACCGGGATCACCACCGAGCGCAACGCACCGAGGAACAGGAACACCACCACGATCACGATCAGCACCGCTTCAAACAGGGTCTTGATCACTTCGTTGATCGAGGCCTGGATGAACAGCGTCGCGTCGTAGGCGATTTCCGCCTTCAGGTTCGGTGGCAGTTGGGCCGTAAGCTCCGGCATGATCTTGCGCACTTCCTTGATCACGTCGAGGGGGTTGGCCGCAGGCGTGGCCTTGATGCCGATGTACACCGAGGGCGTACCGCCGAACGAGCTGATGGTGTCGTAGTTTTCCGCTCCCATCTCGACCCGCGCGACATCGCGCAGCAGCACGCGACTGTCACCTTCGACCTTGAGCGGGATCGCGGCGAAGGCTTCGGCTGATTTGAGCTCGGTATTGGCGCTAATGCTGGTGACCACGTACTCACCTTTCACTTCGCCCGCGGCGGAAAGGAAGTTGTACTGGCGCACCGCGTTGGTCACGTCGCTGGCGCTGAGGCCGAAACCGGCCAGCTTCACCGGGTCCAGCCACAGGCGCATGGCGAAGACCTGGTTGCCGAGAATCTCGGCTTCGGCCATGCCTGGCAGGGTTGCCAGCTTCGGCTGGATGACGCGCGACAGGTAATCGGTAATCTGCGGGTTGCTCAGCTCCTTGCTGGAGAAGCTGATGTACATCAGCGCCGAGGCGTCGGCAGCTTCCTTGCTCAGCACCGGGTCTTCGGCATCCTGGGGCAGGCGGTTCTTGACCTCGTTGGCCTTGGCCAGCAGTTCGGTGAACAAGCGGTCGCTGTTGGAGCCGATGCGTGCGTAGATCGAGATCACCGAGAAATTCTGCCGACTGACCGAAGTCATGTAGTCGATACCTTCGGCACTGGCCAGGCTCTGTTGCAACGGTTGCGTGATGTAGCCCTGGATGGTTTCGGCGTTGGCCCCGGGGTAGGCGGTGGTGACCGTGATCAGGGCGTTTTCCATTTGTGGGTACTGGCGCAGCGGCAGCTTGCTCCAGGCCTGGAAGCCCAGCAGCACAATCAACAGGCTGACCACGGTGGCGAGCACCGGGCGACGGATGAACGGGTCGGTAAAAGCCATTGGGGGTTCCTTGATCAGTCAGCGCGTGGCTGACTGTTCTTTTCGGCCAGGGTCTTGTCGTCGCTGATGGCGATGTGCGCACCGTTGTCCAGTTTGATCTGGCCGGCCGTGACCACCTTTTCGCCGTTCTGCAGACCTTTGGTAATCACCACCTGCCCGTCGCGGCGTTCACCGGTTTCAATGAACCGCCGTTCAGCGATCAGGATCGGCTGGCCCTTGTCGTCTTTTTCGAGGCTGCCGTCTTCAGCCTTCTTCTCTGCAACGACATACAGGGAGTTGCCGTAGAGCGTGTAGGTGATCGCGCTTTCCGGCACGACGATGCTCGGCCGCGGGTTGGGCAACATCACCTGCAGGCTGGCGAACATGCCTGGCAGCAGCTTGCCATCGGGGTTGGCCAGGGTCGCGCGGACCTGCATGTTGCGCGTGCTGTTTTCCAGTTTTGGGTTGATCGCACTGATGGTGCCGGGGAAGGTCTGGGACGGGTAGGCGGCGACGATGATTTCAACCGGCTGGCCAATGGCGATCTTTGGCACCGACTGCTCTGGCACGAAAAAATCGACGTAGAGGCTGCTGAGGTCTTGCAGGGTGGCAATCATGGTGCCACTGGCCAGGTAGTCGCCAACGTCCACCTGACGAATGCCGATGGTCCCGCTGAAGGGGGCGACGATGCTTTTTTTGCCCAGCGCAGCCTTGAGTTGGTTGACCGTGGCCTTGCTCTTTTTCAGTACCGCCGACAGTCGATCGAACTCGCCTTTGGAAATGGCCTGGCTGCCCACCAGCTGGCTTCCGCGACCGTAATCGAGTTGGGCCAGCCCGAGGTCGGCCAGGGCGGTTTCGAGGAGAGCGCTTTCCACGGCGCTGTCCAGGCGCAGGAGCGGTTGACCGGCTTTGACTTTCTGCCCCGACTCGAACTGCAGATCGACCACCGTGCCATCGGTCTCCAGGCTCAGGTCTACGCCTTGCAGCGCCTTGAGGGTGCCTACGGTAGGCAGCCTGGCTTGCCAGGGCCGTTCGATGGCCGTGGCCACGGCGACGCTGATCGGCGGTTTTGGCGCGGAGAAGCCCTGAATCATCGTATAGATGGAGAAGGCTTTGTAACCGGCCAGGACCAGCACGATCAGCAGAACAACACCCAACATGATCAGCATGCGGCGACGCAGCATATTTCCAGTTCCTTGGAGAAATCAGGTGAGACAGTTGGGCACATTACCGCGAGTGGGAAGGGGAATCCAATGGCTGATTTTTGTCGGTTCCGGAAAAGATCGCAGCCTGCGGCAGCTCCTACAGGTGTACACATGACCCTGTAGGAGCTGCCGCAGGCTGCGATCTTTTTGGGCCTGACTCAAGCCATCAAATGCAGATGGTTGTCCCAGAGCCCCGCCGGCAGTTCCAGCGGTTTGGCGAGCAGATTTGCCTGGCGGCAATCGTAGTACCGGCAGCGTCCCTGGCCCGAGGTCACGACGAATCCGTCGGCCACCGCGCCCACTCCGGCGCAATCGGGCAGTGGCGCGTCCAGGCGCACTTCGCCGCTGTCCAGGTCCCAGATGAAAAAGCGGTTGCCCCGAGGCGCGGTCAGCGCGACCAGGCGCAAGTCGCTGTGCACCGCAACGCTGGCGGTGTAGTGCCCCATGGCTTGCAACTGATGCTCCGGCACCGGGAACGCCACGAACGGCTGGCCCGGACGCTTGATCGCCAGCAGCTCCGAATGCTCGTGGGATGCCCCCATGAATTGCTGGCCGGCGACGATGGTGCCGTCGCTGGCAATGCCCAGGTGACGCACGCTGTTCATCTGCTGGCCGAGGGTTTCCTTGCTCAGCAGGGTGCCGTCGCGCTGCATTAGGACCAGGCTCGGCTCCATGGCATTGAGGTTCATCTCGACCCGGCTTTCGGCTTCGGTGCGGATGCCGCCGTTGGCCACCACCAGGGTCTCGCCATCGGGCATCCACGACACTTGATGCGGGCCGATGCCGTGGGTGGAAATCTCGCCGCTGTGCACCAGGCGTTCGCCTTCGAACGTGTACACGCCGAGCAGGCCGCGACCCGGATCGGTGGTGTCGTTTTCGGTGGCGTACAACCAGCCACCGCTGTGGTGAATCACCGCATGACCGTAGAAGTGCCGGTTCGGCTGAGACGTCACGGTTTGCAGGAGCGTGCCGTCACGCAGGTCGATCAGGTAGCTCTCGGTGCCCGGACGCCGGGCAACGAACAGCGCGATCGGCAGCGTCGGGTGATTGATGATGTCATGGCAGCGCTGGCCGACCTGGGTGGCAAACACCCGGGTGCCGTCCAGCCGGTAACCGACGGCGTAGTGCTTGCCGTCGGTATCGTCCCGCGCCGAGAGCAGCAGCGGGCTTTTATCCTTGTGCCTGGACAGCGTCCAGCCGCCCAGTGACACCGCACCCAGCAGCAAACTCCCTAATTTCAGAGCCTGGCGTCGTAGCATGGAACTCGCCCTCATCAGTCACCGTCGTTGGCGTTGAAGCCCAGTTGGATGCCCAGCGCCTTCGCCAGCTCGCCTTCGTGCAGGCGGTGGACCACGTTGATGCTGTCGTAGAGATCATTGAGTTGCTGGCGACCGGCGTCGTCGTTGAGCATTTGGGTCAACGAGCGCTGGCTGCTGGCGAACAGTTTCAACGAAGCGGCGTAGGCCGCGTCGATCTTGTCGGCCAATGGCTTCTGGTCGCTTGGCAACAGGCCGCGCAGGCCTTTGTTGTCGACACCTTCCCATACCGTTCTGGCCGCAGCGAGGCTGGCCTCCAGGGCGGTCAGGGACGACTGGCTGCGCCAGGCATCGGCCTGGAACGGCTGCGGCACGCCTTTGCTCTGGCGGCCCATCGGTGTGCCGAGCTTCTTCTTCAAGGTATCGAGGGCGGTCACCTGCACGCGCAACAGATCGGCGATTGCTTCGTGGGAGTCGGCGTAGCGCTGGTTCGGGAACTTGCTCATTTGCGCGAGCATGCCGTCGGTGTTGTTCCAGCTTTTGAGGATTTCTTCGGCCAGCTGTTTCTGACGCTCGCCAATGGCGATCAGCAGCGGGCAGTACTTGGCCTTCTGCTCGGCGTTGGCCACATCAGGCTTGCTGTCGAACAGGATGTATTCGTAGGCCGACAGGCCTTGGACCACCACGCTGGATTTGGCCAGTGCAGCAGCATCGATCTGCGGTTGTGCAGTGACCAGTTGCTCGACCTGGCGGCCGACCAGGTTCTTCTTGTCGGGCCAGAACTGCACCTGCCAGGCACGGTTGCCCTCGGCCAGCGGACCAATCAGCAGCGGTTGCAGTTCGGCCCAGGCTTTTTGCGCGTGCAGGAAGTCGGCGCGGGCGGTTTCGAGATTTGCCTTGCCTTCGCAGTAGGCGAGGGCGCTGACGGCCAGCTGGCGGTCGGCTTCAACCCAGCGGGTATAGGTCGGCAGAATCACCGACTTGGCGATCGCAGCCGAAGTGACGGCCTGCGGGTCCTGTGGCGAGCAGGCGCCCAAGGCTAGCGCGGCAAGGCTGGTGAACAACAATTTGGGACGGAACATGTCGGGCTCCCGCGGGAAGATGGGTATTAAAGGGAATTCAAGAACGCCAACAACGCAGCGCGCTGCTCGGCATTGAAAGACAAAACCTGTTGTTGCGCCGCTTTTGCCTCGCCGCCATGCCAGAGCACAGCTTCGAGCAGGTTGCGGGCGCGGCCGTCGTGCAGGAACTGGGTGTGGCCACTGACGGCTTGAGTCAAACCAATGCCCCACAACGGCGGGGTACGCCAGTCGCGCCCTCCGGCCTGGAATTCGGTGCGGTTGTCGGCCAGGCCATCGCCCATGTCATGCAGCAGCAGATCGCTGTAGGGGCGAATCACTTGATTGGCCAATTCAGCTTCGGCGGCGTCGGCGGCGGTGGTGTACTTGGGTGTGTGACAGGACTGGCAACCGGCCTGGTAGAACAGGGTCTTGCCGGCCAGCACTTGCGGCGTGCCGACATCGCGGCGCGCCGGTACGGCGAGGTTACGGGTGTAGAACAGCACCAGGCGCAGGATGTTGTCGCTGACTTCCGGCTCGCCATCGGGGCCGTTGCCACTGGGTGCCTGCTTACAGGCCGTTTGCGCGTCGGTGCAGTCGTCAAAGGGCCTCAGGTGGGTCGTGAGGCCCATGTCACCGGAAAACGCATGGACATTTTGTTGATTGAGGTTCGGCTGCCCGGCTTTCCAGCCAAATCGCCCGAGCACGGTTTTCTGCTGCACATCATCCCAGACCCGGTTCGGGCGCCCGGCGATGCCGTTTTTCGCTTTGGCCTGCGCGTCCGCATTCGCCAGGATGGCCTCTTCAGGAATGGCTTCCAGCAAGCCCAGGCCGATCATCGGAGGTGCGACACGGGCCGAGAAGCGCGTGTCGGGGTGCATCGGGCCGTAGTTCAGCTGGGTGATGTTCAGGCTCGGCTTGCGCAGTTCCACTTCGGTGCCGTCCTTGAAGCGAACCATCACCGGCGAGTAGTCGACCCGCACCTTGCCTTCCGGCGTCACGCCGGGCACGGCCATGTCCTGGAACTGCCCGCCATACACGGGCTCCGGTACGACACCCTGTTGCTCGATGACTTTGGCGTAGGCTGGGGTGTCGGGAATCGACAGGCGTATCAGCATCGACACGGCATTGCGCGCATCTGGCGCAGGCGGGTGACCGCGGCCGTCCTTGATATGGCAGCCCTGGCAGGCATTGGTGTTGAACAGCGGACCGAGGCCGTCGCGAGCGGTGGTGGTCGACGGAGCGATCACCCAGGGATTACGAAAAAAGCTATTGCCGACACTGAAGTCCACACGCCGCGATGGCGGCAGGTTAGCGGAGGGCAGCGAAAAGGCGTTCTGATCGGTCTTGCGCACGGTCGTACCGCCGCCGGAGCGGGCTTCACCGGGTTCAGCCTGGGTGAATTTCGGGGCGTCATCGCAGGCACTCAGGCCCAGGGCCAACAACAGTGCGGACAAGCGAAGAGGCAGCGAGGGCATCAGACATCCTGCAAGACGAGCAAAACAAGGGCGCAAAGTCTAACAGGGGATGGGAATTTGAATAAGAGGAATTATCGTTCGCTTAGGCAGATGATCGTTCCCACGCTCCGCGTGGGAATGCCTCAACGGACGCTCCGCGTTCGGCTTTTGATTTGGGACGCGGAGCGTCCCGGGCTGCATTCCCACGCAGAGCGTGGGAACGATCAGCGTGGGAACGATCGGCAACCGAAGAGCCAGCGGTGATCAGAACTCGTGATCAGCGTTGTCCGGGTTCAGGTCGCTGATGCCCAGTTTGCCAGCGGCGGCTTCGATCGAACCGGTCTGCTTGACCAGGGATGCGATGGCGTCACGGACGATCTGGTTGCCGGCGGTGTTGCCGGCAGCGATCAGCTGGTCGTAGTGCTCACCCTTGTTGGCGTGGTCGACGATGACCTGCATCTTGGCTTCGGTGGCAGCCAGGTCGGCTTTCAATGCTGTGTCTGCCGCTGGATCGACCTTGGCCACCAGGGACGACAGGCTGGCGCCGGTCATCTTGCTGCCGTCGACACGGGTGTATTCGCCCAGGTACACGTTACGAATGCCTTTGGCATCGTAGAACTGCGAGTTGTGGGTGTTGTCGCTGAAGCAGTCGTGTTCGTCTTCCGGGGAGTTGGCTTCCAGGGAAACCTTCATGCGCTCGCCCGCCAGTTCGCCCAGGGACAGGCTGCCCATCCCGAACAGCATTTTGCGCAGGCCGCTTTCAGCCGGTTCCGCTTCCAGGGTGGCGCGGTAGTTGTCGGCCACGTTCGGCTTCCAGTTACCGACCATTTCTTCCAAGTCGCTGACCAGCAATTGAGTCACGGATTTCAGGTAGGCGCGGCGACGATCGTTGTGGCCGCCAGTGGCGCCTTTGCCTTCCAGGTAGTCGGAAGCTGGACGGTTGCCGGCGCCAGGGCCGGTGCCGTTCAGGTCCTGGCCCCAGAGCAGGAATTCGATGGCGTGGTAGCCGGTGGCGACGTTGGCCTCGGAACCGCCCAGCTCGTTCAGGCTGGCGAGTTTTTCCGGGGTGATGTCCTTCACGTCGACCTTGTCTTCGCCGACCTGGATTTCAGTATTGGCGATGATGTTGGCCGTGGCGCCAGGGTTACCCAGTGCGTGCTCGTAGGATTTGTCGACGTAGTCGATCAGGCCTTCGTCCAGTGGCCAGGCGTTCACTTGGCCTTCCCAGTCGTCGATGATGGTGTTGCCAAAGCGGAACACTTCGCTCTGCAGGTAAGGAACGCGAGCAGCGATCCAGGCGGCCTTGGCGGCTTTCAAGGTGTCGGCGTTCGGCTTCGCGAGGAAGGCGTCGACGGCGCTTTGCAGGGTTTTCGCAGTAGATTCGGCATCGCTGTAGACCGCGAAAACCATGTCGGCATAGTGCGCGACAACGGCTTTGGCAGCCGCTTCGTCGACTTTGCTGGCAGCGGCAGGTGCAGCAGCTGGTGCGACTGGGGCGGCGGCAGTGCTGGCCGTTGGCGCAGGAGCGGCCGCTTTTTCTTTGTCTTTGCCTTCACCGCAACCGGCGAGGGAAATTGCGATGGCCAACAGACTGGCGGTAGCCAGAGGCATACGAATCATGGCGAACATCCTGCTTCGAGAGGGGGTGGAATAACGCGTCCGGCGCGCAAAAGTGACACATAATGCAAATCTTTCGCATTATGTGTAAAGGGTTGTGGTTGGAAATATTTCTTATTCACTCTGTAGGAGCGAGCATGCTCGCTCCTACAGGGGGGGTTACAAGATTGCCGCGTTACTGCGCTGGGCTTGCTTCAGATAAGCCACCAGCTCGCGGGCCGGCAGGGGCTTGCTGTAGAAGTAGCCCTGACCCTCGTGGCAGCCTTCGGAGATGATGTAGGCCTCCTGCTCCAAGGTTTCCACGCCTTCGGCGATCACCTGCATGCCCAGGCTCTTGCCCAACTGAATGATGGCGCGAACGATGGTTGCGTCGTCATCGTCATCGAGCAGGTCCTGGACGAAACTCTTGTCGATCTTGATCTTGTCCAGCGGCAGGCTTTTCAGATAACTCAGTGACGAATAACCGGTGCCGAAATCGTCGATCGCGATCAGCGCACCGGAGCGGCGCAGGCTGAGCAGATGCTGGGCGGCGGTGCTGATGTCTTCCATCAGGCCGGTTTCGGTGACCTCCAACTCCAGGCTGCGTGGCGGCAGGCGATACATCTGCATCAGGTTGTTGATCACCCGAGGCAACTCGGCGTGGTGCAATTGCACGGTGGAAAGGTTCACGGCCATGCGCATGTCGCTGAAGCCCT
This sequence comes from Pseudomonas umsongensis, assembly GCF_002236105.1. Lineage (GTDB taxonomy): Bacteria > Pseudomonadota > Gammaproteobacteria > Pseudomonadales > Pseudomonadaceae > Aquipseudomonas > Aquipseudomonas umsongensis. Next base: position 45,139 of record NZ_NIWU01000007.1, read on the forward strand.
GGTCGTGCCAGTCGCGCAATTGTTTGCAGGCTTGGTCCAGCACCCATTCACCAATGGCGATGATGGTGCCGTTCTGCTCGGCCAGCGGAATGAACAGGTCCGGTGGTACCAGCCCGTGCTCGGGATGCTGCCAGCGAATCAACGCTTCGACGCCAACGACCCGGTGATCGCGGTAGCTGATCTGCGGTTGGTAGACCAGGTAGAACTGGTCGCGGACCAGTGCGTCGCGCAGGTCTTTTTCCAGCTCGCGACGGCGGCGCATCTCGGTGTCGACGCTGGCGATGTAGAACTGATAGCGGTTGCGCGAGCGCGTCTTGGCCAGGGTCATCGTCTGTTCGGCTTTTTGCAGCAGCTTCTCGGTACTGTTGCCATCTTCGGGGAACAGGGTGATGCCAATGGTGGCGCGCAGGCGGATCTGCTGATGATCGAGGGCAAACGCCGCTTCCAGGTCATCGAGGATGCTTTGGGCCAGTTCGGCGGCTTCGTAGGGTTGTTCGATATCGGCCTGCACCAGGGCGAACTGGTCGCCACCCAGGCGGGCGAGGGCGCCCAGGCGTCCACTGTGCGCGCGCAGGCGATCGGCCAGGGCCAGTAGCAGCTGGTCGCCGGTCTGGTAGCTGAACTGTTCGTTGATGCCCTTGAAGTCATCGAGCCCGACGCACAGCACCGCAACCCGGCGTTGCAACTTGCCGGCATCGACGAGGATCTTGTCCAGCTGCGTTTGCAATTGCTGGCGGTTCGGCAGGCCGGTAAGGAAATCGTACTGGGCCATGCGCAACAGGCTGTTTTCCGCTTCGTGGCGCAGGTGCGTGTTGCGCTCGATGGATTCGAGCAACTGGTTGGCGGTGTTGATCCACAGCCCCAGTTCGTTCTTCTCGTGCCCCTTGAGCAATGGAATCTTGTGCTCGCTGGGGCGGTCGGGATTGATTTCGGTCAGGTGCTCGATGATTCGCGACAGGGGTTTGGTCAACAGCCAGTGATAGACCAGGTACAGCACCAGGCCCATCGCCAGGGCACGCAATACCCCGGAAATGAAGATGATTACCGAACTGACGATAAAACCCTTGCCGTAGGTGGCGGTGTCGAGGGTAATGCTCAGGTCGCCGTAATACTCGCTGTAAGGGCCGCGTCCCACCAACTGGGTGGTGAAGGTGCGTTCCTTGCCGAGGATCAGGTCGGTCAGCCAGCGACTGCTGGACTGCTGCAACTCACGGGATTTTTGCGCCAGCATGGCTTCGTTGGGATGGCCTATGGAGGCCTGACGCACCGCATCATCCTGGAACAGGCCTTCGATTACCTGCATACCCATTTCCCGATCCAGGCTGTAGACGGCCTGGGTCGAAGGGTCGCGGAACATGTCGAGAATGCGTTCGGCATCGCTGGCGACGGCCTGGCGTGTTTTATAGGCATCGAAAACAATCTGCGCGCAGCTCAAGACCACGCCGACGATCAATGCCGACAGGAGCACGACCCGGAGCAACTTCACCGACAAGCTGTTCTTGAGTTCCAGCTTCAAAGGGTAATTCCTTGTTCCGTGCGGGTAGCATCAAGTTGCCATGAGTATTGGCAATCCCGTGGTGGCAGTCAAAGGGACAATCCATCCTGCGGGATAATGCCAGCAGCTTGGCCGATTTGCTGTGTCTGGGGCAATTGCCCGATCAGTACTGTGTCGGTAGTCGAGTCCTTCAACTTGAGGGGATTGGGACAAAATTTCCTTTCGTTTGATGTTAGACCGCTGTGGCGTTGAGGCAAGGCCCCGGGTGCTGCTTTTGGACTGGTAGCTCGCCCACAAAAAAGGCGACCCCCTTGCGAGGGTCGCCTTGGCGCTAGCTACGGTTGTTACTTATTCCGACAGCTTGTAGGCAATCACATAGTCGCCCTGTTTGGTGCCCAGTGAACCGTGGCCGCCAGCCACGACCAGCACGTATTGCTTGCCGTCCTTGCCGGTGTAGGTCATCGGCGTGGTTTGCGCGCCTGCGGGCAGGCGACCTTCCCACAGTTGCTTGCCGTTTTTCACGTCGTAGGCCCGCAGGTACTGGTCCAGGGTGCCGCTGAGGAAACCGACGCCACCGGCGGTGATGAAGGTGCCGCCCAGGCTTGGTACGCCCATGCTCAGCGGGATCGGAACCGGCGAGCTGTCGCGCACGGTGCCGTTCTTGTGCATCCAGATTTTTTCATGGGTGGTCAGGTCGATCGCGGCCACGTAGCCCCACGCTGGCGCCTGGCACGGCAGGCCCATTGGCGACAGCAAGGCTTCGAGCACCACGCCGTACGGCGCGCCCTTGTTGGGTTGCACGCCTTCGGTTTCGCTTTTGCGCGGGCCTTGGGCGGCGATTTCGGCGGCCGGGATCATTTTCGACTTGAACGCCATGTAGCTCGGGTTCACGAACGCGATCTGACGCACCGGGTCAACCGAGATGCCGCCCCAGTCGAACACACCGAAATTGCCCGGATAGACGATCGAACCCTGCAGCGATGGCGGGGTGAACGGGCCGTCGTAGCGCAAGGATTTGAAGTCGATCCGGCAGATCAGTTGGTCGAACGGCGTGACGCCCCACATGTCGCGCTCTTGCAGCGGCGGTGGCATCAGGTTCAGGTCGGATTTGGGTTGCGTCGGCGAAGTGTGGTCGCCTTCCACCGCGCCTTGCGGCACCGGTACTTCGTTGATCGGCACGATGGCCTGGCCGGTGCTGCGGTCCAGCACATAGATGCTGCCTTGCTTGGTCGACGCCAGGACGGCCTGCTTCACGCCGTCGGCGGTCTTAAGGTCCATCAGGGTCGGCTGGCCGCCGACGTCCATGTCCCACAGGTCATGGTGAGTGAACTGGAAGTGCCAGCGCACTTTGCCGGTGGCGATGTCCAGGGCGGTCAGGCCGGCCGCGTGCAGTTCCGATTCAGGGGTACGCGCGCCGCCGAACTGGTCCGGGGTCTGGTTGCCCATCGGCAGGTACAGCATGCCGAGTTTTTCATCGACTGCGAACACGGACCACATGTTTGGCGAGTTGCGGGTGTAGGTCTTGCCCTCGGCAATCGGCGTCGTGTCGTCCGGGTTGCCGCTGTCCCAGTTCCACACCAGTTTGCCGGTGTGCACGTCGAACGCGCGGATCACGCCGCTTGGCTCGTCGATGGAAACGTTGTCGGTGACGTGGCCGCCAATCACCACCAGGTCCTTGGTGACCGCGGGGGGCGAGGTGGAGTAGTAACCGCCGGCCGTGAAACCGCCGATGTTGGCGCGCAGGTCGACCTGGCCCTTGTCGCCGAAGTCTTCGCACATTTTGCCGGTGTCGGCGTTCAGCGCGATCAGGCGGGTGTCGGCGGTCGGCAGGAAGATCTTGCGCGGGCAAGCGCTGGCCGGGGCCGGGCTGGCCGAACCGGTCGGGCTCTGTTCGGAGGCATACACCGCGTCATCGTGATAGGTCACGCCACGGCAGGTCATGTGCGCCCAACCCTTGAAGTTCGCCGCATTCTGCGTCGACAGCTTCGGATCGAAACGCCAGATTTCCTTGCCGGTGTCCGGGTCCAGGGCGATCACCTGGCTGTGCGGCGTGCACACGTAGAGCATGCCGTTGACTTTCAGCGGGGTGTTTTCGGCGGTGGTTTCGCCCGGGTCGTTCGGCCCTGGCAGGTCACCGGTGCGGTAAGTCCAGGCCGGTACCAGTTTGTTGACGTTCTGCGGGGTGATCTGCGCCAGCGGCGAGTAACGGTCGCCATGGGCGCTGCGGCCGTAGGAGTTCCAGTCACCGTCGGGCATGGCCGGCGCGGTGTTGGTCATGCCCGGCACGCTGTCGCGGTCCAGTTGGCCTTTGATTTCGCCCGGGTTGGTGAACTGGCTGGCCAAGGCGGTCGCGCCTGCGATCACCACAGCCACGCTCAGTGCGCCGGTGCCCATGGGGGCGGCGCCATCACGCAGCAGCGGACGGCGAAACCACGGCAGCAACATCGCCAGGCCCAGCGCGAACAGCATCGCCAGGCGCGGCACCAGCTGCCACCAGTCGAGGCCGACTTCCCACAGTGCCCAAACGGTGCTGGCGAACAGTACCAGCGCGTACAGGCCCAACGCGGCACGGCGCGCGGCGATCAGCAGGATGCCGGTCAGCGCAAGACCGATACCGGCCAGCAGGTAGTACAGCGAGCCGCCGAGCATGCTCAGCTTGATCCCGCCGGCCAGCATGGCCAGGCCCATTAGCAGAAGCAGTATGCCGAGCAGGGTCGGCAACAGACGGCTTCGACTCAAAGCACCCTCAGTGCTCATAGTGTGGTTCTCCGTTACGTTTCAAGTGGTCCCGCGCAGGTTCACTGTAGATGACGATCCCGCGGGGGCGTGGTTCATATAACAGGTGTTCAGTCGATGTAATCCCTTGTGGGAGCGAGCCTGCTCGCGAAAGCACTGTGTCATCCGACGCTAATGTTGGATGTGATGGCCTCTTCGCGAGCAGGCTCGCTCCCACAGGGTTTGGGTTGTTGGTTAGAAGGACGACTGGATCTTGATCCCGCCAATCAGCGCGTCATCGACCTCGTTCACGCCACCGGGGTGGCGGATGTATTGCAGGTTCGGGCGCACCGTCAGCCAGTTCGTGACGTGCACGCCGTAGTAGAGTTCGGCGCTGTATTCGGTGTCTTGGGGCGGCAGGTAGGCCGGGTTGTCGTAGTCAAAGACAGCATTGGCCTGATTACGCGCCTCGGCATTCTTGCGGTACGCCGGGTTGACGTGCACGCGGGCCATGGCGAAACCGATGTCATCCCTGGCGCGGGCATCGAACAGGCCTTTGTAGACGAGGCCGGCCTGGACATAGTTGTCGATGGCGTTGGTCTTCTTGTCGTGCATCGTGCCATTGGCGAACAGGCTCAGGCCTCGGGAATGGTCACTGGCAATGCTGGTGACTTGCTGCTGCAGGCCGAGCCAAACACCGTGCTTGCTTGAGGCGCTGCGATAAGCCTCGCCACTCAGCGCGGCGGGCTGGCCGTTGCTGTCTTTGTAGACATCGGTGGCGTCGGCGTTGCTGTAGTAGTAGCCGGCACGGTATTCACCCGGCAGGCCGTTGAACTTTGGTGTCCACACCAGCTCCACCGGCAGGATGGCCCCTTGGGTGCCGCTGCCGCTGAGCTTGAAGCCGTTGTCGCGATCGAGGTTCGACGGGTTTTGCTCATAGGCGCCAACCTGTGCGTACAGTTCGGGCGTCAGGTGATACTTGACCCGCATCGCCCACTGGCTGACGGGCCAGTTGTACCAGATGTCGCCCACCCAGTTGCCGACCTGGGAGCCGCAGAACGCCAGGTTCTGGAAGTCGCAGGGAAAACTGTTGAAGTCTTCGCCTTCGCCGAAACGGCCGACCTTGATGTCGAGTGTCTGGTCGAGGAATTTCTGCTGGTACCACATCTGCGTCAGGCGCGTGGTCTGGCCACGGCCCCAGACTTCCTGTGCCGAAGTGAATCCGCCAACTCGCGGATCATTGATCCGGTCGTTGCTGATGTTGTTGCCGCTGCGCTTGGTGATGGTCAGCTGGAACTCTGCGTCATCCCAGCCAAGGATTTTCTGCAGGTCCAGGTGAGTGCCGAAACCAAACTGATCGCTGTAGCGAGCGGTGCGATCCTGGTCGTAGCCGCCCTGCAGATTGCTGCCCATTTCGCCGGTGTAGTCGATCTTGAAATCGTAGCCCTTCGCCGACAGTTCACTGCGGGTGCCGTTCCAGTCGCCAAGCATCCACGGGGAGTCGCTGTCGAAGGCGGGCGCCGCCTGGGTGCACGTAACGAGGCTGAAAGCGCCTAGGCCTGTGAGCAGGCAAACAGTAGTCTTGAAGACAGCGCTGTCTTTGGGGAGTCGTAAATCAGGCATAGAGAAGAAATTCTTGATCTTTTTCTGGGGAATGAACGTAAAACGGCAGACGCAAAGCAGAGGAGGAAACGTTTCAGCTAAAGCGGGCGTAAGGATAATGTTCTGTTACAAATAGAGAAAGGTCTTTTCCTGACATGCATCCTTTCGGATTCGGTAACAGTCCTTGTAGGCGCTGGGGCAGGCTGCGATCTTTTGGGTTTCACCTACATTTAACGTAAGGTGCGCGGCTTCCAATTCCCACTCCTGCTCGAAGGCCTGGCATGAACGAACACAACCCCGATCCGCTGCACGGCGTCACCCTGGAACAGATCCTCAATGTGCTGGTGACCCATTACGAGTGGTCGGGATTGGCCGAGCGCATCGATATCCGTTGCTTCAAGAGCGATCCGAGCATCAAGTCGAGCCTGACGTTCCTGCGCAAGACCCCGTGGGCACGGGAGAAAGTGGAGCGCTTATACGTGAAGCTGATGCGCACCAAGCGCCCGGTTTGACATGCCACCCAAGGAAGGCGTGCAGCGACGCTTGATGACGTTGGCGGCCGTGCTGGGCTGGGCCGGGCTGAGTATTCAGCTGTACCTGATTTTTTTTGCGCGCTGGAGCATCGGCGCCAGCCTGCTGGGCGGGCTGATGAGTTTTTTCAGTTTTTTCACCGTGCTGAGCAACACCCTGGTGGCGACCGTGCTGACCTGTGCAGCCACGTCCCGCGAGTCGGCGGCGCGTCGCTGGTTTCTGCAGCCGGGGGTCAGTAGCGGTGTTGCCGTGAGCATCGTGGTGGTTAGCCTGGCCTACAACCTGCTGTTGCGGCATTTGTGGCATCCGCAAGGCTGGCAATGGCTGGCCGATGAGCTGTTGCACGACGTGATGCCGCTGCTGTTTCTGCTGTATTGGTGGTTCTGTGTGCCGAAAGGCACCTTGCGTCTGCGGCACATTGCGCTGTGGCTGATTTACCCGTTGCTGTACTTCGCATACACACTGCTTCGCGGGCACGTGTTGGCGGCTTATCCCTATCCGTTCATTGATGTGGACAAGTTGGGTTATCCACAGGTGTTTTTGAATGCCGGCGGATTACTGATGGGGTTTGTGGTGATTGCTTTGTTGTTGATGGCGCTGGATCGTCGGTGGCGGTGACCACTGGGCTCTCAGATGTACCCGATCTACTGTGGGAGCGAGCTTGCTCGCGATGGAGGTCAACGATAACGCGGGAAGCCTGGCGCCCCGCGGTGCTCTCAGGTTTTTCGTCGGAACGCCGCCCGGAGCATGCTCGCTCCTACAGTTCAAACCTCATTACTCCTCGTCGCTGTCGTCCAGCCGCCAGTAGCCGACGGCCTTGACGAACTGTTCGTTCAAACCGTGCTCGTCGAGCAACACCCGACGTATCTGCCGCGACACCTTGCTCTCGGTTGCCACCCACGCGTACAGGCTGCCGGCTGGCACCTGGATCTGGCGCACAGTGCTCAACAAATGGTCTTTGCCCCCTTCGCGCAACACCCAGATCACATTGACCACGGCAGCGCTCTGCAGCACTTGCTGTTCCTTGCCATTTTCCACTTCGATCACCACCAGCGCCTTGCGATTGGCCGCCAGGCCTTCAAGGCGTCGGGCGATGGCGGGCAGGGCGGTCTCGTCGCCGATCAGCAGGTAACTGTCGAAGATATCCGGCACGATCATCGAGCCGCGAGGCCCGCCGATGTGCAGGAACTGCCCGGGTTGGGCCTGTGCGGCCCAGGTCGAGGCAGGGCCATCGCCGTGCAGCACGAAATCGATATCCAGCTCCAGGGCGTCCAGGTCGTAGCGGCGCGGGGTGTAGTCGCGCATGGCCGGCATCGGGCCGTTGTCCTTGCCGGCGCCGAGCACCAGGGTTTCCAGCGCCGCCTGTTGCTCCGCATTCTGCGGGAACAGCAGTTTGACGTGGTCGTCGGTGCCGAGGCTTACGAAGCCGGCCAGCTCAGGCCCACCGAGGGTAATGCGGCGCATGCGTGGCGTCAGGTCGACGACGCGCAGCACCTCCAGGCGCCGTCGTTTTATTTCATGCATCACGCGGTGAATGGTTGGGGTAGGCACGATAACGTCAGTCATTCGGCTGGCTCCTGGGCAAATTGAACGGCGGGGCCGTCGACAATGGCTTTGGCGGTGTTGTTGAGCAGGTTGGCGACACGCTGGATCTCTTCGGCACTCCAGCGTCCATGGTGCAGTTGCAAGGCATGACGCAGGTTATGCACAGCCTCGTGGATCTGCGGCGGGCGATCGTGGCCGCGCAACGAGCGCTTGCTCACATCGATGCGTGTGCGCACGCCGTCCAGGGCAATCGCTTGTTCGGTTAAAGACAGACGTCCGGCGTCGGTCACGCTGTAGCGTTTTTTGCCACCCTCGGCATCGCCCTGAATCATTTCGCTCTCTTCCAGAAAGGTCAGGGTCGGGTAGATCACCCCTGGGCTGGGGCTATAGGCGCCGTCGAACATGCCTTCGATCTGGCGGATCAAGTCATATCCGTGGCAAGGCTGCTCGGCAATCAGCGCCAGCAGCAGCAATTTCAAGTCGCCGGGGGCGAACACCCGGGGGCCGCGGCCGCCGCGTTCGCGCCCGGGACGTTTTTCGAAGCCGTCACGGCCGTCGCCGTGTTCGCGGTGCGGGGAATGATGGTCTCTCATTTTTTCCTTCTCCTGTGATTTCTAGATACAACGTAAGATATATCTTATGCAGTGCGCAAGCTTTATTGACCGACGGTCGGGAGACCAGAAGCTCCGCCGGTCTGGCGGGAGAAGGGAGTGTTGGTAATTTTAGAGTGACTAAAATAATTATCAGGTTCCAACTGTTGTTGGTAATGAGTTAATGAATAAGTAGTACACTTCTTACAGAAGTTGTTTTAGTTCTTTTCTGTGTGTTTTTATTGCGAAAACTGGACTGCCCCTACCAAACCGGACACCAACTCCCCGTTACATTGATGCTGCCGCATAGCAATACGGCCTTCGTGCCGACGCGGCACGCCGGGTTGTTTGATCCGACGTTCAAGCAAAAGGTTTGTTGTCACGTATCACCCGGTAAACCCGTTTCAACAATGGCCAGCTTCTGCCCTGGGCTCCAGCGGCGCCGCCGCTCCTGGGCCAAAAGCTCCCCACTCTTGTCGTCGCTATTAGTCATAAGCCCTGTTTGCCTATCCCCTATCGTAAGGGGGGAACGGTGTCCTGTCGGTCATGGGGCTCGTTCAAAAAACTGTGTGTAGGATATGGCTGATAGGTAAATGTCTTACTCTGTTGTTTTTCGTGCTTTTTCCACGGGTGCGTGGGGTACTTTAACTACATCTTGCATGGAGTTTTCGTACTTACTTTCCTAGGATTTTGGTTGATCATTGTTGGCGTCGAAAGTTGAGCAGGAATGCCATCACGCTGGTTGCTGGCACGGTTCGTTAAACTTTCCACAGACCAATCCTTTGAAAAAAAACAGGTACTCAACAATGTTCAAGAAGTTTGCAATCGCCGTCCCGATGACTCTCCTGGCCCTCAGCTCTTCGATGGCGTTCGCTGCGGAAGAAGTGCGCTCGTCCATCAACATCAGCGCCTTTATTCCCACCAACGCATTCCACGCCCAGCCGGTGAATCCTGAATTCGGTAAAGATGAAAAAATGACCTGGGACGTGGTAAATGAGAAATTGAGCACGCTGAGTGCGCCTTTCGATGTCCGCCACACTCTCGGTTCGGTCAACGCTTATGTTGAAGGTGGTCCACAACCCCTGCACAACGGTAAAGACTTCATCGCGTTGAAGTACGTCTTCAACGGCGTGACCTTGACCGGTACTTCCCAGGAAGTGGTTGGCGATACTGAATCCAATGCTGGCATGCGGGCTGTGCTGTTGATTACCGCCGCCCTGCCGATGAGCTCGCAGACAGGTAATTACACGGCCAATCCAGTCCTGATCTTTGATGCCATTCCGCGCATCAACTAAGTCAGCCATGACTTAAGGCCCAGCCTTATTCGTTAACACTTACCGGTCGATGGGTAACCCCTGCCTGTCGATCGGGTTTCAACGAATTTATCTTCAGAGTATTTCGTTCATGTTCCCGATGACTCCCATCGCGGCGGCGCTTGCCCTGTGTTTTTGCGCAACTGCCGTGGCCGCGCCCATGGAAAACGGCCACACACCTCGAAGTTTGCTGGCGCAGGCCAAAGGCTTGCCGAAGGGTTTCGAAGAACACTTCTTCGATGTGCCGATGGCGGTGCGCGTGGAACTTGACCAACAGTTTCTTGGTGAAGCGATGATTGTGCTGACGCGCGACGATCGCGTCACTTTGGTTAACTTCGTCGATGTCAGCGACAGCACCATCAAGCCCAGTGAACGCGACACCTGGGCTAACTATCTGAAGCAGGGCGTAGCCTTGGGCGGCTGCCAGGCGAAATGCCCCGAGCAGCTGTTGGCTGTGCATTACAGCCTTGAAAATTCCCTGGTGTCGATCCTCACGGAAAACGCCGAGCGTGACGGTGAGGTACAGCGTTACTACAACCTGCCGGAGCACGGCAGCACCGGGTTGATCATACGCAACCAGTTGAACCTCAATGGCGGTCAGAATCAGGACCTTGGCGGACGCTACGGCCTGGACGCCAGCAGCAGCCTGGGCAACTGGACCCAGGCGGTCAACTTGCAACTGTCTCGACTCGGTGGCCTGGACAACAAGCTCTACCACGCCGTGTACGAACTCTTCACTCAACGCGAACTGGAAGGCAACTTCCTGCGCCTGGGTTATTTCACGCCGACTTCCGAAGGCTTGACCCGTCAGCCCCGCGCCTTTGGCATCAGCCCCGACACCGCGCTGGGGGTGATGTACGGCAGCTCCGACAGCCTGGCCATCAACAACCCGAAACCGGCGGTGTACCCCATCTATGTCACCGCCAATCGACAGGGTTCGGTGGAGATTTACCGCGACGGTTTGCTGATCAACACCCAGGCCGTGCCAGCAGGGTTGCAGACCCTCGATACGCGTGCGCTGCCGGGCGGCATCTATGAAGTGGAAGTGCGCCTGATCGAAGACGGCCAAATCACTTCCAGCACCCAGGAACTGGTCTACAAACCGAGCAACTGGCGCAACCATGAGGAGCGCTGGCGCTACAACCTGTTTGCGGGTCGCGAATCGAAGTTGCTCAGCAACTGGGAGGAGCAGCACGATGGCGACATGACCGCCGGTGCGGCGTTTAACTACCTGTTTCACCCACGCGTAATCCTCGGCCTGAACGCTCGCCAGGTGCGCGACTCGCTGCAATACGGCACCTCGGTGGACTGGGCCATCGTCAATAACGCCAGCCTGTTCGCCAACGTCTACAAGACTCAAGACTACGGCACCGGCCTCGATGTACAGGGCCTTTATTCCTACGGCAGCGGCAGTCTCGTCGCCAGTCACACCCGCAGCTGGCTCGACACCACTCGGCTCTACGACACCTTGCCCGATGGCACGCGGGTGCGGCAGCGCAATGTGTTCGTCGGCCAAACCAGCAATTCGTCGCTGTCGATCAATCACCGAGTCACCACTAAAAGCTCAATCAACGCCCGGGTGTCCCACAGTGAAGGCAACATCAACGGCACGGGCGTGGACCTGGGCTGGAGCCAGCGCACTCAACTGTTTGGCAGTGACGCCAATTGGCGCCTGTCGCTGTTCGATCGGCCGGGCAGCGTGAGTTCGGGAGACGACCGCAATCGCGGCATCGACTTGAGTGTGAATATCGCGTTGGGCGGTCCCGGTGAACAGATTTCCGGCAGCATTGGCACCCGCACCGCGAGGGAAGGCGGGCGCGATAACAATGCCTCGATCACCTATCGCAAAACCCTGCAGGACCATGTGCTGCAAAGCGTCTCCGCCTCGGCCATCACCGATACCTATGGCATCGGCTTGAATGCCATGGCGACCATGAGTTCGGACCTGGTCAATGGCGACGGCTTCATCCAGCGTTCGTCCTTCAACAACGACCTCACCGGCGGCTTGAACCTCGAAAGCACCGTGGCCGTCGGCGGGCAAAAAATGCTCATGACCAGCCAATACCACCGCAACGGTGCCGGGATGATCATCGACGTGGAGTCGGACATCGAGGACATCGCCTTGCGCGCCGATGATTTGAGCGGCGGCAGCGCGATACTCAAGCCAGGGCGCAATTTCGTGCCGATCACCGCCTACAAAAGTAGCTCGGTCAGTTTCGATTTCGAGGGTAACCACGTTCCCGCAGCCACCATCCAGCCGGCTCGTTCCAGCTATCACCTGAACAAAGGGGGGGTGGAATATCGCCAGGTGAAAGTGATGAGAACCCTGACCGTGCTCGGTCGCTTGATCGACCCGCAGGGCAACCCGCTCAAGGGCCACCACATCATCAACCACGCCAGTCGCGGGGTGAGTGAAGTGGACGGCTTCTTCTCCATGGAAATGAACGCCGGCTCACCGACCCTGGAGGTGCGCCACGGCAACCAGTTGCTGTGCCAGTTCCGTCTCGACCCGAGCGATGGCCGCACGGAAAACAACGTGCTGATGATCGGCGATCTGCGTTGCACGCCGGATACGTTGGCGGATGCGACGTTCAAGGCTCGAACTGCGGGTTAACCCCCGGCAAACCGGATTAATTAACGAGGTAGGGACGATGAAACGTCTGTTGGTATTAGTTGGTTTTTGTTTGTTCACCCAAACGGCTCACGCTAGCCCGAGCATCAATATCGGTACCGTCTACGACTATCTGGACGGAGATAAAAGCACCTTCCTGAAACGTGTGTTCAATGGCGGCGACAGTACGGCATTCGTCAAGGTCAACATCCTCGAGATTCTCTACGACGCCGATGGCAAGTCGCAGGAAGTACCGCTTCAATCCAATGCCGATGGCAGCTCCCGCGACGGCTTGATGGCCAGCCCGGCGCGGTTGATCGTGCCGGCCAACGGCATGCAGGGCACGCGTTTGCTGTACATGGGCGAGCGTGACCGGGAGCGGTATTTCAGGGTGCGTTTTGTACCGGTGGTGCCGGAGAAGGAAGACGCGTTCGCGCTGTCCAGCGAAGAACAGGAAGACTACAAAAAGTCGCTGTCCGCCGGTGTCACCGTGCTGGCAGGTTATGGCGCGGTGTTTTTCGTGCGGCCCAAGGAAACACGCTTTGACAGCGCGGTTGAAAACGCCACAAGCACCTATCGGATCCGCAACAACGGCAATTCCGTTGTGGTGATCGATGAGTTCAAGGACTGCGCGGTCAAAAACGATCAGGACTGCCAGCCCACGACCAAGCATCACATCCTCGCAGGTCGCACTTTTGAGTTCGAAAAGCAGGCCGGTCGCGAATACCGCTTCACCTTGGTCGAAGGTGAACGCAGCAAAAACCTCGACGTGAAGGGCTGACCCATGAACAGGAAGCTGATCCAGGTCTGGTTGTCGGCCGCCGTGATGGCGGCGAGCGCGGGTGTATTCGCCGCCCGGGAAGAGCACACCTTCGAAGTGTACGTGACCATTCCGACCCCGGCGTTTTACGTCATCCCCTCAGACCCGGGCTGGATTCATCGCGAGCAGCAACTGCCGTGGAGGCTGGCGACGTCGACACTGGGCAGCCTGCGCAAGTATTTCGATGTGAAGAATGTGGCAGGCTCGATTGAAGCGCGGCTTGACGGCCGCCCCTATCTGTCTAACGGCACCGATGCCGATGACATCGCCTTGCGTGTGCTGTTCAACGGCAAATTGTTGAGCGAGCACGAGAGCGGCGAAGTGGTGTCCCTGACCGATGCAGCGCCCGGAAAACGCGTGTTGCTGGAAGTCCTCCCGATGCCGCCTGCCGACGGGGTTTACAAGCCCGGCAAGTACTTTGGCAGTATCAATATGATCTTCAACGCGGTGTTGCCGATATGAAAAGATTGCACAGCAAACCACTAGCCCAGAGCCTGAAGCGTTTTGGATCAATCAGCTTCTTTAGTGTTGCCTTTGCCCTGCAGGCGAATGCGGCGGTCTTGGACATCGAGGCGTCCTTCGCGCCCGACTCGTCACAACCCCAAAAGAATGTATTCATCAATCAGACACCGTCCGGGGGGTTCTGTCGCCAAGTCCCGAGTGCTTGCGAGCCTCGTGGGCTATTCAGTCTGATTGCCCCCATAGCGTTTGCTGCCAACGCACCGATCCTGGCCAATCATGCGGACCCTCGCCAGGGCGGGATGGCGAAGGTCCCCTCTGAGTGGAGAACGGTGCGCGTGACTCATGAGTCGGGCGATTCAAAGGAGCTGTCCATACGCATTGCGGGTATTGGTCACGAAGCCGGCTTACCCCGGGCCATCGGCGAACTGACCAATGGAGGGTGGTGGGACAATTTGTGGGAGGGAGGCGCGTGGGTCTATGCGCCAGCGCCTTGTGGCGGCGTCGGCATATCCACTGCCGGCCACCATGGTTACAACAGTTTCTGGATGGTTCCCGTTGGAGCAGGCGTATGTAGCAAGAAAGCACTGTTCGAGATCCCGCTGGCCTTTCGTTATCAGTATTTTGTGTTCGCGTATGAGCTGCGCACCCCTGATCCGCTGAACATGCTGGGGGGTAAATACACAGGTACCGTTGCGTATACGGTCGGCCCTCATCAGGATTTCGACATGGGCGATGTGATGATTCCCGATGACAATCAGTTGATCCTCAACTTCTCCCTGGATGTACGGCATACGCTCAAAGTGGATATTCCCCCCGGTGGTGATCGGGTGGAACTGGTGCCGGCGGGTGGCTGGCAGTCCTGGCTGACCCAGGGGCGCAAGCCAACCCGGTTGTTTCGCGATCAAACCTTCAACATTTCCTCGTCTAGCCGTTTCAAGATGCAGCTTCAGTGCGAAATCACCGGACTTTTCGATTGCATGATTCGCGACCCCGTTTCCCAGCGAGCCGCCGTGGTGCAACTGAGCGTCAGCTTGCCCAACGGCTTGACGGATCTCAGTGGTCAACCGGTCACTCGTCGTCCTTTGCATGTCGGGCAGGTGAACGCCCAGGAATTCAAACCGGGCTTTTATGTAGACCGTGCGCCCGGCACCCTGCATTTCGAAGTTGCACCTTATTACGTGGACTACATGATCAAGGCAGGCGAAGCTTCCAAATTCAGGGGCAATATCACCGTGATCTGGGATTCCGAAGTGGGATAGATAACGCGTGCCCTGAAGGCGTGACGGCCTTCAGGGCGAGGTCTGTCGAAAAGAATAAATGACCCGCGATCAGCGTCGGGCGACTTCAACAGGCAGGCACTCGGTGTGACTTCCCGGTTGCAGGTACGGCGTCAGGATCGGTGCCATGCCTTTGAGCACTTGCACCGGCAACGCCGAGGTGAACTTGAACGCTTCGGCCGAGCGCCCCGGCACGAAGGCTGTCAGGGTGCCGAAATGGGTGTCGCCGATGTAGAACACGAAGGTCGCCGTCCGGTTGATCGACTTCGAGCTCAGAATCCGGCCGCCCGAACCGATGGCCTCGATGCGGTTGTCGCCGGTGCCGGTCTTGCCGCCCATGGCCAGCGGCTTGCCGTCTGGCGTGGTGAAGCTACCGGCGACGCGCTTGGCCGTACCGGCGTCCACCACCTGGGACAAGGCTTCGCGCATGGCCTTGGCCACCTCGGACGGCATCACCCGTTTGCCGACGTCCGGGTCATTGATCAGTTTGGTTTCATAGGGTGTGTTCGCCGCGAAGTGCAGGCTGTCGATGCGCAACGTCGGCATGCGCACACCGTCGTTGAGAATGGTGCCGATCAGCTCGGCCAGTGCGGCCGGACGGTCGCCGGAGCTACCGATGGCGGTGGCCAGCGAAGGCACCAGGTGATCGAACGGATAGCCCACTTGCTGCCAGCGCTGGTGAATGTCGAGGAAGGCTTCGATCTCCAGGATGGTGCGGATGCGGATGTCGCGGGCGCCCTTGTGCCGACTCTTGAACAGCCAGCTATAGACTTCCTGGCGCTCGAACTGGCTGGCTTTGACGATGTCCTTGAACGTGGCGTCCGGGTGGGTCAGCAAATAGCCCATCAGCCACAGGTCCAGCGGGTGGACCTTGGCAATGAAGCCCTGGTCGGGCAAGTCATAGGTGCCGGGGCCATAGGCGAGGTACAGGCGTTCGAGGCGCTCGTCGGTGAGTTTTTCCTTGTCGATGCTGGATTTTTCGCCGGTGAGGTGCGAGCGCACAAAGGTGTTGAAGCTCTGCTGGCTGGCCTGCGGCAGCAGGTAGCGGTGCACGGCGGCCAGGCGGATTGGGGTCGGGCGCATGCTGTCGAGGAAGGTCTCGAGTCGCGCCTGGGTGTCCTTGTTCTTGTATTTTTTCCAGAACTTGAGCAGGAACGACGTGCCCTCGCGGTCGGCAAACGAGGCCAGGTATTCCTGGCGGCGAGGGTCGCGGTCGTCCTTGAGCAATTCAGCCCGGTTGTTGGGGCCGGAATACGTGGTGTAGCGCACCAGGTCGCGCATCAGGCGAATGAACGGCAGGTTGATCGACTCCCGCAGGGCGTCGCGCAGGGTCGGGTTGCGACCGTTGTCTTCCTTGCGGAAGTTATTGAAGGTGTGCAAACCGCCACCGGTGAAAAACGCTTCGCCGGGGCTGGCGGAGTACTTGCGATCCAGCGCGGCGCCGAGCATGGGTTGCAGGCTGTGGTCTTTGTTCTGGATCAAGTAATCGACCACCCAGCGGCTCAGGCGATCCTGTTCCGGTATCTCGACTTTCTTCAGGTCCGGGACGGACATCTCGCCGTATTTGTCATGCAACTCGGCAATGATCTGCAGGTAAGTGGTGAGCACGCGCATTTTCGCCGTGGAGCCCAGTTCCAGCTTGCTGCCTTCATTGATGTCGAACGGTTGATCGGTGCTGTCGGTTTGGACCCGCACCCGTGAGCCATCCGGTGTCAGCTCGAACAGTGTGAAGCTGTAGCGCACCTGGGTGGTGCTGGTGGGGGTCAGCAAGCGTTCGCCCATCAGGCCGATTTCAGCGGCATAGGCCGGGTCGGCCAGGCGTTTGAGATAGGCTGTGGCCTGGGTTTGCAGCTCGCCTTGCAGGGTGCTGGTGGCCGAGAGGTCAAGCCGATCGAGATCGTACAATGGACGATTGAGCAACCCGGCCAGGCGGCTGCGGGCCACGCTGATGCCCTTGTTGGTTTCGATTGGTTGAATGGTCGGTTGGGTCGCCCAGTCGCGATACGTGACTTTGCTGGCCAGGGCCGCGGCGGCAAAGGGCGCATCGATCACGCCGTTTTGTGCCAGCAAACGAATGTGACTGTCGGTGAGGTCGGCCAGTTCATCGTGGCCTTTGGTCAAGTAATGGGACGGGCGGCGCTGGGCAATCATCAACGACAGCATCTCGCGCAGGGCCAGGCCTTTTTCCGCCATGCTTTTTGGATCCGTGGCGTCGCTCGCCAGGGTTTCGTTGGCCTTGTTGAAGTCGGCGCCATACCACACGCGCAAACCTTCGGCCATGCCATGCACTTCACCGTGGCCCGGCACCGCCGACAGCGGCACGCTATTGAGGTAGTCGCGCACCACGTTCTGCCGAGCCTTGAGCGTTTGCGGGCCATCCTGGTAGGCGCGCACGGTGGCGGAAATCATCTGGCGAATTTTTTCCCCACCCGAGACGGTCAACCCATCGGGTGAATGTCGATACTTCTCAAGTTGCGTGGCCAGGGTACTGCCACCCGCCGATTGACCGGGCAGGTGCAGCATCTTGGCGACTTGGGTATACGCCGCCATGCCGAACCGTGGCCAGTCCACCGCCGGGTTGGCGAGGGGCTGGCTAGGGTCGAGCAAAAAGCGGTTTTCGATGAACAGCAAGCTGTTGACCACCACCGGCGGGATCGCCTCGAAGCTGGAATAGAGCTGTTGCGGATACTTGTATTGGTACAAGGGGTTGGCGCGGCAATCGGTGATTGACAGCCCAGCCTGGATTTTCTCCGCATAAGGCACGAACAGGCCCTTGTCTGTGTAGTCCATCAAAGCCTTGGAAAACCGGGTCTGGGCAGAAATGACGTAGTCACGCTTGATAAGGCGTGGCAGAAATTCGTCCAGCGAGCTGTAACCCAGGCGCAGGTCGAATGGGCCCGCGCCAGGGTAGTGAATGGCGTCGCTGGGACCGGGTTTGAGTTCATAACTCAGGGTCTTGGCAAACTTGCTGACCTCCCTGGCTTGAAACCTCGAGGTACGCATTTCCTTGGCCGCCGCCAGACCCACGACAATCGCAATGATTACCAACAAAAGCCAAAACGCTTTCCAGCCGTGCTTGACGCGACTGCGAGGGGGTTTTTCAGGTATTGGCGCTTCATCCACAGGTTCAGTCTGGACCACGGTTGTACTCGAATCGGTTTGCTGTAAAGCGCCCATAGTCGATTGATCCATTCACGCAGATTGATCGGACTTGTCTGAAGCTTAGTAGGCGCTGCCGCAGGCTGCGATCTTTTGATCTTGTCTTTTAAAAGCAAATCAAAAGATCGCAGCCTGCGGCAGCTCCTACAGGGTTGATCCAGAGCCCTCGAGAGGTTTAGCGGGGCATGACGACGCACCAATACCGTGCAATACTCGCCGCCGTTTCAAAAAGCGAAAATTCCTACAAGACCCAGATAATCCATCTCCGTGGATACCGCTTTCGCCGAGATTTACACCTGATTTTTGTGGTTTATAGAGTGAAAATCTCTGTCGCGAGCTTTTTATACTGCACCCCCCGCTGATCTCGCAGGTTTCGGACTGCAAGACGGTTCTGCCCACGAAGCAGAGTCGGTCAAGGCAGGCGATGGCTTATCGGTCAACGCTTCGCCACTCGGTGGATATATCCAATAACAATACGAGGTTGTACCCATGCCCGTAGGCAATCACCTGCCCCACGGCGAGACCGCTCAGGGCGGCCCGCTCAAACGTGAACTCGGCGAACGGCATATTCGCTTGATGGCACTCGGTGCCTGTATCGGCGTCGGTCTGTTTCTGGGTTCGGCCAAGGCCATTGAAATGGCTGGCCCGGCCATCATGCTGTCCTACATCATCGGCGGCCTGGCCATCCTGGTGATCATGCGTGCGCTCGGCGAGATGGCCGTGCACAACCCGGTCGCCGGCTCGTTCAGCCGTTACGCCCAAGACTACCTCGGCCCGCTGGCGGGCTTCCTGACCGGTTGGAACTACTGGTTCCTGTGGCTGGTGACCTGTGTCGCGGAAATCACAGCCGTGGCGGTGTACATGGGCGTCTGGTTCCCTGATGTGCCGCGCTGGATATGGGCACTGGCGGCATTGGTCAGCATGGGTTCGATCAACCTGATTGCGGTGAAAGCTTTCGGTGAGTTCGAGTTCTGGTTCGCCTTGATCAAGATCGTCACCATCATTGCGATGGTGTTCGGTGGCATCGGCATCATCGCATTCGGCTTCGGCAACGATGGCGTGGCCCTGGGGATTTCCAATCTCTGGACCCACGGCGGCTTCATGCCAAACGGTGTGCAGGGCGTGTTGATGTCCCTGCAAATGGTCATGTTCGCCTACCTCGGCGTGGAAATGATCGGCCTGACCGCCGGTGAAGCGAAGAACCCGCAGAAGACCATTCCCAGCGCCATCGGCTCGGTGTTCTGGCGGATCCTGCTGTTCTACGTCGGTGCGCTGTTCGTGATCCTGTCGATCTACCCGTGGAACGAAATCGGTACCCAGGGCAGTCCGTTCGTGATGACTTTCGAGCGTCTGGGCATCAAGACTGCGGCGGGCATCATCAACTTCGTGGTGATCACGGCTGCGCTGTCGTCCTGTAACGGCGGTATCTTCAGCACCGGGCGCATGCTCTACAGCCTGGCGCAGAACGGGCAGGCCCCGGCCGGCTTTGCCAAGACTTCCAGCAATGGTGTGCCGCGTCGCGCCTTGCTGCTGTCGATTGGCGCCCTGCTGCTGGGCGTGTTGCTCAACTACCTGGTGCCTGAGAAGGTGTTTGTCTGGGTGACGGCGATTGCCACCTTCGGCGCGATCTGGACCTGGGTGATGATCCTGCTGGCCCAGCTCAAGTTCCGCCAAGGCCTGAGCGCCAGCGAGCGAGCCGGCCTCAAGTACCGCATGTGGCTGTACCCGATCAGCTCTTACCTGGCTCTGGCATTCCTTGTGCTGGTGGTCGGCTTGATGGCGTATTTCCCGGACACGCGCGTGGCCCTGTATGTGGGGCCTGCGTTCCTGGTGCTGCTGACAGTATTGTTCTACGTGTTCAAGCTGCAACCGACCAATATCGCGCAGGGTGCGGTGCGTTCGGCTTCGTAAATCGTAACGCCTGAAATGCAAAAGCCCCGATCGAATTGATCGGGGCTTTTTTTCATCCTGTAAGAGCCGGCTTGCCGGCGAAGGCGTCCTTGGGCATTGCGCCGCACTTTCGGGTGCCTTCGCTGGCAAGCCAGCTCCTACAAGGCGGCTACCGCCGAAGCCGGTCGATTCAAGCGCTTGTTGAACTCAAGCCACGCCCCCAGCAACGCCATCAACCCGGCCCCCACCAACGCGGTAAAAATCTGCATGGCGAACGCATCGTCGGTCAGCGCATTGAGCATGTCCGCCAGAGGCGCCAGCAACACGCCCAGGCAGAAAATCTCCAACGAAAAACGCCCCATGCGACAGCTCTGCTGCGCCAGCCAGTTTTGCGTCCAGCCGGTGTTGGGCAACAGTTTCGCGGTGACGTAGGCCAACGCCAGGAAGTGCAGCAGACGCACAGGCGACAGGTTGGTCTTACTGATCGGGTACAGCAGATTGCCCAGGCTGGCGGGCATCAGGGCGTCGTGGACCTGCGGCCAGCGCCAGGCGATGGTCAGCACCGCGGCGATTACGCAATACACCGCCGCCATCATGAACAACGGCTGGCGCACCAGCGGCCGGGTGTCGGGCACGCGAGGGCGTTGAGCATGCATCGCCGCCGCACCGCCAAGGACAAACAGCAGTTGCCAGGCCACGGGGTTGAAGTACCAGACGCCATCCTTGATCGCTGCCAGGTTCCAGCCGAACAACGGCACCGTCATGTACAGCGCAAAGGACACCGCCACCACCGGCCAGGCCTTGCGTACCAATATCGGCAGCACCAGCGGCAAGCCCGCCAGCAGCACGATATACAGCGGCAGCGGGTCCATCAGGTTCGGTTTGAAACGCAGCAACAACTCATCGATCAGGGCCTGCTGAGGGTCGCTGATGAAATGATGCATGCCCATTTCTTCCACAAGGTCGCGGGTTTCCACGTGGCTGTTGGCGAAAAATACAATGCCCATCAGCATTGCCAGCAGGAAGATGTGCACCACATAGAGCACCCAGGCGCGGCGCAGGATTTTCACACAGGCGATCAAAAAGCCTTCGCGCGCCAGGACTTTGCCGTAGGCCAGTACGGCCGCGTAACCGGCGAGGAACACGAAGACTTCGGCGGCATCGCTGAACCCGAAGTTGCGCAGCGTGATTTGACCCAAAGGGTTGTGGGGCACGTGATCCCAGAAAATGAAGATCAGTGCCAGGCCGCGAAAAAAATCGATCCGGTGATCGCGCGCTAGCGTCATGACGTCAGGCTCGTAGACAGGTATTGAACAAAGGATTAGCCAAAGGCGCAAAAAGTTGCGCGCCACATATTGGCGGCGCGCAGGGTGGACTGATTCGCCGGCAATTGCAAAGGCGGGGTATTTCGGAATGTCTCCTGCCCTGATTGCAAGTCCTGACCGCTGGTCTGAAAGGTTGGCCGACCTGCGATTTCTGACAGTAGACAAGCTCAAATACCTGTGTGTTCAGCGTTCTGTCGCAGGAGCGTTACATGAGGCTTTCATGCAAAGGCTTGTCCAGCTACACGGTGATTGGCGTTGCAAACACGCTGATTCACTGGCAGATCTTTTTTCTCTTGAGCGTGGCTGCCGGCTTCACGCAAGCGGCCAGTAACCTGGCGGCCTTTTGCGTCGCGGCCTCGTTTTCCTTTTATATGAACGCGCTCTATACCTTTGACGCCAAGGCGTCGGTAGGCGGCTACCTGTCGTTCATGCTGGCGATGGGTGCGCTCAGCTTCGGCGTCGGTCATGCCGGCGATGTCTGGCGCTTGCATGGCCTGCTGACCGTGGCGTTGTTTTCCGGCCTGAGCCTGGTGCTGGGGTTCCTGTTTTCCAAATACGTGGTGTTTCGTGAGCGTGATTCATGAAGGTTTCGCTTATCGTCCCGGTGTTCAACGAAGAACAGGCGATCAACCTGTTTTACCAGGCGGTACGACGTGAGTTGAAACTCGACGGTGCCGAGGTCGAGATCGTGTTTATCAATGACGGCAGCACCGATGGCACCGCCGCACAGGCCGCGGCCCTGGCGCAGGTGGACGAACAGGTGATGCTGATCAATTTCTCGCGCAATTTCGGCAAGGAACCGGCGCTGTTTGCCGGGCTGGAATATGCCAGCGGCGATGCGGTCATCCCGATGGACGTCGACCTGCAGGACCCGATCAGTGTCATCCCGCTGTTGATCGAACAATGGCAACAAGGCGCGGACGTGGTTCTGGCCAAGCGCCGCGACCGCACCTCCGACAGTTACTTGAAGCGCCACAGCGCGGCGCTGTTCTATCACCTGTTGAATCGAATTTCCTACACCCGGATCGAAGAGAACGTCGGTGATTTCCGGCTCATGGACCGCAAGGTGGTGGACGTGATCCGCACCTTGCCCGAGCATCAACTGTTCATGAAAGGCGTGTTGTCCTGGGCCGGGTTCAACACGGTGGTGGTGGAATACGAGCGGGCCGAGCGTGTGGCAGGCAGTAGCAAGTTCAACGTCTGGAAATTGTGGAACCTGGCACTGGAGGGTGTGACGTCGTTCAGCACCGTGCCGCTGCGCCTGTGGACTTACGTCGGCGGCGGGATTTCGATTTTTGCGGTGCTCTACGCGGTGTACATGGTGCTGGACAAGATTTTCTTTGGGAACAGCGTGCCCGGTTACCCCTCGTTGATGACTGCTATCCTGTTTCTCGGCGGTGTGCAGCTGATCGGCATTGGTATCCTCGGCGAATACGTCGGCCGGATCTACATCGAAGCCAAGCACCGGCCGCGCTATGTGATCAAGGACATCGTTGGCGGCAAAGACAGGCGCACACCCTAGATGGGCAGGTTCAGCGATTTCTTCATCAAGGAACTCACTCGCCGCCAGGCCTGGCTGTTTTTTCTGTTCGCGACCTTTGTGTATGTCCTGCCGCTGATCCTCGCGGATTTTCCCTACATCGATGACAACTGGCGTTCGCTCTCGGCCGGTATGGCCTGGGCAAAGGAAGGGCGATTGTTCGCCGAGTTGTTCTACAAAGCGCTGACCTTCAGCAACGGCGCGCCGAACATCTTTCCCCTGCCGCTGTTGATCGCCACCCTGGTCATGTCCTGGGCACTGACCAGCCTGACCTTTCATCACTTCCGCCAACCGACCGTTGCCTGTTGCCTGGTGCTGTTGCCGCTCTGGTACAACCCGTTCTTCCTGCAAAACCTGACCTATCAATACGACGGTCCGGTCATGACACTGAGCGTGGTGGCGGTGATCTACGCCATCACGTTTCATCACCCTTCACGTATTTTGCAATGGCTGGTGCCTTCCTTCCTGATCGCGCTGGCGCTGGGCTTGTATCAAGTCAGCATCAATGTGTTTCTTGGCCTGTGCTGTCTGGAAGTGCTCAGGGCAGTCAATGACCAAGTGGCCTGGGAGCGGTGGGGCGGCTTGATCGGCTGGAGGATCGCCCAGCTGCTTCTCGGCTGGCTGATTTACGGCGTCAGTGCATTTCCCTTCATGGGACAGGACCGTACGTTGCTGCTCAACGGGTCAACGCAGCCTTTGCTGCAAATCCACATGAACATCGCGCGAGTGCTGGAAAAAGTCGTGCTGCTGTTCCATGGCGGATTTTCCTGGGTGTCTGCCGGGTTGTTGCTGTGCGCCGTTGCCGGCGCTGTTTGTCTGGCATTGGAAATTATCAGGCGCAAGGACAGCGCAACCAAGAAGCTCCTGATCGGCCTGCTGTGTCTGCTGACCGTGCCGGTCTTGGTGTTATTGGTGTCCGGTGTCGCGCTGTTCTTTCGCGACTTCAACGAAGGCGCCAGGACCTTGATGGGGTTTGCGGTGTTACTGGTGCTGCTGTTCTTTTTGAGTCATCTGGCGCTGGCAATGCTGCATGACCGCCTGCCGCTGCTGTTGCTGGTACCGCTGCTGGCCATGCTGTCGTTGTCGTTTGCCTATGGCCGGGTCCTGACGGTGCAGAAAACCTTCGCCAGCAGTGCGCTGAATAGCCTTGAACGCGACATCGCCAGCCATCAACCCTTGCGTGACGCCAAGCGCATCTATATGTCGGTGACCTATTCCGATCACTGGCTGCTGGGAGCCGCGGGTTCGTTCAAGCAACTGCCGGTGTTGCATTATCTGCTGAACGTCGACTTCTACATGCTGGCTGAAAACCTGCCGAAAGTGGGCATCACCAACGTGGTGGCGGAGAAGGAGCGGCGCAACGCGACACGGGTGGGTTATCTAGACTACTCGCCGCTGGTGGAAAGCCAGTTCTACCGAATTTACCTGATTGGCGATTACGGCTTCATCGTCATGAAGGAGCCTGCCCCGATCAAATCGCTGCGTTGGTGACGCGCAATGTCGGGGCCGCGAAGGTCAGGCCGCCGCCACCTCATTGGGCTCGAAACTGTCCGCCCGTGCCATCTGCCACATCCGCGAGTAGAACTCGCCATTGATTTCACCGGTCAGCAACTCTCCTGGTTTAAGGAACACATGCAGCTGCGAGAACAGTTTGATCTCGGTCGCCGACATGCGCCGTACCAAGTGCTTGGCCGACAGCTGCGATGGGTGTTCAAGGCCCGCGGCGGCGAGCATCTCGGCCAGGCCCTTGAGGGTGTTGCGATGGAAGTTGTACACGCGTTGGGCCTTGTCCGGTACCACCAGCGCGCGCTGTCGCAACGTATCCTGGGTGGCGACGCCGGTCGGGCATTTGTTGGTGTGGCAGCTTTGCGACTGGATGCAGCCGATGGCGAACATGAACCCACGCGCCGAGTTGGCCCAGTCGGCGCCGATGGCCAGCACGCTGGCGATATCGAACGCGCTGACGATCTTGCCGCTGGCGCCGAGCTTGATTTTGTCCCGCAGGTTCAATCCCACCAGGGTGTTGTGCACGAACAACAAACCTTCGCGCATCGGCACGCCGATGTGGTCGGTGAATTCCACGGGCGCGGCACCGGTGCCACCTTCCTTGCCGTCGACGACGATGAAGTCCGGGAGAATGCCGGTCTCCAACATGGCCTTGGCGATGCCCATGAACTCCCACGGATGCCCCAGGCAAAATTTGAAGCCCACCGGTTTACCGCCGGACAACTCGCGCAATTGCTGGATGAAATGCATCAGCTCTATCGGCGTGGAAAACGCGCTGTGGCGTGACGGTGAGATGCAGTCTTCGCCCATCAGAATGCCGCGGGTGTCGGCGATCTCCCGAGTGACCTTGTGCTTGGGCAGGATCCCGCCATGGCCCGGCTTGGCGCCCTGGCTCATCTTGATTTCGATCATCCGCACTTGAGGTGTTCGTGCTTGAGCGGCGAAGCGTTCCGGGTCGAAGCGCCCGTCGGCCGTGCGGCAACCGAAATATCCGCTGCCCAGCTCCCACGTCAGATCGCCGCCGTGTTCGCGGTGATAGGGGCTGATGCTGCCTTCACCGGTGTCATGGGCGAAGTTGCCGAGCTTGGCGCCCTGGTTCAGCGCGCGGATGGCGTTGGCGCTGAGCGAGCCGAAGCTCATGGCCGAGATGTTGAACACCGACGCCGAATACGGCTGGGAGCACTGCGGGCCGCCGACGGTGACGCGGAAACCGCTGGGGTCGCTCAAGGGGGCGGGACGCATCGAGTGACCGATGAATTCAAAGCCGGACTGGTACACGTCGATCAAGGTACCGAACGGTTTGTCGGCGCTCTCATTCTTGGCGCGGGAATAGACCAGCGAGCGCTGGGCGCGGGAAAAGGGCAGGGCGTCGCTGTCGGATTCGAGCAGGTATTGACGGATTTCCGGGCGAATCGCTTCGACCAGGTAGCGGATGTTGCCCAGGATCGGGTAATTGCGGCGCACCGCGTGGGGGCTTTGCAGTAGATCGAAAATGCCGATCAGGCTGAGGATGCCGGTAACGACAGTGATTGGCCAGAGCCAGTCGTGATCGAGGAAGGGCAGGCTGGCGAGAGTGAAAATTACGCAGACGGCAAAGAAGGCGTAGCGGCTCAGGAGTGACAGGCTCATACGGTTTCCTTGGGTTCGGACTCGGTTTTTAAAGATCGCAGCCTTCGGCAGCTCCTACAGGTGGGTGCATGGCTTGCCTTTTTAGGCGCTGCCGAAGGCTGCGATCTTTTCAGGCGTTTTGTGCCTGGAGAAAAATCGAAAACAGCTCGGACTGGGACTTGATCCCCAGCTTGCTGTACATGTGTTTCTTATGGACTTTCACGGTCTCGATGGAGATTTCCAGTTTGCGGGCGATTTCCTTGCTGGAGCAGCCGCTGAGCATCAAGCGCCCGACATCCAGCTCCCGGGCGGTCAATTGTGCGCCCATGAGTTGCTGCACCGAAGCTTCCAGTTGCACGCGCCAGTCGCCTTGTACCGGCGCGGGGGCAGAGGCCGCCAGCACTTCGTTGGTCTCGTAGGGCAGGCGCTGGCGCAACAACCCGAGCACCCAGGGCTGGATCAGCGAAAGCAGGGCAATCTGCTGCGCACTGAAGCGTTGCTGGCTGCCCAGTGACAGGCACAAGGTGCGATCGCCCTCCAGTTGGCAATTAAACTGTATTTCGTCGGCCACGACATTCACACGAAAGTATCGTTGATAGTACTCGGTGAGTTCGAACTGCTCCGGCGCGACTTCCGACAGGCGATACAAACCGCTGCGCGACTGCTCGCGGCAGGCGATATAGAACGGGTCGAGCAGGTACAGGCCGCGCAGGTAATCCTGGAACAGCGGGTCGGGGCTGGCGTCAATGCCTGGGCATTCAGCAAACACCTGTGGGTGCTGGTCGGCGCTGAACAGCAAGGCCACCCAGCTATCGCAGGGCACGTATTGATCCAGCAAGCGCACCAACTGCGTCCAGAAATTGGGCTTGTCCAAGGCATCGATCAATTGCCCGACCGAGCGGTGCCAGGCGATGTCGTCCAACGCGAGTGTCATGCCTCTACCCCTATCGTGTTACCCCGGCGGCGTGATTTTCGACCGCGTGCTTGCTGCGCATACTGGCGCACACACAACGACCGGGCAATCTTTCCGGCGTTCAGAACAAGGACTCCCCATGAAAGTCGAACTCGCCCAATTGGCGGGCCGTGACAATGACACGGCTTACAACCTCGAACGTGCCCTGGCGGCGATCAACGCCTGCGCTGCCGATACGCAACTGATCATGTTCCCGGAAAGCCACCTGATGGGCTTCCCGTGCACGGAGTCCGTGGCCGAGGTTGCCGAACCGCTGGAGGGCCCGACCGTCAGTGCGATTGTCGCAGCCGCCCGTGATCGCAACATTGCCGTGGTCATCGGCACCAGCGAGCGCGACAACGGCCGGTTCTACAACACTACGTTGCTGATTACCCCCGAGGGTATCGCCCTCAAGTATCGCAAGACGCACCTGTGGCCGTCGGAGCGTGGCGTGTATGAAGCCGGTGATCGCTTCGCCACCTGCCTGTGGAACGGGGTGCGAGTTGGTTTGCTGATCTGCTACGACATCGAGTTCCCGGAAACCGCACGCGCCCTGGCGCAACTGGGTGCCGAATTGTTATTGGTGACCAATGGCAACATGGACCCCTACGGTCCCACTCACCGCACGGCGATCATGGCCCGAGCCCAGGAAAACCAGGCGTTTGCACTGATGGTCAACCGGGTGGAAGAGGGCGATGGCGGTGTGTTGTTTGCTGGCGGCAGTGCGTTGGTGGATCCCTTGGGCACGCTGTTGTTCGAGGCCGGGCGTGACGAGGGGCAGTTTGCACTGGACCTGGACCTGGAGCGGTTGACGGCGGCGCGTCGGGATTATCGATACCTGGAGGATCAACGGCTGAAGTTGCCAGGGGAATTGGTCGAACATGCTTGTGGATTGCGGGAGCTGATGATTCCTGCGCGTTAACTGATCGTTCCCAAGCTCTGCGTGGGAATGCATCAACGGACGCTCTGCGTTCGGCTTTTGATTTGGGACGCGGAGCGTCCCGGGCTGCATTCCCACGCGGAGCGTGGGAACGATCAACTCGACTCCTACACAATCGGTGGCGGACATGTGATCCTTGGCGCTTTTGAGTCAAAGGCCTTTGTTCATGTCGACGTTTGCTGCCCAATCTTGCGGACTTATCCACATCGCCGCCGCCCTGTTGATCGGCCCGGACGGCCGTACGCTGCTGGTGCGCAAGCGCGGCACCCAGGCATTCATGCAACCGGGCGGCAAGATCGAGGCCCGTGAGCAACCGGCCAGCGCACTGGCCCGGGAGCTGGAAGAGGAGTTGGGGCTGGTCATCGATCCGACGCAAGCCACTTTCCTCGGGCAGTTCTCGGCCCCTGCCGCCAATGAACCGGGTTTTGTCGTACAGGCCGAACTGTTTCTGCTGACCATCGACACCGATGTGTCCCCGGCCGCCGAGATCGAAGAGGTGCTCTGGATTGATCCGGGTACCGACGGTGGTGTCGTTCTGGCGCCATTGACACGGGACCTGATCCTGCCGTTTTATCGAGCTTCGCTGACCGCGACCGCCTGATCATTTACGCAAAGGACTTCGCCCATGATCCCGCTTCAAGACCTGCTGATTTTCGCCGCTGCCGCGTTGTTGATGGTGCTGACACCGGGGCCGAACATGATCTACCTGATCTCCCGTTCGATCTGCCAGGGCCGCAAGGCTGGGGTCACTTCGTTGCTCGGCGTGGTCGCGGGTTTCTTTGTGCATCTGTTCGCCGCCGCGGCCGGGTTGACCGCCGTGTTCCTGGCGGTGCCGATGGCCTACGAAGTGTTGAAGTGGGCCGGCGCACTGTATCTGTTGTGGCTCGCCTGGCAGGCGGTCAAGCCGGGAGCGCGTTCGCCGTTCGAAGCGCAACAACTACCACCGGATTCGTCGCGCAAGTTGATCACCATGGGTTTTCTCACCAGCGCCCTGAATCCGAAGATTGCGGTGTTCTACCTGTCGGTGTTTCCGCAATTCATCACCCCTGAGCACGGTTCGGTGTTCACTCAAAGTATCGTCCTGGGCCTGACCCAGATCAGCGTCAGTTTCTGCGTGAACCTGATGATCGCCCTGTTCGCGTCGGGCATCGCGTCATGGTTTGTCAGCAATCCGACCTGGCTGGCATTGCAGCGTTATTTCATGGGCTTTGTGTTGTCGGCACTGGCGTTGCGCTTGATGCTCGAGCAAAAACGGATGGCCTGAACAGCTTTTGTGGCGAGGGGACTTGTCCCCGTTGGGCTGCGAGGCGGCCCTGATACCCACGAGCAATGTTTGTCAAAAATTGCAGGGGAGTGCTTTGCACTCCAGCGGGGACAAGTCCCCTCGCCACAGAGGTGTTCTAGCGCACCGCGCTAACCCCATCCAGCGTCGAAAACGACGTGTCCTTGGCCGTCAGCAAGAAGTCCCGCATGTACGGCGCATCGAGCATGTCGGCCCGGATTGCCGCATACAGCGTCGCAAACAGGCCTTTCTCGCCCAGGCGCTTGGCCTTCACGTAGCCCCGTGAGCTGTATTCATGCAGCGCCCAATGGGGCATGCCGCACACACCGCGCCCGCTGGCCACCAGTTGCATCATCATCACCGTCAGTTCCGAGGTGCGGACCTGGGCCGGTTCGACGTCGGCCGGTTCCAGGAAGCGCGTGAAGATATCCAGCCGGTCACGTTCCACCGGATAGGTGATCAGGGTTTCGCTGAGCAAGTCTTGCGGGACGATGTAGGCCTTGCTGGCCAGGCGGTGCTGGTTCGCCACCGCGAGCATCGCTTCATAGGTAAACAGTGGCACATAGGTGATCCCTACCAGTTCCACCGGGTCGGACGTCACCACCAGGTCCAGGTCGCCACGGGCCAGGGCGGGCAGCGGGGCGAAGGAGAAGCCCGAGGCCAGGTCCAGCTCGACTTCCGGCCAGGCGTCGCGGAACTGGTCGATGGTCGGCATCAGCCACTGGAAACAACTGTGGCACTCGATGGCCATGTGCAGGCGCCCCGCGGTGCCGCCGGCCAACCGCGCGATATCGCGCTCAGCGGCGCGCAGCAGCGGCAAGGTGGCGTCGGCCAGTTGCAGCAGGCGCAAGCCGGCACTGGTGAAACGCACCGGCTTGGTCTTGCGCACGAACAACGGCATGCCCATGCGTTCTTCAAGTTCCTTGAACTGATGGGACAGCGCCGACTGCGTCAGGTGCAGGCGGTCGGCTGCATCCACCAGGCTATCGGCTTCGCGCAAGGCGTGCAGGGTCTTCAGGTGACGGATTTCAAGCACCGTGGGGCTCCATGAGGAAAACTTGTGATCAACACGAAAAGGTTGAGTTTGTCTCATGATGGCTTCGCTGTCGACAATAGCGCCATCTTTTACCCAGGAGCAATTCGACATGGCCGTAGCCCACACCCTTGGTTTCCCCCGCATCGGTGCCGACCGCGAACTGAAAAAAGCCCTCGAATCCTACTGGAAGGGCGACCTTGACCAACAGGCGCTGAAAAACGTCGGTCGCCAATTGCGCGCCCGCCACTGGCAATTGCAGAAAGACGCCGGTATCGACCTGCTGCCGGTCGGCGACTTTGCCTGGTATGACCAGGTACTGACTCATTCCCTGGCCTTCGGCGTAATCCCCGAGCGTTTCGACAGCACCCGCGACGCGCGTGGCCTGCCGACCCTCGACACGCTGTTCGCCATGGCCCGTGGCGCCACGGCGAGCTGCTGCGGCGCGGAGCACGGCTCAGAGCAATACGCCCAGGAACTGACCAAGTGGTTCGACACCAATTACCACTACCTGGTCCCGGAATTCAGCGCTGACCAGCAGTTCACGCTGAGCTGGGAACAGCTGTTCGATGAAGTCGATGAAGCCAAGGCCCTGGGGCACACCGTCAAGCCGGTGATCATCGGCCCGCTGACTTACCTGTGGCTGGGCAAAGTCAAAGGCCAGGACTTCGATAAACTCGACCTGTTGGAACGCCTGCTGCCGGTCTACAACGAAATCCTCGTGCGTCTCGCTGCCCAAGGCGTGGAGTGGGTACAGATCGATGAACCGATCCTGACCCTCGACTTGCCGCAGGAATGGAAAAACGCCTTTGAACGGGCCTACCACATCCTGCAGTACTCGCCGCTGAAAAAGCTGCTGGCCACTTACTTCAGCGGCCTGCAGGACAACCTTGGCCTGGCTGTCGGCCTGCCGGTGCAAGGCTTGCACATCGATGCGGTGCGTGCGCCGGATCAACTGCTGCACGTGCTCGATCGCCTGCCAACCTACAAGATTCTCTCGGTGGGTCTGGTCAATGGCCGCAACGTCTGGCGCTGCGAGCTGGAACCGGTGCTGGCGCAACTGCAATTTGCCCAGGAGCGTTTTGGCGACAACCTGTGGGTCAGCACCTCCTGTTCGCTGCTGCACAGCCCGGTAGACCTGGAGCGTGAAGACAAGCTCGATCCGGAACTGAAAAGCTGGCTGGCGTTTGCGGTGCAGAAATGTGGCGAAATCGCGGTACTGCGCGATGCCCTGAATGATCCGCAAGCACCCAAAGTGCAAGCGGCGCTGGCTCAAAGCCGTGCCATTGCGACCAGCCGCGCCGAGTCGCCGCGTATTCACAAGGCCCAGGTACAGGCGCGGATCAACGCCATCGTTGCCACGGACAGCCAGCGTCATTCACCGTTTGCCAAACGCATCGAGCAACAGCGCGCACGCTTGAAGTTGCCAGCGTTCCCGACCACCACCATCGGCTCGTTTCCGCAGACTGGCTCGATTCGCCTGGCGCGTCAGGCCTTCAAGCAAGGCAAGCTGTCGGCCAACGATTACACCGATGCCATGCACCACGAAATTCGCCACGCCGTGCAGATTCAGGAGCGTCTGGGGCTGGACGTGCTGGTGCATGGCGAAGCCGAACGCAATGACATGGTCGAGTACTTCGCCGAACAGCTGGATGGGTATGCCTTTACCCGCTTCGGATGGGTGCAGAGCTACGGTTCGCGCTGTGTGAAACCGGCAATCATCTATGGCGACCTGAGCCGTCCCAAAGCCATGACGGTCGACTGGATCAGCTACGCGCAGAGCCAGACCGACAAGGTCATGAAAGGCATGCTTACCGGTCCCGTGACCATGCTGATGTGGTCATTCCCCCGCGAAGACGTGTCACGCAAAGTCCAGGCGCAGCAACTGGCCCTCGCCCTGCGCGATGAGGTGCTGGATCTGGAAGCCGCCGGCATCAAGATCGTACAGATCGACGAAGCGGCGTTCCGCGAAGGGCTGCCACTGCGCCGGGCGCAATGGCAGGAGTATCTGGAGTGGGCGGTAGAGGCGTTCCGCTTGAGCGCCAGCGGTGTGCGTGACGAAACGCAGATTCACACCCACATGTGCTACAGCGAGTTCAACGATGTGATCGAGGCCATCGCAGCGATGGACGCCGATGTGATCACCATTGAAACCTCGCGTTCGGACATGGAGTTGCTGCAAGCCTTTGAGGCGTTCGACTACCCGAACGATATCGGTCCGGGTGTCTACGACATCCATTCGCCACGGGTGCCGGACACCGCCGAAATGGTCAAATTGATCAGCAAGGCCGTCAAGCGGATCCCGGCCGAGCGGCTGTGGGTCAACCCCGATTGTGGTTTGAAGACCCGGGCGTGGCCGGAAACCGAGGCTGCCTTGGTGAACATGGTCGCCGCGGCACGACAACTGCGCAGCCAACTGGCTTGAGGACGATAACGGGAGTGGTTCAACCGCTCCCGTTATCGCGTGTCAGGCCTGATCGAAATGTCGCAATACCGTTGACCGTTTGCCAATGTCGGCATAGGGCAGGGTGGCGTCATCGGCGTGGGTCAGATACCGGTACTGCGGCAGTTTCAGGTGCGCCTTTTCGAATTCGGCGAAGGCGGGTGTGGCCTTGCTGTAATGAAAATGGGCGTACCACAACACGTTGGACGGGACGCTGGTCAGGTCCCAGATTTCGTATTCCTGCAGGTAGTCGGCTCGGCCACCCGGGCGTTTTCGCAGGCTTTTGATCGGGCTGGTTTTACGTATCTCCACAGCGTTGTGGGTAATCAAGTCATCGAGCATGCCATCCGTAGGGTTTTTGCTCAGTAGCGACTGCCGAGTACGCATCTGGCGTCCGGTGGCGATCAGTTCCGTCGCCTTGTTACGCAGTTGCTCGATGACGGGGCTCTGTGGAACAACGGCTTCGATGTCCAGCGCCCGCCGCGTCAGCTCGCTGGCTTCACTGACCATCATGTGCTCCAGATCGACCGGGAGCATGTCTTGCGCCGCATAGGTTTCGATCTTCGACTGGTAGGCCTGCTGCGACTGAAGGCGGTTACGGGCGTCTTCGAGCATGGCGGCAGGGTTCCTTTGCGCGGGACGAGCGGTCGGCGCTGCTGGATTGAGCAAGCGAAACTTGCCGTTTGCACCCTGTTCCCACGTTTCCTGGACACCACCCTGGCCAGTCAGGATGTATTGGTGCTTCTGGGTTGTCGGCTCCCAGCGTTCGACCCCGATTAACAGATGGTCGTCTTCAGTGGTGAAGATTTTCTTGCTGCGTTGCCCGGAGGGCAGGGCTGGAGCCGGTTGGTCGATAGCCTTGCGTGCCCGTTCGGCCATTTTCTCGATACCCTCGAGCAAGGGCGCAACAGCGTCGAGATGAAAGTGCCCGGGGTAGCTGGCGGTCCAGGCGTTCATGCCGCGACGAAATTGCTGATAGTGCTCAAGGCACTCCTGAAGAATCTGATTGCGCTGGGCTCGGTTGGCGGTGACTTCCGGCAGGCTGTATTGGGTAAACAATGCACGGTCGACTTTGGTCCGCAGGCTGTCGACCTGGGCCTGTAGATGGAACCAGGAGAGATCCTGTGTCGTGTCGAAGCGCTGGACGGTTTCCAGCAAATGCCCGGTTTTCAAGTAAAGCAGATTGGCTTCACTCAGGCGTGCGTTCAACATCGTTACTTCGGGCGTCATTTGCGCCTTTTCGGTACTGATCGTAATGCGCTCGTACCACCGCTTGAGCTCGCCCATTGCCGTTTCCATCTGCCCCAGGTGGCCGATCAGTTCGACGCGAATTTTTCGGATGTCTTGCAGAATCCGAAGGCGTTCGGCGTGCGCGTTGTCCGGTAACTCGTCCAGTTGGTCGATTAGAGCGTCGATCCTGTCCATGAGCGGGTTAGCTCGATGATTGATGAAAAAGACCCGCTGCTTTTGGCGATCGGCGATCACGAGGGCATCATTACTTTGCATGTCCTTGAGTACACGCCGTTTGTTGCCATGTGTCAGGGGCGCCAGTTCGACCAGCGTCTGATAGTGCCTGTTGACTATTTCGATGTCGCTGAGACAGGCTGTATCGGCGGCTGGCAACAGGTCCGGGCGGGCTTCGACGGGGCTGCTGTTGTACCGGTTCAGCGTTGCGTTAGTGCCCTGGATCCGGGTCTCGATTTGCGGCGCCAAGTCATCGGCGGCTTCGGTCAATTCATGGTGACGACGAAACACCCGATCGGCCCACCAGCGTGGCAGTCGCTCGCGAATGGCGGCCGGCCAGAGCGGGTCGAAGGTGTCCGCCAGATGTCCGAGCACGCCACCACCACCCAGCCCGCCGCCGTCGAAAGTCGACCCGTAAACACCGAACCAGGTGTCCCACCGGCCTGCTTCATCGAGAGCGATGGGTTGCTTGTAGGTTTTTTTATGAGTACCGCTCAGTCGCCAGCCACGTGAGTCCTTGCTCAGTTCAGCCTGGAAGATTCGGCCCTGGCGCGTGATGAAGTCGCCATCGGCATGACGGTAGACATTGCGATAGACACCGTGCTCGACCGGTTGCAACCCGAGGAGGGAGATTGGTTTTTCATACTCGTAACCGGCGAAACGTTGGGCGATGTGCCGCGCCTGGTTTTTTGAGGTCCGTGGCAAGGCCAGGGTGCCTTTGCCAAGCGCCTTCAACTGACGAGCCCGCGTCAACGTGCGGGCGGCTGCGGCCGATCGGGTGCCCATCGTACTGGGGAGGAGGTCCATGGCGGCATCGATCAGAGACAACAGCACCGACTCTATCTCTGTCAGGCCTTCACCCGCGTCCGCGCGTAACAGCGCTGCGACAGCCCGATTGGCGCTGCTCCAGGCATCGTAGAGAGCAATGGCTGCGCCCACGTAGGGCACAAGGCCCAAGGCCATTTTTATGTAGTTCAACGCCTTCGGTCCGCTGAGCGCGTAGCGTTCCAGGAATAACGCTTCGTTGGAACGCGATGTGCCGCGATGGGCTTCGATCAGGCGTCCCATCTGGGTATTGAGCAGGTGCGCGGCCAGTGAAGTGACCGCCGGCCAGCGTGCCCCGACACCGATCATGGCGTCGAAGTGTTTGAGGACGGCCTGGTTGATCCGGCTTTCATGAGCCCGCACG
The DNA here is from genome assembly GCF_002236105.1 of Pseudomonas umsongensis. Taxonomy (GTDB): domain Bacteria; phylum Pseudomonadota; class Gammaproteobacteria; order Pseudomonadales; family Pseudomonadaceae; genus Aquipseudomonas; species Aquipseudomonas umsongensis. The sequence goes on from NZ_NIWU01000007.1 coordinate 80,431, forward strand.
TCTCCCTGCAAAGCGCGATCGGCCAGGTAGCTGACCATCTCACTGCGCAGGCACAGGTTGAACAGGGCCTTGCGCGCGTCTTCGAGGCTGTCGTGACGGCGCAGGAACTGGCCATCGGGACTGTCGGGCAGGTACAGCAAAGTCATGCCGCTGACCTGTTCGTGAATGAACGTCACCCCGGACAAGGTCACCGGGCCCTCGTTGGGGGTGTCCTTGCCGCCCGCGCTCAGGTAGGCCGGCAATAATTCGATGCGCTTGCCGCCCGCGAGCCAGGCTTGCGGGGTATCGGCGTCGATGGCGGCGTTCAGGACGAGCAGGTCGTCGAGGCCGATGTGTCGTTGCAGGCGTGCACACTCCCCTTGCAGCTTGAGGGTCTGGCGCCAGGGCTCGATCAGGCATTCCCGGCGATGTTCCCTTACAAACAGCGGTTCGCCGTGACTGCCCATGAACGTGTCATAGATGAGTTGTTCGTAGACCTTGGGCAAGTCGAGTTCCGGCAGCGTCTTGCGCAGGTAGGCATGGGTGATGCCGGTTGTCAGGGCCTGGCGTTCGCCGTCGTCCGGCGCCTTGACTTCCACCCGCATGAAGCCCAGGCGCAAGGACAAGGGCTCAAGCTGCATCGACGGCTTGTTGTCGATGTTGAGTTGGGCGAGTTCTTCGAGTGACATCTTGCTTCTGGCGGTACTGGGCACCGTCACTAGTTTTTGCGGGGTACCGGGAGCCGCGCCGTCCGTCAGTTGTTTTTGCAGCGTGACGGAGTCGGGCAAGTCCAGTTGGACGTCGAAGTCGCCTTTGAGCGAGAAATCCTGGCGCAGGCGCGCCTGAAGGTGTCGACGGGTGAAGACTTCGCGAGGCGCCAGGGTTTTTTCCAGTTGTTCGTGGCCGCGTTTCATGGCCTGGATACAAGCGCTGGTCAGGCTCTTGAGCCTGGCACGGTCGGGAGCTGCCAAGGTCGTCAACCAGGTGGGAAGCCTGGCAACCATCGCGGCGCTGCGCTGCTGTTCCAGAATATGCATGAGCGCCAGGCTTCTCGCTGCGTTCACCGGGACCTGCAGTAGTGCCAGCGTTTGTTTGCGCAGCTTTTCCAGTGCCTGCGCACGTTGTGTCGCCTGGCCGCTGTCAGGATAGCGCTGGCGTGTTTGCGCGGCTTGTTCTTCGAAAAAGCTGATCTGTTGATTGAGGCTGTATAACAGCGGATCGGTCGTGATGGTCTTCAGGTGCAGGGCCAGGACCGGGTCCCGTCCCTGGATTTTCAACAACTGCTCTTCCAGGTCCTTGCGGTTGGCGAATCGTTGCAAGCCGCCGCCAATACCGGGCCAGTAGAGCAGCAGGCTGTGAGGGGATTCTGGATCGGACAGAGTGTGTGTCCGGCCAATCACAAACACCCCTTTGAGCTCATGGGGCAAAGGATCGCCGGCGTCTGTTCTCACACTCAGCATCAGGCTGGCGAATGCAACGTCAGGGTCTGGCTCGGCGGCTGTGTCCAGCAGGCCCCTGAGCAATTCGAGTTCCGTGCTATCGAGCTGATTAAGCGTGCGTTGCAGTTCCACCTCGGCCTTCAGGCCGTCTTTGTGTGCCTGGTAGAGTGCGTTGAAGCCACGATTGAACGTTATCAGGTCCAGTGTGCGCGATCGGTAGAGCAAGGTGGATGCGGCAGCGTCTGCAGCAAGCTCTGCGGTTTCCAGCGCCTTGAGTGTGTCCTCAAGTGCTTGTTGAAGGTCACTGTCCAGCGCCTCACCCAGCAGTGTTTCGAGCACCGCACGCTGTTTGCCAAGCGAGGCCTGGCGCAGCGACAGTGGAATATCCGCAGACAGGCTATCGAATAGCGATGATTGATCTTCATCGCCAACGCCTTCGGTCTGATCCAGGTCCTCAAGGGGCGGCGCTTGGGCGAATACCTCGGCGAGGCGCCCTTGCGGTCCGGGCGAAAACAGGTCCGCGATGCCTGTCGTCAATGGCCCGGTCCGGGCCGTGTATTCAAACCTGTAATGGCTGGGGAGCTCTGGCGGGGCGAGTAGTTGCGCGGACAACCAGTGCTCCATGTCGCTGCGGTCTTTGAAGGCCTGGACGGGGACCGGTCGAGACGGCAAGTACAGCAATTGCGCGACGGGGTGCTGGTTGCCCACGCTGATCACCCAGGCCGCGGGAAGTTTGAGGATGCTATTGTCGCTCAGCTTCAGCGCCAGGTGTTCGCAGAGGATCAACTGATCGTCCAGCTGCATTGCCTGGGGCCCTGAATCCAAAACCAACCACAACGGTTTCAATTGTTCGGCGCTCACGGTGCTCAGGGCGAATGCCACCTGGGCCGCGGCTTCGATATGTTCGCGGTACAACTGACTGGCCCGATCACGCCGTGACAGCGGTGTTCCGGGGGCGCGGGCATCCCAATAGGCATTGGCGTCTTCGCTGCGCGGCGCGTCGGCGAACAGCGCCTGCAAACCTTCCTTGCATGCTTGCCAACGGGTCAAGGCGCCTTGCAGCAGGCTCTGATCGATATGGCTCGGCAGCGTCGAGAACTCGGGGATGGGGATTAGAGAGGGGGTGGGGAGAGTTGGGGGCAGCAGCGTCGGGAGCAGTCTTTCGGTCATGGTGGAGGGCTCTTCTACGGGGAGCGGCAAGTCCACTCCTGATCCAGCGCCATTAAAAAAAAATCCCCCAGGCCCGTGGTACTACATAGTTACCGCATCGACCGCTGAGCGACATTCATCAAATTGTCATGCAACTGTGGCAGCGCGCTTGAACAAACTTCATCAGACTTTCGCTCTACTGGGGTTCTGCGTTTCGGTGTTTTCATGCGTGCACGATTTTTATCGACAGCGGCCTTTTTGGCCGCGTTGTTGTTGAGTTTTCCTTCTTTTTCGGCGTCCCGCTGTGACGTCAATGTGGCCACCGAGCGGGTCGACCTGGATCAGGTAAGCCTGGCGTACCAGAGCATCGGTCGCGCCTCGGACCCGGCGTTGCTGCTGGTGATGGGCCTGGGGGGGCAGTTGATTCATTGGCCTGACGAAGTGGTGGTTGCGCTCTGTCAGCAAGGGTTCCGGGTGATTCGCTACGACAATCGCGACGTCGGCCTGTCGACCTGGCGGCAACCCCCCGTCGAGGCCAACCTGACCTTCGAAGTGTTGCGCTATAAGCTCGGCTTGCCCGTGTCGGCGCCATACTCCCTGACCGATATGGCGGATGATGCACTGGGCCTGATGGATGCGTTGCACATCGAGCAATTTCACGTGCTGGGCGCCAGCATGGGCGGGATGATTGCCCAGCACATGGCGGCGATGGCGCCACAGCGGGTTGAAAGCCTGACCCTGATCATGAGTACTTCCGGCGCCGAAGGTTTACCCGCACCCAGTGCGGCGCTGCTGCAGTTGCTGGCGCGCCGGGGGGCGCCCAATCGTGAAATCGCACTGGAACAACAGGCGGACCTGCTGGCGGCACTGGGCAGTCCGTCGGTGACCGATGATCGTCAGGCACTGTTGCATCAGGCGGCACTGGCGTATGACCGGGCATTCAATCCCGAGGGGGCTAAACGGCAGATCCTGGCGATCCTGGCCGAGCCGAGCCGAGTGGCACTGCTCAACCAGCTACGGGTGCCGGCGCTGGTGGTGCATGGCACGGCCGATCCGTTGTTGCCGGTGATGCACGGCGTGCACCTGGCGGCGCATCTGCGTGGCAGCCAGTTGAAGTTGATACCGGGGTTGGCTCATCGGTTTCAGGAAGCGTTCAAGGCGCCGTTGCTGGCGGCGGTGTTGCCGTACCTACGGGCGCATCGTGAGGACACTTCGCATTGGGCGCAGGTTGAGCCCGTGGCGGAACACAACCTTTTGTAACGCCGCCTTCCCCTGTGGGAGCGAGCCTGCTCGCGAAAGCGGTGGCACAGTCAACATTGGCATGACCGACCCTCCGTCTTCGCGAGCAGGCTCGCTCCCACAGAGGAATTGTGATCAGGCCTGCAAGCGAATCCAAACTGTGACCAGCGCCGTCGCCGCGATCAACCACGCCACTGCCGCCACGGCCAGCGATGCCTCGAGGCGCATGCGATCGACCAGCACATAGAGGGTTGCCAGGTAGATGAAGTAAGGAATGATCGACCACATGCCAAACACGATGGTGGTCTTCAAGTCATCCAGCGAACGACCCTTGCCGACAATGTAGTGGGCAATCAGTGCAAAGGTCGGAAACAGTGGCACCAGTCCGGCGATGTAATAGTTTCTGGTCTTGGCCAGGGCCGCGAGGATCACCACCACCGATGCGCCCAGGGTTGCTTTGAGAATCAGATCCATCAGTGGCTTAGCCCGTACTTTTTCACTTTGTCGAACAGCGTGGTCTTGGCCATGCCCAGTTCCTGGCTGGCCTGGGTCAGGTTGCCGCCGCTGCGTTGCAAGGCATCGCTTAGCAAGTTGCGCTCAAAGGCCTCCACCGCTTCAGCGAAAGCCAGGCCTTGGGCGGCACCGCCCGCACCCGGTTTCTTGAATGCCGGCAGGCCCAGGGCAAATCGCTCGGCGACGTTGCGCAATTCGCGCACGTTACCCGGCCAATCGTGGCTCATCAGGTTAGACAGGGTCTGGTTATCCAGCTCCGGTACGGCGCGGTCGAAACGCAAGGACGATTGCTGCAAGAAAAACTCGAACAATTGCAGGATGTCTTCGCGGCGCTCGCGCAGAGGTGGCAGTTCCAGGGTCACCACATTAAGGCGGTAATACAGGTCGCTGCGAAATTCACCGGCCTTGCTCGACTCGTCGAGATCGGATTTGGTGGCCGCGATCACCCGGCAGTCCACCGCCACGCTCTGGTTCGAGCCGAGGCGTTCGAGGGTGCGCTCCTGCAATACCCGCAGCAGTTTGATCTGCAGGGGCAGGGGCATGCTTTCCACTTCGTCGAGGAACAGCGTGCCGCCGTCGGCATGCTCGATCTTGCCGATCCGCCGTTTGCCTGCGCCGGTGAAGGCGTTGGCTTCGTGGCCGAAGATTTCGCTTTCGAACAGGTTTTCCGGCAGGCCACCACAATTGAGCGCCACGAATTGCCGGGTGTGCCGACGACTGAAATCATGCAGGCAGCGCGCGACCAGTTCCTTGCCGGTGCCGGTTTCGCCCTCGATCAGCACGTTGGCTGACGTATCGGCAACATTGGCAATGAGTTCGCGCAAGTTCTGCATTGCCGGCGAACGGCCGATGATTCGACCTTCAAGTGAGTCGCGCTCGGCCAGTTGCCGGCGCAACGACGAGACTTCTCGTGCCAGGCTGCGTTGCTCCAGGGCACGGCGCGCTACATCCACCAGGCGTTCGGGAGAGAAGGGCTTCTCCATGAAATCGTAGGCACCTTTCTGCATGGCGCCGACGGCCATGGAGATGTCGCCGTGACCGGTAATCAGCACTACCGGCAAGCTGCGGTCGCGGGCCTTGAGTCGGTTCAGCAGTTCCAGTCCATCGATGCCGGGCAGGCGAATGTCACTGATGACGATGCCGGCGAAGTTTTCGCCCACCCGCTCCAGGGCTTCCTCGGCACTGCCGACACCGATGCAGGGAATATCTTCCAGGGTCAGTGCCTGCTGGCAGCCGAGCAAAACATGGGGGTCGTCTTCGACGATCAATACACTAAGGTCGTTGTTCATATTGGCTCAGCGGAAGTGGGGCTTACCAACGGTAAACTGAGGACGAAAGCAGTACCACCGCTGGCCGGGTGTTCGACACCCAGGTGACCGCCAGTGGCAGCGGCCAGGCTCGCGGAAAGGGTCAGGCCTAGGCCCAGGCCTTGTTCGCCGGGCTTGGTGGTGAAAAATGGTTCGAACAGGTGTTTGCGCGCTTCGGCATCGATGCCGTGGCCATTGTCCCGTACACGCAGCCGATATTTACCCTCCAGTGCTTCGCCTTCAAGCCACAATTCGGGCTGCGGCTGCGCCTGCATGGCGTCCAGGGCGTTGCCAACCAGGTTGACCAGGATCTGCTCCAGGCGCGTCTGATCGATCTGCATTTGCACATCGTCGAAGTGGCGATGCACCTGCAGATGGGCGTTTTCCACACGCCCGCCGAGCAATTGCAAGGCGGCGTCCACGGCTTTGCCAAGACAAGCCTGGCCCTTGTCGTCACCGCGCCGGGCGAAGGAGCGCAGGCTGGCGGTGATCCGGCCCATGCGGTCGATCAATTCGTTGATGGTCTTGAGGTTGGTGCTGGCCACATCCAGTTGACCGCGCTCGAGAAACCGCACGGTGTTGCCGGACAAGGTGCGCAGCGCCGCCAACGGCTGGTTCAATTCGTGGGCGATGCTGGTGGACATCTGGCCAATCGCGGCGAGTTTCCCGGCCTGCACCAGTTCGTCCTGGGCACGGCGCAGCGTCTCTTCGGCGTGACGACGCTCGCGGATCTGCCCCTTGAGCCGCTCGTTGCTGGCGCGCAGGTCGGTGGTGCGTTCGGTAATCCGACGCTCCAATTGGTTGTTGGCTTCCTGCAAGGCTTCTCGGGCAGCGAGACGGGTGGCGATCACTTTGCGCCGCTCGTTCCAAGCGATCAGCAGGAACGCCACAAGGGCAAAGGCCACGGCCACCAGAATCCCTTGGTTGACCGCTTCGCGGCGCAGATCCTGCAGTGGCGTGAGCAGGGTGAAATTCCACGGTGTATCGCTCAGGGGACGAGTTTGTGACAGGTAGCTGATGTTTTCGTCATCGGAAACCAGTTCGCTATTGGCGGGGAAGGTGAGTTTCTCCACGCCCTCGGACAGGGTTTCCCGGGCCAACGGTTGCAATTCGTTCAGTGGGAACCAGTAGTACTGGAGACTGCGGGCGAGCTTTTCCTTGGTTTCTTCGCTCAGCGGCACCACCGATTTCAGGCGTCGAGCGGGGTCACTGGAGAGAATGATGATGCCGTTCTCGTCGCTGACGAAGGCTTCAAGGCGCGCGCGTTGCCAACGCTCCTCCATGGCCTCGAGGCGGACCTTGACCACCGCGACGCCGATGATCTTGCCGTGTTCTTCCAGGCCATGGGCCAAGTAGTAACCGGGTTCGCCGTTGGTGCTGCCAATGCCATAGAAGCGTCCGGGCTGGCCACGCACGGCGTTCTGGAAATAGGCACGGAAAGACAGGTCTTCACCCAGGTAACTGTCGACATCGCGCCAGTTGCTGGTGGCCATGACGCGGCCGGTGGTGTCCATCACGTAGATGGCCCGGCTGCGGCTGCGCCGGTTCAGGCCTTCTAGGTAATCATTGACGGTCTGCCGGTGCTCCGGCGTCGGGTCGGCCAGCAGCTTCGAAACACTGGTTTCGAGTTCCAGCAGGCTGGGTAGGTAAGTGTATTTGCTGATCTCGCTCTCGACAGCGCGGGCGTGCAGTTCCAGCTGGCGCTGGCCATTTTCGCCGAGGCTGCGGATTCCGTAGTGTTCACTGGTCCAGAAGCCGATATAACCCAGTCCGATCATCAGGGCGATGATCAGCGGCGGCAGGAACAGATGGCGAATCAGGCGAGGTTTCACGGCGAGTGATGGCGACGCGGCGCGATAGAGATTGGGGTCGCATTTCATCACAGATGCCTTGGGTCAACCAGCGTCGGCCTCCTGTAGGAGCGAGCATGCTCGCGATGGTCGTCAACGAAGACGCGTTCATCCTGGATGTACGCGGTGTCTTTGAGGTCATCGCGAGCATGCTCGCTCCTACAGAGGGGCGGCCGTGTTGCTGTTAGTGTTGCAGGATCTTGTTGAGGAAGTGCTGCGTACGCTCGGCGCGGTGGCTGATGTCGCCGAAGAACTCCTCTTTCTTGCAGTCTTCGATGATCTTGCCCTGGTCCATGAAGATCACCCGGTCGGCCACTTTACGGGCGAAACCCATTTCGTGGGTTACGCACATCATGGTCATGCCTTCGTGGGCCAGTTGCACCATCACGTCCAGCACTTCGTTGACCATTTCCGGGTCCAGCGCCGAGGTCGGTTCGTCGAACAGCATGACGATCGGGTCCATCGCCAGCGCGCGGGCAATCGCCACACGCTGCTGCTGGCCACCGGAGAGTTGTCCCGGGTGCTTGTGGGCGTGAGCCGAGAGGCCAACACGTTCAAGCAGTTGCAGGCCTTTCTTGGTGGCCTCTTCCTTGCTGCGGCCCAGCACCTTGATCTGCGCGATGGTCAGGTTTTCAGTGATGGTCAGGTGCGGGAACAGTTCGAAATGCTGGAACACCATGCCCACGCGCGAACGCAGTTTCGGCAGGTTGGTCTTCGGGTCGGCGATGGAGGTGCCGTCAACCACGATGTCGCCTTTCTGGAACGGTTCCAGGGCGTTGACGCACTTGATCAGGGTCGACTTGCCGGAACCGGACGGCCCGCATACCACGATCACTTCGCCTTTCTTGACCTCGGTGCTGCAATCAGTCAGTACCTGGAAGTCCCCATACCACTTGTTGATGCTTTTGATAGAGATCATACGGCGAACCTTTTTTGCAGACGCTTGACCAGCAGCGAGGCGGAAAAGCTGATGATGAAGTACACGAGACCCGCGAAAATCAGGAACTCATTGGAGCGGCCAATGATGTCGCCACTGGCGCGCGAGGCATTGAGGAAGTCCACCAGACCGACGGCGTACACCAGCGAGGTGTCCTGGAACAGGATGATGCTCTGTTGCAACAGCAGCGGGGTCATCTTGCGGAACGCCTGGGGCAGGATGATCAGGCGCATCATCTGGCCGTAAGTCATGCCCAGTGCCTTGGCAGCCCCCATCTGGCCCTTGGGAATCGACTGCACGCCAGCACGGACGATTTCGCAGAAGTACGCCGCTTCGAACATCATGAACGCCACGATGCAGGAGGTGAACGCACCGATCGGGGTGTCTTCGCCGGTGATCCAGCGCAGCACGAACGGCACCGCCAGATAGAACCAGGTGATCACCAGCAGCAACGGGATCGAGCGGAAATAGTTGACGTACGCGCCGGCCAGGTTCGACAGCAATTTGTTGTGCGACAGACGGCACAGCGCCAGGATGGTACCGAGGATGATCCCGCCGATCACGCCCATGGCCATCAACTTGAGGGTCATGACCATGCCGTTCCACAGGCCCGGCAGGGACGGGATGATGCCCGAGAAATCGAATTCCATCATTTACCCCCTACGGAAATCAGGCCCGGTACGGCGACTTTCTTCTCGACCAGGCGCATCAGCAACATCAGGCTCATGTTCAGGGTGAAGTAGATCAGCGTGGCCAGGGTGAAGGCTTCGAACAGGTTCGCGGAAAACTCGGCAGTCTGTTTGGTTTGCGCCAGCAGCTCCATCAAACCGATCAGCGAGGCCACGGAGGTGTTCTTGAAGACGTTGAGGAATTCCGAGGTGAGCGGTGGAATGATGATTCGATACGCCTGGGGCAGCAGTACGTTCCAGTAGATCTGCGGCAACTTGAAGCCCATGGCGCGGGCTGCAGACTCCTGGCCGCGAGGCAGCGCCTGGATACCGGTGCGCACCTGTTCGCAAACGCGGGCGGTGGTGAACAGGCCCAGGCACACGACAACGCTGAGGAATGCCGAGGTGGTCGGGTTCAGGTCCTGCTTGTACCACTCTTGCAGGTCGGCAGGCAGCAGGTCGGGTACCAGGAAGTACCAGATGAACAGCTGAACCAGCAGCGGCACATTACGGAAGAGTTCGACGTAGCAGGTGGCGATGCCCGATACGATGCGGTTCGGCACGGTGCGCATGACGCCCAGGATCGAACCCAGTGTCAGGGCAATGATCCAGGCCGCGATGGCGATGCCGATGGTCCAGCCCAGGCCGGCGATGTACCAGTCGAGATACGTCTCGCTGCCAACGCCAGTGGACTTGAAGAACACGCCCCAGTCCCAGTTGTAATTCATTAGGGTCTCCCCTTGAGATCAATCGATGTACCCGCTTGGGGGAAGCTCCGTTCCCGCCCGAACGTGATGCTCGGGCACACGCCACCGGCTCGACAGCCACCAGTTCGAGTGTTTCCAGAAATGCCAGCAGGGAGTGACAACCTCCCGAGAGGGCAGTGGCCCTCTCAGGAGATAAGGTTAGTCAGAAATCAGGATTTCTTGTCGTCAGCCGCTTTATCGGTCGGATTGGCGATCAGGGCCTTGAGCTCGTCGCTCATCGGGAAGTTCAGGTTCAGGCCTTTTGGCGGGATTGGCTGCATGAACCATTTCTCGTAGATCTTGTTGATCTCGCCCGATGCGTAGGTGGCCTTGATGGCGTCATCCACGGCCTTTTTGAACGGCTCGTCGCCTTTGCGCACCATGCAGCCGTAGATTTCGTAGGACTGTGGCGTACCGGTCACGGCCCAGTCACTGGCTTTCTTGGCCTTGGCCGCTTCACCGGCCAGCAGGGCGTCGTCCATCATGAATGCAACGGCGCGACCGGTTTCCAGCATCTGGAAGGACTCGCCGTGGTCTTTGGCGGAGATGACGTTCATGCCCATCTGCTTGTCGGCGTTCATCGCCTTGAGGATGCGCTCGGACGTGGTGCCGGCGGTGGTCACGACGTTCTTGCCGGCCAGGTCCGGGAAATCCTTGTACTTGGAGTCTGCCTTGGACAGCAGGCGAGTACCGATTTCGAAGATGCCGACGGAGAAGTCGACTTGTTGCTGGCGCTCGACGTTGTTGGTGGTCGAACCGCATTCCAGGTCCACGGTGCCGTTCTGCACCAGCGGGATACGGGTTTGCGAGGTGACGAGGTTGTACTTGACCTGCAGGTTCGGCAGATCCAGTTCTTTTTTCAGCGCTTCGACGACTTTCAGCTGGATGTCGTGGGAGTAGCCGACCGGTTTGCCGGAAGCGTCCGCAATGTAGGAGAACGGGATGGAAGCGTCACGATGCCCGAGGGTGATGACACCGGACTCTTTGATCTTTTTCAGGGTGCCGGTGAGTTCGGCGGCGAAAACTGGCGTGCTGATCAGAGCGGCAGCAATGGCTGCGCCCAGGATATGGGGAACGATGCGCATCAAATTTTCCTCGACATTGTTTTTTTTATGGAGCCAGTTCGTCGGCCCTTTTGTGCTTCGAATGCCCGACGGCTCCTGGAGCGTCGGTACAACAAACATTCGTCCAAGAGTGTAGAGCATGACTCGTGCCAGGCCAGGCTCGATGGTTCAATACATTGATTTATAAGGAGATTAAATATTTATTGAGGTTTTTTTAGGTAAGGGGAATCCGGTTAACCGAATTGACCACCCAGTCGCGTTCGGAAAACCGAACGAAAAAAGATCGCAGCCTGCGGCAACTCGCTTCCTCTGTAGGAGCTGCCGCAGGCTGCGATCTTTTGATCTGCTGCTCTATTCAAGCAATCCGTCAGGCTGCTTCAATCTTGCTGCGGTTCTGCTCGACCTTGCTCAAGTAATCGGCGAGCCTTTGCTGTTGCTCGGGGGTGGTGAACAAGCCGAGCTTGCTGCGCCGCCACAGAATGTCGCGAGCGCTGGTCGCCCACTCTTCGCTGCACAGGTAATCGACTTCGCGGGTGTAGAGACCGCCGCCAATGTGTTCGCCCATGTCGTTGAGGTTCTGTACGCCTTCGAGCATGCGCCAGGTGCGACTGCCGTAGGTGGTGGCCCAACGGCGCGAGATTTCGCTGGGGATCCAGTCGAACTTGTCACGGATCTGCGCGCTCAGCGCCTGCGGTGTGCTCATGTCTTCGCCGCCCGGCAGCGGGGAGTTGGCGGTCCAGCTTGGCAAGATGTGCGGGAAGTGCGACGCCAGTTGCGCCAGCGCCGATTCGGCCAGCTTGCGATAGGTGGTCAGTTTGCCGCCGAATACCGACAGCAGGGGCGCTTCCTCGCCACTGCCCGACAGCGCCAGGGTGTAGTCGCGGGTGACGGCCGACGGGTTGTCGGACTCGTCGTTGCACAGCGGACGAACGCCGGAGTAGCTGTGCAGGATATCGCCACGGCCGATCTGTTTTTTGAAGTGGGCGTTGACCACTTGCAGCAGGTAATCGGTTTCGGCCTCGGTAATCGCCACTTTTGCCGGATCACCGGTGTACTCGCGGTCGGTGGTGCCGATCAGGGTGAAGTGATTGAGGTATGGAATGGTGAAGACGATGCGCTGGTCTTCGTTCTGCAAGATGTGCGCATGATCGCCTTCATAGAGCTTCGGCACGATCAGGTGGCTGCCCTGGATCAGGCGGATGCCGTATGGCGATTCCATTTTCAGGTCGTCACGAATGAACTTGGCGACCCAGGGACCGGCTGCGTTCACCAGCGCCTTGGCACTGATCGAAAACAAGCTGCCATCGGCGCGCTCCAGGTGCAGGTGCCAGAGGCCTTTGGTGCGACGCGCGCTGACGCAGCGGGTCTGGGTGTGGACGTGTGCGCCTTTTTCCCGGGCGGCCATGGCATTCAATACCACCAGGCGCGCATCGTCGACCCAGCAGTCGGAATACTCGAAGCCTTTGGTGATTTCACTTTTCAGCGCGCTGTCGGGACCGAACTTCAGGCTTTTGGAACCGGCCAGCTTTTCCCGTTTACCCAGGTTGTCATAGAGGAACAGGCCAGCGCGGATCATCCAGGCCGGACGCAGGTGCGGGCGATGCGGGAGTACGAAACGCATTGGCTTGACGATGTGCGGGGCCTTGGCCAGCAGCACTTCGCGCTCGGCCAGGGCTTCGCGCACCAGGCGGAATTCGTAATGTTCAAGGTAACGCAGGCCGCCGTGGATCAGCTTGCTGCTGGCCGATGAGGTGTGGCTGGCCAGGTCATCCTTTTCGCAAAGGAACACCGAGAGCCCGCGGCCCGCGGCGTCTGCCGCGATCCCTGCGCCATTGATCCCGCCACCAATGACGGCGATATCGTAGACCTCGGCGAGAGGAGGCGTAGGTGAAATAGAAGTGGGCATCGGCTAAGGCCTCGGAATTCTTTGATTTTCTGTATTTGAATTCGAACATTAATGTTCATTTGCGAAAATATTAGCCCATAAAGACACGCACAGCCAGTCGACTTCGATTGAAAAAACTCATCGAAGGGCGGTTAAAGGAAAATATTCGAACATTCTCGCGCTGATCGTTCCCATGCTCTGCGTGGGAATGCATCAATAGACGCTCTGCGTCGGCGCTGGAATTGGGACGCGGAGCGTCCCGGGCGGCATTCCCACGCGGAGCGTGGGAACGAGAATCGCGCAGGGGTTAAACGACTTCGAGGCGAATCTTGTGTTGATTCAACAACTGCGTCAGCGCCGGCACCGGCTGCTGGTCGGTCACCAGGCAATCGATCAGGCTGATGGGCCCCAGGCGGATCATGGCGTTGCGCCCGAATTTGCTGGAGTCGGCGGCGAGAATCACTTTGCGCGCGTTGGCGATGATCGCCTGGGATACCCGCACTTCCTGATAATCGAAATCCAGCAGGCTGCCATCTTCATCGATGCCGCTGATGCCGACCAAGGCAAAGTCGACCTTGAACTGGTTGATGAAGTCGACGCTGGCCTGGCCGACCACGCCGCCGTCACGCCGCACATTGCCTCCGGTCAGCAAGACGTCGAAGTCGTCCTTGGCGCTGAGCATCGAGGCCACGTGCAGGTTATTGGTGATGATCTTCAGGTGATTGTGATTGAGCAGGGCGCGGGCAATCGACTCAGTGGTCGTACCGATATTGATGAACAGCGAAGCGTGGTCGGGGATCTGTGCGGCAATGGCTTCGCCGATGCGCTGTTTCTCGTCGCGCATCTGATCGGCGCGCATGGCGTAGGCAGTGTTTTCAACACTGGAATCGTAAGCCGCGCCACCGTGGTAGCGGCGCAACAGATTGGCTTCCGCCAGCTGATTGATGTCGCGGCGGATGGTCTGCGGGGTAACAACGAACAGCGTGGCCATTTCCTCGATGCTCACATAACCGCGTTCGCGAACCAGTTCGAGGATTTGCTGCTGACGGGGAGGCAGATTCATGGGGCGTCCTTTGGGCTGCCGTGCAAAATTTGCCCATGATGCCGCAGGAATCTGCTCCCTACCAGTTACATCCCGATACGAGCCTTCAGCCTGGCTTATTCAGCCCCTTCGTGAGGCTCCCAATCGCGTGTGCGGCTGACGGCTTTTTTCCAGCCGGCGTAGAGTTTTTCCTTCGCCGCTTCATCCAGGGTCGGTTCGAACTGGCGCTCGATCACAGCCTTGCCGCGCAACTCGTCCAGGCTGCCCCAGAAGCCACAGGCCAGTCCCGCCAGGTAAGCGGCGCCCAATGCCGTGGTTTCGCGCATCTGCGGACGCTCGACCTGGGTGCCGAGAATGTCGGCCTGGAACTGCATCAGGAAGTTGTTCGCCACTGCACCGCCGTCAACGCGAAGGGCCTTGAGGCGTTCGCCGGCATCCTGCTGCATGGCGTCGAGGACGTCGCGGGTCTGATAGGCAATCGATTCCAGCGCGGCGCGAATGATGTGGTCGACGCGCACGCCACGGGTCAGGCCGAACAGCGCCCCACGGGCGTAAGGGTCCCAGTACGGCGCGCCGAGGCCGGTGAAGGCTGGCACCAGGTACACGCCGTTGCTGTCCTTGACCTTGTTGGCGAAGTATTCGGTGTCGTGGGCGTCGTTGATGACCTTCAACTCATCGCGCAGCCATTGGACGGTGGAGCCGCCGTTGAACACCGCCCCTTCCAATGCATAGGCGACTTCGCCGCGTGGGCCGCAAGCGATGGTGGTGAGCATGCCGTGGTTGGATTTCACGGCTTTGTCACCGGTGTTCATCAGCAGGAAGCAACCGGTGCCGTAGGTGTTTTTCGCTTGGCCGGATTCGACGCACATCTGCCCGAACAGGGCGGCCTGCTGGTCGCCAGCGATACCACCGATGGCGATGCCGCTTTTGGTGTGGCCGTAAATTTCCGAAGAGGACTTCACCTGCGGCAACATTTCCCGGGGGATGTCCAGCAACTCCAGCATCTTCGCATCCCACTCCAGGGTGTGGATGTTGAAGAGCATCGTGCGCGAGGCGTTGGTGTAGTCAGTGACGTGCACCTTGCCGCCGGTAAATTTCCAGATCAGCCAGCTGTCGACAGTGCCGAACAGCAGCTCACCGTTGCGCGCGCGCTCGCGGCTGCCCTCGACGTTGTCGAGAATCCACTTGAGCTTTGTGCCGGAAAAGTACGGGTCGGTAACCAGTCCCGTGGTTTCGCTGATGTATTGCTCATGGCCATCGCGCTTGAGCTGTTGGCAGATTTCGGTACTGCGCCGACATTGCCAGACGATCGCGTTGTAGATCGGGCGGCCGGTATTCTTGTCCCAGACCACCGTGGTTTCACGCTGGTTGGTGATGCCGATGGCTGCGACCTGATCGTGATGCAGGCCAGCTTGCGCCAGGGCCTCGACCATCACCGCGCTTTGGGTGGCGAAGATTTCCATCGGATCGTGTTCGACCCAGCCGGCTTGTGGATAATGCTGCGCGAACTCGCGCTGTGCGGTGCAGACCACGTTGGCGTCGCGATCGAAAATGATCGCGCGCGAGCTGGTCGTACCCTGATCGAGGGCAATGATGTAATTCTTGTTCTGAGTGTCGGTCATGTCGATTGCCTTGGACGAAAAAGGGAAGTGAGGTCTGGCGCGCGAGCAAACGGGCAGGTTTCGCGCGCCAACGCTATCAGGAAATTCTGGGCTTGCCGTCAATGGCC
Organism: Pseudomonas umsongensis; assembly: GCF_002236105.1. Classification (GTDB taxonomy): domain Bacteria; phylum Pseudomonadota; class Gammaproteobacteria; order Pseudomonadales; family Pseudomonadaceae; genus Aquipseudomonas; species Aquipseudomonas umsongensis. Next base: position 95,978 of record NZ_NIWU01000007.1, read on the forward strand.
GGTGTTGCATCCTGTGTAGCAGGCGCGGCGCCAGGCAAGTGACGGGCAATCAAGCCGCGGTAGGCGGCAGCACCCAGGCAGGCACCGACAATCGGCGCAAAAACCGGAATCAGGAAGTACGGGATATCGCGGCCGCCAGTGAAGGAAATTTCACCCCAGCCAGCGAAGAAAGTCATCAGTTTAGGACCGAAGTCCCGTGCCGGGTTCATCGCAAAACCGGTCAGCGGGCCCATGGAACTACCAATCACCGCAATCAGCAGGCCGATCAGTATCGGCGCCAGCGGGCCGTTGGGCAGGCCATTGTTATCGTCGGTCAGCGACATGATCACGCCCATCAGGATGGCGGTGATGATCACTTCGACAAGGAACGCCTGGGCCGTGGACAAGCCTGGATTGGGGAAGGTGGAGAACACCGACGCCAATTCGAGGCTGGCCGCACTGCCGCGAACCATTTGGTGAGTTTGTTCGAAATCGAAGAATAGATTGCTGTATAGCGTGTACACCAGTAATGCGCCGCAAAAGGCACCCGCCACCTGGGCGACGATGTAGAAAGGCAGTTTGCGCTTTTCGAAGTCGGCAAAAATGCTCAGTGCGATACTGACGGCAGGGTTCAGGTGAGCGCCGGAAACCCCGGCGGTCAAGTAGATCGCCATGCTCACGCCAATACCCCAGATAATGCTGATTTCCCAGAGGCCAAAGCTGGCACCCGCGACCTTGAGCGCGGCAACGCAGCCCGTACCAAAGAAGATCAGCAGCGCAGTCCCCAGGAACTCGGCCATGCATTGGCTCGACAGCGACGGTTGTTGTAAAGCAGTTGTCATTGAAACCTCATTGTTTTTCTTGTCTGGCGCTTTCATTTCATCATGGTCGAAGCGCGTTCTTCATTGAGGCAGGATCCCCATCCTGTTCCCGTTTTACAGCTGGGTACTGCGGTAAGACATTTCATACAGTTTCAGAAACGAAAAAATATAGACAAGAAACGCTGATGTCAAAGGTCGAAAGTGAACCGCTGGTCACAAATAATCTATTAGTTCTGTGAATGATCGCGTCGGTGAGTGTGCAAAATCACATGGGCTTTTTTAAGGCAGTGCCGCAATAGAGCCTTTTGTGGGTCAATGTCTTAGAATCCGGCCGAGGATTTCTACCGCCACCCAGTCTGGAGCTGTCATGACACCCGCATTGGATTTGCTGAAAAAGGTTCGCGCCGAACACCGTGTGCACAGTTATGAACATGACCCGAAGGCCGCTTCCTATGGGCTGGAAGCGGCGGAGAAGCTCGGACTGGACCCGGCGCAAGTGTTCAAGACCTTGCTGGCGGCCAGTGAGAAAGGCGAATTGCTGGTTGCGGTGGTGCCCGTCGGCGGAAGCCTGGACTTGAAGGGCCTGGCCCATGCGGCCAAGGTGAAGAAGGTCGAAATGGCCGACCCTGCGGCGGCGCAACGCTCCACCGGTTATCTACTGGGCGGTATTAGCCCGCTGGGACAGAAGAAGCGCTTGCGGACCTTTATCGACAGTTCGGCCCAGCCGTTGGCGAGCATTTTTGTCAGTGCGGGACGGCGGGGGTTGGAGGTCGAACTGGCACCGGCGGTGCTGGCGGAGCACACCCAGGCAACATTCGCCGATATAGGCCGAGCTTGAACTTGGGTTGAAAACGAAAAGATCGCAGCCTGCGGCAGCTCCTACAGGGAGCGCATTCCAATGTAGGAGCTGCCGCAGGCTGCGATCTTTTGCTGTTGATCAGTGCGCAGTGCTGTAGCGCCGAACCCCGGAATCAACCGTCGGAATATGCGCCGCCGTACTGCCGGACGCCTGGAACAGCACCAGGTGTTCCGCTGCCACACGAATGCCGACTTCTGCGCCGATCAGATGATCGACGTGGCTCGGGAAAATCGATTCCAGTTGTGCGCCGGTCAGCATTTGCAGGCGGTAAAGCGTCGAGGCACCCTGGAAAGACTTGCCGACGATCCGCGCCTTCAATGCACTGTCTGGCGCATAGACGATATCGTCCGGACGCAGCAATACATCCACCGCACCGCCGACCGGCCAGGTGTAGGCGCGGTTGCCGCGCAATTCACCGAGTTCCGTCTGCACCGACTCCGGGCTGCTCAACTGGCCGCGAATGAAGTAACCCTGGCCGATGAAGCTGGCCACATAGGGTGTCAGTGGTTCGTGATAGAGGTTGTAGGGCGTATCCCATTGCTCAAGCCGGCCTTCCTTGAACACGCCGACGTGATCGCTGACCGCGAAGGCCTCTTCCTGGTCGTGGGTGACCAGGATCGCGCTGGTGCCACGGGCCTTGAGGATGTCGCGCACCTCGTGGCTGAGTTTGCGGCGCAATTCTCCGTCGAGGTTGGAGAACGGTTCGTCCAGCAGCAGCAATTGCGGTTCTGGCGCCAGGGCGCGAGCCAGGGCGACCCGTTGCTGCTGGCCACCGGAGAGCTCGTGGGGGTAACGCTTGCCGAGGTTTTTCAGGTTGACCAGTTCGAGCAACTCTTCGGTGACGCGATCCTTGTTCGGATGTTTGCGAATGCCGAAGGCGATGTTGTCAGCCACGCTCAAATGCGGAAACAGGGCGTAGTCCTGGAACACCATGCCGATGCGACGTTTCTCGGGCGCGAGGGTGAAACCGGCACTGGAGATGGTCTCGCCAGCCAGCTGGATGTCACCTTCGTGCACCGGTTCGAAGCCGGCAATGGCACGCAGGGTGGTGGTCTTGCCGCAGCCCGAGGAGCCCAGCAGGCAGCCGATGTCACCGGCGTTCAAATGCAGGTTGAGGTTTTGCACCACGCGCTGGTCTTGATAGCCGCAGGCGAGGTTGCGCAGGTTAAGCAGTAATGGCTGGCTCATGCGTGGTGGTACGCCGCTTCGACCAGAAACTCGAGCAGGGCCTTTTGTGCGTGAAGCCGGTTTTCAGCCTGGTCCCATGCCACCGAGCGCGGGTCGTCGAGCAGGTCGAGGCTGATCTCTTCGCCGCGGTGAGCTGGCAAGCAATGCATGAACAGTACGTCCGGGGCGGCCAGGTCGAGCAGGGCACGGTTGACCTGGTACGGAGCAAACAGCTGCAGGCGCTTGGCAGTCTCTTCTTCCTGGCCCATGGAGGTCCAGACGTCAGTGCTCACCAGATGCGCACCGCGCACGGCGTCCTGGGGATCACGAACGATGGTCACCCGATCGCCGGCCTTGGCCACGAATTCGGGATTGGGTTCGTAACCTTCCGGGCAGGCGATGCGCAACTGGAAGTCGAACTGGATCGCCGCTTCTATATAACTGTTGCACATGTTGTTGCCGTCACCGATCCAGGCAACGGTCTTGCCCTGGATGGAGCCACGGTGCTCGAGGAACGTCTGCATGTCGGCCAGCAACTGGCACGGGTGCAGGTCGTCGGACAGGCCGTTGATCACCGGCACGCGGGAATTGGCGGCGAATTCGGTCAGGTTGCTGTGGGCAAAGGTGCGGATCATCACGGCGTCGAGCATGCTCGACATGACGATCGCGCAGTCGCCGATTGGCTCGCCACGGCCCAATTGGGTATCGCGCGGCGACAGGAAGATCGCCTGGCCACCGAGCTGGATCATGCCGGCTTCGAACGAAATTCGGGTGCGGGTCGAGGACTTTTCGAAAATCATCCCGAGCACGCGGTTTTTCAAAGGCTCGAACAGTACACCGCGGTTACGCAGGTCTTTGAGCTCAACGCCTCGACGGATCACGCTGACCAGCTCTTGGGGCGTGCAATCCATCAGGGAGAGAAAGTGCCTTGCGCTCATCATTGACTACCTTTTTGCTACAAACCGCAGATGCTCAAAGCCTTGTTTAACGGAACAACGGGCGAGACCTGCGGCGTAAGCCGCACGGGGCGACGAAATAGGGGAAGGCGCGATCTTATAATTAAATGTCGCGTCTTACCAATAGGGCTACGGTTTTTAGGGGATTTCAGAGGGGCTATCGGTGGACCGCAATAGCGCTTTTGAAGCCTGTTTCCTGACTGCAGCCAGTCATTTGTACACCGGGGCCTTGGAACTTGGCAATCCAGAGGGGCGGGGATGGCGAACAGACAGTCGGTTTTCGGCCGGTGGTTCGTGACCTTGGTGCCGGGCGCAGCCGATCTGAAATACTTGCGAATGCAAAGTGCTGGGTTATAACTAATTCACGAGTGACGCAGGAAGCTCAGCGATGGAATCGAAAGAACAGCAGCTTATGGAATTGCTCGGCCTCACGGCACGCTCCCTGACTCACCTGACCGCCTCCATGACATCGATGTCTTTCGAACTGCTGCGCAGCGACGACCAGGTCACACGCGACGCAGGGCGGCGCATGATCGATCGCATGGTCACCATCAGTGCCGGGCTCGACGAACACTGGCGTCTAATTGGCGAGCTGACCGGTGTGCACGCAGCCCAAGGGCCGGTCGAAACCCTCCAGGAAATCCAGTTGCAGGCGCCGCCGAGGTTGCCTTCGAGCTGATGGCTTGCGGTTATCGGCAGGCCTGATAACAACCGATTCACAAGATGAACGTCGCTGGCGCGCTGGAGGGGCAGGCACCATAGTTTTGTTTCCGCGGTCGCTATTGCCCGCCCAGAACAAGACAGAGACTGGCCATGACCAAGACTCTCCATCACCGTGCGTGCCATTTGTGTGAAGCCATTTGCGGGCTGACCATCGAAACCACCGAGCTCGAGGGCAACCTGCAGATCACCTCGATCAAGGGCGACCCCCAGGACAGCTTCAGCCGTGGGCACATCTGCCCCAAAGCGGTTGCCCTGCAAGACATCCAGAACGATCCGGATCGCCTGCATCAGCCAATGCGACGGGTGGGCAGCGAGTGGCAACCCATCGAATGGGACGACGCCTTCAACCTGGTCGCCGAACGCCTGGCCGCGATTCAGGAGCGCCACGGGCAGAATGCGGTGGCGGTCTATCAAGGCAACCCCAGCGTGCACAACTATGGGTTGATGACCCACAGCAATTACTTCCTTGGCTTGCTGAAAACCCGTAACCGGTATTCCGCGACGTCGGTCGACCAGTTGCCCCATCACCTGACCAGTCACTTGATGTATGGCCACGGTTTGCTGTTGCCGATACCGGACATCGACCACACCGACTTCATGTTGATCCTGGGCGGCAACCCGCTGGCCTCCAACGGCAGCATCATGACCGTGCCCGACGTGGAAAAACGCTTGAAGGCGATCCAGGCCCGAGGCGGCAAGGTCGTGGTGGTCGATCCGCGTCGCAGCGAAACGGCGGCAATCGCCGACCAGCATCTGTTCGTGCGCCCCGGTGGCGATGCGGCGCTGCTGTTCGGTCTGCTGCATACCCTGTTCGCCGAAGGCCTGATCCGCGACAGTCATTTGCCAGTGGACGGTCTGGACCAGGTGCGCGAAGCCGTGACCGGTTTCTCCGCCGACGTCATGAGTCCATTGTGTGCGGTGCCGGCGGAGCGGATCCGCCAATTGGCACGGGATTTTGCCGCCGCACCCACGGCGGTTTGCTACGGACGCATGGGCGTCTCGACCCAGGCATTCGGCACCCTGTGCCATTGGCTGGTGCAGTTGATCAACCTGGTTACCGGCAACCTCGACCGCGTCGGCGGTGCCTTGTGCACGGAACCGGCGGTGGACCTGGTGGCTTCGACGTCGGGTGGGCACTTCAATGTGTGGCAGAGTCGGGTGTCCGGGCGCCCGGAGTACGGTGGCGAACTGCCGGTCTCGGCGCTGGCCGAAGAGATGCTCACCGAAGGCGAAGGGCAGGTCCGTGCATTGATCACCGTGGCGGGCAACCCGGTGCTGTCCACGCCCAATGGACGCCAGCTCGAGCAGGCGCTGGACGGCCTGGAGTTCATGGTCAGTGTCGACCTGTACATCAATGAAACCACGCGTTATGCCGACCTGATCCTGCCGTCTACTTCTGCGCTGGAAAACGATCATTACGACACCACCTTCAATATGTTTGCGGTGCGCAATGTCAGCCGCTTCAACCGCGCCATCCTGCCCAAGCCCGAGGGTGCATTGCACGACTGGGAGATTTTCGTCGGGTTGGCCCAGGCGTTTGCAGCGAAGACCGGCAAGGAGTTGAAGCCCACTATCGCTCCGGCGCAGATGATCGACCGCGGTTTGCGCATGGGACTGTACGGCGACGCGTCGCCGCACAAGCTGTCGCTGGCAACCCTGTTCGATCATCCCCATGGGGTTGACCTGGGCGCACTGAAACCCAACCTGGCGCCCCGCCTGAAAACCGCCAATCAACGAATCCAGGCTGCCCCCGCCGCAATCCTCGCCGACCTGGCGCGTTTCGCGACATTGCAGGCGCCGACCAGCGATGAGTTGTTGATGATCGGTCGGCGACATGTGCGCAGCAATAACTCATGGATGCACAACTATCACCGTCTGGTGAAGGGCAAGCCGCGTCATCAGTTGTTGATGCACCCGGATGATCTGGCGAGTCGCAAGTTAAGCGACGGGCAGAAGGTGCGGGTCAGCTCGCGGGTCGGGGTGATCGAAGTGGAAGTGTTGGCCAGCCTGGATATGATGAAAGGAGTGGTCAGCCTTCCACACGGTTGGGGCCATGCCCGGCCAGGTGTGCAAATGAGCATCGCCAGTGGTCAGCCGGGTTCCAGCGCCAATGACCTGACCGACGAGTGTCAGCTTGACGAGCTGTCGGGAAATGCGGCGTTGAACGGTGTACCAGTGACCGTGGTAGCGGCCTGATCGCATCTGACGGAGAGACCGAGCAGGGCGCTCGGCTTTCCGTTACAATGCGCCACCGTGCCGACCCATGAGTCGGAAAGTTCAGCCGAGGTGCTCCATGGATATCATCGAAACGATTAAAGAGCAGATTGCCAACAACACCATTCTGCTTTACATGAAAGGCTCGCCGAATGCCCCGCAGTGCGGCTTCTCCGCGAAAGCCGCGCAGGCCGTGATGGCGTGTGGCGAAAAATTTGCGTACGTGGATATCCTGCAGAACCCGGAAATCCGCGCCAACCTGCCTAAATACGCCAACTGGCCAACCTTCCCGCAATTGTGGGTAGCTGGCGAGTTGGTTGGCGGTAGCGACATCATGACTGAAATGTCGGCTGATGGTTCGTTGCAGGCGCTGATCAAGGACGCGGCTGCCAAAGCAGCGGCAGCCAAGACCGAAGCCTGATACACGGGCATCAAAAAAGGCCCTTCACGGCAAACCGTGAAGGGCCTTTTTTTTGGTTCTGGATTGGGAAACATGGATAGCGCAAATACCTGTAGGAGCCGGCTTGCTGGCGATGGTCGTCATCGATAATGCGTGAGAACTGGTTAAATGCGGCGCACTTGAATCCATCGCCGGCGAGCCGGCTCCTACAGGGGCGCGCGGAGGTTGTCCTTTGGGATGAAGCTGACTAAGATGTCAAAAAATTCATCCTATGATTGGATGAAAGGATGAATCCCATGTCAGATACTTCTCCGTTAATCAAGCGCTCCCTGGTCGACCAGGCCTTGGAGCAGTTGCGCTTGCGCATCAACCAGGGCGTCTGGGCGGTCGGTCAGCGTTTGCCCACAGAACCCGAGTTGTCCGCAGAGCTGGGCATCAGCCGCAACACGGTGCGCGAAGCCATGCGCGTGCTGGCGTTTTCCGGGTTGATCGAGATCCGTCAGGGTGACGGCAGTTACCTGCGCGCGGTGGTCGATCCGCTGGACACCCTAAAGGCGCTGTCGCGCTGCTCACTCGAACAGGCCCGCGAGACCCGGCACATCCTGGAAGTCGAGGCCATTGGCCTGGCCGCCATGCGCCGCACCGATGAAGACCTGGTTGCCTTGCGCGAGGCACTGGGCGTCAGCGGTACCCACTATCACGGCGATCTCGACACCTACATCGCCTGTGACCTGGTGTTCCACCGACGCCTGGTGGACGCCGCGCACAACCCGACGCTCAGTGAGCTGTATCGCTACTTCTCCAGCGTTGTCGGCGAACAATTACGCCACTGCCTGAACATCACGCCCCGGCGCCAGGAGGTGTTCGACCTGCACGTCGAACTGCTTGATGCCGTGGAGCAACGCGACCCGGAGCGGGCCAAAGCCCTGTCGAGGCAGTTGATCAATGAACCTTGAAACCGAGAACGCCATGTCCAGCCAGCACACCGATGTCACTTCACCCAAGCGCACGGCAGAGCTGGAAGAGCTGCTGATCGACGCCGAGGCCGATGACGAGCAGGTCCAGCAAACCCAGCCAGTTCTGCGGCATCCGTGGTTGTTGCTGCTGGGCCTGATCCTGGTGGCTTTGAATCTGCGCCCGGCGCTGTCGAGCATGGCGCCGCTGCTGAGCGAGGTGTCGAAAAGCCTCGGCCTGTCGGCGGCCCAAGCCGGTTTGCTGACGACGTTGCCGGTACTGTGCCTCGGTTTGTTCGCTCCGCTGGCACCGGTGCTGGCGCGCCGCTTCGGGGCCGAGCGTGTGGTGTTGGGCATTCTCCTGACGCTGGCGGGGGGGATCATCCTGCGCAGTTCCTTCGGCGAAATCGGTCTGTTTGCCGGCAGTGTGCTGGCAGGTGCCAGCATCGGCGTGATCGGCGTATTGCTGCCGGGCATCGTCAAGCGCGATTTCGCTAAACACGCCGGGACCATGACCGGTGTCTACACCATGGCCCTGTGCCTGGGCGCAGCCATGGCCGCAGGCGCCACGGTGCCGTTGAGTGAACACTTCGACAAAAGCTGGAGCCTGGGCCTCGGGTTCTGGGTGATCCCAGCCTTGATCGCGGCGATGTTCTGGCTGCCACAAACCGGACAGAAACACGGCGCGCATAACGTTGCCTATCGCGTGCGAGGATTGCTGCGCGACCCGTTGGCCTGGCAAGTCACCTTGTACATGGGCCTGCAATCATCGTTGGCCTACATCGTGTTTGGCTGGTTGCCGTCGATCCTGATCGGTCGTGGCCTGAGCGCAACCCAGGCCGGCCTGGTGCTGTCGGGGTCGGTGATCGTTCAATTGATCAGCTCCCTCGCCGCGCCATGGCTGGCGACTCGCGGCAAGGACCAGCGCCTGGCCATCGTGATCGTCATGGCGCTGACCCTGGGTGGTTTGTTCGGTTGTTTGTACGCGCCGATCGAAGGCTTGTGGGGCTGGGCGATTGTGCTGGGGTTGGGGCAGGGCGCCACGTTCAGCCTGGCGTTGACCCTGATCGTGTTGCGCTCGCGGGACTCGCATGTGGCGGCGAACCTGTCGAGCATGGCCCAGGGGTTCGGTTACACGCTGGCGTCGATGGGGCCGTTCGCGGTCGGCATCGTGCACGACTGGACCGGCGGCTGGAACGCCGTGGGGTGGATCTTCGGTGTGATTGGCCTCGGCGCAATCATTGCCGGGCTGGGCGCCGGGCGTTCGCTGTACGTTCAGGTGGTCAGCGAAAAAGTCTGAATTCGTTCGCTGGCAGGACGAGCAAGCGGCATGAGTCCTTGCCCGGGGTATGGCCCCGGGCAAGGTGGGCTACGGTGTTATGGATACGCGACTTCGAGGGTAATCGAGCCGTCGAGGGCGACGTCGTTGGTCAGGTCGAGTGAGTCGGCGCGGGCAATCTGGGTGAGTATCTGAAGGTCGGTTACCAGGTCCTTGATGGCGATCGGCGTGTCCGGTCCACCGGTAGAAGCAAATGCTGTGATGGAGGCAGGTGCCATATACATGCTTCTGAACCAGGTGTCGCCATTATTTTGAGACTCCAAAGGCTGCACCAGAACACCGTCGGCCATTGGATAGGTGATTAGCACATCGACACTGCCGAGCTTCTGATTGCCATTGATGTAACCCAGGCCGAACATATTGCTACCTGTACCCGAACCAATCCGGTTATCGATCGGTTTCAGCCTGAACGCAATGGCCGAATCGCAACTCACGGAGAGCTTCAAGGTCTTGTCAGGCAGGTTCGTGACCTTGTCCTGATTCAAGTCTTTGGACGAAATCGTCTTGTGGTCGACGACCCCGCCGCCAGACAAGGTCGGCGTGCACGCATTGGGGGTGATGGTACCGATGACCGTCAAATCGGTGCTGGGGGCTGCAAGCGCATAAGGCGCGATGCCGATCAATGCGGTGGCCGAGAGTGCTGCCAAGTATTTTTTCATTATGTGTTACTCACTTCTAGGGTTGTTGTCCCGGCTGGCCACGATGCTTGATTGCATTCGGGGCGCGTACCAGGTTGGGTGGTTTGCTACAGGTAAATAATCTCGATCGTCCCCGAGCCATCGAGGTCGATGGCGCTGCTCAAATCCAGGCTGTTGGTAGGGGCGATGACGGCGTTGACGGTGAGCCGGGTGCTGAGGTTCTGGATCAGTGCCGGGCCGGAATTTGCGGGGCTGTCGGTAAAACCCAGGTAGCTGTTTTTGCCGATGGCCATCGAGGTCGGGCCGGCCGTGCTCCATGCCATGCCGCCATTGGCGGAACCGGTTAGAAAGAGGCTGGCGAACGGGTCGGCGCTGGCGTCGACCGGGTCGAAGTTCAGCGAAAACGAACCGATCTTGCCGTTGCGGCTATCCGTCCCCAGGCCGTAGTCCGTTTCGTTGTTGGCTATCGCCGTACCCAAGCGGTTGTCATGCATGAGCATGGCGAACGTAGTCGGTGCATCGCAGCGCACGTTCAACGTCAGGGATCGCGCAGGCAGACGCGTGCTTTGGGTCGCGTTCAGGTCGTTTACCGACAGCGTGCCAAAGTCGACCAGCCCACCGTTGGATAGCGCCGGTTCGCAGGCCGCCGGTGCGAATCGGGCGCGCAAGGTCGCCTGTTGGCGACGTCCGATGCTAGTCGCGTCGAACTCCCCCGTGGTTTCCCAGGTGACTGCATCACGCACCTGTTGACCTTGCTCTTGTACCCAGGCAGTCAGCTCGAGCTGCGCCGTGAAATGGCGGCCCTGCGCCGGCACACCTGCCTGTACCGGAACGATCCCGTGCGCCGGCCGCCAGATCAGGTTCGATGCCGTCATCACGGGCGCCTGACCGACACCGGCAATCAAGCCGATCTCGACTGACCGACCATCAAGCGCTGCGTCGCGAACACTGATCTGGTAGCTGCCGCGTTCGGCAAAGCGAAAGCGTTCGGCCGTTGCCGCCATGGCCCGGTAAAACACGCTCATGTCGACCGGTTGCGAACAGCTCAGGCTCAGGCCCAGGCGACGCTCACCCAAGGATCGCTCAGGACTGGCATCGGGGCGTATCGCCCGATTCATCAGACCGTAATCAAGCAGCGGTTGACTCAGGTTGAACTGACAGTCATCAGTGGATGCCCGGGCGACCGGCATGAGCCCGCTCAGTACCGCAAAGACGAGGCCCGGCAGCCAATAGCGCAACAGGTTCATATCATCATCCTCAAAGAGCCCCGCACTGGGCGGGTGCTGTTTCGTAATAGGCGCTGGGATCGGCGTCCTCCGGCAGTGTGAAACGCAGTTCACAACGTTCCATCCCCGGCGCGCTGATCCACAGCGCACGGGTGTCGAGGACGTTGGGCAGGAACACCAGGCCGCCGTCCTGCACCAGGGTGACGAACTCACCCTCCCCGGTATTCACAGCCGCGCCACGGGGTAGCGGCTCCCCGTTGTTGTTAGTCACTTTGAGCAAGACGCGTCGTGTCAGGCTGACGCCGAACTCGACGCTGTCGACGGCACCGCGGCCGGCCGAAATCACCGCCAGCCCGTTGTTGATGTCGGCGTTGCGCGGCAGGGTTCTGGTGTCCACTTCCACCGCGCTGCGACCGTAGGCCACCACTTGCGGGACCACCGCCCGGCCTTGCCAGTCGGTCCAGACCGGGCCGCTGGGCGTCGTCACTTTGATCGCACCCATATCGCCCACCGAAAGCAGCGCGAAGGTGTCGCTCACCTGATAGGGCGACAGCGTCACGCCACCGCCGTGCAGCACGGCCCCGCCCCGGGCACCAATCTGATAACTGTCACGCTCGGCATCGGTACGTGTGTAGTTCAGGTCCAGTTGGGTGTAGCGCGGCAGCAAGGAAACCCCCGCGCTCGATTGCACCTGCCGGTCTCGTGTGTCGTGCTCGACGCCGACCCGATACGCCAGTTGATCGTTGATCTGTTCACTCACGCCCACGCCGCTGCGGTACTCGCCGCCCGTGCTGCGCGCCCAGGTGCGTGCCCGGCGGTTCTGGCCCAGCGGGATGCTCAGGTTCACATATACGCTGTCGTCGCTGCGGTTGGCGCCACTGACTTGCCACTCAGCCGTAGCCGAGATCGATACACCGCCGATGTTGGTCCCCCAGGAGGCGAGCGCGCGGCTGCTGCTGTCACCGTCGAACGTGCCAGAACGACTGAAGCCGGCACTGAATGCGCCGAGCCAGGGATGGGACCAGGACAGTGCAGCGCTTTGCTGGTCGCGGTAACGGGAATTGCGCTGGTCACTGGTGCTATCGAACACTGCGTCTTCCAGTTCCCGGTAACCCGGGGTCCGGTAAGAACCGCCGGCATTGAGTGACCACTGCGCGCTCAAAAGGTGCGAGGCGCTCAGGTCGATCTGAAGCCCTTTACCGGGTTGTTGGCCGCTGGCGCTGGCACCTGTCAACGTGGCTTGAATCTGGGTGACAGGTGAGGGTAACAGCGCGATGCCGGCACCCGCCGCGCGGTACTCGTCGGCGCCGGTAATGCCGACGCTCAGCAGGGCTTGTGCGCCGAGTGCACCGCTCCAGCCGCTACTGATCACCCAGGGATCGCCACCTTCTTCGTCGCCGGTATTGCGCACCCTGCCAGCCGCCAGCGAGTAACCCGGAGCCGGTAAACCGATGCCGAGCATCGCGGCAGGAACGGTGAAGCGGCGCTCGCTGCCATCAGCCTCCTTGACCGTGACTTCCACATCGGAGCGGCTGTTGAGGCGACGTACATTGGTCAACGCAAACGGTCCGGCGGGCACCACCGTGGAGTGGATCAACGCGCCGTTCTGGCGGATTTCGACCTGCGCCTGACTGTTGGCAATGCCTTCGATGACCGCGCTTTGTCCTTCGACCTGCAGTGCCTGTTCGTTCAGTACTTGCACGCCGGTGATCTGCGCACCGGCCAGCACCGGGTTGTAGAGATTGATCTGGCCCGCCTGCAGCACCGCTTCCTGGCTGGCGAATGTGCGCTGGGCGTACGCCGCAATGTGCGTCGTGCGGGAGATATCGTCCTGCCAGGTCTGAATCTGTCGGCTGCGCACGATCCAGTCACCGGCATTGAAACCCAGCTCGGTGCTGGCCGAGGCGTAGCGGCTCGAATCATCGCCGTATCGGCTGTGCAGACCGGTTACGTCGTAATTGAGCAGACCGGCGATGCCGCCGGTTTGATAGCCGGACACATCTCGAAGAACCGGGCGCAGTGCGTCGCCGGGCACGATCAATGACAGGGCAAGATTGGCCGGGTCCTGATCGACGACGGTTTGCGGCCAGGTGCCGAGCACATCGTGACACGGGGTGTCGTTTGCAGGTTGTGCGTCCACCAACTGTTCAGGCACACCCAGGTTCGCCGCGTCGAGCAAGTCGCGATCAAAGCACAACGTCCCGTCGCGATTGAACCGGACGTCGACCCGACCCTGACGCTGGCCATTGACCGACAACGTGACCGGATGCCGCCCTGCGGGGAAGCTCGGTGCCGCCAGCAACAGCGTCGCCAGCGCCGGATCGATACCGCGTTGCTGCAGGGTGTTTTTATCGAACGATGCCGGCGACGGCACGTCGGCTCGAGCATCGAGCGCCATCAGCACAATAGCTAGCAGCAACAATGCTTTCATCCACAGCCGGCAGGCGTGAGGATGAGCAATCAACCGAATCGCGGGCATGGCTTCGCCGTCACGGTAAATCATCACTGTGTTCATGGGTTTCACTTGGTTTATGCGCGCGTGCCGGCCGATTGCACTGTGGCCTCAGTCACGCTCGTGGCGGTTGATTCCACTTCACTGAAAACAAGGCGCTCACCGTTCCTTTGTGGCGTCGTGGGTCGCTGCAATCGTCAGGAGCTGATCGGCGCGTCGTAGAGCGGTACCGCAAAACCGTAGACGGTGGCCGGTTGAAAGCGCACATGCGTGGCAGCCCCGGCTGGTGCCGAAACACTGATGTGCTCACCGGGCAACACGTAGGTCTTGGGCAACATCGCACTGCCCGCCGAAGGCAACAGATGTACCTGCTGGCCTAGACGGACCACGTAGGGAGTGTCATTGCGCACGGTCAGTTGATCGCCATTTAGTGACCATTGCAGATCAGTCCATGGGGTGCGATTAGGCGCCAGGCCCTTAGGGTGCAGAATCACCGGCAGGTTCTGGCGCACCGTCACCCCTACACGGGCCTGTCCAGCTTCGGCGGCGGGTTTGCCTTGCGGTATGCCTTCAAAGATCACCCGCTTCAAACGCTGGGTGAGCAAGGGTTTTTCCGATTGCAGAATAAAGCGCACCAACTGGGTTTTCGACGCTTCAACCCGGGCCAGCGGTGGTGTCACAAACACCAGCGATTCAGGGTCTTCGGCAATGTTTTCGAGAGTGACGTGCATTAACGCCAGAGTGGTATCAGTGTTGGTCACTGTAACGGACGCCTCGCCATCGGCCTCATTGATGATGACCACGGAAGTGTTCGGGACCATCCCGTCAGCTTGGGCGTAAACGGTCATCAAGAGCGGGAATAAGCCAGCGCCGGCGTGGATCAGAGGGCGCACGAAAGCAGAAAACATCGTCATGACGTGTCTCGTTGAATGATCAAAAAAGGGTGCTGGCGTGACACCGGTTCCCGGTGTCAGCGCTCCAGGCTGATATTGCGCAGCACGCGGTCTGTCAGTAGTCCAGTTGCACGGTGATATGGCCGTCGATGGGGATTTCATCGGTCAGAGTCAGGTCGCTGGCAGGCACGATAATGGTGAATGCCGTCAGCCTTGCATGCAGGTCTTTTATGGCGATCGGTGTGTCAGGGGCATTCATCGCCGCAAACGAAGTCTTGCCGGCATGTCCCAGGTAGGGCGACGCTCGCCAACTGACACCATCGTCCCGGGACGAGATGGTTTTTACCGCGGCTTTGTCGGCAATCGCGTCAAACAGACCGAGGGCTACACTGCCCAGTTTCTCGTCATCATTAACGATCCCCAGCCCGTGCTGGCTAGGGCTGATGGCGGAAGATCCGCTGCGGTTATCCACCGTGGTCAGGGTAAACAGGGTGGCCGCCTCGCAGTTCACGTCGAGGTAGAGCGTGCCGTTTTCCAACCGGGTGGGCTGGTCCGGATGCAGGTCCTTCATCCCCACCCTGCCGTGCTCGACGATACCGCCGCTCGAGAGACTGGGCTTACAGGCACTGGGAGTGATCATGCCGGTGACACTCAAGTCGGTGTTGGAACTGGCCAAAGCGGACGGAGCGCCTGTCAGCAGCAAGACTGCGGCCAGCAACGATAAAGGTGTGTTCATGCGTTGGCTCTTCCTTGAAGGAGGTTGTCAGTCATTACCCTGGGTGGACAGGAGGCAATCTATAGGCCGGGGTAGACGGAAGGAATGCAACTAATACGAAAACGCGGCGTCCGGAGCACGAAGGATGACGACGGACTACAACTCGTCATGGTTCGCTGTATTGTCTGTAGTCTTTTGGCGTGGGTGACGTAGCTTAAAAAAGTAGGGGGCGTCTGTTTGTTTTGTAAGAGAAAGGACAAAACCCCGAAGGCATTGAGTGTCGCTATTTTACTGATGAGATTGGTTGTTGTAGTGGCCAGTGGACAGCGCTATTTTTCGCGCATTCCAGTCACCTCACAGGAAAACTACGACCATGCGCGTCATCATCGCTGACGACCATCCCGTCGTTCGTATCGGCTTGCGGATGCTCATCGATTCAAGCACAACCTGCGTGGTTGTCGGTGAAGCCGACGGCCCCGACAGCCTGCTGAGTCTTCTTTCCACACTTCCTTGTGATCTGCTGATCACAGACTTCTGCATGCCGGGCGACGGGCAGGCCGATGGCCTGAAGATGCTGAGCAGGGTGCGCCGGCACTACCCGGCGCTGCCGATCATTCTGGTCACCATGTTTGCCAACGTCGCGACACTGAGGTCGGCCTTCGCTGAAGGTGTGACGGCCATCGTTGCTAAAGGCGCGTCGGCAACGGAGCTGCCCGACGCGATCAAATCGGTGAGTCAGGGACGGCGGTTTATCAGCGAGTCCCTGCGCGCCGAACTGACCGAGGCCGGCACTGGGGACTCGTCCCCGTTACCGTCACTGTCGGCCAAAGAACATGAAGTGGTGAGAATGCTCGCCAGCGGCATGACCGTCAGCGAGATTGCTTGTTACTTCAAACGCAGCGTGTCGACGATCAGTAAACAGAAAAGCATGGCCATGCAGAGGCTGGGCATTTCCACGGACGTGGATCTGTTTGCTTATGCCCGTGACAGTGGCATGGTGCATTAGCGTGCCAGAGGGTATTCCCACCACGAATGTCGATAGTGTTCTGCGGCTTTGCAGACTATCTTGCTGGCCATCCTTTATTCGTACGGAGCCTGACCATGAGTGATGCCCATCGCGCATTGATCACCCAGTTCTACCAAGCCTTCCAGCGGCTGGACGCCGAGGCCATGAGCGCCTGCTATACCGATGACGTGGTGTTCAGTGATCCGGCGTTCGGCGAGCTTCGCGGGCGCGATGCTGGCGACATGTGGCGCATGCTCACGACCCGGGCCAGGGATTTCTCCCTGACCTTCGATAGCGTTCACGCCGATGAGCACACGGGCACCGCGCATTGGGTCGCGACGTACCTGTTCAGCCAGACCGGCAACACCGTGGTCAACGACATCCAGGCACGATTCGTCTTCCGTGACGGCAAGATCTGCGAACACCACGACCGTTTCGATCTGTGGGCCTGGTCCCGCCAGGCATTGGGTTTCAAAGGCCTGATCCTGGGCTGGACGCCATTGGTAGGGAACGCCGTTCGGGCACAGGCCCTGAAGGGGCTGAAGGCATGGCAGGCCAGTCGCTGATAAGATCGCGGCTTGTTTCCTTTCAAGTTTTGATTGTGCCGTGACCACCCTCAGCGAAAATTCTCTCGACGCCAATGCACCGGTGAGTAAACCCTGGTTCGTCTACCTCGTGCGCGCGGCCAATGGCGCGCTCTACTGCGGGATCAGCGACGATCCGGTACGCCGCTTTGCCACTCACCAGAGCGGCAAGGGCGCGCGCTTCTTTCTTTCCAGCCCGGCCGTGGCGCTGGTCTATACCGAACTCTGCCGCGATAAAAGCGAAGCGCTGCGCCAGGAACGGCTGATCAAGAAACTCAGGAAAAGCGCCAAGGAATGCCTGGTGGCGAGCTTTGCTGCCGGCTTATCAATCTGACTGATAAGTTCCCATCAGGCATATCGGTGTGATGCTTATGGATTGCGCGCTAAGCTGCGGATTCCTTACCCGTGCGGCGGAGCCGAGCATGTCCGAGTTGATTCTTCATCATTACCCGACTTCCCCTTTTTCTGAAAAGGCCCGCTTGCTGCTGGGCTTCAAGGGGCTGTCCTGGCGCTCGGTGAACATTTCGCCGGTGATGCCAAAGCCTGACCTGACGGCCCTGACCGGAGGCTATCGCAAAACTCCAGTGTTGCAGGTTGGCGCCGATATTTATTGCGACACTTCGTTGATTGCCCGCCGCCTGGAACAGGAAAAGGCCTTGCCGGCGTTCTTCCCCGAAGGCCAGGAAATGATCGCGGCCTCCTTCGCCGCGTGGGCCGATTCGGTGGTGTTCCAGCATGCAGTCAGCCTGGTGTTTCAGCCGGAATCGGTAGCTGTGCGCTTTGGCAATATGCCGCCGGAAGCGATCAAGGCATTCATCGCCGACCGCGCCGCGTTGTTCAGCGGTGGCAGTGCTACACGCTTGTCTGCCGAGCAGGCCAAACACCAATGGCCGACGATCATGGCGCGCCTGGAGCAGCAGCTGCAGCGCGAGGAGGGCGATTATCTGTTTGGCGAGCCCTCGATTGCCGACTTCGCAATGGCTCATCCGCTGTGGTTCCTCAAGGCAACCGCCGTGACCTCACCGTGTGTGGATAGCTATCCGGCGGTGTCGGCCTGGTTGGCGCGGGTACTGGGATTCGGTCACGGTGCGCCGAGCGAGATGACGTCTGAAGAGGCCCTGGAGGTGGCGCGCAATGCCACGCCGGCGGATCTGCCGGACGAGCAGTTTGCCGATCCGAACGGGTTCCAGGCCGGTCAGCAAGTGGTGATTGCCGCGACTGACTATGGCGTTGATCCGGTAGCGGGGGAGCTGCTGTTCGCCGGTCGCGAGGAATTGATCCTGCGTCGTAAAGATGAGCGCGGCGGTTGGGTGCATGTGCATTTTCCGCGGTTCGGGTTTCGCATCGGGGCCTGCTAAAAGCGAAAGATCGCAGCCTGCGGCAGCTCCTACAGGGGATCGATGTACACCCTGTAGGAGCTGCCGCAGGCTGCGATCTTTTGATCTTTAAATCATTTCAACGCCGCAAGAATCGCATCCGGGTCATACCCGCGAATCAACGTCCCGTTGACATCGATGATCGGAATCCCGCCGCCGCCCAGCGCCTGGTAAGCCTTGCGCGCTTCGTCATCCTTCTCGATATCGAATTCCTTGTAGGGAATGCCTTTCTGATCGAGAAAACGCCGGGTCAGCTTGCAGTAGCCGCACCACTCGGTGGCGTAAAGCACGACGTTGGCCTTGGCCTGGGTCTGCTCGGGCACTACTTGCGACGGGTTGAACACCCGCTCGATCTTGCCCCAATGCTGATAGACCACGACCACCAGCAGGATCAACAGGCATTTCTTCAATACGCTACCGAGCATCAGTTGCGGCGCTTGAGCTGGTCGGTGAGCGACGTTGGCAGTCCCTTGATGATCAGCGTGCCGGCTTCTTCGTCGTACTCGATTTTCGAACCCAGCAGGTGCGCTTCGAAGCTGATGGACAGGCCTTCGGCGCGGCCGGTGAAACGGCGGAACTGGTTCAGGGTGCGTTTATCAGCCGGGATTTCTGGCGACAGGCCGTAGTCCTTGTTGCGGATATGGTCGTAGAAGGCTTTCGGGCGGTCTTCGTCAATCAGTTCCGATAACTCTTCCAGGCCCATCGGTTCGCCGAGCTTGGCCTGGCTGCTGGCGTAATCCACCAGGGTCTTGGTTTTCTCGCGCGCGTCGTCTTCGGGCAGGTCTTCGCTTTCGACGAAGTCACTGAAGGCCTTGAGCAGGGTTCGGGTTTCACCGGGGCCGTCAACGCCTTCCTGGCAACCGATGAAGTCGCGGAAATACTCCGAAACCTTTTTGCCATTCTTGCCTTTGATGAACGAAATGTACTGCTTGGACTGCTTGTTGTTCTGCCACTCCGACACGTTGATTCGCGCCGCCAGGTGCAACTGGCCCAGGTCCAGGTGACGGGAGGGGGTCACGTCCAGTTGTTCGGTCACCGCGACGCCTTCACTGTGGTGCAGCAGGGCGATCGCCAGGTAATCGGTCATGCCTTGCTGATAGTGGGCGAACAGCACGTGGCCGCCGACCGAGAGGTTGGACTCTTCCATGAGTTTTTGCAGGTGTTCCACCGCCACGCGGCTGAAGGCGGTGAAGTCTTTGCCGCCATCGAAGTACTCCTTCAGCCAGCCGCTGAACGGATGCGCCCCGGATTCGGCATGGAAGAAACCCCAGGCCTTGCCTTGTTTGGCGTTATAACTTTCGTTGAGGTCGGCAAGCATGTTCTCGATGGCGCTGGACTCGGCCAACTCGGAGTCCCGAGCGTGCAGAACTGCAGGTGTGCCGTCGGGTTTTTTGTCGATCAGGTGGACGATGCAATGACGGATCGGCATGGGCTTCTCGGCTGAAGGAAGACGGGAGGGCGTGCTCCCCGAAAAAGCGCCCAGTGTACCGCAACCACTGGTTTTGGCGCGGTGCGAACGGCAATTGCGGGGCGACCGGTGGTGCTTATGCGTTTTTTTGCCGATTTAGAGCAATAAAGCTGACCAATTGGGTAGCTAGAGGCGGATATTTCCCCGCCTCTGTGCTAGTTTTGCGCGGTCTTACGCGTAGTCACTGCGTTAAGCGTGCATTCAGCATTTGTCAGGTCGAACCAAACCCTGATTTCGGAATCTATAACCCCGATCCCGTGGTTATTTGGCCGAGGGTGCCGGATCCAAAAGATCGGGCTCGATGGCTGACACTGCACTCTGCAATCCATATGAATTTGATAGGGAAGGAACACTACATGGCTCTTACTAAAGACCAACTGATCGCCGACATCGCTGAAGCTATCGACGCGCCAAAAACCACCGCGCGTAACGCTCTGGACCAACTGGGCCAAATCGTTGCCGATCAGCTGGAAAACGGCGGCGAAATCACTCTGCCAGGTATCGGCAAACTGAAAGTGACTGAGCGTCCTGCCCGTACTGGCCGTAACCCTTCGACTGGCGCCGCCATCGAAATCGCTGCCAAGAAAGTGATCAAGCTGGTTGTGGCTAAAGGCCTGACCGACGCTGTTAACAAGTAAGACTTGTTAAAAAAAAACCGTGCGCCGGAGCGATCCGGGCACGGTTTTTTTGTGTCTGCGATTCTGTGGCGGGTTATGGGGTAATGACAAAATCCGTTGGAGAGACTGCAAAGAAGATATTGTCCTCGCAGCTCACAGAGAGGCGAGCCTTTACTGTGTTCACAAGAGGAAGTTTTACCGCTGCACTCCCATTGTTTAACCGCTTGGTAACCAAAGGCTCCTTCAGAAAGTTATGACTACCGTCGATTGACAGATGTACGGCAACTCGAAGACAACTGATGGGTTGAACATCTGTCCCGGCCACGTCCCAGGCAATGTCATAGATTTCGCCTGCTTTCCAGTTCACGGAGCTGCTCGGTACTGTTACAGCAAACGCTGTACCTGTGTCCACAACCCCGACCTTGACGTTCGCTTTAGCAGTGGTTGGATGCACGGCCTGGTTATCCCGCACTGTCAGGTTGAAGTTTAAATCACGGGATTTTTTCGGATACAGGTCGCCAGGGGTGGGTAATTTTTCGTTCAATATTACCGGGAGAGAGGGGTAGGCTCGTTCATTCGATGACGATGGGAGTAGAGGTATAGAAAGATTTCCATATCCGGGATCATCTGTTATTTCGGTAGGTAGGGGCCCATTCATCGGGTCCCACGCGTACGTTAGTGCTGCGTTGGGGACGCTGTGCAGCACTGTTGCTGATAATCTGAACGGAGTGTTAGCGGGAATACGCATATGAGGCACGGGCAAAGAGTCGTGATCGATCCATGGGGCGTTGACTGGATTTAATGTTTTGGTGGCACATTGACCACCGAGGGACTGTAGCCAAGCGTGCATTTCATCAAGGGACAAGGCATGGAAGTATGCATATCTTGGACTGCCGTAGCCCATTATCTGATTCCCCTCGAAAACATGTTGAGCACCGAGTTTGTGCCCGAACTCGTGCACGGTGGTCTCAAAAAACTTCGGGGCGTTTACTGGATCGTGGTGTCCTGAATCTCCGTAAGCCGTATGCTTTTTGGGCGCGGGAGTGCCTCCCTCAACAACGCAGGTGTTGCCTATTCCCCCCGCACTGCCGCCTTCATGTGGCGTAAACATGAAGCCAACATCATAGCTATTTGCACCTATCAACCGGTCCATCAGCTTTCTGTTTGACTCGTGCCAGGTAAAACCATCGTTGATGGGGTCCAGCGCGGGGTCCGTCAAGATGAGTTTGTCATTTTCATCAGTCAGCGTGAAACTCACTCCCAAATCTCGTTCAAAAACCCGATTGACTCGATTGACCGTATTGACGACTGCGAACAGACCATCTTCGACAGTGCCACCAAAAGCTTGGGTGAATCCGCTGTTTGAAGTAATTGCCACTCGAAAGTTATAGAGAATATTTCCCCGGGGCACGCCATATGGCGGTGTGGCGGTGGATGGCTCGCGCTCTGAGTCGATTGCTGGTTTTTCCGGTGGTATATCAAATTGACTGAAGCTGAAGTAACGGGTTGCCTCTTCAGCCGTCGCCTGGGTATTGCCCTGTGCATTCCAGGCTCGCTGAATCAGCCACACGTCCTGACCGTTTGAAATGGAAGCGCGCAGCGACTTGCTTGACAGGTCAAGACTTACCAAGCGACCACTACTATCGCTCCCCTTGAAACTGAGTATGTTTGGGAAACGCTTGGCGAGAGCGGTGGGTATGACACCTGATTCAAGCAAGTTGAATTGGCTGAATCCGCCCTGAGGTAAGGGCAGGCTCACCTGACGCGACGATGATCCTTCCTGGCCGGATTTACCGGTAGCGGACAGATATTGATGAAGGCCTGGCAGGTCTAGATGGAGTTCTCGGTAGTGCGAGGGAATAGCTGATCCCTCGTTTGTCTGGGGTTGGGCAGGAGCCGAATCGACCGGTTTGACTTCGTGCCAAAAACTTTCGCTCTCGCTAGCGGAAGCGGGCAGCATCGAAGCGCTGCTCAGGCAAAATGCATACAGGCATCTACGGATCGGTGTCGCGAGTGTTTGCAGGCGCATGTTGTGGACTCCAGAGCTTTCCTGATGGTCCATTACAATGCAGCTGAATTTTTCGGGGTGATACTGTCATAAATAACAGTCAGTCTCCTCTGGAGACCGGAAGTTGTTCTAAAATATGCTTTTACTTCTGAATAACAAACGCCCCGGTATTTCGGGGCGTTTGTAGCCTGTTGGCTTTCAGAAAAATGGCTTGCCAGCCTACATTCAACTAGTGCGAGCCCAACGCTGACGCCAGACTTGTTGTTCGGATTTTGTCTGAAAGGTCCAGGCCACAAAGCGACTCTGTTTCTGGCCCTGGGACATTTCCACCACCTGGCTTTCCAATGCGCCAGCCTTTTTCAGGGCCGTCTGGATGGCTGGCAGGTTCGACGCTTTCGATACCAGGGTACTGAACCACAACACCTGCTGACCCACCTGCGCGCTCTCGCTGATCAGTTGGGTGACGAATCGCGCTTCACCGCCCTCACACCACAACTCCGCCGCCTGACCGCCAAAATTCAGTACTGGCAGTTTGCGTTTCGGATCGGCCTTGCCCAGCGCGCGCCATTTACGGCTGCTGCCTCGGGTGGCTTCCTCCAGCGAGGCGTGGAAGGGCGGGTTGCACATCGTCAGATCAAAGCGCTCGGCGCTCTCCAGCAGACCCAGCAAAATATGCTTGCGGTTGCCCTGCTGGCGAATCTGGATGGCCTTGTTCAAACCGTTGGACTGGATGATGGCCCTGGCGGCGGCGATGGCGGTGGCGTCGATTTCCGAGCCGAGGAACTGCCAGCGGTAGTCGCTATGACCGATTAACGGATACACGCAGTTGGCGCCCATGCCCACGTCCAGCACCTTGACCGCGGCGCCCCGGGGAATCTCGCCATCATTGCCGCTGGCCAGCAGGTCGGCGAGGAAGTGCACGTAGTCCGCACGACCCGGAACGGGTGGACACAGATAGTCGGCCGGAATGTCCCAGTGGGCGATGCCGTAGAACGACTTGAGCAGCGCCCGGTTGAACACCCGCACCGCGTCCGGGCTGGCGAAGTCGATGCTTTCCTTGCCGTAGAGGTTGATGATCACGAACTTCGCCAGTTCCGGCGTGGTCTTGATCAGCGCCGGGAAGTCGTAACGACCCTGGTGGCGGTTGCGCGGATGCAAGCTGGCCTTTTCGCGCGGCTCCACGGCTTTGGCCGGGGTCGCGGATTCGGGCTTTTTACGCGCAGGTTTGGGTGTGCGGGGGGCGGTCATGGGTGTGATCGATTCGGGTATGGCTAAAAGTGGCGGCTATTGTCCCACATCCAACCGTAATCGGTGCGCCCCTGTAGGAGCAGCCTGCGGCAGCTCCTACAGGGGGATTTGCGGTGGACATAAAAAAGGGAGGCCACTTGGGCCTCCCTTTTTCATTGCGATTTGCCGTTACAGACTGGCAATCCGCGCATGCTGCTCGGCCAGCTTGCCCAGAGCCTGTTCGGCTTCGGCCAGTTTGGCGCGTTCCTTGTCGATAACTTCGGCCGGAGCCTTGTCAACGAACCCGGCGTTGGACAGCTTGCCACCGACGCGCTGCACTTCGCCTTGCAGGCGCTGGATTTCCTTGTCCAGGCGCGCAAGCTCGGCACCTTTGTCGATCAGGCCAGCCATTGGCACCAGCACTTCCATCTCACCGACCAGGGCAGTGGCGGACAGCGGTGCTTCTTCGCCAGCAGCCAGCACGGTGATCGATTCCAGGCGCGCCAGCTTCTTCAGCAGGGCTTCGTTCTCGGTCAGGCGACGCTGGTCTTCTGCACTGACGTTCTTCAGGAACAGCGGCAGCGGTTTGCCCGGGCCGATGTTCATCTCGCCACGGATGTTACGCGTGCCGAGCATCAGGCCCTTGAGCCATTCGATGTCGTCTTCGGCGGCCTGGTCGATGCGCGCTTCATTGGCCACTGGCCAAGGTTGCAGCATGATCGTCTTGCCTTCGATACCGGCCAGCGGCGCGACGCGCTGCCAGATTTCTTCGGTGATGAACGGCATGAACGGGTGCGCCAGGCGCAAGGCAACTTCGAGCACGCGAACCAGGGTGCGACGGGTGCCGCGCTGGCGTTCGACCGGGGCGTTTTCGTCCCACAGCACTGGCTTGGACAGTTCCAGGTACCAGTCGCAATACTGGTTCCAGATGAACTCGTACAAGGCTTGCGCGGCCAGGTCGAAACGGAACTGGTCGAGCTGGCGGGTGACTTCGGCTTCGGTGCGTTGCAGCTGCGAAATGATCCAGCGGTCAGCCAGAGAGAGCTCGTAGGCTTCGCCGTTCTGGCCGCAGTCTTCGCCCTTGTCCAGCACGTAGCGCGCGGCGTTCCAGATCTTGTTGCAGAAGTTGCGATAGCCTTCGACGCGGCCCATGTCGAACTTGATGTCGCGACCGGTGGACGCCAGCGAGCAGAAGGTGAAGCGCAGGGCGTCGGTGCCGTAGCTGGCGATACCCTCGGCGAACTCTTCACGGGTCTGCTTCTCGATCTTCTTCGCCAGTTTCGGCTGCATCATGCCGGAGGTGCGTTTCTGCACCAGCTCTTCGAGCTCGATACCGTCGATGATGTCCAGTGGGTCCAGGACGTTGCCCTTGGACTTGGACATCTTCTGGCCTTGGCCATCACGCACCAGGCCGTGCACGTACACGGTCTTGAACGGCACCTGCGGTGTGCCGTCTTCGTTCTTCACCAAATGCATGGTGAGCATGATCATCCGGGCAACCCAGAAGAAAATAATGTCGAAGCCGGTGACCAGGACGTCGGTGGAGTGGAATTTCTTCAGGAATTCGGTCTGTTCCGGCCAGCCGAGCGTGGAGAAGGTCCACAGGCCCGAGCTGAACCAGGTGTCGAGTACGTCGTTGTCCTGTTGCAGCGCGACGTCCGGGCCGAGGTTGTGCTTGGCGCGCACTTCGGCTTCGTCGCGACCGACGTAGACTTTGCCCGACTCGTCGTACCAGGCTGGAATCCGGTGGCCCCACCACAGCTGACGGCTGATGCACCAGTCCTGGATGTCACGCATCCACGAGAAGTACATGTTTTCGTACTGTTTCGGCACGAACTGGATGCGACCGTCCTCGACGGCGGCAATCGCAGGTTCGGCCAACGGCTTGGTGGACACATACCACTGGTCGGTCAGCCACGGCTCGATGATGGTGCCGGAACGGTCGCCTTTCGGTACTTTCAGGGCGTGATCGTCGACGCTGACCAGCAGGCCCGCGGCCTCGAACGCCGCAACGATCTGTTTACGCGCTTCGAAACGGTCCAGGCCGGCATACTCGGCCGGGATCTTGCCGTCGATCGTTTCGTTCAAGGTGCCATCGAGGTTGAACGCCTGGACGGCTGGCAAGACATGGGCGTTCTTGTCGAAGATGTTCAGCAGCGGCAGGTTGTGGCGCTTGCCGACTTCGTAGTCATTGAAATCGTGGGCCGGGGTGATTTTCACGCAGCCGGTGCCGAATTCGGGATCGCAGTAATCGTCGGCGATGATCGGGATGCGGCGGCCGACCAGCGGCAGCTCGACAAATTTACCGATCAGGGCTTTGTAGCGCTCATCGTTCGGGTTAACCGCGACGGCGGAGTCGCCGAGCATGGTTTCCGGGCGGGTGGTCGCGACGATCAGGAACGGGTTGCCTTCAGCGGTCTTGGCGCCATCGGCCAACGGGTACTTCAGGTTCCACAGGAAACCTTTTTCGTCGTGGTTTTCCACTTCAAGGTCGGAAATCGCCGTGTGCAGCTTGGTGTCCCAGTTGACCAGGCGCTTGCCGCGGTAGATCAGGCCGTCTTCGTGCAAGCGCACGAACGCTTCCTTCACGGCTTCCGAGAGGCCGTCATCCATGGTGAAGCGCTCGCGGCTCCAGTCCACGGACGAGCCGAGACGACGGATCTGACGGCTGATATTGCCGCCGGACTGATCCTTCCATTCCCAGACTTTCTCGAGGAATTTGTCGCGGCCCAGGTCGTGGCGATTCTGGCCCTGGGCTTCGAGTTGACGCTCCACCAGCATTTGCGTGGCGATACCGGCGTGGTCGGTACCCGGTTGCCACAGGGTGTTGCGACCCTGCATGCGGCGGAAACGGATCAGGGCGTCCATGATCGCGTTGTTGAAGCCGTGTCCCATGTGCAGGCTGCCGGTGACGTTCGGCGGCGGGATCATGATGGTGTAGGACTCGCCCGCGCCTTGCGGGGCGAAGTAATTCTCTGACTCCCAGGTGTTGTACCAGGAAGTTTCAATGGCGTGCGGCTGGTAGGTCTTATCCATGCGCGGCGGGACCCTATTGGCATTAATTCAGGAAAAGCCGACGAGTATAGCGGGGCATCAAGGATAGGGCGAGCAGGTGCAGACAGGCGCAGAGCGAATGTGGGAGCGAGCCTGCTCGCGAAAGCGTTGTGCCAGTCGACTTAAAGGGTGACTGTTACACCGCCTTCGCGAGCAGGCTCGCTCCCACAGGGGGGGGGGCAGTGTGTGGCTCAGTCGTTGTACTGACTGAGAAGCCGTTCCATGCGCGCGCTGAGGCGGCGTTTGATTTCGGTTTCGATGTGCGGCGCGAAGTCGTCGATCACGTCTTGCATGATCAATTGCGCAGCGGCGCGCAGTTCGCTGTCGAGGTAGAGCAGGGCGTCGGCGTTCTGATTGGCGCTCGGCGCGGGTTCGGCAGCAGGTTTGAGGGGTGTTGGTGCGACGGCCGGCGCGGGTTCGCGGACGGTGTCGAACAACATCGGGATCTGTTCCTGGTCACCTTCCTCGACCGTGTCGGTCAGCAGCGGTGGTTGCAGGTTGTCATCGCCGAGCAGTTGGCGGATCGACTCGAGGTCGTCCAGCAGGTGCGCGGATTGTTGCAGCGGTTTTGGAGTGTCCATCGGAATGCTCAGAGTCGCTGTAAACGGTGATCTTGCAGAGGATAGCCCTGTTCGCGGTAGAAACGGAAACTCTCCCGCGCAGCCGTGCGTATGACCGGATCTTCAACCACCACTTCCGCCACGCGGGCGAAACGCTGGGCAAAGGCCGGTACTTTCAGGTCGAGATTGACCAGCAGGTCCTGATGCGAACCGCAGTCATCGCCAACGCCCAGCACGATCAGGCTGTCGGGCTCATTTTCAGCGGGGCCGTGGGGCACGAAGCTTTCACCCTTGAATGCCCACAGGCGCGCATCGAGATCGTCACGCTGGGCCGCATCGCTGCAATGCAGGTAGACGCGATGGCCCATGCGCCAGGCTTTTTCGGTGAGCTTGCAGGCGAAGTCCAGCCGCGCCGAAGGATCGGCGCTGGGCAGGATATAAAAGTCGACTTTGGTCATTGCGGTTCCTGAGCCCGGGTCGACGTCGCCCAAAAGTGACGTCGCCCCAGGGTCATTGGTTTCAGGCTTTGGCACGGTCCAGCAGGTATTGGGTCAGCAGCGGAACCGGACGACCGGTGGCGCCCTTGTCCTTGCCGCCGCTGGTCCAGGCGGTGCCGGCGATGTCCAGGTGCGCCCAGTTCAGGTTCTTGGTGAAGCGCGACAGGAAGCAAGCCGCGGTGATGGTGCCGGCTTTCGGACCGCCGATGTTGGCGATGTCGGCGAACGGGCTGTCCAGCTGCTCCTGGTACTCATCGAACAGCGGCAGTTGCCAGGCGCGGTCGTCGGCAGCCTTGCCGGCGCTGAGCAGTTGGTCGATCAATTGCTCGTTGTTGCCCAGCAGGCCCGAGGTATGGGAGCCCAGTGCAACCACGCAGGCGCCGGTCAGGGTGGCGATGTCGATCACCGCTTGCGGCTTGAATCGCTCGGAGTAGGTCAGGGCGTCGCACAGCACCAGACGGCCTTCGGCGTCGGTATTGAGGATTTCCACGGTCTGGCCGCTCATGGTGGTAACGATGTCGCCCGGGCGCGAAGCGTTGCCGCTGGGCATGTTCTCGGCGCAAGCCAGGATGCACACCAGGTTGATCGGCAGTTTCAGTTCGAGCACGGCACGCACGGTGCCGAACACGCTGGCGGCGCCGCCCATGTCGTACTTCATTTCATCCATGCCGGCACCCGGCTTGAGGCTGATGCCGCCGGTGTCGAACGTGATGCCCTTACCGACCAGGGCGTAGGGCTTCTCGGACTTCTTGCCACCGTTATATTGCATGACGATCAGGCGTGGCGGTTGGGCGCTGCCCTGGCCGACGGCGTAGAACGAGCCCATGCCCAGGGCCTTGATCTTTTTCTCGTCGAGGACTTCGACTTTCAGGTCCTTGAATTGCTTGCCGAGGTTTTTCGCTTGCTCGCCGAGGAAGGTCGGGTGGCAGATGTTCGGCGGCAGGTTGCCCAGGTCACGGGTAAACGCCATGCCGTTGGCGATGGCGGTGGCGTGGGTCACGGCGCGTTGCACTTCAGCCTCGGCGGCCTTGATGGTCACCAGGGTGATTTTCTTCAGCGCGCGCGGCTCGGCTTTCTGGCTCTTGAACTGGTCGAACTGGTATTCGCCGTCCACCAGGGTTTCGGCCAGCAGGCGGGTCTTGCCATAGCTGTCGCGGCCCTTGACCACGATTTCGTCCAGGGCCAGCACGGCGTCGCTGCCACCCAGGCCTTTGAGCGTGTTGAGGATGCCGGCAACGATTTTGCGGAACGGGCGGTCACCCAGTTCTTCGTCCTTGCCCACGCCGACCAGCAATACGCGTTCGGCTTTCAGGTTCGGCAGGCTGTGCAGTAACAGGCTCTGGCCAACCTTGCCGGCCAGGTCGCCGCGCTTGAGTACGGCACTGATGGCGCCAGCGCTGAGTTCGTCGAGCTGTTTGGCAACGGCGCCGAGCTTGCGGCCCTCGCCGACGGCAACCACCAGCGTGGCGGTTTTCAACGTTTGCGGGTTGACGCTTTTTACAACCAGTTCCATGTCCGGATCCCTGAATTGATGGTCAATAGCAAGCGCTGGACAAGGTATGGGCAGCGCTTGCTTATAAATAGAAAGGCGCCAGGATCGACCGGCGACGAAGGCGGCAGTTTGAACCTCGCCAGCGGCGCCTGACAACCCTCGTCTGAACGATCTACGCGGTTTGTGGCCAACTGTGGACCACTGTAGGAGCTAGCCTGCTAGCGAGAAACCTGAGAGCGCCACGGGGTGTCAGGCTTCCCGCGTTATCGTTGACGACCATCGCGAGCATGCTCGCTCCTACGCATCCCGTACCCATGCATTGCGCAGTGACAGGCGCACCCAATCACAGGATAATGCGCAATCTTTTTTTCGGCGGCCCTGCCTTGCGGGCTGTCTGACGTGTTTGCTTGTTTGGCCGCCATAGCCTGACAACCCTGGAGTGTCTGGTTTGATCGTCTTTCGTTATCTATCCCGCGAAGTCCTGTTGACCTTGAGTGCCGTCAGTGCGGTGCTGCTGGTCATCATCATGAGTGGACGCTTCATCAAGTACCTCGCGCAGGCCGCTTCGGGTCAACTGGATCCGGGCTCACTGTTCCTCATCATGGGTTTTCGCCTGCCGGGATTCCTGCAACTGATCCTGCCGCTGGGCCTGTTTCTCGGGATACTGCTGGCCTACGGCCGCCTGTACCTTGAAAGCGAGATGACCGTGCTGTCGGCCACGGGCATGAGCCAGCAACGCCTGTTTCGCATGACCCTGTTTCCGGCCACCCTGGTTGCGCTGGTCGTTGCCTGGTTGAGCCTGAGCCTGGCGCCACAAGGCGCCAATCAGTTCCAGCTGCTGCTGAACAAGCAGGACGCCCTGACCGAGTTCGACACCCTGGAGCCTGGCCGTTTCCAGGCCCTGCGCGATGGCACGCGGGTGACCTATACCGAGCAGTTGTCTGATGACCGCATCCATCTGGCGGGGGTCTTCATCTCGCAAAAGAACCTCGGTTCCGACAACAAGGATCGCGGGATCTCCGTGCTGGTGGCGGAAAAAGGCCGCCAGGAAATCCGCCCCGACGGCAACCGCTACCTGATCCTCGATAACGGCTACCGTTATGACGGCAATCCGGGGCAGGCCGATTACCGGGCGATCAAGTACGACGAATACGGCGTAATGCTGCCCAAGCCGGACGTCAGCGACGAAGTCACCGACCGTGACGCGATGCCCACGAGCTCCTTGCTGGGCAGCGATGACCTGCGTTCGCGCACCGAGCTGCAATGGCGCCTGTCCCTGCCGTTGCTGGTGTTCATCGTCACCTTGATGGCGGTGCCGTTGTCGCGGGTCAACCCGCGCCAGGGACGTTTCCTCAAGTTGTTGCCGGCAATCCTTCTTTATATGGCCTACCTGACTATCCTGATTGCCGCTCGCGGTGCGCTTGAAAAGGGCAAGATCCCACCGGCGCTGGGCTTATGGTGGGTGCATGGGATATTCCTGGCCATTGGCCTGGGTCTGCTCTATTGGGAGCCTTTGCGCTTGAAGATGGCGAGTCGCCGCAGTGCGCTGGAGGTGGCCCGTGGTTAAGCTCGACCGCTACATCGGCAGCAGTGTGTTCATGGCGATCCTGGCGGTATTGGGGATTATTCTCGGCCTGGCCACGTTGTTTGCGTTCATCGACGAGATGGGCGATGCCAGTGATACCTATACATTGCTCGACGTCATGAGCTACGTGCTGCTGACGGCACCACGCCGGCTCTACGACATGCTGCCGATGGCAGCCTTGATCGGTTGCCTGATCGGTCTCGGCAGCCTGGCCAGCAACAGTGAACTGACCATCATGCGTGCGGCTGGCGTGTCCATCGGGCGGATCGTCTGGGCGGTCATGAAGCCGATGCTGGTGCTGATGGTGGTGGGAGTGCTGATTGGCGAATACGTCGCGCCGGCGACTGAAAGCACCGCCCAGGCCAACCGCTCGCTGGCCCAGGGCAGTGGCGATGCGCAAAGCGCCAAACACGGTTTGTGGCATCGCCAGGGTGACGAATTCATCCACGTCAACTCCGTACAACCCAATGGCCTGCTGTACGGCGTGACCCGCTACCACTTCGACAAGGAGCGGCACATGCTGTCGGCGAGCTTCGCCAAGCGCGCCGAGTTCGACAAGGATCACTGGCAGTTGTCCGATGTCACCACCACGGTGTTCCACGAAAGGAACACTGAAGTGGTGAGCGCCCCGGTCGAGCGCTGGGATGTGGCATTGAGCCCGCAGTTGCTGAGCACCGTGGTCATGGCGCCGGAATCGCTGTCGATCTCGGGGCTGTGGGGCTATATCCACTATCTGGCTGAGCAGGGGCTGAACAATGGCCGTTACTGGCTGGCATTTTGGGTCAAGGTGTTGCAGCCGCTGGTTACCGCTGCCCTGGTGCTGATGGCGATCTCCTTCATCTTTGGTCCGTTGCGCTCGGTGACCCTCGGTCAGCGGGTATTTACCGGTGTGCTGGTCGGTTTCACCTTCCGCATTGCCCAGGATTTGTTGGGGCCTTCAAGCCTGGTCTTCGGTTTTTCGCCACTGTTTGCGGTGCTCGTGCCAGCCGGTGTCTGTGCCCTGGCGGGGCTGTGGTTGCTGCGTCGCGCCGGTTGATGGCGACTTGTTCATCGCTTCGCTGCTGATAAAAAACGCCCCTGTCACAAGACCGGGGCGTTTTTGTACGGGCCGTCTGGCCTGCAAACGTGACGCTTGCGCCGTGGATCAGGTACAATTCCCGGCTATTTTTCGGCGGGCTATGCCTGCAGCCTTTTTGAGTGTTGATCCGTGAGTGATTTGAGTCATATCCGCAATTTCTCCATCATCGCCCACATTGACCATGGCAAGTCGACGCTGGCCGATCGCTTCATCCAGATGTGCGGCGGCCTGGCCGAGCGTGAAATGGAAGCCCAGGTACTGGATTCCATGGATCTTGAGCGCGAGCGCGGGATCACCATCAAGGCGCACAGCGTCACGCTTTACTACAAGGCTCGTGATGGCGTCACTTACCAGCTGAATTTCATCGATACTCCAGGTCACGTTGACTTCACCTATGAGGTGAGCCGATCGCTGGCCGCCTGTGAAGGCGCGCTGCTGGTGGTCGATGCCGGTCAAGGCGTTGAGGCGCAGTCGGTTGCCAACTGCTACACGGCGATCGAACAGGGCCTGGAAGTGATGCCGGTGCTGAACAAGATCGACCTGCCACAGGCTGATCCGGACCGCGTAAAAGAAGAAATCGAAAAAATCATCGGCATCGATGCCACCGACGCGGTCACTTGCTCTGCCAAGACCGGCCTGGGCGTCGATGAGGTGTTGGAGCGTCTGGTTACCACCATTCCTGCACCCACCGGCAACATCGAAGATCCGCTGCAAGCGTTGATCATCGACTCCTGGTTCGACAACTACCTGGGCGTCGTGTCCCTGGTGCGCGTGCGTCACGGCCGCGTGAAGAAGGGTGACAAGATCCTGGTCAAGTCCACCGGCAAGATCCACCTGGTGGACAGCGTCGGTGTATTCAACCCGAAACACACCCCTACCGCTGACCTGAAGGCCGGTGAAGTGGGCTTCATCATCGCCAGCATCAAGGATATTCACGGTGCCCCCGTGGGCGACACCCTGACCTTGAGTTCGACGCCGGACGTCGATGTGCTGCCAGGTTTCAAGCGCATCCAGCCGCAGGTCTACGCCGGTCTGTTCCCGGTCAGCTCCGACGACTTCGAAGATTTCCGTGAGGCCCTGCAAAAGCTCACCCTGAACGATTCGTCGCTGCAGTACACCCCGGAAAGCTCTGACGCCCTGGGCTTCGGCTTCCGTTGCGGGTTCCTCGGCATGCTGCACATGGAAATCATCCAGGAGCGCCTGGAGCGCGAGTATGACCTGGACCTGATCACCACGGCGCCGACGGTAATCTTCGAGCTGCTGCTCAAGACCGGCGAGACGATCTACGTCGATAACCCGTCGAAGTTGCCGGACCTGTCTTCCATCGAGGACATGCGCGAGCCGATCGTGCGCGCCAATATCCTTGTGCCGCAAGAGCACTTGGGTAACGTCATTACGTTGTGCATCGAAAAACGTGGTGTGCAGGTCGACATGCTGTTCCTGGGCTCCCAGGTACAAGTGACCTACGACTTGCCGATGAACGAAGTGGTCCTGGACTTCTTCGATCGCCTGAAATCCACCAGTCGCGGCTATGCTTCGCTGGATTACCATTTCGATCGTTACCAATCGGCTAGTCTGGTGAAACTGGACGTGCTGATCAACGGCGACAAGGTCGACGCGCTGGCGTTGATCGTGCACCGTGACAATGCGCACTACAAAGGTCGCCAGTTGACCGAGAAGATGAAAGAACTGATTCCGCGGCAGATGTTCGACGTGGCAATCCAGGCCGCCATTGGCGGGCAGATTGTGGCGCGTACAACCGTCAAGGCGCTCAGAAAGAACGTATTGGCCAAATGCTACGGCGGTGACGTCAGCCGTAAGAAAAAGCTGCTGGAAAAGCAAAAGGCCGGTAAAAAACGCATGAAGCAGGTCGGCAACGTGGAAATTCCACAAGAAGCCTTCCTTGCCGTGCTCAGGTTGGATAGTTAGGTCCTATGTCACTAAATTTCCCGCTGTTGCTGGTCATCGCCGTATTCGTCTGCGGCCTGTTGGCGTTGCTTGATCTGTTGATCCTGGCGCCGCGTCGGCGTGCCGCCATCGCCTCCTATCAGGGCAGCGTCAGCCAGCCTGATGGGGTGGTGATCGAGAAACTGGGCAAGGAACCGTTGCTGGTCGAATACGGCAAGTCGTTCTTCCCGGTGCTGTTCATCGTACTGGTGCTGCGTTCGTTCCTGGTGGAACCGTTCCAGATCCCATCGGGCTCGATGAAACCGACCCTGGACGTCGGCGACTTCATTCTGGTGAGCAAGTTTTCCTACGGGATTCGCTTGCCGGTGATCGACAAGAAAATCATCGAAGTCGGTGAGCCACAGCGTGGCGATGTGATGGTGTTCCGCTATCCGAGTGATCCGAACGTCAACTACATCAAGCGTGTAGTGGGGCTGCCGGGCGATACGGTGCGGTACACCGCTGACAAGCGTCTGTTCGTCAACGGTGAGTCGATTGCCGAAAAGCTGGTCGGCTCCGAGCCGGGCACGCTGGGCAGTGCCGAGCTCTACAAGGAAAAACTCGGTGTCGCCGAGCACTTGATCCGCAAGGAAATGAGTCGCTATCGCGCAACACCGGACCGTACATGGACAGTGCCTGCCGGGCACTACTTCATGATGGGCGACAACCGCGACAACTCCAACGACAGTCGCTACTGGGATGATCCAGCCATTCCCAAGGATCTGCTGGGCATGGTTCCCGACAAGAATATCGTCGGCAAGGCCTTCGCGGTCTGGATGAGCTGGCCGGAACCCAAACTCAGTCACCTGCCGAATTTCTCGCGGGTTGGCCTGATCCAGTAATCAAGCACGGCGCTGTTGAACACAGCGCCGAATGCATTTCTGGAGTCGGCACAATCGGCGACAGAGGCATGAAAACAACGATATTCAGGACGTTATTTTTGAACACAGCGTTAATTGTCCCAGGCCTGCGCCGACTCCCGGCGATGGCGGTGGAATCCAACCACGAACTCAGCGTGGGTAAACCGTGAGCGTCTCCTTAAGCCGTCTCGAGCGTCAGCTCGGCTATACCTTCAAGGATCAGGAACTGATGGTCCTGGCCCTGACTCACCGCAGTTTTGCCGGGCGTAACAACGAACGCCTGGAATTCCTCGGTGATGCCATCCTCAACTTCGTTGCTGGCGAGGCGCTGTTCGATCGCTTCCCGCTGGCCCGCGAAGGCCAGTTGTCGCGTTTGCGCGCACGCCTGGTCAAAGGTGAGACCCTGGCCGTACTGGCCCGTGGTTTCGATCTGGGCGAGTACCTGCGCCTGGGCTCCGGCGAACTGAAAAGCGGCGGTTTTCGTCGCGAGTCGATTCTGGCCGATGCCCTGGAAGCGCTGATTGGCGCGATCTACCTGGACGCCGGCATGGAAGTGGCGCGCGAGCGCGTGCTGGCCTGGCTGGCCGGGGAGTTCGAAGGCCTGACGCTGGTCGACACCAACAAAGATCCAAAAACCCGCCTGCAGGAATTCCTGCAGTCCCGTGGTTGCGAGCTGCCGCGTTACGAAGTGGTGGATATCCAGGGTGAACCGCATTGCCGGACGTTCTTCGTCGAATGTGAAATCATCCTATTGAATGAAAAAAGCCGAGGTCAGGGTGTGAGCCGTCGTATTGCCGAACAGGTAGCGGCCGCCGCAGCACTGATTGCCCTGGGTGTGGAGAATGGCAATGACTGATACAAACGCAACGCGCTGTGGCTATGTTGCCATCGTCGGCCGTCCGAACGTGGGCAAGTCCACGCTGCTCAACCACATCCTCGGCCAAAAGCTGGCGATCACCTCGCGCAAGCCGCAAACCACCCGTCACAACATGCTCGGCATCAAGACCGAGGGTGATGTGCAGGCGATCTACGTCGATACGCCCGGTATGCACAAGGGCGGCGAAAAAGCCTTGAACCGCTACATGAACAAGACTGCCTCGGCGGCATTGAAAGACGTCGACGTGGTGATCTTCGTGGTGGATCGCACCAAGTGGACCGACGAAGACCAGATGGTCCTCGAGCGCGTGCAATACGTCACCGGCCCGCTGATCGTTGCGCTGAACAAGACCGATCGCATCGAAGACAAGGCCGAGCTGATGCCGCACCTGAGCTGGTTGCAGGAGCAGTTGCCGAACGCACAGATCATCCCGATTTCGGCGCAGCACGGGCACAACCTCGACGCGCTGGAAAAGGTCATCGCTGATCATCTGCCGGAAAACGATCACTTCTTCCCGGAAGACCAGATTACCGACCGCAGCAGCCGTTTCCTCGCCGCCGAGCTGGTACGCGAAAAAATCATGCGCCAGTTGGGCGCCGAGCTGCCATACCAGATCACTGTCGAAATCGAAGAGTTCAAGCAGCAGGGCAAGACCCTGCATATCCATGCCTTGATCCTCGTCGAGCGTGATGGCCAGAAAAAGATCATCATTGGCGACAAGGGCGAGCGCATCAAGCGCATCGGCACTGAAGCGCGCAAGGACATGGAGCTGTTGTTCGACTCCAAGATCATGCTCAACCTGTGGGTCAAGGTGAAGGGCGGCTGGTCCGACGACGAGCGTGCCTTGCGTTCGCTGGGTTACGGCGACCTGTAAATCGTCAGGCCGCGCATAGATCTACTGTGGGAGCGGGCTTGCTCGCGAAGGGGATGTAACATTCAGCATTCATGTTGACTGATACACCGCTTTCGCGAGCAAGCCCGCTCCCACATTGGTTTTGGGTGATTTGTAAAATCGCGTTCCTTCATCGAGAACTCCATGTCTCAAGCCCCAACTGCCCAACCCGCCTACGTCCTCCATTCCCGTGCCTACCGCGAAAACAGCGCCTTGGTGGACTTCCTCACGCCGCAAGGGCGGCTGCGGGCGGTATTGCGCAGTGCGCGGGGCAAGGCCGGGACGCTGGCGCGGCCGTTCGTGCCGCTGGAGGTCGAGTTTCGCGGTCGTGGCGAGCTGAAAAATGTTGGGCGCATGGAGAGCGCCGGCATCGCCACCTGGCTCAACGGTGAGGCACTGTTCAGCGGTCTTTATCTCAATGAGCTGTTGATTCGCCTGCTACCCGCCGAAGACCCTTTCCCTTCGGTGTTCGATCACTACGCCGCGACCTTGCTCGCCCTGGCCGAAGGTCGGGCGTTGGAGCCGTTACTGCGTTCGTTCGAATGGCGCTTGCTGGATGACCTGGGCTACGGCTTTTCATTGACTACCGATATCCACGACGAACCCGTTGCGCCAGACGGTCTCTACCGTTTGCAGGTGGATGCGGGGCTGGAGCGGGTCTATCTGCTGCAGCCCGGTTTGTTCAACGGCGCCGAATTGCTGGCCATGGCTGAAGCTGACTGGAGTGCCCCTGGTGCATTGTCAGCGGCCAAGCGTTTGATGCGCCAGGCACTGGCTGTTCACTTGGGCGGTCGTCCACTGGTCAGTCGCGAGCTGTTTCGCAAGCCGTAGTCTCCCCGTATGCTGTGCACCGAACTTTTTCTTATTCTGGAGCGCTTCCGTGACCACCAGCACCCGCATTCTTCTTGGCGTGAACATCGACCACGTTGCCACCCTGCGTCAGGCCCGGGGCACGCGCTACCCGGATCCGGTCAAGGCGGCACTGGATGCGGAAGAGGCGGGCGCGGATGGCATCACCGTGCACCTGCGCGAAGACCGCCGGCACATCCAGGAGCGCGACGTGCTGGTGCTCAAGGACGTGCTGCAAACCCGCATGAACTTCGAAATGGGCGTCACTGAAGAAATGATGCAATTCGCCGAGCGCATCCGTCCGGCGCATATCTGCCTGGTGCCGGAAACCCGCCAGGAGTTGACCACCGAAGGTGGGCTGGACGTGGCGGGGCAGGAGGCGCGGATCAAGGCTGCTGTGGAGCGCCTGTCGAGGATTGGCTCTGAAGTGTCGCTGTTCATCGATGCCGACGAACGGCAAATCGAAGCATCGCGTCGCGTCGGTGCGCCAGCCATCGAACTGCACACCGGTCGTTATGCCGATGCCGAGACGCCGACCGAAGTGGCTGAAGAGCTCAAGCGCGTCGCCGACGGCGTAGCGTTCGGCCTGGCGCAGGGCCTGATCGTCAATGCCGGCCACGGTCTGCACTATCACAACGTCGAGGCGGTGGCCGCGATCAAGGGCATCAACGAACTGAACATCGGCCATGCGCTGGTAGCCCATGCGTTGTTCGTGGGCTTCAAGTCGGCGGTTTCGGAGATGAAGGCGCTGATTCTGGCGGCTGCCCGGTAGGAGCGAGCATGCTCGCGAAAAACCTGAGGGCGCCGCGGGGCATCAGGTTTTTCGCGTCCTCATTGACGACCATTGCGAGCAAGCCGGCTCCCACATTTGATTGAGGTGTCTGTTAGAGCGGGGCAGGTTCCTGGGCCGGCTTGGTCTTGTCGATGCCCGGCACATGCAGGTTGCCCTCGGCGACCTGATCGCCTTCAAGCTGCGGCTGCGTTACCCAGGTCAGGATGTCGTAGTAGCGACGGATGTTCGCCACGAAATGCACGGGCTCGCCGCCACGGGCGTAGCCGTAACGGGTTTTGCTGTACCACTTCTTCTCGGACAGGCGCGGCAGGATTTTTTTCACGTCCAGCCATTTGTCGGGATTCAACCCTTCCTTGGCCGCCAGCTTGCGGGCGTCATCAAGGTGACCGCTGCCGACGTTGTAGGCGGCCAGGGCAAACCAGGTGCGATCCGGTTCCTGGATCGACTCGTCGAGCTGATCCTTTATGTAGGCCAGGTACTTGGCGCCGCCCATGATGCTCTGCTTGGGATCGAGGCGGTTGGACACGCCCATGGCTTGCGCGGTGTTCTGGGTCAGCATCATCAGGCCGCGCACACCGGTCTTGGACGTCACGGTCGGTTGCCACAGGGACTCCTGATAACCGATCGCCGCCAGCAGGCGCCAGTCGACCTGTTCTTTCTTGGCGTAGGCCTTGAAGTGCGGTTCATACTTGGGCAGGCGCTGCTGCAAGTGCTGGGCGAACGTGGTCGCGCCCATGTAGCCGAGTACATCGACATGCCCGTAATAACGCTCCTTCAGGCGTTGCAGGGTGCCGTTTTTCTTGACCTTGTCCAGATACTCGTTGATCTCGTTGAGCAGGCTGTTGTCGTCGCCCGGCGCCACGGCCCAGCTCTGGTTGCTGGCGTCACCCAGGTCGAAGGCAACGCGGATGTTGGTGAAGTACACCTGGTTCATCGCGACTTCATTGGAGTCTACCAATGTCAGATCGATCTGACCTTCGTCGACCATGCGCAGGAGATCCACGACCTCGACCGCGTCGGATTCTTCGTATTCGATACCGGGAAATTTCTGTTTCAGCTGTGCGAGCTGCTCGGCATGGGTGCTGCCCTTGAGCACCATGATCTTCTTGCCGACCAGGTCTTTCGCGTCGGTAGGGCGCGACTTGCCGTTGCGGTAGATGACCTGTGGGGTGACTTCCAGGTAGGGATGGGAGAACCGCACCTGTTTTTTGCGTGCTTCGCTGCTGACCAGGCCGGCAGCCGCCAGGACCGGGCCATTGGGCTTGCCCACCTGATTGAACAGGTCGTCGAGGTTGTCGGCCGTCTCGATCTTGAGATCGACCCCCAGATCGTCGGCGAAGCGCTTCACCAGCTCGTATTCGAAGCCGGTTTCACCGTTGCGATCCTGAAAGTAGGTGGCGGGGCTGTTACGGGTAACCACCCGCAGCACACCATCCTCCTTTACGCGCTCCAGTGTGTTGGGTTTATCAACACAGCCACTGAGCATCAGGAAGAGTCCGGTTGCGATCAGCCATTTGGCGTACCGCGGACGCAAAGCCGTTGGGGAAAACATTTGCGCAGTATACGCAAAGGACCACGAGCGCCATATCTCGACAGCAACAGGGTAGTCTGCTAGAGATCGCAAAAGCCGCCAAAACCCCACTGGAACGGGCCTTTTCAGCATTTTGATACAGTAAAAATAAGCTGTCGTCACCCGGCGGGTTAACCTGACTTTCGGGGCAGAAACACAGATCGGCACTCGAGT
This sequence comes from Pseudomonas umsongensis, assembly GCF_002236105.1. Classification (GTDB taxonomy): domain Bacteria; phylum Pseudomonadota; class Gammaproteobacteria; order Pseudomonadales; family Pseudomonadaceae; genus Aquipseudomonas; species Aquipseudomonas umsongensis. The sequence continues at coordinate 135,827 of NZ_NIWU01000007.1, forward strand.
GCAACCGTGCGTAGCGTTTCGGGTGCTGTCGCTGGCTGTTTAGGCTAGAATGCACGGCCTCAAAGCACACCCCTTCCCGAGGCTGTCCCGAAGATGTTGATCCTGCGCGGCGCTCCTGCCCTTTCTGCCTTTCGCCACAGCAAGCTCCTTGAGCAACTGAGCCAGAAGGTTCCGGCTGTCAGTGGCCTGTATGCTGAATTCGCTCACTTCGCCGAAGTTACCGGCGACCTGACCGGCGACGAACAGCAGGTGCTTGCGCGCCTTCTGAAGTACGGTCCAAGCGTTCCGGTCCAGGAGCCGACCGGTCGTCTGTTCCTGGTGTTGCCACGTTTCGGCACCATCTCGCCCTGGTCGAGCAAGGCCAGCGACATCGCTCGCAACTGCGGCCTGACCAAGATCCAGCGTATCGAGCGCGGCATTGCCTTCTATGTGGCTGGCCAGTTCAGCGACGCTGAAGCCCAGTTGATCGCCGACGCACTGCACGACCGCATGACCCAGATCGTCCTGGGCAACCTCGAACAGGCTGCCGGCCTGTTCAGCCACGCCGAACCCAAGCCCCTGACCGCGATCGACGTGTTGGGTGGCGGCCGCGCCGCGCTGGAAAAAGCCAACACCGAGCTGGGCCTGGCCCTGGCTGAAGACGAAATCGACTACCTGGTCAACGCCTTCGTCGGCTTGAAGCGCAACCCGCACGACATCGAACTGATGATGTTCGCCCAGGCGAACTCCGAGCACTGCCGTCACAAGATCTTCAACGCCAGTTGGGACATCGACGGCGAAAGCCAGGAAAAAAGCCTGTTCGGCATGATCAAGAACACCTACGTGATGCACAGCGAGGGCGTTCTGTCGGCTTACAAGGACAACGCCTCGGTGATCGTCGGCTCCGTGGCCGGGCGTTTCTTCCCGGACCCCGAAACCCGCCAGTACGGCGCGGTGCAGGAGCCGGTGCACATCCTGATGAAGGTTGAAACCCATAACCACCCGACCGCGATTGCCCCGTTCCCGGGCGCGTCCACCGGTTCCGGTGGCGAGATTCGTGACGAAGGCGCGACCGGTCGTGGCGCCAAGCCAAAAGCTGGCCTGACCGGTTTCACCGTGTCCAACCTGCAGATCCCGGGCTTCTTACAGCCGTGGGAAGTGCCGTACGGTAAGCCCGAGCGCATCGTTACCGCGCTGGACATCATGATCGAAGGCCCACTGGGCGGCGCTGCGTTCAACAACGAATTCGGTCGTCCGGCACTGACCGGCTACTTCCGTACCTTCGAACAGTCGATCAGCACCCCGCACGGTGATGAAGTGCGCGGTTACCACAAGCCGATCATGCTGGCTGGCGGCATGGGCAACATCCGTGAAGAACACGTCAAGAAAGGCGAGATCGTGGTCGGCTCCAAGCTGATCGTGCTCGGCGGCCCGGCGATGTTGATCGGCCTGGGCGGCGGCGCGGCTTCTTCCATGGCCACCGGCACCAGTTCGGCAGACCTGGACTTCGCCTCCGTGCAGCGTGAAAACCCTGAGATGGAGCGTCGCTGCCAGGAAGTCATCGACCGTTGCTGGCAACTGGGCGACAAGAACCCGATCAGCTTCATCCACGACGTGGGTGCGGGCGGCCTGTCCAACGCCTTCCCGGAACTGGTCAATGACGGCGACCGTGGTGGCCGTTTCGAACTGCGCAACATTCCAAACGACGAGCCGGGCATGGCCCCGCACGAAATCTGGAGTAACGAATCCCAGGAACGCTACGTGCTGGCAGTCGGCCCGGCCGACTTCGATCGCTTCAAGGCGATCTGCGAACGTGAGCGTTGCCCGTTTGCCGTCGTCGGCGAAGCCACGGCCGAGCCGCAGCTGACCGTCACCGACAGCCACTTCGGCAACAGCCCGGTGGACATGCCGCTCGAAGTGCTGTTGGGCAAAGCCCCGCGCATGCACCGTTCGGTAGTGCGTGAAAACGAGCTGGGTGACGATTTCGATCCGTCGACCCTCGACATCGGCAACTGCGTCGAGCGCGTCCTGCATCACCCGGCTGTCGCGAGCAAGAGCTTCCTGATCACCATCGGCGACCGCACCATCACCGGCCTCGTGGCCCGTGACCAGATGGTCGGCCCATGGCAGGTGCCGGTGGCCGACGTTGCCGTCACCGCCACCAGCTTCGACGTCTACACCGGTGAAGCCATGGCCATGGGCGAGCGCACTCCGCTGGCACTGCTGGACGCTCCGGCGTCGGGCCGCATGGCCATCGGCGAAACCCTGACCAACATCGCCGCTTCGCGCATCGGCAAGATCTCCGACATCAAGTTGTCGGCGAACTGGATGTCCGCCGCCGGTCACCCGGGTGAAGACGCACGTCTGTACGACACCGTGAAAGCGGTCGGCATGGAATTGTGCCCTGAGCTGGGCATCACCATTCCAGTGGGCAAGGACTCGATGTCCATGGCCACTCGCTGGAACGATGAAGGCGTGGACAAGGCCGTGACCTCGCCAATGTCCCTGATCGTGACCGGTTTCGCGCCAGTGACTGACATCCGTCAGACCCTGACCCCGCAACTGCGCATGGACAAGGGCACCACCGACCTGATCCTGATCGACCTGGGCCGTGGCCAGAACCGCATGGGCGCCTCGATCCTGGCCCAGGTGCATGGCAAGCTCGGCAAGCAGGCTCCGGACGTCGACGACGCCGAAGACCTGAAAGCCTTCTTCGCGGTGATCCAGGGCCTCAACGCCGACGGTCACCTGCTGGCTTACCACGACCGTTCCGACGGTGGTCTGCTGACCAGCGTGGTGGAAATGGCCTTCGCCGGTCATTGCGGCCTGAGCCTGAACCTCGACGGCCTGGCAGAAACGTCTGCTGACATCGCCGCGATCCTGTTCAACGAAGAACTGGGCGCCGTGATCCAGGTTCGCCAGGACGCTACCGCCGACATCCTGGCGCAATTCAGCGCTGCCGGCCTTGGCGAGTGCGTGTCGGTGATCGGCCAGCCGATCAACAATGGCCAGATCAACATCACCTTCAACGGTGACACCGTGTTCGAAGGCCAGCGTCGTCTGCTGCAACGCCAGTGGGCCGAGACCAGCTACCAGATCCAGCGTCTGCGTGACAACGCCGACTGCGCCGATCAAGAGTTCGACGTGCTGCTGGAAGAAGACAACCCGGGCCTGAGCGTCAAGCTCAGCTACGACGTCAACCAGGACATCGCCGCGCCTTACATCAAGAAAGGCATCCGCCCACAGGTTGCCGTGCTGCGTGAGCAGGGCGTCAACGGTCAGGTGGAAATGGCTGCCGCGTTCGATCGCGCTGGTTTCAACGCGATCGACGTGCACATGAGCGACATCCTGGCCGGTCGTGTCGACCTGAACGAGTTCAAGGGCCTGGTTGCCTGCGGAGGCTTCTCCTACGGTGACGTACTCGGCGCCGGTGAAGGCTGGGCCAAGTCGGCGCTGTTCAACAGCCGCGCCCGCGATGCGTTCCAGGGTTTCTTCGAGCGTAACGACAGCTTCACCCTCGGCGTGTGCAACGGTTGCCAGATGATGTCCAACCTGCACGAGCTGATCCCGGGCAGCGAGTTCTGGCCGCACTTCGTGCGTAACCGTTCCGAGCAGTTCGAAGCGCGCGTGGCGATGGTGCAGATCCAGGAGTCGAACTCGATCTTCCTGCAGGGCATGGCCGGTTCGCGCATGCCGATCGCCATCGCCCACGGTGAAGGCCATGCCGAGTTCGCCAGCGAAGAAGCGTTGCTGGAAGCTGATCTGTCCGGTTGCGTGGCGATGCGTTTCGTCGACAACCATGGCAAGGTCACCGAAACCTACCCGGCCAACCCGAACGGCTCGCCGCGCGGGATCACCGGATTGACCAGCCGCGACGGGCGCGTGACCATCATGATGCCGCACCCGGAGCGTGTGTTCCGTGCCGTGCAGAACTCGTGGCGTTCGGAAGACTGGAACGAAGACGCGCCTTGGATGCGTATGTTCCGTAATGCGCGTGTGTGGGTGAACTGATAGCTGTGTACAAGCTCGCTTTCTTCGTTCCCGACAGCCATGTCGAAGTGGTCAAAAGTGCCGTATTCGCCGCCGGTGGCGGGCGGATCGGCACTTACGATCACTGTGCCTGGCAGGTGTTGGGCCAGGGCCAGTTTCGTCCACTGGATGGCAGTCAGCCATTCATTGGCGAGGCGGGGCAGGTCGAGCGGGTGGAGGAATGGAAGGTCGAGCTTGTGGTGGCCGATGAGTTGATTGGCTCGGTGGTGGCGGCTCTGAAACAGAGTCACCCCTACGAGACGCCGGCATACGAAGTGTGGCGGTTGGAGGATTTCTGATCCTTTGGTCGCGGCAATAAAAAACCCGCTGATTCGTCAGCGGGTTTTTTATTGCCTGCATTTTTCTTCGGGCGTAAAAAACCCGGCATGAAAGCCGGGTTTTTCAGGAGCGTCGAGCTTAAGCGGTGAAGGTTTTGCCTTCGAACTGCTCAGCCACGAACTTCCAGTTAACCAGGTTCCAGAACGCCTCAACGTACTTCGGACGCAGGTTGCGGTAGTCGATGTAGTAAGCGTGTTCCCAAACGTCGCAGGTCAGCAGCGGGGTGTCGCCGTTGGTCAGCGGGTTGCCGGCACCGATGGTGCTGGCCAGGCCCAGGGAGCCGTCAGCCTTTTTCACCAGCCAGCCCCAACCGGAACCGAAAGTGCCGATGGAAGTCTTGCTGAACTCTTCCTTGAACTTGTCGAACGAACCGAAGGCTGCGTTGATGGCGTCAGCCAGCGCGCCGGTTGGTTGACCGCCAGCGTTTGGCGCCAGGCAGTTCCAGTAGAAAGTGTGGTTCCACACTTGAGCGGCGTTGTTGAAGATGCCGCCCGAGGAAGTCTTGACGATTTCTTCCAGGGTCTTGCCTTCGAACTCGGTGCCAGGCACCAGGTTGTTCAGGTTCACGACATAGGTGTTGTGGTGCTTGTCGTGGTGAAATTCCAGGGTTTCCTTGGAAATGTGCGGCTGCAGGGCATCGTGTGCGTACGGCAGCGGCGGCAATTCGAAAGCCATTATGATTCTCCTAATCAGGTCAGTTGCGGTGAGCGCAAGGCCGATCACGGGCGGCCAGACAAGCGCCGGGGAGTTTGTACTCTTTGCGGCGCATCGGGTCGGATCATAGCACCGGGGGTGCGGCATAACCACGCAACATCTGTGTGGAATAGAGGTTCCAGAGCCTTTTGGAATAAATCAGCCGGCGCTGATCAGCTGTAATGCTACGGCGAACATCATCACCGCCACCAACAGGTCAAGAATTCGCCAGGTACTTGGCCGCGCCAGCCACGGCGCTAGCCATGCCGCACCGAGTGCCAAGGTAAAGAACCACAGCAATGACGCACTGGCCGCCCCAACTACATAAGCTCCGGGCTCCGTTTGCTGGGCGCCGAGGGAGCCAATCAACAGAACGGTGTCCAGGTAAACGTGCGGGTTGAGCAGGGTAACCGCCAACGCACTGAGCATCACCGCGCGCAACGAACGAACGGTCTGGTTCTCACCTTGTTGCAGACTCTGTCTGGAGCAGGCCCGACGCAACGCCTGGCTGCCATACCACAACAGAAACGCCGCGCCGCCCCAACGGGCAATGGCGAGCAGGGTCGGGTTTTGTGCCAGCACCGTGGCCAGGCCGAATACCCCGGCGGCCACCAGTAATGCATCGCAGGCCACGCAGAGTGCCGCCACCGGCAGGTGATGTTCACGTCGCAGGCTTTGCGCCAGTACGAATGCGTTCTGCGTGCCGATCGCCATGATCAGGCCGAAGGCCACCAACAGGCCGTTGATATAGCTTTGCCACATTATTTTTTACTCCGCGTTGGCTGCCAGGTCGCGCAGCACTTGCATCGCGCGTTCGGCGTCGGCCTGGCCGACAAACAAATGGTCGTGGTAGTAACCGGCGATCACATTGCAGCTGATGCCGGCATGGCCCAGGGCCGTGGCGAACGCGGCGGTCAGTCCGACGGCTTCGAGGGCCGAATGCACGTTCAGGGTGATCCACGCGGCGATGTAGTCGAAGCTGTATCCAGCCTGTTCTGCATGGGAGCGTTCGAGAATTACGGTCAGGCCTTCCTGCTCGCGAAAGCTGCCGATGATTTCCAGGCCCGCGGGCAATTGGCCGTTGGCCAGGGTGCAGAACACGTACTCGCCGGCATTGAGTTGCGGGCTCATGCTGCGCAGTAGCGTTGCCAGTGAAGTTTCGCCAGCCATGAGGAGGATCCTTGTGCAAGAGTTCGTGCTGGCCATTTTCCAGTAGTAACCTGTATAAGAAAAACCAATATTGCTGATCGCTCATTAGGAAAAATGATGTTCGACTATAAATTGCTTTCTGCTCTGGCTGCGGTGGTCGAGCAGGCCGGTTTTGAACGGGCAGCCCAGGTGTTGGGTTTGTCGCAATCGGCTATCTCCCAGCGCATCAAATTGCTTGAGGCGCGGGTCGGCCAGCCGGTGTTGGTGCGCGGCACGCCGCCGTCACCGACCGAGATCGGCCGGCGGCTGCTCAACCATGTGCAGCAGGTACGTCTGCTTGAACGGGATTTGCAGACGCTGGTGCCGGCGCTGGACGAAGAGGGCCTGCCGGAACGCCTGCGAATCGCCCTGAATGCCGACAGCCTCGCGACCTGGTGGGCCCAGGCGGTGGGGGAATTTTGCGCGCAACACCACCTGTTGATGGATCTGGTGGTCGAGGACCAGACCGTCGGCCTCAAGCGCATGCGCGCAGGTGAAGTCGCGGCGTGCCTGTGTGCCAGTGAGCGCCCGGTAGCCGGTGCGCGCAGCGTATTGCTCGGGGCGATGCGTTACCGTGCATTGGCCAGCCCGGCCTTCATTGCGCGGCACTTTCCCCAAGGCGTGCGCGCCGATCAGTTGGCCCGGACTCCTGCGCTGGTGTTCGGCCCGGACGACTTCCTGCAGCATCGCTACCTGGCATCCCTGGGCGTCGATGGCGGTTTCGAACACCATCTTTGCCCATCGTCTGAAGGCTTTATCCGCCTCACCGAGGCCGGGCTTGGCTGGGGCCTGGTGCCGGAACTTCAGGTGCGCGAACAACTGGAGCGCGGCATTTTGCTGGAGCTTTTGCCAGATAAACCGATCGACGTGCCGCTGTACTGGCATCATTGGCGCAATGGCGGTCAGTTGCTGGGGTTGCTGACCGAGCAATTGGTGCAGGTGTCCCGGCAATGGTTGGTGCCGTTGGGCTGACAGGCAGCGTCAAGACCTCACGCAATACGCAAAAAACGAAATATTCGGAGCACTACATGAAGATTCTGGTCACCGGCGCAAGCGGCTTCATTGGCGGGCGCTTTGCGCGTTTCGCCCTGGAGCAGGGCCTGGACGTGCGGGTCAACGGTCGCCGGGCCGAAAGCGTCGAACATCTGGTGCGCCGTGGCGCGGAGTTTATCCAGGGCGACTTGTGCGATCCGCTGCTGGCACGCGACCTGTGCTCCGAGGTCGAGGCCGTGGTGCATTGCGCCGGTGCCGTTGGCCTGTGGGGGCGTTATCAGGATTTTCACCTGGGCAACGTCCAGGTCACCGAAAACGTGGTTGAAGCCTGCCTGAAGCAGCGGGTTCGGCGCCTGGTGCACTTGTCGTCGCCGTCGATCTATTTCGATGGTCGCGATCATCTGGGATTGACCGAAGAGCAGGTGCCTAAACGCTTCAAGCACCCGTACGCCGCGACCAAGTACCTGGCCGAGCAAAAAGTTTTCGGCGCCCAGGAGTTTGGCCTCGAAACCCTGGCGCTGCGCCCGCGTTTCGTGACCGGGGCCGGTGACATGAGCATCTTCCCGCGGTTGCTCAAGATGCAGAGCAAGGGACGCCTGGCGATCATTGGCAACGGTTTGAACAAGGTCGACTTCACCAGCGTGCACAACCTCAATGAAGCGTTGCTCAGCAGTTTGCTGGCCACTGGTTCAGCCCTGGGCAAGGTGTACAACATCAGCAACGGCGCGCCGATCCCGTTGTGGGATGTGGTCAATTACGTCATGCGTAAAATGGAAGTCCCACAAGTCACGCGCTACCGTTCCTACGGCCTGGGCTACAGTGTCGCGGCGCTCAATGAGGGGTTCTGCAAGTTGTGGCCGGGTCGTCCCGAACCCACCCTGTCGCGACTGGGCATGCAGGTCATGAAGAAAAATTTCACCCTGGATATCAGTCGCGCCCGGCATTATCTGGACTACGACCCCAAGGTCAGTCTCTGGACGGCGCTCGATGAATTCTGCGCCTGGTGGAAGGCCCAGGACATTCGCTGAAATCGGCTTCACTGAACCGAGGTTGGGGTTCGGGGTCAATCGTTGCGGCCGTGGGGGGTTATACTGCGCCGCATCAAGCCAACACCGTGTTTCACAAAGGTTGACTCAATGTCCATGCGTAACGATGCCAACGATGACTTCGACGATGTACCGAGCCTGCGTGCAGACATCCTCGATGATGATTTCCCGAAGAACACCCGCACCTCCGTGCACTCGCGCACGCCGCCAGTGGTCAAGGTCAAGGCGGCGAGTACCGGCCCGTTGTGGGCACTGGTCGGCGCCCTGTTCTTTGCCTTCGCAGGCCTTGCCTGGTGGAGCTTCCAGCAAATTTCGCTGATGGAGCAACAGCTGGTGGCAACCCAGGAAAGCTTTGCGCGAATCAGTGAAGAAGCGGCGGGGCGCCTGCAGGATATTTCCGGCAAGGTGGTCGCCAGCCAGACTAACGTCAGTACCGACAGCGAAGCGCTGAAGCTGCAAATCCGGCAGCTGCAAAATCAGCTGCAGGATCAGGGCAAGCAACAACAGGGCGTCGCCGGCCAGGCCTCGGACCTGGACAAGCGCCTGGCGCAGATGACCGCGCAGACCAGCGACCTGGACAAGCGCCTGGCCGAGATGGCCGCCCAGGACACCGAGCAGCAAAAGGCCAATGCGCAAGTGCAGGAGCAGGTCAAAGCCTTGGGCAGTGAACTGGCCACGCTGAAAAATACCCCGGCGGATACCGAGAAATTCGATGCGCAACTGAAGAGCCTGGGCGCCGACATCACGGCGCTGAAGAAACAGGGCAATCCGAACGCTGCCATCGATCGCCTGGAGCAGGACATCGTGGTTCTCAAAAGCCAGCAGGACAACCGTCCAGGCACCTCTCAAGGCGCAAGCACTGCTGAGTTCGATGCCTTCCGCAGCCAGGTCACCCGAACCATCAACAGCCTGCAAGCGCAGATCCAGAACCTGCAACAGCAGCTGCGCACTCGGCAGTAAGCCCTGCCTCATTCCCGGTTCGCCGGGAATGATCCCCGCCTCGATTCGCTGAATGTCCCTGCATGCGCCATTGCCGTCTACGCTCTTGAAACATCAAGAGAACGGGGGGACGTGCCATGGGAGTTGTGCAAAAGTTGGCCTGTTTGGGGGGCATGCTGTTGATGTGCCTGGGCCAGGTTCAAGCTGCCGAAACGGAAAAGGCCGACAGCCAGGCGGCCATTGCTTTGCTGGAAAAAGCCCTGGCCTACTACCACGACAATGGCGACAAGGCATTCGCCGCCTTCAGCCGTCAGGGCGAGTTTGTCGACCAGGACCGGTATGTCTTCGTGGTCGATACCAAGGGCGTGATGCTCGCCAGCGGTGGGCCGTCGGCTGCATTGATTGGCCGGGATGTGTCGGATGTGCTCGGGCCGGATCTGCAGAAGGCCTTCAAGGATGCGCTCAAAGTGCCCGAGGGCAATGGCATCCAGCAAGCGGAGTACCGTTGGCAAAACTGGTCCGACGGCAAGGTCGAGCGCAAGCATGTCTACTATCAGCGAGTCGGCCAGCGAATCCTCGCGGTCGGTTACTACCTGCCACGGGCTTCAGCGGAGCAAGCCATGGCCTTGCTGAACAAGGCGGCGGCCGACCTGGCCAAGGACGAGAAGGGCACCCTGAAAGCCATCAACTCTCTGAAGGGCGGTTACCTGCAGGATGACCTGTATGTCTTCGTCGTCGACCTCGATACCCGGCGCTATGTCGCCCATGGCACCAACTTGCGATTGATCAACACGGATTTCAGCAAGATCAATGATCCGGATGGCAAGCCGGTGGGGGAGCCGATGCTGGCGCTGATCGCGAAACAGGATTACGGCGAGTATGAATACCGCTGGAAAAACCCGGTGACCGGTAAGGTCGAGAACAAGCATGCCTATCTGAAGAAGGTCGGGCATTTCCTGGTGGCGGTGGGGTATTACAGCCCTTGAATGGTATTGCCTGATACACCGCATTCGCGAGCAGGCCGCTCCCGCATTGAATCTCCAGTGATCACACATTTTGTGTACTCTGGAAATCATTGTGGGAGCGAGCCTGCTCGCGAATGCGGGCGACTCGGTCTCTCTACCGGACCTTGTCCTCGCGCCCGCGGAGCACCCTGTCCGGCATGGCGATCGCCGCCGCCAACCCCAGCAGCGACACCGCCCCACTTACCATCAACAGATGCCTGAACGTCAGCAACAGTTCAGCGCGCAGGGCATCCTGCGCGTCACCCTGCGCGGCGTTCAGGCCATCCAGCAAGACATTCCCCGATTGACCCTCGGCCAACAGCGAAGAGCCAGCCAGGTGGGCGAAGCTCGAATCCTGCAACAACGCCAGCAACAGCGCCGACATCAGTGCCACGCCCACCGCTCCGCCCAATGAACGGAACAGGTTGGTGGTGCTGGTGGCAACGCCGATGTCTCGCTGTTGCACCGAGTTCTGCGTGCCGACCAGGGAGGTCGGAAACTGCATGCCCGAGGCGATACCGCAGAACAGCATGAACAGGCTGCTCAGCCAAAAGGACTGTGGCGGGCTGAACGCCATACCGAGAATCGACAACGGCATGAGCAGGGCGCCGGTCAGGATCATCGGTTTGTAGCGTCCGGTCACGGAGGTACGGCGGCCGGCGAAATATGCGCCAATCGGCAAGCCCATGGCCAGGGGCAACAGGTGCAGGGCGGCGCTATCGGCACCTGCACCGGTGACACTCTGGAAACGCAGGGGCATCAGCACGATCAACGAGATGGCCTGGAAACTGGTGAAGAAAATCGTGCACCAGCACAGAATCGCATTGCGGTTGGTGAACAGGTGCATCGGCAGCAATGGCTCCGATGCGCGTCGTTCATGCAGCACGAACAGGCCCAGCACCGCTGCCGCACAAGCCAGTAACCCCAATACTTCGGTACTGCGCCAGGAGTGCCCCTGACCGAATTGGGTGATACCCAGCAGCAACGCCGTCAGTCCGATGATCATCAACAATGTACCGAGGTAATCGATCACCGGTTTGCGTTGCGGAATCGGCAAGCCGACCAGCGTGCGATTGGCCACCAGCCACGCTCCCACGCCCAGCGGCAAATTGATCAGGAAGACCCAACGCCAGGAAAGGTATTCGGTCATGTATCCGCCCAGCACCGGGCCGGCGACGCTGGCCACCGCATACATGCTGCTGAAATAGCCCTGATAACGGCCGCGCTCACGGGGCGGCACGATGTCGCCGATGATTGCCTGGCTGACGGAGATCATTCCACCGGCTCCGATCCCCTGGAGAATTCGCGCCAGCACCAGTTGCTCCATGCTCTGGGCCATGCCACAGAACAGCGACGCCAGGGTGAATAACCCCATGCCAAACAGCATCAATTTGCGCCTGCCGTACAGATCGCCCAGCTTGCCATAGATCGGCACCGCCACCGTCATCGCCACCATGTAGCCGGAAATCACCCAGGCCAGCAAACTGACGTCCTTGAACTGTGCGGAAATGGCTGGCATCGACACAGCAACGATGGTTTGGTCCAGCGCACCGAGGAAAATAGCCAGCATCAGCGCGATCAGCACGCTGCGGATGGCCGGTTTGGGCAATTCAGGCTGGTGGAAAGTGGTCACGAATAAACCTGCGGCAGTGAATGACCCGCCAGTCAAGGCGAGCGGGATGCTCGCCAGTGTAAGTCGATAGGAGGCTATTCGATAGCCTCATATGGAAGGCCTGGCCCGTCGTTTTGCAAACCTTCGACCTGACGAGCGGCCATCAGGTCGCTGATGACTTCGGTCTGGCCGTAGACCATCACCGTTTTGCAACGGGTCAGCCCTTGCAGATCCCACGCGGCGGGGGGCTGTGATTGATTTTTATGGGGCGAGTGCTTGCAATTTTCCCTTGCGGGTCGGTCAATTGAAGGTGAAAACTGAGCGGGTAGCTGTACATTCTGCCATTCGGTGCGATTATCGCCCGTCGTCCATTCCGAAACCTGGATTGAAGTGATGAACAAGCCTGACCTGCCTTCGATTCCGGTGTTCAAGCTCTACGGTGAAAGCCTGGATTGGCCGACCCCGGACTTGCTGCACTGTGAAACCATTTCCAACCGCAGTCGCGAACACCAATGGGAAATCAAACCCCACCGCCACGCCGATTTATGTCAGTTGCTCTTCGTGTTCAAAGGTCAGGCAGAGCTTGAAATCGAAGGCAAACGTTCGCAACTGACTGAACCGGCGATCCAAATCCTGCCGCCGTTGTCGGTGCATGGTTTTCGGTTCAGCGAAGACGTCGAGGGGTTCGTGGTCACCCTCGCGGCACCGCTTATCGCGCATCTTCAGGCGCAATTGGGGCATTCGGTGAATGCCCTGGCCCAGGCCGAGAGCTACCCGGCAGGCCAGGACGCCGCGTACCTCAACAGTCTGTTCAGCGCGTTGCAGAACGAATACACCGGCCACCAACCGGCGCGGGAAATGATCATGCATTCGCTGGTCAGCGTGATCATGGTGTGGGTCAGCCGCCAGGTGATCCAGCGCCGGTCAGCGGGTCAACGACCGCAGCGGGCGCGGGAATACCTCAATGGCTACATCCAGTTGGTGGAAGAAACCTACCGCCAGCACGTCAAGGTTGAAGACCTGGCCCATCGGCTGGGGATTTCGGTCTCTCACCTCAATGGCACCTGCCGCGAGTTGGCGGGGCAACCGGCATTGCAGATCATGCACGAACGGCAGTTGTTGGAGGCCAAGCGCTTGCTGACCTACACCAGCATGACCATCTATGAAATGTCCGACGTGTTGGGGTTCTCTGATCCTACCAACTTCACGCGCCTGTTCCGACGCCGCGTTGGCATCTCGCCAAAGGCGTTCCGCGATCGCTTGAAGGCCGATCAGGACAAAGAAGGCTGATCCGCTCCTTAGCGCAGTGCGTTAAGGGTGGCGTTGTGTGGAATGCAGCGCTCGAAGTTGCAACTGGCAGCCTCCCGGGGCAAGTTGCGTAGCTGCTCGACACGCCACGCAGCAGCGCCATACAACCCGAGCGTGACCGCGCAGGTGATGAAGATGGCGAGGTACCTTCTTGTTTTGATGTTCATGGCGTAGACCTCTGAACGAATACCCTTCGGTATTACCTTGAGCATAGGTCAGATGCGTAGGAGCTGCCGGAGGCTGCGATCTTTTGATCTTGATTTTCAGCGGCGTTGAGAAGATCAATATCAAAAGATCGCAGCCTGCGGCAGCTCCTACAGGCCGATATCCCACGCCGGTTTTTCGGGAAACCTCACCACCAGAAAATCCAGCAAGCAACGCAGCGCCGATGGCATGTGTTTGCGTGAGGCGTATACCGCGTACACGTTCATCTGCCTTGGCTCGGCCCGGGGCAGCAGGCGCACCAGCTCACCGCTGTGGATGTACACGCCGGCCTGATAAGTGGGGAGCATGGCCACGCCTGCGCCGGCCAGGGTGGCGCGAAGTAGCGTGCTGGCTTCGTTGGCGCTGATGTTGCCTTGCACGGGCATCGCCACCTGTTCGCCATCGAGTTCAAAGTGCCACAGGTTTTTGCCGAAGTACGAGTGGGTCAGGCAATTGTGCAGGCTCAAATCCTCGATCCGCCGGGGTGCAGGGTGTTCGCGCAAATAGGCGGGGGCGGCGCAGATCACCGAGCGACACACCGTCAACCGACGGGCGATCAGGTTCGGGTCCAGGTCATTGCTGGTGCGAATGGCCAGGTCGATGCGCTCGTCCACCAGGTTCACCGTGCGGTCAAGCATCTGCAGGTCAATGCTGACAGTCGGGTAGCGCTTGACGAATGCCGCCATGGCATCGGCCAATTGCGCCTGGCCGAACGAGGTGCTGACGCTGATTCGCAGCAGGCCGCGAGGTGTATCGTCCGGCACGCTGACGGTAGCTTGCATGTCCGTGGACAGGTCGAGCATCTGCCGGCAGCGGGGCAGTATTTCGCTACCGGCGGTGGTCAGGCTCAATTTGCGCGTGGTGCGGTGCATCAGGCGTGCGCCAACCCAGTTTTCCAGTTCCGACAGATAACGCGAGACCACCGGCCGTGACAGTTCCAGATGATCGGCGGCGGCCGACTGACTGCCAAGATCGATCACCGTGACGAACACCCGCATTGCTTGTAGACGATCCATGATTTGCCCGGTTTCAGAAACAAACTATGTCCAAGCATCGCATTTTTTGTACTGAAGCAGGCAACTAAGCTCTGTTCCCATTCCGGCCTTCCCTGGCCTGCAAACAACGGAGCAACAGATGATCGGTTTCACCACACTTAAACGCGTTTTGCTGGCGACCGCTGTCCTCGGCTTCGCCGCCCACGCAGCCGCGTCGACATTGACGCTGGATGTCTATAACCCCGGCGATAAAGCGATATTCCCGGTGACCTCGGTACTGGTCAGCGGCGAGAAAGAGGCAATCCTGGTGGACGCCCAGTTCGGCAAATCCCAGGCCGCGCAAGTGGTGGAAAAAATCCGCGCCAGTGGCAAGCAACTGACCACTATCTACATCAGCCACGGCGACCCGGATTATTACTTCGGCCTCGATACCCTGACGGCTGCATTCCCCAATGCAAAAGTGCTCGCTTCGCAGCCGACCGTTGATCACATCAAGCAAACCGTCGACGGCAAACTGGCGTTCTGGGGGTCGAAATTGGGAGCTGACGCGCCCGCCAAAACGGTTGTGCCGGATGTGCTCAAGGGCGACAGCCTGATGCTCGAAGGGCAGAAGCTGCAAGTGATCGGCCTTGAAGGCAAGCAACCGGATCGCAGCTTCGTGTGGGTTCCGTCGATCAAGGCCGTGGTCGGTGGTGTGGTCGTGGCAGAAAACATCCACGTCTGGATGGCCGATACCCAGTCTCCCCAGTCCCATGCCGATTGGTTGGCGACGCTGCATTCAATTGAAACCCTGAAGCCGAACACCGTCGTGCCGGGCCATTACCTCGGCGATAGCGCCCGATCCCTGGCCGCCGTTAAATTCACCGCCGATTACATCAAGGCCTTCGATGAGGAAACCGCCAAGGCCAAAGATTCGGCGGCACTGATCGCGGCGATGAAAAAGCGCTACCCAGCACTGGGCGAGGAAAGCTCGTTGGAGCTGAGCGCCAAGGTCGCCAAGGGCGAGATGAAGTGGTAAATCTGCCAATGGGACGCAGAGCGTCCCGGGCTGCATTCCCACGCAGAGCGTGGGAACGATCATACGAGTACACCCCTGCAGGTTTCGATTACCGGGATTGCGCCTGTTCCACCAGCCAACCCATCAACTCGCGCAACTTCGGAGAAGGTGCGGGTTTTTCCGGGAAAACCAGGTAATACGCCAGCCCTGTTTTCACCTTCAATTCAAAGGGCATGACCAGCCTCCCGGCACTCAGGTCATCGCCAATCAACGACCAGTCACCGATCGCCACCCCCGTGCCCTGGGACGCCATCGACATGGCCAGGTCCAGCGTTTCGAAATGCTGGCCCTTGCTCACGTTGCTCAAGCGAATATCCGCAGTGGCCAGCCAGGCCTTCCAGTCCCGTTCATCCCGGGTCGGGTGGAGCAACATGTGTTGCTCCAGGTCCTTTGGCGATTGGAGCGGCACCGAACCTTCGAGCAATGGCTGGGAACACACCGGCGTCAGTTGCTCATCGAAGAGTTTTTGCGACAGCAGTGAGCTGTCCGGCGGCGCGCCATACATCACCGCGGCATCGAACTGCTCGCGATGAAAATCCACGCCGTGCTTGACCGTGGTGGTGAGCTCTACCGGCACGTCCGGGCGTTCCCTTTGCCATTGCAACAGGCGTGGCAGCAACCAGCGCATGACGCAGGTCGGAGCCTTTAGCTGGAGGGTTTCGCGCTTCTCGCCGATCTGTTCGACCGCTTCGTCGATCAAGCCGAAAATCTGCTGGACCCGTGGCAGCCATTCCCGTCCTTCGGCGGTCAGGTCCAGGCCTCGAGCCTGACGGATAAACAATTCGTAACCCAGGAAATCTTCCAGCCCGGCGATCTGCCGACTCACCGCGCCCTGGGTGATAAATAGCTGTTCAGCAGCACGGGTGAAATTGCAGCACTGCGCGGTAATCAGGAATGTGTGCAGCGCCGGCAGGGGAGGCAGTCGTTTCATCGGGATCCAAGGTATGACGTGAGGACATGGCTAGTATGACTTTTTATCCATTGTTGCGGCTATGTGTCGCCCGTTCCAATGAGGCCATCCCTGGACCTGCGAACCCATCATAAACACTGCGCAGGCCCGGCGTCTCAAACGAACAAGAAGGGCAATGACATGGCGACGTGTGGCGAAGTATTGGTCAAGTTACTCGAAGGTTATGGAGTCGAGCAGGTGTTCGGCATTCCCGGGGTTCATACCGTGGAGCTGTATCGCGGGCTGGCCCGTTCGAGCATCAACCACGTCACCCCGCGTCACGAACAGGGCGCCGGCTTCATGGCTGACGGCTATGCCCGCACCAGCGGCAAGCCGGGTGTGTGCTTCATCATCACCGGCCCTGGCATGACCAACATCACCACGGCAATGGGCCAGGCCTATGCCGACTCGATCCCGATGCTGGTGATCTCCAGCGTACAGACCCGCAACCAACTGGGCGGCGGTCGCGGCAAGCTCCACGAACTGCCGAACCAGAGCGCACTGGTCGGTGGCGTGGCGGCGTTCTCCCATACCCTGATGTCGGCGTCCGAATTGCCGGACGTGCTGGCCCGTGCCTTCGCGCTGTTCCAGGCCGGGCGCCCGCGCCCGGTGCACATCGAAATTCCGTTGGACGTACTGGTTGAAGAAGCCGACGACCTGCTCGCCAGCATCCCGGTAAACATCGACCGCGCCGGTGCCGCACCGTCCGCCGTGAGCCGCATGACCGAGCTGCTGGCCGGTGCCAGGCGTCCGTTGATCCTCGCCGGTGGTGGCGCCATCGATGCCGCCGCCGAATTGACCGAACTGGCCGAATTGCTGGACGCGCCCGTAGCGCTGACCATCAATGCCAAGGGCATGCTGCGCTCTGCTCACCCGTTGCTGATCGGTTCGACCCAGAGCCTGGTTGCCACGCGCGCACTGGTCGCCGAGGCCGATGTGGTGCTGGCCATCGGTACCGAGCTGGCCGAGACCGACTACGACGTGACCTTCGCCGGTGGTTTCGAGATTCCTGGCAAGCTGCTGCGCGTCGACATCGATCCGGACCAGACCGTACGCAACTACCCGCCACACGTGGCCTTGGTCGCCGACTCGCGCAACGCTGCCCAAGCCTTGCTCAGCGCGCTGTCGCACAAGCCACTGGCCGAGCGCCGCAACGATTGGGGCCAGGTGCGCGCCGCCCGTTTGCGCGAAGAACTGGCCGCCACCTGGGACGCGCCGACCCTGGACCAGAGCCGCTTCCTGGAAACCGTTCTGCACGAACTGCCGAACGCGGTATTCGTCGGTGATTCGACCCAACCGGTGTACACCGGCAACCTGACCTTCAACCCGGAACGCCCGCGTCGCTGGTTCAACTCCTCCACCGGTTACGGCACCCTCGGTTACGCCTTGCCAGCGGCGATTGGCGCCTGGTTGGGCGGCACCGTCGAAGGCGGCGCACGTCCTCCAGTGGTGTGCCTGATCGGCGACGGCGGCCTGCAGTTCACCCTGCCGGAACTGGCCAGCGCCGTTGAAGCGCGCACCCCGGTGATCGTGCTGCTGTGGAATAACCAGGGTTACGAAGAGATCAAGAAGTACATGGTCAACCGTGCCATCGAGCCGGTGGGGGTGGACATCTACACCCCGGACTTCATCGGTGTAGCCAAGGCATTGGGTTGTGCAGCCGAGGCAGTCAATGGTGTTGAACAATTGCGTACGGCATTGCGTGTTGCCACCGATCGCCAGGGCCCGACCCTGATTGAAATCGATCAGGCCGCGTGGACGAAGGCGGTGTCGAAATGAGCTTTTCCACGACTTTTCCGACGACTTTGGATGGCCTTTTCATCGACGGTAAATGGTCGGCGGGCAAGGAACACTTGCGCGTGATCAACCCGGCGACCGAAGCGTTGTTGACCACGGTGAATGGCGGCGATGAGCGCGCCGTCGATCAGGCGGTCAGCGCAGCGAGCAAAGCCTTTGCCGACTGGTCGAAGACCACCGGCGCCGAACGTGGCGCGATCCTGCGCAAAATCGCCGCGGGTGTGCAGGCCGGTCGCGACCAGTTGATGCACTTGCAGTCGAGCAACAACGGCAAGCCATTGTTCGAAGCAGCCATCGATGTTGATGACGTGATCGCCACGTTCGAATATTACGCCGGCCTGGCTGAAGGTCTGGACGCGAAACAGGACAGCCCGGTAGAGCTGCCGACCGACGATTTCAGTGCGCGCCTGCGCCGTGAACCTTGCGGTGTGGTCGGCCTGATCGTGCCGTGGAACTTCCCGATGGTCACCACTGCGTGGAAACTCGCCCCGGCCCTGGCCGCCGGTTGCTGCGTGGTGCTCAAGCCCTCGGAAGTGACGCCGCTGCCGGAGCTGGAACTGGCGAGGATCATTGCCCAGGCCGGCTTGCCTGCTGGTGTGTTCAACCTGGTGTGCGGCACTGGCCTGGCCGTTGGCGCACCGTTGTCGGCAGACCCGCGCATCGCCAAGGTGTCGTTCACCGGCAGCAACGCGGTCGGTGTGCAGGTCATGCAGCGGGCAGCGGAAACCGTCAAGGGCGTGAGCCTGGAACTGGGCGGCAAATCTTCCTTGCTGGTGCTGGCCGATGCCGATCTCGACCTGGCGGTGGAAGTGGCCTGCGGTGGCGGTTTCTTCAACGCCGGGCAGATGTGCTCCGCGACCAGCCGCGTGCTGGTTGCCGATGAGCTGGCCGATGAGTTCCTCAGTCGTGTGAAGGTCCGCGCCGAAGCCATTCGTGTGGCCGACCCGTTCGACCCGAACGTGGAGATGGGCACGCTGGTCAATCAGGCGCAGTACCAGCGCGTGCTCGGCCACATCGATCGCGGTTTGAGCGCTGGTGCCAAACTGGTTTGCGGCGGCAATCGTCCTGCAGACCTGCCGCGTGGATATTTTTTGCAGCCGACCGTTTTCACTGATGTGCCCCTGGACAGTGCGCTGTGGTGCGAAGAGATTTTCGGCCCGGTGATTTGCGTGCGTCGTTTCGCCTCTGAGGCTGAAGCGATTGCCCTGGCCAACGACAGCCAGTTTGGTCTGGTCGCCAGCGTGGTTACGCGTAACGCAGAAACGGCGGATCGCGTCGCCAACGCTTTGCAGGCGGGGCTCGTGTGGATCAATGCGCCGCAAGTGATCTTCCCGCAGACCGCCTGGGGTGGCTACAAGCAGAGCAGTATCGGCCGCGAATTGGGGCCATGGGGCTTGCAGGCTTTCCAGGAAATCAAGCACGTGATTCGCGCTGTCTGATGCCTCTCCCGTAGGAGCGAGCATGCTCGCGATGGACGTCAACGATAACGCGGGGCATCAGACAGCCCGTGTCGTCCATGCGTCCATCGCGAGCATGCTCGCTCCTACAGTGAGGCATGCGCCGACGTCATGGCTTCAATGAATTTTTATCGATAGTCAGGTGTTTTACACGACCTCAGGATGAACCCGCTGGCTCAGTAAAGCCCCCGAACATACGAGGGGTAAACGCTGAACCGGCCGCGCGGATGCAACAGTTTCGACCTGCCTTATACCTACAAAAACAAAGGGAGTCCGTAATGGGCGAGCATGATCTGAACAGACGTCAATTCATCAAGACCGTGGGCGTAGCCTCGGTTGCCGCGGCGGCCATGAGCCTGCCGTTCGTCAAGGCCAACGCCAGCGACACCCGCTTTCAAGGCAAGACCCTGCGCCTGCTGACCTGGTCCGACGATACCGGCCTGGCCGCACTGCGCAACATCGCCGCGACCTTCGAAGACAAGTACGGCTGCAAGGTCATCGCCGACCGCACCGGCAGTACCTCGGAAATGGTCGCCAAACTCAAGGCCGGCGGTGATCGTCCGCAGTACGACATCATCACCCTGGCCGGCGTCGGCGCCGAAGGCCTGGCCGCCGCCAACCTGCTGGAAAAGCCCGACCTCAACCGCATCCCTAACCTGGTCGACGTACCGGAGAAATACCGCACCGGCGCCAATGGCCACGGTATCGGCTACCTGCTCTGGTGCAACAGCCTGGTCTACAGCACGCGCACCATCAAGCAGGCACCGGACAGCTATGCCGCCCTGTGGGACGCCGACCTGTCGCCGAACATCTTCCTGCCGCCGCCGAACTGGACCGAGGCCATGGATCTGATCATCATCGCCGCCAAACTGGCCGGTGGTGACGAGCACAACATCGAGCCGGGCTTCAAGAAACTCGCCGAGCTCAAGGATCGTGTGGTGACCCTGGGCGAGAACCCGAACCAGATTGCCGAACTGTTCCGCACTGGCTCCCTGGACATGGGCGGCCTGTACGCCCCGGCGTTTTTCCCGAAACAGATCCGCGATCCGAACTACGGTCTGGGCGCCACCTTCGGCATGAAGGAAGGTTTCTACACCGACCTGATGCTCTCGGTGATGCCGAAGAATCGTCCGGGCGATACCGACCTGACCTACGCCTTCATCAACCACTCCCTGGACCCGCTGGTGCAGGGCAAGATGGCTGAAGACATCTACAACGGCCCGGTCAACGCCAAGGCGATCATCTCCGCCGAAGCGCGCAAGAGCCCGTACATTCTCACCCCGGAGCAGATTGCCGAGAAGGCGATCATGCACGACAACGCCTTCCTGGCCACCGTGCATGACCAATGGATTCGTCGTTACACGGAAATCTTTTCTTCCTGATCTTCGACCACTGAAGATCCCCTGTGGGAGCGAGCCTGCTCGCGAATGCGGTCTGACATTCACCCTTGATGTCGACTGACAAATCGCTTTCGCGAGCAGGCTCGCTCCCACAAGGGAATGATGTGTCTGGAAGATCTGTGTTTCAGCTGCTTTCCATTGACGAGACCTTTGCTATGGAACACCAACCTTTGACCCATTCGGTCAGTGTCGCCGAGCCGCGCCCGAACCGGGGTGTTTCGCCGACGGCCCGTGCCTGGTTTTTCCTCACGCCGTCGATGCTGTTTCTTGGCGTACTGATTGCCGCCAGCCTGCTGGTGCTGCGCATGAGCGTGGGCACCAAAGGCGCGGAATGGTCCGGGTTCAGCCTGGCCAGCTACGCCCAATTGCTTGAACCCTACTACCTCAAATCGCTGATGCTGACCCTGCGCCTGGCGCTGATCAGCGCGGTGATCGCGGTGATACTGGCGATCCCGGTGGCCTACACCATGTCGCGCCTGACTTCGCCGTTTGTGCGGCGGATCTTTCTCGCCGCAGTGCTGTTGCCGTTGCTGGTCAACCTGCTGCTGCAAAGCTACGGCTGGCTGGTGATTCTCGGTCCCGGCGGCATGCTCAACCAGGCACTGATGGGCCTGGGCCTGATCAAGCGCCCGATCATGCTGTTGTACAACCAGAACGGCGTGTTGATGGGCCTGGTGCAAACCGCCTTCCCGCTGGCCGTGCTGCCGATTGCCAGCGCCATGCGCGGCGTCGCCCGCAGCTACGAAGAAGCAGCCGCCACCCTCGGCGCCAGTCGTTTCCAGGTGTTCCGCCAAGTGGTCTTGCCTATGAGCCTGCCGGGGATCATCACCGGCGCGACGCTGGTGTTTGCCTACAACGCCAGCAGCTTCGTGGTGCCGCTGCTGCTCGGTGGTCGACGCGTGCCGATGCTGGCGGTGATGGTGCATGACCAGATCGCCCCGCTGATGAACTGGCCCGCCGCGTCCGCCGCCGGCGTGGTGCTGATCGTCACCACCCTGGCGATCATGACCTTGTCCGAATTCATCACTGGCCGTCGTCGGCGCATGCTGGAGGCTTCCCAATGAGCACCCTGACCAAGAAGCGATATGGGCTGTTGCCCGGCGAGACCGGCAAGTTTGCCGGCATCCTTTCGGGCTTCATCCTGCTGCTGGCGGTATTGCCGATCCTGACCATGATCGTGATGTCGTTCAGCGGCGCGTCGAACCTCGACTTCCCGCCCAGCAGCTATAGCCTGCAATGGTACAAGGCAGCCTGGCACACCTTCGTATCGCCGGACGCCAGCGATGTGCTGAGCCTGGGCAAGGCCATGACCACCAGCCTGATGGTGTCGTGCCTGACCATGGTCTTCGCGACCATCATCGCCGTGCCGGCGGCCTATGCCCTGACCCGTTGCGAGTTCCGTGGCAAGGCCGTGGCGCTGCAATTGATGTCGCTGCCCCTGGTGTTCCCGATGGTGGTGCTGGGCCTGGCGTTGCTGCTGGTGTTCGACAGCCTGCCGTTCCAGATGACCACTTCGCGGCTGGTGATCGCCCACGTGATCCTGGCACTGCCGTTCGTGGTGAAGAACTGCACGGCGGCCATGCTCTCGATCGGCAGCGAAGTCGAAGAAGCCGCGCAAATGCTAGGTGCTTCGCCGCTGCGGGCGATTGTCGACGTGGTGGTGCCGTTGATGAAGTCGGGGATCCTGGCAGGCATGTTGCTGGCGTTCATCGTCTCGTTCAACGAGTTCACCGTGACCTATTTCCTCTACACCATCGATGTGATGACCGTGCCGATCTGGATGTACAGCCGCACCGTGTCGTCGCTCGATCCAACCGTATTTTCGTTTGCCGTGCTGATCGTGCTGATCGACTTCGTCCTGATCTGGGCGCTGGAGAAGCTGGTCGGTGAAGGTGGCGTTTCGTTCTGATTTCTTGAGGTGATTCTTATGTCTGGTCTGATTCTGGAAAACGTCGAGAAATATTACGGCTCGGCCTGCGCGGTAAAAGATGTGAACCTGCATTTGCCCGAGGGCAAGCTGGTGTGTTTCCTGGGCCCGTCCGGTTGCGGCAAAACCACCTTGCTGCGCATGATCGCCGGCCTGGAAACCCTGAGCGGTGGCGAGATTCGCCTGGACGGCGAGGACATCGGCCATACCCCGGCGCACCTGCGTAATTTCGGCATGGTGTTCCAGTCCCTGGCGTTGTTCCCGCACATGACCGTGGGGGAAAACATCGCCTATCCACTGAAACTGCGCGGGGTCAGCAAGGCTGACCAGCAGGCGCGGGTGGTGGAGTTGCTGGAGTTGATTCAGCTGCAAGCGATGATCGATCGCCCGGTAGCGAAACTCTCCGGCGGCCAACGGCAACGCGTGGCGATTGCCCGGGCGATTGCCAACCACCCGAAAATCCTGTTGCTCGACGAGCCGCTGTCGGCGCTGGACGCCAAGCTGCGTGAGTCGATGCAGGTGGAAATCCGTCAGTTGCAACAGCGTCTGAACATCACCACCATCATGGTGACCCACGACCAGCGCGAGGCCATGACCATGGCTGATATCGTTGTCGTGCTGGGCGAGCACAAGGTGCAGCAGGTGGGTACGCCGATCGAAATCTACCGCCACCCGGCCAACGAGTTTGTCGCGGACTTCATCGGCTCGGGCAACATCTTCCCAGCCACGGCGCTGGGCGACGGCAAGGTCAGCCTGCCGGGCGGCGATGCGTTGCAAGTGCCAATCTGCAGCAGCATTGTGGTCGGTGAAAAAGTGAAGATGCTGATTCGCCCGGAAGACCTGCAACTGTCGGCGCCGCAAGCCACGGCGGGTAACCGCTTGCTGGGCAAGGTGACCTTCGTGCGCGATATCGGCGCGACCATCGAGACTACGGTGGAGTGTTCCGGGGTGTCGTTTACCGCGCTGAGTACACCGTGCCAGGGGTTTGGCTTGAGCGTTGGGCATCCGGTGTCGGTGACATTGCCGGCAGAGGCTTGCCGCGTACTCGGCGCCTGACTGTACTGGCCTCTTCGCGAGCAGGCTCGCTCCCACAGTGGATCTTCTGTGAACACAGCATTTGTTAACACCAAAGATCAAATGTGGGAGCGAGCCTGCTCGCGAAAGGGCCGGCACACCCCACACAAATCTCAGCTAGACACTCAGGCGCAACCGCGCCAGGTCCCGCAACGGCGGCGCGCCGAACAACCGGCTGTACTCCCGGCTGAATTGCGAAGGGCTTTCATAGCCGACCCGATACCCCGCCGCCGAAGCCTCCAGCCCTTCGGCCAGCATCAAGCGCCGCGCCTCCTGCAGGCGTAGCTGCTTTTGATACTGCAACGGACTCATTGCCGTCATCGCTTTGAAGCGGTGATGCAACGTCGACACGCTCAAGTTCACTTCTTTGGCCAGGTCATCGATACGCAGCGGCTGCTCATAGTTGCTGTTGAGCCACTTGATCGCCTGGCTGATGCGATGACTCTGACTGTTGGCAATGGCAATTTCATACAGCCGATGCCCCTGCTTGCTGCGTAATAACCGGTAGAGAATTTCCCGACGAATCAGCGGCGCGAGCATGGTGATGTCTTTCGGCGTGTCGAGCAATCGCGCCAGGCGCAGCACGGCGTCGAGCATTGCGCTGTCGAGACGTTCGACATACAACCCGCGTCCGGTTGGCCGGGTGGGTACGCCGAGGGGACCGGCGTCGGCGATCAGCGCGGTGATCTCCGCGGGGTCAATGTCCAGCCGCAAGGCCAGGATCGGTTCCTCGGTCGAGACATTGACCACCCGCCCGCTCAGCGGCATCGAGACCGAGACCACCAGGTAGTTCAGCGGGTCGTAATTGAAATACTCGTTAGCCAGCTGAACTTCTTTGCGTCCCTGGGCCATGATGCACAGCGCTGGTTGCGCCAGTACCGGGGCGAACTCGTGGGACTGGCTGTGGCGCGACATGAACAGTGAGCCGATGGCAGTGGCATAACTGCCATCTTCGGCAGTGTTGCGACGGATGATCGCCGCCAGTTCCGTGCGCTGCTTTTCCATGTCGGTGTCCAGCGGGGTTTGCGGCGGGTGTGAAAAGTGATCGAGAGACGACATGCAAGGCATCCTCGGCAAGGCATGGGTGATGGGGCAGAGCATATGTTTGTGCAAGCAACAGCGGTAGACACATCCTGCCAGATGCTTGCCTGATTCTGCACGGGGTTGTTTCCGTGCACGGGCAATGCGGGATGCAGACGGGAAAACTTGCTTGAAACTCGCATGGCAGAACCGTGACAGGATTTTCCATGTTGTTACAGCCAGTTCATGCACGTTCGCAGGATTGTGCAACGCGCCGGCAGGAATCGACTAACGACACAGGCACATCGGCCTTTAACCTTGGATCCTGTCGCAGCCCGTTCCGCTGGCTGCCTCGCGACTCCCCGGGAGGGTTGAACATGTCAAAGCAGATCCCCGTCAGTCATATGGCCTTTGTCCGGGCACGCCCGGGGCGTTCTCAAGAACTGGGAGTGCGCCTGAGCGCGCTGATCGAGCCGTCGCGGGCCGCACCAGGCTGCCTGAGCTTCGCCTTGCAGCAGTCGCAATGCGATCCGCAGTTGTGGCTGGTGTCCGGTTTTTGGGTCAACCAGCAGGCCATGAACGCGTACTTCAGCACGCCGGCCATGGAGGTTTTTGCCGAGCTGGTGCAGGAACTGGTGGTCGACAGCCTGGATTTTCACACCTTCAAGGACGTGTCGGCGACGCAGGCGTTGCGACAGTCCGGGGCAGCGGTACACAAACTGGCCGGTTGAGGGTTTAATGGCAGCATTCTCAACTAGCCAGGATGCGCGACATGGCACGCAAAGCCTTTGAACACTTCGAAGCCGTTTCAGCTGTAGTACCGGGCGAGGGTGGCTACCACGCCGCAATCGCAGTCAAGGCATTGGGTGGTTCCGGCGCCCCGCGTTTTCACAAAGTGTTGGAAGGCCAGACCTTCAAGACCGCTCACGAGGCCGATGATGCGGCCGCGAAGGAGCTGACTCGCCTCAAGGACGTCAAGGAAAACACCGACCTGCTCTGGTAATCACTTCACCGCCCCCGGGCGATACATCTTGAACAATGCCTCAGGCCCCAGCTGGAAATAATCCGCCGGCCCGCCGCCGCGCAGAATCGGTTCTGCCGCGGCGGTGTCGTACACCCCATCCTTCAATAGCCACTTGGCGATATGCACGGCGACGACTTCGCCGAGAATCAGCCAGCTCGGCACCACATTTCCGTCCGCCCGCTGCAGCTGAATAATCTGGGTGACCTTGCATTCGAAAGACACCGGGCTTTCGGCGACCCGTGGCACCTGAATGACTTTCGAGGGGACGGTGGTCAGGCCTGCCAGTTCGAACTCGTTGACCTGCGGTCCGACCATGGCACTGCTCTGGTTCATCTGCTCGGCCAGTGGCCGGGTGGCGAGGTTCCAGGCGAATTCACCCGTCTGTTCAATGTTGTTCAGGCTGTCTTTGCGCCCGACGCTGGAAAATCCAATGATCGGCGGGATGTAGTTGAAGGCGTTGAAAAAGCTGTAGGGCGCCAGGTTCAAGCGGCCTTCGCCATCCTGTGAAGAAATCCAGCCGATGGGGCGCGGGCCGACGATCGCGTTGAACGGGTCGTGGGGCAGGCCGTGGCCATTGGCGGGTTCGTAGTAGTGGATGTCATCGGGCATGGAGAAAATCCTGGGGCTTTCGATAGGCGGTCATGGTGCTGGGACCGGCACTATTTTTCCAGCCAATAAACATCTCGTAGGAGCTGCCGCAGGCTGCGATCTTTTGATCTTGCCGTTGGAAATCAAAAGATCGCAGCCTGCGGCAGCTCCTACAGGTGTTGTGACAGTGCGCATGTTTTTGCTGTGCTCCAGAAATGACTAAGCCCGGCCGAAGCCGGGCTTTGGTGCCAATCTTGCGGATTAGCTGACGGAAGCACCGCCAGTGCGGTCGTAACCATCTTCAGCGACAGTGGCGCCGCCGGTGCGGTCGTAGCCATCTGCGGCGACGGTAGCGGAACCCGTGCGGTCATAGCCGTCTGCTGCAACAGCGGAACCAGTGCGGTCGTAACCGTCGGCAGCGAAGGTGTTGGCGGCCAGTACGGACAGGGCGATGGCGAGGAACAGTTTGGTTTTCATTTCATTTCTCCAGGTTCTTTGGCGTTTTGTCTCTCGGGCATGGGTTTCATGCTACGCCAATTAAACTGATTAAAAAGCGCAAAATAATGCTAAAAACAATCGATTAAGTAGATGTTAAGGCCGTGAGGCTTTACTGCTTTCAGAGACTAGTGAACGCATCGCATTTAACCGATCAGGCAAACTCAGGATGGCGGCCGGGCATTAACTCGTGATTAATCCATTGGATGGCGATTCTGTTTTCCAAGACCCTGGGCACCGCGCTTGGCGATTACCTGGCTGATGACTCGGGGCTTGGCTTTGCCGGTGGCGCGCTATTGATCGGCTCGACCATTGCGTTGGTCGTGCTGCTCAAATACTTCACGAAGATTTCGTCGGTGCTGTTGTTCTGGGTGGCGTTCGTGCTCACCCGGCCGTTCGGCGCGACATTGGGTGATTTCCTGACCAAGCCACATGAAAAGGGTGGGCTGGACTTTGGCACCATTGGTTCGACGCTGGTGCTGGCGGGGATTCTGGTGGTGATGATTGCGGGGGCTTCGTACGCGCAGAACACGTACGCGAATCGGGCGGTAGTCGAGTTGACTTGATACCGAGGCGTCCCCTTCGCGGGCAAGCCTCGCTCCCACAATGGATCCGAGTGAATCAGCCCTTGTGGGAGCGAGCCTGATCGCGAAGAGGCCGGTATGACCGACCTCGATGCGACTGTCAGTCAGTGACGATCCGCGAATGCTTGCGGGTGTCTTTCATGGTGACGTACACCAGCAGGGACACGGCGATGCACGCCGTGACATACCAGTAGTAACCGGTTTCCATGCCAATGCTCTTGAACCACAGCGCGATGTATTCAGCGGTGCCGCCGAAGATCGACACGGTCAGGGCATACGGCAGGCCTACGCCCAAGGCGCGGATTTCGGTCGGGAACAGCTCGGCTTTGACCACCGCGTTGATCGAGGTGTAGCCGCTGACGATGATCAGTGCCGCCATGATCAGGAAGAACGCGCCCCACCAGGTCGTGATGGTGTGCAAGGTGGTGAGGATCGGCACGGTGAAAATCGTGCCCAGTACGCCAAAGGCGATCAGGATCGGACGTCGGCCGATCTTGTCCGACAGGCCACCGATGATTGGCTGCAGGCACATGAACAGGAACAGCGTGGCGGCAGAGATGGTGGTGGAGTCGGAAATGCTCATGCCGACGGTGTTCACCAGGTATTTCTGCATGTAGGTGGTGTAGGTGTAGAACGCCAGGGTCCCGCCCATGGTCAGGCCAACCACGGTCATCAGCTCTTTCGGATGGCGCATCAGGGTGCGCATCGCGCTTTCCTTGGCCTTTTCTTTCTTGGTGAACGACTCGGTTTCTTCCATGCCACGGCGCAGGTACAGTGCGACCACGGCACACAGCGCGCCGATCGCGAACGGGATGCGCCAGCCCCAGGCGTATAGCTCTTCGGTGGTCAGTACGTTCTGCAGGACGATCAGTACACCCAGTGCTATGAGTTGACCGGAGATCAGGGTCACGTACTGGAAGCTGGAGTAGAAACCGCGACGTTCCTTGGTCGCCATCTCGCTCAGGTAAGTAGCGGAGGTGCCGTATTCGCCACCGACCGACAGGCCTTGCAGCAAGCGGGCGAACACCAGCAGGATCGGCGCACCGATACCGATGATTTCATAGCCCGGGCTCAGGGCGATCAGGAGCGAACCGAAGCACATCAGGTACACCGAGGCCATCAGGGCTTTCTTGCGTCCGACTTTGTCAGCGTACAGGCCCATCAGCCACCCGCCGATCGGGCGCATCAGGAAACCCACGGCGAAAATCGCAGCGGTATTCAGCAGTTGTGCGGTGGTGTCGCCTTTGGGGAAAAAGGTCTTGGCGAAATAGAGCGAGAAAGCGGCGTAGACGTACCAGTCATACCACTCGACCATGTTGCCGACAGAACCGCTGAAGATAGATTTGATACGGCTGGAAGTGGTTCGTTCTTTTGCCGGCGCGGCAACCGACCCACGGGGCAGGGTATTGGAGTTATCCATTGAAGGATCCTTCGTTTAATTATTTTTTGTGGAGCGCGCATAAACGCAGCCTGCGGGGGCTATAGCAGGAGCTGTGCCAAGAGGGAGAGGGCCGGTTTAGAGGGGGATTGAGGTTTGAGTGAGCGGAAATCCGCTTATTCTGGAGAGGGTGTGAGCGAAAAACCGCTTAACGCTTTGATCGTTCCCATGCTCCGCGTGGGAATGCAGCCAGGGACGCTCTGCGTCCCAAAAGCCGAACGCGGAGCGTCCGTCGAGGCATTCCCACGCAGAGCGTGGGAACGATCATTCACCGAGAAACATCTCTCGGTTAAGCCCATGCCGCTGCATCTTTTCATTGAACGTCCGGCGCGGCAGCTGCAGTTCTTCAAGCACCGCCTTCACATCACCCTTGTGCCGGGTCAATGCTGCGCGCAGGCACTGCGCTTCAAACGCTTCCTGCTGCGCTGCCAGTGACTGTCCCGGCTCGATGCCCGCCGGCACAGGCTCGCCAAGCCCCAACACCTGGCGCTCGGCTACGTTTGCCAGTTCGCGCACATTGCCTGGCCAGTCGTGACTCAACAGATGGCTCAACTGGGGCCCGCTCAACGGCGCAAAGGTTCGCCCCAGTCGCTCTGCAGCACTTTGGGCAAAGGCCTCGTACAACAACGGAATGTCTTCGCGACGGTCACGCAGCGGTGGCAGGCGCAATTCGGCGACGTTCAAACGGTAAGCCAGGTCCTCGCGGAAACGTCCGGCCCGTGCTTCGTCGAGCAAGTCCGGCTTGGTTGCGGCGATGATGCGCAAATCCACTCGAATACTCTGGTTCGAGCCCAAGCGCTCAAGCTTCTGCTCCTGTAGCACCCGCAGCAATTTCACTTGCTGGGCCAGGGGCATGCTTTCGATTTCATCGAGAAACAACGTGCCGCCATCGGCGTATTCGAGTTTGCCGATGCGCTTGCCTTGGGCACCGGTGAATGCGCCGCTTTCGTGGCCAAACAGTTCTGCTTCGAACAATTGTTCGGGGATGGCCGCGCAATTCAAGGCGACGAAGGGTTTATCGGCGCGCGGCCCGAAATCGTGCAGGCAGCGGGCAACCAGTTCTTTGCCGCTACCGGTTTCACCGCGGATCAATACGTTGACCGGCAACGCCGCCAAATCAAGAACCTGGCGACGTAGCGTCTGCAAGCCACGGGACACACCCAGCAGCGTCGCGTCGAGTTTGGCGCGGTTGTCGGCCTGCTCGTGCAAGGCGCGGTTTTCCAGCACCAGCCGGCGCTTGTCCAGCGCGCGGTGCAGGCTGCCAAGCAGGGTTTGCGGGCTGAAGGGTTTTTCCAGGAAGTCGTAAGCGCCATCGCGCATCGCATCGACAGCCATCGGCACGTCGCCATGGCCGGTCAGCAGAATCACCGGCAAGTCGGCATCGCGGCGCTGGACTTCAGCCAGCAGTTCCAGCCCGGACATGCCGGGCATGCGCACGTCGCTGAGGATCACTCCGGGGTAATGCGCGGGCAGTTGCGCCAGGCATTCGTCGGCGCGGCTGAACAGTTGCACCTGGAAACCCGACAGGCCCAACCACTGCTCGACGGCGCTGCGGATGCTGCTTTCGTCGTCGACCACCATCACTGAATTGAGCATGTGCCAGGAGCCTCCGGATCGATGGGCAAGGTGAGTGTGAACACCGCGCCGTTGTCGTGATTATCGGCGCTCAGGCGTCCTCCCGATTCGTGAACGATGGCAAAGGATACGGCCAGACCGATGCCCAGGCCATCACCCACCGGTTTGGTGGTGAAAAAGGGATCGAAGACCTTCGACAGGTTTTCTTCGGCGATGCCGCCGCCGTTGTCGATGACGCTCAGGCGCCACAGTTGTTCGTCGGCTTCCAGGCGGATTTCCAGGCGTTTGCAGGGTTTGTCCTGCATCGCATCCAGAGCGTTGCGTAGCAGATTGATCAACACTTGCTCCAGGCGAATTGCGTCGCCGCGCACCCACGCCGGGCGCGCCAGGTGCAGCACGGTGCTGACCTGTTCGTCGCGCAGGCGAGTGTCGAGCAGCTCAAGCGATTGGTCCACCACCGATGCCAGGTCCAGGCGTTCGCGCAAACCGCTGGGGCTTTTGCGGGCGAAGGTTTTCAGGTGGCCGGTGAGGGCGGCCATGCGCGTCAGCATGTCATCCACCGGCTTGAGAGCCTTGTAGGCGTCGTCGACCCGGCCGTGGTCGAGCAACAGTCGCAGCGTCGCCAGCTGCATGCGCTGGGCGGTCAGTGGTTGATTGATTTCATGGGCCAGCGCCGCCGACATCTGGCCGAGGGCCGCGAGTTTGGCCGATTGCACCAGACCCTCCTGGGCGGTGCGCAGGTCGCGGGTACGCTCTTCCACCAGCTGTTCGAGCTCTTCGCGACTACGCTGGCGCATTTTTGCCAGGCGCCAGCGCTGATTGAGGAACAGCAGCAGAAACACCAGTGTCAGCCACAGGCCGGCTGCGGCGAGGGCGGCGTTGCGACTGTCTTCGAATGCTACTTGCGGACGACGCAGCAGGTGCAGCGTCCAGCCCTCGGCGGCCAGCGGCAGGGATTCCCACAGGTAATCCGTCTTGCCGTCCGGACCGTCGACCCGCGCCAGTTCGCTGTTGTCGTCGAAGCGGCGCAACGATTGATAGTCGAGCCGCGTCAGCGGCTGCTTGTCGTATTGGCGGGTGGCCTTGAGCTCGGCAAGGTCGCTGTCGCTCAACGGTTTCAATTGGCGATAGCGCCAGCCCGGCTGATTGGCGATGAAGATGATGCCGCGTGCATCGCTGACCAGCAGCGTGTCGTTGCCCTGGCGCCATTCGCGTTCCAGTTCGGGAAATTCGAGCTTCACTACCATGGCTCCGAGAAACTGCCCGTCGTCGTTGGTCACGGCACTGGACAAGAAGTAGCCCGGTATCCCGCTGGTCACCCCCACGGCATAAAAACGCCCGGTGCCCTGGGTGCGGGTCTGGTTGAAGTAAGGGCGAAAGCCATAATTGTGGCCGACGTAACTGCTGGGCAAGCGCCAGTTGCTTGCTGCCACGGCGAGACCGGTGCGATCGAGCAGTTCCAGGGTCGAGGACTCGGCGGCGCCATTGATCTTTTCCAGCTTGCGGTTCAGCACGTCCTGTTGCTCTGGGTTGACCGGGCCTTTGAGCGCGTCACGCAGCTGCGGGTCCAGCGCCAGCACCGAGGGCAGGGCGCGGTAGCGTTCGATCAGGGTGTGCAGGGATGTGGCATACAGCGCCAATTGCTGATTGGCACGGGCCGCATCTTCAACCAGGGACTGGCGCACGGTGTGGCGCATGGCCAGGGTGGCAGCAATGGCGGCACCGGCGATGATCAGCACGGTGTACAGCGGCAGGCGCAGGGATCGGGAAGTCAGCGGCATGCAGTGGACAACAGGAAAAAATGAGGGGGAGCACAATACCATGTGGAGGGCAGTCATCTCTCGCCGGTACCCATGCGCTGGCGCTGGTTTTACCGTGATGGTCGATCCCAGGCGTTTCAGTTTGTTACCAGCCAAAAAAAACCGGCGGGTCGTTGCCGACCGGCCGGTTTGTTGGGGTTTCAGTGCAGCTTACTGCACTT
Source organism: Pseudomonas umsongensis (assembly GCF_002236105.1). Taxonomy (GTDB): domain Bacteria; phylum Pseudomonadota; class Gammaproteobacteria; order Pseudomonadales; family Pseudomonadaceae; genus Aquipseudomonas; species Aquipseudomonas umsongensis. The sequence continues at coordinate 168,522 of NZ_NIWU01000007.1, forward strand.
CCACCGCCAGGCTTTCACTGATCTTTTGCTGCCAGATGGCAGGACCGGTGATGTGTACCGACTCGCCCTTGCTGTCGACTGCGACAGTCACTGGCATGTCTTTCACGTCGAACTCGTAGATCGCTTCCATGCCCAGTTCGGCGAATGCCACCACGCGGGATTTCTTGATCGCTTGCGCCACCAGGTAAGCCGCGCCGCCCACTGCCATCAGGTAAACGGCCTTGTGGTCCTTGATCGCGTCGATTGCGGTCGGGCCGCGCTCGGATTTGCCGATCATGCCCAGCAGGCCGGTTTGCTCGAGAATCTGACGGGTAAACTTGTCCATGCGCGTGGCGGTGGTCGGGCCAGCCGGGCCTACCACTTCTTCGCGCACCGGATCGACCGGGCCGACGTAATAGATGAAGCGACCCTTCAGGTCCACCGGCAGGGTTTCACCCTTGTTCAGCATCTCGACCATGCGCTTGTGCGCAGCGTCGCGACCGGTAAGCATCTTGCCGTTGAGCAGGACGGTTTCGCCCGGCTTCCAGCTCTGCACTTCTTCCGGGGTCAGGGTGTCGAGGTTGACGCGACGGGCCGACGGACCCGCTTCCCAGACGATTTCCGGGTAGGCGTCCAAAGGTGGCGCTTCCAGGGATGCCGGGCCAGAACCGTCGAGCACGAAGTGCGCGTGACGGGTAGCGGCGCAGTTCGGGATCATGCACACCGGCAACGAGGCGGCGTGGGTCGGGTAATCCATGATCTTCACGTCGAGCACGGTGGTCAGGCCGCCGAGGCCCTGGGCGCCGATGCCCAGCTGGTTGACCTTCTCGAACAGCTCCAGGCGCATTTCTTCGATGCGGTTCTGCGGGCCGCGGGCCTTAAGCTCGTGAATGTCGATGGACTCCATCAACACTTCCTTGGCCATCACCGCGGCTTTCTCGGCGGTGCCGCCGATGCCGATGCCGAGCATGCCCGGTGGGCACCAGCCGGCACCCATGGTCGGAACGGTCTTGAGCACCCAGTCGACGATCGAGTCGGACGGGTTGAGCATGGCCATTTTCGACTTGTTCTCGGAACCGCCACCCTTGGCTGCCACGTCCACTTCCACGGTGTTACCCGGAACGATGGAGTAGTGGATGACGGCCGGGGTGTTGTCCTTGGTGTTTTTACGAGCGCCCGCCGGGTCGGCGAGGATCGAGGCGCGCAGGACGTTTTCCGGCAGGTTGTAAGCCCGGCGCACGCCTTCGTTGATCATGTCGTCCAGGCCCATGGTGGCGCCATCCCAACGTACGTCCATGCCTACGCGAACGAAAACGGTGACGATGCCGGTGTCCTGGCAGATCGGGCGGTGGCCGGTGGCGCACATCCGCGAGTTGATCAGGATCTGCGCCATGGAGTCACGGGCCGCTGGCGATTCTTCGCGCAGGTAGGCTTCGTGCATCGCCTGGATGAAATCCACGGGGTGGTAATAGGAAATGAACTGCAGGGCGTCGGCAACGCTCTGAATCAGGTCGTCTTGCTTGATCACGGTCATGAGTCGCGCTCCTCTAAAAGACGGGAACATTCAATAAGGTGCTTGCAGCTTGGGTACTTCGGTCGGTTGCAAGCACCTTTCAAGGCACGCCGGGCATGCTGGCGCGACGCTAAAAAGGCGCGGCAGTATACCGCGCATCAAAGGCAGGTACACGCGCCGGCGGTCAAACCTTGGTCTGATTGTCGTGCCCGATCCCCGTAGGAGCTGTCGAAGGCTGCGATCTTTTGATTTTGTTTTTAAGATCAAGATCAAAAGATCGCAGCCTGCGGCAGCTCACAGTGAAATTGTGTCACCCGAAAATTGAATGGTTATTTATCGGCCGCACCACTAAAGTGACATTCGGTCTGTAGAGTAGGACGCTCTGTCAGTCTCCTTTCATAGGGTGAGTCAACGATTGACCCATAACGCCATCCAGCGCCTGTTGCTCAAACGTTTTTCCCTCGCAGCCGGCACCTACGCCCTGGCCCTGCTACTGCTGTGGCTGGCGTTTTTTACCGGCCACTACGATGAGTCGCTGGCCAACGTCGCCGTCGGCAGTGGGCTGGTGGTCATCAGCCAGGCGGCGTTGTTCGTAGTGTTTTACAGCGGCTGCAACCTGCGTTTTTCCGACCCCAGCCTGACCGAGACGCAGGTGCTGCTGGGGCTGGGTTGGCAAACCTGGCTGATTGCCAATCTGGATGAGGCTCGTGGCGCGTTTCTGGTGTTCTACGTGCTGATTCTGTTGTTCGGGCTGTTTCATCTGTCGCGCCGTGCATTTGCGCGCTGTGCGTTGCTGGTCTTTTTCAGTTTCAGCGCGATCACGCTGTGGGAGGGCTACCACTTCCAGCTGGCCGACCCGGCGCTGGCCGCATTGCAGGTATGCGTACTGTTCATCGTGCTGGTCTGGCTTGAGCTGTACGCCCGTTACGTCCAGGCCTCCCGCCTGCGCATGCGTCAACGCCGCTTCGCCTTGCAGGCGCACCAGGACACGTTGCGCGGGATGATGCGCCAGCTCGAGGATCTGGTCGCTACCGACGAGTTGACCGGACTGTTCAATCGCCGGCATTTCCTGCGCCTGGCTTCACGCGAACTCAAGGCCATGGACGCCAGCGTCGTGCATGGCCTGGCGCTGATCGACCTCGATCACTTCAAGCGCATCAACGATATTCACGGCCATGCGGCTGGCGATCAGGTATTGCAGGCATTTGCCGGCGTGGCGTCGGCCTGCCTGCGCGACGGTGATGTCCTGGCGCGCTACGGCGGAGAAGAGTTTGTGGTGTTGCTGCCTGATTGCGATGCCGGTCGATTGACCGCTTGTTGCGAGCGGCTGCGCCTCGCCTTTATCGATGTCGAGCTGATCGGCTTGAAAGTCGGCAGTCTCAGCCTGTCCGCCGGCATGACCCTGCTGTTACCGGGTGATGATCTTGACGAGGCCTTGCAGCGGGCTGACCAGGCGCTTTATCGGGCCAAACGTGACGGCCGCAACCGTTGCGCTGCAGCATGGGAAAACGTCGATGCCTGAGTTGCGCGTCGGTGACCGCCAATGGTCGGTGCCAGTTGGCAGTAATCTGCTTGATGCCCTGAATCAGAACGGCGTGTCGGTGCCTTACAGCTGTCGTGCCGGCAGTTGCCATGCGTGCCTGGTGCAATGCGTGCAAGGGCTGCCGAGCGACAGCCGGCCCGATGCCTTGAGTGCGCAGCAGCGCCAGCAAGGCTGGCGGCTGGCATGCCAGTGCCAGGTGGTCGAGGATTTGCAAGTGCACACCTTCGACCCGCAGCAGGATGGCAGCCCGGCCGAAGTCGCGGCCGTCGATTGGTTGAGCGCCAGCGTATTGCGCTTGCGCCTCACCCCGCAGCGTCCATTGCGCTATAGCGCAGGTCAGCATCTGGTGTTGTGGGCCGGTAATGTGGCGCGGCCGTATTCCCTCGCCAGCCTGCCGGAGGAAGACCGCTTCCTGGAGTTCCACCTCGATTGCCGCCTGCCAGGTGAATTCAGTGACGCGGCGCGTCAGCTGAGCATTGGCGATCCAGTCCGCCTCGGCGAGTTGCGGGGCGGGGCATTGCATTACGACCCGGACTGGCATGCCCGGCCGTTGTGGCTAATGGCCGCCGGCACCGGCCTGGGACCATTGTTTGGCGTGTTGCGCGAAGCATTGCGTCAGGATCATCAGGGTGCCATCCGTGTGATTCACCTGGCCCATGATGCCAATGAGCATTATCTGGCCAAACCCCTGCAAGCCATGGCAGCCAGTCGTCCGAACCTCAGTATCGAGCTCTGGACCCCAGCCGGGTTGCCAGCGGCATTGGCGCAAATGCGCCTTGTCTCTCGGCAAACCCTCGCCTTGGTCTGTGGAGCCCCCGATAGCGTTGACGCCTTCGCCCGGCGCCTGTACCTGGCAGGACTGCCGCGTAATCAACTGCTGGCCGACGTGTTCCTGCCCCGTGGTTGAGATGATACAGCTCAAGGCAATGGCGGCATTGAACCCAAAAAAGATCGCAGCCTGCGGCAGCTCCTACAATGGAATGCGTTCCCTGTAGGAGCTGCCGCAGGCTGCGATCTTTTAATCTTCAAAACAAAAAAGCCCCGCCATTCACATGGCAGGGCTTTCGTTTTTCAGCGAGCGGTCACTCAGACCATCGGATCGCCAACGTGCAGGATCTTCATGCCGTTGGTGCCACCGGTGGTGTGGTAGCTGTCGCCCTTGGTCAGGATGACCCAGTCGCCTTTCTGTACGACGCCGCGCTTGACCAGTTCGTCGATCGCCTTCTGGCTGACTTCGTTCGGTGCCAGCGAAGCCGGATCGAATGGAATGGTGTACACGCCACGGAACAGCGCCGCGCGCGCCTGGGCTTCACGGTGTGGAGTGAACGCATAGATCGGCACCGAGGAACGGATGCGCGACATGATCAGCGGGGTGTAGCCACTTTCGGTCAGGGCGATGATCGCCTTCACGCCCGGGAAGTGGTTGGCGGTGTACATGGTGGCCAGGGCGATGCTCTCGTCGCAGCGCTGGAACTCCTTGCCAATGCGGTGGCTGGAGGTCTTGCTGGTTGGGTGCTTTTCAGCGCCAACGCAGATTCGCGCCATTGCTTGCACAGCTTCCAGCGGGTACAGGCCGGCGGCACTTTCGGCCGAGAGCATCACGGCGTCGGTGTAGTCGAGCACGGCGTTGGCTACGTCGGACACTTCGGCGCGGGTCGGCATCGGGTTCTGGATCATCGACTCCATCATCTGGGTCGCCACGATCACGGCCTTGTTGTGGCGGCGCGCGTGCAGAATGATTTTCTTCTGGATGCCCACCAGTTCGGCGTCGCCGATTTCCACGCCCAGGTCACCACGGGCCACCATTACGGCGTCGGAGGCATTGATCAGGCCGTCGAGGGTTTCGTCGTCGGCTACGGCTTCGGCACGTTCGATCTTCGCCACCAGCCAGGCGGTACCGCCGGCTTCGTCGCGCAGTTGACGGGCGTATTCCATGTCGGCGGCGTCGCGCGGGAAGGACACGGCGAGGTAGTCGACCTGCATTTCGGCAGCGAGCTTGATGTCTGCCTTGTCTTTCTCGGTCAGGGCCGGTGCCGTCAGGCCACCACCGCGACGGTTGATGCCTTTATGGTCTGACAGCGGGCCGCCGATGGTCACGGTGCAGTTCAGTTCGGTAGCGGTGGCGGTGTCGACGCGCATCACCACGCGGCCGTCGTCGAGCAGCAGCTCGTCACCTACACCGCAGTCCTTGACCAGGTCCGGGTAGTCGATGCCGACCACTTGCTGGTTGCCTTCGGTCAGGGGATGGCTGGTGGAGAAGGTGAATTGATCACCGATCTTCAGCTCGATCTTCTTGTTGGCGAATTTGGCGATACGGATTTTCGGGCCTTGCAGGTCACCCAGCAGGGCAACGAAGCGGCCGTGCTTGGCAGCGAGGTCACGCACCAGCTTCGCGCGAGCCTTGTGCTCGTCGGGGGTGCCGTGGGAGAAGTTCAGGCGGGCTACGTCCAGGCCAGCCAGGATCAGCTGTTCGAGAACTTCCGGCGAGTTACTGGCCGGGCCAAGGGTGGCGACGATTTTGGTACGACGGACGGACATGCAAAGACTCCTGAGTTCAAGCGCTGAGTGAGGCTACTATGCTCTTGGGGTGTAGTCATTGTTCATGTGCACTACTTATTCGTTTGATTCTTTGAATGAACACTTTTGCTGACCTGCCACCTGAAGATTTTCGTCCACGGGTCGATACAGAGCTCAAGTCAGGAGAACTCCCATGCGATTCGTGCTCATAGCCGTCCTTGCCCTCAGTGTCGTGGGCTGCACCCGTTGGTCGATGAACCACCATTTGAACCTTGCCTATAGCGCCTATGACCGTGGTAATTGCGAGCAAGTGACGCTCGAGCTTTCCAAAGTTGAACGCGCCAGCCGCGCGCGGCCTTATGTGTGGCCAGAAGTGTCAATGTTGCGCGGTTTGTGTCTGGAACGGCAAAAACTGTTTGTCGATGCGGCGCAAACCTACCAGTTCATCATTGCTTCGTATCCGCAAAGCGAATACGCGTATCGCGCCCAGGCTCGCCTGGAAACCTTGCAAGCACTCAATCACTACCCGCTGCGAAGTTCGGCGACGGTACGTCCAACCCGCTTCTGATTACGTTTCTCATCTGGTGGCTGGCTCGCCGGCGACGGTGAGCTATAGTCGAATAGATCGGTTTGGAGCCTTGTCTGCAAACCGACGTAACACCTGTGATCGGCAGGAGTAAGCGGCAGCGGTTCATGGACTGTCGCACCAGGATCGGGGAGAGCGCGCCCATCGCCTGTCTATCAGGCCGGCCCGTTCCGAAGCATTAGTGCGGCCCTGCTTAAGGGCCTGGCAAAGCGAATTCAGCATGTTCACTGACCGCCGGATCGAGCGGCATCAACTGCCGTATTTTCTGAAAGTGTTCAACCGCATTACCGACAAGCCGATTGGCTATCTCGGCAACGTCTCCGAAGACGGGCTGATGCTTATCAGTCAGTTGCCGATGATGATCGGCGTGGATTTCGATTTGCGCCTGAAAATCCCCGCGAGCGGCGGGTGCATGCAGGTCATCGATCTGCGGGCGTGTTGCCTGTGGTGTCATGAAGACGCAACTCCTCACTACTATGACGCCGGGTTCAGCCTGCAACGGGCACCCCCGGAGTATGGGCAACTGGTGGAGGCATTGAGGCAGTACTTCAGTTTTCAGCCGTTGCCGGCGTCTGCCTGATGCCGCATGGGTTGCGCTTGGAGCGTTGTTAAATCGTCCCTGCTTTTTTCCAGCTCAAGTACCGGGTGACCAACTCGGGGCCCAACGCCTCGGGTTGCCCATCCACTACCGGTACTCCGTGGGCGATCAAGCGCTCATGGAGTGCTGCGCGCGAATTCAGGTATTCGACCGTCCCGCAATAGGCCAACGCCTCTGACAAAGTTTGCACCGGCAATAGTCGCGTCGTATCCAGGACGCTCTCACGCAAGCTTGCGACCAACACCTGGTGCTGCTTGCTCAAGCGCTTGACGGCAGTCAGCAGTTCATCATCGTCTTCATCGCGCAGGTTGGTGACCAGCAGCACCAGCGCCCGCCGTTTCTGCCGGGACAGCAGTTGGCTGGCAGCGGCTTGATAATCGGCGCTGCGTTGAGTGCTGTTCAGATCGTAGACCGAGTTGAGCACCACGTTGAGCTGGCCAGCGCCTTTCACCGGGGCGAGGAAGCGCGGATGATCACTGGCAAAGGTGCAGAGGCCTACCGCATCCCCTTGGCGCAGCGCGACGTAGCTCAACAACAGGCAGGCATTGAGCGCATGATCGAAATGCGCCAGCTCGCCGTCCTGGCTGCGCATGCGTCGACCGCAATCGAGCATGAAGATGATCTGTTGGTCACGCTCGTCCTGGTACTCCCGGGCAATGGGTGTGCGTTGGCGGGCAGTGGCTTTCCAGTCGATCTGGCGCAGGCTGTCGCCTTCGCGAAATTCCCTTAGCTGATGAAACTCCAGGCCCAGGCCACGTCGTTGGCGCTGGCGAACACCGAGTTGGCTGAGCCAGTTGTCCACCGCCAACAGTTGGCCGCCGTAGAGTCGGGCGAAGTCGGGATAGATGCGGGTGCTGTCAATCACGCTCAGCAGGCGTTTGCCGTGCCATAGCCCCAATGGGCTGGGCAGGCTGATTTCGCAGTTCTCGAAGCTGAAGTGGCCGCGCTTGAGCGGGCGCAGGCGATAATCGATGTCACTGTGCTGGCCGGGTTGAAGTTCCACCGACAGCGGCAGGTTTTCGAAGCTCAGGCCGTCGGGTACGTGGTCGTAGACCTGGATGTTCAGTGGCAGGGGAAAGTCGTGCTCGACTTGCAGTCGCACGACGCTCCAACGGCCGAGGGCCAGGCTGCCGGGCAGTTGACGTTGTACCCGGGGCGACGGCAGGCGGTTGAGACGGATGGCGTCGATTATTGCCAGGGCCAAGAGAGCCAGGAGCAAGCCCCAGTTGATCGAGAACAGCGTTGATGGAACCGCGATGTCCAATGCGTGCAATGTGCCCAGAATGAGACCGATGCCCAGCAAGGTCGCAAGCCAGGCCAGTAGCAGGCGCGAGGGTTTCACAGCCGTGGCGCCGGTACTTGGTCGAGCAGTTGCCGCAACACCTGATCGACGTCCAGCCCTTCGATATCCAGTTCCGGCGCTATGCGCACACGATGGCGCAGAACGGCCAGGGCGCAGCCTTTTATGTCGTCAGGGATCACAAACTCGCCACCGCGCAACAACGCCCGCGCCCTTGCGCAGCGCACCAGCGCAATGGATGCACGAGGCCCGGCACCGAGGGTCAGGCCGGGCCAACTGCGGGTGGTGCGAGCCAGGCGTACGGCGTAGTCGAGGACCTGGTCGTCCAGCGGCAAATCGCTGGCAATGCGCTGCAAGGCCAGGACCTCCCTGGCTTGCAGCACCGTGCGCAGCGGTTGGACATCGAGCATGTCGGCCCGGGTCGAGCGGCTGACCTGGCGCACCATGTCCAACTCCTGCTCCACGTCAGGGTAGTCCATGCGCACCTTGAGCATGAAGCGATCGAGTTCGGCTTCCGGCAACGGGTAAGTGCCTTCCTGTTCGATGGGGTTTTGCGTGGCGAGCACCATGAATGGCTGCGCGATGGGCAGGGCGCGGCCTTCGAGGGTGACTTGGCGTTCCTGCATGGCTTCGAGCAGTGCGGCCTGGGTTTTTGCCGGGGCCCGGTTGATCTCGTCGGCGAGCAACAGGTTGGTGAACAACGGTCCCTTGCGCAGCTTGAATTGCTCGGTCTGCATGTCGTACACCGCATGCCCGGTGACATCGCTTGGCATCAGGTCCGGCGTGAACTGGATACGCGCGAATTCGCCGCCGAAACAACGTGCCAGCGCCCTGACCAACAGCGTCTTGCCCAGCCCCGGCACGCCTTCGAGCAATACGTGGCCGCCAGCGAGCAGGGCGGTGAGAACGTCGTCGATGACGGTGTCCTGGCCGATCACGGCTTTTTGCAATTCATGGCGCACCGCCTGGGCCAACTGGCAGGCACGCTGGCGTTGCCGGATGGCGTGGTCGATTGCATCGGGCTCGATCGGTTGACTCATAACGCATTCCTCAAGGTTTGCAGGTGGGCGACCTGGCGGCTGAATTCAGCACTGGAAAACCGCTGTTTCGACCGCGGGCCCATGGCTTGGCTGATCGCGTCTGCGGGCTGGCCGCTCAGACGGGCGAGCACCCGCCATTGTTCGGCGACATCGAGTTGTTCATAGCCAGGATGACGATGTCTCACGCGGCGCAGTATGTCTTGCTGCAAGGCCTGCAACAGGCTGTCCTGGCCGTTGTGTCGCAACATGAAATCGGCGCTGGCGCGCAGGTGTTCCTGCAATTGGCGGCGAGCTTTGGTTTGCGGTTGCAGCAGTGGCCCATGGCGCACGCCGAAGTGCCAGCAACCCAGGCCGATCAGGGCGGCCAAGGCGACCAACGCCTGGGGGAAATGGCGTAGCAGCAGTGTCAGCAGGCTGTCGTGCTCGGTATTGAACAGCAGGGTCACGCTGGTATCGGCGGTCAGGTACCAGAGCAGCCAGGCGTTGTCGTATTGATCGATGGCCGGGGTTTTCCACAGGTCGGCGTCGGTCACCACAATGATCGAGCCAAGCCCGTGGTTCAGTTGCATCATATGGGTTGCCTTGGCACTGTTGGCCCAGGCCTTGACGAGGTTTTTCGGGTCTTCGAGATGGAACGTGGTATCGAAGCCCGCGTAGGCCGGTGCGTCTTCATCTTCCAGATAGAGTTTGGTCAGTTGCGGGTAGGGATCATCCGGGGTGTCGGGCGGTGGGTCCTTGAGGTCTTTGCTCAGCGACTGTTGCAGTTGCACCCGATCCAGCAACAGGTCATTGCTTTGCCCGGTCTTTTCATCCCACAGCGACTGGGCAACGAACAGCAGGCGCCCGCCGGCTTGGGCCCAGTCCAGCACCTGATCGATCTGCCTGGGCGTCATGTTGTAGCGATCGCCTAGCAACAACAGGCTGTGATGCTGCGGCGCCAGGGTTGGCAGGATATCGAGGCTGTTGGCATGGCTGACACTCAGGCCCTGCTTGCGCAAAAAAAACTCGGCGGCCAGGTACGGGTTGACCAGGGCTTCAGGCGCCGGGCCATGGTCGATTTCGACCGGATAGGGCGTTGCCTTCAGGTACAGATAAATCATCAACACGGCCAGCAGGACAGCGGTCATCGTGCTGATGAATGGCCAGGCGCGCCGGTTCAATGGGGGATTCCCGAGTCAAATACGCCACGCCAGCCGTTACACAGTTCGCGCTGAACATGCGCGGGTGGCAATTGGTGTCCATAGGCCATGTTTTGCCAGTGCACGGTCAGGTCTTTGCTGAAGGCCAGCAGGGCCGGGTGCTGTAGTTGTTCGATGCGTTCAAGCACCTGGCCTTCGGTGTCGGCGGCCTTGAGTGGCATGTCGAAATCGTGCAAGAGGCGGCTGAGCAGGGCGCGATAGAGCAAGCCAAGCGCTGCACGCGGATTGTTCTGCCAGAGGCTTTCGGCACTGGCAGCGATGTCGCAGGGCAGGGTCTCGCGGCTGAGGTCAAGGCCAAATGCCTGCGGGGGAGGCGGGTGGGGGGCTTTTTTAGCGGGACGCGGGCGACGGCTGACGAATGCCTGCAACCCCTCACGGTAGTACCAGATCAAGCCCCCGATGGCGGTGATCACGGCTGCCCACAGCACAACTTCGATCAGCGTGGCCAACGCGCCGAAGTCTCGGTTGTCAAACATCTGGAGCAGCGCCTTTAGCCATTGGGGTGTGTGGTCTTCATTCGCGCCTTGGTCCGCGGCCTGGTTTTCGCCGAATCGATAGCGGGTGACGGTTTCCCTGTTCTTGAACGGAGGCTGGTCGAGGATGGCCTTGATGCTGTCCCTGGACCCCTGGCTGGTCAGTGGTTGCTGCAGCATGCGCGGACTGTCGGGCGTCGCAAGGGCCGACTCGGACGCCCAGGCGATAGGGGCGATCGGCAGCAGCAAGGTCGCCGTCAGTAACAGGGCAAGGGTCGCTCCGCTCAAACGATGGGACAGGCTGCGAAACACCAGCTCGATATCCCAGGCTTCGAGTGCGGTGCGTCGGTTCAGGTACAGACTGAAGCCAGCGGCCACGTAGATCGGTTCCCAAATCACCAGCACCAGGACGTAGAAGCCGTTGGACAGGTGTTCCAGCCAGTGCCAGTCCTGCGTCGCGGCGCTGATCAGCGACTGCCAGCTCCAGTCGAGGGCGACCTGTTGTGGCAACAGCAGATAGAACAGCACCATCAAACCGATCCATAACGCGCCTTCCAGGTGCGCACCTATCACGGTCAGCCAGCGTGCCGCGCTGGCGTCACGCTGCAACAACACTTGCAACCGCTGTTGGCGCGCATCACCGCTCAGGCCTTCGAGCTGTAACACGGGCAGCGTGAAGCTGCGACTCAGGCTCAGGCGTCGCCAGGTCAGGCTGGCCAGCAGTTGTGGCTTGAGCAACCGTGGCCACTGGTAAAGCGCCTGCTTGAGGGTGGGCGTTTCTGCAAAAATGGCTTTGGAAAGGATGTACAAGGGCAAGCGTTCAAACGCCGGTTTCAGCCACCAGAAGATGAACACGGCCAAGGTCGGCGAATCCCACAGCAACCAGGTGAGCACCGCGAAAACCGGCAAGGTGACAATCGCCCAGCTGCTCATCAGCAGGCACCGGTGGCGCTGGCTCAACAGCACGCCGAGGTCCATGGCTTCCCAGGTCGATCTTGGGCGAATGACCACGGTGGTGTCACTCAGGCGCATGATGCGTCCGTCCGGCGAATATCAAGTAAATCGCCACCAGCACCCAGAGGGCCGCACCGACCAGGTATTTGATCAGGGGTGCCGGTGTCGTCATCGACGACCAGTAGGCTTCTATAAATGCCGCAATCAGCAGAAACAACATGACGCCGCAAATCAGCAGAACACTCTTGCGGGCCGCCACGCGCAAGGCTTCGGCGCGGGGCAGGCGTCCCGGTGCAATCAACGCCCAACCCAGTTGCAGGCCGGCGGCACCCGCCAGGGCAATGGCCGTCAACTCAAAGGCACCGTGACCGACCACGAACGACCAGAAGCTTTGCCCGTAGCCGATATGCGTCAGGTGTCCGGCGACCGCGCCGATCATCAAGCCGTTGAAGATCAGGAAAAACGCGCTGCCCAGGCCGAACAGCAATCCGCTGGCGTAGGTCTGAAAGGCGATCCCTATGTTGTGCATGATGTAGTAGCCGAACATCGCCCAGTCTTCACTGGCCGCACGCTCCATCGAGCGTCCCAGGTGACCGGCATCGGGGTCGTACATGCTTTGCATGTCGCTGACCTGATCGGCTGGAATCAGGTTGTAGACCAGTTCCGGAAACAGATAAACCAGGCCTGCCATTGCGATCAGGCTGCCGAAAAACATCAGGCTGGCAGCGAGCACGAAGCGCCATTGTTCACGTACCAGCCGGGGGAAGCCCGCCAGGATGAAACCCAGTGCATGGGCTCCAAAATGGCTGCGATGTCGATAAAGCTGCTGATGCCCACGTAACACCTGTTGCTGCAATGAGTCATTCAGGAAACTGCTGTAACCGCGCTCGCGGGCCAGCGCCAGGTGTTGGCAGATGCGCCGATAATCGGCCAGGAAATTGTCGGCCCCTTTGGCTTTGCTGTCCCGCTCCAGCCTGTCCAGCAGGAGGGAGAACTGCTCCCATTCAGCCATATGTCGATGTTCGAAAAGGCTTTGTTTCATGTCGGACCCAACAAGCCGTGGGCAATGCCGTTGAGTTCGGCCACGGCGCGGGGAGCCGGAACCTGAAGGGGGCGCGCGAGGATCGAGGCGAGCTCATTGACCCTGGCATCGGACAGTCCGGCCTGGCGTTCGGCAAAACCGAGGATGGCACGTTGCTCGGTCAGTGTCAGGGCAAAAGGAGGACGACGGGGTTGCGAGGGTGGGAGTTGGGGACGGGTAAGTGGCTGCTCGCGGTAGACCACCAGCGTGCCGGCGGCCAGGTCACCGAGGCGCTTGAAATTGGGGTGTTGCAGGCAACTGATAGCGCCGAGAAAGTAGCCAAACGGCAACATGTCGACAAATCGCAGCAGGTTGCGCAACAGTGACGCGGACCAGTCGATAGGCGTGCCATCGTCCTGTATGACCCGAAGACCCATCCATTGTTTGCCCGGTGAGCGCCCCTGGTTGAAGACTTCGAACAGCACCATGTACCACCAGCTTACGCCGAAGAGCAGGATCGAACCCAGCCCCGCACCGAGTTTTCCGAGCATTGCCAAAGCAATGAACATCAGGCCCAGGATCAACCCGCGTATCGCCAGGTCGATGGAAAACGCCAGTGCGCGCACCATCAAGCCGGCCGGTCGCAGCGGCAAGTCTATGCCTTCGGGCGTTTCCACCTGATACCGCGTGTCCAGTGGTGGTGGCAGCGTTGCTTTCCGTGGCAGTGCTGTGGTGTCGAGCATGGGCAACCTGATGCTGTGGCCTGATCGGTTTGTCTCTTCACCGGATGCTAGCAGCCTCGCCGGAAAAAACGACATAACTATGTATTGCATATTGCGTGGCCAGGGATGATTCAATGGCACGATTGCTGGCCGGAGCGGGACGGGAACGCCTAGACTTCGCCAATCTTCAGTTCAGGAATAGCCCGTGACCTCCATCTTCTGGTACGACTACGAAACGACGGGTATCAATCCCCGTTGCGACCGCCCGCTGCAAATGGCGGGGTTGCGTACTGACTTCGAGCTCAATGAAGTCGACGAGCCTGTCAATCTCTTTTGCCGGCCCAGCGACGACATCCTGCCGCATCCCGCGGCTTGCGCAATCACCGGCATCACGCCCGCCCAACTGGCCGAGGACGGGTTGAGCGAAGCCGACTTCATGACCCGGGTGCATGCCCAACTGGCGGCGCCGGGTACTTGCGGCGCCGGGTACAACACCTTGCACTTCGACGATGAGATGACCCGCTACAGCCTGTACCGCAATTTTTTCGACCCTTATGCACGGGAATGGCAGGGTGGTAACAGTCGCTGGGACCTGATCGATGTCGTTCGCGCAGCCTATGCCTTGCGCCCCGATGGCCTTGTCTGGCCGACAGACGAAGAAGGGCGAGTGACACTCAAGCTCGAACGCCTGACCGCCGCTAACGGGATCGATCATGGCAGCGCCCACGAAGCGCTGTCGGACGTTCGCGCCACGATTGCCCTGGCGCGCCTGATCCGGGAAAAACAGCCGAAGTTGTATGACTGGTTGTTTCAGCTTCGCAGTAAACAAAAGGTGCTGGACCAGGTGCGCTTGCTGCAACCGATGGTGCATGTTTCAGGGCGCTTTTCTGCGGCGCGCAACTATGTCGGCGTAGTGTTGCCCTTGGCCTGGCACCCACGCAATAAGAACGCACTGATTGTTTGCGACCTGCACCTCGACCCGCAGGGTTTGCTCGATCTCGATGCCGAAACCTTGCGCCAGCGTTTGTATACCCGCCGCGACGAGCTGACAGAAGGTGAATTACCCGTACCGCTCAAGCTTATCCACATCAATAAATGCCCCGTGGTCGCGCCTTTATCGGTTCTTCGTCCCGCAGATCAGCTGCGCTTGGGGATGGATGTTGCGCTCTATCAGCAACGTGCACTGCGGCTAAGTGACGCGCAGCAGGATTGGCAAGCTAAAGTTCTGGCGATTTATGCCCGGGAAGATTTTTCCTCGAGCGAGGATCCTGAGCAACAGTTATACAACGGATTTATCGGGGACCGTGATCGGCGTTTATGCGAGCAAGTCAGAACAGCCGACCCGCTGCAATTGGCGCAACAGCAATGGCCTTTCGATGATGAACGTTTGCCAGAGCTATTGTTTCGATATCGAGCACGTAACTTTCCCGATACCTTGAATCTCGACGAGCAAGAACGCTGGCGAATATTCTGTCAGAAACGTCTATCAGTCCCTGAATGGGGCGCGCCAAATACCCTGGATAGTTTTACAGAGGCGGCAGCCCAGTTGGCCCTTACAGCGACATCGTTGCAGCAGGCGGTTCTCAATGATTGGCGGGAATATGTTCAGGGTCTTCGCAATCGTTTGAATCTTTGAAATCGAAAATGCCCCGGGGCTAAACTCCGGGCATAAAAAAACGCCAGCGTATGCTGGCGTTTTTTTTGTCGCAATCGATCCGCGACAAGCGCGTGAGCTTAGCCCAGCAGGGTAGCCCAGCCTTCAACCACGTCACCGCCCCACTTGGCTTTCCACTCTTTCAGAGTTTTGTGGTTGCCACCTTTGGTCTCGATGACTTCGCCGTTGTGCGGGTTTTTGTATTGTTTAACTTTGCGAGCACGCTTGGTGCCAGTAGTTTTTACTGCACCGCCACGTGGCGCTTTGGTTTTGGCTTCTGGATCCAGCAGCGCGATGATGTCGCGCAGGGATTTGGAATATTCGCCCATCAGGGTGCGCAGTTTGCCTTCGAATTCCAGCTCAGTCTGCAGTTTGTCGTCTTGGGACAGATTCTTCAAACGGGCTTGCAGCTCTTTGATAGCTTCTTCGGTGGCGCGATATTCGTTGATCAAGGACATGATTACTACCTTATGTAGGGCGCTGGATGGCAGGTGACAGTGCGGCAATAATAGTCAGGCTGTTTCATCAAGTAAACATTAAACCTGAGTTTATTTAATTAAATTCCAGTGAGTTCAGCGCACATTGGAGGCGCAGTTAAATAACTCGCCACCTGTGCTACAGATATTTACAAATCAGTGCTGGTCGATAGCCAATTAGGGGCGTTCGCCTGGTGCTGCGCGAACGTTGGCGCAGGCCATTGGGGAAGGCGGCGTGTCATCAATACTGCAGTTTTGCTGCACAATCGCTAGAATGCCCGCCTTTGCGAAGTTCTGGAGTTTCCCCCTCATGCGCACTTTTCGGCTGGTGATTTCTTGCCCGGACCGCGTCGGCATCGTTGCCAAAGTCAGTAACTTTCTGGCGTCACATAACGGCTGGATCACTGAAGCGAGCCACCACTCGGACAATCTCAGTGGTTGGTTCTTCATGCGTCACGAAATTCGTGCCGACTCGCTGCCTTTCGGGATCGAAGCCTTGCGCGAAGCCTTTGCGCCGATTGCCGAAGAGTTTTCGATGGACTGGCGTATTACCGATACCGAGCAGAAAAAGCGCGTCGTGTTGATGGCCAGCCGCGAGTCTCACTGCCTCGCCGACTTGCTGCATCGCTGGCACAGCGATGAACTGGATTGTGAAATCGCCTGCGTGATTTCCAACCACGACGACCTGCGCAGCATGGTCGAATGGCACGGCATTCCCTACTACCACGTACCGGTTAATCCCCAGGACAAGGAGCCGGCATTTGCCGAGGTCTCGCGCCTGGTCAAGCAGCATGATGCTGAAGTGGTCGTATTGGCCCGCTACATGCAAATCCTGCCGCCTGAGCTGTGCCGGGAATATGCGCACAAGGTCATCAACATCCACCACAGCTTCCTGCCGTCGTTCGTCGGCGCCAAGCCTTACCACCAGGCTTCCCTTCGAGGGGTAAAGCTGATTGGCGCTACTTGCCACTATGTGACTGAAGAGCTGGACGCCGGCCCGATCATCGAGCAGGACGTGGTGCGTGTCAGCCACAGCGACAGCATCGAAGACATGGTGCGCTTCGGTCGAGATGTCGAGAAAATGGTGCTGGCCCGTGGCCTGCGTTACCACCTGGAAGACCGGGTACTGGTACACGGCAACAAAACCGTGGTGTTTTGACCGCTGCACGACAGGGTTGAAATTCGAAGGGCCTGGGCGTTCAATCGCACAGGCCCTTCGCCGTTTCTGCACCGAGGACATGAGCATGGCCGATCCACTGGACAAAGCCACCTCGAAGGCACCCGCCACCTTGGGTGAGGGTTGCTTGAGTCGGTACGACCCCGATGAACTGAGCCCTGAAGATGGCACGGAGTTTCCGGGGGCTGCCGAGTTGTGGGAGGCGTTGCAGCTAGAGCCTGGGCCTACGGATACACATTCTTCATAAGCTTCTTGAGCAATGGCCGGCCCAGCATCAGCAAGAACACCGGTCCACCCACCAGCAAGTAAAAATAATAGGTCACCGCCCGCCAGATCAGGATCGCGGCCGCCGCCGTGGATTTACCCACCATGGGCGCCAACAGTGCCGCTGACGTCAGTTCAGCCGCCCCCGCACCGCCTGGCAACAGGCTGAACTGCCCCGCACTCAATGAAACCATCTGGATCAGGAAGCTCCAGGCCCACTGCAAGTCCGCGCCGAGCCCGCGCAGCGCCAGGTACAACACGCTGTAACGCAAGATCCAATGCACGCAAGTCAAACCAAACACGGTGATCAATGTTTGCGGGGGTAACTTCAGGGTGTCGGTAAACGCCGCCAGGAAGTGCAGGAGTTTGCGTGCCCAACGCATGCGGGTCGAGGGCTCGACGTTGAGGCGTGCCAGCAGTCGGCCCCCCATACGGATTACCAGGCGGTGATAGCGCGCCACCACCACGCAACTGACCAGCCCACCAAACATCGAGAGGGCACTGATGATCAGCAACCACGCCATGTGCTGGCTGAGATGCTGGAACAGGGCGTAAATCAGAATGCCGGTCAATGCGCAGAGAAAAAACAATAGATCGCTCAATTGGTCCATGGCAAACACGGCGCTGCCCCTGGCCGGTCGCACGCCATTGCGCGCCAGCAAGGCCATGATGGTCAGCGGCCCGCCGCTGCCTCCCGGCGTGGCGCAATAGGCAAATTCGGCGGCCATCACCACGCCAAGGCTCTTGACCGGGCTGACCTTGTCGCGCTGATCTCCCAGCAACAGGCGCAATCGCAGGGTATTGACCACCCAGCACAGCAAGATCATGCCGAGCATGACCAGCAAGCTGCTCAGTGGAAAGTCATTGAGCCGTGACCAGGTTTCGCTGCCGCCCAGGAGCCAGGGAATCAGTAACGCGGCAAGTAGACCGATGCACAGCAGGATCGAGCGGCTCATGCCGCACGCCCCATGCGCTGGCTTTGCAGGGCCAGCCAACGGGTCTTGGTCATGGGTACGCGGCCCTCATCGAGCAGGCGCTTGAGGGTTTGCAGCCAGTACGTACGCGAGAACTCATGACGCATGTCCACCGGGTGCAGGCCCAATCGAATTACCGGCGCCGATCGCCAGCGCTGTTCGAGTTGCTGGCTGACCAGTTTCGATACGCCACGCCGCCAGGCACTGCGTGCGCTCCAGACCAGTCCGGGGGCATCGATTGCAGTGAAATCAGGCAGGCGAAAAAGATGCCGGGCATCACTGGTGTAATCCAGCGGTAATTGGCGCAAGGCCTGGCGCGTGCCTTCGCTCATCAACCAGGCGGGAGCGACGAAACCCTGGAGCGGCCAATTGTTCCGTTGGAACATTTCAATGCCGGCGTGCAAGCGGTTGAGGGCGGCTTCGCGAGACAAACTGTAGAACTCGCCTTCATGGGTGTAGATCCGGCGCATGAACCAGTCATGGGGATTGCTCGCCTTCGGCGCGTCATCGCAGTGAAAATAACCGTGCAGCACCAGTTCATCGCCGCGCTCGAGCCGTGCGCCGAGCTGACGACAAAATTGCGGTTGGGCTCGCAAGTCGTAGTGTTTGTGGAAATCCGGCACAACAAGCCAGGTGATCGGCACGCTGCCAAGCGCGTCGACGGCTTCGACAAAGGGCTGGTAATCGGCCCAGGTGGGTGGCGCGACATCGTGCAGTACCAGCAGCAGGCTCGGGGCGCTCATAGATTCAACCATTGGCGGCTCGCGGCCATTGACTGCCGAGGACGGCGTGATAATGGCCGAGCAGGCTGTTGACCACTGCGTCCCAGGCGTAATACCGCTCGACATGGCGTCGGGCTTGCTGGCCGAGGGCTACGCTGCCCTGCCTGAACAGTTCGCGCACGGCGTTGGCCATGGCCAACGGATCGTTGGGGGCGCACAAGACGCCACATTGATCGGTGATGATTTCCTCAAAGGCGCCAGCAGCCACCGCCACCACGGGGATACCGCAGGCCATGGCTTCGAGGGTCACCAGGCCAAAGGTTTCCTGGTCACCGGCATGCAGCAACGCGTCGGCACTGGCCATCAGGCGGGCGACTTGGGTGGCAGGGCGGAACCCGTCGATGACCGTGACGTTTCCCGGCACAGAGGTCGGCATCGACGAACCGACCAGCAGCAAGTGATAGCGTCGGCCCAGGCGCTTCATGCATTCGAGCAGCACCGGCAGGTTTTTCTCCTTGGAACCGCGCCCCGCGAAGATCAATAGATGAGTGTTTTCGTCAAGGCCCAGCTCGGCCCGAAGGTCGCTGTCCCGTGCATCGGGATGAAACACCTGGAGATCGACCCCCAGGGGCTGCACGAAAACGTTCTTCACCCCAAGGCCGGTCAGTTTATCGGCCATGACCCTGCTCGGTGCCAGTACCCGGTCGAAGTTTCCGTAGAGCTTGCTGACATAGGCCTCGACGTTTGGCGTGACCCAATTGCCCATTCTATTGCGGGCCAGCAGTGGCAGGTCGGAGTGATAAAAGCCGATGACGGGCACATCCAGTTGGCGACGGGCGTCCAGGGCCGCCCAGGCGGTGAGGTAGGGGTCGCCGACTTCAATCAAGTCGGGCTGCAGATCCTGCAGGACATTGCGCCAGGGCGCGAGACGCAGAGGGAAGCGATAACCTTTGCCGAAAGGCAGGGCGGGAGCCGGAACCGTATAGATGCCATCCTGTTCGCTGAGAGCGGCCCCCGGTATCAACACGCTGTGGCGGATACCGGGCCTGGTGCACAGGCGATGATGCTTGGCATCCAGATAAGTGCGTACGCCACCGCTGGCAGGGGCGTAGAACATGGTTATGTCAGCGATATGCACGATGAACACTCCTCCGGTGCGTTGTTCTCCTTGGTTGACCTTAATGAAGAATAGTTGTTCGGTCAGGATTTGGCGGGGATGGGGAGGGGGTGGTGTATGGACGGATTGGTGTCAGGGTATTTCTCTTCGCGGGCGAGTCGGATCGCCGCCCGCGAAGAGGCCAGCTAAAACGCTAGATGCGGAAGCTGCCCACCAACTGCTTCAATCGCGCTGCCTGCTGCTCAAGGTCCGTACATGCACGCAATGTTGACTGCAGGTTTTCCACACCTTCCTGGTTCAGGGTGTTGATTTCGGTGATGTCGACATTGATCGACTCGACCACGGCGGTCTGTTCCTCGGTGGCGGTTGCCACCGACTGGTTCATACCGTCGATTTCACCGATGCGTTGCGTCACGCTGCTCAGGCGCTCGCCGGCCAGGTTGGCAATTTCCACGCTGTCCTGACTGTGGCGCTGACTGTCGCTCATCGTGCTAACCGACTCGCGGGCGCCGACCTGCAGCTCCTCGATCATGGTCTGAACCTGCTGTGCCGATTCCTGGGTGCGATGCGCCAGGTTTCGCACTTCATCGGCCACCACGGCAAATCCACGCCCGGCTTCACCGGCCCGTGCCGCTTCGATGGCGGCATTGAGCGCCAGCAGGTTGGTTTGCTGGGAAATGCTGGTGATGACCTCAAGAATCTGACCAATGTTCACGGTTTTGCTGTTGAGCGATTCGATGTTGCTGCTCGAGGCGCTGAGCATGTTCGACAGTTGATTCATGGCGGCAATGCTGCGGTCCACCACTTGCTGGCCATCTTCGGCCAGGTTGCGGGCATCGCTGGCCTGGCTCGACGCTTGCGCGGCATTGCGGGCGATTTCCTGGGCGGCGGCACCGAGCTGGTTGATCGCCGCTGCCACGCTGCTGGTGCGCGACGCTTGCTGGTCGGAGTTGTACATCGACGAGTTCGAGGCGGCAACCACACGCAACGCCACCTCATTGACCTGGCCGGTGGCCGAGGACACTTCGCGGATCGATCCGTGGATACGTTCCACGAAGCGGTTGAATGCTGTGCCGAGGTTACCGAACTCGTCGTTGTTCTGGATCACCAGGCGTTTGGTCAGGTCGCCTTCGCCGTCGGCGATGTCGGCCATGGCCCGGGTCATGACGTGCAGCGGCTGAATCAACAGGCGGATCAGCATGCCCAGCAGGGCGATGATGATGGCGACGGCGATCACCGTGGCAATCACCGCCGAGGTGCGGAACTCGCTGAGCATCGAGAAGGCCTTGTCCTTGTCCACCGACAGGCCGATGTACCAATTGACCGACGGCAGGCCCTTGATCGGAGTAAAGGTGACGATGCGGGTCTTGCCGTCGACCACGATTTCACTGAAGTCGCGGCTGATGCGCGGGGTATTTTGCGGGTATGCCTCGCCCAGGGACTTCATGACCAGGGCTTTGTCCGGGTGGACCAGGATCTTGCCGTCGGCGCTGACCAGAAATGCGTAGCCCATGCCGTCGAAATCCCGGGCGCTGAGGGTGTCGATCAAGGTTTGCAGGCTGAGGTCGCCGCCCACTACGCCAACGCCTTGCCCGGCTTTCGTCGAGGCCATGGCCAGGGAAATGATCGTTTGTCCGGTCGCAGCATCGACATAGGGTTCGGTCAGGGTCGGCGTGCTGCTGTTTTGCGCACCCTTGTACCAAGGGCGAACCCTGGGGTCGAAACCGTCCGGCATCTTCGCATCCGGTCGGATGGTGAAGTGCCCGGTAGCGTCGCCCAGGTAGGACGCCATGAACGTCGACGTCAGAGCTTTCTGTTCCAGCAGGGTGGCGACGTTGGCTTGTTCCGGGTTGATGGCAATGTTTTGCGAGAGGTTCTCGATCAGCAGGATACGGCCGGTCAGCCAGGTCTGGATATTGCTGGCGGTGACGTCGCCCATCTCGTTGAGATAGTTGCCCAGGTCTTCGCGGATGGCATTGCGCTGTAAATAGTCGTTATACAGGGTGAATGAGGCGAAAGTCGCAATGACGATAAGGGCGGCGGCAAGCAGGATTTTGTGGCTGAAGCGTAGATTTTTGTTCATGGCTTGGGGTTCCGCTAAGGTCTTAATGCCCAGCGCGTGCTTTTATAAAGGAACGCACGATGGGCAATGTTGAAAGCAAGTGATATTTCCGTCGCTCCTTAAGGGAAATGTCCGACAGATTTGTGTCTGTCTGCTTTGTCGATATTTCTATCGGCCGTGTAGGACCAAAGATTAACCATGGGTGACCAAATGCCTGATTCATTGCAACTTGTTATCGGCGCCGATCTCGCGGGCCAGCCGATCGCCCAGGCCATGCGCCTGGCGAACCGTCACGGATTGATCGCAGGCGCTACCGGGACCGGCAAGACCGTCACGTTGCAACGTCTGGCCGAAGCCTTCAGCGATGCCGGCGTGGCGGTCTTTGCCGCCGACATCAAGGGTGACCTGTGCGGCCTGGGCGCTGCCGGCAACCCCCAGGGCAAGATCGCCGAGCGCATTGCCGGTATGCCGTGGCTGAACCACAAGCCAGCGGCCTATCCGGTGACCTTGTGGGATATTCACGGTCAGTCCGGTCATCCTTTGCGCACGACATTGAGTGAAATGGGGCCGTTACTCCTCGGCAGCCTGCTGGAATTGACCGACAGCCAGCAGTCGGCGCTGTATGCCGCGTTCAAGGTGGCCGACCGCGAGGGTTTGTTGCTGTTGGATTTGAAGGATCTCAAGGCGCTGCTCAATCACCTCAAGGACCACCCCGAACTGCTGGGGGATGACGCGGCGCTAATGACCACCGGCTCCAGCCAGGCCCTGCTACGACGCCTGGCAACTTTGGAGCAGCAGGGCGCTGAGGCGCTGTTTGGTGAGCCGGCGCTGCAACTGGAGGATATTCTGCAACCGACCGCCGATGGCCGCGGGCGCATCCACCTGCTCGATGCCAGTCGTCTGGTGCATGAAGCCCCCAAGGTCTACGCGACGTTCCTGTTGTGGCTGCTGGCGGAACTGTTCGAGCAACTGCCGGAACGTGGCGATGCGGACAAACCGTTGCTGGCGCTGTTTTTCGACGAGGCGCATTTGTTGTTCGCCGGCACGCCCAAGGCGCTGCAGGATCGACTGGAGCAAGTGGTGCGGCTGATTCGATCCAAAGGGGTGGGGGTGTATTTCGTCACCCAGTCACCGGGCGACTTGCCCGATGACGTGCTGGCACAGCTGGGCCTGCGCATCCAGCACGGCTTGCGCGCGTTCACCGCCAAGGAGCAGAAATCTCTGCGAGCGGTGGCCGATGGCTTCCGACCGAATCCGGCGTTTGACGCCCTGTCGGTGCTGACTGAGCTGGGCATCGGCGAGGCACTGGTGGGCACCTTGCAGGACAAGGGCACACCGGAAATGGTCCAGCGCGTGCTGGTGGCTCCACCGCAATCACGCATCGGGCCGCTGACGGAAACGGAGCGCACGCTGCTGATAGCCGGTTCGCCGTGCAAGGGGCGGTATGACAAGCCGATCGATCGCGAATCAGCCTATGAAATACTGATGGGGCGCAAGGGACTGGCCCCCGAACCTGAGGCTGCGCCAGCAAAACCGACGGCGCAGGAGCCGAGTTTCACCGAGCAAGCCGGAGAGTTTCTCGGCACGGCCGCGGGGCAGGCACTGAAATCAGCGATGCGACAGGCGGCTAATCAGCTGGGACGGCAATTGGTGCGCGGGTTGATGGGGTCATTGTTGGGCGGCAGCAAACGCCGCTAACTGTGGGAGCGAGCCTGCTCGCGAATCCGATGTTACATTCAACATTTATGTCGACTGAAGCACCGCTTTCGCGAGCAGGCTCGCTCCCACAGGGGTTCCATGTCATGCCCTGGACTTGGCGTGCGCCGCCAGGCGCTCCAGCGCCGCCCGCAGATTTGGATCGCTGATGCCGTCGGCCGTGGCCTGGATGGTCGCGGCCGCATCATTGGATAAATCCATGGTATGCCCGGTCGCCCCTTGTTGAACGGTAGGCGGCTGGACCTTGAACAGGA
Organism: Pseudomonas umsongensis; assembly: GCF_002236105.1. GTDB lineage: Bacteria > Pseudomonadota > Gammaproteobacteria > Pseudomonadales > Pseudomonadaceae > Aquipseudomonas > Aquipseudomonas umsongensis. The sequence continues at coordinate 192,383 of NZ_NIWU01000007.1, forward strand.
TTCGCGTGAGGCTGGCGAACTCATCGAACATCTGCAGTTGCCGCTGCAGGCGTTTTTGCTGGTAGCGCAGGCGGGTGGCCCAATGACCATCGGTGACAATGAGCAACAAACTGCCTTCGCGCCAGGACGCCACGTGGCAATGCGCGCGCGCGTCGGGTTGCAGCTGGCTCTCGAGCAAGCGTTGCAAATGACCCAGGCGTTGAGCATGGCCTAGAATGGCCTTGAGCGGCTTGGCTTCGCGAAGCAGGACGGCGGGTGCTCTGGCCGTAAGAGGGCGAAATGCCATGATCAGACACCTGAAGTAACAGAGCCGCCATGGTAGCAGAAAGCACCGGATGCGCCCGCCCCATTGCTTTGCGCGCGCTTTACCCATTAAATCAACCAGTAACTTCTGCCGTGAATGGCTTGAAGTTCAGCGATTTGCCCTTATTTTAAATGAGCCCCGTCACAACGCTGTGCCAGCATCGTGGAGTAACGCCACTTTCCTCACCACCGTTTCCGGGTAGAATGCTCGTTCGCATGCGGCCATGAGGGCTGCTCGGGCGACTCACGGGGCCGCCCTCCATCCCTTTAGTGTGGAAGATCCTGCCGATATGTTTGCGCCTTTGTTAAAAAAACTTTTTGGAAGCAAGAACGAGCGTGAAGTCAAACGCATGCTCAAGACGGTGCAACTCGTCAATGCCTTCGAAGAGCGAATGGTGGCCCTTTCGGACGATCAATTGCGTGCCAAGACAGACGAGTTCAAGGCCCGCTTCGCCAAAGGGGAAACCCTCGACCAGCTTCTGCCGGAAGCCTTCGCGGTTGCCCGTGAAGCCGGCAAGCGCGTCATGGGTATGCGCCACTTTGATGTCCAGCTGATCGGTGGCATGACCTTGCATGAAGGCAAGATCGCCGAGATGCGTACCGGTGAAGGCAAGACCCTGGTGGCAACACTGGGTGTTTACCTCAACGCATTGTCCGGCAAGGGCGTGCACGTTGTGACGGTGAACGACTACCTGGCCCGTCGTGACGCCAACTGGATGCGCCCGCTCTACGAATTCCTCGGCTTGACGGTCGGCGTGGTCACGCCATTCCAGCCGCCGGAAGAGAAGCGCCTGGCCTATGCCGCCGACATCACCTATGGCACCAACAACGAGTTCGGTTTCGACTACCTGCGCGACAACATGGCGTTCAGCATGGAAGAAAAATTCCAGCGCGAACTCAATTTTGCAGTAATCGACGAAGTCGACTCCATCCTCATCGACGAAGCCCGTACCCCGCTGATCATTTCCGGTCAGGCCGAGGACAGCTCCAAGCTGTATATCGAGATCAACAAACTGATCCCGCAGTTGGAGTTGCACGTCGAAGAAGTCGAAGGCGAAGTCACCAAGGCCGGTCACTACACCGTTGACGAGAAGACCCGCCAGGTCGAGCTCAACGAAGCCGGTCACCAGTTCGTCGAAGACGCGCTCACCCGCCTTGGCCTGCTGGCGGAAGGCGAGAGCCTGTATTCGGCGCACAACCTGGCCCTGCTGACCCACGTTTATGCCGGTCTGCGTGCGCACAAACTGTTCCATCGCAACGTTGAATACATCGTGCAGGACGGCCAGGTCGTACTGGTCGACGAGCACACCGGTCGCACCATGCCCGGTCGCCGTCTGTCCGAAGGCCTGCACCAGGCCATCGAAGCCAAGGAAAACCTGAACATTCAGGCCGAAAGCCAGACCCTGGCCTCGACCACCTTCCAGAACTACTTCCGTCTGTACAACAAACTGTCCGGCATGACCGGTACGGCCGACACCGAAGCGTTCGAGTTCCATCAGATCTATGGCTTGCAGGTCATCGTCATTCCGACGAACAAGCCGCTGGCCCGTAAAGACTACAACGACCTGGTGTTCCTGACCGCCGACGAGAAATATGCGGCAATCGTCACTGACATCAAGGAAAGCATGGCCGCGGGCCGTCCGGTGCTGGTGGGTACTGCGACCATCGAAACCTCCGAGCGCATGTCCGACCTGCTCAACAAGGAAGGCATCGAGCACAAGGTCCTGAACGCCAAGTTCCACGAAAAAGAAGCCGAGATCATCGCCCAGGCCGGTCGCCCGGGTGCACTGACCATCGCCACCAACATGGCCGGTCGCGGTACCGACATCCTGTTGGGCGGCAACTGGGAAGTGGAAGTGGCCTCGCTGGAAAACCCGACCCCTGAGCAGATTGCCCAGATCAAGGCGGACTGGCAGAAACGTCACCAGCAAGTGCTCGAGTCGGGTGGTTTGCAGGTGATCGCGTCCGAGCGTCACGAATCGCGCCGTATCGACAACCAATTGCGTGGTCGTGCCGGTCGTCAGGGTGACGCCGGTTCCAGTCGTTTCTACCTGTCGCTGGAAGACAGCCTGATGCGCATCTTCGCCTCTGATCGGGTGAAGAACTTCATGAAGGCCCTGGGCATGCAGCCTGGCGAAGCGATTGAGCACCGCATGGTGACCAACGCCATCGAAAAGGCCCAGCGCAAGGTTGAAGGTCGCAACTTCGATATTCGCAAGCAACTGCTCGAGTTCGACGACGTCAACAACGAACAGCGTAAAGTTATCTATCACATGCGTAACACGTTGCTGGCTGCCGACAACATCGGTGAAACCATTGCTGACTTCCGCCAGGACGTACTCAACGCTACCGTCAGCGCGCACATTCCACCGCAATCGCTGCCAGAGCAGTGGGACGTGGCGGGTCTGGAAGCGGCCCTGGAAAGCGATTTCGGTGTGAAGCTGCCGATTCAGCAGTGGCTCGACGAAGACGATCACCTGTACGAGGAAACCCTGCGCGAGAAGCTGATGCAGGAGCTGATCGCCGCGTACAACGAGAAAGAAGACCAGGCGGGCGCGGAAGCGCTGCGCACCTTCGAGAAGCAAATCGTCCTGCGCGTGCTGGATGACCTGTGGAAAGACCACCTGTCGACCATGGATCACCTGCGTCACGGTATCCACTTGCGCGGTTATGCGCAGAAGAACCCGAAGCAAGAGTACAAGCGCGAGTCGTTCACGCTGTTCTCCGAGCTGCTGGATTCGATCAAGCGCGACTCGATCCGTGTGTTGTCACACGTTCAGGTGCGTCGCGAAGATCCGGCCGAGGAAGAGGCGCGCCTGCGCCAGGAAGCCGAGGCACTGGCGGCGCGCATGCAGTTCCTGCATGAAGAGGCTCCGAGCCTGGAGCAGCCGGAGCAGTTGGGTGAAGAGGTCGATGTGGCCCTCGCCACCGCCCCGGTTCGCAACGAGCAGAAGCTGGGCCGTAACGAACTGTGCTACTGCGGTTCGGGCAAGAAGTTCAAGCATTGCCACGGGCAGATCCAGTAACCCCCGTTTCATACGCTGAAATACCCGCGCCGCGACCGGCTCATGCCGTCGCGGCGTTTTGCCATTTTTACCATCGCTTTTGCTGAAGCGGTGCAGACATCATTTATAAAGGAGCGCATTCATGGCTGTTGGTCTTGGTCCTTTGCCAACGTTGCACCCGGTTGCCGGTTTTGAACTCGGTATCGCCTCGGCCGGTATCAAGCGCCCGGGGCGCAAGGATGTGGTGGTCATGCGTTGTGCCGAAGGCTCGACGGTGGCGGGTGTATTCACCTTGAACGCCTTTTGCGCCGCCCCGGTGATCCTGGCCAAGCAGCGCGTGCAAGGTCCGGTGCGTTACCTGCTGACCAATACTGGCAATGCCAACGCCGGTACCGGTGAACCAGGTTTGGCCGCGGCCGAGCGCACCTGCGCCAAGCTGGCAGAGTTGACCGGCGTAGACGCCAGCCTGGTGCTGCCGTATTCCACTGGTGTGATCGGCGAGCCGCTGCCGGTCGAGAAAATCGAGGGCGCACTGCAAGCCGCCCTCGACGATCTGTCGGAGAACAACTGGGAAGCTGCCGCCACCGGCATCATGACCACCGATACCCTGCCAAAGGGTGCCAGCCGCCAGTTCCAGCACGACGGCGTGACCATCACCGTCACCGGTATCAGCAAGGGCGCGGGCATGATTCGCCCTAACATGGCGACCATGCTCGGCTATATCGCCACCGACGCCAAGGTTGCTCGCGATGTGCTGCAAAACCTGATGCTGGACGGCGCCAACAAGTCGTTCAACCGCATCACCATCGACGGCGACACCTCGACCAACGACTGCTGCATGCTGATCGCCACCGGTCAGGCGGCGTTGCCGGAAATCACCCGTGCCGAAGGCGAGTTGTTCGCCAAGCTCAAGCAGGCGGTATTTGAGGTGTGCATGGAAGTGGCCCAGGCGATCGTTCGCGACGGCGAAGGCGCGACCAAATTCGTTACCGTTGAAGTCAACGGCGGCGGCACTCACCAGGAATGCCTGGACGTTGGCTACACCGTGGCCCACTCGCCATTGATCAAGACTGCGCTGTTCGCTTCCGACCCGAACTGGGGCCGCATCCTCGCGGCTGTTGGTCGTGCCGGCGTGCCGAACCTGGACGTGAGCAAGATCGATGTGTTCCTCGGTGAAGTGTGCATCGCCAGCCGTGGCGCCCGCGCTGCGACCTACACCGAAGCCCAGGGCGCGGCGGTGATGCAGCAGGAAGAAATCACTATTCGTATCGAACTGGGTCGTGGTGATTGCAGCGAAACCATCTGGACCACCGACCTGTCCCACGAGTACGTGAAGATCAACGCCGAGTACCGTACTTAAGACCGAGTCGACCCCATCGCGGGCAAGCCCGCTCCCACAGGTTCCGTGGTACGGCGCGATCACTGTGGGAGCGGGCTTGCCCGCGATGAGGGATGACCAGACGCTAAAGAATTTGGCCTGTCCACCTCATCAAAAGGTCCCGAACATGAGCCTCCACCTGATCATCGGCGACAAACTGCTTTCCTCCTGGTCCCTGCGTGGCGCCCTGGCCCTCGATCTGGCCGGCGCCTCCTACACCGAAGAACTGATCAAGTTGAACCAGCCGGACACCCGCGAACGTCTGCTCAAGCACTCGCCAACCGGCAAGGTCCCGTTGCTCAAGACCGAACACGGCACCATCGCCGACTCCCTGGCGATTGCCGAATACCTGGCGGAACAGTTTCCCGACGCGGGCCTGTGGCCCAAGGATATCGCCGCCCGTGCCCAGGCGCGTTCGGCGTGCGCGCAAATGCACAGCGGGTTCTTCGCCATGCGCGGCAACATGCCATTCGACCTGAATCACGACGCGCCGCTGTCGCCGGTTCCGGCGGATGTGCAGGCAGACATCGAGCGCATGTCGGCGTTGTGGGCTGAATGCCGCTCTGTCGCGACCGAGCCTGGGCCCTACCTGTTCGGTCGCATAAGCCTGGCCGACGTTTTTTTTGCACCCATTGCCGTGCGCCTGCGTACCTATCAGGTCAAGCTGTCGGCAGTCGACGAAGCCTATGTTGAAACCCTCTACCAATGGCCAGCGTTCAAGGCTTGGCAGAAGGCCGGCCTGGAGGAGATCAAGCGGTGAAACGAGTACACGTAGCAGCCGCCGTTATCCGTGATGGCAGCGGCAAGATCCTCATCGCCCGTCGTGCCGATACTCAGCACCAGGGCGGCCTGTGGGAATTTCCCGGTGGCAAGGTCGAGGCCGACGAGTCGGTCGAAAGCGCCTTGGCCCGTGAGCTGCAGGAAGAGCTGGGTATCGTGGTCGGCGCGGCACGCCCGCTGATCAAGGTCCGCCATGATTACCCGGACAAGCAGGTGTTGCTGGATGTCTGGGAAGTCTCGGCGTTCACCGGTGAGCCTCACGGCGCCGAAGGTCAGCCATTGGCTTGGGTGACGGCGCGTGATCTGTCGGGTTACGAGTTCCCTGAGGCCAACCGGCCAATCGTGGCGGCCGCGCGCTTGCCCGAGCAATACCTGATCACGCCTGAAGACCTGGAAACCCCGGCCCTGTTGCGAGGGATCCAGAAAGCCATCGCGGGCGGCATCAAGCTGATCCAGTTGCGCGCACCAAACGGTTACGACCCGAAGTACCGCGATCTGGCTGTGGACGCCGTCGGGCTGTGTGCCGGCAAGGCGCAGCTGATGATCAAGGGGCCGTTCGAGTGGCTGGGAGATTTCCCCTCCGCCGGTTGGCACATCACGTCGGCACAGTTGCGCAAGTACGCGGCTGCCGGTCGTCCGTTGCCGGCATCGCGCTGGTTGGCGGCGTCTTGCCATAACGCTGAAGAGCTGGCGCTGGCCGAGGAGATGGGTGTGGACTTCGTGACCCTGTCGCCGGTGCAGCCGACCTTGACGCATCCGGGCGCTCTACCGCTTGGCTGGGAGCAGGCTTCGAGCTTGATCGAGGGTTTCAGCAGGCCGGTGTTTTTGCTGGGTGGGGTTGGCCCGGCGGAAGTCGAGAAAGCTTGGGCAGCAGGAGCGCAGGGCGTGGCGGGGATTCGGGCGTTCTGGCCTGAGACTTGATTCCCTGGTGTAGCCACTGACCCCTTCGCGAGCAGGCTCGCTCCCACAGTTGACCGCGTACTCGGTCAACTGTGGGAGCGAGCCTGCTCGCGAAGTCGGTCTGAAAGGCGACGGCTAAATCTCTGGTTTCACCGCCGGCTGCCACAAAATCTCGGCAACCCCCTGACGCCGGGCAATCAATCTTGCCACCACAAACAACAAATCCGACAGCCGATTGATATAAGCCAATCCCACCCCGCCCAAAGGCTCAACAGCATTCAAATGCTGGCAGCGGCGCTCCGCACTGCGGGCCAGGCTTCTGCACACATGAGCCTGGGCGATCAGCATTGACCCCCCCGGCAGAATGAAATTCTCCAGCGGCCCAAGCTCTGCATTCCACACATCGATCGCCGCTTCCAGGCGTTCGATTTCCGCGGCGTTCAGCGCCTGATACTCCGGCATGGCCAGTTCACCGCCGAGGTCAAACAACCGGTGCTGGCAGGGCGCCAATACCTCGATCACTTCCTTCAAGCCCGGATGCAGGGCAATTTCTGCCGCCAGTCCAGCCAGTAACACTCCGACCTGACTGTTGAGCGTATCTACCTCGCCAATAGCCTCGATCCGCGGGTGGTCCTTGGGCACACGGCGACCGTCGCCCAGGCCGGTTTCGCCTTTGTCGCCGGTGCGGGTGTAAATCTTCGACAAGCGAAAGCCCATGGTTACCTCGTTAACTGGTTGAGTTCTTGAGAGACGAGCGGGGTGCTCGCCAATGGCAGGCGCAGGGTAAAGCAGGTGCCTTGGCCAAGGGTCGATTGCACTTCCATCTGGCCCTTGTGGTTGTTGGTGATGATGAAATACGAGACCGACAGGCCAAGGCCGGTACCCTGACCGACTTCCTTGGTGGTGAAAAACGGTTCGAAGATGCGCTTGCGCACGCTTTCGCTCATGCCGATGCCGTTGTCTTCGACCTGGATCTCCGCCCACGGCGGATTCAGCTTGGTGCGCAGGATGATGCGCCCTGGTTCGCTGTCGTCTTCACGCTGGTGAATGGCTTGAGCGGCGTTTTTCAGCAGGTTGAGCAGCACCTGTTCCAGCTCGTTGGCGGTACCGGGCACTGGCCCCAGCGCCGGGTCGAACTGGCGAATGATCGCCTGGCCCTTGAAGTCGAAACCAATCGCCAGGTCGAAGTCGTTTCCGGCGATTTCCACCGCCTGGTCGATCAGCGCTGGCAGATCGCACGGGGCCATTTGGCGGGTACTGCGCCGACTGAAGCTAAGCATGTGCGTGACGATCTTCGCCGCCCGGGCGCCGGCCTGCTGGATGCCGTCGAGCAGTTGTGGCACTTCGCGTGCTTGCAGGTACTGGTTGACGGTCGATAGCTCGACACCGATCTGCTCGGCCTGTTCCAGGTTCTTCGGCAGTTCAGGGGACAGCCGGCGGCGGATATTCTGCACGTTGTGCAGGATCGCACCGAGCGGGTTGTTGATTTCGTGGGCCATGCCGGCGGCGAGGCCACCGACGGAAAGCATTTTCTCTGACTGCACCATCATTTCTTCAAGGGACAGGCGCTGGGTAATGTCGTCGATGCGGATCACCACGCCGCGTCCGGCACCGCCCATCAACGGATAGAAGGTCAGGGCGTAGTGGCGGGGCTCATCGTCCTTGACCCAGGTCACGCGCTCGATCTTGGCCACCGTGTGTTGCTCGACGGTTTGCTTGAGCTGCGGCAGGAACGGCTTGAGCGGTTCGAAGGCGAGGAAGATCGGCTGGTTCAAGGCTTCGTCCAGGCGTGTACCGGAAAGGGCGCTGGCTTCCTGGTTCCACTGCGTTACGTAAAGCTGTTCGTCGAGGGCGATCAGCGCCGATGGCATGGAGTCGATGATGCTGTTGAGGTAATTCTGGAAACCCGTGAGTTTTTTCTCGATCTTGCTCCGTACCTGGACTTCGAGTTCCAGCTTGCGATTGGTGTGGCGGGTTTCTTCGGCCAGTCCCTGGGCCTGGTCATACGCGGCCTGGGAGTCATCGCGGGCGCGTTTGAGTTGCTGTTCCCGGGCTTCGATCCGCGAGAGCATGGTGTTGAACGCCTCGGCCAGGCTGCCGATTTCATCGTGATTGCCCCGGGAGGCGCGCAGGGCGTAGTTCTCTTCCCGGGTCACTTGGCGGGAGAGCTCCTCCAGCTGATGAATCGGCCGGGTAATCAGGCGTTTGATCTGTCGCGCGATGACCAGCCACAGCAGCACACTGAAAATCAGGATCCCCAGGCTGGCGGTCAGGGTCCCGGTATAGAACGCCATGGGCAGCTCACTGCTGGCCACCAGCAGCAAGTGGCCGGGTGCGGTGCCGGGGCGGGGCAGGGTGATGACCTGGTTACTGCGAAACTCGGTGACTTGCCAGGATTCGATGTGCCGGTAATGCTTGGGCAGGCTCAGGTGATCGCCATGTTGCAACTGCGCCAGGCGCTCGCCCTTGCCGTCATACAGGGCTGCAGCGCGCAGTGGTGAATAGCTGTCGAGCTCATCGAGCAGGCGCTGGGCGCTTTGCGGCGATTGCAGTGCCTCAGACACCAGGCTCGGGTTGGAGACCAGTCGGCCGATGGTCTGCAGGGCCTGGGGCGCCATGCTTTCTTGGGAAATGTAGTAAGCGGCGCTGATAAAGGTCAGGTTCGCAACCAGCAGCACAGTGGTCAACAGCACCAACAGGGCGGCCAGCAGTTTCTGGCCGACAGGGAGGTTTTCAAGACGCTGGCGCAATGGCATCAGGTTTATCGCTGCAAGGGAACAAGTGGCCAGCGTAGCCGCTGCTCAGTCGCTGGGCAATCCAAGGCTGAGCAGGCGCGCGATCAACTTGGACTCAAGCTGATTCAGGTGCGGCAGGTTCAGTTGATGCCGCGCCGCGACTTTACAGGCATGGCCCAGCAGGTAACTGATTTCGGTGCGGCGCCGGTTGCTGACGTCCTGGTACATCGAGGAGTAGTTGGCAGCGGTCGCGTGGATCACCCGTTCAACCTCCTGTTGCAGGTTTTCGGCGGCTGCTGGCTGGCCGCATCGCTCAAGCAGCTCGATGAGTTCGCCGCACAGGGTGGCGACCTCACAATGGTGCTCCTGCAACCCGCCGTTGCGACAATCGTGCAGCACTGTCAACGGATTGATCGCGCAGTTGAGTGCCAGTTTGCGCCACAACCGGGTGAGAATCTCGGTGCTCCACTCATGGGGAATGCCCGCGGCGTCGAGGTCGTCCAGCCAGATCGGCGCGACAGGATGGCCGGCATCCCCCAGCCAGGTAAACCCGTGCCCGGCAAAGACTACACGCCAGTCACCGTCGCGAAAGGCGCCTTCAGTGCTTGACGCATAAATGCAGCGCGCCTGCGGGACTTGCGCCGCCACGGCGTCCTGGCTGCCCAGGCCGTTCTGCAGCAGGATCAGTTCGGCGCCGGGCGCCAGTCGGGGTGCCAGCTGTGCCACGGCCAGTTCCGCATCGTAGGCCTTGCAGGCGACCAGTAGTCGATTAATCGGTGCGAGGCTGTCAGCCGTTTCGGCGCTCACTGGATATAGCTGTGCCTGGTCATGTTCCACCAGGGTCAAGCCGCCTGCCGCCTCGTACGCCCGTAGCCGGGCTGAGTCACGCAGTATCAGGCGCACCGGCACTGCGGCCCGAGCCAGGCGAGTGGCCCACAACGTGCCGAGGCTACCGGCGCCTAGTACATGCCAGGTGGTGGACATCAGCTTTTTGCTCTGTTTAAGGCGCGCATGGGTGGCTCGCAGTGAATGATCGGAAAGACCCGTTATAATCAGCGCGGATTTTAACCGCAAGCCAGGCGTGCTCCATCTTGATCGAGCGCGCCCTATTTATTGGAGAGATTACATGCCGTCGTTCGACGTGGTATCCGAACTGGACAAACACGAAGTCACCAACGCGGTCGAGAACGCCGTCAAGGAACTCGATCGTCGCTATGACCTGAAAGGCAAAGGCAGCTTCGAGTTCAAGGAAAAGGACCTGACCGTCAACCTGACCGCTGAAGCGGATTTCCAGCTCGAAGCGATGATTGAGATCCTCAAGCTGGCCCTGGTCAAGCGCAAGATCGATGTGCAGTGCCTTGAGGTCAAGGATGCGTTTGCATCGGGCAAGCTGATGAAGCAGGAAGCTGTGCTCAAGGAAGGCATCGACAAGGAGCTGGCGAAGAAAATCGTCGCTCACGTCAAGGACGCCAAGCTGAAGGTGCAGGCCGCCATCCAGGGTGAGCAGGTGCGCATCACCGGCAAGAAGCGTGACGACCTGCAGGAAGCCATTGCAGTGCTGCGCGCCAAGGAATTCGGCATGCCGCTGCAGTTCAACAACTTCCGCGACTGACGTGCAAGGCGGGAACCTCCAGGCGTTTTCGGCGTCCGAGGCCCAAGCAACGGCAGAAACGATCGATCCGCACAGGATTTGGTCTTTCTGCCGCTTTATTTTTCGCGTGCCGGGTAGCCGGAAAAATGCAGGAGAAAGCAGATGGACTTAAATGCTGAAGTAGACAACCTGGTCAAGGTGTCCCAGTCCTGGATCCCGATGATCATGGAATATGGCAGCCGTGTGCTGCTGGCAGTGATTACCCTGGCGATCGGCTGGTGGTTGATCAACAAGGTCACGCACAAGCTCGGTGGCCTGATAGCCCTGCGTAACGCTGATCTTGCGCTGCAAGGCTTTATCAGCAGCCTGGCGAACATCATTCTGAAGATCCTGCTGGTCGTCAGCGTGGCGTCGATGATTGGTGTGGAAACCACTTCGTTCGTGGCGGCAATCGGTGCGGCTGGCCTGGCCATTGGCCTGGCGTTGCAGGGCAGCCTGGCTAACTTCGCTGGCGGCGTGCTGATTCTGCTGTTCCGTCCTTTCCGTATCGGTGACTGGATCGAAGCCCAAGGCGTAGCGGGTACTGTCGACAGCATCCAGATCTTCCACACCGTGCTGCGCACCGGCGATAACAAGACCATCATCGTGCCTAACGGCAATCTGTCGAACGGCATCATCACCAACACCAACCGTCAACCGACCCGCAAGGTGGTATTTGATGTGGGTGTCGATTACGAAGCGGATTTGCAAAAGGCTCGTGAAGTCTTGCTGGAACTGGCCAAGGATCCGCGCGTGTTGGACGACCCGGCACCGCAAGCAGTCATTTCGACCCTGGGTGACAGTTCAATCACCGTTTCCCTGCGTGTCTGGGTGAAAACAGCGGATTACTGGGATGTGATGTTCATGTTTAACGAAAAGTCCCGTGATCGATTGAAAGCGGTGGGTATTGACATTCCATTTCCTCAGCGTGTAGTTCGTGTGGTTCAGGAAGCGGCCGTACTGTAAGCCTGTTTGTTAGTTGTTACATAAGCCCAAGAGGTGAATAGTCTCTTGGGTTTTTTTGTGACTGTTGATGAGTTCATTGAAAAAAGTATTAACGTTATGCGCGCAAGTTGCTTGCGGCAGCGTTTGCCATGTGGCATGCATAAAAAAACCGCCCACCTGAAAAGGTGGGCGGTTCTTGATCTACGCAGTTGCCTACTTACACCCTGATTACAGGATGCTCAGTGGGTACTCGATGATCAGGCGGGTGTCGTAGACGTCAGACGAGTAGCCGCTGTACGCGCCGTTCGAGCGGTAGTTGGCGAAACGTGCACGGAACGACAGGTCTTTTGCTGGACCTTCCTGTACGACGTACTTGGACTCCAGGTTCCACTCGTTTTCCTTACCTTCACCCAGACCGTTGGTCTTGATGTTGTCACCCATTACGTAACGGGTCATGAAGCTCAGGCCAGGAACGCCGTATTGCGCCATGTTCAGGTCGTAGCGAGCTTGGTAGGATTTCTCCTCGCGGCCCACGAAGTCAGAGATCTGAATGGAGTTGGATACGAAGATGGTGCTGTTGCCGTCAACGCCGTAGTAGTAAGCGTTGTCGCCGCTCGACTGCTGGTAGGCCAGGGTGAACTTGTGCGCGCCCAGGCTATAGGCAGCTGCCAGGGACCACAGGTTGTTGTCCACACCCAGGGTGCCGTCGCCGATCGCGTCAACCAGGTCGCCACGCTTGTCGCCCTTGGTTTTGTAGCCGTTGAGGTCGAAGTTCAGCGATTGTTCATCGTTGATTGGCACAGTCAGGTTCATGTTGACGTAGTACTTCTTGAAGTACTCTTCAGCATCCGACGCAGCGACGGCAGCGCTGAAGTTGTCGGTGAAGGCGTAGCTGGCACCGAAGATGTTGATGCCATCGCTCAGGCCTTTGCCGTGGTTGCCATCTTCATCTGTCAGGCCGCCGATGCTGTCACGGGCCATACCGGTTTGCTTGCTCAGCGCGGTGAAGCGACCAGCGCTCACTTCCAGGCCTTTGATTTCCTTGGAAGTCAACAGGGTACCGGTAGCAACTTCTGGCAGCATACGGCTGTCGTCGGTAGCGAATACTGGGCTGGCAACGAACTGCTGGCCGTATTTCAGGACGGTGTCGGACAAACGCAGTTTCACTGCACCGCCAACCTTGCCTTGGGATTTTTCCGGGTTGCCATCGCTGTCGTTAGCGAACAGGCCGTTACCACGCTTGCCCGAGCCACCGTCCAGTTTGACAGCGCCCATGGCCATGGCGTCGAGGCCGAAACCAACAATACCTTGAGTGAAGCCCGACTCGTAAGTGAGCAACTGGCTCAGACCGGAGTCCTGGCGATAGCCGGCGGTGCCGCTCGATGGGTTGCTTGCACCGTTTTTGTAGTCGCGGTTCATGTACTCAAAACGAGTTTTGAGTTTCAGGCTCGAATCATCGATGAAACCCTTGGACTCGTCCTGGGACGACGCCACTGCGAACTGCGAGGTACCAGCTGCAACAGCCAGTGCGATCATGCTCCACTTCATCACGCGCATCGTGATTTGCTCCTTTGGTTTTTAGAAGAGTACTGCCGCTCCACCTGTTTTATTATCTGGGCGGCTCTTTCTTTTTGTGTCGGCGCAAACTTATATCACGCCGACAATGTTGGCGATACTTGCGCATCTATCCTTTCAGCTTCTTTACGACCCTGTCGTAAACGGCTAGCTAGATGTCGCAAATTTACAGCCCCGATGCAACCGGACTGACAACTTTAATGCTGTTTTTCTGGACTGGCGCATCGATAAAAAGAGTCCCTGGTGAAACGTTTGAATCTCCATCGGGCTACCCTGCCACTGTTTTTTTTGGTCTTGAGGCTGGCCGCTTCCCGCGGTGCCTTATAGACGATGTGGGTATCAATGCAACAAGCGTGCACAAATCAGAACTCCATCGATGTTTTTTTCTGTCTGGCTGCTTGAAGCGGTAAAAACCTCATAAAACCGGGGGGCTCATGCTGCTTTATTTCAAGCTTGACGTAGGGGTGGGCATCGTGTTTGACCTCCATGTCTGGCCGCGTGACATGCAAAAGCGTTACCGGTTCACCCCGCCAGTGAGTAAATGGCGGATATGCGAAGCACTCAGCGTAGACGTACTGTGCGGTTTTGGTGCAAAAAATTTCAATGACTGTACTGAATTCAAACAGTCGGAGTTTTTAGGTGACGTGGGCGGGCCGTAGCGTTCTGGTCATTTTCGCGTTTTTTGCAGCCCATTGGTTCTATATTGGTGCTTTTTCGCAGGAAATGTCTCATCTCGGGGCGCGCATGTACCATTTGTGGATCCTCGAACAGCGTGGGCGGTGGTTCACAGCAAAGCTGGCAAGGTATGCTGCCGTCCAGTGGCTTGGCGTACGATCTCACTGGATGGGCGCTAAGCTGAATAATGATGACCTGGCGGGAGTATGTGCAGTGTTCGCTTTAGATCCACGACTTCAACAAGACACACTACCGATTGGCGATTTCCCGCTTTGTCGGTTGCTGCTGTCCAATGATTCGAACTATCCCTGGTTCATCCTCGTGCCACGCAGGGACGATATCAGCGAGATATTTCAGTTAAGTGTCGCCGATCAGCAGCAGCTGTGGCAGGAAACGACCTCGTTGGCAGAGTTGCTCAAGGACTCGTTCGATGCCGACAAGCTGAACGTCGCTGCCCTGGGCAACGTGGTCAGTCAGTTGCACATGCATGTGATCGTGCGCAAGCATGAAGACGCGGCCTGGCCGGCACCTATCTGGGGCAAGCACCCGGCCAAACCTTACAGTGCAGAGCAGGTCGAGGCGATTCGCGAACGGCTGCGTCTGGTGTTGACCGATGATTTCAAGTTTGAGGAGGGTTGAATCATGAGCCTCGAAGAGCGCGTCACCGACCTTGAAAGCCGCCTGGCGTTTCAGGATGACACCATCCAGGCATTGAATGATGTCCTGGTGGCGCAGCAGCGGGTTGTCGAACGCCTGCAGCTGCAAATGGCCGCGCTCCTCAAGCGGCAAGAGGAAATGGTCGGCCAGTTCGAGTCTTTCGAAGAGGAAGCGCCACCGCCGCATTATTAAGTAGTAGCGCTGGAAGAAACGCAGGCATAAAAAAACCGCGAACTCGTTCGCGGTTTTTTTATTGCCGTTGATCAGCGTCGCGGCAGGGCGGCGATGACGTCTTCGGCTTGCAGGCCTTTGTCACGATTCATGACGGAGAACTCGACGCGCTGGCCTTCGACCAGAACGCGATGGCCTTCACCGCGAATGGCCCGGAAGTGCACGAAAATATCATCGCCGGAGTCGCGGGAAATAAAGCCGAAGCCTTTGGAGGTATTGAACCACTTGACGGTACCGGTATCGCGGTTGCTCATGTCATAGCTAGGCGAAGCGGCGGCCGGTGACGATTTGTAGAAGCTGATGGCCAGGTGCAGGGCAACAGCGATCAGGGCTGCAACCAGGCTGAACAGCACGGCGGGCTGACCGGCAATGACCGAAATCTCCGCGATCAGCGTCAGGGTTTGCAGGACGACAGCCAACACCAGCAGGGCGCTGACCAGGTTCTGCAATTGATGGCGCGGGCCTTTGTTCCAGTAAGGGATAACTGGAGCAAGTGTCAGGTTGAGCAGGCCAAAAAAGGCCAGGTACAGCGCCTCGGGTTGTTGCAGGTAAGGCAGGGCTTCGGATCGCAGGCTAGGGAAGAAGGACAGCAGCAAGGCCGCTGCGCCTATCAGCAGGTGGACGATTTTCAACATTTTGATTAACTCACGTTAAGACAGCTCACAAGGAAGAGCTGATGGCGCACGGTTCGCTTCGGAATAAATAAGAGGCGTTGGACACGTGCCCGGTATCAGCCTATGCGTAGCACCCGAAAAAATAGGCACTGACGACACGCGGTCTATTTAACAGCAAAGCTGCAGGCTACTCAAATCAAGGAGTCCAGCGGTGCATCGCAGCCCTTGCTGTCGCCCGCCGAGGCTTGCGGGCTGCAGCCTGGCGACAGGCTTGCTAGAGTGGTCCTGCACCTGTTGGATGAACTTCATCACCTTTAGGGGAAAAACATGGCAATCGATATCGGTATCAGTGAAGAGGATCGCAAGTCCATCGTCGACGGACTTTCTCGTCTGCTGTCGGACACCTATGTGCTTTACCTGAAAACCCATAACTTCCATTGGAACGTCACCGGCCCGATGTTTCGCACCCTGCATTTGATGTTCGAGGAGCAATATAACGAGTTGGCCTTGGCGGTCGATTCGATTGCCGAGCGAATTCGCGCGCTCGGGTTCCCGGCCCCGGGCGCCTATTCCGTTTATGCGCGCTTGTCTTCCATCAAGGAGGAAGAGGGTGTGCCGGCTGCCGAAGACATGATCAGGCAACTGGTGGCGGGGCAGGAGGCTGTCACGCGCACCGCCCGAGGGATCTTCCCGTTGCTCGAAAAAGTCAGCGACGAGCCTACGGCTGACCTGCTGACCCAACGCATGCAGGTCCACGAGAAAACCGCGTGGATGCTGCGCGCACTCTTGGATCAATGATGCACTGGCGCGTGGATGGCATTGTTGTTCGCGCGCTCCTTTTCGTCAGAATGGCACCCAGTTGATTGAGCGAATATTCGCTCGTTGCTGTAGGAAAAGTGCCTGACTAGGACGCTCTCCCTCATCCGCCTTCCGTTGTTGGCTTATCCTACGCGGATGGTCATAAAGTCATCTGGCTATAACTTTGCCCTGGCGTTTTTATAAGCACTCACATTGCTCTTATAGAAACCGCAAATGGCAAAGGAGTGTCAGCGATATGGAATATGAAGGCAGGAGAGCTGAGGGGCGGGGCGGGCAGACCAAGGATATAACGGTCGATCCATTTGTCAGTGAGTTCGATATGGGGTTGGCCCGGCCGTTGTCCCGATCGGTGCGATTGAATGGCTTTGCCACCTGTTTGCGGCTTGAGCAGGTGTATTGGGATATTTTAGCCGACATGGCCAGGGTCAATAGCTGTTCGGTCAGCGCGTTGCTGTCCCATGTCGATCGCCAAGTGCATTTGCGTCATGGCGGGGTGAGAAATTTCAGCGGGCTGGTGCGGGTGGTCTGTGTTGTCCACAGTCGCAAGGAGGGGCGTTGCCCGGTTCTGGCTTGAACCTGATGTATCAAAGGGCAGCGTGTCGATCTGTGCAGTCTTACGGCTGCACAGGCTGCATTTAATGGATATAATCCCGCTCTTTGCCGCAAAACCCAGCGTGCGCGGTAGCAATCTGATCGCCGAGACAACCCCCATGCCGATGTACGATTACCAATGTGCTTCCTGTGGTCATCAGTTGGAAGCCATTCAAAAGATCAGCGATGCACCGTTGGTCGACTGCCCTGCGTGCCAGGCGCCAGAGCTTAAGAAGATGCTGTCCATGCCAGGCTTCCGCCTCAGCGGCACAGGCTGGTACGAGACCGATTTCAAGACCGGTTCCAAGAAGAACCTGGCCGGCGGCGACAAAGCTGACTAGGTTTCAGGGCCTGAGTTGAACCACACGCGCGAGCTCTTGCGTCATCCGCCAGCGGATCGGCGCAGGAGCTCCAAACGAATGTCGAATTACGAGAAGTGAAACCACTACCATGATGCGCAGCCATTATTGCGGCCAACTGAACGAAAGCCTGGACGGCCAGGAAATTACCCTTTGCGGATGGGTCCACCGTCGCCGTGACCACGGTGGGGTGATTTTCCTCGATATCCGTGATCGTGATGGTCTGGCCCAGGTGGTGTTCGATCCGGACCGCGCTGAAACCTTCGCCGCCGCCGATCGCGTGCGCAGCGAGTACGTCGTGAAGATCACCGGCAAGGTTCGCCTGCGTCCGGCCGGTGCCACCAACGCCAACATGGCGTCGGGCATGATCGAAGTCCTGGGCTATGAGCTGGAAGTGCTGAACGAGTCGGAAACCCCGCCGTTCCCGCTGAACGAGTTTTCCGACGTCGGCGAAGAAACCCGCCTGCGCTATCGCTTCCTGGATCTGCGTCGTCCTGAAATGGCCGAGAAGCTGCGCTTGCGTTCGCGCATGACCACCAGTATCCGTCGCTTCCTGGACGAGAACGGTTTCCTCGACGTCGAAACGCCGATCCTGACCCGCGCCACTCCTGAAGGCGCGCGTGATTACCTGGTACCAAGCCGTACCCACGCCGGTTCGTTCTTTGCCCTGCCGCAATCGCCACAGCTGTTCAAGCAGCTGCTGATGGTGGCTGGCTTCGATCGCTACTACCAGATCGCCAAGTGCTTCCGTGACGAGGACCTGCGTGCCGACCGTCAGCCGGAATTCACCCAGATCGACATCGAGACCAGTTTCCTCGATGAAAAAGAGATCATGGGCCTGACCGAACAAATGATCCGCAACCTGTTCAAGGAAGTGCTGGGTCTGGAATTCGGCGAGTTCCCGCACATGACGTTCGAAGAAGCCATGCGCCGCTACGGTTCCGACAAGCCAGACCTGCGTAACCCGCTGGAACTGGTGGACGTTGCCGACCAGCTCAAGGAAGTCGATTTCAAGGTGTTCAGCGGCCCGGCCAACGATCCTAAATGCCGCATCGCCGCTCTGCGTGTTCCAGGCGGGGCAAGCATGCCGCGCAAGCAGATCGACGACTACACCAAGTTTGTCGGTATCTACGGTGCCAAGGGCCTGGCGTACATCAAGGTCAACGAGCGCGCCAAAGGCGTCGAAGGCCTGCAATCGCCAATCGTGAAGAACATTCCCGAAGCCAACCTCAACGTGATCCTCGATCGCGTTGGTGCGGTCGATGGCGATATCGTGTTCTTCGGTGCCGATAAAGCCAAGATCGTCAGCGAAGCCCTGGGTGCCCTGCGTATCAAGCTCGGCCACGACCTGGAACTGCTGACCTGCAAGTGGGCGCCAATGTGGGTCGTCGACTTCCCGATGTTCGAAGAGAACGACGACGGCAGCTTCACCGCGTTGCACCACCCGTTCACCGCGCCGAAGTGCACCCCGGCAGAGCTGGAAGCCAACCCGGCTGGCGCCCTGTCCCGTGCCTACGACATGGTATTGAACGGTACCGAGCTCGGTGGCGGTTCGATCCGTATTCACCGCAAAGAGATGCAGCAGTCGGTCTTCCGTCTGCTGGGTATCAATGAAGCGGAACAGGAAGAGAAATTCGGCTTCCTGCTCGACGCCCTGAAGTACGGCGCGCCGCCGCACGGTGGCCTGGCCTTCGGCCTGGACCGCCTGGTGATGTTGATGACCGGTGCCCAGTCGATCCGTGAAGTGATCGCCTTCCCGAAAACCCAGAGCGCGGCGGACGTCATGACTCAGGCGCCGGGTCAGGTCGATGCCAAGGCATTGCGTGAACTGCACATTCGTCTGCGCGAAACGCCCAAGGCAGAGTAAGGTTCACCTGAAGGGCGCATCTGCGGATGCGCCCTTTCTGCATATGTAGAGCAATCCAAGATTTTTGTTTGCCGGCCGAAGCGATGCAGCGGGGCGGGCAATGTGTCAAAGAGAATTCGGAGCGAGTTATGGCAGGTCATTCCAAGTGGGCGAACATCAAGCACCGCAAAGAACGTCAGGATGCCAAGAGAGGCAAGATCTTCACCAAGTGGATTCGTGAGCTGACCGTCGCGGCCCGTCAGGGTGGTGGCGATCCGGGCTCCAACCCGCGCCTGCGCCTGGCGCTGGACAAGGCCCTTGGTGCGAACATGAGCCGCGACATTATTGATCGCGCCATTGCTCGTGGCGCTGGCGCGACCGAAGCCGACAACGTCGAAGAACTGACTTACGAAGGTTACGGTCCCGGCGGCGTGGCGGTGATGGTCGAATGCATGACGGACAACCGCAACCGGACCGCGGCGGCTGTTCGCCATGCGTTCAGCAAGTGCGGCGGCAACCTCGGCACTGACGGTTCTGTGGCCTATCTTTTCGAACGCAAGGGGCAAATCAGCTTTGCGCCAGGCGTCGATGAAGATGCCTTGACCGAAGCTGCGCTGGAAGCCGATGCCGATGACGTGGTCAGCAACGAAGACGGCTCTATCGATGTGTTCACCTCGTTCACCGGATTCTATGCGGTGCGCAACGCGCTGGAAGCGGCCGGATTCAAAGGTGATGACGCAGAAATCGTCATGTTGCCGACCACCAGTGCCGAACTGGATCTGGAAGGCGCAGAAAAAATCCTCAAGCTGATCGATATGCTCGAGGATCTGGATGACGTGCAGAACGTCTACTCCAATGCGGACATCCCGGAGTCGGTCGCCGCACAGCTCGGTTAACGGCGACTGCGATCCAGTGTGGGAGCGAGCCTGCTCGCGAAAGCGACTTCAAATTCAGCAACCATGCTGCCTGAAAGTCCGCATTCGCGAGCAGGCTCGCTCCCACATTTGTTCTGCGCAGTCTTTAATGGCGTGCTTTTACTTAACTCACAGGCGTTATGACTTTAATTCTTGGTATCGACCCCGGTTCGCGCATTACCGGTTATGGTGTGGTGCGCGATACCGGTCGTGGCTGTGAGTACGTGGCTTCCGGTTGCATCCGCACCGGCGCCGGCGAGTTGCACGAGCGCCTGCAGATCGTTTATCGCGGTGTACGGGAAATCATTCAGACCTACGGTCCGGTGACCATGGGCATCGAAAAGGTGTTCATGGCCCGCAACGCCGACTCCGCCCTGAAGCTGGGGCAGGCGCGTGGC
This sequence comes from Pseudomonas umsongensis, assembly GCF_002236105.1. Taxonomy (GTDB): domain Bacteria; phylum Pseudomonadota; class Gammaproteobacteria; order Pseudomonadales; family Pseudomonadaceae; genus Aquipseudomonas; species Aquipseudomonas umsongensis. The sequence goes on from NZ_NIWU01000007.1 coordinate 212,738, forward strand.
GCGGCCATCGTGGCCGGCGCAGAAGAAAACCTGGAAATTGCCGAATACACGGCCACCCAGGTCAAGCAGGCTGTGGTCGGTACCGGCGCAGCCAACAAAGAGCAGGTGCAGATGATGGTCATGCACATGCTGAAGCTGACCAGTAAACCGCAAATCGACGCCTCCGACGCATTGGCCATTGCCATTTGCCATGCGCACACCCGCTCCAGCCTGTTGCCCCATGGCCTGGGCGCGGCACGCAGTCGTGGCGGGCGCTTGCGTCTCTGATAGCATCAGCAATCATTTTTCTGGAATGAGGGGCATGCGCCTGGGTTGTCGGCGCAAAACCCTTGTTCTGTCAGCCGCTGGCCCAGGGCTGGTCAACGCTCAAGGATCTGTAACGTGATTGGACGCTTGCGCGGCACACTGGCTGAAAAACAGCCGCCGCACCTGATTCTGGATGTAAACGGCCTGGGGTATGAGCTGGAAGTGCCCATGACCACGCTTTATCGCCTGCCGTCGGTCGGTGAGCCGCTGACGCTGCACACCCATCTGGTCGTGCGCGAAGACGCGCAGTTACTCTATGGCTTCGTCGGCAAGCGTGAGCGAGACTTTTTCCGCGAGTTGATCCGTCTCAATGGTGTAGGGCCGAAACTGGCCCTGGCCTTGATGTCGAGCCTGGAAGTCGACGAACTGGTGCGTTGCGTGCAGTCCCAGGATACCTCGGCGTTGACCAAGGTGCCGGGCGTGGGCAAGAAAACCGCCGAGCGCCTGCTGGTGGAGCTCAAGGATCGCTTCAAGGCCTGGGAAACCGTACCAGCCATGTTTGCCCTGGTGCCTAACCAGCCGGATGCCCCTGCGCCGGTCAATACCGCCGAAAACGACGCGGTCAGTGCGCTGATCTCCCTGGGTTACAAGCCGCAGGAAGCCAGCAAGGCGATTTCCGCCATCAAGGAGAAAGGCTTGAGCAGCGAAGACCTGATTCGTCGTGCCCTGAAGGGAATGATCTAAGTGATTGAAGCTGATCGTCTGATCGCTGCCACGGGTGCACCCCGTGATCGCGAGGAAGTCCAGGACCGCGCGATACGTCCCGTCAGCCTGGCCGAATACATCGGCCAGCCGACCGTTCGCGAGCAAATGGAACTGTTCATCCAGGCCGCCCGAGGGCGTAGCGAGTCCCTTGACCACACCTTGATCTTCGGTCCGCCGGGCCTGGGCAAGACTACCTTGGCCAATATCATCGCCCAGGAAATGGGCGTGTCGATCAAGAGCACGTCGGGGCCGGTCCTCGAGCGTCCAGGCGACCTGGCGGCGTTGCTGACCAACCTTGAGCCACACGATGTGCTGTTCATCGATGAAATCCATCGTTTGTCGCCGATTGTCGAGGAGGTGCTGTACCCGGCGATGGAGGATTTCCAGCTCGATATCATGATCGGCGAGGGGCCTGCCGCGCGGTCGATCAAGCTTGATTTGCCGCCGTTCACGCTGGTCGGTGCGACCACGCGGGCGGGGATGCTGACCAACCCGCTGCGTGACCGTTTCGGCATCGTCCAGCGCCTGGAGTTCTACAGCAACGCCGACCTGTCGACGATTGTCAGCCGCTCGGCGAACATCCTTGGCTTGCCACTGGATCCGGAAGGCGCTTTTGAAATCGCGCGGCGTGCCCGCGGTACCCCGCGGATCGCCAACCGCTTGCTGCGCCGGGTGCGTGACTTCGCAGAAGTTCGTGCCAAGGGCCATATCACCAAGCCAATCGCCGACCTGGCCCTGAACCTGCTGGATGTCGACGAGCGTGGCTTCGATCACCAGGACCGGCGCCTGTTGCTGACCATGATCGAGAAGTTCGATGGCGGGCCGGTCGGGGTGGACAGCCTGGCCGCAGCCATCAGCGAAGAGCGCCACACCATTGAAGATGTGCTGGAGCCCTACCTGATCCAGCAGGGCTACATCATGCGTACCCCGCGGGGCAGGGTAGTGACGCGACATGCGTATCTGCACTTCGGCTTAAACATTCCGTCACGATTGGGCGAGATGCCCGTGGTAGACGAGTTTCCTGATGCCGTGGACGATTAATTAACATTGCGAGCTGATTTTTTCGGGCATTGTGTGGTCCCAGGACCGTACTTTTGCGCGAAAGCCGCAGAACATTGAAAAACAGTTGCCTGGCCGGATTGGCAACCCGAGGAGTAAGCACTAGAGTATGCGCGCGCAAAACGGGCTTGAGCCTTTCGCACATCGTTGTCGCGTTTATTACGAGGACACCGATGCGGGCGGCATCGTGTATTACGTCAATTACCTCAAGTTTATGGAACGGGCTCGAACCGAGCGACTGCGAGAGCTGGGCTTTGCCCAATCTTCGCTTGCCGGGGAGGACCTGTTGTTCGTCGTGCATTCCAGCGAAGCGCGCTATCACGCGCCGGCGCGACTGGACGACGAGCTGCTGGTAAGCGCTGAAGTAGTCGAATTGAACCGTGCCAGCCTGCGCTTCAAGCAGCAGGTCAGACGGGCCACCGATGATGTATTGCTCTGTGAAGGGCAGTTTCTGGTGGCCTGTGTGCGCACTGAAAGTTTAAAACCCCGGGCCATTCCCGAAGCTCTACGAGCGGCCTTTGTCGCCGTGAGCGGCGCGGGTACACACTCAAAGCAGGAGATAAAGCGTGGAAGCTAACGTCGTCGACCATTCCTCCATGTGGAGCCTGGTCAGCAATGCCAGTATCGTGGTGCAACTGGTAATGCTGACCCTGGTAGCCGCATCGGTGACCTCATGGATCATGATCTTTCAGCGCAGCAACCTGCTGCGTGCCGGTCGACGCGCCCTGGAGAGCTTCGAAGAGCGCTTCTGGTCGGGTATCGACCTGTCCAAACTCTACCGCCAGGCGGGTAGCAACCCGGACCCGGATTCCGGCGTCGAACAAATCTTCCGTGCTGGCTTCAAGGAATTCTCCCGTTTGCGCCAGCAGCCAGGCGTTGACCCGGAAGCGGTCATGGAAGGCGTGGCCCGTGCCATGCGCGTTGCCATTTCCCGCGAAGAAGAAAAGCTCGAGCAGAGCCTGCCGTTCCTCGCCACCGTCGGTTCCGTGAGCCCGTATATCGGTCTGTTCGGTACCGTCTGGGGCATCATGAACTCCTTCCGTGGCCTGGCAACTGCCCAGCAAGCCACCCTGGCCACTGTTGCACCGGGTATCGCCGAGGCCCTGATCGCCACCGCGATCGGTCTGTTCGCCGCCATTCCAGCCGTTATCGCTTACAACCGTTTTGCTGCCCGCAGCGAAACCTTGCTGGGCCGTTACTACACCTTCGCCGATGAATTCCAGGCGATCCTGCACCGCAAAGTGCACACCAGCGAAGAATAAGCAGGTAATTCCCAATGGCTTTAATCGCTCGAGCTCGCAAAAAGCGCAAGCCGGTCGCCGAGATGAACGTGGTGCCCTACATCGACGTGATGTTGGTGCTGCTGGTCATCTTCATGGTGACCGCGCCAATGCTCAATCAGGGCGTGAAAGTTGATCTGCCCAAGGTTTCCAGCGAAGCCTTGCCGCAGGACAACAACACCCAGGTCCTGACCATTTCGATCAAGGCTGACAAGACCTACTACTGGAACCTTGGCAGCGAAGTCGATACAGAGAAGCAACAAGACCGCGCCATGACCCTGCCGCAGATGACTGACGCGGTGACCAAGATCATTCGCGTGGGCAACGAAGGCGGCAAGCGTACCCAGGTCTTCATTCGTGGCGACAAGAGCGTCGACTACGGGTCTGTCATGGGCGCGATGGGCGGGTTGCAGAAAGCCGGCGTCGGTAATGTTGGCTTGATTACCGAGGCGCCCTGATGCAGCAACAGCGAGAGCCGTCCGCCTCGGAAAGCTACTTCTGGCCTAGTGTCTGGGCGATTGGCTTGCACGTGCTGGTGTTCGGCATGCTGTTTGTCAGTTTTGCCTTCACTCCGGAGTTGCCGCCGGCCAAGCCGATTGTCCAGGCGACCCTGTACCAGTTGAAATCGAAAAGTCAGGCAACCACCCAGACCAATCAGAAGATTGCGGGTGAGGCGAAGAAATCCGCCGCGCGCCAGACCGAAGTCGAGCAGTTGGAACAGAAGAAGGTCGAACAGGAAGCGGTGAAGGCTGCGGAACAAAAGAAAGAAGAAGCGGCTCAAAAGGCCGAGGAAGCCAAGAAGGCCGACGAGTCGAAGAAAGCTGAAGAGGCGAAGAAGGCTGACGAGGCCAAGAAGGCCGACGAAGCCAAGAAAGCCGATGAAGCGAAGAAGACCGCCGAAGCCAAGAAGGCAGAAGAGAAACAATTGGCTGATATAGCCAAGAAGAAAGCGGAAGAAGAAGCCAAGAAGGCTGCTGAAGAAGAGGCCAAGAAAGCGGCCGCTGAAGAAGCGAAGAAAAAGGTCGTCGAAGACGCGAAGAAGAAAGCCGCTGAAGACGCCAAGAAGAAAGCTGAAGCTGAAGAGGCGAAGAAGAAAGTCGCCGAAGAAGCGAAGAAGAAAGCTGCTGCCGATGCTGCGAAGAAGAAAGCGCAGGATGCGGCGCGTAAATCCGCCGAAGACAAGAAGGCCCAGGCCTTGGCAGATTTGCTTTCCGACACGCCTCAGCGTCAGCAGGCCTTGGCGGATGAGCAGGGCGACGAAGTCGCCGGCAGCTTCGATGATCTGATTCGATTGCGTGCAGCGGAAGGCTGGGCTCGTCCACCTTCGGCCCGCAAAGGCATGACGGTTCAGCTGCAAATCGGCATGTTGCCGGACGGTACGGTGACTTCGGTCAAGGTGCTCAAGTCCAGTGGCGACGGTCCGTTTGACGCTTCAGCCGTAGCGGCAGTGAAGAATATTGGACGTTTGACAGAAATGCAGGGAATGAAGCCGAGCGATTTTGCTCCGTATCGTTCATTCAAGATGACATTCACACCTGAGGATCTAGCCCCGTGAGAAACCTCCTTCGAGGAATGCTCGTCGTGATCTGCTGCATGGCAGGGATCGCGATGGCAGATGAGAAAAACATTCTGGTCACCAGCGGCAGCGATCGGGCTACTCCGATTGCAGTCGTGCCGTTCGGCAACCAGGGCGGCAGCGTGCTGCCGGACGACATGGCGGAAATCATCGGTAACGACCTGCGCAACTCGGGTTACTACTCGCCGATTCCAAAACAGAACATGATCAGCCAGCCAAGCCAGGCGAGCGAAATCATCTTCCGTGACTTCAAGGCGCTGGGCGCCCAGTACGTCATGGTCGGCAGCATTGCGCCAGCGGGCGGTCGCCTGCAGGTTCAATACGCCTTGTTCAACGTCGCCACCGAGCAACAAGTGCTCACCGGCAGCGTGTCGGGCAGCGTCGATCAGTTGCGCGACATGTCGCACTACATCGCCGACCAGTCGTTCGAAAAACTCACCGGTATCAAGGGTGCGTTCTCGACTCGCCTGCTGTACGTGACGGCCGAGCGCTTCTCCGAAAAGAACACCCGTTACACGCTGCAGCGTTCGGACTATGACGGTGCCCGTGCCGTGACCCTGCTGCAATCGCGCGAGCCGATCCTGTCGCCGCGTTTCGCCCCCGATGGCAAGCGTATCGCCTACGTCTCGTTCGAGCAGAAGCGTCCGCGCATTTTCATGCAGAACATCGACACCGGTCGCCGTGAGCAGATCACCAACTTCGAAGGCCTGAACGGCGCGCCAGCCTGGTCGCCGGATGGCAATCGCCTGGCATTCGTATTGTCCAAGGACGGTAACCCGGACATCTACGTGATGAACCTGGGCTCGCGCCAGATCAGTCGCGTTACCAACGGCCAGGGCATCAACACCGAACCGTTCTGGGGCAAGGATGGTTCGACCATCTACTTCACCTCCGACCGTGGCGGCAAACCGCAGATCTACAAGACCAGCGTGGGTGGCGGTGGTGCCGAGCGCGTGACTTTCGTCGGTAACTACAACGCCAACCCTAAGCTGTCGGCTGATGAAAAGACCCTGGTGATGATCCATCGTCAGGAAGGTTTCACCAATTTCAAGGTGGCGGCCCAGGATTTGCAACGCGGTAGCGTAAAAATCCTCACTGATAGCACTCTGGACGAGTCGCCCACTGTCGCGCCCAACGGCACCATGGTAATCTACGCCACCCGCCAGCAGGGCCGGGGAGTCTTGATGCTCGTGTCTATCAATGGACGCGTAAGGCTCCCGCTTCCTACCGCTCAAGGCGAAGTCAGAGAACCTTCCTGGTCCCCTTACCTGAACTGACGCGGCGCTATACGTTGTACTTAACACACTGGGGTTCATTAGGAGTTTCACGATGGAAATGCTGAAGTTTGGTAAATTTGCTGCGCTGGCACTGGCCATGGCTGTAGCTGTAGGTTGCTCGTCCAAAGGCGGCGACAATGCCGGTGAAGGCGCGGTAGATCCAAACGCTGGTTACGGCGCAAACACTGGTGCAGTTGACGGCTCCCTGAGCGAAGAAGCTGCACTGCGCGCTATCACCACTTTCTACTTCGAATACGACAGTTCGGACCTGAAGCCAGAAGCCATGCGCGCTCTGGACGTTCACGCCAAAGACCTGAAAGCAAACGGCGCTCGCGTTGTTCTGGAAGGCAACACCGACGAACGTGGTACTCGTGAGTACAACATGGCACTGGGCGAGCGTCGTGCGAAAGCCGTTCAGCGCTACCTGGTACTGCAAGGTGTTTCCCCAGCTCAGCTGGAACTGGTTTCCTACGGCGAAGAGCGTCCAGTTGCTACCGGCAACGACGAGCAGTCCTGGGCTCAAAACCGTCGCGTCGAACTGCGTAAGTAATTCGTCATGCGAACGTGCCGTCGTGCTGTAACTGTCCTGGCTCTCAGTCTCGCGCCGCTTGCGGCGTGGGCTGCGGTTCCTGTGGTCGAAAACGATTCCGGCTATAACAATAGCGGGACCAGTTATCCGCCTGCAGGTTACGGTACGAACGGCGCCTATGCCGGGGGAGGGGTTTCGGCCCCTGTCTCGGCACAGGGCGAGCTGTTCAACCAACTGCAATCAATGCAGCAACAGATCGAGCGCCAGCAAGGTGCGATCGAGGTTCTGCAAAATGATGTAGCGCGCATGAAGCAGGAAAGCCTGGAGCGATACCAGGATCTTGATCGGCGCATAGGAACCGGCGTTGCACCAGCCGCGACTCCTGAGAATTCTTCCACCGGTGGCGATTTGAATGCCCCTGGTGCAGCAGCTGGCGCAGCTGCAGGTGCGGGAGCGGCTGCCGCTCAAGCACCCGCCGCGGGTAGCGAGCCGGCAGATCCGGCGAAGGAAAAGCTCTATTACGACGCTGCCTTCGACCTGATCAAGGCCAAGGACTTCGACAAGGCCAGCCAGGCTTTTGCCGCTTTCCTGCGCAAGTACCCGAACAGCCAGTACGCAGGCAATGCCCAGTACTGGTTGGGCGAAGTGAACCTGGCCAAAGGCGATCTGCAAGGTGCGGGTCAGGCATTTGCCAAGGTTTCGCAACTGTACCCCAAGCACGCCAAAGTGCCTGACTCGCTGTACAAGCTCGCTGATGTAGAACGCCGCCTGGGTCATCCCGACAAGGTAAAAGGCATTTTGCAACAAGTTGTGTCGCAGTACCCGGGCACTTCCGCCGCTCAGCTGGCCCAGCGTGACTTGCAAAAAATGTAATGGCTGCTTGACCCGTTTCGAAGAAACCCGCGCTTGTCGCGGGTTTTTTCGTTAGAATTCACCCCCATTTTCTGAAACACGCTTTTTGGGGCCTGCGCATTGCCGGGGTTCCTTGAAGTGCCTGACGGAGGCGGACAGCCTGTTTAGCTGTTACGCCCGTGGCGACTATGCAAGACACATTGAGAATTACCGAAGTTTTCTACTCGTTGCAGGGGGAAACGCGGACTGCTGGCCTGCCCACTGTTTTTGTGCGCCTGACCGGTTGCCCTCTGCGTTGCCAGTACTGCGACAGCGCCTACGCATTCACGGGTGGGACCCTTCGCACCCTTGACGATATCCTCGAGCAGGTAGCCGGCTTTCGGCCGCGTTACGTCTGTGTCACCGGTGGCGAGCCCCTGGCCCAGCCCAATGCCATTCCATTGCTCAAGCGCTTGTGCGATGCCGGTTACGAAGTGTCACTGGAAACCAGTGGCTCCATTGATATCTCGGCGGTAGATTCCCGGGTCAGTCGCGTTGTCGACCTGAAAACCCCGGGTTCGAAGGAAGCGCACCGCAATCGCTATGAAAACATCGAGCTGCTGACGCCCAACGATCAGGTGAAGTTTGTCATCTGCTCGCGTGAAGACTATGACTGGTCCGTGTCCAAGCTGATCCAGTACGGTCTGGACCAGCGTGCCGGCGAAGTCCTGTTTTCGCCAAGCCACCACGATCTCAATGCGCGAGACCTGGCGGACTGGGTGGTGGCGGACAACCTGCCAGTGCGTCTGCAATTGCAGCTGCACAAATATCTTTGGAATGACGAGCCGGGGCGCTGAAATGACTGAACCACTCAACACTGCCGAAAAACGCGCGGTCATCCTGTTGTCCGGTGGCCTGGACTCGGCAACCGTCGTGGCCATGGCGCGTGCCGAAGGCTATAGCTGCTACACCATGAGCTTCGACTACGGCCAGCGCTCTCACGCCGAACTGTACGCCGCCGAACGCGTTGCCCGCGACCTGGGTGTGGTCGAGCACAAGGTCATCGGCCTTAACCTGAACGGAATGGGCGGCTCGGCGCTGACCGACACCAGCATCGATATCCCGGAAGAGTTGGGCGAGGGCATTCCGGTGACTTACGTGCCTGCGCGTAACACGGTATTCCTGTCCCTGGCGTTGGGCTGGGCGGAAGTGCTCGGTGCGCGGGATATCTTCATCGGCGTCAACGCGGTGGATTACTCCGGTTACCCGGATTGCCGTCCCGAGTTCATCGAATCGTTCGAGCGCATGGCCAATCTGGCGACCAAGGCAGGCGTGGAAGGCAATGGCTTCCGGATTCAGGCGCCGCTGCAAAACCTCAGCAAGGCACAGATCGTCCAGGCAGGTGTGAAGCTTGGCGTGAACTACGGCCTGACCGTTTCCTGCTACCAGGCCGACGATAACGGCCGTGCCTGCGGCAAGTGCGACAGCTGCCGACTGCGTGCAGAAGGCTTTGCGGCGGCCGGAATCAGCGACCCAACACCTTATTTTTGAATTATTTTAAAATAGGTGTTGAATAGTCCTTAAAAATCAGTATTATACGCGCCACCACACAGCGGGTCGTTAGCTCAGTTGGTAGAGCAGTTGGCTTTTAACCAATTGGTCGTAGGTTCGAATCCCACACGACCCACCATTTTTGGCGGTTTAGAAAATCCGGAAGGCCCACGCAAGTGAGGATTTCCGGGTTTTTTTTTGCCTGCGATTTAACGCTCGCCTGTTCCTTTGCTGCACTGCAGGGCGCAGGTCAGAATCATCTTTTGCATCCTGCCGATATTCTGTAGCCTTGCGCAGCTTCAACGCTGTCCGTGCCTGATCAATACTCACTTTCCCGGCGGTACCCTGTTGGGTCCGGAGCCGGGTGTATACTCGACTTTCGCGCGAATGCGCCTGCAGGTCTTGCGAACATGACGCAGATTTCCGAACGCCTTCTGGTTCAAGCCCACCTCGACGCCAAGCAGCCCAAGCCGCTGACCGCCGATGAGGAAGCTTATTATCGTGCCGCCATCGCTGCCGAGCTCAAGGCTCAGGACGCGGTGCTGGTGGCGCACTTCTATTGCGATCCGGTGATTCAGGCCCTGGCCGAAGAGACCGGAGGCTGTGTTTCCGACTCGCTGGAGATGGCCCGCTTCGGCAACGCCCACCCGGCCAAGACGGTGGTGGTCGCCGGTGTGAAGTTCATGGGCGAGACAGCCAAGATCCTCAACCCCGAAAAACGCATCCTGATGCCCACCCTGGAAGCGACGTGCTCGCTGGACCTTGGTTGCCCCGTCGATGAGTTTTCCGCGTTCTGTGACCAGCACCCGGAGCGTACGGTGGTGGTCTACGCCAATACCTCGGCGGCGGTCAAAGCCCGCGCGGATTGGGTGGTGACTTCAAGCTGCGCGCTGGAAATCGTCGAAAGCCTGATGGATAACGGTGAAACCATCATCTGGGGGCCGGACAAGCACCTGGGTACTTACATCCAGCGTCAGACCGGTGCCGACATGCTGCTATGGGACGGTGCCTGCATCGTTCACGAAGAGTTCAAGTCCAAGCAGCTCGAAGACATGAAGGCACTGTATCCGGATGCAGCGATCCTGGTACACCCGGAGTCGCCGACCTCGGTGATCGAGCTGGCGGATGCCGTCGGGTCCACCAGCCAGTTGATCGCGGCGGCACAGAGCCTGCCAAACAAGACCCTGATCGTCGCTACCGATCGCGGTATCTTCTACAAGATGCAGCAGCTGTGCCCGGACAAGGTCTTTATCGAAGCGCCAACGGCCGGTAACGGCGCGGCATGCCGCAGTTGCGCGCATTGCCCCTGGATGGCGATGAATACCCTTGAGCGCACGCTCAAGAGCTTGAAGGAAGGGACGAACGAGATCTTTGTTGATCCGGCGTTGATTCCGCAGGCGATTCGGCCGCTCAAGCGCATGCTTGACTTTACCCAGGCGGCGCGGATGAAGCTGGCCGGCAACGCCTGAGGTCTCTCATTCAGTAAAAAAAACTTGTGGGAGCGAGCCTGCTCGCGTAGACGGTGTAACAGTCAAAGTTGATAGTGACTGACACACCGCTTTCGCGAGCAGGCTCGCTCCCACAGTGGTTTTCGTATGGCTGAATTATTTGTTCTTCTTCGGGACCCGCACCAGCTGGGTGTTGGAATACATGTCATGCCAGCTGCGCTTCTGCTTGTCGAACAGCGACCAGAAGAACCCCAGGCCTACGCACAGCAACGACGCGATCGCCACTACAAAGCGCAACAGCGCCTGCCACAGGCTGATGGATGAGCCATCGGCATTCTGTACCCGTACGCACCACACCTGCATGCCCAGGGTCTGCCCTGAATAGGTCCAGAACTTGGCGAAGAAGCCGAACAGCACGAACAGCAAGACCGTCGAGAGCAGCGGATCACCGTCCAGCGCGCCGGCTTCGGTCAGGGTGCGCATTTTCTCTTCGCCGATGATCGCCATCTGGATCATCTTGTAGACGCCGCTGGTGACGATCAGCAGGGCGGTGCACAGCAGGAAGTCATAGAACATTGCTGCCAGGCGACGACCCAGGCCGACGGCGGGGAAGTCGCCCTGGGGTTTGAGCAGGTGTTTCGACATGGCAGCCTCTGGGCGCAAAAAGAAGCCATTTTACGGATTTACGCGCACAAAAAAGCCCCTGATGTCAGCATCAGGGGCTTTTTCGTTACAGAAGATTAAGCTTCTGCTTGTACTTCGTCAGCCTGCATGCCTTTCTGGCCTTGCACAGCGATGAAGGTCACTTTCTGGCCTTCTTTCAGGCTCTTGAAACCGTTGCCCTGGATGGCGCGGAAATGCACGAACAGATCCGGACCGCTTTCAGGTGTGATAAAACCAAAACCTTTTTCGTCGTTAAACCACTTGACGGTACCGCTCTGACGTTGGGACATTTCTTATTTCCTTTGACGCAAAAAATTAATGACAGTCTCTTTCTCATGAAAGAGTACTGGGGCTGGTTGCAGGAGAGTAAGAAGACGTCGAACGGGATGTAGCTAACTTGTAGGCTACTGCCCAGGTCACGATTCCAAGCGACCCATGCAAACACAGTGAACAAACTCTACGCCAACTTCGGGAGAAAAAACAAGCCCCTTTGGAGGCCCCGGATTTGCTCAGGTTGCTGACACCACTGACAACTAGCGCGGGCGTATGCGTTGACGGTGTTCAGATGTTTTCGATCGTTATAAGCAAAGTTCATAATCGAAGCTAAGAGCCAAACGATGCACTATTTTATGGCGGTTGCGTTACACATTAGTGCAGTGTAAGCACAACCGCGTTACTTATAGGAACAGTCAATCAACCGCGATAGTAGCGTTGTGGAACAAATGGCATTTTGCTTACAAGCAAAGGCACCTTTTTCCCACGAACGATTGCCCATACCGGCGTATCGATGGCGGTGTAGGCGCTGTCCAGGTAACCCATGGCCAAAGGGCCACCCAAGGTCGGTCCAAAGCCGCCGCTGCAGACGCTGCCGATGATCTCGCCTGCTTCGTTGACGATTTCAGCACCTTCGCGCACAGGTGTGCGTTCCTGCGGTAGCAGGCCAACGCGCTTACGGGTAACACCGGTTTGTTGTTGTGCGAACACACTTTCTGCGCCAGGGAAGCCACCGGCGCGCGCGCCATCGGCACGACGCGGCTTGGAGATGGCCCATAACAGGCTGGCTTCGATCGGGCTGGTGTCGGTGTTCATGTCATGGCCGTACAGGCACAGGCCGGCTTCCAGGCGCAGGGAGTCGCGTGCGCCGAGGCCGATGGCCGCTACTTCAGGCTCGGCCAGCAAGGCCCGGGCCAGGGCTTCGGCGTTGGCGGCCGGTACCGAGATTTCGAAACCGTCTTCACCGGTGTAACCCGAGCGGCTGACAAAGCAGTCGACGCCCAGCAGTTTCACGGGGGCGAACTGCATGAATGTCATCTTTGCCACTTCTGGCGCCAGACGTGCCAGTACGGTCACCGCGGCAGGACCTTGCAGGGCGAGCAGGGCGCGTTCTTCGAACAGGGGCTCGATGGTGCACTGGTCACCGATGTGCTTGCGCAGGTGGGCCAGGTCCTGGTCCTTGCAGGCGGCGTTGACCACCAAAAACAGTTCGTCGTTACCCAGGTTGGCGACCATCAGGTCGTCAAGGATGCCACCGGTCTCGTTGGTGAACATCGCGTAGCGCTGCATGCCCACCGGCAAGTCGACGATGTCCACTGGCACCAGAGTTTCCAGTGCCTTGGCGGCATTGGCACCGGTCAGGCGAATCTGGCCCATGTGCGAGACATCGAACAGGCCGGCCTGCTCGCGGGTGTGCTGGTGTTCTTTCATCACGCCCAGCGGGTACTGCACCGGCATGTCATAGCCGGCGAACGGCACCATGCGCGCGCCCAATTCGACGTGCAGGGCGTGCAACGGCGTTTTCAACAGTTGTTCGGTGGACATATTCAGCTCCTGGAGAAGTGTGAAGATGAGCGCGCATCAGCACTCGATAATGTTGACCGCCAAACCGCCACGGGCGGTTTCCTTGTATTTGCTTTTCATGTCGGCGCCGGTTTGGCGCATGGTGCGGATGACCTTGTCGAGGGACACGAAGTGCTGCCCATCGCCGCGCATGGCCATGCGCACGGCATTGATGGCCTTGACCGAGCCCATGGCGTTGCGCTCGATGCAAGGCACTTGCACCAGCCCGCCAATCGGGTCGCAGGTCAGCCCGAGGTTATGTTCCATGCCGATTTCCGCAGCGTTTTCCACTTGCTGCACGGTGCCGCCAAGCACCTCGCAAAGGGCTCCCGCCGCCATTGAACAGGCCACGCCGACTTCGCCCTGGCAGCCGACTTCGGCGCCCGAGATCGAGGCATTTTCCTTGTACAGAATGCCAATGGCCGCGGCTGTCAGCAGAAAGCGCACCACCCCGTCATCGTTCGCGCCGGGGATGAAGCGCATGTAGTAATGCAGTACCGCCGGGATGATCCCGGCCGCGCCGTTGGTCGGAGCAGTTACCACGCGTCCGCCGTTGGCGTTTTCTTCGTTGACCGCCAGGGCGTACAAGTTGACCCAGTCCAGTACCGACAGCGGATCGCGCAGTGACGATTCGGGGTTCTTGCACAATTGCCGATGCAGCGCGGCTGCCCGGCGCTTGACCTTCAGGCCGCCGGGCAGGATGCCTTCGTTGTGGCAACCGGCGGCGACGCAGTCCTGCATCACTTGCCAGATCTTCAGCAGGCCGGCGCGGGTTTCCGCTTCCGGGCGCCAGGCGCTTTCGTTGGTCAGCATCACCTGGCTGATGGACAAGCCGTAGGTGGTGCAGTGACCCAGCAGGTCCTTGGCGCTTTTGAACGGGAAGGTCAGGGGGGTAGCGTCTTCGACGATACGGTCGGCGCCGGCGGCGTCTTCATCGACGACAAAACCACCGCCGACTGAATAGTACTCGCGGCTGCGGATTTGCAAACCCGCGGTGTCGAAGGCGCGAAAGATCATGCCGTTGGGGTGATAGGCCAAGGGCTTGCGAATCATCGCCAGGTGTTCTTTCTCATTGAACGCAATGCTGTGTTCGCCGAGGAGGTTCAAACGACCATTGCCGCGAATTTCGTGCAGGCGAGCGGCGACGGTTTCGGTATCCACGGTATCCGGGTGTTCGCCTTCCAGGCCGAGCAACACAGCCTTGTCGCTGCCGTGGCCTTTACCGGTGGCGCCGAGTGAGCCGTACAGCTCGACTTTGACGCAAGCGGTCGCGGTGAGCAGCCCTTCACGGCGCAAACCTTCGGCGAAACGTGCGGCTGCGCGCATCGGGCCGACGGTGTGGGAGCTGGAGGGGCCAATGCCAATCTTGAACAGGTCGAACACGCTTAACGACATGGTTGTTCTCCGGTTTCTTGTTATAGGCGTTTCACGGGAGATGCTTTGTGTAGGAGCTGCCGCAGGCTGCGATCTTTTGATCTTGTTTTTTTCAAGATCAAGATCAAAAGATCGCAGCCTGCGGCAGCTCCTACAGGGGGTGTGGTGTGCTTGATAGGGGCGAGTAAACCCGCCCCCTGTTGGTTTAAGCGTAGCTTTCGATCGACGGGCAGGCGCAGACCAGGTTGCGGTCGCCGAACACGTTGTCGACACGGCCCACAGGCGGCCAATATTTGGCGTCGATCAAAGTGTCCAGCGGATAAACCGCCTGCTCACGGCTATACGGATGCGACCACTCGCCGACCAACTCCGCCGCGGTGTGCGGGGCGTTTTTCAGTGGGTTGTCGTCCTTGTCCAGGGTGCCGTTTTCCACCGCGCGGATTTCTTCGCGGATGCGGATCATGGCGTCGCAGAAGCGGTCCAGTTCTTCCTTGGATTCGCTTTCGGTCGGCTCGATCATCAGGGTGCCGGCCACCGGGAAGGACATGGTCGGGGCATGGAAGCCGAAGTCGATCAGGCGCTTGGCCACGTCGTCGACGCTGATGCCGCTGCTGTCTTTCAGCGGGCGCAGGTCGAGGATGCATTCGTGCGCCACCAGGCCGTTGCTGCCGGTGTACAGCACCGGGTAGTGCTCTTCCAGGCGACGGGAAATGTAGTTGGCGTTGAGGATCGCCAGCTGCGACGCGCGCTTGAGGCCGGCGCCGCCCATCATGCGGATGTACATCCAGGTGATCGGCAAAATGCTCGCGCTGCCGAACGGCGCGGCGCACACCGCGCCTTCCTTGCGCGCCATGTGCGCGTGGCCTGGCAGGAATGGCGCCAGGTGCGATTTCACACCAATCGGGCCGACGCCCGGGCCGCCACCGCCGTGGGGAATGCAGAAGGTCTTGTGCAGGTTCAGGTGCGAGACGTCGCCGCCGAACTTGCCCGGGGCGCAGAGGCCGACCATGGCGTTCATGTTGGCGCCGTCGATGTACACCTGGCCGCCGTGCTCGTGGATGATGCCGCAGATTTCGCGGATGCCTTCCTCGAACACGCCGTGGGTCGACGGGTAGGTGATCATCAGCGCGGCGAGGTGCTCGCGGTGCTCGATGGCCTTGGCGCGCAGGTCTTCGATGTCGACGTTGCCGCGGGCGTCGCAGGCGGTGACCACCACGCGCATGCCGGCCATCTGTGCGGTGGCCGGGTTGGTGCCGTGGGCCGAGGACGGGATCAGGCAGATGTCGCGACGGTCTTCGCCACGGCTCTGGTGGTAGGCGCGGATGGCCAGCAGGCCGGCGTATTCACCTTGCGAACCGGCGTTCGGCTGCAGCGAGATCGAGTCGTAGCCGGTGGCGGCGCAGAGCATCGCTTCCAGTTCATCGGTCAGCTGCTGGTAGCCGGCGCTTTGTGCGGCCGGGGCGAACGGGTGCAGGGCGCCGAATTCGGCCCAGGTCACCGGGATCATTTCGCTGGCGGCGTTGAGTTTCATGGTGCACGAACCCAGCGGGATCATGGTGCGGTCCAGCGCCAGGTCCTTGTCCGCCAGCTTGCGCAGGTAGCGCATCAGCTCGGTTTCCGAGTGGTAGCGGTTGAACACCGGGTGGCTGAGGATCGGCGACTGGCGCAGCAGCGCGGCCGGGAGGGTCGCTTGCGTGGCGGCGGCGAGGGCGGCGAAGTCCGGCAGGGCCTGGCCCGCGGCGAACAGCGCCCACAGGGTTTCGACGTCAGCCTGGGTGCTGGTTTCATCCAGGGACAGGCCCAGACGTTCAGCGTCGACCACGCGCAGGTTGATCTGCTGGGCGTGGGCCTGCTCGTGCAGTTTTGCGGTGTTGGCGCCGGTGTTCAGGGTCAGGGTGTCGAAGAAGTGTTCTTGCTCGACGTTCAGACCGATCGCTTTCAGGCCTTGGGCCAGGATCGCGGTCAACTGGTGCACACGCTGGGCGATCTGCGTCAGGCCCTGCGGACCGTGGTACACGGCGTACATGCTGGCGATGTTGGCCAGCAGCACTTGCGCGGTGCAGATGTTGGAGGTGGCCTTCTCGCGGCGGATGTGCTGCTCGCGGGTCTGCATCGCCAGGCGCAGGGCCGGCTTGCCGAAACGGTCCACCGAGACGCCGACCAGACGGCCGGGCATGTCGCGCTTGAACGCATCCTTGGTGGAGAAGTACGCCGCGTGCGGGCCACCGAAGCCCAGCGGCACGCCGAAGCGTTGCGCGCTGCCAATGGCCACGTCGGCACCGAATTCGCCCGGCGGGGTCAGCAGGGTCAGGGCCAGCAGGTCGGCGGCCACCGCCACCAGGGCGTTGGCGGCGTGCAGGCGCTCGGTCAGTTCGCGGTAGTCGAACACGTCACCGTTGCTCGCCGGGTACTGCAGCAGGGCGCCGAAGAACGGCGACACGTCGCTCAGTTCGCGCTCGTCACCGACCACCACCTCGATGCCCAGCGGTTCGGCACGGGTGCGCAGCACGTCGAGGGTCTGCGGGTGGCAATGCACGGAGGCGAAGAACTGGTGGCTGCCCTTGTTCTTGCTCAGGCGCTTGCAGAAGGTCATGGCTTCGGCGGCCGCGGTGGCTTCGTCGAGCAGGGAGGCGTTGGCGATCGGCAGGCCGGTGAGGTCGCTGATCAGGGTCTGGAAGTTCAGCAGGGCTTCGAGGCGGCCCTGGGAAATTTCTGGCTGGTACGGGGTGTAGGCGGTGTACCAGGCCGGGTTTTCCAGGAGGTTGCGCAGGATCGGCGACGGCGTGTGGGTGCCGTAGTAGCCCTGGCCGATGAAGGTCTTGAACAGTTGGTTCTTGCCGGCGATGCCTTTGATCATCGCCAGGGCGTCGGCTTCGCTCAGGCCGTCTTCCAGGCCGAGCACGCTGGTGCCCTTGATGCTGTCGGGAATGACGCTGGCGCTCAGGGCTTCGAGGGAGTCGAAGCCGAGGGTGTTGAGCATGGCTTGCTCGTCACCGGCGCGGGGGCCGATGTGGCGGGCGATGAATTCATTGGCGGTGCTGAGATTGATAGTCATGGCAGGCTCCTCAGGCTTCGGCTTGGGCTTTGATCAGGCGGTCGTAAGCGTCCTGATCCAGCAGTTGGCCGACAGCGGTAGCGTCAGCGGGCTGGAAACGGAAGAACCAGCCTTCGCCCAGCGGATCTTCGTTGACCAGCTCAGGGCTGGCGTCCAGCGCCGGGTTCACTTCCAGCACTTCTCCGTCCAGTGGCATGTACACGCCGCTGGCGGCTTTTACCGATTCCACGGTGGCTGCTTCAGCGCCTTTGTCGTAGGACTGCAACTCTGGCAGTTGTACGAAAACCACGTCGCCCAGAGCGTTCTGCGCGAAAGCGGTGATGCCGACTGTGACAGTGCCGTCAGCTTCGGTGCGCAGCCATTCGTGATCTTCAGTAAAACGCAACTCGCTCATGGAAACTCCTAAGGGGGCCAGACTCGTCTGGTGGACGCGATTGAATGCTTGGGCAATGCCCTGGTTTATGGGGGCTTACTAAGCAAAAAGGCGGCCAATGTTGTTTTATTGTTATAAATCAACAAGTTAAGATTATATTGGGTCAAGCTGAGTTCGCAGGCTGTAGCGAAATCGCTACGGCCGCAGCAGGAGAAAAAAGCTGAAGTGGATCAAAGCCTTGCGCAGGGCTGGTTGCAGAGGGGTGTAGCGAAATCGTTCCGCTGTAGCGCTTTCAGTACAGGTGAAGGTCGCTTTTGAATCGATCGTTCCCACGCTCCGCGTGGGAACGATCAATTTCAAGGCTGTTTGGGGATGCCGTACTTGCGCAATCGATGAGCGATGGCGGTATGAGACGTTTGCAGGCGGCTGGCCAGTTGGCGGGTCGAGGGGTAGCTGACGTAGAGCTTTTCCAGCAGGGTTTTCTCGAACTCATCCATGGCCTGCTCCAGGCTGTCGATATCCTGATCGCTCTGGCGTGCCACCGAGGTGCCAGCGATGTCGAGGTCGCCAATGTCCACCAGGCTGCTTTCACAAATGGCCGCTGCACGGAAAATCACGTTTTGCAGTTGCCGCACGTTGCCCGGCCAGCGGTTGCCGAGCAGCGCCGGGTAAGTGCCCGGCGCCAGGCGACAGACCGGGCGCTGGATCTGTGCGCAAGCCTGCTGCATGAAATAGCGGGCCAGGAGCAGGATGTCCTGGCCGCGTTCGCGCAGGGGCGGGACTTCGACATTGAGTACGTTGAGGCGGTAAAACAGGTCTTCGCGGAACAAGCCTTCGCTGACCATTTTCTCCAGGTCGCGGTGGGTCGCGCTGAGGATTCGCACGTTGACCTTGACCTCGCGATCGCCACCCACCCGACGGAAGCTGCCATCGTTGAGGAATCGCAGCAGCTTGGCCTGCAAGTACGGTGACATTTCGCCGATTTCGTCGAGAAACACCGTGCCCTGGTTGGCCAGTTCCATCAGCCCCGGCTTGCCGCCCCGTTGTGCCCCGGTAAAGGCGCCGGGGGCGTAGCCGAACAGTTCGCTTTCGGCGAGGTTCTCCGGCAGTGCCGCGCAATTCAATGCCAGGAACGGTGCGTTGTGGCGGGCGCTGATGGCATGGCAAGCCCGCGCCACCAGTTCTTTGCCGGTGCCGGTTTCGCCCTGGATCAACAGCGGCGCATCGAGTGCCGCCACCCGCTGCGCGCGAACCTTGAGCGTGCGAATGACCGGCGATTCGCCCAGCAACGCATCGAAGCCTTCAGCGTGATCATGGTGCAATGCCGACAGGCGCTCACCGATGCGATTGGGTTGATACAGGGTCAACAGGGCGCCAGCGTCGGTGATCGGCGTGGCGTCGAGCAACAAGGTCTGGCCGTTGACGGTGATCTCTCGCAACGGCAGGCGAAAACCGTGTTCGAGCAACGCATCGAGCAGCGCCGGATCGGCAAACAGGTCGGCGACACTTTCTCCGGCCGGCTCGCGACCGTACAGGGCAATCAACGCCGGGTTGGCCAGCAGCACCTTGCCAGCGCTGTCCAGCGCCAGCACCGGGTCGGTCATCGCCGCGAGCAGCGCATCGAGCTGCAGGTGCCGACGTTGCCCGGGAAGAATGTCGACCACGGTCATGGCTTGTACGCCCCGCACGCTCAACAGCGCATCACGCAACTCTTCCAGCACTTCGGGGCTCAGGGTCGGCGCGTCGATGTAGACGTTGGGCGGAACCATTTCCACCGCATCCAGGTTGAGGTTTCGTCCACCGAGCAAGGCCAGGACTTCCTGGGTAATGCCGACGCGATCGATGAAGCTGACGTGGATACGCATGGTGCAGTTTTGGGTTCTGGCGTGCGGAGGGTGGCAAGTATGCCTTGGGGCGGGCTAATGGTGAAATCCTGCGTGGACTTCAATGCCGGGGGTTAGACCCTTGTGGGAGCGAGCCTGCTCGCGAAGGCGTCGTGTCAGTCAACGAGGATGGCGACTGATACAGCGCTTTCGCGAGCAAGCCCACTCCCACAGTGGTTTGGGTTGAGCACAGAACGTGTGTTCGGGTTACTCGAAGTGTTCGGGGTTTACCGGATCACCGGATTTCATATTCAACTGCTGCCGGATGTCTTCGAACATCAAGTCGTAGTGCTTGTGGATCGAGCCGATCTGGCTGTGTGCCTTCGGAATCCCGTACTTCTCGGCAATTCTCGTCACATCCCTGGCGAAGTTGTAGGCCTCCTCCTTGGGCAGGAAGAAGGGCTCTGACATGTCCTTGCCTTGAATGTTGCCATGCATGGTGAACAGGATGCCTTTTTCACCTTTGTCATTGGTGCTGACTTCATAGTCGAGGTGCACGTTGTAACTGACATCGTCCGGTGTCAGCGCATGACGCTCGATGTGCAAGTGACCTGGCTCAAACTGTGCCATGGACTTCTCTCCTTACAAGTAAGTAATGCCAGGTGTCGCTGTGCTGATGCGTGTGCCAGCCTTGCCCTGGACGATCGCCTCGATGTCCGCCAGAGAGCCGATCACCGCGACTTTTCCAGTATGGCGTGCGAACTCGCAGGCTGCCTGCACCTTCGGTCCCATGGAGCCAGCGGCGAAGCCGAGCTTTTCCATTTCGTCGGGGTGCGCCTGGGCGATGGCTTTCTGCGTCGGTTTACCGAAATCGATAAAGGCGGCGTTGACGTCGGTGGCGATCACCAACAGATCGGCTTCCAGCTGTTCGGCCAACAGCGCCGAGCACAGGTCTTTGTCGATCACAGCTTCCACGCCCTCAAGTTTGCCGGGTGCGGTGTACATGGTGGGGATGCCGCCACCGCCGGCACAGATCACGATGCTGCCTTTTTCCAGCAGCCATTTGATCGGGCGGATTTCGAAGATGCGCTTGGGTTTGGGGCTGGCGACCACGCGGCGGAATTTGTCGCCGTCGGGGGCGATGGCCCAGCCTTTTTCGGCAGCCAGTTTTTCTGCCTCGGCCTTGCCGTACACCGGGCCAATGGGTTTGCTGGGTTTCTGGAAGGCCGGGTCGTTGGCATCGACTTCGACCTGGGTCAGCAAGGTGGCGAAGGGCACCTCGAAGTCCAGCAGGTTGCCCAGCTCCTGTTCGATGATGTAGCCGATCATGCCCTCGGTTTCGGCGCCGAGGACGTCCAGCGGGTAAGGTGACACCGAGGTGTAGGCGGCCGCTTGCAGCGATAGCAGGCCGACTTGCGGGCCATTGCCGTGGGCGATGACCAGTTGGTTGCCGGGATGGATCTTGGCGATCTGCTCGGTGGCGATCCGGATATTGGCGCGCTGGTTGTCCGCGGTCATGGGTTCACCCCGGCGGAGCAGGGCGTTACCGCCCAGAGCAACGACGATACGCATGGTGCATGTCCTTTCAGTTTGATCGTTCCCACGGTCCCCGTGGGAATGCATCCCGTGACGCTCCGCGTCACATCGGACGCGGAGCGTCCGTGGCGGCATTCCCACGCAGAGCGTGGGAACGATCGGATGGAGGGGGCTTCAGTCCTTACAGATCCGCCAGTGTCGACACCAGAATCGCCTTGATCGTGTGCATGCGGTTCTCCGCTTGCTCGAAAGCGATGCAGGCCGGCGACTCGAACACGTCATCGGTCACTTCGATGCCGTTCTTCAGGTGCGGGTACTGCTCGGCAATCTGCTTGCCGACCTTGGTATCGCTGTTGTGGAAGGCCGGCAGGCAGTGCATGAACTTGGTGCGCGGGTTGCCGGTGGCTTTCATCAGCTCGGCATTCACCTGATACGGCAGCAATTGCTGGATGCGTTCGGCCCAGGCTTCAACCGGCTCGCCCATAGAGACCCAGACGTCGGTGTGGATGAAGTCCACGCCCTTGACCGCCGCTTTCGGGTCTTCGGTGAGAGTGATGCGCGCGCCGCTTTCCTCTCCGTATTTTTTGCAGCGAGCCACCAGGTCGTCCGCCGGCCACAGGGCTTTCGGCGCGCAGATGCGCACGTCCATGCCCAGCTTGGCGCCGATCAGCAGCAGCGAGTTGCCCATGTTGTTACGCGCATCCCCAAGGTAGGCATAGCTGATTTCGTGGATCGGCTTGTCGGCGTGTTCACGCATGGTCAGCACGTCGGCGATCATTTGTGTCGGGTGATATTCATCGGTCAGGCCGTTGAATACAGGCACGCCGGCAAACTTGGCCAGCTCCTCGACGATTTCCTGTTTGAAGCCACGGTACTCGATGGCGTCATACATGCGCCCGAGCACGCGGGCGGTGTCCTTCATGCTTTCCTTGTGGCCGATCTGCGAGGAGTTCGGGTCGATGTAGGTGACATTGGCACCCTGGTCATAGGCGGCGACTTCGAACGCACAGCGGGTGCGGGTCGAGGTTTTCTCGAAGATCAGCGCGATGTTGTTGCCCTTGAGGTGTTGCTGTTCGGTGCCGGTGTATTTGGCCCGCTTGAGATCGCGGGACAGGTCGAGCAGGTAGCGCAATTCGCGAGGGGTGTGGTGTTCCAGGCTCAGCAGATTGCGGTTATGGATATTGAACGCCATTTTGGATCTCCTAAGGTGTCGGTTATCCCGTTGGCCCGCGCTCGGTCGGTGCGGGCCAAGGCTGATAGGTTAGTAGTCGATCGGATCGCGGATGATCGGGCAGGTCATGCAATGGCCGCCGCCGCGACCGCGTCCCAGTTCGCCTGCGCTGATGGTGATGACTTCCACACCGGCCTTGCGCAGCAGGGTGTTGGTGTAGGTGTTGCGGTCGTAGCCGATGACCACACCGGGCTCCACGGCGACCACGTTGTTGCCGTCGTCCCATTGCTCGCGTTCGGCGGCGAAACTGTTGCCGCCGGTTTCGACGACGCGCAGGGCCTTGAGGTTGAGGGCCTTGGCCACGGTGTCGAGGAAGTTGGTTTCTTCGCGGCGGATATCGATGCCGCCCGGCTTGCTTTCATCGGGGCGCAGGGTGAAGGCGACAATCTGGTTCACCACTTCCGGGAAAATGGTCACCACATCGCGGTCACAGAAGCTGAACACGGTGTCCAGGTGCATCGCCGCGCGGGATTTAGGCAGGCCGGCGACGATGACTTTTTCCACGGCCTTGTGCTTGAACAGACTGACAGCCAGTTGGCCGATGGCTTGGCGGGACGAGCGTTCGCCCATGCCGATCAGGACCACGCCGTTGCCGATCGGCATCACATCGCCGCCTTCCAGCGTGGAACTGCCATGGTCCTTGTCCGGGTCGCCGTACCAGATCTGGAATTCAGCGTTGGTGAATTGCGGATGGAATTTGTAGATGGCGGTGGTCAACAGCGTTTCCTGGCGACGTGCCGGCCAGTACATCGGGTTGAGCGTGACGCCACCGTAGATCCAGCACGTGGTATCGCGGGTGAACTGGGTGTTGGGTAGCGGCGGCAGGATGAAGCTTGAGTGGCCGAGGAATTCGCGGAACATCTGGATGGTCTTGCCGCCGAAACTGTCCGGCAGGTCATCGGCCGAGACACCACCGATCAGGAATTCGGCGATCTTGCGCGGTTCCAGGCTGCGCAGCCACGAGCCGGTTTCATTGATCAGGCCCAGGCCCACCGAATCGGCGGTGATCTTGCGCTCGAGAATCCAGTCCAGCGCTTCGGGGATGGCGACGATGTCGGTCAGCAGGTTGTGCATCTCCAGTACATCGACATTTCGTTCACGCATTTTGGTGACGAAATCGAAATGGTCGCGCTTGGCCTGTGCCACCCACAGCACATCATCGAACAGCAGTTCGTCGCAGTTGTTCGGGGTCAGGCGCTGATGGGCGAGCCCTGGGGAGCAAACCATGACTTTGCGCAGTTTGCCGGCTTCGGAATGGACGCCGTACTTAACTTTTTCCGTGGTCATTTCAGTGAACCTCCAGATGGCAAATCAGTCGTGTTACAGGGTCAGGAAGCCGTCGTAGAGACCGTAGGCCGCCACCAGGGCGCCGACGACCACCGCGGCGAAAATCAGCTTCTCGACGTTGGTGAAAACCGGTTTCTTGAGTTCCAGCTTGGCCTTGGCGAACAGGATCACGCCGGGCGCATAGAGCAGGGCCGAGAGCAGCAGGTATTTCATGCCGCCGGCGTACAGCAGCCAGACCGCATAGATCAGGGCCACGGCACCAATGAACAGGTCCTTCTGACGCTCGCTCGCCGCGCCTTCGTAAGTTTCGCCGCGCACGGCCAACAACAGGGCGTACGCCGCCGACCACAGGTAAGGCACCAGGATCATCGAAGTGGCGAGGTAGATCAGCGACAGGTAGGTGCTGGCCGAAAACAACGTGATGACCAGGAATATCTGGACCATGGCATTGGTCAGCCACAGGGCGTTGACCGGTACCTGGTTGGCGTTTTCCTTGCGCAGGAACGCCGGCATGGTGTGATCCTTGGCTGCGGCGAACATGATCTCCGCACACAGCAGCACCCACGACAGCAGGGCTCCGAGCAACGAGATGATCAGGCCGACGCTGATCAACACCGCCCCCCAAGGACCCACCACGTGTTCCAGCACGGCGGCCATCGACGGGTTCTGCAGCTTGGCCAGTTCCGGTTGGGTCAGGATGCCCAGCGACAGCACGTTCACCAGTACCAAAATCAGCAGCACGGTGATAAACCCGATCACCGTGGCCTTACCCACATCACTGCGTTTTTCCGCCCGGGCCGAGAAAATGCTCGCGCCCTCGATGCCGATGAACACCCACACGGTGACCAGCATCATGTTGCGCACCTGGTTCATGACGCTGCCAAGGTCCGGATTCTTCAGGCCCCAGATGTCGGCGGTGAAGATCTCCAGTTTGAAGGCGAAAATCGTAATCAGCACAAACAGTATCAGCGGTACGATCTTGGCGATCGTGGTCACCAGGTTGATGAATGCCGCTTCCTTGATTCCCCGCAGTACCAGCCAATGCACGGCCCACAGCAACACGGACGCACCGACCACGGCGGCGACGGTATTGCCCTCGCCGAACACCGGGAAGAAGTAACCCAGGGTGCTGAATAACAGGACGAAGTAACCAACGTTGCCCAGCCAGGCACTGATCCAGTAACCCCAGGCCGAAGAGAAACCCATGTAGTCGCCGAAACCGGCCTTGGCGTAGGCGTAGACCCCGCCATCCAGGTCGGGCTTGCGATTGGCCAAGGTCTGGAAGACAAAGGCCAGGGTGAGCATGCCGACGGCGGTGATCGCCCAGCCAATCAGAATGGCGCCGACATCGGCACTGGCCGCCATGTTTTGCGGCAGGGAAAAGATGCCGCCACCGATCATCGAACCGACGACCAGGGCAATCAGCGCGCCGAGTTTCAGTTTTCCGGGAGTTTCAGACATTGCATGACTCCATTGCAGGAGAAGAGAGGCAACAGACTAGGTCCGCCCGCCATTGAGCGGACTGACTCAGATCAGTGCAGGTCGACATTCCATTGTGAATAACCAAAAGATCGCTCATACAAAGCTAATGCCTGTAATGCTTGTCCCAGAGGCTTCGTTGAATTTTTGTTGAAACTTTTTCGCATTCCTTGCGCCTTATGAAGCTAGCCCTTTTTTACCAATCCGCAAATTTTCGCGGAGGGTTCTCAGAACGGAATTGGCTTATCAAAAAAGTTGTATAAAGCAAAAAAATATATCGATGCCTATTGGGTTTTATCTGGCACTTGGATGGGCGTTTGTTGGCGTTATCCAATAAACGTCATTACGCTTCATCCATTTAGTTAACGCAGGTTATGTGACGATCTTGCGGCAATGGCCGCCCCTGGCAACTGGAGACGCCGCCATGTCGCAATCGACGCAAAAGCTTCGCCTGAGCGCACTGATCGCCCTGGTCGTCGGATCGATGATTGGCGGCGGGATCTTTTCCCTGCCGCAGAACATGGCGGCCAAGGCCGATGCGGGGGCGATCCTGATCGGCTGGGCCATTACGGCCGTCGGCATGCTGACCCTGGCCTTCGTCTTCCAGACCCTGGCCAATCGCAAGCCGGAACTGGACTCGGGGGTGTACGCCTACGCCAAGGCCGGTTTCGGCGACTATATGGGCTTCTCTTCGGCCTGGGGTTATTGGATCAGCGCCTGGCTGGGCAACGTCGGCTACTTCGTGCTGCTGTTCAGCACCCTGGGGTTTTTCTTTCCGGTGTTCGGCGAAGGCAACACCCCGACCGCCATCGCCTGTGCGTCTTTGCTGCTGTGGACGGTGCATTTCATAGTGATGCGCGGGATCAAGGAAGCCGCTTTCATCAACCTGTTGACGACCGTGGCCAAGATCGTGCCGCTGATCATGTTCATCGTGATCGCCGCCGTGGCGTTCAAGGCGGACATCTTCACCCGGGACATCTGGGGCCGCAGCAACCCGAGTTTCGGTAGCGTGATGGACCAGGTGCGCAACATGATGCTGGTCACCGTGTTCGTGTTCATCGGCATCGAGGGCGCCAGTGTCTACTCGGCGCGGGCGGAGAAGCGCGCGGATGTGGGCCGGGCCACGGTCATCGGTTTTCTCGGGGTGCTGGCGCTGCTGGTATTGGTCAACGTGCTTTCGCTGGGGATCCTCAGTCAGCCGGAACTGGCCACCTTGCAGAACCCGTCGCTGGCCTCGGTGCTTGAGCATATTGTCGGCCCGTGGGGCGCGTTGCTGATCAGTATCGGCCTGGGGATCTCACTGCTGGGCGCGTTGCTGTCCTGGGCATTGCTGTGTGCGGAGATCCTGTTCGCCACCGCGAAGGACAAGACCATGCCGGCATTCCTGACCAAGGAAAACGCCAACCATGTGCCGGTCAATGCGCTGTGGCTGACCAACATGATGATTCAGCTGTTTCTGCTGATCACCCTGTTTTCCGCCGGCACCTACACCAGCCTGATCTACCTCGCTTCATCGATGATCCTGGTGCCCTATCTGTGGTCGGCGGCTTATGCGGTGCTGCTGAGCGGTCGCGGTGAAACCTATGAACACGCCTCCGCCGAACGCACCAAGGACCTGCTGATCGGCGGCATCGCCCTGAGTTATGCGGTGTGGTTGCTATATGCCGGCGGCGTGAAGTACCTGCTGCTCTCGGCCTTGCTCTACGCGCCCGGCGTGATCCTGTTCGCCAAGGCCAGGCATGAACAGGGCAAACCGCTGTTCACCACCCTCGAGAAGGGCATATTTACCTGTGTCATCAGCGCTGCCGGACTGGCGGCGTATGCGCTGTACAGCGGAGTGCTCAGCCTGTGAAGTTACTGCTGGCGTTCCAGCCGCCCTACGATTGGCCGGCGATGTTGGGTTTTCTGTCGGCGCGGGCGATCACTGGAATGGAAGAAGTGATCGGCGACGTCTACTCACGCAGCATCGGCTTGAACGGGGTCCACGGCACGCTCGCTATCGGGCCTGCGACGGCGGACTCACTGGAACTGACGCTGGACTTTCCCGACGCCAGCGCAGTGCCCGAGATTGTCGCCAGGCTGCGGCGGATGTTTGATCTGGATGCCGACCTGATCAGCATGCAACAGCATCTGTCGGCTGACCCACTGCTGGCACGACTAATTACAGACCGCCCAGGGCTGCGCGTACCGGGGACGTGGGACGGACTGGAACTGGCGATCCGCGCGGTGTTGGGGCAGCAGATTACCGTGGGCGCGGCTATCAAACTGGCCGGGAAGCTGGTGGCGCAATACGGCACACCCTTGAGCTCGCCGCGCGGTGGCCTGACCCATGTGTTTCCCGAAGCGGCGGTGCTGGCGGCGGCGGACCTTGCGACATTGGGGATGCCGAAAAGCCGAGGCCGTACGCTGTCTGGCGTGGCCCAGGCGGTGATCGATGATCCCCTGTTGTTTGAACCCGGTCGGCACGGCGGGGTGGCGCGGTTGCTGGCGTTGTATGGCATCGGCGACTGGACGGCGCAGTACATTGCGTTGCGGCAGTTGCGGGAAATGGATGGGTTGCCGAATGGGGATGTGGGGTTGATCAATGCGTTGGCGGCATTGGAGGGTGGGGCGGTGACGGCTCGGCAGTTGTTGGAGAGGGCTGAGGGATGGCGGCCGTATCGGGGGTATGCGGCGCAGTTGTTGTGGACCTCTCTGAGTCGCGCGGATTGAGCGAGCTGTCGGCCCAAATCCCAATCACCCTAAATGCCGAAGATGCACCAAAACCTCACTCACACACTGGGGCCGAACAATGCCCGACAGCCCACCGCAACCCCTGTGGGAGCGGGCTTGCCCGCGAAAGCGCCAGCCCATCCAACACACATGCTGAATCAGCCAGGATGGTTTGCAACCGAGGAGATGATGGGACAAAGGATGTTCTGTTTTGAATGTCCATTTTTTGAATTTTTACGAACCCGGCACGAATGGGTATTTTCTCATCTCCATTTTTGTCGCCTTTTTCTGCATGGCTTGTGGGATCTTTCCTGATTTTCTAGACCGTCTTGAGTTTCCCCTCTGTCCACGTACTTTCCGTTAAGCCACTCACCCCGAGTCGGCTTATCGATCGTTAACAGTGGTGCGCTATCTGGGGCGCCAGCAGAGAGGGAAATCAACAATGGGACAAGGACATTTCATTCGCCTGGGTGACAAGACCACTTGCGGTGGCCAGGTTTTGGAGGCCGACACACGGGTCATGATGTTTGGCATCGCCCATGCCCGTGAAGGCGACCAGGTTTCCTGCGGCAAGAACGACGAAACCTACACCATCGTGGGAGGCGTCTCCTACATCAACAGTCATGGCAGGATCGTGGCGGGCTCGCTGGACAGCTTCAGCACTTGCCCGTGCAGAGCCAGGTTGATCCCCTCGGTGTTTACCGCCACTTATGAGTCGCGTAGCAGTGCTGCGCCCCAGACCACAAGGGCCGCGCCCCAACCGACCACACCTCTCGCCGGCAATCCGGCAGCGCCACGCTCAGCCGGTTTCGCGTCTGCGTCGAGCACTCCCAAGCCAGTGCCCCTGGGCGGTGCGGCAGCCCAGGAACCAGGCTTCTACATCGTGCCCAAGAGCACCACCCGCGAACAGCTCGAAGCCTCCTTGTTCACCCTGCGTGACCCGGCGGTGATGGGCAAATTCAAGCTGCTCAACCCTAACCTGCGCGACGTCAAAGCCGGCGAGATGATCGTGCTGAGCGACCCCAGCAACTACCAGTGCACCCGTGAAGAAGCCCTGCTCATGGATGTGGCAGCCAAGACCAACCAGATCATTGAAACGCTTAGCCCTGAAGAAGCGGATTTCATGGTGCAACACCGTGATGTCATCCAGGCTTTCCTGACCTATGGCTCGAACGCTATTGGTATTGGCGCGAGCGTTTTCAAGAACAACCTGGACAATGTAGGCAATGCCTTGAGGGATATTGAAGCGTTGCAAACGAATACGCTGCAAAGAGATGGGCATCTGCGCTCGCCAACGTTCTTTGCAGAGCGCCAGCGTCTGCTCGCACAACTGAACAGCCATATGACGGCACTGACCCGCAAGGGCATTGGATTCCCTGACCATATCAACTTGAAAAAAATGTTGGGTATTTCCAGCCAAAGCTTGGTCCACCACTGGACCAATGCCAGTCCCGGGGGGCAAATACCGGGTCATGCCACCCATCTTGAAGGTGTGGCGAAGGCTTCTAAATACGTCAAATACGGTGGTTGGTTGGGTACTGCCGTCGGCGGTGGAGCATCGGCCATGAAGGTGCAGGATGTGTGTGCGGCTGGAAATACCGAGGCTTGCGAACGAGTCAGGTTTACTGAAACAGGGGCCTTTGCCGGGGGTATCGGCGGTGGTGTAGCTGCAGGCGCGATATTGTCGGCCCCCGTTGTCGGTGCACTCTGCATTGGGTTGGGGGTGCCTACAGGCGGGCTAGGTACATTGGCATGCAGTATCGTCGTGGTTGGCGTCGGTTCTTATGCAGGCGGCGTATATGGCGGAAAGGGCGGTGAGATAATCGGGGAGGTTATATACGAGTATGCGAGATGACGACGGCCGAATTAATTGTAGGTGGTTTCTGTGGGGTGGTGCTCCTTGGTATCTATATTTGGATTGGGATTGCACTATACCTTGGGTACACAAAGGGTGAAGAGTTATCGGCGTACTTCAAAAACAGCTCGTCGCTGATTACTGTCGATACGCACAAGCATACAGGACCTTTTGGGAAACTTCAGTTGATCGGCGGTATTGCCAGTGTTGTCACGTTCCCTCGATTTTTTGTGAAGCGTGGTCTGGTCAGTGCTGAAGATATAGAAAGATTTCCACATCCATGCAGGCGAAAATTAATTGTTTTGCAATGGAGTGTAATAGGGTTGCTCGCCACTTTGGTATTTTTAGTATCATTATGGGAGTCAGGAGTGCTCAAGTGATGTGGCTGTGGATTTATGTTGTGTGTGCTCGGTAGCTGGCTGTTTTAAGGCTAGCCAGTTCCCGAGAACCAAACTGCAAGCTCTGAAACTTAGGTGTTTTGATGTGTAGTGGTTAGATGATGCTTAAGACGGGAAAAAGCTGGCGAAATAATTTACGAGGCCCTGAAATGAGCGTGAGTGTCGCGCACAAGATATTTCTGTGTATCAACATTATTGGTTTTCGACATGTAGTGGGGGCGTTGTTTGCTATGCCGCGTTGGTAGGGGGTGGTGCATGGAGGGGGCAGAAAGTGGTGGAATAGCGAACGAATACGTAGGTGAGAAAATATTTGGAATAAAACAGCAATGACCAGCATCGACACTTGGTCTCCGTGGATTGCAATAATTGTTGCCGGCGGCCCAATTCTGCTGGGTGCTGTGAACACCGCTTACTGCTTGTACCTTAGCCACCGTCATCTGGATGCCATGATGGAATCCTTGAAAAATAGTCGCTTCATTTACATTTGGGGGCCAGGATGGCGGAGCTAGGGCTGGTTTGGCGGGTTTGTGCTGGTCTCTACAATTGCCGGCATGGTGGTGTGGCCGAAAGATTACATCCGCTATGGCAAAGTGGCCTCTGAGGATATCGAGAACTTTCCACCTCACCTGAAACGTCTTCTGGTCATTTATGTAGTGGGTGTGATCGTCACTCTAACTGGGATGACGATTACCTACCTTTTGGTGACGTTCAAGTAATTGACGGGCAAATACTCCAATCTAAAGACAGCCGTTGACTATTCCAGCCACAACCTGCCCATTGCTGGAGCAAGGCCGGTGCGCCGGGGCACAGACAGTAGTACGTCCCCTTGTGAGTACGTTGGTTTACTTCTACGGATCTCGCAGGAGCGACGCCGGGCTTCTGGCTTTGGCGTATTGTTATGAGCAAACTTTCACGGCGGACACCTGCTTTCAAGCAGTAGTAATCGAGTGATCGTGATAGTGGAGGATGCGAAGGTGATCGTACATAGGAGCGAGCTTGCTCGCGATGCACTCAAGGACACCGCGTTTTGCCAGTAACAGACCATCTTCTACAGCTCGCCGCATCCGTATTCTAAGCAATTATTCCAAGGAGATTTCCGCAGAGCAAGAACACGCCAAAACCAACGATCGAATAGGCTAGCATCCGATTGGGAATAGTGAGTAATCGTCGTAGGGAGAGGGGAAAGCGAGCGAGTTCATCCATTGCAAATGGATCACACTTCGATAAAAAATCAACGTCTAACAAAAGCATGGTCGATAGGTGTGACAAGCGACAATAGCGGCCATACAGGCTGTTACCCATCACTCGTCGGTTGCGATCGACGAAGTAGGAGTTCTCGAGGAGCGACTCAAGCTCATCCAGTTTGAAAAAACTGATGCAGACCCGTGCGAGGCAAGCCAGCAGCGCCAGGATAAAACACGTTATCAATATGGCGACGCAGAGCATTTTTGGGTCGGTCATCGGTTTCGAAGCGGTAGCGCGCAGCCACTCGAATCCGTACCAAAGTAGGAGTAGGACTGCTCCAGTCAGCGCGATCCGCATGATGTATCCCGGTACTTTCAACCATTTCTTCAAGTGTTCCGGTAAAATTTCAGCCTCCATGAATACATACGGGTCCAGCATCGTGAAAAGTGCGTAATGGCCAGTTAATTCTCCTATCAGCTTTACCCTTTTCATCCTTCCCCGTGGAGTATTTCCCACTGTTTTTCGATTGATACCTACAAGATGCGAAACAATGAAGTGATTCTCCATCTGATCAAGCCGAAAATAGGCAACAAATAAAAACACTGCCTCACTGAGTAATGCGAGGATAAATACAACTGTCCATGATATGTAGTAAATGAACTCAAGATGGGATGCGATCAAAGGTAACCCTCAAGTTTGTCTAAGCCAGAATGCTATGACTCCCTAAGCGGCCAGGCATCTGGTCTTGCATAAATAAGCCTGTTGCCAAAGGTGTGGTAGCAGCCCCTAAATTTCACCCGCCCGCAGTGTGGGCAGGCGAGTGAGGACGTCTTTCAGGGGGAGTAGGAATCATGGCGATGACTCTGCCCGATCTGCTGATCGATGTATGTCATCCATTTCTCTATATGCATACGGATCGCTCTGTCAGACCAAAGGCACTGCCAGGGAAGCCCGATCGCCAGCGTCTGAAGCTGCTCAGGGTTCATCTCTATCTGAGTGCCATGTTGGATGCCACTTTCTGCCCCAATCGCTCGGCTTGGGCGCAGTGAGCCGGGGAGAATTGGAAAAGGGCGATACGCTTCAAGGTGATTTTCATCACTCGAGAGGCCATGGTGTTCTCCGGGATGGAGAGTGTTGATCTGAATGCGACAGGAATTTTCAGCAAGAATGAGTTTTACTTCGTCAAAGATCCTTCGCAGGGGTAATGCTCATGTCCATCATCGAAAGCGACTGGAAGAAGTTCAAGGAACTGCGCAAGCTGGCGCTCGATCGTTTCTGCCAGGGTGTGTTGGCCGATGCCAAGACCATCACTGAGCATGGTGCGCTTTCGGCTCAAGCCAGGTATGGGATGCTTTATCGGCTGATGCGCGACCGGGATAAAGACATCGTCCGGACTTTCGATCCTTACAGTCGCTCTAGCGCACTGATGGCTTTGAGAATGATGGTCAGGCACGACTTGCTGACCGATGCAGAGCTGTCGGTCCTCAGCGAAGCGGCGCGGGAAGAGATTGCTGACGTGGTTCGCCAGCCCTATGAGATTGAATGGGCAGATGAGATCGTGCAGCAGGACTGACAACCGCTATCACCCGCCTTCTACCAGAGAACCAGGATGTTGATCTTCAATTGCACCGAAGCCGCCAGCAACTTTTTCAGTCGTGTGCACAAAGGCAAGAAAATCTCCCCGGTGGGTAAACCACCATCGCCCATTATTGAGGACGATGCGCCTGATGCGTCAGCCGAACAGTGGCTGGTCCACGCGATTACCGTTCAACGCAAGCACGTGCTGTTCGTCATCCATGTGCAAACCCGGTACTGCATGATTTTCGCGAACGCGAAAAAAGCCGATGTGGAAGGCTTTGTTGATCGTTTTGCCGAGCGTTGGATAAACGGCCTGGTCCGCCATGCGGGCCAGCACGACATCCTTCAATGGGTCGATGACGAGCCGATGATGGAGCGTTTCCTTGAGAGTTGCCGCGAGCAGGTGTTTTACAAACGCGGGCATCGCGGTGCGCAAAAACACCTCAATGAGATTTCCTGGGTATTCGAGGATTGCGCCGCCGAATGGGGCACGTTGCCCCCGGATGAATTCGCGGCTGGCCGTTTCGACAGTGATATGAATGACACCCTGAGAGGGAGTAAAGGCCACAAGGACTATTACCACCCTGATGAGGAAATGATCGTTCATTGGCTACGCCGCTACGCTGGCCTTGACGAGTCTCGCATTCAAGCCGCCCGTGAGCGGCGCATGGAGGTGAAGCGGGAGATATGGGCGCTGGAGGATCGACTTCGGCAAGCGCTCGAGCCATTGCAGTAATGCAGACATGGACGGAGGGTTGATCCTTGCATCGGCAAGTTACCTCGCTACAGAGTTCGATTACTCGGGAATCAGCCGTGTGACCTTCTTGTAAAGCGAAGCGGTGAATTCCTCACTGTCGCTCGAATGATGACAACGACGATGGCAGTTCGGGCAGAGTGCTACGGCGTTGGTGACTTGATCCGAGCCTTTTTCGGCGAGGGGCTTAACGTGGTGGACTTCCAGATAAGGCAACCCAAGTTTTTGAAACGGAGCAGGTTCGCCACAGCCATCGCAATGACCTTCGGCTTCATTTCGCACCCACGCTCGCACCTCGGGATCACGCACATAGACTGTGCCAGAGCTTGCTGCTCGTTTCGGTTTTTTAATACCTTTTGGCGGCTCCTTGATCTTTTGCTTTTGAAGCGCAGCAGCACGTCGCTCTAGCGTTTGTTCATCAGCTGTCGGAGCGGTGGGGTCGCCGGGCTGAACGCCTCGTTCGGTGAGCGCTGCTCGAATTAACTGCTCAACATTCGAACCAACGTTCTTGGCAGGCTTATACCCCTTGATGAATTCTCGATCCATCTTCATCAGTACCGTAGAGATGTTCTGCATCCGGAATTCGACGGAGCCTTTGGTGCGGGTGGGTAAGGAGGCTTCGCGTAGAGCAAGATTTTCTACAGTCTTTACGAATTTCTGGCCGCTTAGCTCTAGCGCGAGCATTTTTAGATAGGCATCCACCGCGGCCCTGATCTCTGAAACGCTCCAGTCGCTGTCTTTTATCGTTTCGCTCATAGAATCGCCGAGAGTTGAAAACCCTCGGACGATACTGAGTGGCCACTACGGCTGTCTACGAATTTTCCTACAAGAAATAGCGGCGTTTCTTACAGAAGATCCTACCGATGCATTATCTAGCCCATCGAATGGAGTTTTCCTAACCCATAAAAAAGCCCCCGAACAAGTCGAGGGCTTTTAGATGTTCGATTTGCCGATTCAACTCGTCAAATCGCGGCTAGCTCTGGAATCAATCCCAGCTAAGCGCACCACCAGTCTGATACTCAATAACCCGAGTCTCAAAGAAGTTCTTCTCCTTCTTCAAGTCCATGATCTCGCTCATCCAAGGGAACGGGTTAGTCGTCCCTGGGTACTCTTCCTTCAGACCGATCTGCGACAGGCGACGGTTAGCGATGAACTTGAGGTAGTCCTCCATCATCGCCGCGTTCATGCCCAGCACGCCGCGAGGCATGGTGTCGCGGGCGTATTCGATTTCCAGTTGGGTGCCTTGCAGGATCATCTGCGAAGCTTCTTCCTTCATTTCGGCGTCCCACAGGTGTGGGTTTTCGATTTTGATCTGGTTGATCACGTCGATGCCGAAGTTCAGGTGCATGGATTCGTCGCGCAGGATGTACTGGAACTGCTCGGCGACGCCGGTCATTTTGTTGCGGCGGCCCATGGAGAGGATCTGGGTGAAGCCGCAGTAGAAGAAGATGCCTTCCAGGACGCAGTAGTAGGCGATCAGGTTGCGCAGCAGCTCTTTGTCGGTTTCGACGGTGCCGGTTTCGAACTTCGGATCGGAGATCGAACGGGTGTATTTCAGGCCCCAGGTGGCTTTTTTCGCGACCGATGGGATCTCGTGGTACATGTTGAAGATTTCGCCTTCATCCATGGCCAGCGATTCGATGCAGTACTGGTAGGCGTGGGTGTGGATCGCCTCTTCGAAGGCCTGGCGCAGGATGTATTGGCGGCATTCCGGGTTGGTGATCAGGCGGTACACGGCCAGGACCAGGTTGTTGGCAACCAGGGAGTCGGCGGTGGAGAAGAAGCCGAGGTTACGCATCACGATGCGGCGCTCGTCGTCGGTCAGGCCTTCCGGGTTTTTCCAGAGGGCGATGTCGGCGGTCATGTTGACTTCTTGCGGCATCCAGTGGTTTGCGCAGCCGTCCAGGTACTTCTGCCAGGCCCAGTCGTACTTGAAGGGTACGAGCTGGTTGAGGTCGGCACGGCAGTTGATCATGCGCTTTTCATCGACAGCGACACGGGCGGAGGCGCCTTCGAGTTCGGCGAGGCCTTCGGCGACGTCGAGGGAATCCAGGGCAGCCTTGGCGCGGGCGACGGCAGCGGAGTCAGACGCGGTCACGGCGCGAGCTTCCAGGGCGGCGGCACCGCCGGCGCTGTCGAGACGGTCCATGTTGGCTTCGGTGGCGTGGCCGGCGTTGGCGCTCTTGGCTACTACTTCCGTGTCTTCTTTGTCGAATTCGTCCCAGCTCAGCATGACGTGTCGTCTCCTGCGTGAGGGCCAGTGTGCCCGTGTGAAAATTGAAGGGTTGGTTTTTTCACACGGCGGTGCTGGCCGCGTTGGATATCGTTTTTTGCAGCGGTGCTACGCAGGCAAATAAACATAATTTTGTACGGGGTTCCGAGAGCCACTGATGGGCGCAAATCAGCATCGAATGCTGCTGCGGGGCTTCAGACTGGCTTTTCATCCCTGTAAGGGGATATTGCAGGCCCGTTTAAGGCCGCATTATATGGAAATTTTCACGGTCGTGGTGGGGCGAATCCGCGCATGGCACGGTCGAGAGGGCGGGTTTTTCGGTCGGAGCGAGGGTTTACAGGGCTTTGGCGGGTGAAGATTTTTTTTCGTAAAAATGGCGGGGTATCGGTTTTGTTCAAAAAGTAAGCAGAAAGTGGCCTTTTTTACTACATCTTGTGTTTGTGGGCGTTTTTTGACCAGTCCAGACACAACTGAGCCCGACGTTAGCCGGGCTGGAATCGACCTTCAGCACGCGGCTGAGTGGGCCGGATTCGGCGCAGTCAATCAGCCGCTGGAGCAGCCGTTACCCATGACGCTGTAACGCAGGATATGGCGCTGGCCCTTGGAGTCGTCATATTCCATTTTCATCGGGACAACTTCGCATACATTGGGAACTTCGCTCATTGAAATAACTTTGGCGATGTCCAGGTGCATCGAGTAAGTGTAATCCTCGATGGCCGGTTGTTGCTGCGCGACATCAGTCTGGGCCTCGTCTGCCATGGCGGTTGCGCACAGACTGCTGAGGGCCAGTACCAATAAAGCTTTCATTTAATATTTACCTTTCTAAGGGCGAAGGGGGGCACGCAACCTTTTTGAGGTTGCGTGTGGAACTGCACTACTTGGATTTGGGTTAACTGCCTTCGTGGGGGCTGTAACTCGGTTAACTCAGTTTGCCGGGTTGGCGGAGCGAATTTTAGGCGCGGGGGTGGGATTCATATAGGCGTGGTTTTGATAAACACCTTTGACGGTTTTTGTAACAATCCCTGGATAACTTTGATAATGCGTGTTGTCTGGTGCCCCGTGGTGTTCTCGGGTTTTTCGCGAGCGGGCTCGCTCCTACAGGGGATCCAGGTACACCCGTAACAGTCAGGTCGGCTTTAAGGCCGCCTCGGTTTGGCTTTTGATCTGGGTGCTCCGTTAACCACGATGGCCGAACGCAGGCATTGCGCAGTGGGGAAACCGGCAGGACGCCGGTTTAGCCGAGCTGGGCCAGGGACGGCCCATCGCGGCGACCCACGGAGCAATGCCTTCGTTCTGGCATGCCGAGCCTAAGCGAGGCACCGAGTGGTGGGGCAAAGCCTTTTGCTTCCTTTTTGCTGGGCCGGCACTCCGGCGTTTGAAAAAGGGAGTCGCCGTAAGGGCGAAACCATAAGTCGCCGTTACCGCAGCAATGGAAATGCACTCCCACAATAAATCTCACATATAGCTTCCTGTTACGCTTCGCATAACCGCTGCGCACGACTCAATTAATGCGTTGTCAGTGGAACGCAGAGCGTCCCTGGCGGCATTCCCATGCAGAGCGTGGGAACGATCAGTACAGGGGGGAGGGAGAAAGTTGGGACATTTGTTCCAGGCGTGTTTTGCGGTTATCAGGACGTTTTGTGTGGGCTTGTTACTACCATCGTCGAATGGTTCTATAGGCGCCGCCCGGATAAAACAGGGTCATACAAAAACAACTATTCCACCGAGGTAAGAAAGATGAGTGCGGCTTCCCTGTATCCCGTTCGTCCCGAGGTTCTGGCCAACACCCTGACCGACGAGGCGACCTACAAAGCCATGTACCAGCAGTCAGTCGTCAACCCGGACGGCTTCTGGCGCGAGCAAGCCAAGCGCCTCGACTGGATCAAGCCTTTCACCACGGTGAAGCAGACGTCCTTCGACGATCACCATGTCGACATCAAGTGGTTCGCCGACGGCACCCTCAACGTTTCCTACAACTGCCTCGATCGTCACCTGGCCGAACGCGGTGACCAGGTCGCGATCATCTGGGAAGGCGATGACCCTTCCGAAAGCCGCAAAATCACCTACCGCGAACTGCACGAACAAGTCTGCAAGTTCGCCAACGCCCTGCGTGGCCAGGACGTGCACCGCGGCGACGTGGTGACTATCTACATGCCGATGATCCCCGAAGCCGTGGTCGCCATGCTGGCTTGTACCCGGATCGGCGCGATTCACTCGGTGGTGTTCGGCGGTTTTTCGCCGGAGGCCCTGGCCGGTCGCATCATCGACTGCAAATCCAAGGTGGTGATCACCGCCGACGAAGGCATCCGTGCCGGCAAGAAGATCCCGCTCAAGGCCAACGTCGACGACGCCCTGACCAACCCGGAAACCAGCAGCATCCAGAAAGTCATCGTGTGCCAGCGCACCGGTGGCGACATCAAGTGGAACCAGCACCGCGACATCTGGTACGAAGACCTGATGAAAGTGGCGGGCACCGTGTGCGCGCCGAAAGAGATGGGCGCCGAGGAAGCGCTGTTCATCCTCTACACCTCCGGCTCCACCGGCAAGCCCAAGGGCGTGCAGCACACCACCGGCGGCTACCTGTTGTACGCGGCCATGACCCACGAGCGCGTGTTCGACTACCGCCCGGGCGAAATCTACTGGTGCACCGCCGACGTCGGCTGGGTCACCGGCCACACCTACATTGTCTACGGCCCGCTGGCCAACGGCGCGACCACCTTGTTGTTCGAAGGCGTGCCGAACTACCCGGACATCACCCGGGTGGCGAAGATCGTCGACAAGCATAAGGTCAACATCCTCTACACCGCGCCGACCGCGATCCGCGCGATGATGGCGGCGGGCACGGCCGCCGTCGAAGGCGCCGATGGCAGCAGCCTTCGCCTGTTGGGTTCGGTGGGTGAGCCGATCAACCCCGAGGCCTGGGACTGGTATTACAAGAACGTCGGCCAATCCCGTTGCCCGATCGTCGACACCTGGTGGCAGACCGAGACCGGCGCCACCCTGATGAGCCCGCTGCCCGGCGCCCATGCCTTGAAGCCGGGTTCCGCGGCGCGGCCGTTCTTCGGCGTGGTGCCGGCCCTGGTGGACAACCTGGGCAACATCATCGAGGGCGAGGCCGAAGGCAACCTGGTGATTCTCGATTCGTGGCCAGGCCAGGCGCGTACGCTGTATGGCGATCACGACCGTTTCGTCGACACCTACTTCAAGACCTTCCGTGGCATGTACTTCACCGGTGACGGCGCCCGTCGCGATGCCGATGGTTACTACTGGATCACCGGCCGCGTCGACGACGTGCTCAACGTGTCCGGCCACCGCATGGGTACCGCCGAGATCGAAAGCGCGATGGTCGCCCACCCGAAAGTCGCCGAAGCGGCGGTGGTCGGTGTGCCGCACGACATCAAGGGCCAGGGCATTTATGTCTACGTCACCCTGAACGCTGGTGAAGAGACCAGCGAGCAACTGCGCCTGGAGCTGAAGAACTGGGTGCGCAAGGAGATCGGCCCGATTGCCTCGCCGGATGTGATCCAGTGGGCACCGGGGCTGCCGAAGACCCGCTCGGGCAAGATCATGCGGCGCATCCTGCGCAAGATTGCTACCGCTGAGTACGATGGCCTGGGCGATATCTCCACCCTGGCTGATCCGGGTGTGGTGCAGCATTTGATTGATACGCACAAGACGATGAATGTGGCTTAGTAGCCTTCAGCTTCATCTAAGCCCCATCAGGTGTTGAGCCTGGTGGGGCTTTTTGTTGCCTGACAGTTTTGTATCGGTAGTGTTGGCCTCTTCGCGAGCAGGCTCGCTCCCACAGGGGATTGGTGGTGATCAAAAAACTGTGGGAGCGAGCCTGCTCGCGAAGGCGGACTGTCAGGCGCCAAATAAACATGAGCCAATAATTATCGGCTTCCCCTGTAGGAGGTTTCCTACTGTTACCCGCCAGCTTTCAAGTTACTGAATGTGTAACCGCGCTGCGCCGATTCGGGGCATTGGGAAACGCCAAGCCCTGTTGGGGGCCTCCACAAACAATAAGAATCCACGCTGCGCTTGCCGGATTAGAAGGGTTTGCCAATAATAGGCCCGCAACTTGCAATATTGATCGGTTCACTGTCTTTTGCTCTTGCATGATTCTGCAAGGCTGTCAACGTGCCCGGGCGGCTTTCTCGGTGCTTCTGTAATTAGTTGTCGCATTGAAGAAATATCGGCTTCGGGCCTGTCGTTAGAATGCCGATCACTTGCTCGTCGTTGCCTGTGTTGAATTTCAACACCCGCATCCCAGGACGCAGCAACGCTTTCCGGTTCCACTCATTCGCATATTGGGCTATCGCTCACTCTGCCGTTTTAGCCCTTTACCGATGGAGTCCCAAGATGAAGAAACTCGTGCTGCTTGGCGCCCTGGCAATGTCCGCCGTGCTGTCCCTGCCATCCTTCGCCGATGAAAAACCTCTGAAGATCGGTATTGAAGCGGCTTACCCTCCGTTCGCTTCCAAGGCGCCGGACGGCAGCATCGTGGGTTTCGACTACGACATCGGTAACGCCCTGTGCGAAGAGATGAAGGTCAAGTGCGTGTGGGTTGAACAAGAGTTCGACGGTCTGATCCCTGCGCTGAAAGTGCGCAAGATCGACGCGATCCTGTCGTCCATGTCGATCACTGAAGACCGCAAGAAGTCCGTGGACTTCACCAACAAGTACTACAACACCCCGGCGCGCCTGGTCATGAAGGCCGGTACTCAGGTGGGCGACAACCTGGCTGAGCTCAAGGGCAAGAACATCGGCGTGCAACGTGGTTCGATCCACGAGCGTTTCGCCCGTGAAGTGCTGGCCCCGCTGGGTGCCGAAATCAAGCCTTACGGCTCGCAGAACGAAATTTATCTCGACGTGGCCGCCGGCCGCCTCGACGGCACGGTGGCAGACGCTACCCTGTTGAATGACGGCTTCCTGAAAACCGACGCAGGTAAAGGTTTCGCCTTCGTGGGGCCTGCCTTCACTGACGTCAAATACTTCGGCGACGGCGTGGGTATCGCCGTTCGCAAGGGTGACGCGCTGAAAGACAAGATCAACACCGCGATCGCTGCCATTCGCGAGAACGGCAAGTACAAGCAAATCCAGGACAAGTACTTCGATTTCGACATTTACGGTAAGTAAGTACGTCGCAACGACAAGTCCGAAATGGCGCAAGCAACAGGATCTCTGAGGTTTGCGCCATTTTTTCATCCCAACTTTCGAGGACCTGAATCATGTTGAAAGGCTACGGGGCTGTCATCCTCGATGGCGTTTGGCTGACGCTTCAGCTCGCCTTGTCGTCCATGGCCCTGGCCATTGTCCTGGGCCTGATTGGCGTGGCGCTGCGCCTGTCGCCAGTGCGCTGGCTGGCCTGGCTGGGCGACCTGTATTCCACGGTGATTCGCGGCATTCCAGACCTGGTGCTGATCCTGCTGATTTTCTACGGCGGCCAGGACCTGCTCAACCGCGTCGCGCCGATGCTGGGTTATGACGAATACATTGACCTGAACCCCTTGGCCGCCGGTATCGGCACCCTGGGCTTCATCTTTGGTGCATACCTGTCGGAAACCTTCCGTGGTGCGTTCATGGCAATCCCCAAGGGGCAGGCCGAAGCGGGCATGGCCTACGGCATGAGCAGTTTCCAGGTGTTCTTCCGGGTGTTGGTACCGCAGATGATTCGCCTGGCGATTCCCGGTTTCACCAACAACTGGCTGGTGCTGACCAAGGCTACCGCGCTGATTTCGGTGGTGGGCCTGCAAGACATGATGTTCAAGGCCAAGCAGGCGGCAGATGCTACCCGTGAGCCTTTCACCTTCTTCCTCGCAGTGGCGGCGATGTACCTGGTGATCACCAGTGTCTCGTTGCTGGCATTGCGTCACCTCGAGAAGCGCTACTCGGTAGGCGTAAGGGCGGCTGAGCTATGATCTTCGACTACAACGTCATTTGGGAGGCCTTGCCGCTGTACTTCGGCGGCCTGGTGACCACCCTCAAGTTGCTCGCGCTGTCGCTGTTCTTCGGCCTGCTGTGTGCGTTGCCGCTGGGCCTGATGCGCGTCTCGAAAAACGCCGTGGTCAACATGACGGCGTGGCTCTACACCTACGTGATCCGCGGCACGCCGATGCTGGTGCAGCTGTTCTTGATCTATTACGGCCTGGCACAGTTCGAAGCCGTTCGCGAAAGCTTCTTGTGGCCGTGGCTGTCCAGCGCAACGTTCTGCGCGTGCCTGGCGTTCGCGATCAACACCAGCGCCTACACCGCCGAAATCATCGCCGGCAGCCTGCGCGCTACGCCGAACGGCGAGATCGAAGCAGCCAAGGCCATGGGCATGTCGCGGGTCAAGATGTACAAGCGCATCCTGCTGCCGTCGGCCCTGCGCCGTGCGCTGCCGCAGTACAGCAACGAAGTGATCATGATGTTGCAGACCACCAGCCTGGCGTCCATCGTGACCCTGATCGACATTACCGGTGCTGCGCGCACGGTCAACGCCCAGTTCTACCTGCCGTTCGAGGCTTACATCACCGCCGGCGTGTTCTACCTGTGCCTGACCTTCATCCTGGTGAAGTTGTTCAAGATGGCCGAGCGCCGCTGGCTGGGCTACCTGGCCCCGCGGAAGCACTGATATGGAGCGCATCGATCATGCTTTGCCGTGGAGCCACCTCGGTAGCGAACGCCGGATTTCGGTATTCCGCTTCGGTGGTGGCGAGCGCAAGGCTTACATCCAGGCCAGCCTGCACGCCGATGAATTGCCGGGCATGCGCACCGCCTGGGCCCTGAAGAAGCGCCTGGCCGAACTCGAAGCCCAAGGTCTGTTGAACGGTGTGATCGAGTTGGTGCCGGTGGCCAATCCACTGGGCCTCGGCCAGTTGCTTCAGGGCAATCATCAAGGGCGTTTCGAGGCCGGTAGCGGCAAGAATTTCAATCGGGATTTCGTTGAGTTGAGCGCGCCAGTGGCTGCGCAACTTGATGGGCATCTGGGTGACGATCCGCACGCCAATATTCGTTTGATCCGCCAGGCCATGAGTGATCACCTGGCGGCATTGCCTGAGGCGAGCAGTCAGTTGCAAGGCATGCAGCGTGTTCTGCTCAGCCACGCCTGCACCGCCGATGTGGTGCTGGACCTGCATTGCGATGCCGAAGCCGCGCTGCACATGTACGCCTTGCCGCAGCACTGGCCACAGTGGCGCTCGCTGGCGGCGCACCTGGATGTGAAGGTTGGCTTGCTGGCGGAAGATTCCGGCGGCAGCTCCTTCGACGAAGCCTGTTCGCTGCCGTGGCTGCGCCTGTCGCGTCTGTTCCCGGATGCGCAGATTCCGCTGGCGTGCCTGGCGACTACCATTGAATTGGGTGGTCAGGCCGACACCGGTCGCGCGCAATCCGAGGCTCACGCCGAAGGCATCCTGGCGTTCCTCGCCGAGCAAGGCCTGATCAGTGGCGAGTGGCCGAACGCGGCGCACGAACCTTGCGAAGGCCTGCCGTTCGAAGGCACCGAACTGCTGTTCGCCCCGCATCCGGGTGTGGTGAGTTTCCTGCGCAAACCCGGTGAATGGGTTGAGGCGGGCGATGAAATTTTCGAAGTGATCGATCCGCTGGCGGATCGGGTCAGCACGGTGTGTGCTGGTACGTCCGGGGTGCTGTTTGCCATTGAACGGCTGCGTTACGCCCAACCCGGTTTCTGGCTGGCCAAGGTGGCGGGGCGCGAAGCGCTGCGTCACGGGCGCTTGCTCAACGACTGACTGACTGTTTTTGTGAGAACCGACCGCATGTACAAGCTTGAAGTCCAAGACCTGCATAAACGCTATGGCAGTCACGAAGTGCTCAAGGGCGTGTCCCTGAAAGCGGCGGCCGGCGATGTGATCAGCATCATCGGCTCCAGTGGCTCCGGCAAGAGTACCTTCCTGCGCTGCATCAACCTGCTGGAACAGCCGCACGCCGGCAAGATCCTGCTCAACAACGAAGAGCTGAAGCTGGTGGCGAACAAGGACGGCGCGCTGAAGGCCGCCGACCCGAAACAGCTGCAACGCATGCGTTCGCGCCTGTCGATGGTGTTCCAGCATTTCAACCTGTGGTCGCACATGACCGCGCTGGAAAACATCATGGAAGCGCCGGTTCACGTGCTCGGTGTGTCCAAGGCCGAAGCTCGCGAAAAAGCCGAGCACTACCTGAACAAAGTGGGCGTCGCTCATCGTAAAGATGCTTACCCGGGCCATATGTCCGGCGGCGAACAGCAGCGTGTGGCGATCGCCCGTGCGCTGGCGATGGAACCTGAGGTGATGCTGTTCGACGAACCGACTTCGGCCCTCGACCCGGAACTGGTCGGTGACGTGCTGAAGGTCATGCAGGCCCTGGCCCAGGAAGGCCGGACCATGGTCGTGGTGACCCACGAAATGGGCTTCGCCCGTGAAGTGTCGAACCAGCTGGTGTTCCTGCACAAAGGCGTTGTTGAAGAAAGCGGCAACCCGCGTGAGGTGCTGGTCAATCCACAGTCCGAACGTTTGCAACAGTTCCTTTCGGGTAGCCTGAAGTAATCAAGACTCTCGTTGTGCACCTCGTAGGAGCTGCCGAAGGCTGCGATCTTTTGATGTTGATTGTTCACGTCAAAAGATCGCAGCCTCGTTTCACTCGACAGCTCCTACA
Source organism: Pseudomonas umsongensis (assembly GCF_002236105.1). Taxonomy (GTDB): domain Bacteria; phylum Pseudomonadota; class Gammaproteobacteria; order Pseudomonadales; family Pseudomonadaceae; genus Aquipseudomonas; species Aquipseudomonas umsongensis. The sequence continues at coordinate 257,303 of NZ_NIWU01000007.1, forward strand.
GGGGATCTGTGCGGGCTTTTGAGATTTGTGTTCATTTACGGGCTAGCATTGGCCCATGCCTTCATCACTGTTCTTCGCTTCGGATCGCTCGCCCATGACTGCCCATCGAATAGGTTTCCTGATATGGCCCAGCACAAAAGCACTGACGCTGGCGCTGGCTGAGGAGGCCTTGCGGGTTGCCCAGCGTGTGCATCCCGACGTGGTTTATGAGCTGTCGTTCCTGCAGGCCGAACCGCAGGGCGAAGGTCAGTGGCAATTGCCCGGTGAACCCTGGGCCGGCAAGCTCGAAAACTTCCAGAAACTGTTCCTGCTCGCCGATGAGCCGCCGACCAGTCTCGCGCCGGCCCTGAGCAGTGCGCTCAAGCAGTTGGTGCGTGCCGGTTGTGTGATCGGCGGGCTGTCGGCCGGTGTTTATCCGTTGGCGCAACTGGGCTTGCTCGACGGCTACCGCGCTGCGGTGCACTGGCGCTGGCAGGACGACTTCGCCGAACGTTTTCCGAAAGTCATCGCCACCAGTCATCTGTTCGATTGGGATCGCGATCGTCTGACCGCCTGTGGCGGCATGTCGGTGCTCGACTTGCTGTTGGCGGTACTGGCTCGCGATCACGGCGCCGAACTGGCCGGCGCGGTGTCGGAAGAATTGGTGGTCGAGCGTATTCGCGAAGGCGGTGAGCGCCAACGCATCCCATTGCAGAACCGCCTGGGCTCCAGTCATCCAAAGCTCACCCAGGCGGTGCTGCTGATGGAAGCGAACATTGAAGAGCCGCTGACCACAGACGAAATCGCCCAGCATGTGTGCGTGTCCCGTCGACAACTGGAACGGATCTTCAAGCAATACCTCAACCGCGTGCCGAGCCAGTACTACCTGGAACTTCGCCTGAACAAGGCGCGGCAGATGTTGATGCAAACCAGCAAGTCGATCATCCAGATCGGCCTGTCCTGTGGTTTCTCTTCGGGCCCGCACTTCTCCAGCGCCTACCGCAATTTCTTCGGCGCCACGCCGCGCGAAGATCGTAACCAGCGGCGCAGCAGCAGCCCGTTCGAATTGTCGTCGGTTCCGTCGGAACGCGGCTAATCCCAGCGCCCGTGCGCCATCCCTTGTAGGAGCTGCCGCAGGCTGCGATCTTTTGATCTTGAAACCAAAATCAAAAGATCGCAGCCTGCGGCAGCTCCTACAGGGGCATCGGTTTCCCGCAGAACTGCCTATAAACGCACGCGACAGTTTAAACTGCGCCTTTGCGACCCTATATGTCGCATTGCCGTAAACCACGGGAAAACCGGGGTTTGCGCTATAAGAAGTTGTCGCTTGGCGGCAAGGCCGGGCTGAAAACTGTCCTTACAATCCTCACCAAGCTCGCCAGTTTCAGGCGAGTGTATTCTCTTCAGGAGACTCCGATGTCCGTTGAGCACGCTGCGGTAGAACGCGCCGATTTCGATCAGGTAATGGTTCCCAACTATGCGCCAGCCGCCTTCATTCCCGTGCGTGGCGCCGGTTCCCGCGTTTGGGACCAGTCCGGTCGCGAGCTGGTCGACTTCGCCGGCGGGATCGCCGTCAACGTATTGGGCCACGCACATCCGGCGCTGGTCGGTGCCTTGACCGAGCAGGCCAACAAGCTGTGGCACGTGTCCAACGTGTTCACCAATGAGCCGGCCCTGCGCCTGGCCCATAAGCTGGTCGATGCCACCTTTGCCGAGCGTGCTTTCTTCTGCAACTCTGGCGCCGAAGCCAACGAAGCGGCCTTCAAGCTGGCCCGTCGTGTCGGTTTCGACCGCTTCGGCAGCGAGAAGTACGAGATCATCGCCGCGCTCAACAGCTTCCACGGCCGTACCCTGTTCACCGTGAACGTCGGTGGCCAGTCGAAGTACTCCGATGGCTTCGGTCCGAAAATCACCGGTATCACCCATGTGCCGTACAACGACCTGGCCGCGCTGAAAGCTGCCATTTCCGACAAGACCTGCGCCGTGGTACTGGAGCCGATCCAGGGTGAGAGCGGTGTGATCCCGGCGGAACTCGAATACCTGCAAGGTGCCCGCGAACTCTGCACCGCGCACAACGCGCTGTTGATCTTCGACGAAGTGCAAACCGGCATGGGCCGTACCGGCCATCTGTTTGCCTATCAGCATTACGGCGTGATTCCGGACATCCTGACCAGCGCCAAGAGCCTGGGCGGCGGTTTCCCGATCGCGGCAATGCTGACCACCGAAGACCTGGCCAAGCATCTGGTTGTCGGCACCCACGGCACCACCTACGGCGGCAACCCGCTGGCGTGCGCAGTCGCCGAAGCCGTGATCGATGTGATCAACACACCCCAAGTGCTGGCCGGCGTCAATGCCAAGCACGACAAGTTCAAGGCACGCCTTGAGCAGATCGGCGAGAAGTACGGTCTGTTCACCCAGGTTCGTGGCCTGGGGCTGTTGATCGGTTGCGTACTGAGCGATGCCTGGAAAGGCAAGGCCAAGGACATTTTCAACGCCGCTGAAAAAGAAGGCCTGATGGTGCTGCAAGCCGGCCCGGACGTGGTGCGTTTCGCGCCAAGCCTGGTGGTCGAAGACGCGGACATCGACGAAGGTCTGGACCGTTTCGAACGTGCCGCGGCAAAACTGACGCAAGCCTGATAGATCCTTCGACGCCTGCAAGTCAGGCGTCGAACCCAATTTTTATGCCGGGCCCGTTTTTTATGTGGGAGCGAGCCTGCTCGCGAAGGTGTTTCAGTCGACATCAATGTTGCTGACATACCTTCGCGAGCAGGCTCGCTCCCACAAGGGTCCGGCTTATTTTCCTCAAGAGTATGAGAAAGGAGTGACACCATGCTGGTGATGCGCCCCGCGCAAATGGCTGATCTGGGCGAGGTACAGCGTCTGGCTGCGGACAGCCCGATTGGTGTCACTTCCTTGCCGGATGACGTTGAACGCCTGAGCGACAAGATCGCCGCGAGCGAAGCCTCGTTCGCTGCCGAAGTCAGCTTCAACGGTGAAGAGAGCTATTTCTTCGTGCTTGAAGACACGGCCACCGGCAAGTTGGTGGGCTGTTCGGCGATTGTCGCCTCGGCGGGTTATTCCGAGCCGTTCTACAGTTTCCGTAATGAAACCTTCGTGCACGCCTCCCGCGAGCTGAAGATTCATAACAAGATCCACGTGCTCTCGCAGTGCCACGACCTCACGGGCAACAGCCTGTTGACCAGTTTCTACGTGCAGCGTGAGCTGGTGGGTTCACCGTGGGCCGAGCTCAACTCACGTGGCCGCTTGCTGTTCGTGGCCAGCCACCCGGAGCGCTTCGCCGATTCAGTGGTGACCGAGATTGTCGGCTACAGCGACGAAAATGGCGATTCGCCGTTCTGGGATGCCATCGGCCGCAACTTCTTCGATCTCAACTACGCCGAAGCCGAACGTCTGTGCGGCCTGAAGAGCCGGACCTTCCTCGCCGAACTGATGCCGCACTACCCGATCTACGTCCCGTTGCTGCCGGACTCTGCTCAGGAAGCCATGGGCCAGGTGCACCCTAGGGCGCAGATCACCTTCGACATCCTGATGCGCGAAGGCTTCGAAACCGATCACTACATCGACATCTTCGATGGCGGCCCGACCTTGCATGCCCGTGTCTCGGGGATCCGTTCGATCGCCCAGAGCCGTGTGGTGCCGGTGAAAATCGGTGAGCCGGTCAAGGGTGCCGGTCGACAATACCTGGTGGCCAATGCCCAGTTGCAGGATTACCGCGCAATCATGCTCGAGCTCGATTACGCGCCGGGTAAGCCCGTGACCCTGGATCTGGAAGCGGCCGAAACCCTGGGTGTCGGTGAAGGTGCGAGCGTGCGCCTGGTGGCGGTTTAACGCCTGCTTGAAAAAAATGCCTGAAAAGCAGCGAGTTTCACGGGTGGCGCAAGCGGCCCGTTTGAGGAGATAGCATGATCGTTCGTCCCGTACGCAGCAGCGATTTACCCGCTCTGATCGACCTGGCCCGCAGCACCGGCACCGGCCTGACCACCTTGCCGGCCAACGAAGAGCGTCTGGCCCACCGGGTCGGTTGGGCCGAGAAGACCTTCCGTGGCGAAGCCGGGCGAGCCGATGCGGACTACCTGTTCGTGCTCGAAGACGACAATGGCCGCGTGGTGGGCATTTCCGCCATCGCTGGCGCCGTGGGCCTGCGTGAGCCCTGGTACAACTTCCGGGTCGGCCTGACGGTCAGTGCTTCGCAAGAGCTGAACATCTACCGTGAAATCCCGACGCTGTTCCTGGCCAACGACCTGACCGGCAATTCCGAGCTGTGCTCGCTGTTCCTGCATGCCGATTACCGCAGTGGCCTCAATGGCCGCATGCTGTCCAAGGCGCGGATGCTGTTCATCGCCGAGTTCCCGCAACTGTTTGGCAACAAGATCATTGCCGAGATGCGCGGGGTTTCCGATGAAGCCGGGCGTTCACCGTTCTGGGAAAGCCTGGGTCGGCACTTCTTCAAGATGGAATTCAGTCAGGCTGACTATCTGACCGGCGTGGGCAACAAGGCCTTCATTGCCGAGCTGATGCCGAAGTTTCCGCTGTACACCTGCTTCCTGTCGCCCGATGCGCGTAACGTGATTGGCCAGGTGCACCCGGACACCGAGCCGGCGCTGGCCATGCTCAAGAGCGAAGGTTTCAGCTACCAGGGCTACGTCGACATTTTCGACGCGGGCCCGGCCATCGAGTGCGAAACCGGCAAGATCCGCGCCGTGCGCGACAGCCAGGCGCTGGTGCTGGCTATCGGCACGCCGGGTGACGACGCCACGCCGTTCATCATTCACAACCGCAAGCGCGAAGACTGCCGCATCACTGCCGCTCCGGCACGTCTGGCCGCCGGCACGCTGGTGGTCGACCCGCTGACCGCCAAACGTCTTCAACTCAACGCAGGCGATCAAGTGCGCGCCGTGGCGTTGTCTGCTGCTCGGGAGTCGAAATAATGAAATCGCTATACATCGCAGGTGAATGGCTGGCAGGTCAGGGCGAAGCCTTTGAGTCGCTGAACCCGGTGACCCAGCAAGTCCTTTGGTCTGGCAACGGTGCCACCGCGGATCAGGTCGAATCGGCGGTACAGGCTGCGCGTCAGGCGTTCCCGGGCTGGGCCCGTCGCCCCCTGCAAGAACGTATTTCGGTGTTGGAAGCCTTTGCCGCAGCGCTGAAAAATCACGCGGACGAACTGGCGCATGCCATCGGTGAGGAAACCGGCAAGCCCCTGTGGGAAGCCGCCACCGAAGTCACCAGCATGGTCAACAAGATTGCGATCTCGGTGCAGAGCTACCGTGAGCGCACTGGCGAGAAGAGCGGCCCGCTGGGCGACGCCACCGCCGTGCTGCGCCACAAACCGCACGGTGTGGTGGCGGTGTTCGGGCCCTACAATTTCCCTGGGCACTTGCCGAACGGGCACATCGTGCCGGCCTTGCTGGCCGGTAACTGTGTGCTGTTCAAGCCAAGTGAGCTGACGCCGAAAGTCGCCGAACTGACGGTCAAGTGCTGGATCGAGGCCGGTTTGCCGGCGGGCGTGCTGAACCTGCTGCAGGGCGCTCGCGAAACCGGTATCGCCCTGGCGGCGAACCCGGGCATCGACGGCCTGTTCTTCACGGGTTCCAGCCGTACCGGCAATCACCTGCACCAGCAATTTGCCGGTCGTCCGGACAAGATCCTTGCCCTGGAGATGGGGGGTAACAATCCGCTGTTGGTGGATCAGGTCGCCGATCTCGATGCCGCTGTCTACACCATTATCCAGTCGGCGTTCATCTCCGCCGGCCAGCGCTGCACCTGTGCCCGCCGCTTGCTGGTGCCGCAGGGCGCCTGGGGCGACACATTGCTGGCGCGCCTGGTGGCGGTCAGCTCGACGATTGAAGTCGGCGCGTTCGATCAGCAACCGGCGCCTTTCATGGGCTCGGTGATTTCCCTCGGCGCGGCTAAAGCGTTGATGGATGCCCAGGAGCATTTGCTGGCCAACGGCGCCGTGGCGCTGCTGGAAATGACTCAGCCGCAAGCGCAGTCCGCCTTGCTGACCCCGGGCATTCTGGACGTCACGGCAGTCGCTGAGCGCCCGGACGAAGAGCTGTTCGGCCCGTTGCTGCAAGTGATCCGCTACGCTGATTTTGAAGCGGCGATCGTTGAAGCCAACGACACCGAATACGGCCTGGCCGCCGGGCTGTTGTCGGATTCCGAAGCGCGCTACCAGCAGTTCTGGCTGGAAAGCCGCGCCGGTATCGTCAACTGGAACAAGCAATTGACCGGCGCGGCCAGCAGCGCGCCATTCGGTGGCGTCGGCGCCTCGGGCAACCACCGCGCCAGCGCCTACTATGCGGCGGATTACTGCGCATACCCGGTGGCCTCACTGGAAACCCCGAGCCTGGTGTTGCCGGCGGCCCTCACGCCTGGCGTGAAAATGGCGTGATGCCATTCGCGAGCAGGCTCGCTCCCACATTGGAATGTATGTCCCTGTGGGAGCGAGCCTGCTCGCGAAGGTCGCCACGCGGTCTTACTCAATTGTTACCAGAAGCCTATAACAAACAGATTCTCGTGGAGCCTCGCTGATGAAATCCTATGAAGTCAATTTTGACGGTCTAGTGGGGCCGACCCATAACTACGGCGGCCTGTCCTACGGTAACGTCGCGTCCCAGAGCAACAGCCAGCAGTCTTCCAATCCGAAGGAAGCGGCGCTGCAAGGCCTGGCGAAGATGAAAGCGCTGATGGACATGGGCTTTCAACAGGGCGTGCTGGCGCCACAGGAACGTCCGGACGTGGCTGCCCTGCGTCGCCTCGGTTTCAGTGGCACCGACGCTCAAGTCATCGAGCGCGCCGCCAAGGAAGCCATGCCATTGCTGGTCGCCAGCTGCTCGGCTTCAAGCATGTGGGTGGCCAACGCGGCCACCGTCAGCCCGAGCGCCGACACCGCGGATGGCCGCGTGCATTTCACCGCCGCCAACCTCAACTGCAAGTACCACCGCAGCATCGAGCACCCAACCACCAGTCGCGTGTTGGGCGCCATGTTCGCCGACCAGAAGCACTTCGCCCACCACGCCGCGCTGCCGGCCGTGGCGCAGTTCGGTGACGAAGGCGCAGCCAACCACACGCGTTTCTGCCGTGAATACGGCGAAGCCGGTGTCGAATTCTTCGTGTTCGGTCGCAGTGCTTTCGACACCCGCTACCCGGCACCGCAGAAATACCCGGCGCGCCAGACTCTCGAAGCGTCGCAGGCAGTCGCTCGCCTGCACGGCCTGAGCGATGACGGCGTGGTCTACGCCCAGCAGAACCCGTCGGTGATCGACCAGGGCGTGTTCCACAATGACGTGATCGCGGTCGGTAACGGTGAAGTGCTGTTCTATCACGAGGACGCTTTCCTCGAGACCGAGAAAATGCTCGCCGAACTGCAGAGCAAACTCGCCAAGGTCGGTGGGAAATTTCAATCGATCTGTGTACCGCGTTCCGCGGTAACCGTCGAAGACGCGGTGCGTTCCTACCTGTTCAATAGCCAGTTGCTGTCGCGTCCTGACGGTTCCATGCTGTTGATCGTGCCGGAAGAATGCCGTGGCAACGAGCGCGTATGGCAATACCTGCAGGGTTTGACCAGCTCCGGCGGCCAGATCAGCGAAGTGAAAGTCTTCGATCTCAAGCAGAGCATGCAGAACGGCGGTGGGCCTGCCTGCCTGAGGTTGCGTGTTGCGCTCAACGAAACCGAGCTGGCGGCCGTCAACCCAGGCGTTATCATGACGGCACCGTTGTACGGCACCCTGACCGAATGGGTCGAGAAGCACTACCGCGACCGCATGACCGAAAACGATCTGGCGGACCCGCAATTGCTGCTCGAGTGCCGGACGGCACTGGATGAACTGACGCAAATCCTTAAACTGGGCGCGGTTTATCCATTCCAGATCAATTGATCGGCGGCGCGTTGTCATGCACGACGGCGCGCCGCTTCATCTCCACTGAGAGCGTAAAAGACATGAGCGACAAACTGCAGCTGATCCTTGAAGACACCGACGGCACGCAACTGGAAACGTCCTGCACCCGCGTCGCGGTCATGTGGCAAGGCAAAGAGCTGTGGATCCAGCACGATGGTCGTGGCCAATTGCTGATCGGCGTGGACGTCGAAGAAGGCGATGCTGAATACGCCAACCTGCTGTTGCGCCCATTGGCGACTAATCTGGTAAGTCTGCAACTGGAGATGGAACCGGCTGACCTCGGCGACGACGAGGAACACGTTCACGGCCCGGATTGCAATCACGACCATTAAGGAAACCGCTCTATGCTCGCCCTCGGCAAACTGCTTGAACTGACCCTCGCCGGCCGCGAACCGGCGGAGAAGACTCAACTGACTGTCGAAGGCGTGCGCATGCGCTGGTTGAGCGAAGGTGCGCTGGAAGTGCGACCGCCGCAAGCCCGTGATAATGGCCTGGACCTGCTTTTATCGGCCGGTATCCACGGCAACGAAACAGCGCCGATCGAACTGCTCGATCGCCTGTTGCATGACATCGCCCGCGGCGACCTGAAGCCGCGTGCCCGCATTCTGTTCCTGTTCGGTAACCCTGAAGCCATTCGCAAGGGCGAGCGTTTCGTCGAGCAGGACGTCAATCGGCTGTTCAATGGCCGTCACGAACAAAGCAGTGGCTCCGAAGCGCTGCGCGCCTGTGAGCTGGAGCGTCTGGCGGCCAGTTTCTTCAGCCTGCCGGATCGTCAGCGACTGCACTATGATTTGCACACGGCGATTCGCGGCTCGAAAATCGAACAGTTCGCCTTGTACCCCTGGAAGGAAGATCGCCAGCATTCACGCCAGGAACTGGCCCGGCTTCGCGCCGCAGGCATGGAGGCGGTGCTGTTGCAGAACAAGCCGTCCATCGTCTTCAGTTCCTATACCTACGACAAGCTCGGAGCCGAGTCCTTTACCCTCGAACTGGGCAAGGCGCGACCGTTCGGGCAGAACGACGGGGTGAACGTTTCCTTGCTGGAAAACCGTCTCAAACAGATCATCGAAGGCACCGAGCCGGAGTTGGCGGAAGAGGCGTTGGACGGTTTGCAGCTGTTCAGCGTGGCACGGGAAATCATCAAGCACAGCGACAACTTCCGCCTGAACCTGCCAGTGGATATCGAGAACTTTTCGGAGCTGGAAGTGGGTTACTTGCTGGCGGAAGACATCGCCAATACCCGCTGGATCATCGAGGAGGAGGGCGCCCGGATCATCTTCCCGAACCCCAAGGTGAAGAATGGCCTGCGTGCCGGCATCCTGATCGTGCCGACCACCGACGAAAACCTCGCCTAAGGACAACACAAAACCACTGTGGGAGCGAGCCTGCTCGCGATTTATCCGAGAGCGCCGCGGGGAGCCAGACTTCCCGCGTAATCGTTGACGACCATCGCGAGCAGGCTCGCTCCCACAGGTTCAGTGTTTAGACAGCTACGGCGCGCGGTTCAGTGCGACGCAGGCTACGGATCTTCATCAGCGTATCCGCGCACGTCTTCGCTGCTTCCTGACCCTTATGCACGAAATGCTCGAAGAAGAACTTATGATGCAGTTCTTCACCCGCATGAAAGTGGTGCGGGGTCAGCGATACCGAGAATACTGGCACTTCCGTTTCCAGTTGCACCTGCATCAGGCCGCTGACGACCGACTGGGCGACGAACTCGTGACGGTAGATCCCGCCGTCAACCACCAGGGCTGCCGCGACGATGCCGGCATAACGGCCGGTCTTGGCCAGCAACTTGGCGTGCAGGGGCATTTCAAAGGCGCCGCCGACTTCGAAGAAGTCGATGTCGGACTCCTGATAACCCTGGGCAATCATTTCAGCGACGAAGCCTTTACGGCTCTGGTCGACAATGTCCTTGTGCCAGCAGGCCTGGATGAACGCAACGCGTTCGCCATGGTGGTGTTTGCTTTTGCTGTCGATTGCGGTGGGTTGCATGTTCTGATTCCTGTTTGTGTGAAAAACAGGGCTTATGAATCGAATGGGATTTAAGGGTACGCACACTCGCATGAGTGCGGACGGCCCTTTGGCGCCAATCCCGTTCTCTCTTCATCCGGACTATGACCGTCGGCCCCGGGATCACACCGGGTCTGCTGACCTTGTCGCCATGCACGGCAAAGGCCGTGTCTGTCACCAAGCGCTCGCGGGCTATGCGTGTTGCACGCAATTACCGCCGGTGGGGAGTTGCACCCCGCCCTGAGAACGTTTTGCCGCCAGATTGTTAGGCGGCGAAGCTTTTTTATCACATATTTCTCATCTGTGCATGGCTGCTATCCGATGATTGTTATCGACTTTTTCGTCGAAACAGCAAGTCGATTGCTGCCCAAGGGTTGAATATTGGTGGGTATGGCCGCAGTACTTCCCGTCTGAAAGGGATTTCCCCCTGCTAACCGAGGCCAGATTCATGAGCGTTATCGATCTTCGCAGCGACACCGTCACCCAACCCACCCCTGGCATGCTCGAGGCGATGGCCACCGCCGTCACCGGTGACGACGTGTATGGCGAAGACCCGACGGTCAATCGACTGGAAGCCGAGCTGGCAAATCGCCTGGGTTTTGCTGCCGCACTGTTTGTCCCGACGGGCACCATGAGCAACCTGCTGGGCTTGATGGCCCATTGCGAGCGCGGTGACGAATACATCGTCGGCCAGCAGGCTCACACCTATAAGTACGAAGGTGGCGGGGCGGCGGTACTTGGCTCGATCCAGCCACAGCCGCTGGAAGTGCAGGCCGATGGCTCGCTGGACCTTGCGCAGGTCGCGGCAGCGATCAAGCCGGACGACTTCCATTTTGCCCGCACCCGTTTGCTGGCGCTGGAAAATACCATGCAGGGCAAGGTCCTGCCCCTCGAATACCTGGCACGGGCGCGCAGCTTTACCCGCGAACACGGGTTGCAACTGCATCTGGACGGTGCGCGGCTCTACAACGCGGCGGTCAAGCTGGGTGTCGATGCGCGGGAAATCACCCGGCATTTCGATTCCGTCTCGGTGTGCCTGTCAAAAGGCCTGGGCGCACCGGTGGGTTCGGTGTTGTGCGGTTCGGCAGAGCTGATCGGCAAGGCACGGCGCCTGCGCAAGATGGTCGGCGGCGGCATGCGCCAGGCCGGGATCCTGGCGGCGGCGGGCCTGTACGCGCTGGACCACAACGTCCAGCGCCTGGCCGACGACCACGCCAACGCCCAATTGCTGGCGCAAGGCCTGCGTGCAGCAGGTTTCGAGGTCGAGCCGGTGCAGACCAACATGGTTTACGTCGCCATGGGCGACAGGGCCGAAGCACTCAAGTCATTCGCCGCCGAGCGCGGGATCAAGCTCAGTGCTGCCGCTCGTCTGCGCATGGTCACGCACATGGACGTCAGCGCTACGCAAATCGAGCAGGTCGTCGCGACATTCGTCGACTTTTCCAGTAAGTGATAGCGTTAGCGCTCCAATTGACCGTTTCTATCGTATAAACACGCTGTACCCCGCGCGCAGGGCCGATATAATGCGGCCCTTTGCCGTCGCTTCGTCTGTTGACGTTTCGAACAGGCCTTTGGCCGCAGCCTCCGTGGAAGAACCTAATGAAAAGCGCAGAAATCCGTGAAGCCTTCCTTCGCTTCTTCGAAGAGCAAGGCCACACCCGTGTAGCCTCCAGCTCTTTGATTCCGGGCAACGACCCAACCCTGCTGTTCACCAACGCGGGGATGAACCAGTTCAAGGACTGCTTCCTGGGCCAGGAAAAGCGCGCGTACACCCGCGCCGTCAGTAGCCAGAAATGCGTGCGCGCCGGCGGCAAGCACAACGATCTGGAAAACGTCGGTTATACCGCTCGTCACCACACCTTCTTCGAAATGCTGGGTAACTTCAGCTTCGGTGACTACTTCAAGCGTGACGCCATCACTTACGCCTGGAACTTCCTGACTTCCGACAAATGGCTGAACCTGCCGAAGGAAAAGCTCTGGGTCACTGTCTACGCCAGCGATGACGAGGCGTATGACATCTGGACCAAGGAAATCGGGGTTCCGGCCGAGCGCATGGTTCGCATCGGCGACAACAAGGGCGCGCCTTACGCCTCCGACAACTTCTGGACCATGGGCGATACCGGCCCGTGCGGCCCTTGCACCGAGATTTTCTACGATCACGGCGCCGACATCTGGGGTGGCCCACCGGGCTCGCCGGAAGAAGACGGCGACCGCTACATCGAAATCTGGAACAACGTGTTCATGCAGTTCAACCGCACCGCCGACGGCGTGTTGCACCCGCTGCCAGCGCCGTCGGTGGACACCGGCATGGGCCTGGAGCGGATCAGTGCCGTGCTGCAGCATGTTCACTCGAACTATGAAATCGACCTGTTCCAGAGCCTGCTGAGCGCTTCGGCCAAGGCCATCGGTTGCACCAACGATGCCCAGGCTTCGCTGAAAGTCGTGGCTGACCACATTCGTTCCTGCGGCTTCCTGATCGCCGACGGCGTGCTGCCGTCCAACGAAGGCCGCGGTTATGTGCTGCGCCGCATCATTCGCCGCGCTTGCCGTCATGGCAACAAACTGGGCGCCAAGGGCAGCTTCTTCTACCAGATCGTCGCGGCCCTGGTCGCCGAGATGGGCGAAGCTTTCCCTGAATTGAAATCCCAGCAGTCGCATATCGAGCGCGTGCTCAAGGCCGAAGAAGAACAATTCGCCAAGACCCTGGAACAGGGCCTGAAGATCCTCGAGCAGGACCTGGCCGAATTGAAGGGCGACGTGGTGCCAGGCGACGTAGTGTTCAAACTCTACGACACCTACGGTTTCCCGATGGACCTGACTGGCGACATCGCTCGCGAGCGCAACCTGACCATCGACGAAGCAGGCTTCGAGCGCGAGATGGAAGCCCAGCGCGTCCGTGCCCGTTCGGCCAGCTCCTTCGGCATGGACTACAACAGCCTGGTCAAGGTCGATGTGGACACCGAGTTCACCGGCTACACCGCCCACAGCGGTTCGGCAAAAATCGTTGCTCTCTATAAAGACGGGCAATCGGTCGACGTGTTGAATGAAGGCGACGAGGGCGTGGTTATTCTGAACCAGACGCCGTTCTACGCCGAATCCGGCGGGCAGATCGGTGATTGCGGCTTCCTCCAGGCTGGCGCTGCACGTTTCGACGTGCGCGACACCACCAAGACCGGCGGCGCGTTCCTGCACCACGGTGTGCTGGACTCGGGTAGCCTGATCGTCGGTGCTCCGGTCGAGACTCACGTCGATGCCGAAGTGCGTCACGCGACGTCGCTGAACCACTCGGCGACTCACTTGCTGCACGCCGCATTGCGTCAGGTGCTGGGCGATCACGTTCAGCAGAAAGGCTCGTTGGTCGACAGTCAGCGCCTGCGCTTCGACTTCAGCCACTTCGAAGCCATCAAGCCTGAGCAGCTCAAAGCGCTGGAAGACATCGTCAACGCCGAGATTCGCAAGAACTCCGAAGTTGAAACCGAAGAAACCGATATCGAAACCGCCAAGCAGAAAGGCGCCATGGCGCTGTTCGGCGAGAAATACGGCGACAACGTGCGCGTGCTGAGCATGGGCGATTTCTCCGTCGAGCTGTGCGGTGGTATCCACGCCAACCGTACCGGCGACATCGGCCTGCTGAAAATCATCAGCGAAGGCGGTGTGGCTGCTGGCGTGCGCCGTATCGAAGCAGTGACAGGCGCTGCGGCACTGGCTTACCTGAACGCTGCGGAAGAGCAACTCAAGGAAGCGGCCAGCCTGGTCAAGGGCAGCCGCGACAACCTGATCGACAAGCTGTCGGCTGTGCTGGAGCGCAACCGTCTGCTGGAGAAGCAACTCGAGCAGTTGCAAGCCAAGGCCGCCAGTGCGGCGGGTGACGACCTGTCGGCGCAAGCCTTGGACGTCAAGGGCGTGAAAGTGCTGGCCGTGCGTCTGGACGGGCAGGATGGCAAGGCGCTGCTGGCGCTGGTCGATCAACTGAAAAACAAACTCGGCCGCGCAGTGATCCTGCTCGGCAGTGTCCATGAGGAAAAGGTCGTTCTGGTTGCAGGCGTAACCAAAGACCTGACTGGCCAACTCAAAGCCGGTGATTTGATGAAACAGGCCGCTGCGGCAGTGGGCGGGAAGGGCGGTGGTCGTCCAGACATGGCGCAAGGCGGTGGTACCGACGCTGGCGCCCTGGATGCGGCACTGGCGCTGACCGTACCGTTTGTAGAGCAGGGTTTATAAGGCAGTGTCTGCGGTCCGCAGTCTAGTGGCGGGCCGCAACGCTGTTTGAGTGTTTATTTGGGCGCCCTTCATGGGCAGAGGCGGCTTTGAAATGGCTTTGATCGTACAGAAATTTGGAGGCACCTCGGTCGGCACCGTCGAGAGAATCGAGCAGGTTGCCGACAAGGTTAAGAAATTCCGTGATGCCGGCGATGACCTGGTGGTTGTGCTGTCTGCAATGAGCGGCGAAACCAACCGTCTGATCGATCTGGCCAAGCAAATCAGTGGCGGCGATCAACCGGTTCCTCGCGAGCTGGACGTGATCGTCTCCACCGGTGAGCAGGTGACGATTGCCCTGTTGGCCATGGCGTTGATGAAGCGCGGTGTACCAGCGGTGTCCTACACCGGCAACCAGGTACGGATCCTGACGGATAGCGCACACAACAAAGCGCGTATCCTGCAGATCGACGACCAGAAGATTCGTGGTGACCTTAAGGCCGGTCGCGTGGTGGTTGTCGCCGGTTTCCAGGGCGTCGACGAGCACGGCAATATCACCACCCTCGGTCGTGGCGGTTCCGACACCACCGGCGTGGCCCTGGCAGCGGCCCTGAAGGCTGACGAATGCCAGATCTACACCGACGTCGATGGCGTCTACACCACAGACCCGCGCGTGGTGTCCGTGGCCCAGCGCCTGGACAAGATCACCTTCGAAGAGATGCTGGAAATGGCCAGCCTCGGTTCCAAGGTTCTGCAGATCCGCGCGGTGGAATTCGCCGGCAAGTACAACGTCCCGCTGCGCGTATTGCACAGCTTCAAGGAGGGTCCGGGCACCCTCATTACTATTGATGAAGAGGAAACCATGGAACAGCCGATCATTTCCGGTATCGCTTTCAACCGCGATGAAGCCAAGCTGACCATCCGTGGCGTGCCAGACATCCCAGGCGTTGCCTTCAAGATTCTCGGCCCTATCAGCGCCGCGAACATCGAAGTCGACATGATCGTGCAGAACGTCGCGCACGATAACACCACCGACTTTACCTTCACCGTGCACCGCAACGACTACCAGGCGGCGCAAACCGTGCTGGAGAAAACCGCTGGCGAGCTGGGTGCACGTGAAGTCATCGGCGACACCAAGATCGCCAAGGTGTCGATCGTCGGCGTTGGCATGCGCTCCCACGCAGGCGTCGCCAGCCGCATGTTCGAAGCGCTGGCCAAGGAAACCATCAACATCCAGATGATCTCGACTTCGGAAATCAAGGTTTCCGTGGTGATCGAAGAGAAGTACCTGGAACTGGCTGTGCGCGCCTTGCACACGGCTTTCGAACTGGACGCACCGGTCCGCCAGGGCGAGTGATGCGTTTGCCAGAGGGCGCGGTCTGACCGCGCCCTTTGTTTTTTTGCACGGCGCGACCCCAATGCTGTTCTTTTGCTCGCGCTGGTCAATACTCAGGCATGTAGGCCTTCGACCACTTTGGTTGTAGGTCGAGTGCCTTTTTTTTGCAGACTGTTGTCCCTGAAAATGTAATGCGTGAGGAGAAAGGTATGCTGATTCTGACTCGTCGGTGCGCAGAAAGCCTGATTATTGGTGATGGCGAAATCACCGTGACCGTGCTCGGCGTCAAAGGAAATCAAGTGCGCATCGGTGTCAACGCCCCGAAAGAGGTTGCGGTCCACCGTGAGGAAATTTACCTGCGTATAAAGAAAGAGAAGGACGAAGAACCAAGCCATTAATTTTTATCGTTTTTTATGTTTGCAAACGGGGAAAAGGTTGGTTAAGATACGCCCCGTGTTGCGGAGAGCTGGCCGAGTGGCCGAAGGCGCTCCCCTGCTAAGGGAGTACACCTCAAAAGGGTGTCGGGGGTTCGAATCCCCCGTTCTCCGCCATTATTTGCGTAGTACGTTGTAATCTGGCTTCTTCGGTAAGTTGTTGAAATTACTAGAAAAAGTGCTTGACATAGAGATTAGACGGCCTATAATGCGCGGCAACAAATGCACTCGTAGCTCAGCTGGATAGAGTACTCGGCTACGAACCGAGCGGTCACAGGTTCGAATCCTGTCGAGTGCACCATTTAAGAGTTGTTTGCAGTGATGTGAATAACTTGGCTTCAACCAGTTGTGATCTGGTCTAAAAACACAAATGCACTCGTAGCTCAGCTGGATAGAGTACTCGGCTACGAACCGAGCGGTCACAGGTTCGAATCCTGTCGAGTGCACCATACAAACAAAAAGCCCGCCTTTAAAGCGGGCTTTTTGCCGTCTGGGATTTGGCTTTTCCCTTCGTACATCCTCTTTCGTCGAACTCGATGCTGGCGCTGCGACCTCGCTTGGCTTGGTAGTGGTAGCGGGTGCTTGAGTTTCGAATGCTGATCTTGTCTGGCTTGCCCAGAGCGCTTTCGACATCCTTTTGGGTCATGCCGGCGATCACGCGCTGATTGATGATTGCTTCGCGGCGCTCGCTGGCGCTGATCAGGTTTGCACATTTGTCTACTGCCCGACCGACAACCAACGGATCGCGGTGATCGATTTTCAGGTTCGATGTTTGCCGCTGCTGTTGCGGCGCAAGTGGGATATTCGTGCCAGGCCGGTAAGGGTTCACCTTCTGGTAGGAAAGGCTTTCGTCGATGGCGCAGCTCATCGTGGTAAAGGTGATGCGCCCGTCAGGCGCCTCGCAGCGGTTAATCGTTGCGCCAGGTGCGTCGAGCGGCAGGTAGAGCAGGGTGGCGAGCCCCAGGCTGGATAATCTCGATGGCATTGCGCGTCCTCCGTGACGGCTACCGATCAAGGCTAGCGCCTGCATTTTCCATCGCTAGTGTGTTTTCTTTTCGAGATGAGTCGTCGCACTTTCAAGTGTCAGGCGCGCACTCAGGATTGTTTCGCAAGCGCTTGTTTCAGCCGCGATTTTTTAACGTTTTAAGCCGTCAGTCGGTGTATGATTGCGCCCGTCAGCCCCGCCGGGGCTTTTGGATTACCTCCATGGACTTACCCAGTAGTTACTCAATACCCCGATTTTCCAATCATGAATTGACTGATTGATCCTTCCGGCGCACCCCGCTGCTGGGAGTGGAGTTCGCCTATGTCTGAAGTAGAAGTAAAGAAAACGCAGGAAAGCTTGCAGGACCGTCTGGCTCAAGTTGTTGAGCTGTTGCAGCGTCAGCGAGTAGTTGAAGACCTGACTCATCGCCAGGAAGGTCCGAATCAGGATCGCGTCGAAAACCTGGTTCACCGGCAAAATCTCGTTGAGCTGCAACGCAAGCTCGATGACCTGCACTCCGCCGACGTCGCCTATATTCTTGAAGCCCTGCCACTGGATGACCGCCTGACACTCTGGCAGTTGGTCAAGGCTGATCGCGACGGCGACATCCTGCTCGAAGTATCCGATTCGGTTCGTGAAACCCTGATCGCCGACATGGACGATCACGAGCTCCTGGCTGCGGCCAAGGACATGGATGCCGACGAACTGGCCGACCTGGCCTCCGAGCTGCCTCGAGATGTCGTCCATGAGCTGATGGAGACCCTCGATGCCCAGCAGCGCGAGCGTGTGCGCTCGGCGTTGTCCTATGACGAGGACCAGGTCGGTGCGTTGATGGACTTCGAGATGGTCACCATCCGTGAGGATGTCAGTCTCGAAGTGGTCCTGCGCTACCTGCGACGCCTGAAGGAGCTGCCAGGCCATACCGACAAATTGTTCGTGGTTGACTACGACGGCGTGCTCAAGGGTGTGCTGCCGATCAAGCGCCTGCTGGTCAACGATCCGGATAAGCAGGTTTCCGAGGTCATGGCCAGCGATCCGGTGAGTTTCCATCCGGATGAAGAAGCCTACGATGCTGCCCAGGCGTTTGAGCGTTACGACTTGATTTCGGCCCCCGTCGTTGACAAGAACGGCAAATTGATCGGCCGTCTGACCATTGATGAAATGGTCGACCTGATTCGTGAGGAGAGCGAAAACGAAGTTCTCAACATGGCAGGTCTGCGTGAAGAAGAGGATATTTTCGCGTCGGTCTGGAAGTCCCTGCGTAACCGTTGGGCCTGGCTGGCAGTGAACCTGATTACCGCATTTGTGGCTTCCCGGGTAATTGGCCTGTTCGAAGGCTCCATCGAGAAGCTGGTGGCGCTGGCTGCATTGATGCCGATCGTTGCGGGTATCGGAGGTAACTCCGGCAACCAGACCATCACCATGATCGTTCGGGCCATGGCGCTGGACCAGGTGAGTACAGGTAACACTTCGCGTCTGATGCGCAAGGAGTTGGCGGTTGCCTTGATCAATGGCGTGATTTGGGGGGGAGTCATTGGCGTAGTTGCCTACCTGCTTTATGGCAGCTGGTCGCTCGGCGTGGTAATGACCGCTGCCATGACCCTCAATCTGTTGCTGGCGGCGTTGATGGGGGTCTTGATCCCGATGACGCTGGCGCGACTTGGGCGTGATCCTGCCATGGGGGCGAGTGTGATGATTACCGCCATGACCGATAGTGGTGGTTTCTTTATCTTCCTGGGGCTGGCAACGATTTTCCTACTCTGAGGTGCTTGTTCCAAAGCCCGCCCTACGGCGGGCTTTTTTTTGCCAAATTTCAGGCAAAAAAAAGCCAGCGATCAGGCTGGCTCGAACTTGCGGGGATGAATCAGGAGGCGTCTGCAGTCATTTCGGCATCATGGGCGATCAGTGAAACAAGCGCATTTTGCTGGCGGTGAGAGAGTTGGCGGAAGCGCTGAAGCAATTCGCGCTCGTGCAATGACAGCTCCGGGCTGTCCAGCCGCATGCTCAGCTCTTCGCCCAGTGCGCCTTCCTGAATGAGACTCTGCTCCAGGCGCGCAATGATCTCGGAGTTCATGCTGCGGTGATGATTGCGAGCCACCTCGGCAATGCGTTCACGCATTCCGTCTGGCAGACGTACGACGAACTTGTCAGCCGTACGGCTGGAATAAATTGCCTGTTTCAATGGGCGCATATATTTAACCGGTTAGTTCAGGGGAGCGGTTCTCGGGATTGGCCGCAGGATGTCAGATAGGACAAGCGCTCTGGCCAAATGTTCAACCTGAATTGGTAGAGGCACGCATCATGCCTCAAAATCGCCAGTTCATTGGCGTCAATTCTGTGACAAATATTGAGCTGGCTAAAGGCGTTATGCCAGCACCAATTGTCAGAAATGCGGACTGGTTTTGAAAAAAACACCGGGTCCGTGTCTCTGGCCGCGTCCTTTGCCCCCGTAACTCCTAAAAAAGCCGAGGGGCATCCCATGCGGATTCGATCACTGTTCCTTATCTGTACAGGATAGTGGCAAATGGCCGATTTACTAGTGTTAGTCGTATGATGAGATTCATTTGGGATGGGTGGCAGGTCGATTTTCCCTGGGGTGGGCTTCGTTGGCGGCGCGGGCACTGGTTCGCTTCTGCTTCGCTCGTTAAAACTTCAAGCCCTTGCGTGACATCTGCCTACACTTAAAAAGCCTACGCATGACATGACAAAGGCAGGTTCGCCCGTTAACATGCTCGCCGTCTATCGCTACGCGTCTCTTCGCGGGCATCTTGTGTCTCAGTAGCTCAATTGGATAGAGCATCCCCCTCCTAAGGGGAAGGTTGGCAGTTCGAACCTGCCCTGGGACACCATTCAATCAAGTCTTCAGCTGTTCATAATTCCCGCTCCAGGCCTTTATGGGTTCACGGCGGATGCAAATGGATTGCTCGAGGCATAAAAAGGCCCTGCTCAGATGCGTATCTGGCAGGGCTTTTTCATTTATGTGGCAAGCACCTGGGCATCCTTTCCGGTTTGGGCTCTTCTATATAGAGGAAGAGGCGACTATTTCTGCATCAAGTACCTTTTTGCCAGGAAACCAAATCAATGCTTGACGGCAGATTCTGGAAGCCTATAATTCGCCCCACTTCCGGCGCAGTCGAAACGGAAAACTCCTTGGTAAACAATGAGTTACGCAGTTTTCGGCAGCGGGTTGCTTCAGTTCATCGAAGTGCCAAGGACGTTGAAAAAGAGGTGTTGACAGCAGCGTGTAACGCTGTAGAATTCGCCTCCCGCTGATGAGAGATCTGAGGCGCAAGTGGTTGAAGTTGTTAAGGATTCCTTGAAAACTTCTGAAAAATACCACTTGACAGCAAATGAGGCTGCTGTAGAATGCGCGCCTCGGTTGAGACGAAAGATCTTAACCAACCGCTCTTTAA
>NZ_NIWU01000008.1 GCF_002236105.1 Pseudomonas umsongensis
CACACAGGGCTTCCTGTGACGCTTCGCATCACCGTTGCGCACGGCTCAATTAATGCGTCGTCAGCGGAACGCGGAGCGTCCCTGGCGGCATTCCCACGCAGAGCGTGGGAACGATCAGCGAGTTCACTTCAAGCCAGGCCGCCTCGCTTTGCTGTTGATCGCAGGCGCCCCATTAACCACGATGGCCGAACGCAGGCATTGCGCAGTGGGGAAACCGGCAGGACGCCGGTTTAGCCGCGCTGGGCCAGGGACGGCCCATCGCGGCGACCCACGGAGCAATGCCGGAGAGAGGGCATGCCGAGCCCTAGCGAGGGACCGAGTGGTGGGGCAAAGCCTTTTGGTGCCTTTTTGCTGGGCCGGCACTCCGGCGCTTGAAAAAGGGACTCGCCGTAAGGGCGAAACCATAAGCGGCCGTTACCGCAGCAATGGATATGTACGCAGTCAACAAAACATAGGTCGGCTATAAGGCCGCCTTCGCGAGCAAGCCCGCTCCCACAGTTTGATTGGAGTACATCTGCGGGATACAGGTCGGCTGTCAGGCCGCCATCGCTGCGATGCGGCGACCCGACAAGCCAGCTCCCACAGGTTTTCATCCGATGCCCAAGCCACAGCAAAGCAGAAACGATCAAAGCTCGAACCGCAACTCCGGCCAGATCGGCGACGTGCCGCGCTTTTGCGACTCAAGAATGGCCCGACACAACGAACACAGGCGCTGGTCCTGGAACACCCGGCGATCGACGTTCGACCAACGCGGTTGAGCCGGCAGCAGGCTGCCGCACAGGGTCCGGTCCGCCGAGCCGCCCAGCTCCAGTTGTCGGGTCACCAGGTGTACCCGCACTTCCTGGCAGGCGAACAGATCCAGCTGTTCGTCAGGCTCGATCAGTTGATAGGCATAAAGTGACCAGGCAGAACGCGGCATCGGGGGCTCCAAATCGGGGGCGCCACCTTAGCCGAAAGCCCGCTCCTAGAAAAGTGTCATAACAGTGGTTTTAGCGTAGGCCAGACATTTTCCAGCAACTTGTCCTGAGCCCCGGCTGCCGGGTGAATGCCATCGGCCTGCATCAGGTCCGGATGACCGCCCACGCCGTCGAGGAAAAACGGCACCAACGGGATGTTTTTCTCATCGGCCAGGTTGCTGTAGACGTCGGCAAAGGCCTTGGTGTATCGAGCACCGTAATTGGGTGGCAATTGCATGCCGAGCAACAGCACCTTGGCGCCCGCGTCCTGCGACTGCTGAATCATCGACGCAAGATTTTGTTGCAATTGTGTTGGCAGCAAGCCACGCAGGCCGTCATTGCCCCCCAATTCGAGGATCACCAACTCAGGCTTATGCTCTGCAAGCAGCGCTGGCAGGCGTGCCTGGCCGCCGGCACTGGTGTCGCCGCTGATGGACGCATTGATCACCTTATCGTCGAAACCTTCGCGCTTGAGCCGCTGCTCGAGCAACGACACCCACCCCAAGCGGGTATCCAGTCCGAAACCGGCGCTGATACTATCGCCAACGATCAGGACTGTACCCGCCGCTGCGTTCTGGGCCATGCACATCAAGGCCAGGCCAGCACTCAAAAACCACACACGCATCGGATTCTCCATGGGCGCAAGCATTCTCACCGCGAAGAACCTTAGCAAAGTGGTTCCCAGCGCGGAAGGTGAACTGACCATCCTGCACCAACTCAGCCTGGAACTGAACAAGGGCGACAGCCTGGCCATCGTCGGCGCCTCCGGTTCGGGCAAGTCCACCCTCCTCGGCCTGCTCGCCGGCCTCGACTTGCCGAGCAGCGGCGAAGTCACCCTCGCCGGCCAGGACCTGAGCAACCTCGATGAAGATCAACGTGCGCGCATCCGCGCCGAACACGTGGGTTTCGTCTTCCAGTCATTCCAACTGCTCGACAGTCTCAACGCCCTGGAAAACGTCATGTTGCCGCTGGAGCTCGATGGCCGCCAGGACGCCCGTGGCCGCGCCACCGAGCTGTTGCAACGGGTCGGCCTGGGGCAACGCCTGACCCACTCGCCACGCCAGCTCTCCGGCGGTGAACAGCAGCGCGTGGCGATTGCCCGGGCGTTCGCGGCCGAACCCGACGTGCTGTTTGCCGACGAGCCCACCGGTAACCTCGACAGCCATACCGGCGAGCGCATCAGCGACCTGCTGTTCGAACTCAACCAGGAACGCGGCACGACCCTGGTGCTGGTGACCCATGATGAACGCCTGGCACACCGCTGCCGGCGCCTGATCCGCCTTGAAGCCGGCCTGCTGGTCGCCCCTCTGGAGCCTTGATGGCACGCCTGCCGCTGTTGCGCCTGTTCAGTCTCGCCCTCCGTCAACTGTTGCGCGATGCCCGCGCCGGTGAACTGCGCGTGCTGTTTTTTGCCCTCGTGGTCGCGGTAGCGGCCAGTACCGCCATCGGCTATTTCGGCGCGCGCCTGAATGGCGCGATGATGTTGCGCGCCACGGAGTTTCTCGGAGCCGACCTGCTGCTCGAAGGCAGCTCGCCAGCGCGCCCCGAGCAAGTAAGAAGCGGTACCGAGCTTGGCCTCGAACACGCCCGGGTGGTGGAGTTTTCCAGTGTTATCGCCACGGACAACGGCATACAGCTCTCCAGCATCAAGGCGGCAGACGACGTCTACCCACTGCGCGGGGAACTGAAAAGCGCCCCTGCGCCTTTCGCCCCGGAAGAATCCGGCGGCGGGCCGAAACCCGGTGAGGCCTGGGTCGAGGCGCGATTGCTGACGGCGCTGGACTTGAAGATCGGCGACAGCATCGATGTCGGCATGAAAACCCTGAAGCTGGCACGGGTACTGACCTACGAGCCCGACCGCGCCGGCAACTTCTACAGCCTGACACCCCGGGTGTTGATCAACCTCAGTGACCTGCAAGCCACTGGCGTGGTGCAACCTGGCAGCCGGGTCAGCTACCGCGAACTCTGGCGCGGCGATGCCTCGGCCCTGGAGACCTATCGCCAACTGATCAAGCCCGGCCTGGCCGCCAACCAGCGCATCCAGGATGCCCGCGACGGCAACCGGCAGATTGGCGGCGCACTGGGCAAGGCCGAGCGCTACCTGAATATGGCCAGCCTGGTGGCGGTATTGCTGGCCGGGGTGGCCGTAGCGTTGTCAGCGACGCGCTTCGCCACCCGCCGCTTCGATGCCAGCGCGCTGCTCCGCTGCCTTGGCCTGTCCCGCCGGGAAACCATGGTGCTGTTCAGCCTGCAGCTGACCATACTCGGCCTGCTCGCCAGCCTCATTGGCGCCGCCATCGGTTGGCTGGCGCAACTGGGACTGTTTGCCCTGCTGCATGATTTGTTGCCGACCGACGTGCCACCGGGCGGCCTGTTCCCGGCCATCGCCGGTATCGGCACCGGACTGGTGGCCCTGGCCGGTTTTGCCCTGCCACCGCTGGCGGCGCTGGGTCGGGTTCCACCCTTGCGCGTATTGCGGCGGGACATGCTGCCGATACCCTCCAGCACCTGGATGGTCTACGGCGCCGCATTGGGTGCCCTCGGGCTGATCATGTGGCGCCTGAGCCTGGACTTGCTACTGACCTTCGCCCTGCTCGGCGGCGGCGTGGTCGCGGCACTGATATTGGGTGGCTTGCTGTTGCTGCTATTGAAAAGCCTGCGACGCCTGCTGGCTCGTGCCTCCCTGCCGTGGCGCCTGGGGCTGGGCCAATTGCTGCGTCATCCGCTGGCAGCCGCAGGGCAGTCCCTGGCATTCGGTCTGATCCTGCTGTCGATGGCGTTGATCGCCCTGCTGCGCGGCGAGTTGCTGGACACCTGGCAGAACCAGCTGCCCAGGAACGCACCGAACTATTTTGCCCTGAACATCCTGCCCGCTGACAAGCAGGCGTTTACCGACCGCCTGATCTCGTTGTCGGCGCAATCGGCCCCCCTGTATCCGGTAGTCCCCGGAAGGCTGATCAGCATCAATGGCGAACCGGTGCAGCAAATCGTCACCAAGGAATCGGCAGGCGACCGGGCGATCCAGCGTGACCTGAGCCTGACCTGGGCGGCAGACCTGCCTGCGGGCAACAAGATCACCGCCGGTCATTGGTGGCCAGAGCAACCGCCGGATGATATCCCCGGCGTGTCGGTGGAGGGCAAGGTCGCCGAAAGCCTGAAGCTCAAGCTCGGCGACCATTTGGTCTTTACCGTCGGCGGGGCCAATCGCGAGGCGAAAGTCACCAGCCTGCGGGAGATCAACTGGGATAATTTCCAGCCGAACTTCTTCATGATTTTCCAGCCAGGCACCCTGAAGGATTTGCCCGCCACCTACCTGACCAGCTTCTATCTGGCGGCAGGGCATGACCAGCAGATCGTCGACCTGTCGCGCAGTTTTCCGGCGGTGACGATCCTGCAGGTCGAAGCGCTGCTGGCGCAATTGCGCAGCATCCTCGCCCAAGTCACCCTGGCTGTGGAATACGTGCTGTTGTTTGTCCTGGCGGCAGGGATGGCGGTGTTGTTTTCCGGCCTGCAGGCGACCCTGGACGAACGCATCCGCCAGGGTGCCCTGCTGCGCGCACTGGGGGCCGAACGGCAACTGCTGGTGAAGGCACGACGGATCGAGTTCGGGTTGCTTGGCGCGGTGAGCGGCCTGCTCGCGGCACTCGGTTCGGAAGTCGTCAGCCTGGTGCTCTACCGCTACGCCTTTGACCTGCCCTGGCATCCGCACCCATGGCTGCTGGTACTGCCGCTGATCGGCGCAGTGCTGATCGGCGGTGCTGGTGTGTTCGGCACCCGGCGCGCCCTGAATGCCAGCCCCCTGACAGTCCTGCGCGAGGGTTGATAGACTCAAGCGCTCCTGATTCGAAGAAAAGTTGCCATGAGCCGTTATCGCCCTCCCCGTACCGCCGGAACCGCGCTGATCACCCCTGAAGGTGAAGCGCGGATGCGCGCCGAGTTTCATGAACTGTGGCACGTACGCCGCCCCCAGGTGACGCAAGCAGTCAGCGAAGCGGCAGCCCAGGGCGATCGTTCGGAAAACGCCGAATACAAGCAAGCACCGCACCACCCATACTATCTTCCACGCAGCCCTTTAAATACGGGCATCTCCCAATAGTACACATACTCAACAAAACATACTATTTTGAGTGAAAAAAAATCTCTCTTTTCAGCAAAATATTTTTACTCAGGTCACTCATTCAGCACATTGGTGCCCAGGAACGATTGATGTGTCGCCCGGGATCAATCCCAAAAACGATCACAAGTCGGCTTCTCAGCCATCGATCCTCGCATGCTTCGTCGAACGCCGAGACCACCGCCAGCTCAAACGATCATCGGCATCGATCACAAACACATTCAACCATATTGCCAGCCAAAATTGTGCGATGAAAGTCGTCTACCACCATAGCTCTCCTAGGCGGTAGACGGCTGGATTGGCAGTGTGACGAGACTACTTAGTGGCCTGTCCTTCGACGATTGCTGTGGCAATTTCTAGATCTTTCAACAGGTCTCTGCGGGGCTTGCACTCCGAGTACCCATCGATAACGATCTCGCGAATACGCTTCAGAGCGGAGACTTGATCCAGCACCGTGGCGTAAACGGAAGGTTCCCCGCCATAGTAGGTATCGTCGAAGCTCTTCTCACGGTCTGCCTCCCGGTACTCCGAGTACATCCAGTTTTCCAGGGTCGAGCACCACGTGCGGATTTTCTGATAGGCCTTGAAGGGCATCGGCGAGATCATCAGGCACTGAAGCTCCGTCCCGATCCGCTTGTGATCTGTCTGGCTCAATGGCTTCTCTGGTCGCCAGAGCGATGGATACCCGGCTTCCCGGTGATACTCGACTGCGCCTTTGCTAAAACCATAGGTAGTACCTGGTCGAGCCCGCCGCGCAACACCACCCGCTTTCCTCGCGGGGCTGGTGAACCGAGCGTTGTAAGGTTCGGAAATACCAGTCCACGGTTGCTCCTCGGATGGCACCGCCGCAATTGGCGAAAGCCCTTCAAGGCTTACGGTAACTTTGCGCAACAAGTCCTCTGCCGGGGAGATTAGATGTGGTAGCGCATTGTCCGGGTAGTACAAACCCGCCCATGCTGGCTTGGTCAGGTGCAGAGACTTTTCTGTGATCCAAGCGGCGCGCTTCTCGACCATCGACAACTCATTCACGTGCCCATAAGGTTCATCCAACGCTACCCAAATGCCCGACGCGGAGTCGATCCACAGAGAAGCGTGATCTTTCGATGGAAAACCCGTTAGAAGCTCAAGCGCTTGCCTTTCCTTTTGGGAGGTTGCCGGGCGCAGTCCACTCACCTCCATGAACTGCAAAGTCAGCGCTGCCCGCACCAGGAGCTCCCAAGCCCGAGCCTGGCTGCTCGCGTTGGAGATCATTTCAAGGTGATCCGGCGCTTCTTGCCGGAACCCCTCAAGGTTACGGGCGTAGGTTGCCTGATGCTTCGACACGATGGTGTTCAGCGGACGAGGCAGAAAGACCTCCAGCGTTTCACAACCCGCCGAACGAGGTCTGGTGTCCGTGTCCCGCCAATAAGCGGAGAGGAAGACTGAGTGCCGGCTTTGGTGCACTGCCGTTTCTGGCAATGCTTCCCCTGATGCCAGCTTCTGCTGTGCCTGATAGTAATCGCGATAACCGAGTTCGCGTGCAACGATGTCAAGCGCCTCAGCATGCTTTTGACCGGGCAGACAAATTTTCTTGGCTCGTTTCTTGATGCCCTGGATTGTCTTCGGCAGGGTCTTGGTGACGCTGACACGCTCTGGGAGCGAGGATGGTGTGCTCATAATTTTCTCCAACCCCATGATCAACGCCACCCGCCTACGTCTAACTGGGGCCGCAAAAAATCATGGCCTAGGAGATCGTGCTGTTACAGGTAGTGCCCTTTCGAGCTTTCACTGACGGGTGAGGTACGCCTACCTTGCGCAACTCAGAGACTATCGAGACAGCCGCAGATTTGCAATGCGTCCACCGGAATTTCAGCAACAGGCAAATAGCCTGCACGGTTTCCAGTACTATTCGCTGACCGGCCTATGCACCACAAGCCTCTGTGATAGGAACACACGGATGTATTTGTCAGCACTGAAGGTTCAGAATTTCCGTCAGTTCGGCGCCGACCCGAACGGCCTTTTCATCGAATTCAACAAGGGCGTTACTGCGCTGGTAGGAGAGAACGACGCGGGAAAATCATCGGTCATCGATGCCCTGCGATTCGTCCTCCAGACGCGTGACGGAGAGTACGTACGCTTGCAGCCCGAAGACTTCCACATCCCTGATGAAGGGCCTCAGGCGAGTCAGATTACGATCGTGGCCAAGTTTGCAGATTTGTCTGTCGCGGATCAGGGGGCGCTGTCGGAGTACGTCACGTTCAACGGTGGTGATGCGGTCGTTTACGTTCACTGGACAGCACGAAAACTCTCGGACGACGTCCTCGCACGTCGTTGGGTTGATATTGCTGTGCGCAGTGGCCATAGCGGCGGTGGCCCAAGCATCGATACCAACGTCCGCCAACTGCTAGCTGCTGCATACCTGCGCCCCCTTCGCGATGCCACACGGGAAATGTCTCCAGGGCGTGGATCACGCCTCTCACAAGTGCTCAAAAACTTCCCCAGCATCAAGGACGGGAGTGGCTTCGATGTCGACCAGCCGCTTGCAAACCCTGAGTCGCTGAGCCTCGCTGGATTGGCTGGGTATATACGGCATTTGGTGAACATGCATCCAGGTGTGACCTCCGCCCAGGACTCGGTCAACGACAACTACCTGTCCCACCTTTCGCTGGAAGGTGATGAGCTACATGGACGGATCAATTTCGTTGAGGGGAGCTCGGAGTCGGCTCGCCTAAGACAGATCCTAGAACGCATGGAACTGAGCCTGCTCGACCAAGGGTCACGTGAGGCTCGTGGGGAGTACGGCCTGGGCTCTAACAATCTATTGTTCATGGCCTGTGAGCTCCTACTGCTTGGCAAGGAGCCCGATGGACTGCCGTTATTGCTTATCGAAGAGCCCGAGGCCCATCTTCATCCACAGCGACAACTGCGCCTGATGGAGTTTTTGACTGCTGCAGCAACGCCCAAACCAAGCTCCCTCGAAGTCACTCAACCGATGGTGGTCGATGGGCGGGAAGAAGACTCGCTGCCATGGAACGAAGGTTCCGCAGCTCCGTCAGCGCTCCCATCTGACGATGATGGATCGAGTGCAGATGAGGTTAACCAGGAAGACCAAGCGCGGCCCGTGCAAGTCATCCTTACCACCCATAGCCCCAACCTCAGTTCCAAGATTGCCCTAGATAATCTAGTGCTCATGCACGGTCGCAAGGCTTACTCGCTCGGCAAGCATCACACGAAACTGGATGAAGGAGACTATCGGTTCCTTGCCCGGTTTCTGGACGTGACCAAAGCGAATTTGTTTTTCGCACGTGGTGTACTCATCGTCGAGGGAGATGCTGAAGCCATCCTGTTACCAGCACTTGCGAAGCTGCTCGAAAGAGATTTGACCCGACATGGCGTCTCGGTGGTGAATGTCGGAGGTGTTGGTCTCGGTCGCTATGCTCGGATCCTTCAACGTGCGCACCCTGAACACGGCGTTTTGAACATTCCTGTAGCCTGCATCTCGGACATGGACGTCATGCCGAATTGCGCACCACAAATTCTGGGTTTGGTCGAAAATGAAGGCGACCCGAAGTGGGAGGTTGGACGCCGTAAGTGGCGAGCGACCCGCGACTTCGGCGCTGATGACGAAACTCGGCTTCAACGTTTGGCTGAGCGGAAAAACTCGCGCAAAGCGAACGACGAGCAGAACGTACAAACGTTCGTGGCGGGACAATGGACACTGGAATACGACCTTGCCTTCAGCGGCATGGCACGTGAGCTTCTCGTTGCCGCACGATTGGCGGCAAGGGATGATGCAATTCATGCTGCTCGGGAAACGCATGATCAGGTGATTGAACTGGCCATGGCCGAATATGAAGGCCTTGCAAGCTCGAGCATGTCGGCTGAGCAAATAAGTTCGACCATCTATGCCCTATTCCACCGCAAGGTAGCCTCCAAGGCGATCACGGCTCAGTACCTAGTGGACATTTTGGAGCAGCGCTATCAAAGGATAGTAGTGACTCGTGAGGGCTTAGAAGAACGGCTCCCAGACTACCTCGTTGAGGCAATCACCTATGTTACCTCTCGCTTAGAAATAGCCTCCGATCAACACCATCCTTCCCAAGAGCAATCGCAAAGGCAGATCCTATGATCGCTTTCCGCGAGCTGGTGCCCGAAATCACCGACGAGGACATCGACTGGGTCTCAGAACTTATGGATCTTGAGGGTCTGGATGAGCAGCGTCTGGCATTTCTTCGATCGCAGGAAACGCTCGATGTGTCGGCGTGCCCAGGGAGCGGCAAAACCACACTGGTGGTCGCCAAGCTCGCAATTCTTGCTCGCAAATGGAAAAGCCGCACACGTGGAATTTGCGTGTTGTCTCACACCAACGTCGCTCGACATGAAATCGAGCAGCGCCTAGGAAACACCGAAGTTGGTCGGCGACTGCTGAGTTACCCTCACTACATCGACACAATTCATGGTTTTGTCAGGCGCTTCCTCGCCACACCTTGGCTCCTTTCCGCTCAATACCGCTTCACCGCGATCGATGATGAGCTGACCCACCGGATGCGCTCGAGGTCTTTGCCAGGGGAGGACAAAAGATTTCTGGGCAAATTCTTGGCCCGCAGAACGTTCGACACCACATTGCTGCGGCTAGCCAATGCAGACTTTGCCAACCCTCGCATCAAGGTCGCCAAAGGTAACCTCCCTTGCGGGCCAGATACTCAAAGCTACCAAATCATGGCTAGGGCAGTCGTCGACACGGCCAAGCGCGGTTACTTTTGTTACGACGAGATCTTCGTGCTGGGGAGTGCTCAGCTGGCTGCACGACCAAGCGTAGCTGAGGGGTTGAAGCACCGTTTTCCATGCGCCTTCATCGACGAGATGCAGGATACTTCGGCGATGCAGAACGAGTACCTGAGCGCCATTTTCCCCCGCGATAACACCGAGATTTGCGTGACAAGGGTTGGTGATTCCAATCAGGCGATTTTTGAGTCGGACGCCAACACCAATGGCAGTGACTTTCCGGATCGAAGTCGCGCAGTCGAGATCTCCAGCAGCTTCCGCTTCGATGAGTCGATTGCGATGTTGGCAAATCCCTTTGCGCTCCATGCCGTCGCAGGCAGGCTTTCAGGGCGGCGCAACGTAGGTGACGAAGGGCCTCTTCGCCACACCATTTTCGTTTTTCCTGATGGTGACTGTAGCTCTGAACTGGATGCTTATGCCCGCCTGGCATTCCAACAGCTCCCAGTATCTCTACACGACAAGGCCACAGTCACTGCCCTTGGCTATACCCATAAAGACATCGACCCCGACGACACTGACCCGATCCATTACCCAAAAACGGTCGGGCATTATTGGGAAGGTTATGATCGCAGCGCAGGTCTAGTAGCGTACCGTCCGCCAACGTTGATTGAGCGTGTTCGCCAAGCCAAGCGTAATCTCGTCAAAAACGATACTGCTCACCACAGCGTAGAAGAGATCGCTAAGGGCCTTCTCCACCTGGTAAACCTTTCCAATCTCACCACCAAAATCAAAGTGGGAAGTCGACAGCACGTCCAAGTTCAACAGTTACTCATCGAGCTGAGTGACTTGGCGAGCTACCAACAGTTGGTGGTCGATCTGCTCTTCGCCTCAAATACCATCAGTGTCGACAACTGGGCATCCTTCGCTCAGCGCTTCTGGGCTTTGGCATCTGTTCTTGCTGGAGTGGATGAACAACCCGAGGCAGCGCAGGGCTACCTTGCTTGGGTACCGGAAGGCTTGGAGGCTCTGCAGGAACGCGCTGTACAGCGTGCAGTGAATACCTTCCGAAGCGCTCAAGACCATGGAGTGTTGGACATCAAGCTCGGCTCTATTCATTCGAGCAAGGGGCAGACCCATACTGCGACGCTTGTGCTCGAAACCTATAACTTCGGGCACTTCATTGCTAGCCTGTTACCCTGGGCTGCCGGGCAAAAAAGCCATGGGAGTGTCAGGCCCCAAAAAAGGATTAGTCAGCGCTTGCTTGCCATGTATGTGGCGATGACCCGCCCGACTCACCTGCTGTGCTTGGCTATAAGTAAGCGGACGCTTGGCGAGGGAGAAGAGTTCGAAGCCAACTGCCTGCAGCTTCGCGAGCAGGGTTGGGAAATTCAGCATCTGTAGGTATTACAAGATCGCCATTCATCCATAACCCACCATGTCGCAGCGCAGCCCTATGTTTTGCTCCATTTGCCAGGCTGCTCTGCTTCTAGCACATCCCATACTGTGCACCTCAGGCTCGACTTGCAGTCAGGCCTTTTTCGCCTGCCGCTGCCGCTGCCGAAACCGCTTGATAAAGTCGGCATCCACCAGCTCATCAACAGCCAAATCAAGACCACAGTTCACGAGCGATGCCAAGCTGCCATCAGAGAGCGCGAAGCTGTTAGGTATGAAGCCGCACTCCCGCACCCGGTTGTCATCGATACGACCCAGGAACGCTTTTATAAAATCTGAGCGGCCCGACTTCCGACTTGTAGTGGCGGCTTCGGTAGCCGGATCGTTAGCAGTAACCTCGGCCATTTCGGCATCGCTACCGATAGCCTGGATCACATCGCTCAATGGAGGCCAATACTTGAAATCGTACTGGTTTTGAATGCGATCCAGCTCTTCCTTCACGTAGCTCTCGTAGTGGTAATTGTGCTCCGCCGCTTCATGCACAATATCCAGGATGTGGTGTTGGGTATTGGAACCAAAACCGGAGTAGTTATGAAGCTCATCACGCCGATCCAGCAGCGCTGCCAGTTGATCGGCGAGCTCACTGATTCGAGCGTTGACCCCTATCAGTTCTTCACGTGCCCGACGGGCACGTCGGTTCTTCTCTGGGTTCCAGCCATCAGCGGAATGGACGAAAACATCCCAGAATATATAAAGGCCTCGTGGCGTGTGGGCCAACATGGCGTGCACCTCTTCATATACCTCTACCAGCTCAATACGGCGCTTGAGCATGCTATCAATGATGCTCTGGACGTTCGGCCAAATCCCCTTGGCTTGGAGGTCTTCCATCATATTGCGCAGAAGGGTTTCGCAATGCTGAACAGCTTGGGTGGGTGCGTGGGACACTCGGGTATACCTGTTTGGAGAAAGTGTGCCTAGGCTATCGCCTCTCGCGAAAGCGCTCGGTACCTATTGGAAATTCTTTCCAGCCCCAATAGGTACGTGCCCAGCGCCCGGCAGTTCGGCTGGCTAGTTCGACAGATCTTTAGTCCATGAGCCGCCAGTTTCGGTAGAGCTCCAACGTGAAGAAGCACTCCGCTCCTGGCTATGGCGTAAGGCATCAGGGCCCAAGAGAAGCAAAGTTTTGTGCTGGTTCTCAGCACTGGGCCTCTGGCCTTGCGTCCAGTATGACCAGCAGTTGAAGTAAGGCTTTTCTCTGTCCTCGATAATGTCGGGGCGCAAGCGCACGATTTCTGATGGCTTCGGATTGGCCTTTACAGTGGCTTGGGTGGGAATGGCATCGTTAAGTTCGGCCAGGAATTCTTTGGGTATCAGTCGTTTCCCACTAGAACCGTCCTCTTTGAGAACCTCAACGAGATCACCGTACATGTCACCTAGGAAATCTCGAATCCGATAGCCTGCAAGAACGTCAAATCGGAAGAACCCTCGGGCTTTCCCTCGGGCCGTGAGCGTGAGAACAAAAGGCGTGTCTCGCGTGGAAAACAGGCAATCGAAGCTCGCCGCACCTGTTCTCACCAAAAATTGCTGCATGTCACTGCCGATCGAAATCATACTGCAGTGAAGTAGCCTCAGCGAGGTCATTTCCATGTGATGAGCTCCTTAATCAAGAACCCCTGATGATGGAGAGGCTCGCCGGGACGAGCAAGTGGCAATCCGCCATCCACCCCCACTTGCCTTCCGGCTACTCGCTCGACCGCCTCTTCAAAAGTCAGCTTGACTAACGGGGGTCTTTCTCCCGCAGCGGCATATCATTTGCCTTGTAGCTCACCTGGCGAATGGAATGGCACACCTGGCTGCCGCTCACATACTCGATGCAAGCCCCTTCCGATTGCTTCGCTCCGATGACTCCGTAGCCGGTCAATACAGGGTCGTGAATAGGCAATCTCACCCGGAAAAAATGACCACATGATAGGCTCTGAGCTTCGAACAAGGGGGCATTCCAAGAGCATTCAAGAAATGCAGACATCCTCGTGTGAACCACCCTGCGCAGCCATCGATCAGTAGCGTAATTCGTCAAAAGGAGGCCGCTTTGGCCACAAACATCATCACTCGCGGTGGCTACGACACCCTCAAGGCAGAGCTTGATCACCTGTGGCGCGTGTACCGTCCCGAGATCACCCAGAAAGTCACTTGGGCCGCTTCCCTTGGGGATCGGAGCGAAAACGCCGACTACCAATACAACAAAAAGCTGCTGCGAGAGATTGATCGACGGGTTAGATATTTGCGTAAACGCTTGGAGGACGTCAGGGTCGTCGACTATTCCCCAGAGCAGGAGGGAAAGGTGTTTTTTGGAGCCTGGGTAGAGGTTGAAAATGACGAAGGAGAGCTCAAGAAATTCCGAATCGTGGGCTACGACGAAATTTACGGGCGCAACGACTACATCTCAATCGACTCGCCCATGGCCCGAGCGCTGCTAAAGAAGGGGCAAGGTGACGAGGCTGTGGTGCAGACCCCTACCGGCGAGGCCATTTGGTATGTCAACAGCATTACTTATGAGAACTCTGCGGATACCGGCAGCGCTAGTCGTTCAATGGGTGAATGAAAACGCTTATGCCCGCCCCTTTCCGCATTCTTCGCGGATGCAACGCACATTACTTTGGAAATATTCATCAGGCCCTGTGAACGCTCTACCTTCACCAACAGGCCAATGTCCCAAGCGAACAGTTAGTGACTAGCATCCGACGACGTGAGATCTAGCCGGGCTCTAGCCCGAAGGAACGAAAGACAAAGAAGCTTTAGCTCCGAAGCCCTACGTCGGAACAGAAGCAGTACAAACGACTCCGTCAAAACGTGTCTGTATGCACGTGTCGATGTAGCTTGGACAGACCATAGTTAGGATTTCCTTCCCATGAGCATTGAAGCAAAGCTGCTTCACCTTCAAGCCATTCAAAACCTGCTAGCGCCATACCGCTACCTCTATTGCGTCGACCTTGAGGCAACCTGTGATGAGGTTGATGAGGTTGATGAGGTTGATGAGTCTGAATCGCCAAGGCCTCTCGCAGTCGTCCCTGATCAGATGGAAACGATTGAGATTGGCCTGGTAGTGATCGATTTGGAGTCGCTGGAGATCGTCGATGAGTTCCAGCGTTTCGTTCGGCCCCAGATCAACCCTACCCTGACCGCTTTCTGCAAAAAACTCACCTCCATCCAACAAGCAGACGTGGACGGCGCCCGAACCTATCAAGAGGTTGGCGAAGAGCTACGAACGTTTGCTACGCGGTTTCCAAACGCAGCCTGGGCGTCATGGGGTGACTACGATGCAAGGCAGCTTGAGCGCGATGCTGGCTTTGCTGCCTGCCCTCCCCTGCTCGAAGGCATGCCACACTTCAATGCCAGGAAATGGCATGCCGGTTTATATGACGATCGACCGAAATCACTGAAGCACACGGTAGAGTCGTTGGGACTGGTTTGGCAGGGTACCTATCACCGAGGGATTGACGATGCCAAGAACGTTGCATCCATCATTAAGGAGATGCTCGGCTGATTTGGTGAGCCGGGCACATTGGCCCGAAGAGGCGACCTATCCATTTATTTCACCCCGCAGCTTAGCTATGAGCATGCGATGACTCGCCCCCAGAATACCGAAGTTAGTTCACCCACCTTCAAATTGGGAACAAATGACGCCGCGTTTTTTCGCGACCCAAGGCAGGCCGCACCTGGTTCAGAAAAAGCTGCAAATGGCATGCATGGCGAGCCAGTCCTCTCGACCAAAAGATCAACGCGGGCATGGATAGTAGCGCTCGGATCGTGCGACCTCCTGTCAATGGGCCTTGCAGTTGATCAGGCTGAGTACAAAACAAGCAGCGATTGAAGAGAACCCCGCAAGCTCTTTCGCTTCCAAAGCAAGCTCGGTCGTGATATCAAAAGGATATCGCCAAAAGGACTGCGCTACGTTGAACAGCACTCCCAATGGAGCTTTGTAGTTTATATTCGGATAATTCGAGCGAGCAATGAGCGATATCAGATACGTAGAACATAGGGAATTCCGTACAAATATACAAAAAATGGTAAAAGCTGGAGGCTCTAGTCAAAAAGCGGCAATACTAGTTCAAGCTATGTTTGGCAGAATCGCTTTAGAACAAGATCCATTCGAAGGACTCCAGGTCACAAACCATGGCGAAACCAGAATTGATAAATGCATCAAGTATGATCTTGCTGGCCGTGCTAGATTAATTACAGTACAAGATGAAAAGGTTGTGTTTTTCTTATTTCTTGGAAATCATGAAGATGCCGACAAATGGCTGGAGAGAAATAAGGATGTAAAATTTAGTGTAAACAAACAACTAGTAGTCAACTTCGTACCCGCTTCAGTCAGTTCGGACGAAAGGATCTCAGCAGGCAACGATCTATCCTTTCACTCCGAGCAACTTTTCACGCTTTTCGAACCTTCTGAACTTTTCGATAGAGCACTTGAAGGTGTATCCAGAGCCATTTGCAGAGACATTGAAGCACTCACAGGAGCTCATACAGAGGAGGAAATATTCAATATTGTAGTCCGCATTGAGGGAGAAGAGCATGCGACAGCACTATATGATGCACTGGTTCTTATTCGCTCCGACAACATCAGCGCTGCAAACGATAGATTAAGGCTTTTTCTAGGAGATAGCCGAGAAATTGACGAGCTGCCACCCGAGGAAGTTCAAAAAGTACGATTTGGCGACGCGTTCATCGAGTTCAAACCTGACGATAAAGAATTTTTGGCTCGAGCCGATCAAGTGATGATGGGGGGTGATTATAAAAGTTGGATGTTGTTTATGCACCCTGAACAGGAAAAAATTGCAACTGCCAATCTAACTGGCCCTGCTAAATTAATCGGGGTATCTGGCTCAGGCAAGACCTGCGTGGTAGTTCGACGTGCAATTTGGTTGGCGACCGAATACCCAGATGAAAGAATTCTTGTTATCACACTTAATAAACCGCTGGCACACCTTATTGAAAGCTTGGTGAAAGCCGCCGCACCAGTTGAACTCTCCGAAAGAATCGACGTCCAACCGTTTTTCAAGCTATGCCAAAAGCTTTTAGCCGAATACGAACCTCAAAATCAAAAAATATATGATGATAGAACATGGAAAAGTGAAGAGCATATTGATGAAGTTTGGACAGAATTCTATAGATGCGAGCTAAACAACGAAGATGCAAAGGTATTGCTTCCAATACATAAAACACTGATTCAGCGCGGCATCAACTCAGAACACTATATCCGGGAAGAGTTCGATTGGATAAGATCAGCATTCCCCAGAGCGCGTCGCCACGAATACTTAAAGACCGAGCGGGAAGGTCGAGTGATTCCGTTTGATGCGGATTTCCGAACTCTGATACTGCAAGGACTTGAGTTGTGGGAAAAGAAAATGCGAGATATCGGAATCTGTGACTATCTAGGCTTAGCTACTGAGCTATATCAATATAAAGAACAGTTTAGCGCTCGCCACCGCTCAATGATCATCGATGAGTGCCAAGATTTTGGAACCATTGAGCTAGAGGTCATTCGATCACTAACTTTACCTGGGAAGAACGACTTATTTTTGTGTGGCGATGCGGCTCAGAAAGTTCAGACCAAAAGACAGAGCATGAGATTAGCTGGGATCGAGTGCGGGACTCGATCATTAGCACTTAAGAAAAATTATAGGAACACTAAAGACGTTCTAAGAGCGGCCTACCACATTCTTAAGCAGCATTACAACGCTGAACATCAACCACTAGAAGATTACGAGTTGCTTGACCCAGAATTGGCAGACAGAAGTGGTACGACCCCTCTCATCTTAGAAGCCAAATCACTCGGGCACGAATTTTCATACGCGTTACGCTATCTGCAGGATGAAATCCTAAGACATCCAGGTCGAAAAGCTTGTATTGCGTATTGTGGCTTCACTAGCTATGAAGTTAAAACTCTAGCTGATCGAGTGGGAATCCCACTACTAGATGGCGCAATAGACATCGACATCAGTGACATCTTCCTTTCAGACTTAGAACAAACAAAAGGGTTTGAGTTTGACTATGTGGTAATCCTTAACTGCTCGGAGGAAGTATTACCTGACCAGGCGGCACCTAAAGAGGAGCAGTTCAGAGACATCTCAAAATTCTATGTCGCCATGACACGCACCAAACACCAACTAATACTTTCTTACAGCAACGACCTAAGTAATCTATTGTCCGGTAGCGAAGAATACTTTGTTCAGGATGAATGGGATAGCTGGTTAGATGAGGGTGAGAGCGATAAAAATATTTACGAACCTATAAGAATTGAAGTGAACCGTGGTGAAGGCAGTGACAACTCCCTATCACTTCCAGGAGCAAGGTTCATATACCATAGTGATGCGATCGGCTTGAGCACCAGAAGCATTGACGTAATCTTGAGTTTTGTTGATGGAAAGGGGCTTCGTGATAAGCGAGGTGCTAAGAAATGGAAAACAGTAGGTCAGCTTCTCTCCGATATGGCCGCAGACACTCGAGTAAAAAACCTATTAGGCTCTATCGCGTTTGAGGACATAAAAAAGGCGAAGTTTGCAAAGAGATCAGAGGCATTAAACCGTACGATCGATTTATCTACGCTGACTCGAAGGAAAGATGGCCTTGGTGTATAGGCCATCTCTCTGCGTGGCCGACCCTACCTGACAAATGCGTAAGCTAACTCAGGGTTTACTGCGTATGAGCACAAACAAATTGAATGCACGGATAAATTGCTGAAAAACACTGGCTGGTTACCGTAGGGAGGGAGGACTATCCCTCCTTGTGGAGACAGTAAGCGAGCTTTCGACAACACCCGCGTCGTACCTATAACAAAATACATGTAAATGCTATTTGCTATGTCATAAATCGACAGCTGTCTAACCGTCAGGGCAACACGTTTCCTGACACCGTAGCTTGAGGCGATGGTGTCCACTTAAATCTAAGGCATCCCTAGCTGCAGGTTGGGATTATCTTTCTATGCTAATCCAATCCCTGCTAAACATTGTCAAAAATTGACTTTAGATTTTCCAGGGATTGAATCGAAGGCTTGAAACCTTGGGATGCTGCTTTCTTGTGCCAGTGCTTAGCCTGCTTTAGGTTTTCAATGTTATCGCCTGAAAAGTAACTTTTGGAGCTGTCTACCTTTTTAACGAACGAGATCGCAAGATTAAACTGAGAACCGGCGTCTCCATTTTCTGCAGCCATTCTGGTAAAGACCTCGAAATCTCTTCGTACACTATCAGTCAAGTCTGCTTCCGGAACGAAGGACGCGACGTTTGCCAAAAAAAGCTGGCAGGTAAGGTTGCCCTCTAGAGCTCGTTTTCGGATGATTTCGCCAGCTCGCTCTGGGCCAAATCCACGCACCAGCTTCTCTAGGTCTTTTGTATTTTTTATATTTATATTTTCAAGCAAGAGCTCGTTATTTTTCGACGGACTGAGTAGTTTTCTAAAAAAATCTAACATGGTGCACATCACTCCTCTGGACTACGAAACTAAAAGCCACTGTCTATGGTTGGTAGGTGACGTCGTCTATATATCTTGGTTGATCCAAAATACCGAATATATACGTATTGATAACAGGTTCCGTCTACTGACACCTCGTGCAGATACCCTGGTATAGGTGTTGGCAGGCGGGATCGCGGGCCCGGTGAAATCATGCGGCCTCACCACGGCCCACGTGAAGGTATCCTGGCAATACTGTTGCTCGGCTTTTGTTGCCGCTTAGGTTTGTAGCTGCATATCGGATAGCTTGAGCACGAGCGAAACTCGCCAAATGGGCCTTGTCGGATGACCAACACGCCGCGTTTACAGACCGGGCAACGTTCTTCCTGAATGGGCTCGCCACGAATGTCGGTGACTTTAACGGAGCCCTCTTTCACCATTTCATCAAGAAACGGGGAGCTCTTGCCCTTTACTGTGAACATCGCGACAGAACGACGAGCACGGGTAAGAGCTACGTAGAACAACCTTCGCTCTTCACTGTGTTGATAGGTGTCCCCGGCAGGCATGACCAACTGCAGCACCGAGTCATCGCTTTTGACGTTTGGGAATCCCCGGGACACCATCCCTGGAAGGATTACATACTCTGCCTCATCGCCTTTGGAGGTATGGATAGTCTTAAATTTGACTTCGATTCGATCCCCGAAATGGTACTTCCAGCTCTCAGGGACGTATTGTCGATCGTTTTTATACCGCCCCAATACGAACACGGTCACTTTCCCATTTTTACCTGCAGGCACAGCCCCGTCGACTAAACGGCGATAAATCTCAGCTAGGTAATGGTTAATCGCTCCCTGAAGCTCGCTTCTGTCTGGAACTTGGAACGCTTGGATACAAGGATCGATGGCGGGTGTGACTGAAGAAACCCGCTTTTTTAACTGGGCCGGGTTCTTGGATACAAAGCGACTGGACACATCACAGAGTTCTTGAGGGCATCGGAATGTAGTCTCCAGCCGATAAACCTGACCGTGCCCAAACCAATCGCGAAAGCCCGTCATGACTGAAATGTCTGCACCGGCAAAGCGATTGATAGATTGCCAGTCGTCTCCAACAGCGAAGAGATGCCGACCTGGCTCAGCGACTAATGCTCTGCAGAGGCGCGCACGGGCCCTCGAA
Organism: Pseudomonas umsongensis; assembly: GCF_002236105.1. Classification (GTDB taxonomy): domain Bacteria; phylum Pseudomonadota; class Gammaproteobacteria; order Pseudomonadales; family Pseudomonadaceae; genus Aquipseudomonas; species Aquipseudomonas umsongensis. The sequence continues at coordinate 19,789 of NZ_NIWU01000008.1, forward strand.
GCATCTTGGTACTCGTCAGCCATTACCAGGCTGTATGGCGAGGGATGCCCCCTCTCGAGGCTCTCAGCCGCCATGTTGATCATGTCCTCGAAATCAATTCCCATTTCTAAGGACAGTGCCATGTTCCAGCCGTTGATGACCGGAACAGCCAGCTCCAAAAAAGCTTCAAAACGATATCTGAACGCTCCAATCGGCAGATCCCGCAGGCGCTCAAATAGCACATCAACTGTAAGGCTGTTGCTTTTGAAGTGAGTAATGAACGTACGGAGCAGCTTAATTAGGTCAACGTGCTCCATCGGTACCATCCCTTTTGCAGGAATAGGACGATCTGGATTTGGGTCGAGGATGAGGCCGCGAGACGTAAGGACTGTACCCAAATGCTTAAAAATTTCGCCGGTTTGCAATTGATGCGAGGTTGTCTCGACGAGAGTTGTGCCTAGCTTTTCATGCGTCGCTCGTTTCCAATTAACACCCTCTAGGTAATCCTTGAAGTGCTCTGGAGGCTGGCCAGAGGCATCCAATGCGAAATGTTCATGGTAGAGGTTGATGTCGGGGTAGAAAAAGTCGGGGAAATATTGGCGATGCATAACGGTGGCTGTGTCATGCTCGTAAGACCGCTCGTATTGATAATCGATGCCGTTGTAGAAAAGCCAATTAGCGATAATCCGCTCCTCTTGGCTTGCAACATGATCACCGTTCAATGACACCAGACGGCCTTGTCCTTCCTTGTCCCAAGCTTCGAAAGATTGATCCGCACCCGCAGTAGGAACGTCTCGCCCAAGTACCAATCTGAATAGATCCCACCGAGCCCTGAATACATCAGATTGATCCTTAAGATCGTCAACGATGTTCAAGAGCTTCTGGAGGCCCAGTAGGTTTTCTACCGCCCAATCCGGTACATGAGGCTTACGGCCGGTTGCTTCAGCGATGATGGAAAGCCCGAGGGAATGGAAGGTCTTTGCTTCCACTTGTATGTCTTTGATAGCGACACGCGCGAGTGCCTCTGCAACCCGCGCCTGAAGCTCCCCAGCTGCGGCCTTGTTAAAGGCCAGCATAACGATTGAGCTTGGAGATACTAATTTACGGTGCAGGGCATAGACCGCCTTGGCAACCATGGTCGAAGTCTTGCCAGAACCTGCGGAAGCGATGACTTGGACGCGGTTATCAAAGCAGATTACCGCTCGGGATTGCTCATCTGTAAGCGGCTTGCTTTCTACATTGGAGAGGAGATCCTTGCATGCATCAAGCTCATGCAACATATGCCCGTAGTTTCGGTGAGCCCATACCTCTGACCAATTACACATCCAATCGTCAAGATCCTTCTGGACGTCCGGAGCGCGCTCCTGGAGAGAGGACTGGACTTCAGAAGTCTGAAACAATTTAGCTAAAGCTTGGTCGTCGATGCTCAGCATCGGCTTGGCTGCGAGAAGCGCCTGCTGCATCTCGTGCGTCAGCCAGTGGTGTTCAGCGTCGGCTTTGTTTACTGTCTGCACAATGGTGTCCAACCATCTTCGGATGGACGAGTAGCATTCCTCAAAGCATTGTCGTCGGGTAATCAAGAGGAGCCGAGCTAATTCCTGTGCAAGGTTAGGCTCTTTGGAGTTGGGCAACCCATCGACACGAAATTGGCGGCCTTCAAACAGCGTGATATCTGTCCAAAGCACGCCACGATTGACCTCCACCTTGGGGAGGTTGTCGGGCTGTATCTCAACCACCTTGTCGCCAAGCCTTAAGAAAAGCCGATTGTCTTCAGTGTTTAAGCGCCATGGCTCAGATTTTGTCAGCAGCCGCCCCCAAGCAGATGCTCGCCACTCCATTGTCATCCTGATTCCAGAACCTTAAAAATTTCTAGTCTACATCCTGTCTACATTTCAAGCGACGTAAGTGCGCCAAACCGCCCAGTTGTCGCCCTGCGTGCCAACGTTGCGGGTGACATGCAAATAGCCTTGGAGACACTACCTCGCTGCACCTGCAGAAGGCTCGCTATCCGGTCGAGGAACTCAAACGGCAGTCCTTCGTGAACTAGGTCATGAAGCTTGGTACCGGGTAATGGCAGCCCGAAGGTCATCCAAATGCTCTGTGTGATCTGGGGCACTGGATGGTATTCCTTGATCGATGACAGCGCTTTCACCTCCATCTGAAAAACCAAACCCTAGCTGGGCCAACAGACCCAAACCAGCGACATATCCTCTCGCCGCCATGCACAACTTAGCTTCTTTCGAAATCTACACTCGGTGCATGACAAGCGTTTCAAGCGCGGATAATGTCAGCACTATGAACGACTCAAATTCCACCTCATCCGTATCCACGATCCTTTCTCGCAATGAGACGGATGGTACCGCCTCAAAGAATGAACAAGAGCTTTGCGAGTTTCTGACGCTGTTAGAGGGCGACATCCTGAGTACCCCTGGGGAGCTGATCGCCCTCGATTCAACCCTCCTAGTTCGCCTCGATTCTTTGATCGGCGGTATCGAAGTTGACATTAACTCTCCGCTCTCAGCGGATGATGAATGAATGCTCGGCACTGGCGTAATGGACTGCGCCTGCAGTGAGTGATGGAGTGAAAGCTGCCTCAATCAACCGTGCGCTAGGTAACGCTCGGCACACGTCTTCTATGGCGCCCTCTACTGCGTCAGGAACGTTGCAGCCATCATTAAGGAAATGTTCGGCTGATTAGGTGAGCCGGGCCATTGGCCCGAAGAAGTGACCTCTCCACTTACGTCACCCCGCAGCTTAGTTATAGGCATGCGATGATTCGCACACAATGATTGAACACAACCTACCCCTCCCACCTCCCGCGAAGTCTCTGTCCTCACGCAGAGAATCATTGCGCCCTGTCATAAATTGTCTCAGCTCAGTCCCGCATAATGGTTGAAATCATGGAGTCATACCGGTACTCCTAAAGCTCCAGTTTCAGCAGGGAACGCACCATGCATTCAAGATTCAGGGTCATCGAAACAACCAGAATGGATGATGGCATCAAGCAGTATCGGGTTGTGGATCTCGTCGAGGGAGGCTCTGCTAGCAAGCACGGTGTGTTCAAGTCCAGGATGGAGGCGGAGGCTGTTTGTTCGCTCCTGAATTCCGAGCATCCTCGTCAGAGCGGTGTAGGGCGTACGTCCCTGAGTCTTTGAACCACTCGTCTCGGCACGCCGATTACAGATGACTATTTCGGTTTGGTGAATACCTCAGTGCAGACATAGGCTGCCCGGTCTTTAACACCTCCTCCTGCTACGCTTCTCTTTTTCACGGAGGAATCGCGATGGCCAACGAAGACTTGCTCCCATCCCTGCTGTTCAAGATCAATCAGAACCAGCTAGCCCTCGAAGCCGCGATCATGGAGCTGACGCTTTGGGTCGAGCAGCACGGCTCGAGTGAGATTGGAGGCAATGTGCGCAGTGCGCTAGCAACGGTAACCAAGAATGAAGAGTTCATCAATATGACGTTGGCGGTGCTTATGACGCCAGAGTGAGTAGGTCTGGAGTTAGGTTGGCTAGCCGGGCTTCGATAGCCCGATGGAGAGACCTTCTCATTGATGTCACATCACAGATTAGATATCGGCAAGCGATGGCTCGGACGCAGAATGTCTTTAACACAACCTCTCCTCTCACCGCCCGCGAGGTCTGCCAGGTACTGACGGACGTCGCGCTCGGCAAACGCATCATGATGAGAAGCTCCATCCAGTCATGGGGGGAGATCTATCACGGGCTAATGAGCGTTGAGATTGATGGATGGCTACTCACACTCTTCAATGACTGTGACACCCTGGATTACTGCGAGTACTGCAGATCACCAGATGGTCGAGTCGGGACACTCGAACTCTGGCAGCGCGCCGGAAACGATCCTGTCGAATTATTGAGTACCTGGGAGCGTGAGCAGCTCGAACGTTTACTCGCTGCGCTCTGAGCCTGCACGCGAAAAGCACGTTACCATTGCTGACTTAAAGCAATGGAGACCGCACGCGAGAAAGCCACCTATGAAAATCATCATCGAAGAATGGGATGGTGACGGTGCGATTCGAACTCCCGATAAGGCGTTACAGGAGCTGGAGCTTGATGTTGCGACTCGCTGTATTTGATCGAGGAATTTGTCGGCAGCACGCGCGCTCTAGCCCCAAAAAAAAGCAGCAAATCGCGGATCGAATAGACGAGCTCACTGAAGCCTGGAGTAGCGGACAGCCTGGCAACGCTGAAGTGAAATAAAGCAGTCACTCAACGAGCCGGGCCTTAGGCCCGAAAACGCGATAGCAACAACCCATCTCAGAATCCGCCTTGGAATGAAGCGCGAGACAAACAGTAGCAAGCCTTTCTCCCACTGAAACACTATCGACGAGCAATTACTCCTTCAGTGCAAAAACTGGATTCATGTCATCAATGCTCACGATGACCTTCGGCTTGCGAATCATGCCCTTCAATCGCTCAACGGAGTAACTCACAGCCACGATGGCGAAGTGACCATTTTCGAGGACGAATTCGATTTCATCCCCTGGTCGCAGGCCAAGAGCAGCCCGTACCTGAACAGGGATGGTGATTTTGCTTTTAGCGTTCACAGTGACAGTCGCCATGATGGATACCTACGTGGTCACGTACTTACATGAACGCCGAGCTGTGCGGTAGGCCACATAACGTCAAGACATGGGGACGAGCCGGGCTTTGGCCCGAAGGAGCGGCAACCAAAGGAGCTTCTTTCGAAATCCACACTTGGCGCATGACAAGCGCTTCAAGCGCGGATAATGTCAGCAGCATGAACGACTCAAATCCTGCTTCATCCGTATCCACGATCCTTTCTCGCAGTGAGACGGATGGCACAGACGCTTCAAAAAATGACCAGGAGCTTTGCGAGTTTCTGACGCTGTTAGAGGACGACATCCTGGGTAACCCTGGGAAGATGATCGCCCTCGATTCAACTCTCCAGGTTCGCCTCGATGCATTGATCGGGGGTATCGATGTTGATATCAACTTTCCGCTGTCAGGGGATGATGAATGAGCACTCAGTACTGGCGCAATGACTATTGCCGCTGACCGAAAACTGACCCAGTAAAGGCTGTTCTGCCGACGGAAAACTGACCTAGGTGTTCAACTGCTTCTACTCACTTTTCGAGCAGGAGAACACAGGGTGATCAGCATGGAAATGTTGGGAAAAATCCGGCGGATGTATTTCCGCGACAAGCTCTCTTGCACATTGCTAGCCATGCTCCCGCTCAGGCAAGATCCGAATGGTAGATTGCATAGGGAGAAACGCAATGCGGGAACCTTTTTCCAAGCGCCACGGGTACGCCGGTACTCAAGAAGCCGAAATTACCGTCCGAGAAGATGCTCCAGAGGAGTTGAGAGCCTACTTAACCCAGCTCTGCTACGAGTGCGGGTTGGGCCCTAAAGCCCTTCGAGAAATTGTGTGCCAAGCCTTGAGGAAGCAACCCGATCGCAACAACTGGACTGAGTACCCCAATGTTGCCAATGAAGTAGAAGACCTGCTCCTCGTATGCAAATGGTACAAAGTGTACGACATCATCGAGCGCGTCCTGGACAACCTTGCTAACCATAACTATCGCTCCGAGAACTACGACCATTTCCAGAACGAGCTCAACGAATACTTCGTGGAAAACGGGATTGGTTGGAAACTGGCCGACGGTCAGCTGGAGATGCGTGGGCCAGAGTCGTTCGAGACCGTTCTCAGCAGTGCTCGAAAAACCGCCGAGGCGTTTGGCCATCCGACTGCTGCGAATGAACTTCATCAAGCGATTTCTGACCTGTCACGTCGACCCGACCCAGATCCCACGGGAGCAATTCAGCACGCAATTGCGACGCTAGAGTGTGTGGCGAGAAAAATCACAGGCGATGAGAAAGCCAACCTGGGCGATATTCTCAAGAAACACACATCATTGATTCCGCAGCCGCTTGACCAGGCAGTGTCGAGAGCGTGGGGGTATGCCTCAGAGCACGGCAGACATCTACGTGAGGGCCGGGTGCCGTCGTTCGAAGAGGCCGAGCTTTTGGTCGGCCTTTCCGCGGCTGTCAGCAACTACATCATCAAAAAAGCTCAGTCTAGCTCGATTGACGACGCGAATACTTTGTTCTAAGCCGAGTTTAACGCTCGATATCGCAGTATTAGTCACGCCTCATCTTCTGTAGCTCACAGGATGTGGCGTGAACCTCGCACAAGTTCCGACTCAACCAATCATGCCAAGTCTCAATTTGGCTACAAGGCCCCTGATATCCTCTACTGATCACCACTGGTTTAGTCGAAATGAGGCTCATAACCGGCGATGCCTGATTGTCGCTGCGAAGTGACCGGCACACCGGCATCTCGGAGGTTCATGGTGCGATAGTGGACGTCGAAATGAATCGGGCACTCACGTTATCCAATAAAGCGAGCTTCATTCGATCATCAGGATGCCAGCGCTGACGATCTACTGATCTGCTTTTCAGCACTCCAGAGCCCTGCAGCGCCTAACTATAACTGGGCGGCATAGCCCACCGCTTCCCTTGAATTATCCATTGACGCAAGGCGCGGATTCCGATGAGTACATATGTACTCGAACGCTCTGTGGCTCATTTTGGTTGCGTACCGACCGCTTGACCCGATTGGGCCTAGCTCACCCGAAACGGCAGAATGGTATCTTACCCTCCTATCACGGAGTGGGTGCCTGAGTGAACGACTACGACTTTTCACGTCTCAACGATAAAGAATTTGAGGTGCTGTGCACTGACCTGATCGGCGCCGCCGAAGGCGTTCGCTTTGAGCGTTTCAAGCCTGGTCGGGATGGTGGCGTTGATGGGCGATACTTCAGCCCAGACGGTGGTGAGTGGATTCTGCAGGCCAAGCACTGGGCCTCTACCCCCTTCCCTCAGCTTGTCTCCCACCTCCGGAAATTTGAAGCTGCGAAGGTCGCTGCTCTAAGGCCAGAGCGCTACATCCTGGTGGTATCAAATTCGCTATCGAGGTTGAACAAGCAGGCGCTGGTAGAGGCTCTCAATGCTTCATGTCCCGTAGTCGTCTACGACAAGGAAGACCTGAACGACCTGCTTGCCCAGCATAGCGGGGTTGAGCAAAGGCACTTCAAACTCTGGATCAGCAGCGCTAATGTACTTGTCCACTTGCTCAACAATGCCATCATGGGGCGCAGCGATGCGATGATGAGCGAGATCGTTGAAAAGTCAAAAATCTTCGTCCAGACGGGTTGTTTCAAGGAGGCTGTAGATAAGCTGTGTGACCTGGGAACGGTCATTATTACCGGCCAAGCAGGAATTGGTAAAACCACACTTGCCGAGCAGCTTATCTTGTTCTACGCCAAAAATGGTTTCGAGTTCCTTTCCATCAGCCATAACTTACATGAGGCTGAGCAAGCTTATGTGCCTGACAGGCCCCAGCTCTTCTATTTCGACGATTTCTTAGGACAAAACTACCTTGAGGCTTTGACTGGCAATGAAGGTAGCCAGATCGTTCACTTCATCAAAAGGATCAATCGAGACCGGGTGACTAAGAAGTTCGTACTGACGTCTCGATCTACGATCCTAAACCAGGGCCGGATCCTGAACGATGCTTTTGAGAATGGCAACGTCGACCGGAACGAAATGGAGATCAAGCTTCAATCTCTTTCAAACCTCGAAAAAGCCCACATCCTGTACAACCATATATGGCATTCTGGCCTGAGACCTGAGTATGTAGAGTCATTCTACGTAGGGAAGCGTTACCATAAGGTTATTCGCCACCGGAACTTCAACCCCCGAATCATACAATTCATCACTGATCCGCAACGTTTGGCGGATGTCTCTGCTGAAGGGTATTGGGGGCATATTACTGACCTCTTGGATAACCCAACAAAAATCTGGCAACACCCCTACGATATACAACTGGATGATTTCGGTCGATTCCTAGTTCTTCTGGTGGCATTTAACGGGGATAACATCCTTGAGCAGGATCTGGCTAAGGCCTACGCTGCGGCTCTACGCATGCCTGAGCATGCCAACTTTAAAGGTATGCGGGAATTCACAGTAGCAACCCGACACCTCTCAAACTCACTGCTAACTCGCGTGATGCTGGGCGACAAGCGTTACTATAAATTATTCAACCCATCGGTTGGGGATTTCCTGTTACATCGGTACGCGAAAGATTCGTTGCTGCTTGAAACGTTGTTTAAGTGCTTACGTAGCCTTAGTACCATCAAAATGCTTCAAGACATGACGAGAAACGAAATCGTCTCTGCCGAGACGACGATGGGTTTATTCAGATCACTTTTCAAGCATGAAGAGAGTCTGGGCTTTGAGGGCAGCCCGCCGGAATATCTCGCGAAACTTTACATAAATACCCAGAGAGGTCTAAGCGAAACCGAATTAAATCAGCGCCTAAAAGATGTCACCAAAGTTATCCTGAGCAATCCCATCACAAGGAATTACGAGTACTGCCTAGTGACCCTTGCAGATGCGGTGAACGAAGAAATTGTCACGCCGGCCTCTGTTGGGAGTTTTGTGCTGGACATAATCAATTTCGGTATTAACGAGAAAGACCTGCCGGCCCTGGGCGATTTGATAGGTTTGCTTGAAATGAATGACGTTCACGAAGCAACGAAACCATTCACAAGGCTGACTCATCAATTTATGAGTGATTCCCTGGACGAGATGTTTGAAGAAAGCATTGTGTTCAGCGATGGAGAGGACTTGGATGCGGCCAACAAAATTCTTCTAGCCATGATTGATGAAAAGTTCACGAGCTGGCAGGTCTCCGCCACCAGTGCAATGATCGATGAGATTGTTGACGCGTATGACATTCCCTACCGCATGAAAAATTACTTCCGGGAAGAAGACGCGAATTACGTGTCGCCCCGAGCCGACCAGAGCAGTCTGGAAACCCTGGACATCGATGATCTGTTTAGTAGGGAGCAGTAGGCACGCGGGGGGCGTTACCCGCCATGTGGGGTGTTCGTTGGTAAGGCTTTCGAGTAGGTGTGAAAGGTTGTACGGGATGATTGGTGAACCGAGTGCCTGAGCCGGGCCCATTGGCCCGAAGGAGCGACCTCTCCACTTACGTCGCACCACAGCTTAGCTATGAGCATGTGATAGTTCGCACACACAATGATTTGAACACAACCTCCCCCCCCACCTCCCGCGAAGTCTCTGTCCTCACGCAGAGAATGATTGCGCCCTGTCATAAATTGTCTCAGCTCAGCCCTGCATAATGGTTGAAATCATGGAGTCATACGGGTACTCCTAAAGCACCAGTTTTCAGCAGGGAACGCAGCATGCATTCGAGATTCAGGGTCATCGAAACAACCAAAATGGATGATGGCATCAAGCAATATCGGGTTGTGGATCTCGTCGAGGGAGGCTCCGCTAGCAAGCACGGTGTGTTCAAGTCCAGGGTCGAGGCAGAGGCTGTTTGTTCGCTCCTGAATGGCGAGCATCCACGTCAGCATGGTGTAAGTCGTGCGTCCCTGAGTCTTTGAACCACTCGTTTCATCACGCCTAGTAAGGATGACTAGGAGATAGCCTAGCCGGGCGATATTCAAAGAACAGGGGCAAGTATGAAGACATCCGATGGAGCATTTCCTGATGCACCAATTGGCGCCGGGCTTCGACAGCCTCGGCTAAGTAGCCCGTTTTCTTAGATTGAGCAGCCCGATACGCTCGCTCATCTTCCTCGCCCAAGCCACCGTCGATAGATAGGCTCAGCGAGAAACAGAACAAGTAGTATCCTCAGCGTTTGCATTGCCGTCACCAACGGCACAGCTAAATGCAGCGTTTCAGCCGTCAGGCTCATTTCCGCGATACCACCTGGCATCATCCCCAACGTAAGCGATCTGATGTCACCGTCGATAAACCAACCTATTCCAGCAGCCGCCACCGAAGCGGTTATGACCATCGCACAGGTCGAGATAAAGCTCCGAGCAAGAAACGCAGGGGCATAGCGGAAGAATGACCGCTCGAAGAAACACCCCAAGCTGCTTCCAATCAAGAGTTGGCCCAATTGGCTGGCTCCGAACGGTAAACCTACGTGCAAATCAAACCAGATACTCGCCCCAGCCGTGATCAACAACGGCCCGAATAACCACGGGTTGGGTTGGCGAAAGTGCTGCAGTAGCCAAGCCGCAACTCCACCTATGACAAATACGATGCCTAACCAATACCAGTCGACTGGCAAGGAGGTGTGCTCAAGATCCGAATTACTGACAAGCAGTTTAAACACCGCTGGCACAGTCAGAACCACCATCACGACTCGGAGTGTCTGAGCCGCCGCAACATGACTCAATTTCGCCCCGTTACGCTGGCCCAGATTGACCATTTCAGCAGATCCACCAGCCATAGATGAGAAGAATGCCGTTGCCTTATCTTCCCCGCCTTTGCGCATGAACCAAACACCCACACCACTCACCGCTGTCGTAATCAGCGCTCCAACCAAAATGGGAAAAATGTTGAGGACAATCTGCTCCAGCACATAAGCATTGAAGTGGAGACCAATCCCGATGCCAACGATCCATTGACCTGTTTTACGGCCACCTGGCAATGGTTGAAGGTTCAGAGGAGTGAAGCATTGAGCCAACAAAACCATAACCAATGAGCCAATCATCCAAGGCAAAGGCCAATGGGCATAAGTTGCGAGTACGCCTCCAACGCAGCCTAGTAAAAGGGTGCATAGAAATCTGCTCCACTGTGGCTTCGTCCCGCTCAAGGGAATCTCCTGGTTATTATTGAAATTCGCTAGCTCATGAAAAGGGCTCAGCGGTAAGCGCGAATCCATGCGCCCACCATCCCGAAAGCCATCTGCCTCTAATATCCCGCCGTCAAATACTCAGACAGAGGTATTTGATTTCCAGATAATCTTCGATGCCGTATTTGGAGCCTTCACGACCCAGGCCCGAAGATTTAATGCCTCCGAACGGTGCGACTTCGTTGGAGATCAGACCGGTGTTGACGCCGACCATGCCGTATTCCAAAGCTTCAGCCACGCGGAACACACGGCCCAGGTCACGAGCGTAGAAGTACGAGGCCAGACCGAATTCGGTGTCGTTGGACATCTCGATCACTTCGGCTTCATCTTTGAAGCGGAACAGCGGAGCCAGTGGGCCGAAGGTTTCTTCCTTGGCCACGGCGGCGTTGTTCGGCACGTTGGTCAGGATGGTCGGCTCGAAGAAGTTGCCTTTCATCGGCTTGCCGCCGGCCAGCACGGTCGCGCCTTTGCTCACGGCGTCGGCGATGTGTTCTTGCACCTTGGCCACGGCTTTTTCGTCAATCAGCGGGCCTGTGGTGGTGCCTTCCTCCAGACCATTGCCGATCTTCAGGTTGGCGACGGCTACTTTCAGTTTTTCGGCGAATGTGTCGTAAACACCATCCTGAATGTACAGACGATTGGCGCAGACGCAGGTTTGACCATTGTTGCGATATTTGGAAATGATCGCGCCTTCGACAGCCTTATCCAAATCAGCGTCATCGAACACAATGAAGGGTGCGTTGCCGCCCAGTTCCAAGGACACTTTCTTGATGTCTTTGGCGCATTCGGCCATCAGTTGCCGACCGATTTCGGTCGAACCGGTGAAGGACAGTTTGCGCACGGTCGGGTTGTTGGTCAGCTCGCTGCCGATGTCGCCGGCGCTACCAGTCACAACACTGAACACACCAGCCGGGATGCCCGCACGCTGGGCCAGTTCAGCCAAGGCCAGTGCTGAGAAAGGAGTTTGCGAAGCAGGCTTGAGAACCATGGTGCAACCGGCAGCCAAGGCCGGGCCGGCTTTACGGGTGATCATTGCGGCAGGGAAGTTCCACGGGGTGATGGCAGCGGTCACGCCGATTGGCTGCTTGATTACAATCAGTCGCTTGTCTGGTAGGTGGCCTGGAATCACGTCACCGTAGACACGCTTGGCTTCTTCGGCGAACCACTCGATGAAGGATGCGGCGTAAACGATTTCGCCTTTGGCTTCGGCCAGCGGCTTGCCTTGCTCGAGGGTCATCAGTCGAGCCAGGTCTTCCTGGTTCTCGATCATCAGTTCAAACCAGCGGCGCAGCTTGCCCGCACGCTCTTTGGCGGTTAGTGCACGCCAGGCCGGCAACGCTTTGTCAGCCGCCTGGATGGCACGCCGAGTTTCAGCGGCGCCCATTTTTGGAACGGTGCCCAACACATCAGCATTGGCGGGATTACTCACATTGATGGTTTGCCCGTTATCGGCATCCAGCCACTCACCGTTGATGAAGGCTTGCTGGCGGAACAGCATCGTATCTTTGAGTTGCATGGAAAAATCCTGTGCTCACGAATGAAGAAGCGACGGGCCTAAGCCCGCCGCGATTCAGATGGACGCGCTCCGCTCACGCAGTTCCGTGTTCAGGATGCGGTCGTTTTCGGAGTAGTCGACCGGGCAGTCGATCACGTGTACGCCCGGAGTGGTGATGCAGTGCTCCAGCAGCGGCAGCAGGCCTTCTGCGCTTTCCACGCGATGGCCGTTAGCGCCGTAGGCTTCGGCGTATTTGACGAAGTCCGGGTTGCCATAATCCAGGCCGAAATCGGTGAACCCCATGTTGGCCTGCTTCCAGCGGATCATGCCGTAGCCGTCGTCGCGCAGGATCACCACGGTGATGTGCATTTTCAGGCGAACCGCAGTCTCCAGTTCCTGACTGTTCATCATGAAGCCGCCGTCGCCACACACAGAAATCACTGGGCGATCCGGATAGACCAGGTGAGCAGCCATTCCCGATGGAAGGCCGGCTCCCATCGTCGCCAAGGCGTTATCCAGCAGCACAGTGTTCGGCTTGTGCGCCTTGTAGTTACGAGCGAACCAAATCTTATAAATACCGTTATCCAGGGCGACGATACCTTCGGACGGCAGCACGCGACGGATGTCGGCGACCAAGCGCTGCGGATATACCGGGAAGCGGCTGTCGTCGGCGCCTTCGGCGATCTGGATTTCGTTGGCTTCGCGGATCTCCAGCAGGCGAGTAAAGTCCCAGTGCGAGGTGTCGGTCAGCGCTTCACCGATCTGCCAGACTGCATTGGCGATGTCGCCGATTACTTCGATTTGCGGGAAGTACACAGCGTCGACTTCAGCGGAGCGGAAGTTGATGTGCACGACCTCAGTGCCGCCACGCACCATGAAGAATGGCGGCTTCTCGATCACGTCGTGGCCAATGTTGATGATCAAGTCGGCGGCTTCCACCGCACGATGCACGAAGTCACCGGACGACAGCGCTGCGTTGCCGAGGAAGCGCGAGTGCCGCTCATCAACCACGCCTTTACCCAACTGTGTAGTGATAAACGGAATGCCGGTCTTGTCGATCAGTTGCTGCAAGACCTTGGCGGTCATCTTTCGGTTGGCGCCGGCGCCGATCACCAGGATCGGGCTGCGGGCCTTCTGCAGTTTCTCGACAGCGGCTTCGACCGACTTGTGCTCGGCCAGCGGACGGCGGTGCAGGCTCGGAGGGATCGGCATACTGTCGGTCTGCTCGGCAGCGATGTCTTCCGGCAGTTCCAAGTGCACAGCACCCGGCTTCTCTTCTTCGGCGAGGCGGAAGGCTTCCCGCATGCGCGCCGGGATATTATCCGCAGAGGCGAACTGATGGGTGTACTTGGTGATCGGAGCCATCATGTCGCAGACGTCGATGATCTGGAACCGCCCCTGCTTGGATTTCTTGATCGGCTTCTGGCCAGTGATCATCAGCATCGGCATACCACCCAGATAAGCGTAGGCGCCGGCGGTCACAAGGTTGGTCGCACCAGGCCCCAGAGTCGACAGGCTGACGCCGGTCTTGCCGGTCAAACGACCATACGTCGCCGCCATAAAGCCAGCGGATTGCTCGTGGCGAGTCAGTACCAGGTTGATCTGTGATTTGCGCAGGGATTCGAGCAGATCTAGATTCTCTTCACCAGGAATTCCAAAGACGTACTCGACGCCTTCACTTTCCAAACACTGAACAACGATGTCCGCCGCCTTTGCCATTTTCTATATACCTTAAAGTAAAGAGGACGATGCTCGCCCTACATGTCCGAATAGCCACGTATGACGCTTGTTAGAGAAGTGAGATGCTGTAGCTTACAAACACCCGGTTCTGATCTTGATCACGAGCGGCTTCGCTATTGGATTTACCATTACGCCAACCGAAACCAACACCTTTGAGCGCTCCCGACTGAAGGACATATTCTAGGCTGGTATCTCTTTCCCATTCTTTCTGATTGTCACCGGATTTGGTCTTGATATTGTCCCCGGAGAGGTAGATAACCGAGGCTTTCAGGCCAGGGACACCCAGGGCGGCAAAGTCATACGCGTACTGACCGAATGATGTGCGTTCCCCTGCTCGAGTGAAGTTCTGGATCATACGATCTGTATACAGGTACAGACTTGAGCCACCAGCGCCTTTGTCTGCCAAGCTCCCCTGATTGAGCTGAGTAAAATTGCTGCCATCCGAAACGCTTTGATATCCCGCCGTCACAGCGTGCCCACCCATGGTGTAAATCAGTGCAGCACTCCAAGTGCGGTTATCGATCTCTCCATCGCCATTTTCAGTGAAGCCACTGATTCTGTAGCCAGAGGTGCCGGAGCTATTCTCACCTGACGAGTCAGTTTTAAAGTAGCGCAGGTCGGTTTTCAGGGATTGGTTATCTGAGAGCGCAAGCGTGTGAATCAGTCCGAAAAACTGTTGGGTATAGTAGTTCTCGAGATGGGCATAGTAGTACTGAGCCGTCAGATCCTTGGTGACTTTCCAGTCGCCCCCGGCGAAGTCAAACTGGTTGCTTTCACGTGTTCCGCCTACAGCGGCCAGCCCCGTCTGATCAGTTGAACCGCGACCTGTTGCATGTTCGATTCGTCCACCAATCAGGGTCAGATCTTTGAACTCGCTCGACGTGATTTGACCACCTTGGAACGTCTGTGGCAGCACACGCCCATCGTTAGCGGCCAAAATCGGAAGTTTCGGAATAAGCGTGCCGTAGCGCAATTCGGTCTTCGATATTTTGACCTTGCCAGTCACCCCCAGCCGGCTCCATTCATCGACCGCTCGGTTGTCGCTGTCAGATGGAATCATAGTGCTGCCGAGATGCCGTCCTTTACCGCTGTCCAGGGTAATGCCCAGCAACCCAAGCATGTCTACACCAAAGCCGACGGTACCATCGGTATATCCTGATTTAAAATCCAGCATGAAACCCTGCGCCCACTCTTCGGTTTTCGAAGGGGCCGCAGTGCCATCACGGTTGTCGTTATTGAAGTAGAAGTTTCTCATTCCCAAGGTGGCTTTGCTATCACTTAGAAAATCAGCATGCGCCTGGGTACTCAGGGCAAAACTGACAAATACTGAAGCTGCAAAAATCTTTATGCTCATTTGTAACGCTCCGTTTTTTATTATTTGAGTAACAGACACAACACAAAAAACCACATACCCATGCAATACACATGAAGGGCTAAGCCTTAACTTTCTAAAATACTTCTATTACAAGCCGCCTTAGTGCGACCTTTCTAATGAGACCGTGGTGCCGACGCTCAATATTGCTCTTGGCGGCCTATGCGATTAATTTGTTTATCTTCTTTTTAATTGGGTTCGCCGTATTCACAGCACATTCTGATAAGCATAAAAGCCAAACACGGAGCTAGTGCCCCAACAGTAGCTCGCATGGTTACTGGACGATAATTCGAACCTCGCCCGCATAGGCGTTAACCACTGTTTCATTAGCGCGGTGGGTGACCTGCCGCAATCGGACGAAAAATTCCTGGTAGGGCCTGATTGAAGGAGATGCTGCGTCTCAACGTTCCGGATGTTGAATCTTCGCTTAGGAAATCAATTTCCACGCACATCTGTAATATCGAAACTCATAACTGCTCACCTCTTTCAGAGTCTGGAGGCGACTGGCAATCAGTCTGCTGTCGGCTTTTCACCAGCATTCCTACGATCAAGACCGATACCGCCCCGGCACACCCAGCTGCGTAATGCGACCAAGATGGAAGACTTGGTAGGCTTATGTCACCGATAGCCATGCTGCCGGCGATCCAACCCAGCAACGCCGCTCCGAGAGTGATGACCAATGGAAATCGATCCATAAAGTGAAGTACCAGCTTGCTGCCCCAGATGATGATTGGGATGCTGATTACGATGCCAAAAATCACCAGTTCTAGGCTTCCGTTGGAGGCTCCCGCGACCGCAACAACGTTATCCAGGCTCATGACGGCGTCAGCGACAATAATTGTTTTGATTGCTCCCCACAGGCGTGGGCTGGCCACAAGGTTGTCATGCGCATCCTCCTTTTCTGGAATCAGCATCTTGGTGGCTATCCAGAACAGCAGCGCCGCTCCAATGAGCTTGAGGTAGGGCAGCTCCAACAATTGCAGTGCAAAAAAAATCATCACGATGCGAAGCAATATCGCGCCCAGTGCACCACCGATAATGGCGCGATTACGCTGAGCCTCTGGTAACTTGCGGCACGCCAATGCAATAACCACTGCGTTATCGCCTCCAAGCAAAATGTCGATGGCGATGATTTGCGCCACCGCCAGCCAAAAGGTTGGCGAGTTTACAAGTTCGATCAAGATAAGCACTCCAAGCATCTGCACATCAGCCCGTCAGGCCATGCGAAAAATCATGTAAAACTCGTTGCTGTATTTAATCGTCGGGCCATTCGCTGTAAAAGAATTACTGGTGTAATTGATTCGCCCACTCAAGCCTGCGTTCCATGCTTCCGATCAGTGTCACGTAAACAGCGTAATTGCTCCTGTAAGCAATGACACACAGGTCATCAGCAGGGACAGTAATACCGCCCATTTGATCGTGCTTTTTTGGAAGTCACCGAGATCCCGGTCAATCATACCTACCAGCAGCAATGTGGAGGCCACCAGCGGGCTGATTTGATGAACTGGCTGACCCAGCACTGAAGCCCGAGCAATCTCAATAGGATCGATGCCATAGGCGGCGGCGGCATTGGCAAGTATCGGAACAACACCAAAATAATAAGCATCATTGGATAATAGAAAAGTCAGAGGCATGCTGGTGATGGCGACCACCAGAGGGAACAAATGCCCCCAGGAAGGTGGAATGACATCCACAAGTAACTGCGCAATCGCGTCTACCATCTTCGTGCCCGAAAAAATCCCGGCAAATATGCCAGCAGCAAAAACCAAAAGCACTACCACCATGGCGTTGCCGGCATGAGCGAGCATCCGCTCCTTCTGCAAGTTCAATTGCGGGTAATTCATCGACAGGGCAATAATGAACCCGAGCATGAAACTGATCACGGAATGCAGGAGCCCTGTAACCAGACACACCATTACCACAAGAACCAGTACCAAGTTGGGGATCACCATCTTGGGGTTCTTGTTCACGCTATGACCCACGATTGATTCGATGTAGCAATCATCACCACCGCTGGTCAGGGTCACATTCCCAATGATTTTTCGCTCGCGCCGCCCCAGCAAAAACGCCGTGCACAGCACACCCAATGCGCCTACGGCCATAGTCGGGAGTAGCGGGATGAAGAACTCCCCTGGATCCAGACCAAGAGCTGCTATCACCCGAGTTGCCGGGCCGCCCCAAGGCGACATCCCGCCCATCACGCTGAGCGATAGTACGCAAATGCTCGCAAGGATCATTGGGTTAAGGCCGATGCGTTTGTAGAGGGGCAACATTGCCGCACAAGTGATCATGTAGGTCGTGGTGCCATCGCCATCCAGCGCGACGGTCAACGACAGAATTGCTGTGCCAACGGCGATCTTTACCGGGTCACCATTCACTTTCTTCAAGATAAATTTGATCATCGGATCAAAGAGCCCGGCATCAAAAAGCACACCGAAGAAGAGAATAGCGAAAAGCAACAACGCTGCGGAGGGCGCTACCATCTTGATGCCGTCGAGCATCATTTTGTCAGTGGTAAGGGCAAAGCCGCCGATTATTGAAAACACTACTGGCACGACGATCAACGCAACTATTGGAGAAAGTCGCTTCGCCATTATCAGGTAGGTAAATACCACGACCATCGACAATCCGAGAAATGCCAACATGTTAGATACTCTTGTTTTTATAATGAATTAGCAGCTGGTCTGAGGGCGACGCCCTAAAAGGAGCGTCCCCACAGACGGCTTTGACTTTTTTGAAGTCGACGCTTTCAGCCTGCGACGGTGGCACCAACGATGCCGTGGTGTTCTAAAGCTTCTCCCACGAACCCGCTGGCCTTCGCCCGCTCAACGAATTGCCTTAACAAGTTAGCCGCTTCCTCTCCATACATGTGAGGAATCCCCATGGCTTGACGGATTTCCATGAAGCGACCTGGCAACAGACGCAAGCCCGAAAAACGCTCTGCATCGAATTCCAGCTGTTGCTTTACACCTGCGGCCACATCGGCATTTTCAGCTAGGAATACATCGACGACAGTCGGCGAGGTAGGTGAACGAACAATCGTCGCTGCCTTTAATTCGCGGGTCAGGTGCAGATCGTAGGCGCTCCCTTTACCGACAACTACCTGGGTATGGGTGCGATCAACCTGAGAATTGTCTGTCAGTGGTGAATCGTCACGTACTAAGTAGCAGCCCTCGATGAGCACGTAGGGTTCGGTAAACGCCAGTTGCTCACCACGTACAGGGTCAATTGCAAAAAAACCAAAGTCTGCCTTGCCGGCTGATACAGCAGCGACCGATTCCCCGGCGCTTTTGAACACGCAAAGCTCCAACGGTAAGGCTGCTTCTTTAGCGAAAGCAGTTGCCAGATCAACGGAAACACCAACCGCATTGCCTTTGTCATCAAGCCGAGCAAGGATCGGATTGCCTACGTTGATCGACGCACGGAGTTTGCCGGTAGGTGCTATTACGGCTGCTAGTTCTGGATTGATTAGCGTCATGTCGAGATCCCCTATGCCGTCCGGCTTGCGTAGTGGTCAAGAAGTACCTTGGTCGCTTGATCCACAGGAACACCCTCGCGCAAGTACCGCTGCATTTTCTTCAGTTCGATCTCACCAGGCACGATGACCGGCGAATTGCTATCTACTGGCGGGCTCGCATGCAGGATGGAGGCAAAATCGGTCATTCGTTCCTTCAGCCAACTCGTCGATCCAAGGCGTTTAGTGTCGATAAGAATGAAAAAATGGCCAAGGTTTTGTGGTTCATCCGGGGCGTCGACCCAAGACTTCACATGAGTGAGGTACGCCGCATCGGACAGCAAACCTGCGAGCAGATCCACCACCAACGCCAAGCCGTAGCCCTTGTGACCACCGATAGGAAGCAGAAAACCATCCAGCGCCGCGCGAGGATCAACGGTAGGTTTGCCATGCGCGTCTGTTGCCCAAGTGTCGGGGATGCTTTCTTGGCGTTTGAGCGCATTTCGGATCTTGGCACGGGCTACCACGCTCATTGCCATATCTAGCATGAAATGCTCTCCACTTGGGTGTGGAACGCCGAACCCGAGAGGACTATTACCTAGCCGCGCGTCACTGCCCCCCGAGGGAGCAATAGTGGTAGTCGCGTTGCTACCGATGATGCTGGCAAAACCTTGTTCGGCAGCGATGTAAGAGTACGGAGAAATTGGCCCGAAGTGGTTGCTACCCTTGGCAAGCACCAAGCTGATTCCGTACTGCTTTGCGATACTCATACCAGCTTCAAGCGCGGCCATGCCCACCAACGGGCCGACAGCGTTCTGCCCGTCTATTTGGGCAATAGCTGGTGCAAGCTCTTTCACTTTGGGTACTGCCGAAGCGCTGATACCGCCTGATTCAAGTCGCTCACCATAAGATTCGATGCGACTCAAACCATGGGTAGTCAGTCCGAATAGATCGGCCATCACTAATACATTGGAAACTTGCTCGGCATTCAACGCCGTAAGACCAAGCCCTTGAAAAGCACGGCATCCCAATTGACGGACATCATCAACAGAAAAAGAAGATACTTCATTCTTATTGTTCATATAGTTAGGCCCACTCCAACTCCAGGCAATATTGTGCGCACGTGCATAAATCGCCCGAAGCTCGGCAAATAAAGAGTTGTTAATCGGGGCAGGACAACTCGAAGTTATTTCGTTGTGCCTGCGAGTTGACAGAATGAGAGAGGACGATTAAAAAGTAAAATGCAAATAAAAGTGTGATTTATGAGGATTACGCATGAATTTCGATCTGGCAGATCTCCGTGGATTTCTTGCGGTAGCTGACCTTGGCAGTTTCAGTGCCGCAGCTCAGGCAATGCATCTGTCCCAGTCCGCGCTATCGCGTAGGGTCGACAAGCTGGAAACAGCGCTAGGCGTTCAGTTGTTCGAACGCACCACGCGAAAGGTCGAGCTATCCACTATCGGGCGGGGCTTTGTGCCCCGAGCAAGAAATGTGCTGAACGAACTCGAGAATGCGCTTATTGGCTTTCACGACCTTTCCCACCGGCTTTCCGGCGAAGTCACCATCGCATGCGTGCCTTCAGCCGTTGGGTATTTTCTGCCTGACGTGATCGCTCAATACCATGCCAAATACCCTGGAATTCGGATTCGGGTCATCGATGAATCGTCGTCCACCATATTGACCGTGGTAGCCAGGGGCGAGGCGGACTTCGGCCTTACCTACATCGGCACCCAAGACTCGGAGGTGGTTTTTCAACCATTGCTGGAAGAAGATTTCATCGTTGCACTTCGGGTGGGGCACCCGTTAACCGTGCGCCCATCGCTCACTTGGGACGATCTCTCGGGCTCCGATTACATTAGTTTGGCGCAAGGCAGCGGCAATCGGTTTTTGATTGACCAAGCACTAGCAAAGCGCGATGTTTGCCCACGATCTTTTTGCGAAGTTAAACATGTACCCGCCTTGGTGAGCTTGGTAGAGGCTGGACTAGGGATCGGTGTGGTGCCCAAGCTAGCAATGCCCGCTGATGGACATCCCACGCTTGTCACGCGTCCATTGACTCAACCCTCTATCAGCCGAAGCCTAGGGCTCATATCACGCCGGGGACGTGCTTTATCACCTGTAGCACAACTTCTATTTGACCTGCTGATGACGAGGAGAAAGTTATCGGTTTAAAAATAATTTCTGACTTGCTTCCCCTCAAAAAAAGGATCGGAGAGTGCTGGCCCAACGCATAACTATCACCGAGGAGTCGACGATGCCAGGAACGTAGCATCCATCATTAAGGAAATGCTCGGCTGATTCGGTGAGCCGGGCCCAATGGCCCGAATGAGCGATCCTCCCAGTAACGTCAAACCACAGCTTAGCTATGGGCAAGCGATGACTCGCACACAGAATGATTTGAACATAACCTCTCATCTTCCTGGATCGACACCTAAGTGCGATGGGCCAGCGCCAGCACCTCGTCGGCGACCACCGCAAAACCCCGTCCGGCATCGCCAGCACGGGCAGCCTCAATAGCCGCGTTGAGGGCCAACAAATTGGTTTGCTCTGCAATGCTGCGAATCGTTTGATACCTGCACAGGCTCGCTGTACCAAGTATGCAATATAAGCTTAAATCACAGGGCCTGAAGCTCGCAGTTGCCAATCAATCTCGCGGTCAACTAGCGAGCGGCATAACTCAATAATGCTGTCCCTATTGGCGGTTGGATCATCGACACTCCACGCCAGCCCCAGTCCGATATGTCGTTCTAGGCCCTCAACCTCGCGCAGCTCAAAGTTTTGTCCGGGAATTGATCTAACCCATTCTGGGACGAATCCCACACCGATCCCAGCGGTTATCATGGCCAGCATCGCTTGGGTGTCATTACAGCTGTAGATCACTTGCTGATGCAGGTCGTATTTCTGAAACTCTTCAGGAAAGTTCTCATCCGTCTGGGATTTGTACGCCCTCGAAAAGGCAATAATCTTCTGCTTACGAAGATCGTCTGGCGTGATGGCGCTCTTACTGCTCAAAGGGTTTTCGCGTGCGATCGCTAGCAGGTATTTCTCGCGATGGATGGACTGCCAGCGAAGAGATCCGATGTTTTCAACCGGACGGATGAAGCCGAGATTGATGTTGCCGCGCTCAATCTCCCTAACGATGCCCACTGTGTTGCCGTTGTGAATATGGATTCGAGCATCAGGGAAGCGTTGATTGATTCTCGCGATGAAATTGGGGAGCACACCGAATGTTGCAGGATAAATGGTACCGATAGTGATCTGACTGATGTCTTTACCTGCGACGGCTTGGGCAGCAAGGCAGGTGCGGTCGATGTCACGCAAGATCTCGATGCACCGTGAATTGAAAAGTACCCCTGCTTCTGTCAAATGCACGCGTCGGGTTGACCGTGTGAGTAGCGGAACACCGAGCTGCCTCTCAAGCGCTTGAATTTGAGCCGTCACGGCTGGTTGGGCGATCTGCAATCGGGTAGCCGCTCGGCCAAAATGCAATTCCTCCGCAACGGCTACGAATGTCTTGATTTGCCGTAGATCCATTAGCTGCTCCCCACTTGGCTGTACTTGATTTATAGGGGCAGCGAATGAATGTCAAATGGATTGATCAATTTTTTGGATGACTGGCAGTCATGGCTAGACGCGTTTGGCCTTAGTGGCTCCCGTATGCTTGCTCGGCGACTGATAAGATTTCACGATTAATAGTCAATTATTATTATTGGATCTCAGTCTGAACGAGGCGATAGCTTAAGCCCAGATCGTAACCTTCAGCTGGTGAGGAAAAAGAGCATGCTGACCAAAAACAAGATCACGGCTATTTCGAACGGTAGTAATGTTTGTGCAGACATCGTAGGTTTCGACTTCAACGACTACGATGCTCAGGATGTCGCTGAAGTACGCAAAATCTGGTTCCAGTACGGAGTTGTTCGTTTCCGTGATATCGACATCACCGACGAGCAGCACATCAAGTTCTCTCACCATTTCGGCGAAGCGGTTATTCACCCGAAACAGTTGCAAGAGGGAGCTCATCCAACGCAAAAAGAAATTTTGGTTATCGCCAATACTACTAAAGACGGGAAGCCATCAGGGGCGTTGGGTAACAGTGAAGCTACCTGGCACACCGACACCTGGTTCTACGAGCGTCCACCAGCTGGCGCGTTGCTGCGGGCCATTGCGCTTCCGCCCACAGGTGGTGACACCTATTGGGTATCTATGTATCAGGCCTATGAGACCCTCCCGACCTACTTGCGCAACGCAGTCAAAGGCCGGCAGATCTTCTTCCAAAGCGTATATGACGCGGCGGGCGGTCTGCGACTGAATAAACAGGAGCCTAAGTCTGATGATATTCGTGAGTGGCCAGGAATTGTGCATCCGCTCGTACGGGTACATGGTGACAGTGGTCGACAAGCTCTGTATTTGGGCGCACAGGGCGTGCGAGAGCAAGATTCCTGGATCGTAGGTCTGCCAATGGATGAGAGCAACGATCTCGTTGCCCAGCTGTGGCAGCATACGTTGAAAGGAGAGGTATTCGTCCAGAAGTGGCGTCTTGGTGACATGGTAATGTGGGATAACCGCTGCACCATGCATCGTCGCGACTCGTTTAGCCCTGAGCACATTCGCATTATGCACCGCACTACCACTGCAGGCGAGCGCCCGGTGTAATTGGTAAATCAAGTAGTAATCGCCGCGTCTTTTGAGTACTTTAATTGGCTAGCCACTTTGTGGGTAGCCAATTACCGATACCCAGAGATCGATAATTAGAAACTTCGCTTCTCAGTGTCACAGCTTTAAAGAAAGCAATAACCTCCTTCCTCAAAAACTCACTTGGCAATAGAGTGCATACACTGCATCACGACTGTTGCACGCTAGAAACTTCTGCTCAGCGGGTAGATTTCGTTTCCTGCCGCTCCCGCCCCTTCAACGAATGCCCTTAGGTATCCAGAGCTTTTCTCTTTCCTATGCACGCCTTTCTGTTCATCTGGACGGAAACTCTAAACTGTACCTTAGGCTTGTGTTTCTGAAGATTCTCTAAACATCCCAACGCAGAACCAATTCTGAGTCGTTACACGTCGGAATTTGGGGTAACAGTCCTACTCACCACAATGGCGCGCGACGCTTCGAGATAGTGCGTCGTGATACGGATATCTACGTTGGATTCGGTGAAATTATAGCTTTACAACATTAGGCCATGTGCCATGGTAATGGATGAAGTAAAGTTAAGTGTTCAAGGCCCAGCAAACAAAGAAGCCGCCTATTTTCTGGCACTGTTCTTGCTCTTTTATTATGTGCGGATCAAACGATCAATAGGGATTTTGAAATCCATTGCGTGTAGGTGGTGTTTGCTCGTGCGCTAAACGAAACATATAAATAAAGCCAATCAACAATAAGTAATGTTTATAGATATGGAGTGGCAGTAGTGAAAAAAGTAAAAAAGATACTGGCTGCTTTTGCATGCGGCACCCTGGCGCAACAAGGCTACGCAGTAGGCTTCCTTGAGGATAGTAAAGCATCCATCAATTCTCGCACCTTGTACTATGATGGGGATCAAAGGAGTACCGATGGGGTGGATCAGCGGCAGACCCTGACAGGTTTAAGGCTCGACTTCCAGTCGGGGTACACGCAAGGGGCGGTAGGGCTTGGGCTTGACCTGCAAGGGCTAGCGGGATTTACCTTGAGCGGTGGCAGCTCGCCGCATAATGCCTCTACAGTAAATACTGTTTCCCCGGTGAAGACTGACGGCTCGCCGGTAGATAACTGGTCTAGGATCGGAGGAAACGCTCGCTTCAAATACTCGAAGACCGAAGTGAAGGCTGGCAATGCGCTGACCTTCAATCTTCCAGTGCTTATTTCAAACGACGGACGCCTGTTGCCCGCGAGCTTTCAGGGGGCTGCGTTGACGTCTAGTGAGTTTGAAAATATCACCCTGAACGGCGGATTTTTAAATCGTGCTATTGGCCGAGCATCCAGCAACTGGGCAGGAATTTCGGGCGGGGGGAGCAAGGGCAGTGATGGCTTTACTTTTGCAGGAGGTGACTGGAACGTCAGAAAAAACCTAAAGCTACAGTATTACCATGCTCATCTTGATGATTACTACAGCCAAAACTTTTTCGGGCTAATTCATTCGTTCGATATGGGGATTGGTCAATCGCTGACAACCGACTTACGGTACTTCAAAAGCGATTCAGACGGTAAGAACGGTACGGACAGCCGCTATGCCATGCGCACCGGCTACAATGAAAATGGAAAAATAGATAATACGACTTGGTCTTTGGCTTTCACCTACAAAGCAGGCGGTCACGCGCTGACTTTGGGGCATCAGCAAGTCAGTGATAAGTCTGGCTTTGCAAACGTCAATAGTAGCAATGTGATCGATGGCCGAGGTCGACCCGAAGGTGAAGGGGGCGTTCAGTCTCTATACCTCTATACCGACGTTATGGTGAACAGTTTCATTCGTGCGGGCGAAAATTCTACATTTGGTATTTACAGCTACGATTTCGCAGCGGTAGGTGTTCCGGGCTTAAAGGCGGGCTGGACGTATGTAAGTGGTAAAGATATTCGCGGCACAGGTAATACTACGACGGGTAGGTACAGTGAATGGGAAAGTGACTACCGCCTAGATTATGCCGTGCAGTCTGGAACATTCAAAGGAATTGGTTTTTCCCTCCGCAAGGGCATCTTCAGAACCGATCTTCCCGCCTCGACGTTAAAAGATCAGAATCAAGTTCGGCTGTTCGTTAATTACACTTATGCGCTTTGGTAAAATCGGATAGTTATCTCTAGGTAACGTACGAAGTCATCGATTGTAAGTTTTGTTGTCGATGATTTCGTTCGCGGAGACGCAAATTCCGGCAATATTTAATTCAGTATATTTGTGGGATTCGTAGCGTTGGGCTGGATATGTGTATAAGAAAAAATTATAGGGTGGCGCAATTTTTTGATTATCTATGATGGCCTAGGTGCCACAAACTGTCCCTAACAGCATACACCAAGGGTAGCAACTCTCTACAGGTTGGCCCCCAATCATGGATGCAAGGAGCTTCGTCAACACTGCAGGATGCAAACGGTAGGCAACCTCTGATGGTGTGCTCGGTAAGATCTGGCCTGGTTGTGCAGGGCTAAACCTGCCAGATGGTTAGGGTATTAACTGAACGCGACGGATATAAATAAAAACCGTCTGCGATAGGGAGTACACATGCCTATTAAATTAAGGCAGATAGAAGCATTCAGAACGGTCATGCGCGAGGGAAGCATGGTGCGAGCTAGTGCGGCTATGGCCGTTACGCAGCCCGCGATTAGCTACATGATCTCTGGGCTTGAAACCGCTGTTGGATTTCCTCTTTTTAGTAGACAAGGAGGAAAGCTCAGTGCGACACCGGAGGCGATCCAGTTGCTGTCTGAGGTTGATCGTCTATATCAGGGGCTTGAAGCTGTAGAAGCAGTGGCCCATAAAATAGCTAATTATGGCAACGCCGAGTTACGGATTCTTATTACCCAGGCCCTGTCTGCCGGACGGATTGTGAATGGGATTGGAAAATTCGCAGCGTTACATCCAGGCATCAAAATTGATTTGGATGTTGAGCATAGAGCGCTCATTACCCATCGAGTAAATTCAGGTCAAGCCGATTTAGGAATTTTGTCAATTTCGACAGGCCTTGAAGATCAAAGTTCTACCTTATTTAGCAGTCCAATTATCTGTGTGGCATCACCCACTGCCAAAATTTCGAAAATGTCGACTGTTACTGCAGAGCAGTTATCAGGAGTGCCTATAGTTGGACTCAAGTCTACAGGACTCATCCGGCCAATGGTCGATCAATGGTTTCATGAGGCCGGAGTGACGCCCAATTACACGATCGAGGTTGGCGGAGCCGGCACAGCGATTGAGTTAGTTCGTGGCGGGCTTGGAATTACCTTCGTAAATGTCTTTAGTTTGATGGAACGGGCTGATAGCCAACTTCAGTCATTCAGCTTGGATAATGCTCTTGCCCTTAAAATAGGTGTAATTACCTCATCGTCTTTACACCCAAACAGAGCGGCGCATGCACTGCTTCAGTATCTGACACAAATATACTCGGAAAATGTGTCGAATGATGCTCCTGAGGCAGATTGCCCAAAGTTTTAATAAAAAAGCGAGGATTGATTGTGAAAGTTTCTCTTATCCAGGTGAATTCGGTACAGGACAAGGCATTTAATTTGGCCGAAGCTGATCGTCTTGCACGAAAGGCAATCGATCGAGACGGTTCACGTCTGGTTGTATTTCCTGAGCACTTTGACTGGGCTGGTGGTACGCCTGAACAAAAGATCGCAGCTGGCGAGCCGCACAGTGGTGGGCCAGCATACGAAATGTGCAGAAGGCTTGCGCAGGACTGCAACGTCTACGTTCACACCGGCAGCTTCTATGAGAGCACTCCTGACGGTAGCCGCGTCTATAACACTTCCGTCGTTTTTGATCCAAAAGGCAATGAGTTGGGTCGCTACCGTAAGATCCACCTGTTCGATATCGTAACTCCGGACGGTATGCGCTATGGCGAGTCCAGTGCAGTAGCGCCAGGTACCGAGGTGACGGTGGTCGATATCGACGGCCTCAAGTATGGCTTTGCGATTTGCTATGACATTCGCTTCCCAGAGCTTTTCCAAAAGCTGGTTACATTGGGGGCTGATGTAATCGTACTGCCTGCGGCATTTACCCTCCAGACTGGTAAAGACCATTGGGATGTACTCTGCCGCGCACGGGCAATTGAAACGCAGTGCTATTTCCTTGCCCCAGGTCAAACGGGCCCATTCGAACAGTCGGGTGAAACTCGCTACTCCTACGGCCACTCACTTGTCTGTGATCCTTGGGGACACATCATTGCCAAGGCGTCCGATGGTGTCGGCTACGTAACTGCCAATATCGAACCTGAGCGCATCGCAGCAGTTCGCAAGCAAATTCCGCTTGCCTCCCACAAGGTGCTTCAGAAATGAAAAAGTTCCTCATAGGCAATATGCCGGATCCCATCAGTACTGAGTTGGAAAAAATTCTCCTTGAAGTTGAGACCGCTACTGTCGGTCATCTTCGTCACTGGGGATTCATGGATGGCGAGATTCAAGCGCTGGGTAATAATAAGCGCGTCGTTGGTACGGCAGTAACCTTGGCGCTGCCTGCTCAAGATTCAACTTTGTTGCATTACACCCTGGGCTTGCTTAAACCCGGCCACATTGTGGTGATTGATCGCTTGGGTGATCGTAAGCATGCCTGCTGGGGCGGAGGCGTCACGCAGGCGGCTGTGACTGCCGGTGCGAGTGCCGCAGTAATTGACGGCATGTGCACCGACCCGCATGAAATCCAAGAGCATGATTTCCCACTCTGGAGTCGCGGTGTGTCTCCGATAACAACACGGATTTATGGACTGGGCGGTAAATTAAACATGCCCATCTCCTGTGGCGGCGTGGCTGTATGTCCAGGCGATATCGTGATCTGCGATGAGAACGGAGTCCTTGTCTTGAGTCCGTCGGAACTTGATGAAGTTGTACAAACGGCATTGGCTAAACAGGTTCGTGGTGTAGAGAACTGTCGACGGATCAGAGAAGGGGAAAAGCTCGGCAACTTGTCGGGCGCAACAGCGATTGTAGAAGCAGATGCGTAGCTGGACTTGAACCACCCTTCGAGCCTTGCTATGCGGGACGGAAAATAAAAGCGAATCACTGTCCCGCACGGTGGTGTTACGTGCGGCACCCTACTCAATAGAAGAAAAATCATGACTAAAACAATATCTACCAGGCAAACCTGGTTCGCCGTGGCCACTTCTGGAAGTGGAAACTTACTAGAAGTTTACGATTTTGCAGTCTATGCGTTTTTTGCTACTACCATCGCTAAATTGTTTTTTCCAAACGTAGATGAAACGACGTCCTTATTGCAGACGTTCGCTGCTTACGGGGCCGGTTTCATCGCCAGGCCGCTCGGGAGCTACGTAATTGGTCGCATCGGTGATAAAAGGGGGCGCAAGCCCGCCATGTTGCTGACGATTATTTGCATGGCCGTCGGCAGTATTGGTATTGGTCTGATTCCGACATATCAAACAATTGGTGTTGGTGCTCCGATTTTGTTGATCGCGCTAAGATGCCTTCAAGGTTTCGCCGCCGGTGGCGAATGGGGTACCTCTGCATCTTATATCGTAGAATGGTCTCCCGCTGGTCGAAAAGGGTTCTTCGGAAGCTTCCAAAGCGTGAGTTCTTCAAGTGGGGCATTGCTCGCATCCCTAGTGGCTTCGGCACTTTTGCTGATTCCCGCTGAGGCCTTGTTGGACTGGGGGTGGCGTGTTCCATTTATCGCAGGTGGCCTTGCGATCTTTGCATTCAGCTTGTTCTTGAGGGCTAATGCGGAGGAAACCCCAGAGTACGTCAACAGTAAAACGGAAGTTGTGAATCCAACCGAAACTAAGCCGTACGTACTTGGCATGCAGGCATTTGGTTTCACCATTTTTTGGACAACGCTGTCCTACTTGGTTTCAGCGTATATGGTAACTTATACGCAAAATCATGCAGGTCTGACCAGGACGGAGGCACTGATCTCTAGTAATATCGCGCTGCTACTTCAGATCATGCTGATTCCAGTTGCAGGTGCTCTATCCGACCGATTCGGGCGTAAGCCGCTGCTTCTCTTGGCGTGTGTTGGCACAGCTACCCTTGCTTACCCGATCCTGAATATGATGTCTAGTGGTGCAAGCTTCCATCAGGTCATCATGCTCCAGTGTTGCTTGAGCGCACTATTTGCAATGTATTCAGGCCCTGGGCCAGCTACTATCTGCGAAATTTTCCCAACGCGGCTGCGTAACACCTGGATGACCGTGGGCTACACGTTGGCAGTATGTTGCTTCGGCGGTTTCGCACCACTGATCTCTACCTGGTTGATTTCTGTTACTAAAATTGCGGCGTCACCAGCGTTCTTGCTCATCCCTGCTGCGGTTGTGTCGGCGCTGGTTATCTTGAAGCTACCTTCCACTCGTATCAGTGGTTTGAAGGCCACGGCTAGTGCGGAAGCGTCCTACTGAGCCTCTCAGCGCAGTCGACTTCGAAATTCTGAGTGATCAGTATAGCTGACAGAATCATCAACTGACATCGATAGGATCGAGCTCTTATGACCGAGCGCGACAGGGATGTCCGCTCAGAATTTCCCCACACGGCTTCATAAGGGCTTTTATGAGCTAAATTTTGTAATCGGTGATTGAATCTACTAGCTTCGGATAAGTAGGTGGGCAGGAACCATGTTTAGAATTTCTCTTTTTGCATGGTCAATGAATGGTTTTAATATGAGAGTGGATGAGTTTCTCTGTGATATCACAATGGAGTAATCATTTCTAATAACCGGTTCGAAGTTCAGAAACTTCACTCCTGACCCTGTATAGCCACAGGCTGTTAATGGGTCGATGATCGAAATCCCCACGCCTGCCTCAACTAGCTGCAGAACTGCGGCAGAAGTCTGGGTTTCGCAGTTTACGTGCCGTTTCACGCCATGAGAAAGCATCAGGGAGTCTATACGCATCCTAGATTCCATAAGGGGCATCATGGAAATGAAGCGCTCGCCTTCAAAGTGCTCTGGTCGTAAAGTTCTTTTGGTGGCAAGGACGTGTGTTTTTGGCACTACTGCGACCATTTTGGCAGATACCAGAGTTTCACTATTTCCCGCCTTGGTAGAGCGTGCCGGGAACATGGCGAAACCCAGGTCGCATTGATCTCGCTGCACCATGTCCAAGACTGTGGGGGAGCTGTGCATGCGCATTGAGACATGAGCGTCGGGATGAGCCAAAGTGAAACTATGTATGGCGCGTGGTAGAAACGAAAGCGCCATGTTTGGCGATGCTGCTATTTCTAGTCGTCCCATTTTCAAAGATTTGATATTTGTAGCCGCATTGGCGATACGCTCAATGCTTAACAATGATTGCTCGACGTCTTTGACGAGGAGAGCTGCTTCAGGGGTCGGTACCAGCCGCCCTTTAGTTCTTGTAAAAAGTGTCAGGGCTATCCGTTCCTCTAAATCGGCAATCAATCTCGTGACCACCGGCTGGGTCACTTCAAGCATTTCTGCAGCGCCGGTAACCGATTTCCGCACCATGATCGCCCGAAACGCTTCAAGGTGACGAAGGGTGATCCTGTTCTCCATAGCACACCACCAGTCGATAGCATAAAGACATGAGCTTTTAGCTTACGGTAGCGACATGCACTAATCAAAAGCTTTTCGAGGTGCTGGCAAAGGGCTTATGACCCTGTCCGATCTATTCTAAAGAAACATCGTTAACGAGTTTTTCGAAGTGAGCCTGCTTGCTGAGGTCAGCTGCATCGCATGGCTATCTGAGCGATTTGCCCTCATCAAATTCGATGAGGGTAGTCAGAGCGCCTGATACATACATGCCCACCATTATAACAACTGCGTCTCATCCGCACTTGGTAACGCTTTTATTCTACGTCCCGAATGTTACGGAAGGTAGCGGTCGTAACTACGACGTTTCATTTTGGAGCGTTCCAACGCCAGTCACGCTCAACAGCAGCGCACTTGAATGGAACGGCTCCTGTTTCCTATAGGAAAAAAGCATCGAATGATGTTTTGGTGGCTATGGACAAGACGGATACAAAAATTAAAACCAAGCAAAATCAGATAGATAGCATAGGCTGGCCTAGCCATTGCTAAAAAGCATGCAGGTTATGGAGATTCACCGTGTCCCTCTGCCCCAGCCATGCTGAAACGATCTGACTGATTGAAATCAGCACCCTTACTTCCGGAGTCGTGAAAAATGAAATCATTAGGCTTGAACCTCCGAACGAGCGCCGTTGCCGCGTTAATAACGTTGTCAGGGTTCAGCCCTTTGGCATTGGCTCAAGATGACGCACGCGCAACGATCTCAGTCAGCCCAGGCATTGCTGATATCACCAGTCTAGACCCGCACCGTGCCTCGCTTTTCGGTGATAAAGGCATCGTCGCCGAGATGTTCAATGCTTTGGTGCGGTTCCCTCCTGGCAGTGCAGATCCGGCTGCGTTGGAGGCCGACCTCGCAGAGCGCTGGGAATCCTCTGATGACAAGAAGGTCTGGACTTTCTTTCTCCGCAAAGGGGTGATGTTCCATGGTGGTTATGGCGAGCTAAAGGCTGCCGATGTGGTTTACTCCATTCAAAGGGCAGCAGACCCGAAGCGCTCCAGCTTTTCAGCCAACTTCACTGCACTTGACAAAGTCGAGGCATTAGATGACTACACGGTCAAGGTAACTCTTAAGTACCCGGATACCGCGTTCCTTGGTCGAGTTTCAAACTACCACGGCGGTCAGATTGTCAGTAAGGCGGCAGTCGAGAAGCTGGGCGAGCGTTATGGCCAAGCGCCGATCGGAACTGGCCCGTTCGCCTTTTCGGAGCATGTTACCCAGCAGTATGTGAAATTGGTGGCCAACGATCAGTACTTTCTCGGTAAGCCGAAGCTTGGCGCGATTGTATATAGGATGATCCCTTCAGACAGCGCTCGTGAGTTGGCTTTTGCCTCCAATGAGCTCGATCTTATGCTGGGCAAGCGTGAGCAGCGCTGGGTAGAGCGGAGCAAGGCCCGTGGTGTGACCGTGGACGTTTTCGAGCCCGCAGAATTCCGTACGCTCTTCCTTAACCGGAATATCAAGCCGTTAGATGATCTCAAGGTTCGTCAAGCTATCGCAGCGTCGGTCAAAATTGATGAAATCATTCGCTATGCCGGTAAAGATGTCGCCGATGTCGGATGCTCCGTTGTACCTAATGGTTACCAGGGGCTCGATTGCAGTGCCGGCCCATACGCTTACGATCCTGCACACGCGAAAGCCTTGCTAGCCAGCGCCGGCTATCCCAATGGGTTGAAGCTCAAAGCGGTGGTTTCCAACGCGGCCCCGCAATTGCCGATCATGGAGATTATCCAGGCACAGCTGGCGAAGGCAGGTATCAACTTGGAGATGGAGGTCGTGGATCATGCGACTTACCAAGCCAAAAGCCGTCAGGATCAAAGCGCGATAGTGTTTTACGGTGCCGCCCGATACCCGGGCGCCGACTACTGGCTCACAGAGTTTTACGATTCGGCGTCTGCCATCGGCGCACCAGCTGCAATGTCGAATTTCGGACACTGCACTGTAGCTGATGATGCCATTCGCAAAGCTAGGGTAGAGGCTGATCCTCAGACTCAACTGGATTTGTGGAAGAAAGCGCAAGTTCAGATTCACGACGACGTTTGCGCTATCCCACTGTTTGGTCTCAAGCAGGTCTGGGCTAAGGCTGCCAGCGTGGACTATGGGTACGTCCTCCACGGCGCTTTGAATCTGCAACCCCCAGTAACTGAGCTCACCACAGTGAAGCGGAGTGATCACTAAATGACTCCCCAATTTGATGTGATCATCATTGGCGGAGGCATGGTGGGGGCCGCGATCGGCTACGGCCTCGCGGGTGCTAAGCGCCGTATTTTGATGCTGGATGGAGCTGACACCGATTATCGCGCCGCCAAGGCTAATTTCGGTCTGGTGTGGGCTCATGGCAAGGGGATGCGAGATCCTGACTATCAGCGGCTGTCTCTCAACGCAGCTAAGGCATGGCCAAGTTTCGCTTCGCAGCTTGAGGAAGAAAGCGGCATCTCACTGGACTACGAGCAGAAGGGAGGCCTGAACTTCTGCCTGAGTGACGACGAGTTCGATGCTCGGGCGAAGGCAATGGATGCCTGGAATAGGCAAACGCCAGAACTCGCCCCTTCAGCCCATATGCTGGATCGAACTGAACTATTGCGTCGATTTCCAACAATGAAGCTCGGCAAGTCTGTTGTTGGTGCGAGTTTCGGCGACTTCGATGGGCATGCGAACCCACTTCGGTTGCTTGCCGCAATGCACAAAGCCTTTATGGCACGTGGCGGGCAGTTGCAGAACAATCGTCCAGTCACCCACATTCGACGCCTATCTGGCGGGGGCTTCGAAGTTCAGTCAGGGGACTACCGTGCCCAGTGTGAACGAATCGTCGTTGCGGCTGGATTGGGGTGCGCAGCGCTTGGGCCAATGGTGGGTCTACACGTGCCTATCCGCCCGCAGCGGGGCCAACTCCTGGTTACTGAGCGCCTTGCGCCGCTACTTCCAATCCCTGGGAGCGGATTGCGGCAAACGGCGGAAGGTACGGTGATGATTGGCGTTACGCAAGAAGAGGTAGGTTTTGACCTCGCAACAACTACCGAAGGCGCTGCGCGGATAACTCGTAAGGCGTTGAAGATTCTTCCAGATCTTGCACAAGCCAAATTAGTTCGCCAGTGGTCTTGCCTCCGGATCATGACGCCAGATGGAAATCCTGTGTATGCGAGGTCATTGACACACCCTGGTGCAGAGATTGCCACCTGTCACTCAGGTGTGACCTTGGCGTCCTTCCACGCCAATGAGTACGCGAAAGTCTTCGACGCAAAATCGATCCCCGCTGATTTAGAGATTTTCCATTATGGACGTTTCAATCTTCAAAAAACTTCCTGAACTGCACGCCGTCACTATCACTATTTATGTGGATGGCGTTCCAGTGATGGCTGAACAAGGTGAAACGGTAGCGGCGGTGTTGCTGAGGCAAAGCACTGCAGTCAACCGAACCTCCCCAGTGAAAGGAAGCCCGCGTGCGCCCTATTGCATGATGGGCGTTTGCTTCGACTGCCTTGCAGTAGTGGATGGGAATGCCTCCACCCAAACTTGTTTAGTGACAGTTAAAGAAGGAATGCGCGTTGAGCGGCAGTATGGCCGTCGGAGTGTAGTGTCGTGAGCCGAACGTTTGATGTGATTGTCGTCGGCGCTGGGCCTGCCGGCATGAGTGCTGCCGTTGTTCTTGGCGAGCAAGGCCTTCAGGTGCTTGTGGTAGATGAGCAGCCTGCACCAGGTGGACAAATTTGGCGTGCTGTTGAAACCGTTGCGCACACCGCCACGGGTGACATTTTGGGTGCCGAGTACAAAGCCGGTGCAGAACTGGTGCAGCGGTTCCGTGCATGCGGTGCAACGTACGAGCCTAACACTCAGGTGTGGAAGATTGAGCCTGGCTGGACTGTGTTTATCAAGAGCAATGGTGTAGCTGAAGCAGTCAATGCCCGACAGTTGTTACTTGCCACCGGTGCGCAAGAGCGCCCAGCTCCATTTCCAGGGTGGACGCTCCCAGGTGTCCTCACAGTAGGGGCCGCCCAGATCCTTCTTAAAACGTCTCGCCAGATCCCTACAGAACCTGTTTGGGTGGTCGGTAGTGGGCCATTACCCCTGCTGTACATGGCCCAACTCATTCGAGCGGGTGGCAAAGTCGCTGGCTGGCTGGATACCACGCCGCCAGGCGGTTGGCGCCGCGCGCTTCCCTGGGCAAGCTCAATGGTCGCAGAGTTCAAGGAAGTCAGTAAGGGCCTTGCTTGGCTGCATGAAATCCGGCGATCGGGGGCTCGCCGAATCAAAGGCTTTACAGAGCTGCGAGCCCTGGGGGATGGCAGGCTTCAACAGCTTCAGTTCAAGCTTAAAAGCGGTCAGCTCTGCACAGTCCCTGCGAGCGTGCTCCTGTCCCACGAAGGGGTCATCCCTTCTATTCACATTACCCAATCACTTGGCTGCAAACACGCCTGGAGTACACAGCAAAAGTGCCTAGTTCCAGACATTGATGAATGGGGCGAGACCGATCAGCCGGGTATTTTCGTTGCGGGTGATGGTGCAGGAATCGGCGGTGCCAAAGCAGCGTGTGTCAGGGGCGAGCTGGCAGCAATTGGCATTGCTAAGCGTGCCGGCTGTATGGCTGCAGAAGCAGTGGCACAGCAAACGGATGTGTTGAATCGTCGTCTGCAGACATTGTTACGCCTGCGGCCAATGCTGGATTCGATGTATCCCCCACGCGAGAGCATTTACACCCCATCCGACGAGACAGTGGTCTGCCGCTGTGAGGAGCTGACGGCAGGAGACATTCGTAAGGCCTGTGCAATAGCCCAACCGGGGGTAAATCAGCTTAAGGCGTTTACGCGTGCGGGTATGGGCCCCTGCCAAGGTCGGCAATGCGGTTACACCATCGCGAGCATCGTTGCAGCCGAGCAACAAAAAGCAGTTGAGGATGTTGGTTTCTACCGGATCCGACCACCCCTTAAACCAATAACACTTGGGGAACTGGCCTCACTTGATGTGGAGGAGAAATTGCCATGATTCACACCTTGAAAAACCTGATGAGGCCGCCGCGTGGAGGCATGCCACTCGCGGTGGCAGCTCAAAGACTGAGCACAATCGATATGGTGTCAACGTCTGAGCTAACGATCTTTGGAGAGCTGTCATGATTCAGTTTGCGATTAAGCGACTGATGCTCGCGATTCCGACCTTGCTGGCGATGTTGACCGCTGTCTTTGTACTCGTTCGCCTGGTGCCTGGTGATCCAGCTGCTGTCATGCTCGGTGACCAGGCGAGTGCAGAATCTTTGGCAGCCATGCGCGAGCAGTTGGGCCTAAATCAACCAATCGCGATGCAATACATCCACTTCCTTGGCGACATGCTCACCGGGAATTTTGGGGCCTCTATGACCAGCGGCAAAACAGTGCTGCAGGAGGTATCCCTGGTTCTGCCGTGGACGCTGCAATTGACGTTTGCATCCGTACTGATTGGCCTTGTGTTCGGCCTGCCGCTTGGGGTTTGGGCGGCGCTTCGTCGCAACGCCTGGCCAGACTACGTTGGCCGCATTCTGTCATTGACTGGATTGTCGTTCCCCGCGTTTGTGTCTGCCATGTTGATGCTCCTGGTTTTCGCCATCCATTTCCGGTGGTTCCCAGTGATCGGAAGCCTGGTCGATGGTGGATTCCTCTCCCAACTCCACGCTCTCACGCTGCCTGCATTGAACCTGGGGTTGATCATGACGGCCTATGTAATGCGTGTTACGCGCTCCTCGATGATCAGCGTGCTCGGTGAAGATTACATCCGTACTGCCAAAGCCAAGGGAGTTCGTCCTATGCGCTTGGTATTACGGCATGGGCTGCGTAACGCACTCATCCCGATTGTGACGGTTGTAGGCCTTTATTTTGGGACGCTCATCGGCAACTCCGTCTTGACCGAAATCGTGTTTAACCGTCCTGGTCTGGGGAAATTGATTCTGGGTGCTCTCAATACCCGGGACTACACCCTGCTCCAAGGGCTGATGGTCGTATTCGCACTGTGTGTGATCGTCGTAAACATCATCACCGACATCGTTTACGGGTTGGTTGATCCTCGGGTGAAAATCAAATGACTACTCTCACTGCACCACTCGTAGCCAAGCCCACAACACTTTGGCAAGCACTGTTTCAGAACCGTCTTTCCTGGATTGGAATTGGCCTTCTGGTGGCGATCGTCCTGGTCGCATTGTTCGCACCTTTGATCGCGCCATATGACCCATTGCAGCAGAACATCGCTTATCGGTTAGAGCCGCCGTCTGCAGAGTTTTGGCTTGGCACGGACACCTACGGTCGGGATGTATTGTCCCGCCTGATTTACGGGACTCGCGTGTCGCTGCTCGTTGGTTTTGTCGCCGTACTGATCGCGATGGTTGTTGGTTCCGCGCTTGGTGTGATCGCCGGGTACGTCGGGGGCATCACAGATCGACTGATCACCGGCTTGGTTGATGTGTTGCTGTCGTTTCCGACACTGCTGCTTGGGCTCATGGTTGCCGCAATGCTCGGCGCGAGTCTTGAAAACCTGATCATTGCAATCGCTATCACCGAGATCGCACCTTTTGTGCGTATCGCCCGGGCTCCGACCATAGCTCTTAAACAACGTGACTTTGTCGAGGCTGGTCGGTCATTGGGGTATGGCCCCGGTCGACTGATGACTGTGCACATTCTGCCCAACATGATCTCGGAAGTGCTTGTACTCGGTGCACTGTGGATGGCCACGGCTATCCGTACAGAAGCTTCCCTCAGCTTCATTGGGCTGGGTGTTCCACCTCCCGCACCAACGTGGGGAAGCATGATCAGGGAAGGGTTTGAGAACATTTTGGACGCGTGGTGGCTTACGGTATTCCCGAGCCTCGCAATTCTGCTGACCGTGCTCGCGTTGAGCCTGCTGGGCGACGCATTGCGCGATGCAAACGATCCCAAGACCCGTTCGGAGCGCTCATGAATACAATAAGTGCAGGTCAGGTAAACCGTAATAAGCCCGGAGCAGGCATCAGCGAGGCCTCATCTATGAACGGATCGCTTCCGTTAAACCAAGAAACTGTTCTTGAAGTTACAGGGTTGAACGTCGCATTCCGGCGAGGAGGTGGATGGTCGCCAGTTGTTAAAGACCTCAGCTTCCGTGTGGCGCGAGGCGAGACGCTGGCAATCGTAGGCGAATCGGGCTCCGGGAAAAGCGTTTCTGCTATGTCCATCCTAGGACTGCTCCCAGCTAATACGTCGCAGGTGACTGGGAGCATCCGGCTGCAGGGGCAGGAATTGCTGAGCCTACCTGAGAAGGAAATGGCAGATGTACGTGGAAACCGGATTGCAATGATCTTCCAGGAGCCGATGACTTCGCTGAATCCAGTTATGACCATCGGTGAACAGATTGCTGAGCCATTGCGGTTACACCGAGGGCTCGATGCAATCCAGGCAAAAGAAGAAGCGCTGAGGCTGATGGAGCGGGTTCGCATTCCAGCTGCTCAGGAGCGTTATAACGACTACCCGCATCAATTTTCCGGCGGGATGCGTCAACGCGTCATGATCGCGATGGCGTTGGCCTGTAATCCTGCAGTTTTGATAGCCGACGAGCCGACCACAGCGCTTGATGTGACCATCCAGGCGCAAATCCTGGAGTTGATCAAGGAATTGCAAGCGCAAGAGCATATGGCGGTGGTCTTCATCACTCATGATATGGGCGTGGTTGCACAGATCGCGGATCGTACGCTGGTCATGTATCGCGGCGACCTGGTAGAAACGGCTTCCACATCGGAGATTTTTTCGGCGCCTCAAAAACCGTATACGAAAGCGTTGTTGTCTGCAGTGCCCGAACTCGGATCAATGGCAGCTGAACCATCGCCTAAGCCGTTCCCGATATATGACATCGCGACCGGAACCAATGTCTTCGCTCCCGAGATGAAAGACAGTGTGCGCCATACCAAACCTTATCTACTAGAGGTGTCTGGCCTGACAACCCGGTTTGATGTGCGGTCTGGCTTTTTCAAGCGAGTCACTGGCCGGGTGCATGCGGTCGAAAACGTAAGTTTCAATCTTAGCCAGGGTGAAACACTTGCGATTGTTGGAGAGTCTGGCTGCGGTAAATCCACGACCGGACGACTCATTACGGGATTGCTTGATCCAACCCATGGGTCAGTCAAATTAGAGGGTGTAGAGCTCGGGTCTATTACACCAATGGAGCGTGCCAGGAAGATCCAGATGGTCTTCCAAGATCCTTATTCAAGTCTGAATCCACGACAGACCGTAGCACAATCAATCATAGAGCCGCTCAGAGTGCACGGGCTCTACGATGCCAAGCGGTGTGAAGAGGTTGCCATTGAATTGCTCGTAAAAGTGGGGCTTCCAGCCGATGCTGCCTCGCGCTTGCCGCACGAGTTTTCTGGCGGACAGCGCCAACGTGTGTGCATAGCGCGGGCTTTGGCATTGAGACCAGGAACGATTGTCGCCGACGAGGCGGTTTCTGCCTTGGATGTGTCGGTAAAAGTCCAAATTGTGAATCTGTTGCTTGAATTGCAACAGGAGTTCGGGCTGGGCTTCATATTCATTAGCCATGACATGGCAGTAGTTGAACGCGTCAGCCACCGTGTTGCGGTTATGTATATGGGAGAAGTGGTCGAAATTGGGCCTCGGGCAGCAATCTTTAATAATCCCAAGCATCCCTACACGCGCCGTTTGATTGATGCAGTACCTATCCCTGACCCTGCACGCAAGCAGGTACAGCGAGTTTCTGGCGGCACCTTGAGAACCCCATATAAGCCTCATGATTTTATTCCTCCGGCACGGGTGTATCACCAAGCCAGCGAGGGCCACTTTTATATGGAGCCCGAAGGTGAATGGTGCTGAGTCTGAACTAGAGACTTGGCGGGCTAAACCAACATTCAATAACGAAACGCAGTGCTGCTTCTCGGTGTTTATCTCTAAACGCTGGGCGGCACTGCTTTACCTAGGATCTGGAAATGAAGTTATACAAAGTAGGTATTGTCGGAGCTGGTGGTATTGGCCTTGCTTACGCGGCATGGATTGCAAATCGTGGGCACGCAGTCACTATATGGAATGGTCGCTCCTCAGATGAGCCTTCGTTGGGACGCATCAAGTTGCAAGCAACTGGTGTGTTCGAAGGGAGCGTGGACATTGATCGCGTAACCAATGCGAGGGACGTTGTCTCAGAGGCTGACGTAGTGATTATCTGCTTGCCCGTGAATGCGCACCGCTATGCAATTGATGCTGCACTCCCCAGTTTGAAAAGTGGCCAGACGGTGATCGTCAGTTCAATGGGCTCTCTGTCGGCACTCTATCTTCGTGAGCGCGCTAGAGACTTGGATGTAGACCTTGTCGTCGCCAGCTTTGGTACAACGGCGCTCACCGCGCGGAGGGTTCTGAAAGATAAGGTCAATATTATGGTGCGTCGCCCATCGCTGGGTGTCTCCTGCTTGCCAGCCTCCAAGATTGAAGACGCACTGTGTGTTTGCAATACTT
This sequence comes from Pseudomonas umsongensis, assembly GCF_002236105.1. Classification (GTDB taxonomy): domain Bacteria; phylum Pseudomonadota; class Gammaproteobacteria; order Pseudomonadales; family Pseudomonadaceae; genus Aquipseudomonas; species Aquipseudomonas umsongensis. Next base: position 60,158 of record NZ_NIWU01000008.1, read on the forward strand.
TGTTCAGTAGTAACTTTGTCGTGGATGAAAATCCGCTGATGTCTACATTGAATAATACTAATGCGGTCTTTCACGCGCCGCTTGCGATCCTTAATTGGACGCGCATTGAGCGAAAAGAAAGCTGGCCTCAGTATCATTACATGACGTCTTATGTGTCAAAAGTCATTGGTCAGCTTGATGCTGAGCGCTTGAGCCTGGCTTCTGCATTCGGATGGCAACTAAAAACGCTGGGGCAGAAACTGCAACAGTCGTTCGGTATCCGTTCCGAAGGCCTGAAGGAAATTGCGGAAGAATTGCATCAGAAGCGAGGTGGGCCACCCGGGCCTATTGAAGTTGACACCCGATACATTTGCGAAGACGTACCATACGGGCTGGAATTCACCTTGGCGTTGGGGCGGATAGCCAATGTATCGATGCCGGTCACCCGAAGCATTGTTGAAGTGTCGGGCCTTCTGCTGCCAGACGGTTTTTCTAACGAAAACGATCTGATTGAGGGGCTGAAGCTTGAGTCGGAGTCTATGGAAGGATTATTGGCTCGTGTGGCTGTAGCTTAACGCACCGATACAGGGGGCAACGGTCTGAGCGGGGCGTAACTGGTGCTAATGCACGATATTTTATCGTGTCGATTCAGCGCTGCTCTTGTCTCTACTAAGGGTCGATCCATCAAATTGCCTTATAGGGCAATTGCATTTTTTTATTTTTCTAAGTTGGTGGATGATGCCAGAATTGAGCACTGTAATGCGGTGTGGTCGTAAGTTACTCACTTCATTGTTGCCTCTTGCTCTTGTTCTCACCCTTAGACGCAAGGGCAAGATGATTTAATCCTTTGCATTTTTCCTTGAGCCCTCCGTGGCTCAGGGATTTTTTTCGTTTTCGAGGGAATAGTTAATGTGCTTCACGTTTCCGTAGCGAGTGCATAACATGTCACGCTCCCAGTTGCTTTTAGTTCTTTGTGCTCAAACCCTAATGTTAGCGTCCTTTCAAGGGCTGAAACTAGCAGCGCCTCTGTATGCGCTTTCGCTAGGCATAAGTGAAGGAGCGGTAGGGGCGCTTGTGGCGCTGTTCGCCGCAAGCCAGATATTTCTTGCCATCCCAATTGGCCGATATTCCGACAAAAAGGGGCTGCACGCTCCAATGGCCTATGCTGTAGCGGTATCCAGTGGAATGCTTTTCTTAGGAGCTTTACATCCGGAGATTGTGATCATTTCAGTGGTTGCCGTTGCGTTGGGGGCTGCAAACTGCGTGACGCTAATTGTCATGCAGTGTCATGTCGGTCGGGCTGATTTGAGCGATGAGTCTCGTCGAAATTATTTTGGCTGGCTCGCGATATCGCCCGCGTTATCGAGCTCGCTGGGCCCTTTGGGTGCTGGACTCATCATCGATTTGCTGACCCCAGCGAAAGGCGACTATGTCGCATTCCAATATTGTTTTTTATTCTTGGCAGTTTTGTCCTGCGCATCTTGGGTGTTTACCCGTAAAGTTGACGCGACGCGAAGCGTAGATTCTCCGGTTACACCTAAGGCGCCATCGTGGGATCTTTTGCGATCTGCCAACTTCAGGAATATTCTATTTATTAACTGGCTGCAATCTACGGTCTGGGATGTGCACTCGTTCGTCGTGCCCGTTATAGGTTTTAAGGCCGGCTATACTGCTTCAACCATAGGGATAATATTGGGTGGTTTTGCTTTTGCTGCAGCGGCTATAAGACTGACGTTACCAATGTTGAGCAAGCGTTTTTCAGAAAAGCAAATCATTGCCTGCTCATGTATGGTGGCAGTTATTGTATTTTCTCTCTACCCATTTGCGTACTCCCCGGCGTTGATGTTCTCGTGCTCTACTGTGCTGGGCGCCGCATTGGGATGTGTCCAACCTATGATATTGACAATGCTTGTTCAAGTAACGCCATTGCATCGTCAGGGTGAGGCTTTTGGAATCAGGCTTACGGCACTCAATGCTTCGAACTTTCTTGTGCCAATAGTCGCTGGATCCTTTAGTGGATTGATCGGCTTGAGCAGCATATTTTGGCTTGTATCGGTTTTGATGATCTTGGGTATTCCCAAGATTCGCGATATCCAGATTCGTTGAGTTCTGATGTGTGAATCGGGTCAGCGGTGCATCCCTACTGACATGGAACTGGAAGATGAGTTGGCCAACATCGTATTCAATGACGCTGGCCTGGATTTCGCATTGCCTGGAGCACAGGCAGCCATATTTCTGGCGCGGGCCCAAGCTGTGTGGACTGCGGTCGTGAAGCAATCGCTGCCCACTCACCCTGATTTATTCCTGCCCGATGGGCATCCGCTTTCATAACTACAAGACCCATGAGCCCTACATCCGAAGCACACTCGGTCGCTTAGTACCCGCGAATGTAGTGTTCCAGTTGCCGGATCAGGTCAGCCTGCTCGATGATGGCCTCTTTCACCAGATCATCGATCGAGAAGAGCCCAATGAGTTGATCCCCTTCCACCACCGGTAAATGGCGCAGATGTCTATCGGTCATCACCTCCATGCAACACTCAATACTCTGCTGACGTTCTGCCATCACAACGGGTGCGCTCATGATGGCCCTGACCGGCGTACCGACGGAAGATCGCGCTTGGAGAACGCCCTTTCGTGCGTAATCGCGCTCGCTGATGACCCCAACCACCCACCCGCCCGCCCTCAATCACGGGGAGTGCCCCTACATTCTTTTCAGCGCTTCTTACACCATCTGATCCGGCCTGATGCTATGTACACTCTGGTTTTGCGAGACCTCCAACTGGGGAACCTATGCCCGCCGATTTACATCACTTAGCACTAATTTTCGCGGTCTACACCATCGGCACAGCCAAGCGGGCGATCTGCGTACTAGGTGCCAAGAAAATGATGCAACTGATGGGCTGAAGTGCCCTTTTTTCAGCACAAAAACAAACGCCCCGAACAAGTCGGGGTGGTTGGTCTAGGGCCTGTCAGTGTGTTTTCACAAAGTCTGCGCAGGGCCCTCTCTTGTACTCAAACCAAGATCACTTGGCCAGCCAGGACTCTACCTTGTCAGAGCCGTATTCGCCCTTCCACTCTTTCAAAGTCTTGTGATTGCCACCTTTGGTTTCGACGACTTCGCCAGTGTGCGGATTCTTGTAGACTTTTACCTGGCGCGGCTTGCGGGTGCCGGTTTTGGACTCGGCCGCTGGTGCGCGACGACCAGACTTCGGATCAAGCAGGTTGATCACGTTCGGAAGGCTGTAGCTGTACTCGGCAAGCAGAGCGCGCAGCTTGGTTTCAAATTCGATTTCCTGCTTGAGGCCAGCATCCCCCTTCAGCGCTTCCAGAGCTTGGAGTTGTTCGGCAAGGTGTTTTTCGAGCTGGCGGAATTCAGCGAGCTTAGACATGACGGATCTCTTTTAGATAGTTGCCTAACAGTATATTGCAAATCGATCATCGCTACAGGCGCGGCTTGCGATAACCGAACCGACACGGAGAAGGCAAAAATTATGGCTCAGCAATAATTATGGCTGATCCATAATTTGGGATAATTCAGTTTTGCCGCTTCCTCGATCGCCTCCGTCGATAGCGAAAACTCGTGCCGTGCCGAGGCAATGAGAGCTAAATCACTAATGCATTCCGATGTGCATGCCGCGCTAGGGCGATCGCTTCTTCGCGTAAGCGCCTAGCCTTGTGGTCGCGATGCCTCCTACAGAAAATTGAAACCGATAAGCCAGCCAGCAACAGGCGATTAAGTGTGCGCATGATAGCCTCCGGCACAGACGTAACTGTTGCGAGACCCCGCTTTGAACACACCTAATGCGCATGCCGATTTCAACACCCTGATCAACGCACCGAAATTTTCCGACGACCCAGTTGGGCACTGGCAGAAAAAGCGGTGGCAGCTCATCGCTGAAGACATCATCAAAAGCACATCTAAAGAGGCGCTGCTTGAAGCAAGAGGCCGAGCCGAAGGCTACATTCATGGTCTTGTGGACGCGGGACACTTGTCGACGAGAGACACCGAGCGCGACTATCTAGTCTTGAGCATCGTGCAACGACGGCGTGAGTTTTTGCAGCGGTTGCTGAACGAGTACGGCTATTGAGCCAAGGCGGGCTGTGTTCCCTACGACGGCAAAAATGAGCATCACAGAATAGAGGCAGTTTGAAGCGCTCCGCACGGCTAACTCGGAGTGCTCCTGATTAAAACCGTAAGAGGCCTAGCAAGCGATTTTTCAGAGGTTTGACAGAACGCGGAGGCGGAGCTCGCCCTGGATAGCATTCCACTCTTCGATCGAGATCAGCACAGCGCTCCTTCGCTCACCATCGATGAAAATCGGTTTACGAGTCGTGATCACCTGATCGAGTAACTCGTCAAAGTGGGTTGCTGCTTGAGCAACTGACCATCGTTCTTCCGCCATGTGACTGGTTGGCCCTTTTCGAGAGGAAAAAGCGGACGTCTCACCATCATTTAGAAATGGTCGGCGGATTCGAGAAGCTTCAGAAAACTCGCTCTGCCGAGGCCCCGCTTGAAGCTAGCGATGACGTAATTACCGTCCTGAGTTTCGAGTAGCCAAAACCGCCCTTCTTTCCTCGCCGACTGAATTTTACCTGTGCGGACGATGGAACCATCACCTCTGTAGTAGGCATCATCTTTATCAGAGTGATCGAATGAAATCCCTACGCATGTGTCATCCGAAATAAAAGCGTCGCTGATGAATGCCGTGACAGGCACCGTGTATTTGCGAAGGCTTGCTCGCACCAAACGGCTCAGCTGAAAATCGCTGAAATCTTTACTATGAAACTCCAGCTCAATTACTTCAGGCATCCAATCCAAGCTCCAAAACGACTCTGTATAAATTGTCGGCGAGCATCGCTCACCCTACTTTCATCGAAAAAGCAGCACCAATGCTAGCCTCTTTTTTCAATCCGGATCCCAAGAGGAGGTAGACGGTATTGTTGGTTTCAAACATACAGCCTTCAGTGAAAGAGACACCGAAATTGCTACGAACCCACATACTCGGCTGGAAGCGGCCCTTGCTGTCTAGGGCTATCTCATGAGCAAAAAGCGTCGCGGGAAGTAGACCAAGCCCGCTTAGCTTTTCTTTCTCATCAGGGTTAACCGTAAGGTCGATCAGGATCCACTGTTTCACCACGCAGAATGCTTTGCCTGGGAATGTCTTTGCTGCCAATGCAATCAGCTCGTCTTGGGTTCCTTGCCAGCCAGCCACCTCTTCGCCGGCGCCGTAAAGGAGCTGGGAAATCTCTTCTAACGTAACCATGTGAATTTCTCGATCGATGTAGGTTTAGATCGCACAAATGGAATTCATCCCAGCGCCACAACGTAGGGAAATACTCAGATTGCTTAGGTTTATCGCTGAATCGCAGCTCATCAAATCTCGAGCAAAAAATCCTGATCAAACCCGGTGTCTTCATTCGGATATCCGCGAGGATTTGACACAACTCGGCATCCTCCTATAACGAAATCCGTTGCGATGTGGGTATGTCCATAAATCCACAGATCGGCCTTCTCTAGAAGCTCGGGCCAATTGTTTGCGTACGCAGCAATGAGGTGGGTTGGAAAATCCCCACTTACGTATTCCGACGTAGGAGCATGGTGCGTGACGACAACAGTTTTACCGGCGAAGGGCCTGTTCAATTCTCCAGTAAGCCAGGCGTACGCCACCTGTGATTTAGCGATCAAGTCATCAGGACGCAAACGTCGGAAATTTTCATCGGTTCTGATCACGGTGAAATCGTTCATCCAGTCCCAAGCGACTCGTTTCGCGGCAACGACATCTCCGGTCGACGAGTAATCTGTCCATGCAGTCGTGACCAAAAACCTAGTTTGGTTGATGATCAATACTTCGTTTTCGAGGACGTGCACGTGAGCAGCAGCCGCCTCTTTCATTTTTCGCAGCGTGTGATCAATGTGGCCGCCGTAGTACTCATGGTTTCCGCAGACGTAGATCACCGGGCACTGGAATGTGTCGTTCGCCCAAACCACTCCGCGCGATTTGATATCAATGTCACCAGCGAGAATGACTACGTCCGCTTCGCTTGGGGCGGGCTTGAATCGAGCGAAGCCGAGGTGCAGATCTGAATAGATTTGGAGCTTCATTGATTAACCTTCTGCCGTTGTAGTGGCAGAGCGATTCGGGGTCTGATAGCTGGTGCAATGGAAATGCTTTCCGGCAGCAGTCATGGCGTCGTAGATCGTTCGAATATTTCTGAGCAAGCCTGCGTCGATCACGCCGGGCGAGCTGCTATAGATTGTTCCACTATCGACTTTATGAAGCAGTACGCACTCACCGTTTCTGTCGTAGCCGACGATTGCACTGATCAACTTTTCCATACGTTCTAAAGGACTCCCATTCATGCAAGGGGAAGTCACAACCTGAACCACCTCAATCTTGTGCTCTGGGCTCCGCTGCGTGAGTAGGTGTGTCAGCATCGAAGGGTCTGATGGCATCAATTTTTTGAACCGAGCCCTTGCTCCTTCACAAATACGAAAGCGTACGTGATACCAAAAATCTTCCGAGTCTCGCTCGACCATCCGCCAAGCCGTGCGGCCAGGCCCGGGAAATCCCGGTAGGCCGACCATGCAATACTCATCTGAAATAAACATGGTGCAGGTTTCCTCGTTTGCGGTGCTGTAGTTCGAAAGGCGGCGCGCCAAGTCGCAAGCAACCTCTTTCAGCGATAATTCCTATAAATTGACAAATCTGGACTAAACCGCTGCTGACGACGGAGCCCAACCTTCGGCTCGAGTGCAGTGCGGCCGTAGCCACTCACCTGCAATTCACAATGACGCACTATATTGCATGGATAGGAATTGATCAATGTGGCCTTATCCTTCCCTTTACGGGAAGCACCCATGCCTTCGCGATCAACGCTGGCAGCGATCCTACGCTCGATCAGAACTGCTCGAGGTCTGTCTCAAGAGCAACTAGGTGGCGCGGTGGAAGCGCGGCATTTGCACAATGTCGAGCACGCGAAGACCAACATCACACTCGACATGCTCGAGCGCATCAGCGCGCGACTGGATGTCGACCCCATTGCTTTATTGGCGATGGCATCCATTTACGAGCGCCAAGAATCCTTCACTTCGTTCAATGCCCGTCTGCTGGCAGAGATGAAAAAGCTTGAAGCGCTAGGGGTTCTCGCTGGTTTACCGAGCCATTTTGAAGGCGGTGATTTAGTAACAGGTAAAGCCGGCAAGCGACCGATACCGGTAGAGAGAGTTCAGGCCGTGCTTGCCTGCAAAGCTGAAGGAATGACGCAGAAGCAGACATCTTTGAAACTAGGGATGGCTGCTTCAACCGTTCATAAAATTTGGCATTCAGATTCTGGATCCGCCGCCAGTCATTGAATCTATGTACCTCGCGGCTTAGCTCTAGCTGTGGCTTCCACAGCCGTGAGGACGAAAATCCGAAGTGCAAAGTCATAGCTACGCGTGGTTCAAGACAGCTGGACAGAATGGGCACGGCTCCTTTATGAATCGGTGCTCCACTCTCTTTGACAACCGCCCTAGGTTCTATGCGCACTGAGCCTACATCATGCGAAATCAGTGATGCTTCAGGATCTTTGTCAACGCATCCAGCGTTCCCGGTTTGAACACAACTTTCCCTTGCTCATCGACCACTGTCCCCTTACCGCCGACCTTGAGATGCCAAGCTGTGAGGAAGTCTTCTGACATCAGATGCTCTATCGCACGACGCTCCACAGGCGTAAGTCGATACTCCGACTGACTACCGACTCTGTCGTCGATACGAATCTCCATCCCGGGCGGTATAAGCTCCTTATTCAGGCGTTCCGCTTCCGCGAGCTTGGAGAGTGTGATGTTCGCCATGAGTCGCAGTCTTGGGTCTTCAATTTCATCTACCCAAGCATCAGCAGACTTCGCCTTTGGTACACGCTTGCGCACGCCTTTACTACCTTCAAAACACTTGATCAGCGTCCGGTAATTATCACCGGTCTTGTTCCGGATGCTTTGTACCTTCGGAACGCCCCGCCCAGCCCCTAGCCGAGCAATGGTGGCAAAGGAAAAGTCTGCCACTTTCCGTTCGACTTGCTCCTGGCACACAGCGAACACAGCATCAAGAGTCTCCTGCTGCCGTGGCGCCTTTTCCTTTAAATGGGCCAACATCTCTTCAGGTGTCACACCATCACCTCTCTCAAATCCAACAGTCGTGGAGTCTTCGAAGCCAACAGCCCGATAAACTCATCGTTCGTAATCCTCTCGTCATCACCCAAGTCTTCCAGCAGAACCTGTCCTGCTACCACTTGGTCGACGCGATCCCAAGTCTTCAACCGCTGCAGCAAGAACTTCGCCACCTGGTTCCCCACCACCAATTGTTCCTTTTCACTCAGGCTGCACATCGCTGGCCGAATCCTGTTGATCAGGGACATGTTGTCAATCATCTGTGACCTACGGGGTGCTGCGAAGTCAGCAGAGGCGGACTGGAAAATACTGGCATTGACGCAGACTTCATTCAGTTGCTGGAACAACGACGTTTGTTCAATCTCGACTTTGAATTCGTTCTGATCATGCACAACAAGCTGTACCTGGCCATCGCGTCCACTGTCCTGTTCAGCAATCATCGCTTTGCATTCATTGATCTGCTTAGTCAGCATCTGCATGTCGCACAGAAACATGTCCATTTTTTTGGCCACACTCTCCTTCTCAGACTGCAACTTGCCCTTCTCGAGTTCAATGCGGTCGCGCACGCTTTCGTCAAAGAAGCCACCGATCTGCTCCATGTCGTACTCAAGATCGTCTTGCTCCGCGATTTTTTCATCGCAGCCTTCGATTTCCTTCTCGAAGTCAAAATAGTGCTCCGACAGAAAATTGAGGCGAAGGGAAATTTCATTCCATAGCGAAAGCAAGCCGCCAAGGAACATCGGCCCCGTAATGAAGTGCCTGCAACGAATGCAGTTCTGCATTCCAAGATAGCCCGCCGGAGTCGCATGCCATACCTGCGTCGCACCTACAGCTGGCCCGCCGTCATCGCAACGCGACGCTGCATAAGGACATAATCCGTAGTCACGAACCAAGGTACTGCCAGCGTTCCCCGCTCGCAGCGCCATCAACGCTTGCTCACTGTTGGCGACCATTTGATGAGTCAGCTCATCAAGCCTATTTTGCGCGAGCATGTCCTGCGTCGCATAAGCCTGTTCCCTCAACGCCAGTTTTTCCCCCTCATCCATTCGACGACGTAGGACGGCAGCTCCCACCTTCACGTAGTAGATACTCATGACAATCGACGCATGCCCAGCCAGCTTCATGATCACCTCAATCGGAAGACCGAAGTCCATCACATAGGCAGTAATCAGGCTGACACGCATGCTATGCGGTGTGTACTTGGAATCGTAACGGGACAACGTGCTGTAGCTTCCCCCCTGAACAAAGGTGGCCAAAGTCATCTTTTTTGGCTGGGTAAAGTACAGTGCTGCAGCCAACCGCTCAGCGAGACGCGCGGAGTAAGCAGGCGGCTCCTCCTCCTTGAAAGACCTGAACAGAAAACAGTTAGCCCCCTTACGCTTGAGCTGCACCTCGTTTAGATTCGTTCGCCTGCATTCCAACCACGGCATGGCACGCTTGATAGGGTTGTACTTTTCTTGCCACTTACGCAGCTTGATCATCCAGTAAACCAGCTTCTCAGGCACCCAAGGAACGTCGTATCCCTTGCCCATAAAGCTGGTCTTGTTGGAAGTGAAATGCATGCCCCAGGCGTCATCGTCGCAGCGTTGAATAAACGCATGCTTGTTTTTACGTTTGGCTAGCGGGTTTTTATTCTTAACCCATACAATCTTGTCGCCTTCGATATCAGCAATGTACTCGTCGGACTCACCAGAGTCGTTGTAGGCAATCTGGCGTCCACGCGCAGGAATTGAAACAAGTGCATAGGCATGCATCCAGTATCCCGGATACCACAACAGGAACTTGTCGCCTTGCGTTTTAAAAACACAATCCGGGTCAGAGCGATCAATTAAACTTTCATCTACTTCAAAATAGTCGGCATCAAACTGGTGAATTCCTGCCAACTCAGAAAAAGTGGTAGCGCTTTCAGAAACCATCCACTTCTTCATTGTATCAACATACTGAAATGCTAATGCAGGCTTTGTCGACTCGCTAGGCCCAGGTGTACCATCCCCCTTATACTCCAACGTTGCGAATGGGTTACTCGCGCCATCTACCCTGACCAACTCACCCGTGTCCTCATCCTCAATAGTGAGTTCTTTTTTCAACACTGAATCCAGATAGGCATTGACGGCCAGCAAGAGAGACCTGCCAATTTGCCTATTCGCCTGACTTTCCATCAGCGCTTTAAAAGGTTTGATATCTGTACTTTTTCTTGTCAGAAAATCTCGAGGTGTTCTGCCCAAATCATAGGGCTCTATAAAATGACGTATAAACCGGCAAATATTCGTCTCCTTGCCCGGTTGAGCTTTCACACTTTTCAACCAGTTCTGGACACTTGGGATCCAACCTACACCACAACCTTTAATGAACTCAAACGTATAGGGCTCTGGCTTATCCAAAAATACATGCCAATTCTTCCACTCCGGATAAACCTCTTCAGGGCTACTGGGCATTCTCGGATCTTTGAGCGTTGCCATTAGCTCCTTATACTCTCTGATCGTCGTACAATCGTGCGACCTGACGAGCTCCTGAAGTTCCTCGTAATTGTAGTGGCGCGCAATATTGCACAGATCGTACCAGTCGACCCACTCTTCAGCAAACATCCGATCCGGATGCGCCGGCAACATAGGATATTTCGAACGAATATTTCTATATCCTGTACTATTCTTAGTGCCGATGATCTTCACTGCACAGCGGACGTCATCCAAACAGTTGTAATTGTCAGGTAAAAGAAAAGTGTTCCAACCCGGAAAATCCTTGTATTTAGCAGTAGGATATTTGGGCAACCGGTCATCAGCCGAACAGCCGTCTTGATACTCAGTACTGGTGGTAAATCGATAAGGCGCAGCCACAGCCTTGGCTTCCTGCCAAGTTGAGCATCTTTTAAGATAAGGGCTAACCCCAAATGCCTCAGGCCAACTGATCCAATCTTTTTTGTAAACCTCATGGGGATTTCCGGGAAGCTTGAGGTCTTCTTTGTAACGGGCTTTGTATTCAACTTGACCAGTAATATTCAGATTACGTACAGCCCCCACAAATTCTTCATAGGTATCATACTTGCCTTTACCAGTCCTTGGAGAATTGTCGACTTTCAAAAAAAATGCCCACCCCTTCCACTCGTCTGAGTAGTGATACTCGGGACTTTTTTGAAGTAATGGATCTTGGTGATAACGCGCTTTGTAATCAGTCCTACTTTTCATTGCCAAGCGCACGGCGGCCTCAGAAGCTTCCGCCATCGTGGCATATCGGTCTGACTTAGTCTGGCCGCTGTACTCGGCAAACCCTCGATATGCTTCGCCGTACTGGCGAATTGGGCTGCAAGGGAGTTGTGGATCCTCTTTGTAACGGCTTTTATATTCTGGCCAAGTTTTTATACCAAGTTTAATAACTGCGTCTCTGGCTTCGTCAAAGGTCAAATAGATTCGTAAACCACCTTTATAATCAACCCACCCCTTATACTCACCCTTGTAAGTTTTGGCCGGGTTACTCGGAAGCCCTGGATACTGTTTATATATTTCCAAGTAATCTTCATAGGACGCAATGCCCATTTTCGAGACAATCGCTGAAGCTTCTGTATAACTTAGAAATTTATTAGTATTCTTTACCACACCACACTCACTCTCGCCAGGATACGCCACAACTTTTAAAGCTTATTTTTACTGATTTATTTTTTATACTTTAAAAATCTATCTTTAATTTTCTCAGCATGCTCAAAGCTAGCCCTTGACTCCTCATCCGTTTGGTTGATATAGACCAAACATGAATCCGGATGTTTTTGATGCAAAGCTTTCTGAATCTCGATTTGCGATAAACCATAAGCGTGCAATCGAAACCCATAGGCATGCCGATGGCCATGCTCCGTAGTACCCAACTGCTTTTCATGCTCCAGACCGATCCGATTTACCGCACTCTTATGCTGCCGCGTAAAATTTTTCAGGGTCTCAGGCTCACCTTTGCTATTGGTAAAGGCGTAGGGATGTTCCGCACCTACAGGCGCATTGACTCGCTGATACGCCAAGTAGTGCTCGAAGGTATGCAGAAATTCTTTTGCCATCGAAACGGGCGAAAACTGCACCTGAAAATACTTTTGAGTGGCGTCATTCAATAAAGGGGCTTTCCAACCCGCATGCAGTGCTTCAGATCTCGGATAATCAGTTCTAGGTTTTAATCGATACCGGCGCGCTAGGAACTCTCTCCTAGAGCCATATCGTTCGTCAGGAGACGCCCCAAATGAGGGGTGGTAAATCCTGACAACCGCCTCACCTCGTTTTTTGTCGGCAATGATGTCCTGCAGGTAAAGCTGGAACGCCTCACTTTTTCTGATACCCCCATAGTGCATCAGTAAGGTTAGCGCTCGCCCTTTGTAATCGATGAAGGCGTGCTTACCGGCATCAGGGTTTTCACTACGGCGCACCCAACCATTGACCAATAGGTTGTGGATCTCATTCTCTGGAAAACGCTTAATCACGCGCCCACTTGACTTCGGTGTCCTGCTCGTCCGAATACCTCGAACCAATTCGTTCCTCCTGGCCGCCTCATCGGGATCGCTCAAGTGAGATAGGAAGACGCCGGCCTCCTTGTTGTAATAGGCGCACCAATTCAACCTCTCCTCTGCAGAGTTCGCCTTGCGGAAAGGATTCGCGCGTTTGGTGTGGTACTCCGGACGCTCAGCCAACCAATCCGTGTATTTGGTCAGGTGGTACAAAAGCGTGCGGAAGTCATCGGGCTTTCGAGGTACCCAGTACAGGCCACTCGGGTCGTTCAAGGTCTCGGAGTTGATCGTCCCAAATTCAATCGCTTGAGCGAAGGCAGCCAACAGCTCTCTCGTCTCCTCGAACCTGCCCGCATTCGCATTGAGGTACTGGATCAGAATCCTCACCGCGAACCCGCTCCTTTCCCTCCACGACGCACTCTTAGTTGGCTCGCTTGCCAGATATCTCAGGTGCGAGATCAACACCCCCCCCTGCGTCAGCACACCGGGCAGCTGGATCTCACGCCCCGTATCGTCGTTTCGATACCGAACCTTCACTTTGGTTACGTAAGCCATCGTCTTCCATCCCCAGCGTCTCTCACGCGGTCATAGTATTTAGTATTTATTATGTGGATATTACGTATAGCCTACGGTGGAGAAATGCAGAAAGCCACCCCCCTTTTGAGAGGGACTCGGGGGAAATAGTATGTATTTGGTAGGAGTGCTAATACACCTATGGCAAGAAAATGCTGCGCGAAATCGACAGTCGCGTGCGCTTCCTGACCAAACGCCTGGAAGCCCTCAAGGTCGTCAGCGAAAAGCCCAGCGATCCGAACAAAGTTTATTTTGGCGCTTGGGTCACGATTGAAGACGAGGATGGCAAGCAATCACGCTATCGCATCGTCGGACCGGATGAACTGGACCTGAAACAGGGCTTGATCAGCATCGACTCGCCCTTGGCCCGCGCCCTGATCGGCAAGGCCCTGGACGCCGAAGTACGGGTCCAGACACCGACGGGTGAGCAGTGTGTGTACATCGTCGAGATCGACTATCCCTGAGGCTTCAACGGGCCTCAGCGACGGGTAATCAGCCCTTGCCGGGCGACGCGGGTCAGTTGCCTGATCATTTCCGGGGCGTCTTCGACGCTTGGCGACTGAATCACTGCCAGGTCAAAACTGTCCGCGGCAAAGCGCGCCAGGGATTCACCGTCTTCGACAAACTGGATCAGGAAAGCTGCTGGCCCACCGGTACGACGTGGCCAACCATCGAGATAACGCAGGAGCGTCGGCTGATGTTTACCGCCAAGCAGGATTTTTGGATTGCGCTGGGTGAGATGTGCCGTGATCGGCGCGGGACGTACAACAGGGCTTAGTGCATTCATCGAGTCGTGTCTCAGCCTCAAAAAGTCTGCATGGCAGGTGAGAGGCAACACCGAACCAGCGCTTTAGCGGTATTTCGAAGCCTGCTTCAAGCTTCTGTCGGTAACTCAATGAGTTACCTGGCGCCCCGCAAGTAGCTGTTTAAATCGGCGCATGGGCAGCATCCTAGAGAAGCTGACCGGACAGTGTCAAGAATGACGCACAACAAAAAAGGCTCGTCCAATCAAGCGACGAGCCTCCTTTCGAACAAGCCTTAGCCCTGACAGGGACTGCATCACAGCCGATCGCGAGGGATCCCGCTGCGAATTCGCAGGATATCGGCAAGTACCGCCAGGGCGATTTCCGCCGGGGTCTTGCTGCCCAGGTTCAGCCCGATGGGCGCATGGATCCGCGCCAGTTGCGCTTCACCCAGCCCACCAATGCGCCGCAAGCGCTCGAAGCGCTTTTGCGAAGTCTGCAGTGATCCCATCACGCCGATGTAGAACGCGTCGGTACGCACCGCTTCCATCATCGCCAGGTCATCGATGCGCGGATCGTGGGTCAGCGCCACCACCGCCGTGTCGCTGTGGCAGCCCCCGTCGGCGATGAACACCGAGGGCAATTGACGACGAATCTCCACGTTATCCAGCACCACGCCTTCCAGCACTTCGTCCCGCGGATCGCAAAGAATCACCTCGAAGCCCAGGCCCACGGCGAACTCCGCGCAGGCCTGCGCGACACTGGAGTACCCGGCCAGCAACAGGCGCTGTGCCGCGCCGATGCGCAGCCTGACGCGATCAATCTCGCGCTCGACGCGCACACCCTGCTCGCGATCATCGAACAGACTGCGCACGCCGCTGGCCAGGTCGACTTCACGGATCAGCCGGCGCCGGCCCAATAGCGCCGACTCCAGCTCCCGCAGATGCGCCTGCACCTCACAGACAGGCTCAAGCTTTTCCACCAGCACATCGAGCACTCCACCGCAGGGCAGGCTGACCCGCGAGCGCGGGTCATCGCCTTCGCCGTAGCGCACGACGCTGACCGCTTGCTCGAATGCACCTTCGGCGACGCGTTCGAGGAAGTCCTCCTCGACACACCCACCGGACAGCGATCCGATCCACTGCCCGTCAGCATTCACCGCCAGCAACGAACCCGGCGCTCGAGGCGCCGAGCCGTAGGTGGCCAGTACGCTGCACAGCCACACACGCTGTCCGGCCGCCGACCATGCCAGCGCGCGCCGCACTACCTGCAGATCCAGATGCTGCATGTCAGTGCGCCTTGTGCTCGAGCGGCGGCGCGTCAGCCCGCAGCTTCTGCACATCGTTCAAGGCCAGGTCACCCGGTTGACCGCCCCACGCCTGGCGCAGGTAGTTCAACAGGTCCGCAAGCTGCTCGTCGGTGAGCTTTTGCGCGAAACCGGGCATGGGTTGCATGTGTTCGAAGCCGGCGAATTTCTGCTCGCCGATGCCATCGTCGATCACCCGAACCAGGTTGCGCGGATCTTCCAGGCGCAGGGTGGTATTGCCGCGCATGGCGACGGCAATATGCGGTTTGCCTTCGCCACCCGGCGCGTGGCAACCGGCACAGACGTTCAGGTAGTCCTGCCGACCGCGCTGTGCGCTGGCACTGAGCTGGTCCAGCGGGACGTCGGTCAAGACTTTCGCCGCTGGCGGCTGGTCGCCGAGGAGGAAGGTTGCCATCGCCGCCAGGTCCGGATCGCTGAGGCCCTGGGTACTGTTGTGGAACACCGGGAACATCTCGTTGAACATGGTGCCCTGGGCGCTCATGCCGTGCTTGAGGAACGAGCTCAGGTCCTGGTGATTCCAGCCACGGGCCGCCAGGTCAGTGGCCAAGAGACTTGGCGCCAGGTAGCCGTTGAGAATACCGCCGGTCATGCGTTTATCCTGCTGCATCGCACCCGGCAGACCGCGTGGGGTGTGGCATTCGCCACAGTGACCGAGCACGTCGACCATGTACTGGCCGCGCTTCCAGGCTTCGCTTTTGCCTTCGGTCGGAGCCAGCTTCACGTCCTTGCCGTACATCATGTTCCAGCCCATCAGGCCCAGGCGCACGTTGAACGGAAAACTCAGGCTTGTGACCGGCGCGGCGCGCTCAATCGGCTCGACGGTTTTCAGGTAGGCGTGGATCGCGTCGGAATCCTCACGCGGCACCAGGTGATACGAGGTGTAGGGCATCGCCGGGTACAGGTTGGCGCCATCACGTCGCTTGCCTTCGGTGAGCGCCGCGAAGAATTCATCATCGCTGTACAAGCCGATGCCGTGCTCTTTGCTCGGGGTGATGTTGGTGCCGTAGATCGTACCGAACGGCGAGACGATCGGCAGGCCGCCTGCATAGGGCGCGCCACCCGGTGCGGTGTGGCAAGCCATGCAGTCAGCCGCGCGGGCGAGGTATTCGCCGCGCTTGACCTGATCATCCGCCTGCGCCAGCAACACGGGCGCAGCCAGGCCGACCGCCAGGGTCAGGCGGGTAAGTAATTGCTTCATGCTTAGCCCTCCTTGACCAGGCCGAGATCGGTCAGCACGTTGCGCGTGGCGCTGTAGTAGCGCACGTATCCGGTGCAACGGCAGATGTGATGACCGAGGCTGTCCTCGATGACTTTTTCCAGCTGGCTCTTGACGATCGGCTGACGCTGCAGCTTTTCCACCAGCACCGTCGCGGCATTCACGAAACCTGGCGCGCAGTAACTGCACTGGAAGGCGAACTCATCGACGAAGCGCTGCTGGATCGGGTTCAACTCGGTGACCTTGCCCTCGTCGTCACGGGTGGCATGACCTTCGATGGTCCGAACTTTCTTGCCTTCGAAATAGTGTGCGCCGGTGATGCAGGTGCGCACTTCTTCACTGGTGCCGTCGGGGTTGTCGACGATCACCACGCAGGCGTGGCAAATGCCTTGGCCGCAGCCCAGGCGCGAGCCAGTGAGGTTCTTGTACTCGTGCAGGTAGTCGATCATCGGCAGGTCATCAGGGATGTCCACCGGGCCGACGGATTGACCGTTGAGGGTCAGTTGAAGCGGACGGTTAGCCATTGAGGGCCTCCTTGATGCGTGCAGAAGTGATAGGCAGGTCGCGGACACGTTTGCCAATGGCGTGGGCCACGGCGTTGCCAATGGCACCGACCACCGGGATCATCACCACCTCGGCGATGCCCTTGGACGGATCGCTCGGCGACAGCGGCGGCAGGATCTCCGCGGTCTGTTTCCACACCGCCACGTGCCGCGCCATCGGCAAGCGGTAACGGTTGAAGTTCCAGTCGCCCTCCCCCGGTCCGCCTTCGTACAGCGGCATTTCTTCCATCAGCGCGTGGCCGATGCCCATGGCGATGCCACCTTCGACCTGGCCCTTGACCAACTCTTCCACCAGCACCCGACCGCACTCGACCCACGAGTGGTGATTGAGCACCGACACTTCGTTCGAACCCTTGTTCACCTTCACTTCCACCAGCGTCGCCACGGGGCTGTAGTAAGTCACCGCCGCGTTGTTCAACTGGGTTGGCGGATAGGCGATGTTCTGCCGATCCAGCAGATGGAAACCGGCGCTGCTCATCTGCGCTTTCTTCGCCTTCGGCGCACCGTCGCCGTACTTGACCGCCAGGCCATCGAGCGGCAAACGCTCACGCACACCGTCGATGCTGTACTCGGCCTCAGCCCAGCTCCAGCGGTTGAAGCCGTGCACCGTGGCACCGGTGACCAGGCCCCGTTCGTGGGCACGCTTGGCCAATACTGCGAACGGCAAGGGTTCCATGCCGTTGGCGGTGAGCTTGCCGTCGACCCAATGGGCGTCCTCGCGGCGCACCACGTAAGGGTTGGCCTGGCCGCCGTAGGGGCCTTGGCGCCAGATCTCCAGCGCCGCCGGCCACAGGCCGTGATTGAACAGCACGCGCGCCGCTTCACGGGTGGCGTGGCTGAAGTAATAGGCGGAGTTGGTCGCCGACGACGCCGACGCGACCTTGCCGACCCAGCGCGGGTTGCGCAGGAAGTTGTCCTGCTCGGCCTGGCTCATGATGTACGGGTTGCCGCCGCTGATCAGCTGCAATTCTTCCCATTCGGTTTCACCGGTCTTCACTTCGTGCGCCGGGCTGCCGAGGAAATCGGCCACTACCATCGCCTGCGAGGTGGACATGCCGGTACCGATTTCGATACCGATGTGGCGCAGGGTGATGCGACCGTCAACGGTGTATTCGATGCTGGCCATCGGCGCTTCGGAGCCGGTGCCGAAGTCTTTCTGGCAAATGGCGAAACCGACGCCATACCAGTGGTCCGGGTCCGCCGATTCGCGTTGTTGCTTGATCGCGTGACGGTTTTTCCAGACTTCGTTGACCGCGGCCTTGTCGAGAATCTCGTGCAGGCGCAGGGCACCGGCCGGGATCGCGCCCTGGGTGTTTTTCATGCCCGAACGCAGGGCGTTCTTGCGCCGCAGTTCAATGGCATCGACCCCGAGGCGATCGGCAATTTCATCGACCATCATTTCGGTGGCCGCCATGCTCTGCAACGTGCCGTAGCCGCGCATCGACCCGGCTTCCACCGCGCGCGAATGATAGGCGGTGACCTGCAGATCGTTCTGCGGCATGTAGTAGATCGACTGCGCCGCCGTGGCGCCTACTGCCGCTACCGACGGGCTGTAGTTGACCCGCCCGCCGCCGTCGACGCTCATCTCGGCGCGGAAGATCTTGAAGCTGTGGTCGGTCTTGTCCACCGCCAACTGATAGCGGATATCGAACGGGTGACGCTTGATGCCGCTCTGGAATTGCTCGTAGCGGTCGTTGGCCAGGCGTACCGGGACGCCGGCGCCGTACAACGCCGCCAAGGCCGCGTAGTAGACGAAAATGTTGTGGTCTTTCGAGCCGTAGCCGACGGTGTAGCCAGGGTGCATGTTCAGGTTCGCCAGGCCGAAACGCGACGGCGCGATCATCTTCGCGGTCTCGGTTGCGGTCTCCAGCGGGCACTGTGTCGCAACGACAAAGTGCAGGGTCTTGGTCGCTGGGTCGTACCAGCCGTTGCCGTTGTCCGGTTCCATCGCCGCGGGTTCGATCGACGGGGTCTTGTAGCGCTCGTCGAACACCAGCCAGTTGTCTGGCGGCGTATCGATCTGCTGCTTCATGCGGTCGGCGTAGAACAGGCCGCGCTCGGTCAGGTTGCCGTGCAGGTTGGGCTGGGAATTCCACACCGGGCGACGGTTTTTCAGCATCGGAAACAGGATCGAGTCCTTGAGGCTGGCGAATTCGTCTTCGTCCGCCGAGGTAGCGCCGCCGACGCGCACGTAGCGAAAGCTGCCGTAGGGATCGCCCTCGTAGAACGGTACCTGGGCACCGTAACGAATTGCTTTGTCATTGAACTTGAGCTGAGCCTTGGCCTGGCGGAAACGTTCGAAGTCGTTCCAGATCAGGATCGCCACCGGGTGACCGATGAACATCGGCACCTTGCCGGCCGGCAACAGGGGGTCGGGGGCGTGCTCTTCGGGGAAGACGATGCCGTCCTTGACCAGGTCGTCGGCGGTGACGATGCGATCAGGCTGCAGGTCGGCACCAAGCCACGACAGGTCATAGCCGTCATAGATACGGTCGGCCTTGATGGTTTTCAGCAGCATGGCGTGGCCTTGCTGCTGCGGCCAGCCCGGCATGTCCTTGGCACGGATGTCGCGGGCAAAGACCTTGCTGCCGCAAACCTTGGACAAGGCATCGTTACGGGCCCGCGCCTTGCCGTTGTTACCAAGCCATTGCTCGGACGGCACGGTGACGCTGTTTTCCATTAAGGCTGCCAGCGCCTGACTGCTCAGCGGTGCAAGCGTCACGCTCACACCCGCCACCAGCCCGCCCTGAAGGAACGAGCGCCGGGATATTTCACGGTTGGACATGGATCATCCTATGGGCGGTCATGGAGGCCACCCTTCTGGTTATGTTCTGGAAATCTCGAGTCGTGCAGAAGCCCCTTTTGACGATGCAAGGGGCCGTGATGACAATGCGAAGCTGACCGAAAGGTTAACTTTAAAGGTTTATTCGCTCGCGGAAAACAAAAAACTGACCAGGAAATCAAAAAACCGCGACTTTTCGACGCAGCAGATCGATGAACACCCCCAGCTCCCGACTGATGTGCTCACCCTTGCGCAGCAGCAAGCCGAACGGAGCCAGTTGCACATCGAGCTCAACCGGTAGCGCCACCACCAGGCCCATTTTCAGGTAGTCGCGTAACGCGGTCTCCGACAGGACCATGATCGCGTCGGTCAGTTGAATCAGCTGCTGCATCGAATACACCGAGCTGCATTCGATGATGTCGGCCGGCAACGGCAAGGCCAGGCGCTGCAGGGCCTGATCAAGACCAATACGCGCCGGGCTGGTTTCCGGTTGCAGGATCCACGGCCAGCCGCTGACCAGCTCCGCCATCTGCAGTTTCTTGCGCCGGGCCAACGGGTGGCCGGCATGCACCACCACCAGCAAGCGTTCGTTGCCCAGTTGTTCGAAAACGTAATGCTCGCTGTCGGTGGCGGCATTGCGCCGGGCGATGGCGAGGTCAATGCGGCCCTGCTCCAGCAATTGGATCACCTGGTCGCTGGTGTCGCCCATGATGCGAATGCGCAGCTGCGGGTTAAGCGCCTTGATCTCGGCAATCGAATCCATCACCAGGTCCGGCGCCGCGCCCATGATGGTACCGATCGAAAGATAGCCGTAACCGCCCTGTTGCCGCGCTATCAGATCCTCGGCGCAGCGGTCGAGGCCACTGAGGGCCGATTCGGCAAAGCGAACCAGCTCCTGGCCCAGCGCTGTCGGTCGCATGCCCCTGGGTAACCGCTCGAACAGGTCGCAACCGAACATGTCTTCGATTTCATGGAGCATACGGGTGGCAGCCGGTTGCGACATGTTCAGGCTTTGCGAGGCACGATGCAGGTTCTGGCTCGAATTGAGCGTCACCAGCATGTGCAGGTGCTTGTAGCGCAGGCGGTTGAGCAGACTGCGCGAGATGGTTGGCGTGGTCATGGAGGGCCTTGTTATCGATACCTTGAAGGTATCAGCTGTGAGCTAGATTCGATTTGTAACGCATCGATAAGCGGCCGTACAGTCTTCCCCATAAGAACAAATGCCCTACCAAAGGAAAACCGCGATGAAGACTCTACCCGCGCCCCTGCTCGCCAAGATTTCCTGGCGGCTGCTCCCGTTCCTCCTGCTGATGTACATCATGGCCTTCCTCGACCGCGCCAACGTCGGGTTCGCCAAGCAAGCCTTCCAGGCCGACACCAATATCAGCGACGCCGCCTTCGCCTTCGGTGCCGGGGTGTTCTTCGTCGGTTACGCGCTGCTCGAAGTGCCGAGCAACCTGATCCTGCACCGCGTCGGCGCCCGTCTGTGGATGTGCCGAATCATGGTCACCTGGGGCCTGGTCTCCGCGGCCATGGTCTTCGCTCACACTGAAACCAGCTTCTACATCCTGCGATTCCTGTTGGGCGTGGCCGAAGCCGGATTCTTCCCCGGCGTGATCCTGTACCTCACCTACTGGTTCCCCAGCGCCGTGCGCGGCAAGGCCATGGGATTTTTCTACTTCGGCGCGCCGCTGGCCTTCATCTTCGGCAGTCCGTTGTCCGGCCTGCTGCTGGAACTGGACGGCTTTGCCGGTTTCCACGGTTGGCAGTGGCTATTTGCCGTGGAAGGCCTGATGGCCACGGCGGTGGGCATCTGGGCCTACTTTTACCTGGACAATCGCCCGGCGGACGCCAAATGGTTGACCGTCGAGGAACGCCAACAAGTACAGAGCCTCCTCGACCAGGAAGACAGCCACAAACAGAACCACGGCCGCAGCCTGCTCAACGTGATCTGCCAGCCGTCGGTGCTGTACCTGTGCCTGATCTACCTGCTGATCCAGGCCAGCGTCTACGGCGTGGTGTTCTACCTGCCCACCCAGGTCGGCGGGTTGCTGGGCACCAAGGTCGGGCTGATGGTCGGGCTGGTCTCGGCGATTCCCTGGATTTGCGCACTGGTGGCGGCTTATCTGATTCCTGGCTACAGCGACCGCACCGGCGAACGCCGCCGCACTGCCAGCCTGACCCTGCTGATGGCCGCCGCCGGTATCGCCTGCTCGGTAACCTTCAGCAGTCCGTTCCTCGGCATCGTCGCCCTGTGCTTCGCCGCATCCGGTTTCATCGCCGTGCAACCGGTGTTCTGGACCTTCCCTTCCAGCTACCTCGCTGGTAGCGCCGCGGCGGCCGGGATCGCCCTGATCAACTCGTTCGGCGCCCTCGGCGGCTTCATCGCCCCGGTGCTGAAGAACTGGGCCGAAGGCGCCTTCCACTCTCCGGCAGCCGGCCTGTACCTGCTGTCCGCTACTACCGTCATCGCCGCGTTGCTGGTGCTGGGCGTGCGTTCGCCCGGCCATGAAGCTTCGAATAAACCGGCCACTGTTTAAACCTGAGGAGTCACACCATGGGCATTCCAACCATCAAACACGTACGCGCTTTCACCCTGCGAGGCGGTGGCGCGGATTATCACGATCAGGCGGACGGCCACTGGATCGACGATCACATTGCCACTCCAATGAGCAAATATCCGGAGTACCGCCAAAGCCGTCGCACCTTTGGCATCAACGTACTCGGCACCCTGGTGGTGGAGATTGAAGCCAGCGACGGCACTGTCGGTTTCGCCGTGACCACGGGCGGCGAACCGGCTGCCTACATCGTCGAGAAACACCTGGCGCGGTTCCTCGAGGGCGCGAAAGTCACCGACATCGAAAAGATCTGGGACCAGATGTACCAATCGACCCTGTATTACGGGCGCAAGGGCATCGTGATCAATACGATCTCCGGCGTCGACCTGGCGCTGTGGGACTTGCTCGGCAAGATCCGCCAGGAACCGGTGCACCAGTTGCTCGGCGGTGCGGTACGCGATGAATTGCAGTTCTACGCCACCGGCGCCCGCCCGGACCTGGCCCAGAAAATGGGCTTCATCGGCGGCAAGATGCCGTTGCACCACGGCCCGGCCGAAGGCGAGGAAGGCCTGCGCAAGAACCTCGAAGAACTGGCGACCATGCGCGAACGGGTCGGCCCGGACTTCTGGTTGATGCTCGACTGCTGGATGAGCCTGGACCTCAACTACGCCACCAAACTGGCGGTCGGCGCCCACAAACACGGCTTGAAGTGGATCGAAGAAGCCCTTCCGCCAGACGATTACTGGGGCTACGCCGCCCTGCGCAACAACGTGCCCAAAGGCATGCTGGTGACCACCGGCGAACACGAAGCAACCCGCTGGGGCTTCCGCATGCTGCTGGAGATGGGTTGCTGCGACATCATCCAGCCGGATGTCGGCTGGTGCGGCGGCCTCACCGAACTGGTGAAGATCTCGGCCCTGGCCGACGCCCACAATGCCTTGGTCATTCCCCACGGCTCGTCGGTGTACAGCTATCACTTCGTTGCCACCCGGCATAACAGCCCGTTCGCCGAATTCCTGATGATGGCGCCCAAGGCGGACGAAGTGGTGCCGATGTTCCATCCGCAATTGCTCGGCGAACCGGTACCGGTCAACGGGCGCATGCGCCTGTCGGCACTCGACCAGCCCGGATTCGGCGTGACCCTCAACCCGGAATGCCAACTGCATCGGCCGTATAGCCGCTGAGCCAGGAGTTCGTGATGAACATGCCGCACAACACTTTCAAGGCCGCACTGAAAAAAAATGCGCCCCAATATGGCATCTGGGCCGGGTTCGCCACGGGCTACGCCGCCGAGATCGTCGCCACCACCGGTTATGACTGGATGTTGATCGACGGCGAACACGCGCCGAACACCGTGCCCGGCGTACTCGCCCAGTTACAGGCTGTGGCGCCCTATGCCACCGCACCCATCGTGCGCGCCGTGAATGGCGATGCCAGCCTGATCAAGCAATTGCTGGATATCGGCGCGCAAACGCTGATGATCCCGATGGTCGAGACCGCCGAGCAAGCCCAGGCCCTGGTTCGCGCCATGCGTTATCCGCCCCACGGCATTCGTGGCGTCGGCGGTGGCCTGACCCGCGCCACGCGCTGGGACGGCGTGCCGGACTATCTGGCTACCGCCCACGAACAGCTATGCCTGATCGTGCAAGTGGAATCGCGGCTCGGCGTGGAAAACGTCGCCGCCATTGCCGCCGTCGAAGGCGTCGATGCGGTATTCATCGGGCCGGCGGATCTGTCCATTGGCTTGGGCCATGCCGGCGATCCCGGCCATCCGGACGTTCAGGAGCGCATTCAATACGCGGTCGACGCGACGCTGGCGGCCGGCAAGGCCTGCGGCATCCTCGCGCCGAATGAAGCAGACGCGCGCCGCTATCAGGACTGGGGCTGCCAGTTCATCGCCGTGGCGATCGATATCAGCCTGTTGCGCCACAGCGCCATGGCCACCCTCGCCCGTTACCGCACACCGGCTACCGAACAAGCGCCGTCGCGCACCTACTGATCAGCCCAGGAGTCGCTCCATGTCATCCGTGCCTGTTTACCAAAACTTCATCAACGGCCAGTTCGTGGCCAGCGCTGCCCACCTCGATGTGATCAACCCGGCCACCGGCGCCCTGCTGTCGAAGGTGCCAGCGTCGAATGCCGAAGATGTCGATCGCGCACTCGCTGCTGCACGCACCGCGCAAAAGGACTGGGCGCGCAAACCGGCGAATGACCGCGCCGGCTACTTGCGCCGCATCGCTGCCAAACTGCGGGAAAACGTGGCGCACCTGGCGCGCACCATCACCCTGGAACAAGGCAAGATCAGCGCCCTGGCCGAAGTCGAAGTCAACTTCACCGCCGACTATCTCGACTACATGGCCGAGTGGGCGCGGCGCATCGAAGGTGAAATCATCACCAGCGACCGCCAGGATGAAAACATCTTCCTGTTCCGCAAACCGCTGGGCGTGGTGGCCGGGATCCTGCCGTGGAATTTCCCGTTCTTCCTGATCGCTCGCAAGATGGCCCCAGCGCTGCTCACCGGCAACACCATCGTCATCAAGCCCAGCGAAGAAACACCCAACAACTGCTTCGAATTCGCACGATTGGTCGCGCAAACCGACTTGCCACCCGGCGTGTTCAATGTGGTCTGTGGCGATGGTCAGGTCGGTGCCGCACTGAGCGCGCACAAGCGCGTGGACATGATCAGTTTCACCGGTAGCGTCGCCACCGGTTCACGGATCATGGCCGCCGCGGCGCCGAATATCACCAAGCTCAATCTGGAACTGGGTGGCAAGGCCCCGGCCATTGTTTTGGCGGATGCCGACCTGGAGTTGGCGGTAAAGGCCATTCGTGATTCGCGCATCATCAACAGCGGCCAGGTGTGCAATTGCGCCGAGCGGGTCTATGTCGAGCGCAAGGTGGCCGATCAATTCATCGAGCGCATCGCCACCGCCATGAATGCCACCCGTTATGGCGACCCGGTTGCGCAACCTGATGTGGAGATGGGCCCGCTGATCAATCGCCAGGGCCTGGACAGCGTCAATCGAAAAGTCCGTACGGCATTGAGCCAGGGCGCGAGCCTGATCAGTGGCGGGCAGATTGCCGACCTCCCACACGGCTTTCACTTTCAGCCTACCGTTCTGGCCGGCTGCCACGCCGATATGGAGATCATGCGCGAGGAGATCTTCGGTCCCGTGCTGCCAATCCAGATCGTCGACGACCTGGATGAAGCCATCGCCCTGGCCAACGACTGCGACTATGGCCTGACCTCGTCGATCTACACCCGTGACCTGAGCAAGACCCTGCACGCCATGCGCGAGCTGGATTTTGGCGAAACCTACGTCAACCGCGAGAACTTCGAAGCGATGCAGGGTTTCCATGCCGGGGTGCGTAAATCCGGGATCGGCGGTGCGGATGGCAAGCATGGGTTGTATGAGTACACCCATACCCACGCGGTGTATCTGCAAGGCTGAAAATCGGGCGGTGCTGCTGATGCCGCCTTCGCAAGCAAGCCCGTTCCCCCATTGGATCTGTATTTTTACATTGATTCAATGAACAACACTCAACCCTTGCGGGTACGGGCTTCCGCTCAAATTTCAGACACAAAAAACCCCGGCCTTTCGACCAGGGTCTTTGCTATCGACGCGAAGTAAAGCAGTGGCTTTCTTCGTAGCTCCAAGGCGTTCAGTGGGCCTCGGGGCAGATATGGCGCAGCGGACGGGACTCGAACCCGCGACCCCCGGCGTGACAGGCCGGTATTCTAACCGACTGAACTACCGCTGCGTATCGCTGTGGACTTGCGTCCAAGTAACTCGTTTGGTCGAAAGCTTCGGTGCTTTTCAACCGCGAACCGGATGAATCCGATTCGTTGAATATGGCGCAGCGGACGGGACTCGAACCCGCGACCCCCGGCGTGACAGGCCGGTATTCTAACCGACTGAACTACCGCTGCGCGTCGGTGGAGGCATCTCAGCCTACCTCTTGCTTTCGCAAGTTTCTCGGGAGTGGTGGGTGATGACGGGATCGAACCGCCGACATTCTGCTTGTAAGGCAGACGCTCTCCCAGCTGAGCTAATCACCCGTTTGCATCTCCGAGGCCGCGAAATTTACGCAGGTAGCGAACCTAAGTCAATAGCAGGATTGAAGTTTTTCTGAAAAAGACAAAATTCTTTCAATCGATACCGTGTCGACCGCTTTCGCGAGCAGGCCCGCTCCCACAGTGGATAGCACTTGCAATGTGGGAGCGAGCCTGCTCGCGAAGACGATGGCGCACTCAACATCAATGCCCGGCTCGCCCTACTCGCTGTAGATCATTTTCTTGGTCATGCCGCCATCGACCACGAACTCCTGGCCGGTAACAAACCCGGCGTTCTTCGACAGCAGCCAGGCCACCATCGCCGCCACGTCCTCGACTGTCCCTACCCTGCCCGCCGGATGCTGGGCATGGTCGGCATCGGTCAGCGGCTCGGCACGGCGCACCGACGGGTCCCGCGCATCGATCCAGCCAGGGCTGACCGCATTGACCCGAATCTCCGGGCCAAGGCTGATGGCCAGCGCGTGAGTCAAGGCCAGCAGGCCGCCCTTGCTCGCGGCGTAGGCCTCGGTATCGGGCTCCGACTGTGCGGCACGGGTCGAGGCCAGGTTGACGATCGCCCCGCTATGGGCCCGCAGGTACGGCGCACAGTGCTTGGCCAACAGCATCGGCCCACTGAGGTTCACCGCCAGTACCCGGTTCCAGTAAGCCAGGTCGAGGCTTTCCAGGGTTATGTTGTGCGGATCGGCAACCGCGGCATTGCACACCAGCGCGTCCAGGCGCCCGAACTGCCCCAGCACCTCGGCAACACCCAGCGCCACCTGCCCTTCGTTCGAGACGTCCATGGCGATGAACCAGGCGTTGTCGCCCAGTACCTTCGCCACTTTCGACCCGCGCACCCGGTCCAGGTCCGTCAGCACCACCTGCCAGCCTTCGCTGATCAACCAGGCCGCAATTCCCAGGCCAATGCCCCGCGCCGCACCAGTCACCAGTGCCACGCGGCCATTGGTGCCCGATGGCGTGGACAACTCGATCACAGGGCAGCCAAACCGCGCGCCAGGTCGGCTTGCAGGTCTGCCACGTCTTCCAGGCCGACCGCAATGCGGATCAGGCTGTCACGAATGCCCGCAGCCTCACGCTCTTGCGGCGCCAGGCGGCCGTGGGAGGTGGTGCTCGGGTGGGTGATGGTGGTCTTGCTGTCGCCCAGGTTGGCAGTGATCGAAATCAGGCGGGTCGCATCGATAAAGCGCCAGGCGCCCTCTTTACCGCCCTTGACCTCGAAACTCACCACCGCACCGAAGCCCTTTTGCTGACGCAGGGCCAGCTCGTGCTGTGGATGGCTCTTGAGGCCGGCGTAATGGACTTTCTCGATGCCGTCCTGCTGCTCCAGCCATTCGGCCAGTTGCTGGGCGTTGGCGCAATGGGCCTTCATCCGCAGATTGAGGGTTTCCAGGCCCTTGAGGAAGATCCAGGCGTTGAACGGGCTCAAAGTCGGCCCGGCGGTGCGCAGGAAGCCGACCACTTCTTTCATCTGCTCGCTGCGTCCGGCCACGACACCGCCCATGCAACGGCCCTGGCCGTCGATGAACTTGGTTGCCGAGTGCACGACGATGTCCGCACCCATTTTCAACGGCTGTTGCAGCGCCGGGGTGCAGAAGCAGTTGTCGACCACCAGCATCGCGCCCTTGGCGTGAGCGATTTTCGCCAGTTCGGCGATATCCACCAGCTCAGCCAACGGGTTGGACGGCGATTCGACGAACAGCAATTTGGTGTTGGCCTTGATCGACGCATCCCAGCCGGACAAATCCGCCAGGGGTACGTAGTCGACTTCGATGCCGAAACGCTTGAAGTACTTCTCGAACAGGCTGATGGTCGAGCCGAACACGCTACGCGACACCAGCACGTGATCGCCGGCACTGCACAGGCTCATCACAACCGCCATGATCGCAGCCATGCCGGTGGCAGTTGCCACGGCCTGCTCGGCATTTTCCAGGGCGGCAATACGCTCTTCGAAGGCGCGTACGGTGGGGTTGGTGTAGCGCGAATAAACGTTACCCGGCACTTCCCCGGCAAAACGCGCGGCCGCATCGGCGGCGGTACGGAATACATAGCTCGAAGTGAAGAACATCGGATCACCGTGTTCGCCTTCCGGCGTACGGTGCTGACCGGCACGAACGGCCAGGGTATCGAACGCTACGCCTTCGAGGTCGCTGTCCAACCGACCGGCATCCCAATCCTGACTCATGCTGTCACTCCTTTCCCTATTCTCGTAAATTAAAAGCCAGATACAAAACCGGCCCCTCAGGGCCGGTAGTTACTCAGTTGTTGTACAGATCGATGATCGCGCTGACTGCCTGGGTCTTGACCTTGGAGGCATCGTTACGCGCCTGCTCGATCTTGTTCAGGTAAGCCTCGTCGACGTCGCCGGTGACGTACTGGCCGTCGAACACCGCGCAATCGAACTTGTCGATTTTGATCTTGCCGCCACCGACCGCTTCGATCAAGTCAGGCAAGTCCTGATAGATCAGCCAGTCGGCACCGATCAGGTCCGCAACGTCCTGGGTCGAACGGTTGTGGGCGATCAGCTCGTGGGCGCTCGGCATGTCGATGCCGTAGACGTTCGGGAAACGCACGGCCGGGGCTGCGGAGCAGAAGTAAACGTTCTTGGCGCCTGCTTCGCGTGCCATCTGGATGATCTGCTTGCAGGTGGTGCCGCGCACGATGGAATCGTCCACCAGCATCACGTTCTTGCCGCGGAATTCCAGCTCGATGGCGTTGAGCTTCTGGCGTACGGATTTTTTCCGTGCCGCCTGGCCCGGCATGATGAAGGTGCGGCCGATGTAGCGGTTCTTCACGAAACCTTCGCGGAACTTCACGCCCAGGTGGTTCGCCAGCTCCAGGGCCGCGGTGCGGCTGGTGTCCGGGATCGGGATGACCACGTCGATGTCGTGATCCGGACGCTCGCGCAGGATCTTCTCGGCGAGCTTCTCACCCATGCGCAGGCGGGCCTTGTACACCGACACGCCGTCGATGATCGAGTCCGGACGCGCCAGGTAGACGTGCTCGAAGATGCAAGGGGTCAGGGACGGGTTGGTTGCGCACTGACGAGTGTGCAGCTTGCCGTCTTCGGTGATGTAGACCGCTTCGCCCGGTGCCAGGTCGCGAATCAGCGTGAAACCGAGCACGTCCAGGGACACGCTCTCGGAGGCGATCATGTATTCGACGCCTTCGTCGGTGTGACGCTGGCCGAACACGATCGGACGGATGCCGTGGGGGTCACGGAAACCGACGATGCCGTAACCGGTCACCATGGCCACGACCGCATAGCCACCGACGCAACGATTGTGCACGTCGGTGACGGCAGCAAATACGTCTTCTTCAGTCGGCTGCAGCTTGCCGCGCTGGGCCAGCTCGTGCGCGAACACGTTCAGCAGTACTTCCGAATCGGAACTGGTGTTGACGTGGCGCAGGTCAGATTCGTAAATCTCCTTGGCCAGTTGTTCAACGTTGGTCAGGTTACCGTTATGCGCCAGGGTGATGCCGTAAGGCGAGTTGACGTAAAACGGTTGAGCTTCGGCCGAGGTCGAGCTGCCCGCGGTCGGGTAGCGCACATGGCCAATGCCCATGTGGCCGACCAGGCGCTGCATGTGACGCTGATGGAACACGTCACGCACCAGGCCATTGTCCTTGCGCAGGAATAACCGGCCATCATGGCTGGTCACGATACCGGCAGCGTCCTGGCCGCGGTGCTGGAGGACGGTTAGCGCGTCATACAGCGCCTGATTGACGTTCGACTTACCGACGATACCGACGATGCCACACATGCGACGCAACCCCTACTTAATGGATCTGAACTGAACAACACTCACTGAGGCGTTTTGGCCATCGGCAAGAGCTGCTCCTTGAACGGAATATCAGCGGGTACGCTGATACCGCTGGCAAGCCACTGACTGCTCCACCCGAGAATCAGGTTTTTGGACCAATCTGCGACCAATAGAAATTTTGGCACGAGCTGCGACTGTTTCCACCACTCGTCCTGTTGTACCGGCCCCAGGCTCAACAGCCCGACCGCCACGACCACCAGCAGCACGCCACGCGCTGCGCCGAAAGCCATGCCGAGGAATCGATCGGTCCCGGACAACCCGGTGACGCGAACCAACTCGCCGATAAGATAATTGATCATTGCGCCTACGATCAGCGTGGCGACAAACATGATGGCACAGCCCGTGATTATACGAGCCGATGGGGTCTGGATATATCCGACGAGATACTCGGACAATGAGCCACCGAACATCCAGGCAACGGCTCCTGCGATGATCCAGGTCACCAGCGACAGTGCTTCCTTGACGAAGCCGCGGCTCAGACTGATCAAAGCGGAGATGGCGACGATTGCAACGATCGCCCAGTCAACCCAGGTAAATGGCACAGTGCAGCCTACAGACGGATAAGGCGGCGCATTTTAGCAGAGCCCATGCTTATCGGTAAGCTGCGATTGTCAGTGCATTTCAAATCGCGGCGATAGATTTAGCCACGCTCTGGTTGAAAGCGCACGACAAACCCCTTGAGGTTCTGCTGGCGGTTCAACAGGTCACGCAGGCGATCAGCCTCTGCACGCTCGATCAGTGGCCCGACAAACACGCGATTCTTGCCGTCGGCTGTGCGGATATAGGCATTATAACCCTGGCTGCGCAGGTTTTTTTGCAGCTTTTCCGCGCTTTCGCGATTGGCCAGGCTGGCCAATTGCACCGACCAACTGACCGACAGGCCATTGGCGTCGACGCGGCTTTGGCTGGTATCCGGCTTGCCGGGTGCGGCGCTGATCGGTTGCGACGGTGGCGTGGCGGGCTTGGCCGCCAGCGCCGGAACAGGGGCTGGCGCAGGGGGCGGCGTGACCGGCTTGGCGGCGGGTGCCGGAGCGACAGGCGCAACCGGTGCAACCGGCGCTTCCTGCTGGGCGATTTCTTCGTCGCTCGGCACAGGTTCCTGCGGCAGGGCCTGGGGCACAGGCACCACCACGGACTCCACCTGCACTTGCGGCATCGCCGGCGCTTGTGGCGCGGCCGGAGCCTGGACCTCCACCTGGCGCTGTTCATCCTGGCGAGAAAACAGCATCGGCAGGAAAATCACGGCCAGGGCGACCAGGACCAGGGCACCGACCATGCGTTGCTTGTAAGCCTTATCCAGCAATGCCATTTGCCGCTTCCTCCGTGGAGTGCCGGGCCAACCACTCAAGGGCCTCGGCAACACAATAGAATGATCCGAACAACAGAATCTCGTCGTCACTCGTCGCCTGCGCACACTGCCCTTCCAGAGCGGTGGCCACACTATCATACGACGTCACCGAAGCACCGCGCTTGTCCAGCGCTTCACGCAAGTCGGTCACCGGTCGCGCCCGGGGCGAATCCAGCGGCGCGACTGCCCAATGCTCGACACTAGCACTCAATTCGCCAATGACACCCTCCAGATCCTTGTCAGCCAGCAACCCGAATACCGCCAGACGCTTGCCCGCCGGTGGACGACTGGCCAGGCGCCGGGCCAGATACTCTGCGGCATGGGGGTTATGCCCCACATCCAGCAACAAATTGAGGCGCTTACCCTGCCAGTCGAACTGCCGGCGATCGAGTCGACCCACTATCCGCGTCGCTTGCAGCGCCTGGACAATCTGCGCGTTTACCCAAGGCAACCCGAGCAACAGATAGGCTTGCAGCGCCAGGGCGGCGTTTTCCATCGGCAGGTCGAGCAGCGGCAGGTCGTGCAATTCGACCACTTGCCCCCTGGCATCGACGCCGCGCCATTGCCAATGCTGATCGGTAACACCCAGGTCGAAATCGCGCCCACGCAGGAAAAACGGGCAATTGAGCTCGCGCGCCTTGTCCAGCAAGGGTTGCGGAGGATTCAAGTCGCCGCAGAGCGCAGGCGCGCCCTGACGGAAGATGCCGGCCTTTTCGAAGGCCACGGACTCGCGGGTATCACCCAGGTAATCCGCATGATCCACGCCAATACTGGTGACCAACGCCATGTCGGCGTCTACCACATTGACGGTATCCAGGCGCCCGCCCAGACCCACTTCCAGGACCACGGCGTCAAGCCCGGACTGTTGAAACAGCCAGAACGCCGCCAGGGTCCCCATCTCGAAATAGGTCAGGGAGGTATCGCCGCGACCGGCTTCGACCGCAGCAAAAGCCTGGCAAAGCTCGGCGTCAGTGGCTTCGACGCCATTGACCTGCACCCGCTCGTTGTAACGCAGCAGGTGCGGAGAGCTGTAGACACCGACGCGCAGGCCCTGCGCCCGCAGCAATGAAGCCACGAACGCACAGGTAGAGCCCTTGCCATTGGTGCCGGTGACCGTGATCACCCGAGGCGCCGGCTTGCCCAATCCCATTCGGGACGCTACCTGCTGCGAGCGCTCAAGCCCCATGTCGATGGCCGAAGGGTGCAACTGCTCAAGGTAGGCGAGCCACTCGCCAAGGGTACGTTCGATCATAGGTTGGCAGGTACCGGTGGAACCACGACTGGCTCGATTGGCGCAGCGACGAACTTCGGCGTCGGCAGGCCCATCATTTGCGCCAGCAGGTTACCCAGGCGCGGACGCAGCTCCTGACGGTGAATGATCATGTCGATCGCGCCGTGCTCCAGCAGGAACTCGCTGCGCTGGAAGCCTTCGGGCAGTTTTTCGCGAACGGTTTGTTCGATCACGCGCGGACCGGCAAAGCCGATCAGGGCCTTGGGCTCGCCGACGATCACGTCGCCCAGCATCGCCAGGCTGGCGGAAACACCGCCGTAGACCGGATCGGTCAGCACGGAAATGAACGGAATGCCTTCTTCACGCAGACGCGCCAGCACCGCGGAGGTCTTGGCCATTTGCATCAGCGAGATCAGGGCTTCCTGCATCCGCGCGCCACCGGAGGCGGAGAAGCAGATCATCGGGCAGCGTTTTTCCAGCGCGTAGTTGGCCGCGCGCACAAAGCGCTCACCGACGATGGCGCCCATCGAGCCGCCCATGAACGAGAATTCGAACGCCGATACCACGACAGGCATGCCCAGCAGGGTGCCGCTCATCGAGATCAGCGCGTCTTTTTCGCCAGTCTGCTTCTGCGCCGCGGTCAGGCGATCCTTGTACTTCTTGCCGTCGCGGAACTTCAGGCGGTCAACCGGCTCCAGGTCAGCGCCCAGCTCGGTACGACCTTCGGCGTCGAGGAAAATGTCGATGCGCGCGCGCGCGCCGATGCGCATGTGATGATTGCACTTGGGGCAAACGTCCAGGGTTTTTTCCAGCTCCGGACGATACAGCACAGCCTCGCAAGACGGGCATTTGTGCCAAAGACCTTCAGGCACCGAGCTCTTCTTGACCTCGGAACGCATGATCGAAGGGATCAGTTTGTCTACTAACCAGTTGCTCATGCTTTCTTTCTCCAGTACCGGCGGCCCGAACGCTCTGGTTCGCAGCCCCGCGTATGCCCTTGAGCTAAATTCATGTGTGCGGCGATGTTCGATGGGTGCCGGGTCAGTGCAGCGTGACCTGCGTACAACCCATCAATCCTCAGCCGTTTTGTACAGTGCAGTGGACGGCGGCAGTCTGCCAGCCGTCACATCAAGCTGCCACGGACTGCCTTGATAAACGCCTGAATCTTTGCGTGATCCTTGATGCCCTTGCTCGACTCTACCCCGCCACTCACATCCACGGCATAAGGTCGAACCCGCGCCACCGCCTCGGCGACGTTTTCCGGAGTCAGGCCGCCCGCCAGGATAATCGGCTTGTTCAAGCCTTGCGGTATCAATGACCAGTCGAACGCCTGGCCGGTTCCACCGGGAACACCTTCGACATAGGCGTCGAGCAAAATACCGCTGGCACTCGGATAAGCAGCGCAAGCGGCCGCGATATCATCCCCCGCCTTGACCCGCAGCGCCTTGATGTAAGGACGATGCCAGCCCTCGCAATCCGCTGCACTTTCATCGCCATGGAACTGCAGCAGGTCCAGTGGCACGGCGTCGAGGATTTCTCCCAGCTCGCAGCGGCTGGCGTTGACGAACAAGCCCACGGTGGTGACGAACGGCGGCAACGCCTTGATGATCGCGCGCGCCTGCTGGAACGTCACGCCCCGCGGGCTCTTGGCGTAGAACACAAAGCCGATGGCATCGGCCCCGGCCTCGACCGCCGCCAACGCATCTTCTATGCGGGTAATCCCGCAAATCTTGCTGCGAACG
This sequence comes from Pseudomonas umsongensis, assembly GCF_002236105.1. Lineage (GTDB taxonomy): Bacteria > Pseudomonadota > Gammaproteobacteria > Pseudomonadales > Pseudomonadaceae > Aquipseudomonas > Aquipseudomonas umsongensis. The sequence continues at coordinate 94,736 of NZ_NIWU01000008.1, forward strand.
GCTGGCATGTCGATAAATCCTCACGGTAAATCCGGGAAAGTCCCGGATGGTAACAAAAGCGTTCGAAGGCGTCAGCCGTCAAGTTCGCTGAAACCGGTAAGGAAATGTGGGCCGATGTAACGCTCGGGCAACTGGAACTCGTCGCGGTACTCGACCTGCACCAGATACAGGCCGAACGGATGCGCCGTCACCCCGCCGGAACGGCGAATCCGGCTCTCCAGCACTTCCTTCATCCACTCCACCGGACGCTCGCCAGCACCGATGGTCATCAGCACGCCGGCGATGTTGCGCACCATGTGGTGCAGGAAGGCGCTGGCGCGAATATCCAGCACGATCATCTTGCCGTGGCGCGTGACGCGCAGGTGATGCAGCTCTTTGATCGGCGACTTGGCCTGGCACTGGCCGGCTCGGAAAGCGCTGAAATCGTGCGTGCCCACCAGGTACCGGGCCGCTTCGGCCATGCGCTCGACGTCCAGTGGACGGTGGTTCCAGGTGATTTCCTCGTTCAGGTGCGCCGGACGGATCTGGTCGTTGTAGATCACATACCGATATCGCCGGGCAATGGCCTTGAACCGGGCATGAAAATGCGCCGGCATGACCTTGGCCCAACTGACGCTGACATCGTGCGGCAAATTGATATTGGCGCCCATGACCCAGGCTTTCATCGAACGCTCGACTTGCGTATCGAAGTGCACCACTTGGCCACACGCATGCACGCCGGCATCGGTACGCCCGGCGCACAGCAGCGAAACGGGAGAGTCGGCCACCTTCGACAAGGCGTTTTCGAGGGTTTCCTGCACCGTGAGCACGCCGGAGGCCTGGCGCTGCCAGCCACGATAACGCGAGCCCTTGTATTCAACGCCCAACGCGATCCGGAAAAAGCCGTCGGCCGCCATTTCGGCGGCCGGGTTATCTATGTTTGCCAAGGAGTGACAGCCTGCTGATGTACGCAAAGGGGGGCATTATAAGGCTGCCGAGCGGGGACGCCAGTACAACAGCAGGTACTGTGGCGAATCGGCTGTCGCCTTCGCGAGCAGGCTCGCTCCCACAGGGGGATTGGTGTCTGTGGGAGCGAGCCTGCTCGCGAAAGCGGCCTCGCAGACGCCATCGCATCACCGCGGCAAACAAAAACGGCAGCCTCAATGGGCTGCCGCTTTGCTTACAACCGACCGCTCAATCACTCAAGCCAGGCGCGCAAGCATCTCCTTCGCTTCGCTCTTCTGCCCGTCGTCGCCTTCGGTCACCACCTCGTTGAGGATGTCACGCGCGCCATCGTTATCGCCCATGTCGATGTAGGCCTGGGCCAGATCGAGCTTGGTGGCGACCTCGTCGGTACCGGACAGGAAATCGAATTCCGGCTCATCATCCACGGTTGCCAGGGCGTCATCCACCGTGAAGCTTGGCTCACTGATGCTCTGGGACAGGCTTTCCAATTCGGCGCTGACGTCATCCAGCTCAGTACCAAATGCCTGCTCAGGCGCCGGAACGTCCATCTCATCGGCCAGCGACAAATCGAAATCCGCCGGCAGGTCCAGATCGTCCAGGGTCACTTGTGGCACGTCCGGCGCTGGCGCCGCCGGCAGGTCCTTGACATCTTCATCCAGGCTCAGCAGGAAGTCGTCCTCGGCCAGGATCGCGGGCGTTGGCTCGCCACCGAGGTCCATATCCAGATCGAACTCCGACAGGTCATCGAGGTTTTCCTTGATTTCAGTCTGCTGCTGCAAGACCGACTCGAAGCTCAGGTCATCGTCCAGCGGGAAATCTTCCAGATCGGCCAGGGTTGTTTCCGGCTCAGGCTCAGGCTCAGGCGCTGGTACGGGTGCCGGCTCAACCGCGACCGGCGTTACCGGCGTGACATTTTCCAGGTCATCCAGACTCAAGTCGAACGCGCTGTCAAAATCGTCATCGAATGCAGCCGGCGCCTGAGGCTCGTCGAGCAACAGGTCCTTGACGTACTGTGCGTCCAGCTCGGCAGCAGCGGCGGCAGCGGCGATACCGCCCGCAGCGACCAGCGCCATGGCCGGGAAGCGGCTCTTGAGTTTTTCCACCTGGGCATAATTGTCGCCATTGGCGACCAACTGCCGCTCCTGGACCACGAACGCGTCGCGATCACCCTGCAAACCGTAGACTTCCATCAGCTTGAGGCGCAAATCGCTGCGTTGAGGCTCCTGCTTGACGCCCTCTTCAAGCAGCGCGGCAGCCTGGTTCAACCGACCGCCGTCGATGTGCGACTGCGCGCGACCCAACACATCGTCGGAATGCTCGGCGGCGGGCGATACCAGTGGCGCGGCAATCGGCGGCGTGACCACGACCGGAGCAATCACCGGAGCGGGGGCGGGGGCGGGAGCTGGCGCTGGAGTCGGTGCAGTGGCCAGTTTCGGGCTCGGTGGCGCATCCTCCAGGTCATCGAAGATGCCTTTTGACAGGTCAAGCTCGGAGGAAAACGCCTGCTCTTCGGCCAGGGCGCGGGCCATGCGCAGATGTTTCTCGGCTTCCTGCTGGGCTTTGCGGCGACGGGCCAGTAACAGCAGCAACAGCAACACCACCACTGCCCCGCCACCCGCCAGACCCAGCAGCCACGGATTGGTCAGCAACTCATTGAATTTCTGCTCATCGGAGGCTGCAGGTTTCGATTCGATCGGTGTTTCTGCCGGAGCCGCAGCAGGCGTCGCTTCAGCCGGAACAGGCGCGGGGGCCGTTGCTTCGGCCGGAACCGGAGCCGGCGCTTCGGCAGGCGTTGCCGCAGGATCAGCGGGCAGCTCAGCCGGGATCGCCGCAGCGGTCGCAGTTGTCGCAGGCGCTCCTGCCGCACCTTCGGCCTGCAATTTGGCCAGTTGGTTGTTCTTCAGCTCAATGAGGCGTTGCAGCTTGTCCATCTGGCTTTGCAGATCGGTCATGCGGCTTTTCAGCTCAGCACTGTCGCGGCGCTTGGTATCGAGACTTTCCTGGGTTACCGCCAACTGGTTGTTCAAGGCCTTGGCATCGCCTGCGACGCCCTTGCCCTTGGCTTTTCCGGATTCGGCGGAAACCAGGCTCAGCTTATCCAGGCCAGCTTGCGATGAAGTGGCTTCACCGCGACCCCGATTGGTGGCGTCAAGCTGCTGCTGGCCTGCTCCAGGCTTGGCGACATAACGACGCCCCTGACGCCAGGCGGTATTTTGTGCAGCCACTTCGGCGATGGCCTTCGATTGCGGCAAGCTCGTGCTTTGCGCCTGATCGGGCAGACGCAATACCTGGCCGGTTTTGAGTCGGTTGATGTTGCCATCGATGAAGGCATCCGGGTTCAGCGCCTGGATGGCCAGCATGGTTTGTTGAATCGAACCGCCATTACGCGCCTTCGCGGCGATTTCCCACAGGGTGTCGCGCCGCGTGGTGGTGTATTCGGACGGTTTGGTCGCGCCAGTGACGGGCGTGGTACCGGTTTGAACAGGTGCAGCTTGCGCAGCCGCGTCAGCGGTCTGCGGCGAGAATTTGGACGGATCGAGCAGCACGCTGTAATCGCGCAGCAGTCGACCGTTGGGCCACATCACCTGAACCAGGAATTTCACCATCGGTTCGGTCAGGGGTTTGCTGGAGGTGACGCGCAGGATGCTTTTGCCGCTGGCGTTGAGTACCGGAGTAAAGGTCAGGTCGTTGAGAAACGCCTGGCGGTCGACACCGGCCTTGGCGAAATCGTCAGGAGAAGCCAGGCTCGGCACCACTTCGGCAGCGGTGAGTTCCTTAACGTCGAGCAACTCGATTTCCGCCACCAGCGGCTGGTTCAGCGTCGACTTCAGGGTCAGTTCCCCGAGCCCGAGGGCATGCGCCATACCGGAGGACAGCGCCGAGGCGGCCGCTATTGCTAACACCAGTTTGCGAACTTGAACCATAGCTTATCCTTAGTTTTCACATTCCTCGGCCAGCGAGGCAGATAGCCGCTGCCGTAAGGCATTGCGCGCGGGCGAAGGTCGCCGCGCGCGATCGTTTCATGCATGCCCTGCAAAGCCCTTCAGGGCGGCTCGCCTTCGACATTACGGCCAAGCATGACGCTCGTTTGGAAGTATCTTTTACAGCAGGTCTTTTATCAACAACTCGGCGACCTGCACAGCATTGAGCGCCGCGCCTTTGCGTACGTTATCTGACGTCAGCCACACATTAAGTTCCGACGGTTCGTCGATCCCCAAGCGCACCCGACCAACGTAGACCACATCCTGCCCTACCGCATCGCCGACCGCCGTCGGGTAATCGCCGGCTTCCACCAACTCGATGCCGGGAGCGTCCTCGAGCGCGGCGTTGACCTTTGCCAGGTCGATATCGCTCGCACACTGCAAGGTCACGCTATAGCTATCGCCAAAAAACACCGGGGCTTGAATGCAAGTGACGGAAATCTTCAATGAAGGCAACGCCATGACTTGACGCAGTTCACGCACCAGGCGCTTTTCCAGCAGGGTATGGCCCTGTTCGTCCGGCTTGCCGACCTGGGCCAGCAGGTTAAAAGCCATCTGCCGGTCAAAGAAGGTTGGCTCCAGTGGGCGAACGTTCAGCAATTCGGCGGTTTGCCGGGCCAGCTCTGTCACGGCTTCGCGGCCCTGGGCCGATACTGCCAGGCAGGCGGTCAGGTTGATGCGTTGCAAATCGAGCAGCCCCAGCAGGGGTGCGAGCAGCACCGCCAGGGTGCTGGCCGCCGGGCTCGGGCTGCTGACCTGGAAGGGCTTTTTCAGGCCGGCCAGCACTGAAGCATTCGCTTCCGGGACCACCTGTGGCGCTTGCTCGGCCGGCAAGGCGCCAGACAGATCGATGATCGAGCAACCGGCCGCCGTGGCACGCGCGGTGTAACTCAATGTCACCGCTGGACCGGCGGCAAAAAATACTAACTGGACCTTGCCAAAATCGAACTCATCGACTTCACGCACCCGTACGTTCTTGCCGCGGTACGGCACCGAACTGCCGGCGGATTCACTGCTGGCCAGCAGATGCAGGCTGCCGATCGGAAAATCACGTTCTTCGAGGATCTGCACCAGCGTTTCGCCGACAGTACCGGTGGCGCCGATCACGGCAATATCAAGGGTCTGGCTCATGGTTTTACCTCTGGCGAAACGGGGGGAGCGGCACTTTACCGGGTGGGGGGCATGCAGGCAATTCTGCCGGATATTTGCTGTGGCTGTACCGACCCCTTCGCGAGCAGGCCTCGCTCCCACAGTTGATTGCGGTCTGATGTGGAAGCGAGCCTGCTCGCGAAGGGGTCGGTATAAACACCCCATCAACATCAGATTGCCGGAATAAAAAAACCCGCACCTCTTTCAAGGCGCGGGTTCTTTAATGGCTTCAATCGATCAACGCTCGAGCAAGATCCGCAGCATGCGACGCAGCGGCTCGGCCGCGCCCCACAACAGCTGGTCGCCGACGGTGAACGCGCCGACGAACTGCGAGCCCATGTTCAGCTTGCGCAGGCGGCCAACCGGGATGTTCAGGGTGCCGGTAACCTTGTTCGGGCTCAGTTCCTGAATGCTGGTCTCACGGCTGTTCGGCACCAGCTTGACCCAAGGGTTGTGCTGGCTGATCAACCCTTCGATATCGGCGATCGGTACATCTTTGTTCAGCTTGATGGTCAGCGCCTGGCTGTGGCAGCGCATGGCGCCGATGCGCACGCAGATGCCATCCACCGGGATCGGGCTCTTGAAGCGACCGAGGATTTTGTTGGTCTCGGCCTGGGCCTTCCACTCTTCACGGCTTTGACCGTTCGGCAGTTCCTTGTCGATCCACGGGATCAGGCTGCCAGCCAGCGGTACGCCGAAGTTTTCGGTCGGGTACGCGTCGCTGCGCATGGCTTCCGCCACACGACGATCGATGTCGAGGATCGCACTGGCCGGATCGGCCAGTTGATCGGCAACAGCGGCATGGGTCGCACCCATTTGCTTGATCAGTTCACGCATGTTCTGCGCGCCGGCACCGGAGGCCGCCTGATAAGTCATGGCGCTCATCCACTCCACCAGGCCAGCCTCGAACAGGCCGCCCAGGCCCATCAGCATCAGGCTGACGGTGCAGTTGCCACCGATGTAGTTCTTGGTGCCCGCGTCCAACTGCTGATCGATGACCTTGCGGTTCACCGGGTCCAGCACGATGACGGCGTCATCCTGCATGCGCAGGCTGGAGGCGGCATCGATCCAGTAACCCTGCCAGCCGGCTTCGCGCAGTTTCGGGAAGACTTCGCTGGTGTAGTCGCCACCCTGGCAGGTCAGGATCACGTCGAGGGTCTTCAGCTCTTCAATGCTGTAAGCGTCCTTGAGCGGAGCAATGTCCTTGCCCACGGACGGGCCTTGGCCACCGACATTGGAAGTGGTGAAAAACACCGGCTCGATAAGATCGAAATCCTGCTCTTCCAGCATCCGCTGCATGAGCACGGAACCGACCATACCGCGCCAACCGATCAGACCTACACGTTTCATCGCAACTACACCTTCTTGAAATGTGGGCCGCTGCTTTAGGGGGTGAAATCAGGCAGCGGGCCCGAGAGATTACAGATTCCGCAGCGCGGCGACTACTGCGTCGCCCATTTCCTGCGTACCGACTTTAGTGCAACCGTTCGACCAGATGTCACCGGTGCGCAAGCCCTGGTCCAATACCAGGCTTACCGCTTTTTCGATGGCATCGGCGGCGGCCTGCTGGTTGAAGCTGTAGCGCAACATCATCGACACCGACAAAATGGTCGCCAACGGGTTGGCGATGCCTTTACCTGCGATGTCCGGTGCCGAACCGTGGCACGGCTCGTACATGCCTTTGTTATTGGTGTCCAGGGATGCCGACGGCAGCATGCCGATGGAACCGGTGAGCATCGACGCCTGGTCGGACAGGATATCGCCGAACATGTTGTCGGTGACGATCACGTCGAACTGCTTCGGTGCCCGCACCAGTTGCATGGCAGCGTTGTCGACGTACATGTGGCTCAGCTCGACTTGTGGGTAATCCTTGGCCACTTCCTCGACGATTTCACGCCACAGCTGGCTGGAGGCCAGCACGTTGGCCTTGTCCACCGAGCAGAGCTTCTTGCCGCGGACCATGGCCATGTCGAAACCGACACGGGCGATGCGGCGGATTTCGCTTTCGCTGTATGGCAGGGTGTCGTAGGACTGACGCTCGCCGTTTTCCAGGGTCCGGGTGCCACGTGGCGCGCCGAAGTAGATACCGCCGGTCAGCTCGCGAACGATCAGGATGTCCAGGCCGGCAACGATTTCCGGTTTCAGGCTGGAAGCCTCGGCCAGTTGCGGGTACAGGATCGCCGGACGCAGGTTGCCGAACAAGCCCAGTTGCGCACGAATTTTCAGCAGGCCGCGTTCAGGACGGATGTCACGCTCGATGGTGTCCCATTTCGGGCCGCCCACCGCGCCCAACAGTACGGCGTCCGCCGCGCGGGCACGCTCCAGGGTTTCATCGGCCAAAGGCACGCCGTGCTTGTCGATGGCCGCGCCACCGATCACGTCGTGACTCAGCTCGAAGCCCAGGGCGAACTTGTCGTTGGCCAGTTCCAGCACCTTGACCGCTTCGGCCATGATTTCCGGGCCAATACCGTCACCTGGGAGAATCAGAATCTGCTTGCTCATGCGTTCCTCATGTCATCAGTCGGTGCGCCCTCGGGCGCTCCCGGAAAAAGTCTGTTAGTCGCTTATCTTTCAGCCATCAGCACCAACACATCGGTACTGAACGATCCATCGGCTTCAATCTCAAAATATTCGCGCACTTCGTTACCCATCGACTGCTGCAACTCGCGGATCGCCGCGCGCATCACCTGTGGCGTGCGCATGCGCTCGACCCAGGAGCTGTACTCCAATCGCAGCCGCTGGCGGCTGGTGCTGCGGGTATGCAGCCCCGCCTCACTGACCTGGCGCAACCACTCACCGGCGCTATAGTCGCGCACATGGCTGGTGTCGCGCAGCACTTCGACGCTTTGCAGGTAAGTGTCGAACAATGGGCTGCCTGGTGACAACACGTCGATGAAAGCCGCTACGCCACCCGGTTTCAGCACCCGGCGCACTTCCCGCAAGGCCAGGCCGAGATCGCTCCAATGGTGCGCCGAATAGCGGCTGAAAACGAAATCGAACTCGCCATCGGCGAACGGCAGTCGCTCGGCGGCGCCGTTGACCGTGGTCACATTGTTCAAACCCCGATCAATGGCGGCGGCGGCGACCACGTCGAGCATTTGCTGCGACAGGTCGTAGGCCACCACTTCCTTGACCAGCGAGGCCACCTGAAAACTCACGTGACCGGCACCGCAGCCCAGGTCCAGGACCCGCGCCTCGCCCTGCCCCGCCAGTTCGGCCTGTAGCAGCGCAAATTCGGTGCCTTGAGCGTGTACGGCGCTGCTCAGGTAGGCCGCGGCCTGTTCACCGAATTGCTTTTGGACTACCTGGCTGTGCTGGGCGGTGCTGGTCATGGGGGACTTCCTTTTTGGGGTTGAGTCTTGTGGTGTTTGTTCGGGCCTCTTCGCGAGCAGGCTCGCTCCCACAGTGGAATGCATTTCAAATGTGGGAGCGAGCCTGCTCGCGAAGGCGTCATCACGTCCTACGCAAAATCAAGCGTCGCGAAACAACCACGGCTGGCTCGCCCGGTGCTTGGCCTCGAACGCCGCGATCGCATCACCGTCTTGCAAGGTCAAACCGATATCGTCCAGGCCATTGAGCAGGCAGTGCTTGCGGAACGCGTCGATTTCAAAGCTCAGCACTTTGCCGTCCGGGCGGGTCACAGTCTGGGCCTGCAGGTCGATCTGCAGCTGGTAGCCCGGGTTGGCCTCGACCTGCTGGAACAGCTCGTCGACTTCAGCGTCGCTCAAGATGATCGGCAGCAAGCCGTTCTTGAAGCTGTTGTTGAAGAAAATGTCGGCATAGCTCGGCGCGATGATGCTGCGGAAACCGTACTCTTCCAGCGCCCATGGCGCGTGCTCGCGGCTGGAGCCGCAGCCAAAGTTCTCGCGGGCCAGCAGCACGCTGGCGCCTTGGTAACGCTCGGCGTTGAGGACGAAGTCCTTGTTCAATGGGCGCTTGGAGTTGTCCTGATAGGGCTGACCCACGTCCAGGTAACGCCATTCGTCGAACAGGTTCGGACCGAAACCGGTGCGCTTGATCGACTTCAAGAATTGCTTCGGGATAATCTGGTCGGTGTCGACGTTGGCACGATCCAGAGGCGCGACAAGTCCAGTGTGCTGGGTAAAAGCTTTCATGCTGCGCTCCTTTAGATCAATTCACGGACGTCGACGAAACGACCGTTCACCGCGGCGGCGGCGGCCATGGCCGGGCTCACGAGGTGGGTACGACCACCGGCACCCTGGCGGCCTTCGAAGTTGCGGTTCGACGTGGAAGCGCAATGCTCGCCAGACTCCAAGCGGTCCGGGTTCATCGCCAGGCACATCGAGCAACCCGGCTCGCGCCATTCGAAACCGGCTTCGAGGAAAATCTTGTCCAGGCCTTCCGATTCGGCCTGTGCTTTCACCAGGCCCGAACCCGGCACCACGATGGCCTGCTTGATGGTGGAGGCCACCTTGCGGCCCTTGGCGATCACCGCCGCTGCGCGCAGGTCTTCGATCCGCGAGTTGGTGCAGGAGCCGATGAACACACGGTCCAACTGAATGTCGGTGATCGCCTGATTGGCGGTCAAACCCATGTACTTCAGGGCGCGCTCGATGGAACCGCGCTTGACCAGGTCCATTTCCTTCGCAGGATCCGGAACGTGCTGGTCGACCGCCAGGACCATCTCGGGCGAAGTGCCCCAGCTGACTTGCGGCTTGATCTGGGTCGCGTCGAGTTCGACAACCGTGTCGAACACCGCGTCGGCATCGGATACCAGGTCTTTCCAGGCTTCGACGGCCAAATCCCATTCCGCGCCTTTCGGGGCGAATGGACGGCCCTTCACGTAAGCCACGGTTTTTTCATCGGCGGCTACCAGGCCAACGCGAGCACCGGCCTCGATGGACATGTTGCAGATGGTCATGCGGCCTTCAACGGACAGGTCGCGAATCGCGCTGCCGGCGAATTCGATGGCGTGGCCGTTACCACCGGCGGTACCGATCTTGCCAATCACGGCGAGCACGATGTCCTTGGCAGTCACGCCAAACGGCAATTGGCCTTCGACGCGAACCAGCATGTTCTTCATTTTCTTGGCGACCAGGCACTGGGTGGCGAGCACGTGCTCGACCTCGGAAGTGCCGATACCATGGGCCAGGGCACCGAACGCGCCGTGGGTCGAGGTATGGGAGTCGCCGCAGACCACGGTCATGCCCGGCAAAGTAGCGCCCTGCTCCGGGCCGATGACGTGGACGATGCCTTGGCGGACGTCATTCATCTTGAATTCGACGATGCCGTATTCATCGCAGTTATCGTCGAGGGTCTGGACCTGCAAACGCGAGACCTGGTCGGCAATGGCTGCGATGCCGCCCTTGCGCTCCGGGGTGGTCGGTACGTTGTGGTCCGGGGTCGCGATGTTGGCATCGATGCGCCATGGCTTGCGCCCGGCCAGTCGCAGCCCTTCGAAAGCTTGCGGCGAAGTCACTTCGTGGATGATGTGACGATCGATATAGATCAGCGCCGAGCCATCGTCGCGCTGTTTGACCAAATGCGAATCCCAGAGCTTGTCGTAGAGCGTTTTGCCGGCCATCAGACGGTTTCCTCATCAGCTTGTTTCTATGCCCTGGGTCTTGAGTGGTTCAATAACCCTTTGGCTTGTGAGGCTGATCCTATGGGGTTAGATTAAATAACTCAAATTCATATTTTTTATGCTTTGGATAACCAACTGGAATACAGCAATGGACCTCGCCAATCTCAATGCCTTTATTGCCATCGCCGAGACCGGAAGCTTCTCCGGCGCCGGCGAGCGACTGCATCTGACCCAACCGGCGATCAGCAAGCGCATCGCTGGCCTGGAGCAGCAATTGAAGGTGCGCCTGTTCGATCGGCTGGGCCGCGAAGTCGGCCTGACCGAGGCCGGCCGCGCCCTGCTGCCCCGGGCCTATCAGATCCTGAATGTCCTTGATGATACGCGCCGCGCCCTGACCAACCTCACCGGGGAGGTGACCGGTCGTCTGACCTTGGCCACCAGTCACCATATCGGCCTGCACCGTTTGCCGCCTTTATTGAGAGAGTTCACTCGGCGTTATCCCGAGGTGGCGCTGGATATCCAGTTTCTCGATTCGGAAGTGGCCTACGAAGAAATCCTCCATGGTCGGGCTGAACTGGCGGTCATCACCCTGGCGCCGGAGCCCCATGCCCTGGTCAAGGCCACACCGGTGTGGGACGACCCGCTGGACTTTGTGGTCGCCCCGGAGCATTCGTTGCTCGGCAACGGCAAGGTCAGCCTCGCGGACATCGCCCGACACCCGGCGGTGTTCCCCGGCGGCAACACGTTCACCCATCACATTGTCCAACGCCTGTTCGAGGCCCAAGGCCTGACGCCGAACATCGCCATGAGTACCAATTACCTCGAAACCATCAAGATGATGGTGTCGATCGGCCTGGCCTGGAGTGTCTTGCCACGCACCATGCTCGACGACCAGGTTGCGCGAATACCTTTACCGGGCATACAACTGACTCGCCAGCTAGGCTATATCCTGCACACAGAAAGGACGCTATCGAATGCAGCGCGGGCCTTCATGGCCTTACTGGATGCCCAGATCGATCTGCCAGGGACTCAAGGCTAACTTGTGCTACTCCTATAGAGCCCGAATTTCTGTACCCGAGACCCAATTCAGCTCAAGGCTTGCCAATGCCGAAATCTGTTGACCGTATTCCGCCGATGCCGCGCATCCAGGCGCTTGACCCGAAAAGCTCCGAACAAAGCTGGGAAAGTGCCTCGCAATTGCTGGCCGCGCTCAATGGCGCGCGGCTGGGCGCGTGGTATTGGGATATCGAGCGTGGGCAGATCAGTTGGTCCCGGGGCACGCAGGCGCTGTTTGGCTTCGACCCCCGGCAACCGTTGCCGGCCGACCTGGAATACCTCGACTTGTTGCCTGCCGAAGATCGGGCAAAGACCCTTCGCGCCTTCCATGCCGTGATCGCAGGCGCACCGCTCGAGCAAGCGATGCACCACCGCGTTCGCTGGCCCGACGGCAGCCTGCATTGGCTGGAGATCAGCGGCAGCCTGCTGCCGGACAAGCTCGGCCGTCCCCGAATGATTGGCGTGATCCGCGAAATCACCCACCAGCGTCTGCGCGAACAGGCGCTGAGCAGTTCGGAAAAACGCTTCGCGACGCTGTTTCACTTGTGTCCGAACATGGTCCTGCTGACGCGCCAGGAAGACGGCCTGATCACCGAAGCCAACCAGTATTTCGAAAGCCTGTTCGGCTGGCCGGTGCAGGACGCGATCGGCCGCACCACGCTGGAACTGGGCCTCTGGGTGCACCCCGAGCAACGCGCGCAACTGGTCAAGGCGACCAAGGCCAAGGGCGAGCTGACCAATATGGAGGTGCAGTTTCGCGCCAGCAACGGGCAGGTCCACGATGGCATCCTCAGTGCGCAAAAGGTCGAACTCGAAGGCCAGCCCTACCTGCTGAGCACTTTCCTCGACACCACCGAACGCAAAGCGGCCGAACACGCCCTCAAAGACAGCCAGGAGCGCCTCGACCTGGCCCTGGACTCGGCACAACTGGGCACCTGGGACTGGCACATCCCCAGCGGCATGCTGTATGGCTCGGCGCGCGCCGCCCAGTTACACGGCATGGAGCCCATTCCATTCCATGAATCCTTCGACGACTTTTTCGAAGGCGTGCCCGGCGAAGAACGCGACACCATGCGCGATGCCTACCGCAGCCTGCGCGAAGGCCCCGCCGGCAACTATCAGCTGACCTATCGGGTGCAAATGCCGGATGGCAGCTCTCGCTACCTGGAGAGCCGCGCCCGCCTCTACCGCGATGAAAACGGTGTCCCCCTGCGCATGGCCGGCACCTTGCTCGACATCACCGACCAGGTCGAGCGCGAACAGCGCCTGATAGCTTCCGAAGAGAAATTCGCTACCCTGTTCCAGGTCAGCCCGGACCCGATCTGCGTGACGCGCCAGGACACCGGGCAATTCATCGAGATCAACTCCAGCTTCACCCAGACCTTTGGCTGGAGCGCCGCCGACGTGATCGGCCGCAGTGCCGACGAAATCGGCCTGTGGGACGCTTCGGCAAAAAGCCTGCAGCGGATCGAACAGGTGATCCGCGAACAAGGCCTGAACAATGTGGCAATCCTCGTCCAGCACAAGGATGGGCAGTCGCTGACTTGCGTGATTTCCAGCCGTCAGATCAGCGTCAGCGAACAGCCCTGCATCGTCACCACCTTGCGCGACATCACCCAGCAGCAACGCTCGGAAGCGGCGCTCAAGGCCAGCGAAGAGAAGTTCGCCAAGGCCTTCCACTCAAGCCCCGACGCCATCACCATCACCGAACGCGATACCGGACGCTATCTGGAGGTCAACGACGGCTTTTGCCGCCTGACCGGCTACCGTGCCGATGAAGTGATCGGCCGTACCGTGTATCAGGTAGGAATCTGGGCCGAAGAAAAACAACGCTCGGCGTTGCTGGCCGAACTGCAGATCAAGGGCCGGGTACATCACCAGGAAATGCTCGGGCGCAACAAGCGCGGCGAATTGCTGACGGTAGAAGTGTCGGTAGAGCCGATCACCCTCAACGAAACCGCGTGCCTACTATTGACCGCGCGGGACGTCAGCCTGCTGAAAAATGCCGAGGCGCAGATCCGCCACCTGGCCTACCACGACCCGCTGACCAACCTGCCCAACCGCGCACTGCTGATGGATCGCCTGAGCCAGCAGATCGCCCTGCTCAAGCGCCACAACCTGCGCGGCGCCTTGATGTTCCTCGACCTCGACCACTTCAAGCACATCAACGATTCCCTCGGTCATCCGGTGGGCGATACGGTGCTGAAAATCATCACCGCACGCCTGGAAGCCAGCGTGCGCATGGAAGACACCGTCGCGCGCCTGGGCGGCGATGAATTCGTGGTGCTGCTCAGCGGCCTCGAAGGCTCGCGCAACGAGGTCAGCGCTCAGGTCTGCGAACTGGCCGATACCATTCGTGAGCTGCTGTCTGAACCGATGTTCCTCGACGGTCAGCGCCTGCAGGTGACACCGAGTATCGGCATTGCGTTGATTCCCGACCATGGGTCCACGCCGACCGACCTGCTAAAGCGTGCCGATATCGCCCTGTATCGCGCCAAGGATTCAGGACGCAATACCGCGCAGATGTACCACAACACCATGCAGAAAGCGGCGAGCGAGCGCCTGCGCATGGAAACCGATTTGCGCCTGGCGCTTTCGCGCGGTGAATTTCGCGTGCATTACCAACCCCAGGTGGACGCCCGGGATAACCGCATTGTCGGTGCCGAAGCGCTGGTGCGCTGGAACCATCCGGAGCTCGGCGCGCAGTCGCCCACCGAGTTCATCAAGGTGCTGGAAGACAGCGGGTTAATCCTGGAAGTTGGCACCTGGATCGTCGACGAAGCCTGCCAGGCCTTCAGGCAACTGATCGCCGATGGCCGGGTGGACCCGCTGAAATTCAGCCTATGCGTCAACATCAGCCCGCGCCAGTTCCGCCAGAATGACTTCGTCGAGCGCATCGAAAACAGCCTCGCCACCTACGGCCTGCCCAGTTCGCTGCTGAAACTGGAAATCACCGAAGGCATCGTCATCCAGAACCTGGAAGACACCATCAACAAGATGCTGCGCCTGAAAAAGCTCGGCGTGAGCTTTGCCATGGACGATTTCGGCACCGGTTATTCCTCGCTGACCTACCTCAAGCGCCTGCCGGTCGACACCCTGAAAATCGACCAGTCATTCATTCGCGACGCTACCACCGACCCCAACGACGCCGAGATCATCCGCGCCATCGTCGCCATGGCCCGCAGCCTCGGGCTGAAAATCATCGCCGAAGGGGTGGAGACCTCGGAACAGCTGGAATTCCTGCAGGGGCTGGGCTGCCATCTCTATCAGGGGTACCTGCATAGCCGGCCGCTGCCGGTGGAGGAACTGCAAAAGCTTCTGTTGTAGGAGCGAGCATGCTCCGGGCGGCGTTCCGACGATGGTCGTCAACGATGATGCGGGAAACCTGACACCCCGTGGCGCTCTCAGGTTCATCGCGAGCATGCTCGCTCCTACAAAAATCCCCACCTTCGATTCAATCCCCCTTTCCTACATACATTCCGGAAACGTCTGATTTACGCCTGACAGCTTCGTATAGAACCCTTGCTCTGCACTTTGCCCTGTCTCCAATCCTTCGGAGGCAGGCGCAATTTGATGGTCAACAGACAAGGAGTTGCAGCTATGGCTAAGGGATATTTCATTCGCAAGGGTGACAAGACCAGCTGTGGTGGCGAGGTGCTGGACGCCGATACCCGCGTCATGATGTTTGGCTTCGCCCATGCTCGCGCAGGGGACCCGGTGTCCTGTGGCAAAAATGATGAAACCTACGAAATCGAGGGTGGCATCGCGTTCTTTGGCAGTCACGGGGGCCTGGTGGCGGGCTCGCTGGACAGCCGCAGCGGCTGTCCCTGCAAGGCCGGGCTTATCCCCTCGTTTACCACCGCCACCTATGAATCCAGACAGGGTGCTGCGCCGCAAGCCTTGAGGAGCGCCCCTCAACAGGAAGCCGCGCCCGTTGCTCCCAACAACCCGGTCGCGCCGCGACAATCCACTTCCACTTCCACTTCCACTTCAGCGCGGGCGCCCACACCGACGCTCAGCGAACGGCCAGGGACGATTTGTGAAAACCTGTGGCGCGGCTACCAGCAAAGGGTCGAAAACGTCGTGGCACCCGGCGGCAAGTTGATCGCCGACCCGAAGGCGCGCAACAAGGCGATCAATGCGGCCTACGCCCAGCTGTGGCGCCACGATCCGCGATTCCAGTGGGCCGGGTTGGCAGCCTTCGCCTCCAAGCAGGTGGGCTGTGGCTTGCTGCACGCGGCTGACACGATCGAGAAAATTCAGACGGAAGAGGAAACGATACAGCAACTGAGGGACAGTGCCAGACAAGGATTGAGAGGTTTGCTCAGCCCCAGTGAGCGGGAAAAGCGCGCGACCATTCGGGCGTTTGAGCAGCGTCAACGCGAGTACGAAGAGGCCAACCGGGACAACCCGGTGTGGGGCTTCACCCAATGGGGTGCCGACCTTCCCTTGTCATACTCGCAACGGATGTACCGGTTTGTGTACGAGATGCTGGCGATGGGTAATACCACGCTGTTCCTGGATGTGTATCCGTTGCATGTGTTCTACCAGGAGCGGGGATTGGAAGCGCTGAGGGATTGCCTGGAATCACGTAGCAACATTTATGGGAATGGCCAACATCCGGTGCTGTGGCCGGTCGGACAGGAAACGCTGGAATTCGGGATTGACCACAAGGAAATTCTCCTGGCCTTCGAGGCGATTGAGGCCGGTTATATCGCCGAAAGCGTTGAGCATCTAGCCTGGCACGAGCAACGGAATATTCTGCAACCGGCGATGTACAGCGACTGGCGGCTCAACTCACTGTTGCGCAGTAACCATTTTTCCTACGTCATCGGTATCCCGTCCGGCGCCGCCGAAGCCGTCGAGCTGTCCCTCGCCAGTCAGTGCCGCCGCGTGGACGACGGACGCACCATTGGTTTCAGCAACAACCTCAATGCCAACCTGGCCGATATCAATCAGCGTATGCCCTTCGTGCTGAGGGCCGCGAAGCAGTTTGACGATCTGCTGCACAGCGACCAGCGCAAGCTGCTTGAGCATTCGATTCGGGATATTGCCCTGGGTGGTGGCGTGCGATGAGCCTGCTGCAACGTATAGGCTGGCGACGCGGCGTGTTGGCGCTGGCCGTCGCGGCCCTCCTGACGCTTGCGTCGATTGAGGTCCTGTCGGAAGAGCCCGAAATCGCCCTATTGATTGGCGAGCCTTGGGAGGATATGCGCCGTCGATCCAGTGCAACCATTGATCCAGCTATTCCTGGCCATTTTTGGGGTCGTTTGCCTAAGTCGGATGCCCGCCTTCGTTTCATCGGTCCTCAATATGGGTTCATAACTCCGCTGGCTCGCTACTTCACGGTTACGTTCAACCGTGACGAGTCAATCAACGGTGTCAATATGTCCCCGCAAATCGAACCCCTGCTACTCGACGATACCCTCAAGGTCGTGCTGGATCTGCAGGAGCAATGGCGCAATGCTGGCTGGACACCCATCCGGGTCAAGGACTTCCCCTCGTTCGCCGACACCCCGCAATGGCGTGCTCAACTGCGTGATGTAAACAAAGGTGGAAAATCCTACTGGCACGCGGGCACCCAGTACCAAGTGATGCTAGTGGTCAATCGCTTCAAGGATTACAGGCACCCCACCGAAGAGCGCTACCTCATCAAGCTGTCACTGGCCACGCCTTGGACGAATCCCTGATTGGCCTTTATCGCGACAAATCACGCTTTCAGCATTCCAGGCACTGTCGCCAAATCCATCCCCGGATGCCATCTACACTCAGTAACCAAACCGCCTCTCCCGAGACCTCACCAACGTGCCCAGCATCTACCAGATCAAACCCGCATTCCAAAATCTCCTGCGCCCCCTGGTCCGGCGCTTGTTCGCCAAGGGCACCACCGCCAACCAGATCACTTTGATCGCCGGCATCGGCTCAATCCTGGTGGGCGTGCTGATCGCCGGTTTCGTGCATCACCCCTGGATATTCGTGCTGGTGCCGATCTGGATGCTGGTGCGCATGGCGCTCAACGCCATCGACGGCATGCTGGCTCGAGAGTTCGGCCAGCAGTCGCACTTGGGGGCCTATCTCAACGAGTTGTGCGATATCACCGCCGACTGCGCCTTGATCCTGCCCTTTGCCCTGCTGCCCGGCGTCAGCCTGTGGCTGGTGCTGCTGGTGACCTTGCTCGCCTTGTTCAGCGAGTACAGCGGCGTGCTGGGGCCGATGGTTGGTGCTTCGCGGCGCTATGACGGGCCCATGGGCAAAAGTGACCGGGCTTTCGTGCTGGGGGTCGTGGCCGCCGGCATCGTACCGGGCTGGATCAGCCCATTCTGGATCAACGCGGTGTTCGCGATCATCGCGATGCTGCTGGCTTTTACCTTGGTCAACCGGGTCCGCCAGGGCCTCAGGGAAGCACAAATCGACAGCTCTTCAGCCTAAGGAAATGGCAATGCGCGAAGCACAGGAACAGACCTTCACCACCCACGACGGTGTGCAATTGTTTTACCGCCACTGGCCCGGCACCCCAGAACCGGGAACCCCACGCAAGGCCGTACTGCTGTTCCACCGCGGCCACGAGCATTCCGGGCGTATTGCCCACCTGGTGGATGAGCTGGACCTGCCCGGCTTCGATTTTTTCGCCTGGGATGCCCGGGGCCATGGCCTTTCACCGGGCGCTCGGGGCGACAGCCCCAGCTTTGCCACCAGCGTGCGGGACGTGCAGACCTTCTGCGAGCACCTGAGCGCGTCCTACCAGATCCTTGAGGAAAACCTCGCGGTGATCGCCCAGAGCGTCGGCGCAGTGATCGTCGCCACTTGGGCCCACGATTACGCACCGCACATACGGGCGCTGGTGCTGGCGTCTCCGGCGTTCAAGGTCAAGCTCTATGTGCCCTTCGCTCGCCAGGGCTTGGCACTGATGCGCCGGTGGCGCGGTAACTTTTTCGTCAACAGCTACGTCAAGGCGCGCTTTCTCAGCCATGACCCGCAGCGCGTCGCCAGCTACGACAACGACCCGCTGATCACCAAGGCCATTTCAGTGAATGTCCTGCTCGGCCTGTACGAGGCCGCCGATCGCGTGGTGGCCGATGCCCAGGCCATAATGATACCCACTCAGTTGTTGATCTCCGGGGCCGACTTCGTCGTGCATCGCCAACCCCAGGAACAGTTTTTCGAGCGCCTGGGCACTCTGCACAAGGAAAAACATGTGCTGCCGGGGTTCTTCCACGACACCTTGGGTGAAAAGAACCGTGGACACGCCGTCGCCAGCGCACGACGCTTCATCCTGCAGAACTTCGCGCAACCCATTGAACGCCCTGGCTTGCTGGCCGCCGATCGACTGGGCCTGACTTGCGCCGAATCCGAATCATTGGCCGCGCCGCTGCCGCGCAACTCCCTGCGCGATCTGTATTGGCGCATGACCCGCGCCAGCATGCGCCTGGGCAGCCAATTGTCGTCCGGGATCAAGCTAGGCTTCGACACCGGTTTCGACTCCGGCAGCACACTGGACTACGTCTATCGCAACACCCCCACGGGCACGTCGGCTGTCGGCCGCATGATCGATCGCAACTACCTCGACTCCATCGGCTGGCGCGGCATTCGCCAACGCAAGCTGCACGTCGAAGAACTGCTGCGCCTGGCGATGCAGCAATTACGCGACCAGGGCCGCGAAGTGCGCATCGTCGACATCGCCGCCGGACACGGGCGCTACATTCTCGAAGCCTTGCAGGGCGTCAGCCCGCTTCCCGAATCGATCCTGTTGCGCGACTACAGCGACATCAACGTGCGTGACGGAAGCGCGTTGATCCGCGAAAAAGGCCTGGAAGGGATCGCTCGGTTCGTCAAGGGCGACGCCTTCGACCGTGCCGACCTGGCCGCGCTGGATCCCAAACCTAGCCTGGCGGTGGTCTCCGGACTGTACGAGCTGTTCGCCGACAATCAGATGGTCAGTGCTTCCCTGGCGGGCTTGGGGGACGCGGTGGAACCTGGCGGATACCTGGTCTACACCGGCCAACCCTGGCACCCGCAACTGGAACTGATCGCCCGAGCCTTGACCAGCCACCGTGAAGGCCAGGCCTGGGTCATGCGCCGACGCACCCAGGCGGAAATGGACCAACTGGTGGAGGTGGCCGGCTTTCGCAAGGTCGGCATGCGCGTCGACGAATGGGGTATTTTCAGCGTGGCTCTCGCGCAACGGGTGTCTTGATGCTGCGCAGTGCAACGACGGCACGCGAGCCTGGTCTGCTCAAACCTGCGGTGCTCTGGCTGCTGCTCCTGGCGCCGTTGTTCTTCGGCACCTACGGTTTCGCCACCTGGTTCACCACCCAGCGCGACGATGTTGGCAGCCTGGTGTTCGGCTGGGAAAACCACATGCCGTTCTGGGCCTGGAGCATCGTCCCGTACTGGTCTATCGACTTGCTGTACGGGTTGTCCCTGTTGTTGCCCAACAGTCGCGAAGAACTCAAGCGGCACGCCTTGCGCCTGTTGACCGCGCAACTCATTGCGGTCAGTTGCTTTCTGATCTGGCCGTTGCGCTTCACCTTCGCCCGACCGGAACTGGACGGTGTATTTGGTTGGCTGTTCGACGTACTGGCCGGTTTCGACAAGCCGTTCAATCAGGCGCCATCGCTGCACATTGCGCTGTTGGTCATCCTGTGGACCTGCTATCACAAGCACTTGCAGGGCCTGTGGCGCGGATTGATGCATGTCTGGTTTACCCTGATCGGGCTCTCGGTGCTGACCACTTACCAGCACCACTTCATTGATCTGCCAAGCGGAGCGCTGCTGGGCTGGCTGTGTGTCTGGCTATGGCCGCTGGAGGGACCAGGGCCTCTGCACGGTGCCCGGCTGGCGGCCGTAAAAAAACGCTGGAGACTGGCGTTGTATTACCTGTCGGGAGCTGCCGTGTTCGCCGCCCCGGCCTTCTACTTAGGGGGAGCCTGGCTGTGGCTGGCTTGGCCGGCGATGGCCTTGCTGTTGGTATCGCTCAATTACGCCGTACTCGACGCAGGAGGTTTTCAAAAGCGTGCCGATGGACGCCTGTCCCCCGCCGCGCGCTGGTTGCTGACGCCCTACGTGGCTGCCGCCTGGCTCAACTCGCGCCTGTGGACCCGCAACAATCCGCAGCCCGACCAAGTGCTCGATGACGTCTGGCTCGGGCGCATACCGACCCGTCGGGAACTCAAGGGCAGCACCTTTACCGCAGTGTTCGATCTGTGCGCCGAGCTGTCGCTTGATCCGGGGACTGTCGCCTACCGCACACTGCCTGTCCTGGATTTGACCGCCCCCACCACCGCGCAATGCCGGGAAGCCGCACTGGCCATCGAAAGCCTGCGCCAGCACGGACCGCTCCTGGTCTGTTGCGCCTTGGGCTATTCGCGCAGCGCCACGGCCGTAGCCGCCTGGCTGTTGCACACCGGGAGGGCCAGTAGTGTCGCCGAAGCCTTTTTGTTGATCCAGCGCGCGCGCCCGGGAATTGTCCTGGGGTCCTTTCACCGAGAGGCGCTAGAGCCGCTGGCGACCCACATGGAGGCACGCGGTGTCCATTGATATGCAATTACAGGTGACAGCCAGTCTGTTGCGTCGTGGCGACATGCTGGATCGACTGTCCAACGGGCTTACCTTGTTGGGCGCCTTGTTCGGCCTGAGCCAGTCCCTCCTGGACGGCCAGGGGTTCTGGAGCGCGACCTGCAGCGGTGGGCTGCTGTTGCTCGGCCTGGGGCAAAAATACTGGGCGCTGCGGGTGGCATTCGATGCCGATCTGTTCCAACGCCTTGCCGAGCGAGCTGAAAACCTTCCGGAGCACACCCTGTCCCTGGATCAAGCCCTGACAACGCTGAATCTGCAGCCCGCCGAGCATGGCGGGCGCCCCTGGAGCGAACGTATCACCGGCGCCCTGAAGCTGTTGCGCAACCAGGCGCTGCTGGTGGCGGCACAGGTGCTGTTGACCCTGTTTTTCATTCTGGCCGACCCTTGGCTGAACTTTGCCGGATAAGGAGTTCCCATGCTCGAACCCGTGGTTGCCACCCTCATCACCTCGGCCGCGCGCATACTGACCGGCGCGCGCAGCCTGTGGCTCGGCTGCGCACCGGAACCTGTACAGCGTATCTACTTTGCCAACCACAGCAGCCATGGCGATTTCGTCCTGCTGTGGGCCTCGCTGCCGCCGACCCTGCGCACCATCACCCGGCCCGTGGCAGGCTCGGACTACTGGCTGAAAAGCCCGTTGCGGCGCTACATCATCAACCAGGTGTTCAACGGCGTACTGGTTGACCGTGAACGCAAGGAACCCGCCGACAATCCCTTGCAACCGATGCTCGATGCCCTGGAAAACGGCGACTCGCTGATCATTTTTCCCGAAGGCACGCGTAACCCCGATGAGGGTTTATTGCCGTTCAAGAGCGGGCTTTACCACCTGGCAAGGCAATATCCCCAGGCGCAGTTGATCCCGGTGTGGATCGCCAACCTCAACCGCGTCATGCCCAAGGGGCGGGTCCTGCCGCTGCCGCTTTTATGCACCATCAGCTTTGGCGCCGCGTTGACCCTGGACGAAGATGAAAGCAAGACGCACTTTCTCGAACGCAGTCGCGAAGCGCTACTGAGCCTGGCCGGAGAGCATGCCTGACATGGATAGACAGACCTTGATGTTGTTTGGAGCGATTGGCGCGTTTCTATTGCTGGCCTCGGCAATTGGTTTCGTGCTCAAGCGCCGCAGCCACGGCAGCCCCAACCCGGTGATCGACAACCTCAACGCACGGATCAACGCCTGGTGGGTGATGGTACTGGTCATCGGGATCGCCTTTTTGCTCGGCACCACCGCCGTGATCGTGCTGTTCTACACGGTGTCCTTCTACGCCCTGCGCGAATTCATGACGCTCACGCCCACTCGCCGCAGCGACTATCCGGCTTTGGTCGCGGCCTTCTACCTGGCCCTGCCGCTGCAGTACCTGCTGATTTACTACGACTGGTACGGGCTGTTCTCGATCTTCATTCCAGTCTACGTATTCCTGCTGCTGCCGATCCTGGCGTCCCTGGGCGGCGACAGTACGCACTTCCTCGAGCGAGCCTCGAAAGTCCAGTGGGGCCTGATGATTGCGGTGTTCTGCGTATCCCATGTACCCGCCCTGCTGACCCTGGACATCGCCGGTTATGAGGGGCGAAACCTGCTGTTGATCGCCTATCTGGTGATCGTGGTGCAGATGTCGGATGTGCTGCAGTACGTGTGCGGCAAATTGTTCGGCAAACGCAAGATTGCGCCGAACCTGTCGCCGTCCAAGACCGTGGAAGGTTTTGTCGGCGGCATCCTGCTGGCCTCACTGATCGGCTGCGCCTTGTGGTGGATCACGCCGTTCACTGCCTGGCAGTCGCTGCTCATCGCCCTGCTGATCAACCTGCTGGGATTCGCCGGTGGCATCGTGATGTCGGCGATCAAGCGCGACCGTGGCGTGAAGGACTGGGGGCATATGATCGAAGGTCATGGTGGCATGCTCGATCGCCTGGATTCGGTGTGTTTTGCCGCGCCGATTTTCTTTCATCTGGTCCGGTATGGGTGGACCTGATCGCAGGAACCGGCCCCGAAAAAAAAAGACCCCGACAAGTCGGGGTCTTTTGCTTCAGCCGGTCAAGTCGTCCTCAGACAACCCTGCCCGGTCCGACTCAATGCTGCAGAGCCGGTTTTTGTGTCCCGTTGATCGGGATGCGCTTGGCTTTGTCTTCTTCGGGAATCACCCGCAACAGGTCGATACTCAACAAACCGTTGCTCAGGTCGGCGGCCTTGATCTGGATATGGTCCGCCAGGCGGAAGGACAGTTTGAAGGCCCGCTGTGCGATACCCTGGTACAGGTAAGTGACGCCCTCGTTCACTTCACGTTTGCCGCCCCCACTGATGGTCAGCACACCTTTTTCCACTTGCAGCTCCAGGTCTTCTTCCTGGAAGCCGGCGGCCGCTACGACGATGCGGTATTGGTCGTCGCCGTGCTTTTCCACGTTATAAGGTGGGTAGGTGCTGCCTGGCTCGTTGCGCAGGGCGGTTTCGAACAGGTCATTGAAACGGTCGAAGCCAACCGAGGAACGGAACAGTGGTGCCATGGAAAATGCAGTACTCATGATTCAAATCTCCTGAAAACAGATCAGCAAGTTTTTTTGTCTCCGCGACCCGAATTCGGCATCGCGTAATCCTTAGATAGGGATCGCTGTTTGCTTTTCAAGAGATTTTTTTCAGATTTTTTTTGACTTTTTTCAGGCCGCTTCAGCCACCTGCAACCCCAACAAACGCGAGACTTGGTCCAGCTCGGTTTCACGGCGCAGGACGCTGAACAACTCGACCGCCTCGGGATAATTGCGGGTCAACATTGCCAGCCACTGCTTCAAGCGGCCCGGCGATTGGCGCGCAGTCATCTGCGCCTTGGCTTGCAGCCAGAAATCCTGGATCAACGGCAGCAACTCGGCCCAGGTCATTTCAACGACCTCTTCACCGGCCTTCGCCGCCGCGATTTGCCGGGCCAGATCGGGGCGCGAAACCAGGCCGCGACCGAGCATGATGTCTTCCACGCCGCTGATTTCGCGGCAACGGCGCCAGTCTTCGACGCTCCAGATATCACCGTTGGCGAACACCGGCACCTTGACCACGTCCTGTACCCGCGGGATCCACTCCCAGTGGGCAGGTGGCTTGTAGCCGTCAGTCTTGGTCCGGGCGTGGACCACGATATGCTCGGCACCGCCTTCAGCCAGGGCCGTGGCGCACACCAGCGCACCGTCCGGACTATCGAAGCCCAGGCGCATCTTGGCCGTTACCGGAATGTGCGCCGGAACGGCGCGACGGACATGCTCGACGATCTGATTGAGCAGCTCAGGCTCCTTGAGCAGTACCGCGCCGCCCCGGGACTTGTTGACCGTCTTGGCCGGGCAGCCGAAATTGAGGTCGATCACCTCGGAACCCAGCTCGCAGGCCAGCGCGGCGTTTTCCGCCAGGCACACAGGGTCCGAACCCAGCAACTGGACGCGCAGCGGCACACCAGAAGCAGTCCGGGCGCCGTTCAGCAGTTCCGGGCCGAATTTATGGAAATAAGCAGGCGTGAGCAGTTGATCGTTGACCCGAATGAACTCGGTCACGCACCAATCGATACCGCCCACTCGGGTCAGCACGTCGCGCAGGATATCGTCGACCAACCCCTCCATGGGCGCCAAGGCAATTTGCATGAAAAACACACTCAACGAAAAACGTGCGGCAGTTTACTGGATATCGCGAGAAATCGCAGAACCCTGTAGGAGCGAGCCTGCTCGCGATGAACCTGAGAGCGCTGCGGGGTGTCAGGTTCCCAGCGTAATCGTTGACGACCATCGCGAGCATGCTCGCTCCTACAGGGGGGGGCAGGCGGGGGCTTGCAGCGCCGGGCCGTAGCCTTCGATGAACTCGGCAGGCATGCGCTTGGGCTTGCCGGTGGACAGCTCGATGCAAACGAACGTGGTTTGCGCGCGCAGCAAGGTCGAATTATCGCTGGGCCGCTTCAACTGGAAATGCCGGGTCATTTTCAGGCGCTGGTCCCAATCGACGATCCAGGTCGCCAGTTGCAGCTCATCGCCTTCATAGGCGGCCGCCAGGTAATCGATTTCGTGGCGCACCACCGCCATTGCTCGGTCCAGCCGACGGTATTCGACCAGATCCAGGCCGAGGCGCTGGGAGTGGCGCCAGGCACAACGTTCGAGCCAGGTCACGTACACCGCGTTATTGGCGTGCCCCAGCCCGTCGATGTCTTCGGCGCCCACTTGCAGATCAATGATAAACGGCGTTGCCCGATCCCAGCCCATGCCCCACTCCCCGGTCAGATTGATTCGACCGGGGCAGTGTAACGGATGCTCAAGCCGATTGGCGCGATTGCAGGCTGCGACCGGCCAGCAGTGATAACACGCCATCAATCACCCGCGGGTCAGCCAGCACCCGCTGATGACCGCCTTCCTGCAAACGCAGCAGACGACTGTCGAACCAGGCTTCGTGGATCAGTTGTGATTCCTTGACCGGGACATGGGTGTCGTCCTCGGCGTGCACGATCAGGCCAGGCATGTCGAGCTGGTAGTGCGCGACATCCAGCATCGCCGCGCGCATGCCGACGTCAGACTCGACCTGGCGGATGAACGCCGAGCGGGCTTTCGGGGGCAACCCCACATAGCGGGCGAAACCGCGCAATACCCCGAGAATCCGCGCCGGGGCGGCAATGCTGACCAGGGTTTCGGTGCGCAGGCCCATTTGCACGGCAAGCATGGCACTGGCGCCGCCCATGGAGTGGCCGATAACTGCTTGCAGCGGCGGCAATTCGGCGGCCGCTTCCAGCAGGGCTCGGGCGAACAGCACGACATTCGCCTCGCGCCCGGGCGAGCGACCGTGCGCCGGGCCGTCCAAAGCGACAACCGAATACCCGGCATCGACCAGCGCCGTGATCAGGCTGGCAAACTGTGTGGGCCGACCTTCCCAGCCGTGCATCAAAAGCACTGCCGGGCCTTGCCCCCAGCGCAACGCTGAAAGGCCGAAACGCAAAGTGATTCGTTCGGATTTGGCCAGCAGCGGCAATTCCCAATCACGCGGTGGAAAATCGCGCGGCGTCATGAATGCCAATCGCATTTTGCTCGCCACCAGCTTCGGGGCGAACCAACCCAAGGTGCCATTAACGCCACGAACCCACTTCAACGTGCTCATCGCATTCTCCCCAGGCCGCAGCCTTCAGGTCAACGCACCGCCGACTTGGCCGCGCGCAGCAAACGATCGGATAAATCACCGGGTCCCAGCGCCCGTGCCAGCGCCAGGCCGCCCACCATCAAGGCCAGATCAGCCAGGGCTTTGTCGGTGTCTTCAGGACTGGCCGCCAATTGCGCGACCATCAGCTCCATGTGTTCATTCAGTGCAATTCGAAACGCCTCGGGCAGGCGTCCGAGCTCACCGATCGAGGCCGGGATCGGGCACGCAGACTCGCTGGAATCGCGGTGTTTGCGTGACAGATAAAACGCTGCAACCAACGCGCGACGCTCTTCACCGGTCAACTCGGCATCCATGTCGGCAATCAGGTCACGGCGGTGACCCAGCAACTGCTTGAACGCTTCCAGCATCATCGCGTCCTTGCTTTCGAAGTGCGCATAAAAGCCGCCGACGGTCAGGCCGGCCGCGCCCATCACTTCGCCAACGCTTGGCTCGGCCGGACCACGCTGGATCAGCGCGGCGCTGGCTGCCTTGAGAATGCGTTCGCGGGTTTGAGCTTTTTTATCGTTCATCGTTGCCTCCGAATATTACGACTAGAATATTATTCTCATAATAATTTTCTGCAAGTCGTGGATGTGACCGCTGGTCTGAAGAACAGTTTGGGAGAAAGAGGGAGATTTGGCCAAACGCCAGACAAACAAAAGGGCCATTCAATAATTGAATGACCCTTATAAAATCCCGCAGAGCGGGTAATCGTGGCGTCCCCTAGGGGACTCGAACCCCTGTTACCGCCGTGAAAGGGCGGTGTCCTAGGCCACTAGACGAAGGGGACGCAAACCCTTCTATACAATGATCAGCGCTGAGAACTGATCGATTCAAGGCCGGTGTGGCCAGACCTTGAACTGTAAAATTGGTGGAGCTAAGCGGGATCGAACCGCTGACCTCCTGCATGCCATGCAGGCGCTCTCCCAGCTGAGCTATAGCCCCGGATTTTTCGCCTCTCGGCGGAGCGACATCTTGCAACATCGCTTCTGTAAAACTGGCGTCCCCTAGGGGACTCGAACCCCTGTTACCGCCGTGAAAGGGCGGTGTCCTAGGCCACTAGACGAAGGGGACGCAAACCCTTCTATACAACTGATCAACGCTGAGTGTTGATCGCTTCGAGGCCGGTGTGGCCAGACCTCGAAGTGTAAATTGGTGGAGCTAGACGGGATCGAACCGTCGACCTCTTGCATGCCATGCAAGCGCTCTCCCAGCTGAGCTATAGCCCCTCATCGTTGATGTTGCCGTTGGCTTCATCGCTGAGGACGGGGCGAATCTTAAGGGCGTATCGAAAGCCTGTCAAACTTATTTTTCAAAAAAAATAAAATTTTTTGCCGACATAACAATCACTTACCGCCCTCCCCCCGAAACAACAGGCTGTTTGCGAGGAACGCAGACCCGTAGGAGCTGCCGAAGGCTGCGATCTTTTGACGTTGGCTTTTAGAAGCAAGATCAAAAGATCGCAGCCTGCGGCAGCTCCTACAGTGGGAATCAGGCGATAGCGCCCAACAACTTTTCCCACTCCTTGTTTTCTTTCTTCGACACGCCACCCAGCAGATCGATCGCCTGGCGCAGGCGGAACCGGGTCAGGTCCGGCCCGAGGATTTCCATCGCATCGAGCACCGACACCGAGCTGGCCTGGCCGGTGATCGCGGCGAACATCAGCGGCATGGCATCACGCAGCTTCAACTCCAGGGATTCGACCACTGCCTGAATGGTCGCGGTGATGCTGTCCTTCTCCCACTGGCGCAGGCTTTCGAGCTTCCACAGGATCAACTGCATCAACTGGCGAACCTGATCGCCCGAGAGCTTCTTCGATTCGAACAGCCTGGCGTCCGGATTCACGCCACCGGCAAAGAAGAATCCGGCCAGCGGTGCAACCTGGCTGAATGTCTCGACGCGGCCCTGCACGTGCGGCGCGATCTTCATCATGTATTCGGCATTGAATGCCCACTTCTGCACGCGCGCAGCGAACTCTTCCACCGGCAGGTCACGCAGCCACTGGCCGTTGAGCCAGGACAGTTTCTCGATGTCGAAAATCGGCCCGCCAAGGGAGACGCGCTTGAGGTCGAAGTTATCGACCATTTCCTGCAGCGAGAACTTCTCGCGCTCGTCCGGCATCGACCAGCCCATCCGGCCCAGGTAGTTGAGCATTGCTTCGGGCATAAAGCCCATGCGCTCGTAGAACGTCACCGAAGTCGGGTTCTTGCGCTTGGACAGCTTGCTCTTGTCCGGGTTACGCAGCAGCGGCATATAGCACAGCTCCGGTTGTTCCCAGCCGAAGTATTCGTACAAGAGGATCAGTTTCGGCGCTGACGGCAGCCACTCTTCGCCGCGCAATACGTGGGTGATGCCCATCAGATGGTCATCGACCACGTTGGCCAGGAAGTACGTCGGCAGGCCGTCGGTCTTCATCAGAACTTGCATGTCCATGCGGTCCCACGGGATTTCAACGTCGCCACGCAGCATGTCCGGCACTACGCACACGCCTTCGCTCGGGACCTTCATGCGGATCACGTGCGGTTCACCAGCGGCCAGGCGGCGCGCCACTTCTTCCTTGGACAGCAACAGCGCTCGGCCGTCGTATCGTGGGGTTTCGCCACGGGCCATTTGTTCGGCACGCATCTGGTCCAGCTCTTCGGCGGTGCAGAAGCACGGGAAGGCATGGCCCATGTCTACGAGCTGCTGGCAGTACTTCTGATAGATCTCGCCGCGCTCGCTTTGACGATACGGGCCGTGGGGGCCGCCGACGTCCGGGCCTTCGCTCCAGTCGATACCCAACCAGCGCAGGGCGTCGAAAATCTGCTGCTCGGACTCGCGGGTCGAACGCAGCTGGTCGGTGTCTTCGATCCGCAGGATGAACTCACCGCCGTGCTGCTTGGCAAAGCAGTAGTTGAACAATGCGATGTAAGCGGTACCTACGTGGGGGTCCCCGGTAGGCGATGGCGCGATGCGCGTGCGGACGGTGGTCATGGCAAGTCTCGAAAAGAAGATCAAACAAAGGGCGAATGGTAACAGGCGACACCCGCCCCGCTCCAGTGAACAGGGCATTTAAGCCAAGTTTGCGTCTACAACGCCTGTATGCCGTGGTGAATGGCCGAATATCAGCCGATGGCATTTACCGTTTATCGGCTGTGTGCCAGATTCACCAGCTGATAACTTTCCTTACATATTCTCGACTACAGTTTGCCCCATGCCTGCCCAACTCAAGCGTCGCCTGTCCCTCTTCCTGTTGCTTGTCCTGCTGATCGCCGGGGGCTTTTTCGCCCATTGGTTTTTCAACGGGCGGTTTTATGAAAGCACCGATAACGCCTATGTCCAGGGCGAAATCACCCGCGTGTCGAGCCAGTTGGGGGCGCGCATCGATGAGGTGTTGGTGCAGGACAACCAGCACGTCGAGAAAGGCCAGTTGCTGATAAGACTCGAAGGCGATGATTTCCGCCTCGCCGTCGACCGCGCCAATGCAACGCTCGCCACCCGTCAGGCCGAACGCCTGCAAGCCCAGAGCAAACTGACCCAGCAGGCCAGCCTGATTGCCGCCAGCGACGCGCAAGTCGCGTCCAGCCAGGCGAGCCTGGGCCGTTCACAGATAGACCTGACCCGCGCCGAAACCTTGCGCAAGCCCGGTTATGTCTCGGAAGAACGCGTGACCACGCTCTCGGCCGACAACCACATTGCCCGCTCACAGCTGCTCAAGGCCCAGGCGGACGCCCAGGGCCAGCGCCAGCAAATCAACGCGTTGAGTGCCGAAATCAAACGCCTCGACGCGCAGATCGCCAATGCCAGGGCCGACCTGGCCCAGGCCGAGCTGAACCTCTCCCGCAGTGAAATCCATGCACCGATCAGCGGCCTGATCGGCCAGCGTGCCGCGCGCAATGGCCAATTCGTGCAGGCCGGCGCCTATCTGCTGTCGGTGGTGCCCGATGAAGACATCTGGATTCAGGCCAACTTCAAGGAAACCCAGATTGGCCACATGCAGCCCGGACAGATAGCCGAGCTGACCTTCGACGCCTACGGCGACACGCCGATCGAAGCCCGGGTCGACAGCCTGTTCGCCGCCTCGGGCGCGCAGTTCAGCCTGTTGCCGCCAGACAATGCCACGGGCAACTTCACCAAAGTCGTGCAACGGATCCCCGTGAAGCTGACCTTCGCCGCCGATAACCCGTTGCGCGGCAAGATCCGCCCGGGCATGTCGGTGACCGCCAAGGTGAATATCAAGGACGCCCCGGAAGATCTCACCACCAAAGTGAGCAGCAAAGACACACTTGACGATGGCCGGTGATCAACTGATTCGCCCGGTCGGGGAACCGACCCGGCGGGACTGGATCGCGGTGATGAGCGTGATGCTCGGCGCCTTCATGGCGGTGCTCGACATTCAGATCACCAATTCATCGCTCAAGGATATTCAGGGGGCGCTGTCAGCCACCCTGGAAGAAGGCTCGTGGATTTCCACCTCGTACCTGGTGGCGGAAATCATCATGATCCCGTTGACCGCATGGCTGGTTCAGCTGTTATCAGCGCGACGCCTCGCGGTGTGGGTTTCCCTGGGTTTTCTCGTTGCCTCGCTGCTGTGCTCCATGGCCTGGAGCCTGGAGAGCATGATCGTCTTTCGTGCACTGCAGGGCTTCACGGGCGGCGCGCTGATTCCGCTGGCCTTCACCCTGACCCTGATCAAACTTCCCGAACATCACCGCGCCAAAGGCATGGCCATGTTTGCGATGACGGCAACCTTCGCGCCATCGATCGGCCCGACGCTCGGTGGCTGGCTGACGGAAAACTGGGGCTGGGAATACATTTTCTACATCAACATACCGCCTGGCCTGCTCATGATCGCCGGGCTGATGTACGGCCTGGAAAAGAAAGCGGCCCACTGGGAATTGCTTAAAAGCACCGACTACGCCGGCATCGTTACCCTGGGCGTCGGCCTTGGCTGTTTGCAGGTATTCCTGGAGGAAGGGCATCGCAAGGACTGGCTCGAGTCCAACCTGATCGTGGCCCTGGGCAGCATCGCGCTAATTAGCTTGATCACTTTTGTGATCGTACAGTTTTCCAAGCCCAATCCGCTGATCAACCTCGGCATCCTGGGCAACCGCAACTTCGGTCTATCGAGCATTTCCAGCATCGGGATGGGGGTTGGCCTGTACGGGTCGATCTACCTGTTGCCGCTGTATCTGGCGCAGATCCAGAACTACAACGCCCTGCAGATCGGCGAAGTGATCATGTGGATGGGCGTGCCGCAGCTGTTCCTGATCCCGCTGGTGCCCAAGCTGATGAAGGTTGTCTCGCCGAAATGGCTGTGCACGATTGGCTTCGGCTTGTTCGGCCTGGCAAGCTTTTACTCCGGCGTGCTCAACCCGGACTTCGCCGGGCCACAGTTCAACCAGATCCAGATCATTCGGGCATTGGGCCAGCCGCTGATCATGGTCACCATTTCGCTGATCGCCACAGCGTACATCCTGCCCCAGGATGCGGGGTCGGCTTCGAGCCTGTTCAACATCCTGCGTAACCTCGGCGGCGCCATTGGCATCGCCCTCCTCGCCACCCTGCTGGATGCGCGGACCAAGACCTATTTTGATTATTTGCGCGAGTCCATCGTGCCAAGCAATCCACAGGTGGCCGAACGCCTGGCTTCATTGACCAACACGCTGGGCAACGAAACAGCGGCTTTGGGCAAACTCAGTGAGATCGCCCATCAGCAGGCGTCGATCATGGCCTACAACGATGCGTTTCATTTTGTCGGGATTGCGCTGGGGATCAGCATGTTGGCGGTGTTGCTGACGAGGACATTGCCGGCAGGGTTGAAGGCTGGGGAAGCACATTGAGACCGAGTCGCGGCCTTCGCGAGCAGGCTCGCTCCCACTGGAATTACGCTAAACCTTGTGGGAGCGAGCCTGCTCGCGAAGAGGCCCGCGCACGCAACGCAAATCTCAGACTGTAATCAAGCGCTCGCGCAACTTGGCAATCTCGTCACGCATCTGCGCCGCCGCTTCGAATTCCAGGTCACGCGCCAACTGGTACATCTTCTCTTCCAACGCCTTGATACGCTTGGCGATCTCACCCGGCGAGCGCAACTCGGCTTCGTACCGGGCGTTTTCCTCGGCGGCCTTGGCCATGCCCTTGCGCTTCTTGCTGCGCGAACCCGGCACGGTGGCGCCTTCCATGATATCGGCAACGTCCTTGAACACGCCCTTGGGCGTGATGCCGTTGGCCAGGTTGAAGGCGATCTGCTTGTCGCGGCGACGCTCGGTTTCGCCGATCGCCCGCTCCATGGAGCCAGTGATCCGGTCGGCATACAGAATCGCCCGGCCATTGAGGTTACGCGCCGCCCGACCGATGGTCTGGATCAGCGAACGCTCGGAACGCAGGAAGCCTTCCTTGTCGGCATCGAGGATCGCCACCAGCGACACTTCCGGCATGTCCAGGCCCTCGCGCAGCAGGTTGATCCCCACCAGCACATCGAAGGTGCCAAGGCGCAAGTCGCGGATGATCTCCACCCGCTCCACGGTGTCGATGTCCGAGTGCAGATAGCGTACGCGCACGCCGTGATCGGCCAGGTAGTCAGTCAAGTCCTCGGCCATGCGCTTGGTCAGCGTCGTGACCAGCACTCGCTCTTCCAGGGCGACGCGCTTGGTGATTTCCGACAGCAAATCGTCGACCTGGGTCAGTGCCGGGCGGATCTCGATCTGCGGGTCCACCAGACCGGTCGGACGCACCACCATGTCAATGACGCGCCCAGCGTGTTCGGCCTCATAATTGCCTGGCGTCGCCGAGACAAAAATCGTCTGCGGGCTGATGCTTTCCCACTCATCGAAACGCATCGGCCGATTGTCCAGCGCCGATGGCAGGCGGAAGCCATATTCCACCAACGTCTCTTTACGCGAGCGGTCGCCTTTGTACATGGCGCCTACTTGCGGCACGCTGACGTGGGATTCGTCGATCACCAGCAAAGCGTCGGCTGGCAGGTAATCGTACAGGGTCGGCGGCGGCGCCCCGGCTTCGCGACCGGACAGGTAGCGCGAGTAGTTCTCGATACCATTGCAATAACCCAGTTCCAGAATCATCTCCAGGTCAAACCGGGTGCGCTGCTCCAGGCGCTGCGCCTCCACCAGCTTGTTGTTGGAACGCAGGTAGTCCAGGCGCTCCTGCAACTCGACCTTGATCCCTTCGACGGCATCCAGCAAGGTTTCCCGAGGTGTCACGTAGTGGCTTTTCGGGTAGAAGGTGAAGCGCGGCAGCTTGCGAATGACTTCACCGGTCAACGGATCGAAGGCCGACAGGCTCTCCACTTCGTCATCGAAGAGCTCGATGCGGATCGCTTCGAAATCTGATTCCGCCGGGTGGATATCGATCACATCGCCGCGCACCCGGAACGTCGCACGGGCAAATTCCATGTCGTTGCGGGTGTATTGCAGGTCAGCCAGGCGGCGCAGCAATTCACGCTGGTCAAGCTTGTCGCCACGATCCACGTGCAAAACCATCTTCAGGTAGGTTTCCGGGCTGCCCAGACCGTAGATGCACGACACCGTGGTGACGATGATCGCGTCCTTGCGCTCCAGCAAAGCCTTGGTCGCGGACAGCCGCATCTGCTCGATATGGTCATTGATCGAAGCGTCTTTCTCGATGAAGGTGTCCGAAGACGGCACGTACGCTTCAGGCTGGTAGTAGTCGTAGTAGGAAACGAAGTATTCGACGGCATTGTTCGGGAAGAACGCCTTGAATTCACCGTACAACTGCGCCGCCAGGGTCTTGTTCGGCGCCAGTACCAGGGTCGGGCGCTGTACCTGGGCGATCACGTTGGCGATGCTGAAGGTCTTGCCGGAACCTGTCACACCGAGCAAAGTCTGGTGCGCCAGCCCGGCCTCAATGCCCTCGACCATCAGGCGGATGGCCTCTGGTTGATCGCCGGCAGGCTCGAAGCGGGTGACTAGCTGGAATTCAGACATGTAAAACCTCTGGGATCACTCTTGCCAGTAAAACCGGCACGAACGAGAAAGACCGCAAACGACCGATGTCGCCCGAGGAAAAAACTGGATTGCGCTCAATGTGGAGCCGATTGCCGGCGCTTTCAAGGTAAACGTCCTACAACGCGTAAAGCCTTTGACGGCGCTAATCGACTAATGGTCGAAAAATAATAGAAAAAACTTACCTTAAAAGCCGATTCGTCTGTCGCCATCTCTCGCGGATGGCCTCTATACTAGCTCCCCGTTTGTGCACCGCTCTAGTGCATTCGGCTGGAGCGCGACACGTCCCTCCATTCTCCATTCAGAGCCGCCGCAAAAATGAGCCTGTTCTCCGCTGTCGAAATGGCACCACGCGATCCAATCCTGGGCCTCAACGAAGCATTCAACGCCGACACCCGTACCAACAAGGTCAACCTGGGAGTCGGTGTTTATTGCAACGAGGAGGGGAAAATCCCACTCCTGCGCGCCGTTGTCGAAGCCGAAACCATTCGCGTCGCTCAACACGCTTCCCGTGGCTACCTGCCAATCGACGGCATCGCCGCCTACGACCAGGCCGTGCAAAAATTGCTGTTTGGCAATGATTCGCCACTGATCGCCGCTGGCCGAGTCATCACCACCCAGGCCGTTGGCGGTACTGGCGCACTGAAAATCGGTGCCGACTTCCTCAAGCAACTGCTGCCGAACGCCGTCGTGGCGATCAGCGACCCAAGCTGGGAAAACCACCGCGCGCTGTTTGAAACCGCCGGCTTCCCGGTGCAGAACTATCGCTACTACGATGCCGCCACCCATGACGTGAACCGTGCTGGTTTGCTGGAAGACCTGAACGCCCTGCCGTCCGGCTCGATCATTGTGTTGCACGCTTGCTGCCACAACCCGACCGGTGTGGACCTGAGCCCAGCGGACTGGAACAACGTCCTGGAAGTGGTAAAAGCCAAGGGTCACGTGCCGTTCCTCGACATGGCATATCAAGGTTTCGGCGACGGCATCGATGAAGACGCCGCTGCCGTGCGCCTGTTCGCCGAATCGGGCCTGACCTTCTTTGTTTCCAGCTCGTTCTCCAAATCGTTCTCGCTGTACGGCGAGCGCGTTGGCGCCCTGTCGATCGTCAGCGAATCGAAAGAAGAAAGCGCGCGCGTACTGTCGCAAGTCAAGCGCGTGATCCGCACCAACTACTCCAACCCGCCAACCCACGGTGCAAGCATCGTCGCCGCCGTACTCAACAGCCCGGAGCTGCGCGCCCAGTGGGAAGCGGAGCTTGCCGAGATGCGCCTGCGCATTCGTGGCATGCGCACGCAAATGGTCGAGACCCTGGCGAAAAACGCGCCGCAGCGTGACTTCAGCTTCGTCGGTCGCCAGCGCGGCATGTTCTCGTACTCTGGCCTGAGCGTTGAACAAGTGCATCGCCTGCGCAATGAGTTCGGCATCTACGCCCTGGACACCGGCCGTATCTGCGTGGCTGCCCTGAACCAGAGCAACATCAAGGTTGTGACGGATGCGATCGTTCAGGTGATCTGATTGGTCTGCTGATACGAAAAACGGGAAGCCACTGGCTTCCCGTTTTTTGTTTGGCGCAGATAATTTTCAGCAACCAGAGCGAGCCCTCTAAACTGCACACATCCATCCACTGCAGGAGCGAGCATGCTCGCGATGGTCGTTAGCGATGACTCGGGAAACCTGACGCCCCGCGGTGCCCTCAGGTTCCTCGCGAGCATGCTCGCTCCTACAAGGTGTGGTGTACACCCGAGATTTCTTACGAGAGCCGATATGAAAAACGATGACCTACGCGCTGATCGCGATGACCTGGACGACTTCATCCCCCGCACCCCGGCCAGACAACGCGGCAACAACCTGGTGATGCAAGTCGCTGGCGGCGTGTTTCTCGGCGGCCTGGCCCTGTGGCTGGTGCAACTGGGTGCAACGGCGCTCTACGCCAAACTGATGCTTGGCACCATTACCTTCGGCGGCTAGGCCAGTTCGGTCGCGCGCTGGCTGGCGGCATCGTCATAGGCGACATATAGCGATTCCGCGACCTGGCTCTTGATCGCCTTGGTGCTTTCCAGGCCCAGGACAAAACCCTCGGCCTTGCCCCCTGCACGGTTCAACTCATCGGCGCTGCTGGCCTGGGTGATTGCATCGAATAGTTTTTCGGCGTGCGGGCCGACCCCCTTGGGCAGGCTGATTTGCGCGATGCTCATGGGAATACCCCATTGTGTCGAAGCTTTGTGACGGTCAAGCAAGTCATGGCACGTACCTTATCGGCGAATGGCCGGCAGCGCGTGGAACCACTTCCGGGTTGCCATGGTAGCCCTCGCCAGCGATTCCGGTAACCGCCAATCAGCGATAAATCACCGTCCGTCCCGATGAAACCCTGATTTTACTATCAGGTGCTTGACTTCTCTTTTTGAATCAGTAACATAGGCGCCATTCCGCGATAGCTCAGTTGGTAGAGCAAGTGACTGTTAATCACTGGGTCCCTGGTTCGAGTCCAGGTCGTGGAGCCAGACAGCAATATCGAAAAGCCCCTGAATCGAAAGATTCAGGGGCTTTTTTGTGGTCGTTGTTTTTTATTTCAAAAGAAAAAAGCCGACCTGTCTATTCAACAGATCGGCCCTTTTCAGTGACGCCTTGCGTCAGACATGCTCACTGCTCTTGGCCAGCACCGGTCGCGGGTCCACCGCCCCATGTGCCGATTCCACCACTGGAATCTCCTTGCCATCGCAGTCGTGCAACTTGCCGTCGCTGAAGTAATCCCCTTCGCGCAACGCCGCCAGGTCCTGGTAGCGCAACACCCGCTCGGTGCCCGCCGCAAACACCGACTGCTGGTCGGAGTTACCGGCGGTCAGGTGGTTGAAGGCCAGGTTGAGCACGATGGCCATGATTGCCGAAGAGCTGATGCCCGAATGGAAGATCGTGGCGAACCAGCTTGGGAAGTGATCGTAGAAGTTCGGCGCGGCGATCGGGATCATGCCGAAACCGATGGAGGTCGCGACGATGATCAGGTTGACGTTATTGCGGTAGTCGACCTTGGACAGCGTGCGAATGCCGCTGGCCGCAACGGTGCCGAACAGCACGATACCGGCACCGCCGAGGACGGAGGTCGGCACGGCGGCAATCACACGCCCCATGAACGGTAGCAGGCCGAGGATCACCAGGAACAGGCCGCCGGTGGCCACCACATAACGGCTCTTGATGCCGGTCACCGCCACCAGCCCGACGTTCTGGGCGAAGGCGCTTTGGGTGAAGGAGCCGAAGATCGGGGCGATCATGCTCGACAGCATGTCCGCGCGCAAACCGTTGCCCAGGCGCTTGGAATCGACCTTGGTGTCGATGATTTCACCCACGGCCAGGATATCCGCCGAAGTCTCCACCAGGGTCACCATGACCACGATGCACATCGACAGGATTGCCGCGAAGTGGAAGGTCGGCATACCAAAGTGAAAAGGTGTCGGGAAACCGAACATTGGCCCCTGGCCGACGGACGAGAAATCCGCCATGCCAAGGAACACCGCGATGACCGTACCGATGACCATCGCCAGCAGGATCGATAACCTTGAGATGGTGGCGCTGCCGATCTTGCTCAGCAACAGCACCAGCACCAGCGTCACCGCTGCCAACCCGATGTTGGCCATGCTGCCAAAGTCAGGGGCGTGACTGTTGCCACCCATGGCCCAGCGTGCCGCCACCGGCATCAGCGTTAGACCGATGGTGGTGATCACGATGCCCGTGACCAGCGGCGGGAAGAACTTGGTAATTCGCGAGAACACCGGCGTGATCAGCAATCCGATCAGGGAAGCGGCTATGACCGCCCCCAGGATCGACTGAAACCCGCCCTCGCCGCCACTGCTGACAATCGCCACCATGGTCGCGACGCCGGAAAACGACACGCCCTGCACCAGCGGCAACTGACAACCGAAAAACGGTAGACCCAGGGTTTGCAGCAACGTGGCCAGCCCCCCCGCAAACAATGAAGCAGCAATCAACAAACCGATGTCCGCCGGCGACAGCCCGGCCGCCTGCCCAATGATCAAGGGCACCGCGACGATGCCACCGTACATGGTCAGAACATGTTGCAGGCCGTAAGCCATATTCGCGCCGATCCCGAGATTTTCATCTTCAGGCCGTTGGTGTGAAACATGGGGCGTTTTCATGTTAGGGGGTTCCCTGGTTTTTGTTATGCGCACACTGTATTCAAGATCCAGGACAAATGTCTATAGAGTTGTATACAACTTGCCAGTCAAATTATGAACGGTCGTTCATGCAGGCTGTGTGCCATCGCGCATCACATCGTAAAAAACCTTGAAATACATCCGCGCGCCCCATTCTCCCGCGCCCACTAGTCTTTTGAATTCCTGGTGACCATCGGTAGTGATCGCCCTCTTTCATATACATATAAAGTATGCATAATGAAGTCATTCGAAATTCAGTATCACAGGGCGAAGAACGCAGCCAATAAACTCAAGCACCTGGGTATCAGCCTCGCAGAGACGGAGCCAGTGTTCCATGATGAACGGGCGCTGACCCTTGAGGACAATCATCATGATGAACAGCGCTGGATCATCATGGGGCTGGACGGCAAAGGTCGTTTGCTGGTCGTGGCGTACACCCATCGTGACCCGAATTTCGTTCGAATCATTTCCGCGCGCCTCGCCAGCAAAAACGAGCGCCGCCAGTATCTGGAGGCTTGACCCATGAAAGACGAGTACGACTTCAGCCATGCCAGGCGTGGGGCAGTTGCCTCCAGCAAAGGCAAGACCCGTATCACCATCATGCTCGATGACGTCGTCATCGAAGCGGCACGCGCGCTCGCGGAGAGCGAGGGTTATGGCTACCAGACCGCGATCAACAACACGCTGCGCAGGGCGTTGCTGACCGGGCATGACAAAACAGAAGGCAGCACTGGCAGGCACCTGAAAAAGGGGATCACCGCCTCTGAGTTGAAAAACCTGGAAAAAAAGCTCGCGCAAGCCCTCAGCGAAATTCAGCGGGTGATGGAGCCTGATGCCCGGCCTTAGAAAAGCACGGAAAAGGTGCAAATTGATCCAATCCGCACTTTTTTTGTGTGCACGATGCGTCGACTATTGCGGCGCTATCAATCGCTCAAGTGTGCGCATCAACGACGCATGCGTGGGCACCCGAATCTCGAACTCTCTTTCCAGCACGCCAATCAACTCCTGTAGGTTGGTCACTTCCCGGCGTTCACTGTCCTGCCCTGTACGATGGATTGCAAAGCTGCCGTTATTGAGGGTCCGTCGCCACCCTTCCCCGGTTCGAGCCACCATCAGTTGCCTGGTGAACGATGATTCGGGGTGGGTCGAGACATACCAGTTGCCAACGGCGTAATCGATGTCCTCCTGGCGCTGCAGGTCGAAGATGTACATGGGCCGCCATTCATTCGCGACCTTGGCGCGAAGGGTGTAGCCGTCAACGTGCTGCTCAATGCGATACGGCTCGTGGGGAGTCCATTGTTCACCGCGGCTGTCGAGCAACAGCGGTGCCGTGGGCACCATGCCGCCGAAGCCGACGTCAGTGATGTAGCGCACGCCATCGAGCGTCACCAGGCTCAAGCGGTGCGTACGCGCGGTCCAGGCGCCCTCCGGCTGGCCCATGACCACGCGCCCGCTGATACCCCGCGCGTCGAAGCCGAGCGCCTGGAGCAAGACCAGAAACAGATAGTTGAGTTCGTAGCAGTAACCGCCGCGCCCATCCTGCAGGACCTTATGCTCGATCGACGCCAAGTCGATGCGCACCGGCTCGCCCGCCAGCGTGGTGAGGTTTTCAAACGCGAAGGCGCCGGTGTGACGCAATTGAAGCAGGCGCAGGGTTTCAAGCGTAGGTGCCGGGGGAGCGTCGAATCCCAGGCGCTTTAGATAGGAAACAGTGTTTGCCAGACTTGGCTCGCTCATCGCTTGATCCTTATGCACGCAAGCTGTGGACGCTATGTATAAGGGATGAAGGGGTACGGCCGACAATTGATTTAGCCAATCGGCCGGCAAGAACACTCAACGGCGCTTACGCGAGCTCAACTGAATCCAGGTGGGCGCATGGTCGCTGGCATGGGGTTCGTTGCGCACCCAGGCATCGACACCCGCGTCCTCCAGGTATGGACTCAAGGCCGGGTTGAGCAACAGGTGATCGATGCGTAACCCTGAGTTCTTCTGCCAGTGCTGGCGAAAATAATCCCAGAAGGTGTAGACCCGCTCGTTCGGATACAGGTGTCGCAGAGCATCGGTCCAACCCTGGTCCAGCAGACGCTGATAACACTCGCGGCTCTCGGGTTGCAGCAAGGCATCCTTGAGCCAGGAACGTGGGTTATAGATGTCGAGGTCGGTGGGAACCACATTGTAGTCACCCGCCAGT
Organism: Pseudomonas umsongensis; assembly: GCF_002236105.1. Classification (GTDB taxonomy): domain Bacteria; phylum Pseudomonadota; class Gammaproteobacteria; order Pseudomonadales; family Pseudomonadaceae; genus Aquipseudomonas; species Aquipseudomonas umsongensis. The sequence goes on from NZ_NIWU01000008.1 coordinate 135,446, forward strand.
ACCACCGGATGCTCACTGCCCTGCAGCGCCTTTGCGTAACGTATCAGGCGCTCGAACCAGGCCAGTTTGTAATCGAACTTCGGCCCTGGTTGCGGGTTGCCGTTGGGCAAGTACAGACAACCCACCACAATCCCGTGTACGGCAGCTTCCAGGTATCGACTGTGATTATCCTCGTCATCGCCCGGCAGACCTCGACGGCTTTCCAGTGGCTGCGCATCGCGTGCCAGAATCGCCACCCCGTTCCACGACGCCTGCCCCTGCCAGATCGCTCCGTAGCCGATGGCCTCTAGCTGCGCGGCGGGAAACGCACTGTCGGCCGACTTGAGTTCCTGGAGGCAGGCGATATCCGGTTGTTCGCGCTCAAGCCAGGCCAACAGATTTGGCAGGCGAGCGCGCATGCCGTTGACGTTGAATGTCGCAATTCGCAGCTTTTTCATGACCACCGTCCCGTTTGGCTGGGTCTCATGGGTGTGACCGCACGGCCTGCCAGGTGTTCTGTCCACCATAGCCTGCCACTCGTCATGCAACCGGCACCAACCGCCCTGCCCTTCACACCAACTTCAGGTAACGACCCATCTTTTGGAGACGGACCATGAAAAACACCAGAATCACTTCGCTGTTTCTCGCTGGATTGCTTTGCACGGCCTCCCTGGCCACCTTCGCAGCCGGCGATGGTGCTGAGGCGGCGGGCACTAAATCCGGCGCAACCAGCGGGCCGGTCATGCCACCGGACAACACGCCGAGCTCGCCCTCGGGCGGCAACGCCGGTGACGGCGGTGCAACCGGCTCATCAAGTGGAAGCGCGGGCAGCAACAGCGGTTCGGGTGCCGGAGGGGGCACCGGGGCGGCTGGCGGAGGGACCGGCGGGGCTGGCGGGGCTGGCGGCGGGACGGGCAGCTGAACGCGTAAAGGCAGCCGATGACGGATCATCGTCGGCTGCCTCGATTGCCCGCACTACATCTGCTTGACCGCTGGCGGATTCCACTTGCCGTTCAAGGCCTCGGACTTCGGACCGTACAAGCGCATGGTCAGGTTGAACGGCCCCTTGGGCGCCGGCAGCCAATTGGCTTCCAGGTCCTTGCCAGGGTTTTCATTCTGGAAATAGATATCGAGCGAGCCGTCAGCGTTGTTCTTGAACGGCATCCAGCTGCTGACCGCGAATCGGTTGAGCTCGTTCCCTACCTGGAAACCTTCAGGGTCGTACAGCGTGATCGACCAGAAGGCATTCACTGGAGGCACTTCATCCTTGGCGAAATGCAGCACGTATTTGTGCGCGCCGTCGAGGGATTTGCCATTTGTATCACCGATATTCAACGGATAGATCGCGTCTTCCGGCAGATTCGCGCCGAGCCCCACCTGCGCCACGATCGCGCGCTTGAGGTAGTAGTTGCCGTAGACACCCATGGTGTCGGTGTTCATCGACCAGCCGTTGACCACCCGTGCGAGGGTAGGCACCTTCCACGCCATCAGTGCTTGCGCGTCCTTGGGCGCAGTCTCCAAGGCAGCTTTTATCTCAGGGTCCAGGGCATCCATGCTGAACGACTTGCCAGGTTCGATGCCGATGCGCTTGATTTGCGCCAGTAGCGGCTGATCGGTGCCGTGGGCCGGATGCACCTTGAGCAGTTCGGCGGCGTAGGCGAAGTAGTCGGCCGCCGACATTGTGTCGACCTGGATTTTCGGCGGGGTCTTCATGTCCACGGCCGGGTCGATCTTGACGCTGACCGGTTCAGCACCTTTGCCCAGCCGAGACAACGGCGTCACGGTGTAGCCGGCCTGGATCTTGTGCACCGCCGCGTAGTCCCCCGCGCCATCGGTCTTGGTTCGCCCGATCACCCAGACAAAAGGCGTCGGCGCCGGCAGATGGTTCAGTCCCGCAGGCACTGTGCCGGTCCATCCCGGAGGGGTCACCAGGAACTGCGCAGCGTCGGTTCCGGTGGTGCGCCAGCCTGGCGAAGCGAATACGTCACTCCACATGTCGAGCATCGGCAGCAAATAGAAGCGTCCGGCTGTGTCTGGCGCAGCGATGACCAGCGGTTCTTTGGTCAGGTCGAGCCAGGCAATGGAATACAACGTGTCGAAATTCGACCGCACCACCCCTTTGAAATCTGCAGGCGGGTACTCCGGCACACTCACAAACATGTTCATCGGGCCTTTGCCAAACTCCTTGCCCGGTTCAATGTTGGTGAATTGCTTGCGGGTGATGTCCATGGTCAACAGCGGATAAAAGTAAACGTAGGCATCCACGCCAATGGCATGCGCTTCTTCGGCGGTGATTTTCGATTGCGCCTGACTGACCAGCGGAAAGACCGCGCTGGACGCAACAATAAGGGCTATGGAGGACAAAGCTTGGGTTATCGACATAGTGGCGATCGTCCTTGCGATGGGGAGATCTGCCGGGAGTGGCAGAGCTATCGGAACTCTAGACGATCAATTGCACAAGTTCTGACAGGCAGACAATCGGCTACCGGTAGTCGCGCAGCCACGTCAGCGGTCTGATCGCACGAGTGCCTGCGCCCCGCCCTCCACCGACAACGTCGCCGAACGGTTCCTGCCCGAATGCTTGGCCTGATACAGCGCCGCGTCGGCGCGCTGGATGAACACTTCCACGCTATCGCGCCCCGTTGGCACGAACGAATAGCAACCGAGGCTGACGGTCACGTATCCGCAGGGCGATCCCGAATGGCTGATGTTCTTGTCCATTACGCCGCGGCGAATCTGTTCGGCAAGGTTCATGGCGCCCTGGATATCGGTGTCAGGCAGCAACACCGCAAACTCTTCGCCACCGTATCGCACCGCCAGATCGGCTTTGCGATGGCAGCAACTTTTCACGGCACGTGCCACTTCGGCCAGACAGTGATCGCCCACCACATGACCGTAGGTATCGTTGTACCGCTTGAAAAAATCGATATCGAGCATGATCAGGCTCAGCGGGCTTTGTTGGCGGGCACCGCGCCCGAATTCGATATCGAGGGCCCGCTCGAACAACCGGCGATTGGCCAGGCCGGTCAGGCTGTCGTGGGTGGCAATCAGCTCAAGTGCTTGCTGAGCTTGTCGTAAGTCCGCCTCGACCTGCTCACCCACACGCACCTGGCGTATGAACACCCAGCCGATCAGTCCGATGCCCAGAATGACCAACACGACGATGGCGCTGGAGCGAAATGCCGTGTCGTACCAGTCCGCGAGAATCGAGTCCCGCGACGATGCCGCCGAGACCACCAGCGGATAGGCCTCCAGCTGCCGATAACCATGCAGGCGGACAATCGAATCCATCTCTGAGGCGAACATCGCGTTGCCGGAAGTCGCGCGGGGCAGCAGGTTCTGAAAGATTTCACCCTTGGCCAATGACGTACCGATCTGCGCTTGCACATAGGGCCGACGGGCGAGCAACGTGCCATCGGTCAATGCCAGGAACATCGCGCCGTTGTCGTCGATACTGAAGCCTTTGAAGAACTGCTCGAAGTACGACATCTTGATCCCGGCCAGCAGCACCCCCTGGAACTGACCCTTCCTGTCATTGACCCGCTTGGAGATCGGAATGATCCATTCGCCATTTTCCCGACTACGGATGGCCGGGCCGATGTGCGCCACGGAAGAAATGTTCTGCTGGTGGAACCTGAAGTATTCGCGATCTGCCACGCCGTTGCCGCGAGGCAGTGCTTCAAACGAGGTCACGACCCACTGGCCCTTTTGGTCGAACAACAGGATGCCGTGCAATTGATCCAGCGCCTGCACCCGCCGGACGAAGGTCTTCTGCAAACGTGGACGTTGGGCTGAACCGAATCCGTCGGCCTGAATCCAGTCCACCAGGCTGGTCAGCACCAGATCGGCTTGCATGAAGGTGTCTTCGGCCTGCTGCGCCATGGCCCGCGTCAGGTTGGACGAAGCGACTTGGGCCTGGCTCAGGTCATGGCGCCGGGACTGCTCCAGTTGCAAATAAAGCAAGGCGCACAGGCACAGGCACACCGCGCCGATAAACAACACTGCGGCGTTGCGCAGCGGTATGCGTTTCAAGGCGATGCCTTGGGCGTGACACAACTCATCAAGGCGTGTTGGCAAAAAGCGCTCCCTGAAAGGACAAGGCACGAGCGACACCCCCATGCCTCTGGTTTTGGGCGCCAAGTCTACGATGTTACCCGCGAGAAAAGCGCAGCAGATACCAAATGTTTAACCACCCCCTGGAAACCGTCAGCGACATGACGCAGGACAACTGCCACATCACCATCAAGGAGCTACGATGAGTGTTACACCACGACAGGGAAATGAAATGAGCAAGGCAGACGAGCTGGCCATAAAACTGAAACAGACCCGGCCCTCCGGCATCGATCAGGCGATCGATAGTTGGCCGGGCCAGGTCTACGAGCTGTATCACCGGATCGAGGCCTGGTTACAGCCATTGACCGAGGCCGGCCTGGTCTTGCGGCGCAACCCCACTCACGTGTTCGAGAGCCACCCGCAGGGCGACACCTTCGACTATGCCATCGACCAGTTGGTGATCACCGGCAATCACCACAGCATCACGCTCGATCCCGTTGCACGCTTCACGGCGGATGGAGAGGGGCGGGTCGAAATCCACTGCAAAGGCAACGAACTGGCCCTGTTGCGCACCGTGGACGAACACGGCGCAACACATTGGTGGCTACAAGTAATCGAACAAGCCGTAGCGCAACCGGATGCGGTCGCACTGACCGAAAACAATCTGCTGTCGGTGGTCCAGGCAGGACTGGAGCTCGGGTGAAGCACCATCACCGCAAAGGTGGAACCCGGATATCCCCGGCGCGGCATCGTGTCTTCACTCCTGTGCCACAAGACGCGAACGCCAGGTCCTTGTCCATGCAGACCCGAACCTCCGACAACTGCGGCCCGTTGCAGATCACCGCAATGCCATCCCCCGGCAACCCCGGATTGCTCTGGCGAAACATCTGCTCAATGTCCCGGGCTGAAAAATAAAGCGTGTTATTCAAGGGTTGCAGTTGCTCGGGAATCCTGACCGCGCCCAAGGCCTTGTCGGAGGCCTCCAGGTAACCGATGGCGCCGAGGCCGCTGCACGTGCCGTGCTTGGCCCATTCGTGCTCGAGCAGCTTGTTGGTCGGGAACAGCATCAAGCCCTTCGCCCGCTCCTCTGGCGAGAGCTTCACCCTCGGCGCGCAGGACTTCGGCCAACCACCCCGGGCGTATTGCGGCCAAAGGCCGTGAAGAACAAAGCCATAGCCTTTGCCGGAACATTGCGCGTCGTCACGATGGGTCAGGCAGTAGGTAGGTGACCAGGACAGCACCAACAGATAGTAGTCGAACACCCCCGCCACGGATTGCGGCCTGGCGCCCCCTGAATCCCGGGCGCTGCTCGGGCCCACGCTGGCGAACGTCAACACGATCAGCGCGACCGTGGCGTAAAGTCTTTTCATCGGCACGTTCCTGCGCGGTGACTCAACTGGAAATAACATCGACCGACACTGGGCCAGTCAAAAGCCGATACTTTGGCACAGCCACGAACGCGTTCCACCACGAGAGTCATTCGAAATGTTTGATGTCGTGCAGACGAACAATCCGTCAGAGCAACCTGTCGAGCTCTTCCAGAGTCATCCGAGGAATCAGTCGCGATGGAATTTTCGAGACGTCGGACAAGTTGTAGACTTGAAAATCCTCGTTGATGACCTGCTTCGACAGGATCTCGAACGACGGCAGGATTCTCGTCTGAAAATGGTCGTCGAGCACGCAGGGAGAAACGAATTTGCCTGGGACTTCATAGAAGCGCCCCGCTGTCGGGTCCAGGTCGACTCCCACCAGGAACACCCGGTTGAATCCCAGGTGATAGGCAAGCTGCAGCGCCAGGTAGGCGACGGTACGCGCGTCAAAAAAACCGCGCTTGAGGTTCTTGCTGAAACCCAGGGTTTTACTCCGCCCCCTGCCTAGCTTGCGGACCCTGACGAGGTCTTTGTCAGCCCTGAAAAAATCACTCCACACCAATCTGGGTGCCCGGCTCAGCAAGTACAGCTTGCCTTGGGGCTTAAGCGAGGTGTGCCAGACATGTTTTTCCCACAGCGCAACCCGCTCGCTGATGCGCATGGCCTCGGTGAACAATTCCGGCTGCTGCTCGGAAAAACCCTGGTCGGTACACACATAAAAGTACGGCTTGATACCTGTACCCGTGAATTTCGAAATGGCACCGTTCATGCTGATCATTGGAACGCCAGCATACTTGTGCAACGGGAAATCCTTGGCCGATTTACCCGACGCCACGATGAACACGGGCCCCTTTTGAATGTTGCGACACTCATCCAGGTCGTGCACCCGAAGCGCCCGGGAAATGAGTGTCGTTTTTTTGTCGGCAACATCCATCGTCAATATCCCTATCCCTATCCCTATTTACTGATCAACTGTGACCCATTTTCATGTCCATGGTTCTCAATGGGTCCCCCCGGCCTGGCTTCTCGACAAGGCGCCAGGGCTACAGCGTGTCTTGACCCGTAACGACCAGTGACGGCTCTGCTCGTTGCAACTCCAGGGCAGGCAACTTGGAAGGCTGGTTCAAGAGTCGAAGCACTGGCGAATCGTAACCGTAAACGTCCGGTTTGAACGTCACCCGTCCGTCGCTATTCAGATCCACTGTCCAATAGGCCAGCAGCACGGGCACCTTGACGGGAAGCTTGATGTTTTGAGTCTTGCCGTTGGCCAGTTGCCTTTGAATACCCGCCGCGTTCCAGCGCACAGGGTCGTTGAACAGCAGTTCAACCAGCTGCAATGGATTCTCCACCCGGATGCAACCGGAGCTGGTGGCACGCATGGATTTGGAGAACAGCTCGCGGTGCGGGGTATCGTGGAGGTAGATCGCATAGTCGTTGGGGAACCGGATCACCACCTGCCCGAGCGAGTTATCCGGGCCGGCGTCCTGGCGCAGGGTGATGCCGCGCGCATTGGACCAGTCGACGGTCGACGGGTCGAGCGTATTGCCTTGCCGATCCAGGGCGCGAATCCGGTTGGCCGCCAGGTAACCCGGATTCTGCTGGATCTTGGGCAACATATCCTTGACGAGAATCGTTGGCGGAACGGTCCAGGTGGGGTTGAAGGTGACGTAGGTGATTTCGGACTGGAACACCGGCGTGCTGCGAAACGGTTTGCCGACCTGCACCCGGGAACGCCAGATCGGCTGACCGTCGCGGTACAGGGCGACCTTGTAGCCAGCGATATCGACGATGACAAAAGTGCCTTGCAGCTTATAGAGCAACCAGCGCGCCCGCTCCATGTTCACCCGCACCTGGTCGATTCGCGCCTCGACCGGTACATTCAGCGCCGCCAGGGTTCCTGCGCCCGCCACGCCATCTGCGCCGAGGTATTGTTCAAACTGATATTTCTTCACCGCGGCAATGACACTGTCGTCGTAATCGGTACGCTTGGACTTGTGCGGGTCCAGGTACCCGGCGGCCTCCAGGCGCGCGCGCAACTGCTTGACAGCAGCATTGTCCATGCCGGGCTTGAGCGACTGCCCTTCGGCGACTTTCGGCCAACCACCGGCATCGCGGACCTTGCGCAATTGCGCAAGGCTCTCGCGCAGGCGGCGATAAACGGCTTCCTGGGGCGGCGCTTGGGCGAACGCACGAGCCACGTCGTGATCATCCAGGGCGGTGAAGAAGGTGTTCATGTCTTCGCGAGGATCGATGCCCTCGGGTTCGAAGTTCCAATGAAAATCCAGGCGTGCCGGGTCAACCTTGCCCCGGCGCAATTGCAGCAACGCCGTGACGTACGTGCGGGTCGCCGCAATATCGAAAGCCGCCCATTGCGCCGGGGTTGGAGCCGTGGCCTGCAACGCCAGTTGCGCCTGGGCCAGCTCGCCGGCCCGATAATCGGCAGGAACCAAGCCATCGGCCTGGGTATCATCCAGGCCCTTGAGCAACTGGCTGACATCTCGCCCGTTCATCCACGCGGCTCGGAAATTGCGGTGCGAATAAAAATCCAGCACCACCCGGGCCACATCCACCCGTTGATGTTTGCGTGAGGTCAGCAGCGGAGGAAATGCCGATTGCAAGGGTTCGAGCTGCGCCTGGATCGCCTGGCCGATTTCGTCATCGGGTGCCGCACCGAGCACACTCACTGACGCCGGAGATACCGGCACGATCGGCGAAGTTTCACCCACAGCAGTGCCGCTGATCAGAAAGACCATAAAAAATACGCGGCTTATGACGAATAACCTTGTTAATTGACCCATGGATAATCCTTAATCGCCTGTAATCAAAGGGCTAGCGTTCAACTCGCTGCTAGACTCGACATATTCCTGATGAGACATTTTTATGGCGCTACATCGCTTTGGCTTCCTGACAGCCCTGTTGCTGACGTCGGCTATCCTTCCATCAGCCTACGCCGATTCGCTCGAAGTCGCGCTGGCCAAAGCTGCTCCAAACGCCAATGCCAAGGTCATTGCCCTGGCGGTTCGCGCAACACAGTGTACCCGTGCCCAAGGTGCAGCACCGGCACAGAGACTAGCAGTGATCGATTATTCCCTGCCTTCTACCGAACAGCGCCTGTGGGTGTTCGACCTGAAAAAACGCAAGCTGCTGTTCCACGAACTGGTTGCCCATGGCCGTAACAGCGGCGAAAACATGGCGACCCAGTTCTCCAACCAGAACGAAAGTTTCGCCACCAGCCTGGGCCTGTACCGTACCCAACAGAGTTATGTCGGCCAGAACGGTTATTCGTTGCGCATGGAAGGCCTGGAGCCTGGCTTCAACGATAACGCCTTCGACCGGGCAATCGTCATTCACGGCGCGGCCTATGTCAGCCCGGTACTGGCCCGCGCCAACGGCCGGATCGGCAGGAGCCTCGGCTGCCCGGCGGTCAGGCCGGCCATCGCTCACCGCCTGATCGACTCGATGAAAGATGGGCAGCTGTTGTTTTCCTACTACCCGGACCAGCGCTGGCTGAAATCCTCTTCGTACATCAATTGCGGCAGCGGCACGGTGGCCTCGTCGGACAAGGTCACGTCACGCCAGTAAACCGACTGCTGAAGCGGGTATCTACTAAAGGCGGACATTGCATCACGGAAATTGCGTCACCTACACGCTTATAATCCGCTCGTTCGCCCGCATTCGAGACCGGTATGACCGCTATCCATATCAAGTTCCCCTCCCTGACCCTCAAGGCCGGCGCCAGGGCGCTGGCGCGCATTCGCGAGCGTGGCTTGAGCGCTGCGGATGTTGGCACGCTACCCGGCGCGGCTGGCGGGCCCAAAGCCCTGGGGATTCAGGGGCTGGACCTGGCATTGTTCGGCGAATGGCTGCCGGCGGCACCGCGCGAGCGCTCGTTGATCGGCGCATCGGTGGGCTCGTGGCGCTTTGCCAGCGCCTGCCTGCCGGATGCTGCCGAAGGCTTGCGGCGCCTTGGCCACCTCTATACCGAACAAAACTTCGCCAAAGGCGTAACCATGGCGCAGATCAGCCAAAGCTCGCGGCGCATGCTCGATGATCTGCTCGATGGTCGTGACGCGACCCTGCTCGACAACCCCTACTATCGCTTGAACATCATGGTAGTCAAAAGTCACGGCTTGCTCGCGGACGACCACCGTGGCCGCCTGGGATTGGGCTTGTCGTCGGTGATCGCCGATAACCTGCGCGGTCGTGCGCGGCTGGCCCGGCACTTCGAACGGCTGATCATCCACGACCCGCGCCTGGCACCACCGGTTAACGCGCTGAACGACTTCCCGTCGCGCTTCGTCGCACTGGACACCTCCAATCTACGCCAGGCCCTGCTGGCCTCGGGTTCGATCCCGATGGTGATGGAAGGCGTTCGCCACCTGCCAGGCGCTGGTGCGGGCACGTTCCGCGATGGCGGCCTGCTGGACTATCACCTGGACCTGCCCTACAGCGGCAATGACATCGTGCTGTATCCGCACTTCACCGACCGGGTGATTCCCGGTTGGTTCGACAAGACCTTGCCGTGGCGCCGCGCCTGCCCTGCGCGCTTGCAGGATGTGGTGTTGCTGGCACCATCGAAGGAATACCTGGCGCGCCTGCCTTATGGCAAATTGCCGGATCGTAATGACTTCAAGCGCTTCATGGGCGACGCCCCGAGCCGCCAGAAATACTGGCGCACGACGATGGAGGAAAGCCGCCGCCTGGGCGACGAGTTTCTCGAACTGACGGCCAACGGTCATCTCGCCGAACGCTTGCTGACCCTTTAGTCAGGACAAGCTGTTAAACTCGCCATCTGCCCACATCGCCGCGGCGATCGCCACCTGAACAGAGCTGAAACCACTGTGGAAATCTTCAAAGAATTTACCTTCGAATCCGCCCACCGCCTGCCTCACGTCCCGGACGGTCACAAGTGCGGCCGCCTGCACGGTCACTCGTTCAAAGTGGCGATTCACCTCAGTGGCGACCTCGACCCGCATACTGGCTGGATTCGTGATTTCTCGGAAATCAAGGCGATCTTCAAGCCGTTGTACGAGCGTCTGGACCACAACTACCTGAACGATATTCCTGGCCTGGAGAATCCGACCAGTGAAGTGCTGGCCAAATTCATCTGGGCTGAACTCAAGCCGCTGCTGCCGGAATTGAGCGCCATCCGGATTCACGAGACCTGCACCAGTGGGTGCATCTATCGCGGCGAGTGAGCCATTCGATCAAAAAAACCACCGAGACCGGTGGTTTTTTTATGCCTATGCTTTGCCCTTGCATCGGCCAAGAGGACACGCAAATGACTGACTGGCCGCTGGCTCAAAGCTATCGTTTCAATGGGCATAACGTTCGCTACGCCGTGCGCGGCGATGGACCGCCGCTGGTGTTCGTGCACGGCACGCCCTTCTCTTCGTTTGTCTGGCACCGGATTGCGCCGCACTTCATCGCCACCCACCGGGTGTACTACTTCGACTTGCTGGGCTACGGGCAATCGGAAAAGATCGATGGCGATGTTTCCCTGGGAGTACAAAACCAACTGTTGGCCCAATTGCTGGAACACTGGGGCCTGGACCGCCCGGATGTGGTGGCCCACGACTTTGGCGGGGCAACCGCCCTGCGCAGCCATTTGCTCAACGGCAAGGATTACCGCAGCCTGACATTGATCGATCCGGTGGCGCTAACGCCTTGGGGGTCGCCGTTCGTGCAGCATGTCCGTCAGTACGAAGCCGCTTTCAGTGGTGTGCCGGACTATATCCAGCGAGCCATCGTGGCGGCTTATATTCGCGGGGCAATCAAGCGAGACATCCCGGATGACGAACTCGCACCCTACGTGCAACCGTGGTTGGGTGATCCTGGGCAAGCGGGATTCTATCGGCAGATCGCGCAAATGGACGAACGCTACACCCGCGAGGCCGAGGGGCTGTACCCGACGATTCGCTGCCCGGTGCAGATTCTCTGGGGAAAGGACGACCAATGGATTCCCATCGATCGCGGGCGTGCCTTGCAGCAGATGATACCTGGAGCGCAGTTTCATGCGGTGGCCAACGCCGGGCATCTGGTGCAGGAGGATGCGCCTGAAGCCGTTGTCGCTGCGCTGATGCGTTTTTTGCCGCTGGATATGACGGCCTGATAGTAGAGAGTGTACATCCGCGAAAAGACCACTGGCGGCATTCGCCGCTGCCGAGCTAACGTAGAGCTATTGTCCAAACGGTTCTCTGAAAGGATCTGCCCGATGCACATCATCAACGCCCGGCTGCGCAACCAGGAAGGCCTGCATGAGCTGCACCTGGAAAACGGCCTGATCAGCAACATCGCCCGGCAGACCGAAGCGCCGACCCTGGGCCCCGACGATCTGGACGCCGGTGGCAACCTGGTGGTGCCGCCCTTCGTCGAGCCGCACATCCACCTCGACGCCACCCTGACCGCTGGCGAGCCGCGCTGGAACATGAGCGGCACGCTGTTCGAAGGCATTGAGTGCTGGGGTGAGCGCAAGGTCACCATCACCGAAGAAGACACCAGGGTTCGCGCCAGGAAAACCCTCCAGGCTCTTGCCGCCCATGGTATCCAGCACGTGCGCACCCACGTCGACGTCACCGACCCGCAGCTCACGGCGCTCAAGGCCATGCTCGAGGTGCGCGAAGAAAGCCGGCATCTGGTCGACATGCAGATCGTCGCATTCCCCCAGGAAGGTATCGAGTCATACCGCAATGGCCGCGAGCTGATGGAAGAAGCCATCCGCATGGGTGCCGATGTGGTAGGCGGCATTCCGCACTTCGAGTACACCCGCGACCAGGGCGTCAGCTCGGTGAAGTTCCTCATGGACCTGGCCGAGCGCACGGGCTGCCTGGTGGACGTGCATTGCGATGAAACCGACGACCCGCAGTCACGCTTCCTTGAAGTGCTGGCCGAAGAAGCCCGCAGCCGCGACATGGGCTCGCGGGTCACCGCCAGCCATACCACGGCCATGGGCTCGTACGACAACGCCTACTGCGCCAAGCTGTTTCGCCTGCTTGGGCACGCAGGGATCAGCTTTGTCTCCTGCCCTACCGAAAGCATTCACCTGCAAGGACGTTTCGACAATTTCCCGAAACGCCGGGGCGTGACCCGGGTCAACGAACTGCTGGAAGCCGGCATGAACGTATGTTTCGGCCAGGACTCGATCGTCGACCCCTGGTACCCGCTGGGCAACGGTAACATCCTGCGGGTGCTCGAAGCCGGCCTGCATATCTGCCACATGCTCGGGTATCGCAACCTGCAAAACGCCCTGGACCTGGTCACCGTCAACAGCGCCAAGGCCATGGCCCTGGGCGAGCGCTACGGGCTCGAACCCGGACGGCCGGCGAATCTGCTGATCCTCTCGGCGGAAAGCGATTACGAGGTGATCCGCAGCCAGGGCTTGCCGCTGTATTCGGTACGCGGCGGCAAGGTATTGATGAAGCGCACGATGCCGGTGGTGGAGTTCTCCAGCGAGCAGATCTGAAGGTTGCTGTGATTGGACTGACCCCTTCGCGAGCAGGCTCGCTCCCACAGTTTTGTGAACGACAAAAAACTACTGTGGGAGCGAGCCTGCTCGCGAAGGCGATCTCAAATTCACCTCACTAATCGAGCTGTACCAAACAGGCTGACCCGACTCAGCTCCCCCTGCTCCTCTTCCAGCAAAATCGGCGCCGTACCACCCGGCATTACCACTTTCACCTCGCCGGCACTCACCCAACCTACCCGCCACGCCGCACACGCCACCGCCGACGCACTCGTCCCCGAGGACGCCGTCGGCCCTTCCCCGCGCTCGAACACCCGCGCGACAACATGACCTTCGGACTCACGCATCGCCCATTGCAGATTAATCCCTGCCGGACAGGGTTTACCTGCACCTGCAGGCATCGCATAGGCGATCCGCATCAGTCCCTCGGCCAATGGCGATTGCCTCATCTGCTCATTGCCCGGCAAGGCCTCGGCACTGTCCACCAGCGTCACGCAATGCGGATTGCCGACCCTGGCAAACTGACTGCGCGACCAGGCGCCATTAAGTGCTGACAACTGACGCACGTGGCTGAGCTCACGGCCGTTCAACTGCACAGCTTCAACGTCAACGGCACTGACCGCCGATGGCCCGAAGCCAGGCTGGCCCAGGTCTAGCCAGAAACCCTGCGCACCCTCGACTTGCGCGGCTTTCACCGATGTTTGCCCCGGCGAGGGTGTGTCGGATTTGTCGTGATGTACCCTGAGTACGCAGGCTTCATCGCTCGGAAACAGTCCCTGATCGCTCAACGCCTGGGAAAAAATTGTCAACCCGTTGCCGCTGCGCTCGGCCAGGGTGCCGTCGGTGTTGACGATCAACAGGTCAAAGGGCGGCGATGACTGAAACGGCCCGACCAGCAAACCGTCGCTGCAATGATCCTTGCTGCCCGGCGGTTGCGTGCCGGGCGCCCAGGCACAGCACGCTTCGATGGCCGCCAGCGCCCAGTCCTCGCGAGTTTGCGCGACGCGGTCGGCCTGATCGGGCACGTCGATGCCCTGTTGGCGCAGCGCCTCGGGCGCCACCACGTTGTAGATATTGCCCCGTGCATCGTACATCCGCGCCATGGCGCCCTCCCTGTTGGACATCTGGTTCTGGCACAACATATCGCGAAACACCGTCTGGCTGTGCAAGGATGTCAGCCTGTGGGCGTGCCAGATCACGGACGCTGAGCGAACCCTCAGGGCCTGATCACTGTCAGTTGCAGACGCGACGATTTTTCCAAGGATTGATATGACCAACCTCAACACCCAGACCTCATTCGTGCCAGGGCGCCTGGAACAGATGTCCACGCGCGTCGCCTTTTTCATCGCCGGGTTCGGCATCGCCGCGTGGGCGCCGCTGGTGCCCTATGCCAAGGCGCGGGCCGGGCTGGACGAAGGCACCCTGGGTTTGTTGCTGCTGTGCCTCGGTGTGGGCTCGATACTGGCGATGCCTATAGCTGGAATCCTGGCCACGCGCTTCGGGTGCCGCAAAGTGGCGACCGGTGGCACCTTGCTGATCTGTGCCGCGTTGCCTTTGCTGGCCACGGTATCGTCGATTCCGGCCTTGATTGGCGCATTGTTCATGTTCGGCGCGGGCCTGGGCACCGTCGATTCGACGGTGAACCTGCAGGCGGTGATCGTCGAGCGCGCCAGTGGCAAAAACATGATGTCGGGGTTTCACGGGTTGTTCAGCCTGGGCGGAATCGTCGGCGCGGCGGGCGTCAGTGCGCTGCTCGGCCTGGGGCTTGCGCCACTGGGGGCGATGCTGGTGGTCATCGTGTTGCTGCTGGTCGCACTGCTCAAGGCTGCCCCGCACATGCTGCCCTATGGCAGCGAAAGTTCGGGGCCGGCCTTCGCTGTTCCCCACGGTATCGTGCTGTTTATCGGCGGGATGTGTTTCATCGTGTTCCTCGCCGAAGGTGCCGCCCTGGACTGGAGCGCGGTGTTCCTGGTGCAGGAACGCGGCATCGACAAGGCCTACGCCGGCCTGGGTTACGCGGCTTTCGCACTGACCATGACGGTGGGCCGGTTGACCGGTGACGCCATCGTGCGTCGCCTGGGCGCAACGCGGGTCATTGTCTTCGGTGGGGCGGCGGCGGCGGCCGGTCTGCTGCTGGCCACGTTCGCCCCCAGCTGGGAAGCGGCGCTGGCGGGCTATGCGCTGCTGGGAGCCGGATGCTCGAACATCGTCCCAGTGCTGTATACCGCGGTGGGCAAGCAGACCGTGATGCCGCAAAGCATCGCCGTGCCGGCCATTACCACCCTGGGTTACGCGGGGATACTCGCAGGGCCTGCGGTGATCGGATTTGTCGCCCATGCCGCCAGCTTGAGTTTTGCCTTCGGGTTGATGGCGCTGTTGCTGCTGGCGGTTGCGATTGGCGGGAGAGTGTTGAAGGTTTGAAGCGAAAAGATCGCAGCTTGTAGGAGCTGCCGCAGGCTGCGATCTTTTGATCTTCAGCTTTTAAAAACCGACACTGGCCTGCACGAAGAACGTGCGCGGCGTGCCGACGTACATGCCCGCGTTGTTGTCGCTGGAGCGGGTGAAGTACTGCTTGTCGAAGATGTTTTTCACCCCGGCCCCCAGCTTCAGGTTCGACACCTGCGGACCGAAATCATAGCCGGCGCGCACGTTCCAGGTGACGTAGCCCGGAATGTCGCCGTACTGCCCATCCGCCGTGCCTTCAGTGATGTAGTTGTTGCTGAAGCTGCCGTCAGCATTCACCGCCACGCCGGGGGAGCGTTGCTTGGACTGGGCGAAGGCATCCAGGTTGTAGGTCCAGCGATTGATGTCGTAGCGCAGGCCAGCGGTTGCTACCTGGCGCGAGTAGAACGGCAGGTCACGCCCCTTGAAGTCCGGAATATCTCCTTCATAGACGGCGCGGGTGTAGGTGTAGCCGGCATTGGCGGTAAGACCGGCCAGCCGTGGGTCCAGCGCCGCCATGTCGTAGTGCACCGATGCCTCGATGCCCCGGTGCGTGGTAGCGCCGAGGTTGGTCCAGCCCGCATCGTTGCTGATGTATTGCAGCTCTTTATCGAAGTCGATGTAGAACAGCGTCACTTCACCGCCCCACACCTCATCGTTGTAACGCGTACCGAGCTCGTAGGTCTTGGCCTTTTCCGGTTCCAGGCCATTGGCCGTTTCGTCACCTGCGCCACCCTGGCCGAGCTGAAAATACTGCAGGGAGCCGAACGAGGTTTCGTAGTTGGCGAACAGTTTCCAGGCATCAGACATGTGATACATCACGCTCAGCGCCGGCAGCGGCTCGTTACTCTCGATGCTGCGGCGTTTTTCCTGCACTGGCTTGCCCGCGGTGTCGAGCACCGGGCGATCATGCCACTCGGTCTGGATGTGTTCGAAACGCACACCTGGGGTGACAGTCCAGTTGCCGACATCGATTTTGTTGTCGACATACACCGCGTGGGCTTCAGTACCCCCGGTACGGTCCTGGTACACATGGCCGTCCGACCCCGGACGCGCGACCGGCTCGTTGTTGACCAGCGCCAGGCGGCTGGCTTCTTCGTGCATGCCTTCTTTCAGGTAGCGATAACCGACGCTGACTTCCTGGGTCGTCTGGCCGACGTCGAACACGTGGGACACACGCGGTTCGATGCCATAGGTGTAATAGGTGCGCGGAAACGAACCCAGGGTCTTCTGGTCGCGAGCGGCGATGTTGCTGCCACGAAAACTGTCGGAGTAGTAGGTCAGCACTTCGGCCTGGGTGCGGTCGTCGAGTTGACGAATCCACTTGAACGACACGTCCTTGCGGCGGCCGCTGAAGTTGTCATGGTCGCGGTCGGACTGGAACGGGTCGGCGTCATACTGGGCCTGGGTCAGGCCGCCGGGCATGTCGGCCTTGGCATCGTAATAGTGGAAGTTGAGGCTGAAGTCATCCACATCGGTCGGCGCCCAGTGCGTCTTGAGAATCACGTCGTCGATGTCATTGCCATTGTTGCTTTTGCGATAACCGTTGCCGTTGACCCCGGAATACAACAGCGCCACGCCCATGCCGTTGTCGGCGGTGCCGCCGGCGAACAGCGTATCGATGTGCTTCCAGCCACCGTGTTGGGAGGTTTCCAGGGTGCTGCCGATTTCAGCCGAGGCTTGTTCCGGGATCGCACGGGTCACGAAGTTGATCACCCCACCCACGTTCTGCGGCCCATAACGCACGGAGCCGGCGCCGCGCACCACGTCGATGCTGTCGAGGTTACCAGAGGAAATCGGCGCCATGGACAACTGCGGCTGGCCATAGGGGGCGAAGGCCGCTGGCACGCCATCGATCAACACGGTCGAGCGTGGCGACAGGCGCGAAGTCAGCCCGCGAACGCCGACGTTCAGCGAGATATCACTGCCACCGGTACCGTTGGCCTCCTGCACTTGCACACCCGGCACGCGCTTCAATACGTCGCCGACGTTCATCGCGCCTTGCTCGATCATGGCCTCGCGGCGAATCACGGTACGGGCGCCGGGGTGGTTCTGCACCACCGCGGCATCGGCATCACCGAGCCAGTCGCCCACCACCTTGATGTCGGTCATGCCTAGCTCCAGCGGGCCGTCTGCCGCAGGGGCCGGTAGCAGCGTCACCGAGCCTTCATCGATCTGGTATTGCAGGCCGCTGCCTTGCAGCAACTGGCGCAGCGCTTCTTCCGGCGCGATATTGCCATCCACTGCCGGGGCCTGTTTGCCGGCCACCAGTTCCGGACTGAAAAAAACCTGCAGCGAAGTCTGCTGGCCCAACTGGCTCAGGGCCTGCCCCAAAGGTTGCGCCGGGATGCGGATAGCCTCTCCAGCGAATGCCTGGGGCAGCGCCAGGTTGACCGCCAGTGCAAGGGCCAGCGGCAACCAGGGGGAATTGTTGTTTTTAGCGATGGTTTTTTTCACGTCGAACGTAGTCCTGAAGATCGCAAAAGTGTGCGCTTGTTAATGCAAACCAGTTGCAGTTGAACAGGAAGACGCTGAACTCGAAAAAAACCTGAATTTTATTTTGAAATTATTTCCTGACTGCCGTCATCGAGCGTGCGCACGGCCACCGGAAGGATGCTCGGCAAGGCCTTGAGCAACGCGTCGGTGTTGTCGGACTTGAACACGCTGGTCAGGCGCAGATTGCCGATTGCGGCATTACCGACCTTGAGCGGCTTGTCTCGGTAACGCGAGACCTGCTCGGCGACATCGGCCAGGCTGGCGTTGTTGAACACCAGTTTGCCGTTGCGCCAGGCCGTCAGTTCAGCCGGGTTGACCGGATAGGCCACAGCGACCTTGCCCCCGGCATCGACATGGGTACCGAGACCCGCGGTCAAGCTGATGAAATCATCGGCGGCGGTATCGCGCCCCTGCACCTTGACGGCGCCCTGCTCCACCACGACCCGGGTTTCGGCGCTGCCCCGGCGTACATCGAAGCGGGTTCCGGTGACCGTGACCTTGCCACTCCCCGCCTCAACGACAAAGGGCCGACGGCTGTCATGCTGGACGCTGAACATCGCCTCGCCTTCGCTCAGCTCAATGGCGCGGCGATGCTTTTCGAAGCGCACCTGAATCCGGCTGCGGCTGTCCAGGTCGACCATCGAACCATCGGGCAAGGCTACCTGGCGACGCTCGCCCAGGGCTGTGGAAAACTCGGCCGTGTAAGGCGACGGTTGCTTCAACCCGTTGGACAGGCCCAAGCCAACTGCCACCGCCAACACACTGGCGACCACTGCATAGCGCAATATCGGTCGACGTTTGCTGCGTGACGGTGTTTCTTCGCACAACGCCCGCAGACGCGCCGCCGGCACCAGGTCGACGGCTGTCCACAGGCCCTGGAGCAACCTGAATTCGTCCCGGTGTTGAGGGTGTTCATTCAGCCAGCGTTCGAATTGGCGTTGCGCGTCGACATCGACGACGGACTCCTGCAAACGCACGAACCAGCGCGCCGCTTCATCGCGAACCGTTGTTTGCCCGCACGCACAATCACGAGTATCCATCATGGAAGTTCCTGTTGAGCCGGGGATGAATAACCACACCGCATCATGACTGCAACCCGTCCAGGCGGTCGCGCAGATGCCGCAGGGTGCGGATCATATACTTTTCCACCATGTTCCTGGACAGCCCCAGGCGTTCGGCGATTTCAGCCTGGGTCAAGCCCTCGATCTTCTGCCAGACAAACACCTTGCGGCAGTTGACCGGCAGCTCGGTGAGCGCCCGCTCGATGGAGTCAGCCAACTGGATCGCCTGCATGTAATGCTCCGGGTCGCCGGACGACGACATACTGAGATCAATTGCCCCTGACTCCATGGCACTCCGTCGATCCTCACGTCGATAACCGTCCACCGCGATGTTGCGCGCAGTCTGGTGCAGATAGGCCCGGGGTTGCTGCACCGCCGCCGAATCCGACTCGAGCACGCGCAAGAAGGTATCGTGGGCCAGGTCCTCGGCCTGCTGACGGTTTCTCAGGCGACGGGTCCAGGTGCCAATCAACTCTTCGTAATGCTCGAAAAAGCCGTGTCTGCGGGGCAGCTTGGGGGTCATTGCGGTGTGCTGTGGAGACGAGGACGTGAATAGTAATGCTTCCTATTAACCTAAGGCAACGGTTTGCGGCTGAGCGGCGCGAAGGCTAACGCTTATTAGCCTTCGCGCCGCGAGTACCCGGCAGTTCCACACGCGCCACCAGCCCTGCGCCGGTGCGATTGCGCAGTGTCAGCTCCCCACCCTGCTCTCGAACGATCGCCCGCGCAGCAGACAATCCCAGCCCCACGCCACCGGTATCCCTGTTGCGTGAGGTCTCCAGACGGTAGAAGGGATCGAACACCTGTTCGAGGGCGGACTCGGGTATGCCGGGGCCATCGTCACTGACTTCGATGCAGACCATGTGCCCTTCACGCCTTAGCTCGATTGCCGGCTCATGTGCATATTTCACGGCGTTTTCCAGCAGGTTGACGATCACGCGCTTGATCCCGAGCGGGCGGCCGTCGTACACCAGGTGAGCGGGACCCGTGAAGTGGACGACGATGTCCTGGTCGCGAAAGTCATCGACGATCGTTTGCAGCAATTCCGAAAGGTCGAATGCCGTGGCGTGCTCCCCGTGGCTTTCATCACGGAAAAAACCCAGCGCCGCGTTGATCATCGTTTGCATCTCTTCGATGTCGCGCACCATTTTGCGCTGCTGTTCCAGGTCGTCCATGAATTCGCTGCGCAGACGCATCCGGGTCAGGGGCGCGCGCAAGTCGTGGGAGATGGCCGCGAGCATCTGCGTACGCTCGCTGAGAAAGTGCCGGATCTGCGCCTGCATGGTGTTGAAGGCAATGGTGGCCTGGCGTATTTCATGGGGGCCTTCGATCTTGATCGGCGGCGCGCGCAGGTCATCGCCAAAGCGCCGTGCAGCGCTGGCAAAACGTTGCAGCGGACTGGCCAGTTGTCGCGTGGCAATCCAGGCGACCAGCAGGGTAGCCACCAGCCCCAGGGCGATGATGATCGCGATCCGTACGCTGGAGTCGAGCCCCCAGCTGCGTTCCGGCGGGGTGAACGACAGCCAGCTGCCATCGCGTAGCTCAACCAGTGCCACGTAGTGCGCCTGGGGGCTTTCGTCCGGCCAGTCGCCGGGGTTGAAGACTCGAATGTCACGGGGAACATCACCCAGCAATTGCTGCAGCGGCGAATGTTCGTGCCCCACCTGCATACCGCCCAGGGGCAGATGGAAGTCGGCCCGCCGTTCGTGCCAAACCACCTCAAGCATCGGATGGCTGGCAGCAGAGACCAACGACGAGCGCAACGGCACAGGCGCTGCCTCGATCACCCGCACATTCGCGGCCATTTGCTCGAGCAAGCCGGTGCGCTCAATGGGCGGACGGCCCCAGGTTCCGGCGAGCTGCACGAACAAGCCGTTGAGGGCCAGGGACGCGAGCATCGCCGCGACGATTGTCAGCGCAATGCGCGACCTGAGGGTATCGCGAGGGACTATTCGCGGGACTAATCGCGGAACCATTCGAGCGACCAGGCGGCGGATCATGAGCGGGTCACCTTGGCGCAGAACATATACCCGCCGTTACGCACGGTGCGAATGAGATCCGGGCGCTTGCTGTCCGGCTCGATCTTGCGACGCAGTCGACTGACTTGCACATCGATGCTGCGGTCATAGGCATCGTGCCCCTGGCCACGCGCCAGGTCGATCAGCTGTTCCCGGGTGAGAATGCGCTGTGGATGCTCGAGAAAAACCCGCAGCAAATCGAACTCGCCCGCGGACAACGGAATCATCACGCCCTCGGGCGAACGCAGTTCACGACAAGTGATGTCCAGGTGCCAATCGGCGAATGTGATGATCGGACGCGAGGGCTCGAGCCCCGGGCTTTTCTCGCCAGCGCGACGCTGCACGGCACGCAGCCTGGCAAGCAGCTCCCGAGGATCGAATGGCTTGGTCAGGTAATCGTCGGCGCCCAGTTCCAGGCCGACAATGCGGTCGCTCAGTTCACCCATCGCGGTCAACATGACGATCGCAATATCCGTCCGCGCCCGCAGTTTCTGGCAGAGGCTCAGGCCACCTTCGCCGGGTAGCATCAGGTCAAGGATGATGATGTCCGGGCGGTTCTTTTCGATCATCGCCCACATGGCCTCACCATGGGTGGCCAAGTCCACCTCGTAGGCATGCTGAACAAAAAACTGTTTCAGCAGGGACAGGATTTCCACATCGTCGTCGACGATCAGCAGTCTGCTCACGTTCGGGGATCCACGGCCAAAAAAGAGCGTATCTAAAACCATTCCGGTGCCAGGGTCATATATTTCAATCCAGCAACATTTCTACTTGCATGACATCAATCGGACATACGGTCGCAACCCACTTACGGCACCCTGCGCGAATTCCAACTCATGAGGTCTTCCATGCAGGGTTCGAACAGCTCCTACGCAACCGAGACAACCGACAGCGCTCACACGGTGATCCTCAACCAGCGCACCAGTGCGCCAGGGCAAGACGAGCCGATTCTATTCCAGCAATCGTGCCTGGGACTGACCGACGATCGGACCCAGGTCGTGCTGCGCCGCTATTTCGAGCGCTACAGCCCGACCACCAGCAACTGGGTGGAATACATCCATCACGTGCCGATTGCCGAGTTTACCCAGTGGATCATGGCCAACGGCGATCTGCGTATCGAATGCTCGGAAGACCTGCCAGGCTCCACCCTCCAATCAGGAATCCCTTGATGAGAAAGCGCTTCTCGCTGCCGCTATTGGCCGCTGTAACCCTCGTCCTCTCGGCGTGCAGCAACAAAAAAGTCGCAACACCGGACACCTATTCAGGCTTTCTGAACGACTACAGCGCCTTGACCGAGCACCAGTCACCTTCAGGCCAACCGGTGCTGA
Source organism: Pseudomonas umsongensis (assembly GCF_002236105.1). Lineage (GTDB taxonomy): Bacteria > Pseudomonadota > Gammaproteobacteria > Pseudomonadales > Pseudomonadaceae > Aquipseudomonas > Aquipseudomonas umsongensis. The sequence goes on from NZ_NIWU01000008.1 coordinate 157,655, forward strand.
GCTGGGTAAACCCCAAACTTGAGCTCGACCGCTACACCCAGGTTTATATCGAACCGAGCCAATACTACCCGCAGCCCAAACCCAGCGAGCGCCTGCCACAGACCACGCTCGGCGACACGACCTGGTACTACGATGCGGTGCTCAAGTTTGAGATGGGCAAGGTCTTGACCGTGGTCACCACCCCGGGGCCCAAGACCCTGATCGTGCGACCGTCAATCACCCGAGTGAGCGCCAGCACCCAGGGCCTGCGCTATTACGAATGGCTACCGATCACCCTGGTTGCAGCAGGCGTCAGCACCGCCACCGGGATCCGCGACCAGGACAGTGAAATTGCCACCGAGGTTGCCTTTCTCGATGGCGAGACCAGGACCCTTGTCGCCAAAGTGGTGCGCGTGGGCACGGGGATACCGCTGGAGAACGACAAGCAGGTCATCACCACGGCAAACATCAAGGGCGTGCTCGACGGCTGGGCCAGCGACCTGCGCAAGTCGTACCTGGCGATGCATAAATAGAAGGCTGCTTGCCAATCGGGATCCAATGGGGATCCAATGGGGAAAATTGATTCAGGCAGGCAGTCAAAGCAATCTGGCAGGAATCCAAATGCAGGTTTCGACTGGCTGTTGCAAAGTGCAAGCATGCCAGTCACCGGCTTTTCCCCAGGAATGCACCCATGTCCAGCGCCAAAGCACTGCCAAAAAGATCACCGCTTGCCCGGCTCGCCCTGGCCATCTCCCTGAGCGTCCTCGGCCTGCCCATGTGCATGGACAATGCCCAGGCCCACGGCGGCCAAGCCGAAATGGTGCCGCTGCAGGCAGGCCTCGAGGAATTTGGCGCCACGGTCAAATGGGACGACTACTCGAACCTGTTCACCATTGCCAAGGACGGTGTCTACCTCAAGGTCAAGCCGGACAGCAAAGTGGCCATGCTCAACGGCAAGCGCATGGAGCTGACGGTGCCCGTGGTGTTCAAGGGCAAGACCGCCTTCATGTCCAAGGACTTCATCAACCAGGTGTTCCAGTCCGGCCTGGACACGACCTTTGTGGTAGAGACCCGTCCTAACCCGCTCAACCCCCTGAGTGCGGACGAAATCACCGCGGCGGTGGACATCGTCAAGCAATCGGAACACTACAAGCCGGGCTTTCGCTTCACCGAAGTCTCGGTCAAGGCGCCGCCGAAGGATCAGGTGTGGAACTTCGTCTACACCGGGCAAAACGTGACCCAGCCGCGCCAGGCCAATATCGTCGTGCTGGACGGCAAGCACGTGATCGAAGCGCTGGTGGATCTCGACGGCAAGGCGTTGCAATCCTGGAAGCCCATCGAAGGCGCCCATGGCATGGTGCTGCTGGATGATTTCGCCACGGTGCAAACCGCTGTCGAAACCAGCCCCGAATACGCGCAAGCCTTGGCCAAGCGCGGCATCAACGATGTGAAGAAAGTCGTCGCCACGCCGCTGACCGTCGGTTACTTCGACGGCAAGGACGGGCTGGCCCAGGACAAGCGCCTGCTGAAGATCGTCAGCTACCTCAATGTCGATGACGGCAACTACTGGGCGCATCCGATCGAGGGCCTGGTGGCGATTGTCGATCTGGAGCAGAAAAAACTGATCAAGATCGAAGACGAAGCGCTGGTTCCGGTCCCGATGAAACCGACGCCCTACGACGGACGCGGGCGCAAGGGCGTGGCGGTCAAGCCGCTGGAAATCATCGAACCCGAAGGCAAGAACTACACCATCACCGGCAATAGCATTCACTGGCAGAACTGGGACTTCCACGTTCGCCTCGATTCGCGGGTCGGCCCGATCCTGTCCACGGTCACCTACGACGACAAGGGCAAGAAGCGCAAGATCATGTACGAAGGCTCCCTGGGCGGGATGATCGTGCCTTACGGCGACCCGGATGTCGGCTGGTACTTCAAGGCATACCTGGATTCCGGCGACTACGGCATGGGCACCCTGACCTCGCCTATCGCCCGTGGCAAAGACGCCCCGGAAAACGCCGTGCTGCTGGACGCCACCATCGCCGACTACACCGGCGCACCGACGTCGATTCCGCGCGCCATGGCGGTGTTCGAGCGCTATGCCGGCCCGGAATACAAACACCAGGAAATGGGCCAGCCCAACCTCAGCACCGAACGGCGTGAGCTGGTGGTGCGCTGGATCAGTACCGTCGGCAACTATGACTACATTTTCGACTGGGTCTTCCAGCAGAACGGCACCATCGGCATCGACGCCGGCGCCACCGGCATCGAAGCGGTCAAGGGTGTGAAATCCAAAACCATGCACGAAGAAACCGCCAAGGAAGACACGCGCTACGGCACCCTGCTCGATCACAACATCGTCGGCACCACGCACCAGCACATCTACAACTTCCGCCTGGACATGGACGTGGACGGCGAAAGCAACTCGCTGGTGGAAGTGAACCCCGTCGTACTGCCCAACGACCGTGGCGGGCCGCGCACCAGCACCATGCAGACCGAAACCCGCGTGGTCAGCACCGAACAACAGGCCGCGCAGAAGTTCGACCCCTCGACCGTGCGCCTGCTGAGCAACTTGAGCAAGGAAAACAAGGTCGGCAACCCGGTGTCGTACCAGCTGATTCCCTATGCCGGCGGCACGCACCCGGTGGCCAAGGGCGCCAACTTCGGCACGGACGAATGGCTGTACCACCGCCTGAGCTTCATGGACAAGCAGCTGTGGGTGACGCAATACAACCCTGAGGAAAAGTACCCGGAAGGCAAATACCCGAACCGCTCGGACAAGGACTCGGGACTGGGGCAATTCACCCAGGATAACCATTCCATCGAGAACACCGACGACGTGGTCTGGCTGACCACCGGCACCACCCACATCGCCCGGGCCGAAGAATGGCCGATCATGCCGACCGAGTGGGTGCATGTGCTGTTGAAACCGTGGAATTTCTTCGATGAAACGCCGACGCTGAATCTCAACTCGCCGAAATAAAATGCAGGACGCATCCCCTGTAGGAGCGTCGACCGGCTGCTCCTACAGGGTTATGCGATCTTCAGGCATGCCGCTTGCGATATTCCCCCGGCGCAATGCCGAAGCGCGATTTGAATGCCGTGGAAAAATAGCTCGAATCGGAAAAACCCCACGAATACCCCAGCACCGACAACTTCTGTTCCTTGCCCGATTGACGCAGGGTTTCGGCACACAGGTCCAACCGACGGTTCTTGATGTAGCGCGCCACCACCAGGCCTTTCTTGGCGAACATCCGGTACAACCCACGGGTCGACATGCCAACTTCCCGCGCCAGCCATTCCGGGCACAGCTCTTCGCAACGGATGTGCTGGTCGATGACGCTCAGGGTCTTGCGGAAGGTGCGCTCGTGCGGATCCGTGCAATCGTCGCTCTGGCTGATGGCCGGGCGCAGCAGGCTGACAATCGCCTCCAGGGTCGCCTCGCTTTCCTGGCGACTGAGGTTCTGCTGGCGCGTGGCATCGAGGATCAAGCGGTGCGAAAGCATGGCGATTGGCGATGTCGCGGCAATCCGATGGCCGCACTTGACCTGATTGAAGCGCAGCGTCTGCTCCACCAGTTGGTACGGCAGGATAAGCGACAATTGTCGGGAGTTTTCGCTGTAGGTGAAGTCGCTGGGCCGCGCAGCATCGATCAATGTGATGTCCCCGGCGGACAGCAGGACCCTGTCGTCGCCCTGGGCCATGCCCGCGGTGCCATCGAGCTGGAACACCGCAAAGTACTTACCGTCCTCGCCCGCCGCGACTTCCTGCGGCGTGCGGTACAGCCGCGCCTGGCAGGCATCGACGAAGCTGAGCTTGAGGGCATCGCTGCGGTGTTCGCGAATCTGCCCGGCAAAGCCGGTTCCCAGGGGTTGGGCGTTGAAGGCGCCACAGATCTGGTTGATCTGGTGGATCCACTGATCGAACCCATCCTGGCGCTGTGCGGTTGTAGAAATCATGTCGGGCCTCACGCAGGCTTATTTTTATTGTCTACGTCAATCAACAGGTTCTCCTGAACAGCGACTCTCCCTGACCGTCGACGGGTTATTTCAACCCGCCAAACCGTCGATAAAAACTCTCGCCCACATCCGGTAGCGGTCCGTCGGCGGTTTCCAGTGCGCTGTTCAGCCATTCCTCGGCCTTGGCGTAGATCAAACGGTAAATGTTGCGGCACAACTGCCGGGCTGCTCGCCCTTCCCAGTCGCCGGGCAACAACTCGTCCGGCAATTGCGGGTCGCGCAGCAGCAGTTTTCGGTATTCGTGAATAAGCAGGATCCGCGCCAGGAAGCAGTCGGCTGGCTGCAGGTTTTCCTGTTCGCGCAGGGCTTGCCACAGCGGCCGGAACAGCTGGATGAATTCGCTGTAGTGGGTTGCAAGCTCCTCGATGTTCCAGCTCTCGCGCACTTGCAGGCGCAGGGCCTTGGAGGCGAGTACGTCTTGAGCGGTGGTTTCGAAGACGATGGTTTCTTCCTGGGCGCCGAGGTCCAGCAGCGTCGCGTTGACATCCGTGCGATCGCTGCGCGGACAGGCCAGCACCACCGGCGAAATCGCACCAAAACCTTGCCATTCCAGCTCTTCGCGCACTTGTTTGCGCTTGTCCTGGGTCAGTTGCGACAGCATCACCAGGCACCAGGAACCATCCCAGGCCGGCATACTGGTGCTGTAGACCCGTTTGAACGCCTTGTCGAAACGCCGGCGACCGGTGCCGGTCAGGCTGTAGTAACTACGACGACCCACCTTCTCGGCGGTCAGCCAGCCTTCCTTGGTCAGGCGAAAAATCGAGGTGCGGATCAGCCGCTCGTTGATGCCGATCGGTTCGAGCAACTGGATCAGGCTGCCCAGCCAGACGGTCCCGCCGTGGGGTTCGATGGCATCACCGTACAGTGTGATGATCAAGGAACTGGCACGGATCGGTGTCTGCTCTTGAAAGCGCGTAATCAGATGGTTCAAGGGTATCAGGGACGACATGGGCGTACCGGGCTGAAAAAAGAAAAGGAATATACCGAAAACCTGCCTGTTAATCGCAAATCCCCTTGTGGGAGCGAGCCTGCTCGTAAAAGCGGTGTACCAGTCACCATCAATATTGAATGTCAGACCGCATTCGCGAGCAGGCTCGCTCCCACAGGGGGATTGTGTTCACAAGGTATTGCCTTTCGGTCGAAGGCCTCTGTCACTGATTCGCGGCCGCTCCGGCTCTGGCTCCGCCAACGGCTCGCACACCTGCATTTGCGTGAGGCAACGCTTGGCCAGTTCCTGATACTCACGAGTACCCGCCTGCTTCCACGCCACTTCCTGATCGCTAAGCATGCGTTTGACACTCGCCGGCGCGCCCATGACCAATGATTGCTCGGGGCATTCGAACCCGGCCTTGACGAACGCCGCCGCCGACACGAAAGACCGCGGGCCGATACGTGCGTTGTCCATCACCACCGCATTCATCCCCACCAGCGCGTCGGCGCCGATCCGGCAACCGTGCAGCACGGCACCGTGGCCGATGTGGCCATTGCGCTCGACCACGGTGTCGCTGTCGGGGAAGCCGTGCATCACGCAGGTGTCCTGAATGTTGGCGCCCTCCTCCAGCACGATCCGCCCGAAATCACCGCGCAGGCTGGCCAGCGGCCCTACATAACAGTGGGGGCCAATGATCACGTCACCGATCAACACGGCGGACGGATGCACATAGGCGCTCGGGTCAACCACCGGGGTCAGGCCATCAAGGCTGTAGCAGGTCATGGGAGGTTCCTTGGCAAAGCGATGCAAATATTGACTTATTTTGTATCACATCGCTTTTACCAGCACAAAGACTAAAAAGCGTATCACTTGATAGCGGCGTTCCAACGGGGTGCATTTCAATCGCCACAGCCCGCGACAGCACCAATAAAATCAATGCTCATAGCGTAATTTTCTGCTTCATGCAGACCACCTTCAGAAATCATAAATCTGACAATAGGACACATTAATACGTTTTTTATGTTGATTTTACGTATCACATTATAGGTATACTCCGGCAAAACCGGCCCCTGCGGCCGATCCAATAACAAGCCGGCCTCAGCGCCGAGCGTTCACCGTGAGGGCATCCGCCATGCCTCAAACCCTTGCCGTCGAATTCATCGAGCCTGGCGTACGCCTGATTACCCTGCAGCGCCCCCAAGCGCTGAACGCCCTGAACACCCAGCTGCTGGGTGAGCTGGCTGATGAGTTGAGCATCGCCCAAGCCGACCCCAAGACCCGTGCCGTGGTCATGACCGGCAGCCGCAAGGCCTTCGCCGCCGGTGCCGACATCAAGGAAATGGCCGAGCGCGATCTGGTCGGCATCCTCGATGACCCGCGCCAGGCCTCATGGCAAGCCATCACCCGCTTCAACAAACCGCTGATCGCCGCCGTCAACGGCTTCGCCCTCGGCGGCGGCTGCGAACTGGCCATGCACGCCGACATCATCATTGCCGGCGAAGATGCGCGCTTCGGCCAGCCGGAAATCAACCTCGGGATCATGCCCGGCGCGGGTGGCACCCAACGCCTGCTGCGCGCCGTCGGCAAATCCATGGCCATGCAGATGGTCCTGACCGGCGAGCCGATTGACGCTCGCCAGGCCCAGCGCGCCGGCCTGGTCAGCGAAGTCACCCAGCCTGAATTCACTGTCGATCGCGCTCTGCAGGTTGCCCGCCAGATCGCCGCCAAGGCACCGCTGGCGGTACGCTTGGCCAAGGAAGCGCTGCTCAAGGCCATGGACACCGATTTGGCAAGCGGCCTGCGCTTCGAGCGTCATGCCTTCACCGTGCTGGCCGGCACCCGCGACCGCGACGAAGGCATTGCCGCCTTCCAGGAAAAACGCACACCGACTTTCACCGGCCAGTAACCCGGTTACCCGCCTTACGAATTCCAAGAGAGCGCCAAGACCATGAACTTCGAACACATCCTGTTTTCCATCGAGGCCGGCGTCGCCCTGCTCAGCCTTAATCGCCCGGATCAGCTCAACAGCTTCAACACCCAGATGCATGGCGAAGTGAAGGAGGCGCTCAAGCAGGTGCGGCAAAACCCCGACGTGCGCGTGCTGCTGCTGACCGGCGAAGGCCGTGGCTTCTGCGCAGGGCAAGACCTGAGCGACCGCAATGTCGCGCCGGGCAGTGCCGCGCCGGACCTGGGCGAGTCCATCGAGAAGTTCTACAACCCGCTGATCCGCCAACTGCGTGACTTGCCGATGCCGGTGATTTGCGCGGTCAACGGCGTGGCCGCTGGCGCTGGCGCCAACATCCCACTGGCTTGCGACCTGGTGCTGGCAGCGCGCTCGGCCAGCTTCATCCAGGCCTTTTGCAAGATCGGCCTGATCCCTGATTCCGGGGGTACCTGGACCCTGCCGCGCCTGGTCGGCATGGCCCGCGCCAAGGCACTGGCCCTGCTCGGCAATCGCCTGAGCGCCGAACAGGCCGAGCAATGGGGGCTGATCTACCGCTGCGTGGAAGACGCCGAACTGCGCGACGAAGCGTTGAAACTGGCGCAACACTTGGCCACCCAACCGACATACGGCCTGGCGCTGATCAAACGCAGCCTGAACGCCAGCATGAGCAACAGCTTTGATGAACAGCTGGAACTGGAGCGTGACCTGCAACGCCTGGCCGGGCGCAGCGAGGACTACCGCGAAGGCGTCGGCGCCTTCATGGAAAAACGCACCCCAAGCTTCAAGGGACGTTGAGTCATGAGCGCATTGAACACTTCTGCACGCATCGCCGTGATCGGCGCCGGCGCCATGGGTGCCGGCATTGCCCAGGTCGCGGCGCAGGCCGGGCATCCGGTGTTGCTGCTGGACAATCGCCCCGGCGCTGCGGCCCAGGCCATTGAAGGCATCGATCGGCAACTGGGCAAACGGGTCGAGAACGGCAAGCTGCCCGCCGAGTCGCGCAGCGCAACCATCGCCCGCCTGCAGGCCGTGGAAGCCATCGAAGCCCTGGCCGATTGCGATTTGATCATCGAGGCCATCGTCGAGAACCTCGAGGTCAAGCGCGCGCTGTTCCGCCAGCTGGAAGGCATCTGCAGCGCGCAGTGCATCCTGGCGAGCAACACTTCGTCGCTGTCGATCACCAGCATTGCAGCGCAGCTGCAACACCCGCAACGCCTGCTCGGCCTGCACTTCTTCAACCCGGCGCCCGTCATGGCGCTGGTGGAAATCGTCTCGGGCCTGGCCAGCGATCCGGGTTTGGCCGAGTGCCTGTACGACACCGCCAAGGCCTGGGGCAAAAAACCGGTGCACACCCGCTCCACGCCGGGTTTCATCGTCAACCGCGTGGCCCGGCCTTTCTACGCCGAAAGCCTGCGCCTGCTGCAGGAAGGCACCGCCGATTGCCCAACCCTGGATGCGCTGATGCGCGAGGCCGGGGGCTTTGCCATGGGCGCCTTCGAGCTCACCGACCTGATCGGCCATGACGTCAACTATGCCGTGACTTGCTCGGTGTTCGACGCCTATTACCAGGACACGCGCTTTCAGCCGTCGCTGATCCAGAAAGAGCTGGTAGACGGTGGACGACTGGGGCGCAAGAGCGGACAGGGTTTCTACGCTTACGCCCAAGGCGCCGAGCGCCCGCAAGCGGCTGAAATCAGCAGTGCGGCGACCGTCGATGTTTGCGCTGTCGAGGGTGACCTGGGGTTCGCCCAAGGCCTGCTCGGGCGCCTGCAAGAGCAAGGCGTTGAAGTCCTCCAGCGAGATGGCCGCGGTTTGCTGCGCGTAGGTGATGCCGTGCTGGCCCTGAGCGACGGACGCATGGCCTGTCAGCGAGCCCGGGAAGACGGGTTGCGTAACCTGATTCTGCTGGATCTGGCGTTCGACTATGCCAAGGCCCAACGTATCGCTATCAGCCATGCAGCCGGCATTGATCCGCTGGCACTCGAACAAGGCGTTGCACTGCTGCAACGGGCCGGGCTCAAGGTCAGCCTGCTCAGCGACAGCCCGGCCCTCGCCGTCCTGCGCACCGTGGCGATGCTCGCCAACGAGGCCGCCGACGCCTTGTTGCAAGGCGTGGCCTCGGCCGCCGACATCGATCTGGCGATGCGCGCCGGGGTCAATTATCCCCAAGGCCCGCTGGCCTGGGCCGATGCCGTGGGTCTGCCGCACATCCTCAATACGCTGGACAACCTGCAAGCCGCTTATGGCGAAGAACGCTACCGGCCATCGTTGCTGCTGCGCCGCCGCGTAGCCGAAGGGAGAAACTTCCATGACTAACCACGAAGCGATGAACCTGGCCAGCGACTGCGCGCAAGCGTTGTTCCAGCGCGACAACGCCAGCCAGGCCATGGGCATGCGCCTGCTGTCCGCCGGCCCAGGCTCCGCTCGCGTGGGCATGACCGTGCGCGAAGACATGGTCCAGGGCCACGGCACCTGCCACGGCGGCTACCTGTTCGCCCTCGCCGACTCGGCATTTGCCTTTGCCTGCAACAGCTACAACGAAGCCACCGTGGCCATCGGCTGCAGCATCGACTACATCGCCCCGGCGCGCCTGGGCGACACGCTCAATGCCGACTGCATCGAGCAAAGCCGCTCCGGGCGCACCGGCAACTACGACGTACGCATTGAAAACCAGCAGGGCCAGTTGATCGCCCTGTTCCACGGCAAGTCCTACAAAGTGCGCGGCTCGGTGCTGGCGCAGGAGACCCCCAATGAATGACGCCCTGATCATCGACGCCGTTCGCACCCCGATCGGCCGCTACGCCGGAGTGCTGAGCAGCGTGCGCGCCGACGACCTCGGCGCGGTGCCGCTGCGCGAACTGCTGCGCCGTCACCCGCAAGTGGACTGGAACACGGTGGACGATGTGATCTACGGCTGCGCCAACCAGGCCGGCGAAGACAACCGCAACGTCGCACGCATGTCGGCACTGCTGGCCGGGTTGCCGGTCAGCGTACCCGGCACCACCCTCAATCGCCTGTGCGGCTCCGGGCTGGATGCGGTCGGCACCGCAGCGCGGGCGATTCGCAGTGGCGAAACCGGGTTGATGCTGGTCGGTGGCGTTGAATCGATGTCCCGCGCCCCACTGGTGATGGGCAAGGCCGAACAGGCGTTTTCCCGCGCGGCCGAGATCTTCGACACCACCATCGGCTGGCGTTTCGTCAATCCGCTGATGAAAAAGACGTACGGAATCGACTCCATGCCGGAAACGGCAGAGAACGTTGCCGAACAGTTCAATATCTCCCGCGCCGATCAGGACGCCTTCGCCCTGCGCAGCCAGCAACGCGCCGCCGCTGCCCAGGCCAACGGACGCCTGGCGAAAGAAATCGTCGCGGTGGAAATTCCCCAGCGCAAAGGCCCGGCCAAAGTGGTCGAGCACGACGAGCACCCACGCGGCGACACAACCCTTGAGCAGTTGGCCAAACTGGGCACGCCATTCCGCGAGGGCGGCAGCGTTACCGCCGGCAATGCCTCGGGCGTCAACGACGGTGCCTGCGCGCTGTTGCTGGCAAGCCCCGAAGCTGCCAAACGCCACGGCCTGATCGCTCGTGGCCGGGTGGTGGCGATGGCGACCGCTGGCGTCGAGCCGCGCATCATGGGTATCGGTCCGGTCCCGGCCACCCGCAAGGTGCTGGAGGTTGCAAACCTGAGCCTGGCGGACATGGACGTGATCGAGCTCAACGAAGCCTTTGCCGCCCAGGGCCTGGCCGTCCTGCGCGAACTGGGCCTGAGCGACACCGACCCACGGGTCAACCCCAACGGCGGCGCCATCGCCCTGGGCCACCCGTTGGGCATGAGCGGCGCACGCCTGGTCACCACCGCCCTGCATGAACTGGAGGAGCGCAATGGCCGCTATGCCCTGTGCACCATGTGCATCGGCGTCGGCCAAGGGATCGCGCTGATCATCGAGCGTCTACCCCACTAAAGAATCGCGATTCCCGGGGTGCCGAGAGGTATCCTTGGGGCATGCACTCAAAGCCCCTGCCTGCAGGGACTGGACACAAAAACAATTCGAGTGAACACATGAACATGCCAATTGCCCGAGCCGTGCTAGATCCCGTGCTGGACCCGCTGGAAACCGCCAGCATCGACGAGCTGCGCCAACATCAGCTGGAGCGCCTGCGCTGGAGCCTGAACCACGCCTACAACAATGTGCCGCTATACCGTCAGCGTTTCGATGCCCTGGGCGTGCACCCGGACGACATCAAGTCCCTCGACGACCTGGCGAAGTGCCCCTTCACCACCAAGTCCGACCTGCGCGACAACTACCCCTACGGCATGTTTGCCGTGCCGATGCATGACATCGTGCGCCTGCACGCATCCAGCGGCACCACCGGCAAACCGACCGTGGTCGGCTACACCCAGAACGACATCGACACCTGGGCCAACGTGGTTGCGCGTTCGATCCGCGCGGCGGGTGGCCGGCGTGGCGACAAGGTGCACATTTCCTACGGCTACGGGCTGTTTACCGGCGGCCTCGGTGCGCACTACGGCGCCGAACGCCTGGGTTGCACGGTGATCCCGATGTCCGGCGGCCAGACCGAAAAACAAGTGCAGCTGATCAAGGATTTCCAGCCGGACATCATCATGGTCACGCCGTCCTACATGCTCAATATCGCCGACGAGATCGAGCGCCAGGGCATCGACCCGCACAAACTGGCCCTGCGCCTGGGCATCTTCGGCGCCGAGCCATGGACCGCCGAGCTGCGCAGTGCCATCGAGCAGCGCCTGGGCATCACCGCGCTCGACATCTACGGCCTCTCGGAAATCATGGGGCCCGGTGTCGCCATGGAATGCGCCGAGACCAAGGACGGCCCGACCATCTGGGAAGACCACTTCTACCCGGAAATCATCGACCCGGTCACCGGCGAAGTGCTGCCGGACGGGCAGATGGGCGAACTGGTGTTCACGTCCCTGAGCAAAGAAGCGCTGCCGATGATCCGCTATCGCACCCGCGACCTGACGCGCCTGCTGCCGGGCACTGCGCGGCCGATGCGGCGGATCGACAAGATCACCGGGCGCAGCGACGACATGCTGATCATCCGCGGGGTCAACGTGTTCCCGACGCAGATCGAGGAGCAAGTACTGAAAATCAAACAGCTTTCCGAGTGCTACGAGATCCATCTGTATCGCAATGGCAACCTGGACAGCGTTGATGTGCATGTCGAGTTGAAGGCCGAGCACCAGCACCTGAGCGAAGAACAGCAGAAGGCTGTTTGCGGGGAGCTCGGCAAACACATCAAGACGTACATCGGGATCAGTTCGCGAATCGTCCTGCAGCCTTTCCATTCGATCAAGCGATCCGAGGGCAAAGCCTGCCACGTCGTCGATAAACGCCCTAAAGCATGACTGCTGCACCCCTTTAGGCCCCGCTGATGCGGGGCTTTTTTTTGCCCCTTCACCGCCCTGCATGCACCTGTGGGAGCGAGCCTCTGTGGCGAGGGGATTTATCCCCGTTGGACTGCGCAGCAGTCCCATTCTCCTGGGCCGCTCCGCGACCAACGGGGATAAATCCCCTCGCCACAGAGGCTCACCCCAAAAAACCAACCTTTCATCCCAAAGCGATACAAAAACAAATGCGACACGTCATTTTCTGTTTGATATTAATTTTTGTATCGCTTATAAAGTTCTCCATGCCCTCGAACAGATTCACGGCGGGAGACCCCCATGTACGCACAGCTCGTAGAAACAGGCGTAAAGCGCATCAAAGACCTCTCGGAGATGTCCGATGAGGAGCGTGCCTTCCAGGAAAAAATCGATTCAGAAATCAAGATCGAAGCTAAGAACTGGATGCCAGATGCCTACCGGCAAACCCTTATCCGGCAGATTTCCCAGCACGCCCACTCGGAAATCGTCGGCATGCTCCCGGAAGGCAACTGGGTCACCCGCGCGCCGACGCTCAAACGCAAATTGCAATTGATGGCCAAGATCCAGGACGAAGCCGGTCACGGCCTGTACCTGTACAGCGCCATGGAAACCCTGGGGGCCGACCGAGATGAAGAGATCGCCAAGCTGCACAGCGGCAAGGCCAAGTACTCGAGCATCTTCAATTACCCGACGCTGAACTGGGCCGACATGGGCGCAGTGGGCTGGCTGGTGGATGGCGCGGCGATCGTCAACCAGGTGGTGCTGCAGCGCACCTCCTACGGCCCCTATTCCCGGGCGATGATCCGCATCTGCAAGGAAGAGAGTTTCCACCAGCGCCAGGGCTACGAAATCCTCCTGACCATGATGCGTCACGGCACTCAGGCGCAAAAAGACATGGTCCAGGATGCGATCAACCGCCTGTGGTGGCCGTCGCTGATGATGTTCGGCCCAAGCGATGAACACTCGCCAAACAGCGCGCAATCCATGGCCTGGAAAATCAAGCGCCAGAGCAACGACGAACTGCGCCAGCGCTTCATCGACCAGACCATCCCGCAGCTGGAACTGCTGGGCTGCACCTGCCCCGACCCGGACTTGAAGTGGAACGCCGAGCGCGGTCACTACGACTTCGGCGAAATCCAGTGGGACGAATTCTACGAAGTGCTCAAGGGTAACGGCCCGTGCAACACCGAACGCGTCGCCACCCGCCGCAAGGCGATTGAAGACGGCGCGTGGGTTCGTGAAGCCGCCGTCGCCCACGCCCGCAAAAAACAAAACAAGAACGCCGCTTGATTGATCTTCGGCGGCTTCCATGCCGCCAAAAGATCGCAGGCTGCGCCAGCTCCTACAGGAGCCGGTGATCCCATGTAGGAGCTGCCGAAGGCTGCGATCTTTTGATCTTCAGCCCCGTCAGCAAAAAACCGAACAGATGTGGAGTAACTGAAATGTCCGAATGGACCCTCTTCGAAGTCTTCGTGCGCAGCAAGCACGGCCTCAACCACAAGCACGTCGGCAGCGTGCATGCCGCCGACACCACCATGGCGATCGAGAACGCCCGCGAGCTGTACACCCGCCGTAGCGAAGGCGTGAGCCTGTGGGTCGTGCCCTCAAAGCTGATCACCGCCTCATCGCCGGATGAGAAAGACCCGCTGTTCGATCCGTCGGACGACAAGGTTTACCGCCATGCCAGCTTCTACGAGCTGCCGGCCGAAGTCGGGCACATGTGAGGTCGACCATGAATAACAAGACCGATCTGATCGAATACCTGCTGCGCCTGGGCGACAGCGCCCTGATCCAGGGCCAGCGCCTGTGCCAGTGGTGCGGCAAGGCCCCGGCGCTGGAAGAAGAGCTGGCACTGATGAACGTCGGCCTCGACTTGGTGGGCCAGGCCCGCAACTGGCTGGACTACGCCGCCGAGTTGCTGGACGACGGCCGCGACGCCGACGACCTGGCGTTCCGCCGCGACGAGCGCGCCTATCGCAACCTGCTGCTGGTGGAACAACCTAACGGCGATTACGCGGTAACCCTCCTCAAGCAGTTCCTGTATGACGCCTGGCACCTGCCGGTCCTCCAGGACCTGAGCCAGTCCAGCGATGAGCGCATTGCCGGGATCGCCGCCAAAGCGGTCAAGGAAGTCACCTATCACCTGCGCCGCTCCGGCGAGTGGGTCGAGCGTCTGGGTGACGGCACCGAGGAAAGCCACCAGCGCATGCTCACGGCCATTCCCGAGGTCTGGCGTTTTACCGTTGAATTGATCGCCGCCGATGACAGCGAACAGCGCCTGTGCGAAGCCGGTATCACCCCGGACATCGCCAGCGTGAGGGCGCAGTGGCAAGCCAAGGTCAACGACATTTTCGCCAGCGCCACCCTGCCCGTGCCGGCAGCACCGAGCTATTTCTACCTGAATGCGCGCAAGGGCCTGCACACCGAGCACCTGGGCATCCTGCTGGCCGAAATGCAGTTCCTGCCACGAGCGTACCCCGATGCAACCTGGTGAGTTGATCGCCAGCGACCAGGGCGCCCGGCCGGTACAACCGAGCGACTTAACCGCCGCCTGGGCGATCCTGGCCGAGGTCATGGACCCGGAAGTCCCGGTGGTCAGCGTGGTGGACCTGGGGATCGTCCGCGATCTCGACTGGCAAGCCGGGCACTTGCATGTGGTGGTCACCCCGACCTATTCCGGATGCCCGGCGACCGAAGTGATCGAGGGTGATATCCGCCAGGCGCTGGAACAGGCCGGCTTCCAGACACCGAACCTGGAGCGCCGCCTGACCCCGGCCTGGACCACCGACTGGATCACCGACAGCGGCCGCGAACGCCTGCGCGCCTACGGCATCGCACCACCTGAAGGCAGCACCAGCAAACGCAGCCTGCTCGGCGAAAGCCCGGTGATCGCCTGCCCGCAATGCGGCAGCGTCCACACCGAAGTGCTCAGCGAGTTTGGCTCCACCGCGTGCAAGGCGCTGTATCGCTGCGTCGATTGCCGGGAACCGTTCGACTATTTCAAGTGCATCTGAGCGGCGTCTGCCGTCCAGCTGGAGAACAACAATGAGCAAATTTCACAGCCTGACCATCAAGGATGTGCGCACCGAGACCCGTGACGCGGTGTCCATCGCCTTCGAGATTCCGCAGCACCTGCAGGACAGCTTTCATTACACCCAGGGCCAGCACCTGGTGATGCGCACCCAGCTGGACGGCGAGGAAGTGCGCCGCTCCTACTCGATCTGCACCGGCGTCAACGACGGTGAACTGCGGGTTGCTATCAAGCGCGTCGCAGGCGGTCGTTTTTCCGCGTTTGCCAACGAGCAGTTGAAGGCCGGGCACAGCCTGGAAGTGATGCCGCCCGCCGGGCATTTCAGCGTTGAACTCGATCCCGCCCGCCACGGCAACTACCTGGCCGTCGCCGCCGGCAGCGGCATCACGCCGATCCTGTCGATCATCAAGACCACCCTGGAAACCGAGCCCCACAGCCGCGTCACCCTGCTGTACGGCAACCGCTCCAGCTCGGGCGCACTGTTTCGCGAACAGCTGGAAGACTTGAAGAACCGCTACCTGCAACGCCTGAACCTGATCTTCGTGTTCAGCCGCGAGCAGCAGGATGTCGACCTGTACAACGGCCGGATCAACGCCGAGAAATGCGAGCAGCTGTTCAGCCGCTGGCTCGACGTCAAGGCTCTCGACGCCGCCTTCATCTGCGGCCCGCAGGAAATGACCGAGACCGTGCGCGACAGCCTCAAGGCCAAGGGCATGGCGCCTGAGCGCATTCATTTCGAATTGTTCGCCGCCGCTGGCAGCCAGCAGAAACGCCAGGCCCGCGAAGCCGCCCGCCAGGTCGATGCGGCGGTCAGCCAGATCACCGTGATCAGCGATGGCCGTGCCCTGGCCTTCGACCTGCCGCGCAACAGCCAGAGCATCCTCGATGCCGGCAACGCCCAGGGCGCCGAACTGCCCTACTCGTGCAAGGCCGGTGTGTGCTCGACGTGCAAATGCAAGGTCATCGAAGGCGAAGTGGAAATGGACAGCAACCACGCCCTGGAAGACTACGAAGTGGCCGCCGGCTATGTGCTGTCGTGCCAGGCCTTCCCGATCAGCGACAAGGTGGTGCTGGATTTCGATCAGCTCTGATATCCGATCTACCGGACTTACACAAAACCCTGTGGGAGCGGGCTTGCCCGCGAAGAGGCCATCAGATTCAACATTGATGTCGCCTGATATTCCGTCTTCGCGGGCAAGCCCGCTCCCACAATGATCTGTGTTGTATCCCATAGCTGCGCCCACAACAAAAAAAACAAAGGACACCACCATGAGCCCCCAAGACATAGAACTCATCCACCAGCACCCCCACTTCATCCAGCTGGTACGCCGCAAGCAGGCGCTGTACTGGTCCCTGTCGCTGATCATGCTGGTGATCTATTTCGGCTTTGTCCTGCTGGTGGCGTTCTCCCCCTCCACCCTCGGCCAGTCCCTGAGTGGCGGCGTGACCACCGTGGGCATGCTGGTGGGTGTGGTGATCGTGGTGCTGGCCTTTGCCTTGACCGGTTTCTACGTCTATCGCGCCAACAACGTGATCGACCCGCTGAATGAAAAACTCAAGCAGGAGTGCGCCCGATGAGCCGTCTTCTTGCGTTGTTCCTGTTGCCGCTGGCTCTGGTCACCGATCTTGCGGTAGCCGCCGAGGGCGCGTCCCGTCCACTGAACTGGAACGCCATCGGCATGTTCATGCTGTTCGTCCTGTTCACCCTCGGTGTGACGCGCTGGGCCGCATTGCGCACCCGCTCGGCCAGTGACTTCTACACCGCTGGCGGCGGCATGACCGGCTTCCAGAACGGCCTGGCGATTGCCGGCGACATGATCTCGGCAGCATCCTTCCTCGGCATTTCCGCGATGATGTTCCTTAACGGCTACGACGGTTTGCTCTATGCATTGGGCGTCCTGGCCGGCTGGCCGATCATCCTGTTCCTGATCGCCGAACGCCTGCGCAACCTCGGTAAATACACCTTCGCCGACGTGGTTTCCTATCGCCTGGAACAGACGCCCGTGCGCCTGACGTCGGCCTTCGGCACCCTGACCGTGGCACTGATGTACCTGGTGGCGCAGATGGTCGGCGCCGGCAAGCTGATCGAATTGCTGTTCGGTATCGATTACCTCTACGCGGTGATGCTGGTCGGCGTGCTGATGGTGTTCTATGTCACCTTCGGCGGCATGCTCGCCACCACCTGGGTGCAGATCATCAAGGCGGTGATGCTGCTATTCGGTACCAGTTTCATGGCGTTCATGGTGCTCAAGCATTTCGGTTTCAGCACCGAAGCGATGTTCGCCGGTGCTACCGCCGTGCACGCCAAAGGCAGCGCGATCATGGCCCCCGGCGCCTTGCTGTCCAATCCGGTCGATGCCATTTCCCTGGGCCTGGGCATGATCTTCGGCACCGCCGGCCTGCCGCATATCCTGATGCGTTTCTTCACCGTCAGCGATGCCAGGGAAGCGCGTAAAAGCGTGTTCTACGCTACTGGTTTCATCGGCTACTTCTACTTGCTGCTGATCATCGTCGGCTTCGGTGCGATCGTCATGGTCGGCACCGATCCGGCGTACCGCGATGCCAGCGGCGCGATCATCGGCGGCGGCAACATGGTCGCCGTGCATTTGGCCCAGGCGGTCGGCGGCAACCTGTTCCTCGGGTTCATCTCGGCGGTGGCCTTCGCCACCATCCTGGCGGTGGTGGCCGGGCTGGCGTTGTCCGGCGCCTCGGCGGTGTCCCACGACCTGTATGCCTGCGTGATGCGCAAGGGCCAGGCCAGCGAGCAGCAGGAAATGCGTGTATCGCGAATCGCCACCCTGTGCATTGGTGTGCTGGCGATCATCCTTGGCCTTTTGTTCGAATCGCAGAACATTGCCTTCCTGTCCGGGCTGGTGCTGGCCATCGCGGCCTCGGTGAATTTCCCGGTGCTGTTCCTCTCGATGTACTGGAAAGGCCTGACCACCCGTGGCGCGGTCAGCGGCAGCCTGATGGGGCTGGTGTCGGCAATCGTCTTGCTGGTGCTGAGCCCGGCGGTGTGGGTCAACGTGCTGCATCACGACCAGGCACTGTTCCCCTATTCCAACCCCGCACTGTTTTCCATGAGCCTGGCCTTTTTCAGCGCCTGGCTGTTTTCCGTCACCGACCGTTCGCCACGTGCCGCCCTTGAGCGCGGCCGTTACCTGGCGCAGTTCATTCGTTCCATGACCGGCATCGGCGCTTCGGGCGCCAGCCAACACTAGTTCTTAACTTGATGACCAAACCCGGAGCATTTGCAATGTCCCACGCCCCTACCCTGCAAAGTTTCATCGCCGGCCGCTGGATCGGCCAACAAGGCGCGCAAATCCTGCGCAGTGCCATCGACGGCCATGAAATCGCACGCACCCATGAAGAGCGTCCGGACTTCGCCGAAGCCATCGAACACGGCCGCCGCCAAGGCGTCAGCGGCCTGATGGCGCTGGACTTCCAGCAACGCGCCCAGCGTCTCAAGGCCCTGGCCCTGTACCTGGCCGAACGCAAGGAACAGCTCTACGCGATATCCCACCACAGCGGCGCGACCCGTGCCGACAGCTGGATCGACATCGAAGGCGGCAACAGCACGCTGTTCACCTATGCCAGCCTTGGCTCACGTGAACTGCCATCGGGCAACGTCGTCCACGAAGGCCCGGCGCTGCAATTGAGCAAGATGGGCACCTTCGCCGGCACCCACATCCTGGTGCCACGCGGCGGTGTCGCGGTGCACATCAACGCCTTCAACTTCCCGATCTGGGGCATGCTGGAAAAATTCGCGCCGAGCTTCCTCGCCGGCATGCCGTGCATCGTCAAGCCAGCCAGCGCCACCAGCTACCTGACCGAAGCCGTGGTGCGCCTGATGGACGACTCCGGCCTGCTCCCGGCGGGCAGCCTGCAGCTGATTATCGGCGGCACCGGTGACCTGCTCGATCGCCTGCAAGGCCAGGACGTGGTGACCTTCACCGGTTCCGCCGACACCGCGGCCAAGCTTCGGGTCAACCCGAACCTGATTCGCAATTCGGTGCCGTTCACTGCCGAAGCCGACTCGCTGAACTGCGCGATCCTCGCTCCGGACGTCACCCCGGATGACGAAGAGTTCGAGCTGTTCATCAAGGAAGTCGCCAGGGAGATGACCACCAAGGCCGGGCAGAAATGCACCGCCATTCGTCGCGCCATCGTCCCGGCCAAGCACATCGATGCAGTGGCCACTCGCTTGCGTGATCGCCTGGCCAAAGTGGTGGTCGGCGACCCGTCGGTAGAAGGCGTGCGCATGGGTGCGTTGGCGTCCCACGATCAGCAGAAAGACGTGGCCGAACGCCTGGAAATGCTGTTGCAGAGCAGCGACCTGCTGTTCGGCGCCCGCGACGGTTTCGAACCTCGCGGCGAGAACGTCGATAAGGGCGCGTTCTTCGCCCCGACCCTGTTGCAGGCCCGCGACCCGCACGCCGAAGGTGGCGCTCACGACATCGAAGCGTTCGGTCCAGTCAGCACCCTGATGGCTTACGACGATCTGGACGAAGCACTGGCCCTGGCCGCACGCGGCAAGGGCAGCCTGGTGGCCAGCCTGGTGACCAAGGACCCGCAAGTCGCCGCCAAGGCAATTCCGGTGGCCGCTGCCCTGCACGGCCGTCTGCTGGTACTTGACCGCAACTGCGCCGGTGAATCCACCGGTCACGGTTCGCCACTGCCACAACTCAAGCACGGCGGCCCGGGTCGTGCCGGCGGCGGTGAAGAACTCGGCGGCCTGCGTGCGGTGAAACACTACCTGCAACGCGCGGCGGTACAAGGCTCGCCGACCATGCTGGCAGCGGTCACCGGTGAATACGTACGCGGCGCCAAGGTCATCGAAACCGAAGTGCACCCATTCCGTCGCTATTTCCAGGACCTGCAGATCGGCGAGTCGCTGCTGACTCACCGTCGCACCGTCACCGAGGCGGACCTGGTGAACTTCGGTTGCCTGTCGGGCGACCACTTCTACATGCACTTCGACGACATCGCGGCCAAGGAATCGCAATTCGGCAAGCGCATCGCCCACGGCTACTTCGTGCTGTCGGCAGCAGCCGGCCTGTTCGTATCCCCTGGCGTCGGCCCGGTACTGGCCAACTACGGCCTGGACACCCTGCGCTTCATCAACCCGGTCGGCATCGGCGACACCATCCAGGCGCGCCTGACCTGCAAACGCAAGATCGACCAGGGCAAGAAGAGCCCGCAAGGCGTTCCGCAAGGGGTGGTGGCGTGGGATGTGGAAGTGACCAACCAGCTCGGCGAGCTGGTGGCCAGTTATGACATTCTGACCCTCGTAGTCAAACGCGAAGACTGACCTGCCTCACCTGATCATTCCCACGCTCCGCGTGGGAATGCAGCCCGGGACGCTCTGCGTCCCCTCCAGCGCTGGAACGCGGAGCGTCCCTTGAGGCATTCCCACGCAGAGCGTGGGAACGATCGTTACAGGCTCAATGCCCGCGCAACCACTCGATGAACAGCGCAAACAACTCCGACTGCGAACCCACCTCCAGCTTCAGATACAGGTTCTTGCGGTGCATGCGCACGGTTTCCGGTGAGATGTTCATCTGGCTGGCAGTGGATTTCACCGAGTGCCCCCGCAGCACCATGTGCGCCACTTCGCGCTCGCGTTCGGTGAGCAAGTCACAACCGAACTGTTCGAACGCCGTTTGCACCCGATGCTTGAGATCATCGCGCAGGCCTTGATCGTTATCGCCCTGGATCTCGTCACTGCGCTGCAGGCCACGGCGACTGAATTCGCTGATGAATTCGCGCACCAGCGGTTCGACGGCGCGCAGCAGATTCAACTGCTCCACCCGCAGGCATTCACCGCCGAAACCTTGAAAGAGGCTGACGGAGATTTTCGTGTCGTTGCCGGTATCGACGATGTAGTAGCTGTCTTCCGAACAGTTCGCCTTCAGGTAATAGGTCTTGTAGTAATCACTGTCGAAGAAGTTGTCCGGCGCAATTTCCTCCAGGTGATAAAACCCCTGTGCCAGTCCCTGCTCCACCGCCAGGCAGAACGGGTCGAGCAAGTAGCCCCCGGCAAAATAGCGCTCAAGAATCGAGACCTGATACTCTTGGGCAATCCCGCGCTGATACAGCAACTGTGGTGCGCGGTCCTTGCGCTCCAGGCTGATCATCATCGACTCGATGGACACCAGCTGCGCCAACGCCGACGCCAGGTATTGCAGCGCGTCGGGCTCATCGATATGGGCGAACGCCTCGCGCATGCCCCCATGCCATTTATGCAGTGCCCCGAAGGGCATCGTGATCAGTGTTTCGTCGTTTGGCTTGCTCATGCCACGCAGTCTAGCGGGTGAACAGTCCCTTGGTAACGACCTGAGGGTTGAAATCATTGGCCGAAATACTGGCCGCTCGCCTCAAGCTCGGCCGCCACTTCCAGGATGCACTCGCGCAGGATGTCGACGATCTCATCGACCTGTGCATAAGTCAGGATCAGCGGCGGCGACATCACGTTAAGGTGCATGATCGGCCGCACCAGCAGCCCCCTCGCTTGTGCCCGCACATGGATTTTCTCACCAATGTTGATTGCGTCGGCGAACAACGCCTTGGTGCGTTTGTCGGCGACGAACTCCACGCACGCCATCAATTTCAGGCAACGCACATCACCCACCAGGGGCAGGTCGCGCAACGTGGCCAGGCGCTGCTCCAGGTAACCGCCAACATCGTCGACGTGGGCCAGCAGGTTTTCCCGCTCGATGATTTCAATGTTCTTCAGCGCTGCCGTGCAGCACACCGGATGGCCGCTGTAGGTGAAGCCATGGGTAAAGCAACGGCCCTGGCCCGGCTCGGCAATGACCTTCCAGATGCGCTCGGAAAAGATGCACGCGCCCAGCGGCAGGTAAGCCGAAGTCAGGCCCTTGGCGGTGGTGATGATGTCAGGCTGCACGTCGAACACATCCTTTGACGCGAAGAACTTGCCCAGGCGACCGAACGAAGTGACCACCTCGTCGGCGACGAACAGGATGTCGTAGCGCTGGCAGATTTCCCATATGCGCTTGAGATAACCCTTGGGTGGAATGATCACCCCGCCTGAGCCCATCACCGGCTCGGCAAAGAAACCGGCGACCTTGTCTGCGCCAATCGACAGGATCTTGTCCTCAAACTCCTTGACCAGGAACTCGAGGAACTGCGCCTCGTCCATGCCATCCGGCGCACGGTAGGGATTGGGGTTCGACACGTGGTGAATCAGCGGGTTGGCGTAATCGAACTCCGGCACCCGGTCGGCAGCCTTGTTGCCGATCGACATCGTCAGGGTGGTGGAGCCGTGGTACGCGTTGAAACGGGCGATGACGTGCTTTTTTTCCGGCAGGCCGCGGCAGTTCTGGTAGTACTGGATCAGCCGGTAGGCTGTGTCCACGGCAGTTGAGCCGCCGGTGGTGAGGAACACGTGATCGAGGTCGCCGGGCGCCAGGCTGGCGAGTTTTTCGCACAACTCGATGGCGACGTTATTGGCCATGTCGGAAAACGGGTTGGAATAGGCCAGTTGCCGCACCTGATCGGCAATGGCCTGGGCCATTTCCTCACGGCCCAGGCCGATATTGGTGCACCACATGCCGCCCACGGCATCGAGAAAGCGGTTGCCCTGGGTGTCGTAGATATAGGCGCCATCACCGGCGACGATGTTCAAGGAGCCTTGTTCGGCATGCTCGTCGAACACGTGATAACCGTGCATATGGTGGGCCTTGTCGGCCTTGACCAGCCGGGACTCGTCCGCTGGGGAAAAAACGCTGCGTGTTGGCGTCGCCATAAATAAACCTCTAACCGGATTGACTAACGATCGAACGAATCAGATGCCGCTTTTCACCGTGCTCCAGACACGGGTCATGGCGCGCATGTCCTTGGCGTCCTGGGTCTTCTGCGGGAACAGGCGCTCGCGGGTGGCGTCATCGGGGTAAATCGCCGGGTTATTGCGCACATCGGCATTCAACAAAGGCGTGGCCGCCGCGTTGCTGTTGGCGTAATGGATGTAGTCAGTGACGTCCGCCATCACCTGCGGTTGCATCAGGTATTCAAGGAATTTGTGCGCATTGGCGACATGGGGTGCGTCCGCCGGGATGTACATGTTGTCGAACCAGATCAGCGAGCCTTCCTTGGGAATGAAGTAGGACAGGTTGATGTTCAACTTGGCTTCTTCCGCGCGGGCCATGGCCGTCGCGTAGTCGCCGGACCAGGTCATGGCCATGCACACATCGCCGTTGGGCAGGCTGGTCAGGTAATTGACCGAGTCGAACTTGCGGATGTACGGCCGCACGGACAACAGCAGTTCCTGCGCCGCCTTCAGGTCATCCGGCTTGGCGCTACGGGGATCACGACCGAGGTACTTAAGCGCCAGGGGAATCACTTCGGTGGGCGCATCGACCAGGGTCACACCACAGTCGGCGAAGCGCGAGACGATCTTCGGATCGAAAATCATTGCCAGCGAGCCGATCGGCGCATCCGGCATGCGCTCCTTGATCTTGTCGACGTTGTAGGTGATGCCATTGCTGCCCCAGGTATAAGGTGCCGAGTAGGTGGGGCCCGGATCGAACCCTTGCAGGTCGTGCAAGACTTTCGGGTCCAGGTTGCTCCAGCCCGGCAGTAGTTTCTTGTCCAGTGGCTGGAACACCTTGGCCTGGATCAGCGGCGGCGCGAGGGATGCATTCAGCACGATCAGGTCGTAACCGGAGTGGCCGGTGAGCAGCTTGGCCTGCACCGTTTCATAGGCATCGAAGGTGTCGTAGATCACCTTGATACCGGTGGCCTTTTCAAAATCGGCCAGGGTTTTCTCACCGATGTAGTCCGCCCAATTATATAGCCGCAGCGTATTGGCGCCGTCCGGCTCGCCAGCGTGGGCACTCAGGGTCAGCGGTACAACAAACAGACTGGAAATCACCTTAAGCAGTGTCTTGCCCATAGCAAATGCACCTTATCAAGCGAGTTCGGCTCTGGATGAGCGGATGAACCTACTATTGGTGGATTCGCCAGGCGGCACCATACCCCGAATGGGTGTGTGGGCGGATTTACCGACGCAATATGGCAAAAAGCATCAGCTCGGTTGACCCGTTTTGTCATAGCTGCGGGGTTCCCCTGCCGCTTAAAGTGGCCGTCGAACCGACTCTGCAAGAGCCCGCAATGACCGACCTGATCAAACAAGACTATCGCGATGGCGTGCTGACACTGACCATTGATCGTCCCGACAAGCTCAACGCCCTGACCAACGCCATGTACACGCGCTTGGCCGACCTGCTGTTTGCAGCTGACGAGAACGACGAAATCGGGGTGGTCATCGTGACCGGTGGCCCGAACTGTTTTACCAGTGGCAACGACCTGGTGGATTTCCTGCAAGAGCCGCCAACGCACCTGGACAGCCCGGCATTTCGCCTGATGCGCGCCGTGACCCACCTGCGAAAGCCGTTGATCGCGGCGGTTTGCGGGGCCGCCATCGGCATCGGCACCACCCTGCTGCTGCATTGCGACCAGGTGCTGGTGACCCGTAATGCCAAGCTGCGCACGCCGTTCGTCAATCTGGGCCTGTGCCCCGAGTTCGGTGCCAGCCTGCTGCTACCACGCCGACTGGGCCAGGCACGCGCGGCGCGCCTGCTGTTGTTGGGCGACAGCCTTGATGGCAGCGAAGCGGTGGCCTGGGGCCTGGCCAACGAAGCCTTCGATGACGGCGAGCAGTGCCTGGCCGCGGCGGCAAAAATTGCCCAGCGCTTCCTGGCGATGCCCCAGCAAGCCTTGCGCCAATCCCGGCAGCTGATGACCCAGGCCGGCATGGCCGAACTGCAAGCCACCCTGCGCGAAGAAAACCTGCTGTTCATCCAGCGTCTCAACACCGTTGAGGCAAAAACGGCCTTGAACGCCCTGCTCAATCGCAGTACAGATAAGAATCCAGCAAAAGGAACACAGCCATGAACACCCCGGAAATTTACGTCGTCAGCGCCGCTCGTACCGCCATTGGCACCTTCGGCGGTTCACTCAAGGACGTGCCACCGGCCGATCTCGCGACCACCGCCGTGAAAGCCGCCCTGCAAAAAGCCGCCGTTGACCCGGCGCTGGTCGGTCATCTGGTGATGGGCCATGTGATCCCGACTGAAACCCGCGACGCCTACATCTCCCGCGTTGCCGCCATGAACGCCGGCATCCCGAAGGAAACCCCGGCCTACAACGTCAACCGCCTGTGCGGTTCGGGCCTGCAAGCGATCATCAGCGCGGCGCAGACCCTGCTGCTGGGCGACGCCGAAATCGCCATCGGCGCCGGTGCCGAGTCCATGAGCCGTGGCCCGTACCTGCTGCCATCCGCTCGTTGGGGCGCGCGCATGGGCAACGTCCAGGCCGTCGACTACATGCTCGGCATCCTGCATGACCCGTTCCAGAACATTCACATGGGCATCACCGCGGAGAACGTCGCCGCACGCAACGGCATCACCCGTGAAATGCAGGATGCCCTGGCCCTGGAAGACCAGAAACGCGCAGCCCACGCGATTGCCAACGGCTATTTCGTTGATCAGATCGCGACCGTGGAAATCCCGGATCGCAAGGGCACCAAGCTGTTCAACGTCGACGAGCATCCACGCGCCACGTCCCTGGAACAGTTGGCGGCGATGAAGCCGGCGTTCAAGAAGGACGGCTCGGTCACCGCCGGCAACGCCTCCGGTCTCAACGACGGTGCTGCCGCACTGGTCATGGCCACCGGCGCTGCGGTCCAGGTCAACAACCTGCGCCCACTGGCCCGCCTGGTCAGCTACGCCCACGCCGGCCTCGAACCGGAACTGATGGGCCTGGGCCCGATCCCGGCCACGCGCCTGGCGCTCAAGCGCGCCGGCCTGACCGTCGCCGACATGGACGTGATCGAAGCCAACATCGCGTTCGCCGCACAAGCCTGTGCCGTCAGCCAGGAGCTGGACCTGGACCCGGCCAAGGTCAACCCGAACGGCTCGGGCATCGCCCTGGGTCACCCAGTGGGCGCTACCGGCGCAATCATCGCCACCAAGGCCATCCACGAACTGCACCGCATCAACGGCCGTTACGCACTGGTGACCATGTGCATCGGCGGTGGCCAGGGCATCGCGGCGATTTTCGAACGCGCCTGACTCCTGTCCCGCAGGACCTGTAGAAACCTGTAGGAGCTGTCGAGTGAAACGAGGCTGCGATCTTTGATCTGAACAATCAAGATCAAAAGATCGCAGCCTGCGGCAGCTCCTACAGGGTTGTGTCTTTACAAGTGAGCCCCATACCCGACGACCATTCCCGTCGCACCACTACCCTTCGGAATTTCCAGATATCTGCCAATAACTGACAGATTCGGAAAGCGCCGACAGCCATCTCGGAAACGTCCCACAGCCACAGTTTGATCTTCCCGGTACGGTCAATGCCCCCAACACACGTTGGATTCCCTCCAAGGAAGAAAAAAGCATGACTAAAAAGGCAGTTATCGTTTTCAGTGGCGGACAAGACTCAACCACCTGCTTGATCCATGCGCTACCGCTGTTTGATGAAATTCACTGTATTACCTTCGACTATGGACAGCGCCATCGCGCGGAAATTGAAGTCGCGCAACAACTTTCCAAAAAGCTTGGCATAAAAGTGCATAAGGTATTAGATACTTCATTGCTTAATGAGCTAGCCATTAGCAGCTTGACGCGCGACAACATTCCCGTGCCAAGCACAAGCAACGCAGGACACAGTCTACCGAGCACCTTCGTACCCGGTAGAAATATTCTGTTTTTAACCTTGGCGTCTATTTACGCCTATCAAGTGCAAGCGGACACCGTCATCACCGGTGTTTGTGAAACCGATTACTCTGGCTATCCTGATTGCCGGCATGAATTCGTCGAGGTGCTGAACAACGCCATCGCGCTGGGAATGAATTACAAATTACACCTTGAAACTCCGTTAATGTGGTTAAACAAAGCGGAAACGTGGGCATTAGCTGACCACCATAATAGCCTGGACTTGATCCGCGACCATACCTTGACTTGTTATAACGGGATGAAAGGCAGCGGCTGTGGCAATTGCGACGCCTGCAATCTTCGTGCGAAAGGGCTGAATGACTTTCTGGAAGACAAGGAGAAAACCATGAAAACCCTGAAGAGCAAAATAAGCCTAAAATAGCTAGCACGTTATCGGGCGGTATGAATTCCAGATTGTTAATTATAGCCTCCACAACTTATGCCGCCTGAGCTCCAGCCACATATTTCTTGAACAGCGACCTCGCACCATAAGCGGGCAACACGTTGAACACAGCAAAGCACATTTTGATGACTATCTGAACATAAACTATATTCAGGATTTCGTCATTTTCCATGGAGCCATAAAATGCAATAAAGCAAAAAATAAAACTATCTATTATTACTGCAAAAAAGGTACTAAAGAAAACCCGTAAAAAAAGAAACCTTGAGCTTGTAAGCTCCTTGATTTTACACAGCAAATATGAGTTTACGTACTCAGAAAAAAGAAACGATACCGATGAGGCTACTAATGCAGACGAGACATGACCAATAACCTTATTGTATGACTCGTCAAGCTCCCAAGTAGGCAGCCCAGGAAGAAAACCAGTGACAGTGAGTAACACCAGAATAAAGGCATTGCTTGCGAAAGCGAAAAATATCGCTCTCCTTGCAAGCCTAAGCCCATAAGACTCATTCAAAAGATCAACTATTAAAAAGGTCAATGGATAGAGGAAAACGCCAGGAGTAACAACAATATCGAAATACTCCAAATATACAAGTTTAGCTGCTGCAACATTCGTAAAAATATAAAGAGCGAACAGCATTAGATTTAGAGCGACATAGGTCATCCACGACCTTTCATGGCGATCAGCGATCTCATAAGCCGTCAAGGCCGAGCCGCCAGAATAAAACTTTCTGTATACGTCTTTTATTTCAACCTTATTGAAGTTATCCATCACCTCACTTTTCATCAACTCAGCAAGTTTGATCTTGATAATTCTTCCTGTGGAGACAACCATAACCAAAGCAAGACTATTGCTCTTTTCAAACCCCAGCAGCCGGTAGCTACTGTTTTCCTGACTTCTACCCATTGAATCTTTCCTCTATTATTTCCCCCACAACACTAACAGCATCCAAATCAAGAACAGACTCACACGTCACAAGCAGTTTTTTCGTTATTTTGTCATAGATGAGCTTTTCTTTTTCACCACTCGATGATCCTTTTTTCACTATCAATAGATCTCCAGGCTCGTTCATGCCAACAATTTCATTCTCCAGCAGCACAGCGATGAGATTGCAAGCGGTACCAAAATAATAAGTAAGAGGATGAGTTGCAGCCAGTTCGCCGATTCGCTTGTCAAGGCTCTGAAAAAGCAAGCTTTCTTTGATGATAGGTACCGCAGCTGGATTCATGTTCCCCTGCAGAGAAACACTACTTTCTATAATCT
The DNA here is from genome assembly GCF_002236105.1 of Pseudomonas umsongensis. Lineage (GTDB taxonomy): Bacteria > Pseudomonadota > Gammaproteobacteria > Pseudomonadales > Pseudomonadaceae > Aquipseudomonas > Aquipseudomonas umsongensis. Next base: position 186,360 of record NZ_NIWU01000008.1, read on the forward strand.
CCTTCTCTTCAAAATCAACCGTCTCTATTTCCTTGTAAGACACCCCGAAAAAGTCAGAAATCTTACGAATAGTGGATTGCTGAACGTTGACGACTTTTCCTTCAAGAATGTTATAGATTGTTGTTCTGGTCAAACCACTTGAATTGCACAACGACAGCCGAGTTTCCCCGCGACTTTTTATTAGATATTTAATATTGCTCTTCAGTTTTTCTGTCTTCTCTTTTTTATACATTAAATATCTACCACTTAAATTATCCATCAAAAGATCTAATCTACCCTGATGTTTTTTTGATCAGCCCCGGTTTCCTGCACCCTGCCCTCCGAGCGAAAAACAATACTGCAACCACACCTAACAGCCGTCAAACAATGTTTCACAGCATCACATTCAGCGTCAATTCCTACAGCCCTACCCTACTTACATTGAGGATATTTCTTACAGAACCGGAAATCTTCTGGCGAATAAACCTTCAGAAAAACGAAAACGATTAGCACCGCAACTAAACATGAATCATTTAATTACATAGATGTTCATTTTTTTGATTAATTAAATGGTATTTTCTGGTAATAACTTTAGCGGCCCGCCAACTCATGCAGTGCCGCTAACCAATCCTGATTGACGGCATGGGTAGGCATTTCAACTCTGCAAGGACCTCGACATGAAAAAGACCACCCCCAATTCCGCGCAATCGCCCGACCGGTCGATCTACGAGCCTATCGATATCTCCAAACTCTCCGAGATCACCGAACCCCTGGTCAGCGCGCGCCTGCGCAATCCAAATCGTCCCGACCCTGTCAGCCACGTCTTCACCATCATGCCGAACATCGACACTGAGTCCTTGCTCTGTCACGCCTGTGAAACGCTCGCGTCCCTGAATGTCATGGCCACCGACCTTGCGTGTGAACTGGAAGGCTCGCGCCGCAATGTCATGCTGGCGATTCAGCAATTGGCCGTGCTGGGCGAACTACTGGTCAATCGGGCGCTGGACAACCTTGACCCACCGGGTGGTTTCCCCGAGGTACCGCCAAACAACTAGCTGAGTGGTCACGCTCTATTACCCAAAGGAGGTTTTTTGTCATGGATCGATATATGCCTGTCACCGGTATCGACTGTAATGTTCCATCGTTGCTGATCGATACCGAAGCACCACTGGACGTGCTGCACGAAATTGCGGCCTACCGCATCCGCACCGCGACTCAACTGCTGGAAAGCTTTGCGCTCAGCGAAGGCGTTCACAGCGATTTAGCGCGGGTACTGGTGACCTCATTGCGCGATGGCTGTGATTTGTTGGATGTGATTGGCCGTCGATTGCAGGCGCAACTTTCGGCTTAAGACAACAGGACAACGACGGGCGCCTGTTGGCGCCCTTCACAATCGGTCACCTGCCACCAGGCACTCATTCATTTTCTCCCCCACAACTACCTGACAGCCGGCAGCAAAAACCATTTGCGACAAAATATGACATACGTCATATTACGCACGTAATTTAATGGCCTCCACAGGTAATCCTCCATGACCAGCATGCCCACCGTAGAGCCAGACCTTGCTGTCCCGGTGAACACTCCCAAGCCGCTGCTCAAACGCCTGCTCCTGCCGACACTGGGCATCGCCGTGTTGGTACTTGCTGGTATGTACGCCGCACACTGGTGGACCGCCGGCCGGTTCATCGAGGAAACCGACGACGCCTATATCGGTGCTGACGTGACGGTGATCGGGCCGAAGGTGGCGGGTTACATCGATGAAGTGCTGGTGACCGACAACCAGCAGGTCAAGGCCGGCGATGTGCTTATCCGCCTCGACTCACGCGACTATCGCGCCAACCTGGCCAAGGCGGAAGGCGCGGTGGCGGCTGAAGAAGCCCTGCTCGCCAACCTCGACGCCACCGAACAACTGCAACAGGCCGTCATCGGCCAGGCCCGCGCCGGTATCGATGCCGCCGGTGCCGAAACCGCTCGTTCGCGTGATGACGATGCACGCTACAAAAAACTCGTCGCTACCAATGCCGTTTCAGTGGAAAGCGCACAACGGGCGAACGCCACATTCAAGACCGCGCAGGCCCAAAGCAACCGCGCCCAGGCCGAGTTGCTGGCGGCGCAACGGCAGTTGAACGTGATCGCCACGCAAAAACAACAAGCCCGCGCCGCCCTGATTCAGGCTCTCGCCGAGCGCGACCTGGCGCAGCTGAACGTCGGCTACACCGAACTTCGCGCACCGGTAGACGGGGTGATCGGTAATCGCCGGGCACGAGTGGGCGCTTATGCCCAGGCCGGTTCGCAGCTGCTGTCAGTGGTACCGTCCAGTGGTTTGTGGGTCGATGCCAATTTCAAAGAGGATCAACTGGCACGCATGGTGCCTGGGCAGCGAGTCATCATTTACGCCGACGTTCTCTCGGGCCAGGAATTCCACGGCCATCTGGACAGCCTGGCACCGGCCAGCGGTTCGCAATTCAGCGTGCTGCCGCCGGAAAACGCCACTGGCAACTTCACCAAGATCGTCCAGCGGGTACCGGTGCGCATTCATCTCGACCCGGCAGACAGCGTGCTCGGCCACCTGCGCCCCGGTCTCTCGGTCACCGCCGAAGTGGACACACGCAAGGAGCCTGAAACGCCAGCCGTGGCCAGCGCGCCATGAGCCGCGCCCTCGCCGCCCCGGCACCACCGTTCAATGCCGCGAGCATGGCGACGGCGACCAAGGTTTTCGCCTTCGCCAGCATGTGCATCGGCATGTTCATTGCGCTGCTGGATATCCAGATCGTCTCGGCGTCGCTGCGTGACATCGGCGGCGGGCTCTCCGCCGGCACCGATGAAACCGCCTGGGTACAGACCAGTTACCTGATCGCCGAAATCATCGTGATCCCCCTCTCCGGCTGGCTATCCCGGGTGTTCTCCACGCGCTGGTTGTTCTGCGCCTCAGCGGTGGGTTTTACCCTGACCAGCCTGTTATGCGGCATGGCCTGGAACATCCAGAGCATGATCGCCTTCCGGGCCTTGCAAGGGTTTCTCGGCGGCTCGATGATTCCGATGGTGTTTACCACGGCGTTCGTTTTCTTCACCGGCAAGCAACGGGTGATTGCCGCTGCAACCATCGGCGCGGTGGCATCCCTGGCGCCGACCCTGGGGCCGGTGATCGGTGGCTGGATCACCGATGTATCGTCCTGGCACTGGCTGTTCTACATCAACCTGGTTCCGGGGATTTTCGTCGCCGTGGCGGTGCCGATGCTGGTGAAAATCGACCAGCCTGAACTGTCGCTGCTCAAAGGCGCCGACTATCTGAGCATGGTGTTCCTGGCGCTGTTCCTCGGCTGCCTGGAATACACCCTCGAAGAAGGTCCGCGCTGGAACTGGTTCAGCGACCACACGATCCTGACCACGGCGTGGATCAGCGGTCTGGCCGGCTTGGCGTTTATTGGCCGCACCCTGCACGTGGCCAACCCGATCGTCGACCTGCGCGCCTTGAAAGACCGCAACTTCGCCCTCGGCTGTTTCTTTTCCTTTGTCACTGGCATCGGTCTGTTCGCCACCATTTACCTGACACCGCTGTTCCTCGGCCGCGTCCGTGGCTATGGCGCGCTGGACATTGGCCTGGCGGTTTTCTCCACCGGCGTGTTCCAGATCATGGCGATTCCGCTGTATGCCTTTCTGGCCAACCGCGTCGACCTGCGCTGGATCATGATGACCGGCCTTGGCTTGTTCGCCTTGTCGATGTGGGATTTCAGCCCGATCACCCATGACTGGGGAGCCAAGGAATTGATGCTGCCGCAAGCGTTGCGCGGGATTGCCCAGCAATTGGCGGTACCGCCTGCGGTGACATTGACCCTCGGCGGCCTGGCGCCAGCGCGGCTGAAACATGCCTCGGGGTTGTTCAACCTGATGCGAAACCTGGGCGGCGCCATCGGCATCGCCGCCTGCGCGACCATCCTCAATGACCGCACCAACCTGCATTTCACCCGATTGGCGGAGAACCTCAACAGCACCAACGAAGCACTCAACCAGTGGCTGTCCCAAGTTGGCCACAACTTCGCCGCCCTCGGCCAGAGCGGCGACGTGGGTGTCACCGCCAGCCTGCGCCAGCTCTGGCTGCTGACTTACCGCGAAGCGCAAACGCAAACCTACGGCGACGCCTTCCTGATGATCATGGTCTGCTTCATCGTCGCCACGGCGATGGTGCCCTTGATGCGCAAGGTGCAACCACCGGCTGCGCATTGAGGCCTGGCGTGTTACGCCTGCAAGTCCCCAGTATCCGATTCGTTGGTCGATACCGGCCAGTAGCTGGACAGATTCAAGCGTTGCGGACCTCCGATTTGAACATGTTGCACGTGCCCGACTGAAATTATGCTCCCGCTAGAATTATTTACGATCCAACTGCGTGTGGCTTCCCTGTGCATGACACTCACTTCACTCCCCGGCACCAACGGCAACTGCACATGACTCGCTTGAGCCCAGACATCTCCGCGAAACTCCTGAAGGTAAATTATTTCGCCCTTCTCTGATTTCACCATCACCGACAGGTAAGTCGATGCAAAGTAACTATGGGGGCGACCTGCATAAAAAACCAAGTCAATTGTACGCGCCAGCAGTTGCATATTTAAGTAACCAACTGCGCGACCACCGTTCCCTTGCCAATACCAAGTAAAGTCCCACCCATCAACTGTATGATTGACGGGCGGCAGTACGAATTCAATCTTGCGATAACGTTCAAACAGCTGACTCCTTACGGGTTCCGCGAATGTATTGATCGCCCTACGAAGATCTTGTTTAACTGGATACTCATCATGTATAACAAGATGCGGATGCGTATAAAAAGACTCCGTACACTTATCAATTTCAGACCTTAGATTTTCACCAGCATTAGTCCCAAGACTGACATTGACAAGCCCTTGCTCAGTCACCACCAACTCATTGATAAGTGCCCACCTATCAATCACTGCCGACTCCAGGCTGCTAGATACAAATAAGCGCGATGGTTCCCTGTGCATAACCTCAATTGTAAAACCCGTTGAAATTGCAACTACCGTAGAATACAACTCGGTCTTCTCACCCAACATTTCTCGAAAAAAAACGACATCACCATGTACATTTTTTACTGTTATCCGCGCATACACTTCTTTCTCAAAAAGACTGTGCGGAGCTGGATAAACAACATCGACCAACAAGCGCCCCCTAGAAACCTGCACGTCAAGCCTGCAAAAAACACCATATAAGCCTCCCAAACTTACAACCTGATCTACCAGATAACTTCCGTCCTTTTTAACGTAGGAACAATTTATTTCATTAGGTGCATCTCTAATCACGGCATAACACCTGACACTCTGATATTCCCCGCCGCGTACAGAAGGCAGTTGCAATGCATAGACCCCCAAACTCAAGCCGCTCACAATAACCGTCGCACTTTTTATTTCAACAACCCTGGCCATTCCTTGACCATTTCCTAGTAAAAGAGACTTACCCCGTAGTTCCCTTAATAAAATCCCATCAAAATTAATCGTGATGCTAGCCGTCAAACCAGTGATGCTTAGCTGAGAGCTACTGACAAGATCCACTGGGCTTCTCAACCCTAGCTGCGCCTGAATCTGTTTCAGACTATTGTTCTTAACCAGTAAATAGAGAGGGTAAACCGGAACAGCATTGCTAAAAGAATTCCTGATTGTCTGCTGCAGAGTCAGTGGCGCACTGGCAAACGACATAAACTCGGAAGTATCAACATTAGCTTTATCAATAGTGACGTCACTCAAAAGATCCATCGCCGGATGGCTGTCAGCCCGAAACCTTGGCTCATTACTGAGTCGACGATAGCGCTTGTGAAACTCGGCCATACTCGGATCGCCAGCACACCCAAATATCAACAGAAAAAAATACAGCGTTAACGCTAAATTGTTGCCAACTGTCCCTTTGTCGAACTCTTCCATAGCTATTGTATAAAGACGTTCCTCGCCGCTAGCGTATAGCCACCCTTTTCGATAAAACTCATCCCCTAATACCTTAAGTTGATAACTTGCGGCGAACACATTATTCCAAACCTCACGCAGATTGATAGAGCTGGAGTCCCTGAACAGCCCCTCGTAACCATGACCTATTTCATGAATACTGCCCCAGTTGGCCCCGTCAATATTAAGCCAAAATTCTGCAACAGAATCTTTTGACTCCGCTGTCCACGACCATCCATAGTAGGCGGCACCGGGCCCTGACTTATCCGCCTTCATAAAGTAGCGATTAGGGATGTTTTTATCGGTCGGCACAGTTGGATTAAATGAAAGCCCAGCAAGGTAGTTGAAGTGCTCAAAAATACCATCATAGTACGCAGCCAGGCTTTGTAAGCCAGATCGTTGATGCATAGCCCACAGCACCGCCTTGTCTTTAGCCGGAATCAAAATCATTGCACAGTCAGAAATATACAATGCGAATTCTGCTTCCAGCAGATTCCAGTCTCTAAAAAACTTATCCGCCTCTAATCCCGCCTGGCAAATTGGTAGATACTCACCACCGTCTACAAAATCCACCTCAATACTAACAAGCTCTCCAGCGGAGTCAGTGTACGGTGTCGTTAAAAAAAGTACTGACGTATGACTGGCTACGATTCCCCCCCACTGGGTAGTCACTACGGCATGGTGTTCTTTTTCCCGATCATCATTCAATAAATTCAGCGTAACGCGCATATCTAAGTGCGGGTGAGATTGCCGAAATCTAACTTTTTTTCCTGCAGAAAGAATCATATTAAGGGCATTTCGATCATGATAAATGCCTTTACTAAGCCCTGAGCTGAGCAACCAATCTGGCCGCTCAAGGCTGTAAATTTCATACGTGACGGCCATATCAAATTCCCCCATGGAAAAGCGTTCAACATCGAACGAATCATAGACGCGGGAAGCAAGTTTATGTAACTAGCACAACTGATAGTTATTTAGAACCAAACCATTTAACAACTGCAGCATGAAAGGAAAAGTGAATGAAGACTATCAAGCGAGATAGTCACTACCACGCCAGAACAATCAACGGATCGCACAAAAACGCCTCCAATAAAGGAGGCGTTTGCAATAGGTAACCGACAGCATCATTTCCCTCGCCCAGTCTGCTTTTCATTAACTGAGCGATTCAATGACGCAGGGGCAAAAAAATCAGGCCTGAGGCGTCTTGCGAAAGCCCACCGCCAGGCGGTTCCAGCCGTTGATGGTGTTGATCGCAACGGTCAGGTCGACCAATTCCTTGGGGGTGAATTGGGCGGCGACCACTTCGTAGTCTTCATCCGGCGCATGGGTCAGGCTGAGCTGGGTCAGCGATTCGGTCCAGAGCAGTGCGGCGCGTTCGCGCTCGGTGAAGAAGGGTGCTTCGCGCCAGGCCGTCACGGCGAACAGGCGACGCGGGGTTTCGCCGGCCTTGATCGCGTCGGCGGTATGCATGTCGATGCAGAAGGCGCAGCCGTTGATTTGCGAAGAGCGCAGCTTGACCAGTTCGATCAGGGACTTTTCCAGCGGCAGTTTGGAAACGGCGGATTCCAGGGCGATCATGGCTTTGAGGGCGTCAGGGGAAGCGGTGTAGAAATCGATACGCGGTTGCATGGCATGCTCCTGGGCAAGTGGGTGTGGCACTAAGTTAGCTCTACCGCCTGCGTGTACAAATAGCCAATCGGGCAGAAGTCGAGGAGGCCAATGGCCCGCTAAACGCGCCATGCTCCCGTCACACCCGACTGCGCAACCATTGCAAGAACCCTTTCTTCGGCACCACGAGGGGGACATCCGCGATCAGCGACTTGGCCTTGTTCAGACGGAAATCCAGCAAGGTTTTCATCGCATCGTTGATGTCCTGGCGGGCATCCAGGCAGGGCTTGAGGTACTGTTTTTCGATGCGATAGAGCGTACACGGGGTTTTCGCGGTGAACTGGGCGGGTAGCGCGCTATCGGTCAAGATACCGGCCTCGCCGATCACCTCCCCTGGCCCCATGCGTCCGGATTCGATGGGCGTGCCGTGACGGTTCAGCGTAACGGAAACCACCCCGGACTCGATGATGAACAAGTGATCGCTGACCTCCCCCGCCTCCAGTATCGTCTCGCCCGTGCGGAACGATTGCAGGGACATGTTCTGGCTGAAGGTTTCTTTCTCATCGTGGCGCAGGCTGGAAAACAGCGGCGAGCTGTCGAGCAGCGCCCGTGGGCGTGTGAGGTCGTTCGACGGGTTGGCTTCGACGCTCGACAGCAGGTGAATCCCCGATGCCCGCAAATGCCGGTACGCCAGATCGAACAGTTGATTACGTACCGAGCGCTTCTCGCTCATCGAGGCGACAAACCCGCTGATTTCGTATTCGTTGCCGGCAGCACTGGAGCTTTTGAGCGCTACTTTGCCGCCGGGTGAAGTCAATAAGGTTCGGCAACCCTGCACCGCTCGCTCAAGGGCATCGATCACGATTTGCGGACGGACATGGGGGCTGACCTGCAGGCTGATCGACAGACCGAACATATCGCTGGGACGGCTGAAGTTGGTGATCTTGGCCTTGGCCGCCAACGAGTTGGGAATCACGATCATGCTGCCTTGGGAAGTCTGCAAGCGCGTGGCCCGCCAATCGATATCGATGACCCGGCCTTCGGTGCCGTCGATGGCGATCCAGTCATCCAGTTGATAGGGCTTGGTGGTGTTCAGCACGATCCCGGAGAACACGTCACTGAGGGTGCTTTGCAAGGCCAGGCCGACGATGATCGCCAAGGCACCGGAGGTAGCCAGTACGCCTTTGACCGGCAGATTGAGCACGTAGGCCAGGGCTGCGATGACCGCGACCAGGAAAATCACCGCACCCAGCAAGTCCTGCAGCAATCGCCCGGTGTGTCCCACCCGTTGCATCATTACCGCACCGATCAGCACGGTCAGGGTGCGCGCAGCGAACAGCCACCAGCCGATCTGCAAACCGGTGGCTGCCAGGTGCAACGGCACGTTGTCATCCCAGGGCGCGGGTTCCAGCGGGTTCATGCCTTCGTTGAACAGTACCAGGCTGAACAGTGAGAAAATCACCACCCGCACCAGCAGTTTCACGTTGTGGCCACGGGTACCGATCAAGCGCCACAACACCAGATCGGTCAGGATCAGGAGCAAGGCACAAATCAGCGGGTGTTCGGTCAGTAACGACAGCATCAAGCAGCTCCGGCACGGGTGATTAACGCAAATATCGCACACATTGTAGGAGCTGCCGCAGGCTGCGATCTTTTGATCTTCGGCGAATTGCAAATCATGCAAAATCAAGATCAAAAGATCGCAGCCTGCGGCAGCTCCTACAGGGGGCGATATGTCCGGGTTACTTGGTCAGGGTGCTGTAGCCCGATGTCGTTGCGCCGGTCGCGGTACAGCTCACAGGCCAGGCCGAACGGGTCCGCGTGTGTTATCGATGCCGAAAAAGTCGGCGTGGGTATCCCGGTTAGCGCTGCGAATCCAGCGCTTCATGTTCGTTCGCCACTTGTTGAGCCTTGAGGTAGCTCTCGATCAACAATTGTAGATCTGGAGTGGTTGCCCGAGGCATCAACCGTGCATCTGGCCGAAACGACCGGACTGAAAGTCGGCGAACGCCTGGTGGATTTCCTGCTCGGTGTTCATAACGAACGGACCGTGGCCGACGATCGGCTCGTCGATCGGTTCGCCACTGAGCAGCAGCACTACAGCGTCTTCGCTGGCCTGGAGGGTCAGTTGATCGCCCTTGCGGTCGAACAAGGCCAACTGCCCTTGACGCACCGACTCCACGCCGTTGACCTCAATCGTGCCGCGCAAAACCACCAGTGCGGTGTTGCGTCCTTCATGCAGATCCAGCGTGAGCAGCTTGCCGGCATTCAGGCGCAGGTCCCAGACGTCGATTGGGGTAAAGGTGCGCGACGGCCCTTTGTGGCCTTCAAATTCACCGGCGATCAAGCGCAAGCTGCCGGCGTCGTTCGCCAGGGCAATGCTCGGAATGTCGCCATTGAGTATGGTTTGATAACCGGCATCGGCCATTTTGTCCTTGGCCGGCAGGTTGACCCACAACTGCACCATTTCCAGGGTGCCGCCGCTCTTGGCGAAAGCTTCGGAGTGAAACTCTTCATGGAGAATCCCCGAGGCGGCGGTCATCCATTGCACGTCACCGGGGCCGATCTTGCCGCCACTGCCGGTGGAGTCGCGATGTTCCAGTTCGCCCTTGTAGACGATAGTCACGGTTTCGAAACCACGGTGTGGATGCTGACCAACGCCGCGTCGCGCGGTGGTCGGGGTGAATTCAGCTGGGCCGGCGTGATCCAGCAGCAGGAACGGGCTGATGTGCTTGCCCAGGTTGTCGTAGGAAAAGAGCGTGCGAACCGGAAAACCGTCGCCGACCCAATGGGCCCGCGGGCTGGTGTAGATACCGATGATGTTTTTCATGGTGTCTCCTGATGAGGTGCGTGAAGTCATGGACAGAGCTTAAAACCGTGACCTTTGCTGCGCTAGACTGCAAAAATCAGCTTTAGCGTTCTATCTGGAGAACGATGGTGGAAGACCTCAACACCCTCTACTACTTCACCCAGGTGGTGGAACATCAGGGTTTCGCGTTATCCATGCGATCTTCCCGTCACGCCGTGGCCTGCTGCCGTCGGTGCGGACCTTGATCGACTTTCTTGGCGAAGAGTTCAGCCGCAGCGATATTGCCTGGGCGCTGGTTCCCCTGTAGGAAGCATGCTCGCTATGGACGCCCAAACAACGCGGGCAATCAGATAGCCCGCGTAATCGTTAACGTCCATCGCGACGGTGCGACGATTCGACATGCTCGCTCCTACAGGGGAATGCATTCCAGACCACGTGCCATCGATTTTTGATTTCCAGTAAACATTGCTTTGCCCATCCAGCGGTTTTTCTCACGGATACAGGCGCGGATACTCGCGCCCATTCCCACTGCACCCACTGGAGTCATTCATGTCTATCCCCGCTTTCGGCCTGGGTACGTTTCGCTTGCAAGGCCAGGTGGTCATCGATTCGGTGAGCACCGCCCTGGAACTGGGTTACCGGGTCATCGATACCGCGCAGATCTACGAAAACGAAGCCGAAGTCGGCCATGCCATCGCTGCCAGCGGCATTGCCCGCGAAGACCTGTTCATCACCAGCAAGATCTGGGTCGCCAATTTCGCCAAGGATCGCCTGATCGACAGCCTCCGGGAGAGCCTGCACAAACTGCAGACTGACTATCTGGACTTGACCCTGATCCACTGGCCGTCGCCGCAAGACCAGGTGTCGGTCGAGGAGTTCATGGGTGCCTTGCTCGAAGCCAGGGACCTGGGCCTGACCCGGCAGATCGGTGTCTCCAACTTCACCGTCGACCTGATGAAACAGGCGATAACCGCCGTCGGCGCGCAGAACATCGCCACTAACCAGATCGAATTGCACCCCTACCTGCAAAACCGCCAGGTCGTCGAGTTCGCGCAAAGCCAGGGTATCCAGATCACTTCGTACATGACCCTGGCCTACGGTGAAGTGCTCAAGGATCCGGTGATTATGCAGATCGCCGACCGTCTGCAAGCAACACCGGCACAAGTCACCCTGGCCTGGGCCCTGCAACTGGGTCATGGCGTGATTCCTTCGTCGACCAAACGCGCCAACCTCGCCGGCAACCTCAAGGCCAGCGCGATCACGTTGAGCGATGCCGACATGGCATTGATCGCCAGCCTGGATCGCGGCTATCGACTGACCAGCCCCAAGGGCCTGGCGCCGACCTGGGATTAAGCAGCCGGGTTCAAGCCCCTGCCCTGTTCAAGCGTTTTGTCCAGGCGCGTCATCGCCTGGTGCAACTGATCGACGGCTGCGTCGATCAGTGCGGCATCGCGCTCGGCACAAGCACGCTCCAGTTGTTCGCAACACGCCACCAGAGCCTGTGCCCGGACCATTTGCGCACCACCCCTGATGCGGTGCGCCAGGTCTTTCAAGCCATGGCGATTACCGCTGGCATGTTCTTGCATAAGACGCTCGCGATCTTCGCGGTTGGTCACGGCCAAATCTTGCAGCAGTTGCACGATCAATTCACTGTCGGCGCCGGTGTAGCGTTGCAACCCGGTTAAATCGATTTCGGTGATGGGGGGCGCTTCGGGCACGCCTGCCGATTCGACGGGAAATCTGCAGCTCAACCATGCGCTCAGGTCGACCAATTGAATGGGTTTGAACAGACAATCGTCCATGCCCGCTTCAATGCAACGCATTTTCTCCTCGGGTTGCGCGCTGGCAGTGAAGCCTAGAATCAACGTCGGCGGCCCCACCTGGAAGCGCTCCTCATCGCGGATCGCACCCGCCAGTTCATAACCGCTGACCACCGGCATGTTGCAGTCGGTGACGACCAGATCGCAGACGTGTTCACGCCATTGCTCGAAGCCTTGCTGGCCATCCTCCGCGAGCAGAACCTGGTGCCCGAGGTAACTCAGTTGCCGCGAAAGCAGCAACCGATTGGCCGGGTAATCGTCCACCACCAGAATTGTCAGCGGCCGGGTCCTTGCCGGCGGTTCGCCCGGCGCTTTTTCAGCGGCGGGCAACGTCTCCAATGCCAGCAGTTCAAGGCTGATGTCCAAACGGGTACCGCGCCCCAGGACACTGGCGAGTTGCAATTGCCCGCCCATCATTTCGCACAGCGTGCGGCTGATCACCAGCCCCAGGCCGGACCCCTGCCGGCCTGATACCTGGCGATTCCCGACCTGCACGAACGGACTGAACAAGCGTTGCTGGTCAAAGTCGCTGATACCACTGCCGCTGTCCTCTATACACACATTGACCGCGATACGGTCCGGCAACACGGGCATAACCTGCAACTTCAGGCTGACTTCGCCTTTGTGGGTGAACTTGATGGCATTGCTCAGCAAGTTGGACAGCACCTGCTTGAAACGCGTGGGGTCGATCAACACATCGCGGTCGCTGTGCTCATCCAGCTCGATGCGCCACAGCAGGTTCTTCTGCCGGGCCAGGCCTTCGAAGACCCGACACACCGACACCACCAGCGCGTGCAGATTGGTGCGCTCCGGCATCAGGGACAAATGTCCGGACTCGATTCGGGCAATGTCCAGGATGTCGCCGATCAAGGCCAGCAACTGTTGCCCGGCACTTGACGCCACCTCGATGGCCGCGCGGTCGGTGACGCCCTTGTCGGCGGATTTCAGTGCCAGTTCAAGCATACCGATCAGGGCATTCATCGGCGTGCGGATTTCATGGCTCATGGTCGCCAGGAACGTGGTCTTGGCGCGATTCGCATCGTCGGCGGTGTCCTTGGCCTCCTGCAATCGGGCAAGCCATTGCTGGCGCTGGCGGATCTGCCGGCGCTGCCAGGCAATCCACAACAGGGCAAGGAGAAGCAAGGCGCCCGCGGCAGCGAACGCCTGGAATATGGTCTGTCGATGACGCAGCCAATAGCTCTGCTCCACCATCAGGTCATTGCGCCAGGGCATTATCAGGTCGTCGATTTCTTCGGGAGGGATACTGAGCAAGGCCTTGTCCAGGATCGAATGCAACTCGGTGTCGTCGCGACCGGTCGCCAGGGTACTGCGCGCGGGATCGATGCCCACGGTGCTGGTGACCTGGAGGCGATCACGGTACTGCCGGGATATCAGGTAACGGGCACTGATCAATGAGTTGATGCCACCTTGTGCCTTGCCCTGGGCAACCATTTCCATGGCATCGGCCGACAGCGGCGCATCAACACAACGAATCGACGGGAAGTATTGGCGAATGAACTCGCCAGCGATATTGCCCTGAGTCAGCGCCAGGGTCTTTCCGGCCAGATCATCCAGGGTCCTGGGGCTATCCGGCGCCAGGCGCGTTACCAGCACGGAAGGGCTGGTCAGGAACGGCCGGGTAAACAGCAAGTCTTCCTCACGCCGGGAACTCAGGCCGATGCCGGCCAGCACGTCGACCTGGCCGCTCTTGATCGCCTGCAGCATCTCGGCCACTGAGCGCATGCCCCGGATGTCGAATTGCAAGCCGGTGCGCAGGCTTATTTTCGCCAACACATCGACCCCGATGCCGCGAAACTTGCCTTCACTGTCCATGAACGTTATCGGCGGGATGTTCTCGTTGATCGCCACACTCACGCGCGGGTGACGGTCGAGCCAGCGTTGCTCGGCCACGCTCAATTGCAGCGACTGCGTGCCCGGCATGGACACCCCGCTCGCGCCCCAGCGGCGCAGGATGTTCATTTGTTCATTGGCCGTTATCGCCGTCAGGGCCTTGTTGACAACGCGCAGCAGCGCCGGGTTGTCGCGGGCCATGGCAAAGGCGAAGCGCCCCGGTTCCATGGGCGAGAAGTCAGCCAGCTGGACGTTGTTCAGGTAGTTTTTGCTGATCAGGTAATGGGCGCTGATCGCATCGCCCAGATAGACATCCGCCTGGCCAAAGGCGACTGCGCCGACCGCTGCCAGTGTCGAGGGGAAAAGCTGGACCTGCGCTTCAGGATAGAACTGCTGCACGCTTTGTTCAGGCAAGTAGTGGTAGAGCGTTGCCAGGCGCTTGTCAGCCAGCGTCGGGTCCAGTGCCTGGAGCGAGTCAACTCGGGTCACCAATACCGGCTGATCCACCGCATAGGCGTGGGACATTTGTAATTGGCGGTCCTGGGACTCGTAGCTGTTGGACGTTCCCAGGAGGTCTGCTGCCCCTTGCTTGACTGCTCGAAGGGCGTCTTCGCGGGCTGGATAGCGCTGGACTTCGATCTCCACCTGCAGCAGCTGGCGCAGCAGATCGGCATAGTCGGCCGTCACCCCCTCAAGCGTGTGATCGGTGGTGATGTCAAAAGGTGGATAATCCGGGGCTGAAACGGCAAGCACCAAACGGGCTTTCTGCTGCAACCAGCGCGAGTCGGCCACCGATAACGGCAGCACCTGGCCTTCCGCGCTGGAACGGCCCAGCAACGCCAATGTCTGCGGCTGCGCAAGGACACTCGATGCCCCCAGGCAAAGAGCCAACAGCAGGTATCGAATAGCGTTCATTCAGACCAAGGCATGACGCTGGGCAAGTTCACGCAGATGCACCGACGACTTCACGTTGAGCTTTTCAGTCAAGCGGGTTTTGTAGGTGCTCACGGTCTTGTGGCTCACGTGCAGGATTTCGGCGATTTCCTTGTTGCTCGTACCGCGGGCCAGATACTGGAAAATCGATAACTCGCGGTCCGAGAGGCTGTCAATCATGTGCTTTTCACTGCGTAGCACCTGGCTCACGGACACCGAGCTCGAGGGCAATCGGGTGAAAAAGGTGTAGCCGGCCATCACGGCGCGCACGGCTTTGTGCAGATGCTGCAGATCGTTGGTCTTGGGGACGTAGGCCACGGCACCCGCGCGCATGCAACGATCCTGGAAAAACGCTGGCTCCTGGGCGGTGAACACCACCACCCGGCAGTGCATCTCTTCCATCTGGATCCGTGCCAGTACCTCAAGACCGTCGAGCTTCGGGAGTTTGAGGTCCAGCACCAGCAGTTCAGGCTTATGTTCGCGGATCATCGACAAGACTTCGTTACCGCTTGCCGCTTCAAAGATGTGCTGGTATCCCTCCAGCTTGAGTACGATTTTGACTGCACCTCGAATCGCCGGATGATCATCCACAATCAACGCGCGCTTCATGGCAACTCCCTATGCATAAACACAACATTCGGACACTGATGGTCCATGGGTAAGAGCCCGCACGGGACACAGTAGCTGCACCTGAACTCTTGCACGTATAACTCGATTGAACTACCTGACAGAAATGACAGTCCCGACGAGCGGTCGGGGTCGATCGACGATTGCCATCAAACGCTGGACCGTCGCCAGGTCCGGCAACAAGGCGTGGCTCACCTGCACCTTGTGCCGTTCACAGGCCGCAATGACAGGGAGTTGTGCGCACTGGCCATCGAAGATCAGCGCATGCGCAAGCTGCTCGTTGTCGAGACAGAAATCCAGCAGGTCCAGCTTGCCGTGCGCAAGGCCAGCATTGATGACCAGCAGATCGAATGGCGCGCAGCCATATTCAACCAGGTTCAGAAGCTCCTCGAAGCTTTGCACCGGTGCCACGCGAAAGTAATCGAGCTGGTTGAACAACCGCTCTATTTTCATCCGGTTGAAGTGTTGTTCGTCGGCGATCAGGATGCGTAAGGACTTGCTGGGCAACGTAGCCCCCCGGGTCAGATTGATGAGGGGGGCAAGGCTACGGAAGACTTACGACGCATTCTGTAGGAAAAGTCCGAAATACCACCCGAAAAGTCTGACGCGAGTCGCGGGTTTGCAACGAAGGCGACCTCACCGCCGCCGAAGATTTCAGCTGGCAGTCGCCAGGAGCAGATCCGCCATCGAGCGATGCCCGCGCTTCTTGCCATGGTCATACAGCGAACCGGCGATCTCGTGCGCACGAATCGGCAGGATCGACAGCAGCGTGTCGCTCAAGCCATGGCTGGCCTGGCAGAAGCCCTGCATATAGATGCCGGCCTTGCAGCGCTCATCCGTGATCAATTTGTAGTTACGATCCACCTCGAAATCACCCAGGTACTGTTCCAGCGGGGCCAGCAGCTTGCGGTGCATCTGCCGCTCGTAACCGGTGGCCAGCACCACGGCGTCATAGAGACGGACCGTGACTTCGCCGGTGGCGTTGTTGCGCACGGCCAGCTCGATGCCGCGCTCGGTGGCGCTGGCGCTTTCAATGGTGGTCAGGGTACGGAACGCATGGCGAGCAATGCCCGAGACTTTCTGCCGGTAGAAAATCCCGTAGATGCGTTCGATCAGGTCGATGTCCACCACCGAATAGTTGGTGTTGTGGTATTCGTTGACCAGGCGCTCACGCTCGCTGCTGTCTTGCTGGAACACCAGGTCGGTGAACTCCGGCGAGAACACTTCATTGACGAACGGGCTGTCGTCCGCCGGTTTCAGGGCAGAACCGCGCAAGATCATGTCGACCTGCACCGACGGGAAGCTGTCGTTGAGGTCGATGAAGGCTTCCGCCGCGCTCTGCCCGCCACCAATGATTGCAATGCTCATCGGCTGGTTGTTCACGCACGGCTGCGTGGCCATCTGCGCCAGGTACTGCGAATGGTGGAACACGCGACTGTCGCCCTTGAGTGCCTTGAACGCCTCGGGGATTCGCGGCGTGCCGCCCGCGCTGACCACCACCGAACGGGTGGTTCGAACCTGTTGATGTCCAGCGCTATCGCGAGAAATCACCCGCAGCGCTTCGACTTGCTGGTTGTGCAGCACCGGTTCGATGGCCAGCACTTCTTCGCCATAACGGCTTTGTTTCTCGAATTGCGCAGCCACCCAGCGCAGGTAGTCGTTGTACTCCATGCGGCAGGGATAGAACGTGCCCAGGTTGATGAAGTCCACCAGGCGACCGTGAGCCTTGAGGTAATTGACGAACGAGTAAGGACTGGTCGGGTTGCGCAGGGTCACCAGGTCCTTGAGGAAGGAGATCTGCAGCTCGCTTTGGGTCGACAGGGTGTTGCCATGCCAGCTGTAGTTGGCTTGCTTGTCAAGAAACAGTACATCCAGCTCGCCCTGGGTCGGCCCGCGTTCTTGCAGGGCGATGGCCAGTGCCAGGTTCGAAGGGCCGAAACCGACGCCGATCAGGTCGTGAACGATGGGCGATGCAATTGCCTGTGTCATTTCCAGTGTCCTCTGGATGAACCCCCGAGCGGCGGGGAGATAAGCCTAAGTGACCTGGCAGGCCTTGAGCAGGACAGCAGGTCGTCTGTTGATTAGGAACGAGGACAGTGAAATAAAATTTAACAAGAACGGATCAGCGCGAGGATCAATGCGCATCCCATTGGCGCATCCGCACGCGGCAATGCTTCATGGCGTTGACGATGTGCTTTTCTACCAGAGCCTTGGAGATGCCCAGGTGTTCGGCGATCTGGGGGTGTGACAGGCCTTCGATCTTGCGCAGCAGAAAACTCTCGCGGCACAGACGGGGCAACTCCGCCAGGGCACGCTGGAGCATGTCCAGGCGCTGGCCGTGATCGAGGCTGCTCAGGGGCGAGGGACTGAAATAGCGCTCTTCGTTGTCGAGCACCTCCAGCGACTCGACCTGGCGCAATGCATTGCGTCGATGATCGTCGATCACCAGGTTCAATGCCGTGCGATACAGGAATGCCCGGGGCTGCTCGATCGGCGTGTCGCTGGAGCGTTCCAGGACTCGCAGGTAAGCGTCATGCACCACATCTTCAGCCACCTGGCGGTTGCCCAGCTTGGCGTTGAGGAAACACACCAGCTCTCGATAGTAGTTTTCCAACATGACTCCCGTCCGCACGGGTGCGGTTTCTGTCCTTGAAGCAACCTGTCGGCCACAGTGGCACGGTAGTGGCAATTTGAGATGCGTAATTTATAGTAATTCTCATGTAGATTTAAAGTATTGCTTTGTTTTACCTGCCAAATAGCCATGGGCTACAGCTGATCGTTCCCACGCTCCGCGTGGGAATGCCGCCAGGGACGCTCCGCGTTCCGCTGTCGACGCATGGCTCGGATCTTGCGCAAGGGTGACGCGGAGCGTCAGGGGCTGCATTCCCACGCAGAGCATGGGAACGATCAGTCAGGCAAACGACAGTGTTACGCCGCGTGTCCGAGGCTAAATTCCCTGCAGCTGTCCTCGTCTACTAGGACAGCTCCACGTCCCTGCCGGCTCCACGGCAGTGTTCAACTGCTTTGGAACCCTGCATGAAACGTTCCCGTTGTACCCGACGCGCCCTGCTGGTAGCACTCACCCTGATCCCCGTTATCGCCGTTGCGGCCTGGCAGTTCATTCCGCCCGGGCGCGACCGGTTCGCCACCGTGCAGGTGACCCGCGCCGACCTCGAAAGCAGTGTCACGGCCTTGGGTACCCTGCAACCCAGGCGTTACGTGGACGTCGGCGCCCAAGCGTCCGGGCAGATTCAAAAGATCCACGTGGAAGTCGGTGACGTGGTCAAGGAAGGCCAGCTGCTGGTGGAAATCGATCCCTCCACGCAACAGGCCAAACTCGATGCCGGGCGTTTTTCCATCGAAAACCTCAAGGCGCAGCTTCAGGAGCAACGCGCGCAACACGACCTGGCCCAACAGAAATTCCAGCGCCAGCAACACCTCAAGGCCGGCAACGCCACCCGCGAAGAAGACGTGCAGACTGCGCAGGCCGAACTGCGCGCCACCCAGGCGCGCATCGACATGATCCAGGCGCAGATTCGCCAGGCCCAGGCCAGCCTGCGCAGCGATCAGGCCGAGCTCGGATACACCCGGATCTATGCGCCCATGTCCGGCACTGTGGTCGCACTGGATGCCCGCGAAGGCCAGACCCTCAACGCCCAGCAACAGACACCGCTGATTCTGCGCATCGCCAAACTGTCGCCGATGACCGTCTGGGCCGAGGTCTCCGAAGCCGACATCGGCCACGTCAAACCCGGCATGAACGCCTGGTTCACCACCCTGAGCGGCGGCACCCGGCGCTGGAAAAGCACCGTGCGGCAGATCCTGCCCGTACCGCCCAAACCCCTAGACCAAACCAGCCAGGGCGGCGGCAGCCCCGCCAGCTCGAGCAAAAGCGGCAGCGCACGGGTGGTGCTGTACACCGTGCTGCTGGATGTCGATAACGCCGACAACGCGCTGATGGCGGAAATGACCACCCAGGTATTTTTCGTCGCAGGCCAGGCGCAAAACGTCCTGACCGCACCGATCGCCGCGCTGCAGGCCGGCGCGCAATCCGACAGCCAGACCGCGCAAGTGGTGGCCAGCAATGGCCGTATCGAACAACGCAACGTGCGCACCGGTATCAGCGACCGCCTGCGGGTGCAGATCCTCGACGGCCTGCAGGAAGGCGATCACTTGTTGATCGGCCCGGCCGACGGGAGCGGCGGGTAAATGCATACGCCCCTGATCGACCTTTCAGACATCCGCAAAGCCTACGGCGGTGGCGACGCGCCTGAAGTCCATGTGTTGCGCGGCATCGACCTGTCGATCCATGCCGGGGAATTCGTGGCGATCGTCGGCGCCTCCGGCTCCGGCAAGTCGACACTGATGAACATCCTCGGCTGCCTCGACCGTCCGACCTCGGGCGAATACCGCTTCGCCGGAGAAAACGTCGCCGACTTGGACAGCGACGAACTGGCCTGGCTGCGCCGCGAAGCTTTTGGTTTCGTGTTCCAGGGTTATCACCTGATTCCGTCCGGTTCGGCCCAGGAGAACGTCGAGATGCCGGCGATCTACGCTGGCACTCCAGCCGCCGAACGACATGCCCGTGCCGCCGCCCTGCTCAAGCGCCTCGGCCTGGCCACACGCACCGGCAATCGTCCACACCAGCTCTCCGGTGGCCAGCAGCAACGGGTGTCCATTGCCCGCGCCTTGATGAACGGCGGCCATATCATCCTCGCCGACGAACCCACCGGCGCCCTCGACAGTCACAGCGGCAAGGAAGTCATGGCGCTGCTCGACGAGCTGGCGAGCCAGGGCCACGTGGTGATCCTCATTACCCATGATCGCGAAGTGGCGGCGCGGGCCAAGCGCATCATCGAGATCCGCGACGGCCTGATCATCAGTGACAGCGCCCTGGACAATCGCGCCGCGCAAACCCCTGCCAATCCCGGTGCATTGCAAGCAGTGGACCTGCGCAAGCGCCTGACTGAAGGCACGCAAGCCAGCGGTGCCTGGAAAGGCGAGCTGGTCGACGCGGTGCAAGCCGCCTGGCGGGTGATGTGGATCAACAGGTTCCGCACCGCGCTGACCCTGCTGGGGATCATTATCGGCGTGGCGTCGGTGGTGGTGATGCTGGCCGTCGGCGAAGGCAGCAAGCGCCAAGTCATGGCCCAGATGGGCGCGTTCGGTTCCAACATCATTTACCTCAGTGGCGCGTCCCCAAACCCGCGCACGCCGCTGGGTATCGTCACCCTGGACGAAGTTAAGGCGGTGGCGAGCCTGCCCCAGGTGATGCGCATCATGCCGGTCAACGGCCAGGAAGCCGGGGTACGCTTCGGCAACCTCGACCACCTGAGCTACGTTGGCGGCAACGACACCAACTTCCCGGCGATCTTCAACTGGCCAGTGGTGCAAGGTAGCTACTTCACCGAGGCCGATGAACGAAACGCCGCGGCGGTCGCGGTGATCGGCCACAAGGTGCGGACCAAACTGCTCAAGGACGTCGCCAATCCCATCGGCCAGTACATCCTGATCGAAAACGTACCCTTCCAGGTGGTCGGCGTGCTGGCGGAAAAAGGCGCCAGCTCCGGCGACTCCGACAGCGACGACCGCATCGCCATCCCCTACTCCGCCGCCAGCGTGCGGTTATTCGGCACTTACAACCCGGAATACATCGCGATTGCCGCCGCCGATGCGCGCAAGGTCAAGGAAACGGAACACGCCATCGAGCAATTGATGCTGCGCCTGCACAACGGCAAGAAGGATTTCGAGCTGACCAACAACGCGGCGATGATCCAGGCCGAAGCGCGCACGCAAAACACCCTGTCGCTGATGCTCGGTTCGATTGCCGCGATTTCGCTGCTGGTGGGCGGCATCGGCGTGATGAACATCATGCTCATGACCGTGCGCGAACGGACCCGCGAGATCGGCATCCGCATGGCCACCGGTGCCCGCCAGCGCGACATCCTGCGCCAGTTCCTCACCGAAGCGGTGATGCTTTCGGTGGTCGGTGGCCTGGCCGGGATCGCCCTGGCGCTGATCGTCGGCGGCGTGCTGATCCTCAGCGAAGTCGCCGTCGCGTTCTCCTTGATAGCGGTGTTGGGCGCCTTCGGCTGCGCCCTGGTCACCGGTGTCGTCTTCGGCTTCATGCCGGCCCGCAAAGCTGCCCGACTCGACCCGGTCACGGCCCTTACCAGTGAATGATCTTTCCATGAAGCCGCAACTGAGTTTGCTGACCCTCTGCCTGCTGCTCGGCGCCTGCGGCAGTCCCGCCCAGCGTCCGGACAGCGGCATTACGCCGCCCACCGCCTGGCAATCACCACACTCCTCGGCTGCTACCCGCGACAACCAGCAATGGTGGAACCGCTTTGGCAGCCCGCAACTGGGACGCCTGATCGAACAGGCCCGAGTCGGCAGCTACGACCTGGCCGCCGCCATTGCGCGGGTGCGCCAGGCACAGGCCGAAACGGTGGTCGCCGGTGGTTCGCAGTTACCGGAAGTCCAGGCAGGGGCAAACGCCAACCGCCAGAAATTGCTGCGCGGCAATGGCTACAGCCAACTGGATGCCGACAGCGACAACAGCGCCGTGGACTATTTCAACGCCAACCTGACCGCCACTTACGAAATCGATTTCTGGGGTGGCCAGCGCGCTTCCCGTGACAGTGCGCAATTCGCGTTGCAGGCCAGCGAGTTCGATCAGGCGACGGTGGAGCTGACGTTGCTCAGCGGCGTCGCCAACACCTATGCGCTAACCCTGTCGCTGCAGGAGCAAAGCCGTATTGCCGGGCTCAACCTGGCCAACGCGCAGAACGTGTTGAAACTGGTGCAGACTCGCTTCGATTCCGGCTCCGCGACCGCACTGGAACTGGCTCAGCAGAAAAGCCTGGTGGCCGCGCAACAGCGGCAATTACCGCTGGTACGGCAGCAGTCCATCGACGCGCAGATCAGCCTCGCTACCCTCCTCGGCCGCCCGCTGCAGGAACTGGCGCTGGGCCAGGAGCATTTCGATCAATTGTCCTGGCCCGCCATTGACGCGGGCGTACCCAGCGAACTGCTCAGCCGGCGCCCGGACATCGCCCGGGCCGAAGCGCAACTGGCCGCTGCCCAGGCCGACGTCACCGTTGCCCGCGCCGCAATGTTTCCGACCCTGACCCTGAGCGCGGAAATCGGCTCCGGTGCCGACCGTGCCGGTGACATCCTGCGCAGCCCCTTCTACAACCTCACCGCCGGATTGCTGGCGCCGGTGTTTAACAATGGGCGCCTGGGCGCCGAGCGCGACCAGGCTTTGGGCCGCCAGGAAGAACTGCTGGAAAGCTACCGCGGTGCGATTATCAATGGCTTCGCCGACGTGGAAAAAGCCTTGAACAGCATTCGCGGACTGGACGAACAGCGCCAGTGGCAGAGCGAGGAGCTGAGCCAGGCGCAGACCGCGTTCAACATCGCCCAAAGTCGCTATGAGGCGGGGGCCGAGGATTTGCTGACAGTGCTGGAGACGCAACGCACACTGTATGCGGCGCAGGATTTGAATGTACAACTGAGGCTGTCGCGGATGCAGGCGAGCATTGCTTTGTACAAGGCGCTTGGGGGTGGGTGGCAGGTTTTGTAGTTGATCGTTCCCACGCTCTGCGTGGGAATGCAGCCCGGGACGCTCTGCGTCCCATCCAGAGCCGAACGCGGAGCGTCCGTTGAGGCATTCCCACGCAGAGCGTGGGAACGATCATGTAACGACCGGCTTCACCTTCAAATTCCGCGCATACCAAGGCCGCTGCGGCACCTTCCTGAACAGATCCGCCAGCTTCTTCTCGTCCTCGCCAAAGGTAATCCGCAACGCCAGCTTCATGGTCTCCGGGTCCATCTCCACCGACTTGCCCGCCTGCAACCCCGGCGTGGCGCTGCAACCATGGGTCCCCGGCCCCAGCCACGGGTCGTCGATCTCGACCCAACGCCCTGGCGCGAACCACTGCACGCCATTGACCTCAAGCCGACTCACCTGCCCCGGGTGGAAACGCTCATGGGCGCGGAACCAGTCTTCCAGGCGATCGTCGATCCAGCCGTGGAAGTGCCAGAACACCGGGTTTACATGGGACGAGAACGGATCGCCGAGGAAGTCGTTTTCCGGCGCATACCAGCGCGCGGAAAAGTCCGCTGGATCCCGGGCGAACGGCACTGGCTGGCCGTTGGACGGATCGCGCGGCACCGAGGCCCAGCGCATGTGCAACCAGTCGTGCAGGCCCAACTCGACCTCTGAGCCAAACTGCCCCAGGGTCAACTTCGACAGGTAACGCGGGTCACGGTATTGCGACTCCCAGACCTGGAAATTGCTGTGGTAGGTCTCGGCGGTCTTGATGTCGCTGACCCATTGCGAATACTCGTCATCGTCTTCGGCCAGCCAGGTAGGTGGCAGCGCCGTGCCGTCGTGGTTGTCGAAATAATTGGCGAAGCCGATGCGGTCCCGGGCCAGTTCCGGTTGCGGCAAGGGGAACCGCGTCCATGACGGCAAGTCCTGCATCGAACGTGCGGTGCCGAGCATGTGCCGATGCATGAAGAAGAAGTCCACGCCGGAGCCGTTGCGATCCTTGCGTGTGCCACGGGCGTCACGCTCCTTATCCCGCGGCCCGGGCTGCCACCCGATGCCGCGCAAGGCGTCGCGCTTGTCTTCGGGCAAGGTGTGCCATTTATCCCTGGACGCATGCCAGAGCTGGTGGAACAAGCGATGCTCCTGGGACGTCAGCCAGGCCAGCAGCGGTGGATTCAGAGCGGTGCGTTCGCGGGCTTCGGGGAACACCTTCTTGACCGCGACAAAGCGATTGTCCTGGGTCGTCATCATCAAGGGGCGATCCAGATCCAGCACGCGACCACTGAGGCTGCCGCTGCCGGCATTGCCGAAACCGGCCCAGACTTCGTCCAGCGCCATGCTGAACTCGTAGTCACAGCTGCCACGGGCGCTGAGCAAGCGCCAACTCAACTGCGCCGGCTTGACCCCGGCCACATCGCCCAGCACCTGATATCGCGGTGCTTCGCTGGAACGCAAGCGCTCGGCGGTGTCGAGAAAACCAACCAGGCCACGGCCCTTGTGGCCAATGTCGAGAAACAACTCCAGCCCGTCCCGTGGCAAGCCTTCAAGCCCGGCATCACGTCCTTCGAAACGGATCTGCCAGACACCACGCAGCGTATCCGCCAGGCGTTGGCCGGCGACATCCGCCACCTCGAACGACGCTTCGCCGGGGGTGATCGTCGGGTCCGGCTTCGTCCATTGGCGATGCCCATAAAAAGCCGCGGGCACAGCCGCGCCGGTCAGCGCCAGGCCTGCCATGAACCATCGTCGAGAAATCGTCATTGCCCTACCTGTGTCAGCCATGAAGCAGGCTTTATCCAAGCTAGAACGTTTGTTCCCTTCCAAAATTTATGGTGCAGCCAAAAGATCGCAGCCTGCGGCAGCTCCTACATGAAATGCCTGCCCCTGTAGGAGCTGCCGCAGGCTGCGATCTTTTCAGGAGCACCTAAATTCCTTGGTCGATCACTCGTTCCTCCCAGATAGCAAAGGCTCCCTGACTGAGACGGCAATGACAAAACCACGTTCGAAAAAGGCTCTTTTCATCGGCCTGCCGCTAGCCCTGGCGATCTGCGCGGGCGCAGGCTTTGCGGCCTGGGATTACGGGCTCAAGGACAATCACGGTTACCCGGTCAAAGTGATGAAGCAGGCCGAAGAACTGCATGAGCGCCTTCTCTCGTTCGACAGCCACATCACCGTACCCATGGACTTCGGTACCGCCGGCAATGAAGCCGACAAGGACGGCAGCGGCCAGTTCGACCTCGTCAAGAGCGGACGCGGACGCCTGTCCGGTGCGGCCCTGACAATTTTCGGCTGGCCGGAAATCTGGAACGGTCCCAACGCGCCGCATCGCCCCACCGCCGGCTTCGTCGAAGAGGCACGCTTCGAACAGGAAACCCGCTACAAGATCATCAGCGCCCTGGTGCGCGACTTCCCCAACCAGGCCGCCATCGCCTACACCCCTGACGATTTCCGGCGCCTGCATGGCGAAGGCAAGTTCGCGATCTTCATGAGCATGCTCAACGCCTACCCACTGGGCAACGACCTCAATGCCCTGGATAAATGGGCGGCACGGGGCATGCGCATGTTCGGCTTCAGTTATGTGGGTAACAACGCCTGGGCCGATTCATCCAGGCCGCTGCCATTCTTCAACGATTCCCGGGACGCCCTCGGCGGTCTCTCGGACATCGGCAAGCAGGCGGTGCAGCGCCTCAACGACCTCGGCGTGATCATCGATGTCTCGCAGATGTCGACCAAGGCCCTGGAGCAAGTGGCCCGGTTGAGCCGCACGCCGATGGTGGCCTCGCACTCCGCCCCGCGCGCCCTGGTAGACATCCCGCGCAACCTCAGCGACCACGAAATGCAGTTGATCAAGGACAGCGGCGGCGTGGTGCAGATCGTCGGCTTCCCGACCTACATCCGCCCACTGAGCCAGGCCACCCAGGACAAGCTCAACGCCCTGCGTGCGCGTTTCGACCTGCAACCCCTGCAAGGCCTGGAGATGGCGTTGATGCCGGGCGACCCGATCATCACCGTGTGGTCGGAACAACGGTTCGGCGAATACGCCAGCCAGCTCTACGCGATTGTCGACGAAGAACCCAAGGCCACCCTCAAGGACTACGGCGACGCGATTGACTACGCGGTGAAGAAAATCGGCATCGATCACGTCGGCATCAGTTCCGACTTCAACGATGGCGGCGGCCTGGACGGCTGGAAAGACGTCAGCGAGGCGCGCAACGTGACAGCCGAGCTGATCAGCCGCGGCTACAGCGAAGCCGATATCTCCAAACTCTGGGGCGGCAATTTCCTGCGGGTCTGGGACCAGGTCGAAAAAGCCTCCCGGCCCGTCGCCAAAAACTGATGCCACTTTTGCCAAGCGAACCCGAAGCCATGACCAACCGTCGCTCCTTCCTCAAGCAGGCCGGCATTCTCGCCGCCGGCCTGCCCCTGGCTGCTTCCGTGTACCCGCCAGCCCTGGCCGGCGATCTACAACAGCAGCCACCGCCTTTGCCCAAGGGCAAATGGGCGCAGTTGCGCCAGCTGTTCAATCAGGACCCGAACTACCTGCATTTCGCCAATTTCCTCATCACCTCGCACCCAACGCCGGTGCGCAACGCGATCGACATGCACCGCGCCAACATCGACCGCAACCCTGGCCGGGCCATGGACTGGGACCTGCAGGAAACCGAGAAACGCGAGCACAATGTGCGGGTATGGGCCGGACGCTACCTCAATGCCAAACCCGAGCAGATCGCGCTGACCGGCAGCACCACTGAAGGCCTGGCGATGATCTATGGCGGGATTCATGTAAGGCCGGATCAGGAAATCCTGGTCAGCGAACATGAACACTATTCCACGAATTACACGCTGGAATTTCGTCAGCAACGCCAAGGCACGAACGTGCGCAAGCTCAAGCTGTTCGAGAGCAGCCGCGACATTTCCGTGGACGAAGTGCTGGGTTCGATCGCCCAAGGCATCCGCCCACAAACCCGCGTGCTGGGCATGACCTGGGTGCAATCGGGCAGCGGTGTGAAACTGCCGATCGGCGAAATCGGCAAGCTGGTCGAAGAGCACAACCGCAAGCGCGACGAAAAGGACCGCATCCTGTATGTGGTCGACGGCGTGCACGGCTTTGGCGTCGAGGACCTCGACTTTCCCGACATGCACTGCGACTTCTTTATCGCCGGTACGCACAAATGGATGTTCGGCCCCCGTGGCACCGGGATCATTTGTGCCCGCTCCGCCGAGGTCCGGGACGTCACGCCGATCATTCCGACCTTCAGCGAATCCACCGATTTCGCGACCATCATGACCCCCGGCGGCTATCACAGTTTCGAACATCGCTGGGCCGTGGACGAAGCGTTCAAGCTGCACCTGGATTTGGGCAAGGCCGAGGTCCAGGCGCGCATTCATGAACTCAACAGCTATGCCAAGGATCGCCTGCTGGAACAGCCGCGGATCGAACTGGTCACGCCAAGGAGCCCGCAACTGTCCGCCGGTTTCACCTTCTTCCGGATCAAGGACCAGGACTGCGAAAAGGTCGCCAGCGGGCTGATGCAGAACCGCGTGGTCTGCGACTCGGTGGACCGTGACGCTGGCCCGGTGATCCGCATCGCTCCCGGCCTGCTCAACAGTGAACACGAAATCGACCGGTTCACGGCCCTACTGAACAAAACCGCCTGAAACCACCATTCACTGTAGGAGCGAGCATGCTCGCGATGGTCGCCAGAACACTGCGGATATTCAGACACCCCGCGTTATCGTTGACGTCCATCGCGAGCATGCTCGCTCCTACAGGGTTCGCTCTTCTTTATCGAGATAGAAAATGACCCGTCACATGTTAGCCCTCGCCCTAACCGCCCTCATCGCCGGCCTGCTCCCCTGCGCCGCACAGGCCGCCACCCCACCGCCAGCGGGCAAGGTATTCAAGGACTGCAAGAACTGCCCGGAAATGGTCGTGCTGCCCGCCGGCACCTTCACCATGGGCACCCCGGATGACGAAGTCGGCCGCGAGCCCGATGAGGGTCCGATGCATGAGGTGACCTTCGCCAACCCCTTCGCCATGAGCCGCTTCCAGATCACCGCCGGTGAATGGGACAGCTATATCAAGGAAAGCGGCGTGACCATCGCCAACGGCGATACCCGGCCAGGTCGCGAGTGCATCGCCAGCAAGCCGCGCTACCCGCAGGGCCCGCGTCAGCCGGCGGTGTGCATGAACTTCGACGACGTGAAGAACTACGTCGCCTGGCTGTCGAAGAAAACCGGACAGCGATACAGCATGGTCAGCGAGGCCCAGCGTGAATACGCCGCACGCGGCGGCACCCAAGGCCCGTTCCCCTTTCCGTTCGATGAAGGCAAGGGATACAGCATCGCCAAACACGCCAACACCTACGGCCCGGCGGACGGCTACAGCTACAGCTCGCCGGTGGGCAGCTACCCACCGAACGCCTTCGGTATGTACGACATGCACGGCAACGTCTATGAGTGGGTCGAAGATTGCGAACACCCGAACTACGTCGACGCCCCCACCGATGGCAGCGCCTGGCTGGAACCCAACTGCGAAGCCGTGCGCATCCGCGGCAACGACTGGGGGGAAGCCCCGGTGTTCTCCCGCTCCGGAAACCGCAACAGCCAATACCCTCAGGAACGCGGGGACTGGATAGGCTTTCGTGTAGTGCGCAATCTCTGACCCCCCCCCTACCATCCACTGTAGGAGCTGCCGCAGGCTGCGATCTTTTGACTTTGATTTTTTTAAAAACAAGATCAAAAGATCGCAGCCTGCGGCAGCTCCTACAGGGATTTACGTGTAGTTCCCCGCCACCAGTCACCCCCTCTAAATTAACCCCTCGACCAGACGTTCTACTGGGTATCTGCCTTCCGACCCAAGGAACCGTCTTCCATGACCCAGCCTACCCGAGGCGCCATCGGCGAATTGTTCGCCCTGCTCAAGCCCTTTCGACTCATCGTCGTCGCGTCCATATTCCTGGGCATGGTCGGCGGCCTGAGCGTCACGGTATTGCTGGCGACCATCAACAATGCCCTGCACTCGGACAGCGGCCTGACCCAGGGCGTGGTCGCGCTGTTCGCCGGCCTGTGCCTGCTGGCGCTGGCCAGTTCGATCTGCTCCGACATCGGCACCAACTATGTCGGCCAGCACATCATCGCCAAGCTGCGCAAACAGCTGGGCGAGAAGGTGCTGTCGGCGCCGATCGAACAGATCGAGCGCTATCGCAGCCATCGCCTGATCCCGGTGCTGACCCACGACGTCGACACCATCAGCGACTTCGCCTTCGCCTTCGCGCCGCTGGCGATTTCCCTGACCGTGACCCTGGGATGCATGGGCTACCTGGCGATCCTGTCGTGGCCGATGTTCCTGATCATGGTGGCCGCGATCCTGATCGGCAGCGCGATCCAGGCCTACGCCCAGAGCAAGGGTGTGCAAGGCTTCATGGCCGCCCGCGACGCTGAAGACGAGCTGCAAAAGCACTACAACGCCATTGCCGAAGGCGCCAAGGAACTGCGCATCCACCGCCCTCGCCGCCAGCGCATGTTCAGCTCGGGCATCAAGGGCACCGCCGAATTCATCTGCAACACCCAGGTGCGTTCGATCAACACCTTCGTCATCGCCAAGACTTTCGGCTCGATGCTGTTCTTTGTGGTCATCGGCCTGGCCCTGGCCCTGCAAGCGTTCTGGCCGAGCGCCGACAAGACCGTCATGAGCGGCTTCGTGCTGGTGCTGCTGTACATGAAAGGCCCGCTGGAGCATTTGATCGGCACCCTGCCGATCGTCAGCCGTGCGCAGATTGCCTTTCGCCGCATCGCTGAACTTTCCGAACAGTTTTCCACCCCGGAACCTCACCTGCTGCTCAGCGACCAAGGCAAGGTCAAACAGGCCGTGCACGAACTGCAACTGACGGACGTGCGCTACGCCTTCCCGTCGGTCGAGGGTGCTGCGCCCTTCCAATTGGGCCCGGTCAACCTGTCGATCAAGCAGGGCGACATCACCTTCATCGTCGGCGAGAACGGCTGTGGCAAGACCACCCTGATCAAATTGCTGCTAGGCCTGTACACGCCGCAACAGGGACAGATTCGTGTCAACAGCGAGGCCATCGACGCGCACAATCGCGATGACTATCGGCAATTGTTCACCACCATCTTTGCCGACTATTACCTGTTTGACGACGTGGTCCAGGGCGATACGCAAATCCCCGAAGACGCCAACAAATACCTGCAGCGCCTAGAGATCGCGCACAAGGTCAGCGTCAAGGACGGCAACTTCACCACCACCGACCTGTCCACCGGCCAGCGCAAGCGCCTGGCGCTGGTCAATGCCTGGCTGGAAGAGCGGCCGGTGCTGGTGTTCGACGAGTGGGCGGCCGACCAGGACCCGACCTTCCGACGGATTTTCTACACCGAGCTGCTGCCGGACCTCAAGCGCCTGGGCAAGACCATCATCGTGATCTCCCACGATGACCGTTATTTCGATGTAGCGGACCAACTGGTGCGCATGGAAAGCGGCCGGGTCGTCACCGAGCTGGTGCCTGCCTGAACCCCAATGACATTTCTTTCACATTTCTTTTCCGGTTTCGCAATCGCATCTCGTCTTAATAATCATTCCCATTAATAAAAAATCTGCACGACACTTTTCAGGAGCACAGGCAAGTAATGCGATCTCTTCCACGCCGTACCCCTCTCGCGCTGGCCGTACAGCGCCCGTCACTGCACAAAACGCTGTTGACCAGCGTCCTGCTGACCGCCACGTTGCTGGGGAGCACGATGGCCAACGCAGCGCCTGTAAAAGTGAGTATTGCCGTGCAGCCGCTGTCCAGCGCGCTGACCCAACTGGGCATGCAGACCAATCTGCAAATCCTCTACAGCCCGGACCAGGTGGCCGGCATCAAGTCCCGCGCGGTGTCCGGCTCGCTGGAGCCTTCCGCAGCCCTGGCCGAGATGCTCAAGGGCACCGGCATTTCGTTCCAGATCAACGGCAACAGCGTGACGCTGGTGTCGGGTGGCTCGTCGAGCCTGCAACTGGGCGCTACCACCATTTCCGGCCAGGCCCTGGGCTTGACCACTGAAGACACCGGCTCCTACACCACGGGTGCGACTACTACCGCCACCAAGCTGCCGCTGACCCTTCGCGAAACGCCGCAGTCGGTGACCGTGGTGACCCGTCAGCAGATGGACGATCGCGGTGTGACGAGCGTCGCCGATGCGCTGCGCAACACCCCGGGTGTCACCGCCCAGAAGTACGACAGCGACCGTACCGAATTTTCCGCCCGAGGCTTTGCCATCACCAACTTTCAATACGATGGCGTCAACATTCCCTACGACGGCGTGTACGGTGAAAACCCCAACAACAGCGATGACGCTGCAAGCCTCGATCACATCGAAGTCATCAAGGGCGCGACCGGCCTGATGACTGGCGCCGGCGACCCGGCGGCCACCGTCAACCTGATCCGCAAGAAACCAACCAAGGAATTCAAGGCCTCGGTCAGCGCCACCGCCGGTTCCTGGGACAACTACCGTACCGAGGGCGACATCTCCGGCTCGCTGAACGATAGCGGCAGCGTGCGCGGCCGTTTCGTCGGTGCCTTGCAGGACAAAGATTCCTACATCGACCACTACAGCCAGAAGAAAGACCTGTACTACGGCATCCTCGAAGCCGACCTGACCGACGATACCCTGCTGACCCTGGGCGTCGACAAATCCAGCGCCACCCCTCGCGGCAGTTCCTGGACCGGTAACACGGTTTACTACGCCGACGGCGGCAAGACCGACTTCTCCCGCGGTTTCAACCCGGGCGCCGACTGGAGCCGCCGCGACTTCGACAGCACCACCTACTTCGCGTCCCTCGAGCAAGCGCTGGCCAACGACTGGAAACTCAAGCTCAGCCTCGACCAGAAAACCACCGATCACGACACCCAACTGGCCTCGGCCAGCGGTGGCTACCCGAACCGCGACACCGGCGAAGGCATGTTCTTTTACCAGGGGCACTGGGAAGGCCATCGCGTGCAGAACACCGCTGACGTGAACGTCTCCGGCCCTTTTACCCTGGGCGGTCGCGAGCATGAACTGGTGGCGGGTTTCATGACGTCCCACTCCCGTCAGACTGGCGCAACCTATGGTAGCCCCACCGACTCCGATGGACTGGTACCGGGCAACATCTTCGACTGGACAGGCCATATCGCGAAACCGGACTTCCCGAAAAACGGCAAGTACGAACGCACCCAAAGCCAGAACGGCGCTTACCTGGCCACGCGCCTGCGCCCGACCGACGACCTGTCGTTCATCCTTGGCGGTCGCGTAAGCACCTACAAGTACAACGAGGACTACACCTACTACCCCGGCGCCGGCCTGGCCGACACCCACGCCAGCTACAAGGAACATGGCGTCGTCACGCCTTACGCCGGTGTGGTCTATGACCTGGACGATACCTACTCGGTCTACGCCAGCTACACCAGCATCTACCAGCCACAGATCTACAAGGACGCCAGCGGCAAGACCCTGGAGCCGGTTGAAGGCGACAGCTACGAAACCGGCCTGAAAGCGGCCTATTTCGACGGCAAGCTGAATGCCAACCTGGCCTTCTTCCGCATCGAGCAGGACAACGTCGCCCAGTACGTCACCACCGACACCACCACCGGCCAGGACGTCTACAAACCCACCTCCGGCGCCACCACCAACGGCGTGGAACTGGAACTGGCCGGCGAACTGGCCCAGGACTGGAACGTATCGGCCGGCTACACCTATGCCCGTACCCGCGACAAGGATCACCAACGCATCTACGGTTTCCCGCTGGCCACCAGCAAACCGGAACACGTAGTACGCACCTTCACCACTTACCGCCTGCCCGGCGCATTGGACCAGTTCACCGTCGGTGGTGGCGTCAGCTGGCAGAGTGCGTTTTACGGCCAGAGCTTCAGCCCTACCGATGGCAGCACTTCGCTCAAGCAAGGCGGCTACACCCTCGTCGACCTGATGACCCGTTATCAATACGACGACCACCTGAGCTTTACCGTCAACGCCTACAACGTCTTCGACAAGCGCTACCTGACGGGCCTGGGCAACTTCGGCACCACCTTCTACGGAGAGCCGCGCAACATGCAGATCACCGCGAAGTACGACTTCTGAGGCTGAGCTGAAATAAAAAATGCCCGTATTGAGAGATGCGGGCATTTTTGTATGTGCCGATATTTGCGGTGCATGTGATGCCGCCTTCGCCCCAACATTGATTATTCAGGCGGATCGATCCGGTCCAACGCCCGGTTCACCGCCAACTCCCCCAACATGATCACCTGGGCAATCCCCAGCAACGAATGACGACCTGTCCCTTCCATATGATCCGCCAGATCCAACGCCATGACATTGGCCGAAGCCAGAGACTCACAGGCATGAGCCAGCAGGGTTTCGACATCGAGCTCAGGGTTGACGATGAACATGCTGCAGAGCTTGCGTGGGGTGGACTGGATGTCGGCGGCCGAGGGGATGCGGTCGTTGGGATTGTTTGGGTCGGAATTTTCTGACGAGGGTGTCGGATCGCGGTCCGGCCGATTCGGCGTTTCTCTGATCATATGCTGATTACTCCTGAATGGAGCCGCCAACTCTTCTCTACTAAAAGAAGGGTGGCGGCTGGACGCAGGTTAGTAGACCGGGGAGATCAGCATTTACCGGCGCGCCGAAGCGCCCTGCGCCAGCCACCATCAAGTTCAGGGATGGGATACCTGATTGACAGAGCCTGTACACCTTACTGATAACACCACGGGCTACTAAACCCGATCACTGACAATCAGTGACCCGAGCCAAGTTACCGAGCGACCCCAAGGCGCACAAGCCGGCGGATTCTGGAGTAACTGTAGGCAACGACGCAAGGTGCTGTGGCTTTCTGGAAGTAACCTGTCTGGCAATTAAACGCGCTGCAAATTGCTCGAAAAAGCGCCGCAAATAGATGCCCAACAACCCTCGACCCGAACGCTTGAACGCCGTCCGATTCCACCGCGCAACACCCCTCTCCAAACCCGGCACCATTCCTACAGATCCGGCGCACAACCATCTCGGATGCATCCTACGTGTGTAATGGAAAAATCCTATTTCGACCCTTGTCGGTTTCTTGAAAGCTATCGAGCTGCTGTTCGAATAATTCAAATACTCAAGGACTGATATGAACGACACCCTGCACCGTACGGACACACTCAACCCTTTCAAGAATGTTACTTGCGGCAAGCAAAAAGATTACTGGGTGGAATTCCAATTACTGGACGAACTGGGTGAGCCCGTCGCGAACATGCCCTATCGGGCGATTAATGAGGCCACCCGTACCGGTTATGTTTCTGAATACGCTGGCCAAAGCGATGCTCAAGGCGTGATCCGCCTTGACGGCCTGCACCCGCTGGCCATCACGCTCAAGATCGAGGCCGCCCCGCTGCTCGAGCAGATGCAGACTCGCCGCCTGCGCGCCGTACGGCCCGAGCCACCTCGTCCTGGCCCGGGTGACCACACTCCGCTGTATGGGCCACAGCGTTCGGGCTTTTCGCCGATCGAGGAAAGGGCGCTTGCGGACGGTCATGGCTACCACTACTTGCGTATTGGTCAGTTATGCGATCAAAAGCCTACGTTTGATCCACCCTTGGCTGACCCGGATCAGCTTCCGGCCTTCCATTTTCCGGACCGGTCATTTGGCGGTTTTACCGTGGCTGATGATCAACTGGATCGTCGCCATGTGCTGGAGATTTGTCCGTTCCGTGCCTGGTCGCTGACGTTGCACCACCAGGCTGACTACAGCCTGGCCAATGCATACAACCTGGGGCTGATGAGCATTCTGGCTTACAGCAATCGGCCAGAAAGCGATCTGGGTTCGGTCAAGGAACTGTTCGAGCAACAGTGCCTGGATTTGTCGCGCACACCTCGGGTTTGGGATAACGGTCAGGCGTGGCCTTGTCTGGTGACCGACGTTCCCTTTCGCGATCGCTATACAGCGGTCAAGTCCTTGGACACTGCCAAGGCCAAGCCACCGGAAGGCCATACCCAGCTGATTTACGCCATCAGTGCTTCCCAGATGCTGGTGGCTTGGCGCGGCACCGAGATGAATGGCCTGGCCGACTTGAGCACCGATTTGACTTTTCGCCCGGTGAAACCGGAGGTCGCAGCCAATTGCGAACCGAAGGTGCCCTGTGCTGATCTGGTTCCAGAGGGCAGCGTGCACCTGGGGTTTCGAGATGCGTTTGAAATAGCCAGGAGGATTTATGCCACGGATTTTGGGGACATGATTTCTGTACATTCCCGAGATAAAGAGCTTTTTATATGCGGTCACAGTCTTGGGGGTGCTCTTGGTCTAGTCCATGCCGCCTCACTGAAAGAGCGCAATCCGCTGCTATATACCTATGGCATGCCACGCACCTTTACCCTCAAGGCCATTCAGTCCTTGAGCGAGCTATGGCATTTCCGCCATGTCAACGACACCGACCTCGTCCCCCGTGTGCCGCCCGAAGCGGCCCTGGACAATCATTTTTACGACGTCTACGGCTCAATGGGGACAGTCATGGGTTTTA
Source organism: Pseudomonas umsongensis (assembly GCF_002236105.1). Taxonomy (GTDB): domain Bacteria; phylum Pseudomonadota; class Gammaproteobacteria; order Pseudomonadales; family Pseudomonadaceae; genus Aquipseudomonas; species Aquipseudomonas umsongensis. Next base: position 222,008 of record NZ_NIWU01000008.1, read on the forward strand.
GCTGGTCTTCAGGTCGGGCACTGGCCAGTACGCTGTTCAAACACGGTGATCCGTTCAGCCATCATGGCGAACTCGCCATGTTTCTTAGAGCCGAGCAGCACCGGGAACAGGCAATCACCCCATACCCCGCTTACCGCAAACCGGACGGCGCACCCTATCGCAGTAACATCACGGTGAAGTTGCAGGAAATGGCCAAGTTGTATCTGGTTCCAAGCCTGAGCGCGGCCGAAGACAAACAGGCCGAGCAGGCCCAGGAACGTCTGATCACGTCCCTGAGCGCCGAGAGCCGTGCCCGATTCTTTCCGCGCCACAGTCACCCGGATATAGGCCGCATGCTGAGTATTGGCGATCACTTCATGTCGCAGTACCAACCCTATATCCACAATCAGTTGATGGAATCGCTCGACCCGGAGCGCAGTCCGTTACTGGAGCGCCAGGTACAGCGGAACAAGTTCAAGCAGCAGATGAAGGACAACTACGCCACCATTCCTGCGGATGAGTACGAGCGTAACAGCGTGTTCCTGGAATTACAGAAGCTGATTGACCAAGCGCTGGGGGTAACGCAACAGGCCGAAGGCGGTACAGAAGCGCTACAGCGTTTCAATGCCATCGCTGACCCGCGCGCCTATTACGAGAAAACCTTCGGTTAAGCCCATGAACGCGACAAAGGACAAACCCATGCGCCACAGGCTGCCCGTCGTTTTATGCACACTGTTTTTCAGTCTCAGTGGTTGCAGTCAGGATTACAGCATGGCGCCGCCCGCGAACAGCGAAAAGATAACCGTGACCGTCAAACTGCCAAAGGAACTGAAAACCGAAACCATGTGGGTGATGTATCGCTCAGCCACTTGCAAAAGTATCAGTCATGGTGCCAGCGGCCAGCGCGTTGAGCAGGATGGTCGTCATTCGGTTTACGAGGAATTTCAACGTCAGGGGCAGAGCGATCTCTATCAAGTCGAACTACCCAAAGATGGTGGTGGCGCGTGCAAATGGCATCTGGCCAATGTGACTTTTGGCGTTGTCTATGCCGATCCGGCTCGCTTTGGCGAGAACGTAATCGCAGGAGGGGGAGGCGGTGTGGTTGTGATATTCGACCATAACAACTCACCACGAGGCGGCGCGGATATCAAAGTGGATGGAGATTTGAAACTCAAGAAGGATTACTACCCTTGGGTTGATGAGGAGTTTCTAGGACCGTACAAAAAAACTATCCGCTTGGCAGGCGAAGGCGATATCTATCTCGCGTATCAGGCATTAGAGGCACGGCAAGTGTATTTCGAACCTGTCCTGCATTCCGATTACGTGATTTATTCAGCCGGCCCTAAGGTAAAGAAAAAAGGTAACTACACCGAATTCACCTATCCCAACGGCAGCGTTGTGGCAGATGGTAAGTGGCACCCTAACTTCCTGAGGCTACAAACCATCCGCACCGGACGCGCCGCCGATTGCTTCGATTCTTGGCGTTACGCCAACTGCCCAGACCGTCGCCCACAGCTATTACCTGATTGGCTGCCCGAGCCCGGAAAACCGGGATTTGGTCGCTACGTCGTTGCGGACGAGTGGGGCAATAAATTGCCGTCTTACTTCTATCGACTGGCCGGCGAGGACGGTCAGGTCTTTCAAGACTTGAGCGAACCTAATGGGCGCACGAAGCCGCTGCCAGAAAGCGCGCATCCAGTGCGTAAAGCCGAGTTTCCCAAGCGGGTATGGTAATGTCTTGCGCGCAAAATCAGGTGTTCAAGTTCTCCACCAGGCGGGAGCCAACTGTGACGCAGAGCGTCACGGGATGCATTCCCACGCGGAGCGTAGGAACGATCCTGGCGTGTGTATTCGTTCAGATCACCCGCGACCGCACCCACCCCGCCACTTCCGCATGAATCCCTTCCACCTCCCTCAACAACCCCGCCATCCGCAAAAAGTCATGGGTCATGCCCGGTTGTTCCAGCAACGTCACCTCATTCCCCGCCGCCCGCAAACGTTCGGCATACGCCAACCCTTCATCATGCAACGGGTCATAACCGGCCAGGTACACCAGCGCCGGCGCCAAACCCGACAGGTCGTCAGCCAGCAACGGCGAGCAGCGCCAGTCGGCCAGGTCCGCAGGCGTGCGTGCGTAGTGGGCGTAGAACCAGTCCAGGGTCGGGGTTTCCAGGAGGTAACCTTCGGCAAAATCCCGGTGCGAGGCGCAGTGGGTGGTGGCATCTGTGACCGGGTACACCAGCAGCTGCGCCTTGGGTTTCAGCGCCAGTTCCGCAGGCTCGCGAACGGCGATGATCGACAACACCGTGGCCAGTGTCGCGCCGACGCTGTCACCGGCCAGTGCCACGCGGGTGGCGTCCAGGCCACGGGGGGCGCCTTCGCGTACCAGCCAGTTGCCGGCGTCGCAGGCGTCTTGTACCGGGGTTGGGAATTTCCATTCGGGGGCCAGGCGATAATCCACGGTCAACAGGGCAAAACCACCCTGGGCTGCGAGGCGACGACATAGGGCGTCGTGGGAATCGAGGCTGCCGACCACGTAGCCGCCGCCGTGGAAGTACAGCATCACCGGTTGCAGGCCGTCGAAGGGTTGGCCGTCGCGATACAGGCGCGCCGCGAGGCTGTGGCCGTCGCGGGCGGGGATGGTGAAGTGGTCGCAGGCAATGTGGTCCAGTGGTACATCGAGGAAGCTGGAAGAGGCTTCGAAGTCGATCCGTGCCTGTTGCGGGGTTTGTTCGTGCATTGGGCGGCTTTTGCCGGTGAGGCGACCGAACTCGGCGAGTTCGAGGAAAGCTTCAAGTTCTGGCAGTAGGGCCATGGGGGGAGTCCTTTTACACAAAGAGGTCAATAATCAATCTTGTAACGAGCGACGCTCCCCCAGAGGTGAGTGCGGTCATCTGTGGCGAGGGGATAAATCCCCTCGCCACAATTTTTGTCATGCAGTCGCTAAGCGATGCTCCAGCAAGTCGTCCAGTTCATTGAGCAATTGATCACCACGCAGCAACTCGTAGTGCCCGCCCGCCAACAGACGATCCACTCCGTGATGCCCCACCTGGGCTTCGAACACCCGGCGTTCGTCGTCGCGCCCGGCCACCCACCATCGATGGCTGCCAACCTGTACCTTCGGCAATTGCCTCTGGGCCAAGGCGAGTTGTTTGAGCGACGAGCCAGTGGCGAATATCTGCGTCAGTTCACTAGCGCCCAGCGCCGCGTGGTCATTAGAGCCGTGCATGGCCGCCTCGATCACCGCGGCGGCGCCTTCGCGCTCGTTGAGGCCTTGGGCTTTCAAGGCAATCAATGCCTGTGCTTGTTCAGACGGTTGACCGAGGACAAACTTCAGGAAGTCCGCCAAATCTTCGCGCCAGTCCCCCGCTTCGGCGGTACCCGCCACATAACTGTCGACCAGCCCGGCGAAGGCTACCGTCTGCCCCTGGCTCTCCAGTTCATGGGCGACCAATTGCGTCAACGCGCCCCCCAGCGACCAGCCGAGCAGGTAGTACGGGCCTTGCGGCTGTTGCGTGCGAATGCGCTGGGCATAGGCCTGGGCCATGGCCAGCAACGACACATCCTGCCATTGCGGGTCGAGCAGCATGCGGCATTGCAGGCCGTACACCGTACGCCGGCCTTCCAGGCGACGGGCCAGGGGCTCGTAGTCGAACACCGTGCCGAACCCGGCGTGCAGGCAGAACAGCGCCGGCACCTTCGCCACCCGGCCATTCAAGGCCAGCAACGGGTCCGGCGCACTCGAAGTCTCGGCAGCCTGGTAGCCACTGAGTTCAGCGATGCAGGGTTTCTGCATCAGGTCGCGCAGTTTCAATTCGAAGCCCAGTTGTGGCTGGCTACGCACCCGCGAGATGACTTTGAGCACCTGCAATGAGTCGCCGCCGAGTTCGAAGAAGTTGTCGTCGATGCCCACTTGCGGCACACCCAATACCTCTTGCCAGATCGTCGCCAGCGCGCATTCCAGCGCGTTACGCGGCGCGCGGTAACCGCCAAGCGTCCATTCCGGCACCGGCAGTGCGCGACGATCAAGCTTGCCGTTGGCCGACAGCGGGAAGCGCTGCAGCACCAGGATCCGCGCCGGCACCATGTAGTCCGGCATCTGCGTTTGCAGCTCGGCCTTCAAGCGCCGATCCAGCCCGGCAGCGGCAGCGGCCACTACATAACCGACCAACTGTTTGCCAGTGGGCGTGTCATGCACCACCACGGCGGCATCCTGCACCCCTGCGCAATCACGCAGACGGGCTTCGATCTCGCCCAGTTCGATACGGAAGCCGCGGATCTTCACTTGCTGGTCGAGCCGGCCGAGGTAGTCGATCAACCCACACTCGCGCTGGCGCACCAGGTCGCCGGTGCGGTACATGCGACCACCGGCCGCGAACGGATCGGCAACGAAACGCTCGGCGCTCATGCCCGGGCGCAGGTGATAACCCCGTGCCAGGCATTCGCCGCCCAGGTACAACTCGCCGCTGACGCCGACCGGCAACGGATTGAGGTCGGCGTCGAGAATGTACAGACCACGGCCCGCCACACCACGACCAATCGGCGCATAGGCCGCCTCGCAGGTTTCGCTGGCTTGCGCACGCCACAGCAGCGGCGTGACCACGGTTTCGGTCGGGCCGTAGCCGTTGACCAGACGCTGCGGACGCAGGGCGCGCTTGACCTGCTCGAAGCTGGCGTCCGGCACCGCATCACCGCCAAAGCAATACACCTCGACCGCCGGCGGATTGCCCAGGCGCTCGGCCACTTCGGCCATCTGTTGCAGGTACGCCGGCGGGAAGCAGGCGACGGTGACGTTGTGGCGATGCAGCACCTCCAGGGTCTGTTCCGGGGTCCACAGATTGTCCTCGCGAATCACCAGGCTGCCACCGGCCAACAGCACGCTAAGCCAGCGTTCCTGGGCACCGTCGAAGGCGAACGACATGAAGTGCAGTTCGCGGCTGCGCGGCGCCAGTTCGTAGAGGTCGATGATGCCGCGACAATGCCGGGCAATCGGTCCACGTTCCACCGCCACGCCTTTGGGCTGGCCGGTGGAGCCGGAGGTGTAGATCAGGTACGCCAGGTGCCCCGGCAGTGGATGGGAAACCGGGCACTCGGTGTTGCCAACCAGGCTCGTCTGATCAAGCAACACGCGTGGCGGGCTGGCGGCCAGTACCAGGCGATCCCCCAGGTCGCTGTCGCACAGCAACAGGCTGGCGGCCGAATCATCGAGCATGTAGGCCAGGCGCTCGGCCGGGTAGGCCAGGTCCAGCGGCAGATAGGCCGCACCGGCCTTGAGCACGGCAAGGAACGCGACGATGGTGCGTTCCGAACGGGGCAAGGCCACCGCCACCAGGCTTTCCGGGCCAATGCCTCGACTGATCAACAACTGCGCCAGCGCATTGGCCTGCTGTTCAAGATCGGCGTAGCTGACTTCGCGATCCTCACAGAACAAGGCGATTTTCTGCGGTTGGCTGCGCACATGCTGATTGAAGCTGTGCAGCAGATCAGGGTTGTCGCTAAAGGCTTGCGGCAGGCTCACGCGCGCTTCGGGCAGGCCGATGTTACCGAGCAGACAGTCCGCATCCTCCGGCAACGCACGGAGCAAACCTTCCAACTGTGCGCGAATGCGCTGCACTTCCTGTTCACTGAAGCGATCTCGCAGGTACAGGTACTCGACTTCCAGGCCCTGGTCGTTGGCGCTGACCATCAAGTCCATCGGGAAGTTGGTGACGCCGCCGCTGCCGACTTCGGCGAAGCGCAGCTCACCTTCCTCGCCCCCTTTCAAGGCACGGTCTACCGGATGGTTTTCAAACACGATGATGCTGTCGAACAGGCCCTGGCCACCCTGCCCGGCCCAGCGCTGCACGTCGGACAATGGCGTGTGTTCGAAGTCGCGCACGGCCAGGTTGTAGTCCTGCAAGTCACGCAGCCACTCGCCCAGCGGCTGGTGCGGGTCGAGGACCTGAATCACCGGCAAGGTGTTGATGAACAGGCCGAGCATGTCCTCGGCACCGGCCAGCCCCGTCGGCCGCCCCGCCACTGTCGCGCCGAACGCCACGCTACGCTGGCCGCTGTGACGTTGCAGCAGCAACAGCCAGGCGCCTTGCACCAGGGTGTTGAGGGTGACGCGCTGACGCTTGGCGAAACGATGCAACTTGCGCGTCGCCTCGGCGTCGAGGTCACTGTACATCACGCCGTGACCGGAACCTGCGGCACCCGAGGCCGAGGCCAGGATGGTCGGTGCCTCGAGCGACGCCAGGCGCTCACGCCAGAAGCTTTCTGCCTGCGCCTGGTCCTGGCGTTGCAGCCAGGCGATGTAGTCGGCATAGCGCCCGGTCAGCGCCGGCAGGCTGTCGTGGTGGTACAGGCGCAGCATCTCGCCGAGCAGGCGCGAGGCACTCCAGCCATCGAGCAGCAGGTGATGGTAGATCCAGATCATCTGGTACCGTTCTTCACCCAGGCGCACCAGGACAAAGCGCATCAGCGGCGGGCAGCTCAGGTCGAAACCCTTGGCCTGTTCGGCGGCGGCCAGTTCGCCCAGCGCCTTTTCTGTGTCGCTGTGCTCACGCCAGTCGAGTTCCTCGATCGGCAACTCGACGCTGGCGAACACCGCTTGCAGCGGATCGGCCAGGCCATCGCGCCAACGGAACGCGGCGCGCAGGACTTCATGACGCTGGATCAAGGCTTGCCACGCCGCGCGGAATCGCGGCACCTGCAAGCCGTCCACTGCCACGCTCAACTGGTTGACGTAGGGGTTGAGCTGCGGCGATTCGAGGCAATGGAACAGCATGCCCTGCTGCATCGGCGACAGCGGATACAGGTCTTGCAAGCCTTCGCGGGCGGTGGAATCGATGTGCGGCACCAAGGAAAACTTCTCGACTGCAGGCACTTCGACCAACAAGGCTTCACGACGGCTCGCCACCGCGGCCAGTGCACGAATGCTCTGCTGCTCGAACAACTGCTTGGGACTGAACACCAGTCCGCGCTGCCCGGCCCGGCTCACCGCTTGCAGCGAAATGATCGAATCACCGCCCAGTTCGAAAAAGTTTTCGGTGACGCCCACCGAGTCCAGGCCGAGCAAGTCCTGCCAGATGTCCACCAACAGCGCTTCGGCAGGCGACGCGGCGGCCACTTGATCCTGAGTGTGTCGAGTCGCCTCAGGCGCTGGCAAACCCTGTCGATCGAGCTTGCCATTCGGCGTCAGCGGCAACGCGGCCAGGCATAGCAAATGCGCTGGCAGCATGTGCGCCGGCAAGCGACTGCGCAGGTGCGCGGTCAATGCATCCTGCAGTTCCTGTTCGTCAGCCAGCGGATCGCGCGGCACCACGTAGCCCACCAGTTGCCGGCCCACCGGACCGTCGCGATCAATCACAAAGGCTTCACGCACGCCTTCATGTTCGAGCAGGCAGGCTTCGATTTCGCCGAGTTCGATACGGAAGCCGCGAATCTTCACTTGCTGGTCGATACGGCCGAGGTATTCGACGACGCCATCGGCACGGAACCGCGCCAGGTCGCCACTGCGGTACAGACGCGCCCCCGGCACGAACGGATCGGGCACGAAGCGTTCGGCAGTCAGGTCAGGACGCTGGTGATACCCACGGGCAACGCCCTCGCCGCCCAGGTACAACTCACCCGCCACGCCAACCGGCAACGGCTGCAAACCGCTGTCGAGGATGTAGGCACTGCGGTTGCCCACCGGCCGGCCAATCGGCATGAACGCCGAGTCGAATTCGGTCTCCGGATAGGCCAGCCAGATCAGCGGCGTGATCACCGTTTCGGTCGGGCCATAGCCGTTGATCAGGCGCTTGGGTTGCAGGACTTGCTGCACTTCGTCGAACGCATGCTTGGCCATCCCTTCACCGCATGGGGTGTAGGAGCGGATCGGCAGATCACGTCCCGCTTCGCCCATGAAATCGGCGATCTGCCCCAGGTAGCTGGGGGTGAAACAGGCGACGGTGATGCCGTGCTTTTCGATCTCGGCGCAGGTGCGCTCCACGCTCCACAACTCGTCGTCGCGCGGCATCACCGCCGAACCGAACACCAGGGGCGTCAGCCAGCGCTCGTGGGCGCCGTCGAAGCTGATCGAGGCAAATTGCAGCTCGCGATCGTCCGGGGTCATGCCGTACAACTCGCCGATCTTTACGCAGTGCATGGCCAGCGGGCCGTGGGCCACGCTGACGCCTTTGGGCCGCCCGGTGGAACCCGAGGTATAGATCAGGTAGGCGAGGTTTTCGCCACAGGTCAGGTTGACCGGGTTGCTGTCGGGCATCCCCTCAAGCGCTTCGCGGTCGATTTCCAGCACCGGCAAGCCTTCGGGCAGTGGCAGTTTTTCCCGCAGCCAGGATTGGCTGACCAGCAGGGAAATGCCGCTGTCTTGCATCAGGTAGCGCAGGCGCTCCGCCGGGTAGGCCGGGTCCAGCGGCACGTAGGCACCGCCGGCCTTGAGGATCGCCAACAGGCCGATGATCATCTCTGGCGAGCGCTGCATGGCCAGGCCGACCCGCTCTTCCGGGCCGATGCCCAAGGCGCGCAGGCGATGGGCCAACTGGTTGGCGCGGCGGTTGAGTTGGTCGAAGCTCAGTTCGAGGTCACTGAAGATCAGCGCCGTGGCGTCAGGTCGGATAAGGGCCTGGGCCTCGATCAGTTGATGCACGCACAGCGGATTTCTTTCTGCGGTGAACGGCGGGTTCCACTCCAGCAATTGCTGCGTGCGTTCCACCTCGGTCAGCAGGTCCAGCTCGCTCAAGGCCGCTTGTGGTGCAGCCACCATCGCCGTCAACAACGCGGCCAGGTGCTCGCTCATGCGCACGATCGCCTCGCGGCTGAAGTGGCTGCACTGGTAGCTCCAGTTGATGCTGAGTTGGTTTTCCGCGGTGGCCGCCAGGGTCAGCGGGAAGTTGGTGCGCTCGTGGTTTTGTGGAATCGAGAAACTCAAGCCAGCCGGTGCGCCCTGCTGCAAGGCCTCGGCGACCGGGAAGTTTTCGAACACCAGCAAGCTGTCGAACAGTGGCTCGCCGGCCCGTCCGGCCCAACGCTGGATATCGCCCAGCGCGGTGAATTCGTGTTCGCGCAGTTCCAGGTTCTGCGCCTGCAAACGCGTCAGCCATTGCTCGACACTTTCGATGGCGTCCGGACTGCTGATCACCGGCAGGGTGTTGATAAACAGGCCGAGCTGGCTTTCGGCGCTCGGCAAGTCCACCGGGCGCCCCGCCACCGTGGCGCCGAACGCTACGCTGCGCTGGCCGCTGTAGCGTTGCAGCAACAGTGCCCACGCACCTTGCACCAAGGTGTTGAGTGTCACTTTCTGCTGCCGGGCAAAGTCGCTGAAGCGCTTGCTGGTGGCGACGTCGAAGGTCTGGCGGTGATCGGCAAATGCCGTGTTCGCCCGGTTGTTGAAGCCCATGGTCTCGGCCAGCAGCGTCGGGTTGTCGAGACTCGCCAATTGCTCGCGCCAGAACAGCTCGTCAGCTTCGTCATCCTGGCGTTGCAGCCAGCCGATGTAGTCGGCGAATCGCCCGGTGGGTGCGGGTACATCCTGCCCGGCATAACGCTGCAGCACTTCACTGAGCAGCAGCGAATTGCTCCAGCCGTCGAGCAACAGGTGATGGTGGGTGTAGACCAGTTGCTGGCGCTCGTCGTCCAGGCGCACCAGGGTCAGGCGCATCAGCGGAGCGCGGGTCGGATCGAGTTGCAGGCGTTCGCTGTCGATCAGTTGCGCCAGCGCATCGGCCTGATTCTCGCGGCCACGCCAGTCGAGGCAGGTCATCGGCAATGGCAGATGACGATGCACCAGTTGCACCGGTGCCTCGAAACCTTCGGGGAAGTGGAAACTGCTGCGCAGGATCGCGTGGCTGTCGAGCACGGCTTGCCAGGCGCGGCACAAACGATCGGCATCGAGGCCACGGGCTTCGACGCTGAGTTGGTTCACGTAGGCGCCGGATTCGGATTCGTACAGGCTGTGGAACAACAGGCCCGCCTGCATCGGCGACAGCGGATACACATCCTCGATCTGCGCCGGTGGCACTGGCAGCGCGTCGAGTTGTGCCTGGCTCAAGCGCGCCAGCGGGAAGTCCGCCGGGGTCACGCCACCTGCGCCGTCGCTCAGGCAATGGTCGATCAGCGCCAACAGTTCAGCGCGGAAATCGTTCGCCAGGGTTTCAATCTCGCGCAGCTCGAAGCACTCGCGGCTGAAGGTCCAGTCGAGTTTGAGTTCACCGCCATAGACCTGGCCGTCCACCGACAGCCAGTTCGGCAACGGTGCATCCGCCGATTGCGCGGCGCCGCTGGATTCGCGTGCAGGCGTGAACAGCGCGTCCTCGGCGAAGCTCTGGTCGAACTGGCCGAGGTAGTTGAAGGTCACCCGCGCTTGCGGCAACGTGGCCAGCGTCGCTTGCGCCGCTGCATCGCCCAGGTAGCGCAACAGGCAGTAGCCCAGGCCTTTGCCGGGGATGTCCCGCAGTTGCTGCTTGATCGCCTTGATCGAGCCGCCGAGGTCGGCCGTCGGCGTCAGGCGCACCGGGAACAGGCTGGAGAACCAGCCGACGGTGCGGGTCAGGTCGATGTCGTCGAACAGTTCTTCGCGGCCGTGGCCTTCGAGCTGGATCAGCGCCGATTCGCTGTCGGTCCATCGGCTGAGGGTACGAGCCAGTGCGGTCAGCAGCAGGTCGTTGACCTGGGTGCGATAGATCGCCGGGGCTTGTTGCAGCAGCTGGCGGGTCTGCTCGCGGTCCAGACCGATGCTGACGCCTTGGCGCAGATGCCCGGCCTGATTGGCTTGTGCATTGGCCGCCGGCAACGAATCGCTGGCACCGTGCAGGTGACTCTGCCACCAGCTCAATTCATTCATGGCCGTTTCGGACTTCGCATAAGCATTGAGCTTGTCCGCCCAGGCCTGGAAGGCACTGGTCTTGGGCGGCAGGTCCTGGCCTTGATACGCGGCCTGCAAATCTTCCAGCAGCACGCGCCAGGACACCCCGTCCACCGCCAGGTGGTGGATGACCAACAGCAAACGTTGCGAACCATCGGCCTGGGCGATCAGCGCCACGCGCAGCAGCGGCCCGTCTTGCAGGCTGAGGCTGCGCTGGGCTTCATCGCACACCGATTCCAGCGACGCATCACTGGCGACGCGGGCAGTCCAGAGCATGTCGATGACATCGGCGCTGTCGGCGCCGACATAACGCGCCGACCATTGGCTGTCGACCTGGCTGAAACGCAAGCGCAGGGCATCGTGCTGCTTGAGCACACGTTGCAGGGCGCTTTGCAGGCGCGGCAGTTCGAGGGTTTCGCGCGGCGTCAGCAACACCGCCTGGTTCCAGTGGGCCCGCTGCGGGATCGGTTCTTCGAAGAACCAGCGCTGGATCGGCGTGAGTGTTTGCACACCATCCACCGACCCTTGCTGCGCCAGCGGTGCGGCTTGTTCTTTCACCACCGCGGCCAGGGCTTGCAGGGTCTGTTGCTGGAACAGGTCGCGCGGTTGCAGGCCGAGACCGGCACGCCGTGCGCGGCTGACCACCTGGATCGAAATGATCGAGTCACCGCCCAGTTCGAAGAAGTTGTCCTGACGGCCGACCTGCTCCAGGCCCAGCACGTCCTGCCAGATCTGCGCCAGCACGCGCTCGTGTTCGCTGCGCGGGGCTTCGAACGCGCGCTGGCTGACCTGCGCGGTGGGGGCCGGCAGGCGCTTGCGCTCGAGTTTGCCGTTGGGGCTCAGGGGCATCTGTTCGATCAGCACGGTCTGCGCCGGCACCATGTAGTCCGGCAGGCTGCCGAGCAGGTGGCTTTTCAGGGTTTCGCGCCAGGCGCCTTGCTGCTGCGCATCGGCGCTGACCAAGCCGCGATCCTGCGGCACGATGTAGGCCACCAGTTGCTTGCCGCTCGGGCCGTCGAGGGCCAGCACCACGGCTTCCTGCACGCCGGCATGTTCTTGCAGGCGCGCTTCGATTTCCCCCAGCTCGATACGCAAGCCGCGAATCTTCACCTGGTGATCGATCCGTCCGCAGTAGTCGATGGCACCGTCGGCGCGGTAGCGCGCCAGGTCGCCGGTGCGGTACAGACGCTCGCCGCTGCCAAACGGGTCGGCCACGAAACGCTCGGCGGTCAACGCGCCACGGCGATGATAACCCCGGGCCAGGCCGATACCGCCCAGGTACAGTTCGCCCAGCGCGCCCAGCGGCAAAGGTTGCAGTTCGCTGTCGAGGATCAAGGTGCGCAGGTTGGCGATCGGCCGGCCGATCGGCACGCTGTCGCGCCCCTCTTCCACGCACGTCCAGTGGGTCACGTCGATGGCAGCTTCGGTCGGGCCATACAGGTTGTACAGTCGGGCTTGCGGCAGGCTGCGCAGGGTCTGGCGTTGCAGTTCCATCGGCAATGCTTCGCCGCTGCAGATGATGCGGGTCAGCGAGGTGCAGGCCAGCGCCTCATCGGCAGCGATGAAGGCCGAGAGCATCGACGGCACGAAGTGCAGCGTGGTGATGGCTTGCTCGACGATCAGTGCAGCGAGGCGTTGCGGATCGCGATGCTCGCCTGGAGCGGCGATCACCAGCGTCGCGCCTTTCATCAGCGGCCAGAAAAACTCCCACACCGACACGTCGAAACTGAACGGTGTTTTTTGCAGCACGCGGTCGCTCGGCAGCAAGTTGTAGGCCTGCTGCATCCACTCGAGGCGGTTATGCAGGGCTACATGACGGTTGCCCGCACCTTTCGGTTTTCCGGTGGAACCGGAGGTGTAGATCATGTAGGCGAGATTTTCGCCGACAGCCAGGTTGGGCAGATCATCGCCCGGCAGTTCGCTCAGCCACTCGGAATGCGCTTGCAGGCAGAGGGTGCGCACGCTGTCCGGCGTCGGCAGTTGCGCCAGCAGGTGTTCCTGGGTCAACAGCAGGGAAATGCCGCTGTCCTCGATCATGTAGCCCAGGCGATCGAGCGGGTATTGCGGGTCCAGCGGCACGTAGGCGCCGCCGGCCTTGAGGATCGCCAGCAGGCCGACGACCATTTCCAGCGAACGCTCGCAGGCGATCCCGACGATCACTTCCGGGCCGACACCCTGGGCGCGCAAGTGGTGGGCCAGGCGGTTGGCGCGCAGGTTGAGCTCGGCGTAGCTCAGGGACTGGCCCTGGAACACCAGCGCCGTCGCCTGTGGATTTTCCATCACTCGCGTTTCGAAATGCCGCTGTACGCAGACTTCGCCTGGATAGTCTTGAGCGGTGTCGTTGAGGTCGTCGAGGATGCGCAGGTGCTCGTCGGCATCGAGCAACGGCAATTCGGCCAGCGGGATTTGCGGGTTCGCCAGCACCCCGGCCAGCAGGTTGCGCCAATGCCGGGCCAGGTGCTCGATGCGTTCGGCGTCGAACAGGTCCGTGGCGTAGGTCAGGCTGGCGAACAGCTTGTCGCCCTCTTCCTGGGTGTCCAGTTGCAGGTCGAACTGGGTGGTGTGCGCCGTGGCGTTCAGCACCTCGACACGCAGGCCGGCGAGCAAGCCGCTGACCGCTGCGGGTTTGGCCTGCTGGTGGTTGAACATCACCTGGAACAACGGGCTGTGGCTCAAGCTGCGTTCGCCTTGCAGGGCCTGCACCAGGCGCTCGAACGGCAAGTCCTGATGGTCCTGGGCATCCAGCGCAAAGGCGCGGGTCTGCTCGAGCAACTGAGCGAACGGCAGCCGGCCATCGAGTTCGGCGCGCATCACCTGGGTGTTGACGAAGAAGCCGATCAGGCCACGGGTTTCCGCGCGATTGCGGTTGCCGATCGGCACGCCAATACGCAGGTCGGACTGGCCGCTGTAGCGATAGAGCAAGGCCTGGAAACTGGCCAGCAACAGCATGAATGGCGTGACGCCGCGCTGTCTGGCCAGGGACATCAGGCCGGTGGCGAGCGAGGCATCCAAGGCGAAGTCCAGACGAGCGCCGCGCTGGCTCGGTTGTGCCGGACGCGGGCGATCGATGGGCAACTCCAGCAACGGCTGTTCGCTGCCGAGCTTTTCACGCCACCAATCGAGTTGACGTTCAAGCTCGCCGGCTTCCATCCAGCGCCGCTGCCAGGCCGCATAGTCCGAATACTGGATCGGCAACGCTTCAAGTCCAGCGCTCTGGCCTTGGCAATGGGCCGCGTAGAGCCTTGAGAACTCTTCGACCAGCACGCCCATCGACCAGCCATCAGTGACGATGTGATGCAGGGTCAGCACCAGCACATGGTCATCAACGTCCAGCTGTAACAAGCTGACGCGCAACAGCGGGCCGTGTTGCAAGTCGAACGGACGGGCAATCTCCGCCTCGACTTTTTTCATCGCCGATTCAAGGCGTAGCGCCTCGGGCTCGGCGCGCAGATCGTGCTGTTCGATGGGCAGCGTGTTGAAGCTCGCCAGGGCTTGCATCACCTGGCCGACTTCCTCGACAAAACGGCTGCGCAGGCTCTGATGACGCTCCAACAGTACGTCGAAACTCTGTTGCAGCGCCGCAAGATTCAGTAGCCCCTGCAGACGCAGGGCCGCTGGAATGTTGTAGGCGCTGCTCTGCGGGTCGAGCTGCCAGAGGAACCATTGACGCTGCTGCGCATAGGACAATTCGAAAGTCGCTTGCGGCGTGGTGGCGGGCGGGATCGGCAGCTGGCCGAAGCTCACGCCCTGCTCCTGCATTTTTGCCAGAAACTCACGGCGCTTGTCGGCCGGCAGGCCAGCGAAGCGGGAGGCGATACGCGAGGCGGTGCTGTGTTCCATCAGTTGATCTCCATCTCGTCCAGAAGCGACTCAAGCGCATCCAGGCGTGCATCGTTGTCAATCGGGGCGTGTTGCCAGGCGTTGGCGGCATAAGCCTGAAGGTCGTTACTTTCGAACAGCACGCGCAGCGGCAGCTCGATGCCCAGTTCCAGTTCCACGCGGGCACTGGCCTGGGCGGCAAGCAGCGAATGCCCGCCCAATTCAAAGAAGTTGTCACGCCGCCCGATCCGGGCCACGCCCAACACCTCGGCCCAGATCGCCGCCAGCTGCTGTTCGAGCTCGCCCTCGGGGGCTTCGAACGGGCGCTGCCAGGTTTCGGCATCCGGCAGCGGCAAGGCCTTGCGGTCGAGCTTGCCGTTGCTGGTCAGCGGCAAGGCATCGAGCAACAACCAGTGCCTAGGCACCATGTAATCCGGCAGATCGACGCTGAGTGCGGCGCGCAGGGTGTCGCGCCAGGCGATCGGATCATTCGAAGTGAGTTCGGCGACGACGTAGGCGCACAGCTGCGGACCGCCGTCATCGACATGCACGCTGATCACCGCCTGACGCACGCCCGGTTGCGCCAGCACGGCCGCTTCGATCTCGCCCAGTTCGATGCGGAACCCGCGGATCTTCACTTGCTGGTCGATCCGCCCCAGGTAGTCGATGCTGCCGTCGGCGCGCTGGCGCGCCAGGTCGCCGCTGCGATACAGGCGCTGCGCCGCATCGAAGGGGCTTGGCACGAAACGCTCGGCGGTCAGGCCGCTACGCCCGTGATAACCGCGCGCCAGGCCGGCGCCGGCGATGTACAGCTCCCCCGCCACGCCCACTGGCACCGGTTGCAACTGACTGTCGAGCAAGTACCAGCGCAGGTCGCGGATCGGCAGGCCGATCGGGCTTTGCGCCTTGGCATCGAGGTCGGCCAGGCGGATCGCGCGGTAGGTCACGTGCACCGTGGTCTCGGTGATGCCGTACATATTCACCAGCGTTGGTTGTTGGTCACCGAAGCGTTCGAACCAGGAACGCAAGCTGGCCACTTCCAGCGCTTCGCCACCGAAGATCACCTGGCGCAACGCCAGGCTGCGCGGACTGGCGCAGGCAATCGGCAACAACTGGCGGAACGCGGTCGGGGTCTGGTTCAGCACCGTCACCCCTTCATCGCAGAGCAAGCGATGAAACGCCTGCGGTTCGCGACTGATGTAGTACGGCACGATCACCAGGCGCCCACCGGTGCACAACGCGCCGAACAACTCCCACACCGAGAAATCGAAGGCGTAGGAGTGAAACAGGGTCCAGACATCGTCGGCGCCGAAATTGAATTCGCCAGCAGTGGCCGTGAGCAGGCGCCCGACGTTGCCATGGCTGAGCAAGGCGCCTTTTGGGCGGCCTGTGGAGCCGGAGGTGTAGATCACGTAGGCCAGATTGTCCGGGCTTGCCAACGGCGCCAGGTTGTCGGCGCTGTAGCGGTCCAGCTGCAACGCCGTCAGATCAAGAACCTGCACGCCTTCGCGGGCCGGCAAGCCGTCGATCAGGTGAGATTGGGTCAACAGCAACCCAATGCCGCTGTCATCGATCATGTAGCTCAGGCGCTCGACCGGGTATTGCGGGTCCAGCGGCACGTAGGCGCCACCGGCCTTGAGAATCGCCAGTAAGCCGACCACCAGCGGTATTGCCCGCTCGGTGGCGATACCGACCCGCACTTCGGGGCCGACACCCTGCTCGCGCAGTTTGCGCGCCAGGCGGTTGGCCTCGGCGTTGAGCGCGGCGTAGCTCATCTGCTCGCCTTCGCAGGTCAGTGCGATGGCGTGTGGGCGTTGCGCGGCCTGGGCTTCGAACAGCTGATGCAAGGTGGGCGATTGCGCTTGTGCCTCGAAGGTCGGATTCCAGTGCTGGATCAATTCGCCGTATTGCGGCGCTTGCAGCAGCGGCAATTCGGCGACGCGCTGCTGTGGGTTTTCGACCACTGCGCGCAACAGGTTCAACCACTGTTCGGCGAAGCGCTGCATCGAGGCCTCGTCGTACAGGTCGGTGGCGTAGCTCAGGTTGGCGTCCAGTTCATCGCCCTGCTCCTGGGTATCGAGCACCAGATCGAATTGCGCGGTGTGCTGCTGCCAGTGCAGGCGCTCGACCTGCAAATCGGCCACCGCGCGCTCGACACTGGCGCCGAGTTTTTGCTGATGGTTGTAGAGCACCTGGAACAACGGACTGTGATTGAGGCTGCGGTCCGGTTGCAGTGCATCGACCAGTTGCTCGAACGGCAAGTCCTGATGAGCCTGCGCGTCCAATGCCGTTTGCTTGACCTGTTGTAGCAAGGCGCTGAACGGTTGCTGCCCGTCGATCTCGGCACGCAGCACCTGGGTATTGATGAAGAAGCCGATCAGGCCTTCGGTTTCCAGGCGTGAACGCCCTGCACTCGGCACGCCGACGCTGATGCCCGACTGCCCGCTCTGGCGGTGCAGCAGGGTCTGGAAACTTGCCAGCAACAGCATGAACAGCGTCACTTGCTGTTCTTGCGCACGCTCGCGCAAACCGGCCAGCAACTGGCGATCGACGTTCAACGCCAGGCTGGCGCCGCGCTCGCTGCGCCGGACCGGACGGGTCAGTTCGCTCGGCAACGCCAGCGGCGCCTGGCTGCCCGCCAGTTGGTCGCGCCACCACGCCAGTTGCCGCGCACCCTCGCCGGCTTCCAGCCAGTCGCGCTGCCAACGGGCGTAGTCGCTGTAAGCCACCGGCAGTGCCTGCAGGTTGGCAGCACGCTCTTGCACGGCAGCCTGATACAGCGCGCTGAATTCATCGACCATCACCTGCATCGACCAGCCATCGGCGGCGATGTGGTGCACGGTAAGCACCAGCACATGGTCTTCGGCGCTGACGTGCAGCAGCAAACAACGCCACAGCGGGCCATGGCGCAGATCGAACGGCCGGGCGATTTCTGCGGCCACCGCAGTGTTGATTGCCGACTCATTGATGGGCTGTTCATTGAACTGCAACGGCAGCTCGACATGCACCACCGGGCGCGCCTGCTGGCCCTTCTGTTCGAAGGTGGTGCGCAGGGTTTCGTGGCGAACCTGTAACTGGGCGAAGGTTGTGCGCAGGGCCCGGCGGTTCAGCGGGCCTTTGAGGCGCAGCGCCGCCGGGATGTTGTAGGCCGCGCTGTGCGGGTCCAGTTGCCAGAGAATCCACTGGCGTTGCTGGGCGTAGGACAGCAGGCGCGGTTGATCGTCCGATGCGCGTTGCAACGGTGGTTGGCCGCTGAGGTTCGCTTGCGCCGCATGCTTGGCGAACTCCGCCAGATTCGCCGCAGAGAACAAATTGCTCACCGACAGCTCAAGTTGCAGTTGCTGGCGTACACGGGAGATCACTTGCAGCACCAGCAATGAATGGCCGCCGAGCTCGAAGAAGTTGTCGTCGCGACCGACTTTCTCGACCTGCAGCACGGCTTGCCAGATCTGCGCGAGTTGCGTCTCCAACCCTTGCATCGGGGCAACAAAGTCGCGTTGCACATCGCCCGCTTCAACCCGTGGCAAGGCCTTGCGGTCGAGCTTGCCGTTGTTGTTGAGCGGCAACCTGTCGAGCAGGACCATGTGGTTGGGCACCATGTATTCCGGCAACGAGCGCTGCAGGACGGCTTTGAGCCCTAGCAGGTATTGAGCCTGCAAAACCACCGTGCTGCTGGCGACGATGTAGGCCACCAATTGTGTGCCGTCCTGGGCGATGACGGCGGCTTCGCGCACCTCGTCCCGGGCTTGCAGGCAGGCTTCGATCTCGCCCATCTCGATGCGGAAACCGCGAATTTTCACTTGATGGTCGATCCGTCCGACGTACTCCAGATCGCCGTTACCGTTGTAGCGCGCCAGGTCGCCGCTGCGATACAGCCGTGCGCCCGGTTCGCGGGCGAAGGGATCCGGCAGGAAACGTTCGGCGGTCAGCGCCGGGCGGTCGAAATAACTTTGCGCCAGGCAGGCCGGTGCGCCGATGCACAACTCGCCAACGCCGTCGGCCGGCAGTAGCTGGCCGGCAGCGTCCAGTACGTACAGCGCACGGCCAGGGATGCCGCGACCGATTGGAATGCCAAAGGCATCGCTGGCATCGGCCAATCGGCATTCATGCACGCTGGACACCACGGTCGCCTCGGTCGGCCCGTAGGTGTTGAGCAGGCGCACGTGGCTCAAACCCGCTTGATGCCACAGGCGCAGGCCTTCCACCGACATGGCTTCGCCACCGACGTGTACCTGGCGCAAGTCGCCGAGGCTTGGCACGACACCGCTGGCGCATTCGCGGGCCAGCAGGAACCAATAAGCGGCCGGCAAATCGGCAACCGTCACGCCCTGCTCGACGATTTCGGTGGCCAGTCGGCCAGCGTCCCACAGGTCATCGCCGCGCATGATCAAGGTTGCGCCGACGCAGAATGCCGGGAAGCATTGTTCGACGAAGCCGTCGAAGCTGAAAGTGGCAAATTGCAAGACGCGATCGGTTGGTGACAGCCTTGAATAGTCGGCGGCGGTCTGACAGAACTCGCGCAGGGCGGCGTGGGTGATGGCGACGCCTTTGGGTTGGCCGGTGGAGCCGGAGGTGTAGATGATGTAGGCGAGATCTTCGGCGGCTGGTCGGGCCTCTTCGCGAGCAAGCTTCGCTCCTACAGGGGTTGTGGTGTCTTCGAGGGTTAGGCGTTGTACGTTTGGCACATCTTCGAGCAGGCCGGATTCGTGGAGCAGCACGTCGAGGCGGCTGTCTTCGATCATGTAGGCCAGGCGTTCGGTTGGGTATTTCGGGTCGAGGGGGACGTAGGCTGCGCCGCTTTTCAGGACCGCCAGCAGGCTGACGATCAGTTGCGGACCACGGCGCACGGCCAGGCCGACACGCTTGCCGGGGCCGGCGCCGTTGTCGATCAGGCGCTGGGCCAGGTGGTCGGCTTGGGCATCGAGTTGGCCGTAGCTCAGGCTGTGGCCGTCCACTTGCAATGCCAGTGCATCGGGCGTGGCGGCGGCTTGCGCGGCGATTTGTTGGTGAGCCAGAAGCGTTGTGGATAACTCAACCGCAGGCGGTTGGCTGATCGCGAGCACCGCGTTCTGGCCGTCGACATCGAGCAGTTCCAGCGAGCCCAAAGCCGCCTCTGGCGATGCCACCAATTGCATCAGCAGGTGCTGCAAATTGGCTGACAACTGGGCGATCTGCGTCGCGCTGAAACGCGCCGCGTCATAACTGAACTCCAGCCCCAGGCCTTCGCCCAATTCGATGCCCAGGGTCAACGGATAGTGGGTGCGCTCGTGGTTGTGCAGGTTGGCGAACGACAACCCGGCCGGCGCGCCCTGTTTCAGCGCTTGGGCCACCGGGAAGTTTTCGAACACCAGCAAGCTGTCGAACAACGCAGCCCCCTGCTGCCCCGCCCAGCCCTGAATGTCGTACAGCGGCACATGCTCGAACTCGCGCATGGCCAGGTTCAGGCCTTGCAGTTCGCCCAGCCATTGGCTGACGGTCTGGTCCGGTTTCATCGCGCACACCAGCGGCAAGGTGTTGATGAACAAGCCCAGCTGTTGTTCGATCCCCGGCAACGGCGCCGAACGTCCGGCCACGGTGGCGCCGAACACCACGCAATCCTGGCCGGTGTAGCGTTGCAGCAACAGGCTCCAGGCCGCTTGCAGCAGGGTGTTGAGGGTGACTTTGTGCTGGCGGGCGAAGTCGGCCAGATGCTGGGTGGCGCGGCAGTCGAGTGTGAGGCGATGCTCTTCGCTGCCCGTCGCGTCTACCGGTGGACGCAAGGCTTCAGCCAGCAAGGTCGGCGCTTGCAGCGGTGCCAATGCGGCTTTCCAGAACTGCTCGCCGGCAGTTGCCGATTGCTGTTGCAACCAGCCCAGGTAGTCGCGGTATTGACCGGCTGGCACTGGCAGCGGCTGGCCGGCGGCGTAGTGCTGGATCACTTCGGCCAACAACTGTGCGTTGCTCCAGCCGTCCATCAGAATGTGGTGACTGGTGTGGATCAAGTGCCAGGCATCAGCGCCGGTACGTACCAGTTTCAGGCGAAACAGCGGCGCCATGCCCAGCTCGAATCCTTGCGCGCGCTCGGCGTCGGCCAGTGCGTCGGTGTCAGTGGCTTCAAGCACTTGGAGCGGCAACGCGACCTGTCGGGCAATCGCCTGATGTGCGGTATCCAGGCCTTGCCAGTGGTAGCTGCTGCGCAGGCTGTCATGACGCTCGACCGCGGCTTGCCAGGCGCGGGTAAATCGCTCGATGTCCAACCCGCCGATGTCCAGGCGCAACTGACTGATGTAGGCGCCGACCTGCGGTTCGTACAGGGTGTGGAACAGCATGCCCTGTTGCATCGGCGACAGCGGATACAGGTCTTCAAGATTGGCAATGGCGAGCGGCAGCCCGTCCAGTTGCGCCTGATCGATGCGCGCCAGCGGGAAGTCCGATGGCGTAGCTTGCGCGGCTTCAACGGTGCAGCAATGTTCGATCAGCGCGATCAGTTCCTGCGCGTAAACGTCGGCCAGTCGCTGGACGGTCGCAGTGTCGAACATCTCACGGCTGAAGCCCCAGCTCAGGGACAATTCGCCGCCGTAGACCTGACCTTCAACCACCAGCCAGTTGCCCAGTGGGGCCGACGGGTCCTGCGCGATGCCGTTGCCTTCGGTAGACGGGGTGAACAACGCCCCTGCTTCGAACTGACGGTCGAACTGCCCAAGATAGTTGAAGGTGATGCGCGGTTGCGGCAACGCCGCCAGTTCGGCGCGTGCCTGTGCGCTGCCAAGGTAGCGCAGCGCGCCGTAGCCCAGCCCCTTGTCCGGGACGCTGCGCAGTTGTTCCTTGATGGTTTTGATCGACGCGCCGAGATCGGCAGCGGGTTTCAGGTTGACCGGGAACAGGCTGGTGAACCAACCCACGGTGCGCGTCAGGTCGACGTCATCGAACAGGTCTTCACGGCCATGGCCTTCGAGCTGGATCAGCGCGCTGCCTTGCCCGCTCCAAAGGCAAACGGCGCGGGCCAGTGCGGTCAGCAACAGATCGTTGACCTGGGTGCGGTAAGCCGCCGGGGCCTGTTGCAGCAGCTTGCGGGTTTGCTCGCTATCGAGCTTGAGTTCGAGTTTATGTTCGAAGCGGTTTTCCAGCGCGCCGTTCGGGCGTTCGCATGGCAGGTCATCTGGCGCGTCTTGCAGTTGATTCTGCCAGTGGCCGAGGCTGCGCTCAAAAGCTGGCAGATGCGCCTGCAAGCGCGTGACCCAGCGCTGATACGAGCTGGTTTTCGCCAATGCGGTGCCGCCGTTATAGAAGTGCTGAAGGTCTTCCAGCAGCACACGCCAGGACACACCGTCCACCGCCAGATGGTGAACTACCAGCAGCAAACGCTGGCTGCCGTCAGCCATTGAAACCAGCAGTGCACGCAGCAACGGTCCGTTGTGCAAATCGAGACTGCGCTGGGCTTCGTCGCACAAAGTGCTGAGCTGCTCGACCGATTGTGCCTGGTGTTGCCACAGCACCGAGTCGGTGGTCGGCGCGGCATAGGCCTGCTGCCAGCCGCTATCTGTCTGTTGATAACGCAGGCGCAAGCTGTCGTGATGGGTCAGTAAATGTTCCAGGGCACGATCCAACGTTTCGACGTTCAACGCCTCGCGCGGTACCAGCAATAGCGACTGGTTCCAGTGCTGGTGCTCTGGAATTGCCTGTTCGAAGAACCACCGTTGCACCGGCGCCAACGCCACCGCGCCACTGGCCGGGCCTTGGTCGATCAGTTGTTGCTCGCCACTGCGCGCCGCCTGGGCCAGGCTGCGGATGGTCTGGTGCTGGAACAGATCCTTGGGGCTGAGCAGGATCCCGGCCTGCCGTGCGCGGCTCACCACCTGCATCGAGACAATGGAGTCGCCGCCCAGCTCGAAGAAGTTGTCTTCCAGGCCGACGTTGTCGATGGCCAGTACGTCCTGCCAGATCGCCGCGAGAGATTTTTCCTGGGCACTGCGTGGCGCGACGTGTTCGCGTTGTTGCTGGCTCCCGTCCACCGCCGGCAGCGCCTTGCGGTCGAGTTTGCCGTTGGGGGTCAGCGGCAGTTGCTCGAGGAACAGCAGGAACGCCGGGACCATGTAGTCCGGCAGGTGCTGACGCAAGGCCGCTTTCAGGGATTCACGCAGGGGCGCCTGCGCGTCGAGGTCGTCCAGCATCGCCGGATCGGTCGGCACGATGTAGGCCACCAGTTGCTGACCGTTGATACCGTCCTGGGCCAGCACCGCCAGTTCGCGCACAGCATCCTGCTGCAACAGCTGCGCTTCGATTTCACCCAGCTCGATACGAAAGCCCCGGACCTTGACCTGATGGTCGATACGGCCGATGTACTGCAGGGTGCCGTCGGCCTGATAACGGGTCAGGTCACCGCTGCGGTACAGGCGTTCGCCGCTGCTGGAAAACGGATTGGGCACGTACTTTTCAGCGGTCAGGCCTGGCCGTGCCAGGTACCCACGGGTGATGCCCGCGCCACTGAGGT
Source organism: Pseudomonas umsongensis (assembly GCF_002236105.1). Taxonomy (GTDB): domain Bacteria; phylum Pseudomonadota; class Gammaproteobacteria; order Pseudomonadales; family Pseudomonadaceae; genus Aquipseudomonas; species Aquipseudomonas umsongensis. Next base: position 245,122 of record NZ_NIWU01000008.1, read on the forward strand.
ACAGCTCGGCGGATACGCCTTGCGGCACCGGTTGCAGATCCGCATCCAGCAGATAGCTGGCGGTGTGTTTGAGCGGGCGGCCAATGTTGGCGTGGCCACCGGCCTCGCGGCGGGTCCAAGTGGAATAGGTGGTGTCTTCCGACGGACCGTACAGGTCAAAGACGTGCTCGACGCTCGGCTGCCGGTACAGCGCGTCCACCAGGCTTTGTTTCAACGGTTCACCGGCGAGGTTGATGATGCGCACGCTCGACGGGATCTGCCCGTCGCGCTGCAACGCGTTGATCGCCGACGGCACGGTGTTGATCAAGCGCACCTGATCCCGGGCCGGCAGCTGCGGCAACTCCAAGGCGTTGCGGGCAATGATCAGCGATCCGCCGTTGGCCAGGGTGACGAACAGTTCCCACACCGACAGGTCGAAGCACACCGAGGTCGACGCCAGCACGCCTTGAATGTCGTCGCGGCTGTACACCGATTGTGACCAGTCGATCAGCGCCAACACGTTGCGATGGACAATCGCCACGCCCTTGGGCTTGCCGGTGGAACCGGAGGTGTAGATCACGTAGGCCAGGTTGTCCGGCGTGACGCCGGTGACGGGGGCGCTGATGGGGTAAGCCGCCAACGAGAGGCTGTCCATCAGCAGTACTTGGGTATCGCTCGCCACGCTCAGGGATTTGGCCACTTGCGCTTCGGTCAGCAACACCAAAGCACGGCTGTCTTCGAGCATGTAGGCCACGCGTTCGGCGGGGTAATCCGGGTCCAGCGGCACGCAGGCACCACCGGCCTTGAGCACCGCCAGCAAGGCCACCAGCAGGTGCTCGGAACGCTGCATGGCCACGCCGACCCGCACTTCCGGGCCGACGCCGAACTCGATCAGCTTGTGTGCCAGGCGATTGGCTTGCTGGTCGAGTTCGCCATAAGTCAGCTGGCGGGTGGCGAAGGTCACGGCAAGCGCATCCGGGGTGGCGGCGACTTGCTGGCTGATCAGCTCATGAATGCACAGGTCTTGGGCGAAGCTGTCATCGGCGCGGTTCCAATCGTGGACGATGAGTTGGTATTCGGCTTGTTCCAGCAGCGGCAGATCGCTGATGCGCTGCCGTGTATCGCTGACCATGCCCTGTAAGAGGTGCGTCCAATGTTGTGCCATGCGCGCGATGGTCGCGGCGTCGAACAGGTCGTTGGCGTAGGTCAGCGCGGCGTGCAGCTTGCCACCCTTCTCAAAGGTGTCGAGCGTGAGATCGAACTGGGTGGTGCGCCCTTGCCACTCGATCGTTCCCAGCACCAGGCCGGACGCCGTGGTCACAGTGGAAATGTCCGCGACCTGCGGCTGGTGGTTGTACATCACCTGGAACAGTGGTGTGTGGCTGAGGCTGCGTTCCAGCTTCAACGCTTCGACCAGGCGCTCGAATGGCAGGTCCTGGTGGGCCTGGGCGCCGAGTGCAGTTTCCTTGATACGGCGCAGCAGTTCATCGACCGTGGCCTGGCCGTCCAGTTGCGTACGAAGCACCTGGGTGTTGACGAAGAAACCGATCAGCCCTTCGATCTCGGCGCGGTTGCGGTTGGCGATCGGTACGCCGACGCGGATGTCGGTCTGTCCGGTGTAGCGGTGCAGCAGCACGTTGAAGGCGCCGAGCAGGAGCATGAAGAGAGTGATGTTGTGTTTCTGCGCGGTGGCCCGCAGTTGCTCGGCCAGTTGTCCGTCAACGGCGAACTCGTAGCGGGTGCCGCGATAGCTTGGCATCGCCGGGCGCGGGTGATCGGTGGGCAGCTCCAGCACCGGATGTTCGTCGCCCAGTTGCACCTGCCAGTAGTCGAGCTGACGCCCCTGTTCGCCCGCCTCCAGCCAGCGGCGCTGCCACAGGGCGTAGTCGCTGTACTGGATCGGCAAGGCTGCCAGTTGCGGTTGCGTACCGGCATCGAAGGCGTCGTAGCAGCGGATGAATTCGTCGATCAGCACGTTCATCGACCAGCCGTCGGACACGATGTGGTGCAGGGTCAGCAGCAGGACGTGTTCCTGTTCGGCAAGCTTGAGCAAGGTCACGCGCAACAACGGGCCAGTGCCCAGGTCGAACGGCAGCACCGATTGGCGCTCGGCGGCTTCGGCCACGGCCTGCTCGCGCGCGGCGGCCGGCAAGGTACTGAAATCCACCTGTTCGATCAGCAGCGGCGCCGTGGCCGGCACTTGCAGCAAGCTGTCGTCGGCCTGCACGGCAAACACCGTGCGCAAGGTTTCGTGGCGCGCCACCAGGCTGGCGAATGCCTGCTCCAGCGCCGACAGGTTCAGGCGGCCGGTCAGGCGTACCGCACCTGGCAAGTTGTAGGCGCCGCTTTGCGGGTTCAGCTGCCAGAGAAACCACATGCGTTGCTGGGCGTATGACAGCGCCTGGCGATCCTCGGCCTCGACGCCGGCCGGGATCGGAAACCGGGCGAAATCCACGCCCTCCTTGTGCAAGGCCGCGAGGAACATCTGGCGCTTTTCCAGGGGCAACCCGATAAACCGGCGAGCAAGTTTCAAGGAGTCTTCAGCATTCATTTCTCAGCATCCGGATCAGTAGGCAGGAAGCACAAAGGCACGTCGTCCCTATGAAACGAATGCAAAGCGGAAAAATTAGCGAATGAGAACAACTATCAGGAAGGAAAAACATTGTGGGAGCGAGCCTGCTCGCGAATGCGTTCGATCATTCAACATTGATGTTGGCTGACCCATCGCTTTCGCGAGCAGGCTCGCTCCCACAGGGAATGGGGTGAAGTTTGAGATGGGGTTAACCCACGGCGGCCATGGCATGCCGCCGATGATGAACCTCGAGCTGATCCTTGATCACCTTGAGCACCTTGGCTTCATGCTCATGGATAAAGAAATGCCCACCCGCGAGCATGTCCACGGAAAAGCTGCCGTGGGTTTCGTTGCGCCAGCCGATCAACTGCTCGCTGGTGGCGCGGTCGGCCTTACCACCGAGTACGTGCACCGGGCAGTTGAGCAACGGCCGTTGCAGCGGCTCGTAGCGCCCGCACAATTGGAAGTCGGCGCGCAGGATCGGCAGTGTCAGGCTCATCAGCTCCTGGTTGGCCAGCACTTCTTCGCGGGTACCGTTGAGTGTGCGCAGTTGCTCGATCAATTCGGCATCGGTCTTGGGCTCGGCAAAGCCACGGTCGTAATCGGCACGCAGGGTCGGCGCAGCCGTGCCCGAGGCAAACAGCGCAACCGGTTCCGGGCAGCCGAGCGAGCGAAATACATAGGCCATTTCACACGCAAGCAACGCGCCGAGGCTATGGCCGAACAAGGCATATGGCGCCTTGAGGATGGCTTTTTGTTCCTGCGCCAGTTGCAGCGCCAGAGGGCGCATGTCGGTATGCAAGGGTTCGCCGAAGCGCGCCCCCCGCCCCGGCAGCTCCACCGGTTGCAACTTGATCCACTCCGGCAGCTTGCGCCGCCAGCGGCTATAGACCATGGCGCTCGCGCCCGAATAGGGCAGGCACAGCAATGTCAGCGGGGTCACCGGGCTTTCCTCGAAAGTTGTCTGTAAGAAAACGGACGAGCGCCCCGGGGAATTAGTCGGATGCCCCCCTGTAGGAGCGAGCATGCTCGCGACGGAGGAGCAAGCACCCCGGGGTGTCAGTTAGCCAGCGTTTTCGTTGAGGTCCATCGCGAGCATGCTCGCTCCTACAATCGCGGAACCGAGGACGACAACCCCCGCCGCAATCGCCAGCCAAAATCCGCTGCGCGCCCCGAACGCATCCACCATCCACCCCGACCCCGCCGCACCGATCGCCACGCCGATGCTCAACCCGGTCACCAGCCAGGTCAGGCCTTCAGTGAGTTTGGCCGGCGGCACGATCTGCTCCACCAGAGCCATGGCGACAATCAGGGTCGGCGCAAAAAACAGCCCGGCGACAAACACCGCCAGCGACAACCCGAGAATGTTCACCGCCAGCAGCAACGGCAATGTCGTTACCGCCGTCGCAACGCCGCAATAAAGAAACAGGCGCGGCAGCGGCACTGTCGAACGTAACGCGCCGAACGCCAATCCGGCCAGGCACGAACCGATCGCATACACCGACAACACGATACTCGCCGCGGCCGGCTGGCCCTGCTGTTGGGCAAAGGCCACGCTGACCACATCCACCACCCCAACGATAATGCCCATGGCGACCATCAGTAGCATCAACCACTGAATCTCGCGGGAGCGAATGATCGAGCCTTTATGGTGTTCCTCATGGGCATGCACTGGCGGCTCGGTGCTGCGTTGCAACACGAAAGCCGTAACCCCGATCGCCAGCATCAGCAAGGCCGCCAACGGCCCGGCCTCGGGGAACGCCACCACGCATAACCCCACCGACAGCGGTGGCCCGACGATAAAGCAGACTTCGTCCAGCACCGACTCCAGGGCATAGGCCGTTTGCAGTTGCGGCTGGCCGCGATACAACTCGGTCCAACGCGCCCGGACCATCGCCGACATGCTCGGCATGCAGCCGGCGATCGCGGCGAACACAAACAACGTCCAGTTCGGCGCCTGCAAACGGGTGCAGAGCAATACCAGCAACAATGCGCCGCCCCCGATCAGCGCCGATACCGGCAGGATCCGGCGCTGGCCGAACCGATCCACCAGCCGCGACACCTGCGGCGCACAAAATGCCGTGGCCAGGGCAAAGGTCGCCGCCACCGCCCCGGCCAGGCCATAGCCGCCCTGCAACTGCGACAGCATGGTGATCAGGCCGATGCCGGTCATGGAAATCGGCATGCGCGCGATCATCCCGGCCAGCACGAAAGCTCGGGCGCCGGGGGCATTGAACAGTTCGCGGTAGGGGTTTGCCATGGGGGCCAGCCTCGATTAGGGCCTGCAAGTTGCCACAAGGCTGGTAGCTGGGAAAGGGCCGAATTGTTGGTTGAATGTGAAGCCCCCTTCGCGAGCAGGCTCGCTCCCACATTTGACCTGTGCACACCGTCCATTGTGGGAGCGGGCTTGCTCGCGAAGGGGCCGGCAAAGCCACCTCACTGCTCCAGACTAATGAACTCTCCACCGCTCAAACCAGTCAGCTATTAAGGTCCTCGATGTAACCCGGAGCCCCGCGCCAATGCCCGACCATCACCCCGAACGACAAAGCCCCATCGACGCCCACGGCATCATCGGCGACATGCGCAGCGCCGCGCTGGTCAATGACAAGGGCAGCGTGGATTTTTTCTGCTGGCCGGAATTCGACAGCCCGTCTATTTTCTGTTCGCTGCTGGACACGCCCGAGGCCGGTATTTTCCAGCTGTCCCCGGACTTGCCGGATGCTCGCCGCGAGCAAATCTACCTGCCCGATACCAACGTGCTGCAAACCCGCTGGCTCAGTGATCAAGCCGTAGTGGAAATCACCGACCTGTTGCCGATCGGCGACACCGAAGACAACCTGCCACTGCTGATGCGTCGGGTTCGGGTGGTCAGCGGCCAAGCGACGTTTCACCTGCACTGCGCCGTGCGCCACGACTACGCGCGAGCCCACACCCTCGCCCGCCTGGATCAACAGGACGTAATCTTCGAAGCCACCGACCAGCCGTCCCTGCGCCTGGCGGCGGATCAGCCATTGCGCATTGACGGGCAGGCAGCCGTCGCCGATTTCACCCTCAAGCAGGACCAGACCGCGGAGTTCCTGCTGGGTGCCGTTGACGATCCGCGCTTCAAGGAAGGGGCGACAACGCTATGCCTGGAACGCACGCTGAAGTTCTGGCGCGACTGGATCGGCCTCTCCAACTACCGCGGCCGCTGGCGGGAAATGGTCAACCGCTCGGCCCTGGCGATGAAGCTTTTGACCTCGCGCAAACACGGCGCGATCCTCGCCGCGGCGACCTTTGGCCTACCTGAAACCCTCGGCGGAGAACGCAACTGGGATTACCGCTACACCTGGATCCGCGACGCATCCTTCACCGTCTATGCCTTCATGCGCCTGGGCTTCACCGAAGAGGCCAACGCCTATATGCGCTGGTTGCGCGGGCGGGTCAGCGACTGTCGCGGCAAACCGATGAAACTCAATATCCTGTATGGCATCGACGGCCGACAGGAACTGCCGGAAATCGAACTCTCGCACCTGTCCGGCCACGGCGGCGCCACTCCCGTGCGCATCGGCAACCTGGCGTATGCGCAGGTCCAGCTGGATATCTTCGGCGAACTGCTGGACGCGGTGTACCTGGTCAACAAATACGGCGAAGCCATTTCCCACGAAGGCTGGAAGCACACCGTGGAAGTCGTCGATCAAGTGTGCGAAACCTGGCAGCAGGAGGACGTCGGCATCTGGGAAATGCGCGGCGAACAGCACCACTTCCTGCACTCGCGACTGATGTGCTGGGTCGCCTTGGACCGGGCGATCCGTCTCGCCTCGAAACGCTCGTTGCCCGCGCCATTCGCCCGCTGGGACCAGACACGCCAGGATATCTACACAGACATCTGGCAAAACTTCTGGAACGACGAACGCGGGCACTTCGTGCAGCACATCGGCGGCACCGGTCTCGACGGCGCGATGCTGCTGATGCCGCTGGTGCGTTTCGTCAGCGCCAAGGACCCGCGCTGGCTCGCGACCCTTGAGGCCATCGAGAAAAACCTGGTGCGCGACGGCATGGTCTACCGCTACCACAATGACGATCAACACATCGACGGCCTGCCCGGCACCGAAGGCGCATTCGCCGCCTGTTCATTCTGGTACATCGAATGCCTGGCCCGGGCCGGCCACGTGGAAAAGGCCCATCTGGAGTTCGAGCAACTGTTGCGCTACGCCAACCCGCTGGGACTGTACGCCGAAGAATTCGACAGCCGGGGACGGCACATGGGCAACACGCCACAGGCCCTGACGCACCTGGCGTTGATCAGCGCGGCGTGTTTTCTGGATCGCAAGCTCAGCGGCGAGAAGGGTTTTTGGCAGCCTTGAATACTACCTGTAGGAGCCAGACATGCCGGTAAAGGCGTCCTTGAAATTGCTTTCGCCGGCAAGCCTGGCTCCTACAGATCCGACGTCCGGCAACGGTTTTGTGTAGGCCGGCGTCCGACATTTTTTAAACAAAACACCCGGAAATACCTTGTTGCCAGGCGCTACAACCCCACCTAACATCCCCAATCAACGGGCACAGCGGAGCTGTCCAACAAAACCCGAATTCAAGGAAAAAGAATGTCCCAACGCATCCACCGCAGCATCGACCTCCCCCTTCGAACCGGCCTGAACCGAAACGAACTGTGGGAAGCCCACGACAAGGGCCTGATCAAATGCTGGGAAGTCGGCCGCCAGCGCGCTGCCCGCTTCCCCGACCTCGCCCAGCAATGCCTGGCCGGCGAACTGCCAGTGCTGGGCTGGAAAGGTGGCGTCAATCGCAGCCTGAAGAAGCTGGAGAAATACGGCTCCCTCAAATACCTCGCCCAATGGCAGGGCTTGCGCGGGGAAGATCTGGATGTGGATCTGGGCGAAGAGCGCGTGCTGACCTGTTCACGCACGAAAATGGTCGTGATGTTTACACCGGATCGGACCAAGTATTTCAACCAGATAGCGGAAACGAATGAGTGATCAAGCTGACACTCAAGGCACTACTGGATCTGCTGCGGCACTGACCGAAAACCGCTCGCGATAAGCCTGCGGAGTCACCCCGATGGCCCGCAGAAAACTGCGGCGCAGGGTTTCTTCGCTGCCGAATCCGCATTGCACGGCCACCCGCTTGATGGGCACGCCGGTATCGCTGAGCAGGCGTCGTGCGGTTTCGACGCGGATCTGTTCGATGGCCCGGGCCGGGGTTTGGCCGGTGTCGGCGCGGTAGTGGCGCACGAAGCTGCGTTCGCTCATGCCGGCCTGGTTGGCCAGGGTTGGAATGCCCAGGTCCTTGCTGAGGTTTTCGCTGATCCAGGCATGAAGTTCGTCGAAACGATTGCCTTCTTTCTGCAAAGACAAGGTCACGCTGAATTGCGATTGGCCGCCAGGGCGTTTCAGGAACACCACCAATTGCCGGGCGACGTCCAGGGCCATGGTCCGGCCAAGGTCGGCTTCGACCATCGCCAACGCCAGGTCGATACCGGCGGTGACGCCGGCCGAGGTCCAGACCGGGCCGTCATTGATAAAGATCGGATTGGGCTCGACCTGCAGGCGTGGGTGTTGTTGCGCCAACTGTTCGCAACGGGTCCAGTGGGTGACCACGCGCCGGCCATCGAGCCAGCCGCTGGCCGCCAGCAAAAACGCCCCGGTGCACACCGATGCCACTCGCCGGCACTTTGCCGCGTGTTCGCGTACCCAACTGACCAGTGAAGGGTCTTGTGCCGCCGCATAGACGCCCCAGCCGCCGGCGATGATCAAGGTGTCGCTGCCCTGCTCGGGTAAAGGCTCGGCCAGCAACGCCAGGCCCGCCGACGACATTACCGCCCCGCCGCCACCGGTTATCACCGTCGGCGCATAAGGGGGCGGTGAGCCTTGCTGGCGGGCGATGTCATTGGCGGACGCGAACACCTGCAACGGCCCGGTGACATCAAGCACTTGCACATTGGCGAAGGCGAGCACATGAACGGTTTTCGACATGCTGGCGTAATTCGTGGGGTGATTGGCGGATACGCCAAATCCTAGCCCCCTACAGTAAAGGCGTCCACCCACTTCAGGAGAAATACACCATGACCTTGCAGATCGGTTTTCTGTTGTTTCCACAGGTGCAGCAACTCGACCTTACCGGCCCGTACGACGTTCTGGCGTCTCTACCGGATGTGAAGGTGCATCTGATCTGGAAGGACCTGATGCCCATCACCGCCAGCACCGGACTGATGCTCAAACCGACCGTTACCTTTGACGACTGCCCGGCGCTGGATGTGATTTGCGTACCCGGTGGCAGCGGGGTCGGGCCGTTGATGGAGGATGAGCCAACCCTGGCGTTCATCAAGGCCCAGGCCGCCAACGCACGGTATGTGACGTCGGTTTGCACCGGGGCGCTGGTGCTCGGTGCGGCGGGGCTGCTCAAGGGCAAGCGCGCCACCACCCACTGGGCGTATCACGAGTTGCTGACGCCACTGGGAGCGATTGCGGTGGCGGATCGGGTGGTGCGCGACGGTAATCTGCTGACCGGCGGGGGAATAACCGCAGGCATTGATTTTGCCCTGACCCTGGCGGCAGAGCTGTTCGATCAGGACACCGCCGAGCTGGTGCAACTGCAGCTGGAATATGCCCCTGCGCCGCCATTCCAGGCGGGTAGCCCGCAAACGGCGCCCGCGCGCGTACTGGCGCAAGCTCGCCAACGGGCCGCCGGGTCATTGAAACTGCGAGCGCAAATCACCGAGCGGGCGGCGGCGAAACTCGGCTGACAAGGAAATCCTGGCTGCGAGAACTGCGGTTCGAGCAGCCAGGTTTTTCTGACGCCCATAAAAAAACCCGCCGAAGCGGGTTCTTCCAAGACCATTACAACTCCCTGTCGTCAGCATTCCTTGCCAATGGCCGATCATCCATGATCCTGAGAGCACTCCCTGTACCTCAGTGGATGGGGCTAGAATACGCATCGGATCCAATATGTAACAGACGACATAGTTGTAACCGCGTGTAAGACATTCGCTATAGCTGTACTGCCATCACTCACTCCCACGCTCGCGGGCCTTGGCGTTTTCGGCGAGGAATTGTTCGAGTCGGCTCAATTGCTCTTCCCAGCCACGGCTGTCCATGTAATACGCCTCCTTCTGGCGTACGTCGGGAATGTGAGCGAAACCTGATTCGGACACCTTGAGCAAGGTGCCGTCTTCATAATCCTGCAGTTCGAATTTGACCAGCGTGGTGGGCTCCTGGGAGTAGTCGATCCTGGGATTGACCGCGTAGGGGTGCCAGCGAAAGGAAAACAATTGCTGGGGCTCGACCCGCTCGACCAGCACGTTCCACAACACATGTTCATAACCGGGATACGTAACCTGCCCCTGCGTCCACTCGCCGGCGATGAACCGCCTGCCTTCGAGCGCAACGCCAAACCATTGACCGAACGCCTCGGCATCGACCAAGGCACGCCATACATGGGCGCGGGGCGACTTGAGCATGATTTTGCGTTCAAAACTATTGGGTACTGGTTTCATACGTCACCTCCTGTAATGAACAACAGTAGGCCTCTAAGACCACAAGTCCAGCCCGAAAGTTGTATCCATCCGCTGTCAGTTGTCGAAATCGTCGTCTTTGCATCGCTACACTGGCGCAAATTCCCCTGTCACAGCGAGCCTCCTGCATGTACTCACGCTTTCTTCTGGCACTCACACCTTTGCTGTTCACTCCCCTGGCCCAGGCCCTGGACTGCGATAACGCCAGCGACCAGGCCACGATGAACCAGTGTGCAGCGCAGCAGCATGCCTCGGCTGACAAGGAGTTGAATGCGCTTTACCAGCAGATCACCACACGTTTGAAGGGTAACCCCGACAGCAAGAAGCTGCTGGTGGGCGCACAACGTTCGTGGATTGCGTTTCGCGATGCCGAGTGCAAGTTTTCGGCTTCCGGGGTGGAGGGTGGGAGTGTTTATCCGCTGATCTACAGCAATTGCGTGACCGAATCGACCAAGGCGCGGGTGGAGACGTTCAAGACTTACCTGAAGTGCCAGGAGGGGGATTTGGGGTGTCCGGTGCCGGGGGTTTGAACTTATGGTGAAGCTGAAGGCCTCTTCGCGAGCAGGCTCGCTCCCACATTTTGATCGCGTTCCTACTGAAAGAACTCGGTCAACTGTGGGAGCGAGCCTGCTCGCGAAGGCGTCGGCAATTACCGCACAAAAATCTGCGCCGTGGTGATCGCCATATCCCCACCCGGCAACTTGATCTTGCCCACCTGCTTCAAGCTGTCGGCATCGAAAATCGCCACATCGTTGAACGTCCCGGCCAGATAGATCTTGCTGCCTTCCTTGTTGAAGGAAATGCAGTAGTAGGAGTGATCAAGCGTCGCCGCCTGGAGCATCTTCTTTTCCTTGATGTCGTACTTGGCCAAGCGGTTGAGCACGCCAAACATCAGGTTCGGGTCTTTGGGCGAGCGCATGCCGCTGAAGTAGATTTCCGTCAGGGGCCCGAAGTCGGTGGTTTCGGTCTTGCCGGTCTTCAGGTCGACACTGAACAGGCCGTACAGGTATTCGGCGGTGGCCGGGTCCTGCTTCTTGTCCTTGAATTTCGCCGCGGTGTAGAGCAGCGAGAAATCATGCCGGTAGGTTTGCTGGTTCCACACGTAGAGCACGTCGGGCGCACTGTAGTTCGGGCGTTTCCAGTGACGGCTGGGGATCAACACGTCGAACTTGCCGGTTTGCACATTGACCTTGTAGACATCCGCCCCGGCGACGTACAGCGTGCCGTCGTCACCGCTCTGCATGATGGTGAGCTGGCGCGGCGCAGGGAAACTGCGCACAGGCTTGGCGTCCATGCCGGCGTCAGTCTTGTACACGTCGAGCCGGGGCTGCTGCACTTCGTAGCGATCGTTCATCATCAGCGTCGGGTTGGCGATGGTGTACAGCTCCTTGCCGTCATGGCTGACGGTGAAGGCAAACATAGATTTGGCTTTCTCCCCGGGTTTCTGGGTGATGCTGGCGTGGAACACCTGCTTGCAGCTGTCCAGCTCGACGCCATAGACATCCGCATAGTGATTGTTCAGCACATAGGCGGTCTTGCGATCAGGCGACAGCTGCACGGTGCCGGGACCGAAGGCGTCCGGCATCTTGCAGGTCTTGTACAAGGTGTCGGTGGCCAGGTCGATCAGGTGCAGGTTGTTCGGGTAGTTGGTGGTCACCATGTACTCGTGACCGTCTTGCAATGCGGTGTTTTCATCGGCCAGGACACTGAGCGCGCAGGTGCTCAGGAGGGCGAAAGCGGCCAGGCCGCAGGCGTTGATGCTGTGCATGCTGGAATCCTTCTTATTATCTGATCACTTGTCTTTCGGGAAGACAGTGCCGAGGTTGCGCCAGTTTTCGTTGGACGCCTGGGCATCCTTGTTCCAGTCCGGGTAGGTGCTCATCATGTCCGGCACCTGGGCCGGCCACCAGCACGGGTCGGAACAGCCATACAGGTCGGCTTCCATCGGCTGGCAGAGCGACGACACACCGCCAAACGCATCGATTTCCCAGCCCGGGTCGGTGGTCGACGCACAGCCCGCCACGGAGCTCATCGCCACCACTTCTTCAATGCGGTTTTCATCCGCGGCCTGATCCAGCTTCAACGCTTTGTTATTGATTGCCTTGAGATGTTTCATATCAGTGAGCCTTGCGCGGAGTGATGTAGCTGCTGATGAACGCAGGGTTGTTAGCCATGATCCGGGTGTAGACCTCGATGCCGAAGTCGACCCAGTCACGCATCAGTTCGCAGTAGTGATAAGTCGGGTGCGTCGGGTCGCCATAACGGGCGTAGCTCTCGTGGTAGCAGCCGCCGGAGCACAGGTTGCGGATCTGACAGTCTTCGCAACCGGTATTGGTGCGATCCAGGCGCTGGGACAGGAAGTCGTTCAACTCCACCTGTTTCACGCCGCTATGCACGTTGCCGAAGGTCGGCAGACTAGAACCGGTAAAGCGGTGGCACAGGTTCAGTTCGCCCTTGTGATCCACCGCCAGCATCTTCAGGCCCGCGCCGCACGGCAGGGCTTTTTTGTGACCTTCGTGGATGTCGGTGATCAGCTGGTGCAGGTTGGAGAAACCGATGTTGCGGTGCTCCAGCGCTGCCTCCAGATACCGCCGGCCGAGCTTCTTCATGCTGGCGAAGACTTCGATCAGCTCGTCGCTGGTCAGGTTGAAGGTGCTGATATCGCCGGACGTCACCGGAGCAAAGCCTACTTCAGCAAACCCTAGTTCATTGAACAGGTGATCCCAGATGGTTTCGACGTCGGTAACGCCGGTGGTCAGGGTCACCCGCGCGCCCACCGGACGGCTGTTGTAGCGCGACAGCAGCATTTCGGCCTTGCGCCGTACCACGTCGTAGGTGCCCTGCCCGCCCACGGTGATGCGGTTGCGGTCGTGCACGGTTTTCGGCCCATCGATGCTCACTGACAAGCCAAAGCGGTGGGCATTGAGGTAGTCCACGGTCTCTTCGGTGAGCAGCGTGGCGTTGGTGGTCATGACGAACTCGACGAACTTGCCGGCTTCGCGAAAACGTTTCTCGCAGTAGTCGACCATGTACTCGATCAGCTTGCGGTTGCTCAGCGGCTCGCCGCCGAAGAACACCACGGTGAAACGCTCTTCATCCGGCGATTCGCGCAACAGCATTTCCACCGACGCGATGGCGGTCTCGACGTCCATTTTCTTGCCGGCCGACGGCTTGTCGAGGTCTTCCTTGTAGCAGTAGGTGCAGCTCAGGTTGCAGCCGGTGTTGACGTTGAGTACCACGGTATTGATCGCCGTGCGCTCGACCCGTTTGGTGGCGATGTCCGGCGTCAGTGGCGAGCCGTCGCTGACCAGTTCCAGGGCCATCAGCTCACGCAGGGTCTCGGTGATCTCCTCGCCATTGAAACGCGCGGCAAGACGCTGGATCAGGTCGTCCGAAGTACAACCCGGACCGCGCAGGGTATCGATGATGGTGCCCGTCAGTTCATCGCTGGCGAACAGCGAACTGCTGGGGATGTGAAACAGCATGCGGTCGGCATCGACCTGCACTTCGTGCAGGTTACGTTCGACCAGATTCAAGATAGCGCCCATTGCAAACCTCCTGTGCAGACCCCGCGTGGCGGGGCGTGCGGTCATTCCGAAAAGTGTCTGAATCGCTGTCGATCAGCACCACTCATGGAATGGGTGGATTGTTCCAGCGTTGCACGGTCACGATCATGTGGCCTTCGCCGGTCAGGGAGGTCCCTGCGTCGTCGACGGCGGCGATCACCTTGAGGTTGCCGGCATTGTTGGTGGACATCTTGCGGGCCGGGTTCGGCCCGGCATCGCCCGGGGTGAACACACCGGTGTCGGCCTGCATGGTGCCGGCGAACTTGACGTCTTCGTCTTCCCTGGCGCGGTCGTCGAAGGCTTCGACCTTCCACTGCGCCGGGAATACGCCGATGCGATACGGCTTGCCATCGGCGCCCTTGCCCCAGGCTTCGGCGTCGAAACGGCCCTGGACTTTCGGCGTCGAACCACCGCCGTCGCCGATCCGCGCCACTGAGAACTCGGGCACCACCTTGACCTGGTCGATCTTGCTGTAGACCGACAGGCTCGGGCCCATGAGCGTACCAACGGTGACCGCGCGCAGCCCCGGTTGCGCATTGGCGGCGGCCTTGAGCTTGACCTTGATCCGCTGCGGGCTCTGCTCGATGACTTCGAGCACTTCCACGCCTTTGCCGAAGTTCGGCTTGCCGTCCAGGCCGCTGCCGATCAGGGTGACTTCGCTTTCGCTGCCGGCCTTCACATAGCCCGGCTGCACCGCCAGCAAACGCTGGGAACCCTGCTTGGCCGCGACGAAATCCAGGCCGCGCTCGTCGTGCTCGGCCTCGAACATCCGGCCCTGCATGGCGTTGCCCTGGACGGCGAACACCTGGCGCATGGTCACGCCATCGATACTGACGTTGCCGCGCCATTCGTAGCCGGTATAGAGAATCGCGCTGCCGTCACCGTTGAACGACGTGCCGTCGGCGTATTGGCCTTTGACGCTGACCTTGAAGGTATCACTGCCATCGGCGGTCACGCTCATCACACCGGCCAATTCGCCTTTGCCCGGCAAGTGACCGCTGAAGCTCCAGTCACCCACCAGGGCTTCGGCTTTTGGCGCGGCGCTCTGCCATTTTTTCCAGGCCGGGTTGTCCAGCGGATAACGCTTGGCCAGCAGCGGCACCATCTCTTTGCGCGCCAGGTCGAACCAGTCGCGGTCGCGCGACAGTGCCTGGTACTCCAGGGACGGCCATTGGCCAAGGTGGAAGTTCACCAGGCGTTCCCACTCCTGGGCCGGACGCCGTTGCAGGGCCACCCGCGCACCGGAGTGGCAGCGGCCGCACATCTGGCTGGTTTGGTCGTCGAACTGCTCGACCGTGTTGAGCCGACGCTCCAGGGCATAACGCACGCCGTCGGTCTCGCTCGGCGCCAGGCCCTGTGTGTCGGCCAGGTACTTGACCAGGGTGCGGCGATCTTCATCGCTGATCTGCAAACCGTGCATGGTCTGCATGCGCGCAATGCTCATCAGCCAGCCTTCCGGCGTCTTGCGCTGGTGGCTGATGCGGCTCAGGGCGTTATCGGCTTCGGGGGTATGACAGCCCTGACAGGTTTCCTTGAGGATGGTCTGGGCATCGCGGGCTGCCAGGCTGTGAGGCGAATGCAGGGCCACGCAAGCTGCGATGGCCAGCAGACTGGCGCTCATGCCTGAACGGAGTTTTCTCTTCATCAACGTCGAACCTCGCACGGTGCTTTCTTATTTTTGTGGCTTATCGTTTTTTGGGTTTCTGCCGCCGGCGGCAAGCCGCTGACGGTGGCAGGAGAAACGTCTGCGATGAGCGATACACGGAGCGTGCCAGCTTGTGAATCGTGTTTTTTATCAATTGCTTAGGTTAAATACAGGGTGATTGACGACTGCTAAACCTGACGTCCCGCGTCTAATATCGCGACATCTGTTGCACTCTGAGACAAGCATAGGATCAAGATCAAAAGATCGCAGCCTGCGGCAGCTCCTACACGGGAATCGGCATACACCTGTAGGAGCTGCCGCAGGCTGCGATCTTTTGATCTTCGCATGTCTCACTGCGTCGCAATTTGCGACGTCAGCTCACCTCCTTTTCATTGGTCAATAACCCGCAAGCCCCACCAAATCGATGTTTCACCCAAATAAACACAACTGGCACAGCCATTGCGAAAGACCTCGCCACACGAACAAGACGAGGTTTCATCATGTCGCTTCCCAACCTGCTTCCCGCCACTTCGGCATTTATCCAGCGCGCCCCGCGCATGCTCATCGGTGGCGACTGGGTCGAGGCCGCCGACGGCCAGACCATGCCCCTGCACAACCCCGCCACCGGCGAAGTGCTGTGTGTAGTGCCACGGGCCACACCGGAAGACGTCGACCGCGCCGTCCTCGCCGCCCGCCAGGCGTTCGATGATTCGGCCTGGACCCGCACTCGCCCACGGGAGAGGCAGAATCTGTTGTGGAAACTGGCCGACCTGATGCAGCGCGATGCCGAGCTCCTGGCGCAGCTGGAATGCCTGAACAACGGCAAAAGCGCGGCGGTGGCGCAAGTGATGGACGTGCAGTTGGCCATCGATTTCCTGCGCTACATGGCCGGTTGGGCGACCAAGATCGAAGGCTCCACGGTCGACGTGTCGGCGCCGCTGATGCCCAACGACCAGTTCCACAGTTTCATCCGCCGCGAAGCGGTGGGCGTGGTCGGCGCCATCGTCGCCTGGAACTTCCCGCTGTTGCTGGCCTGCTGGAAACTCGGCCCGGCCCTGGCCACCGGCTGCACCGTGGTGCTCAAACCCGCCGACGAAACCCCGCTCACCGCGCTGAAGCTCGCCGAGCTTGTGCTCGAGGCGGGTTACCCCGAGGGCGTGTTCAACGTGGTCACCGGCACCGGCATCACCGCAGGCTCCGCGCTGACTCACAACCCGTTGGTGGACAAGCTGACCTTCACCGGCTCCACCGCCGTGGGCAAGCAGATCGGCAAGATCGCCATGGATTCCATGACCCGGGTGACCCTGGAGCTGGGCGGCAAGTCGCCAACGATCGTGATGGCCGATGCCGACCTGAAAACCGCCGCAGCCGGTGCCGCCAGCGCGATCTTCTTCAACCAGGGCCAGGTCTGCTGCGCAGGCTCGCGTCTGTATGTGCAGCGCAAGCATTTTGACAATGTGGTGGCGGACATCAGCGATATCGCCAACGCCATGAAACTGGGTAACGGCCTGGACCCGAGCGTGGAAATGGGGCCGTTGATCTCGGCACGGCAACAGGCGCGGGTCTACGGCTACATAGAAAAGGGCCGTGAAAGCGGCGCGACCATCGCCTGCGGTGGCGAGCAGTTCGGGCCGGGCTTTTTCGTCAAGCCGACGGTGATCGTCGACGTCGATCAAAAGCATTCGCTGGTGCAGGAGGAAATCTTCGGCCCGGTACTGGTGGCGATTCCCTTCGATGACGAAGCCGATGCCCTGCGCATGGCCAATGACAGCCCTTATGGGTTGGGCGCGAGCATCTGGTCCAATGACCTGGCGGCGGTGCACCGGATGATCCCACGGATCAAGTCCGGTTCAGTGTGGGTCAACTGCCACAGCGCCCTGGACCCGGCGCTGCCCTTTGGTGGCTACAAGATGTCGGGGGTGGGGCGAGAGATGGGGTATGCGGCGATCGAGCATTACACCGAGTTGAAGTCGGTGTTGATCAAGCTCTGACCCACTGATCGTTCCCACGCGCAGCAAAGGAATGCATCCTGTGACGCTCTGCGTCACCTCCAGAAGCGGAACGCGGAGCGTCCCTGGCGGCATTCCCACGCAGAGCGTGGGAACGATCAGTGCGCTGGTTTGAAACCCTGAGCCAACAACCAACTCCTGACCATCCTCCCCTGCTCTACAGTCAATCCAGCCAGCGCTTGTTCGGCAGGCTCGGTCCGCAACTGCCGCACCAACGGCGCCAACTCCACCCCCTGCACATGCCAGATCCCCAACGGTTGATCCGCCGTGATCACCACCTCGGCCTCATCGACAAACCCGTTACGCAGCACCGGCGCCCGCTCGATCCGCAGTGCATTGAAATCCGCCTCGGCATGGGCCACCTCGGCATCCGGCCAGTGCCGCCGCGCCTGCCAGAACGGCTGATCGACCCAACGCTGTTCATCGGCATAAAAATCCCGACCTATCCGCGCAAACCGGAGAAACAGCTGCTCCACCCGCTGTTGATGAAAACGCCGGGCCAGCGCCGCTCGTTCGGGTTTGCGCAACAAGGTGTTGATCACCGTCGGCGCCTGCAACGCAGAGGACAGGGATTGGAAGATGCCGTTGCCCGACAACGGGTCGACCGCCATCGCCGCATCACCGACCCGAATCCAATTGTCGCCGCACACCTGCGGGCTGAGAATCGCCGTGCTGCTGCGAGCATGCAACTGCAAATCAACCTCGGGGTCGGCAGCGAAAAACGCCTGGGCGAGCGACGATGCCTGGCGCCGCTGTCGACAGTACTCGAGCAGTTGTGCCTTGCCCGGCAGAGCGGCGCTGGCCACATCCACCGTCCATTGCCAATAACACTGGCCGTCGGCCCGCCGCGCCATCCATGCCCAGCCATCCTCAAGGCTTTCCACGGCGCTGGCGGTGTTGCCCGGCGTGCCCTGCCAGCGATTGAGCAGGCTGACCGTCTCCGGCCCGCGCAAGCCTTTGCCCAGGGCGGGCGCCTGGCGGCCACGGGCTTCCACCAGAAAGTCCGCAATCACTGCCTGGCCACCGTCAATCTCGATTCGATGACCACTGGCGACTGCCTGGACCGCTAACACCCGACCCTCGATCAGCTCAACACCGGCCAGGCGCAAGGCTTCGCGCAGGCCGCAGTCAAAGGTCGGACGGTCGAGCAGGAACTCGACGTTCTGCGCGTGCTGCTGGCCGTTCCAGTTCACCTGCCGTTGAGAGGGCAACGTCGCCTGCGCCAGCGCCTGTTGCAGTCCGGCGCCGCGCAACGCCTCCAGCACCCGCTGGGAAACACCTTCAAGGGCGGAAAAACGCCGCCATTCGCTGACCAGCGTAACGGCATACCCCAGTCGTCGCAGCCCCAGTGCTACTGCCGCGCCCGCGGGCCCGGCGCCCAGGATGACGATCGCGGTCATGGCCCGATACGCCGTTCAGGGCCACGGTAACGGGCGTTGTGGCGCAGATATTCGACGACCTGTTCATTGCTGGCGTCGGGATTCGCCACCAGGAATGCCGCAATGTGCCCGCTCAACGCCGCGCAACCGAGACTGGCGCCGGACTGCCCCGGATAAGTACCGTGCACGCACGCGCCGAAATCCGCCTGGGCACTGTCGAGCCATGACCATTCGAGTTCGGCGCAGCGCGCATCGCCGGTCACCCGCAGCACCTGTGGATAATTCGCCGGAAACACCCCTTCACCCTGGGCCGGGCTGGACGCGCACAGCAATACGCCCTGGCCCACCGCCAATGCGCAAGCAGCCCGCAACAGGTTGCGATCCTGGCGCAAACCCAGGCTCAGATTGATCAAGCGCACGTCCTGCGCCACCAGCCAGTCGATGGCCGTGGCGATCTGCAAGGCGCTGGTCACCCCGCGTCGGTCGAATACTTGCGCCACGCAAAACAGTGCCGAGGGTGCACGCCGGCCGATGGCTTCGATCACAGCGCTGCCATGGCCCAACGGATCATCACGCAAGTCGCTTTCGCTCAGCCCGTCTTCCACCAGGGAAAAACGCCGCCCGGCGACGACCTGCACCCGTTGCGCGGTCGAGTGACCGCTGTCCACCACACCAATTCGCAGCTCAGGTTTCATAAGGCTCAGGCTTCATGCAACAGCGTTTTCGACACCAGTACGCCGTCGAGCAATTCAAAGCGCAAATCGGCATCGGCCAGGGTCGAAGGACGATGGCTGATCAGGATGCGCGTGCGCCCGGCAAACAGGCGGTCGATGGCTTCGATCACTTCGCGCTCGGTGGCTTCGTCCACCGCCGAAGTGGCCTCGTCGAGCACCAGGATCAGTGGGTCCTGCAACAGGGCGCGGGCAATGGCAATGCGTTGTTTCTGCCCACCGGACAACTGCTGGCCGCGCTCCCCCAACGGACTGTCGAGGCCTTCGGGCAAGGTTGCGATCAGGCTGTCGAGTTGCGCCAGCCGCGCGACGTCGGCGATCGCTTCACGGCTGGCGTCGGGCACGGCGTAGGCCAGGTTGTCGGCCAGGCTGCCGCGAAACAGCACGATGTCCTGGCTGACCACGGCAATGCGCCGGCGCAACTCGAACAGGTCGAGTTCGCGCACATCCACGTCCCCCAGCAGCACCCGCCCGGACTGCGGGTCGTGGTGGCGTTGCAGCAGGTCGATCAGGGTCGATTTGCCAACCCCGGAGCCGCCGCTCAGGGCGACTTTCAAACCGTAGGGAATCCGCGCCTCGATGCCTCGCAGGGTGGTCGGGCGACCGGGATGACTGAAGTACACGTCATCGAAGCGCAACTCGCCAGAACCCGGCATCGGTTTCGGTGTTTCGGGGGTGAGTACGGTGGCTTCCTCGCCGCGCAACTCCATCACCCGCCCGAGGCTGACGGTCATGCGCTGAATCGCCACATAAAGCCCCAGCAGACTCTGGACCGGCCCGACGGCCATGCCCAGGTAAGTGGAAAACGCGATCAATGCGCCCAATTGCCAAGTGCCCTGCACGACCCAATACCCGCCAATCAGGAACGCACAGGCGCGCGACAGCGAGGTCAGCGTGCCCGGCACGGCCTGGGTGAAAAACTCGGTGACCTGCAGGCGCAGCAACTGGCTCATGTAGCCCTGGCCCAGGCTCTCCAGTCGTCGCGCCTCGCGCTGTTGCTGGCCGGCAGACTGGATGAACTTCATCACCGGCAGCGTCTCGACCATGAACGAGGACATGTCCGCCGAGCGCTCACGCAACTGCCGCACATCGCGCTCGACCTTGCGCCGCATCCAGCGCAGCCACAGCACGTCGAGGGGAATCAGCACCAGCGCCAGCAGCGACAGTTTCCACGACAGCGTCAGCAGCATGGCCACGGCCACCACCAGGCCGATCACGCTGGACACCGCCGAGAATAATGAATCCACGGCAAAGCGCTGGATCTCCGCCACGTCGCCATCGAGACGCGACATCAGGTCACCGATGCGCCGCTGGCCGTAGAAGCTCGGTGACAGGGTCTGCAAATGCCGATACAGGTCATCGCGCAGGGCGAACAGCATGCGCCCGGACAAGCGCGTGTGCAGGTAACGATTGATCCCCGACAACGCCGTACCCAGCAATCCCGCGACGATCATCAACCCGGCGATCAACACCAGCATCGGGAAATTGCGCGCCAGCAGGCCATCGTCGATCAGCAACTTGGTCAGCCACGGCTGCACCAGCACCAACGCCGAGGCACAAACCGACAGGCCCAGCAGCCCGGCAATCGCCAGACGGTGCGGGCGCACAAAGCTGTATAGCCAGCGTAATGCGGCTTGCAGGGCCTCGGGGTTCTGGCTGTCGATCAGCCGCACGATCAGGCGCTGCATCACGGGCGCAGCTGCTTGAGCTTGCGATACAAAGTCGCGCGGCTGATGCCCAGGGCGTCGGCAGCGGCCGAGACGTTGCCCTGGTGGCTGTCCAGGGACTGGCGGATCATCTCCAGTTGGTTTTCCCGGATACTGCCGGCCTGGGGTCGTTCGCCGGCGTTGAGGTCGTCGAGCATGCTGTCCGGCAAGTGATCGAGGGTGAGCACGGTCTCCCCCGGTTCGCGCATGGCCAGCGCGGTACGCAGGACCATCTCCAGCTGGCGGATGTTGCCCGGCCAGTGATAACCCTCGAGCAAGCGGTTCAAGTCGTCGTGCAGGACTACGTTCGGCGCATCGAGCCTGGCCAGCAGTCGGCCGACCAGCGCGCTGAAATCCTCGCGCTCGCGCAGCGCCGGGAGCATCACGCTGATGCCGTTGACCCGGTAGAACAGGTCCTCGCGAAAGTGCTTGTCCTGCACCAGGCGCTTGAGGTCGCGGTGGGTCGCGCAGATCAGCGCGACGTCGATGTCCTGCTCTTCGCCGGCGCCCAGTGGCGCGACCTTGCGGTCCTGCAGTACGCGCAGCAGGCGGGCCTGCAAGGCCAGCGGCATGTCGCCGATTTCATCGAGGAACAAGGTGCCGCCGTGAGCCTGTTGCAGTCGTCCGACCATGCCGCCGCGACGCGATCCGGTGAACGCGCCCTCGCGGTAGCCGAACAGTTCCGACTCGATCAGGCCTTCGGGGATCGCCGCGCAGTTGACCGCGACGAAGGGTTTGTCGCAGCGGCTACCGGCCATGTGCAGGGCGCGGGCAATGACTTCCTTGCCGGTGCCGGTTTCCCCCAGGAGCAATACCGGCAACTGGTTGGCCAGGCCTTGTCGGGCCATGCGCAGGGCACGGGCATAGCGGGCATTGCTGCCGGCCAGGGATTCCAGGTCCGGTTGCGCCTTGGCGGTTTTGGCGACGCTGCGTGGCGGGTTACCGACGTTGATCGAACGTTGCGGCGCGCGCAGGGTTTTGTAGAAGAATTCGCCTTTGGCGGTCTGCAGGCTGCCGACGCCGCCCTGGTGCAGACGTGCCAGCAATTGCAGGCCATCGACGCCAAGAAACTCTTCGCAGCGCCGACCGACCAGCACTGAACGTTCGGCATGCAACAACTGACAGGCCTGTGCGCTGACCGCAAGGATCTGCCCACCCAGGCTTACCGCCAGCAGGCCCTGCCATGGCGACTCGAGGTACTGCCGGCGACTGTGGAACGCCAGGACGATTTCGTCCGGATAGCTTGCGTTGAAGACGCGGCTCTCGATCTGGCTGACGGCCATGGCCAGCAGCGCGGTGCTGTCATGGGCGCGGCCCAGCGGGCCTTCGCGGGTCAGGTCGAGGACGCCGAGGATGTCGCCCTGGGGGCAATGGATTGGCACCGACGTGCAGGAAAAGTCACTGAGGCGATCCAGGTAATGTTCGCCGCAATCGATCAGGGTTGGTCGGGCTTCGACCAGTGCCGTGCCCAGGGCGTTGGTGCCACGCGCGGCTTCGCTCCAGCAGGCGCCGAGGGTGATGTCTTGCAGGCCACTGCCCTTGAGGCGGTCGGCGCGACCTTCGACGGCAAGGATGGTGGCGTCGGAGTTGGCGAGGATGATCAGCCCTTCCTTGCCTTGGCGTTCGGCCAGATAATCGATCGCCGGTAACGCTGCATCGATCAACAGGCGATTGCTCGCCAGCAATACGTCGACGCTGGCACTCGATTCCAGCGCCAGCTCATGCTTGGCATTGAAATGCACGCCATGGCTGAGGCTGCGCCGCCAGGAAGCATCGATTTCCGCGCGCAGGACGCCATCCGGGACTTCGCCTTCCAGATGCAGTTTTTCCCGGGCCAGCCGGGCTTCGCGGTGAAGTTTGGGGGAGTTTGTTTTTATTAGCGTCATCAAGCGCTCCGGGTCGTCCGCCCTTGCGCCTTCATACGTCGGCGCCCTGGAGCAATCTTTACGTTAACGTAAGGGCGATGGCAAGTGCCGCATGGCGCTTGTGTTCCGGCAGGTGGATCGGGGCATCGTTCTTCGCTGGCAATCCAACTCCCACAGGCTCGCGTCGCTCCCAAGTTTATGACTCAACTCGGTCACTGTGGGAGCGGGCTTGCCCGCGATAGCCATGGAGCAGACACCGAAAGACTCAGCGCTGCCAAACTGTCATCGATTGCTAACTCCCTGACGCCCAATGAGAAGCAGACAACCTGCGCGTGACGATACTGGTTTGCTCATCGAACAGTGACGCGACACGTCTAGCCCGATACCTCTGAGCCCTGACGGGGGTTGTCGGTTGCATCTCAGAAAAACAATCAAAGAGAGCGCAGAATGAAATTCAGTTTTCTCGATAACAGCAAGCTCACCCGCCGACGCGTTCTACGCGATGCTGTCACCCTGGCTTTGGCCGCTTCACCCTTGGCAAGCATTGCCAGGGCAACCGGCGAAACCGCCGAAGAAGTGACCTTCGCGGCGGGTCCACGGCCGCTGGTGCAATACCCGCAAAAACGGCCGTTGACCCTGGTGACCACTCGCCCACCGCACCTGGAGACGCCTTTCGCAGTCTTCAACGAAGGGCCGATCACGCCCAATGACGCGTTTTTCGTGCGTTATCACCTGGCCAATTTCCCCACCAGCATCGATCCGGATACGTACCGTCTGACCGTCAAGGGTGCGGTCGACACTCCGCTGTCACTGTCCCTGGCAGAGCTCAAGGCTCTGGCGCAGCCGGTAGAAGTGGTGGCCGTCAATCAGTGCTCGGGGAACAGCCGAGGTTTCTCGATGCCGCGCGTATTTGGTGCTCAGTTGGGCAATGGTTCGATGGGCAATGCACGCTGGATAGGGGTGCCGCTCAAGGCCGTATTGAAAAAGGCCGGAGTGAAAAACGATGCCAGGCAAGTGACGTTCCGCGGCCTCGACAAGCCTGTGTTGCCAAGCACGCCGGAGTTCATCAAGGCACTGGACATCAGCCATGCCATGGACGGTGAACCCATGATCGCCTGGTCGATGAACGGCACCGACCTGCCCTTCCTCAACGGTTACCCGATACGTTTGGTAGTGCCCGGCTATTTCGGCACGTACTGGGTCAAGCACCTGAGCGAGATCGAAGTGCTCGACCATGTTTACGACGGCTTCTTCATGGCTAAAGGTTATCGAGTCCCGGATAACGATTGTTTCTGCATCGCCCCCGGCACCACGCCGACGCAAACCCGGCCGATCTCCAAGCTACCGGTGCGCAGCTTCATCACCAGCGTTAAGCAGGGCGATGTGTTGCCGTTGAATAAAAGCGTGGTGCTCAAGGGCATTGCGTTCGATGGCGGTGCCGGGGTCAACAAGGTGGAAATATCCATCGACGGCGGAAAAGTCTGGCGTGAAGCCACCCTCGGGCAGGACCTTGGCCGTTTCTCTTTCCGCGAGTGGACGCTGGCAATCACCTTCACCAGCAAGGGCGCCACGCAGTTGATGGTACGAGCCAGCAACAGCGCGGGCGAGACGCAACCGCTGCAAGCCGACTGGAACCCTGCCGGTTACCGCCGCCACGTCATCGAAACCAGCCACGTGACCGTCGCTTGAGGAGAGCTGCATGAAATCCATGAAATTCATGACCCGCTGGCTGTGCGCGGCGCAAATTTTCCTGGCTGGCATGGCCAGCGCAGCGCCACTGTCGATCACCTTGCCGCCCGAAACGGCTGCGTTCAAACCCAGTGCGCTGCCCGGCTACCCATTGGCCCAGCAGAAATGCTCCACCTGCCATTCTGCCGATTACATCAGCTTCCAGCCTCCGGGCATGAGCCTGGCGCAGTGGACGGCAGAAGCGGGCAAGATGCAACACGTGTACGGTGCGCCGATCAGCGATCAGGACGTGACCATTATCGGCGCCTACCTGGCGGCCACGTACGGCAGTGCAAAGGCGAGCGATGCCGATGTGCAAGCCGCCTCGAATCCGTCGGCGGGCCAACCCACGCCAGCCCCTGTGGCAAAAGTCGACGCCACGGCCTTGCTGCAGAACAACGCGTGCCTGTCCTGCCATGCGATCGATCACAAGGTCGTCGGCCCGGCTTATAAAGATGTGGCTGCCAAATACGCCAACGACCCGCAGGCACTAGCCAAGGTTACGTCCAGCATTGCGCACGGCGGTAGCGGCAAATGGGGGGATATCCCGATGCCACCTTTTGCGCAGTTAAGCCCGGAGAATCTGCACAGCCTGGCGACGTTCATCCTGCACCAGTGAGCCGGCCGTAAGACAGCCGACCTGATTACAGGTCTGGACGCAATCCATTGCAGGAGCAAGCTTGCTCGCGATGGACGTGAACGATACCGCGCCCTGCCTGGATGTGCGCGTTGTCTGGAAGTCCATCGCGAGCAGGCTCGCTCCTACAGAGGAGCGTGACCTGGATCACTCAGCTTTCCGACATTAGAGAACGCGACACAGGGCCTGACAAAGGATCGATCTTGAAGGCATGGTGGCATGGGATCATCCATGCCGAACACAGGATTCAGACGTGAGGATCGCCCGGTACCTTGCTCGGCACTGCGTATTGCGGCTTGAGATGACCGTCCTGATCAAGTAGCCAGGCGTCCATGATCTGCCGCACAACAGGGCCGGCGACACGACCGCCGGCCTCGCCGTTTTCGATCATCACCGAAATCACGATTTGCGGATGTTCGGCCGGGGCGAAACCGACGAACAGGGCATTGTCGCGGTTGCGCTCGCGGGTTTTCTCGCGGTTATAACGCTCGCCCTGCTTGATCGCCACCACTTGCGCGGTACCACTCTTGCCGGCAATACGGTATTGCGCCCCCGCTGCCGACGCGCGGGCGATACCGCGGGCATCGTGCATGACCATCTGCATGCCGTGGTTGACCTGCTCCCAGTCGCGCGGGTCCTTGAGCAGGATGTTCGGCATCGGATGCTCGTCTACGGGCGCGACACCGTCCACGGTCCTGGCCAGGTGCGGACGGTTCCACACGCCTTTGTTGGCGATCAGCGCCGTGGCCTGGGCCAGTTGCAGCGGCGTGACCTGCATGTAGCCTTGGCCGATGCCAAGGATCACGGTTTCACCAGGGAACCATGGCTGACGACGCGTGGCGCGCTTCCAGGCCTGGGACGGCATCAAGCCGGGAGACTCTTCGAACATGTCCAGCGAGACCTTTTCCCCGAGGCCGAACATGGCCATGTAGTCATGCAGCCGATCGATGCCCAGCTTGTGCGCGAGGTCGTAGAAGTAGGTGTCGTTGGAACGCATGATCGCCGCGTCCATGTCCACCCAACCGTCGCCGCTGTGGTTCCAGTTGCGGTACTTGTGATCGAAGTCCGGGAGTTGGTAATACCCCGGATCGAAGACTCGGGTCTGCGGCGTGACGATGCCGGCGTCGAGCCCGGCAATCGCGACTTCGGGCTTGATGGTCGAGCCCGGCGCGTAGAGCCCGCGCAGCACGCGGTTGAACAGCGGTCGGTCAATGGAATCGCGTAGCGTCGAATATTCCCTGGAGCTGATGCCGGTGACGAACAGGTTGGGATCGAAACTCGGGTTGCTGACCATGGCCAGCACTTCACCGGTCGACGGATCAAGCGCGACCACCGAGCCACGACGATCGCCCAAGGCGTGCTCGGCGGCCTCCTGCAGCTTGACGTCCAGGCTCAGGACGATGTTTTCACCGGGCACCGGGTCCGTGTGCTTGAGTACGCGCAACACGCGGCCCTGGGCATTGGTTTCAACTTCCTCGTAACCGACATGACCGTGCAGTTGCGACTCGTAGAATTTTTCGATCCCGGTCTTGCCGATGGATTGGGTGCCTCGATACTCGACCGTATCCAGCACCTTGGATTCTTTCTCGTTGATCCGTCCGACATAGCCGACTGAATGCGCGAAGTGTTCGCCCAACGGATAATGGCGCACAAACTGCGGCTCGACATCGATGCCCGGCAAGCGGAACTCATTGACCGCCAACACCGCGATCTGCTCCTCGCTCAGTTCATAGAACAAGGTTACCGGCACAAACGGGTGCCGCGCCTGTTTCATCGCCTTGTCGAACAGCGTGCGGTCTTCAGCCGGCAGGTGCAGCAGGTTGACCACTTCGTCCAGCTCTTGGTTGACATCGGAGGCGCGTTCGCGAGTGATGGTCAGGTTGTAGCTGGGTCGGTTGTCCGCCAGGACCACGCCATTGCGGTCATAGATCAAGCCACGGGTAGGCGTGATCGGCAGCACATGCACACGGTTGTTTTCGGAAATCGTGGAGTGATACTCGAATTCCACCACCTGCAGGACGTACAGGCGCACCACCAGAGCACAGGTAATGGCGCCGACTAACAAGGCGCAGGCCATCAGTCGCTTGTTGACCAGTCGCGTCTCTTTTTCGTGGTCTTTGATCGGAATCGGCTGAGGCATTTCTGTGGCAACTCTTTGGAAAAAAAACACCGATCCCTGGTTTGAAAACGGGCCGCTAAAAAAACGAGCTGCACCATACCAAAACGGAGTGATCGCTTTCGTGTCATTTTCTTTAAGTGTGTAGGCGCGAGCATGCTCCGGGCGGCGTTTCGACGGTGGGCGTTAACGATAAGGCTGGGGCCTGATATTCCGTGGCGCTCTCCGGTTCTTCGCGAGCATGCTCGCTCCTACAGGGGGAAAATCGGGCACAAAGACAAAACCCCTACCTGCATGCGCAGATAGGGGTTTTGGAATTTAATCTTGACGATGACCTACTCTCACATGGGGAAACCCCACACTACCATCGGCGATGCATCGTTTCACTTCTGAGTTCGGGATGGGATCAGGTGGTTCCAACGCTCTATGGTCGTCAAGAAATTCGGGTACTGAGTCGTGACCAGATGGCCTCGCATCAGCAAATTGGGTATGTGATAGCTTCGGTGTTTTGTGAGCTTCGAACTTTCGGTTCGTTTCGTCTTCACACACCGCAATCTGGTCTCTTTCGTCTTTTCAACTAGGAGTATCAAATTGCTTGGGTGTTATATGGTCAAGCCTCACGGGCAATTAGTATTGGTTAGCTCAACGCCTCACAGCGCTTACACACCCAACCTATCAACGTCGTAGTCTTCGACGGCCCTTCAGGGGACTCAAGGTCCCAGTGAGATCTCATCTTGAGGCTAGTTTCCCGCTTAGATGCTTTCAGCGGTTATCTATTCCGAACATAGCTACCCGGCAATGCCACTGGCGTGACAACCGGAACACCAGAGGTTCGTCCACTCCGGTCCTCTCGTACTAGGAGCAGCCCCTCTCAAATCTCAAACGTCCACGGCAGATAGGGACCGAACTGTCTCACGACGTTCTAAACCCAGCTCGCGTACCACTTTAAATGGCGAACAGCCATACCCTTGGGACCGGCTTCAGCCCCAGGATGTGATGAGCCGACATCGAGGTGCCAAACACCGCCGTCGATATGAACTCTTGGGCGGTATCAGCCTGTTATCCCCGGAGTACCTTTTATCCGTTGAGCGATGGCCCTTCCATACAGAACCACCGGATCACTAAGACCTACTTTCGTACCTGCTCGACGTGTCTGTCTCGCAGTCAAGCGCGCTTTTGCCTTTATACTCTACGACCGATTTCCGACCGGTCTGAGCGCACCTTCGTACTCCTCCGTTACTCTTTAGGAGGAGACCGCCCCAGTCAAACTACCCACCATACACTGTCCTCGATCCGGATAACGGACCTGAGTTAGAACCTCAAAGTTGCCAGGGTGGTATTTCAAGGATGGCTCCACGCGAACTGGCGTCCACGCTTCAAAGCCTCCCACCTATCCTACACAAGCAAATTCAAAGTCCAGTGCAAAGCTATAGTAAAGGTTCACGGGGTCTTTCCGTCTAGCCGCGGATACACTGCATCTTCACAGCGATTTCAATTTCACTGAGTCTCGGGTGGAGACAGCGCCGCCATCGTTACGCCATTCGTGCAGGTCGGAACTTACCCGACAAGGAATTTCGCTACCTTAGGACCGTTATAGTTACGGCCGCCGTTTACCGGGGCTTCGATCAAGAGCTTCGCGTTAGCTAACCCCATCAATTAACCTTCCGGCACCGGGCAGGCGTCACACCCTATACGTCCACTTTCGTGTTTGCAGAGTGCTGTGTTTTTAATAAACAGTCGCAGCGGCCTGGTATCTTCGACCGGCGTGGGCTTACGCAGTAAATGCTTCACCCTCACCGGCGCACCTTCTCCCGAAGTTACGGTGCCATTTTGCCTAGTTCCTTCACCCGAGTTCTCTCAAGCGCCTTGGTATTCTCTACCCAACCACCTGTGTCGGTTTGGGGTACGGTTCCTGGTTATCTGAAGCTTAGAAGCTTTTCTTGGAAGCATGGCATCAACCACTTCGTCACCTGAAAGGTAACTCGTCATCAGCTCTCGGCCTTGGAATCCCGGATTTACCTAAGATTCCAGCCTACCACCTTAAACTTGGACAACCAACGCCAAGCTGGCCTAGCCTTCTCCGTCCCTCCATCGCAATAACCAGAAGTACAGGAATATTAACCTGTTTTCCATCGACTACGCTTTTCAGCCTCGCCTTAGGGACCGACTAACCCTGCGTCGATTAACGTTGCGCAGGAAACCTTGGTCTTTCGGCGTGGGTGTTTTTCACACCCATTGTCGTTACTCATGTCAGCATTCGCACTTCTGATACCTCCAGCAAGCTTCTCAACTCACCTTCACAGGCTTACAGAACGCTCCTCTACCGCATCATCCGAAGATGATACCCGTAGCTTCGGTGTATGGTTTGAGCCCCGTTACATCTTCCGCGCAGGCCGACTCGACTAGTGAGCTATTACGCTTTCTTTAAAGGGTGGCTGCTTCTAAGCCAACCTCCTAGCTGTCTAAGCCTTCCCACATCGTTTCCCACTTAACCATAACTTTGGGACCTTAGCTGACGGTCTGGGTTGTTTCCCTTTTCACGACGGACGTTAGCACCCGCCGTGTGTCTCCCATGCTCGGCACTTGTAGGTATTCGGAGTTTGCATCGGTTTGGTAAGTCGGGATGACCCCCTAGCCGAAACAGTGCTCTACCCCCTACAGTGATACATGAGGCGCTACCTAAATAGCTTTCGAGGAGAACCAGCTATCTCCGAGCTTGATTAGCCTTTCACTCCGATCCACAGGTCATCCGCTAACTTTTCAACGGTAGTCGGTTCGGTCCTCCAGTCAGTGTTACCTAACCTTCAACCTGCCCATGGATAGATCGCCCGGTTTCGGGTCTATTCCCAGCGACTAGACGCCCTATTAAGACTCGCTTTCGCTACGCCTCCCCTATTCGGTTAAGCTCGCCACTGAAAATAAGTCGCTGACCCATTATACAAAAGGTACGCAGTCACAGAACAAAGTCTGCTCCCACTGCTTGTACGCATACGGTTTCAGGATCTATTTCACTCCCCTCTCCGGGGTTCTTTTCGCCTTTCCCTCACGGTACTAGTTCACTATCGGTCAGTCAGTAGTATTTAGCCTTGGAGGATGGTCCCCCCATATTCAGACAAAGTTTCTCGTGCTCCGTCCTACTCGATTTCATGACTAAGAGATTTTCGCGTACAGGGCTATCACCCACTATGGCCGCACTTTCCAGAGCGTTCCGCTAATCTCAAAGCCACTTAAGGGCTAGTCCCCGTTCGCTCGCCACTACTAAGGGAATCTCGGTTGATTTCTTTTCCTCAGGGTACTTAGATGTTTCAGTTCCCCTGGTTCGCCTCTTGCACCTATGTATTCAGTACAAGATAACCATCTTATGATGGCTGGGTTCCCCCATTCAGACATCTCCGGATCAAAGTCTGTTTGCCGACTCCCCGAAGCTTTTCGCAGGCTACCACGTCTTTCATCGCCTCTGACTGCCAAGGCATCCACCGTATGCGCTTCTTCACTTGACCATATAACCCCAAGCAATCTGGTTATACTATGAAGACGACATTCGCCGAAAATTCGAATTTCTCAACTAAGAGAACTCACAAATTTTACCTTAGCCTGATCCGTTACCAGTGAAAGTAACGTTCAGTCTATCTTTCTATCACATACCCAAATTTTTAAAGAACG
>NZ_NIWU01000009.1 GCF_002236105.1 Pseudomonas umsongensis
CCGGTTTAGCCGCGCTGGGCCAGGGACGGCCCATCGCGGCGACCCACGGAGCAATGCCGGAGAGAGGGCATGCCGAGCCCAAGCGAGGCACCGAGTGGTGGGGCAAAGCCTTTTGCTTCCTTTTTGGTGTTTGAAAAAGGGAGTCGCTGTAAAAGCGAAACCATAAGTGGCCGTTACCGCAGCAATGGATATGTACTCCGACAATAAATCTCACATATAGCTTCCTGTGACGCTTCGCATCACCGTTGCGCACGGCTCAATTAACGCGTCGTCAGTGGAACGCGGAGCGTCCCTGGCGGCATTCCCACGCAGAGCGTGGGAACGATCAAGAGCCAGTTGAGGGCATGCACTCAACCATAGAATTCCCCACAGGGATACGCGCCCTGCAGGAGCCGTCGCACGGATCAGAAATCGCGCTTATAAAAGATATCCAACGAACTGGCCACGCCACCCGCGGCCTCAAGGTAGACCTTCTTGCTCAACTTGTAGCGCAAGGCAATGGTGTTGGCCGGTTCGAACACACCGACGCCATAACGCAGGCTGAGCTTCTCGGAAAGGTTGCCGCTGGCGACCACGCTGGTGGCGTTGCCACTGCCCTCGGTGTCGAGCTGGAAATCCTCGATGCCCAGATTCTTCGCCAGGCCGCCGGTCACCCCGGAGCTGCCCATCAGGCCCAGGCCGAGCGCAGCCTGGGCGAGCATGTTGTTGTCCTCACCGTTGCTGCTCAGTGGACGCCCCAGCACCAGGTAGGACAGCGCCTGTTCCTGGGCCAGGGCCGGTTCCGAGAAAATCTGCGTGGTCGGTTGCTCGGCGCTGCCGCTCAAGCGGATGCCGGCGATCACATCGTCGGTCTGGCGGATCGCCTCGATGTCCAGGTACGGCTGGTCGATCGGACCTGCGAACAGCAACCGCGCCCGACGCACCGTAAGCCGCTGGCCGTAGGCGCGGTAACGGCCGTCGTTGAGCCATAGCTCACCACGGGTGTCCATGTTGTCACCGATGTGCACATGCCCCTGCACATTGGCAGTCAGGCCAAACCCTGCAAAGCTCAGCTTGTCTTCGCCGACCACCACATCGATGTCCATTTTCATCGCGAGGGGTGGTTTGCCCTCTTCGGTCTGCTGCCCGATGATCACCGTGTCATCGGACACCTTGACCGTCGATGGCGGCAATTCTCGAATGGTGATGTCACCCTTGGGCACCCGCACTTTGCCGGCGATGGCCAGTTCATCCCCCTTCATCGAGATTTTCAGGTCCGGGGCCACTTCGACTTTGGCGTAGGGTTCGACGCTGACCGGCAACTGCGAGCCCTTGAGCGCCAGGTCCACCACCAGCGCCTGGCCCCAGGCGACATTGCCATTCAGGCTGCCCTGCCCGGCCTTGCCGCTTTTCCAGTTGCCGTTGAGCTGCACGGATTCGCCCGCGATCAGCGCCTGCAGTTGCAACGCTTGAATCTCCATCGGCAATTCGGCGCCGGAAACCTCACCGTCGCTGAGCAACAGATTGCCATTGACCTGCGGCGCCAGCAGGCCACCGGCAATCGTGCCGCTGCCATTCAAGCGACCGGACAGTTTCTCGACCATGGGCACAAAGGGTCGCGCCACCGACACGTCCAGGCCATTCAAGCGGAACGTGCCAGTCATTGGCTTGTTCTTCGGCAACGGGTTGATCTGCGCCTGCACCCTCAATTCTCCGAGCTTGCCACCGACAAAATCCAGCTCGGTATCAATGCGCTTGGGCGTCAGCTGGCTGGTGAGTTTCAGCGTCTGGTAGGGGAAGTCCAGCCACTGATCTTTCTCGCGCATACGCAACGTACCACCGCTGGCATCGATGCTGATCACGCCGTTCGGGCCGCTGGCCGGCAGGTCCAGTTGCACGTCGGCGTTGAGCCGGCCTTGCCATGCGAAATCCTTGGGCAGCCACTGGGCGAGGCTGTCGATGGGGAATTGCTTGAGGTGGTAACGCAACTTCGGCTCGGGCATCAAGCGCTGGTCTTCACCACACAAACTGGCCGGGCCGGACGCCCAGCAATGAGCGCCGAAACTGATTTTGCCGTCCGCTAGCCGCTCCAGCTTGGCCGGACCTTGCAACCTCCAGTCCTGGCCACCGGCCTGGATATCGCCGCTGGCCAGGCGTCCGCGCCAGTTGCCTTTGTCCAGTGCACCGTCGAGGCCAAGGGCGAGCTTGAGCTTGGGCCCTTGCAGGTCGAGGCTCAGTTTCTGGTTCTTGATGTCGCCCTGCCCGCTGGCAGTCAGCGTGCCCAGCGAGGTATCGCCCGCCTGGATGCCGCTGCCCTTGAGGTCGATTTTCGCCCGTTGCGCGCTGTCGAGTGTCGCATCGAGGTTCAGGCTTTGCAGGCGGTTGTCCTGGAAAGCCAATTGCGTGCCTTGCAGCCCGAGCTTGCCTTGCGGCGCCTTGAGCGTGCCGGCGACATCGACCCGGCCATTGATCTGGCCACGCAATTGCGGCCAGAGCTGGGCCAGTCGCGCCAGCTTGATGTCGATCTGCCCGGTGAGTTTCTGCTGCAGGCTGCCCTTGCCGTTGATGCTGTTGTCGCCGAGGCGAATCTGCAGGGCCTTGAGGTTCCATTGCTCGCCACTGCCATCGGCCTTGGCTTGCAGGACGGCTGGCTGGCCGCGCAGCTTGCCCTTCAGGTCCAGGTCGGCGCTCAGGCTGAGCGTTTCGTTCTTCATCTCGCCTTTGCTGCGCAACGGTCCGGCCAGGGTGCCCGGCAGTTCCGCGACCCAGTACGCCGGGTCGATCGCGGAAAGATCCAGCGCGGTATCCCAGGCGATGCCGTCGGCGAACTGCAGGTTCAGGTGCCCTTCGGCCTTGCCCTGCCCGGCGACGAGCTGGATCTGTTGCAGGTAGACTTTCGTCAGGTCGCCGGCAAACGGGCTGGTCAGGCTGAAGGCCCCGGCCGGGCCATCCAGGGCCGCATCGAAGTGCCCCAGGTAGTTGCCGTCGGTGTAGGAGACGTCACCGTTGAAGCTGCGCAGGGCCACTTGGGGTTCGTCGATCAGCGGGTAAAGACGGTGCCACGGGAAATCCAGCCAGGCGACTTTGGCATCAGCGCTCAGGCCCTTGCTCCAGTCCAACTGGCCGGTAAGCTTGAGACTTTGCTTGTCGTTGGCGGTCAGGTCCAGCGCGGCGATTTGCGCGCCGTTGGCGTCGACCTTGCCTTGCAGCGCCAGCCCGACCGGACCTTGCTCGGCAGGCAACGTGGCCTTGCCGACTAATTGATAACCGTTTTTCAGGTCACCGGCGCCGGTCAGTTCAAGCTGATTGAGTTGCAGGGTGTCTGGCAAGTCAGCGCTGGGTTTGAAGCCGTCAGCGGAGATACGCAAGGTGGCCGGCAGGTTTTCCACCAAGGGTTGCAGTTGGCCGGTCAGTTGGCCACTGAGATAGCCGCTGCTGTCGGCTTTCAGGTTAAGGGTCTTGAGCAGGTCACCGTCAATCTTCAGCGCCAGCGCCCAGGGTCCGCTGCCGGGTGCGGGCAGGGTGAGCTTGCCCTCGGCCTTGAGCGGCCAGTTGCCGGTCGGTTGCAGCAGGCCAGACAAGTGCAGGCTCAGCTCATCGCGCTGCAATTGCACCGAGTCGATCTGCAAGCCGTTGGCTGTCCAGTGTGCCGCCAGTTGCAAGCCCTTGAGTTGTTCGCTGCCGTTGAACAGCAGACTGCCAACCTGGATATCCCCCAGTTCGAGCGCCAGGGGCAGTTTCAAGTCAGGAAGACTGATCGGCCCACTGCTCTCCTCTTGCGCGTCGGGCGGCAATTGCAGGCTGACCCGATCAGCCTTTAATTGCCCGATGCACAAGGTCATGCGCGTCAGGCACAGCGGCGACCAGGCGAAGATGACCTTATCCAGTTCGACCCGGCTGGTGTCTTGCTGCCACAACACATGATCGGCGCTCCATTGCCCACCCAGGCGACCCTGGAAATTGTCCAGGCTCAAACCTGGCACGAACCCGAGCGCCCAGCGACTGCCCGTCGCAGTGCCCAGCACCGTGGCCACTGTCAAAACCACCAGCATCAGCATCGCCAGAACGGCCAGCAGCGTTATTTTCAAGCCACGCTTCACAGCTCGGGCCCCATGGAAAAGTGCAATCGAATGCCGCCATCGTCGTCCAGCGCATGGGCCAGGTCGAGGCGGATCGGCCCCACCGGAGAGATCCAGCGCACGCCGATGCCGACCCCGGTCTTGAGGTTTGGCAGCTCAAGTGTATTAAAGGAGTTGCCCTGATCGACGAAGGTCGCCACGCGCCATTTTTCCGCAACGGAATACTGGTATTCGGCGCTGGCGGTGACCATGTAGCGCCCACCAATGCGATCACCCTGATTGTTCTCCGGGGACAGGCTTTGATAGTCGTACCCCCGCACGCTCTGATCGCCACCGGCGAAAAAGCGCAATGAAGGCGGGATCGACTTGTAGCCGTTGGTGGCACTGCCGCCGACCTGCACCCGGCCGAGCAAGCGGTGCTTGTCGAACACCGTGGTCAGGCCTTTGACCAGCGCGGTGCCGTACAGCAAGTTGTTATCCGAACCCAGGCCTTCCTTGGCGACCTTGCTTTCGAACTGCAGGCGATAACCGTTGTGCGGGTCGATGCG
Source organism: Pseudomonas umsongensis (assembly GCF_002236105.1). Taxonomy (GTDB): domain Bacteria; phylum Pseudomonadota; class Gammaproteobacteria; order Pseudomonadales; family Pseudomonadaceae; genus Aquipseudomonas; species Aquipseudomonas umsongensis. The sequence continues at coordinate 4,607 of NZ_NIWU01000009.1, forward strand.
GTTGTCGCTTTTGAGGTACGAGTAGCTCACACCGGGCATCAGTAGCGTACTGAGGCCGGAATCGTCGCCGAGTCGGTATTCCTCGCGCTGCCACTTGAGCGAAACCACCCGTTGCCAGCCGCTGGGCAACTTGCTGTGCCACTCAGGCCCCACAGTCAGCAATTTGCTGAGGCTGTCCTTGTCAGCGATTTCTTCGTTCTGATAACCACCGGCGAAGCGCAGTTTGTCGGTCAGCGGAGGGTCCAGGGGAATGTCGTAGAACACCCCGACGTTTTGCCGCGGCGCCGAGATTTCGGTCTCCCAGCCATAACTGTGACCCTGGGGGTTGACCCAGTGCCGAGTCCAGTTGGCCTTCACCCGTGGACCGACGTCGGTGGAGTAGCCAAGGCCCAGGCCCATGGTGCGTGGCTTGCGGGTTTCGAGCTTGACGTCCACCGGGATCACTTCGTCCTTGGACGCGGTCGGCGCCGCGTCGACCCGCACGCCTTCGAAATAGCCGCTCGATTGCAGCGCCTGGTTGAGTTCGGCGATCAGTTCGGAGTCATACGGCGTACCCGCCTTGAAGGGCACCATGCGCTGCAGCAGGTCTTCGTCGAATGGTGTGTCGCCTTCGAAACTGACCTTGCCCAGCGAGTAGCGCGGGCCACTGTCGTAGACCAGCTCGATATCGGCCACGCCAGCGCGCGGGTCGACCGACAACTTCTGACGGGTGAAGTGGCCGCTGAAAAAGCCATAGCGCGAGGCCTGGTTCTGGATCAGGCGCTTGGCGTCCTCGTACTGTCCGTGGTTGAGGACCGCACCGGTTTGCAGGGCATGGCTCTTGGGCACGCGAAAGGCCTTGAGGCTGGCCGCCGGGCCGTCGACGCGGATCGTGACGTTGCGCAAATGCACCGGCTCGCCGGGCTCGATGGTCAGCACCAGGCGCGGTGTCTTGCCCGCCTTCACTTCGCTGTCGATTTGCGGCTGGTAGTAACCCAAGGCCTGGGCAGCCTTGCGCGCCTGTTCCTCGGCGCCACGACTGAAGCGCAGCAAGGCCTCTTCGTCACGATCGCCGAGACTGCCGATATAGCCCTCTATATTGGCCTTCAGTGCATCGTTGGACGGTTTGATCCGCACATCCAATTCACTTTGCGCCAGCGCCGCGCAGCTGGTAATCAGCATCAGCACGCCACTGGTAATTCTTCCTGGAAACTTCATAGGCGCGGATGCTATCACGAGCGTGGAGCGTGATAGAGCCTGGCGTGCACGGAAAGTTCGACCTCAAGCTGTTGCGGAATGTAATACCTGCGGATTGGCGTGAAAAAACACGTGCTCGCGAATCGGCCCCACGGCCACCTCGCCGATTTCTTCATAGCCCTGGCGCTTATAGAAGTCCAGGTAACGAGGGTTGCCGGTGTCGAGAATCACGCCCTGGGAATTTTCATCCACCGCGCACCAGTTATGCACCGCCTGCAGCAGTTGCTCGCCAAAGTGCTTGCCCTGGAACTGTGGGTGAACCCCCAGCAACGGCAGCACGTGCACCGAGTCGTTCGGCACGCAGGCAGCGACGGCGTCGTGGTACTCAAGGTAGCGGCGGGTGCAGCGAAAACCGGTACTGAGCACCATGCGCAGGCGCCAGGCCCAACTTTCAGTCACACCCAGGCGCCGTTGCGGTGGCGCGATCAGGGCAATGCCGATCAGCCGGTCATTGACCAACAGGCCGATGGCCGGCAACTCCTGGAAAAAATGCTGCTTGACCAACTCGCGCACGGTGGCACGCACCCGTTGTTCATAGCCGGGACGCTCGGCTTCGAACAGATAGCTGAACGTCGGCTCGTGGCGATAGGCCTGGTATAGCAGCGAGCGGGCTTCACGGGAGTAACCACTGTCGAGCATGTGGATATCGGCAATGGCGGTCGAGGTTTCAGGCATGACGGTCGTTCTCCCTGGCGCAGCTCGCACGGCTGCGCTCTTGATGTTACGAGCTCATTTGGGCTGACGCAGTTCCTTGCTGATCGCAAATCAGTGTAGGCAATGAAATCCCGTTCGTCCCACCGCGCACTGGCTCCCGTTGCACATGTCAGCTAGCATCGCCTTTTTGCCAGGACTGCCGAGCATGAAGATCGTCTCCTTCAACATCAACGGGCTGCGCGCTCGCCCGCATCAGCTGGCGGCGCTGATCGAAAAGCATCAGCCCGATGTGATCGGGTTGCAGGAAACCAAGGTCCATGATGATCAGTTTCCACTCGAAGAAATCAAGGCTCTGGGCTACCACGTGTATTTCCATGGGCAGAAGGGTCACTACGGCGTCGCCCTGCTCTCCCGTCAGGAACCACTGGCACTGTACAAGGGCTTTGCCACTGATGAAGACGATGCTCAGCGACGCTTTATCTGGGGCACCTTTGCCGACGCCAATGGCGTGCCCGTGACCATCATGAACGGTTACTTCCCACAAGGAGAAAGCCGCGACCACCCGACCAAGTTCCCGGCCAAGCAGCGTTTCTACAGCGACCTGCAGGCGCTGCTGGAAAGCCAGTTCAAGAACGACCAGCCACTGGTGGTGATGGGCGACGTGAATATTTCCCCGGAAGACTGCGACATCGGCATCGGCCCGGACAACATGAAACGCTGGCTGAAAACCGGTAAGTGCAGCTTCCTGCCGGAAGAGCGCGAGTGGATGCTCAGGCTGAAAAACTGGGGCCTGGTGGACAGCTTCCGCCACCTCAACCCGGATGTTGCCGATCGCTTCAGCTGGTTCGACTACCGCAGCCGCGGCTTTGAAGACGAGCCCAAGCGCGGGCTGCGCATCGACCTGATCCTGGCGTCCCACGGGCTGCTGCCACGGATCAAGGACGCAGGCGTGGACTATGAACTGCGCGGCATGGAAAAACCTTCGGATCACGCGCCGATCTGGTTGGAGTTGAGTTAAAAACCGCTGCCTGTTTGATCGTTCCCACGCTCTGCGTGGGAACGATCAAAGCATGGGGGGCAGACAGAGCTGTCATCTTTCGGAAATCTTTCTGACTTATTCTCCCGGCACTTCCCTTGGTCTTGAAAGGTGCCGGCATGTCGCTACGCGGTTTGCTCCTGTTGATCCTCTGCACCTGGCTGCCGCTGTCGGTGGCGGCCAGCACCTTGCCGATTCCTGGGCAAGGTCCGGTGTTGCGTATCCAGGGCTCCAACACCATTGGCGCGGCACTGGGGCCGGCGCTGGTCGAGGGCCTGATGCGTGAGCAGGGTCTGCTCAAGGTGCACAGCGAACCGACGGACCGGCCCAATGAATCACGTATCGTCGGTGAAACCGAACAAGGCCGCCGGGTTGAAGTGCAACTGGCGGCCCATGGCTCCAGTACCGGATTCAGCGCGTTGAAAGCGGCCAGTGCCGATCTCGCCGCCTCTTCCAGGCCGATCAAGGACAGCGAACTGGTCAACCTGCAACCCTTGGGCGACCTGAAAAGCGCCAACGCCGAACAAGTCATCGCCATCGACGGGCTGGCAATCATCCTCCATCCGCAAAACCCGTTGAACACCCTCGCCACCGAGCAACTGGCGCGCATTTTCAGCGGTGAGGTGAAAACCTGGGAGGAGCTCGGAGGCCACGGCGGGGCCATCCATCTCTATGCGCGCGACGATCAGTCCGGCACCTACGATACGTTCAGGGAACTGGTGCTCAGTGGTCATGGCAAAACCCTGAGCGGAAGCGCAAAACGATTCGAGTCCAGCGAACAATTGTCCGACGCAGTCAGCCAGGACCCGCACGGCATCGGCTTTATCGGCCTGCCGTACGTGCGCTCGGCCAAGGCCGTGGCGATTGCCGACGGCCAGTCCATGGCCATGCTGCCACTCAACAGCCTGATTGCCACGGAAGACTACCCGCTGTCCCGACGCTTGTTTTTTTACCTGCCACCCAAGCGCTACAACCCTTGGGCCGAAGCACTGGTGGCCTTCGCGCAAAGTCAGAAAGGCCAGGCGATCGTCGCGGCCAACGGTTTCGTCGCCCAGACGATCCAGGCCATGAGCGTCACGCCGAATGCGTTGATGCCCGAGGGCTACCAGGCACTGAGCCGCCACGCCATGCGCCTGACAGTGAACTTTCGCTTTGAGGAAGGCAGCGCCAGCCTGGACAACAAGGCCCGACAGGACCTGTCACGGGTCCTCGACTATATGAAGCAGCACGAAAAGACCGATCGCCGGGTAACGCTGGTCGGGTTCGGCGATGCCAAGCTCGATCCGGCACGCGCCGACCTGCTGTCCAAGCTGCGGGCCATGGCGGTGCGCCGCGAACTGGTGAAAAGCGGCGTGGTACTGCGGGACATTCGCGGTTTTGGCGCCGAAATGCCGGTGGCGGCCAATAGCGAGGATGAAGGACGGATCAGGAATCGGCGGGTCGAGGTCTGGGTCTACTAAGGCTGCCAGGCCAGGTCCTCGCGCAAATCGAACCTGGCCCGAAACGCCATCAGCCGAGCAATTTCTCCAGTTGCGCCACGGTATCGACGGCGCCCATGGTTTTGGCAGCATCCAGCGCGGTAATGCCATTGGCGTCCTTGGCTTTCGGGTCGGCGCCTTTGCTGATCAGGTAGTCGACGACTTCGACACGGTTGAACATCGCGGCCATCATCAACGCGGTGCGGCCGTCGAATGACGAGCCCTCGACCTGGGCACCGCCTTCGACCAGGGCCTTGATCACGGCCAGGTCGCCCTTGAATGCCGCGCCGGCAATCGGGCTCTGGCCGTTGTCGTTGCGGATTTCCGGATCAGCCTTGTGCTCAAGCAAGACTTTTACCGTGTCCACGTGGCCGTGGTAAGCGGCCAGCATCAGCAAGGTGTCGCCCTTGTGATTGCGCAGGTTCGGCGGCAGGCCCTTGCTCAGCAGCGCAGCCATCATGGCCGCATCACCCTCGCGCGCCTTGTTGAAGACCTGTTCGGCAAACTCGGCGGCTTCTTCGGGGGTCATCTGGCGGCTTTTGTCAGACATTGAACGCTCCACTTTCAGTTTTTCGCAAAGCCGATAGTTTCCCGACGGTGCTCGCCACTGTCACTTGTTTTTTCTGTTGCGCGGCCATAGCCCAATTCAATAACGCTTCTTTCAATAACGATGCTTGCCACCCTGGATGTCCGCCAGCACCTGCCCGGTGACCTGCACATATGTCTCGGTGCCCGGCAACCAGGCGTAGATCGGGTCATCGCCGGTCCTGCCAGGGTCGAAGGCTTCGTCCTTGAGCCGAGTCTTCTGGTATTTGAAGGTCCCGGTGATTTCCATTTTCACCTTCACCCGCAGGAACAGCGGCACCGCGTAGGCCGGCAGGTGCTGTCGGGCGAACGCCAGCAGCTCGCCGAAGTCCAGGGTTGCCAGGGATTCCGCTGGCGTGATCGCCGCCATCCCGGCCCGGCCATTGGTGTTGCGCACCTCCACGCCATAGGCAACGGCCTCGGAAATGTTCGGGTGCTGCAGCAGGATGTTCTCGACCTCGGTGGTCGACACGTTTTCCCCCTTCCAGCGGTAAGTGTCGCCCAGGCGATCGACAAACTGTGCGTGACCGAAACCGATGTTGCGCAACAGGTCGCCGGTGTTGAGGTATCGATCGCCCTTGGCGAACACGTCATGCAGCACGACTTTTTCGGTGTTATGCGGATCGGTGTAACCATCGAGCGGCGCCTTGTCGTCGATCCTGGCCAGCAGCAACCCCTGCCCGCCTTTGCCGACCTTGCGCATGAACCCATTGGCGCCACGGATCGGCACACCGCTGTCGTGGTCATACTCGGCCAGTTCCCAGGACATCAGGGAAAAGCCCACGGTATTGTCGAAATTGAGGATGTTGGTGAAGCCGATGTTGCCGTCACTGGCGGCATACAACTCGCAGATGTGCCCGACCGCGAAGCGCGTCTTGAATTCGCCCCATGCGCCGGGACGCAATCCATTGCCGATCATCTTGGTCACGCCGTGTTTGCCGTCGTCGGCACTGGCAGGCTGGTCGACCAGGTAGCGGCACAGCTCCCCCACGTAGCCCAGGGTGGTCGCCCGGTACTTGCGCACATCGTTCCAGAACTGGCTGGCGCTGAACTTGCGGCGGATGGCAAACCCCGACGCCCCGCTGATGGCCGAGCCCCAACATACGCACAGGCCGGTGGCGTGATACAGCGGTAACGTGCAGTAGACGATGTCTTCAGGGTGCATATCCAATGCGATCATGCCGAAGCTTGCGCAACTGCGCATCCAGCGCCCGTGCTTGAAAACCCCGGCCTTGGGCAGCCCGGTGGTGCCCGAGGTATAGATGTAGAAACAAGGATCGTCGAAAAAGATCTGCTGGCTACTGGCGGGATTGTCGCTGCAGGCATCGACGCTGGCTGTCATCAGGTTGACGAACCCGTCGGGCGCGATGCCGGGATGGCTGTAGGTGTCCTGGTCGGCGACGAACCAGGTACGCGCCATCTCGATCGGCACCCGCTCTCGGACCGCCAGGTAGGCCGGCACCAGTTCCGCACCGACAACGATGGCCGCCGGTGTCACCAGGTGCAGGCTATGGACCAGGGCATCGCGGGTTTGCGAGGTATTGAGCAAAGCACTGATGGCACCGACCTTGGCCACCGCCAGGATGGTCACCAGCAATTCCGGGCGGTTCTCGATGAAGACCGCCACCACGTCACCCTTGCCAATGCCTTGGGCAATCAGGTGGTGGGCGATGCGATTGGCCCAACGGTTGACCTGGGCATATGTCAGCTGCACCTCGCCGTACAGCAAGGCCGGGCCTTCGGGGTTACGCAGGGTAGCCTGCTCGAAGCTCCAGCCCAGGCCACACGCTTGGGTCGGATCCTTGACGTTGGCGACCTTCATGCCCTTGACCACGCGAGGAATCGCTTTGGCAATGGAAGGCAGCTTGCGGAGCATCATGCCCCAGGTGATCGTGTCGTGCTGCGTGCGGCTCATGGCTGATCCCGTTGGCTCTTCTTATTGTCGGGCGGCATTGATTGACCCCGAAAATACGTCAACGGTTCTGCGGCTGTACACGCGGTTTTTGAAATGTTTTGTATCCGCGACACCCACGTTTGAAATCGTGAGCGCGCATAAGGCAAATGGTTCCATTGAAGCGCCGACGACCACGCAAAATGCAGGATGCACGATAGCCATTCATGCAGATTGCACGAAACCAAAAATCATCATCTTTTATATGTCATTGTTTTATATGATTATTTTAGAAAGCGACATACTGGCACAATCACTGCAACAGTCTCCCCATGCTTGCCATTCAAGAGCTAACGGAGCTGACAGACATGAGCCTCATCCAAGAAAAATTTTCCTCCTTGTTCTCCAACTTCGACGTCACCACCCAGGACCGTCCTGATGGCGGCATCCTGCTGACCCTGCGCTGCGAGGGTAGGGAATTCAAACGCTCGATCTCCTACCAGCAACTGCACAATGGCGATCAACTTTCGTGGGTCATCAGCGCCATTCGCCGCGACCTGGCCGAACAGGCTAGCGAGTTGCCACAAATCTCCCTGCTGCAAAGCCAGCAGCGCTTTGCCCTGCCGACCTATCATTCGCTGTAAGGTCGCGCCGCGGTAAACCAACAGGCCGTGCAAGCTTTCGCTTCACGGCCTGAGTTGTGTGGGCAGCCAACAGCTTTCAATCATCCATTCGCGGAAATCGCCCCGCGTTGTCGACGTCGGTGAAATTGGCCACCCAGGGTTGGCTGCTGGACAGACGAATCGCCACCACATAGGGCTGTTCGCCGATGTCCAGCCACTGCCGGGTGCCGGCCGGCAGCACAATCAGGTCGCCTTTCTCGCACAGCACGGCGTAGACATAGTCCTCGATGCATACAGACAACAGTGCACTACCCGCGCTGAACAGCATGACTTCGGTTTCGTTCTGGCGGTGCTCGGCGAAGAAACTCGCGCGTATCGACTCTTTTTGCGGGTGATCGCGGTCGAGGCTGATCACATCGATCGCGCGCAGCCCGTGTTGGGTCATCAGTGTATCGATGGGCGCCTGGCAGGCGCTGATGACATCTTCGTGGCTGGCACCGGGGCGGATTTTCGCCGTGGCTTGCCAATGGTCGAAGCGTACGCCCTGCTCGGCGAGGGTCGAGGCAATGTCTTCGAAATGAGTCAGCACCTTGTTGGGTACGTCGGGACTGGAAACGTGATAAACGGACAGGCTGCTCATCAGGACAACTCCTTAAGGGTTCAAGAGGGAACGCGTGTCCTCTTGCATTCGTGTGGCAATGATAACGGCTGCGGCCAACGCGGCGAGGCTGGCAATACTAAAGGTTAAGGGGGCGCCAAGGGCCGTCCAGCTGTAACCGGAATACAGCGCGCCCATTGCGCCACCGGTGCCGGCCAATGCGGCGTACCGCGCTTGGCCCTGCCCTTGCTGGCGTGGGCCGAAGCTGCGCTGCACGAACTGGATGGCCGCGGCATGAAAGCTGCCGAACGTCGCCGCGTGCAGCACCTGGGCAAACAACAGCACCCAGAGAAATTCGGCCAGCGAACCGAGCAATAGCCAACGCAACGCCGCCAGCAGAAAACTCGCCAGCAGCACGCGCCGTACCGAGAAACGCGCAAGAATGCGGCTCATCGCCATGAACATCAGCACTTCAGCGACCACGCCGACGGCCCAGAGCATGCCGATAACGCCCCGGCTGTAGCCCAGTCGTTCGAGGTGTAGCGTGAGAAAAGTGTAATAGGGCCCGTGGCTCATCTGCATCAACGCTACGCAGGCGTAAAACGCCAACACCCCGGGGCTGCGCAGTTGCGCGAGGAAACCGTCGCCGCTCAATCGCTCGCCCTGGACCGGCTGGGCGTTCGGCACCCACAGGCTGCTGAGCACGATCCCGGCCATGACCAGCACCAGCGCCGCCGGGTAAATGTCCAGGCTGAGCCATTCGAACAAGCGCCCCAGCGCGACCACGGTAATGATGAAACCAACCGAGCCCCACAGGCGAATCTGGCTGTAGCGGGAGGTCTGGCCTTGCAGGTGCGCTAGCGTGATGACTTCGAACTGCGGCAGCACCGCGTGCCAGAAGAACGCGTGCAAGGCCATGACCATCGCCAGCCAGGCGTAAGTCTGGCTGACGAAAATCAGCGAAAACGTCAGCAACGTGCACACGGCGCCGAAGCGCACGATGGCCAGGCGCCGCCCGGTGTAGTCGCCGAGCCAGCCCCAGATGTTCGGCGCTACGCAACGCATCAGCATCGGGATGGCCACCAGTTCGCCGATGCGCGCCGCGGAGAATCCCAGGTGATCGAAGTACAGCGCCAGAAAAGGCGCTGTCGAACCGAGCAGGGCGAAGTAAAACAGATAGAAGCTGGACAGCCGCCAGTACGGGAGCGCCGTCACCGCTGGCTTAGATCTGGCCCAACACCGGCGTGCTCACACGTACATCGGCGTTCTGGCCACGGTGACGCAGCAGGTGGTCCATGAGCACGATGGCCATCATGGCTTCGGCGATCGGCGTGGCACGGATGCCGACGCAGGGATCGTGGCGGCCTTTGGTGATGACGTCCACCGGGTTGCCATGGATATCGATGGAACGGCCCGGCGTGGTGATGCTGGACGTTGGCTTCAACGCCAGGTGCGCGACGATCGGTTGGCCGGACGAGATGCCGCCGAGAATGCCGCCCGCGTTATTGCTGAGGAAACCTTGCGGGGTCATTTCATCGCGGTGCTCGGTGCCACGCTGGGCGACGCTGGCGAAACCGGCGCCGATTTCCACGCCCTTGACCGCGTTGATGCTCATCAGCGCATGGGCCAGCTCCGCATCGAGACGGTCGAAAATCGGCTCGCCCAGGCCTGGCATCACGCCTTCGGCGACCACGGTGATCTTCGCGCCGACCGAATCCTGGTCGCGGCGCAACTGGTCCATATAGGCTTCCAGTTCCGGCACTTTGTCCGGATCGGCACTGAAAAACGCGTTCTGCTCCACCGAGTCCCAGGTCTTGAACGGAATTTCAATCGGGCCAAGCTGGCTCATGTAGCCGCGAATGACGATGCCCTGGGTCGCCAGGTACTTCTTGGCAATCGCACCCGCAGCCACGCGCATCGCGGTTTCCCGGGCCGAACTGCGGCCGCCGCCGCGATAGTCGCGTTCGCCGTATTTGTGGTGGTAGGTGTAGTCGGCATGGGCCGGACGGAACAAGTCCTTGATCGCCGAGTAGTCCTTGGACTTCTGATCGGTGTTGCGGATCAGCAGGCCAATGGCGCAGCCGGTGGTGCGACCTTCGAATACCCCCGAGAGGATTTCGACTTCGTCGGCTTCCTGGCGCTGGGTGGTGTGACGGCTGGTGCCGGGCTTGCGGCGATCCAGGTCGCGCTGCAGGTCCTCCAGGGAAATCTCCAGCCCCGGCGGGCAGCCATCGACAATGGCGACCAACGCCGGGCCATGGCTTTCGCCAGCGGTGGTGACAGTGAATAGCTTGCCGTAGGTATTGCCGGACATGCAGGACGCTCCGTGAAATGAACCTGAATACGTAATGCGCGCCAGTATACGCAGGCTATCCAACTAGTTCATCCTCGAACCTTATGGTTGCCTGCGAGTCCAACCGGCACCCTTTGATGATGGCCCGACAATGCTGCGAGTTCTTGCCTTGAGCCTTACCCTGATTTCCGGCTTCGCCCAGGCCACTGTCCTGCAGCGGCCAATCTCCCTGGACACCGGCACCGGCGAGCTTTTCGGCTCGCTGCTGCTGCCTAAATCCGACACCCCGGTGCCTGTTGTCCTGATCATTTCCGGTTCCGGCCCGACCGATCGTGACGGCAACAACCCCGAAGGCGGGCGCAATGACAGCCTCAAGCGCCTGGCCTGGGTGCTGGCCAAACACAACATCGCCAGCGTGCGCTACGACAAGCGCGGCGTCGCGGCGAGCCTGGCGGCCACCCCCGACGAACGCAACTTGTCGGTGGAAGCCTATGTGGCCGACACCGAAGCCTGGGGGCGAAAACTCAAGACCGATCCGCGCTTCGGCCAGCTGATCCTGTTGGGCCACAGCGAAGGGGCCTTGATCGCCAGCCTCGCGGCGCCCAGCGTCGATGCGGCGGCGGTGATTTCCGTGTCCGGCAGCGCCCGACCGATCGACCAGGTCCTGCGCCAGCAACTGGGCAATCGCCTGCCTCCTCTGCTGATGTTGCGCAGCAATGAGCTGCTCGACAGTCTCAAGGCCGGGAAAACCGACGACAACGTGCCACCGCAACTGCAAGTGATATTCCGTCCGAGCGTGCAGCCGTACCTGATTTCGCTGTTCCGCCAGGACCCCGCCGCTGCATTCGCGAAGTTGAAAATGCCGGCACTGATCATCCAGGGCAGCAATGACATCCAGGTTGGAGTCAATGACGCCAAACTGCTCAAGGCGGCCAAACCGGACGCCGAACTGGCGCTGATCGAAGGCATGAACCACGTGATGCGCATCGTGCCCAACGACGTCAAACGCCAGTTGGCCTCCTACAAGGATCCGAATTTGCCACTGGCGGCGGAGCTGGGCGCGCGCATCCTCGGATTCATTGACGGGCTTCGCTCCAGCTAATTTGCTCTCCAGTCTTGTCGAAAACGGCCGATAAGCCTTTGTCGCCAGCGTACTGGCTGGCGGCAGTCGAGCTTGGACAGGATCTCGCCGTTATGACCGATACCCAGACTTCACCCGACACCACCGCTGAAAAAGACGTACCGCCAGCGGTCGAGCTGCCTTGGGCGGACGTCCACGTCGAGCACCACAAGATGCTCCGCCTGGCGCCGCTGCAGACGGACCGAAATACCGGTGGCCGGCCCCTGCGCTTTGTCGAGTTCGGCTACGCCGAACGCAACGACAAGCTGCGCAGCCTGATGCGCATGAGCATCTCCCTGCCCGGCCAGCGCGTGCGCAAGGAACAGAATCATTTGGACGTATGGGTCGACCACGCGGAAAAACGCGTGCATTTCGGCCCCGACAGCGGCCTGCAAATCGAACCACTGAACCGCGGCATCGGCCGCTTCATGGCCGCCCACGGCATCAACTGGGCGAAGAAAAGATGGCCTGGCTACACCGTCGACGGCACCGACCTCAACAACAAGGACGCACTGAACGAAGACACGCGCCTGCGCCGCGATCACTTTTTGCGGGTGCACGGGTTCGACGTGGTCTATGCCGATGCCCAGCATTTGAAGGGCAGCGTCAAGGAGGTCAGGGTCGGCGACCTGTTGAGTGACTGGAACACCGAGAAAGTCCAAGTCGTGGAAATTCTCGAGGCGGCGCAGATGCTCCAGCAAGCCGAGCAGAACCTGGCCGAGCAGGAAGTCAAACTCAAGAAACACGAGGAGAAGGTCAGCAAATACAAGCGTGAAGACGCCGGTTTGCGCTTCACCATTACGTGTTTGGTGGCGTTTGCGGTGTTTCAGGCGGGGTTACTGATCTGGATTGCTACGCACCGGTAGCGGCTGATCGTTCCCACGCAGAGCGTGGGAACGATCTGAGTGCAGGTCAGACGCGGGAGGCGAACAGGGCCTGATGATCGCGGCACTGCTCAGCCGTCAGCATGAACACGCCATGCCCGCCACGCTCGAAGTCCAGCCAGGCGAAGTCGACCTCCGGGTACAACGTCTCGACGTGCACCTGGCTATTACCTACCTCGACAATCAACAAGCCCTTCTCGGTCAGGTGATCCGCCGCTTCGGCGAGCATGCGGCGCACCAGGTTCAAGCCGTCATCGCCACAGGCCAGGCCCAGTTCCGGTTCGTGCTGGTATTCGTCCGGCATGTCGGCGAAATCCTCGGCATCGACGTACGGCGGGTTCGACACGATCAGGTCGAAGCGCTGCCCTGGCAAGCCATCGAAACCATCGCCTTGCACGGTGTAGACACGCTCGTCGACTCCGTGGCGCTCGATGTTCTGGTTCGCCACCTCCAGCGCTTCGAAGGACAGGTCGGCCAGCACCACTTCAGCGTTCTGGAACTCGTAGGCGCAAGCGATACCGATGCAGCCGGAGCCGGTGCACAGGTCGAGAATTCGCGCAGGCTCGGTGCCCAGCCAGGGTGTGAACCGGTTTTCGATCAGTTCGCCAATCGGTGAGCGAGGAATCAATACGCGCTCATCGACGATGAACGACATGCCACAGAACCAGGCTTCACCCAACAGATAGGCGGTCGGCACGCGGTCTTCGATCCGGCGCTTGAGCAGGTTCTGCAGGTGCGCCACTTCGTCTTCTTCCAGATTGCAGTCCAGGTAACTGTCGGAGATTTCCCACGGCAAGTGCAGCGCACCCAACACCAATTGACGGGCTTCGTCCCAGGCGTTGTCGGTCCCATGGCCGAAAAACAGATCCTCCCCATGGAAGCGGCTGACGGCCCAACGGATATGGTCACGCAGGGTACGAAGGCGGGAAGTGATCACGACGGTAAACTCCAGAAAAATCGACGGGCGATTCTACCAGTCAAACGGCGTCCCGACGACGCAGGAAATACACCGGGACAAATGTAGGAATTATCTGGTTTTATCGCCGGCTATTGAACAAAACTCAATACTTGACAACGCTGTAAGCCAGTAACGACGGTGCCTACGATGGTAGCGATTCACAGAAGCGCTCAGCCAGAGGACAATGTCGCAAAAGCCCCACCCGAAGGAGCCCCAGAATGTCCGTTCCACAAACGATGTTTCAACTCAGCGGCCGCGGTTATGCAGCAGCCAAACTGAGTCATGCGACCCTGATCATCATCGATGCCCAGAAAGAATACCTCAGCGGTCCCCTGGCCCTGAGCGGCATGGATGCGGCGGTCGCGAACATCAAGAAATTGGTGACTGCCGCCCGCGCGGCCGGCCGGCCGATCGTGCATGTCAGCCACCTCGGCACCGTTGGGGGGCTGTTCGATCCACGCGGCGAGCGCGGCCAGTTCATTCCAGGGCTGGAACCGCTGGCCGGGGAAATCAAGATCGAGAAAATCCTGCCCAGTGCGTTCCATGGCACGGACCTGAAAAAACGCCTGGAAGAACTGGGCTCGGTGGATCTGGTGGTGTGCGGCTTCATGAGCCATTCCAGTGTCAGTACCACCGTGCGGGCAGCAAAGAACCTGGGTTTCCGCTGCACCCTGGTGGAAGACGCCTGCGCCACCCGAGACCTGCCGTACAAAGGCGGCGTCCTGAGTGCCGAGCATGTGCAGCAGACCGAAATGGCGATCATGGCGGACAACTTTGCCGCCCTCGCCCTGACCAACGACCTGGTCTGATCGGCGGTTCATGAGCGGTCCATGCCGCCGCTCATCCGCAAAAGCCTCTCATATGCCGTAAATGTCTTAGCCTCAGGAACATCCCGGTCAACTTCCGGTCGAAGGGCCGATACCCATTGAGGAAGGTCGGAATGAAGTTATCCGATGGTTTTGACGCTCGCCGTTTACGGCCCAAAGGCCAAAGCAACTGGCGTTTTCGAATCGGCGCAGCCTTCGCTGCCTTGCTGGCGACCTGCGGCGTGCTGCTGGCGATGGCCGGCACCGCCAGCCTGTTCGGCCATGCTCCGGCCCTGGGCGAGTTGAACACCAACCGGGCGGGCGCGGCAGTGATCCTGGTGATAGGCCTGTTCGTGCTGTACCTCGGCATCTGGCTGTGGCGCCGCTGCCGCCGCCGCTCGCGTCAGTCGAACGCACTGAACATCTCCCCGCACCTGATGAAAAAACACGACTAAGCGCAAGTTGCAGCGCGATGCCGCACGTTTTCTCGCGCCCGATTCGCTTCGAGTTGGGTAAACTGGCCACCCTTCGCGGAGGCTGACATGCAAGACGACGATTTTTCCCTGTTCAAAAGTGCGATCCAAGGCGTCAAGCCGATCAAGCACGATCGCGCCGAAACCGGCAAGCCCAAGGCGGACCGCGCGCACATCGCCACGTTGCGCCAAGCCGCCACCGTGCGTACCGATGCCACCACTGTTGACGGGCTGTCCGATCAGTTCGTCATCGACGTCGGCCCGGAAGACGAACTGATGTGGGCACGCGACGGCGTGCAGGAAAGCCAGATGCGCAAGCTCAAGATCGGGCAGATCCCGTTCGAGGGCAGCCTTGACCTGCACGGCATGAGCGTGGAAAAAGCCCGGGAAACCCTTTGGGCATTCCTGGCTGAAGCGACAAAATTCGAAATCCGCTGCGTACGTGTCACCCACGGCAAAGCCGTGCGCCTGGACGGCAAGCGGCCGATGATCAAGAGCCACGTCAACACCTGGCTGCGCCAGCATCCACAGGTACTTGGCTTCACCTCGTGCCAGGCCAGGCATGGCGGTGCCGGAGCCGTTTATGTGATGCTCAAACGCACCATGATGGAAGGTCGCGACGAGTAAACCTGATGCGCCGCGCTTGCAGCGCCGTGTCTGCCACCGTACCCTTGCCCTTTGCGTAAAATCCCACAGGTAGTTTCATGTCCCTGGAACAGAATTACACCGCGATCCTTGGCCAACTGGGCGAGGATCCCTCCCGCGAGGGCCTGCTCGACACGCCAAAACGTGCCGCCAAAGCCATGCAGTACCTCTGCCGCGGTTATGAACAGACACTGGAAGAGGTCACCAACGGTGCCTTGTTCAGCTCCGACAACAGCGAAATGGTGCTGGTCAAGGACATCGAGTTGTACTCGTTGTGCGAACACCATCTGCTGCCGTTCATCGGCAAGGCCCACGTGGCCTACATCCCGAGCGGCAAGGTACTGGGTTTGTCGAAAGTCGCGCGTATCGTCGATATGTACGCCCGCCGCCTGCAGATCCAGGAAAACCTCAGCCGCCAGATTGCCGATGCAGTCCAGCAGGTCACCGGCGCCCTGGGCGTTGCCGTGGTGATCGAGGCCAAGCACATGTGCATGATGATGCGCGGTGTGGAAAAACAGAATTCGACGATGATCACCTCGGTGATGCTTGGCGAGTTCCGTGAGAACGCCGCGACCCGCAGCGAGTTTCTCAGCTTGATCAAGTAATTGGCGGTACGAAGAGAACCGGCTTTCATCGCCGGTTTTTTTTCGTCTTGAAAAAATCAGGTAAGCTGCGCGCCTTTCTCATTAGCACCGTGAGGCTTCAACGTGTTCGTAAAAGCGCTTCGTGTCGGCCTTGGCCAACTGATCATCTTCATCGACTTCATCACCCGTCCAGGCAAGAAGCAGCGCCCTGCCGCCGCTCAGGCTCAGGTCGAAGCTGCCGCCAGGGGCCTGACCCTGTATCAGTTCCATGCCTGCCCGTTCTGCGTGAAAACCCGCCGCACCCTGCGCCGCCTGAACGTGCCGGTGGCCCTGCGCGACGCGAAAAACAACGAACAGGATCGCCAGGCCCTGCTTGAGCACGGCGGCAAGGTCAAGGTGCCGTGCTTGCGTATTGAAGAAAATGGCCAGACGACCTGGATGTATGAGTCCAAGGTGATCATTGATTATCTGGATAAGCGTTTCGCTGCAGCCTGATTTATTTGTGGTGTTCTGACTGACGCTTTCGCGAGCAGGCTCGCTCCCACAGGGAACTGGTTGCACAGATTCAATGTGGGAGCGAGCCTGCTCGCGAAGAGGCCGGCACAAACACTGCAAATCCCAGACAAAAATAAACCGGCCCCATGGCCGGTTTATTCATTTCTGCCCAGCCCTCAGGCCGCTTGCGCCGCCTGCACCTGTCGCACCACCTGCGCCAGTCGCTTGATCCCCTCCTCCAGCCGCGCCGGGTCAATGTGGCTGAAATTCAACCGCATGTGCCCGTGATGATTATCCGGCTCAGGGAAGAACGGCTCGCCCGGCATGAACGCCACGTCGTGGGCCAACGCCCCATCGAGTAGCGTACGGGTATCCAGCGGCTGTTTGAGCGTCAACCAGAAAAACAGCCCGCCCTGGGGCACATTCCAATCCGCCAAATCGGCAAAGTGCGTTTGCAGCGCCGCCTGGAATGCATCGCGCCGCACGCGGTAAAAACCACGCAACTCACTCAGGTGCTGCTGGTAAGACTCGCTGCCGATCCATTGCAACGCTTGCCACTGGCCGACTCGATTGGTGTGCAAGTCCGCCGACTGCTTGAGTTTCAATAAGTGCGGGAAAAGATCCGGGCTGGCGATCAGATAACCCACGCGTAGACCCGGCAGCAAGGTTTTCGACACCGTGCCGGTGTAGATCCAGCTGGATTTTTTCAGGCGTCCGGCAATCGGTTTGGCGCTGCCGCCGTCAAACGTCAGCTCACGGTAGGGTTCGTCTTCGATCAAGGTCACGCCGAACTCATCCAGCAATCCGGCGACCGCCTCGCGTTTGGCTTCGCTGTAACGCACCGCCGATGGATTCTGGAAGGTCGGGATCAGGTAGATGAACGCCGGACGATGTGTTTCCAGGCGCGAACGCAGCTGCGCCAGGTTCGGCCCGTCGGCTTCCAGCGGCACCGTGAGGCAATCGGCGCCGAACAGCTGGAAGATCTGCAGTGCCGCCAGGTAGGTCGGTGCTTCGAGCAGCACTTCGGTGCCTTTGTCGATATAGAGCTTGGCGGCCAGATCGAGGGTTTGCTGTGAACCACTGACCACTAACACCTGACTCGCCTCGCATGGCACACCCAGCACTCGAGCCTGTTGCGCCAGGGCTTCACGCAAGGCCGGTTCGCCTTCACTCATGCCGTATTGGCCCATGGACACCGGCATCCGCGCCCATTCGACTTTCGGCAGCATGGCTTCGGCCGGCAAGCCCCCGGCGAACGACATCACTTGCGGACGCTGGGCGGCAGCGAGGATTTCACGGATCAAGGAACTTTTAAGGCGCGAGACACGTTCGGAAAAAGCCATGGGGGTCACCAGTAGCGAGGCCAGGGAAAAATGAGTCAAACTTATTGACCGAAATTACGGCATCACCAACGGATACGTCAACATGATTGACCTTAAAAGCCCGATTTCTCAACAGCAGGCCATGGAAGCGTTTTTCTTCGGCTACCAGGCCTTCACCGCCAAGGCCGATGAAATGCTCGAGCGCCGCGGCCTGAGTCGGGTGCATCAGCGCATTGTGTTTTTCATTGCCCGCTACCCGAACCTTAGCGTCAAGGAGTTATTGGTATTGCTGGGCGTGAGCAAACAGGCGTTGAACATGCCCTTGCGCCAACTGCTGGAGATGCATTTGGTCAACAGCGTGGCGTCCGAGACCGACAAGCGTAAGCGGCTGCTGGAGTTGACCGAGGACGGCGCGCGGTTTGAACAATCGCTGCGTCGTGAGCAGGTGAAATTGTTGGAGCGGGTGTTTGCCGAGGCGGGTGAGACGGCGGTGAATGGGTGGCTGGCGGTGAATATGGCGCTTGGTGAGAACCAGCAAAAAATCTGAGTACCACAAAAGCTTCACGAGCAGGCTCGCTCCCACAGGGGAATGCGGTCCCTTGTGGGAGCGAGCCTGCTCGCGAAGGTACCAGAGCGGGCGATATATCCCTATTGCCAAACTTTTCGTCTACAAAATCAAAAACATTATTTGCATTATTTGTATACAAAAGCATAATCCACTTCGTGCGAGTTCCTGACCTATTGGTCAACAAATTCGCAAGTGCCTCAAAGGGCCGCTGCCACCCTCATGGGTCCGGCCCTGGAAATAACAATAAAACTCTTGAGGAGTACCTCGCTGTGGAAAGCCGCAAATCCGAAGCATCGACGCTGGATCTCTCGCCGCCTTTACGCAATGGCTGGCTGGAGCGCATCTTTAAACTCAGCTTGCATGGCACCACGGTGAAGACCGAGTTGATTGCCGGTCTGACCACCTTCATCACCATGGCCTACATCATCTTCGTCAACCCCAACATCATGGCGGATGCCGGCATCGACCATGGCGCGGCGTTCGTCGCCACCTGCATTGCCGCCGCCCTGGGCTGCCTGTTGATGGGCCTGTACGCCAACTGGCCGGTCGGCCTGGCACCGGGCATGGGCCTGAACGCTTTCTTCACCTACACCGTGGTCGGCACCATGGGCTACAACTGGGAAACTGCACTGGGCGCGGTGTTCGTCTCCGGCGTGCTGTTCATGATCCTGACCTTCTCGCGCATCCGCGAATGGCTGCTCAACAGCATCCCCGTCAGCTTGCGCTACGCCATGGGCGCTGGTGTGGGCCTGTTCCTCGGGCTGATCGGCTTGAAAACCGCAGGCATCGTCGTCGATAGCCCGGCCACCTTGATCAAGCTCGGTTCCCTGCGCGAGCCTGGCCCGCTGCTCGCCGCCGTGTGCTTTTTGATGATCGCCATCCTCAGCTACCACAAGGTGTTCGGCGCGATCCTCATCAGCATCATCACCGTGACCCTGGCCGGTTGGGGCCTGGGCCTGGTGCACTACGAGGGCATCATGTCGGCCCCGCCGAGCCTGGCCCCGACCTGGATGGCGATGAACGTTGCCGGCGTGTTCAACGTCAGCATGATCAGCGTGGTGCTGGCCTTCCTCTTCGTGCACATGTTCGACACCGCCGGCACCCTGATGGGGGTGGCCCAGCGCGCCAACCTGGTGGGCGCTGACGGTCGCATCGAAAACCTCTCGCGAGCCATGAAAGCCGACAGTGCCTCCAGTGTCTTTGGTGCGGTAGTGGGCGTTCCGCCGGTCACCAGCTACGTGGAAAGTGCCGCGGGCGTAGCGGCGGGTGGTCGGACTGGTCTTACCGCAGTGACCGTAGGTGTGCTATTTATTGCGGCCATGTTCTTCGCGCCGCTGGCCGGGATGATCCCCGCCTATGCCACGGCCGGTGCGCTGATCTATGTGGCCATGTTGATGATGGGCGGCATGGCCCACATCGAATGGGACGAGGCGACCGACAGCATTCCGGCGATCGTCACGGCAATCATGATGCCCCTGACCTTCTCGGTCGCCGACGGCATCGCGCTGGGCTTCATCACCTACGTGGCGCTGAAGGCCGGCACTGGCAAGTACAAGGAAATCTCCGTCAGTCTGTGGGTGCTCTGCGCAATTTTCATTGCCAAGTTCATCTTCTTGTAAATCTCGGCGGTACGCGCGTTAAACCAGCCTCACCCCGTCGGGTGAGGCTTTTGTGCAAATGGAGGAAAGTGATGAGTCTGGAAACCTGGCTGCTGTTCAGCGGCGCTGCGCTGGTAGTGATCCTGATCCCGGGGCCACTGTCTTTGCTGATGATCAGCAACAGTTTGAATTACGGCCTGGTCCGTTCCTACCCGGCGTTTCTTGGCGGCGTGATTGCCTCGATCTGCCTGTTGAGTGCTTCGGCGCTGGGCTTGGGCGCGCTGCTGCTGGCATCGGAACAATTATTCAGCGCACTGAAAATCGTCGGCGCGCTGTACCTGTTCTACCTCGCCTGGCAGAGCTGGCAGCAGTCGGGCCAACCGTCCCACGGTGCGCAAGTGCCTCAGGCCGCCGCAGTGCCACGCTTTCGCGCACTGTTCGGGCGCGCTTTCATGCTGGGCGCGAGCAACCCCAAGGACATCCTGTTCTTCGCCGCGTTTCTGCCGCAATTCTTGAGCGCCGGGCAACCGTTCCTGCCGCAATTGCTGGTGATGATCGCCACCTGGACCGTACTGGACCTGCTATGCAAGCTGGCCTACGGCCTGGGTGCCCATGGCGCGGCGCGGTATCTGCGCAGCGGCAAGGGCCAGAGCTGGTTTAACCGGGTCAGTGCCGGACTGTTCGGTGGAGCCGGGGCTGCGTCCTTGCTCAGCGGTCATTAAGGCCTTCTGACGCAAACCGGCACACAAGTTGCTCGGTTCTGGCACCCCCACGCCGGAATCGAGCATGCTCCACTCCCACCTCACCACCCTTAACGCCGTTTCCCTGGTGCTCGACACCTTCAAGGCCCAAGGTCTGCCCAGCGCCCCCCTGCTCGCCGGCAGCGGCATCTGTGCCGCGGATCTGGCCCGGGCGGACACGCGCATCACCACCAATCAAGAGATGCAGGTCTGCGCCAACGCCGTCGCCCTCAAGCGCGATATCGGCCTGGAACTGGGCCGACGCATGCATGTTTCGTCCTACGGCTTGCTCGGCTACGCCCTGCTCACCAGTGCCACCTTTGGTGACGCATTGCTCCTTGCGATGCGTTATCCGGCGCTGTTGGGAACACTTTTCGAGCTGAGCCTGGAAGAGGACAACGAGCGCGTCTGGTTTGTCGCCGCCGATTACCGGGAGAATCCGGCACTGGCGGTGTTCAACGCCGAGTTCTGCCTGGTGTCGTTGAAAGTCATCTGCGATGACCTGCTCGGGCACGCCCTGCCGCTGCTGGCTGCACGCTTCGAACATGCCGCGCCCGATTACCAGGTTAACTACGCCGAACACTTCAATAATTGCCCGCTGCACTTTGGCACACGCAACAACGCCTTCGCGTTCGACAAGCGCTGGCTGGATCAACCCTTGCCCCTGGCCGACGCCATCACCCACCAGGCCATGGCCGAGCGTTGCCGCAAGCAGAATACCGAGTTCACCGGGCGCCAGGCCTGGCTGGGGCGGATCCGCCAGCTGCTCAGGGCACAATTGCATGCGGCACCGGGACTCGAGGGATTGGCCGAGCAGATGAATTGTTCAGCACGCACCTTGCGCCGGCACCTCAAGGACCTGGGGTGCAGCTATCAGGAATTGCTCGATGAGCTCAGGTTCGAGCAGGCCAAGCTTTTACTCTGTGAAGACCAGATGCCGATCTACCGGATCGCCGAAGCATTGGGTTTCAGCGAGACCGCGAGTTTCCGCCATGCGTTTATGCGCTGGAGTGGTGTGACGCCTAGCCAGTTCCGGCCCTGAAGAACACCTCCTGCCGGTTTACCTACTGCGCAATGCCTGCGTTCGGCCATCGTGGTTTAACGGGGCGCTCGCGATCAAAAGCAAAGCAAGGCGGCCTGACAGCCGACCTGACTTGAAGTGAATACGCCGATCGTTCCCACGCTCTGCGTGGGAATGCATCCTGTGACGCTCCGCGTCACCATTGCGCACGGCTCACGTCATGCGTCGTCAGTGGAACGCAGAGCGTCCCTGGCGGCATTCCTTTGCTACGCATGGGAACGATCACATCCCGGACAAGCCACCTCGTTTTTACTTTTGCTTTGGCTTTTGATTTTTATCCAGGAAGGGGCGAATTTCGGTCAATTATTTTGGCCACATTAATCCCCTTTTGGCCTTTCCTGCCGTTCTCCGAAATCGTCCGCGCCGCAAGACTGTGTGCAACCGAAACCGCCTGCGGAGAACAATAAAATGCTGACGATCTACTCGGATGATCACCACCTGCACCACGGCCGTTGCGAACTCATCGACGGGCAACTCAAGCCCTGCTTTGAAATGCCTTCGCGTGCCGATCATGTGCTGTCATGTGTGCAAAAGCAGAACCTGGGTCCCGTAGAAGCACCGAAGGATTTTGGCCTGGGGCCAATCGAGCGTATCCACAGCCGCGACTACCTCGACTTTTTCAAAGGTGCCTGGGCGCGCTGGACCGAATTCAACACCGACGGTGACTTGCTGCCCTACACTTGGCCGGCCCGCACCTTGCGTCGCGTCAAGCCCACCAGCCTGCACGGCCAGCTCGGCTACTACAGCTTCGACGGCGGCGCGCCGATCACCGCCGGCACCTGGCAAGCAGCGTACAGCGCGGCGCAGGTCGCACTCACCGCGCAAGCAGAGATCCAGCGCGGTGCCCGCAGCGCCTTTGCCCTGTGCCGCCCACCGGGACACCACGCCGCCAGCGACTTGATGGGCGGTTATTGCTACCTCAACAACGCGGCCATCGCCGCCCAGGCCTTTCTCGATCAGGGCCACAAAAAAGTCGCGATTCTCGACGTCGACTACCACCACGGCAATGGCACCCAGTCGATTTTCTACGAGCGTAGCGACGTGCTGTTCACCTCGATCCACGGCCACCCGGAAGCCGAGTTCCCGTTCTTCCTCGGTTACGAGGACGAGCGCGGCGAAGGCGCCGGTGAAGGCTTCAACTTCAACTATCCTTTGCCCGCCGGCAGCGGCTGGGATACCTGGAGCGCTGCGCTGGAGCAAGCCTGCAACGAGATCGAGACCTATGACGCCGACATCGTCGTCGTCTCCCTGGGCGTGGATACGTTCAAGGACGACCCGATCTCCCAGTTCAAGCTCGACAGCCCCGATTACCTGGCCATGGGTCAACGCATCGCCAGGCTCGGTGTGCCGACGCTGTTCGTGATGGAAGGCGGTTACGCGGTGGAAGAAATCGGCATCAACGCCGTCAACGTGCTTGAAGGCTTTGAAAACGCTTAACGGGGAATCGCATGACAATGAAAAATCTAAAGCGCCTGATTGTTCCTGCCCTCTGCGCCACGGTGCTCGGTGGCGGCGCACATGCAGAAGAACGAACGTTGCGCGTCTACAACTGGTTCGACTACATCACCCCCAAGGCCCTGGAAGATTTCAAGGCCCAGAACCCAGAGACCAAACTGGTCTACGACATCTTCGACACCAATGAAGCGCTGGAAGCCAAGCTGTTGACCGGCAACTCCGGCTACGACGTGGTGGTGCCGTCCAACGTGTTCCTGGCCAAGCAGATCGAAGCCGGTGTGTTCCAGCCTCTGGACCGCAGCAAACTACCGAACTGGAACCACCTCGATCCCAAGCTGATGAAGCTGATCGAAGCCAACGACCCGGGCAATAAATTCGCCGTGCCGTACATGTACGGCACCATCCTGATCGGCTTCAACCCGGACAAGGTCAAGGCCGCGTTGGGCGCCGATGCGCCGGTGGACAGCTGGGACCTGATCTTCAAGGAAGAGAACATCAGCAAGCTCAAGCAGTGCGGCGTCGCCCTGCTCGACTCGCCTTCGGAGATCCTGCCCCTGGCCCTGCAACACCTTGGCCTGGACCCCAACAGCAAAAAGCCTGCGGACTACGACAAGGCTGAAGCGCTGCTGATGAAGATCCGTCCGCACATCACCTACTTCCACTCGTCCAAGTACATGGCCGACATCGCCAACGGTGACATCTGTGTCGCCGTCGGTTACTCCGGCAGTTTCTCCCAGGCCGCCAACCGCGCCAAGGAAGCCAAGAACGGTGTGGTCGTAGACATGCGCCTGCCCAAGGAAGGCGCGCCGATCTGGTTCGACATGCTCGCGATTCCCAAGGGCGCGAAGAACCCGCAAGACGCCTACACCTTCATCAACTACCTGCTGCAACCCCAGGTGATCGCGCCGGTCAGTGACTTCGTGGGCTATCCGAACCCGAACAAGGACGCCACGGAATTGGTCGACCCGGCGATTCGCAACAACCCGAACCTGTACCCGACTGAAGCGGCCATGGGCACGCTCTACACCCTGCAACCGCTGCCACGCGATGCCGAACGTGCGCGGACCCGGGCGTGGACCAAGATCAAGTCGGGGACTTGAAACGCGGCGCAGGGAACTGAATAAAACGAAATCCCCTGTAGGAGCGAGCATGCTCGCTCCTACTGCGATAACTATCTACCACCTCCTGTTTCCACCGGCCCTCTACCGTGCCCGAACCCGCGCTGTCCCAAGCGCTTCACCGGACACAGGAAACGGCCATGCCCGCCATACCCTCCAACAATCCCGACGACATACTCACTCAATTGGTGACCGGCCCTTCGCTCAGGGAAGTCGCTTCGACCTCGATCCGCACCGCCCTCGACACCGAGTATCCGCAACTGCACATCGATCCGAACCTGACCGTGGTGGTTACACCCGCCTGGACCATCAGCGACAACCAGGTCTTGCCCGCCAACAGCCGGTTCGAATCCCTGACTGACGCGCTGGTACGGCTCACCTTGTCTGGCGCGACAGCCACCTACATCGACGGGGAACACTTCCTGACCCGGCAACCGGGTGTGGAGCCAGGCATCAAGCTGCCGGTGAAGATCGATGCCATCGGCTGCCTGCTCAA
This sequence comes from Pseudomonas umsongensis, assembly GCF_002236105.1. Taxonomy (GTDB): domain Bacteria; phylum Pseudomonadota; class Gammaproteobacteria; order Pseudomonadales; family Pseudomonadaceae; genus Aquipseudomonas; species Aquipseudomonas umsongensis. Next base: position 29,344 of record NZ_NIWU01000009.1, read on the forward strand.
TCGCCTGGCGCGCTTGTTGTTCGTGGCCTATCAGGAGCAACAGCTGGACTACTGGAATGAAGCCATCGCCCCCAACAAGCCCCGCTGGCATCAAATCAGCGAAGCCCTGCACAGCCTCTGGAACGACGACAAACCCAAAGACTGGGACGAAGACCAACTGGCCCTGGCGCTGACCGTCTACAACTACCCGCAACAGGCCGATCGTCAGGCCCACGACAAATACCAGACACGCGCCTGCCTGATCGACATCGACCATCTCGATCAACAACACAGCGAACACCGGCAGCTGATGGACACCGCCGTCATTGTCGGCACGCTGGAGAAACGCACGCTGATCGTTACTCATTCGATCATCGAAGGATTCAGGCACTACGATTCGTTGGCGGCATTGGGCGAAGTTCTTCGCCGACGCGTCACTCCATCGGAAAATGCTCAACAGTTGCAGTGGTGCCTCTACGAACCCACGGGCGATTTTTTCGACCAGCAGGCCTGTGCGTTGATCGCCTTGGAAATCCAGGCCATTGGCTCGCTCAACGAGATGGCGGTGTCGACGCTGGCCCCACGGATCGCGGCAGCGGCTGGACAATTCGAAAAGCGGGTGCAACAGCGCCCCACCCGTTTCAACCAGATCCAGCGTCTTTTACCGGACTGGTTGCTGAATGCTTCGACAGTAGATCTTACTCGCTACGGTCGGCACTTGATGGACCTGGCGTTGGTACGCGAGCAGCACGCCGGGAAATCGTTTCACGATGGCATTGCTGCGTTACGCGAATTTACCCTGAAGGCCTTGCAAGACCAGATGACAAAGGATCACCCGCAAGCGTCCCTGCCGCACCTGGAAGACATTCAAATCAGCAGCACTCACCCTGTGATCCTCGGGACATTCGCGGTGCCGGGCGAAACCGAAACCGTCACGTTGTCACTCGTCGATCTGGCGTTGCAGAACCTCACAGCCCTGCCCTGGGGTGAAAAAACCGTGCAATACCGCGACGGTTCAGCGGTTGCGCCATGGCTGACGCCGACCTACCTGGACAGCCTGGTGAGCGCCGTGAACATCGGCGAAAACTACCCGAGGCTGATCAAGCGCACACTGCTCGACGACCCGCAGGAAAAGGCCCGGCGCCAGCAACTCTACGCCGAAGACCTGCGCATCCAGCTACCGCTGCAAACGCTGCAAGCGAAGATCCGTGGCGAGGCCGGGATCGATGAACTGGGCTATCGCTATGTCGTCGCGGCCTTGCAGGAGAAGGCCGCGGATCGTTATGTCGAGGGTCTGGAAATCATCATCCGCCCTCTGGCTTTTATTCCAGGCGGACGCAACGATGGCAAGGCTGACGAAGTCGCCAACATGTTCGTGATCGGGCCGCGACAAGGCGAAAAAGGTCCGTGCCTGCTGTATCGGCCACTGCTCGATCATCCACTGTTGCAATACCCCGGCGAAGCGAGCCTGCTCTACGCCATCAAGCACAACAGGGCGTTGCGCCAATCGGTGCTGGCCTGGTTAGCGGATGACGTGCGCTTTAACTACTCGCAGTACGTGTTCCCAGGCGAGTTGCCCTCCGTCTGGACGTTGTCCCAGTTGCTGGTTGATTCAACTTCGATACTGGGGATGATGGGCGCCTTGACCCTGGGTTCGTCGCCGGTGCTGCAACCCGCCTTGCCGGTACTGTTTAGCGCCAACGCCAATGCCTTGGTCACCTTGGCCGACCGGCAGTCGGTGTCCAATGCGCAAAGCCGTTGGGCTACCCTCAAGCAAGCGGCCTGGATGCTGTTCAACGTAACGTTGCCTTTTCTCGGGCGTACGGCGGCGACTGCGGCCTGGATCTGGCAAATCATGGACGATCTGGACGAGGCGCGCGAAGCCCGGGAAGCGGATGATTCCGAGCATGAATGGACTGCGTTGACCGACCTGTTCCTGTCCCTGGGCATGGTCCTGGCGCACCACGCCGCCACGCGCAACAAACCACGTGCCCCACACCTTGAGAGCGCTACCCCACCACTCGAAAAACCGGTCGCGGCCATCACTGTGACGCAGATGCCCGATGTCGTCGCTCACCTGCTGCCCGACAACCACCCGACACCCCTGCATACCTTCGGCATTTTGTCGCAAGCGAGCCTGGCGTCCGTGCTGGACCGGCTGGCTATCGCCAAGCCCACCGGGCTCGAAAAGCCGTCGAACGAACCCGGCCCTCACCGCTATCTGAGCCCGCTCGAGCAAAAGTGGTATGCCCAGGTGGGCCAGCGCTGGTTCGAAGCCTGGCTCAACGACGACGGCGATGTGCAAATCATCGACTCGCGCATCACTCCGTCACGCCGGGGTCCGCTGCTGATTCATTCCGCAGGGGGACAATGGTTCATCGATACGCGCTTGCGATTGCGCGGCGGAGGCCGCAGCCGAAAAGCGCTAGCCCTGGAAAACCAGCAACGCAAGGCCACGCTGAAACTGCAACTGAGCGCGTTTGAAAGTCGCAAAACCCAGCTGACAAAGGAGCTCGATGCCGTGCAGAAGACAGTACCAGCGCCTACCACGGACATTGTCGACCCGAATCGGCAACGCCTGATCGAAACCCTGGATGCGCATGTGGCGGAATTCGGCACCTTCATCGAACAGCTCAAGTCCTACAACAGCATTGAATCGATCCCCAACTACCGTGCGGTCCTGGTCGACTGCCTGGATCATCAGTTGTCCCTCACGCAGCAGTGGTTCATTCAGCAAAACAGAGCGTTTGGCGAACACATGCGCCAATCCCTGGCGTTGCTGGATAACGAGCCGGGGGACGGCACACAGACTCCGCGCCAGACACACCAGCTCACCAGCGATCTGACCCAGGGCTTCATCGACAAGATCGAGTTTGCCCAGGCACGCATCGAAGAGTTGAAACGACTGGGCAAGGAAGCGGCCGAAGTGGCGCGAGAGAGTCAGGCAGTGCTGCCCCGTTACGCGCTGCAGGATCTGAAACTGTTCCAGATCAGCCTTGCCCAGGAACTTTGCTTGAGTGACAGCGCCTCCGTGGATACGGCGCCAGCCCGACAAGCCATGACACGACTTGTCGAGGATACGGGCCTGACCGTCCAGTCTTCGCTGGAGCTTGCCGAACAAGACAATGCACTGCCCCTGCCTGAGCGAATCGACGGTTTCAGTGAGCTGGTGGAACAGTTCGCCATCCTCGACCTGCGGATACAGGACCTGCCTGACGAGTTTCCGCGGCAGTTGCTGCAACCCCCATTGGACCTCATGCGCGAGCGCATCGAAACCTTCAGGGAGCACAGCGTTAAGCACCTCGCTGGTCTTCTGCAAGAACGCAAATCACTCGAACCGACACCGGGTCCTTCTCGCCCCGCCCCTGTCTCAAAACGCATCATCAAGACCCGTTACAAAGGCACGGTGGTTGGCAAGCCACGTGTGCGCACGGCGGCGGACAACACCGAATGGGTCGACGTGATATCCCCATTGACCAACAAGGTCACCGCGACATTCCATGAGAAAACACCGGGCGTCTGGGTGGAACATGAACCTGCGCCGGAGCAGGCACCTGCCCCTGTGCGACCTGATCTGCAAATCAGCGTCCAGAAGGGGCAGGCGCTGGTGGATCAGTTGCAGCCGTTTATCCGTCGCACCGAAGGGCACTCGAAGGTAGCGGGACGCAATCCCACGGAAATAGAAGAAATGTTTCACCAGTACGCCAGGCGACTGCAAGAAGCGAGCGATACGATCGAAGAAGCCCTCACCGACAATAATGCGACTGACGGCGGGCCGGCGTCAGCCGTACTGCTGGCCAAACAGCTCAATGAGGGCGCGACCGAGCTCTTTGATAAAGGTCGCCGGACCCGAATCCGCATGACAAAGGAACAGCCCCCCACCGCCGCCCGCGTTGAATGGCTGATGAGCAAAAAACTGATAACCATCGCCAAGACACCCGGTCGGCGGCGACTCAAAGGGCATAAAAACGACTTTCTCGAAGAATACGAGATACGCGAACATGGCACTGCAAAGGTGCTCTGGTACGCCCACTTTCACTATTCAGGCCCGGACACCGCCCCCAAAACCTACACCGCTGCCCACCTGAAAACCGAATCCCAACGCCTGCTCGGCAGTACATTGGATAAGCGCACATCGGCCTCCAACAACGAGCTGATCGCGGTTTATCGCAGCGAAATCAGTACGAAACTGGCGGATGAATTGTTCTTGTCAAAGATCAAGCAAGCCGCTTCGAGTTCCTGAGAGACAACCCGCACCCGCCAGGATTCGCGCTTTCAGCGAGTCCTGCGCCAGACCTTTTCCAAACGTTCGAGTGCCGCGCTGATCGCCTCCTCCGGCACCGCGGCAAAGCCCAGGACCAACCCGGCGCGTTGATCGGGCGTGTTGTTCGAATCCGCTAGCCAATAGCTGCTCAGGCCATTGATCTCGACATCGACGCTGGACGCAGCCTCTATCAGTTCACGCTCACGGGCCAGAGAGTCGACCATCACCGTCATGTGCAAGCCGGCTGCCACACTTGGCAGGTGACCCACACCGGCAATATCCGCGGGCCAATTGGCCAATAGCGTGTTGCGGCGGCTCAACGCGGCACGTCGCATGCGCCGCACGTGGCGCTGGAAATGCCCGGCGGCCATGAACTCGGCCATCACCGCCTGTGTGCTCACCTCGGAATGCCGGACATCCACCGCACGCCGCTGGGCAAATGCCTCGACCAATGCTGGCGGCAACACCAGGTAGCCCAGGCGCAGAGCGGGAAAGGCGACTTTGCCGAACGTACCGACATAGAGCACCCGCCCGTGACGATCGAGCGCGGCCAACGGCGCCAGCGGTGCGCCGCTGTATCGGTACTCGCCGTCATAATCGTCCTCGACGATCCAGCCCTGGTTGCGCTCGGCCCAGGCCAGCAATTCGAGGCGTCGCGCCAGGCTCATCACCACGCCCAAGGGGTATTGATGCGAGGGCGTCACGTAGGCCAGACGACAATCGCCCAGGCGCGCCAGTTCGCTGCAATCGATGCCCTCGCTGTCCACGGCGATGCCGTGCAATCGCCCACCCGCCACCGCAAACGCATGACCGGCCGCCCGATACCCGGGGTTTTCCACCGCCACCCCGTCCCCCGGTTCCACCAGCAACTGCGCACACAGGCTGATCCCTTGCTGCGCGCCGCTGGTCACGACGATTTGCTCCGCCGTGCACTGCATGCCGCGGGAACTGCGCAAATACGCCGCGATCATCCCGCGCAATCGCGCATCACCTTGCGGTGCGCCGTAACACAACTGCTGGAGATCCGGTTTGCGCCAGAATGCTGCATTCAGCTTGGCCCACACCTCGAACGGAAACAGATCGAATGCCGGCACACCGACCCGAAAAGCGCGCGGCGGACCGCTCGGAGGCGTCGGCAAATGATTGTTTTCCACCCGCGCCAATGCGCCGCTGCGAGCGACTTGACCGGCCGCCAACACAGGCACATCCAGGCCTTTGAGAGAGGTGCCTGGCGGGGCTTTCGGCGCTGTTTTGCTGCCGGGGAACGGTGCTTGGGGTAATTGTGCGACATAGGTTCCGTCACCCACCCGCCCTTCGATAAACCCTTCGGCGTAGAGCTGGTCGTAGGCCCGTACCACGCTGTTGCGGGAAATCGCCAGGGCCGCCGCCAGGTCCCGACTCGCCGGCAATCGCGTGCCGCTGGCCAGGCGCCCGTCGAGCACTCGAACCCGCAAGGCCTGATAAAGCTGGCGACTCAAGCCCTGGCGGCGGTCGAGCTCGATACCCGCCGGATTGAAGGACAAGGACAGCGGCGCATCCTTCATGACAATGGACCTATGAAATTTATCGTTAATGGCTCTTACAACAGACCAATAGCCTGCCTAGGATGCAGGCATTCGCCAAGGAATATTTCCATGTATACGCCCCGCGCCTTTGCCTTCAACGATTTGCATGAGCTGCAGCAACAGATGCTCGGCACTCGCCTCGCCCTGCTGGTTACCCATGGCGAACAAGGCCTGCAAGCCAGTCATTTGCCTTTGCTGCTCAATACCGACGAGGGTCCGAACGGAACCCTGTATGGCCATTTCGCCAAGGCCAACCCACAGTGGAAAGAACTGCAGGACGGCGCCGAAGCGCTGGTCATTTTTGCCGGCGCCGAGGCTTATGTCAGCCCCGGGTTCTACCCGAGCAAAGCCGAGGACGGCAAAGTCGTGCCGACCTGGAACTACGTGGCTGTGCACGCCTATGGCAGCGCTGAGGTGTTCACCGATGCCGAGCGCCTGCGCTCACTGGTCAGCGCCTTGACCGAGCGCCATGAAGCCGGTCGCGCGCAACCGTGGAAAGTCGCCGATGCCCCGGCCGATTACATCGACGGCATGCTCAAGGCCATCGTCGGCTTCGCCCTGCCGATCCAGCGCCTGGAAGGCAAACGCAAGCTCAGCCAGAACCGCAACGCCGCCGACATTGCCGGCGTGCGCGAAGGGCTGGCCGCCAGCGCCGACGCACACGACCAGGCCCTCGCCCACTTGATGCCAAAGGAATGAACATGAACCAGATCGACATCCGCCAGGTCAGCGCCGACGACCACGCCGACTGGCTGCCGCTGTGGCAGGCCTACCTGCGTTTCTACAACACGGAACTGCCAGAAACCGTCAGCCAAAGCACCTGGCAACGCATGCTCGACCCAAACGAACCCACCCATGCCGCCCTCGCCTGGGTAGACGGCAAAGCGGTGGGCATGGTGCACTTCATCTACCATCGCTCCAATTGGAGCATTGAAAACGCCTGCTACCTGCAGGATCTGCTGGTAACACCCGAATCCCGCGGCACCGGCGTTGGCCGTCAGCTGATCGAATTCGTCTACGCCACGGCCAAGGCCGACGGCTGCAACAAGGTGCATTGGTTGACCCACGAAACCAACGCCACTGCGATCCAGCTCTACGAGCGCATCGCTGAGCGTCCGGGTTTCATCCAGTTTCGCAAAGCCATTTAACGTTCAAGGAGAACAGCATGCCGACTTCACTCGCCGACTGGAAAGGCGTACCGGCCCCGACAGCCCAACTGATCGAAGGGCGTTTCATCCGCCTGGAAAGACTCGACCCGGCGCGCCACGGCGACGATTTGTTCAACGCCCTGCAAGGCCCGGGTGCCGATCCGAAACTGTGGGACTACCTGCCTTACGGTCCTTTCCCGCAGCGCAGCGTATTCAACGACTGGCTGAACAACCACGCCGCCAGCAGCGATCCCTACTTCTTCAGCGTGATCGACCGCGCCAGCGGCGAAGTACAAGGGATCCTCAGCCTGATGTCGATCGTCCCGGCCCAGGGCCGCATTGAAATCGGCCACGTGACCTTCGGCGCGCCGATGCAACGCTCACCCAAGAGCACCGAGGCCGTCTATCTGCTGGCCAAGGAGTCTTTCGCCCTCGGCTACCGGCGCCTTGAGTGGAAATGCAATAACGCCAACGCCCGCTCCAAGTACGCGGCCGAGCGCCTGGGGTTCAGTTTCGAAGGCGTGTTCCGCCAGCACATGGTCGTCAAGGGGCAGAACCGCGACACCGCCTGGTATTCGATCATCGATTCGGAATGGCCGGCGATTGGCGCAGGGTTCGAACGCTGGTTGAGTGATGAGAACCAGACGGATTCTGGACAGGTGAAAAGCCTGGTGGAGTGTCGGGGGTAAGACATCAGTGAGGGAGTGGAAGCTCCCTTGCCACGGTTTCAGCCCCCCTTCAACTCCCCGAAAACCGATCCCGACTGTTGGTCAGGTGCAGCACCATCGCTGCTCGAGCCGCATCGGGATCCTGTCGCTTGATCGCGTTGAAAATCGCTTCATGCTCCAGATTCGCCAGCTGCCCCAATTGCGAAAAGTCGGCGCCTCCACGTTCGTCGGCCTTCACCTGGGTACGAGGAATCATGGCATTGCCCAGGTGCTGCATGATTTCCGTGAAAAACGTATTACCGGTCGCCTCGGCAATGATCTGGTGAAAGCGCTTGTCTTGCTCGACGCAACTATCGTTGTTCGCCAGCGAAGCCTGGTAATCACTCAAGGCCTGACGCATACGCGCGAGCTGATCGTCGGTTCTGCGCATAGCGGCCAGTGCAACCGCCTGCACCTCCAGGCCCAATCTCAGCTCCAGCATGCTGCGGACACTCGCAACGGTATCCACATGCAGGCGCAGCCCTGGCTGGGAGGGTTGCTCCAGCACGAATGTGCCGATTCCGTGTCGTGTCTCGACTAGCCCCGAAGCTTGCAGCTTGGAGATAGCCTCCCGGACAACAGTGCGGCTCACGCCATGTTCGAGAACGATGGTGGATTCCGAAGGCAGCTTTTCGCCTGGCTTCAATTGGCCGAGCAAAATGCGCTGGGTCAGTGCTTCGACCACGCCCTGAGCCAGATTATTGGAGCGTCTGCGGACAGGGGTTCCGCTTTCAATTTGCATAGGTTCGAGTCCACGGAATTTTGCTTCACAGAGCTTAACACCCCACCGGAGATTCTCTGGCGAAATGCGAATGCACCCCCGCTACACCAGGTTAGAAAAGACTCCTACTTGTATGACAACACATCTATAAAGAACTGATTAATTCGGGACACCTTCCAGCTGAATGACAGGTCCAGCCTCTCAGACCCGGCACAATGCTGCAGTTAAACCCCTATAAATACTGAATAAAATAACCAAATACATTATTTTTTCACGTCGTTATGCACACAAAACACCATCCGCCGCATTGCAGCCTCAAAAAACCACTTGTATGATGTCTATCAACTTAACCCGCTCCAGACATCTAAACAAAAACCATCGATGCAGGCGAATCCCATGAATCCTCAAGTACTCAAGTCCCTCCTCTCGCAAGACCTCCCTGCCTTTTCCTTTGACCGACCCCGACGCGACCCTGATCAAGGCGCTCGGTGCCTGGTAACTCGACAGCAATAACCGGCAGCCAGGCCGCCGCTATCACGCTCAAACCCGCATAAAAATAATCAGTGGGAGATTTGAATTGTGAACAATTCAAGCAACGCATCTGTCGTTCCAGAAAATGATTCGGTTCTCGCGCGCGCCGTGAGCAAAGTGAAGAGACATGTGCTCCCGCTTTTCGTGATCATGTTCATCCTCAACTACATCGACCGGGTCAACATCGGTTTCGTGCGCACGCACATGGAACATGACCTCGGGATTGGCGCTGCCGCCTATGGCCTGGGCGCAGGCCTCTTCTTCATTGGCTACGCACTGTTCGAAGTGCCCTCCAACATATTGCTGCAAAAGGTCGGCGCCCGGATCTGGCTGACCCGCATCATGTTCACCTGGGGCATCGTCGCCACGCTGATGGCGTTCATCCAGAACGAAACCCACTTCTACATCCTGCGCTTTCTGTTGGGTGTCGCCGAAGCGGGCTTCTTCCCAGGCGTGATCTACTACTTCACTCGCTGGTTGCCAGGCGTCGAGCGCGGCAAAGCCATCGCCATTTTCCTCAGCGGCTCAGCCGTTGCCTCGCTGATTTCCGGTCCGCTGTCGGGTGCCCTGTTGCAAATCGAAGGCTTTGGCTTTCACGGCTGGCAATGGATGTTCGCCATAGAAGGCCTGGCCTCGGTGTTCCTCGGTTTCTTCGTCTGGTTCTGGCTTGATTCCAAACCCCATGACGCCAAGTGGATGACACGCGAGGAGCAGGATGCGCTGGTCGGCGCCATCGATCAGGAGCAACGCGAACGTGAAGCCCTGACCAGCGTAAAACCGACCATTGGCAAACTCCTGAAAGATCGCCAGATCCTGCTGTTCTGCACCTTGTACTTCTGCATCCAGCTGACGATCTATGCAGCGACTTTCTGGCTGCCCAGCATCATCAAGAAGATGGGTGACCTGAGTGATGTACAGGTAGGTTTCTTCAACTCGATCCCATGGTTGATCTCGATCATCGCCATGTACAGCTTCGCTGCGCTGTCGGGCAGGTTCAAGTTTCAGCAAGCCTGGGTTGCAACTGCCTTGTTGATTGCAGCTGCCGGCATGTTCCTGTCCACCACCGGCGGGCCGATCTTCGCGTTCGTTGCCATCTGTTTTGCCGCCATCGGCTTCAAGTCGGCGTCATCGCTGTTCTGGCCAATTCCCCAGGGCTACCTGGATGCACGCATCGCCGCCGCCGTCATTGCACTGATCAACTCGATCGGCAACCTGGGCGGTTTCGTGGCACCCACGACCTTCGGTTTCCTGGAACAGACGACCGGGTCGATCCAGGGCGGCCTCTATGGCTTGGCCGGCACCTCGGTTCTTGCCGCGATACTGGTGTTTTTTGCCAGGACCTCACCCAAGCCATCACCCGTGCTGACACCACCGAACGCTGCTTCAACGCATGCGACAGTCAAAGCGCACTGACTCCATTGTTCGTTGAACGACCATACTCGTAGGAACTTGCCATGAACGCTGAACATTCTGCCAACGCCACCCAGTCACCTGTCGTCACCCATTTTCAAGTCATACCCGTCGCGGGCCACGACAGCATGCTGCTGAACCTGAGCGGCGCCCACGGACCATTCTTCACCCGCAACATTGTCATTCTCAAGGACAGTTGCGGTAATACTGGCGTGGGCGAAGTTCCGGGGGGCGAACGCATCCGTGAGACCCTCGAAGACGCTCGCGCCCTGGTGATCGGCCAGCCCATCGGCCAGTACCAACGCATCCTCAACCAGATGCGTAGCACCTTTGCATCCCGGGATGCGGCCGGTCGCGGCCTGCAAACCTTCGACCTGCGCATCACCATTCATGCGGTGACTGCGATGGAAGCCGCGCTGCTCGACCTGCTGGGTCAGTTCCTCGAGGTGCCGGTGGCTGCATTGCTCGGCGAAGGGCAGCAACGCGATGCGGTGAAGATGCTTGGCTACCTGTTCTACATCGGCGACCGCCATGTCACGGACCTGGCTTACCGTAACGAGGCCGACGCTGAAGACGACTGGTTCCGGATTCGTCATGAGAAAGCCATGACCGCCGAAGCCGTCGTGCGCCTGGCAGAAGCAGCGAGCGCAAAATATGGCTTCAACGATTTCAAGCTCAAGGGCGGTGTGTTGAGCGGCGATGAAGAAATCGAAGCGGTCACCGCGCTGGCTGAACGCTTTCCTGACGCACGGATCACCCTTGACCCGAATGGTGCATGGTCGCTTAAAGAAGCCATCCGTTTGTGCCGCGATCAGCATCACGTCCTCGCCTACGCCGAAGACCCGTGCGGTGCAGAAAACGGCTACTCGGGCCGCGAGGTCATGGCCGAATTCCGCCGGGCCACCGGACTGAAGACCGCCACCAACATGATCGCGACCGACTGGCGCGAAATGGGCCACGCCATTCAATTGCAATCGGTCGACATCCCGCTCGCCGACCCGCACTTCTGGACGATGCAAGGCTCAGTGCGTGTTGCCCAGATGTGCCACGAATGGGGCCTGACCTGGGGCTCGCATTCCAACAACCACTTCGATATCTCCCTGGCCATGTTCACCCAGGTAGCAGCCGCCGCACCGGGAGAGATCACCGCGATCGACACGCACTGGATCTGGCAGGACGGCCAGCGCCTGACCCGGGAACCGCTGAAGATCGAAGGCGGCTACGTAAAGGTTCCGACCCGACATGGCCTGGGCGTAGAGATCGACATGGACGCGGTGGCCAAGGCTCACGAATTGTACAAAGGCATGGGTCTTGGCGCGCGGGATGACAGCGTCGCGATGCAGTTCCTGATTCCGGGCTGGCGCTTCAACAACAAGCAACCTTGCCTGGTGCGCTGACTGACAGGTCCACAGCCAGGTGCCCTAACCCTAAGTTGCACCCTGGCGCCGCTTGCGGAACTCGGCGACCTTATGCCGGTTTCCGCACAGCGCCATGCTGCACCAGCGCCGTTTGTGCGCCTTGGTGCGGTCATAGAACATCAATGAACATTCCGCGTTTTCGCATTTGCGCACCAGATTGAAATCGCCTTCAGCCAACAACTCGGCAGCGGCATAAGCCAGCCGGCTCAGGCATTGGCTGGCGGCATCACCCTGACGGAAGCGATCCAGTACCGGCGCGCCGCCCTCCTCCCACACCAGTTGCGGCACCGCCGCCAACAGAAATGCATTCAACGCTGCCGGATCCGCCAGGCGATTTTCCCGGCGGGCTGCGACCAGGCCCTCGATGCTGTCGCGCAGCTTGCGCAATCGGGCGAGCAAATGCCCGTCGCTCCCTTCCACGCCTGTCACCCACCCGAACCCCGACTGCTGCAGCCACGACGCCGCATCGGAATCGGTGCCGAGCAAGTCTTGCCGCTGACCATCGACCATCATGCGGGTGTTCAGCAGGTCCAGCGCCGGGTGATCGGCCAGTAGCAACGGCGCAGGCAGTTCAAGGGGGGTGACGTCGTCAGTCATGGAAATCTCCAGGGAATAACCAGACAGATTGTAACCCATAAAAATAGTTTGACCAGTTACATAATCCATGCAAAATAGATTCAAGTAACCCGTAAAAACACTTTTATACAGTTACAGGATCAATGAACAATGACCACTTCCCGACACACCAACGTTGCCTACAAATTCGTCGAAGCCGACGGCGTCAAGGTGTTCTATCGCGAAGCCGGCGCTGTCGACGCGCCGGTACTGTTGCTGCTGCACGGCTTTCCCAGCTCGTCGCACCAGTTCCGCGAGCTGATCCCGCTGCTGGCGGACAAATACCGCCTCATCGCGCCGGACCTGCCCGGATTCGGCTTCACCGAAGTGGCGGCTGAACGTCACTACGTCTACACCTTCGATGCGATCGGCGAGACGCTGCGCCAGTTTGTCGATGTACTGGGACTCCAGCGTTATGCGATGTATTTCTTCGACTACGGCGCCCCCGCTGGCTTGCGCCTGGCGCTGGCTTACCCGGATCGGGTGAGCGCGATTGTTTCGCAAAACGGCAATGCGTATCTCGAAGGTCTGGGGGATGCGTGGGCGCCGATCCGCCAGTACTGGGCCGACCCGTCGCCCGCCAATCGCCAGGTGATCAAGGATGCCATCCTGCATCTGGAAGGCACGCGCTGGCAGTATGTGGAGGGCGTGAGTCATCCCGAGGTGATCGCACCCGAGGCGTACCATCTGGACGCGCTTCTGCTGGAGCGGCCCGGCAACAAGGACATCCAGCTCGACCTGTTCCTTGATTATCAGAACAACCTCGAGCTGTATCCGGCATTCCAACAGTTCTTTCGCGACACCCAGGTGCCAACGCTGGCGATCTGGGGCAAAGGCGACCCCTTCTTCATTCCACCGGGCGCCGAGGCCTATCAGCGCGACAACCCCAATGCGGTGGTCGAGTTGCTCGATACCGGCCACTTCGCCCTGGAGACCCACGTCGACCATATTGCCCGGCGCATCGTCGAAGTCGTGGGCAACGACATCAACTCAAACGTCGCGTAGTCAGGGCCCGGCATCCGGGCCCTGATGCTCAGGCCTGAGCCAACGCGCCATCGAACGCTGGCGTCAACCCCGACGACGCCAGCTTTTGCACAAAGGCTCCCATCCGCTGCTGCTTGTAGGCCTCCACGTCCAGTTCACGGTAATCGTAGAAACCCTGGCCGTCGCGCAGGCCGTTGCGGCCGTTGTGCATGTTGTCGGCAATCACCTGTGGCGATTCGAAGCGCGGCGCCAGCGCGCCACTGAGGTAATGCGAGGCGTAGTAGAGAATGTCGCCGCCACCCCAGTCGATGAACTCGAGCAGTCCCAGTACCGAGAAGCGCAAGCCGAAGCCAATGCGAACGGCTGTGTCGATATCCTCTGCGCTGGCCACGCCCTCTTCCACCATCCGTGCGGCTTCGTTCATCGCCAGTGCCTGGATGCGCGGCACGATATAGCCCGCCACCGGATTGCACACCACCGGCACCTTGCCGATGCGCTTGAGCAGTTGCAGCAGCCGCTCGACCACCTGTGGGCAGGTCGCGGCGCTGCGGCTGACTTCCACCAGCGGCATCAGGTGCGCGGGATTGAGCCAGTGCGCGTTGACGAAGCGCGCCGGCGTGCTGACCATTTCACTCAACTCGGTAACTAGGAAAGTCGAGGTGGTCGACGCGATGATCGCCGACGCCGGGACATGCTCGCTGACCCAGGCGAACGTCTGTTGCTTGGCCTCGATGACTTCCGGCACGGCTTCGAACACCAGCTCGCATCGGCGCAACGCCTCGCAGGCCCGGTCCCGGGTTTGCAGGGTCAAGCGCGATAGCGCGATGTCCGCCTGTTCCGGCTGGAGCACTCCGAGGCGAACCAGCATGAGCAGTTCGCCGCGGATGTTATTGCGCACGCGCTCGAAGTAGTCGTCGCGCTCATCCTCGGCGCGCTCCTTGATGTCAATGAGGGTAACCGGCAAGCCCGCATGGATGAAGGCCAGGGCAATGCCCTCGCCCATCCGGCCGGCGCCGACCACGCTGACCTGAGGCAATTCAATGCTCATGATTGAAAGCCCTTGGTCAGCAGTTCGGTCATCCGTTCGCGGTCGAGCCCGGCCAGACCGAGGTTTTCCAGGGTGCGGCCTTCGGCGTAGAGATCACGTTCGGCAACGACCGAAGCGATGCTCAGCAGGCCCTGGGCAACCGGGGTCGGCACACCGGCCCAACGGCCAACGGACACCAGGAAGGACAGGCCCAGGCGGGTGTCTTCGAGCATGTAGCGATGGGTCTGCAGGTCGATGTCTTCGCGCCAGTCACCGCTGTCGGTCAGCTTGCCATGGGCACCGCGACCGTACATCCACGCCTCGCCTTCGCTGGTGTTGTAATGGTCGGCCAGGGGAAAGTGCGGTGCGCCGTAGGTCAGTGCTTCACGCACGGCCATGCGCTCGGCGTCCAGCTGGTTGGTCACGCGACGAATCGACGGCTGGGTGCCTTCGTTATGAATGTCCCAGGCTTCGAAATGCTCCAGGGGACCTGCGTTCATCATGATCAGCGGTGGGTGGATGATGGGACCTGCGTTCATCAACGCACCGCTCAAGGCGTCTTCGATCGGTTCAACGCTCGGGTAGGCCTCGCGCAATACCGTGAAGGCGTGCTCGGACAGGTTGCTGGGGAACACGCCAGTCGGCAGGCGGGTCGCGTAGCAACTGATCACCAGCTCGCTGGCGCCATGCTTGCGTACGAGGTACGGCAGCGTACCGGTTTCAGCGAAGGCGACTTTGGCCAGGTTACCGGCATCAGCCATGGCCTTGGCAAACACGTAGCTGCCGAAAGTGCCCGGTGGCAGGAACACCACCTGGCCATCGCGCAGATGCGGCGCCACATGCCTGGCCAGGTCTTCGTGGGAGGTCGATGGCAGCGGGATGATCACCAGTTGCGCGTCGCCCAGGGCTTCGGCCAAATCGTCGGTGAACGACAGTTTGTCGCCAGGTTTGCCGACGGACAGCTGACGGGTACCCCGATAGTCCCTGATGGTCAGGCTGCCGATGGCCAGCAACTCTTTGAGCGCTGCCGAGTCGCGCCGCCACAGGCGGACCTGATGCCCCTTTTCAGCCATCTCGACAGCTGCGGCGTAGCAGCCATGTCCCCCACCCAGCACGGTAATATTCATCGAGTTGCTCCTCTTGTAAGAGACTCGATGCTATCGGGCTGCACCGCCACGGACTTTCCCGATTGCGCAGCCGACTGACGGATTACGCAGAAGTCTTAATGCTTGTGTCGGCGCAGGGTGTCCGACGGCAGGCAGCCATAGCGTTGCCGATAGGCACTGGAAAAATGCCCGAAGCTGTTGATGCCGTGGCGCAACAGGATATCGGTGACGCTTTCGCAGGTATTACCCTGTTGCAGCGATTCGTGGATCACCGCCAGGCGACGCTCACGGATGTACTCGACCGGCGCCTGCTGCAGAAACTGTTTGAAGCCGTTTTGCAAGGTGCGAGCCGAGACGCCACAGAGCTCGCTCAGGGTCGCCAGGCTGATCGACTCGCCAAGGTGCGCCTCGATGTAGTCACGGGCCTTCTTCACGTGGTGCGGCAGCGGCGCGCGCGAATCGATCAACAGATCCGTCGAGTAGTTATGTGGCAGCTGGGTGAGCAGCAGTTGCATCAGGTAATCGGACAAGCCGCTGGCGAGCCGCGATCCGTCCACGCCACTGCCGTACAGCCGGCAGATGTAGTCCAGGGTGTGATAAAGGCTGACCACACCGGCGCCCAGCGGGTCGACGCTGACATCGAAGATCACCGACTGCCGCAAGCTGCGCCCGAGCAGGCGTTGCAGTTGCAGCTGCAGGGCATCACGGTCGACGCGCAGGATCAGGTTGCGGCACTCGCCATCGGTGACGATGCGGCTTTGCGCGAACGGCGAGGAAACGCTCAGGCAGCCCGACTGCATCGCCGCACTTCGCCGGCCGTGGGCCACTTCGCAATGCCCCTGCAAGGTGATGCGAAACAGGTACTGATCGGCAATGTCGCCGATGTTGATCTCCACCGGCGCGCCATAGCGCAGGTCGAGCAGCGCCGAAGTACCGAAGAATACGCCGTTGAGCCGGGTATGGATCGGCTCGTCACGCAGCACGTTGAAACTGTGCGGACACAGGTAATGACTGACCTTGTCCTTGATCTCGCGGTAATCGGCCGAGCTGAGCAGGCTATGCCGCTCCAGTAGGTGTACGTCATTCAACATCGGGATTCTCCTGGCCTGGAAGTGCTTCAGCCCCGCTGCATACAAACGCAGCGGGGCCGAGGCACCGATCATGAACTATGACCAATCAAGCGCGGCTCGGATACTCCCGCGCATAGCTTTCGCGGAAACGCCGGCAACCACGCCAGAGCAACAACACGGTCAACACCGACGCACCGGCGATCACCAACGACATCGACGAGCCCACCGCTGCCGGCGAACCGAAGTAGCGGTCGGTCAACAGCGCCACCAGCGTGGTGCCCAGGCCCAACCCCAGCAGGTTGCTGATCAGCAGGAACACCGCCGAGACCTGTGCGCGTACCTGGTTCGGCGCGAGGATCTGCATCGCCGCCGTGGATGCCGGCATCGGGAACGAGGCGAAGAACATGGCTGGCACCAGCAGGGTCACCGACAGCCACAGCTGATCGGCTTGCGGGAACAGCACGGCCGGTACAGCCATGCCCAGGGCACCGATGACACCCGTGCGCATCGCCGCGTCCTGATGACCCTTCTTGGCCAGGTAGTCGGTGAGCCATCCACCGAACAGCACGCCGGCGGTATTGGCCACCAACAGCACGGTGCCGAGCATGTAGCCGGCCTCCATCGGCGACAGGCCGAACTTTCGGATGTACAACGCCGGGCTCCAGCTCATCATGCAAAAAAGCGCCATGGCGTAGAACGAAAAGCCCAGGTAATGGCAGGTGAAAGTGGCACGGTGACGACCCAGGAAGCGCAAGCCATCGCTCATGGCGACCTTCTTGGCTCGACCCTGGGCATCGACCTGCAGGCCTTTACGCGCCGGGTCGCGCACGGTCAGCCAGATCAACAGGCCGACCACGATACCGGGCAGGCCGACAATGAAGAACGCCAGTTGCCAGGCTTTCATCGCGCCGAGAAAGGCGACCTCGATGGTGTTCATGTCCTTGAGCATGGCGATCACATAGCCACCCACCAGGAAGGCCAGGCCGCCACCGACGAACGAGCCGATCGAGTAGATGCCCACGGCGCGACCGAGTTTCTCCTTGGGGAACATGTCGCTGAACATCGAGTAGGCCGAGGGCGACAGGGCCGCTTCGCCAACGCCGACGCCAATGCGCGCGAGGAACATGTGCAGGAAGTTCTTGCTCAGGCCGCAGGCTGCGGTCGCCAGGCTCCAGAACACCACGCCGACGGCGATGATCCTCGGCCTGGAGAAGCGGTCAGCCAGATAGGCGATGGGCATGCCCATGAAGGCGTAGAACAACGAAAAGGCCAGCCCGTGCAGCAGGCTGAACTGGGTGTCGCTGATCTGCAGGTCGGCCTTGATCGGTTCGATCATCAGCGCCAGGATCTGCCGATCCACAAACGAAAAGATGTAGGCGATCATGCACAGCGCCACCACGTACCACTCGTAGACGTAGGTTTTCTTGCGCTGCAGGACCGGGTTATCGACCTGTATATTCACTAGTCTTTGCTCCTATTTGTATTGTTATGGAGTCAATGCGCTTACCAGAACTTCCACGTGTAGGTCGTGGCGACACGGAACTCGTTGTAGTCGTAGCCGTACTTCTGTTTCACATCGATGTTACGCAGGTCCAGTCCAAGGCCTTGCAGCGCCCCGCTCTGTACCACGTAATTGAGCCCCAGGTAGCGTTCGCTTTCCTGGTTGTCGCTCAAGTTGCCGCCGCGGTCCCAGTTCGTGCCCTTGATGTAGCGCGTGTAGAATTTCAGCCCCGGCACGCCCATCCCGGCAAAGTCATAGCTGTAGCGCGCGCCCCAGGACTTTTCATCGGGGCGGACAAAACCCAGGGACGACCAGTGCACCAGGTAAGGTTGCGGGATATAGCCGTTCATGGTCGGGAACACGCTGTCACCGAGCATGCGCTGGTAACTGAGGCCGAACATGTGCGCCCCCTTGAGCAAGCTGAACAGGGCACCGTAGGAGCGGTTGTCAATTTCACCGTTCAAGGCACTGCCGTCTTCATTGTTATTGAAGTAGCGCAAGTCGGTTTTAAGTTTGTAGCCATTGCCCAGGTCAGCCATGTGCATCAGGCCGAAATAGTGCTGCTGGTAGATATCGTGCAGGACGCCGTAGAAGTAACTGGCTTGCAACGTCTTGCTGATGTCGTAAGTGACGCCGCCAAAATCCAGGCCGTCACTGTCGAGATTATCGGTGGAGCCAAACTTGTAGAGCTTTTCGTGATTGGAAGACTCCCGTGTCACGGCAGACCAGAAGCGGCCACCGGTCACGGTCAATCCGTCAATTTCCTTGGACTCGACCACGGCCCCTTGATAGATGGTATCCAGCTGTCGACTGGGGTCATCGAACGCCACCGGCAATTGCGGGCGCAGGTCACCCACCTTTAACTCGGTCTTGCTGTAGCGCATCTTGAAGGTCGCACCGGCGCGACTGTAGTCATTGGCAGTCTGTTGATCGCTCACACTGTACGGCAGCGAACCGTCGTTGCCCGAGGAATCCAGACGCACGGCGTATTGCGCATCCACATCCAGGCCAATGGCCAAGGCCGTGTCGGTGTAGCCGGAGGTAAATTGCGCATCGAAACCCTGAGACCAACTGTGCACTTCAGACACCGGTGCATGGGTGTTGGTGTAGTTTCGGTGCAAGTAGAAGTTACGCGTATCCACTTTGAAATGACTGTCATCGATCACATCGGCATGAGCTGCCAATGGCGAACAGATAACCCCGATCACACTGGCAATACCGAGCCCACGGCAAGATTGCTTCACCTGATATCTCCATTCTTATTGTTATGGGGTAAGCGCAAGGCGAGCTCAATGGAACAGTCCGCTACGACGACACGCTTCCTGTGTGCGCAAGGTAAGCGAGTAGACGCCGCGCCGGTATCAAGATGAACAGCATCCGAAGGGGGGAAATCTCCCGTGCGGCTAAAGGTTTCCCTTAGGCGAAGCAGGTAATTGGATAAATGCCGGATTCCGACACCCTCTGCCGGCAGCCGACAAACGCTCCGGTTTTATTTTCTTAATCTCCCCTGGCCCGACGTTCATCGCTTCACGTCGGCCCAATCAGTCCTGTCACTGCACATCCCGCTCCAGGCGCTAGCCAAGCGCACCAGGGTTGGGTTTAAGGAGAATAAGAATAATGAATCCAGGTTCTACATCAGCATTCGACCAGATACTCGAAACCGTCACCGTTGGGCAGCAGCGCGTCCCAGGCGTCGTTGCTGCCGTCACCGGGCGAGACGGTTTGCTCTACGAGGGTGCTTCAGGGCAACGAACGCTCGGTCAACCAGAGGCAATGACGACCGACAGTGTTTTCGCGATGTTTTCCACGACCAAGGCGATAACCGCCACGGCCGTGCTTCAGTTGGTCGAGGAAGGCCGACTGGATCTCGATGCGCCCGCCAGGGACTACCTGCCGATGATCGGCGAACTCAAGGTGCTCGAAGGGTTTGATAGCGACGGCACCCCACGGCTTCGCCCTGCGAAAAATCACATCACCACCCGAATGCTCCTGCTTCACACCGCAGGCCTGGGTTACGAATTCTTCAACGAACACTACAACAGGCTGGTCCAGGAGCAACGACAACCCAGCATCATCAGCGGATCGTTGGCTGCCCTGAAAACGCCCTTGCTGTTCGAGCCTGGTGAGCAGTGGGAATACGGTTCCAACATGGACTGGGCCGGCCTGGTGGTCGAGGCCATTACCGGCAAGCGCCTGGGTGAAGTCATGCAACAGCGTATTTTTGAGCCTCTGGGCATGACCGACACGGCCTTCACCATGACCCCGTCAATGCTCCAGCGACGGGCTGGCATGCACCAGCGTGAAGAGGATGGATCGCTGAGCCCGGTCGAAGGCTCCCTCCTCCCGCCGGAACCCGAAGTGCATATGGGAGGCCATGGCCTGTTTTCGACAGTCAAGGATTACTGCCTGTTCATCCGCGCCTGGCTGAACGATGGACAAGGCGATCACGGACGGATCCTGAAGCCGGAGACGATTCGTTTCGCCGAGCAAAACGGCCTCGACAACTTGAAGATAAAAGCCCTTCCCTGCGTGATTCCGAGTATTTCCCATACTGCGGAATTCTTCCCCGGCATGCCAAAGTCGTGGGCGTTGAGTTTCATGATCAACGAACAAGACGCTCCCACCGGTCGCCCTGCGGGCTCCTTGGCGTGGGCTGGATTGGCCAATCTCTTCTATTGGATCGATCGCAAGAATGGCATCGGTGGCTTTTGGGCCACCCAGATACTGCCATTCGTAGACCCTGTATCGACCCAGGGTTATCTGGATTTCGAAACGGCGGCCTACCGCAACCTGAGCCGCTGAGCCGGTTCCTGATTCACCCCTCTCTAAAACCTACAAAAACAAAAACAGGTGACTCATGGAGATCTCCACGCGTACCCCTGCGCGCGCTCGTTTCTCAGCTTGCGCATTGGATACTTCAATGATCGGTGCCGCATTGCTGCTGGCCACCCTGGCCGGCAACGCCCATGCCATCGATGTGGACGCCGGCGAATACGCCGCTGCGCTTCCAGCCGGCAGCAATATCGGCTTGCTCTACCTGCAGCATGCCGAGCGGCGGTCGCTCTACAGTGACGGTCACAAGGTTGCGATCAAAGCTGGACTCGACTCGGATATCGGCATACTGCGCGTCGCCAATTACCAGCAGCTGGGTGACTACACGATCAATACGCAGTTCCTGTTGCCCTTCGGTCGCCTGGAAGGAACACGCGACAACGACGCGTTGGGACAAACCAGTGGCACGGGTGATCTGATTCTGGCCTCGACCCTGTGGCTCGTGAACGATCCGGCGAAGAACCGTTACTGGGGCATTGCGCCCTACCTGTTCGTGCCGACCGGTAGCTATGACCGCAACGATGCACTCAACCTCGGTGAAAACCGTTGGAAGATGACCTTGCAGACCGGTTATGTGACCGGCCTCACTGACAGATTGTCCCTGGACCTCACCGCCGACGTCACGCTGTTCGGCAAGAATGACGACCTCACGAGTCAAGGCCTGACGTTGCGCCAGAAGCCGCTATGGCAAGCCCAGACCTACCTCAGGTACGCCGTGACACCCAAGCTGTCGGTGCACGTCGGCGCGTCTCAACTCTGGGGCGGCGAGACGCGCATCGATGGCCAGGACCAGAACGATGAACCCGGTACCAGCAAGTATCGTGTCGGAGGATCCTACTGGATGACCCCGACCTTCCAGGCCCTGCTCAATTACGGCCAGGACGTATCGGTCGACAATGGTTTCAAGGAAGAACAGCGGGTTAACCTACGGTTGCTGTGGGTGTTCTGACCCGCTGCGATTGGCTGGGTTGGTGGGCACCGAGAGTGGCTTTGACGTTACTCTCGGTGCCCTTTTTTTCATCAAGCCGCTAGCGCAACCGGCGCTGCAAGGTTTGTGACGGCAGTTCACTGAAACGCTTGCGATAGAGCCCCGCGAAATCACCCAGGTTCAGATAACCCCATCGAAAGGCAATGGCAGAAACTGTCGCGCCCGACGCTGGATCTGCCACTAATAAATCGCGGTGCACTCCCTGTAGCCGCTGCTCGCGCAGGAACGCACCGGGCGTCATACCGCGAAAGCGCGAGAAGGCCCCGCTCAATGCCCGCACGCTGGTCCCGACCGCACTGGCAACCTCTGCCATCGTCGGCAGGCTCGCTGCATTGGCACTCATGAATTCTTCGGCAGCCCTCACGTAGCGGGGCGCAATCCGGTTCTTTGGACTGTTGAAATCAAGTCCGGCTTGTGCGGCGCGGCCAGCCCACTCTCGCAACAGATGAACGCACAGCGCTTGCTGCAGATGAGCCCCCATACGTCCCTCAGTCATGTGTTCGCCAGCTTCGGCAACACACCGAACCGTGTACTCCAGCAGACTTAGCCAGCTCGAACCGACCCCACCGATGATGCACTTATGCCTCCAGAATCGATCGTCGGGCACGAACCCAAACCACTGCTGCGCCATCTGCTCCAACACTGCATGTGGAAGGGTCAGATTCAGTTGCAGGTGATCCGGATCCAGGTCAACCCGGTATTCGACACGACTGCAATCGGCAATGAAGGACTCACCCACTGCCGTATCTTCAGTGTCTGAACGTTGTGTCCAATGCCGGGCATTGCCGCCAATGGTCGTGAGCAGCAAGGCATTCCCCGCCTCAGGCGAAAAATCATCGACGCTCACCGCCACGCCATAACCAAAACGGGTCAGCGTCAACTCGCCAATCCTGGATGAATGCATGGTGGCGCGAGGCTTGATGGCTTGCCCTTTGGGGGTGACGCGATAGGGCATGTAAACGCGATCCGACCAGGCGCTGATTTCATCCCACTCGGTTGAAAAAACTTTGTGCTGCTGGCGTATCGGCTTGCCGCTGACATCTGTTAACAACGCATGGTCGAGAAGCATGAAGACACCTGTTTTTTATTTTTCTAGGGTCGGGTGAATGCTCTTGCTGGACTGGGATCATCCGGTGCCAGTGCCCCTGCGTAAAGAGCTTTTTGATGGTGACTGTCCCGTTCTGAAACAGTTGTACGGGTTCGATACAGCCCTGCCTTCGTCATACCTGTGCGCAATGCTCATTGGCAACGCATCACGCCCGGCGCCACGGCGTTTTTAGCAGGCTGGCACAGGCGTTGCTCCGGGGCTTGGGACAAAAATCACAACAACGAGGCCTCGCCCATGGAACACCTTCCACTGCATCCCAAGACCGTTGAATTCCTCTCCAGACGATCGCGCATGCTGATCGGCGCCGAATGGATGGACGCCGCCAGCGGCGCGACGATGGCCGTGCGCAATCCGGCCACCGGCAAGCTGCTGCTGGACGTGCCGTCCGCCACCCATGTCGATGTGGATCGCGCCGTGCAAGCCGCGCGACGCGCTTTCGATGACTCCGCCTGGAGCCACATGCGCCCACGCGAGCGGCAGAACCTGCTGTGGCGGCTGGCCGACCTGATCGAGCGCGACGCCCAGGTGATCGCCGAGCTGGAATGCCTGAACAACGGCAAGAGCGTGCAGATGGCACGCCTGGTGGACGTCCAACTGTCTATCGACTCCCTGCGCTACATGGCCGGCTGGGCCACCAAGCTCTCGGGCACTACTGTGGACCCGTCCCTGCCGCTGATGCCGGACAGCCAATTCCACGCCTTCATCCGCCGCGAGGCGGTTGGGGTGGTTGGCGCCATCGTTGCCTGGAACTTTCCCTTCATGCTGGCTTGCTGGAAACTCGGCCCGGCCTTGGCCACCGGTTGCAGCCTGGTACTCAAGCCTGCCGACGAGACCCCCCTGAGTGCCCTCAAGCTGGCCGAGCTTGTGCTGGAAGCCGGCTACCCCACCGGCGTGTTCAACGTGGTCACCGGCACTGGTCTTAACGCTGGCGCGGCGCTGAGCAATCACCCGGGAGTAGACAAGCTGACCTTCACCGGGTCCACCGAAGTGGGCAAGCAGATCGGCAAGGCGGCCATGGACAACATGACCCGCGTGACCCTGGAGTTGGGCGGCAAATCGCCAACCATCGTCCTGGCGGACGCCGACCTGCAGGTGGCCGCGGCCGGTGCCGCCAGCGCTATCTTCTTCAACCAGGGCCAGGTGTGCTGCGCCGGTTCGCGCCTGTATGTGCACCGCAAGCATTTCGACCGGGTGGTGGGCGACATCGTCGATATCGCCAATGGCATGAAGCTCGGTAACGGCCTGGACCCCAGCGTGGCCATGGGGCCGCTGATCTCCGCCAAGCAACAGGATCGGGTGCACAACTACATCGAGATGGGCCGCGAACTGGGCGCCACCATCGCCTGCGGCGGCGAGAAGTTCGGCCCCGGCTACTTCGTCCAACCCACGGTGATCGTCGACGTCGACCAGCAGCATCGTCTGGTGCAGGAAGAAATCTTCGGCCCGGTGCTGGTGGCCATGCCCTTCGACGACATCGACCAGGCCGTGCACCTGGCCAACGACAACAGCTACGGTCTGGGGGCCAGCATCTGGTCCAATGACATGAGCGCGGTGCACCGCATGATCCCGCGCATCAAGTCCGGCTCGGTCTGGGTCAACTGCCACAGCGCCCTCGACCCGGTGCTGCCCTTCGGCGGCTACAAGCTGTCCGGCGTCGGCCGTGAACTGGGTGCGGCAGCGATCGACCACTACACCGAACTGAAGACGGTAATGATCAAGCTGTAATCCCTTCTCAGGCTGGGGCCGGCTTGCGCGGTCTCAGCCTTTTCATCTCGGGTGATGCGTCATCGCTCACCACTCATTTGAAGGAACTGTCATGCCTCAATATGTCATCGAACGGGAAATCCCGGGGGCTGGAAAACTCTCGGCCGAGGAACTCCGGGCCATCTCGCAGAAGTCCTGTGCCGTGCTTGGCACCATGGGGCCTCACATCCAATGGCTACACAGTTATGTGACAGGCGACAAGGTCTACTGCCTGTACATCGCGGCGAACGAACAGTTGATCCGCGAACATGCCGAGCAAGGCGGCTTCCCGGCCAACAGCGTGGCCGAAGTGCTCGATATCATCGGCGCGAACACCGCCCGCTAGGACCTCGTGCGCAAGGCCGCCGCTCCTCTTGGAGCGCGGTCTTGCCCGTGGCGTTAATCTTCCTGCATCCCCTTGAGCTTGCGGTACAGCGTCGCGCGCCCGATCCCCAGGCTGCGCGCGGCAGCCGAGAGGTTACCGCCGCTCGCCTCCACCGCCGCCTTGATTGCGCGCTGTTTGGAGGCCAGCAGGGTATCCCCCGCCTGTGGCTGCGGCTGCGACTGCGGCTTGCCTGCCGCTGGCGAGGCCGGGGTATCACCAACCTCCATTACGTCGTCCGGCAGGTGCTGCAGGCCGATCTCGCCTTCATTCTCGGCCAGGGCGGCGGCCAGGCGCAGGGTCTGGTAAAGCTGGCGGACATTGCCAGGCCAGCGATAGGCCAACAGCGCCTGCAGCGCCGCCTTGTTCAGCCTGGGCGCCTGCTGTGCGGTGTTTTCGGCGCACAACAGGTGCTGGATCAGTTCCACTAGATCGTGCCGTTCGCGCAACGCTGGCAGCACCACGCGCAGGCCGTTGATGCGGTAGTAGAGATCCTCGCGGAATCCATGGTTGGCGCTGAGCTGCTTGAGGTCGCGGTGGGTGGCGCAGATCAGCGCGCAGTCCACCTTGATCACCTCGCTGCTGCCAAGGCGGGTCAGGCTGCGCTCCTGCAACACGCGCAGCAGGCGACCCTGCAGCTCCTGGGGCATGTCGCCGATCTCGTCGAGGAACAGGGTGCCCTTGTGCGCCTGTTCGATCTTGCCGCTGGCGCCGCCCTTGCGGCTGCCCGTAAAGGCACCTTCGGCGTGGCCGAACAATTCCGACTCGATCAGGCTGGCCGGAATGGACGAGCAGTTGATCGCGATGAAGGCTTCGCCAGCGCGGCTGCTGCCTTCGTGCAACAGACGGGCGAAGACCTCCTTGCCAGTGCCTGTCTCGCCGTTGATCAATACCGGGATGTCGCGGGCGAAGGCCTTGCGTGCGCGGGCCAGAGCCTCCTGCAGGGTCGGATCCTGCAGACAGGGGCCGGCTTGCGGCGGTGGCAGCGGCTCGGCGGTTTTCGCACGCGAGAGTACCGGAGGCTGTCCCCGCATCGGTTTCTGCCCGGGGCCGAGCGTGATGCAAGCATGCAGTTCGCCGCGGTGGTGACTGCGCAGGCGCAACGGCGCGCTGAGGTCGTGGCGGCAGTAACAGGTGGCATGAACGAAGGGCATGTCGAACAGTTCGGCGAAGTCCAGGCCGGTCTGGATCTCGCCGAGCGTCAACAACTGTGCGGCGATGCGGTTGGCGCAGCGCAGTTTGCCGGCAGGATCGAAGGCCAGCAGGCCTTCCAGTGGCGTGCCGAGGATGTCCAGGCGATGGTGCAAGTGCACCAGCAGCACATCGCCGAGCTGGGCGAACATGCGGTTTTCGATGGCACGCGCGGCGAACACCAGGGAATCGAGGGTGTACACCGAGGGCACGCCATGTTTGCTGCTGGCGTCCAGTACCCCGACTATGCCGCCATCCAGGCCGAAGATCGGCGTGGCCAGGCAGGAGAACTGGCGAGCCTCCTCCAGGTAATGCTCCTCGCCGACAAAAAATACCGAGTCGCGCTCGGTGAGGACGCAACTTGGTGCGGTGGTGCCGACGTTTTGTTCGGAGATCTGCGCACCGACGCGGAACACCTGATTCAACTCGCGGTTGTCCGGGCTGAGTCGGCCCAGGCTGCTGAGCACCACGCCTTCCAGATCGAGGCAGGCCAGCACCCAGTCTTTCGGCGACAGGGCGGCGTGCAGCTGCTCCATCTCCGGAGCGGCGCAGGTCAGCAACAGGCGATTGCTTTCAGCGATCTGCTCGCGACTGGCAACCACCGGCGCGTCAAACAGCAGATTGTCGCGCTGGCACAGGCCGTAATTCTGCGAGCGCTGCCAGGATCTCTCGATCACTTGTGAGTCGACGAAACGCTTGCGCGAAGGGGGTGTCGCGGGGCTGCTGGATTTGGGCATGGCATGCGTCTCGCGGCCGAATGTCTCGAAGTGGGCCAGCTCGACCCCAAGCCACTGTCTCAAATTGAGCCAGCGATACAGCGGGACTCTTCCCGCACTGCCTTCGACACTTCTTATTATTACTCAAGCCATTGATTTAAAAGCTTTTTTATTAAGCCATAAAAAGCTGGCACAAGCTCTGCTCAATGACTTCACGTTAGTCCGGATAACCGCTCCGGCACTAAGTTGATCATAAACAAAAACAATAAAGGTAATGTCATGAAAATGAGCACAGAGCCGGCTCCTCGTAGCCCGGGCTGGCCACCACACAAGTTTCGCCTGGCCCATCTGTTGCACGCTTCGCTCTTCGGCCTGCTGGCCGGTTTCTCTTGCAGCACCCTGGCGGTGGACGTCGATGCCGGCGATTACACCGCACTTCCCGAAGGCACCAACCTGGGCCTGGTCTATTACCAGCATGCCGAACGCAATGCCCTCTACTCCGACGGCCACAAGGTACCGATCGATGCCGGCCTGGATTCCGACATCGGTATTTTGCGCGGCGTGCACTTCACCAAAATTGGCGATTACATCGTCGACCCGCAGTTCCTCCTGCCGTTCGGCAACTTGCGAGCCAAGGATGATCTGCAAGACCTGGGCAACGACAGCGGCACTGGCGACCTGATCCTTGCCGCCACCGTCTGGCTGCTGAATGAACCGAAAAATCGCCGCTACTTCGGCATCACCCCGTTCCTCTACGTACCCACTGGGAGCTACGACAAGGACCGCGCGATCAACCTCGGCGAGAACCGCTGGAAGCTCGCCCTGCAAGCGGGCTATATCACCGGCCTGACCGAAAAGCTGACCCTCGATCTGGTCGGCGACGTGACGCTCTTTGGCCACAACGACGACTTCGGTAGAGCCAGCGAAACCCAGAAGCAGGACCCTCTCTATCAGGGCCAGGCTTTTCTACGCTACAACTTCACCGAGCGTTTCGATGTGCGCGCGGGCGTTTCGAAGCTCTGGGGCGGTGAAAGCAACATCAGTGACATAGATATGGACGACAAGCCGGGCACCAGCAAATTCACGGTCGGCACGTCGTACTTCGTCACCCCGAGCACCCAGTTGATGGTCAATTACGGGCAGGACATCGCGGTGGACAACGGCTTCGAGGAGGACAGCCGCATCAACTTGCGCATCCTGCAGCTGTTCTAGCCACCGCCGCTCGCCAGGGTCTCATTCCAATTTCAATAACAGGAGTCCTGCGTCTATGAACACGCAGTCTGCATCCCGAATTCTCGCTGGCCTGGCCTTCGCCTTGCTGGCGCCGCTGGCCGTCGCCGCACAGGTCGACCAGGCCGCCATCATTGCCAGCAAGCAAGACGGTAGCCAATGGCTCAGCCATGGCCGCACCTACGACGAACAGCGCTTCAGCCCCCTGGACCAGATCACCGCGAAGAACGCCGACAAGCTGGGCCTGGCCTGGTCCCTCGACCTTGATAACCACCGTGGCCTGGAAGCCACGCCGCTCTTCGCCGACGGCGTGCTCTACACATCGCTGTCCTGGAGCCGCGCGATGGCGGTGGATGCGCGCACCGGCAAGACGCTCTGGACCTTCGATCCGCAGATCGCCCGCGAAAAAGCCCGCGACGCCTGCTGCGACGCGGTCAATCGCGGCGTCGCGCTGTGGAACGGCAAGGTCTTCATTGGCACCCTGGACGGGCGACTGATTGCCCTCGATGCAAAAACCGGCAAAGAGGTGTGGAGCCAGCAGACCACCGACAACAGCAAGCCCTACACCATTACCGGCGCGCCACGTGTGGTGAAGGGCAAGGTCATCATCGGCAACGGCGGCGCCGAATACGGCGTGCGCGGCTACTTCTCCGCCTATGATGCCGAGACCGGCAAGATGGCTTGGCGCTTCTACACGGTGCCCGGCGACCCGAACCAGCCCTACGAACACCCAGAGCTGGCCGAAGCGGCCAAGACCTGGAAGGGTGACGAGTACTGGAAGCTTGGGGGCGGCGGCACGGTATGGGACGGCATGGCCTATGACCCTGAGCTGGACCTGCTGTACGTCGGCACCGGCAATGGTTCGCCGTGGAACCGCGAGCTGCGTAGCCCCGGTGGCGGCGACAACCTCTACCTGTCCTCGATCCTCGCGCTCAACCCGGACACCGGTCGGCTGGCCTGGCACTATCAGGTGACCCCGGGCGACTCCTGGGACTTCACCGCCACCCAGCAGATTACCCTGGCGACCCTGGAGATCGGCGGCAAGCCGCGCAAGGTGCTGATGCAAGCGCCGAAAAACGGCTTCTTCTACGTCATCGACCGCCAGACCGGCGAGCTGCTCTCTGCCGAAAAATTCGGCAAGGTCACCTGGGCCGAGAAGATCGACCTGGCGACCGGCAAGCCGGTGGAGGCGCCCGGTGTGCGCTACGAGAAAGAGCCTATCGTCATGTGGCCGAGCCCCTTCGGCGCGCACGGCTGGCATTCGATGTCATTCAACCCGCAAACCGGCCTGGTTTATATTCCCTATCAGGAGATCCCGGGTGTCTATCGCAACGAAGGCAAGGACTTCATAAAGCGCAAGGGCTTCAACACCGGCGCGGGCTTCTCCGACGCCACCGAGATTCCCCGCGAGGCTGTTTCCGGTGCATTGCTGGCCTGGGACCCGGTCAAGCAAAAGGAATCCTGGCGCGTACCCTACGATCACTACTGGAACGGCGGCACCCTCAGCACCGCCGGTAACCTGGTGTTCCAGGGTACGGCCAACGGCAACTTCGTCGCTTATTCCGCAGACAAGGGAAAAAAACTCTGGTCGTTCGGCGCACAGACCGGCATCGTCGCAGCCCCCATCACCTACAGCCTGGACGGTGAGCAGTACATCGCCGTGATGGCCGGTTGGGGCGGTGTCGCCCCGCTGATCGGAGGCGATGCCGCCGTCGCGCCGGGAGCCGGTAACCTCAGCCGCCTGCTGGTGTTCAAGCTCGATGGCAAGGCCTCCCTTCCGCCACTGCCGGAAAAAGCCGTGGTGGCGGTGAACCGCACGCCAACACCGGTCGACGCTCCCGCCGCGGATATCGCCGCCGGCCAGCAGTTGTACGGCGCCTACTGCTCCGTCTGCCACGGTGTGGGCGCGCAAAGTGGTGGCTTGATCCCCGATCTGCGCAATTCCGATGAATCGCGCCGCCACTTGTTCCAGCAGATTGTCCTGGACGGCGTACTGCGGCCGCTAGGCATGCCCTCCTTCAAGGACAGCCTCGAGCCCGCCGATGTCGAGAAGATCAAGCACTACGTCATGAGCCAGGAGTACGCCGCTTACCTCAAGGCACAGCAACCGGTTGCGGCCAAGGCCACGCCGTAGACGTAGCGTAAAAGTGGCGAGTCCGGATGACCGCGCTCGCCACCCTGCCGGGCAACTAACCAACCCAAAAACAATGAGGAACTCGATCATGTGGACCAAACCTGCCTACACCGACCTGCGCATTGGCTTCGAAGTCACGATGTACTTCGCCAACCGGTGACCCTGTAGTGACGGCATGAGTCTTGTGCTGTAACCGATGGCCCCTTCGCGAGCAGGCTCGCTCCCACAGGGGGAAGGCGATCTACTGTGGGAGCGAGCCTGCTCGCGAAGAGGCCGGTAATAACGCCTCATTTCTACGGCTGTTCGTTGGAGAACCGCAATGACCGACACCCCCATGTCCCCCGCCGAATTCGAAGCCGCCCTGCGCGCCAAGGGCGCCTACTACCACATCCACCACCCCTACCACGTGGCGATGTACGAAGGCCGGGCCACCCGCGAGCAGATCCAGGGCTGGGTTGCCAACCGCTTTTACTATCAGGTGAACATCCCCCTGAAGGACGCGGCCATCCTGGCCAATTGCCCGGACCGCGAGGTCCGTCGCGAATGGATTCAACGCCTGCTCGACCATGACGGCGCCCCCGGCGAAGACGGCGGTATCGAAGCCTGGCTGCGCCTGGGCCAGGCCGTCGGTCTCGACCCGGACCAATTGCGCTCCCAGGAACTGGTACTGCCCGGCGTGCGTTTTGCTGTCGACGCCTACGTCAACTTCGCCCGTCGCGCCCGTTGGCAGGAAGCGGCCAGCAGCTCGCTGACCGAGCTGTTCGCCCCGCAGATCCACCAATCGCGCCTGGACAGCTGGCCGCAGCACTACCCGTGGATCGACCCCACCGGCTACGCGTATTTCCGCACCCGCCTGGGCCAGGCGCGGCGCGATGTCGAGCACGGCCTGGCCATCACCCTCGAGCACTACACGACCCGGGAAGGCCAGGAGCGCATGCTGGAAATTCTCCAGTTCAAACTGGACATACTTTGGAGCATGCTCGATGCCATGAGCATGGCCTATGAGTTGAACCGCCCGCCCTACCATACGGTGACGAGTGAACGGGTCTGGCACAAAGGAATCCCCCTATGAGTTTCGATCGCAGCAAGACCCCGTCATGGCGTCCTGGCTACCGTTTCCAGTACGAACCGGCACAGAAAGGCCACGTGCTGCTGTACCCGGAAGGCATGATTAAACTCAATGAAAGCGCCGCGCTGATTGGCGGCTTGATCGATGGCGAGCGCAATGTCGCCGCGATTATCAAGGAACTCAACCAGCAGTTCCCCGATGTGCCTGAGCTCGGTGACGACATCGAGCAATTCATGGAGGTTGCCCGTGCGCAGCACTGGATCGAACTTGCCTGATTCATCCAGGCAAGTGCCGCCCAAGCCCGAGATCGGCCTGCCCCTTTGGTTGCTGGCCGAACTGACTTATCGCTGCCCGCTGCAATGCCCGTACTGCTCCAATCCGCTGGATTTTGCCGAACAAGGCCAGGAGTTGAGTACCGAGCAGTGGATCAAGGTGTTCCGCGAGGCCCGCGAGATTGGCGCGGCGCAGTTGGGCTTTTCCGGTGGTGAGCCGTTGGTGCGCCAGGACCTCGCCGAGCTGATTGGCGAAGCGCGCCAGCTGGGGTTCTACACCAACCTGATCACCTCCGGCATCGGCCTGACCGAGCAGAAAATCAGCGATTTCAAAAAGGCCGGTCTCGATCACATCCAGATCAGTTTCCAGGCCAGCGACGAGCAGGTGAACAACCTGCTGGCGGGCTCGAAAAAAGCCTTCGCGCAAAAGCTGGAAATGGCCCGCGCCGTGAAAGCCCATGGCTACCCGATGGTGCTGAACTTCGTCACCCATCGGCACAACATCGACAAGATCGACCGCATCATCGAGCTGTGCATTGCCCTGGAGGCCGACTTCGTCGAACTCGCCACCTGCCAGTTCTACGGCTGGGCGCAACTCAACCGGGTGGGGCTGCTGCCGACCCGGGAACAGCTTGTTCGTGCGGAGCGCGTTACCAACGAATACCGCGCCAAACTGGAAGCCGAAGGGCATCCGTGCAAGTTGATTTTCGTCACCCCGGACTACTACGAAGAACGCCCGAAAGCCTGCATGAACGGCTGGGGCAGTATCTTCCTGACGGTCACACCGGACGGCACCGCCCTGCCCTGTCATGGCGCCCGACAGCTGCCGGTGCAGTTTCCCAACGTGCGCGAGCACAGCATGCAGCACATCTGGTACGACTCGTTCGGCTTCAACCGCTTTCGCGGTTACGACTGGATGCCCGAGCCATGCCGCTCCTGCGACGAGAAAGAAAAGGACTTCGGCGGCTGTCGCTGCCAGGCCTTCATGCTCACGGGGGATGCGCGCAACGCCGACCCGGTGTGCAGCAAGTCGCCTCATCACGGCGTGATCCTCAAGGCCCGCGAAGAGGCCGAGCACGCGACCCAGACCATTGAACAACTGGCCTTTCGCAATGAACGAAACTCACGCCTGATCGTCAAGAACGGTTGAATGCGTTAACCCAGGATTCAGGGCGACGGCAAGTACGCCATCACACGGGACTCGCCCATCAGCAGCGGCTGATTGAGTTCCGCGCAGGCACGCAAATAGTCGGCTACCAGAGTGATCCGCTTGAGCTTGCGCAGATCCTCGCTGTAGTACATCCAGAACTGTCGAGTGACCTCGACCTCATCCGGCAGCACTTCACACAAGCGCGGGTCGGGACCGGCGAGGAAGCAGGGCAAAATGGCCAGCGCGCGGCCTTCCAAAGCCGCATGGTACTGGGAGACTACGCTGGTGCTGCGCAGGCGGCTGTGCGCGCCGGGCAGCAGGTCGTTCAGGTAGAGCAGCTTGAAGCTGAAGGCCAGGTCCTCGACATAGGTCACGAACGGGTGACTGGCCAAATCCTCGCTGCTGGTAATCGGTGGATGATCGGCCAGGTACTGCGGTGTCGCATACAGGCGCAAGCGATAGTCGCACAGGCGCGAACACACGTAGGGACCCCGTTCAGGGCGCTCCAGGGTGATGGCGATGTCCGCCTCGCGTCGCGACAGGTTGACGAAGTGCGGGACCGGCAGGATGTCCACTGAGATGTGCGGATAGTGAATGATGAAATGGCTCATCTGCGTGGTGATGAAACAGGAGCCGAACGCTTCGGTACAGCCGATGCGCAAATGCCCGGCGAGCCCCGCGGTGGTTCCCGATACCTGCTCGCACGCTGCCAGCAATGTACTTTCCAATGATTCGGCGTGACTGATCAGGCGTTGCCCCTCGACCGTCATGACAAAACCCGACGCACGGGACTTCTCGAAAAGCAGTGCGCCAAGGCTTTGCTCAAGGGCGCGGATGCGCCTCGACACCGTGGTGTAGTCGACCCCCAGGCGGCGTGCTGCGCCACTGGCGGTGCGCGCACGGGCGACCTCGAGAAAGAAACGCATATCGTCCCAATTCACTTGGTTTTGCGTTGTGCGATTTTGCATATTCATCAGGCTTTTCTGCCAATTCTTATTGGAAATTAGCCAACATATACTCGCATCCAGCCTGGTTTTACCAGCAGCATTTCGCAAGCGGAAAGGCCCTGATTTCAATCAGGGCTGACGGCCTGAATGCAGGCTCAAAAGCCTGTTTTCAAGGCGAAAAAAGGCAACTGCGCGGCAGTGCAATCTGTCGCATTCGTACCCACCGCGGGTTCATGCGGCGGGCCCACTGTTGGCACCCGATTTCGCCATCAACATCCCCTCGCCTCCGGAAGATCGCCAGGGCAGCAACGACTCCAGCAGCATTCAGGTGACGCTCCGTTTCGGAACGTCGCCCGGGTACCCGTACGCCCCTCAAAAGGCCGACAAACAACAATTAAAAAAGCGGAGCCTCACGATGACGACTGACCATCCGAACCATGTCCAGATCTGCGCCCAGGTCAGGGCCAATCCCAACTTCCAACGCCTTACGCGCCAGCGTTCGCTGCTGGCCTGGTCCCTGAGCGCCGTGGTCCTGGCCGTTTATTACAGCTTCATCATGGTCGTGGCCTTTGCACCCGCCTGGCTGCACTTGCCAATGTACGACGGCAGCCACCTGAGCCTCGGGATGCCGATTGGCGTGGCGATTATCCTGCTGTCCTGGTTGTTGACCGCCTGGTATGTGCACACCGCCAACACCCGCTTCGACGCGCTCAGCGCGCAGATCCTGCAGGAGACCCGCGCATGAAACCCCTACTCGCCCTGCTCGCCTTCAGCCCCTTGCTGGCCACCGCCGCCCCCATCACTGCCGAGAAACAACCGCTCAATGTGCATGCCATCGGCATGTTCTTCGTCTTCGTCCTCGCCACTTTGCTGATCACTTGGTGGGCGTCCCGTCGTACGCGTTCCGCTGCCGACTTCTACAGCGCCGGAGGCGGTATCACAGGCTTCCAGAATGGCCTGGCGATCGCCGGGGACTACATGTCTGCCGCCACGTTGCTGGGGCTCTCGAGCCTTGTGTTCACCAAGGGCTATGACGGCTTCATCTACATCATCGGCTTCTTCGTCGGCTGGCCCATCGTCACCTTCCTGATGGCCGAGCGCCTGCGCAACCTGGGCCGCTACACCTTCGCCGACATCGTCTCCCTGCGCCTGGACCAGACTCGCGTGCGCAGCTTCGCCGCCCTCGGCTCGCTGACGGTGGTGTGTTGCTACCTGGTGGTGCAGATGGTCGGTGCCGGCCAACTGATCAAGCTGCTGTTCGGCCTCGACTATCGTACGGCGGTGGTGGTGGTCGGTCTGCTGATGCTGGTCTATGTGATCTTCGGCGGCATGCTGGCGACCACCTGGGTGCAGATCACCAAGGCGGTCCTGCTGCTGGCGGGCGGCACGACCCTGATGTTGATGGCCCTGAGCCGCTTCGGTTTCAGCTTCGAGACGCTGTCGGCCCAGGCCGTAGCGGTGCATGCCAGCGGCGTGCAGATCATGGGCCCGGGCACCTTGCTGGCCGATCCGGTCAACGCGGTGTCACTGTCCCTGGGCCTCGTCTTCGGTATCGCCGGCCTGCCGCACATCCTGATGCGCTTCTTCACCGTGCCCAATGCCAAGGAGGCGCGCAAATCGGTGTTGTTTGCCACGGTGTTCATCGGCTTTTTCTTCCTCGTGGTCTGCATCCTGGGCTACACCGCCATCGTCATCGTCGGCACAGACCCGCAGTACTACGTCGACGGTAAGCTCGGTGGTGCCATGATCGGCGGCGGCAACATGGTAGCCATGCACCTGGCCAAAGCGGTGGGCGGCAACCTGTTTCTGGGATTCCTTTCCGCCGTTGCCTTCGCCACCATCCTTGCAGTGGTAGCCGGCCTGGCCCTGGCCGGCGCCTCGGCGATCTCCCACGACCTGTATGCCTCGGTATTCAAGAAGGGCAAGGCGGACGAGAAGCAGGAAATGCGCGTGTCGCGCATCGCCACTGTCGGCCTGGGCATTGTCGCAATCTCCCTGGGGATTCTGTTCGAAGGCCAAAACATCGCCTTCCTGGTCGGCCTGACGTTCGGCATCGCCGCCTCGGCAAATTTCCCGGTACTGATCATGGCCATGTACTGGGGTGGCCTGACCACCCGCGGCGCCCTCTACGGCGGCTTGACCGGCCTGGTCAGCGCCCTGGCGTTGGTCATCGGTTCGCCGTCGGTGTGGGTCGGTGTACTGGGCCATGCCCAGGCGATCTTCCCCTACGACCAGCCGGCACTGTTCTCCATGCCCCTGGCCTTCCTGGTCATAGTGGTGGTGTCCAGGCTGGACCGCAGCGAGCGTGCCGATCGTGAACGCGCGGCCTATGCCGATCAGTTCGTGCGCGCCCAGACCGGCCTGGGCGCTGCCATGGCCAGCAGTCACTGACGCTGCAGTGTTTCCGGGGCCAATGCCTCGAGCGCGAGTGCGCCCCTTGGCTTCGCGCTTTTTTACGCCCGCCCTGCGCCGCCCGGCCAGGGCACCGCCAACCAGCCTTCCCTCCACCGGCCACGGCCAGTGCGGGATCGGCTTGCCCATAACAACAAGAGACAAACATGAAACCTACCCTTTTCAGTCTATTCCTCGCAGGCACCAGCCTTGCCACCCAGGCCCATGCGGACTTCATCAAAGACAGCAAGGCCAGCCTGGAGCTGCGCAATTTTTACTTCAACCGAGATTATCGTCAGGCCAACGCCGCCCAATCCAAACAAGAGGAATGGGCCCAAGGCTTCCTGCTGCGCTATGAATCGGGCTTCACCGAAGGGTTGATCGGTGTCGGTTTCGATGCCATCGGACTGGTCGGCGTCAAGCTCGACTCCAGCCCTGATCGCGCAGGTTCCGGCCTGCTCAAACGCCATCGCGACACGAGCAAGGGTGCGCAGGACGAGTACGGCGAACTGGGCCTGACCGCCAAAGTGCGCGCCTCCAAAAGCACACTGAAACTCGGTACGTTGCTGCCGAAGCTGCCGACGGTACTGGCTAACGATTCACGGTTGTTGCCGCAAACCTTCAAGGGCGGTCAGTTGACGTCGCTGGAACTCGAAGGCCTGACCGTGGACGCCGGGCGCCTGACGCAGGTCAATCAGCGCGACTCCTCGGACTACGAGGACATGGGCATCACCCGAACGGGCGCCAAGGGCATCACCACACGTCACATCGACAGCGACCGCTTCGATTTCGCCAGCCTGAACTACAAATGGACCAGCAACCTTGCCACCGGCTATAGCTACGGTCACCTCGACAACTTCTACAGCCAGCACCTGGTCAACCTGACCTACGTGTTGCCAGTGACGACCGGCCAGTCGTTTAAGACGGATCTGCGCTTCGCCCGTTCAACGGACGATGGGGGCAGCAACGTCGATAACAACGCCATTGGCGCAATGTTCACCTATAACCTCGGCGGACATGCGTTGGGTGTGGGTTATCAAGGCATGAGCGGCGACACCGGCTACGCCTACGTCAACGGCACCGACGCTTTCCTGGTGAACTTTGTGCAGATCGGCGACTTCGCCAGCAAGGACGAACAGTCCTGGCAGGCGCGCTACGACTACAACTTTGCGGCCATTGGCGTACCGGGCCTGACCTTCATGACCCGCTACCTCAGCGGCGACAACATCGATCTGGGCGCAAATCGCCCGCAAGGCAAGGAATGGGAACGGGATACCGACATTGGCTACGTCGTACAGAGCGGGCCGCTGAAAAATGTCGGCGTGAAGTGGCGCAACGCGACGGTGCGCTCGACCCATTTCGGCAGTGACCTGGATGAGAATCGACTGATCCTCAGCTATACCCTGGCGCTCTGGTAAATCCCCCCCGCCACTCGGTGCCTCGCTTGGGCTCGGCATGCCCTCTCTCCGGCCATCGTGGTTAACGGGGCGCTCGCGATCAACAGCCAAAGCGAGGCGGCCTGACAGCCGACCTGCTTTTGGTGATGCCTGTGTTTTGATCGTTCCCACGCTCTGCGTGGGAATGCCGCCAGGGACGCTCCGCGTTCCACTGACAACGTATTAATTGAGCCGTGCGCAACGTTGATGCGGGGGCGTCACAAGAAGCCCTGTGTGAAATTGGTTGCCTGCGTACATATCCATTGCTGCGGTAACGGCGGCTTATGGTTTGATCGTTCCCACGCTCTGCGTGGGAATGCCGCCAGGGACGCTCCGCGTTCCACTGACAACGTATTAATTGAGCCGTGCGCAACGGTGATGCGGGGGCGTCACAAGAAGCCCTGTGTGAAATTGGTTGCCTGCGTACATATCCATTGCTGCGGTTACGGCCACTTATGGTTTCGCTTTTACAGCGACTCCCTTTTTCAAACGCCAAAAAGGAAGCAAAAGGCTTTGCCCCACCACTCGGTGCCTCGCTCGGGCTCGGCATGCCCTCACTCCGGCATTGCTCCGTGGGTCGCCGCGCTGGGCCATCCATGGCCCAGCGCGGCTAAACCGGCGTCCTGCCGGTTTACCCACTGCGCAATGCCTGCGTTCGGCCATCGTGGTTAATGGGGCGCCCGCGATCAACAGCAAAGCGAGGCGGCCTTAAAGCCGACCTGACTTTGACGGGTGTACCTCGATTGATCGTTCCCACGCTCTGCGTGGGAATGCCGCCAGGGACGCTCTGCGTTCCACTGACGACGCGTTAATTAAACCGTGCGCAACGGTGATACGGGGCGTCACAGGAAGCCCTGTGTGAAATTGGTTGCCTGCGTACATATCCATTGCCGCGATAACGGCGGCTTTGATCGTTCCCACGCTCTGCGTGGGAATGCCGCCAGGGACGCTCTGCGTTCCACTGACAACGCGTTAATTGAGCCGTGCGCAACGGTGATACGGGGCGTCACAAGAAGCCCTGTGTGAAATTGGTTGCCTGCGTACATATCCATTGCTGCGGTTACGGCCACTTATGGTTTCGCTTTTACAGCGACTCCCTTTTTCAAACGCCAAAAAGGAAGCAAAAGGCTTTGCCCCACCACTCGGTGCCTCGCTCGGGCTCGGCATGCCCTCTCTCCGGCATTACTCCGTGGGTCGCCGCGATGGGCCGTCCCTGGCCCAGCGCGGCTAAACCGGCGTCCTGCCGGTTTACCCACTGCGCAATGCCTGCGTTCGGCCATCGTGGTTAACGGGGCGCTCGCGATCAACAGCAAAGCGAGGCGGCCTTAAAGCCGACCTGACTTTGACGGGTGTACCTGGATACCCTGTAGGAGCGAGCATGCTCCGGGCGGCGTTCCGACGATGGTCGTTAACGATGACGCGGGACACCTGTCAGCCCGCGGCGCTCTCAGGTTCATCGCGAGCATGCGTATGGCTTCCGATCAGGCCGGCCGGTCGGCCGCCTCGCTTTTGATTGTGATCTGGCTTTTGATTTTCTTGCCCCCTCGAGAGGCCGAGTGGAGGTTCTGCGCAGTGGGTAAACCGGCAAGGATGCCGGTTTAGCCGCGCTGGGCCAGGGACGGCCCATCGCGGCGACCCACGGAGCAGGGCCGGAGCGAGGGCATGCCGAGCATTAGCGAGGCACCGAACGCCAGGGGCAAGAGCGTTTGGTTACTTTGCGCCGGGCGGCGTTCCGCTTCTCAAAGTGACTCGCTGTAAAAGCGAAACCATAAGTGGCCGTTACCGCAGCAACGGATATGTACACCTGAAAGACAACTATCGTCTGCCAGGACGCCTTCGCCGGCAAGCCTGGCTCCTACAGTAAAAGCGAAACCCTAAGTGGCCGTTACCGCAGCAATGGATATGTACTCAGTCACAAAATCTCCATTGGCCGCCTGGACGCCTTCGCCGGCAAGCCTGACTCCTACAGTAAGGGCGACCCGCATTACCTGACAGTGCGATCGGCCTGCCATCCAACGCACCACAGCTATGACTTTTCTGCACAACGCACCGGCTTTTATGAGCATTTTTAATTCATTTTTGCATGCATATACTGGACTCAAGCACCGGTCATGATCCGGGCCAGACCCAACAAAAACAAACAAGGGCATACACCGTGAAGACATCCATGCTTGCCATCGTCTCCCCGCTCTCAGGTACCCGCACGCGTCACGTACGCATCGCCGCCCGCAGCGAAGCGCCCCTCGCCGCCTGACCATCCCGTACCCGTTACCGCGCCGATCGCCCCCGCGATCGATGGAGACTCCAATGAACAGCAACTGCCAACCCTTCATCAAAGCTCGTGATTTCCTGCTGGCCCACCGTACCGACTACGCCACTGCCACACGGGACTTCCAGTGGCCGCAACTGAGTGAATTCAACTGGGCGCTGGATTACTTCGATGCCATGGCCGAAGGTAACCAGGCCAACGCCCTGTGGATCGTCGAAGAAGACGGCAGCGAGCAGCGCTACAGCTTCCAGCAACTGGCCGCGCGCTCCAACCAGGTGGCCAACCACCTGCGTGCCCTTGGCGTGCGCCGTGGCGAGCGCATCCTGCTGATGCTCGGCAACGACGTAGCCCTGTGGGAAACCATGTTGGCCGCCTTCAAGCTGGGCGCCGTGGTCATCCCTGCCACCGCACTGCTGACTTGCGATGACCTGGCCGATCGTATCGAACGTGGCCAGGTTCGCCATCTGGTGGTCGGTGCCGCCCATGTCGACAAGTTCGACGGCCTGGGTGAAGGCTGCAGCCGCGTCTGCGTCGGCCCGGCCCCCGCCGGCTGGACACCCCACAGCGCCGCCAGCGAATACTCCGAGCAGTTCGACAGCGAGGGTCGCACCCTGGCCACCGACCCGATGCTGCTGTACTTCACCTCCGGCACCACCTCCAAGCCAAAGATGGTGTTGCACAGCCACCAGAGCTATCCGGTCGGCCACTTGTCGACCATGTACTGGATCGGCCTGCAGCCGGGCGACCTGCACTTGAACATCTCGTCACCGGGCTGGGCCAAGCACGCCTGGAGTTGCCTCTTTGCCCCCTGGAACGCCGGCGCCTGCATCTTCATCCATAACGTGGCGCGCTTCAGCGCCCCTGCCCTGCTGGGTGCCCTGGAGCGCTATGGCGTCACCAGCCTGTGCGCCCCGCCCACGGTCTGGCGCATGATGATCCAGGAGGACCTGGCCAGTTACAAGGAGCGCCTGTGCCTGCGCGAACTGGTGGGCGCCGGTGAGCCGCTCAACCCGGAAATCATCGAGCAGATCCTGCATGCCTGGGACTTGCCATTGCGCGACGGTTTCGGCCAGTCGGAAACCACCGCCCTGGTCGGCAATACGCCCGGCCAATTGCTCAAGCCCGGTTCCATGGGTCGTCCGCTGCCGGGCTACCGAGTGACCATGCTCGACCCCGACGGGGCACCTGGCAATGAGGGCGAAGTCGCCTTGCCGCTGGACGTGCGCCCACTTGGCCTGATGCTGTGCTATGAGGACAGTCCGGAAAAAACCGCCGAGGTGATGCGCGACGGTTACTACCGCACCGGCGACACCGCGCAGATTGACGATGATGGCTACGTCACCTTTGTCGGTCGCGCCGACGACGTGTTCAAGGCCTCCGAC
The DNA here is from genome assembly GCF_002236105.1 of Pseudomonas umsongensis. Lineage (GTDB taxonomy): Bacteria > Pseudomonadota > Gammaproteobacteria > Pseudomonadales > Pseudomonadaceae > Aquipseudomonas > Aquipseudomonas umsongensis. The sequence continues at coordinate 70,630 of NZ_NIWU01000009.1, forward strand.
TACCGCATCAGCCCCTTTGAACTGGAGAGCGCTCTGATCGAGCACCCGGCGGTGATGGAATGCGCCGTGGTCCCCAGCCCCGACCCGCTGCGCCTGGCCGTGCCCAAGGCGTTCCTGATCCTGGCCCATGACGAACCCGGCAGCGCCGAGCTCGCCGGCAATATCCTCGCCTTTGCCCGCGAGCACCTGGCGCCGTACAAGCGAGTGCGACGCATCGAGTTCGTCACCGAGCTGCCCAAGACCATCTCCGGGAAAATCCGTCGGGTGGAGCTGCGCCAGATGGAAGTGCAGCGTCGGCAGAGTGACGCGCGCGGCGCACAAGAGTACTTCGAAGAAGACTTCCCTCAGCTCAAGGGCTGAATCCGGGCCGGTGCGCCGGCCCTCCTGAACTCACCTCCGACCACTCGGCCAACCAGGCCGAGGGGCCACTCTCGACTCAAAGAAAGCAGACAGGACCCGAAAATGACCTCATCCAGCGTTCCAAGCGTCAAGCTCCTCATCAACGGCGAGTTCGTCGAATCGCGCAGTACCGAGTGGCGTAACGTGGTCAACCCGGCCACCCAGGAAGTCCTCGCTCGTGTGCCATTCGCCACCGCCGAGGAAATGGATGCCGCCGTGGCCAGCGCCAAGGAAGCCTTCAAGACCTGGCGCAAGACCCCGATCGGCGCCCGCTCGCGGATCTTCTTCAAATACCAGCAGCTGATCCGCGAGAACATCAAGGAACTCGCCGCCCTGCTCACCGCCGAACAGGGCAAGACCCTGCCGGATGCCGAAGGTGATGTGTTCCGCGGCCTGGAAGTGGTCGAGCACGCCACCTCCATAGGTAACCTGCAGATGGGCGAGTTGGCCAACAACGTCGCCAACGGCGTCGACACCTACACCTTGATGCAGCCGCTGGGCGTGTGCGCCGGCATCACCCCGTTCAACTTCCCGGCGATGATCCCATTGTGGATGTTCCCGATGGCCATCGCCACCGGCAACACCTTCGTCCTCAAGCCGTCCGAGCAAGACCCACTGGTGACCATGCGCCTCGTCGAACTGGCGCTGGAGGCCGGTGTACCCAAGGGCGTACTCAACGTCATCCACGGCGGCGTCGATGCGGTGAACCTGATTTGTGATCATCCGGACATCAAGGCCGTGTCCTTCGTGGGTTCGACCAAGGTCGGCACTCACGTCTACAACCGCGCCACGCAAAACGGCAAACGCGCACAGTGCATGATGGGCGCGAAGAACCACGCCATCGTCCTGCCCGATGCCAACAAGCAGCAGACCTTGAACAACCTGCTGGGCGCTTCCTTCGGCGCCGCTGGCCAGCGCTGCATGGCCCTGCCGGTAGTGATTCTGGTAGGTGAAGCGCAGACCTGGTTGCCGGACCTGATCGAGCGGACCAAAACCCTCAAGATCAATGGCGGCACCGAACCTGGCACCGACATCGGCCCGGTCATTTCCTGCGCTGCCCTGGATCGCGTCAACAGCCTGATCGCCAGTGGCATCGAAGAAGGCGCCAAACTCGAACTGGATGGCCGCAACCCGAGCGTGCCTGGCTACCAGGACGGCAACTTCGTCGGCCCGACCATCTTCTCCAACGTCACTGCGCAAATGTCCGTGTACCGCGAAGAAATCTTCGGCCCGGTGCTGTGCGTCATGCAGGCCGCCAGCCTGAGCGAGGCGATCGAGATCATCAACGCCAACCCGAATGGCAACGGTACCGCCCTGTTCACCCGCTCCGGCGCGGCGGCCCGTCACTTCCAGGAGGAAATCGACGTTGGCCAGGTGGGCATCAACGTGCCGATCCCGGTACCGGTCCCGCTGTTCTCCTTCTCCGGTTCGCGCGCCTCCAAGCTCGGCGACCTGGGCCCTTACGGCAAGCAAGTGGTGACCTTCTACACCCAGACCAAGACGATCACCCAACGCTGGTTCGACGAGGACGACGACGTTGGCGCGGTGAACACCACTATCACCCTCAAATGATCTGTGGCGAGGGGATTCATCCCCGCTGGGGCTGCGAAGCAGCCCCAGCGACCGTTCAAACAGACCGAGTTGTCTGGATTGGGGCCGCTTCGCGACCCAACGGGGCGGTGCAACGTTTCGGTAGATCCCCTCGCCACCACACACGCAAAAGGTAGCCATCATGCATATCGGATTTCTCGGCCTCGGCAACATGGGCGGCCCAATGGCCCGCAACCTGCTCAAGGCGGGCCACAGCCTGACCGTCTTCGATCCCTTCGCGCAGGCAGTCGCCGCGTTGGTGGAGGCCGGCGCCAGCGCCGCCGACTCACCCGCAGGCGTGGCCAAGGCCGGGGTGGAAGTGATCATCACCATGCTGCCAACCGCACACCACGTGAAACAGGTCTATTGCGCCAAGGACGGCCTGTTGGCCAACATCGGCCCAGGTGTGCTGTTGATAGACAGTTCGACCATCGACCCGCTGAGTGCGCGCGAAGTTTCCAGACTCGCCCTCGCCCAAGGCAACTCGATGCTCGACGCGCCGGTCTCCGGCGGCACCGGCGGTGCGACGGCAGGCACCCTGACGTTCATGGTCGGCGGCCCCGTCAGCGTATTCGACCAGGCCTTGCCGATCCTCTCGGCCATGGGCAGGAACATCGTGCGCTGCGGCGAAGCCGGTAACGGCCAAGTGGCCAAGATCGCCAACAACATGCTGCTCGGCATCTCCATGGTCGGCGTCGCCGAGGCCATGGCCCTGGGTGTGGCCCTGGGCATGGACGCCAAGGTGCTGGCCGGTGTCATCGGCACCTCCACCGGTCGCTGCTGGAGTTCGGAGATCAACAATCCGTTCCCGGGCGTGCTGGAAAATGCTCCGGCCTCCCGTGGCTACAGTGGCGGCTTCGGCACCGACCTGATGCTCAAGGATCTCAGCCTCGCTACCGAAGCAGCCAAACACGCGCGCCAGCCGGTGGTGCTCGGTGCTGCCGCCCAGCAGCTGTACCAGACCTTCAGCCTGCAAGGTCATGGCGGCCTGGACTTCTCCGCCATCATCAAACTGTTCCAAGGGGAAGCCCAGGCATGAGCGAGCAGCAAGCCCCGGTGCTGGCCTGTGTGCGCAACCGCATCGGCCACCTGACACTGAACCGGCCCAGCGCGCTGAACACCCTCGACCTGCCGACGGTGAAGCTGCTTTGCCAGTACCTGTGGATCTGGGAACAAGACCCGGACATCGTCGCCGTCACCCTGCGTGGTGCCGGGGAAAAAGCCTTCTGCGCCGGTGGCGACATCCGCATGCTGTACGACAGTCACAAGGCCGGGGACAACCTGCACGAGCTGTTTCTCGAAGAGGAATACGCCCTGGACGAGTACCTGCATGGCTACTCCAAACCGGTGCTGGCGCTGCTCGACGGGTTCGTCCTGGGCGGTGGCATGGGCCTGGCGCAGGCGGCCTCGCTGCGGGTGATCACCGAGCGCACGCGCATGGGCATGCCGGAAGTCGGCATCGGCTTTTTCCCCGATGTCGGTGGCAGCTATTTCCTGCCGCGGCTTCCCGGTGAGCTGGGTATCTACCTGGGCGTCACCGGCTGCCAGGTACGGGCCGCCGATGCGCTCTATGCCGACCTCGCCGACTACTACCTGCCCAGCGAGCGCCTGGTCGAACTGGATGCCGCCCTGGATCACTTGAACTGGACCCGTGCGCCCGCAGAAGACTTGCAAGACCTGCTGGCGGGGCTGGCCGCCGAGCGTATTGCCGGATCGGAACTCAAGGCTTACCGCCAGGTGATCGATGACTATTTCTCCCTGCCTGATGTGTCGGCGATTCGCAATGCGCTGCAGCGCGAGCAACGTCCCGAGCTGCGCGACTGGGCCGAACAGACGGTTGCGCTGCTCGACAGCCGCTCGCCACTGGCAATGGCTACGACCCTGGAACTGTTGCGCCGCGGTCGATACTTGAGCCTGGCCGACTGCTTTGCCCTGGAGCTGCACCTGGACTACCAGTGGTTCGACAAAGGCGACCTGATGGAGGGTGTGCGCGCACTGATCATCGACAAGGACAAGACCCCACGCTGGAACCCGCCAACCCTGGCGGAACTGGTGCCTGCACGGGTGCAGGCTTTCTTCAGCGACTTTCGCCCGGCCTCTGGCAAACCCCTTCGTACCGCCTGAACGGCAGGAGACTCGCAATGCACGATATCGAATTGACCGAAGAACAACGCATGATCCGCGACATGGCACGCGACTTCGCCCGCAGCGAAGTCGGCCCGCAGGCACAGGCCTGGGAAAAGGCCGGCTGGATCGATGATGCCGTGGTGGCGCAGATGGGTGAACTGGGCCTGCTGGGCATGGTGGTGCCGGACACCTGGGGTGGCAGTTACACCGACTATGTGGCCTACGCCCTGGCCGTGGAGGAAATCTCGGCCGGCGACGGCGCCCTCGGCGCCTTGATGAGCATCCACAACTCAGTGGGCTGCGGCCCGCTGCTCAAATATGGCAGCCCTTCCCAGCAAGACACCTGGCTGCCGCTCCTGGCCAGCGGCCAGGCCATTGGCTGCTTCTGCCTGACCGAGCCACAGGCGGGCACCGAAGCCCACAACTTGCGCACGCGCGCCGAACTGCGCGACGGTCAGTGGGTACTCAATGGTGCCAAGCAATTCGTCAGCAACGGCAAGCGTGCCAAGCTGGCCATTGTCTTTGCCGTCACCGATCCGGAACTGGGCAAGAAGGGCCTGTCGGCGTTCCTGGTGTCCACCGACAATCCCGGCTTCGTGGTCGATCGCAGCGAACACAAGATGGGGATCAAGGCCTCCGATACCTGCGCGGTGACGTTGGATAACTGCACGATCCCCCAGGACCATTTGCTCGGCGAGCGCGGCAAGGGCCTGGCCATTGCCCTGTCGAACCTTGAAGGCGGTCGCATCGGCATCGCCGCCCAGTCCCTGGGCATCGCCCGCGCCGCCTTCGAGGCTGCGCTGGGGTATGCCCGCGAACGCATCCAGTTCGCCAAGCCGATCATCGAACACCAGAGCGTGTCCAACCTGCTCGCCGATATGCACACCCGGCTCAATGCTGCCCGCCTGCTGGTGCTGCATGCCGCGCGCCTGAAAAGCGCCGGGCAACCGTGCTTGTCAGAAGCGTCCCAGGCCAAGCTGTTCGCCTCGGAAATGGCTGAGCGCGTGTGCTCCAGCGCCCTGCAGATCCATGGTGGTTATGGCTACCTGGAGGATTACCCCGTGGAGCGCTACTACCGCGATGCGCGCATCACCCAGATCTACGAAGGCACCAGCGAGGTGCAGCGCCTGCTGATCGCACGCGAGCTGGCCCACTACGCGCTCTGAGCCCTTGGCCGGCCGCGCCCTGCGCGCCGGCTGCCCCCTTGCCTGCCCCTTCTGGAGTTGCCCATGCTCGGCCTGCGTAATTTTTCCATCAGCCGCCGCCTGTGGTTGATCTTGCTGACGTCCATCCTGATGCTGCTGATTCTCGCCGGCCTGATGCTCAAGCAGAACCATGACGATCTCTATGCGGCCAAGGCCCTGAAAACCCGTCACGTGGTCGAGACCGTCAGCGGCATCCTGCGTCATTTCCAGGCCCTGGAAGGCCAGGGTCTCGAGCGTGGGCAAGCGCAACAACAGGCCAGCGCGGTCATACGCAACCTGCGCTACGGCCACGACGACTACTTCTGGATCGAAGATCTCGACACTCGCATGGTCATGCACCCCAATGCCAAGCTCGAGGGCAAGCGCATGGCGGGCACCCGCGACCCTGACGGCAAGGCACTGTTCGACGAAATGGTCGCCGTGGCAAACCGCGATGGCTCCGGCCTGGTGCACTACCGATGGCCAAAGCCGGGCTCCGACGCGCCGGTGGAGAAGGTTTCCTACGTCGAACTGTTCAAGCCCTGGGGCTGGATCGTCGGCTCGGGCATCTACATCGACGACGTACAAGTGGAGTTCCGCCGCCAGCTGATACAGGCTTTCGTCATCGTACTGACCATCGCCCTGCTGCTCAGCGCGCTGATCCTGCTGATTGCCCGCAGCATCGCCTTGCCCCTGGCGCAGGTGGTCAATGCCATGGAGAACATCGCCAGCGGCGAAGCCGACCTGACCCACAACCTGGACAGTCGCTGGCGCGATGAACTGACCGCTCTGAGCAGCCACTTCAACGCGTTCACCCACAAGCTGCGCGCTGTGATCGGCCAGTCCATGCAGACCGCTGGCAACCTGGACCAGGCCTCGCAATCGCTGGGCGAGATTGCCAGCAACAGCCAGCGCCACAGCCAACAGCAATCCCAGCAAATGGAACTGGTGGCCGCCGCCATCCACGAAGTGTCCTATGCCGTGCAGGACGTGGCGAAGAACGCCGAACACGCTGCCAATGAAGTACGCCAGGCCGATGAGCAGGCACGCCAGGGCCAGCACAACATCGACAGCAGCCTGCGCCAGATCGACCAGTTGTCCGAGACCATCGGCCAGGCTGTCGAAGTGATCCAGAGCCTGGCGCAGGAAAGCACGCAGATCGGCAGCGTGCTGGAGGTGATCCGCGCCATCGCCGAACAGACCAACCTGCTCGCGCTGAACGCCGCCATCGAGGCCGCGCGCGCGGGTGAACAGGGTCGTGGCTTCGCCGTGGTGGCAGACGAAGTGCGCCTGCTGGCGCAGCGCACCCAGCAGTCCACCGCGCAGATCCAGGGCATGATCGAACGCCTGCAGGGCAACTCCGAAGCGGCGGTCGATGTCATCAATGCCAGCAGCCAGGCCGCTCGCCAAACCGTGGTACAGGCCCGCGAAACCGGTGAAAGCCTGCACCTGGTCATCACCGCGCTGCGCAATCTCACGGAACTGAACGCCTCGATTGCCAGTGCCACCCTGGAGCAATCCCACGTGGTCGAGGACATCAACCAGAATGTCACCCACGCCGCCTCGCTGGCCCACGAGAATGCCCTGGCGGCGGACCAGTCCAACGAGGCCAGCCAGAACCTGGGGCAGTTGGCGGGCCAGCTCAATCGGCTATTGGGGCAGTTTCGCCTTTGAAATGGATCAGCAACGATGGAGGTATCGCCTAGATGACAGCCTCGCAACCCATTGCCTCCCGCCCCGGCTCTTCGTTTGCGGGGGCCATCGACCAGGTGCACCACTCCCGCTACCTGGAAACCCGGCAAAAAGCCCTCGAGCTGTTTGCCCGATGTGGTTTCAGCCGGGTCAGCATGCGCGACCTGGCGGCTTATCTGGGGATCAAGGCCGGCTCCATCTACAACCACATCGACAGCAAGGAGGCACTGCTGTTCGAGTTGATCGAGGAACTCTACGAACAGTTGCTGCACGGCGCCAACCTGGTGAACCGGCGCAAATCCAGCCCCGCGGCACGACTGCAGGCTTTGCTTGAGGCGCACCTGCTGCTGCACGAGCGCATGGCGGCGCATTTTCGCCTGGCCGAGCATGACCTCCATTGCCTGGACAGCGAACAGCTTGGCTCGATCCTGGCGTTGCGCAGGCGCTACGAGGAACACCTGGTGACCACGATTGAACAGCTCACCGGTGAACCGGCGAGCGTCCCCCTGCGCTCTACCTTGAGCGGCATCGTGTCCCTGCTCAACCAACTGCCGGCCTGGATTGCAGAGTCGCCGGCCGGCAAGGGAACACGGCGCAAGCTGCTGCATGACATGGTCATGGGCGCCCTGCAGGGGGCGTTGCAGGCTCCCGGGCTTAAAGCCTCATGATCGGCCGTGGCAATGCCTGGCCGGTAGCGCAGTGACAGCAGCTGGGCAAGCACGGCCCAGCGTGACCGCTGCGCTTGAAAGTTTTCTGCCGCGGCCGGCGGTGGCGAAGGGTTTGACTATTCCACCTGCGCCTTGAACGCGTCGTACGCCGATAACGGCAGGCTGATGCCCTCGCGGACCGCACGGGCATAGGCTTGCTCTTTGGCCTTGCCCGGCAGGTAAACGCCCAAGGTTTCAAGCCGCGTCATCTGCTCGCCCAGACGTGAGGCAAAGCACTCGTCCAGCAACCTGGGAGCAATGCCAATCACCAGCATGCCTGCCCCTGGGGATTCGCTGCCGGAACGGAAATCGGCTGCATCCAACGACCAATTGGCCCCCGTCAAACCCGCCGCGAGCACCTCGACCATCAACGCGATGTTGGCGCCGCGCCCGCCCCCGAACGCCAGCAACGTCCCGCGCAGTGCCTCCCGCGCGCTGCGCGTTTCATTGCCTTGTGCATCAACCGCCCAGCCTGGCGGTATCGCCTCCCCCGCTTCAGCGGCCCGAAGCAGGTTTACGTAGGCCGTGGCGCTGCTGGCTTGGTCGATCGCCAGTAAACGACCTGCAGCACTGGCGGCGGCAAATGCGATGGGGTTGGTGGAGTACAGCGGCCGGCTCTGGCCCGCCACGGTGAGCAGCGGTGAGCCATTGGTGAACGCCAACGCGACCAGCCCCTCGCGCGCCAGGCGACGGGTGTAATAGCCCAATTCGCCACAGGTGAAAGCGTTGAACTGCGCGAACAGGGCAATACCCAGTTGATGCGCATTGCTACACAGCACTGGGAAAGCGTGATCGAAGCCCAGTTGCGCGATGCCTTGGGCCGCATCGCAGCGGATCATGGCCGGCGCGACCTGGGACACGAAGGGCTCGGCAGCCCTGGCGATTCGGCCGGTGGCAAAGCCGCTGAGGTAGTCAGGCAAATGACCGAAACCGACCTCGTGTTGGCCATGGGCCTGGGCTGATACCGTGGCGTTGGCAAGCGCCGAGGCCACGGCGTGGCTGGTGCCGTGGGCCAGGCAGAGCTGTTGTGCGAAGGTGGTGGCCTCGGCCAGAGACAGGCGCTTGTGGGGTTTGTCGTCGTCCATGGTGGCTTCAATATTCTCGGATTGTAGGTGTGCCGCAGCTTGAGAACCTGCAGGAGCGGCGCTGGCCGCTCCTGCTCGTCCAGTTGATTATCTTTACTGGATCATCCTCGGTTCACCCACCTTCGCAGCCTCGCGGTCCAGGCCAAACGAGGCGAGGATTTCAGCGATTTCGCCCGAGGCATGCAAGGCCTGGATGTTCTTGCCCAGCGCCTCGCCCAAGGCTGCGTTGGACTTGGTGTACGGGAAGGCGCTCTGCCCAGGCTCAAGCGTGGCCTTGACCCGTTGATCGGGCTCGGACACCTTGATGCTCTTGCCGGGGTACGCGCCCTTCTGCTGCGAAGAGACCCCCACCGCGAAGCTGTCCGCACCGACCTGGATGCGCTTGGACGCCAGGTCCTGCGCCATGGCCACCGGGTTCGGGTAGAGCACCAGATTGTCGCCAAAGGTCTTCTTCAAATCGTCCACCCACAGGTAGCCCTGCACGGTGCCGATGCGCTTGCCGTCCAGTTCGGAAATCTTCGTGTAGCCCTCATCCGAAATAATGCCCATCACGTCCAGGTACAACGGTGCCGACAACCCCAACGCCTTGCTGCGCTCTGCCGTGCGGTACCAGTCACCGATGCCGACATCGGCGCGCTTTGCCACCACCGCCTGCACCACCGCTGCGGTGTCCACCACCATGGTCTTGACCTTCAGGCATTCGCGCTCGGCGATGCGCTTGATGATCTCGCCATCCACGCCGCTCAACTGGTTGTTCGGTCCCGGTATCGAGTAAGGCGGGAAGACGTACGCCGCCACGGTCAGCACACCCGGCGTAATGGTTTCAAACTGGTTCGCCGGGGTGCATTCGGCCAGGGCGTATGGCGCGCCAGCCAGGGTCGAACACAAGAACATCCAACGGGTAAAATGTTTGAATGAGCGAGTCATGACGTCACCTTTGCAATAAGAGAGCAGCAGCCGAAAACGGCGTGAGTGGCATTTGTTGTTATGGCTGGCTGGGTGCCAGTCTTTTTTCCAACGCCGCCACGCCCAGGGTTGCCGGAGCACAGACAGCGGCATACATCAAACCGGCCAGGATCAGCACCGGCATGTACTCAAACGTGGAGGAACCTATGGAGGACGCCCGGCTGACAATTTCTGGCAGGGCGATGGTGAAACACAGCGACGAGGCCTGGAACATCATGATCGAGAACCCCAGCAGCGACGGCAGCGCTACCCGCAAGGCCTGAGGCAGGATCACAAAGCGCAGGGCGTCGAACCGGTTGAGGCCGATCACCTCAGCGGCCTCGGTTTGCCCTGGGGCCACGGCCTCGATGCCACCGCGAATGATTTCACTGGTGTAGGCCGCCGTGCAGTACGCCATGGCCAGCGCGGCAGCCCAGAACGAGGTCAAGGTCAGGTTGACGCTGGGCAGGCCAAAGTAAAAATACTGCAGCAGGATCAACGCCGGCGCACCGCGCCCCAACTCCACGATGACCAGAGACGGGTAACGCAACCAGCGGCTCGGGGCCGAGACACCGAGTGCCAGCACCAGCCCCAGTACAATGCCCAGGCCCAGGCTCACCGCCGTGACCTGCATCGACAACACAAAGCCCTTCCACAACTCCGGCAGCCATTGGGCCCACATCGTCAGCAGTTCGCTCATCGGGCAATCCTCTGTTTCAACGTCGCCGAGAGCCAACGGGAGAACAAGGCCACCGGCACGCTGAGCACCAGGTAAACCACCGCCGCCGCGCTGTAGACGCTCAGGCCCTGAAAGGTTTGTTGTGAAACTTGATAGGCCTGGAAGCTGATATCGCCGACGCCAATGGTCGAGGCCACGGCCGAATCCTTGAGCAGGCCAATGGCGTAGGTGGCCGAGGTGGGAATGGCGATGCGCACCAACTGCGGTAACACCACATCGAAAAACCGTTGCGATGCCGACAGGTTAAGCACATAGGCGGCTTCGAATTGCCCGGTGGGAATCGCCGCGAAAGCACCGCGGTATACCTCGGACATGTGCGCCGCCGTAATCAGCCCCAGGCCGACCACTGCCGCGGTAAACGGCGACAGGCTGATATAGCCGCCACCGATGCCAAAGAAGATGAAAAACAGCCAGACAATCGGCGGAATGGAGCGCAGGGTCAGCACCAGCATGGCCGCCAGAAAACGCAGGGGCTTGACCCTGGACAGGCGCAGGGCACAGATCGGAAACCCCAGCACCACGCCGACGCAGAAGGCGAGCACGGTGACAGCAATGGTCCACGGCACACCGTTCAACAGCATCACCAGGATGTCTTGCATCAGCGATTCCTCACGGCCTGGAGGAACTGGATCACCCGTTCATGCTCGGGCTGACGCATCACTTGCTGGCTCGGCCCCTGCTCGATGATTCGCCCCTCGGCCATCACCACCACGCGGTCGGACACGGTTTCGGCGAAGTGCATTTCGTGGGTCACGACGATCATCGACATGCCTTCGCAGGCGAGCTCTTTCATCACCGCCAGCACCTCCAGGCCCAGCTCGGGGTCCAGCGCCGAGGTCGGCTCATCGAACAGCATCAATTCAGGGTCCAGTGCCAGGGCACGGGCGATGGCGATCCGTTGTTGCTGGCCACCGGAGCAGCGCGCCGGATAGTGCTGGGCCTTGTCGGCCAACCCCACGCGTTCGAGCAGTTGCATGGAGCGGGCGTCGGCCTCTTTGGCGCTGCGGCCCAAGGTACGGATTTGCGCCAGGCTGACATTGCGCAGTACCGTCAGGTGCGGAAAAAGATTAAACGACTGGAACACCATGCCAATGCGCCGGCGTAGCTTGAGCAGCTCTGTACGGGGTAGCGCCTTGCCAGCTTCGATGTGCACGCCATCCATACTGACCCGGCCCTGGGTCGGCGGCTCCAACTGATTGATACAGCGCAGCAAGGTACTCTTGCCCGAACCACTGGGCCCGATAATGGCCACCACCTCGCCCTTGCTCATTTCAAAACACACGTCGTGCAGGACGGGATAGGGGCCAAACTGCTTATGAATTCCCTCCAGGCGCAAGAACGGTTCGGCGCTGGCCACTGGGCGCGGTGCCAAGGAGGGCGCGGATTCGATCACGGTCATACTGCTCATGTTTTTGCTCCAGCTATCGATCGCCGTCGACTAAGGGCGTGCGCGAAAGTTTTATCGGCCCGTTGGCGCTGATCAGCACCTGTTCTTCGAGCTTCACCCCTTCCCCACCGCCTTGTTCTCCGATGTAACTTTCCACCGACACCACCATGTTTTCCTCGAACAGGCCGTCGTAACCCCACTCGGCGAAATCCACGGCGTAGGCGACGCTGGGGTACTCGTCCACCAGGCCGACGCCGTGCAGCATCATCATGTAGCGGTTGTGCTCAAAGCGCTTGGGCACAGGCCAACAGTGTTCGGCAAACTCGCGAAAGGACAGGCCCGGGCGCAGCAGTTCGACGTTGTGATTGATCTGCTGCGAGGCGATTTCCAGCAAGTCGCGCTGGGCCGTTGTCGGCGCCTTGCCGGGGCAGACGAAGCTGCGAGAGATGTCCGAAAGGTAACCACCGGGCCCGACCATGTCGGTGTCAAAACAGACCATCTCGCCTGCCTTGATGACCTTGTCGGTGGCGTCCTGGAACCACGGGTTGGTGCGCGGCCCGGAGCTGAGCAAGCGGCTTTCGGCCCATTCCCCGCCGTGCGCGACATTAGTCCCGTGCATGATGCTCCACAGCTGGTTTTCAGTAACCCCCGGCACCAGGCTTGTGCGCATCCGGGCAATGGCCAGGTCGCACACGCCCATGGAGACCCGGTGGCTGGCCACCTCTTCCGCCGATTTGATCAAGCGTGCCTGCTCCATCAACGGCTGCGCATCGAACAGCTCAATGCCCTTATGCGTCAGGCGCTGCGCGCCCCATGGGTCACAACGGTCCACTGCCAAGCGGCGATTGCCGCCACCGTGGCGGGTCATCAGGTCCGCCACTTCCTGGGCCCAGCGCTCGGCTTTTTCCTGCACGCGGGGGCCGGCAAGAAAATACAGCCAGGGAATCGCCGGGCGAATTTCATCGATGGTTTCCACGTGCTCGCTGTTGTGCCGGCTGCTGGTGAACTCGAACAGCACCACCGGGCCGTCGGTGGCCACGAACACATAGCGGCTGGGCGAGTGCATCACCCACAAACCGAGGTTATTGGTGTCGGTGGCATAGCGAATATTGATCGGATCGGCCAACAGAATGCCGGCGTAATCCTGGGCACGCAGTTGCTCGCGAATGCGTTCCAGGCGGTAATGACGCAGGGCTTTGCGGTCGATGGCGCAATACGCATCGAGTAACGCCGTGTCGACCGGCGCCAGGGCATGTTCAGTGACCTTGGCATCGCTGCGAAAGCGCAGGTCGCGTTCGGTTAACGCCGTGAGCAGCTCAATGGAATCAGAACCCGTATGCATGCAACAACCTCCGCTGGGAAGAGTTTGATGTTCATCAAATTCAATCAGTCCAACTGTTGGGGCAGTAACTAAAGGCTTCTAAATCAGGTGACGGCTGTCTTTATTGTTGTGGGCGACACACGGCAGCTAGAGGTCCTTGACCAGCCGCAGGGCATCGTAGATGGCCGCATGGGTATTGCGCGACGCCACGGCATCACCAATGCGGAACAACTGGAAGCGCCCTTCGGGGTTGCTCGAAACGGTTTGCGGCTTGCCGACAATCAGGTCCATGTACTCCACGGCGCCTTCGTTGCTGGCCAAGGGCTTGAGTTCGAAATACAGCTCATCCAGCGGCCGGGTGCCGTGGTTGACCACCACCTGATCCACCCGGCGTGTTTTGGTCAGGTCGCTGTAATCGGTGCCGATCGTAGCCAGCAATTGGTCGCCTTGTTTCTCCACAGCCTTGAGCCGGTAGGTGACGGTAAAGGTGGTGTCCAGTTGCTGCAACGAGCGCATGTAGGGAACCAGGTTCATGCCCATGACTTCCGGCGCGAACGAGCGGTCGGGGGTCATGATTTCAGTCTTGGCGCCACTGCGGGCGATGAATTCGGCGGCTTGCAGGCCGGCGTGGTCGCCCGCATCGTCGTACACCAGCACATTGCGCCCAGGCTTCACGTCGCCGGAAATAATGTCCCAGCTTGAAACCAGGAATTGATTGCCGCGTTCCAGCACTTCGGTGTGCGGCAGGCCCCCGGTCGCCACGATCACCACGTCGGCATTTTCATCGAGAACAATCGCGGTGTCTGCCCAGGTGTTGAAGTGAAACGTCACGCCAAGGCGCTCGCATTGCGCCATGCGCCAATCGATGATGCTGATCATTTCCTTGCGCCGCTCGGACTGCGCGGTCAGGCGAATCTGTCCGCCGGGTTTGTCCGCCAGCTCATACACCACCACCTCGTGGCCGCGCTCTCCTGCCACCCGTGCCGCTTCCAGGCCACCAGGGCCGGCGCCGACAATCACCACTTTGCGCTTGTGCGCAGCCTTGGGTATTTCATGGGGCATGGTGGTTTCACGCCCGGTCGCGGCGTTGTGGATGCAGTAGGCAGCGCCAGCGTTGTAAATGCGGTCCAGGCAATAGTTGGCGCCCACGCAAGGGCGGATATCGTCTTCACGGCCTTCGATGATCTTGCGCACGATGTACGGGTCGGTCATGTGCGCGCGGGTCATGCCGACCATGTCCACCAGCCCCGAGGCAATGGCATGACGCGCCGTGGCCACGTCGGGAATTTTCGCTGCATGGAAGGTCGGGAAGCCGGTCAGCGCCTTGATTTCGCCGGCAAAATCCAGGTGCGGCGCATTGCGCATGCCCTGGATCGGGATGATGTCGGTCAGCCCGGCGTCGGTGGCGATGTTGCCGCGAATCACATTGAGGAAGTCGATCATGCCACTGTCTTTCAACAGTTGGGAGATCTGCAACCCCTCCTCTTTTTGCAGGCCGCCGGCAAGGACTTCGTCCCCGGTGTAGCGAATGCCTACGATAAATTCCGGGCCCACGCGTTTACGAATGGCCGTGAGCACATCGAAGGTAAAGCGCAGGCGGTTTTGCAGCGAGCCGCCGTACGGCCCTTCCAGTTCGTTGGTCAGCGGCGACCAGAACTGATCCATCAAGTGACCGTAGGCTTGCAGCTCGATGCCGTCCAGGCCGGCGGCTTTCATGCGTTCGGCGGCATCGGCGTAGTCGCGAATGATGCGGTCGATGTCCCACTGTTCGAGCTGCTTGGGGAAGGCGCGGTGTGCGGGTTCCTGATTATGGGAGGGCGACACCACCGGTAGCCAGTCGCCTTTGTCCCAGCGGGTACGCCGGCCCAGGTGAGTGAGCTGGATCATCACCGCCGCACCATGTTCATGGCACTCGTCGGTCAGGTCTTTCATCCAGCCGACCACTTCGTCCTTGTAGGCCAGAATGTTGTTGAACACGGGCGGGCTGTCACGGGAGATCGCGGCGGAGCCCGCGGTCATGGTCATGGCTACACCGGCTTTGGCACGTTCAACGTGGTAGGCCCGGTAGAGCTTTTTCGGCATCCCGTCTTCCGGGTATGCCGGTTCATGGGAGGTGGTCATGATGCGGTTGCGCAGGGTCAAATGCTTGAGGCGATAAGGCTGAAGTAGCGGATCGTTTTTCATATCGGTCTCGCAAACAGGTCATCAGGCACGCCGACAATATGCCCCTGTGTACACAGGTGTCAATAGGCTTGACACTGGTGTACAGTTGACCACGAAAAGCACATTTCAGCAGGGAAGAAATGCCCATGAAAGCAACCACCTCAACGGCGGAACCGGCAGGCCGAGGCTCCCTGGAAGCCTGGCTCAATGCGGCCTACGAAAGTCTGACCGAGTCAGGCGTCGATGCCGTGCGAGTGATGCCGCTGGCGAAAAAACTGAATTTGTCGCGCACCAGCTTCTACTGGTTTTTCGAAGACCGCGATGCCCTGCTCGTCGCCTTGATCGAGCAATGGAAAAACAAGAACACCTTCAACCTGGTGACCAAATCCCAGGCCTATGCCGAGTCCATCACCGAGGCGATCCTCAACGTCTTCGACTGCTGGCTGAACAGCGATTTGTTCGACTCGCAGTTCGAGTTCGCCATGCGCAGTTGGGCGTTGCAATCACCGGAAGTGGCGCAGGAAATCGGCGAGGCTGACGAGCAGCGCGTCGAGGCATTGCGGCAGATGTTCGACCGTTTCGGCTTTGAACACGATGCGGCGATAACCCGCGCCCGTTCGATCTACCTCACGCAAATCGGCTACATCAGCATGAAAACCCGGGAGCCCCTGGCCCAGCGCATGCGCTACATCCCCGAGTACCTGAAGATTTTCACCGGCAGGGAGCCGGAAGCCCGTGAGCTGGAGCGCTTTTATCAGCGCAACGGTTTTAGCCGTGCCGATTTGAACGTCTGAAAACATCGACTTTAAGTCAGTTTCTTTGTAGAGCGTCCCGGTAGGCGCTCCCTTTGGCGCACCGCTGCCAGGCATTCCTTCAATCGGTGCCTGGCCCGAATAGCCGATAGCCCCGTCCGGGGTCGGTACCTGAACCATTGCGATTGTTCCGGTGTTCTCCACGAAACTGCAAATGGGGCTACCCTGAAGGTGTTTACTTCAAGGTCGCGTGCTACATCTGCCCACCCTTAACAGGCAGGTCGTCGATGTATCAGAACTTGGCGCTGCTTGCCGCCTTCCTCCTTACCTACAGCCTATTTGCGGGGCGCTTCGAGTCACGCCTGCTTAATGGCCCGCTTATGTTCATGCTTGCCGGCCTGCTTCTCGGCCCGGCATTCCTGGGCGTTCTGCAACTCCGGATTGACAGGGAGGGCCTAAAGTTCTTGGCTGAGCTGACGCTGGCGATTGTTCTGTTCAGCGATGCGGCCAACGCTGATCTGAAGGTCCTTCGGGCCAATGAAGGGCTTCCACTGCGCTTGTTGATGATAGGGCTACCGCTGACCATAGCGGGTGGTTGGCTAGTCGGCGTCTGGCTGTTCCCACAGGTCCCACCGTTGGAACTGGCAATACTGGCAACCCTTCTGGCGCCCACCGATGCTGCGCTCGGTAAGGCGGTTGTGAGCAACCCTCAGGTTCCCGCGTCCGTGCGTGAAGGGTTAAACGTTGAGAGCGGGCTGAATGATGGAATCTGCGTTCCAGTGTTGCTTATGTTTTTGGCATTGCTGGTCGAAGAACAGACACGGTCCCCTATCTCACTGGCATTAGAGTTAGTGATCGAGGAACTGGGCATCGGTGCACTCATCGGTATTACCCTGACGCTCATCGCCTGGCGGTTGCAGCGCTACTCCGTAAAACACCAGTGGCAAACGCCAGTGTGGTCACAGTTGACCCTGCCCGGGCTCGCCATCCTGTGCTTTGCCACAGCGCAAACACTAGGCGGTAGCGGGTTTATCGCCGCGTTCGTCGGTGGGTTGCTTGCAAGTTTTCTG
This sequence comes from Pseudomonas umsongensis, assembly GCF_002236105.1. Classification (GTDB taxonomy): domain Bacteria; phylum Pseudomonadota; class Gammaproteobacteria; order Pseudomonadales; family Pseudomonadaceae; genus Aquipseudomonas; species Aquipseudomonas umsongensis. Next base: position 87,791 of record NZ_NIWU01000009.1, read on the forward strand.
TTTACCGAGCAAAAGCACCAGATGCTCAAGGCCAGCGAAGAGTTCGCCAGTCTGTTATCGGTCATTACCTGGGTCGTATTTGGCGCACTGGTGATCCCTTGGGCCTGGAGCAGCCTCACCCTCAACATCTGGCTTTACTCGGTGCTCAGCCTGACCATGATTCGCATACTGCCCGTGCTGATCAGCCTGGTCGGAACCCGCTTCGATTTCGAAACTCGCCTCTTCATCGGTTGGTTCGGCCCGCGAGGCCTGGCCAGTATTGTCTTCGCCGTCATGATATTGGCCTACCCCCTGCAAGCAAGTCGTACCTTGGTGGCTACTGCTGTCTGTACCGTTTTACTCAGTGTGCTATTACATGGTCTGAGTGCCAATCCATGGGTTGCACGGCTGGCCAGTCGTGATCATTGATGACCGTGTTCGTTCAGTAATCTCGAACTGCACTGGCCGCTGCGTTTTCCGCTACATCACCCTGCGAACGACCCGGCTCTCACGCTCATCACCCGCGAGAAAATCATCGACGACAACCTTTCTCCTTCCCTTGGCCCATGCCGACCCGAACGATTCTTTCAACATTCGTGACTATCAGCCTGCGTTTGATGCTGCCCTCTACGGACTGAATCTTGCGGCCTGTCTCCGGCCGCTTTGGGTCGAACTGCGACCACCAAGAGCGGACGGTGGATGACGAGGCGGTTTTACATTAAGCGCTCGCGGATAAAATCGATGAAGGCCATCGTCCGCGCTGAACGTCGCCGCTCCCGACTGAGCACAGCGCTGACAGGAAGCGCGGTGGTCTGATAATCGTCGAGCACGATACGAACGCTGCCCTGTTCGACGTCAGCTGCGAAGAGCCATTCTGGAGAAAGGGAAATACCCACGCCGCAGAGGACCATTTCGCGAATGGCCTCGCTGCTGTTGCTGGTGACGTTGCCTTTGATGGCCACATCGAGCTCTTTCGCACCGTTAGTGAAGTGCCAACTGTCGTAATGCTCCAGCAATGTGAAACCGATGCAGTTGTGGCCTGTCAGTTCATGGGGCTCGCATGGCAGGCCGTGTCGATCCAGATAGGTGGGCGCGGCATAGACCCGCCGCGTGCTGGTACCCAGTGGCACTGCCACCAATCCCTCGCTCTTCACCACGCCAATCCGGATAGCCAGGTCTATATTTTCCTTGAGCAGGTCTTCGTTGTGATCGCTCAGGCGCAGATCAATCCGGACCTCTGGATGGCGTTGCAAGAAAGGCCCTATCAGCGGTGCTATGCACAACCTCCCATAGCTGACCGGTGCGGCGACTCGCAGAGGGCCGGCGATCTGCTCCTGACCGCTGGTAAAGCTGCGCGTGGCGGCTTCGAGGTGGCCGAGAATTTCCTGGCAGTGGCTGTAGAAGCGTTGCCCTTGGTCGGTCAGGGCCAGGTACCGGGTGCTGCGGGCGAACAATGGCCCGCCCAGATACTGCTCCAAAGCGCGAACCTGCTTGCTCACTGCCGGCTGCCCCATGTTCAGCTCGCGAGCAACCGCAGAAAACGACCCGCGCTCCACGACGCGTACAAAGATGTGCATGCTGTCGAACAAGTCCATCTGCGATTAGACCTCTTTGTGGAATAAGTTATATGCAAATTTAGTTTCTTATCGGAATGATGAAAGCGCGGCAATCTGTAAGCGTCCACTCAATCAAAGGTTCCCCGCCATGAATCACTTCATGCTCGCCGCTATCGCCGAGTCCGCCCAGGCCCCTCTGGCTGTCCGCCAAATCGATCGCCCCGTTCCCGGCAAGGGACAGGTGCTGGTCAGGGTTCACGCCGCAGGGGTAAACCCTCTCGATACCAAGATCGCCGCCGGCGCAGGGGCTCACGCCCGCCAGGCGCTGCCGGCAGTGCTCGGCCTTGATCTCGCCGGCACGGTCATCGAACTGGGCGAGGCGGTTGAGAGTTTCACCCAAGGCCAGGAAGTCTTCGGTATGCCCGGCGGGATCGGCGGTGCTCAGGGTACTATGGCCGAATACATTGCCGTGGATGTCCGGCTCATCGCGCCAAAGCCGCACACTCTCGACATGCGTGAGGCAGCTGCATTGCCTTTGGTATTCATTACCGCATGGGAAGGTTTGGTAGATCGTGCCAATGTCCGTGCCGGTCAGCGTGTGCTGATTCATGGCGGCGCGGGTGGGGTCGGCCAAGTGGCTGTGCAACTGGCCAAGGCTCGCGGTGCCGATGTCTACGCCACCGGTTCGGCGGCGAGTCTCGACTTCATTCGCTCGCTGGGGGCTACGGCCATCGACTATCAGGCACAGAGCGTAGAGGACTATGTCGAGCATTATACGGCTGGTGAAGGTTTCGACATCGTCTACGACACCGTAGGCGGCAGCACGTTGGATGCGTCATTCAAGGCCGTGAAGCCTTATACAGGGCACGTGCTGAGCTGCCTGGGTTGGGGGCAGCACAGCCTGGCACCGCTGTCGTTTAAAAGTGCAACCTATTCCGGCGTATTCACCCTAGCGCCATTGCTCACCGGCAAGGGGCGCGAACACCACGGCGCTATCCTTCGCGAGGCCGCCGCGCTGGCCAACGCTGGTCAACTGACTATCCGCGTGGATCAACGGCACTTTGAGCTGCCAGACGTCAACGAAGCGTTTCGCCAGGTCGCGGAAGGTCGCGGCAAGGGCAAGACGGTAATCCAGTTGGTAAATGAATAGTTCTTGGTGCTCTAAAGCTCATTCAGTACAAACGGCCGGATGCGGCCGCTACTGGCCGATTTATGCCTGTCACCAACGTCAGCTTTGGGACGTTTTCAGCCGGACGCGACAGGCAGAAAACGGCCAGGAGCTGACCCTGCCAGTGTCTACAACTGAGGCTGCATTCACTGATGCGGCCTACCGCCTACCGCCTACTGATATAACGATTCAAGTCATGGATATTTACCTGTAGAGCAGATCCTTATAGGATGCAGTCCGATTCAGTCTCCTTCAGGTTTGGAGAACAAGCACAAGCCGGAAGCAGGTTAAGTTACTTATAAAAATAAATACAACACCATGAGCACATGAACAATGATCAATCCGGGTTTTCCAGCTGAAAGTTTTAAACCCTTCAGCATAGTCATAGTGAATTACAAAACACCCGAAATCACCAAGATATGCCTGGATTTATTACACCAACACCTAGGCAGCGACAACGTCCCAATATGGGTAGTTGACAACAATTCTGCCGATGAAAGCACTGACTACTTACGAACTCTCGATTGGATCAATTTGATCGAGCGCTCTGCCCCTGAACCAGAACCTGGCCACATCGCACATGGCAAGGCACTGGATCTAGTTTTGCAGCAAGTTGAAACTGATTATTTATTCCTGATGCACACAGATACATTTGTTTTCGACAAAAATGTTTTTCCAATGATGTTGAATAAGTGCTTGAATAACCCGAAAGCCGTGGCAGTGGGTTGTGTTGAGCAAATCAACCGTGGCACCGCAAGAACGCTTTGGCGCTTTAGCTCACGACTATTCAAACATCATTACAGACACCTGAAAATCTCTATGGGATTACGCTCTAGAGAGCCAAAACCTTACAGAGAAGTCTACTTAAAAAGTTTCTGCACATTATGGAACTGCAAACTTATCAAGCAAAATAACATGCATTTCTCCATGGATGAACGCGTACCAGGATATACTCTTCAAGACCGCATGACAGAGCTTGGCTATGTCGTAGAAATGTTATCGCCGCGTAAAATCTTCAGCTATCTGGATCACATTCAAGCCGGCACTGTCGCAGCGGCTGGCGGCTATGACAAGACTCATAGACGAACCAAAATGTACAACAACATCCTTAAGCGCCTGAACAAGGATGACAGAAAAAGCTAAGCGACGAGCAGACGCAGCCTGCCCAAGGCTGCTTCAAGCGCCCCACAAGTCTTATATTAAGTTATTGGAGCGGTAATGGCACCCATCACTCAAGCACTACCTTTCACCCTGTCCCCGGAGCTTGATTTCGACCAAAACGCTGCCAGCACCTTTGGCGACTCTTTGACCAGTCACTATGTCCAGGCTGCGCCATTTCCGCACATAGTCATCGACAACTTCTTGCATGAAGAGCTGATTTCGAGTATCTGCTCGCACTTCCCAATCGAGCCGACCAACAATGAAATGCTCTACGAGCGCGGCTATAAAGGTCAACTAAAACGTCAAATAAGCCCCAACGAATGTGCCCCCTTTTTGAAGACTGTTTTCAACGCCTTTAACTCGGCGCCCATGTTGCAGTTTCTTGAAAATCTCACAGGCATTCACGGTTTGATACCCGACCCCTACTTTACCGGTGGCGGCCTGCATGAAACGAAAAGCGGTGGTTTTCTGGGCGTGCACTCGGACTTCAGGCTCAACAAAAAGCTGAACGTCGAGCGCAGACTGAATGTCATTATTTATCTGAATGAAGATTGGCGAGAAGAATACGGCGGCAACTTAGAACTTTGGGATGCCGGCATGAGGATCTGCCTTAAGAAAGTCCTACCCGTTTACAATCGCTGCGTCATTTTCAACACAGACAAAGACAGCAATCATGGGCACCCAGAACCTTTGACTACTCCAGAGCACATCAGCCGCAGGTCTATAGCGCTTTACTATTACACCGCCGCAACCATGTCGATCGATCCCACACAAAGAAACAAAACCCACTACAAACCAAGGCCTAAAGATCGTTTGAGCCTAAAATACTACATCAATAAACTAATCAAGAAAAAAAACTAAACGGTCTCGTCTGACGATCGAACTCGTGCACTTTTAGCGTTAGGTTGCAAAGCCGGATATGCCCCACACTCATTTATGCCATGACATAGGTTTTTCATCTCTCCGGCTCTAAGTCGTGGCACTACCGACTGTCGACTTCGGGGTTGCTTGCAGCCCATCGCGACAGGCAGCAATCGGCCGATTCTGTTGAAAAAGTCGGTTCTTACAGACCGCCCACATACTGACCGCTGAAAATGCGTTTTTTTGCGCGCCGCTACACGAAATCTGCCCCCGAAATCCTCTGCTCAATGTAAAGATTTCAATCTCAAGCGCGTACTTTTCTACCGTGGAAATCAGAGCCTACTCTTTCAACAGAATCGGCCAAAAGCAGTCACTGCATTGAATCTATTCAATCAAATTCACAACTAAGGCAGATTGTCATCAAATGCATGAGACAGCGTATTTTTCTACCGCCCTCAATGCTTTAGAACAAAACCATCGGCATTCTGTGCATTGAACACCATTCTGCCCAGGTAATGGCTGCAAGATTCACATCGATAAAAGAACGTTGGCGAGCCCCTCAGTCTTTTATGATGGGGCAAGCGGTAACCAGACGCAGACTTCGAACCCATCTTGTCGACCTGTTGCCGGGGAGAACAATTTCATTCTGGCGTTTACCCCCTGCACTATGGTTTTGGCAATCGCCAAGCCCAGTCCTGAACCACTGATCTCACTGTGACCGCGCACAAAACGCTCAGTCAGGTGCTGCAATACCGACTGCGGCACCGCCGGGCCGCTATTGACCACCCGTAGCTGTGCCTGTTCGGTGAGGCTGACTTCGATCGGTTGATCCGCTGCCCCGTACTTCAGCGCATTTTCGATCAGGTTCCGCAACAGGATGCCAAAGGCGTCCGGATCAATGGTCGAGTACAAGCAGGACTGGTTTGGCAGCTGCAACTTGATCCGGTGCCCACTGCGGTTGTTCCACTCATCAACCACATGGGCAAGCAACGGAATGAGGTCCTGAGGCGTTTCGGACAACAGGCCACCGCCTTCGGCCTTGGCCAGTTGCATGAGTTTTTCCGAGAGCCGCGCCAGGTCGCGCAACGCGTTTTCGATTTTCGCCGCACGTACTCGCAACGGGCCCTCGGGCGCCTCATGGTGGAGTCGCTGGATTTGCGCCAGGGTCGCCGCCAGTGGCGTACGCAGTTCATGGGCGCTGTTGGCAGTAAAGCTGCGTTCACTCTCCAAGGCCTTGCGCAAGCGCTCCAGCAGATGATTGACCGCCTCCGCCAGTGGTGCGATTTCCGCCGGCAATCGCGCCCCGCTGATCGGCGACAGATCACCCACCCCACGAGTCTCCACGGCACGACGATAGGCCAATACACTGCGCAAGCTGATGCGCACAAACAACCACGTTCCCAACAGAATGATGGGAATCAGCGCCAATAATGGCAACAACAAGGCAAGCAACGCTTCACGTGCCGCTTCACGGCGGTGTTCCAGAGGTTCGGCAATCTCGATAAACACTGTTTCACGTAGCGCACTGGAGCCGTACAGACGGTATTTTTTTGTGGTTGAAAAGCCTTCGGCCGGTTGTTGGTTGAAGATCTTCGGGTTGGCGTCGTGGGACTGCATCAGGATCTCCCCCTTGGCATCGCGCACCAGGTACGTCAGGTATTCCTTGTGCATTTTCAGGGTGGCGACGTGTTGGGCGTCACGAGGACTTTCACGGTTGCTGATTTCCAGCACGGCCAGAGGCAGGATGCGCTGCGCAGTCTCTTCCAGCGCACTGTCGAACGCCTCGTTCAATTCATGCTGCACCACCAGCCAGGCGCCAACGGTCGCCGCCAGCCACAGTAAGGTCGTGCCCAACGTCAGCCCCAGGCCGAGGCGTTTTTGCAGGCTCGAAGACGGCTTCATGCGGACATCAACCGGTAGCCCATGCCCCGCACGGTTTCAATCAGGTCGCGCCCGAGTTTTTTACGCAGACGGCTGATGTAGACCTCAATGGTATTGCTCTCGATTTCGGCACCGAAGGCATACAGCCGTTCTTCAAGCTGCGACTTGGAAAGCAGCGCGCTGGGGCGTTGCACAAACGCCTCGAACAGCGCCCACTCCCGCGCGGTCAGGTCCACCGTCGCACCGGCCCGCAACACCGTGCGGGCACTCATGTCGACCTGCAAGTCGCCGAGTCTGATCTGTGGATTGGGGTTGCCGCTGTAGCGCCGGGCCACCGCCGCCACACGGGCCGAGAGCTCGAACAGGTCGAACGGTTTGACCAGGTAGTCGTCGGCGCCCGCGTTGAGGCCAGCGATACGATCGGAAATCTGATCCTGGGCAGTCAGGATAATCACCGGGGTCACGTCCCCTGCCGAACGTTGCTGACGCAAAAAATCCAGCCCGCGACCGTCCGGGAGCATCAGGTCCAGCAGGATCAGGTCGTAAGGCGTGGTGCGTACGCTGTTGCGCGCGTGGTCCAGACGCTGCACCCAATCGACGGCGTGGCCGTCATCGGCAATCTGCTCGCGCACCGCTTCCCCCAAGCCTTGAGCGTCCTCGACCAATAAGACCCGCATCTGGCGCCTCCTGTGATGGTTGTCGTGCAGCACCTTAATCGCCTTACCTGACGTGAATCTGAAGATTCAGCTGGTTGTCAGGAATGCTCCTTAGGGTATGCCACAGGCGCCGACCTCGGCAGGAGACAGATCATGAAAACAGGTTTTATTGCCAATGCCACGCTGTTGAGCTTGCTGCTCAGTGGTTACGCCCTGGCCGATGACGATTGCAGCGACCCGGTGAGCGACTGGCAACCGCGCGAAACCTTGCGTCAGCAGGTCGAGCGGCAATACGGCTGGAGCGTGCAACGCATCAAGGTCGACGACGGTTGTTATGAGCTCAAGGGGCTGGATCGAAAAGGCAACGCCATCGAAGCCAGCTACTCACCGGCCTCGCTGCGTTTGCGCACACTCGAGATCCATTTCCGCGACGACGGCGATGTCAGGGACTACCTCGGCAGCCCGCTCACCGAATGACGCCTCACCTGTCGATGAGTTTTTCCTGCGCTTCAGGTTGCTGTCAGCAAGCAGGTCCAGGCTCTCGACCTAACGATCAAAGGGACACCCTCATGAAAAAGATCATCGCAGCCACCTGCCTTGCCGGCGCCATTGCCCTGCCGGGGCTGGCCCAGGCCCGTGAAGTGACCTTGACCACGCAGCTCAAGGACTACAGCGGCAATGATGCCTACCTGGCGATCTACGTCACCGACACCAATGGCCAATACCAGAAAACCCTCTGGGTAGCCGGCAAGAAGGCCAAATATTACAAACACCTGGGCGACTGGGCCCGTGGCAGCGGGATGAACCCGAGTGAGTTTGACGGGGTCAGCGGCGCCAGTGTCGGCAGTGGGCGCACGCTCAAAGTCAGCGTCGAACTGGCAGACACCCTGATTGATGCCGGGTATCAGATCCGCATCGACAGCGCCGTTGAGGACAAACGTGACGCACGCGCCGATGTCAGCGTGCCGCTCACGTCCAAGGGCGCAGGCCAGCCGGTGACCGGTAGCACCTATGTCGAGTCCTTTACTTACGATCTGTAGCACCTGCCATTTCTGGAGGCTGAACATGCTTCGCCAGTCCCATTCCCTGCCCGGCCTGATCGCGGCCCTGTTGGTCATGCTGTTGGCCATCAGTGGTGCGATCCTGTCGGTCGACCCGGCGCTGGAACACTTGCACAGCACCGCCACCGGGCAACTCAACGTCGGCCAATTGGCCGGACGTGTGGCCAATCACTTCCCGGGCGTGGAGCAGATCCAGCGCACAGCGTCCGGGACAGTCATCGTCTACTACAACCAGAACGGTCAGGCCGGGGTTGAAACGGTCGATCCACTGACCGGCGAAGGCCTGGCACCCTATGCACCCTCCGCGTTCACGCGTTGGGTGAAAGAGCTGCACCGCTCGATGTTCCTCGGCTCACCAGGCCATGGAGTATCGGGTGTCGGCGCGCTGTTCATGTTGATGTTGTCGGTGTCTGGCGCGCTATTGCTCGCCCGGCGCCTGGGTGGCTGGCGCAACCTGCTGCGGCCGCTACGGGGCACTGTCAGCCAGCGCTGGCATGCTGAAGTTGGGCGACTGGCCTTGCCCGGGCTGCTGCTGTCGGCATTGAGCGGGCTCTACATGTCCGCCACCACTTTTGGGTTTATCGCCGACGGCAGTCAAAGTGAACCCGCCTTCCCCGCCCACGTCAGCGCCGGCCCGGCCTTGCCGGTGGCTACACTGCAAGCCTTGCAGGCCACCGACCTCAACGACCTGCGCGAGCTGGTCTACCCGAGCCCCGGCAACCCGCGCGATGTGTTTTCCCTGCGCACGGCCCAGGGCGACGGCTACGTGGATCAGGCCAGCGGTGCCTTGCTGTCCTATCAAGCCCACGACTCGATGCACAACCTCTACGAATTGATCTATCAGTTGCACACCGGCGAAGGCCTCTGGTGGCTGGGCCTACCGCTCGGGCTCTGCGCCCTCTGCATACCGTTGATGAGCGTGACCGGCATTCTGTTGTGGTGGCGCCGCCGAAAGGCTGGCCCGAACATTCGCCACAACAGCCCTGCCCACTGCGCCGACAGCGTGATTCTGGTGGGCAGTGAAAATAACAGCACTTGGGGCTTTGCCAAAACCTTGCACGACGCCTTGCACCAGAGTGGCCATCAGGTGCACAGCGCGGCGATGAATGAATGGGTGGGCGATTACCGCAATGCCCAACGGGTGTTCATCCTCACCGCGACCCACGGTGACGGCGATGCGCCGTCCTCGGCTTCGCAGTTCCTGGCGCGACTGGCCAAAACCGGCCTCAAGCCCGGCCTGCCCTTTGCGGTGCTGGGCATGGGCGACCGCCAGTTTGCGCAGTTCTGTCAGTACGCCCTTCAAGTGCAGGACGCCATGTTGCGGGCCGGTGGTTCGCCACTGCTGGGGCTAGAAACCGTCAACCGTCAGTCCCCTCAGGAGTTTGCGCGCTGGGGCCACGCATTGGGCGACGTGTTGGGGCAGGAGCTGGCGCTGGTTCACACCCCGCAGCATCCGCGCACCCATCCATTGGAGCTGACAGAGCGGATTGCCTATGGTGAACAGGTAAATGCGCCAACCCACATATTGCGCTTCAAAGCCTGCGGCGAGTTGCCGGCCTTTCTGGCCGGCGACCTGGTCGGGATTGTGCCGCCGGGCAGCCCGATCCCGCGTTTCTATTCGCTGGCCAGCGGTTCCCAGGACGGCGTGCTGGAGATCTGTGTGCGTAAACACAACGGTGGCATATGCTCGCAATTCCTTCATGACCTGGACATCGGCGCATCGATCGAAGCGTTTATCCAACCCAACCCACAATTTCGCCCGGCGTCGGGCACGCACCCAGTGATCCTGATCGGTGCCGGCACCGGCATCGGTCCTCTGGCCGGGTTTATCCGTAACAACAAGGCCCGACACCCGATGCACTTGTATTGGGGCGGGCGCAACCCGGCCTCGGATTTTCTCTACGAGCCGGAGCTCAACCAATACTTGTCGGACCGCCGCCTCACGGCATTGCGCGCCGCCTTCTCTCAGGCTCAGGACCGCAGCTATGTGCAAGACCGGCTGATCAGCGATGCCCTGGCCTTGCGCCGGCTGATTGAAAAAGGTGCCCAAGTGCTGGTGTGTGGCAGTCGCGAGATGGCCAAAGGCGTGATGCAGGCCCTTGATGAAGTGTTGGCGCCTCTCAACCTGAGTGTGCTGACCCTAAAGGCACAAGGACGCTACCGTGAAGATGTCTACTGAGTTGCAGCGCTATAGCCTGAACGGCGAAACCATGGGCACCCGCTACACCGCCCTGTTTTATGCCGGGACCGGGATCGATACCGACGAAGCTCGCCAGCGCCTGGCCCACGCCGTGGCCCGGGTGGACCAGCAAATGTCCACCTGGAAACCCGACTCGGACCTCAACCGCCTCAATGCCGCCCCCGAGCAGGAATGGGTGTCGGTGCCCAAGGAACTGGCCACGGTGCTGTCTACTGCACTGCGCGTCAGTCAGCAATCCGGCGGCGCCTTCGACATCGCTGTCGGTGACCTGGTGAACGCCTGGGGCTTCGGCCCCGGGGAGCAGACGGTCACAGAGCAGGCGATCGGCACGATTGCGCCGCGGGCCCGGCTGTTAGCCAGCGCCGCATTGGTGGTTGAGCCACAACGCAATCAGGTGCGCAAACGCGTGCCGCTGAACCTTGACTTGAGTGGCATCGCCAAAGGTTTTGGCGTGGATGAACTGGCCCGTTGCCTTGAGGGATTGGGCATCACCCGTTACCTGGTCGGCATCGATGGCGAGATGCGCGCCCGGGGCGTCAAACCTGACGGCCAGTGCTGGACCGTGGCCCTGGAGAAGCCCAACCGGGGCGTGCGTGAAGTCATGGGCGTGATGGAACTCAGCGATGCCGCAATCGCGACCTCCGGGGACTATCGACACTGGGTCGACGTGGCGGGTCAGTCCTATACTCACACCATGAACCCGGCCACTGGCGCGCCGCTGTGCAACCCGCTCGCCGCCGTCACCGTGGTGGCAGCCTCGTGCATGCTCGCCGATGCCTGGGCCACGGCGCTGATGGTCCTGGGCGAAACCGAGGGCCCACGTCTGGCTCAGGAACGCGGGATGGACGCGTTGTTCGTGCTGCGCGAGGGTGAACAATTCAAAGAAATATCCATTGTCGGCGGCCAGTTGCAGGCGCAAATTGAAACCCGCTGACGCCGATTGCCGGCCCGCTCGGAACCCGTTCGACGTGAACCGCCTAATGACAGGGAGTCCTGTTAAACAATGAAATTCATGCACAGGCACACCGAGGCACACCGAAGCGATCGTATCGGCTGGCTGCGCGCCGCCGTCCTTGGGGCCAACGACGGGATTGTCTCTACCGCCAGCCTGCTGATCGGCGTCGCGGCCGCCAACGCCAGCCATGCCACATTGCTGGTCACCGGAATGGCGGGGCTGATGGCCGGGGCCATGTCCATGGCCGCTGGCGAGTACATTTCCGTGCACTCCCAAGCCGATACCGAGCGGGCCGACCTGTCCCGCGAACGGGCAGAACTGGCCAGCGACCCGAATGCCGAGCACATTGAACTCGCCAACATCTACATGCATCGCGGCGTATCACCCGAACTGGCCCATCAAGTGGCCGATCAGTTGATGGCCCATGACGCACTGGGCTCTCACGCCCGGGACGAGTTGGGCATCAGCGCCACTCTCACCGCCAAACCGTTGCAGGCCGCCCTCGCCTCCGCCGCCAGTTTCGTGGTGGGTGCCGCGTTGCCGCTGGCGGTGACATTTGTCGCGCCGGAGCACAGTGTGGTGCCCTGGATATCGGGCATGTCATTGGTGTTTCTCGGGACATTGGGCGCCATCGCCGCCAAGGCTGGCGGAGCCAAGGTCATCACCGGGGCCTGGCGGGTGACCTTCTGGGGGGCGCTGGCCATGGGCATTACGGCCCTGGTGGGGCACTTGTTTGGCGCGGTGGTCTAGCGGGGGGCTTCCAAAAACAAAGTGCGCCCGCTAGCCAAACGAGCGCCCTTTACAGAACAGCAGTGATGCGCGGTATGCGTTAACAGATCAGTGCGCTGCCAGCGCTGGCAGTCAATGGCAAAGGCACGAGCGCTGGCAAACAGCCGTTCCTGCCCACTCGATAACTGTCCCATCATGCTGCGTGCTTCCCTGCTGGCCAATGTAGAGATTTTGCCGCAGGCCAGACAGGGGAGCTACTTTTTCAACAGAATCGGCCGATTTCTGCCTATTGCAAGGACCGCGGTCGCCCCGAAGTGGACCCGCCGAGCAAGAACGTTCCCGTCGGCTACGCTATTCCACCAAGCACGATGCTGAAAGCGAGGCTAGGAATGACAGTTGGTCGCAGAGATGATATTGCCTATTCCATCCTGTTAATCACTCCTGTTCTCCTTTACGCCAGCATAGGTGCTAACCCGCTGTATACAGGCAGTGGGTACCTTGTCGCAGTACCTGCGGCGGTGTTTGTACTGGGCTTGATTATCCGAACGCCCGCCCTGTTTCTGACGGGTACGACAGCCGCGGCGGTGGCCACGCTGTTGATCTACATGAACATCATGGCCAGCCTCGACCACCCCGAAGGGTTGTTTGGGCTCGGGCACGTGTTCTCCATGCCCGGCATGTTGGTTGGCGCAGCAGCGTCGGCCTGGCTGTTAAGGTACCGCGTGAAAGCAAGTTTGCCTTGGATCGTCGCGGGCGTTGGCTTTCTGGGAACTGCATTGGGATTCACGGTCGCCCAGATGGTGGTGTGCAACACCCTGATGTATTGCGGCCCGCTGTCTATTGGGGTTTAACGCTGGCAACGAGCTTCCGCTTCTGGCCGCTTGTTGCCCTTATCAACCGTCCAAGCCGGATCAATCGCAACCCTCCCCACAGGCAACACCATCGCCCTACAACGTCATGATCGGCCGCAGCAACGCCTGACCCTCATACAATGCAGACAAATAACGTTCGCGCATTTGCTCCACGGTCATTCGCGATGCATGGGTGGTGAGCGTCAAGGTGGCCTGCAACTGCCCTTCGCGATCAATCAATGGCACGCTCAGCACCCGCATGCCCACTTCGTATTCCTGATCCACCAGGACGTAGCCACGCTGCGCCGCCAAAGCGATTTCGGCGCGGATCTGTTTTTCATCGGTGAGCGTGTAGGGGGTAATCGCTTGGGGCGGGTTGCGTGCGAAATACCCGTCCAGCGCTTCGCCAGACAAACTCGCCAGCCAGAGCCGGCCACTGCCGGTGCAATACATGGGCACCCGTGAGCCAGGCCGAATCGACATCGAGGTGATGTGGCTGTAGCGGCTGCGCACCACATGCACGATGTCATCCCCGTCGCGAATGCCCACCGACACATGCTCCTGGGTGGTTCGCGCCACCTGTTCGACGATCGGCCGCAGCATGCGCGGCAGCACGGCCGAATCGACATAGGCCTGGCCAATGCGCAGGGTCTTGGCGGTCAGCCAGTAGAAACGACCATCGGTCTGCGCGAAGTCGTCATGCACCAGCGTCAGCAGGAAACGTCGGGCGGCGCTCTGGGTCATGTCGGCCATGCGTGCCACCTCCGGCACACTCAGGCGTGGATGTTCCTGGGAAAACAGTTGCAACAACGCCAGGCCCTTTTGCAGGCCGACGATCAGGTCCCGTTGATGGATGGTGGGCTGCTTCATCGCGACGACTCTAATTCAGGCAAGTAATGCGATTATCGCATTGATGCTGCGATTATCAACTTAAACGCCCGCCGGCCTGATTGTCCGCTCCCCTCCCCGCTCGCACTATCGGCCCCACAACACAGCCAATAAGCGGGTACATCAAATGATTCAGGGTTCGACTGAACTGGTCGCCATCGTCGGCTCGCCTGTGACACAGGTCAAATCACCGGAAAACTTCAACCAATGGTTCGCTGGGCACCGGCAAAACGTTGCCATGCTGGCCATCGACCTTGCGCCGAGCGCCCTGCAGAACTTCGTCGAGACCTTGCGTGGCTGGCAGAACCTGCGCGGCTGCGTGGTCACCGTCCCCTACAAACAGCTACTGGCCGGCCGCCTGGACAGTGTCAGTGCGCGCTCGGCGGCGCTGGGTTCGGTCAACGTGATCCGGCGCGAGGCCGACGGCCGGCTGGTGGGCGATATCGTCGACGGCGAAGGTTTTCTCAGTGCGGCGCGCCAGCAGGGTTTCAATCCGCAAGACAAACAGGCGCTGGTGATCGGCACCGGCGGTGTCGGCAGTGCGATTGCTTATTCACTGTGCCAGGCCGGGATCCGTCATCTGGTCATCAGCGACTTGAGCGCGGAGCGCGTCGAGATGCTCGGCGAACTGTTGCGCAACACGTTTCCCGAGACAGTGATCAGCGCCAATCCCACCTCGCTTGAGCACTTCGATCTGGTGGTCAACGCCTCGCCGGTCGGCATGGGCGCCACCAGCGAGGAAGGTCCGCTGCCATTGCCGCAAGACCTGATGCAAAGCTTGCAAGCGTCGACGCTGGTTGCCGATGTCGTGACTTCGCCAGCGCTGACGCCGTTTCTCGCCTTCGCCCAAGGGCGTGGCTGTGCGATCCAGACCGGCCCGCAAATGGCCCTGGCGCAACTGGGCAACCTCGGCCACTTCATGGGCGTAACACCGCTGCAGATCTGATCTGCGGCCGTGTCCTTAACAGGCGATAGACGATGAACATGACGACTACCCAGCTCCCTGCCGGTGCCGACCGGGTCTACGACGTGATTGTCCTGGGCAGCGGCGCCGCCGGTTTCGCCGCGGCGGTGACCGCCAGTTGCCGCGGCCTCCAGGTCTTGCTGGTGGAAAAGACCGAAACCTTCGGCGGCACCTCGGCGATCTCCGGTGGCGCGGTCTGGCTGCACGACACCGATCAGGCCCGGGCCGCCGGGTATCACCTGGGCGCCGACGAAATGCGCCGCTACCTCAAGGAGGTGATCGGGGCTGGCTACAACCCGGCGCTGATCGACGCCTTCATCGACAATGGCCGCGAAGCCTTGAGTTTTCTGCAGGCCCACAGCGAACTCAAATACAGCCTGCGGCCACTGTCGCCCGACTATTACCCGGACTTGCCCGGTGGCACGCAAACCGGTCGCGCCCTGGAAATCGACGAGTACGACGGGCGTAAGCTCGGTGAGCACTTCAAAGACCTGAAGCGGCCACCGGACGGCATGCTGCTGTTCGGCGGCATGATGGTCAATCGTGTCGACATCCAGCACTTCCTCAGCTTCAAGCGCTCGCCGCAATCGCTCTGGCACTGCCTGAAACTGATGGGCCGATATGCTATTGATCGCCTCAGCCATCCACGCGGAACGCGCCTGACCGTAGGCAATGCCTTGATCGCCCGGCTGGCGACCACCGCCTTCGCCAACGGCGTCGACTTGTGGCTCGAGGCGACGCCCGACGCGCTGCTGATCGAACAGGGACGCGTAGAGGGCGTGCAGATCACCTGGCGGGGACAAACCCGCAAGGTATTGGCCAAGGGCGGTGTGGTATTGGCTATGGGCGGATTTGCCGCCGGCGCCCAAGCCGCGGCGCAGCGGCCAGCGACCGACTCGGAACACTGGAGCATGTCCCCGGCGGCCAATGTGGGTGACGGACAACGACTGGCCGCTGCGGTCAACGCGGCCATTGGCGACAACCTGTCGGCAAACTTCTTCTGGGCGCCGGTTTCGGTCCTGCGCAAGGCCGACGGCAGCCTCGAGCGTTTTCCGCACCTGGTGACCGATCGGGCCAAACCCGGTGTGATCGCGGTCAACCGCGCCGGACGACGTTTCGTCAACGAGTCGGACTCCTATCACTGCTTCGTCCAAGGCATGTTCGCCAACGGCGGCGCGAATGCGCCCTGCTGGCTGATCTGTGACAGCGAAGCCTTGAACCGATACGGCATGGGCCTGGCCCGTCCGCGGCCGGTCGACAACAGCGCATTGATCGAAGCCGGTTACCTGCTGCGCGCAGACAGCCTCGCCGAACTGGCCCTTATCGCGGGCATCGATGCCACGGCCCTGGAGCAGACCCTGACGCAGTTCAACGCCGATGCAGTGCTTGGCGTCGACCGGCAGTTCGGCAAAGGCAGCAGCGCCTACAACCGCTACATGGGTGACCCGCTCCATGGACCCAACCCGTGCCTGAAGCCGTTGCACAAGGCGCCGTTCTACGCCATTCGCCTGTTTACCGGCGACCTCGGCTCTGCCCGCGGATTGGTCACCAACGGCCAGGCCAACGTGCTCGACCGCAGCGGTGCACCGATCCCCGGCCTGTACGCCGCCGGCAATGAAATGAATTCGATCATGGACGGCACCTACCCAGGCCCCGGCATCACCCTCGGCCCGGGCATCACCTTCGGCTACCTCGCCGCCAGTGATATCGCCGCCCGTCTTGAGCACAACACACACCCACACGCCCAAACTGGAGCTCCGCATGTACTACGAACTGCGCACCTACACGATTAAACCGACCCGCCTTGGCGACTGGCTGGCCCTGTACAAAACCGCGGCACTGGCCGTGCAACAAGAGCACCTGGGCAACCTGGTCGGTTTCTTCACCACCGAAATCGGCGAGGTCAACCAGGTGGTGCACATCTGGGCCTATACCAGCCTCGACGATCGCATGAACCGCCGCAACGCCATGGCCGCCGATCCGCGCTGGCAGGACTTCGCCAGGCAGAACAAGGCGCTCGACGCCGTGGTGACGCTGGAGTCGCGCTTGCTGCGCCCGACCGACTTTTCACCGTTGCAATAACCGTCCCCTGTAGGAGCGAGCATGCTCCTACAGTGAAAAGCCCAAATATGGAGGTCGCCATGAGCGTCTTGCCGTCGATGAATGTCGACGACCTTATCTGTGATGTCTTGGTCATCGGTTCCGGCGCCTCGGGCCTGGCGACTGCCGTCACCTGTGCCGAGCTCGGCCTCGACGTCATCGTGGTGGAAAAAGAGCCGGTGCTCGGCGGCACGAGTGCCTGGTCGGGCGGCTGGCTGTGGGTCCCACGCAACCCGTTGGCAGTCGCCGAAGGCGTCGTGGAAGAGCTCGAACAGGCGCGAATCTATTTGCGCAACGAGCTGCACAGCGATGTGCTCGACCCGCGCATGGAGATGTTCCTTGAGCAGGGCCCGAAGATGATCGAGTTTTTTCAGCGCCATACCGAAGTGCAGTTTTTCTCCGGCAGCAAGATGCCTGACTTTCATGCCAGCGAAGGTCATGCCCGAGGCGGCCGCTCGCTCTGCGCCCTGCCATTCGATGGTCGTCGACTGGGTACGTGGATCGACAAGCTTCGGCGTCCGCTGGACCTCATCAGCCTCGCCGGAATGGGCATTGCCGGCGGCGCCGATCTCAACCACTTCCTCAACGCGACCCGCTCGGCAAGCTCACTGCTGTATGTCGGCAAACGCCTGTTGCGCCATGCCCGGGACCTGATGTGCCACGGCCGGGGCATGCACTTGGTGAACGGCAATGCCCTGGTCGCCCGGCTGTTGAAAAGCGCCCTGGATCGCAACGTCCGCCTGCTGACCGATACACAGGTAGGTGAGCTGCTGCGCGAGGACCAACATGTGGTCGGCGCGCGTATCGACCGCGGCGCAGGCCTGCTCGAGATTCGTGCACGACGGGGTGTGGTGATGGCCTGCGGCGGCTTCCCCCACGACCGGCAACGTATTGCCCAGCAGTTCGCCCACGCCCCTGATGGCAGCGCACACTTGAGCGCTGCGCCCAAGGGCAATACCGGCGATGGCTTGCGCCTGGCTGAAAGCGTCGGCGCCCGCGTCGCCTGCGACCTGGCGCAGGCCGCGGCGTGGGCACCGGTGTCTCGCGTGCCGCGCGAGGACGGCGGTTTCAGTGGCTTTCCCCATCTGATGGATCGGGCGAAACCGGGTTTTCTCGCCGTGCGCCGTGATGGTCGACGCTTCGTCAACGAAGCAGACTCCTACCATGACTACATGTGCGCACTGTTCGATGCCTGCGGACCGGGAGAACCCCCAGTGTCCTGGTTGATTTGCGACCATCGCGCCCAGCGGCGCTATGGCCTGGGCTGGTCCAGGCCCTTTCCCTTCCCGACAGCGTCCTATGTGCGCATGGGCTATCTGTTCAAGGACTCGACCCTGGCAGGACTGGCACGCCAGTGTGGGATCGATGCGCAGCAACTGCAGGCCACGGTCGATACGTTCAATCAGTTTGCCGAGAAAGGCTGCGATCCACAATTTCGTCGCGGTGAGTCGCTGTACAACAAAAACCAGGGGGAAATCCTCCACGGTCCCAACCCGTCCCTTGGCAGCCTGCGCCAAGCCCCCTTCTACGCCGTGAAGCTGGTGCCTGGCAGCCTCGGCACCTTCGCCGGGCTGCACACCGACGCCTGTGCCCGGGTGCTGGACGACAATCAAGCGCCGATTCCAGGACTGTTCGCCGTGGGCAATGACATGAACAGCATCATGAACGGCCATTACCCCAGCGGCGGCATTACCCTCGGGCCGGGCATGACGTTCGGCTACATTGCAGGAAAAACACTGGCAGGCTCAGCGGCGTGTCGATAAGCGCAATCAAGCAGATGCTGGCCAGGGCGAGGGCTCAACGCAACTTCAGCGGATCGACCATCTGCGCCGCGATGGCCATGCCCACCAAGTCCGGCAACGTATTGGCCTGCATGCGTTTCATGACGCGCGCGCGATACAGGTCGACGGTTTTTGCACTCACGCCCAGTTGCTCGGCGATTTCGCGGGTGGTGTAACCCTGCACCAGCGGCAACAGGATATCGCGCTCGCGCGGGGTCAAGGTCAGCAAGCGCGCCTGCAAGGCTTCGTGGCCCTGGTTACCCGAACGGTGGGTGGCACAGTTGCTGAGTGCCTGTTGCACGCTGTCCAGCAACAGCTGTTCGTTGTAAGGCTTCTCGATAAAGTCATGGGCGCCGGCCTTGAACGCGCGCACCACGATCGGCACATCCGCGTGCCCGCTGACAAAGATGATCGGCAGGTTCAGTTGGCGCACGCGCATTTCTTCCTGCACGTTCAAGCCGCCCATACCGGGCATGCGCACATCCAGCAGCACGCAGGCGTCGAGGCTCGCATCGCAGGCATCGAGGAACGCGACACCACTGGTGAACGGCAGGGCCTTGAGCCCGACCGACTCCAGGAGCCAGACCGTCGACTCGAGCATGCCCTGGTCATCATCGACCACGTACACCACCTGCTCCGTTACACCTGCCATTACCTGATTCCTATTGTTGTTTTGTTAGGCCGGCCAGCGGCAAGCGGCAACACATCAGCAGCCCGACAGGCTGGCGCCGGGCATTCAATTCGCCACCGAAACCTTCGATGATGCTGCGGCTCATGGACAGACCGAGCCCCAGGCCATCGGCCTTGCTGGTGTAGAAGGGGGTAAAGATCTGCTGAAGTTGCGGTTCGCTGACGCCCGGCCCCTGATCTTGCACATGGATCTCCACGCACGTGCCACTGCCCTGCCCCACGGTCATCACGATCACCGAAGGCTGCCCGGGATGTTGCTCACGGTTGGCGTCGATGGCGTTACGCAACAGGTTGAGCAGCACCTGTTCCAGCAACACGCGGTCGGCATAAACGGGCGGCAGATTATCCGGCAGTCGATCCTCGATTGTCACTTGGCAATTGCTCGCCTCCCAGGCACATAAACGCACGGCTTCGCGGGCCACGTCAGTCAGGTTCAGCGCCTGCATGCGACGTTGTCCCTTGCGTAAAAAGGCGCGTAGCCGCCGAATCACTTCGGAGGCGTGGGTGGCGTGATGGGTAATGCGCTCCAGGCCCTGGGTCACTCTTGCTGCCGCTTGAGGATTGGAGTCCAGTGTCTGCAGGTAGCGCAGACTCGCGTTCGCATAATTGACCACGGCCGCCAGCGGCTGGTTGATTTCGTGGGCGATTCCCGACGCCAGTTCACCCAGGGTGACCAGGCGTGCGGTGTGCGCCAGTTCGTCCTGATGACGCCGCTGTTGCGCTTCGCGCAGTTCGCGCTCGGTCATGTCACGCGCGACCAATGAGTAATAGCGCTCGCCGCTGGCGGAACGGTGCGCCAGCAACACCAGCGACACCGGCACCGATGTGCCGCCGTCCGGTGGTTGCAGGCGCGCATCGGTGCTCCAGACACCGTCGCGCTCGGCGCTACGCCAACCGTCGCGTTGCAGGCGCGCAAGGTCAGCGCTGGCGAACAACGTAGCCAGGGCCGGCATGGGTTGTTGCTCATCAATCCCGAGGATGCGGCGTGCGGCTGGATTGAGGTAAGTGACCAGGCCCCCGGGAGCGATGAACAACACCGGATCGATGTTGGCCTCGACCACTTCGGCCAGGCGTCGCTTGTTCTCCTCGGCCTGCACGCGGGCCGTAACGTCCCGGGACACGCAGACGATTTCAACCACCGCGCCGGTGTAGGTTTCCCGGATTGCCCGGCTGGCCGTTTCGAACCACAGGTAATGGCCGTCGCGATGGCGGATGCGGTACGTCATGGTGTGATAACCATCCTGCTCCAGCGCATCGCGTGCACGCTGCACGAGGCCGGCCAGGTCCTGGCCATGGAACAGGCCCTGGGCCATTTGCCCGCGCAGTGCTTCGGGCCAATAGCCGAGCAAGGTCCAGGAGGCCGGTGACGCATCGATCACACGCCCATCCGGTGTGTGGCGGGAAATCAGGTCGGTGGTGTTTTCGATGATCAGCCGGTAAAGCCGTCGTGCAGTGGCCGCCTCACGCTCTGCCAGCACCTGCGCCGTGGCGTCGCGGCAACGGGCGAGCACCCGGTTTTCCTGTGGGTCGGGGATGAAGGTCCAGATCAGGACCTGTTTCTCAAACTGAGCCTCGACGCCTTCGACAGCACGTTGCTGGGTCAGGCAGGCACGCACCAGCTCTCGGTGATTGACCGGTAAAAAACCCAGCACATCGCCCAGCGTTTTTTCCGCGAGCAGCGCCATCAGTGTCGCGTTGAACTCCAGCGGTCGACCTTGCGCGTCGAGCAACAGGCTCGGTTGCGGGTCGAGGCCCAGCAGAGGCGAACCGCGCAGCATGCCGTTGACACTGCTCAGCAGCGTCGTCAGCAAATCCCGGACCCAGCCCAGCCAATCGAGACTCACACCCTCGCGCACTTGCACCAGCAACAAGCCCGGCTGCCCGGGCGTCAAGGCCAGGTCGAACACCTGGCCATGGCTTATCGCGGCCCGGCGCAACCGGCCGGACAACCAGCAATCGAGTTGACGCACTTCAGCCAGGGCCAGGCGCCCTGTGTCTGCCAGAAGATCGAAGAGCAATTGGTCGCTGGCCAGCGCAGGGTCGCCAAGTCCCGGTGGAAACTGCTGGGCCGTGCCCTCATGGCGGTAGATTCGCGAAGGCGGCTGCCAACTCAGGTACACCGCCCGCTGCACTTCGGGACAGTCCTGCAGCGCCAGACACAACGCATCAGCCCGGGCGGCCAGGGACACACTCTCGCGCTGCAGGCGCAACCAACTGTGCAATCGAACGGGAGTAACGGTCATTACGCGCCCACTTTGTCAGGGAAACCAAGCCTATACCAACTTGGAAGGTCGGTGGCGTCGACTCAGAATCAGAAGAATCACATATAGTACATATACTATAGTGCTTAGGTTGTACTTCCATATAACAGACAAAATATTATATAACGTCATCCGGACTTAGAAGGTGACCTCGGCGACTACGCCGCCAGGTCAGCCATAGAGCTAACAATCAGCCAACGAGTATCCGTACATGTCTATCTATGACCAGGGCCTGGGCCCTTCGGCTGTCAATCACATTGCCCTCTCGCCGCTCAGTTTCATCGAGCGCACCGCCAGTACCTACCCGAACCACCCTGCCGTTATCCACGGTTCGATTCGCCGTACCTGGGCCCAGACCTACACCCGTTGCCGCCGCCTGGCCTCGGCGCTGGCCGGTCGAGGCATCGGCAAGGACGACACGGTGGCGGTGATGCTGCCCAACATTCCCGAGATGCTGGAAGTGCATTTCGGCGTGCCGATGATCGGTGCCGTGCTCAACCCGCTCAACGTCCGGCTGGATGCCGAAGCGATCGCATTCATGCTCCAGCATGGCGAAGCCAAAGTGCTGATCACCGACCGCGAGTTCCATGACGTGATCAAGGCGGCGCTTGGCATGCTCGATCACCCACCCCTGGTGATCGACGTCAATGACCCGGAATACGGCGAAGGCCAGGCCGCGAGCGACCTGGACTACGAAGCGCTGTTGGCCGAAGGCGACCCGGCGTTTGACTGGAAATGGCCGCTCGACGAGTGGCAGGCCATTTCGCTGAACTACACGTCAGGCACCACCGGCAATCCCAAGGGGGTGGTCTACCACCATCGCGGCGCTTACCTGAGTGCTCTGGGCAACCAGATGACCTGGGCCATCGGCAATCATCCGGTGTACCTCTGGACGTTGCCGATGTTCCATTGCAACGGCTGGTGCTACCCGTGGACCATCACGGCCCTGGCAGGCGTGCACGTGTTCCTGCGCCGGGTCGACCCGCAGAGAATCCTCACGTTGATCCGCGAGCATCAGGTCACTCACCTGTGCGGTGCGCCGATCGTGCTCAATGCATTGGTCAATATGCCGGAGTCGGCGAAAGCGGCCATCGATCACCCGGTCAATGCCTTGGTCGCGGGCGCTGCGCCACCGGCCAAAGTGATCGGTGCCGTCGAAGAGATGGGCATCAAGGTCACGCACGTATTTGGCCTGACCGAAACCTATGGCCCGGTGACGGTCTGCGCCTGGCACGCCGAATGGGATGAGTTACCTCTGGAGCAGCGGGCGCAAATCAAGTCGCGACAGGGTGTGCGCTTCCCGACACTGGAAGGCGTGATGGTCGGCGACTGCACAACGCTGGAGCCAACCCCGCGCGATGGCCAGACGATCGGTGAGATTTTCCTGCGCGGCAACACGGTGATGAAGGGCTACCTGAAGAACCCGACCGCCACTGCCGAAGCGTTCGAAGGTGGCTGGTTCCACACCGGTGACCTGGCGGTCTGGCATCCCGACGGGTACGTCGAAATCAAGGACCGACTCAAGGACATCATCATCTCCGGTGGCGAGAACATCTCCACCATTGAGCTCGAAGGCGTGCTCTATCGCCATCCCGCTGTGATGGAAGCCGCCGTGGTCGCCCGTCCCGATGAGAAATGGGGCGAAACGCCCTGCGCCTTCATCACCTTGAAGGCGGATCACCAGGACGTTCGAGAGGCTGACATCATCGCTTTCTGCCGTGAGCATCTGGCCGGGTTCAAGGTCCCGCGCACCGTGATCTTCACGCTCTTGCCCAAGACGTCCACTGGCAAGATCCAGAAGTTCGTGCTGCGCGACCGGGCCAAGGCGCTCTAATCCCTTCTACCATGCTTGCATCAAGCAGCAGGTCTGCACCTGCTGCTTGGGGGTCGTGCAGGCCACATTCGGCTGTGCCCGTGACACAACCGTCCCAACGAGGTTTACGTTATGCCAGAATTCAAAGCCCCCCTGCGTGACTTGCGCTTTGTGCTGCACGAAGTGTTCGAGGCCCCGGCCCTGTGGGCGCGCCTGCCCGCCTTGGCCGACAGCATCGACGCGGACACCGCGGATGCCATTCTTGAGGAGGCGGCAAAAGTCACCGAGCACCTGATTGCGCCCCTCAATCGTAGCGGCGACGAAGAAGGCGCACAGTGGCATGAGGGGCGAGTCAGCACCCCCAGCGGTTTCAAACAGGCTTACGCAACCTACATCAAAGGCGGCTGGGTAGGACTGTCCGGCAACGCCGAATTCGGTGGCATGGGCATGCCAAAAATGCTGGCCGTGCAATTCGAAGAGATGCTCTATGGCGCCAACTCAAGTTTTGCGCTGTATTCGGCCTTGAGCGCTGGCGCCTGCCTGGCATTGGATGCCCACGCCAGCGACACCCTGAAAAATCTCTATCTGCCACCGATGTATGAAGGCCGCTGGGCCGGCTCCATGTGCCTGACCGAAGCCCATGCAGGCACCGACCTTGGGCTGATCCGCACCCGCGCCGAACCTGAGGCTGACGGCAGCTACAAGATCACCGGCAGCAAGATCTTCATCACCGGGGGCGACCAGGACCTGACCGAAAACATCGTTCATCTGGTACTGGCCAAACTGCCGAATGCACCGGCGGGTCCGAAAGGCATTTCGCTGTTCGTCGTGCCTAAAGTGCTGGTCAATGCCGACGGCTCGCTTGGCACTGCCAACGCCGTGAGTTGCGGTTCGATCGAACACAAGATGGGCATCAAGGCCTCAGCCACCTGCGTGATGAACTTCGACGGTGCCAGTGGCTGGTTGATCGGTGAAGAGAACAAAGGCCTGGCGGCGATGTTCACCATGATGAATTACGAACGCCTGTCCATCGGCATTCAGGGCATCGGCTGCGCCGAGGCGTCCTACCAGAGTGCCGTCGCCTACGCGCGCGAACGCCTTCAGAGTCGAGCCCCCACGGGCGCCGTGGCGGCGGACAAACCGGCCGACCCGATCATCGTTCACCCGGATGTGCGGCGCATGCTGCTGGGCATGAAAGCCATGACCGAAGGCGGCCGCGCGTTCGCCAGCTATGTCGGGCAACAACTGGACCTGGCGAAGTTTTCCGCTGATGCCGGCGAGCGCGACAGTGCGCAGGTCCTGGTGGCGCTGCTGACGCCCGTGGCCAAGGCATTTTTTACCGACAGCGGCCTGGAGAGCTGCATCAATGGCCAGCAGGTTTTCGGCGGCCACGGCTACATTCGCGAATGGGGCCAGGAACAATTGGTCCGTGATGTGCGCATTGCGCAAATCTACGAAGGCACCAATGGCATCCAGGCACTGGATTTGCTCGGGCGCAAAGTGCTCGCCGACAAAGGCCACGCACTGCGCCAGTTCACCGGCGAGATCCGCCGCTTCGCGGCACAGCCTGACGCCCCCTATGCCCCGCAACTGCTGGATGTCGTGCAGCGGCTGGAGGACATCAGCGACTGGCTCCACGACAGAGCGGCAAGCAACCGCAACGAAGTCGGCGCGGCGTCGGTGGAGTATTTGCACCTGTTCGGTTACGTCGCCTACGCCTGGCTCTGGTCGCGCATGGCTCAGGTTGCGCGGCAAAAACGCAGCGAAGACGAAGATTTCTACGACGCGAAAATCGCCACCGCCGACTTTTACTTCCAGCGCTTGCTTCCACGCACCTTGAGCCTTGAGCAATCCATTCGGGCAGGTAGCGACTCGTTGTATGGCCTGCGCGCTGAACAATTCTGATTGAGCGACGCCATGGCGCTCTGGCGGGCGTTGCACTAATTGCAACGCCTGCCTAGAACTTTTCCTTGATTGTCGGTCTATTTGGATAGGCTCATCCGCTCGGTAGGCGCGAACCCGCAGGCTTCGCGCAGCCAGATGGCCACACGTCCAATTGCCAATCAGAGGTTGTCTTCGCTCATGAAATTCCATGTCCCACGGATGGTGCTCCTCGGCCTGTTCGCGTTCGCGGCAATGGGCTCGGCATCAGCAACACAGATGAAGACTTCAACCCCTGTTTCCGCCCCCCCAGTCACAGCCGTCCAGGCGCCCGTGCGGGCCGCCGACACCCCCTGGCCGACCTTGGCCAGCACGGCCGACAAGCAGCCAGGAGCGTTGCTTGCCCATGACGATCGATACTGGCACGACGGTCGTTGGCACGATCGCCGGGACGAATGGCGTCGAGACGAATGGCGCAGGGCCCAGTGGCGCAGAGAGCAAGCCCGCCGGGAAGCCGAACGCCACCGCTATTGGGAGCGCCACCGCGACCGGGACACGCGCTACCGCTACGACGACGATCGCCGCTACTATCGTCGCTAGCGCCAGGCTACGCGACTTCGTTTAAAAACAGGGAGCGAAGGACATGACCATCAAGCGCATGGACAACGTCCTGATCGTTGTCGACGATCTCGAAGCGGTGAAGGCATTCTTTATCGCGTTGGGTCTCACGCTCGAAGGCCAAACCACCGTTGAAGGGGCTGCTGTCGGCAGCCTCATTGGACTGGGCAACGTGCGAGCCACCCTCGCGATGCTGCGCACCGCCGACGGACAGGGCATTGAACTGGACAAGTTCCACACCCCGGAGGCCGTTCGGTTTGGCCCCGTGGACACACCAATGAACGCCCTGGGTCTTCGTCGCATCATGTTTGCCGTCGATGACATCGATGCGCTCGTGACACAGATGCAAGCCCATGGCGCCGAATTGATTGGCCAGATGCAGTACGAAACATCGTACCGGCTCGCCTATATTCGTGGGCCTGAGGGCATCATCGTCGGGCTTGCGGAGCAACTCGGCTAATGCGTGTGCGGTTTTATTAGACCACTGGCAATCGTGGTTAACGGGGCGCTCGCGATCAGCGAGGCGGCCTTAAAGCCGACCTGACTTGTGATCGTTCCCATGCTCTGCGTGGGAATGCAGCCTGTGACGCTCCGCGTCACCGTTGCGCAAGGCTCACGTCGTGCGTCGTCAGCGGAACGCGGAGCGTCCCTGGTGGCATTCCCACGCAGAGCATGGGAACGATCACACAGGTACAGCCGTAAAAGTCAGGTCGGCTCTAAGGCCGCCTCGTTTTGGCTTTTGCCCCCTCAGAGGCAACGCGTACATTCAGACAATCCCCCGATCGCTGCGCGCCCTCAGGCAGACTTCAACGCAAACCGCGAAACCGGGCGACTCAGACCGTAATGCTCGCGTAGCGTGGTACCCGTATAGTCCTCGCGAAACAGCCTGCGCTTGCGCAGGATCGGCAACACTTCATCGAGAAACACTTCAAAGCCCTCGGGAAATGCCGGCGGCATCACGTTGAAACCATCGGCGGCGCCGCTGCGGAACCACTGTTCGATCAGGTCGGCGATTTGCACCGGTGTGCCCACCGGCACCCAATGCCCGCGAGCACCGGCCAGGCGGTTGATCAGTTGGCGCAAGGTCGGTTGCTCGCGGTCGACTATATCGATGACCAGCTTGAAGCGACTGGCCTGGCTCTCACTGCCTTCAAAGTTGACCAAATGACGAGGGAAAGGCGCATCCAGATCCTGACCGGACAGGTCGACACCCAGCAGTCGGCGCAATTGGCCCAGGGCAACGTGCGGCAGTACCAGGTCATTGAGTTCATCGAACTTGCGCTGGGCTTCCGCTTCGGTGCTGCCGATGTAGGGGCTGATACCCGGGAGAATTTTCAGCTGGCGCGGGTCGCGCCCCACTGCCCTCGCCCGCCCGCGGATATCGTTGGCGAATTCGGTCGCGCTTTGCAGGGTCTGGTGCGCGGTGAAAATCGCTTCGGCGTGCCTTGATGCGAAATCACGGCCATCCTCGGACGAGCCGGCCTGCACTTGCACGGGCCGTCCTTGCGGAGAGCGTGGTGAGTTAAATGGGCCCTTGACCTGGTAGTGCGTCCCCACGTGGTTGATCGAGTGCACTTTCGCACCGTTGGCGAATACCCCGGTGGCCTTGTCCAGCACCAGCGCATCGTCCTCCCAGCTGTCCCACAGGTCACCCACCACCTGCACGAACTCTTCGGCCTTGGCATAGCGGTCATGGGCCGACGGATGCTGGTCCAGGCCGAAGTTGGCGGCGGCGGCCGCCAGGGACGTGGTGACGATGTTCCAGCCGGCGCGGCCCTTGCTCAGGTGGTCCAGCGCACTGAACGAACGCGCCAGGTTGTAAGGCTCGCTGTAGGTGGTGCTGGCCGTGGCGATCAGGCCGATGCGTTGGGTCACCGCCGCGATGGCCGCCAGCCAGGTCACTGGTTCGAAACGTATGCGCACACCTTCGCGATCGCTTTCGGCCAGGGATGGCGAATCGGCAAAGAAGATCG
Organism: Pseudomonas umsongensis; assembly: GCF_002236105.1. Lineage (GTDB taxonomy): Bacteria > Pseudomonadota > Gammaproteobacteria > Pseudomonadales > Pseudomonadaceae > Aquipseudomonas > Aquipseudomonas umsongensis. The sequence goes on from NZ_NIWU01000009.1 coordinate 115,818, forward strand.
CATCGAGCTTTTCCCGTTCCGCTCTCAGTGCAAGCTGTTGGTAGTGAGCGATGTCCATGGACGCTTCCGGCACCGACTGCGGGTGACGCCAGGCGGCTTCGTGATGACCATTGGGGTAGATGAAGAGGTTGAGGCTGAGCTGACGTTCGGACATTTCCTTTTTCCTACTATGAAAAGCCTGAGTAGATGAATCTGAAAAAACAGGACAGCACGCGACTCAATGCAGCTCTGCAAAGTCGCTCAGCACGTCATCGCGCAGGGCGATGAAACGGCTGTCACTGCGATTGCGTGGACGCGGCAGATCGACGTCGACGATGCGCCGGATGCGCCCTGGGTTGGGTTGCATCACGACCACCCGGTCGCCGAGGAATACCGCCTCGTCCACATCGTGGGTGACCAGGATCATGGTGATTTTTTCCTTGGCCCAGATGTTCTGCAGCTCGCCCTGCAGCCGCGCGCGGGTCAAGGCGTCGAGGGCGCCCAGTGGTTCATCCAGCAGCAGCACGCTCGGACGATTGACCAAGCCGCGGGCGATGGCCACGCGTTGGGCCATGCCGCCGGAAATCTGATGCGGGTAGGACTCGATGAAGTCTTGCAGGCCGACCAGTTCAATGTGCTCGCGCACGGTGTCGCGCTTCTGCCCGGCGCTCAGCGGTGAATTCTTGAGGCCCACGGCGACGTTCTGCTCGACGTTGAGCCAGGGGAACAATCGGTGGTCCTGAAACACGATGCCGCGCTCCAGGCCCGTGCCCTTGATGGGTGTGCCATCGAGCAGGATGCGCCCGTCGAATTCCTCGTCCAGGCCGAGGATCAGCCGCAGCAGCGTGGATTTGCCGCAACCGCTGGCGCCGACGATGCTGATGAACTCGCCAGGGGCGATGTCGAGGTGGATGTTGTCGAGTACCTGCAATTGCGTCGAACTGCCAGGTTTGGAGATGAACCGCTTGCTGATGTGTTCCAGGGTCAGGCCGTTGCTCATGTTGCGATCCTTTTCAATGTGGCAATCAGTTAGTCGTGATGCCATACAGGCGCTGCATCCGCCGCTCAAGTGTCCGGGCCAGGGCGTTGAGGCCCCATCCCACCAGGCCGATAACCACCATTCCAAACAGCACCAGGTCCATCATGAAATGCTCGCTGCCATCGATCAGCGTGTTGCCGATCCCCTCCCCCGATACCAGCAGGTATTCGGCGCCGATGGTTGCCAGCCAGCTGTAGACCAGCGCCAGGTAGAGCCCGGTGAAAATCGACGGCAAGGCAGCAGGCAGCATCACCCCGATGATGGTTTGCCAACGGGTGAAGCCGTACACCCGCGCCACTTCCAACAAGTTGGGTGGGACGTTGCGCAGCCCATCGCAAGTGTTGACCACCACCGGCACCAGTGCGGCCAGTGACAGGAACACCACCTTGGCCACATCGCCCAGGCCGAACCACACCGAGATCAGCGGGATCCAGGCGAACAGGGAGATTTGCTTGAAGGTGTTGAAGCTTGGCCCCACCAAGCGCTCGAAATGCCGCGAAAGACCCAGCAGGCAACCCAGTACCAAGCCCAGCGCGGTGCCGATGAAAAAGCCACTGAGGTTGCGCGCAAGGCTCGCCGAAATCGCCCGCCAGAATTTGTCCGAGGTGATTTGATCCCAGGCTGTCGCCGCGACTTTTTCCGGCGAAACGAACAGCCCCGATTCACTCCAGCCCTGGTTCGAAGCCAACCACCACAGGGCAATCACCGAGATTGGCAAGACCCAACCGCGATACCGGTGGCTACTGCTACCTGATGACAAAGCCGCACTCATGACTGACGCCCTCCAACCGTTGGCCGTCCGCGATCTAGACGTTTCTGCGCGTAATCGAAACTGCGGTCGATCAGCAGGCCGAGCGCACCCACTATCACGACGGCCGCCATCACCAGGTCCAGTTGAAACAGCTGGCGTCCATAGACGATCAGGTAGCCCAGCCCTTCACTCGAGGCCACCAATTCGACCACCACCAGCGATAGCCAGGCCTTGGTGAAGCCCAGGCGGAACCCGGTAAACAGTGTCGGGATTGCCGCCGGCAGGACAATGGAGGTGACGCTTTGCCGACGGCTGAAGCCGTAGGTCCGGCCGACTTCCAACAAGCCCTTGGGCGCCTGGCGGAACGCCTGCAAGGTACACAGGGTGATTGGCACCAGGGCGGCCTTGGCAATCAGCACATACTTGAGCGTCTCGCCGATGCCGAACAGCAACAAGGCGAACGGCAGCCAGCCCAATACCGGAATTTGCACCAGTGCGTTGAAAGTCGGCAGCAGGTAATCCTCCAGCGTCCGGGACAGTCCCATGGCCAGGCCCAGCGCCACACCGAGCAAGGCGCCGAGACTGAACCCGGCGACAACCCGCTGCAGGCTGGCCAATGCGTTGAGCCACAGATCCCCGCTGACAACCAGGTCCGACAGCGCCTGGTAAACGTAGGCTGGCGGTGGCAGCACCTGCTCCGAAAGCCAGCCGCGTTCCACCCCCAGGTACCACAAACCCAGCAACAGCAACGGCAACAGCCAGGGCAAGGCCTTGTCACCCAGGTTCACGGACCAGGCTGAAGTGCGCGGTACCTCGACCTTGCGGACCGGGCGAGCGGGCGACGGTGGAAGACGTTTGACGTTGTCGCTCGGCAATGCCGGCGCCCCATACTTCTCGAGTCTTGCGGTCTGTGCCCTGGCCATTTTCCTAGCTCCCTTGCTTGCTGGTCGTCGTGGCCGCTACCGCGTTACCCGCCGGTTGCTTGCCATCCGGGCCGTAGGGCGTCCAGTAGTTTTCCAGTCCCTTGGCCTTGAGGGATTTCTGCAGATAACTGCTTTCGAACCAGCCATCGATACTGACCGGGCGACGGATGAGTTTTTCTTCCTTGGCCTGATCCGCCACGGCCTGATAGCGGCTGATCAGAAAGTTGTCGACCAGAGGCGAGGCCCGGTCCCTGAGAGGAACCCCGGTGAAGTCGGCACGCAGTGAATCGGCGGGGTCATTGCTCTTGGCCCATTCAGCGAAGACGTCATCGCGATGGCTCTCGTCCGATGTCCACTTCGCCGCGTCCACCAGCGTGTCGACGACCTTTTGCACCTTGTCCGGATGCTCTTTTTCATATTCACCGCGAACCACCAGCGCCGTCTGCCGGGTGTAGCGCACGTCCTGCTCGGGATTGTCGTAAACGATGTCGATCAGACCCTTGTCACGCAGCTTGAACAACTCACGCCCACCGAATGCGGCATCTACGCCATTGGAAATCAATGCGGCCTGAGAGCTGCCGGTATCGAGGTTGATGGCCTTGATATCGCGCTCGGTCAGCCCGTGCTCCGCCAGCAGATTGATCATCACCAGATGACCGTTGGTGCCACGGAAGATCGCGACCTTTTTGCCTTTGAGGTCCTCGATGGTTTTGAGGGGGGAGCCCTTGGGCACTGCCAGGTACAGGTTGGCGCGCACACCCAACGCCGCCAGCAACTTGGTGTCCAGTCCGTTGGAGCGCCCGACGACTGCAGGCAGATCGCCCTGGTAGGCGAAGTCCAGTTGCTGGTTGGAGAAGGCTTCGTTGACCGCAGGCCCTGCCCCCTTGAAGAAGAACCACTGCACTTCGGTCCCGGTTCCGGCGAAGGCTTTTTCCAGCAATTGTTGATTGCGCACGATGCCCAGAGGCGAGCCGCTGAAGGTCACCGGGTCACCGCCACCGGCCGTGGCGACACCGATGCGCAAGACATCGGCCTCGGCCCCGGATACCGCAAGAACCGCAGCCAGCGCTGCAGCGATGCTGCCTTTTTTAAACAGGCGAATGCCATTGAGCTTCATGTCAGCCTTCCTTGTACCAATGAGAGTCGCTCGTCAGGCGGCGAGGTGTTTTTTGTCGGCTTCGGTTTTCGGCGAACGCGCCTCGGGGCTCGGCTTGAGCGCCTGGCTCAAGCGACCATCCACCCCGACCGGCACATCACCGTCGATGGTGGTGCGGCGCACGATGCGCGGGGCGTCGCCGTAATCGTTGATCGCGATGTGCTGGGTGGCGCGGTTGTCCCAGATCACCACATCGCCCTCCTGCCAGCGCCAGCGAACGGTGTTGTCGACATGGGTGATACGGTCGTGAAACAGGCGAATCAGTTGTTTGGAATCGTTGCTACTGACACCTTGAATTTGTTTAACAAAGTGCCCCAACAACAAACTTCTTTCACCCGACTCCGGATGGACTCGCACTAATGGATGTTCGGTTTCGTAGACTTCAGCAGTGAACTGTTCACGATAACGCTTGAGTCCCGACTCGTCGGTATTACGCGGCGCCGCGTAGTCATATACGTTGGTGTGCAATGCGCGAAGATTATCGGCCAATTGTTTTAACGGGTCGGGTAAATCAGCATAGGCTGCTGCAGTATTGGCCCATACCGTATCACCGCCAAAGGGCGGAATTACAACACCACGCAAGATGGAAATCTTCGGGTAGTTGGCCACGAAGGTCACATCGGTGTGCCAGGAATTGGCGCGGGTTTCCTTGGCGTCCAAATGCAGGATCGCAGCGCCTTGTTCAGCGGAACGCACGGTCGGGTGCGGGACCTGATCGCCGAAGCGGCGGGAAAAAGCCTCGTGCTCGGCGTCATCCAGATGTTGGTCGCGAAAGAACAGCACTTTATATTTCAACAGTGCCTGATTAATGAAATCGAATGCCTCGGCGCTGATGCCGCCCCCCAACTTTACGCCTTCCAGTTGTGCCCCAATTCGACCGGCGACCGGTTTGATTTGAATAGTCATCGAGCTACCTCCTGTCTCACGAGTTGTTGTGAAACAGATCATAAAGTCATAAAAGCAGCGATGACTAATCACAAATTATTCTAAAGATAGATTAAGCCCGATATACCTTTCCCGTTATTAAATCCCGATAAAAGCTATAAGCCTCTTGTTATTAGCTAATAACTTTTTAGTCGCAACATAAAACATACGTGCCAAGTTGATGCTGTGTTTGGGGCTCACGTTGGTGGGGTTGCTGGGGACTGGTTCCAGCCCGTACGTCAACGCAAGTCCCAACGTCGGCTACAAGGGGTATAACTGTCAGGACAGCAGGCGGGTCACCCCAGGCCCTCCAAAGGCAACGTTCGGGTCAGGCGCCCCTGATCGGCGCCTGCGGCGCGGAGCGATGTGATGTATTCCAGGGCATGGCGATGGGCTCGCAAGAGCCTTATTGGCGGCATCGAGCTGGCCTTACTGGTCACGCCACTGTGCGCCAGCGCCATGTTCAAGTGCCAAGCCGGGGACGGAGCCATCAGCTACACCAGTCAAGCCATCGCCAGCGCCCGCTGCACTCGAGTGGATGGCATGGCTGGCGCCGGTGTCGGCGCCAAGCCCAAGGCCTTGCCACGGCTTGTGCAAGACGACGACTCCGGCGCGATGCGGATTCGGGTGTTCACTTTCATCCACAAGGGTGTTCGTCAATATGTGAGCCGGCGCCCGGTAGGCATTTCCGCGCGGGTCGATGTCCTTGAAGTCTATTACATCAAGGGTTGCTATCTGTGCAGGGCGCCGAAGGATTTCAAGGTCGCCTCACTGCGCCTGGACACCCGTTCCTATCGGCGGGAAATCGAAGCCGCTTCGGGTCAATATGGGGTCGACAGAGCGCTGGTCCGCGCGGTGATACATGCCGAATCGGCGTTTCGCCCCAACGCCATTTCCGAAGCGGGCGCCCAGGGGCTGATGCAATTGATGCCCGCCACCGCCGAGCGCTTCGCCGTGGACGATCCATTCGACGCCCGGCAGAACATTCGTGGCGGCGTGCGCTACCTGGCCTGGCTGCTCAAGCGTTTCAACGGCAACCAGATGCTGGCGTTGGCCGGTTACAACGCTGGCGAAGCGTCCGTGGTCGAGCACAACGGGGTGCCTCCCTACGCCGAGACGCAATCCTACGTCACCCTCGTGCAGTCCTTGACCGAACGCTATCGTAACAATCGCTAGCTATTCCCGGCCACCCGTTCGCTTATCCGTTAGTTTCCTTCTACATTAAAGAGGTGCACACGGAGCCAGCAGCGAATGAAGTCCTTGAAGTACTATGACAAAAATCGACACGCCACATGGTTAGAGTTGTTTTTTGACCTGATTTTTGTTGTGGCAATTGGCAAGGTTACGCACATTCTCGGTCATGTTCATCACGGGCACTTTGAGCCTGAGCAAGTATGGACGTTTTTACTGCTTTTTGTTCCATTTTGGTGGATCTGGTCTAGTCACACGATTTACGCCAACAGGTTTGATACAGACAGTAACCCTCACCGCCTGGCAACATTGTTTATGATGTTGCTGCTCATTGTGCTCTCTGCACTGATTGAGAAAATACCAGAAGTAAACTATCCGCTTGTTATGGCCTGTTATTTTGGTATACGTGTGATCATCAGCATTTTGTACATATCGTCCAGAAGAAAACACGATGACCGTGGCAAATTCTCCGCCAGGCTTGGCTTCGCCCTGTTAGTCAGCGCAGTTATTAGTCTTTCATCCATTCTTTTTGACCCACCCATGCGTTACCTTGTTGCTTACCTTGGAATTTTTCTTGACATTCTCTTGCCTGTAATTGTCGGGAGCAACCTAAAGCCATTGCCAGCACATACAGAACACTTGGTTGAACGACTGGGCTTGCTCACCCTCATCTTATTGGGCGAGTCAGTCATTAGCCTTTCTGCAGGGTTATCCAACATTGAATGGGATCGTTATACCGTAATGACGGCAATCACCGGATTTATCATGGTTTGCAGTATCTGGTGGATCTATTTTGAAAGATTTTACCTGCTGAGCAACAAAGAAAGCAGTATGAGTGGGCACTCCCTGATCTACTCGCACCTTTTTCTGTTTATGGGGCTCACTCCTCGCCAATTTGATCAGGCATGCGATCCTGAATGACATTGCGATACGCGATTTCCAGATTATGTCAATCATCGGCATGGCCTTGTTTTTCCTAGGCAAGCAATATGGCTATTTCGTAGCCGTGCCCAAAATAAGGAAATACATAATACAAAACACCTTGATCGTGTTGTCTTTGGGTGGGCTGGTTATATTCCTGCCCCGCGTCCAGTACATATTGGTCGGCCTGACAGCCACCATGATCTGTTATGTTTTCCTGAATTTCAGATATCGTGGAATGTTTATCAGGCCATAGGTAGGCCGGTACCTTCGGCAATCTGAGCGAACGACAGGTCTTTGGCTGGCTGGAGCTATCACGACAGGTGGTGGCAAACCCATAATGAGCATCGTGCCTTCATGGCCTGAGGAGTCTATGGCCAGGCACTGTATGTTGATCCGAAGGCCGAGGTCGTGATAGCGCGGTTCGCCAGCCATCCCGCCGCCGCCAACGTGGCTAACGATGCGACTTCCTTGCCGGCCCATGATGCTGTTGCCAAGTAGTTGATGAGCCAGTAACGCCAAGTTGATGGCTCTGATTTGATTCTGAACCCGGGCTGCCAGGCCGTCGCTATCGACTCGATTAGTACCTCCAAAAGACTGGTGTGAGCAGCACCAGCACCGTCAGAATCTCCAGCCTTCCCAAGAGCATGCCGACCGTCAGTAGCCATTTTGCCGCATCCGGCAAGGTCGAGAAGTTGCCTGCTGGACCAATGATCGTCCCCAGTCCAGGACCCACGTTGCACACTGCGGTGGCAGCACCGCTTAAGGCTGTCGTCCAATCAAGACCGATCAGCGCCAATCCCAGGGCAATGCCACCGATGGTGATGGTGAAAAAGAATGAAAAGGTCAACAGCGAACGTGCGATGTCTTCGTCAATGGGATGGCCGTTGTATTTTTTTCGAATCACCGCACGAGGATGAATCAGTTGTTTCAGGCTGCCCATCAGCAAGGAGGAGGCAACCTGAAAGCGGAATATTTTAAGCCCTCCCGCCGTAGACCCGGAGCAGCCGCCCACGAAGGTCAAATAGAAAAACAGCAAGACAGAAAAGCTGCCCCACAAGGTGTAATCCCCGAGGGCTAAACCCGTGGTCGTGACCACCGAGGTTACATTGACGGCCACGATACGAAACGCTTCCCACCAGCTGTAGTCGCTGTTAATGCACAACCACGTACCAAATAGCAGCCAGGTAATCACCAGAAATCCAATGAACCCTCGCACCTGATGGTCTTTTAATAATGCACTTTTGTTGCCCCGTAGCGTGGCGACATAAAAGGTAAAAGGCAGGCTGCCTACGATCATGACGACCACGGATACCCAATGAATAGCCGGTTGAGGCCAGTGCGCCAGGGAGGCATCCGAGGTTGAGAAGCCACCCGTTGAAATAAATGACATCGCATGATTGATCGCTTCGAAAGGTGTCATTCCCGCGACCCATAGCGCCAGTGCGGACACCCCGGTCAGCCCGAGGTAGAGCACCAGAATATATTTCGCCGCGACGGGTTAGCGGTTTTAAAAGTCATCGATACCGATGACAATCTCATCATCGATCAACGCATCACCAGTAGCGCATCTACTGAGCTCATGCTCATCGCTTCAGAATAAGAGCGTATATAGGTCAGTTGGCCTTTTTGCCGACGACGCTCATTTCGACTGGGGTCTGAATAAAAACACGGAAACTTCTTCGGCCTCCAATCGCTTGAATAATGGGTGCAATTTCGCATCGGCGGCATGCGTTTGTTCCAGACAGAATCTTCAGACTGGTCAGAGAAAGTCACACCACGCTCGTCTCAAGCACCAATTGTAAGAGGTTGTTTCGGAGGAGATTATTACATACAAGATTTCTTACTACATTCAGCCATCCCCCTCCAAATTCCAGTTTTCTGCCTAGACTTGCTCTTGTCCGCCGTGCACATGCTTTTCAAAGCATGGAACTGTACGAAAAAACGAAAACAAGAGGAATCCCCCCAATGTTCAAACCTATTTGGAAAGCAGTTGCCTGCGCCCTTGCCCTTGGCACCATGAGCATGGCCATGGCTGCAGATCCGGTAATTATAAAATTCTCCCACGTCGTTGCAGAGCAGACACCCAAGGGCCAAGGCGCCCTGTTATTCAAGAGGCTGGTGGAAGAACGCTTGCCCGGCAAGGTCAAGGTCGAGGTCTACCCGAACTCCTCGTTGTTTGGCGATGGCAAAGAGATGGAGGCCTTACTGCTCGGGGACGTACAGATGATTGCACCGTCGCTGGCCAAGTTCGAGCACTACACCAAGACCGTTCAACTGTTCGACCTGCCTTTCCTCTTTGATGACATCACGGCGGTTGACCGCTTCCAACTGAGCCCGCAGGGCCAGGGACTGCTCAAGTCCATGGAAGACAAAAACATCACTGGACTGGCCTATTGGCACAACGGGATGAAACAACTGTCCGCGAACAAAGCGCTACGAGTGCCGGGTGATGCCCGTGGCCTGAAGTTCCGGGTGCAGGCCTCCGCCGTGCTTGAAGAGCAGTTCAAAGTCATACGCGCCAATCCACGCAAGATGAGCTTCGCCGAGGTTTATCAGGGCTTGCAGACCGGTGTCGTCAATGGCGCGGAGAATCCTTACTCGAACATCTACAGCCAGAAAATGCATGAGGTACAGAAGTACATCACCGAATCCAACCACGGTGTCCTGGACTACATGCTGATCACCAACACCAAGTTCTGGAACGGTTTGTCGCCGGAGCTTCGCAGCGAGCTGGACAAGATACTCGTCGAAGTCACCGCTCATGTGAACAAAGAGGCTGAGAAACTGAACCAGGATGCCAAGCAGAACATCATCGCGGCCAAAACCACCGAAATCATCATCCTGACGCCTGAGCAACGCGAACAATGGCGTGTCGCGATGAAACCGGTGTGGAAAAAATTTGAAGGTGATATCGGCGCCGAGCTGATCACTGCCGCTGAAGCTGCCAACCAGGCCCAATGATCGGTCGTCGGCAGGTGTTGCCGCCCTGACAGCACCTGCCTGTCGTCTGCTACAGGAGATGCCATCCATGAATGCTCTTCGGCGCATCTGGGAACACTTCGAGGAAGGCTTCATCGTCTTCCTTCTGGCGGCCATGACGTTGGTAACATTCGTCTACGTTGTCCTCAACAACCTCTACACCCTGTTCTACCGCCTCGCCGAGAGCTGGGAAGGCGCCAGCGAATCGCTGTTTGCCATCGGCGACGGCGTCATGGGTATGGCACAGGCCATGACCTGGAGCACCTCACTGACCAAGGCCCTGTTTGGCTGGCTGATTTTTTTCGGGTTGTCGTACGGCGTCCGCACTGCAGGCCATATCGGCGTCGACGCCCTGGTCAAGCTGGCCAGCAAACCGGTGCAACGGTTCATTGGCATCATCGCCTGCCTTTTCTGCCTGTCTTATGCCGGGCTGCTCAGCATCGCCAGTTTTGGCTGGATCCAGACCCTGATGGTTGCCCAAATTGGCGCCGAAGATCTGGGCCAGTACGGGATCATGCAATGGCACATCGGGTTGATCGTCCCCGTAGGGTTCGCCCTGGTTTTCATCCGTTTCGCTGAAATTCTCGTGCGCATCCTGCAAAACAGGCAGACCGGCCTGGGCCTGGCTGATGAAGCCGCAGATGCGTTGAAGCTGACTGAACACGAGGATGACAAGTCATGACTATTGCCTTCCTGTTTGTATCACTGTTCGTGCTGATGTTTATCGGCGTTCCCATTGCCATCTCCCTGGGCTTGGCGGGCTCACTGACCATCGTTTTTTTCAGTCCTGACTCCGTGCGCTCACTGGCGATCAAACTGTTCGAGACGTCGGAGCACTACACGCTGCTGGCCATCCCGTTCTTTCTGCTCGCTGGGGCCTTCATGACCACCGGTGGCGTCGCTCGGAGGTTGATTGACTTTGCCAATGCCTGTGTCGGTCATATTCGTGGTGGTCTGGCTATCGCTGCCGTGTTGGCGTGCATGTTGTTCGCGGCCCTTTCAGGATCCAGCCCAGCCACTGTGGCGGCGGTGGGTTCAATTGCCATTGCCGGCATGGTCCGCTCCGGTTATCCGCAGGCCTTTGGCGCGGGGATCGTCTGTAACGCGGGAACCTTGGGCATCCTGATTCCACCCTCGATCGTCATGGTGGTCTACGCAGCCGCGACCGAAACGTCTGTCGGCAAACTGTTTATGGCCGGGGTGTTGCCAGGCCTGCTGCTGGGGCTGGTGTTGATGGTGGCGATCTACATCGTCGCCGTGAAGAAAAAGCTGCCCGCCATGCCGCGCGCGACGTTCCGTGAATGGCTTAGCACGGCACGCAAGGCGCTCTGGGGCCTATTGCTGATGCTAATCATCCTGGGAGGTATCTACTCCGGGATGTTTACCCCAACCGAAGCTGCGGCCGTGGCGGCCGTTTACTCGGCCTTCATCGCCTTGTTCGTCTACAAAGACTTAACGTTCCGCGAAACACCAAAAGTCCTGCTGGACTCGGCCAAGCTGAGCATCATGCTGATGTTCATTATTGCCAACGCCATGCTCTTCGCGCACGTTTTGACCACTGAGCAACTACCGCAACAGATTACCGCGTGGGTGATAGAGGCGGGTCTGACACCGGTGATGTTCCTGCTGGTGGTGAACATTGTGTTGTTGATTGCGGGGGCCTTTATGGAACCGTCGGCCATCATCCTGATCCTGGCACCGATCCTTTTCCCCATCGCCATGAAGCTGGGTATCGACCCCATTCACCTTGGGATTATTATGGTGGTGAACCTGGAAATCGGCTTGATCACGCCGCCCGTGGGTCTGAACCTGTTCGTGACCTCTGCTGTGACAGGCATGACACTGCCGGCAACGATCAGAGCCGCCATGCCGTGGCTGATGATTCTGCTCCTGTTCCTGATTCTGATTACCTACGTGCCTTGGATCTCCCTGGTTTTGCCAAACTGGCTGGGCATGAGTTGATGCCTGCCTGTCCGGGTACTGGACGTTCGTATCCGGACAGGGCTTTGAGGTTTGTGCTTCTGGTCACTTATTGTTGTCCTGAGTCCGTCCAGCAACTCCATAGCTCGACTGAGGACGGAGTGATGACGGGTAGCCCTAGCCACTCGCTCATCTCATGACATTGCTGTTGGAAGCATAACTGGTAGTCACCTGCTTGCGGGGTGCGTCCCAGACTCAGAGGCTGCAAGGGCGGCAGGTGACGTTGATAGTGCCAACTGCCTTTTTCCAACCTGGCCCCAGGGGGAATTTCCATGCCAGCGCCATTCCCTTTGACCCTGGCCTCGGTGAGCACAAGTCCCTGTTCCGAGACGCGGTAGTCTTCTTCCCAACGAATTTTTTCGATTGTGTGATTCCAAGCCAGTGTAAAGCTCGAGATTGGGAGTTGGGCCCAGGCGACTCCCGCCAGCCCCAGGCACAAGCCGATCATGCTCTGGCCAGTCCGCCACGGCGAGACCGCCAGACATGCTGAAGTATCAGCATCACACCCAGCACAAAACCGATTTCATCGGTCAACGGCAGCGCAACGACCAACAAAGCACCTGCCGCGAAACACAATAATCGCTCCCAAACCGGCATCTTCTGTTGCAGATAACCTGTGGACGCCATTCCCCAAAGACCAACGGCCAACATGGTCTTGACCAACATATAGGCAGTCATCCACAAATTGTCGCCTTGCATCATAAGCGCAGGGTTGTAGACCGCCATGAAAGGAATGACAAAGCCAGCCAGTGCAATACGAACCGCCCACAGACTGATCTTGAATCCTGTTTCCTTGGCGATGGGCGCTGCGGCAAAGCATGCCAAGGCAACCGGTGGGGTAAGGTCTGCAAGAATTCCGAAATAGAAAACGAACATGTGCGACACGATCAGCGGTACACCCAACTCCAACAGTGCGGGTGCTGCAATCGAACTGGTGATGATGTAGTTGGGAATCGTCGGGATACCCATACCCAACACCAGGCAGGTAACCATCGTCAGTATCAGTGACAACAACAAGTTATCCCTGCCTATGGCCAGTATGTAACCAGCGAAGGTCGAGGCTATGCCCGTCAATGACACTACGCCGATGATGATTCCCACCAGCGCGCAAGCAATCCCGACCGGCACAGCATGACGAGCACCTTCGACCAAGGCATGCAGGCAAATACTCAGGGTTTCCCGGCCTCCCTGAATGAACCAGCAGATGACCACCAACGTGGCGATCACCGCGAAAATCACGCCTATACCCAACTGGAAAAAGCCGACACAGAGGACACCCAGCGCGATCCAGAACGCGCACCGCAACGCGAAACTGGACACCCGAAGAATGATTGCCGAACCGAGAATAACGATGGCTGTTAGCGCCAGACCCACCATTCCGGAGAATAGCGGGGTACGTCCGGAAAACAGCAGGTAGACCAGGACAAAAAGCGGAATCAGCAAATACCAGCTTTCCTTTACCGCACCCCATGCGCTGGGACATTGGTCTTTGGGTAGCCCTTTAAGGTCGGAGCGTTTTGCCTCAAGGTGAACCATCCAGAACACCGAACCGAAATACAGGATGGCTGGAATCAACGCAGCTTTGGCAATCTCTACAAACGGGACATTAATTGTTTCCGCCATAATGAAGGCGACAGCACCCATCACAGGCGGCATCAGCTGGCTGCCCATGCTCGAAGTCGCCTCTACGCCGCCAGCAAATGCTGCCTTGTAGCCGAAGCGCTTCATCAATGGAATCGTGAACTGTCCTGTCGTGACAACGTTTGCAATGCCTGAGCCTGTGATCGTCCCCATCAAAGCCGATGACGCGACTGATACTTTTGCCGGCCCCCCGAGTTTGTGGCCAAACAAGCCCATCGCGAAGTCAGTGAACAATTTGATCATGCCGGCCTGTTCGAGAAAGGAACCGAACAAAATGAACAGGAAAATATAGGTAGCGGAAACGTAAGTGGGTGTGCCGTAGAGCCCCTCGGTGCCGAATGACAACTGGTTGACGATTTGATCGAAACCGTAGCCTCGATGTGCCAAGTCGCCTGGCAGGTATTCACCCAATAGACCGTATGCCAAAAACAGTCCACAGATGACAGGCAACGCGATACCCATCACCCGACGAGCCGCCTCAAACACCAATGCGATCAATACCAGCCCAACCACCATGTCCGCAGATGTCAGGTCACCTGAACGCTGGATCAAATCCGCTTCGAAGATCCATTGATACAGGGCAGTGGTAATCCCCGCGAGGCTCAATATCCAGGCCAACGGCTGCCAAGGGCGTGCTCTGCCATACGCCGGGTAACTCAGAAACACCACCCACAGCAGGAAACCAACGTGCACCGCGCGCAGCACCTGGCTGGAAACCGGTGCAAACGCAGCGGTGACAATCTGGAAAACTGAAAACAACAACGCCACGTAGAACAGCGTCTTAGGCCAGTCGCGTGGGTTGGCGGCGATGCCATGATGATCTTCGCTCATTGGGTACCTGCCTCAAAACTACATTGAAGGGGTACGAACCGCTCTATCGCTCTAGCGACCATCCCCGTGGCGCATTTTAGGATTACAGCGCTCCAGCTTCCTTGTAGTAGCGTTCGGCACCGGGGTGAAGTGGAATGGGCAGATTCTTGGCAGCATTTTGCAACTTGATATCCTTGGCAGCTGAGTGAGAATTACCTAAACGAGTGAGGTTTTCGAACATCAGCTTGGTCATCTGGTAGGCAACGTCATCCGAAATATCCTCGCGTGTCACCAAGATATTGGTGATCGCCACCGTAGGCACTGATTCGGGCTGTCCGTCATAGGTATTGGCTGGAATTTGAGCAGGCTGATACGCGGCATTGCCGATTTTCGAAACTACATCAGGAGGGATGGAGACGTAGTTCAATGCCATGGTTGAGGAAAGGTCGCGGATGGCCGCCATTCCTAACCCCGAGGACTGAAGCGTGGCATCTAACTGACGGTTTTTGATCAGCTCGACCGACTCCGCAAAGGGTAGGTATTGGACTTTGCTCATATCTTCGTACGTCAATCCCGCAGCTTTGAAGATCGCACGCGCGTTCAGCTCGGTACCGGATTTCGGGGCGCCGACGGAGATGGTTTTCCCTTTCAGATCCGCCAAGGTTTTGATGCCGGACTCTTTGCTCGCAACAATTTGAATGTAGTTCGGATAGGCGCCTGCAATTGCTCGCAACTTTGTCAGCGGGGCCTTGAACCCGGCATCTTCCACGCCGTTTTTTGCATCAGCTACAGAGTCCCCGAGTGCCAGAGCGAGCTCCCCACGACCAGCTTGTAAAAGGTTGAGATTTTCCACCGAGGCTTTTGTCGCCTGGACAGAAGTCTTCGCCCCCGGAATCCCATCGCTGTAGATCTGTGACAGCCCAACCCCAATGGGGTAGTAGACCCCGCTAGTGCCACCTGTAAGGATGTTTATGAACACAGGTGCAGCGTTAGCTGCGCACGAGACTGTCAACGCAGCGGTGGCCGCAAGGAGGCTAAAGCGTTTGTTTACTCGCATGGAAAACTCTCCGTCTTGTTATGGCTTTATGCAGAGTCTTTCTACTGTAGTCGAAACCAAGGCCTTGAGTGGGAAGCTGAGTTAGCCTAATAATTTTGGACTTCTCAAACGGTCGCTGCGATGACGCCTAATCGGGATTCTTACCTCCAAAAAAAATGCCGATCAGCTTAGCTGACTGGCATTACCCTCACAGGGCCTTTTTTGCTTACAAATGATGTTATTGAGTGCGCCACGACTCAACAACATCTGCACCGAACTCGGCTCTCCATTCTTTCGATTGGCGATGGTTTCCGTCCTTGCTTTCGATCAACTCACCAGAATTCGGATTCTTATAGATTTTCACCTCGCGGGCTTTACGGGCTGCCTTCGGTGCGGCAGCAGCACCAGGGGAGCGGCGACCTGAGGATCAAGCAGGTTGATGACGTTCTGCAGACTGAAGCCGTACTCGCCGAACAATGCACGGAGCTTGCTTTCAAAGTCCAGCCTCAAATTCACAATAGGTAGGCTAATACCTCCAAAAGACCGGCGTAATAAGTACCAGCACGGTTAGGATTTCCAACCGCCCCAGTAACATGCCAATGGTCAGTAACCATTTTGCTGCATCAGGTAGTGATGAGAAGTTACCGGCAGGCCCGATGATCGTGCCCAGGCCTGGTCCAACGTTGCATACTGCAGTAGCGGCGCCACTTAAAGCAGTTGTCCAGTCCAGCCCGATCAGAGCCAGTCCCAAGGCGATTATGGCAATGGTGATGGTGAAGAAAAATGAGAAGGTTAAAAGTGAGCGCAAGATCTCCTCGTCAATGGGGTGACCGTTGTACTTCTTCTGAATCACGGCTCGAGGATGGATCAACTGCTTCAAGCTACTCACGAGTAGGGATGCAGCAACTTGGAAGCGGAAAATTTTCAGTCCGCCAGCCGTCGAGCCTGAGCATCCGCCGACAAACGTCAGATAGAAGAACAACAGAACGGCAAAACTACCCCATAGTGTGTAATCGCCAACTGCAACTCCTGTGGTCGTGACGACGGAGGTCACGTTGACCGCCACAATACGAAATGCATCCCACCAAACGTAGTCGCTGTGAAAGCATAGCCATGTACCAACAGCCAGCCAGGTGACAATCAAGAATCCAAGAAATCCGCGTACCTGGTGATCCTTCAGCAGCGCACGCCTATGGCCGCGCAATGTTGCGACGTACAAGGTAAAGGGCAGGCTACCCAGAATCATGATGACCACCGCTACCCAGTGAATCGCTGGCTGCGTCCAATGCCCAAGCGAGGCGTCCGAAGTGGAGAATCCGCCAGTAGAGATCAACGACATTGCGTGGTTGACCGCTTCAAACGGCGTCATCCCAGCGATCCAGAGTGCCAGAGCCCCGGTGCCAGTAAGTCCCAGATAGAGAACGAGGATGTACTTGGCTGCCACATGCGAACGCGGCGTCACTTTCTCCGACCAGTCTGAGGACTCTGTCTGGAAAAGACGCATGCCACCCACTCGCAACAGTGGAAGGATCGCCACAGCCATGCCGATGAAGCCGATACCACCTAGCCAGTGCAGCATCGAGCGCCAGATCAACAATCCTGGTGAAGCGGTATCCAAACCACTCAGGACAGTTGAGCCCGTGGTTGTGATGCCGGACATCGTTTCGAAGAAAGCGTCTGTGTAACTGATGTGACTAATGAACACCATTGGCAACGCCGCGAAGGTACACACCACCACCCAACTGCCAGTCGTCAACAAGTACATATCCCTCGGACGGAGCTGGCCAGTATCGGGGCGCCCACGCACGATCAAAAGAAGACCGCTGATGAAGGTAATCAAACTCGACCAGAGAAAGGCCGACAGATCGTCGCTACGCTCGAAGGCCACCAGCGTAATCATTGGGATAGCCATGCTTACGGCCAGCGTGATCAGAAAAATGCCTAGGATGAAGCCGATGAGCCGCATTGCTGCGAAGGACATAGAAAGTAGCCTACTAAGTTAGCGCCACGCAGTATCGAATGCTCAATCTCAAAGCCTCGTAAATTTTGCGTAAAATTTCTACGGGCAATCAGTCAAACAAGGATCGGTTGTGAGGAAAAATTAACTGGTGAGTAGAAACCGGCACTTGGCCGTAATGCCGTTCACTTATGCGTGGGGGGGCCACATTTGTGGCGAGGGGATTTATCCCCGTTCGGCTGCGAAGCAGTCGTCAATGCGAACCACTCGATCTGTTTGAAAAGACGCTGAGGGCCGCTTCGCGGCCCAACGGGGATAAATCCCCTCGCCACAGATTTCTTGCCCGCCGAAAATAGTCTTAAGTGAACAGCATTAGGCACTTGGCCGGGCTTTATGGATATCCAACAGTTCCTGGTGATAACACGACTTAGACAGTGCTTCGAACAGCCTGAATGCCTGTCTTGTTGCTTCGCTGACGCAGGTTTCTAAACCACAGTATTTGTAGGTTTCGAGATACTGTGGTCATCTCAAGAGAGATTATTTGGCTACGGCAGCACTCGTTAGGACGCTGCTGCGGCGAAGGACTATAACGCCACCGAACGCTGCCAGAATCGATCCGATCAATACCCCGACTTTGACTTCATCAATCAAAAGAGCTGATCCGGCGAACGCCAGATTGCCAATGAATAGGCTCATGGTGAAACCAATGCCGCACAACAGTGCTACGCCATAGAGTTGAACCCAGGTGCTCCCTTCCGGCAGCTTGGCCAAGCCCATACGAATGGTCAGAGCAGCCAATAGGAAAATACCGACCTGCTTGCCCACCAACAGACCCAGGGCTACACCCAGCGGAACCGGATCGACCAGGTTCTCCATCGAAATTCCGGACAATGAAACACCCGCGTTGGCGAAACCAAAAATCGGCACCACTGCGAACGCTACCCACATGTGCAGCTTCTCTTCCAGGAAAAGCAGCGGAGATCGGGCTTCCTCTTCTGGCTTGCCCATTGGGATGCACATCGCCACAGCGACACCCGCCAGCGTGGCATGTACACCCGATTGCAGCACGAAGAACCACAGTACACCACCGACCAGGAGATACGGGAACAATCGCCTTACGCCCAATCGATTCATTGCGATCAGAATGACCAGAGTCGCAAGCGAGGCCAGTAACATCGGCATGGAAAGGCCCGACGTATAGAAAAAGGCGATGATCACCACTGCGCCCAGATCGTCAATGATCGCTAAGGCAGCCAGAAACACTTTCAGCGAAGTCGGGACTCGCTTACCCAGTAACGACAAAACACCTAAAGCGAATGCGATGTCAGTAGCGGCCGGGATCGCCCATCCCCCCAAGGTCTCAGGATTACCCCAGTTTATTGCGATGTAGATCAGCGCAGGAACAACCATGCCGCCCAAAGCACCAAATCCAGGTAAGGCGCGCTGCCCCCAAGTGGAAAGCCCACCGGCCAGCACCTCTCGTTTGATTTCAAGACCGACCATCAGGAAGAAGATCGCCATCAGACCATCATTCACCCAATGCTCTACAGACATGCCCATCCAAACGCTGTGTAAGGCTGCAAAGTAACTCTGGGATACAGGCGAGTTAGCAACAATCAGAGCGGCCAGAGCTGCGCCCATCAACACGAGACCGCCAGCGGATTCCGACGACAGGAAGCGAGTCAGAATCGCTGCTGCTCTAGGGGTTTCGGCTTTAGCTTGATGCTTGGTCATCAACATCCTTGGGATCACTTAAAAGGTAATAGATTAACATCTGGCCTACACGAACATGGCGGCGTTAAACAGCCTGAAACAGTTAATGTTTAAGGCCATAACCAGGCATTAATGCTGTTCATTCATTGCTCTGGAATGGGGGTTTTAGGCCAGAACCTATTCGCATGCGAAACAATATACAGGCCGCCCATCGCTTCCATACCCCATGCCCTTTTCGAATAACCCGATCAGTCTTCCCATCGCTTGATACCATCCAGCACACTTGTATGAAGATTTAATGTCTGGAAGGCCACTGTGAACATTATCCGTCGCTGGTTACGACAACCCTATGCACGTCTCATCACTCTGTTCGGACTGGTTCTGATCGTGCCTGTGTGCATGCGTGCGGCACTGGGTTGGTCGAATCCACTCGGCTACCTTTCAGATCTGGGAACTGCGAGCCTGCTCATCGTACTCCTGCATCGCCGTCCTTGGTGGTTAGCACTTCCAGTGCTGCTGGCATGGGGAGTTATGACGCTGGCGACTGCCGAACTGGTCAGCGCGGTCGGTAGACTTCCAAACTCCTCAGACCTGCACTACCTGATCGACCCTCAGTTTTTGGAAAACTCTACCGGTGGTGGTTTCGCCCAGCCTTGGCTAGCCGCCACTCTATTTCTTGGACTGGTGATTTGGCTGATCACGCAGTATCTGGGACGTTCCACTGCCGCTCCAGGCTTGCCGCGAAGCGCGTGGGGAGCACCGCTACTGCTATTGATCACCCATTGGGGCGCTCAGCACCTGTCCCCCTCAGAGGAAGACCAGTGGCGCTTGTTCAACCTCCCGCACCAGTTGATGGCCGCGAGCGTTGGCGATGTTCAGGCAAGCGCAGAAGAGTGGTTGGAAGGTGATGTTGTCGATGTCCCACCGCAAATGGCGGGGCTCACTCAGCTCGATTTGGACGGACAGAAATTGCTCGCGGCACCGGGGCGTGCGCGTAATGTGTTGATCATCGCGCTGGAAGGTATTCCTGGCGCTTACGTCGGCGTCAACCGCCAAGCCCTGCACAGCAGGTATCAAGAAAACCTCATGCCCAACCTCAGTCATTGGGCAGAACGCGGCATGAATACGCCGGACTATGTATTACACAGCCATCAAACCATTCGCGGCCTCTACGCGATGCTTTGTGGCGATTACGACAAGCTGGACAACGGCACGCCCAAGGGGGTCGAAATGTTGACCCAGAGTGAGCGCAACCAAGCCTGCCTACCTGCCCAGTTGCGCAAGAACGGGTTTGCCACGCACTACCTTCAGGGGGCAGGCCTGCGATTCATGGCCAAAGACAAGATCATGCCGCACATCGGCTTCGACGCTACGCACGGGTTGGAATGGTTCTCTAATAGCAACTACCTGGAGTTCCCTTGGGGCAAGGATGACAAGGCTTTCTTCGAGGGGGCGCTCGAATACGTCGGCCAGCTGAAAAAGCAGAAAAAGCCGTGGATGCTGACCCTGCTGACCGTTGGCACCCACCAACCCTATTCGGCCCCTGAAGACTACCTTGAGCGCTACGACACACCCAAGCAGGCCGCCGTCGGATATCTGGATGATGCTCTCGGACAATTCTTCAGCAGCCTGGAACGTCAGGGCATCTTGAAAGACACCCTGGTGGTAATCACCTCGGACGAGTCCCACGGCATAGATGGTGTACGCCTGGCTTCCTCATGGGGCTTCAACCTGATGCTAGCGCCCGAACAGGATCAGTTGCCCAGGGTGAAGTCTGGGGTCTACGGGCATGTCGATCTGAGTGCCTCGATACTCGACTACTTCGCCTTGCCTGCCCCCTCAGCCTTGAGCGGTCGGTCCCTGTTTCGTGATTATGAAACGGGCCGCGAAATTATGTCATTCACCAACGACAAGCTGCGCTATCACGATGGCCAAGGCACCTTGACCGAGTGTGATTTTCAACAGCGCTGTCGGTTTTACGCCAGCAAAGGCTTTATTGCCGAGCGTGCGACCTTGACTGGTCAGTACGGCGGTAAACGCGCCCGACAAATCACAGCAAGAGCGACGGCGCTGGATCACTCGCTGCTCCGGACACCATTGAACCAGCACTACCAGTTCGGCAGCCCCGCTATCATCCCGCTTCAAGCGCAGATCAAGGATGACTGGGCCGACAACCTTATCGGTGCTCAGTACCTCGAAATGCCTAAGGGCTCGCACACTCGCGTTCGCCTGACCGTGCGCTCGGTAGATCCACAACAGAACGCCTACATACTGCTCAAGGCCAAGGAGCTGGAGCAGGATGTCCAGCTGGGCCTGCCAGCCGAAATGGTCGTCACAGCAGACCAGCCACTGGAGATGGACTTCAGCTTTGACAATCCGCAGTCGCGTAAGGCGTTTTCGTTCCACTTGTTGGGCTATGGATTGGGTGCCGTTGAAGTGAGCGACTTCAGCGTGATTACCGAGTTGCCAGAAGCACTAGAGGTGCTGGATGAGAACCCGGTCGACAGCAGTGCTCAATCAAGCTAGGTACCTCATTGCTTGCACTCTTACTATGAGTGCAAGCCCTATGTGGACTGTAACGTAATGATTTATAAAAGTATTGCAGCAACTGCATTCCAATACTCTTAACAGATCGAACTTACTAAAAGCAATATCAGGGTGCTGCGACCATAAATCACAAGAGGCTTAGATCGAAGAATAGATTGCTCCGTAAATATCTTGTCACACTACCGTCTGCCAACAATTTGATTTAAGTCAATAATCATCAAGCGCTTGGTTGCATGGATCTTTTAGTTCGTATCAGCTGGTTAATAGAGTGAATGTAAGAAAATCCAACGATTTTTTAAGCGTTCTGCTATACCCGCGCCCGCCCATGACCAACTCAGCCCAGTTCAGTCGAGCTATGCGCACAGGAGATATTCATTGAAGAAGCCGGTGGTCGACGCAGCAGCTGAGCTAACACTAGTTCCCACGCATTCCGTGGCGTGGCATACGCTGCCTGCAGAGCAAGTGATGAACCTGCTCGAGGTGAATGAGCATGTCGGGTTGGAGGCAACCGAAGTTCAAGCCAGGCTTGCCCGCACTGGTTTCAACAGGCTACCAGAAGCCGCACGTCGGCCTGCGTGGCTCAGATTCTTGCTGCAATTTCACAACATTCTGATTTATGTGCTTCTAGGATCCGCTGCGATTACCGCGATGCTGCAACATCTGTGGGACACGGTGGTGATTCTTGCGGTAGTAATTGCAAACGCAATCATTGGATACGTCCAGGAAGGCAAAGCGGAAAAAGCCATGGACGCTATCCGGCAGATGTTGGCACCGCACGCAGCAGTAGTTCGCGCAGGCGAACGCTTGAGTGTTGTAGGTGAGGCGCTAGTACCGGGCGATATTGTATTGCTGGAGGCCGGAGACAAAGTACCTGCTGATTTACGCCTGCTGCACGCGAACAGACTGCAAATTCAAGAAGCAATTCTCACCGGTGAATCCCTACCAGTAGAAAAACATACTGAACCAGTAGGTCTTGAAGCTGCCCTGGGTGATCGTACATGCATGGCATTCAGCGGCACCCTCGTGACTTGCGGGCAAGCAACAGGGGTTGTAGTTGCTACCGCAGCAGTTGCTGAAATCGGACGCATCAGTACGCTGCTTGCAGGAGTAGAAACGCTGACCACCCCGCTGGTGCAGCAAATGAACGTATTCGCGCGCTGGCTGACGATCTTGATCTTGTTAGTCGGTGGCCTTTTGCTCGTGTTCGGCCATTATGTCGGGCACTACGCATTCACCGAGATCTTCATGGTCGTGGTGGGGATGTCGGTAGCGGCGATACCTGAAGGGCTGCCAGCAGTCCTTACTATTACGCTGGCTGTAGGAGTACGGGCAATGGCTCGCCGCAACGCCATCGTGCGTCGCCTACCGGCCATCGAAACGCTAGGTTCGGTATCCGTCATCTGCACTGACAAGACCGGCACTCTCACCCGCAACGAAATGATGGTGGCATCGGTCGTCACGAACGATCTCCTCTTCACCGTCGATGGCGCAGGTTATCAGCCAGCGGGAAGCATCAGTCTTGCCGATCAGTTAATCGACATATCGTCTCACCCCGCGCTGTCAGAATTGGGGCGAGCAGCAGGTCTTTGCAACGATGCCGTGCTGCGCCTGCATGATGACTTATGGAAGGTAGAGGGCGACCCGATGGAGGGTGCCTTGCTAGCATTTTCCGGAAAGACCGGAATCGATAGAGATGAAGACCATCGGGCTTGGCCCCGCACCGACGCCATACCATTTGACGCTAAACACCGTTTCATGGCGACACTGCATCACAACCATGATCGACATGCCTCTATCTATGTGAAAGGCGCGCCAGAGCAAATACTGGCCATGAGCACGCAGCAGTTCGTAAACGCCGGCGGAACTGAACCGCTCAATGCGGAATACTGGCACGCACGGGCAAACGCCATTGCTGCCAAGGGGCAGCGTGTATTGGCGTTAGCAGTGAGATCGGTTCGGCCCGAGCACACCGTGTTGGAGTTCGGGGACGTGCAAGGAACGTTAACGTTGCTGGGCATGGTCGGCCTGATTGATCCACCTAGACCCGAGACGATAAAGGCAGTTCAGCAATGCCAAGGGGCGGGCATTGTCGTAAAAATGATCACTGGCGATCATGGCGGCACCGCCGCTGCTATCGGTCGCCAGATTGGCCTGCAAAATCCCGACAAGGTGCTGACTGGCGTGGACCTGGACGCCATGAACGATGCTGCCCTCAAGGAAGCGGTAAAGGACGTCAATATTTTTGCTCGCACCAGCCCCGAACATAAGCTCAGGTTGGTAATGCTGCTGCAATCGAACGGCATGACAGTGGCCATGACCGGCGATGGCGTTAACGACGCACCAGCGCTAAAGCGTGCCGATGCCGGTATCGCCATGGGTGGAAAAGGCAGTGAAGCCGCCAAGGAGGCCGCAGACCTGGTGCTGGCAGATGACAACTTCGCATCCATCGTGGCTGCAGTACGCGAAGGCCGGACAGTCTACGACAACATCAAGAAAGTGCTGAGCTGGACGCTGCCTACCAACGCGGGCGAGACCATGACCATCATCGTCGCGCTGCTACTCGGCATTACCCTGCCGGTGACGCCGATACAGATTCTGTGGATCAATCTGATAACCGCAGTGACGCTCGGCATCGCGCTAGCGTTCGAGCCCACCGAAGAAAACACCATGCGCAGACCGCCTCGTTCACGCAAGGAACCACTCATAAGCGGAGCCTTAGTCTGGCATATGGTGCTTGTTTCCGTTCTTTTCCTCTGTGGTGTTTACGGCATTTTTTCGTATGCACTCGACCGCGGCTACTCCGTGGAGTTGGCCCGAACCATCGCGGTGAACACGTTAGTCGTGATGGAAATATTCCATCTGTTCTTCATTCGTAATCTCTACAGCACATCGCTTACCTGGAAGGGCATTCGCGGCACCAAGGTCGTGTGGATGACCGTCACAGTGATTACCTTCGCTCAGTTCGCCATCACGTATGCGCCACCGCTGCAAAAGGTGTTTGCAACAGAGGCAGTCCCCTTCCTTGATGGCCTGCTGATCATCGGGGTTGGTGTTGCGCTGTTTGCGGTAATCGAGATAGAAAAACAGATTCGAATCCGCTTGTCCGAGTAGAACGGGTTGCATACTGGGCATACCCTAAACGACAAGCATCTTCATGCCACTGAAAGAGGATTTGGAAAATGCATAAAATACTTGTAGCGATCGATGGTTCCGAGCATTCGGAGCGCGCGGTGCGTTACCTTATTGGGCTGATCCAAGATGGCGGATTACTGGGCGGTAGTGTTGAGGTACATCTGGTGAATGTGCAGCCACTTTTACCAACTCGAATCGCACTCGACATGAGCGAGGATGAGCGTGATCGTTACTATGGGGATAAAAGTGCTGAGGATTCACAAAAAGCTGAGGTGCTTCTGAAGCAAGAAGGGATTGCATTCGCACTCCATACCTTACAAGGCGATGCAGCCAGCCAAATTGTGGCGTGTTCGCGTTCCCTTGGATGTGACAGCATCATCCTAGGTTCGCATGGCAATGGTTTTTTGGCGGGGATTTTTCTGGGCTCTGTCGCGGCAAAGGTGATTCAGCTCTCGGATTTACCAATCACCCTAGTCAAATAGGAGATCGTGAATGGTTTGACAGCACGGCACCCATAACTGGATTGTCAAAGACAGTTGTTGGGGAAAGGTTTTGATGGAGCTTTGCCCTTTCGCCGACCATGAAGCCCTATGACGAGCGGGGTGTTGATACTTTTTGAATCAAATGCCTTCTCGACAATGATTTGATATCGATTAGCCTAGGATTGCTCCCCAACAGAAGACCCTCGGCGAATTCAATAATGTCTAGGGCCTTTGTGACCATGTTCTCGCGTTGCCTGCGTTATGGGCGGGGTCGCGTCGGCACCCGAAAGGGTGGTCGGCCTTCGTGGTCGGCACTCCAACCTTCGCGGCTTTGCCCACCACTCATTATAGTGATATCGCGCTCAATCAAGCAGAGGCATCACGCCTGGAAATGCTTAAAGCGCCTTTGCTTACTCATGCCCTTCGTTCCGGCACGCACACAGTGGAGCGTCGAAGCGTTGATGAAACTACATGGGCATGTAGATTGTACTCGGAACCCAGCAATACCCCTCCTGCACCTCTTAATAGCGCATGCCCAGCTACGACGTCATGAGCTGAAACAGGATAGAGCGAGACACCACATACAGCATCGCCGACGGCAACTCTTGCTAACCTGTATGCAATTGAAGGCATTGCATGAAAACACGCTGGTGCGCACAGCTCACGATTGAGCTCCGGTTTATTCACCGCCGCAGCGCTGACCATTACTCTACTGCCTTTCGAGAGCTTTTTATCAGCAAGACCAGCGCTTACTGGTTGGCCGTTGCGAATCAAGTGTGAAAGACCTTCCGTCCGACCGATACAATCAGGAGCCCCCTCAGGAGTAACAGTGGCATACACGACCCCAAGCACTGGGATAGTTACATGCAGCAGACCCACCGACAGAGCAGCCCCCTTCAACCCCATCAAAAAATCCTTGTCGACCCACTGATTCATTGCTCAGGGAGAGCGCCATGCCTTTAGACATCCTGCTGTCGGAACATGCAACGGAAGAACAGCGGTCAGCCATTCTGACCCCGTTGCTGGCCCACAATCTGGCCAAGGGTGGAGACGACGCCCATGAAACTTTTGCCCTGTTGCTGCGAGATCCTGACAGCAAT
Source organism: Pseudomonas umsongensis (assembly GCF_002236105.1). Classification (GTDB taxonomy): domain Bacteria; phylum Pseudomonadota; class Gammaproteobacteria; order Pseudomonadales; family Pseudomonadaceae; genus Aquipseudomonas; species Aquipseudomonas umsongensis. Next base: position 142,082 of record NZ_NIWU01000009.1, read on the forward strand.
GAAATCATTGGCGGGCTGTACGGAAAGGTTTCCTATCGATGGCTCCTCATCGATCTTGTCAGTGTTCCCGAGTCGATGCGGGGCCAGGGTATCGGACAACGGCTTATGCACATGGCCGAAGACATCGCGCAGAAAAAGTACTGCATAGGTATCTGGCTGGAGACATTCAGTTTTCAGGCACCGGGATTTTATCAAAAGCTGGGCTACTGCGAATTTGGGCGCCTGACGGATTATCCGCCGGGACATACCCGAATGTTCTACCACAAGCTGTTGTGCTGACGGCACATTGAACCTTGAGCCGATTGCTGCACTTGATACCGGGTAGCTATCAATTATGGGGCGCTCGTATTCGATGACCGCCCTTCGGCCCTTCGTGGCAGGCAGCAATCGGCCAGGAGCGAACTCTATGATTTGAGTCTCGAACCTTTCTGGTCTCTGCATGTTTATGAAGGCTGCCTTACCAGCGAAGGTGATGACCAGGCCAACTCGTTCGCCAAAATATACGCATCGCTTTGCATGAAGAACCTTCCAAATCTGGAAGCACTCCGAGAAAAACTCAGGCCAATCCCTAGCCTTCCCACCGAAAAAGCGGCGTTGTTTCTGGCAGGTAATCCTGGCGACGCTTGGTCTGTTCCAGACAAGTACGGAACGTTTGTGTTAGCGCTTCCCAGCGGCAAGATTTTTTGCGCTGTGCATGTCCGCAGGGCAAGTACTGAGACCGCTATCAAGCTGTTCACTGGACTGGTCGCAAATCCACCCTCTCCGTTTACCTCAACGCTGGTAAAAAACGAGCAAACACACTCACCCTCAAATGGGCAAACTCAAACCCTTTCCTACGAATGGTCAGTTCCAAGCACGACACGAAAAATGTTGTTTACCATCACTACTGCCACATCTGAATCCGCACAACTTCAAGTGCTGGGTTCAGCAACAATCATCAGCCAATAGAAGCAACCACTGCGGTCAAAAGATTGCACAGCAACGACAAGCAGCAGTTATCCATTTTAGCCACTGCTGACCGGCGCAATCGACCAGAAGTAGTCGTTTGAGTGGTGATAAAAATCTGGCCCCTAACCCCTGTGACTCTATTCCTTGGACTCGCTTACGAATTACGACCAGGCAGCATGCCTTTCAACACCTCGTCTTTTTCAACGAAGTGATGCTTGAGCGCCACGATGACGTGCCCTCCCACCAAGGCTCCGCATAGCCAAGCAACATAGGTATGAATCGATTTTGCCAAGCCATAAAGCGATTGGTCAGGATCGACCATAGGCGGTAACTGAAAAAGTCCGGCCACGAGGATGGGTTTATCTGCCACAGAGCTCCAATACCAGCCAGAGAGTGGTAGGCCGATTAGCGCAATTGCGTAAAGCATAAAGTGACCAAAGAAAGCCCCACGCTTCATTAGCGGGCTCATCGCCGCGGGCAATGCCGGCGCGGGGTGAGTGATCCTCCATGCGATACGCACAACAATCAAAAACAGCAACGTACTCGCCATCGCTTTGTGCAGGAATGTCAGCTCATGATGCGTATTAAACTCATCACGCCAGTGAGTGGCCAGGATTCCAATGAACCAGGCACCGATCCAGAGCAACGCCATCCCCCAATGCAGCCACTTTGCAGTACTGGTGTAACTCTCTGCTTTTGCCATCCTGTGTGCCTTTTCAGTTCAATCGTGGATGAATTATTGCCTCGATAAGTTATCGAAAAAAAATGACAATTACTGCTTATAAGAATCGAATAGCTCGATACATTCCAATCAGAACCTCCCCGGCTACCAAGCTTTCCCACTCCAAAAGAGAAGGTCAGCAATGGGTCGCTTTCAGCCCCTAGTGACAGGCAGAAATCGCCAATAGCAGCCACTCGCAGTAGGAATACCATGTCTATCATGCCCGCATCTCGGGTGAGCACATGACCAAGCTAACTGCCGAACTTCACTTCGTGATTATCGGAGACCGCAAATCTGCAATACCTGTCCTTTTTCGTGAGTCGTACCAATCGCTCATCTTGAAAAAAACCAGACTGACTTGCAGAAACTTCACCGCGCCAACAAGTAGATACCTCTGCAAACCGCCAGTCGGAAATGTTGGCGAAATTAAGCGGATAACGCGTGATGAGAGCCATTTGAGCCACAAAAACGGCCTGTCTACGAAGCCCGAGAGCGCAATGTTCTCAAGTCTGCAACGGGGTTATTTGGAGCGATGGTTCCGAATCTGAGGTGGACGCGGTAATTTGGTGCACCGGTTTCAGGTCAGCCCTACAGCATCTTGAATCACTGGGGCTGGTCAACGCCGAGGGCCGCGTTGAGGTCGAAGGCACCCACTCGACCGAAGAGCCAAGGTTGTGGTTGGTTACGGTGAGTGGACAGGTTCGGCGTCCGCCACACTGATCGGTGTGACACGAACAGCACGAAGCACTGTCAATGAGATCGTAGCCTTTCTCGCCGGTCAGTCCGCCTGAGGCGGACTGCAATCGGCCTTGGTGTATACCGCTGACTGTTGCGGAGAGCCTTGCCTGACATCTTCCGCAGAAGCGTAACGTTGGACACTGACCATGCAGTCGTTTATGCGCTGAAGCAGGATATCCTTCAGCAGTCCTTGGTTGTTGGCTGGACAGTTGCTGCCCTCTTTCACCACCCAGGATGCTCGCTTCTCATCGCGGCTAATCAGGCTGCCAAACTCCACCGTGCAATCCCCCCATTGCAGCCTGTCGACGGAAAGTCGAAGTGACGGTAGCGCTGAAGCATCTCCCTGGTTACTGCGCCACTCTCCTATAAACCATGTCCCCACCGCATCCTGTTTGACGGTTTCATATCGCCTCGGCATGCTTCGGCAGCCCGATAGAAATCAATGCAGCGAGCAGAACGAATGCGCTCGATATCCACAAGCATGCTTCCAGCCCATACACCTGATAAACCCAGCCGGACAGCACCGTGCCTATCAGCCGCCCCATGGCGTTGGACATGTAATAAAACCCCACGTCCAGCGACACGCCGTCTTCCTTGGCGTAAGAGACAATCAGGTAGCTGTGCAGCGACGAATTCACCGCGAACAGCGCGCCAAAGACCATTAATCCGCCGAGTAATACCTCCTGCTGTGACACCCCGGTGTTTAGCCCGAGAGCAATGGCCGCAGGCATTCCCGCCAATGCAAGTGCCCACAGGAACGCCGCACGACCATCCGGTACGTGCCCTCGTTTCTTGCCGGTGATGTTGGGCGCGAAGGATTGCACAATGCCGTAGCCAATCACCCAGGCCGCGAGGAATCCGCCAACCTCCCAGAAGTCCCAGCCGAAAACGCCGCTAAGGTAAACCGGCAAGGCCACCACGAACCAAACGTCGCGGGCGCCAAACAGAAACATCCGTGCTGCCGAAAGAATATTGATCGCCCGGCTCTTGGACAGGATGTCGCGAAACTTAGGCTTGGCTTTCGCTTTGCCCAGGTCCTTCTTCAACAGGATCAAGCTGCTGATCCAAATCAGCGCCAAGACACCCGCCATGGCCAGCAAGGCACCTTTGAAGCCGATGAGTGCCAACAAGGCTCCGCCCAGAAAGAAACCCACACCCTTGAGTGCGTTCTTCGAGCCGGTGAGAATCGCCACCCACTTGTAGAGCTTGCCCTGCTGCCCATCAGGAACCAGAAGCTTGATGGAGCTTTTGGCACTCATCTTATTCAGGTCTTTGGCGATCCCCGACAACGCCTGAGCGCCCATCACCCAGGGGATGGTCAGCCAGGCCGAGGGCACTGTCAGCATCAGCAGCGCCGCGACCTGTATGCCCAACCCGATGTTCATGGTTCGGTTCAGACCCAGCCGAGCACCGAGATAGCCGCCCACAAGATTGGTGATTACGCCAAAGAGTTCGTAGAACAGGAACAACGCCGCGATTTGCAGTGGGCTGTAGCCCAACGCGTGAAAGTGCAGCACCACCAACATGCGCAAAGCGCCGTCGGTGAGGGTGAAGGCCCAGTAGTTGCCCGTCACGAGCAGATACTGCCGCACTTCCGGAGCGAGGGCTGACAACGCTTTCATGATCGCTCCTCAGACTGCCAGGCCGACCATTTTGGCCAGTTCGACGGTACGGTTGGCATAGCCCCATTCGTTGTCGTACCAGGCGTAAAGTTTGACCTGGGTGCCGTTGATGACCATGGTCGAGAGCGCATCAATGATCGATGAACGCGGGTCGGTACGGTAGTCAATGGACACCAATGGACGCTCCTCGAAACCGAGGATGCCTTTCAGCTCTTTCTCGGAAGCGTCCTTGAGGAGCTTATTCACCTCCTCCACAGTGGTGGCTCGCTCGACCTCGAAGACACAATCAGTCAACGAAGCGTTGGCCAGCGGTACGCGTACAGCGTGACCATTCAGGCGTCCGCGCAGCTCCGGGAAGATTTCGGCGATGGCAGTGGCCGAGCCGGTACTGGTTGGGATCAGGCTCATGCCGGAAGCACGCGCACGGCGCAGATCCTTGTGCGGCTGATCGAGAATGCTCTGGGTGTTGGTCAGGTCGTGGATGGTGGTGATCGAACCGTGGCGAATGCCCAGCTTCTCGTGGATCACTTTCACCACTGGCGCCAGACAGTTGGTGGTGCACGAAGCGGCGGTGACGATGCGATGCTCAGCCGGGTTGAACAGCTGATGGTTGACGCCCATGACGATGTTCAATGCGCCTTTTTCCTTCACCGGAGCGCAGACCACCACACGTTTAACGCCCTGATCCAGGTAGGCCTGCAACACCTCCACAGTTTTCATCTTGCCGCTGGCCTCGATCACCAGATCGCAACCCGACCAGTCGGTGTCGCCAATCGCTTTGTTCGCGGTCACCTTGATGCGCTTGCCGCCGATCACTACCTGATCGCCCTCTGCGCTGGCTTCGCTGTGCCAACGACCGTGCACAGAGTCGAAGTTGATCAGGTGCGCATGGGTTACTGCATCGCCTGCCGGATCGTTGATCTGCACGAATTCAAACTCCGGCCAGCTCCAGGCGGCTCGCAGCGCGAGGCGACCGATCCGACCAAAACCATTGATGCCAACTTTGATAGTCATGTTGATGTGCTCTGTATCTGTTGTCAGAGGGAGTTCGACTGGGTGTCGAACTGACCGATGTATTCAATGTGGGCAGGATGCTGAATGGCGCGTGGACGCAACGACTGGACATCGCGGATGGCATCACTAAATGGCACACCGCTCTCGATCAATAACTGAGCGGCGACCAAGCCCGTACGACCCGAGCCGCCCTTGCAATGGATAGCAATCGTGTTCCCTTCGGTCAGCAGCTGCTGGAGTCGCGGATGATGCTGTTCCCATGCGGCTTTGAATGCTTCGCCAGGCGCTTGATCGTCTTCTATTGGCAGGTGAAACCACTCGATGCCGAGCATTTGGCACTCTTCGGGCAGCAGGTCGATCTCGTTCTGAAGCAACTCCTCGGTCGGCATCAGCGTCAGCAACGCCGATGTGCCTGCGTCCTTGAGGGTTTGCACCGCCTCGAAAGGCTTGGTGCCCTTTGTGCCGGGGCACGGGGTGAAGATCAATTGGCCATTGAACTGTGCCAGAGGCAGCACGGAATAAGGGTGTTGTGACAAGGTGAAAAATCCTCAGATGGAGCGCTGATTAACACGTTTCATGAGTGCTTCCGCTGACTCTTTGCGCTCGGAATAACGATCAACCAGATAGTCCTGGCGGTCACGAAGCAGCAGCGTGAATTTCACCAACTCTTCCATCACATCGACGACACGGTCGTAGAACGGAGAAGGTTTCATCCGGCCGTGATCATCGAACTCCATATAGGCCTTCGGCACAGAGGATTGGTTGGGGATGGTGAACATGCGCATCCAACGTCCCAGCACTCTCAGCTGATTGACCACGTTGAACGACTGCGAGCCACCGCATACCTGCATGACCGCAAGGGTTTTGCCCTGGGTCGGGCGTACCGCGCCCATGGCCAGTGGCACCCAGTCGATCTGTGCCTTGAACACTGCGCTCATGGAGCCGTGACGTTCAGGAGAGCACCAGACCTGCCCCTCGGACCACAGCATCAGCTCGCGCAGTTCTTTCACACGGGGGTGATCGTCAGGGGCGTCATCTGGCAGCGGCAAACCTGACGGATTGAAGATTCGCGTCTCCGCGCCGAAGTGCTCCAGCAGTCGAGCGGCTTCCTCCACCAACAGACGGCTGAAGGAGCGCTCACGGGTCGACCCGTACAGCAGCAAAATGCGCGGCTTATGGATGGAGGTCTTTTCGATGCCGAGCTTGTCTGTCGAGGGGAGATCAACCAGTTCGGTTTCGAGTTGGGGGATAGGGTCATCAAACATAGTCTTTGTCCTGCGCAATGGTGCTCTTGGAGTCATCGAACCAGCGGCGTTTCAACCAGAGGGCCACACCGACCAGGGAAATCAGCACTGGCACTTCCACCAACGGGCCAATCACCGTGGCGAAGGCGACCGGGGAAGCCAAGCCGAAGGTGGCAATAGCCACGGCAATCGCCAGTTCGAAGTTGTTGCTCGCGGCTGTAAACGCCAGTGCGGTGGTACGTGGGTAATCAGCCTTGAGCAGCCTGCCCATCCAGAAGCTGATGAAAAACATCACCACGAAGTAAATCGTCAGAGGGACCGCGATACGCAATACATCCAGCGGCAATTGCAGCACCACATCACCCTTGAGGCTGAACATGGCCACGATGGTCAACAACAGTGCCACCAGTGTCAGCGGGCTGATCTTTGGAATGAAGCGTTCCTGAAACCAAGCTTCACCTCTACGGGCAATGAGGATCCTGCGGGTCAGGAAGCCTGCCAGGAACGGCACACCCAGGTAGATCAGGACCGACTCGGCAATGCTGACAAAGCTGGTCTCAATCACACTGCCTTCCAACCCAAAAAGCGGCGGCAGCAGACCAAGGAAGACCCAGGCATACACACTGAAAAACAGGATCTGGAAGATGCTGTTGAACGCTACCAGCCCAGCGACGTACTGGTTGTTGCCTCCCGCGATCTGATTCCAGACCAGCACCATCGCGATGCAACGAGCCAACCCGATCAGGATCAGGCCCGTCATATATTCCGGTTGGTCTCGAAGGAAGATGATCGCCAGCGCGAACATCAACACCGGGCCGATGACCCAGTTCTGGACCAAAGACAAAACGAGGATGCGCTTGTCCTTGAAGACTTCCGGCAGTTCCTCATAACGAACCTTTGCCAGAGGCGGATACATCATCACCATCAAGCCGATAGCGATGGGGATGTTGGTTGTGCCCACAGAAAGACTGTTAAGCCATTGCGGCCAGCCTTCGAACAGGCTCCCCAAACCGATACCCAAGGCCATGGCGAGAAAAATCCACAGGGTCAGGTATCGGTCCAGGAAGGAAAGGCGGCTTTTACTCATGATCATTGCTCCTGTGGTTACAACGTGCCAATCAGGGCCAGCTCTGCCTTGAGCTGTTCGGCACTCAGTTGGGAAAGCGGTAATGCCAGGAAGGCTTCAATACGGGTTTTAGGCTATTGGCAGTGCAGAGGAGCTGGATTTTCATCGAGTGATCTCGTGGTCGAAGGCGGAATCAGGCGATTTTGCTTTCACAGCACACGGCTGCCCGTTCAGGACGGTCACCCATTTCATCAAGGCGTTTGGCATCAGGGCTCAACCAGTGCTTGTTGCTTTCCAGCACGGTGGTCAGTACTTGATGAACCCAATCAGGGAGATTCGGGTGCAGTCGGTAATACACCCATTGGCCTTGCCGACGGTCCGACAACAGGCCGCAAGTACGCAGCTGCGCCAGGTGCCTGGAGATTTTTGGCTGACTCTCGTTCAACGCGCAGGTCAGCTCGCAAACACATAGCTCTCCTTCACGGGTGATGAGCATCATCGTGCGGACCCGAGTGTCGTCGGCCAGGCATTTGAAAACAGTGGTCGGTGTCAGATGGTCAGCCATATCGTTTCTCAGTGTTTGTTTTTGACCAAGACGAACATCTTGATGCGCTCATGATTCGTGAAGGGTGTGACGGAAGGCATCGGGCTTGGTGCTGGTGACCGGGTCTTCAAAACTCCAGGCCAATGACTCCCCCGCTCCAGGTAAAGACAGGCATTGCGCTGCGGCTTTATCACACAAGGTGATGACGTAATCGAAACGCTCACCACCGAACTCGTCTATCGACTTGCTACGTAATCCTTCGGTGCTCACGCCGATGTGTGAAAGCGCCTCGAAGGTGCGCGGATCTACCTGAGTTGGAGTTGTGCCGGCGCTGAACGCCTCGAAATGCTCCGAATCGGTATGCCTCAGCAACGCTTGGGCCAACTGGGAGCGTGCAGCGTTGGCAGTACAGACGAACAGGACACGGGCTTTGCGGGTCATTGTGAAGTCTCAGTTCATATGCGGCTTAACGAATATATGTTTTTCCGTATACAAGGTAAAGAGCCAACGACCCATTAATCCATCAAAACGATTAGACTCCGCCAAGCACCTTCAATGAAAGCTGCGTATTACGGCGCTAGCCCGCCTTCCGTGCCTCTTCAAATATCTGCGGTAGTGTATATATGGTTTCTGCAATGAATCAGTCACTCACGCAGAAAAAGGTCGCTCCTTGGTTCAAGGACTACCTGAACGTGCAAAAGAAAATAAGAAGGTCGCCCTTAACCCGCCCCGGTCATCGAGGGCGGGTTCTGTTGCTGCGCACTAGGCTTTGCAACACCCCGGCGAGGTACGAGGCGCGGCCTCAAGGATTGTCTCTCCGGTGCCACAACAAGACGTCTGACTTGCCGAGGCCTTCAAGCGATCATCGACTTCATCGAAATCCGAGTTGCAAATGCCCGTTTCCGGAAGGATCAGCTCAACCCTTTTGGCCGCATCCCAATCACCCGCCAGCGCCTCGACGACAGAGCGAACTTGCTCCTACCCGGTCATCAACAAGAACGTAGGTGCCCGACCATAGCTCTTCATCCCAACGATGAACAAACCTTCCTCAGGATGGGCAAGTTCTATCGCGCCATGAGGCCTGACCGTACCGCAGCTGTGCGCGTTGGGATCGATCATTGGAGCGAGCAACACTGCGCTTTGAGTTGCGGGATCAAGTGCAATACGCAACTCGGCGAGCAGGCTCATGTCAGGTCGGAATCCAGTCGCCACAATGATTTGGTCCACAGGTGGAAGTATCTGGTCTCCGGCCCTCACAACCAACCCTTGACCACTGCCTACAACCTGATCGATAGCGACGTTTTTGAACAGCTCGATCACGCCGTCATTCAGCAATTGGCGAATCTTCAGGCCGAGCTTTCCGCGCTCTTCCAATTGATCATTCGCCCCCCCCCCCCCCAGAATGCGCTCAAGAGAATTACCCCGGATCGCCCAGAGCACTCTGGTTTGCGGTGCCTCCTGAATCAGACGCACCAGATCCTGTAGGGCGTTAAACGCGGAGTGACTTCAGCTGATCATTGGGACTCTCTATAGAAAAACCACTCACTCTCCGGGCCGCCCAGAATCGTTCAAGGCAAAAGCATGGTCTGGAATCCATTGCTCGGGATCGATCACACGGTGTCGAACTGCACTGCGCGAACGGCTACCTCGTGAGCCCGTTCATTTGCGCCCACACCAATCGTCGTGACAACAAACATGGTGGTTCACTGCAAAACCGCCTACGCTTGTTAAATGATCCCCGAGCCTGTGCTCAGATGATGTATCGGGCTGGAGCGATCTGATTTCCTTCTACCGTCCGCTCTTCGCCAAATCCGGACCTGCCTCGCGTATCGCCAGCAACTGGCCCCTCAATCCGGTCGACCCGACCAGCATGTACGGCGCAACGGGAAGGCTACACGCACTACCCCACCTGTCGTTCTCAAGCGACCGATGCCGCAGCACCTCTGGAAATAGGGCGCTGTCCACGTTCTCCCATTGAGGAAGATTAGTATGTATCGGCCGAGCACGATTCCTTATCAGCAGCATCGAGGGTTCAGCCGAACCTTCACACAGGGTCATTTGAGCCTTGGATTGTTCTTTCCTTTGGAGGCCTTCGATGGGGACACTCCGAGCATGCTCAACCAGGTCGCACTGGCCAAACAAGCAGAGGCGCTGGGCTTCTGCGCGCTCTGGTTCCGCGACGTGCCGCTTCGGGACCCTGGTTTCGGCGATGTTGGCCAACTGTTCGACCCCTGGGTTTACCTGGGATATATGGCCGCTCATACGTCGGAGATAGCGCTTGGCACTGCCTCCATTGCCATCCCTCTACACCATCCTCTGCACACGGCCAAGGCGTCGGCCAGCGTCGATCAGTTGAGCGCAGGTCGCTTGATTCTGGGGGTAGCTTCCGGCGATCGCCCAGTGGAGTTTTCGGCTTTTGGCGTCGATCCCGAAAGACGCGGAGAAATCTTTCGAGAACACTACGAGGTGATTCGCCAAGCCCACAGCACCAGCTTTGAACCCATCCGCTGGAGCAGTGGTGAGATGCGCGGCGCAGACCTCATTCCGAAACCCACAACCCAAGTCATTCCAATGCTCGTGACCGGCAATAGTCGCCAGTCACTGGACTGGATCGCGCGCGAAAGCGTCGGATGGATCAACTATCCACGTATACCGAACATGCAGCGACTGATCGTGGAAGATTGGCGGCTGGAGGTCATGAAGCAATGTGGCTCCGTCTATAAGCCCTTCACTCAGTCGCTTTACATCGACCTCGATGAGAATCCGTCCACGCCACCCACTCGCATTCATTTGGGGTTCAAACTTGGACGCTACCATCTCCGGTTTTTGCTGGAGTCGCTTGAGGAAATCGGAGTGGACCACGTTATCCTGAATCTCAAATACGGAAAGCGCCCTGCTGCGCAAGTCATTGAGGAGCTGGGTACTCACATCGTTCCGCAATTCGGAGTACAGCCGCTTCCTGAAGAGAATTGATAGGCCGGCCGCTTCCTTGCCGGCCGAGGCGGTATGGTTCAACAGGTTGAAACATCAGGCTGATACCTGTTCAAGGAATATCAGTTGCAACGGCTCTTCGAGCAGGTCATCTACCGTCGCGGCAAAGCGCTGAAAGTACGGCATCGAAAAATGCGCATCCAGCGCCGCCTGATCCCTGAAAGCCTCGCGCATGTAGAACGTGCCCTGCTCGTCACGCAGCTTGAACAACACATAGTCGAGATTGCCCGGCTCTGCGCGAGTCGGCTCGACCAGCGCCAGCAATTCTTGTTTCAATGCCTGTTCTTTGCCTGCTTTGGCCTTGAGCACGGCAATCGATACCAACACGTTACTGGACGTATTCACCGTCAACGCTCCAACAATAAAAAAATGGAAAGTGATGCCGCGGGCAGTTCAGCGGGCCCACAAGCGAGCCCGCCTGATGGATGAGTGAAATCAGAAACCTTCGAGAACGATCTTGCCCCGGGCCTTGCCGCTCTCGACCAGCGCATGGGCACGACGCATGTTTGCCGCATTGATCGCACCGAAGTGCTCGCCCACGGTGGTTTGCAGAACACCTTGGTCAATCAGAGCGCTGACCCGGTTGAGCAGGTGATGCTGGTTGATCATGTCCGGGGTTTCATACAGCGAGCGGGTGAACATCAGCTCCCAATGCAACGACAGCGACTTGCGCTTGAGTGGCATCACGTCGAGGCTTTCGGGATCGTCAATCACACCCAGACGCCCTTGCGGCTTGAGCACGTCGATCAGTTGTGCAAAGTGCTGTTCGGTGTGAGTCAGGCTGGCGACATAGTCGATCTGCGGCACGTCGAGCGCTTGCAACTGTGCGAGCAGTGGCTGGCTGTGATCGATCACGTGATGCGCCCCCAACTGCCGCACCCAATCAGCGGTTTCCTGGCGTGAGGCAGTTCCGATGACGGTCAGGCGGGTCAACTGTCGGGCCAGTTGCACCAGCATCGAACCGACGCCGCCAGCCGCTCCAGTGATCAACAGGCACTTGCCCTCCCCCGAACCCTCGACGACACCAAGCCGGTCAAACAACAATTCCCATGCAGTGATCGAGGTCAACGGCAACGCGGCCGCATCGGCTGCACTCAATGAACGAGGCTTGTGCCCGACGATCCGCTCATCGACCAAATGGAATTCGCTGTAGCTGCCGGTGCGGGCAATCGAGCCGGCATAGAACACTTCATCGCCCGGCTGAAACAGCGTCACTCCAGAGCCGACCTCGCGGACAATGCCTGTGGCATCCCAGCCGAGGATTTTCGGTTCTTTTGTGAAAGTTCCGGCGCGCACCTTAGTGTCGACCGGATTCACTGATACCGCGCGAACTTCAACCAGCAGATCCCGTGGGCCAGGCGTGGGCATCGGGAGGTTGATATCAATCAATGCTTGTGGATTGTCGATGGGCAAGGCGTGTTCGGTAAAGGTGATGGCTTTCATGGACACTCGCTGTCTGAAGGGTTGGTGCATTCACTTGCGGCCATCTTCGACTTCCCATGTACAAAGAAAAACAAGCAGAATGCGCCAACACTTTCACTGCAGGAGTGAAAATGATCCGCATCGATGATCTTGGTTTATTCATCCGCAGCGCCGCGCTGGGCAGTTTCACCGCAGCGGCGCTGGAGGTTGACTTGCTGCCTGGTCAGGTCGCGGCCGCCATCAAACGTCTGGAACGCGAACTGGACGTGCGACTGTTCGCCCGCACCACTCGCAGCCTGCGATTGACTGCCGAGGGCGAGCAATATCTGCCCACCGCCCACGCAGTGCTTGAAACCCTGAAGCAAGGCAAGGAAAACCTGCGCGGTGAGAACGCCACGCTGCGGGGCGTACTGCAAGTGACAGCGCCGTCCGATCTGGGGCGCAACATACTGCTGCCGTGGTTGACGCTGTTCCGCCGTCAGCATCCGGAATTGACGTTGCGTTTTTTCCTGTCGGACCAGATGGCCAATCTGTTTCGCGACCCGGTGGACGTGGCGATTCGATACGGCCCGAATGAAGACGCCAACTATGTGGCACTGCCGCTCGCACCGTGGAACCAGCGGGTGCTGGTTGCCTCGCCGGAGTATGTGCAACGCTGCGGTGCTCCCCAAACGCCGGATGACTTGAGCAAGCATCCCTGCCTGCTCTATTGGCAAAATGGCCGGGTCTACGACAAGTGGAACCTGGGCGGGCAAACCGTGCAGGTTTCAGGACCGTTGTTCAGCGACGACGCCGATGTCGTGCGGCGCTGGTCATTGGAGGGTGAAGGTATCGCCTACAAATCCTGGCTGGATGTCAGTGCAGATATCGCTGCAGAGCGTCTGCTTGTGCTGCTGCCGGATTATCCCGGGGAAGCTTCACCGTTGAGCCTGGTGTGCCCACATCGCAAGCAGATCAGCCCTGCGGTTTCGCAGCTTTATACGTGGTTGAGGGGCCAGTTTTCTGCTCTGGAGCGCAGTTGAACCGAATGACGGCGATTGATGCCAATCCGCAATCCCCCTGCACACCACCAAGGCCGTAACCAGTGTCGATCAGCTCAGTGATGGCCGCCTGTTACTCGGCGTGACGTGCGGTGAGGGTGGATCAGCAATCCGCCAGGTGGCAAAAACTTAATCAAAGAAGGCCAGGGTGCGAACTTCGATACTCTCGCGCGGTGGGGCTCCCGGCGGCGTATTTGGGTCCCGGAAGGCGGTATGGGGCGTGAAGCGGGCTCGGCCGTCGTGACGCGAGTCATACCCCTTGATCAGCAAGACTTCGTCACGGCGCATGTCCGGAAAATAGTACCAGCGCTGGTGCGGATTGTAGGCCAGGTGGTAGATCTCACCGATACGATCCGGATAGACCAAGTCGGTGGCCAGCAGGTCGTCGGGGTCGAGCGTCGAGGCGTCCAGCACGGCCAGCGGCGAGCGCTTGACGGGCCCACTCATCGGACGCCAGAGGTTGATCTGGGCCACCGGGACCGCTGCCAGTGTGACGGCCTGATCCCCGCCCAGCGCGTCGCGGATACGCTCAGGCCCCGAGCGCTCGGTGTAGTCATTATGCACACGGCTGGCTGGGCCGCGAATACCCCGTCGCTCGGCGTCGCTGCGCCTGGTGTGGTCGAAAATGACGACCCGGCTCGCGCCCGTCAACTCCATGATCAAGGCCTTGACCTCGTCATAGTAGACGCTTTCCACTGAGGTATCGTCGTAGAGGTCGTCAACCACCGTATCCCGCCGATGCAGTTCAAACCCCTGTTTGTCCAGAGAAAGGCTGTCTGCCAAGGGACGACCGTTGTATATCGGGACCTCGCGCTCCTCCTGCTCAGCAAAATAGTGCGGTTCACTATCACCAGTCAGAGCCTCGGTATGCACGTAGGGCTTTGCATCGTGCTTGACCAGGTAGGTAAGTGTCGTGATGACACTGGCGGGCATATCAGTTGTGCACTTCAAGTAACACCTCCCGGTCTGCTGACCGCATCCGGCGTGGTGTCACCGTGGCGGAGCTGTAGCATGCATGTAAACTGCCTCACTTTTGATCATATGCCTTCGAATGGGTACTTTCAAATGCACCTCGAGGTGCATCGCCCCGACCCGCGTCGCAAACAGGGATTGGGAAAGACAAAACTAGATATTGACATATCTCGATTTCACAAATAGTCTGGATTCCAAGCCACCCCACGTACTCCAGGAGGCGCCCAAATGCGAGGGTTATCCCTGCAACGCTCGAACGGGTGGCAAGTCGGCCATCATCCTCTTCCCGTATGCGAAGGGATCAAGGATGAAGCGGTTGTTCCGATCCCGTGGAGCCGCATCGATTTAACTTAATACATCGATATTTCTAGATATGCAGGTAAATGAAATGACACAATCCGCGCTCTTCAAAACCGCACAACTGGGGCCCTACACCCTCAAGAATCGAATCGTTTTGCCACCGCTGACCCGTTCGCGTAGCTCCCAGCCCGGCAACATTGCGAACGATCTCATGGCCACTTATTACCGCCAGCGTACTGGTGCGGGGTTCATGGTGACCGAAGGCACCCAGATCGAGCCTCGTGGTCAGGGTTACGCCTGGACTCCCGGCATTTACAGCGCCGAGCAGATCGAAGGCTGGCGCAAAATCACCGACGCCGTTCACGCCGAAGGGGGTGTGATCTTCGCTCAACTTTGGCATGTCGGCCGAGTGTCGCATACGTCCCTGCAGCCCGGCGGTGAAGCGCCGGTCGCGCCGTCAGCCATCAAGGCGGACAACGTCAAGGTATTCATCGAGACCGGTCCCGGCACGGGCGCACTGGCCGATCCATCGACCCCGCGCGCGCTTTCCACCACAGAGGTGAAAGAACTGGTCCAGCTCTATGCCCAGGCAGCCCGCAATGCCCTGGACGCAGGGTTCGACGGGGTGGAACTGCACTGCGCGAATGGCTACCTGGTGAACCAGTTCATTTCCGCCCACACAAACCAGCGTGATGATGAATATGGTGGCTCGTTGCAAAATCGACTGCGCTTCCTGCGCGAAATCACCCAGGCAGTTGCTGGCGTCGTAGGCAAGGAGCGCATGGGCGTACGCTTCGCCCCGCTATTCGCGAGCACCGATGAAGATCGCGTCTACCTCGGCCTGGTCGAGGAAGATCCCCATCAGACCTATGTAGAAGCGGTGAAGATTCTCGAGGAAGTGGGTATCGCCTATCTGTCGCTTGCCGAGGCCGACTGGGAGGACGCCCCCGATCTCCCTGAAGCGTTCCGGGAGGATATTCGCAGTATCTTCAGCGGCAAGATTCTCTATGCCGGCAGGTACACCGCCGAACGCGGAAATCGTGTCATCCAGGCCGGCTGGGGCGATCTGATCGCATTTGGCCGTCCTTTCATCGCTAACCCCGACCTGCCCGCCCGTATCGCCAACAACTGGCCGCTCAACCCGGTCGACCCGACAAGCATGTATGGCGGTACCGACAAAGGCTACACCGACTACCCGAGCTATCGTCCCTGAGTGATCGAGGCCGCGCCCCAGACTTCCAGGGCGCGGCTAACGCTTGCTGACCGCAGACAAGAGTTCAGTCCAGGTCATCCGAACCTGGGAATGGGACTGCAATCAGCAATGATCTTGGCGGGTGACAAACGTACCGCAGAGGTCATTTTGGCGCCTTCCAATTTTCCGTGCGAACGAGGAAGATATCGTAATATCGCGAAAAACAGGTATCGCAAATTTTATGAACATTGACATCAACGAAGCCCTGAAAGCCTTGGCGAACCCGATGCGCCTCGACATCCTCAATTGGCTCAAGGATCCCAGGACGAACTTTCCGGAGCAGGAAGTCGACCCGGAAACAGTAGGTGTATGCGTCAGCATCATCCAGGAGCGCACGGGCCTTTCGCAGTCCACTACATCGCTTTACCTCACATCCCTGCAGCGCGCGCACCTGCTAACCTCGCAGCGGATAGGCCCTTGGACCTATTACAAACGCCACGAGGAAAATATCGATGCCTTTTTCAAAGTGCTGCAAGAAAAGATCTAGGTCCACGTTACCCGATTTAGACGGGGTGGGCCGCCACCCACTCTTTGAGATGAGCAATAAAACTGAGAACAGTCGGAGCGATGTTTTCTCTTGAAGGGTATACCGCATAGATTCCCACCGGGGGCTCAATGGCCCAATCGGAAAATGCTTCCACCAGCTTTCCTGAATCAAGATCATCTCGTACATGCCAGTCCATCAGCAGCGCTACTCCATGCCCATCAATTGCCATCTGGCGAACCACTTCCCCCAAACTGGATGAAAAACGGTTGCGTATTTTGCACGTTTTTTTAACGCCCCCTCGGGACATAGTCCAACTGGAATCTTTTCCGACGATGAGGCCGTCCAGCGTGGTCAAGTCTTTTAGAGAGGTAGGCACGCCCTGTTTTTCCCAATATTGGGGGGCGGCGCAAATCAGACGTCGGGACGCAGAAATCCTCTGCGCGATCAGGGATGAATCGGCCAATACTCCGTGCCGAATCGCAAGGTCGGTACCATGGACGGCCAAATCAACCAGTTGATCTGTTGGGTGTAGATCAACGATAACGCCAGGATAGCGTTTGAGATAACTGCTCACGACGCTCGATAAATAACCTTGGGCAAATGTCGCGGAAGCGGTTATGCGTAGATGACCGGTAATCTCGGTCTTCTGGAAAAATCCTCGCTCGGCCTTTTCGACGCTTTCCAGGATGCTTAGTGCGTGTTGATAAAGCTTCTCACCGTCCGAAGTGGGACTTAGCTTGCGGGTGGTGCGGTTAAAAAGTCTCCGACCAACGCTGTCTTCAAGGGCCAGAAGACGCTTGCTTGCGCCTGCGGCAGTCATCCCCATTCGTTCGGACGCTGCGCGGATGGAACCCTCCTCGAAAACAGCAATAAACAACCGCAATTCATCAATGGAATCCAGCATTTATTACCAACCAAAAGGACCGAAAGATTCAATAATTCTAGCGTATTTATCCCATATTACTGATGATAAATTTGTTGGCCTATTGTTCCTCGGAGTTTAAGCCTTGAAAGCCATTGTGATAAATCAGCATGGTAACTCAGACCTTTTTGTAGAAATTAATACGGAAAACCCCGTTGCCCGCCCAGGTCATGTGATTATCGACGTGCGGGCGACAAGCGTGAATCCAGTGGACACGAAAATTCGTCGGGGCAGCGAAGGTACAGCCGGTCTGACTTTTCCGGCAATTCTTCACATCGATGTTTCAGGGGTCGTCAGCTCTGTCGGTGCTGGTGTGACTCGCTTTGACGTAGGCGATGAAGTCTATGGCTGTTTCGGTGGCATCGTGGGGATTCCCGGTGCGCTGGCAGATCAGATGGAGGCCGATGCCGAGATGCTTGCTCTAAAACCCAAGTCGCTCTCTTTTGGCGAAGCAGCCAGCTTGCCCCTCGTGGCAATTACGGCCTGGGAGGCGCTGATTGACCGAGCCTCGATCAAACCCAATGACAACGTCTTGGTGCATGGTGGCACCGGTGGAGTTGGGCACATCGGCATTCAATTGGCGAAGGTCCAGGGGGCCAGGGTTTCGACGACGGTTTCAACGCCAGAAAAAGCGGAAATTGCCCGTCGGCTGGGCGCCGATGAGATTATTTTCTATAACAGCGAAACGCCCCAGGAATACAGCCAGCGAATCACCGAAGGAAAAGGATTCGATACGGTCTTTGATACCTTGGGCGGTGAGGTCTTACAAAACTCACTGAAAGCCGCGAAGCTTAAAGGTCATGTCGTCTCGATCATCGGTTACGACCGCTACGATCTGACCGAAATGCACTTCAAGGCATTGAGGCTCGACTTTGTATTCATGGCTATTTCGATCATTCATAATGAAGACCGCAAGCACCATGGCGAAATCCTGCAAAGACTAGCTGCCTTGGTTGATCGCGGCCTGGTTAAACCACTGATTGATGAGCACCATGACTTCACTGTTGAGGGTGTCAGCGCGGCACATGTGCGCCTTGAGTCAGGCAATGCTATTGGCAAAGTCGTCATTGAGCGACAGGCTAAGTTGGTGGGGGTGGCATAACGAGGGCTCAAGGCCAGACCATTGGAAGTATTTCAATAGCGCTAAAACTTAGTCGCTCGCGCCCGTACCTTTCCGCAAGGGCGCAAACGGCAAAGGGTACCTATCAGAAGTCTTGCGCAGTGGGACGCAGAACGATTTCGTTGATGTCGACATCGGCAGGTTGCTCGATCGCGTATGCGATGGCCCGTGCAACCGAATCAGCCGGGATGGCCATCTTGTAAAATTCGCCAACGACCTCGGCGCTCGGCTGGTGCCCGCTGCCGAACTTGAGCTCGGAATCCACCGCGCCCGGCTCGATGGTCGTAGTGCGAATATTCCCGCCGACTTCATGACGCAGGCCATCGGAAATGGCGCGCACCGCGAACTTGGTGCCGCTGTACACCGAGCCACCGGGGCTGAATACCTTGATGCCGGCAACCGACGAGATGTTGATGAAGTGACCGCTGGCCTGTTGTTCGAAAAGCGGCAACGCGGCCGCGATGCCATACAACACGCCCTTGATGTTGATGTCGATCATGCGATCCCACTCTTCGACGCGCAGCTGCGAAATCGGAGAGATCGCCATCAGCCCTGCATTGTTGATCATCACATCGATGCGACCGAATGCCTCGACAGCCTTGGCGACCAGCGCAGACAAGTCCTCTTTGCGTGTGACATCGATCGGATGGGCAATCGCCTTGCCGCCTGCTGCGACGATCTCCCGGACAATTGCATCCAGACGATCCTGGCGACGGGCGCCAAGTACCACATGGGCGCCGAGCGCAGCCAAATGACGCGCCGTTGCTTCGCCCAGACCGCTACTCGCACCGGTGATGACGACCACTTTACCCTGGATATTTTTACTCATGTTCAGCGCTCCTGTTGAGACCTGCTTGGGTTGACGGGTGCAGTCTGCGCTGGTTTTATTCGTCATAAAATGGAAGAGTTCGGATTTGAGAATTCCATTTTCTGGAACTGGAGTTGACGGCAATGCTCAATCGCATGGAGCTGATTCGGATCTTCTCGGTGGCAGCGCAATCGACCACGTTTCGCGATGCAGCCACCCGCCTCGGCACTTCTCCGCAGACCGTGACACGCGCCATCAAAGAACTGGAGCGCACGCTTGGGGAGCTGTTGTTCCACCGCAGCACGCGGCAGGTTCATGTCACCGCTTTTGGTGCCAATTTCGCCTTGCAAGCCCGGGAAACCCTGGAGCGGGTGGATCAGTTGTTTATCGCCCACAGTACACAGGAGGCAAAAGGCATCGTCGGCATCACGGCCCCCCACGCCATCGGCAAGCTGTATCTGATCAAGTTTCTGAAACCGCTGATGCGGGAGAATCCGGGCCTGAGCATCGACCTGAGCCTGGATGACCAGCTCACCGACGCGGTGGCCAACAAGATCGACATCGGTATTCGTGTCGGAGCTGTGCGGGATCGGCGCTATATCGCCAGAACGGTGGCCAATGTGGACCTGAAAATCGTTGCGGCGCCGTCACTGCTCGACACCGTGCAACGCCCTGGCAATATCGAGGATCTGAAACGCTTACCCCTGTCGATGCTGATCGATCGCAACAACGGCCGGCCCTGGCCGTGGGTGCTTGCCGAGGGACAAGCGTTCCTGCCTGCCTCCCCGGCATTTACCTGCGACGACCCAGAAACCGAGCGAGAGATTGTTCTGGCCGGGCTCGCCTTTGGGCAAATGCCCGGTTATCTGGCAGAACCCTACCTGTCTGAAGGGCGTCTGGTCGAGGTCATGCAGCACGATGCCCCGCCGCCTTCCGAATTGATCATGTATCGTCCGCAATCAGGGCCCGTGGCACCACGAGTGAGGCTGGTGTACGACCGCCTGGTCAACTGTTTTTCCGATCCGCAGGTTTTTGCGCAGAGCAAGCGCTGAAACAGTTCTGAACAAGGGCTTGTTTGGGTGGAGTATTACGCTGTCCCTTCGGGCATGCATCACTGAGTGACCCACAGCAACATTAGTCGCGCTGGGACAGGATCGTTTCCAGCAGGCCCGGAAAACGGTTACTCAAGTCTTCCCTCCGCAACGAGTTCATGTGGGTCGTGCCGATGGTCTGGGTTTGAACCAGGCCGGCATCTCGCAGCACCCGAAAATGATGGGACATGGTGGACTTCGCGCGACCACCGTCCAGCTCGCCACAGCTGGCCTCTCCCAGTTCGGCGAGGCGCCGGACAATCTCCAGGCGTACAGGGTCGCTCAAGGCGTAAAACAGACGCTCAAGAACGAATTCGCTGAGAGGAAGGTGTTTGAAGGGGCGCATGAGCGAATCATACACGGGTTTGCTCTATGTCAATAGTTCGAATATTATCGAACAACAGAAATAGTATCCCTCGGAGAAAGACCTAATGTCTGCGCTGTTCCAACCTTTCACGCTCAAGGATGTCTCCCTTCGCAACCGGATCGCGATTCCCCCCATGTGCATGTACTCGGCCAATGATGGCCTGATCAACGATTGGCACACTGTGCACTATGCCACCCTCGCGCGTGGCGGGGCAGGACTGGTGGTCGTCGAGGCGACTGCCGTGTCGCCCGAAGGACGGATCACGCCTGGCTGCGCTGGTATCTGGAACGATGAACTCGCCCGTGCCTTCGTGCCTGTGGTGCAATCGATCAAGGCTGCCGGCGCAGTGCCAGGTATCCAGATTGCCCACGCGGGGCGCAAGGCCAGTGCGAACCGTCCTTGGGAAGGCGACGATCATATCGGCGAGGATGATTCGCGTGGCTGGCAGACCATCGCCCCGTCGGCAGTTGCCTTTGGCGCTCATCTCGCCAAGCAGCCGAAAGCCATGACGCTGGAGGATATCGCCCGGGTGCGCGAGGATTTTGTCTCAGCCGCTCGCCGTGCACGTGACGCTGGCTTCGAGTGGTTAGAGTTGCATTTCGCCCATGGCTATCTGGCCCAGTCATTCCTCTCTGAACACTCCAACCTTCGTGACGACGCCTATGGCGGAAACTTCGATAACCGTAGCCGCTTTCTGCTGGAAACACTGGCGGCGGTTCGCGAAGTATGGCCAGAGCACTTGCCGCTGACCGCTCGCCTGGGTGTCATCGAATACGACGGCCGGGATGAACAGACCTTGTCAGAGGCTATCGAACTGACACGTCGCTTCAAGGACGGTGGATTGGACTTGCTCAGCGTCAGTATCGGGTTCACCATCCCTGAATCCAACATTCCTTGGGCCCCCGGTTTCATGGGCGAAGTTACCCAGCGGGTACGGCGCGAGACGGGGATTGCGGTGGCCTCGGCATGGGGCTTCGGCACGCCGAGCGTCGCCGAAGAAGCGGTGAGGAGTGGTCAACTGGACCTGGCGATGATTGGCCGGGCGCACCTGGGCAATCCTAACTGGTCCTATTCAGCCGCCCAGGAGCTGGGTGTAGAGCGTGCTGCCTGGACCTTGCCCGCTCCTTATGCACATTGGCTTGAACGCTACAAGTGATCCCGCCAGAGCGAGCTCGCATGGCCTTAGGGCTATCAACTTAGTCGAATGCCCAAGTGGGCAAGATTGTTGTCGCGCTCCCACCCAGATTCAGGTTTTTGGCCGCATGGCCGGCATGGACATCTTCGATACACCCGTGCCAGCCAATGCGTTCCCCCTTTATATCGCACGCAGACAGGAGGTTTGATGACTACCCCTCTAACACTGATTGCCACTTTGGTCGCCAAGGCTGGCTTCGAAACCGAGCTCGAGCAAACGTTGCAGGGCCTGCAAGGCCCAAGCCGAGGCGAAGCGGACTGTATCCAGTACGACCTCCATCGTGATGCCGAGCAAGCTCGCACTTTCCACATGATCGAGCAGTGGCGGGACGAAGCGGCGCAGACTGCTCACGAAGCGACACCGCATTTTCAGTCAGCACTCCCTTTCATCGAACGTGCTGCTGAAAAGCTCACCATCACGAAAATGTATCGCATCTCCTGAGGAGCATAGAATGAAAGCCATTGCACATTTCAAATGCCTGCCTATTGAACATCCCGACGCCTTGGTGGAGATCGATATACCCGAGCCAGTTCCGGGGCCGCGCGACTTGCTCGTAGAGGTAAAGGCCGTATCGGTCAATCCTGTCGATACCAAGGTGCGGCAGGGCTACGTACCGCACGAGGACGAAAGCCAGCCGCGTATCCTCGGTTGGGACGCTGCCGGCGTGGTCAAGTCGGTCGGCAGCGACGTGACGCTATTCAAGCCCGGTGACAGGGTCTGGTACGCCGGATCGCTGATCCGCCCGGGCAGCAACTGTGAGCTGCAACTGGTGGATGAGCGTATCGTCGGTTCAATGCCCCAGTCGCTTGAATTCAGCCAGGCTGCGGCATTGCCACTGACGTCCTTGACCGCTTGGGAATTACTGTTTGATCGCCTCGGTGTTGCACGCGATACCACCGACCGGGGCGAAACGCTGCTGATCATCGGCGCTGCAGGCGGGGTGGGTTCAATCCTGACTCAGCTGGCGCGTCAGTTAACCGGGTTGACGATCATTGGTACGGCTTCGCGCCCTGAAACCCAGTCCTGGGTCACCGAGCTTGGTGCGCATCATGTCATCGACCATACCAAGCCACTCAGCGAGGAGCTCAAGCGCATCGGTATCGCACAAGTCAGCTATGTCGCAAGCCTGACGCAGACCGATCGGCACTACGAGCAAATCATCGAGTCACTGAAGCCTCAAGGCAAGCTGGGCCTGATCGATGACCCGGCCACGCTTGACGTCGTGCCGATGAAGCGTAAGAGCCTGTCGTTGCACTGGGAGCTGATGTACACCCGCTCGCTTTACGAGACAGAGGACATGCAGGAGCAGCACAACATCCTCAACGAAGTTGCACGGCGCGTTGATACGGGTGAGTTGCGCACCACCGTTGGCGATAACTATGGGCGCATCAACGCAGAAAATCTTCGTCGTGCCCATGCTCTACTGGAAAGCGGCAAGGCGAAGGGCAAGATCGTGCTGGAAGGCTTCTAAGAGGGTGTAGACAAACCCGCCGCCCCATTCGTTTAAATGCGATTTGACCGCGCCACACTACAAGGCTGGTCGCGGATGGGTTGGCTGGCGCAACGTCTTGGGCTGCGGGCCAAAATTCTGCTGTCATTGGCGGAGGGATCAACGCCCAAAGAGGTCAGCCATCAGTTCCAAGTCTCAGCGCCCGCAGCGCTTGCCAAGCTCTTCAGGTGGAACAAGACGACTGAATCCATCATTAGCTCTGTAAACAAAGCAAAGCTGGGAATTAACCCCTCATGACACTCGTTAAAGAAGCGGAAGGCTATAGCTTACAAACACTCGATTCTGATCTACGTTACGAGCCGCTTCGCTGTTGGACTTGCCGTTACGCCAGCCGAACCCGACGCCTTTGAGCGCTCCGGACTGAAGGACGTAGTCCAGGCTAATGTCTCTTTCCCATTCCTTTTGGTTGTCGCCTGACGTCGTTTTAATATTATCGCCGGAGAGGTACATGACCGAGCCTTTCAGGCCAGGGACACCCAGAGCGGCGAAGTCGTAAGCGTACTGACCGAAAACTGTGCGCTCGCCTGCGCGGGCGAAACTTTGGATCAGGCGGTCTGTATACAGATACATGCTTGCTCCACCGGCGCCCTTGTCTACCAGGCTACCCTGACTGAGTTGAGTGAAGTTGCTGCCATCCGACACACTTTGGTACCCCGCAGTAATCGCGTGGCCACCCAGTGTGTAAATCAACGCGGCACTCCAGGTACGGTTGTCGATCTCTCCATCACCGTTTTTGGTGAAGCCACTCATTCTGTAGCCTGACGTACCGGCGCTATTTGCACCTGAGGAGTCAGTGTTGAAGTAGCGCAGGTCGGTTTTAAGGGACTGATTGTCCGAGAGCGCCAGGGTGTGAATTAATCCCAAAAAATGCTGTTTATAGTAGTTATCGAGGTTGGCGTAGTAGTACTGGGCTGTCAGATCCTTGGTGACGTTCCAATCGCCCCCGGCGAAGTCAAACTGATTGCTTTCACGCGTACCACCAGCAACGGCCAACCCCGTCTGATCGGTCGAACCCCGTCCTGTTGCATGTTCGATCCGACCTCCAGTCAAGGTCAGCCCCTTGAACTCGCTCGAAGTGATTTGACCGCCCTCGAAAGTTTGTGGAAGCACGCGCCCATCGTTGGCGACCAGAATTGGGAGTTTCGGAATCAAAGTGCCGTAGCGAAATTCAGTTTTCGACATTTTGACTTTGCCGGTCAGCCCCAGCCGGCTCCACTCGTCGACGGCACGGTTGTCACTGTCAGAAGGCATCATGGTGCTGCCGACATGCCGTCCTTTGCCGCTGTCCAGGGTAACCCCCAGCAACCCCAGGCCATCGACACCAAAACCAACTATTCCATCGGTATAGCCCGATTTGAAGTCCAACATGAAACCCTGCGCCCATTCTTCGGTTTTGGAAGGGGCGGCAACGCCATCGCGGTTGTCGTTATTGAAATAGAAGTTTCTCATTCCCAAGGTGGCTTTGCTATCACTTAGGAAGTCAGCATGCGCCTGGGCACTCAGGGTGACACTAAGAAACAACGAACTCGCAGCAATTTTTTTTCGACTCACTTATATAGCGCTCCATTTGTTATTTTCAAGTAATAGAAGCAACGCAAAATCTTTCAGCTCAACGCAACGCATACAAGGGAACGGTATTAAATTAATTTAACCAGACCGATAAATGGCGCGCGATTTTATTATGCTGAACACTCATGGCACATTTAGATAAATGAGCCAGTGGCCTGAGCGATTAGTTCGTTAATCAAAAACAGCCAGAAACAGGCGTTTAAACAATTTAAATGGATAAACGAATTGCCCCCTGTCCAGGAGGGATCGCAGCGTCGTCGGCGTAGCAGTCAAGGCCGCGCAACAATGCGGCGTCCTCGACTCGGGTCTGACGGGCGCCGATATGGCCGATCTGGCTTTCGGTAGCAGATGGGAAACTGGTCATTTTTTCGCGGCTCTTGTTGTTATACAGCGCGATAGCGTTAGAGCCGAGTGTGTGAGAAAGGCACAGGAAGCGCCTTGCCTGGGGAGATGGAGTTCTGCACTGGGGTCGGAAAATTTGCCCTAGCGTCTGATTTTCGAGGCTGGGCCCCGACAGCATTGCCGGTCAGGGATAGGTGGAGATCTCCAAATGCTAAACCTCCAGATGGCGTCAATAAGAAGTTAATGGTTGAGCAACGGTAATGTCACCACAAACTCGCTCCCCTCCCCATCTCCTGCACTGTGGCCAGTCACTGTGCCACCGTGAGCTTCGACCAACTCTCGCACCACCGTCAAACCAATGCCCAGGCCCGCCCCGTTAAACCCCACCGCGTGAACGTCCTGCACAAAGGGCTCAAAAACGAACGGCAATGCCTTGGCGGTAATCCCAATGCCGGTATCGCGGACGCTTATCTTCACCACGCCGTCCTCGGCGGTCACCGAAAGGCAGACGGTGCCGCCCGCCGGCGTGTATTTGGCGGCATTGCCCAGCAAATTGCCAAGAACTTGAATCAGCCGCAGAGGGTCACCCTTCACCATCAACGCGCATTCAGGCAGATCTGCGTTGAACTGCAACTGGTGAGAGATCATGACGGGTGTGCAGATGTCTTTCGCTTCGTGGATGATCTGCGTCATATCGACAACGCTGCAATCGAGATGAAACTTGCCGGAGCTGGCGCGGGCGACGTCGAGCAGATCCTCCACCAATCGGGACATGTGCTGCACCTGACCTTCGATCAACTTCTGCATGCGCGGCAGCTCCTCACTGGGCACCCGCACCAGTCGACCGGCGATCATGCTGATGGGCGTCAGGGGATTGCGCAGCTCGTGGGCCACCATCGTCAGGACTTTGCGTTGCTGTTCCAGCGCCTGTTCAGCAGCTGCTTGCAAGTGTTGTGCGCTGAGCGCGGCGATCACCAACTGCTCGTTGGCTTCGCGCATTTCCAGGTACAGCCGCTGCTCTTGCTGTGTGCGTTCTGGTTTTTCTGCATCGGACTGTGCCAAAAGGATCGCCAGGACCAATTGCTGATTGGCCTCGATCAGTTGTTCGAGCTGCTGGTTATCGGCGAGCTGGGCGTTGGCGTCGTTCAGTTCCTTGTGCAAGGCCGCGAGCGCCTCGACGGTTTTCTGGCCAAGCAGGAACAGCTCACGAGCGGCGTTGACCAGCGCCTGCTCGTTCTTGCCATTGGCCTCATTCATGATGGTTTATTCACCCGTGGTCTTTGCCCAAACGCCGCCTGGTAGGCCGTCCGCCGAGCAGGCCTTCCTGGTCAGACAACATTTCGCCAATCTGCAATCCGTTATCGTCAATCTGGTACAAGCGCAGCTCATCGGAATGAGCACTCGCTCGCACTTTGACGACGGCCATGATGCGCAACAGACGGCTCTCCACTTCGATATAGCGCTGGACTATGATGGCGTCGGTGAGAAACGCTGTTCCGTAAGGGCTGAAACGCAGGTCGGTATAGCGGTCTTCCAGTTCCGAGGTCATCAGCACGCTGACGCCGGCGCTCGTCAGGGCCGTGACCATTCGCGACAGGGATTCACGGAAATCTTCGCGGAACGTCGGTGCCAGCGCGAGTTCGAACCCCGACAATGAGTCGATGACCACGCGGGTCGCTTTCAATCGGGTAATTTCGCCCAACAACAAGTGCACGATTTCATCGATGGATAAATCAGGGGCGCGGCTGTCGACCAGGCCGACCTGACCGCTCCGAATCAGCGTTGCGAGGGTCGCGTTCTGCGAATGATTGGGCCGTTGCTCGAACACCGCGATCACACCGGTTTCGCCATTGCGCGCACCTTCGGCAAGGAAGGCGGCCGCCAGTATGCTCTTGCCCGAACCCGACGGCCCGGCCACCAACAACGAGTAACCCCGAGGCAGACCGCCTCCCAGCATCCTGTCGAGCTGCGGCACACCCATTTTCAGGCGCTGGAGCGGAAACTCCAGTGGCGCTTCAACAGGGTTGAAAGCAGCCGGCGCAAAGACCTTGATGCCCGAGGTGGCGATGCGGAAGGTGTGCAGCCCCGGCAAGGTTGGCTGGCCACGCATCTTCATGATTTCCATCTTGCGCACCATGGAGTTGCGCTGAACACTCTGGCGCAGCCAGATCAGGCCATCGGCCACGGTGAAAATCGGGTTGGTCTCGGTTTCGGTGAAGTACTCGCCAATCAGGAAGGTCGTCGCGTGCCAGGTGGTCATTAGCATGCCCAGTTGCTGAACGAACTGCGGCAGGTTGTTGTTGGGGTTGTTGCGGGTCTGGCTGGCCAGTACCACCGATCGGAAAGAGTCAACGAACACCAGCGCCGGTGAATGAATCTCTACCTCGTTGACGATCCGGCGCAACACTTCGTCCAGGTCCCCGGCCAGCGTGTCGTCAGCCAGGTTGATGTAGCGGATCGAGCGGTTGATCGCTTCGTTGTCAAAAAAGTCGAACTGCTGCTGATATCGCAGCATCTTCAGCGGCGGCTCGCCCAGCACTGTAAAGAACAACGCGGGGCGATCAGGCGTCGCCAGGGCAAACATCATTTGATGCGCCAGGGTGGTTTTGCCGCAGCCAGGCGGGCCGGCAATCAGGTTGAACGAAAACTCCGGCAAACCACCGCCCAGCACCTCGTCCAATCCTGGCACGCCGGTGGCCAGGCGGTTGATAGTCACTTTGGTGCTCATGGCGAGTTTTCCTGCGAGGGGGTGTCGCTCAAAGGAGGTTCCCACACGTCGCGAAGCAACCTTGCAGTAAGCGAGGACCCGATAAGTGTGGTGAGTAATTCATAGAAGGTGATCAACATCACTTCACCGAAGAGCAACGCATCGGCTTCGCTTTGTTCAAGGAGGACCTGCTTGAGAGCATTCAAATCAAACGTAACCTGTGCACGATCATAGATACCGGCCAGGCGCGGATCCCGGGAGGTGCACAGTTGAAGGCTGCGCCGATAAAGCGCAGCCCCGCCTTGGTGACCAATGATGGGCGTGAGGGCGGCGTCCATACCCTGCAAGGTTGAAACAATCGCTCGCGCGATCGCTGCAATGTCAGCGTTGGCGCCAATCCGGTGCGCCAGAGAAGCTACAATCTGGCGGCTCTCTTCGCTTAGCGCGGACATGGCTAAATGGTTTCCGATGGACAGGGTTTGATGGTACACCCTATTGCTGACTATCAAGCGCTTATCAGACGCGGCATACCCATTGCCAGCACCGCCGCGTTGATCATGCCGCCAGTGCTTGTACATCGTTACACCAGCGATAGGGCACATCAGCCTTTGGCGTGCGCCCCGTATACGCAATGCTCATACCGAACGCCTGGGCTCGCAAAGCCACTGCTCTGCCAATCCTTTTCGTTGAGCAGCGAATACGAGTGGCAGTCGAAATGCTCGCGCAGGCGGATGTTGAAACTATCGGGCAAGCGCGACAGCAGTAGCAAAGTGGGTTTCATCGCGTGGTCACTCTCGGCAAGGTTCAAGGCACCAGCGGCATGGGCGTCCGCCATGCCGCCGCGACTGGAGAGGAAGGCTTACTCAAAAACGCAGGAAGTCAACCTGATGGATCAACGCCTTGCGCGTTGTTCAGCGAGGGCTATTTAATGGGTGTCAAAATCAAACGATGGAACATAGCCTGCGCCGAGCAGATGTGGACACTTCGACGACACAAAATCATCACTTAATAAATCATCCGGACTTTTATACCGACTCGTGAAAACCCCAGTGATATTTAAAAGAGTATGTGGCAAGGATGATATGCTGATTTTCTGACTCTCTCTTTCCCTCAGCTTTAAAAGCTTGAGCGATTGCTGGCTTGAAACATTATCGGACGCCCAGATAAATGCCGAAACCGGGAGGTCATATTTATTGCCAATTCCATGACCCAAGAGCCCTCGACTGTCATCCATCATGTTTTCACCATGATCCGATGAATAAAACAAGACAGATGGTTTTTTGCTTAACTTCAATTGATCAATAATTGCGCTTAATAGCCAGTCCGCATATAAAATACTGTTATCATATTCTGCGGTAATTTTGTCCTTGAAGCTGTTTGTTGACGGCTGGAATTTATCAAAATGTTCTGGGTATCGGCGTGAATACTCAAAATGACTACCCTTGACATGAATAAATATGGCTTTCTTTTCTGTATCGCTTTTTTTCAGTATTTTTTCATATTCTGAAATTAATGCTCCATCATAGCTTCTCTCGAAATATTGACGGTACTGTGCCTCTGCAGCTATTTGTGGAATTATTCCTCCAAAACTATCAACCTCCTGTACAGACAACCAATAGGTCATGTACCCGGCTGCGCGATATATACTCACCAATGATTTGGTTGATACAATGGATTCCCAATCCCATATAGGCTCAAGACTCAGCATTGAAGGAACCGCGAACGAGGTATATGGGGCTGTCGTGCAAATATTATTAAACTTGAAAATCCCCGCCTGCTTACCGAGATTTGGAGTTGTTTCCTTGTTATAACCGTAGAGGGACCAGTTGTGCGGCCGTGATGACTCACCGATCACAAAAACAATGGTTTCTATATTTGATTGATCCGACATGCTGGTTATTTTTACATCAGATTCTCGACGGCGCTTGATAAGTTTCTCCGTCCCCAAATACAAGTTTGCAGTAAGGGCCATTTGCGACAAATAACCTACTGGCGTGCTTTGATCTTTTGCAAGGAGATCCATGACTGCAGATTTCCCGAGAGAATTAAGTTTGACGGTTTTATAAAAATACGCCCCATACCCCACTAGCAAGGCGCTAACAACCAGAACAAAAATACCTTTGTTTTTATATAATTCGCGCTTATGCAGGCCTATTAATCCAGCCCCATAGCAAATAACAAAGATCACCAAAACGATACTGATGGACTGCCAATAGGTCGGTAAAAATTCGCTGGCTTCCTTATGGTTTGTCAAGCCAATAAACATATAGGCCGCTGTTAATTTCGAGTTGAAATTTAAAACCAAAAAGAGATCAACAGCTGCCAGCAAATAAAATGGCAGCAGAATGATGTGAACTTTGAATTGATTGGATGAAATAAATCTAATCGCCAAAAGCCACAACACCGACATGCCAAGGGTGTAAAAGACCAACAAATCAATTTTAGAGTATTGATAGTTTGTTAGCGTTCTAACAATCAACGGTG
This sequence comes from Pseudomonas umsongensis, assembly GCF_002236105.1. Taxonomy (GTDB): domain Bacteria; phylum Pseudomonadota; class Gammaproteobacteria; order Pseudomonadales; family Pseudomonadaceae; genus Aquipseudomonas; species Aquipseudomonas umsongensis. Next base: position 172,558 of record NZ_NIWU01000009.1, read on the forward strand.
AAAGCAGATATGACCACAGTACTAAATTTGGCCATTCTGCTTTTAGTATTTTAGATGAGTAATCGATAATTTTGGCGGAGTTTTTCATTTGATAATTATTCTCGCAGGACACCCACATGCCTCCTCAGAGGGTAGCTCCAATTGGCGCGCTCGCTGTATCCTGTTAAAAATATTCTCTCCTTTGGCGACCAAACGTAGCGAGTCTCGGCTATTGCCAGCAAGCTTGTCGCGAAAAATCCAACTTGCAGAGCCCTCGAGGTGTAGTGGTCAACTAATCCCGGACACGACGTTAAGTTTTTCTTCGACGCCAGCCCGCCGTTGAATTGATGGGGGCGAACCCAGTTGTACCGATGCATCAAGAAGTGGCTGATATCGCGCTGGGCTTCTTGAGCCATTCTGTAGCCCATGGTCGGTATCCATTCCGTTTTCAAGCTGCGGAACACGCGCTCCATTGGCGCGTTGTCCCAGCAGTTCCCCCGGCGACCCTTGATCTGAGTGAAACAGCAGGCCCTGAGGTCTTCCTCGTTGCTCGTAAGCCTTATCCAGCGCCTTGATAACCAGATCGGCGTCCGGCTTTTCCGACATCGCCCAGCCCACCACCCGGCGCGTGCAAAGATCCAGCACGACAGCCAGGTTATGCCATTTCCCCTGGGCCCAAATGTAGGTGATATCGCTGCACCACACTTGGTTGGGTGCCGGGACATCGAACTCCCGATTCAAGATGTTATATCAGGGGTCACCGTTGTCTCGATCTACCAATATTTCCCCATCCGCTCGATACTGGAAGACATGCCAGCGCAGCTTGAGCATCCGGCCTTGCTCGACAGCCTGGTCGCGATGGCCATCGGTTGCCTGCGTCCATCTGCAGTCGACTGACTGGCGGACATACAGCAGTCCGGTAAGCGCCCCGTTTTTTTTTTACACACTCTGGGCCAAAAGCGGTCATTGGATTCTGCTGGCAGACGGCACCAAACCAGCGGCGAGTGCCTCCAATAATGCACTGACCTTGGGAAGCGCCTGACGGCTCTTTGGCCAAATCAGATTGATCGCCAGGCCATCGGTGGCCAAGTGGGGAAGCACTTCAACCAATGTCCCCTCTTCAAGCTGACGTTTGATCAACCATGTCGGTAACTGCGCGATCCCGCATCCCGCCGATACCGCGATCACCAGTCCTTCGCCATCTCCCACAACGAACTTTGCAGCTATCGCCCTGCGTTCAATTTCGCCCGGGTGCTTTCCTGAAAAACTCCAAGGGCTAACCGTTCCATCCGCCCAGCCGTAAGCGATGCATTGATGCCGTTCCAGATCGCGATCGGTCACAGGCGTGCCGTGCTTATTCAAATATTCGGGAGACGCACAGAAGATATGCCACTCACTGCCCAGGTAGCGGTGCTCCAATGCGGCGGGCCAAACGTCCGAACCGCCGATGCGTACGACGATATCGACACCTTCCTCGATAGGGTCGATGAAACGGTCGGAAAACGAAATATGCGGGAGCAGCAGCGCATGTTCCTGGGCGAATTGCAGAATAACCGGAAGTGCCTGGAGGCGGCCGAATGCACCTGGAAGGTCAATGCGAATCCTGCCGCGAGGCTCAGTGTTTTCGGCAAGTAGGGACAGTTCAGCCTCTTCGAGGTCAGCCAGCACACCTGTACATGTGCGATAGAACGCAATCCCCGCATCTGTCAGCGACAAGCTTCGAGTGGTTCGATGGAACAACCGAGTCCCAAGCCTGCTCTCCAATCGAGCGATCCCTTTGCTGATGGCCGAAGCCGTCAGGTTCATCCGCTCGGCAGCGCCTTTGAAACTGCCGGAGTCGGCGACGCAGACAAATACATCAATGCCCTTTAATCGTTCGGAGGAAAACATGGACGCCCGCATTCATGAATTGAGTTCTGTCGACAGGATAAAAAACATCATAAATCAGAACACAATTCCCCAGTAAGCTAGATTCGCGCATCAATCAACACTGTGCGGCTGACGAACGCCCTAAAAAACAACCTGCTGAACGATGAGGCAAGGATGCTGACCACGCTAAAAAATTATCCGACGACAATAAATTTGCTGCTGTCAGCATCCCTGATATTGACCCTGGCGCGAGCAATCACCCTGCCCTATCTGGTCATCTACCTTTCCGGCAGTTTCAGCTTGAGCGTCGCCGATATCGGCCTGGTTGTGGGCAGCACACTGATCATCGGGTCGTTATTGAGTCTTTACGGTGGCTTTCTTGTCGACAAGATGTCCAGTTACCGGCTGATCCTGGGCTTTAGTGGGGTGTTCACGCTGGGGTTTCTCGGGACGTTCCTGGCTCGCGATCTTTGGCTGTTCTACAGCTGCCTGGTACTGATCAACCTGGCTTATGCGGTCATTGATATCGCGGTCAAATCAGGATTTGGCAGCCTGCTTCCCGTCACTGATCGCAGCGAAGTTTTCTCGATCAAATATACCCTGACCAATATCGGGTATGCCGTCGGCCCGTTTCTTGGCGCTGCCATGGCCAAGCTGGATATCAGCTTGCCATTCCTGTTGTCTGCCGGGCTTGGAGCGGGATTCTTCTTCATCTATTTCGTTTGGGGCAACAGATACCTGAACGCTACCGATGAAGTTCAGCAACCAGTACCGTTTCTGGCCGTGGGAAAACTGTTACTGCAGGATTATCGGTTGGTGTGTTTCACCCTTGGAGGGCTGCTCAGTGCAGTGGTCTTTGGCCAGTTCACCGCCTATCTCTCGCAGTATCTGGTGGTCATTGCTACCCCAGAATCCACCTACCAGATCATCAGTACCGTTGTGGCGACCAATGCGCTGATGGTGATCAGCTTGCAATACGCCATAGGCAGAAGGATCTCTCACAGACACCTGAATCTGTGGCTGGCCGCAGGGCTGAGTATGTTCATGATGGGCCTGGCGGGTTTTGCCCAGTCGACCTCTATTCTGCTCTGGGTCATCTCCATGGCCATTTTCACGGTCGGCGAGATCATCGTATTCCCCGTCGAGTACATGTTCATCGACAGAATCGCTCCGGACAACCTGCGCGGCATGTATTACGGAGCACAAAACCTGTCCAATCTCGGCGCGGCACTGGGACCGGTGCTTTGCGGAGTCGTATTGGCGACTCAGCCTCCCCACTACATCTTCTACATGCTTGCGCTCTTCATTGTTGCAGGGGGAATGTTTTACATCCTGGGAGCTACCCCTTTGAGCGCTACAACGGACAAGGAGCCTGATTGATGGTAAGCGTCCGGCAGTCGTCTAGGCAGTTACGTAGACGTTGAGAGGGTGCCCGACTATGCGGACACCATCTCTGGCTAACTAGGCGCCTGGGCTTATCGATATTTCGGGTGCGTGGCTGACTGGAAAGTTTACCGAACGAGCAATGAAGCATTTTTCATGAGCTATTTTGTGCAGCGTCTGAGCTTTAGCGATTTCAGAACCCGATGCCAGGATCACTTTTGGCCTCAAAATAACTGAGGTGAACTGACCAGCGCCGTTGCTCTCCTCGACCATTGTTCCTTGAGCGTTGTCCTCGTAGGCCACCACAGCGATCCCTGCCTCAGCGCAAAGGCCAAGGTACCAAAGCTTGTGACACGCAGATAAGGATGCCAAGAGCAATTCCTCGGGATTCCAGCGCGTGGGGTCTCCTCGAAAACTGGGATCGGACGACCCCTCTATTGGTGTTTTGCCGTTAGCTGCGATTACGTGCGCCCGGCTGTATCCCCGATAAGATGACGTTCCTGTCCCGTTGTTGCCGGCCCAAGTTACCTGAACTTCGTACTCGTGCGCTTTATCTACCATTGATCCCTCCTGGAAAAGTTTTCGAAAATTCCGTTAAAAAACGGACTCATTGAGCAAGCACCCATCGATAAGGTAGCAGCTCCATAATCTCACTGGCTCGCTGCGTAGGCAGGCGAGTGAGGACGTCCTTCAAATAATCATACGGATCATGCCCGTTGAGTCGCGCCGACTGGATCAGGCTCATGATCACCGCCGCCCGTTTGCCGCTGCGTAGTGACCCTGCGAAGAGCCAGTTTTTGCGACCCAACGCCCACGGCCGAATTTGGTTCTCGGCCCAATTATTGTCAATGGGTACGGCCCCGTGAACTGGCTGGTGGCGTAGGCCCAGACATAGGCGCGATGGGTCTTCTTCGCGCCTGGGGTGAGCATCTGTACCGGCGTTTCGTCGGCATGGATTATGTTCTGCCCAAGCACCACCTCGCGAAGTGCGTCGACCAGAGGCTGCAACTGCACACCGCTCACGCCAATCCATTGCGCTAGGGTTGAACGTGGGATGGCCAAACCGGCGCGACCAAAAATCGATTCCTGACGGTAAAGGGGCAAATGGTCGGCATACTTCGCGATCATGACGTGGGCCAGCAACCCGGCTGTCGGAATACCCTTATCGATGACCTGTGCCGGCACCGGCGCTTGAATCAGCGTTTCGCAGTCATCACAGACCCACTTGCCACGGACATGGCGTTCGACGGTAAACACGCCCGGCGTGTAGTCCAGTTTTTCGCTGACATCTTCACCGATACGCTTGAGTGCGCAGCCGCAAGGACAATGAGTGTTTTCCGGTTCATGGTGGATCAGCGTGCGTGGGAACTCCGGCGGCAACGCCGAGCGCTTGGGCTTTTGCTTTTTCTCGATTGCAGGCGAAGGTGTTTGCAAGGCCTGAAGCTCTGCTTCAACCTCCGCGATATCGGTATCAATCAAATCGTCCAGCAAGCTGGCCTGTTGCGGATTCATCTGTTCGCTACGCTTGGCAAACTTCAAGCGCTTGAGCTGCGCAATCTCAGTGGTCAGTTTCTCGATAACCGTTTGGTCGCGGTGAATCTTTTTGCCCATTGTCTCGACTGTCTGATCGAGACATTCCACACGCTGCATCAGCTGCGCTGCCAGAGTGCGCATTTGTTCAGGAGTTAAGTGGTCGAGATTGGGCAGAGAAGTCATCCCGCCGATTTTGCCAGAGCGGACGAAAACCGACGACAGGCTGATTGGACAATTGCACGGCAAGGCTGGAGGTGGCAGAGATTACAGGATGGAAATCGCGTAGCCTGGCCCGACTCTTTGCCAAGGCAAACCCAGCACCAGAGCATGCAGTTGCTCAGCGGCCAACTCTATCTGCGAGCCGTGCCGAGAACCGGGCCAGAGAAACCTGCCCTGATGCAGGCGACGGGCCGCTAGCCAGATGCCCAGCCCATCATGCACCAGCACTTTCATGCGATTGGCGCGGCGGTTGGCAAACAGATAAGCACAGTGCGGCTGCGCCGCACCGAACACCGCGACTACCCGCGCAAGCGTGGTTTCGGTGCCGGCGCGCATGTCCATGGGCTCGGTGGCGAGCCAGATGGAGTCGATGCGGATCATCGCAACAGGTCTCGCAGAAAGGTCGCACAGGCCGCCGCGTTTTCAGTCGGCCAGTTTACTTTGACGGTGCCGCGAGGGTGTGGGATTTCGAGGCAAATAGTCGCAGAGTTGATATCTGATCGTGACGTCGGCGACGGTAATGTCAGCGGAATAAAGGCAGGTTGCAGGGCAATAGTTTTTTGCGATTGCAGCCGAATCCACTTATGGACGAGGTTTGCGTTGAGGTTGCGGCCCAGCGCGACGCTGGCAATCGAGGCGCCAGGTTCGGAGCACTCTTGAATGACTCCAGCTTTGAATGATTTGGAGTAGGAACGGCGTTGTGGCTGCATGAAAGACCCGCTTAAAAGGCTAGAAATGGTGTCCACTTAAATTTAAGTGCACACCATCGCCCTTTGGCGTCGGGGTCAGGAAGGTGTGTTCGCCGGACGCATACGATTGATGCGTCGGGAAAACGTGTTGGTTAATGGGCATCAGAAATAACTGTGTGTGTCGACGCGATGGCTGATACCTTCCCCGCGCTCCAAATCGCGTCCAATTGACGCCGATCCCATCAAGGAAGATAAAAACAATGAAAGGCGAATAAAAGCAAACCGCCTACACCCGATCTGACAACGCCCGCTTTCAAAAAACGATTGGATGATTATCCGGGGGTGATTGTCTCTTCGATAATACTTCGCCCAAATGGCGACTTGATTCCAAGAACCTTGCGCGAGAATGGTGTAAAGCTATCGCCGCACTCATGGAGCGTTAAGGATCTGCGCGATTTGAATCAATACATGGGCGGTGTGATTTCACAAAACCGATGAACTTTTAAGTGCCTGGTCCTGGCGCCAACGCTTGACTCTGTCCCTTGGGGCAACCCCTACCCTGCCTTGTCCATTTCAGGTTCCGCCGTCAGCGGATAAGGCAATCGATGAATACACTATCGCTGGTCACAGGTGCCAATGGGCATCTGGGCAACACCCTGGTCCGGGCACTGCTCGCCTGGGGGCAACACGTGCGCGGCGAATGGCTTTGGCAGTGCACCCCGACAACCTGGCCAGTTCACCTATGTACATGTGACGCTCCTCCCTGATCCAGCTACGACCCGCAGTTTACTGGCTGTGGCTGGATGTTGTCCTGGTGCAGGCGGTGTTCATGCAGAATCGGTGAGCGGCACCGCGACAGGCAGAAAACGGCCAGAAGCGTCGACACGATGGCCGATAGGGTCACTAGTTGTCGCCTTCCGTGCAAACAGTTGGCTAAACCGTTGGTACTGTTCCGCCATCGATCACGAACTCACTTCCCGTGATAGATGCCGCACGCTGTGAAGCCAGGAAACAGATCAGGTCAGCAACTTCGGAGGGCGTCGATGGGCGTCCGAGCGGGATACCTCCAAGTGCTTTCATGATTATGTCCTTACCTCCTTGATAGTCAGTACCTGCCTCCTGTGCGAGTCGCTCGGCTAATGCGACCGACGCTTCGGTTTCAACCCAGCCCGGCGAAACCCGCACTACGCGAACGCCTTTGGGCGAAACCTCTTTCGATAAACTTTTGCTGTATGCCGAAAGCGCTGCCTTGGCCGCCGCGTAGGCTGTTGTAGATTCCGGCAGTGGCAGCCGACTCTGGATGGAGGTGACGTGGATGACAACCCCTTCCTTGCGCTCGAGCATTCCCGGGAGCAGAGCGCGATCAAGGCGCACCGCCGGCAATAGGTTCAGGCTGAGCTCTCGTTGCCAGTGCTCCTCGTCCAGCGCGGCAAAACCGCCGCCAGGTGCCGACGAACCACCGAGGACGTGGATCATTATGTCTACGCCGCCTAACCGCTCCTGGATCGCGGCGATCAGCACATCACAACCTTCCCGGGTCGAAAGATCCGCCGCAATCAGAAGAGCGCCCGACAGTTCAACGTCTACCTGCCTGGCCGAAGTAATTACCTTCGCGCCCTCGGCCAGTAGTAACTCGACGACAGCCTTGCCGATGCCTTTGGTGCCACCGGTGACCAGGACCCGCTTGCCAGTCAAACCTGGATTCAGCATGGCGTGATCTCCAGGGAACGGATTCGACCGCCTTCCAGCGTGAAGGCGTGACTCAGTTGAACCGGGCTACCGGGGAAATTCCCGACAAGGTTCGCAATGACCGTCAGTCTGCTCTGTCCTTGCAGGGCTTGGATTGGTTTGACCTGATAGTTGAAGGCCTTGCGGGCATCCTGTTGCCAGGCTTTGATATCAGCGATTCCTTCGTATGTTTTTCTCTCATCGCATACCGTAGCGTCAGAGCAGAAGCAGCTAGAAAGTTGTGCTGCATCGCCACCATTGCTGACCGCAAAGTACATCTGCACGACGTCGGGAAGCTGGAGGGTCATGTTTTCGTTCTCCTGAATCTGATTGTATGAAGCGATCTTGGGCGTTTTTTTTAAACGAGCCTGATGCAATGAGGCCTCAATCTCGGTCGAGCATCAGGAGATCAATCCCAGTTTCGCTGCCTTGAAGGTGGCCGCCGCTCGGGTCGAGCATTCCAGTTTTCGGAAGATACTTTCCACGTGCGTGCGAACGGTGCTCGGGCTTATTTCCAGTAACCTCGCCACTTTCTTGTTGTTGGCGCCATCGCTGATCTCCCTGAGAATGCGACGCTCGCGCCCAGTGAGTAAAAGCCCACCCGGCTGCTGAATCTGCTGCTCGCCCTGCGCAGCCAGCCTCAGCGACGCATTACATGCTTGAGGTGGCGAGAATTCAGCAGCAACCAGATCGCTTCCGCTGACGATGTCAAAGTACGTCTCGACGCTGCTGACAGGCTGAAGGCTCATTCGCTGATCTCCTGGATGGATTCCCTGCAGCGATCTTGCTGCCTGACGGATAGCTTGTTCAACTGGGACAAACCTTTATGACCAATCCCGAAATTCAGGATAATCCATGTCACACGACCGTTTTGGCCTTAGCGAGCTGGACGCAGTTATAGCGGTCGCCCGCAGGGGGTCGTTTCGGCAAGCCGCGATCGATCTCCACATCTCCACCACCGCGTTGAGCAACACCATTGCGCAACTGGAAGCCCGCCTCGAATCGCGGTTGTTCAATCGCACTACCCGTAGCGTGGCCATCACAGAAGCGGGCAGGATATTTCTCGAACAGGTGGGGCCCGCCTTGCAGGATTTGCGTGCCGCACTCGATGCCGTGCGATCGCATAATGCCGGGCCCTCGGGCACGCTGCGCTTCAATGCGTTTGCCAGCGCTGCCCGATCAGCGCTCATGCCCCTGGTGATGGAGTTCTTGCAGCATCATTTGAAAATACACATCGATGTCGTCACCGAAGGTCGTCTGGTGGACATCGTTGCTGACTGCTTCGATTTCGGCGTGCGCTCGGAAAGTCTCGTTCCGAACGACATGATTATGATCCCCCTCGGCCCGCCACAAAGGTACGCCGTGGTCGGTTCGCAGGCGTACTTTGAAAAACACGGCAAACCGCGAACTCCATCCGAGCTGCTCCAGCATCGGTGCATTCGCGTCCGACTACCGAATGGGGGGATTTTCCCGTGGTATTTCGAGCGAGACGCAGAAGTGACGCGTCTCGATGTGAGCGGGCCGCTTACGCTGGATGAACCTAGTCTGGTCAAGGTGGCGGTGCAGGAAGGCATGGGGCTCGGCTTTTTCATGGAACAGGACGTTCACCACGAAATCCGCGCCGGACAGTTCGTGCGGGTTCTCGAAGAATGGACACCGCCCAGAGACAAGCTGTGCCTGTACTACCCGAACCGCCGCAACCCCTCTGCGGCAGCCAAGGCATTCATCGAACTGGCACGCGCCCATCAAGCCGATCAGGACGGGCTCGCATGATTAAGGCGTAACCCGGACGTAGCTCAGGCAATCAATCCCAGTGTCAGCCCCTTCAAGGTGGCGGCTGCCCGGGTGGAGCATTCCAGTTTGCGAAAGATGCTTTCCATGTGCGTACGAACCGTGCTCGGACTGATGTCCAGCAGCTGCGCCACCCGCTTGTTGCTGGCGCCCCGGCTGATCTCCAGCAGGATGCGGCATTCGCGAGTCGTCAGTATCGAAGCCTTCGGTTGACGCATCCGACGCTCGCCACCTGCGGCGGCAATGACTGCTTCGCAAACATCGTTGTCGAACAAACCACTGTCCGCATCGTGTTTGAGTAACCTGGCTGCATCCGCTTCGCCGTGGGCAGGCCGCCAAGGCCTGGCTTCCCTTAACGCGACCCAGGCGACCGACGTGGCGAACAGGCGATATTCGGCACACAGCGCATCACCCGCCACGCCTCGAAAATAGCCACTGCCGTTGAGCCGCTCATAAGCATGGGTTGCAATCTCTGCGGGCACGGCCAGTTCAGTGATAGGTCTGAGGGCCTGTTGCGTCCAGTAAGGGACAAGGCGCACCCGCTCCGAAGCGCCGTATGGCAGCGTCCCTGCGGTATTCCAAAGGTGGTTCGAAACGGCTGCCCGGCCGAGACCGTAGATGAACGCGGATTTACCAATTTCTGTCAAAATGGGTTCACGCAGCCCCCACAGGCGTGCAGCTTCCACGGCGACATGCGCTACCTGTCGCGAATGCCCTGCCAACCAAGGGAGCTTCAAGTCGATTATGTCTCCCACCAGCGACAGTGAGACGCAACGCTGCTCAGGTGCGTGGTCAACCGTTTTCGAAAGCGTTTCCAAACTCGCCAGCCAGTCCTTTGCGTTCTCCAGAAGCAACGATACCAGCGACGCTGGATAGCGCCGATCCGACTGCTCTCTGATCCAGCGTAGCGCCGCGTCCGGGCCGTGTGCGCGACTGAGAATATCCAGATCGCCTGCCAGCACTACCTGATAGGCGACGTCTGGAATGTGCTCATGGGTCAGACCCAGCGGCCGTCCGGTGCCGTCGTAGGTTTCGAACACGCGACACAAACCCGCCTCGACGGCGGCACCGAGCTGGAGCGTTTTAGCGATTGCTCCTGATACCTCACAGTGCACGACGGCAAGCGGGGTCGCCTGATGCACAGCGTTCATTTGCTCATTGCCCAGCGTCAAGTCGAGCATCGCGCGGCGGCCATCGACGTCATCGCCCAGAAGGTCCGCAAAGCCTTCGGCATTGGCGGTGCAACCGGACCAGCGCAGCAAGGCAACCTGTTCCGCTACCTTCAAGTGCTCACCGTCGCCGTGCCGGGCCTGCGCCAGCATCCGCGCCAGTGCGGCAACGCGCCGGGAATGACCGAGTGGTTGGCCCATGCTGAGATCACCGATCTGGGCGATCGTCGCCAGTGCCCCGTCCAGGGAGATGTCCAGTTGCAACGCACTATCCATGAAAAATGTCCCGGGGTCGGATAATTGACCGATGCCCTCAACGCAGGCCAGTCAGCAGAATTTGAACTCCCGAACAGGAGCTCATCCAATGAAAACATTCAAATCGAAAGTCGCTACAGTCGCCTTCGCACTCGCTGGTACCTTCATCGCAAGCGCCAGCCACGCGCAGGATACAACGCCTTCCGTGGTGATCGTACACGGCGCGTTCGCCGACGGCTCCGACTGGGCCAAAGTGGTGCCACTGCTTCAGGCCAAAGGAGTGGCCGTTACGGTCGTGCAAAACCCGCTCACCTCGCTTGCCGACGATGTTGCCGCTACGCGCCGCGCGTTGAGCAACCAGCAGGGCAAGGTAGTTCTTGTCGGGCATTCTTGGGGCGGTACTGTGATTACCGAGGCCGGTAGCGACCAGAAGGTCAGCGCGCTGGTATATGTCGCCGCCTTCGCGCCAGAGGCGGGGCAAACCAGCGGCGAACAAGGTAAAGGCGCGCCCACGCCCCCTGGCATCAGTCAGATCAAGGCAGACGGCAACGGCTTCCTCTACCTGACGCCTGAAGGCATGGCCAAGGATTTCGCCCAGGATCTCCCGGCAGGGCAAACAGCCGTCATGACCGCCACCCAAGGTCCCATCAAGGCATCTGCCTTCGAAGATAAAACGACCGTGTCGTCCTGGAAGGCCAAACCGTCCTGGTATCTGCTCGCCACAGAAGACCGGATGATTCACCCCGACGTCCAGCGCTCTGCCGCCAAGCGTATCGGTGCCACCCTTTCAGAGGTGCACACCAGCCATGTTCCCCAGCAGTCGCAGCCCGCTGAGGTCGCCGCAGTGATTCTCAAGGCAGTGCACAGCGTTGGCGAGCAGTGATCGCTGCATCGATACGGAGCGGGCGCATGAAAAATCTACATGATCAACACTATGACTTCATTGTATGTGGTGCAGGTACGGCGGGCTGCGTGGTCGCTGCCCGTCTTGCCGATCAGAAAAGCGCACGCGTCTTGCTGATTGAGGCTGGCGAAGAGTACACGGGCCCCGAGGTTGCCGAACCGGCGCTATGGCCGATGAATCTCGGTTCAAAGCGCGACTGGGCATTCGAGGGGCAACCCAATCCACACCTCAATGGTCGACGGCTACCCCTGAGCATGGGTAAGGGACTCGGCGGTGGCTCCAGCATCAATGTGATGGTCTGGTCGCGAGGGCACCGCTCCGATTGGGACCATTTCGCTGCCGAGTCCGGCGACCCGGCCTGGGGCTACGACTCGGTACTCAATTACTACCGCCGGATCGAGAACTGGCAAGGCAGCCCTGATGCCACTCGGCGTGGTTCAGGTGGACCGGTGCATGTCGAACAGCCGGCCACACCTCAGCCCCTCGCGTGGGCAACGCTGGAGGCGGCCAGCCGTCTGGGCATCCCCAGATTCGACAGTCCCAATGGGGAAATGATGGAAGGCCCGGGCGGGGTCGCCATTACCGACCTGCGCATTAAGCTGGGCAAGCGCGAATCCGTTTACGACTCCTACATCAGGCCACGGTTGCACTATCCAAACTTGACGGTTCTGACAGGAGCACTGGTGACCCGCGTATTGCTTGCTGGTACACGGGCAATCGGTGTGGAGGTGGTGATCGCAGGGGAACGGCAGTGCTTCCATGCCGCAGCCGAGGTCACCCTGTCCATGGGCGCGGTGCAAACACCCAAAGTGCTCATGCAATCGGCAATCGGCCCGGAAGACGAACTGCGAAACCACGGCATTGCACCGATCAATCACCTCCCCGGCGTGGGCGAGAATCTACAGGACCATCTGGCCTTTGGATGTACGTGGGAGTACATGCAACCCCAGGCAGTCGGTAGCGGCGGGTGCGAAACCACTTTGTACTGGAAAAGCGACAGTCGCCTGGAAGTCCCGGACCTGTTGCAGTGTCAGCTGGCGTTTGCGGTGCCGTCTCCGCCTGAGGTCGCAATTGAGCCGCCACAACATGGCTGGACAATGTTCGCAGGGCTGGCCAGGCCTGCCAGTCGAGGACGCTTGCGCCTGTCGGGCGCCGGGCCGCTGAATGCCCCACTCATTGAGCCGAACTCCCTGAGTGCGCCCGAGGATATGAAAGCGGCGTATGCGTCGATCGAGCTGTGCAGGGCACTCGGTAACAGCGAGGCCTTCAATGGGCTGGTCAAACGCGAAGTTGTGCCCGGGCCGAAAGAACATCGCGCTATGGAGCAGTTCATCCGCAACTCTGCCGTGACTTACTGGCACCAGTGCTGCACCGCTAAAATGGGCCGAGATGCAATGTCAGTGGTCGACCATCAACTGCGTGTGTATGGGATCGATAAGCTGCGCATTGCGGATGCCTCGATCATGCCGCGAATTACCATTGGCAATACGATGGCGCCGTGCGTCGTCATCGGCGAACAAGCAGCAGATCTCATCCTCTCCGCGCACGGAGTAATCGCTGCGGCCACAGTGCCGGACGGTAGTTCGTGAGAATACTGACAAACCCCTGGCTCGCTGGCAGATATTGGCCGATTTCTGCCTGTCGCAAAGGGCAGAAAACGGCCAGAACCGGTCAGTCGCTCAAGCCATTTAAAAACCACTGATTGCTAAAGTAATCAGGATACGAAAATAGCTCACACGGTCGAAGGGACGGATGCTCTTCTGCCCAAGCGGATTAGTTCATTGGAGAAACACAGGCCGACGATGATCAGTGCCGCTCCCGCGTACAGGCTTTCGCGCGGTACTTCATTGAGCGCCACAAACGCCAGCAGCGCGGCGAACAGTGGCTCGGTGAGCTCCAGCGCTTGCACTTGGGATGGCTTGAGATACTCGATGGCCTTGGTGGTGCAGAAGAAGCCCAGGATTGTCGGCAGCGTGGCCAACGCCAGCAGCGCGGCGATTGCCAACGGCGACAGCTCGCCTATCGCGAAACCATCGGCCGCAGCCGGCATCAGCAGGTACAGGCTGCCAAAGAACAACAATTGTCGGGTGAAATGCAGCCCGCCCGACACTCCCATACGCTTCATGGCAACCGAAAAGGCTCCATAGCCGGAGCCGGCCATGCAGGCGAGCGCAGCACCTTGCAGGGTAAAGCCCTGCTGCAGGTCGCCGCCGAAGATCACCGAGATCCCGGCGATAGCCAGTGCGGCGCCAACGGTAGCGTTCGCGGTGATGGCATCCTTGAGGACAATGCGCCCAAGGATGATCGAGGAAATAGAGGCACTGGCCATCAGCACCACCACCACACCTGCCGCAGCGTAGTGTCGATAGGCGGCCGTTTCGAAATGGAACAGCACGAAGATGCCAAGGAATGCGCAGATAGCCGCCTGAGTCCATTTGGTCGACGCCGCCGGGCGCTTGAGGAAAAACAGTAAGATCGAGAGAAGCACGCAACCCAGTACGGTCTTGATGACAGCGACACTGCTAGCGGTGAAACCATTACTCATGAGTACTTTGCTGAGTACACCGATCGTTGCGTTCAGTGCCGCAGCGGAGAGTGCAAATATGACGCCTTTGCTGAAAGTAGATTGCATTGATGACGATCCCTGTCGCTGAATTGTCGTTCGATGGAATGGCGGGGCTAACGACTTTGTCACCCCCAAGGTAGAAGTCAGAGGGCCTGGCCCTTGGTTATGCAATACGAGTTGATGAACGTTGCAGTGTGCTGCAAAGACTGACGTATATCCGGTTTGGCTATTCCATGCCTGTTGGCAAATTGCTCGACCGCCGCTGTATCAAAACGAGTGGTCTGGATAAAGTCCAAGGCTTCGGGTTTTGTATTCAAAAACCGCGCGACGGGAGGAATACTCAGTAGCCACTTCAGCAATCGGAGTGAAATGTAATGCCTGGGAGACTTTAAGCCCAAAGGTTTTGCCACCTGTACCAGGAGTTCTCGCAAGTTGGGAGTTCGGTCATCAAGCGCCAGCAGTTCCTGGCCCACCATGGCAGGATCAAAAGCACAAACCGCCACCAGCTCGACCAGGTAATCCACGGTGACCAGTGGCAGCCAGTGCTCGGCGGTACCGGGTACTGCAGTCAGCTTTCCCTGCACAAGGTTGCGTATCAGCTCTACCAGCGGCTGACCGTCAAGGATATGCCCCGTGCGGCTGTGGCCACAAACCGTCGCGGGGTGGACAACGGTCATCTCCCCGCCCTTGGCGGACATGACCTCCAGGGTCGCAAAATGCGCCTCCAGCTTGCTCCCCTCGTAACCACCGACACGTCGGTAGACGGCAGGCCAATTCGTCAACTGCGGATAACGAGGATCAATTCCGATGCGTTGCAGATGTTGATGATTTTTCAGCATGTAGCCGCCGATCATCACTAACCGGCTTTTTTGTTCAGCCGCCAACAGCGCCACGCGCTTTGCCCCTTCCACATTCACAGCACGAGAATGCGCCACTGAAAGCCCCCATGCGAAGTGGGCGCCCAGGTGGAATATGACACTGGCGTGCCTTAGCACTTCTCGGTCAGCAAGACTCAGCCCGAGGTTGTCCCGTTCCAGATCGCCAGCTACGGCAAATACCCGGGTTGCGCACCCTCCCAAATTGTCGACTTGCTCCCGCAGTGCAGCTAGTCGCTCTGGGCGACGCATCAACACCCGAATGGTGTGACCTTTTGCACTCAGGTTCGCCACCAAGTGTTGACCGATGAAGCCGGTACCCCCCGTGACAAAGCACTCCACGCTCATTTCCCTGCTCCTTGTTCAAGGTGAAAAATCAAGCGTAAACTATCGACCCAACTCTATAGTCAAGCGGTGTTTTCATGAAAATCGGCGAACTCGAAGCCCGCAGCGACGTCAGCCGTCATACGCTGCGATACTACGAGCAAATCGGCCTGATCTCACCGCTGCGGCAAACCAACAAATATCGCGTTTACACAGCGCAAACTCTGCAGGATCTGGACTTTATCCGGCGCGCGCAAAGCATGGGGTTTTCCCTGGGGGAAATAGGCGACATTCTGGATGCGCAGCGCAACAAGCTGATCGATTGTGCTGACGGCGCTAAGCTAATTGAAAAGAAGATGGCGGAAATCAAACAGAAAATCGCCAACCTCCAAAGCATTTATCGGTATCTGGATGAAGAGCGTGCAAACCTCGAAGCCAGTGCCGCCAAGCAACTTGAGCTTCAGCAGTTGAACAACTCTTCCAACTGAACTGTCAGCATCGGAAGGCGCTTCTTCGCAAAAGCGGTCCAATCAACCGCCGATGTTCCGCTCATGGTTTAACGGTCAGCGCAGCGCCCTCGGTCACCCGAACCAGAGCGCTGAAGCCATCCGTATCCAAAGGGCGGCTAAGAAAGTAGCCTTGGCCCTCATCGCATAGCACAGATCTCAACAATGACAGATGTTCCTGGGTCTCGATCCCCTCGGCGGTCACGGTGAGCGAAAGAGCGTGACCCAGGCCTACGATCGCTTCGATAACGGACCTGTCGTCGTCGGTAGCTCCCAATCGAGATAAAAAGCTTCGGTCAATCTTCAGTCCGTCGAACGGGAACGTGCGCAGGTAGCTTAGTGATGAATACCCTGTGCCAAAGTCATCCATGGCGATGCGGATGCCCAGGCGTTTCAGCGTTCGCATGATCTCCAGAGCACCCTGCGGATCTTCCAGCATAACGCTTTCTGTGATCTCAAGCTCCACCCGCCCAGGCTCAATTCCCGACTGGTGCAATGCCCGCTGCACGCGCTCAACCAGACTGCCGCGCTTGAACTCGGTGGGTGAAAGGTTGACAGAAACAAACAGCTGATCAGGCCAGCTGGAGGCGTACCGCAAAGCGGTCTCCAAGACCCAGTTGCTCAAGGCCAGAATCAACCCTGTTTCTTCAGCAATCGGAATGAAAGTATCAGGGGGAATCAAGCCACGTTCCGGGTGCTGCCAGCGCACCAGCGCTTCAGCGCCCACCATTTTGCCGTCCGCAATACGAAAGCGCGGCTGGAAGTGCAAGCGCAGCTCACCGTGCTTGATGGCGAACCGCAGATCGCTCTCCAGGCGGCGGCGTTCGACGATCTTCGAGTTCATGTCGCCAGCATAGAATCGCCAGGTATTGCGACCACCCGACTTAGCCTCATACAGCGCGATATCCGCGTAGCGAAGCAACTCGGTGGCTTCGGTGGCATCAGTGGGTGCCATCGCGATACCGATGCTCGCGCTCACGAACACCTCCTGCTCGCCGACCTGAATCGGACGTTCGATCGATTCGATCAGGCGCTGGCACAACGCTTCTACTTCGTCCTGTCCTTTGAGATCCGTCAAAATCAGCACGAACTCATCGCCGCCGATACGCGCTACCAGATCCCCATGGCGAACGCGGTTGGCAAGACGGCGAGAGATTTCGCTCAACACCGCATCGCCCGCCGCGTGGCCCAGCAGGTCATTGACCGGCTTGAATCGATCAAGGTCGAGGCTGAGCATGACCAACGGCCGCTCGGCTGTGGGCTGCGTCTTGAGTTTGCCATCGAGAAACTCTCTGAGCCGAGTCCTGTTCGGCAGCCCCGTAAGCGAATCATGTTGGGAGAGAAATTCAATGCGTCGACGCGACTCGACTTCTTCAGTGACATCTGTCGCCGTGCCCCGAAATCCCTTGTCAGCCATCGCTCTGGCGGACAGGCGGGTAATGCGGGGCTGGCCCTTGGGGTCGACATAGCGGCACTGGACGCTGATATCCGGGCGACGATTCGGGATGCAAAGCCACTGGGTCACCGTGCCAAGTTCAGTGCACAACAGTTGATCCATGGGTGCGCCCAGCCAGTCATGCCTGGACAGACCCGAGACACATTCAAATCGCTCGGACAAATAGGTAAAGCGCCCCTGCCTGTCAATCTCCCAGATCCAATCGGTACTGGCCTCTGCTACGTCTCGAAAGCGCGCCTCGCTGATGGCCAACGCAGACTGACTGCGCTGCAACGAGTCGTAACTGGCATCGAGCGCCTGAGCACTGGCAGTCGTGCGGCGCAATATCGCCCAGGCCATAAGGCACACCAGCAGCGCAGCAATGCCGATCAAGGGCAAGCCCAGGCCAAGCAGGCGTTCACTCGGTTTTGGCGGCTCCCAGTGCAAGCTCCCGGCAACGCCGTTTTTGCCGAGCGCCAAGACTGAACGCCCCTGAAGTTCGGCGGCCGTAGCGATGCGTAGTTCATCCACCCCGTAGTCTTTGCCCAGTGTTTCCAGCCTGTCGTCTTCGAGGATGTCAACGAAGATCAAAACCGAAGGCGGCTTGTCATCGGGTGTCACCGTCGGATCTGTGCCGGGGGTAATCGCGGCCGCGCCCACCAGCGCGGGTCGACCACCGATATTGATGAAAAGGGTCGTCGGCGTTTCCGCTTCGGCACCCGCCCGGGCTTTAAGCAATATGTCGGGGAGCGCTTGCTTGAGCCAACCGCAAGCATCGTCCGACGTCAGTTGCCCATCGATTACGGCATACGCCGTCTGATCGGTGGCGTTGACGACAAATATGCCTTGGAATCCATAGTCGGTATAAAGCGTGGGCCCGACATTTTGCCGTACGTAGGCCCAATCGGTGTCGACCCTCGCGTGCAGATGCTTATAGGCATCGCCCCAGAATGCGTAATCCTTGACCGTGGCGCTTATGGACTTCTCCAGGCCTTGCACGGCTTTCCTGGTATAGAACGCGCTTTCGATTTCCTCGTTGCGATCCAGGTCGTGCGCCAGGTAGAGAATCAAATAACCGGCGAGGAAAAACACCCCCGTCAGCAAGCCAACGAATTTGAACAGTGAAACACGAATGATGCTCACACTTGAGCGACGGTGCGCTAGGCCAAGGACAGAAGGTGGGTGTTCAGGCATGAGGGGGCATCGCTAGGCATTGAGGCAGAAGGGGTATCACGCTATCGGCCGCATGGTGACAAGTTTGAGGGGACTGAATGGATCACCCTCAAGTAGGTCAGATAGACCTGGATGGCAGCTTCGGGTCGACTTTTGCCGGTACTGATCACAGTCAACCCGTTGCAGGCAGGCGGCCAGCTCAGAATAAATCCGCACTCTTGCTCACGGACGGGAGTTATCCATCTTGAGTCAACGCAGATCCGCTTCCTCATCCACTGTAGGCACCAATTCCTTTCCAGTGTGTTAAGTCGAGGTACCGAACAACCCACCGCCGCAACAGTGACAGCACCGGACAAGGCAATTACAATTTGATTAACATCCAGCGACTTGAGCGATTGAATACCCCATGGAAAGCAAGACTGCGCGCCTCACTGTGCTCATTGATCCCGTCAAGAAAAAAGCTTTCGAGGACCTCTGTGCAGCACAAGACCTGACGTCTTCGCAGGTGGTCCGCCAACTGATTCGTGACTACCTGGACACTCACGGCGCCAGCTATTCGACCAAGAGCAAGCATGCCACCAGCACCAAGTCATAACTACGACGGACAGTAGTCTCTAGAGAGTCGGCGTACCCTCTACATGACTGACAGCTTTAGCCAACGCAGTGTTGAAGTCGGCGTGGTAATGCTCCGGACCAATTTCTTGCAGGATACCCACCCTATCGAGCTTGTTGAGCACCTTCGTGTTCGCTTCGCAGAGCTTCACCACGATATGCCGCTTGTGCAGCTGCTGAATAACCTCCTCCAACACTTGCAAGCCCGTGATATCCATAAACGGTACGCGCTTCAGACGGATAATCAGCAGGTTTGGGTCAGTGTGGGTCTGAGCTATCACACGCTCGAAGGTCTCGGCCGCAGCAAAAAACAATGGCCCTTCAATCGTATAAATCAAAAGCCCTGGCGGTAGGCGAGTATGGCCATTGGTCCTCAGCTCTTCTTCAAGCTCGTGCTCCACGACCTGTTGCACTTCCACCGATGAGGCCATGCGGCGCATGAAGTGCAGCATCGCAAGAATGACGCCGATATTCACGGCGATCACCAAGTCACTGAACACCGTGAGGCTGAAAGTGATGAGCAGGATGGATACGTCTGCGCGTGGGGCTCGTTGGACCATGCGTTTGAAGTGCTTCAACTCGCTCATGTTGTATGCGACCACGAATAGAATGGCAGCCAGGGCGCACAGTGGGATGTTTGAGGCTAGAGGTGCCAGGAACAGAACAATAAGCACCAAGGTGACCGCATGCGTAATGCCGGCCAGCGGGCTCGTACCGCCGTTACGGATATTGGTTGCAGTACGGGCAATGGCCCCGGTAGCTGCAAAGCCGCCAAACAATGGTGTGACCAGGTTGGCGACCCCCTGACCGATCAGCTCCTGATTGGAATCGTGCTTGGTGCCCGCCATGCCATCGGCCACCATCGCGGACAGCAGCGATTCGATTGCTCCAAGCATGGCGATAGTGAACGCCGGACCAATCAAATCGATGACGCGGGACGGCGTGATTTCAGGCAGGCTCAACGCTGGCAAGCCTTGAGGTATACCACCGAATGCACTGCCAATCGTGGCTACCCCCTCGAAATGAAAGGTTGACTGTATTGCTGTAGCGACCGCCATTGCGACCAGCGGCCCAGGCACCCGTTTGAGACCGGGAATTCTGGACGCGGTGATGACCAGGAAAAGGCTAAGTAGCGCCAACAGGGTGGTGACCATGTGAAGATCTGGCAGGGCCTGTAGCAGATGCCAGAGCTTTTCATGGAAATGCTCTCCACTGATCGTCGGTAAACCGAAAAAGTCTTTCCACTGCCCGATCCAGATGATCACACCGATGCCCGCGGTGAATCCGACAATCACCGGGTCGGGGATAAACTTGATGATCGCACCGAGCCGTGCCATCCCCAGCAATAACAAGATGGCCCCCGCCATCATCGTGGCGATTTGCAGTCCGTCAACGCCATGCTTGGCCGTGACCCCCGCCAGAATCACGATGAACGCACCTGTAGGTCCGGCAATCTGCAAGCGGCTTCCCCCAAAGAGTGAAACCAGCAGACCACCGATGATTGCGGTGTAAATGCCTTGCTCAGGTTTGACGCCAGATGCAATGGCAAACGCCATTGCCAGAGGGAGCGCCACGACCCCGACGATCACGCCAGACACCATATTGCGAAGCCAGTGCCCTCGCCCCAACAACCCCGCCTTCCATGCCTCACCTATCGCAATCATGGCTAGCCCCTCAGTGGATGCATGTGCATAATATTAACATACAGTGATAATTCAAATGCCCTAGGTCCACTGCTTCGAGCGGCTGGAGATGTTTATAGTGAAAGCTCAGATGGAGCTGGGCGGGCATGCACTGCAAATAGAGAATTTTGAGAGCGCGCGTAGCGTGGTGACAGACATGAATCGTAAAACTGTGCAAACCAAACATGCCGAAGGCGTGACCTTCGACACCCATGTGATCGCAAACCCGACCAACCCCAAGGAGTGGATAGTGTTCTTCAAGAAGGACGCTGGCAGGAGTTATTTCTTGGTTGATGACAACGAGGAGGTCGAGTCTTTTGGGCATCTGGATGACTTGATCGCAGAGCTTCGAGACCTGGGCCTCAAGACCGCTGAAATCCACTTTTAACCCTTGGATCACGCCTTGGAGA
Source organism: Pseudomonas umsongensis (assembly GCF_002236105.1). Taxonomy (GTDB): domain Bacteria; phylum Pseudomonadota; class Gammaproteobacteria; order Pseudomonadales; family Pseudomonadaceae; genus Aquipseudomonas; species Aquipseudomonas umsongensis. The sequence continues at coordinate 193,660 of NZ_NIWU01000009.1, forward strand.
CATAATCATGTCAGTGATAGTTGACTGGGCACAGGCAGGTCGAACTAGACCCTGCATGGCTATTTGATACCGCGCTTGGCGGGTGGCATCCAGTCCGTTAGTGCCCAGCATGATCTCCCAAACATCATGACCAGACACAATTGTCGCCAAGCGTAAGCGGGCCGTGGCATGAGCTAAGGCCCGCTCGTACTGGGCGACGAGCGTAAGGCACCGTGCACACTGGCTAGACGGCGCGCTTTTTTCACTAGAGCTCGAATGTCGTAGCTGACCACTCGTTCGCCGTACTGTCACCTTGATATCTCACACCAGGACGAGCGGGCCATTACTGCCCCTTCAGCCACACCGTCGGACCGACTAGGTGGCAGGGGAATCGCCCCTGCTTTCCTTAAAGCATCCGAGCGGCTGTTTAGACGTCTACCGGCCCTCGTGACAGGCAGAAAACGCCCGATATTGTTGAAAACGTCGGTCCTTCCAGACTGTCCGCATACTTACCGTTGAAAATGCCTTTTTTGCGCGCCGCCACGCTAAATCTGAGCCACGGAATCTTCTGCTCAAAGTAAAGACTTCAATCTCAAGTGCGTATTTTTTTGCTGTAAAAACCATGGCTGACTTTTTCAACAGAATCGGCCAAAAACGGCCTGTCAGATGTGCCTATGAAACCAGGACCGATTCAGAAGTCGCTCTGCTGGCGATTCAACATTATGATCGAATGGCCAGCGAGACTTGTACGATCGTGGCAGGCCGGGAGTCAGAGCGGTTTGCCTAAGCCTTGAGAGCGCTTGCAAGGCCGCTCTTCACCCTCGCGTTAATATTGAAGAATGTTTATGCGAATTATGCGATTAGCGGCGACCCTGCAGTAGACCATATCGATCGAGGGAGCGACCAATGAATGGTAATGGGATAATGGAAAATAAAATTGGCAAAGGACAGTCTTTTGCCAAACGAATCTACCTGCCACGCCTTATTGGCCTGGCGATTGGCATGCTCAGCGTACTGGCCGCCATTGCGCCGCTGGATCTGCCGGGATGGATATGGATACTGTTGCTTTTCAACGGCTTGGTTTGGCCGCATCTGGCCTATCAATTGGCCATCCGTGCGAGTGAGCCGTATCAGGCGGAGCGGCGCAACTTACTCTACGACTCAGTGATGGGCGGGTTCTGGACCGCGACCATGCAGTTCAATCCCTTGCCTGCCGTTACCATCCTTTCGATGATGACGATGAACAACGTCGCTGCAGGCGGCCAGCGTTTGTTCGTGCATGGCGCGCTAGCCCAGGTTGTCGGAATTCTGCTTGCGATAACACTGTTCGGTCCGCAGGTGCAGCTTAATGTAACCGCCCTACAGATTTACGCCTGCTTGCCGATGCTGACGCTCTACCCGTTAGCGCTGGGCTGGGTCTGTTATCGCCTGGCCATAAGCTCGCCGACCACAAGCGCCGTCTTAGCGCCCTGAGCTGTACCGATAGTCTCACCGGCCTGTTCAATCATGGGGCGTGGAAGGATTTGCTTAACGTGCAGTTTTTCACCTGCCGGCAGGAGAGCTTCGAAACGGTGATCGCGATCATTGATGTCGATCACTTCAAACAAATCAACGACACTTACGGCCATCTCGTTGGCGACAGCGTGCTACGCCAGCTGAGCGCCGAACTTAAGAAAATCCTTCGCCAAGGTGACCTAGCCGGTCGCTGTGGTGGAGACGAGTTCTGTGTGATCCTGCCCAACAGCCCACTGAGCCAGGCCGGCGAAATTATGGAGCGATTGCGAAGGGCAATGGGCAACTACCGCAATGAGCAACTGCCTGAGCTGCGAGTCAGTCTGAGTATCGGCTTGGCATCGTGCAGCAGTGCAATGACCGACGCCGCAGACTGGCTCAACGAAGCCGACAAGGCGCTGTATGCGGCCAAGAACAGTGGGCGCGATAAGGTCCATTTCACCTCAGGCGACATCGTCAACGCACCTTGAATCACAGTGGATTCGCTAGCCCCGTTGTAAACCAATTTTTACAGCAACTAGATGGTTTCATCGTGGGCTATGCCCAGGGTGCAACCCAGATCATTTTTCGCAGGGGTAGCCAGCATGGAAGGCGAGCATCGTTAAAAAGCTACTGTCGATGGCGCGTGTGCCTGGATACGACTTCAGTAAGTCAACCACATTTCGTACTCGTTGGCCTATCTTGATATCCCACACTGGGAAGCAAAGTCACATGTGGTCCTGACGAGATACGCTTAAGCTTTTCATCTGAATGATAACGGGGTCTTTAAGTGACAAGCCGCGTGACTAAGCAACCAGCCGTTCTTCTGTCATCGAGATAATCGTGTCCAGCCCACGTCAAACGATAAAAAATATTGTCCGGAGTATCGTAGTGTTCTGAGTATTTCTTCACGAATCCAGCATCTTCGAGGATCTCCATCTGATATTCCAAACTTCTTTGGAAATCTCCAAGATGCTCACTATCATCAGAGATGCCATAATCGTGTTCAAGCTGATGCGTAATTTCCGAATATGAAGACCCAACGGATATCAGGCTGGATTCAATGCACGACAAAACTCCAAAAATCAGCGTGTTGTCTCGTTTCACATTGCACCTCACAGAAATTAACTACTTTGGTTCGGTTCTATTCTTATCGAATTGCTTATAGAAACAAAAAATCCGGCTTGGCTCCTGAGTCTTAAGACCTGCGACGACCAACCCACTGTTGAAAAAAAATCGCCCCTGCGAACGGGATTTCTCCCGCTCGCTGGCGATCTGTCAGCTGGAGGTATCGACTGCACGCTTTTCGATTGCCGGGGGTGTCCAGAGGCCCTTCGTAATTGCATCATCCGGCCAATAAGCTCGCAGGAAGAGGGAGAAGTCCGCCCCTTTCGGTGCCGGTAGCCAATTACTTTCCTTGTCCGCGCCTGGCGACTCGGCCTGTACATAGAATGTCAGCGAGCCGTCAGCATTGGTCTTCAGATCCTGGTTTTTCGTGCCGAGCGAGTAACGGTTGAGCGGGTTGGGCACAAAAAAGTGCGCAGAGTCATACGCAGTGAGCGACCAGAAGCCCTTCACTGGCGGCAATTGTCCCTTCGCGAAGGTGACCGTGTAAGCAGTCGCACCATTGAGACGCATGCCGGCTGCATCGAGGTCTTGATAGAAGTACCGTGTCTCGTTGGGTGCATTCACCAGGATGTTCGACTTCGCCACGGCGGTGCGTGTGAAATAGTCGGTGCCAAAGTGTGCCCCATTGGTGATGGTGGACCAGTGATGGGGTAGCTCAATGCCCCAGTTGCGGAACTGTAGCAATGGGTCGATCAGTTCCCGATCGGCTTTTTCCGCCTCGTCGATCATCGCCTGCTTCAATTCCGGATTTTTCTGCGCAGCGGCGATCACGGCCAATACTTGCGCATAACGCGCCGCCTCTCCAGCCACCGCCGGTGCCAGGTCCAATACGGCCGGCAACTGATCGAAAAAGACGTCGGGACGCACCCAGCGGGTTTCGCCCCTGGCGTCATCGCGCTTCGGGAAGACCGGCAGCTTTCGCCAGTCCTGGCGTTTCATAGTGCCGTCGTATTCGGCGACTGGATAGACGTTGATGCCTTGGATGACCTCTTGCACCGCTTGCCTGTCCTGCGGCGTGTCATCTTGAAAAACGCGTGGGCCGACGAAGGCGGCATTGGATTGAGTCCGGATCACTCGGGTAATGCCCTTGGGCACCGTACCCTGCCAGTTCGGCCCCACGACCAGATAAAAACCGGGTTTGGTTCCGTACATTACGCCCAGGCCATTGATGCTTTCAGTGCGTAGATCGGAGAGTTGAATGACCCAGAATCGTTTGCCGAAGTCAGGTATCTGGATGACCACCGGGCTGTCATTGAGCGCCAGGTAACCAGCGCCGTAAACGACGTCCTGGTTGGGACAGGCGATGGAGCGCTGATCCGGCTTGATGTAATCGCTGAGCATGGTCAGGCGATTGTGGGGTGCGATTGGCAGCGTGCCGCCAATGAGCCCTTGCTCGGGAGCTTTGGCGTAAGCCAGGCGCCGATTGTACATGTTGACCATCGGCCAGGCCCAGAACCAGGCATCACGCGCCACCAGGCGAGCGTATGCTTCGGTAATACGGGTATTTTCGGCTGGTCCTGAAGGCAGTACCAGCGCTTGCGAGGGCACGGCTTCTGCCTGGGCGAGCACAAGGGGTGCGGCGGTGCCGAGCAGCGCAGCCATTGCGATCGGCAGTATCTGTCCCAGTGCCCTGGAGGTTCCTGACATCTCTCTCTCCTTCGATTATCCAAGCGATCATCGATCGTCTTGTTGCGAATCAGGCTGCGCAATGCACCGACCTCACTCGATTACAACCGCTCAACGAAACGCAAGCCGGGTCGGTCTGTTGCATCACGGGTGCCTTTACCCGCTGTCGATGAGCAAACACTGTGCTCCCTGCTCCCTGGTTTCTCCCCCCCCAATTGGAGAGGGTCGTCGATTTCGAAGCAAAGGAAACCCGCTGCGGCCTCGGCTCTTTCGAAGTCATCCGACAAGAAAGACAAGGCAGGCAAGCCGGCGAAAAAGAAACAGTGACATCCGCTATCCGCCAGGGCGTTACGCCCTAGCTTGCTCGGCCCCTGCTGCGTTCAACAGCAATCAGCAAGAACAGGGCTGTCGCGGCCAACAATGCCCCCGCGAGGAACGTATTGACTGAGCCCATGCCTTGCCATATCGCACCCGCCAGAACGCTGGCGATCAGCATGCATACACCACTGACCAGATTGAAAATACCGAAGGCGGTTCCCTTCAGGTCCATGGGCGCGGTATCCGCTACCAGCGTGGCAAGAATGCCCTGGCTGAATCCCATATGAAGCCCCCACAACGCGACACCCAGCATCATCGTGATGATCGAACCGGATCCAGCGAGCACCAGATCCGCCAGGATGAGTAATCCCATGCCCATGCACAGCAGCTTCGTACGGCTGATGCGATCAGACAGCCAGCCGGCGGGATAAGCGGACAACGCATAAAAAATGGCCATGACTACCATCACCAGCGGAACCCAGGCGACCGACAGGCCTGTCTGCTGCGCCCGTAAAACCAGGAACGCCTCGCTGAAACGGGCAAGTGTAAAGACGCCGCCAATAACGACGACCCACCAATAGCCACGGGAGAAGCCGGGAAGGACTCGCCAATGAATGGGAGATCGGAACGTTCGCTCCCTGGAGACAGGCGTGGGCTCCTTGACCCCCACGACGATGAGCGCCACCGCCACTATTGCCGGGATCACTGCAAACCACAGCACAAGCTGGATATCGGCAAGCCATATCATCAGCACGATGGCCATGGCAGGGCCAAGAACAGCGCCTACGGTGTCCATCGACTGGCGCAGCCCAAAACAGGCACCACGGATTGACGGCGGCGACACATCTGCAACCAGGGCATCTCGCGGTGCACCCCGGATGCCTTTGCCGATTCGATCCAGAAAGCGTGCGGTGAAGACCACTTCCACCGAGTGTGCCAGGGGAAAAAGGGGCTTGCTCAGAGCCGCTACGCCATACCCAAGCAGTAACAATCCTTTGCGCCGCCCCATGAAGTCGCTGATCGCCCCGGAGAACACCTTGATGAGCATCGCGGTCGACTCGGCAACCCCCTCGATTACCCCGACGGTCAATGCACTGGCCCCCAATGTAGTGACCATGAACACGGGCAGCAGACTGTGTACCATCTCGGACGAAAGATCCATGAACAGGCTGACAAAGCCTAACGCCCAGATCGTGCGGGGAATGCCAGAACGCTCAGCGCCGGTGCGCGGACTTTCGCTACTCATTTTTTCATCCTGTACTCATGGGTACGAAGGAAAGACTGAGAACGACAGTGTGCCACCGTTAGCCATGACCACCGAACCGACGATTACGCTAGCGCAATCCCCAGGGCGTCGCCGACTCCTTCGGCGACAGTGCTCCTTCAAGGCCCGGCAGGCAGGTGACCAGCAGCAATAACAGCTGCATGCCCGGGGCGCGGGAGCGCGGCGTATCCCGTGTAAGGCCGGGCTCCCTCGCGGTTCATGGCTTGGCCACCGCTTGCGGGCCGTTGCCGTCGCCAGTGCGGAAGGTTGGCAGCGCGGCGGAGTTCACGTAGCGCACACCGTCCCAACTGGGCAGCGGTGTCGGCATCAGCTGGAATTGCCCGGGTTTCTCAACGTCCCAGCGCAAAAGCATGGAGTTGTCCTCGTGCTGGGTGTTGTGACAGTGCTCCATGTAGGTCCCGGCGAACTCGCGAAAGCTGATCGCTATTTCTACGTTGTCCAGGCCGTCCTTTTCCGGGCCGATACGGTACACGTCCTTGCGTGCCCATTTTTCCCATTCCGGTGGCGCCTTGCCGCCGCGATTGAGGATGATCCCCTCCTCGAAGTGCACATGCACCGGGTGGCTCCAGCCTTCGCCGCCGAGCTTGATGTTCCAGACTTCCAGGGTGCCGAAACCGGTCGCACCGGCATCGGTGGGGCCACTGGCCAACTGCGCCGAGGCGCTCAAGCGCCGTGGGTCCATCTGGAAGCCGAAGCCGCCATCGGTCTTGACCGTCCAGGGTGCTTCATCGGTGCCGTCGGAACGGCCGAAGGTGAAGGTGCGGTGACGGGCCTTGGCCAGCAGCGCCTTATCGGCAAGATTGTCGCGGTGAATCTTCAGCGGGATCATCACCAGGCCTTCAGCCTTACCGGGTTTAGCCGGTTCATAAGCGGCCGGGTCCATGGCCAGGTCCTGCCCGGTGTAGGCCTTGACGTTAAGTTGCAGCACCTTGCCCACCGCCGGATCACCCTCCTCCCACTTCGGCCCCTTGCTGGTTTGCTTGAGGATCGCCCGGTATTTCTCGGACAACACGTCAGCCAGGGAGGCGGGTTCTTCCGGGCCCTTGCCGTCTTCATGCACCTGCAGGTTGACGAAGAACAGCTTGTCGCCCGGTTTGATCCCGTTTTTCGCGAAGTTGACGATGATGTCGAAACGTTCGGCGATGCCCAGGGTGGGCAGGATCGCGTTGTGGTTCTGTTTGTCGCCGTCGGCGTCGAGGTCCATGCTGCCGTCGAACGGCACGCTGTGTTCCATGATGTTGCCGTCGTTGGCAATCATGTGGAACGGCACGCGGGCATAGGACACTCCTGACCCGACGGGCCCTGGGAACTCACCTGTGGTGCCCTTGATTTCACGCACCAGCGCCAGCTTGAAGTAACGCGACACCGAGCCATTGAGCATGCGCAAGCGATAGCTGCGGGCGCGCACGTCCAGGGTCGGTTTCCACCTCCAGTTGACCAGCACCTGGTCACCGAGGAAGCCGGCAGTGTTGAAGGGGTTGAACCACAGTTGACCGTTCTTGTCCCACGCCTTGTCGGCAAACAGCAGGTTGACGTCGTAGTCGCGATTTCCCCAAGGCAAGGCGCTGCCACTGGGCAAACGCAGGTTGACGCCGTCGTTCACCGACTCGTTGCCGCGGTCCAGGGCGCTGTAGTAGTTCATCATCGCCGCGTTGCCCTTGTAGACGTTCTGCGCGGTGAAATCGAGCATGTGGTCGTGGAACCAGTGGGTGCTCATGGTTTCGCGCCAGTCGCCGCGGATCTTGATCGTGCCGTTCTCGCACGTCTTGCGGCCTGGACTCATGTCATTGGTCCACAGGGTCTCGCCCGGCGAGCACGGAAACGCTGCACGCAGATCCTCGGCCTTGGTGTTGATGCTGTCGTAGCCGGCCAACTGGATCGGCCAGCGATAGTCGTAAAACTGCCCGGGGAAGAAAAACGCGTTGGCATAACCGTCGCTTTCCGCTGGCACGTGGCCGTTGTGTTCGTGGGTACTGATGGTGTGCAGGCCAAAACCCATGTTGGCCGACGGGTCGATTGGCAAGCCGTTGTAATGGCGCATCAACACGGGCTGCCCGTAGCGCACCATCAGCAATTTGGGCGGCAAGGTGCCGTCGAAGGTCCACAGCGAGTTGTGTTTCTGCACTGGCATTTTCGGGTGAAACCGCGGTTCAGCGCCTTTGGAGGTACCCGCGGTCGCCGGCACGCCAGCCACATTGTAATAGAGGCCACCGGGGCCAAACTCGCCCATGGCATAGCGGTGCATCTGCCGACTATCACGCAAACCGGTATTCAACCGTGCACCGGTTTGCACTGTCTTGTAGGCAACCTGCGGGTAGAACTCGTTCCAGCGCTGGTGCGACCAGCCTTTTCCTGGCGGACGGCCTTCAGCCGACGAGCCGATACGGCGGTTGAGGAAAAACTCAATCTGCTTCTGCCAAGGGTTGCGGTCGACCACGTTCGAATACTGGCTGGGGTATGGAGTCAAGCCCGGTTGACGCAAGAACGCATCGAGCGCTGCACTCGGCGGAGCGCTGCGTGCCACGCTGGTGGGATCCTGTTGCGGCAGCGGGCCGATGGCGGCGGGTGGAAAAGGCAACAGTGCAGCCGGGGTAGTAGGGTCGAGTTTTTCCAGGCCGAACTCTTCAAACAGCAACAGTTGCTGGGTGAACGGCAGCGCACCGTACAGTGGGCTGGGCTTGCCGTTGGTGGGGTAGTTGAAACTGGTCTGCAGCGTTGGCGGCAGGATGTTTTCCACTCGCGTGGTGTCTTTGCTGCCTTTGACGCCACCGGGCAGATCGAAGGAATCCATGTTGGCATCAGGCATGGTCAAAATGGCGTTCAACGCCGCCGCTTTGTCAGCTGCTTCATCGTGATAGGCAGAGGGATCCGTTGGCTCCGGCTGTCGCTCATCGTCGATGGGGCTGGCGCGCAAGTTCCCTGTGCTGAGTGTCATCGACAAAGCGATGCTTAATGGCGTCAACAGGCCAGACCATTTGAAGGGATAACGCGCTTTTGTGTCCATCACCAGCCGCCTCGAATGTGTGAAGGGGGTAGTGGGGACAGTGCAAGGAGTCGGCCAAACGCAACGGCCTTATAAAAACATTAAAACGCTATAAAACAATAACTTACAAACACTAATATGCAACCATCGAAAAAACGACTGGGGATTGACACCCATTCCCGGGGAAAGTTCACACCCAATTCAGGGGGTACCTTTACAACCTCACTCCAGCGGCGATTTACAGTACCCACATTCGGAGCAATTCCACATAAATGGGCAGTATTACCCACACCCGCCATCAACTTTTCAGCTGGAGAAATTGTCCACGCAATCAGGCCGCTTTCGCGCCGGGGTACAGCGGGTTGCCGGAGCTTTGGCATAGAGAATGCTCTGGGTAAACTAACGGCTCCAGGGGCACTCGCAGACGTGCAATCGATGCCTGGATAACACACCTGCGCCGCAGATCAGCCGCCAGCCTGCGAGGGGTCACTACCATGCGGAACGATTCCATAATCCTCACGCTAGCACTCATGGTTTTCATTTTTTCGACAGGGGTCGCCTGGAGTCACATCTTCCTGTTCTGCAGTTAGGAATCAGGGAAAATCCTTCATCACCTTGACCGCCCATGACCCGGGAAGCTGAACTCTTCGAGGCCGGGTGCCCTTTTTTCCTCGCTTGACCAACGACCCGTTTTTTTCAAAAGAAAAGGGAGGGCTTCCATGCCCTCCCCTGCGCTTTACACGCGTCTGCGAACGTACTGATCAGGACCTCAAGTGGCGAGAATGAAGTCTGCGGCCGTTATGGTTGTCGCATCGGCCACTCCGACCAGGCGGATGGATTCAGCGCCTGCGGAGCTGATCAAGGTATCCGCACCGACATCGGTGATGATGACGTTGCCGACAAAGGTCACAGCATTGACGCCGAACGAGGAAATATCGAGCCGATCCTGGCCTCCTGCCGCGTCGGCATCGAAGCCGATGATCTGATCGGCCCCGAAGCCCGCTGCGAACACGAAGATATCGTTGCCGCTGCTGGCAACCAGGGTGTCGTTGCCGGCACCACCTGTGACCCTGTTATTGCCAGTACCGCCATCGATAAAGTCATCACCGATCCCTCCCAACAAGGTGTCGTTAGCGTCACCACCGAACAGCGTGTCGTTGCCTGCTCCACCGTTCAAGACATCCACCCCGCTTCCGCCGTTGAGGGTGTCGTTGCCGCCACCACCATTGAGGGTGTCATTACCCACCCCGCCGTTGATGACGTTATCCAACCCGTTACCGTTGCCGACGAAGTTGCCGACTCCGGTGTAGGTCAGATTCTCGACCTCAGCGCCCAGCGTGTAGCTGGCCAGCGACGTCCGCACGGTGTCCGTACCGCCACCGGCGACCTCGACCACGACGTCTGCGGCTGCATCGACAACGTAGGTATCGTTGCCGGCGCCCCCCACCAACCGGTCGGCACCTGCACCGCCGTTGAGGGTGTCGTTGCCGACCCCGCCGGTGATGGTGTTGGCCAGCGCGTTACCGGTACCGGTGAAGTTACCGGCTCCCGTATAGGTCAGGCTCTCGACGTTGGCGCCGAGCAGGTAGGTGGTCAGGCTGGTTTGCACCAGATCGGTACCAGCACCCAGCGCCTCGGTGACAAGGTCACCGACGTTGTCGACCACAAAGGTGTCGTTGCCGAGACCGCCGCTCATGGCATCCGCGCCGAGCCCGCCGTTGAGGGTGTCGTTGCCGTCCTCGCCATTGAGGACGTCATTGTCGTCGCCGCCATTGAGGATGTCGTTGCCAGTGCCGCCCAACAACTGGTCGATACCGGCGAGGCCATTGAGCGTATCGTTCCCGCCCAGGCCAAGCAGCACATCGTTAGCCGCGGTGCCGGTGAGGATGTTTGCCAAGGCATCGCCCTGCAGTACCACGCCTTGTGCCACAACCACCGCCGCCGTCGCCGCAGAAGTCACCGACTCCAGCGTGCCGAAGGCATCGGTGTAGCGCACGATCACCCGCAGTTGCAGATTGGCCTGCGCCGCACCGGGGGTGAAGGTCGCAGCAGTCGCGCCGTTGATGTCGGTGAAGGACGTGCCGACCCCTTGCTGCCACTGGAAGCTGAAGGTGCCCAGCCCGTCCGGATCGGCAATCCCACCCGTCAGCGCGGTCAGCACCTGCCCTTGATCCGGAGTCGTATCGCTGATCAGCAACGCGCCTGTCGGTGCATCGTTGACGTTGGCCACCGGCCCCAGGATGTTGGACGCAACGCTTTCCGCCGCACCGAAGTCATCCACATAACCGATCAACACGCGCACTGCCTGGCCGACTTGAGCCTGGCCAAGCGCGAACGTACTGGCAGTTGCGCCGACAATGTTGACGAAGCCGGTCCCGCTGTTCGCCTGCCATTGGTAGGTGAACTGCGGATTGCTCAGGCCATCGACGTCGATGATGCTCGCCGGATTGGCGGTCAACACCTGGTTCTGCACTGCAAGCCCGGTAACGGTCGGCCCTTGGGTCGGTGCATCGTTGACGTTGTCCACCGGCCCCAGGATGTTCGACGCAACGCTTTCGGCCACTCCGAAGTTATCCACGTAACCGATGACTACGCGCACTTCCTGGCCGACCTGGGCCTGGCCAAGCGCGAACGTGCTGGCGGTAGCACCGGCGATGTTGACGAAGCCGAGCCCGTCGTTCGCCTGCCACTGGTAGCTGAACTGCGTCGTGCTCACGCCATCGGCGTCGATGATGCTCGCCGGGTCAGCGGTCAACAGCTGGTTCTGTACGGCAAGCCCGGTTACGGTCGGCCCTTCGGTCGGCGTACTGTTCCCGGACGAATCGACGATCTCCAGCGTGCCCTTGGCATCCTGATACACCGCACGGACACGGATGTTCAGGCCCGCCACATCGTCCGTCACCCGGTAGGTGCTGCCGGTGGCACGCGATGCCTCGCCAGCGGCGATGACGGTGATGTCTTCATAGATGCCTGAACCCGCGATGTTCTCGACCTGCCAGTAGTAAGCCACCGCCCCGGTAATCGCACCGGTCGGGTTGGCCACACTCTGGCTGTCCGCGTCCCGTACCGCCTGCCCGCTGACGCGCAGCAACTGGCCGGCAACCGGCGTTTCGTCACGCAGGCCGGTGCCAGCATCGAGGATTGCCAGATGACCCGACGGGTCGCTGTTTTGCGCGGTGCCCACGCCGGACGACTGCGCCCCGTCAGCGAACTGCAGACGCTCGATACCCGTCAAGCGATCGACACCATCACGCCCCGCTACCGAGTCGGTCACAATGACCGTGTCGCCATCGATCTCGATTCCGTATTCCCCCAGGTTACCGGAGAAAAACGCGGTGTCGAAGCTGTCATCGCCGCTCAGGATCTCCCGCACGATGACCAACTGGCCCGGGTTGTAAGTACCGTTCAGCATAAACGGCACCAAGGGTTCCATACTGTCGAACGTGGCGATCTCCTCGCCGGTGCCATCGGCATTTTCCCGTACGCTGATGCGCACGTTCAGCCACTTGTCACCATCGATGATGTCGTCACCACCGCGACCTTCGATCAGGTCGCTGCCGCTGCCGCCGAGGATGATGTTGCCGCCGTCGAAGTACGTCGCCCCGTCTACCAGCAAGTCAGCCAGCCCGTTGATCAGGTTGATGTTGGTCAGCACACTGCCGGTTGCACCCGCAGTGGGCAGCGATGTGGCATCTTCGTTATCACCGCGCAGGAAGTCACCGTGCGAGGAACCCGACAAACCTTCCATGATGTCGAAACGCACCAGCGCTGAAGCACCCGAACCCGGCATCGATGGAACATCGAAGAAGCGTTCGGTGTAGTCGATGGTCACGCCTTGGGCGAGCCCCTTGAAGGTCGCCCAGTCATAGCCGGAGCCGCCGATATAGCGGTCACCCATGCCGAGACTGCCGACCATGATGTCGTCACCGCCTTCACCGTTGAACTTATCGTTCTCGTTACCGCCGATGAACACATCGTGACCGATCACCGGATCATTGCCAGCCGGGTCGAAGTTGTCGCCAGGTGCACCGTCCGACGTGCCCTTTTCGATCCAGTCGTCGCCTTCGTTACCCATGTCCTGTTCGTTGGCTTTGCTGCCCAGGATGAAGTCGTTGCCTTGGCCACCAATGGCTTCGGAAGCGTCCTCGCCGGTCACGATGAAGTCATTGCCGAACCCGCCAATGATCAGGTTGACGCCGTTGCCGCCGTGCAACACGTCGTTGCCGTCACCACCCTGGATGTTATCGTCGCCACCGGCGTCAGTGATGATGTCGTCGCCGGCGCCACCGCGCAGTTGGTCGTTGCCGTCACCACCTTCGATGCGGTCGTTGCCGCCGTCACCCCAGACCGTGTCGTCCCCTTCACTCGAGACGAGGATGTCTGCGCTGTTGGTGCCGCCCAGCACGATGTGCTCTGCACCGGTGTACTTGATGTAGTGAGTGTCCGGCCCGTCGGTCAGCGGGTTGTCGCGGAACACCACCTGCTCGCCGTTTTCGCCAAGCGGATCGGCATTGCCCAGGCCATCGTTGTACTGCTTGGTCTTGTCCACTTCCAGATAGAACCCGGGGTCCGAGAACACCAGGCCCGGCAAGTGCGTCGCCGAGGTGTTGGCCATGATCAACTTGGCGAACGAGTTGCTTTCCAGTTCGGCGTTCATCGACAGGCCAGAGGTACGTTCCAGGTAGTAGAAGCGGTCGCCGTCCTGGAGTTTTTCCATCTGGTTCTCGAACACGAAGTTGAAGGTCGAGCCGAGCATGCCGCCGAACGGGGTTTTCGCTTCGGCCAGGCCGCCGATCCACAGGTCGATCGCATCGACGCCCGTGATCGTCACCCCCTTCAGATCGTCAGCGGTCCCCTGCACCCCATCCTTGCCGGCGCGCGTCACGTTGGCCCAGGTACCGCTGCTGTTGAGGAAGTCCAGGCGGTCGGACGGCGCATCATCACCCCCCAATACCAGCGCCAAGGCTGCAGCGCGTTTGCCTTCCAGCGTGGTCGCCGCCAGGACGGTGCCATGGGTGCCATAGGCCGCGATGAAGTTGATCAGCGACTCCGGATGCTTGAGGTGCTGCACCAGGTCGACCCAACTGCTGTACGGCTTGAGTTGGGTATCACCGGTCTGGCTGTAGATGTCGCGGCGAATCGCGTTGAGCGAGGGAATCCCCACGTCGCGGCCACGGGCGATGTTGATCGCCGGCAGGTCCAGCGGCAGGCCGAGCAAGTTATTGCGCAGCGCCTCAGTGACGAACTCATCGATTTCGTTACCGGCCTGGCGCGTCACCCCACGCACGATCGCACTGGTCGCATCCTCTGGCGTCACCCCGCTGGCGGCATACGCCAACGGATTGAGGAACGCCGCGATCAAGCCCAGTTGCTGATCGGGATCAGCGCTGTTCGGATCGCCAATCACGTTGAAGTCGACGTCGTATCGATCGACCGTCTCGGTCAGCATCGAGTGGCCGAACCGGTAAACGGTGTGGGCGAACTCGGCGACGATCGAGGCATCGAGGTCGACGTCATAGACCTGGGTCGGCGCGAAGAACAGGTCGACCCTGGGCTGGATGGTGCGCGCAAACTCCTCGAACACCAGGTGCTGATACTGCATCTCGGTGCCGAACTTGGCAGCCTGGAACAGCCGTTCGCCATTCCACACCAGTGCATCGATCTCGGCCTGGGTGGCTGGCAACGCATCCACCGGAGTGAGCAACCACTCGTTGAGGAAGGCCACGTCAGCCGAATCGAGTACGGTGTCCTTGGTCTGCGCGACCAGCCGATTGTGCTCGGCGTGGAAGATCGCATGCACCGCGGTCAGGCCGATGTTCTCGTTGACCCGGCCGTCGCCGGCGATGTAGTGCGCATCCAGCAACTCGTTGTCGTAAGCCAGATTGGCCCCGGTCTGCGGATTGGATGGCACCACGTTGCCAATGTCGTCATCGACATCGGGAACCAGCACACCAGCGCTGAACACCGGCGCTGCATTGTGGGCAATGTCGGCGAGGAACTGGTGACCGGTGCGCACTGCATTGACCAGGCTGATAGGGGCTAGCGGATTGCCTTCGACGAGGACGTCATCAGCGGTGCCGCCAAGCCCGTCAGCCCCTTTCATCACGACCATCGGGAAGCCGTTCGGCCCCTTGATGAAATTGCCATAGGCGTCGGTCGCCAACAGCGGGCCGTTCTCGACGTCGGCATCGGTCAGGCGGATACCCAGGACATCGTTGGCTTGCGCCTTGACCACTTTCCAGGTCGCCATGCCACCGATTTCGGTGTCGTCAGCGGTACCGTACTTGCCATCCGCCCCCAGGTCACGGTTAGTGATCAGCCGGCCGGTCGCGATGGGGCCGTCTTCGGTCAGTACATACCCGCGCAGGAACACCTGGTGCGACGGATGCGAGCTGTAGGTCTGGTTCTGGTCCACGAACGGCGTGGTGGTGTTGGTGTGCTCATGGATGTCGTCGGCCGTGCCGAGAACGCCATCCGCCCCTGGCTGGTTGGTCGCGCGGGTCATCACCATGAAATTGGTGTTGCCGCCTGGCACGTACAGCGGATCATCCGGTTGCAGCGGGATGAAGACGGTGCCCGAGCCCCCCTTGGTGACCAGGTCCAACCCATGATCGAAGAATTGCCCGAAGAAGGTCATCCAGGCATTGAACGGCGCGGACAACCCCGCATCCGCCGCGGTGTTCTCGAACAGGTACACATCGTGGTCGTCGCCAGTACCGAACTGACCGTCCATGCCCGGGCTGGCGACAATCCGTACGCCATCCTTGAGTACGTCGTCGTTGCCATCCGCGCCGAAGTTGAGCACGCCGTCGGCACCCGGGTCGTAAGCCGTGGCATAGGCCGCCGGGTTGTTCGATGTCTGGTCGACGATCAGGTTGCTGATGGTGCGCGGCTGCGAGTCAATCACCAAGCCGCTGTTCTGCGCATAAGACGTTCCCGATTGCGCCGGATTGAAGACCGGATCGCTCACGCGCGGAAAGGTGTTATCGGCGGCACCAAACTCGGTGTTGTTGATGCCGTTGAGGTTCATCAGGTTATTGTTCGACCCGTCGACCGCACGCAGGCCCAACGGTGCGCGGATGTTCGGGATCAGCGAGAGGATGTCCTGCCCGGACGCGTCAGCCTCGGCAATCTTGATCTGATCAAGGATGAAATTGAGGTCGGAGCGCACCATGTGAAGGCCTTCGCCACCGGCCGTGGCATCGACGACAGGTACCTGTGCAGTCGGCACGACCGGCGCCCCGGCAACCACCGCGGCAGTTGGCTGCGAGAACACCACTTCAGTCGTGCCATGACCATCCTGGTAGATCGCCTTGACACGCAACGACAACCCGGCGAGGTCAGGCGAAACCTTGAAGGCGGTGCCATCGGCACTCTGGAACGCCAGGTCGCCGGCCGGCAACAGGATGATGTCCTCGAACACACCGCTCCCCGGATCCGCCTCGAACTGCCAGAAGTAGGACACCGAGGCGTTGTTGATAAACCCCTGGAGATTGCCCACCGAGACGTTGTTGGCATCGCGCACCCCGGCCATGCTGACACTCAGCGTGTCGCCCACCGTTATCGCGCCGCCGTTGCCATCGCTGAGGGTCGGTCTGCCAACCGGTTGAGCGTTGAGTCCTTGCACCAGCACTCGCTGGGTATCGGCAAACTGCAGGCGTTCAATATGCAGCAGCGTATCGGTGCCGTCGCGACCGGCTACGGTGTCTGTCACCGTCCAGACATCGTCCGCCAGATTGGCCGTGCCGCGGGTGTCCTGGGTCACCACATATTCAGACTGGACCCCGGAAAATATGGCGGTGTCGAAGGCCGACCCGCCCGTCGAGGTGCCGGGCAGGATTTCCCGCACGGCCTTGAGCTGCCCCGGGTTATAGGTGCGGTCGAGCATGAACGGGATCATATCGACCATGCTGTCGAAGCTGGCGATCTCGGGCCCGGTATGGTTGACGTCGTCGGCGCCATACACCGCAATTCTCACGTTGATCCATTTGTCGCCATCGATCAGATCATCGCCTCCGCGGCCTTCGATCAGGTCACTGCCATTGCCACCGAGGATGATGTTGCCCGTGGCAAAACCGGTGGTTGGCAAGCCGGCATCGGCCAGAAACTGCTCCAGGCCGCGAATCAACGCCACATTGGTCAGCGCACTGCCCGTGGTTCCACCGTGGTTGATGATGGTGTCCGCATCCACATCATCGCCTTTGAGCACGTCGGCAAATTTCGAACCGGACAAGCCTTCGACTTCGGCAAAACGGTCGAGAATCGAGGCCGGCGAGGCTCCGACCGGATTGAACACCCCGGCGTTTTGATTTGGCGCGTTACCGTGTGGCTGCGCCAGCGCGGCCAAGGACAGGTCAACGGTCACGCCGACCCTGTCATTCTTGTAGGTCACCCAGTCGAAACCGGACATGCCGTCCATCTTGTCCTGGGCATCGCTGCCGACAAAGATGTCATCGCCACCCTCGCCGATCATTTCGTCGAAGCCACCGCCACCGACAAAGATGTCGTTGCCGATCGTATCGTCAGTGAGCAACGGCGCGAAATTATCGCCAGGTGCACCGTCCTGGGTGCCCTTCTCGATCCAGTCGTCACCTTCGTTGCCGGTAGGTGGCAGATTGGTCTTGGCACCGAGGATGAAATCGTCACCCTGGCCACCGAAGGTGGTGGTGATGTCTTCGGTGGTGACGATGAAGTCCTGGCCATCGCCCCCCAGGATCAGGTTGCCTCCAGCCAGCATGCTACCGGCGATGATCACATCGTTACCGGCGTTGCCTTCCAGGCGGTTGTCGCCGAACGAATCGGTGATGATGTCATCGCCCGCGCCGCCGAGTACCGCGTCATTGCCGGCACCGCCTTCGAGGCGATCGTTGCCGCCGTCGCCGTAAAGGGTGTCATCGCCTTCGCCGGAGATGATGATGTCATTGCCGGCAGTGCCGCCCAGCACGACATGGTCTTCACCGGTGTACTGCAGATAGTTACTGTCCAGCCCTTCGGTGTCGGGATTGTCGCGGATCACCAGCGGCACGATTTCCACACCGTTGATCATGATGCCGCCAGTCGGATCGGCTTTGCCGTCCACGCCCAGGTTGGTGAACTGATTGGCCTGATTGACTTCGAGGGTGAACGTCGGCGTCAGGAACACGGTGTTCGACAGGTGGGTAACATCGCTGTTGAGCATGATCAGTTTGGCAAAGGAGTTGTTCTCAAGCTCAGTGCCGAAGTTCAGGCCTGCGACGCGCGACAGGTAGTAGAAGCGGTCGCCGTTCTGCAACGCCTCCATCTGGGTTTCAAAGACGAAGTTGAACGTCGAGCCGAGCATGCCGCCGAACGGCATCTTCTGCTCGGCGAGGCCACCGACCCAGAAGTCGATGTCGTCCACACCGGTGGTGGTGACGCCATTGACCATGGCGTAGATGCCCGTACTGTTAAGGAATGCCAGGCGATCGGCCAGATTGGCGGTAAAGGTACGCTCTTCGGCAGTACCCGCGTTGATCACCGCGCTGCCACCAAACACCAGGGCCGCGGCGACCGCACGCATTTCGACCAGCGTATCCACATCGGCCGCGATCAATGCGCTGTGGGTGCCGAAAGCGGCGATGAAGTTGACCAGGGATTCGGGGTGCTTGAGGTGGTCCGCAAAGTCAGACCAACTGATGTACGGCGTGAGTTGGCTGTCGCCGGTGGCTGCGTACATCTCACGGCGCGCTTCATTCAACGTGGGAATGCCAGTGTCGCGACCGCGCGCCAGGTTAAGGGCCGGCAAATCGAGCGGCAGGCCGAGCAGGTTGTTGCGCAACGCTTCGGTGACAAATTCGTCGATCTCGTTGCCCAGCTGGCGGGTCGCACCGCGAATGATCGCCCCTGCCGCTTCGTCCGATGTCGCTCCGCTGCCGGCGAACGCCAGCGGATTGAGGAAGGCCGCGATCAGCCCCATTTGCGAGTCCGGGTTGTTCGGGTCAGTGAGGAGCGGATTGAACTCAGGGTCGAAGCGATCGACGGTTTCGGTCAGCATCGAGTGACCGAAGCGGTACACCACGTGGGCGAACTCGGCGAGGATGGCCGGGTTGATCGAGGTGTCATAACCGTTGGGGGCAAGAAATTCGTCGACCTGCGGCTGAATGGTCCGCGCGAACTCCTCGAACACCAGGTGCTGATACTGCATCTCGGTACCGAACTTGGCGGCCTGGAACAGGCGTTCGCCGTCCCATACCAACGCTGCGATATCGGCTGGGGTCGTCGGTATCGCGGTCACATCGTCCGCCAGCCACTCATTGAGGAAAGCCAGGTCGCCGGCAGCAAGAATGGTGTCCTTGGATTGCTGGACCAGGCGGTTGTGCTCGGCGTGGAACACATGGTGCACAGCAGTCAGGCCGATGTTCTCGTTCACCCGGCCGTCGCCGGCAATGTAGTGGGCGTCGAGCAGTTCGTTGTCATAGGTCAGGTTGTTGCCGCCGGGGCCAACGTCCTGCGCATTGCCGATAGCGGTGTCGGCATCTGCCTGCAGCACCCCGCCAACAACGACCGGCGCGGCATTGTGGGCGATGTCGTCGAGGAAGGCATGCCCGGTGCTCACGGCATTGGCCAGGCTGATCGGCGCATCCCGATTGCCTTCGACCAGTTGCGTGACGTCATCAGCCGTCCCGCCGATACCGTCGGCACCGTTACTGACGCGCATCACCACCTGCGGCATGCCGCTCGGTCCGCGGATGAAGTTGCCATACGCATCGGTTGCCAGCAGCGGCACGCTGTGCACATCGGCATCGGTCAGGTTGATCCCGAGAATGTCGCGGGCCTGGGCCTTGACCACTGCCCAGGTCGCCATGCCGCCATTTTCGCCATTGCCATCATCGGCCGTGCCGAACTTGCCATCGGCGCCGAGATCACGGTTGGTAATCAAGCGGCCCGTTGCAATAGGGTTGCCTGCCGCGTTGAGGGCGTACTCACGCAGGAACACCTGATGCGAGGGGTGCGAGCTGTAGGTTTGGCTCTGGTCCACGAACGGCGAGGTGGTGTTGGTCTGGCCATCATCGGCAGTGCCGACGATTCCGTCCGCGCCAGCGGAATGCACTGCACGTGACAGCACCATGAAGTTGGTGGGGCTGCCCGGTACGAACAACGGATCGTCCGGCTGCAGCGGAACAAACACGAAGTCGGTACTGCTCTTGGTGACCAGGTCGAGGCCGTGGTCGAAGAACTGGCCAAAGAAGGTCATCCACGAGTTGAAGCCGGCGGTCAGGCCAGCATCAGGTGACACGTTGGGAATGAAAAACACTTCCTTGTCGTCGGCCGTGCCGAACACCCCATCCAGACCGGGGCTGATCACCGGGTCGGCACCGCCATTCGCCGCCACCGCGGCCGGGTTGTTGGCGGTCTGGTCGACGATCAGGTTACTGATTATCCGTGGCTGCGGGTCGACCACATTCCCTGACGCGGCATAGGCCGCCCGATACTGGGCATCAAGCAGGCGCAGGAAGGAATTGTCCGCGGCGCCAAACTCGGTTTGCCCGGCGACCAGGTTGTTGTAGCTGCCATCGACGGTGCGCAGGCCGAATGGCACTTGGCTGTTGGGCAGCAAATCACTGAGGCTGGTGCCGTCGGCGTGCGCCTCCGCGATGAAGATTTGCTTGAGTATGAATTCCAGGTCCGACTTGTTGAAATTGGCCATTTTTATTGTCCTCGATCTCTCTGGGGGAAAGGCACAGGACGAAACAATCCTCCCACGCCCAGTCAGGTGCTGGCTTGCGAAGTTCGTTGGTTCAGTTGCAGGGCGAGAGCAGGCGTGGGTTAGGCAAAGCCGTCCCCCGGCGCCCGTGAAATGCGCGCCTGGAATTCGCGAAATGGATGGGTCGCCGAGCGATCAGGCAGAGCGATCCCGAGCTGTGGGTGGGCCATGGAATTGGGAAGTCGAAGTGAACTTCCTGAACGACTGTGTCACTTCGCAAAAGATCAAATGGATCGACATGTTTGCTCCCTCGGGAAAATCACCGCCTTGCAATGCCAAAGTTTTGGCTGGCTTCCGGGGGGCGATCTTTGAACATGACTAAAGTTCCATAGCAAAAAACTGTCAATATTACGCCGCAAAAACAGACGACCGGCATTGGAAATGCCAACCTACTGTTATTAAAGGATATATAGGAAATGCTAAGCAATATTAGAGCGAAATGTTATTTAAAACTGTATCGCTAGAGAAACAAACGCCACCTACGCTGCTGCATGTGAATTACAAAAAAAAACGACTGCTCAAGCCGACGAGTTACCTGGAGATCTACATCTATCTGATAGTCAATCACATTTACCGGTAGCGGGTGCGCCGAATGGCCAACCTGGCTTTTCGGTGGGGAGGACGCAAATGCAAAAGCAGTCGAGCACTCGCTCAGAACTGTCCGACGCGATATTTCGCCTGCGCCGCAGTTTTTACTCGCTGGCAGCGTTCAGTGGCGTTATCAACGTCATGATGTTGACGCCAGCGGTGTACATGCTGCAGGTCTACGATCGGGCCCTGGTCAGTCGCAATGTCACAACATTGACGATGTTGACCTTGCTGGTGATAGGGCTGTTCCTGCTGATGTCCACACTGGAAATGGTCCGCACCCGTGTACTGATCCGGGTCGGCAACTGCCTCGACATGGACCTTAACCGGCGCATCTTCACCGCTGCTTTCGAGCGCAACCTGAGCCGCGCCGGCGGCAATCCGGCCCAGGCCCTGCAGGATCTCTCGCAAGTTCGCCAGTTTCTCACCGGCAATGGCCTGTTCGCTTTCTTCGATGCGCCATGGACGCCGATCTACCTGCTGGTCGCCTATCTGATCCACCCGCTGCTCGGACTGATCACACTGATCGGCTCGCTGATTTTGGTAGGCCTGGCTTATCTCACCGAGAAGGCGACGCAAAAGCCACTGGCCGAAGCCAACCAGGCCGCCCTCTCCTCCGCCACTTACGCCAACAATAACCTGCGCAATGCCGAAGTCATCGAGGCCATGGGCATGCTGCCGTCGATCAGCAAGCGCTGGTACCAAAGCCATTTGCGCATACTGGAAATGCAGACCCTGGCCTCCGACCGCGCCGCCCTCATCAGCAGCACCGGGCGCTTCGTGCGTATCACGTTGCAGTCGCTGATCCTCGGCGCCGGCGCGCTGCTGGCGATCGAAGGCAAGATCACCCCGGGGATGATGATTGCCTGTTCGATCCTCACCGGCCGCGCACTGGGTCCGGTGGAACAGGTTATCGGGTCATGGAAGCAACTGCTCGGTTGCCGTTCGGCCTGGGGCCGGCTCAACGAGATGCTGCACGACTATCCGCGCCGACCACCGAGCATGCCATTACAGCGTCCGCTGGGCATGCTGGCGGTGGAGAATGTGTATGCCGGTGCCCCCGCCACCAACAACACAATCCTGCGCGGAGTGAGTTTCAGCCTTGCCCACGGCGAAAGCCTTGGCGTGATCGGCCCATCCGCCTCGGGCAAATCCACCCTCGCCCGCCTGCTGGTTGGCGTCTGGCCGGCGCAGGCCGGCAAAGTACGCCTGGATGGCGCGGACATATTCAGTTGGAACAAGGGGGAACTTGGCCCCTGGCTCGGCTACCTGCCACAGGACGTAGAGCTGTTCGAAGGCACCATCGCCGACAATATTGCGCGCTTTGGCGAAGTGGACAGCGACGCGGTCATTCGCGCTGCCAGGAGCACTGGCGTGCACGAGATGATCCTGCGCTTTGCCCAGGGTTATGACACTCGACTGGGCACCGATGGCAGCCCGCTGTCGGGTGGCCAGAAGCAACGCATCGCGTTGGCCCGCGCACTGTATGGCGAGCCCAACCTGATCGTGCTGGATGAGCCTAACGCCAACCTCGACGACGTCGGCGAAAAGGCCCTGGTCGATGCCCTGGCCGAACTCAAGGCCCGCGGTGCCACCGTCATTCTGATCTCCCACCGTCCCAACGTACTGTGCGCCGTCGACAAGGTACTGATGCTGCGTGACGGCGGCGTGCAGATGCTCGGCACGCGTGACGAAGTATTCGCAGCGCTGCGCAAGGCCAGTGTGATGCCTGCAGGCGCGCCGACCCCGCTGGCCTCCGTCAAAGCACGGGAGTGACCGATCATGCAGATGAGCCAACACACCGAGATGATTCAAGCCGATCCCAGGAGCGTGGTAGACCTGGACGTCAGTAAGCCCGCGCGCTGGGGCGTGTGGCTGGTGCTTGCCGGCTTCGGCGGCTTCCTCCTGTGGTCCTGGCTGGCGCCGCTGGATGCCGGCGTGGTGGCGACTGGCACGGTCAAAGTCACCAGCAACCGCAAAGCCGTGCAGCATTTGAGTGGCGGCACTGTGGAGGCCATTCTCGTTCGCGAAGGCGATGTGGTGACCAAGGGCCAGGAGCTGGTGCGCCTCGACTCGTTACGTGCCGCTGCCGAACAGGGTGCGGTTGGCGCCCAGTACATCGTCAGCAAGACGGTGGAAAACCGGCTGGAAGCGGAACGTGACGCGCGCAATGTGGTGATCTTCGATCCCGAACTGCTCAAGCGCTTCGGCAATGACCACCGCCTGGTAGCCGCCATGGACCTGCAACAGCGTCTACTGGACACCCGGCGTGCCGGCCTGGCGGGTGAAATCAGCATCCTGGAGGAAAACCTGGCGGCGTCGCAGGTGCAGCTCAAGGGCCTGCAGCAGGTCTATGGCGCCCGCACCTCGCAAATCAACTTCCTCAACCAGGAACTGCAAGGCACCCGAGTTCTGGCGGCCGAAGGCTATGTGCCGCGCAACCGCTTGCTTGAGCTGGAACGCAGCAACGCCGACCTTTCGGCCGGCCAGGCCGAGAACCTCAACAACATCGCTCGCGTGCGTAGCCAGGCTACCGAAATCAAGTTGCGCATCCTGCAGCGCCAGCACGATTACCTGAAGGAAGTCGAATCACAGCTGACTGAAACCGCCAAGGAAAATACCACCCTGGCCGACCGCTTGCGCGCGCTGGACTATGAAGTGACCCACACGGTGATACGGTCGCCCATCGACGGCATGGTCCAGTCCCTGAGCATTGCCACCGTCGGGGGAGTCATTCAGCCCGGCTTCAAGATCATGGAAATCGTTCCGGTCAACGAGCCGCTGCAGGTCGACGCAATGATTCCCGTGCAGGCCATCGACAAGATGGTCCCCGGCCTGCCCGTGGATATTGCCTTCCCGGCCTTCAACCATGCCCAGACGCCAAACATTCCCGGCCGCGTGAAGACCATCTCCGCCGACCGCCTGCTCGACGAGGAAAGCAAGCAACCGTTCTATCTGGCCCAGGTGGAAGTCACTCCCGATGGCATGAGGCTGCTTGGCAGCAATCACATTCGCCCCGGCATGCCCGCCAGCGTCACCATCAAGACCGGTGAGCGCAACTTGATGAGCTATCTGCTCAAACCGATGCTCGAACGCGTGGACAGCTCCTTTAAGGAACAATGAAATGGACCGTCATTGCATAGTCTTCTGCCTGCTGGGGCTGTCCCTGCCGGCCAGCGCCATGGACCTCAAACAAGCCTGGGATCTGTTGCAGTACCAAGGCCCCATCTACCGCGCCGCCGTGCATGAAAAAGCCGCCGGCGAGGAAAACCGCGCCATCGGCAAGGCCGGCCTGCTGCCGCAGGTCAATGCCTCGGCCTACGACAACAAGGTCAATGGCACCCAACGCCAGAACGGCCTCGACAGGGATCTGGACTACGACTCCAAGGGCGCCAACGTGCGCCTGCGCCAGCCGCTGTTCAACAAACAGAAGATGGCCGAGTACCGCCAGGGCAAGCAGCGTGCCGACTACAGCGTCGCGGTGTTCGATGCCAAGAGTCAGGACGCCGCAGTGCGCTTGGCCGAGAGCTATTTCGACGTGCTCCTGGCAAGCGAAACCATCCTCCTGGCCAAATCCAAGCTGAACGCGTTCGAAGAGCAACTCGCCTCGGCGAAACGCCGCATGGAACTGGGTGCCGGCACCATCACCGACATCGACGAGTCGGTCGCTCGCCGCGATCTCGCCGAGGCTGAACTGATTGAAGCGCAGGACAACCTGGTCAATGCGCGCCGCAAGCTGGAAGAATATATAGGTGAACCCCCCGAATCGCTGACCACCCTGCAGCCGAATTTCGCTACACCGCCGCTGCTACCGAGCAATCTGCAGGACTGGCTGGTCAAAGCCCAGGCCGATAGCCCGCTGATCCATGCGCGCCGTCATAGCAGCGCCCTTGCCGAAGAAGAAGTGAAGCGCGCCAAGGCCGGCCACTGGCCCACACTGGATTTCGTCGCCGGCTATACCGCAGGCGATAGCCAGTCAATCTCAGAGTTGAATCAACGCAACCGCTACAGTTCAATCGGGCTGGAAGTCAACTTCCCGTTGTACAGCGGTGGCGGCACCAGCGCTCTGGCACGCCAGGCCAGTGCCAATAGCTACAAGGCCATGGACGAGCTCGACGCCACGCGCCAGGAAGTCATCACCGGTACCACCCGCGAGTATCAAGGCGTACAGAGCGGCGCTCAGCGTATCCACGCACTGGAGAAGGCAGTGGCGTCAAACGAACGCTCACTGGCTTCGACGCGCAAGGGCTTCAAGGAAGGAGGCACCAGCACCAACTCGGACGTGCTCAATGCCGAAGAGCTGCTCTTCGTTGCGCGCCACGATCTGTTCGAAGCAAAACTGCGCTACTTGATGTCGCGCCTGCGCCTGGCCTCTTCGGTGGGTAGCCTGGGCGACGACGATATCGACCACATCAACAACTACCTGGGCCCGGAACTGTTAGTCACCAACTGACTTTCCCCTGCGAGCTGATGGAGTGATATCGACGGCAATCCGTTGATGAGCAACATCCCGCGGGCGCTTATCGGGAAATCCGTGGATGGGATTCAAGGACCCATAAGAAAAAGTTGCTCCTGAATGCAATGCGACGTTATTGAGCTATACCCAATAGTCCCACCACCGCACTTCTTCCATTATTGGAGGTTGGCAATGAAACCCTCTCTCCCCCTGTCCGCACTGTTGATCACCGCAACGCTCTTGGGCTGTTCCAGTTCATCACACCCGTCAATGAATTTGCCCTTGGCAGCGACCCACCGCAACCCTGGTCATACGGCCACGACCACATTGACTGGCGAAGGCAATCAAACCAACTTTGATTTCTACATAACCGGCGTTCCAAACGGAACCATCTTGCCGCCGCGCCTCTACACCTTCATCAACAAGGGCAGTTGCCAGCAACCCGGGCCAGCCGCGTTCGCCATGAACGATAAGGTCAACACTGAACCCAATGCTGGCACTGGTGGCTGGACCTTCTACAGGAGCGCGCCGATAACACTGCCAGACCTGCTCTCCGGCAAGTACTCGGTTGTCGTGCGTACATCACCCGAAGATGGCAGCGCCGATATTTTCTGCGGCGATATTGCGCACGCGACTCGATGAACCACCCGTAGTCATTTTCAGCCGGCTCACGTCGGATGTGGCGATTTTTCCAGCGTGTCCACGTGGGTGTTTATCTTGCGCACAAAAATGTGGTCACCGTGCCGCAGGTCTTTGACTCGTGGCAAGACCCGCAGGAACGCTATGACCTGTTCATGAACAACTTTACCGAGCGTATCTGGACGAGGGTGCCGATCACGGACGCAATCATCAAGCTGATGAAAACCTGCGCGGATTACCCACCGCGCAAACTGCAAAGCATGGGTTATGACGGGCCGATCGAACTGTCGCAATACCCGAAATTCCAGTACGTGCGTGACGTCCTGAAAAAAGAAGGCATCAACCTGCCGCAGCCAGCGGGTAACTGCACCGTCTTGGCGTTTGCAAGCCCGCCATGGATGCCTGAGGATGCATCGGTGGGGCTGGCATCACTTGGGAAACAACAGCGTATACGCCACCCGAAATCCCCAGCCTTGTGCGCCATCTTTCGGGCTGTCTGCCCAATACCGCGGGCCCACTTGCAAGCTCATGGGCTGATGCCCCACTTTGAACAGCTGGGTGACGAAGAGGTTGATCGGCACCGACCATTCGCGGGTCTGCCAGTCATAGGTTGATTCGGTGTTAACGCCGAAGGTCGTATAGGTATGGGTGGTGTAGCTGAAGAACGGCTGCAGAAAGGTCTGGTTGATTTTTTCTTTATCGTCAGGCGGGCTGTTGTCCAGCGACCAGATGTGATTGGCCAGGATACCGCGGGTCCAGCCGTCGTTTTGTTTAAGGACGACCACGGTGGGGCCGGCCCCCCACTGTTCACCGCTCAATAGCTCATCGCTGCCGGTTGGCACCAGGATTACCGGTCCGGCCCCCCAGATCCAGCCGCTCGCGGTCGGATGCTTGGGTGAAAAAAAGAAACTCTGGGTCACATCGCCGACCCCGGACTTGTCCGCCTGCCCTCCCGGCACCAAACCGTGTTGATCGATGACTGGCAGGATGGTTCGGGAAATAAGGTTCCACTCGTCATTGAGGGTAAAAGGCAGCACCGGCTGGATGTTGGTGACGCTTTGGTAGCCCTCGCCAGTGGGCCCGAGTTTCTGGTTCCAGTTGTACTGGATGGGCACGCTGTAGAGCGCGGCCACCGGATTCAATGATTGCTTGGCCAGCTCCGCCTGGCTGTCGGCAGTTCGACCGATGTCGGGCCAAAGAATCGCCAGCGCCACGGGAATTAGGTGAAAGACTTTGCTCATCAGTAGCTCCTTCTCGATAGCGAGAATGTGCACTACCCCAGCGGTTGGACCGCCTCGATACGCAACGGCCCCGAATAGCTTAGTTCAGTTTCAAGTGGCCACGCTGACGAGTGACTGACGTGTCATGACATCGAAATCAGTAACTGAAGTCATGCCCCAACTCTTTCTGCATCCACTCCAGGAATTTTCTCACCCGAGGGAAGTTTGCATGGGCTCTGGGAAAAACCAGGTGGTGCGCGGTAATGGGTGCGCTCAATTGCGGCGCTACCTCGACCAAGGTTCCACGCGCCAGATAGTCCTGAGCCAACAGCGTGCTTTCCAGGGCAAAACCAAGCCCGTGGCTGGCTGCCTCCAGTGTCATGTAGGAACGGTCAAAGCTGAGCGTATAGGGTTTTTCGGGGCGTGCCAGGCCATGTTGGGCGAACAGTTGCGGCCACTTGATCAGCGTCGCCTCCGACAGGATCAGATTGCAGTCCAGCAAATCCGCCACCGCCCGGACGGGGCGTTTTTCCAGGAGTTTGGGCGACGCCATCACCGCGATTTTTTCATTGCGCACCGTACGCACTTCAAAACTTGGCCAGTTGGGCATGCCGTGGCGGATATCCAGGTCGATCTTGTCGCGACTGAAATGCAGTGATTCGTATGAGCACGAAAGGTTGAGCTGTATGTCGGGATGGCTCTGGCGAAATTGCTCGAGGCGCGGCATCAACCACAACAGGCCGAAACTGGGGGATGAGTGCAAGCGCAGGCAGTCAAGGCTGACATCGCTGGAGGCGCGTTCGGTGGCCACCGCCAGGCTGTGCAGAATGCCGGAAACCTCAGTGAGGTATTGCTCACCCACAGGCGTCAATGTCACCCCCCTGGCCGTTCGGAGGAACAGCTGCCGCCCGATCATCGCTTCCAGCTTGGCCAACTGATGACTGACGGCCGAGGGGGTCAGGTCAAGCAGTTCGGCGGCGCGGGCGACGTTGCCGAAGCGGGCCGTCTGTTCGAAGGCCTGAATGGCTTTCAGGGGTGGCAGGATAGGAGGTACATCGCCAGGTGAACTCATGATTATTGTTATTCCGCTGCAAGTGGCTTGGGCCGGGCGTGCAGCTATTCAAACATTGGAAGAGATCGTTGGCGAGTGCTGAATTTTTTTCAGCACCCAGTGAAGTTTGCGTTATTGCTCAGCGCCTTTCTGGAGAACAAGCTGAGTCATCGGTTCTTCGTGGACCGACCCAACAAAAACAATCAGAGGTACTCTTCCATGCTTCTTCAAGGCAAAGTCGCGATCATCACCGGTGCAGCTTCCGCACGCGGCATCGGCCGTGCTACGGCGACCACTTTTGCGCAACAGGGCGCACGCGTGGTGATTCTCGATCTGGACGAATCCGCCGCTCGCGATGCCGCTGCCTCACTGGGCGAAGGTCATCTCGGTCTGGCTGCCAACGTCGCTGACGAATCCCAGGTGCAGCAGGCTGTCGCGAAAATCATCGAGCACTTCGGGCGCATCGACATCCTCGTCAACAACGCCGGCATCACCCAACCGCTCAAGACGCTCGATATCCGTCCTAGCGATTACGACAAGGTGCTGGACGTCAGCCTGCGCGGCACCCTGCTCATGTCGCAAGCCGTTATTCCGGTCATGCGCCAACAGACCTGCGGCAGTATTGTGTGCATGTCGTCGGTTTCGGCCCAGCGTGGAGGTGGCATCTTCGGTGGCCCCCATTACAGTGCGGCCAAGGCCGGTGTCCTGGGCCTGGGCAAAGCCATGGCACGGGAACTGGGGCCGGACAACATTCGCGTCAACTCCATCGCCCCTGGCTTGATTCACACCGACATCACCGGCGGCCTGATGCAGGACGATCGCCGCCACGCGATCATCGACGGCATTCCCTTGGGCCGACTCGGTGCCGCTCAGGATGTCGCCAACGCCGCCCTGTTCCTGGCCAGCGACCTATCATCCTACCTGACCGGCATCACGTTGGATGTGAACGGCGGCATGCTGATTCACTGAGTTCACCTGGGCGGGCCTGCGCGGCCCGTGCGGTTCTGGATCGATGACGCAGCCTGGCCTGATGGCCTGGCGGTCAATAAAAACAAGAGATCAGACCATCATGACGACCCTGTCGCTCGAAGCGGTTTCGACCGTGCGTTCCAACGCTTACCGTAAAACGGCCTGGCGCCTGATGCCTTTCCTGATGCTGTGCTACCTGTGCGCCTACCTTGATCGCGTCAACGTCGGCTTTGCCAAGCTGCAGATGATGAACGACCTGGCGCTCAGCGAAGCGGTCTACGGACTGGGCGCCGGCATGTTCTTCATCGGTTACTTCCTCTGTGAAGTGCCCAGCAATATCATCCTGCACAAGGTCGGTGCGCGGGTCTGGATCGCGCGCATCATGATCACCTGGGGCATCGTTTCTGCGTTGTTCGCCTTCGTTGAAACCGCCTGGCAATTCTATGCCCTGCGCTTCCTGCTGGGCATCGCCGAAGCCGGCCTGGCGCCGGGCTTGTTGCTCTATCTGACCTACTGGTTTCCCTCCTACCGACGTGCGCGCATGACCGTGTTGTGGTTCATCGCCATTCCGCTGTCAGGGATGGTCGGTGGCCCGCTCTCCGGCTGGATCATGAACCACTTCGCCGGGATGCATGGCTGGGCCGGCTGGCAGTGGATGTTTGTCCTGGAAGCCGTGCCGACCGTCCTTATTGGCCTGCTGGTACTGAGCTACCTCAAGGACGGCGTGCATCAGGCCAGCTGGCTGGATGATGACGAGAAAGCACTGATCAGCCGCGAACTGGCCGAGGACGACCAGCAGAAAGTCACCCATGCCTCGGTGGGTGAGTTCATCCGCGACCGTCGCCTGTGGTTGCTGGCCGGGATTTACTTCTGCGTGGTCATGGGCCAGTACGCCATCACCTTCTGGCTGCCGACCCTGGTGCGTAATGCGGGGGTTTCCAATCCATTGCATATCGGCTTCCTGAGCAGCCTGCCCTACCTCTGCGCAATTGCGGCCATGCTGTATGCCGGACGCAGTGGTGACAAACATCGTGAACGTCGCTGGCACCTCATCGTACCGATGATCGCCGGTGCCATCGGGTTGAGCCTGGCCGGACTGATGGGTGGAAATGTACTGCTCTCGATTCTCAGTCTGTGCCTGGCCGCTTCCGGAATCCTGTCCGCGACGTCGATGTTCTGGATGCTACCCACCACGTTGCTCGGAGGCGTGTCCGCCGCCGCGGGCATCGCCGCGGTCAACAGCTTCGCCAACCTCGCCGGCTTCTGTTCGCCTTACCTGATTGGCTGGGTCACCACTCAGACCGGCTCCAGCGCCATCGGCATGTACCTGATCACTGGCGTACTGCTGTTCGGGGCCACATTGGTGCTGCGCATCCCCGCCGCCTCGGTCAATCGTTGATTCATTGGAGTTTCACCATGACTGCTCATCCTGCATTCACGTCATCCACGACGCTGGCGCAACGCGCCCACAACATTCGCCGCCATGCCTTGCGCATGGGTCAGGTCCAGGGCCAAGGCTACGTCGGCCAGGCCCTCGGCGCCGCCGACCTGCTGGCCGTCTCCTACTTCCACGCCCTGAGCTACCGGCCCGAAGACCCGGAATGGGAAGCCCGCGATCGCTTCTACCTGTCGATCGGTCACTACGCCATTGCGCTGTACGCCGCCTTGATCGAAGCCGAGATCATCCCGCTGGACGAACTGGAAACCTACGGCGCCGATGACAGCCGCCTGCCGATGTCGGGCATGGCCGCCTACACCCCGGGAATGGAAATCACCGGTGGATCGCTCGGCCAGGGCCTGGGTATCGCCGTCGGTGCCTGTCTGGGCCTCAAGCGCAAAGGCTCCACAGCCTTCGTCTACAACCTGCTGTCGGACGGCGAACTGAATGAAGGCTCGACCTGGGAAGCGGTGATGTCGGCGTCGCACTGGAAGCTCGACAACCTGATCGCGATTGTCGACGTCAACAACCAGCAGGCCGACGGCTACTCCAGTGAAATCCTTTCGTTCGAACCCATCGTCGATCGTTGGCAGGCGTTTGGCTGGTTCACCCAGCGCGTCGATGGCAATGATCTGGAGGCACTGGTCACGGCCTTCGATGCCGCGCGCAACCACCCTGGCGCGCAACCTCGGGTGATCATCTGCGACACCAGAATGGGCAAAGGCGTGCCTTTCCTCGAAACCCGGGAAAAGACTCACTTCATCCGCGTGGAAGAACACGAATGGGATCTGGCACTGAGCAACCTTGAAGAAGGAAACAACCAATGAGCACCGCAGCCAACACTCCGACTTCCACGGCTACGCCTGCCAAGAAGCGCCTGACGACTTCTGCGATGATCGCCTCGATTGCCTCGGAAGGCCAAGCCACCAGATCAGCGCCGTTTGGTCATGCATTGGCCGCCCTGGCGGATCAGCGTTCGGACATCGTCGGGCTGTCCGCCGACCTGTCCAAGTACACCGACCTGCACATCTTCGCCAAGGCACATCCCGACCGGTTCTATCAGATGGGCATGGCCGAACAATTACTGATGAGCGCGGCTGCCGGTATGGCCCGCGAAGGCTTCGTGCCGTTCGCCACCACCTACGCGGTGTTCGCGTCGCGCCGTGCCTATGACTTCATCTGCATGGCCATTGCCGAGGAAAACCTCAACGTCAAGATTGTCTGCGGCCTGCCCGGCCTCACCACCGGCTACGGCCCAAGCCACCAGGCCACGGACGACCTGGCCATCTTCCGCGCCATGCCCAACCTGATGATCGTCGACCCGTGCGACGCCCTGGAAATCGAACAGGCCGTACCCGCCATCGCCGCGCATCAAGGGCCGGTCTACATGCGCCTGTTGCGCGGCAATGTGCCGTTGGTGCTGGACGAGTACGGCTACACGTTCGAGATCGGCAAAGCCAAGACCCTGCGCACCGGTAACGATGTGCTGGTCATCTCCACCGGCTTGATGACGATGCGCGCACTGGAAGCGGCCAAGGAGCTGCAGGCGGACGGCGTCGATGTCGCTGTGCTGCATGTGCCGACGATCAAACCATTGGATGAGCAAACCATTCTTGCCGAAGCCAGAAAGCCCGGTCGCCTTGTCGTGACTGCAGAAAACAGCTCCATTATCGGTGGGCTCGGCGAGGCCGTTGCCGGGGTGCTGCTGCGCAACGGGGTGACGCCCACCTTCAGGCAGATCGCCTTGCCCGACGCGTTCCTCGATGCCGGCGCCTTGCCGACGCTGCATGATCGCTACGGTATTTCGACTCAAGCCGTTTGTACTCAAATCAAAGCCTGGCTTTGACAGCGAGGACCCGGCACCTGGAAACAGGTGCCATTGAGCTCGATGCGAAGGGAGGGGAACCTTGAAGCCACATGAACTGCTTGATCCAGACTTCCACAGCTTCCTGAACCCTGGCACGGACCCATGGTCGCTCGATACGCTGCCGACCATCCGGAGATTGTCGCGCGCAGGCGTCGCTGTAGAGCTTCACGTCTATCCGGGTGCCCCGCATATGTTCGACCAGAATCCAGGACGCATCATTGCGCAATCCCATCTCGATATCCTTCGTTCACTGAAAGAATTCTTCAAGGTGCCTTGAGCCGTACCTTGCTCAGTCGCCCAGCGAGCCAAGGAGCCACTGGCGAAAAATCTCGGCAGAGGCAGAGCGCTTGCGATGCTTGAGCGACACCAGGAATTCGCCATTGCCGGTCACACATTCGAACGGCGTAACCCGCTGCAATTCGCCCTTGGCCAGCGCCTCATCCGCCATGAACGTCCATGCAAGGCCAATACCCATGCCTTGCTGGACGGCACGATAGGCCAATGTCAGCTGGTTGAAGACCGGGGCTTTGTCCCGCGCCACGTAGTCGATGCCAAAGTGGCCGAACCACTGGCGCCAGTCCAGGCATTGCCAGGCGCAGGTGTCGATCTGCACCAGGTTGGCTTGCGCCAAGTGTTCCAGCGTCTTGATTCCCGAGACATCCAGTGAAGGATGCGCCACGGCATAGACGATTTCCGGCAGCAGGAAATCGCTGTCCAGCGAGGGCCATTGGCCAGAACCGTAGAGAATGCCCACGTCGAAATCATTGAGGCTGGCCTCGTCGAACTCGTTGATCGCGTGAACGTGCACGGCGATGTCGGGGTACGCCTTGTTGAATTCGATCAACTTGGGGAACAACCAGAACTGGGCCAGGGCATGGGTCGCCAGCACCGAGACGGCGTTGGACTGATGGACATTGCGGATTCGCGTGACGCTCTGGTACATCGTGGCGAGCAGCATGTTGACCGTCATCAGAAGCTCCTCGCCTGCGCCGGTCAACGCGACACCCCGTGGCTTGCGCTCGAACAGCGCCACGCCCATGCCGTCCTCGAGCTGGCGCATCTGTTTGCTCACGGCGCTCTGGGTCAGGAACAGTTCGCCAGCGGCACCCGTGAAACTTTTGTGCCGTCCCACGGCCTCGAATGTGATCAGGGTCTCCAAGGGGGGCAAGGTACGCAAATAACGGTTGATGAGGATTCTCCTGGCTGACGACTGCGACCCGACATTCCCCTGCGGAATGGGTGGCCGAATATTTATCGCAGGTAGCGCTTATATACCATGGCTAGAATGCCGCTAAACAGCCTGTCAGAGCCGAGATGATGAACAGTGGGATCGTATTTGCGATATTGGCAGGCGCCATCTGGGGTGGGGTGATTATCGGCCCTTCGTTGCTGCCCGAATTCAATGCCGTGCTGATCAGCAGTGTGCGGTTTTCCCTCTATGGGCTGATCTCGCTTCTGCTGGCTTTGCCAATTGCATCAAGCCTGCTCGCCCGATTGACGCGCAACGATGTGTTTATGCTGTTGCGTTTGTCATTGACTGGCAACGTCCTGAACTACGCCCTGTTGGGTGCTTCCGTACAACTGAGCGGGGTGACGGCGGCCGCCCTGATTAATGGCATGATGCCGGTTGCCATTACCTTCCTGGGGCGTGGTGATCCTGGGTCCCTGCCCCTGTCTAAGCTCAAGCTGCCTTTGTTGCTGGTATTCCTGGGCATCGTATCGGTGAGCCTGGAACACTCAGGCGCGCCGGCGGCGAGTACTTCGCTGTCTTCCCGTTTACTCGGCCTGGCCTGTGGCTTCAGCGCTGTCGTCTGCTGGTCGTGGTACGCCACCCACAATGCCCGCTATCTCAAGCAGAGCCATTTCAACAGCAGCGAATGGTCGACGCTGGTGGGCATCGTGACGGGTATCGTGGCGGTCGTGTTCGGCATCGCCGCCTTGATGTTATTCCCGAACCTGGTCCCCGCTCAGGTTGAAAGCAGTCGCTGGATGGCTTTGCTGTGGGTCTGCCTGTTCCTGGCACTGTGTGGTTCGTGGCTTGCCAATGGGCTATGGAATGCCTGCTCGCGTCGAATGGCCACGTCGCTGAGCGGCCAGATGATCGTGTTCGAAACGCTGTTTGCCTGTGTCTACGGTTTTCTGTTCAGCCAGCGGGTGCCTGGCCTGATGGAAGTGATCTCGATCGTGTTGCTGGTGGGGG
Organism: Pseudomonas umsongensis; assembly: GCF_002236105.1. GTDB lineage: Bacteria > Pseudomonadota > Gammaproteobacteria > Pseudomonadales > Pseudomonadaceae > Aquipseudomonas > Aquipseudomonas umsongensis. Next base: position 228,620 of record NZ_NIWU01000009.1, read on the forward strand.
GTGTGGTCTGGGCGGCGAAGCGTCACCGCGTGGTCCCGGTGAAACATGCCGAGCCGTAGCCGCTGCTGGCGAATCCCACAGACGCTACCCGCCTGCCCTGTTGCGCCAAAACAGGCCGGTAGCGATAACACTCAAAAAACCATCAGCAGCATTGAGGTACCTCGCCGCGCGCAAGGCGAGCGTTGATGTCTTCAATGACCGCCGGCAAATCGACGATGGTGTCGATCAGGTAGTGCGGGCGCGAACCTTCGAACATCCGGGTAATGCGTGATCGCGCTTCGCTCAGTTCGTCGGCTGACAGGTTTTTGTATTGGTCATAGGTCAGGCCCAATGCATTGCCGGAGCAGGTCAGCGCCACCGTCCACATTCCCGCGCTGCGACCTTCGAGAATGCCCGGCCAGGTGTCGTCGACCTTCACGCAGGCGGCGACGTCGCTGATGCCAAGGGCAATGACGTTGGCCAGGGCTTGCGCCGGGTGCGGGCGTCCGTTGGGCACTTCGTCGGTGGCCACCACGTGGTCGGTGACATAGCCGTTCTGGCGCGCCAGCTCCACGACTTTTTCCATGACCACGGCCGGGTAGCCGGAGCAGGAGCCGATTTTCAGGCCCTTGTCGCGCAGGCCGTTGATGGTCTCGAGTGCACCGGGAATCAACGCCGAATGCAGGGCGATTTTCTCGATCTGCAGCGGCATGAAACGCTCGTAGAGGGCGGTGACATCATCGTCGGTTGGCAACCGGCCGAACACGGCGTGGTAGCGCGCGGCGATCTGCGGCTCGTTGCACAGCGTGCGGATGTGGTCCCACTTGCCCATGCCCATCGGCCCGCGGGCTTCTTGCAGGGACACCGCGACGCCAAACTCGGCAAAGGCCTCGACGAAAATCTGCGTCGGTGCGAAGGAACCGAAATCCACGACGGTGCCCGCCCAGTCCAGGACCACGGCTTGCAATTGGGAAGGTTGTTGATAATGCATGGTGAGTCTCCATTTTTGGCTAAGGGATGCCCGTCCCCCCTGTCGCCAGGAGGTAAGGTTATTGAGGCTTGATACCGATCAGGCGATCAGGTGGCCGGGATCGGACTGGAATCGAACAGCTCGGCGATCATCGGCCGGTTTCTGCGAATACCCAGGCAACACAGGTGGTAATCAATGAAAAACGGATGATCGACAAAGGTGATTGGCTTTGTTCCCGGCGTTTCGGCGTATTCGACAGCCGATACGAACCCGATGCCGATTCCCTTGGCGATGGCGTGAACGATGGCTTCGCGGCTGTTCAATTGCATGACGCAGTTCAGGTCGACATCAAGGCGATCGCAACTCTCCTCCACCAGTTGGCGAGTGCGGGAGCTTTTTTCCCGAAGGACCCACTTCTCGTCGCTGATCTGTTCAACGTGCACCGCCTTCTGCGCAGCCCAGGGGTGATCGTCGCGCACGACGGCAATGATTGGATAACGCCGATAAAGCTGCGTATCAAAACGCTGGTCGAATTCGGACAGCGCCAGGATGGCCACGTCGATGTCGAAATTGAACAGGCGGTCCAGGGTCTCTTTTTCCGGCGAGAATGATGTTTCCAACTCAATGTCCGGATGCCGCTGCATCAACTCGTACGTCAGGTTCATTGCAATGGGCGGCGAGACGGCACCCAGGCGCAACATCCCGGTTTTACGTTGCTTGAAACTCTGTAGAAGTTGCACGGCTTCGTCCTCTTGGCCAAAGAGACCCTGGGTGATGGCATACAGCTTGTGTCCCGCGGAGCTCATCTCGACGATGCGCCCGCGTCGATGAAAGAGCTCCACGGAAAACTTCTTTTCCAGCGCCGTGACCTGCTCACTGACTGTCGGTTGCCCAACGCTCAGGTACTCGGCGGCCAGGGTGAAACTGCCGGTCTTGGCCACCGCATGAAAGGAACGCAGCCACTTGTGGTACTGGTACATGAAAAGATCCTGTTCCTGAGCCGCAGCCCTGATTCACACCGGTGTAAACAGCAATCAACGCCTGATGAACAAGGCGACCGCTGCGCTGCACAGGCAGGCAGACGTGACCACGATGAAGATCAACGACGTGTTGCCGGTACTGTCGAGCATACTGCCGATCAGCGGTTCCGCCAGGCCTGCGAAAAGGTAGGAGGAGAAATTCATGATGCCGGTCGCGGTGCCCGCGCGCTTGGCGCCGACCAGGTCCGGGCACAGTGCCCAGAAACTCGACGCCGGACCATAGACAAAGAACCCGCAGAGAAACAACGCCACGAGGCCGACGGCACTGTGAGGCGCAAGGCTCCACATCCACAGGCTGGTGCCTGCGCCGAGGAACATGTAGAGCATGATCGCCAGGTAGCGTTTTGAACCGAACAGTTTGTCCGAGATCCAGCCATTGCTGAGCGCACCGATGGCCATGCCCACCGGCAGGGCAACTGTGATCCACTTGGGATCGATCAGGCTGTCGCCGCTTTTCCAGTCGGCGCCCAGAAAATGCACCGGCACCCAGACGATAAGACCGTAGCGAGCGGCATTCTGGAACCCCAGGGAGATTGCAGCGATGATCAAGCGGTAGTTTTTCAGCACGGCTTTGTAGCGCTGCGCCGAGGTTTCGAGTTCGCCGTGGGCGACTTCGTGATTCTTGTCATCGGCATTGGCCACACCGGTATCGGCGAGCGGCTCGAAGCCCATGTCCTGCGGTCGCTCGCGCGCCACCAGGTAAAACACGATGCCCCCTGCCAGCATCAGCAGAACCGGCAGGCGGAAGATCCAGCGCCACTCCAGTTGCAGCACTTCAAGCACAACGATTGAGGTCACGTAGGACAGGACAGAGGCACAACCGGCAGCGAACACGTAAAAACCATAGACTTTGCCCCGCTCGCCGGTACTCCACCAATTGGAGATCAGCCGACTGCCTGGCGCCCAGCCTAATGCCTGAAAGTATCCATTGATGCCCCAGGGTAAAATGAGCGCGACGAAGCTACCGGCGAAGCTGGTGATCCAATTGGCTGCACACGACAACACGGCACCGGCCGTCATGATGCGGCGCCCACCGAACTTGTCGGCAAGATTGCCATTGATTGCCTGGCCGATGGCATACGCCCACAACATGGCAGCCGATGCCCAGCCAAGATGTTCCTTGGTAAAACCGAACTCTGCCTGGATGCCCGGGATGGCGAAACCGAACGTTTGTCGACCGGTGTAGAAAAACAGGTAGCAGAACATCGCCGCCAACAGCATGCGCCATTGCGCGACGCGGAATGAGGACGTGGAGACTGCCAGACTCGGTAAAGCTTGGGCACGATTCATGATCTTTTCCTTATTATTGTTCGTACCCTCCAGGCGAATCGGAGGGCGCACCTTTGTAGGAGCGAGCATGCTCGCGATGAGTCTGAGAGCGCCGCGGGGTGTCAGGTTGCCAGCGTTATCGTTAACGACCATCGTCGGAACGCCGCCCGGAGCATGCTCGCTCCTACAGGGGGGGGCTGGGGGCACGTGTCAGGCGGCGTGTGCGCCGATGAAATTCCTGCCTCGTGCGCCCTGCAGTGCGAACTCGATCATCTCCCGGGCTTCCTCTTGCGTAACGCCATAGTCGGCAAACTCGGTCTTTACATCGAGGCTGTGGAGGAAATTGCGCAGCTGTGCCTGCGCTTCGTCGAGGTCTTTGCCGAACACCCGTTTCAAGACCCTGTCGCGCGCTTCGTCACGTCCCCAAGCAAGGCCCAGGACCAGGGGCAAGGTGAAGGAGCAGGCGATGCCATGGGGCAGGCCGTGGCGCAGCGTCATTTCGTAGGAAATGGAGTGGGCCAGCGCCGTCTTGGTATTGGAAAAGGCCAGCCCGGCCTTGAGCGCGGCCAGTGCCATGCGTGAACGCAGTTCCTTGCTGCCCAGGTCATGCCGCAACAGCGGCAGGCACTCAAGAATGTCTTCGATCGCGGAGATCGCGAAGGTGTCCGAAACCGGATTGGCGTTGATGTTCCAGATGGACTCCAGCGCATGAGACAACGCGTCCAGACCGGTTGAAACCGTGACACCCGCTGGAACAGTGAGCATCAGACCGGGATCAACGATCGCCACTTTGGGCCAGGTGCAATCCAGGTGCAGCGAGTATTTTTTCTGTCCTTCGGTATCCCAGATTGTCGCCCATGGGGTGACCTCACTGCCGGTGCCTGCCGTGGTGGGAACCGCAATCAGCGCTTTGCTGTGGGCTGGAACAAAGGGCCTGCCCGTTGCCAACAAGGCGACCAGTTCATCGAAGCGACCCGACTGCGTCCCCACGATCAATGCCTTGGCCGTATCGATGGCGCTGCCTCCGCCAACGGCGATGACTGTCTGACAATCGCCCGCTTCCTGCCAGAAGCGCTCATAGGTGCCACGCAATTGAGCGACATCGGGATTGGGCTGGACATCTTCGACGATGTATATCAGCCGCTCGCCGAGCAAATCCTGAATGCGATCGACCAGTCCCAACCCACGCGCTTCGGGAAAGATCACCAGGGCAACTTTTTGGTTTTCGGTGATCGAGGCAAGTTCTACAAGGCTGTTGTAGCCCAGACGAGTGTCAACAGGATTATGGAATCGGGCGATCATGGCGGTCCTCTACTTGTTGTTGTAAGACGTGGCGCCATACTCACGGCCCGAGGTTAACCGCACAAATCGATAATTCGCAGGTGTGCATAGGCTCAGCCGATACCAGCCGATCAACGTTGGCAGCGGGTACCTGACGCGCTCATGAACTGATGAAAATCCCTCCCCCTCAGAAAAGTTGTACAAAAAAGTTGACTTGTACAGGCAACGTCCTATTCTTCAAATAACTATACAAACCCCATGCGCCTGTACAAGAAAAAGAGGCGGGGAAATTCCATGCCTGCCTGCAATGGAGACACGACGTGGCTGATTTCTTGCGATGTTTTGCCAGCGAATTTGCAGCGCTGGACGGCAGCAATCTGCACAACCTCAAGCATCTGTACAGTCACGACGTACGCTTCAGTGATCCGCTCCATGAGATCCAGGGCCTGACAGCGCTGGAAGAATATTTTACTGAGCTGTATGCCAACGTCAGTGAGCTGGGTTTCACCTTCCACGGCTATGACCAGGTGCAAGACGGCGCCGGTTATCTACGCTGGACCCTGCATTATCGCCACCCCCGCTTGAGCCATGGCCAACTCATAGAGGTGGTGGGCTGTTCGTACCTGCTTTGGCACAAGAAGGTGTATCAGCATTGCGACTACTTTGATGCAGGCGCTCTGCTCTATGAGCACTTGCCTCTAATGGGAACCGCGATTGGCTGGCTAAAGGGGCGATTGGCATGAAACGCATCTGGCTCACTGGAGCCAGTAGCGGCATTGGTGCCGCCCTGGCAGAAATTTTATTGACCCAAGGCCATTTCCTGGCCGTCAGCGCACGCAATGCAAAGGCCCTGGAAACATTACACAGGGGTCATCCGCAGCAGGTACTTCTGCTGCCGGGCGACCTGACCGATCCACGCCAGGTTCAAGCCATGGGCGAGCGAATCGGGCAAGTCTGGGGCCATCTGGATCAGGTCATCCTCAACGCTGGAACCTGCGAGTATGTGGACGCCGGCGTCTTTGAAGCCGACATGATTGAACGCGTGATGCGGGCCAATCTGTTTTCCGCCGCCTATTGCGTGGAAGCCGCCCTACCACTGTTACGCAAGGCTCAGCGGCCGCATCTGGTGGCCGTGTGCAGCTCGGTGACCTATTTGCCGTTACCGCGCGCCGAAGCGTATGGCGCCTCAAAGGCGGCAATGCGCTACCTGTTTCAGTCCTTACGCATCGACCTGGCTCACGAAGGTATCGACGTCACGCTCGTCAGCCCGGGCTTCGTCGATACGCCACTCACGCAAAAAAACGATTTCCCGATGCCGATGCGTTGGCCGGTCGGCAAAGCTGCCGCCTACATCGCCACCCGCCTGGAAAAACGCCCCCTGGACATTGCATTTCCCTGGCCATTCATTGCCGCTCTGCGCGCATTAGCGTTATTGCCCCAACGCCTGCAACTGACGCTGGGCAGACGCATGGCGCGTCCGGTCACAGAAGAGTCTTCATGAAAATAGCCATCATCGGCAGCGGTATTTCCGGCCTGACCTGCGCCTACCTGCTCAACCGCAAACACGACATCACTGTGTTCGAAGCCAGTGACTGGATCGGTGGCCATAGCCATACGGTCGAGGTTGAAGTAAAGGGCGAACGCCATGCCATCGATACGGGTTTTATCGTCTTCAACGACTGGACCTATCCCAACTTCATCCGTCTGCTGGATCAACTCGGCGTGGCTTCGCAACCCACCGAGATGAGCTTTTCGGTCCAGGACCCGCACACCGGCATTGAATACAACGGCGGCAACCTCAACCAAGTGTTTGCCCAGCGAAGCAATCTGCTTTCACCTGGCTTCTGGGGCATGTTGCGCGAGATCTTGCGTTTCAACCGCCAAGCCCCACGTGATCTGGAAGAACAGCGCATCACTGCCGACACCACGCTGGGCGCCTACTTGCGGGAAAACGGCTACGGCCAGCGTTTTATCGAACATTACATCGTCCCTATGGGGTCGGCGATCTGGTCGATGTCACTGGGCGACATGCAGCGTTTTCCGCTGCAGTTCTTCGTACGCTTTTGTAAAAATCACGGCCTCTTGTCCGTCACCCACCGGCCGCAATGGCGTGTGGTCAGCGGCGGATCGCGCCAATACGTAGCGGCGTTGAGTGCCGGCTTTGTCGAGCGTATCCACCTTAACTGCCCGGTGTATCGCGTGGAACGTGACCTGGGCGGGGTCACCCTGCACTGTGCGACCGGAAGCAAACGTTTTGACAACGTTGTGTTCGCCTGTCACAGCGATCAGGCGCTACGCCTGTTGGCCGCTCCCAGCCGAGCCGAGCGAGAGATACTCGGTGCACTGCATTACGCCGAAAACGATGTCGTGCTGCACAGCGACACCCGCCTGCTGCCCAACCGTCGCCGAGCATGGGCGAGCTGGAACTACCGCCTCGGCGGCTCAGCCCAGCACCTGGCAGCTGTTACCTACAACATGAATATCCTCCAGGGGCTTTCGAGCGACACCACCTTTTGCGTCAGCCTGAACCAGACCGCAGCCATCGACCCCGGCAAAATCCTCGATCGCTTCCGCTACGCCCATCCGCAATACAGCCAGGCAGGCATGACCGCACAAGCGCGTTGGCAAGAATTACAGGGGCCCCAGTTCAGCTACTACTGCGGCGCCTACTGGGCCAACGGTTTCCACGAGGACGGCGTGGTCAGCGCCTTGCGCGTGGCGAGTGCTTTCGGAGAAAAACTGTGAACAGTGCACTGTACCGCGGCTGGGTCAGCCACCGACGGCTGCTGCCGCGCACCCATGGGTTTCGCTACCGCATGGGGATGCTCTACCTCGATCTGGCGGAACAATCGCAGGTGCTGGCCTTATCCTGGTTCGCCGGACATTCGCGCTGGGCCGCCTTCGCCTTCCGCGAAACTGACTACCTGCCGCTTGCAACGCGCCAGGGCATGAGCCTGAGCGATGCAGTGCGCCAGCGCGTGGAACAGGCCCTTGGTCACGCGCCGCAGGGACGCATCTGTCTGCTCACCCAACCCCGTAGCTGGGGGCTGTCCTTTAATCCGGTCAACCTGTTTTACTGCTTCGAATCCGACGGCAGCCTGGCCGCCATTCTCTGCGAAGTCAGCAATACCCCTTGGCGAGAGCGTTACCACTATGTGCTGCCGACCCATGCAACCGGTGAGTCATGCCACCGGGTCGCCAAGAGCTTTCACGTCTCGCCCTTCCTGCCTCGTGACCTGGAGTACCGCATGCGGTTTTCCGCTCCCGGCCAAACGCTGCACGTGAACATGCAGGATTGGCAGGGTGAGCAAAAAATATTTGAAGCCGGCCTGGGTCTGGAGCGCGTCGAACTGACGCGCCAAAGCCTGCATCGCCACCTTCTGGACTTTCCCTGGATGACCGCCAAGACCCTGCTCGGCATTTACTCGCAGGCTCTACGTCTGCTGCTCAAGCGTCTGCCCCTGGTTTCCCATCAACCCGCCGCCGGTGAATACCGCACCGCAAACCTGGAGTCTCGCCATGACGAATCCTAGCCTGACCCCAATAACGTGTGGCTCTGCTGCCAACGGGATAGGCGCCCGTGTATTGAAAAAAGGCGTCTTGCATCAACTGGCGCACCTGCGCCACGGACACTTGGTCATCATCGTCGACGGAGAGCCACTGAGCTTCGGCCAGCCTGGCGCGGCACCGCATGGCGAGATAGAAGTGCATAATGCGGCGCTCTGGCCAATGGTGGCGGTGAATGGCTCAATTGGCGCCGGCGAGGCCTATATCCACGGTTACTGGAGCAGCCCCGACCTGACGGCCGTGATTCGCGTATTCGTTGCCAACCTCGACGTACTGGATGGAATGGAGCGCGGCCTGGCACGTCTACGCCGTCCCCTGGCAAAAGCGTTGCACTGGCTCAACCGCAACACACGCCAAGGCTCGCAACGCAACATTTCTGCGCATTACGACCTGGGCAACGCGCTGTTTGAACACCTGCTGGACCCCAGCATGATGTATTCGGCAGCCATGTTCCGGTCCAGCAACGATAGCCTTGAACAAGCTCAAATGTACAAGCTGGAGCGCATCTGCCAAAAGCTCGATCTCAAACCCAGCGACCACCTGCTGGAAATCGGCACAGGTTGGGGCGGCATGGCCATTTATGCGGCCACCCGATACGGCTGCAAGGTCACCACCACCACGCTGTCGCGTGAGCAGTTTGCCTACACCCAGCGCCTGATCGAAGAGCAGTGCCTGCAAGGCCGCATCACCCTGTTGCTGCAGGACTACCGTGACCTGACGGGTCAATACGACAAGCTGGTGTCGATCGAGATGATCGAGGCCGTCGGCCACCGCTTCCTGCCCACTTACTTCAAACAGTGCGCGCACCTGCTCAAGGAACACGGGCTTATGCTATTGCAGGCCATCACCATTCGAGACCAGCGCTACGAGCAGGCGAAAAAAACCGTCGACTTCATCCAGCGCTATATCTTCCCGGGTGGCGCCTTGCCTTCGGTGAGCACCATGCTGCACACCATCAGTCGCGACACCGACCTGAACCTTCATCACATGGAGGACTTCGGGCTTCACTACGCACGCACCCTTCGCCTGTGGCACGAGAACCTGCGACGCAGCCGGCACAACCTGGAAGCGTTAGGCTATGACGAGGCGTTTTTCCGCCTGTGGGAGTTTTACCTGTGCTACTGCGAGGGCGGCTTCCTGGAACGAAGCATCGGCACCGCGCACCTTTTACTCGCCAAACCCGGGGCACGGCCGCAGCCTTTCGGCCTGGAGGCGTGAACGTGCGAGGCCGGTTGTTGCTCAACGCAGGACTGTTCCAGATCGGCTGGTTCGCCTGTGTGCTGGGTGCGCAACGGCCGTGGCTGTTGCTGCTGGCAATGACCTGCCTGGCGATACACCTGCTATGGATTGCAAACACCCCTGATGAGTGGCGTTATCTGTTGAAGGTGTCAGCCTGCGGCTGGGTCCTGGACAGTGCTCTATTGCATCTCGGGGTATTCCAGTTTCCCGGTGCCACACTCATTTTGCCGCCCTGGCTGGCAATCCTCTGGCTACTTTTCGCCAGTACTTTGCGTCACAGCCTGAGCTGGACAAAGCGCCCTTGGTGGATAGGCAGCCTGCTAGGGGCTATTGGCGGGCCTCTCTCTTACTGGGGAGGTGCCAGGTTGGCTGATGTCGGCCTGCCGCTGGGTACCTGGCCCAGCATTCTGTTACTCGCTTTGATTTGGGCGATGTTGATGCCGGCATTGCACTGGCTGGCCGGACAGCCTGCTCGTTGACTCAAGATTGCTTGCGGAAGAACAAGGTGATCTGGCCAACCTCCACGTTGAACTTGGACATGTACGAGCGATTGATCAGGGTGTTCTCGTCCATCAAGTACATCCAGTCGTCCAGATGAACCTCATACTCCTTGCCGTCCACCGGCAACCTCAGCACATATCGCCAGCGCAATGCATTACCTGCCACCTCACCCTGCGCCTCGCCCACCACGTCGCCAGCGGTTCCACGCCATTGGCCAGGTCCGGCCGGGGTGAGCGTCCACACGCGTTTCTGCCGAGTACCGTCGCTGTACGTAAATGACTCGTCGAGGATCAGCCGGTTACCTTCAGAGTGGCCATTGATCTCTACGTGGAAGCGTTTGGTGACCTCGCCTGAACGCTTTTGAAAGATTCCCCAGGCTTCAACCCGCCCCTCGAAAAATTCGCGCAAATCAAGCTTGGGGGTTTCCTGACTGTAGGTCTGCACATCCACCCGACTACAACTTGCAAGGCCGATGCACAGCAGCAATAGCCATATCCTCAGCATGCATATCTCCTCGATGTTTTCAGGGTTTGGCGATGCCCAGCAATTGGTCGCGCAGTTGCGGGTCGCGGGTTCGGGGGTCAAGCCAGATGGAGAAAAAGGCTTCGGCGAACGCCTCGTCCTTCACCACATGCCGCAGATTCTCGCCGACGTAAAAACGTGCGCCCTCTGCAGGCACATAGACGCCTGTGATGCGGTCACCGGCGCGCACATCGACAAAGGCCTTGAGCATCTCCCGCTCCCAACGGGCCATCAATTGCGAATTCGGAGGGGTGCGCGACAGGCGGCGGATTTCCTTGATGCTGGCCTCGACCAGATCCTCGCGACTGATCGCGCGTCGGTAGGTCAGCTCCAGCGCAAAAGGCACATCCGCGCCTGGCAGATCACCGGCAAGCAGGAGTGGGCTCCACAATTGCGCGCTGTAGATGGAAAAACCGAATATTCGCATCTCGCCGCCCCCTATCCGACGAGCATCGGGCAGGGCCTCGCGCCAATCAGCCAACAGTCCTGGGCTCTGGAGCATCAGAACAAGACAGACAACGTGGCGGATAAAGCGGTCTGTCTGCATATCGTGCAAAGGCCTCGATAAGACTCAAGGGACGCCTTTAAAAGCTATACCAAATTTTTATTTTGTACAGCTAATAACCTCTACGGTCAGCAATGAAAGGCGGTATCTGACGAGCTCAAGCCCTCACGGATATCACGCCCCTGCCATCTCCCTGACAATGTCAAAGAACGTCGTCAGGATGCGCCGGGAACTCTGCGCTCGCAGGCAAACCAGGGTCTCGGTAAAACGTTGCTGGCAATCGACGATCGGCAAGCCGCGAATCCGCGAATCCGCACCGAGTTCGGCCGCCGAAACAACGCCGACGCCCATACCGATGGCGACGGCCTCACGGGCCGCTTCACGCCCCTCCACCTCGATGGCCTTGCGAATGCGCAAGCCCGCGGTTGCCATCTCCTCCTCCAGGGACAGTCGCGTCACCGAGCCCTGCTCGCGCAATACCAGGGGCGTGTTGTCCAGGTCGGCGAGGCAGATGGAAGTTCGTTGTGCCCAGGGATGGTCATGGGCGACGAAGGCGAGCATCGGATCGCTGCGCAGGGGCAGCTTGAGCAGTCGGTCATCTTCGATATTGCGCCCCAGCAGGGCGATGTCTGCCTGGTGGCCGAACAGCCGCTGCAGGACCTCATCGGTATTGGCCGTTTCCACTTTCACATCCACGCCCGGGTATCGAGCACAGAAGCGCGCGACGTAAGGCAGCACATGCACGGGCGCGTCCACGGCCAGGTTCAGGGTCCCTGTCGACAGTGTGCGGTAGTCCATCAACATGTCGTGGGCATCGACACTGATATCGAACAGGCGCTGGGTTAGCCCGAACAAGCGCTCGCCCACTTCCGTCAGGCGCACCAGGCGTTTGTCCCGGAAAAACACCATCACACCGTAGTACTCCTCAAGCTTGCGCACCTGGTCGGACACCGCTGGCTGGGACAGGCAGAGCTGTTCGGCCGCGCGCGTGAAACTGCCATTGATTGCCACGGCGTGGAAAGCCTTGAGCTGGGTATGGGAGATCGTCATGGGGGCCTACCTATAGTTTCAACTTATTCATGCATACGATAAATCGATTTTATTTATGAACAATGAACTGCAAGGATGGATTTCGCAAATGCCTTGGCCAACGGGCCGCTGCTTGGATCAATCAGGAATGCCTAATGGAAATCGAACGTTTCGCCACGATAAAACGCCGTTCGGACATGGTCCGGCATGACGACGTCCTCTACATCGGGGGCCAGGTTGCCACGGACCTCAGTGGCAATATCGAGGCACAGACCCACGAGGTTCTCTGCGCCATCGAGCAGCTGTTGCTCAGTGTCGGCAGCGACCGTACGCGGGTGCTTTCGGTGCGCATCCTGCTGGCTCACCGCGAGGACTATGAAGGGCTCAACAGGGTCTGGGACGAATTTTTCCCCGAAGGCCATGCCCCCGCACGCGCTTGTACCCTGGCCAACCTGATCGACCCCGGTTGGCGCGTGGAAATGATCGTGGTCGCCGCGTGCGGCTGATTGCGTCCTGAATGCCACCCGCAACCCATCGAACGGAGACTCCCCATGCGCCCCTTCTGGCTCGACCAGGCCCTGAAAAGCCAATCCGATACGCCCTGCCCACCATTGCGCCAGGACACCCACGCCGACGTCTGCATCGTCGGCGGTGGTTACACCGGCCTGTGGACCGCCATCATGCTCAAGGAACAGAACCCCGAACTGGACGTTGTCATCGTCGAAGCGGACATCTGCGGTGCCGGCGCCAGTGGACGCAACGGCGGTTGTGCGCTGTCCTGGTCGGCCAAGTTCTTCACCCTGGAGCGCTTGTTCGGGGTCGAAGAGGCTGTGCGCCTGGTCAAGGAATCGGAACAGAGCATCTACGCCATCGGCGCCTTCTGCAAAAAATACGCGGTGGACGCCGACTACCGCCTCGATGGCACGCTCTACACCGCGACCAACCGCGCCCAGGTCGGTTCGACGGACGGGGTGATCGCGGCGCTGGAGCGCAATGGCATCAACTCCTTTACCAAACGCGCACTCCCTGAGGTGCAACGCATGTCGGGCTCAACCCGTCACGTCGAAGGCTGGTTTTCACCGGCGGCGGCGAGTGTGCAACCGGGCAAGCTGGTGCGTGGCCTGCGCCGGGTTGCGCTCGACCTGGGCGTGCGGATCCACGAGGGTTCGCCGATGACCGGCCTCGAACACGGGCTGCCGGCCACCGTCAACACGCCGGGCGGGAAAGTCGTAGCCAAGCGCGTAGTCATGGCCATCAACGCCTGGATGGCCCGTGCCTTTCCAGAGTTTTCGCGCTCGGTGGCCATCGTCTCCAGCGACATGATCATCACCGAACCGCGCCCCGACCTGCTCGAACGAATCGGCCTGACCAGCGGGGTCACCGTACTCGACTCGCGCATCTTCGTGCACTACTACCACAACACCCCGGACGGCCGGATCATGCTCGGCAAAGGTGGCAATACCTTCGCCTACGGCGGGCGCATCCTGCCAGTATTCGACCAGCCTTCGCCCTACAAGGGCTTGTTGCGCAAGACCCTGGCCGAGTTCTTCCCGGACTTTGCCGACGTCGGCATTGCCGCCACGTGGAACGGCCCGTCCGATCGATCCGTCACCGGGCTGCCGTTCTTCGGCCGAATGGGCGCAAGCGGCAACGTGTTTTATGGCTTCGGCTATTCCGGCAGCGGCGTCGGTCCCTGTCATATGGGTGGGCAAATCCTTTCATCGCTGGTGTTGGGGCAGGACAACCCCTGGACACGCTCGCCGCTGGTGCAAGGACCGCTCGGCCTGTTTCCGCCAGAGCCGATCCGCTACCTGGGCTCGCTAATGGTGCGCAACGCCATTCGCCGCAAAGAGCACGCCGAGGACCGCAACCTGCGCCCCCGTCGACTGGACGTGCGCCTGGCGAAATTCGCCGCGGCGGCCGGCAAGTCGGACAAGGCATAGCGCAGCGTCAGGTCTGCGATATTTGTTTGGCTGATCAACCCTGCCTGGCGCTTGCCAGGCGGGGTTTCCTGGTTTCAACCGTTCAATTGAGCCGCGAGCGAAGATTTGCGGCGTGCCGATATCGATCAATGCGCCCAGTTTCCACTTATAAGCCCAGCTTGTTTGTGACATGTGATAAATCGATTTCAGTTATTTTTCCGCAGGTGTTTTGATCAGCACATGCATCACTCCCCTACAAAAACAACACCGCCGGAGAAGATCATGACCAAAGCTGAATTCCCGACCACACAGGCGCTGGCTACCCCAGCCTTGGGTGAACCCTACCTGCTGACCCCAGGGCCATTGACCACTTCCAAGGCCACCAAGGAAGCCATGCTGCGCGACTGGGGCTCATGGGACGTTTCCTTCAATCAAGTCACGGCCGAGGTTCGCCAGAGCCTGCTGAGCATGGCCGGCGTCGCGGACGACAGCTTCGCCTGCGTGCCGTTGCAAGGCAGCGGCAGCTACTCGGTGGAAGCCGCATTGGCCACGGCCATCCCCCGTGACGGTAAAGCGCTGGTGCTGATGAATGGCGCCTACGGCCAACGCGCCACCAAGACCCTGGAGTACCTCGGTCGCGCCTTCATCACCCTGGACAAAGGCGACTACTTGCCGCCGCAGCCCGAGGAAGTCGACGCCCTGCTCAAGGACAATCCGGACGTCACCAACGTCTTCATCGTCCATTGCGAAACCAGCTCCGGCATTCTCAATCCGCTGCGCGAAATCGCCGATGTGGTGAAGGCCCATGGCAAGAGCCTGATCATCGATGCCATGAGTTCCTTCGGCGCCGTGCCGTTGACGGTCAAAGACATCACGTTCGACGTGGTGGTGTCTTCTGCCAACAAATGCATCGAGGGCATTCCGGGGTTCGGCTTCGTCATCATCCGCCGCTCCGTGCTGGAGGCCGCCAAAGGCCGCGCCAACTCCCTGAGCCTGGATCTGTACGAGCAGTGGGTATACATGGAGCGCACCGGCCAATGGCGTTTCACCCCTCCGACCCACAGCGTCGTCGCTTTTCATAAAGCGCTGGAGCAACACACTGCCGAAGGCGGCGTGCATGGCCGACTGGCACGCTACACACGCAATCGCGACGTACTGGTCGCCGGCATGCGCAAGCTTGGCTTCAAAACGTTGCTGGAAGACCGTTGGCTGTCGCCGATCATCACCACGTTCTTCAGTCCGGAACATCCGAACTTTGAGTTCAAGCGCTTCTACGATGAACTCAAGGCCCGCCAGTTCATCATCTACCCCGGCAAACTGACCGTCGCCGAGAGTTTCCGCATCGGCTGTATCGGCCAGATCGACGAATACATCGTCCATCAATTGCTGCGCGCCATCGCCGACAGTCTTGTGGCGATGAACGTCGACATGCATCTACCGGCAGGCTGACCGCCCCTTTAAAGGTCTTTGTCAATTCGAGCACGGGTGCAATGGGTAGCACCTTTGGACAGGGATCTTTTTTTAAACATGGATTCGCTGACTGATCGCCAGGCAGAGCCGGGCAGCCGTCAGCGATCGCGTCAATTTAATGCTTAAAGCCTGATGCCATCTCACGGCCATCTGATCGATGCCGTGTGCGTGGACAGTCTTTCTGTACCGAAAACAAAAACAAAACTCATTATTTGCGCTGTCTGGCACCACATACGGGATCAGAACACCATGAACAAGAACGCTACAAGTCCTCTCGCCACTGGCTGGAAATCGCTCCAGCGTTGGCGCGTACAAGTTTTCCTCATCACCTGGGTGGCCTATGCCGCCTTCTACTTCACCCGCAAGGCGTTTTCCGTTGCCAAGCTGGGTATTGGCGAAGACCCGGACTTCATGCTCGAAAAGGCCATGATGGCCAATCTCGACGCCCTCTACCTGACCGCGTATGCCGTGGGGCAGTTTCTGTGGGGTAACTTCTCCGACCGCTTCGGCCCCAGGGTCGTGGTCCTGAGCGGGCTCGTGATCTCGGCGCTGGCCGCGCTGCTGATGGGTACTTACGCGACCCTGCCGATTTTCGCTTCCTGCATGCTGATCCAGGGTCTCGCCCAGTCCACCGGTTGGTCGGGGCTGTGCAAGAACGTCGGCAGCTTCTTCAGCACCAGCGAACGCGGCCGCGTGCTGGGTTTCTGGAGCACCTCCTACGCCTTCGGTGGCCTGGTCGCCACGCCGTTTGCCGGCTGGTGGGCCTACAACCACTACCACGACTGGCGCCTCGCGTTTATCAGCAGCGCCGTGGTGGTCCTGGTGGTGGCGGTGTTGTTCTTCTTCCTGCAACGCAACAAGCCGGAAGACGTCGGCCTGCCGCCGGTGGAGATCGAAATCGAGCCCGTCAGCAACGTCGTGGTACCGCGTGAAAGCATGTGGGCCGGCTTGCGCACCGTGATGAAAAATCGGACCGTGCTGGTGCTCGGCCTCGCCTACTTCATGCTCAAGCCAGCGCGCTACGCCATCCTCCTGTGGGGGCCGGTGATCATCTACGAGCGCATGCCCGAGATCGGCAAGGTGGCCTCCGCCATCGTTCCCACCTCGTTTGAACTGGCCGGTTTGATCGGACCGATCCTCATCGGTATCGCCTCGGACAAGTATTTCGGCGCCCGTCGTATTCCCGTCTGTGTCCTTAGCCTGGTGATCCTGACTGCCTGTCTTGCGCTGTTCGTTCCCGCCATGCAAAGCGGCAGCCTCTACATCGTGGTCGGCCTGCTGTTCATGATGGGCCTGTCGCTTTACGGGCCGGACTCGATGCTCAGCGGCTCGGCGGCGATCGACTTCGGCAGCAAGGACGGCGCGGCCTCCGCCGCAGGCTTCGTCAATGGCTGTGGCTCGGTCGGTGCCGTGCTCGGTGGCTTGCTGCCGGGTTACTTCGACACCATCACCGTGTTCCTGGTGTTCACCGGCGCTGCACTCCTGGCCAGCCTGATGCTGGTGCCCTTCTGGAACAGCCGCCCGAAAACCGTGGAAAGCCCGGTGCTGTCCTCGACGCCGGTGCAGCCGGTCGTACTTGGCACCAACTCCTGAACCCGAACCCATCTATCAATTATCACTGGAGCAATCATCATGAATTACCAACAACCTTCTCAGTTGCAAGCCGTGGTTCTGGACTGGGCCGGCACCGTCGTTGATTTCGGTTCTTTCGCACCGACGCAGATTTTCGTCGAGGCCTTTGCCGAGTTCGGCGTCGCGGTGTCCCTGCAAGAAGCCCGCGGGCCGATGGGCATGGGCAAGTGGGACCACATCCGCACGCTGTGCAACGAGCCACAGATTGCCGACCGCTACCACGCTGTCTACGGCCGCCTGCCAACCGACGATGATGTGACCGCACTCTACGAGCGTTTCATGCCGCTGCAGATCGAGAAAATCGCCCTGCACTCGGCGTTGATTCCCGGTGCGCTCGAGACCATCAACGGCCTGCGCGACAAGGGCTTGAAAATCGGCTCCTGCTCCGGCTATCCGGCCGTGGTCATGGAGAAGGTCGTGGAACTGGCGCGCAAGAACGGCTATGTCACCGACCACGTGGTGGCGACCGACGAAGTGCCCAATGGACGCCCGCACCCGGCGCAAGCCTTGGCCAACGTCATTGCCCTGGGCATCAGCGACGTCGCCGCTTGCGTGAAGGTCGATGACACCTGGCCGGGCATTCTCGAAGGCCGAAGCGCGGGCATGTGGACGGTGGCGCTGACCTGCTCCGGCAACGCACTGGGCCTGACCTATGACCAATTCAAGGATTTGTCCCTGGAGGCATTGGCCGAGGAACGCGCGCGCATCGTCAAGATGTTCGAAGGCTCGCGCCCTCACTACCTGATCGACACCATCGTTGATTTGCCGGCGGTCATCGAAGACATCAATGCGCGTCTGGCACGTGGGGAAACCCCTCAGGGTTCCTGACCCTGTCGGCTTGCGCAATTGACAGTGGCCGTCCCAAGGACGGCCACATCCAAAAAAAACAAGAGAACGCCACCATGAACTACGCCCACCCTGGCACCCCCGGTGCCATCGTTTCCTTCAAGTCCCGTTACGGCAATTACATCGGCGGCGAGTTCGTCGCACCGGTCAAGGGTCAGTACTTCACCACGACCTCGCCCGTGAATGGCCAACCGATTGCCGAATTCCCGCGCTCCACGGCTGAAGACATCGACAAAGCCCTGGACGCTGCCCACGCGGCCGCCGATGCCTGGGGCAAGACGTCGGTGCAGGACCGCTCTTTAGCGCTGCTGAAAATCGCCGACCGCATCGAACAGAACCTGGAACTGCTGGCCGTCACCGAAACCTGGGACAACGGCAAAGCCGTGCGCGAAACCCTCAATGCCGACATCCCGCTGGCCGTGGACCACTTCCGCTACTACGCCGGTTGCATCCGCGCCCAGGAAGGCAGCTCGGCCGAAATAAACGAACATACCGCGGCGTATCACTTCCATGAACCCCTGGGCGTGGTCGGGCAGATCATCCCGTGGAACTTCCCGATCCTGATGGCCGCCTGGAAACTCGCCCCGGCCCTGGCCGCCGGTAACTGCGTGGTGCTCAAGCCTGCCGAACAAACCCCGCTGGGCATCACCGTGCTGGTCGAGCTGATCGGCGACCTGTTGCCACCCGGCGTGCTGAACATAGTGCAGGGCTTCGGCAAAGAAGCCGGCGAAGCCCTGGCCACCAGCAAGCGCATTGCCAAGATCGCCTTCACTGGCTCGACCCCGGTCGGCTCGCACATCATGAAATGCGCGGCCGAGAACATCATTCCGTCCACCGTGGAGCTGGGTGGCAAGTCGCCGAACATCTTCTTCGAAGACATCATGCAGGCCGAACCGTCCTTCATCGAGAAGGCTGCCGAAGGCCTGGTGCTGGCGTTCTTCAACCAGGGCGAAGTCTGCACCTGCCCTTCCCGCGCCCTGGTGCAGGAATCGATCTACGACGACTTCATGAAAGAGGTGATGAAAAAAGTCCTGTCGATCAAACGCGGCGACCCGCTGGACACCGACACCATGGTCGGCGCCCAAGCGTCCGAGCAGCAATTCGACAAGATCCTGTCCTATCTGGAAATCGCCAAGGGCGAAGGCGCCGAGCTGCTGACCGGCGGCAAGGTGGAAAAACTCGAGGGCAACCTGGCGAGCGGCTATTACATCCAGCCGACGCTGCTCAAGGGCACCAACAAGATGCGCGTGTTCCAGGAAGAAATCTTTGGCCCGGTGGTGAGCATCACCACCTTCAAGGACGAAGCCGAAGCCCTGGCCATCGCCAACGACACCGAGTTCGGCCTGGGTGCCGGCCTGTGGACCCGCGACATCAACCGCGCCTATCGCATGGGCCGGGCGATCAAGGCGGGTCGCGTTTGGACCAACTGCTACCACCTGTACCCGGCGCATGCCGCGTTCGGTGGCTACAAGAAGTCCGGCGTCGGCCGTGAAACCCACAAGATGATGCTCGACCACTATCAGCAGACCAAGAACCTGCTGGTGAGCTACGACATCAATCCGCTGGGCTTCTTCTGATTTCGCACTAACAACCACCACCTTGTAGGAGCGAGCATGCTCGCGAAAAACCTGAGCACGCCACGGGGTGCCAGACTAATCGCGTCATCGTTGACGACCATCGTCGGAACGCCGCCCGGAGCATGCTCGCTCCTACAGGGATCACGCCGTATCTGCAGGTGAATCCTCGATGAAAATCCGTTACAAGGTGAGCCTTGTGGCTGCCTTTGTGCTGTTGGTGACAACCAGTCTCCTGTCGCTGGTTCAGGTAGGGCAGATACGAACGATTTTGCATAACCAGGTCGAGGCCAGCATTGGCGAATCGAGTAACGCCGTGGCACGCCAGATCGAAAACTGGCTGAACGGCAAACTTCATCTGATGGACCTGGCCGCCCAGGCGATCGACAGTCAGTACAGCGCGCAAGCGACCCAGAGGATCATCGACTCAGCCATTTTGAAAGACGAATTCAAGCTGGTATTCGGCGCCCTTGAGTCCGACGGCAAACCCATCAAGAACGCTTCACCCTGGAATCCAAAACCCGACTATGACGGTCGCACCCGCCCTTGGTACGCGACGGGTAAAGCAGGCAGCCAAGCGGTCTTGACCGAACCCTACAAGGACTCCACCACCGGCGAAATCCTGATCTCGGCGGTGGCCCGGATCAGCGACGCGGGTCAACCGCTCGGGGTATTCGGTGGTGACATCCGCCTGACCACCGTGGCCGATGCCATCAACACCCTGGATTTCGGCGGCGCCGGTTATGCGTTCCTGCTGAGTAAAAGTGGCAACATCATTTCTCACCCGGACGCCGGGCTGAATGGTCAACCCTACAGCCAGCTTTTCGCCGGTAGCGCCCTGCCGCTGACCAGTCAACTTCAAGAAACCAGCGGCAGTGGAAAGTCGCTCCTGGTGTCCTTCATTCCGCTCACCGATCTCAAGGGCATGGATTGGTACATCGGTGTGGTGCTGGACCAGGACATCGTCATGGCCGCAGCCCGCATCCTCAGCTGGCGAGCCGTGATCGGTACTGGCCTGGGTGTGCTGCTCAGCCTGTTGGTCCTGGGCTTGCTGGTCCGGCGACTACTCTGGCCGCTGGATCGGCTCAAGGCGTCACTGGCAGACATCAACCGCGGAGACGGTGACCTCACCCACCAATTACCCGTGTCTGGCAATGATGAAATTGCGCAGGTCTCCAGGGAGTTCAACCAGTTCCTGCAAAACCTCAAATCGCTGATTGGCGATGTGAAAAACAGCGCTCGACACGTCCGTGAGAGCACCACCACAACGTCGTCTGAAGCGGACCAGGCCGCCAGTCGCGTGCAAATTCAGCTGCAGGAACTGGATCAACTCGCCACCGCCATGACTGAGATGGCCTCGACCGCCGAGGACGTGGCGCGCAATGCCCAAGCGGCTGCCGAGGCGGCCATCGTTGCCACCGGGCAAACCGCAGACGGTGTCGCCCTGGTGTCCAGGTCAACAGGGGCTATCAAGCGTTTGGCCGAGGAGATGGACGACACCGGCCAGGCCATCAATGAATTGTCCACGCTCAGTCAAGGCATCGAATCGATTGTCGCGGTCATCACCAGCATCGCCGATCAAACCAACCTTCTCGCGCTCAATGCGGCCATCGAGGCGGCACGTGCTGGCGAATCGGGACGCGGGTTCGCCGTGGTTGCCGATGAGGTGCGCTCCCTGGCCTCGCGTACCCAGCAATCCACCCAGGAAATACGCCAGATGATCGACCAGCTGCAATCGGGGGTGAAACACGCCCAGGTGCGCATGCAGCAAAGCCGCGACACCGCCAGCAAGACCGCCCTGGATGCCAACGCGGCGAATGAAACCCTTGAGCGCATCCGTGAAGCCATTTACCGCATCAATGACATGAACCTGCAAATCGCCGCGGCGGCTGAAGAACAGAGCGCCACGACCGAGGAAATCAATCGCAATACGTCCAACATCCGCGACATCAGCCTCGAAGTCACCGGCAGTGCCGCCAAGCAGGTCCGCCAGTGTTCCGTGATGGGGGAACAGGTAGGCGAGCAGCACAGACTGCTCAGCCGCTTCAGGATTTGAAGTGCGCAGCAACACAATTTCAGATCACAAAAACAACTATTCCACCGAGGTAAGAAAGATGAGTGCGGCTTCCCTGTATCCCGTTCGTCCCGAGGTTCTGGCCAACACCCTGACCGACGAGGCGACCTACAAAGCCATGTACCAGCAGTCAGTCGTCAACCCGGACGGCTTCTGGCGCGAGCAAGCCAAGCGCCTCGACTGGATCAAGCCTTTCACCACGGTGAAGCAGACGTCCTTCGACGATCACCATGTCGACATCAAGTGGTTCGCCGACGGCACCCTCAACGTTTCCTACAACTGCCTCGATCGTCACCTGGCCGAACGCGGTGACCAGGTCGCGATCATCTGGGAAGGCGATGACCCTTCCGAAAGCCGCAAAATCACCTACCGCGAACTGCACGAACAAGTCTGCAAGTTCGCCAACGCCCTGCGTGGCCAGGACGTGCACCGCGGCGACGTGGTGACTATCTACATGCCGATGATCCCCGAAGCCGTGGTCGCCATGCTGGCTTGTACCCGGATCGGCGCGATTCACTCGGTGGTGTTCGGCGGTTTTTCGCCGGAGGCCCTGGCCGGTCGCATCATCGACTGCAAATCCAAGGTGGTGATCACCGCCGACGAAGGCATCCGTGCCGGCAAGAAGATCCCGCTCAAGGCCAACGTCGACGACGCCCTGACCAACCCGGAAACCAGCAGCATCCAGAAGGTCATCGTGTGCCAGCGCACCGGTGGCGACATCAAGTGGAACCAGCACCGCGACATCTGGTACGAAGACCTGATGAAAGTGGCGGGCACCGTGTGCGCGCCGAAAGAGATGGGCGCCGAGGAAGCGCTGTTCATCCTCTACACCTCCGGCTCCACCGGCAAGCCCAAGGGCGTGCAGCACACCACCGGCGGCTACCTGTTGTACGCGGCCATGACCCACGAGCGCGTGTTCGACTACCGCCCGGGCGAAATCTACTGGTGCACCGCCGACGTCGGCTGGGTCACCGGCCACACCTACATTGTCTACGGCCCGCTGGCCAACGGCGCGACCACCTTGTTGTTCGAAGGCGTGCCGAACTACCCGGACATCACCCGGGTGGCGAAGATCGTCGACAAGCATAAGGTCAACATCCTCTACACCGCGCCGACCGCGATCCGCGCGATGATGGCGGCGGGCACGGCCGCCGTCGAAGGCGCCGATGGCAGCAGCCTGCGCCTGTTGGGTTCGGTGGGTGAGCCGATCAACCCCGAGGCCTGGGACTGGTATTACAAGAACGTCGGCCAATCCCGTTGCCCGATCGTCGACACCTGGTGGCAGACCGAGACCGGCGCCACCCTGATGAGCCCGCTGCCCGGCGCCCACGGCTTGAAGCCGGGTTCCGCGGCGCGTCCGTTCTTCGGCGTGGTGCCGGCGCTGGTGGACAACCTGGGCAACATCATCGAGGGCGAGGCCGAAGGCAACCTGGTGATTCTCGATTCGTGGCCAGGCCAGGCGCGTACGCTGTATGGCGATCACGACCGTTTCGTCGACACCTACTTCAAGACCTTCCGTGGCATGTACTTCACCGGTGACGGCGCCCGTCGCGATGCCGATGGTTACTACTGGATCACCGGTCGCGTCGACGACGTGCTCAACGTCTCCGGCCACCGCATGGGCACCGCCGAGATCGAAAGCGCGATGGTCGCCCACCCGAAAGTCGCCGAAGCGGCGGTGGTGGGTGTGCCGCACGACATCAAGGGCCAGGGCATTTATGTCTACGTCACCCTGAACGCGGGCGAGGAGACCAGCGAGCAATTGCGCCTGGAACTGAAGAACTGGGTGCGCAAGGAGATCGGCCCGATTGCCTCGCCGGATGTCATCCAGTGGGCACCGGGGCTGCCGAAGACCCGCTCGGGCAAGATCATGCGCCGCATCCTGCGCAAGATTGCTACCGCCGAATACGATGGCCTGGGCGATATCTCCACCCTGGCCGATCCGGGGGTGGTGCAGCATTTGATTGATACGCACAAGACGATGAATGTGGCTTAGTAGCCTTCAGCTTCATCTAAGCCCCATCAGGTGTTGAGCCTGGTGGGGCTTTTTGTTGCCTGACAGTTTTGTTTCGGTAGTGTTGGTCTCTTCGCGAGCAGGCTCGCTCCCACAGGGGATTGGTGGTGATCAAAAAACTGTGGGAGCGAGCCTGCTCGCGATGGCGTTCTGTCAGACACCACAGAACACATTTTTTATCTCCAAAGGAGCCCCCCATGCCCATGGGCAAACGTGAACTTGCACGGCTCGAGCGCCGTTTGATCACAACGCTGACCGATGCCTGCGAAACAGCAAAATCCGAGATCAAAGGCTTTACCTGGCTCACCCATACGGCTGACTTGAACGCCCTTGCCCAAACGCTGAGGGTGACCTGGGTGTTCGAAACGCTGGCCGACAAAAAACTCGCAGAGGTTAGCTCGAAAGCGCGGATTCTTGAGCTGACGGCCATCGCACTGCACGAGGCCAATATCGATCTGGAGCCTTCAGCGCGCATTGTCCGATTCGACTCTGAGGAGGAGTGCCAACTCAGCCATGGTGGCGATTGGCAGAAACGCCTGGCACGATCAGACGTGACCAGGGGGCATTGAAGATGGCCAAGGATATCGACAATCCCTGCATTTCCGTGTGCCAGTTGAGCGGCGACCTGTGCGTGAGCTGCGGGCGTAGCAAGGAAGACATCAGGAAGTGGAAACGCATGAAGCGGCCGGAAAAAATGGCCGCCGTGCAAAGGGCGAATGTCCGTTTGAAAGGGCTGAAGAAGACCCAAGGCAAGAAGCCTTGACCCCGCTCACTCACCCGCCCTGCAACGCGGCGGGCGAGTGAACGTGCTACATCCCACCGAGCTACATCACATCAAGCTATAAGGTGTAGGAAATACCGACCTGAACCGTCCTCGGCGCACCCGGGTAGGCATAGACGTTACCAAAGGCACCTTCTTCATAATCCCGGTCGAACAGGTTCTTCACATCGAGATTGAGCCTGACCTGGTCGTTAATCTTGTAGAAGCCGAGCAGATCGACGACGGTGTAACTACCCATCGAAAACGCTGTATTCGCCGTTTGCCCCGCACGCTCATCGACGTACTTGAGCCCGGTGCCAAGCCCCAGCCCCCTCAGCGCGCCCTCCTGGAACTCGTAGACGTTGAGCAGGCTGAAGCTGTTCTTGGGAATGTTCATCAACCGGGTGCCCGACTCGATCACGTTGTCCTGGGTAACCTCGGCGTCGACATAGGCATAGCCGCCAATCACCCGCCATTCAGGGGTGACATTGCCAGCCACGTTCAGGTCAAAGCCACGGCTGCGCACTTCGCCGGCCGCCACACTGAAGGTCGAGTCCACGGGGTCGGTGGTCAGGACATTGCGTTTTTCAATCTGGTAGATCGCCGCGTCCACACTCAGCTGGCGATCCAGCGCTTCCCACTTGATGCCCATCTCATAGGACTTGCCCTTCTCCGGGTCAAAACCACCCCCCTCGCGGCTGGCCCCGCTATTGGGCTTGAATGAGCGCGCGGTATTGGCATACACCGCCACGGTGTCGGTCAGGTCATACAGCACGCCGAGACGCGGCGTCACCGCGTTATCGCTCGCTTCCCAGCTCCTGCCCCCCGGCACGAAGGTTTCGTAGTCATGCTCGAAGCGCTCGAAACGGGCGCCCGCCAAAACTTTCAAGCGCTCGGTCAACGCCACCTGATCCTGGACGAAGGCGGCGTAGGTCTTGAGGTTTTCCTTGTCGTCGGTCGGCGTACGGGTCAGGGCCGGGCGAGGCTGGCCATACACCGGGTCGAAGATATCGATCGGGTAAGCACTCACTGCACCGCTGGAGCGCTGGATGATCGACTTGTAGTCGTAATCCTCGTATTCGACGCCAGTCAGCAAGGTGTGATCGAAACCGAGCGCGGTGAAATGCCCGGTGAGATTGAGTTGGGTGTCCTTGTCTGTCCACTCAAGCTTGCGGTAGTTGAAGTTGCGCCCCAGGGTGCGTCCATCGGCCGCCACGCCATT
The DNA here is from genome assembly GCF_002236105.1 of Pseudomonas umsongensis. Taxonomy (GTDB): domain Bacteria; phylum Pseudomonadota; class Gammaproteobacteria; order Pseudomonadales; family Pseudomonadaceae; genus Aquipseudomonas; species Aquipseudomonas umsongensis. The sequence goes on from NZ_NIWU01000009.1 coordinate 254,036, forward strand.
GGCTTCAACGGCATTGCCCTGCAAGGTGCCATCGAGCCACTGGAAGCCACCGCCCAATGTCCAGTCGTCATTCAGGAAGTGCTCGAAACGCAACTGGGCCATGTTGTTGTCGTTGTGCAACTTGCCAACGTCTTTTTCACCGAAAAACGTGTCGCGCGACGCGGTGCCAATCTGATTCGGATAGCGCGTCAGGCCGCGATCCAGCGGGTGATTGTTGCGCATGAAATCGCCTTCGAAGATCACCTTGGTGTCATCGTTGGCCTGCCACGAAATAACCGGCGTCACGCCATAACGTTCGGTTTCCACGTGATCGCGGAAGGTGTCACCGCCCTCGCCCACCACGTTCAGGCGATAGGCCAGGCGACCCTCTTCGTCGAGCGGGCCCGAGGCGTCCAGGGTGCCACGCTTCATTCCCTGATCATCGAGCTGGCTGCCCAGCGTGACGGTGCGTTCGGCCAGCGGTTGCTTGGAGACCACGTTGAACGTACCGCCGGGATCGCCCCGGCCGTAAAGCGTGGTCGCCGGGCCGCGCAATACCTCAAGCCGCTCGATGGTGTTCGCATCCGGCATATTCGGGTAACCACGGTTGATCGGGAAGCCGTTGCGATAGAACTCACCGGTGGTAAAGCCACGCACGGTGAAGGTGGTCAGCCCCTGGCCACCGAAATTGTTGGCCCGTCCCACGCCGCCGGCGTAATCGAGCGCATCCTGCAACCTTGTGGCACTGATGTCCTCGACGACATCCTTGGTCACTACGCTGATGGACTGAGGGGTTTCGTGGATCGCCGTGTCGGTTCGGGTTGCGCTGGCAGAGCGGGTTGCGCGATAGCCATCCACTGGCCCCGTGGCGGTTTCAAGGTCCGCGGTGCCAACGATGTCGGTCGCTTGCAACTCCAGGCCGGTTGCAGCGGTTGTCGCTGGCTCAGCCCAGGTGGAAGTGGAAAACGCCTGGAGCACACAGATAGACAGCAGGGTACGACGCATCTAGGAAGCCTTGAGAGAATAGCCAAATGGGACGGCATACATGCCAATAATTTCGCGGCGCATGGTATACCGTATCAATAGCTTTTGATAGGCGTTCTCATTCGTATTTTTGCGGGAAATGGTACGAAAAAACCGTGGATCAAGGGAATCGAACGCAGTAACAACGGTCGAATTCGTGGCAGGACAGCATGCTCCTGCCCAAATAACTGCCTGCGGGAGTCCCCATTGTCAGCCGTCTTTCTACGTCAAGCCTTGCGCCTGGCGATTCCACTCTTGTGCGTTGGCACTTCGTCTACGGCTCTCGCCTGCCCGCAAGGTCAGTACCAGGTGTGTGTGGTTGCCTGTTTTTGTGCTCCAGGTTCCAGGGAGGACAGCGGGGAGCTCTTCGAAAACATGAACCAGATAGCGGCCGCAGGATTACAGAGCTGGATTGTTCAATCGCGCAACACCGCGGCAACCGGCAATGTTCAAACCATCCCGCTGAATATTCGCGCCCAGCTTGAACCCTACTACGACATACAGGTGCTCGACTCGGCCCGCTACAAGATCGGCGATGACGAAGAGCTCAACGCCGCGAACACCATGCTGCAGAACCCCGATGTCAATGCCGTCACCCTTGTCGACATCATCGTCTTTCGCAGCCAGGACGATGCACTGAACAACGTCGCGTTATGGGCCCATGAGTTGAAGCACGTGCAGCAGTACCAGCAATGGGGCGTCAGCGAGTTTGCCACTCGCTACACCCGTGACTACAACGCCGTCGAGGCACCTGCCTACGAGATTCAAACCCAAGTCGCCAAGGCGCTGAGAGCCAGCGTAGCCTCGCCAGAGCTTCCTCGAAATCCGTGAGTTAAAGGGGCCGCTACCAAAGGCTGGCAGTGGATGGAGCGATGGAAAATGACAGCTAAGCTTCTTCTACTGTGGGGCGGTCCATTCAGGTCCGGCCCTTCACAACAGCCTCGGAGAGGAGCCAATGAAACGCATCGTCATGCTCATCGCGATCTCTTTGCTTACCACTGCTTGCCAGAGCGATAACGGCGTCACCCGACTCGACAATTGCGTCTGCTATAAAACAGTCGAGGGACAGAAAACCCAGGCATCACCCATGGACTGGCAAGACACCGAAAAGGTGCGGGAACAATTCTCCCATTGCATTTGCCGAGCCTGGGTTGACCTGGAGAAGGCCGATGATCCCAATCAGTTTTTCGGGCCTGAGACGCAAATAAGAACGGAAATGAAGTCGCAGGAGAAATAGCTGTTGTGGCCGGACATGCTCTGCAACCGACAGCTTCGCATCCGCCATCAATGGATCCCTTAATAAAAACCAATGAAGATGACCGATAATCGAACAGTTTATAAATCATATTAACTCATTGATTTTTATGTGATTTATTCAAAAAATAAAAACATCTCGATAAAAATCCAGTCAAACCCACTTTTCAATGGATCCATATCTTGATTGACTGGCACTGCACGGTGTCAGGTACAGCGCCTGCCCGCTCATAAAAATAACAAGGGTGTCGGGATGAATGACTTCTCAATCGGGCTCAAGCTTCGGCTTGCACCCACCAACGCGTGCCTTTCTCGCTTTGCCTTTACCCAGCCTCTTCTCGAGGGGCAGCCATGAGTGTCGATCTCAAGAGCGTGGTAGATGAACGTCCCATGGCTCACTTCCAATGGTTGGCCGTGGGCATCTGTATTGTCCTGAACATGATCGATGGGTTCGACGTGCTGGTGATGGCCTTCACGGCCTCTTCCGTGTCCGCCGAATGGGCGTTGAACGGCGCGCAGATCGGGCTGTTGTTGAGTGCCGGACTGTTTGGCATGGCAGCAGGTTCTCTGTTCATCGCGCCATGGGCTGATCGCTATGGTCGCCGGCCACTGATTCTGCTGTGCCTGCTGCTCTCGGGGGCTGGCATGCTGCTGTCGGCCCTGAGCCAGACGCCGCTGCAACTGGCGCTGTTGCGTGGGCTGACCGGCCTGGGTATCGGCGGGATCCTGGCCAGCAGCAACGTGATTGCCAGTGAATACGCCAACAAGCGCTGGCGCGGGCTGGCGGTGAGCCTGCAATCGACCGGGTATGCCTTGGGTGCGACCTTGGGCGGGCTGTTGTCGGTGTGGTTGCTGACGCACTTTGGCTGGCGTTCGGTGTTCCTGTTCGGGGGCGCCGTGACCCTGGCGGTGATTCCCCTGGTGCTGCTGTACTTGCCAGAATCGCTGGACTTCCTGATTGCCCGCCGCCCGGCAAACGCGTTGGTGCGCATCAACCGACTGGCCGCTCGCCTCGGCCAGCCAGCACTGAACGAACTACCTGTCGCCCTCTCTGCGCCGATTTCAGGCAGAGGGCGCCTTGCGCAGTTGCTCTCGCCTGATTCACGGCGCACCACCCTGCTGATCTGGTTGCTGTTCTTCCTGGTGATGTTCGGCTTCTACTTCGTGATGAGCTGGACGCCGAAGCTGCTGGTCTCGGCAGGTCTATCGGCACAACAAGGCATCAGCGGCGGCGTGCTGTTGAGCGTCGGCGGCATCTTCGGCGCCGCGCTGATTGGCGGCCTGGCCTCGCGCTGGCGGCTGACCCGGGTGCTGTCGCTGTTCATGCTGATCACCGCAGGGCTGTTGGTGCTGTTCGTCGGCTCCGCTTCATCGGTATCAATGGCACTCGGCCTGGGTCTGTTGATCGGGCTGTTCTCCAACGGTTGCGTGGCAGGTTTGTACGCACTGTCACCGATTGTCTACGACGCTTCGGTGCGAACCACAGGGGTCGGTTGGGGCATCGGTATCGGCCGCATCGGCGCCATCCTTTCGCCGACTGTGGCCGGCCTGTTGCTCGACAGCGGTTGGCAGCCACTGCACCTGTATGGGGTGTTTGCCGTGGTGTTCGTGATGGCCGCCGTCGTGTTGCTGCAACTGCGGCCCAAGGTCCAGGCACAACCGGGCAGCGCACTCAGCCAGGCCTGAGCCGATACAAAAAAGAGGTAGCGAGGCCCTGCCCTCGCTGCCGACTACACCTCCAGGAAAACAACAATAATGACTTACCTTTCTCTCCCTCCCCGGGCTCTGCTCGGCGGTGCAATGGCGCTTGCCCTTTTACCTCCGGCACAAGCCGAGAGCGGCGGCTTTTTCGAAGACTCCAAGACCAGCCTGACGCTGCGAAACTACTACTTCAATCGTGACTTCAACGATCCCGGCGCCAGCAAGAGCAAGATCGAAGAATGGGCCCAGGGCGCGATCCTCAAGTTCAGTTCCGGCTACACCCCTGGCGTTATCGGCTTTGGCCTGGACGGTATCGCGATGCTTGGCGTCAAGCTCGACAGCGGCCCTCAGCGCAGCGGTTCGGAGCTGCTGCCGGTGCACGACGATGGTCACTCCGCCGACAACTACGGGCGCGCCGGGGTGGCGGCAAAGATGCGTTTGTCCGAGACGGAGCTGATGCTGGGCGAACTGATGCCCGACGTTCCGCTGCTGCGCTACGATGACGGTCGCCTGCTGCCACAGACCTTCCAAGGCAGCATGCTGGTGTCCCGCGAGCTTCCTGGCCTGAACCTGCAGGCAGGTCGATACACCGCCGTGAGCCTGCGCAATTCGTCGAACATGCAGGACCTTTCGGCCTGGGCGGCGCCTACCGTCATGTCGGACGGTTTTAACTATGCCGGCGCCGAATACCGCTTCAATGAACAACAGACCCTGATCGGCGCCTGGCATTCGCAACTCGAAGACATCTACCAGCAAAGCTATTTGAACCTGCTGCATAAACAGAAGTTCGGCGACTGGACCCTCGGCGCGAACCTGGGCTATTTCGTCGACAAGGATGACGGCAGCGCCCTGATCGGTAACGTGCAAAGCCATACCGCCTACGGGCTGTTCTCGGCCAACCTGGGTGGCCATACCCTGTACCTGGGGCTGCAAAAGGTCAGCGGCGATACCGCCTGGATGTCCGTGTATGGCAGTAGCGGCCGCACCCTGGGCAATGACATGTTCAATGGCAACTTCAGTAACGCCGATGAGCGTTCCTGGCAGGCTCGCTATGACTACAACTTCGCCGCCGTCGGCCTCCCCGGCCTATTGCTCATGACCCGCTACGGCCACGGCGAGAACGCCACCACCAAGGCCGGCAGCAACGGCAAGGAATGGGAACGTGACACCGAGGTCAGCTACACCCTGCAAAGTGGCCCACTGAAAAACCTCAGCGTGCGGGTCAACAACGCCACCAACCGTCGCAGTTTCAACAGCGATTTCGATCAGACCCGCGTGATCGTCAGCTACCCACTGTCCCTCTGACCCTCCCCCCAGGGGCGCTTGTCGCCCCTGCATCCGTCCCCTCCTTGCGTTACTATGGCGAACCAACCTCTGGAAGTCGCCTGCATGAGCAAACCGGGTCAAATGGTGCTGGTCGCACTGCGCAAAATGATCGCTTCGGGCGAACTGGCAGCCGGCGAACGGCTGATGGAGATTCCGACGGCGGAACGTTTCGGCGTCTCGCGGATGCCGGTGCGCATGGCCTTCGTGACCCTTGAACAGGAAGGCTTGCTGGTGCGCCATGGCGGTCGGGGCTATCAGGTACGCTCGGTCAGTGCCGACGATATCGCCGGTGCCGTGGAGGTGCGCGGGGTGCTGGAGGGCCTGGCGGCGCGCCAGAGCGCCGAACGCGGCTTGAGCGAACAGGCGCAGGCGGCGCTGCGTGAATGCCTGGTGCAAGGCGATGCACTGTTCGACAAAGGCTACGTGACAGAAGAAGACCTTGAGGCGTTCCATGACCTCAACATGCGTTTTCACCAGGTCATCGTCGAAAGCAGCGCCAACCCGGCCATTGCCGAAGCCCTGGCGCGCAACGACCATCGCCCCTTCGCTTCAGTGTCGGCGCTGGCGATCGATCGTGAAGACATGGCGCGCGAATACCGGCGCTTCAACTTTGCGCACATGCAACACCACTCGGTGTTCGACGCGCTGGTCAGTCGCCAGGGCGCACGCGCTGAAGCCATCATGCGTGAACACGCCAATGCGACGCTGCGTTACGCCGAGGTCTTCGGCGCAATCAGCCATGGCGAGCGGGTGAAGGTGATCTCGCGCGGCGAATGATCGGCTCGCTTAGAGATCCAGCACCAACAGTGCTGAGCGGGCCCTCGAACAGCAGGGCGTGAACTGATCATTGGCCGCCTGCTCTTCCTCGGTCAGGAACAGGTCGCGGTGATCGGGCACCCCTTCGAGCACACGGGTCAGGCAGGTTCCGCAGATACCCTGCTCACAGGAAAGCGCAATCTCGACACCGTGACTCTCCAGCACCTGGACCACCGTCTTGTCCGCCGGAATGTCAAACACCTGCCCGCTACTGCCCAGCTTGACCTGGAATGCCCCATCGGCAGCGGTGTCCACCGGCGCTGCGGCGAAGTATTCACGGTGCAATTGCCCCTCGCTCCAGCCCTGGCCCCTGGCGCTGTCGAGCACATGCTGCATGAAACCTGAAGGGCCGCACACATACAGGTGCACGTCAGGCCCCGGATTGGCCAGCACCCTGGCGGCGTCCAGGCGCGAATCGGCCTGTTCATCGAAATGCAGGTGCACGCGATCGGCAAAGGAAGCGCCTTTGAGTCGCTCGACAAAAGCCGCACGCTCACTGGAACGCGCACAGTAATGCAACTCGAAATCGGCGCCGCTGTGGGCCAGTTCCTCGGCCATGCACAGAATCGGGGTGATGCCGATGCCACCTGCGAACAACAGGCTGCGCCGCCCCTCGACGACCAGCGGAAACAGGTTGCGCGGTTCACTGATGAGCAGCCGATCGCCACTGTTGATTTGCTCGTGCAGGCTCTGGGAACCACCGCGCGAGCCGGCGTCCTTGAGCACGCCGATCAGGTAGCGATGGCGCTCTTGCGGGTGATTGCACAGTGAGTACTGGCGAATCAATCCGCCGGGCAGGTGCACGTCGATATGGGCCCCGGCACTGAAGCCGGGCAATGCCCCGCCTTGCGCGCAGGCCAACTCGTAGCTGCAGATATCCAGGGCTTCGTTGTTGCGGGATGTCACGACGACTTCAATCATGGCGCACCTTCAAGGCCGGCCACCGCAGTGGCCGCGAACAGGATCTATGGGGGTGGACTGGCGTAGCGCCCAAGGGCGCTGCCCTTGGCTATTTGACCGCGGCAATCAGCTCGGCAGCCGGCGCTCGCTCACGGGCAATGAGGCGTTCCAGCACGCGCCGGGATTGCACGCCACCGGCATCGATATTGAGCTTGAGCAAGTTGCGCTCGGGATTGGCCAGCAGGTTTTTCTGCTGCTGTTCGAGCATGTCGAGGTCTTCGCTGAAAATCTTCCCCTGGCCCTCGCGGATGGTGGCGGTGAGGGCTTCGTCGTGGGGATTGAAATTGCGCGCCATGCCCCAGAAGTACCAGATCGACGTCTCGGTTTCCGGCGTAATGAAGTCGACCACGATGCTCGCGGCCTTGTGTTGCGGCTCGGCGTCGTAACCGCCCTTGCCGGCGTGGGCCACGCCGACCTCGATCAGGACATGACTGGGTGGTGTGAAGCGGCAGATCTGCCAACGGTCTACCGGCACGTCGTCGGCCAGGTTATTGCCACGCAGGGCCATGCGCCAGAACGGCGGCGCCATGATGTTTTCCATGTGCCGCGCAGTGACCACCTCGTCACCCTGGACGGTGGTGACCGGCGCCGCTTCATCAATCTCTTTCTGGCCGATGCTCGAGGCGTGCACGTAGGTTTCGTGGGTGAGGTCCATCAGGTTGTCGATCATCAGGCGATAGTCGCAATTGATGTGGAACAGCCCACCGCCGTAGGCCCACTCATCGCTGACCGCCCACTCCAGATGATGGATCAACGCAGGATCAGCCTTGTCCTGCTCCCCGGGCCAGACCCAGATGAAACCGTAACGCTCTTGCACCGCGTAAGTCTTGTTGCACGGAAAGCCGCGTACGCGCTGGCCTGGCATTTCGACGGTCTTGCCGTCACAGCCCATCACCAGTCCGTGGTAGCCACAGACCAGGTTGCCATTTTCGACATAACCCAGCGAAAGAGGCGCACCACGATGGGGGCAAAAATCCTCGATGGCAGCAACGCGCCCTTCATGGCCGCGATAGAAGACGATTTTCTCACCGCATATTTGCCGCCCCAGGGGCTTGGAAGCAATCTCGTCGGGGGTGCAGGCGACGTACCAGGTGTTTTTCGGATACATAGGGTTCTCCGGGACAGGCTTGTTTTTATGGATCCATTGAATCGAATAAAACCGACAACAGTCAAGCTTTTTACAGATAAATGCAGATTAATGGATCCATTGAGACCATGCAGTGATGCCCAACCTTTCGAACACTTGATGCGGGCGAAGTCGGTACTGACTACGTGGATGACACTTTTGAAGTGAACAGCTTTAGCGCCTGCCTCGATAATCGATAGCTTACTGACGAACTGTCGAGGTCAAGCATGACGAGCACAACAACGGAACAAGTCAGCCCGAAAACACTGAGAAGAGTGATCGTGGCTGCCGGCATCGGCAATTTCGTGGAATGGTTCGACTTCGCCGTCTACGGCTTCCTGGCCACGACCATCGCCCAGCAGTTTTTCCCCAGCGGCGATGCCAGTGCCGCGCTGCTCAAGACCTTTGCGGTATTCGCCGTGGCGTTTGCGTTCCGGCCCCTTGGGGGGATTTTCTTCGGCATGCTGGGAGACCGGATCGGGCGCAAGCGCACCCTGGCGATGACGATTCTGCTGATGGCCGGTGCGACGACCTTGATCGGTGTATTGCCCACTTATGCCGCCATCGGGGTTACGGCGCCGATCCTTCTTTCGCTGATCCGTTGTGCCCAGGGTTTCTCCGCCGGCGGGGAATACGCAGGTGCCTGTGCTTACCTGATGGAGCATGCGCCGAGTGATAAACGCGCCTGGTACGGCAGCTTCATTCCGGTGTCGACATTTTCCGCCTTCGCCGCCGCCGCCGTGGTGGCCTACGCGCTCGAGGCATCGTTATCGGCTGAAGCAATGGGCAGTTGGGGCTGGCGCCTGCCGTTCCTGATTGCCGCACCGCTGGGCCTGGTGGGTCTTTACCTGCGCTGGAAGCTCGATGAAACACCGGCATTCCAGGCGGTGACCCAGGAACATGCGGTCGCCCATTCCCCACTCAAGGACACCTTGCGCAACCATGGCGCGGCCATCTGCTGCCTGGGCGCCTTCGTGTCGCTCACGGCGCTGTCGTTCTATATGTTCACCACCTACTTTGCGACCTACCTGCAGGTCGCGGGGGGCCTGAGTCGCGCAACGGCGTTGCTGGTGTCGTTGATTGCCTTGCTGTTCGCAGCGGCAATCTGCCCGTTGGCCGGACTGTATTCGGACCGGGTCGGGCGCCGGATGACGGTGATGACGGCGTGCGCCTTGTTGATCGTGGCCGTGTATCCATCGTTCCTGATGGCCAGCTCCGGCTCGTTCGCAGCGTCGGTCGCAGGCGTCATGCTCCTGGCCGTTGGCGCGGTGTTGTGTGGCGTGGTCACCGCGGCCTTGCTCTCGGAAACCTTCCCGACCCGAACTCGATACACCGCCTCGGCCATCACGTACAACATGGCGTATACGATTTTCGGCGGGACGGCCCCGTTGGTGGCGACGTGGCTGATCAGCACCACCGGCAGCAACCTGTCGCCGGCGTTTTACCTGATCGCGATTGCCTTGCTGGCGTTGGCAGGCGGGCTCGCGTTGCCGGAGACGTCACGGATCTCCCTGCATGATGTGCAGGCGGAGGGGAAAGGTGCAGGTGTGCGGGCTGTGGCCTGATCGCAGATATGCCCCCGATCCAATTGTAGGAGCGAGCCTGCTCGCGATGAACGTCCTGACAACGTGCTCATCCAGACAGGGCGCGTTATCGTTGACGTCCATCGCGAGCAAGCTTCGCTCCTACAGGGGGAATGTGTTCGCTTGAAGTCAGGTCGGCTTTAAGGCCGCCTCGCTTTGGCTTTAGATTTTGGGTGCCCCGTTAACCACGATGGCCGAACGCAGGCATTGCGCAGTGGGTAAACCGGCAGGACGCCGGTTTAGCCGCGCTGGGCCAGGGACGGCCCAGCGCGGCGACCTCTGTAGGAGCGAGCATGCTCCGGGCGGCGTTCCGACGAAAAACTTGAGAGCGCCACGGGGTGTCAGGCTTCCCGAGTCATCGTTGACCTTCATCGCGAGCATGCTCGCTCCTACAAGGGACTCGCCGTAAGGGCGAAACCATAAGCCGCCGTTACCGCAGCAATGGATATGCCCCCCAAAAAATGGCCGGGACAACCACACAACCACTGCAAATCCAACAATAATAGAGGCCAAACCACCAAGGCAGAGCCCCCTTTTGAACATCGATAACCGAATCAAATTCCGGCATCTGCTGTGTTTTCTCGAGGTGGCACGCCAGGGCAGCCTGGCACGTGCCTGCGACAAATTGGCGATCAGCCAGCCAGCGCTTTCCAAAACCTTGAAGGAACTGGAAACCCTGCTCGATGCCAGGCTGTTTGAACGGGGTAAAAAGGGCTCGACGCTGACCGAAGCCGGCGTGGCCTTCCTGCGATACGCAGGGCCGAGCGTGCAAGCGCTGCGCGACGGGGTCAACAGTTTGCGCTCGGGCGTGCATGAGCCCATTACCGTGCAGCTCGGCGTGCTATCCACGGTCGAAAGCCTGTTGGTACCGGAGGTAGTCTGCCGCCTGCACGACCGTCACCCGGCGTTGGTGGTCAGTGTCGTGACTGGCCCAAGTGCCTATTTGCTGTCCCGACTGCGGGTCGGTGAGCTGGACCTGGTGGTGGGCCGGATGACCGATAGCCCACTGATACAAGGGCTCGCGTTCGAGCACTTGTACAGCGAATCCATGACCCTGGTGGTCCGCAGCGGCCACCCGGTGCTCAACGATCCGTCGGGACAGAAAAACCTCGAAGACTATCCGCTGGTATTGCCGTCGGCGGGGACGACGATCCGCAAGTTCGCCGACAGCCTGTTCGTCCAGCACGGGATCACACCATCGCGCCAACGCCTGGAAACCTTGTCGGTGGCCCTGAGTCGGCGCTACGTGCTGTGCAGCCAGGCTATCTGGGTCGCCCCTCTCGACGCTGTCAGACAGGATTTGCGACAGGGTGAGTTGGTCGAGCTGGACCTTGGAATGCGTGAGCCGGGTGGCTCCGTCGGGCTGTGCACCAATCCCGCGTTACCGGTATCACCGGCGGCGCAGTGGTGCGTGGAGGCATTGCGCGAGGTCGGCCAGGAGTATCGCGAAGGTCAGTATCCATAACCATCTGGATATGCATAAGGTCGATTTTTTCAATTTTGCGCTGGGACGTACAAGAGGACACTGGGCCACCAGTCGCTGCCAACGCAGTGCCTCCGTCCCACCATAACAATAGGAAAAACGACATGTCTGATGCGCACGACAGCCGTTTCGTCATTCGTGACCGTAATTGGCATCCCAAGGCCCTGACGCCTGACTACAAGACCTCGATCCTGCGCTCCCCTCGCCAGGCATTGGTGAGCATCCCCCAGTCTTTATCCGAAACCAGCGGCCCGGATTTTTCCCATCTGCAAATGGGTCGGCACGATAACGACCTGCTGTTGAATTTCAATCACGGCGGCCTGCCCATCGGCGAACGCATCATCGTCGCGGGCCGGGTTTGCGATCAATACGGCAAGCCGATCCCCCACACCCTGGTGGAGATGTGGCAAGCCAATGCCGGTGGTCGTTACCGGCACAAGAAAGACAGTTACCTGGCCCCCCTCGACCCCAATTTCGGCGGCGTTGGCCGTGCGTTGACCGACCGCGATGGCAACTACAGTTTCCGCACCGTCAAGCCCGGCCCCTACCCATGGCGCAACGGCCCCAACGATTGGCGTCCTGCGCATATCCATGTCTCCATCAGTGGCCCCTCGATTGCCACGCGCCTGATTACCCAGCTGTATTTCGAAGGTGATCCGCTCATCCCGATGTGCCCGATCGTCAAGTCGATCGCCAACCCGGACGCGGTGCAGAGCTTGATCGCCCGCCTGGACATGGGCATGGCCAATCCCATGGATTGCCTGGCTTATCGTTTTGACATCGTCCTGCGCGGCCAGCGCAAGACCCACTTCGAAAACTGCTGAGGAGGCCTGCGAATGCCCGTTCAACTTCTGCCTGAAACCCCGTCGCAAACCGCCGGGCCTTATGTGCATATCGGCCTGGCGCTAGAGGCCGCCGGCAACGCGCCGCGTGAGCAGGAAATCTGGAACGAGATGGCCAGGCCTGGCGCGCCAGGCGAGCATATTCTAGTGGTGGGCCACGTGTATGACGGTAATGGCCACTTGATTCGCGACGCCTTCCTGGAGTGCTGGCAAGCCAACCACGACGGCGTCTACGACAGCGCTTTCGACCTGGAGAAAGCCTTCAATTGTTTTGGCCGTACCGCGACCACCGATGCCGGTGAATGGACGATCAAGACCGTCAAGCCCGGCAGGCTGAAAAACGCCTCGGGCGTTACCATGGCGGCGCATATCAACGTTGCGTTGTTTGCCCGGGGCATCAACATTCACCTGCAGACCCGCCTGTATTTCGACGACGAGCCCGAGGCGAATGCCGTGGATCCGGTGTTAAACCTGATCGAACAGCCCCATCGGCGCGAATCCCTGGTCGCCAGGCGCTGCACCGTGGATGGCAAGCTGGCGTACCGCTTCGACATTCATCTTCAAGGCGAAGCGGAAACGGTGTTCTTCGACTTCTGACGCGGCGTGGGCAGACACCAAGCTGCCCACACTCCTGAAATGAGTGCCGGCGCGCTTCAAGCGCGCTGGGTCAAACCCGCTTTCAATTCCGCTATGCATGCCTGCAGGCGCTCATGTTCAACTCATCGGCCTGCGCTCCCCGTGTCATGAAATGAAAATTCGCTGTCGTGCAATGCGAGGTGGTCGCCCCCTGCTACACCCTAGAGTCGGAGCAAAATAACAACCGGGTCAGCACCCGGATACAAGAGAGCCGACATGAGCAGATCCACCCGAACGAGCGAGTCCGTAACTCCAACCCAGCGCCCCCCAGCAACCGGCCGAAAGCGCCGCGTTCGCAAGGAGGGTGATCCCGCTGGCGACACCCAGCAACAAGAGCTGATCGGCACGGCTTCCAACCAGACCCTGGCGGCCAATCCGCTGGTCAGCGTGCGCGCGGCGGACCTGGCCAGCTCGGCCGGTTACCTGCTCAAGGCCGTCGGCTTGTCGCCGCTCAAGGCTGGCGCTCATCTGGGTGGCTACCTGAAGGAGCTGCGCGGCATCGTTGGCGGTCACTCCAGCATCGCGCCGAATCCCAAGGACAAGCGCTTTGCCGATCCAGCCTGGCAATCCAACGCCTTCCTGCGCGCGCTGCTGCAGAGCTACCTGGCCGGCCAAAGTGAACTGACCCGCTTCATCGAATCCACCGACCTTGCCCCGCTGGAAAAGAGCCGCGCCCGGTTCGTCGCAGAACTGCTGGCCGATGCCGTGGCACCGAGCAACTCGCCGCTGACCAATCCGGCGGCACTGCGCAAGCTGGTGGACACCGGGGGCATGAGCCTGGCCAGGGGCATCCGCCAGTTCGGCGATGACATGCTGAACAACCGTGGGCTCCCAAAACAGGTCGACAGCTCGCCGTTTACGGTTGGCGAAAACATCGCCACGGCCAAGGGCCAAGTGGTGTTTCGCAACGAGATGTTCGAGCTGCTGCAGTTCGCCCCCACCACTGAAAATGTCCATGCCCGGCCCTTGGTGATGTCGCCGCCGCAAATCAACAAGTACTACGCCATCGACCTGTCACCGGAGAAAAGCCTGATCAAGTGGATCCAGGACAGCGGCGTGACGCTCTTTGTCATCAGCTGGCGCAACCCCACCCGCGAGCACCGCGACTGGGGCTTGGCCGAGTACGCGCTGTGCCTCGACCAGGCGGTGGACGTGGCACGCCAGATCACCGGCAGCCCGGACGTCAACATGTGGGGCTCCTGCTCGGGCGGCATCACCCTGGCGGCTTACCTGGGCTGGCTGGCGGCCCGTGGCGAAGGCCACAAGGTGGCCAACACCAGCTGGGCCGTGTGCGTGCTGGACATGCCTTCGGCACTGGACGACACCACCCTGGGGTTGTTCACCACCCCGTCGGCCCTGCGCGCGGCCAAGGCCAGCTCCCGGCGCAAGGGCGTACTGAGCGGCCAGGGCATGGCCCGCATGTTCGCCTGGATGCGGCCCAACGACTTGATCTGGAACTACTGGGTCAACAACTACCTGCTGGGCAACAAGCCGCCGGCCTTCGACATCCTGGCCTGGAACAACGACACCACGCGACTACCCGCCCAACTGCACGCGGACTACCTCGACCTGGTCCAGCAGAACCCCTACAGCAACCCGGGCTCCCTGGAGATTGCCGGCGAGTCGATCGACATGACCCAAGTGAAGGTCGGTGCCTATGTGATCGGCGGCACCACCGACCACATCACACCCTGGCAGGGCTGCTACGGCACCGCCCGACTGTTTGGCGAGGACGCCACCTACGTACTGTCCAACGCCGGCCACCTGCAAAGCCTGGTGAACCCGCCGGGCAACCCGAAGTCGTTCTACTACGCCGCACCTGCCGCCGCCGAGACCCCGGAAACCTGGCTGCAAAACGCGGGCGAGCGCCAGCAAGGCAGCTGGTGGCCGCATTGGCGCGAATGGATCGGCCAGCGCTCAGGCGAAAGCCGGCCGGCGCCGAAGAAACTTGGCTCGCGCAAATACCCGCCCCTCTGCCCCGCACCTGGCACCTATGTCATGGAGCGTTGATTACGCGCGGCGCCTGGATGAACGCGTTGTCCGGACATTCTTCGCGAGCAGGCTCGCTCCCACAGGTTCCACACGGACCTTTGTAGGAGCGAGCCTGCTCGCGATGGACTTCAACGATGACGCGGGGCGCCTGGATGAGAGCGTTGCCCGGACATTTTTCGCGAGCAGGCTCGCCCACAGGGGATCAGGTACAGCCGTGGAGCAGGTCGGCTTTAAGGCCGCCTCGCTTTGGTTTTTGATCTGAGGCGCCCCATTAACCACGATGGCCGAACGCAGGCATTGCGCAGTGGGGAAACCGGCAGGACGCCGGTTTAGCCGCGCTGGGCCAAGGATGGCCCATCGCGGCGACCCCCGGAGCAATGCCGGAGTGAGGGCATGCCGAGCCCTAGCGAGGCACCGAGTGGTGGGGCAAAGCCTTTTGCTTCCTTTTTGCTGGGCCGGCACTCCGGCGTTTGAAAAAGGGAGTCGCTGTAAAAGCGAAACCATAGGTCGCCGTTACCGCAGCAATGGATATGCACTCCGACAACCAATTTCACACAGGGCTTCCTGTGACGCTTCGCATCACCGTTGCGCACGACTCAATTAATGCGTCGTCAGCGGAACGCGGAGCGTCCCTGGCGGCATTCCCACGCAGAGCGTGGGAACGATCAGCGAGTTCACTTCAAGCCAGGCCGCCTCGCTTTGCTGTTGATCGCGAGCGCCCCGTTAACCGCGATGGCCGAACGCAGGCATTGCGCAGTGGGGAAACCGGCAGGACGCCGGTTTAGCCGCGCTGGGCCAGGGACGGCCCATCGCGGCGACCCACGGAGCAATGCCGGAGAGAGGGCATGCCGAGCCTAAGCGAGGCACCAAGTGGTGGGGCACAGCCTTTTGCTTCCTTTTTGGCGTTTGAAAAAGGGAGTCGCTGTAAAAGCGAAACCATAAGCCGCCGTTACCGCAGCAATGGATATGTACGCAGGCAACCAATTTCACACAGGGCTTCCTGTGACGCCCCGCATCACCGTCGCGCACGGCTCAATTAACGCGTCGTCAGTGGAACGCAGAGCGTCCCTGGTGGCATTCCCACGCAGAGCGTGGGAACGATCATCGAACACAGGCATCACCAAAAGCAGGTCGGCTTTAAGGCCGCCTCGCTTTGCTGTTGATCGCAAGCGCCCCGTTAACCACGCTGGCCGAACGCAGGCATTGCGCAGTGGGGAAACCGGCAGGACGCCGGTTTAGCCGCGCTGGGCCAGGGACGGCCCATCGCGGCGACCCACGGAGCAATGCCGGAGTGAGGGCATGCCGAGCCTTAGCGAGGCACCAAGTGGTGGGGCACAGCCTTTTGCTTCCTTTTTGGTGTTTGAAAAAGGGAGTCGCTGTAAAAGCGAAACCATAAGCCGCCGTTACCGCAGCAATGGATATGTACGCAGACAACCAATTTCACACAGGGCTTCCTGTGACGCCCCGCATCACCGTCGCGCACGGTTCAATTAACGCGTCGTCAGTGGAACGCAGAGCGTCCCTGGCGGCATTCCCACGCAGAGCGTGGGAACGATCAGCGAGTTCACGTCAAGTCAGGTCGGCTTTAAGGCCGCCTCGCTTTGCTGTTGATCGCGGGCGCCCCATTAACCACGATGGCCGAACGCAGGCATTGCGCAGTGGGGAAACCGGCAGGACGCCGGTTTAGCCGCGCTGGGCCAGGGACGGCCCATCGCGGCGACCCACGGAGCAATGCCGGAGTGAGGGCATGCCGAGCCTAAGCGAGGCACCAAGTGGTGGGGCAAGAATGGAACAACCACATAGGTAACAGTAAAGTTCAGGCACATGGGTAACACCTGATCACTTATTTTTGATTACTTTGAGCGTCAGATAACCATCCTTAGCGTCTCGTTCATCAACCCGTCCCAGTAGAACAGGCCCAAAGATGATGTCCCAAGCCCCTTCGCTGATGTTCTCCAATCCGACTATCTGATGTTTCAGGACATAGCCGACATAGATTCTGAGCCTTCCTTTGTTCACCACGCCGTTGGAGTCCGTTCGGTATGCCTCAACATGGCTTGGGTACTTCATCTCCGGCAGCTTCCTCGGAAATGCCCGTGACGAGCTTGTATAGCAGGAGCCTGGTGTTTTCTGCCCCAAAGCCTCATGAAGACGTTCATGATTATAGTGCTGCATGAACAGGTCAAAATGCTTCTGCTGGGCTCCCCACTCAATTTCCGGCGGCCTTGGCAATGTGCTCTTAAGCGTGCGGTGCATGCGCTCATGCCGTCCATTCTGCTCGGGTCGACCCGGCTGAATCCTTTCGTGAATGATGCCCAGGCGGGCCCACCAGATAGACAACTGCGATAACCCGGCACGCCCACCGCTGGCGAAAGGGACTCCGTTGTCCGTACGGATCCGCTCAGGCATTCCATACATCTTGAATAACCGCTCGAAGGTGGCCTTGGCGTCCTTGAAAGTCGTGCTCGGCATGCTTTCACAAGCCAGTAAAAATCGACTGGCGTGATCCATTACCGTCAACGGGTAACACCAGACACCGTCTCCTGTCAGGTATTGGCCTTTGTAATCAGCGCTCCAGAGCTGGTTAGGAAGGTCGGCTTTCTGAAGTGGTTTGGGATAAACGGCGACACGTTGGCGCAACCGCCGAGACACCACCAATCCCGCTTTTTTAAGCACGTTGTAGATCGTGGTTTTGGAGGGTGGCGGCTGATCTGGAAACCGCTCTCTCAGGGCTGTCTGGATCTTTTTCGGGCCTGGCGTGGTTTGCCCTTGGCCGCGCAGCTCAAGAATGGCCTCTTTGACCGCAAACGGCACAGCCTGAGCTTGAGAGTGGCGCTTGCGACTGCACTCCGCCAATCCGTTGATGCTGTCCGCGTTGTAGCGGGCTACCCACTTGTAACCGGTCTTGCGACTGATGCTGTGAGCCGCACAAAGTTGGCTGAAATTAAGTCGACCGGACAGATAGTCGGCAATGAACATCACTTTCAGGTCCATAGGTTTGAGCTCTCGCCACGGCATGGTCAGATCCTCGGAATCGACCAGTGCCAGTTAAAAACTGTTACCTATGTGCTTGAACTGTTTTGTTACCTATGTGGGTGAGTCATACCGG